>CAVVFX010000011.1:0-509157 GCA_963747535.1 Terriglobia bacterium
GCACAGTCCTGCACAAACGATAAATTCTCCGCCGGCTGCCGAGGACACGCATAACCATAACAAATTATTACTACTTAGAAGGAATTGGCTTCGATCCGCAAAACCGCGCGCAACCCGTCCCAACCGGTGCATCCGAACGCCTCCGGCCAGAAACCAAGCCGCCACGCCTAAGACCCGCATCCTCAGGCCGAACAGGGAGTTCGTTTTTTCCGTTGCACCCCAGGATCGCTCCTCCCGCGCCGCCCCACCAATTCGCGTGTATTCGCGGATTCGTGCCCACAATGTCTTCCGCGATCGGAATGCACAAACCTAAAACCGCTGCCACTTGCCGCTCCCCGAATAACTAAATCAAAGGACGCACTTATCAAGAATTGGCTTCTTCCGCAACAAACGCACTCTGCATCTGCTGACTGCGCCAGCGCACCTGTCGGGCGGACAGACAGCCCTTAAGTGAACCGTATTGGGTCTGCCCGGCTGCGCACAGCCGTTTTTCGAGACCACCTGGCAGTATGCGCGTTAACTTGACGACCGTTCGCAAATTGACGAACACTTGGATGGGTGTGCAGCGACAAAAACAGGCGGCTGTGGTTTCGCATGGCGTGATCAAGGAGAGCAAGGTTCCGATGGCGGAGATCGAGCGGGCGATCCGGAGGATCAAACGGTTCCAATCCGACCCCTCAGTCCATACGTTCGCCCGGTGAAAGGAGAATAGCGCAGTGGCGGCAAAGAAGAAGTTCGATTCCGAAGCGCTGCAATACACCTACGACCGATTTATCGCAGGTGATGCGGACCAGGAGAATGCTTACGAGCAAGCGCTCGTGGACACAGAGGTCGCGTCCCTGATCTACATTCTGCGCACCAAGGCTGGATTGAGCCAGCGGGCGATAGCCAGGAAAGTCGGTACTACCGCATCGGTAATCTGCCGCATGGAGGGCGCCGATTACGCAGGACACTCTTTGGCAATGCTGCGGCGTATCGCGGCCGCTCTGGACAAACGGGTGGAGATTCGTTTCGTCCCAGCCGCTAAGCCAAGGGGCACGAAGCCTCGAAAGGTAGCGTAAAGACCACCGGTCAACGGGAAGCCCTGACCACGGGTCACGTCACAGCGAGCGATCGTTCTTCGCACTTTTTACCTCTATCTCCCCTGGAATCAATGCGCCTCGATTCCACGCGACTCACCCACGATTATCATGAAAGCAGGAGGAAATAAGTGTCGTCTTTTCGCAGAATAAGTCAGTTCACGAGCCAACGAGGCCCTCTTGCGCAAACGCCGGCCTTCGCACCAGGAATTCGCCGACATCTTTCAGAATTCTCTGCCAACAACACTCGTCCGGACCAGCCGCGGCTTCGGGCAAATGCGGCCTCGCTAACAAATTTGCACATACGAAGCCACTTTATACTTTCCTTATGCCGTCGGGCGCGACACATAGGCCCCTCGTTACTGCTCAACCAGCTCAATCGGCTTGCGATTAAACGGGCTCGCAACATACGGCGACACCAGGCTCTCGTGTCCTTGAAGATCGATGGCTTTGACTCCCAGGACGACATCGTCGATGCTCAGGCCGGGCAAGGTGAACTCAGTGACCTTGCCGGCGAAGATCTCGTGATCCCAGAACGGCGCCGTGGTGGAACGGACCACAATCGCGTAGCCCGCGAGATCTTCGGCCGGTTGGGGATCCTTCCATCGCAGAATGGCATCGTACTTGGATGCTCCGCGCAAGAGGTTGGGAACCTTACGGCCCTTGGCCGAGCCCGTCAGGATTTCGCGCACGGTCTGCGGAGCCGACGGCGCGTTGGCCAGGCTGGCTAGGGCAGCGGCATTGATCCGCGCGACGTTGGCCGTGTATGCGGGAGAAGCAATATCGAAAGTGTCGTTCGCGGTGTGCTGGACTTTCAGGTTCTCGGCGGCTGACGTGAACCGTACCGCAGCGTATCCGGCGGCATTGAAGGGCGTATGGTCTCCTCCGCGGCTGAAGCGGTCGGAGCGAAACACGAGGCCGGCCTGGAAGCCGGGGACATAGCGTTGGGCGCTGTCGCGCACGTAGCGGGCCAGTTCGCGGGACATGGAATCGGCGGGCTCCTCGGAAAAGACGTGCACCAGGCTGCCTTCCGAGCGCCCGTCGCCGGACGCTTCACAGCCCACGATATCGTTATTGAGCACGGCCTCGATGTGCTCGCCCTGCTTCTTGGCTTTTTCCGCATAGAGCGAACTGCCGATCAGGCCGATTTCTTCTCCGGCGAAAGTGATGAAGACCACCGTCTTCTCGAACTGATACTGGCTCATTACGCGGGCCAGTTCCATAACCAGTGCAGCGCCGCTGGCATTATCGGTCACGCCTGGCGCGGGAGCTTCCATGGACTTTTCGAAATCAATGACGTCGTCAGGCGCGTCGCCACCCTCAACTCCTGGCGGAGGAGCGTTGGCCTTACGGACGATGTTGAGCGAATCGTAATGCGAGCTGACAATAACGCGCTGTTCAGGGTGCGTCGTGCCCGGGAGCACGGCGATGACGTTGACCACTTCGACATCACGCAGGATGCGGGTGCCTTGCTTCTTGACCTTATAAGGATCGAAGGACACCTCGAGCTTGGGACTGTAGCTTCGGAATTGGCCGTAGATCCACTGGCGGGCAGCGCCGATCCCGCGATTCTTTTGGGTGGGGTCCGAAAAGTTGCCGCGGGTTTCGAACGACGCGAGCTTCTTCATGGTGGCCGCGAGATTGTCCTGGGAGATCTCCTTGACCATCTTCTGAATCTCCGGATCGATGCGGGCCACCGTCTGGGCGCTGAGCGCACCCGCACCACATAACAGCAGCGCGAACAGTCCCGTAGGGCGGACCATCGTTTTTTGTGGTCGGCCCGGCTGCGAAGCAGCCGTTTTTACTGAGCCGCGACCGTTAGGAAGCGGTACGCATAAGGACGATGCAAGATAACGGGTCATATATACCTCATTGAATTGCGGGCGGTGGTACGCGGCGTTTGGTGGCTTGCTCAAAAGCGTAAGCGAGTCCGATGAGACGCGGCTCGCTGCAGGCTGTACCCGCGAAGCTGACACCGAACGGCGCGGGGCGGGCTGCGAAGTTGTCCGGGAACGGCGGCGTGGGCGCATTGGGAATCATGCCGAACGGTACAATGACGGTTGGGTAACCGGGCTTCGCCGAGATAGCGGCTCCCGTGGGGCCGGGGAAGAGCAGCGCGTCAAGCTGGTTCGCCTTCATCACCTCGTCGATTCCGTGCGTGGCGCTCAGGGCGATGTCTTTCGCACGATCCAATTCATACCGCGCACGATCGGCATCGACGTCCATCTCGTCGGAGATGTCGAGATTGGATTGGCCGTATTTGATGGCGCCGGCTTTGGTGTGGGTAATGTTCCAGATACGCAGTTCGGTCAGCGTCTTGACCGGCGCCGACGGACCCAGCGATGCCAGCCACTTGTTGAAGTCGCGCTTCATGCCGTATTTGAGTACGACCGAACAATTGGCGTCGTAGCCTTTACCTTCATTGGCGCCCGAGCAACTGTTCCACAACAGCAGGTTGTGGTCGGGATCGGTGCTGACAATGCTCGGAATGTCGGCCGGATCCACGATGATCGCGCCTTGCTGTTTGAGGATGTCGATGGCTTCGGCCATGACCTTGGTCTGCTCCGGATTGAGCCCTCCTCGCGAGGTATCCTTGCCGTCCGGTGGCGTGGCCTTGTCGTAGTAGAACGCGCGCGGGATACCGATACGGGCGCCCTTGAGAGCGTCGGGTTTCAGGAAGCGTGCGTAGTCGCGGTCGGGAGGAGGCTGGCAGGTGTTGGTTGCGGGATCATTGGGATCGGGCGACGCTCCTTCGAGCGCGCCGAGCATGATGGCGGCGTCGGTCACGGTTTTTGCCATCGGGCCGGCCGTGTCCTGGTCGGCAGTGATCGGGATGACGCCGTAGCGGCTGATGCGGCCGACGGTGGGTTTGATCCCGGCCAGCATGTTCTGATTCGAGGGACTGAGGATGGAACCCGAGGTTTCTGATCCGACATTGCCCGCCCAGAAACTGGCCGCCGTGCCGATGCCGGAACTCGATCCGCCGGTCATGAGCCCCGGGCGTCCGTCGAACGTGGCATCGCGCGGATCGCGGCGGGGATCGTAGGGATTCATGCCGTAGCCGCCCTCCCCGTTGTAGTTGGCAGGCATAGGCGAGGGTGCGCCGGCAACCCAATTGGCGAGCTCCGTCATGCCGGTCTTCGCGATGATGATCGCGCCGGCATCCCGCAGGTTCTTTACGAGTGACGCTTCGTATGGTGGGACGAAGCCGTCGAAGGCGAGTGCGCCACCGGTAGTCGGCATCTCGGTAGTGAGGATATTGTCTTTCAGGGCGATCGGAATTCCGTGCAGCGGGCCGCGGATTTTGCCCTGGGCGCGCTCGCGATCACGCTCCATGGCCTCCTCGATGGCCTTGGGATTCACCGTCAGGGCGGCGTGGAGCTTATCTTCGTAAGTCGCGATTCGGACCAGATATTGCGTGACCAGTTCCTGTGAGGTCACGCGTCCCTGCTCCATGGCGGTGCGCATGTCGGAGATGGAGGCTTCGACGATGTTAAAGGTAGGCTTGTTCTGCGCGGCCAGGGTACAGGTGAGCGTTAGCGTCAGGTGCAACAGCTTCGTCCGCAAAAGTATCCGCATGGGTGTTCCGGATCAGCACGCCGGGTCCGCGCCAATGGCACCGCGCAACTCTTCCAGATACGCCGGACTGCTGGCTCGTGCCATCTGGTCTCGGGCGATCGAAAGTTGCTTGGCGATGTTGATGTTGATAGCCGGCAGGCCTTCACGGCGGAAGGCTTCGAGCGCTGCTACGCGTCGCTGCCACATGGCGATATCTTTGCGCTGTTTGACGCGCAAACGCTCCTGGTACCATTCGCTCGCGAGGAGGGACTCGCGAGTGAACATCGAGCGGACACACGTGTCTTCGATGCCTTTGCCCTCCCACTCGCCATAAGCCATGATGTGCAGCAGCGCGCGGATCGGCGGGCACGCGGCGTCGATGCTGCCAGTCCTCGAAGTAATTCAGGGCAACCCGGCGCTGCGCGTCGACAATGGCATCGACGCCCTGCGCGAAGGCGGCTTCGTCCTGCATTTCGGGCGCAGCAATTCCTCGGGAAATACCGCGGCGGGCATCTCGAAAATGCGGCCGAGAAAGCGATCGACAAATAGCGATGTGATGCGATATCCCAGCCGGCTCGACAGGACTTTGCGGCCTGCGAACTCGCGATCCTCCACCTTTTCGAGATAGCCATTCTCGATCAGGAATTTGGGCTCGCGCTCGCTCACTCGCATGCGGCACCACAATTCCGGAACCAGCATGCTGTTGTCGTGATCCACGCGATACTTCGGCCCGATATGTCCGGCCGCAGTGGTGAAAGCCGGCATAGCCGGTCAGGATGGCTGAGACCAGCGCGTTGTTCACATCGATCACCGGCGACAACGCGTTGAATGGGCCTTTGGTCAAAGCGCCCTCGCTGCCGAATCCCGTCGTGGATGGCGATTTGCCGGTCAGGCTGCAGATGAAATCCATGAACAGCTCGGGCAGTTCCTGGTAGTGGATGGGATTATACACGGCGAGCGGCGGCACGCCGATCTTGGGATCCGGCGGATTGTTGCGGCGTCCCGGCAGCACGGCGTTCACCGGGAACCACATCTTCCTGTCGGATGGGAACTCGCGGTCCAGGCGCGTTCCCATCTCGGCGAGGTGGGTTTCGCGCGGATTCACCAGGTCGGGACGTTTCTGCAGATAGCGTGGATTCTTGGACGGGCTGCCATCGACCAGGCGGGGATGCGCAGACGAAACCACGTACGCCAGATTGTCGGCTGCCGGCTCCGTGACAAAGCTCGTGAGCAGTTTCTTCATCGGCGCGGTGTATTGGTCGAACTCCGCGACATGATCGACCATCTTGCGCGCCTGTTCCCGGGTGAGGGGCTCGAAGTTGGAAATGAAGGTTCCGGGCGAGGCCATGTCGGCCTCCGCCTGCGCGTCGAAACCGCGATGGATCGCATCGTCGGGACGCTGGAACAGCAGGGTCTCGCAATTCTGCACCAGCTTGAAGCTGGGATTGAGATACTCCGGATCGAGGTTGGTGAAGCGTTCGCGGGCCAGCACGACCGACGCGGTGATGTCGTCTTCCACCTGCACTTTGTCGGCGGGGTTGAAGTCCGGGCGCAGCTTGTATATCCGCCAGGAGCCATCGGGATCCCAGCCGACCCGCAGATAGTTGCCGAGCAGCTTCTGGTCGTCGATACTTGAGCTCGTGCCCGAGCGATCCGTTGATGCGATCGACGCTGAAGTGCTGACGCCAGTCATCGCCCCAGTCCTGCCGGTAATAGCGTTTCACTGTGATGAGAAGCTGGCGAATGGTCTGCGGAATCTCCCGCAGCCACAGCGTTGTGTTCGTCGGTGTATTCGGGCGACGGAGTCATCAGCTTGATGACCGAGCCGAGCGAGCGGGTGGGACTCAGGATGGGCCGTTGCGCGCGATCGGCGGCGGGAGGCTTCTGGTAGATGGTGGAGAAGTCGCGCCGGATGATCGCCTCCACGGCGTCCATGTCGCGGTGATAGTCGCTGACGAACACCGGTCCCTTGAGTACGATGCTGGCGATGGATTTCGAGATCTCGACTTTCCCGCCGCCGGAGACCGTGCAGGGTTTGTGGCAGAGCGTGCCGTCGGCGCGCGACGCGACCAGGCGCCAGGCGGTTCCTCCGGCTTGTTTCCGCAGGCGGATCTTGGTGCCCCAAGGGAGCATGTAGACGTCGCCCTCCCGCAGCGAGAGCGAGTGCGTGCCGCCATTGCAGCGGCCATTTTACCCAGCCGTCGCGTACGCTGAAATCGGCATTCTCCGGGACGTAGAAGACCTCGGGATACAGCTTGTCGACGGCGTAGCGTTCGGGCTTGACCTCCACGCGGTCGCCGAGCTGGCTCATGGCATCTTCGAAGGTGACGTTCTTGGTCAGGACCGTACGGCCCGCATAGAACTCCTGGCCGAGCACGTAAGCCGGAAACGCGATGGCGCCGCCCGGCGTGCTCTTCTTCGCAAATGCCGAACAGATTGGCGGCGTAACTGATCTGAGTCTTGACTTCCTTCTTGCAATAGCCGTAATAGTTGTCGGCGATGATCGTAACCATCACGCCGCGGCGATCGCGGCAGGCCAGTTTGAACGCGCCGCCGCCGTTATACGCCTCGTCCGGATCGCGCCAGCACATGCCGTCGCGGCGCTGGCGTTCGGTGGCCTGATCGAAATGCGGGAGACCCAGGTCTTTCTTCTTCACGCCGGCGAGATGCGGCGCCAGGATGACGCAGCCGGTATGCCCGCTCCAATGGACGGCATCGAGCGCCGCGTCGTTTTCGGGCAGGTAGGGATCTCCGCCGTTGCCGAAAATGCCTTCCACGAAATCGAGATTGCTGACCAGGCTGGCGGGCGCGAAGAAGCGGGTCTCCATGGTCCTCTCGGGATCGTCGGGCGTTGCGGGGCACACCAGCGGGCGCAGCAGGAGCGTTACGAACAGCCGGACCTGTTGCTCCTGATTGGCCGTGAACGGCAGCGCCAGCACGTCTTCCGGCGGATGCAGCGCCATCCGCAGCAGGGCCGCGAAGGCCTGTTTGGGAACGGCGATCTTGTCGGCTGGAATGGGCAATCCGCCTTCGACGATATGGAAGATGCCTTGCGTGGTGCGGCGGTCGCTCTTGGGATTGTGCAGCACGCCTTGCGGAACGCGATAGGAGTTCAGATAGGGCGACGCAAAGCTGGGCGCGTCGGGCGGAAGCGACATCTCGCGCGCGAGGCCCGGCCGATCGAGGACGAAGGTGCTGGAGGGCAGGCGCGGGGCTCCGTCGGGACAGACTTCGCTCAAGTAAGAGTCGAGGAAAGCTTGAATGCGCGCATCGGCGGGGCAGAGGCGGTCGCCCAGCAACTGGTCCTTCTGATAGTAATTCCGCAGCAGCGGCCCGGCGATTTCGAGGAAGTCCGGGTCGGCCGTGAAGCGGCTGGTCGGCTGGCCCAGGGCGGCGAGTTTCAGGTTGATGTAGCGATCTAGTTCGTTCGTACGTGTATCGGCCATTCTGTCCTATGCATGGTGGCCACCCGACGTGGGGCGGACCTCTGGTTTGTGGTCTGCCCGGCAACGAAAGTTACCGAATTATCTAGGCTAGCAGACGCGGCGGCGTAGAATGAAAGAAAGTAGAAGTATAAGTATGAAGTTGTATCGGGCGTGGTTCGTTGTTGGTCTTCTTTACATATGCGTGACGCCCTCGCGCGCTTCCAGCCTGCACGAGGACTTTTCCGATTTCACGACCCCATTGCCGCTCAAACAGGGAGACACTTTGATTGTCGGCTTCCTGGGTGGCTGGCAACGGTGGGACGCGCCGCGCGGTGTCCGCAAAACGGCGCTCGAACTTCGCGAGATGAAACTGCCGGGCGTGTTTGTGGAGACGGTCGAGAATCATAAACGCGAACTCGCCGCGCAATTGGTTGAGCAGGCGTGGCCGCGAGGTGAGGCTCGCACGGCCCGGGTAATTTTATATGGCCAGAGCTTTGGTGGGATGGCTGTCGTGCGCCTGGCGGACGAACTCAAACGGAAGGGCATCCCTGTAATGCTCGCTGTGATGGTCGACGCGGTCGGGCACAATTCTCCGATCCCGCCGAACGTGCGAGCGGCCGTCAACTTTTTCCAGCGCGGATCGTGTCCCATCTGCGGACCGCGTCACATTCAAGCGGAAGATCCGAGCCGCACGCAAATCCTCGGTGACTTCGAGTGGACCTACCGTCACAAGCAGATCGACCTGCACACGGAGCCCTGGGTGCGGCGCTTCTTCGAACACGATCACGAACAGATGGAATTCGATCCCGATGTCTGGTCGGAGGTGAAGAAGTTAGTGGTGAAGGCTGCAGCGCACTAGATGAAGCCGGCAGCGAGGCAGACCACAAAATGCGATGGTCTGCCCCACGGGATTTAGAACGAGAAACGAAGCGCTAATTGAAGTTGCCGTGAGAAGTTTGCCTGACTGGTAATCTTCCCGAAAGAACTGCTGCCATACGATACGCTGGGCGCGTAGAATAACGGCGTATTCATCGCGTTGAGCGCCTCGCAACGGAACTGTGCCTTGAGCACTTCTTTAATTACGAAGTTTTTGAATATCGACATGTCCCAGTTCACTTGTCCCGGACCCCGCATATCGATCGTCCGGCCCACATTCCCGAACGTGAACTCAGGAGCGGTCGAAAATGCCGCCGGACTGATATAGTCATTCAGGCGCTGTTCCAAACTCCCGCTGGTTACCGGCGAGATGCCGGTCGCATTCGGGCGCTGGCTGGCGTAACCGAACGCCGAGTTGTAATTCGTCGCCTGCGAGATCTGCAGCGGGAAGCCGGTCTGGAAGATCGAAACCGAATTGACCACCCAGCCGCCCAACGCATAGTTCACGACGCCTCCGCGATTCATGAATGCCTTGCCCTTTCCGAACGGAAGCTCATAACTGATTGACGACGTCCAGCGGAATGGCGAATCGATATTCGAGAATGCGTATTCCCCCGCCATATTGTAAGGATTCTGGGGTCCCAAATTGCCGCTGTTCAGGGTATTGCCAGCGCCGCCGCCGCTCTCGTCCCAATTGCGCGACCAGGTGAACGCGGACAGGAACGTAAAGCCATGACTAAAGGTCTTCTGCGCTTTCAGAACCAACGAATTATAAGTTGCCTTATTGTTGTCGTCGAACTGAAGATTGATGGCCGAGTAAGTGGGATACGGCAGCAGCAATTGTGATGCCTGCACCGTTGCCGTCCCGATTACACCGGTGCCGCCGTGACCGTAGAAAGGATTGGCCACTGATTGCGTCAGCGCCGTACCCAGCGAGAGGAGCGCCGGATTCAGCGCGTTCTCGTTGATGTTAGCCGTTCCCAGCGTGAGATGGCTGGTTTTCGATCCTACATAACCGACCTCCATGCCGATGCCAAAGGGAAGTTGCCGCTGGATATCGATCGAATACTGTTGGACGTAGGGCGACCGCGCAGTTCGGATCCACCAGAGTTACGCTCTGTCCGATTCCGGTCGAAGTTCCCAGAGATTCTCCCACCGGCTGCAAAATGCCGGTCGGGTAAGGATTGGTCAAGGAGTTCGCAGGAGTAAAGTTGTTGTTTGTGGAAGCAATGTAACTCGTTGCCTGGTTGAAACCGACGGTCGCAATCGGCGCGCCCAGCGCAAACTGCGGCGCAAAAAAGATCCCGTATCCTGCCCGCACTACCGTCTTTTCGTTCACCTGGTACGCCACGCCGAAACGCGGACCCCACTTGTTGCTGTACGGCATGCCAACCGTCGTGGTAGCGCCATTGGTGCCCGCGTAAACCACCTCTCCCATCGGTTGGATCCCGGTGACGCCGGCAGCCAGCGGATTGGCCACTGCGCCGTTGAAGTTCACGACCATGCCGTTGTTGATCTCACTTAGCCCGGCCTCATGCTCCCAGCGCAGTCCGAGATTCAGCGTCAGCTTCTTATTCACCCGGAAGTCGTCCTGCAAATACAGGCCGTAGTAATTGGCGACGTCCGTCAGCTTGCTCGAAGTGTAATTCGTGCCGCTGGCCGGATAGCCAAGCAGCAGATCGGCCAGGTCCGCGCCGCCCGTGCCCGCGCTGGTCGGTATGGACTTGGTGAAAATCCCATTGAAGGAAAACTGTCCGCCCGCGTTATTGGCATCGTTGCCCGCCGCTTTGATCCGGCGGAAGTCGAAGCCCGCCGTAAGGCTGTGCCGTCCCAGGAACTTCGCCACGCTCGTCCCGAAGTTGTCCGACGCGTGTACATAGAAAGAGTTGTTGTCGTTCACGCCCAGTGAGTACAGATTAGTCATCGAGACATACGGGAACTGGGCGAGCGTGCTCGGAATCTGGCTGACATAACTCGGACTGAAACCCAGGCCCGCCAGATTGTATCCCTGGCTGACGGTGTAGCTGTAGTTCGGAAACCGGTTAAACCCGTACCGCACCGTTAGCACGAGCGTCGGGCTCAGGGTAAACAGGTTATTCAACTGCGTCGTATCCACGCGGCGCACCAGGCGCCATCCGTCCGGAGTCGACGCTGAGTCGAACCAGGTATTTCCCGGCTCCAGCGAGTAGTAACGCAGATAGCTCACACTGGCCCGCCACCAGGAGGTGAAGTCTTCGTCGATCTTGCCTGTATACTGCGCGGCCCGGCAGGGCAGGGTAGCGGAACCCGTGATGTCGTTGGCGCCGTAGAATGCTGGAGCGGTCTGCGGTGGCTGGAAAGCGTTCGCAATTGCGAGCCCGACCGGATTCAACCGGCTGGTCGGAATGATGTTTCCGGCGAATGGCGTCCGGGTTCCGCTCGCCGTCGTGGTGGATGGATCGTAAATAACCGGCAAACCAGGGGCCGAAAAATCTCCCGCCTTTTCCGCGGCTGTTGGGGCGGCGAAGAGCTCCGAAGCGTTCTGCGTATCGTCATAGTGCTCAAACGCGAGATAGAAGAACGTCTTGTTCTTACCGTTGTAGAGCTTCGGAATCGACACCGGGCCGCCGAAACTCACGCCCCACGTAGAGTTGGGCTGGGGTGCAATCGGCGCGCCGACTGCATTGTTGAAGAAGCTGTTGGCATCCCAATCGGTTCGCCGAAGATGCCCGTACAGGCTGCCATGATAACTATTGTTGCCCGACTTCATCAGCGTATTGAACATCCCGCCGCCGGTCCGCGCCATTTCGGCGTCATAGGTGTTGGCCTGAATCTTGACTTCCTGAACCGCTTCCAGCGAAGGAATGATAATGGCGCGATTGTCGGAGTCCGTGATCGGCACACCATCGATCAGGTAATTGTTGCCGCGTACGGGTCCGCCGGCAATCGAAATCTGCGAGGAGCCGCTCTGATCTTCCATCCGGTTGTACGCCGGATTTCCTACCGGGATCACATTCTGCACGAGTTTCGAGAGCATGAAAGGATTGCGTCCCAGATTCGGCAAATCGGTCAATTTCTCGTTGTCGAGGACCTGGCCCTGCGAGGCGCTGGCCGACTCCAGTATCGGCGCGTCCTCGGTAACCTGCACGCTCTCGGTGACCTGCCCGACCTCCAGCTTCAAGTCGAGAGCGACCTCCTGCTGCGTTCCGACTGCGATCCCCTTGCGTTCAAACTTCTTGAAGCCAGGCGCCTCGATCGTTACCGAGTATGTCGCCGGGATCACTTCATTAAATACAAACTGACCAGCTCCACTCGACAATGATGAACGCGCGGTGCTTGTGCCTTCGTCAGTGAGTATGACCTTGGCGTTGACGATTGCGCCGCCGTTGGCGTCCAACACGGTTCCCCGCAGGCTGCCGTAGTAAGACTGCGCGTATGACGAAACCCCGGCGGCAAGAAAAGTGAGTACCCCCAAGGATACAACGGATGTGTAACGTCGCATAATTTCCCCTTTTGAATGTGGATTTTCCGGCTCGTTCGCGGAGCAAGGATCTTACAAAGATGGAAACTACGTAGTTACAGAGGGGCAACCAAGCCCGATGTGTTCAAGAATGTCTTACAAACAGCATTGACTATCCCGGCCAGCTTTCCGGCGAGTATAACATCGTTCTGCGAGTGATGGAAAGTAATAAAAGTCAATAAAAGTTATGGGTGGTAAGTAACTACACAAGTAATACGCGGGAAAATCTCAGCGTCGTGGCACCGGCATTTCGGGCCCCGGACGGGTTCGGATCCGTAGCGTTTGGCGTCGTCAGGACGGCAGGACCGGCGCAGCAGATCGAGATTGGCGCCGCGTGGTTTTCTAGTTTTCCTTGCCTGACGACCATCTCTGATAAACTCGCAGTCACCATGAAGCGTCGAGATTTTCTCAAAGCAACAGCGGCCTCGGCAGCCGGCTGTCTCTTCCCTGCGCCCTATCAACGGTTGGCGGCCGCCCTCAAGAAAAAGGTCAAAATCACCGGTGTCAAGTGCATGATCGTCCGCGGCACCTGGGACTGGAACCTGATCAAAATCGAAACCGATTCCGGACTCTACGGCATCGGCGAGGCCTATTGGGGCTGGGGCGTCAAGGACCTGGTGGTCAACAAAATGGCGCCGATCATCATAGGCGAAGACCCTCTCAACGTCGACAGGCTCTACACCAAAGTGTTGATGGAGAGCGCCGGCGCAGGAGCCATCGGCGGCGTTACCATCACTGCCGCGAGCGGCATCGAGATCGCTCTTTGGGACCTTTGCGGGCGCATCCTCGAAACGCCGGTCTGCAACCTTCTCGGCGGGCGGTTCCGCGATAAAGTGCGGTTCTATCGCACCATGCAAATGGTGTCCGACGTCGACGATCCGGCCTCATGGCGCGATAAGGTGCACGAAGCGCAGGCCGAAAAATGGGGCTGGACTGCCTTCAAATTCCAGGGCGACGGCGTTCCCCGAAAAGCCGATCCCCAATTTCTCGAGCCTGGTCACGACCGGTACACCAAGGGCCTTACTCACCGGGATCTGCGCCGTATTGTGAAGGGCATGGAAACTATCCGCGAAGTCCTTGGCCCAGACGGCGATTTCGGCATGGACCTGCACTGGCACTATGACTCCCGCGACGCGATCGAACTGGCACACGAAGTGGAACATACCAAACCGATGTGGCTCGAAGATCCGGTCCCGGCCGAGGATGTCGAAGCCATGGCGCGCGTCACCCATGCCGTCAATGTGCCCATCATCACCGGCGAGAACCTCTATGGGCGTCACGGCTTCCGGCAGCTAATCGAACTTCAAGCCTGCGACGGCGTGCACCTCGACATCCCGAAGCTGGGCGGCTTGCTGGAAGCCAAGCGTATCTCCGATTTCGCCGATCAGTACGGCATCTGGAGCGCGGCCCACAATCCCGCAAGCCCGTTGGGCACGATCGCGTCGGTGCACGCCGCGTCTTCGATGCGCAACTTCCGCATCCATGAGTTGGCGAACTATGTGAGCTGGTGGCCGGACCTGGTGATCAAGGAAGGCCCGTTCTGGGACAAGGGATATTTCTATATCCAGGACAAGCCGGGCTACGGCGTCGAGATCAATCCGGACGTGGCCAAAGCCCATCTGGCTCCAGGCGAGACCTGGTGGGGTTAAACCCGCATTTCTAACACCCCTTCTGCTGCAACGCGCGATAAGGCCGTGTCTACTTCGTTGCGCTCGACCACCGTGCTCAACGTATTGTTCAAATACGCCTCCGCGCGCTGGCCTTCGCGCGCCTTGTATCCACGGCCTTCTCACGCGTTTCGCGACAAAGCGGTGTGAGAAATGCGGGTTAAGGTGTCTTATAAACAACACCTGCTTTCATAACGAAGCGTACGCGCTGAAGCACCCGAACGTCGGCGAGAGGATCGCCGTCGACTGCAATCAGATCCGCCCACTTGCCTGGGTCAGCGGCGCCGGTCCGGTCGGACCAGCCCATCAGTTCCGCGGCGTTTAACGTTGCGGTCTGCAGCGCTGCCAGCGGTGACATTCCGAGCCTCGTCACGTAAACCTCCAGTTCGTGCGCGTTCAGGCCGTGAGGATATACGGCCGCGTCCGTGCCCAGCGCGACTTTGACTCCCGCGGCAATCGCCTTCTTCTGATTCTGCTGCATGGCGGAACTGACGTCGATCATTTTCTGCTGGAACATCGCAGGCAAATGCCCGTTTTCCCGTATCCAATCGGTCAGATAAAGAGTGGGCACGAGCCAGGTGCCGTGCGCCTTCATCACGACGATGTCTTCATCGTTGATGTACGAGCCGTGCTCGATGGAGTCCACGCCCGCTTCGGCCGCGAAGAGAATTCCCTGCGCGCCATGAGCGTGCGCCGCGACCTTGCGGCCCAGCCGGTGAGCGTCCGCCACCAGCGCCTTCAATTCGTCGAGACTGTACTGGCTGGCTTGTGGATCGTCGCCCTTCGACAACACGCCACCGGTCGCGGCAACCTTGATCAGATCGGCTCCATACTTGATGTTCTGCCGCACCCGCTGCTGCACACCGGCAATACCGTCCGCGACGCCCTCCGAGGTCGCATGGTAGTCGAATGGCAGGAAATCATTGTCGGCGTGTCCTCCCGTGATGGTGAGGATGGGGCCGCTCACCTGCATGTGCGGACCCGGGAAATAGCCCGCGTTGATATAGTCGCGGAGCGCCACGTCCGAGTAACCGCCTGCGCCGACGTTGCGCACCGAGGTGAAGCCGGCTTCGAGCGTGATCTTTGCAAAGCGCACGCCATTGAGAGCCTCCCGCGCCGTATCCGTCGAGAGGCGACTGTAGGGATCGAAGTTGTTGTCGAAGGTGAGATGCGTGTGGACATCGATCAGCCCCGGCAGCACGGTCATGCCCCGCAGATCGATCTCACGATCGCCGGGCTGCCCGGCAGTCGACGCGGTCGCGGACACTGCGGTGATCCTGTCACCTGTGACGATGATCGTCTGGCCGGCGGGCTCTACACCGGTGTGGACGTTGACGACATGGCCGGCACGGATGAGGATCCGCTGGGCGATTGCGCCTGGCTGCGCGGCGACCCATATCAATAACGCAATTACGCGAAGTGGCATCCCGTAATTATAGTTACCGGTGGGCAGACCACTCCCTAAACGGTCGTGGCTCGGAAGTGCCTACGCGATCCGTGAAACCGAAAGCGTGCTCACTCTGGCGCCCGGCAGAATGATGCCGACCAGATTCAGGGGATCGGCCGGCGCTACTTCTACCGGCGTGTCGATCTGGCTGCGGCGTACCGCGCGCAATAGATCGATGGCCTCCGGGCGGGCGAATTGTTCGCCTGTGAAGCCAGCCACGAAACGTCCGCCGCGAATCTCGCCTTTAGCTTCCATGCGCCGCAGGATCGGCAACAGGTCGCGCCACGGAGGCGCTACGGTCTCGCGGGCACAGCAGATCGCGGAACAGCACTCCCCAGCGCAGCAGCAGTTGTTCGGCATGACGCTCGGTCCTCGCATCGGCTGTGAGTATCGTCGCGGAGCGGGAGACCAGTGCCCATCGGCCGGCCGCATGACGCGGGCGCTTAAGGCTTCCCCTGCCTTCACCACGCCGTCGCTTGGGATCGATCAGCGCTCGCAGGTTTTCGAAGCCGTCCGCTGTGACCTGACCTCCCGCGGTCAATTCCCATAGAGCGTCTTCCACTTCGCTGGGCAAACGCCGGGTGGTGCGGACGAGGTCTCCGAAAAACGAAGCGCCGTGGGTCGTCAAAGCATTCAGCACCTCCTGACCTGCATGCGAGAAGTTTTCAGGGGAGAGGCCGGCTGAGTTCGGGGTCGATCAGCCAGTCAGTATCCTCCCGCAGGAAGAACGAGACCGGCGCGATACGGGTGGGACGCACGCGGTGTTCAGGTTCGGAAAGCCGCGCCCACACGACTTCGCCCGATAGACAGAGTTCGTCCAGATCTTCCGGACTGTACTCTGCCACGCGACGGCGTAGCACATCGGGTTCCCAGGCCGATGCGGGGATTTCGAAACCCTGCAACTGGCGGACAATCTGCAGCGTGCCGTCTGCGCCGTGAAGTTGGGTGCCTGCGGAGATGTGCTGCCAGCGCGCGAGGAACTGGTGGAATTGCGCTGCGGTGACCGGTTCGATTTCGCGTCGCAGACGGCCGATGGTCAGGCGATGGATACGGGCGAGAATGCGCCGGTTGCACCATTCCAGTTCGTCACCCGATGGCACACGGTAGCGGCCGGAGAATACCTGACCTTCAGCCTCCAAAGTGGCCAGCGCGATGTGGATGTCCGAGACCGGGAGTGCGAGGCGCCCGGCAAGCTGGCTTGCGGTTACTGGTCCAAGGCACTCCATCCAGCCGCGCGCGATGGCCAGAGTGTCACGGATGGAGTCTTTGTGCTCGGTTGCTACCCAGTCGCAGGTCAAAGGCCCACTCCACAGTTCAAAAGCTCGGCCGGCGGCTTTGAGTTCGTCGAACCAGGGCTGCCAGGCGTCTACTGCCGGGCAGCGGATCAGCGTGAGCAGCGCGTCATGTAGCTCATCTGCATCGCGCGGCTCCGGCCAGACTTCAGCCGAGATCTGCTCGATGGCTTCCGGATCCAGAATGCCTGCGCCTTGCGCTGCATCCGTCCGCAGCGTACTGCGCAATTGGACGGCGCGCGCGCGGCGTTCCTCGAGCGGGGCATCATCCAGGTATGCATACGGATTGGCGTTGAGAATCTCGTGCGAAAACACGGAAGGGATCGGATTCTCCACCGCAACCCTGCGAATGCTGCCGTCCCGCAGCCCTTCCAGGACGCTCCGCAGCCCTTCCAGGTCCATGGCCTCGTGCAGGCAATTGGCGATGGTTTCGTTGACCAGCGGATGGTCCGGGATGCGAATGGGACCAGTCAGATTTTCCGCGCAAGCCACCTGGTCCGGGAACACTGACGCGAGCAGATCTTCGGCATGCATGCGCTGGATCGGAGCGGGCACTTTGCGTCCGCCGCGAAAACGCAAGAGGGCCAGCGAACGGCTCGCATTCCAGCGCCATCGAGCGGTAAACATCGGCGCCACAAGCAGAGCTTCGCGCAGCACGTCTTCCAGAGTTTCGGGATGCAGAAATTCGAATACGGTTTCCAGCGGAAAGGCATGCTGTTCACTCAGCGAGATGACGATGCCGTTGTCCGTAGCGGCCGCCTGCAGCTCGAAGTTGAAGGTCCGGCAGAAGCGTTTGCGCAGCGCAAGGCCCCAGGCCCGGTTGATGCGCGAGCCGAAAGGTGCGTGCAGGATCAGTTGCATGCCGCCCGACTCGTCGAAGAAGCGTTCCGCAATTACCGTATGAGTAGACGGCATGGCCCCGAGCGATGCTGCTCCGGCTTGCAGATACGCTACGGCCTGTTTGACGCCGGCTTCATCGAGTCCGCACTCGGTGGTTAGAAACTCTTCATTCGACAACGCTCTCTCACGCACTTGCGATATGGCGCGGGATAACTCCGCCGAACGCCCCGGAGCCTCGCCCAACCAGAATGGCAACGAGGGTTGCGCGCCATGAGCATCCTCCACGCGAACCTTACCCTGGCCCACATGCCGGATGCGCCAGGAGTGCGTACCCAGCAGAAACACGTCGCCGGTGAGACTCTCTACCGCGAAGTCCTCGTCGATGCTGCCTACGGTTTTGCCCTCCGGCTCGACGATGACGGCATAGGCAGCGGTATCGGGAATCGCACCGCCTGAAGTGATGGCTGCGAGCCTCGCGCCACGACGGCCGCGCACGCGATGGTTCACCTGGTCGCGATGCAACAACGCTCCACTGCGTCCCCGCGCGGTGGTGATGCCCTCGGACAGCATCGTCACCACCGCATCGAAGTCGCGCCGGAGCAGATTGCGATACGGATGCGTGCCGCGGACAGAAGCGTACAGCGCGTCTTCGTCCCAGGTTTCGCACGCCGACTCGGCCACGATCTGCTGCGCCAAAATGTCCAGCGCGTTTTGCGGAATCTGGATGCGCTCCAGGTCTCCCTGGCGAATGGCGTGGATCAGCGCCGCGCATTCGATCAGCTCATCGCGCGTGGTCGGGAAGAAGATGCCTTGCGGCTTGGCCCCGACCCAATGGCCCGAACGTCCCACCCTTTGCAGCGCCACCGCAATGGAGCGCGGCGACCCGATCTGGATGGCCAGGTCGACCGAGCCGATATCGATGCCGAGTTCCAGCGACGCGGTCGCGACCACGGCTTTCAACTCGCCGTTCTTGAGCCGCGATTCGGCTTCGTGGCGCAGCGCGCGCGACAGGCTTCCGTGATGGGGCAGAACGACATCGTGTCCCAGCCGCCCGCCGAGCGCGTGCGCGACGCGTTCCGACATGCGCCGGGTATTGACGAACACGAGCGTAGTGCGCTGGTTGAGGATGTGGCGCGCCAGGCGATCGTAGATCTCTTCCCACATCTCGCTGGTGGCCACCGCGCCGAGTTCGTCGTTGGAGACTTCGATGGAGAGATCCATGGCCCGGCGATGACCGACGTCGATGATGCCGGGAGACATGCCTGGACTGAGGAATGCGGCTACTTCTTCGATCGGCCGGACGGTGGCGGAAAGGCCGATGCGTTGCGGCGTCGCGCGGCCTGTGGAGCGCACTACCGCATCCAGTCGAGCTAAAGTGAGCGCCAGGTGCGAGCCGCGCTTATCGTCCGCCACGGCATGAATCTCATCCACGATGACGGTGCGGACCGTTTGCAGATTATGCCGCGGCCTTTCCGCAGTCAGCAGGATGTACAGGGATTCCGGCGTGGTGACCAGAATGTGCGGCGGCTTCTTACTCAACCGCTGCCGCTCTGCCGCGGGCGTGTCGCCGGTGCGCACTGCCGTACGGATGTGCGCCAGCGGCACGCCGCGTTGGGCCGCCAGTCCGGCAATTTCGGCGAGCGGTGTTTCCAGGTTTTTGTGCACATCGGTGGAGAGCGCTTTGAGCGGCGACACATAAACTACCTGCGTCTCCTGGGCCAGTGTGTTGGTGCGTGCCTGTCGTACCAGCGTGTCGAGGCAGATGAGAAATGCAGCCAGGGTTTTACCGGAACCTGTAGGGGCGGAAATCAGGACATCGCGGCCGGTCGCAATTTCAGGCCACCCGGCGATTTGCGGCTCGGTGGGAGATCCGAAGCGGGTAGTGAACCATTCAGAGATGAGCGGATCAAAAGTGGAAAGCGGCATAAAGCAAATCCGTTGTCCGTGGTCCGTTATCCGTCGTCCGTTATCGGGGCGGCTGATAACTGACGACTGATCACTTTAATCATATCGGCCTTCGAAGAACCAACGCCCGGTGGGGAGTTCGCGATGCAGGCGGAAGATGCCGCCATCGCCGAGGGCGACGTCCCATTCGTCATGCGCCCAGGGGTCGGGTTTCCACCATTCGCCAGCCGTACGCCAGGGTCCGGCGCAGGATAGGACTGGCCCCCCCATTGACAGACTGGCTACGTGTACGGGACGACCGCCCTGCAGGCTTACTTGCGCGAATTGCGGCGGACGGAAGCGACGCATCGCCATGTGCGTGCGGGGAGCGGCGTCGCTCAGCGGGCCGTGGCTTTTCCCCCTTCCCAGAGCGACCATGCGGAAACTATCGGGACGATGGGTGTCCAGGATTTCCGGCGTACCGGCTTTATCCGGACCCACCAGGCTGCGAATGCGGGCCAGCGTCAGTTCCAGCTTTTCGGGCTCGGGTGAGAGCGGGATGAACAGTCCATGCTGCTCGGTTCTCGGACGCACCGGCTCCAGCGCCAGCCGAACTTTCAACACCGGCGCGCCCGGCGGACGGCTGCCCAGTTCGAGTTGCAGCATTTTGAGAAAGGCTTTGGGATCGCGCATGGGCACCGGCAGGCGCAGGGTGGCTTCATGCGGCTGCGCCATTTCTAATGCCAGGCGCAAGCGGATTTCCGTGGTGGCCAATGATCGGGCGCTTAACCGGGCGCAGAGATCGTGCAACAACCGGGACAGGATGAACGAGAGCGGCTCCAGCAGTTCAACCGGATCGTCCAGTTCGATCTCGTCCTCGAAATGCAGCGCATCTTCGAGGAGACGCAGCCGGCGGTAGCCTTCGCCGCGGGCCAGGCGCTGCAGGTCGACGCCTTCTTTGCCTAAACGCGCCGCGACTCCCATGGGCGGCAGCGCGGCAAACTCGCCGAAGGTCCGGATGCCCCAGATGTAGAGGGTTTCGGCGGTCTGCGGCGATCCTCCCAGGAGATTCAGCGGCAGAGGTGCGAGCACCTTGGCCTCATCGCCCGGCGGAATCACCGTAATGCCGCGAAACCCAAGGGCCGCATGCCACGCCGCATCCGGATTCGAGGCGATCCCGACGCTCACCGGAATACCGGCTTGGGCGACGATGGCTTCGGCGAGCTGGCGGGGCGACGCATAGAGCTGCCCCATGCCTTCCACGCCGAAGATGACGGCGTCCTGTGAGGTCTGCTCGATCAGCGGGGAGAAGCGGCCGGCGCACTCCAGCAGCAGGGCAGGATTGCCTGAGGCATAGAGACACGCGTAGGCGGGGTTGCGAGCGGCGGCTGCGCCGCCGGGCAGACCACAAAAAGCGATGGTCTGCCCTACGGAGGTTTGGTTCACCGATGCACCTCGAACGCGGCCGATTGCGCCTGATGGTGCTTCGAACTCTCCGCACGCAGACGCATCCCGCGCAGCAGCTTGCCGAACTGCTCGCCCGACCAGCGCACCTCTTCCTTCCGTAGTTCCAATTGCAGCGACGAACACGACTTCGCATGCAACGTCTGCGCGAGTACTACCAGGGCGGCCGGCGTACGTTCCACCGCGTGCCGCAAACGAAACCAGGAGGCCAGCGAGATGCGTGCGGCGGTACGAGGCGGCGTGTCCGCCAGATCCATCACGATCAGGCCGAAGCCGCCCGCCTGGACAATCAAATCCGCGGCCTTCAAGGCATGCTCGGCATCGCCGCCGCAGCGGATCCAGAGCACGCGCGACAGATGCACCCCCGCCTCCGCAGCCGAGGCCGGATCGAAAGCATCCGCGGTATCGATCAGCGCGCAATATTCCTGGTTCGCGGTCACCCGGGCGAGCGTCGCAAACAGCAGGCTGGTGCGGCCGGAGGAAGCCGGTCCATAGATCTCGGTCAAGGCGCCGCGCGGAATGCCCCCCGAGGCCAGGGTGTCGAGGGCGGGAATGCCGGTTGGAATGCGCTCCAGGGTGCGCGGCTGGGGCAATGCAAAGCGCACGTCATAGCGTGATTCGAGGTCGTGTAGAACGGGGGAGGCAGCCATGATATTTTCGCCTTTTATTCGCTTTAACTATAATTTGGCAGAATCCGGCCGGAGAGTCAAGGGTAAGCCCTGGCCAAGCATAAAGAAGTTATAAAGTGGCTTTGGTCGTGCAAATTTACTTATGAAGCGGGAAGGGATTAGCGATGCGTTCCGCGAAATGAAGACACTTCGGAGCTCCTGATTTCACGGTAGCAGCGGGTTGAGGCGTCAAAATTCAGAGTATTGATTATAAAGGTGATAGGGGCGAAAGTTGCAGTGAACGACCACGGATGTAATGTACTGTTTGCTTCACCGTATCCGGCCTTATGTAATTTTGCGAACGTAGCGTTCATTGACAATCACTGTGGTGTTTGATAAACCCTCGCAAAGGTTTGACCTTGAGGAGAGTAACCATGTCGATCCGTCAAAGGTTTTCCCGGGGCTTCATCGCCCTGATTGCGGGCATTTTCGCGAGCACATTGTGCGCGCAGGTGGACACCGGAAGCATACTTGGCACGGTGCGTGATTCGACGGGAGCGGTTATCCCGCGCGCCCGCATCTCCATCACCAACGAAGGCACGGGCGCAAAGCAAACGGCCACAACCAACGATTCCGGCTCGTACGTGGTGACGCCACTGAGAATCGGCACATACACGGTGGAAGTGCAGCAACCGGGATTTCAGACGCAACGAAAGACCGGACTACCTCTGAATATCCAGGAACAGATGGTGGTTGATTTTTCGTTGACGGTCGGCGACTTAGCCAGTACCGTCAACGTAACCGGGGAGGCCCCGCTGCTGCAGACAGAGAACGGGTCCGTGGGACAGGTATTGCCAACCGAGACGATCAACGATCTGCCGTTGAACGGCCGTAACTATACCTTTTTGGCGCGGATCGCGCCGGGTGTCACGCAGGGTCAGCCGGAAACCCGGGGGTTGAATGCCAACGGATGGTTCGAGGCCAATGGAACGCGACCGGCGCAAAATAACTATCTGCTGGACGGTATCGACAACAACAGCAACAGCGTCGATTTTCTGAGCGGAGCGGCGTATGTCGTGAAACCGCCGATTGACGCGCTGAGCGAGTTCAAATTACAGACCAACGCATTTAGTGCCGAGTTTGGCCGAGCCGGGGGCGCGGTACTGAACGCGACGCTCAAGTCAGGCACCAATCAGTTTCACGGCGCGGCGTGGGAATTTCTGCGCAACGACAAACTGGATGCGGCGGACTTCTTTCTGAATGCCAGCGGGCAACCCCAAGGCGCGTTTCGCCAGAACCAGTTCGGCGCTACCGCGGGCGGGCCCGTGATAAAAAACAAGACGTTCTTCTTCGCGGACTACGAAGGTACGCGAATTCGCCAGGAAGTACCCGAGACAGGCTACACGGTCCCGACCGCGGCGGAACGGAGCAGCGGCTTCACCGATTTTTCGGACCTGATCGCGCTCCAGAAAGGGTCGCGAACGGACGCGCTGGGGCGAACGTTCCCGCTGGGCACGGTTTTCGATCCCGCCACGACGCGCCAGATTGCGGGAGGCCAGTACGTTCGGGATCCATTTGTGGGAAATATAATTCCGGCCAGCCGCCTGGATCCCAACGCCGTTAAACTGATGGAACTCTATCCTGCCCCGACCCAGCCGGGCCTGACCGCCAACTTCAATACCAACCGGGAGTCGACTACCGACGTGAACGCGTTTGACGTGCGCATCGACCAGGTCTTCTCGTCAAAGGATCAGCTGTTCGGGCGTTACAGCCTCTCGCACAGCCCGAGCTTCGTACCACCGCCATTTACGAGCTATGCGGATGGGGGCGGGTATGCCGACGGCAACCAGAACGTCAACACTATGGGCGCCGCGATCAGCTACACGCATTCGTTCAGCAGCACGCTCATCAACGAGGTCCGCCTGGGCTTCAATCGGGAACACACAGGCAGGGTGCAGCAGTATGGAAATGACCTCACCAACATCCCGGGCCAGTTCGGGATCCAGGGAGTTCCGCAGGTGCCGGGCAACGGCGGTCTGCCGTATTTCGGGATCGGCGGACTGACTCAACTGGGGCCGGCGGAATGGCTGGTGAGCGACCGGTATAGCAACACGATTCAGCTCACCGAGAATCTGACCAAGGTGTACGGCTCACACACATTCAAAGGCGGCATGGAGGGTCAGTTACTCGCATTCCCCTGGACGGCGCCGCCCTATTCGCGTGGAGGTTTTGATTTTAACGGGCAATACACCTCGATTCCCAATATTACCGATGGCAGCACGGGGCGGGTCCAGTTTCTGCTGGCTCCCACGGGGCCGGGGGTCGCAGGCGCGCTGAGCAACGTGGGAGGGGCGGATTCGGTCAATGCCTCGAATTTCGGAGACGTGAGCGCGCAACGCAGTTATTACGGTATTTACTTTCAGGACGATTGGAAGGTATCCCCGAAGCTCACGCTGAACCTGGGGCTGCGATGGGATTACGCGACTCCAACCGGTGAGAAGTATGACGCGCAGGCCAACTTTGTTCCAGGGGCTCCGGGCACAGCAGAGTTCCTGATTCCGGCCAGCCGGAAAACCAATCCGCCGCTCGCTCCGGCGTTCGCGCAACTGCTTCAGCAGGACGGGATCAATCTGGTTTACACAAATCAGTACGGTTCGGGATTGAGCGCGGTGCAGAAAACGAATTTCGCTCCGCGATTCGGAATCGCTTATAAAGCGACCTCGCGGCTGGTGGTGCGCGCCGGATACGGCATTTACTACGGGGCTTTCGAGAACCGCGGCGGATCTCCGAGTCTGGGTTACAATTATCCGTTCCAATACATTTTCAGTTTTCCATCGGCCAATTCCGTTTCGCCGGTCGTGTACCCGAACGGGTCGATCGCGACCATAGAAAACGGCATCTCGGCTATCTCGGCTGCTTCATCGACCAACGGGCTCTCACTGCGCGGCGTGCAACTGAATTACAAGACGCCTTACGTCATGAGTTACAACCTGTCACTGCAATACCAGTTGACGAGTAACGATTCGCTGGAAGCCAGCTATGTAGGTTCGCTCAGCCGGCATCTCGAAACGTTCATTGGATCGAACCTGGTGCCGCTTTTGCTGCCGCCAGGCACGAATCCCCAGCCGTATGTCGAATTCCCCGATCTTCCGCGGAATTTCTCTTATGACGATACGATCGGCGTCGCGCATTACAATGCGCTGCAGACGAAGTTCGAGCGGCGTTTCGCTCACGGTCTGACGGGGTTGGTCACCTATACCTTCGCGAAGACGTTGACCGACGCGGGTGACTTACTAAGTGGCGGCTCAATAGGCGGTTTTCGAGGGCCGGGCCTGGACGGTTGGGGCATTCATAACGACATGGCTCTGGCGCCCTTCGACATACAACACTCTTTCGTTGCGAGCGGGACTTACGACCTGCCCCTGGGCCGCAAGCGACAGTTTCTCGCGAATGCCAACAAACTGGTGGAGGGAGTGATCGGGGGATGGAGCACCAATTTTATATTGACGCTTCGCACCGGGTTCCCGCAGACAGTATCGTGTACCAAGACGACTGCCCAGGCTGTGGGTTGTTATGCGCTGATGACGGGAGTGAATCCATACAGCGGTCCGCACAACGTTTCGCAATATTACAACCCGGCCGCTTTCTCCGACCCGCCGGTTGTAACGCAAATCGGCCAGACGAACTTCGCGCCGCTGGGCGGGGGACCGACGCAGGTATTCGGCCCGGGATTCCACCGGCTCGACCTCTCCATTTTCAAGACGTTTCCGGTCACCGAGAGCAAACGCCTGGAACTTCGCGTGGAATCCTTTAACCTGACGAACCACCCGAATTTCGGACAGCCGGGCAGTCTCAACTACGCTAATACCGCAACCTTTGCAATCATCACTGCCACGGCGGACGCGCCGAACGACGCACGCGAACTCCAGGTTGCGTTGAAGTTCTATTGGTAGCCGCGCCATGGCGCTGCAACCTGTGTTTCGGACCGCCGCGCTTGCGCTCTGGTTGTGCGCCGCCGCGCCGGGTCAATCCGGCAGCCATGATTTTTTGACAAACCATCAAAAGGGAGAGAGCTATGTGAAACGCGGTGATCTTCCCCAGGCGATCCCCTATCTTCTCCGGGCATTCGAAATCGACCCGGCGAACTACGACAACGGTTACGATCTGGCACTCGCCTGCCTGGAGACAAAAGACGTGGAGGGAGCGCGGCGTGTCATCGAATCGATGCTGAAGCTGGGAGATAAGAGCGAACTTCACAACCTGCTGGGGGACGTGGAGGAAGCCTCGGGCCACACGATTCAGGCGGTGCGGGAGTACGAGATCGCCGCTCGAGCCGATCCATCCGAAAAGAACGTTTTTGATCTTGGAACCGAACTTTTGAATCATGCAGGATATCAGCAGGCGATCCAAATCTTCGAGTTCGCGGCAGGGCGTTTTCCAAAATCCGCCAGATTCGAGGTTGGTTTAGGCGTAGCCTACTACTCGGTGGGCCGTTACCCGGAGGCAGTAAAATCACTCTGCACCGCGGTCGATCTGGACCCCGCGGATACGCGCGCGCTGGAATTCCTGGGCAAATTAATCGATGTTTCTCCGGAGATGGCGGAGGAGGTAAGCCGGCGCCTGGCCCGATTCGTCCAACTCTATCCGGGAAACGCGTCCGCGAACTACTATTACGCTCTCAGCCTTCGCGGACGGGCGAATCCGGAACAGATCGAGGACCTGTTGAGGCGGGCGATAAAAGCGGACGCGAAAATGGCCGACGCATATTATCAGCTCGGCATTCTGTATCAGGATCAGGGCGAAACGAGCAGCGCCATCCGGGAGTATCAGAAGGCAGTCGAGTTGCGCCCCGGTTTTAAGGCAGCGCATTATCGATTGTCCTCGTTATACCGTTCCGAGGGGCAGGAGGAAGGGGCGCGCAAAGAACTCGAGATCTTTCGTTCTCTGAGCAGGACCGATTCCCCAGAGACGGCCCGGTGATCGGGGAACACTCGAAGAAGATGCGAGATTCTCAGCATGGTGCCGGCCTCCAGCTAATTATCTGCACGAGGGCATCGTCACAGGTGATAATGAAGTAATGTCAGCTAAAAACGGAGATAAATCCCGGTATGGTAGATTGCGGAAGGCCAAGCTTGCGCGACGCCTGAAGGGCCGCGAGATGAAGAAGTCACTCCCGACTCCAGCGGTTGAGACTGCTCCCAAGCCGGAAGCGTAAGCGACTGCTGCGCAGCCGACAGACCACACAATACGATGGTCTGTCCTACGGTCCGGTCCAAGCTTTCAGCGATCAGCGATCTATAGCGGTGGCTTGGGTGGTTTTACCGGCAACCAGATGGCTACGCCGGGCTGCTTTACCGGACGGCGGTAGAGTTTGCCTCCCGAGGTGATGTAGATCCAGTCGAGATTCTTACCAGCGAAGATCACTTCTGCGACGGAATCGAGTGCCGGCGGGTTGAAAATCGCTGCCACGCGTCCGTTGGCTTCAGTCATCTGGATGCCCAGCGGGGTCGCGAAGTAGACTTGGCCGCTCGCATCGACTGCCACACCGCGGGCATCGCTGCGCCATCCGGTCTCGGGCATCTCCAACCGATAGAAGGGTTCTCCGTTGATCAGCGAGCCGTCCCGCGCGATCTGGAACGACCAGCTAAAGCGGGCTTGTGCATCCGTTACGTTCAGCATCGACTGGTCCGGGGATAGCGCGAGTCCTCCCGGCGCCAGGACTTCACCCGCGCTGTACGCAATGCTCCTTCGACCGTTTGGGTCAATGTGGCCGATGGTCTTGTGCGCCGACTCAGTATAGTAGATTTCTCCTCTCGCGTTGACCACCAGATGCTCGGCTCCGCAATCCTGCGCTACCACCTTTTCATCACCGCCGGCGCCATAGGACACGATGCGCATGCGGCCGGGTTGTGACGCATAGATTCGTCCGTCAGGTCCATAGGCGATGGCACTCACGCCCTCGGTGTGGTCCTTGAAGACGGTCACTTTTCCAGACGCATCCGACTGGTAGATGCGATTTCCACTAACGAAGTAGACCATCCCGTCTTTGCCGGCAGTGGGACTCGCGATCGATTGGTGCTCCGCGCCGATCTGCTCCCAAGGTCTATCCGCTGAGACGAGGGAATAGACTTTACCGCGCGGATCCCAGCCGGGCTGCTTCATCGATTCCGGTTCGTGCACCACAATGGGCTTGGGATAATCGCGCCACAGCCAGCGCAGCACCTCGGGCATAATCGCGGAGCCATGCTTGCCGTTGTGTCCCTCGTCGCCCAGCACGTACTTGACGTCGTAGCCGGCGGACTCGAAGGCCTCATACATGACCTGGTTATTGATAGGCCAACTGCCGGCGTAAAAGGTGCCCCAGGGCTCTTCAGGGACGATGTGGTCCTTGCGGCCATCCTGCATGAAGATGCGGATGGGTTTGGGCTCGGTCTTACGGATCAGGGCCGGGAACTTGTCCGCGCCTTTCATGTCAACGAAGGTGCCGATGAACGTGAAGACGCGGCGGAACTGGTCGGGGCGATTCCAGGCGGCGACGAACGCGCCCACCGCTCCGGTGCTGGAGCCACCGATGCCACGGTCATTGGGGTCCTTGGACAGATTGTATTTCCTGGCGACTTCGGGGATCAGTTCCTCGGTGAGGAATTGCGCGTAGCGTCCGCTGATATTGTCGTATTCGAAGATGCGATTGTAGCGATTCTGGTCGCGGTCGGAGAGCGCGGGCAACACGCCGGGATTGATGAAGATTCCGATGAGCGGCGGGACGTCGCCTTTGGCAATGAGGTTGTCGAAGACGACCGGGACGCGAAAACCGTTGCCGGCAAAGCCGCCGCCATCGAGGAAGATCATGAACGCGGCCGGTTTGGCAGCTTTGTATTGCGCGGGAACGTAGACCGAGTAGTCGTGCGGCGTACCCGGGTAGAACTTTCCCGGACTCAACACGTACCTGGTTACCGTGCCTTTAGGAATGCCGGGCTTAGGCTGGGAATCGGGTCCGAGGGTGTAGTCTTCCGCGTGTAAGACTGCCAGCGCACAGAGGGTTAGGAAGATGGTTCGCATGATGGGACTTTGGAAGTATACTACCCGGCGCAAGGCAGAGGCTGCTGCGCAGCCGGACAAGACCACACAAGACGATGGTCTGTCCTACGGTGGGTTGCTGCCTGCCGGTAGCGAGCGTTTGATTAGTGCATGATGGTGTTCCAGACCAGTAATGCGGTGAGGGCGATCATGATGACGCTGGTCGAGATCGCGATGGTGTTCACCCAGGGGCCGTTCTTGAAATCGCCCATCAGCTTCGGCTTATTCACCAACAAGAGCATGAAGATCAGCACAAACGGAATCAAGATGCCATTGGCGACCTGCGACATCAGGATGAGCTTCACTAGCGGCAGGCGAGGGATCAGGACGCAGCCTGCGCCGATGGTGATGAGGGCGGTATAGAGCCCATAGAAGATCGGCGCTTCGGAGAATTTACGTTCCACGCCGGATTCGAAGCCGAGTCCTTCGCAGACGTTATACGCGGTCGCCAGCGGAAGTATGGCGGCCGATAAAAGCGACGCGTTTACCAGTCCGATGGCGAACAGCAGTTGGGCGAATTTTCCAGCGAAGGGGGCGAGGGCTTGCGCGGCCTGCGCGGCGTCGTCCAGGTTGTGCTGGCCGGATTTGTACATCGTAGCGGCGCAGGCTACGACGATGAAGAAAGCGATGACGTCGGTGACGATGCACCCGATGATGACGTCCCAGCGGGCCAGGCGGTACTCACGCGGGGACGTGCCTTTCTCGACGATGGAGGCCTGCAAATAGAATTGCATCCACGGCGTGATGGTGGTGCCGATCAGGCCGATGATCATCGGAACATAGTCGGGATCGTTGATGTATTGCGGGATGAAAGTGTCGCGTAAGGCGAGTCCCCAGTCGGGTTTGGCGAAGAACGCGGAGACAGGATAGGCAAAGTAGACCAGGGAAAAGATGAGCAGCGTCCGTTCGACGGGCTTGTAGGAGCCGCGCACCACGACCAGCCAGACCACCGCAGCGCCAATGGGCACCGAGAGATACTTGCTGACGCCGAAGATACCCATGCCGGAGGCGATGCCGCCGAATTCGGCGAAGATGTTGGCGAGATCCGCGAGGGACAGCACGGCCATGGTGAAGAACGTAATGCGCAACCCGAATTCTTCGCGGATGAGATCGGAGAGCCCCTTACCGGTGGCGACGGCCATGCGCGCGGCCATCTCCTGCACGACGATGAGCGCAATGGTGGTGGGGATGAGGGTCCACAGGAGAACGTAGCCGAATTTGGCGCCGGCCTGGGAGTAGGTCAGGATGCCGCCAGGATCGTTATCGACGTTGGCGGTGATGAAGCCGGGGCCCAGGATGGTGAGGGCGGCGAGGATCCGATAACGCCACAATCGCCGCAGTTGCCGCGCAAACCGCGGATGCTGTGGGACGATGTCGTGTCCGGTTTGCCGCTTCATTCAGGGGCGAGAGATTTGAAATTCAGTGCGTGGCTAACCGTGGCCGAGTCTCATGACCCAGCCGATACCAAAGAGCGCGACGATGAAGCAGGCGAAACAGTAGACCCCATAATAGAGGCGGTCGCGATCCGATTTCTTGGTGACGACACCCAACACGATAGACGCAAAAAGGGCGAACAGAAAGGCCGCTTCGAAATGGGAGAGGTTCATTTTGGGCATGGAGCTAATCTCAACTCTTTCTCTCGGCAGCGATTTCGTAGGCATCCACCATGGCGAGGATATTCAACAAGCCGGCCGTGACCAGGAATTTGGTTCCATAATCATGCACCATGCCCGCCATGTCAGGCTGATTGTAACCGAACATGGACGCCATCAGGTAGAGTGCACCGGAGGCCAGATCGCCGATAAAGCCGCCGTAATTGATGACGGTGGTGAGGAGGTCGCCGCTTTGCGGAGTGAACATCATGCCGCGCATCATCAGCCCCAGCAGGAACATGAGCGAAATCGAGACCAGCAGCAGGGCTCCGCGGCCCGGCCGCTTCAGGAAAAAATGTCCGCCGCCAGGGATAATCCAACCGATCAGTACCGGCGCAGCCCAGACGTTGATCGGGGGCATCTTGGGCTTGTCCGGAGTAGTTTCTTTTGTTGCCATTACCTGTCTTTACGAGGATAACACGCGGTTTGTTCTACAGGAGTGTTGGGGAAGTGTCTGCAGTCGGCAGACCACGAAAAACGATGGCCTGCCCTGGTCTGCCCCGCGGGAGAACCTAGTCGTAGTACCAGCTTGCAGAAATTGGCGTACAGTACCGCTTGCTTATGCGCGCGGCTCAGCAATGACTTCCGAGCCACGACCGTTAGATTAGGGAGTGGTTGCGCGAACCTTTGCAACTTAGTACTAACGAGGCTCCGCCTCAGACCGACGAGCATGTGGGCGTTGTAAGGCGTCGGCTAGACGCGCATGATCGGCCCGCCGCTAGATCCACTTGGTGGCCAACACGTTCACAAAATGGTCAAGTTTGAAACCGAGCACAAGCTGCCCCCCCCATCAATGCTGGAGGGTGGCATCGCAGGCGGATACGTTTGGGAGCAGTCGCCTCGACCATCTGACCATCTAGTCATCATGCGTTTGGGCTTTTTCGCCATCCCAATTATTGGGGACCAAGGTGAGTGGTGCGATATTACAGCCACCACTCCTAATACGCGTATTGTTTCTTCGTGTGATGTGAGGCGATCGTCCGCTATTTTTCTCTAACTCAATATTACCGCTGGCTTGACGCGACCGGGGCCAAATGGCCAACACTATCTTCTCGGCGGTATGAAGCTCCCTCGCTACGAGCTAGGACTCATCGAATGCCAGTACCCGCCGTACAATGCCATCACGCAATAGCGGAACGTTGAAGTTGATGAGGAGGCCCGCCTTCCAGCCACCCAGACGCAGGTATGTCAGCAGTTGAGCCTCGTGGAGGGGGGTGATGCGATCAACGGCCTTGACCTCCACTACCACGGCGTCCGCCACGACCAGATCGAGCCGATAGCCACAATCGAGTTTAAGTCCCTTGTATTGTACCGGCAGCGGCAGTTCCAACTGGAAGGGTATTTGGCGCAAAGCTAATTCGTAACCAAGACATTGGACATAAGCAGATTCCAGCAGTCCAGGCCCAATCTGTGCGATGCACTTCTATGGCGGCGCCGATAATTGCCTCCGTGACTTCATTGACCTTCATCGCATGAGTTTATCCTGGTTGCTCTTCTCCCCTGGGCTCCTCTTCTCTGCGACCTCCGCGCCTCTGCGGTCGACCCCAGCGTCCGGTTCAATGATTAACCGCTGAGACGCAGAGGGCGCAGAGGGAGCATCTATCGTGCCCCAACTGCTAATGCGGCGAAACGCCAACGCGCAAGCAAACTGATCGCAGGCTCCGCTTGCGTGCATGAGATGGAAGGTATTCAATAACCTCCATGAGTGGGACCACCGTAAGGCGATCGCCCGGCCGTAAAGGCACCCCGCAAGCGGAGCCGCCATCGAAATTACCACAGACCGTGGCCGAAGTATTGGACCGGCACGTGACGCTGCAAGTGGAATCGATCGACCGCATGTATTTGAACGTAATCGTAGGCCGATTGCAGATCCTGGAGGGGGCACTTCGCTTCCTTCGTGGGCAACGAGCCTCGGCTCTCCCCTTCGCCGATCCGATGGTGCAGAGCCTCTGGAACGCTTTACTGCTTTTCGATCTGTTGCCGGCCGGATTCTCCAACCGGGACCTGCGGCGCAAATTGGCCGCCTTGCGGGGCCAGCCCGTCGCTCAATTCACCCAAGGCCGTATGACCTATCAACTGCGCCGGCTCCGCCTTCACGGCCTGATCGAACGGATTCCCAAGACCCATCGCTACCAACTCACGAAATTCGGATTCCGCGTCGCCGCTTTTTGTACCCGCACTTACTCCAGAATTCTGCGGCCCGGCCTCGGACTTGTGCTGCCGGCTACGTCATCCCTTCCAACTTCGTTGCGCCGCAGTTTCGATAAACTCGAACAGGAGGTCGAATCCTGGGTGCAACAGGCCAGACTGGCTGCGCAAAACTTGACGCAAAGACAACAAGTTTTTCTGCCTCAAGGAATCTAGCGTACGCTGGCCGAAACGCGGCCGGTCGCCGTCATCTCGATGTCAACCGATTTATCGACCTTGAGGAAAAGCGTGCTGGGGTCCTTCATGCCCCAGGCGACGAAGGGCACGGCGAATTTGATTTTCGACACCAGTTGATCTCCCTTGGCGCTCACCTCGACCCGCGCCGTGATCTCGTGGGCGGCGCCGTGGATCTTGAAAGTACCGTGCAACTTGACGCTCGACGCGCCGGCCAAATCGATCTTGCCTTCCACGCGGTCGGGCGAGAACACGATTTCGGGATATTTCGCGGACTCGAGCACGTTTTTGTGCATGCGCCCGTCGCGCGCGCCGCTGCCGCTATTGCCGCTGGTAGCATCCACCACTATTTCGCCGCTCGCTTTGCCGGTCTCAGGATCAAAAGAGATGTCGCCGCGCTTCAGCTTGAACGTGCCGTGAACAGTGTGGAGAACGTCGCCGAGGGTCCAGTTCACCTGCGTGCCTTCGGCGTTCAATTGAAAATGGTACTCAGCGGCGTCGGCTGGAAAAGCGAGGGAAAGGGCGAGCAGGGCTAGCTTGCGCATCTGGAGTTCTTTAACGGAGGATCATTTGCCAACCTAGCGAAAGGCCGGTTGCAGCGAGTTGCCCGGGATTAAGGGAGCCAACGTGTCCGGCTAACAGGCTGGCGAAGCATTTGGGTTGTGCGGCCATGGCAGCGAGTGCGCGGCGGCGGATCCAGGGCCACCGGTCCATGGTCAGCATCAGGTCGGCCATGCATGCCGGGCGGAAGGCGATGCGGCGATGCGCTTCCGGGTAAGATGCCAGGTTGCCCTCCGCGAGCGCACGGGCGAGCGCCTCCGATTGCTCAAACGCCTGGCAGAGGCCCTCGCCAGTGATGGCATCAGCGGAACCGGAGGCGTCGCCGATCAGGGCCACGTTGCCGCGTACCACGGCTTTGAGGCGGCAGGTCGCAGTCGTCGCGCCGCGTTCGCGGCTGGATGGCGCGACACCGCTCAACTGCGATTCAAGCTGCGGAAATCGCGGTAAAGCCTCGGCGACGCGGAGTCCGGGCGTGCGTGAAATCAGCGCCACGCAGACCTCTTCCTGCGACACTGGAGTCACATAGATCTGGCACGCATTGCCCCAATAAATTTCCATGAACTCGGTCCAGGGCCGGCGGGCAAAATGGCGGCGATAGGCGAAGCGTCGCGAATTGCGCGAAAAGAGATCGAGTCCGGCCCAGCGGCGCACACGGGATCCGGAGCCGTCGGCGCCGATAATCCAGCGGGTCGAGATGCTTCGGCAAGGAGTCTGGACAGTATTGCCCCCTATCCCGGATACCGGCGTCGACCAGAGCATCTCGACGCCCATCCGGGCAGCCTGCTCGACCAGATGATGGTGCAGCGAAGTGCGGCGGAAGCCGAGACCATAGCCGTGCGGGAAGTCGGAAACAACGGAGTGGCCTTCGCCGTGGAAGCGAACGCCGCGGAAGCGGAAACCTTCGCGTTCGGGAAGGACGATACCGAGGCGGTTCGCGGCGGAAATGGAATCGGGCATGAGTCCTTCACCGCAGGCTTTGTCGATCGGAGGGAGATTCCCGTCGGCGATCATGACGCGAAGGCCGCGAAGCCGCGCGGCGATGGCGGCCGCAAGGCCTGCGGGTCCGCCGCCGATGATGAAGATATCTGTGTCCATAGGATGTTTTGCGTCATCCGTTATCCGTTATCCGTCAACCGCCGGAACACATGCCTCCGGACCGACGACGGACAACTGATAACTGAAAGCGCTAATTCCATTTCAACAAAACCAATTCCGAACAGAAGCCGGGTCCCGCGGCGGCGAGCACGCTCAACGCGCCGGGTTGCGGACGTTCCCGCTTCATCACTTCTTCCAGGACGCAAAGCACCGAGGCGGATGAAAGGTTGCCGGTCTTGCGCAAACAGTCCCAGGAAAGCTGGAGCGCTTCACGTTCCAGGCCGAGCGCCTCCTGGGTGGCTTCGAGAACCTTGGGGCCGCCGGTATGCATGATCCACGAACTGATGTCCTGGCGCGTCAGTTGGTGCCGGAGCAGGAAAGCGTCGACATCCTGGCCGAGGTGCTCGCGGATCACCTCCGGAACGCTGGGCGAGAGGACGATCTGAAAACCTTTCTCGGAAACATCCCAGCCCATCACATCTTCCGAATCGGGATAGAACGTAGACCGGGTGTCGACGATGTCGGGTCCGGGTTGCTCGCGATTCGCGCCGGCGACCAGCACTGCCGCAGCACCATCGCCAAAGAGTCCCGAGGAAATGAGGTTGGCGACCGAGAGGTCCTTCTTCTGCAAGGTGAGCGAGCAGAGTTCGACCGACACCAAAGCGGCCACGTGATCCGGATAAGCGCGCACATAATCGGCCGCACGGGAGATACCGGCCGCACCGGCGACGCAGCCGAGTCCGAAGATCGGGACACGTTTGATGTTGGGCGAGAGCTTCATGCGGTTGACGAGTTTGGCGTCGATCGAAGGGCTGCAGACGCCGGTGACCGAAACGAAGAAGATGGCATCGATGTCCTGCGGCGAGAGTCCGGCGTGGGTAAGCGCGCGGCAAAGTGCCTGGCTTCCCAGTTCTTCGGCGGCCTGCATCCAGGCGCGATTGAAGTCGCCGAAAGTCTCCATCTTGTAGTAGTCTTCCATCGGGAAGGCCAGATGGCGGCCATCGACGCAGGCGCGCGAGTGCAGGCGATCGAGAGTTTCGGGACGGCGGAGTTCATCGGCCCAATAGGTGCGCAGCGCGGTCAGCAGCAGTTCCTGCGGGTAGTAGTACTTAGGAAACGCGCTCGCCGCGCTGATGATTTTCATTTATTTTCGATGATCACACGTTCACGGCACGCGTGGCCAGGCCAATCGCTTCAGTCCAGAACCCGGTGGAGTGGTGCGCCATGTGAACTACTTCGCGAATACCGCGCACGAATTGTTCGATTTGTTCTGTTTGGATGACCAGCGGCGGCGCCACCTTCAGAACCATAAAGTTGTTACCGCACATTTGCGTCAAAACCTGCTGGTCGCGAAACATACGCATTACCAGGACCTGGCCGAACATGGCGGGATGAATGTGGCGGAAAGATTCGAGCGCCAGGCGAAGACCCAACTGCTTTGGCGAGCAGAAAACGATCCCCGATAGCATACCGAGCCCGCGCACTTCCCGAACCATCTCGTAGCCGGACAATTCTTCACGCAGGCGGGTTCGCAACTGATCGCCCAGCGCCAGCGCGCGAGGTCCCAGGCGCTCATTCTCCAGTACGTCGAGCGTGGCCAGCGCGGCGCGCATGGAGAGTGAGTTTTCTCCGAAGGTCGAGGTGTGAACGATGGATCGCTTGAGCGAATCGTAAACCGATTCGTAGATCCGGTTGGTCATCAGAACAGCGCTTACCGGAACCAGTCCTCCGCTGAGAGCTTTGGCGAGAATGACCATGTCCGGCTCGACGTCGAAATGATGAGCGGCGAGAAAGTGGCCGGTGCGGAACATGCCGGTCTGGACTTCATCCAGGACGAAGAGCGTCCCGTACTTCGCGCAGAGTTCCCTGGCTTCCTTCAGATAGTTGGCCGGAGGGAGCACGATGCCGCCCTCGGCCTGTACCGGCTCAACGAAGAACGCGGCGTAGCTTTTGGATCTGAGCTTCTGTTGCAGCGCTGCGAGATCGCCGAAGGGGATGGCCGCGGTATTGGCGAGCATGGGTCCGAACTTGCCGCGCCAGAACGGTTCGCTCATCAGGGAGAGTGCGCCGCAGGTGAGTCCGTGGAACGCGCCGTCGCAATAAAGCAGTCCTTCGCGTCCCGTGGTGGCGCGAGAAAATTTAATGGCCGCTTCGACGCCTTCGCTACCGGAGCAGGCGAAGAACGCCTTCTCGAGTTTGCCGCCGGCCAGACGGCAGAGACGTTTGGCGAGGTCACCGGCGAGATCGGGGACGTGGCTCTGCAACATCGCGGGACCGCGGCGATCGAGTTCGTAGTGGAGCGCGTCGATTACATCGGGATGGTTGTGGCCGATGTTGTGGACGCAGTAGCCGGAGAGGAAGTCGAGGAGCACGTCGCCCTGTGCGGTGTGGAGTTCGGCGCCGGAGCAGAGGGTATATTCGGTCTGCATCTGAAGCAGGTTAAGGAGCCGGACCCACTGCGGGTTGACGTGGTCAGTATAGGTTTGGATGGACGCGCTTGTCCTGGTGGCTGAGGTCATTGAAATCGGTTCTGTACTGACAAGGGTACACCCCGGTACGTTGGCCTTTTGTAAAGGCGATATTACAACTTACGTGCGATTGCATTCATGCGTTACAAACGAGCCAGCGGTCGCCACCAGGTTCGTCCGCCCGACATTTGGCTGAATCTTTACCTCTTTTAACGTGGTGATCCTATATCGGTGCGGCACGAATGTAGTCCAATAAGGCAGAGGTAGAACCCTTGAAGAAGATCACGATTCACTTAATGAGCCTGGCGGCGATCACCGCCGGACTCTCTCTCACGCCGGCATTTGCCCAGGAAGGCAGGCCCGATCCAGCACAGATGGTGCAGATGCGCGTCGACCGCATGAACGACGAACTGAAGCTCAGCAAGGCTCAGCAGAAGCAGATTACGGCTATCTACATGGATGCTCAAACGGCCAATCAATCCGTGATGGGCGGTATGCGGACCGCCAACGAGTCGCTCGTCACTGCCATCAAGGGCAACGATGCAGCCGCGATGGCGCAGGCCGCCAATACCGTCGGAACCCTGACTGCCCAGATGACGGTCAACAACGCCAAGGCGGAAGCCGCCGTATATGCCGCGCTGACCCCGGATCAGCAGGCGAAGTATACGCCTCGCGCCGGGGGCGGAATGGGTTTTGGCGGTCCGGGCGGTGGTGGCGGCGGGCGGCGCCGCGGCGGTCCCCCGCAGCAGTAATCAGACAATGACTGCGGGCGGCCGATTGGATACGGTCGCCCGCTATACTGGATTTGATGTCCACACAGGCGAAGGCGTATCTGACGCCCGAACAGTACCTGGAAATCGAGCGCGCGGCGGAGTACAAGAGCGAGTACTTCCATGGCGAGATGTTCGCCATGTCGGGCGGGACTCTAGACCACGGCAGGATCTTCCGCAATCTAATCTCTTTACTCAATACCCAACTTCGCGGCCGGTCCTGTGAGGTTGCAGGCAGCGACCTCCGCCTTCAGGTGAGTTCCAAGGGTCTCTTTACCTATCCTGACATCGTGGTGTTTTGCGGCCAACCTCAATTCGCCGACCCGCGCAGGGACACCCTCACCGATGCGACGGTCATCATCGAGGTGCTGTCACCCTCGACTGAGAACTACGACCGCGGATTCAAGTTCGAACAGTACCGCAAAATCCCTTCACTCAAAGACTACCTGGTCCTCGCGCAGGATCGTGTCCATCTGGAACACCACACTCGTCAGTCTGACGGTTCATGGAACCTGCGCGAGACATCGGATCTGAATGCGGTGATCCAACTGCCGTCGATCGAATGCAGCTTCCGCGTTAGCGAAGCGTACGAGCGGGTGGAATTCGAGCCAGTCACTTCTTAGGACGGCTGGCCGTGGGATGGACCACGGGATGCGCCGGTGAAGGCGTCCAAGGCGATGGCGGGAAGGCGGTCAGCGCTCCGGAATGCGAGAAGCGCAAGCCTAATCCTGCAAGTTGGATGCTCGCGCCCTGCGGAGCCGGGCTGCCGACCCTTATCACCCCCCGCTTACCTTTGGTGCCTGGAAGCTGATCCGCGGCCATGAACGCCGTATGTCCACCCCTTGTCATCTTCAGTTCCGATTGCCCGAGAGGCGCGCCCCCTTCGTCCGTCGCGATGGCAGTCAGAAGGGCCGTTGAATTTGGGCTGCATACGAGGGTCAAGGCTACGCTGAACTCGAAGCCGGTGGTATTGTCGAAAGGGAAAATGAGCCCATGGGCGAGGGCATTGGTGAGCGGAGCAGTAGCCTCGCGATCCGGCTGTCCGGCTTGCCTTTCGCGAAATACGATGAAACCGGAGAGCGTGGCGGCTGAACTCAATGTCGCGCTGGCCACGACCAACGGGTCGGAATCGAGCCCGGGAGTATCGAGAATGGCCAGGCCGCCGGCGGCAATGGTGCCGCTGATCTGGTTATCCCTGCGGCCGTCGGTAAATGACACGAGGACCGGTTGTGCAGTGTCGCCCCGAAACGTCAAGGTGTAATTCACGGGTGCAGAGGCTGACTCATTTACCAGGTACAGACTGGTCTTCCAGCCACCGCCGTTAACCAGATGCGGAAAGACAGACGACGCAGGACATTGTCCCCACAGACTAACGCCGCCGCCTATCAACACTACACAGATACGAAGCATCAGACAATCTATCCTATTCGTGTTCATTCGTGTTCATTCGTGGCCAAATGCTTTCAGCTTTTCGGGATAACCGGCAGCGATACATACGAGTGAAAATTGCGGTCGTGATAGATCACCTGATCGGCGCGGCGGATTTCGGTCTCATCCTCCACCACTTTTCCAGTGTTCAAGTTGCGATCGAACCTGGGGAAGTTGCTGCTCGAAGATCTCGATGCGAATCCGGTGCCCTTTGCGAAACAGGTTACTGGTCACGCCCGTGTCGATGACCAGGCGATAGATTTCACCCGGCTTCATGAGCAGCGGCTTCTCCATGGATTCGCGATACCGGACCCGCAGAATCCCATCGGTGAGATTGCGCGCCTCGCCGTTGGGGAACACGTCCATCAGTTTCGCGGTGAAGTCGGTATCGGGCGCGTCGCTGGCCGCGCGCAGTACCACCTGAACCTCACCGGTCACTTCCATATCTTCCGCGAGGGCACCCGACGTGTATACCAGAATGTCACGGCGCTTCTCGACCGTCCGTTGATCCATCGGTCCCCAGGGAAAGATCGCGGGATTGCAGCATACCGCGCCACCCATGGTCGGGACAGGCTTTAGCGGATCGTAGGTGAACTGGTCGGGAAAAGCCCGAGCCTGCGGCGAACTCACCAGCGAGCCATCTCCGTCGATCGAGTTGGCGTGCCCGTTGCTTGCCAGATAATAGCGGACGCGCCGTGTCCTCGCCGGAGGCCACTCACTTTCTTCGCGCCAGACATTGGCCCCCATCACGAAGATCTGCACCGGGGGTTGCGACAGCAACGGAGTGTCGAGACCCTTGAGCCAGTGATCGAACCACTGTAACTGAAACCGCCGAATGGGCAAAGACGCCTGCGCGCCGAAGCTGATGTTCTTGAACGGGATCGACATATTGTGCGGCCAGGGACCGATCAATACGCGATTGGTCGCGGTATGTTTGTGCAGCGCCTGGAACGCGTCCAGATCGCTCTCGGCATAATTGTCATACCATCCGCCGACGGCAAACACGGGAATCCGGATGTCCTTGATGTGTTCGCGGGTGCTGAAGCGTTTCCAATAATCGTCGTCGGCCGGATGTTCCATCGACGCGCGATATATGGCCGATTCCTGGCCGGTGGCCGCGACGTCGGCGTAGCGCACCGGCAGGCTCCAGATGAACTTCTTGAAGTCCGGAACGAAATCGCTCCGTCGCGAGTTCTCCGACATCCACAACAGACGGTGTCCCAGTTTCATGGCGCCGCCGGGAGAATAGAACCGGTCGCGATAGTCGTCCCAACCCGAGACTACGGGAAAGATCGCCTTGAGGTGCGGATTATTGAGCAGCGCAACTTTCCACTGCGCGATCCCCAGATAGGAGCCTCCCGTCATGCCGATCTTGCCATCGGACCAAGGCTGCGCCGCCATCCAGTTCAGGGTGTCGTCTCCGTCCGGGCCCTCCTGGGTGAGAGGCGAAAACACGCCCTCGGAAGCATAGCGGCCTCGCACGTCCTGCATTACCACCACGTAGCCGTGGTCCACGAAAGCGCGATAGTTGGGCACCAGTGTGTTGGTTTTGCCGTACGGAGTTCGGATGAGGATCGCAGGGAATCGGCCGGCTCCCGCAGGATGAAAGACGTTGGTCGAAAGATGCACGCCGTCACGCATGGGGACCTTCAGGCCGAGTTCCATATAGGACGGCAAGACCTTTGGTGCGGAGGCTGTATTAGCCCCCGCGGATCGCACCGATGCCCCGAACACGGCAAGCGTGCCCGCGACGATCACACCGAGGATGGCGATACTGCGTTTTCGCACAGCGAATATTTGCACAAGGCGTCCCAATACATTTGAGAGATTCGAGCGAGGGCATGTTCGCGGCCGATGTGCTCAGCGGCCATGCGCCCGATCTCCCGGCTTAAAGCGCGGTCCTGCGCCAGTATACACATATAGTCGAACAGTGCGGTGGTTTCGGCAACTCCGGGAGGCACCGGAAAGAAACTACCCGCCGGGAAATTGCTGTTTTCCTGGGCCTCTGTCAGCAGGACCGGCTTGCCGATACCCATCAGCCGGATGGCGATGCCCGAAGTCTCGCCGGCCGCCGGTACCCGCAGATTGATGCAGGCGTCGACCGTGGAGGCCGCGCTCCAGAAGTCGCGCTCGCTTAAATAGGGCGCGCGATAGACGCCGGGCGTCGCGAGCAGTGGCGCGCAGGCGCGGGCGAGATCGCTCGACACAAATTCACCGGCCACCAGCAGCGCGAGCTTGGATTTCGATTCGTCCGGAACGGCCTGGCGCAAGCGGACGAAAGTCTCTAACACGGAGAACACCCGTTTGGACTCGCGCAGAAAGCCGAAAACTCCGAAAAGATACGCGTACACCGGGATACCCAGCGCGCGGCGAAAACTCAAGGTAGCGACCGGATCGATGGCTGGTGGCGGGTCGAAGAAATGCGGTATGGTCACGACGTTGGCTTGGGGATCATGCTGCCGGACCAGGTCCGCAGCGCCCGGATTGTGCACGATCACGGCGCGCGAGCGACCCGCGATCCGCTTCAACATGGGATAGCGAAAGTAGCGTTCGTCGGTCGCCGAAGCTGCGCGCTCGTGCCACAACTGACGCCCGCGGTCACGATGCCACTCGCCATAGTTATAGACGAACTCGTCCACATACGCGGTTTCAGTGGAGGAGCCGAGGAACAGGTGCTGCAGCACCGCATCGTGCAGAACCACGACACCGGGGCGCTCGATGGCCTGTTGATAAATCGCGCGGTGGAGTTGGTTGTTGCCGATGTGATAAAGATGGACGCCGGCGTCCTGGGCATTCGGCCGGACGTCGCCAAACTTCTGCAGTGCGCGCAGCAGGGCGGCTGAATAGTCGGCGACGCCGGTGCGCGCCGGAGGGAGCGGAGAATGGAAGCCGGCGATCACGCGATTTTCTTGCGCCTTCCAAACAGCGCCGTGCCGACGCGGACGCAGGTAGCGCCCTCCTCGATAGCCACTTCCATGTCGTTCGACATGCCCATGGAAAGCCCGGGGATCGTGTGCCGCGCCGCGATTTCGCGCAAGCGGGCGAAGTAGGGCCGCGACTGTTCGGCGTCCTCGGACCAGGGCGGCACAGTCATCAGACCCAGTAGCCGCAGATTCGTGGCGGCACGGCAGGCGTCGACGATGGCCGGCACGTCGTCCGGCGCGGCGCCCCACTTGGAGGGTTCGTCGGAAAGCTTGACCTCAATCATGACGTCGAGCGTGCCAGCTTCGGGCACAGCTTCACTCAGGCGCCCGGCCAACTTGGGTGCATCCACCGTCTGAATCACCTGAAAGAGTTCGGCCGCACGCCGGGCCTTATTTGACTGCAGATGTCCGATGAGATGGAACCGGGCATCGGGGAGATCGGCGACCAGCGGCGCTTTTCGCTCGAATTCCTGCACATAGTTTTCGCCGAACTCGCGCAACCCGAGTTCGTAAGCGTCGCGGATGGCGGTTGCGGGGAAGACTTTGGTAACGGCGATGAAGCGGATGTCCGAGGGGCGGCGATGCGCGCGCGCCGCCGCCGCCTCGATTCGCTCCTCGACGGCGGCGAGGCGGTTTTTCAGCCCGGGATCGGTCACCTATCCACAATAACCTGACGGCGCGGGGCAGGCCATCGTTTGTTGCGGGCTGCCGGCTGCGCCGTCCGGCCGTTACGCGCTGAGCCGCGCCAAATTATGATTCTGGATTTGATGGCGGATGACAAGGTCTGAAACTTGAAATTCCCGAGCCAGCTCTTCCAAGTCCTCTTCACCGACAGGGTCCTCCCCAATCCGCTTCCGAATCGATTCCGCGGGTGCGAGAAACTCTGCCGCGAAGGCACGGTTACGCTGCTGGTGCTCAGTCCTGCTACGCGTCACCAGCGACGGCTGGTCCGACGCAAGGTAGTCCGCGAGCGCGCGGCACAAGCTGAATCTATCTTGCTCTTCGCGAAGATGAGAGCGAAGCCCGAATACGGGAGCATCCGTCCGCGATGGGGCTGAAATTGCATCAATGCGAGAAGGCGCATCAAACTGTCTTATTTCGAAAGAACCGAGTTCGCGTTTGAGGTACTCATAAAGACCAGCGGCAACAGGGGGGCCGCTTTCTCGGCCCACCAAGAGGGCTTCGATCTCTGTGGATGTGAGCCCCAAATAGGAGCGCGCCGCCCGGGCCTCACTGTATCCATCGCGCCATGGGATTCCCGATCCCAGCATTCGCAGTTTTTCACGAAATTCTCGCCACTTGCCTTGTTCCGAAGCTACAAGACGGGCGGAATCGACGAAGGACTTCACTACCTGAGCTCCGGAAGCAATCTGCCCCAACGGGATTGCATCGCAAAAATCCTCTATTACCGGCTCGGGTAGCCAAACGCCCAGATGCTCAATCTCGTCGGCGACGGAATCTTCGATGTCAAATGGGTCGCAGCCGAGGCGGGCGGCTCTCTCGCAAAAGGTCTTTTGTTCCGGATCTTGCTCAGCGTCTTGAATGGCCTGCCACTCTTGGACAAGATACGACCCGTGCACACGCTTTATTTCCAATCGTTCAATCACTGCATTCACGAGCCGGCGAAACTCTTCTCGGACCAGAGACTTGGCTAATATCGTCGAGCCACCCAACAGGAAACTGACGCCGGCAGCACACGCAGAAACGGGACGCCAAATCAGTTCAATCTGTGTTTCGGTTGGGCGAAAGCTCAGGTCCGGAAGAGCAAAGCCCTCCCTTGCCGCAAGCAGCCTGTGACGCGAGTCATGCGCATCGGTCCGCCACTCGTCCCACAAAAACCACCAATTCGCGATCGCCCATTCCGCGATCGGATACAACGGTACATAGATGCCTGTCCGGATACTCTCCGCGCGCGTCACTTCGACCTTGGTGATGGCCTCGCTGCCGCAACGAATTTCGAGGCGCGCCCACGTGGAATCAAGCTCGGGTGCGCGAACTTTGGGAGCGTCTTCCCACTCGAATTGAATCCGGAAATCAGCCATTTCCCGTCCTCAGTTCGAGGGGGGCCTCGTCGGGATCGATCGGGTAACCCTTGTAGTGTCCGAGCGCTTGATTGGTAAGCCGTCCTTCAAAGAAACGCTCTCCATCGCGGCGCCATATGTAACGGAAAGTCTCCTTCCATCAGCCCTCCGGCGTTGCCTTCCGCGATCGCGCTCTTGACCCAAGCCGTCAACTCCAGTTGGGCGCCGTTAAGGTCAGGTGGGCAAAGACTCGCGTCGCTTCTTGCGTTAGGGAGTTTATGTTCGGGGCTGCCAGTGTAGGTTGCCATCGCGGCCGCACGCTCCCGTTGCGGAGATGTCATCTCGATCAAAGACCTGCGGCGAAATCGAGTCCGGGTTGAGGGACGTCTCAAGTTTGGCTCCAGTTTCAAGCGTAACATCCACCTGTTTGTGCCCTTTGTTACCATGCGGTAGGCCTCAATGCTCGACCCCGCGCCTCACATCGAACCCGGCGACCCCATCATTAAGACGTACCTTCAGGATCTCCAGCACCTGAAATCCCAGCACGTCGCCCACGAACTCGGTCTTAAAGGGCCCTTCCAGACCCTCCTCGACAAGGCTGCCAAGAAGCGCGGCTGGACCCTCGTACCCGAGCTCTCCACTTACTCCGGTGGCAAGCGCGTGGTCCCCGACGGCACGGTCCGCGATGAATTTCGTTTGGCCCGCGGCTGGTGGGAAGCCAAGGATACCGCCGACAACCTCGCCGCCGAGATCCAGAAGAAGCTTCGTGCCGGCTACCCTGCACGCAACACCATCTTCGAGGACACCCAAACCGCCGTCCTCTTCCAGGACCGCTCCGAACGCGGCGAATATCTTCTGACCGAGCCTCTCAAACTCGCCGATCTCCTCAATACTTTCTTCGCCCACGACGAATCCGACGAGCGCGAATTCCAGCGCGCCATGGATGAGTTCAAATCCCGCATTCCGGATCTCGCGGAATCGTTGCGCAGCCACATTTCCGAAGCTCACGCAAAGAACCGCCGGTTCAAAGCCGCGTTCTCCGACTTCGTGTCGCTGTGCCGTGCCTCCCTTAACCCGAGCCTGTCTGAAGCTCAGGTAGACGAGATGCTCATCCAGCACCTGCTGACCGAGCGTCTCATGCGCAATCTCTTCCAGAACCCCGAATTCACCACGCGCAACGTCATCGCCGCGCAGGTTCAGAATACCAGGTCAAAGGCGACTCCGACCCCAACCGCGAAGAGGACCCCGGCTACATCCTGCGCCTGCTACGCCAGGTGATCCGCGTGAGCATCGAAACCGCCGCGATCGTGAGCAACCTCCCAGCTTATCGCTAGCCCGTGACCGGCATACCTCTCTCCACAAAATGGAGATATTTATTCCAGCACCCTCTCCGTGCTAACTTTAGGTCGCCATGGACAGTGTGCGGCAGGCGATCGAGACGTTTGTGTCCGGTTCGCTTGAGCCGGCGGTACTGGAGCCCGGCGAGCCGTTTATTCCGATCGTCAGGGACCACTACGCACTGGAACAGCGCGGCCAGCGGCTGACCCTGCAGGTCTGGGACGATCAACGCAACCTGGTCCGGCGTATTCTCCGGATCGAGCAGCAGCAGCGCGGACGGCTCACCCTTGCGGTCGAGAAGTTCGCGCGGCGCGAAGGGTTGATCGATCTGGTCGACCGTGCCCGTCCCACCACCCGGGAGTTACAGCGCAAGAGTTCGCGAAGGGTCTTCCGCGAGCGGCTGCGGATGTTCCTCTCCCGCGAGTTTCCCGCGTGGAGAATCGCGGAGGTGACCTCCGAAGCGGACCTGGAACATAGCCTCTCGCCGGCCTTCCCGCGCGCCTTCCTGCGGCGTGGCGCAAGTGGCTGGGCGGCCATCGGCGCCGGTCCGGAGGTTGCGGACGTTTCGGGTTGTCTGGCGTATGGCCTCATCTGGCTGGATTACCTCCGGCGTCGCGAGCCCAGGATCACGATCGAGGGGCTGGCTATGGTGGTGCCCGCAGGAAAAGAACGTGCGGTCTCGTTGCGCATCCCTTTCCTGAATCACGCTGCGGCGCAATTCGCCATCTTCACCTACACCGAAGAGGATTTCGCGGTGCGCCTCGATCCGACCGACTATGGCAACGTGCAGACCCTCCTGGACCCGTGCGTCCGGCCGTCCTCGCGGAATGTGCGGCAGGCCGATCTCCACCACCTCAACGGAATTCCCGGGCTCGCCTCGATCGAGAAGCCGGACGGGTCGCTGTCGCTGCGTGTCAATGGCTGGGAGGTCGCGCGTATTGCCGATCCGCCCGATGAAGCGCGAGCGAGGGAGATCGAAGCTCTGGCGGACGGAGTTTCGCACCTGCGATCGGAAACGGCGGAGAATACGCAGAATCCGCTTTACCGGAACCAGCCTGAATCGTGGCTCGAAGCAGTAGTGCGAGCGAATCTGCCCGTCGTCGATCCCAGCCTGCGCACTTCTCCGGTGTACGAACAGGCGCCGACGTTCACGGCCGGCGATCGTGCCATTATCGATCTGCTGGCCTGCGACACGCACGGCCGTCTGGCCGTCATCGAGATCAAAGCCACCGCCGATCTCCAGCTTCCGCTGCAGGCGCTGGACTACTGGTTGCGGGTCAAATGGCATCTGGATCGCGGCGAATTCGCCGCCTCCGGCTATTTCCCCGGGGTCGAGCTTCGTCCCGATCCGCCGAGGCTGCTGCTGGTGGCGCCGGCGCTCGAATTTCACCCGACCAGTGAGAATATTCTTGCGCTCCTGGCACCTTCTATTTGCGTGGAACGGATCGGCGTGAACGCCGGGTGGCGGAAGAATTTGCGGATCCTGTTCCGGGCTTTAAACCACGAAGCGCCGGGGCATGGTACCTGGAAGGAGTAATGGGATTTAAATGGATTTAAATGGGATTTACAGTGGGATCAGGAGTGGGATTTAGTGCTACACTGATTGACATGGGTACGGAGACCCAAGTCATGACCAGAACACACGTCATTTTGCCGGATGATGTGGTGGCCGCGATCGACGAACTCGTGGGACAACGGGGGCGGAGCAGTTTCCTCACGGAGGCCGCTCGGGAGGCCATCAAACGCCGCCGCTTGAAAACGTTCCTCGAAAGCGACGAAGTGGCGTGGAAAGCGAAGGATCATCCGGAGTTGGCGGATGGCGCGGATGCGTATGTGAGAGCCATGCGTCAGGAAGGCGAGGAGTCGGACAGCGAGCGCAGAGGGTATCGATAGACGATGCCGGTTGCAGCGCCCGCCGCCTTCCTGCTCGATACGTCACGGATTATCGATGCCTTGAACGGCAAGCGGGATTGTAAGGCTTATTTGAGCCACCTGCTCGCAGAAGGCCACGCGCTCGCCTGCTGCACTATCAACGTGATTGAGATCTACGCAGGTATGCGCCCGAAGGAACGCGCGGCCACCGATTCGTTTCTGCAGAATCTGGAGTATTACGACGTTACCTGGAAAATTGCGGAGCGAGCCGGGAGATTGCGTTACGATTGGGCTCGCAAGGGCCATACCCTATCGTTGGCCGACGTCACGATCGCGGCAGTGGCGATGGAGCATGGGCTGATTCTTCTGACCGATAACCCTCGCCATTTCCCGATGTTATAGCCGCTTCTCACGGTCGCGGCCTCAGTAACTGTCTTGTTGTCTAATTACCATTCCGAGTATTTCGTACCATCCAGGCTCGTCTTATCCGATCCGCTCTTCACGTCGAAGATTCCGGGCTCGTTCTGGTTGGCCGCGTTATTCGGGTCTTCCATGATCTTTTCCCACGTCGTATTCGAACCCGTGATCGGGTCGATAGGAATGCTTCTCAGATAACCGTCCGTTACCAGATCCTCTAGCGTCTGCGGCGCCTTTTGCCGGTCGTAGCTGTACTCGTCGATCACCTGCCGGAGGGTGAACAGGTTGTTGCGCAGCACGCTTTCCTTCGCCCGGATAATCGATTTCTGGTAATACGGAACCGCGATGCCGATCAGGATCACCACGATCGCCATCACGATCATCATTTCGATGAGCGTGAAGCCGAATTCGCGGCGGCTACCACTCCGAATATGGTGTGCCATCGGGCGCCTTATCGGAACTCTTGGTAAATACGTCAAACACATTCTGGGTACCCCCTCCGCTGCTCTTGGGATCGTCCTGCATGCTACGAGTTCCCCAGTCTTTCGAGTTGGTCATAGGATCGAGCGGGATGCGCCGCAGGAATTTGACCTTCACATCCGCCGTGGGACCCACGCCCTTCACGCCGTCCACCAGGTCCTGGAGTTTGAGAGGATAGCCCATGCTCTCAGGGGTCTGAGCGAGCGGCGAAAGCTGGCCTTTATCGGCGGCGTCTTTGTACTTGTCGATGGCTTTGCGCAGTTGTTCCAGGGCGATCCTTAATTCCTTCTCCCGCAGGCGTCTGAGCTGCCCGCGAACCAGCGGTACGGACATCGCCGAAAGAGCCATCATGATGGTGAACGCGACGATCAGTTCGACCAGCGTCAGTCCGGCCTCCCGCCGGGTGATTCTCTTTGCCAGTACCTCCATAATCGAAATCCTTCACTTCACATTGATACCGAGAGTGGGCGCGGGCGCCCGAATGGGCTGTCCCGCCGACCCCGTCATGGTAAATTGCGGTACCGTCACCATGGTCGTGCCCTTCGCGATGGCCTGGAACACGACCGTCAGGACCGTGCCGGATCCCGAGATTCCGCCCGATGCGGGATCGCGCGCGATGCCGATGGTCGCATCGCCGCTATCGTTCAGGATATTTCGCGAAGGCACCAGTTCCGGTCCGTTCCGGCGGATCAACTCTCCGCCGAGGATATTGTTGATGCGCAGAATCTTCGGATCGAACTTGAGCCCCATCTGCACCGCGGCCAGATCGGTGACATTGTTGACCTGAACACTGGCGGTTACAGTTGACCCGGCCTGCACTGCGGGCGGGGCCGCGATAAACGAAACCGACACCGGGCCCGCTGCCGCGGGAGGAGGAGGCGGCGATGCCGGAGGGGTCCCAACCGTAGCCGGCATTGCTGGGGCGGTGGCCGGCGGAGCCAGCGCTGCGGCTACTGGAATCTTCTCGACCGGCCCCGCCTTGGCTGCCGCGTAGCTCAACCGGTAGGACGTTTCGTTTCCGGTAGCGACCGCCCGCAGATCTTCGTCGGTAATGTCCGGCGAACGGATAATATGCGGCACCATGACGATGAGCAGTTCCTGCTGGGTCTTCGTCAGGTTGGTGCTTTTGAACAGATTGCCGACCAACGGGATATTTGCGAGCCCCGGCACGCCCGAGATCGATTTGTCCGTTTCATCGTCGATCAATCCGCCGATGATATTGATCTCCCCGTCCTTCATCCGCAGATCCATCTCCAATTTCTTCTGTCCGATCACCGGCTGATCGATGCCACCGATGCTGACGGTACTGTCCTCCTGGGACACTTCCACGGAGACGTGCGCGGAGACATCCGTCGCACTGTTCACGCGCGGCAGCATATCCACGTTCACACCGACATCGAGATACGTGAACTGGGTATTGACGAGCGGGTTGACGCCCACGCCGCCGACGCCGGGCTGGAAGCTGCCGGTGGCCGTCGGGATCTTCTCGCCGATTTTCAGCGAGGCTTTGAAATTGTCGAGCGCGCGGATCTGCGGCGCCTGCAATACCTTGGTGGAGGAGTCGCTCAGCAGAGCTTCAATTAATCCGCCAGGCACGTTGCTGACCGTGAAATCGCCGGTCGAGATATTCCCGATTTTCGACAGCAGTATGGTGTTGTTGGTGCTGTTTGTCGTCCCGGTCGTGGTCGTGGTACTGGTCGCGGTCGTGGTGCCGGTGGTCGCAGTGGTGCCCGTCGTCGTGCTGGCCTGCCCTTGCAACTGGCTGCGCGGGGTGAAGGTGATCGGGGTATTGATTCCGCCGACGCCGATGGCCGCTGACAGGTTGCGCATGTAATTCCGGTTGACTTCCATCACCATGACATCCACGATCACTTCGGATTTCGGCTTGTCGATGGCGGCGATCAGCTTCTCGGCCAGCGGAATCTTGTCGGCGGCCGCGCGGATGACGATCGCGTTCATGGGCGTAGAAGTGAAGATCTTCTGAATATCGGCCACTGTCCGCAGCACGGTTACGGCCTCATTCAATTCGGCTTGCTGCCCCACATTTTGCAGATAGAAAACTTTGACGACCTGCTCTTCGTATTCCTGACGCTTCTGCCGGTTGTCGAGCGTCACGAAGATCGTATTCGGGGTCAGCACCTTCCAGTAGGACTTGGTCACCATTGCGACATCGTCGAAAGCCTCGCCCAGCGACGCGTTCGTGAGCTCGATCGAACTCGACTTGATCGTGTTGGTGGTCTCGTAATCGGGATCGAAGATAACATTGATGCCTGCCAGCTTGCCCACCGTATCGAACAGAATTCTGGGCTTCTGGTTGGCCATTTTCAGATTGATGGGCTCGGGGTTGAGCGCTTTCAGCTCCGGCACGCCCAGAATACTGGCCACCTTTGCGGCTTCCTTCTTCCGTTCCAGCTCCGCGGGGGTCAGCGTTTTGTTTTCCTCCCGATTGTCCTTCGGCGGAGGGGCGGCACTGTCGGGTTCGCCCTTTTCGTAGCGCTCGATCATCTTTTTGGTGCGAGCGATTTCCTGCCTCGCCATATCATTTGAAGGATCGACTTCAGTGGCCTTTTCGAGCAGCGCCAGCGCCCCCTTCAGGTCGCCGGTGTTGCGGAGCAGAATTGCGCGGTGCAACCGGGCGGCCCCGCACTCGAAGTGAATCCGGTAGGATGCAATCTGGTAGACCAACTCTCCGGGTTTCTTGGCCATTGCCAGCGTAATCAGTTCGAGCGCCTTTTCAAAATCACCGGCATGCTCCGCCTCGACCGCGGCGACAAGATCTTTGTCGGGTTTATCGGCCTTTTTCCCGCGCAGCGGCTGACTCACCAGCGCCAAGCTGAAAACAACCGCCGCAAATATAGTTAAGCGATGGGAGGACAGCATTTTAGCGGGATTCCTGAGGGGCGCGGGAGTGCGCTGGGGTGGCGTTCGGAACTATCATCTGAATAGTAGACGTTTGAAGTCCCCGGCCCGTTGAGGCAGATCTTGGTAAGGGCTTGCCTTTCTTAGCTGCGCGCGCGTTGTCTGAGCCGCGCGCGTAAGAGAAGCGGTTTCAGGGGCGCTCACAGGGAACCTGACATTGGCAGATAAAACCAGCGGAATCAAAATCTTAAGCGACAACCGGCAAGCCAGCCACAACTACTTTCTCCTGGATCGGTTCGAGGCCGGCATGGTGCTCACCGGGACGGAAGTCAAGGCTGCGCGGAGCGGCAAGATCCAGCTGCGCGAGAGCTACGCCCAGATTGACAAGAACGAGGCGTGGCTCAACAATGCCCACATCAGCGAGTATTCCCACGGCAATCGCGAGAACCACACTCCCATCCGCAGCCGCAAGCTTCTGCTTCACCGCCGCGAGATCGACAAACTGCTGGGTCAGACGCGGGAGAAGGGACTCTCCCTCATCCCCACCAAGATCTACTTGAAGGAGGGCCGCATCAAGTGCGAAATCGCTTTGGCCAAAGGAAAGAAACTCCATGACAAGCGGGAATCCGAGCGTGCCCGGACCGCCGAAGACGAGGCTCGCGCCGCGGTCCGCGCCAGCAAGGTCCGCCATGATCGCGAGGGGTAATCGGAAGGCAGGCCCCTGGCCAGGCCAAAGGCCTACCCCCCATAACGCAGCGCCCTCGCCGCAAGCCGTAGGGTAGACCATCGTTTCTTGTGGTCTGCCCCGGCTGCGCAGCAGCCGCTTACTTTTCCCCTGGGTCTAAAACTCGAATCGCGCCACGAGCTGCATGAAGCGAGCCGATCGCGCAGCCGAGAGCAATCCAAACGAAGGCGAGTTGAACGACGCCTGTCCCGCGGCGTTGGCGGTTACGGTAAGCGAGGTGTTTAGCGTTTCGAGGTTAACGTGATTCAGGAAGTTGAACGCCTCGGCCCGCAACTCGAACCAGGCGCGTTCACGAATCTTGAATTTCCTGTCGAGAGCCAGGTCGAGATCGAAATCCCCGGGAGTTCGCACATTGTCCCTGCCCATGGAGCCTATGCCGGCCGGCAAGACCAGGGTCCGGCTGGCGCCGCTCCCGGTGAATAACGGCCCAACCGGTCCTAGCGGGAAGTTGGATGCATTGGCGGGCACCAGGTACTGGATACCGGTCCCGTTCGTATACCAATTCGGCAGAATGAGGCTGGTGTTCGAAATGACATTCGGCCGGATTTGCGAAGCGGCCGGATTCAGGTTGTTCTGATTGACGGTAGTGGGCAGCCCGGTGCGCGCCGTGATGATCGGGTCGACCTCCCAATCGCGCAGGATCCACCAGCGCGCCTTGGTGCGGTACTGGATGGCCGAAGTGAACGAACCCGTCCGGTCGAACTCGCTGAGAGCACGATCGAAGTTCCGGTAGAGGGAGGGAAACTGTCCGACGTTGAGGGCGTTGGGCTGTGAAAAGCTGAACAGGCCGGAGCCGTCGTCGATCGATTTCGACCAGGTGTAGTTTGCCACGAAGGTGAAGTTCGAAGCCAACTGGCGCCGGGCGCTGATCTGCAAGGCGTTGTAGTTGGAGTGTCCGGCCATCACCACGGCGCTGAAGCCGCCGATATTCGGATAGGAACGCGCATTCTGCGTGGTCACGCTGGTGTTGACATTGGCCAGATTGGTAGCGTCGGCGTAGGGTACGTTGTTGAACGGCAGATTGAGCGGGAGGTGAACGGAGGCCGTTCCGGCGTAGTTGACGTCGACGATCGTGCCCTTGAAGATCTCCTGCTGTACGCCAAAATTCCACTCCTCCGCGAACGGCAAAGGATTGATCTGCCCGAATTCCGCCGGGCCGGACAGCGGATTGGAAGGATTGAACTGGGATAGCGTGGACTGCGGATTGTTGAGATTCTGTACGGCGATCAGCGGCATCCCCTGGGAAAGTGAGAACGGCTGCGCGATACCGGTGCCGAGATTGTTGAACGCCTGGCTGATGGTGAAGCCGGGGAAGAGCACCTGGGCCCCGAGATCGGAGAAGATTTGGCTATAGAAGAGGCCGAATCCGGCCCGCACCACCGTCTTCGGATTCACGCTGTAGGCTAGTCCCAGGCGTGGAGCGAAATTGGTCTTTTTCGCCACGAGACCCAGGGACGCGGACGAATTGATGTTCGGGAACAGAACCACGCCCGTGGTCGGATCGATGCGCGAGTAGACGCCGTTCGAACTGGTCATCGGCGATTCGTATTCCCAGCGCAGTCCGAGGTTGACCGTCAGCTTTGGTGTCACCTTCCAGTCGTCCTGAGCGAAGATGCCCAGGTTGTAATTGCGCCTTCCCGCCGGGGGCTGCGGGAGCGCATAACCTGAAGTCTTGATGTCGCCGAGCAGGAAGTCGGCGAGCGAATTGACCGCATCGCCGCTGGTGTTGGACTTCGACGTGATCGATCCGTCGAAGGTATAGTTGCCGGTGAACCAGCCGCTGTTACCGGTTCCGCCGGGATTGTAAATATTGAATTCGTCCTTGCGCAATTCAACGCCGAATTTGACCAGATGATTCCCCAGTACCTTGGTCGCGGACAGGCTGGGTTCGTAGTTGTCGTCAATCTGGCTGCGCAGCGTGTTGCTGTTCAGTCCGTACTGGCTCCAGCCGCTGAGATTGAAGGTTGGAGACGCCGGTCCGATCGAGGTCGCAATCCCGAACACCTGCTGCACATTGATTCCCAGGCTCGGCGGGATAATCGTCGCATTGTTGCGCCAGAAGCCAAAGTGGAACTCGGTGAAGAACGTCGGCGACCAGGTGTGGACGTAGCTGAGCCCGGCTTGGTAACCCGTCGTCGTGCTGGGACCCGTGTTGTTCTCGAGGGGGCCCGGGATCAGCGGCTGGGTCGGCGAAAACGCGTTGTAGTGAGTCAGGGTGCCGTAGACGCGATCTTTCTCGGAAAAGTTCTGATCGATGCGGGTGGTGTAGTTGTTGGTGGTGTTCTGCGTCGCGCCCACGTCGACCAGGTTGTTGGTCGCGAGGTTATCGGTCTTGTTGAGCGAACCGGGCGAATTGGGCTCCGGCAGAACGCCTAGAATCTTGGTCGCGGCCGAATTGATTCGCGACACCGGAATGGTGTTGTTGGCAAACGGCGCCTTAGTGGTAGGATCGTAAACCAACGTCGGGGAACTGGAGAAATTTCCGGTCCGGAAGACGTCGCTCGGCACCGACGCGATGTTGGAATAGGGAGCTTCCTGCCGTAACCCTTCGTAGTTGAAGAAGAAGAACGTCTTTTCCTTGGCGTTGTACACCTTGGGAATACTGAGCGGGCCGCCGATCTTGACTCCAAACAGGTTGTACCGGTCTTCGGGAATCTTGTTGCCGCGGAGGTTGTTGAAGAAGTTGTTAGCGTCCAGGTCCTCGTTGCGGAAGTAGTAGTACGCCCCGCCATGATACTGATCCGTGCCATTGTTGATGATCATGGTGACGATCGCGCCGGAGGTCCGGCCGTATTCCGCCGAGTAAGCGGACGTCAGCACCTTGAATTCGCGGATGGCGTCGGAAGGCGGCAGCGTCTGGACTCCGCCGGTCGAACCGGAGACCACCGAGATGCCGTCCACCATGAATTCGCTATTCACGGTACGGCTGCCATTGAAGGAAAGCTGGCTGGCGTTGATGCCGGTAGCGTCGCCGCCCGACGAGGCGCCAGGCGTCAACGAAAGAAGATTGAGAATATTGCGGCTAGGCAACTGCAGATTCTGGACCTGCGAGGTGTTGATGACGTTGCCGAGCGAGGAACTATCGGTAGCCAGTTGGCCCGCTGCATCGCCTTCCACCGTAATGGATTCGGCCACCGCGCCGGTCTCCAGCGTCACGCCTACGTCCGCGCGCTGATCGACTGCCAGGTTGACGTCGGTTACGCTTGCGCGCTTAAATCCGGGGGCCTCCACGGCAATGGTGTAACGGCCCGCTCCCAACGAAGGCGCACGGTATACGCCGGAGCCATTGGTCTTGCCGTGCCACACGGTAACGCCCGTATCCGGGTTGACGATCGTAACGGTGGCATTCGGCACGACGGCCTTGGATGGGTCAGTTACGGTACCTGAGATAACGCCGGTATTCTGGGCGAATGCGAAAGGCGCACCCAGCGCCCACAGCAGCATCGCGAGACGTGCGAAGCCGCGCAAAACAACACGGTTCTGTTTCAATTGAAAAACTCCCCTCTGATTTACAACAACTGGTGGATATGCTAGCACATTTCAGCCGTAATTGCATGACTGTAGCGCTAACGAATGTAGGAACCAGGAGGAAATTTCTACTAGCCCGGTCTACCCTGCGGTTTGCGGCGAAGGCGCGGTGTGGAGTAGACGTTTTCGCCTGCCTCGGCCGCTTGCGGCCGATTTTTTCTCAGCTTCTGACGGTCACGTCTCGGTAGATCCGGGTCAGGGTCCGTCGTCAAAACGAGACTCTGGCGCTGAACTGCAGCTTACGCGGTTGATTGGCCATCGAGGAGAAAATGCCGAAGCTGGCAGAATCGATATTGGTTCCCGGAGCGGCGAAATGGACGGCGTTGTTAATGTTGAACGCATCCGCCTGGAATGCCAGCCTGATTCGCTCGCGGATCTGGAACTCACGGCGTACGCTGAGATCGAGGTCCGCATTGTGCGGAGCAAACAGCCCGAATGGCGCCGTACGTGCGATGTCCCCCGCCGTGTAAGCTGCCGGGTCAACGAAAGCAGCCTTATTGAGGTAAGCCGTGGTGCCGATATTTGCCCCATTGCTCCCGAACGAGCCATTCTGCCAGATACTTCCTGAAAAGCTCGTAACGTAGTTGGGAAAGCACACGGCATCGATAATCCCGCCGCCATTACAGGTGCCGTTAATCGACAGGGGCGCTCCGCTCGAGAAAGTGAAGATCCCGGAAATCTGCCAGTGGCTCACGGCGGAACTCAACACCTTGTTCGCGCTGTTCCACTTGTGACCGGCTCCGAAAGGCAACTGATACACGAAGGTGGCGCTCGCCACGTTCGGGTGATCGATGGTGCCAGGCCCTCTTTCCAGAAAATCCTTGTCCGGATCGCGCACGCCGGCCAGGTCGTCCAATTCCTTGCTGAAGGTGTAATTCAGCATGAACGTGAAGCCATGCGAGAACCGGCGGTTCAGCGTGATCTGCAGCGCGTTGTAAGTCGAATTCCCGACGTCCAGCCAGGGATCGGAGAGGCTGCTGTATTGGGGGAACGGCCTCAGCGCCTGGCCGATGGTTCCGGTGAAGTTTGGAAACGGAATGCCGATATTGGGAAACAGAGCTTGTGCCTGCGCCAGCGTGGCAGTAGTTAAAGTCTGGGTCAGCAGCGATCCGAGGGGAAGGTAACGGGTGGGAATCTGGTCGGTGAAGGGTCCAGCGACACCTGCCCCCGGGAGCCAGTGTCCGGCGCTGGCGCTGTATGCCACGCTCAGAACCATGTTCTGGGTAAACGAATGTTGAATATTGAAGCTCCAGTCTTCGTAGTACGGTGCCTTGCCGCCGAAATTGGGGTCGCCATAAGTCAGCGTTTGGGAGGTGGTAGGCCCGGCTCCGATGGAAGCTCCCGCAGCCGCGGTGATAAAGCCAATCCCGTAACTCGGATTGAAGAACGGCGGATTCAGCGTGTTACCCGGGTAGCCGCTGTTCCAGTTGTAGGCGGGTTGCCCGGTTACGGCGCTCGATAAGCTCCCAGAGTTGTCAAAACCGATCTGGCTCAGCCCCTGGCGCCCGTTGGTGCGCCCGCCCACGCCGCCGGCATGCGCGAAAAAGATTCCAAATCCCGCCCGAATGACGGTCTTCTGCCCAACCTGGTACGCGAGGCCCAGGCGCGGCCCGAGGTTGAGGTCGTGCTGCTTGACCGGAGTCGAGCAATGGCAGCTATCGGCGCCGTTGCCGGCGAATTGCAAAGCTCCCGGAATCCCCCCAGCCAGCGGATTGGCCAGAGTAGGATTAAAGAACGACATCACGTTATTGACTTCCGTGAACGGACTCCACACGTTCCACCGGAGGCCCATGTTGAAGGTCAGGCGGGGGGTGGCTTTAAAGTCGTCCTGAACATAAGTGGCATAGGTCTTGTAGCGCCCCCCGGTTTCAGCCACGGAATTCTGCGTTACGACGCTGCTGTCCACGGCGCCCAACAGAAAACTCGCATACGAGAGCCCGGTGGTGGTGAGGAGCGTCCCCGTGGGGCCGAAATTGGCGGTCTCATTGTTACTGAAGGTGAAGCCCGCCTGTGTACCGGTAAGTGGAATGTTCTCGTTGTCTTCGAGCGCCTGGTACTGGAAGCCGAAAGTTAGATTGTGCCTGCCCTTGGTCCACAGCACGTTGTTCTGGACGTCGTAGGTGTTCTGGGCTTCGTTGTAGGCGTGGGAGTTGCTTCCATCCCAACTCACGGGCGCGTTGTTGCCGTTGAAAGTGATATCCGGAAAACCGGTACTGGCGATTCCCGGGGGCAGCCCCGTGATCCCCGCCTTCGAAGGATAATCTCCGCTGGCCGTGTTGCTGGTCAACGGGATAAACAGCCGGCTCAATGACACGCTGAACTCGTTGACCAGGTTCGGGCTGATGACGTGACTGTCGTGAATCTGGGCCAGGGTGGCGTGTTCGATGACGCCTCGCCCATCGGTGTAGGGTATCGGCAGCGTCGACGTGCTGATCGGCGTCAGGCTGCCGACAATCGGGTTGCGGTACTCGCCATAACTGAACAGGCCGAAGAGCCGATTCTTATCGGTGATGCTGTAATCCACCTTGTCGGTAGTGCTGTCGTTATTCACCGTGTTCGGCAAGGTGGCCAGGTAATTGTTCTGAATACCGCTATTGGTGGGAGCCGGTAGATAAGACTGAAACGACTGCGAGACTTTCGAGATGCGGGTTGCCGGGATCGCGTTGTTCGGAAACGGGGTCCGGACGCCCGAACCTTGCGCGCTCGCCGGGTCGTAGATCACCTGCGGAAACGCGCTGAAATCGCCCGTCCGTTCGGCAGCCGTGGGGATCGACTGGTAGCCGGGAGGAGTAGCCGAATCGAAACGATATCCGTCGTAGTTGCCGAAGAAAAAGACTTTGTTTTTCTTGATCGGCCCGCCGATGCTGGCGCCGAATTCGTTCTGATGCTCGATGGGCGTGGTCAGCGCGAAGAAGCCGCGGGCGTCGAAATCGGTATTCCGGAAGTATTCGAACACGCCGCCATGGAATTGGTTGGTTCCCGACTTGAAAACGTAATTCGATACGCCTTGCCCTTCATACATCGCCTTGGCGCCGGAGGCCTCGACTTGAAACTGTTCCACCGCTTCGACCGAAACCCCGAACGCCAGATTGCGGGTGTCGCTCTCGGTCCCCGCGCTGGTCAACGGCAGGCCTTCGATATAGACCTCGTTTTGATAAGTCTGGCCACCGTTGAACGAGCCGGTCGAGGGTCCCGCCGCCTGCGTGCTGTAGTTCATGACTCCGCTGGCGAGGCCGGCGAAGGCCGAAGGATCCCTCGCCGCCCCATTCATCGCCAGAGGCAGGGCGTCGTACACCTGATTCTCCATCGTCGAGCCCAGCGCTACATCATCTGTTTTCAGGGCGGACGGCTCAGCGTCCACGGTCACCGACTGGGTGCTTTCGCCTATCTGGAGCTTGGGATCCAATCCGACCGTCGCCAGCGCGTCCACGATCACATTTTTCTGCGTGAGGGTTTGAAAACCCACCGCTTTGACCGTCACGGTATATTCGCCGGCCGGTAGCAGAGGGAGCACAAAGAAACCCGACTCCGCGGTCTTGCGGGTGGTCTCCACTCCGGTAGCAACGTCGATAGCGGTGATCGAGGCGCCCGCCACTACCGCTCCGGATGGGTCGGTGACTGTCCCCTGGATGGTGCCGGTGCCACCGACTTGAGCGAGTGCGGGTCCCGCCGCGATGAATAGCGCGAAGCAAAGTGCAACGTGGCGCATGGGAAATACTCCTGAATTGAACTCAACCTTCTGGTGGAGTAAAGTCTGGCACGACTTACACTTTCCGGCAAGGTTGTTTCGGACGGGTGAACAGGTTTCTCAATCTGGAACTGATCGGCAGTCCTGGCGGTGATTCTACAGAGTTAATTGCCCGGGCAGCGGGAGGGGAGTATGGCGCCGGGTTTTACGCTGCAATACAAGAAGCTGTGTGACAGACTTCAGAGGCACGGCAAAATTTCCGCCGCGAGCGGCCGAGGCAGGCGAAAAGGGTGGTGCGGGCGGTTTCGCCTGCGCCGGTCGGATTTTGCAGGTACCTCTTCAGTCTGTCCTCGCGGAGCCGGTGCGTATAATCACTAAAGCGCCGACGCAGTCGGGCGCGCGCATGAAGATCCAGCCCACCCCTCCTCGCAAGCCCCGCGCGGCCAAAATGAAGGCTTCCGACGGCGGAACGGCGCCAGAACCCGCGGTTACGGCTACGCCGTCGTCGACCACGCTACTGGTGCCCTGGGCGGCCGTTCTGCTGGTGATCCTGTTTGCGGCCGTGGTGCGCATACGCCTGCTGGAAGTTCCCCTGGAGCGCGACGAAGGCGAGTATGCGTATGCCGGCCAACTGCTTCTCCAAGGCATTCCGCCCTACCGGGAAGCTTTCAACATGAAGTTCCCCGGCGTCTACGGCGCCTACGCTGTGATCATGGCAGTCTTCGGACAAACCATCGCCGGCATCCATTTGGGGCTCCTCCTCTTGAATGCCGGAACCATCGTCCTGGTATTCCTTCTCGGGCGACGCCTGTTTTCGCCTGCGGCTGGTGTCGCGGCCGCTGCCGCGTATGCTGTGCTCTCGCTGGGCGCCGGTGTTTTGGGAATCGAAGCCCACGCCACTCATTTCGTCGTTGCGGCCGCGCTCGGGGCCACCCTGCTCCTCTTGCGTGCGACCGATAAGGGCAGTTCCGCCATGTTGTTCTGGAGCGGTCTGCTCTACGGTGTCGCGATCCTCATGAAGCAGCACGGCGCAATTTTCGCGATCTTCGGCGCCCTCTATCTGCTGGTGGATCATGTGAGCCAACAGCGCGGCTCATGGCCGGTAATCCTGCGCAAACTCGTGCTGTTGGTCCTTGGGGCGGCCGTTCCCCTGGGGCTCACGGCGTTGGCGCTTTGGCTCGCCGGCGTCTTCGGTAAGTTCTGGTTTTGGACCATCCTCTACGCGCGCGAGTACGCGACAGAGCTTCCGTTTGCCGAAGGGATGGCATTCTTCAAGTTCATGTTCCCGCGCGTCGTCGGACCGAACCTGCTGCTGTGGATTCTCGCTGCCGTGGGCCTCTCGACCCTCTGGTGGAAGAAACGCGATCGCCGCCCGGCCATTTTCGCGTCGGCTTTCCTGCTCTTTTCCTTTTTCGCGGTCTGCCCGGGCTTCTACTTTCGCGAACACTATTTTATTCTGCTGCTGCCGGCGATCGCGTTGCTGGCGGGCGCTACCGTCAGTTCCGCGCGGAGAATCACCTGGGTGCTATTCGGGACCGTCCTCGGAATCTCGATTGCATGGCAAAGCGATCTCCTGTTCCGTTCAAGCCCCCTCGAGACCAGTCGCGCGATCAACGGTCTCAATCCGTTCCCCGAAGCGATCCAGGTCGCCGATTATCTTCGTACGCACAGTGACAAAAACTCGCGCATTGCTGTGCTCGGCTCCGAGCCCGAGATCTATTTCTACGCCAACCGGCGCTCCGCTACCGGCTACATTTACACCTACAGCATGATGGAGGCTCAGCCGTTTGCCTTGACCATGCAGAACGAGATGATCGGCGAACTGGAAAAGGCGCGTCCGGAGTACGTGGTCTTTGTGGACATCCGGACTTCCTGGTCGCCTCGCCCCGGCTCGCAGTTCAAAATCTACAATTGGTGGGCCGCTTATGGCCCTCGCAACTATCGCCTCGCTGGGGTGGCCGATATCATCTCGGCGGACCGCACCGAATTCCACTGGGACGACGTCGAGAATGTTGCAGCCTACCGCCCCCAGTCGAAGCAGATCATCGTCATCTTCCGAAGAAACAGCAAATGAGCAAGCTGGATTTGGCCTTTGGCGTGCTCGTTCCCGCGCACTCTCTGCGGGGTCTCGACGCCTCGCTGGTGTAATCTGAAAAGATGGTCCGCATGGTGCGAACTGCAGCGATTGCCCTGGTATTTCTGGCCCCCCTCAGTCACCTCCTGGCAACCGACCCGAACTTAGACTTCTCCGGCAAATGGATCCTGGATTCTCGCGCCAGCAATACCCAAGCGTTATCCATGCCACAATTGCATTCGCTCACGTGCGTTCAGGATTCGCTCCTAAAATGCTCCACTACCGGTCCCGACGGAACCGCGGTCGATTGGACCTACGACCTCAATGGCACCGCTACGCGTTATAGTTTCGGGGACGAGAGCTGCAATAGCAAACTGAAATGGGAGGGCGCTGCTCTCATCATCAACACCATCGTCTCGGGGCCGCGCGACTACAGCACCCTGGATCGTTGGACACTCTCGCCCGATCGCTCGACCCTGACCATTGACCGGCAAATCATGCAGGCCGGCGGAGAAACTGAAGGGACGCTCGTCTACCGGCGTGAGGGATGGACGGCGCAGGCGAATGTACCGGCGCAGCCAACTCCGGCGTTTCGTAACGCTCCGGCGCCCGCGAATCTGCGACCCACCCTGCAGCGGCCGCCCGCGCCCGCCTCTCCGTCCGAACTGATCGTCCGCGCGGGAACCCGCATCCCGCTGTCGCTGCGCAATGCCATCGATACCAAATATTCGCAGGAAGGCGACCGCGTGTATCTCGACACTATCTACCCGGTGGTGGTAAACAATCGCGTCGTGATTCCGCGCGGCAGCTACGTCAGCGGGACCCTGACCACCAGCAAACCGGCGGGCGCCGTCGGGAAAAAGGGTGAATTATTCATCCGCTTCGATTCCCTGATTCTGCCCAACGGGGTCACGCGCGATTTCCGTTCCCGCCTCGCATCCAAGGACTCGGGCCGCGGCAAAGTGGATCCCAATGAAGGCACCATCACGGGCGAACGCGATAACGCCGATACGGCCAAGACTACGGCGGAAGGAGGGGCCATCGGAGCCGGAGTTGGCGGCCTCGCCGGCGCGGCCGCCGGACATCCGCTTCCCGGTCTCGGCATCGGAGCCGCCGCCGGAGCCGCGGTCGGTCTCGCGACAGCCCTGGGCAAGCACAAGCCCGACGCAACCCTGCCGCGCGGCACCGTCGTCGAAATGCTCCTCGACCGCGATCTCTTTTACGAGACGTCCGAACTCGACCGACGAGAGCCGTAACTGCCCGCTAGTACCTACTTGCAAAAACTGCCTACGGAAACCGCTTGCTTACGCGCGCGGCTCAGCAACGCCACGACGTGTTTTCATGCGCTTACCGAGCCGTGACCGTCAGGGAGCGGTCTTTCGCGCCGAGAAGTGTCCACGAAATAACTGGACAGAACGGTCGCCGGTGTAAATCTACGAAATTATGATGCCTTTAAATAATTAATACACTGCGCCAGATGCTCATTGGCAAAAGCGGTCCACGCACTTCAACTCGACGCTGACCTTTTCGCCGGCCACTAGATCGGCCGCATACTCGCCGAGGTAGTGATTCCCATTCGTGTGCATCCGTGTGCATCCGTGGCCCCATCGTATGAGTGCCGCAAGGTGGGCGAAAATCTCAGAAAAAATGTTGCTCAGGCCACGGATGCACACGAATAAAGGCGATGGCAGGGGAAGATCCGGGGCGCTGACGCTTCGGTGCCAACCCAGTCTAGAGCGCCCGCAGCCACGAAAACGTTTCTGCCAGGTTCTGCGACTGGAATACGAGCGATCCGGGCACGATGATATCGGCGCCGGCGCGACGCAGGAGAGACACGGTATGGGAGCGGATGCCGCCATCGGCGACCAGCCGGACGCGAGTGCGCCCTTTGCCCAGCATAGACGCCGCGCTTGCGAGACGGTCGCAGGCTTCCGGCGCCAGATCCTGGCCTTTGCGGCCGGGCACTGTACCGAGCAGAAGTAGGGCATCAATGCGGTCGAGGTAGGCCTCGGCCGCGGTGACGGGAGTGTCCAGGCGTAACGCCAACCCGGCCGAACGGCCCGCGCGAAGAATCGCTTGGATGGCCGCTGCCGCTTCGGATTCGCCGACTTCCGCGTGCACCGTGATCACGTCACCGCCACAAGCTACGAATTCCTCGATAAGCATCGTGGGGCGATCGACCATCAGGTGAATGTGAAATGGAAGGTGAGTGAGCGGACGCAGGGCGCGTATGAGGTCCGGAAAGAACAGCAGACCGGGAGCGAAGTGGGCATCGGAGACGTCGATGTGAAATGAGTCGGCAAATGGCTCCAGGCGCTTAATCCCCGCCCCTAAGTCGGCGAGATCCGCCGACCACAAGGAGACGTCGGCCAGGAGCCGGGTGTGTGCCGGATCCTGCCAGGCGCTCGTGTTCAAAATGCACCAGCCAGGAGGTGACAGGAACTCATTTTGATTAATATTATAATTTCGCCATTCTGGCAGTCGGTGAGAGACGTTCCCTGCCGGCAGGTCCTCGAATGGCGCTTGTGGCTGCCTGCCTGATTTGTTATCGCCAGTTTGCCTGGGCGCGTGGTAAGCGAAATGTTCTCACGGCCCATGACAGAGACCCTCAGTCGTTGCTCACCGTATCGTCCGCAGTCTTCTGGCAGTGAGTTCGCCTTCTGTCCCGCCCAGAGCGCTTGTTACTAGCTTGCCCTTAAACGTACCGCCCGTCTCTGGATCGAGCGTCCACTTGAAAGTCCACGGCTCGGAACCAGAAGAGATAGTCTGTAAGGCGACCGGAACCGTTCCGGCTTCGTTGATTCGGTGTAGCACGAGTTGGTGGCTTGTCAATCTGATCTTGCCATCGGCCGTACACTCAACGTTGTCAACGCCATGAAAGATATGTATATCGCTCGTATAGGGCGTAGCGCACTCGGATTGCGCGTTAGGAGCAACGCAGTAGTTGGTTAACTTGCACGACAGCGTGCCGCGCACGGCTCCAACACTGCTGACTCCTTCCGGGCAAATGAAAAGGTCGAGATGTCCATTGACGATCGCATAGCTGGGGGCGTCTATCGAAATACCATGCCATTTCGCCAAGACTAATTCAAATTCCCAACGCCCCGTATAACCGTGAAAAACGCTGGTTCTCTCTATCCCCGGGGCCGTTGCGAGAAGTTGAGATGTCCATTGCCTTAGCTTGGCCAAGGCATCATTGCTAAACGCCTTTCCAGCATGTGGCGAAGCTTCCTGGCAGTCGCTCCGCGGGCACATGTCGATGATTGTCATGCCAGCGAGATCAGAGGGCAATTCTGCCTGTTCGACACGGCACAGGGCTACCTGGCGCCGTCCCAGGCGTCCCGCGACGAGGCCAAACTCTACCAGCACATTGCCTCGCGGCATGTACGTGGGCTTAACTGCGGCGACGGCATCCTCGCCCGAATCTGCCCTGTGCACTACATCATCACGTCGAACGACAAAAACTGCGGCACAGCATTCGCGCAGCATTTCCTCCAGCGCCTCGAACGTGAGCGATCCAGCATCGAAGAAGGTAGTCCACAACTCAGGAACAAGGTCGGATTGAAGTTCTTTGATTGCTTCGCATACCCTCTGGGCCTCATCAAGCCCTTCATGAGACGATCCCACGAAAATCTTTTGTCCCACTTTGCGCGCTCCTGCCTAAAAGTAGTTTGAATCCGTTGATTATACATTCAGCTGCGCCTATGTTTATGCTCGACGAATATATGCGATGACGGCGGGGAAACTGCGCAGATGTAGCTGGTACCAAGTTGCAAGAGTTCGCGTAACCACTCCCTGGTCGCGGCTCGGAAGTCGTTGCTGAGCCGGAAGCGTAAGCAAGCGGTTTCCGTACGGCAATTTTTGCAAGTAGGTACTGGGCACTCATTGCTACGTCAGACCCGCAGTTCGCCCCCTCATTTCAGAGCGACATCTAACACCCCCCACGCAACCGGCTATGATGGCTCCGTATTGCCAAGGAGACATCCCATCCCCAACACCAACTCCACTCCTCCGACCCCAGCCCTTAAAGCGGTTATCCTGGCCGCCGGACACGACGCCGTCACTGCCGGCGGACCCTCCATGATGCTGCAGCCGTTGGGTGATCGCAGCATTCTTCAGTCCGTGATTCAGAACGTGCTGGAACTCGTGCCGGCGGACGACATCTACGTCGTCGTCGGCTACCGCCAGGATGAGGTCCGCGCGCACCTGGGCCCAGGCTTCCATTACGTGACCCAGACGGAACCGCTCGGCACCGGGCACGCGGTCCTGCAGGTGGCGCCGCTGCTGCAGGATTTCGCAGGCAATCTTCTCATCCTCTACGGCGACACACCCCTGTTTCGACCCGCCTCCATTCGTGGCCTGCTCAACCGGCACCATCTCAAGCAGGCGCATCTCACCCTGCTCACGGCGGTGCTCGATCACCCGCTGCCCTACGGCAGAATCATTCGCAACGCGGGCGGCCAGATCATCGACATCATCGAAGACACCGAAGCCTCTGCCGAAGTCCGGGAAATCCGCGAACTGAACGTCGGAGCCTATGCCGTTGCAGCCGGTGTTATTTTTTCCGCTCTCGCGCGGCTTTCGCCCTCTCCGGGCGATGGCGAGTACCGCCTGACCGATTGTGTCCATTTACTGATTCGCTCAGGACTGCGCGTCGACGCCTATCGCCTCTACGATCAGGACGAAGTTCAGGGCATCAACTCGGCCGCCGATCTTGCCCGCGCCGAGTTCATCGTGCAGAAGCGCCTCTTCCGTCCCCGCCGCCAGGAGGAGCAGAATCTGGTCACCTTCGGGACCGGGGGATGGCGAGCCATTATCGGCGAAGGCTTCACCATGCAGAACGTGCGGCGGCTGAGCCAGGCCCTCGCCAACGAGATCACGCGCCAGGGCCGCGAGTCCCAAGGCGTCATTATCGGCTACGATCGCCGGTTTCTCTCCCGCCAGGCCGCCGAAGCCGCCGCTGAAGTTTTCGCCGGCAACGACATTCCCACCGTGCTGCTCGACGAGGACGCCCCCACTCCGTTGATCACTTACGCCACCGCCATCCGAGGTTCGGCCTACGGGCTCGCTTTTACTGCCAGCCACAATCCGCCCGAGTGGAACGGTCTCAAAGTTTTCCACGGCGATGGAGCGCTCCTGCTCGACCACGAGACGCGCCAGATCGAGGACGAGACCAACCGCCTGACCCCCAACGACGTCATCAAGCTGGAGCTGGACATCGCGCTCGACGCCGGCATCGTTGAGCGCGGCGACTTCACCAACGACTATGTGGATGCCGTCGAGAAGCTGATCGATCTCGAAGCCATTCGCAAGGCTGCGCTCAAGGTTATCGTCGACCCCATGTATGGAGTCGGCCAGCTTACGCTCGGTACCGTGCTGACCGAAGCCCGCTGCCGCGTGACCTTCATTCATGAGCGCCACAATCCCCTTTTCGGCGGCCGGTCGCCCGCGCCGAATCCCGAGGCGCTGCGTCTGCTCACCTCGACCATCCGCGAAGGAGGGTACGATATTGGACTCGCGATGGACGGGGATGCCGATCGCATCGCCATTGTCGACGAGCGTGGCGAGTACATTTCCATCAACGATGTGCTGCTGCTGCTCTATTGGTACATGCATGAGGTGCGAGGCGAGCGGGGCGGGGTGGTGCGCAATCTTTCGACCACCCATATGCTCGACCGCATGGCCCACCTCCTCGGCGAAGAATGCTACGAGGTTCCCGTAGGCTTCAAGCACATCGTGCAGAGCATGGTGGAGCACCGGGCCGTACTGGGCGGCGAATCCTCCGGCGGCCTGACGATTCGCGGCCACATTCTCGGCAAGGACGGCATCTTCGCGTCGGCTCTGGTCGTCGAAATGCTAGCCCGCACCGGCAAGAAGATCTCGCAACTGCTCGACACGGTCTATGGGATGACCGGAAGACTCTACGACTACGAAGAGAATTTCCCGGCCACACCCGAGATGCGAATCGCCGTCCCGCGTAATCTGCGCGAAGCTCCGAGTACCCACGTGGGTCCGTACAAGGTAATCCGAATCTCGCACATCGACGGCACCAAGCTCTACCTGGAGAACGACAACTGGGTCCTGCTCCGTTTCTCAGGCACCGAACCCGTCCTGCGCCTGGCGGTAGAAGCGGATAGTCCAGCGAAAGCCGAAGAACTCCTTGCCTGGCTGAAGCAATTCGTAGGCCAGGCCGCCTGACCCGCCTTTCGCCGCCGTGCCGCCAAGCAGGACTCCGTGGCGCAGACCATCGTTTTTTGTGGTCTGCGGGCTGCGCAGCAGCCGCCGGATCCTTACTCCAAACTGATGCACCGCAAGCCCCCGGAGTGCATCTGAATCAAGCCCTTCACCCGCCAGTCACGGATTTTCCAAGATTATTATCCCGGAGCTACTACAGAATCCGGACCAAACCGCCGATAAGTTCCACGTGAGGATTCGACTCACCATTGCGTGCGTATTTGCGCTCCTGATACTCGCTTGCCGGCCGTTATGCGCCCAGGACTATCGCTTCAGGTATTTCGCGGTTGCTGATGGGCTCACCAACCTGGCTGTCCGGCAGATCTATCAGGACCGCGCTGGCTTCCTGTGGGCGAGCACGGAAGACGGCATCTTCCGCTATGACGGCGATCGATTCGAGGCGTTTGGACCGGCGCAGGGGATGCCGTCGACGTCGGGTGCTGCTTTCGGTGATGCTCCCGATGGCTCCCTCCTGGTCGGCGGGGATTTTGGACTGTACCGCCTTTCCGGCAACCGCTTCGAAAAAATTCCTCTCGCTGCCAGGACCGTCAACTGGGCCCAGGGGATCCAGTCTGACGGGAAAGGGCACTCCTTTATCGCCACCGAGATCGGTCTGTTGGAGCTTTCCTCGGTGCCGGGGCGCGATTCGTTTGAGGTTCGGCAGTTTCCCAGGGTCATGGGGACCTCCGGTCCGGAGGCCTATGGCGTTCTGGTGGAGGGCGACGTCGTCTGGTATGGGTGCGGACTGGAACTTTGCCGTATGGACCGGGGCGGGACCAGGGTTTTGGGACGGGAAAGTGGACTGCTGGACTGCAATTGGCTGGTGATCCGGATCGACTCTGACGGTAATCTTTGGGTTCGCGGGAGGAACCGGGGGGTACTCGAACTGCCGCGCGGCCAAAACAGGTTCCGCAGGCCGGATTGCCCGGTTCCAGCCAGCGCTTTGGTGGGTGCTCCCGCAGTCGACGGCGATGGACGGATCCTGCTTCCGTCACCCGAGGGATTACTGATTCGGGGTGCCTCGGGCTGGCAAAAGATCGACCGGTCGGCCGGTCTTCGTGGAACCGTCTATGCAGCGTTCGAGGACAGGCAGCAATCTCTGTGGATCGGACTGGCGGGGCGGGGACTCGCCCGCTGGCGAGGTTACCGGGAATGGGAGAGCTACACGTCGGACAGTGGCCTGCCAACCGACCTGGTGTACGAGATCCTGCCGCTGCCGGACGGGTCAATCTGGGTCGCGACGGAAGCTGGATTGTTTCGTGGGATGCGACGGGAATTCGGCATCTCCTGGAAGAGAGCCGCGGGAGTAGGTGAATTCCCGGTCCACAGCCTTCGGCTGGCGTCCAACGGCGATATTTGGATCGGTACCGAATCGCATGGCGCAGCTCGAATTCATGCGAGTGCCGGCGCCTATACAAGCGATGTCGAGTGGTTTGGCGAGAAGCAGGGTCTTACCGGCAGAGCACCCTACACTTTGCGCCTGGATCACCGGCAACGGGTCTGGGCCGCGACGGAAGCAGGCTTGTTTATGGCTGAACCTCCCTACCGAAGGTTCTCGAGGGTCAAGGAATTGCCGGCCGGGCGTTTCTGGGCCGTGGCGGAGGGCACTGATGGCGCGATTTGGGCAGGCGGAGCCGGCGGACTCTTCGAACTCGCGGCCGGGCGTTGGAAAAACTACACCCCCGCCGATGGTTTGAGTAACCTGGAAGTTTTAACCCTGGGCGCCGGCGCGGATGGAAAAATGTGGATCGGCTACCGCTTCGGGGATGGTATTGACCGTATTCGGAGTCTGGCTGGCGGCGCGACGATCGAGAAAGCGGTCCAAAGACCCGGCACCGATGGTCTTGTCTACTTCCTGGACTTCGATACTTCCGGACGGCTCTGGGCCGGTACTGAACGGGGCGTGGACATTTGGGACGGGTTCCACTGGAGCCATTATGATTCGAGCGATGGGTTGGCGTGGGACGACTGCAACTTGAATGCGTTCGCGGCTGAGCCGGATGGCACGGTCTGGATCGGAACCAGTGGCGGACTGTCACGATTCAAGGCCCGTCCACACCGCTCGGCGGATTTCTTTCCCAAAGTCGTCTTTACCAAGCTCGTCATGGGACACACGGACGTGTCCGGGCGGCCCAATCCATCGGTCGGAATCTATTCGAACGCTCTCACCGCAAGATATTCCGCGCTAAATGCTCCTCGTGAGAATGATGTCGTCTTCCGCTACCGGCTTTTGCCCGCGAAGTTCGCCTGGACCGAGACGACGCAGAAAGAGTTGCAGTTTGCGGAACTGGCGCCGGGAGCCTACCGCCTCCAAGTGGAAGCTCGCGACGCGGATGGCGGGTGGAGCGGTCACAGTGGTGAGTTTGCCTTCGAAATCCAGACTCCGTGGTATCGGACGCTGTGGTTTCTCGGCGCGTGCGGGCTGATGCCTTTGTTGATCGGTGCGGCAGTGCTGCGACTGCGGATATTGAGCGTGAAACTGCGGGAACGTGAACTGCTGCGGATGGTCGAAGAAAAGACGGTGGACTTGCGGCAGGCCAATGAGGCCTTGTTGCGGCTTTCGTCCCTCGACCCGCTGACGGGGCTGGCTAACCGGCGTGCCTTTGACCAGACCCTCGAGAAGGAATGCGCGCGACTGAAGAGAACCGGGTCCGCGATGTCGCTCGTGCTGCTGGATATCGACCATTTCAAAGTGGTCAATGACTCCCTCGGCCACCCGCGAGGCGACGAGTATCTGGTCCGGGTCGGCGCGGAATTGAACCGTCTCGCCCGACGCCATGTGGACGTGGCCGCGCGCTATGGCGGTGAGGAATTCGCCTTGATTCTTCCCGCGACCACCGCCGACACCGCGGCGCGGTTTGCGGAGTTGGTGCGTCTGGCAATTGTGGCTCTGCGGTTGCCGCATCCTGGATCGCCGGATGCGCCATTCGTGACCATCAGCGCAGGTGTCGCGATGGCAACGCCCGATGCGTGCAATACACCCGCCCAGTTGATAGCCGAGGCGGATCGCGCGCTCTACGAAGCGAAAAGAAGCGGGCGCAATCGAGTGATCGCGGCCCGGGAAAGAGTTCTTCAAGAGGCTGCGAATGTCGCCATCCTCGAGCCCGTCTGAGCGGCCGCCCCTCGCTAAGAAATGCGCCGTTCCCAACCGCTTTGCGATATTCGACGCAATACTATCAGCGGCTTACAGGCCACCTGCCTCAAACTCCGCAAGCCGCCGGCTACCCTGAAATCAGATGATCGAACGTGTCTGTTCGCTACGCGGGGCAAATGCCGTTAACGAGCACGAGTCGCGCCCGTACTTCGTTTTTTCATTACCCGTCCTTGCAGGATCCAGCCGGGAGTTGTGCACAAAACGCACAAAAATGCACAAACCGGGTTCGTTTTTTCGGCCCTGGCTCGGGGGGCAGCCCATTGCACCAAACTCGAAAATCGTGCACAGTTTTGCACAAAGACCCGTGCAGGATTTGGCTTCGTTCCGCGATCCGGCCACTACTCGAACGCAGCCAATGCCGCCACCCGCTCCCGTGCCCCGCCGGAATCAATCGCTAAACCTGCCATCCGGACGCCCTCCATCAGTCCGTCCACTTTCTCCGCCGCGACCAACGCGAGGGCCGCGTTCGCCAGAACGATATCGCGAGCCGGACCGCGCTCGCCCTCCAGAACTCTCCGCGCGATTTCGCAATTCTCCTGCGCCAGGCCGCCCGCAAGCTCGGAGAGTTGAGCCCGCGGCAGCCCGAAATCCTCGGGCGAGAGAATCAACCGCTCGACCCGCCCGTCGCGAATCTCGAAAGCTACAGTCTCCCCGGTAGTCGTCACCTCGTCAAGTCCATCGCGTCCGTAAACCACGAAGCCACGCTGCAAACCGAGCCGGCACAGCGCGTGGGCGATCAGTTCCGCGTTGTGTTCTGTAGTCGTTCCAACCACCTGCAGGGTGGCGCCCGCGGGATTCGCCAGGGGGCCCAGCAGATTGAAAACCGTCCGCATCTTGAGCTCGCGCCGGACCGGTTGCACATGCCGCGTCGCCGCGTGGTAAGCCGGAGCGAACAGAAACGCGATCCCGACTTCGCGAATCGCTCGCGCGGCGTCCCGGGGCGAGAGGTCGATGCGGATATGTAACTCTTCCAACAAGTCGGCGCTCCCGCACTTGCCTGAAATCGAACGGTTGCCGTGTTTAGCAACCCGCACTCCCGCGGCCGCCACGACAAATGCTGCGAGGGTCGAGATATTGAACGTCGACAGACCGTCGCCGCCTGTGCCGCAGGTATCGAGCAGCGGTTCGCCGGCGGGAAGTCCCGTGTCGAACGGCTGAGCAAAGTGCCGCATGGCGCGCGCAAAACCCGTGAGTTCGGAGGCCGCCTCGCCTTTCATCCGGAGAGCGGTCAGAAACGCGGCGATCTGTGGGGGCGTCGAAGAGCCTCCCAGGATCACGGCCATAGCCTGTTCGGCCTCGGTTTCACTTAACGTATGTCCCGCCACAACGGCGTGCAGAGAGGGGAGAATCGACATTTTGGTGTATTGTAAAGGGTGACTGTAAGGGAGCCGGCTTGATCTCCCACTTTACAGCGAAATCGGAACTCCATGAAAATTCACGAGTACCAGGGTAAGGCTATCCTCGCCCAATACAAAGTCCCTGTGCCAAGGGGAGAGGTCGCGTTCACCGTAGCGGAAGTGGATTCGGCGGCCAAGAAACTGGGCGGCACCGTCGTGGTGAAGGCGCAAATCCACGCTGGCGGCCGCGGCAAAGGTGGCGGCGTCAAGGTCGCCAAATCCGCGGAAGAGGCCGCGCTGATCGCCGAGAAAATGCTTGGCATGACACTGGTCACGCACCAGACCGGCCCGGAAGGTCGCGTGGTGCAGCGGCTGTTGGTCGAAGAGGCACTGCCACTTGCTGACGCGCGCGAAATGTATCTGGGCATTGTGCTCGACCGGGCCGTGGGTGTACCTGTCTTCATGGCCTCATCGGCAGGCGGAGTGGAGATAGAAGAGGTGGCCGCGAAAACGCCGGAGAGAATCCTCAAGGAGGCGCTCGATCCGGGCTATGGACTCTCGTCCTACCAGGCCCGCAAGTTGGCGTTCGGAATCGGCATCCCAGGCCCCAGCGTGAATGCCGCGGCTTCGGCCATGATCGCCCTGGCAAAGGCCTTCGTCGATAAGGACATGTCGCTCGCCGAGATTAATCCGTTTCTCCTGACCAGTGATGGTAGGGTTTATGCGCTCGACGCCAAGATCAACTTCGACGACAACGCGCTTTTCCGGCACAAGGATCTTATGGAGCTTCGCGACCTGAACGAAGAAGATCCGCTGGAAGTTGAAGCCTCCAAGTTTGGCCTGAACTACATCAAGCTGGATGGCAACATCGCCTGTATGGTGAACGGCGCCGGACTGGCGATGGCCACCATGGACATCATCAAGTACAGTGGCGGAAGTCCGGCGAACTTTCTCGACGTCGGCGGCGGAGCCAACGCCGAGCAGATCAAGAACGCCTTCCGCATCCTGTTGGCTGACAAGGCTGTGAAAGCGGTACTGATCAATATTTTCGGCGGCATCCTGCGTTGCGACGTGCTGGCCACCGGCGTTTTGGCCGCGGCGCGCGACTTGCATATCGCGGTGCCCATCGTGATTCGCATGGAAGGCACCAACGTGGAGTTGGGCCGCAAGATTCTCCTCGAATCGGGATTCGACTTTACAGTGGCGAAAGACATGAAGGACGCGGCGGAAAAAGTCGTCGCACTGGCGGGGAGGGCGTAAACGGTGAGCGTACTGGTAGATCAAGAAACGCGGCTGATCGTTCAGGGCTTTACCGGCAGGGAAGGGACGTTCCACACAACACAGGCCATTGCTTATGGGACTAAGGTGGTCGGTGGTGTGACTCCGGGTAAAGGCGGTACCACGCATCTGGACCTTCCGGTGTTCGACACCGTTGCCCAGGCTGTCAAGGCAACCGGCGCTAACGCGACAGTGATCTTCGTGCCGCCGCCGTTTGCCGCTGACGCGATCATGGAAGGTGCCGACGCGGGATTGCCGCTAGTGGTCTGCATCACCGAGGGCATTCCCGTGCTCGACATGGTCAGAGCGTGGGAGTTTTTGAAGGGTAAGTCGACGCGGCTGATCGGACCGAACTGCCCCGGGATTATTTCGCCGGGAAAGTGCAAAATCGGGATCATGCCGGGCCACATTCATCTGCCGGGGCATGTCGGGGTCGTATCGCGATCCGGCACGTTGACCTATGAAGCTGTCGGCCAGTTGACCGGTCTGGGGATCGGCCAATCCACCTGCATCGGAATTGGCGGCGACCCGATTATCGGGACTACGTTCCTCGATGCCATCCAATTGTTTAATGCCGATCCGGACACGCATGCCATCGTGATGATCGGCGAGATCGGCGGCAATGCGGAAGAGACCGCGGCAGCCTATATCGGAGAGCATGTAAAGAAGCCGGTGGTTGGGTTCATTGCCGGACAAACCGCGCCTCCCGGCCGGCGTATGGGACATGCCGGCGCCATCATTTCCGGCGGCTCAGGCGCTGCCCCGGACAAGATCCGAGCCATGAAGGCAGCCGGTATCACGGTATGCGGTTCGCCGGCCGAAATCGGCAGCAAAGTTCAAAGCCGCCTGTGACACAGGCTTCAGCCGGTGCCCTGAAAGGAATATGAGTTTGCAACGTACGTTTTCAATTATCAAGCCGGACGCCGTAGCATCGGGAGATGCCGGCAAGATTCTGGCGCATCTCCAAAGCGAGGGTTTTCGCGTCGTCGGCCTGCGCATGCTGAAGATGAGCCGGGAAGAGGCCGAAGGCTTCTATGCGGTTCACAAGGAGAGGCCGTTCTTCGAAGGCCTGGTCAAATTCATGACCGAGGGCCCGGTGATGGTTATGGCGCTGGAGCGGGAAGATGCCGTCAGGAAACTGCGCGAAGTGATGGGCGCTACCAATCCCGCCAATGCGGCCGAGGGGACCATCCGGAAGCTGTACGCGTCGAGTATCGAGCGCAATGCGATCCATGGCTCCGATGCCCCGGAGACGGCGGAAGTCGAGCTTCGCTATTTTTTCCGCACCACGGAACTCGCGTGAGTCAGGCTGAAACAGCCGGGATGCTATACTGGTGAAGTTGTGATTACGACGATTCTTTTAACGACTGTGCACGTGATCGTGTGCGTCTTCCTTATCGTGGTTGTGCTGCTGCAAAGCGGTAAGGCAGCCGACTTGGCCGGCGCGTTTGGCGGCATGGGTTCGCAGACGGCCTTCGGCCCCCGGGGGTCGGCCACGTTGCTTTCGAAGGCGACGACGATATCGGCGATTTTGTTTATGCTGACGTCGATTTCGCTCTCGATCCTGGCGACCAGAAGTACCGGTGGAGGGGTGGGCAACTCGGTTTTGGAACGGCATCAAGTGAAAACCGCTCCGGCTCCGAATCAGACGCAGATGCCGATTGGTCCGCCGCCTGCAGTTCCACCGGCGAATTCGGCTCCTAAGCCGGCGCCCGCGCCAACCCCGGCAAAGAAGTAGTCCTCTTGAACAACGCCCCAGGAATGCGGAGGTGGCGGAATTGGCAGACGCACTAGCTTGAGGTGCTAGCGCTCGAAAGGGCGTGGGGGTTCAAGTCCCCCTCTCCGCACCAGATCAATTCAACAGTTTACGGGCCGCTCTTTAAAGGGCGGCCTTTTTGTTGCCCGGACTGCAACGGTTTCCCCTGCTGAAATTCCGCATGCGAGAAGCTCATAGTGCTCCGGACCGTTCGAGCCACCGGCAGGATGCGGTCAGGCTGCGCCTGTGAGAGCGACCGCGCGCCTTGTCCTCTGTATCCAGATCGAGTAGCTTTACTGCGTCTGACTTGTCCCATGGTGCTGATCAGTGCGGGTTGCCGTCCGACGCCGATTCTCCAAGCAGGCGATGGAACAGCCATGCCGCAAGCGCACTTGTGACGGACGCGAATATCAGCAGCGGACGATAGCCAAAGTGGACGATCGACAAGCCGGCCAGTGCAGAAGAGGCCGCTTGCGATGCAGATGTAACGAAGAAACTCAGCGACGAGGCGCCGGCCCTCTGGTCCGTCTCCACGCGCGACATCAGCAGAGTGAACGTAGCTGGTTCGCTCATGAACTGGAACGACCCGAACATCGCGTACATAATGCCCGCCGCGAGCGCCGGGGGTTCGGTGGCCAGGAGCGCCAGAGATAAAGCCGCGCCTGCCTGCATCAGCGATATACCTCGCACGATTCCGAACCGCCGAAGCATGAGAGGCGCGGCGAGGAGAGCGCCCAGTTCGGCCAGTTGGGCGGCCGAAAAAACAACTCCGATGCGGGGCGCGGACATGTGCAACTGGCGCGAGAAATACGCGGTAAAAAATGGATTGAACGCGCCAACTCCAAAATTCCAGACGGCATAGGCGAAAAGGAACCGTTGGGCGAAAGGACTGCGTGGGAAAATGCGCGCCTTGCGGTTCTCTGTCCGTCCGAGCGGCAACCGGATCAGCAAAAGGGGCGACAGCAAAGCGATTCCACTGCCAATCAGCAGCGCGGTCTGGCGCGCCGGGAGGTCGCCCGCGGCCAAACCCAATCTCCGGATCCATCCCGTCATCGAACCGGCCACGACGCCTACAATGGCGCCGAGTCCGATACCCCAGCCAGTCCAGATGCTGTACCCCATGGCGCGATTCCGATCGTTAGTCAATGCGGCCACCACAGGCACCAGCGACACCGCCCAGACGGATGAAATTGCCCCCGCCACGAAGGCCGTGCCGATCAGCCACGGGCGCCCGAGCGCGGCGGTGCGAAACGCGCACAGCACGGCCACACCCGCTGAACTCGAAATCACCGTGCGCCTCAATCCCAGCTTGCGCACGATACCCGCGCCGGGAAGCGCGCCAACAATGCTCCCCAGGCTCATGGCGCTCGTCACCAGGCCGAGAAAATCTTCGCGGTATCCGAGATCGAGCAGGTAAAGATTGTATAGGAGGACGAATATATAGAGGCCGATATCGTAAAGATTCTCGGCAAACAGAAACGTCCAGTAATGCTTTGTAAAGCCGGCTAGGTGCCGTCCGCCGTGTTCAGTTTCCGGAGTCTCGCAGGTCACTAGAACTCAAGCCGCAAGGCGAATTGGATGCGACGCGGGTCTCCAACTCCAAAAATTCTGCCGAAGAGCCCCGTAAAATCGGGATAAGGCAGCGGGATCCCAAAATTCGGGTGATTTAACGAGTTGAAAAACTCACCGCGGAAATTTAACGCCATCCGTTCGCCAACCGTGAACCGCCGTTGAATCGATAGATCGACCACCTCATTACCCGGTCCCGGAATGACGTCCCGCCCGGCGTCGCCCAACGTGTACGGCGCCGGGTCGGAAAACGCATTAATGTTGAAGTATTCCGCTACCGACCGCTGTGACGCGGGCAGAGAAACGGACTGGCCTGGAACGACGTTCGGCCGGTTGGGCGTTCCGGTATTGGCGAAGTCGGTGTAATAGTAGACCGGGTTCAGTGGCGTTCCATCCTGGAACGTCAGCACCGTAGAGAGTTGCCAGTTCGAGAATAAGGGCTTCAGAAACGGTGTTCCCGGCAGGTTATAGATGGCGTTCACCGAAAGTCGCCGGGGGACATTGGAAAACGACAAACCGCGTTCCAGACGCAGATTGCGTTCGTCCTGGGCGCCAAATGAATCATACGAGCCGACTATCGGTGAATCCGCATCGTCGATCGATTTCGACCACACGAAGCTAGCCAGAATGGCCAGGCGGCTCGAAAGCGGTTTCTCGACTTTGGCCTGCAGCGAATGATAAATCGAATTCGCGATATTCTTTCGTTCCACGATGGGGCCAAGCGTTGGGAACTCAAGAAGCGTCTGCAGGTCGCCTGGGCGCGGCGCCAGATTCTCGCCATCGAGCGTGTGGAAGGCGGTGTTGTCCTCGTCGAAGCGGCCCAGGCGGTTTCCCTTTGTTCCCGCATACGCCAGTTCAAACAAAATCCGGCCGGGGAGTTGGTTCTGGAATCCGCCCTGCCACTGTTGAACGTAAGGCGTCCTGGCGTTGGGATCGATGCCGTAGTACGCCGGAAGGCCGGTGGAGGAGGTTTGCGGAAATCCGTTCGCGGTTGTCAGGACGGGTATGATGCCATCGGCCTGATTCTGCTGACTCTGAATTCCATTGAGCGCGAGGTCGTATATTTCAACGGCGATCTCGGGGCTGAAATAGATTCCGTATCCCGCTCTGAATGTGGTCGACCATCGCTCAAAAAAACTGCCGGGCATGCGCCACGCCAGACCCGCGCGCGGGCCGAAATTCTTCCGATCCGGATTAGTCGCGGTATTCTCCCGCACCAGCGCCGGGGCAGCTGGAAGATTCGAGAAATCGAGATTCAGCAGATTGTCGCGGGTAGCCGACCAGGGCGAAGTGTACTCATAGCGGAGTCCGAAATTCAGGGTCAGCCGAGACGCCAGGCGCCAATCGTCCTGCACGTATGCTCCAAGCACCGACTGCCGCAGATAGGCTTGTGTGTTGCCGACGTTGCGGAGGGTGTTCTGCGGATAGCCGAGCAGAAAATCTGCAAAGGCGTCGCCGGTGGTATTGGGATTATTCAGATCCTCCGTGTAGGCGCCCGTGTAAGTGAACTGGCCGCGTTGATCCTGATCGCGAAGATAGTTCAGCTGAAAGCGCATGCCCTGAAATCCTATCTTGATGGCGTGAGCTCCGTGAACGATTGTGAACCCGTCGGAATAATTCCAGGAATTGTCGCGCTGCACCTTCGGGATCGTGGGGTCATCTGTCAGGGTCGAATAGTCGCCGACCAGGAAATACGGGAGACCGAATGTAAATGGGTCGTTTGAGACGCCGGTGACGCCGAGATTCGCGGCCACGTTCGTGCCGAAGGCGCTCAGCGGGATGTCGAACACGCGCAGACGAGTGAACGAGAAGCGCGCCTCGTTCAGCAGATTGTTCCAGGCGCGCGTATAGCCGAGGACCACCTGCTGGCTGCGGGTGTCCTCCGCAGTCGGGCGAAGCGGGAACGCACTATTCACCCGGTCGCGCTGATCGTTAATCGTGTAGCGTCCGAACAACTGGCTCTGATCGCGAAACTGGTGGTCGATGCGCGCGGAACCGGAGTCGTGCGTGGTCACATTCGGAGTGGTGTCCAGGTAGTTGCCGGCCGGTGCGTTGCTGTTGGGCAACGGTTCGTATTGCTGAAGGTATTTTACCGCGATAGGGTCGATCTGCGAGACGGGAATCGTATTATTCGGAAACGGCGCGCGCACATTGCCATTGGGGTTAAACGACAAAGGGTTGAATATCTGGCTGCCGGAACCGAAGTTGCCGCTGCGGGTGAGCGCGGTCGGGACCTGCGCGACGGTAGCCTGCGCGGTCTCGCCCCGGACACCCTCGTAGGTCGCGAAAAAAAACGTGTTCTTCAACCATAGCGGGCCGCCTGCCGAAGCTCCGAACTGATTCTGCCGTAAAATCGCTCTGGGCAGCGTGGGATCTTCAAAATAACTCCTCGCGTCCGTGGCGTCGTTCTGGAGATAGTCGAAGGCAGTGCCGTGGATTTGTTTTTGACCCGATTTGGTCACAACGTCCACCACCGCGCCGCCCGCCTGGGAGAATTCCGCCGAGGCCTGCGACGTCAGAATGCGAAATTCCTGCACGCTTTCGAGCGGCGGTTCGATAGCCATGGCGAACACCAGGCGATCGGTGTTGACCGCGCCGTCGAGTGTATAGGTATTCATTGTGGCGCGCCCGCCATTCACCGGCGCGTTTTGCTGTACCAGCCCTCGCGCACCCTGATAATCGCTCACCACGTCATTCGTGAACCCGCCGAGTTGGCGCGGAACCGCGCTCGCGCCGAGAGTTACCAGCGAAGCTACGTCGCGCGTGGAAAGCGGCAGGCTCAGCACGGTGAGGGAGTCGAGAAGATAGCCCATCGATGCGTCGTCCGCGGCTACCGGCGACGCATTTGCCTGAACGGTGAGGGAGTCGCTGGCTGCACCAATCTGGAGTTGCAGATCGACGCGGCCTTTCTGATTGACCCCAAGCGAAACGGCACTGGTCGATTCGTTTCTGAATCCCTGCTTCTCCGCGCTAACGGTATAAGATCCCGGGAGCAGATCGTCGATGCGATATTGCCCGGTGGCTCCAGTCAGCGCTGTTCTCGAGAAACCGGTGGCCTCATGCCGCGCCGTGACTTTCACGTCCGGAACCGCGGCGGCGGATGGGTCGGTAACCACGCCGAGAAGACTGCTGGACGCGACCTGTGCATTGGCAGCGCTCACGAAACACAATAGGAAGATGCCCGGGAGGAGACGCATAGAGCCTGGCTAGCGCGCCGTACGGGTCAGTGATGCATCAGTACTGCCGGGCAAGCCGCCGATTTGGAATCCACGACTTGAACCTCCTGCATCATGCCCCGGTCTTCATGATCGAGAATGTGGCAGTGCAGAACGAACGTTCCAGGGAAATCGACGAACCGCGTGCGGATCTTTACGTATCCCGGCGTAAGGTCCGTTCCCACGGTCTTTGAAGCCGGAATCGCAATCGTGTCGTACCAATTATACGGAGCCGATAAGACAACTTGCGTTGCGGCATTCGGATCGAAAACCTCCAGCACCTGAAACGGATTCACGTGGATGTGAAAGGGGTGGATGGAGCTGTCCCAGTAGTTTTTCAGTGTCCACTCCTCGGCTGTGTCGAGGGAGACGCACTGAGCGGTATCGGCCTTCATATCGAATGCCCGGCCGTCGATGGCCGGCCGCCCGGTCTGGTCGATAGAATAGTCGACGGTGTCAAAATGCAGCGTTCGTTCCTTCAAGATCTTGTTGCGGGGATCTTTCTCATTCCACTGCAGCCATGATGGCATGGCAGGGTAGCTCGTCTTGGGGTCGCTCGTGACAATCGGGAAGCTCATGGGCGGGCTGACCGGCGATCCCGTGACGTTCAAATTCAGCAGAAAGAGATCGACCAGCGTCCTCACCGGACAACCGGCTGGGGGCCTGCCGTGGAGTAATTTAAAAGCCAGCACCGATTTTCCAGGTGTCGCGGGAGCCTTAACCAGAATGTCGACGCGATTTCCCGGCGCCATTGTAAACTCCTGCGAGCGGCCAAAGGCGGTATCGTCATATCTTTCGGGCGCGAGTTGAATGCCGTCATAGGCAATCTGCCGGATTTCTGGCGCGTATCCGGAATCCGAAGGGAAAGCACTGCCCCGTGTCGCACTCGCGGCATTATAGGTGCTGTAGACATCCTGTCCGATAAAGCGGTAAGTGAGATGCGAAACCTGCTGCATGGTGGCATTGACGAAGCGCCAGCGCTGAATCTCGCCCGGCTTCATCTCGATAGTCGGCTGCAGTTGGCCGTTCACGAGCGGTAGAGGATCGCCGCCCGCGCAGGTGTAAAGCGGCGGACCCGGCTCGATTGTGATAGTGTCGCCGAGTTGCTGAATGACCATAACTTTTTCGGTGCTGCGGAGGCCGGGAAGCAGGGTTTCCAACTGATCGTCGAACTCGCCCTCGATGATAAACGCGCCTGCCATTCCATTCAGGAGTTGCAATGCGACAGAGCCGTGTTTATGCGCGTGATACCAGTGGGTACCGGGCGCCTGTCCCATCTGAAATGGCTTGGAGAAGTCCGTGCTGTTCGAATCCGGCGGCGGCAGCGGGATCGTGAAATTATTTGGAAATTGATAGGAGTTTGGAGGCGAGGGGGGAGGCACATGCCCCTTCGGGTAAACGTCGACCATCACGTTGTCACCGTGTCCGTTCGGGGTGACGTGGGTACCGTGATAGTGCAAATTCGTGATGTTGTCGCCATGGAAACAGGACGGAGGAGTGTCAGGATTCTGGGCTCCGGGATAAAGATTAACCGGGGGTCCCGGCGGCGTGAACGTCGTTTCGACGTCGCACGTCATGGCGTTGCTGGGGGGAAATTGGGACGGATCGATCGCATTCACAAGGTTGACATGAACCTGGTCTCCCACTCTCATGCGCAGAGTGGGTCCCGGCCCTGGCAGTGCCGGATTTTTGGGCCATTTCGAGGATGTGTTCAGATCTTGTGCGTCGTAGTAGCGAACTTTCATTTGCCGGCACTGATAGCCCTGGCCCGCGATCGTCGCAATGGACTTTTCAGTCGACCTTACGGTCATATTCACGGCCAGCCTCTTGTTCTTGCTCGGGAACTCGCCAACGGGAACGAAAGCGTCTCCCGCCGTGGAACAACCCACCGGAGCCGCACGCAATTCGCCGGAACCCAAAACGTCGGCCACAGTCACACCCAGCGCTGCCGCTACCATGGAGGCAATAAAACGCCGTCGCGAAGAAATGGTTGGGGCGCCGTCGCGTTTCATCGTTGTCGCGATTTCATTCATTACGTTTCTCCTTAATGGTCAGTGCGTCAAACCGAGATCTGTACTGTCAATTGGGCCTTCGCGGTCCCAGGTGGCAGCATCCCGTAGTGGTAAACCTGAGGATCTTTGGGAATGCCCGGCTTCCAGGTGAAGACCAAAGCGTTGGAGTTAGAATTCGGGGCGAGAACAGCCCAGGCGTTCGCCGGATTCGAATCAGGTTTGCCATCTTCTAGCAAGGGAGCCAGCGTGTACCCCGTCGCGTCCAGGTTCCTCCACACCACGGAATCTCCCCACGCGATTATCGCGTTGTCGATTTCTCCGTTCTTGATATCGACGTAATTCGTTTTCGGCTGAACGGCCGGGAATCCGCCTTTCTTAGGCTTGCCCATGGTGCTCCTTCAGGTTCTGATTAGGTTAGATACTAGCCGACCGTGAAATCGATGTCAACGATTATCTGCTTTTGATTTGCAATGCAGCTTCCGGAATAGAAATATATTCTTCGGCATGTTTGGAATACATGCTGCGAGAGTTATGCAGTTATCCTGAAACCTTCCGGCACCACGCGCGCAGCAGCATGCGGCGGCTGGCGGACATATCGCGGGTGCGGGGCATGTAGCCGGTCGACATCCATAACGATTCCTCCGTGCGCTGCAGGATGGCCTTCGCGTAGGGCTTTACCGCTTCCTCCGAGTTCATGGCAAACACCTGGTTCATGGCCGGGTACAGCAGGTAGTAAGTGCGCAGAACCTTCCGGTAAACCACGTCGAAAGTCAGCAACGCGTTTCCGACCGGCTCTTCGGCGGATGGATCGACATAGTACTGGCTGAAATCCTCGCCGTTCGGCAAGATGCGCAAAGTGATGGACGGCGCGTTGGTGACATACGGTGGAATCATGAAAGCCGAGTAACTCTGGGGAGGGAAACCCTGCTGCGCGCCGATGGAGAAAGTGAACAGGAAGTTCCCCGGCTGACTGGTATCGACCCTGATCGGCTGGCCGGGTTGAAGATCCGTCGCGATCGCCACGGCGTTGCCGGGACTCTGCAGCGGAATAGACTGGTATTGCCAGACGGTGATCGGAGGGCATGCGCCGGCCACCAGTTCCCTGCCGCGATGGAACACTGCAACCGTGACAGGTTCCGTAGTTCCCTGGTTCAGAAACTCCGTACCGCTACCGTGCTGCTCCGTATAGATGGCCTGCTGGTTAGTGGCGAAGAAGTAGTCGACCTCTGCCAGCACGTTGCCGTATCCCGAACTGACCAAGGCGAAAGTCGCATCCGGATTCTGCAGCAAGTCGATCGCCGGCTGGTTGCTGGACACGTCGAAATCGAAGATCCAGCCCTTGGCGTTGCCCGCGTCAACATCCAGGTAGTCGATCTGGCCGATGGTCGCGCTGGCCGCGCCGGCGACGACGGCGAGTGAGACCTGGCTACAGTCGAATTTAGGGTCCGGCACGCCCGGGTTCCCCTGATAGTTCTCCGGGAATGTGGCGATGAAGTCCGCCGAAACGATATTGCCGCGCTGCTGGAGGAACGCCGGAGCCAGCGCGATGGGGCCATTCGGGCCGCCGTTGTTGGTCAGGCCGGGCGTGGGGATATTTGCGGTGTTGCAGACCAGCATGCGGCCCACCGGGGAACTCAAAATCCGCTCATCGGCATATAACGGAGCGATGGTCCCGGCGATCCCGGCAGTAATCGGATTGGTGCCTTTCTTCTCATAGAGCGCCTCGAGGTCCGGCAAGGCTGAGAGGGCCGCCAGGGGGCGGTAGAGATAGTAGCGGAGAATAACGCCCGCCACGTTCGGTCCTTCAAAACCCGGAATATTGATCGTGGTTCCGGGACCCTTCCTGATGACGTGATAGACATAGCCGCCCGCGCCGCCATCGGCCTGCAGGTTCACGTTCCGGTAAAAGTTCAACCCCTGGCACGCGCCTTTGGATGGCGTGCCTTGGAGAAAAATCTGGTTGCCATTCGCCAGTTTGAGGGTGTCGAAAAAGAACTGGGTAGCCGGCGGCGAGCCCTCTGAGTTCACATCCGTGATGCCGCCTGAAAATGTCAGGCTGGCGGCGGCGAGACCGGCCACCGGAGGAGCGCCAGGCGGCAAAGCCACACCGGTCACCGTTACGGCAATCGTGTTTGAGCTCATGTCTCCGTAGTAGTTCCATTCCGCTGGAATCTGTTGCGTTGCGGGCTTGCCCTTCACGTCAAAGTTCTGCGTCTTCTGTGCCCAGGCAATGAAGTCCGCGTCGGACATACCGTAGGTAATGGGTTCGACCGTTTTGGAATCGATCAGCGCCAGCGTCTGGCCCGCATAGGGGCCGGACGGTAGCAGGAGCGCGCCCGCGTAGTCGTCGTTATTCGCAGTGCCGGGATTCAGCTTTATCGTTCCGGCGAAGTTGATGCGGGGGTAGTCGAAAAGGCTCATGAGGTTTGTCCTTTGAGTGTTCCGGTTTTGCCGTTATTCGCGAGGTCCGTGAGGCTCAGGGTGGCTACTTGATAATTGTTATTCACGAGGTAAAGCCAGAGTTGCAGTGCGGTGCGCTTGCCGTCGGAGAGGTCGCGCGTAATCGGCATGGCCATGGTGCTTTCAGCCGCAACCTCTTTCGCGATCAGCGAGGCAATCGCATCGGCGCTTTTCTCGACGGCGTCTCTCGATCCCAGGTTGATGTATTTCAGCATGATGCTGAAAATCATGTCGTAGACATACAGGATGTTGTTGTAGACGAACGTCCATGCCTGCGCGGGATCGTGCGTTGAATTCCAGAGATCGATGAACTGTCCCGGCACACTGGCATCGTAGGGAAGAACGCGGACCGTGGCATAGAAGGCCGGACCGGGCGGAAACAGGGCGGCCGGCAGTTGCGGAAGAGGCTGTCCCGTTGCGAACGGGAAGAAGCCGAGCACGGGGAAGCCGGCGCTTTGCGCCGCGATGGCAACCGTCGCAATACCGGTCTGGTCGGCGGTGACGACGGTGACGCTGGTTGGCGTACCCCCAGCCATGACGATCTGTTGCTGCCCGTTCGTGAAGTTGACGAACTGGGGCAGGGTCGTGGGAATCAGGTTGAGGCCGCTATCGAACTTCGCGACCATCACCGAGGCGCCCGGAGCGGGTGCGCCCGCCTGAAAGACACTAACCTGAAACTCCCGGGACTCGCCTTCATCGAGGTAAATGCCACGGCTGTCGGTCTGCGCGGCATAAGTCTGTTCGGTAAGGGCGATGAGCGGACCCTCGACCGAAGCCGCAGCCGTGGCGTGCCCCGGGTTGCGGGGTAACGTTGAAGAGATACTCTGGCCCTGCACCTGAATGGCGAGTTGGCCGCTCCGCAGTTGCTCCGCGGTTCCCGGATTGGGAAAGGGAATATCAACGATGCCGGCCTTCGCTTCATAGGCCGACCGCTCGTATTGTGCGTAGTCGATTCCGGTAATTGGCGCAAAGACGCCGCTTGAGACCGTTCCCAGAGTAAGAGTGCCGAAATCCGCTTTCACGAGATCGGAGGCCGTGGACCCGGCAATCGCATTCTCAGGAACCGCGCTGCCGAAATCGAGCGAGATCAGATTTTGCGTATAATCTACCTCGGCCGCAACCGGCCCGAGCGAGATCGCCTTACTGCCGCCGACTGGGGTCACGGGATTCGCGGGCACGCAATACCGCCCGCTTGGCACGCTGGCAAGCTCGCCCGTATTCCACACACCAACCGCGCCCACTACGTGGCTGTAGCAGGGCTGTGAGAAGAACCCAGAAGTGTCACCATTCTTGTGCCACGCCGCCCACACCTCGGCGAGAATCCCGGCCAGTTCCTTGTAGGTTCGCGGCTGCTGCGAGAAATTGTTGAAGATACCGTTCTGGAAGTAGAGATTCACATAGGCCGTGAAGCGCAGCATCACGCCCTGGGCGCCGGGTTGCGCGGCCGCCTTCTGTAAATTGGCAATCAACTGGGAAGTCGCTCCGGTCGCCGGATCCGGTTCGTTTTTCCAAATGATCGAGTTGTTTGCGATACACGCCTGGAAGCAGCATGCGACTGAGGCCGCGGGTTGCGACAGTTCGCTCGTAGGGCTGTAAAGACGGCTCAGATTGATCCATCGCGAATGCATCCGCGCTACGCGGGGGCCTCCAATCGAGTATTGCCCGCTGCCAAGCTGTAGCGCTCCGTAGTAGATCTGACTCGACCAAAATGAAACCGGGTTGGTGTCCACCAGCCGCCCTGGTCCGGACTCCCCGTCGCCCAGAACACTCACTGGCAGCCCGATCAGGGGATCGCTCGTGACCGGTTTTCCATATGCGGCGTCTCCGCCTGTCACGGCGGTCAATTTGTCCTGATACTGGACGAAGGAAACGGCGTGGCTGCCGAACATGTTCCACTCCGCGGCGACTCGCGGGCCCGGCGGCTGATCGGTATTGTCGTTCTGTAGAGCGATGGCCCACGGCCGGAATGTGTTGCTGAAGTTTCCCGGTGTGATTGGCGGTTTCTGGGTCGCGAGGAACGACCAGTTCAGCGCGGCATTGGCGCCGTCGTACGTCTGAAAAGCCTGAAAGTCGTTGTTGTTGAAAGTGCAGGGGTCCCACTCTGCATAGCCTTTGAAATAAATTCGGGGAAACGAAAGTACGCTCATATTTTGTCCCTCCTCAGGCAGCGTCCCTGCCACTTAAATGACAACCTTTTCCTTGTCGGGTCCGATCAGTCGGGCGATTCCCGCTATCCGTTTGCTATACGGGCGCAAAGACCCCGACGACAGCTCGCAGGATCTGCGCGGTTTCATTTCCTCCGTCCATCATTTCTCCGTTCGAATGCGCCAAAACCAGCGCGACAGCATCTGCCAACTGAGTATCTCTCGCCCTTAAACACAAAATCAAGAGGTTTTAATGCGGACAATGCGTGCCAGTTATGAAAACGTTCATCGATTGTTAAAATTCGATGAGAAACGCGTTTTCCAGTCTGCAACTTCGGAATAGAAGTAATGTTCCTCCGGATATTCGGGCGCATCCGCCAGAACGGTAATCCGGCAGTGGTATGTTCTTTCGAGAAAGAGCAGGAGCCGCGCCGAGTAAATGGCGCCGTAATCCTTGTGGTGGAAGAATCCGCTCGAATGAAAGCCCGGGTTCCACATTGCGTGAATACCGCCGATATTGACTTCGATCGTCGAGAACGAACCATCGTCGATTAGCGCCACATCCCACGCCAGATTCGATCCCGAAGTGATCCCGGCCGGCAGTGTGTCGAGCATTCGCTGTACGTACCCGTTTGGCCCCTCTCGTTCGCCTTCCCGGACCGTACCCTGATGCCGGTGAACCGTGAGGTCCCCGATCACACGGTCTTCGATCGTGTGAACCCGGTATTCGCGCCGGATTGTTTTCCGCTCCTGAACGATGAATTCCTCGTCCGCCAGGGTGCCGGGGCCGGGTATATGCCGCCTGTCGGTTTCCATCCACGACAGCGCCGCTTCGGTTCTGCGATCAATCTCGTTTCCCGAGCAATCGCCAAGTGCGGTCTTGATCACGAAAGCCAGCGGAAACTTCTCACTCAGAAACGCACGCAGATCGTGCGGATTCACGCCCTGTGTCAACCGGTCGAGACCGTTCGTTGCGGGGAGGCTTTCGGGGCTGTAGTGACGGAATACGAGCGCCTGTATCAGCTTATGTTCCAACCGCCAGAAGGTTAATCGTTTCTCGTCGAAGCCGAACGCCAGAAGAACCTGCCTCAGCGGCAGCGCCCGTGTCGTGGCTGCCAGTTGAGGCATGAGTGGGATTGCCGCAGACAGCCTGAGTTCGATATCGCTGTCGACGGGCGCGCGCCTGCGAGAGCCGCCGAAGGCCGCGATCTCATGGATCAGTGGCTCCACGAGCATATCCTCGGTTCGGGAGTCGATATCCCGCGGCGCGATCGCCGCAGCCAGGCCGCGATGCCGCAACTGCCAGTTGGCAACCTCCAGATAGAAACGGTTTTCGATCGGACGTTCCGGGGAGTCGGGTGCGGGGGTGACTTCGATGCCGTCCGACCGGGCGACGTAATTCAGCAGGCGTGCAGTATCGCATGCGCCCCAGTTCTGGTCGTGGAAATAGCCGCTGCAGTGGAATCCGCGTTTGAACGAGGGGTGAAAGCCGCTGAAGTTGACTTCGATTACGGCGAACTCCCCCGAAGCCTGTAACGCGATGTCCCACGCGAGCAGCGCCCCGCCGACGAGGGCATCGGGAAGGCGGCCAAGCAGGGATGTCACGAATGCGTTCGGCGCCTTACGCTCTTCCGGGATGTTTCCGGCTTCATAGCGCCGAAACGTCAGGTCCGGGATAACGTCCTCTTCGAGGCTGTGCACGCGGTATTCGGTAACGATGGGAATTCGCTCTTGAATGACATATCTTTCATCGGTCAACCGGCCCGGTTGTGCCGTGGGGGCTGATTCGACCGCACGCAGAATCCGCTCTCCGTTGCCGCTGTCGGGAACTTCACCGGATGAATCTCCCAATGCGGCTTTAATCACGTAGCCGCCCGGATAACTATTCGCGAGGAACTGACGAAGCGCCCCGGGTCCATGCCGCTGCGCTGCAGCGTTGAGCCCGCATGTGACCGGGATCGACTCAGGGATCCACAGCCGGAGAACCAGAGCCTGGACCAGCTTGTGCTCCATTCGCCATTGCAGGTGGCGATGCTCGTCAAAGCCCAAGGCACACAGCAGGTGTCGCACGAGAAGCGCGCGCGTGCTGCCTGCCAGGCCTGCAACGAGGGCCAGACCTTCCGACAGTCTGAGATCGAGACGTGGACCGGCGACGGCGCGCCGCCGCGGCAACCGGCAGTCAGCGATTTCGGTCGTCAGAGCCTCAATCTGACGGATTTCTTCGTGGCTCCATTGCGGCAAGAATTATTCTATATAAAGCCGGATGAAAACCGTCGGGTACCTGATCCTGACGCGCTTCTAGGGAATTAAGGAGTGACTTCCGCGGGCGCAGCTTGTGCGGGCATGGGTTGCACGGCAAGGCGTTGGATCTTAAACGGCTCGAGTCTCCGCGAAGGCCACAGCGAAGAAGCCTCAAGCTTCAGTTCACCCCGCTTGACGGCGTCGAAATCGCGCGTCCATTCGCTGCTGAGGCGGCGGCGCAGAGGATTGTCGAAAATCGTTTCGGGCGAGTTGGTCAGCGATGTTGCGTGGCGCCGTCTGATGTACAGGAATTCGTCCACGTTCCGGATGCGGGCGCTGAAATAGGCGCGCAGCAGAAACTGCGTATCGCTGGCGATGATCAGATTCGTTGCCAGCCCTCCGGCTTTGAAGAAAGCTTCCCGGCGGCAGATGAGCGTGGCATGCAGCAGCGCATGGTTCGCGCACGTGTCAAGCGCCGCGCTGCCATCAAGAGGAAAGCGCACCGGTTGCACCAGCGCGCGAAGCTCATCGAGACAAAGCTCGTGAGAACCGATGATGTCACTGCCGGTTGCCGTCAGCGCCTCGCTGAGCACGGTAAAGCGATCGTAGCTCGAAGAGGTCGTCGGAATCCTGCAACGTCAGCAGCGGTTCAGGCGATCTTTCCGCCAGCTCCTGGCGGACCACATACGGACCCACCGGTGCGGGACCGAAGCGAAAGAATTCCACTGCCGGATGTTTTTCCGGGAACGACGCGTACTCTGCTTCGCCTTCCACATCGAGGCCGACCCGCACCTTCACGGGACTGCCTGCCGCGCGCCCTATGTATTTGAGTGAGGCCCGAAGGAACGCAGGGTCTCCGCGATGCGGCAGAACAAGTGCTCGGGGACCGTTGTCTTGTGCGCTCACACGGCGCTCCGCGCAAGGGATTTGCCGGACCAGAAGGCGATCGACCTCGATATCTTCGTTCGCAATGGCGCGTAACACCGCAAAGCAGAGAGTTCCGGCGCGGCAATCGATGCCCATGCAGAGGAACCGGTTGAATACCTCGGAACTGCAGAGGAACGACGAAACCGGCTCACAGTAGTGCGCATCGATCGGAGGCGCCGCGGCGCGCGGAACAAGCGCGATGAAAGCGGTTTCACCGGGAGGGACATCCTCCCACAGAGCGGCGATCGATTCTTCGATTTCGCCGGCGCAACGCTCATCGTACACGAGCACGGCATCCGACCGGTCCGCCAAATCCCGCAGCGAAAACGCTTGACCGGGGGAGTTCCGAAGAACCTCGTGAAGCGTGGGCCTGTCGGTTCGCCTCAGGGCAGCCGCAAATATCCGGATTGCGCCCGAACGGGGCAATTCTGTAAGGAGCATAGAAATGATCTCTCCATGTTAAACTGCGACGACCGATGAGGGTTCTCTACTACGTTGCCGATACGGACGTTCCCAGTTGGGGCGTCGGAATGATTTACACCCATGTCCGGATGTTATGCGCGAACGGAATCGAGGCTGCCGTGCTGCACGAGCGGCCCGGGTTCCGGCCGGACTGGCTGAGCTTCGATGCGTCCCGTCTGTATCGGGGAGATAAGTCCTTTCGGGCCGCACCCGACGATCTGCTGGTGGTTCCCGAGGTTTTTGCCGCGGAACAGGACGCTTTGAAAATGAGCCGCAGGCGCGTCGTCTTTGTGCAGGCGAGTTCTTACATAGCCTCTGGCCTTGGAAACGCGCGAAACTATGCCCAACTCGGTTACCAGGGCGCAATAGCCATCATGCCCCACGTGAGCCGCATTGTGGAGCGGCACTACGAAGTGGAAGCGCCGGTGATTCCACCGTGCATTGCACCGTGGTTTTTCGGCGACGAAGTCATGGACGCGGTGGACAGGAAGCCGCGCAGGCGTCAGGTGGTGCTTTGCCCGAAGGCGTGGTGCCGCGATTATCCGATCGTTCGTCAGATGCTCGTAGCGCGCGCCGGTGCGCTCGGCTGGCGCGTGCTGGAGCTGGCCGGCAAGCCGCACCGGCAAGTAGCGCGGGCTTTCCTCCGCGCCGCAATTCACGTGAATGTGAACTGCCAGGAGTCGTTCAACGCAACCGTTCCGGAAGCGATGGCGGCGGGATGCATCCCCGTCTGTTACGAAGCGTTCGGCGGGCGGGATTTCCTGCGCAACCGGAAGAACGCCTACGTCTTTCCGACTCACCACGCCTATCCTCTTGTGGAGCGTACGCTCGAACTGATGGCTTCGTGGGACCGCAGCACAGTCGAGCTCGAAAGGATCCGGCGCGGCGCGCGCGCGACAGCCTCCCGTTACACCGAGGCTGCGACCGAAAAGGCGCTCATCCGGTATTTTCGCCCCCTGGTACGGTGAGTGGCGAATAAGGCTAGCACCCACTTGCAGAAATTGGCATACAGTACCGCATGCTGAGAAAAAATCGGCTGCATGCGGCCAAGGCAGGCGAAACCGCCTGCCCCACCATTGGCAACACAGGACTTGCAGTGGTGGCGCAGGCGCTTTCGCCTGCGGCCTTTGATTTTTTCTCAGCTCCTGAGGGAGTGGTTGCGCGAACTTTCGTAACTTAGTAGCAGGCGGTCAGTCCGTGGCTCTACCAGCTGAACGGCTGCGCGCCCGTTGACTCCTGAAAAAACGACGCAATTCGTGCTCGGAATAAGACGGATCGCTCTTCACGCTGTGAATGAGCGCATGCCTTCGCCGCAGCATCTCCCGCGGCTGATAAGCAAGGCCGAGATAGTTACTGCCGAAGGGCTGGCCGGGCAGCGAGAAATCAGTACACTCCAGGCCCCCAGTCCGTGTGAACATGCCTGTCATCACGTCTTCGGGAACGGCCAGCGGCAACCAGTCTTCCGGGTGGTCGAAACATCCCCTGTCCGACATTCTTTCGAGCGTCCGGAACGGCAGAACATAAATGCCCCCCTGGCAGTACTCTTTGCCCACGTATCCATTCCGGCAGGCTGTACGCAAATGCGCCTCGACGCGCGCAAAGGCCGGCACTTCGCGGGGCACCTTCGCGAGTTCCGTGACAACATCCGATACCGAACTCTTTTCGCAGCCGTAATACGGCGAATCCCGGCGGCAGGTAAAGCCGAGCGTTCCCAGCATGCCGGTCCGGGGATGCCGATGGAGAAACCGGCTTACAGTTTCGCGGAATCTGCCGGTGATCAGCGCGTCGGTATCTGCGCGGAGAACGAAATCAAATGGCCCCGCGCGGTGAATAGTCTTGAATCCCATGAGCAGGCTCGCGGAAAGCCGTCCCTTCAGGGGTTCTCCCTGCCCGCGAAAGGGCGAGCACAGGGTGATAAACCGGCAGGTTCGTTTGTCGCGCGGCGCCAGATTTCGCGCAGACTGCGAGCTGTCGATGGCGACGCACAGGCTCGCCCCCGGCTCATAGCGCCACAGGCTGTCGAGAAAGTCCCGGAAGCGCCCCAGTTCTGCCGCGCCGGGCCCGACCGGAACAATCACCGCGAAACTCTTCATCGCCGTGGTAGCTCCCGCTGCAATGCCTGAGCGATCGCTTTCACGACATCAGACCACTCCCCTGGTCTGCTTTGGCGGAACAGCCGCAGGGACGGATACCACGGCGTGTCGTCGCGGTCCACCATCCATCGGAAGCAGGCATCGTAAGGCAGCATCAGGAAGGTGTGCTTGCCCAGCGCGCCGGCGAGGTGCGCGATCGACGTGTCTATAGTTACGACAAGGTCCAGGGCCTCAATCGCGGCGCAGGTATTCGGAAGGTCGGGCGCGAGGTCGATTGCGGGGAACGGCGGATGGGCTTCCAGAAGTTCGGTTCGCCCTTCGCCGTACTGCAGACTGTAAAGCGTGACTTGCGGAATCGAAGCTAGCGGACGAAGATCTTCAAGGGCCATCGACCGTCTGCCAAAACGGTCGCGCATCCGCCACGACGAACCGCGCCACACCAGACCGACCTTCGTGCCGGGTGAGCGCGGGATTCGATCGCGCCACCTGGCACGCAAGTCGGCAGGCGACGTAAGGTAAGGCGCCACGCCGATCATCTCGGCGATGGGAACGGGCAACGCATACAACAGCCAGAACGCCTGCCCCTCGTAGTCCGCCGCGGGCACCGGGTCGTGCGGCACGGTCACTGAGTCGACTCCGTCGACCGTGCGCAACAAAGATCGAAGGCGCCGGGGCGTCTGCACGATCACAGTCGCCCCCGCTTCTTTTGCTACCCGGGCGAAACGCACATATTGCAGCGCGTCGCCAAGGTAGACATCGCCCGCGATCAGGTGCAGTGTCTTGCCATGAAGGTCCTGGCCTTCCCAGCGGCGGGCGGCAGGCCGCATGAGAGCGCTATCGAAGTCGAGTCCCCGGATTAGGGAACGATAGATTTGCCTTCCACGCTCGAAGTCCCCCAATCGCGACCAGTGCAGCACCCAACCGATAATGGCCTCCATATCGTTACCTGCGATTGCGCGCTCATACCAGAACTGTGCGGCGCTCCATTCCCGCAGACCGGTGTATATCTCTCCAAGAACCCGCATCGCGATGTAATCTTCAGGTGCGTGCCGCACAATGTCAGAGAGGATAGGAACTGCCTCCTCGTAGTCACCTCGCTCGGCCAAAGCGAGAGCCACCCCGCGTTCGACGCAGAAAGGGCCGGCAGCGTGTGGCAAAATATCGCGAAGACGATCAACTGCGCCCTTGTAACCGTCGCCGCACAACACGCAGCGGGCCGCCGATAAATAGTTGCCGGAATCCTCCGGAGCGAGTTCGATCGCCCGGCGGTAGCTGCGCAGAGCATCCTCAGGCTTCAGCGCGTCGCAGTACACTTCGCCGCGCTTCCGCCACGCCCGTGCATGATTTGGATCGATTCGCAGCGCCCTGTCGAGATACAATGCCGCCTCGTCGGCCAGGCCGAGCGCATGCGCGGCAGTTCCTGCGTCGTAGACATAGCCGGCGTCTTCCGGCCGCGCATCAGCCGCCGCGCGGTGGAACAGGTAGCTTCGCCGGAATTCTCCGCCGGCTGCAAACACCACACCCCGATTGTGCAAGGATTTCGCGTCACGGCGGCGGCGCCCGACTAACTCGCGCGGATCGTCCATAGGAAAGATAAGAAGGTAGCACACGAGTGCGAGTCCCGACTTTCCATGAGCATTCGTTGCACTACTAATAGTCAGAATCGTCGCGGCCTGCGACGAATTTTGTGGAGTAGGCCTTTGGCCTGCTCTTGCGCGCTGGAGAGACTTCTGCCATAGACTGCTCGTCCCTTCGTACAAACCATGGGCGAAGCACAGGTTGATCCGGACAGCTAAGATAGCAGAGACGACCATGACCCAGCCAACCAATTCCCGCCTCGCCTGGTTCAACGGCAAGTTCATGCCCGAGAATAAGGTACTGATCCCGTTCCGCGACCGGAGCTGGAGGTACGGCGACGGCGCTTTCGACATGACGCGCACTTTTAACGGCCGCGCCTTCCGGCTCAAGGAACACATTGACCGCTTTTATCGCTCGCTCCGTTATCTGCGTCTGGACCCCGGCATGAGTCCGCAGGAAATGATCGACGTGTCGGAGCAGATCGTCGTGCGCAACGAACATCTTCGCAGTGCGGCTGGCGATTGGTGGATTGGCCAGCGCGTCAGTCGCGGCGTCGATCCGATCGTTGACGAAGTGCCCGAGCACAGCGGTCCGAATGTTGTTGTGGAATGCACGCCGCTGCCGCTCAAGGCCCGCGCGCGTCAGTTCCGCGACGGTCTCGATGTATGGACGCCCGCACACCGCCGCATCGCACCGGACATGCTCAGCCCGCGCGCTAAGACGCACAACTACCTGAACATGATCGTCGCGGAGCAGTCGGTGAAAGCGCACGATCCTGAGGGCTGGGCGGTACTGCTCGACGTCAACGGAAATCTCGCCGAGGGGATGGGCAGCAATATCTTTCTGGTCTCCGCGGGCAAGCTCTATACCCCGAGCGAACGTTACGTCCTTCCCGGCATCAGCCGCCAGATGACGCTCGATCTCGCGCGCAAACTCGGCATTCCAGCAATTGAAGGCGACATCGATCTCTTCGACGCGGCCAACGCCGAGGAGATGTTCCTGACCTCCACCAGCCTCTGCATCGCCCGCGTGCGCAGCTTCAATGGCGCAAAGATCGGCGACGGCCGCGCGCCGGGGCCAATCACCGGGCGCTTGATCGACGCCTACGTCGCCGAGGTGGGCTGCGATTTCGTAAAGCAGTATCTTGATCGGTTGAACTGACGCGTCGTGACTGGCAGATCAGCGCCTTTGTCCCGTCCTCACGCGCGGCCAGGTGCCCGTCGATCTTGTCAGGCGATTGTGATGTTTTATACCCCGCCTTACACGCCCATGCCACTCTGCCTATAAAGCTCAGACCGTCGGCCAACGCTCTCCGCCACCAGCAACAAAAAAGATTCGTTCCGAAGTTATCGGCATCATGCCTCCCAGATCGCCATCACACGGAAGCGAGTGACCGGCATCGCAGGAATATGCAGAATCGTTAGCACTTCGAGGATATTGAAATGTCGAAAATCAGACCAACAATCGGAAACGACGGACTCGCTCTACCCGTTCTACCGCCGGAACGGGACTCCCGCGTTTGGGCCAAGCTCGTGCGCGTAATGTTTTACGTCCCCGGGTTCATGGCTCTGCTGCTCATCAAGTCGGGCGAACCGGCGGGCTTTGGCATCACTATAGAACTGCTCATGTTGGCTACTGCAGCCTCCATCGTCGGCGGGCTATTTATCGGCACGCAATCAGAGGGTGAGGGCGCCGATCCTGCATCCAGGATCGGCACGTGGTGTGGCTGCCTCGTGCTTGAGTTGCTATCGGCGGTGCCTTTCCTCTGTGCGCTGCCATCGCTATTCCATCAACTGGCGCATAGTAACCTGCTGCACGCCCAGGCGCCGGACGCACTCGATGTCACGCTAGGCGCCTCTGAATTGCTTCCCATGGTCGCGATCCTGCCCTTTATGCTGTACCAACTCCTCGGCTTCGGCACTTTGCATTTTGTCGTGCCGAAGCCCGCCAACTGGGCCATCAACTTCAGCGTCCTCATCCTTATCGTCGGCAGCTATATCGCCAACCGCGAGGGTGATTTCGGCCTGGAAAAAAGGCTTGTAGGCGTTATGGTTGCCATCATGGTGACTACCGTGTTCTACGGCGTGTTCAGGCTGAAAAGGATGCAGGAGGACTTCGAGATGCACTGCCCCGTGGCGGTTCCGAAGGACCGAAAAAGCGAGAAGTCGGCAGCGGCCTAAGCTGCTGCACGGTCGTATAGCAGCCCGCCGGCGCTGGCGAATGCTAGGAACTCATAGCTATAAATTTTCCAGCAGATGACCCATCTTCGTCTTCTTGGTGTGCAGATACGCGGCACGCGTCACGGCTTCCGGCGCGATGCACGGAACCCGTTCGACCACCTCGATGCCGGCCTGCTCCATCGCCCGCACTTTGTCAGGATTATTCGACAACAGCCGGATCTGCGAGACGCCCAAATACTTCAGGATGGACGCCGGAAGCTCATAATCCCGTAGATCCGATTCGAACCCCAGCCGCTCGTTGGCTTCCACCGTATCGGCGCCCTGATCCTGCAACTGATAAGCGCGCAGCTTGTTCATCAGGCCGATGCCGCGGCCTTCTTTCTTCTCGTAGATGAGCAGCCCGCGTCCTTCCTCGCCGATCTGGATCAACGACATGTCGAGTTGTGCCCGGCAGTCGCAGCGCAGGCTGTGGAAGACATCGCCAGTCAGGCATTCCGAGTGTACCCGGACGAGTGGCGGAGTTCCGGTGACACCGCCCAACTTGAGCACCACGGCTTCCTCGGGTTCCGGTTCTCCCGCGATGCGGCGTTCGAAGCCATAAATGCGAAAATGGCCGTACTCTGACGGGAAATCGGCTTCGGCGATTTTAGACAGCATGATCTCGTTTGGTTGCGATGTAATACTTTCAGTATAAGTGGAACGCCTTCTGATCACGCTGCTCATCCGGCTGGGAGTCATTGCCAGTGTTGCCAGCATCGCAGTTCGCTACCTTCCCTTTCGCCGCGCCCTGCTGCGCGAGACCCGCACGTTTCGCGAACAATTTCATTTCGCCCTCTGGTTCGGCGGCGTGTTCGGCCTGCTGGCTAGCATCCGAGTGGTCAGCATTCATGGCTATGAAGCCCTCGACCTCGGGTTGGAGGGGAGTTTCCTCGCCGGACTCCTTGGCGGCTACGCGCCGGGACTGATCGCCGGACTCCTCATCTCAATCCCCGGCATGGCAGCCTCGGAGTACCTGACTCTGCCCTTGCTTGCAGGCATCGGTGTCATGGGCGGGCTGTTGCGCGATTTCGCCAGCGATCCGGAAGAAATCTGGCGCCTCTCTCCGTTTATCGATCTCAATGTGTGGCGGGCACTGAAGGGCTTCAAGTTTTTTCCGGTGGCTTTCGCGCTGGCGGTCTTCTTCTGCGAATTCCTGCGCCAGTTTCTGGGCCATTTCTTCGCACCGCGTATCTTCCTCCTCCATCCTGCGTGGGGCGCTCCGCACGATGTCAGCGCTCTACTCCTCTACCTGGCTGCTTTCGCTGCCGTTACGCTCCCCTTGAAGGTCTGGAACAATACGCGCAACGAGATGAAGCTGGAGCAGCAGAAGAATTTGTTGATGGAGGCGCGTCTGCAGGCGCTCACCAGCCAGATCAACCCGCATTTCCTGTTCAACACGCTCAACTCGGTCTCGTCTCTGATCCGCACCAATCCCGAACAGGCGCGCGTGATGATCCTCAAGCTCTCGCGTATTCTCCGGCGCCTCCTGCGCAAACACGAGCATCTCAGTCCGCTGCGCGACGAACTCGATTTCATCGACGACTATCTTTCCATTGAGCAGATTCGCTATGGCGGCAAACTTCGGTTCGAGAAGCACATCGAGCCGCGCACCCTGGACATGCTTGTCCCGAGCATGCTGCTTCAGCCGCTGGTGGAGAACTGCATCAAACACGGGTTGAGCGGGAAAGTGGAGGGCGGTACGATCGTGCTCCGCGCCCGGCGGGAGCGGTCGATGCTCCACGTTAGCGTGGAGGACGATGGCGCAGGCATTTCGCAGGATCGCCTCTCGAATCTGATGGGCAGCGGCATCGGCGTCAACAACGTCAGCGAGCGTTTGAAGGTCCTGTTCGGGGAGGAGGGCCTGTTGCGAATCGAGAGCGTGGAGGGACACGGCACGCTCGTCGAAATCCAGGTCCCGGAAAGCCCCCAAGGCGCACTCGCAGCAGTCTGATTTTGTTGACCAGCTACAGATAGGCAGCTGATAATTGACAACTGACGACTGATAACCGACGACGGACAACTACCCCCGGCGCAGCAGCCTGACCTGGCTCTCCGATTTGTGATTCCGCTCGGTCGGGCGAACATAAGTTCCATCGGATTGCTGATACCAGCTCTTGGCCGTATCGGCCAGGTAGGTTTCGAGGATCTCATCTTTCAATCGCGCAGCCAGGTTCTTATTGTGGATGGGAAACGCGAGTTCCACGCGCCGTGTGAGATTGCGCGGCATAAAATCCGCGCTCGACAGATAGATTTCTTCCTCGCCGCCATTGGCGAAGTAGTAAATCCGGCTGTGCTCCAGAAAGCGGCCGACAATGCTGGTGACTCGGATATTCTCGCTGATCTCCGGTATCCCGGGCCGCAGACTCGATAGTCCCCGCACGATCAGGTCGATCTTCACCCCCGCCTGTGAAGCCTCGTACAACAGCCGGATCATGGGCGGGTCTTCAATGGCGTTCATCTTAAAGATGAGATGTCCTCCGCGGCCGGCGGCCTGGTGCCCGATTTCGCGGCGGATGAGCGCGGCGAACTGCTCGCGCAAAGCGACCGGCGCGACCAGCAATTTGCGATAGTCCTGCTTGCGTGAATAGCCGGTGAGATAGTTGAACAGGTCGGTCACGTCCGCGCCGATCTGCTCGTCCGCGGTGAAAAGTCCGATATCGGTGTAGAGCCGCGCGGTGGCTGCGTTATAGTTTCCCGTCGCGAGATGCACGTAACGGCGGATCTCGCCGCCTTCGCGGCGCACCACCAGCGCGACCTTGGAATGCACCTTCAACCCCACCAACCCGTAGACTACGTGGACGCCCTCGCTCTCCAGCTTGCGGGCCCACTCGATGTTGCTCTCCTCGTCGAACCGTGCTTTCAACTCCACCAGTACGGCCACCTGCTTGCCATTTTCGGCAGCCTCCAGCAGTGCTTCTACGATAGGCGAATTCTTACCCGTACGATACAGCGTGGTCTTGATGGCCAGTACGTTGGGATCCTTGGCCGCGCGCCGGAAGAACTCTACTACCGGCTGGAAAGACTCGTAAGGATGATGCAGCAGAACATCCTCGCGCTTGATGACGGCGTAAAGATCCTCCTCGGCTTTGGGCGACAAGGCCGGAGGTACGTAGGGAACGAAAGGCTTGTCCTTCAGCTCGGGACGTTCGAGCGACAGGAGTTGGCGGAGGCGTCCAAGATCGAGTACGCCTTTTACCGGATAGACTTCCTCCCGTCCGATCTCCAGATTGCTGGTGAGAATATCGATGACGCTCTCGGGAGTGCGCGACTCCACCTGCAGCCGGACCACGTCGCGGAAACGCCGTGAGGAGACCGCCTCTTCGATGGTCTCCAGAAGATCGTCGCTCTCGATCTCCTGAATGGCGACATCGGCGTCGCGCGTCACGTGGAAGGGGTGAGCGTCGATGATGCGCAAGTCGGGAAAAAGATACTGCAGGTTGGCCGCGATGATCTGCTCCAGCCAGACGAACGTGTACACTGAAGCGCCGCGGCGTTTCTTGATGGATGGCAGTTCGACGAGTTGGGACAGCGTATCGGGAACTTTGACCCGCGCAAAGCGTTCCTCACCGTCTTCTATCAGAACCGCGAGACTCAGCGAGAGATTTGAAATGTGAGGGAACGGACGGCCGGTGTCCGAAGCGAGCGGCGTGAGTACGGGAAAGACGAGACGGTGAAAATAGTCGTCCGCGGCAGCGGTCTGCTCATCGTTGAGGTCGGAGTAGTCGATGATGTGGATGCCCTCGGCGCTCAGGGCGGGTTGCAGTTGCTCCCGGTAAAGCCTGTAGGCATCGGCCACCAGCGGACGCACCGCGTCGCCGATGGCGTTGAGTTGTTGCTGCGGAGTCTTCCCATCGGGGCTGAGCTCGACGACGTTCTTCTCCACCTGTTGCATAATGCCGGCCACGCGAACCATAAAGAATTCGTCGATGTTGGAGCTGAAGATGGAAAGAAACTTGATTCGTTCCAGCAGCTTGTTGGCGGGATCGGCGGCTTCCGCGAGAACGCGCCGCTGGAACTCGAGAAGACTGAGTTCGCGGCTGATAAAGAGACTGGGGTCTCGCAGGTCAACGACTGGAGCGGGGACGCTCTTCAGGGCCGCCCGCGAAGCCCGCTTCTTGGTCATTTTAAAATGTGTGACAGACTTTAGTCTGTCCTCAGAAACCATCCGCGCGTAGTTGCATCATTGCGGAAGAACTTCAACATCAGCTCGGCGATCTTAGCCGACCCTTTATCCGAAGGGTGCAGACCGTCTTCCCGGACGTCCTCGCGCAAGTATACCAGTCCGTCCTGGCGTCCCGTAACGCCGTCGGCCCAGAGGTACGGACCCCATTTGGGTTTCCTCTATACCCTACTTCACACCACTGCGGGACAGACTTTAGTTTGCTCAGGATGTCTCAAATGATTTAGTTCGGATCAACTCGGTCAGGGAACAGGCCGTCCGGCGAAACGCGCGTGATTCTCTTCTGCTTCTTCTACAATAAGAGTTCATGCCCACTGGAACTGAACAGTTTGTCGAAGACAACCGCGAGCGCTTGCTCGAAGAGTTAAAAGAGTTGATCCGCATCCCCAGCATCAGCACCGCTCCCGAGCACAAGCAGGACGTGCACAAGGCCGCCGAATACGTGGCCGCGAAGCTGCGCGATGCCGGGATGGAGAACGTCGAGATCATCGAGACCGAGCGCCATCCTCTGGTCTACGCCGACTGGCTGCACGCCCCGGGGAAGCCCACCGTGCTCTGCTATGGTCACTTCGACGTGCAGCCGGCCGATCCGCTGGAACTGTGGGAGACGCCGCCGTTCGAGCCGTCGATCCGCAACGGCAACCTATACGCGCGCGGGTCCGCCGACGACAAGGGCCAGATGTACATGCACATCAAAGCCATCGAAGCGTTGCGCGCCGTCAACGGCACACTGCCGGTCAATATCAAATTTCTGGTCGAGGGCGAGGAAGAGGTGGGTGGCGTTTCGATCGCGCAGTATGTCGCCGCCAACCCCGAAAAGCTCAAGGCCGATGTCGCCTTGGTTTCGGACACCTCCATGTATGAGCCGGGCATGCCCACGCTCGATATCGGTTTGCGCGGCCTGATTTACATGGAACTCGAGTCGCAAGGTCCCGCGCGCGATCTGCACTCCGGAGTCTATGGGGGCGCCGCGCCCAATGCGGTGTTCGGCCTCATCGAGTTTCTGGCCAAGGTTAAAAACAGCAAAGGACAAATCAAAGTGCCGGGATTCTACGCCGACGTCGCGCCTCCCGCATCCGGTGAAAAGGAAAGCTGGGCGAAGCTGCCGTTCAGCGAGAAGAAGTTTCTGAAAGAGGAAGTGGGTTCGACCAAGCTCACAGGGGAGCCGGGCTTCTCTGTCTTAGAGCGGACGTGGGCGCGGCCGACCTTCGAAGTCCACGGCATCGGTGGCGGGTTCACCGGCCCGGGCAGCAAAACCGTGATCCCCGCCAAAGCCGTCGCGAAGATCAGTTTCCGACTGGTACCCAACCAGGATCCTGACAAGATCGTCGAGAGCTTCCGCGCGTTTATCAAGAAGAACACGCCCAAAGGGATCAAGCTGGAATTGCGGGTGCTCGGCGCGAGTCCCGGACTGATGGTGAATCCCGATCATCCGGCCATCCGGGTGGCATCCAAGGCGTTCAGCGATATCTTCAACGCGCCGACCGTGTTCACACGGTCGGGAGGCTCGATTCCCATCGTCGGTGATTTCGCCACGCACTTGAAGATCCCGACGATCCTGATGGGCTTCGGACTTCCCGATGACGGGCTGCACTCGCCCAACGAAAAGTACAACGTGGAGAACTACTACAAAGGCATCATGACGATCGCTCACTTTTTCGAGCAGTACGGTGGGGCAGAGGAATCGGGGAATTGAGAACTGCCGCAGATGACCGCAGCTAAACGAAGATTGAAAATCCAAGACTCATCTGCGTTCATCCGCGTTCATCTGCGGCCAGTAAATTTTTCGGCAACCCGGTCGCATCGTGAGTCGCACTCGGCCTATCCAAAGTGCCCGCATCGAGCGTTGCGCATCGGCGGGCTAGCTTTGGCCCTTGCTCTCGCGGCCCAGGCTGCGGAAACATCGATCGACGAACTCGTCGGGATCGTCCGGTCGGGCATTCAGCAGCACACGCCGGATAAATTGCTGGCGAAGTCGCTCCACAAACTGACGCTCAGCCGGCAGATGAACCTCCGGGTCATCGAGGAGCTGGAGAGTGAAGGCGCGGGCCCGGAAGCGGTCGCAGCTCTGGACGCACTCCTTGATGCTTCTAAAAAGAAGCCGGAACCGTCGACCGTCCCACCATTCCAATCGCCGGCGCGCCCGACGGTGGAAGAGCAGAAGCAATTCTTTCACCTGGTGAACGTCAATGCCATGCATTACGCCGCTGGGCTGCCGGATTTCATTTGCACCCAGATTGTACGGCGTTACCAGCTGACCCCGGTCCCTCCACCGGGTTCCGATCGAAGACGAGGCCAACTGGCGCAGCCCATCGGAGCAGGATTCTGGATCCCGACGGATGTTCTCACGGTCAAGCTCAGCTACCTCGATAATCACGAGAACTACCAGCTCATCCTGGTGAATGGACACAAGACGAAGGATGCGTACGAATCTTCGGGAGGGGCCATCTCCGAGGGGGACTTTGGCAGCACGCTGCTCGAAATCTTTTCGCCCGAGAGCGGCACCAAATTCCATTGGGACCACTGGACTCATTTGCGCAAGCGCCTCACGCGGGTCTACGCATATCGCACGGAACGGGACCGGTCGCACTATAGAATTGGTTATGCCCTGCCAGGCGGCGAGCGCAAAACCGTAATCGCCGGCCGTCGTGGCTTCATCTATGCCGACGATGCCACTCAAATGGTGATGCGCATCGTGGGTGAAGCGATCGATATCCCGCTAGGCTTTCAGGTGACGGCGCAGGCGACCGTATTGGACTATGATTACGCCATCATCAGCGGCAAGCCGTTCCTGTTGCCCTTGCGTGCCGACGAGCGCCTGTTCTCTGCGCGGTTGCAGTTCAAGAACGTGGTGGAGTTCCACGATTACCGTAAGTTCACAGGAGAATCGACTATCTCCTTCGACTTGCCGGATCCGGATGCCGGAAAAAGGACCCCCGCCAACGCGCCTAAAGAAGACGCGCCTAAAGACGACGCACCTAAGTAATCCGCTATGACGAACCGTCTGCTCTTGGCCTGGCGCCTCGCGAAAGGCTATCGCCTGGCTCCTTGGCGCAGTCCTTACTTACGGTGGCGGATTGAGACTTATTCCGGGGTGCACGCGGAATCCATCACTGCGCGGACGTTCATCGGCTATTGCTGGAGCCATCGGCGTGAACTCTGGCGCTACTTGGATTGGGCCGCGAGAAAAGGGTGAATGCCGGTTCACGCCAATTCGATCTCGGGGACACTCTCGGGCGACTCCACCCTCACTCCCACCGGTACGCCGGGCGTTTTCGTCCGAGCTTCACCGGCGACGGAGACGACACGACTTACCGACACAATCGCTCAGAGGGCCCTAGACGGTCGCGGCTCGGAAGTCGTTGCTGAGCCGCGCGCGTTAAGCAAGCGGTTCCGTACGGCAATTTTTGCAAGTAGTAATAGTTTTCTGGCGCCGGCGGCGCGGGGCGATGGCCCGTCAACGCGCTCCCCAACCCGTCTGGTGCGCGTGCTAAGCCGGTTTGGCACGGCTGCTAAAATGGATTAACTTGAAGTATTTTTTCGTAGTCATGCTGACCCTGTGCGGGACGGGTCTGGCACAGGTATGCGCGCCCAATCTGGTGGTCCAGCCCAATGCAACGGTTTCAGCGGCACTTACCGCGTCCAATTGCACGCTGGCTGACGGAACTTCATACGCCGACTATCTGGTGGATTTCCCCGTCCATGGCACGTGGTCCGCGTCAGTAACCGCGGCCGACGGCGTTACTCCTTTGACCCTGATCCTACGGGATCTGTCCGGCGCACAGCTCATTTCCGGTGCGACAATTCAGCGAGCGGTGGAGCGCGGTACTTATCATGTGCTGGTAAATGCCGCGACTCCTGGTCAGGCTGTAGGCTACCAATTGACTTCCAGTTTCGTGGGGGCGCCTGGCGTGCTCTGCTGGAACTTCGCCATGCTGGGAACCATCCGGCCGATAAGTGGATTGCTTGGTCCGGCGAGTTGTATGCTTCCTGACGGCAGCGCCTATGATGGCTATCAGTTGACTCTCTACGGCACGGGCACAGTCGATGTTGCGATCAGTCCTACCGGGTTCACGCCGCTGCTGATACTGCGAAGCTCAGATGGTTATTCTCTCCCCGGCAACCTTTCCATCGACGACAGCGGTGCTACGCATCTGACGATCGACGCTGTAGGCAACGACACCTACACGCTGGTGGTGGCTGTGTCGTCTCCGGACCAGGCGGGTGGTGCTTATGCGGTAAGCGCCAATTTTACGCCGGATCAAGGAGAGACCTGCGTTTCTCAGGGGGCGTTGAGCACATCGCAGCAGAGCAGCGGCAGTATCTCGGCCACCAGTTGCAATTTCAACCTGCCCGGCCGCGACGATAACGCGCTTTTCAACTTTTATAACGTCCACCTGGACCAGACAGGCGTCATACAGGCGTCTATTCCCACCGCTGATTTCAGTTCGTTGCTTTTGCTGCAGGACGCCGATGGAAACGCCATCAGCGAGGATATAGAGAGCAGCGGCAACGGTACCCCGCTCATTGAGCAGCAGCTTCCTCCCGGCGACTACGTTCTCATCCTCTTCAACGAGGACTCGTTCGGCGGCAACTACACTCTCAATTACCAGTACACGTTGGGTCCGGCCGCGCCTTGTCCGGTGATCAGTATGAATCCCGGAGACCAGGTGTCGGGAGTGTTGACGGGGGGCTCGAGTTGCAATGATTTCGGCTACCTCGCAGACACCTACCAGGTGGTATTACCCGCGGACGGCACGCTGACTCTATTGCTCTCCTCGCCGGATTTCTCCACCTTTGTGGATCTTCACGATGTCAAGGACAACGACCTGACCTGGGGCGCCCCGACGCCCGATGGCTCCGGCTCGGTTGTCACCGTGAACCTTCGGGCGGGTACCTACTACGCCTACGCCGCGAGTATGGACCTCCCCGGAGCGTATACGCTTAGCTATACGTTCACGCCCATGACCATCCCGGCGTGTCCGGCTGCTATGACGATGTCTGCTAACGAGTACATTCAAAATGCCCAACTCGGTTCCACGAGTTGCCAGGGAAAGGACGGACGGATAGCTGATTTCTACCGGTTTACGCTGCCCTCAGCCAGCACTGAAGCGGTGTTCATGCTGTCCCAGGCTATTCCGCCCTATGTGAGTCTGTACCGGTCCGACGGAACGCCGCTACGGAGCGATCAGAACAGTTACGCTGATGACAACGCGGTCATCGTGCAATACCTCCCCGCCGGAGATTATCTGATCAAAGCGCGTTCCGCCGACCCGAATGCGACCGGACCGTACAGTCTGTATCTGGACTACCAGCAGGGTGCTCCGCCACAGCTCTGTGCGCCTCTCAGTTTACCGGTGAATGGGTCGGTGTCCGGACAAACATCGTTTACGTCCTGCGCCTGGTACGATAAGACCTTTAGTGATGTATATCAACTGAATATCAGCAGTTTGCCACAGGTTGTAACACTTGGCGCGCAGTCAACCGATTTTGATCCGTATTTGCTGCTTATGGACGCTAAGGGCAACCTCCTGGCTGCCGACGACAACAGCGGAGGAGGTCTTAACCCTTTGATTATACAGACGTTGAATCCGGGTGTCTATTTTGTAGTGGTGAAACCATCGAGCGACCCGACCACCTTTGGCAGCTACAGTTTGAGTGAGGTCTCCGGTCCGCTCCCGGCGATGCAGGCGGTAAGGCCGAGAGAAAAGTTTTAAAATTGTGACGAATAGTTCTTTCAATTTTGCCCATTTCCTGATAAGGTAACTTACGAGTGCTATAAAACTGTGCGCTCGAACACGATTTAACGTTTTGACGTAAGTCGATGCGGAGGGACTGCTGTTTACCATAGGTTTTTGGTAACCGTCTGTTAGCCAGGACGTCATATTGAGTGTGAGCTAAGGCTGTTCTCATAGATTTTTTAAGGATGGTACCGCGGCGAGAGCCGGTGGTCTTAGGACCCCGCACTCGTTATCTATTTCGCGGGCCAGCCGGTAGGCGCACTCCTCCGAGCGCCTACCGGCTTTTTTATTTGCAGGCGTGGAGCAACTAAGCTTCGCTATCATACTTCCAGGCGAGTATGAAACATGCGAGTGTTTTGATCTTGTTCGTCCTGACGGTTCTCCTGGGTCAACTGCCCGATGCCTCCAATCCTCCGCGGCACGATGAATCACCCGTCCGGCTCCCCAATGGAAAATTGCAATCCGACGAGATTCTTAAAGAAGACTACAAGAAGAATCTGAAGGATGCTCAGGATCTGATCGATCTGGCCCAATCTCTGAAGACCGGACTCGAGAAGGGCGAGCAGCACGTTCTCTCGATCAGCGACCTGAAGAAAACCGAAGAGATCGAGAAGCTTGCCAAGAGGATCCGCAGCCGGATGCGAAGGTATTGACGGCTGCAGTGGTCTTCGTCCCAAAAGTGACAGAAAATGGAGTTGCCGCACTTTCCAGACCCGATCTTTTACTCTGAAACCGGTGCATCGGCTGGTACAATGTTGAATGGCAGACCATGTATCCGATCTTTCCGGCGCTTCTCGCCAGCTCAGGCCTCAATCATTTTCTCGCCGCTCAATTCGACGATACCTTCGCAGGCATCCATCATCTCAGTTGGTTTGACTGGGCTATTCTAATTCCGTATTTCACTCTTCTGGCGATTCTGTCGGTGTATGGCCTTCACCGCTACGAGATCATTCATACTTATTTCAAGCATCGCAAGAAGGCCGTGAGCCAGCCGCCGAGCCGGTTCGACAAGCTTCCCCCGGTCACGATCCAGCTTCCTCTTTACAATGAGCGCTACGTCGTCGAACGCCTCATTGAAGAGGTGATCAAGATGGAATATCCGCGGGAACTGTTGCAGATTCAGGTTCTCGACGATTCCACGGATGACACCCATCAGTTCGCCGAGGCTCTTTGCGAGCGTTACCGCAATATGGGCTATCCCATCGAGTACCATCACCGCACCAATCGTCACGGCTACAAAGCCGGCGCTCTGCATGAGGGGCTTAAGACGGCTACCGGTGAGTTTGTTGCTATTTTCGATGCCGATTTCATCCCTCCTGCCGATTTCCTTACCCGAACCATTCACCACTTTGTAGACTCCAAGGTCGGGCTGGTTCAGACCCGTTGGAGCTATCTGAACCGGGAATACAATTTTCTGACAGAAATCGAGGCCATGCTGCTCGACGGTCATTTCATCCTCGAACACGGCGCCCGATCGCGTTCCGGGTGCTTCTTCAACTTCAACGGTACGGCGGGGATCATGCGCCGATCAATGGTCGACGATGCCGGCGGCTGGCAGCACGACACGCTCACCGAAGACTCCGATCTAAGCTATCGTGCACAACTCAAGGGATGGCGCTTTGTCTACCTTCCCGGGCTCGACTGCCCCTCGGAATTGCCGGTGGAAATGCATGGATTCCAGATCCAGCAGTCGCGTTGGGCTAAAGGTCTGACGCAGTGCGCTAAAAAGCTGTTGCCGATGATTTTCCGTGCGAAGATTCCGTTCCGCGTCAAGGTTCAGGCTTTCCTCCATCTCACGCCTAACATCTCCTATCCCATGATGATCGTCGTTTCGGCGTTGATGCTGCCGGTGATGATCGTCCGGTTCTACATGGGCGTTTGGGAAATGGTGTTTCTGGATCTGCCGCTGATCATCGCGTCGTTCTGGTCGATTTCGGCGTTTTACGTGATTGCTTACCGCGAATTGCATCCGAAGACCTGGAAGCGGTCGTTGTTGCTGCTGCCAATGCTCATGGCGATCGGGGTGGCGCTGACCATCATCAATACCCGCGCCGTGCTGGAAGCCCTTTTCGGCATCCAGACCAGCTTTGTCCGCACCCCTAAATATGCGATTGAAGGCAACCAGCCCGTGCGCCGCGTCAAGCAGACCAAGTACCGCCGCCGCAGCGGGTGGCTGCCCTACATCGAACTGGCCTGCGGGACCTATTTCCTGGCTATGGTGGTGTATGCCATCCAGACTTGGAACTATCTGACGGTTCCCTTCCTGGCATTGTTTGTCTGCGGATATTATTGGGCGGGCATCTCGACCCTCCACCAGGAGTATCAGGATCGCATGCGCTGGATGCGCCAGAACAATCTTGAATTCGAAACCGCTCGCTAATCCATGCGTCACGCCTGAAATGGTTCGTGATGCCGACCACCGGATTCGTGTACTGGCTCAGCGTACCCCGGTCCTGACCTCGCATGGCGCATCCGCGCTCGCCGGCAAGCAGTTGTTTTTCAAGTGTGAGAACCTGCAACGGGGCGGCGCGTTTAAAATCCGTGGCGCTGCCAACCTCATCCTGTCGCTGCCTCCCGAAGCTATCAGAAAGGGAGTGGTTGCGTTCTCCTCCGGCAATCACGCTCAAGCGACAGCGATCGCGGCAAAGTATGTTGGGGCAAAGGCGATCATCGTCATGCCGCAGGACGCCCCTCGCTGCAAGATGGAGCCGACCCGGGCGCTCGGCGCTGAAATCATTACTTACGACCGGCTACGCGAAAACCGGGAATCCATTGCCCAGCGCATTCTCGACGAGACCGGGGCGACCCTGGTACCACCTTATGACCATCCGATGATCATCGCGGGGCAGGGAACAGCGGCGCTCGAGTTGCTGGAAGACTTCCCGGATCTAGATGCCCTTGTGGTGTGCATCGGCGGTGGAGGGTTGATCTCCGGTACGGCGACGATTGCAAAATCGATCAATCCTCAAATTCGCATTTTTGGTGTGGAACCGGAACTGGCGAACGATACCTGGCAGTCGTTCCGTAAGGGCGAGCGTGTAGAGATCCCTCCTTCCGTGACGATCGCCGACGGTCTCCGCTCTCCCTCACCGGGTAAATTAACCTTTCCCATCATTCAGCAGTTGGTGGAGGATATTTTGCTGGTGACGGAAGACGAGATCCGGCAGGCCGTGCGCTTCTGCTTCACCCGAATGAAGACCGTGGTCGAGCCGAGCGGTGCAGTTTCCGTGGCTGCCGCGCTTTTTCAGAAGCTGCCCACGGAAGTAAAGCGAGTCGGCGTGATCGTGTCGGGCGGCAACATGGATACCGAGACTTTGTGCGCGTGACCTGATTTCCCGTGGGGCAGCTTTCAGCTTCTAACCGCAAGTTGGCCTTCTGGTCCAGAGTTTGCGCCGGCCGTTTGGCGCCCCCCGCGGGCTGGGAACTCTGTCAGTGGAGAGACCAGTTGAAAGGACTTCATATGGCCGAGCAGTTTGGCCAGATCAATTGGCTTCATCAGGTATGCGTCGCAGAGCCCCATAAAGCTTCGGAACACTTCCCTGATGTCGTGCACTGTGGTCGTCATGATGATCTTTGCGCCGGACGTCGAGAAGACGCCCTGGGATTCTTCGAAGGCGCGTATGTGCCGCACCGCCTCGCAGCCGTCCATGATGGGCATCATGATGTCCATGCAGAGAAAATCGTACCTTTGCCCCTGTTCCCAGGCAGCGCGATACGCCTCCACGGCTTCCCGCCCGTTAGCGGCGATGTGGCACTCGCCGTACCGGGACAGGAAGGACTGCAGGACCACACGGCACGTGAAGTCATCTTCCACCAGAAGCGTCCGCAGATTTCCGGAGACGTGGTGCGCTTGCTCCGGTGCGGAAGCGGAATCCGGGGCCGAGATCCCGTCACCGGTGAGCAGAGCGGCCAGAGCGGCCGTGATTTCGGATATGTCGGCCTGGTTGCTTTCGCCTGGATTGTGAATCAGTTCGCTCAGCCTGTCGGTAGCACGCAGCAGAACGCGGACTCGCGCCGACGTCGGGGCCATCTCGCTGTTGCGCATCGACGCCAGCACGTCTTCTATCCGGTGGGCCAGTTCGCGGATCTTTGTCAAGTCGAAAAACCCCGCCCCTCCTTTGACCGAATGCACCGCCCGAAACACACGGTTGATGGATTCGTCATCGGCATCCGTTCCGTCTTCTTCAATGGCAAGCAGTCCCTCTTCCAGGGTCGTCAGGTGCTCGCAGCACTCGGCCAGATATTCATTCGCCAGTTCGTCTTCAAGATTGATCATCGCTTGAAAGTCCTCAAAACCAAAGTTGTCAAGGAGTATACGCTCAGGTGGGGCGGAGGGCGCCATCCCGAGTGGCTAAACCCATCCAGACCCCTCAACCGTTCGCTTGAACCGCTCAAATTCCTCGACCGCGCGCGGCAGCAGCTCGCCGCAGCGGTCCAGTTGCCGGGCGGCGCCGGCCTTTTCCATCGCCATCGCGACTTCCCGCAGACTTTCTGCCGCGACCGTAGCTGCCGCCCCCTTCAGGGTGTGTGCCTGCGACCGCGTGCCAGGTGCATCCCCCCGCTCGACCCCCCTGCGTAAGTTCTCTAACTGCGAGGGAGCATCCAGGAGGAATCCCCTGAGAACCGCACCGGCCAGTTGCCGGTCTTCCATCAACCGCCGGAGCAGAGCCTTATCGTCGAAAATGGTATCCGTCTGCTCATCACCCGACCCCACGGTGAGTTGAAGCGTATTGCGACTAGTCGATTCGATGCCGCCGGGCGCGGGCAACCACCTCGAAAGCATATCCAACAGGCGCGCCAGTTCCACCGGTTTCGCAAGATAGTCGTTCATCCCTTCGCGCAGGCACTTGTCCCGGTCGGCCGGCATAGCGTTGGCCGTAACCGCGATGATCGGAACGCTCGCACGAGCCGATCCGCGGATACGCCGGAGCGCTTCGAAACCGTCCATCACCGGCATCTCGCAGTCCATCAGAACCAGATCGTAGTCTTCGCGCTCTAACGCCTCCACGGCCTCGGCGCCGTTCACGACCGCTCTGCCGTTGATATCCCAGCTTCCGCAGTTGCGCGAGAATTACCTCCCGGTTGATGGCGTTATCCTCTGCCACCAGGATTCGCGCGGTTCGGTTCATAACGGTTGCCCCGCAACGCTCACCGACGCCTCGATTCTCCTGCCCAATCGCCGGTTGCGGTTCGCTGGGGAGTGCCAGCTCAAAAACCGCCGTGAACCAGAAGGTGGAACCTTGGCCTTCCCGGCTGTCGACGCCGATGGTTCCTCCCATCATCTCGACCAGTTGCTTGCAGATCGCCAGGCCGAGCCCGGTGCCGCCGTACTTGCGCGTGGTGGAAGCGTCGGCCTGCACGAAGGGCGAGAACAGCGCCGCGACCTGATCCGGCCGTATCCCGATTCCCGTATCGGTGACGGCGAAGCGAAGGGTTGCCGTGCCGTTCTCCTGCCTTTCGAGCGTCGCATCCAGCGTCACTTCTCCCCGTTCAGTGAACTTGATGGCATTGGCGGAAAGATTGGTCAACACCTGGCGCAGGCGGTGGGCATCGCCGCGCAGCAGCGGCGGAATTTCCGGCGACACGCGCGAAATGAGGCGGAGCCCTTGGCGCTCGCCTGGACGCGCAAGAAGCTGAACGGCGTCCTCGACCGTTTGGCGCAGATTGAAGTTCAGATGCTCCAGAGCGACCTTCTGGGCCTCGATCTTGGAAAGGTCCAGAATGTCATCGATAAGAGCCAGCAGGGTCCGCCCGCTGTCCTGCGCCACTGCGGCGTATCGCCGCTGCTCCGGAGTGAGGTCCGTTTCCCCGAGCAGTTGAAGCATGCCAATGACGCCGTTCATCGGCGTGCGGATTTCGTGGCTCATGTTGGCCAGAAAGCGGCTCTTCGCCCGATTGGCGGCTTCCGCGCCCTCGCGGGCGCGAACCAACTCCGCCTCGTATCGTTTCCGCTCGGTAATCTCCTCCGCAATTCCAGCCACTCGAATCAGTTGGCCGGCCTCGTCGCGGATGGGAAAAGCCCGGTCCCGAATCCATTTCTCCTGCCCTTCAGGCGTTCGGATGCGGTATTCCGAGTCGATCTGCTCTCCCTGTATTTGTCTTGCAAACAATGAATGGGCCCGTTCCAGGTCGTCGGGATGGATCGCCTCCACCCAGGACATCGGAGTTCTGGTAGAGGCTGTCGCAGGTCCTGCCCCAAACCTGTTCATACGCAGGGCTGACATAGAGGATCTCGTTCGCTTCCGGAGGCATCATCCAGAACACTTCACGAATGTTTTCCGCCAACTGGCGAAATTTCTCCTCGCTGCTCCTGTAGGGCTTGCTCGGCTTGCTTGCGCTCGGTGATGTCCGCACTAAGGCCGACGTGGCCCAGCATAATCGCCACCAGGCGACAAGCGCGGCTCCGCGTAGCTGCCGATCAGACGCCACTCGCCGTCGGCACGCCGGACGCGGGCTTCGGCCCTAAAAGGCGAGTGTTCCCGCACCGCACGCTGGAATGCCCCAATGTACGCCGGCGCATCGTCCGGGTGAACCAGCGGATCGCCACGTGCTGCCTTCGGCCTCTTCGCAGGTTATGCCGCAGAACTCCCGGTATGCGCGGTTGATGAACTGATTTCCACCCTCGGCGTTGGTTACCCACATCAGTGTCGGGCAACTGTCCGCTATGATGCGGAAGCGTTCTTCGCTCTCTCGCAGCGCCTCCTCCGTCCGCTTGCGCTCGGTGATGTCTTCTACATGGACCACAAAATATTGAGGTTTGCCGCGGGAGTCTCGGACAACCGACATCCTCATACGCCCCCACACTATCGTTCCGCTACGGTGGATATAGCGCTTCTCCGCTTCGACGAATCCGCCCGGGTCCTGCAGCAACTGCTCCATCCTCCGTTGGGAAGGCTCCAGTTCATCGGGGTGAGTCAGTTCCACCCAAGAGCTGGCAAACAGTTCCTGCTCGGAATATCCCAGCATCCGGCAAAACGCCGCATTTAGCTGGATGAAGCGCCCGTCCGGCCCGCTCACACACATGCCGAACGGCGCGTGTTCGAAAATCTGGCGGAACCGCTCTTCGCTCTCCAGCAGCTTCCGCTCTGCCAGCAGGCGCTGGCCGATGTCGCGGGCGATGCCCGCAGCGCCCACCACTTCTCCGTCTGGATTCAGGATTGGGGAGATAGAGAGCGAGATGTCGACCGCGCGCCCATCTTTCCCTTGGAGAACCGTGTCGAACGGGCTGACGGTGCGCCCCTCCCGAACAGCCCCGAGGACCTGTGGGACTTCGTCACTGCGGCCAGGCGGAGCGAGTACGGCCGCACTCTTTCCGATGACTTCCTGGCTCGAGTAACCGAACAAGTCTTGGGCGCCCCGATTCCAACTGACGATGGTCCCATCGAGCATCACACTGTGAATCGCATCGTCCGAAGATTCGACGATCGAGGCGAGCAAAGCCCGGGCTCGTTCAGATTCCCTCCGCTCCGAGATGTCGCGGAGAATCGTGGCGATGGCCACGATGTCACCCGTGCCGTGCCTCATTGGTGACGCGGTAATGGCTACGTGAATCTTCCGCCCGTCCTTGTGCAGGCACAAACTCTCGTACTGGGAGATGCGGTTGCCCCGCATTACCTGTTCGATGAATTGCGGCACCCTGGCTAGCCGTTCCGGAGCTACCAGCAACGACAGCGGCTTGCCGATCGCATCTTGCGCGGAAAAGCCAAAGATCGTTTCCGCGCCGCGGTTCCAGGTAAGGATCAACCCCGTTGGAGTGAAGGCGATAATCGCATCCTCGGAACTATCCACAATCGCAGCCAGGAACCTTTGCGCCTTCTCCGCAGCCTGCCGCGCCGTCACATCCTGCTTGATGGCGATGTAGTTGACAATCTCGCCACCCGAGTTCCGTACGGGTGTAATACGCATCTCCTCGGTATAAAGGGTTCCATCCTTGCGCCGGTTGATCACCTCGCCGTGCCAGACCCTCCCGGACCGGATCGTGTCCCAGAGTTCCCGGTAAACCGCCGCGGACTGGTGTCCCGACTTAAGAATGCGGGTGTGCTGCCCTACAGCCTCCTCGCTCGAGTATCCCGTCATCGCGGTGAACGCGGGATTCACGTACTGGAGGATTCCGTTTGTATCCGTGATCCCGATTCCGTCCGCGGCCTGCTCCACGGCCGCAATCAGGCCTGCCCGTTCGATCCCCTCACTTCCGCGACACACACTTCACCTCGATTAGCAGTTTCAATAAGTTACCGAGCCGCGCGACCATTCAGGCCGGCATTTTCTGACGCTCGTCCTGCTTTATCTATCGGCCTACTTCCGGGATTCCTTTAGGATCTGTCCGGAATTTCATAAGGGCTTTGGCGGGGGGACGCCGCGCTCGTTTCGATGCGCCGGTGGTAGAGCATTTTGGCGAATCGAAAGCCTTGACACCCGGGAGCAACGTACGAACGTCGATGGTACCGCGGGCGACGACTCCGTGGCCGGGCTGAAAAAATGAACTCCAGGGTTGCCTTGACTCGCGGGCGTTGCGCTGGGATTTGACGAAACGAAAGTCCCGACGGTTGGGGTGACCGACTCCCGTGATGGCACCGGACGGTTACCACGAAGAAAAGAAGCGGGGGATGAACAGGGATGAACCACCGATGGCCGGCCGGCGGCGGTCACCTTGAGGCATGAAAAGGAGGCTTCGGTTTGGGCACGAGCCGGCGGCACAGCCGCCTGAGCCGGATGAGCGGGTTGAAAAGGCTGCCGCGCGGTCCCTCCGCTCATCCATTGCAGACTACGGAAAACGATGGGCACCCAAGGCAGTTTGTGTCGCGGCTACGTCGTGCCTTCTACAGGCGCTCGTGAGCGAAACAGGAAAAAGTGGCGGCCGCAAAGGGAGCAGCGGTAGGGCAGAATAATCCAATACAGAGCCCTTTCCAAGGCGTTGCGGACGCCTACACCTCTAAACTCTACCGACTTGCAATGTGGACAGCGTGGGAAGAACACAGTTTGAGTACTCCTCTCCGTCAGGTCTGCTGGCCGCGCCATGCGGCGCCGACATTTTCGCCCACGGGCCGGTGCGGCGGTTTTCTCTTCCTGGCAGCAGCCCCTTCGCGAGCTGCGGCCCGCTCGCTGGCGCAGGCACGCATCTCCTCCTCGGTGAAGGTGATGGGCTCGACCTCACGGCCGTCCTCACAGCGGTCGAGGAGACCGCGGCACAACAGCGGCAGTTCCTGGATCTGGATGCCATATCTTCGAATCAAAGCGAGATCGGCCCGAACCGTACATTTACTGCGCGTGCGATCCTCCGCTGTGCGCTCAAACGCGAAAACGCGAAATCCCATATCCTGCGTAAATCCGATCAGCGTGAACTGCATCTTGAGGGTCCTTTCCACCTGGCTCCTTTCACTTCCCGTGCTCCGCTCTCTCGTCGCCAAAACAGATTCTAACCGCGGGGCAGGCCGCAGTCCAACGTGTCTGAAACTCGCGCCTTTGCCGCCGAATTTTGTAACTACCGCTGAAGTCTGTGTTGCGCAGAAATCTCATCCGGATGTCTCGCTTTTCGCGGATAGAGGCACGCGGTTCGTAAGATCCGCCTTCAACCGTAGACGTTCGACGAGTTTCTTGCCGAGATTCAACTCGATCGGATTCAGCTTATGGCCGGGTATTCTCGGATCGATGAACTCCCGGCGGAATAACTGATCCGATGCCAGAGCGCTTAACAGTTCAAGTTCCGTTACGGTGAATTTGACCGAGATCATGCGAACCTGCCTAACGGTTGCGCAAACCTGATAGCGAGTCCGGACGCCGGTCCCTTGGCTGTGGCCACGCCGATGCGGATGCGCATCATGCTGTTGTAGACTTCCGGCACGCGTCAGACATGCAACCTCCACGGTTGTCAGGTGGCCTAAGAAGAGGGATCAGATCGCCTGACTTAGTCCAGAGGATCCGCGAGTGAACGGAAGTGTTCAGACGTTTACCATTATCGGTTAATTTTCATTGATTGTCAAACCGGAGCTTGCCACTAGTGGTGATTTGATTTACTCTAAATGGTTAAATCGGAAAGGAGTCGAAGTGGACGTCTCCCTGGTGATTAAACAGCGTCTGAGCGAACTCGGTCTCGACCAAAGAGATCTGGCCGCGGCGATTCAGGTGACCGATTCCTATATTTCCCAGCTTCTGACGCGCCGCAAGGCCCCTCCGGCGCCGGGACGTACGGACCTCTACGACCGGATGGGGGAATTCCTGAAGCTGCCTGCCGGCAAGCTTTCGAAACTGGCGGACGTGCAGCGTCAGGAGAAGTTGAAGAAGCGGGTAGCCGAACCACCGCGACCCCTGTTCAAAGAGTGCCGGGAGTTGGTTTTGCGCAAATGCGAACCGGAGAGGCAAAAAGAAATCGGCAGGATATTTGAGAAGGAGCCTTTCGGGGAACTGGAACGGCTGGTGACACAGAGGCTGCTGGACGTGGCGCAGGGGGTTGCCAGGGAAGAATTGCGAAGCGAGCAGTGGCTCCGGTTAACGGCTCAAACGAGCGAGCGTAGTTACGAGCAAATGCGCGTGGCGATTCTCGAGTTCCTGGATACCGACGTCTTCAACATTTCGATGGAATATTGCAGTCTCTTCCTCGATCCGATGATCGACTCCTGGGATATCGATGTAAAGACCTTTGGCATGGAAGTGGTCCTGAACCCGCGGTTGGCGCCGGCCGGTTCTAAGCGGTTTGAGTTTGTGGAGTTGGAGCCGCAGGTACACTTCGAGATCGAGCCGGGATTTGCACAGTTTCTCAACGACAAGTCTCTCAGCGGCAATGCTACGGAGGACGAGATCGAGTTTCTGAAGACACTGCGGTTCAAGGGCCGGCGGCCGGCTCCACTTTATTATTACCGGGAGTTGCAGAGTCTGCGGGATCCTCTGCATTTCACGGCCGCGCAGAACGGGAAAGGCTGACGGGGCGCGAACATCCGCCCGCCATTGGACTCCCCGTGAGATAATTCGTAGCTCGGCTGCTCGTTTTGGCGCCGACTGGACTCCCCGATGGCCGGAACCGACTTCAAATCCGTGGACGAGTACATTGCCTCGCAACCCAAGGAGGTGCAAGGCGTACTCAGGCGCGTGCGGAGCACGATCCGCGAGGCCGTGCCCGATGCCGAGGAAGTGATCTCGTACAAGATCCCCACGTACAAGCTGCACGGACGCCCAGTGCTTTATTTCGCCGGGTGGAAGCAGCACTACTCGCTCTACCCCGCCAGCGAGCGCGTCGTCACGGCGTTCAAGGACGAGGTTGCGTTATACGAGGTAAACAAGGGCACAATCCGCTTCCCACTCATACAGCCGGTCCCCGTGGAACTTATCGGACGCATCGCGAAGTTCCGCGCGAAAGAAGTCGCCGAGCACGAGAAGACTAAGGTAGCCGCACCGAAGAAGCGTAGTCCGCGCCGCTCCGCGGATGGAAGCTGAGCCTTCATACCGCGCCACTTGGTGCGGATAAGCCTATACGGCCAAGTACTGCGGTGTTAGAAAAGGACTCTTGCTCGACACTTGTGGGGCGGTCAATCTTGGCCGCAGCCGCTTTGCTGGCGGCCGCAAACCTTCACATGAGGCCAAAGCCGGGCTGCTGCCAGGATTGCCTGCCCCACTTCTAACCCGTTACTGGGAGTGGACGTTGATTTCATAAATCATTCGTCATGGCTCCAGAACCTTACCGGACGTGCTTGGGCGGCGGATTACGATCTCCGGCGAATTTTTGCTGGTGCCAGTAGGGGTAGGGAAGCGGCAGGGCGCTGACCTCGTCCAGACGTTCCACCTCGGCGTCGGTGAGAGTCCAACTCGCGGCGGCGAGGTTGTCGCGGAGTTGCCGCTCGTTGCGCGCGCCGATGATGACGGTGTCCACGCCAGGCTTGCGCATAACCCAGTTCAGCGCGGCCTGGGAGATGGAAACCCCACGCTGACCGGCGATCTCGGATAGCGCATCGACGATTCTGTAGAGCCGCTCCTCGTCAATGGTGCCGGGTGCGTCGAGACTATTCAGCCGCGAGTCGACGGGTTTGGGCTGGCCGCGGCGGAATTTGCCGGACAAGAGGCCGAATTGCAGCGGGCTCCAGGCCATGATCCCCGTCCGTTGGTCGAGACCGGCGGGCACGAGTTCATGTTCGGCATCACGCGCGACGAGCGAATAGTTGATTTGCTGCGAAATATAGCGCTGAATCCCGAGCCGGTCCGAGATGGACAGGGCTTTCATGAGTTGCCAGCCCGAGTAGTTGGAGCAACCGGCGTAGCGGATCTTACCGGCGCGGATCAAATCATCGAAAGCGCGCAGAGTCTCGTCGAGGGGCGCGAGGGAGTCAAAATTGTGGGCCTGGTAGAGATCGATGTAATCGGTTCCAAGACGGCGAAGACTTGCCTCGCAGGCTTCCAGAATGTGACGGCGAGAGAGACCGGCCTTGTTCGTGCCGGGTTCCAGCCGCGCGAAAACTTTGGTCGCCAGCACGATTTCTTTGCGGCGCACTCCGAGAGCCTGGCCGAGCACTTCCTCCGACTTACCAAGTGAATAGATGTCAGCCGTGTCGAACAGGTTTACGCCTGCTTCGATACAAATTTCAACGTGGCGGCGCGCCTCCCCGGCTTGCACGTTACCCATGGCGGCGAAGCGTCCTTCACCACCCAGCGTCATCGTGCCGAAGCTCAGAGCCGAAACTTCCAGACCGCTCGCGCCTAACAATCTGTATTCCATAATTTCTCCTCAGATCAGGATATCCGAAGCCGCAGTTCTTGTCTCATAAAAGATGAGCCTGGAAGTAACGCCGATGCCACGTGCCCATGCGTGCCACGTCAGTCCCATTGTCGTCGGGGGTAGGATAGTGGCTAATGAATATCTGGCCTTCCGTCATTGTTTCGCTCGTCGCTTGTCTAGTAGCCGTGTCCGGCGCGCTGACGGTGCAACCGGATGTACTGGGGTTGAGAATCTATCGGTGACGTATCAAGTGACGAACAGCAACTTCTCGGCCCGAAGTCCCATCTGAGAATGCCTGAAATGTTACTGCTCTGTCCTAAAAAGTATTGGCTTTTTGGATAGTAGGGCTATAGAGTTGAGGAAGAAAGAAGGCTCGAGATGTTGTCCTTCAAGTTCGTCCTCTCGTTCGTCTGCATCGCTCCGTTCGTAGCCACCGCAGCAGACCACACCGCAATCACGGTGGTTCAAACACCAATCACTTCGCCTAGTTCGGGATCGGAAATGTTCAAAGCGTATTGTGCTTCCTGCCACGGAGCCGATGCGAAAGGCCACGGTCCTGCCGCTCCCGCTCTCAAGGTTGCCCCGCCTGATCTCACTATGCTGTCGAAGAACAATCGTGGAAAGTTCCCAGATACTCATGTCTACTCTTCGATCTGGGGCGATGTCAATATTGAGGCGCACGGATCACGTGATATGCCCGTGTGGGGAACGGTCTTTCGCGACATGGCCCACAACAGCGGCAATGAACGGGAACCAACCATGCGTATGAGCAATCTCTGTAGTTATATCCAATCATTGCAGCAGAAGTAGCACCAAGATCATCGTTTCTTTGAAGTTGGAGGTCTTGATTTTCTGAGTTTCTCTGTGGACGCCCACTAAAACAAACATCAAAGATCCGGAGGCAGGAGCAGGCGAACATCGTGAGCCAGCGAATGTTCGTCAGAATGCCTCCAGAAACGCAATAGAGCCCTACCACGCCTTCTTCGCAGTCGATAGATAATCTCGACTGCGCTCTTCGCTGTTCTGTATTTCCACTACAACAGCCTCAACGTTTGTGGCGACGAAGCGCCCGGTCCAGCATAGTCCACATCAAATATGTCTACGAAAAGGGAGGGGTTCAATCTCGGCCAAGCCGGATTATACCTGCCGGACTTCTGGCTCCCGGAATTGGCTTACGGAGCGAACCCCGATCCTGGCGTGTGGACCGAAGTGAAACCAGTGCTCGTTCGTCTCACGCGAACTGCACCGGCTGTACTATCGACACACGGCTTCTGCGCAGCCGGACACACCACACAAGACGATGGTCTGTCCTACGGCGGAGATGGCTAAACACATGAACCGGCTGAATGCCTCAGAATCTGAGTTTCAGAGCCAGCCGGATCTGGCGGTCGCCGGTCGATGACGAAATGATGCCGAGCGACGAACTTCCTGTTGTCGCAGATGGATTGGCGAAAATGGGCGTATTCGTGAGGCCGAGAGCTTCCGCGCGAAATTGCAGATAGAACCGCTCCCGGATTGCGAAGCTGCGGAAGAGACCGGCGTTCAGGCTGAAGAGTCCGGGACCACGCAGGATGTCGCGACCGCTATTTCCGAAAGTCGGAGTCGTCACGGCCGCGAACGCGGACGTGCTGAAGTAAGGCGTACCCGGTCCATGTCCGCCCAGTATCGGTACATATTCGACTACCTGATTGGCGGTCTGAGAATTACCAGGCGAATTCAGCGAGGTTGCCGAAGCACTGACGCTAAACGGCGTCCCGCTCTCCCGGCTGAGAATCCAGTTGGCCTGCCAGCCGCTCACGAGCCGGGCGGTAAAGCCGTGGTTCAACATCTGCGTGCCTTTGCCGAAGGGCAGGGCGTAGGTTCCGTAGGTTTGGAAGTTGTGAGTACGGTCGTAACTGCCGAGCGCGTAATTCCGATACATGATCGGCGCCCAGTTCCAGGTGAGCGAGCTGCCTTCATCGTTATCGGCGGCATCCATAGCTTTGGAATAGGTATAGGCGACGCCGAAAGTGGCATTGCCGGCACGATGCGACGCGCTGGTCTGCAAAGAGTTGTACTTGGACGCGTCGATCGGAAACATTTCGCTAATTGTCGATGGGTTGCCGTATAACTGATAGAACGGCTGGCCCATTTTGCCGCCATTCGGAGGAGCGGCGTTGATATTCACGCCGCCGGAGGGACGGACGTCCCGTGCTCCGACATAGCCCGCCTGGAAGCTGTATCCCTTACCGAGATCGCGCTGGATAGTAACGTTGTAGGATTCGGCGTAACCCCGATGGTAAGGAGTCTGGTAAATCCAGGTGGTGAAGTTAGGAGGCAGCGGCACCGAGCCCCCGCTCAAATTGGGCCCAACGAAAGCGGGTATCCCGGTGACCAGGCTACCCGCTGCGGTATAGGTATTAGCCCCGGTGTAAGTGGCCGAAATCACTTCCGGATAAGTCTGAACGTTGTTGCGGAAGCTCTCGGCATTGGTATTGATGCCGTAGCCGGCGCGCAGCACCGTTTTTTCATCGAGGCGGTACGCGATACCGGTTCGCGGTGTGATGTAACCGTTGCCAGTGTCCACATTCGTGCCCTTCAGTTCCACCAGATTGGTAGCAGTATTGTAATGGATTCCGTCGATGCCGTGCTGGGCGTGGGCGTAAGGATAGATCTCATAACGGAAGCCGTAATTGATCGTCAGCTTGCGGTTGACCTGCCATTGATCACGGGCGTAAAACCCGTAATTGGTCTCGATGACAGCCGCGGGGTCGATGTACTGGTAGTCGTGAGACATACTGGTGGGAAGGCCGAGCAGGAAATCGGCCCACGCGTTGTAGGTAGTCGGCGACGCCCCGCCGCTGAGGGCGGTCAGGCCGCCGGTGAAGGTAAAGCCGCCGCGGAGGCCGACGGTGGTGTTGGCCTGGTTGTCGATGATCGAATAGTGAAATACTTCGGCGCCAAAGCGGAAGTTGTGCGAACCTTTCACCCAACTCAGATTGGCCGATTCCACGAACAAATTGTCGCGGAACAGGAAGGGGTTGGAGGAATTGCTGTTTCCGAGGGAGGACAAACCAGTGATAGCGAAGCTTGGATAGCCGCCATCCCACGGACTGGGGCCGTTGGTGCCCGGAATCCCGAGAACGTCGGTCCCGTAATTCTTATTGATATCGGTGTTTTGAGCGCCCAGGTGCAGCCGGGAAAACGCGGCGCTGGCATCGATGAGGAGCGACGGAGTGAGAGTATAGGATCCGCCGAGCGAAATGCTCTGAATGCGGCCGTTGCCGTTGCCGGGCTGGGCGCCGCCATCGACTGTCGCACCTCCCGCCGCGCCCAATGCCTGCGGATCGAAAACGTTGGTGGGCTGGATACTATAGCGGCCGAAAACGGAACTCTTTTGCGTGGGATTGTAGTTGATCTTCATGTCGATTTCATCGCGGGTGAAGGCGACATCGCCGACGGCGAAGTAGTTGTTGGAGAGCCCGGTGCCGGCGAGATTCGGCTGGGGAATCAGCGCGGTCATTTTCGCCGAGGCCGAACTGATTTGCGACGTGGGGACGACGTTATTCGGGAAAGGGGTTCGGCCCGTACCGGTAGCCGTGCCGGTGGTGGGATCGTAGATGGTGGTGCCGGTGCCGGCGAAATTGCCCGTGCGGATCGCGGCGGTCGCGACCGACTCAGTAACGTTGGCAGCCACCCGCCGCTCGGTGCGCTCCCAATCGGCGAAGAAGAAGAGCTTGTTCTTCTTGATCGGGCCGCCGACATCGAGACCGAACTGGTTCACGATGTTCTTGGGATTATTGGTTCCGTAATAAAAGAAATTGCGGGCCTTGAGGGCGCTATCCGTGTTGTACTCCCAGGCGGCTCCATGGTACTGATTGGTGCCGGATTTGATGATGGCATTGATCGCCGAGCCAGCCGCGTTGCCCTGTTCAGCATCGAAGCTGTTCGTAACGATGCTGACGGTCTGAATGGCGTCGGACGGAGGGATATAAGCGGCGATATGCGGCTGCCAGGGGTAGGCGTCACTCGCTCCGTCAAGCTTCATGTTGTTGCTGGTGTTGAAGCCCCCGTTGACATAAAAGGTTTGTGCTTCCGAAGGATTGGCGGCAGTAGAGGTCGCGGCAGCGGGAGGACTGAACCCGGGGACGGTCACGAAGACGCTTTCGAAGTTGCGGCTACCATTGGTTCCGGCGGTCGGCAGATCGGTGATTTCCTCTGCCGAAATCTGATGGTTCACATCCGCGCGGTCGGTCTGGAGCACGGCGACGTCGGCAGCCACATTGACCGTCTGGCCGACATTGGCAACCTGCAATTCCACATCGATCCGGCGCACGGAGTTATCTTCCACCTGGACGCCGGATTCGACCGTGCTCGCAAATGCCGGTGCACTGATGGTGAGTTTATAGGTGCCCGCCTGGATGTCCTGGATGAGGAACACGCCGCGGTCATCGGTGGTGGCCTGTCTGGCGATGTTGGTGGCGATGTTGGAGGCCTCCACCTTGGCGTTCGGCACAGCTGCGCCAGTCTTGTCCGTGACGTTGCCGGTCAACGAGCCGTACAGGACCTGCGCAGGCGCGGTGAACGGCACGACGAATAAGCAGAGGAAAAGCGAGAGAGCGGTTAAGGATCGGATCGACATAGACACCTCTACAAGACGTTAGTGAAGAGTATTTCACGATTGTATTGTCAGTGTCAATCCGTGCTTTTATCGTTAACGTATGGGCTTCAGTCCGCAAAGCAACGGAGGACCCACTGCTTATTCATCCGTAGTACCAACTTGCAGAACTTGCTTAGTCAGAGCCACGACCGTGAGGGAGTGGCGTGGGACAGCCAATCTTGGCTGCAGCCGCCCTTTAGCCGCACGAGCACGCCGCAACGGCGCGATCCAAAGGGGTCTGAACTCTCCCGTAGGGCAGACCATCGTTTTTTGTGGTCTGCCGGCTGCGGAGCAGCCTCCGAACGCCGCAGTTTCTGGAGAGGCGGCTTTGCCGCCTGCAGAATGGTCCATTTATTTCGCGGGCACTAGACTAGCCGCGGGGCAGGCCGCGGTCCTCCGCATCTGAAATTTATGCCTTTACCGCAGCGACACAGCTTCCGGCGCTATAGCATTGAAGGATGCTGCCCAGGGCCGCCGCACTCTTCTTTACCGCAGTCCAGACTTTCGGAGCCACGGCCATCATTCTGGATCGTACTCACGAGAGCCAGGTCTTCGACGAGACCCGCCACTACCGTATCTTCCTGCCGCCCGATTACGAGACCTCCGGGAAACACTATCCGGTGGTGTACTTTTTTCACGGCTGGAGCGAACGCTACAACCGGTGCATCGCAGGCCACAATTACGATCAGGGTACGGACTACGGCGGCGACAACTTCGCGAACTTCGTCGGGACGCACGATTTGATCGTGGTGCGGTGGGATGGCTTTAATCCGCGGACTTCGACCGAGAACTACATCCGGCCGTACAACATTGGTCCGGTGGAGACGGACCGCCAGTTTCCGCTCTACTTTCCGGAACTGGTTCGCTATATCGACGCTACCTACCGCACCATTCCGGATCGCGAGCATCGCGGTACGTCCGGCCTGTCCATGGGCGGATTCATGTCGTCGTGGATCGCGGGTAAGTATCCGGACCTGGTTTCGAGTATGTCGAACTTCATGGGCTCTTCGGAGTTCGTGGTGGGGCCGCGCGGATTTCCGGTGGAATACCGGCACGAGGAGATGCACAACAACTATGACGGCATGCGGACCCGCATGATCATGGGTACGGACGACTTTATCCAGTTTTATCACCGGCGCATGAACCTGATCTGGGATTACACGCAGGCCTATCACGAGTCGGAAATATTCCAATCCGATCATGGTACGCCGGGGATCGCGAAGACCCTGACGTTCCATATGCGCGCGTTCGCCGATCCGCTGCCGAGGCCGGAAGTGTGGAACCATATCGACGTCTATCCGCAGTTTTCGATCTGGGGCTGGGACGTTACGACGGACCGGAAGGAACCGGGTTTCACGGTGCTCGAAAACGTGTCATCCTCGGGATTCCGCTCGTGCGTTCGGGAATGGGTGCCATCGGGCCGCCTACTGGCGGGCGTGCAGTTGAACATTACGACATCGGCGTCGTACCCGCCGGGCGAGGAAGTAAAGGTCAACCTGATTCGCCTGCGAGACGGCCAGGTGCAGCACTTGCGGGAGAAAGCCGATTCGCAAGGCCGGTTGACGATCGGGCTGGATGGGGAGGAGTACGAAGTTGGCATCGGCTCCGGACCCAACCTGGCCTTGGCGGGATTTGCGATGGCCGGAGCGGCGTGGGCCGCGGACACTGAACCCGTCCGTGTGCGCGCTCACTTCGTAAACAAGGGCGACCGGGCTACGGTAGCGATGCGGGTGCGCTGGGAACCGGCGGACGCGGACGTGAGGCTGGATAACGTGACAGCGACGATACCACGGCTGGCGCCGGGTAAATCCGCAGACGTCCCTCTGATGTTTACTGTGCAGAGTCCCACGCGCGAGATCGTCAAGCTTTTCGCAGCGCCGGAGATGCCTGGCGAGAAGGTGCGATTGCGGTTGGAGATTCCAACCTTTCCACCAGCCGCGAAGGCCGCCGATTTCCGGATCGCAGATGGGCTTTCGTTACCGGTCTACCAGCATGGTGTTACCGTGCAGCCGGTGACGTTGGGGACGGGGAACGGCGACGGACAAGCTAACGCCGGAGAACGGATTGCGATTCTTCTGCCGGATGGCAGCGCGTATCGGGCCGCCGAGTTGTTCTCGAATGACACCTGTGTCGATCTCACCCGGCGTACATCCGATAACTGGGGCGAATATGATCACGTCGGCGCCTCGGCCAAGGTTTCCCTACCGCTGATTGAGAGTGGATGCGCGCCCGGCCATGTAGTCCGTGCCCTGGCACGCATCCAATTGCCGGATAAGCCGAACCACAAGATACGCTATGCCGTGGTTGAGTTTCAAGTGAAGTAGGCGGGGTGCAGGTCTGTCCTACAGGAGGATTAGGGCTTGCCAGAAATAACCACACCTTTCCGGAACCGCTTGCTTACATTAGGCGCGCGGCTCAGTAACCGCTGATTCCGAGCCGCGACCGTCAGGAAGCGGTTGGAATGGTTATTCGGATACTTAGCTGCAATGTTGTTCACTTAACGCATAGAGCCCTTAATAGCCCGGTACCTGCCTACGAAAAGAAAGGAAGAGGGCCAAAGACTTGCTGCCCGAACGCACCTCCCGATCGTTCGCCACATTGTACTTCCACCGCTTATGAGGACCTATCCTGAGAAGGGCAATCTCCGGACACGCAGGCGACCCCTTCGGAAGACCGCGACACAGCCGGACGCCAGTTCGGACGCGAGTATCGGTAAGGCGGGACACAGCGCATCGAAATAGTCTCGAGCAACCATTAAATCCGGCTCCCGGAACAGAACGAACGACGGGCGCTCCGCCTCCTGCGCCGCAATGATGGTGCCGAAGTCGGAATCCGCTGACACGACGATGCGATCCTCGTCGACAGCCCGTGCAACGATCTGTTCGTCCTTTGCCGCCTGCATTCCATACGTTCGGACGTGAACCGCGTCGTATCCCGCCTCCGCCGGCAGGTCAGCCGGTTGCGGAGGCAGTGCGTTGTCGATCAGCAATCTCAAGCTGACTAGGGAAGAGCCAGTTCTCGCTCTGAAACAGAAGCCGCGGCAAAGCGCAGACACTCGCGGATATCCTCTGTCTCAAGGTCAGGATACTCCGAGAGAATCCCATGCTCCGTTAATCCCCCGGCGAGCAGCCGGAGGACGGTAGCCACGGGAATCCGTAGGTGCCGGACGCACGGCACCCCGCCCATCTGCGCGGCATCAACTGTGATGCGCGGGAAGTTCTTCATGTTATTTGTATTGTCGCAACCGGCTGTGTGCCAGGCAACCGCGCCAAGAGGCGTGAGCCTCACCGGCGTAATTTCGCGGCCAGGGTTGAGGGCTCCATGCCGACTTATTATTACTAACCTGGTCGGCTGGGAGCGGGCGCCGTGCTTGCGATTCCTCAGGAGGAACGCCGGCCACCACAGCCGTTGCAGTCCTCAGCTTGCTATGCCAGTTCACGAGCGGTATGATCCTGGTATGACCAGCAGGTTGAAGATCGCCATCAGTTTGCCGAAGGATCAACTCGCGAGAGTTCACCGGGAGGTCCGTGCTAGACGAGCGGATTCGGTTTCGGGTTACATTGCCGGTGTCCTGGCGGAACACGAGAAGCGCGAGTCTCTCCGGGCACTGCTGCGGGATTTGATCGAACAATATGGTGAGCCTGCGGCTAAGGACATCAAATGGGCAGAACGCGCACTCGCACCGCGGCGGGAGTAATGCTGGATGCCGGGGCGCTGATCGCCTTGGATCGTGGCGATAAGCGGATGATCGCCTTACTCCAACGGGCGCTGGCTCAAGGTCGGGCCTTTCGAGTGCCCGCGGGCGTTGTGGGACAAGCATGGCGCGACGGTCGTGTTCAGGTTACGTTAGCGCGATTCTTGCGGAGCGAGGAAGTCGAGATTATTCCGCTTGATGAGGAGCTTGCCCGTTCCTGTGGAGAACTCTGCGGCGCCTCCAACACGACGGATATTATCGACGCATCGGTGGTGATCCTCGCCAGGGACCGGCGAGACGCCATATTCACGAGCGATCCGAATTACCTCAAGCGCCTGGATCCAGCTGCCCAGATCATCTCTGTCTAAAGTTCAAGCGGGCGTGTCTCAATTCAGCTACCGGAGCTCCTCGCCCCCGGATCGTCTGCTATAACGAAATAATTCACAAAGGCGTATTGTCGCCTTATACGGCCAATCTCTGCCCGATCCTATTGTGGAGCGCGCAAGTCACTCACAACCGCGAAGGACCATTCTGCACAATGAAACTGCGGACCGCAAGAGATCTTTGTGCAACGGATCGACAACCTTCGAAACTCCCGCCAGGAGAGGGCCTATTGAGCGCGCTCAGGTAACGCAACGCGAACGAAAAAGAAATGGGAGCCTGTCCACTGGAGATGAGAATCTGTCACGAAATAAGTCGGAACATCTAGGAGCGGGAACGTTGCGCTCTGCGTCCTCCGCGGTTCTCGGCGCCTCCGCGTTTAAGATTTCGCGCCGAACTCCAGGATACTGATTGGGTACGTGAGTCCGCTTGCCCGCGCGCTGACTTTAACGCGGAGGCGCCGAGAACCGCGGAGGACGCAGAGGATCAGCCTGATGATGCCGTATCGTCTCGAATCATGCCTTTGGCTCAAGTTCAAGTTGGGCTACCTATTTCACGGCAACTCCTGAGCGCCTCATCTAACGGAGCTTCAATCAACCTTTGGCCGCATTAAAACGACGATCCTCCCGGTGGCGACGGTAAACGCTACGCCGTCAGGCAGGATGTAGCCGCCGAGGTCGGCAGAGGTCAGCCTCGGCCGTGATACGGCACAGTAGGCCCTGGATGTGGGGCCAAAATGGAGGACCAGCGGTACCGTATCCAGCTGTTCTACTCATTTCACGTTTCGGTCATGTGCCTCTAGGTCATGGAATGTTGTTCTCATACGCTCCCATGCGGCTATGTTGAGGCTGTTGTGGTCGAGACCCACTACAAAATCATTGAACGCGTCGATGAACTTCCGGAACGTGCGCATCCATTCAACATCGCCAAGACGAGCGTAGCAGTGGAGTTCGGGTGCCAGGGCGGCCGAAGTCGCCGCGATGAAAAAACGTCGATTGAGCCGATGTCGCGCTTGCTCCACGGTTGAACCCCTTTTCAGTCCGAGGTTTCCCCCCGATCGAAAGCTCAACAGGCTTCCTGTCGAATGAGATCCCTGATTCTGTGTGCAACTCCCTTAGGACGGAGCATGTACGCAGTGTGCCCGCCTGGGAACTCAACGGGCGTCCGGTGCAGAACACCAGCCAGCGCGACCGTGCACCGATAGGGAAGGGCAGAGGGTGAAGTGGCGGCGCCAAACGCCGGTATGATCTTGGATCCGGCAGCGGTCACGGCGGCTACGTCCGGCTGATAACGAGTGACCGCCGGAACATCGCACGTCAGGAAATGCCGGAGATTGACAAAATGCTGTTCCATGGCCTTGGGATCGGCCGTCGAAACCGCCACCGCGGGGATTTCCGCTTCGCGATCGTTCATGTCAGTTCCGCTTCGCGCAAACATGAGTTTCATCGCCGCGGGCATTCCCTCCCGCTGAAATGTCTCGAGCGCCTCCTTATGACCCCGGAGCGCTTCGTCCCGCTCCGCGCCTTCGAGCAGCGCGTATAGCCCCGGCTCATGAGCTATGAGGAGGCGAACGAGACCGGGGTGTCGCGCTGCAAGTTCAACGCCGATCAAAGCTCCGAGACTGCTGCCAAAGACGAATGCACGCTCGCCGGAGAGCGCAGTGATCAACCGCGCTGCATCATCGGCGTGCGTCGCGATCTCGTATCTCTCTGCCCGAATTGGCGTACTCCGGGACAGTCCGCGGCGGTCGTACGTCACCACAGTAAAATCGCCGGCAAGCTCGTTGGCCAGGACTTCCGAGCCGTCGGCGTTACCAGCGCCGCCCTGCAGGATCAATAACATCGGCCCAGAACCTCGGATCGTGTAGTAGAGGTTTACTTCGGGTGTTTCGAGTTGAGAGGTGATCATATCAGGTAGCCTGATATCAGGATGCCTGATATAGTCGGATTGTGTCAAGGAAAATAATCATGTCTGCGGTCAAGCCGATTGCGGTCCTCTTACGGCAAGTCCAAGGCGCGACGAGGCGCGCGACGGAAGAGGCCCTTCGGGACAGCGACTTGACGGGAGCGCAAGCGAACGTCCTCGCGGAGCTCGCGTATGGCCAGCCTCGTTCCAATGCGGAACTGGCCCGTTTTCATTCGGTAACTCCTCAGAGCATGGTTGAGATGCTGGTTTCCTTGGAACGTCGCGGGCTAATTTCACGATCCGCAAGGCCAGAGGGTGGCAGGGCCATGCCGGCGGAGTTGACCAAGGAGGGGCATGCTCGACTCCTGTCCGTCCATCTGGCGATGCGCCAGGTGGAGCAGCGACTCCTCAACTCGCTTTCGACGGCGGACATTTCACAGTTGCGGAAGTTGCTGGAAGCGTGCCTGATCGGTATCGAGAAAGAGTATCCTGGAAGCGATCCTAACGAATAATGGCGACTGCCCAGTTGAACGTATTGTCGCCGTTCCGCCAAACTGGCAGCCGAATGGATGCACCGATCAGTGTCGGACGTGATACGGACACGTGACGGATCGGCGTTGCGAAGCCGACTTGTCGGGATCAATTCCACGCTCCATCGCCTGCCAAACGCCAGACTGGGGGTTGGGTCCGATTGGCGAACGCAGCGGACCCCTTAGCCTAAACACAGCTGTTGTCCGGAGGTTCAGATAAGACTCGCCGGTCAGTCGGATTCGCCTCCGCGTTGCACCAAATTGGAACTCGTCGTACAGGGCATCGGCTTCGATCTGGGCGCCGGTCAGAGCCGAATGATTGTCATCCAACTTTTGCCCCGCGACGAAGTCCCGGATAACCCAGCTCCCTCTGTTTTTGTTGTGGTCAAAGTAAACCAGTCGTTCATCCGCGACCACCCGGGGCAGGCACAGAACGATACCGTAGTTGCCGCCGCCCCTGTGATCATAGTGGTTAGAGTCTACGGCCATATTTCAAAGCAAGTCTTGCAGGCTGCTGCTCGCTGCGCAAATGCCGACCTGTCGAAATGACTGAAATCACGCAAACGGGTAATTCGTTACTGGGTCTACAAAGATTTTGCGACCATTAAATAAAGCACCATTAACGCGAAACTCGTGGAAAGAGTAATTTCGACCGACCACAATTTAAAAAACTTGGACCATCCTGTAACGATTGAGGTTCTAGACAATTGCTCTTCCTGATTGCCGGCAAGTACCGCGAAAACCGCCGCGAATACCGTGAATAAAAGTGAAACCCAGATCCAGGGGTGAGCCGCAATACCGCCGAAATTTTGTGCAAGGAGGTAACCCGTTAGCAGGAGAAACACCACTGCGCCCATATTCAAGAAATGGGATGCCCGGGCTTGCAAGAAAATAGCGACCTTAGCCTCGGGATCTGTTTTTGAGCTTCGGCACAGTGGCACAAATAGGATTCTTAAAATCAAGCATCCAACAAGTACAGACGCCGATATAATATGGACGAAAAGAAGACCATTTCTCATTCGGTCGCCTCTATGTCCTTTTTTTCCCGAAGAAGGAGATATGATTTGATACCAGGGCGTCGCGGACGATCAGCCGTCCGGTTCCGCCCGTGGCACCCAAAACAAGAACGTTAATGTTTGACCTCGATCTTTCTTGACGTTAGCGCCGCGGCTCCCAGGGAACAGGGCTGATTCAGCTTGCCCCGGACTTACGCATTGACGCGTTCTGTGCAGCCGCAAACACATCGCGTGCGGACGTCGTACCCGCTACGTGCTCCGTACCCGTGATTCCGAGGTCCATCCATCCCGCGTTGACGCTCTCATACATTTCTTCGGCAGGTCCAGTGTGGCCCTTCGGGACGCCGAACTGCTCGAGCGCTTCCGCCCACCCTGCACGCGGGACGGCAAAGGCTTTTACGTGGCGTTTTAGGACTTCACCCAATTGTTCCGCCACTTCATCCGCGCTTACCATCGAACCCAGCTCGATGACGCGATGCCCTGACCACGCCGGCCCGGTCAGAAGCGTTGCCACCTCCGCGCCGATGTCGCCTGTCGCGACCATTGTCGATTTCCGGTTTGTAGGATTGTAGAAGACCGGTAGTGTTCCGCCTTGGGCGGCCTGTAAGCCGAAAAGAAAGTTTTCGAAAAAGCCGCCTGCGCGCACAAATGCGACCGGAGATCGCAGGCTGCGAAAACCTTGCTCCAAAAGTGATAAGGCCGTGATCATCCCCAGCCCGCTTGTTCTATTCGCGCCCATCGACGAGAGCGCTACCACGCGCGGGGGCACTACCTTGGTCAGCGCCTCGACATAGTTCGCAATCACGCCCTTTGCTTCTCTGAAATCAGGCGAGGGTGTCCATACAGCCGGCAACATAACAAACGCGCCCTCGACACCTTTGAGCGCCGCCGCTATGGCTGTCGCGTCGTTCCAGTCTCCATCCACCAACTGCACGCCTTGGTCTGCCCACTTCGCCGCTTTCTCGCGATTGCGCACAAGTGCTCGCACCTGTTTGCCTTGCTTCAGCAGATGCCGCGCGGTGACGCCTCCAACTTTTCCAGTAATGCCCATGACTAAATACATGCTCGTTTTCTCCTGTTGTTCTTGCAGCGGCGCGGTACGGTATCTACCTACACTAAAGCAGACCCCTCTTCGAGGTGAAGCGTTGCAAGCGAAAATAAAAGATTGTAATTCACCCCACTCATCGGCAAAGGCAGCGTAAGTACAGTGCGCAACCGCACTATGAAGGTCGGAGAGCGGCTTGAAAAGTCCGCTGGAACCATTTGCTGCCACGCGCTCGCTGAACTCGAACGTACGAGATGGCGCTTTTGGAATGCTCAAAAATGCTCAATCTGTTAAGCAAGGCAGGTGCGTCTGAATACGTCCCGTTAAACGCGCTTCGATTCTTCGACCCACCTGGCCGAATTGCCATGTTGCGTATCGACCGGACGATCGGTCCGTGCACTTTCCAAACTGACCCGCTTGCCATTAACCAGCCCTTCCCCCATTTCTGCCCCTTCATCTCAACAACATCGGCGCCACCCCCTCAAGATCCTTGCCCCTCGCGCGTCAACCTCAAAGTAGAACGGCCAAGGTGTGCCGTCTGCCGGTCGCCCGTGCGCGACCTTTTTGAAATTTGAGGATTGCCATTTGCCGACGTTGCTCGTCTTTACCGCTTCGCCTGCCACCCGTGCCGCGCCGCAGAAACTTGCGTACCAGGGAATCGCAGGATCAGCCGGCGGTACCGAAAGACCCGAAACCGCTCCCGGCGTGGAATGCGCCCGCGCCCGCCCTCTCGCGCTTCTTTCATCTCCTCCCGTCCGGGTCATGGGTCTGGAGGCCTTGTGCACCAAGCAAATTTCCGCGATCGGTGCACAAAAATGCACAAACAAAAAATCTCTGCCGGTGCCGAGGCCCCGCATAACCATAACAAATCATGACTACTTAGAAGGAATTGGCTTCGAACCGCAAAACCGCGCGCAGACCGCCCCTAACCCGTGTGCATCGGAGGCGCAGGTCCGAAACCAAACCGTCCCGCCTAAAATTCGCATCCTCAGACCGAACACGGAGTTCGTTTTTTCCGCTGCACCGCCGGATCGCTCCTCCAGCGCCGCCCCACCAATTCGCGTGTATTCGCAGTCAAAGTGCACAGTTTTGCACAAACCTAACACCGCTGCCACTTGCCGCTCTCCGGATAACTAAAGCAAAAGACAGCCATTTATCAAAAATTGGCTTCCTTCCGCAAAAAACGCACTCTGCATCTGCTGACTGCGCCAGCGCACCTGTCGGGCGGACAGACAGCCCTTAAGTGAACCGTATTGGGGTTAATCGACGTTGAGCGTCTTTTTGAGCCAGGCGATCATTTCCGGTTTCCAGTGCTGCATTTCCGGAGCGCGCCAGCCCGACATGCCGTGCCCGCCCCCTTCGATGGTGATCAACTCGCACTTCACCTTCACTTTGTGCATCGCTTCGCACATGGCCGTCGATTGCTCATAGGCGACCTGGTCGTCCTTCGTGCCGTGGATACAGAGGAACGGCGGCATCCAGTGGTGAACCGCGGCGATCGGCGCTACCGCGTTCAACTTCGCGATTCCGGCCTCGTCGAGATTCTCAGCGCCAAAGAAATGGATTCCGGCGCCGTTGGCCGCGTGCCGGTTGATGCTGGTCATGTTGAAACGTTCCGGATGATCGCGCCGCAGTTCGGCCAGTTTGGCGTAATCGACCGGACCATAAAAGTCCACCACCGCTGCTACGCGAGTTTCCGGCGTCTCATGCGTCCCGGCGTAGTTCACCAGAAACCCTCCGGCCGATTCGCCGATCAGGACGATCTTCGCCGTGTCCACCCGATACTTTGCCGCATTAGCCTTGACCCACCGGATCGCGCTGTTGACGTCCTCGTTCGTATCCGGAAAATGGAATTGGGGCGCGAGCCGGTAATCGATGCTGAACCATGCGAATCCGGCGTTGGCCAGCGGTTCGAACAGCGGCCGGACATTGGTGCTCTTGCTGCCCTCGTCGAACCCTCCGCCGTGAATCAGGATCGCGGCGGGAAAAGGCCCGGCGCCGTCCGGCACATGCAGGTCCAGCAAGACCGGCTTGCCACCCGGGTGCGCGTATTCGACATCTTTTTGATCCACCGCCGCGCTCGCCAGCGTGGCGGCGCAGAATGCAGCCAGAATAGGAAGGGTTCTCCGCATGGCAAGAATTCTATCAGTTAGCCGCCGGCACAGTGTGCCGATGAGAAGGAGCCTGTAACGGGGATGTAACAGATCGCGCCGCGGGCCCGCAGCGAACCTCGTATGCTGGCAGATTAGGACGTATGCGCATACCGATTGCAGTCAGGCTGTTCCTCAGCTGTTTCGTGTTGACCACCGTAATGGTGCTTTCGGTGGACCTTTGGCTGGCCCGTGAGGCGGACAGCCCCACCACGCGCCGGATCTTCGAGTTGGTGGCGTGTCTGTGCGCCGCGGGGGTGATGGCCTGGATCTTCGCGCGTGCCCTGGCATGGCGGATCGGGCGCATCAAGTCGTTCGCCGATCACGTGCTGGACGCCAGCGCGGAGAACGCGCCTTTGCCGGACGAAGGAGAAGAGACGGCGGCGCTGAACACCTCGCTCCATCGGATGGGTTCGCGGATTCGCGAACTGGTCGACCGGCTGAGCATGGAGTCGGCGCGGCGCGATGCCATTCTGTCGAGCATGGCGGAAGGGGTGTTGGCGGTGAACCGCCAGTTGCAGGTGGTGTTCTGCAATCGCGCGCTGCTCAACGCGTTGGGCTTGCGCCGTCCCGTACACGAGGGGATGCCGGTGCAGGATCTGATCCGCGACCCCGGCTTTCTGGACATGATTGCGGAGGTGCTCGAAACCGGCGAACCGGTCACCAGCAAATTGCAGTTGCCGGGCAAAGAGATTTCGGTCTTCGAAGCCTACGCCGCGGCGCTGGCCATGCCGCCGGATCGCGGGGCGCTGCTGATCCTCCACGACATCACCGGACTCGAACGTCTGGAGCGCATTCGCCGCGACTTTGTAGCCAACGTCTCGCACGAGCTGCGCACGCCGCTGACGGCCATCCGCGGATATGCCGAGACGCTGCTCGACGGTGCGCTCGAAGATATGGACAACAACCGGCACTTCGTCGAAGTCATCCAGGCGCATGCCATCCGGCTGAACAACATTGCGTCGGATCTGCTGACGCTGTCGGACCTGGAATCGGGGCGGACGGAATCGGAGGGCGGAGCGATTGCCGTCGACGATGCGGTGAACACGGCCTATAACACGGTAGAGGCGGAGGCCAAGATTCGCGGGGTTCACCTGGTGCGCGGCGAGGCTACGGGTCTGCGGGTGAATGGTCACGCGCTGCGGCTGGAGCAGGCGCTGGTGAACCTGTTGGACAACGCCGTGAAGTTCAACCGGCAGGGTGGGGAAGCGCGGATCGAAGGAGGGATGACGGAGGAGGGAAAAGTGTTCGTGTCGGTGTCGGACAACGGGAGCGGCATTCCTTCAGATGATGTGCCGCGGATCTTCGAACGTTTTTACCGGGTGGATAAGGCCCGGTCGCGAGCGGTCGGAGGAACGGGGTTGGGGCTGTCGATCGTGAAGCATGTGGTGGAACGAATGGGCGGGACGATTCGGGTGGAGAGCCGGTTGGGTCGGGGATCTACGTTTACGATTCTACTTCCCGCGGCTTGAGTTTCCGGCCGGCAGACCACCCAATACGATGGTCTGCCGTACAGTTGGGTAACGAGGTCAGTATCCGGGAGGGTAGGATGCGCAGCCCGGATAGGGATGGAAGTAGCCTGCAGCATCGTAGTAACCGCTCGGATTGCAGCTATAGCCGTAACCGTAGCTGGGCGCGTAGTAGCCGTAACCCGGCCCATAGTAAGGCGCGCCGTAGTATCCGAAGCCGAGACCGAGTCCGAAGCCTCCGCCGTAGTAGCCCCGGCCATAGTATCCGCCGCCGTAACCGCGGTTATAAGCGCCGCCGCCACGGTAGGAACCGCCGCCACGGTAGGAGTACGAGGGGGCAGAATAGCTGTGTCCCCCGTAAGATTGTCCGCCGGAGAAGTGCTGGCCTCCGGAGAAGCCTCGTGAGCCGCCGGAAAAGCCGCTGCTGTGACCTCCGCCGGAGTGTCCACCTCCGCCGCCGCGCTGGGCCAGCGATGCCGCCGGCAGGCAAAAAGTAATGGCGGCCGCCAGAAAGATTGGTAAAAGAGATTTGCTGATCATAATGACCTCTAATACATTGGACGCTCGGGGTACCCTGCGGGTTGTACGATCACCTTACGATGCATGTCATTGAATCAGTGGAACTTGTCAGCGATGAACGATAAATAATCCGGTTAAGGCGCTGGTGGATTTGGGCCAAGGTTCGGTACCCGTGGCGGAAAAGAGCCAACTACATTTGCAATTTGAAGTTTACAGTGATGGTCGTCACTACTTCGACCGGGGCGCCGTTCAGCAGGGTGGGCTGGTAATGCCATTGCTTGACGGCGTCGAGGGCCGCGGCGGCGAGTTCGGGATCGGCCAGTTTGTTCACCACCACCAGGGAAAGTAGGTTGCCGTCAGTGCCGATCGCCGCGTTCAACAGCACGGTACCTTCGATTCCCTGGGACTGGGCGGATTCCGGATAGGCGGGTTTTACCTGTCTAAGCAATTTAGTGGCTTGCACGTTGCCGCCGACACGGATGCGCTGCGCGGACGAGACTGCCGGCGACGTCGCGTGTCGGGCTTGTCCGGGCGCGACGACGGTTATCGTTTCCTGGACCCTGCCGAGTTGCAGCGTCTGCTCCATGGTGGCGCGCTGATCTGGTGCCAGTGTGATCGGTTGGGTCGCCAGGCGAAATCCCGGAGCGGCGACTTCGATGCTGTAGGTGCCGGACGGGATGCCGGAAAGACTCCAGGCGCCGGACTCGTCTGTACGGGTGACTTCGCGATTGCCGCCGCTCCCGGAAGCGGTCACCATTGCGTTGGGCACGCGTGCGCCGCTGACGTCTGAGACCGTTCCGGAAAGGTCTCCCAAGCCAGCCGGCGACTGGGCGTGCAGGATGGCAAGCGGGATGATGACCGCGAATGCCGTGAGGGCGACGACAGCATGGGCACGTGGGGCCGCAGGCCGGCGGTCGATCTGGGCGGTAAGTATCTTTTTTATGCGTTTTTCGAAATTGGATAGGACGGAAAGCGCCATGAGAGGTTCTCCTTTAGTGGGAAGAGTTGAAACGAGGTTAAGCAGTTCAACAGCGTAATCGCTGGGGCGAACGCCGCTGCGAAGGACCGCGTCGTCACATGCGCATTCGCGTTCGTGGGCCGCGCGGTCGCGGGCCAGCCAGGCGCAAGGATGAAACCACCAGGCTACGCACACCAGTTCGGCGAGCCAGTGGGAAAGTGAATCGAAGCGGCGAATGTGTTCGCGCTCGTGCGCCAGAATGCTGCGGAGGCTTTCCGGAGTCCAGTTGGCGGCGCAGGACGGGAGCAGGATCAGCGGCTGGAAGAGTCCCCACGTGAGGGGCGCCCGGATTTCGGCGGAGATCCGCACGCCGGGCTGGTTGAGCGCGGCACGGGATCGGGCGGCAATGTATTTCATGCGGAGGGCGGCGCGGGTCCGGCGGATGCAGAGAATGAACGCGCCGGTGAGCCAGAGAGTCAAAAGGATGGGGACGCGCTTCTTCTGCGCACCGGGTGGCATGGGTTGTGCCGGTTGAAGGATGATGTGCGGGAGTGGGGAGTCGAGAGCTTTGCTGAAGGTTCTTTCGACAGCCATCGGAACCGTCACTGACGGGGTCCGGAAGGCCAGAGGGAGCACGGCGGGCACAACCAGGAATGCGGCAAGCGCGCACATCCAGAGAGAATGCCGTAACGCGGCGGATTGCCGTCGCAGAAGGAAGCTGAACGTCCAGACGGCCAGTGTGGCGGTGGATGTCTTCAAGATGCATTCCCAAAACATGATCATCTTCCCTGTTGTCGGGCCTGCCGGATCAAATCGTACAGGCGATCGAGTTGTTGACGTGAAAGCCCGCCAGCCGATTCGTCGATCAGGGTGGAGACGGCCTGTTCTATCGAGCCATCGAAGAATGTATCGATCAGGTGACGGAGGGCGAAGCGACGGGCCCGGTCCGGTGCCACGGTAGGGACGTAAAGATAGGGCAGGGAACCCGGTTCGTGCCGGATATGTCCCTTTTCTTCGAGGATGCGAAGGGTGGCACGGACTGCCGAGTACGTGGGCGGGTCGGGCAGTTCGAGGTGGATTTCGCCGGCGGTGGCGGTCTTCTTGCGGTAGAGGATGTCGACGATCTGGCGCTCACGTTTGCTGAGCGGGGTGGGGACGGATGGTTTGCGCGGCATGCTAAATTTTTAGCACCTGCTGAAAATTTAGCACTTGAATGTACGGAGGTCAAGCGGTTTTTTACTGGCGCGGGCGGTTGCCGCGCAGGCGCGTTGTGTTACGAGTGCGAGCCAGTACAAAGACGGCCCAAGTCAGGGTGTACGGCCGGCGGGGTTTCCTCCTACCGGCCCGACGGGGATGCAGGCGGTCTTGTGCGCGTGGTGAGCGTGCCGGTGCAGTTCGGTAAGATTCAATCCGGTCAGCAGAATGGCGATGCCGCCTTGCAGCAGACGGGCGAGAGTGATGAAGACAAAGGCGACCTCGCCGAACGCCAGCCCTTGTTCCGCACCCGCCAGGCGCATGCCCAGGAAAATGGACCACTGGAGCATGCCGATGTTACCCGGTGCGTTCGGGACCAGGGTAACGATACGGAAAACGACCACGATCAAAGCGGATTGCCAGACACCCAAATCATAGTGATCCGCGTGCAGGAGCGCCCAAATCGACAGCGTCTGGAGAAGGAAGTAGAGGAAAGTGACGCCAAAGGCCGCGGCCAGAGTCCGAGGCTCGCCCATCTTGTGTAACTCATCGAGAAAATGAATAAACTGTGAAGCCCATTTATGGCCCGAAACTACCTGGTAAGAATGCTGCTTGTGAAATAGAAGATACAGAAACAGGACCGAGAGCACCGCGACGGCGATGCCGAGCACCCAAGCCCCGCGGACGAGATCGCGGTGGAGATTTTGGATGCCTATAGTGACCAGGCAGTAGATCACAACCAGCCAGATTCCGTCCATCACGTCTTCGATGGCGACCGAGGTAATGCTGAGCGGCAGGTGGACCTTGGTCCAGTGGGTCAACAGAAAAGGGCGAATGAGTTCGCCGGCCTTCGCAGGCAGAACTTCGCTGGCAAACAGGCCGATGACTACCGATTGCAGGCACCGCCAGAAAGGAGCGTCTTCGGCCGGACTCAGGATGATGCGCCAGCGCAAGGCGTGGGAAAAATTGGCGGCAACTTCGAAGATGAACGCCAAGGCTACCCAGATCCAATTGACATGCCGCAAGTGATCGGCGCTCTCGCCGCGAAGCTGCGGGTTGCGAAGGACCCAGACCAGACTGGCCGCCGAGATCGCATAGCCGAATGCGGGCAGCACCCAGCTTGGAAACCGTTTTTTGAGCTCTTTGGTCTCGCTCAACAAGCTCATCATAACCTCTTTATTCCCGGGCGGTCGAAGGCTTCGCCAAAGCAGCGCGAATTTTGGTGTTTTTTGACCTAGTCGGTACCTGACAGCTTCGGAGATTGAGCGACGTTACCCGATGCCGGGACAGGTGGAAACTGAATTGCAACCAAACTTGAAGATGGCTGATTTAACATCTCTTCCCCACCACCTTGACGTCAAGAGCGGTGTGTGCCGGGCGATCATAGAAACGCCCAAGGGCTTCCGGAGCAAGTTTGATTATGATCCGGATTCCGGCCTTTTCATGCTGGGCGGCTTGCTGCCCGTCGGGATGATTTTTCCCTTCGACTTCGGCTTCATTCCCTCGACGCTGGGAGAGGACGGCGACCCTGTCGACATCATGGTCCTGATGGACGCGCCCGCCCATGTCGGATGTCTTATTGACGTGCGCATCATCGGCATTATTACGGCGGAACAGGTCGAGGACGGAAAAGCCGAAACCAATGACCGGTTGCTGGGCGCCGCGGTCCACTCCTATGACCATGAGAGGCTCGACGCGATCAGCGATGTGAATCAGACATTGCTCGATCAGGTGGAGGAGTTTTTTATCTCCTACAACAAACAACGCGGAAAGAAATTCAGGATCACCGGAACCGGCGGGCCAAAGAAGGCTATCAAGTTTTTGGAAGACGGCATCCAGGCGCATAAGAACCACCAGAAAAAGTAGCCACAGTCGGCATTGGCCGGTCCCTGAACGGTCGCGGCGCAGAAACCGTTGTCAGTGCCCGCATTAGCGAACCATCAGTGAAGCATTAGTAAATTGTTAGGCGGGAACTTTTCATCGATAATTTGCTTGACCTCGGGCCTTCCGGAAGGACAAACTGGAAGGTTTGTAATATCCGCCACAACTCACTATGAAAATCCATCTACGCCTCGGGCCCATGTCGGCTCTGGCGCAGGCTCTCCTCCTGCCTGGATTGGTTCTGGCGCAGACCGCTGCGCCCGCTGCTCCTACGCTCGATGCCCGCCTCGCCGCAGTCGAATCCGCCGCTAAATCCGCTCAATCCGCCGGCGACAACGCCTGGATGCTGACGTCCGCCGCGCTCGTTCTCATGATGACCGGCCCTGGTCTCGCCCTGTTTTACGGCGGGCTCGTCCGCCGCAAAAACGTGCTGAGCACGATGATGCACAGCTACATATTGATGGCCGTGGTTACGCTGCTGTGGGCCGTCTATGGCTACAGCATGGTGTTCGCCGAAGGCAACCTCTTCGTGGGCGACCTGCGATATCTGTTTCTCAATGGCGTGGGCGCGGCTCCCAATGCCGACTACTCTGCCACCATCCCGCAGCAGACCTTCATGATTTATCAGCTCATGTTCGCAATCATCACTCCGGCGCTCATTTCCGGGGCATTTGCGGAGCGCATGAAATTCAAGTCGATGCTGCTGTTCACGGTTCTGTGGAGCACCATCGTGTACTTTCCAATGGCCCACATGGTCTGGGGCAAAGGTGGATTGTTGAACGCCTTTACAGGCGGCCTCATCCCGTGTTTCGATTTTGCCGGCGGCACGGTGGTCCACATCACGTCCGGCGTCTCGGCCCTGATTTGCGCGCTGTACCTGGGCAAGCGTGTGGGTTACCCGAGCGAAGCCATGAAGCCGCACAGCGTCGTGCTGAGCTGCGTGGGCGCTTGTCTGTTGTGGGTGGGCTGGTTCGGATTCAACGCCGGTAGCGCGCTGGGCGCCAATGGCCTTGCGAGCAGTGCTTTCGTCGCGACTCATTTCGCCGCCGCGACGGCCACGCTTGGCTGGATGTTCGCCGAGTGGATGCGGACGGGTAAGCCCAGCGTCCTGGGCGCGATTTCCGGTGCGGTTGCGGGACTGGTGGCGATTACGCCGGCGTCGGGATTTGTCAAGCCGATGCCCGCGCTGCTAATCGGTTTCGCGGCCGGCGTCTTCTGCTACTTCATGGCGACATCGGTCAAACACATATTCGGTTATGACGATACGCTCGATGCGTTTGGCGTCCATGGTTCGGGCGGCACACTGGGGGCGATCCTGACGGGTGTTTTCGCCACCAACCTGGTGAACGACGGGTTGAAGGATGCAAAGGGCAACCTGTTGCCTATGGGGCTGGTCGATGGTCACGGTGTGCAGGTGCTCTATCAATGTGGCGGCGTTTTGATTTCCTGGGTGTTGGCGATTGTGGGAACTCTGGTTATCCTGAAGGTTTGCGATCTGGTGTTTGGTGTCCGAGCCGGTTACGAAGAAGAGCGTGAAGGCATGGATCTGGCGATGCACGGTGAAGAAGGATATTTCCTGGAGTCCTGACGATATGAAAAAAATAGAAGCGATTATCCAGCCGTTCAAGTTGGATGAAGTCAAGCAGGCCCTGATCGGGATCGGGATTGACGGCATGACGATCAGCGAAGTTCGGGGCCACGGACGCCAGAAGGGACACAAAGAGGTATATCGCGGCCAGGAGTATACCGTGGATCTTCTGCCAAAGGTGCGTATCGAAATGGTGATCGCGGACGATCTGGCGGATAAGGCCGTGGACACCGTAGCCGCGGCTGCGCGCACCGGGAAAATCGGCGACGGCAAGATTTTCGTCTACGACGTGGCCGACGCCATCCGGATTCGCAACGGTGACCGGGGCGAGGCAGCGATTTGAAGTTATCAGTCTTGGTGGTCAGCCGTGAGGCAGGTTAAGCTGACAACTGAGGACTGACCACTGACGACTGCTATCCTTCCCCAACTCGAAGCTCGCACCGCGGAAGTGGACGAGCGGATCCTGCGCAGTTTTCCAGCGATTCCAGGCGTGGCTCTTGCCGCGGTCGGGGGGTATGGGCGCAGGGAGTTGTTCCCTCACTCGGATATCGACCTGCTCTTTCTCGCCGCCGACGAGGCGACCCGCGATGGGCTTCGCGAACCGCTGGCTCCTTTTCTCCGTGAACTTTGGGATTCCAAGCTGCGCATCAGCCAGTCCGTGCGCACTCCTGAAGAGTGCGCGCAGTTCGATAGCAAGAACATAGAATTATTCGTCAGTCTGCTGGATCACCGTTTTCTCGCCGGTGACGTTGCGCTTTACACGCGCCTTGCCGGACAGAAGCCGCGCAGCGACCTGATGGGCCATCTGGCGCGGCTTACCCGGGAACGCCACTCCAAGTTTCAGAACACGATCTACCATCTGGAACCGCACCTCAAGGACAGTCCCGGCGGTCTCCGTGACTTCCAGGTGCTGCGATGGGCGCAGAAATTGGGAGAATCGGCGCACCCGGAAGAATTAGCCGCGGCGCGGGACTTTCTGTTCAGCGTCCGTTTCGCGTTGCACACGATTTCCGGCCGCGACAATAATGTCCTCGATTTCGCCATGCAAGACAAGGTGCAGCCGGAAGATCCAGCCAGCCTCATGCGGGAGTATTTTCGCAGTGCCCGCTCCATCTTTCGCGCCTGCGACAATCTGCTGGATGTTTCCGAACGGCGCAGCAGCACGCTGTTTGCGAGGTTTCGCGACCGCCGTTCGCGTTTGTCCAATAGCGACTTTACGATCGTGCGGGATCGCGTCCACTTTCGCACGCCGCAGCAGGCCACCAGCGACGCTTCCCTGGTTGAGCGGCTTTTTGCCTTTGTGGCGCGGCATGGAATCGCGCTTGCGCCCGACACCCAAGATCGTCTGGTGGCACACCTGCCGCCCTTGAAAACCGAGTGGCCGGCGATCCGAGAAATTCTGTCGCTACCGTACGTGGACCTGGCGCTGCAGGAGATGCATGCGACTGGGGTCTTGCGCGCCATTTTCCCGGAGTTTGTGCATCTCGATTCGCTGGTGGTGCGAGATTTCTATCACCGCTACACGGTCGACGAACATACGCTCGTGGCGATCGGCACTCTCGCGGCACTCAAGCGCGACAAGGGAAGCGGGTTCGGAGGATTGATTGCGGAGGCGCCGCCGCTTCCGGTGCTCTATCTGGCGCTGCTGTTCCACGATGTAGGGAAGGGAACCGGCGAAGATCACACGGTCGCTTCGGTCCGGATGGCTCGCGAGATGTTCGAGCGCATTCAGTTGCCGGAGGAGGACCGCGTCATGGTGCAGTTTCTCATCCAGACCCATCTGGAGATGTCCACGGCTATGAGTTCCCGAGATATATACGATCCCGACGTGGCGCGCGATATGGCCACGCGGATCGGAACGGTGGAACGTCTGAAATATCTCACGCTGCTCACCTATGGCGATATCAGCGCGGTGAATCCCGAGGCCATGACGCCGTGGCGTTCGACTCTGTTATGGAACCTCTACATGGCCACCCATCGGGCCCTCACCAGCGAGTTGGACACCTACCGGCTCGAGGCGCGGTCTTACGGCTCGCCGGAGCGCGAGGCTTTCCTCGATGGCCTTCCGGTGCGCTACCTGCGGACCCGTTCGGATGCGGATATCGACATGCATATGGCCATGGCTCGCGGAGACGCGGCGGTGCGAATCGATAAAGATCAGGAGGTCTACCGTCTGACCGTGGTGGCATCGGACCGGCCGTTCCTTTTCGCTTCGATCGCCGGAGCGCTGGCGAGTTTCGGAATGAATATCGTCAAAGCGGAAGCGTTCGGCAATCGCCATGGGGTAATCGTCGACACGTTTCATTTTGCCGATCCGCTGCGCACCCTGGAACTGAATCCGGGCGAGGACGAGACTCTGCTCCGGACCGTGCGTAAGACGATCGCCGGGGAACTCGATGTGGAAACGCTGTTGAAGCGCCGGCCGGTGAAGGCGCAGCCCAGCCGGCACATGGAGATTCCGTTACGAGCTACGATCGATAACTCCGCGTCGGATCACTCCACCCTGGTAGAGATTACCGCCGAGGACCGTCCCGGACTGCTGTACCGCATCGCCTCTGCGATTTCCGCCGCCGGCTGCAATATCGAAGTCGTGCTGATCGACACGGAAGGTCATCGCGCCATTGACGTCTTTTACATTACCAGGGACGGGCGCAAGCTGACTGAGGCCGAAGGCGAGGAAGTCTCCTCACGCCTGGAGGCGTGACCGGCCCCACACAGATGTCCCACCGATGAATCTTTGCGTGGTGCGACGATTCTCGCCGAGCGCAAAGCGGCAGGTACGCAACGGCGCAGACCACGAAAGACCATGGTCTGCCGTACGGATGGGCCGAGCCGGGATGCAGTTAATTCGATATACTTCAAGCCTGTCCTCGTGCCGCAGCAAGCTTTTAACTGAGTTGAAAGGAGAGGGTAATGAACCGAAGGCAAGTGATCGGAACCATCGGCTCTGTAGCGGCGATACAAGGCGCGCCGGCAGTGCGGGAGCGCTTCATCGGCGTGTGGAAGCTGATCCGTTACGAGCGAAAGGCGAAGGATGGCCGCATCGATTATCCCTTCGGAGAGATGCCGGTCGGGCGCATTACCTACGATAGAGCCGGGCGAATGTCGGCGCAGTTGATGCGGCCGGGCCGCCACTCCACGGTTGCTCCCGGAATCGGTTTGGTCGCCGGCAATGCCAGTAGCGAAGAGATTCGCGAGGCTGTGGACGGCTTCATCTCCTACTTCGGCACCTTCGATGTGGATGAGTCCACGCAGACGGTGATCCATCGTATTCAAGCTTGCCTGGTGCCCAGTTGGGTGGGTATGGATCTGAAGCGCGCCTATCGTTTCAACGCCAATCAACTGGTGCTGACTGCCGTTACCACCAGCGTTGTGGAGATAGTCTGGGAGAGGGAAGGAGACTGAACGATTCTCGCGGCGACTATGCCCCGAGTTTCGATGCCAAATCTACCACATCGGTGGATATGATGTCGAAATCGCCCGGTTGAGCATCATCAGCCTTCCCCGCCGATCCGAATTCGCCGGGTCTGTGGATGAAGCCGGTGCGCAGACCGGAGTTGCGCGCGGCAATCAGATCGATGGAGTGCGCCGCGCACATCATGACCTCTTCCGGTTTCAACTCCAACAGGCTGGCTGCGGTGAGGTAGACCTCACGATCGGGCTTGTAGTGCCTGGCCAGCTCGGCCGAAAGGATAAGATCCCAGGGAAGGCCGGCGTGCTTGGCCATGTTGGCGAGCAGCGCGACGTTGCCGTTCGACAATGGCGCAATTGTGTACTTTTTCCTGAGGCGCGCGAGACCGGCGACGGAATCGGGCCACGGCTTCAGGCGGTGCCAGACGCGGTTCCAGTGGTCCTTTTCTTCTTCGGAAAGACCTTCGATATGAAATTCCTGGAGCAGGTCTTCCAGCAACATGCGATTGAGCTGGTCCAGGTTGGTCCACGGCATTTCGCCTTTTCGCACCTTGTCCATGGAAGGCATGTAGCCCGCGCGCCATCGATCGGCAAAGCGAGGCCAATCGACGGTGATGCCTCTCGATTTCGCCCACCCCTTACCTTCCTCGATGATGGAGCCGCGCCAATCGACCACGGTGCCGAAGACGTCAAAGACGAGTGCCTTTACCGAGGCCGCTCGCGCCGGGTCCTGCGCACATGCGCTGTCGATTCCACGCAACGCGGCCGCGGCAGCACCGATCCCGGCTGACTTCGCAATTTGTCTTCGAGTCACTGCCACGCTCCCAGTCGCTTACTATACTAAACGCGACGTCATTATCGTTGCGACGGGACCGCGTCCGCACGGTCGGGGCTCGGTACGCTCATTCACCGAAAGTTGATCTCCGCGCCTTCCGTAGCGATCGACAGTTCCTGGAACTCTTGCCGGGCCTCTTCGAGTTCCCGATCGAGAAACTGGTCGTCATGCGAAGGGTCATGATGGAACAGCACGAGATGGCGGGCGCAGGCGTCGCGTGCTACGCCGACTCCTTCTACCCAGGTGCTGTGTCCCCAACCGCGGAACCGCAAGTACTCGTCGGGTGTGTATTGCGCATCGTAGATCAGGAGATCTGCTCCGGCGGCATGGTCCCGCAGCACCTTATCCAGTTGCGGATGTCCGTGCTCCAGATCGGTCGCGTACACGATCACCGTCTCGCCGGCTTCGATGCGGTACCCGACTGCGCCCTGTGGATGATTCAACGGGAACGGCCGGATCGTAATCCCGGAGAAGCAGGACGGCTGCGAGTTCAGTTCGATGAACTCGCGCTTGGCCGCTACGGAAGCCAGGTCGATGGGAAAGTACGGCCGCGCCATCTGACCTTCCAGGATTTCTTCCAGGCTGCCGTTGCAATGCGAGTGGAATGTGACCCGGTTGCCGGACAAGAACAAGGGGCCGAAAAACGGAATCCCCTGAATGTGGTCCCAATGGAAGTGCGTCAGGAAGACCTTCAGGTCGAGGTTTGCGCCGTTCGCCTCTTTGAGGAGCCTCGATCCCAGGTTGCGCAGCCCGCTGCCCGCGTCGAAGATGATCGACTGGTTGTCTTCGAGACGCAGTTCGAGACACGACGTATTGCCGCCGTAGCCGAGGTTCTCAAGCTGCGGCGTGGGCGTCGATCCGCGGACGCCCCAGAATTTGAGCCGGATCACTTCGCGACTCCCGCGATCTTTGCGCCGATCCGTTTACGTGTGGGCTTGTCAGTCGAGTGATCGAGCGCCTGCTGCCATGCGGCCTTAGCTTCCGCCGGATGTCCCGCAGCGGATTCCAGGTCGCCAATCCTCTCATAGATCGGCCCGCTTTGCGGATCGAGCCTGGCGGATTCACGAAGCTGCCCGATCGCAGCTTCGTTATCGTGATTCTTCACGTAGAGATCGGCGAGGGCCGTGCGCGCAGCCACGTATTCGGGCTTGGCCCGCACCACCACCTGATACTCTTCGATCGCCGCGGCGGTGTCGCCTCGTTCGGCGAGCGTACCCGCAAGGCTCAGACGCGACGGCAAGTACGCGGGATCGCGCTGCAGGTTGTCGCGCCACAACGCGATGGCTTCCGGTTGACGGTCGGCACGCGAGGCCAGCAGCAGCGCGAGATTGTGACGCGCAGCCAGGAGGTTCACGTTCTTAGCGAGCGCCTCACGATACAGTTTCTCCGCCTCAGCGTTTTTGCCTTCCTGCGACTTCAACGAGCCGAGAGCATTCAGCGGCTCGGCGGAATCGGGAGCGAGCGACATCGCCACACGGTACGACTGCTCTGCCTGTTTGCGCCGGTTGGTGCGCTGATAGACCAGTCCGAGGTTGTAGGGCAGGTAGCTGTACTGCGGAGTGATCTTCATGGCCTGCTGGTAGCTTCGAATGGCGCCCTGATAATCGCCGCTTTCGACATACGCCAGCGCCAGATTGTGCAACGGATAGGACCACAATGGCGCACGATGCGCCGCGTCGCGAAACGCCGGAATGGCCTTGCGGAAATCGGCCTGCTCAAGATAAGAGATGCCTAGAGCGTTGTACGCGTAAGCGGCGCCCGGATCGATGCGCACGGATTGTTCCAGCAGATCGGCCGCGGCGGGATAGTTCCTGGTGAAGAGGAGCGCGCGCCCATGGAAGAAGTCCTTGCGCCCTTCCAGATACAGCGACTCCGGCGTCAGGCGGGTAGCCGCTTCCATGTACTCGGAACCGGCGTCGAATTCCTGCTCGGTCTGCGGCTGCTGATCGCCGGTCAGGTATTTCAACAGGACCTGCTGGGCCTGGTTCTCCAGCGCGATGCGCAACTGATTTTCCTGAAAGAAATACTGTTCAGGTGTCAGTTCGCCCTGCAGTTTGCCGAGTGCCGTGAACGCGCTGTCCTGGGCGGCGGGTAGAAGACGGCCGGCCCTGATGGCGTCCTGAAAGGTGTTGACGTCGCGCGCGGCATCGGAAGACAGCGGCGTTTGCTGGGCCGAGGCCAGCAGCAGCGGCTCTCCGGTACGCGAGTCATAGAGGGTGGGATAACGGGCCAGCGTGATCCCGGGCTTCTTGAGATCGGAAAGGGGTGTCGAATTATCCATGTTGCCAAAGTCGCGCGGATGCTGCTTGTTGTTGGTCTCCGCCGCGACCTGCGTGCGGACGTAGTCGATAATCTCCGTCACGTTGACGGACTGGTCGTGGTTATCGTCGGCGGCGCCCTGCAGTCCTTTCAGGACCGAGTAAGTGAACGCGCCGTGTCCGCCGCCATATTGCGGGCCTTCATAAGAGACTTCCTTCGGGCGGCTGGCCATCAATCCCAGAATTTCGCCGGTAGCTTCGCCCAGGCGTTCGACAGCGGCGTTTACGGTGCCTGGCTTGGTCCCCCCGATGGCTGCGGCGCGGCAAACGTCTGCCAGCAATACCACGCGTCCCACTTTCGATAACTCCTGCTGGACGAGATCCTGGATCTCCTGCATGGGAATCGCGGTGGTCGAAAGATCCTGCGGGTCGCTGTCGTAAGTCAGGATGTAGGAACCCTTCGTGTCCACGGTGCCGTGGCCCGCTACCATGATGAACACGGTGTCCTTCTTGCCTGCCCGATTGCGCAGGAACGTCTGGAAGGCATTGCGGACGGCGGCCGTAGTGGCCTGTTCATTAGTAAGCAGCACCAGGTTTTCCGGCGGAACTCCGCCTCCGCGCCCGCTTTCGAGATGCTGCGCGAAAGTGGCGGCGTCGGCGTCGGCATACTGGAGCCACAACTCCTGCGGCAACTTCTGATATTTGGAAATACCGATGAGCAACGCGAATGTCCTGGCGTCGGGCGAGATCGCTGCGGCTGCCAGCGCTGCCTGCGCGGCCAGGGATTCTTCGAGGTCGAAGATGCGGCCGCGGATCCACACGGCATCTTTCCACTGCTCCGCGGCCTTGTGATAAGCGGCCAGGGCATTGGCTTCCAGCTTATGTTTTTCGAATACGGTGGCTTCGTCGATCCAGTTGGCGGGGTTCAACGGATCGGCCGAGATGTCACGTTCGACGGGCGCTAACTCGGCCTGGACATCCGGCGGGAGTTGATTGCTGTCGAGCGGTTTGGCATCCGGCTTGGCGAGGCCGCGCGTCATGCTGACCCCATAATGTTGCTGGCTCGCGACGGCGACCCGGACTAACTGCGGGAGAAAGCAGGAAGCGACCGGCTTGGTATCGGCTATCTTTCCCGACTTGATTTTTAGCCTGGCACTTTCGAAGATGACTTCGCCCTTGGGCGCCAGGCTCTCAGACGATTTCGCCGGACAAAAGAGAAAGCTGGCCGGAGCAGCATCGGTGCGGATGGCGTCGCCCGCGAACAGAATGTCCCCGATTCGCGCGGCCAGCGGTGTTTCGGTATTCGCGCGGAGCACCTTGGCGCCGCCGGCGGAAAGCACCAGGCCCACCGGTTGTTCTCGCGCGGGCTCCCCATGGAGAGGGATGGACAGCAGGCAGCCCAGTAACAGAGATTTCAGTCGGTGCTTTTCTGCTGCTATATCTTCATGTTTACTCACCGTTCCTCCGAACCTACCGCGGCTGGCATCTTTTCCTGTGTAATGTCTATTAGTGTCGCAGCCGTATATATCTTCATGGGCAGCGTTTTCCCGCGAATTGTGACACTGCCCAGACATTTCACCTCTACCTGATTGTCCAGCAATTCTTGCGTGGCATCGCTCATCAGCAGGCGGCTCTTTTGCTCCTTATTCATGCTTTCGAGTCGTGAAGCCAGGTTAACGGTATCGCCGAGTACGGTGAACTCCATCTTCTCAGCTGAACCCACATTGCCGATGACCACCGGTCCGCTGTGCAATCCGGCACCCGTCTTGAAATCGTTGGGCGCGGTCACCATCTCGATGGCGCAGCGCGTGGCTCGAATCGCATGGTCTCCAGCGTGCGTGCCCGGTTGCCCGTGCAGGTCGTCATCGCAAAACACCGCCAGGATTCCGTCGCCGATGAACTTATTCACGTGACCGTGATGCTGGTGGATGATCGACACCATACATCCCATGTACCGGTTTAGCAAATCCACCACGACCGCCGGATCTTTTTCTTCGCAGAAGGCCGTAAATCCGCGGATATCGGTGAAGAGGATGGTCACGATCTGGCGTTTCCCGGTAAGTCCCAGTTGCTGCGATTCGTCCAGGTTTTGCGCGACCTGTTTGCCGACAAACAGCGCTACTGCCGAGCGGAAGAACGCGCTCTTCTTCTCGGCCGTCACATTTCGATAAACGATCGCGCCGAATATGGCCAGAAGCCACGCCGCGAGAAATTCGGCGGTCGGCAAAATGATGCCCGCCCGGAAGAACAGGTGGATGACGATGAAGATGGCGGCAGCGAGTGCGGTCAACATGGCGGGCGCACTCCCGGCAGCCAAAGTTACAGCCACGCCGACCGTTACTCCGGTGATAACGAACAGGCACAATAGACGCAACCATTGCGGAGCCGGCAGGAGGTAACGGCCGGTCAGGACGGTATTGAGTGTGTTGGCGTGAACTTCGACGCCCGGTGTCAACCAGTCTTTTCCGCTGAAGAGCGTGAAAAAGGGCGTCGCGTGGCGATCGTCGATGGAGTCGGGACCCAGCAGAACGATCTTTCCGCCGACCCACTTCCGGAGCTGGCCCATGTCCCCGGCGCGCGACTTCTGAATGAAATCCGACAGCGAGACGCGCGGGATCGTTCTCGCGGGACCGGCGTAGTTGATCGTGATGGTACGGTCCGGCGAAATCGGGATCTCGCGGCCTTTCAGGTACAAGTGTCCGCCGCGAAATTGAGCATCCTCTCCAAAGTACTTCTCAGCCGCGCGGAGGGCCATGGAACGAGCCAGGAGCGCACCGGGCGCGGCTTTCGGATCAGGTGCTTCGATCAGCTCCTGTTGCCGGATGAAATCGTCGGGATCGTCCGTGAGATTGGCGAAGGCGGAGAGACCCAGCGCCGGAGCCAGCAGGTTAATCGGCACGGGCCACGTAGTAGTGGCCGGGACATAAGCGCACACGACCGGCATGATAGCTGCAGTGCTTGAGACCGCCTCCACCAGCATCTCATCGTGATTTGGTTCCCACTTACTGACCGGGACGCCAAAGGCAACGTCGAGCACCAGCACCTTGGCGCCCGCCGCCGCGGACGCCTTGATCGCTTCGGCGTAGTACGGGTGCCAGAAAAGCTGAACCTCGGGGAAGGTGTCGAGCGAGTGCTGATCGATGGTGAGCAGGACGATGTTCGAAATCGGGACGGCGTGGGGCGATATTTTGTCGCGTAAAAGGAAGTGGAGGTCCTGCGCTTTGAGGTTAACTAATTGAAAAAACGGGACGCGCGAAAGGAATAAGGCGGATATGGCGCTGGCCACCGACAGCCCCACACAAACCACGAACCGCCTCCATTTCCTGCCCATGTTATAACTCTAGGATCTTACTACTTCGCACAGGTTTAAGCGAATTGAGGCGCTTTTGGTGGATTCTGCTCGTTCCGCTGCTCGCGCATACCCAGACGACCCAAGGAATCATTTCAGGAAGACTGGTTGACTCCCGCACCGGCATAGCGATCGTCGGTGCACCGGTGATCTGCCGTTCGCAAGCTACCGATGCGGTGGTAACCGCGCGTAGCGACGACGGCGGTTTTTATAATCTGCCACTACTCTCTCCGGGCTTCTACTCCGTTCGCGTCGAGGCCACCGGATACCAGGCGCAGGAGTTGCAGGAACTCGAACTGGCCGTTGCGGCGCGCCTCGAAATCGATTTTCGCCTGCGCCCCATCAGCGATGTGTGGGAGAGCGGCCAGTACCGCAGCGTCTTCCTGCCCGGCACCCAGACCATCGTCACGTTCTACGGCCCCGATGTAGATGCCAGTCGCTCGGGCACGTTTGAAGGACAGCAGGGGAAGCGCGGAACCCTGGAGTCGGCCGTGTCCGATGTGATCGACTCGAATCAGATTGAGCATTTGCCGCTGGACGGGCGCGACGTATACACCATGCTGGTTACGCTCCCCGGCGTTACGGCAGATGCCGGTACGGCGCGCGGTCTTGGCGACGCAGTCAGCGGACAGCGGCCATCTGCCTCCAATTATCTGCTCGATGGCCTGGAAAACAACAATTACCTGATCACCGGACCGCTTACCACCGAAGCGCCCGAAGCTGTACTGGAATACCGGATCTCGACCAATAATTATTCGGCCGAATATGGACGAACGTCCGGGTTTATTGCTAATGCCGTGAGCCGCGGCGGGTCGAACCAGTTCCACGGAATCGGCTACGAGTATTTGAAGAACGCCGCGCTGAATGCCAACGGCTTCCAGGAAAATCTTGCCGGCGTGCCGCGTCTCGCCGACAACGAGAACGAATTCGGGTTCCAGGTGGGGGGACCGATACTGCACGACCGCCTGTTCTTCTCCGCTGCGTTCGATCACCTGCGTAGCCGCAGCACCGAAGACCCGGTGCAGTTCACCTTCCCGTCGACCAGTTTTGGGCTGTACACGACACCTGCCAGCATTGCCTCGAAACTGCTCGCCGAGTTTCCCGCGCCGACAGTCAGCAACGGGCTCTCGCCGACCGGAACATTGACGCTCGATCCGCCGATCGCCGTCAATCGGACGCTGGCCACGACACGTTTGGATTACGCGCCGACATCCGAGGATCACTTCAACGGCCGCCTCTCCATCGCACGCCTGGGCGAGCCCGATTTCATCTGGAGCCCGTACAGTGCCTTCACGTCGGCGCTCAACCAGGACACCACCAGTTTCGCCATCACCTGGCAGAGGACGCTTTCACAGTCGCTGACCAACGAGGCCAAGCTTGGCTACAGTACCGATAATCTGTACTGGAACCGCGCGCAGCCGCAGATCGCGACGCTGATCTCGGGCGATGGCACCACGCTGCCGGGCAGCCCGGCGTTCTATTCCTACAAGAATCTCAGCAACACCTGGGAACTGCTCGACAACGTGATCCGCGCACATGGCCGGCACGTCACGACAGTCGGCGGCGGAGTGTTGTTCCGGAGCACCAGCGGCTATCTCACCGCGGGTCAGGATGGCCAATATCTGTTCAGTAACATTGTGTTCTTTGCACTGGATCGGCCGGCATTCTTCTCGGCCGCAGTGGAGCAGCAGCCAGGCGGGTTAGTCGCCCAGTTGCCGTCATACGACCGCGATTACCGCTACCAGCAATTCTTCTTCTTCGCGCAGGACAGCTTCAAACTGACCTCGCGGCTCACCCTGAATTACGGCATCCGCTACGAGAACTATGGTGCGCCGAGCAATGTCGGCGCCACGAAGGACGATCTGGTCCAACTGGGCGCGGGATCAAGCTTCGAACAGCGTTTGGCCAACGCCGCACTGACCTTCCCAACATCCGGCAATGAACAGATCTATCACAGCGACAACCGCGACTGGGGGCCGCGCTTCGGCTTCGGCTACGATCTCACCGGAAGCGGCAAGACGGTCCTGCGCGGCGGCTACGGCATCTTCTACGACCGGCCCTTCGACAATCTCTGGCAGAACGTCCGCAGCAACAACTTCCAGCTTCCCATCATCACGCTCACCGGCACCGTGAACTACCTGACGCCCGTCAGCACCATGCTGCAGAACCTCGCCGGATCGATAGCGCCCAGCAACTTCCCGAACCTCACCCTGATGGACCCGAACCTGCGCAACGGGTATGCCCAGAGCTTCTTCCTGGGCGTGCAGCACCAGGTCACCAACAATCTGTCGATCGAGGTCAATACGCTGGGCGCGCTGGACCGGAGGTTGATCACTACCGACGATGTCAATCGTGAATTCACAACCGCAGCCGGTGACGGCCGTTTGAACGAAGCCTTACCCGATGTCGAATGGCGATCGAGCGAGGGCTCGTCGAATTACAATGCACTCACCGCGCTGGTCCGCTACCGGTCGTCACACGCTCTGTTCCAGGCGGCGTACACCTGGAGCCACTCCATCGACAATCAGAGCGATCCGCTGATCGGCGATTTCTTCGACCTGAATTTCACCCGTCTCGGTTCGACCTCCGCTTCGAGCCTGATCTCGACGTTCGCGCAACAGTTCAACAGCAGCGCCGATCGCGGGAATTCGGATTTCGACCAGCGCCAGAACCTGGTGGTCCTATCTATCTTCGATCTACCCGGCGCATCTTCCGGTCCGCGTTGGGTCCGAGCACTCACGCAGGATTGGCGTTTTTCGCAACTCGCTGCCTTCCGGTCGGGTTTTCCATACACTGTGCTGGCGGCATCGACTGCTTATCCGGGAAGCGGCGAAATCCTCAACCAGCGAGCCGATCTGGTGGGTTCCGCGGTCAATCCCGACACCCCGGTTGCAGGTGGGCAGTTGCTGCTAAATGCGGCAAACTTTGCTTCTCCGGCGCCCGGACAACTCGGTAACACAGGGCGCAACGCTTTCCGCGGACCCGGGTTGTACAATGTGGACGTTTCCCTTAGCCGTAGTTTTCCGCTAAGATATGGCAGATTGAGGTTTATGGGCGAAGACGGACGCCTGACGATACGGGTAGATGCATTCAACCTTTTGAACCACGCGAATCTGAACAACCCTGACGCGTTGCTGACGTCGCCGACTTTTGGCCTGGCGACTTACGGCCGGGTCGGGGAGGCTTCAGGTTTTCCCGCGGTAGCCCCGTTTCGCGAAACCGCGCGGCAGCTTCAGTTAATCCTGAGGCTTAATTTTTAAAAAAGGGGACCGCGCAGCAGGAGACAGGAATGGAGTCGGAGGTGCGTTTGGCTGTTACACGGAGTGTCCGGCAACTTGCTTTGAGTCGCCGCGGCGGTTTCGCGTGGATCGTACTGGCAATGCTCTGCGGATTGTCCCCGCGGGCGTCCGGTTCGTACCTGATATGGAATCCGGATTTAGGTACTGCGATCTCTGCGTCCACCTTCGATGCGTCCGGTGGGCTGGTCGCGGAGACCCTGAATTTTACGCCGCAGCTTTCTGGCTCTGACTCTCTGACCATATCCTCAGCAGGCTTTGTGTGGTTGGGCGCCGGCGGGAATACGAGCCAAAACACGCTGGTGGACAATGAGTCCGACGCGCTGCATTGGTTCGAGAGCGGGGTCGCTCGCATAGCGCCTGTCTGGTACGACCTTGATCCCGACCTCGGCGGTTCGGTTTACTTCAACCAGACCTCCGACGGCACGACGAGCGATGCCATCGTCACCTTTGTCCAGGTTCCTTCGGATTCGAGCACTACGGATCCGGCCACGTTTCAGATGCAGTTACTCAGCAACGGTGTGATCATCTTCTCCTACATGTTGTTCGACCAGAACAGTTTGGGATCCGATCCCGGCGCGCTGATCGGGCTGACAACTGCAGGCAATTTTTCGCCTGTAGCGGTCGACCTGACAAGCGTGCTGGCGGGTCAACCTGTTTCAACCGGTTCCACCAGTATTTACGACTACTTCCAATCCGCCAACAGCTTCGATTTGTCGGGCCAGTCGATTGTTTTCAAGCCGCAGAGTGCCGGCGGGTACCAGATCGCGGCCGCAGTAGCTCCCGAGCCGGCAACTTTTGTCCCGACCGCCGCGGTCCTCTTTCTCTTCGCCGCCATCCTCTTCAGACACAAACGCATTACTAAGTACTAAGCTATGAAGATGCGCCGCTGGAGCAGTCGCATTGTATTCGCGGTCCTTCTCCTGCTGCTTGCGGCCGTGGTGGCTGACCGCGCGTCTGCGCAAATCACGATAACCATCACCAACAGTCCGCCGTTTGGCACGGAGGGGATTAGCTACAGCTTTCAGTTTCAAGCCAGCGGCGGCACAAGTCCTTATACCTACACTTGTCAGTCTCCCTGCGGGGTCCCTTCCGGCCTGACGCTCAATCCCTCAGGACTTCTCAACGGAATACCCACGACGTCCGGCACCTTCCCATTCTTTGTAGTGGCGTCCGATTCCAGCAATCCGCCAAACACCAGCGTACCCGTCCCGAAGTCGATTCAGATCGGCCTGCCGCCGCTCGACATCAACACGACATCCGTCCCGAATGCAACGCGAGGCGTGGCCTACAACGCGCCGCTCTCCGCCAGCGGCGGGTCAGGCGGCTACTCCTGGTCGTCGGCAAGCGGGACGAATCTTCCCAGCGGACTGTCGGTGGTAGCTACCGGCGCAATCTCGGGGACGCCTTCGCTTTCCGCAACGGCGGGGGTATACACCTTTACGGTCGAAGCGAAAGATAGCTCGGGTGACCTCGCGTTTCAGCAACTGACCCTGACGCTGGATAACCCGGCGATGGCCCTTACCGGCAGCCTTCCGCCCGGAATCGTGGGCACACCCTACCCTTCTGGCTCGGGCGTTTCCGCGTCGGGAGGAAACGGCGGTCCCTATACCTACTCCTGGAGCGGGACAACGCCGCCGGGTCTAAGCTTGAACGCCTCCACCGGCGCCGTTACCGGAACACCGACCAGCAGCGGCCCGTTCCGTTTCACCGTCAGTGTCTCGGACGGCACGCCGCTCTTCACTCCTGCCTTTACACCCCAGGGCTATTCCATCACCGTTTATTCCGCCATCACTTTGTCTCCCACCAGTATCCCGGCAGCCGATGCGCAGTCCAACTATTTGCAACCGCAAACCTTCAAGGCATCGGGCGGCAGCGGATCGGGATACACCTACTCGATCAGCACCGCACCTCCCGGCATGAGTTTCTCACCGGCCGGAACGCTGAGTGGTCCACCGTCCTCCAACGGTTCATTCAGTTTTACGATTACTGCGCGCGACTCTTTGGGACTTACGGGAACGTCCCCGACGATCACGCTTACGGTGAATCCGGCGCTCACGCTCTCGCCCACGAGTCTTAGTCCGGGGCAGGTGGGGACGGCTTATCCGCAAGTCAACTTCTCAGCGTCCGGCGGATCGGGTGTTTATACCCTCACGTCTGGCGTGAACGTGCCGGGTCTGACGTTCAACGCGGGCACTCTGAGCGGCAGTCCCACCAAGGCCGGAACGTATCCGTTCACTGTGACCGCCAAAGATAGCCTGGGCTACACGGCAACAAACAATTACACGCTCTCCATCGCCAACCCGCCGATCACGGTTGGACCAGCGTCGATTCCGCCGGGCCAGGTAGGAGTCTCCTACTCACAGGTTTTCACGGCATTGGGCGGCAATGGCGGTCCGTATACTTTTTCGATCAGTCCTCAGAGTCCTCCGTTTGGCCTGACCTTCACCGCCTCCACGGCGACGCTTTCCGGGAGTCCGACCAGCTTCGGCACGTCCAACGTGACCATCACGGCGGGCGACGGCACGTTGACGGGCCAAATCAGCTATTCGCTGACCATCGCGCCCGCGACGCTGACTCTCTCGCCTTCTTCTATTCCAAATGGAACGGTGGGAACGTTCTATTCGCAGACCTTTACCGCCGGCGGAGGCCTGGGCACCTATACTTTTTCTATCATCGGGACTCAGCCTCCCGGATTGAATCTTACTTCCAGCGGCGCAACTGCGACCTTGTCCGGCACGCCGACGACAGGGGGAGCCTACACGTTCACGGTGCAGGTCACCGATGGAACGAATAAAGCATCCCAGAATCCGACCGTCACCGTGACCAATCTGCCGATCACCCTGACGCCAGTCTCGCTGCCTGCCGGGATCGTCAATGGTGTGTATCCGCAGCAGACGTTCACCGCGTCGGGCGGAAATGGCGGACCGTACACGTACACGATGACCGGATCGGTGCCCGGCCTCGGCCTCACCGGCGCTGTCCTTTCGGGCACGCCGACTACAGCCAACACTTATAACTTCACAATCGGGGTGTCCGACGGCTCGCAATTTACTCCGGCATTTACGCCGAAGGGTTATTCGATTACCGTCTACCCGGCAATCAACGTCACTCCAACCACGATCCCCGCCGCGGATCCGATGGTGAACTATTCGCAACCTTTCGGCGCGTCCGGCGGGAGTGGATCGGGCTACACCTACACCATCAGCGCTCTGCCACCCGGACTCACGCTCAACGCGTCGACCGGCGTCCTGAGCGGGCCCCCGTCGGCCAGCGGACCTTTCCCGTTCACCATCACCGCGCACGATTCTTTGGGCTTCACGGGAACGTCACCTACGATCACGCTAACCGTGAATCCCGCGCTCACGCTGTCGCCGACGACGCTGGCTGCCGGCCAGGTCGGAACGGGCTACTCGCAAGCCTTCACGGCGTCTGGTGGATCGGGGAGCTACACCTACTCACTGGTAGGCTCCGCGCCGGGCGGCTTGAGCTTGACTTCAAGCGTCCTGAGCGGCACTCCGACTGCCAGCGGGACCTTCAATTTCTCCATCACCGCGAAGGATAGCCTGGGCGGGACGGCGACCAACGCCTACACGCTCTCTATCGCTAACCCACCGGTTGTGGTGCAACCCCTTTCCCTCCCGACGGGACAGGTAGGAGTCTCTTACTCGCAGGCCTTCACCGCCAGCGGCGGGAACGGCGGACCGTACACGTTCTCGATCGGTGCGGCAGCGCCGTTCGGTCTGGGTTTCACCCCGTCCACCGCAACCCTGAGCGGGACCCCGACCAGCTCCGGCTCTGCCAGCATAACCATTTCGGCGACGGACGGCACCTTGACCGGGCAGCGCGCCTACACGCTTACGGTCGTTTCTACGGGCTTGACACTTTCTCCCTCGACGCTGGCGAACGGCATCGTAGGCAAAGCGTACTCGCAAAGCTTTACCGCGAGCGGCGGACTCGGCACCTACACTTTCACGCTGTCTCCCTCCACTCCTCCGGCAGGCCTGACTTTCGTTGCCTCGGGTGCGACGGCTACGCTTAGCGGTATACCGACTGCGTCCGGCAGTTTTCCGCTGAGCGTGCAAGTCACCGACGGAAGTTCGAAGCTGGCGAATAACTATACGCTCTCCGTCAATCCTGCCCTTTCGGTCCTCACCACCAGCCTGCCTGGAGGCGCGGTAAACACCGGCTATTCAACTACGCTTTCCGCCAGCGGAGGCGCGCCGCCGTACACCTGGAGCCTTTCGTCCGGCAATGGTTTGCCTTCGGGACTGACACTTCTGGCGAGCGGCGTCGTAACGGGCGTACCGGCTGCCAACGGCACGTTTTCTTTCGGTGTGACGGTGATCGATTCCACCGGCGTGAGCGCAAATGCATCCTTGAGTCTGGTGATACAGCCCGCTCCGCTGCAGTTCACCACCACTTCGCCTTTGCCGCCGGCGGTGAGCGGCGCGAATTATTCCGTGACCTTCGGCGCGACCGGTGGCGTACCGCCTTACACGTTCAGCCTCTCGAGCGCTCCTCCTACCGGACTTGCTCTAAATGGTGCCGTATTGAGCGGAATACTCACGATCGCAGGGAGCACTCCGGTACCTTACAACATTCCGGTGCAATTGAGCGACAGCGCGGGAGGAAAGGCCGGGGCGACATTTCAAGTAACCGTCCAACCGGCCGCCGGGGGACTTATTCTCTCGGCCGCCAGCCTGGCATTCACGGCGGTCTCCGGCGGGCCGACCCTTCCGCCCCAATACGTTTCAGTCAGTTCGACCAACTTGGCCAGCTTGACGTTTTCCGCTGGCTCCGATTCGCCGTGGCTATCGGCTTCTCCGAGCGGGAACAATCTCTCCACTCCGGCCACGCTACAGATCAACGTCAACCAGACCGGGCTGCAGGCCGGCACGCAATCCGGCAACATCGACATCACCGGACCCGACGGCATGCACACCGTCTCGGTTACCTTGACGGTAACCGCCTTGCCGCCGATGCTCTCGGTCGCGCCCACCCTGGTGTCGTTCTCGACCGATGGCACGTCCCAGCCCGGGCCGGGCTCGATTCAGGTTTCGAATGCCGGAAGCGGCACCCTGACCTTCTCGGCAAGCGTTCTCAACGGCAGTTCGTGGGTCAGCCTGGGAAGCTCACCCACTGCTGTCAACGCCGGAACTCCGGTGACCATTCCTGTCAACGCCGTGATCACCGGCCTCGGCACCGGCGCCTACTACGACGTCATTCAGATTAATTCATCGGCCGGAACCGCGAATGTGCCGGTGACACTCCTCGTGGCCGGCGCCTCGACCATCAACGTGGTGCCCACCGGCAATCTGTTCTCCTCACGCGCGGGGCAGGGCGAGTCGGACGGCGCCCAGTCGTTCCAGGTCATCACCACCGGTAGCAGTTCCATCACCTGGAATGCAAGCTTGACGGGTGGCTCCGGATGGGTGACGCTCAATACCGCTAGCGGTACGTCGTCTCCTAACAATCCGGGCGTGGTCTCTTACGCGGTTGCCCCGAGCAACCTGTCTGCCGGCAATTATTATGCGCAGATTCAGATCAGCGCGTCTGGCGCCACCAACTCGCCCGTCACCTTTATTGTGGTGGCGACCGTCGCGCCGGCCAGCAGCCCGGCGGTACCTGACCCGTCACCCGCGGGACTGCTGTTCGTGGCATCGCCGGGTTCTCCGGTTCCGCCGGCGCAGACCGTCCAGGTCAACACCAGCAGCACTTCGCAAGTTAACTTTTCGGCCGCGGCCAACACCTCTGGCGGCGGTAACTGGCTGACAGTCTCACCCCAGAATGGAGCCACCTCCACCGGGTCGCCGGGACAAGTCAACGTGACCGCGAATGCCACGGGTCTCGCCACCGGTGTGTATCAGGGTGGCGTCGGCTTTACACTGCAAGGCAATGCGACCGCTGTCCGGACGGTAAACGTCGTCCTGATTGTGACCGGTAGTGCGCAGACGCCGAGCCTGGTCTCGACGAGTAGTCCGGCTCCGCAGATTTCGGTAACGCCTCAGTCGACCTGCGCACCATCGAAGCTCGTCGCTCTCGAAACCGGCCTGGTTTCCAACTTCTCGACACCCGCCGGATGGCCTACGCCGCTCGCGATCCAACTTGTCGACGATTGTGCTAACCCGGTGTCCAACGCGTCGGTAGTCGCTTCCTTCTCCAATGGCGACGCACCGCTCGCGCTGCAGCTTTCCAGTTCCCAGAACGCGGTGTACTCCGCTACCTGGAATCCGCATGGCACATCGAGCCAGGTTACGGTAACGGCGCGCGCCACCGCTCCCAGCCTGCAGTCCGCGACTGCCCAGATTGTAGGCGCGATCCTGCCCAATCAGGTTCCGATCCTGTATCCACACGGCACGATTCACAATATGAATCCCCAGGCAGGCGCCCCGCTAGCGCCCGGCACGATCGTTCAGATCTACGGCTCGGGACTCTCGCCTGCGGCGTTGCAGACCGGCCTCCCGCTGCCGACCAATGTCAATAACACCATTGTCCTTATCGGCGGCATTGCGGCGCCGCTCTACTACGTGAGCGATGGCCAGATCAACGCAGAGTTGCCTTTGGAACTGGCTGCCGGAAAGCAATACCAGATCCTGATTTCAGCCAACGGCGCCTTGACGATACCGGATACTCTCAACATAGTCGCGGTGACCCCGGGAGTCGCGGCGATGACTAACGGGACGATCATCGCCCAGCACGCCGATGGCAGCTATGTTACGGCGACAGCTCCCGCGCAGCCTGGGGAGATCCTGACGATTTATCTCGCGGGTATGGGGCTCACTGACGTCGCCATCACAACGGGCGAGGTGTCGCCGTCGAGTCCACTCGCACATCCCCTGGTGCAGCCAACCGTGACGGTGAATGGAGAATCGGCGCAGATCAACTTCGCCGGCTTGACGCCGCAAGCGGTGGGACTGTACCAGGTCAATTTCACAGTGCCTGCCGATGCGCCGGCGGGGAACCTGACGGTTGTAGTGTCGCAGGGCAACGCGCTGAGCAACTCGGGAACGATCGCCGTGCAGTAGGGGTGGGTGCGAACAGAGCGTTGCATAGTCCAATGTTTGCGTTGGTGGGGCAGGCGGTTTCGCCTGCGTCGGCCGCTGACGGCCGAATTTTGCAAGTACCTCTGAAGTCTCTGTTCACGGCGGGCGTGGGGCGTGTTTTTGCTTATAATGATCACAGACACACAAGCAGGACCGTAATGGGGAGAGTTATTCTTTGTTTACTTCTGATCTCCGCTGCCTGCGAAGCTGAAAACCGTTGGTATGAGAGCCGGTCGGGACCGATCGAGCTGCTTTCGGATGCGCCGCAGCAGAAGTCCCTCGCGACGCTGGGTGAAGCCGAACAGCTGCGTTTCGTGTTAGGCCGCCTGCTCGGTATCGATGACTTGCAAGCCGATCCCAAGGTGCGGTTAGTCATCTTCAAAGACGCGCGAGACGCCTCGCAGACCGGAGCGACGCCGGCGCCCTTGCTGGTTGAAGGACGCAATCGCCGCGCTATTGTGATGATCGCGGGACAGAAACTCGCCGCGGATTCCATCCGGCAACTTACCAGAATGTTTATCGAACGCAATACCGGTCGTTTGCCGCCGGAGTTCGAACACGGCCTCGAAAACTTTCTTACCACCCTCGATGTCAACGGCACACATGTCAAGTGGGGTGCACCGCCGGAGCATCCGGACCGCGATTGGGCCCGCATCGCGCTACTGGCCACCAGCCCGGAGTATGCCGGGCGAGCCGGCATCCTGCTTTTTAATTTGCAGAAGGGGGCCGCTGACGTTCCCGCATACCACAACGCGTTCAACAAGACCAAGGCGGAGATCGAGTCCGAGGTCGACCGCTTCTGGGCTGCCAAACAGTTCGTCGCTGCCGATGCACCCAGCCGGGCAATCAATGCGCTGCGCGACTTCGACGTCCACCAACTCGATCCCGATGTCGCTGAATTGGAACTGGCGGATCTGCTCACGCCCCAGTCCGAGGCGGTGTACAAGCGACTGATCGACAAGCATGTGCGGCTGGTGGATTGTTACGAAGGACTGGCGCTGCTGGCGCTGCACAACAACGACAGCCTGGCGGCGGGAGACTACCTGAACAAAGCTATCGCGGCCGGGAGCCAGAATGCCGCCATCCTGATCCGGTATGCGCGGCTCGAGAAAGACCCTCAGAAGGCGCGTGCGGCCCTGAGCAAAGCCGTGCAGGCCGACATGAACTCCGCCGAGGCGCACCACGAGTACGCCGGCCGCCTTTCCGGTGCGGACCAGATCAAGGAACTGCAGGCCGCGGCCAAACTGGCCCCGCAGAACATGGAGTATCAGGCGGACCTGGCGCGCGCTTACCTCGCAGCCAAGCAGTTTGCACTCGCAGCCAAGGCATGGACCGCTGCCGAACAGGCGGCTACTAACGACACGGATCGTGAGAAGATGATCCAGGCGCGCCTGCAGATCGAGTCGCAGCGCCTGGATGATGAGGCAGCGGAACGGAAGCGGCAGCAGGAAGAGGAGCGCAAGGATCTTGAACGAGTGAAGGCCGAAGCCATTGCCCGTATCCGCGCTGCCGAGGCGAAGGCCAACGGTACCCCACTCGATTCCGATACGATGACGAAAGCAGTTCCCTGGTGGGATGGTCCGAAAGCTCCTAACCGGGTGGAAGGAACGCTGCGCCAGGTGGACTGCATGGGAAAGCAGTTGCGGCTGGTGATCCTCACCAAAGAAAAGAAAACTGTTCGGCTGCTCATCCCCGACATGTCCAATGTGGCAGTGAAGGGGGAGCAGATTTCGTTTGCCTGCGGCGTGCAGAAGCCGCGGCAGATCATCGTCGACTATACTCCAAAGCCTGACGCCAAATCAGGCACCGCGGGAGAAGTCGCTGGAATCGATCTCGAAGGGCAGCCATGAAGAATCTGAGCAAACTGCTGCCGGGCGGGAAAAGAGAGCCCAAGGTCGTGGTGGTGTTTTCGACCGCCGGGGTGGATTGCGACCGGTTGATCCGTCATCTCTGCCGCCGTTTTGCGAAGACTCCGGTTGCGGCGTATCCCATCCACGTCTACTGTCTGGAGACGCCCTTGGAGGCGCCGCGATGCGCCAACGTGGTGGTGGACAGGGACTCGCGCCGTTTATACGCCCGCGCGCAGGAGGAGTTAGCCGGCGTCTGGGTGGCGTTTTCCGCAACGTCGTGGAATAACCGGCGTGGCGGAACACTCATGAAGCTGATACCGCTGACGATGCCGCCATTCCGCGGGATCGTCGGCAACGAAAACGGCGACGTCTTTGACCTCAAGTTGTTTCCCGTCACGCGTCATTTGATCGATCGTGTCAGGCAGTGGTTCCACTCGAATTCAGCAGACGTCGCGCATTGGTTCGAGCTTCGCGTGCTTTGGCCCGCCAGGCATAGCAGCGCGTGGTTCCGGCGGAAAGTGCGTGACAAGCTGGTCTGGGGCACCGCTGTCACGCTGGGCCGCATGGCGTGGTTTGCCAAGCGCGCCGGACCGTATACCCACGCCATGTACGAGAGGCTGCCGAAAGGGAAACCGGCCCCGCTTCAGCTCGACTCCGCACGCGGTCCGGACGCTGGCATTACCCGCATCGATTACCAGGATCTCGACTGGGAGCGCGCCAAGATCAAAAGAATTGTAGAGGAGAGCGAGTCGAAATTCGTGTTGTTCTGCCGGTCCGATTTTGTGGAAAGCTTCGACGATTTTCTGCCGCTCTTCGAGGATCCACTCACGTTTGCCGTCACGCGCCAGACCGGGTTTCGGGAATGGCGTCCGATCATGATCGCGGTTTCACCGTTCCGGCCCCTGGCCCCCAAAGAAGCTTCGCGAGTCGCCTCGCCGCTGGGAGCGGCTGTCTTGGTTGACCGGCAGAAACTGCTCAAATTGACGATACCCAAAACGCTGGTTTTCGGGGCTGCGTGGCTGAATCTCTTCTGGCGCGCCGGGGCGGCGGGATGGCGCAGCTACAGCATCGGGGCCAAGACCGCAGTCCCGCAACAGCAGGGCTTCTGGCTGGAGGAAATGCTGTTCGTCAAGCATCTCTACCTGGACCCCGAGTTGCGTCGCCTGGCGGCCGAAGCTCCACGGTTGTGCCGCGGCAATATCGGTTTCCGGCCTGATCTGACCCAGCCGTATCGTTCGCTGCCCCGCGTCCTGGTGGTCGCTCCGTATCTGCCATTCCCGCTGTCGCATGGCGGCGCAGTGCGGATCTATAACCTCTCGAAAGCCCTGGCCGGCCAGGTGGACTTCATTTACATCTGCTTCCGCGAAATGACCGACCTGGTGGATTATGAGGAACTGCACAGTATTTTCCGCCAGGTGTATGTGGTCGATCGGGATGAGATCAACAGCGATGCCGAACTGCCGAGGCAGGTCAACCATTACGAGTCGTCCAGCATGCGGGCGCTGATTGCCAGTGTGGTGAAGGAGCAGTCTGTGGAACTGCTGCAGATCGAATACACCGACATGGCAGGCTATCGTGAAGCGGCACCGCGACACCCCGCTATCCTGGTGGAGCACGATCTCACCTACACACTGCATCGCCAGTTCATGGACCGGGACGCGAGCCCCGCGGTGAAGCAGGAGTACGAGCGATGGCTGAAGTTTGAAACGGAGCGGCTGCGAGCGTTCGAGAGCGTCTTCGTCATGTCGGCGGAGGATCAGGATGAAGCGGTGCGGGTGGGGTCCAATCGCCATCACACTTACGTCATTCCCAATGGGGTCGATCTGGAGAAGTTCCGGGCTCTCCCACGGTCCCCTCAAAGCACCCCGGAGATTTTCTACGTAGGCTCTTTCCGGCACCTACCCAACTATCTGGGCTTTGAAGAACTGCGCACCAGGATCATGCCGCTCGTGTGGGAGCAGTTTCCCGATGCCACACTGCGGGTAGTCGCCGGGCCGGATCATGAGAAACACTGGCGCAATGCCTTGAAGGGTTCAGGGTCGCGGGAGGCGGCGATCCCGCATTTGGATCCGAGAATCATCATTCACGGTTTCGTGTCGGATCTTTCACCGCTCTACGAAACAGCACACATCGTGGCTGTGCCCCTGCCCTTGTCGGCTGGCACCAATATCAAGGTGATGGAGGCACTGGCCTGTCAGCGCGTCGTGGTCAGCACGCCGGCGGGAGTCCAGGGACTGGGGTTAAGGCACGAGTCCGACGCGATCGTTTGCGGTCTGGGAGAGGAGTTCGCGGACGCCATCTGCCGCATGCTCGGGAACCCGGCATTACGCGACGAGATTGCCCGGAGGGGCCGTGCCACCGCCGAGGCCCGTTTCGGCTGGAATGCTATCGCGCGGGATGCCCTGGACGTTTACTCACTCCTTATTCGAGAATCGCGCGCCCAGCGCGCCACCGGCAACGGAGGCCAGCGAGAGCAGGACAAAGAAGATGACCATGACCAGGAAAATGGCCATGGCGAAGGTCGCGGGGTTCTCAAGAGTGCGTAGCATCTGCTGATAGTTGGGATCGTGAGCCCAATTCGTGGTCATCTGCTGGGTCATCTGCTGGTGAATTTCGTCGGCCCATTTCCCGTCGCTGAGCACGGCGAAGGTGGTGAGCAGGACGGTCATGATCCCAAAAGTGAAGACGCCCGTGATCCAGCCCAGCTTTGCGCCGCTGCTCACCGAAAGCGGCCGTCCGGTTCGCTTGCGGTACATCCAAACGGCCATGAAGCCAGCTCCCATGGACCAGACGATGAAGAGGAACCCGACAAAAGGATTGAAGTCGAGCAGAATCGTCAGCGCGGCCGCTGCAAAAGCGATTCGCAGGGCCGCCGGATTGGCGAACGAAACCTCTTGAACGACTCCGGCGGGCAGTACCGGAGGCGTGACGATGATACGTGGAAATTCGGTTGGTATTTCCGCTTCGCCGGACGTTGGTCTTCCACACTTATGACAAAAGCGCGAGCCTTCAACCAACTGGGTCCCGCAAGTACAATATTCCGGCATTGATGGAGGGCGCGCCCTTGGCACCCTCTTCAGTTTGCCTTAGGCTCTCCGATAGAGGCAAGCGAGATTTCGGTTGAGCTGCCGCGATCGTACAGGACAATCACCCGCTTACCGCCGCGATTTTCGCCGTGCATCTCGACTTTGCCGGCGTGCTGAATCACACTCATGTCGGGAAACTTGTCTTCGTAATATTTCTGCACTTTGTCGATCGGGTCCGAGGTTTCCCACTTACCGGCTACAATGTGCAGATCGTGTTCGCCGACCGCGGAAGAGAGGTCGACCACGGCATTATCCTGCGTCTTCAATGGCTTCGCGCCGGGATAAAGGGGTATGCCGCCAGTCTGCGGTTGGCCGCCCTGGTTGTGGTTGACGTGAATGGATCCGAATGGGGTCTCCACTTGCACGTCGTTGCCGGTACCCATTTGGCGGACTCGAATGGTGTGGGCGAAGAAAATCCCTCCGAGCACCAACAGCGCGGAGACGAGGAAGAAGCTCATCACGAGCCATCCGATCACACCACCCCTTTTGCCGCGGACGTGGGTCTGCACTTCGGCTGCCGCGCGGGTAGGGAGCCTCGAAAAGCGACTGCCGCGCAGCCGGGCCGACCACATAAGACGATGGTCCGCCGTACGGGAGGTTTCGTGCGCAGCCGGAACGTCGATCATGGTAACTTTTCCTGAATGGACGATATCACGATACTTATTTTAGGCAAACCAAGGCACGCACAACTCCAACTTCTGCACGGGCTCAATGGGAAGGTACGCATTCTGCAGGCTACAAGTTCGGAGGAAGCTGCGGTAAAGGCGCCTGAGGCAGACGTCATTCTTGCCTGGGACGGGCAGCGCGACGTGATTCACGCGGCGATCGCCAACGCCTCGCGAGTCCAGTGGATTCACGGGCGCTTCGCGGGACTCGACCATGTCGTAACTCCGGAACTGAAAAAGAGCACCATTCCTTTCTCCAATGGCCGGGGAGTCTTCAGCCAGTCGCTGGGAGAATTCGTGCTGGCTGCCATGCTTTACTTTGCGAAGGACATTCCGCGCATGCGGCGCAGCCAACAAGCCGGGAAGTGGGAACCGTTCGATATCCTCGAACTCAGCAGGCAGTCGATGGGGATCGTGGGCTATGGGGATATCGGCCGGGCCTGCGCGTGGCGGGCGAAAGCCATGGGGATGCGGGTGCTGGCGTTGCGGCGGCATATGGAGCTCTCGAAGGAGGACCCGCACGTCGACCGAGTGTATGGGAGGGATGGGCGGCTGGACATGATAGCGGAGTCCGATTACGTGGTCTGCGCCGCGCCGCTGACGGCCGAAACCAAAGGCATGTTCAGCGATGCGGAATTTGGGGCGATGAAGCCCAGTGGAGTGATCATCAACGTGGGACGGGGACCGGTGATCGATGAACCCGCCATGATCCGGGCTCTGGAGAGCGGCCGGATCAAAGGCGCCGGACTGGATGTGACGTCGGTCGAGCCGCTGCCGGCGGAGAGTCCGCTCTACAAGATGGAGAACGTCCTGCTGTCGCCGCACTGCGCGGACCACACCACGGACTGGCTCGACGACGCCATGAAGTTCTTCCTTCAGCAGTTCGAGCGGTTCCGGAAAGGGCAGCCGTTGGAGAATCTGGTTGATATGTCTCGGGGGTACTAGCAGAGATGCAGAATGGCCGCTCTGCAGCCTCCCCCAGGGGGTTGCCCCGACCACGGAAAACGATGGTCTGCCCGGCGGGGGTTTTGTAGCGAACACGGGCAGTGTAGCCTCGTGCGAACAGAAGATGATAGTCTGGAATTAACAGTTAGCAAACTGTAAAGGTAAGGATCGTGTCTCTAGTTGAATCCATTCACCGCACGGGCAAGCCGGCCCAGCCAGACAGGTCTTTGGACCCTGCCAGGATCGAATTCGGCCGTTGGTGCACGCCGAACTGTTTCGTCATGAAGTATGAGAATGGCTCATGGCAAAGCCCGGTAGTCGAAGCGCTTCACAACTTCAGCCTGCATCCTGCCGCGTTGGTTTTCCACTACGCCCAGGCGATTTTCGAAGGTTTGAAAGCATACAGGTGGCCCGACGGAAACATTGGGTTGTTTCGCCCGGAAGCAAATGCTAAACGATTCAATAGCTCGGCGCGGCGCATGAACATGCCGGAAGTGCCGGAGCAGCTTTTTATCGACGGCGTGTCTAACCTGGTCGACTTGGATCGCTCGTTTGTTCCACCCGAGCCGGGCTCACTGTACATACGCCCGGCGATGATTGCTACCGAGGCCTGTCTCGGCGTCAAAGCGAGTAAAGAGTTCATCTTTTTCATCCTGACGCTTCCCGCCGGCACGTATTTTCCGAATGCTCCGTCCGGCGCCGGGAGCATTCGAGTGCAAGTCGCGGAGTCAGCGGCACGTGCAGCCCACGGAGGAACGGGCAACGTGAAGGCCGCGGCAAACTACGCCGTAACGCTCAAGACTATCGAAGAGGCGAAAAAGAATCACTGCGACCAGGTCCTGTATCTCGATGCGAAGGGCGGGCGTTACGTTGAAGAAATGGGCGGAATGAACGTGTTCTTCGTCCGGGAGGGCGAACTGTTGACGCCTCCGATCCACGACACGATTCTGCCCGGCATTACGCGTGACAGTATCATCCGGCTGGCTGAACATCTCTCCATCCCGGTAGCTGAGACGCCGCTCCAGATTGATGAAGTCGTGCGGGAGATCGAGGCCGGCAAGATCACCGAAGCTATGGCGTGCGGAACCGCCGCTACCATTACAGGTATTGGCTCATTTCGCTTCGAGGATGGCCGCATTGTTGAAGTGGGATCGACCCCCGGGCCGATCACCAGCCAGCTTTACGATATCCTCACGGGCATCCAATTTGGACACGAAAAAGATCCCTTCGGCTGGGTGCGTCGCGTGGATCGCGCGGACTAATCAGGCAGACTTAGAGGCTGTCACACAAGGGCGTACGGTATACTTAGCGTTTTCATGCTGAGAGTTCGTTTTGCTCCGTCGCCGACCGGATTTCTGCACATCGGCAGCGCCCGGACTTTCATTTTCACTGGCTTTATGCGCGGCGCAATGGGGGCGCCATGATCCTGCGAATCGACGATACCCACGTTGAGCGGAATACTGAGCAGTCGCTTCAGTTGATTTTCGATGGACTGAACTGGTTGCATCTCTCCTGGGACGAGCAGCAGCCGGTGGGTCCGAGCGCGTTCCATCTCTTCGTCGCCATCGGCCGCGACCGGGCCATTGCTCGATTGAAGGCCGTATGAGGATCCTGGGGCTAGGCGGCATCGGGGGAGATGCTGCAGCGGTCATCCTCGACGATGGGACTGTCACTGCGGCCGTCGAAGAATCGAAACTTGCGCGGGGCCATCACCACGGGCGCCTGCCAATGGCGTCGATCGCCGAGTGCCTGCGTCTCTCCCGTCTCACGCCGGACCAGATCGACTACGTTGCCCTGGTTCGCCCGCGAGATGCCGACGCTCGGATCCACCTGACGCTCCGCGACCATTTTCCGCAAAGCCGTATCGCGCTGGTCGAGCACCATACCGCGCACGCGGCATCGGCCTTCTTTGCCTCGCCGTTTGCGGAGGCGACCATCCTCACACTGGACCGCGCGGGCGATCTCCGCTGCGGCGCCAGGTGGCATGGGTTGGGGAAGCATCTGGCGCTCGAATCGGAATTCTTTTATCCCGATTCATTGGGCGATCTCTACGGCCGCGTGACCGAATTTCTGGGCTTCCGGGCGCGTGCCGACGAGCACAAAGTGCAATGGATGGGCGCGACAGGCGACGACCGTTTCGTATCGGTATTCCGCGAAATCATCGGAGATCCCGCCTCCGGCCCACGCTTCAGCCGGAGTTACTTCGACGCCGGGCGTTTATCCCACGGCGGCTTTGGTGCGGCGTTCTACCAACACCTCGAATTGCAGGACCTGGCGCCCGTTCCGGAAGCTCTGAAAGTTCATATTGCAGCGGGCGCGCAACGGGCTATCGAGCAGGCTGTGATCGAATTCGCTGGGGATGCCGGGAATGTATGCCTGGCCGGCGGTCTGGGCATGAACGCGCTGCTGGTTGCGGCGCTGGAGAACAGCGGCAAGTTCGAAAACGTGTTTGTGCAGCCGGCCTCCGGGAATGCGGGAACGGCTCTCGGCGCAGTGTTGTATACATGGCATGAGCTGCTGGGTAATGCGGACCGTGCCATTATCGAGAACTACTGCCTGGGACCGGCGTTTACCGCGGAGGAGATTAAGCAGACGATCGAAAACTGCAAGCTGCACGCGCAGTATCTGCTGACCGGCGACGAATTGGTCGCTGCTGCAGTAGAGCAGCTTAGCGACAATAAGATCGTCGCGTGGATGCAGGGCCGGATGGAATTTGGCCCGCGCGCGCTGGGCAATCGCAGTATTCTCGCCTCGCCCCTCGATCCCTACTCGACCGAGAATCTGAACACTTATATCAAGCATCGCGAGAGCTTCCGGAAATTCGCCGCGTCGGTGCCGGCGGAATTTGCGGGCGAGTTTTTTCAGACCGGCCCCAATGCGCGATTTCTGGCAACCGTCGGCAGAGTCCGGCCCGCCCACCGGGAAACGTTCGCCGGAGCGCTGCTCTCGGGCGAACTCATTCGGGTCCACGTGGTGGCGCGGGAGGATAACCCGCTCTATTGGAAGCTACTGAATCGAGCGGGCGAGAAGACGGGTTTGCCGGTCTTGTATAACACCTCGTTCAATTTGTTCGGCGAGCCGCTGGTGTGTACTCCCCGTGACGCGGTGAGAAGCTTCTACTCATCGGGCATCGATGCTTTGTTTGCGGGGAACTTTTTGCTGCAGAAGTAGGCCGCTACGCAGCCGCCTCGGCTTTGGCATTGGCGTACATGAACCGCTTGCTTAACGCGCGCGGCTTAGCAGGGACTTCCGAGCCATGACTGCAGGACTCCATCCGATTCGTGCAGGTGCGTGACGAAGAAGCCGCGGCGTTCATGGCCTGCGCCTATGCGAAACATACCGGCCGGCTCGGGTGCTGCGTTGCAACTTCGGGACCCGGCATAGCGGAACTGGAACAGCCGTTCGATGGTTGCCAGTTAAAGCGATGGTCGCGGGAGCAAAGGCCAAGTCGCGGCTTCGCCGCCGGTGCAGAACACAAAAAATGTTGGTCCGCCCTACGGGAGCTTTGCCGCCGTTGGCAGGCCGGTGTGGTACGGTGCGACGCCGGGGATCGAGACCGGGAGTTTACCGGTGATCGGTTCGAGGCCGAATAACGCTTTTACGGCGGCGACTTCGGACGGGGGCACGGTACTGTACGTCGTCATGTAGGCGTTCACGTTGGGGAAACTACGGACGATGTATGGGTTCCCAAGAGAAATCAAGGCCACTGGCTTATTGGTCGCGAGGATGCTATTCAGCAGTTCCGGGAAGTCTCCGCCCAGTGCAACGTTGCCTCGATAGGCTGCGAAGGATACCCAGGCTGCGACCACGTAGACATCGCATGGGGTCGAGAGGATGGCGGCTGAGGTGTCTTTGACCTGATCGGGTGCGATGGAGAACAGCGGTGTTCCAGGCGAGAGCTGATGAAGCTGATCCGCAAACTGATCGCCCTCCTGGTAATTGTGAGATTCGACCATGGCTACCACGCACGCCTTCACGCCTTTGGCCAAGGGGATCAGATTGCCGTCGTTTTTTACCAGCGTAACCGCATGGGCGGCGATCGCCTCGGCACGCGCGGCGTTCTCCGGCAGGTTAAGAACATCAGGGATTTTCTTGAGGTCGACCTGGCGCCGGAGATCGAGATCCACCTTGACCTTGGCCTGGAGAAGGCGCAGCACGCTCGCCTGGATACGCTTCCGCGAAATCTCATTACGATTGACGGCCGCGACTACGGCATTGATCGCCGCCGTGGGATCGCGTGGCATGAGGAGCACGTCCGCACCGGCCTTTACGGCTCGCACCGAGGCTTCGGCGACGTTGAAGCCTTTCGCAATACCGCCCATTTCGAGCGCATCGGTGATTATGATGCCTTTGAAGCCCAGCTGCTCGCGCAGTAGTTCGGTGAGGATCACGGGCGAGAGCGTGGCCGGCAGATCGGGAGCTTCGAGCGCCGGGACCGCGAGATGGGCGGTCATGATGGAATCGACACCGGCGGCGATGTCGGCGCGGAAGGGAGCGAATTCGACCGTCTCGAGATGCTGCCGGTCGGAATTGACGGTGGCCAGGTTGATGTGCGTGTCGGTGGCGGTGTCGCCGTGTCCGGGGAAGTGTTTCGCAGTGGTGAGAACGTAGTTCGAGGTTACCGAGTGTGCGCCCTCGATGAAGGCCCGGGAGAACGTCGCCACGTCGTCCGGATTCTCGCCGAAAGAGCGGATGTTGATGATGGGGTTGTCGGGATTGCTGTTAACGTCGGCAACTGGAAAGAATACCCAGTTGAGGCCGATGACGCGGGCTTCGCGCGCAGTGACCTCGCCCTCAAAGCGGGCTGCGGCAGGATCACCGCCGGCGGTTAAGGCCATGGCGTGCGGGAACACGGTGGTGGCATCGAGGCGCATGGATGCGCCGCGTTCCAGATCGCCTGATATGAGCAGAGGGACGCGCGCGAGCGCCTGCATGGAATTAATGAATTGCGCGGCTTCCAGAGGATCGGCTTTGGCGACGAGACGGCCTTGCGTAACGTTGACGAGGATCATCCCGCCGACGTGCTCGCGCCTTACCAGGTCGGCAATCTTGCGGTACTCGCGGGATCGCGTATTGAGCGGCCGCCCGGTGAAAGGGATCATCACCATCTGCGCGACCTCGTCCCGGAGGGTCATGGTCCTCATCCAGCGCTGGACTGCGCGAGCTTCGCGCGAGAGAGGCGGAGTTGGACGCACTACCTTTTTCGCAGGAGGCGCAGCGGCCAGGGCCGGGTTCCCGGAGAGGCAAATCGCTGGGAGGATCAGCGTCAGAAGAACTAGTACCAACTTGCAATAACTGGCGGACGGAACCGCTTGCTTACGCGCGCGGCTCACCAACAACTTCCGAGCCACGACCGTTAGGGAGTGGTTGCGCGAACTTTTGCAAGTAGGTACCACGGCAGCTACGCAGCCTGGCAGACCACGAAAAACGATAGTCTGCCTTACGGGGGGACACATCAGCCGAGGTTCTGCGCCGCAAAGGCTTTCGTGCGGGTTTCCTTACGGATAGGCTTGCGCAAAGGGCGGCGGGTGAGCAGGCGGTGCACCGTCCGCACCAGCGAAGATGCTTCAGTGGCACTCTTGGCAAGCACCGCGTCGGCGCCGGTCGATTGCTCGTCCAGACCTAGAGCATCCACGAAACCCGAGAGCAGTATCACCGGCGTGCCGGGAGAACGCTGGCGTAAATGCGCAATGAATTTGATGCCGTCCATGCCGCCCATTTTGTAGTCAGTCACTACGAGGTCGAAATGGCGGGTATGCAGGAGTTCGAGACCGGCTTCAGCGCTGGTGGCGGTGACAGAATCAAAACCTTGCTGCTTCAAAACGGTTTTGCGCGCGACCAAACCGTGTTCGTTGTCGTCCACCATAAGAATGACGGCAGGGTCATGAAGTTGAAGTTGACGGGATTTCATTCGAGGGACCGAGCATGAAGAGTAACAAAGCTGTAATGTGGTGTCAATGTATTTTCATCGTTCTCAAAATGCGCAACATTCAGTGCTTGACATCGTGCGAGTGAATGGTCGCGCGGTGTGCGCTTTTTCTTCGACTCCCCACGACGTGATGTTCGGACAGCACTAGGCACTAGGGAATCACCCAGTTTACTGAAAGACGATAAGGCAGGCGGCGTGCACCACCCGGGTCAAGTGCTGCTCCAAAATCGATTTTACTTCTGCTTCGCGATGATCTTGTCCGCGATCTTGTTGTAGGTGGCCTGCGGAATCACGCCCTTGCTGACCAATTGTGTCTTGTTTGCGTAAGGACGGCCGGCGACGATCTTAGCCGAGTACTTGTCGCCAATGCCGGGAAGCGCTTTCAGCTGGTCCACGGAAGCGGAGTTGATGTCGAGCAAAGTGGCCGCAGGTGCAGCCTTGGCGTCGGATTTGGTCGCGCCTCCGCCGGTTTGCGACGGCGCGCTCACGGCCATCAGCGCAACCGTTACGATCATGATCAGGGTTCTTAACAGTTTCATCTCACCTCTCCTGGCAGATTGTATCTCAAGTGTTTTGGGGTCACGGCACGGAACTGAGGTCTGTCAAGCGGCGGCTCGTGCGCCGCGACGATTTCTTGCGTACGAAGACGTCTGCTGCGCAGACGGGCAGACCACAAACAACGATTGTCCGCCCTACGGAAAATCGACCGGCTGGACAGACCGAAGTCTGCCCCACAAGGACAAACGCTGCGTCACGGGAGCGATGTTGCTCTCGAGGTCCCGTAATAGATTCCATTAAAGAGGAACTTGAAGGTGCCGTGAGGTTGCGCGCGGAACGTGACTTCGGGCCCCAACAGAAAGAGCTTCCCCTCCCCGATATTCGCTTCGGCAATGGCGATGCCGCCCTCCAGATATTGCTGGCCCCACGCCCAGCCGCTGCGCAGGGGTGCATTGCCGGAGAACCATGCCACCGGAAACACGCCCTTCGTGCCTGAGTCCGGCGACAGTTTGTATACGGGGTCATTGTCAAAAAAGACGTCCACTGTGCCGGTGAATCCGTATGCCAGGGGATTGCTACTGTCCACGGAGACGCGCAGGACAGAGCCGGGTACATAGAACTTGTCGCGCGGTAAGGCGTGCTCAGCCCCGTCGGAGCCTCGTTCCGTAAGGGCGTCATGCATTGGCAGGCCGAGCAAGCCGGCGAGACTGGTCGATCCGCCAACTGTGATCACATCTCCTCCCGCCTCGAGAAACTTTCGGATCTGCAGAATGGTTTTCTCAGGGCTAATGCGGCCGAGCATGGCCCGGTCTTCTTCAGGAATGCTGTCGGGGCGCGGCTGGGCGGTGGCTGTGCCGCGGCGCATGCCGACAGGCGCGCGGATGGTGCCGTCCATGAAGATCAGGGCATCGTAACGCCTGTTGAGATTGCCTTCGTCGAGAGTCTTCGGGAAGACCACTTCGAAGGGAAACTCGAAGTGCTCGAAGATATAGCGCACCCATCCCGATGGCATTGAGCCGCCGTATAGATCGACAAGTCCGATGCGTACCGGCCGGAGTTTCAACGCAACCCCGACAGGCGATTTGGCCACCGCGCGGGCGTCGACGCCGAGTTCTTTCGTACCGGCTTGCAGTACGGCGCGAGCAGTATCGCTCGCCGGGATCCAGACAGCACCGGTTTCGAGGTCCCGATCGCCGGCCTGAACCGGAGCCTTCAGCCAGTAAACATCGCAGCTTTGCTTCAACAAACGGTTCACCAGGATAAACGAATCGTTGACGCGATGGCTGAGCAGGTAGCCTGCGGGATTTGGCGGACCGGTGATGGATCCGGGCGGAGCGTGGACCTTGTCTCTCAGTCGCTCAAACGGACCGTCGAAGCCGTCAAGAATCCGATCGAACTGCACTCCCATCAGGTACGCGAGCGTGTAGCCGGTCGCGTCGTAAGGAGGCACGGGAGGGCCTCCCGGGTAGCGGAAATCATTGGGGTGATCCTGGGGTTCGAACATATCGAGGACATGCGGGCGGAAGGCTTGGGCGGTCTTGACGATGTACGATCCCGCGGGATAGGTTTTGCCCGCCACGGTGAACCCGGATGTCGCGCGGTGGACGCCGATCCCGCAGTCGATCAGGATGTTGATGAACTTCGTCGCAGTAGGGAAATCGGGCTGGTCCGAGGAGAGGACGTAAGCGCGCGGGTCGCGCAACTCCGGTTTGTGGAGGACGGTCTGGTATAGCTCAGGCGAGATGCTGCGTGGGGTTTCGCCGTTAATGAAATTGTCGGAGCCGCCGGATTCGTCAGTTACTTCAGCGCTCGATTTGCTGGCCGCCGCCTTCAGCATTTCGATTCGTTTGGGCGTGGTGGTCCAGGAATCCATGCTGCCGCGATCAATGGAATTCCGGCCCATCCTGTAGATGTTGTAGAGGAGCGTTTCGCGATATTTCGATGCGTAGTCCATGACGGCCCGGTTCTCGGTCATCTCGTAATCGATGGATTGGCGATAGTGCCATTCCTGCGGAGCGACGGGAGCGGGCAGGTCGCCGGTGGGCAACTGACGTTCCGGAACGAGAGGGATCCGGGCGGGTGTTGGGCTGCCGATGATCTCAGTGAGCAAGCCGATCATGTTGTGGAAGTAAGTGGTGGTGCGCAGGCCGCCGTTGTACCAGGTGGAATAAGTGGAGACACTGCGCATGCCGGAGCCGTACTTCCCCTCGGCGAGGAGGCGGCTGTGCATCGCGGAGCCGAGCTGTTCAATCTGGGTGACGATGAGCGGATCGTAGTGGTAATTGAAAGGGTCGCGGAAAGGAGGGATGAAGACCACGCCGCCGCGCGGGCCGGTCTGGTGATGGTTGTACACGATCTGGGGAAACCACTCGCGATACAGAATGTGGTTCATATTGAGAGTTTCCGGGAGATTGGACATGTAAAAATCCCGATTGTCGTCATGGCCCGCATATTTTTCGTAAAGGCGCGGGAGACCGTTAAGCGAGCGGCGCTTCGGGTCCGGGTTGCGCATGTACCAATTGGCGACAAGCTCCTGTCCGTCGGGATTGGCGTGGACGCAGAGAAGGATGACGTCGTTGAGGAAGCGCCGGGTTTCGGCGTCATTGCGGCTGAGCATCTGGTAGACCCACTCCATGAGTTGCTGGGAGCCGACGGTTTCGGTGGCGTGTAAGCCGCCGTCGATCCAGACCACGACTTTTCCTTCGGCCGCGAGTTTGCGCGCGTCGTCGTCGGAGAGCCCTTCGGCGAGGGCGAGGCGGCTGGAGATCCGGCGGTAATGATCGAGGTTCTGGAGATTCTCAGGTGACGAAATGATGGCCATGTACTGATGGCGTCCCTCGGCGGTGAGGCCGATGTCGACGAGCTTCATGCGGTTTGATTCGGCCGCGAGTTTCTTCCACCAGGACTCGAGTTGGACGTAGGTGGCCATCTGGTAATCGTCGCCGACATTGAAGCCGAGGGCTTCGTGCGGAGTAGTGAGTTGGGACGACTGAGGAGAGGCAGTGAAGGCGATGACGGTAAGGGCCACGAGCAGCCCGGTTAAGAGACACAAAACTTTGAGTCTGGGCATCGTTGTGCTTTCCTCAAGCGTAGCAGGAGCGGTGTGCCGGGCATAAAGCGGAAGATGGCGTCAGGAAAGTTGGCGGGGATAGTGGCGTAGGATAAACTAAAATAGAAGTATCCTTTTGCTTCGCAATTCCCCGATCGTCTAACGGTAGGACAGCGGCCTTTGGAGCCGTGAATCGTGGTTCGAATCCATGTCGGGGAGCCAAAAATTTTAGAATCAATCTGTTGCGAGCGCTTTTTGACAGGCTGTACCGATGATCGGTACAATTTGGTCTATGAAGGCTCATCGCGGGCTGGTTCTTTATAAGCGTCACAACTCCACCTGCGTCGTGAATCGTAGCAAGATTCCTTCGGCAAAGCGTCGTTTCTGGATGGACTGTGATTGCCAGATTTGGATCGTCGGAAGGATGCCGACCGGCGAAATCGTGCCTAGGCAGCCCACCGGTTGTACGGACATCAAAAAGGCCGAAGCAGTCCGCGCCGCGCACATCGCGCATTTTGCGAAAGCGACGAAGGCGGATGCCGTTCATGGACGGACGATAGCAGAATGCGCCGAGAAGTACCTTGCGTCGCGGCGTCATGAACTCGGAGACAACACCATCGGGCAACACAAGCTTGTGCTCGACCGGCTGATGAAATTCTGCGAGGCCAATAACGCATTCTACATGCGGGATCTCAGCGTGGACCTCTTGGAGACATTCAAGACCGACGGATTTCCTGAAGAAATGGCGGATACGTCGAAGGCGACTGCTGTCGCAAAGCTCCGGTGCTTTTTGCGGGCTGCGTACCGCCGCGACTGGATCAACGAATCACTCGTGGATAAAGTGACCTCGTACAGGGCCGTATACGAACAGAAAGAACCCTACTCCGATGAGGAAGTAAAGAAGATCCTAGACGGCGCGCTGGAACTGAATGGCGGGACCCACGCGTACGCCAAACACCCGAAATCTTTTCGGCTATTGCTTGAACTGATGCTCGAGACTGGAATGCGCGTGGGCGATGCGATCCGGTATGATCCGATCCTGGCGGTCAAGGGCGAACATCTTTGGATCTACACTTTCGTACCGCAGAAGAGGAAAAAGATTGAGCAGCCAAAGCCGCTCGAAACATATTTGAGCGCTCGCCTCAAAGCCGCGATCGATCAGTGTGATTGGCTCTCGCCGACGAGGCCGTTTCTTTACGGCGCATTCAAGAACAGTTCCTACCTGGCGAACGAGGTCTACTACCGAATGCAAACTATCGGGGAAAGGTGCGGGGTTGAAGACTGCCGGCCACATCGTCTTCGGGATACATTTGCCGTTCGGATGCTTTTGAAAGGTATCCCGCTCGAGGACGTTTCGCGGCTACTCGGCCATTCCAGCGTGAAGGTTACCGAGACTTATTACGCGAAGTGGGTGGCGTCGCGGAAACGGCGACTGGAACGATTGGTTGCCGAGTCTTTTTCGTGAACACATACGCTGACCGCCCGCTATTCCCGTGCTTAGGAACTTGGCCCCAGATGGCATGAAGAAAATGTCTTTCGGCTATCGCCCTTCACTTGAAGCGTTCATTGTTCGCAGCCCTCGAACAGGTCTCAGGCTCACGAAGGTCTGTCTTTTTCCCGATTGGGCAAGATCACCGAGGCGGATCATGCGAAGAGGCCGGCCTTCGGGAAACGTTGCCTGGTTGCCGAGCCTCTCGTGAACGCGGAGTGCCACGCTCTCCGGAATTGAAAGCGTCGCATACTTGCGCTTGTGGGTGACACCGTTGGCGACCCGAATCACGCCAGCCTCGTCAGCAAATATTCTTGTGACGGTCTTCGGCGACAATCCCCAGAGTCTAGCCAGTTCTTTCACTCGGTAATGTTTCTCAAACGCGAAGCTTCCCATTTCGACTCCTCTTCGCCCAAAATCGTGGTACAGCATCTCCCTCTATTCAGTACGCCGCATGAAACGGTACTCGTGACGGTCAAAGTGATATTTCAGCAGCGGCCAGCATTCCAATTTGATTTCTCCCTCCGGTACAGGCGTTAGATAACTGCATTGGTGGCCCTCTAAGAACAAGGGAGTGAGCATGAGCTTTCCGAACAGACCCTTCAAGATTTTCTTGCAGGTCACCGGGCAAGTTGTATCCGGTTCGAACCCGAGTTCCACGAAATGCTACATGCGTTGCACGGGCACGGGCCGCTCTGATTCAACTTTCGCGTGCTTCTCCCTCACGTTCAGATCAAATTTTGTCCGGTGGGATCACCATCGTTGTGAATCTTTCGGATATCAAACCGGGGCTTGTTCAGGGCTTCCCGCGCGATGGCCATCGGATCGTGCGCTAGAGATGCTTGTGCCGGTGATTCTGGGGTGGTTCGCAGCGACACAACGGCCGGCGACAGCGCAGCGAAAACCGGAACCTTAGGTGGATTTGGTTTATTGAAGATCGGCTGGGCGGGCGCGGTGGCTTCTGCTGCTCGCCGCCCACCCTCTTTTCTGCGACAGCGGCGAACATACGACCGAAGGCTGCCGGCAGTGACGATGACGCCCCCTTCCTCTTCCAACCACAGCCTAATGCTCTTGATGGTTTGCCCGTCCGCGAGCGCTGCCTTGATTTCGGGCCAAAGCGCCCAAATCTGGCCACCCTTGGTTTCGGGCTTTTCCTCACGCCGTGTCGCGAGGCGGCGGCGTACGTCGGTCATCCAGTTCTCAGATTTGTTTTCGTAGTTGCGTCGGCTCATAACCGGCCTCCATTGATAAGGGAGTGAGCGTGACAGTTCCGAACACTTTGAGACAAGAAAACTGTGGAGCGTGACATTCAGCAACAGATCGCGACGATCTGCGCCCGAGCCGTGACGAATCGTGACAAAGCGTGACGTTCGGCATCAGCGATAGACAACCCGCATCGCCCTCGCGGAGGGCGGGGTCAGCCCCAAAACACCGGTAGTGGAACATAAGGGGTTGCCGGGCGTGTTGTGCGCTTTCGGTCTCCTTGTTCTTAATTTTCATGGATTTACTTCGCCGGACGCTCTGTCGAGATGCCCGGCGATTGCCGGGCGCACCTATTTTTTCCTCCGGAGTGTTCGGAATTCCCATCCTGGCGCCCTTGTTTATTGGAGGGTACCAATGTCGAGAACCATTAAGCAGACCGTCCAGCTGAATGCCGAGTGAAGGACAATTTCATAACTTCCGGCGATGTTTCCGGAATGTTTCAAGCGAGCAAACCAGCCGAGCGCCGGTTTCGGAATGTCGCAGTTGCTCACCAGTTCTTTTCGATAGGCCATTCAAACATCGGTCTGTTAACCAAACGGTCCGCAGTCCGAAAACTGTTTGCCGAGGCAGATATTTCCGACTTCGAGCTCGAAGGCCTTTTGGTTTACGCCGGAGACGCATGAACATGCCGGAAATGGCCGATATTGGAGGCTTTTGGGGTCTCGCGCGTTTGCCAGGGCGTCCGGAGCGGTGGGCTGTAATGCATCGCCAGCCGCCCTTTGGACCGAGCGTCTCTCACATTCTCATGGAAACCATGCGCGTTTGGTTAACAGCCTGAACTCACCGCGTTTGGTGAACAGCCTACGGGGAGCACGATAGCGCCTGCGTACTTATCCTCGCCGCGGGCTTGCGGCCCCCGCGCCGAGGTTGAGCCGCGCGGCGGTGATTGTGGCGACGGGTGGTCGGTATTCGCGATGCCGCGCAGGTAAATTCATGCAAATTCCAGGCGTACAAGGTTTCATGTATCCCAATGAGGCGGAGCTGCAGTGGAGCGTCCTCATTGTCCTGTATCCGTTCATCACAGGGCTGGTCGCCGGAGCGTTCATCCTGGCCTCGCTGGAACGCGTGTTCCGCGTGGAGGAGGTCAAACCCACTTACCGGCTGGCGCTCCTCACCGCGCTCGCATTTCTGCTCGTGGCGCCCCTGCCGCTGCAATTGCACCTGGGCCATCCCGAGCGTTCCTATGAGATGTATCTGACGCCTCACACTGATTGCGTCGTCGCGGAGCTTGTCTTCGCCCATGACAATACCGGTCTCATCGAAGATGTTCTTGGGATTGGGATCAGATAGAATTCGGTTGGCCTGTTGGATTGCGAAGAAGTCTCCGACCGGTTGCGGATTATCCGGATGAGCCTGGGCGGCCTTCTTGCGGTAGGCCTTTCTGATCTTCTCCGGCGTGGCGGTTTTCTTGTCGAGTCCGAGGGTTTCGTATGGATTCAAACTAAAAATCTCCCTTCCTGCGCGCGAATAGGTGGTGCTGGTATCGCTGTATGTTCCGTTGCGCCACGCCGCCCTGGGCTTGATAGCCGAAGGCGGCGCTTTCGAGCGAGACCCAGAGGATGGGCTACCCTGCAATGCGGTAGGTGCGGTCGCCGTCGGCATTCTTGGAGGACTCGATGTTTTCACCGCCCTTGCTGCCGAGAATGCTGACGAAGCCACGAACAGTGTGCTTTTGCCAGCCAGTTGCGGCCGTGATTTCGGGAAGTGTAGCGCCCTTGGCCCGCTTCATCAATGCGATCACTTCCGCCTTCTTGTTAACGCGCTCGCCTGTAGCGTTGGCGGTCGGTTCGTCCTTTGGTCGAACTCCACTGCCCTTCTTCGCTGGGGCCGTCTTTTTGGGGGCCTTGGAGCGCGCCAGCTTGGGGCGGCGGGTATTGCCGGTAGTTTTCGGCTCGTTAAGCGGGGTGGCATCCTGGGCGCGATCTTTAATACCGTTTTTACCCCTGGGCGCTCCCTTCTTGAGGCTGGCGTTCTTGTTCGAGGGGCCCTTCTCCGTCGCGACTGTCGCGCCCTGTTCCGCGTTAACGCCGGCTTCGTTCGTGGTGGTCTTTTCTGAATTTGTCATTTGGCTTGATCCTTTGTAGTGAAGTGTTTTGGGCCGATGGGCGCAGACACATTCATCACTCGAATACCGGAAAACAGCAAGCGAAATCTTGCCGGGCAGTGCGGCCGACGCGAGTTACAAACGATGATCGGAAACGCCCGCGGGTCTTGTAATCGCCCGTGGTCGTCCGCAGTATTGCGCATTTCCTCAACACGCCACTCGATCTTGGTTTCGCCCGATCCGAGTCGAATTCTTGTCTGAATATCCGAAAGAGTTTTCCCTTTGGCTTGATGCGCGGCCTCAGCCGTGTCCGTCGCGTCTCATTCATGCTCCATACCGCCGTCCTGCCGTCGAGTGATTCTCTGAAACATGCGCCGCTGCTCGTTCCAGTCGATGATCCCAGTGATCGACCGCAGGTTCCTCTCGTTGAGCCCTCGTGTGTGTGACAAAAACAGAATCTGTTCCTGTATGTCGGGGGCGAGCAACCGCAGTTTCATGATCTGGGTGATGCGGGCTCGCGTGATCCGACCAAGTCGCGCCTGTTCCGCATAGTCGCGAATCGTGTCATTGCGTAATAGCCCCTCAAACCGGATGGCGAGCGCCATGAGCCGTGCGATGCGGGAAACCGGATGGTCAGCAATATCTGGCAACGGCTGTTTCGGCGCAGCATCCCGATTCTTTCGCCGCTCGCTTCTACCAGCTGAGACATCCAGTGTATAGGTGACCTCCTGATGGTTACTCATGCCCGTATCTCCTGACTCACCGCAGTGATCTGGTCGGCATGGAACCTGATCGTGATTTGCCGGGTGACGCCGTTGTAGCCGATCCGCCCGACGCTGGACTGCAGGGCTTCCACCTGCCGCTTACGGTCCATTCGTTCCCACTCGTGCAAATCACAGATCCCATGGCCGCTTCCCGTATCCTCTCCAAGACCGATTCCTCAATAGCCCCCGCCGGTAACGACTTGCCCGGACACACAGCCCAGCCTTTGCGCTGAGCATTTAAGCACACATAATAGGGATACTTTACCGGTGCCAACATGGACAGGCCAGCCCTGAAGAGGCTGCTCCAGGCAGTTGAAGCCGGCGGGTTGGACTGTGTAGCGGTATATAAGGTCGACCGCTTGAGCCGATCGGAGCAAGAGGCAACTCCGGCGTAGGGACGCCCCTTGACTGTCCGGAAAAAGCGAGTGATCCATGGGTGGCTATGGAATAGAAACCAAGTTCTTGCGCCTGTTCAGGTGTGTCAATCTGGGGGATCGCATCGACGAGTGGCGAGTGTGCTGGGTTGGCGGATGGGACAAAGGCCGCGTAGTTTTCGTTCTGATGGCTGAGAGGCCGATTGCCACGGTGCGCTCGGTCGACACTTGCTTTATATCCCAAATAATAACAGATACTTACTGACGTGTTCTCCGTGAATTTGACGTGGAGAGTCTGTTGGGGAAGCTCTGTGGCGCATCTTTTCTCTCCCTAGTGGTCATTTCTCCCGGTGCCCAGAGAGGCCGATGTGGGTTAACAGTAGCGTCCGACTGGCTCCCGAGCCATCTCGAAACAGAGAGACATTTCGTAGGAGTGTCCGACGCGCCTTTTGGAAATCGAGGGTATTCATGCGCTTGCTCGCGGCTGACGCCCCGAGTGCTGCTACCAACCGGTTCGGTTTTTGGGCTTGCGCACGTGTGTGTCTTTGGACCGAACGTGGAGATGATATTGGTAACTCAGGGTTCAATGTGTAGCCACGAAAGGTTCCCGTTGTCACGCGAATCACACCATAACCTTCCTCCGCGACTAGCGAATTAACTATCAGAGAGACAAAAACGGTCTGTCTAAGGAGCAAGATTATGAAACACTATTTTCCATCGTTTGCTGCGCTGACTCTAAGCCTGATGAGCAGCGCAATCACCCCCGCAATCAAGGCCGATGAATGGAACAAGAAAACGACTATCACCATCGATCAGGCGATCGAAGTCCAGGACACGGTCCTGCCCGCCGGATCGTATGTGATCAAACTCGTTGATTCCTCTTCGGTGCGTAACCTCGTTCAGATTTTCAACGCTGACGAAGACCGTCTTATCACCGCGGTCTTTGCTATTCCTGCTTACAGGCTCACGCCGCGCGATAACAGCGAGTTCAAATTCTATGAGTCGGAAGATGGACGACCGCCAGTGCTGCGCACCTGGTTCTACCCTGGCGATGACGCCGGCTTCGAATTCAGACAGAGTCGGCCTGCAAGAGCAGCCGACTCCGAACGAGCCACTGCGAACACGGACGCTTCCATCTCAGGCGACAACTAACAGTCGTTACTTAAAATAGTGGCCGCACCGCCCGCTGGACGGATACTCCAGCGGGCGCTTTCTTTCGCATAAGTGGGAGATCCAAACGGAAATGGCAAAAGCCTTTTGAATGGGGCTGGTAGACGTTTACGATTCTTCTTTCCACATCGCGTGCCCGATGTTAAGGCCGTGAGCTCGCCGAATAGAGCGTGACCATTTGGATCGCCTCAGCAAACTGTAGGTTGAGGGTTCGGGCCATGCTCGGTACCAGCTTCTCGGGTGCAACGCGCTAGAACTGGGCCTACTGGCATATCGAATCTTTCCGGTTGGTTGCGTAAGCGTAGCCCTTAGGCGCACGATGATCTTTCTGACAGCGATGACAGGCCAGTCACGTGGCAACGCCGCGCGGTCACGTACAACGTCCATTGACACCTACGGGGTTCGATCGCGACTTCTTCATCGGTAGGTGTGGGCGTAACGCCCACCCGCAGGCAGCCACGTTCAGAGCCCGTTAGTGCGCGGCCTTACGCTTCGGCATCGCGTCCAGGATTTCCGTTGCTGTGGTACGCGCGCCGTGTTCTTTGACAACTTTACTGAAGAAAATAACACCTTGATGATCGATCAAGAATGTTGACGGATAGGCCGTCTCGCGCGGCGCGTCCCAGCGCAGGCCATACAAGTTCGTGAACTCGTAGCCGGGATCCAAGAGCAGATGAAAGTTATCCGGCAGTTTCTTATCCGCCAAAAACTCGTTGGCCTTGGCATCCAGATCCTGCGGCGGGCCGGGATAGACCACAACCACGTTCGCGCCAGCGTCCGCGAAGCCTTGCGATTTCTGGATAAAATCCTGAACCTGGCGGTTGCAGAATGGGCACTGGTAGCCGGGGTACCCCCGAAGGACGACCAGAACCACTGGACCTTTCGATACCATTTCCGACAACCGCACGCTCTTGCCTTCGACGGTTGACAGGGCAAAATCAGGCGCCTTCTCGCCCACGGCAGGCGGCGCCGCGGCAACAGGAATCGCGGCTGCTAACACAAATAGAACTGTCAGAATATAATTCAAAGAAACTGCCTCCCTTTCCACGTTGGACTGTTGGCCGGATCTACGGCCCGCTAGTCTACTGTTCGTCGCCGATACGGCAAAAGTTACGGAGGCAGATTCTTTTTTTCGTCAAGCAGTTACTGCAGTCCGCCTGAAACCGGAATGATCTGTCCCGTGATCCACGCCGCATCGTCTGAGGCCAGGAAGGCAGCTACATTTGCGATGTCTTGCGGCTGTCCGAGTCGGCCAAGAGGTGTTTGCGATATCGCAAGTAGCCGGAACTCAGCCGATCCCACCATGGCGTCAAACCCTTCGGTCAGGGTAGCGCCCGGCAGTATCGAGTTTACAAGAATCCTCTTTGGGCCTCCGAAAAGAAGGTCTGGCCGCGACGGTGAGACTCGGTCGAGAAATGACGCCCTGTCCGACGCAAGATATACGATGGCCTGGGCGATCTCTTGAGGTCGTCCTTATATCACGGGCGCGTCGTACCTCGTCGACGGGGGGAAGACCGCAAAGATGGCAGACCGGCGGCCATACGCGTTGCGGCGTCCCCCCCAATCCGCCGTCGTTGAAGTTGCATTCAAGAGAACAGTCAACGCTGCAACAGTCAACGGTGCCCCGGGAAAGACCCGAAGGGCGCAGGCCGCTCGCACTGTTATTTCAGCTTTCGCCGATATTTCAGCATCAAGAGCTTGACAGATCCGCTTAAGCCATTGTTCTGCAGATGTTTACCCCAATGGCGCTCCATCTGCTATCCTGTTTTCGCGCGCTGCTAATTGAGCTTAAATGTTCCTTGAATTCGCCCGCTGGAATCGAATCGAATATGGCTGCCGCAGAATCAAAGCCGAACGCGCTTTTGAGTGCCGCCCCGACTGACGACAGCCCAATGGATCGACCACTCGAAGACGGCGAGGGAACGACACTCGCGCGACCCGGTTCGACTCAAAATCAATACGATGCATATGCCGACTCGAACAGCTACGGGAGCAGCCTCCTTCGACGCATCATCGACACCATCCCGGCGCTAGCTTGGTGTGCGAGGCCAGACGGATCGATTGAGTTTCTCAATAAGCAATGGCTTGACTACACAGGCTTGTCCCCTGCCGAAGCCAGCGATTTCGGCTATCAGGCCGCCTTGTGGCGGCGATGATGACCATGGTGTTGTTGAAGCGCGGGCAAGTGCCGCTCAACCGCGACGTGATCTTCCTTTCCGAAGCCGGCGAAGAGGCTTCCACGGGACCCGGCATCGCCTATCTCGTTGGAGAGCGCTGGAGTGATATCGATGCGGAGATCTGCATGGCGGAAGGAGGCGGCGTGCGCCGTCGCGACGGTAAATTCCTGTTTGCTTCCGTGCAGACTACGGAGAAACAGCCCAAGGGAGCCAGCCTGGTGGCCACCGGACCCTCGGGCCATGGTTCGCGCCCGCTGCAAACAAATGCGATCGTGCACCTTTCGCGCGCGGTCGAGAAGATCGCTACCTGGGATCCGCCGATGCGGTTTAACGACACCACTCGCACCTACTTCGAGAAGTTGGCGAACATCAGTGCGCCTGAGGATGCGGCCCGCTACAAGGCCCTGTTCGATCCGGCCAAAGCCGCCGCGGTTCGTGGGTATCTTGCGGAACACGATCCGGCAACTTACTCGATGCTCCATACTTCGATTTCACCCAACATGATTCAAGGCGGATTCCAGGTCAACGTTATTCCCTCGACTGCCGAAGCGACGCTCGACATTCGCGCTTTGCCCGACGAAGAGATGCCCGCGTTCTATGCCTTGATGGCCAAGGTGATCAACGATCCGGCGATCCAGGTGGTACCTTCCACGCGCAACAGCCGTCCCGGCGCTGCGCCTTCCCGTATCGATTCGGATGCGTATCATGCGATCGAGAAGGCCTACTTAAAGATCTATGGCGTCCAGACGTTGCCCACGATGAGCACAGGCGCGACCGATATGGCTTACCTACGGTCAAAGGGCGTGCAATGTTACGGGGTCGGAGTGATGCGCGACGATGAGGATCTGGCCAAGGGCTTCGGCGCGCACAGCGACCAGGAACGGATTCTGGAGGAGGCCGAATATAAGCACGTCCAGTTTTTCTGGACGGCGGTGAATGAGATTGCGGGGAAGAATTAGGACTGCCAAGAGCCCCTCCTGCGAATCACCCACACCGACTCGGAGGTGGAGCAAGCCACCCTCGGGGCGGACGGCCCGAAGTAATCGGAGAAGGATGCCCGATCCAGCGCCGCTTTGACGTTGTCTGCCGCATCCCGCCATCGAACCAGAATGACTACGTGACGGCCCGAAACCAACCGCTTGCGCGTCTGCAAGGGAGCGTTATCTCAAAATATCGGTAGCAAACGGGGCGGCAAATCTATCCGCATGCTCAGAACGCGCAGCGCTGTTTCCGAGTGGCCGAAAATAAGCGGCCAAATCTGCTTAACCTTGATTCTCAGCGTAAGCGCTTAAGAATTAAGCGGTTTGGCCGCTTATTTTGCGCTTAAGTGGTCCAATCTCTGCACGCGCCACATTCCAAAGAAGTTAACGCCGCGCGGGCATGACGATTGGCCACTTAAGCGGGTAATTCGCCCAGAATCGCGAGTGCGTGCAGGGCTACCTCGCTACTGAGGGCCATCGACAACGAGGCCACCGATCGCAATTCGAATTTCAGGTTCGTGTGATAAACTCGCAGCGAGCCAACCCATGATGCAAAATCTCTTCGCGGCCGTCGCTATTGCCGCGGCACTCGCTTCAGCCCTAACCGCGCAGTCAAAATCTATCTTCTCTGAGAGCTTCGAATCGGGCAAACTCGACCCCGCGATTTGGGACGTCCGGACAATGGGCGGGGCGACGGTCGCGGTTGAGCCGGTCGAAGGAACTCACGGCAAATATGCGCTGCACGCTCATTATCCCGAAATGACGCGGGGTGCCTACGCGATGGCCGTAGCGACTCATCTGCCTGATTCGCTGAAGACGCATGTTTTCGGCCGGGCGTATATGAAGATTACTGGAACCATACCCCCGAGCCACAATCCGTTGATCATTACCGGTGAACCGGGTTGGCAACTCTCGAGATTCTACGAAATTGGCCTGTCGCGCGGCTTCTGGATGCCATCCTTCCAGGAAAACAAATCAGTCGCTGGTCAGGGAAGAGGCGAGATAACGCACCGCTCTGAAGTGCCTCCTCCTGCTGACAAATGGTTTCTTCTCGAGTGGGAGATTAACGACGATCCGGCGAGTATGACAATTTGGGTGGATGGCAATCCCGTTCCCAACAAAATCGGGATAGAAAGCGTTGATACGGTGACCTACAAGTGGCCGAAAGACTCAACAACCAATTCGAACCTTGTCGGCGGTTTCAAGGAATTTGGATTCGGCGTGCGTGCCTGGCAAAATCCGACGACCGGTTTCGACGTTTATTACGACGACATCGCTCTCGGCACATCCCGGATCAAAAACAAATAGCTCGGGAGCTGTCCTGGTGCATCCGTCACGCAATTTCCGAGTGCCGCGTGATCCGACCGAAGCCGTACTGCTCCATCTCCGGAAGGCGAATGGGCTCGGGTTTGCCAGTCGGGTACCCCAGATGACGTGAGGGGACTTCACGGGAGTAACCGTCGCCGTGAACGAGATCAAGCGCATGCTGGGAGCCTAGCGTTGAGGAATAATACGTCAAGTGTCCAAGCCTTCTACGGTCTGGGCCGTTACTCGATTGGTTTCCGGAAGCTATACCCTAGTGCATTTTCTGGATTGCACTTCCCTAGACTCCGAGCCCTTCTGAGGCTTTTCGGACATGACGACAAAGTAGATGATATGGCTAAATGCCATGTGAGAAGAAGACCCAAAGTAGAAAGGTGATCTAGGGCAGATCTAGGGCCGGTCAATCCTGGGGCGACGCGAATCCAGCTCCGAAAGCCAGAACCGCGAGGGATAATCCGGCCTCAGGTGGACGCCCGATGGCAGAATCATGCGATACAATTGTTTGCGCTAACAATGGACGAGCGGGCTCAGGCCGATGTGACAGCCGCTACCGAGGTGACTAAGCTGCTCCTTGCCTGGAGCGGCGGAGATCAGCGCGCTCTCGAAAAGCTGGCGCCGATCGTGTATGACGAACTGCGCCGCCTGGCTAACCGGTATATGAGACGCGAGCGCCCTGGTCACAGCCTCCAGAGCACGGCGTTGGTGCACGAAGCGTACATTCGGCTGGTGGATTATCAGCGCATGGACTGGCAGGGCCGTGCCCATTTCTTTTCGGTCGCGGCACAGGCGATGCGGCGCATTCTGGTGGAGCATGCCCGGCGCAAAAATCAGAAGCGCGGCGGCGGCGTACAGCGCGTTTCCCTAGACGATGCAGCAGAAGTGGGCGGCGGCCGGCAACGCGACCTGGTGGCGCTCGATGAAGCCATGAACGCGCTGGCGCTAGTGGATGCACGCAAATCGAAAGTTGTCGAAATGCGCTTTTTTGGCGGGCTCAGCATCGACGAAACGGCCGAAGCGCTGGAAGTCTCGCCTATCACTGTGAAACGGGAGTGGAGGGCCGCCAGGGCGTGGTTGTACCACGAACTGGCTGGAGGAGCCAACGATGAAAGTCGAACGGTGGAAACAGGTTGAGCGCCTGTTTCAGTCCGCCCTCGACCGCTCCTCCCAGGAACGCGACACCTTTCTGCGGAACGCGTGTGCCGGAGATGAAGCACTGGAGCGCGATGTGCGGTCGCTTTTGGCCTACGCCGATCAGTCAGGAAGTTTTCTGCTGAACCCCGCCATCGATTTGGCCGCGCGCGACTTGGCGGGCGAGCAGAGCGACACGCGGCAAGACAGCGGTTTCGCGATCGCCCCGGTCATTTCGCACTACCGGATCATCGAAAAGTTGGGGGCGGGTGGCATGGGCGTCGTTTATAAAGCCGAAGACACCCGGCTGCATCGTTTCGTGGCGCTCAAGTTTCTGTCCGGCGAGTTCGCGCGCCACCCGGATGCTTTGAGCCGTTTCCGGCGCGAGGCCCGCTCCGCCTCTGCGTTGAATCACCCCAACATCTGCACCATCTATGACATTGGAGATCACGAGGGCCGCTCCTACATCGCGATGGAGTTTCTGGACGGAGCCACTCTCAAGCGTCGCGTAGTTTCCGAGGCTGGGCCGCGGCCGATGGAGATCGAGGCGCTTCTCTCGCTATCCATCGAGATCGCCGACGCGCTGGACGCGGCACATTCCGCCGGAATCGTACATCGCGATATCAAGCCGGCAAACATCTTCGTGACGGCGCGCGGCCACGCCAAGATCCTCGATTTCGGACTCGCCAAGGTCCATCGCACGCCGGGTTCGGGAATGGCCGCCGGTACGGCGACCGTCACGATGGACGACTCGGTCACCGGTCCGGGGAGCGCGGTGGGGACGGTACCATACATGTCGCCGGAGCAGGTGCGCGCGCAAGCTTTGGACGCACGCACGGATTTGTTCTCATTCGGGGTGACGCTGTATGAAATGGTGACCGGAGTGTTGCCGTTTCGGGGGGAAAGCTCGGGCGTGGTATTCGAGGCGATCCTGAATCGTGCCCCGGAGCCGGCGGCGCACCTGAATCCCGATCTGCCGCCCGATTTAGAGCGGATCATCGGCAAATGCCTGGAGAAGGATCGCGATCGGCGATACCAGCACGCCGCGGAAATCCGCACGGATCTCGAGCGCCTGAAGCAGGGGGGCGAAACTCACAGCCTGCCGCGAAAGGCTGCCTTGGCCACGGCACGATTGTGGGAAGTGAGTGTTTTCGCCGCCGCGGTGCTGGGGTTCGCCGCCGCAACCTACTTCTACTTACACCGCACGCCCAAGCTCACCGATAAAGATACGATTGTTTTGGCCGACTTCGAAAACAAGACGGGCGATCCGGTGTTTGACGAGACGCTGCGGCAGGGGTTGGCGGTTCAGTTGGCGCAGTCGCCTTTCCTCAGCTTGCTCTCCGATGAGCGCATCCAGCAGACGCTGAATTTGATGGGCCGGCCGAACGATGGACGGCTGACCCCGCAGACCGCCAGGGAGGTCTGTGAGCGGACTGCCGGCACGGCCGTTCTCGACGGATCGATTGCCAGCCTGGGAAGCCAGTATGTATTGGGGCTGCGCGCCCGAAACTGCCGCACCAGAGACGTGCTGGTCCAGGAGCAGGAGATAGCGCCCAGGAAAGAAGACGTCGTGAACGCCCTCACTCAGATGGCCAGCAAGTTCAGGACGCAGGTGGGCGAATCGCTGGCCACCATCAAGACTCACGACACTCCGCTCGCCGAGGCGACCACGCCATCGCTCGAAGCGCTGAAAGCCTACACCAGGGCTCTGAAACTTTATTCCTCCAATGGCGTTGCGGACGCGCTGCCTCACTTGCAGCGGGCCGTACAGATCGATCCGCAGTTCGCCGTGGCGCATGCATGGCTGGGGCAGGTGTACGCAGACCTTTGGCGGCCGGAACTGGCGGCGGAGAGTGCCCGGAAAGCCTACGAATTGCGGGACCGGGTGAGTGACCTGGAGCGGTTCTCGATCATGGTCCCTTACGACCTGAATGTTGCCGGAAATCTGGAGAAAGCCCAGGAGACGGCGGAAACGTGGGCGGAAATTTACACTCGGGATGTCGAGCCGCGCGCCTACCTGTCGTGGATCAACCAGATGCTCGGCCACTTTCCGAAATCCAGAGACAATGGCAGGATGGCGGTGACTCTGGAGCCCACCTTTCCGCCCGGCTGGAAAAATCTCGCCTCGACCTATATTTTGCTCGGCGACCTGCAGGAGGCCGAGAACACCATACGGCAGGCTGCCGAACACAAAGTGGAAGCTCCCGAGTTCCTGATCTATCGCTACCTGATCAACGAACGTTCGATTTCTCCCCCAGCGCCCCGGGCGGAGCCACTGCCGCCCCGAGGTAAACCCCGCGTCTCACGTACGCGTCTCGTTTTCCTCCTCGCCGGTTTGATGGCGCTCCTGGTCGGAGTCTCGTTGGTCTGGCTCTCGCCACGCGACCCGGCTCTCATTGCCGTATTGCCGTTCGATGACCTGAACAGCGACCCCACCCAAGCCTATTTCAGCCGTGGACTCACCGAAGAGGTGATCACGCAGCTCGGACGCGTGGTGCCCTCGGGATTCGGCGTGATCGCGGGACCGTCCGTATGGCAGTATCGCGGGACGCAGCCGGCACCGCGTAAAATCCTGTCCGACCTGGGTGCCGGATATATCCTGACCGGCGCTGTCGAGCACGACGCATCGCATGTGCGAGTCTCGGCCCGGCTGATTCGCTCTCGCGACGGCCTGCAATTATGGGCCGACCACTTCGAGGGAGCGAGTGACGCGGCCTTGCCGCTCCAGGCGGATGTCGCTGCCGCGGTCGCTCGTGCGATGCGCAGCCGGCTTGCTCCCGCGTCGGCACATCGCCAGCGAATCGACGGGGAAGCAGCGGACCTCTATCTGCGCGGTCGCTTCTATTGGAACCAGCGGACCGAGGTCAGCCTGAAGCAGGCGATCGAGTACCTTCAGCAGTCGATTGCGCGCGCCCCTGGCTATGCGCCGGCTTATGCGGCGCTGGCCGATTGCTTCTCGGCCATGGTCTACAGCTGCTATATCTCACCCGCGAGCGGATTCGCGCAGGCGCGCGCCGCGCTCGATCACGCTGCCAGGCTGGATGCGCAAGCTCCTGAAGTCCTGGCATCGGAAGGCTATGTGAACCTGTATTTCGACTGGGATCTGGACAAAGCCGCTCGTAATCTCGAGCAGGCGATTGCTGTCGACCCGAACTATGCCGCCGCGTACGACTGGCTGGGAGTGTTGTATACCGCATCCAGGAGATTCGGCGCCGCGCGAACCGCTTTCGAGCACGCGCGACGCCTTGATCCGGCTTCCTTGCCGATCCGGACCGATCTGGCGTTCCACCTTCACTATAGTGGCCGGAATGAAGATGCCCGGCGGCAGCTGCAGAACATCCTGCAGGTCGATCCGAATTTCCCGCTGGCGCATTTTTGGATGGGACGGGTGCTCAGTTCCGAATCAAACTGCTCGGGCGCGCTCTCCGAACTCGAGACTGCTTTGTCGTCCTCTCTGCGCTATTGGCAGCCGGTCATCGCCGCTCACGGCCACATAGCCGGCAGGTGCGGGCAGCCGGCGCGAGCGAGCGAGGATCTCCGGCGATTTGACAGTATCGGTCAAGAGCGGTTTGTGACCTCTTACGGCTACGCTCTGATTTATGTGGGACTGGGAGATAAAGATCAGGCTCTCATTTGGTTGCGCAAGGCGGTTGAGGAGCGATCTCATTGGTTGATCTGGATCCAGGTGGATCCACGTTTCGATACGCTGCGCAGTGATGCCCGCTTTCAGCAGATCGTCCGGGCTGTGTTTCCTAGTAGCTGAGTCCTCACGTGATAGCGTACGACTCGCCGCGATCACTGCCATTCCGTTCTCTAGCTAAGCTAGCTACTTTCTGGCGCGAAAGTCTTTAGCCCTAGACTAGGCTAGCGACTCGTAAAGCAACCGCGGGCAGCGGGCTGACCAGAAAAATCGAACTCCCACCGGGGCCTCCGGCGGGAGTTCGAATTGATTGGATGAATTGTAATCGGGGAGAGTTATTCTGCAGATTTCTTTCGCTTGTCGATGACTCTGCCGATGTTGATGAGGTTATCCGCGATCACGCCGAGTCCGGTCCAGCGGATCATTCCTTGGCGGCCTTTGTACCGGCAACGGTTGAGTCCGTGCCGCCGCTTGAGTATGCTGATGCGTCCTTCGCATCCGGTTCTCCACTTCTGCCCTTTTTTGAACCAGCGTTTCTTCTGCTCCCGCTTTAGCGCGGCGCTCTTGGTGGAGCGACTGGGAACGGAAACACGTTTCACGCCCATCTGCTTCGCCATGGCTACATTCTTCGCCGAGTAAAATCCGGCATCACCTGCAGCCATGTCGGGCGTACGCCCTGTAAGCTGCTGATGGATTTCAATCGCGGCAATGAGCACATCGCTGTCAGCCGGCCGTTGGTCATAAACCTGAAAGTCGATGACGACTTGGCCTTCGCCTTCCTGCACCTTGACCATCTTGCCGAATTCATTCGGTATGCCGCTCGGTATCCGAGTTGTCGGCGCCAGCGACCGCGTCATTAAAATGCGTCACTTTCCCACAGGGCCAGGTTTCTCCAAAAACCCCATTAGCGTAATGCTGATGCGGCAGGCTGCCGATCAGCCCTTCTTGGCAATGCTCGTCGATGCGGACCTCCGCTACCACGGCACCGACAGCAAAGTAATCAGCATGTTTAGCGAGGCTTCATGCCGTGACAACTGGCGTATCTTGACCTTGCGTGGCTCCGCCGTAGATCCGGTAACTGCCATCAAGTTGACGCTGAAGCTTCTGGGCAATGACCAATCGGCCGCAGACCCGGATGAACCAACCCCGTTATCCCGATACGGTGTCTCACCCGCTCTTCTCCACCCCTTCGACGTCTATGGTCGCGACCAGGAACTACTCACCGCAACTTCTCTCCTAATGACGGAATCCCCGCGCCTGTTGCTGATCACCGGCGATGCGGGCGTAGGCAAGTCGGCGTTCGTGTCAGCGATCGCCAAACGACTGGCTCCTCACGGCTGGACGTTTGCGGCGATCAACCTCCCTGAGGTAGTGTTGCAACTTCGCGCAGGCGCGGACTGGTAGGCTTGAAAGACCTCCGTGGCTAATCGACGAGCGATCTTCAAATGGCGGCAGACCGAGCCCGCGATCATTCTTTGTGCCGTTCGTTGGTACCTGCGATACTCGTTATCGTTGCGCGATGTCGAAGAGTTATTGGAGGAGCGCGGCCTGGACGCCGATCACACGACGATATGGCGTTGGGTGCAGCGTTATGGCCCTGAACTACAGCAACGGCTTCGGCGGCACCTCAAGCCCACCAATAAGTCCTGGCGCGTCGACGAGACTTACGTTCGTGTTAAGGGCCATTGGCGTTATCTGTATCGAGCAATCGATTCGGCGGGTGCGACGATCGATTTCCTATTGTCGGCCCGGCGCGACGCGGATGCGGCCAAACGGCTGTTTCGGAAAGCTGTGCGCGATCCATCACATCCACAGCCTCGCGTCATCAACACGGATTTGGCACCCATCTACCCCTCGGCAATCTCGGCCGTTAAGAAGGAAGGAGCGCTCCCTCCATGGTGCGGGCACCGGCCGGTGCAGTATTTGAACAACATCATCGAGCAAGACCACCGAGCTATCAAACGACGAGTGAATGCCAAGCAAGGGTTCCGAGAATTCCATTCGGCGAGACGCACGATTCAGGGTTACGAAGCGATCCACATGCTGCGAAAGGGACAGGTTCGATGGGTGAGCGGGACTGATGTTCGGCGTCAGAATCAGTTCATCAACGAAGTGTTCGAACTGGCCGCTTAAGGCCAAGGCAAACACCCACTGCACCCGCTCCTACGCGCAGTTTGAAAGTTGCAACACTACCCTTCCGAGCCTTCGCCCAACCGCAAGTGCAAACCAGGCGGCGCACAACAACACAGCGCGTTCTGCAGCAGTTCTAGGCGCTCCCAGAAAAAACCTGGCGGATATCCTCGACGTTCAGGAATGCCGAGCGAAGTTCAGGTTCCACTATACCCGCAGCGATCCTCTGAATCACGACGGCCGCGCGGCCGAAAGCTTCTCGCGCGGCGACCGGCCGGTTCCGGACGCGTAACAGCAGTCTGCCCAGAGCGGCGTGACTTCTCCATTCCGCCAGTGGGGCCGGGTTATTGACAAGAGGTTCGATGGAACGCGTAATCGCCTCCTCTGCCGAATCAAGGTCGCCGCACTTCGCGCCGATCTCTCCCAGTATCCGGTGCGCAACGGCAACGTACTTCGGAACTCCGTATCGTTGCGCGTTGGCGAGCAGACGGCGGGCATGTTCCTCCGCCCGATCCAGATTTCCCTGAGCTAACCAGTATTCCGCTCCCGCGGCCTGTTGCCGCACATCGTAGAACCGCCATCGGTTCCAGAGCTCGCAATCGAAGAGCGAATCTACGCGTTGCATGGCGGCGATGGCCTTCGCCGGCTCGCCAGCCAGCGTGTAATCGTAGACGAGATTCACCTGCGCGTTCGCTTCCGCCTCGGTTGCTCCTCCGCTGCGAGCCGTTTCCACGCAAGCTTCATCGAATTGAATAGCCGTTCGCAGATCTCCCATCTCGCGATGGATCCAGCCGATTCCGTTCGGCGCGCGGGCGAGCACAACCCGGTTCTCGCTGCGGCGGCTCAGGGCGATAGCTTCACTCAAGGAAGACAGGGCCTGGGAGATGTGCCCCTGATTGGCCAAGCTGAATCCGAGATAGGTACGCGAGAGCGCCAGATAGAATGCGTTCTGGGATTCCGAAGCAACCTCGATCGCTTCTGTTTCCGCCAATACGGCTTGATCGTATTCGGTGCGGAAAAAGTGAGCTACCCCGCGGTACGTCAGCCCTTGCAACAGCGCCGGGATATGCCGCAGGGATCGCGCCATGGGAATCGATTCGTCGTAGAGCCGGTGGGCTTCCGCGACACGGCCGACCACCTGGCAACTGGCGGCCAACTGGCCCTGGGCTTCGCACCACAGATCTCGGCGTCCGATTCGCTCAGCCAACTCCAGCGCGCGGCCGGCATAGACCGCCATTTCCTCCGGCTTGCGGGTGTAGATGTGAACATTGGCAAGATCGATGAGCGTGCGGCACTCGCACTCCGCGTGCCCCGCGGATCTGGCAATGGCCAGCAGCGCATGGTAGTCTTCTTCTGCCTCGGCCGGCCGGCCGCGCAGAACGCCGGCATCTCCGCACTTCTTGTACAAGCGCATGCGGTGCGACGGCCGGTTCTCCTCCGGCAGCCTCTCCGCAAGTTTCAGCCCATGGCGATAATGCTCGCACGCTTGTGCATATAAAAAGAGCTTGCCCGCGTTGTCACCGGCCCGGATGAGGAATTCGATCGCCCGCGCGAAGTTCCGTCCGCGCTCGAAGTGTATGGCAAGTTGCGTCGCGAAGCGCGGCGCCTGGTCGCCGCAATGGCCGATCATCAGATCACCGGTCTGGCGATGCAATAGAGCCCTGCGCTTGTTCGTCACATCCAAATAAAGGCCGTTCTGATAGAGCACGTGCGCAAACCGATAGCGCGTGGTTAACGTTCCATCGGGCAACTCCTCTTCGCCCAACGTCTGGATCAGACGTTGAGTCTTGTCGAGGCGATCGAGGCGCTCCTCCAAGTCCAGATCGTCCATCTCCAGCAGAGGGGCCAGCACGGCGGACGTGAATTCCTCGCCCTGAATGCTGGCGTACTCCATGGCGCGCCGGTCCCGCGGGTCGAGAGCCTCGATCTTTTTCCGGATCATTTTGCGCACATTAACCGGCGCCTCCAGGTCCAGTTCGGACAGGAGCCGTGTCAGCATCCAGTGGTCGCCCACCCTGGCGATGTCTCCGCGTTCGACCAGGAACTGGATCAGACTCGTCGCGAATAACGGCTGGCCTTCCGTTTTGCGGTGGATCAAGGCGGCGAGTTCCAGATCGAATCGATGGGGAGCGAAGCACGTGTCGAGATAAGCGGTAACGTGCTCCCGTGTCAGCAGTCCGAGCGCAATCTCCTCGCACTGTTTGTGCGTCTGCATCTCGAGCAGGCATTTCTTCAGCGGGTAATTGCCGCGCTCGACGTCTTCCGGGCGGAAGGTCCCGGTGACAAGCAGCCGCCGGATTCCGGTGTTCTGACCAAGACGCCGCAGCAGATCGATGCTGGCGGGGTCCGCCCAATGAAGGTCCTCGAAGTGGATCACGACCGGCGCGGTGGAGGCGAGCGCGCCCAGAGCATCGACCATTTCGCGCAACATGCGGTCCTTGGTACCGCCGACGATCTCGCGGTGCAAGCGCTCCAGCGCGTCGTTTGAACCGAAAAACGCCGGGAATTTCAGGCACCAGGTGGGCGCGTGAGAGCGCAGCACGTCAGCCACGAATTCGCGGCCGGGTCCGGACAGGAGACCGGAGAGGGACTCGAGTACCGGAAGATAGGGTTCACTTGCGCCGTACTGTTCCAGGCAGTGGCCGCGGCAGAGGATAGCGGAAGGAAACGCCGATCGCACACGACGTAGGAAGGCGTTGGATAGAGCCGTTTTGCCGATGCCGGGCTCACCAGTGATGAAGATCATGCGCCCGGCTCCGTCCACGGCTTCTCGCAGGAACTTTTCCAATATGCGCACTTCGGGCTCGCGGCCCACCAGAACGTCCGTATCGGAGTCGGCCGCCTCCCCTTTTTCGGGAGCATTCGACAGCCAGTCGTCGGCCTGGCGCACGTTGGCTACAAATCGGTAGCCCCTGCGCGGCACGGTTTGGATGTGGCGTTGATCCGCAGAGGTGCTGCCCAGCGCTTTGCGCAGAGCGGAAATGTTGACGGTGAGATTGTTTTCTTCGACGAAAGTGTCGGGCCACACTTCCCGCATGAGCTCGTCCTTCTCGACGACCCGCCCGGCTTTACTGACCAGTGCGATGAGAAGATCGAGGGCTTTGGGACTGAGGCCTACGACCTGGCCTTCACTCAGCAGCAGTCGCTCCACCGGGTCCAACCGGAAAGACCCGAACTCGTAGATACCGTATGACGCGGGCATAACGACAGCGAGCTAGGAAATTCTTAGCAAATTCTTAGCCGATCGCTAAGGACTTTCATCTCAAGCCTCTTTTACCATCTGAACTGTTCGCTAGATTCTAACCCGCGGGTGGCGCCCCAGGCAAGGCGAGCCCGTTTGCTCACAAACGCTTAAACAGGAGAACAAGTCAATGAAGATGATTGGATATCAACGTTTGACCAGGCGGATACCACGAGCGCGCATGTGGTTTGCAGCAACATTTTGTTTCGCCTTGCAGCTCAGCGCGGCGAATGTGGTTACAGACTGGACCGCGACCGCCTCGACAACGATCGTAGCGAACGGTGGAAAATCCCCTGCCGCCTCCGCGGTATGGTTCGCCTACACCAGCCTCGCCGTATATGATGCAGTCAACGCCATCACCGGTGAATACCGGCCCTTCTATTATCAGGGCATCGGGCCGCGGGACGCCTCCCTGGAGGCAGCGGCAGCCGCGGCAGCGCACCGCGTGCTGGTGACCTACTTCCCATCGCAACAGACGGCGTTGGACGGCAAGCTCTCCACATCTTTAGCCGCGATTCCCGATTCAACCGCCAAGGACGAGGGTATGGCGGTTGGGGAAGCCGCGGCGATGGCCGCGATCGATGCCCGCATCGGCGACGGTCTGGAAGCCAACGTCGCGTATACACCTGGGTCGGGACCCGGCGCCTGGATTCCGACTCCTCCCGCCTTTGCCGCCGCGGTGACTCCATGGTTGGGACAAATGCGGCCTTTTACGATGAAAGGCGCGAGCGATTTCCTGCCTGATCCTCCACCGGCACTCAGCAGTGAGACTTGGGAGAGAGACTATACCCTCACTCGCAGCTATGGAGGAACGACGAGCAGCATCCGGTCAGCCGCGGAAGCGGAAATCGGAATCTTTTGGACAGAACATACCGGCCAGCAGTATGCGAGGATGTTCAGCTCCCTGGCTGACACCTATAACCTCAGCACAGCGGACTCGGCTAGGCTGATGGCAATGCTTTGGACGGGGTTCGCCGACGCCGGCATTGGTTGTTTCAATGCCAAATACACGTATTCCTTCTGGCGGCCGGCAACTGCGATTCCGGCCGGCGGCGGCAACTCCGATTTGACGGCGGACTCTTCCTGGCTGCCGCTCGGTCCGACACCAGCCCATCCCGAGTACCCCGCGGCACACGGCTGTGTCACCGGCGCCGTCTCCACTCTGACCGCCGGATTCTTCGGAACCACTCACGTACACCTCGCAACGGACAGCCTGGCGTTTACCGACAGCGTTCATCACCACGTTTTCGAAGACACCCGCGACCTGATGGACGAGGTCTTCTGGGCCCGCATCTATGCCGGCTTTCACTTCCATCATTCCTTGGAAGTCGGACGTCAGCTTGGCGAGACCGTCGCTCAGGAGTTGATGCAAAACTACTTTCGCCCCTCCAAAAGAAGGGGGGAGTAGAGGGGGGAATAGCTCGATGCCGGATGCTGTTGCTGAGCGAAACGATGCGCGACGGTGGCAGTTGGCGGGAGACGCGGCCCTCACCTACCAGCAGTACCTGGTTCCCGTCGTGTTTGAGCCGTGGGCGGAACGGCTCGTCAACCGGGCCGCGTTATCTTCAGGCAGCCGCGTGCTGGATCTGGCGTGCGGGACGGGCGTCGTGGCGCGGATCGCCGCGGAAAGAATTGGGCCCACCGGAGAGGTGCTGGGGATCGACATAAATGCCCCGATGCTTTCCGTCGCCCGCTCGCTCAGGCCGGTATCCGAAGCGCGTATCCGCTGGCGGTGCGGCGACGCCGAACGCCTTCCCCGGTTCGACCCGCCGTTCGATGTGGTGCTCTGCCACCAGGGCTTTCAATTCTTTCGTAACCGCGTGAAAGCCGCGCTGGACACGGCGAAAGTGCTTCGTCCAGGCGGACTGCTGGCCCTGAGCGTCTGGCGCGGGCCCGATCGGAACCCGTTGGCGGCAGCTTTGATTAGCGCGCTTCGGCACGGCGGGTATGAGGAGTTTTCCGAGGCCATGCGATGGCCGTTTTCAGTCCGGAACAGACGTGAAATTACCGATCCGATCGTACAAGCCGGATTTCACATTCTCTCGTCGGAGTTGTGCCGTTTGCCTATCTCCGCAGGGAACGCGGCAGCATTTATCCACGGTTTTTTGCGGGCTGCTCCGTTTGGCGACGAAATCGACGAGCCGGAAATGAAGGCATTGGTCCGCGATGCGATTTCCGCTCTGGGAGATCACGTCCATCAGGGTGAACTGCGAGTTCCGTCGGTAGCTCACGTCATCGTTGCGGTGCGGGGACCAGACGTTTAGGAACGCGGATCGCGGCTTAATTCACTTCTATCGGATGCTGACTTTTCGTCGAGTTGAAAGCCGCCCAGATCCTTCCAGAAGCCATTGTCCGGGATTTTAGTAGCGTGCTACATCGTGCTACATCTCAGCCAGCTTCCAGGAACTCCGCAACCAGGGTGCACATCTCGCGACAGATAGGTTGGCTAAGGAATTAAGGCTTCCCATGTCCACGGAACGTTGGAGCAAAATCCAGGATTTGTTCGCGGGGGCCAGGAAGCTGGATCCCCGGCAACGCGAGGAGTTCGTGGCGGAAGCCTGCCGCGACGATGACAGCCTGCGAGCCCAAGTGGAGGCACTGCTGGCCGCGGATTCCGCAGCTACGGCGGAGATAAGCCTGACGAGTCTGGCGGGTGGGCAAGCGTCCGCGCCATTGGGGCCGGGCGCTCGATTGGGCCCCTACCAGTTGGAAGCGCTACTGGGGGAAGGCGGCATGGGCCAAGTGTATCGGGCGCGCGACACCCGCCTGGGGCGACCCGTGGCGATTAAGGTGATCCGTGCCGAAGGAGCGCAGCGCCCCGACTTCCGGATTCGCTTCCAGCGCGAGGCGCAGGCCACGGCAGCGCTAAATCATCCCCACATTTGCGCCCTGTACGACGTCGGGGAAAACGAAGGCGCGTCGTACTTGGTGATGGAATATGTGGAAGGCCAGACGCTGGCGTCGCGCTTACGGGAAGGTCCCTTGCCCCTCGATCAACTGCTGCGCCGTGCGGCCGAGGTATCGCAGGCACTGGCCGCGGCTCATGAGCGCGGGATCATCCACCGTGATTTGAAACCAGCCAACCTGATGCTGACCGCGGCGGGCGTCAAGGTGCTCGATTTTGGCTTAGCGAAATTCACCGGGCCGAAGGCGTCGGCGATAGACGCAACGGCGGCCCACACGATCTTGGGAACGCCCGCGTATATGTCGCCCGAGCAGACGCGAGGCGAAGAGCTGGACCCGCGCTCCGACTTGTTCTCGTTCGGTTGCGTGCTCTACGAGGCGGCGACGGGCGTTCGTCCGTTCAGGGGCTCGTCGCTTCCTGAAACCCTGCGAGAAGTGGTGAGCGGCCATCCGCCGCCCCCCAGTTCGTTGCGGCCCGAATTGCCGGCGGGATGGGACTCCATTCTGATGCGCGCGCTGGCAAAGGAACGGGACCGGCGCTACCAATCCGCCGCGGATTTGTTCCTCGCCCTGGAAGAACTTCGCGGGAGCGTACCGCAGGCTTGGCCGCGCCTGGAGGAACGGGAACCGGACCCGGTGTTTGGGCGCGAGAAGGAACTGGGCAAACTGGAGGAGTTGCTGCGTTCCGCAGTGCAAGGAAGTGGCAGGGTGGTGCTGGTATCGGGAGAACCGGGTATAGGCAAGACGGCTTTGACCCGCATGTTCGTTTACCGGGCCCGGAAAAAGAATGCGGATCTGGTGCTCGCGCGTGGTGCTTGCGTGGAGCAGTACGGCGCCGGAGAAGCCTACTTGCCGTTTCTGGACTTACTGGGCAGCCTGCTACAGAGTCCGGGGCGGGAGCGGGTGGTCGCTCTTCTGCGCAGGCACGCGCCCACGTGGTGCTTGCAGTTTCCAGCCGTATTTTCTTCGGGAGCCATGGACCAGATTCTCCGCGAGGCCACAGGCGCAACCAAAGACCGTATGCTGCGGGAACTGGGCGACGCGCTGGCCGCCCTGACCGCGGAAACGCCGGTGCTGCTGCTGTTGGAGGACATGCACTGGACCGATCCGGCGAGCGTGGACATGTTGCGACACCTGGCGGAAAGGGCCCACGGCCAGAGGTTGCTGCTAGTGGTCACTGCTCGTCCGGAGGATATCGAGCGCAACAATCCCACGTTGAAGAAGTGTTACACGGAGATGTACGCGCGCGGGATTTGCGAGGAGATCCCGCTACAGGTTTTGAGAGTCCAGGACGTCGCGTCTTACCTGGATGCGCACTTCTCTCCCAACGAGTTTCCGGCGGAACTGGCGTCTGTGATCCATAGTAAGAGCGAGGGGCATCCGCTCTTTGCTACCGGCGCCATCCAGATTCTGGAAGAGCGGGGCGACATTGTGCGCACGAATGGCGCGTGGAAGCTGAAGCAGCCGTTGGAGCAGATGGAGCTAGACGTTCCGGTCAGCGTGCGCAGCATGATCGAGAAGAAAGTGGGCCTGCTCAGCGATGGGCAGCGGCAGGCGCTGCAATACGCCAGCATCGAAGGCGAGGTATTCACCTCGACGGTGCTGGCCGCCCTTCTGGAGGCCGATGAGCTGGACCTGGAAGAGCGCTTGGATGTGCTCGGGAAACTACATCGGCTGATCCACGCGGAAGGCGAGGAGGAATTGCCGGATGGCTCGGTGGCCACCATCTACCGCTTCACGCACGCCCTGTACCAGAATTTTCTCTACGACCAGTTGCTGAGTAAACGCCGGGTCCTTTTGCACCGCCGAGCGGGCGAAACGCTGGAGCGCGTGTATGGGGGGCAGCATGCGCGTGTAGCCGGCGCGCTGGCGACGCACTTTGAGCGCGGCCGCGATTTTGCGAAGGCGATCGCCTTCTTGATTCAGGCCGGCGACACGGCGCTGTCGCGCTACGCCAACGCAGAGGCCGTCGGCCTCTTCAGTCGCGGGCTGGAGCTGGTGGAAAAGCTGCCGGAGGGTCAGCAAGCGGAACAGCGGGCCGTGCTGCTGCGGAAACGCGCATTGGCACAGATGGCGCTGGGCCGGCTGAAAGAGGCGAGTGAGGACTACCGGGCCATGCGCGAGGTTTGCCTGGCCGCGGGGGACTTGGAAGGGGAATGCCGTGCCTTGATCGGAATCTGCCATGTGGCGCAAAACGCTCGCGACGTACCCAGCATGGAGCAATATAACCCAGAAGCCCGGGCCCTTGCGGAGCGAATCGGAAATCAAGTCCTGATAGCGGAGGTCAATAATGCGTGGGCGGTGTACCAGATGGTATGCGGTGAGATCGCGGAAGCGGATACTAGCTTCGAAAGAGCGATTCAAATTTCGCGATCGCTGAAGCATCGTCCGGCTTTGGTGATCGGCCTCACGTACTTTGGCATCGTGCACTTCTGGCGGAGCGACTACGCCAAGGCCGAAAGCATTCAGGTGGAGGCATCGCAACTAGCAACGGAGGTCCGGGATGGTTTTCACTTGCCGCTGGCGCTTTCCTATTTGGGGCTGACTCAGGCGAATCGTGGCCGGATTTCCGAAGCGATGCGATCCATGCAACAGGGCCTGGACTTGGCCACGCGCAACAACAACGCGCTGGCGCTTTCGCGAATCCCCAATGGAATCGGCTGGGTCTCGCGGGAGATGGGAGATCTCGGCGCGGCGATCGAGTTTAACGAAGGATGCGTGGAGGTTTCGCGGCGAACAAAGGCCGCGGAAGCAGAAGCCAATGCGCTGCTCAACCTGGTATACGACTATCTGCTGGCGGGAAGACCTGAAAGAAGCGAGGAAGCCCTGGAACGAATTCTTCCGCTGTACGAGCGCGAGCGTTATAACCGCTGGCGGTTTTACGGAATTCGCCATAATGCCGCTCAGGCCGAGTACTGGCTGGCTCGGCGGAGGCTGGACCGCGCCGAGGAGCACGCCCGGGCGCTGCTGGCTAACGCGGAGCAGAATAGCGTTGCCAAGTACATCGCCGTGGCGAGGCGTCTCCTGGGCGAAATCGCCGCGGTGAGCGGCGATGCCACGACGGCTGAGGAAGAGCTGACGCAGTCCCTGGAGCCGTTCGCCACACACCCGATGTCCCTGATCGAGTGGCGGAATCACGCCGCGATGGGACGGCTGTTAGCAGCCCGGAAGCATCCAGGGGGCGCGCGTGAGGCCTTCAAACGAGCCGAAACGCTGGTGCGAGAGCTGGCCGGCAATATCTCCGATCCGGCGCCGCGCAAGGTATTCCTGGAAATGGATGCCGTAAGGGAAGTAATCGCGGGCGCGGCGGGCTAGCAAAGTCTGGTTTGCCGCCAAACCGGCAAGTAAGAATCGTTGGGCGGGACCTCATTCTCCGTGGAGGACAGATCGTCTGTCGTCGATTGCAGTAGGAAGCTCAGCTAAAACTCTCATTGGAAACATGTTGTTTGAATAGTGGATGTATGGTCGGGCATCCGGAAGTTATTCGCTCCGTCGGCAGCCCGCCGGAATGACTACCGGTATATTTCGTCTTAACGCCGCGGCGATCTCTCTCTTCAGAACTTCCATCCCGTGGAGAAGCTGACGCTCCAGTTCCGCGCCGAAGCCTTCAACGCGTTCAACCGCGTCCAATTCGCCGCGCCCAACCAGGTGCTCAGCTCGGGGCAGTTTGGCGTCATCTCGTCGCAAGCCAACACGCCCCGAGAGATTCAGTTCGCCTTTAAGCTAATTATTCTAAGTTCGCGGTGAATCCTACACGGCGCGATCTCCTCAATGCCTTTTCCGCGGCAGCCGCCACACGCGCCGCGTCTGCCGATTCCGCCAGCCTGCCCAGCTTCGACACCTCTCTCGGCCGCGTCCGAATCTACACCGAAGGCCGCGACCTCATCGTCGAAACCGGCATGATCCAGCGTCGTTGGCGCATTACCTCCAACGGCTTCGTCACCACAGCGTTCACCAACGTGCGAACCGGCAAAAGCTGGGCCGCTTCCCCCTCTCGCGACTGCGATTGGTCGCTCGCCGGATTCGGACTCGACGATGCCCCATGCCAACTAAACAGCCTCTCCGCACGCCCCGTGCGTTTCGACCCCTACACCTCCGACCGCCTCGAAGCCGTCGCCGAATTCGCTTATCCCGGGCTCACTCTCCGCTGGACCGTCTGGGCTTATCCCGACGCCTCCGGAATCCGCACACAACTCGCTCACCAACCGCGCAACGTCGCGAAGCGAACCGTAACTGTCCCGGCGGACGGCAACGTTTCATTCGAGCTGAGGACCGCGCCCGAGTTCGGATTCTATCGTTGTGAGCCTGTGGAAGGAGGTCTCTCAGCATGACCATATCTCTTTCCGACCCAGATAAGGCTGTGAAAGACAGCCATGTAGAAAGAGCACGATTTCAACCTTGCGATGTCGCGTCGGGAAATGACCATCGGCAAACGACGATCTGAACCCCAGCCGCAAAATGCAATAAGTTAGCGATATTCGACAGACGCGCCGACTCTGTCCGGCTTGCTGGCTGAGCCAGTGGGCCGCTTCTGATAGGGTCGGAAAGGCAACCGCGGGGTGCCCACCGTAGCCGACACCGCGCGGGAAGAAGCGGCCGTTCCAACCGGTCTCTTCTGGTAAGGCCGGAGGGGTAGTTGTGGAGTTGCTTTCTTGGGCACCCCGTCATCGTGCGGAATTGCCCCATCAAACGCGGCCCCTAGGATAATGCTCCACCAAAAAGGATAATTGCTAACATTTTCATTACAAATCTCTTTTTTGAACTCGCGGTTGTTCGGCCCAGTCGGGCTCGACCCCATTTCGAGATCCAACCGTTAGATGCTCGCAAACATGTGTTGAGAAGCCGTTCTCACGAAGATCGAGGCGGCCAGTCAAGATCCGCCAATTATTCCAAATGACGGAGCTGTTCGTGTCGTTCAGGTCGGGATCGACGTTGCCGGGCCAGGCGATGACGAGACGGTGCCGGTGGCTCGGGTCGGTGGCGTAATCGTCGCCCACCAGGCATGGTCTTTACCAGATCCCCGTGGCGTGTTGGCGGCTGCGCTCGGCAACTTACGCCAGAAGCGCGCGTCGGCCCAAACCAGCTCCGGAGCAAAGTCCGTGGAGGATTGAAAGACCAGGATTCCGGATTCCGCAATGGAGAATCCGGAGTGGTACCACGCCTTTTCCCAGACCTCCAGTTCCTGCGGCGCGATAGCGACCGGTTCGCCGGTGAGTTGAAGGCGCTCCGGATCGAATGGCTGGGCTTTCAAAGCGCCGCCATCCACAAACAGGAGGTGGCCGCATGCGAAGCCCACGTTGCCATCAATCTCCGACGAAATCAGGCGGGTTTCGTTCGAGCTGAGTGCGCCGGCATGGATTCCATTACATAACGGACCCTTCGGGCTGGTCCGGTTCACGAAGTACTTCCCGGCAGAAAGACGGGCCAGACATGACGCTGGCTGCTTCGGGGACCGGGTATCGGCGTGACCGGTACAGGAGTGCCTCCGGAAGCTCCGACGACTGACAGTTGCCCTGCAGCTTTGCCCGCGACAAAAACGATTACGTCCCTTATGTGCCAGGCGCCGCCCAGAGCCCAGGGAGCGTCGCAGAGGATGCGCACTGCCGCGCCGGCGACTGTAGAGTGGGTTAGCATGGCAGGGTAGCCGCTGACTCCTGGGAATGTCCGCACACGTGCCTTGCCAGTGATCCCGGCGAGAGATCCCCCAGCGCGCTTCTGAAGCCCGACGAAGTCAGTCGCGGAATCCCGTTCGCCACCTCACTTGGCCTGATGTCGCGCTGGGTGAAGTGATCCCTATCATGGCCGAAATCGGACTCCAACCCGTCGGGAACTTCCCGCCCAAAATGCAAGTCTCACCACCATGCATTGCATCGCGATCCTGTGCATAGCCCTGACCCTCACCGGCTGCGTTCGTCGCGCAGGCCGCAATATTGATTGTTATTGGCCGGGAGAGTTCCCCCTATCGAATCCCACTGAGCGCCATCTGAGTGCCGACGCCGAATTCGTCGAAGATCTGGCCATTCGTTACGCCGACACCCACTTCGGACCGAGAACGCGTCAATTCGAGTCGATGGCCGGCTACCGGCAAGGCGTCCGGCGTTGCGCGTACACGCTTTATGCAGCTGTCGCAGCGACGCACCATGTCCCTGTGGCCAGTGTCCAAAGTGCACTCGGCAAAAATCGAACGCTTGTCGATCTTGGTGAGATTACATCGTTTTTGCTCCTCTACTTACTGGCTTCGGTCATCGCCATCCGCCGGATCCGATCACGCTATCCGGCTGGCGACGGCCGGGCCCTCGCACTCATCCTTTTCTGCGCCTTCGCCTTTGCGCTCTCAAGTGTTCTGAGTGTCGACGAATGGGTGGAAACAATGGAAAGTATTCGGGTTGGAACCGGGCACATGAGCTATCGCGGCTGTCGCCTCCCTTGGAGCCATCACCGCAGCTTAATCTTCGGCGCGCTGTTGGCGATCTTTTATCGCGTTCGTTAATGCACGCATCGAGGCCCATTCCGGACCGCGTAGCCTTTTAACGCCCGCGATGTCGCGTTTAGTGCATTGACCAACAGTCGCGTAGGCCAAGAGTCATTCTCCGCGAACCAGGTATCTTGGGATCTTGGACGCTCTGGGACGGCTTCGCGACTTTCCGCTCAAGTGAACCGCCGAGGGAATGCCCGATGCACGGCCGCAATCGCGATTGGCGGTGGTCCGCAGGAGGCATCTTCTCCGTAAGAAGCTGCACTAACTCTTTTTCTTGGTTTTGGATAAATGACGGGCGGCGCGAACTTCCTCACGTGGATAGCGCCCGTCGCATCGCTGAAACATCTCTTGCATCTTCTTAAGGCCTTCCGGGGAGTTCGCGTGGACTTCCTGAGCCTTAACACGCCAGCCTCCCGTTCAGCCCAGATGACCCGCTGCATCTGAACAATTCGGTAGAAACCGGGCTCCTGCAACTCTGCCAGGGCCTGCTCGGCGGCCGTCAGAGTCGCGCCAAACGGCAGCACCAGGACAGGGATCCATGCCGCAGCGGCTTCCTGCGTGGGGCAGGTCGATCGTTCGACGACATAGTAACCCTGTGGCATCTGGATCGGTTATTCGATTATCTGAGAATAGCAAAGCCAGATGGTTGTACTTAATCGAGAGACGTCTGGAAATTAAAGGCACCCCCTCAACTTGACGAGAAATGCCCGACGCGTAGAAGTGAATCGTCAGCCCCGGGATGTCGCGCTCGGGCAAACGGACTCATCAGCGAGGGCCGGTGGCGTCACTTCCCCATATCGGCGTATTTGGCCAATTTGTCGCGCTTGTCGTCACGGCCGCGCGGACGCAGGCGCGTTTAGCAGGACGAATCGCTGAAATGAGCGATTTCAGCAAATCCGAAAGAGTTCGAGAGACTTCTTATTTTGGCTGAAGAGAGCTAACCTTGCGGAACAGCAAGTCACGGTCGACAAGAGTTCCGGCTAGCCAGATTCGATTGATCGTGCGCGTTGCCGTAATATCCAAAGTCGGATCACCGTCGACCATGATGAGATCAGCACGAAGGCCGGGTGCGATACGGCCGCGGTCCGGCATTCGCCAAATCCGCGCCGGCGCCGATGTTGCGCTCCGCAGCGCTTGCAGGGGAGATAACCCGCAGCGTACGAGCAGTTCGAGTTCCTCATGCAAGCTGGCGCCGTAAGCTACGCCTGGGTTTCCCGCGTCGGTGCCGGCTAGGATCGTAGCACCCGCTTTCGCCATGAGAGGTAGCACCGCAAATGCGCCAACACAGTCGTCATGTCTTTGTGGTTTTCCAACTGAGGTCTTTAGTCTCGCCGCCTCGGTTGCGGGCAACCAGGGCGCAATGCGCCAATCACGTCCTAAGGCTGCATTATCGGGCAGCCCGCACAGATTCACCAGTTCTGTGAGGGTCGGGATAATGAAGGCGTTGTGTGAAACAAACAGGTCGGCGAAGCTCGCATCTGCTACTCCATTGACGAAAAGGTGCGCGATGCCGTCCGCCCCGGCGTCTATTGAATCTCGAATTGCCTCCGGACCTTCACCAGCGTGAACCACGACCAGTTTCCCCTGCTCGTGCGCGGCTTTGATGGCCGCGGACATGGTTGCTTTAGGCAAGCGAGGTATGTTCCCACCGAAGTCTTCATAAATGACCTTTATTACGTCAGATCCCTCGGCAATTCTCGCACTGATGAATCGCTGGGCCTCTGCCGGGTCGTCCAATGTCGGGATATTTTTGCCGAACTCGGTTCCGTGCCCGCCTTTAACCGTGACGGCAATTCCGGAGCTCAAAAAATCGGCGGACTCTCCCGCTTTGACCAATTTGACTCTCTGGTGGATTTCGCGCGGCGTGTTGCCGTCGCCCGCCGTGAAAAGATCTATGACGGTGGAGATACCAAACAGTGCCGCGGCCGCAAGGGTATAGCGCCCGTCGCCTATGTGCTGATGTGAATCGACTAAGCCGGGAAGCAAAGTGGCGCCGTGCGCGTTGATCAAGACTGCACCCTGGGGCAACTTGACGAACGGGGCGATCTGTCGAACTATTCCCGATTCGATCAGAACATCCTGAACACCCAACCTCTTCTCGCCGTCAAATACCCGGGCCCCGCGGATCAGGGTTGTCTGCGCCACCCCAAACCCGTTGAACATTAAGACGACAATAATGAATCGGGCCGCCGCATTTCGCACGATCTGTGAAGTATACACGAAGGGTTGACGCTCCTAAGGACACTGGGTCGGCCATACGGAACGTCGCATAATGGATCCTCGAACTTGGGATTGCCCAAAGCGGGCAAAGAAAAGGGCCGTGTTGCCGGCGCCGCAGCCAGCGCCGAGCACAGGACTGCTTACCCGCTTCCTTTGCATATCCGGCTCCCCCGTGTCATAGTTGATGTGCCTCGATCTAACCGCGCCGACATCACAGGACCCACGAAATGCAAACAAGATTGCACCTGACCACGTTCGCGTTGGCAATCGCCCCAGCGATCTTTGGCCAGGCTTACACAATTCAGACCATCGCGGGCGGCGGGTGGAACATCCCAGGGGCCTCGGCCAACTTGTCTCATGTCCAAGGTGTCGCGGTCGACAGCGCAGGGAACGTGTTCATGGCGCTCTCCGGATATTCCGTCGTGGTGCGGATGGACCCTGGCGGCCAGCTATCGCTGGTGGCTGGGAACGGAACCCAGGGCTACAGCGGTGACAACGGTCCGGCAACTCTCTCGCAACTGGGATATCCGACGGCCATCGCAGTGGATCTCGCGGGAAACATTTACATCGAAGACAGCTTCAGATCGCATTCGCATGGTGTCGAACGCGGTGATCAGCACCGTGGCAGGCGGCGGTTCGGACGATCCACGCGACAATGGTTCCGGCCACCAGCGCCCGGTTAGGATTGATCTCCGGAAACCTTAATGGCTTGGCCGCGGATTCCTCGGGGAACATCTATTTTGCGGACGGAAGCCGGATCCGCAAAGTATCAGGCGGAGTCATCACGACGGTCGCCGGCGGTGGATCTAGCTTCGGCGATAATATTTCGGCGACCAGCGCTTTCTTCAATCCCTCCGGGCTCGCGCTGGACGCGGCAGGCAACCTCTATTTCGCGGACGCCTGTGCTAACCGTATCCGCAAGGTAGCCGGCGGTGTGATTACCACGGTAGCGGGGAACGGGACGGCGGATTTCTTTGCCTGCGCGCCTTCGGTCGCGGGAGGCGATGGAACCGCGTCCAGCGTATCGCTCAACGGGCCTCAGGGGGTCGCCATGGATAGCGCGGGCGCCGTGTATTTCATGGAAAGCACGATGCCCGGCCAGGTTCGCGCCCGCAAGGTGTCGAACGGAACGATCACCACGGTAGCCGGCGGCAGTAACGGTCCGCCCGTCGGCGCTGCTGTTTCGGACAACGTTCCCGCAATCGGCGCGTTGCTTTCCTCCGCGGCGGGTAGTCTCGCCGTCGACGCAGGTGGCAACCTCTATATTCCGGATTGTTATTGGCTGGCGCTCCCGATTCCGAATGGCGTCACTTTCACTGGGGCTCCCGAGGTCGGGCGGCTTCGCAAGGTGTCGAACGGGGTGATCACCACAATCGCTGGAGCCAACAGTGACTCCGGTCCTGCCAGCGGGACACAACTGGATCTGCCCGCCGGCATCGCATTGGATGGCGCGGGAAACCTTTACATAGCGGACTCCGGCAACAACATCATCCGTGAAGTATCGAACGGAGCGATCACCACGATCGCGGGAGCCCAAATTCTTGGTTCTCAAGGTGACGGTGGCGCCGCCACAAGTGCCGCATTATTTAACCCCCAGGGCGTCGCCGTGGATCGCGCGGGTAACGTCTTTATTGCCGACGGCAACGGGAGTATTCGAATGCTGTCCCACGGGCTTCTCACCACGCTAGGGAGTCCCTCCGGGCTGATCCCCGGCGTTGCTTTGGATTCGGGGGGAGATCTCTACTTCGCGGATTTCCTGGGCAACCGTATTCGCCAATTGGTTAATGGATTGTATACCACCATCGCCGGCGATGGGACCATGGGCTTTGGGGGCGACAACGATCTGGCGATCAGCGCCCAATTATCCGGGCCCTCGGGCGTTGCTCACGATAACGGAGGGAACATCTATTTCACGGACAGCGGCAACCAGCGCGTCCGCAGGATCTCGAACGGAATCATTACAACCGTGGCCGGCAACGGGACTGCCGGTTTCAGTGGCGACAATGGCCCGGCTACAAGCGCACAACTAAATCTTTGGCCGCCGTTCGATTGTCCTGGCAATGCCTGTGCGGCACATCCCCCTCCTCCGATCCCTTACAACCGGTTGCCCGCCGGTATCGCGGTCGACACGTCGGGGAATCTCTACATTGTGGATTCCGGCAATCAGCGTGTCCGCAAGGTATCGGGCAGCGGAATGATCACGACCATCGCCGGAAATGGAATTTCCGGCTACAGCGGCGACGGAGGCCCTGCCACCAGCGCTCAACTCAACAACCCCTCGGGTATTGCGGTCTCGGCCGCAGGCGATCGAGTCTATGTCTCCGATTCCAGCAATGGCCGTATCCGCGTCCTGATCGCGCCGCCGCCGCCGATAGCGCCGGTCATCACCAGCTATGGGATCTCCAACTCGGCTGATTATGGCCCTGTTTCGCCCGGAGCACTTGCCACCATTATTTTCGTGCCGGACCTGGCGATCACCCCCGCCAGTTCAACCGCCGCCCCTTTCCCCACTTCTCTTGGCGGAGCCGCGGTGTCTTTCAATGGCCAGGCTGCACCTCTTCTCTATGTCAGTCAGGGGCAGATCAACGTCCAGGTGCCGTGGGAGACCGCCGTCGGAAACGCCACCGTCACCGTCTCGGTCAATGGGATGAACAGTAACGCGGTCACCGTTCCCGTGTTGTTTGCCGCGCCCGGAATATTCTTTTCGACGTTTCAGTCTGCCATTCAAAATTCCGATTCTACGTTGAATAATCCCAACAACCCTGCCCTTGCAGGCAGCACGATAGTCGCTTACCTGACGGGCGGCGGACCGGTTAGTCCTCCCGTTGCCAGCGGCGCTCCTTTTCCCGCGAACCCACCATCGGTCTTGACCGCGCCGTACAGCGCCATGTTCGGATCCTCTTCGGCCGTCGTCGCGTTCGCCGGACTGGCGCCGGGTGCTGTCGGGCTGGTGCAGATGAACATCGTCGTTCCACCGGCGATGCCAACAGGTGACTACTTGCTAGCGATCACAGTTGGCGGTTCTACCGCAAATACCGCAAATGTGAGCGTAATCGGGAATGGGACTTCAGTTCCGTGCGCCTCATACCCTTCAGACTTCATTCCGTACGCTTCGGTGAACTACATCTCCGCGCCGAACGGCGCGGGTGATCGGTTGCTCGTCGGGAACACAATGCAATCGGGTTCTGATCCCAACGCAAATTATGAAGAAATCGTCGCTCTCCCGCTGCCGGCAGCAACCAATCAGCAGTACTGCGGCACGGTTCAACTGGCTAGTGGAGAAAACGTCGTGGCGTATGTACCGACGCCCGCGGAGCGAGTGGGGGATTTCAGTCCCTTCTCGGGGCTGCTGCTTGACCCGACGAACAATGACCGGCCGTTTCCCGGAGGAATCATTCCCATCAGCCGGATAGGCGGTATCTACGCGTGGCGAATCGCACCGGTCGGGGCGCCGGTTCCTAAGCAGTGAGGGTGCCGATTCCGAACTTCTCCCACCTTTGTTAGATTCATATTTCGGTCGTGTCTTGTTCATCACGGCGCTGGCCGCGATCGTCATCGCCTTCATTCTGGACCCGTTCGTCGGGATTCCGGCCAAAATCAAGTTCCCGCGCACCTTGTGGCCGCACCCACTGCCCCAGGCTTAACCACTGGCGGATTCCACGGGTTCCGGCCAAGCGGCGGCGGTTAACCCGACTTTCGCACCTAAACGGCATTTCGAGCTATTTTCGGCCTCTTTGGAGCGGTAACTCTAACGGGTGCAGTGCTGGGGTGTCCGAAAACATCAGAGTGAAGACCTACCCTCTATGCGGAGGCGAGAAATTCTGGCATGGTGAAAGAGCCAGTGTTCCTCCGCAGCACAAATCGCAAGAAGGACGGCAAGGATCATCGCTACTTCAGCGTGGTGGAAAACCAGCGCGTCTCTGGGAGTAAAACAGTGCAACGTACGGTGCTGTATCTGGGCGAGATTAATGACTCGCAACAGGCGGCGTGGCGGAAGAAGTTGACGGTTTTCGATGAGGATACGCAGGAGAATCGCAACCTGAGTCTGTTCCCTGACGACCGGGTGGTGCCGGCCGAGGCGCTGGACAGTCTGCAGGTGCGTTTGAGTGGTCTGGAACTGCGTCGTCCACGGCCATTTGGCAACTGCTGGCTGGCAAGCGAACTCTGGCGTGAGTTGGGCTTGACGGAGTTCTGGCAAGAGCGTCTGCCCGCTGGACGCGAGACCGTACGGTGGGAAAAGGTGCTGCGTTTACTCGTGGTCAACCGGTTACTGGAGCCGGGCAGCGAGTTTCGGGTGCACCGCCATTGGTTTGTAGAAAGCGCCATGGACGCGTTGCTGGAAGCCGACTTTGCGGTGGCGGAAAAGGATCGACTCTATCGCTGCTTGGATCGCATTGTCGAGCACAAGCAGGAGTTGTTCGTCTGGCTAAAGCAGAAGTGGGCGGAATTATTCCAGGCGGATTTTGAAGTGCTGCTTTACGATCTCACCAGCACCTACTTCGAAGGCAACATGGAGGAGTGCGACAAGGCGAAGCGCGGCTATAGCCGGGACAGTCGGCCCGACTGCGCGCAGGTAGTAATTGCCCTGATCGTGACGCCGGATGGTTCGCGCCATCTTGTCCGAACTCCCTGTCTCAACCCACTTGCCGCCAGCGCTGAAGGCCACGGCTGTCACCGCATCCTGATGAGCGAGCCGCGAGATTTCCTTGCCGGTGGCCGCCTCCATCACGCGTGCGGTATTGTCATAACTGCCCGTCGCCACCCATTTGCCGTCGGGGCTGAAGGCCACCGCATTCACGGGTCCCTCATGAGCGAGCCGCGACACCTCCTTGCCGGTGGCCGCCTCAAGCACACGAGCGGTATTGTCCTCACTGCCAGTTGCCACCCACTTGCCGTCAGGGCTGAAGGCCACAGCAAACACAGTACCTTGATGAGCGAGGTGTGACACCTCCTTGCCGGTGGCCACCTCGAACACGCGCGCGGTCTTATCGTAACTCCCCGTCGCCACCCACTTGCCGTCGGAGTCGAAGGCCACCGCATACACCCAGTTCTGATGGGCGAGGCGCGGCACCTCCTTGCCCGTAGCCGCCTCCGTCACGCGCGCGGTCTTGTCCTCGCTGCCCGTCGCCACCCACTTGCCGTTGGGGCTGAAGGTCACCGCATGTACAGTATCCTGATGGCCGGTGCGCGACATTTCCGTACCCGTCGATGCCTCCATCACGCGCGCGGTCTTGTCATTACTTCCCGTCGCCACCCACTTGCCGTCGGGACTGAAGGCTACCGTACAGACCCAATTCTGATGGTTGAGACGTGACACTTCCTTGCCGGTCGCCGCCTCCATCACGCGTGCGGTATTGTCATAGCTGCCCGTCGCCAGCCACTTGCCGTCGGGACTAAAGGCGACCGCTTTTACAAGACCCTCATGAGCGAGGCGCGACACTTCCTTCCCGGTCGCTGCCTCTATCACGCGCGCGGTATTGTCAGAACTGCCCGCCGCCAGCCACAGGCCGTCGGGGCTGAAGGCCACCGCGAGTACCACGCTCTGATGAGCGAGGCGCGATACCTCCTTGCCGGTGGCCGCCTCCATCACGCGCGCGGTGTGATCAGAACTGCCTGTCACCACCCACTTGCCGTCGGGGCTGAAGGCCACCGAGTTCACGAGACCCTGATGAGCGAGGCGCGAGACCTCCTTGCCGGTAGCAGCCTCCATCACGCGCGCGCTATGGTCATCACTGCCTGTTGCCACCCACTTGCCGTCGGGGCTGAAGGCCACCGCGCGGACCCAATCCTGATGAGCAAGGCGCGAGACCTCCTTGCCGGTGGCAACCTCCATCGTGCGCGCGGTCTCGTCAGAACTGCCTGTCGCCACCCACTTGCTGTCGGGGCTGAAGGCCACCGTGTTCACGGGACCCTGATGAGCGAGGCGCGATACCTCCTTGCCGGTGGCGGCCTCCATCACGCGCGCGGTCCCGTCTTCGCTGCCCGTCGCCACCCATTTGCCGTTGAGGCTAAAGGTCACCGCATGCACCGGACCCTGATGAGTAAGACGCGATACCTCCCGCGCTGCCAGCGCTGTTGACTTGCGCAGGGCCGCGTGATTCTCCACCGACGGAAGACGCTTAATGGACTCAGTACGAGATAAGTACAATCCGCTGCCGTCTGTATGAACGACCCTGAGTAGTTGGGCAAGAACCTCATGAACGAACTCCATCACATCTCGGACGGCGATTTGGACCGCTACCACTTTGATGCGATCAGAGGACCCGAGCTTGCGATGGGCGAGGAACACTTGCTCTGGTGCTTTCATTGCCAGCGCCGGGAAGAGGAGAACTGGCGCAGTATGCAGGAGAAAAGGCGGGCTCACTTGGGCCACATCACTACCGACGATCTAGAACTCTACCAATTGGGTCGCATGACAGACGCTCAGATTGCCGGAATCGACCATCACATGAGCGAGTGTATCGACTGCGCACACCGGATGCTGGCCATTGAGCAGTTCGTAAAACTCGTGCGGGCCGGGTTGATTCGGGCAGGTTGGAAATCGTATGACCACTTCTTCATTCCGGCGCAGGATTTTAGAAGGTATTGAAATGCAGAGAGCGAGATATAACGGATTCGTGTTGGAGATTTATCCAGAAGGACTGGAATGGAAATATTACATCCACGACTTCGACTATCCCGAACTAGATTGCTTTGGAACGCTCGAATCGGAGAGTCAGGCCAAGAAGAAGGCTGTTAAATCCGCCATAATTCAGGGAGCCAAAGTGGGTCGATATCCGTCTTACGATCCTCAAGTCTGGGTCGAAGTATCGGGTCACGGACGCAAGGTTGTAGAGACTGAAGCTTTCGCCGTCGCCGGGACTCGTTGAGGCACTGGGGGTGTTTACGGTTTGCGCCAGAGTTTGCTGAAGCTATGCTTGTCGGACAAACCAAATGCCGGAAGCCACACGGCGACGATAGCCCAACGTCGTGGTGGATTCACAAGACCGACGATGACCTGATTGTTAGTTGCGTGGCCACAAAGATTCGGAGCAAGATGTGGGCTGCACTGATATCCGGTCCCGGCATTGAGGCATGTACAACAACCAAGTCATTACAAGAAGCACGACGGTATCTTCTCGATTCCTTCAGCGACAGGTTTCCAGAGCACCACTGCACCGAGCGATGCGAGAGCTATGCGATGGCCGAACTGTTCCGTATAGCTGCGCCAGAATGCGGTTCCATAGGTGCTCGTGCACTGGCAGGGCTGTAAAGCCCGCTGATTTGGAAACGTGGCGATGACGACTACGCCGAACCGTCAACGACTCGTCCTTCAATTTGCGTAGACACCACCCCGCTCGTTCCGCTGGAATCATACCGATCACGGCACCATAGGATCACGTGGCGATCGGCGACAACGGTTCGAATCATTGGCGGCGAATCAGCCGCTAGAATACCCGCCAATACGCACAGGACGGCGCAGGACGCATCCGAACAATCCTGCAGTCATTGCGACGACCACGGCGGCGTCCAGCGGCTCTATTGCGGTTCCCGGCGAAGCCTGACCGAGCAACAGCACATTGGCCGAACGTCAAAATCCGGGTTCGTCAGTTTAGTTCGCCCGCCGGACAAGTTCTGGGACCTGCCAAACCGGAAGTCGTCGTCGAATCCGTCCACTGTCCGCTCACCCTGGCCGCGTCGTCCAGATGTTCGCCGTCGATATCGAGGCACGGGGTACCGAAATTTCCTAAGAGCAACGAGCCAACCTTGAGTGATCTCTCTATCCCGGCCACGGCTTGTAAGCGCCCCGATCCGTGTCTTAGACCTCGATTGAATCATCGTGTTCTCGTTGGCGGCGGTCTCGGGGAATCGCAGCCAGGGTACGGTTCGACGTTTTTCTTCATGATTCGCGACGCCGGGTCTTCGGAGACTGGCCGTGTCGAGACCGTGAAGCCCAAACTAACTCAAACCGTCAGCGGTGTTCGGAGTCGTGTGGCGGGAGGTATGCATCGTTTTCTCTCGAAATGCTAATCTTGCACGTGTTCGCACCAGCCATGCGCCAGAGAGTCCGAATTGATATTGGTTTCATTAACCTTAGTGCGGTTGGCCAACAACGTGCTTCAAGTTTAGCGCAGCACATCGACCACGCCGTGAACCGGGACCAACCTTCCAGTTTTGTGGGAACGGTAAACGACGAGAGGGCGCGTGAGTATGACCGACTTTATAGCAACAGACGATTTACCTCTAGAAACCGCCGCAACGATCTTGGTTGTAGATGACGTGGACTTTGTACTGAAGGTGGTAGTTGACATTTTGAAGAACGCACACTACAACGTTCTTCATGCCCATAGTGGCTCCGAGGCTTTAGAGCTTGCCTCCCAACACGACGGCAAAATCGATTTACTGCTTAGTGATGTGCAAATGCCGGGTATGACCGGGCCGAAGTTGGGAGAGGAGTTAATCAAGGTTCGCCCCGCAACTCACGTAATGTTCATGAGTGCATACCCTAGTGGAAACCTGTTGGTGTTGAACTATGGCTGGTCATTTCTCGAAAAACCCTTCGTCGCAGACGGACTGCTCCAAATGGTCAAGGATGTTCTCGCTGCACCAAACAAATCTCAGGGCACTCACAAGTTTGATACACGCGAAAATACTGGGACCACTGGAAAATAGCAACGGCTCAGATGGTGCCGGAAGTGAGAGTGATACGATCAGTGCGCACGATCTCCAAGTTCACGACGAAGCTGCTCCAGCTGGTTAGAATCCGTCGGAGAACAATCTGTTCGACCTTCAAAAAGGCTCGGTGCGACAAATCGCCACGAACCTTGCGTGACGTTTCTACGGGCCGTGCAGCCTTTCGGTTCATGCCCGTTTCAGCCGCAATTCGGATTCTTAGTGTCCTTGCGACTGTCGAATTCGTGCCCGCCGAGTTGTGACCGATTCGGAGAGTGCAAGACGTCGGTAACCATTTGAATCAACTTCACACCTACAAATCGTTGCTCAAGAAATGCCCAGCCGTAATTCAGCACCAGCAAATTTCCGTCGTCGCCGCCCAGCATATGCATTACGTGAAGATCTTTTCGGGTCTTTTTCAATGCCTCACCCAAGTTCGGACCACTCATGTGAGGCATGTCCACCGCACAGAGGAGAAGGTCGATCCGGCCTTCCGCGTCTGCCGCTAACTCGACGGCGCTTGGCCCGCAGTCGGCGGAAAGCACCTTGAAGTTGGCATTTTCGAGGATCGCCACGACCGAGTTGCGGACGAACGAGTTATCGTGGACAACGAAGATAGTCTCTAATTTTCCTTTGAGCGAGTCGGGTATGATTTCACCTTTGACAGGTAAAAAATCGTGCTCTGTTTAGAGGATGTGCCCTTTAGGGAGGGTCAACGACTCCCCGGTGGATAACGAGTTTTTAAGTGTGTGGATTTAAGCATAACATAACGAATGCGGGATGCTAGTGCTTAATCGCAATAACACATTTCTGTATTAGAATGTTTGGTAGATGCCCAGACATGCGCCTGTGTTGGAGTGCTCTGCCGAAGACAAGGCAACGTTGATTGCGATCACTATGAGCCGGGCTGAGGAGGCGCGCTTGGTGGAGCGCGCCCGAATCATCTTATCCCGTCTTGACGGAAAAGAGATTCAGCAGGTGGCACGGGAACTGAGAGTCTCCATCCCCACCGTTACTAAGTGGTCCAAGCGATTCGCTTTTTGGGGCGTGAGGGGACTGGGCGACGAACCGCGACCGGGCAAGCCGGTGACATACGACGCCGCATTTCGGAACCGCGTCCTTGCACTACTTGAACAACCGCCGCCTCCGGGCATGTCCCATTGGGATGGACCCGCGGTAGCAGAGACGCTCGGATCTAGCGTCTATGCAGTCTGGCGTATACTGCGCCGCGAAGGCATCCACCTGCAACGACACCGCAGTTGGTGTGTAAGCACGGATAAGGAGTTTGCGCCCAAAGCTGCTGAGGTGGTGGGACTCTACCTGAACCCACCGTTGAATGCGGTAGTGCTGAGCATGGACGAGAAACCCAGTATGCAGGCCACGGAGCGGACGGCCGGTTACGTCGAGACCGACAGCGGCGCTGTGGTCCGCGGGCTGAAGAGTACCTACAAACGGCACGGCACGCTGAATTTGTTCGCGGCCCTGGATGTCGCCACCGGACAGGTCAAGACAAAGTTCACGGAAGCCAAGAAACGGGTAGATTTCCAGAGCTTTCTGGAAGGCGTAATTGCAGAACAGCCGACAGATAAAGAGATCCACGTGATCCTGGACAATTACTCGCCGCACAAGAAGAACGGCGACTGGCTCGCGAAGTACGATGGCCGCGTGCACTTTCATTTCACACCGACTTCGGCAAGTTGGCTAAATCAGATTGAAATCGTCTTCAGTCTACTGCAACGGAAGACTCTCAACGGAGCCAGTTTCAAGAGCAAAGACCAGCTGCGCGAAGCGATCGAAGCCTTTATTCGCAAACACAATGAACGTGCCAAGCCGTTTCGCTGGCGCAAGCGTGATGTGAAGGGCACCCAGCTCCGAAATACACTTGTCAACTTATGCAATTAAGCACTAGCTAGGGCGCTGTGGATTTGGCCGAAACCGTCGCCAGGACGAACGCCACTTTGGGCCCGGTCATCGAACCGCGATTACTTACCATTCGAAAATCAGCGGCTAGTCGCCGGGTTCTTCCGCTGTTCGAAGCGATAATGAATGAAGATGCCCAGCTTGATTGGCGCAGTCACCTATAGGGTCTATTCCATACATCGGCCACTAATGTGCTAGGTGGTACAATGAAGTCCATCGCCACACCTGAGACCGCCCCTTGCCAATTCCGGTAGGGATCACCCTCCACGTTTGTGCCACCGATAAACGACAGAAAGACCTCGTGAGTATGGCCGAATTATTGGAGAAGCTCGAAACAATCTTAGTAGTCGACGACACGTCCCTTTTGCTGAAAGCCGTAGTCGCGATTCTGAAAAAAGCCAATTACAGCATTCTCCAAGCAAATAGCGGTCGCCAAGCATTGGAGGTCGCGGCCAATCATCCCGGCCACATCGATCTGCTTCTATCCGACGTGCAAATGCCTGTTATGAGCGGTCCTGAACTCGGTGAGGCTCTCCAAGTAACGAGACCAGACATCCGATTGATGTTCATGAGTGGCTTTGCCGGTGGGAGCCTGCTCATCCTGAACTACGGCTGGGCTTTCATTGAAAAACCGTTCGTGAGGGCGAAGTTGCTAGAGATGATTAACAGCGTTCTCCACTCACCCAACAAATCTCAGGGTAGTCACCAGTACGACACACGCTGCGAGACCGGTAAGCAAGAATAAACAGTATCCTTGTCAACGTGCTTTTGAATGATCGTTAACTTGGAGCGGAACCCTTGGCTCCGTGAGCACTTTTGACCAGACAATAAGACGAAATGCTGATATGGTCGGTACGTCGTAAAACATGGGCGTAAGGCCCCTTACTCTAGGCAGCAGGGACCGGAGGTATGCCCATGTTTTTGCGGGATGATGGCACATCGGTGGACAAGTCCCAACTATTCCTGATAGCTTTCTGTTTAGGTAAAGAAAGGGTGAGCGTATGCTGCGCTACAGGTTGCGAACTACAACTGTGGTTGTCCATCAAGAGGCTAGGCATCGTAAATAACCCGAAGCCTAATCAACCGAATGTGGCCCGTGCGAACCTCGATACGATCTCGAAGTCCACCTGAGTCGTCTACTCACGAACAACGCCTGCCAGTGCCACATTCGATTTATTCATTGTCCCAGTCTGGGAGGGTTGAAACCCTCGCCTTTAGGCGACGGCTTCAGCGCGCGCGCCGCAGTTTAAGCTTGAGGGATGCCGGATTACCGACGCGGCGCGCAACCGTATTCGAAATCCATCTGCACCTGGTTTGGATAACGAAATATCGAAGACCAGCCTTGACCGGAGAGGTGGCCACGCGAGTGCGCGATCTGATCCGAGACATCTGCGCGCAACACGAGGTGAAGATTATGAAAGGCCACGTGGCAAAAGACCACGTGCACCTGTTTATGTCAATCCCGCCGCAAGTGACGATCAGCCGGCTGTTGCAGTGGTTGAAAGGGAAGACAGCGCATCACATGTTGGCGGCCTTTCCGCATCTGAAGAAACAGTTCTGGGGCAGACATTTGTGGGCACGTGGGTACTTCTGCTGCAGTTCGGGTAATGTAACTGATGAGGTGATCGCGAAGTACATAGCGGAACAGAATATCGAACAGGATGAGGACTTTCGAGTAGATGGTTGAGTCCATCTACTTCTTGAAGCCCGCTTGGTGCGGGGCACAGTCTGCCGGCCTTCGGCCGGGCGGTGGTTTTTACTTCGGAACCACGTGATGGCCAGAGCAGCATCAATAACGGCGGCGGCGACCAGCGGTTCATCGGTTATTGCGATTCCACTTATGATGACAGGCCCTGGCTAGATCGATTTTGGGTCCACAAGCTCTTGGCGCACGATTGTGAAGTGCAGACTTGCGGACAGATGAATAAGCAATGTTACCCATCATGCGCGAGGGATCGGTACCTAAGGGCCCAGACGTCTGGCTCGGGAGGGCGTAGCGCGTAGAGCCCGGCCGGGGCACGCTCCTTGATGTTCAAGACGAAATACGCCGGCGGAAACATCACGGACCTATTCAAAGTGAGCCCGGTCACTCTGTGCCGCCGCTTTCTTAGTTGACGCTAACAGTTTTTTGCTTCAGATCCTCGGTGAAATCATCAGGGGAAAGCACGAACGACCCGCACCACTCACGAATAATTTGCTGCATGCGCAAAGTTAGGCCGTCACGAAGGTCGAAGACGCGAAACGCTGCGTCACCAACTGCGGGATAAATATTGACCTGTACCTTGCCGATGCTTCTCTCCACCGGGACAACAGCATATTGAATCTTTTTCCTTCTTTCAGATTCGATCGTCCTGAAGAGCTCTCTTACCTCGTCACTGGGCGTCATCGGCATTGTTGCGACCTCATGTTTTGCGGGCCCGGTGGCCCGGCCGTCGTTATGCGCTATGCGGCCCGCGTGCCGCTGGTGTTGAGGCGACGGTTACGTTTTGCCAGAGCCATAGTAACGCTGTGGTGCAGTGCGGCGGACGTGAAGGGCTTCTCGATTACGGCACGCTTGCCGAGAGTGGACGAAATAACTCCGACGAGCGACGGATAACACGACATGAAGAGCACGGGAATATCAATTCCTTTCTCCGTCATGCGCTTAACAAATTCGAACCCGCTAATAGGCTTGGTTTCAACATCTGTCAAGACAAGGTCGATTTCCTGTCTTCGCTGATCCACGATAGACAGAGCCTCAATTGGGTCACTCGTATCCGTGATGATGTGGCCGTCTAGCCGCAACGTGTTCGAAATGAGGCCGAGCAGAACAACTTCGCCGTCAATAACCAGAATGCGCGCCATATGAACTACCCTCCACAAAAACCAGTGTAGAAAGACATAACGAATTAAGGCAATATCAAAACGAACATTTTATCGGCATCACGCCCTTTTAGTACTACGCAAACCGGAGGTAGCTTTGGCAAAGTTGGATTAAATATCCGATGATCGCCGTCTGAATAGCGGTGATGACGAATGGGTCTGCGTGGCCAGTTTCCTCGGCAAAGCTCCGGCGACGCTGGCGGATCTAGTCCTGTGGTTTACGCGGAAGGCCTTTTCGCCACCGGACCGTGAACCTTGCCGTCGTGCACGGTCAAGGGGCCGCCTGCCTAGCTTCCAGCGCCCGTTCCACTCATCAAGATACTCTTGGATATCGTGACGGCCTGGGTTGCAGAGACTGGGGGGGCCTTCGGCTTACTGCTGGCCAAGGCCTTGCCAACCGCAGCGCGCAGCTGCGCTGCGGTGAACGGCTTTTCAAGGATCGGGTAATTCCTCACCCTGTTGGCAGCAGCCCAGTATGGGGCCGGATATCCAGACGTGAACAGCACCGGACTATTGAAACCCTTTTTGCTGAGACCCGCAACGAGTTCAAACCCCGTTATCGGCTTCAAACTGATATCTGTGACGAGCAGATCAATTGGGGCTTCTCCTGCCTCCTGAAAATGTAGCGCTGCGATCGGGTCGCACTGGGCTCTGACGTTGTGACCGTCGAGTCGTAATATATTGGCAATCAGGTCGAGCAAAAGCGGTTCATCGTCAATCACCAGAATATTCGCCATATAGCCTTTCAATCCGCTTCATTTTAGACCTCGCGCGCTATTCCTTGTACAATATTTATCGCGAACCTCGCGCGAACTTCTTAGAAGCTTTTGTTCATCAGCCTCTTCTTCTTTGGCGCCACCCAGGACTTAGTGCCCCAACCCTGTGTTCAACTTTCCAGGACGTCACAAGGGTACTGCACAGTACCTACAGTCTAGCGAACTATATTCAAAAGCGTGACAGTTTTTTTCAATAACGCCGTGAGAAATATCGGTAAATTGTTCGGACACTATAGGACGTTATGCTCCACGACGAAGTGGGTAACACGGTTACTTCACCATTGTCGAAGGCTCTAAAGAGTTGATTTCTTTGCAGCTTACGCGAAAATGCAACCCTGCCTCGTTTTTTAATCGTGACGCAAAAGTCGCGGTCATTGTCCATAAGGGAAGTATTTGCCGGAGTGGCTAACCCGAAGATTCGTTCGGGCGAAGCGGGTATTCTTACGCAAACTCGCTCCTGATCACTCCTGCTCTGACGAGTTTTACGAACTGTTCTATAGCCAGCATTCGGTCGGCGCACTCACGACACTCCAACATATGTTGCTCGATTCCTGCAGACATTTGCCCGTCATTCAGCTGGCCGCGCCGGTAGCGTTCAAGGTCGTCAGTTGAAATATGGCCCAGATGAACCCGCCCCTTCTCCCAAATGTTACGAAGGTTTTCCTCCGCTCGCTTATGGCAATCAAGACACCCAAGCAGGTGCGCCGTGATCAATGCACGTTCCGGTTCTGGGATCCATGCGACGTGATAGCGGTCAAGATCGTGGTTGGAGATGTGGCGCGGTATGTCTTCGCTCATCGAAATCGTTTGCGGCCCCGGAGAGTGTCCGTTCTTCATGGCCGCCCTGATGACTCCCATCCAACGACTCCGCTCTAACGGTCCTTGATTCCACGCGACTGGCGCGCAACCGAAAGGGATTGCGCCCGATGTAACCCTCCGGTAAGGTTCCGCCACATTTAAAACACTCGCTGTTTTGTCTATTTCCACATACTCAGGCGCGTAGGCAATTGCTGTCAACACCAACGTTGCTCTTCAGCCTGCCTCAGCAGTTAGCAGTTACAAATACCAATAAAGCAATGGATTTGTCAGCGCTATTCTCGTAGAGTCTGAAGTATAGTTGAAGGCTACCGGTGGGAACGGTGCCAGTGCCACAGTTGGGGTCGCGGAACGACGTGTTACGCCAGAAGGTCCCTAGGGTGAGCACCTCGGGGACTGACACTAAGGAGTCGCATTGAACCACCACATCTCTGATTACGACCTTGAACGTTACACCCTCGACATGATGCCCCGGCCGGAAATGATCGTGATCGAGGAACACCTGTTGTGGTGCGATGAGTGTCTGCTGCGCCTGGAGGTGAGTGAGCGCCAGGTGAAGTGCCAGACTGCGTCGGCTGCTCAGGTTCGGAGTTCGATTGAGACGTCTGAGCTCGCCCAATCGAAGACACTTGCTCCAGTACCGAGACTGCGGTAATCGGCACCGGAAGAACTCCGAAGCATATACGGGAAAGGGCGGCCCACTTGGGACACATTTCGGTTGACGATCTTGAACACTATCAAGCATGGTCGATTGAATGAGAATCCAACGCGGGCGGAAATTGCGCAACACGTGTCGGAGTGCCAGGAGTGCGCGGAGCGGATGTTGGCCATAGAGCGGTTTTGCCACCTCGTCCGGACAGGAGTGATCCGGAACTGGTTGGAATAGATCGAGGATTCAACTGCACCGGGAGCCGGAGGTGGCCGAGACGCCAGCGCTAGGTAGGGAATGCAGATCGGAGATTCTGCGAACACGTGATCGCCGCCAACGGTAACGATGATTTGCGCGGAACTCAGGATCTAACTGTTTCCTGACCGTGTGCGTAGACTGCATATGCTTTCTCTTTGCCGGCAAAGATTCGGCCCGTGCGAAATCTTCCACCAATCGGCGTACCTGAAAACCGGTTGTTCAGATAGAATGGCACGAGATGGGCACGACATGCCAACTCAATTCTTCGAAAAGCACCCCACGTTACTTCGCCTGGAAATGTTCACCGTCATGAACCAAGGGTTCCAGCAGTGGACCCAGCGCCGGAGTCAGCGGAAGCCAAGGCATTCCTGGTGATCACGGCTCAAGATCTCGGCGACGGAGCCTTCATAACCAAAATTGTCGGCTTGAGCCTGAACGGGCTGAAGGACATGGGGAAGAACGGAATCCAGCACGTGGCGGACCCCACGGAGAAACAGCGGGCGATTGTGAATGGTTGTCTTGAGTATGCGTCACGGGCAATCGTGAATCGGCTGGCAGGGAAGTATGATCCGTTTTTGCCGACTACGGGGCCGGTTCAGTAGGTCCTCCGGGCAAGTGGTAAGCGGACCGCGCCGGTTTCAGCTTCCGGACCTGGCAGATCGGCGAGGATCGGCTGACTGAGTAGATCGCCAGTAAAGTTTACCTGACCGGTGAATAGGTCGGACACTCGGACTAAGCTACAATGCGCCAGATTGGAGGGCCCATCGCTCATTTCGAGTGCAGCGCACAGACCCAGAGAGAATACGTCGGTAATCGGTGGCCGGGCCGCAGTCAGTTCCGCGAGGCGGCGACTCCTCGCTCATGTGGATTGCTTCCGGATTGCGGCAAAGTGGACACTACTTCTGATTACGAGGATGCTGCAACTTCCGTGGTAGTCCGGTTCCGTCGGCGGTCCCGCATCTCGATTGCGACTGCGAGTCCGACCAACCCGACTGCCACATACTCCAAACTGCGAACGCGAGCCGCTGCGATTGCGAAACCCGTGCCAAGCAATGCCAGTGTCCCGTACGCAGCCGGGCTTCCTCCCGAGAAGACCTGCCTGCCTATTGTCAGTCCTCGCCGTGCGATGGAAATAGCGCCGATCACGAGCGCCGCCACAAGCACACCCTGCCAGGCCAGCGTCATAGGGATGTCAAAGACGGCGTGGGCAATCATTGGTGGAATCAAGGATCGCGTCCAGCAAACACTATTCCGAACCCGATCGCGGATAGGAGGAGGCCCACGATCATACCGGCACTGTACGCATCTGGAATCTGATACTGCGTGTGGGCAAACGTAAACAGGCAGGCGGCTCCGACAATAGCAGGGCCATCTCCCCAATCTTCCGCGAGCCGCCTCTGGCAGTAGCCGCGATAGAAGAGCTCCTCCAGGACGGGTACGAGCGCCCAGCTCATGACAGCGGAAAACAACCAAAATTCCCACCGTCGCCAAGACATGTCAAAAAACGCCTGCCGCCACGGCGCGGTCTGGCTGGGATGGATATAGTTAACCAAACCGACACCCAGCACCAGCCACTCCGATAGAGCGGCGGCTCCGAGCCCGGCCAGGAGCAGCGTCTTCCAGGAATGGCCAGCCTTCGTGAGGCCATAGGCCGCCGGACCTCTCCGCCGGTACCACCAGTTGATTGGGACGATGAGCAAGATAAACCGGCGTATCCGAACATCTCCGACACGAACATTTGGCGCGATGCCATAATCAGCTCAGTGCCAGTGATGTTGATACTCAAGTTCTCTAGCGGATTTGTAACCGAAACGCCGGATCAGTTGCGCCGTCACCAGATCGCTTGCAAGGTATATTCCGAGCACCTCCAGTACCGCTGCCATACGTCGTTGCGCCTGACCATTCATCAGTAGGAGTATATCTCTGAACCCGCCTCTCCTCGATGGAATCGGGCCACGAACCGTCTACGGATACTCCCGGCATAGTCGCGGGCTCGCCACCTGGGCTACTCGGCGTCAAGTTGCCGGGAAACGCCCAATGCGTTGATGTGCCGGGGTGGCTCCGCGCGCCTCTCGCAGATGGGAAACAACGAATGCCCTATCGCCAAGCGGGCTACCCAATCCGACGGATGCCCGGGAACTTTTCAGTTATAATTTATCTTTTAGAAAAATGGAAGCTTTGAGTTTTGGGTGAATTTTTGCACCGACTTTAGGCGGGATCGGGTAGCCGTACAATTTGCGAGAGGTCAAACAAAAAGTTGGCGCACACCCCGAGACAGTCAGCGCCTAACCACGTGATGACGTTCCCGGTCCGTGGTGCGATCCGCCGTTTGCAACTGCCGGCAAGGACTCGGGCAAGTCTGCGAACCCAACCGGGCATCCTACAAGTGCTTATTGCGTTCTGAACCACGGCGGATCCGGACCGAACCAAGTTGGGGAAAGGCAGCGACCAGAACCGCCCGTGTCCAACCCCTGGCGAGTTGTCACCCCCGGCCAATGCCCAGGCCTCCTCAGTCTGTTGGCTTGAAAGCTGCTACTCCAATCGCGGGAGGTGCTCCGGTTGTACAAGGAGGCGAATGGATCGGGCCTGCCCAGGGGTTCTTTCGATGAGGCCGTTGCGCTGCAGGGTCTTGATCATATCGTGAATCGAAGGCGGGGAGACCTGGAAGTAGCGCTGCAGGTCCGACTCCGCTGGCGGGCAGCGGTGGATCTTGGCGTAGTTGTGGATGAATGCCAGATACTGACCCTGTTTTGCGGTGAATGGCGGTGCCACGGACGGATCGAGTTTCGGTGCCGGATCAATACTTACCTCGAAGGCGTCCTCGCCAAAACTCTCAAAGACGCGGACATGGAGAATGTAAACCTTCCCACCGATCACCGTGCGAATGGGCTTTTTGATGGCGGCGTGGATATTGCTGCGCAACTCCTTCGCATCGGAGCTGGAGTCCTCGAAATTCGCGATCCGTGTGCGTGCGCCGTCGATTTGCGCGAACGCCATTTGCCGGCCGTCTTTGCGCTCCGTCTCAAACCATTGAGCGCCGAATGACATTGCGTGCCCACATAACTGTTCGAGCAATGTCACCGGTTTGCCCATGCGCTTTAAGAATAGCGAAAGCCGAAGCCCATAATGAAAGAAATCACCAGCCGAATGCACCAATCAAGCAGTGGCCAAGGAATTGATCACGGCGCGTACGGAAGTTGATCCGCCGTCGAGCCGCCAAAAAGTAGTTTCCGGATGCGACCATACGGGCGTTGGTTCTATCCGCCGCCTCGCCAGCTTCATCTTCACATTGGTGCTTCGCTCGCTCACTTCAAATGCTCGCGTCCCAAACACCGCGGCTAGAAAATCCGGCATTATACCGGGTGCTAAAATAGTCGAACTTCTTTATGCGAATCATTGCCAGTACTCTGTTGCTAGCCGTCTTTGTTCAGGCACAGCCCGCTCAAAAGCAGGCCGATGTTGACCGGATCTTCTCCGCGTTCAATACGCACACGCCCGGCTGCGCAGTGGGAGTCGCACTTCACGGAGCCGAAGGCTGGTGGGCCATGCATTGTTGTCCTGTTGTTCCGGCTCTCTGGCTCCCAATTTAGCTGTACACCGTAGACTGATCGTTTCGAGAGCCGCGGAGATTTCGCTAGACTCGGTCTCCCCCGGAATGCCTCGCGTTATGCGCGCTATCTGGCGCGTCTTGTCCGGCGTCTTGACTGGGTAGCTTTGCCTCGGAACGACGATGGGCACCTGGTTCGCCCAGTTGCCTCCCTGGGCCGCCTGATGGGAACGGAGTCCACCGGCGCGCCAAAGTGCTCTACGACTTCGGGTTCCGCTGCGGCGGCTAGGGAACCTCGCTGGCAGTCGTAGTGAGTGACAGGGGGAACTAAAAATAAATTTGCGGCAGGGGGTTAAGAAAACTCCGTGCAGCCGCGATACTCATTTAGGCCACGCCCTGTACTTTTGGGACTCTACCATTCTTACTATGGCCCTGCGGCGAGGCCTGCCATCCTTTCAAAGTCACGTTGGCTTCCTTACTTACCACACCTGCCCCTTTGAAAACAAACGTCTTGAGGCGGCAGGACTGCACCTTGGCATGAGACTCAAAAATAAATCTTCGGTTGGGGGTTAAGAAAACTCTGTCCTTCCGCTACACTCCTTTTTCAGAGTCGTGCCAGATGACTGGCGCTCTGGAATTGCTCCTCGCGTTTATAGAGGACTGCAATCGGTTGGGAGGCGAACCTGTGGATTTGGATCGTATCAGCAGGTTGCTCCGGCCGATGCAAGAAAAAGTGCTTCGATTAGATTCCTTCGGAGAGGGGACAGCATGAAACAGGCGTCAAAATGGCAATTGCGGCGGGAGTTCTTGCAGGCGGCGCAACGAAGGGTGCCTGAAATTGGTCGTTATCTGCAACAGCATGGCATGGAGTGCGGCGACCGCTGGGAGGTAATCGGCAAATGGCAGCAGCGCTTCCACTTGCCCGAAGAGTGGGCCGGACAATGCGCCTGGATCACGCTCGCCAAGTGGGACCGCTGTGCAGATTTCCGGCAGTCTCTCACGTGGTTTGCTGCACCACCTAGTCGCGATGTGGCCGAAACCGGGATCCCGAGATTCACGTTCCCCGCCATTGAACGGGATTTTTCCGTGGATCTAGATTTTGCGATGTTCAAACAAAGTGTTCACTGCGTTTTGGAAGCAGCCCTCAATGAATTCGGAGGTCGCATAGGCGCCGAGGATCTGGAAAGCTATCGCCAGCCTAGAGATCTGGCCAGAGCATTCGAATGTTTGGCTTTAAGGCGCTGTCTGGGACTCCGCCCAAACGTGATAGCCAAGCGACAGGAGTATGCCCGCGATTGGACCACCCTGTCGCGGAGCATGCAATCCGCAGCCAAACTTATCGGTCTCAACCTGCCGGGTCGTGGACGCCCTCCCCAAAAAAATGCAAATTGAGTTTGCAATTTTCTTTTCGCGCTCCCCATGCCAAGAATAAAGTAGTCAGACGGACTACTGGCGTTGCCCGCAGGCCGGTCTGAGCGAAAAGAGAATACCAAGATGAACATCGAATTACGCAAGCCACCCCAAAGGAAATTCATAGAAAACGAGATCATGAGAAACGGGGGCATGTATGATACCCACTGAACTATCCAAGGAAATTCAAACAAACCCACCGTCAGTCGAACGGCGGTCCGTCGCTCACCTCGTCCCTTACACTCCAATCGCCCAGAATCGGGAGTTTTGCGATGCCCAGTGAAATATCCAAGGAAATTCAGATATGGCCAATCGACAAGTTGGTCTTTTACGCCCGCAATCCGCGCAGGAACGACGCAGCGGTGGATCGCATGTGCGCCAGCATCCGCGAATTCGGATTCAAAATTCCGTGTCTGGCTCGCAGCGACGGCGAAGTGATTGACGGCCACCTGCGGCTCAAAGCCGCACGCCAGCTGGGCATTACGGACGTGCCGGTGATCCTGTGCGACGAGTGGACCCCGGCGCAAGTTAAGGCGTTCCGTCTCATGGTGAACCGGTCGGCTACCTGGGCGGAATGGGACGAGGAGTTGCTGGCGATCGAGCTGGCAGACCTCCAGGCATCGGACTTCGATCTCGCCCTTACGGGGTTCGATACCAAGGAGATCGATGATCTCCTTTTGGACGACCTTACGGAGGAAGATGCCGCTCCGCCGCTGCCCGCTCACCCGGTGACCCGCACCGGCGATTTGTGGCTTTGTGGTTCCCACAAGGTATTGTGTGGGGACGCAACCGACCCGGAAGTGGTGGCGCGGCTTCTGGGCGAAAGCAAGCCGTTTTTGATGATCACGGATCCGCCCTACGGTATTGCACTGGATTCCGAGTGGCGGGACCGGGCCGGGCTGAACGGTTGTGGACCCGCCGAACCCAGCTATTTGAAACACCGGACCAAAGGGCATCAGCAAACCAGTATCTCGGGCGATACGCGCGCTGATTGGTCCGACGCATTCGCGCTGGTTCCCAGTCTCGCAGTGGGCTATGTCTGGCATGCATCGACCTTCACCCGTGAGGTTCTCAATGGGTTGTTGCGAATCGGGTTCCTGCACCACCAGCAGATCATCTGGGACAAGGGGCGCACGGTGCTCACCAGAACCCATTACTGGTTCCAACATGAGCCCTGCTGGTACGTCCGCAAGAAAAACGCTCCCTGGTTCGGGAAAGCCGGCGAGAACTCGACGATCTGGCAGTCGCCCTCCCCGAAGTTCATCATGGGTGGATCGGATGAGGAGAAATTCGATCATCCCACCCAGAAACCGGTCGAGTTGATGCGGCGGCCGATCCTGAACCATACCCCGCTCGGTGAAATGGTCTATGACCCGTTCCTGGGCAGCGGCACCACGCTCGCCGCGGCGGAATTGACACAACGCGTCTGCTACGGACTGGAATTAGATCCGAAGTATGCCGACGTGGTGATTCAGCGCTGGCAAGCGCTGAGCCACCAGCCGGCCACGCTGGAAGGAGACGGACGCGCGTTCGATGCGGTTGCCAGGGGACGCATAGAGGTGGCGGCATGAGGGGTTCAACGAAAGAAAACGCCGGGGTAAAATCCGGCGGCATGGTGTGGCGTCCAGAGATGAGAGCGGGAGGTTGGAAATGGTAGGTCACGGCACAAAATTCGGCCGCAAGAAGGAAGCGGCGATCGCTGCGTTGCTGACGCAACGGAATGTCGAAGAAGCCGCCCGCATGGCCGGCATTGGAACTCAAACGCTGTATCGATGGATGAAGGATCGGCAATTCAACGCCGCCTACCGGAAGGCAAAACGCGCCGTCTTAGATCAAGCCATCACACGTCTTCAGCAGGGATCGACAGCGGCGGCAACGATGGTACTGAAGATCATGGTCGATAGCGGTGCACCGGCATCAACTCGCCTGAAGGCCGCAGACTACGTCTTGAGCTATGCCATGGATGCAGACGAAATGGAACAGGTGATAGATCGGGTCGCGGCTCTGGAGCAGGCCACGAAACTCGCGAAGCGAAAGTGTTGAGGGAAGCAGATGCAGAATGTGCGACCGCGCATCCACACGCTGGAACGGTTAGTTCAACTCCAGGCACGTCCAAAACCGTTGGAGCAGACTTACGGGGAACCGTCATGAAATCGGATCTTTTGAGCCGGATTCGCCGTCTAGAAGCACATGTGATGCAACAAAGAAGGGGGCCGGTGAGGCTAGTTTACATGTGCGGAACGGTCACTGATGAGCAGCGGGCGGCGCTAGCTCGTGGCGAGCGTGTGGTGCGAGACTGGTGCGCGTGTGGCGGCTTGTTGTGTGCACGGGACCGGATCACAACCGATCCAGACGATAGGGGGCAATGCTGCGGAGATCGGAACAAGTTGCCCAAGGAGGTTCAGCCACCTTGCTCTGGCGAATCAGACGGCGCCGGTGACAAGCCGGCGTGTTGGCTTGACAGGTTAATGAAAGAACATCGAACTTCGACGTACCCACCCCAAGCGGGCGACAAAACAACATCACCCCGTTGAGTCGAGCGCCGGCCACCCTCGATCACTTATTAGTTGGCGGCATTTCCAGCCGTGAACCACCCGTCTTAAACTCGGGCAGCTGCAGTCCGGGTCGTTTCCCATCGTAAGTAAGTGCTGGCTGCGCACTCACTTTCGACTCAACCCCTATACGCTCAGCGCAACGGAGCCCACCGGTGTGCCAAAGTGCGCTACGACTTCGGGTTCCGGCGCGGGCGGCTGGTTCAACCCTCGGCCGGGGGTTCGCTGGTAGCGGACTTCCCGGACCGAGTGGCCTTGTTCCTCGTCTTGCCTGCCCTCGGCGCAACGTCGGGCGCCTGTGCGCCAACCCTGGCTACCGTCGAAGTGGTGTTCTGCATGGTTTCCGGGCTGCGCTGGAAATCAGGGGAGAGTCTATCTACGTCTCGGGACTCGATGGTTGCGCGTAGACGTAGCGTGAAAGTCTGGCGGCCGATTGAAACTCTTACAGCCCCGAGGTCCACGGGCGTGATCTTCGCGGGCGCGGGTTTCTTACGGGGATCGTGAAATTCGAGGAGCTTGGCGGGCATGGTGGTTCATTGTGCGGGAAGCGGGCGCGGTTGTAAATACGGCACCGTCCCAGTGGATGGGCAAACGCTACTCAGGGTATTCCTGACCGCGTAGCATCAGCAGGCGCGGAGGGTCGGGCGGCGAGCGCAGGCCAGCCAGGGAAACTGCGCGTCCAGGCGCAAACTAGCCTGGTGAACGGTTTCCGATGGTGGCGCGGGAAGTTGGACCAGCGGCGGTACGGGGGCCTGGGATTGGCGGAGGCGCTGGTTGCGGCCGTAGGCACGTCCGCCGCGTGCACCAAGTTGACGGCACTGCTCGATGGTTTTGTTGAAGAGGATCTGCATGGTTGAAAAGCTCCTTTGCTTGACATGACCATTCATTGATCCGAAGGGACGGGAAAGCAAGGCAAATGAGGCCCAGTTTTGGCAGTTTATGCGACGTGTTTTCATGGACATGTGGAGTACCTACGGAAGTCTGGGGACGAGATTGGGCTAAACAACCACCGGCTTAAAGCCGGTGGGTTGAAGTTCCGACTGAAAGTCGTGGTTGCGGCTGAAGCCGCCTGAAGGTGCCCGGCTGAGAGCCGGCTCAAGGCTCGGTTGGCGCTGTGATCTTGAACCCCTCAGCGTCGTCCCATTTCTGATTTTCGATATAGTCACCGATGGTCTTCTCGTCCACCGCGCCCACCGTCGCGCAGAAATACCCTCACGCCCACAGATGCTCACCCCAATAGCGCTTGCGCAACTCCGGGAACTCGTCTTGAAGTCGCCTCGACGACCGTCCCTTGATATGTTGTACAAGCTTCGCCGGCGCCAGCTCTGGCGGTACCGATACCAACAGGTGGATGTGATCCGGCGATACCGCTCCTCGTATGATCAGCACTTCCCGCGCACCACAGATTTGCCTGATCAGGTCGCGCGCCCGCTCTGCTATCCTCCCACGCAGCACCTTATATCGATACTTTGTATATACCACGTGATACTTAATTTCAAAGACCGCGTGCGCGCTTTCCTGTACCCGTCCATTCCCTCATTGTCAAGCACCGTGGCTGCATTCAGATCGCCTGAAAGGCGATGGGTTTAGACCGGGCGCATTGAACTAAACTGCCAAGGGATACCAGAAGGGAGGCGAACCTGTGGATATGGATCGTATCAGCGGGCTGCTGCGGGGGCTCCAGCCGCGGCAAGAAAAAGTGCTTCGACTATATTTCGGGCTGGGCTGTGAGCGGCCCCATTCGGCTCAGGAGATGGCCGAAGAGTTCGGCGTATCGGAGCAGGTGATCGCTGGCACTATCGGCGCAGCGCAGCGAAGGCTGGCGCAGGAAGGGTTGACCGCGAACGATCTGCGCGAAGCCGCCCGACCTGCGACCGAAGCAGCCGCCTTGCGACCTTTACTGGAACCAGGCCGACGCAGGCACGGCACTCACTCGCACCACCGGTTCCGCGCCCGCTGAGCGCCGGCAAATCGCAAAATGCAGAGAATGCTCTCAGCACAAGGTTTCAAACAGTTGCTAGTTAACCAAAAGGTCCTCGGCGCGAAATCCATTTGGGGAGGCAGATATTTCCGACTTCGAACTCGAAGGCCTTTTGGTTTACGCCGGAGACGCATGAACATGCCGGAAATGGCCGATATTGGAGGCTTTTGGGGTCTCGCGCGTTTGCCAGGGCGTCCGGAGCGGTGGGCTGTAATGCATCGCCAGCCGCCCTTTGGACCGAGCGTCTCTCACATTCTCATGGAAACCATGCGCGTTTGGTTAACAGCCTGAACTCACCGCGTTTGGTGAACAGCCTACGGGGAGCACGATAGCGCCTGCGTACTTATCCTCGCCGCGGGCTTGCGGCCCCCGCGCCGAGGTTGAGCCGCGCGGCGGTGATTGTGGCGACGGGTGGTCGGTATTCGCGATGCCGCGCAGGTAAATTCATGCAAATTCCAGGCGTACAAGGTTTCATGTATCCCAATGAGGCGGAGCTGCAGTGGAGCGTTCTCATTGTCCTGTATCCGTTCATCACAGGGCTGGTCGCCGGAGCGTTCATCCTGGCCTCGCTGGAACGCGTGTTCCGCGTGGAGGAGGTCAAACCCACTTACCGGCTGGCGCTCCTCACCGCGCTCGCATTTCTGCTCGTGGCGCCCCTGCCGCTGCAATTGCACCTGGGCCATCCCGAGCGTTCCTATGAGATGTATCTGACGCCTCACACTGATTGCGTCGTCGCGGAGCTTGTCTTCGCCCATGACAATACCGGTCTCATCCCGGTCCCAAAACTGGCAGCGCCGACCGGCGCGCTCGATGATCGGCGGGCCGTGCGTGAGTGCGTTACGGACATGGCGGTCAAGCACGGAGATCAGTTGGCGCAGGTCATCATGGCCGGACGCCATTCCCATCAGGTTATTGAGATTCTGCTGCTGCCAATATGACCATGGCTTCACCTGTCCCGGTTCAATCTTTGTGAGGCAGGTCAGCAGGCGTAGTTGCTGCTCGAACACATTGGCGGCGCGCAGATATTCATTTTGCAGATCAACGGCCGCATGGTCGCTGATTCGCTGCGGCGGCTTCGGGCGAAAACGCCCGGCGGCAACGGTGAGCAGCCGCACGGAGTGGACGTAGCGCCGGTGATCGTTGTCGGCGCCCCAGGCGTCGAGGACAGCTTGAACGGCGGCCGATGGCACCTTGCGATAAACGCTGATGAGGGTGTTCCAGAGATGCGCGCGCGCCGCGAGGTGGGGCGGCTGCCGCGCCCAAGCGCCACGGGGCAGGTTTGTGGCCTTGGCCGCCATGGCGACAAACCAGTCCAGCCGATCGACGTCTGGGGATTTTCGTATCCGGGGAGGGGCTGCCAACTCGATCAGGATGCCGCGTATTGCTGTCTTTACTTTGTTCCACTTCTCGGCCGAGTCGGGTGCGGTTCCCACGGCTTGAAGTTCGGCAAAAGCCGGAATCAGTAGCCGCATCTTGCGCTTCAAATGGCCCCTGAGCCGTTGCCGTTCACGCGCGGAGACGCGCGGCGCGGTCTTGCCGATGAGATCGGCCATCTGCTCGATCATCGCCGGAAAATGCGCCTCGACAGCCGTTACGAGATCCCCGATCACCCGTTCGTCGACGAGCGGCTGCGGTTGAAATTCGTGTGGCTGGTCAGGATTGTGCGGAAGCGTCATGGTTCCATCGTAGGCCGCCGTTTGGCGCCATGCCGCGCCATTGCCCACTATTCCGGGTCGTCCCAACTCAAGGTGCACCGTTCTCCATGGGCAATCTGCCGCGCATAGGTGTCCGGGTCGTCAGACTTGAGCCGGAGTAACCAGTAAACGCGGTTCACGGCGTTCTTCATGATGAGCTTCATTTCGTCATCAGAGATCCGGGAATAGCCGACTCTGCCGTTGCAAGTGGGACAAGTTTTGCCGGCATGCATGTCCTCGATCGGGCCGTTACGAAACGCCAGGACGACAATGGCTTTTGCTTCACGGATAAGATCGCTCTGATCGGATTTTGTTGTCATTCGAGTGCGCTGCTTTCAAGCTGACTGAAACGGCAGTATAACGGTACTCTAAGTCGCGGTCAAAACCTCGCTGCCAGTGCATGATGCGACGTAGAATGGCGCAAGCGTGGCTAGCGCAATGTGGGCCGCCTGCTGAACAACAGACCTCTCGGACCCTTCCACTCCTGTCGGCGCTGTTCGATCCATCGCTGCAGGGCGGCGCCTTCGATTGTATACACCTTGCCGCCGTTCACAACCTCGAAAACCGTGGCTAGGCTCGGAACCGGCAGCCCCGCCTGTGGTTGTGCCTTGGCATGGATGACGTAGAGATGCGCCGCGTCATAAGTGCTCGACGCGATCACGTCCAAGCTGTGCCGGCGTCCGTCCGCATCCGTGACGGTGACTGTGCACCAGTGTTCGGGCATACCAAAAACAGTCTACCGCCATGGGCGAAGAAAAGGAGAATATGTCCCGCCTTCCTGGTGGCGGGCTCACAGTTTTGACTTTACCTCTCGATATTTCTATAATTATGGAAGTATCGAGAAGGAGTCCCATGCCAAAACGAGACGACGCCGCGCTGACCGCGCGCTACGCGGACATGCTGTCCGCCATGGGAACGGAGCCACGCCTGCGGATTGTGCGCCTTCTCCTGAGCGCCCACCCCGAGGGGATGGTAGTAGGAGAGATCGGAAGCGAGCTCGATATCCCGTCCAGCACGCTGTCCCATCACCTCGAAAAACTGAAAAACGAGGACCTTGTGCGCGTCAAGCGTGAGGGCACCTTCCTCTGGTATTCGGCCAATACGGAAGCTCTGCAGGAACTGCTCGGGTTTCTGTACGCCGAGTGCTGCACAGGAAACAAGGCAATAGAGCCGCAGAAGATTGTCTGCTGCAAGTAAGGGGGTTGCTGTGATCAAGGCGAAGGTCCTGTTTCTGTGCACCGGCAATTCGCGCCGGACGCAGATGGCCGAGGGCTTCCTCCGTTCGATTGCGGGGGACCGCTTCGATGTGGTGAGCGCCGGAAGCGAGGAGACGCCGCTCGATCCGGACGCCGTCCTGGTGATGAGCGAGGTCGGGATTGATATTTCCGGGCATGAAACAAAGGCGGTCAACCGCTTTCTGGGGCGCCGTTTCAATTACGTCGTGATGCTCTGCGATAGGGAGAAAGAGCGGAGCTGCCCGATCTTCCCCGGCGCAATCTGGCGGCTGCAGTGGGACCTTGAGGATCCCTCGAAGGCCAGCACAAGGGAGGAGCGCCGCGAGGCGCTGCGCCGCGTGCGCGACGAGATTCAGCAGCGGGTGACAGCCTTCGTGGAGAAGAACGGATAAGGAGAACCAACGGATGAGCAATATCAAGGAAATCGTTCAGGAGAAATACGGCGAGACAGCACGTCGCGTCGCCGCTGGCGATAAGAGCTCGTGCTGCGGGCCGACTTGCTGCGGCTCGGAGCTGGACCCGATCACGTCGGGTCTCTATGACGATATGGAAAAGAGCGGCTTGCCGGAAAAGGCAGTGCTGGCCTCGCTCGGCTGCGGGAACCCGACGGCCCTGGCTGAACTGAAGCCCGGAGAAACCGTGCTCGATCTCGGTTCTGGCGGCGGCATCGACGTTCTGCTCTCCGCAAAGCGCGTAGGTCCAACAGGCAAGGCTTACGGCCTCGATATGACTGACGACATGCTCGCCCTCGCGCGGGAGAACCAGCGGAAGGCGGGCATAGAGAACGTCGAGTTTCTCAAAGGAGAGATCGAACATATTCCGCTCCCGGATAATTCCGTGGATGTTGTGATCTCGAACTGCGTCATCAACCTGGCCGCGGATAAGGACAGGGTACTGCGGGAGGCGCTGCACGTCCTCAAGCCGGGCGGGCGTTTCGCCGTCTCGGACGTGGTGGTGCGCGGCGAGGTGCCAGCCGAAGTGCGGAAGAGCATGGAACTGTGGGTCGGCTGCATCGCCGGGGCGCTTGAAGAAATGGATTATGTCAAGAAGCTGGCGGCGGCCGGCTTCGATGGGATCGACATCGAGCCCACGCGCATTTACAACATCGAGGATGCGCGGCAATTCCTCGCAGGCGAGGGCCTCGACGTGGACGCCGTTGCGCCACTCGTTGAAAACAAATTCATGAGCGCCTTCGTTCGGGCGACCAAGCCTGGGAATTGCTGCCCGCCCGGTTGCTGTTCATGACGCCGGCGCGCCGCCTTACGGCGGAGTTCCTCGGGACGGCGCTGCTGCTGGCGGCCGTCGTCGGCTCCGGCATTATGGGCGACCGCTTGAGCGGCGGAAACGTCGCAATCGCGCTGTTGGCTAATACCATTGCCACCGGGGCCACGCTCGTGACGCTGATCTTAACCTTCGGCGCTGTCTCGGGGGCGCATTTCAATCCAGCCGTTACGCTGGCGGACGCCAGCCAAAGGGGCATCAGGTGGCGCGAAGTGCCGGGCTACATCGCGGCTCAGGTTGTGGGTGCGCTGCTCGGGGTTTGGGCGGCTCACCTGATGTTCGGGGAAGCGGTCCTACAGGTTGCGCACCATGTGCGCGCGGGCGGCGCCCAGATGTTCAGCGAATTCGTGGCGACGTTCGGTTTGCTGAGCGTGATCTGGGGTTGCGGTCGGCTTCGCGGTGAAGCCGTGCCTTTCGCGGTCGGCCTTTACATAACTGGGGCGTACTGGTTCACGGCATCGACGTCGTTCGCAAATCCGGCCGTGACTCTCGCCCGATCGTTCACGAACACCTTCGCGGGCATCCGGCCGGCCGACGCTCCGGGTTTTATGGCGGCACAGCTCGGCGGCGCCTTCGCCGCGACGTTCTTGTTCCGCTGGCTCGTGCCGTCGCTTCCGAGGCAGGCCCCGGACGTCGTCGTTCCCCATGCGCAAGAGAGGGAAGTGGCCCGTGGCTGAGAAGAAGACGGTCCTTATTCTATGCACCGGCAACTCGGCCAGGAGCCAGTTGGCCGAAGGCCTGCTTCGGCACGATGCCGGAGACCGGTTCGAGGTCGAGAGCGCGGGTACGAAGCCAAGCCAGGTGCGGCCGGAAGCGATCGCGGTAATGAAGGAATTGGGCATCGATATTTCCGGGCACCGCTCAAAGTCCGTCGACGAGTTCGCGGGGCGGAGTTTCGATTACGTGCTCACCGTCTGTGACAACGCGAAGGAAAGCTGCCCGATCTTTCCTGGGCACGCAAACCGGCTTCATCGGAATTTCGAAGATCCGGCCGCAGCCGGAGGATCGGAGAACGAACGTCTGGCGGTCTTTCGGCGCGTGCGCGATCAGCTTCGCGACTATTTGTGCCACTTCCCGCCGGCCGGCTGAATCTGTTGGCGCGCGGATCGCGCCCGGTTCAAGCCGGGCCGATTGGAAGCAGGCGATAGAGCTTCCAGAATGCGGCAATTGCCGATAAGGCTTTTGCCCGGACACCGGCGCTGGATTCGGCGCAGCTCGGCCGCAAGCCTTCGCAGGTCGGCAACTTTCTGCTCAATTTCCTTCAGGTGGTTCGCAGTAATTCGATCGACCTCGGAACACTTCCGCCTGGGTTGAGTGGACAAGCGCAGAAGATCGCGGACCTGGTCAAGCGTGAAGCCAAAGCTCCGGCATCGGTGAATGAACCGCAGCAGGTGCAAGTGTTCCTGCTTGTAGGCGCGGTAATTACCCTCCGTGCGCGGCGGCGCCGGCATGAGTTTGATTTGCTCGTAATACCGGATTGTCACGACCTTGACCCCAGCCTCTTTCGAGAGGTGGCCGATGCTCATACGCCCGTCCACATTCATGCGCTTGACCCTATAGCCACTATAGGCCCCATTCTGTAAAGATGAACAGGACCCAATGCGCGTTGATCGCATCTTTGTTTCTTTGCTGTGGAAACGCGGTCGCGCAGTCGGTCGACGTCGACAAGGAACCGGAGCCTCTCGCAATCGTGGAGCTTGGGGGAGCTGGTAGCTGGAACCTCAAAGGCGGATCGAGCTTCGGCGCGGACTTCGCGGCTGAAGTTACGCCGATAGAGAACTGGCTGGAACTCGAAGCGGGCGTCACGCCGCTTTTCTCCCGTCACTCGACAGAATGGGATACCGACCTTCTGTTCAAAAAGCCTTGGACCCTCTCGAAAAAAGCGGAGTTCATGATCGGCATTGGCCCGGAGTGGGTTCATACGCGGCAATACGGCGTCACAACGAACTCGATCGCCGCTGAAGCCGTGCTGGATTTTATGTACTGGCCCTCCGGGAAGCATCGGTTCGGCTGGTTCATCGAACCGGGCTACGAGTACAACTTTGGGCGGGGGCATGAGCGATCAATTGGCATAAGCGGCGGCCTGCTGATCGCAATCCGACGAGGCCCATAGGGGTCCGGCGGCGGAGGTTTATGCTAGCCGGTCCCCGATACCAGGAACCCGGTCGAGCCAGTGATGCCGTTTGGAGTGGCAACGCGACTGAAATTGACTGGAAGGGGCGTCGAATCCAAGCAGCCTGCCTGGTTGAAGCGGGCCGAGACGCTATGCTTTTTCCGACTGCCCCTCGCGTCTAAAGGGTCGATTCCCTAGTTGCGACGATGTTCCCCGCGTGGTGAGGAGCGGGCTGAGGTCATGTGACGAAGCCTCGGTCTGGCCCAGTTTCGCCAGAGACGCCAGATGCAGGAGAACGGCGAGCGGCACGAGGAAAACCGGAATCATGACCAGGGGGAATGCCGTGATGAGAGTGTTCGGGTTATCGACGGCCAACGACTGGATCGGCGAGGGGGAGCTCAAGAAGCCGGCCGTGACCGCTACGGCGAGGTCAGTGAGTCCTAACACGTTCCAGGCGCGAACCAGGCCTGTCGAGCCGCGCAACCCGCGCGCGTAGGCCAAGGCAATGGCAGGGGCGAACAGGCCGACAGCGACGTCTCCGGCGCCTGCAGGAATCGCGAAGACTCCGGGCATGGCACCGCCAAAGAACAGCACGAGAAAGACTATGCCTAGCACGCGATAAAGCTGGACGCCCACAAGCAGGCTTTGCGGAGCGGCTGCGATGATGCGTCTGAGGCCGGCTGATCTCCAGTAAAACATCACACCCGCGATGATTGGGAGCAGCAGACCGAATTCAACGGTCGGGATTCGGGTGGGCTTTCCCTGGTAAAACCCCAGCCAGGACAGCGACAGGGCGGCCAAGAACCACCCTACGAGCAGAGTAGTACCGGCCCGAAAGCTTCGACGCTGCTCGCGCGCGGGCGGCGCGGCTCGGCTGATGGCGGCACGGATGCCCCACAGAAGGGTGATCATGGTGGCTACGCTTTCAACAAGAACACAGATCGTCAGAAAGGACGTTGAACTGTTCATCGGTTGCATCTCCTGGTTAGATAGATGTATCTACATCTATCAGGTTGCAACGATTTGACGGCCAGAAGAACATTTGTCTAAACTATATGTAGATACATCTAATATGAAGAAGACGGAAAAAGAGGCGACGGTTCGAGAGGTAGTCCGGCTGCCGTGCGGCTGCGCGAACCTTCGCAGGGCCGCGCGTGTGATGACCAGGCTGTACGATGCGGCGCTCCGCCCCAGTGGCCTGGGCGTCGCGCAGTTCACCTTGCTGCAAGCGTTGAACACCGCGCCAGGCATGTCGCAGAAGCAGCTTGCCAGTCTGCTGGAGATCGACAGCACAACCCTGACTCGAACGTTGGAGCCGTTGCGCCGCGCGGGATGGTTGCGCTCCACGGCGGGCGACGACCGGCGTGAAGTACATCTCGCGCTGACGGCGGCGGGCAAGCGTGCGTATAGGCGCGCCCTTCCTTACTGGGAGCGCGCGCAAGGCGAGTTCGTTCGGGCGTTGGGCACGGAGAGTTGGAACCGGCTCATGGATCTGACGGTGCAGACCGCCGGTATATAGAGGGTGACCGCGACAAGGTCAAGCCGCCTTTGCCTGCGTTTTATTCACGTAGGAGTAAAGCGTCGGCTTGGAGATCCGGAACGTTGTACAAATCTCTTTCACCGGGTGCTTTCGTTGATAGAGGTCGATCGCGAGGGCCTGCTGGTGCGGAGTTAGGCTCAAGGGTCGGCCCCCCTTCCTGCCTCTTGCCCTGGCGGCGTCTAAGCCGGCCTTGGTCCGCTCTCGGATAAGACTGCGCTCGAACTCCGCGAGCGCGCCAAAGATGTGGAACACCAAACGTCCGCCCGGAGACATGGTGTCGATGGATTCCTGAAGGCTCTGAAAACCGATCCCCTGCTGTTCGAGCTCCGTCATGAACTCGATCAGGTGCTTGAGTGAGCGGCCGAGCCGGTCAAGGCGCCAGACAACGAGGACGTCGCCTTTGGGGAGGAGGGCGCGCGTCTGCTCCAGCCCTGATCGACGGGCGTGGCTGCCGCCGGCGACGTCGACAAAGAGCTTCTCACAGCGTGCCTTCTTCAGCGCATCCTTTTGCAAGTCGAGGTTCTGCTCGTGGGTCGAGACGCGCGCGTGACCAATTCGCATATGGAAATCTCCTCTTCGGTTATGCCAAATCGTTAAGAAACTCGTGAGGCTGAATCGATTACCTTACGTAGAATTCCTTACTGGCTTTCTTCACCGTGAAATGCAAGTGAAACTTCCATGTGACCGCACGACGGACAGTGGTAAAAGAAACGGCCGTTTTCTTTACCGCATGGAATCGAGATATGTGAACCGGTTATTTAGGGGCGAAGCCTATGAATTCGTGCGGGGGCTCGGGTGCGACATGAAGTTGTTTGATCATCACTGGCGGTGCGGGTAACCCTGAAGGGCTGCATACCTAGTGCTTAATCGCAATAATACATTTCTGTATTAGAATGTTTGGTAGATGCCCAGACATGCGCCTGTGTTGGAGTGCTCTGCCGAAGACAAGGCAACGTTGATTGCGATCACTATGAGCCGGGCTGAGGAGGCGCGCTTGGTGGAGCGCGCCCGAATCATCTTATCCCGTCTTGACGGAAAAGAGATTCAGCAGGTGGCACGGGAACTGAGAGTCTCCATCCCCACCGTTACCAAGTGGTCCAAGCGATTCGCTTTTTGGGGCGTGAGGGGACTGGGCGACGAACCGCGACCGGGCAAGCCGGTGACATACGACGCCGCATTTCGGAACCGCGTCCTTGCACTACTTGAACAACCGCCGCCTCCGGGCATGTCCCATTGGGATGGACCCGCGGTAGCAGAGACGCTCGGATCTAGCGTCTATGCAGTCTGGCGTATACTGCGCCGCGAAGGCATCCACCTGCAACGACACCGCAGTTGGTGTGTAAGCACGGATAAGGAGTTTGCGCCCAAAGCTGCTGAGGTGGTGGGACTCTACCTGAACCCACCGTTGAATGCGGTAGTGCTGAGCATGGACGAGAAACCCAGTATGCAGGCCACGGAGCGGACGGCCGGTTACGTCGAGACCGACAGCGGCGCTGTGGTCCGCGGGCTGAAGAGTACCTACAAACGGCACGGCACGCTGAATTTGTTCGCGGCCCTGGATGTCGCCACCGGACAGGTCAAGACAAAGTTCACGGAAGCCAAGAAACGGGTAGATTTCCAGAGCTTTCTGGAAGGCGTAATTGCAGAACAGCCGACAGATAAAGAGATCCACGTGATCCTGGACAATTACTCGCCGCACAAGAAGAACGGCGACTGGCTCGCGAAGTACGATGGCCGCGTGCACTTTCATTTCACACCGACTTCGGCAAGTTGGCTAAATCAGATTGAAATCGTCTTCAGTCTACTGCAACGGAAGACTCTCAACGGAGCCAGTTTCAAGAGCAAAGACCAGCTGCGCGAAGCGATCGAAGCCTTTATTCGCAAACACAATGAACGTGCCAAGCCGTTTCGCTGGCGCAAGCGTGATGTGAAGGGCACCCAGCTCCGAAATACACTTGTCAACTTATGCAATTAAGCACTAGTTACCGTCGACGAGGGTCCTACAAAAGAGGCTTCGTGTTCTTATCGGGCAGTGCGCCGGGAAGGACGAAAACCGATGACTCCCCTGAGCCCGTGCACAGCGGATGCAGTAGCGAGTTTACCTCACCACGCTTGTTGTCCATCTGCGTTCTTGGTCTTTGTTCGGCTGCGCTTCCTCCTGCCCCCCGCGGGAATGCCACTTCGGGGATTTAAACGCGTTGCCGTGGCTCATACTTGGTTCATGCCGCCGTCAACAGCAAGCTCGATTCCCGAGATGTAGCTTGAATCATCCGATGCCAAAAAAACCATGGCTTTGGCGACTTCATCCGGCGTGCCGACACGCCCCAGCGGGATGCTGGCGGACATCTGCCGCGAGAACTGAACGACTTGCTCGGCGCTCATGCCCAGGCTGGTGTTATAACCTTCTGTTGGCACGACGCCCGGGCTGATGGCGTTAACACGGATTTTACGCGCCTTGAGGTCGGCCGTCCAGCCGCGAGCGAAGGATCGGATGGCGGCTTTGCTGGCCGCGTAAACGCTGAAGGCCTCCGTGCCTTTCGAGGCAGCGGACGAAGCCGTCAGGATGATAGAGCCGCCGTCTTTCATCAACGGAAGGGCTTTCTGGACGGTGAAGAGCGTGCCCCGGACGTTGCCGTCGAATGTTTTGTCAAAATGCTCTTCCGTTATTGCACCGAGCGGAGCAAAGGCGCCGCCCCCGGCATTGGCGACCAGGATGTCAATGTGTCCTTTCTCTTTTCTTACCTGTCCATACAAACGATCGAGATCGGCCAGATTGGCGACGTCGCCCTGAATGCCGGTGACATTGCGGCCGACTTTCCTGACGGCCTCGTCCAGTTCTTTTTGGCGCCGGCCCGTAATGAAAACATAGGCATCTTCCGCGACAAACAGCTTCGCGGTGGCAAGGCCGAGGCCGCTGGTAGCGCCGGTGATAAGGGCTACCTTTCCGTCTAGTTTATTTGCGTTCATCATTGTGCTCCATTGATGTTTATGTGTTGCTGAGTAGTGCGTCGAGACCGGTTGTGCTTATGGTGTCGCTCATGGGCTGCACGATTTCTGTAACGATCATTATACAATAAGTGTTGCGGGAAAGAGTCAAGGCGTTTAGTATTTTCAGTACAGTGGCACGACCCTCAAAAAGACCCAGAAAGGCACGCGGACGTCCTCGGGCATTCGACCGGGACGCGGCGCTTCATCGTGCTATGGAATTGTTCTGGCGTCAGGGGTATGAGTCGACGTCAATCAGCGACCTGACATCCGCCATGGGAATTAGCGCGCCCAGCCTCTACGCAGCGTTTGGCGACAAGGAGCGCCTGTATCTGGAGGCCGTGGAGCTTTACAAGTCCGACCTTGGGAATTCAGGCCGCATCCTCGGCGCGGAGACGACCGCGCGCGCCGCCATCGAGCGGCTTCTCGAAGCCTCGGCGATCGAGTTGACGAATACCAAGGACCATCCGCCCGGATGCATGGTGGTTGCGTCCGCCATAAACGGCTCGCCTCAGTCCGCCCACTTGCAGGCCGCACTCCGGGGTTGCCGCCTTGAGGCGGAGGCGCGCATCACCGCCAAGATTAAGCGTGGTGTCAGGGACGGAGAACTTCCTCCCCGTACGAATGCAGCCGCGCTGGGCAAGTTTTATATGACGGTCATGCAGGGCATGACGATTCAGGCTAGGGACGGGGCAACGCAAAAGGAATTGCTTGCCGTGGCCAGGGCGGCAATGCTTAAGTGGCCTGAGATTTCCTGAGGACAGTCTGTGCCTCCCGTCGCAGTTACCTGACCTGTGGTTTTATAGAGAACGAGGATTTTATGAGGGCAGCGTGGTACGAGAAGCAGGGGCCGGCGCGGGAAGTGTTGGCGGTGGGCGAGATGCCAGACCCTCGCCCTGGGCAGGGAGAGGTTCGTATTCGGATCGCGGCCTCGGGCATAAACCCCGGCGATATCAAGAAGCGTCAGGACTCGTTCGGTGTTGGCATGCCTTATCCGCGCGTCATCCCCCATAGCGACGGCGCGGGCCGAGTCGATCAGGTCGGCGAGGGCGTATCTTCCGACTGGGTCGGCCGGCCCGTGTGGTGTTACGGCGCACAATCTTATCGGCCGTTCGGCACGGCTGCGGAGTTCACGGTTGTGCCGCTGGATCATGTCGCTCTTCTGCCGGAGAGCGTGACGCCGGAGCAGGGCGCCTGTCTTGGGATACCTGGCATCACGGCGCATCGCGCTGTCCATGTCGGGGGCGACGTCGCAGGGCGGACGGTGTTGGTACAAGGGGCCGGCGGCGCTGTTGGAATGTGTGCGACCGCGCTCGCCCGTCACGCCGGCGCCCGCGTGATTGGCACGGTGCGCTCGTCAGCGGAGGAGCCAGCAGCGCGGACGGCGGGCGCTCACGAAGTCGTTATCAATGACCAGGGTCTGGTAGAGCGTATGAAGGCACTGGCTCCTGACGGGGTTGACCATATTGTCGAAGTCGCGTTTGGGGCCAATATCGATGCTGATGTCGAGGTGCTGAAGATGGGCGGCTCGATCGGCGCTTACGCTACCGACACCGCTACGCCCAAAATCCCGTTTTGGCTGATGGTGTTCAAGAACATCCGCGTGTTTTTTCTGGGGAGCGATGATTTTCCGACGGAGGCCAAGGTGGCGGCGACGCGGAATCTGAATGATGGGCTTGAGGCGGGGTGGGCCGGGTTCGAGATTGCTGAGCGCATTCCACTTGCAGAGATCGCAACGGCGCACGAACTGGTGGAGCATCCGGTACGGCGGGGGCGGGTTGTGGTCACGGTGTGAGCCTCCCGAAAAGGATTTGGCGTATGCTGCCTCCATGTAAATTGGTAAAACAGTGGACAACGAAGGTCGGTTGCAATGGATCTTTCATTCATCCAGCCCCGCCAGGAATTGCGCCCGTACATTAAGTCCTTTTGGGTGTGCGAGAGCGCCGTCGGATTGCCCGAAACCGACCGGAGCCTGGCGGCGCCGAACGGCTGTCCGAAGCTCATTGTTCCTTGCGAGAACTCCCTGGAGTCCCTTGCGAACGGTCGATTGCAGGTAAGCCACGAGCAGGGTTTATATTTTGTGGGGAACAGGGACAGCTCGACCCTGATCCGCTCCAGTTCGCGAAGAACAGTCTTCATCGGGATCGAATTCGCTCCTCACGGCGCCTTCTGTGTTCGACGGCGACCGCGTTCAGCTCACGTGTATTCAATGTCTTTTTCGGGCTGCCGGCGATGGCAAGCTGTAGCATCGCCGCGGCCAGCCGGTCGGTGGAAGTCACGAACCGGCCAAACCGTTTTTGAAGAAAAGGGTAAATCGGTGTCGTCATGGCGTACATCCAGCGCACCGATCGCATGCGGCTGGCGGCGCCGCGCATCGGCTGGATGAAGCCGGGCCGCAGCGCGTAGGCGTCACGGAATCCAATCTCGAATAACGCCGCCTCCGTCTCGGCTTAGACGCGCGCCCATTTCTGCCGCGAATTCGCATCCGTGCCCTCACCGGAAATGTACTCGAATACCATGCGCGGATTTCCGGGCAATAGCTGACGCGCAACTGCGAGCGTCAAATCGTATGTCAGGCGGCGGTAGGCCTCCGGGCTCATCCCGACCGAGCTTGCGCCCGGGCAGAAGAAGCAGGCGTCGAAGCCATGGAGCGCGTCCAGATTTTGCAAACGGAACATGTCGCTTTCGATGACGGTTTGCAGTTTGGCATGCTGTACCGAAAGCCCCTTGCGCGAGACGGCAACGACGCGGTTCACTTCGGGCGCAGCGATCAGCCATCGCAGCACGCCGTCACCAACCATTCCCGTTGCTCCAAATAGAAGGATGTTCATGATGTCTCCTCCCGGCTTCAGGCCCCTAGTTAAAAGTCCTGGCGAGAGTCTCTCGATTCTCCCCCCGCATTCGAACCGTAATTTCAGAATCGTATGCTGGGCAATGCTCCCTTCGCGTCTACGTCGGTCGAGATGCTGACTTCGCGCCAGGCATCTGCCTCGGCCGTTCGCGTTTCATCGGCTTGTTTGGCATACTGAACAGCATCGCTGCCTATAAGAAGATGTGCAGGGAGGTGATCGCTTTCAGCGAGCCGAAGGATCACTTGGGCCACCTTGACCGGATCGCTCGTCTCCCGGCCCCAGTAGGAGCGCAGCGCGTCGATGACGGCGCCCACTGACGGCTCATAATCCGGGAGCAGGTTAGGTGTTTTTTCATTGGCGCGGGCGCCCCAGTTTGTCCGCATTCCACCAGGTTCGAGCGCGCACACTCTTACGCCGAACGAAGCCACCTCCTGGGCAAGAGATTCCGTAAATCCTCCGACTGCCCATTTGGCGGCGTGATACGGCGTGCTGCCGGGCCGGGCCAGACGCCCGCCCACGGAAGAAATCTGAAGGATGCAGCCGCTCTTCTGCTTGCGCATGATCGGAAGTGCGGCGCGGGTCACGTTGACTACGCCGTAGAAGTTGGTATCGACCACGGCCTTGAATCTTTCCGAACTCAACTGCTCGAAGGGCGCAATATCACCGTAGCCCGCGTTGTTCACCACGACATCAAGCCGCCCGAACGCGTCCACAGCGGCCTGCACAGCCGAATTGGCCGCACTCTCGTCTGCCACATCCAAGGGGGCAGTGCGGACCTGGTCGCCGTACTTCTTCACCACATCGTCGAGGCGACGGGGATCGCGGGCTGTTGCCACGAGGCGAGCGCCCGATGCGAGGACCGCTTCAGTGATGTTACGCCCCAAACCGCTTCCGCTTCCCGTTACCAGCCAAACTTTGGACATAAAAACCTCCTTTATTTAAGATTCGCAAAGAGCTGTGATCAAACCGTCGGAATCGTTCCACCATCTATAACGAATTCGGTCCCGGTGATCGAGGATGCCCGGTCCGATGCCACAAAAGCGACGAGTTCCGCAACCTCCTGGGGCTGGTTAGGCCGGCCCAACGGAATTCCTCCAAGCAAGTCCATCAGCTTTTGGCGGGCGGTTCCGTAGTCGCTGTTAGCCCATTGTCGACCGCGACCTGCCACGAAACGTCTGGAACTTCTGGATCTATCTGCCCATATGAACGTTGAAGAGCGGCAGAGTGGGACCCGTTGCAGCAGTTCATGCAATCGGATTCTCCTCGAACAATCGGGCGACCATCGCCGAGTCGAGGTAGGCACGAACTCTCACGATCAATCCTCCTCGGAAATAGACTACCCAGCAGTAGCGATTGTTGAAGCGCATGCCGTTCTTCGCGGTCGCTAGAGAATGAAGTTCGACGACCGCTTCGTCGTCCTTTACGATCAAATCCTCCACATGGAGCTGCGCGCCGTTTTGCAGAACCTGGCCCAACTTGGCGAAAGTGCCCTCCCTGAAAGCTTTCTTGCTGCGGTAGTGACCGGCAAGGGGGTGAGTGCCCATCACAATCCAGTCGACGTCGTCCGCTACCCGTTCGAAGAACGTAGCGCCGTCGCCGTTCTCAAGTCCCTTAAAGATCTCGCGAACACTCTCGGATGTAATTGCCATTTGTATCTCTCCTGTCTTTTGCGATCTTTCTTGCTGGCGGTTTCTCAGGCTGCTTTCGATGACGATGGCTTCCCCTGGCCTGTCTTGACGGAGCCGAGCAGTTTCATCAGGTCCCCAACCTGAATGTTTTCGAGCGAACGTACGGCATCCTTGATCTCGCCGCGATAGGCCCTGGTCGACACGACCAGCCATGAGTCTGTCGAACTTCTCGACCGCGTCTTCCCAGGTGAACGGATGGGAAGCCATGCCTGGGTAATCCTGAACCTCGTGCTCGATCACTCTCCCGTCCTGCAGCCGCACGATGATCTTGGCGGGCATTTTCTTTGGATATTCCTCCGTGAATTCATAGTTCGGCCGGACTGAAACCTTCTTCAGCAAGCTCTGCACATCGGGCTTGATGATGCGGTCTGGTTTGAATTGCGCCGGCATCACGTCGCCGTCAAGCAGGGCGACCGCAAGCAGGTACGGCAGGCTGTGATCCGCCTGTTCCTTGATGCGGATGACTTTGTCCACGCCGTAGAGGCCGCCACCGGCGAAATCAAAGGCAAGTTGGAACACCTCTGCCTCAATCGAGACAACCTTGTCGGGATCAAGTTTGTTCTGCTTGGCGAGTTCGACCATACAATGGACCGCGGACTGCGTGTGGATCATAGAGTTGTACTTCTTGATAGTGCTCTCCACGACGCCCTCGTACCCCTGCTTGTCCCAGTCAATGTTGATCTTCATTCTCAGAAGGTGATCAATTCCCAGAGGGCCCTCGATGACCTGGAGAGGTCCTTGCACTCCACGACGAGCCAGGAACAAAGTGTTCATGGCGCCGAGCGCCGACTGCGCCGAGGCGAGACCCTTCCATTGCGACAGTGGCTTCGCCCGAACGACGGCGAAGGACGCATCGCTCACTGCAGCCATCGCCATAGCATGAGCAATCTGCTGCTCGCTCAGGCCGAGCAGTCGGCCAGCGGCGGCGTTGAGCGAGAAGGCCAGTTGCGACGTGTGGTCGAAGCCGCTGCTCATGAAGTTGGCGTGATCAACGAACCGTGACTGGACCGTGTAGCCCAACGCCACCCCGAGCATCAGGTCGCGGCCGCTACCGCCCACATAGTCGGCGATGGTCAGCGCCACGCCGAAATTGTCGGCCGTGTGGCACGTTTCTGTTGGGGCCAGAAAGTTGTCCATGAAATCGACATAACGCACGAGCGCGGTATGCCAGAACGCGGCGTAGATTGGGTTCGCCTTTCCTCCGCCAATAAGCGCAGATGGGCCGCTGCCACCGAACTCGGCGACCTGCTGCCGACAGGCCTCGATAGGATCAGCGCCGAGGGCGGCAATGCAGCAGCCCAGTGAGTCTAGGATGTGGATTGGCAACTGCCTGCGCGACTCGGCCGAGAGGTCGGCGAAGGAAGCGCGAGCTGCATACTTTGCGAGAGTTTCAACTTGTGTCATGGAATTGGTTATCTTCCTTTCATGTACGTGAGTTCATGGTTTAACGTGTTAGGGCGATGAAAACCCCCATCGTGATCGATCGAGCCCATCATGCTGAGGAACACGGCGGAAGCCGCCTCCGCCTGTGCGATGCGGTACTGCAGAGCAAGCATAATCACAATCGGCATGGTCGGAATGGCCGTCGTCAGCACCGCCTCGCTGACAATGGGATTGCCATAGCCGACCCATCGCAAACCACCGAGGACCAGGGCGGGCTGCACGATGTTTTTCAGGAATACGAAGAACAAGACGTACCAGTTGGCTTTGATTTTTCCGGATGCAAGCACGATCCCGCAGGCAAACAGCGCGACGCCTCCGGATGCCTGTCCTAGCAGGGAAAGCGGGTGGACGAGGAGTTGGGGAATGCGGAAGCCGGTCAGCACGATAATGAAAGCGAGAACGGGTGCCCAGACGATCGGTTCTTTGATAGTTTCCGCGAGTTTGGCAGCGAAAACCGAGGCAGTACGACCTTGGGGAAGATTGCCAAGTGCTCTCCTTCTCGCGGGACGGGAGAGTTTTCCTGTGGGTCTCTCCCTGTCGAATCGAATGTGAGAAGCAGAATCGTGACTGGCACGACTGTCAGGTTGATAACGAGACCGGCAATCGCGATCGGTATGGCGCTGAGCCCTCCGAACAGATCGCCGAGGACGGCTGGACCTACGAAGGGCACTGCTGGCGCGGAAGCTGTCAGAGCAGCCAGCGCGCTGGTGCTGACCTGCATGTGGAAAGCCACCCGGCAGAGCAAAAAGACCACACCGTAGAGACCAATGATGCCAACGCACAAGGCGATTACTAGCGGGATGTCCCGACTAAGTGCCGCGCGCGACGTTGTAACGGTTCCGGCAAAAAGCGCCATCGGCACGGCGTATAGCAACACCATCCGATTCAGCGTCGAGGCATCCTTTGACCCGAAATCGTGTCGCCGGGCGGCCACGAAACCGAGCAAGAAGGTAAATACCATCGGAAGGAGTGCGCTCAAAATAGTGTCTAGCATGTTGCCCGCCTGTCCTTGCCTTTCATTTTATTGGCAACTAGCATTGTTTGCGTTCGGTATAGCGACAAACGTTATCGTGGCCGGCGAGAACGTGAGATGTCCGGAACCCGCGGAGATGCCAGTCAAGCTCGGTATTGCATCGTCCTCTCCCAGCTTGAGCTCGCTCCCGTTCAGTTGAATGCTCGTCGCATCCAGACTCGGGGCCGTCAAAGTATAGCGCTCTGCCACCTGGGCGAGGTCCAATGATTGGGGCGCAGATCGGTCCGTATTGATTGCCAGCAGCGCTACGCCTCCAGGCTCTCCGCGCAGGCAGTGGGAGTAGATGTGCAGGCTTGTTGCCGTCGAAAGGCCCGGATCGAGGACTGTCTTGCCCATGATTTTGTGCCACAACAGCGCCGCCCAATAGTTCGGCCGCGGCATCAGGGTATTGTCATCGAGCAAGCCATAGTCACTCGACGCGAGCGTGTTGTGCATATGCACCTGGACGCCCCGTTTGGACAAGCGCCCGAGCTGGTCGAGATAGCGAAAGCTATCGAGAAACGTCGAGGCCCATGGATTTCCACCGCAGGCTGCGTCGGCTGTTTCGGTGAGCCAGAGCGGTTTACCCGGCTCAAATCTGTCGCGGAGGCCCGCATAAAATGCCTCGATCCGGTCTGGGCGGGAGAGAAACTCCTCGGAAAGAGCCGCCTCCGCGGTTGTCTGCGATCCGGGTCCCATCGAGGCGCAACGCTTCGACGTCGCACCGTAAGAGTGATAGGAAAAGCCATCAAAGCCGGGGCCTGTGGCCTTGAGAATGTCTTCAGACTTGATAATGCTCCCAGCAAGTCCAATGGGAGCGAGCGGAATTCCTTCTCCGACGCCGCCGGGACCAAGGACTAGGATGTCGGGTGCAGTGTTCTTCACGAATGGAAGGAAGACGGAAAAATCGCGCCCATACGCCGCGGCATCGTAGCCTTTCGGGGCGCCACCCATTTCCGCATAGGTAGGTTCGTTCATGTATTCGGCGGCGGCGATGCTACCGCCAATGGATTTGGTGTAGGCGAGGAGCTGGCGTGCCTGGTCCGGAGTCCAGACGCCGGCGGAATTTCGGGTTCCCGCGCTAGTGGCGAAGGATGTGACGAGTTTCCCATCCACGGCGTGAGCAAAATCGATGACCCCCTTCCATTGCTGGCGGGTCAACACTCCGCCGAAACCTTTTGGAGGCGTCTTCGGTGCGGGTTGATCGGAATTTTGGAAGTAGACCGTATTTGCCCATGTTCCGCTGACCCTGACATAGGCGGGCCCTAAGGCCGCTGCGAGTTTGCGCAGGCGCGGGTTGGTGAGATCAATCGGCGGGCGCTGTTGGTACAGATTCGGGTCCATACCCGCTGGGGCGCCCGCCGCTTTGGATTGTGCGACGGAGGACTGCGCCTTGAGAAGAGCGTCGATATCCTTGTAGGGCTTCCAAAATCTTCCGCCGATGACTTCGACCATTTCGATGTTGTAGGACTGGAACCGCTCATCCACGGTGCCGATTTGTCGCAGGCTTGCGGCATCAATGCGTCCCGGTGAACCGGGCGGGGGAGCCTTCGAACATGCCGTAATTCCGAGGGCGGCAAGAGCTAGGCTTGCACAACATGCAACGAAGGTTTTTTGGTTCATAGCTTTCGTTTTCATCGTCAGTTCCTCCTTCGGTGGTCAGTATCCCACTGTGAAGCGCTGACGGAGATGAAGGGGGCGCTCCAGTTCGTCGATCATGGCGACCGCAAAATCTTGCACCGAAATCCGGTTCCGTTGCGAAGTTCCAATTCTCGCTGTTTCGTTGCCAAGTGGGGTCGCCGAAAGGCCCATTAATAAAGGGTTTCTGGTAAAACAGAAAGCCTCTCTTGTGTTCTGCGCACCAACTTCGCAATGGAACCCTCTGTACCGCCATCTTGATCCAAACGGGGAATTGCGCCCGAGCGGCATGCGGTTCCTGAATAGTAACGACCTCTAGACACTAAACGTTAATTGACCATTGCAACCAAGGAGAATAACAATGAAACGCTTTGCGACTCTGTGCGCTTTCTTACTGCTATTCCCTATGTCTGCGTCTGCCAAGAACTACATACTTTTTGATGGAAACTCCCTTGTCGCTGGCTATCCCGCCAACAGCGCAGCCACCGGCATGAGTACCACTTTCCCGAATGGCACTGACTTTCCATCGCAAGTCATGAAAGGATTGGGCCTGGACTGGCAGGGCTACAATGTCGCGGTTTCTTCCCGAGAAATCGGCCATGGCCCTAGCGATAACCGTGGCAGCGTCAGCGACCAGATGGAAGACTTTGACGCGAATATCTCACCCATCATCCAAGAAGCCCATAAAACCGGTGCTTCCAAAGTCATCGTGGTGAACGGGGGAGAGCCGGGAAACATGCTTTATTTCAGCACGGGCGGCAAAGAAGCGCAGGATATGGCTTATGACGCCCTGAAAGTCTATGCCGACAAAGTGCATAAAGCCGGTGCTTTGTTCTACGATATTACCATGCCGGCGCGCGGCATCCAAGGCGGACAGGATCAAAGCATTGAATCAGATATCGCTGCTGTAAACCTGAGAATAAGGCGCCAGTGCATGCAGGACCATATCTGCGATGCCGTGGTGCCACTGGATATGGATCCCAGAATGCAGCACGCTGGCGATGCAAAATATTATACGGACGAAACGCACTTCAATGCGGATGGCTACCAGATTTGGGCAGACCATGTCTTGAAGGCCCTAAAGAGCAAATAAAACGACAATGCCGAGGCTGTCGTTTTTGGTCGCGCGGCGACTAATACAAGAGTGCCGAAGTCCTGTCATGGGCCCGCGAACAATCCCCGACGAGTAACGGGCGCCCTTAAGACGCGTACACTGGCTGGGTGGCCGCGAAGCCTGAAAAGCCGGAACGACGTATACCGAAACCCGATGCGCTGGCGACCGACATCGTCTTCCTCGATACGTGCATTTTCCTGAACGAAAAGTTCAGTTCGAGCGCTTATCAGACCCTTCTTCATCTCGGGTCGATTGGCGCCGTCAAGCTTAAGACCACCGACATAACGCTCCGGGAAGTCCGCAAGAACATCGAAGAGAAGGTCGATGAGGCCATAGTCTCGCTGCAAGCGAAGGCTGGCAAGAGCGCCATTCTGCAGAACTTCGCCGGCTACAGCAAGCTGATGGAGGAGTTCAAACCCCAGAAGTCGAAGGCGCTGGCCGAAGAACTCTGGAAACGCGTCGAGAGAGAATTGAAGGATGCTGGCGTCGAGATCATCATGGCAACCGGGATGGCCGCCGGGCCGATTTTCGAATCGTATTTTGACGGGAAACCGCCGTTCGGGACCGGCGACAAGCGGAAGGAGTTCCCGGACGCTTTCGTGGTCGCGGCCCTCGATAACTGGCGCGAGGAAAACGGCGACGAGATGCACGTCATCACAACGGACGGAACCGTCCTAGATGCGTGCGAGGCTGCGGATAGCCTGCATCCGCTGGAGTCTCTCGCCGACTTCGTTGACCTCGCGCTGCGCCGCGATGAATACGTCGATAAGGCCGTCGAATACCTGGAGGAGCACACAGAAAACATCGCAGAGGCGATCAAGGAAGCCGTCGAAGATTCCTACATTCACCTCCGTGATGAGGATGGAGATGGCGAGGCGACCGTCAATAGAATTTCCTGGCTGGCAATCGAGGACGTCGTAAAGAACGACGGGGACACCATGGTCCTCCGTTGCTCCGCGTCGGTGAATCTAAGCATCAGCGTCAGCTACGCCGACCGCGATATGACGGTTTACGACCGTGAAGACGACACGGAATACGTCTTTGGGCACTTAAGTGGAGACCTGGACCGCAGCGTTCAGGTGACGGCAGAGGTAACGATCTTATGGGAAGACCGGCCCAACTATGTCGTGGAAAAAACGGTCGTCAACGATGGCAACTCGATCTCCGTTTACGTCGATGAGGATGCTGAGACCAACTGGAAGTAAACGACATCCTTGATCATGACTCCATGTCAATACGAGATGCAATCCGGATAGGCTCATTCGCTTGCGTCCTCCCAAATCTCAGCGAACGTACTCTCGTTGTAAAACTCGTCGTCGAGCGGAATGGCGTAGCCGTCTTTCAGCGAAACGTATCCGACAAACGTGCCCCAGCTTGGATCTCTGCCCAGGTCGCCGGGCGCCGTTGCTTCAGGGTTGTAGTATAGCGATGCGCTTCGGTCAAAAAAGCCTGTAGCCCTAAAACCGGCCGCCAGAAACCCCGAGCAGGTGTAGGCTTTATCTTCCGTGGATTCTTCCGGCAGCGTGCCCTCATGGAATTGCGTGAGCCGGTCATCGAGCGTATTCGTGTGAAGCTCCTTGTTCGCCTCGAAATATCTTAGACCGGCGGAATCGTACTTTGCACCCCTTGCCACCGCTTCATTTACGAAGACCGAGAGCCGCTTAACTTTAATGGGGTCCCATGCGTCCGGCTGCCTGAATACCGCCACATGATCAGCGGTCGCGACCACGTCCTCCAGCGGCTTTATTTCAACGCGGGGCGGTGTTGCGTGTCCGACCATCCCGTCTCCGATGCAAAATGCGGCATGGGTATATCTGCTGCCCGTGGCCTCTCTGATCCTCTCGAAGACCGGGTGATCGTTCGCTATGTAACACAGCAAGACGTCTCCGGCCTTTATGCTCTCCAGCGGAATGCCCTTGTGAATAGTACTCATCTTGTCTCCTGAGACGAACCGGTTGCGCCGTTGACCAGTTCACCATAATCTGAAAGGCGCGAGCTTACAACAAAGCCGTCTCTTCTATTTAGGCAGACGTTGATTTGCAAAAGGTACAGTTTTTGCAAAGCGTCTGACTCGCGTCGCGAGCCCATCTTTTTCAGCTGGCATTTTAGCCCCGATTCGTGGTCGTCCTTGTCGGCGAGCGTTAGGTCCGGGCCATCCTGGTATGGTCGTCGCACCGAGGCCATTGGCGTTGATGTGGCTCCTGTCGTCGTCGCCGCGTTTTGGGCGAGCCTGTGCCATGTGCGAAGGACCGATCCGGTCATGGCGGCTCCTCCCGGTTTTCGGCTCCGGCCTTGAAGCCGGCGTCATAGGACCGATTGCATCATGTCCAGGAGAGCCCAGACAGAGACGTCGTGGAAGTCCAGGGAATCGTAGCGGCGCGGGCGCAGCGTTGGAATGTCGGAGCGTTCGCGGGCGATGCGCTCGAAGAGGATCAAGTTGTCGAAATGTCCTGTGAAGGTCATTGCTGCCCCCGTGCTTGGGCGAGAGCGTTCTTGCGCAACTGAAGAGCATTGTCGAAATAGCCCTTCCGGCGCCCGGTTTCGGGATCGAACTCGGCCATCTCCTGAGCACACAGCGCTTCGAACATTGCCTCGGCGGCGTCGAGTTTGAGGCGCATCCCGACGTCGGCATTGTGCAGGACGAAATCATCGAGCGGGATGGCCTCGGCGATGACGCGGCCATCGGGGTCTTCGATGGAGACGATGCGGCGGCAGACCGCGCCGGTCCAATCCGGTTCGTAGGCCGTGAAGGTTTCGGTGTTGAGCTTGCGAGCCCTGGCAATGGCGTCTTTGGGGTTGCGCGCCTCGACTTCGCCCTGAGCGTAGTGCGGCACGTCCTCGGCATAAATCACGGTGTAGGTTTTCATCGGCTGCTCCTTTTCTGGTTGTCGTCCTCAATATCGGGAAAGACAGGACCGGGCGGAGTAGGCGGGAAGTCACACGGCCTACACGGACACTCGGAGCGGGCCGGCCGTTGACTTCACGGCGCGCACGGTCAGAGTCCCATGCTTGTTGAGGACAACCGCAAGAAAGATGATCAAAGAGCGTTACCATGCGGTATGGGCGCAACATCGCAGAAGAATCCAGAACCAAGAGCCCATCATTTCGCTCCGCAGTGCTGGCTGGCCGGGTTTACAGACACTGGCCGCAAGGACGGCCGCCTCTTCGTCACCGACCTGAAAAGACGAAAGCAATGGCCGGGCAGCCCGCCAAACGCCGGGCACCAGCGGGATTTCTATCGCATATCCGAGGATGCGACCGACCCGGTGGCTTTCGAGCGGATTTTCTCGCAGTTCGAAGGCGTGATCGCGCCGATTCTCAGGAGCCTGTACGAGGAGCCGCGTGAACCGTCGGTCGAAGAAATGGCCAGCCTGTTGTCGTTCGCGGCCCTACAATATATCCGCGTGCCTGCGTTCCGGCCGGTCTTGCTCAGGATCGCTGACTCCATCAACCGTTCCATAGTTTCAGGCGCGCTCAAGAGCCCCGCCGCCTGGGCGGCGGCGCTGAAGAAGGCCGACATCCAAGCTGACAGCCCCGGCGCGGATTATGAGGGCATGCTTAAATTTGAGCGTGATGTCATCGAAACGGGTGACTACAAGCTGTCGGCGGAGAACGAATTTTATCTGGTCAGGGGCTTCAAAGCTGCCGCGAGCTCCATCATGCCCGCTCTCAAATCCAGATACTGGGGTACGATCATCAGTCCGAGTGGAAGCTTTATCGCCTCCGACAATCCGGTGGTGATGGACGGACCGAAGGGCAGAATGACGGGCTTCAAGTCCGCTGATATCGTCTTCTTCGTCGTTAACCGTCACATCCTGCTGTGCGGCACCAATGTGCCGGTGATGCGACCACACGTAAATCGCAAGCTCATCGCCCGCCATAACACCTTTTTCCTGCTTACGGCGGAAGATCAGATCTACTCCCATGTGCCGGATTTCTGCTGGCTTGACGAAACCGGGCAGGTCAGGGACGACTGGGCGGGATTTTCCAAAGAAGACGTGCTGGCGTCGGTAACTGACTAATTTTGCGGGCCCGGGGAAAGGCCCACAGCGTCGGCGGAGTAGTGAGGCCGAATCCCGCGCCCGGCGAGGATCAGCGGCGAGAATCACATTGCCGGACTTTTAAGAAGGGCCAGCGTTGCATCGTGTGTCATAAGCATGATAGTCAGACAGCAGGTGCTTTTAGGGAGAATGCGTCGGGTGAGCGCGGCATGAGAGACAGTTCGGTTCAACTCGATATTCTTGCTGACGAGATTCGCACGGCAGACGCCATTGTCGTCGTGGGAGCAGGGTTTTCGTTCGAAGCAGGCATGCCCCTATCGGGGCAGCTGGCACCGCTTGTCTGGCATGCTCTGGATGGTCATCCCGAGGTCAGGCGCGTGACCTGCGATGCCCTGGGGGTGCTTCCAGGCCACGCAAAGGATGTAATCGGCCTCGATTGGGCGAAGCTGCTGGTCGCGTTTTCTTCCATCGCTGCTGCCCCGGACGCGCGAAAAACCTTCCAGCAAAGCTTTGCGCGACTGGATCACGAGCGATCATTGGCGTGCTCGACCGCTCACTCGGCTCTGGCGCGGCTGATCCACCGCGGGCGGGTTGTTCAAGCCATTTCCCTGAACTGGGACACACTTCTGGAAGCAGCATTTAGGCGGCAATATGGAATCGATTTGAATGGAGAAACGATCAGGCTCCGGAAGCCTCACGGCGACTGCCAGCGACCAGACGAGGATTGGGTCTTGCCCCATGAGCCGGGGAGCGTCCCTGATGAACTCGTCCAGCGAATGACGGCTCTGGCCGAGGAGCGGCCACGGATTCTCGTGATCACAGGTTACTCGGAGCGGGATGGAGTCGTCGTGGATCGGCTGATCCGCCCGCTCGCAAATTGCTGGCGTGTCTTTCGGATCGGACTGGACGTGACAGGAGAGGGGGCAATTCGCCGTCCTGCGGCGGAAGCGCTTGCGCATATTGCGGAGCGGCTCTGCCCCGAACCCGAGTTCCCAGGCTGGGAGTACGTTTCCTTCGAGGATCAGCGCGGCATCGCGGCCGCGATTTCGGGTGAATCCCTGGGGCCAAAGGATGTCGATGCCTGCCCGCGACTGCCCTATTTCGCCTCGGCGAGACGGGCCCTGGATCTACTGCACACCGTCGAGGTTGCAGGCGGGTCCGGCTGTGGAAAGTCAATCACGGCATGGCAGCTCGGTGCGGACTTCAATCGCGAGGGCTGGGAGGTTCTCCGTGCGAACCCGGCGTGCACTGATCCCGATCTCTCACGGACAGCCGTGACAACCCGGCCACTTTGGAAAAGGGTTCTGGTAATCGATGACACGCAGCGATTCCCCGACCGTTTTGCCGAACGGCTGGCGGAACGGGCCGGCGACAGAATCAAGGTGATTCGGACCACGACCGATTTCGAAGGCGAGGGATCAAGCGCAATCCGGTTGCCCGCGAAGGAAGCGGTCCGCGCGCTGGCGGACGCGATACGGCAACGGCGCGCGGAGGTCCTGCCGATTGTGCGGCGCTACGATTCCCAGGTGGGCGACGGGTATCATGATATCCCGCTCGAACAGCGCATAACCGACGCGGAAAAGGCGAGCACGCCGTGGCAATTTGCGTACATATTGCGCGGCGGGTGGTCGCAAGCCAAGAGAGCGCTCGATAATTTACGCGACTTCAACCGCGCCGACCTCCTGTTATTCTGCGTCGCCTTGCGGCAACTTGTCTCGCTGGACGCAGGATGCACCCAAGAGGAGGCCGTGGAAGGTGTTTCGCTGCTGGGCGGCGATCCAGATTCGGTGCCGGATGGCCTCGATCTGCTGCGCCGGCAGGCGGCGGTTCTGCCTGGCGTGCCCATCCGGTGCCCTCATATACAAGCTGCCACAATTGTGATCCGGCGGTTTCTCGCGGACCGGCGGGATTCCCATTTCGACGCGGCAGTCTCGCTGCTGCGAGGAGCATGCGTCGAGGGGCAGCCTCCTTTGCGGGGCGTCTCATGGCTGCTCAGGGAGCTGCACCTTACCGATGCATTCCGCGGAGTTGGGGATTTCCTGCGCGCGAATGACGCAGACAGCCTCCTGCGGAGATGCTGTGCCGCTGCGGCCGGGCTCGAACGGCGGGATGCGGCTTTCCTGCTCAGCACATTGCTGTGGCATCGCACATTCACGCCTCAAGCCCTCACGCCGTATCAGGATGTGCTGAAAAACTGGCTTGAGACAGCTGAAGGAGTAAATGCCTACGGCCTCGGCGCGATGATCAATGATCTCGCCAACGCGGACAGATCCATGGTACGTCTTTTGGTCGACTCGGCGGACGCGCGAAAAATCGCGGGGCAGCTGGCCGTCGCGCACACTTCGGAAGGATTTGCGTGGGGCTATTTGCTGGACCGGCTATCGCTCGCGGGAGAGCAGTGGCGGAGTGCCATGAAGGCGGTGCTTCCCCAAGAGCGCATCCGCGCTCTCGCCGCCGCATTCAATCGCCTGGAAATCGCCGATCTCAGCGGGTACCTGAAGGGCATCGCGGCGCTTGATCAGGGACTCGCTACTGAGTGCCTCAGGGCGGCGGTTCCGTCATTGCATGCGGCTTTTGGCAATGATCCGGTTGAGGCCTTCGCGGATATCAATGATATCCGCTGGCTTGTTCTCGGCCATCACCCCTTCGGAGACAGCACACCCACCAAAGCCGAGCGTCACCTCTCGAAAACAATAACCGACGCCATTAGTCCGGAGCGGATGGTGACGGGCATATGCTCGTGCCGTTATGGGGACTGGGAGCGCTATGCGGGGTTGCTGTACTGGATTCGGCAGGTCAATCCGGCGAAACACCGGGCCATCGTCGACAGAGTGGATTGGGATCGGCTGGATGTTCGCGCCGCCGAACTCTGGCCGCGTCCTCCGCGCGAATTCCGGCTCCTGCTCCACGGGTTTGCACTGCAAAAAGACGGAGGCCCGGTCGGACCTTGGATCGCCGCCCACGCGGACAGGATCTCCGAGATCGATCCGATCATGACGGCGGTCTCGCCGGAAGCCGCCGTGGCCGTGATCCGAAGAGGGGGACGCCTGAACCTGGCCGGGCACAACGGTTCGGATTGGAGACTGCAAGCTGTGGCCCTCTCAAGGATGGCCGCACTGGCAAAAGACCTCGCCGTTGCCGCTCTTGACTCCGAGCAGGCACGGATTGCCGAACACATTTCCAAACTTGACATGATGGATTGCGAAGAACTGCCTGTCTTCCTTGAGTTCATCGAGCAGTTCGCCCCGGATCTCCTGCCCAAACTATTCCAAGCCGTTGATCTGAAGACGGCGTCTGTCAATTGGCAAGCCCCCCTCAAGAATCACCGGAAACAGGTGAGGGACGGGGCCCGGCGGATCTTCAGATTCGCGAGCGGGCACGCAACGGGCGAATTGAAAGCGCTCGCGGACCGGCTTACTGCAACCAGGCCCCGACGGGTGCGGGAGAAACGCTGATCAGGAAATCGTCGAGGAAATCACTCGGGCCGCCTGACTAGACGCGGAGGCCGGCAACAACGAGAAGGCTTGCAATGGATACATAAAGGGGAGCCATGACTAGCTGGTTGATCGAAAACAGTGACCCGGCCCGGCTGGAGGTCAGCCGAAGGGCCAGAGCTCTCGGCATTACCGGGAATCCAGACAAGGCGGCACATCCTCTTGGTGCCATCACCCTTGCCAGCGGAAAGGTCGTCCAGGCGCATGTCGTCCATGCCGTCGATCCCGTCATAACGGATGGTACGTACGTTGTGATGATCAATCGCAGGAACGACCCCGGCAAGGGGAAGCCGGCACTTCCGGGCGGGTTCATCGATCCTGCTAGCGGCGGCGTAGAATCGGGAATTCAGGCTGCGGCGCGCGAGGCCATGGAGGAGGTTGGTGTCGATCTCGGGCATGCACACGCCACCCTGATCGGCACGAGGAATTTGGACAGGCCCTTCGACGTGCGGGTCGCGGCAAACGACGGACTGAAGGAAAAATACGGAATCGAGAGCGGCGACATTTTCATGGTGTCAACGCAGGCCGTGCGATTCGACGTCCCGGACCTTACCCATACTTCGTTAACGGCGGGCGACGATGCCGCGCCGGGATCGGCCCGGCGGGTGCGCATCGACTCCCTGACCAGGGACGCTGTCGGCGTTCCCGATCACTTCGATATGATCATGGCGGCTATATAGCCAATAGCAACATCTAAAGAACGCCCGTCGCCGCCAAAAAACGGATGAAGGACCGCTCCGAACGGTTTGGGTGGACACTGCGGTTCCGACCCGCGGCGGCAAATGGGCTGGTAGTTTGGAGTCATGCCGATAGAGCGTTATCCGCAGGACGATTTGCAGCCGGGTAGTGATGACGCCGTGATATGGCGCTTCATGCCATTCAATCGTTGCATGGAGCTGCTGCAGACTGGGAAGCTGTACTTTTGCCGCTCCGACAAATTCGAGGACCAACATGAAGGGCTGCCGACGGAAGAGTACGCCCGGCGCGTTTGCGCTGGCATGGGGCCGGATACAGACCTCGACGATACGATCGGGAATCTCGTTCAGCAAAAGGAAGCGTATTTCATTTCATGCTGGTACCTCTTCGACCATGAAACGGCGAGGATGTGGGGTCAGTACGGGAAGGACGGCGTCGCGATCTGCTCGCGATACGGACTCCTGAAAGCGGCACTCGACGCCATGCCTGATCGGGCCATGCTGGGTCTGGTTCGTTACAGCTTCGACCATGTCGGCTGGAATATCCTGCGGTTCATCACGACAAAGCGCCCTGAGTTCGCAAACGAGCGTGAGGTCAGGGCACTGATTTGGAAACCGGAGTGGGCGGGACAAAGCCGGCACATTGACCTGGCCAACAAGTTTCACCGCAAGCCGCTGACGGACCCGCCACCCCATGTTTTGCCGGGGCTCCGCCAGGCGATCAATCTGCAAGCCCTGGTCGAAAGCATCGTCGTCTCGCCCGAGGCGAGTCCGGGAACTTTAGACGACATAAGACAGCTGGTAAGCAAACTCGGCTACACCATTCCGGTTCGGGAGTCGAGCTTCAGGCTGTATCCTCATGTGGTAACTGATTTGGCGGAGATCATCCGGCTGTCCCGCAAGTAGCCGATCTCCGCATGGCAGTTGACGCATTAAGGTGAAGAACATGCCCATAGTTGACGTAGCCTTCGAGAAGCCCACGGATGAGGGGTTTCTGTTTTCGCCGGCCGCTTCCGCCGGGAAGTCCCGCTGGTATCACGGCACATCAAGCTACTTTTCGACCCAGATCGAGCAATTCGGCTTCGTGCAGCGTCATAGCTATATTGATTCCACCGCCATCGTCCTGCTCCAGGATCTGGCCGCAAGCATGCCCGACATCCGAGGACCGCTGGCGCGACTCTCAGAGCCCCGGCCTGGTTTCAGCTTCGCCAAAGACGCACGGGCATCTCTTGGATATGCAACAAACCCTCTCAAAGGGGGAATCTACCGCACGATCAATGCGTCTGTTCAGGCTCTCCTGCGCTCGCCGCCGGAGGTGGTTTCGAAGGAACAGTTGGCGATTCTGCGCGAGCTTAGTGAGCGCCTGTCGGGCATTCCCGATACGCCGGGGGTGCTGTACGCGCTTGAGTTTTCCGCCGAGGATCTCAAAACCTTCGCTGACAGTGGAACGAACATAGTCGATGCATATGTGGATGTTCCTGCCAGCCGAATCAGTCATAAGGTTTGTGTTCCAGCTCTTTTTTGCGACGGCTGATCGAGGCGCGGCCGGTTCTCGATCAATGGAATTGCGAATGGAAGAAGTTGTTTGCCAGCTAGTGCTAGTCGGATTCCGGAGCCCTGATCTTGCTGGAGCTGGTGACCGAGCTTTACTAAGAACCCGCAGCTTCGATTCTATTTCCGGGCGGCGGTTGCAATGGCCTTCTCAATCCCCTCGCGCGTGTTGCCCACATTCTTCGTTCCGGCGAGGTAGGTGAGGGCGGTTACGGGCTGACCGGGCGAGGCGTTGGCATCGCGGAGAAGCTTGCCCGTCGCCGCGCCGCGCAGGAAACCGGCGATGACCTGTTCGGCAACTTCGCCGGTTGTGAATTTGCTGACGCCGCCATCGAGGATGGTCGGGGCGAAGAACGGGTGGGCGACGCCGAGGCGGCTGGCTTCGTCGTAGAGAATCTCTCCGACGAGCTGCATGCGCTGCGGGGAAAATGTCTGCGAATCGCCCAGCCCTATGATGAGCAGTGTTTTCGCGCCGAGGCTGCCTGCGGGCGGCGGCGTGAGCAGGAGCGTCTCGCCCAATTCGCCGCGGAACAGATCGGGCTTGCGGACGCGGTCAAGCAGGCCCTTGAGCTTCTCGTCCATTTCGGTCAGTGAGCCGTGCAGCATGTTCACCGGCGATGAACGGAAGAGGCAGATGACCTGGAGATCGGTTTTGGTTTCCGCCGGGCTCTGCACAAGGATCTGAATGGGAATCGGGGAGTTGGCGATGTCGATTACGGCCGGCGGGGACTGGGCGAAGGCTGTCGGCCAGCCCGTGAGCGCGATCAGGAACGCGAATGTCAGTGTCATTTTCGTCATGATAGTCATGGTTGTTTTCCTGCGGCCCGTGACGCGCCGGGCTTAACGAGCGCCGCTAGCGTTTGACCTGTGCCTCGCTCCATATATCCTCGTAAGTCTTCAGCATCGAAGCAAAGGCGTCGGTAATCTGCGTCAGCGTCGTGGGTGCTGACTTCGCACCATCCTTGAACGATGCGCCCGATTGGTAGCAGGACGCTTTATCCACGAAGACGTACCGATCGTGAAAATTCGGGGCTGAGCGAATCTCCACGGCCGCCCCCGTCTGAAGGGCAAAAGCATCGACGGCGGGGAGCAGCGTCGCCAGCTTCACGCGTGCAAGGAGGCGTATCGTTACACCTGCCGCGACATGCGGCAAATAGCGCGCCACGAACTCCGCATCCAGATACGGATCGACAAACAGCAGATCCTCCCTCGCGAGTTCGATGATCTTGCGTATTTCCTCAAAGTATTCAAAGACCATCCTGTGAGGGACGGCGACGCTCGCGGGACCCAGGGTCTCCAGCCGAAGGTCGTTCTGGGCCTGATGCAGGAGCGTCAGCAATTTCGTGAACCCATAGCCGGTCTCCCGCGCATGGCCATTGCTGAAAAACAGGTCGAGATATTCCTTCACCAGGGGCGCTTTCGACGGGTTCCACTTCTCGATCGCGGTGGAAGCGCGCCCGAACCAGGCGACGTTCTCTTCCGTTTCGTGGCGAATCGTCGCCCGAGGCGGCATCGTCCTGATGATCTCCTCCATTTCAACGAGAAGCTGTTCTCTGCTCAACAAAGCGTTCTCCCTCTTTCCCGCACGGCCACATGATAGCGCCTAGCTGGATGCAAGAGAAGTGACGCCTCGTCAGGGGCGACGAGTTGGTGAGATGATCCAGAAATAGCCATGCTTTCTGTTTTCGGCGACGAGAGTCACGACCCCACCAAAGCGCGGGTCTTTGCCGTGGCCGGATTGCTCGGCGACGAAAACCGATGGGCATCATTCCGGCAAGAGTGGAATGCCCGCCTAAACGGATCGATTTTCCACGCCGCCGACTGTGAGTCGGGATATGGAGATTTTCGCTCTGTGCCGGAGACCGACCGGCATCGTCTCCACCGCGACCTTACGAAGATGGTGGCAGAAAGCGGCCTGATCGGGTACGGCCATGTTATTGACCTGGCGGGCTGCCTGGCCGTTGTGCCGGACGTGCTCAAAGATTTTCCCGACATGCCTTACTATGATTGTTTTCTGAAAACAGTTATCAAGCTCTCCGACTTCGCCGCGCATTTCACCCCAAGAGATAGAGTCGAGTTTACGTTCGACAGACATAAGGAGACACAGTACAACGCCGGCCTCCTGTATGAGTGGATCACGACTCACAAGCCGGATAACGCCGGGAAGGTCAGCTTCTCAAGCCGCGCCGAGCCGGGAATCCAGGCCGCCGATCTTTGGACCAGAGAATTGATGAAGCGATGCGACACGCACCTGTTCAATGACAGGGCACGGGCCCGGCCGCAGTGGAATACCCTCGCCAGCACCAAGCGCTTTCAGTTTCATTTCACCTTAGGGCGCGAGCTGGCGCAGACACTGGATGAAACGCTTTTACCCGCGGGATTAAACCCGTCCGATTACGAGCAGTGGAGATTGGAGAACAAGCTGGTCGATAATCTTTCCAACCGGTTTCGATACGCGTCCCTGGTTGCCGGCGCGGGCGGCAGGTCGTGACGATGCCGCGCTCCAGGGTGTTCGTCAGCTCGGTGATTGAGGGATTCGCGGAATACCGGCAGGCCGCTCGCGCGGGGATCGAACAGGCCGGCGGTGAAGGGGTTCTGGTCAATGAGGATTTCCCGTCGCAGGCCAGCTCATCCCGGAACACCTGCCTCGACGCCATCGACAGCTGCGACGTCTTTCTTCTCGTACTCGGCGCGCGAGGAGGCTGGAAGACGCCGTCGGGGCGGCTCGTGGTGGAGGAAGAGTTCGAGCATGCCCGTTCGCGCAAGCTCCCTGCGCTGGTATTTCTCGAAGATCTGCCGCGCGATGCGGACGGGGAGCGTCTCGCGAGAATTCTATCCGACTACGTGGACGGCAATTTCCGCGTGAAGTTCAGCGGTGCGGCAGAACTGCGGGACCAGGTCGAACGGTCGCTGCGTGCCATCGTCGGTACACGAAATAATCGATCTATGGACCATGATCCGATTGCCGCTCACCTTCTGAAGCCGTACCGCTTCTCGGACCAGACGAGCCTGCGATTCGCTATCGCGCCGGAACGCGTGGAGGAGGTGTTCGATCCGCTCGATCTGGCCTCGCCGGGTTTCGCGGAGCGGATGCTGGAAATCGGACACAGAAGCGATGTGCGGCTCTTCGGCTATCTCTATGCCAAGGAGGCACCCCGCTTAGAGCAAACATGGCTGGTCATAGAACAGCCGCTCGGAAATAACTGGAGCGACGGTCGGCAGGGCGTCCGGCTGGCGATCGGAGAAAACGGCGTGGTCCTGATCGATACGAACGTGACGGGCCGCACGAAGCGGAGCCATTCCATGGACCTGGCCGACATCATGACCGCATCGATCGAGAGCGTGGAGGCGTTGCTGGCGGCGAGCTTCCGGTTCACCCAGGCGCTGTACGACGACAAAGACACCTACAAACGCCATCAGCGCTTTTACTGGAATGGCGTGCTGTCCGGAATGGGAAACCGCAGCCTCGTCCGCAATCCCGTCAGCCAGGGGCATGGTTACCGCATGAATATGGGGACCCGGGATGAGGCGATTCCGGCGTTCCCCGCAGCAAGGCTGATCGCCAGGGCAGACCTCGCGCAGGCGGGGAAAGAAATCGATCGGGCCATCTTATACTGGGAGCGCGAGACGACGCGGGATCGGTGACCTTGACCGCGGCGGACATAGGGCCTCGGATGCAACAATACGGGCATGGCCGGGGTGAAACAGCAGGTCGAAGTCGAGGGAAGGTCGCTGAGTCTAAGCAATCTCGACAAGACGCTCTATCCGGGCAACGGCTTCACCAAGGCTCAGGTCATCGACTACTACATCCGCATCGCGCCGTGGATGCTTGCGCACTACGCGAAGCGCCCCGTGACGATGAAGCGGTTTCCTGACGGCGTGCGCGGAAAGGCGTTTTACGAAAAGGACGCACCCAAGCACACACCGGAGTGGGTCCACACCACCGACGTACCAAGGCAGAAAGGCGGCAAGCCCATCCGCTATGTCTGCGTCGACGATTTGCCGACCCTGGTATGGTGCGCCAACATCGCAAGCCTTGAGCTGCATCCCTTCCTGCACCGGGCCGGCAAGCTCGACTGTCCGGCGTCAATGGTATTCGATCTCGATCCGGGCGAGGGCGCCGATCTTGTCAGCTGCGCCGCGGTGGCGTTTTACCTGAGGGACCTTCTCGATGCGAACGGACTGCAATGCCTGCCGAAAGTCTCAGGCTCCAAGGGGCTGCAGCTCTACGCACCGCTCAATACTAAAGTGAGCTATGCGCAGACGCGTGCATTCGCGCAAGGCGCGGCGCAACTCCTGGAAAAGCGGCATCCCAAGCTGGTCGTGTCCGAGATGGCAAAGAATTTGCGCCATGGCAAGGTCTTTATCGACTGGAGTCAGAATTCGGATTTCAAGACCACGATCGGCGTCTATTCGCTGCGCGCCAATAACGATGTTCCTTTCGTGTCGGCGCCGGTGAGCTGGGACGAACTGGCTCTTGTCAAAGATCGTGGAGATGCAAGCTCGTTACGCTTCGCGCCCGACGCGGCCATCAAGCGCGCCGAATCCGCGGGCGATCTGTTCGCGCCGCTGCTCGACATGAACCAGACGCTGCCGAAGAGCCTTTCTGAAAGCGATGGGGCCGCGAAGCCTCCGGCCGCTAAAGCCCGGGGGAAGCGGGTGCAGGCGAGAAACGCGAAGGTTGAGGACGACTTGCTGGCGTCGTTGCCGAAAGCGTCGGCGCCATTCATCCCTCCGATGCTGTTGCTGCGCACGGAGCGATTGCCGGAGGGACCGGCGTGGCTGTACGAGCTCAAGCTCGATGGTTACCGCGCCGTCGCCGCGAAATCAGCGGGGCGCGTGAGGATGTGGTCGCGCAACGAAAACGATTTCGGTCAAAAATACCCCGCGATAGCAGCGGCGCTGGCTCAGCTGCCTGACGATACCGTCGTGGACGGCGAGATTGTCGCGCTCGATCCCGAGGGCCGGCCGTCCTTCAACGCGCTGCAGAACTATGGGTCGGATCAGACGCCGCTCATCTATTACCTGTTCGATGCGATGGTCCTGAACGGACGGGATCTGCGCGGCGAAACGCTGGAGGCGCGCCGGAAATTGCTGGAGGAAAGAGTGCTGCCATTGATGGCCGAGCCGATCCGCGCCTCGCCCGTGCTGCCGGGAAATCTCGACGAGCTGATCGCCGCCGTCAAAGAGCAGGGGCTTGAGGGCCTGGTCGCGAAACGCCGCGACAGCCGGTACGAAGCGGGCGCGCGGTCGGGCGCGTGGGCGAAAATGCGCGTCAATGAGGGACAGGAGTTCGTGATCGGCGGCTATACGATCGGTGGCCGGGCCTTCGATGCGCTCGTGTTCGGCTATTACCAGGGAGATGAGCTCATCTATGTGGCGCGGACGCGCAACGGCTTCACGCCGGCGGGCCGCGATCAGCTGATGAAGAAGTTCCGGGGGCTGGAGACCGCGAAATGTCCGTTCGCCAATCTGCCGGAGGCGCGCAGCGGGAGATGGGGCCAAGGGCTGACCGCCGCGAAGATGAAGGATTGCCGGTGGCTCAAGCCGGTTTTGGTCGGTCAATTCGAGTTCCGGGAATGGACGCCGGACAATTACCTGCGGCATTCGCGGTTTGTGGCGCTGCGGGATGACAAGAAGGCGAAGGAAGTGGGGCGTGAGGTTGAGAAAGAGTTGTAGAGCTCGATGGTAGAGTGTCAGTTGAAGGAGGGAGCAGCCGAAGTAATAGGGGTACCCTGCGCCGATTGCTTGTTAATGGGCTTTTCTTTGGCCCTGATGCAACAAAGCATTCGACGGTGGCATGCCAATCTAGTTGTCTCGCTACTTCAGAGACCCGCCGATGCACTCAGCGGCGATCCAGATGTTTCCATTTTCGAAAGCATCACGGGCTTGGCCGTCGGCGGTGGCAAATCGCTGAATGCGGCTCTCGCCTTCAATGTTGACGCTGACCGAGAGCAGTCCCGCTGTGCTCAAGCGTCGAATTATGGGCAGAAACACCGGAACCAGCTCGTTCTGTAGCTTTCGGTATTCGGCGCACACAGTTTCAGGTGCGTCCTCCTGAGCTTCGATCACCGCATTCAGGACCGTCATCCTGTCTAGCTTGGCTTGTATTGCTGGTTTAAACATTTCTGTGATATATCGGATCAGCTTAGTACGGTCAAGTGTCGACGGCGTTTCCCGGACGTAAGTCCTCAGCAACAGGGCTATTAGGGACTGAACCCGTAGGGATACTCTCCTATTCATAGATTTCATAATCTTTCTCCGCTTCGCTGTTGGGGCGGATGCCCGGCTCGACGGCGAGCAGCTCGGCGATTCTGGCGTAAAGCGCCTTCTTCTGATCGAGCGTCCGCCCCGCGTTCAACGTGATCTGGATGAACACGACATCGTCCGTGCGGTTGATGCCGAGGTAAGAGGGATCATAGACCAGCCCGTCGGCGGGGTGATCCGCGATCACCTGAAAGCGGTCGTGCTCCGGCATATTGATCGTCTCCCGCATGGCGCGGTAGACCATGTCGCCGATCTTGGCGCGGTATTCCGGGGGCTTTCCCTGACGCAGGTCGATGCGAACGAGTGGCATGACCGCATTATCCCAGGCCGCGTCCTTTTGTTACGATCAGCCGTGGCCCGTTTGAGAATTCTGTCCACGGCGCAGAGGATCGCCTTAGCGCTTGCCGCCGTTTTTTACATCGCGGCGGGTGCGCTGCATTTCATCAGGCCGGAACCTTATTTAAGGATCATGCCGCCCTATATCCCGTGGCACGCGGCGATGGTGCGGGTCAGCGGGGCTTTCGAGATCCTCGGGGGGCTGGGGTTGCTTGTGCCAGCAACGCGAAGGGTTGCAGCGTGCGGGCTGGTGGCGCTGCTGATCGCGGTTTTTCCTGCCAACCTCTATATGGCGATGCATCCAACCGAGGCCGGCGCGGCTGGCATAGCGCCGGTGCTGAGGTGGGGGCGGCTTCCCCTGCAAGGGCTCCTGATCTGGTGGCTGCTGTGGTGTACGCGGCCGCGCTACATGGCGCGGTGATTGCCCAAGGAAACGACTCGTAGCTCCGGCGGACCTGTGTGGCGAAAGGTGCCGGATGACATTCTTACCTACTTGGGCGTCGGCTTACATTTGAGCGCACGGCGTCTTCCGCCACCACTGCTTTGGCCTTGTTTCGTGGCGCTTTCCAGCGACTTCGTCAAAGGCACATTCATCCCTTTCCCCGAATCAACTGCATGAAGGCTTCAATCTTCTTCGTAATTTGAGTGCGGTCGGGGCCGAGATTCTGCTCCAGGCAAATTCCGCAAAAGAACGTGATGATCAGATCAGCCAGGGCTTCATTGCCGTCGGTCCCTCCCCGTGCTGCGGCCAGATTGTCGATCAGGAGCTGATGGGCTTTCGTCATATTCGCAATCATGATCTTCCGGGCTTTGGGGGGAAGATCCGCAAACTCGCGCATGGAGTTCACCGAAAAGCACCCCTTCTGCCCCCAGCTCCCGTAACAGACCTTCAGAAAACCCTCGACGTTGTTCCAACCCAAAGGCTGTTTCGTCAGGGTTCCGCGTGCCTTCAGCATGTCGAAATATTGGCGTATGCTCGCGACAAACAGGTCCTCTTTGTCTTTGAACTCCGCATACAAGCCGGATTTGCGCACCCCCGTGGCCAGCTCAAGGTCCTGAACACTCGTCTCGGCAAGGCCATGCTTCCAGAAGACAGGAATCGTCTTGTTGAGGACATCCTCTCTGGTGAACAGTTTTCGTCGTCCCATTGCAACTTTATCGGTCAATTCGACTTGCGAGGCTTGCACATAACGGACCGAATGGTCCATTATAATAAAGAGTGAGAGATTGTCCTGGAGGACCCATGGCGCCCAGCCGTAAACAACAAGTTATCGATCTGCTGAAGTCGCTTGAGACCAAAGATCCGGTTCCGCTCGCATACGTCAATCCCAACAAGTATATCCAGCACAACTTGCAGGTGGGATCCGGTCCGGCAGGTGTCGCCGCCCTCATCAAGACCATGCCGCCCGATGCGTCCGTCAATACGATCCGCGTCTTTGAAGACGGGGACTATGTCTTCGCTCACACGCAGTACAACTTCTTCGGACCACGCATCGGATTTGACGTCTTCCGCTACGAAGATTCCCTGATCGTCGAGCATTGGGATAATTTGCAGGAGACCGCGACCGAACCCAGCCCCGGCGGGCACACGATGATCGATGGTCCCACGGAGGTGTCTGATCTCGACCAGACAGACGCCAACAAGGCGCTCATGCAGCGCTATATGGACGACCTTCTCGCAGGCCGTCGCGAGACCTTTCCCAGCTACTTCAACGGTACCGAGTACATTCAACACAATCCATGGGTCGCCGATACTATCCCTGGTCTGATTGCTGATCTACAGGCTCTCGCCGCGAAAGGTCAGGCCGTCGTTTACAAGCGTGTGCATATGGTCCTTTGCGAAGGTAATTTCGTGCTTGTCGTTGCGGAAGCTACGTTTGGTGGCGTACCGACTGCCATCTATGATCTATTCCGCGTTGCAAACGGCAAGATCGCCGAGCACTGGGATACGCTCGAAGCGATTCCCCCTCGCGATCAATGGAAAAACAGCAACGGCAAGTTCTAGTGCGAGGCAGAACATATGCTTCAAGGCATGTTTGGAAAAAGATTGGCGGAGCATTTTTCCCTGCCGGAGTCTTCCTCGCTTGTGCTTGGTCCCAAGGCAAACTCTCAGGTTGCGTTGACACGTATGCGAATGCCGAACGGCTTTCCTGGACCCACTCCACACATTCCGCCGGAAAAGGCTTTTTCAATATCCGTGCATCTGCGCCGTCCCGACAGCATCAAGGGCTGGGGAACGTGGCTTGACGGACGCTTTCATCGTGTCACCGAATGGGATGCCGGCGGGATTCAGATATTCGATATGGAGTCGGAGCCGGTCGCACTGCGAACTTCAGGTTTCGACTCGGTTCACGTCTATATACCCCGGTCAGTCATCAATCGATTCAGCGACGAGAGCGAGCAAAAACGCATTCGCAACCTGCATTGCACCCCGGGAACCAAGGATGACGTGATTCTTCATTGGGCCCGGATGATGTTGCCGTTCTCTGATCGTCCGCTTCAGCTCCCACGCCTGGTTATCGACGAGATGATCATGATGTTCTGCGCACATCTGAGCCGCACATACCAGGGCCGCAGCCAGCCGGAGGTTGTTATCGGGGGGTTGACGATCTGGCAACAGGACCGGGCGATCGAGGTGCTGAACGAACATCTCGATGGTGACCTGGCGCTTGCCGATCTTGCAAAAGAGTGTGCGCTGTCGGCGGGCCGTTTCATGCGCGCATTCAAAAGGTCGTTTGGTGTTCCCGTCCGGCGCTACCTGCTCTTAAAGCGCGTTGAAGCCGCAAAGTCTCTATTGCTGCACTCGAACGACTCTTTACTAACAGTCGCGTTGGAAGTCGGATTCACTGACCAGCCCGCTTTCAATCGAAGCTTCCGTGCGATTGTTGGAACTTCGCCAGGACAGTGGCGAAGAGCAAACGCGCCGATGCCGAAGGCGTTCAACCTCCCCGCGCCTGAAGAGAAGTAAAGGTCGTCACTCGCGTTTCCCACCCACCAAAGCCCAGCAGAAACGCCAAAATGCGGCATTTTCAATCAAGACAAGGATTGAAACTTCCAAAATAATGGGGGTGTCGTAGTTGAGCCAGGATCGCGAGCAACGGCGAATTTTCAACCTGCCGCTTGCCCGCAATTCTTGTGAACGGCGACACATGAGTTCTTCCAGATCGATGGAGACGAAAATGGGAAAAACATATAAGGCGGTCGAGATAACCAAACCCGGGACTTTTCGCCTCGTCGAGAAGCCTGTCGTCGGGCCGGGCGAGGAGCAAGTTCGTATCCGGGTGGAGGCTTGCGGTGTATGTCACTCAGACGCGGGCACCGTTGAGGGACAATTGCCCGGCATCGTGTATCCGCGTGTCCCGGGCCATGAAGCAATCGGCCGCATCGAGGAGGTGGGCCGGCGTGTTACGACCTGGAAGGTCGGCCAGCGTGTAGGAGTCGGGTTCTTTGGTGGCGAAGACGGAACCTGCGAGACCTGCCGGCGCGGCGACACGGCATATTGCCAGAACCCCATTATCACGGGCGTGACGAGTGACGGCGGCTATGCGGAAATGATGATCGCAGAGGCGCGCGCACTGGCCCTCATACCTGAAGAGCTCAAATCAGAAGACGCGGCCCCTTTAGTTTGCGCCGGCATCACGACGTTCAATGCGCTCCGCAACGCCGGACGCGCAGGCGATACCGTCGCTATCCAGGGTATCGGCGGTCTGGGGCATCTCGGCGTGCAGTACGCCAAGAAGATGGGTTTTCGCACCGTGGCAATCGGCTTCGGTCCAGACAAAGAACATCTGGCGCCCAAACTGGGAGCTCACGTTTACATCGACGCCAAGGCCGAGGATGCGGGAGCAGCACTGCAGAAACTGGGAGGCGCCGACGTGATCCTGGCAACCGCACCCAGCGGCGCGGCAATCGCCAGCCTGCTTCCCGGCCTCTCGGTTCGCGGAAAGCTCGTGGTCGTTGGCGTCTCAGGCGATCCGATTCCCGTCAACGGAGTTCCGCTCATCTTTGGTGGCCGCTCGGTCATTGGAAGCCTGACGGGAAGAGCGATCGAGACACAGGACACCCTTGATTTCAGCGTCCTCACCGACGTTCGCCCCATGATCGAAACGCTTCCCTTGGAAAACGCCGAAGAAGCGTATCGACGCATGATGTCCGGTGATGCGCGATTCCGCATGGTTCTCACAATGGCCTGAAAATCACGACGAAGCTGAAAAGCGGCATCGACAAACCTATTGTGCGAAGGAGACGTTAGATGAATCAGTTCCAGGAAATCTTCGACAAGCAGAAAGCATATTTCGATTCGGACGCGACCAAGTCGTACGAGTGGCGCATCGATCAGCTGACACGCCTTGAGAACCTGTGCAATGAGAACGCCGAGGCGCTTGAGGCCGCGATGAGCAGCGACTTCAAGACCGCCAGCCAGGAAAAAGTCTTCGAGATTATGGCGCCCGTTGGAACCGCCGCCTTCGCGAAGCAAGAGCTTAAAGAGTGGATGAAGCCTGTAGATGTCGTCGTGCCGAAAGCCCTTCGGGAGAGCGGACATACTGCCAAGGTTTACCGGGAACCGTACGGCGTCACCCTGGTGATTGGTCCGTTCAATGGGCCATTGACCCTGCTTTTCGACCCGGCGTGCCAGGTTATTGCGGCTGGCAATCCATGCATCCTCAAGCTCTCCGAGGGTTTGCCCGCCACCAGCAAGGTCTTGCTCGATCTCATTCCTAAATATTTCGATCCCCGAGCCGTCACTGCCGTCACCGGCAGCAAGGACGAGGTGACGGAGCTTCTCAAGCTGCCCTTCGACTTCATCTTCTTCACCGGCAGCGTCAAGGTCGGCAAGATCGTCATGGAAGCGGCTGCAAAGAATCTGACTCCCGTCCTCCTCGAACTCGGCGGCCAGAACCCAGCCTTCGTGGACGCAACAGCCAATATCCCGGATGCAGCCAAGAAGATTGTCTGGGGTGCGACGGCCTGGGGCGGCCAATGGTGCACGTCGCCCGGATACGCCTACGTTCACGAATCAATCGCAGAGGAGTTTGTTGCAACGTGCAAGAAGGCGGTGGTCGAGCTCTATGGGACTGACCCCAAGAGCAGACCGGACGACTACTCCCGCATTGTCAGCCCAAAGGCCACCGAACGTTTGGCGGGCATGATCGATCAAAAACGCGTCGTCATAGGCGGGGCCTCCGACCCGGAGGCACGCTATCTCGATCCCACGGTCATCTATCCGGTGACCTGGGACGATCCGATCATGGAGGACGAGATCTTTGGGCCGATTCTTCCCATCCTCACCTACAAGGACATGGATGCGGCCATTCGCGAGGTGAAGAAGCATCCGAAGCCTCTTTCCGGCTTCCTCTTCAGCCGAGATCAAAAGGCGATCGATCACTTCCTCGCGAGCCTGTCGTTCGGCGGGGGCGCGATCAATCAGGTAAACATTCACCTGTTTATCGAAACCATGCCCTTTGGCGGGGTCGGATATTCCGGTATCGGTCACTACTACGGCCAGTGCGGGTTTGACGCTCTCACGCACGCGAAATCGGTTCTGATTTCGCCTCCCGACGTGGCCATCGAGCACCTGTTCCCGCCGTATACGGAGGAGAAGGTCAAAGCGCTCAGCCAGTGGTTTGAATACTAGGGAACAAGATCCCCAACAAAAGCGACCCCGAGGAGCACAGAGCACAGAGATGAAAACGAATACGAATACGAAAGACTACGTATCGACCGCCCAACAGTTCTTCACCGCCTACGATGGCGTGCATCTGTCCTACGACAGGATGACCAGCTTTCTGTCGCCATACGAAAACCCGGATGCCCTGAAGGTCGCTCGGGAACTGGATTCGAAGGTGGAAAGACTGCTCAACAATGCCGCGGTCGAGTGAACTTCACGCTATATCCCAACGGTCTGAAGGCGAGAAAGGACGAACATGGAGTTCGCAGGGATCAAAGTACCCGACACAGCGCTGGTACGCGAGGCGATAGACTTGTCGCGGAGTTTGTTAGAGCCATTTCTTTTCAATCATGTGATGCGCTCCTGGTTGTTCGGCGTCGCCCTTGCAGAGAGCGCCTCGATAGCACCGGACGCTGAGCTCTTAGCTGTAGCAGCGATCCTGCACGATCTCGGTTTGACCGAGCGGTACAACGGGGAGAATCGCTTCGAGGTAGACGGCGCGAATGCGGCTCGCGAATTCCTGAAAGAACGCGGCATCTCGGCTCAGCAGACGCAGCTTGTGTGGGACGCTATTGCACTTCACACGACCCCAACACTCGCTCTCCATAAAGAGCCCGAAGTCGTGATGACTCATTCAGGAATCGCGGTGGATGTCCTTGGCGCCGGTCTTGATCGCATCCCGCCGGAGAAACAGCAGGCGATCCTAACCGAATTTCCCCGGCTGGCATTCAAGGACGGATTCAAAGGATGCCTTTGCAACGTCGTTCGTCAGAAACCGATGACGGCGATTGACAACATTCTTCGGGATTTTGGCAAATTGGTTGCCGTCTGGCGAGAGGGCCGGCCGGATTTGTTCGCCTGCAAATGGCTTGATCATTCCGTCTGCGATTCGTCTTGGCATGAGACTCAAAAATAAATCTTCGGTTGGGGGTTAAGAAAACTCTGTCCTTCCGCTACACTCCTTTTTCAGAGTCGTGCCAGATGACTGGCGCTCTGGAATTGCTCCTCGCGTTTATAGAGGACTGCAATCGGTTGGGAGGCGAACCTGTGGATTTGGATCGTATCAGCAGGTTGCTCCGGCCGATGCAAGAAAAAGTGCTTCGATTAGATTCCTTCGGAGAGGGGACAGCATGAAACAGGCGTCAAAATGGCAATTGCGGCGGGAGTTCTTGCAGGCGGCGCAACGAAGGGTGCCTGAAATTGGTCGTTATCTGCAACAGCATGGCATGGAGTGCGGCGACCGCTGGGAGGTAATCGGCAAATGGCAGCAGCGCTTCCACTTGCCCGAAGAGTGGGCCGGACAATGCGCCTGGATCACGCTCGCCATGTGGGACCGCTGTGCAGATTTCCGGCAGTCTCTCACGTGGTTTGCTGCACCACCGAGTCGCGATGTGGCCGAAACCGGGATCCCGATATTCACGTTCCCCGCCATTGAACGGGATTTTTCCGTGGATCTAGATTTTGCGATGTTCAAACAAAGTGTTCACTGCGTTTTGGAAGCAGCCCTCAATGAATTCGGAGATCGCATAGGCGCCGAGGATCTGGAAAGCTATCGCCAGCCTAGAGATCTGGCCAGAGCATTCGAATGTTTGGCTTTAAGGCGCTGTCTGGGACTCCGCCCAAACGTGATAGCCAAGCGACAGGAGTATGCCCGCGATTGGACTACCCTGTCGCGGAGCATGCAATCCGCAGCCAAACTTATCGGTCTCAACCTGCCGGGTCGTGGACGCCCTCCCCAAAAAAATGCAAATTGAGTTTGCAATTTTCTTTTCGCGCTCTCCATGCCAAGAATAAAGTAGTCAGACGGACTACTGGCGTTGCCCGCAGGCCGGTCTGAGCGAAAAGAGAATACCAAGATGAACATCGAATTACGCAAGCCACCCCAAAGGAAATTTATGGAAAACGAGATCATGGGAAACGGGGGCATGTATGATACCCACTGAACTATCCAAGGAAATTCAAACAAACCCACCGTCAGTCGAACGGCGGTCCGTCGCTCACCTCGTCCCTTACACTCCAATCGGCCAGAATCGGGAGTTTTGCGATGCCCAGTGAAATATCCATATGGCCAATCGACAAGTTGGTCTTTTACGCCCGCAATCCGCGCAAGAACGACGCGGCGGTGGATCGCATGTGCGGCAGTATTCGTGAATTCGGGTTCAAAATTCCGTGTCTGGCTTGCAGTGACGGCGAAGTGATTGACGGTCATCTGCGCCTCAAAGCGGCGCGCCAGCTGGGCATTACCGACATCCCGGTGATCCTGTGCGACGAGTGGACCCCGGCGCAGGTTAAGGCCTTCCGGCTCCTGGTGAACCGGTCGGCTACCTGGGCGGAATGGGACGAGGAGTTGCTGGCGATCGAGCTGGCAGACCTCCAGGCATCGGACTTCGATCTCGCCCTTACGGGGTTCGATACCAAGGAGATCGATGATCTCCTTTTGGACGACCTTACGGAGGAAGATGCCGCTCCGCCGCTGCCCGCTCACCCGGTGACCCGCACCGGCGATTTGTGGCTTTGTGGTTCCCACAAGGTATTGTGTGGGGACGCAACCGACCCGGAAGTGGTGGCGCGGCTTCTGGGCGAAAGCAAGCCGTTTTTGATGATCACGGATCCGCCCTACGGTATTGCACTGGATTCCGAGTGGCGGGACCGGGCCGGGCTGAACGGTTGTGGACCCGCCGAACCCAGCTATTTGAAACACCGGACCAAAGGGCATCAGCAAACCAGTATCTCGGGCGATACGCGCGCTGATTGGTCCGACGCATTCGCTCTGGTTCCCAGTCTCGGGCGAGAACTCGACGATCTGGCAGTCGCCCTCCCCGAAGTTCATCATGGGTGGATCGGATGAGGAGAAATTCGATCATCCCACCCAGAAACCGGTCGAGTTGATGCGGCGGCCGATCCTGAACCATACCCAGCTCGGTGAAATGGTCTATGACCCGTCCTGGGCAGCGGCACCACGCTCGCCGCGGCGGAATTGACACAACGCGTCTGCTACGGACTGGAATTAGATCCGAAGTATGCCGACGTGGTGATTCAGCCGGGGGTTCGCTGGTAGCGGACTTCCCGGACCGAGTGGCCTTGTTCCTCGTCTTGCCTGCCCTCGGCGCAACGTCGGGCGCCTGTGCGCCAACCCTGGCTACCGTCGAAGTGGTGTTCTGCATGGTTTCCGGGCTGCGCTGGAAATCAGGGGAGAGTCTATCTACGTCTCGGGACTCGATGGTTGCGCGTAGACGTAGCGTGAAAGTCTGGCGGCCGATTGAAACTCTTACAGCCCCGAGGTCCACGGGCGTGATCTTCGCGGGCGCGGGTTTCTTACGGGGATCGTGAAATTCGAGGAGCTTGGCGGGCATGGTGGTTCATTGTGCGGGAAGCGGGCGCGGTTGTAAATACGGCACCGTCCCAGTGGATGGGCAAACGCTACTCAGGGTATTCCTGACCGCGTAGCATCAGCAGGCGCAGAGGGTCGGGCGGCGAGCGCAGGCCAGCCAGGGAAACTGCGCGTCCAGGCGCAAACTAGCCTGGTGATCGGTTTCCGATGGTGGCGCGGGAAGTTGGACCAGCGGCGGTACGGGGGCCTGGGATTGGCGGAGGCGCTGGTTGCGGCCGTAGGCACGTCCGCCGCGTGCACCAAGTTGACGGCACTGCTCGATGGTTTTGTTGAAGAGGATCTGCATGGTTGAAAAGCTCCTTTGCTTGACATGACCATTCATTGATCCGAAGGGACGGGAAAGCAAGGCAAATGAGGCCCAGTTTTGGCAGTTTATGCGACGTGTTTTCATGGACATGTGGAGTACCTACGGAAGTCTGGGGACGAGATTGGGCTAAACTGCCAAGGGATACCAGAAGGGAGGCGAACCTGTGGATATGGATCGTATCAGCGGGCTGCTGCGGGGGCTCCAGCCGCGGCAAGAAAAAGTGCTTCGACTATATTTCGGGCTGGGCTGTGAGCGTAACCTTTCAAACACTTGCCCGTTAACCAAAAGGTCCTTGGCGCGAAATTCATTTGGGGAGGCAGATAGCTCCGACTTCGAACTCTCTCTGGCCTTCTGGTTAACAGCGGAACGGCGGCGACTTGCTGGAAATGGCCAATACTGCGGCAAAGCGGTGTTCTCAAAGCTTGCCGCGAGTATCCGCCGGCCGGAACCGGTCCACCTCTTCCCAGGCCGATCTGGCCTCTTCAGCGGGTGCGTCTCAGAGTCTCTGCTGAGGGTTGAACGTTTGGTTAACGCAGGCGCTCATGCGTCGCGCCGGGTTGCGTGTCCCGGTCACGGAAACGTACGGCAACGGAACCATCCGTGACGGTGGTAAAACCTTAAGGATGCTCGGCTGGCATGTTAGCGTTTACAGACAGACGGACGGGGGCGCATCGCCGGCGGCGTTTGAGTCACCGGAAGGTACACGCGGCACCGCTGCTATCGACTGGAATTCCTTTTGGCGCTCCGATTCTGGTTGCGACGCAACCTCTTACTTTTACGAGTAACTTTCAACAGCTTAGCTTTGGCGATGGTTCCGCGGTACTGTTTACGGTGAACCCGAATGCGACCGCACAACCAGGGTACCTGCTGTTTTATATGGGGTTAGCAGCGGCGTCGCCTGGACCCGCGGTAGACTGGTCCTGGGCGAACGGGCCTGATGCTAATTTGCCGACGGCCTACACTTACAATTTCACGGTCAACACCTATTTCCTAGTGCTTAATTGCATAAGTTGACAAGTGTATTTCGGAGCTGGGTGCCCTTCACATCACGCTTGCGCCAGCGAAACGGCTTGGCACGTTCATTGTGTTTGCGAATAAAGGCTTCGATCGCTTCGCGCAGCTGGTCTTTGCTCTTGAAACTGGCTCCGTTGAGAGTCTTCCGTTGCAGTAGACTGAAGACGATTTCAATCTGATTTAGCCAACTTGCCGAAGTCGGTGTGAAATGAAAGTGCACGCGGCCATCGTACTTCGCGAGCCAGTCGCCGTTCTTCTTGTGCGGCGAGTAATTGTCCAGGATCACGTGGATCTCTTTATCTGTCGGCTGTTCTGCAATTACGCCTTCCAGAAAGCTCTGGAAATCTACCCGTTTCTTGGCTTCCGTGAACTTTGTCTTGACCTGTCCGGTGGCGACATCCAGGGCCGCGAACAAATTCAGCGTGCCGTGCCGTTTGTAGGTACTCTTCAGCCCGCGGACCACAGCGCCGCTGTCGGTCTCGACGTAACCGGCCGTCCGCTCCGTGGCCTGCATACTGGGTTTCTCGTCCATGCTCAGCACTACCGCATTCAACGGTGGGTTCAGGTAGAGTCCCACCACCTCAGCAGCTTTGGGCGCAAACTCCTTATCCGTGCTTACACACCAACTGCGGTGTCGTTGCAGGTGGATGCCTTCGCGGCGCAGTATACGCCAGACTGCATAGACGCTAGATCCGAGCGTCTCTGCTACCGCGGGTCCATCCCAATGGGACATGCCCGGAGGCGGCGGTTGTTCAAGTAGTGCAAGGACGCGGTTCCGAAATGCGGCGTCGTATGTCACCGGCTTGCCCGGTCGCGGTTCGTCGCCCAGTCCCCTCACGCCCCAAAAAGCGAATCGCTTGGACCACTTGGTAACGGTGGGGATGGAGACTCTCAGTTCCCGTGCCACCTGCTGAATCTCTTTTCCGTCAAGACGGGATAAGATGATTCGGGCGCGCTCCACCAAGCGCGCCTCCTCAGCCCGGCTCATAGTGATCGCAATCAACGTTGCCTTGTCTTCGGCAGAGCACTCCAACACAGGCGCATGTCTGGGCATCTACCAAACATTCTAATACAGAAATGTATTATTGCGATTAAGCACTAGATACCAGTTCTCCTCCCCTTCCGGCTGACGTCTCGTACTCTCTCAGCTTGGAAGGCAATATCGTGCACGAGCCTTCAACATTCGGCCTCGTGTTGTTGGGCGTGGTCGCTGCCTGCTCCCGCGCGCGCTTCTGTCCTCGCGGGCATCAAAGAGCAAGAAAGCTTCATCGCCGTTGCGGCGCGAAAAACTGAGAACCGCGAACCTCGAGGACTAGCGCGAAAACGCCCCGAAACGCGTTTTTCAAAAAAGCTGCGTGAGCGCGTACTTGTGTCCGCGGACGGGCTCCGGGCACCAGTCTGGCGAGCGGGTTTTCTAGCCATCAACGCATTCTGCAGACACGACTGGGCACTTTGGGTACCCTGGCCTGCGGTGCCGGCACAAGCTCCAGAACGGCCAGCTGCAACGCAGCAGCCGTCCCAACGTCCGGAGCGCGTGCCGGCAGAAAAAGGCCCTCAAGGCGCAAGCTGATCGCGTGATCGTTTGGACGGCGGACATGCTCGGCTGAAACGCGCCGGGCATGACGCTCGCCAAACACAGGCCAGGCCGGAACCCGCAGCCAGGCGCGCCGGCGAGAAGCGCCGGCCCGCTCCCGCCCACCCGCCCAGTTCGCCACGCTGACGCGGCCATCAGCCTAATAGAATTGAGGCTGGCCGTCTGGTCCTGGCGTCATGAACCGGGGCGAAAGCAGGAACCTTGAACTGCAGGCGGCCGGCACCTTCTCAAGGAAATCGTTTCAAGGAGCGACTATCTTGGAGTTAAGTCAGCTTGAACTGATCGACCAGGGAGTAGAGGTGTGGAATGGATGGAGGAAAGAGAACCCGAACGTCGCGCCAGACCTCAGCGAGGCGTACCTCGGCAAGGCGAACCTCCGCGAGGCGGACCTTAGCGGGGCGAACCTCCGCGAGGCGGACCTCAGCGAGGCAGCCCTCACCAAGGCGAAACTCAGCGGGGCGATCCTGGGCAGGGCGTACCTCGGCAAGGCGAACCTCAGAGAGGCGGACCTTAGCGGGGCGAACCTCCGCGAGGTGGACCTCAGCGAGGCGGACCTCCGCAAGGCGAACCTCAGCGGGGCGAACCTCAGCAGGGCGGACCTCGGCAAGGCGGACCTCGGTGGGGCGGACCTCAGCGAGGCGGACCTCCGCGGAGCGGACCTCCGTGAGGCGGGCCTCGCCAGGGCGCGCCTCAGGGTGGCGAAACTCAGCGGGGCAATCCTTCGCGGGGCAGACCTCGGCGAGGCGGACCTCAACGTGGCGAACCTCCGCGGGGCGGACCTCACCATGGCGAACCTCGGCGGGGCGGACCTCACCATGGCGGACCTCGGCGGGGCGAACCTCAACGAAGCGGACCTCAGGTGGACCAACCTCGCCGTGGCGAACCTCAGCATGGCGAACCTCAACAGGGCAAAACTTTTCGAAACCATTTTTGGCGATACGCAGCTAAGGGGTGCGAGGGGGTTAGACGCGTGTATACATGCTGGGCCGAGCACCGTCGACCATCGCACCCTTGCAAAATCCGGCCCTCTCCCGCTCGCGTTCCTGAGGGGCTGCGGACTTCCCGACAAGCTCGTTGAGTATCTGCCAACCCTCCTGAACGAGGCGATTCAATTCTATTCGTGCTTCATTAGCTACTCGACAAAAAACGAGACATTCGCTCAACGGCTCCACGCGGATCTACAGAACAAAGGCGTCCGTTGCTGGTATTCTCCTGAAGACATCGCCGGAGGCAAGAAGCTTCATGAGCAAATCGACGAGGCGATTCGCGTTTACGACCGGCTGCTGTTGATTCTCTCTGACGAAAGCATGAAGAGCGAGTGGGTGAAGACAGAGATCGCCAAGGCGAGAAAACGGGAGATCCGCGAAAACAGACGCATGCTCTTCCCCGTGCGTCTCGTCAAATTTGAAACGCTGCGCGACTGGGAGTGTTTTGACTCTGACACCGGCAAAGATTCCGCCCGCGAAATCCGCGAGTATTTCATCCCGGACTTCAGCAATTGGAAGGACCACGATTCGTACCAGAAGGCGTTTGAGCGCCTCCTAAAAGACCTCAAAGCCGAGACGAACCCTGAGAAGGCCAGCTGACGACCTCCGGTGAATCCTCACTCGTAGCCGACCGGAAAACACCGCGAAGCGCGTTTTTCAAAAAAGCTGCGTGGGTGTGTACTTGTGTCCGGACTCTCGGCCACTGGCAACCCGCGCCAGTCAGGCAGGCCCCGGTAGCCATGACGCGAACGATCGGCCCGCGCCACGCTGATCGCGCCCGCCGCGGGCGATCCCGCGTTCGCCGCCTGGCGCGAACGGGCACGCGGCGGTCGTGACAGCGGCATCTCGGCCTGCCGGCATGCACACGGGCTCCGCGCGAGGCCCAGAAGAAGCTCTCCAGTTCGTGCCCTCGCTCGAGCGCCGGTTGCGGCACGGAAAACCGAGAACCGCGAGAATCTCGCGCGGGCAGGTGCGACAGAAAGTGACAGTTTGGGGCGGTTATTCGATGTCATCAGGCACGCTTCTTAACCAAGCTGTGCCAGTTGTTCTCTGAGAACGCGCAGCACAATCGGCTTTGCGAGATACCCGCTAAAACCTGCTTCTACCAGGCCATCACGGTCTCGACGCGTACCGGCAGTCAGAGCAATAATGACCTGACCTTTCAGGCGCTCGTCAAGCCGCATCTCTCGCACCGCGGCGTAACCGACAGCAGAGGGCAGGTATAGATCCAGTAGGATTAGGTCCGGCAGCATTGCCTGAGCCTTTTCCACTGCTTCCAGGCCGTCGGAAGCCTCAAATACCTCGTAACCTTCGTGTTCCAGGAGTATACGCAGGAGTTCCCTTCCGCCTGCCGCCCCATCAGCCACCAGAACCCTCTTCATTTTTACGGACCGTGAACCTCTCCGAAGGAATGTCTGAAACGCAAAGGAACGCTAGGAAGCACGTTGTTGGCCGCTATTCAACTCGTTTGGCCTTCGAACATTCCGAGCCGAACCATAGCAAAGGCAGGGGCTTCACGCGCAGAGGTGGGTTAAGCAACCCAACAGGGGCCCGGGTCGAATGGGCCACCGAGGCGGTGGACGTGCGCCCGCAGTTCATCGCGATTGCGTTGGTCAGATATGAAGAAATCGACGAACCGCTCGAACGCCTTCGCTCTCGGCAGGAACAGCGCCTGCGTTTTTGCGGAGAGCGCCAGGCCGCGTGGGAATGTTAACGGGGATGATTTCGGTACTCATGATCGTGGGTGCCGCCACTTACCAAGTGGCAATCGGTCAAGTGGTTTTCGCTCGGCCGGCGTCTTGCACTCCTGAATGTAATGGCTGAACCCTGCCTCTCGTTCTTCCGGCTTTAGCCTGCCGTCGAGAACCGCGCGCCGCGCGCGGGCCGGTCCCCTAACCGTGCCCACAAATGTCGTGGTCGTGGGGTCGGGGTTTCGAGAATTGTGCTTGACCAGCTCATAGCATTGCTTCTCTTCGTCGGGCGTCGGCGGCTTGCCGCCTAGCGACGCGAGACCTCGCGGGATGGTCAGCGGGGTAAGTTCAGCGCTCATTCTCGGTGGCCCTGCAATATTTGCCTTTGCGGCCGTGATTGGCCTTCCGGATTCGACAAAATGGCTGGCTCCAACCGAGGCTGGTGACCGCTGCGATGAGAGGTTCCGCATATTCTTTGGCGTGGTCCATACGGTATGATAACCACCCAATGTCTGGCCGGGTGATGAAGACGCGCGGTTGCCACTCTGGCACCGGCTTGGTCATCCAGCCGCTTTTGCCAGCGAGGCGACTTCGTCAGGAGTATCTTTTACCCATCGAGGGCGACCATCGGCCATCGCGAGCTCGGTCGCATTCTGACCAGCAGTAATTGCAACGATTTGGTCAGTATTAATGATGAGAGCGCCGACGTCCTCTCCCGTCTCGTTCGCCTTGCGAAGTTTAATCAGTGGCATATCCGCTTCACACGTTCCACCTAAATATCGCCAAAGCTTCTGTCGAAGAGTTGGCCCGTTCGTCTCTGACATATTCTCGGATCTCGTCGGGTGTGCCCAAAGTTTCTCTCTAAGGCAGCTTCTGCAGGCCGGCCAAATAAGTGGTTAGATGATGCGCATAGGTAACATCGAGTGGCCGGAAGCCCCCGTGCACGAGCGTCTCCTGTCCAACGTGCTCATACGTGGGAGGCAATGGCACCTGGGGTACGACATCCATGAAGTTTACAACACGGTTACAGACCGGAATATCGGCGTCAAAATTGTGAGCGAAATCGGGTGCACCAGTCCGCGGGCCGGCGAAGGTGTAAAGCTGGGGTACCGGTCCCAAATTGACAGTCTTGAGAATATCAAAGGCGCTTAAGACGGCCAATGTTCCGCCTAGGCTGTGCCCAGTGACCCAAACGGCTTGAGCGCCCTGACAATTTGTCTTGAGGAGATTTGCAATACTTGCCCGGATATGCTGGTACACAACTTGAAATCCCATGTGCACGAGACCAGAGCCTGGGTCTGGCAAATAAGGCACCGGAACCGCGTCGATGTCAGCGATCCAATCCCAGATGGTTTTAGTTCCGCGAATCGCGACGATCGCAGTTTGCGTTGCCGCACTCCACGCGACCAGTCCAAAGATGCTGCTTTCCGAGACCATCAAATTAGCCAATCGCTGATGGTCCGGGTCGGCCGCCGCCATGGCGGCTGCCGCGTCCTGCGCGTTTACCTCGATTAAACCTGACAACGCGAAGCCAGTCGGGAGAGCCAGCACGGGTGTAGGAACATTCATCACTAAATACGCAGCGTTGGCTGACGGGTACATTACGTTTATTGCGAACGTCTTGTCGAATGCCATGTAGGGAGTATACGACGGTCTGATTTTCCTTGCAGCAAAATCTTGGGATCTCCTCGTTTGGCGGGGACGCCCAAGATCAGACCGACGAAGGCAGCGAGGTTCGCGAACCGTAGACTAACATGTCACCTTCCTCGCGTATGTAGTCCGTTGCGGGTTCCCGCGACCACGACCGTTGTGGGCACGGTTAGGGGATTGGCCCGCGCTCAGCTCGCTGTAGAGGTTCTCGACGGTAGGCTGAAGCACGAAGAACGAGACGCAGGGTTCTGCCATTACTTTCAGGAGGGCAACACGCCGGCTGAACCGGCCCGCCGACGGCCACATTATAAGAGGCGAGGCCGGCGATCATAATGCGATACTGACGCAACTTTTGTACGTGCGGAAGGGAAATAGCCGTTGACGCACCTGTGACGGCCGCCAGTCACGCCGAACGTCAATGCATGGAACGGAAAGCGGCGTCGAGGTCGAGAAAAAACTGCTTTTGGCGGGCTTGTTGATGGAGAACATAATGTAAGCAGTGCTGAATGTGCGTCGGCAATGGACCGAACCGCGGCGGTTAGCCTGCCACCTGAGGTTAAAGCTTCACTGGATTATCGCGCACGAGAATCCGGATTATGTGTGAAGTCTTGCCGAATCCCGCGCCAGGTTATGGTACTAAACGAATATAAACGACTGAATAAATAGTTTTGCGATTGCCATTCCTCTTCGACACGCAATACACTGAAGGCTTATGGCGAAAATCGGTTTCGTTGCGAAATCTTGGGTGAGGTATTCAGCCCAGCACGGTTGGTCTGTTGTGAATCCGCTTAGGTGGCGAGACCGAACAGTTTGGCGATGAAGTAAGCGTGCCTGGCCGCATCCCCTTTTGCCAACCATCTCACTCGGCCCTTCCGGATCATGTGCACTGTTTCGATTCCCTGCAGCGTCCGCCACGCGCTCTGAAACGAACCATAGCCTTTGGCCAGCCGAACCCGTTTCTTTACTGTCCGGTGGTCCTGTTCGATCAGGTTATTGAGATACTTGCACTGGCGTAAAGCGACCCTGCGGGGGAGGCTGCCATCGGCTTTCAGCGCTTCCATCGCAGCCGGATATGCCGGGTTCTTATCCACGTTCATCACCCGCGGCATCGGATTACCCGATGAATCGATAGCCTTGCGCAGAAAGCGTTTGGCTGCGGCTGTATCGCGTTTGGCCGTGAGCAGAAAATCGATCGTTTGCCCGGTGGAATCGAGCGCTCGATACAGATACTTGTCCTCGCCTTTTACCCTTATATATGTCTCGTCGATTCGATAGCTCTTGTTGGTCGGCTTCAGATGCGGGCGGCAGCGTTTGTTCAACTCAGGTGCATACGCCTGAACCCAACGCCAAATGCAACTGGCATCTACCGCGACACCACGCTCGGCCAGCAACTCCGCGACATGTTCGTACGACAGCGGATATCGCAGATACCAGCGCACGCATAAAATGATCACTTCTCCGGGGTGCTGGCGCCCTTTGAAAGGATTGTTCGGAATGATCGGCATGGACTTCTACCCTATCAGTCTGTCCGCCCCGAAGTTCGCAACGGAACCCTCACCGGCCAATCCGTCTGAAGATGGTGGCTTGGAGGAGTTGGTCGAGTTCTTCTTTCGCCCAGCCAGTTGCCGCTCCAGATCTGCGATCTGCTTTTCTGCGTCCGCGACCTGCTTGTCGCGTTCGGCTAGTTTTTCGCGGAGATTCTCTATTTCCCGCTGCTGCCGCTCGACTTGCTGCTGCAGTTGTTCGCGGCTGGGCTGGTGGGAGTGCCGGGCCCTGGGGGCACCCCGATTCGCCGCTGCCTCTTCCTCGCTGCGGCGGCGAGCCGCGGTCGCACTCATCCACCATACGTTAAACCATTCTGCGCGATTTGTCCAGCAAAATCGACGGGGGTATCGGATGAGTCAGCCGGGAAGTCCGCTACGATCACATTCACACCCAGTTGCGGCAGCCAGCAGTCTCCCTGCCCTTGGTATGATTGTTTTTCCGTACGGGGTGGATCGATGCCGATGACTCCATTTATGGAACGATTCCCTGAAGTAGGAGCGCGAGAAACCAGGTCCGTAACCGTCACAAACCGCCAGGATCTTCCAGATGGGGAATACGGCTTCCTGGAGTTTTATTGTAACGAGCCCGGCTGTGACTGCCGACGAGTCATGATCGACGTGTTGCGGCCGGAGACGGGGTGGAGCAAGGTCTGGGCCACCATCAGCTACGGATGGGAGAGTCTGGATTTCTACAGAAAATGGGGGCGGGACCGCCAGCGATCCCATTGAAATGAAGGGGCCATACCTGGACCCCCTCAACCCACAAACCAAGTACTCACCCGCACTTCTAAATCTGTTTCGATTCCTTCTTCAGTCGCCCGATTATGTGGAGCGTCTCAAAGGACATTACCAAATGTTCCGAGACTCTCTAGAGCCAGAACATGGCCGGCAGGACGGTCCGGAAACCAATCGCATCGAAAACAAGCGGAAACGTCTACACGATCCTAAGCATCGTCGTCGGCATCCCTACTGAGCTACGCAACGCCTCAGCACTACACCGACACCACCGCCGCGATAGATCCACCTGAACTGTTACTTTGCAGTTGGTTTCCTTGTCAGCGAGTTCGCATCTGTTCCCCGTGCGCATGCGCAATCCGGTTTTCAAATCTATGTTCAGGGCGTCGGCGACCCGCACGAACATAAGCCGATCAATCTTCAGGGGTCGAAGGTGCTCGGTTTCTCATGCGCTGACGGAACCTGCTATGTAGCAACGCAATGATCGGCGTTAATCTGCAGCCCGGACCTGGCGCTGCCTGTCACGACCGCCGCGTGTCCGTTCGAACTCGGCGGCGAACGCGGGATCGCCGCCGCGGGCCACGACGACTCTCCCCGGCTCGCGAGTTGGTGATCCCGAACTTAGCCGAGCGCCCGAATGCTCGCCCGATCAGTGCGCTGGCCCGGCGCGCCTCGATCGGCCTCGTCCAGGTGCACTCGTTCAAAGCGAGGCCTTCGCGGGCGTAACGGCAGTGGCTTCTATTCCGTATGCCACGACAAGCGGGTGCCGTGACCAAGAATTCCACAATTTTTTGGACTTGCCGCAGCATGCCCGTTCGCGCCAGGCGGCGAACGCGGGATCGCCCGCGGCGCGCGCGATGTACTCGCCTTCGGGCCATGGCGCCGCGTGAGGACCACGACGGAAGCACTGCCCGGCCGGGAGTTCCCGCCCGACTGACGAGAGCCGGCTTTCGTGTTGCACAAAGGGTACTTAGCGCCACGTTGTTGCACCCGCCAACGAATTGATAGTTTTATGCCAGACCGATAATCTGACGGACCTTGCCTATTAGCTCCTTTGGCATAAAGGGCTTTTGAATGAAAAAGCTTTCGGGACGCATTTCACCCCTTGCGCGAAGTTGACTTTCCAGATGGCCTGAAAAACGAAGTACCTTCATCTGTGGCTGCACCGGCAATATTTCATCGACGAGATTTCGGCCCGGCTGGAAACCTACAGAATGATTGACAATCAGAAGACTGATGTCTCGTTCGTAAAGCTTTGCTTGCTGAAGCGCTACAGCACCGCTCGCAGCAGTGAGAACATCATACTTCTCTCGCTGGAGAGTGACGGCCACCAGATCGAGGATTATAGGCTCGTCATCTACGACGAGTATCTTGAACATAAAAACCTTTCGGACCCCCGCCGTTGTGCTTTTCGGTAATGCAGGGGATATTTTCCCCATTTCCGGCAACAGTTCTTTCGGCGTGAAGCGTAGTCTTTATGATACTCCCAAAAACGAGGGATTAGCGGCGAATACTGCTACGTTTCGTCACACCAGCCACCGCTTGTTCGCCCTAAAGTGTCGCAAATGGTCGCGTTTTTTCGCGCGCGAGGAACGCCCAAACCGACTGGCGGCGGCAGAGTTGCCAGCGCGAGGTCCTGGGCGCTGCTGTCATGGCCGCCGCGTCAGTGCGCGCGAAGCGACGAACGCGGGATCGCCGGGGCGGGCCGCGGACACAAGTGGACAGCTACGCAGCTTTTCTGAAAAACGCGTTCGCGATGTTTTCGCGCTCAGCGAGGTTCTCGAGGTTCGGGCCGCGGCTCACCGGCTACGCCTTCTTGAATTGGCGATACGGCTCGAATTGCCGCTCGTGACGAGCTGTAACGGGTCACGATATTTGCCCACGGCATTCTCACGATAATTCCGGGCTGGTTGGTCAGATTGGTGTCGGCTCGGGATGTCGAACCTGGAGTTGGGGTGGGATAGGATACTCGCCCGTATAGGCAGACTGCGGTATCCCAGGCATCAAAAGGCGGAATTTGGAGCGCCCGGCAAAAACGGCCGGGCGGTCTTCGCGTTTTATAGCCCAAGGCCTCCGCTCAGAGACTTCACCGATGAAATTAGGTTGTTCTTTGAGCCCGCTTCAGAAAGGCTGACAGTGATGATTGCACTGCACCCGATGCAGGACAGTTGTTACGAATAACGAAACCCTCCGGCACAGGATGAGTGCACCGGAGGGCTTCAGTAAGCCGATTTCTTCGGAGCCAGCCCCGTCGCATCGGCCTTGGGCATCCGTTCGGGCGCGACCCCTCACGGATAACTCAATGACGCAATAACTAACTCTGCAACGGCAGGCGATAGCAACCGTTGTCCTGCACGATCCAGCCTTGCTGGCAGGCGTCCGCGATGGCCAGTTGCGCGGTTCGTTTGGAACATTCCGAGCGCTGCATGATTTGCTCGCGCAGTTGGTTATAGCGTGCCGCCGGTCCAACCTGTGTCAGTGCCGACGTGACGTCGGAACGTTCGACCTTACGCCGACTGGCGGATTCCGCGGTTGACGGCGATCCGGCGGCGGAGAACCACAGCGTGTGCGGATCGAGTTGCAGCAAACGCGGGGGCTGCGCAACAGCGTAACGGAACTGGAAGCGTAGTTCGAGGCTGTTGAACTGCGGGGAAGGTTTGGTCAGCAGCAGATAACTATCACCCACCGCGTGCAGCGCCGAAGAACCGCGAAAGGCGCTGCCCACCTCGTCGCGAGTGATCGACTTGCGGACATGATGCACCACGATCAGTGCCGCTTTAGAAGCTTCGCGCAGAGGCAGCAAGCTCTGGCACAACGCGGCCATAGAGCGCGTATCATTTTCATCCTGATCATGCGCCGAGTACAACGGATCCAAGACAATCACTTCAGCGGACGCCGCGCGGGCAGCGTGGAGAAAATGACTGAATCCCTGCGGCGCGCTGAGCAGGTGTCCACTGGCGCGCGTGTCAACCAACAAGCTCTGATCGGCGGCCGAACCCACCGCACGGCGCATCGCCGCCAACCGGGACACGAACTGCTCGGTAGGCAGTTCGAACTGACAGACGAGAACACGGCGGGCAGTCGGTATGGTGAAGCCGGCGCGGTCCTGACCAGCGGCGAGCGCGAGCGCCAGATTGGCCACTAGCAAACTCTTGCCGACTTTGGGTTCGCCGCCCACAAACAGAATGCCCTGCGCGGGCAGTAGTCCGGGCTCGATCCAGCCGACGGGTGGCGAATCAGGCTGCTGTTCGATCAACTGGCCCAAGGAAAGTACCGAGGCAGGAGGCACCGGCTTACGCGCGGCTCCATTCACGGCGCTGCTCATAGCAAAGCCTCCTGCACGGCATCCAGCAGAATGGCTTCATCCACCCCGGAAGCCTTGCGTGCAGCGGCCAGCCGCAAGGCTGTCAACGCGAGTTTGTTGACCTTGCGCAAGATGCCTTTGGTCGCCTGATACAAGGCCTGGCGTGCAGTCTCGTCAAACAGCGGTTGCGTGACGCCGGAGGCTTTCAGTTGATGCGCGAGATAGGCGTCAAACTCCTCGCGTGAGAGTCCTTCGAGGTGATACTGCACACCGATGCGTTGACGCAACGCTTCATGCATCTGAAGCGATAGAGTGCGGCGCAGCAGCGGCTGACCGACCAGCAGAAGCGTGAGGTAGCGCGCAGAATCCATATCGAAGTTCAACAGCAGCGGCAGTTGTTCCAAGGCTGCATGCGGCAGCAACTGGGCTTCGTCGCAGATCAGAATGGGATGCTGCTTCTTACTGTGATGTAGCCGCACCACAGCGCCGGCGATCTGGCGTGCTAAATCGCCCCGGTGGTGGGCTGGTTCGAGATCCAGTTCGAGAGCCACCTGGCGCAACAGATCCAGCGCCGAGCCGGTGGCAAAGTGCACGTAGAGAATCTTGTACTGATTGGGATTGAGTGAGGCCGTGAAAGCGCGCGCCGCGGTAGACTTGCCCGCACCCACTTCGCCGGTGAGCAGACCCGCACCATGCTGCTGGGCCAGAAACTCGAAGCGGGTCTTGAGCTGATTCCATGCCTGCGAAGCAAACAGTTGCTTGACGTCGGGGCTGTCGGAAAACGGCATTTTCTTGAAACCGAAGAAGGACTCCCACATGGTTACCGGCTCTCCTTGACAAGGGGTGGAGGCAGTTGACTGTTCAGCACCGGGTCCACCAGGCGCGCGGTGCCGTGCTCCTGCCCTTCGAAGTAAATGTCCACTTCGTTCAGATCGAGCGGATCGAAGCGCACCTCAATGCGTTTGCCGGCCAGGTGCGGCGGCGCTTCAAAGAAGCGGTTATGCAACAGGAAGGTGCAATCGCGTCGCACCAGACGATCCAGACGATGAAAGAACAGACGGCGCAGATCGGTCCAGGGAGGTAGCTGGCGGACTTGTTCGATATCGCGCTGCCAGCGCAGCAGTGGGGTCGATTGTAAGGTGCTGTGTTCGCGGCAATGGTAGACGGTGTCGATCCAATGCCACAGACGTTCGTTCAACTGTTCCAGTGTCAGCGTCTGTTTCGGATCGAGGCCCGCCAGAAACTGTTCGCGAACCGAGCGAAAGAAGCGCTCGATCTTGCCGCGCCCTTCGGGCTGATAGGGAGGCGTATGCACAATCAGCGTGCCGAGCGATGCCGCGATGCGCGCCAGTTGGATCGAGCGATAAATCTTGCCGTTGTCCATGTACAGGCGGACCGGCACGCCGCGCGAGGCGATGGCTTGGCGCAGACAATCGAGAAAGGCGTCGAGGCCCTGGTTGGGGTAGAACTGGGCGTGCGGGATCAGGCGGCTGGCATCGTCGAGCGTGGCCTGCAGGAAGACCTGCAATTTCCCGCCGCCGGACCGCTGGACATACGGACCAAACAGCATATCGGATTGCCAGAGTTGATTGGCAAACTCGACTTCGAACTTTTTGCGCGCGGTAGCGTCGGCGGCGAGCAACTGACGGGCGGTAAGTCCGTGGGCACGCAGAAAGCGATAGAGCGTGGAGGCCGAGATCTCCTGCTCGTCGGGCAGCGCCAGTTCCCGCAATAGAGCCGTGCCGGTACGATGCGGATTCTCGCGCTGCAGCCGTTCGATCAATGCGGCAGTAGCGGCGGGAATAACGCGGACTTGTCCGCGATCCTGGCGTGGTTTGGGAGCCAGCGCCGTGAAGCCGTGGCGGCGATACTGCAACGTCCATTCGAGCAAGGTGTCGGTGGACACCGAAGTCCGACGGGAATAGGGAATGTCATAACAGCGGGCCGCAACCTCCTGGGCGCGGCGCGTGAGTTCGCCCCTGGGCAGCGTTTCCAAAACCAGTGGCGCGATTAATCCATAGCGAAAAAGCGCGATTTTTTCGGCTTTGTCGTCCATCTTTTTTCTCTCCTGCTGAAGAGCGTACGGTGAGCATGGGCCTGGAGGCTAGACAAGTGTTGTGTGGGGACGCTCAGCCGGGCATCGGAGGGGCGGAGACTGCGGCGCGAAGACCGCGTGGAGCGAGACTGCGGGGCCAGCCCAGTAGGTGGTGGCGCAGATGAGCGAAAAGAAAACGGTGCGCTGGAATCCAGCCTGTGGCGGCGAGCATGCACAAGGCCCGATCGACCAAGCCCGGCGCGGGTGCGGGTTTGGTCAACGCCGCCAACGCGGCGCAGAGGGACTCGGCTTGCCGGTGAAAGCGCCGGACCCAGAACTGGCCTCGCTGATAAGTCATGGCGAACAATAGCGTCGCGGTGATGGCTTGCCAGAGCTTGTTTTCCAGCAGGCGTGCAGTGAGGACCAGCGCGATCACCGTGATACTGGACCGCAAGTAGGGCAGCGCGAACTCAGGCAGCAATGACACGGTGCGCCGGCAAGCGAGACATAAGTAGCGGCGCACGCGCAATGCGCCATCGAAGTTCAAGCACGTCAGCGTGCGAGTGTAAAAGCCATGTGCGGTGAGAGGTCGTTGGTCCTGGCATTGCGGACAGTGGCGCGGTCGGTAAAGTTCGGCGTCGGCGAGTTGCTGCTCGTATTGCTGGACGGACCCGGCAAATGGGTGTAGGATTTGCATTGTGTAGGTCAGACCCACATGGGTCTGTTCTTTCTCCTGGGAGCTTCGATTCCCAGGTCGCTCAACGCGGGAGAATTTGCCGTTCTCCCGCGTTTCCTTTGAGCTTCCTACAAATGTTAGAGCTTTTGCTTCCGGACCCGCCGCATTCCTGGCTGGAATAGGGAACTCCAAAAGCACCTCAGCGACCGACACTCGAAAAGCGTAACCGTCTGATTCTGTGGGCCGCGACGAGGGGCAGACCTATTCCTGCCAGAAATAGGTCTGGAGAATTCGTCACATAGCCCGCAGATGATGGGATAGATGCTCACGATCCCGCGCACCAGTCAGTTTCTGATACGCCTCCCGGGCGAAATCGCGCCGGTTTAGCCGGGAATCAATGTCGGAAAACACCAACGCCGACGCCGAGAAAACCGTGACCCGTTACAACGAGCGATCAGCGCTCATCTGGGCAGTGGCCGCCCCTCCCGAGGTCATGCGGGGTTCTCCAGCTTCAGCAACTCGATGTAGATCGCTCGTTCTTGTCGGCACAGCGTCATCAATTGTTCTCTGTTGTCGATAAGCTGCTGTAGCCCTTCGGATCGGCTAATGATCTCTGCGGCGATCGCCCGCCAAGTATTTTCATTGGATTCAAACAGTGCCCGCGTCTCCTCGAGAATGCGCTCACGTTTTTTTTCGAGGTCTTCCTTGCTGGCCTCCATGACCGTATGATAACCACCAAGCGGGGCGCCGGCGGGGCGCTCGGCGTGACTGGGCGCTGCTGTCGTTACCGCCGCGTGCGCGTTCGAGTGCGGCTGCTGACGCGGGACCGCGCCGGGCGTGTTCGATGCACTCGCCTTCGGGCCTTGGCGCCGCGCGCGAGGGGCTCGGCGGAAAACGAGTTTTCATCGGTTGTGTGGAAAACCGAGTGAAGAATCTCCTCAGCATTTGGATAAGTACTGGTCAGTAACGCTTTGGCAACAAACTGCACACAACTTAAGCAGAACGAATCAAAGGGGGGTGTACACGTTCAAAGCGAGGCCTCCGCGGCCTGACGCCAGCGGCTTCTCCTCTGTACGCCACGGCAAGCGGATGCCGTGACAAAGAATTTCACGATTTTTTTGACTGCCGCGGCGATCCAATCGGCGTACACTCGAAGAGTCAAGGCAATATGAGCGGCTTTGACGGCAAGGGTCATGCTTCGTCCGGAGATTCGACGCTGGTACGGCGCAAAGCACAGACGCCTGCGATCGGATCTGATCGCCCTACTCGGTCCGATCTGCCAGAAGTGCAAGAGGGAGCACCCCAGAATCAACCTCGCGCACCTCACCCACGACGTAACCGATACGACAAGGACGGGTTTCGGCTGCCCTGGTGGTCGCTTCGATCAAACGTTCCACTTCCCGCCCGGCGGGGTTTTTCCGGTCGCTGTCATCGCCGCCCTGCTGAACGAGCAGGCGCAACGCCATTGGCCCGCTAGCACGGGCCGATGATGTTCTGCCAGAGATGACTTAGGAATCTCCCACCGCATCAGTCCTCCGTCTCGCTCCTCCGCCCCGCCCACGGCCAGTGCCCCTCAACTTCCCCCGACATTGACCAACTCAGAAGCGTGCGGACGACGACGAGTACCCCCAAGATCGCAACATTAGCCAGCGTGGGATCGAGGGCGACGGTTCTGACCACGTCCGCAGCGACGAGAAGTTCGAGCCCCAGCAACAGAGCCCTAGCCAATGTCTGCTTGTAGCTCTCATAGGCGCCGGGCTCTCCGAGGTGGAAGAGGTAGCGAACCGTTCCACGCCGGATGGCCAGGATAATCACCGCGCTTAATATAACCGCTACACCCAGTAGTTCGATTCCCAACGCGACCCATTCAATCACATGGTGGATCGTTTCCATCACATGATGATTCACGACTTCTCCAAGCTGACCGTGTCTGTTTTCATCCACTAGCCTGCATGCGTTCACCGACGCTGATCATGATTTTCCCTTCAACAAACTTCACCGGGTAGGTCGCGACGCCAAAATCCTTCACGTGTAATGTGCATCCCGTGGTGACATCGTAACGCCACCCGTGCCCGCGGCAGGTGACTACCTTCCCCTCCAGTTGGCTCGTTCCCAGCGACAGTCCCTGATGAAGGCAGGAATCCTCCATGGCGTAGATCGTTCCGTCCACGTTGAAGAGCGCCACGTCTTTGCCGCCCACCGTGACAGTCGTGCCCTTGCCGGAAGGGAGTTCCTCCAGGCGCAGCACCTCAACAAAATCCGCCATGCATCATGCTCCGGCTTTCTGTTTCGCCGAATCGCGTTCCAGTTCTTCGGCCAGAATGGGCAGGCCCTGGGCGCAAGCTTGCACGCCCATCGAAACGCAGAGTTTCAACACCTCCATGATTTGCTCGATCGTCGCGCCGAGCTTCAGCGCGGCTTTGATATGGCGCCGCGTCCCGGGCGCATACATGTGCGTGTAAGAGGCGTCCAACGCGATGCTCAATAATTCCGCCAGCTTTGGGGGAATCAGCGCACCCGTATAAACCGGCAAACCTGCGGTCATGACCTGCTCGGTCCACAACGGGTCCAGGTTGAAAAACGGATCCCATGCCGTATTCCATTGACCGACCTCTCGCGCCTTGTCGCACACTGGAGTCGGCGCCTTGTTGTTCGAGCGTGGCTCCACTCCGGCAGCCTTGGCCTCTTCTAGTAGAATTGGAGCGCCCAGGCTGCAGCTATGAAGGGCAAGCAGGGACGCCATCTTAAACACCGTCAGAATCTCCTCGCGCGTCGCACCCGCATCCAGCGCGCCGCGGATGTGCCGGCGCGTGCCTCCTTCATCTAGGTTCGTACAGGCGCAGTTCAGCGCGAGGGAGATCAACTCCACTTCCTTGCGCGGCAGAACCCCGCTGGTCCACGGGTTCGTGCCTACCCGCAACAGCGTTTCCGCTCCTTCGGGATCCCATTCCTTGAATTTGTCTAGTGATGAGCCCCAAGGATTCGGGTCCGAATTTTCCTTAGAGGCTTTCGTTGCTCCACTCTTTATTGTCATTTTCTCTTCTCCTTGTCTCCAGGTATGTTCGTTCCTAACCCGCAAAAGCAGTTCCGCTAGACTGCAGCCTTCGTCACCGGGTGCCGCGCCCCCCCAAATGGATCCGAACGAAGTCTTGTATCTTCTTGCGCGCCAATTTGGATTCCGGCGCGTCCGGGATTCTCGATGCAAAATTGTGTGGCATACCTTCGTAGAGGTCCAATTTCACGGGATGGCCGGCTGTGTCGAGGGCCTGGTACAGCCGAATGAAACCGCTCAAAAGAATTTCCTTCGTGCCACCTTGAATCAGCGCGGGTGGAAAGCCCTTGGAAAAGTCCGCGTAGACGGGAGACGCGTAGGGATGCTTCTGATCCTTGGGGTCCGCGAACGCCCCGGCTGCACTCTTCGAGTGTTTCTCATAGAGATAATTCGGTTCGGCGCGCGCGAGCGTGAACTCCGTATCTCCCGTCTGGGTGACATCAAGCCAAGGAGACACCAACACGGCAGCCACCGGCATTCCCAACCCCTTGTCGCGCATCTTCAGGACGACCGCGGCCGCTAGCCCGCCACCCGAGGAGTCGCCATAAATGAGGATATCGGCGAGCGAATGTCCTTCTTTGAGGAGAGCCTGGATCACCGCGACGACCTCGTCGCTCATCTGGTTGAATTTAGCTTGGGGCGCCAGTGTGTAATCCACGGAAATCACGCGATGCCTGGTATCGTCTGCGAAGATAGCGGCTCTGCCGAGCGTGGATTTTGCGCTATACAGGGTATGAGCGCCGCCGTGCACATAGACAACAACTTTACGGTTCTCTTTCCACCCTTTGGGACGAACATCCAGTACGGCGACGCCGCCGACGTTTCGCCCCGTAACCGTTGGGGCATAACGCTTAACGATCGGTTCGGCTTGCGCGAGAGCATCCTTCTCGATAAAAGCTTGAACCTTTTTCCAGCTGTCGATATCGCTGGGATCTGGGAACGGAGGCGCTAGTGCCGGGTCTTTCAAAGTGCGGAGGAAATCCTGTGCCTCTTTGGAAACAGTTTCTGGAATGTGCAAGAACGGCTTTTCATCAGGAATCGGCTGCGTATCCCGAGCCGCAGCGTGGGCTTTTGCCTCTCCACCCTTTATCGTCATTTACTCATCTCCTTTCGAGGCTTCAGTCCGGTTCCGGCTCTGGCATCGCCGCCGGATCGGGCTGAAACACCGCAAAAATGTTTCGTTCTGGGTCCTCGACCACCGCATACCAGCCGGTCTTCGGAACCGCAGTCTTCGGCCGCAACACGCTACCACCGAGCCGCTGCACCCGTGCTAGGGCTCCGTCGAGAGATTGCACCCAAACGTAGTGCACCCAACTGCGTGGCCCGGGAATGGGGCGGTAGGTGAGCCCGCCGCGGATAGCTCTGTCTTCCGAAGGCGCGGTTTGGATGTGAAAGTAGTCCACGCCCGGAGCTTTTTCGATCTTCCATCCAAACAGCTCTCGGTAGAAATCGGCCAGTTTGGCCGGTTCCTCCGCGAATATCTCAAAATGTGTGACGGGTGCGGTCATGGTCTTTCGTTGTACGGACAGCGATTCATCGTCGAAACTTGCAGAGCATTTTTGTAAGCATCGATCGGCCAGCTCTATTCACCGGTATTAAAGGGCATCTTTGCAGTCAAAGTACGCGAGGAGCCGTCAGCGTCTACTAAGGCGCGCTTCCGCCGCGACCAGCCCTATCCAACTCGCCGCCTTTTTGACCGCCGTAAATACGTTCAAACAATTGGGCCAGCATGAGTGCCATCAAGAGGCCCCCCACTCCAAGAGCGAGTACTTCAGAGGTCCGGTGGAGGTTGAATTCTCCCACGCGACCCACGAGCAGATACCCGATTGCCAGATTGAGTGTGCCCCAGAGCACGTTGACCGTTGGCGAGGACTGTCCTTTGCCGAGCGGGGAAGCGAAGGGCGTCGGGAACCGACGCCCGGACACGCCGTTCGTGAAGTGCGGCAGCGAGTTCACGAGAAAAACGCCCCCGAAGAAGTAAGCGACATACGCATGCCACTGCACGACTACTCCTCTATTTAAACGGCACTTCGCAAAGACCAAGAAAGACTACCGGACACCCCACCCCACCATTGGCCGTCCGAGGCTGTAATGCCGTCGTAACGTAAGCGCCGCCGATTTTCGCTACCTCGGCTCTCGCAAGTCAACGCCAAACAAGCACATCACCAGCCGCCAAGTTTCACGAAAATGTTAGGCCATATAACTCGCCACGTACTGCCCCTTTGGGGGGTAGTACGTGCCGCGGGCGTCTGATATTGTCCAGCCTAATTCGACTTCGAGGCGCCCTTGGCGGCTTCCGGCGGCGTCATGCAATAGGCCATCGGGTGCGAATCGGAGGCAACCGCCGCGACTGCCTTCTTTCCGGTGGTCTCCCATGTCAGGAAACCGGGTTCGCCCGCCTTGCGGTTCGGCGGAAGACCAAGCGCGGTCAGCGTTTCGTCGATGCTGTTGTACCAGACGCCGATCTTCATGATCTTGCGCGCCTCCTCCGCCGTGGCGATCTTGCGGCCGAAGCCCTCGGAGAGGCGAACCATCTGCTCGATCTGCTTCACCGTGGAGAACCGCTCCCCCTTGACCCGCCAGAGGTTGTCCTCATTACCCACACGTGGATGGATCCCGAGCATAACCGCCATCCCGCACATGGGAATCACGCCGCGCATTGTGTTTTCGAAGTGAACCACCGAGCCTTGCGGCGAGCGGCGCACGTATTCCATCCAATCGAACGGATTGCGGCCACACGCACCTCCGCCGATGGCAGTGAGGTTGTGATTCAATGGTCCCATGTAGAGGCCCTTCCGGATCAAGCGTTCCACGATCTCGAGCTGGTGGACGTAACCCAGCATAAAGTAGGGCTGGATGCCGTTCGTGCGGAGACGCTTCAGGTGCTCGATGTAAAAGGCGGGGCCTGCGTCCGCAAATAGGCCTGCCCAAGCTGCCTGCAACTTCGGGTTATTTTCGAGAGCGGTTCCCGCGATGTCGTCTTCGCTCCACATCTGCATGAGATCCATCATGCCTGAGCCAATTGCGATGGTGACCTGCTCGGGTTTGGGATTCAGCTCTGTCAGCATGTGGCGAGTGTCGTAGTCCAGCCACTTGGCTTTCGCCTCGGCGCTCTTTGGCGCGAACGAAATGGACCCGCCGACCGAAAGGATCATCTTCGGCACGGCTTCCTTGAGCCGCCCGATGAGGTAGTTGAACTCGTCAAAGTCCGTGGAGAGCTTGCCGGTCTGCGGGTTGCGCACGTGAATGTGCAGCATGGTTGCCCCGGCGTTATAGCAGTCCTTCGCTGCCTGGACCTGTTCGTCCCATGTAACGGAAATATCGCTAGTGTCCGTGGGCAGCCATTGTGGTCCGTAAGGTGCCGCGTTGATGATCAGCGGCTGCATGTTCTCTGGGTATAGCGAGTCGTCGGTGTAATACATTTGTGTCCTCTCTCTCCGCTGGTCAATGATGGTGGCGAGGATTCGAAGGATTCAATTTTTTTCTGTCCTTTTGACTTTCCGCCTGGGCTTTGCCGTTTTCGCTGCGATTTGGGACCGCTTGCGAGGTCTGCGTTTTGTCAGCGCGGGCGACACCGCACTTCAGGCCACCGAGACGGCCTAAAGGCCAGCGAGACGAGCGCAGCGGAGGGCTATGGCGGGTCACCTGAGAGCGTTTGGCGGTTATCGCGGGGTCGCGCTGGTGCCCGCAATTCTCCTCCACGCGTTTCTCACATTACTGCTCATCAAATTTTGTTCAGGCAGAATTTGGGCGAGGGTCATGAGCCACGCTCCAGGCACACGACGGACGCAAGAGCTACTGAAGCCGTCGAAGCCCCACTAATTTTTTGAATCAGCCTGTGGGGATTTCATCATCACCGCGGAAGGCTCCGGAGTGTTGCGCTGCGTCAGTCGGGTACATTGACGATCGGCAGCCCACACTGGCCGGCGGGTCACTGGCTAAAAGGAACGTGGAAACATATGAGTTCACAAGACAAGATTCAAAGAGCGATTCTTCCGATCCCGGATCAGACACACGTAGGTTTAACAACGTACGATGCGAAAGACCCGGAGACCAAGTTTCCCCCGATAGAGCCGCTTCGGCCACCGAAGGGCGCGCCCAATGTCCTCGTCGTTTTGATCGACGACTGCGGTTTTGGCGCCACCAGCGCTTTCGGCGGACCGTGCCACACGCCCAACATGGAGCGACTTGCCGGTAACGGACTGAAGTTCAACCGTTTCCACACCACCGCACTCTGCTCGCCGACGCGCCAGGCACTGCTGACCGGGCGCAATCACCATTCGGTGAATATGGGCTCCGTCTGCGAGCTCGCGACCTCGTCTCCCGGCTACAGCTCAATACTTCCGAAGAACAAAGCCCCGCTCGCCATGACCCTCAAGCTCAATGGCTACTCGACGGCGCAGTTCGGCAAGTGCCACGAAGTACCGGTCTGGGAAACCAGTCCGCTGGGGCCGTTCGACCAGTGGCCCACCGGTGGTGGCGGGTTCGAGTATTTTTACGGCTTTATCGGCGGAGAGACCAACCAGTGGTATCCAGCGATCTACGAGGGCTGCACGCCGGTTGAGCAGCCCAAGACCCCGGAAGAGGGTTATCACTTCACCGAGGACATGACGGACAAGGCGATTGGGTGGGTACGCCAGCAGAAAGCGCTGATGCCCGACAAGCCGTTCTTCATGTATTTCGCCCCCGGCGCGACGCACGCCCCGCACCATGTACCCAAGGAATGGATCGACAAGTACAAGGGGAAGTTTAAACAGGGCTGGGACAGGCTGCGCGAAGAGACCTTGGCGCGTCAGAAGAAACTGGGGGTGATTCCCGGCGATGCCGTCCTCACTCCTCGGCCTGCCGAAATCCCGGCCTACGACGACATGCCTGCGGCGCTCAAGCCCATCCTCGAGCGCGAGATGGAGATCTACGCCGCGTTCCTCGAACACACCGACCACCACATCGGCCGTCTGGTCGACAGCCTGAAGGATCTGAAGGTTCTCGACGACACGCTGATTTTTTACATCATCGGCGACAACGGCGCTTCCGCGGAAGGCACTCTCAACGGCACCTTCAACGAAGTGGCGATGCTGAACGGCATGAGCGCTGTCGAGACCCCCGAGTTCCTCATGAGCAAGATAGACGAATTCGGCGGGCCCAAGTCTTTCAACCACTACGCGGTGGGATGGGCGCATGCGATGGATACTCCGTACCAGTGGACCAAGCAGGTGGCGTCGCACTGGGGTGGCACGCGCAATGGGACGATTGTCCACTGGCCCAACGGCATCAAAGCGAAAGGAGAGATTCGTTCGCAGTTCTGCCACGTGATCGACGTGGCCCCGACCGTGCTAGAAGTCGCCGGCCTGCCGCATCCAACGATCGTCAACAGTGTGCAGCAGGCGCCTCACGAAGGCCTCAGCATGGTTTATACGTTCAACGACGCCAAGGCGGCCGAGCGGCACGAGACCCAGTATTTCGAGATGTTCTGTAACCGCGGCATCTACCACAAGGGATGGACCGCCGTGACCAGGCACAGTACGCCCTGGGATGTGTCGAAGCCAATGCCGGTCTTCGACGCCGACGTGTGGGAGCTGTTCGACACCAGTAAGGACTGGACTCAGGCGCATGACCTTTCGAAGACCATGCCCGAGAAACTCCGCGAGCTCCAGCTACTCTTCACGATCGAGGCGACCAAGTACAGCGTATTTCCGCTCGACGACCGCCGGGTGGAGCGCTTCAACCCCGACCTCGCCGGCAGGCCTCAGCTCATCCAAGGCAACACCCAGCTCCTGTTCGGTGGCATGGGTCGCCTGAGCGAAAACTCGGTCCTCGTCATGAAGAACAAATCATACTCGGTGACCGCTGAAATCGAAGTCCCCAAGACGGGCGCCAAGGGCGTCATCGTCGCCCAGGGCGGCGGCACCAATGGCTGGAGCCTTTACGCCAAAGACGGCAAGCTCAAGTACTGCTACAACCTACTGGGCATGAAGCTGACCTTCGTCGACGGCATCCAGCCGATCCCTGCTGGCAAACACCAGGTGCGCATGGAGTTCAAGTACGACGGCGGAGGCCTGGCCAAAGGGGGTACGGTCTCTCTTTACGTGGACGGCAAGAAAGACGGCGAAGGCCGCCTCGGCATGACCATACCGATGATCTTCTCCGGCGATGAGACCTGCAATGTCGGCAGGGATGAAGGCTCTCCGGTTTCGCCGGATTACGGCCCGCGCGGCAACGGCTTCAGCGGAACGGTTAACTGGGTCCAGCTCGACCTTGGCGTGGATGATCATAATCACCTGGTCTCTCCGGAAGAGAAGTTCATGGTTGCGATGGCGCGACAGTAAATGCAGACCAAGGGGCGCGTCGATGCAGCATTCACAATTAAGCGATGGAAGAGATCGATTTGACCGCCGAGCCTTTTGCAAGGCCGCCAGCGTCGCGACCGCTGTCGGGGTACTAGAAGCAGGCCTGGCCCACGCAGACCTCACCAAGGATCAGCGTGAAAAGATGACGGCCGACGAAATCATCCAGCAGATGAAAGCTGGCAACGAACGCTTCCGGTCGGGCAAACCGCAGCATCGCGACCTCATGCGCGAAGCTAGGGCGACTGCGAAGGGACAGTTATCCTGCCGCGATTGTCTTCAGCTGTGTTGACTCGCGAGCACCCGCCGAGTTGATTCTCGACTTTGGTATCGGCGATATTTTCAGCGGTCGTGTGGCAGGCAACGTTGCTGACGAGGACACATTGGGCAGCATGGAATTCGCTTGCAAGGTGGCAGGCTCAAAAGTCGTGCTTGTCATGGGCAACACCGGCTGCGGCGCTATCAAGGGTGCCATTGACGGGGTGCAGCTTGGCAATCTCACGGCGTTGTTGGCGAAGATCCGTCCGGCCGTTGCAGCCACTAACTACACGGGGGAACGTTCGTCCAAAAACTACGCGTTCGTAGACGTTGTGGCACGAAAGAACGTGTCACTGACTATCGCCAACATTCGAGAAAAGAGCCATGTGCTTCGGGACCTCGAATCCATCGGCAGCATAGAGACTGCAGGCGCGATGTACAACCTCGAAACGGGAATCGTTGAGTTCCTCACGTAACGGTTAGCGCAACGGTCTCGCGGGCTGCGCGTAATAGTGCACGGGCAAGCCGTCCACCTGCTCGATGTTAAAGACGGTGTATCCCTTCATGAACGGGATTTCGCGCTCGGTGCCCTCGCCTTTCTCGTTCGTTTCGGTCTTGGTGATCCTGTTAGCATATACGGCAAGCGAGCCGTGCTCGCTCTTGCGCACCTGGCTTCCGGTCACCCAGGCTGCGCAAGCCGACGCTTTTTCAGGCGCGGAAGCCTGGGGAAACCCGGGCGGGCGGGGAAGCTATACCCTTGCGCGGCGCGTGGGGCAGCGCCCGTTCGCCGCTGGGAGAGATTTCCTCGACGGGGCTCCGCTCCGCTTCGGGGAGCTTCGTTACGCTTTGGTCAGCGATGGCGGAATGTTTAGACACGTCGTGACTGAGTTCATTGCCTAGCTGCTCGGCATCGTTGGTAAAAATCTGGGCATCATAGCGGCCTCGGGAGACGGAGACGTAGGCCAGACGGGAGTTGATGAGCTGCTCGTGTGCGTTCTCCGTGTTGATTTCGGTAATCTGAATTGGCCCAGTGCGGAATTTTGTTTCGGCCCACCCTTCTGAACAAAACGGGTACTCTGAGTCGGGCAGTGCCCGGATCGGGGGAACACGTTGGACTGGAGATTAAAGGTGGAACTTTTCGAAGAGATCCGCAGAGAGTACGAGTTCGGCGTAGGAACGATAGCCGGCGTGTCAAAGAAGCTGAAAGTGCATCGGCGTATGGTTCGCGAGGCAGTGAACAGCGCCTTGCCGAAGCCGAGGAAAAAGACAGAACGTCCTCGTTTCAAGTTGGGGGCTGCGTCGGCCTTCATCGATCAGATTCTGGAGCTAGACCGAAAGGCTCCGCGTAAGCAGCGGCATACGGCGCACCGTATCTGGGAGAGGATACGCGGTGAGCTACCGGAATGTCAGATCTGCGAACGAACCGTCCGGCTGTATGTCCACGAACGGAAGATTGCGCTGGGCTTGACGTTTCACGAGACGTTTGTCCCGCAGAGTTATCAGTGGGGTGTAGAAGCCCAAGTCGATTGGTATGAGGCATATGCTGACCTCTCCAGCGAAAGGACGAAGTTGCAGGTCTTTTCCATGCGAAGCATGGCGAGCGGCGCCGCCTTCCATTGCGCGTTTCTGCATGCCACGCAACAGGCGTTTCTGGAGGCGCACGAACTGGCCTTCGCCTTTTTCTGTGGAGTCTTCCACAAGCTGAGGTATGACAATCTAACTCCTGCGGTGCGGCGCCGGATCGGGCGCTGCTGCCGTAACCGCCGTTCGAGCGAGGCGGCGGACGCGGGATCGCCGGGCGTCCTGCCCCGCCGCGGCTAGCGATGTGTCACTGTTGGTCGATACGCGTGCAGTAAAGGCGCAATCGAGGCGCAGGTCGCATCCCCAGCGCTGGATCGGGCGCTGCTGACGTGACCGCCGCGTCCGCGCTTTCGGCGGAAGTCTCTATCAAAGACCGACTCAAAATCCGACCATGAGTCGATCTTTTGTTCAGCCTTTGCTTCATCGAACATTTCGTCTCTTGCCCAATTTGGAATTTCGTCGGCCTTCATCCGATCCAGTATACCGGGAGGGCAGTCGGAGCAGACTTGCGTGCCGAGGCAGGCTTATTGCAGAATAATCGGGACTGAAATGAACGTCCCCAGCGGGCTGGCTTGTAGGCCTGAGCGATTCGTCCGGCTTCGTATGGCTTCGCGTTTTACGCGCGCGAGGAAACACCGCGCATCTCGGCACCCACGGCTGTGGCGGAAGGCTGTACGCGCCGGCTTCGACGGCGTGCTTGTAGCCAGCGCAAGCGCCCGGCGGTAGCCGGAGCCATGATCGCTGGCCAGCGCACCAAGATCACCCCTCGGAATCTCGGATGCTCGAAGCGGCACGTCTGGCGCCTAGGCGTGGAACCCGCGACACGCCTCCTCGTCTCGGAGATCTTCCGACCGTACAGCCGAAGGCTCATGGAGATGACGCCGCAGGTTAACGCCGTGGTCGGGGACGCGCTACGCGCAATGGCGAACGACAAAGCCGACCACCTGACCAGACTCCGCGCCGTGGAGCGCTACTGCGAACTGCTGGAAGTGGTAGAGGGCGAGCCACAATAATACGAGCGGCTTCGGCTGCGCTCGGCGCGACACTGCGCCGGCAGCCCTCCGAGACGAAATGTACTCGTGTTCGCGCCGGTAGCTGTTCCGGCGGAGCCGCCGCGAGGATCGATCACTCTACGCAGGGCGACAAGGGAGAATCAGCTTCCCATATCGCCGTTTATCCGGCCACTTGACGTTACGGCCACGTGGGTTACCTCCGGATGCCAGCCAACCGCCCGGAATGCGATCGATGATTTCGGATGCGAGGTTCCGAGGAAATCGGTAGCGATGTTCGAGCCAAGGCGGGGTTGCTTGCCGCACGAGCACTCCGGCGTTTAGAAAAGCGGGCCGGACAGCCTGATCGAGAGCAACCCGTTCGTGGGCATAGCCCTAGGCGTCGTCGCCGTGAGTTCGTAGCGCAAAGTGAGCGCGAATTTCCCGACCGTCCTCGCTCGGCCAAAGGACACGCCGGGTCGAAAGCCGTTTGCAGTATTGTGCTGCGAAACGCCATTGACGAATGATTCGCCGCCGTAGTCGTAGTTCGCGCCAATTCCTACAAACATTCGCTTGCCGAGGTTGTGACTGTAGTGGGCCGAGAATACCCCCAGCGGGTGTTGTGAGAGTCGATTGTTTCCCTGGAACGCATTGTTATTGGTAAATAAACGCGCCCCGGCGTACAGGTCGAGCCATGACACGCCTTTATCCGGGGTTAAATCCAGATTCACGACAGGGTAGAAGGCCCAACGATTCGCTCCTGTGTTCACTGGGGAATTGCGATCGTAGGAACCGAGCGGAGCGTTAACCGTAAGGTGAACGCTCGAGTACGATTGTGGAATCGCCTGAGCAAACTGTTCCCTAGTGAGCGCTGGAGCCCCGAAAATATTTGCATGGAAGGTGACCGACGGGTCGATGAATCCGGACGTTTCCAGCTTGCCAAGAGGCCCGTTGACGTTGACGCTGGCGTAGCCCCCAGTCAGCCCCACACCACCGTATCTGCCGGCCAATGGGAACGACCACAGGCCGGTGATCACTCCGAAGCGGCTGATCGCTTCGTTGTTGGGCAACGAAAGATCCGACTCGGACGCGGTCTCCGAGTTGGCCGTTACGAAATCGACGAATGCCGATGCTGCATTTACAGGCGTGTTGAGATAGTCGCGCGCTCCTTGGGCCGTCGTGGTCACAGGGATGAACGTTACGAACGCTGCAACGATGGCTAATGGCGTCTTTGGCAGCGGCGGCTTCATCCACCGTTTACGCTTCGGAGAACTGGACAACCACCTTGATATCGTCATCCCTCCTCTGGACTGCGCTTGCGAAGTTCTCCGGCCGCTCTCTTCTGGTAATCAGCCGCTCCAACCACGAACGGTCTGCCCTGGCCAGAGCTTCGCCGGCCTTATACCAGTGCCGCTTGTTGGCATTGACGCTGCCGACGACGACGTTGTTCTTCAGGACGGCCCCAGCGGCAATATCGGCAGTGGTGGCCCCGTTGCTCCGGCCGCCGCTGCCGATGCCCGTAAGACAGATAATGCCGCCGGCCGCGACTTCCTGTAAGGAGTCGGATATGACCGGTCCGGCGCCGGTGCATTCGATGATAATGTCTGGCTGGAACCCGACGCTGGCGATACTACCGGCATGGTACGTGGCGCCCAGAGCCCGCACGAGGTCAGGCTTGAGACCGGAATCGACGCGATCGAGAACATGAACGTCTAATCCGCGCTGCACTCCGAGCATTGCCGCCAGCAAGCCGATTGGACCTGCGCCGGTTACAAGCACCGTCCTCGGTTCCCAAAAGGCGCGCCGGCCGATCGTGTCGACCTGCTCCCACGCCTTTGTGACGACGGTCGTTGGCTCCAGCAAAACGCCCAGGAGACCGAGCGAACTGTCAACCTTCATCGCGTACTCAGACTCGATTCGCCAGCGTTCCGACATGAATCCGTCAATCTGTTTGATACCACGCTCAGTGTACTGGCCGTTGCGGCACATGTCCCATTCCCCTACGGCGCAGTTTGGGCAGGGAACGGGGTCGGGGCGACGAACGATGCCGACCACCAAATCACCCTTCTGGAGCCTGCCCGCCGAGTCTGGTTCCAGGACACGGCCGAGGGATTCGTGGCCAAGTATGAGCCGGGTCTTGCCGGGAGGCGCCCATCCGTATTTCCCCTCGATAATCTCAACGTCGGTGCCGCAAACTCCAACCGCGATAGTCTCGACGAGTACCGAGCCTTGGCCATCCGGCTCCTGGACTTCTTCCCACCTGGCGCTGCCAGATTTTTTCGGTTCAACAGTGATTGCCCTCATACGTGCATCCTCTTTTTTCTTGGTTTGTTAATCGGTTGCGGTGCCTGCGTACACAGGCACCGCGGCTGCTGAGTCTTGGGCTCGCCCTACTTCGAGGCCTGGTTTATCAGCGTGGAAGCCTGGTTTCCCGACGTGCAGAAGGTGCTGAGGGTCCACACGACTGAAAATCTCGATCAGCATCGCGACCAGGCCAGTCCATCCGGTCTGGTGGCTAGCACCAAGGCCGGCGCCGTTGTCGCCGTGGAAGTACTCGTAGAACAACAGGTAGTCCTTCCATTGGGGGTCGGTTTGGAATTTCTCTGTGCCTCCGAACACCGGACGCCTCCCTGACTTATCCCGCAGGAAGATGCCGGTCAGGCGGTCGGAAATCTCCCGCGCCACCTGGAACAGGTTCATCAAATTTCCCGAGCCGGTGGGACACTCTATCTTGAAGTTGTCACCATAATACAAATAGAACTGCAGTAAGGCGCGAATCAGTAGGACGTTCATCGGCATCCATACGGGCCCGCGCCAGTTCGAATTCCCGCCAAACATGCCGTTGTCGGACTCCGCAGGAAGATACTTCACCCGGTATTCCTGGCCAGCCACATGGACAATATAGGGATGGTCTTCATGGTAACGGGAAAGGGCCCGGACGCCATAGGGGCTTAAGAATTCCTTCTCGTCGAGCACGCGCGTCAGGATGCGGCGCAGCCGATCCTCATCCACGAGTGCAGCTATATCGCGATTTGCGTGTCCCGAGTGACCCAACCCGGTCGCATGGATGCTATTGCGCAGCTCGGGCATACGCTGCACCCGTTCTTGCAGGACGTTCGCCACTCGTGGCATCCGTTCGAGCTGCCACGGCTCGATTATTGTGGTGGCACATAAGGGCAGCAGGCCCACGATGGAGCGCACCTTTAGCCGTTTGGCGCTACCGTCCGGCAAACGCAGCATGTCGTAGTAGAAACCATCCTCGTCGTCCCACATCCCGTCGGGGCCCATTTGATTCATGGCGACCGCAATCCAGATAAAGTGCTCTGCAAACTTCACGGCCATGTCTTCGTAAAAAGGGTGATAGGCTGTCAACTCCACGGCGATTTCCAACATGTTCTGGGCGAACATGCAGACCCACGCAGTGCCGTCAGCTTGCTGGAGGCTTCCACCGGTCGGCAGCGGCGAGCTGCGGTCAAAGACGCCAATGTTGTCCAGCCCGAGGAAGCCGCCTTCAAAGAGGTTATTGCCGAAGCGGTCTTTGCGGTTCACCCACCAACTGAAGTTCAGCATCAGCTTCGGAAATGAGCGCTTGAGGAACTCGATGTCGCCTTTGCCACGCAGTACCTGTTCGGTACGGTACAGGAAAATCGAGGCCCAGGCGTGTACCGGCGGATTGACGTCGCTGAAGTTCCACTCATAGGCCGGAATTTGCCCGGTCGGATGCAGGTAGAACTCCTGCAGCATCAGGTCAAGCTGTTCTTTGGCAAACTCGGTGTCGACCGCGGCTAGCGCGATGGTGTGAAACGCCAAATCCCATGCCGCATACCATGGGTACTCCCACTTGTCGGGCATCGAGACGACGTGTTGATTCACCATGTGGAACCAATCGCGATTTCGCATGGACCGGCCACCGGGCTTGATTGGATCGATACCGTGTTCTTCGAGCCATTGGTGGACATCGAAAAAGAAGTACTGCTTGGTCCATAGCATTCCGGCCAGCGCCTGCCGGATAACCAGAGCTTCATCCTCGCCTGCACGTTCAGGAGTTATGGACTTATAGAAGGCATCGGCCTCCTCCAGGCGGGTCTGCAGGGTTGCGCTGAAGCTCGTGAAAGGATGGCCGATTTCATCCGGCGCCAGATCGGTTAGCCGCACACGGATTGTGGCCGTCTCTCCTGCTCCCACGGTCAATGGATAATGCGCGGCGGATTTCGTTCCCGCCTTCCCGGGGTTCACTGCATTGTGATTACCGCCGACCACATAATTGTTGATTCCGTCTTTGACGTAAGGCGATAGGTTGGGTGTGCCGAAGACCCGCTCGTTGTTCGTCTCATTTTCCGTGAACAGCAGCGAAACATCTCCCTCACAGTACAAATAGCGCACACCCAGTTGGGCATGGGACGCCGCCACCACTTTCCAGCCGTCTTTGCCTGCGAGCTGTCTTAGCGAAGGCTTGGGTGTACCTGACCACCAGGTCCAGCTATTGCGAAACCACAGGCTCGGCAGGAGATGGATTTTGGCCGGCTCAGGTCCGCGATTCACCACGCTGATCTGAACCAGCAGGTCTTCTGGAGCGTACTTGGCATATTCCACGAAGACGTCGAAGTAGCGGTCTTCGTCGAAGACACCCGTCTCCAGCAGTTCGTACTCCATCTCGTGACGGGAACGACGCCCGTTCGTCTCGATCAGATCGACGTAGGGGAACTCCGCCTGTGGACACTTGTACAGGTATTTCATGTACGAATGTGTCGGCGCGCTGTCGAGGTAGAAGTAGTATTCCTTAACGTCCTCACCGTGGTTGCCCTGGCCGTTGGTCAGGCCGAACAGACGTTCTTTAAGGATGGGGTCTTTGCCGTTCCACAGGGCCAAACTGAAACATAACAACTGCTGGTCGTCGGTGATGCCCGCGAGACCATCCTCGCCCCAGTGATAGGCGCGGGATCGGGCCTGGTCATGAGTGAAGTAATCCCAGGCATTACCATCCTCGCTGTAGTCCTCGCGGACCGTACCCCACTGCCGCTCGCTCAGATACGGGCCCCACTTCTTCCAGGGAATCCCGATTGTGCGAGCTTCCTGTAGCCTGACGGCCTCGGCACCCATGTTTTCGTTCAATGGAGACTTCCTTAGCTTGCTTATTTTTTGGATGGCGGAGGGTACTTCTCGAACATTTTCGAGATCTTCTTCTCAATCAGGGGAAGATTTTTGTCGGGGTTGTCGGTCAATACTTCCTCCGCAATACCCCACCAAACGGCCTTTTTCAATTGCGGGTCTGCGAGCTGAACTACGAGAGTGCCTTGTTTGATAACTGGAGTTTTGAGATAACCCTGAATCGGATAGGCGAGCTTGTTTCCAGCGCCACAGAAAACAATGAGGCTGGGATTTGCGTCTATCCCCACCGGCTGCAATCCCTTACCCTGCAGAGCGCTGTCGAGGTTCTCAATGAGATGGTACGGGTCGGGAGTCTTCGGCTGCGAGGCTGCCCAGGCATAGGTCTTGTACTTGGAAAAGTCCGTTCCTCGCACCCAGTCCACTTTAACTTCAGACTTCCCGTAGGGAACGACATCCTGGGCGATGGATACCAAAGGTGTCAGGCACAGAATGCCTATCGTCAGGCGTTGGAAAGTAACTCTCATGGGTTCCTCGATCAATTGTTCGGAGTAATGACCGCCCGGCCTTGAATCTTGCCATCGTGCAGGAGCCGGTAAGCCTCGGCTGCGCGCTCCAGCGGGAAGTGCTCGACCAGCATCCGGATCTTTCCCGTCTGGGCCAGGCTGACGACCTCCATGAGCTCCGGGATCGAGCCCCAGTAAGGCGAGGCGACGGAGCATTCTTTCGCCGGGCTGTGGAAGTTGACGGGTAGCGCCCCGCCGCCGAGACCGACAATCGTCACGTGTCCGAGCACCCGTGAGATTTGCGTCGCAGTCTCCAGGGTCGGCTTCACGCCTACCATGTCGAGAACGAGGTTGGCGCCCTGGCCGCGGGTGATCTCCTTGATCCGCTTGACTGCGCCATCGCCGGAGAGCAGCACCTCGTCGGCGCCCATCTTCCTGGCTGTTTCGAGCTTGTCGGGCGAAGTGTCCATCGCGATGACGGTCACGGCAGCGCTCAGCGCTTTCAACACCTGGATCGCCATCTGGCCGAGGCCGCCGGCGCCGATCACGACGGCGGTGGACCCTGGTCCGAGCAGGTGGATCGACCGTTTCACGGCGTGATAACTGGTGAGCGCCGCGTCGGTGAGCGGAGCAGCTTCGCGCGGGTCAAGGGTGCCCAACGGGAGCAGAAAGCGCGTGGATGGGACGACCATGTAGTTGGCCATGCCGCCGTCTCGCCCGAGGCCGCCTGGTTTGCCTTGGCCGGGGTTCTCGCAGTAGTTCTCTATTCCTATCCGGCAGTTTGGGCAGGTGCCGCAACCCCAGGGGCCGTACACGACCACCGGGTCGCCGACCGCGAAGCCTGTCGCGCCAGACCCGAGCTGCTCGACCCAGCCTGCGTTTTCATGGCCGAGGGTAAAGGGAAGCGGGAACCCCGGCGTGTCTGCAGGTGTCTCCAATATATGAAGGTCAGAGTGGCAGGCGCCCGCTCCCCCGATCTTTATCAGGACCTGCCCCGGCCCGGGCTTGGGCAGCTTAACTTCACGGAGCACGGCCGGCTTCTGCAACTCGACGAATTGGAATGCTTGCATTGTTGTCGCCATTTTGTCTCCTTTAGTCTTGTATCCCATCGCAGTCGATCAACAGGTGTCTCGGGCCGCGGAAGACATTGCTCGGCCTGTAAGGCGGCGGGTCGACGACGAGCCGTGGGTTCTTCACGCGGCGGAGGAAGTTCTCCAATGCGAGGTTTACCTCCAGTCGCGCGAGCGGACCGCCGAAGCAGGTGTGGATGCCGCTGCCCCATCCGAAGTGCTCGTTATCCCTGCGTTGGGGATCGAATTTATCCGGGTTTGGGAACCGGCTTGGGTCGCGGTTCGCAGCGCCGTACATGAGGAAGACGGCGGAACCCTTCGGGATGACGGTGCCACCGACTTCGATGTCGGCGAGGGCGGACCGGCTGGGAAAGAACTGGACCGCCGACTCTAGGCGCAGGACCTCCTCGATAGTGCCGGGGATCAACTCCGGCCGGTCGCGCACAAGCTCGAAGGACCCGGGGTTCCGCAGCAGGGTCAGCACGCAGTGGGAGATTGTGTTGACCGTGGAATCATGGCCGGCGACCAGCAGCAGCGTCGCATTGGACGCGGCCTCCTTGGGAGACATGGGCCCGTCGGGGCCGTCGTCGTTCACCATCTTCGAGAGCATGCTCTCACCGGGCTTGCGGAGAAACCCCTCGATCAGTCCGGCCAGGTACTTCACGAGTTCTGCGGAGCTAGCTTTTGCCTTCTCAAAACGGGCTTTTCCCTCTTCGGTGGCCGCCTCCGGGCCCAAGTCCACGCCCGCCATAAGGTCATGGATCCAGGCGTGAAAGGTGGGTTCGTCCTCCAGCGGAACGCCCAGGATCTTGCAAATAACCGCCACGGGCACCGGGTACGCATAATCGTCGACGACGTCGATTCGGGTCTTGCCCTTGGCTTTGTCCAGCAATTTGTTGCAGAGCTTGTCAATGTCCGGCTCCATACTCGGAATCAGGTCTGGCGTGTGGGGAGGACCGAAGTGCCGCATCGCCTGGCGACGCGCTCGATCATGGTCGGGCGGGTCGGCCGTGATCATACTCGGCTCCCTACCGTACGCCTTCATGTGATCGGCCCCCGCCGGCGCTTCCGCCCCCGCTGCCGGCTTGGCCGACAAGGGACTATGACTCATGTTGGAGCTAACCCGGGGGTCGTGGGCTAGGGCCAAGAGTTCCCGGTATCCCGTGACGACGTAAAGGCCCTTCGCCACCTGTGCCACTGGCGTCTTCCTGAGCTCATCGAAGAATGGGTATGGATTGGGGCGGTTCTCGAATTTCATCGCCTCTACCCAGGCGATCTCCGGTGTCATTGATCCTGGCTTTATGGGTGCTGGTTTCACGCGTGCTGGTGTCATGGGTCCTATCTCCTATTTCTGTTTCGCTCTGTACTCTCGGCGCTTCGTGTTGCCCACCCGTCAGCGCTTTTTCGGACGGTACTCGGCTCCCCGTTCGGTCGGGTCGTGGCCGGTCAAGACGACGTCGGGAACCGCCGTGGGGGCGCGAGGGTCCGGGAACCGGGCCGGGATTGCCTTCATGCCATTAGCCTGGTCGTAGCCCGGCGGAGGGGGCGGGAACGGAGCCGATCGCTCGATCATTGCCCCGTAGTACTCCAGCCACTTGCCGTGATTGAAGGTAACGGCGGCGACGATGCGGCCTCGGCGACCGTAGGCGGCGGCGAAGCGGCGATCCTTGACGGAGCCCTGTGTAATGACGATCTCGTCGCCGAAGGGGCCCACGCCGACGCCCTTGATGTTGACGCCGAACTGGCCTGACCAGAAGGCGGGTAAAGGGAGGTGCGGCCGGCGGTCGGGCTCAAGGCTCACCATGTTGTGCGCCGCGATCCTGCCGCCCAACACGGCATTGTCCCAATGCTCCAGTACGAGAAACTGGTAGTCGTACAGCACGTGGGGGGCGCGTGCGATATCGCCCGCGACGAAGATGTTGTCGGTCACCACCCCATTGATGTCGAAGGCGCGCAAGCCCGCGTCGCAGCCAACGCCCCAAAAGCCGCTGGCCAGTCCAGCACCCTCCAGCCATTCGGTGTTGCGGATCGAACCGAGCGACGCCACCACCACGTCGACGTCGAGAGTGGTGCCGTCGGAGAGTCGGGCACGCCGCACGTGTCCGTCCGCGTCTCCCTCCAGCGCCTCGACTGAGACGCCGGTGCGAAGGTCAACTCCGTGGTCCCTCTGCATCTCGGCGGCGATTTCGCCGATCACACCTCCGAGCGCGCCGACGAGCGGAGCGTCGGCGCGCTCAGCGACGGTCACGGCGAGACCGAGATCGCGACAGACCGAGGCCATCTCCGAGCCGATGAAGCCGGCGCCCACGATCAGGACCCGCCGGGGCCCGGCCGCTAACGCCGCCTGCAGTTGGTGCGCCTCATCAGATGTTCGCAGCGTGAAGACGCCCTTCAGTGCAGCCTCCTTGGGGTTGAACCATGGTCGCGCACGGGTGCCGGTCGCGATCAGCAGGCGGTCGAACGGAACCCGGTCGCCATTGGCCAGAAGCACCTGCTTGCTGGCCCGGTCGAGACCGGTGGCTGCCACGCCGAGCCGCCACTCCGCATCGACCTCACGCGTGCGCGGAAGCTTGGTGTGGTCGGCGGGCACCCACCCCTTCAGCACCTGCTTGGAGAGTGGGGGCCGATCGTATGGTTCGTGCTTCTCATCCCCGATAATGGTCAGCTTTCCGTTGAAGCCCTCGTCACGCAAGGCTTCGGCTGCGCGGAGCCCGGCCAGGGAGGCGCCAACGATAACGATCCGGCCGTGAGTTTTAAATTCCGTTACCAGGTCTGCTACGAGTGGCGAGGCCTTCACGACTTCTTCCCCTTGTCGTCGAGCCGCTCCACCAGGATCGCCTGCACTGGGCAAGACGCCACGGCTCGCAGGACCTGCTGGCGCAGCGAGTCGTCGGGGTTGGGGTCGTACATGAGCGCTTCCTCACCGTTCAGTTTGAGAACGGTCGGAGCGAGCGGGACACACTGCGCGTATCCCTGGCACCGATTCAGGTCAACTACAATACGCATATCCGTCACAGCCTCCTTAACGCCGACACAATTCTACATAGAGCGTCATTGATTCATTTTTTTTTTTACGGGAAGCTTTGAACCCCGCCAGCCCTGCGAAGGGCGTCCAAGGCGCTCACATTTGTAGATGCTCTGGACGCCCACTAAAAGAATGCGCCCCCGTGGTTGAAATCTGAATCGTGGCGTGAGACGGAGGCAAACGATATGGGAAATGAAACGATCGGTTCCATCTTGAAGAGCAAGGGTAATGGCGTATATTCCGTTGCCCCAACCGCCACGGTCTTCGACGCAATTTCAATGATGGCCGAGAAGGGCGTCGCGGCAATCCTGGTGATGAAGGACGGTGCTCTGCTTGGTATCGTCTCGGTAAAGGACTACGGCCGGGAGCTTGTGTTGAGAGATAGACGCTCAAAGGAGGTCTTGGTAGTCGCGCAAAGACTCCGCTATCGATATCTCGAAGATCAAGCCCGGTATGTCTGCACGCTGAACGTTACGCCGGGTGATCGGAGAACCACGGTTCGGAGGCAGGTGGAACGCTGGCTCAACCAAACGCTCTGGCGGTTCCAATCAAGATCCCATGATCCTGGGGAGAGCAATAGCGGACGTTCTTGACCGGTACCCGTCCGTTTGACGCTACCCTATTTCAGGACCTTACTGGCCTCGGCTTGAGCGATCAGACGGTCTGCATCGTCCTGGAGAAGGTACCGTCCTCGTACAAGTCGTTCACCGGCGGCGCGCACCTGCGCGACGTACTTTTCGTGGGTTCCGTAACGCTCTTCGAGCGATGGCCGCGGGTCACCAGAAGCGAGCCGCTCGGCTTTCGTTTTGGCAAAGGGAATAAAGCCTCCTGTATTGGTACGGATATAACCCTTATAGAAACCATTGGCATTGGTATTCCATCCGGTGTACGTCCCCAAAGGAACCTGATGGAGGACGCTAGCCACACCCGCGGTTTCATTACCGTCGGCATCCACTCGCGGAACCACAGTGGGTAGAACCTGGCGGATAGGAGGCGGCTGCATCGTGATGACGCCCGACAGGTCGTTGTAATGGAACTGTGATCCGAAGTCGTATTGGTAGAACGGGGTGAGAATTCCGTCAGGAAGCGGCACTCCAGGAATCACCGGGAAACCCATCGCGGCTTGCGTGGGCGCCACCAGTTCTCCTCGATCCAACCGTGGATATTGGCTCGGCGGAGGACGCGCGCCTTTCACTATCCAATCAATGAGAGCCGTCTGCAGTGCCCGCAACGTGTCGCTCGAAGGATTAGGATTCGGCGCCAACACGCAACAGGACTCGCGTTGCGGGTCCGCGTCGAAGCCGCCCTGTCCGCCGCCGTGTTTCACGCCGGGAAAGTAATAACGCCGGACATTCGATGGGAGAGGAATATCGCGATCGGCTCGCGTGCCGACCAGATCGGGTGAGGCGCGGAGATTGAAAAACTCCGACGAGCCAAACGTCTCCACAATCTTCGGACATGTTTCGGTTGCCCGGCACCGGTCGAGCAATCCAGCGGTGGGATGCTGTCTGATTTCGTCGGGGTAGTGCTCCCACCAGACAACGCCGTCGCTTCCGGGCTCGTAAATCGCCGCCGCTCCGCTGGGGGCCGAGAATCGAAAGTTGAGTGCTAACAGGCGGACTGCGATATTCGGGTTGCAGCCATCGAAGACGACCCTTCCGGATTCATCCTGGTTGAAGCCCAGATGAATAAAGCTGCGAAGGTAGTTTCCAGACTGCGAGTTGCCCTGGCTCACCGTCGCCGTGATCCGCCCGCGCAGAGGGTTGGGCGTGCCGCTATCGTCCTGCACACCATAGCGGAGGTACGAGTTCAAGTCGCGCGTCGCGGCGAAGCCAATGCCGTAGACCTTCGGGTCCTTGGCGGTATACACAAGTTCGTACAAGTAGGTAGGATTGAAACCGCCCTTCAGGCAGAGCTTCCGCGGATCGGGTTTGCCGGGAAAAGGAATCTGGGTGCAATCGGCAAACGCCCAGTCGGCGCTACGAAGGGGGACGATCTCTCCGTCTTCCGAAGTCCGCCGGGTCAGCGTGGCAGTGGCAGTATCGAGGGTGACGGGATCGGCGGTCCCTGCAACGCCGCCGCGAAGGATAGGCAAGGTTGTCGCGTCAGTGCGCACGTCACTGAAGCGCGCCAGCACGCGCCCGGTGATGCTGGAACCATCACGGTTCTTGGCGACTGGCGTCAACAGGGTCTCGATGCCCTCGGATGGCTCGAGGTCTCCTTGCCAGCCGCTGGCGACCAGCACGTGCCCCTGTTTACGAGCATCGGCGAGGAAACCACCACCAGTCAGATTGATGTGACCGCGGTTCGGTACGAAGTAGAGCAGTACACCACTGGCTTTCGCCATGTCGGCTGGCTTGAGTATTGTGAACGTCGCCACGTATTCCACCATCCCGCGCACGTTACGTGGGGCGAATTCGAGATCAGTAATGATGGCGTTTAGCGGGAGCTTGGGGTCGAGTTCGCCATTAGCATGACCAGTGATTTTCTGGTAACCATCGTGTCCGATGTTCTCAGCGTGCTCAATTACGAGCCGCGTGATTCGGGCATGTGCTGGGACGGTCAATACAAGGATTGCCACAGTCGCCAGTGTGGCCCTAAAGATTGAAATTCGCATGGGTCACGCCTTTCGTTCTTCTGAGTTGGGTAGGAGTGTCATCGACTTAGCTAAGTTTAGCCGATCAAGGAGCGGATTGCGCATGGATAGCCTCGCGCTTCCGAGCGGAACTGCCCCTCCAGAGGATCGGCATCCGAGCTTTGTACGAGTGCCCGACGATCCACTCGGAGCAGTCGCTAAACACTGCGCCGTTACATGCGAGCGATCCTGACTGAGGGTCGAACAATTGCCGGACGAATAGCCCTATAGTCGGCTCACAATTCGTCCTTACTCGGGGCCTGGAATGTTCATGTGCCGCTTCGCTAACCTTCGTCAGGTGGATTGTTGTCGGCGAGGGAGTCCCTTTGCCGAGGCCTCGGCTCCAGGTGGTTCACGGAACGGTTCCACCGAAATGCGCTCGTAACACACGTCCAGCACGCTCAGGTATTCTGTACCGCCCGGCGCTTGGAGAACTACGCGATTGCCCGCTGCCGACTTCAACAACGCGCGCCCCAGAGGTGATACCCAACTGATGTGGTTGCGGTTGAGATCGACCTCGTCGGTGCCCACGATGCTCACCACTCGCTCCGTTCCCGCGGCATTGGCATAGCGCACGGTCGCTCCGAAGAATGCCCTCGTCGCCGCCTGACCCGCTCTCGGAGTTTCCGGGTCAACCACCTCCGCGGCATCAATTCGCTTTGTGAGAAAGCGAATCCGCCCATCGATCTGGCGCAGCCGCCGCTTGCCGTACTGATAGTCGGCGTTTTCACTGCGATCGCCGTTGCTCGCAGCCCATGCCACCACCTCCGTCACGGCCGGGCGTTCCCTGGTGAGCAGAAACCGGTGCTCGTCTTTGAGGCGCTGCAGGCCGCTCGGCGTTATGTAGTTCTTGCTTCGCGTCGCGTGCTCGTCCCCTTGCGGTTTTCTCGTAAACCCTTTTCGCATCTTCTTAGTCCTTCCAGCGCGAATCCGGTGGATGCCACAAAGCTCTCGGGAAATGGATAGTGCGATGCCTGTTCATACGTTGTCGCCTCGATTCTGCCCTGAAATTGCTCAAGCACGATCCACAAATGAAATTGGCGCAACGCCCCAAGAGAGCTTGCCGACACGCGCAAAATTTCCTGTAAATGATCTCCTCTCCTCGCGACTGGATCTTCGCACGCAGGAAGCCATGAAGAACTAGAGGCCCCCGACGAACGCGGATGAACGCCGATTGACATACTGTAGGTTGTCCGCGTTCCTGGGAGTTCGTCTGCGGCCATAACTGATTGTTTCACGTCTTCCAATCTCTTATTGGTCCTATCCATCATCTCGGACAAGCGACGGCGAAGGCATGGTAGGCGCGGAATACTCGCGCAAAGTTGCCTGGCGTTTACCGACTCCGAGCGGATCACGCGCCACTCGGAGAAAGCCCCCGCGGCGCGCGCCTCGGCTTCGACCTCTGTACGAGTGCCCGACGATACGCCCGGAACCACCTCGACTTCCCAAAATGAACTTCTGGATAACGAGTCGGGGTGGCGCAAGCGGTTGGACTAAGGTAACTGCGGATGGGCCATCGTCAAGCCAAGGTCATGCCAAATCAGCTCCTCTGGTCAAGCAGCATTCTGCTGGTGCTCGCGGCAGCACATGCGCTTGCCCAGTTTTCACAGCTCGCGGTGATAGGCGACGGCTCTCAGCTCTATTTCACGTCGTAACTCTTGCTGCAAGGCATGGCGGAAGGTCCGGCGCCGACCGGACCGGACTCGGAGTAGTCGACCTGAATGACGCTCAGCACGCCGGGAACAAACGCTGCGTCACAGCCGTCCAATCCTGCTAAGGAGGGTGGATTTTGTCCGTGGTCTACCAAGCGCTCATATACTTGCTTGTGGCTTTGCCTGCCGTCGCTCAGTTGCAAGCATTTGCGACGATCACCATAAAGCCTGCTCGCTCAGCGGGCCCGCGCAATGCGCACGTGCAGTTGCTGCCTAACGGCGACCTGATTGCGAGTGCGGTCCCTGTGATTACGCTCTTGAGTTACGCCTACGACGTGCCGGTCAACCCTTCGCCGCGTCTTTCCCATCTTCCCAACTGGACCCTTACTGAGAAGTACGATATCGAAGCCAAAGCGTCCGCCAACGCCATCCCTCCCCGTCTTCAGGACAGCGAAGTGCGAAGCCGAAAGCAACAAATGATCCGCGAATTGCTCGCCAATGGTTTCAAACTCGTGATGCGGGTCGAGAACAAGACAATGCCAGTTTATGCTCTCACCGTAGCCGGCGGAGGTCCGAAGCTTCAGAAGGCGGCCATCACCGAGAAGGAGTGCGCCTTCGACGCCGGCCCAGAAGAGTGCCATCACTTTGCTGGCGGCTTGGGCCATCCTCTGAACGGAAAAGCCATAGATATGGACGATCTGGTCCATTACATTGGCAACTGGACGGATTTGCCAGTCGTGAACCGCACGGCGCTCATCGGGCTGTTCACCGTAAACACGGAAGGCTGGGCCCCCATGCGGCTACCCCCTCCACCACCGAACGCGACGCCGGCCGGAAACCCCTTCGCCGGCCTCTCCACAATCTTCACAGTCCTGGGCAAACTCGGTCTCGAACTGAAGTGGCAAGAGGATGAAATGGCCAATGCTGCGGGAAAATGGTCTTCTGAGAGCTTGCCGTGAGTATCCGTCGGCTGGACCGCGCCACCTCTTCCCAGGCCCAGTCTGCTTTTTGGTGTGCGTTTTCCCATAGTCTCTGCCGAGGCGCGCGCGTCAGGTTAACACACGTCTCAACGCAGATCCTCACGCACGTCATGCGCCGCGAGTTCCCGATTGCGGATTCCGCCGAAATGCTGGAGGTTGTCTTCCAACGCCTGCAGGAGTGCGGTTGTCAGACCGTACCGGTCGTTCAAGATGACCGGTTGGTAGGTCTGGTCACCACGCACAATCTCTGCGAGCGGCCAGAAGTTGAGGTGAGACAGTCGTTCGGTGTCCTTTGTCCGTTGTCATCGGTCTTACGCGAAGCTGCCAGATCTCATGACGGAGAACGGATAACGGATAACTCTTATGCGGATCGTCCACATCGATTCCGCTTCCTGCACTCGACTGCCTGCCGTCGCCGGAAGCGGCCCGTCAAAGAATGGCGAACTCAATATTGACCGATGAAAATTACACCTGGGGACGGTTCTGGAGATCGACAATGGCGCCACCGAACGGGCGAACCGGGACATCGCCATTTGGCCGTAGCAACTCGACGTTCTTTGGCAGCGACACTGGCGGCAGAACGGCCGTCCTCTTGATGAGCTTCATCGCGATGTGCAAGCGCAATGCGGTCGAGCCGTTCGCCTGGTTCAGGGACGTGCTGTCGAAGAGCTACTGTCGCACAATTGGAGATGCGCCTCCGGAAATAGGCGGGGCGGTCCAAGGCTCCGGCGGTACGGTTGTCGAGTAGTGCCCGACGGCATCGGGCTCGTTGGCGAGCGCCAGGGAGAGCAGATTGAGCCTTTCCTGTAGCTCAACTGCGTTCGCAAACGCAACAGTCACTTGGCCGCGTTGGAACTGAATGTTCTTGGAAAGCCCGGACGAGTTGAACAAGGACCCGCTATGGCCGAAATGATCATGAGTATCTGTTGGCAAAACGGCAACGTTGGGTTGACTGCGCTGAAGAGCATCGCGCAGCGCCTCGAGAGTTTCAGTTGTGCTGCTCTCTTGACGAGAAAACGGGAAAGAGCCCTGCGCCTGTCCGTCGGAGCGCGTATAAGCGTCTGTCGGCAAGTCGGACTCGACGCGTCGGGTATCGGAAACAACTTCGTATGATGACCTCAGATTCTTGTCTGTGCCGGTTTCTTGGCGAAACACTCGCCAAGCCTGCCCGAGTTCGCGGGCAGCCCGGTCTGCCAGTGTCCCATCGGTAAACGGTCCATGCTGCACAGCCGCTTCGCCCGTGCGAATGTTGCGAATTTCAAAAAGGACGGGCGATTCGAGGAACACTCGGCCCAGACGTCTACGTGCGCCGGCAAGCAGCGATCCGAATCTCGAACCTGAATGCGGTGGGACATTTAAAGCGCTACCCCCCTTACACCCAGACGCGCCGGGGGCCGAACTTATCTGGTTTTGTAACATTTCAGTACTTGTATAGTTACCGCATATCGGGGGAAATAGCAGTGTATCTAAAGGTTTATTTAATTTAATAAAGTAACTTGTCCGGCTAATCGGCGAACCGGATCTCGTCGCATTCTCCTTTTGTCCGCAATGGTGTACTACCCGAGTTGCTATCGACACGAACATTATTATCGTCTCGGCACCTTTTACAGCCCCTCGTACCACTCTTCTTAAATACTGCGGAGATTCTCCTCAGCCCGGTGGCGGCATCCGTGGCACCACAGCAAGTATTCTTCGATCACCGCGAGCTCCGGCTCCTGGACCCGACCAAGGTGATAGCGGTTTAAGTCGTCGCTGGAACGGTGGTGGTTCCTTGAGTACCTCGGAGGAAATAACCGGCCAACTTCGGGGTACCTGGCGCGAAAAACCGAGAACCGCGAGAATCTTGCGCGTGTAGGTGCGACAGAAAGTGACAGTTTGGGCGAGCGAGAGACTGTAGCTCTCTTAAGCTCTCTTTGATAGCGCGTTAGGAATTCGTTTACCTCAAGCCGCTGACCCTAAATAGTATCTGAGATTCTCCGTTAGCGATATCCGACCGCACGAACAAACATCATGTCCTGTAGTTGAAGCTGGAGACCTTGCATCGCCGCAACCATAGCTCTGGCATCGACCGATCCGAAGCCCGTGACGTGGAGGAGCAACTTGAATTCAATAGACACTATGGCCAATGCAAACGTAAATTGACAGCGGTACAGCGTGATTGCCAAATCCGGACGGTCAACCTGGGATTCGATAAGCAGGCTACGGATCGCGGTCACGATCCGGGCATGATCGGCCCGCAGATCACACAAATAAATCCGGAACAATGATCTACGTTCGGCCCGAAAACGTCGGAGAAGGCGGGCGCGTCTCGGATACCCAGCTGGAATGAAATATTCGAAATTCGACTCGTCAAACAACCGAAACATCGGACGGTAGTGGTCCGCGGAACGCTCCTGTGAAACTTCAGCCGAAATGGAGGTGTCGGTCAGGATCGGCCGAAACGCCACAATGAGGGTCAAGGCAACAACGAACAGCACGGCTATGGTTATGATCATTAAGAGCATTTACGTTTGAAAGGTAATCCCACGATCGTAGCAAACGCACTATGCTTTGTCGCTGTGACTCATTACTTCTTTTGGTATTATTATGCTTGCTTACTTTAGTGTCTGTGCCCATTGTAAGTGTATAACCAGCCGCGATGCAGGTCCAAAGAAGCCGAAATCGCCTTGGAGAAATGGGCGTATTTTCAGCTCTAGCCGTTCCAGTACGCAAATGCGAGGTCCTTTTCGCACTGTGGACCAGGGAATACTACCAAAATGTCCGATGATGTCTTAGCCGCGACAGGGTCGATAAAAACGCTAGAACCTTATCTGGTGTGACCCGGCGAGACACTGCTGATTCGTAGCGAGAATCTCGCTGCCGGGGCACTTCCGATAAGGACGTTTGAAGCAAGCAGCCCGCATTTGCGGCGGACGCGGCAGGCCATGCGTTTTGAATGGACTTGCGGTCTTGGTCGTTGCATTTTTGCGGTTTCGATGCGCCCGGAGTGCAGCCGCTGCGTCCCTCCCGCGAGCGAGCAACGCTGCGAAGGGCGAGTGGATCGCGTGCGCCGCGGCTCCGCGGCGGTACTTTCGCAGCGAAAAGCGGAAAATCGCCAGAGTTCGGGGCGCGAGGAACGCGACCGTTTACGACATTCTAATTTAGCAACGCATCTTCCAGAAGAAAACGCTCGACCCGGGAATTTGGAGTAGCACATCTGGGGGCACCGGCCACTGTCCCGGATGACCGCCTGATCGCTCGTCACAAGCGGCAATTCGAGCCGTATCGCCAGTTCAAGATAGGCCGCATCGTAGCTGGTGAGCTTGCCGCGCGAACCTCGTGGACGTCGGCGAGCGCGAAAGGCGAAAACGCGTTTTTCAGAAAAACTACGTGGGTTTGCAGTAATTGTGCGGCTGCTTGTTGGCCGCAGCGTTGGTAGCCGGTTCCCGGTTCCAAATGATCCGCGACACCCGAATTCGTCGCCTCGCGGATCGACCCCCCACCAAAGCCGCATGATTCTTTATACTGTCTGTCTGATCCCTTGACTATACCCAACAGACTAGACAAACACCGTGGCCTGGAGTTGCTGCTGGAGAGCCGCCACGGACGCAACCAGGGATCGAACTCCCACCTTTCCGATACCTGTTGCGTGGAGGAGCAACCGGAACTCAATCGAAATCTTCGCGAATATAAACATCAACTGGCAGCGGTACGGCGCTTTTGCCAAGTCCGGACGGTTAAGCTCGGATTCGACAAGCAGGTACGAATCGCTCCCACGATTCTGGCATGATCGGCTGCCATGTCGCGCAAATAGAGCCGGAACAGCGATCTGCGCTCGGCTCGAAAACGACGTCGCAGCGGGCGGGAATATTCCGGAAACCCCGCAATGATGAAGCAGCAGTGCGATTCGTCAAGCAACCAAACAACCAAACCATAGGACGCCAAGGCCCAGCCGAAACCCCTCCAAAACCTCGGCGGGAACTGTGGGCAAACTCGGTGCGCCCAAAAAAACATCAAAAATACGCTTCACTTCTCCCATATCTTTCGTATACTATCTGTGTAGTTTGGTATTACGAAGATTCACCTAAGGAGATTTCACATTATGCGTAAAGCGATCTTGATGTTTGCGTTGATGGCCTTGTTTAGTGTGGCCAACACTGTGATGGCCCAGATGCCCACTTGCGGCGCAAACTGCGGCAATTAGAGAATTGTCCTCGACGAAGTGATCGAGGTCAAATAGAACGTTATAATCGTAAATAGAGGCGTTCGGCGCCCAGATGTGATGACGACCGCCTCTATTGAATCGCTGCTTCACCTCTTTTCGATCTTATTCGATTTAATCGCTGTTGCGCGTGTTATCCAATTACGCTTGGTTCGGGTGTACCCTTTCTTTTTCCTCTTCCTCTGTATCCCTCTGATACCCCAAACAACGCTTTTCCTTTACGGTTCAAGTTCTCGACCATACTTTAGGATTTGGGAGTACGTCGAACCCGTTCGCAACATCGTTTACGTCCTTGTGGTGTGGGAGTTATTCTCGGTGATCTTCCGAAACTATGCTGGTCTCAGGTCTCTCAGCAGGTGGGTGATGGGTGGGGCTGCCGCTATTGCTCCATTAGGTTTGGCTATGACGATTGCTGCGTCAGAATCCCAGCTAGCTTATGGGGTCCAGCGCCTGATCGTAAGATTTGAGCGCGGCATCGCATCAAGCCTTGTGATTTTTATCATTATTCTTCTCTATTTTCTTTCCCGATATCCAATCAAACTTCCGAGCAACAATATCGTTCACGCCATGCTTTACAGCATTTGGTTTTTGGGCGATGCTGCTGTCTTGCTGATATCAAGCTATGTACCCCAGAGCTGGGGATACAGCTTAGTTAACGGCAGTTTGGAGGTACTGGAGATCAGCTCCTACTTGGGCTGGGCACTCCTTCTCTCCAAGACCGGCGAAGTCCACGAGATCCGCGTTCGGCACGACATCTCACCGGAGCGTGAGCTGTTGCTGATCCGCGAACTCGACGCGATGAACGGCGTTCTTGTCCGCGCCGCACATTCCATTTCACGCAGCCATTCTGCCGGTTAAGAAAGAACACCAAACGGAATGAGGATTTTGCTCGAATCGTTCTCATGTGTGGAGTTCAGCTGAACCTCCATAATAAACAGTCCCTCAAATCACAGGCGGAAAGCATTGCACTGATAAATTTCCTCTCCTCCGGGTTGAGAGTCGACCGCTCTGGGTGGCTCTCAAGCTTGATCACTCATAGCGTAGTGCCACAAGCGGATCGACTCGTGAGGCGCGATACGCGGGAATGGAGGATGCCAGCGTCGAGACCGCCAGCAGCGACAAACTCGCCACCACGAAACTGAGCAGGTCCGTAGCGCCGATACCGAATAGTAGGCTTGACATCAATCGCGTCGTAACGCCAGCCGCCACTGCGCCGACCAATAGTCCGATACAGGTGACCAGCAATCCTTGCCATAGCACTATCAAGAAAACAGAGCCCTGCTGCGCACCCAAAGCCATTCTCACACCGATCTCTTGCGTTCGCTGCGTGACTGAGTAGGATACCACGCCGTACAGTCCCAGCGCCGCCAGAACCAATCCGATCGCCGAGAATATGACCAGCAATACAACCGAAAAACTGCGCCGGGAAAGCGATTGCGAAAGCACCTCGTCCATCGTCCGGATGTTGCTGAGCGGCTGTTCCGGATCCGTCCCGGCGACCTCCCGCCGGATCGCCTGGGCCACCGCCAATGGATCTGTCGTGGTTCGCACCACCAGATTGTCCGTACTTACATAAGCCGCGAAGTATAGCAGTGCCTGAGGTGGGACATCCAAGCCAGCCAGACGTGTATCGCCCACAACGCCAACAATACGGCATGGTGCCGGAGTAACCAGCCAGACACCAGTGAGGATTATCCGGCCAATCGGATCCTGGCTGCCAAAAGTAGTCTTCGCCATCGTTTGGTTGATGATGCATTTCTCATTATCGAAATCCCCCACTTCTTCACGCTTGAAAGTGCGCCCGCGCAAAATCGGTATCCCCATGGTCTTGAAAAACTCCGGGTCCACTGACGCCATCGCCATGATGGGATACTTTCCCGGTTCGGTCAACGGCGCACCCTGCACCGCGAAGCGCATTTGGATGATCGGCGGCACCAACGGCAACGAGGTGGCCGTGGAAACGCTTACGACGCCCGGAATCGCCGCCACCCTGGGCAGCAGCCGATTGTAGAAGTTCTCGACGTCGGCTTGCTTGTAATGTTTCGAAGGCAGGGTGATGTGGGCTATCAGCGCATGATTCGCGTGGAACCCCGGCTGAACGTCCAGGAGTTGGTTCAGGCTGCGTACCAGAAGGCTCGCTCCCACCACAACCACCAACGCGAGCGCGACTTCTCCGGCGACCAGGGCATTGAGAAGCCGCCCGGAATCCGATTTTGAGGTCCGACCCCCCGCTCGCAGAATCTGATTGAGATTGGCCGACGAATACCGTAGGGCCGGAATCAAGCCGAAAAGCAGTCCGGTCAACAGCGTGATCGCGGCTGTGAACAGCAGTACACGCAGATCGATCCCTACATGCTGTAATCGCGGGATACGTCCGGCGCCGAAATTGCGAAGTAAAGGCATGGAGCAGAAGGCCAACAACAGACCCAGTGCGGCTCCCGCGGCCGAGAGAATCAGGCACTCGATCGCAAACTGCGCGATGATCCGGTCGCGCCCGGCGCCTAATGCAACTCGAATCGCGATTTCCTTCTGGCGCGATGCGGCCCGCACCAGAAGAAGGTTCGCTACGTTTCCGCAGGCAATCAGCAGAATCAGGCTAGCGGCCAAAAGGAGAAGAAGAATCGGTTCGCGGACTTTTCCGGTGATCTCTTCACGCAACGGCAAGATGTTGGCGCCGATACCGTCGTTGGTCATAGGATAGGAGCGCGCCAAGTCCGCGGAGATAGCTTCCATTTCCTTTTGTGCCGCAGCCACGGTTTGCCCCGGGAGTAGTCGTCCGATGACGTTCAACTCGTGAAAGTTTCGCGGCAGCGGGTTTTCCGCGTGGACCCACGTGAAGGGAACAAAAACGTCGGCTTCGGCGGGATAGACCTGTGGTCCCATTACGCCCACCACTTGCAGCTTCTGCTTATCCAACGTGATTTGCTGGTGCAGGACGTCGCGCGAACCGCCGAACCGCGACTGCCATAGCACATAACTCAGAATGGCCACTTGATTACGCCCGCGTTGGCCTTCTTCCGGCAAAAAATCGCGTCCGATCACCGGTGCTATACCGAGCAGGGAGAAGTAATTCTGCGTAATATACGACGGTTCGATTTCAGCAGAGTGGCCAGCACCAGTCAGAATCGCGCTTCTCAATCCCGGTGCGACAAATCCGCCGAGTTCTTTGAAAACATGAGTTCGAGCACGGTAGTCGTCAAAATCGAGCTCCGAGATCGTCATCTGCGGCTGCGACGCCCTCGTTTGCCAGACCATTAACAGAGCGTCGGGATCGCGGAACGGAAGAGGCTTAAGTAGCACGCCGTCCACAACACTGAAAATCGCTGTGTTCGAGCCGATGCCGAGAGCCAAAGTCGCCACGACTATCACCGTGAAGGCCAGATTCCGAGCCAGCATGCGGAGCGCAAACACAATGTCCTTTTGGGCGTAGACCATGGTGGCGAGGCGAATTCTGCGACAATCCCCTAGATTCTAGTCCAATTGTATTGCATGGCAACAACCGAGCGACTACGGCACTGAGTATGCACCTGACATGGCGAGCATGGACGGCCACACTGCGAAGACGACCGCCCTCGATCGCCGTTTTGGCGTGAAAAACTGGGAACCGCGAGAATCTCGCGCGTGTAGGGTGCAATCAAAAAAGACAGAATGGGGGAGGCGTCACAGGCAGCGTCAAATATTTTAAATCATCCACTTAGAGTCTTCATCACCAAACCGCGACAAGGTTCTCCATCACTTTAAGGGAGGTTGGTTTTGCTTATCCTCCCTTCCCGGCCTGCCGCTTCCTGCGGCGGGCCGGAGCTTTCATGCGGCCAGGAGTGGTTCATGGAGAATTCTAGCTGGGACGTAGGCCCGGCACGCCAGCAGGGAGTGATTCCGAGCTTTCTGCAGCCTCTCGACAAGCCGGTGCCGATGGTGGCGACAGCCGATATCGGGCGCGTGGCTGCGGAACTGCTCCAGCAGAGCTGGGAGGGCCACAGGGTTGTCGAGTTGGAAGGACCGCAACGTGCGACCCCGAACGAGATCGCGGCCACCTTCGCTGATCTGCTCGGAAAGCCAGTGAGAATGGAAGCAGTCCCGCGCGCGACCTGGTAGGCGCTGTTTCAATCGCAGGACATGAAAGACCCCACTCCCCGGATTCAATGAAGGCTGGATCGAGTTTGAGAGCGGTCAAGCCGGCTCCCGAAAGGGGCAAGTCGCGCTAAAAACTGTGCTGAAAACACTCATCGAACGTCAACGCGCGTGAACGCTCGGAATCGAGAACTCGGCTTGGGGTTGCTACCGTCACCTTGTGCCAAGGTAGACCTGAGCGAATCCCTGTCGCAACCACGCCCTGCCGTCGCGGATTACCGAATTGGCGCGGCAGGTTTATCTCAGCGACTCCGCCCCCATTCTTTTAAACCCCGCGTCTCTTGTTCCGAATGCTACGAGCTGATGGCGTTTTCCGTCGTGGAATACGGTCAAGCTTTCCGGCCTGACGATTCCGGAGCATTGAGGTGCACGAGAAGCATCTCAAGGTCTACAAAGCGAGGGATTTGAAGATCGTGCAGTTCGACCAACCGAAGATCCTGGCCCGCTCATCGTGACGTGCTTCCGATATACTGGTGCGGCCGATCCGCATCACAAACTGTGTGTTTCGACACGTCTGTGCGAAAAGCTTGAACCCAGCAAGACCTCAGATTACCTACCGGAGTTACAGTAAGGGAGTCACCGGGAGGCAGAAACCTATATGGCAATTCGAAAACCACCACGCCTCTCGTGAACATCCGGCTCTCCGAAGAGGAGTTTGCCGGCCTTAAGCAAGCCGTCAACGAGTCCGCAGCCCGCAGTGCCTCGGACTTCTGCCGCAACGCAATCTTAGAATCCGGCGGCGGTGCCGGTCAGCCGGACCTGCACGAGGTGGAGCGCCGTCTCGGGCAGTCGGAGGGCGCCGTGACTCAGCTTGCTGCGCGCCTGTCCGCAGCCTTTCAGTTGAACGCTCATCACGCTTGAAGGAAGATGAGTGCAGACCCCGCGGCGTTCTTGCTATGTTACGGATCGTCATTTTTGAGAAGTCAAACATCTGCCCGAGAAGAACCCGTCATGCGTTATAACAAGCGCGCCAGAAGTGTCGGCCCAACCTAATCCCGTTGTCATCCTGGACGAAGACCAAGAAGTGCGCGTTGTTGCCGAGCAGATCCTCGGCACAGGCGGCTTCAGCGCGGTTGCCTTTGCACGTATCGAAGACGGTCTCGGCACAGTCATCTGCTTCGCGCCGAGAAGGGTGACAGTACTTCTGTCATCAATGTTGGTGTTGGCGGCGACTGAAAAAAGCATTCGCCGCCTTGCTTCACGTCAACCCACCTCCGAAGGTGCTGCTTTCTTGCACTCGGTGTGGTTTCTGCCCTCTGCACCCGGACCTGGCCTGCGTAAACCTTGGCTGCGTTATCAAGCCGGACGACTTCACACCCGAGCGCCTACGGGGGCTCGTACGGGCAGGTTGAATCCGAGCTTCGAGCTTCATTTGAACAGTCGCTTCAGCTTTTTGTAAAAATTCTCGCGGGTGTGGATCAGATGGACGATCACGAGTTGGTGAGGATGATCGAGCGAATACACGATCCGGTATTGCGATTGACCCTCGGTGAAGTGGAATGAGTAGAGCATGTGGAGCGATCCCGTGAGCCGTTCGCCCGCATACGGGTCGCGCTCTAGCGTTAGGCTTGCCTCAAGAGCGGCGTCCTTAACGGACTTTGGCAATTTCTTCGCTTCCTTTCGGGCTGATGGGGTGATGTACACCCGATAGGACTCGTCCATCTAAAGGATCTTGGAAATCGGCTGTAGATCTCTTTGTTCTGCTTCGTGCATGCTCCTCGCGATGAGTGTGGTCGCGTGCTTGTCAAAGAGTATTGTGAGTTTTCGGTAACCGTGCCCACGGGAACCGGTGACCCTATTTCAATCTGAAATAGGTGGGCTCGAAACACCCGGAGACGGGGATGCGTCGGTGATCGGGGTGGTGAGGTAAGTCCCAGGATTGCAATGGTCAGTCGGGATGGCACCCTATTTCAGCCAGAAATAGGTCGGGCCAAAATGCGGCGGACGGAGGTGCGACCGATTTGCAGCCGCCGGGCGATTTCAGCTTTGGCCACGCCGGCTCGGTGTAGCTTCCGGATTTCTGCAGCTTGAAGTCCGGCCGTCATCGGCCGACCCAGCCGTTTGCCGTTCTGTCGGGCATGCGCCAAGCCAGCCTTGGTTCTTTCCCGCAGTATCTCTCGTTCGAATTCGGCGTATTGCGGTTCTCCGCAATATGCCGATTATGCGGAGTGCACGATTATGCAAAGCCATCGCGTTCAAGTGGCGCAGTAGCCGACATGTCGGTTGTGCAGGACTCCGCATAAAAACGAGGGGTTCAGCACCCGGCGATTCGAAACGGACTATCCATCTCCGCTGGTTGCTTCAGTCTCATTCATAGTGAGACTGAAGTATGTTGGAAACACATTTAAGTTCATCTATAACTCGACAGCGACTCCGAACCGGTGCCGCTGCTGAATACATTGACGCCTTTGCCGACTGGCTTCACCTCAACGGCTACAAGCCGACCTCTATCGACAACGGTCTCACTTCCCTGGCCGCTTGGACAGATTGGATGTTGACCGCTGGGTTCACCGCACATGACCTCCTGCCGGGTTTTGAAGCATGCAAGTTGGTAGTGAACAAAGAGCAGCGGGTTCGTCACAGCCGCGGGCCAAATCAGCAATCTATCACGGCCGCCTCGTTATTCATCCGATTCCTCCGATTGCGAGGCGAACTTCCGCAGCCTGTCGCCGGACCATCCGCTGGTGAAAAATGGCCTATCCTCGCAGAATTCCACTCGTGGATGCTCGCCCACCGTGGGCTGACTGAGACGACGCTCGATGTCTATCAGGGAATCCTTGTGGGACTTCTCGAGGCTGTTGGTGATGACACCCGTGCTTATTCCCCGGAGGCTTTGCGGGCCTTCGTCCTCGATCGAGCGCGACCTCACGGGATCGATCGTGCCAAAAGTATCGTCGTCGCCGTCCGCGCGTTCATGCGCTTTCTCGGTGCCACTGGGCGATGTCCGGCTGGCATGGAATATGCGCTTCCTGGTTTCGCCTCATGGCGCCTCTCATCGGTTCCCCGCTTCCTGGCCACAGAAGATGTAGAGCGCGTGGTCGACTCCTGCACCGGCCACGTTTTCGAACTGCGAGATAGAGCCGTGCTTTTGCTTCTGTCACGGCTTGCATTGCGCGCCAGCGAGGTCGCTCAACTCAAATTCAACGACGTTGACTGGCGCAACGGTGAAATCATCGTCTGTGGAAAAGGCCGACGTCAGGAATTGCTTCCATTACCCCAGGAAGTCGGCGACGCGATTCTGCGCTATGTGAATGAGGGTAGGCCATCGTTGCAGATACCCGAGGTGTTCACTACGGTACTGGCTCCGTACCACGCGTTGTCGCGTGCGGTTGTTACGCACATCGTACGTGCCGCACTACGTCGTGCAGGAGTCAAAGCGCCAACCAATGGTGCTCACGTTCTGAGGCATTCCGCCGCCACAACCATGCTCCGTGAAGGTGCGTCCCTGGCCGGCGTCGGTGCGGTGCTTCGACATCGCGATCCCATGACGACAGCGCATTACGCCAAGGTGGACTTCGGTCTCCTGTCGGAGATTGCCCAGCCATGGCCGGAGGCTTCGTCATGCTGATTGCTCACGCTGAACGCTATATCTCGCTTCGCCAGACACTCGGCTTCAAGCTGAAAGACCTATCAGGAAACCTCAGCGCATTCGCCCGATTCGCAGACGACCGGGGCGACACACATATTCGCGCTGCCACCGCAGTGGACTGGGCGACAGCGGCTCATTCTCCGCACGCTCGCTATATTCGGCTGCGAGATGTCACGCGCTTGGCCAGGTTCCTGCACGCCGAAGATCCGATCCACGAAGTGCCAGCCAACCCATTTCATGCGCCTACGCGCCGTCGCCTGCCCTACATCTACACACCGGCCGAGATTTTGCAGCTCCTGGAAGGGGCTAATCGGCTTCGCAGAACGTACCCGTTCCGACGTCAAGTCTACGGGACGTTGCTCGGGTTGATTGCCGCGACAGGGCTCCGCATCTCGGAGGCACTCGACCTCCGATTCTGCGATGTACTGCCTGATGGCGTCCTGCAAATCCGTCGTACCAAGTTTGGTAAGAGCCGCCTGATCCCCCTCCACCCCACGGCGGTGAAAGCCCTTGACCAATGTGGAGTTGAAATACGTGAGGGCGCGGATTTCAGCGGCTTCCGTGCGTCAACTCCACATTACTGACAACTTCACATTAGTCGATTTGGACTAAACCGCTACGCGGTATTCGGCGGTGCCAGCATTGACCGCACCACCAATGGGGGCTCCATTTCTCTGTGAACTCCATTGCGAAAGCATGGAATGGCTGCTTTGCAGCACATTCCATTTCGCAAGGAGTTCACATGACACCCCTTCGGCAACGCATGACCGAAGACATGCAGGTGCGGAATCTCGCACTGAACACGCAAACGTCCTACGTGCAACAGGTCTCACTGTTTGCGCGGCATTTCAACAAATCGCCTGAGCTGTTGGGTCCGGAGGACATCCGCACCTATCAGGTCTTCTTAACCAACGAAAAGAAACTGGCGCCCAGTTCCGTGCTCATCACGGTTTCGGCGCTGCGCTTTCTCTATAGGGTCTCGCTCAAGAAGGATTGGTCTTTCGAGGACATGATCCCAACGGCGAAGAAACCCCAAAGGTTGCCCGTGATTTTGAGCCCCGAGGAAGTTCTGCAGTTTCTCAGCTCTGTGGGCAGCACTAAGCAACGCGCGATCTTGACCACCTGTTACGCTGCGGGGCTGCGGATCTCCGAGGCCGTTCACTTGAAGTCCCTCGATATCGACAGCCAACGGATGGTCATCCGCGTCGAACAGGGAAAAGGCCAGAAGGATCGCTACGTGATGCTGTCGCCCAAATTGCTGGAGACCTTGCGCCGTTACTGGCGGACGGTACGTCCCAAGGATTGGCTGTTTGAGGGTGACGTGCCCGGCCAACCCATCAACCGAAGTTCCGTCGAATTGGCCTGCCAGAAAGCGCGCCGATGTTCCGGCATCCGCAAACCCATTACTCCTCATTCCATGCGGCACGCTTCGGCATACTACACCACCTTTCAGAGTTCGTTCATTCTAAAGACAATTCCGCCTGATCGGGCGCGGCCAACGGCAGTTTACGGCCAGAGTGAACCGCCTGAACCCGTGCCTGCACTGCCGGCAATTCCAGGCTCGCTCGAAGGATCACCCATGGTGCACAGTCTACAACCTGCGTAGCCGGGAGTACCTTCTCGCGGATAAGCCGCTTGATAACGGTGTTGCTCACTTTGAGTTCTCGCGCCGCCTCCTCCCGTGTTACCCAGCCTTCCTGTTTCTGGAACGGTTCGATTTTATGATACCCGCGCAAACCAGCGACTCGCGATGCATTCCAGGTCTTGTCCTGCCCAGTTTTGTATCCAAGACGGTTCAGGATGGCCGCGATCGTCTTATCTGGACATACTTTCGCTAACTCACTTACTAAGTCGATAACGGTTCGCGCCGCACTGCGCCTATGTTTGCCCGTTGGTGTGCGCTCTACAAATTGTTCGGTATGAACGCCTCCTGCCCAATGCAGGATCAACCGATGATTAGACGATTCTGGCTTACTGTCAACGACAATCTCATTCAGCACTGTTCGTAGGATTCGCTTCTTCAACGGCAGTGATGCGTTTGGGTGGTTCCACACCGCCTTTACATTGTCACCCAGTTTCATCAACTCCGCTTTCTGCTGATCGTTGATCGGGGCAGGTCTTTCCCCCATAGCCGTAATCCGTACCTCGAGTTCAGCCACCTGCTGTAGCGCACGATTCCAGCGGGCTTCTAATTCACCGGCTACCAAACGATTTTCCGGATCAACGGCATCGAACTGCCGGCGTGCTCGGCTGGCTTCATAGCGCGCTCGCTCCAAAGCCAGTTCCAAGGCCTTCCTTTTTTCATCATCCTCCGCTTGCACGCCTTCGCTAATTTTGACCGCGGCCTCGATCCCTACCGGCTGAATCGCATCCAGAACGCTGTGAGCCACCACCCGATCCACACGAAGACTCCCAATGGTCATGCAGGTGCCCGGACCGCGACTCCCTCGATCCCCTCGACAAACGTAGCGCGGCACGCGGCCATCGGTGCCGCCATAGGCCACCATCAGCTTTCGTCCACAACGACCGCATCGCAGCAACCCGGATAATAGTGCCGGACCCAGCTTAGCGGCACCGCTTCCCTCACCATCGCTCCATGCCACATTCGCCTCCAGACGACGTTGATTCTCTAAATACTCCTCCCAACTGATGTACCCCGAATGATGCTCCGCAAGCAATACCTTCCACTCCTTCTGCGGTTTTCGATAACGGGAGTGTTGACGCGCTCGTCCATCTTCGATCACCGTTCGAGGAGCTGTTTTCCCATAGGCAAAGGCTCCTGCGTAGCAGGGATTTTTCAACATCTGACGGATTCTTCCACTGCTTGGCAACGCCCAAGTTACCTCGTTGCCTGCCGTGCCTGGCTTTGCGTGTGGCACCAGGATTTGCTCTTCACGAAACCAGATCGTCGCTTGCCGGGCACTTCCCAGTTGCTGAAATTTCTGGAACACATTCGCAATCGCCTGTTGGACCTGGCGATCCGGCGTTTTCTCGATGCGGCCTTCTTCGGTCCGGACAAATCCAACTGGTACTTCCCACAGTGCAAAACCGCGTTTGACCTTTTGCTCAAAGGCTTCGCGCGCGCGTTGTCGTAGCAGGCCCAGTTCAAACTCCGCCATGGAACCTTTTAGACCCAGCAACAAGCGATCATTCAGCGATCGTGGATCATAGATGCCATCACTATCGACCAGCAAGGTCTCGGCGAGTGCGCACAAGTCGACCAGATGATGCCAGTCTCGATTGTTGCGCGCCAGGCGCGATGCCTCTAAAGCGAACACTGCCCCTGCCAGTCCCTGGCAGACTGACGCCAATAGACGACCGAAACCTGGTCGCTCTTGCGCGCCACTACCGGATCTCCCCAAGTCATCATCGATCACAATGACTTTGGCAAACCCCAGTTGCCTGGCCCGCTCCGCCAGTGCGTACTGCCGTTCCTTACCTTCCAAATGATTGCGTACCTGATGTGGGGTCGATTGCCGGACATATATATAGGCTCCACGCTCCAGGTGATGTGCGCTAATCTTGTCGCTCATCTGGCTGCCTCCCTTCGTCTTTGTTCAGAACGCTTGCCAGTAGCTCCTTCCAAAGAGTCCGGCAGCGTTCCCGCACCGCCTCCGGCAGCTTCATCCAAATCTCCTCGTCTTCGAAGCGAAGCTCCCGCTGTTGGGTGCTCGGCTTTTGGCTGCTGCGCATCATCCTGCCCTCCTCTTGCGGATTGTCCACAACTGGTCGGGCTTGGTGTGGTCTGAGATTGACTATCGATGAGCCGCCGCAAATCGACGAGGGCACTCAGCTTGATCCGGGGCTCGGGTTCCAGCGGCAGTTGTTCACAGATCTCCGGGCTCAACATCCATTCGGCTATCGCGAGCTGCGAACCATCCGGCAATCGCACAATCAATACCGCAGCAGTATCTGGCCGAAGATAGCGAACGAGTTCGACCTCAACTCCATGCTGCGGATGATAGCGATAGCAGATTTTTGCGGAACAAGAATCATGAGCATTACGAAAACGTCTTGCGCCACGCCTTCGCAGTGCACCTGCTAGAATCTGGGACCGATGTTCGCACCATCCAGCTTCTGATGGGCCATCGTAGCCTGGCGACCACCGCCCGATACCTGCGAATTGCCACCAGCAAGGTGTGTTCGACATCGAGTCCGCTCGATCTGCTCCCTCATCCCGTACCCGTTGAGTCCGCACCCGGCACGCCTCAGCACTTCTGAGCGCCGGGCCCGTGGATCGTCCGAAGCTGGAAGTGGCGGACGTATTCCGCCGCTACGGAGAAGCTTATCGACAACAACATGGCGCGTCGATGTCAGCGGGACAGCGCCGCGTCATGACCGCCATCGAGGTGTGTCGCACGTCAGTTCTCGGCGGCCACCTCGAACGCTGCGATCAGTGCGCGTATGAACGCAACGCGTACAATAGCTGCGGCGATCGACACTGCCCCAAATGCCAATGTCTGGCGAGGGCGCAATGGATCGAGGACCGGCAAACCGAGCTTTTGGATATCCCCTATTTTCATGTGGTCTTTACGGTGCCGAAAGAGATCGCCGCGATTGCTTACCAGAATAAGGAGGTCGTCTACAGCATCCTCTTCCAGGCCACGGCAGAAACCCTGAAGACCATCGCGGGCGACCCCAAGCATCTGGGTGCCGAGATCGGTTTCTTCGCCGTCTTACACACCTGGGGACAAAATCTCCAGGTTCATCCCCATCTGCACTGCGTGGTTCCCGGCGGAGGGTTGTCACCCGATGGCCAGCAGTGGATCCCGTGCGGGCCGCGTTTCTTTCTCCCCGTCCGGGTTCTCTCCGCTCTGTTCCGTCGCCTATTTCTGGAGTCCTTGCGGAAGGCGTACGATGCCGGCAAATTACAGTTCTTCTCCGCCTTGGAGTCCTTGCGCGACAGAAACGCCTTCTGCCAACTTCTGGCCAAAATGAAAGCCTACAAGTGGGTGGTATACGCCAAGCGTCCATTCGCTGGCCCTGAGCAAGTGCTCGATTACGTGGGCCGCTATACCCACCGCGTGGCCATCTCCAACAACCGTCTGCTCGATATCGAAAACGGTCGAGTCCGCTTTCAGTGGAAGGACTATCGTCACGGCGATCAGTCTAAAACCATGACCTTGTCAGCCGACGAGTTCATTCGGCGTTTTCTATTTCATGTGCTACCGGATGGATTCCAACGCATTCGCTACTACGGTTTCTTGGGCAACCGCTATCGTCGGGACAAACTGGAGCAGTGTCGCCGCCTCCTCGGCATGCCGACTCCCACCGATCAGACCAACACGCCGGAGCAAGACTACCGAGATCGCTACGAAGAATTCACCGGCCAGTCGCTGCACCAATGCCCGAAGTGCAGCCTGGGCCGCATGTTGGTGGTTATGATCTTGCCGCGGTCGCCTTGCAAGTTTGTGGGGATGGCCACAGATTCGTCATGATCCTTTTACTGCTTCTAACTCGTGACCGATGGGCTTGGCAGTGCCAATGCGGCGCCGGAGCATCGCTCGTTGGCGTGGTCCTGTGTAGATTACCGTTCAATACCAGCGCACTTACGGACTTCCGAGCGAATTCACTCCATCCAGATCGTCGTTTGCGAGTGGTTAAGACCTCTCCTTATTTGAAGAACCTCCACCTCCGATCCCCTCGGTGCCAGGCACACCATTCAATACCCATAGCCCGGCCTGTCGTGAAGCGGTTTAGTCCAATCCATTTTTAGCTCACCGTCGCGGCGATCGGCTTTCACGCGGCTCCCGGGGTGCGCGGCGCCGCGCCGCCAAGCTAAAAATGCTCTGCATAATGTTGAGCTCAACATTAATCGACGAGTTCGGTTATTTGAATTTGAAACCCGAGCACTGCAACATCTTCTTCAAATTGATGGAGGAGCGCTACCGCCGGCGGCCGACCATCATTACAACCAACCTGGAATACGACGAGTGGCCCAACTTTTTAGGCAACAAGGCCATGGTGGAAGCGCTGCTGAGCCGGTTGCGGCATTACTGCCACACCATCCGCATTGACGGTCCTCCATTGCGCGAGCCACAAGGCTGAGATGGAGAGAATCACATGGATCAGGCCGTCGTCACTCGGGATGAATATATTCAGCGAGTGCTAAATACCTATCGTGTAACGCCGGGCACATCGGGAGTGATCCGCCGCCCGGACCGTCTTCTGGCCGAGCAATGGCATGCGCGCGGGATACCGTTGAGCATTGCGGAAAACGCCATGGTATTGGCCGTCTTCCGCCGGCTTTTCCGCGCACCAGGCCTTCCGCCGCTCAACACCATTCAATCCTTGGCCTACTTTTCGCCGGTAATCGAAGAAATTCTCCAACTCCGCATCAGCCCTCAGTACTTCGAGTACGCAAGGATAAAGATCAAGCGCTTCCTCGCGAACCGCCCCGACTCTCTCGCCGCACGCCTGCCCCACCGATGATGTAAACCCACCCCACACGCCCTTCGGCGTGGATGATGTTTTATTCTCAACCTACAAAAGCAAACTCGCCTTCGGCGTGGATGATGTCAGGAGGATCTCCCGCTTTCTCGTTCCCCATCGTGTTCTCGGCCTGGGTCACTTCAGGCAAGCAATAATGGAGCACTTTTGCCGAGCGCCGAAGGTCAGGCAAGCCTATACCAATTTGGTGCTGGGCAGCATGCTGCGAGATGTTCGCGAAATACTGCGGGTTCAACCACCGGGACCAGTACGAATTTGTTCTCCTGGTTATGGGCGGACACCCCCCAAATACCGACCCGCGCGATAGCACCTCACTGTACAATTCCGCATGCTACCCGCGCGGTGAGCGTGGCTTCCTTCCCACCCTGCAGCAATGCGTGCCGACCGCCAAGTCCGTTTCTTACAGCGGTAGCGACGTAAAAACCGTGAACGCTGTTGATCAGGAACCAGAGCGACGGTTTTCGGAGACAGCAATGAAGACATTCCTCGATGGGAACCGGATCATGATCTACGGCAGCGGTAACCACGCCTGCCTTTTGACTGGATACCGCACTCAAGGTGACAAGGTAGTCTTCATCGCGGTAGACCCAGAAGCCGGTGGTCCGGTCCCGATCTCTTGGCTGGACTTCAATACCGCTGATTGGATCGTATACAAGCCTAAGTAACTGGCTCACTTTTGGAGCTTCTTCTTGCAGGACCTGAGAAGGAAGTTTCGACGGGCTGCATGCGCTGGTACGCGATCATCTCCAGTTGGAGGCCTTCGCGGGCCACCTTTACCTGTTTGCCAACAAGAGACGGGACCGGGTGAAGATTTTGTATTGACTGGCACTGCGGGATCTATGTGAACTCGAGTTCGAGTAATGCGTTGCTTTCGAGTGTTGCGATCCGCTGGGCGCTGGGGAAGTCGAAGCGCGACGAGCAGTCCACTTTCTTCCTATTTCCCGCCATAAGGTAAATTCCGCCGTCTCCAAGGGATCGCCTTTTATCACCACCTTGTCGCCCGGCAGTAAAACATTCGGATTCTTTCGCTCGTTCTTCAGCTCGGCGGCTATTGCTCCGGGCGACTACTCCCTCCACGTTACGATCGGCGGCGCGGTTAGCAATCAGTCGCTCGTGAGCGTCTCCCAATGAGTGACTCGGAAGGCAAGAGTATCTGATTCGCCGCAGGCAGGGGGTCGGAAACCTGCACAAGCCATATCGGTTTTCTGGCCAATCGAGCGCGCGGTCGGGCGAGCGGCTGCGTTAACCAAACGTTCAACCCTCAGCAGAGACTCTGAGACGCACACGCTGAGAGGCCAAATGGGCCTGGGAAGAGGTGGACCGGGTTCAGCCGACGGATACTCGCGGCAAGCTTTGAGAGGACCGCCTTCCCGCAGTATTGGCCATTTCTAGCAAGTCGCCCTCGCCCCGCTGTCAACCAGAAGGCCAGAGAGTTCGACGTCGGAGCTATCTGCCTCGGCAAATGGATTTCGCGCAGAGGACCTTTTGGTTAACACCCAGTTGTTTGAGGCGGTTGTGTCTCCGAATACTCTCCGCCTTGTAAACTGACCCGGAACTTCGGCCAGCCGGCAGCGATGGGCAACGGTTACTCAATTGCAGCCGACTCAGCCGGAGTGATCGGCATAGGGGCGGCGGTCCCCCGCCGCCCCCTGCCCCACACTACCGTGCGTAGGGGTCCGTACACGGCGGTTCGAGAAAGTTAATCTAACACTCCTCGATCAACGACGGAAGACCGAGCGATTTTGAAGTAGGCGTTGGAAAGCCAACAGATAGGGCTTTGGCCTTCGCGAGGTACCACGTGCCGATTCCGACGATGTGAATAACCGATTCGGGGCTGATGTGAATAATTGCGGATTCCGGCGAAGGAAATAAGCATTCCGATCTGAAATCGATAATGATGAGCGCGGCGGGACGCTGAGTAGTTTCATCTTGCAGGATTGATCGACATGAGTCAAGAAAAATCGGGTTTTCAGGTTGGCTCCGGTAGCTTCTCAAGGCTACAGTAGGACTGATTAGCCAGGGTTGGGGTGCAGGGGAAGGGGGCGGCAGTTGAGCCCCTTTCTCCTGCATCCAGCACTCAGTGACCTGCGGCGATGTGGATGCTTCCCCTCCTGGCAACTTTTACTATGCCGCACCGCCATCCCTTTCCTCGCCGGCCTTCCGCCGGAGCTTGCGAATCGATTCACCTTGTCAGTCGATGCGGTGGGCGTTATGGACCAGGCGGTCCAGGATACTGTCGGCTATCGTGGGGTCTCCGATCTGCGCGTGCCAGGTGCTGACCGGGAGTTGGCTGGTCAGCATGGTCGACCGTTCCTGGTAACGCTCATCGCAGATCTCAAGGAATGCCCGCCGCGCACTATCATCGAGCGGCGTCATCGCCCAGGGGAAACGGACTTGGGGGCAGGATGAGCCGTTCAACCTGAAAAAGATTGCGCATATCCGGCAGGCTTTCAAACTGAAATGCCGCTACAGCCGCTTGCGCGCCAGGGGGTTCCTCACCGCCAGAGAGATGAGTTCACGGCACGGCGTGACGATTACTACAATCAATGCCTGGGGAAGAGGCATGTTCAGGTGGAGCTTTGCCCTTCGCATCATGATCCAAGCGGCATCGCTCCTCGAGCCGCGGGAGAAAGATCACCGTGATGGATGGTTCCAGAATTTCCCCGAGATTTCCCCAGAATGTTTCAAGGGAGCACGTGACTAAGCATCTGTTTCGGAATGTTGCAGCTTCTTTACCAGTTCTTTTCAGTTCCAGGCAGTACAACAAACAGCGCAGACCGATAGTGGAACATAAAGGGTTGTATACAGTCGTTGACCATTTCAGACTTAACTAATGCCATCCCAAGGATTTCCGGCGTCTACGTTTTCGGCGTTTTGTAGACATTTGTTTACGCCCTTGTCACGACTCTTGGAATCAAAGGCGTACATGTTTAGGAGAGCCGAGATGGCGAAACAGAAGGTAGTGGTTCTTTCCGCGCGATTCGATCAGGAGTTCAATAAAAAGATCGACCGTGCTATCAAAGACGGAGGTTTCTCAAGTCCAAGTGCATTCATCCGTAGCGCGGTCGAGCGCGAACTGGCGGGGCGAGATAGCGGACTCCAGGAGGCCGAAGATCGAATCGCCGCCAGTTTGGACCGTATGGCGCGTGAGATTCGCAGTGTTCGTCTTGGGCAGCAGGCCCTGTTTGCTTTTGTGGACGCACTGGTCAAGACTCTTCTCACCTGTCTGGCCGAGCCGCCGCAGGATGCGTACAATCAGGCCGTCGCACGCGGAAAGCTTCGCTATGACCGCTTTCTGAAGAGCGTTGGGGCCGGCATGGTCGGGGATTCCGAGATGGCGATGAAGGAACTCGTGAACCGTGGCGAAGAGCGCTGAATGTGCTAATGGCGACCTTTTGATGCCCTCTGAGCTCGGAGTCGACCGGCTTCCGCCTGCGAGGAAGCAACCAGGTTAGTGGCAGAGTCCTCATCAGCGGACCTGGGTTACACCGAACCAGGAGCCGATACCAACGCCGCGGTTGCCGCAGATACCTCATCTGCCGTATCGTAGAAGTAGCTTCATGATTCAAAAAACTGAGCCGACTTGGGCGAATGTGAACACCGACGACCCCCAGGAAATGGCGGAATTCAACGAACAAGAAGACCGCAAGGCGGGTGAACGTGTAAAAGAGGCATTCCAAAAGCTTCGGGGTCTCGGTATCGTGAACGAGAGCGGTGAACTCATTGACGATGAATTGCCGTCCGACATGCGTCCTGGAGCGAAACGCGACTTCGGCGGCTAAATGCATCCGAGAATGGTGATTGTTGCCGGGCCTCCCGGTAGCGGCAAATCGGCCGCGTTCCCGGTTAACAGTTTTGGCATTGATTACTTCAATGCGGACGATCGGGCCGCGCAACTCAACAACGCTTCCTACCAAGATATCTCGCTTGAAATCCGCACTGCCGTTAACAAAGAACTCGAACGGTTTGTGGAAGAACATATCCAGCAACATAAGAGCTTTGCCGTTGAGACCACGCTTCGTAGCGATATCACCTTCCGCCAAGCCCATCAAGCCGCGCCGAGGGATTCGAGATTCACATGCGGTACATTGCTTTGAGCGATTTCAGTCAGAATCTGACCCGTGTCACCGCTCGCGCCCGTGCCGGAGGTCATTCAGCGCCGGCCGATCAACTCCGTAGAATTCACGATGCGAGCCTTGCCAATCCGCCGCGAGCAATTCGCGAAGCGGACGAACTGCGTGTTTACGACAACAGCGCCCTAGGGCGACAGCCGGAACTCGTCTTGTCCGCGCAAGACGGCAGCATCAACTATGTCTGTACGCAGACGCCTTATTGGCTGGAGCACGCGCTCCAGGGCACGGAATATGAGATTACCGAAGAGCTCCGAGCCGCCATCGATCGCGCCAGGAATCTGGGTCGATAATCGGATTGGCGATTTTCCGGCAAGTTTGGTAGCAGCGAAGAGCGCGAGCTCAGTTTCGGTGGTAGAGTTGTTCGTTGAAACCGGGACACGGAACGGCTTGCGCCACTGATCTGTGGCACAATCGATTTGCCTTTTGGAGAACACGAATTACTGCGCAGCCGAGTCCGCGGCCACGATGCTGGAAAGGACTTCGTTTCCTGAATCCGCCAAGAGCAACTCGGGCGCCGGTGTGGAGCACTGCGGGGATCGCGAATGAAAAGGACCGACAAGGCCAAAGGCGAAATTGCGAGTCTCGACGAACTCATCGACGAGATAACGACTGACGCGAATGGCGATGCTGAGCAAGCTTTGGGCCTTTCGACAAGCCTTCGAAGACGGGATCGAGGTTCCTTGTGACGCAACGGTTATCGGCGAACGGGTCCAAGTGTTGAAGTTTGATTTTGACGGCAACGAGCGTCGCGAGTTGACTGCCGTGTGCCGCCGGCCCGACGGCACGAAACACGAGGTTGCTGCGGCCGAAGTGGTGATTTCGCTGAGCGAGCAGAGCGGGCGTTATGTCGCTGCATATCGTAACTGGATGGGGATCGCGCCATTCCCATCGGGCGCTCGCCCCACGGCCTCGCGGAAGCCACCCGTTGTGGCTACGGCTGTGGAAGGTCCCATCGAATTGGTGGTTCTGTCAGTTAAGCAGAAGGCAGCGCGCTGTCGCGTTTTGGGCGGCGATCAGAATTTCACGTTTCGGGCCCGCCAGCTATGGGATTTGGTTCCTGGAGAGATCGCCGTCGTTCGACCCGCGAAGCAGTGGACTTATGCTGGCGCACCCTATCTCTCCGGTGCGATCGAATCTACACGCCTCGATGCCAATGCGCTTGGCCTGGTCCCGTTGCGGTTGGAACAACAGGGTGTCTGGAATCCGGCCGAACACTACTGGGGCGAAAAGGGAGAGGCACTTGAGGCTTGGACCAAGCCGATCATCGCCCGTGGGCCGCGTCTCGAGTTCGAGATGGAGCAGGTTTTGCCCGGTGCGGATGCTGAGAAGTTTTTCGACCCCATTGGCGAATCCAATGATCGCAAGGACTCCGGCGATGAGGAAGGGGCATACCGGATACTAATGGACCTTTGCCAGGACGACCTTCGTTGCCTGGATGCGCACGCCCATCTCGGCAGCATGGCATTCACTGGCCTACCAAAGGATGCTATCCGCCATTATGAAGCCGGATTCAGGATTGGAGAGCTTTCACTTGGCGGAGCATTTGATGGACTACTGCCGTGGGGCTGGATCGACAATCGGCCGTTTCTCCGCTGCATACACGGTTATGGGCTGTGCCTTTGGCGTCTCGGAAAGTTCAAAGATGCGCTTCAGATCTTCGAGCGTATGCTGTGGTTGAATCCGTCTGACAATCAGGGCGTGCGATTCCTGATCCATCCGGTGCGGGCGAAGGAGGCATGGCGCGATGGCTTATAATTGGTCCTCGATGCGTTCTAACTGCTGGACTGTACCGATGCTGTACCGATGGGGGTAAATCGTGCCCAAGCAGGCAATCTCGGCCTTTTTAGAATCTGTAAGTTACACATTATAAATGCCTTAGATTTATTGTGGTTCGAATCCATGTCGGGGAGCCAACGTCCAAAAAGCCATCGGATTAAGGTCCCGGATACTTTAACCCTGATCAGTTGGCAAGTCGATTCCGGTCCCCGGGTTTAACTGCAGCGGAGGCGAATAGCGAGGCATGGCGTCAGGGAAAGCGTCTTCTCCAACAGGCAATCACCGGGCGATTGAATTTTGCATTTGAAACAACGCTTGGTGGCAACACCATCCCGGCGCTGCTCAGTTCCGCATTGAGCGCCCGCATCGAGGTACGCATTTGGTACGTCGGCCTGCGAAGCGTTAATCTTCACATTGGACGGGTGAGGGCTAGAGTCGGAAAGGGAGGACACGCGATTCGCGAAGAGAAGATTCGCGAGAGGTATGATCGCAGTCGTCTCAACCTGATACGGCTCCTGCCGGAACTAACAGAACTTCGCGTCTATGATAACAGTGATGAAGCTGACCCACACGCAGGCGCTAGTCCGGAACCGAAGCTTCTCCTGCACGTCGCTTCTCGCAAGATCATAAGTTCGTGCAAACTCCATATGACGCCGGAATGGGCAAAGCCGATTCTCGCGGCCGCCATAAAGTCCTTCGATTTGCCGAAACGGTTTTAGTTACGCAATAGACTATTCCGGACAGGCTCGCGACAGCCTTAGCAACGATAACCACCCTGCCGGTGATTACAACGCTCAGGCCATCCACTTTCTGCGGGCGGCAAACCCGAAAAGAAATCCTGCGACTGCAGCCCCGGTAAGGAAGACTGCCGGATGCCGGCCGACAACCCTTCCCAAAGTGACGAATACTTCGCCCGGATCGTAGTCTCGGACAAATGCGGCCGTGGAATCCAGTTTGGCGGCTGCGCTCTCCGCCAGCTCGTCAATTGCCTCGGCCGTGTCCCGCACAGTCGAAGCTGAACCGTTGAGCGCGTCTGCCGTTCCACATCGGGCGTCGTGCACCTTCTTGCCTGCCGTCCGGCACAAGGCGCCCACTTGTCCCAGAGTCCCAGTTAACGTCTCGCTGATATTCGATGCCGCTTCAATCATATGTTCCGAGCCTCCCTCGGCTCGTAAATACTCTTATTGAAGAGCACGAGCCGCACCACTACTCCTGCAGCAAAGTGGTCAGCTATTACGGGCGAGAACCCATAGCAGGGCACGGCGTTTCGGTTCCTGCGCCGCCCCGGGCGCGGGTATGCGCTCGCGCAGCATATTCGACGGTACGTGGTCATGTGACCAATTGCGGTCAATCGCGGTCGACCGCTTCGCTCGTCGCGCTACGGGGCAGTCCTGTGTACCAATCGAAGCGAGATGGTTTGCGGCGACACGCGTTCCAAGGTTACGCCTGGCGGGAGTTTCAGGTCGTCCGCCCCCAGCCGGACTGAATGCCATCCCGCATTAAGTCTGCCAACGTCCAAATGAGCGGTCAAACTTAGCATCACCGAATCCATCAGCCAGGAGTTTCCACGCAGTTGCACACTTACACTGCTCACGTTCTGACTCGAAATATAGAGCCCGGTGGGGACATTTGAAAATTCTACCGGGGCGGTTACGTCCTTAACCATCGCCCCTCCTCCGAAGAACGAAATTCCCCAAATCAGACTCGCCAGGGCGACGGCGGAAAGCCGATATCGCATGTTGGCGAACAAGAACATACGGATCCTGTTCGCCCACGACTGTGGCTGCTCAGGATGAAGATTGTAAAGCGTTTGCCGCAGCGCGGTCTCGTCCGCCATCGAATGGACCTGGCGCCGGTCGATCACTACGACTTCTCCGCGCTCTTCCGATGCCACTAGCACCAGCGCATCGGAACTCTCGGCCAATCCCATTGCAGCTCGATGCCTGGTTCCGAACTGGTTGGGTATGTCGTCGCGCCCTGTCAATGGTAGAACTACGTGAGCATACGCGATCCGCTCGCCGACTATGATCGCAGCGCCATCATGGATCGGAGAGTCCTTCCGGAAGATGGCTTCGAGTAACCCCTTCGAAACCTCTGCATCGATCCTCGTGCCGCTCGATACCAGGCTGCCAATCGGATCCTTTCGCGTTAGCACGATCAGCGCCCCAATCATGCTGTGAGCCATGGCAAACATGGCTGCTGCGATGGCATCGTAAGTCCGGCGCGAGGCGGCGGGCGCGTGAAATCTCAAGTGGACGAGACTGTCCCATCGCAGGATCGAATGCTGTAACTCGGCTTGGAAAAGGAGTATCAGTAGACCAATTACCGCGAGACTGGCTCCCTCCAATACCCAACTGGAGATCGTCAGGTCGAAATGCCCAGCCCATAGGGCGGCGGCGTGGAAGCCGACGATCATGACTGCGAAGCGAAGTGCACGGGTCTGCTTGGCCCAGATTAGAACCAGGTAGAAAGCTATGCTCAGGACGACGAAGTCTACGACATTTTGCCAGCGGAGAGAATGTATGGGGAACATGAACCAGACTTCTGAGTGCACGCTCGACTCCATTACGTCGGCGCGTCTCACCGACGCGAGTACCGGCCGGAATGTCAGCCTGAAGAACGCTCGACTCAAACGGCGGCAGACGTGCCCTAAGTTACGTCTAGCCCGGGAACGGGAATTGATGAGACTACTTATTGGACGAATCGCGGATCTCTGGTGCAAGTTGATGCACTCCGACCTAACGTGGCCCTCACACGGTCACTACGAGTGCCTGACGTGTGGCCGGCGCTATCGAGTTTGTTGGGAACCACCCGCACCGGCAACTTCGCGCGTGCTGGTACTACCTGGCCGCCCGGCTGGGATCGACTCTGGCCGTTGGATTGCACAGAGTTAGCCGAATCGCAGAAGTAGTCTTCCAAACCTGCCCTCTGCTGCAACCGGTAATGGCGAGAAGAGCGGGTGGCGAGCAACATCGAGCTTACGGGAGCCGGTGTTTCTGTTTTTACCGCCGCTCATTTAACTTCCCTTGTCAGTCGCAGCAGAGTTCTTTTCGCGGAATCTTATGAAATGATAGATAGCAGGCGATGACCGAGCAGTCGATTGGTGCGCGCCGCAAGACGCATGCTTGATTCCCACACTGCCCTTTCGTTGCATACCTCCAGCAAACGGTTGTTACCCTGGCTGGTCGCCGTCGCGTTCTTCATGGAATCGTTGGACACGACGATTTTGAACACCGCTGTGCCTGCCATTGCTGGGGCTCTGAAGGTGGCTCCGCTGAGCATGAAATCCGTGCTGGCAAGCTATACGTTGAGTCTTGCCGTTTTCATCCCCATTAGCGGCTGGATGGCGGATCGATTCGGAACCCGCCGTGTGTTCGCTTCCGCGATTGGACTGTTTACGCTGGGGTCGTTTCTCTGCGGCATATCGAGCAACATTCACGTTCTCGTTGCCTGCCGTGTCCTGCAGGGCTGCGGGGGAGCCATGATGGTGCCTGTGGGGCGGATCACCCTGGTCCGAACGTTTGCGAAATCAGAGCTCGTCCGCGCCATGAGCTTCGTCGCAATTCCCAGTCTGGTTGCGCCGATGCTCGGGCCGGTTGCCGGCGGATTGATCGTCGGCTACTTTCACTGGCGAGTGATCTTCTTCGTAAATATTCCTATCGGCCTGATTGGCTTGTGCATGGTGTATCTCCATTTGCCGGATTATCGCGAGAATCACACCAACCCGCTGGACGTAGGCGGACTTCTTCTCTTTGGATCCGGTATTGGACTGCTGTCATACGTATTGGAGGTGTTTGGCGAACACTCCCTGAGCGGTCGTGAAATGCTCGGCCTCCTGGCAATTGCAGCCGCGCTGCTGTGCGGGTACGGGTTTCGCGCGGCAAGAACGAAGTTTCCCTTGCTACGCTTGAGTCTGTTTCGTGTCCGCACGTTTCGCGCAGCGGTGAGCGGCAGTTTCTTTACACGCCTGGGCATCGGGGGAATTCCATTTCTTTTCCCCCTTCTCTACCAGGTGGGGTTAGGGTTCACTCCGATTCAATCCGGCCTGCTGCTGATGCCCCAGGCCATAGCCGCGATGAGCCTGAAATTGTCGATGCCGGCAATTCTGGCCCGCTTTGGATTCCGCGGCGTATTGATTTCCAATACCGTGATCCTCGGCCTGTTGATCATGTTGTTCGCGACCATCGGCGTAAATACGCCGGTCCCTCTGATCGTGTTGCAGGCGTTCTCCTTCGGGTTTTTCACGTCGTTGCAATACACGAGTATGAATACGCTGGTGTACGCCGATGTCACTGAGGGTCAGACCAGCAGCGCCAGCACGATTGCGAGTACCTTGCAGCAAATGTCGATCAGTTTTGGCGTGGCGTCGGCGTCGCTCGCCACGGCGTTTTTCATCCCCGACCGGTTCCACTCAAGCGCACCGGAAATGATCCACGGAATCCACCGGGCGTTTCTGGTTCTGGGCGCAATGACTATCGTATCGACCGTCATTTTCGCCGATTTGAAAAGCGGCGATGGGGACAGCGTGAGTCAAACTGCCGTCCCGATTCACCACGAGTAGAGGTTTCGGGTTTGGTCCGTCGCGTGCCTGGAAGAGTTTGCGACCAAAGGCAGGAGAGAGGCGCAGTCAATGCAGGCAGAGTCTACCGGTTTTAACGGATTTCACGAAGTCCTCAAACGCAAAGAGGCCGAACTGGCGCGAGTTTTGCGCGAGCGAGGCGGCATCGCAATCGAGAGAAGCGCGGACCCGATGGACGAGATTCAATATGCGTCGGAACGAGATCTCGCGATTGGTAATGTAGATCGCGAATCCACTATGCTGCGAAACGTAAGAGGCGCATTGGGTCGATTACACGACGGCAGTTTTGGAACCTGCATTGACTGTGAATCGGAAATTACCGCAAAGCGCCTCCATGCTGTCCCATGGGCGCCGCGTTGTATTCAGTGTCAGGAGACCGCGGACGGGGATGGCATCGACCGAGACGCTTCGAGGAGCGAGCCCAGTCAGGCCGCGTGATGAATAAGCCTCTCATGGCGGGCAACTGGAAGATGTATAACGCCCGCCGAAACGCAACAGTTTTTCGAGAAGTTCAATGTTTTGGCGGGGGCCGTGCGCCATTGCGAGATTCAATGTCGGGATTCTGATGGCGCAGGAAGAGATTAACGAGGTTCTGGTTGGCGGGGCGAGTCTGGATCCCATATCGTTTGCGAAGATCGTGAACTTGTCGCCGTTCAGAATGCTTCCTCGAAATACACTCACCTCAATTGGTGCGTAGTCATTGACCATTTGCTTGTGGCGATTCCTCATGCACTCCAGTCAGGAGTCCGCGGTCACGGCTGTTTCGATGGATCGCGTAGCCGAATCCAGGGTCGCGCGGACTTTTTGGGCGAGCGCGACGGGCAGAAATGGCTTTTGCAAAAACGCGGCGCCTTTTTTGATGCCCTCCTTCAGGACAACATCCTCGGTGTGTCCGGACATGAACATGATCTTCAGGGCTGGCCGGAGTTTTATTGCGCTTTCGGCGAGCTCGCGTCCGTTGAGTTCCGGCATCACCACATCGCATACCAGCAGGTCGATCGGGCCATCGTGGGTTTTGCAAAGGTCTAGCCCCACACGTCCGTTGGAGGCCTCGATTACTTTATAGCCGCAAGCCGTCAGGATTTGACACGTAAGCACGCGGACGATCTCTTCGTCTTCCACCAGCAAAATGACTTCGGAGCCCTTGGGCATCGTGGGGACGCCCCCCGTCGGAAGCGCGATCGTATCCACCGATTCAGCAACCGCGGGTAAGAAAATCTTAAAAGTCGTTCCCACTCCCATTTGCGATTCACAATGGATGACACCGCCCGATTGCTCCACAATTCCTAATACGGTTGCGAGACCAAGACCGGTCCCTTTGCCGACCGTCTTGGTGGTGTAAAACGGCTCGAAGATATGGGCCCTCACTTCAGCATCGATACCAAGCCCTGTGTCTTGAACTGTCATCGTCGCGTAGCGTCCGGGCGCAAGTTCCACATCCGTGGCATCGACCGCCGCCTGAATCAAGTTAGCGGTTGCAATCGTCAGCGTTCCGCCTTCGGGCATCGCATCCCGTGCGTTCAGCGAGAGGTTCAGGATCGCCCGGCCAATCTCACCCGCGTCGACACGTACTTGCCACAGCGCGGGGTCACAAATGAGAGTCACCTCGATCCGCTCACCCACGAGACGGCGGAGCATCCTGTCCAGGTCCGCGACGATGGTGTTGAGGTCCAGCACCTTCGGTTGCAGCACTTGCCGCCGGCTGTAAGCCAGCAACTGTTTGGTGAGCGACGCGGCTCTCTCTCCGGCCCTCCTGATCTCTCCCACCTGCTGCATGGCCGGCTCGTTTCCGGTGAGCGATTCTACCAGGAGACCGCTGTAGCCGAGAATGGCCGTGAGCAGGTTATTGAAGTCGTGAGCGATTCCGCCGGCCAGTCTGCCGACCGCCTCCATTTTCTGCGCCTGCCGAAGATGATCTTCACTCTTGCGCAGGGCCTGCTGCGCCAGTTTGCGCTCTGTAATGTCGTCAACCGCCAGCAGGATCATTTTCAAGTGGTTGAGATGGCAGCCTCCGACGACCAGGCACTTACGCCCCAAACCCGTAAAATCCTGGTGGACCTCGAAGTCTGGGAATGAGTTGCCGCCGCGCACTAGACCGTCCAGTGAATCTCGCAGGCCAGGAAGGTTCCAGCTACCATGCGACAGGGAAAAGATGATCTGTCCCTCAACTTCCAACGGCGAGATTTGAAACGCCCGATAGAAGGATTTGTTGGCCATTTTGACACGCAAATCCGTGTCGAGCACCAGCAAGGGTTGGCGGATGGTTTCGACGATCGACATGGCGAAGTCCCGGGCCTGCGCGAGCGCCGCGTTCTTAGCCTGCAATTCATCATTGAGTGTGATCAGCTCTTCGTTGGTGGACTGGAGTTCTTCTTTAGCGGTCTCTAACTCCTCGTTGAGGCTTTGCAACTCCTCGTTAGCGGAAAGAGCCTCTTCCGTAGCGTTCTGGCTTTCCTCGCAGGATGCCTGATGTGCTTCTACAGAGGAGAGAAACCGTTCCTTGGCGTCTGCCAGTTGCTGATTTAAGTGAGCGATCTGGCGGTCTAGGATGTCGCCGTCGCCTTCCGGAACAGATTGCGGCGTCGAGTCCGGGCCCGCGACAGCCTCCGATATTGGTTCAAAAAGAATCAGGGTCGAGCGCGTTGGATTAAAGTCCAGGGGCACCACCTCCAGGTTCAGGCTACCGGCACTCCCGCTGTATTCGGAAGGCGCCCGTTCATGCCTAGCCGGTTGGCCACTCTTCTTTGCCTGGCGGATCAATTCCTCGACTTGCAGAAACAATCCGGTATCGGGAATCAGCTTCACCAGATTGCAGCTCATTTTTCCAACCGGCAGCGTGAGATATGGACTCGTCTTTCCTCGAATTTCGAGAACCTCCAGGTTCTCGTCCACGACCAACGCCGCCGGGCTGTACTTCGACAAGATGCGATCCACCTGTTTCCGTACATCTACACGGTCCCACGATTCCGCGGCACGCCGTGCTGTAGCATCATTGCCCGCGGGTATGCCCCGGTTAGGACCTCTCGCGCCCGAGGGAAACAAGCGCGGCTTTCTGGGAGCTTCCCGTTTCGAATAGATTCTGTGTCCACTGTCGACCTCGGAAAACAGATCGCCGCCGGCCGCCCCTTCCGAGGCGCCCAACAGGAGAAACCCAGCCGGCTTGAGCGCGTAGTGGAACAGCGAGATGATGTTCTTCTGGACGCCGCCCAGATAGATCAGGACGTTGCGGCAACTGATCAGGTCGAGCCTGGAGAACGGCGGATCATCGATCAGGTTATGCCGCGTAAAGACGCACATCTCGCGCAGGTTTTTGTTGATCTGGTACCCGCCCTCGATCTTGGTAAAACACCGGTTGAGGCGCTCATGGGTAATGTCCGCCGCGATGTTATCGAGGTACCTGCCGGTGCGTGCTTTTTCAATCGACGGCTGGCTGATATCTGACGCAAAGATCTGCACGGGAACGTCATTGCCGGTTGCGCTCATATATTCCTGCAACGATATGGCAATGGAGTAAGCCTCTTCGCCGGTTGCGCAACCCGCTACCCAGACTCGAATCGTCTCGTTTGGCGGCCTTCCGTGCAGAATTTTAGGGAAGACCACTTTCTTTAAACGTTCAAAAGCTTCCGGATCGCGAAAGAAGCTGGTCACACTGATCAACAAATCCCGCTGCAGCGCTTTGATCTCGTCGGAATCGTTGGCCAACTTGTCGCCGTACTCAGCCAGGCCGTGGATATTGCCGAGAGCGAGCCGCCGCAGGATACGGCGCTTGATCATATTCTCGCGGTAGAGCGAAAAATCAATGCCGGTGGCTGTGTGTAGAACGTCCAGGATATGGGCAAACTGCTTCTCTCGATCGCCATCTGCGAGGCGATGATCGTCGGAGGGAGAGCCGGGCGGTTGCGCGCCGTGTGGGTCCGCGATGTAGGGGTGTCGGCCAATCCTCACCAGTTCGGCGACGATGCCTTCTGACGGCAGGACGAAATCGACGCATCCGGTTGCTGCGGCCGCCTGAGGCATAGATGCAACCTTCGCGGTCGCCGCGTCCTGCGCAAACGTCACGCCTCCGGCGGCCTTGATTGCTTCCACACCAGCCGTGCCATCCGAGCCCGCGCCTGAAAGGATGACTCCTATAGCTCTGCTTCCGCGCTGTTCCGCCAGAGACCGAAGGAAGCGGTCGATCGGCAGATGTGTTCCCGGTGTTTGCGTTCGCGGCGCCAGCTTTAGTGCTCCTCCCAACAGGGTCAGATCGACATTCTGAGGTATGACGTAGACGTGGTTGGCTTCGAGCGGCACTCCATCGGCCGCCTCGCTCACCGGCATGGAGGTGGCTCGCGAAAGTATCTCGGCAAGCATGCTCTGGTGATTTGGATCGAGGTGTTGGATGAATACGATGGCAAAGCCGGTGTCGTCGGGCAAATCGCCGAGCAGACGCTTGAAAACCTCGAGTCCGCCGGCGGAGGCGCCGATGCCGACGACCGGGATCACTGCTCCAGAGATTAGGGCACATTCGGTTGTTTCTTTTTCGGATTCCGCCGATTCGGCATCCGGGGTGGTCAAGCCGTCGAGCGCCTGGATCTCTTTCACTTTGGTCTCCTGCCCAAGCGAACTGGCCTGGGGAATCTCTTGTCAGTGCTTGGTGCCATTTTTCCAGTCTCGTCTTTTGGTATGTACCGTACACTAACGGCAATTTAAGCGCCATACGGAATACGCGACCTCCAGCAGTCGGCCTCCAGCGCTCAGAACGAGTTCAACGTGGTTGCTCGAACTCGACGGAAGAGTATCTCTGCGGCAATGACCAAATCCGGTCAAAGGAATATCGTGACATTGTGAACAGTGGTAGAATGAGGTCACCTGGTATTTATACTAGCTTATTTGGCGAGACCCTCTCGGCGCGGACTGACTTCGTCTCATGTGTGATCCTGGGTGACCTGGATCGATAGGAAAGGAAGGTGGTTCATGTCCCCTGTAACCGCTCGCTCTCCACAGCCTCCATCCGCTCGCTGGCTGGAGGAAAACGGACCCAGAGAACTCGAATTGCTGTTTCGAGCGATCGTCTATCATCCGGCTGCGCCTGTCCTGATCGTGGACAGCGATCGCAATTCCCGGGAGGCCAGTACGGGCGCGGGGAAACTGCTCGGACTGCCCAGAGAAAAGATCATCGGTCGCAAGTTGGATGCTTTCGCAGCCCCAGGCTCTCAATCCGAAATCTCGGAGCACTGGAAGGCGTTTCTGGCTACAGGCGAACAGGAAGGCACACTCCGGTTAGGTGGTCCGGACGGAAACTTGCGCGACATGGCTTACACGGCCAAAGGGAATGTGTTGCCGGTGCGCCATGTTCTGGTCCTCAACGAGAAGTCAAGCTCCTCAACAGCCGCGCAAGATGTCCAACCGGAAAAGCAGCAGATTCCAGGATGGGTGCAGGACTATGCGCTTTTCCTGGTGGATGTCGATGGACGGATTGTCACCTGGTACTCGGGAGCAGAGCGTATCTACGGCTATAGCGCCGCGGAGGCGATCGGACAACACGTGTCGTTTCTTCATCTCATTGAAGACTCCGTACATGCCGGCCTGGAAGAGGTTTTCAAGAGGTCTGCCGCCGCCGGCCACTTTGGAAATGAAGGCTGGCGGACAAGAAAGGATGGGACGCGATTCTGGGCTAACGCCATCACTATGGCGCTCAAAGACGGAAAAGGAGATTTGCAGGGTTTTGCCAACGTGGTGCGCGACTTTAGCGACCGTCACGAAAGGGACGAGAAACTGCGGCGCAGTCGCGCGCTCATTCGCCCCATCCCTGCCGCATCGACCATAACAGGCGTTGTCTCCGGTGAGTTCGACCGGATTCCTGAAGTGAATGACACCTTTCTGGAATTGGTCGGCTACAGCCGGGAAGATCTGCTGGCAGGTCGCATGAGCTGGACCGATCTCACTCCGCCGGAATTCGCTGCCCTGGATGAACTGGCGCATGAAGAAGGCTTGCGGTTCGGAGCTTGCACGCCGTTTGAAAAAGAGCTGATCCGGAAGGATGGAACCCGGGTTCCGGTGCTGGTTGCTACTGCGGTGTTGCAACTTTCTCCTTTCCGTTGGATCACCTTTGTTCAGGACCTTCGCGAGCGTGACCGCGTGGAGAGCGTTGACGAACAAGAGGAAGACGTCAAAGAGTACTTCGAAGAGATGGTTGGGACCAGCGCGGCCCTCCGACGGGTGCAGCGGCTGATTGAAGTGGTCGCTCCGACTGATGCGACGGTGTTGATCCTGGGAGAAACCGGCACGGGGAAGGAATTAGTGGCTCGCGCGATCCATCGGACGAGCCCGCGCAAGAGTCTCCCCTTCGTCACTTTGAATTGCGCCGCGATTCCGACCGGCCTTCTGGAAAGCGAGCTGTTCGGCTACGAGCGGGGGGCGTTTACCGGCGCGTTGTCTCAAAAAATCGGCCGTTTCGAAATGGCCAATCGCGGCACGCTATTCCTGGATGAGGTGGGCGACATCCCCTTGGATTTGCAGCCGAAATTGCTTCGTGCCTTGCAGGAGAAGTCGTTTGAGAGATTGGGAGGCACCAAGACCATTCCGATTAACGTCAGGCTGGTTGCGGCGACCAACCGGAATTTGGCGGAGATGATGGGGGCCAAGCTTTTCCGCAGCGATCTCTACTACCGGCTGAAAGTCTTCCCGATCACGACCACCCCTTTGCGCGATCACCCCGAGGATATACCGGTTCTCGCCCGGTACTTCACTAAGAAATACGCCGCGACCATGAACCGGCAGATTGACAAGATCCCGTCGGAGACCATGCGCGCTCTGGTGAGTTGGCCGTGGCCGGGGAATGTTCGGGAGTTAGAGAACTTCATCGAACGGTCGGTTATCCTTTCGTCCGGTCCCAGCCTGCGCGCTCCTTTAGACGAGATACGGGTGAATGCGGTGCCAGTCGTCAGCGGCGGCACTCTTGAGCAGGTTGAGCGCGAGTATATCCTGCGAGTCTTGCGGGAAAGCGGTGGGGTGGTCACCACGGCCGCTACCAGTCTGGGGCTGCACAGGACGACGTTGAACGCGATGATGCGTAAGCTCGGGATTTCGCGCGACGATCTGTAACGAGAGAGCGCTTCCCGTGGGGCAGACCACCGTTTTTTGTGGTCTGCCGGCTGCAGAACAGCCTCTGGAGTTTGTACATTTTGGCTCAGGGATCTGTCAGGTTTGGTGGGGCAGGCGGTGTCGCCTGCCACCCGGCGCAGAGCACACCAGGCCGGCCGAAACCGGATTTTGCTCAATATAGGCAACGGCTCGGCTCAAGGCGCCGTTTCTGGAGAGTCCTTCGTTAACCTCCGCGCGATGCGTGACCGCGGTTCGTCACGTGACCGCATGTGGTCATATCTTCAGGAGGTCTGCTGCAAAAGTGACGACTGATAACGGCTATTCGCGTGCCTACGCTTCCGATGATGCTACTAGTCCCGGTTGAATACCAGCGGACGCCATACATCCACTGGGACGAGCGTGAGATCGGTACCGCGACCCTTCAAGAGAAGTCCGCGCCACCGGATTCAGGTTTCGAACTGCGGCATTTGCGATATTTTGTCGCAGTCGCGGAGATGCTTCATTTTGGGAGGGCGGCGAAGGCGCTGAATATATCACAACCTCCTTTGAGCCGGCAGATCCAGGATCTCGAACGCCAGGTCGGCACGCCATTACTTAACCGTACAGGGAAATCCGTGACTTTGACGGAAGCAGGAGCAGTGTTTCTGGGAGAGAGCAAACAGATTCTGGCAAAAGTCTATCGTTCCGTTGAAATCATTCGGAGATCGACTGATGCCGGGACACCGTCGAGAGTTCGGGTTCTCCAGTTACTTCGCTTCAGACTTTCACGCGCCAGGCAGATTGCACCGAACGCCTACATCGTTGGGCGGAGCGAAATTAGCGGAGACCTGCAGCAGGCCCCGAACTGGTGCGAGATTGCGATGACGGGAGACTGCTTTGTTGAAGGCGCGAGTTCCGCCAGGCCTGGCATTGTCACCGCGACCGGCGAAAGCATCCTCGTTTGCGCGCAGGGACATGACGTCGCTCTCCTGGAGTCGCTTGAGGTGGGCTGGGAATACAGACTCTACGGGCGCACGGTCGAGACGCTCGCCGAAGGGAACGGCGCAAGGATTAGCAATCGCTTCCACTTATTGCCGGCGGTCCTCAAAACAACGCCTACCCGAGACAACTGCGAGCGTCGCTTGCTGAAACGTAAATGACCCAAGAAGAACTGAAACGATCATCAGACGCACAGGCGGAAGACTGTCTGGAGCACGACCCAGCGCGACCGGTCGATGAGATGAAGAGGATCATATCCGAAGATATTTGCGATGCTTACCTCCTTGGCGTACAAGAAGGCAAGATCGTGCAGGACAAGCAGGACCACGAAGACGGCGAGCCCGAATTCAATAGTTCCACCTGATCATCCCAAAAAACGATGGTCTGCCCGGCTGCGCAGCAGCCGCCTGGTACCGCCACGCTTAGACGTGATGCCTTTAAAAGCATACTCGCCGAGGTACTTCCCTTTGTAAGAGATAGGGAATGAAACCTGAGCCTTGGCGCAGACACCCCGTAGAGCAAGCTCATGGATCAGAACTCGTTCGTAGACCTTCTCCAGGAAACCAGCGCCGATCACGACCTCCGTCAGATCCTATTGTCCAGTTATTTCGTCGACACTACACTAGATTGAAAGGCCTGCCCGCAAAGCGGAAGGCCGGCTTTCGGCTTCCTCCAGCCAATAAGGCGGCCGGCCGTAGTGAAAGTAGAGCCGGTTCTCGTACTCTCGGGTAATCGGCAGCGACTCGTCGTATGCCGGGCCGTTGTGGATCGCTTCGCGGGTGAGGGCCACATAGACTTTAGACTCTTCCCAGCTCACTCTTTCAATCCACGCAGGTGAAACCAATACCTTCTTCCCCGGCCACCAGTTCCTCGTGGCTACCTCGATATAGCGGATCGCCCAAGCTTCATCGTCCATGACAAATCCGTTCAAATGGCCGATTTCGCCATCCTCCGCGTCAATGTGATAGCCGGTTACGGCGTCGCTGCTGCGCAGATGCGAATTGACCGACGCCATCCGGATCCTGTCGGCCGTGGACTGAGTCGCAATTTCCGGCGGGATCGCGAGATTGCCCGGGTAAAACGCCGGTCCCCACATGTAGGGGCCACCCCAATAATCCCCATACCCGTAATACCCCAGGAACGACGCTTCGTGCTGCCTGGAAACAGGTTCGCGCGTGTTGATGTCCGGACTGTTCTCAACCTGCTTTTTCGTTAGGGACACATCCAGTTGTCTGGCTTGCCAGTCGGTACGGATTACGGAGACGGGTGAGATTAGCACCTTTCTCCCGCCGAGCCAGCCGCCGGTGTCGACCACAAGGTAGCGGATACCCCAGTTCTCGTCGTCGAAATAGAACTCATCGACAGTTCCGAGTTCGCCGTCGGTCGCCCGGATTGCAAAATTCTTCAAATGCGTTGTGTTCGTTAACATTTTTCTCCTTACTGAGCCGCGACCGTTAAGGGAGCGGTTGTATCGCCAACACTAATGACGTCATGTCTAGATCACGGATGCCGCGATGCGTTTGGCTTCGTGCAAAGTCATGGTGAAGGGCCGGGTGCCCTCGATAACCGATCTGGCTCTTTCGACTTCGGACGCCGTGTCATGCACCGTCAGTAAGAACTTGTCCGTCTTGAGCGCCGTTTCATATTCGACAACGCTGTCCTTCGGAACCCCCATACCGTAGAGTCCGGCTCCAATCGCCGTCATGCCTCCGCCGATTACGGCCCCTTCCAACGCTCCCACGACCCACGAGATCACAGGACCCGCTACCAGCACCGGCCCGATGCCGGGAATGGCAAAGAAAGCCGCCCCGAACAGCAATCCCCAGACACTTCCCCAAACAGCTCCAGCCTTACCCCAGTACTTCATCCGGTCGCCCGTATTGTAGTAGCCCACCACGTGTTCCTCGGTATGGGAGTCCTTGGCAATAATGGACATGGTGTGCATATCGATTCCCGCACGCTGTAGCGCCTTGACGGCCCTTTCGGCCCCGTCATGCGTATCATAAACAGCTACCACTGCGTTTCGTTGATACATATTCCATATCTCCTCATCGTCGAAAAACCTTATTGCCGGCAGGTTGGCGTCCGTCGGGCACAGGCACTGGCTTCTCTGATTTCAAATATTGAGCCGCAGCTGTTTCGACGAACTCCAGAACATCGTAGGCCTTGACTTTCCGTCCGGGGAAAAAGCTGTCGACCGCATCTTGTTCCGATTGGAAAACTTCGATAGCCGTTTCCAGTTGCTCGTCCACCAGCAGTTCGATGTGCGACTGATGCAGATTGAAGATCGCCAGATTTCCGCCGGCCTTCCGTAATTGTTCGCGAGCAAACAGCAGCGTGGCAAGACCCGTCGAATCCAGTTCACGCAGGTCGTCGAGATTCAGAGCTACACGAATATTCCCAGACTGTAGGAGTCGCTCCAGACAGTCGCGAAAATCCAGATCCTCCTGCCCGAGCGTGAGGCATCCTTTCACGTCCAGGATCTCGATCCCTTCCTTCTTTCGATGGACTATTTGTAAAGACATGCGCTACTCCAGGACCACCGCCTGCCAGGACTTGTCAGGATTGAACTGCACCATCCGGCGGGCTTGCGCGGCCGTCGACGTTCCCAGGTCTTTTTCGTAAACTATTCCTTCGTGATTGATCATCAGAGTCCTGATTCCGGACACGCCATATTCGGCAGGCCACGCGACCAGGGCGAAGCCGCCGATCATTTTCCCGTTCACCACATAAGCGAAGGCGCCACCGGATGCTTCGGACCCCTGTGCCGTCAGCACTCGGAAGTAATAGCCATGGTATGGTTTGAGGCTCATTGCGGAGGGATTCCCTTCTACGGCCTCAGCGAAGGCCAGCGAAACCAGGCTGTCGGCGGCCGCATCCGAATACAGGCCGTCCTGCTGGCCCGCAGAACTGGCAATTCTCTGCGCATATTTCAGAACATGGTCTCTGTCGTGAGAGGCTGAGGCATAGTCCATTTGTGCCTCCGCATAGCCCCGGCAAACTTCCATCGCGTTCAACTCGTTTTTGCCGATTCTCCGGGCGAGAATCTCGAGCCTGCCGCCGGCCGCGTCCATTTGCCATTTCCCGTCCATACGAACCACGGGAACCGGAAATGGCCACTCCTGAGCACCTACCGTGAATTCCACCCGGTCAGGCGTGGAAGGGTCCTGCTCGATCTGCAGTTTTTCGTGGGCCGAACGCGCAAACTCGGTGCGCAACTCCTTGTCTTGCGCGGGATCTCCGGATTCCACAACGTCTTTGCCCCCGGGCCCGAAAAGTTCGAGGAGAGCCGCCGAATCGTTGTGCTCAGCCGCCTCAATCGTCGCCCGAATGGCTTCCTGCGGGGTCGCGAAGGTTCGCTGAACCGGAGCGGCGTGCAGAAGAACTGCGCCGACCACCAGGCCCAAAGTCGCTTGTCGCGTAAATTGAATCGATTTGTTCATAGTTCCCTTTCGCTCCCTACTAGCGACGACCGCCGCCATGTCCGCCTCCGCCGCCTCCACCGCCGCGTCCGCCTCCGCCACCACCGCCGCTGCGCGCAGGTCCCATGCTGGAAAATCCATGATCGCTTTGCATGCGCGCGGCTCCGCCCTCCCGAACGCCTCCGAAAGCGCTACGACTCTGGGCCGGTGCGCTCGGCGCGATTTGCCGGTTGCCCATACGTTCGGATCCAGTCGCTCGAGTGGCGCCTCGAGCCTGCGACTGTTGCGCCGGTGCGCGCGTTTGCAAATTCTGACGCACCGCTGCACCATACCGCTTGGACACGGCTGAATTCGAATACGGTACACCCTGGCGATGCGACACGTTGTGAGCCCAGGTGCTTCTTCCACTCAGGCTGCCGGTGCGCCCCGCGTTGAGATTGTAACGGTGAATGAAGCTGTTATTGACAATGATGTTGTGGCCGCCCCATCCCGGTTGCCAACCCCAACCTCCCCATCCACCCCAACCGCCGCCAAAATAGAATCCCATGTTGATGCCGGCGCCAAACCCGAAATACATACCCGCACCGAATGGAGGATAAAACCAACTGGCATACGGATAGTAGAGAGGCGGACCCCAAATACTCATGGGATCGTAATAGGGCAGGTACATCATTTGTGGATCGGCGGGCATAATCTCGATGGCGCCGTTGTTGTTCGCCACGGTCTGCTGGCGCGTCGAGGCCAGTTTTCCGGCCTGCTCGGCTTTCTGCCGCATGCGCTGTACGGCCTCCATCACATCACCTTGCTGATTGAGAAATGCGTTGCCGAGATCAGTCGTCCAGGTGATGTCCTGGTTCAAGCGTTTGACCAGATCGGGAAAGACCACCAGGGCCTGAATGCTCGGATCCCAGTTCTGTTGTTGTGCCGCTTGAGTAAGTGACGGGCCGTTGAGTCCCGGATTGCGCGCCAGCCACTGCGATACCTGGACCAGTTCGAGCGGATAGGTCGACGCCACCAGGATCTGGCTGAGCAAGGGGTCCGGGTAAAGTGCCACCGGCGCCACCAAACCTTCCAGTTGATCGGGCGAGAGTGCCTGGCCGGCAGGTGGGAGCTGAGGAGGGGGTGGTGGAGGCTGTTGCGCAAATAGCGCCGCGCAGACCACAGCCCCGATTGGCAAAACTGCCAGATAAGAGCCTCTCACTGCTGGCGGCTTTCTTTGCGATCCCGCAATTGCTGCGCGGCATTGGCCCAGTCTTCGTCAGGAGATCCTTCGGGGCAACCTCTCATTTGCCAGAGCTTATGAGCCAGCGCCGCGATCTCGCGGTGACCGAACATCGCGAAGCCATGTTCATTCAACCCGTTCTGCCGTGCTTCTCCCGTGTGCTCATAAGCCAGCCGGGAATGCTCCAGAGCCTGCCTCGACCGCTCCTGGCCGGTTTCGTGATCCTGCTTCTCATGGGCTTCCGCGGCACTCAGATGAGCATGCGCGGCATTTTCGTGTAATTCCGCGGCGCGTTGATGATTCTCGTAATGCGATCCATTGTTATAGCGCGAATACATTTTCGAGATTTCCTATCTTTCCGGACTTGCTCTCAGCTTCTTTTGCCAGCGTGTAGGCTCGATCGGAATATTCGAGTGCTCGTTGGGTATGCCAGTTGCCGGACGGATTATCGCCTTTTTCGTTATGTTCCGCGGCAGTCCGATGGGCTTGTGCAGCGAGTTGATGGTGCCTCGCCGCTTCCCGGTGTAGATTTTGCATGATGATTGTTCCGCAACTGCAATTGCACGATGCGGGCCAGTCAAATACGGCCCACAGACGATGCTTTCTGTCCAATCGAATGACCGCGCTAAGTCACCTGACCGCATACGGTCACGCGCCGCCACCGTGCGGGCGCGTGCCAGACAGGCTCTACAATAGAGGGCAGTGAAGGTCCCGGACCTGATGAAACTCGTTGAGGCAGATGGCTGGAGGCACGTTCGTACTACTGGAAGCCACCGTCACTACAAGCACCCATCGAAGCCAAATGTCGTGACGATACCAGGCCGCCCCGGCGATGATGTTCCCGCCGGCAAGGTCGATCCAAAAAGCGGCGGGATTGGAGAAAAAGTAATGAGTCTCAGATACGCGGTTATTTTCGAACAGGCTGACCACAATTGGGCAGTGTATGTTCCGGATCTGCCGGGATGCATCACAACCGGCAGCACTCTGGAAGAAACGGAAACTAATATTCGAGAAGCGATCGAGGGACACCTTAGAACGCTGCGCCAGTTTGGCGATCCCGTTCCGCAGCCAACGAGTGTTGCTCGAGATATTGAAATCCAATCGGCTCCGTGACCGGCCGTTGTCGCTCCACTTTTCCGATAAGCCGGTTTACCGAGAGTGTCGTCTCAGGGCTCCCACCCAGCGAACAGACTGAAGGACCTCAGCCGTGATTCAGTTTTTTGATGCCCACATCGCCGTCGACGATAACGAACTTACAGCCTCCATCTGAATCGGAACGTAAATGTCGCCTCCAACGGCTCTTAACGAAACCAGCGTCGGTTCGATCTGATCAGCAACTCCATTCTCGAAGAACTGCAAGTGCCCTCCATTCTGAACCTCAGACTCATAACAGAAAACCAGATGAGCATGGCGCTGTACGTCATTCATCTCCTCGTAATCCCCGAATAAGAGATCATCTCCACAAAAGCATTCCAGACGGCGTAAGGAAACCAGTGCACAGCTTTGCACGAGCACAAGAGAACCTTTCCGCACAAATGCAGTCACATCACCTTCGCGCTGAGCCTGAAACACTTGGCTGTTTCGCTGCACGTGGCGCTTGTAAGCTCAAATTAAGATGAACCTGGCGAGACAAATCGTCGTTGCACGAGCCATCACGACCGGCTCACAACGTCCACCTACAATCGGCTCCAGTCGCCGGACCTCCGCGCAGGCACCCCACTGTAGTTCTCTACCCAATCGCGCTGCCTTTCGCACCGGGTCGCGGAAATGCCTCGAACCCGCCGATGGAGCCAAATCCCGCGAAGTCGAGGAACCTTTTGAGTGTTCCGAACCCGGCCCGGAAATGCAAAATGACCAAACGAACCTAGATCCCGATAACAACCGCGGCATCAGTCATTTACAGGTGTATTTATGCTCCGGAATTTCTCCCTTTCTTCAGGAGTCATTCCGCAGGCCCGGCGACTGCACGGAACACAAAACGAATAAACAAAAAATGCACGAGCAAAGCCACTTTATGTTTTATTCATGTCCCGCCCACTTCGCAGGCCCAATGTTTTCCTCTTTGGTCCTGAAGGTGCCTATTGAAATGCTTAAGGATGAATCGCTTGAGCCGGGAGCAAATCCGGGACAGAAACGATGAGCAAACCCACCCCTATCACTGCGCCAAACTACCGCCTCCTGCCTACGGGAATCAATGGCATCGATTCTCTCGCTGAGCTGGCGCTGGATCTGAACTGGTCCTGGAATCACCGCACCGATGAGGTGTGGCGACTGCTCGACCCCACCCTCTGGGAACTCACGCAAAACCCCTGGGTAGTGCTGCAGACGGTCTCGCGAGACCAACTCAAACGCGTGCTGGATAACCCTGCCTTTCGTCAGAAGGTGGACGATCTCGTGCAAGCCAGGCGGGAGTCGTCGCAAACTCCGGCCTGGTTTCAGCAACACCATGCGCAGTCTCCCTTGACCTGCGTTGCGTATTTCAGCATGGAATTCATGTTGAGCGAAGCGCTGCCAATTTACTCAGGCGGTCTCGGCAACGTGGCAGGCGACCAACTGAAAACTGCCAGCGATCTCGGAGTGCCGGTCGTGGGTGTTGGGTTGCTCTACCAGCAAGGTTATTTTCGCCAGGCGATTGATCGGGATGGAGCGCAGCAGGCTCTCTATCCCTATAACGATCCCGGACAGTTGCCCATTACGCCGTTGCGCCACGCAAATGGCGAGTGGTTGCGGTTGGAGATCGCCTTGCCTGGTTACTCCGTTTGGGTGCGCGCCTGGCAGGTCCAGGTCGGCCGGGCCAAGCTTTACCTGCTGGACAGCAACGACGCGGCAAACTTTCCTGCGCATCGGGGGATCACCAGCGAGTTGTATGGAGGCGGGCCGGAATTGCGTCTCAAGCAGGAATTGCTGCTCGGCATCGGCGGCTGGCGCTTGCTCGAAGCACTCGATATCCATCCGGAAGTCTGTCACCTGAACGAAGGACACGCCGCGTTCTCGGTGATCGAGCGCGCCCGCAGTTTTATGCAGGAGACTGCGGAACCTTTTGAGGTTGCTCTGGCGGCTACGCGACCCGGAAACCTTTTCACCACCCATACTGCGGTGGCCGCCGGCTTCGACCGTTTCGCTCCGGCTCTCATTGAACAGTATCTAGGCCGTTACGCTGAGCAAAAGCTCAGGATTCCTCTGCAGAATCTCATGGCCTTGGGCCGCCAGAATCCGAGCGACTCCTCAGAGAGTTTCAACATGGCCTATCTGGCGATCCGCGGCAGCGGTGCGGTGAACGGTGTTAGTCGCCTGCACGGCCAAGTCAGCCGGCAGCTTTTTGCGCCTCTTTTTCCCCACTGGCCGATCGAAGAAGTGCCCGTCCGACATGTTACAAACGGTGTCCACATGCCGACCTGGGACTCAGCTCCGGCCGACGATCTCTGGACGGAAGCCTGCGGCAAAGATCGCTGGCTGGGGACCATGGAGACTCTGCAGCAGAACATGCTCCGTGTGTCCGACGCCCGGCTCTGGCAATTTCGCCTCGACGCCAGCAAGTCTCTGGTGGAGTATGCTCGCGAACGGCTGTCCAGACAACTGGCCGGGTCCGGTGCATCTCCCGGTTCGGTTGAGCGGGCGAAATATCTGTTTGACCCCAATGTATTGACACTGGGCTTTGCGCGGCGCTTCGCGACCTACAAGCGCCCCAACCTGCTGCTGCACGACCCGGAGCGGTTGCTGCGCCTGTTAACCAATCCACAACGGCCGGTGCAACTCATCCTCGCCGGCAAAGCCCATCCGGCAGATCAGGCAGGACAGGATCTGATTCGTGAGTGGATACACTTCATCCGGCGGCCCGAGGCTCGTCCCCATGTCATTTTCCTCGGTGACTACGACATGAATTTGACCGAGCATCTGGTGCAGGGTGTAGATGTCTGGCTGAACACGCCGCGCCGGCCGTGGGAGGCCTCTGGAACGAGCGGCATGAAGGTGCTGGTTAACGGCGGAATCAACTTTTCGGAACTCGACGGCTGGTGGGCCGAAGCTTATGAGTCGGACCTCGGCTGGGCGCTGGGCGACGGTCAGGAACATGGCAACGACCCCGGCGTGGACGGTAGGGAAGCGGAGAGACTCTACGAATTGCTTGAGCGCGAGGTGGTCCCGGAGTTCTACACCCGCGATGCCAACGGTATTCCGACCGCATGGGTCTCGCGGATGCGGGAAAGCATGGCGCGGTTGACGCCACGATTCTCCGCCAATCGAACCGTACGCGAATACACCGGGGAACACTACCTCCCGGCTGCAACTGCGTATCGTTTGCGCGTTGCCAATAGTGGCGCAGCAGGTAGGCAGATCGTCGATTGGCAGCGCAGTCTGGAGCAGAACTGGGCCGCGCTTCATTTCGGCGAGATGAAGGTTGAGACGCGCGGCGAGCAGCACATATTCGAGGTTCAGCTCTGTCTCAATGGTCTCGATCCGGAGGCGGTTAGGGTCGAACTGTACGCCGACGGCGCCAATGGTGCCCCACTCATTCAGCAGGAGATGCAGCGCGTCGACCAACTGGCCGCCGCGACCGGTTGCCACGTTTACAGCACCGCGGTCTCTGCGTCCCGCCCGCCGATAGACTATACAGCGCGAGTGATCCCTTACCACCCCGGCGTTGCAACTCCGCTCGAAGAAGGGAGAATCTTGTGGCAACATTGATCCGCGCACCGGAAAAAACCGGCTAAGGATGCGCCGCTACCGGCCGGGCTCACCAGCAATGAAGCCCGATACCGGCTTGCGAAGTTCGGCCTAAACACGGTAGCTGACGCGTCCTTGCATCCCCTCCGCAGGGCGCTAGGTGAGTTCTGGACGCCGGTTCCATGGATGCTTGAAGCCGCGATCGTGCTCCAAGTCGTGCTCGGTAAGTATGTCGAGGCTGGGATCATCGCAGTTCTTATGGCCTTCAACGCGGCTCTCGGGTTCTTCCAGGAAGGTCGCGCGCAGGCGACTCTCGCCGCACTCAAGTCACGGCTCGCGTTGAACGCTTTGGTCCCCCGCGACAATGTCTGGACGAACGTACCCGGTGCCGGGCTCCAAGATGCTGGTCGCGTCATTTGGGGTGGATGACGCGACAGCCTCCACGCTCGCGACTTTTGGAATCGTCATGACTCCGCTGCCGCTCCCCACAGTGGGAGGAATATGTTGCGGGCAGCAGTGTTTACGCTCATTATGAACATCACCAAGATCCCTGTATTCCGGCGTCTCAGGATCGAGTAAAGAGCCTCCCGGGCAATGCTGACCGTCGCTGGTCAGGTGACCACGCGTGGTCACTCCGGGCTACAAACTCAGCCTTTGAGCCTATCGCTCCGCAGTCTCGGAATGGCGAATGAAGTGCTCTCACTAAGTCTCTCGTGCTCATCTGAGGAGAACCTCCTGATCTGCCGGCACGAGCCGTGTCGCGGTTCGCGTCATTCGAACGGATGAAGATTTGATGATTGCGCGCTCGGTGCATCGCATTCTCGAAGCCGGCGCGGTGAACAAAAGGATTAAACCATGAATACCAATACACTGACTTTGGAAGCGAAAGACTTGACCGCCAGGACCAATACGCTCACCCCGGAATTGCTCCACAACATGAATTCGTACTGGCGCGCGGCCAACTATCTGTCGGTCGGGCAGATCTATCTCTACGACAATCCGCTATTGAAAGAACCCCTCAAGCTTTCTCACGTAAAGCCGCTGGTCGTCGGGCATTGGGGCACGACTCCTGGTCAAAACTTCATCTACGTGCACTTGAACCGGGTGATCAAGAAGTATGACCTGGACATGTTCTACATTGCGGGGCCCGGTCATGGCGGGCCGGCGATTGTAGGCAACGTCTACCTCGAAGGCACTTGGAGTGAAGTCTATCCGAACGTCACCCGGGACGAAGCTGGACTCAAGAAGTTGTTCACGCAGTTCTCGTTCCCCGGTGGGATTTCCAGCCACGTAGCCCCGACGACGCCAGGCTCTATTCACGAAGGCGGCGAACTCGGATACTCCCTCAGCCATGCCTTCGGCGCCGCGTTCGACAATCCCGGTCTGATCGTCGCTTGTGTGGTCGGCGATGGTGAAGCAGAAACCGGTCCCCTGGCGACCGCCTGGCAATCGAACAAGTTTCTCGATCCCATCACCGACGGGGTCGTGCTACCGATCCTGCACTTAAACGGGTTCAAGATCAGTAACCCAACAGTACTCGCCCGGATCGAACACGAGGAACTGGAGAAGTTCTACCAAGGTTGCGGTTGGGAGCCCTTGTTCGTGGAAGGCGACGACCCCGAAACGATGCATCAACTCATGGCAGCTACCCTTGACAAGGCTATCGAGGACATCCGCCAGATCCAGGAGCATGCGCGGACTGAAAAAGATGCCGCCCGGCCGCGCTGGCCGATGATTGTGCTCAGATCACCCAAGGGCTGGACGGGACCGAAAGTCGTCGATGGCTTGCAGGTCGAAGGCACCTTCCGGTCCCACCAGGTGCCCATCCTGGTGGATGCAGCGCATCCCGATCATGTCCAACAACTCGAAAGCTGGATGAGAAGTTACAGGGCCGAAGAGTTGTTCGATGACAATGGCCGCCTTCTACCGGAGTTAGCCGAACTTGCGCCGAAGGGCAACCGGCGGATGGGCTCCAATCCGCATGCTAACGGCGGACTGTTGCTGCGCGATCTGCGTATGCCGGACTTTCAGCTTCACGCGGTAAAGGTACCCGCGCCTGGCGCCGTCGAAGCGCAAGATACGTTCGTGCTGGGTAGCTTCATTCGTGACGTTGTGAAGCTGAATCAGGATCAGCGTAACTTCCGTCTCTTCGGTCCCGATGAAACCATCTCGAACCTCCTGGGGGCAGTCTTTGAAGTAACGAACCGTCAATGGGATGCCCAGGTGGTCAGCAATGACGAGTTCCTCGCGCCGGCCGGTCTTGTGCTGGACTCCATGCTCAGCGAGCACCAGTGCGAGGGTTGGCTGGAAGGTTATCTGCTAACGGGGCGGCACGGTCTGTTCAACAGTTATGAGGCTTTCATCCGCATTGTCGACTCCATGTTCAGCCAGCACGCCAAATGGCTGAAGGTAACTTCGGAACTGCCCTGGCGCCGCAAGATCGCATCGCTGAATTATCTGCTCGCCTCGCACGTATGGCAGCAGGATCACAACGGGTTCACTCATCAGGATCCAGGCTTTCTCGACCACGTGACAACCAAGAAGGCCAGTATCGTTCGCGCCTACCTGCCACCGGATGCGAATTGCCTGCTCTCTGTTATCGATCACTGCCTGCGCAGCCGGAATTACGTCAACGTCGTCGTGGCAGGCAAACATGCCCTTCCGCAATGGCTGACTATGGACGCGGCGGTGGCCCATTGCACTGAGGGAATCGGCATCTGGCAATGGGCCAGTAACGATCAGGATGGCGAACCGGACGTGGTGATGGGTTGCTGTGGGGACACACCCACGCTGGAGATTCTAGCTGCTGTTTCGATTCTTCGCGAGCATCTTCCCAAACTCAAAATCCGCGTCGTCAATGTCGTGGATCTGATGAAGTTGCAGTCTAAGAGCGAGCACCCGCACGGACTCAGCGACACCGACTACGACTCGCTGTTCACCAAGGATAAACACGTCATCTTTGGCTTTCACGGCTATCCATGGCTGATCCATCGGCTGACTTATCGCCGCACCAACCGCAATCTCCACGTTCGAGGTTACAAGGAAGAAGGCACCATCACGACTGCCTTCGATATGCGCGTGCAGAATGATCTGGACCGTTTCCACCTGGTGCAAGACGTAGTCGACCGCCTGCCGCATCTGGGCTCTCAGGGGTCATACCTGAAGCAGACCATGCAGGACAAGCTCATCGAACACAAGCTTTACATCGACAAACACGGTGAAGACTTGCCGGAAATCCGCAATTGGAAATGGAGCGCACCGAGATGAAGACCCAAGAACTGATCGACACGGCGGCTAAGCTGCCTCTGTTCCGATCGCAGCCGATGTCGGAAGGTCTCGCGCAATAGGTGTACAGGAGGAAATTGGAAAACGCAACCACAGCAACGAATACAGGAGTTGTAGTCTCCGTGCGCGGCAGCGTCGTGGATGTCAGGTTCGATGAGCACTTGCCGGTGATCTACTCCGTCCTGCGCGCTGGCGACGGAGGGCGCATCGTTATCGAAGTCCTCGTACAGCGCGATGCCCATTGCGTCCGCGGTATTGCCATGACGCCGACGCAAGGCTTGGCTCGAGGCATGCAAGTGGAGGATACGGGAGGGCCGCTCAAGGCGCCGGTAGGGAAAGGAATCCTCTCGCGTATGTTCAATGTCTTCGGCGATACCATCGACCGCGGAGCGGCGCTGTCCGATATCCAATGGCGCTCTGTGCATCGAACTCCGCCGCCATTGTCGCAACGGTCCACCAAGAGCGAAGTGTTCGAGACGGGCATCAAGGTGATCGATGTGCTGGTGCCATTGGAGCGTGGCGGCAAGGCGGGACTTTTCGGCGGCGCCGGCGTGGGCAAGACGGTGTTGCTCACCGAAATGATCCACAACATGATCGGGCATCAGAAGGGCGTTAGTATTTTTTGCGGCATCGGCGAACGTTGCCGTGAGGGCGAAGAGCTTTACGGAGATATGAAGGAGGCGGGCGTTCTGCCCAACATGGTCATGGTCTATGGCCAGATGAACGAGCCGCCAGGCAGCCGGTTCCGCGTTGGCCAGGCCGCTCTGACGATGGCCGAATACTTCCGCGATGACGAGCATCGCGATGTGTTGCTGCTCATCGACAATATCTTCCGGTTCATCCAGGCCGGCTCGGAAGTCTCAGGCTTGATGGGACAGATGCCGTCGCGTCTGGGCTATCAACCCACCATGGGGACCGAGCTATCGGCGTTGGAGGAGCGCATCGCCAACACCGATACTGGCGCAATCACGTCCATTCAGGCAGTATATGTGCCGGCGGATGATTTCACCGATCCTGCAGCCGTGCACACGTTTTCGCATCTCTCGGCTTCGGTCGTGCTCTCACGCAAGCGGTCCAGCGAAGGTCTGTTTCCAGCGATCGACCCGCTACAGTCCAGTTCCAAGATGGCGACGCCTGGCATCGTCGGCGCACGGCACTACAGCCTGGCGCAGGAGATTCGGCGAACACTCGCGCAATACGGCGAACTCAAGGACATCATTGCCATGCTCGGTATGGAGCAACTCTCGCCGGAGGACCGCAAAGTAGTGGCCCGCGCGCGACGCTTGGAGCGTTTTCTTACCCAACCGTTCTTCACGACCGAACAGTTCACCGGCCTCAAAGGAAAACTCGTCACTCTCAAAGATGCGCTGGATGGCTGTGAGCGAATCCTGCGGGATGAATTCAAAGACTACGCGGAGAGCGCGCTCTACATGATCGGCAGCATTGACGAAGCGAAGGGAAAGCCTGCGGTAATAAAGTCTGCACCGGGGCCTGCGGCGAAGCCAGCACCGGAGGCCGCCCATGCCGGCGCTCATGCATCTTAAGATTCTCCTGCCGTTTCAGATCTTCGCCGACAAAGTCGATGTATCGAGTATCGTTGCCGAGACAGTTGCGGGATCTTTTGGAATCTTACCCCACCGGCTCGATTGTGTGGCTGCCCTCACACCCGGAATCCTGACCTACAAGAGTGAATCCGACGGTGAAGTATTTGTAGCCGTAGACGAAGGAGTGCTGGCCAAGACCGGCGGGGATGTACTCGTCTCAGTGCGCCGTGCGTTGGGTGGAAAAGACCTGGCCCAATTGCGGGACGCAGTGGAGAAACAGTTTCTGACGCTGGATGCGCAGGAGCAAAGCGTGCGCACGGCCATGGCAAAAGTGGAGACCGGATTTCTGCGTCGATTGGCGGCCCTGCAAGATGAATAGCGAGCCGAGCCGAAAACAGTTCGTCGAGCAAGTCGGCGCGAAGGCCGCGCGCAAACTCAAGGCGCGCAACTCTACGAAAGGCGTCTGGTTTGGCCTCGGCATGATGGGGTTGATCGGCTGGTCGGTAACGGTTCCAACTCTGCTCGGAGTTGCGCTCGGACTGTGGATTGACAAGCATTATCCCGGCACCCATTCCTGGACACTCGCGTTGCTGGTGGCAGGACTCGCCATCGGCTGTTTCAACGCGTGGCATTGGATCGACCAGCAGATGCGAGAGGAGCAGGATGATGACGATGAATGAGACTCTGATGCTGGTGTTCGCGGGAGGCGCAGGCGTAGTGCTCGGCGCGATCTTCTTCGGCGGTCTTTGGTGGACGGTCCAGAGGGGCGTCTCGTCGAAACAGCCTGCGCTCTGGTTTTCCCTTAGCCTGCTGTTGCGCACCAGCATTACCCTGGCGGGATTCTACTTGGTCGGTGGCAGCGATTGGAAGAGGCTGCTTTCCTGCCTTATCGGATTTGTTTTGGCTCGGCTGGCAGTCACGCGCGTGTCGCGGCAGGTGAACCATGCGACTTAGTCCCGACCAGTTGGTTTTCTGGCAATACGGATTCTTCAAACTCAACGGCACCATCGTATTCACGTGGGCACTGATGCTGGTGTTGGCGGCTGGTTCAAGGCTCATCACTCGCCAACTGTCAACTGGCCTCGAACGCTCCCGCTGGCAGAACCTTTTGGAAATCATAGTCACCGGCATCGACCAGCAGATCGAAGAAGTCGGCCTCCGTCACCCGGAAAAGTATGTCGGTTTTATCGGCACCCTTTTCTTGTTCATTGCTCTGGCCAACCTCTTCACTGTCATCCCCGGCTACGCGCCGCCGACGAGTTCGCTTTCCACCACCGCTGCCCTGGCGCTATGCGTCTTTGTAGCCGTCCCACTTTTCGGCATCGAAGATCAAGGGGTAGGCGACTACCTCAAATCGTATACGCAGCCGACCGTCATCATGCTGCCGTTCAACATCATCAGTGAGCTCTCGCGTACGCTGGCGCTGGCTGTCCGCCTCTTCGGCAACATGATGAGCGGGGCCATGATTATCGCCATTCTGCTGACCATCACTCCCTTTATCTTCCCCATCTTCATGACCATGCTCGGCCTGCTCACCGGCATGGTGCAAGCCTACATCTTCAGCATTCTGGCCGCGGTCTATATCGCGGCTGCGACGCGCACCCGCAAACCGAAACTCGAGCCAACAAACGCAGGCGATAACGCCTACTCCACAACCTAAGGAATATATGGATACCTCAACCTCAATCGCCATCGCATCCATCATCACCGCCGGAGTTACCACCAGCTTTGGGTGCATGGCCCCAGCGCTGGGCGAAGGGAGGTCGGTCGCAACCGCACTCACCGCGCTGGCGCAGCAACCCGACGCCTCTGCCACCATCACGCGGACCCTGTTCGTTGGACTCGCGATGATCGAATCCACCGCGATCTACTGCTTTGTAGTCTCGATGATTCTGATCTTTGCCAACCCGTTCTGGAACCACGTGATCACCCAAGCGACCGGAAAGTGAACCTATGCTCATCGATTGGTTCACAGTCTGTGCGCAAGCGCTGAACTTTCTCATCCTGGTCTGGCTGATGAAGCGCTTTCTCTACAAGCCCATTCTCGACGCGATCGACGCGCGGGAGAAGAAGGTCGCCGCGGAACTCGCGGACGCCAACGCGAAGAAGGCGGAAGCCCAGAAGGACCGCGATGACTTCCAGCACAAGAACGAGGAGTTCGATAAACAGCGCGCCGCACTCATGACGAAAGCGACCGACGAGGCGAACGCCGAACGTCAGCGACTTCTTGATGAGGCGCGCAAGGCGGCCGACGTGCTGAGTGCCAAGAGACAGGAAGCACTTAAGACCGACGCTCATAACCTGGATCAAGCCATCACCCTCCGTACGCGGCAGGAAGTGTTTGCCATCGCACGGAAAGCTCTGACGGATCTGGCCACCGCGAGCCTGGAAGAACGCATGGGTGAAGTGTTCAACCGCCGGTTACACACAATGAACGGGCAAGCGAAAGAGACCGTCGCCGCGGCTCTCAGGAGTTCGTCAGAGCCCGCGGTTATCACCAGCACCTTTGACATGCCCGCGGACCAACGCGCAGCGATTCGGAACGCGCTCAACGAAACCTTCTCGGCGGAAGTCCGCGTCCGTTTCGAAACCGCGCCGGATCTGATCAGCGGAATCGAACTCACTACCAATGGACAGAAGCTCGGCTGGAATATCTCCGATTACCTCGCGTCGATGGAGAAGAACGTCGGAGAACTGCTGAAATGAGCACCTCGCCCGCCAGTTTGCAGGGTATCTTCGACGGCGCCTTCGCTGCCATCGGCCAGGCGCGGGAATCCTTCACGCCGCAACTAACGCCGCACGAAGTGGGTACCATCACCAGCGTCTCGGACGGCATCGCCATGGTGTCCGGCCTTCCCGGCGCGGGCTACGAAGAACTCCTCGAGTTTCCCGGGGGCGTGTTCGGCATCGCGTTCAACGTAGATGCGGAGGAGATCGGGGTCGTACTGCTCGGCGAATATTCGCAATTGCATGCGGGCGATGAGGTCGTGCGCACCGGCCGGGTCATGGACGTGGCCGTGGGCGACGAATTGCTCGGGCGCGTCATCGATCCTCTTGGACGGCCACTCGATGGCAAAGGCGTCTTTACATCGAGCGCACGCTTACCGATTGAACGACCCGCCGCGGCCATCATGGACCGGGCTCCGGTCAACGTGCCGCTCCAGACTGGCTTGAAGGTCATCGACGCGCTCATTCCGATCGGCCGGGGCCAGCGCGAATTGATTCTGGGCGACCGGCAGACGGGCAAGACGGCCATCGCTCTCGATACTATCCTGAACCAGCGCGGGAAGAATGTGGTTTGCGTTTACTGCGCGATTGGCCAGCGCGCTTCCGCCGTCGCAAAAGTAGTGGCTAACTTCCGCGAAAAGGGCGCTATGGATTACACGGTCGTGATAGTCGCAGAAGGCAACGACGCGCCTGGACTGGAATACATCACCCCTTACGCCGCTACCAGTATTGCTGAGCATTTCATGGAGGCGGGTCGCGACGTGCTGATCGTTTACGACGACCTGACGCAACACGCACGTGCTTATCGCGAGCTTTCCCTCCTGCTCCGGCGTCCACCGGGACGCGAGGCCTTCCCGGGCGACATTTTCTACATTCACTCGCGTCTGCTCGAACGTTCGACACACTTGCGAAAGGAACTCGGTGGTGGTTCGCTCACTGCACTGCCCATCATCGAGACCGAGGCGCAGGACATTTCTGCTTACATCCCTACTAACCTGATCTCCATCACGGACGGTCAGATTTACCTCTCGCCATCGCTGTTCGAATTGGGCGTAATGCCTGCGGTCGACGTCGGGAAATCGGTTTCGCGCGTCGGGGGCAAAGCGCAGTTTGCGGCCTACCGCGCGGTAGCGGGCGATCTCAAGCTTGCCTACGCGCAGTTTGAAGAACTCAAGACCTTTGCCCGCTTCGGTGCGCGCCTTGATGAAGGCACGCGTAAGAGCATCGACCATGGACAGCGAATCCGCGCGTGTCTGAAGCAGCCGGAATTCTCCCCCGTATCCGTGCCCGCCCAAATCACGGTACTGCTGGCATTGACTGCAGGGCTCTTTGATGGCGTATCGCTCGACCAGATGACCAACGCCGAGGACGCGGTACAAAAGGCGACGTCGGAAATTCCGGCAGAAGTCTGCACTCGATTCGAAACAGCAGACAAACTGAGCGACGAGGATCGCAAAACGGTAATCGAGATCGCCCGCAAAGCACTCTTGCCCTTCCAGCCCGAGCCCGCAGAGAAAGCCAAGCCATGAGCAACACCACCGCGAGCCTGCAGCGTAAAATCAGCAGTGCCGGCGATCTGCAATCGGTGGTGCGCACCATGAAGGCTCTGGCCGCTTCGAGCGTCGGACAATACGATATGTCGGTGCGTGCGCTGGGCGACTACTATCGAACGGTGGAACTGGGATTGGGCGCGTGCTTCCGTGAAATGCCGGAGTCCAAAGCAAAGCCCGATGCCGGCAAGATCGGCGCCGTGGTATTCGGTTCCGATCAGGGCCTGGTGGGACAGTTTAATGATGTCGTCGCAGACTATGCGATCAGGACACTCGCAACTCTCCCTGGAAAACCGGGGATCTGGGCGGTTGGTGAACGCGTTCACGCGCGCCTCAAGGACGCGGGGCTGCCGTTGATGGGACTCTTTAGCGTGCCGAATTCTGTCCAGGCGATCACTCCCCTGGTGGGGCAGATCCAAATCGAAAGCGAAGCACGCCGGGCCAAGGGAGAATACGCACGTCTTTACGTCTTCCATAATCGCCCGCAGTCCGCGGCTCTCTATGAGCCCGTCAGCCAGCGGTTGCTACCGCTCGACGCGGAATGGCAAGAAGGTCTCAAGAAAGTCCCTTGGCCGACTAAAATGTTGCCCGAGGTGGTGAGCGGTGGTACCGCGACCCTGCGCGCACTGATCCGCGAATACCTGTTTATTTCGCTCTTCCGGGCGTGCGCCGAATCCCTCGCCAGCGAAAACGCGAGCCGGCTTGCGGCTATGGAACGCGCCGATAAGAACATCAACGAATTGCAGGAGAATCTGCACAACTCATTCCACCGTTTGCGTCAGAGTGGCATCGACGAAGAACTCTCCGACGTAATTTCGGGCTTTGAAGCACTCTCTTAAACGGCCACTCGCATGCTACCAGGAACGGTAGAAAATCATGAAAGCAAATCACTCGAAAACGACGCACCTCATCGGACAGGAGTCTGAGATCCAGAAATATGGAACTGTAGTCAACCGGCCTTTGTCGCTCGATCACAAAGTCCGTCTGGCCAGCGCCGAGAGCCTCAATCAGATTCTGGCTGACACCATGACCTTGCGCGATCTTTACAAGAAACACCATTGGCAGGTATCCGGCCCGACGTTCTACCAACTCCATCTCCTTTTCGACAAGCACTTCAACGAACAGGCTGAGATCGTCGATGCGTTGGCCGAGCGCGTCCAGACCCTCGGCGGAGTTGCCATCGCTATGGCTCACGATGTTGCCGAGACCACGCACATTGCGCGTCCGCCCCGCGGCCGTGAAGACGTTACCATTCAGTTATTCCGTCTGTTGCAAGCTCACGAACTGATCATTGATGCAACCCGTGAAGCAGCCCGCGCCGCGGCCGTGCGCGGCGACGATGGAACCAATGATTTGTTGGTCAGCGACGTTCTTCGGGTGAATGAATTCCAAGTCTGGTTTGTGTCCGAACAACTCGCCGGTTCGGGTATCGCCGACAAAGACCAAGAGGCTACAGTCTTGCAGGCGTAGTCGACGGGCGAGCCGCCATCCGCCGCGCCTTGATTACAGCCGGCGGATGCTACATGCCGGCCCGGAGCCTAATCACCCTCCAGATATTCGGACGGTACATCGTCCTCCGGTACCTGTTTCGTGTGGACTTCAGCTACGTCTGCGTCGGGCGCATCCTCCACTCCTTCGATCGCCCCGGCCTCGAAAGATTGACCCTCCTCCATCAGTTCCTGGACGCTCTCCGGCCCCGATTCTGCAGTATCCGACAAACCCTGGGTATCTCCGGACTGGCCTGCCGACCCCGAACCCCGACGCGTTTCTTCATCGTGAACCGTAGCGTACGTCCTCCTTCCTTGATCGTCTGACTTGTTGCGAGGCCGTAAGACGCATGGCTGGCTAAATGCAAGGGGTGAGTTATGCTCGTTCTGCCGATCGCGGCGCTTCTTGCCAGCTTCCACGTCGACTACGCTACGTATCTCGGCGGCTCTATAGACGATCTTGCCCGCGCGACCACAGTCGATTCCGTGGGCAATCTCTATGTCACAGGCTCAACCGACTCGCCCAACTTTCCTTTGACCTCGACCGCATACGGCGTGCCATCCCAAGGGAATGGTTGCGCATTTGTCACCAAGTTGAATCCCAGTGGGACCGCTGTGGTCTGGTCCATCTGCCTGACGGGCATGATCTCCGAGGCAATTGCCTTGGATGCCGCCGGCGACGTCTACGTTCTGGTGTATGGCTCCATCATCAAGTTTGCTCCTGGCGCTGACCACATCATCTACTCCAAAGCGCTCAGCGACTCCGCCTCCGGCTCCGCTGTCGATCCTGCCGGAAACGCTTATGCCGTTGGCTCGGCGACCGCGGAATTCGTGACTACGCCTGGAGTTTACCAGCCGAACCTTGCTCCTGAAACCTGCTACTACGGACTTGGCGGCGAGATTCCGGGCCCCTGTACCGATGCGTTCGTCATCAAACTTTCGCCCGACGGCAGCACGGCCTGGGCAACGTTCCTGGGAGGCTCCGGCCCCGACGGGGCAACCGCCATCGCCGTCGACTCCCATGGCAATGCGTGGATCACTGGCGCGACGGTATCGCCCAATTTTCCCGTCACGGCGAACGCCTGGCAAGCCACCTTTCATGGCGAAGTCGATCTCGGCATCTTAAGATTGGGGGATGCCTTCGTAGCCGAACTGGATCCGACCGGCGCCAGGCTGCTTTATTCCACCTATCTCGGCGGCTCCGCGCAGGATTCCGGATTCGCCATCGCCGTCGATAGCGCCGGCGCAGCCTATGTTGGCGGCGGGACTTCGTCCCCAGATTTTCCCACCACGCCCGGCGTGCTGCAGCCCACTCTTACCAGTCTTCTTCCAGGGCCGACCTATTCCAGCGAATTCGTGATCAAGTTCAGCGCTACCGGCTCCGTCGTTTACTCCACTTTCGCGCCAGGACCCCAAACCAATCAAATTTTGGTCGACGCGCAAGGTGACGCCTACATCCCCGGCACCCTGGTTTCCGCTAATGGGTCCCCGAATACTTCGCTTACCGTTATCGCGCCGGATGGTTCCGCGATTGTGCATTCAGTGCCCGTTCCAGGCGTGATTGCGCTGGACATGCAAGGCTCCGTCTATGCCGCCGCGTCGAGCCAAGGCTACGTCTTTTTTCCGACCCCGGGTGCACTCCAATCCACCTTCGGCGGCGGGACTTACGATGTGACTCTTACTAAAATCGACTTCGCGTCACCGCAATCGCCGTTCGTAGCCGCCATCCTAAATGCGGCCAATTTTCGCTCCGGGACCCTGCAGTTCTATCAGGTATTTCAGATCGCTCCCGGTGAGATCATCACGCTTTTCGGCATAGGCTTCGATTCCAACACGCGTCTCCTCTTTGACGGTACGCCCGCACCCATTCTGTATGTACAAGCCAATCAGATCAACGCGGTCGTTCCATTCGAGGTCAGCAGTCCTTACACCGCCATCACGCTGCAAGGCGCCGGCCAGACTTTCGGACCCGGCCGCATGCAAGTGTTCGGCGCAGGTCCCGCGTTATTCACTGAAGACGGAAGCGGCGGAGGCCAGGCTGCGGTGCTGAACCAGGATAGCTCCCTCAACTCCGCATCCAATCCGGCGTCTCGCGGGTCCACAATTTCCGTTGTAACAGTTCACGTGGTTAGGGCCGGCATGGGAGCAGGGAAGCTACAGCAGTCTGACGACGATGGCAGCGTACGGCCTCAGTGAGGTAGCCCAATACGTGACGACGCTGCCTCTTGCAAGTCTGCACGACGGTGAGTAAACGGGCAGTGGCGATTTCCCCGTTGCGGCTGCGGTTGCCGAAACTGATCTTGCGCCACTGCACAGCCGTACGCAGGACCTGTTCCGCTGCATTGTTGGTCGGCTCCACGCCCTCCTCTTCCAGAAATGTGAACAGCCGTTCGAAGTGAAGCAACAGCGCGATTGCCATGTTGCGAACCTCGCGGTCGGTGTCCTCAAGATGTGCCACCGCCAAGGCGAGCAGCTTTTTCTGCAGGGGGATCGACTTTAAATAGAGTTGTTGTCGGTCAAGAGGCTGCGGGTTTCCGCGCCGGTCCCGCAAGTCGCCGCGAAACCGATACCAAAGACGGAACACGCGGGCCACGATGGCCAGCGTGTCCCGGCAAAACTGCCGCGACGAGGGACTGCGGGCATAATCGGCGATCCCCAGAAGATTTCTTTTCAGATGGGCCCAGCATAACTGCATGCGGCCGGAATGGTACGTCAGATACACCACCCACCGGTCATTGCAGAGAATTCCGTGGAAGACCGACCCCAGCAGGGAAACCAACACTTCAGCGCTACGCGTGGAGGCCACCACGTAGAACACGAACTGGTGGGCCACCAGCGCCCAGATCCAGCGCTTATCGCCATTGGTCCGCCAACCCGTCTCATCCACATTCAGGACCGCTTCGCGCGGCAACTGCTCCTGCAATTGCCCCACGGGCTGTTCCACCGCCTGGCTGACTTCTTCCCAGGCTTTCTGAGTACTCCCCAAACTGATCTCGATACCTAACACATCGATCAGCATCGCTTCCACCAGCCGCCGCGGCAAGCGGCAGACTACCGTCCAATAGGCGACCAGCGCCGTCAGTTGCGGTCCAAATTGTCCCGCGATCTCCTCTGGCACCGGCGCATGCGTCGTCTTTCCGCACTGTCCACAAACCACGTTCGGAAACTGATACTCGGTGATGTGCGCTTTCACTGGCGGCACTTCGGTCACCTGATGCCGCCGCGGTTCTCCTTCCGTAGTCGCCCTACCGGGCTTTTGCGGGAGGCTTCCACCGCAGTGTCCGCATTGCTTCGGCAGCAGTACCTCAACGGCGCTCACCTCCGAGGTGGGAACCGGTCGTCGATGATGGCCCGGGTGTCCGGGCTGTGCACCCGGTTTCCGTTTGCTCTTGTGCTTTCGGCCGCGCGGGCGCTGCTCACCGGCCAATCCGTCTGAAGATGGTGGCTTGGAGGAGTTGGTCGAGTTCTTCTTTCGCCCAGCCAGTTGCCGCTCCAGATCTGCGATCTGCTTTTCTGCGTCCGCGACCTGCTTGTCGCGTTCGGCTAGTTTTTCGCGGAGATTCTCTATTTCCCGCTGCTGCCGCTCGACTTGCTGCTGCAGTTGTTCGCGGCTGGGCTGGTGGGAGTGCCGGGCCCTGGGGGCACCCCGATTCGCCGCTGCCTCTTCCTCGCTGCGGCGGCGAGCCGCGGTCGCACTCATCCACCATACGTTAAACCATTCTGCGCGATTTGTCCAGCAAAATCGACGGGGGTATCGGATGAGTCAGCCGGGAAGTCCGCTACGATCACATTCACACCCAGTTGCGGCAGCCAACAGTCTCCCTGCCCTTGGTATGATTGTTTTTCCGTACGGGGTGGATCGATGCCGATGACTCCATTTATGGAACGATTCCCTGAAGTAGGAGCGCGAGAAACCAGGTCCGTAACCGTCACAAACCGCCAGGATCTTCCAGATGGGGAATACGGCTTCCTGGAGTTTTATTGTAACGAGCCCGGCTGTGACTGCCGACGAGTCATGATCGACGTGTTGCGGCCGGAGACGGGGTGGAGCAAGGTCTGGGCCACCATCAGCTACGGATGGGAGAGTCTGGATTTCTACAGAAAATGGGGCGGGACCGCCAGCGATCCCATTGAAATGAAGGGGCCATACCTGGACCCCCTCAACCCACAAACCAAGTACTCACCCGCACTTCTAAATCTGTTTCGATTCCTTCTTCAGTCGCCCGATTATGTGGAGCGTCTCAAAGGACATTACCAAATGTTCCGAGACTCTCTAGAGCCAGAACATGGCCGGCAGGACGGTCCGGAAACCAATCGCATCGAAAACAAGCGGAAACGTCTACACGATCCTAAGCATCGTCGTCGGCATCCTTACTGAGCTACGCCACGCCTCAGCACTACACCGACACCACCGCCGCGATAGATCCACCTGAACTGTTACTTTCCGTTTTCATGACCGGCGCCGGACTCGTGACGCCAGGGCAGCAGGATGGCTCGCTCACGCCGCTTACGCCGCCTTTCCCAATGGTCGCGCTGGGCGCCTCCTGCAATATCGGCCAAGTCACCTATGCCGGTGCGGCCCCGGGGTTGATCGCCGGCGCAGTGCAAGTGAACGTTCAGATCTCGCAAAACGTAACCCCCGGTGCCAAGATCCCGATCGTGATTTACATCGGGAATTATGTCACCGCCGGCGTCAACGGCAGCGCCAACACGATTGCGGTGCAGTAAATGACGAGTCTCCAGTCTCACTACATCAGCTGGGCACCACCGGTGGCGATAGCGGCAGACGCCTCGGGAAACTTGTTTATCGTCTCGCAAATCGGCAATGGGGAAAGGCCGTCGATTCGCGTCACGCGGGCGGATTCATCGGGGAATGTGACGGCCACCTTTGAATTTCGCTCAGGCCGTGAGAACCGCAGCGGCGGCAGTGGATGCGCAAGGCGGGAGGCGAGCGAGCGACAGGGTGGAGCGATGATAGCCCCATTCAGCAAAACTCTCTAAACCGCGGGGTTGCCCCCGCGGTTTAGCAACTCTCCAGAAACAACGCCGTTCAGAGGCTGCTCTGCAGCCGGCGGACCAAAAAAAAACGATGGTCTGCCCTCCGGCGGCCAGTGGCTGGCAGTTTCAAACCCCTTTGGAGCGGCTGAAAGGCGAAAGTGACCAACGCTATTTTATTTCGATCTTGAGCACGGAGTCTGAATGTTCGTGCCGCCAGTTCCAGTAATTCTGTTGATCTGACGCTTTGAGCTTGGAAAAATCGCCAGATTTGCGGTGATTTTCTTTTACGTAGACACCATACGCTTTATCTTCCTGACCGTTCCATGCATGGTCGTCATTGTGTTGTTTGTCGTGGTAGGTGCGAGCCTTCTGATCTTCGGCTCGCAACGCTGTCGGCACTATTGCTATTGGGGCCATAAGGGCTGCGCTGATGATCGCTGTACTCCAGAAACGGGACATGTCTGTTTAATACTCCTCTACTCCGATGAAGCAATCGCCGGGCCAATCATTACTTGCTGGTGTTTATGCCACTCTGCCAAAAAGCGCTCCGATGCCAGCGGTCACTCCCATCGCCAACGCGCCCCAGAACGTGACGCGTATCGCGGCCACCATTACTCCCGCTCCACCCGCTCGCGCGGCTAGTCCGCCGAGAAAAGAGAGGAACACGAGCGAAGTTCCAGCTACGAGAGCGATCAGGGCAGGCTGCGGCGCCAGGGCGGTGACCAGAAGAGGCATCGCCGCTCCTACGGCGAAACTCGCCGCGGACGCCATGGCAGCCTGAACGGGACGGGCAATGCCCGTTAAAGAAATACCCAGTTCGTCGCGGGCATGCGCGTCCAGCGCGTTATGCGCCATCAACTGCTGCGCAACCGTTTTTGCGAGCGCGGGTTCAAGACCGCGAGCGACGTAGATAGCCGCCAGTTCCTTGTGCTCTCCCAAGTCGTCGGTCTTGAGTTCCGCACGCTCGAGATTGAGATCGGCTTGCTCGGTATCCGCCTGCGAGTGGACCGACACATACTCACCGGCCGCCATCGACATCGCTCCAGCAACCAGGCCGGCGACACCCGCGACGAGAACGCTATTATGACTCCCGTGTGCGGAAGCGACTCCGAGCACCAGGCTCGCGGTGGAAAGGATGCCATCGTTGGCGCCTAATACGGCCGCGCGCAACCAACCGATCCGCGCTATGCGGTGCCGTTCTCTTAGGGGTAGAGGCATTGAGGCTTCCTTGGTCCGAGCATAAAGGCACAGACTGAAGCCTGTGTTGCCAAATCTTTGTTTCTTTGCGGCCCCCGACGACCGGCAGGCAGGCAGCTTCGCTGCCCGACGGACCACAAGAAACGATGGTCCGTCGTACGGGTTTCGGCCGACCAGTGATACGGATGCTGATTTAGATCCATTTCTTCCTTAACATCCAGACTTTAGCCATTTGCGTGAGGCCCACGTAGGCGAGCAACGTCAACAGCAGGATCGGCCAGTACATCCGCGGCAGGGCGGCGAGTCCCAGCGCCGGCGCTAGAGGAGAATACGGCAACCATGCTCCCAAGGCCATGATGGCGAGCGTTGTAACCGTCAGCGGCCAACTCGCCCGGCTCTGCAGGAAGGGAATCTTGTTGGTGCGAATGACGTGGATGATGAGCGTCTGCGTCATCAGGGACTCGACGAACCAACCCGTCTGGAATACGGACGCGCGGGACGGGTCCCAACAGTGGAAGAACCAGAGCATCACAAAGAAAGTCGTGTAGTCGAAGATTGAACTGATCGGGCCGATAAAAAGAATGAACCGCGTGATCTCGGAGATATTCCACGGACGCGGCAACGCCACTTGTTCATCGTCCACCGCGTCTATCGGGATTGGTACCTGCGAGAAGTCGTACAGGAGGTTGTTGGTCAATACCTGAATCGGCGCCATGGGTATGAAGGGAAGGAAGGCGCTCGCTCCCAATACGCTGAACATGTTGCCGAAGTTGGAACTGGCACCCATCCGGATGTACTTGATGATGTTCGCGAAGACCTTCCGGCCCTCGATCACGCCGCCTTCGAGGACCATGAGGTCTTTCTCCAGCAGGATCAGATCCGCGGACTCTTTGGCGATGTCCGTAGCGGTGTCCACAGAGATCCCGATGTCCGCAGCTCGCAGGGCGGGTGCGTCGTTGATGCCGTCGCCCATGAAGCCGACGACATGCCCCTTGCCTTGGAGCGCTCGTATGACCCGCTGCTTGTGAGCTGGCGAGAGACGTGCGAAGAGGGTGGTTTTCCCGGCTGCGCCGGCCAATTCGGCGTCGGACATTTTCTCCACATCGCCGCCGAGCAGCATCGGGTCGGCGGAGAGACCGACGTCGGCGCAAACCTTGCGGCTGACGAGTTGGTTGTCCCCGGTAAGAATCTTTACCGCAACGCCATGTTTGTGAAGGGCCTCGATGGCAGGGCCCGCGGTTTTCTTGGGTGGATCCAGAAACGCGACATAGCCTTTGAGGACGAGATCGCGCTCATCGTCTTTCGAACAGGCGTCCTTCCCCGGCAATTCCTTTCGTGCCACAGCCAGGACCCGGAAGCCGTCGCTGCTGAGACTCTCGTACTCTTGCTTCAGTCCGACGATCAGGTTGGGGTCCATGGGCGAGACCTTTCCCTCCAACTCGAAGTGAGAGCACTGAAGGAACACCTCCTCCGGAGCGCCCTTCGTTAGCAGGATGGATTTTCCTTCGGGGTCCTTTACCAGTACGGACATCATGCGTCGCGTGAAGTCGAAAGGGAGTTCGTCCAGCTTTTTGTACTGATCAACCTGGGCTTTCCCGTGGAAGTCAGGCTTGACAAAGTCCTGACTATTCAGAACAGCAAGGTCGAGCAGGTTTTTTAGGCCGGTCTGGAAATAGCTGATCAGGTACCCGTCCAGGAGAACTTCATCGGTTTCCCGCCCCGCAACGTTGCAATGCCGCAAGAGAACGACACGGTCTTCGGTGAGAGTGCCGGTTTTGTCGGTGCATAAGACGTCCATGCCTCCGAAGTTCTGGATGGAGTTAAGGCGCTTCACGATTACCTTCTTGCGGCTCATGGCGATGGCGCCCTTCGACAGGCAGACCGAGACGATCATGGGCAGCATCTCCGGCGTAAGGCCCACGGCCACAGCCATGGCGAAGAAGAAGGCTTCTTTCCAATCGTGTTTGGTGAACCCGTTGATGAGGAAGACCAGCGGCACCATCACCAACATGAGCCGGATCATGAGCCAGGTGAAACCATTGAGGCCCCGGTCGAAGCTGGTTGGCGCACGCTCCTCCGTGATCGAGCCAGCCATGCTGCCGAGATACGTGTGAACGCCGGTTGTGACCACGACTGCCATGGCCGTGCCGCTTTCGACACTGGTCCCCATGAAGCACGTGTTGTTGATCTCGGTCGGTGAAGTTGCCGCGCTCTTCGCCGCTTCGTGGAATTTTTCGACGGGAACGACTCACCGGTCAGGCTCCCCTGGCTCACGAAGAGATCTTTGCTGGAGAGCACGCGCGCGTCGCCAGGGATCATGTCGCCTGCGGACAGTTTGATGATGTCGCCTGGCACCAGGTCCCGGAGCGGCATCTCCGTGGCGGCGCCATCCCGAATCACGGTGGCGGTCACGTGAATCATGGCCTTGAGCTTCGCAGCAGCTGCGTCCGCTCGGGCCTCCTGCACGAAGCGAAGTGCGACGCTGAGTACCACCATGGCTGCCATGACAGTTCCAGCGCGGGCATCGCCGGTTGAGTAAGAAACCGTCGACAGGATGGTCAACAAGACCACCAGCGGATTGCGGATGATTTTCAGCAGGCGGCCGAACCAGCCTTGTTGGCGCTCCTGCGCTACCTCGTTGGGTCCTGTCCTGCGCGCACGATCTTCGGCCTCGGTTTGCGTGAGGCCCCCGATAGCCGTGTGCAAAGACTGAAGCAGCGGGTCCCCTTCCTTCGTGGCGGCATCGAGCACCGCTTGGGAAACCCGAATATTCTGACGCGCTAGTGACGGCTTGTCGGTTACGGTCGGGATTACGGGCCTTCTTCCTATGCGGAGACGAGCTCGCCTTCTTCGAGATGCTCCGGAGCCTTCGCTTTTTGTTTCACGAAGTCGAGGACCACGCGTGACGCAACATCGCCATGTTCGAGCCGGTCGAAAATCTGGTTAATCGAGGACAGAGGCTGCAATTCGATATCGGCCTTCACCTTGCCCATGGCGGCGAACGCCAGGGCTTCAGCCATATCCCGTCGCGTGCCGACGAACGAGCCGCGAATGGTGATACAGTTCGCCACCACGTCGAAGAGCGGGACAGGGAATTCGCCAGGAGGCAGCCCAACCAGCACGCAAGTGCCGCGCTTCCGGGTCATGCCAACACCTTGCTTGAAGGCGATGAGCGAGGGCGCGGTAATTAAAACGCCATGAGCTCCACCGCCGGTCGCTTTCTTGACTGCAGCGGACGGATCGCCGTTTTTCGCATTGATAGTGACTTCGGCGCCAAGACGCTTGGCATGGGCAAGTTTGCCTTCGTCGATGTCGATCGCGCAGACGAGCAGCCCCATCGCCTTAGCATATTGGATTCCGAGGTGTCCAAGACCGCCCGCGCCGGAGATCGCGACCCATTCACCCGGCTTCGCTCCGGTTTCCTTGATTCCTTTATACGAAGTGAGGCCGGCGCAAATCAGTGGCGCGGCATCTATGGCAGAAAGACCCGCCGGCACGTGGGCGACATAATTCGGATCGGCGAGCAGGTACTCGGCGAAGCCTCCGTTCCTGGTATAGCCGCCGAACTGCGCGTCGGGGCAGACTGTCTCCCAGCCAGCGAGACAATACTCGCAATGACCACAAGCAGAGTAGAGCCAGGGCACGCCAACCCGGTCACCCTCCTTTACGATCGTGACTCCGGATCCGACCGCGGCCACCAATCCAATGGCCTCATGACCCGGAATGAATGGCAAGGTGGGTTTGAGCGGCCAATCACCATGCGCGGCATGAAGGTCAGTGTGGCATACGCCACAGGCCTCGGTCTTTACCAGGATCTGGCCTGTCCCGGGAGAAGGAACTTCACACTCCCGAAGCACCAGTGGCTTTCCGAACTGTTCGACAAATCCAGCGTGCATCGTTTTCATCGGTAATCCTCTTCTTAAGAAACCTAGCGGACGGGTTCCGGAACTTCCGGCCGCTGGACGACAGCGGCGGCCTTAGTGGAGTCCTTCAACTTTTGACCTACCTCGATCAACTTGTCGCCGGCTTTTAGCGTGAGCTCGATTCTCTTCTCAGTCGCTTTCTCGGCCGCTTTATGGCTTTCCTCGGAAATGTGGTCAGTGGCTTCTTTCAGTAAATCGGCGGCTGCATCGATTCCATGCTTGATATCGTCTTTGTCTATTTTCACGTTGTGCTCCTTTTTGCCATTACTCGCTTACGCTTGCCTGCGAAGCCACCAGATGGTGTGAGCTCTCGCCGGCGGATGCGATATCGTCCGCACCTGAGTGCTTGAGAACATCTTTGGCTTTCGCAATCTGTTCGGACGTGTCACAGTGGACGGACAACAGTACGCCGCCGGAGGTGATACGTCCAACGTAACGCTTGGCTTCGTACTCCGGAATTCCCATCCCAACCAGTGCGCCGATCAAACCGCCCACCGCACCGCCCACTCCGAGCCCGGCAAGGCCGGCCATGATGGGGCCTGCCGCTATGAACGGACCCACGCCGGGAATTGCAAGCATGCCGATTCCGGCCAGGACACCGAGCGCTCCGCCGATTACCCCGCCGGCTGTGACACCGGTTGTCGTTCCTTCCGGGGCCTTGGTGTCCTTTTCAAAAGCAAAGGCCCTGGTACCTTGTTGGTCGGGAACTAACACGGAAATGTCTATACTCGGAAACCCGGCTTGCGTCAGGTGACCAACCGCTTGTTCTGCGTGTACGACTGAGGCATAGATGCCAAATACTGCCGTTTTCTTGCTATTCATGTGAGATTCCTTTTTTGTGTTGAGGCCGGCCGTATGGGTCACGCGCGGCCTCGCAGTGTGAATGTCAAAGCGCAAACCACCAGCAGAAAACCAAACACCAGGCTTGACGCGATAGTGGTCTGCGCGCTACCTGCGCCCATCGCCGCGGTAGCGCCTCCAAATATCAGCATCGTGGTAAACATCAACATCCATCCGAGCATCGAAGTCAAGTCTCCTCTACGGTAACCGCCGAGAGTTTTCAGGCAGTTCCAGGAACTGGTTAGTGCAGATGTATGGCCACAGCGAAAGGGTTGCCAGAGGGATGGGGAATACAGGACGACGCCATGCAGATTGACCACGCTCGGTCACCTGACCGCCTGCGGTCAAGAGTACGCCACGGAGGTACAACTTCTAATGCTCAGGGCTGGCGCAAAAATAACTTGGCAGCGATGAGCCACTCGGGGGAGGATCGAGACGAGTCTCGATCCAGCACACACAAGTGTCTGCGCCACGACGCCGCACCATGCGTCTTCAACAGAATGTGAAGTTATTGTTACGCGGTTCCTAAGTTGCGAAAATTCGCGTAGCCACTCCCTAACGGTCGCGGCTCGGAAGCGCGTGTAAGCCAGCGGTACCTCGTCCGGGGGCCAATCCTGACCGGAAATCTTTGGATAGGTGGCAATTGCAAAATGGCCCCAACATTGCTACCAGGCAATTGACGATTCGCGTTTGTGGCTAGCCCTTCCACCCGCAAGTTGATGTCCGGCTGCTTCCAATCGATGCAGGCCCTATGCGAATCGTTGACTTCCCAACGCCGAGCCGCACCACTGAAGTACACGTTGACTGGAGGAAGACGTGTACGGTCCAGGCATGGACGCGCCAGATACCTCAGACGCTGAAAGCCGAAATCGAGATGTGGCTTCGGCTCGGGCCGTTGGGAGAGGAGCGCTCGCTCAGCTTGGCCCGTCGTCTGCCGATTTGAAGAGAATCGTTCCGGGATGTGGACGACGAGCCTCATTTTCTACGCTGGCGATGTATCAGGACCGCGTGCGTACGGACGTCAGGCCGCCTCGATGCGTCGATACGAGGGTTGCCACATCGCATCCTGGACCTGTTGGGCACCCCCGTGCAGATAGAAAGAGACATAATTAGCAACACATTCGGCATAAGAGCGCATTTGATCGTCATTACCGGCAGTACCTTCGCTGTCGCGGGATTCGCCCGGACCCGGATCCAACTGCGTGGCTGGTCATGGCAGGCGCGTGGAGTCGACCCTCGCGTATTCGGGAATTCGCAATACTCTCGGGTTCGGCCTGGATACCGCCCTGCACCAGGACCCGCGATTACTATCGTTCGGGTGAAGGCGGGCAGTCGGGCCGGACCCGGTACGCGATCCGCGGGACCGTTTTTGCGCGCAAGGACTCGGGCGGCGAAACGTTCGCAACGCGGCGTTTCGGGAGCGCTTACGGTGCCGCATTCCGATCGAACGAGTGGTATCCCGAGCGACTCAACACCATGACGGTCGGGCTGGAGCAGGGTTCGACGCAGATCGCATTTGGCCTGCTGGGGAATCTTCGCGCCGAGTTCTGGCCCGATGTAAAGAATGAGATCCTGCGCCGCAAACTGTGAAGCCAGGACTTGCGACCGCCCGGCGTCGATTGACCGTGAGTGGTCAACGATCGGGCGGCTTGTGGGGCCGGCCATCGGTTCACAGCCGGGTCCGCTGGCGAATCGGCCCAACAAAGATGGAGTTGGCGGAACACGTGCACTTGAGCGAAGACGAAAGGCAAATTTACTATGGCTAATCTCGAACCCAAGAAATGTGCGCATCCGGCCTGCCGGTGCACCGTGCCCGATGACAAGACGTATTGCTGCCAGCGCTGCGAAGACGGGGGAGGCGAAGTGGAGATTTCCTGCGACTGCGCACACCCAGGCTGCTCGCTTACAGAATAAGCGTTTGGTTCCGATCAAGGGCAGACCACCCAAAGCGATGGCCTGCCCCACGGAAAACTAGGCGTTGGCCGAGGCAGAAGCAGACTTCGAGTGAGGGGCGGAGACTCCCCGACTCCACCAATGTTGGAAACTGTCAAAGTACAGGTAGACGACTGGCGTTGTGTACAACGTCAGCAGTTGGCTCATAATCAACCCTCCGATAATCGTAATTCCGAGCGGACGGCGGAGCTCGGAGCCGGTGCCGGTCCCGAGTGCCAGGGGGACAGCTCCCAGGAGCGCGGGATAGACTGAGCCGACTGAAGTGTTTCACCGTGTTTTCATTGTGGGACTGTTTTCTGTGGTGTAAGTCGTCACGACAACACGTCTGAACACTGCGTCGCTAGAGTTTGCGCGCCAACCGCTCCCTCGCGGTCACGGCTCATTAGGATGAGTGTTAGTGATGCGCAATCACTTGTGACGCTCTGTCCAGTTCCACACAGGATTGCGCCCCACGGGTCTCAATTGTCCCGCAACGGCTGGCGGAGAATGGTTCGTAACTTCTCCGGCGCGACCCGGCGCGGATCGGACAGGTAAATTTCGTGCAGCGTCCCGCTGAACTCCATGCCTGCCTGAACCGCGCATTCGGCCATCTTCGCTAACGTAGCGGGTTCATCGCAGTAAGGACCAACGTGCAAAGCCTGCACGCACCATCCTTCTCGCAACGGCAGGAGGCGCACCGCCTGCACCGGAACCGTCCTGCCCTTTCGCAGGAGTTTCTGAATGGCGGCATCGATATGCTGTCGGATGATGAAATCCGGCGTCCGAATCAGTAGCGTCCACTTTCTTGAGTCCGGCCAGAGGCCTTCCAGTTTGCAGACACTATAATCTTGGCCTTCACACTTCTGCGCCATTCTGGTTGTGAACGCGACACCATAGAGCGCTGCAATGCAGGCCTCGAATTCTTCGCCCCCAGGAGCGCCAGCTCCGTCGATGGCGAGATATTGGCACCCGGCGATGTTGACAATCGCGGGATTGAGGCGTGCTGCGTAATCGGCGGCATGCTCGCGGTAGAGGTCGAACTTCTGGTTGCGTAGTTTTGGTTTCGCGACAGCAGGCATAAGGAGTCCATCTGCCTTTCCGGCCCTATTATACGGCTATCGTGAATGGGCAAATATCACTTTCAGATCTGTCTATCTGAATGAGCGCGGAGCATCCGGGAGGCACCGGCGCTATCGCGCTCATTCAGCCTGTGTCACGCGGCCAGCCGCACAGGAGGACGAACGATCGGCTTGGCTCCAGCTTTTTCTGCGCCGGGCATGGTCAGTATTTTCGCTTTCCGGATAGTCCCTCCAAAATACTCATCGGTCGGGAAGAGTGAGTATGGGCGAATTTCCCGATACGCCCGGCCGAGCTTTTGCTCGATGCGGTAGATCGCGTGGAAGAAGAGTCCGCGATCGATGTTCAGACGGCTGCAGCAGAGCTTCCAGTCTGCCCCCAGCAAAAAATGAAAGCGAAAGATCCGGAATTCGTCCTCCTCGAGAACCCGCTTGGCGACCAGATAGAAATCGGCCATGTAGTCTTCACTGGTTCGGGTCCACGTGCAATTCACGTCCAGGCCCTGACAGGGCATCAACGTGACCTTGCTGCGATACGGTTCATTGGCGGCGCAAAAATAGAACCGTTTGAGACACGCGCGAAAAATGTTGCGCAGGACGCAATTGCACGGCGACTTCCCGTCGCGGTGTAGTCCCGGCCGCAGGCCGGTGCCCTGACATTTGACGCATCTGACACTGGAGAGCCCGATCGTCTCCGAATGTGTCCACTCCATTGGCATTGTATTGCTCATTGTCGAATGTTTCCTTCCCTGGATCAACTCGCTGTTGCATTGATAATTTCCTTTTTTTCCTCTTGCAACAACTGATGGTACTGTACTCTTCCGTACGAATTAGTCAAGTAGATTTGGAATGCTGAAATCGGGCGAAAATAAACTCCGTTGACCATCTGCTTTTATTGCAAGCGTTTACGAGACGTATCCCGACATGAACGATTTTATTTGTTTTGCCAGGATATGTTTGGTGGTATTCCTTAGTATATAGACCTATTTCTAGGGGAAATATAGTTAAATGTCATTCGAACTACTGCTGGGCAACCTGATAGAAGTGCTTCGCGAGCGCGTCCGGAACGGCGAAATCACGGAGCGCAGGCTGGCAAAAATAACAGGAGTTTCACAGCCTCATATCCACAATATCCTGAAAGGCGTCCGGGTGCTAACTCCGGAAGTGTCCGATCGCATTCTAAAAGAGATCAGGCTTAGCGTCTCCGACCTCCTGACTCCGTGCACCAGACCAGGCGATCTGGCAATCCCTTTTGTTCAGGACCCGGTGGGACCGGGATATCCTTATCCACGTGAATGTTATAGCGGCACTCATCCCTTTTCGCTTGAAATGAAGATCGGCTTGACGAATCCGGCGGTCTTCCGCCTTGTGCGCGATCCACAGATGCAGCCGGAAGTGATGGAAAACGACCTGGTTCTGGTCGACCGGTCCCACAGCGTGCGACATTCCCCGGATGCCGATTCGATGTATCTGGTTGCGTTCGAGGGCTCGGCATTGATCCGCTATGTGCGCTGCGGAGGGCCCGGAATCTGTCTGCTGACGGCCGATACACGGGATCGTTCCGAACTTTGGCCGTGCGCCAGTCTCTACGGCCGGGATATTCTGGAAGTGATAAGGGGACGCATTGTTTGGATTGGTCGCCAGATGGAGACGCCGTCCGGATCGGTTGACAAAACTGGCCCGGGAATTGGATCGTCTCGCCGAGCGGGATGAAAAAGCAGTCGAGGAAATGGATCGGGCGGATATGGAGCGCCGGCAGGGCGCGCGGATTCTGCATGGGATTTGCGCGGATTTCACCAGGCGTCTGAATGCGGAGATGACCCAGACGGAGATGCTGCTGATGCCGGCCTCATTCGATCCGGCGACCTACCGCGAGGACATGCCCAACCTGATCCAGATGAGTCTGCGCGGCCGGATCCTGCAGATCCAGTACGAAGCCCCGGCGCAGGCCCTGGCGACCGAGGACTTCCGGCATCCGTACATTCTGCAGGGCTCCCTCCACGGCTTCAATCAGACGCTCCTGGAGCGGGATCTGGTTGAGGAGCAAGCGCTCTTCTATGCGCGGCACGGCAGTAAGGCGGGTTTTCGCTGGCAATACTTCGAGCCGCGGACCTATCGCTCCGGAATGGTCGGCGAAGCTTACCTGACCGAACTTCTATCGCGCCTGGCTTAGTCAGCCAGCGAAGCCTAATTCCTCGCACGCGCAACGCGTACGCGATGGTGGATCCGGTCCGGGTTCGCATCACAAATGCATACAAAAAAAGCCGGTGCCCGGCGGAGGTGATGCTTACTCTTTACAGAGTTAGCCTTCGAGCCTGATCCCTCTAACGGTTAGCAACTTCCCGATAAATCTTAACTACCTCTTCAGCCGCGTGCTTCCAACTGAAACTGGCAGCCTGTGCGTGACCCCGCTCCACCAACTCGGCGCGCAGTTTCACGTTAAGCAGTAGCTCTTTAATTCCGCGGGCGATGTCGAACACGTTTTCCGGGTTGACCTTAATCGCAGCATCGCCCACCACCTCAGGCAGCGAACTGACGTTGGATACCAGGACCGGCGTCCCCGCCGCCATGGCCTCCAGCGGAGGCAGCCCGAAGCCTTCGTACAGCGACGGGAACAGGAACCCGGTCGCCAACTCGTAGAACGCGCGCAGCGTGTCGAATGGCACGAAGCCCAAAAAGCGCACGCAGTGCTCGACCCGGCTCTGGATTACCGCGCGCCGCACCGACGGGTATTTCGAAATCGTGTCGCCGATAATGATCAGGTGCAGGTCGCGATACTGCGGAGCGTCCTGCAGTTCGCTGCGCACCACCGCAAACGCTTCTACCATGCGTGGGATATTCTTCTGCGGCCGGATATTGCCGGCGTACAGCAGGAAGGGATAGTTGATCTGGTAGCGCTCCAGGATGCGCTGGCTCTCGCGTGCTCGCGCCTGCGGGCCGGCAGCCCGTGCGTCGGCCAGATGGCCGTGCTCGAAGAAACGCGGATCCGGCGCATTGTAGACCACCCGGACATCCTCTTCCGGAACTCCCACGAGGGTCTGGATATCGCGACGGGTAGCGTTGGAGACCGCGATAATGCGGTCGGCGCGCAACAGCCCCCGGCGCAGGCGGAAGCGCCGGAGACTTCGCACGGAGTTTGTGGCCTCGTCGAACAACAGCCGGCCCATATCGTGGACTGTCACGATATACGGCTTAGGCATGAACAGCGGGACCCGGTTTAACGGAATGTGGCAGAGGTCCGTGGAGAGCTGCCGGATCAGCCAGGGCAAGGTTATATGATCGAACTTGTCCGTATCCAGGCGGGTGCAGGGAATCGGCCGGAAATTGGGCGGCAGATGACGCAGCAGCGGCTCGTCTTCCGGAAATGAAATCAGCAGATATTCGGTCTCGCGGTCGATGCCGGCAATAGCGGTGACCAGGTTCCGGATGTATGTGCCAATGCCGAAGTCGCGCAACCGCCGGGCATCGATCGCAATTCTCATGTGGGAGGCGCCAATCGCGGTTGGCCGCTCGAGGTGCGCGACGGGAAGGTCTTCATAGCTTCCATTCGTACAGCGGGAACCGTTCGGTAAGAGTTTCTACGCGGCTCCGAACCGAATCGATGGTCTCATCCGACCCGACGTGATTGAGCACTTCGGCAATCAGGTCCGCCACTTCGCCCATCTCCTCTTCCTTGAAGCCGCGCGTAGTGACGGCCGGGCTGCCCAGCCGGATGCCGCTGGGATTCATCGGCGGGTTGACGTCGAAAGGAATGGCGTTCTTGTTGACGGTGATGCGCGCCCGATCGAGTGATAGCTCGGCTTCTTTGCCGCGCACGCCTTTGGAGAAGACGTCGACCAGCATGACATGCGTATCCGTGCCGCCCGACACCACGCGATAACCATTCCGGATCATGCCGTCGGCCAGAGCCTGGGCATTCGCGATGACCTGTTTCTGATAGGTGACGAATTCCGGCTGCAGGGCTTCCAGGAAACAGACCGCCTTTGCCGCAACCACGTGAACCAGCGGACCGCCCTGCGTACCGGGGAACACAGTCTTGTCGATAGCGGCGCCGTACTTCTCCTTCGCAAGAATGATGCCGGCGCGCGGACCGCGCAGGGTCTTGTGCGTAGTGGAGGTGACGATATCGGCGTACTCGCAAGGATTGGGGTGCAGGCCCGCGGCCACCAGTCCGGAAAAATGCGCCATGTCGACCAGCAGGATGGCACCCACGGAATCGCAGATTTCGCGAAAGCGTTTGAAGTCCCAGGTGCGGGAGTAAGCGCTGCCGCCCGCGATGATCATCTTGGGCTTGTGCTCTTCGGCGAGCCGCGCCATCCCATCGAAATCGATGCGCTCGTCTTCCTTGCGGGTCTGGTAGGGCACCACGTGGTACGTCTTCCCCGAGAAATTGAGCTTGTGGCCGTGCGTCAGGTGTCCGCCATGGTTGAGATCGAGACCCATGATGACGTCGCACGGGTTCAGCACCGCCGAGTAGGCGGCCTGATTGGCCTGCGAGCCGGAGTGCGGCTGCACGTTGACGTATTCGGCGTGGAACAGTTTTTTGGCGCGCTCGCGAGCCAGGTTCTCCACGACGTCGGCATATTCGCATCCGCCGTAGTAGCGCTTGCCGGGATAGCCTTCGGCGTACTTGTTGGTGAAGACGCTGGCGGTCGCTTCGAGGATCGCTTCCGAGGTGAAGTTCTCGCTGGCGATCAGTTCGAGCTGCGCCTGCTGGCGCCTGGTTTCGTTGCGGATCGCAGCATAGACTTCGGGGTCAACCTCGGAGAGAGGACGGGCCATGGATTTAAGCATAGGGTGTATTAAAATTTTAGCTGATTGCGGACGAGGCCTTGGCCTGCCCAGCGCCAACCTCCGTACGACAGACCATCGTTTTTCGAGGTCCGAGACACCTTCAGGGTCGGCTGCGCCAGCAGTAGCGTGCCCGCACAACGCGTTACCCTCAAGAAATGCCCGTTCTCTACGGCGTCCATCCCGTTACCGAGGCCCTGCGCGCCGGCCGCCCACTGGACCGCATTCTCATTGCGAAGGGCGCCGGCGGACCGCGCATCCAGGAAATCGTCGACCTCGCCCGCAGAGCGCAAATTCCGCTGCGTTTCGAACCGCGCGATGCGCTCGAGCGCCTGGCAACCTCGGCTGCCCACCAGGGCGTAGTGGCATTAGGCGCAGCCACGAAATATGCCGACCTGGACGCGATTGCAGCGAATTCGAGGCTCGTAGTGGTACTCGATGGCGTGGAGGATCCGCACAATCTCGGCGCTATCGCGCGGACTGCGCACGCCGCCGGCGCCGACGGCATCGTCATTCCGGAACGGCGCGCAGCAGGCCTGACGGATACCGTGGCGAAGGCTGCAGCCGGAGCGCTGGAGCATCTGCCGGTCACGCGCGTCACCAACATCAACCGCACGCTCGAATCCCTGAAAGAGATGGGGTACTGGATCTACGGGCTCGACGAACGCGGCAGCGAGATCTACGACAAAGTCGAATGGGTGACGCCGACGGTCCTGGTGTTCGGCGCGGAGGGTCATGGGCTGCACGAACAGGTGCGCAAAAAGTGCGACGTGCTGGTGCGAATTCCGATGGCCGGCGAGATTGCCTCGCTCAACGTATCGGTTGCCGCGGGGATCGTGCTTTTCAAGTGGCGCGAGCGCACGGGGAACTCTGTCTAGAGAGCGGCGAGCGCCTACCTCACATGGGCACTACTAAATCTTCGTTTCTTTGCGCGCCGCGACGATTTGGTGGGCGCCAAAGCGGCTGCTGTGCCGCCGGGGCACCGTTGAAAAAAACGGCCGCTCGCCTGTCGGCGAGCGCGACAGACGACAAAATACGATCGTCTGTCGTACGGCAACCAGCCGATTTTTTCATTCCCGATCGTTAGCCGCGCGCCACTGGCCCGCGGCTCATAACCTGCAGACCACAAAAAACGATGGTCTGCCGTACGGTTGCGGCGAAGGCGCGCTGTCCAGCCGGACTTTACGGTAGCGGCCGGCCCAGCACGTCGTCAGCATAGAGCACGAACTTAGCCCCCTGCTTTCGTACTGTAACCAGCCAGTGGGCGCAAGGCTTCTGATCATCCAGGAATTCGGCCATTTCGTCGGGCATGCTCTTGAACACCAGCGGAACGGCCGTCTGATTCCCGGTCTCCAGCATGGCGCGAGTCTTCTGTTCGTCGTCCGGCATCAGGCAGCCGAACACCGACAGCTTACGGTCCAACAATTGCGGCCAATACTTCCATAAGAACCCGATATCGATGAAGTAGGCCTGACCTATGGCCTGGCGAATGGCGTTGGGATCCGCTTGCGCGCGGGCCAGCAGATCCTGGCGCTCAGTCAACACTTTCTGCACGCACGCGGGAACCTCCGATTCATTCGAGCAATTATTGCGCTGACGGAGAAACGGCATTTCGCTGTCCGCCAGGAGCGCCGCATTTTCTCCAGTTAATCTCGCTTTCAAGGCTGCGGAGTACTGCTCGATCTGCTGGTCCAGCGCGCGCAGTTCGGGCTGCCTGCAGATGGCTTGATCGACAGTGTTCTCCTGGTGTTTACAGTCAACTGCGTGGAGCATTGCCGGTAGGAGGAGTATCAGAAAGCGCATCAGATCACATCCGCGAACCATTTTCGCAATTTGTAGAACCAGGCGTGCCCGGCTAGAAAGACCACTACAGCCAGGCACCAGAAGATCGCGATGGCGTGCTTGTCGGGCGCGTGCCCTTCCAGCAGCACGCTTCGATAGCCGCGCACCAGGCTATAGATCGGATTCTTCGCGAGAATCGGCCCGAGCGCCGTGTGCTTCAGCGCCTGTTCGGAATAGCAGATCGGCGTCAGGAAGAACCAGAGCGTGACGACATATCCGATCACCTGGCCGAGATCGCGCAGAAAGAGACCGAGCGCCGAGAGAAACCAGCAGATACCCGCCGTGAAGAGGAGCTGCGGAATCACCAGCACCGGCAGCCACATAACCGTCAGGGGAAGTCCGCCTCGCATCAGGATCAGCAGCACACCGAAAATCACTAACCCGAAGCACTCGGTGACAAACCCCGAGCCCACAATATTGACAGGCAGCGTCTCCACCGGAAAGCGCAGCTTCTTGATGAAATTGCGATACTCGACCAGGATCATGGGCGACCGCCCCACGGCCTCACTAAACGCCAGCCACGGGAGCATGCCGGCGAGAAAGTACAGCACGTAATCGGTGGGCTTGTCGCTCGCATTGAACTTCTGCTGCAACACCACGCCGAAGATGAAGAAGTAGGTCAGCATCAGCATCAGGGGGTTGAGGATGGCCCAGGTTGCGCCGCCGAACGAGCCGCGATAGCGCCCCAGGATGTCGCGCCGCGTCATGCTGTGGATGAGGCTGCGATTGGTCCAGAGGGTTTCGAACGGCAGCGTGACAGCGAGGCGCACAGCGCGCCAGGCGCGTTCGCCTCGCAGTCGCCGCACCGTGGCGAAGCGAGTCTTACCGAGGCGCCCCTGGCTCTCGTCATCGACCCAGGCATCGATCAGCACGAACGGCCAGCCTTTTTCCCAGAACCAGGCCACCTGCTCCCGCATCATCGATAGAAATACGCGATACCGGCCGGGTTCGTGGGGCAGTGCCAGGACGACTTCGAAGTGCGCACGTCCGCCCGGCGCGATGTCGCATTCCGGAGCCTGCCGCGTGCCGTCGATCACCAGCGTGCCGGTCTCAGGATCGAAAATCTGGTAGCCCAGCGCGTAGCCGTCAGCCGCGACCCAGGTCTCTCCCGATCGATTGATCAGGTCGAAAACCGCGGTGACGCGGCGTCCGCTATCGAGGACTACCGAGACGTTTTCGAATTTGACCATGCCGTTATCCGTCGTCCGTCATCCGTCGTCCGTCATCGTCGTCCGTTTCCGTCCGGCCTCACGGATAACGGATAACGAATAACGGACAACGGATAACGGACAACGCTAATAATACAGCCATGCCGGCCACCGGTCCCTCACCGGACCGGTCTTTCGCCCCACCGCGTAAATGCCGTCGCCGCGGTCGTGTTCGGGAAGATGATATTCGGAGAGGATGTGGCGGATGTAGGCCCAATCCGGATGCGGATCATCGCGAAACTCGCCGGTCTCCAGGCGCGCGACGGCGAAGCCGGAACCCGTCAGCAACCGATGGATCTCATTCGGCGTGTATTCGCGATTGTGCCGCGGATGATCGTTATGTTCGCCGCCTGGTTTGATGTAGGGGGGGAAAAATCCCGGGTGGTAGCCGTTCAGAATCGCCGAGAGAGCCCGCATGCTGGCGATATTCGGCGTGGTCAGCACCACGTGTCCTCCCGGCTTCAGGATGCGGTTGATCTCGCTCATCATGAACATCGGATCCTCGAACAGATGCTCGATCAGTTCGCAGCACAGAACCGTCGAGAAGGTTTCGTCGTCGTAGGGGAAACGGTCCTTCTCGGCGTCGAAGTACCGCACCGTACAGCAGAACTCCTCGCCCTCGGCTGAGACCACCTGCTTGGTTGCCATGCCGCCTGCTTCCCCGTAGTAACACCCCTCGATATGTCGATAGCCCAGCTTACTCCTGAGCGACGGTGTGATTTGAAAGTAGATCCCCATCTCCAGAATGGCGTCGTCATCGGTACCGGGTGGAGTGATTTCAAGCGTCTTCTGGAGACGTGTCTTGTGACCTTCGATATAGGCGCCTGCCGCTTCGTTTTCAGCCCAGTTTTGAATGTCCCGGGGCTGTATGGGAATCTCGTGAACGGGCCGCGCCTGGGCCGCGGCCGCCAGGGCTGCGTCGTGCAGGCTCGGTAGGGAGAGCGCCGGCCGCGAAGCGTATTCCCACGATGTCGCTCCGCTAAAGATGGCTTCGATAAATCTGGCGTACTGTCCGGCAACCTGCGCCCAGTTGCACTCGCGCGTCACCCAGCTTTTTGCGCTCTCGCCGAGTGTGCGTGCCAGGGCGGGACGCGAGACCAGCAGATTCAGGTATTCGTAAATGAGATCTTCCTCGCCCGCCCCGACCGGTACTTTGAGGCACACGCTGTCGGGGAACTCATGGAACGAACCGACGTCGGAGACCAGCACGGCCTTGCCCAGTCCCAGCGCGCGCAACATGCTGCCTGAACTTTCGCCGACCGTCGGGTAACGCAGGTTGAGGATAATGTCGCAGGCCGACATATAGCCCGTGAAGTGCTCGATGGGGGTGAATCCCAGGACGTGGATGTAGTCCTCCAGATCGAGACTCCGGATGAAATCGTGGATCGGGAACTCCGGATGCTGTTCGCCCACCAGGATCATACGCACTTCCGGATTCAGCCGCACCAGGCGGCGCACGGCTCGCAGGGATTCGGCGATGCGCTTGTAGGGCTTGATGAAACCAAACGCGCCGATCAGCGGTGTGCCTGCGTTCAGCCCCAGTTTCGTCCGCCACTCCAGGCGGTCCGCCTCGGGGATCCAACTGCCGTGCGGAATTCTTGCGATGGGACCGGCGAACCCGCTATCGCGCATCTCGTCCATCATGAACTGGCTGTGGACGATCACGCCGCGGGCTGAGTCCAGTATGCGCCGCGTCATCCGGATGCCTTCATAGTCCGGGCCCACTTCGAGCGCCCGGACGCGGTGCGAAAACTCGACATCGCGCGCCGTACCGTTGAGCACCACTTCGGCCATGTAAGCGTCCCAATCCCCACGGCGGATGGTGTAGTCGGCGATGAGGTGGTGCAGATTGGCTTCGTGCATCACCACTACCCCGGGACGGCGCAGCGCAGCCTCGTACACAAAAGTGTGGAACGGATTATTGCCGATCTGGTAAACGTCGATATCGAACTGCGCCGGATCGTACGGTTTATCCGGTGAATCGAACACTGTTATCTCGGCCAGCTTGTCCAGTTCCGACACTAGCGCAGCCGAATAATCCGCAATGCCGCTCTTGGACGGCGGCATGGGCGACCAGAAAGCAACACGCAAGTGCGAAGACTTCAGCGGATCAACTCCAGCGAGAAAGTGCCCAGGGCAAACGGGCAGCGCACCTCCAACGGAGTGCGCGCAGCATCGCGGGCAAACAAAATTTCCAGGTGCACTTCCGATTTCGGGCCCATGATGGCACAGTTCACCTGATCCGCGACCACCTTCTGTTTATCCCGGTTCAGTGTTTTTTCTCCGGCGTACACCATGCTCACCCGATAAGGACCGCTGGCTAAAATCGTGTCGTTGGGCGGGATGCGGCCTTGTCCCAGTTCGCGGCGCAAATGGTAAAGAAAGGTGAGGCCGTCGTAGGGGCACAGGCCCACCGGGATTTCGCTCAATCCGCCGCCATTCCTGGTGCCGCGGATGGCCACGGACCGTCCCCGGTCAATATACGTTACCTCATTGGTTTTCCTGGAGCCATGTTCCGAACTGCGATCGAACCGGATGCTGCACAGGTCTGTGCTGGCATAAGCGTTGAACCGGTCGATGATGGTGAGGATCGGCAGAGAAGCGTCTAGAGAAAATTTGAACGTCCAGCCCTGATTGTTTTCACGACGTGCAGTCATCTGGACTTTTCCGAAGCTGATACCGCCGGGAGAATTCACTGAGTACTCCAGGGTCTCGTCGGCAAAAGGAAAACCTTGCAGTCCCTTGGGGAGGACCGAAGGCTGGGCCAGTAATGGGACGGCGATTGCCAGAAGCAACACCCGAGCCGTTTCTGCCACGATCTTGTCCGTCGTGATCATTGCCGCATACTGGCGACCGGGAAGGCTTCCGGCGACTTCCGTGTGGCCTCTGCGACGTCCTGATAAAGCGCCGCTGTCCGTTCAGCTGTCCGGTTCCAGGTAAACTGCGCCGCGCGCTGCACTCCCAACCTTTCCATGCGCAAGCGTAACTCAGAATCCAGCAGAATATCGGCTAAGGCGCGGACGATCTCGCCCTTCGATTGCGGATCAAACAGGATTCCCGCGCCGTCGGCTACCTCCGGCATGGACGAAGTGTTGGAACAAGCCACGGCGCGCCCGCACGCCATGGCCTCCAGAATCGGGATGCCAAACCCTTCGTAGAACGACGGGAAAACGAAACATTCACATGCGTTGTAAAGTCGCAGCAGATCCTCATCCGCGACAAACCCGGCAAAAATGATACGATCCGCCGCACGCGACTTCCGCGCCGCTTCCCGAATCTGAGGTGAAAACCAGGTGTCTTTGCCGGCGAGTACCAGCTTGTGCCGGATCTGCGGATAGCTTTGGGTCAGAGCATCGAACGCCTGGATCAGACCAATGTGATTCTTACGCGGCTGGAGATCTCCGACGGTCAGAATAAACGGACCTTCAGTTTTCAGGCGATCGCGGACTTCGCGCTGCGTCCGGTCGCGCGGTTGCGGGCGGAAAATGGGATTCGCGGCAATCGGGATGGTAGTCACTTTATCCGGATCCGTACTGTAAGCACGAAGAATCGAATCCCGGGCGAATTCACTTCCCGTGACCACACGCGCGGCGAGGCGGACCGTCCGCTTCACGGTCATCCGGAGTTGCAGGGAGCGCGCCCAATGAAAGTACTCCGGGTGCTCCAAAAAGCTGACGTCATGCACGTGCACCACTTGTGGAACGTCGCAAATCACCGGCCCGGTCATTTGTACGTGCAAAAGATCGGGCTTATCAATTCGAACCCGGCGCGACAAGTCGAAGCCGAGCCGCACAAACGGATTGTTGGATACATGCTTAACGGCCATGGATGGCGGAATTAGCGCCTCAACGCCGGGTACGGAAACGTAGGCGATATACTCCGATTGACGATCCACTGCAGCCAGCCCGTTTAAGAGGCTCCGGACGTACACTTCGTTTCCGGTGAGGTGCCGCCCGATCGCGTGAGCATCAATGGCGATCTTCATTCGATTTAACCAGTATAGTTTGCATCGTGATGGGCATGTGCGGCTTTCTGGAAAAACTTAGTCGTGTATAGCACCTGCGGAAGGCCCGAAGTCCCGGATTTATCTACAGGTGAATGGCGGTCGTTACGCAAACACATCCCCGCTGAGGCTTTTCCAGGCCGCCTCCCAAGTGAAACTCTCCTCAAAGGTATGACGCGCGGCACACCCAATCCGTCGTCGTTCATCTTTTGAACCCAGCAATTCGGCAACCGACGCGGCAAAAGCATCCGGTGTATCGGCCAGTACAATGTCGACTCCGGGCTTCGCCCCCAGACCTTCTGCGCCGAGGGAGGTGGCAACCACCGGACGCGCCGCCGCCCAGGCTTCCAGAATCTTCAGGCGAGTCCCGCTTCCCGACACCAGCGGAACCACCGCGACCTTCACCTTGGCCAACTCGGCGACAGCATCTTCCACGGGACCCGTCGTTTCAATCCTGGCCGCTCCATTCAAGTAGTGAGCCACGGCCCCCGGGTTTTTTCCTATCAACCTCAGTCTAAGATCCGGAAACCGCGCGCTCAGCCGTGGCCACACTTCTTTGACAAAAAACCGCACACCCTCGATGTTCGGATGATATTCAAAATTTCCCGAGAATCCTATGACCTGTTCTTCTTGCCGGTCGGGAACACAAACCCGCGGAAGCGCATTCCGGTAAACAGTGACCGGAGCGGCCGGAGCGAGACGGTGCACACGGCGGGCATCCTCTTCGGAGGTAACCAGGAGTCGTGAGAATGCGGGTATCCAGCGCCGTTCTTCCCTCACATACGAGTGTTCGAAGCGCGTGTGTGCTGCAGCCAGCGGCCACGACCCCGACCGTGCACACGAGGCATGCAACTCCGATTCGATGTTATGCAGATCGAGAATCGTGCGCTCACACGCACCCGCCAACCGGTCGACGTAAGGAGCGCACCAGAAGTGCTCGATCAAACCGGCCTGGTAGAAACGCCCGCGGAGAATCCCCGAGATCTCATCCGCTTGCTGCGAGAAGCGATCGAGCAGCGGCGGTGCTGCCGACACCCAGCGGCGTCCATTGCGCAACAGCCAGGCAAGCGGGCGCCGGGAATGGAAGGGCAGAGTAACGGTAAAAGTGTTGCGAACCAGGCCGGCCGGCAGGGAGAGCGCCGGATCGGAGTCGCCCGCCTGCCGGAAGAGAATCAGGTCGAGATCGTAGTGACGGGAGAGATATTGCAGCAACGATGCGGTCCGAATGGCACCGCCGCCGTGCATCGGATAGGGTGCTTCGGGCGAGATGACTACCGCCGCCGGGCGGCTCATGCAGCCAGCATACTCCGATAGACGCCGTGGGTCGCACGGGCTGTTCGCTCCCAGTTGAATAGGGCCGCACGCGCGAGCGATCGGGATCGCAGAACGACGCGCAGTTGGGGATTCTCGAGCAGTGTTCGCATGGCGTGATACAAATTATCCGCACTGGGCTCCTTAATACAGATAGCGGCATCTCCCGCAGTCTCGACCAACGCCGGATCGTGCGAAATGATCACCGGAGCTCCGCACTGCATAGCTTCCAGAACCGGTAATCCGAAGCCTTCGTAATGCGAAGGGTAGATCAGCGCGATGGCGCCCGAATAGAGTGATGCCAGTTCGCACTCCGTGACTTCGCCCCGCAGGACCAGTCCCGGGCGCTCCGGCGGAAGCGGGAACTCCTCGCGATGAGGGCCGGCCACCACCAGGTCCACGTCGAACGACTCGCGAATGGTCGACCATGCCGCCAGGATGGCCGCTACGTTCTTACGCGCTTCGAACATTCCGGCGGACAGGAAATACGGGCGCACATTCGGGGCCTCCCTCTGGTGGCGGAAATGGTCAGCCGCAGCCAGCGGAATAGCGGTGACGCGGCGGGGATCGAGGCGAAAGAAGCGGATCGCTTCACTGCGAATGGCCTCCGAAAGCGTGATGATATGGCGCGCAGCACCGATCCGGATCATCCACGGGACTCGTTTGCGCACCCGTGCGGTCCGGGCCCGCCATGCGTCATCTACCCAGGGGCCTGACACCCACGGGGAAAGGTCATGGATAGTCATGACCGCGGGTACTGCCGCAGGGAAGGGAACGGCGAAATTCATGCCATGAAAGACATCCGCTGATTGCCGTTTGAGCTCCCGCTGCAGCCCGAACGTCCACCAGCGTCGCTCCACGACATTGCGCGGCGGCTCACCGGCACGAAGATTGGCTGCCGTGCAGGGCATCTCGAACGGCTGATCGGAAACCAGTATGAATTCATCCTCCGGGAATTCCCGCGCCAGGGCCGCGGCTAATTGAGAGCTATATCGTGCCAGGCCTCCGCGACCGGCCTGGCGTTGTAGCGGCGTGGCGTCGAGCGCGATCCTCAATCGCCGTCCTTAATCATTAGTCGAGGCAATTGAAACGCGTGCACTGCCGGCGACGAGGTTGGTGGCGCGGAGCAGCGATTCAAAAGTCCCCGCGTCGGTCCACCAGCCATCCAGGTAAGAGAACGTCAATGTACCTTCCTTGACGTACGCGTTGTTGACATCCGTGATCTCCAGTTCGCCACGGTGGGAGGGCTTCAGCTGGTGAATTTTGTCGAACACCGACCCGTCATACATGTAAATGCCGGTGACGGCGTAATTGGATTTCGGATCCTTGGGTTTCTCTTCGATATTGACGATCTTGTCGCCCGAAATTTCCGCTACTCCAAAACGTTCCGCATCGTGAACCTCTTTCAGCAGGACGCGCGCGCCTTTCTCCTGTTTGCGGAACTCATCCGCCGCGGCCAGAATGCTTTTCTCGATAATATTGTCGCCGAGGACCACGCAGACTTTTTCTCCGTCCGCGAAGTGCTCGCACAGGCCCAGCGCTTCCGCGATCCCGCCCTCGCCCTCCTGGTAGGTGTAATTGATATGTTTCAGGCCGAATGACTTCCCGTTGGCCAGCAGACGAAGAAAATCGCCCGAGTTGCGGCCTCCGGTCACGACCATAATGTCCTGAATGCCCGCATCCACCAACGTCTGGATAGGGAAATAGATCATCGGCCGGTCGTATATCGGCAGCAGATGTTTGTTTGTAATTTTAGTGAGAGGAAACAGCCGGCTGCCGGTGCCCCCTGCCAACACAATACCTTTCATTATGTTGTTAGAATAGCGAGGTTTATGAACACATACAACTGGGACGAGATACCCGTCGAACAATTGAACCCGCAAGTTACTCGCCAGGTGATTCATGCGAGCAGCATCACCATTGCGAGACTTGGCATCGCACAGGGGGGTTCGGTTCCGACCCACGCCCACGTCAACGAGCAGGTGATGAACATTATTTCGGGACGTTTGAAAGTGCTTGTGGACGGCGTCGAAATGGTCTTGCACGGCGGCCAGACCCTGGTCATCGCGCCCAACATCCCGCACTCTGTGGAAGCTCTCGAACCTACCGTAGCCGTCGATGTTTTTTCGCCCGCCCGCGAGGATTGGATTCGCGGCGACGACGCCTACCTGCGCCGGACGTAACTTGTGCACCCGTGTGGAGTAGGCGTTTCGCGTGCTCTTTACCGGAGTACCTCTTTAGCCGGTTGCCTGTCCCACGCGAAAAAACGCACATCGGCCAGCCATCTGCTGCCCTCTCCCTGGAATCCATTTCAAGGAGAAATTTTTATGGCAGCTTCACTACAAGGCAAGAAAGTCGCTATCCTCGCGACCGATGGCTTCGAACAGGCAGAACTGCTCGAGCCCCGAAAGGCTCTGGAGAAGGCGGGTGCGAAGACGCAGGTAGTATCTCCCAAAGGCCCCAAAATAAAGGGCTGGGACCACGATCGCTGGGGAGAGGAAGTCTCTGTCGATGTACGCCTCGCGTCCGCCAAAGCCGGCGACTACGATGCGCTGCTTCTGCCCGGCGGCGTGATGAATCCCGACAAACTGCGCATGGACGAGCAGGCGCTGCGATTCATCCGCGACATCGTCGACGCAGCAAAACCCGTGGCCGCCATCTGCCATGGCCCCTGGACGCTCGTGGAGATCGGCTTTGTAAAAGGCCGGACCCTCACTTCGTGGCCATCTCTCAAGACAGACATCCGCAACGCCGGTGGCACCTGGGTTGGCGAGGTCGTGGTGTCCGATCAGGGACTGGTGACCAGCCGTAAACCCGCCGATATCCCCGCCTTCAATCGAAAAATGGTCGAAGAGTTCGCGGCGGAGCGCCATACCCATCGTGGCGCGGCGTAACCTTCCTGAAATACTGCTGACAGGGTTTGTTCAACGCCCCCGGTGCCACACGCGATATTTCGCTTGCCACAACCCCCATTTCATCCGACACTGATGGTTTGGGAAACATATTGGAAAAAAATGGCCGCAAGGGCTCCGTCCTGGAGCCGACTGATCGCTGGTCCGTGCAGGACGCTCGCGAACTCTATGATGTCGCGAGTTGGGGCAAGGGTTACTTCTCCGTCGACGAACAGGGGCACGTGCTCGTGCACCCCGAAAAGGACACCAATCGCTCCATCGACCTCAAGAAACTGGTCGACACGCTGATCCTCCGAGGCATTTCGCTGCCGATTCTGATCCGCTTCGCCGAAATCCTCAAGCACCGTTTGGGGGAACTGCACAGCGCCTTTGACACCGCCATTACCGAGCACAAGTATCAGGGCAGTTACTGTTGCGTTTATCCCATCAAAGTGAACCAGCAGCGCCAGGTAGTCGAGGAGGTGCTCGAATTCGGGCGCCCGTACAAGTTCGGCCTGGAAGCCGGCTCGAAACCCGAATTGCTCGCAGTGATGGCGCTCGCCGATAACGAGACGCCGATCATCTGCAACGGCTTCAAAGACGATGAGTACATCGAGATGGCCATGATGGCCCACAAGATGGGCCGGAAGATCATTCCGGTGGTGGAAAAATATACCGAGCTGCACCTCATCTCGAAGTACGCCGCCAAGGTAGGAGTGCGTCCTCAAATCGGCGTGCGCGTCAAACTCGCCAGCCGCGGCTCCGGACGTTGGAGATCCTCCGGCGGATATCGCTCCAAATTCGGTCTTACGACCTCGGAAGTGATGCGGGCGCTCGGCGAGTTGAAGGGCTGGGGCATGGAGGATTGCCTCGTCCTGCTGCATTTCCATCTGGGCAGCCAGATCACCAATATCCGGCAGGTGAAGGGCGCCGTCAATGAGGCCGCCCGCCTCTATGCCGAACTGTCTAGAATGGGCGCGGGGATGAAATACCTCGACGTCGGGGGCGGCCTCGGTATCGATTACGACGGCTCCCAGACCGACTTCGAATCGAGCGTCAATTATACCCTGCAGGAGTACGCGAACGACGTCGTTTATCACATTCAGAATGTGTGCGACGAATCCAACGTCCCGCATCCGGTCATCGTGACCGAGAGCGGGCGCGCTATCGCGGCTTATCATAGCGTGCTGGTCTTCAACGTTCTCGGAGTCGCCGGGCTGGGCGACGAGGAAGTTCCCGTCGAGATGCCCACGGAACCCGAGCAGCCGCTCATCGACCTGCAGGAGACTTACCGTTCCGTCACGGCGCGCAACCTCCTCGAAAGCTATCACGACGCCCAGCAGGCGCTCGATCAGGCGCTCAATCTCTTCAGCCTGGGATACCTGCCGCTCGAACAACGCTGCCTGGCGGAGAATCTCTACTGGTCGATCTGCCGGAAGGTTCTCAAACTGGCGCGCGAACTGGATTACCTGCCGGAAGAGCTGGAGGGCCTGGAAGCCATGCTCTCCGACACCTATTTCTGCAATTTCTCGCTCTTCCAGAGCATGCCCGACAGTTGGGCCATCAAACAGCTTTTCCCCATCATGCCGATCCATCGCCTGGAAGAGCAGCCCACGCATCCAGCCGTGCTGGGAGACATCACCTGCGACTCCGACGGCAAAGTCGACCAGTTCATCGACCGCCGCGACGTGAAGCGTACGCTGATGCTGCACACTTTCAATGGCGAGGATTATTATATGGGCGCGTTTCTGTTGGGCGCGTACCAGGAAATCCTCGGCGATCTGCACAACCTTTTCGGCGATACCAATGCGGTGCACGTCCGGCAGAACGAAGCGGGCGAAGTAGTCCTCGACGCCGTCATCAAGGGCGATACCGTTCGTGAAGTCCTGAATTACGTTCAGTTCAAAGCGGACTCGCTCATCGCCAGCCTGCGCCGCGATGTCGAACTGGCGGTGCGCGAAGGACGCCTGACGTACGAAGAGTCCGGCCACCTGCTCCGCTACTACGAGGACGGGCTGCACGGATACACTTACCTCGAAGACGTGCATGAGAGCTGACCGGCGATTTCCGCCGCCCTCGTTGGTGTCAGAATCTGTTGACAGGCGGAGAGAGCCGCTCGAATGGCGGCTGCGGTCAAGATTGACCGCCCCACAATGAAGATTGCCGAATTTTGCAAGCTCCTTCTCAGTCTGCGACTTTTCCTTCTGCCTTAGAATGGGCTTGTGCTGCATTTGCTGATCAGGCACGGGATTCAGGTACCACTGCTGCTGGGCTTCGCCGTCGCCGCGCAACTCCTCGGTGCTGATGGTTTCCGCGACCCTGAGTTCGACAAAGTTCCGTTCGACCAGTGGCTGGCCGGTGGCGAGCACACGCAGTTGAGGTGGACCGAACACAGTCTGCCTGTCGTGCTCTCCGTTCACCAGCGGCTGATGGCTCGCGTGCAAGTTCAGCTCGATGGGGCCGAGGCGGCTAAACGCAGGGGCGAAGGAGAACTGATCTTCTACTTTCAAATCACCGACGCGCAGGGCCGCAACTATCAGGACCATACCAACTATGACCTCGCCAAGGTGGAAGACGGCATGCGAGCCCAGGATCTGAGCCTGACAGAATCGGCCTTCATGTTACCGGGCGACTATAGCGTTGCAATCGCCATCTACGACACCGCGACCAAAGAACACAGTATCAAGAAAACCAAACTGCACATTGCCCCGATGAAGATCGATCCTCTGCCGGCTGCCTGGCGAAACCTTCCTACGGTCGAGTTTGTGGAATCCTCTGAGCCGCCGGATCATTGGTTCCTGCCTAAGGTGGCCGGCAAGCTATATCTCCCATTGACCCCCCGGCGCCCCGTGCGGGTCGATGTGCTGGTGAATCTGACGCCAACCCAGGAAACTTCGCGCAACTACGGGATTCAGGACCGCAATCTCAGCTTCATCGTTCCCTCGCTGAAAGTCATCTCGCAAATGACGGCGACCGCACTCCGGTTAAACGTCGGACTGCTCGATGTCTCCCGGCGACGCGTCACTTTTCATCAGGACGATGTCCACGATATTGATTGGGCCAGAATGAAGGCCTCGCTGACTGAAGCCAATTCCGGAAGCATCGACGTGAAGTCGCTCGCCGACCGTCAGCACAATGCCGCATTTTTCGGGTCCGAGATCCAACGTAGATTTTCCCCGGGAGAACTCTCGCGTCAGGATGCCCATCCGGCCCGGGTGGTCATCGTTCTCAGCGGCCCGATGGTTTTCGACGCCGCGCAGGACTTCCCCGATCCGCTAGTCAAGCCTTCGCCGGACTGCCGGCTGTTCTACATTCGGATCCAGATTCCCCGGCCCACGATGCTCGCCCCCACCCCCGAAATGAATCGGCGCCGCGGCATGGGCGGCGGCGGTGGATTTCCGGGACGTTCGCGAATGCCGCCTGGAGGGGAGCCGAACCTCTCCGCGCAAATGGACCAACTCGAGCCTTTGCTGAAGCCTCTAGACCCACATTTGTTCGATGTGATGACGGCGGAACAGTTCCGCAAAGCGCTCGCCATGATCATGAGCGAGATCTCGAATTTGTAACACGGGTTACCCGTGCGGCGAATGTGGAGAATCTTCGTGCGCCGAGATCACCGTCCCGCCCGTGGAAGGGCTGTGGTCGGCCAATGGTCGCACCAGATTCATCCGCGTTCATCCCAGCTATTCGTTTTGGCGCTCCGAATTACGGCCTGACATCAGGAGTTCTACGACTCGTTGAACGTCCCCTCGGCGGTCACAGTCCCAATGCCCGCGCCGGATTGGTCTTTGACATCAGATCGATATCCGCCTGCGAAATTCCTGCCTTCCGCAGGCCTGCGAAAAACGCGACCAGTCCATCCGGATGCACCGGATTGGACGCCTGTCCCAAATCGCTCGACAGGATGCAATGCACCGGACCCACCGCGCCAATCGCCGCCGCATATTGCGCAAAGGTGAACTGCTTCTTCGGGCCGATCAACGCATTGTAGACGAACTCGATGAATGCGCCCGTGTTCACCGCCGCCTGCATCTCCGGAACCGTCATGCTGACCGGCGTGATCATGGCGTGAGTCACGACCATGTGCTTCACTCCCTGCCTCTGCCCCTCGCGTAGAATCAGCAACCCCTCCGCCGCCGACGAATGGCCGGTCTCCAGCAGCAGATCGTGGCGCGCGCAAATCCCGATCACCTCCTTCACCTCGGGCAGCAGTTGTCCATTTCTGGAGACCGCCGCGAACGGCCGGTTCTCTTTCGAAAAGCGCACCTGGTTCTCGGCGTCGAACGTCGGCATCCAGACGACCTTACCCCAGCCACCCTTCACCTTCGTCATATGCTCGACAGCCGCGGGATTCACGCCTCCGACCGCCAGGTTCAAATCGATGCCGCCGAAAACCTCGATCCCCGGCACTTCTTTGCGGACGATGTACGCAAGCGAGGCCGTCGGCTCGTAATGATTCTTCAGCACCAGGCCGCGCTCTCCCCGGCTCTTGCCCAGCTTCGCCACATCGATCGCATCGATCGACCGCGGCACGCTGTCAGGATCGCAATGCACGTGAATATCGATCACGCCATCCAGGGACTGCGCGAAGACCGGCAGAGCCAGCAGGCTCAGAGCCAACCAGTCGTTCCTCACAAGACCTGCTTACCCATCACGATACTCTTATCTCCTTCCTTGTGTGACAGACTTCAGTCTGTTCTGCTGTGAACCTTCACCACAGTGCGATCGATAGCTTGAAGATTCACTCGCCCGCACATCGCCATATCGCGAGCCAGTTCGGTCTGCAGTAGTTCCAGCAGGCGCTGCACACCATCGGCGCCATAGGCCGCCAGGCCCCACACCGGCGGACGCCCCAGCAACACCGCGCGGGCTCCCAGCGCCAGCGCTTTCAAGACGTCGCTGCCCCGCCGGAAGCCGCCGTCCACCAGGATTGACGCCTGACCCCCAACCGTATCGGCAATCGCCGGCAGCATCTCGATCGAAGCCGCCATGGCGGACGGCTGGTGTCCCGTATAATTCGAAACCACGATCCCCGCGACGCCATGCTGCACTGCAATCCTCGCCTCCTCGGCGCGCAGAATCCCTTTCAGCACCAGCGGCACGCCGATGCTCGAGCGCAACCGGTCAATCGTGCTCCACTCGATGCCGCCATCCTTCGAAGCGCCCAGCGTCAGGAAAACCGCCTTGCAGCCAGCCTTGACGGCGTCCTGCGCCCGGCTCACCATCTCCGGGTGCGGATAAACCTGGTACCAGAGCACCGTCTTCGATTGCGCGGCAATCTGCTCGATCGAATAACTCGCCTGGCTCGATACCACCACCGCCGCGTTCGCCGCGGACGCGCCCCGCACCATCGCCAGTTCGCCATCCGGCGAAAAACGTTTCTGCTCCGACACCGGGCCCACGATAATGGGCGCGAATAGCTTCTGTCCGAACAACTCGAGCGAAAGATCGAGCTTCGTCGTATTGACCATCATGCGCGGTCGAAAAGTAATTCGCTCGAACGCCCCGCGATCGCCGCCCGCAATCTCCGCAAACGCCACGGGGCCAATCTTGCTTTTTGCGACGGTCTCAAATTCAAACGCATTGACCAACTGGTCTAACGGCGGAACTGCGTCGCTCATGGGAAATCCGTCCTCAATAGAGTTCGATCCAGCGACGAGAGACTCGTCCGCCCCACATCCACCATGGCCTGGACCAGTTCCGCCTGCAGGATTTCCAGCACGCGCTGCACGCCCGCCGGTCCGAACGCTCCCAGTCCCCAAAGCGGCACACGGCCGGCACAGACTGCGGTGGCGCCCAACGCCAGGGCCTTGAGGATGTCCGTGCCGCGGCGAATGCCACTGTCGAACAGCACCGGTACGCGTCCCTGCACGGCATCCACGATCTCCGGCAGCACCTCCAGCGTGGCAGGCGCATAATCGAGACTCCTGCCGCCGTGGTTTGAAACGTAGACCGCGTCAAGCCCGTGTTCCAGGCACAGGCGCGCATCTTCGGGGGTGAGAATGCCTTTGGCCAGCAGCGGCACTTTCACGAGTGGCCGGATCTTCTCAAAGAAGGACCATTCGTACCACAACCGGTAATCGGCAACACGGTACGGATTGCTTGCCGCCGGCCGCCTCGCCGGACGGCGAACGGCGACGCCGTTGAGATTCTGATCGTGTTCCGTCACCTCGGAAAATGCCGCCTGCTGATCGACGGTCACGACGACGGCGCGGCATCCCGCTCCCTGCGCCGCGTCCAGAAGCCTGCGATTATCGTCCAGCTCCTGCCTCGGATAGAGCTGGAACCAGAAAGGACTGTCCGCAGCCGCGCCGATCTTCTCGATGGGAAAGCTCGCATTATTGCTGACGATCATCGGCGTCTTCGAGGCTGCGGCCGCGCCTTTGCGTGTCGCCGTTTCTCCATCCGGATGAAACTGGCCGTGTCCCGCGGTCGGAGACACCATCAGGGGAAACGCCATTTCGGTGCCGAGCACTTTAGTCGCGGTGAGCGGCTTGTGCCCATCGGCCACTCTTCCCGGCAGCAACTCGACCCAATCAAAGGCCTTCCGATTTCGCTGCAATGTAAATCCGCTGTCAGTCGTTGAAGCTGGATAGTCGTAGGCCGATCGTGGCAGCCGCGCGTAGGCTACGGCTTCGAAATCGAACGTCGTGGCCAGTTCCGCAAAGCCCGGGACGCGGTTGCGATAGCGCAGAGGATCGGTCTGCGCGCGGAGCAGGGGCGACCCGGCGATGAAACTCGCAAATGCGCGAAGCGCCCGCCGTCGGCTGATCTCCCGATAATCTCTGGACATTCAGCAGCAGCATATTACACCTGACGATGCGGTGTCAAAGCCGGCAGCCTTGCCGCTTACTCCACCACCGCCGCGACGACTTTGGCCAGCGTTCTATTGGTCGCGTCCCCGCCCTTTTGAGGATCTAACTTCCAGCCGGAGCGCGAGCCATCATACTGGTACCGCACCGGTAGCCGGGTCAGCGCCGGATCGTACTGCTTTTCATTGCCCCCCATCTTGTAGACCACCATGTCGAGTGAGGGTACGACGTACATGCAATAACCTCCTGCGCCGGCTTTCCAGTACGCATCGCGCGGGACGCCCGCAACTTTTCCTTCCTCATTGACATTGAAATTGAAGCTATGCGCAAAATGCGGATTATACGGCGATAGTCTCCCGCACTTACGAACAAACTCCGCGGGCACGATCTGTTGGTCGCCCCACCTCCCTTCATGCAACAGCAGATAGAGGAACCGCAACACATCGGTGGAGCGCACTGCAATGCTGCCGCCGCCGGGCGTGTGGTCCAGGCGGCCTTCGGCGTTGATACCGGCCTTCAGATCGGGACGGTACATCGCATAACCCCACGTACCGAAGCCCAGCGGACCCGCAATCTTCAGCCGGATATAATCCTCCAACTCCATCCCCGCCAGACGCCGCAGTACGATGGACGCGAGATGCGGAGACGACGTGGCGTACGAATAACATTCACCCGGTGCGCACCAGAGTTTTTCGTGCAACGCGACCGGATCCGTGGTGGCGATCGGTCCGTCGACGCTGGGGCCGTCCCAGGTCTTCTTTTCGCCGTGCACATACACCGGATTCACGCCTCGAATGCCCGCCGACATTGCCAGCAGCTGTCCCAGCGTGATATCCGCTTTCCGCGGATCGTCCAGCGGAAAAATCTCTGCCGGCATGTATTTGGGCGTGAATACCTTCTGGTCGAGACCCTCCGGGATCAGCGCAGCCTTCTCCTGCAGCACAATGCCCACCGCGATGCTGGTGAAAGCCTTTCCGCATGACGCCAACTCCGGAATCGCCTCGCGATGGCCGCGCCCGAAATAACGTTCATACGCCAGGTACCCATGGCGGACTACGAGCAGACCCCCATGCTGCGTCGTGTCTTTGGTGAAGTCGAACGCCTCATCGAGTTTCGCCGGATCGAGGCCTGCCACGCGGCGAACCTCCGCGGCGTCTTTTAACGTCCTCCAGCCGCCGTTCGCGTCTGCGGCAGGATAGTAGGCCGGATCGGCAGCCTGAACAACACCGATGCAAAGAAGGAGCCACGCGAGATAATTCATGGTTGTGATTATCTGCCTACGTTATCACTCGCCGCAACGTGCTCCACAAACGTCCAGAAATCCTTGTTGTCGCGAAATGGCAGGAACGACTCGTCCTTGGTCGGATCCGGGATCCGCTCGCCGGGTATCACGTTAGCTTTCCGGGCGAATGCAGCCTGCAAGTGAACGCGTGCATCGGCTAGCTTCTTTTCTTGCGCATCGGCGCACGCCAGATTGTAGTAGTACATCGGGTAGTCCGGGTCCCGGGCGATAGCCGTTTCGAAAATCGCGCGAGACTTCGCCATGTCGCCTGAAATCCCGTACGAAATGCCGGCCTGGTCCGTCATCACGCGTCGCGCGACCTTCACTGAGGGGAACGGCGCTGCATCGTCCCGGAGTTTAGCCAGCGCAGCCTCGTAGAACGGAGCGGCGGCTTTGAACATCTGCATTCGAAAGAGGGTTTCCGCATACAGGAAGATATCACCTGGCGTGGGAACGTAGTTGGTATCGAGCCGGTAGCTTGCAAAGATCCTTTCGAGTTCAGCATCGTGCGCGCCGATGGGCGCTGGGCTGTAAAATTCCAGGTCGCCGCAAACCTCCCCGGTGGCAACGAAACCGCGCACCTTGTAGCCTGTCGTGCCATCCTCCGCACGACTTGTGAAGGTTACCATCGAAAGAGGAACGCCACCCGGCCGGGCGATCTCCGACGTCCCAAGAATCTTCAAGGTCGGATTGCTTTTCCTCTCCTGGTCCAACGCTCCATCGCGGCATTTCGTGCTGGTTAGCGGCGCCTGTTCGGGAAAAAGAAACAGGAACGCGAGAAAGGTAAGCCGCCCGGGAGCGTCCTTGCCGCGAATTCCAATCTCGCTGCCGTCCGGTTTCGCGGAGGTTTCGATGATTTTGAACCCATTCGCGGACAAGCGAAGCTGCCCTTTATGATCCGGGAGGACCAGCTTGAAATCACCGCTCGCGGCAGGTGTCTGGGCATGTAGCAAGCATGCGGTCAGCGCTGTCGCGGCGACCGCCAATCGGACGTGTGCCATCGGATACCGTCTATTATGGCTGATCATTCACTACTATCCTGGAGATGCGCCGCAGACTTGCAAGGTTGACGGTAGAATTTAAAGGAGAGGCCACAAGACGATGGTTCGAACGGAACTCACTCTCGACGATCTCGAGCAGATGCCTGACGATGCCATGCATCGGGAATTGATCGATGGGGAGTTAATCGAATTGCCTCCACCAGAAAGTAAGCATGCGAGAATCACCAGAACAATTTTCCGGTCCCTTGACCGGCATTGCGAATCGCCAGGGCGCGGGGAAGTGTTCGTCGAGGCGGGCTATAAAGTTACGGCGGATAAGCGAAACTGGGTGCAGCCGGAAGTCTCGTTCATTAGCAACGAGTATCTTGCGGGCGGGGGGCGAGCAGCGCTTCTTTGAAGGTGCGCCGGATCTCGCGGTTGAAATCATCTCGCCTTCCGAGCGGCCCAAGCATATTCTCGCCAAACGGAACGTGTTGTTCCAGGCTGGATCCCGGGAGATCTGGATCGTCCGGCCGAAAACGCGGGTGATTGAAATCTGGACACCGCGCGGATTGGATCGCGAAGTGCGCGAAGGGGACACGCTTTCGTCTCCCCTGTTTGACGGCTGGTCGATAGCGTTGGCGGATGTCTTCCCTACAGAATTGGGTGAGTAAGTGCGGTGTTGACCAGATCGGCCTGCTCCTGGTCGTGACGCTTCTTTGAACCGGTGGCCGGGCTGGCGCTTTCGGCGCGACCGATGTACTGAATCTTCCGGCGCGTGGGGGTAACCAGCGGAGCAAACCAGTCGGACATGAAACGCCACGCGCCCATGTTCAACGGCTCCTCCTGGACCCAGGCGATTTCCGCGGTGAGCGGGTAACGCATCATCACATCGTTGATCTGCTGCTCGGGGAACGGATACATCTGTTCCACCCGGACCAGGGCGATGTGGGTCGCGTTATTCTTCTCGCGGGCAGCGAGGAGATCGTAGTAAACCTTGCCGCTGCAGAACACCACGCGAGTCACCCGTGATGGATCGATGCCGGTGTCGTTGATCACCTCACGAAAGGTGCCGGAACTGAGCTCCTCGAAAGTCGAAACAGCCTTGGGATGACGCAGCAGGCTCTTGGGCGTGAAGACCACCAGCGGCTTGCGCTCGGCGCGGGCCTGACGCCGCAACAGGTGGAAGTATTGCGCCGGTGTCGTGCAGTTGACCAGCCGGATGTTTTCCTGCGCACAGAGCACGAAGAAACGTTCCATGCGCGCGCTGGAGTGCTCCGGCCCCTGGCCTTCGTAGCCGTGCGGCAGCAACATCACCAGACCCGACGGCTGGCCCCATTTCTGTTCCGCCGTGGCAACGAACTGGTCGATCATGATCTGGGCGCCGTTGGAGAAATCTCCGAACTGCGCCTCCCAGATAGTCAGCGTCAGGGGATCGGCGACGCTATAGCCGAACTCGAAACCGAGGACTGCGTACTCGCTCAGCGAGCTATCGACCACGTCGAAAGTGGCCTGGTCAGGGGACATGTGGCGCAGCGGGATGTAGCGCTCGCCGTTTTCGTAATCGTAGAAGGCCAGGTGACGCTGGCTGAAGGTGCCGCGGCCGGAATCCTGCCCGCTGAGGCGCACCGGTGTGCCATCCAGAACCAGGCTGCCGAAAGCCAGCGCCTCGCCAAACGCCCAATCGATGGGTCCGTTCTTCAGGAAAGCCTCTTTGCGCTTTTCGACGAAGCCTTTGAGCTTTGGATGCAGATGGAAGCTCGCCGGGAAATCCGTGATGCCGTATATCACACGGCTGATCGTCTCCCGGTCCACCATGGTGTTCGGACCACGGGTGCGACGGATGGCTCCAGCACCCAGATCGGACACCTGGAACTTGTCGGAACTGCTCTTGGTCTTGTCGAACGCCGTCACATACCGGTGCTTGGCGGTTTCCCGCATCCCGGCGAGTTCGGCGTTGCTGATCAGTCCCGTGCTGACCAGTTGATCTCCGTACTGGACCGCCACGGAGGGGTGCTCGCTGATCTTGCGGTAGAGGATTGGTTGAGTGTAGCCGGGATCGTCGCCCTCGTTGTGGCCGTGGCGGCGATAGCAGAACATGTCGATGACAACGTCTTTCTTGAATGCCTGCCGGAAGTCGTAAGCCAGTTCAACCACGCGCATGGCAGCTTCGGGATCGTCGCCGTTGACGTGGAAGATGGGCGCCTGCACCATGCGGGCGACGTCCGTCGAGTACATCGTGGAGCGTGAATCGTCGGGCAGCGTGGTGAAGCCGATCTGGTTGTTGATGATCAGGTGGATGGTGCCGCCGGTGCAGTAACCGTCCAGTTGCGAGAGATTGAGCGTTTCGGCGACCACGCCCTGTCCGGCGAAAGCCGCGTCACCGTGCAGCAACAGCGGAATCACGCGCTCCCGCCGCGTATCGCCCAGCCGATCCTGCTTGGGCCGCACGATGCCCTCGACTACCGGGTCCACGGCTTCCAGGTGACTGGGATTGGGAGCGAGCGAAACCGTGATTTCGCGCCCGGATTCGGTGTGGCGGATGCCGCTTGCACCTACGTGGTACTTCACGTCGCCCGACCCCTGGGTGCTGGAAGGATCGAGGTTGCCTTCGAATTCGGAAAAGATCTGCCCCAGCGGCTTGCCGACCACGTTAGCGAGGATGTTCAGGCGGCCGCGGTGGGCCATGCCCATGACCACTTCATGGACGTTGTCATCCGCCGCGCGATCGACAATGGCGTCGACGATCGTGACCGCCGTTTCGGCGCCCTCCATCGAGAAGCGCTTCTGCCCGATGTAGCGGGCGTGCAGGAAGTGTTCAAACTCTTCGGCATCGAGCAGGTTGCGAAGAATGCGGAGCTTGATCTCGGGTGTAAGCGGCCAGTTGTTGGCCTGGGGTTCCATGCGTCCCTGCAGCCACTTCTTCTGATCGGTGTCCTGGATATGCATGTACTCGCAGGCGATCTTGCCACAGTAAGTCTGGCGGAGTTGCTCGAGGATATCGCGCAGGATGGCCATGCGCTGCCCGCCGCCAAGATAGCTGGTGTAGAACTCGCGGTCGAGATCCCACATGGACAGGCCGTAAGTCAGCGGGTCCAGTTCGGCATTATAGGAGATCTTGGTGCCCAGTGGATCGAGTTGCGCAAGCAGATGGCCGCGCACCCGGAAGGAATGGATGAGTTGAATGACCGCGGCTTCCTTGACGGCGTCGATGGGTGCCGCAGGGCGTCCCAGCGCGTTCCCGGCCGTTGCCGTCGCGGCGTTCGGTTTGGGTTCGGACTCCCACTTTACCGGTTGATAGGGAACGCGCAGCGCGGAAAAGATCTCCTCGTAAAATTCCTTATCGCCGTCGAGGAGCGACTGCATCGTGCCGAGGAACGCGCCGGATTCAGCACCCTGGATTACCCGGTGATCGTAGGTGCACGTGATGCTCATCACCTTGCTGATGCCGAGCATGGACCGGACTTCCTGCGTCACGCCGCGATACTCCGGGGGGTAATCCATCGCGCCGACCGCGATAATGGCGCCCTGTCCCACCATGAGGCGCGGCATAGAGGCGGTGGTCCCGACGGTCCCGGGATTAGTGAGCGAAATGGTGGTGTCCTGGAAATCGGCAGTGGCCAGTTTGCCGGAGCGGGCGCGGCTGACCAGGTCATCGAAAGCCGTGGCGTAACGGGCGAAATCGAGCGATCCCGCATTCTTGATGTTGGGCACCATCAGGCTCCGTCCACCGCCCTTGGCCGCGACATCGACCGCAATGCCGAGGTTGATCTCTTTGTGGAGGATACGGCACGGCTCGCCGCTGTTCTCGGTGAACGCGTAGTTGAGGGCCGGATTGGCCTGCACGGCCTTCACCACCGCCCAGCCGATGATATGGGTATAGGAAATCTTGCCTTTGCCCAGGAGACCGCGATGGTGATTGATCAGTTGGCGATTCTCTTCGATGACCTTGACCGGAACGATGCGCTGGGAAGTCGCGAGCGGGATCGTGATGCTCGCGTTCATGTTCCGGGCAATGGCGGCGGCAGCCCCGCGCAGCGGTTGCAGTTCTTCGCTCGGCGCGGGTTCCGGGCTTAATGCCTGAGGCGCTGGCGCGACGCTCTGCAGGCCGTTACTGCTCTTGACTTCCGGGGCCGTCGGAGGTGCGCCATTGGTATCGAGTAACGATTTCCATTCTTCGGGGACGGATGCGGGGGCGTGACGGTATTGCTCGAGTAGCTCTTCCTGGAGCCAACTGTTTACATCCAGTTGCGGATCGGTTTTAGCTGCCATGTCGTGGGGGTGATTCTCTCTATCATTATATTTTATTGCGCAGGTGTTTCGCTGGGGGGGCATTTGAGGCTCTGGACGAATATGTGGAATAGGCCTTTGGCCTGTTCCGCGTGTTGCCAGAACAGTAGGGACGTCTGATGTGATAGCACATCTCGTTCGCAGGCCAAAGGCCCTACTCCACGATTCTTCGCGGGCCGCGAAGACTTTGACTGTTTGTAGTACAAGGAGGTGCCAGATCTAACGCAGTGCCCGTGGTCAATCCCAAGCTAGAAAATGAAGGCGAGTCCGCCGCGGAAGCTGCGCGGATTCTGTACCACGACAAACTGGTGCCCGGCGGATCCGGTGATTGGAAGATAGCCTTGGGCGAGGATGTTGCGCACATCGGCCGTGGCTTCTACGCGCCATGGTAGGCCAAATGATGCGGGTATTGGCTGCCGGAACGATATATTCAGGCCGGGAGTCGGAGAGATCGGCTGCGTGGAGTACATCTGCGCCGGATTGATGGTGTTGTAGTCGGTAATTTGATAGCTTCCGCTGATCCGCGTGCCCGTTGCCGGCACCTCGGCCGAAGCCCGAAACGTCACCTGATCACGTCGTACCGAATGCAATATCTGGCGCAGATCCTCGGCGGTGTCCGCCGCCAGATTGCTGCTCTGCGGCGTCAGATTATCCGCTGAACCATAGATCGCTGTAACCTTGAGATGCTCACCCAGATGTTGCGTCACCGATGCAGAGTAACCCATGCTGGTGAACGTTCCCGCATCGAAAATAGAACTGTTGGAGTAAACGTCCGGCAGCAGGTCCCCGCTCAAATCGCCGCCCGCGTCGGACAACCGCAGCGCGGTGTTGGACACTCGCTGGCGAAACCCGCTGATCCGGTATTCCCGTGAACCAACCTTGGTGGAGTAGGCCACTTCATAGTCAGTGCCCTTTTCCACCTGCGCCTGATTGTTTAGCAGGTCAATGCGCGGCATCATGCTGACCGCCTCAATGTCACGATTCAGCTCCGGATCGTTGCTGCGGTCGTCCGAATCGAGGCCCGGCCGCGCGTTGCCGGAGGTGTAGCTGAAATCGAACTTGCCACCCAACTTACTCCACGTAACGCGGGCGTATGGGCTGAGGTAGTGCAGCCGCTGGACGAACGATACCGAATCGAACTCGTATCCGTAAAGGACCTCAAGCGAATCTGAGATTTTGTTCCTGTCGCTCGAACTGATCGAGATCATGCGCAGTGGAGGCAAAGAAGAATCCATGGCCGGATTGGACAGGCCGGAAATCGATACCGGGGTCGTTCCCGCGCGGTTGGGAATGTAAAACTGGCGCATGGTGACGGAAATTTCCGGATCGGAATTTTCCAGCTCCCGGCTATAGGACGTCTGAAACCCGGCGGACGGCAGGCCGGAATCAACCCCGTAGGCGACGTTGCCGCTGAACTTTAAATGATTAATACCGTATAGCGAGGTCGCAAGCGCAAAGGCCGTTCCCAGATCGCCGGTTTCGCTGCTGCCGTCCATCGAATCGCCGGTCGAAACCTTGACCACTCCAGTCGTAGCGCTGAAGATATCCGGCTGTCCGCCCTGCGGGTCGGGACCCGGCAGAAACCGTAGCACGGGACGCGTGGAACTCGACGTGCGCAACACCCACTTCCAGTCGTCACTCATTAATTCTCGTGCGTCACCATCGGTAACCGGCAGGAGTTGGATTGAGCTGAACAGGGTCGAGAGGTTCACCTCCAGCAAGCGCAATTTGCCGGCCTGCACCTGAATGTTGCTTTTCAGGGCCGGGAGGAAGGCTGCCAGAGAGACGCGGACGGAATAGACATCGGGCAGAAGATCGGGGAAAACGAAGCCGCCTTCACTATTGGTGAGCGCCCGGCGGACCGGCTTGTCCTGCCGGTTGAATAGCTGCACTACGGCTCCCATCCGGGGGTGACCATCAAAATCAGCGACCACGCCTTTGAGGGCACCGGATGTAATTAGCGGGGAGGCGGAGAAGGCAGGCGCAAGGGATAGAACTAGACCCATCACCGGAATAAGCCGGCTCGCCGTGCCGCGAAATCCGCCCGGGTAAAATCCCCGACTCATCGTCGTCCCTTAAAACAGGCCTGAGCCTGCGTTACCCTTGCTAACTCCACCGGTATATATCTAGGTTACCGTAAATTTGGCCGACGGTGTCAATGTCTGGTTACGAATTTTATCGGTGACCTTCATCTTCAATTCATACTGTCCCGGCGCGAGCGTCTTCAACGGCAGCAGTTTCTCAATGGTGACCTGGCTACCGGAGGCGCCCGGAATCGAGCTGACCGTCTCGGTGAAATCGATAATCTTCTCGTTGCTGCCCGACTTCACGATCTCGTACTGAATGTCCGCATTGGGCTTGTGGGTCTTGTCATCCAGCCCGAAGTTATAGAACTGCAGGTAGATCCCCATCTTTTCGTCGCGCCGGAAGCTGTCGCTGAGCCGCGGCCTCACCTTGGTGTCGCCGATCACGAACATGCCTGTACCGATGCTTTTGGTCGGAACCTTTTCGATAATGTCCGAGAGAATCAGGGAACTCTGAGCCAGTTTCTCGTCATCGAAGTGAGGTACGTCGAGAGCCAGTTCATAGTTGTTCATGTTGCCCGCCACGACATCCTTGGCGACCACATTCAGGCGGTACCGGCCCGGAGTGAGTGGCACCGATTCCTGATAAATCGATTGCTGCGCGGCAACCTTCTGCAGCAACTCATTCGGAGAATCGATAGAGACTTCGTGCTCGAAGGTGTTGATCGGGCGCCGCGTCATCGACGTGATACGGCCCAGCACGTGAATGATGGCCTTCTGCACGCCTTCTTTATTGGTGAACTGCAGGTCCTTGTTGTCGAACATGCATGGTGACGTTGGCGATCACGGTGGAATTCGGTCACCCGTACGTAGTCGACCTGGACGCGCATCGGAAGAACGTTGAACGTGATCCGCGTATTGACCGCGGCTTCCAGATCCTTATACTTGATTGCCGGGGGCTTCTGCAGTTTGGCGAACTGTTCCAGGCGGGTGAACTCGTTCATGCTCTCGGGTTGTCCGCCGAGCGGTGCTCCGAGGTGGGTGCCGTCGGTGTTGTTGAAACGGTCCGTCTTCGTCGAAAGACCCATCTGCTCGCTCAAGGTCAGACCGGCGCCCGGAACGTATAGCAAGGCGTCCTTTTCGGACGGGTCCATGGTCATGTGATATTCGCCCGACATGGTGGTATCGACGAACTCGATGATGATGTTGGTGCCGATGCCCTCGAGGTAGCGGTAGCGCCACTGCTCAAACGGGTAAGTGGAAGTTTCGCCGCCGCCCTCTTCCGCCGGGCGCTCGTAGGTGCCGCCCGAGGGATGCGACTCGATTTCGTCGGGCGGCCCGTACATGATGTAGATGCGGCCGCGATCAGTCTTCCAGCCGGGGATGCCCGACGCATAATGGTCGTTGGAGTAGGCGATGCGGCGGTAGTGCTCTTCCTTGAACTCGTTCTCGACGGTATCGGGCGTGGGGTCGCGGCGCAGCCAGAACTGCTCGATGAACTGTTCCCGCTCCTCGTCGGTGCTCAGACCGCTTGAACGCAGGCCGTTCTTCATCGGTGATGATGTACGCAACGTCTTCCTGGAGCCACTTCTTGTACGGCCCCTCGAGCTCTTTCTTGAGTTCCTGCTGCTTCCTCTTTTTCTGTTTTTCGGTTAGGGGTTTGGAAACAGTTTCGCCATTGCTGGATTCATTCTTCTTGTCAGTGTCGTCAAAGCCACAAAGGATGAACGACCCGATTATCAGTGAGAGTACGAGGAACCTCAACTTCATAGGCGACCGCCTTTTGCATCTTTGATTGTAACCTAAGTTGGGCTTGGCAAATTCGGGGCCAAAAAGAAAAAGAGAGAATGGCGGCGCGGGCGGGGCACTAAAACATTGGGCCACGAATGAACACGAATGAACACGAATATGGAATAGATGATTTGGTCAAGCTGGTAGTCGGTGCCGCTTACGAGGTTTCCAATGCCTTGGGTTGTGGATTCCTGGAAAAGGTTTACGAGCGTGCACTGGCTCGGGAACTGGAGTTGTGTGGACTCCAGGTCTGTCAGCAGGTGATGTATCCACTTGAATATAAAGGGGCGCCACTCGGAAATTATGTAGCCGACGTGGTGGTAGAGGGCCGGGTCATCGTCGAACTGAAGTGCGTAGACTGTTTCTCGAATGAGCACCTGGCCCAAGCCCTAAACTACCTCCGCGCCTCAAATCTGAAGTTAGCCCTCTTGATAAACTTCCAAAAACCAAAAGTAGAATGGAAGCGAGTCATCCTCTAGCTTTTCTTATTCGTGTTCATTCGTGTTCATTCGTGGCCCAATGTTTTCGCCACACCTGTGTCAAATCCTTCACGAGCACCTCGGGCCGCAGTTTTCCCAGGTCTCCCGGCCCCGATACCCCTGTATGGACAGCCACGCAACCGATCCCGTTAGCTCTTGCTGCCAGGACGTCCTGCGGCGCGTCCCCGACCAGCCACACCTCGGTCCCCGACTTTACCAGCCCCCGCCGCCGGGCCATCCGGATCGCATTTCTTGCCAGCGCAGCCCGGGTGTGTGCTGTACCTGCGAACGAGCCAAATACAAAGAACCGGCTTAGCCCGGCACATGTGAGTTTTTTCCAGGCGATCCGGGCCAGGTTCCCCGTGACCAGAACGCACGGCACCCGGCTGCGCCGCAGTTGCTGCAACAGGCGCTTGACTCCTGGACAAGTGCGCTCTCTCAGGTCCGGACAGATAGCCTCATAAACCCGCTGTGCCTCCTCTTGAATCGCGGGCATCGCGGACGCAATCAACTCCGGCGCCGCGCCTGCCCGCCGCAGCATCTCGGCAAGGATGTCGGGATCGAGCATCCCGTGCACGGGAATGTCCTCCGTGGTGGTCTCGCAGCCCGTAATGGTTCGGACCGCGTCCACCAGCGCTTGCCGGTGATGCGGACCCGCGCGGCGCAGCAGCGTGCCATCGATATCGAAAAGTAGCAGAAGTTCTGAGGCGTATTTAGGCAAGCGAATCTACAATGGTACAAGTGGAACAGAAAGCCTTTCGCGCCGGCCTCGTGCAGATGTCGTGCTCGACCGATTCAGAGGAGAATTTAGCCAAGGCCGAGGCTCGCATCCGCGACGCCGCCGGGAAAGGCGCGCAGATTGTTTGCCTGCAGGAGCTCTTCCGCTCGCAGTATTTCTGCCGCGAGGAGGACCCGCGCCTCTTCGACCTCGCCGAGTCCATCCCCGGACCCTCGACCGAGCGCTTGAGCGTAGTGGCGCGCGAGAAGAACGTGGTGGTAATTGCGTCGCTTTTCGAAAAGCGCGCCGCGGGTGTGTACCACAATACGGCCGCCATTATCGACGCCGATGGCTCGCTGCTGGGCCTATACCGGAAGATGCATATTCCGGACGATCCGCTTTACTTTGAAAAATTCTATTTCACCCCCGGCGACCTCGGGTTCCGCACGTTCGACACCGCGGTGGGTCGCGTCGCCTCGCTGGTCTGCTGGGACCAGTGGTATCCGGAGGCCGCGCGCCTGGCAGCATTGGGCGGCGCCAATATTCTCTTCTATCCAACCGCGATCGGCTGGCATCCGGCCGAAAAAGCCGAGTTCGGAGTCGCCCAGCACGATGCCTGGCGCACCATCCAGCGTGGACACGCCATCGCCAATGGCATCTACGTCGCGGCCGTGAATCGCGTAGGCTTCGAAGGGCCGCCCGATCACGGGCTCGAATTCTGGGGAGGCTCCTTCGTGGCTGACCCGTTCGGCCGTATGCTTGCCGAGGCATCCCACGACAAGGAAGAGATTCTGATCGTCGAAATCGATCCGGTGAAGATCGACGAAACCCGCCGCAACTGGCCTTTTCTGCGGGACCGCCGCATCGATGCCTACGGTCCCATCACCAACCGGTTGCTGATCTGATGGAGATACCGTGGCCGACACCGAGACAAGCCGGATTTCACATGCCTGCCGAGTGGGCGCCTCACGAAGCCACCTGGCTTGCCTGGCCGCACAACCAAGAGGATTGGCCCGGCCGTTTTGAGCCCATACCGTGGGTTTACGGCGAAATCGTGCGTAAGCTGGCCTCCGTGGAGCAAGTGCGTATCCTGGTACAAAACGAGGAGGTCGAGCAGGCGGCGCGCAATGTACTCTCAAAAGTCGGGGCAAACCTTGCAGCCGTAGACTTCTACCCGGTCGAGACGGACCGGGTCTGGACGAGAGATTTCGCGCCGACCTTCTTGGTCAATCGGGTACTTGCGGAGGTCGGCACCGTGAAATGGCGCTTCAACGCCTGGGCCAAATATGACAACTGGCAACGCGACGACGCGGCCGGCGCACAAATCCCAGCCCTCATCGACAAGCGCCGCTGGACGGCTCCGCTGGTCCTCGAAGGCGGCAGCATCGAGGTCAACGGCAATGGCTGGCTCATGACCACCGAAGAATGTCTCCTTAGCCCGATCCAGGCACGCAATCCGGACCAGTCTCGCGAACAGATCGAGGCGCTGCTCTCCGCGTATCTGGGCACCGAACACATCCTCTGGTTGCGCAACGGGATCGCCGGCGACGACACACACGGCCACATTGACGACCTCGCCCGGTTTATCGATCGCGACACCATCGTCATCGCGTCCGAGCCGGATAAGAGCGATGCCAACTACGAGCCATTGCGCGAGAATCGCGAGATCCTGAAGCAGTATCCGTTCCGCGTCCTCGAATTGCCAATGCCCGCCCCGGTCATTTTCGACGGCCAGCGTCTTCCTGCCAGCTACGCCAACTTTTATCTGGCCAACGGCATCGCCTTGGTACCGACGTTCAACGATCCCCATGACTGCATCGCGCTGAATGTGTTGGCTGCGGCTATGCCTGGGCGCCGCGTGGTCGGCATCAACTGCATCGAGTTGGTGTGGGGTCTCGGAACGCTGCATTGCATGACCCAACAGCAGCCCGCGTAAGTAAGATAAATCATGGTCGACCCGGTAGTGGAAGCGTTGATCCTCGATCTGCTCGAGTGGGTGGCAACCGGCGAACGGAGCTACGAACAAGTGATGGAGGCGTGGCGCACGTCATGTCCCAGACTCCCGGTTTGGGAGGATGCCAATGATCGCGGCCTGGTCCAGAGGGAGGAAACCGCCGGCCGCTCGATCGTCAAGATCACCGCGGAGGGCCGGGCGTTGCTTGAGCGCCGGCCTTCCTAGCACAGTGCACCCGTGGGGCAGACCATCGCATTTTGTGGTCTGCCCTGCTGCGCAGCAACCGCTTTTGCTACCAGCCGCCATCCAGAGTAGCCCTCCGCTTATCGACCGGGTCGCGCAACGGCCGACCCACTCACCTGCTATACTGACAATTTGTTCCCCGGTGCGCCATGTTGCTCAGTATCAAGGAGATGGAAGTAAAGGAAGTCCGTTTCGACGAGACTTTCCCGCCCGGTGAGATCGATTTTTCCGGTTTAGAGGTTACCCAGACTCTTCCTTTGCATGTCCAGGGTGTAGCAGAAATTCTGCACAACACCGGCGGCGAGGTGCGAATCAAGGGCCGGATGACGACCACCGTCGAAGCTGTCTGCGACCGCTGTCTCGGGACGGCGACATACCCCATTGATACTCCATTTGACCTCTTTTACAGGCCGGAAGCCGATCTTCCTGTCGAAGATGAATTCGCTATCGATGAGGGTGAGGCCGAGATCGCCTATTACAAAGAACCCGGGATGATCCTCGAAGACATTCTTGTCGAACTGCTCCAGTTGCAGTTGCCTATGCAACGGGTTTGCGGCGACAATTGTGAAGGGATCTGCCCGATATGCGGTGCAAACCGCAATGAAACATCCTGCCGCTGCACTGAAGTGCCGGCAGACGACCGCTGGAGTGCCCTGCGCGATCTGTAGAGCATCCGAATTTAAAACTTGAGTTGACAAAATCCGCTGATGCGGTAAGAATTTTGAGGTACCCGAATGCCGAATCCCAAACGACGACACTCCGCAGCCCGCACTGGTAAGCGCCGGGCGCACGACAGCCTGAAGAGTCCTTCCAAGGCTGAATGTCCCAATTGCCATGAGCCCAAACTGCCGCACCGGGTCTGCCCGCATTGCGGACAGTATAAGGGACGCGAAGTGATCGAAGTCGCCGAAGAATAGGTGCCGGACCACTCCATGGTGACCATTGCTCTCGACGCGATGGGCGGTGACCACTTTCCCAAGCCGGAAGTGGAGGGTTCGTTACGGGCCGCGAAAACACATGGCGTTCGCGTCATCCTGGTCGGTGACGAAGAAGTAATACGCCGCGAATTGAATCAGCACGATGGCTGGCGCGAGCTGCCCATCGAAGTCCTTCACGCGTCCGAAAGGATCGCCATGGAGGACAGTGCGGCCAAGGCGGCGCGGTCACGGCGCGACAGTTCCATGCATGTAGCTTGCCGGCTGGTTTTGAACGGCCAGGCGAACGCATTCGTGTCGGCGGGCAACACCGGCGCGTGCATGGCCATCTCTAAGATGGTGTGCGGCAAAATTGCGGGCGTCGACCGTCCGGCGCTTTCCGGCATCTTCCCTACTGCCCCCGGAAAGCCTGCAGTGCTGCTGGACGTCGGCGCAAACGTAGATTGCTCACCTGAAATGCTGGCTCAGTTTGCCGTGATGGGAGAGCTCTATTCGCGCATGGTTCTGAAGGTGGAGAAGCCGCGCGTGGGCTTGCTTTCTATCGGCGAAGAAGAACACAAAGGGAACGAGTTGACTCGGGCCGCCACGCCGCTCTTGAAAATGCTTCCCATCAACTTCATCGGCAATGTGGAAGGCCGCGACCTCTATACGGGGATCGCGGACGTGATCGTCTGCGATGGCTTCATCGGCAACGTGGCGCTCAAGGTGAGCGAGGGTCTGGTGGATACCATCCGGAGCATGCTGCGCGAGTCTCTGGAAGCCACGCTCACCCGTAAACTGGGCTATGCATTGTCCAAGGCGGCCTATCGCGATTTCAAAAAGCGCGTGGATTACTCTGAAATCGGCGGCGCGCCTCTATTGGGAGTGAAGGGTGCGACGGTGATCTGCCACGGCCGATCCGACGCCCACGCCATTAAGAACGCGATCCGCGGCGCGAAAGAATTCGCCGAGGGCAACATCAATCATCTGATTGAGCGTGAATTGCGCCCCGCCACCACCTCCCTTGTGTGACACGTCTGTCAGCACGCAGTCCCCGGCCGACAGACGATCGTCTTTCGTCGTCTGTCGGCCGGCCTACAGCCTGCTAGCTGCCGGCATTTCAATTGTCACTTCTTCTGCTTCTCGAGTTTCTCGGCCATCTGTAGGTGCTGCTCCAGAGTGGGAATCGTCGCTTGAGCATAAGCCTTCACGTCCGCGTCTTCCCCATGCTCCGCCTCCCTCTTAAATGCCGCAATCGCCATCTTGTGGGATTGCACCTCGTCCTGTATGAACGCGTGATCGAAACTGCTCCCCTTCAAATGCATCAGCCGCTCGATGGTTCGGTCGTGCCCGATCGCTTTAGGTATGGGGGTCCCGGTTTTATTCGCTATGACGCTGAGTTTCTCGTAAGCGCTGGTGTGATCTTTTGATAGGGTCTGGCCGAAGTCCTTCACCTGTTGCCCGGCGGCTTGAGCCTCGGCCATCTGGCCCAGGTGCGCCTCTGTCATATTGTCCTCTGCTGCGATCTTGATAAACTGTTCATCCGCTCGACTCAAAGCGGCTCCTTGCAGGAAAAAGGGAACGCTGAAGAGCGCCCCGCAACCAATTGCTATAACAAGACGTTTGCTCTGCATCAATCCATGCTCCTTCTATCCGAAACTAAAACGCCAGCGGACGAGGATCAATCCCACAAATACAGTAGATGAACCGATTGCAGCCTCACTGACACCATTCGCCGCTTCAATCGCAACCGCCTTATGACGCACACTACAGCCATAAAATACCGGCCGAAACGGAATAGAACGTGCCCGTCATTACGATTGAGAGTCGCGAGGCACCCACCCCGATGACCCTCGAAAAGGAGTATTGAATATGAAACTTGAAAGTATCGTGAGATACGGGTCAATCGGACTTATCGGGCTGGTTATGCTTGCCCTGCCCAAAGCCAGGGCGGATGAGTGGAATCAAAAAACCATTGTTACATTCAGCGGGCCTGTCGAGGTCCCGGGAAGGGTTCTGCCGGCTGGGACATATGTCTTTAAGCTTGAGGACTCGCAGTCTGACCGCGATATCGTTGAAGTCTTCAACAAAGACGAGAATCATTTGTATGGCACATTCCTGGCGATCCCCGACTACCGCTTAAGGCCGAGAGGCAAGACCATCATAAGCTTTGAAGAGCGCGCCGCGGGTGCGCCGGAAGCCGTGAAAGCCTGGTTCTATCCTGGCGAAAATTACGGGCACGAGTTTGTATATCCTAAGGTTAGGGCGTCGCAATTGGCGCAAGCAAACCAGCAACCTGTCCCGTCTATGCCGAACGAAACGGCATCGAAAACAACTCAGAACAATAATACTGCTAACGTGACGGCCCTGAAGCAGGCTCCCCTGAAAGCTCAAAAGCCAAACCAGGGGGAAGCCGAGATTGTTGAAGTCTTCCCTCCGGCTCCACCGGCCGGGAATCAAACGGCTGCAGCGCCGTCCAACGAGCAGGCCTATAACAACAATCAAGGCGCATCCATGCCTGCGACTCTGCCGAAGACCGGAAGTAATTTACCGCTTTTCGGCTTGATAGGCATGTTGTCGCTGGCGGTTGCTGGACTTTTTCGGTATGCCGCCGCGAAAATCCGGTAAAAATATCCCTTCCATCCGGAGGGCGAGTTGGGCGCTACCACTTGCCCTCCAACTTTTTCTCGTAGCGAAGCCGACGAGTCTGCCGGGCCAGGACGCGCCTCCCATCTCAGTCAACGTGGACCTGGTGGTTCTGCATGCCACGGTACGCGACCGGAAGTCGGGGTTCCTGCAGGATCTGCCGCAGGGCGCTTTTCATGTCTACGAAGACGGTCGTCCTCAAACCATACGTCTCTTCAAATACGAGGACACTCCGGTAAGCGTCGGATTGATCATTGATAACAGCAGCAGCATGGCTCGAAAACGCAACGACGTGATCTTGGCCGCGCTCAAATTCGTGCGCTCCAGCAACCCGCAGGACGAGGTGTTCGTCGTCAACTTCAACGAGCGGCCTTCTTTCGGATTGCCGCCGGGGCAACTTTTTTCGACCGACTACTCCGAACTCGTGCCGGCTCTCAATGGCGTGCCCGCCCGTGGTATGACAGCCTTGTACGATGCGATCGACGACGGTCTCCGGCACCTGCAAAAGGCCACCCGCGAGAAGAAGGTTTTAATTGTTGTGAGCGATGGGGGCGACAATGCCAGCCACCATCAACTCTCGCAGGTGCTCCAGGATGCCGAAAAGTCCAACGTGATCATTTATACGATCGGCTTGTTCGACGAAGACGACGAGGACCGCAACCCCGGGGTTCTGAGGAAAATCGCGCACGAGACAGGAGGCGAGGTCTTCCTCCCCGACGAAACCATCAAGGTTGGGCAGGTCTGTCAGCAGATTGCGTCGGATATTCGTCATCAGTACACCATCGGCTATATCTCGTCCAACCAGAAGCAAGACGGATCCTACAGGACCATCAAGGTAACTGTGTCCGGACCCCACACCGGAGGAGCATTCGTGCGGACCAGGGCCGGGTACATTGCTCCTGGTTCTCCAAGGAAGGGGCAATGAAAATCGCAACGTGGCTGCGCTTGGCACAGTATGGTTCCCTGGGTCTGGGACTACTGGCTTTAGGGTATTGCGCTGCCGTCCGGGTCGAGACGACGTACTATCAGTCGCAGGCATCGCGTCAGTTTGACCGTGAGCTTCTTCTCAGAGACGTGCGTGCAACGACACCTCGCATTTCACTCCAACCCGCGATCCCACAAGATGGAGAGCTTCTCGGCAGGCTCGAGATTCCGCGCGTCGGCCTTTCGGTTATGGTGATACAAGGGGATGGCGATGGAGACCTGAGAAGAGCCGTGGGCCACATACCTGGGACAGCGCTCCCGGGCCGGCACGGCAACGTAGGAATCGCCGGCCATCGCGATACCTTCTTCCGTCCGCTGCGCTCAATTCAACCGAACGACGACATCACCCTGAGTTCCTTGGGAGGAACGTGGAAGTATAGAGTCGTCTCCACCAAGGTTGTTAATCCCGGTGACGTGCAAGTGTTATATCCGAACGGGAAGGATACCCTGACTTTGGTTACCTGCTTCCCGTTCGATTACATCGGGTCCGCACCCCGGAGGTTTATTGTCAAAGCCGAGCGTTCACTTACTTAGACGGCATGTGCAACTGATGGGAGAATGCGGCGTAAAACAGACCGAAGAGTAACCCGGCTACGGCCCCATCCACGAACCCATAAACCGTGCCGACCAGAACGCGAGCGATGGTAGGGGCCGTATCGGCCCCTGGATAGACCGAACTCATCACCCGCAGGAACTCCGACCCGTAGGTAGGGTCTGCTATGTGAATGAGTCCGACGACTAACATCGCCAGGCCCCATAAGATCGCTGAACTTAGAGTAAATGCTTTGATCGAGAGTCTCATATTTCTTCTCTCCGGAGCTTTAGACGAATTAAGGATTCACGAAGGTACGCAAACCTGCACTGCTCTGCACGAGCCTGTATGATTTAGAGCGTTATCTCGGGCTATCTGACCAGGGCGGCACAATGCCGTTCATGCGCGCATAGGCTACCAACTGCTCCACGTGCTCGTTATCGTGAATGATGATCCGGAGGTACATGCCATCGACGGTGGCGCCCCTGTCTCCAATCTTCACTCCTGCGTTGAAAGGCGGAGGAGCCTCAGGGTTTTCATGGCCCCTCCATTTTCGCCCGCGGGAGAAGTGTGCGCGAGGGTCCTCTTGATGCCCCCCGCGCACAGGCAACTACTTCAACCGGAAGTTGATTTCAACCGTGGCATAGACCGGGACCGCTTTCCCATCCTTCGTACCCGGCTGGAACGTCCACTTCTCGAGAGCTTCAATCGCTTTCTGGTCGAGACCGGGACTGAGACTCTTGATGACCTTAATCTGGTCAGCGGTCCCTTCCGCGGTGACTACCATCTGGAGGACTACGGGGCCTTCGACCTTGGCATCCTTGTCTTCCTGGGTGTAATCGGGGTCAACTTTATAGAGCACCTTCGGCGGCAAAACCCCATTGCCGACCTTGTACGCTCCCCCCGTCTTCTCGTCCTGCGACCACACGGGACGGACCACGGCGAGCATGCTTGCCATGGCAGCGAACAGTGCCATCGACGCCACCAGCCGTCGAGTCAGCGCACGACGAGGCTTGGTGTCGAGGAGGTTGGCGAAACGCTGTTTCAGCGAATGCGCTCCCGAGCCGGCCATGGCGCAGACGAACATCTCGCGCGAGCGCAGATTGCGAACTGCGTCGAGCAGAAATGCCGCGTAGTCGTGCGGCGAGTATCCGGAAGCCACCACTGCCTCGTCGCAAGTCAACTCCTGTTCGCGCGACATCCGCGACACCAGCAGCCACACCACGGGATGAAACCAGAATGCCGCGCGGACGCCTTGCGCCAACAGGTTGCTCCAGCCGTCGCCCTGACGGAAATGAGTGAGTTCGTGGGTCAGGACCATGCGGCGCTGCTCATCGGTCCATTCGTGCGCCGATGCCGGAAGCAGAATTGCCGGGCGCAGCAGGCCCGTCAGCATAGGGGTCTCGACTTCTCCCTGGCGGACATCGAGGCCGGAGAACTGTTCCAACCAGGTCGACCGGCGGCACCGCTGGGCGAGCGCGACTCGCCCAGCCAACGCCCGTGCCAGCATCAAAGCGACACCTGCCATCCATAAGAGTGCGATCCACGTCCCGGCGTTCGCCCGTGACGCGGCAGGCGAAGCGTGAGGCGACGCGTTAGCCGTCAGGTGAAACATCGGAGCCTTTAACAGCCAACCGGAAGCCGGCGCCATCTCGCCGGCCGCGAACAGCACCATCCCGATCAGCGCCAGCGAGCATAGCCGGCTTCGGGAAGCGGCAGGCGCGCGGCGGAGAAGATACAGTTGTAGCCACGCAAGACCTCCCAGTAGGGCGATCTTCGCGGAAAGTGAAATGAGATGAAGAACGAGGGGAGTCATTTAGCCTCTTTTCGCGCTTGGTCGAGCCGCGCCTTTTCGAGCATCCGGGACAAGTCGTCCAGATCTTCGTTGGAGAGTGAAAACGCGCCGGGATCGAGAAAGGCGGCTACAGCCTCCTTCGCGGACCCGTCGAAAAATGTGCGCATCACGCGCTGCAGTGCCGACTTGCGAGCCGCGGAGCGCGGCACGGTCGGCAGGAACACATAGCGGAGACCTTCCTCGATGTGCCGGACCAGCCCCTTGCGTTCGAGCACGCGCAGGATGGTTCGCACCGTGGAGTTGCTGGGATTATCGGGAAGCGACTCGAGGATTTCGGTGGCGCTCGAGCGTCCGCGGGTGTAGAGGATATCCATGATCTGGCGCTCGCGGCGGCTCATTGCGGGTTCGGGGCTGGCGGATCTTCGAGACATGCTAATAAATTCGCTACCTGCGTAAAAATTAACATTACCCCAAACACTTGTCAAGAGGAAAAATCGGCCGGTCTCACTTCTGCCTCGAGGGACCATGCGGGTGGGGCTTGCTGTCAGCCATCATCGGTGGCTGGGCAGTCGTTTTTTGCGAAACGAAGCCAATCTGGCTGAGTGAGGGGTGGGTACCGGGTGGCAAGGCGAACCCAATCCGGGAAGAGCCCGGACTGGCTCCATGCACTCTTGCGAACGAACCCAAATTGACTGAGTGCCGGTCAGGCGCCGGATGGCGAAACGAACCCAATCGAGGAGACCTCGACTGGCTCGCTACATTTTTGCGAAACGAAGCCAATTTGGATTTGCCTGATTCCCCGTTCCAAAAATTTCAATTTTCAAACCCTCAGAAGGCGAGCCTTCACCCACGAGGCTCGAAAATACGCAGGCTGCTTCGCAGCCGGGCAGACCACAAACGACGATGGTCTACCCTACGGTATTTTCGAGGCAAAGAACTTTTGCCACCACGACGACGATCGCGATCCCGCGGGCTCATTCCGTCGACGGCGCACACGTCCAATACCTAGTTCCACTTCTATCATGAGGTCAGGCGAATTCGGATAGGGATGTCTCCAACTGATGGTCGGGCCTGGAGATATTGTGGTGCAACCCAAGCGAATCACGTTTGGCTTCGACGCCCGGGGCCAGGTTGGCCGAGCCTCAAGTAATCGAAAAACCATACAGACGAAAAGAACAGTAAGCACTACCCAGGACTATTCTGCGTAATGAAACTGCGGACCGCAAGGGGGCCTCGTGCAACGGATCGACAACCTCCCGAGGGTGGCGTGAGCGCCTTCAGGTGGGTAAGGCAACTCGAACGGCTCCGCCACACTCCTACTTCATCCCACCGCGCAACCTGTCCAGTTCGACCTGGCATTGCGCCGCGCCGGGAGCGATCTTACATGCCGCTTCCAGGTGACTCAGCGCCTCATTCAGCAACCCCAGCTTCTTGTCGGCGATCCCCAACTCGAAATGGGCCACGTAATCATGCGGCGAAGCAGCCAGAACCTCTGTGAAACATTCCTGCGCCTTCCGGTACATCTTCTGATCCAGGTACGCTGACCCCAGGTCGCGACGGGCGAGGAGATTCTTCGGGTCACTGGCCAGCAATCGGGAGAGCAACGCAATCGCCTCGTCCAGACGCCGGTAGTACAGCGACAGTTGGGCGCGCTCGTACAGTTGGAATTCGGGCAGTTTGTCCTTCGGATCGGCGCCGGAACTCTGCACTCCGGTGCGCGGTCCCGCGGCCAGGTACCCTAACGAACCCAGGAGTGCGCGCGTCGAAGGGCTGATTTCGCCGGGGGCCGACGGATGCTTGGGCGCATATCGAATGAGCAACTTCTTCAGTGTGGCTTGCAACTCCGCCACCTTAGCCGGATCGCGGCGCACCAGATTGATCTTCTCCTGCGGATCGTCCGCCAGATTGTAGAGCTCCGGTTTCGGCGCGTCGATATACTTCATCGGCCCCACCCGCAAACTGCGCAGCGGCGCCCACCCGAAGGCATCGTGTGCGTGGACGCTCTCGCAATACACAAAGCGCGGACCCTCCCCGCCGGGCAGCATGCTTTTACCCTCGAACGACGGCGGCGTTGGGGTGTGCAGAAAATCGAGCAGAGTCGGCGCCACATCGATCAACCCCGCAGGCTGCTCGATACGCGCGGGAAACTTCGCCGATCCGGACGGCCAGTGCACCAGCAGCGGAACATGAATCGTGCTCTCGTAGATGAAATAGCCGTGGCTCGCCTCGCCGTGTTCGCCCAGTCCTTCGCCGTGATCGGAGAACACCGCTACCAGCGACTTGTCCCACCATCCACGATTTACCAGCGATTGTTTGAGAACGCCCAAAAGATGATCGACGTACAGGATCTCCGCATCGTAATCGGCGAGGTGATAGGGCTTGTGCAAGTCGAACAGGTGGATAAATACGAAGTCCGGCTGATCCGGGTGCGCGTTCAGCCAGCGGTTTGCCGCTCCAATCACCAGCGCGCCATCGCGCCGGTCGCGCACCCCGTACGGGTTCTGTCCCGCGCCGCCGAAGAACATCGATCCAGACATCGGTGAAAACGCTTCGAACTGAAAAGGACTGTCGTAGAAATCGAAACCCTGATCGAGCCCCATCTGGCGCTCGAGAAAGACGCTGCCGATGAATGCCGCGGTCTGGTAGCCCTGCGACTTCAACAGCGACGCGAGAGTTACCACACCGGCGGGCACGCGCTCGGCATTCTCTTCAATCTGGTTCTCGAACGGATACGAGGAAGTGAATAGCGAGGTGTGCGACGGCAGGGTCAGCGGGACCTGCGCGTCGATATTGCTGAACAGCGTTCCGCGCTGCGCAAAGGAGTCGATATTAGGAGTCTGGATATTCCGGTAGCCGTAGACACTCAGATGATCGGCGCGCAAGGTGTCGATGGATATCAGAATGACGGGAGGTTGCGCACCGGACGCCCCACCGGCTGCCGGCAGGAGAATCAATACAAGTAGCCACGAACGAACACGAATGAACACGAATTGAGCCCAAGAATCCAGGGTGCTGTCAGTTTAGCAGCAAAACATTCGTTCTTCGATTGTGACAACATATCTGGTGTGATGAAACAACTAATCGCCGGTACTTTGTTGTTGGCTTCTATGGTCTTCGCGGCTGAGCCCAAGCCTGAAGTGAAGGCTGCCGTTCTCGCGGCCGAGCAGAAGTGGGTCGACGCATTCATCCATGGAGATGTCGCGACGCTCGAAAAACTCATGGCGAGCGACATTCTCTATACGCATTCCAGCGCCACGATCCAGACGCGCGCCGAGTTTATCAAAGCGGCCACGTCGGGCGCGACCAAATACACGGCGATCGACTTCTCGGATGTGGTTGTAAGGCAGTATGGGAAGACCGTGATCATTACCCACAAAGCCGTGTTCAAATCCGCACAGAAAGCTGACTCGCATTTGTACATCGGCGAAGTCTGGGCCGAGCAGAATGGCGGCTGGCAAATGGTCTCGCGCCAGGCCACAAAGTTGCCGTAACCTTTGTTTGTGTGACAGACTTTAGCCGGGCTAAGGCCGCTGCGCAGCCCGCAGACCACAAAAAACGATGGTCTGCGCCACGGTTTGGCTGAAAATCGACCAGCGACAGCCGCCAACGTGCCGCTTTTCCATCGTGTTTCACACCCGGGCGCTAGCACTCTACCCCCGAGTGTGCTAACAATAGAGAAGCTCTCACAGCTCAAAGAATCCAAAATGAAAATACGTCCTTTGTACGACCGCGTGGTGGTCAAGCGCGTTGAAAAGCAGGAGGCCATGCAAGGCGGCCTCTACATTCCCGATTCCGCCAAGGAAAAGCCCCAGGAGGGCGAAGTGGTGGCCGTCGGCCGGGGCAAGCGTCTCGAAAATGGAGAACTCGTTCCGCTCGATGTGCAGGCCGGCGATCGGATCCTGTTCGGCAAATACTCCGGCAGCGAGATCAAGCTGGATGGTGAAGAAATCATGATTATGCGCGAGGACGAGATCCTCGGCATTCTCGAAAGTCAACCCGTAGCCGCCCAAAAGGCCAGTTAAGTAAGGAAAAGAGTCGAAAAAATGGCAAAACAGATTATCTACGCTGATGAAGCGCGACAGGCCATCCTGCGCGGCGTGAACCAGATGGCGAATGCCGTAAAGGTGACGCTCGGACCCAAGGGACGCAACGTCGTTATCGAGAAGAAATTCGGCGGTCCGACCATCACCAAAGATGGCGTGACGGTCGCCAAAGAGATCGAGTTGAAAAACGGGCTCGAAAATATGGGCGCGCAGATGGTCCGCGAGGTGGCATCGAAGACCTCCGACGTGGCCGGCGACGGCACCACTACCGCAACCATACTGGCGCAGGCCATCTTCCGCGAGGGCGTGAAGGCTGTGACGTCGGGCGCGAACCCGATGGCGCTGAAGCGCGGTATCGACAAGGCCGTGGAACTTGCCGTGGAGTCCGTCCACAAGCTTTCCAAACCGGTTTCCGGCGACATGATCGCGCAGGTCGGCACGATTTCCGCCAATACCGATCACACCATCGGCAACATCATTGCGGAAGCCATGAAGAAGGTCGGCAAAGACGGCGTCATCACGGTGGAAGAATCCAAAACCATGTCGACCGAACTGGCGACCGTGGAAGGGATGCAGTTCGATCGCGGCTACCTCTCGCCTTACTTCGTCACCGACGCTGAGCGCATGGAAGTGGTGCTCGAAGATCCCTACATCCTGATTCACGAAAAGAAGATCAGCAACATGAAGGACCTGCTGCCGCTTCTCGAGCAGGTCGCACGTTCCGGCCGTCCCATCCTCATCATCGCGGAAGACGTTGAAGGTGAGGCTCTCGCGGCGCTGGTCGTCAACAAACTGCGCGGCACGCTCAATGCCTGCGCGGTGAAGGCGCCCGGCTTTGGCGATCGCCGTAAAGCGATGCTGGAAGATATCGGCATCCTGACCGGCGGCCAGGTGTTCATGGAAGAGACCGGCCTCAAGCTGGAAAACGTGAAACTGGAAGAACTCGGCAAAGCCAAGCGTGTCACCATCGACAAAGACAACACGACGATCGTAGACGGCGCTGGGGATGCCAAGGCAATCTCGGGACGCATCAAGCAGCTTCGCGCGCAGATCGAGGAGACCACCTCCGACTACGACCGCGAAAAGCTGCAGGAACGGCTGGCGAAATTGGCCGGCGGCGTAGCCATCATCCGGGTCGGTGCAGCTACCGAAACCGAAATGAAGGAAAAGAAGGCGCGTGTCGAAGACGCGCTGCACGCGACTCGTGCGGCCGTGGAAGAAGGCATCGTTCCGGGCGGCGGAGTGGCACTGCTGCGCGCCGCGCAGGATCTGTCATCGCACAAGTTCGAAGGTGACGAGCAGTTCGGTCTGAACATCGTTCGCCGGGCTTGTGAGGAACCGCTGCGCCAGATCGTGCTGAACTCCGGTGTCGAAGGCGCCATCATCGTGGAGAAGGTCAAGGAGAGTTCGAACCCGAACTACGGGTACAACGCGTCCACCAGCGAGTACGAAGACCTGATTGTGGCCGGCGTTATCGATCCGACCAAGGTCACGCGTACGGCCTTACAAAACGCCGCGTCGATCGCGTCGCTCATGCTCACCACCGAAGCGATGGTGTGCGATATTCCTGAAGAAAAGCCCGAGCCGGCAGGTCCCGGCGGCGGGATGGACCACTAAACCCTAGCGTGGAGTAGGCCTTTGGCCTGCGCTCTCAACGGCCCAGCCGAAAGGCTGGGCCGTTGCTATTTAGAAGCCGCGCGCCGGCGCCTTCCGCTCAACAAGTAGACATCGGCGCGAGTATTGAGCAGCGGATCTCCCGATGGCTCGATTCCCTCTACGCGCGGGAGCGGGTCGAAGATCACGCGGCGTGCCTCCTGGTCGTCCTCCGGGATCTCCTTGAGTATCGAAATCGAGCCGAAGTTGAACTCCGGACGGTCAGCGGGCCAATGCACAGTCGCGTCGTCGACCGTATCTCCACTCGCGGCCAGTTGAACTCCCACATTGAAACTTACCGGACCCTTGGCGATTCTCTCTTTGATCTCGTCGAACAGAAAATTGGGGCCCTTCGCCGCGGCCGCACCAGCGTCCAGATGTTCAGTCCCCGCATCCGGATGAATGCGGTACCGGCCGTATCGCTCGCGGCCCTCTTTATTAATAAATTTGAAAGCATTCACTCCGAAGAAGGCCTCCCGCGCGAAGCTGGTGGGGACCGGCTTGGGCGCCATCACGAACTCCAGGGCCGTCGGATTAGCCCCCAGAAAAACTTCTATTGGCGTCGGTTTGGCGGCATCCGGTCCGCTGGCATGAGCCGCGCGCAGAAATTCGAGGAATTGCTCCGGTGTCCGCATCGGGAATCCGTCGTGCGAATGCGCAATGATATCGGTGTGAACGTGTTCCGCGAGGTGAAAGCGGATGGCCATCCCCCGCGGACTGGCGACGGCCGGATCGTTATCCGGCACGGTCGGAATTGCCCCCGAATCCGAGAAGCGAACGGTCACCGGCGTAACTTTTCTCTCCGCGTGCGGGGCGCGCGTCAGTGAGCCTGCTTTAGGAGTCGGCGTAAATTCGCCGCGGAGCATGATCCCTTTGGCGTGTGCTGGCCGGTAGCCGGGATGAACTCCGTTCAGATCGTCCAACGCCTGTAGGAGATCCTGGCTGAGGGCCTTCGCGTGGTCGTCGATTTTAGGTGTCATGGCATCTCACTAGATGTAGCCACGGTCCGCGGAGTTGCAGCCCTTTCTCGAACTTGACGACGCACCAACTGGCATTTTTTGAGTCTTTGCACGAGCTCGCCGATTTTCATGCTGTTTCGTATCCGTAGGCATTCTGCATATGCTGCGATATCGGTATATCGCCTCGTGTCACCGGCACCAGTCTTGGGTAGAATCTCATCCCGACTCATGATTAAATGTTGATGCAGACCAGCATGCCGCGCAGTCTTCTTCGCCTTATAGAGCCTTATAGAGCTGCGCGACCTTGGCCGGCACTGCGCTCATGTATATACGGTCACGTTCCAGTGCATCCCGGAAGTGGCGTCTGCGATGCGACCAGTGAAGGAACTGAGTATGCCACATAAGCACCGGCCTGCAACCCCCTGATATTTTTCTCCCAACTTCTCTGCTCCGAGACGTTCTCTCGTCGCCGTACAGTCATAGACCACAACTGGATGACCCCGCTCCCCTGAATACGACCAAATGCGACCTTCCGTACCGTGGATTCAGCAGTGCCGCGCTTTGCGCTATCCGCCTTTGAAGTATCAATTTGACAACAAAAAAATGTGACTTACGACCTGCTCCAGCATCCAGTGACCCCAGGTAAATTCATGATCGCTTTCCATGAGAGAGGAGAAGTTTAGTGTATGCGAAAACTACTTTTGTGTTTGGCGGCGCTACCGGCGATTCTGCCAGGTCAACCGGTCAGCGCCACGTACAGCTATAGCTATAGCGGCTTGCCGATTCGAATCCTTCCCAGCATCTACAACACATGGTCATATGCCAATGTGTACTTTCCGAGAAGCATGGTAATCAGCAACGTAACAGTGGGAGTCCAAGTCCAGTACAACGGCGTGGGCGACCTTAATGTGTACCTGTATTCGCCCCAAGGGACAAGGACCAGGCTGCTTCAAAGGAACTGTGGGAGTCTTCAAAATATCGATACCACGTTTTCCGATGACGCGGGCACTCGCTACGCCAGTTATTGTCCCCAGGAAGCCGGCCGTGGACCATTCCGCGGGAATGAGCCACTGGCCAATTCCAGAGGCCAAAACGCATTGGGGTACTGGCGCCTGGGAGTCGAGAACAACGGAAGCCAGAACACCGGCTTCTTTACGGGCTTCACGATTACAGTCACGGGTAACGCATTTGGCCCGCCGACGATGGTCTCACAGAGTATCGTGAGCCAGAGCGGTTTCCAGAGCGGCGCGGTGGCTCCGGGCGAACTCATCATGATCGTCGGTGCGAATCTGGGACCCACTACGCCGGCCGTGCCAACTACCCCAAACTACCCTACCAGCCTCGCTCAAACATCTGTAACGTTCGACGGCGTGGCCGCCCCGGTCGGCTACGTGTCGGATGAAGCGGTAATCGTTCAAGCGCCATCGAGTCTGACGCCGGGCAACACGACGAAAATCCAAGTGCAGTCGTACTCAGGGTCGAGTGTCACCATCTCGCTGCCGGTGGTTCCCGCGGTGCCCGGAGTGTTCACATATCAAGCCGGCCCAACTGGTCAAATCGATGCAATCAACCAGGATGGATCTTTGAATGGTGACGGAACGGTCACGGGAAGCGATGTGCCGGCCGCCGCCGGAACGACGATTCAAGTGCTGGCGTCCGGTCTCGGAACGGTGGCTCCGGCAGTGGCTGACGGAACTCCGGCGCCGTCAAGCCCGGCTTCAAAGACCACTCTGCCAATTACGGCGGTCGTGGCGGGTATGCCAGCGACGGTGACTTCCGCCGTGCTGGCGCCTGGACAAATCGGCATATTCCAGGTGAGTGTGGTCATACCGGCCAATACTCCCAGCGGCGCGGCGACCCTTGTGCTGCTGGCAGGTGGAAACCCGAGCCAGTCTGGCGCGACCATCCAAATACAATAGAAGAAGCGTTGGTTATTCGGTTCATTGCTGGCCGGTGTAAACATCCGGTGAACACCGGTCAGCGCTTTTCTGGAGGTGCCATTTATGGGGCGAAAGCTCGTCGAGTTTATTGACGCGGTGTTCGGCAATCCGGCACGTCGCGGAACCAGACGAATGGCTCGACTACGACAAGCCCCTGTCCTGCCGCCATTCTTGCGATGACTGCTGTCGCTTTCAGTCCCTCAGCGCTTTTCCGGCGCATGGTTTGCCGGCGCACTTTTTGTTAGCCGGCGGTGTACTAAGCTGAACCTGATGCCTTCCGCGCTCGATGACTGCCTGACTCGTGTGGTGGACGACCTCGCTCCGGAATTGCTGGAATTCGCCGCGGACCTGATCGGCATCCCGACCGTCAATCCCCCGGGCGAAAACTATCAGGCATGTACGGAGATCATCGGTGCGCGGCTGCGCGACTTCGAATTCGACGTGGTGATGGTCCCGCCGCAGGGTCCGCGGCCCAACGTAATCGGGACGCGGACCGGGCGTGCGTCGAGCCCGCTGCTGCACTTCAACGGACATATCGACGTCGTGCCCGCCGGCGCCGGTTGGACGCGCGAGCCTTTCCTCGCGGCGACCGAAAACGGAAGGCTGTACGGAAGGGGCAGCTCCGATATGAAGTGCGGCCTGGCAACTGCCATCTATGCCGCCGAGGCGCTGCGCCGTGCGAACATTTCGCTGCACGGCAGCCTGCAGATCAGCGCGACCGTGGATGAGGAGAGCGGTGGTTTTGCGGGCGTGGCCTACCTCGCTCACGCCGGGTTGCTGACTTCCCGGACCATCGACTACGTGGTCATTCCCGAACCCTTCGGCCCCTCGCGCATCTGCATCGGCCACCGGGGAGTGTATTGGTTCCGTATCGTTTCACGCGGCAGGGCGGCGCATGGCTCGATGCCGCATTTGGGCGTGAATGCGATCGGGAATATGGCCCTCCTTCTCGCAGAGATTCGCCGGACGGTCGCTCCGGAGATCGCCTCGCACCTGACTCAAATGCCGGTCGTTCCACTGGAATCCCGCTGTGGAACCCTGAACATTAATTCCATAAAAGGTGGTCAGGCAGACGATGGGCAGCAATCGCCGTGCGTGGCGGATTACTGTGAGGCCGTCTGCGAGCGGCGCTGGGTGCCCGAAGAGAGCCTGGACCTGGTAAAGTCTCAGATACTGTCCGCCATAGAGCGGGTGTCGCGAAGTGAGCCGGGAAGTCGTTTCGAACTCGAGGACTACGGCAATACCGTGCATCCAACTTCGACGCCACGTCACGCGGAGTTAGTCAGGACGCTGACGGCGAGTGTGCGGGACGTGCTGCACTGCGAGGCTGAACTGGTGGCCAGTCCTGGAACCTATGATCACAAACACTTCCGGCATATCGGTGACATCATCCAGTGCGTCGCCTATGGCCCGGGAGAGCTTGAACAGGCGCACCAGCCCGACGAGTGGTGTTCCATCGAAGCCATGATTCAGTCGTGTAAAGTGATGGCTCTGGCCGCGGCCCGGTTAGTCGGACGCCCCGGTTTATATTGACTTTTGTTAATACATTTGTGAGGCTGTCCAAGCTACAATGTTAGTCCATGAAACTATTCAGACACTTACTTGGTTCCGCGGCATTCGTCGCGGCTCTCGCAGTGCCGTTCGCGGCACTCGCACAAACACCAGCCGCGACTCCTAAGACAACCGCGACCAAGACAACCGCTCCCAGCGCCGCCGACATCGCCGACGCGAAGTCCAAAGGCTTGGTCTGGGTTAACACCGGATCGGACACGAAGGCCTATCACAAGAGCGATGACAAGTACTACGGCAATACCAAGAAGGGTAAGTTCATGACCGAAGCGGATGCCCAGAAGGCCGGCTATCATTTGGCCAAGGAAGGCGCCGCCGGCAAGAAGAAGACCCCTGCCACGACTCCCGCCAAGTAACCTTTTTTCGCTCACCACGCCGCCGGACAGCGCTCCGTAGGACAGGCCATCGTCTTATGTGGCCTGTCCGGCTGCGCAGCAGCCCGCTTTCCACTAAACGCTCAAATTTCTTCAGGATGTTGCAGTGGGTCGGGACCCGGGTGCGGTTCGTCATTCGGATGCGTGACGTACGCGTGCCGCGAGTAGCCGGCTTCCTGCACCGTCGGGCGCTCTTCCAATTTGACTTCGCAGTTACAGCAATCGCTGCAACTGCCGCAACGCTCGCACAGATGATTGGCACAGGTGTCTTTCGTACAAGTGGCGCAGATGCGAGTGGATTCTTCGGCGCAGATACTGCAGTTAAACGCCATGGTTAATTACGTCTTCCTTTCATAATAGACTCCCGGCAGCGTTGGGCTTCCTTATCGGCTACATCGAACTGCTGTTCTTTGTGGCTGGCCAGATCGACCACGTATTCGCGGAAACGGTCCCGATTACGGTTACCTTCCGCGAGCAGGCTGCTGATCAGGTCGGCGAGCGCGGGATTCTGATACTTGCGCAGGCCAGGGTCGAGGGAGATAAGTTCCATCTCCATTGATTGGATGCGGAACAACGCCGACAGGCAATCGGAAAGTTTCGAGGGATGCTGGACGAGCTCGTGCATGGCCTGCACGATGGCTTTATTCTGAGCGAGCGCGCTGTCGCGCAGTTGATTGTAGGTCGGCGCCGCGCCCTTGGCGACCCAGTCGGGCGTGTTGATTTGTTCGATCATCGGCGCAAGTTTCTGGGTTTGGTCGGCGACCGTGTTAAAGAGTTGGGCCGCGTCGTAATCGGTCATGACGCTCACCTGTTGCGCAAATGTAGGAACGGCGAGCAGCAGCACAGACAAGTGGAACTTCACCCTTACAAAGTAACAGTTGACGGTGGACGGGTTCGCAAAAAAAGCATCGACAACGTCTACTCCACAAGAAAAGACGCGGATTCCTCCCAGATTGCGTCGAGGACGTCCAATAAATCGTGGCCGGAGTTCAGGGGGACGAGCCGCGTGTGCGTGTTTTCGGCAGCCCAGCGCACGGCTGCCGCAATCGGGACGACGTTGTCCTCTATGCCGTGAAAGATGAGCGTAGGCTGCGGGCACGGTGGATACGCGGGATGTCCGGCAGAGTCGTTGAGCAGATCGATGCACAGACGGCGCATGTCGCGCGTCGCGTAGTGGTAGACCTCGGCGGACCCAAGTTCGCGCCAGGCCGCGACCTTCTCCGCGCCGAAGGCCTCGGCCCAGCGGTCGCCGAATCCGAAAGCCGGAGCCAGCAGAACCATGCGATCGATCTCGGGGTGTCGCGACGCGTAGAGAGCCGCGAGATATCCGCCCATGCTGGAGCCCATCAGAATGGCAGGCTGTCCGTTCAGCATGCGAGTGATGAAGTCGAGTTGACGGGTGATGGTGAGGTGCTCGAAGTCGCCCTGGTCGAGAGCAGGGATCTCCAAGGCAACGCCGGCTGACGCGAGTTTCTCGCGAAAGAATTGGGCTTTGCGGGACTGCGGTCCGGACGCGAAGCCATGCAGATAGAGGCAGCGCATATTGGTTAGCCGGGCGTAACAACCGACTCGTAGTCGTCCTTCTCCGGTTCTTGTTCACGCGGCGGTTCCGGAAGCTTGCCCGCCAGGTCGGCCCACAGCCAGAAGATAGATGTCGACGCGCTGAAACACCCCGCGATGGCGCCGATCGTGCGGATGGGCAGGTGATCGCTGGCTATACTGGCTGCTCCCATCGACACCATCATCATGGCGTTGGTCATCATCTCGGTGGTCGAAAAGATGCGGCCGCGCAGACGGTCGGGGACGTGGGTGAGGAGCATGGTCCGGTTGAGGACATTGTTCGAACCCATGGCGATGCGCGAGATCCCGATGCACAGGGAGGAGAGCCAGATGGTCGGCATCAGCGCGTAGAAAATGTACGCGAGGCCGTGGATGAAGTAGCCGATGCTGATCGCGTTCTTGTAGCCGCCGAACGAGAGGCGCTTGCCGATGCGATGCGCGAGTACGCCGCCGATGACCAGGCCCACGCCCGCCGAACTCCAGATGATGCCGATCCCAGCTGATCCGCGCTGGAAGACGATTTCGCCGAAGAGGGTGAAGAGGATCTGGGCTGCGCCTCCGCCACTGGCCCATCCGACATAAGCCATGCCGATGGCGAAGATCAGGGGCGTCGCGCGCATGTAGGCGAAAGTTTCTTTCAAGTCTTTGCGGAACTCGCCGAAGCTGTGATGGGCGGCCATCTTTCGCTCCGGGCGGAAGTGGCCCTCGGGCGTGCGGAGATGCCAGATGGCCCAGGCGCTGAAGACGAACGAGAGAGCGTTGGCAACGAAGGCCCATTCGTACCCGAACTTCATGGTGCTCACGCCGCCGAGCAGCGTGCCGATGGACAGCGTCAACCAGGCGGTGGTCTGGGTGAGCGCGTTGGCGGTGTGCAGTTCTTCCGTGCTGGTGATGCGTGGCAGAATCGCCGAGCGTCCGCTGGTGAAGAATGGGGACGCGAACACCAGGAGTCCACTGAGAAAGTAGAGGAGCCACCGTTGTTCGAAGCGCAGAATCAGGATAAAGGCCAGGGCGACGACACTGCGGATGATGTCGCTGGCGAGCATGATTTTGCGGCGGTCGAAGCGGTCGAGTGCGACTCCGGCCACGGGTCCCGCAAGGATAGCGGGGAGGGTGCGGGCGATCATGACGCCGCCCACCGCGAGACCGGAGCCGGTGAGGTGTAGGGTGAGGCTGAGGACGGCGATGCTGTTGAAATGGTCGCCGACTTCGCTCACGACCTGGCCCATCCAGGTGTAGCGGTAGTTGGGGTTGGATTTTAGAAGAGACCAGAAGCCGGGCACTCATAATAGGGTATCGTTGGTCGGCAGGGCGTTCTGTAGGCGAATCGGTGCAGCAAAAAAAAAGCCTCCGGATATCCGGAGGCACTAAAGGGAGGAGATTCTATTGAAGCGTCAAGCGTTTCGGCGGGTTAGCGCCGATTTGCTTCTACCACTTCAGCTTACGGGTTTGCGAGTCTTAATCTAAGTACCCAAAGGGAGACACTGCAGACCACTTTTGTATTAAGACCTAGGCGTACCAGAACCCATAGTGCCACCGATGTGCCTCTGCGTCCCATCGTGACAGAGGACGTTCTCAACATGGGAATCAGCAGCCGTCGCGGCAGCCGGTCGGAGCTCGCGGCGCGACGCTTCCGTTCCTCCCCAGAGAACCGTTGAGCAAACCGCAGCGAGAAAGAGGCACTTGAGTTGGGCTTTCATAAGTTAGGTTAGCCTAAGCGAGAGTTAGTGATCCGCCAGACCGGCCCGGTTAGCGTCGAGTTAGAAAGGCGTTCACAACCTCAGAGTAAAGTCTCGGGAAATCCCGGCACAGTACTCAAAAGGACACATCGCCGCAGGCCGTTGGTTTTCTGCCCCATGAGTACCAGGACCACAAACCAGTTTTAAGCGTGCTCGAAGAATTGGGGATGGAAATTCAGCCGCGGCAGGGCGCCAGTCGTACGGGCAGTTGACCAGCATACGGGACGCACGCGTCACTAGTCTGAGACTAACGGCTGAAGATGGTTCCAGTACAGTACCAGGTAGCCTACTCGCCGCCACAAGCGTGTCATTGGATGCGCAGACTACTATCCACGAAAGTTAGCTTGAAGTGGGGCAGCCAAATCCTGGCTTCAGCCGGCCTTTGAGGCGGCTTATCTCGAGGACACTACACTGGCAATTTCCACCGAAAAACCATTGATCTGTGTTGATCGCTGCGACTTATGCTTGCGCCTCAGAGGGAGCAATCTCGACCCAAACCCCTACGCCTGTTGCGCAACCGCGTGGATGGCGGTTCCGGAGTCTCTTGTGCGCTCCTTCGAGAACACGATGACCGGCGCCGCCTTCCTGAGGCGCTTTTCCTCGTACATGCGTTCGTCGGCCTTCTCGAGTACGCCTTCCGCATCGGTAGCGTCATCCGGATACAGTGCGCATCCCGCGCTAATGGAAATCTTGCAGCCAATCTCCGCGCCGGCGCGCTGTCCGGCCTCGTGAATTCTTTCCATCAACGCCGGTAGACAGTCGCCCGGGTCTGATAACACCAATACAAACTCATCGCCTCCCAGCCGCGCGACGACGTCCGTGGACCGGCAGGACTTTCGCAGCCCCGCGGCGACACTTTGCAGCACGCGATTTCCCGCCAGGTGTCCGTGCTCATCGTTCGCTTTCTTGAACCCGTCCAGGTCCATCACGATCACTGCCATGGGGATCCTGCGTTGCGCGCACACGACCACCTCCTCGGCCAGATACTGGAATAGCGATCGCGAATTCAGCAGGCCGGTCAACTCGTCCGTGCGCGCGGCATCCTGGACATGCTCGAAGCGCAGCGCGTTCTCAATCACGACCCCGACCTTGGCGCTGATATTCTGCAGGATTCTGCGATGGTCCAGGGTGAACGCGTCAGCCTGCAGTTGATATAGCGTCAGCACGCCCACCACCTGTTCGCGGCAAACCAGCGGCACGGCAATCGCCGATCGCAGCGGTGTCACCTTGGTCGCGTCATTCAGGTAGCCGGACTCGACTGCCGGATTGCCGTTCACAATAGGCTGGTTATTCTCCGCAACCCAGCCCGAGAGGCCTTGGCCCAGGGGGATGCGCAGCGAAGAGAAGAGCCGGTAGCTTTCCCCCTTGACGTGCTGGGGAATCAGTTCATTTTGATTGCGCACCCAGATCACCACCGCGTCGTGTGGCATGGCTTTCCCGAGGCGCACTGCGAGCAGCGCCAGGGTTTCATCCAGACTCAGCGAGCTGCCCAGATCGTTGGCGATTTCCACCAGCATCTGAAACTCGCGGCGTGCATCCGAGATGCTCATGCGGAAGTTACGGTCGGGAAGCAGGCTGACCGGATCAGGCGCAAAGCCGGTAGCCGGACTGGCTCCGCGCTCGACCTTGATGTGGGCTGAGATTTTCGCGGAATCCATAGCTTCCGATTTCGCCTTCAGTTCCAGTTCACGGTAGCGTGCCTGCAGAACTTTGACGACCCTGGGATCGTAGCTCGTGCCCGACTCCGCGGCGACGATCGCCAGCGCCCCTTCGAGCGGCAACGCTTTGCGATACTGCCGGTCGGAAGCCAGTGCATCCAGGCAATCGACGGCCGACAGAATGCGCGCGCCAATGGGGATCTCTTCGCCCTTGAGGCCGTCCGGATAGCCTGTTCCATCGAATTTCTCGTGATGCGCGCGAACAATCGGAACCACGGGGTAGGGAAAATTGACGCGCTCCAGAATCTCGGCTCCGACGATGGGGTGAATCTTCATCTTCTCGAACTCGTCGGAAGTCAGGCGGCCGGGCTTGGAGATGATGTACTCCGGTACCGCGAGTTTGCCGATGTCATGCAGCAGCGCCGCGGCTTCGATGGCCTGCATCTCCAGCGGCGTCAGCCCCAGTTCCCTGCCGACCTCGGATGCGTAAACTTGCACGCGGCGAAGATGGGCGGACGTAGTATCGTCCTTGGCGTCGATCGCCAGAGCCAGCGCTTCAATGGTGCGAAGGTGCAGGTTGGCCATATCGCCGATATGTTTCTGCTGCTCCTCGACCCGGGTGAGATAGATATTGTAGGACCGGTATACCAGATAGACCACCGGAAGAGTCATCAATGCGCCGCCGATTCCGATCCCCGCAACCAGCAGGCGGAAGCATTGTGCAATGATGCCTCCTACCAGGTATTGCGGAGAGGTCCACAGAAACGATTCCCGCCACACTGCAAGGATCGGCTTGTTGGTCGTGATACCAATGATTCCGGACAGCACCAGGGTGTTGACGACGAAGTAGGCGAGCGAAGCGCCGACGATGGGAAACATTCCGTACGGATCGACCGACTTGAGCGCCGGGTGATCGATGCAGAGACTGGCGGCGGACACGGCTAACGAGATCTGGGAAACGTTGAAAACCAAGTGGTACAAATGCGGCCGGTTTCTGAATTTATAAAAGCTCTGTCCGAGAACGCTGGCGACGCTGATCACGATCCCGCCGGCGAGGTGTAAGTCGCTTAGGCCGGCAATGACAAAGACATAATTCATCGACAGGGTCGAGAAGATCCCCGGCAGCCGGACCTTAAATCCGGAAGTCGCCACGGCAGCCAGCATGTACAGTCCGAGCCTGGGTAATTCCTGATCCGTGGGCCGCCATTTGCTCAGCGCGAGGGCGGATAGAGACAGGCCGGCGAGAACGACCACGAGCCAGTATGCTTTCGCCTGCTTTGACACCTATTCGCTCCTTTCCAAATGTGGCTAAGTCCGAGCGTAGAGGGTTGCGATCCCGGGAAATAGTACCCAACGGAATACGATTCGTCAGTCGGCGCCGGAGTCGTACTTCGAGTACTAGGACTATCGCCAGTGTAGTGTCCACGAAATAACTGGACAGAACGGTCGCCGGTGGAAATCTAGGAATTGATGCAAAATGTGTTTTGGAAGAGTCTCCGGTGAACTGAGCCTCCTCCAGTAAGCGTTTCGCCGCGCCGTTGCACAAAAGGACCCATGGGAGGGGCTCGAAATGGCCGTGAGCTTAAGTAACCTGATCGGGCGCGAGCTTCAGATCGAAAAGATCGTGACTGGGGTGGGTTTTCCATTTGTGAATCATGGTGAGCAGTTCACTGAGGGACCAGTTTTCAGCAGGCGGGGCTACCTGCTTTTCTGCGATATACCGGGCAAGCGCCTCATGAAATGGGAAGGAGGGTCGCTCACGGTTTTTCGTGTGGAGAGTGCGTCCGCTACCGGACTTACTTTCGACCACCAGGGTCGACTACTGGTGTGCCAACGCCTCCGGGTAACGCGAACCGAGAAGGACGGCACGATCACGGTCCTCGCGGATGCTTACGAGGGTAAGAAACTCAACATACCGAACGACCTGGTTTATGCCATCGACGGCAGCATTTATTTCAGCGACCTGCGCGAACGGAATGCCGTTGCCGATCCTGAGCACACGGACTTTTCCGCGCTATACCAACTGACGTCCAAAGGAGAGCTCAGAATCGCATCGCGGGATTGCGCTCGACCGAACGGTGTTGCGCTATCGGCGAATCAGCAAAAACTCTACCTCGCGGACAGTGGGCAGCGCAATGTGCGAGTCTACGACATCGCCGCGGACGGTTCGCTCCGGAACGGCCGGGTGTTCGTTGACATGACCGCCTCCCCCGGCGTACCGGACGGCCTCAAGACAGACGAAGACGGAAATCTCTGGGTCGCGGGCGGCGGTGGCATCTGGGTCTTTGATGCTCATTCGAATCACGTTGGGACAATTCCTCTGCCGGAAAGCCCAAGCAATTGCTGCTGGGGCGCGGGGTTCCGCAATCTTTATGTAACGGCACGGACTTCGGTTTACAAAATTGCGACTGCCGTGAACGGTACACGAACTTATTAGAAGGATTCGCGATTGGTACTTGCCTTTGCGCAGGTAAGCTTGACGTCGCTCGGCAGATCAGTAAGCAATTGGCTCGAGAGAAGCCTCGATCCTCTGTGCGCCCGGAAACTCACTCAGTCGACGCACGCGACTGGAAGTACTTTTGACGATCCGGCGACCAGCCAGCGATTCGCCGCCCTCGCACGTAGTTCAACCGCGCATCGCTTCTTCCTGCTTCGTTGCGAATTTTGAGCCGTGGCCTGTCATCTGGTAACTCCCGCGGACATCAGCCGCACCACGCTTGAGAATCGAAGATTTGTCGCGAAACCTAACGGAATTCTCTTGCGTGTGTTCCCGAACGGAGCGATCAATGTGATCGTGCCAACCACCAATCGAATACCAACAAAGACATACAACGGATTTGCGATTCCGCTGCAACTCGAAGCCGACCTCGGCAACGCGCTGCTCATCGCTGAAGACGAGGAAGCCACCCATCGCGGTCGCGGCGAACCTCGGGGAACAGCGGCGGCCACTAGTCTCCAGCGCGCGAGAGCAGGCGAAAACGCCTACTCCACTTGCGAAGAACCAACTCTTTGCAAGTCTTGTACTACTAACAGTCAAAGTCTTCGCGGCCCGCGAAGAATCGCGGAGTAGGCCTTTGGCCAGGCCTTTGGCCTTGGGCTGCGGAGCAGCCGCTGGAGTTTGTATATTTGAATTTCCACTTCTTGCGAAGCGCGGTCACGTGTAATGGGGAAAGCACGTTTCTCCGGCTTCGTCTCGAATCGTCGGGTGAAAGGCGAAGCCAGAGAAACGGCCTCAAACCAGGCCGCTTCGCACACCAAAGCCTGTCGCGAGCGCGACAAAAGCGACCAGGGGGTCGCTTGCGGACGTGGGCGTCCGCCCCACAAAAGGCCAAAGCCGAGCGGCCTTTGGCCTGCTCGCGGCGCGAAGCGACGCGTGTACAACTCGGTTGCACTTGCGGCTTGCCGCTATACGGAGTAGGCCTTTGGCCTGCGTCGACTGACAGGCAGCTAGCCACCCCACGGTAAGCGATCCAGGTTGCCCTCGCTGTCGAACTCGAGCGCGAACGCCGGACCCTCGATTTCCAGCGCGGGATTCTCTTCAATCTGCGCGCGGAGATTCTCGCTCATGGCGAGCCGGCCCAGTTCCAGGGAGTTCCGGATCCAGGCGATCGTGACATTTCCGGTATCCGCTTTGCCCACGGTCTGCGCCAAAATCCTGATGCACTTCTCGTCCGACGCGTAATGGATTGGTGCCCGCACGGCAGCCAGCGAACCGGAAGTTATGGCGTTCACCCAGGTCGGCTCGAGATCGATTTTGGCGAGCAGCCGGTCGTGAATCGCGTCCGCCATTCCTATCCCCACCGCATTGCCATGTGTTGCGGACGAAAGGTCGCGCAGATAGATCCGTTCAATTCGCGGAATCCCGGGCCAGGGATTGTATTGTCCCAGAACACCGCGGTTCACGACCTTGGTATCCATTCCGGTGCCGCTGATATCCTTGCCGATCTCGTCGAGGATCAGAAGGTCCAGCGCCGGCACGGGGAGGCGCCCCATCCAGGACTTCACGGTCGCAAAAAGCCTTTCTTCGCCCTCGATCAGATTCTCCGCCGTCAATGCTGCGATACGCGCGGTATGGTGACTCGAGTCCTCCAGAATGGCCACCCCGCCGAGGATCTTGCCGGTCGCGAGATTCTGCTGCGCGGCCGCCCGGATGACGTTCTCCATTCCGAGAGAGCGCGCGTGCCGGTGGCAGGACCGCGCGCCGTCGATCTTGCCCAACCCGATGGCCGCCATCTTGGTCACGCCGCTCTCGACGGGGCCTTGAAAACTGGTGTGCCACTTGACGCGATTGATCAGCAAAATACCATCGCTCTCCATCGCGCTCTGGTCGGCGAAGGTCTCGATTCCGGCTTCGGTCTTGCCGGTCGAAACAACATCCATCCGGCTGACCACCGGACAGCCCATGGTGGTTTCATCGATGCCGTAGCGCCCCAGTACCTGGCGCTGCCCTTCCGCCGTCGCGCCTCCATGACTTCCCATAGCGGGAAACAGAAAAGGCCGGAAACCTCGTCCGGAGAAGAATTCGACTGCGCTCTTTACGATCGTCGCGATGTTCGCAATGCCCCGGCTGCCTGCGCCAATCGCGACCTGCGCACCCGGGGGAAGGCGTGCGGCCAACCCCGCGTTTTCCAATTCCCGATGGACTGCCTCGCGCAAGTCGCTCAAGTGGAGATCGGGAAAGTGTTGCTTAACCATCAGAAAGCGGGGAAGGTTGGTCACACGATTATTTTCGCAGGTCACTTCACATGCGAGCCCAAGTAACGCTGTGGCTGAGTACAATAGTCTGAATGCGGTGTTTGTATCTGATTCTGTCGATTCGTTTGTCTTGCGGCCTGTTGGCAGCCGTGGCCGCCGATCCGGACCCGGCTGCCGTGAAACGAGGCAAGGTCAGCTTCGTCGCAACTTGCGGATTTTGTCATGGCAACGATGGCACGGGGTCGCGAGCGCCCGACCTGGTGCGGTCGCCCCTGCTCCTGCACGACACCAACGGCGAGACCCTGGGTCCTGTGATTCGCAGTGGGTTGCCTGACGACGGCATGCCGGCGTTTCCCTTTACCGACGCGCAGATTCAGGATATCGCGGCATTCCTCCATGCGCAGGCTTTAGCCGGGCTGCGCAGCGCTCATTTGCCGGGCGACTATCCGGTGGAGAAATTGCTCACCGGGAACGCCGAAGCCGGTAAGGCTTATTTCAATGGTGCGGGCGGATGCACCAAATGTCATTCCGTGACCGGTGATCTCAAGGAGATCGGGAAACATTACACTCCCATCGTGCTGCAGAGCCAGATTCTGTATCCTTCGGGTGAAAAGTTGACCGCTACCGTGACGCTGCCGTCGGGACAGAAGGTAGAGGGCACGGTGATCACCCACGATGAATTCTCGATTGCTTTGCGCGATGCGGACGGATGGTATCGCTCTTACGATTTGAAGCGCGTCAAGGCCGACATCCACGACCAGTTGGAGCAGCACCGCGCGTTGCTCCATCAGTACACCGATAAAGACGTGCACAATCTTTTCGCTTACCTGGAGTCATTGAAGTGAAGCTGATCTCGGGGATGTTACTAGTTGTTTCCTGTCTGGGAGCCCAAGGTCTGGACCCGGCGCTGATCGCGAAACCGACCGCCGATATGTGGCCTACTTACAATGGCGATTACTCGGGCCGCCGGTATAGCGCGCTCAAGCAGATTAACTCGACTAACATCAGGTCGATTACGCCGGGCTGGGTGTTCGAAGCCAAGTCGGCGAACATTAAGTCCACGCCCTTGCTGGTCGACGGCGTGCTCTATTTTACGGTCCCGGACAATGTCTATGCGATCGACGCGCGGACAGGCCGCCAGATCTGGCACTATCAATATCCGCCCAATCAGGGCGATCATATCGGGCAGCGCGGGGTCGGGATGTACAAGGAGTGGCTGTATTTCGAAACGCCCGATGCGCACCTCGTCTGTTTGAGCGCGAAGAACGGCAAAGTGCGCTGGAACGTAGTGTTGGCTGACGAGAAGATGGGCTACTTCGCGACCATGGCGCCGCTGGTCGTGCGGGATCATGTAATCGTCGGAGTGTCGGGCGATGTGACCGATATTCCAGGATTTCTGGAATCGATCGACGCCGAAACGGGCAAGGTGCAGTGGCGCTTTTATACGCAGCCGAAGAAGGGCGAGCCGGGATCGGACACCTGGCCAAAAACCGGCGATGCCATCGAGCACGGCGGCGGCATGACCTGGATGACCGGCACTTACGATCCGGAAACCAACCTGGTCTATTGGGGCACGGGGAATCCGAATCCGGTGCTGGTGGGCGAGGGACGGCCGGGCGACAACCTGTACACGTGCTCGATCGTCGCGGTCAACGCCGATAGCGGCAAACTGGCCTGGTATTTTCAGCCCTCGCCGCACGATGTACACGATTGGGATGCGGTAGAAACTCCCGTGCTCTTCGATGCCGAATTTAAGGGCGTGAAACGCAAGTTACTGGCCCAGGCCAGCCGCAACGGGTATTTCTTCGTCATGGACCGAACCAACGGCGAGCACCTGCTGACGTCGCCGTTTATCGAGACCAACTGGGCCGTCGGAATCGACGAGCAAGGCCGTCCCGTGCGCAAGATCGACAAGGATCCGACGCCGGATGGCGCGCTGGTCGAGCCGTCGTCCAATGGTTCGACGAACTGGATGGCGCCGAGCTTCGACCCGTTGACCGGAATGTTCTATGTGACCGCGCGGAAGACCTGGGGCGTGTTTTATAAGACAGCGGAAGGTAAGGCGGAAGGATGGGGCGGACGCGATCGCGGTCTCTATGCGGATTCGGTCCTGCAGGCGATCGACTTCCAATCGGGAACGATTCGCTGGAGTCATCCCCTGGGGACCGGAGAGGCTTCGTCCGGGATTCTGACGACAGCCGGAAATATTCTGGTAACTGGTGATGTCGCGGGGAACTTACTCGTACTCGACCCACTTACCGGCAAGACGCTGTGGCACTTTCGGGCGAATGCCAAGTTAGTAAGTTGCCCGATGACTTATGAGCTCGACGGAGTGCAGTATATTTTGACTGCCATCGGCGACATCATCTACGTGTGGCGATTGCCCGAAGCTTAGCGGCTGTAGCAATTTTGTGGAGTAGGCCCTTGGCCTGCCGTAAGGCAGACCATCGTTTTTTGTGGTCTGCCCGGCTGCGCAGCAGCCGTTTTTGCGGCTACTTTACGGCGCCGGTACCCAACCGTCGAAGAACCTCTTAGATTCATAAGCTGCGGCTTGCGCGGCGGTCAGTATCTTGCCATGCGGGTCGCGTTCGCCGGGGTGGGCGCCCGGACCGGTCGAGTTGTACTCAGCATAATAAGCTGTCTCTAACGACTTAGTTTCTCCCGGATGCCATTCCCGCCAGCCTGGGGCTTCGATGTGGGCGCCCATCTCCGTATTCAGGAACACAACCTTCGCGAAAGGACGCCACGGACGCCCCAGCCACACATGAGCGACTCCCGGGTCGGCGGTGAGAGTGCAGTGATCGAAGACATAACCGCTGTCCTGCTCCGCGCTGACCTTGCTCTGCGCCGTGATGTACCCGCCCGAGTGAGCGTTGCTGCGGATTTCACAATGGTCGAAGATGGCCTTGGAATCTCCAAAGATGAAGTCGACGTTGCCTTCAATGAAGCAGTGGGTAAAGTACTGCCTCGACGTTGGGCAGCCCACGCCCGGAGCGCACCGTTTAGTTGCCGCGTAGAGCGTATCCTGGTTGCCCAGCAATCGCATGTTGCGAAAAACCGCGCGATCTCCGGTGACATTCATCGCCAGAGCCTGCGAGCCTTGCGGAAGTTGCGGATGATGAGCATTGAAATCGTTCTGAAAGGTCAGATTCTCAGCCATAAAATCATCGCCGGCGACATTCACCGTGGCCGATTTCGTGGTGCCTCCGGACGTGCCGGCGCTCTTATCGAAGACGATGACGGTCTTGCCGGCATCCTCGTTCGTGCCGCGAAGATGCATGTGCGGCTTGTCGATGGTCAACACTTCGCGGTAAGTGCCGGGCGCGATAGAAATCACCGCGCCTGTGTCCGGCGCCGCGTCGATGGCGCGCTGGACGGAAGCGTAGTCGCCAGTCCCATCGGCGGCGACATGAAGGACGCGAGTGTCCTGCGCTTCAAGCGAAAGGACCATCAAAGCGGGCAGAACCAGACGAACGTGGAGCACTTTGTTGTTTTACCACCATTCGATCCCTCTCTCCAGAAACTGCGCCAAACTTCGTTCGCGGCGGCAAAGGCGCAAGTTTCAGACACATTGGACCGCGGGCCTGCCCCGCGGTTAGCGGCTCACTTCTGATTCTTGCGCAGACGCTCGATAATGCCGGCTATCTCGGGAGTGGGTTGGAGACGCTGTATCGTTTCATAGTGCGCGAGGGCCTCGGATTTCCTGCCTGGAGTCTGCTCCAGTGCGACCGCGAGGTTATATTGCGCCGGCAGCAAATCGGGCTTCAGCCGTACCGCCGCTTCGAAATGGGAAATAGCTTCCGGCATCCGGCCAGGTATGTTGCCCAGCATCATTCCGAGATTATTTTGGCACTCGGGATAATCCGGCTTCACCCGTAAGGCTGCTTCGAAATGGGGGATCGCTTCCGCGCCGCGCCTCGTGTTCATCAGGTAGTTGCCGAGGTTATACTCTGCCACATAATTATCCTGCGTCACGTCGAGGGCGCGCTCAAAAAGCGTCTCGCTGTTTTGCCAGTACTCCGTCTGAGCCCGGGCAACGGAAATGCACGCGACAGAGGACGCAGCCGCGGCCAGTACCAACCCCAGCTTTGCGCTCGGCCATTTTGCCAGGACCTCTGCGGCGCCCCACGCCAGCATCAGCAACAGACCCACCATCGGGATGTACGTATACCGGTCGGCGTGCGCCTGCAAGCCGACCTGCACCAACCCGATGACGGGCACGAGCGTTCCCAAATACCAAAACCAGCCCACGGCCAGGTACGGACGCGTTCGCCACGCGAGGATGACAGTGACGCTGACGGCCGCGAGCAGGATCGCGGCAGCCGCAGCCTGCCACATCGACGGCGATTGCTGATAGGGATACAATACCGCCAGGCGTGCGGGCCAAAACACTTGTCTCATGTAAACAACGTAGGAGATCAAAGCGTTTTCGATGCGCACCGGTAACGGATAGGACTGGACCGCTGCGGCCGACCTCTGCACGAAATAAGTCACGCAGGAGACGGCCACCGCCAATACGAGCAGCGGGAGCTTTTCCCACAGGATTTTGGGGAACCGAGCCCGGCGAAGCGGCCAGAAGTCCAGCAGCAGCAGAGTGAAGGGGAACGTGACCAGCATCGGCTTGGCCATGAGTCCGAAAGTGAACGCCAGCGCGACCAGAACATAGCCGCGGACGCTGAGACGCTCAGCATACCGCACATAGCCGTACAGCGCCAGAAAGAAGAAGCAGGCGCTAAGGACGTCCTTACGTTCGGCGATCCAGGCCACCGATTCGACATGCAGCGGGTGCACCGCGAATATCAATGCGACGAACGCGCTGGGCCAACGCGAACCTGTTGCACGCTTCAGCGCCGCGAACAGCAGCAGGGTCGCCAGCGCGTGAAACAGAACATTGATCAGGTGGTGCATGCCGCTCTGCTGGTGAAACAGCTCGCAATCGAGCATGTGCGAAAAAAGCGTGACCGGCATCCAGTTGGAAGCCACCACCGCAGTCAGCGCCCATTTGATGCTATCCGGAGTCAGGCCGGACTGGACGTGCGCATTCCCGGTGACATACAAATCGTCGTCGTAACTGGTGAAATCGAAGCTTCCTACCTGAGAGTAAACGAGGAAGATCCCGAGAATCAGGACGAGCCCGATAGACAGGTCGGCCAGGGGCAGCGGTCCGGCCGGTTTTGGCTCGCCGGTCTGAGGCTTACGCGGAGTAGCGCGGGTCCTGGACATGCTCAGCGTTTAACGCAAGAGTAACTTGCGATAGAGATCCACATAGGCTGCCGCGGATTTATCCCACGAGTAGTTGCTGCCAAGCGCGTTCCTTATCAATCGGGCCCATTGCGGTTTTTTTTGAAAAAGGGTCAGTGCGCGATCCACAGTCGCCAGCAGCACACCCGCTTCATACGGTTCAAAGACGAAACCGTTTCCTTTGCGCTCGCGCTGATAATTGAAGTTTCGCACGCTGTCCTTCAAGCCGCCGGTGGCCCGCACGATGGGGATGGTTCCATATTTGAGACTGTATAGCTGGTTGAGTCCGGAGGGTTCGTACAGCGACGGCATGAGAAACACGTCGGCGCCCGCTTCAATACGGTGCGCCAACGCATCATTGAAGCCGATCTGTACCCTGGCCCGTTCGCGACACCGATCAGCCGCATCGAGAAAGAACTTCTCGTAGTGCGGATCGCCGGTTCCCAGCAATACAAATTGGATGTCCCGCTGCAGTAACTGCTCCATGATCTGCTCGAGCAGGTCGAAGCCTTTTTGCGACACCAGGCGGGACACCATGCCGATGAGCATGACGTCGCGCCGCATCGCCAGTTTAAAGCTTTTCTGAAGATCGGCCTTGCACAACGCCTTCCCCGCGAGGTTGTCCGGACTGAAGTTCCGCGCAATGAAGGGATCCGTCGCCGGATTCCAGACGCTGTAATCCACACCGTTGAGAATCCCGTACAAATCGCCGGCGCGTTGCCGCAGCAGACCGTCCAGCCCGCAGCCGTGCTCCGGCGTCAGGATCTCGCGGGCATAGGTTGGACTCACGGTGGTGATTGCATCGGCACTCGCGAGCCCTGCTTTCAGGAAATTGATTTTGCCGTAGAACTCCAGGTAGCGGTCGCTGAAGAGTCGGGAGTCCAGATCGAGCACCGGCCAGTCCGAAGCCGGGAACAGTCCCTGGTAGGCCTGATTGTGGACCGTGAACACGGTCCCGGCGTTGAAGAGCCGGGGATACAACTCGGGTTGCGCTTTAAGAAACGTATTCGCCAGCGCCGCTTGCCAGTCATGAGAGTGCAGGATGTCGAACGGCCCTAACTGGGAAAGCAACTGCAGCGCAGCCCGTGCGAAGAAGGCAAAGCGCGCGGCGTTGTCAGGGTAATCGGCGTCAGGCGCTCCGTAAAGATAGTCGCGATCGAAGTAGCGATCCGCGCGAATCAGGTAGACTGGAATGCCGCTGCCTAATTCCGCCTTGAGGATCGCGGCCGGTTCCTCGCTCCGGCCGACAGGAACATCGAAACGGATGCCGGTATCGCTGACCGATTGGGAATTTCCGAGCGCCTGCCGGTAAGCCGGCATGACCAGCGTCACTTTGTGTCCGAGCAGATCGAGGGCTTTGGCCAGCGAGCCCACCATGTCGGCAAGGCCGCCGGTCTTGGCGAATGGCACGATCTCCGGACAGATCATGGCGATCCGCAGGCGCCTGGTCGTCTTGACCGCCCTCTTGACCGTCCGGGGAGGGACGATCGGTTCCAGTTCACTAGCCCGAAGCTCTTTGCGATACTCAGACGCGACGGCAATCTGCGGGAAGATATTGTCCTGAGTCTCGATCCGGGCCAGCCAGTCTTCATCGATCGCGTCGGCCTCGATCTGGCGCGCCAGTTCCCGAAACCGCAGCAGATGGCTCTTGATGCGGCCGGCCGCGTATTGCACCATGGCCCCGTTATGAATCATGAACGCCCAGTCGCTGGCCTGCGAGAGCAGCAGTTCGCGGGCAGCCTGATCGATCGCCCTGTGAACCAGCGGTGTAGTATCATCCTGAGACGCGCGGGCGATGCGCTCCATGGTCTCTGCAGCCGCGTGCAGGTGCGGATAGATCCAATCGTTCTGGCTGTTGAGCCAGACGTCGCTGAACCCTTTTTGTCCCCAACTGGATTGGGAAGGCTGCGCAGTCTGGTTCTCCGGATACTCATCGAGATACTCGGACAGCGTGATCAGCTTAACGCAATTCTGCCGGGTGGCAGTCTTGCGAATCAGGTGATCGAGCCAGGTGGGACCTTCCCACCACCAATGGCCGAACAACTCGGCATCATACGGCGCCAGGATGAGTGGCTTACGGTCCATCTTTTGGGAGATGTGCTCGATTTGACCGACCCGCCCGGCAAGATAGTGGTCGGCGTGGCGTTCGGCTTTCATCCCGGCCCACTCCGGCACGTATGCTTCTTTCTGGCGATCGGGTCCGGTGATCCGGTAATACTTGATTCCGGTGTCGACGCGAATGCCGCCGGGTTGGATGTAGTCTCGAATGTAATCGAGATCGAGATCGAAGCCGACGTCGCGATAGAACTCGCGGTAATCGAAGTCGCCGGGATAACCTTCGACCGAACTCCAGACCTGCTTGGAGGAATCGGGATCGCGTCCGAAAGCCGCTACACCCGAAGGACAACGCAAGGGCGCATAGACGCCGTACTTGGGCCGGACGCTGGCGTGCGTGATGCCGTGCGTTTCGAGAATTGTATAACGGATGCCGAAGTCAGCCAGGATCTGGTCGACTTGCGGATAGTACCCGCATTCGGGTAGCCAGAACCCTTGGGGTCGGCAACCGAACAGTTGTGTATAAAGCTCGACGCCAACGCGGACCTGGGCGCGCACGGCCGATTCATTGACGGCGAGCAGTGGCAAATAAGCGTGGGTCGCGGCACAGGCGATCACCTCTACCTTGCCGAGATCCTGAAAACGCTTGAACGCATTGACCAGGTTTCCGCCATACCAGTCGACAAAAGCGCGGCGCACCTGGAGAAAGAGCTGCTCGTACATGCAGGCGAGGGTCTGGAACTGCGGCTGGTCGCGGGTGCGAATGATTTCCTTGCGGGCTAGCGCGATGGATTGATCGAGGCGGGCGACGTAACGCTCCCGGAGAAGAGGATCGAGAAGCATGGTGGCCAGCGTCGGGGTGAGCGAAAACGTCAGGCGGAAATCGATACCGTCTTCGACCAGTCCTTCCAGTACCATGAACAGCCGCACGTAGGTTTCGGTGATGGCTTCGAAGAGCCAGCTCTCCTCTAGCGACACTTCGTGTTCGGGATGACGGACGAAAGGGAGGTGCGCGTGCAACAGCAGGGCGAGGTAGCCTTTTGCATCGCCGCGCGACGCGCCAGGGGCACCCCGGTGTGTGCTACCTGCCAAGAGGATCCCGCGCCGAGGAGATGCCTGCCGTGAAGCGCTCCTCGTTTAGTTGGGTGAGATCGGTTTCCTCGCCGCCGCTCGCCCAAACCTCGAACGCGGGGGCAGGCGTCGGGGTATCCAGCCGGGAAGGCTCGCCAGGTATTTCCTGCGCAGCCTCGAACGGCACGGCCAAATCCGGTCTCGGATGTTTCTCAAGAGGAGGCAGTTCGGCGCGTGTGTCGGTTCGCTCGTCCGGCGGAGGTGCGACCACGCCGGCAGATATCGGTTCTGAAACGATTTCGCGCGGCGGAGACTCCGGTACGGTTTTCACGGGCAGGGTTGCGACCTCGGGAGGCTGCGGCCATGCGCGCGGAGTGCGCACCGTATTGGATCGGGCCAACGGGACGAATGTTCCGTCATCCACTTGCCAGCCGAGATCAGCGTAGTAGACCTTATCCGGACTCCACAGGTTAACGTACCATCTGGAGGCAGCGAGATTCACATCTACATCGAACGGGCGGCTCTGGAGCAGGTCATCGTCCATGGACGACGTTGATTCGTGGAATCGCAAGATCGGTCGCGCGCCCGATGCCGGCGGAGCATTAGACGAAAGATCCCAGTAGACGTGCATTAGAAACGGATCCACGGGGAGCAGGACGAGTCTGTTCCTGCCATAGGATGAAGGTAGATCGCCAGGCTCGAGAGGCACTGGCGCAGTCTTGGTCGATTCGCCCGCGGGTTGCTCGAGCGGCTGAACGGGCTTCGGTCCTGTCATGAAGTGGCGTGGTCCTCTTTCTGCCGGCTGGGGCTCATGTCATTTTCCCGCTTGGTAGGTTATCCATTCGAGCCGGCAGTGGCGAAATTTGTGACCACCCTGGCCGTGTGTTTCCGTTCCTGCTGCAAGATATCATACCCCGTCAGAAGCCGCGAAAAAATCGGCTGCCTTTCAGAGAGCGGTCATTTTGTCACGACGGCGATCAGCCAGATGTAACTTGTGCAGAAGCACAGCAGGGCGCCGAATCCAAGTGACTGGTTGCGCGTGTATGCGAATCGCGTATAGGAATGCGGATCATTCGGATGATGTAGATGATACTCGTAGTTCAATGCCAGCAGGATCATGAAGAGTACCCCGTAGATGATGCTCATCGCCACCAGAAACAAAGGCGACGCGTAGGACTTCAGAGAGCGGGCGTTTGATTGGCTGAAGTTTAACGAGCCGACCAGCAGCACAATCGACCCGGCCGCTAATCCGAGGACAGATTTTGTAATATCCAGGTACATGGGAAGCAGCCTCTTACCAAATTCGCCATGTTTGCCTCCGGGATCGAAGACTACAGGTTGTCCCTTGGTCTTCAGATAAATCGTGAGCCAGGTAAGCGCGAACAGTCCCACTGCCGTTGCAACTCCGGGGAAACCTGGAAACAACATGCCTAAGGATACAAGATGTTGATCCGCCGTTGCCTGGCAGCTGCCAGTGAAAATAGCGACTTGGGCGAAGCAACTGATGCGAGAAATTTTCCGCAGGACAGTTTGGACACGGCTCAAATGCCAGTTGGCAGCAGCTGAAGTTCAGGAACGGTCGCGCGCGCGGGAAGCTTCGCCACGAACAGCACCGTCTCGGCCACGTCCTCCGGTTGCAAAGCCTTAGCCAGGACCTCGGCAGTAGGGCGCACCAACCGCTTATTGATGATCTCCGTGTCTACGAGCCCGGGGCAGATCACGCAGGTGCGAATCCCGTTCTCTTTCTCTTCCATCCGAATCGCGTGGGCAAGGCCGAGCAATCCTCGTTTAGCGGCCTGGTATGCCGGTCCGGACACATCCGGATACAGGCCCGAAATGGATGAGATATAGATCAGATGACCGGCCCCCGCTTCCCGCATGGCCGGTAACACGGCGTGGGTCAAGTGGTATGCTCCGGCAAGGTTCACCGATAAGAGCTCGTTCCACAGCTCCGGCGTCAATCTCTTCATGGCTCGATCCGGCGTGTTGGTCCCGGTCGCATAGACCAGAACGTCCACGGCGCCGACGGTGGCGACTGCAAACCGGTGTAGTTCCTCCAATTGCCGCGGGTCTGCGGCGTCGGCGGGATGAATCGCAATCTCGAATCCTTCTTTGGCCAGCTCCTCCTGCAGTTCCAGCAAGCGATTCTCGCGGCGCGCCGACGCGACGACGCGCGCGCCTTCGCGAGCGAATGCGATCGCCGTAGCGCGTCCAATCCCGCTGGATGCGCCCGCGACGAGTACAATCTTATCTTTTAGTGGTCCGATTGGTTGTGTGGGCATAGAATCGTGCTTTACTGAAAGCCCAGTATACAGACGATTGCCCGCCACAGCCATGACTCGCTTTTCTGCGGCTAACTACGCACCGACTCCCTAACGGTCGCGGCTCAGAAGTGTTTGGTTACCGAGCCGCGACCGTTAGGGAGTCGGTGCCGCAGAATACGTTGGCGAACTTTTCAAGTCTTCCCAGGGAACGGTTGTACGGCCAGATTATGCCATAATTCGCTACAGACAGTGTCTCGCCCTATTCCATTCCTCCAAGTGCCTGCCCGGGTAGTTTCGAGTGCCTAAAGCTCTCCGTAAATCTGGTCCTCTTCAGCGTAAGCCCGCACCCTCGGCTGGGCTCGACTCGCATCTCGACACAGCAATCCGGATCAGCTTGATCCTGGCAATCTTCGCCGTGTACGCGCAGGTAGGCCATTTCGAATTCATCAACTACGACGACCCGGCGTCTGTGTCCGAAAACGTTCATGTCAAGGCCGGCGTGACACTTGCCGGCATCAAATGGGCCTTCACGTCCGTGGTGATCGGCAACTGGATGCCCGTCACGCTGCTCTCGCATATGCTCGATTGCCAGTTCTTCGGTATGGAAAGCGGGATGCACCATTTGATGAATGTCCTCTTCCACGTGCTCGCTTCCGTCCTGTTGTTCACCGTCCTGCGGCGGGCAACCGGAGCACGGGCCCCGAGTGCTTTCGTCGCCTTCATGTTCGCGCTGCATCCTCTGCATGTGGAGTCGGTGGCCTGGGTTGCCGAGCGCAAGGACGTCCTCAGCGCGTTCTTCTTCTTTCTCGCTCTCTACGCTTATGTGCGCTACACAGAGTCGCCGGGCCTGAGCCGCTATCTGATGGTAGTGGCGCCGTTCTGTCTCGGCCTGATGTCAAAGCCGATGCTGGTGACGTTTCCGTTCACGCTGCTACTGTTCGACGTCTGGCCCTTGCGGCGGGCGCAACTCCCCCGGGTCTTATGGGAGAAGCTGCCGCTGTTCGCGCTTTCCGCCGGCGCATCCTCTGTGACCTATCTCGTTCAACAGTCATCCGGAGCGTTCTCTCCATCGCCGCCGGCACTCCGCATAGAGAACGCTCTGACTTCCTACATTGCTTACATCGGACAAATGTTTTCGCCTTCTCGCCTGGCGATGTTTTACATGTACCGGGATTCAATTCCGGGATGGCAGGTAGCGGGCGCCCTGGCAGTCCTCCTGGGAATATCCGCGCTGGCGATATTCACCTGGCGCACCCGTCCTTACTTCATCACGGGTTGGCTCTGGTATCTCGGAATGCTGGTTCCGGTAATCGGCCTGGTGCAGGTGGGCGCCCAGTCACGGGCCGACCGCTATACCTACATCCCGATGGTCGGCTTGCTGTGGATACTCGGTTGGGGCGCTGCGGATGTGCTCGAGAAATGGCCTCGCGCGAAGCCCGTCATCATTGTCGCTGCCGTAGCGTCTTCCTTAGCGTGCATGACGATCTCCTGGAGACAGGCGGGATACTGGCAAAACGGGATTACGCTCTTCGAGCACACGGCCGCCGTAACCGAAAACAACTTTTGGGCATTGTACAACCTCGGTGAGGCGCACTATAACCTGGGCACCGACCTGATGAATAGCGGACATAACTCCGAAGCGATTGAGCACTTCGAGGAGGCATTACGCGTCCGGCCGAATTATCCTGAAGCGCAAAACAACCTGGGGATTCTCTTCGCGAAGATGCCGGATCACACCGCGGACGCGATCTCGCATTTTGAATCCGCTCTCCAATTGAATCCCGATCTGGCCCAAGCCCACCTTAACCTCGGTATGATGCTGGCGTCCGTTCCGGGACGGGCACCCGAAGCGATCGCCCATCTCGAAGCGGCGCAGCGCATTCATCCGGACCCGCAAGTGCTGCAGATGATCAACCGCCTGCGGCAAGCCCCTCACCCATAACACAACTCTTCCGCCGCAACCTCTCCTTCCCAGGCTCACGCAGTCTTCTGGAAAGTGGCGTCAGCCCGGGCCTGCATTCGCCGCCACATCGTGACGGACATGATCGCGTCGACGGTTCTGCCCTGCAGGTTGGTGAACGAGTAGTAAGCCTGGTCATCTTCGACACGGGTCAACTCGTAGCGTCCAACCTTGTTCTCAAAGCCAGCCACCAGTGGCGCGGCCTTCGGACCCAGGTTGCCGTCGACGGCGCGGGGAGACAAACGCTTTTTCAGCGTGGCTGCCGTGTCCGCTACGGGCGGCATCCGCCGCACGGGTGCCTTACCATCCAACCCCGGCACGATCTCGGCAGTCTTCTTCTTGGCCATCGGTAGCGTTACGCCTCACCACCAGCCTACAACGAAGCGCAAGGACACCATGTCCCCACTTTGGGACAGACTTTGAAAACCGCTTTGCTTACGGGCCCGTTACTGAGCGGTTGAGCCTCCACACGCCTCCACACATAATGTCGCGATTTGGGGAGTTCCTTTCAAGGGATGTAGTGGCATCCGCCGGCCGGGAAGCCCGTTCACGACCCCTTTCACCCTTAAATACCCTTAAATCAACAAATCGCCTGAACGTTCGATCGCCGCGCTGTTACCGTGAAGTCGGGAGTTATAAACTTGTGTATTCGCTTGGAAGAACCCGCAGGTCGTCAAACGGAGCGTTCGCTAATAGCGAGCCTGCTGAATCGGGAGAACGGCGCTCGTCGCGCAAGACCGGAGGCTACGCATTCAACCACCCTGGATCGCCGAAAGAAAGATCGCCAGAAGAATCTCGCGCAGCCGTCCAGCACCACGCTGATTCCTCCAGGATCGAAAGCCACCTCCAGCCTTCAGGTCCGGATTAGAAATGAACCGACGAAATACCCGGCTGGCAGCAGCCCTCTGTTCCCCGGCCGATGGGTTTTCCGGTCAGCACAGCGTTCACGCTCCAGCCATGTACACGAACAAAGTGCCCCGACCGGCATTCCGCAGTCTTCTCCGAAAACACAACAGGGCGTCCTTCGCTACGGCTGGCGCCTCCCCGGAGACCGCCGAATATCAAAATGACCAAACGAACCCGAACTCTCGTAATGCTCTGCCCGTCAATGAGTTACGCTCCATCTCGCGCCCGCTCTTCAAGCCGGGTCCCTGAAAGAATTCACTTTACACTTTCTTTACGAATGCTTGTGGCAGACTACAGAGAACGTGGTGTCAGACCAGATCGCGCAGAGTCCACCAACGCCGTCTCCGGTACACCTAAGCGCGATCTCACGCGTCCAATGTAAAATCAGAGCAACGGAGCATTCATTAATGAAAATCCAAAACGCCGCAAGGCTAAGCACCTTTGCGGCCGTCCTCTTCTCTACTGTTTCCACTATTAACCTTCTCGCGCTCGATCCCGTGCCTCCAAAAGCCGGCAAGGTCGAGATCATGAAAGCGTCCGACGTCAAGCCCGGGATGCAGGCTATCGCCTGGACAGTCTTCGAAGGTACCAAACCCGTCCCCGTACCGATTGAAATCGTCGGCGCGTGGAAGAACATGTGGGGTCCCGGCCAGGATATCATCCTCGGCAAAATGGGAGGGCGCGCCAAAATTACCAATGTCGCCGGCGGTATGAGCGGCAGCCCGGTTTACATCAACGGCAAGCTGATCGGTGCCGTCGCGCTCCGGCTGAGCCAGTTCTCGCCTGACGCTGTTTGCGGCATCACGCCCATCGAATTGATGCTCGACATCAAAGAATACGATAAGTCGCGGCCCGCGGACGCCCGCACGCCGGACAGGCTTCCCGACTCTCGCGCTGCCGCAGCTATGCCATCCGGGCTGCTCGCGCAGGTGATGGCCGGCGCTTCCAATAGCAACCCATTTGGCAGCACGCCCTCCATGGTCCCGATCGAAACGCCGCTGACTTTCTCGGGGTTCGACAATTCTACCCTGGCGAACTTCGGACCCATCTTCAACCAGCTCGGGGTGACGCCGGTCCAGGGCGGTGCGGGTGCGGCGCTCAATTCACCCAAACCCGTCGCCGGATGGCAGCACTCGTTGAATCCCGGAGAAGCTGTCGCGGGTGTGCTGGTCTCGGGCGACATGAGCATCACCGGACTCGGCACCGTTACTTACAACGATGGCCAGCATATCCTCGCGTTTGGCCACTCGTTCTTTAACCTGGGCCCCGTAGACATGCCCATGAGCCAGGGCGAAGTGCTGATGACGCTCGGCTCGGCGTTTCAACCGAATAAGATCGCCAACGCCACGGAGATCGTCGGCGCGCTGCACCAGGACCGTCACAGCGGCATTATGGGCGTGCTCGGCCAGGAAGCTCCCATGGTTCCGGTGACCGTCAAGATTCGTGCCTTCGATGCTTCCGAACACGTCAAGAGCGAACGCGATCTGCACTTCAATGTCTTCGAACACCAGAAGTGGACGCCTTACCTGATGATGATGACGCTCTACAACTCGCTTTCCGAGATGAACGTCTTCATGGATGACGCCACCTACCGGCTCAACGGCGCGGTGGATCTCGCAGGTCATTCGAGCCTCAACCTGACCACCATGACCACCACCGTAGAGGGTCCTGTACCCGCGCCCATGGCGCTTGCGGGATGGTGGGGCGACAAGTTCAACCGGCTGTATCAGAATGCCGTCAAGACTCCGGAGTTGCGGGGCGTTTCCGTCACCGTCGATGTGCTTCCGGAGCGCCGCGTAGCCACCATCGAGAATGCGTGGGTCGCATCTACCGATGTCCATCCCGGCGATGAAGTACCCGTGAAAGTGTTCTTGCGGCCTTACCGCGGCGACCGTCTGGAGCGTGACTTCACCATCAAGATTCCCGCCGGAGTTGCCAAGGGCGACCATCGGATCATGTTGAGCGACGCTGACTCGGTGAACCGGATGCAGAATCTGGCCGGGATCAGCAACCGTTATCTCGATCTACCGGAAACCGTTTCTCTAATCAATCAGGAACGCAGCAACAACAAGCTGTACGTCTCCCTTCTCGATTCCGCGCCGACGGCTTATTACGACGACAAAACGCTGCCTAGCCTTCCGTCGTCCGTGTTAAATGTGATGCAAGCCGGCCGCGCCTCCAGCCGCCCGCTGGTGACCGCGCCGGAAAGCGCATCTGAACAGATGTCGCTCCCGTTCGACTACGTCATCAGCGGAAGCTATTCCCTGAAAGTGACAGTCAAGTAAAAGTGCAACCATACAATTCGGCTCCTTCTGGCCCCTTCCGCCGCAGACAGTGGACTTGCAAAGGTGGCGCAGGCGGTTTCGCCTGCGTTGGCCGATTTTTTCTCACGACCTGCGGAGCAGCCCCCAATTCCTTTTCCAAGGTCATCTTCTCCGTCGCCCTTACCGCGGCGCTCTGTTACGCCGGAGACACCCGCTTCTGGACCCAGGGCGATTACAGCGATTTCGAAAAGGGCAATATCAAAGGCCTGTCGCTGCGCAGCGACGGCCGCCTCACGCTTGCCCCGGTGTCCAAGGAACTGTTCGACTCCTCGACCGCCTATCTCTGGACGCTGGCCCGGGATTCGCACGGAACTATTTATGCCGGCGGTGGCCCCGGCGCAAACCTTTTCCGTATCAATGCCAATGGCGGCGGAAGCAAACTCGCCGAGTTCGACGCGCTGGAGATCCATGCCGTCGCGGTAGATCGCCAGGATCGCGTGTACGTCGCGACGTCGCCCGACGGCAAGGTCTATCGCCTTTCTCATCCGGCCGATGCCAAGGCCAAACCTGAGGTCTTTTACGATCCCAAGCAGAAGTACATCTGGGCGATGGTGTTTGCGCCCAGCGGCGATCTTTACATCGCCACCGGTGATGCCGGCGAGATTCATCGGGTCACGCCGGATGGCAAGGGCACCGTATTTTTCAAGAGCGAGGAGACCCACGCGCGCTCCCTGGCCCTGGATGGGAAGGGGAACCTGATCGCCGGCACCGAGCCCGGCGGCCTGGTTCTGAGGATCGACTCCAAAGGCGACGGCTTCGTGTTGTATCAAATGCCGAAGCGTGAAGCGACCGCGGTGGCCGTGGGTCCTGACGGCTCGATTTACGCGGCCGGCGTCGGGACCAAGCAGGCCGGTCAAACGCCTTCGACGTCGCAGCCGCTGGTGAAGCCTGTCGAGGCCCCGCAACTGAGCGCGGCCGGCACAGTGGTAGTACACGCGATTGCATCGGAGCCGCCTCCGACCCTCGCGCCATCTGCGCGGACCGGCGTGGCAGGCGGATCGGAGGTCTGGCGCATTTATCCCGACGGGCATCCGGAGCGCGTCTTCTCGGTTGCGGATGTCATCTATGCGATCGCCTTCGATCGCACCGGCCACCCGATACTGGGCAGTGGAAACAAGGGCACCCTCTACCGCATCGACACTCCGTCGCGCTACACGTCGCTGCTCAGTCTGGCCTCCAATCAGATAACTGCGCTCGAAACCACCAGCGACGGCGCGATCCTGGCCTGTACCGGCAACGTAGGCAAGGTGTACCGCTTCGGTCCGGAAATGGAAAAGTCGGGTTCGATCGAAAGCGATGTCTTCGACGCGGGCGGCTATGCCTATTGGGGCCGTATCGAAGGCACCGGCGATCGCAATGGCGGCGTCGTGACCCTTGAGGCGCGCAGCGGGAACCTCGATCGTCCGCAAAAGAACTGGAGTCCCTGGAGTGCGCCGGTGACTGCCGTCGAAGGTGGTCGTGTGACCGCGCCGCCCGCTCGCTTTCTCGAGTGGAAAGCCACGCTCAATGCGGCAGCAAACGGCGCGTCGCCAAATCTGGATTCGGTGGATGCGGCCTATCTGCTTAAGAACGTCAACCCGCGCGTTAGCGAGATCGAAATCACACCCGTCAACTACAAATACGCGCCGCCGGTCGTGAGCCTCAACCCTTCGTCGATGCCGGTAACTCTCTCACTGCCTCCCATTGGCCGCACGAATGTTTCCTTCACTTCGAGCGACTCCGACTCCGGTGGCTCATCCATGTCCTACGCGAAAGGCTGGCTGGGCGCGCGCTGGAGCGCGTCGGACGAAAACGGTGACGAATTGGAATACAAGGTTGAGATCCGCGGCGCCAAAGAAACCGAATGGAAGCTGCTGAAGGACAAGTTGCACGATCGCCACTTCAGCTTCGATTCCACCGCCTTCGCCGACGGCGAATACCGGCTGCGCATTACCGCTTCGGATGCTCCTTCGAATACGCCGCAAGACGCACTGAGCGGCGATCTGGAGAGCGAGATGTTTTCCATCGACAACACACCGCCGGTGATCACAGCTCTCACTGCCTCGCCTGTGTCGGGAGGCATCCGCGTTCGCTGGCACGCGGTGGACGCACTCAGCAATATTAAGCGAGCTGAGTACTCGATCGATGGAGGCGAATGGATGAGAGTGGATCCGCTCGGCCGCCTCTCCGACTCCAAAGCGGAAGACTACGATGTCACGATTCCTGCGCCCGCGGCTCGCGAGCACACCATCGCTGTCCGGGTCGTCGATGACAACGAGAATCAGGGAGTCGCCAAGGAAGTCTTGTGAGCCTGACAAGTTCTGCCGAACCGTGGCGCAGACCATCGTTTTTTGTGGTCTGCGGGCTGGCTGGCAGCCTTACCCAGACTTCTTCAGTCTGTGCTTCTCAGCTTATGGGACTGCCAATCCTGGCTGCAACCGGTTTTTCAATGATGCGCCGCTCTCATGGTGTCCCACTATGTTGATCAAGCTTTGGTTGACCGCCATTGTACTTGCGGTGTCCTCCCACGCCGCCTCGCTGCACGATGCCTTCAACGCTCAACAGGCCTTTGCGTATACCGCCCGGATCGCGGCCTTCGGTGAGCGCTGGCCCGGCTCTCCGGGCCACCAGAAGACTGAAAACCTGATCCATCAGGTGCTCCAGAAGGACGGCGCTCGCATTGAGGCTGACGATTTCGCCGCCGCTACTCCGCGTGGCCCCATCGTGGTGCACAACATCATCGGCAAATTCAACGTTAGCAACGATCCGAAGCAGCCGATCTTTATCCTCGCCGGCCACTACGATACGCTTTTCCAAAAGGGATTCATCGGCGCCAATGACGGCGCTTCGAGTACGGCCATTCTGCTCGCGTTCGCCGATGCGCTCGCCACCGCGAAAACCAGGATGCAGATCTGGCTGGTCTGGACGGACCTGGAGGAGGCGATCAAATCCTTCACCGGCGACGACGGTCTTTACGGCAGCCGGCATCTCGCCAAAAAGCTGGCAGCCGAGGGCATGCCGCCCCGCATCCGCGGTTTTTTCCTACTCGATATGATCGGCGATAAGGACCTGGGCGTGGCGCGTGAGACCGGCTCCGAGCGCTGGCTGCAGGATTTCATTGCCAAGGCCGCCATGCAGTTGGGTTACGAGAAGTACTTCTTCCAGTACGAATCCGACATCATCGACGATCACGTTCCCTTTATTCGCGCCGGCATTCCCGCCGTTGACGTGGTGGATGCCCAATACGGACGCATGGGCGAGAAGTTCGATTCCATGGGAGAGTTTCACCACAGGAACACGGACACGATGGACCAAGTGTCGCAACATAGCCTCGAGGTGGTGGGTCGAACCATTCTGCTTACGGTGGAGTTGTTGGACAAGTGAATCGATGCGTGATCTTGAGAACACGAGTCGCGATGGAAACGGCGCGGCCGATGGCATAGAATATCGTCAACCTCTGGGCAACGATGATGAGGAGGGCAAGCGGAATGTCCGTCCGGAATGAGCTGAAATGGCTTCTACGCGTCGCACTGATGGGCGTGACGATGGGGCTGAGTGCAGTTGCCGCACCCTCGCACGGTCCTGCCAAAGGGTACCTGATCATTACCGGCGGCTTGCCGGACTTCAAACGTTTTATTGAGCTGGCCGGTGGGGCAAATGCCCACATCGTGGTGATCCCTACCGCAGCAGTCACCAGTCCGGCGATTCTGGCCATGTTGCCCCCGTACTGTTCGCCTCCAGGACCCTTTGCAGGGATGCATTGTTCCGTCCTTCACACCACTGAACGGAAAGTCGCCGACTCGGCTGAGTTCATTGCGCCTCTCAAAGACGCGACCGGCGTATGGCTGGAAGGAGGTCGCCATTGGCGCTTGGCCGATGCCTATCTGGGTACGCGCACTCTGAAAGAGCTCTTCAATCTTCTCGATCGGGGAGGAGTGATTGGCGGCGGTTCAGCGGGAGCCACCATTCAAGGCTCGTACATGGTACGCGGCTCGTCCAATCCGGATGACAACACGATCATGATGGCGCCCGGCCACGAAACCGGCTTTGGCTTCTTCACTAACGTCACCATCGATCAGCATGTGGATGCTCGCGGACGGGAGAACGATCTGGCCTCCGTTATGAAGGCGCATCCGGAGCTTCTGGGGTTGGGCCTGGATCAAAGCACCTCGATTACGGTGCATGGGGACGTCGTGACCGTAAATGGTCCGAAGCGGGTCGCTGTCTGGGACGGAAAGGACCACAACGGCAAGGGCTATTACTACCTGCGCGCCGGCGACACGCTGAATACCGTCACCCGGATCGCAACGGTCGCCGAACATCCGGCTGAGGCGACGCGGAAGGAGATCACTTTACCGAAGGAGACCCTTGCGCTATATACCGGCAAATATCAAATGAGGCCGGGCGTATACATGACGATAACGCTGGCGGGAGAGCAGTTAACCGGTCAGCTCACCGGTCCGGGACAAGGAAAGGTGCCCATGTTCGCGGAGGCTGAGGGCAAGTTCTTCACGAAAGCCGTGGATGCGGAGTTGGAATTCGTCAAGGACAAGGACGGTAAGGTGACCGGTTTGATCCTGCACCAGAACGGCGCCGACAGGAAAATGTCCCGGCTTGACGACGCATCGGCAAAACGAATCGACGACGAAGCTGCGGCAAAGGCGGCAATTGCCGCGCAAAGATACAAAGATCAAAGGGCCGCGCAGGGAAGTGAGGCTGCAATCCGGCGGGATATTGAAGAACTGCAATCCGGCGAACCGAAATATGATCAGATGAGCGAAGCGCTGGCAGAGGCGACCCGCCGGCAGTTGCCACAAATCAAGGCCATGATGGAAAAACTCGGCGCATTGCAGTCCGTGACCTTCAAGAGTGTCGGACCCAACGGGGCCGACATCTACGAAGTGAGATTCGAACATGGTTCCACGGAGTGGAGAATCACCATGGCGCCGGACGGGAAGATTGAGGGAGTCGGGTTCCGCCCGTTGTAGTTAACTCTGGGATTGCCTGGCTGCGGCTGACGTCTGTCACACCTTTTCCGAAAGACAGCGCGCGCTAACCACAACTTCCCATTCAGCGCAAAGCGCGCTACACTAGTAGAGGTAGTTGGCGGACTCATGGAGTGGGCGAAAGCCCACTTTTTTATTGAGTGCAAGTTGAAACTCTGCAAGGTTTTCGTGTGAGGCAGAACGTGGTTGCCCGTATCGAAGAGATCGCGCAAAATGTCGCGTCGTCCGACGGCCTGGAGGTCGTCGAAGTCGAGGTGAAGGGATCCGGCCGCAATCAGATGCTTCGTATCTATATCGATAAACCGCAAGGAGTTACGCACGCCGACTGCGAATCGGTATCGCTCGGGGTAAGCAATGTTCTCGACACCGAGGATCTGTTTCCGGGTCACTACACGCTGGAGGTGAGTTCCCCCGGGGTCGAGAGAAAACTGCGAAAGTGGAAGGATTTCGAGCGATTTCAGGGACATCGCATGAAGGTCGTACTGCGCGCCCCTCCCAAAGACGTCAGGGAAGGTAGCGTCAAAGAGGACGTCAGACATTTTGACGGAATCCTGCAGTCCGCGCAAGACGGCGTTCTTAGAATGGAAATCGCCGGTGGAGAGCCGGTGGAATTTCGTTTTGAGCAGGTCGACCGGGCCAACCTCAAGTTTGAGTGGTAGCCCCCGCGATATTCAGCCAAGAAAAATACAGAGGAAACCTTTCGTGGAAAGCATCTTTCAGTCCATCGAGATACTCAGCAAGGAAAAGGGCATTGACAGCCAGATCGTACTGGATGCGGTCAAGGACGCCATGCTTATCGCTGCCCGGAAACACTTCCGGACCAACGAAGATTACGTGGCCGATATTGATCAGAAGAGCGGCTCCCTGAAGCTGTTTGTCGTCAAAAAGGTCGTGGAGGAAGTTGTCGACCCGGCCAAAGAGATGCTCCTGCGTGACGCCCTGAAATTCAACCCGTTGGCCGAGGTCGGTAGCGATGTGCGGATTCCTACTCCCACCGACGCTCTTGGCCGCATTTCCGCACAAACCGCCAAGCAGGTGATTTTCCAGAAAGTTCGTGAAGCCGAGCGGGAAACCGTATTTCAGGAGTATTCCGGCCGTGCCGGTGAACTGGTTAACTGCACCGTCAAACGTATTGAGGGTCCGGACCTGATTCTCGACCTCGGTAAGACCGAAGCGCGTTTGCCCAAGAAAGAGCAGTCGCGCCTCGAGAACTTCGGTGTGGGCGACCGGGTTCGCTGCGTGATCAAGATCGTGGACAAGTCCGCCAAGGGCCCCGGGGTGGTGGTTTCCCGCGCTGATCCGGAACTGGTCAGAAGGCTTTTCGAACAGGAGGTGCCCGAGATTTATGACGGCACGGTGGTCATAAAAGGCTGCGCACGCGAGGCCGGGGAACGAACCAAGATTGCGGTCTTCAGCCGCGACCGCGATGTCGATTGCGTGGGCGCGTGCGTCGGCATGAAGGGCATGCGCGTGCAGTCGATCATCCGCGAATTGCGCGGGGAGAAGATCGACATCATCGAATTCTCCGAGGATCCGGTGCAGTTTGCCACTCACGCCTTAAGTCCGGCCAAGATCAGCCGGGTGACTATCATCGAGCCCGCCGAGAAGCACATGGAAGTGATCGTCGATGACTCGCAGCTTTCTCTGGCCATCGGCAAGAAGGGTCAAAACGTTCGGCTGGCGGCCAAACTCCTGGCCTGGAAAATTGATATCAAGAGCGAGGAAGAGAAACGGCAGGAGGTCGAATCGGCGATGGCGGCCCTGGTCGTTCCCGGAGATTCGGTAACCGCGCTGATTGAATTCGGGCTGACCGATGAGTCAGCTGGTAAGTTAGTCGCCGCCGGTATTGCGACCATTGAGCAGTTGGGTAGTATGACGCCCGAGCAACTACAGGAAATCCCTGGCTTTGGCGACGAACTGGAGACCATTCAGGCTGCGGTCAACAACTACTACGGCCAGTTCGAGCAGTCTGGCGAGGCATCCGCCGTTGAACATGCCGGGGAACCGGAGACTGCGGAGCCGGGTTCGCACGAGGAAGCACGGGGTCCGGAGGGTTCACCTGTCCCGGTCACGGTGGCCGCAAACGACTCTGATACCATAAGTTCTTCCGCTTCCGGCGAAGAACATGTCGCGGAAGAGGGCAACTCGAGCCGCCCATCCAGCGAAAACAGAAGCCCTGAGGAATAAGAAGCAAACGTTCGTTTATGAAGAAGATTCGCATCAACGAGCTGGCACGTGACCTCGAGATTAAGGCTAATTTGATACTCGACTTACTGCCGGAACTGGGCGTCACGGAGAAGAAGACCCACTCCAGCTCGATCGACGAGGACGTGGCGGAGAAGTTACGCCTGCGCTTTGGGGGCAGCCATTACACGCCCCGTACCAACGGCGCCGGCGGAGCGGTTGAAGAGCCTGAGGTCGAAGAACCTGAGGATCAGCCAGAGGAGGAAATCTCTTCCCCGGAAAGGACGGAATCCGAGACGGAGCGTCCCGAGGCAAAGGCAGCCCCAACGGTCGAAGCACCGACGACGGTGCATCCGCAAACCGTCGCTGAGCCCGCTGAGGAAGAGAAAGCGCGTCCCGCGCCACGCATGCCGATCCGGCCGCCCCTCGCGGGCCTCCGGCCGTCTCCTCAACTTCCAACCGCACCGGCTCCGCCGGCTCAGCCGGCGTTGCACCGGCAAGGTCCCGGTACTCCCGTGGTGCAGGCCGCTCCCGTGACCCCCACGCCCGTGATTTCCCCGCCCCCGGCCCAAGCGGATGCTCCCCAGCCCGCTCCATCGGCCCCGCAGGCCGCGCCGGCAGCTCCTTCGCCTGTCGTCAGGCCTGTGCCTCCGGCTGTCCGGCCTTTGCCGACCCAGGGACCTCGTCCCGGGCAGGTTCTGTCGGGACCCCGCGCACCTTTCCCCGGGGGACTTGCCGCGCCTTCAGCGCCCCCTGGTACGCCCATCGGGCGTCCCTCTCCCGGTATCCGGCAACCTCCTCCGCCGCGCCCGCCTCAGCATATTCAGCCACGGCCGGCGGGACCGGTGGCCCATACCGCGAGTGCTCCCGGAGCACCTCGTCCTGCGGGCACTCCGCTGGCGGGTCAGCCGGCCGCGCGTCCGGTGGTTCCTCCGAATCCCGCGTTGGAAAGACGAATTCGGGCTGCCGCTCCTCCCGCGGCGACCCCTGGCACGCCGGCACCGCGTCCCCCGATGCCCTCCCGTCCGCCGGCTTCGCCGGTTCCGGGACAACCCATTTATCGCGGAACCATTCGCCCCGGACAGCCTCTGGTAGCTCGCGGCCCCGACAATCGCGGCGGGATGCCGCAGCGTCCCGGTCTGCCTCCGCAACGTCCGGGCGGGCCGCGTCCCATGCATCCGGTGTCACGTCCCGGCATGATTGCGCCCGGAGCGGCACCTCCGGTGGTCGAACAGCAGCGCCGCCCAGGTGACAACCGTCGCCGGACCGATAACCGCCGTCAGTTCGAGCAGGAAGAGAAGGTGCTGCGTCCGACGCGCCGTGAAACGCCGTCCGGACCGCCGCCGATCAGCCGCGAGATTACCATCTCGGAAGGAATTACCGTCAAGGAGCTTTCGGAAAAGCTTGACGTTAAGGCCAATTTCGTGATCAAGAAGCTGGTTGACCGTGGCATCTTCGCGACCATCAACCAGACTCTGGATGCTACTCTCGCCATTAACCTGGCGCGCGAATTCGGCGCATCCACTGCTACGGTCAGCTTCGAAGAGGAAGCCCGCCAGGAAACCGAAGAAGCTCAAGAGGAGAAGGATCAGATCAAGCGCGCTCCCGTGGTTACCATCATGGGTCACGTGGATCACGGTAAGACTTCGCTCCTCGATGCCATCCGGCTGGCCAACGTCGCCGAGAAGGAAGCCGGTGGCATCACCCAGCACATCGGCGCTTACCAGGTGGTGCAGAACGGGCAAAAAATCGTCTTTATCGATACGCCCGGCCACGAAGCCTTCACCCGTATGCGTTCCCGCGGCGCGAAGGTCACGGATATTGTAGTCCTGGTGGTCGCAGCGGACGACGGCGTGATGCCTCAGACCCTCGAAGCCATCGACCACGCCAAAGCCGCCAAGGTTCCGATCATCGTCGCCATTAACAAGATCGACAAACCCGGCGCTCAGCCGGACCGCATCAAACAGCAGCTTTCCGATCGCGGTCTTTTGGCGGAAGACTGGGGCGGCGACACCGTCATGGTTCCGGTATCCGCCAAGACCAAAGAGGGCATCCCCCTCCTGCTCGAAATGATTCTGCTGGTGGCAGACGTGCAGGAACTCCGCGCCAACCCGGATCGTCCCGCCATGGGCAGCGTTCTCGAATCCAAACTCGATCGCGGCCGTGGACCGGTGGCGACTGTATTGGTTCGCAACGGCACCCTCCATGTCGGCGACTTCTTCATCTGCGGCCAGGTATTCGGGAAGGTCCGCGCGCTGATCAGCGATCGCGGCGAGGTGATTCGGGAAGCCGAACCCTCGACGCCGGTTGAAGTTCTGGGTCTCGATACGCTTCCGGATGCCGGAGATAGCTTCCAGGTGGTCACCGACACCGGCAAGGCGAAGCAGATCGTGATGTATCGCGAAAACAAGGCTCGCGAAACCGCCATGGCCAAGACCGGCCGGCTCACGCTCGAACAATTCCACAAACAGATGGCCGCCGGGGAAGTCAAAGAGCTGCCCATCATTCTCAAGGCCGACGTCGGCGGTTCAGCCGAGGTGCTCACCGATTCGCTGCAGAAGCTCTCCACCGAAAAAATTAAGGTGCGCGTGCTCCACTCGGGCGTCGGCGCCATTAACGAATCGGATGTACTGCTGGCCTCCGCAGGGAACGCCATTATCATCGGATTCAACGTGCGGCCGGAGCGTAACGCCGCCAATCTTGCCGAGCAGGAAAAGGTGGACATCCGGCTGCACACCATCATTTACAACCTGACTGATGAGATTAAGGCCGCCATGACCGGCTTGCTTTCTCCGGTTTACAAGGAGATTTACAAAGGCAAGGCCGATGTGCGCGAAGTCTTCCGCGTCACCAAGGTTGGGATGGTGGCCGGTTGCTTTGTCAGCGAAGGCTCCATTACCAGCGACTCCCGGGTCCGCCTGCTGCGCGACAATATCGTAGTTTTTACGGGCAAAATCGGATCGCTCCGCCGCTTCAAAGATGACGTCAGCGAAGTCCGCGCCGGCCAGGAATGCGGCATCGTAATCGAAAACTTCTCGGACGTGAAGACCAACGACGTGATCGAAGCCTTCATCACCGAAAGGCTGGCAGCCGACCTGGGAACCGCCGGAAAAAGCGCCTAAGACATCTAGCCACGAATGAACACGAATGAACTCGAATAAAGCCAAAACAGGGTCTTTTCTTATTCGTGTTTATTCGTGTTCATTCGTGGCCCAATGTTTTTCCTGGGTTTGTACGTGGCGTCGGTAGGTGTCCTGATCTTAGAGCTGCGCTTGGAATTTTCCCACTCGCTCAAAGACAAGCGGCAGGTGGTCAAGAGTTTGAAGGACCGTCTGCGCGGCAAGTTCAATGTGGCCGTGTCGGAGATTGAAGACCAGGAAGCCTGGCAGAGCGCCGTCATCGCCGCAGTCACCGTCTCGCCCCATCACGCTCACGCCGAGCAGGTGCTTCAGCGGGTCGAGGAAGAAGCAGCGAGTATACTGGGACCGTTACTGATTCGCGCTGGAGTCGAGTGGTTGTCTTGACGGCCAAGTTTTTATGGATGCTCATCGCACCGGACGCGTCTCCGAAGCCGTCCGGGAAGAACTATCGGAAATCATCGGGTTCGAGCTGGAGGACCCTCGCCTGAGCGACGTGGTGGTCACTGAAGTCCACGTATCTTCGGACATGCGCCACGCCCATGTGAAAGTCGGCGTCGAGGCCTCCAATCCCCAACCCCTCAAGGCGCTCAAAGCCCTCGATCATGCTGCGCCCTATCTACGCCATGAACTGGCGAACCGGCTTGGACTTCGCAAAACGCCCGAATTGCATTTCGCCATCGATGAACACCCCGAAGCGCCCGCGCGCGTGGAACTCCTGCTCAAAAGGGCAAGAAAAACACAGGGCCACGAATGAACACGAATGAACACGAATAAGAAAAGCTCTGGTCTTGGTTTTATTCGTGTTTATTCGTGTTCATTCGTGGCCCTCCTGCCTTCGCTCTCCTGTTTTCGCAAGCCCCCCTTGCAGGCTGTGATAGCTTTGTTGTTATTGTCCGCCCCTATGCTGAACGCCGAGATGCTTCGAATGGAAGCCAGTGTGGAGGCGATGGGGTCGGCTTATTCGATCGTGGCTTATGACGAAGACCGATACGCGCTGCAGGGCGCCGTCGACGCCGCGTTCGATGAGGTGCGGAGGCTGGACGGATTACTGTCGAACTACAAGCCTGCCAGCGAGTTGAGTAAAATCAACCAACTGGCGGCGGACCACCCCGTAGTGGTTTCGCAGGAAGTGTTTGATCTGCTCTCGGCGTGCCTCGAATATAGCCGCCTGAGCGACGGAGCCTTCGACATCACGGTCGGAGATCTGATGAAGGTATGGGGCTTTTACAAGGGTTCCGGTCACTTGCCGCACTCCAGTGAAGTGCAGGTGGCCCTGAAAACGGTCGGTTGGCGGAAGGTCCTGCTGGACCCTGAGCATCGGACCGTTTTCTTCACGCAAAAGGGCGTGGAACTCGACCCCGGTGGCATCGGAAAGGGTTATGCGGTCGATCGCGTGGTCAAAATTTTGAAGCAGAAAGGGATACGCTCCGCTCTCGTGACGGCTGGCGGCAGTAGTATCTACGGCCTCGGCGCGCCTCCTAACGAACCCGGGTGGTCCATCGACATCCGCAATCCCTTCGACGAGAGCAAACCGGAAGCTGAAGTCGTCCTCAAAGATCAGTCCATGTCGACATCCGGAAGTTACGAGAAGTTCTTCACGGCTGACGGCAAGATTTATAGCCATATCATGGACCCTCGTACCGGCTTTCCAGCCACCGGTATGATCTCGGTCTCGGTGATTGCCTCGCGTACCCTCGACAGCGAGGCCTGGACCAAGCCTTTTTTCATCAACGGACGCGACTGGGCGTCCAAACATCAACCTCCTGGAGTTCGCGTTTTCCTCTGCGAGGACAAGAAGGATCACACATGCGCGTGGCTTCAATGACGAGTCGTTTTCTCGACGCCTGCCGTCGGCGTCCCACCGACGTGCGCCCGGTCTGGTTCATGCGCCAGGCCGGCCGGTACCTCAAACAGTACCGCGATATCCGATCCAAACACACCATGCTCGAAATGTGCATGCGTCCCGACATCGCTGCCACCGTTACGCTGCAGCCTGTCGAGATCCTGGATGTCGACGCCGCGGTCATCTTCGCGGACCTTCTCCTGCCCGTGATTCCCATGGGCCTCAAGCTCGCTTACGCCACCGGCGAAGGACCGATCATCGACAATCCAGTCCGCACCTCCGAGGACGTCGATTCCCTCTCCACCAACAACACCGATGATCTCGGTTATGTCGGAGAAGCCATTCAGATTGTCACTCGCGCCTTAAACGGCCGCGTCCCCGTCATCGGCTTCGTCGGTGCGCCGTTCACCATGGCCAGTTACATGGTGGAGGGCAGTTCCACCCGCAACTTTGTCCACACCAAGCGGCTCATGTATAGCGACGAGACCCTGTGGCGCCGCCTCATGGGCAAGATCGTCGACGTGCTCGCGCCGTTCGCAGCCCAGCAGGTCGCCGCCGGCGCCCGCTGCATCCAGGTTTTCGACAGCTGGGTCGGAGCGCTTGGCGCCGACGACTACGTTCGCTACGCCGCGCCCTACTCCCGCGCTCTGATCGAACGCATCCGCTCCAACGGTGTCCCGGTGATTCACTTCGGCACCGGCGCCTCCGGCTATTTCCGCGAACTGCACGCCGCCGGCGGTGACGTCATGGGCGTCGACTGGCGTCTCAACATCGATCAGGCTTGGATGGACATCAGCTACCGCGCGGCCATTCAGGGCAATCTCGACCCGGTGGTTCTCTTCGCTCCCATGGCCGAGCTCAAGGTCCGCGTCCACGAACTTCTGCGCCGCACTGGAACGCGTCCCGGCCATATCTTCAACTTGGGCCATGGAATCCTTCCCGAAACCCCGGTGGACCATGTCAAGGCCGTAGTCCAGATGGTCCGCGAGTTCAAGCCGTAGACCCGTGGTCATCATCGCAGGCGGCGGACTCTCCGGCCTGACTGCCGCATTCTACCTCCAACGCGCCGGCATTCCGTTCCGCCTCTTCGAACCCCAGCGGCGCCTCGGCGGCGTGATGTTGACCGAGCAGATCGAAGGCTTCACGGTAGAAGCCGGTCCCGATAGCTGGCTCACGTCGAAGCCGTGGGCCATGGAACTCCTCCGCGACGCCGGCCTCGACGGCGAAGTCATCGGCTGCAACGAAGAAAACCGTAAAACCTGGATCTGGCGAGACGGACGCCTGGTCCGCTATCCCGAAGGCTTCCAGTTAATGGTCCCGACCTCCGTCATGGCCATCCTGCGCAGCCCGTTGCTGAGCCTCGGCGCAAAAGTCAGAATGGCGGCCGAATGGTTCCGACGTCCCGTCGTTCGTCCTCCCGGCGACCGTTCCGTAGCCGAATTTGTCAGTGATCATTTCGGACAGGAAGCCGTCGACTATCTGGCTGAGCCGCTCCTCTCCGGCATTTACGGAGGCGAGCCGGCGCTGCTCAGCGCGGAGTCGGTCCTTCCAAAATTCGTGGAGTTGGAGCGCAGGTACGGGAGTGTAGCCCGAGGCGTCCGCAAAGAACCTTCTAAAGCCACGGGCCCTGCATTTCAGGCGCTACGCGGAGGATTCCAGCAGCTAATCGATAGACTAACCGTGCCCTACGAACGAGGCGCCATTGAAGCCATCGAGCCCAAGCGCATTCGCGCAGGAGGCCAATGGGTCGACGCCGATCACGTCATCCTCGCCTGCGGAGCCACCGCTTCCGCCAACGCCCTGCAGTCCGTGGACCTGGAGTTGTCGACGCTTCTCTGGGCCATCCAATACTCCTCGGCGACAGTGGTTGCGCTGGGCTATCGTCGCGACCAGATTCGCCATCCCCTCGACGGCTTCGGCTTCCTGGTACCCAAAAAGGAGCGGAATCGCATGACGGCCTGCACCTGGGTCAGTTCGAAATGGGATCATCGTGCGCCCGCGGGTCACGTCCTGCTCCGCTGCTTCGTCGGCGACACCAATCCTGGAGCGGACGCGGAGGCGCTCAACGGCCTCCGAACCTATATGGGCGTAACCGCCGAGCCTCTGTTCATCAAAGTCTACGCGTGGCCCAACTCGATGGCGCAATATCACGTCGGGCACCGCAACAGGATTCAGGAGATCGAGTCCCGCGCCGCACGTCATCCCGGACTCCATCTGCTGGGCAACGCCTATCACGGCATCGGCATCCCAGACTGCATCCGCGAAGCCAAACGTTGCGCCGTACAGATTTCAGCCCGCCCATAGCCGGGTTGCCCGCGGCAAATCCACCGTGACAGCACGCTTCTCTCCGCTGCCACCGCCCCACAATTCATGCAGAATCAGCGGAAGGCCAAAGCCTATCCCTCCCTTTTGGAGGGACAATAAAGTTATGACAATCGGAGTGCCCAAGGAAGTCAAAGATCACGAGGCACGTGTGGGTGTGGTGCCAAGTGGAGTTACTGCACTGAAGGAAGCCGGTCACCGGGTCCTGGTGCAGACACTTGCCGGAGAAGGCAGTGCAATTACCGATGACGAGTATCGGGCGGCTGGGGCCACCATCGTTTTGTCTGCGGAAGACGTTTGGAGCGGGGCCGATATGGTCGTAAAGGTTAAAGAGCCGGAACGCTCAGAATACCGCTACCTGCGGCCGGGTCTGATTCTGTTCACGTACCTGCACCTGGCTCCGCTGCCGGAATTGACGTCAGCCATGCTGGAGTCGCAAACCACGGGCGTGGCATACGAGACGATCGTCGAGAAAGATGGCAGCTTGCCCCTGCTAACGCCGATGAGCGAGGTTGCAGGGCGCATGGCCGTACAGATCGGAGCCCAGTATCTGGAAGCGCAGAACGGCGGCCGCGGGGTTCTGTTGAGCGGGATTCCGGGCGTCGCGCCGGCCAATGTGGTTATTCTGGGCGGTGGCGTCGTGGGAACCAATTCGGCGAAAATCGCGTTGGGCATGGGCGCCCACGTGACGGTGATTGACCGGAACTTGCAAAGGCTGCGCGAGTTGGATGATGTGTTCAACGGGCAGGTAGTGACGCTGGCGTCGAATACCTGGACGATCGGCGAGACTTTGAAGCATGCGGACCTGGTGGTCGGCGCGGTGCTGATTCCCGGAGCCTCGGCGCCCAAACTGGTCAGGCGTTCGATGATCACGCACATGAAGCGCGGCGCCGTGATGGTGGATGTCGCCATCGATCAGGGAGGGTGTTTCGAGACCTCGCGAGCGACCACGCACACCGATCCAATTTACTTTGTCGATGGAGTTCTGCATTATTGCGTGGCGAATATGCCGGCCGCCGTCCCGCATACCTCGACCTTCGGCTTGACCAATGCAACTTTCCCCTACGTTTTGGAACTTGCGTTGAAAGGCCTGGAGAGGGCCTGCGACGATCACTTTGGACTGCGTCAGGGCGTCAATACCTATCGCGGCTTTGTCACGCATCCGGGCGTCGCCTCATCGCAAGGGCGGCAATATCACGAGTTGTCGGCGCTGGCCGCGACGATGGGGGCGGCTTAGACAACGTCAGGAACTCGAGACAGCATTGGCAGATCAACGATCGGGTATACACGTAGTTATATTCCGTTGCATTCATTTTCCGGCTGTCATACAATCGGTGCGACGAGGAGCAATAACATGAAGCCAATCAACACCGGGCGAGCTTTACTAGGTGGCATCGTTGCGGCGGTGATCATCGATCTGATCGAGAGCATAATGAACGGCGCGGTGCTCAAAAACGATTGGGCTGCAGCTATGCAAGCGCTGGGAAAGTCCGGCGACGTGACCGGCTACGCGATCGCGATCTACATGATCGGCGGTCTGCTGGAAGGAATTATCGGGGTGTGGTTGTACTCCGCACTGGTGAGCCGCTATGGAATGGGATCTGCGACCGCGGGCAAGGCCGGCCTGGTGGTGTGGGCTCTCGTTTCCGCCATCCCCAGCCTGATGATGATGCCGTCGGGGTTGATCCCGAGCCGTTTGATGACGTTCGGCGTCGTGGTGGATTTTATCGCGATCCTGCTAGGCGTCACCATGGGCGCACTTCTCTACCGTGAGGCAGATGCGCCGTTGTCGCGGGCAGCGCGCGCATAATCGGCTCTCGCGTGCTGCGGGGCGGAAGAGGTTCGCGTTACCATGAGCCTTTCGCCCCCTATGAATGACTATCTGCTTAGTTTCATCCTCGGAATCGTCGAGGGCCTGACGGAATTTCTTCCGGTCAGCTCGACAGCGCATCTGCGGATCAGTGAAGCGCTGCTTGGCGTCGACCTCCAGGATGGCTATTGGAAGATGTTCTCCATTGTCATCCAACTTGGCGCGATTCTCTGCCTCCCGATCATCTTCAGGAGCCGGATTGCCGAGTTCCTCTCCACTTTCCCCAAAGGCATTCGCGGGGATCGCAACCTATTCACGCACCCTTTGACCCTGACACTTCTGGCATTCGCCTGCACTTCGGTTTTGTCATTGCTCTCGCTGAAAATCATCGGCAAGCATCTGGAGAGCCTGGTCGTCATGGGGAGTGCCTTCATCGTTGGAGGCATTATCATGTGGTACGTGGATGACCGCTACGGACGCCAGGCGTCGGGCGACGTTGAGTCGATTACCGCGCCCCAGGCCGTCTGGATCGGTGTCTGCCAGACCCTTGCGCCAATCTTCCCGGGAACGTCGCGGTCGATGGCGACGATCGCGGCGGGAGAACTGGCCGGACTTTCCCGCACGACTTCACTTGAATTCTCGTTCCTGCTTTCCATTCCGACGATGGCCGCCGCGAGCTGTTTCGATCTTTTCAGAACTCTTCATCCGTCACACTCCGCTGAGCCCGCGCCCCCGGTTCATATCGATGGACACGGATGGGTTCTGCTGGCGATCGGTTTCGTGGTTTCGTTTTTCGTCGCGTGGGGCGTAGTCGCGTGGTTCTTGAACTGGGTACGGACTCGAGGTTTCGCCCCGTTCGCTATCTACCGCATCGTGTTGGGAATTGCCGTGCTGGTGTGGGCCGCCAGGACTTAACACGGAGTCGCCGCCACGTCCTATTGCGTCTTTTCTTTCACTTTATCGGCGCCCTCTTCGGTTTTCGAAGCTGTGGCGTGAGCAGCCTTCTTCGTGCCTTTCTTGACGTCCTTGGCCGCTTTCTTGGTTCCGTTTGCGGTAGCCTTTCCGACGTCCTTGCCGGCTTCCTTGGTGTCGTGCCCAGCATCTTTCAAATCGTCCTTCACCTGTGCAACGGCCGGCAGCGAAAGTGCAGCGCCCAGGATAAGAGCCGACACTGTGGCGAAAATTGTTCTCATGTATTGCCTCGCTTATACACTTAGCAATCCGAGGGCCTAGTCATTTTCCGGACCAGCAGGCCACTCGCTTTTCCAGAAACGCGGTGATCCCTTCCTGAGCGTCAGCCGCCATGCTATTCATCGCCATGACTTCTTTGGTGTACGCGTAAGCCTTCGCCTGGTCCAGATCGATTTGCGCGTAAAAGGCCTCCTTGCCGATCGCGACCGTCAGCGGACTCGCCTTTGCAATTTGCGCGGCCATGGCTAACGCTTCCCCACGCAACGCACCGACCGCGACGACACGATTTACCAGGCCCCAATCCGCCGCCCTCCGCGCATCGATCAATTCGCCCGTGAACAGCATTTCGAGCGCCCGCTTGCTGCCGATCGCGCGGCTCAGCGCCACCATCGGAGTGCTGCAAAAGAGCCCGATCTTCACACCCGGTGTGCCAAAGCGCGCGGCCTCCGACGCGACAATGAGATCGCACGTGGCCGCGAGTTGGCATCCGGCAGCCGTAGCAATCCCCTGCACTTCCGCAATCACCGGCTGCGGAATCTGCTGGATCTTCTCCATCAATCGCGTGCAGACGTCGAAAATCTCGCGGTACTCGCCGAGACTCCTGCCGGTCATCTCGGCGAGATCGTGTCCCGACGAAAATACGGTGCCCGCGGCCGCCAGAACGACCGCGCGAACCTGGGGATGCCGTCCCACCTCATCGAGAGTCTCGATCAACTCGCGCATCAACTCCAAAGACAACGCGTTCCGCCGATCCGGACGGTTCAGCGTCACGATCGCTGTCGCATCCACAATTTCACGAAGAATCATCATTTCTTTTTACCTGCGATCTGCCATTCGGTGAACGGCGAACGGACGCCCGAAACATTGACATTGAGGCAATACGGAATTCCCGCCGAGAAAGCCCGCTCGACCGCCGGACGCACCTGTTCCAGTGTGTCGATGGTCTCGCCGCCTCCGCCGAAACCTCGCATGATCAGGTCGTAGCGTGTACGCCGCAATTCGCACGCCACCGTGTTACCGCCACCTTGCAATTCGCGTTCAATCCCCCAACCCCCATCGTTGCCCACGATGATCACGATCGGCAGCTTGTGGCGGACCGCCGAATCCATCTCCGCGATATAGAAGCCCAGCGACCCGTCCCCGGTGATCACCGCGACCGGCTTGCCGGGATTCGCCAACTGCATCGCGAGTCCGTTGGGCAAGCCTGCGCCGATAGTGCCGAGTGGTCCCAGGCGCAGCCAGCGTCCCGGTTCGGTAATGGGATGGGTCGCGCGTCCCCAGTGAACTACGTCACCGCCATCCCAGGAATAAATCAGATTGTTCGGCGACCACTTCTTGAATTCCGCAAAGAAAGCGGCCGGATGCAGTGGCGACAATGTGCTGCGGACCTGATCCGCGAGTTGACCCTCCCAATCGGCTTTCCATGCCCGAAGCTGATCGAGCCACGGCAGCGGCGTCCATTTCTGCTTCCCCGCTTCGGCCAACAGTGCCTGCAGCGTACTTTTCACATCCGCACAGATGCCAATTTCGAGTTTGCGATTCAGCCCCAGCTCTTGAGGGTGAATATCCACCTGGATGAACCGCGCGCCGGGGCTGAACAGGCGTGGACCCCCTAACGCGAGCCGGTAGTCGATGCGCTTGCCCAGCACCAGGAACAGGTCGGCTTCTTTGAAGGCCTTGTGGACCGCTTTGTTGAGCGCCGGATCGGCGTAGCCCAGACACAACGGATGCTCGTCGGAGATGGCGCCCTTGGCCATGGTGATGGTGTAGACCGGCAGTGACGTCAGTTCCACGAATTGGCGCAATTCATCGCAGGCATCCGCCCACCAGATTCCGCTTCCCGCAATGATCACGGGGTGTCGCGCGGACTTGAGCGCCTCAATCGTCCCCTCGACCTGCCGCGGGTCGGGAGCCAGGGCAAGATCCGCGACCGGCGCCGGCGCATTCGACGCTTGCTCGGTTTGCCCGGTGAATACATCGACCGGAATGGTCAGATGGACGGGACCTTTTCGTCCCGTGTTGGCCTCGTTACAAGCGCGTCCCAGATAGAACGGGATTTGCGCCGGACTCGGCGGCCGGGCGGCCCACTTCACTACCGGACGCGCCATCTCGACCTGCTCGATGTCCTGAAATGCGCCGCGATCGGCCGAGTTGGTAGCCAGGCTGCCACTGACCGCGATTACCGGACTGCAATTCAGGTAGGCTGTCGCGATTCCTGTGAGCGAATTGGTGTGGCCCGGACCGCCGGTCACCAGTGTCAGGGCGGGCCTGCGCGTCACCCGAGCCAGTGCGTCGGCGGCATGCACCACGGCGGATTCGTGTCGCATATCGACAATCCGCACACCTGCGCGGGCGGCTTCGATCAGTACTTCATTGAGGTGGTCGCCGACCAGAGTGAAGAGTTGGGAGATTTCGAGCTGTGCGAGAGTTCGTACAAAAAGTTCAGCGCCTGTTGGCATGTCAGGCTCATGTTAATACAATCAGGTGTGGCGAAGAAACGCATTCTGGTTACCGGTGGCGCAGGATACATTGGCTCGACGACTGCCTTGCTGTTATTGGACGCCGGCTACGACGTAGTGGTGGTCGATGATTTGTCGCGGGGACATCGCGATAACGTCGATCCCAAGCGGCTGCGGCTGCTCAATACGCTCGATACCGATGCGCTGACTGCACTGCTGAAGGCCGAACCTTGCGAGGCCGTGATTCACTTCGCCGCCTTTATCGCGGTGGGCGAATCGATGAAGTATCCCGAAACGTATTTTCACAACAACGTTGCCGGCTCTCTGTCGTTATTTACCGCGATGGTCCGGGCGGGTGTGAAGGCGCTGGTCTTCTCCTCAACGGCCGCGGTCTATGGGATGCCGGTCACGATCCCTATTCCCGAAGATTCGCCGTATGCAGCGGTGAATCCTTACGGCGAATCGAAGGTGATGGTCGAGACCATGCTGCGCTGGTTCGACATGCTCCACGGGCTGCGCAGCATCTGTCTGCGCTATTTCAACGCGTCGGGCGCGGAAGAGAAGTTGCGCGTCGGCGAGCGCCACGAACCCGAGACGCACCTCATCCCTTTGTTGTTCCGAGCGGTGCAAACCGGCGAGCCGGTCACGTTATTCGGCCAGGATTACGACACGCCGGACGGCACCTGCATCCGCGACTATATCCATGTCAGCGATCTCGCGCAGGCCCATATACTCGCAGTCGAGCATCTGCTGAGTGGCGGCGCGTCCGATCGCTACAACGTCGGGACCGGCACGGGATTCTCGGTGAGCGAGGTGCTGCATGCGGTCGAGGAAGTGACGGGGAAGAAGGTGCCGTATCAATTCGGACCGCGGCGGGATGGTGATCCGCCGGCACTGGTGGCCGATTCGACGCGCTTGCGGCAGGCTCTCGGTTGGACTCCGCGGCATAGCGATCTGAAGAAGATTGTCGAAACAGCGTGGAAATTCGCGACAAAGTAGCGTACGCGTCTCAACGTAGCGCTAGCGTCCGCCGTCGCCGGCGTGGCTTGCGACAAAGTCGTCCAGGTTTGCAACCACATCGTCCAGTGAGTCTGCGTCCGACACTTTCTGCACCAGCACGGAACACGTGACCGGGAGCAGAACAAACCGGCCATCCTTCTCAATGGTCTTCTCGAGCCGCAAGGATGCGATCTGGTTCATTTGCCGCTCGATGGCATGGAACGAGGTTTCGATTTCGAGGATCGCCGCAACCGCCGGTGCACTCCATCTGAATAGCGAGCCGGTCTCCAGCCGCTCCTCCAAATATTGAGCGACGGCTACTAATATCTCGTCACCTGTCTCGCCCCCGAAGCGGCTCTTGACCTGTACGAGCCCATCGACCAGGAAAACAGCGACGACGAACGCCTTGCCTCGCGAAATGTTCGCGTCGATCAATTGCTCCGCCGCGCCGCGTCCCGGGAGGCCAGTCGAGGGATCGTTCGGCTGGACCGTCACCACGGGTTCCGGCACCTCCACAAAAGGAACTTCCGGCAGCGCCACCCCAGCCGAGCGCACGTGATCCGCAGTCCGCTGAACTCCTTCCTGCAACGCGACGATGCGGGCACGAGATTCGTCGCGCAGCCGGTTCGTCTCGCTGCGTACGAGCGCCAGGCAATCGTCCAGCTTACTGCGAAGCACCCGGATATCACCGATGCTGGACGCCTTCTGTAGATTCCTCTCGACCGTGCGCAGTTGCTGGATACCGGTCTTGCTGGAGTCACTCAGAAACGTGATCGTCTCGGTCGTCATGGCGAGCATGGCCTGCAATTCGCTGAGGTGCGCCTGGGCATTTCTCGCGGCGATGCGGTTATATCCCGCCACGGCACGAGTGACAAAGCCGACGGCGTTGTGTATATCCTCCGCACTGGATTGATCGCTTAATTGTTCCGAAATGGTGGCGACTTCCTTGCGAAATTTGGTCAAGTCGCTCTCGTTGGCCTCAACGGCGTGAAGAGAGATCCCATTCAGAAGCAACTGGAGGAATCCTATGTAGTCCTCAGGCTTCGGTTTTCCCGGCCGGAGGAACTTCTTAATCGAAACCATGTCCATATCAGACTCGCTTCCACTGTCTTCGATTCACGACTTAAGTCTATGCGATATGTGCCACGGGACACGGGGGGAACCACGGTCCGAATTCATGGGCCTGACATACGGGTAGAATGGGAGTGGATGGAGCTGACGGGCACACACACGATCCCAGGATTCGCCGGACCCCATCCGAACCTCAGCGATCAGATCAATCACAACATCATCCAGTCGGAAGTTGAAGGCGGAGTGTACTTGAACGAACTGCCTTTCGGAACTGCCCTGGTGGTCGAGACCGAGAACCGGCAGTACCGGCTCATTCATCACGGATGCGGCCGCGCAATGATCTCCGGGCACCCCGAATATTGTCCCGATCCCGTGCTGGTCACCATCGACGGCTCCAACTGGGGAGGGTCGATGCTGAAGATGAGCTTCATCGGACGAGGCATGCGGCTGGAGTTCCGGCATCCGCAGTTCCGCACCATCATGACGTCGCGAATCGTGAATATCCGGCAGGCGTAGGACAGACTAAAGTCTGTCTCACAAGTCGTCATCAGTAATCGAAACGATCGTCCCCGGGGAGTTTCCTTCCAGCCGGTTATTGACAAAAATAAACGTGATCCGGTGTTCGTCCTGCGCCATGCGGACCAGCTCACGGAGTCCCTTGCGGGCAGGCTCGTACACTTCCTGCACCGCCTGGTACGGGGCGAATTTTTTGACTGCGTCTTCATAGGCACGGCCTCGCTTCAGCAAAGCGCGGCAGACCATGAAGTCCGCGGTTCGAGAATCGGGGATGGCGATCTGGACCGGCAGTTCCGGCATGCGCGTCCAGGAATTGTAGACGTGCGCGATATTGAACTGCCTGAGGCACGCGAAATAGGCCGGCGTCAGGAACTCCGGATTGCGAATCTCGACCGCGTAGCGGAACCCGCGCGGCAGCGCTTCGAGAAAGGCGGCCAGCCTTTCCACGAATTCATCCACGCCGGACATGGCGCGCGGCGAAAAAGCTCCGAATTCGAAGATCAAGACGGCGGTCTTCGATCGATAGGGTTCGAGCGGACGCAGGAAGCCATCCATCAGCAGACCCGCGTCGAGGAAGGCCGGGTTGGCCTGGCCGGCGGTCGGACCGTAGCGCTGATGCATCGGGAACACACGGCAGGTGATCTGCTCCGGGACCTTGAAGCCGAATTGGAATCGTTCCGGCACCTTGTTGAAAAGCCGTTGCCAGAATTCCTCCGTCGGGAATTGATAGAACGCGAAGTCGCCGCAGACGGTGGGGAAGGTCTCGGCGTACTCGACGATGCAGGCGTCTTCGAACAGGCGCTTGGAAAAACGTCCCCGAGTCGTGTAACGGGACTGCGTGTAGATCTGCCCTAGCCAACCCTCATACTTCCAGGAACTGCCTCCGATAAGGATGTTCCGCGCGGCGAGACGCTTAAGCCGGGCGGCGAGCGCCTCACGATCAAAGGACGAGGGCTCGTCGAACAGGCCGTAGTTAGTGGTCAAATCACCAGGCACGGGCGGAGCGGTAAGCCCAAGGGTCTGCTCCGGCTTCGAAGACCGCGCCGGGAGTGATCCTGAGGAGTACGGGAGCAGCGCCGCTCGCGAAGCGTGCGCGGGTGCCGACCTTGTGCTCGCGCTTCATGAGCTCAGCCATCACCGCCGGACTAATGCGCTCGTCGAGCAGCAGATCGCCGGGATTCATGGCGTGGTTATCGAAACTCGACACCAGGTGCCGCGTCTGGATGCGAGGCGCCTCAATGGCTGCTTCGGTCCCCATACCGAACTCCACCACGTCAAGGAAGACCTGGATCAGAGACTGCTCCTGGTTATCGCCTCCGGGCGTAGAGAATGCCATGCTCGGCTGGCCATCGCGGGTAACGATGGTGGGACTGAGGGTCACGCGCGGACGCTTACCTCCAGCCAGTTCATTGGGATTTCCAGGCACCAGCAGAAAGCTCTGGGCGCGTTCGGTCAGCGGAATGCCGGTGTCTCCGGCGATCACCGAGGGCAGCCAGGCGCCCGATGGTGTGGCCGAGAACATCATCCCGCTTTTGTCCATCGCGTCGACGCAGGTGGTGTCGCGTGCCATCAGCATGTCGTCGATCTTGAAATGCGTAACCTCAGAGAGCGATGGATGCTGGGGCGGATGGTCGCCGATCTTTCCCGGCCGGAAATCGAGCGATGCATTGGACCCGATCAGCTTCCGCCGTTCGTCGGCGTACTTCATGGAGAGCAGCGTTTCCATGGGAATTTTGTTGAATTTCGGATCGCCGTAATAGGTGTCGCGGTCCGCATAGGCCAGCTTGAGGGCCTCGACCAGTGTATGGATGTAATCAGCCGAATTGAATCTCATGGCCGACAGGTTGAAGCCGCTCAGGATGTTCAGCGCCTCGATCATGGCGGGGCCCTGGCTCCAGAAGCCGGGCTTGTAAACCTGATATCCACGATAGTTGGTGGAAACGGCGTCCTCCGGTTGGAGACGGAAGGCGGCCATATCCTCGTAGCGCAGCAGCCCGTGGTTCTGTTCGACGAACTCGCCGATCTTGCGGGCGACCGGACCGCGGTAGAAGTAGTCGCGGACCGCGTCAATTCCGGCGTTCCGGTTGCCGCCCGCAGCTAAAGCTTTGCGCTCGGCTTCTGCCATCCCGCGCAAGGTGCGCGCCAGATCGGGCTGGCGGAAGATGCTACCCGGATAGGGGACCTGCCCGTTGGGCAGAAAGTGGTGCATCGAAGTGGGCCAGAGTTCAAAGAAGGGCCGGCAGCGGTCGATGGTGCCGGCGCGCATTTCGTCAATGGCCTCGCCGTCGGCGAACTCGATCGCCGGCGCGATCGCCTGGTTGAATGAAAATGTGCCGTACTCGCGCAAGGCCACGAGGCCGGCTTCGACCATGCTGGGGACCAGTGCGCACATGAGGCCGGCTACGGGAACCATCCCCTTCAGTCCGCCTTTCTCAGGCTCCGACGTGACTTCACCAGGCTGCAGCGGGCGGTTGCGAAAGAACTCGGCGGTCGCCAGTTTGGGCATAGTGCCGACACCGGCGATAGCGTGGGCTTTCCCGTCCCTGGTGCGGATCAGAATAGGAGCTTCGCCGCCATATCCGAAGTGAGAGAATTCGGTGACCGCGGCGGCAAACATGGATGTGACACCGGCGTCAACGGCATTGCCGCCCTGGTAGTAGGCGCGCATACCGCTGTCAGTGGCATAGTCGCTGCCGGCCGCGACGGCGGCGCGAGTTCCGCGCGCGGCCTGCCGCACCGGACGTTCGTATGAAATGCGTTGAGCCCGGATGAACACGGCACATCCGAGCAGTAAGAGAGAGATGGAAATCGCTGAGCGACGATATGGCATGAAAGAAGTTGCTCCAAGTTTGCGTTTAACGTCGTCGCAGACGTCTTATATGATTGTTCCATGAAAGAGCAGCGTGACGCTTGGGAGGGTAACCACGAGAGCGCCGGGGATGGTCCGTCGGGTGCCCCGCCGGCTGCAGACGAGCCCATGCTCTACTGTCCGGTCTGCTCGCGCCGTTTGACCGCGCGGAAGTGCAAGTTGTTTTGCGAGACCTGCGGTTACTACATGAGTTGCGCGGATTTTTGCTAGCGGCCCGCACCGCCCCAGTGGGGCGGCCTCGTCCCCCGTGCGAATGGGCATCCTGATGAAAGGGCCTCCGGTAACCTAGTGCCAAAATTGCAAAAGTTCGCGCAACCACTCCCTCAAAAGCTGTGAAAAAATCGATTCAACCCGTGGGGCAGACCATCGTCTTTTGTGGTCTGCCCGGCTGCGCAGCAGCCGTCTGCTTATGCCACGAACTTATAACTCAGGACACTACAGGCTGGTTCGGAGCGTGCCTTTCCTGGCGGTCTGAATGATATGTTCGGACGCACGGAACGCGAGCGCCTGGATCGTCATGGTGGGATGATTGCGACCACCAGTGACCAGATTGCTGCCGTCCACAATGAACAGGTTGGGCACATCGTGGGCTTTGTGATACTTGTCGACCACCGATGTCTTTGGATCGTTCCCCATCCGGCACGTGCCCCGGTTATGCGCGCCGCCGCGGGTGTCGCTGATCGGCGGCGCCCATACCTTCTTCGCCCCGGCTGCCTCTAGAATCTCGATGGACTTCTTCCGGAAGAACTCCATGTTTTTGAAATCGTCGGGATGGCTCGTCGAAGTGATGCGCATGGCCGGCAAACCCCATTCGTCCTTCACGTCGGGGTCCAGATCAACGCGGTTCGTCTCGAGTGGCAGTTGCGTGACGAAACAATTGATCGTCATCCTGTGGTTGGCTTCTTCCCTGAGCGCCTTCTTGTATCCTGCACCCCAGCGCGGGGCACCCGGTGACAACCCGTCCAGCCCGAGATCGAGCGGCGTAAGATAACCGCGAGCCGTCAACCGCCCGCCGCCATAGAAACCGCGCTTCGCATCCGAAGCCACGTAATCCACGATGGCGGCGCCGGAAATGACGCCTTTGTACTCATTCAGCGGATGCTCGAACAGCGCGCTCGCGGTGGCCCCATTGCCGAGCATCAGGTACCTCCCGACCAGACCGCTCGAGTTCGCCAGCCCGTCAGGGAAACGGGGCGACTTCGACAGCAACAGAAGGCGAGCCGACTCCGAGGCATTGGCGGACAAGATCACAGCCTTGGCCTTTTGGCGCACCTCTCTTTTCTGGGCATCGAAATAGATGACGCCGTTTACGCGACCGCTGTTGTCGACCGAAATCTCGCGCACATAGCTCTTCACGCGGATTTCACAGCGTCCGGTCTTCTCGGCAATCGGAAGCATCGTGACCGCGGAGCTGGATCTCGCGCGCACCTGACAGCCGTAGCCGGAACAGATCCCGCAGTTAACACACGCGGCGCGTCCCATATAGGGCCGCGTAATGATCGCGAGGGGCCCTGGAACGACGGTCAATCCCAGTTTTGCCGCCGCGGTATTGAACAGCGCGCCCGAACTCTTGAGGGGCACAGGCGGTACTGGATAGTCTTTCGACATCGGCGCGAGGAACGGCGAACTGACACGGAGGCCGGACATGCCCATTTCCCATTCGGCCTGCGTGTAGTAAGGTTCGAGCTCCTCGTAGGTGATCGGCCAGTCCGCCATACCGGTGCCCGAAGGAATCGTCGGATCAGACGAGGCTTCCTTGAACTCATACGGAAGGTGGCGCCAGCTACTGCCCCCGTAGGTGACCGTGCCGCCCCCCACTACGCAGCCATAGCTGTGTGTGCCTGGAACGGCCTTGGCTTTGTCGTTCCGGCGGAAAGTATTGCGCTGGCGCGACGGGTCGCTCATCAGCCGGTCCTCATCGCTCACGTTGCGATGCAGCCACTCGTCCTTGTTGTATTCGCTTTCGTGGCCGTACTTTCCCCAGCCACCCTGCTCCAGGACCACCACTGAAAAGCCAGCCACCGACAACTGCTTGGCCATGATGCCTCCGCCGGCTCCGGAACCGATGACGATGAAGTCGACCTCAGTTGATGTCGGATAGTGTTTCATAGCAGTTTCTCCTTCGAGCCTGTCGACGGGTTTGAGGGCAGCGCGTCGTAGTAACCGAAGGGCGGTTTATGGTTCAGCGAATCGTCGTAGCCGATGAGCTTCCAGCCGATCTTGTCGTAGTTGCCGCCGTGCACCGGACGGGCTAAGAACCCGATGACCGTGTGGGTTCGGACCAAGTTGAAGAACGGCGTCTTCTCGATCTCGGTGAGCGTTTTAATCTGCTGCTCGGAAGTGAGGGCCGAGAATTTGCCTGCATCCGGATAGAGCTGTTGCGTCTTTGCCTGAAGGTCCCGCAATCCTTGAATATAGGCGGGCTGGCTGCTGCGGGCGAAAGTGGACAGAGCCCTGTCGATGAAGTAGAGGCACCGCGCCTCGCGTGCACCGGGGGTCTCGTCGGTGGGGATGATCTGGGCCGTCATGGCCTCGACTTCCGCGGCTTGTGCAGCGGTGAAGAAGGCGAGGGGCGGTAGCTGCCCCGCCTGGGTGGCCTGTCGCACGTACTCTTGAGCAGCGAGGATGCCAGGGTGGTTAGCCGTGACCCATGCCGCGTTCAGGCCCGCTACGGAATCAACAAGAAATGACCGTCGTGATCTCGCGTTGGTGTTCATCTCTTTCCCTTCCTGCTTCAGAAACGCTTTTAATCGATTCTATTCCATCTGGAGCGAGCATACATAAGGCCTGGGGATGGGCACTCGCCGCCGGGACGATTGCAAGGGCTCGCGCCAGTCCGGGACCGGATGACGATCGGCGTGAATCGTCAGGTTGGACGGAACTCCCAGGGTTATCGGGACGCACTGTACAACCGTATCCGGTACGTTCGAATCGTCCGCGAGTTCACGGTCAATTGTCGTCCCTGGTTGCTTTGGTCACCGTTCAGTCTGACGGAAACAACCCACTCCCCGCCGGCTCTCGAAACTTCTTCAATGCTCGTTCTCATTTGTCTGTGTGAAATTCAGGCGGCTGGCACCAAAGAACAGCTTTGTAATTGCGCACTATTTTCCTTTGAACGCCAGGAGCGTCACCGCGCTGCGCCAGGATCGCCGGTAGGCGGTGGGGCGTGATCCACGGCGGCGGGAGGACCGAGCAACTCCGTGAGGACGGGCTTCAGCGCATCTGCCCAAACCTGATACCCTTTCACGGCCGGATGGAGCTTGTCCTTCGCATTCATCATTCCTTCGAACAGTCTTCCATCGCTGCCGGCAAGCTTATCGTTGATGTTGAGATAGCGGACCACCCGGCCGTCGGCGAGCCTGGACAGATTGGCGTTGATCCTGTCGATGACGGGCATGAACGCCATATTGTCGTTTCTCGGAAAGATGCCCATTACGACGATCGTCGCCTCCGGAGCTTTCATGTGAATCGCGTGGACAATCGCCTGCAGTCCTCGCGTGACATCGTCCGCCCTTGCCTCCGCGTCCGCCCCGACTGATGCGTCGCCGCCAATATTGTTGGTGCCGGCGAGCAGCACCACGACTTTGGGATTCACCGCGTCCAGTTCGCCGTTCTCCAAGCGCCAGAGGATGTTCTGCGTCCTATCGGCGCCCCATCCGAAATCGGCCGCATTCCAGCCGGAGAAATTCTGCTTCCAATTGGCGAGCAGGTCGGGGTAGTCGTTGGCGCCCCACCGTCGAGTGATGGAGTCGCCTTCGAAGTAGACATCGATTCCGCCATGCTTCGCCTTCGCGAGTAACTGGGAGTGCGCGACCAGGGAGTTTGCGTCGGTTCGGAAAACCGGCTGGTCGGCCGGAAACTCCCACGGCGCCGCGTGATAATTCAGAAACTTGTCAGCCCAGGGGATGAAGTACTTCCAGTTGGGGGCATCGGTGTGGCCGCCGTCGTGCTGGCGCCAGGCGAGTTGGCCGCCGAGAAGTCCCGCATTGACCGGCGGCATCTTCGCGGTGTGATAATCCTCCGTCACGCCCAGATCCCGGGCGCCCAATAGCCGGAAGACAGGGCCCGCAGCTACGGTTGCCATGAAGCTGCCCTGGTGGTCCAGCCACTTTGCGTCCCCCTTCTCGGGGATCCCGTAGCTGATGAAGGTCAGGCGCGGTGCGCAAAGTGCAATCAGCTCGTTCGAATCGACCGGCAAGTCGCCGGCATTCCTGCTTCCGGACGAAGCCTCCGCTGCACCGTACTTCAGGAAGTTGCCGGCCATCCAGTGGTATTCGCCGGACCCGGTGAGATTCTCCACCGCCTCTCCGAAATTCCGTCGGTGCGGCTTAGCGCCGCCCTCTCCGGACGAGCCTACCAGTACCACCGCGAAGCGACCGTCGAATGCCATGGTGACGAGCGCGGCCTTGCCATAACGGGAGACGCCTTCGATGCCGACGCGCTTGCCATCCACCGCCTTGTCGGTCTCCAGATAATCGAGACCACGCGAAGCGCCCCACGCCCACGCCCGCAACGCACCCCAGTCCTCCGGCTTGCGCGGCTGGCCTTTGTTGGTAAGGCCGATGATTCCCTGCGTGAGGCCTGCGCCGTTATCCGGTTGAATGCTGCCCGGGTCGATGAGCGCATAGCCCCATCCCCCGGCGATCAGTTGTTGCGTCGAAGCGCGGATCGCTCCCCAGCGCCGCCTTCAATTCGGGACGGCTGGCGGTCATGTCGGCCATTCGCTTGAGAAATGCCGCGCTCCCGAACATCATCATCACGGGAACCGGGCCTTTCGCATTTGCCGGTGTTACCAGTGTCATCTCAATATTCACGTTGATCGACGCGCAAGCCGAGTTGTCAGCGTGTCCTGCGAGCTGCTTCTTGATTACAGGGAAGATCCCCTCCTTCGAATTGGTCGTACCCGCCACGCCCCAGGTAACTTTGGGCACATTGGATGGGACGTAGCCGAGCACTTCGCGCTCGAAGTCTTCGACAATCTCCTGGCGTCGCTGCTGCCACTCGGTTGCCGATGTGACCCTCTTCCCGTTCTTGAAGGTGAGCGCGTCGGGCAGATCCGGAAACGGATTGGCTTTCGACTCGTCGTAGTTGGCGTGATTGGGGGCTTTCTCATTCCCGCTCGGCCCGGGGCGGAGGGCCTTGATGCCCAACTGGTCCAGCATGTTCTGGTGATCTTGTTGGGCTGTCCATTTCGGGGGGGCGCAGCTGTGCGCAGAAGCAGTGGTCTGCTGTCCCGTGGATATTTGACAGGCTAGGACGGCTAAAGCACTCAATGCGGTGACCCTTGTCTTGGCCCGCTTCGAGCGGAAGGCTAAATTCATGTTCGACTCTCGAACTAAATCTTATCGAACAACGCTCGGGGACGCCAGCTATGCCGGGCGTGAGTAAATGGGCGGCTAGCCGTTACGAAGACCAGATAGTGGCGAGCGGCGATTCAGCGCGGCCTGGTGCCTATGGACTGATCGAGCCGGCGAATAGTCCTCTAGGACCAATGCTGTTCAGTTAACGCATGGAGCCATAGCCCGGTACCTGCCCACGGAAACGTAGGAAAAGAGCGGCCAAAGATTCGCTACCGAAACGCACCTCCCCGATCGTTCGCCACATTGTACTTCCGCCCGTAGGCGTTACATGGCCGAATGCCGCATTGCCCGGACTACCGGCTACAAGATGACTTATGAGGACCTATCCTGAGAAGGGCAATCTCCGGACACGCAGGCGACCCCTTCGGAAGACTGCGACACAACCGGACGCCAGCTCGGACGCGAGTATCGGTAATGCGGGACACAGCGCATCGAAATAGTCTTCGAGCAACCATTAAATCCGGCTCCCGGAACAGAATGAACGACGGGCGCTCCGCCTCCTGCGCCGCAATAATGGCACCGAAGTCGGAATCCGCTGACACGACGATGCGATCCTCGTCGACAGCCCGTGCAACGATTTGTTCGTCCTTTGCCGCCTGCATTCCATATGCTCGGACGTGAACCGCGTCGTATCCCGCCTTCGCTAGCAGGTCAGCTAGGTGCGGAGGCAGTGCGTTGTCGATCAGGAATCTCAAGCTGAGTAGGGAAGAGCCAGTTCTCGCTCCGAAACAGAAGCCGCAGCAAAGCGCAGGCACTCACGGATATCCTCTGTCTCAAGGTCAGGATACTCCGAGAGAATCGCACGCTCCGTTAATCCCCCGGCGAGCAGCCGGAGGACGGTGGCCACGGGAATCCGTAGGTGCCGGATGCACGGCACTCCGCTCATCTGTGCGGGATCGACTGTGATGCGCGGGAAGTTTTTCATGGCGTTCATTTACATTGTCGCAACCGGCCGTGTGCCTGGCAACCGCCCCAAGTGGCGTGAGCCTCATCGACATGATTTCGAGGCCAGAGTTAAGGGCTCCATGCCGACTTCCCGGGAGTAATCTGCCCAAGCTTGCAAATCTACGGCGAACTAACGGTCGCCGCCCAATTGCCGGCTAACTGCCCGGACAGGCAATACCCCAACATTGTCAACCCGTGCAACACCGATGTGTGCCGACCAGACACGGAAGCGGACGTGTTTAGAGCGCCCAAACATTGTCGTAAGAGTCTTGCGCCAGGAGTTTCGCCCGGCTGGCGATCTCGGCCGCTCCCCAGCTCTTAGCGTTCAGAACGACAGGGTCCACCCACACCTGAGCGCTCTTCAGGATCTCAACCTTCTCAGGAAACCCTTTGTTTGCCAATTTGTTGTTCAAGGCTTGATCCACCAATATCAGGTTCCCAATAGAAGCGACATCGTCGGGCGACAGGCCGCCGCTCTTCGCCGGATTCTCCGGTGAAAGGTGCTCAATGGTCATCTTCTCCGGGTCAATTGGAAGACCGCTGGAATGTTTTTGGCAAATCTTAGTGAGTATGTACCGAACTAGCCCCTTTTGCTTCGTCAACAGACTTGAATACTTCAGCGCCAGGAAACTAGGTTCGAACTCCGCATAGGAGGGCAGTTTGCCGGCTAGCTTTTTACTTTCGAACTCCTGGAGGCCCTTCACCTTTGCTTCAACATCTTTCGCCTGATGAAGCTCTCGCGCCGCTAGTGCGTACATGAAGGAAATACCGCCAGACGATCGCTGCGATGCGATCGCAGTGAATTTGAAATGAAAGTTCTCGACGGCGGTGAGAATCGCACGCACGTGTTTAGTCTTCAGCACGTGATCCTCGTAGTGCCGCATTACGCTGAGGATGAGCGGCAACTGCTGCTTGATGCGGAACAGATTCATCGCGCGCAGAGAATCGCGAATTTCGAACTCCTCTTTCTTCCAAGTTCTCGCCGAAGGCTCATGTATATACCGGTAGATCTCGCTTTCATTGACAAGATCGTCCAAGAAGCTACTAGCGTCATCTTTTTTTATACGTTTTCTCAGAGCTTTATAAAGCTTCTTCTCCGTAATGTATTCGTACCGCGAGAGCCAGAAGTGATGAATGAAAGTTGAAACGCTAAGATCAGTCTGGGAGGCCTCAAAGACCTCGTGGATACTGCTCCATTTGTCCTTTGCAAGATCGACGCCGCTGTTTGTGGGTTTCAGTAGTCGAGCCAAATGACTCTTAACAAGATCTGAGAGCGTTAAATCTTTTCCTCGCGTGTTCAGTGTCTCAAAGATGACATACGCGTCTTCGTCGTTTTCCAGAGCTGTGAAAATAAGCTTAAGGTTGAGAATCTTGTCCCGTATTTTCGTCAACTCCTCCTGGACCCGTGCCTTTTTTTTCGCCTGCGAAATATTCGGCAGAGATTTGATTGCCTTAACTACATCGTTAACATTGGTCTGAAAATATTCGAATGCCTGCTTGAGTAGTTGCTCTTCTGGGCCAGCATCTGACCCGGCGCCCGGCTTGTCACCGAACTTCTGAATGTGCTCTTGCAAATAGGGATAAGAGGTTTCAGTCTGGAGAACATAGAAGCGTTGATCTGAGATGTCGGTGCGTTCGATAATACCGTGGATGCCCTTAGCAAGATTTGAAAACCCCTCCTGGTCGAAAGCATTTCGGAGCGAGCAAAGCAGCAAGGTGATCGTTGTGAGTCTTTGCTGCCCATCCACAACACCCATAGCAGTCTTGTCGTCGTACACTACGAAGCTGCCGATGAAATACTGTGCCTCGTTCTCTACGACAGCATCGTTCCAAAACTCCTCGATATTTGTGCGATCCCACGAGTAGGGTCGTTGAAACCTCGGGATGCGATAGAAGGACTCTTTCAGAAACTGGCCAACTTGCTTATCCAGGCACGTTATTTTCATGGTGTAGGTGGCACCTTTTAACTAAGCGCAGTCGCGTGATCACGGCATGCTGAGAATCATGGTAGCCACAGCAAGAATTATACCTGCAATCCCAGCCGTGACGGGGTTGCGGTTCTGCCTCCTGCAAACAAAGTCCGTCATCGGGAGACGCTGATCGGGCTTAGTTCACCGGTTTCGGCGGTCGAGGATTCGCACTGGAGCGAATATTATGCGCATAAATGCGGTGTTGGGATTTCTTCTGCTG
>CAVVFX010000012.1:0-130264 GCA_963747535.1 Terriglobia bacterium
GGCTTTATTTAAATTCAACACTACTTAGTCGGAAATATAGCACATCGTAAGGAAAAATCAAGTGGCCCAACTGGCCGTCATTCAAGACGAACAACATCAACGTTTGGAGGTGAAACTAAGGCGCGAATTGGGCGATGCAGTACTCTCACTGCTGGCCGACGATCGCACGGAAGATATTCTTCTCAATCCCGATTCCTCCCTTTGGCTAAAGCGCATGGGAGAGGGATTCCTCAAAGTAGGACAAATGCCACCCGCTCAAGCTGCGAGTGCGCTCGGAACCATTGCCGCCTGGCGCGGCACGGTGCTAAACCACGAACACCCGGTTTTGGAGACTGAGCTACCCATTGACGGAAGCCGCTTCGAGGGTATAGTGCCCCCAGTCGTTCGGTTTCCGATCTTCGCTATTCGTCTCCGGCCGAAAAAGATCTTCACCCTTGGCGACTACGAGGCGGGTCGCATACTCACGGGGAAGGACGATCCGCTGAACCGCCTTCGCCGTCGCGATGATTTCGCCGCATCCGTCCGCACACTGACTCACGCCGATATCATCCGCGCCGCGATTCGGGCGAGAAAGAACATTCTCGTCGTCGGCTCAACTGGAAGTGGCAAGACGACACTCGTAAACGCGATCCTCGATTCACTTGCCCAGATTACGCCGCACGACCGGGTCATTTCGATCGAGGACACAACTGAACTCCAATGCGCGGTGAAGAACTACCTCGATCTCCGTGCAGTTGGTGACGTGACGATGCTTGAATGCCTGAGGGCGTGTATGCGCCTCAAGCCGACCCGCATCGTTGTTGGTGAGGTCCGCGGCGCGGAAGCGCATACGCTCTTGAAGGCGTGGAACACCGGACACCCGGGCGGTGCCGCTACAGTCCACGCAAATGATGCCATCAGCGGTTTGATCCGTCTTGAAAGCCTCGTTGCGGAAGCAACGAGCGCGCCTCAGCAAACATTGATTGCAGAGGCGGTGGATCTTGTGATCTTCGTTGACGAAGAGCCCGATTTGAAGGCCGGGCGGAAAGTCAGGGAGCTTTTGCTCGTAACCGGATATCGGGATGGCCGGTATCAGGTCGAGCATGTCTGAAACAGCAAATCATAAACCTGGGAGGGAATCAAAAGCATGAATCTCATTCGTAAATCATCTTCGAGTTTGGGCTACAAACTCGCACCACTGATGGCGCTGACGTGGGCATTTAGCATTCGCGCCTATGCTGCGGCGGGCGGCAGCCTGCCGTGGGAGAAGCCGATGACGGCAATCGCAACGTCATTAACCGGTCCGGTCGCGTACGCCATCGGATTGATCGGTATCGCCATCGCAGGCGGGGCGATGCTGTGGGGTGGTGAACTTACCGAGTTCGGCCGGCGCGCCTGCATGATCGGGCTGGTCGTCTCCGTATTGGTCTTCGCGGCTCCCATGCTGTCGAGCGCGTTCGGCGTCAGTGCGGCTGTGGTGTAGGTCATGCAAAGTGCAGACAGGCCACGAGAGGTAGTCATTCACCAATCAGCGAACCGTCCGAATCAGATCCTCGGCGGAGATCGCGAATTGGTGCTGGTCGCCGCTTTGATTGCGGTCAGCCTGGCTTTCAGTCTGGCGACGTGGTGGGGCATTGGCGTGAGTGTTGGATTTTGGATCGCCGCGATGGCGATCCTCCAACGGATGGGAAAGGCAGATCCAATGCTCCGTCAAATCTACATGCGGCATATCCGATACAGGGCGTTCTATCCGGCAAAGAGTGGCCTCTTCTCGCGATGCCTTCAAACGCCCGGCAGGTGGAGATAGAGACGGTTGCAGTCGGTCCTGTGCACGGATTGAGTTCCCGTGCACAGGTTCAGAAAGGACAAGTTTGGAATTATGCAGCGGAATGAACATCGCGGAAAACCTCGAGGGCTGGCAGATCTGTTACTGCCCTACGCGTTAATTGACGACGGGATTCTATTACAGCAGGATGGCTCGCTTCTGGCTGGTTGGTCTTATCGCGGCCCAGACATGATGTCGGCCGCCGCAGCCGAAATGGACGCACTGAGCGCCAGGCTGAATTCGGTGCTACGGCTCGGGAGCGGGTGGATGGTCCAGTGCGACGCTATCCGCTCCCGTGCTCCGGGGTATCCGGAAAAGGGCGCGTTTCCGGACCCCGTAACACGAGTCATCGACGATGAGCGCCGCCAGCAGTTCATGCAGGAGGGTGCCCACTTCGAATCAGAGTACTTTCTGACGCTGACCCACTTGCCTCCAGTTGAGGCGGAAGAACGCGTGAAAGGCTGGATGTTTGAGGGCGGGGCGGCCTACAGCAGTTCGCGAACGGCGGAACAGCTTCTGGAACGGTTCCGCAGCAGAGTGGACATCTTCGAGAACGTATTCGGGCAGTTATTTCAAACCGAGCGGCTACAGCGGATCACCGTGTCCGACGACTTGGGCTTCCCTCACGTGCATGACCGACTCTTGCGGTACCTGAGACGCTGCATCAGCGGTCATGATCATCCATTCGCCTTGCCGGAGATTCCTTGTTACCTAAATGAGGTTCTGGCCTGCGAAGATTTCCACGGCGGGATCGAGCCCCAGATCGGGCGCAAGCATCTCAGCGTGATCGCGCTCGACGGATTTCCCAAAGATGAGTTCTCCCGGTATTCTGCGGGAACTCGATTCATTGCCTATTGAGTACCGATGGAATACTCGCGCCGTTCTAATCGATCCAGAGGAGGCGCGCGGCATGCTCGATATGCATCGAAAGAAATGGCGCTCACGAATCAGAGGGTGGAAGGACCAGATCCTCAAGACCCAAAGCGGAGCTGTAAACATCCATGCGCAGCAAATGGCCGTGGATGCAGAAGAAGCCATGGGCGTCGCGGCTGCCGGCGATGTCCAGTTCGCCCAGTACTCGGCGACTATCATCTGCCTCGACGAGGACCGCGAGCGCTTGTACAACAGTACCCGGCGCGTGATGAAGACAATCCAGAACCTCGGTTTCTCCTGCCGGGTCGAAACCGTCAATGCAGTCGAGGCATGGCGCGGATCTCTGCCGGGAGACGGATACTGCAATGTCCGTAGAGTCCTGCTCCACACCCTAAATCTGGCTGACATGCTACCAATCACGTCTGTGTGGGCCGGTCTCCGCGAAAATCCTTCCGCTCTGATGCCAAAACATAGCCCACCCTTGTTGTTCGCCGCAACGAGCGGCGCTACTCCGTTCCGTTTCAATCTGCACGTATCCGACCTCGGCCATACGCTGGTTGTCGGGCCGTCCGGCGCCGGCAAGTCGACCGCCTTGGGGCTGATCGCCGCACAATGGTTCCGTTATCCGCGCGCGCAGGTCTTCGCATTTGATCGTGGATACTCCGTTTGGATGCTAACCGCAGCCGCCGGAGGGGAATTCTATGATCTTGCCGGCCCGAAGACGGATCTGGCGTTCTGCCCATTGAAGGACATCGACGAGGATTCCGATGTGCAGTGGGCTGTCGGCTGGATCGAGGTTCTCTGCGAGCTAAATGGGCTAAAGTTCGGTCCAAAGCACCGGAACGCAGTCACCGAAGCCGTCCTGCGCCTTCAGTTCTCGCCCACCAGAACTCTCACCGAGTTGTCCGCAAACGTTCAGGACACCGAAATACGCGATGCCCTGCAACACTTTACGGTAATGGGGCCAATGGGATCGTTGCTCGATGCGGATCACGACATGCTCGGCGATAGCCGTTTTCTCAGCTTTGAAACTGAGAATCTCATGCAACTGGATGACAAGGCGGTCATCCCGGTACTGCTTTACCTTTTTCGACGAATTGAGCAGCGGCTTGACGGTTCGCCGACCCTTATCATCCTCGACGAAGCCTGGTCCTACTTACAACATCAGCTCTTTCGAAGCCGTCTGAAGGATTGGCTCAAGACGATGCGCCGGAAGAATGCTGTCGTAATCATGGCCACCCAGCAGATCAGTGATATCGCCAATGCCGATATCGCAGACGTGGTCCTTGAAAACTGCCCCACCAAAATTCTCCTGCCTAACGCGGAATCGAAGAATCCTGGGTCCCGCGAGTTTTATGACCGCATTGGCCTGAACGAACGGGAACTGGAGATTCTGCAGGTGAGCGTACCAAAGCAGCACTATTACGTCGTCAGCAAGCTCGGGCGTCGTCTTGTCGATCTCGGCGTGGGAAAAGTCGCGCTGTCGTGGGTCGGCGTCAATGGGCGTGAGGAGCGGCAGATTGTCGAAAGCGTGATGGAGAGGTTCCCGGACGATTGGCGATCCGAATGGCTCCGGCTCAGAGGTTTGAATCAGTGGGCGGAGTATTTCGGTTCCCTTGAAACCGAAAACAGCGATGAGGAGGTATTTTTGTGCGCAAACGTTTGATAGCCCTCTTAATTCTATCGGGCATCGCCGTTCAGGCTCCGCAGCCAGCGGAAGCTGGGGTATTCGCCACGGAAGTCACTCAGCTCCTCAACCACGCCCAACTGGCAATGACGTACATCCGCCAAGGGCTTCAACTGCAAAACGAGATCAAGATGTATACGGACATGCTCCGCAACGTGAAGCAACTCCCTAACCAGACATTTGGCCCCATCACGTCAGATCTTAACGCTCTCGCGGCCATCGTGCAGGGTGGCCAAGCACTCGCGTATTCTCTCGGAAATCTCGACGTTCAGTTCAGGAACACATTTCGCGGTTACGGGACTACTCCCAACACATATTACGTCCAGTATCGGAACTGGTCGCAGACATCGCTCGACACGACTCTTGGGAGTCTCCGCGCTGCGGGATTACAGGGCCAGCAACTCCAGAGTGAGCAGGCAGTCCTGAATTCACTCCGGGGAATGGCTTCCAACTCCGACGGACGCATGCAGGCATTGCAGGTAATGGGGCAGATTGCCGAACAGCAGGTTCAGCAGCTTATGAAATTGCGCGAACTCATGCTTGCTGACATGTCCAGCAAACAGGCTTACCAAGCCGCAGTCATCCAAAAACAAGCGGCAAATGAGGCTGCTTCGGAGTGGTTTTTCTCAGCCGGCCACGCAACCAGCGACGGGCGTGGCTTTTGGCCCGGATTGCAGTAACCCATCGAACGAAACATCTTGAGGACCAGTGAATAGCGCATCGCGCGCTGGACAGGAGAAGTGTGCATGTCGGAACGGCGGTGCAGTTTGGCGAAACGAATGAACCTGCGATGGTTGCCTTTGATAGCGGTGGGAAGCCTGGCCGTGCAAATCGCATTCGGCCAAAACTTCCCAACCACGAATGCAAACGACATCTTGCAGCAGTTCAAAAACCAGAGGGTCCTGTGGACAACAAACATCTGGGTCTACGCGAATGCCCTGTTCGGAATACTCGCCGTGATTGAGTTCGCATGGAGTGCGGCCGTAATGCTGCTTGAAAAAACAGATCTCCAATCTTGGACGTCTGCCTTGATCAGGAAGCTGATGTGGATCGGCGCTTTTTACGCCCTGCTCATAAACGGTCGTATCTGGATTCCCGGGATCATCGATAGCTTCAGCCAGATCGGAGCAAACGCCGCAGCTATGCCTGGTCCGCTTTCACCCGGCGACATTTTCGTCCAAGGTCTCAACATAGCGGGGGCGCTCATCGACGCTGGAAGCACATCGGCGTTCTTCACGAATCCGGGCACATCGTTGGCGCTGGTATTGTGTGCGGTCTTGATCATGATCTCTTACATCATCATCACCCTCAATTTCATCGTGACGATGGTCGAGAGCTACCTGGTCGTTTCGGTCGGTTTCATCTTTCTGGGTTTTGGCGGCAGCAGATGGACAGTTCCTTACACCGAGCGCTATATCGGTTTGGCAATTTCAATCGGCATCAAGATCGTCCTGTTGTACTGCCTTATAAGTGCAGGCATGAGCCTCGGCGTTGGCTGGATCGACGAAGCACAAACGGTTGGGAAAGCCGCGCACCCCAACATGGTGGCATTTGATGTGATGGGCGCTGCGCTCATCTTCATGATGTGCTGCTGGCAGATTCCGAAGCTCTTTGCTGCGGTCCTCGGCGGGGCTCCCGCGCTGGCAGGAGGCGATCTTGTGGGGACGGGAATGGCGGTAGTGGGAGCGGGCGTCGCCGCCGCGTCCTTCGGCGCCGGCGCCCTCGCCGGAGCCGCAGGCGGGACTGCCGCTCTTGCAGGAGTCGGGTCTGCGGCAGGTGCAGGAAACTCTGGTTCAGGCGTTGCGACCGCGGTTGCTGGCGTAGGGTCCAATGGCTCCTCCGGAGGCGCTGCAGGTGGCTCGGTACCGCCACCACCGGGGCCCCGAGAGGCCAAGTCCGAACGACGGCGGGTCCCGACGGCAACCGGACCCGCCCAGCAATTTCTCGGGCGGTACGGGCGAAGGTTTAGGCTCACGCCCAGTTCTCTCGCCAGCATCGGTGGCGAGCCATTGACCGGATCTGGATTTGAAGGCCAAACCACGGCGAAGGGATTTAAGCCGTCGTCGGTAGTTCTCGGTTTCGCGACCCGTTCGGCGGCCGCATCCGGTATCGGTCAAGTCTCTGATCCCGCGACCTCCGGAAGTGCGGACGACACTTCTGGACCAGCCAGCCCGGCAGCGGCTCCAGAAACTGGGTCTGTGGGTAGCGCGGGATCTTCGACGATACAGCCGCCCGCGAGCGGCCCAGGAGAAGGCCCTGGTCCGGCGGCGAATAAGGCAATTGACTCGTTCCGAGGCGCGTCACGCAGGATAAACAGCCTTCGATATCGGATAGCAAAACTGCCTTCAGATGCGGCATCTCACCCATCGCCGCCGCGGATGCCGGTCGAACATGAGGACTAAAAGGAGCTAATCGCTTATGGCAATTGCATTGGGTCTGCGCCGCAGGTCACCGCGTGCGTTGGAATCACTGAACAAAGACACCCCGAAAAAGGAGTCACCGGACTCGTACAACCCGTATCTCGCGGCCCGTCGCGAATGGGACGAACGGTATGGAGATCAGATCGTACGGGCGAGGAATTGGCGCACGATGGCGGCGCTCTGCGGAGCCATCGCGTTACTGGAAACGGTGGGCCTTCTTTGGATGTCATCGCACTCGCGGGTGCTTCCATTCGTGGTGCTGATCGATAATATCGGCCGTCCCGTTGCTTCAGGATTCGCGGAACAGGCCAACGTTAACGACGATCGAGTCAAGCGGTCAACCATTTTCAATTGGGTTGAGAACCTGCGTTTGGTGACAACTGATGGTGTCGCACAACGAAAGGCCATCGATCTTGTGTATTCCCACATCGCAAATGGCAGTTCGGCCCAAACGTTTATCAGCGAGTTCTATCGAGCCGATCCGCCATCAAAGCGCGCGCAGACGGAGACGGTCTCCGTCGAGGTGAAGTCGGTTCTGCCGACGAGCGACCGCACCTACGAGGTGGATTGGGTGGAAACCACTCGCGATCTCTACGGCACGGTCAAAGCGACGGACCGGTGGAAAGGATCATTCTCAATCGCGCTCAATCCACCCACCGACGAGCGCCTGGCGCGGGTTAATCCGCTCGGCGTGTATGTCACGAGCGCGAGTTGGGCCAAGGTTCTTTAGGAGAAGAAAAACATCTTATGCGATCAATTATTATCACCCTTACATTCAGCAGTTGTCTCGGTTTCTTGTTCGCGCAGGGCACGAGTTCAACTCCAGCTACTCACCCCAGCCGGGTATCGCAGTTAAGCGCATCCCACAAGTGGATACGCCACCGAAATCCCTACCGCCGCTTCTGCAGCAATACGATTACGGCGCGCAGATCCAAGCTCTTCAGCAAACTGACGGCCTTCCGGTGCCTTCCGACGTTCTGCCGGAGATGCTGCCAGGTAAGGCACAGGGCGTCAACGCCGCCGGTCCAATTCCAAAAGACTATCATCCAAAAACGGACGTACCTCTCACCCCAACAGCGCTCGAAGCCGTACGTGTCAGCGAAAAATGGCGGGGCGAAAAGAACGCACCAGCGGCCGGCCCCGACGGTCGCGTCATGTATTCTTTTGGCGCTGGATTGCCGACCGTAGTCTGTGCGCCGCTCCGGGTGTGCATTATCGAACTCCAGGCAGGCGAGAAGATTGTGGGCGAGCCGCAGATCGGTGACTCCGTGCGGTGGAACATCTCGCCCTCGATGTACGGCACGGGCGACAATTCAACTTCTGTAATTGTTCTCAAGCCGCAGTCGCCCGGTCTTGATACGAACCTACTGGTAACGACGGACCGGCGAGCCTACTATATTCGCCTGATTTCGAAACCCGAGGAGTATGTAGCGCGCGTCGCGTTCGCCTACCCCGACGATGAGAACCGCAAATGGCAACAGCAGATAGCTGAACAGCGTGCATTGGCGAAGCAGGAAAAACGATCAGCAGAGGTTCTGCCCGCGATGGTCACGGTCGAAAAAATGTTCTTCGACTACAAAGTTCGAGGCGGCGATGAACACATTCGGCCCGTCCGGGTCTTCGACGACGGCGCTAAGACTTTCATCCAAATGCCTGTCGAGATTCAGCACCGCGAAGCGCCTGTCTTGGTCGTTATCGGCAACGACGGCAAAGGCGAGATGACGAACTACAGGGTCAAGGAGCAGACCTATATCGTAGACCGGCTATTCGATCGCGCGAATCTCGTTCTCGGTTCGGGAAAGAAAACTCAAAAAGTGGAGATCACCCGTGGACAACCCAAAGGATAAAGACGACCAGCAACCTGATTCCCTCCGCCAGGAGTTTCAGGCGGATAAGCCGCACCACATCGAAGCTCCGAGCGGCCTCGATCTTCATCCCGAGCCGAAGAAGGTTGTCCGCGTGAGCAAGCGGGCGAGTATGGCGATCGTTGGAGTTGGCCTTGGGCTCCTACTGGCGTTCGCTTATGGCGGATACCAGCGAGCGCAAAATGCTGAGGTGGCAGCTCGCGATGGCGGTGTATCGAAGAGTGTGGCTCCGGCGACACAAGCCGGGCATGAATTCACCAATTCTATTCCCGCCGGGACGGCCCCACTGACCAGCGGCAACTCGAATGAGCTGCATCCGCCCGGTCAATCGGCTCAGCCAGATAGTAAGATGCCCCCTTGCGGTGTTGATCCGCGGACCAACGAACCGTATCGCTTCAATCCGCAGACCGGTCAGCCATGTGATGGCCTTCCACAGGAACGGCTTGTCGTCAGGCAAGCTCCCCCACCGCCATCACAGCCGGTCCAATCGGCTCCAGTTCAGAATCAACCAACGCCCGAAGAGCAGCGTTTGGTAGCGGCGTATCAGCGCGAGCAGGAAGCAAAGATAGCGCCGACAAGTATTCGCGGATCTGCGAGCGCACAGAGTAGTGGCCCGTCCTTTGGTTCAATTGGCACGCCAACTTCCGTGCCGCCAGGCGCAGCCGATTTGTCACAAGTCGCTGCTCTGAGTCGAGCATTAACCGGCGGCGAGAACAGGGGCTCGAATTCCGGGGAGGTCACGCGACCGCTAACGGCCAGCGATGACGAATACTCCACACAGAACATGCAAACCCGCAAGGAGGCATTCCTATCTACCGCGCGCACGCGACAGACAGACGATTACCTTCGTTCCACGCGGGATGCTCCGCTATCCAGATATGAGATCAAGGCAGGATGGGAGATACCCGCCGTCCTGGAGCAGAGTCTGAATTCCGATCTGCCCGGCGAATTGAAAGCCCTGATCACATCCAATGTTTACGATACGGCGACGGGGATGTACTTGCTGATCCCGCAGGGTTCGAGGCTGATTGGCAAATATGATTCGCGTGTCTCCTACGGTCAGAACGGCGTGCAGGTCGCCTGGGATCGCATCATTTATCCGGACGCCTCATCAGTGGACCTCAACGGGATGGTGGGTCTCGACTCCCACGGAAACGCCGGCCTCCGCGACAAGGTTGACCATCACTACGTACGTCTGTTCGGCTTCTCTGCTCTGACGAGTATGTTCACGGCGGCGTTCGCCATTTCTCAGCGCGCGAACCAGAGCGTACTCGCCTATCCGACTCCGGGCCAGGCCGCGTCTCAAGCAGTCGGCCAGGAACTGAGTGAAACTGGCGCTCAAATCACCCGCCGAAACCTGAACGTCCAACCGACGATCAAGGTGTCCGGTCGGCTACAAGTTCACTGTGCGGGTCAATCGAGACATCTTGTTCGAAGCGGCCTACGAACCCATTCAGGCCGGAACCGGCGGGGCGCGGGGACAATCGAAATGAGTACCAAGATGTTCCATGTATTCCGCCGAACAGGAACCGCGTTTGGCGAGCCTACGGTTCGTCTCTGCTCGCCGTACAGTTTCACTCTCGCTCAAGGCACGAGGAGAAAAAAAGACAATGAAAGCCGAATTCGTTAACGAGATGTTTTCGCTGATCGAGGCTCACGTAGAATCCCGACCGTCACCGATAGAGTTCGAAATGGCCTATCAGGCGCGTATCGCTATCGATCGGATCAGATTCGCGATCAAACATACGGAGCAATTCGGGCCACGGTCGGATCAAATCCGTGAAGCCGGGTTACAGTTGCTTGATGCGTTACAGCGACTGGAGATGGTTGATCGCCGATTCCAGGAGCGTTCGCGAAGCGGTACTAAGCCTGGACAAGTCGGAGCTTGTGCTCAGGAAGGCGCCGATGGGAACGGAAGGAGATATTCACATGGGCCGACGAGCTGAGCATTGCCGACCTCGGATGCCCAGAACCAGGGGGGTAACCGATCTTCGTCTAAATAGAGGAATTGGAGGAAGCAAATGGAACCAGACCGGGCATTTGATTTGCTGACAATGGCCGAGGTCGCAGATCTCCTCCATTGCAGCAAGGCACATATTTGCAACATAGCGACGGGGCGGGTGAGTGGGTGCGCCCCGCTCCCCGCCGTTCGGATGGGTCGGCGGCTTTTGGTGCGACGGGAAAGCCTTCTTAGCTGGATTGAGCGGAATGAAGGTACGGGTGATAATCTTAAGTTATTGCCAGACCGAAGCCGCAGAAGCGCCTAAAAGGAGCTTTATGCGCACTCGACACGCCGCAGGAGGCGTTAGAAAACAGCGGGGCCGTTGGGTTGGCCTCTGGTACGAAAACGGAATAAAGAAAAGCCAAACTCTCGGGCTGGCTAAGGAGATGACGAAGTCCGACGCACGGGAAGCCGTCGCGAAAATCGTTGCTGACGTTCGGACGAAGCAGGAAACGTCAAGCGTCCTCCGCTTCGCCGGCCTTGTCGAAACTGTCTATTGGCCGTTTTACACCCGCAAGTGGAAGCATTCGACCAAGACGAAAAACTGCGTTCGGGTGAATGCACATCTCATCAGGGAGTTTGGAGAACGCGAGCTTGGATCATTCAAGCGGGACGAATTGCAGGACCTACTCGATGCGAAAGCCAAGACGCATTCGTTTACGACCGTCAACAATCTGCGATGGGACTTAAAGCAGATTTTCGAGATGGCCGTCGCTGAGGGGCACATCAAGATGAATCCGGCGCTACTTCTCTTCACGCCAAAAAGTGCGGCAAAACCTTCGAAACAGGTCATGTCGCCATCAGATATCCGGGAGTTCCTAGATTCACTGGATCGCCGTGAGAAAGTGATTGCGAAGCTCGCGGTTCTCGCCGGTATGCGCCCCGGAGAAATCTTCGCTGCAAGGTGGGGTGATGTTGGAGAAACCTTCTTGGAAGTGCGCCAGCGCGTCTATGAGGGTGTTATTGACAGCCCGAAATCGGAAAGGGGATACCGGAAGGTTGCTCTTCCTGCCGGTCTGCGGGCAGAGATGGCGGAATATCGCTCGGCAACGATGATGTCCCCACAATCCTATGTTTTTCCATCCGAAGCGGGAACGCCCCTCAGCAAGAATAATGTTTGGAACCGCTACATGAAACCGAAGCTTGCGCCGGTTGAATTGGAATGGTGCAACTTTCAGGTGATGCGCAGAACGTTTACGACTCTCGCTAAGTCCAACGGCGGCGATGCCAAGGCGATTGCCGACCAGGCGGGCCACGACATAGGCGTTTCTCTTCGGGAGTATGTGCAAACTCCACTTGGGGTTAAACTGGATCTAGTTAACAATCTGGAGCAGATTTTGCTAGGCTAGTGTTAACGTAGTGTTCGGGCTGAAAACTGGGCTCGGATGTCATTGAAAACAAAGTATGCTGGCGTAGCTCAGTTGGTAGAGCGGCAGTTTTGTAAACTGCGGGTCGGGGGTTCAATTCCCTCCGCCAGCTCCATAGAATCAATCACTTACGTGTTAGTTGATGCTCGTTAAGGGCGGCTTGGTAGCAACCGTGGTAGCAACGGGCTTCGGATCGAGAATTTCGTCCATCTTGGTAGCAACGGACTTCTGGACCTCGGGTAGCACGTGTGCATATGTCTGCATCGTGAACGACACCTGGGAGTGTCCCAGCAGTTCTGAAATGTACCGTGGGCTCACACCTTGGGCCAGTAGGATAGTCGCGGCACTATGGCGAAGGTCATGAAATCGGATCGCAGGGAAAGCCAGCTTCGGGGCTTCCTCGCCGTTCTTCGCCTTCGGCCGCGTGACCCGGTAGTAGGTGCGCAGCAGGTCGCGTGCGTCCATCGGCGTTCCCACGCGAGTCGTGAACACGTACCCGCTTTCCTTCCATTTCGAGCCAGCCCATAACCGTTCTTCGTCCTGTTTGGCCTTGTGACGAGTCAGGGCGTTCACGCATACCGCCGGCAACGGAATCGGCCGGGAGCTTCTGACGGACTTCGGCTCGACTTGCACCAGCTTCTTATTGACTCGCTGCAACGCGGCACGCACGGTGAGCGTTCCGTTTTCCAGGTTCACGTTGCTCCACTTCAGACCGAGGATTTCTCCTTGCCGCATCCCGACAGCTACCGCGGTCATAAAGACGGCTTCGAGGCGATCTCCCTTCACGGCCGCCAGGAACGCGCGGGCCTGTTCCTCTGTGAAGGCTTGAACCTCTGACCGTGGGACGCGTGGCGGGTCCACCAGCGCGGCGACGTTGCGCGGAATCTGTCCATCTCTAACGGCCACTCCGAGCGCGTTGCGGAGCACCACGAGCAAGTGCTTTACCGTGCGTGGGTGGAGCTTCGCTGCAATCTTCGAGTTGAGGAATTCTCGGACGTGCTGGGGCGAAAGTTTGCCGAGTTGGATTTCGCCGATGCCAGGAACCATATGGTAGTTGACCTGATACGAGTAAGTTTGGAATGTCCTGGGGCGCACACGGTGTTTGATAACCTCGTTCAGCCAATGCGCTAGAAACTGGCCCGTGGTCTGTTTCTCGGTCACAATCGGCAAGCCGAGTTGGACATCCCGAAGTGCCTTCGTCAGCTCGTCTTGAACCTCGTGGCGCGTGGGTTTAGTGAATATCTTCCTGAGGGGCTTACCTTCGGCGTCCTTTCCGATCGAGACGGCGGCGCGCCAACGGCCGTCCGTCATCCGGTAGATTGAACCCTCACTGTTACCGCGTTTTTTTATTTTCCGCATCTGATTGTCCTTTCTGTGTCCAGTTCCTAACACGCTCCGGTGTGGTGTTCAGAATCCGGGCAACTTCGTTGATGGTCTTACCTTCTTTGCAAAGCCGGACGGCTTCGCGCTGCTTTGCTCGATACCTTTTCTTCGCGTCGTATATGGGGCGTGATCTATCAGCACATTCCGGGCAGTAATTGTTTTGATCCGGTTTCGGCATTCGGTGGTGAGTAAACGCGCGAATGTAGGGAACACCACAACCGGAGCAGGTATACAGGCTATTCGCGCGACATACCATCAGAAGGGTCTGCATTGCGACGGCGCCGAACGTGGGAACCAGACCGATATCGATAATCGCTCTCCATCGGTCGGTCTCGCGCACCACACCGAACCGGAGCGCCCCAAGATAGGCTAACCAACCGACACGCTCCCCCACTATCGAAATTGCCAACTCTTTGCCATATAGGGCGCCTTCCTCCGATTCAGGGTATCTTCGCTCCCATTCACGCTCCGGGATATCGTGGCGCTCGATTTCGGCCGCCAGGAGTATGGTTTGGTGAACGTAGTCCGACATTGCGGTATACGCTGTAACGGGATCGCGTCCATTTTGAAAATGCTGGTCAGTGAGGACCGGACCTATCCAATCTTCGGCAAATTTTGAGACGCTTTTCAGCGGAAGATGCCGCATAGCGGAGATCAACCCAAACACGCGGCCAAAATTGATAGGCCCCCATTTCTTGACGAATCCTAAAACCCGTTCTGGTGTAGCGGATCGTAGCTTAAGGAAATCAGGCAAAAATCCTTTACCGGGCCTTCGTGTGCGAAGTTTCTTATAATCGACCCGCCACACGATATCTTGACCGCTGAGTCTAGCGGGCCAGATATCGAGGTCCTGTGACGAGACCGGGCGGTGAGAATCGCCTGTCTCGCGACAGAAGCCGGCCAACTCCAACGGCACCCTATCGAGATTCGGCCTACTGGGCATACTTAAGGGTATAGCATAACGCTTCTCATGGTGTCCATCAAGCGCTATGGTGGCATCATGAAGTCTCTCGAAAACCAAAACAACAGCCAGACGCTACTTTTGCGGGGCGGTGAGGTCGCTCAAGAACTCGGAATTTCTCGCGCTCTCGCCTTCCGTTGGATGCAGGAGGGCATCTTGCCCGTTGTGAGAGTTCCGGGGGCGCGTACTGTTCGAGTTCCACGGGCGGCGCTCCTCAAGTGGATCGAGGCACGCACCGGGGGCGGCGCGGTCAGCGCGTGAACATTGGAGCACTGTCGTGATGACAGAGCGTTATTTCATCTCACCGGGCTGGACCCATGGCACGCGGGCGGTCATTGCCGGCGGCGCTCATGCGGGCGCTATCGTGGGCGCACTCGCCTACACCACCACCACACCAGACGGTCCATACTCGCGGCGAAACTCCCGCTGGCAAACCGGGCCGGCCCGGATATCCAAACAACACAAAAAGAATCGGCCCGCACACTCGCAAACGTGTGTGGGCCGGAAAACAGATCAATCAACCTTTTTTTGTTCGCGCCAAAGGAGGCGCTTTCTATATGACGATCATACGACGCACTAACAATTATCGGCAACCAGCGGGCGGAGGGCGTGCGTGATGCCAGTCTTCAGTTTCAATCCGAATACCGCGGTGGATAGTCCACTGAATCAGGGCGCCGAAGAAATCGCCCAATACTTAGAGCAAGAGGCCGGACCCGAAATCGACTCCATATACACGGAGGAAAACAGCAGGGGGTTGCTCGTTCTCGTCAAAGGTGAAAGAGAGCGGCGGTACCTACTCTGTGAATTCGACGGGGCAAACAAAACGGCAACGAATGACAAGGATGAGGACAGCGCAAACGGGGCAAGCGGCGCACTGTCTCCTGTCTCAGCAGAGGACTTATCATCCTATGTGTTCGATCCGGAGGGCGTGGCCGAAACGGATCAGGCGCTCTATACCGGCTTCCTATGCTGCGGCGACTTGACCATCTGGTTGGGCCGGGAAAAACACAGGAAGTCAAATCTGATCCTCCAGTTTACGATCGGGGCGGCCGTGGGGCGGGACTTTCTCGGGTTCAAGTTCGTGGCAGGTAAACCGCTGCGGGTGGTGTTGATCGATTTTGAGTCGAAGAGTGGCAGTCTCAGACAACGATATGGCGGCATCATTGCTGCGATGAATTTGACCGAGAGTGAACGGCAGTCATTAGGCTCTAATCTCAAAATCATCGAGGTTCGCCGCATCCGGAAATCCGGCCGCCAGTTCCCGAAATTCCCGCATCGCCCAAACGGAGATACGGCGTTCTGGGACGGGCTGGTAGCCAACAATCCGGCCGACGTGTATGTGATTGATCCATTGCGCACCCTGCACACCGCTGACGAAAACGACAGCACAATAGAGACGCTGCTATCCGAAATCCAGCGCGTGTTCCGGGGCGCCGCCGTGATCGCTGCTCACCATATGCGCAAGGCCAGCGACAACGCCAATACACTCGCCCAAGACATGCGGGGGTGGTCTGAGGGCGCGCGGGGTAGCAGCGCGATCAAGGCCCACAGTGATGTAATCGTGCTCCAAGAGCGGAGCATGAACTCGAAAGGTGAAGAGGTGGTTCACCTGGGGGCCTTCCTCAAAGACGGTGCGGACATCGAGCCCTTCCCGCTGATGGAAACCGATCACCAGTCGTTCTGTTGGGAGGCCGTGACGGCTGTACCGGAATATCTCCGGGAGTCGCATAAAGCGCTGACAGAAGCCAAGGGGCCATTCAAGGGCAAAAGTAAGGCGGCGGCAGAGCTTATGACCCGCGCCAATGTTAGGCGAGCGACGGCATACCGGCATATTGACGCCATGATTCGGTCGGGACTCCTGATAGAAGAATCCGAAGTGCTCAAGTTACAAAAGGTCAAAAGCTGACCCGATTGACCCCGAAACCGGGTTTCGGTGAGACAACATGGTTAACTATCTGTATTTTAAATCTCTTATCTGTCTCACGGGTAGTGAGACTACCCTGAGACAGCGTGAGACTGTCTCACTAGTCTCACCACAGTCTCACTACCCGTGAGACAGCCAAGCTATTGAAATAAAGATATTTAACATGGTTGTCTCATCAAAAGCGGCTTTTCCGGGCTTGGCGGCTTAAGTTGGGCGTAAAGACGGAGCGACTAAGGTTAAGGACACAACGTGAAACCATTCCGATTTCCAGACTCTCCAGAAGGCCAGCAAAAATATATCCGCCGGCGCCGTGCGCGCGCAAGGCGTCATGATTCGCTCAAAATCGGCGGGCTTGACGAAACCGGCCGGCAACGTCAAGCCTCACCTCTTGAGCTTGCTGGTGATCCCGCGGCGCCAAATCCGGCAACCTCGCTATGGGTCGCGTGGGATCAAATCCCTGATGCGTTTGAGTTCAGCCGAAGGCAACGAGCGGTATGGCGGTGTCTGGAGCACGGGAACGAAACCGGGCGGGAACTCGGACTAAACCCGCATGAGTTCGCCGCAACCAAACGCGAGATTATGCGCATGCTCAAACGCAACCGGGCACAGTTGGGGCCATTCATCGGGTATCTGACCGGGCAGGAACTTTATTTACAAAAGCGTTGGGGCACAGACGGGAATCAGGCAGGTTTGAGCGGTATTGGTGGGAGCCACAATTTGAAACTCACCGAACTTCATGAACAACTCGTAGCTGAGCGGGCGAAACTCGGGCGTCTGACTGCGAACGTCGAACGCGCACGGGTTGCGCATCGTGAGGCTGAGACGAACGTTGACGTACTCGAAGCTTCAACCATAGCAGAGCGTACCGCGGCCGCTTTCGAGGAAAGAGAGATAAGCGAGGACCTCGGAAAGAGGCTTGCCGCGGCGCGCGCAAAGGTAGTCACCACAGAAACCACTTTGTCAGCAGCCAGGGCGGCCGTAACGCGACAGGCCGCGGTGGTTGACGGTATCGCATCGGAAGTCGAGGGACGGCGCCACGAGCAGCTTATCAAGGCCGTTGCAACCCCGCGGAGTGAGGCCCTTGAAGCGTTGCGCATATGCGCTGACAAGTTCCATTCGCTCGATCGGGCTATCAGCGAGAATGGCGGTGCGCACCTTGACCTTATTTTTCCCCCACGCGATCCGGGCGACCGTGAGGCCGATTGGGCAGAGCGACAGGACCTATTCAACCTTATGTGCGCGATCATTCGTTTCGATTGGGGCCGGCCGCGCACAGGTGATCTGGGATTTGCCTATCATCGCCGCGGGAAGGTGGCCTAACCATGGCTCGATTCCTGCGATGGGGGATTCAACGTTCACGGCAACCACAAGCATTACCTCTTGAATCACCCGCACCAGTAGCCAGGAGTCCGGAGTTCCCGCATATACAGACTCGCACCTTCAACGGGCTTGCCACTGTCGAGCGGCGGAGCAGTTCTGGCGAGCGGACCGGTATCACTGCGGGGCGGACCATCACGGGCTTGATCCCTTACGGTGTCAGGGTCGATTTAGGTAATGGCCTTCTTGAACGATTCGAGCGTGGGTGTTTCTCGGACAGTTTGGTTACCGGCGATATCCGCTGTTTGTTCAATCATGACGTTGGTTGCCTTCTCGGGCGTCAATCTAGCGGAACCTTGGTCTGTTGGGATGACCGGGCCGGGCTTCATTTTTCCGCTTCGGCACCCGCAACTCAAATGGCGGATGATTTACTGACTTTGATGGCCAGAAAAGATGTGGACGGGGTGAGCCTTGTTTTTTATATTCTCGAATCGCACGTAGAACAAGCGGGCGATGGTACCCGCGTTCGAGCCGTGACACGCGGTAGTGTGGTTGCGGTCTGCATAAGTTCTTTTTCAGAGCTTCAAACCGCACAGATCGATTTTGACCGGGCCGTCGAATCGGCGCGCGTCGAGGCCCGCATGTTGGGCTTTGCCGAAGGACTGAAACAGGGCAGGCTATCGGCGGAGCAGGGCGCACTACGGGCCGCGGCGAAATCGACACAGCACGCAAGGCAGTTTATGAAAGGAAATCCAAATAATGGGTCAGTTCAACTCTTTCGGTGAGTTCTTATCGAGCGTCCGGGCGTCGTCCTTTATCGGCGCTAAGCTGGACCCACGGCTAGAACAGCGCGGTATCCCGTTAGGCGCCTCCGAGCAGGTTCCGGCCGATGGCGGTTTCGCAGTCCCTCCGGAGTTCAGCCGACAGTTAGTCGAGCGAATGTACTTGACGGGCGGGCTTATCTCGCGATGTATGCAAATGCCGATCGGCGCTAGTAACTCGGTAACCTTCCCTCAATTTGACGAAGCATCGCGTCAAAACGGTTCTCGATTCGGCGGCGTCGAAGCGTTCTGGCAGAATGAGGCGGATACTTTCATTCCGTCAAAAGCTAAGCTGCAAGGCTCGATGCTTACGGCCAAAAAGCTTACCGGACTGGTGTACATGACTGAAGAGCTATACATGGATTCCGCGGCGCTCGATATCTTCGCGAACGCAGCGTTTGCAAACGAACTGAATTTCCGCCTTGAAGATGCGATTGTGAACGGCGATGGGGCCGGCAAGCCATCGGGAATTTTGAAGAGCAATGCGTTGATTTCTGTCGCCAAGCAGAACGGGCAAGCCGCGGCCTCAATCGTTGGCGCCAACATCGTGCAGGTTTGGCAGCAATGCTGGGCACCATCGCGGCGTACGGCGGTTTGGTTGGCTCATCCCGATGCTGAGGCCGAATGCATCACGGCAACCGTTCCCGTTGGCACGGGGGGCAGCGAGTTACCGCTTTACAAAAGTTCGGATGACGAAGATAAGCCGAACACTATCCTGGGAAGACCGGTTATCGCTGCGGAATACATGCAAGTACCGGGCACTCCGGGCGACCTCATGTTGGTTGACTTATCGAGATACGTTCTCGCGATGCGCGAAATAACATCGGCGGTATCTATGCACGTTGCGTTTCTAACCGATCAAATGGCTTATCGAGTCACCATGAGAGTTGACGGTCAAACGATCGATAATCGCCCAATCACGCCGTTTACCGGACCCAATCAGGTTTCACCGTTCGTGTGCATCGCACAGCGGTGATCAAGCTTGGATGCACACCGTGAGCTTAACTCACCCCTCGGCCCGCGGTTGCAGTTCCAATGACAGAGCGCTCTCGATGTTAACCGCCGCCGGGGGCGCTCTCTTCCAAAGTTTCGGATCGCGGTTTCGTCCGTAAGTTATGGGTTATGAGTGGTTATGAGTTATGAGTTATGAATCAAAGGTTTGAACCGGCCGCAGTACCCTCGGTTCAATCAGAGGCGCGGGTTCTTCATGCGTATTCCCGCGCTTCTGCTTTTTTTATTCCATGGTTACGGGCCGGGGGGTAATAGCCGGGGTAAATCTTTAAACTCGACCCTCGGAGACCGGACCCAAGTATGACGGATGATTTCGCATGTTTCAAATGTATATTATGAATCTACTACTTAAGATGATTTCGGACCGGCCGACGTCGTGGTTTATCTGTTTCGTTATCGCCCTACCCTTGCTTGGGCAGAATTACACTCCTCCTAGTAACAGTGCTGGCGGGCAGGTGAACTTTTCAGGTGCGGCAGCTAGTCGGCCATTGGCCGGAACAGCGGGGCACATATACAAGGCGACGGACCAACCGTATTGGTATTTCGATAACGGTTCATCGTGGCAGGCATATTACCAAGACCGCGCGGTGACCCCTCCTTCCGTCTGTGCGAGCTGGACACAGGTCAACTGGTCTGGGGCTTCCAATACCTGCACGAGCACGGCCAACGGCGCCCTCCAGTTCACGACAGTCGGCTCAGGCTCTTGTTGCCAGAATGGACTGCTAATACAGGCCTCGCCGTCAACGCCCTATAGTTTCACGATGACATTTTCGGCTGCTCCTGCATACGCCTATGGAAGCATCCTTCCAGGAATCGCCCTTTACAACTCGTCAAGCGGAAAAATCGTTGCGTTCACCTTTTACGGCGGAAATATTCGCATTGAGCAGTGGGCTGGGCCAACGTCGGACAACACCACGATCTATGGTCCGGTTGCTGCATACGGTGGGCTGGGCAGCTACTTTTACATCAACTCCGTTTCCCTGAAGATAGTCAACGACGGCACGCACCGGACCTACCTTATCGCACTGGCCGGCGGTCCATTCCAGCAACTTTACCAGGAGACGAGCGGGACGTACTTCACTGAGGATTCGGTCGGAATAGTTAACTTGGCGTTCAATTCCACGACAGTAACCACGAACGTTTTCGGTTGGACGCAGGGCACGAATTAAGTAGCATGCGCACCGGGGCCGGCCGGAACTGGCGGGAGCGTTAGAAAGCGGTGGGCATTTGATGACTCGTCAGGTGATCGCGGCATGAAAGGTTCGTCCTCAATTGGTGATAGACTTTCGGCCCAGTGGGCTATTGCCGTAGGTTGTGTGCCAAAGCTTGGCGTGAGACCGAAATGTTCTGGACAGCTTATCGCTGGTGGCTCAGTTTTGCCTCTCCGGTTGCGGCGGTTCTCTTTCAGATCAGGCGCAATGGGTGGGGGGACATCATGAATGTTCAAGACGTCCTGATCAACGCCGTAGGCGGCGCTACCGTGGCTTTCCTGGGTTCTGTCGTTATCAGTTTCATACGCGCGCCGAAATTATTGGACGATGAACGAATAGCGGAAACTGAATCGCTCCGAAAACTACTGGAAACCCGAAGGGTATCGGGTCCCGAGCAGATACAGCGGGACCTCGTCAGAGAAATGCTCATGGATTTTTCAGAGCAAGAAAAGAAAGTACTGGAGCACATCCGACAGCACGGAGAGACATTGCCGGACGACATCGTTGGCCGTTTCGGCCTTGATGCTGTAGACCGTGCGGGCCGCGAAGGCAGAAAGCGCGGCTTGCTGAGTGCGGGGCGGGATAATTCCGTCTGCATTAGACCCGAATTTGCAGAAGCGTTACGGTTCTATTTTCACGGTGAGTGAACTGTCTGTCCAAATAAACACGACTATCGTGCAGGATGAAGTGCTTTGCGGTTTTTTGCTCCAGGATCTAGTTTTTTGCGGGCGGATGAAGTTGTTTGCTGCAAAGGCGGGCGCAGGACCGGGTATACAATCGCCTTTATGGCAGACGGTTTCGGGAGATTCTTTTGGTGGCTGTACCATGACAACAATGCGCCCGGTGTGATGCAGTTCTACGCGGCGTTCGTGACCCTAATACTCACGGCAGTATTGGTATGGGTGACAGTTTGGTATGTACGCCTGACTAACACGATGTCTAAAACGATGGCCAAGCAGTTGGTTGCATCGTCTCAACCCGACGTCACGCTAAAGTTTACTCAGGACTTTCAAGGAAGTCTTTCACATGATGATGTTACTTCGGATGATTTATCTGGTCGTCTCCAGATTACCAACGGTGCGGCGTTTCCCATAAAGGTGCACTCGATCCACATAACCATCTGGTTTGAAGATAGTAGATACAAGATAGTTGAACACGAGGCGTTTCTTGCTGATCGTGTGATATCGCCTAAAGATTCGATGGAGGAGAAGTACTGCGTTGACGTTCCGACTAGCTCGGCCAGAACACCGTATCATCGCGTTGCGACCATACTATGTTCCGACCTTAGCGGTTTCAGTCAGCATTTCTTTCAAATGACAGACAACGGCGCACTTAGTCATTACATCGCACCCGAGGGTCTGAATCTATGGAAGTCCCGCAAGAGATACCTCGAATTTCTTTCTGTCATAAAGGGGTTCGCTTTGCCATCCGCAGTAGCGCGTCGTTCTTGATCCCAGCTTGTTACCGACAACCTTTAAAGCGCTTCACGTCCTTGGAAATGCTGTGTGTCGAGGCAACGAACACCATGGTGCGGGTGCGGTCAAAGATAGCCATTTTAGCCGGGCCGAAGACCGCGTCACGATCCATCCTCAGAAAAAAGTCGGCTGTGTCGAGGTCGTCTGTGACATCCAAATTAGGGCAGTTGTCGTGAATGGCCTTCATAATGTTTATAGCGAACCTCTGCATGCCGGCAGAAGAAAATCCGAACCCTCTCGCGTTTCCTTTTGCATAGCTGTTCGTCGCAACCAATGAAGCCGACGAAGTACTGAAACTGCTGTTGTAGAACGTGTTGCTCTCGCCAACGAAGACCCGCTTTTTCCCATTGCTTGGATGTGGATCGGCCGGCGGAATTTGTGCGGCTGTGACGGGTTGCGCTGACGGTGGACGCTGATCGGCGGCAGAAGAAGCCCTTACTTGCGTCACAATAGGTGACACGTTTTGAAGCGGTGGGTCTGGATCGGAAAAGTCTACTGTGACTTCAACCCAGACGCTCACAGCATCGCCATTGTCTTTTATTGCGGGGATGAATCGCCATTGCCTCACGGCATCAAGGGCGGCCGCATCGAGGCCGGCTCCAAGCCCGCTGGAAACAGACATGTGAGATGCTCGACCATCGGTCTCGATAACAAGGCACACTGTCACAGTGCCTTTGATCTGTTGGCGTCGAGCTTCCTCCGTATATTGCGGATCGATTTTCGACATGATTTCTGGCCTTCTCAGTCCAGGCTGAGTCATTGGTCCAGCGATTCCAGGGTCGCGACAAGGTGGCACCAGTCCGATCAACTGCCCCGACACCAAGGTGGCAGAAATAGCAATCGCAAACAAAACTCGTTTCATCCCGTCCTCCGTCCTTCGCATCATTTTAAACCCGTCGAGGATGTGGGGGCGCCGTGCATTAGACTCTAAGCGCAATACCGTCAATACGGCATACACTATCTTTATGCCGGTTAAAAACAAAAGGCCACTGTTTATGAACATCGATCCGGGCTTGTTGGCCAAGATCGAGCGACTCCGATTTAAGCGGATGTTCGCGACTCGATCGGAGGCTATCGAGTTTCTCTTGAACACGGGCCTGAAGGCGAAACCGGCTGAACTGGCTGCACCGAAGGGGAAGTGAAATGTCACTCCAGGACTGTCCCATTTGCGGCAAGTCGCGAGATGGTGGCGTTAAATTCGATGGGTCGCCAGGGCAAGCGGAGCACCTCATTATTTGCCCGCAGTGTGGACAGTTTGAATGTGATACCTCGACTCGAACGAATCTTCCTGACCGACTCACGGACGCAGTTAAGGGCGGGCTTTCCTGTGCGACCCGCCAAGCTTGGGAGGCTGTGAAAAAACCTCTTTATGTCACGCTTTCGAAGGCACAGGAACTGGCGACGCCGCACATGAATACGCGAGTAAGCGACAACCTTGATAAGTTACTCCGACTGATCGCCACGCGATCGGGGCGCCCGGGCGGCCCCCTCGCGACGTTCGATTACGTGACTGATTTCACTCTAATCGACTGTTGCCGCGATGGTGAGTTCGGGCAGTACCTCGATTGGCTACAAGAAGCTGGCACCGCACAAAGGATGCCCGGCAGCAATTCGAGAGCGGCGCAGTTTCGTTTGACGATGAAGGGCTGGAATCAAGTCCAGCCTCTACCGCGGCAGGGCGGTATTCCGGGGCGATGCTTCGTCGCTATGGCCTTTGATCCGACGCTCAACGATGTTTTTGATCTGGGGATAACACCGGCCGTCATTGATTGTGGCTTTCCGCTGCCCCTACGGATTGACCGGAAGGACCACAATAACCAAATCACGGACGAGTTGATCGCAGCGATTAGGGATGCTGAATTCATGGTTGCAGACCTGACCCTCCAGCGCCAGAGCGTTTACTTTGAGGCAGGGTTTGCACGCGGGTTGGGGCGCGAAGTGATTTACTGCTGCAGGGACATCGATTTCGATAACCGGCATTTCGACGTGGAACAAGTCAAGGCGATCAAATGGGCGTCCGTGACGGATCTCCGGGAGCAACTCGCCCGTAGAATCAAAGCAACGATCATACCGAAGGGCTAAGATGACTACGGGCGAGCGGATGCTTCGAAACCCCGATTCGACCGTTCAGTTTCGAATCTGGGATGCCGTTGTCAGTATTGGTTGCAATACCAAGGGAGAAATCGGAATAGACGGTGAACGATCAGATGCACTTAGTGTGTTGGCGGGTTATATTCGAAAGAACTCTTTTCGTGGTTACACGCGAAGCGATGCTCTGAAGGTCGCGTTCAAAATCGCAAAGGAGTTTAACGTAGAGATTGGGGATCTTTACACAGTTCGTGCGAGCATTCGGGATGCATGGATCAGGCTTCTCAAGGCTAATCTCATGGGTGAATCTGCGCAGAGGATGCACGAATTCTCGACTTGGCGCGGGCTCGCGGTGAGCATTTGGGCGGGCTCACACCACGTGACCAATTGTGGCGGCCGAATCTACGGAGCGCGTTTTGATCTCAGTGATCCGGAGTATTTGATTGTCTGGCCTACCAATAAAAGGCGCTGGCGCGCACGTTGGGAGAATCTGACGGCAGTGACGTTCTCGTACTCTGAGCCTCCACCCGAATGGCTTGCTGACTTGACGGTAAAACAAGCAACCAACCAGAAAACTAAGCCAGAGGGGAAGTGATGGACATCAGCGACGCTGACCTTATCGCAAGGCTGACGATTACCGAAGATCCGTTCACAGAGCGCAAAAGCAACAGCGACAAAGCGGGCTGGCAGTGAGACGATCGAAAATTAGGTTCGGTAATCTTCGGCGCGTTTTTCGCTCAGATCGTCGCTGTCCCGTGGATGCGCAGATAGCACGCCTTTTTGTGCTCTATGAGGATCTGCGGATCGAGCTAACCGGCATTACCCAACACAGCATTCCGGTCTTAGATATTCTCGATCCTTTCGACGAACGGGAACCAATTTCGGTTGGCCAATACCGACTCCACTACTTTTTGCGACGTTCGATCGGAACGATTTATGAATTCGCTGAGGGTCTGCGATTGCTCAACAGGGAGCGGGAGTTCCTAGACGTTAAGAACGTTTTTGAGGACGTTCACTCGGATATATGGGGGAAAGCGGTTGTGTTCTTTGATCAAAACGAGAACGTCATTCAAAACATACGGAACGACATTGGTGGCCACTTCGGCCAAAAGGCGGCCATGTATGCTGTCGCGAACCTAAAGCCAGAAACGATTGGCCAAGTGGAACGCTTTGACAGGGGAGACCGGAGAACAGATATTCGCTTTCATCTAGCGGGTGAACTGGCGGCAGTGGCACTCTGCAGGCACCTTCCGAGCGGCGACGTTAAATTGTTCGGCGACCTTCTGGACAAAGTTGTGATGCCAAGCTATGACCACGCCACCAAATGCGTTCAGGTTTTGGAAGCAGCCTATTTATGGCCACGACTTGGCAAATCCTGAGAGGCGTTTCTTGGTAGCAACCGTGGTAGCAACGCCGTCCGTCTAGGACCGTCTACGGGAGTTTCAGGCGTCTAAGCGTGCTCCTAAGTCATTGATAATAGACGGGCGGGGTTTCTATGGACGCCAATCCCTATAATTTGTAAACTGCGGGTCGGGGGTTCAATTCCCTCCGCCAGCTCCAAGATTATAAATGACTTACAAAAAAAGGAGCCAAAAGAAACTGCTCCGTTGACACAATTTTGGGTCAATTGGTCTCTACCCCTCCGGCCCGTTTCCGATTGGCACAGTTTTGGCACAGTTCGGGTCACGCCTTCTTACCCTCTCCACTGAGGTACGCATTGAGCTTTGCCGCGGCGTCGTGAAGGTCGGCTTCGGACGTGATGTTGTAGCGCTCGAACACCGAACGTGTCTTGTGTCCGCCTATGCGCATGGCGACGGCTTCAGGGACTCCGGCCCGCACTAGGTTACGAACGCCAGTCCTTCGCAAGTCGTGCATGAGCTTCTTCACCCCGGTCGCCTTCGCCGCCGCTGCCCACACGTCGCGGAAATCGACCACGGGAGTACCGACGAAGCTGTTATGGATTCGTCTGGTTCGATCCTCAGACCGAAAAAACACCCATGGCGACTTGGGACACACCTCGCCCCTGAGGACGTGACGCGCGCTCAGCATGTCGTAGAGTTCGTTGTCCTAACCTCTCGTTTTGGTAAATTCATCGCTGACGGCGGGTTCTGACAGGTCATGACGCCCTCTGACGCTGCCCCTTGTGGTTCCACAACCCATTGCTCATCGGACACTTGTAGCTGACCCCTTCCGTCTGTCAAGCACTGAAACCGGGGTTAGAGTACGTTAGCTGAAACCAAATAAAACTGGTATAGTGTTTGCGCTTGCCCGCAACGGGGCTAATCGAGGTGTGCCTTGTATGAAAAACAGGCGGCCAGGTCGCTTGAATCGTTCGGCACCCGCCAAGGTAAGGAGAAGGACATGAATCGTTTCTCGCGCCGCGACGTGTTGAAAAGCAGCATAGCGGTCCCAGCGGCGGCCGCTATCGGAAGGTCCCCAGCCGCAGCCCAGACCCAATCCGGGCCAGCGAGGACACCTGCGACGGCAGCGCAGTTGCGGGAACGGTTGCTGCTGGATTTCGGATGGCGTTTCCACTTCGGGCACGCCAACGATGCCACTAAGGACTTCGGTTTCGGCGTCGGCAGGGCTGGGGGATTCCAGAAGACCGGCGGGTTCCTTGCCCCCAGCAACCTGGCCTACGATGACAGCGACTGGACGGCGGTGGACCTGCCTCACGACTGGGCCATCGGCCTCCCGTTCAAGAACGACCCGGCGCTGGCGAGCAAAGGCTCCTACCCGCTGGGGCGCGAGTACCCGGAAACCAGCGTGGGCTGGTACCGCCGTGTGTTCGACCTACCGGCCTCGGATACGGGCAAGCGCATCTCGGTGGAGTTCGATGGTTCGTACCGCGACACAATGGTGGTGTTCAACGGCTTTTACATCGGCCGTCACGGCGGCGGTTACGATCCCTTCAGCTTCGATCTGACCGATTTTGCGAATCCGGGAGCGCCGAATGTCCTGCTGGTCCGGGTGGATGCCACGCTGAGCGACGGATGGTTCTACGAAGGCGCCGGCATCTACCGGCACGTCTGGCTGGTGAAGACGGCGCCGGTCCACGTAAAGAAGTGGGGTACGCTCGCCAGCGCCAAGGTGCAGCCCGGCGTGGCGACGGTGTCGCTCCGGACGGAGGTGGAGAACCAGGCCACGGGAACACAGAACGTGCGCGTGATATCGACCATTCTGGACCCCTCAGGCGAGGAGGTCGGAAAAGCCGCAAGTCAGCCCGCCGCGATCCCCGATTGGGGCGAGCGGACCTATGAACAGCAGGTTCCCGTGCGGCAACCGGCGCTGTGGTCCTTGGAGGAGCGAAACCTCTACAAGCTGGTGACCGAGGTGGAATCCGGCGGGACAGTGACCGATCGCTATGAAACCCGGTTCGGCGTCCGCGACCTGAAGTTCGACGCGGCGAACGGCTTCTTCCTGAACGGCAAACCCGTCAAAGTCAAGGGCACGTGCAACCACCAGGACCACGCCGGCGTGGGCGCTGCGTTGCCTGACGCCATACAGTACTTCCGGATCCGCAAACTCCAGGAGATGGGGTGCAACGCCATCAGGACGTCGCATAACCCGCCGACACCCGAACTGCTCGATGCCTGCGACGAACTCGGCATGCTCGTCCTGGACGAAACCCGCATGCTGTCGTCAAACCCCGAGGGCTTGGCCCAATTCGAGAACGTGGTTCGGCGCGACCGCAATCATCCGAGCGTGTTCATCTGGTCCATGGGGAACGAGGAGAGCATCTCTCCCACGGAGACCGGGTTGCGCCTGCTGACGTCGATGAAGCGCGTCGCCATCAGGAACGATGGTTCGCGGCCGGTGAGCATCGCGCCGCCGCCCGCTGGAGACTACATGGGTAAGGGCGGGCTCGCTGTCTGCGACGTCATGGGTTACAACTACGCCGACCCGCAGGCCGAGGCATACCATAAGGCCAATCCCATCGTCCCCATCCTGGGCACGGAGAATGTCTCCGCCGTCGGCACACGCGGCGCTTACGTGACGGACCGCGCCAAGGGAACCGTCGGTTCTTATGACCCGTACACGACCACCGGCCGCGCTTCCGCCGAAGGCTGGTGGAGGTTCGTCAGCGCGAGGCCGTATATTTCCGGCGGGTTCGTGTGGACCGGCTTCGACTATCGCGGCGAACCGTCGCCATACCAGTGGCCCAACATCAGTTCGCAGTATGGCATCATCGACACCTGCGGATTCCCGAAGGATACTTTCTACTACTACCAGTCGTGGTGGACCAACCGGCCGGTGCTGCACGTCTTCCCACACTGGAACTGGCCCGGCCTTGAAGGACAGGACATCGCGGTCTGGGTTCACTCCAACATGGACCGGGTGGAACTGCTCCACAACGGCCAAAGCCTGGGCACGAAGGACGTGCAGAAAGACCAGCACCTGGCCTGGATCGTGAAGTACGCGCCGGGCAAGGTCGAAGCTCGTGGTTACAAGGAGGGCCACCAGGTCATGACTGCCAAGCGCGAGACTACAGGTCCCGCGGCCAAGCTGGTCTTGCGGCCCGATCGGCGGGAGATCTCGGCGGACGGGAGGGACGTCGCCATCTTGACCGTCGAAGTACAGGACGCCCAGGGACGGATAGTGCCGGTCACGGACAACCAGGTGACTTTCAAGGTCACGGGTCCGGGAGAAGTGATCGGAACCGGAAACGGCGACCCCACCAACCACGAACCGGATGGCGGCTTTGCAAGAAAGGCGTTCGCCGGGCTGTGCATGGCGATTGTGCAGTCCAGCAAGACCGCGGGCAGCATTGGCGTGGAGGCGACTTCGCCGGGGCTGACATCGTCGACGGCGACCATCAACAGCAAGGCGGTGAAACTGCGTCCTCAGGTGGCGGTCTGGGAGCGTGAGGTTCCCACCGGAACAGGCATCACCGGATTGTGGCGACCGGCCTCGAATCTCGCGGCAGCGGCAACGAACAATCCCATGGCCCTCGCCGGCGGCAACGTCGACATGATCTTCACCCTGCGCCAGAATGGCAAAGCCCTCACGGGTACTCTGGAATCAGCCGCTGGCGGAGGCTTTGGGGGAGGTGGAGCGGGTGGCCCTATCCAGGACGGAAAAGTAGATGGCTCCAATGTCTCGTTCAGTGTGGGCATGACCACCTATACGGGTACGGTGAACGAAGACCGCATCGAGTTGCAGAGGAGTGGCGGCTTTGGGGGTCGCGGTGGCCGCGGCGGGGCGGGGATGCCGGGTGCTCCTGCTGGAGAGGCGGGTCCGCGTCCGGTAATCGGTCCGCCGCCGGACGGCACGGACCCATCGTTTGGCGCCGGTTTCGGAGGAGGTGGACGGGGTGGCGGTCAGGCGCCGCTGGTCCTTCGGCGCGTGACACGGTAGCTGCAGGCCGCAAGTCGATCCAGGAATCCAAGTACAGGCGGCCGCCACGCCTACCAGCAGGCGCTCCAGGGCGCTTATTCCCTGGCTAGCAGGTAGACCAAGAAATGTCTCTCCAGGAGCCTGTTGACATCACTGAGCCGTATGAGGCTTCATTCATCGGCGGAACGCGTCGGCCACCAAGCCGTCACCGGCCTCACACTCTGACGAGATCACGACCACGCAGGAGTATCGTCGTTTGCCACTCACATTACTTGCAGGGTGGCATTTTTCAGGGCTGAGGTCGGGCTGCTGACGGCTCCGGTCTCTTTACCCGTCAAGAACGTTATCATCGACTCACGGAGTTGCTGGAGTGTACCTCGCCAGCACCAGAAGGCGACCTGGCAAGAGCTATAAGCAGAACACCTGTTGTTTCCGCGCGGTGTACCTGCACCGGGAACTGAAACTCACCTCCGCCTAAGGCGAGTCGGGTGCTCGAGGACATCGCCTCACGATAGGATTTCAACGGACTCATCGCAAGACAAGACAATCGGCTCCGCGGTTTTCTAGGGCCCGGTCGAAGGTCACGAGCTGACCGTGGTGACCGGATGCAAAGGCGACCAAATAAGCGTCGGCCCATACTTTGAGCGACGCAACCGGTGCTTTCGAAAGCTTCCGGAACTGCGTTTCGACGCCGGCCGGTTCGGGATAGAGTACGACCCGATCGTCTTCGAACAGGCGATCATAGGCCTGCCATGCCTCGGCCATCGTCAGTGGTTGGCCATTCATAGCTGCCGCCGTGGTCACCAGACGCAATACGCCCATCTGCGTGAGCCGAGTAAACCCGATCCGATCGCCCGCCTCCGACTTCCACCACGTCAACGCCGTTGCGCGATGCACATGGTCCTCATACAACAACGCCAGCCACACGTTTACGTCAGGGAAACTCAATGAGGTCATATATCTGCTCGTTGGTCAGGTCGAACAGCTTCCCCCTGGACGGAATGATCGGCGGGTCGAGGCTCAAACGCCGGGGTGGCCGTTCGGGCGCAACCTCCTCGACCGCTCGTTCGAGGCTGCGCAGGATAAGCTGGCGGGCGGAGCAGCCTAGGCGGGCAGCCGCTTGGTGGAGGCGCCGGTGCAGGGCCCTGGGGATATCGAGTGAGGTCCGAACCGTGTTCTTCCCCATAAAAAAAAAGAGGATAGCGTAGCGACTTAAATAAGTCAACCGCGTTCTGACCCGCGAAAAGTCTTAGGGCAGCCGCCGGCCCCTGCAGGCGCGGCTGCCTCCGCTGTCACCACATGTCATGGGATCAAAGGAGAGTAAGTGATACCCGGTCGCTCGTTTCACTCACTCCCTGACCTCGTCGTATCGCGACCTCTTAGCTGGCTATTCTTCGCCGTTTATTTTGCCGGTGCCTGGTCGGCCGGCTTCGCCAAGCAACAACCGCAGAAGATCTAGTGAGCCCTCTTTAGGGTGAATTCCCGTGCTTGACCGCCCTCTCGGGTGCGGGTCATCTTGATCTCATCTCCAGCGACAGTTCCATGGAACAGAATCTTTACATCTCCGCCCATCGTGGTAAACGAAATCTGGTCGCCTGAAGCCTTGCCCTCCTGGAGCGCGACTTCTCCCTGAGGACCTGTCATCGTTCCCGTGAGCTTGTCACCATCAACTTTGAATGTGAATGTTGCGGCCATTGCTTCACCACGGCTCGGGACTTGACCTAACCACTTTCCAGTAACGTCAGCGGCTTCCGCCGTGACTGTGAGCATCGCCATTGCAAAACAAGCGATCAAAATAGTCTTCAGCATACTTTTCTCCCGTGATTCTGGAGTTCACTACGTCGCATATCATATCTCAGTTCGTAAACCTAAGAGGTTGGTGGTTATCTTCTTGCGGGCTTCGGACGCGAGGGAAGGCCGGCATCATCGCGGCCGCACTGGAGGAAGATCGTGCGGGTGTTCGATACGCCGGCGGGCGCGGGCCCGGGCGCGACCGAGCCGCTCTGAGCGAGTGCGCGGCCTGACGGGACGCTTCCGCGCGAATTCTCACGGAAGAGGGGCAAATGGCTCGCCGGCCAAGCCACGCGATACAGTGGGAGTGTCGGCGCAATAGTCTCCAAGCGATCATGAAACGAAAATCAGGACCAGTCTCGTCTTTGATCAACAGACGCGGCTTTCTCACGTATGCTGGCGTGATGACTGCGGCCGCAAGCGCTTCGGGCAAGACGCCGTTGCTCGTGGACAACGGCAAGTCAGAATATTCCATCATCACCGGGCAGGAAGCTTCTCCCTCGGAGAAACGCGCTGCCGGGGAACTCCAGCGATTCCTGGAAGAGATGTCCGGCGCCAGGTTACCCATCGTGACGCCCGAGGGGCCGGTCAGGGGCAAGTCGATCTTCGTCGGCGGCAGCGCCGCGCTCCGCGCGCGGAAGCCCGGGGTCATCTTCGAGTCATTGGGACCGGAGGGTTATGTTCTGAAAACGCTCGGCTCCGACCTGGTGATTGCCGGAGGGCGCCCACGCGGCACGATGTATGGAGTGTACGGCTATCTGGACAAGCTGGGCTGCCGCTGGTTCACAGAGAATGTCAGCCGGATCCCGAAGACTGCAAGGATCCCGTTCCTGGTGTTCAACGAGACTGAGCACCCGTCCTTTGAATATCGTGAGCCCTTTTTCGCCGAAGCACTGGCGAAAGACTGGGCGGCCCGAAACCGGCAGAACGGAAACCGGATGCACCTGGATGACACGACGGGCGGCAAGGTGGAATACTTTCCCTTTGTCCACTCTTTTTTGCAGTTAGTCCCACCGGAAAAGTACTTTGACCAGCATCCGGAATATTATTCGCTGATTGACGGGAAGAGGCGGGCGGGCGCTCATTCGCAGTTGTGCCTGACCAATCCCGGTACTCTCCGGGTGGCAGTGGGAACCGTGCGTGATTGGATCGTCACGCATCCCGAGGCGACCATCTATTCGGTTTCGCAGAATGATTGGACCGGTTGGTGCGAGTGTGACAACTGCCGCAAGGTCGAGGAGGAAGAGGGCGGCGCCCATTCCGGCCCGCTTTTGCGCTTCGTAAACGCGCTGGCGGCTGAGATAGAGAAGACGCACCCGGATAAGTTGATCGACACACTGGCTTACTGGTATACGGAGGCGCCGCCGGCCCTGGTCAGGCCGCGGCGGAATGTTCGCATCCGCCTTTGTCCCATCGACGCCTGTATTGCGCATCCGTTTGAGCAATGCCGCCATGATGCATATTTCATGAACAATCTGCGGGCGTGGTCCACAATCACGAACCAGCTTTACATCTGGCACTACAACACGAATTTCCACCACTACCTGGCACCGTGTCCGGATTTCGACGAGTTGGCCGCCGACATTCCGATGTATCATCGCCATGGGGTGGTCGGCATCTTTCTCGAAGGCGCTCCAGCGCCCGCCGGCGGGGCCGAAAGCGCTGAACTGCGTTCGTATGTGATGGCGCGTTTACTCTGGGACGTGAGCACGAATGTTCGCCAGGACATCGAGGAGTTTCATCACGCCTACTACGGCCCGGCGGCGCCCCCGATGCTCGAGTTTTTTGACCTGATGCACCAACAAGTGAGGGCCGCCCCCAACGGCAAGGGAGCGCATATGTGGATCTTCGATCCGGTGACCGCGGAGTATCTTGGCCCGGAGTTTCTCAACAAAGCGAAGACCATGACCCGGCGGGCAGCCACCTTGGCCGGCCACGAGGACTTTCGCAGGCGCGTTCAAAAGGCCCACCTTTCGATCGACTACGTCGAGGTGAACCAGGCGAAGCGGTTCCTGGTAAAGGACGGCTGGTATGCGCCAGCGGATCTAAGCTCGCTGAAGAGCCGCTGGAATAACTTGATGTCGAACGCACGGTCGTTTGGGATGGATGCGATACACGAGCATTTCCTGATGGCTGACGATATTGCGCTTTTCGAACAGCGAATCCAGCCCTATCGGGTCGTCACGCTGGAAAATACACGAGTTGCGGTGCATGTGGTGCCGGCGCTGGAGGGCCGGGTTGTCAGCTTCGTCGATAAAGCGACAGGACGGGAAATGCTGTTTCATCCCGATGCGGGCGACCGTCAATATCCGAATGTGGGGGGCCTTAGGGCGGCTCCACGAACTGATTACGTGGCGACCGATGTCTGGGATACGAAATGGGGCGCTGAACCAGAAATGGATAAGAGCGCGATTGTGCTGATTGGCACGAGCGCGAATGGCTGCCAGATTCGGCGCACGCTTCGCTTGATTAACGAAACAGCCACGCTGCGAACGGAAACCACATTGATGAACAGAGGCAACGGCGCGGTTGAAGTGGCGCTGATGACTATTATCGAGGTGGCGCCCCCCGATATCGAGACGCTGGCGCTGGCGTTCTCGAAACGTGATGGTTCAATCGTGCAGAAGAAGCTTTTGGTGCCCGAGCAACGACCGACAAGCGGCAACACCTACGATTCGCCGGACGGACCTGCCGGGGAGTGGCGAATCGTGGATTCAACCGGAACTAAGCTCACCAGCCGCTTTGACACTGCACAGGTTGGCCGCGTCTCCTATAGCTGGAGCGGGAAGGGCTCGCCAGTGGTCAGTCTTGCAGTCTGGTCGGAGAGGCGCGCCTTGAAAAGTGGAGAACGGATCCAGTTGGACGTGGAGTATACGGTGGGATAGGGTGGCGTCTGGTTGGAACCGAAATAAACACATCCTTTGTTGTCCGACGCGGGTCATGCGCCATCGCCTGCTGCGCGCCAGTAACACGCCATCGACTTTCTTGCCGATCGCGAGACGAAAGGACACGCATCTCTGCCCGATTGTAGAAAGGCTTATAGAAAACTCCTCTATAACTACCGTCCCGGCAGATCCGCCGCAACCGCTTGTTGTACCGAGCGAAACAGAATTCCGCTATCTCACTATCGCTTCGGCCCGCCGCCCCTGAGCGGTGCGGACGTGCAGGGTGAGGAGTCTCACCGTCGCCGTCGCTCCTCAGCCCAAGCCCAAAGGCGGAGCCGACGTGTCCTGGGCGATCTATGGGCTCATGTGAGGCATTCTGACGGCGGTTCGGCCGCCGGGCGGAGCCGTAGGCAGCGCCAGGGATAGTACGCGAGATTGAGCAATGGTGTGTCTGCGCAGCGCATCTGGAGGTGGATTGATCCGGGTGCCGAGAGCGTTCATACTGCGACCATGACCCTCAGGAATGCAGCATTTCTGGCTCGGAGCGGAACGCTTTTCCTCACGATTCTGTACGATTCTGTTTGTTCTGTTTGTTCTTGACTCAGAAAACTGCAAGGTATATAGTTATGGCCGATCGGGGTTTCAACATCGAAATCTGGGGCATAATTGGCTCCTGGCTAAGAAGACCAATCGGAGCTCCTGGACCGTAGCGTTCCACGACGACTCTTCCTGAGGAGTGGAACTATGCTCAGAAAATGGTTTGTCTTAGCAGCTTGGGTGTGCATGATCGGCCCAGCATTATGGGCACAGGAAGCCCGGCTGTCGGGAACCATTATAGACCCGACGGGAGCCGTGATACCTGGCGTGACTATCACGGTCAACCAGACCCAACAGAATATTTCCTTTACAGGCAAATCGAATAGCGTCGGGCAGTATCTCTTTCCGCGATTGCCGATCGGTTCCTACGCAGTAAAGGCGGAGGCTCCGGGCTTTAAGACTTTCCTGCAATCTGCACTTATGCTAACCACCAATGCGGATGCCTTACTCGACATTAAGATGGATGTCGGCAGCACGCGCGAACAGATTTCGGTATCCGCGCAAGCGAGCCGGGTGAGTACTGAAACGGCAACCATCCAACAACTCGTTGACGCGCAGAGGATCGTGGATCTTCCGCTGAATGGGCGCAACGTGATGACACTCGCTACGCTTGTGCCTGGAACGGGAGAAAGCGGAACCAATATCGACGGTGGCCGGAGCGGTAGTCAGAACAGCGGCATGGCGAACGTCCGCATCGACGGTGCCCTCAACGTCGATAACGTCTTTCAGCAGATCCTGCCCACGCCAAGCCCCGATGCTGTCCAGGAGTTCACCACCCAGGTGAGCACTGTCTCCGCACGCTACGGTTTTGCCGGGGGCGTGATCGAAGTATCCACGAAGAGCGGAACGAACGATCTGCATGGCACGGTGTATGAGTTCCTCCGCAACCAGGACCTGGATGCGCGAAATTTCTTTCTACCCTCAAAAACGAATCGGAAAAGAAACGAATATGGCTTTACAGTCGGCGGCCCGCTCTATATACCCAAGCTTTACAACGGCCGGAATCGCACTTTCTGGTTCGCCAATTTCGAGCAGCAAAAGGAAGCGCTGGGCGCGCCCACCACAATCTATTTGCCGACCACAGCGCAGTTGAGCGGTAACTTCTCCAGCACCTCGACCCCGATAAAGGACCCCTTGACTAATCTGCCCTTCCCCGGCAACCAGATCCCGGTCAGCCGCCTGGATCCTCTGGCCCTGAATTTCTCCAAGGCTTATCTCCCCACCGCCCAAAGCGCAAATGGAGCGTATGTGTACCAGAAGCCGAATGGTAACAGTCCGACCCAGGTGCTGGCGCGCGGCGATCAACTGTTTGGAGAAGGCAAACAGCAAATTAACTTCCGGCTATTTTCGACGCGCACTGCGAACCCGGTGGGCTCCGGGAACATTCCGATACAGCAAAACGGCACGGGAACCACGAACACGGACCTCTACGGGCTGACTTATGTCGCGGTACTTAGTCCCAACAAGGTAAATACGGCTCGTGTAAGTCTGAATCACTGGTACCAATTCAACAACTATGAACCCCAGCCCACACTCCAGGACCTTCAACAGCTTGGGTTCTCCAACAACTACTATACGTATGTCCCGGGCCTTCCGACATTTGCCGTGTCGGGGTATTTCAACTCCAGTATCGACCAGATCTATATTACGCGCGACTACCATACGTTGACATGGAGTGACGACTTTTCCTGGATGCACGGAAGGCACAATATCCAGATTGGACACGACGGAATCGGCACATTCCAGAAAGATAATAACCTATCCCGCACCGATGGATCCTTTAGCTTTAATGGGAACTTCAGCGGCAATGCGATTGCGGACTTCCTTCTTGGCAAGCCCGTACAGTTCTATCAGGAAAACCCGGCGCCCGACCACACACGCCAGATGGATTTTTCATTCTATGTGCAGGATGACTTTCGCGTCACCAACCGCCTTACGGTTAACCTCGGGCTCCGTTACGAGTTGCCGTTGCCGACCATCGCGCTCAATTATGCTGTTGCGGCCTACCGGCCAGGTGCGCAGTCAGTGGTTTATCCAACGGCGCCTCCGGGATTGCTTTTTTGGGGCGACCCCGGCGTGACACGTTCGGGAACCACCACCGCAACAAATTGCCTGGAGCCGCGCGTAGGCTTATCCTTCGCGCTGACCTCTGACCAGAAAACGGTGCTCCGCGCAGGCTATGGAATTTACCATAATCCGAATTGGTCGAACGAGGCGGGTCAGTTTGCAATTTACCAGCCTTTCACGCGCCGCATTACGATCAATGCGCCACCCAGCACTTCGAACCCCTGGGCCAGTTATCCTGGTGGGAACCCGTTCCCGAGCGAAGCGTCCCTCGACCAGTTGGGCTACAGCCGCGGCATGAATGTCCCGTTCGACCAGGACATTACGGAATTCGCCTACGGTACTAACTTCAAAGAGCTGACGATGCAGCAATGGAACATAAATCTGCAGCGGGAGCTGGCGCGGAACTGGCTGCTTACCGTCGGATACGCCGGCAGCCATACCACGCACATACCCTACTTGCAGGACATCAATATTCCCGTCTACATTCCCGGCCAGTCGACGGTAGCAAACGAGGACGCGCGGAGACCACTCTATCCGGCATATGGAAGATTTCTGCAACTTCAGACCGTGACCAACGCGAATTACAATCCTCTGCTGGTGTCCCTCGATAAGCGATTTAGCCAGACGTTCTCGCTCCAGCTTGCCTACACGTTCTCAAAGGCCCTCGGCGACGAGGACAGTGTGTTGACCAACTCGGGCGGTGCGACCGATCCATTTAATCGCCGGTTGGATTACGGCCCTCTCGCTTTCGACGTAAGCCAGGCCTTTGTCTTTTCGTGGGTATGGAATATTCCCTCCGGGAGTTGGAACAAAGGAGTGAAGGGCTTCTTTTTAGCGAATTGGCAGATGAACGGCTTGTGGACTATGTATTCCGGCATGCCGGTCGAGATTACTTCGTCGGTAGATCGCGCGCTCTACGGCCTTCCGAACCGTCCTAACCAGATCACAAATCCGGTCCTTTCAACCTCACGTCCTCGTCAGCAATTGATCAAAGAGTATTTCAACACGACTGCTTTCGCGGCCAACCTGCCCGGCCAATTCGGCGACGCACCCCGTGCCGAAAGCCAACTGCGCGCGCCTGGCGCCGTGACCGTCAACCTCGGCGTGTTCAAGTCGTTCCGAGGCATCCGCGAAGCGGACAAAGTGCAGTTCCGGAGTGAGTTCTTCAATCTCTTCAATCGTCCGAACTTCGGGCAGCCAAATTCGAATTTCGATGGCGCATGTTTCGGCTGTCTAACTTCGGCCGCCGACGGCAGGCTGATCCAGTTCGCTCTAAAATATATCTTTTGAAGGTGACCAATGATGGATAGACGTAGCGTCTTGAAATGCTTGGCAGCAGCTCCCCTTGCGATGTCCGCGGATGAGGCTCTGCCCCCTATGCGTGCGCTCACGCGCGGCCCTGGATTTCATTGGTTCGGCTATTACGACAAGCTGGAATTCGACCCAACGAGCCGTTACGTGCTGGGAATGGATGTTGCATTCCAGCATCGGACTCCGGAGCCGGAAGATCGGGTCCATCTCGGCATGATCGATCTGCAGAGCGGCGATAAGTGGAGCGAACTCGGCAGCACTTGCGCCTGGTCGTGGCAGCAGGGTTGTATGTTGCAATGGTTGCCCGGTTCCCAGACGGAAGTGATCTACAACGACCGCCAGGGTGATCATTTTGTATCCCATATCCTGGACGTGAAGTCCGGCCGGCAACGGAGTCTGCCTGCCCCTATTTACGGCATAAGTCCGGACGCCAACTGGGCGGTCTTCCCCGATTTCCGGCGTCTGCATGACACTCGACCCGGGTATGGCTACAATGGCGTACCGGATCCAAACAAGCAGGTGGATGCGCCAGACGATGCGGGAATCTGGCACATGGATCTGCGCACCGGAAAACACGAGTTGATCATCCCGATCTCCAAAGCGGCGGCCGTTCCGAATGAACATAGCGACATGAAAGGTGCGAAGCATTGGTTTAATCATTTACTGGTTGCTCCCGACGGCAAGCGGTTCATCTTCCTACATCGATGGCAGCGCCCCGGGCAGCGTTCGTTTCTGACTCGCATGTTCACGTCGAATCCCGATGGGACCGAGCTCTACGTGGTCGACCCATACGGTCAAACCTCTCACTTCATCTGGCGTGATCCGCAACATATCCTGGCTTGGGCATGGCATCCCTCTCACGGCAACAAGTTTTATCTTTATCAGGACCGCACGGATAAGGTGGAAGCAGTCGGTCCGGATGTGATGACTGTCAACGGCCACTGCACTTACCTGCGGAACAAGCGTTGGATCCTGAACGACACTTATCCGGATGCCAAGAGGAATCAGAACCCCTATCTGTACGATGTCCAAAGCGGCAGGCGCGTGCCGCTCGGGCATTTCTATTCACCCCCTGAGTACGATGGTGAGTTTCGTTGCGATACGCATCCGAGGTTTAGTCCTGACGGGAAAAAGGTCGTGATCGATTCTCCGCACGGTGGAAACGGCCGCCAGATGTATCTTTTTGACATTAGCGCCATCGTTGGATAGAGGTGAGGAAGGACGGTTGATATTCCCATGAGTATTTCACGGCGTGGTTTCAATGCAGCTCTGTTTTCCGCCTCCGCCATGGCACAGGTGGCGGAACAAAACAGCGCTGTCACCGGGCAGAAGCTAACTCTGCCTGCTGCCGTAAGCGCCGGGGCGGGTGGTGAGATGTTCGATTTTCCTTTGCCGCCTTCCCCCCGCTTGCGGTGGAAAGTCAATGGCCTGCCCCGCCAATACTTTATGGAGTGGTTGCCTGCCCTCTTCGAACGAACCTTGATCATCGAAGAATGGAGAACTCCGCAATCCCAGCTGCAATGGATCTTCACCGGCCCGATGGGGGGCTTCACCGTGGAGGCCGGGGCAGGCAAGGTGCGAGTCTGCCAGCGCTATGACGATTCGCCCGCACTTGCCAGGCTGTCTACAGTGCGAAACACCCGGCATCCCGAGGCTATGGTGGAAGAGACGAGCGTGGAATATAGCGGCCAACTGCAATCCATAGCTGTGACGCTCGATCACCGTCTGTCCTTGAGAGTGGCTCTCAACGGCAAGGAGGTGCTCGTACAGCATTGCTCTCTCGACATTAATCGCCACCAGTTGGCGATGGTTGGAGAGCAGGGCGGTTTCCATGGGCGCCTGTTGCCGCCGGCGACGGAAGCCGCAAGCATCACTGTCGACCCTACCACGCGCTTCCAGCAAATGGTGGGGTGGGGAGGCACCACCACTCCGCCGGCCTTGGCCGAACTCCGAGAGGAGGGCTTACGCGCATGGTGGCGCAAACTGGCAGAATACAATCTGCTGCTGCACCGCGAGTATCCTATCGGCGCGCGGCTCAACCCTGAAATGAGCAACTGGGACCGCCCGGAGGACGCCTCACCGCACTACTACGGCGACAATTTCCCCAACTGCGAGACCAGCGATTTCGACTACAACAAGCGAGTGAGGCAACTGGGAGGCAAAGTGATCTTCGAGTTCTGGGAGTTGCCTGTTTGGGCCAGACGTCATGATGACCACGGGAAAATCACCGACGTACCCGAGATGGCGGAGTATGCCAAGGCTATGGTGCGCTATTGCCAAGTCTCTCGCAAAAAAACCGGTGCTCCGCCCGAGATCCTGGGTATTCAGAATGAGGTCAGACAGCCCCCGGAGATCTGGCAGGAGATGGCTCTAACGCTGCGCAAGGCTTTGGATGGCGCTGGGTTCCGGGATGTCAAGATCCACATGCACAATCCGCCTACCCTGGCCGAGGGCATTGCCGTCGCCCGCGCTTTCCACTCAAAGGAAGAGGTGTGGAAGACCATCGATTACGCGGCTTCCAACGTCTACGACTATCAGAATTTCTTCTACGATCCCGATGGCTTCGACGTGCGCTTGCGCGAGATGAAAGAGGTCATAGGTCCCAAGCCATTCCTCGCCTCGGAGCTTTGCGTCAACAACACGGCGTTCCAGACCCGCACCTATCGTACGGCGCTAGCCATGGGACAGCTCTACCATAAGTTGCTCACCGTCCTCAATGCTTGCGGCGCCATGTACTGCTGGACGCTGCTCAACGTGACCCAACCGTCTTACGGCTGGACCCGTAGCTTGATGGTGCCGGATCCCGAACACGGCTTTGTGCCAGTGGCGTCCAGCCATCAATTGCGCGTTTTCGGCGCCTACTCCCGCCGTGTCCGCGAAGGCATGATGCGCGTCCGCAGCGCGAGTTCGAACCCGAACCTCTTCGTGACGGCCTTCACCGGAGACAGAAACCAGCACACGCTCATTGTGTTGAACCGGTCTACTGTCCGCCAGAAAATTTCCGTCACCTGGCCCGGCGCGGTATTCCGTTACCAGGAGACCACCAGCCCGCAACTGGAGAACGCCGTCGGCCATCCGCCCGCCGCGAAAGCGAATGTCTGGGAAGTTGCCGTCGAACCGGGAGCCATCGTGACCTTGACTGGCGTGGAGCTCGGCCGTATTGCTGAAGACCTTCAGGCCTGAACGCCTCCTACTGACGTCAGAAGGAAGAAAACGGTGCAACGTCTAATCTGCGATGGCGGCCGCTGTCGAAGTTCCCCGCTCAATGGAGCCTCCCCCTGGCAAAAGAACGGCCTTCATGACTCCGGCACCTTCCAGGTGATCGATTTCGGTGGCGTCGTCACGCCGCGGATGGAGGTGAATATCGAGCACGGGATTCCCCCACGGCGCATCAGTCGCTTCTCCGACTGATGCCGCGGCTGTCGCGAGGACGCTTTGAATAAATCGCCGTCGTAGCATAAATCAAAAAGACGTTCGGAGTGCAAATTGGATAAGTCGCGGGTTGTTAGTCTGCGAACTGACGACACCGAATGACGGATTCCCTTGTGCTAAGCCCGGCTGAGCAAACTGCACCCGGTTAAAGAGATTGAAAAACTCTGTCCGGAATTGCAACTTTATGCGTTCAGTGAGCGATGTCGTCTTAAACACAGCGAAGTCCCAATTCGCGATTCCAGCAGATCGTAAGTTAGGATCGAAACGACCTTCTGTACCGAAAGTAAAGGCAGACGCAGCAGTAAAGCACGAAGTATTAAACCATTCATTAAGTCTGGACTGAGCGGAACCAGAGATCGATTTGTCGCAGCCGGCTACTACATTCGGCCTCGACCCGCCATTGTAGGACCCCGTAATATTCGAACTACTACTGAATCCCAATGGCGTTCCGCTCTGAAAAGTGGAAACACCGTTGATGCCCCATCCGGATACGAGTTTGTCGGCGACCCCGCTTACATTACCAAGTAGCCTGTGCCCCTTGCCGATTGGCAAGTCATTTACATAACTGATCACGACGTGCTGCGGGACATCGCTTCCGAGCAGCGCACGCTCGTTGCGCAGGTTGTTATAGTCTTGAATCGTCCCAGTGGGATCTAGCCAGGTAGTGATCGTGTCACCGTTGCTAATGAATTTAGACCAGGTATAAGCAACGAGAACCGTTCCACCCCCATGGAAACGCTTTTCCATCTTCATCTGCATGGAGTGATAAATCGAATCGCGATTTGACGGCGTGGTTACGCTGACGCTTGTGTATTGCGGAAAGGGAAGCAACAGTTGACCCTCTTGCACAGTAGGATTGGCAAGGGTTCCGGTGCTGATCAAACCGTAGAACGGATTGGGGACCAGTTGTTGTAGCTTCGTGCCGAGAGCCAGATCCTGATCAGGCAGTTGGTCGACCTGGCCACCGGAGCCAAAAAGATGCACCCCGCGTGCCCCTGCATATGCCGCTTCCACCATAAGTGTATCGGTTATTTGGCGCTCAATATTGAAGTTCCATTGCTGCACGTAGGGGTATCGTTGATTGGCTACCGGCGATGTAATACCGGTTCCATACAAAAGGCTCTGATAATCCGGGTTTCGTCCAGGCGGCTGAAGAAGACCATTGGGGAATGGGTTGCTCAACGTCGCTGAGGGAGTGTAGCCACCGTTCGTTGTCGAAACCCAAGGCGTGGTGATGCTATTTATGGGATTTGACCATGGGGCGGACGACATATTCAGATCACTCGGTAGGAAGAAAAGTCCGTAACCCGTGCGGATCACGGTCTTGTCGTTGAGTCGGTACGCTAAACCCAAACGCGGCGCGAACAGCTTCCAATGTTCCGCTGCACTGCCTCTGCCGCCAGGAGATTGCGCTGTGTCCACCAAACCTAGTTCCCCCATGACCGGCAGACCCGTCTGTTGAGCGAGGGGACTGACAATATTCGGTAGCCAGATGCTCTCGCGATTATATCGCTCCGTGTAAGCCCCAGGTATATCCCATCGCACGCCGTAGTTCAAGGTTAGCTTTTTACTCGCTTGGAAAGTGTCGGAGACGTAGTAACCTTGGTAGGTGAACTGCGCGGCTGTTAGATTGGCCGTTTGGACGCCGTTAGGCGACCCGGTGACTCCAGGAATTTGCCCGGTCGCGCCATAGCCCAGCAGGAAAGATGCAAACCCGTATCCCGTGGAGCCGGGGGAGACCGGATTTGCAGACGTGAAAATATTGTCGAAGTTGAATACGCCGCCAGCCTGATTGCTCTTCCCGAAATTGTATTGAAGGCGGCGCCATTCGCTCCCAATTTTGATCGTATGCCGGCCCTTGATCTGGATTATGCTGGGCGCGAACGAGAAGGTATTGTTTGCGGTTATGCCGGTCACCTCCTGGCAGAAATTGCTAAACCCTTGTATGCACACGTATGGGATTTCATTCCAGGTCTCCTGATTGTTCAGAGCGGCAGGCCAACCGAACTTTGTCAAATCACTCCCAATACTCTGTGGCGTGCTGTTATAGGTAAAACGGAAAAACGAAAGGCGAATGTCCCCGATGGTGTTAGGCGTGAAAGTATATGTGTCGCCCAGGACGGCCTGCACGGTTTGAAAGTCTACGGTTGTACCGGTCTGCGGAAGGGACGCCGCCGTCTGCGCTGCCGCGAACGCGTTGGTCGGCAGATTCAGGTCAGTCCAGCGCGTGTACCGCCCGAAGATGCGTTGCTTATCACTGACGCTGTGGTCGAAACGACCGTTGAACTGATCGTTATTCCCGCCCGTGCTGGCGTTGGTTGCGTAGTTATTAACACTCGTGAACTGTTGACCTGGAAGATTTGGCATTGACCATAGGTTCTTTAGGATTTGCGCTGTTGGGTCGAACCGGCTAAGCGGAATCATATTGTTGGGGAATGGCGATCGCAAAGCCGTCTGGCCACTGGCGCAAGCCGGGTTAGCAAAATATCCGCACGTAGTGAGGGGATCGTAAAGGGGGATGAGCGCTCCAGAACTGCTGCGAAGGTTTGAAAAATCGCCGTCACGCATCGCCGCTGTCGGCACACTGGTGAGAGTCGATGCCCCCTGGCGCAACCGGAACCCTTCGTAGCTGACAAAGAAGAACGTCTTGTCCTTTATCACAGGTCCGCCGACGTCGGCGCCGAACTGATTCTGCGTGAACGCGGGCGTAGCAATTCCGGACCGGTTGTTGAAGAAAGTGTTCGAGTTTAGAACCTTATTCCGAAGGAACTCGTATGCAGTGCCGTGGTACTCGTTGGTGCCGGATTTCGAAATCATGTTGATCACGCCACCGGCAAAACGACCGAACTCCGGGCCGAGATTGTTCGTTTGGACACGAAATTCCTGAATTGAATCTTGTGTCGGTACAAGCATTACAGCGTTGTTATACGCTGTGTTCAGCGGAGCACCATCAAGAAAGGCGGCACTTTGATTCCCAAATCCGCCGCCAATCTGGTAGTTCCCCCATGCACTAATATTGGTGTTCGTCGGGTTCCCGAGCGACGATCCTTGCGCTACCACCCCAGGGACCAGTGCAACCAAATTAAGGACATTTCGGCCGTTGAGTGGCATCTGCTGCACGACACGACCTTCGACTACCTGGCTCAATGACGACGTTTCCGTTTGCAACTGTACCGTCTGCCCTGACACCTCAACGGTCTGTCCTACGTCTCCGAGCTGCAAAGCCGCGTCGACACGCACCGCAGCCTGGACTTGCACTTGCACCTGGTCATACGTGAGATGTTTGAACCCCGGACTGTCGACGTCGACGCGGTACACGCCGGGAAGGAGGTTCACGAATTGATAATTTCCATTCGCATCCGTCTGGTCAGTCCGACCCTCCGCCGTCCCGGTATTGGTCAGCGTCACATGGGCTCCAGCAACCACGGCTTTGCTCTGATCAGTAACGGTCCCAACGATTGACCCGTAAAACGTCTGGCCCAGAACAGGACCCGTTGAGAAAGAACAGGTGAGCACGGCGATAAAAACGCTAGACGCAAAACTTGCGAGGCGCTGCGGCGAGTTCTTCATAGAACCTCCCCCTTGGACCTGGAAATTGTATATTGCGTCATTTTGAATGTCAAGTGACAGCGTGACACACAGGTGTGGCAAGGTTGACAAGGGGGTCCCCTCAATAGTATATTCGGCTCGGGTTTTGTTTGAGATAGTGAGTTTTTGATACACACACGTAGTTTTTGATACACACGCGAATAGTTAGTTGAGGATCGGATTATGAAACGGTGTCTTCACTGTCATCGTGGCAGGCGTACGATGAGGATTTCTTTGTCCCTTAGCCTCGCAGCGTTAGGTGGCATGCTCTTCTCGCCTGCTTACTTGTCTGCAACAGATACCAACGTTTCATTCAGTTCCATGCCTCCGACCGCGAAGGCTTTTATTGTTAAGAATTGTGCCGTGTGCCACCACCCGCCTAATGCACCCCTGGGTATCGATCTGACTGCGCTAACGTTTAATCTGAGCGATGTGGATACTTTCGGGCGCTGGGTACGCGTCCACGACGCTGTGCGTGACGGAAAGATGCCTCCGGGAGGCAGAAATCTGTTGAAAGAGGCGGACCGCGCAGCCTTCGTGAATGCAATTGCCGAGCCCATGGTCGCGTATGAGCACTGGCGCGCAGCGACGGAGGGCCGGGCTGTGCTCCGTCGCCTCAATCGCTATGAATACGAGAATTCGATCCGCGAATTGTTATCGGCGCCATGGCTGCAACTGAAAGACTCGCTGCCTGAAGACGGCTTGGATCGTCATTTCAATAAGTCTGGGCAAGCTCTGGATGTGTCTTATGTGCAGATGTCCGCATACATGGAGGCCGCCGAAAAGGCAATTCGTTTGGTAGTAGATGCCGCTAACAAGCCCGAAGAGCAGCAACGATATTATGCACGAGACCAGAAGCGATTTATCGGACGGATGCACTATAGTCCATTCAACCATTCTCCGGAACGGGGCATGATTCCGATCCTTGGCTTTGACGCGCAACCCGATGTTCTGAAGGAAAAAGTACCCGTCAGTGTGGGGGAGAGCGATCCCAAGACCCGTGAATTGGAAGCGTTCGCTACGCCGGGGAGCACGTTCAACGGGAACGATTACAGCTTTGATCAGTTCACCTCACCCGTCGGCGGGCGCTATCACTTGCGATTCAACGCATATTCCATCTGGATACATACGATTTGGGGTGGGGGAAGCAGCGCTGCAAATCCAAATCGCAAGCCCTGGTGGCACCCCGACCGCGAAAAAACCTCCCGTGGGAGGACTGTCGAACCGGTGACGATTTACGCCCTTCGCCGCGGAGGCGAGAAGCGGCTGTTGGGTTCCTTCGACGTGGGCCCCGAGCCGGCCGTCCATGAAATGAATGTTTCTTTGCTGCCCGACGAACAGATTATGCCGGATGCGTCGCGCTTGTTTCGCTCCCGTCCCGGTTTTACTGGGAGCCCGGATGCAACCGAGGCGGGAATGCCCGGGGTCGCCTACCGGTGGATGGAGGTGGATGGTCCTGTAAAGGACGCTCAATCGACTGGGGGATTTCATCGCCTCTTCGGAAAGTTGCCGGTTTCATGGGACAACAAGGGGCAGCTATCGGTAACACCATCGGCACCCGACGATGCGGAGCGACTCCTTCGACAATTTATGGCGGCTGCCTATCGCCGTCCTCCGCGAGAAGAAGAAGTGCAGCGCTACTTCGGGATTATTCAGGATCAACTCGGCAAGCACGTCCAATTTGCTGATGCCATGATTACTGGCTATGGTGCTGTGCTGTGTTCTCCCGGATTTCTCTATCTCGAAGAGCAGCCCGGGCGATTAGATCCTTACGCACTCGCTAGTCGGCTTTCTTATTTTCTTTGGAACGGTCCGCCAGATCTGGAGCTGCGGCGGGTTGCTGCGAACGGCAAGCTGGAAAGGCCCGATGTGCTGCGAGCTCAGACGAATCGCCTGCTCGACGATCCGCGATCGCGGGATTTTGTTAATGCGTTTCTGGACTATTGGCTGGATCTTAGGACGATCGGCAATAACACTCCAGACGTGACGCTTTATCCCGACTACTATCTTGACGATCTTCTGACCGAATCCTCGCTGCACGAAACGCAAATGTTCTTCCATTACCTGCTGCAGAGGAATCTGCCGGCGCGAAACATCATCCAATCTGATTTTACCTTTCTCAATTCGCGTCTGGCTCGCCTCTATGGCCTGCCGCCTGTCGAAGGCGTGGCCTTGCGTAAGGTGGCTCTGCCGGCCGACAGTGTGCGTGGTGGTCTGTTGACTCAGGCAAGTGTTCTCAGGTTGACGGCAAATGGAACTACCACATCACCCGTGCTCCGTGGCGTCTTTGTCTTGGATCGAATTCTGGGCGATCCGCCACCGCCTCCCCCGCCAGGCGTACCGGCGCTCGATCCCGACACGCGTGGCGCCGTCACGATTCGCCAGCAATTGGATAAGCATCGGTCGATTCAATCGTGCGCCGTTTGTCACACTAAGATCGATCCTCCGGGCTTTGCGCTCGAGAATTTTGATGTAGTGGGCGCCTCGAGGGACAAGTATCGTGGTACTGACCAGGGTGAGCCGGTGACAGGACTGGGGAAGAACGGCTTCGATTTCACGTTTAAGCTAGGGCAACCAGTGGATGCGAGTGGGAAACTGGCTAATGGGGAAACCTTCCGCAACGTGCTCGAATTGAAACGGTTGTTATTAAAGAATCAGCGCCAGATTGCCCGGAATGTAGTAGGACAATTTGTCACCTATGCAACGGGCGCGCCAGTCGGGTTCGCCGATCGTGCGGAGGTAGAACGTATTCTCGATGGCGCCGAAGGCGATGACTACGGCCTTCGCACAATTATCCACGAGATCGTTCAGCGCGACTTATTTACACACAAGTGAGGCACAAATGAAATCTTCCCAAAACCAACTCGAAGGGTCGTTCTTGGCTCTCCGTCGACCAATTCCCCGACGTCGGCTTCTGCAGGGTATGGGGGTCGCGCTCGGGCTGCCTCTCCTCGATGCGATGCGTCCCGCATTTGCAGCAGATAAGGTGCAAACTGCTGAAACTCCGCGTCGTATGTTAGCGATTTGCAATAATCTTGGCTTCCTGTCACGGGGGTTCTTCCCGACGCATCCGGGCAGGGACTACGAGCTTTCTCCTTACCTCAGCGTGCTGAAACCTTTCCGCGATGACTTCACGGTCCTTAGTGGTGTTTCACATCCGAATGTGGACGGCAGCCACGCGTCCGAGGTCTGCTTTTTAACGGCAGCGCCGCATCCGTCGAACGGCGGTTTTCGCAACTCGATCTCGCTCGACCAGTACATGGCTGATCGCATCGGCGTGCGAACACGGTTTCCCTCCCTTACGTTGGGTGTTAATGTGGCTAAAGGTCAGCGCAGCTTGTCGTTCACCGGCGCAGGAGTGTTGATCCCGTGCGAAGACAGCGCGTCCTCGCTGTACCGAACACTCTTTTTGCAGGGCAGCGAAGAGGAGATTGATCGTCAGATCAACCGGCTGAAACTGGGCGAGAGCGTCATGGACAATGTCGCAGATGATGCGGCTGGTCTGAAGCGGCAGCTTGGAAAGGACGACCGCGCCCGATTAGACCAATACATGACGGGCGTTCGAGAATTGGAACAGCGCATGGTACAGTCGAGTGAGTGGGAGCGGAAGCCCAAGCCCAAGGCGCCAGAACCAGAGCCAAAGGATCCTGATAGCAATCGGGCGTACATGGAAAAAACACGTCTCATGTACGACATGTCCAGGTTGGCTTTTGAAACCGATTCGACGCGACTGATTACGATTTTCCTTGACAGTGTGAATTCGCCTGCGATTGACATTAGGGGCGTTGATATTACAGATGGCTACCACAATCTATCGCATCACGGGCAAGATCCGACCAAACTGGCCGAGTTGACTGCGATCGACATGCAGCACATGAAGCTGCTCGCCGGATTGCTGACCAACCTGAAAGGGACTCACGAAGCCGGAGAGTCGCTTCTCGACCGCAGCATGCTGCTCGTCGGCAGCAATTTTGGGGACGCCAACAAGCACGTTACAACTAACATGCCTTTGCTGTTCGCAGGCGGAGGGTTCAAGCACGGTCAACATCTCGCGTTCGACGTCGATAGGAATTATCCGCTGCCGAACCTATTCGTCAGCATGCTGCAACGGCTCGGCATTGAGGCAGATCATTTTGCATCATCGACCGGTACAATGCGTGGCCTCGAGTTCAAAGGCTAAAAGCCACCGGCATTTGGCTTGATTGGAGGTCACAACTTCGCAAGTACTTTTCATTACGAAAAGGAACTTGAAGCTGTGGTTTTCTAGCATTTGGGAGATTGGAAATGAGAAGATCAATCGGACTGTTGGTGTTAGGCGCGAGCGTTTCGCTTTGGGGCTGGGCCGAAAGTCTGGACGGCTATATTGTGGACCAGAGTTGCGCTGGCCAGAAGGCCATGTGGGACGATGCAGCGTGCACGGCCCGCTGCGCCAAGGGAAACATCAAACTGGTTCTGGTTACCGAGGACGGAACGGTGTACAAAATCGCGAACCAGGACAAAATAAAGTCCGAGACTTATTACGGAAAAAAGCTGACCGTCAACGGAAAAATGGAAGGCCAAACTATCACCGTCGACAACGTGAAGATGTAATCGACAGCGTGAAGATGTAATTTAGTTGCCTGTTCACGAGTTTGTGTGAAACCCGATTTCGACCGCTTGCTTGTGCGCGTCTTCTCCGCGAGTAGCTGGTTGTGCAGTTCGTCGAAAAAGTGCTCGAAAGCCTGACGGGTTCCTCGAAAGACATGATTAGTCGCACTTGCGCGCAAGCATGAGCGGCAATGTATGGGACCTCTCGGCTCCGTCTTTCTTTCGAAGCACTGACGCACCCTGCAACACATTCCCGGGTTCCTCGCCCTTCTTCTCAACCAACCGAAGTAAGTATTGTGACCCGCGGGATGTTCTAGAACCCGATTGCTGCGATAACAACGCGATAACAACAGGAGAGCTGACTGTGTGGTTCTTCAGCTTCAAGTTTCCAGTTTCCACGGACCGCAGATCCGACCGGTCGCATCTTCTATTTCCGTCCGGTTCACAAGCCATTTCCCACGTGCTATCCCCACTCTGAAATTCGTTGCGGTCAGGTCGCAGAATCAGACCAACCGCACGAGGAACCGCCGAAAAACGTTCGAGACGTTTTTCGAGCAAGGCTGGCGATAGAGATTTCTAAACGCCCGGTTTTGCGGTTTGATCCTGTTCTGACGGACGGCCCACAGCAAACCTGAACGCCTGCATCGAACGGGTCGGGGGTCTAATTCCCTCCGCCAGCTCCAACGAAATGACTTGGTGTAGCCCTACACCTCTCCAGGGCAAGAATTTTATACCGGCGGTGATGCTGGTCACAGAAAATCTGAGCGCTATCCGGCGACAATGGTCGTGTGTCTCTCCTCGACTTCCTCTTCGGTCCCCCCTTGCGGTCGGATGCAGATCGCGCAGAGCGCGTGGGGCCCGCGGCGGGCATTCCGATTTTTGGCCTTGACGCCCTCAGTTCCGCGGCGTACGGGCCGGAAGCAGCCCTCACCCTTCTCATCCCACTCGGAACCGCAGGCATCGCCTACATCTTCCCCATCAGCGTCAGCATCGTTATCCTCCTGGCGATCGTCTATATCTCCTACCGGCAGACCATCGAGGCCTATCCGAACGGCGGCGGATCTTACACGGTTGCCAGCGAGAACCTCGGACCGGGCGCGGGACTGCTTGCCGCGGCCGCGCTGATGATCGATTACATTCTCACCGCCGCGGTCGGCATCTCTTCCGGCGTGGGCGCGCTCATCTCCGCGGTCCCACGTCTTCAGCCGCACACCCTCGAACTCTGCCTCGCCATTCTTGTGCTCCTCACGGTTGTGAATCTGCGCGGCGTCCGCGAAGCCGGGGGTGTCTTCATGTTGCCCACCTATCTGTTCGTCGTTTCTCTCCTCAGCCTGATCGTCCTCGGAGTCTGGAACGTAATTGCCAGCGGAGGTCATCCCCACCGGGTGATCGCGCCTCCCGCCATGCCTGCCGCCGTCGCAGGGTTCAGTGCGTGGCTCATCCTGAAAGCCTTTGCCAGTGGATGCACCGCCATGACCGGCGTCGAGGCCGTGAGCAACGGCGTCAGGGCCTTCCGCGACCCGGTCGCCAAAACAGCGCAATTCACTCTCACCATCATCATCGCGATCCTCGCGGTCCTGTTGCTCGGGATCGCGTTCCTGGTCCGCGCTTACCATATCGGCGCTACCGAGCCCGGCTCGTCCGGTTACCAGAGCACTCTCTCGCTGCTTCTCGCGGCGATCACCGGCCGGGGATGGTTCTATTGGGTGAGCATCTCATCCATCATTGTGGTTCTGGCTCTCTCCGCCAACACCGCCTTCGCCGATTTCCCGCGCCTCTGCCGGGTCATCTCCGAGAACGGCTACCTGCCCTACACGTTTTCTCTTCGTGGCCGCCGCCTGGTCTACTCACAAGGCATTTACGTCCTCACGATTCTGGCTGCAGTACTCCTCACCCTGTTCGGTGGCGTCACCGACCGGCTGATTCCTCTCTATGCCGTAGGCGCGTTCCTGGCATTCACGCTTTCCCAAAGCGGGATGGTTGCGCACTGGCGCAAGTCTTCGGACCGCAGAGCGAAGCGCTACATGGTGGTGAACGGGGTCGGCGCCATCGCTACGGGTCTGACGGTAGCCGTGGTTCTGGTAGCCAAGTTTGTCGAGGGCGCCTGGATCACAGTACTTCTGATTCCCAGTCTGATCGGCCTCCTCCTAGCGATCAAGCATCATTTCGGAACCATCGCGAATGAAATCGATGAGAACCAGCCGCTCTCGACGGAATCGATCTGTGAACCGCTCGTGGTCGTGCCGATTGACCGCTGGAACAAGATCAGCACCAGAGGTTTGCGATTCGCCATCAGCCTGTCGAAAGAAATCAAAGCCGTCCACATTTCATTCGATGAAAAGCAAGATGACCTTGCCGGTTCCTGGGCCACTCTGGTGGAGCAACCGGCCCGCGCCGCCGGCCTGCCGGTCCCGGAATTGGTTTGTCTTACTTCGCCCTTTCGCTATGTCGTCACTCCGATCGTCGATTACGTCCTCGATCTCAGTGACAAAAACCAGGACCGCGAGATCGCTGTCATCGTTCCCGAACTGGTCGAGAACAAGTGGTATCACTACGCGCTCCACAACCAGCGTGCCCAAGGCCTGAAGGCACTGCTTTTGCTGAAAGGCAATCAGCGCATCACTACTATGACCATCCCCTGGTATCTGAAAGAATAGTGTCGTTCGGGCCCTCACGCGCTTCGGCTCTTCTTCTGCAAAGCCTCCCGATAACTAGCCACCAGCTTTTCCGTAATTGCCGCCATGTCCCAGTCGGCCATCACTTCCTTCCGCGCCGCACGAGCCAACTCCTCGCCCCTCGCCGGATTTGCCAGTAGCTCAATCACGCGCGCCGCAAACTCCACGGGATCATCCGCCAGAAAACAGAACTCGCCATCCTTTCGCGCCAGCCCTTCCGCGCCGACATACGTCGATACCACCGGAATCCCGCTGGCAAACGCTTCGAGCAGCTTCACTCGCACTCCGGACCCGCTCCGCACGGGACAAATGAACACCGCATTCCGCATCAGCAGCGGCCGGACATCCGGAACATATCCCGGCAGTTCGAGGACTCCCGTCCTGTCTCCGAACACGTGCAGCGGCGGCGGATCGGCGCCCGCCACAATCACCCGCGTCTGTGGGAAGCGCGCTACAATGCCGGGCAGCGATTCCCGGCAGAACCACTGCATCGCGGTGACGTTCGGCAGGTGCCGGAAATTGCCCAGGAACAGGAGCGTATAGGGCTCCCGCGGCGGCCCCGGATACTCGTATTGCCTCGCATCGATTCCCGCGCGCAATCCTTCCTGGATGCGCCCATGCATCCCCGGCAGAAACGATTCCAGATACAGCCGGTTCTCCCGCGTACAGACCTGTACCACGTCGAACCTCCGCAGCAGGCGGAGTTCATACCACATCATCCGCAAGTATTCCCAGGAAGCCTTAAAACGATCGACCGCGTCGTTCATGTACGGGAATCCGCGCGAGATCGACTGGAACGAAACATCATGTTCGAAGAGCGTAATCGCGACTCGCCTGTAATCGCCCCCATACTGACCGAACACTGTATATTCCAACTGCACCACGTCGACCCGGTGGAGATAAATGATCCGATTGAGCAGGTACGCCATTTCACGCTCCCGGAATTCGCGAATTGCAAAGGGCAATATCGAAGCCGGCTCGGGCGGCGCGTACGGCTGGCACAACGGAACCGCTACCGTGGCACAGATTTTTTCGAGCTCCTTGTGCGCCTCCCTTTGATGGGGATACTCCATGTTGATCAGCGCGTGCACCTCACAGCGCTTGGCCAGTTCGACAATCGTGCCAAGCATGAAGAACCCGCCCCCGTGCACTGGAGGACAGATCGGATAAGGCGATGCGAAGGCCACTCGCAGCCGTCCCTGCGGATCCGGCGCCGGCAGGAATCGATCGCGGAAATAGCCTCCCTGCGGGCGCCGGAAAGCCTCCGTATCCCCGACCATGTTCAGCGCCCGCGCCCGCCAACGTGATGCCATCGCGCCCGGTAGCTGCGTGAACGCGCGCCAGATCCCTGCAAACGTCGTACGTTCCGGGCTCTTCACCAGCAGGCTGAAAACCGCGCCCGTCCACGAGAACACCAGATGTTCGGCCAGCATCCGCCAATCGTGGATGTTCTTCCAGACGAACAACAGGAAATTCTTCTTGAGAACCGCATCGATGTAGTCCGCTGAGAATTTGCGGCCGATAGTTCCGCGATGTTCGTGCCACACCTTGCTGGCCGGCTCGTAGAACACTTTCCAGCCGCGTTTCCATGCCAGATACCCGATGTCGGTATCTTCCAGATAAAACGGAGCGAGCAATTCGTCGAAGCCGCCCAACTCCAGAAATTTGCGCCGGTCGAACGCGCACGAACCACCCCCGCCGTAAAAACACGGGTACAGCCGGTCGACCACCGGGTCGTCGCGATGGCTGACTCGCAAGCTGCCGTCGTCCCACCACCCCTCGGTCAATCCTGTCTCCTCACGCCGCTTCTCCGGATCGCTCAGAAAGATCTGGCACGAGACCGCAAACACTTTTTCGTCCGTGAAACCGCGGAGCAGCGGGGCCAGGAAATCGCGGTCCACCCGCATGTCACTATTGAGCAGGACTACAATCTCGTTGCGCGCCTCGCGAAACCCGGCATTCGATCCGCCGCCGAATCCCAGATTCTTCTCGAGCCGCACCACCTTGACTTCGGGAAAGCTCTCGCGTAGAAACTCCGCGCTGCCATCTTCCGAGCCGTTGTCCACCACTACAATCTCGTTGTCCGGATGGCCCGCCAGTGCTTCGATCAGCGGTGGGATGTACTTCGCCAGCAGATCGCGGCCGTTCCAGTTGGGGATAACGACGCTCGCGGCGACGTGATTCGGCTGGCTGTCCACGGGATTTTCGCGTCTCCCGAACAACAGAAACAAGAGGTCGCAAATCGCCAGGGCCAGCGCGATCGCCACCAGCAGAATGGGCGACGCTACCACCAGAGCGATATTGCGCAATGCGATTGCCGCATTCCGGAGAGCGGGCTGCATGTCAGTTTCGATGGATCTCCGGTCCGATTCCCGAAACCTGCGCGCCGATCGTTGCTGCGCCGGACCGCGCCGGATGCTCGTTGAAAAGGTTGTGCTCCACTCGCCCGGGAATCTCGCGCTCGCCGGTGAATTCCGCGCGAAACGCGTCAGGCAAGACGCGGCTCCTCTACCGGCTGTTCCGCTTTTCCCCACAGCCGGGCATTCAGTTCTACCCGGCACGGCAAGCGCAGGAAGCCATATACCTGGCCGTCGGAGTTCGCCATCTGGCAAGTGATCGCGTTATCGATCCAGTCGCACATGTTGTAAGCCATCAAGGTCCCGTCCGCCAGCGCCGGCGAAAACGAGAACGACCCCGGATACAGTTCCGGCATATCCAGGTGGAAATCCACCGTCAGAATATCGCCTGCGATCATCGCCGGAAGTTCGTATTCCTCCCGCGCCGTATTCGTCCCCGAGAAATCGACTCCCAGGTGATTGCGCATCATGAACCCCACGATCGGCATGGCCACTTCCTCACGCGCACGCACGCTGATCCGCACGATCAGCCGGGCCTTCGGCTGTGCCAGGTGCACCCGTTCGCCATCTTCGTTCAACAGCGCGATTCCCAGAATCTCGGCCCTGCCGTCGCCGAATCGATGATCGATGTTCGGGATCGTGTCAATCACTTCCGCGGGACGCGTGCGCGCACGCGGAGCCGCTAATTCCGGCTTCTTCTTCAATTGGAGATATTCGGTATCTTTCGCAATCGTCGATGCCAGATACTTCCCCACCACTCGCTCCGTGTCGCCGATATCCATCATGCGCCCATGTTCCAGCCAAAGCGTCCGGTCGCCCAGCGACTTAACATCGGACACTGCGTGCGACACAAACAGAATCGTGATCCCGCGCGCGCGCAGTTCGTGAACTTTGCGCATGCAGCGATGCCGGAAGTAAATATCGCCGACCGCCAGCGCTTCGTCCACCAGCAGAATCTCCGGATCGACATTGATCGCCACAGCGAACGCCAGACGAACTACCATACCGCTCGAATAGGTCTTCACCGGCTGCCCGATGAACTCGCCAATTTCGGCAAACTCTTCGATCTCCCGATATCGCCGATCGATTTCTTTGGTCGTCAGTCCCAGAATCGACGCATTGAGATAAACGTTATCGCGTCCGGTAAACTCCGGATTGAAGCCGGCGCCCAGTTCCAACAGCGCCGATACGCGGCCATTCACCGTCACCTTGCCGGTCGAAGGCTGCAGAATCCCCGCCACAATCTGCAGCAGAGTGCTCTTCCCCGACCCGTTTTCTCCGACGATGCAGAAGGTCTCGCCGCGCCGCACCTCGAAATCGATCTTATCCAGGGCCCAGAAATCGCGGTGGCGCGAAACGCGGTTGAAGGCCAGCAGTTCCGTCAACCGGTTAGCGGGCCGGTCGTAAATCGCGTAGCTCTTGGAAACCTGTTCAAAACAGATTGCAGTCTCTGGATGCAAATTCTAGTTTAACCGCCCCGTCACACACCCGGCTGCCGCAAACCCGATCCCATATCCGTCGTCTCACTGACAAGAATCGTGCGTATGGTCGATACCGGCGGTGTAAACAACGACATCTGATCGGGGTCCGCGAAGAGCACCTCGTAATCCGCGGGCGTGAACGCGCGTTCGAGGCGCGCCGCGAACGTCTGCCGCAGGACGCGCGCATAATGTTCGACGTCATAGTCCCGATGATCCGCGCGCCCGATCGCCATGGATTCGTCCTCCGGCTCCTCAATCACCCCGCCCGAGCCGGACTTCGTGCGATAGACCCGGATGCGGTCGCCCGCGTTCCATGTCGTGCGGCCACTCGCCAGCATCGCTTCATACGGCAGTTCACGCCGCGTGTCGCGAGTCTCCAGGTATTGCGCCGGTGTCTTGGTCAGCCGCACGCTGGACGACACATCATAAGCCGGCAACTCGCGGCGGCGCAGCGAATCGAGAGTAGCGATATAGGCGTCGCGTATAGCACCGACATCTCCCATCAGTAACCGCGCGATCGAGCGGCGCAGGAACGCCTCGCCGAACGGCTCCGCCCGGCTGGAACGGAAAGCGACGCCGCGAAGGAGGAGCGAGCCATCGTACCCGAGGAGCGCGTAATTCTTCGGCTCGTGCGACAACATGGCCGCATAACGGCCTTCGAACTCCAGTTGTACCAGCGGAGGGAGCAGCGCCGCAACCTCTGCTACCACGCGCCGCTCGTCCGCTTCGCCCCAACCTTCCGGTACTGCGAAGTAGACGCCGTCAGTGTCCGCCTCGAGCAGGGTCACGCCACGCGCGGCGAGTTCGCGGCACATCATCTCCAGCGTTTCACGACCGTGCCGGGTCACTTGGTTCGCGGCGTGCACGTCGGCGAACCGCGTGAGGTCCCCGCCCGCAGCAAGATATCCGTAGGCGGAGTTCACCACCAGCTTCATCGCGGCCGACATGGCATCGTGGGCGTATCGCTCGGCCGATCCTGCCGGCGCTGCCCGAGCACTCGCTTTTGCGGAAAGCCTCCGCTCCACCAACCGGTCTACCAGCACGAGCAGCGCGCCGAGCGTATCGCGCGCCGGACCGATCCGATAGGCGCGCATCAGGGATGGGTACAGGCTCGCGACATCGGCCTTCACCACCCGGCGGGCCACGCCGGTCGCGAACAGGTGCAGGGCCGCGCCACTGTGCGGCGTCCCATCGCCGGGCCGGTGCGCCGGCAGCGCCATTCCCGCGCGCAGGTATGCACGCACCAGCAGGGGGTCGATCACGCCCGTAGCCGCTCCAGCATCCGCCAGACGCTCGTACCGCCGCGGGGTCATTTGCGCCAGGGCGAACGCGGCACCGCCCAGCATCCGCGCGAGCCCGGCGACCTCCTCGACATCCCCGGCTGCGTAACGTCGCACGCGCTCCGGGTCGCGGAGGTACACGGCGTGAATCTGGTCTCCCCGGATGTACTCACGATCCTGGCGGGCGATCCCAAGGTGCCGCGCGACTGCTTTCAATCCATGATTCGGCATCTCGCGTGTCGCGAAGTCGTATCGCAGAACTGCATCGAGCGTATCGATCAGTTCGCGGCCCGGAGCGACGAAGCGCACGCGGCGCCCACTATCCGAGCCTCCTGTGGTTCCCCGGCGCGCTGCCCGCTGGCGCAATCCCGGCGGCCCGATCCGTCCGAGTTCGAGCGGCACGCCTAAGGTTCGCGCACGGGCGTCCAGAAATGGCAAGTCGAACCCATGGAGATTGTGGTTCTCGATAACGTCCGGATCTGCCTCTCTCACTTTTGCGACCAACCGGCGAATCAGGTCGGCCTCGGCGGCATCCCCGTCACCGCTTACCTCCAACAGTTCAGTTTCGCCGGAGTGGTCGCGCACCGCGACCATGAAGATCCGGTCGCGCTGGGGATCGAGTCCTGTGGTCTCCAGATCGAATTGCATCCGGCGCAGCTGGTCGAAATCCAGATTCCGGAAATAAGTTCGCCCCGTCGTGACGAGATATTGCTCCTCTGGCGGCAGCGCGAGTATGGCATCCTTTCCCAATTCCCGCACGTGCCCGACGCGTCGCCCAAGACGCCGGGTCGCACCTTCCAGAATGGCTCCATGCAGCGTTCTGCTATCGTCGGCAGAGACGAGATACCGCAGCGCACCGGGCCCACTGAGCTCGGTATAGGTCACCATCGCGCCCGGGCGCAGATCGTCGAGTCGATCGAGGACCAGCCACGGCCGGAAGCGCGCCTCTTCCCGCACCAACTCACCGGTGTCAGCTATCCTGCGCCATACGACGGCGCGTCCATTGCCCTCGGCCCACACCGATACGATTCCCGGAGTCGGATCCCAACCCCAAAGCCATTCGTCTTCAATTCGACGCGAGATCGCGCACTCCTGACTCAAACCGGCGCCATGTTAATAACTTTACCGCGCGCGCCGACTCGTCTTCAAATAGAAGGCTACTGCGCCGCTAGTCTCAATACGGTTCACTTTAGGGCTGTCTGTCCGCCCGACAGGTGCGCCGGCGCAGTCAGGAGATGCGGGGTGCGTTTTTTGCGGATGGAAAGCCTTGACCGCCAAAGCGCGGTCACCCCAGGAAATGAAAAATTGGGGCCAAACACAGCTTGCGCGAGTTGTATGGACGTAAAAGAGAAAAGCCGAGGGCCGCAGGGATGAACGCAGATAAGCCCAAGATTTGAGGTGACTTGCCACCCGTCTCGCACCGGCGTTGCGCGATATTTTCGGAAGAAGCCAATTCTTGATGAGTGGCTTTCTTTTGCTTTAGTTATCCGGGGAGCGGCAAGTGGAAGCGGCTTTGGGTTTGTGCATTTTTGTTCACTTATCGCGGTTGCACAAAGTGGGCACGAAACCGCGAACACATGCGAATGGGTGAGGCGGTACGGGAGAAGCGATCCTGCAGAAAAAACGAACTCCCTGTTCGGCCTGAGGATGCGAGTGTTTAGGCGGGGCGGTCTGGTTTCTGGCCAGCGGCAGCTCCGATGCACACAGGTTGGGGCGGGTTGCGCGCGGTTTTGCGGTTCGAAGCCAATTCCTTCTAAGTAGTAATGATTTGTTATGGCTATGCGGGGTCTCGGCACCGGCGGAGGTTTTTCGTTTGTGCGTTTTTGTGCACGGATCGAGGAAATATGCACGGTGCACAAAACCGCCAAACCCATGGCCCGGTCGGGAGGAGATGAAAGAAGCGCAAGAGGGTGGATGTGGCCGCGTTCCACGCTTGGACTGGTTTCGGGTCTTTCAGTATCGCCGGCGGAACCTGAGATTTCCTGGCAGGCAAGTTTCTGCGGCGCGGCATGGCCGGCAGGCGAGGCGGTAAGACGAGCAACGTCGGCAAATGGCACTCCTCAGATTTCAAAAAGTCGCGCGCGGGCGACCGGCAGACGGCACAGCTTGGCCGTTCTACTTTCACGTTGACACGCGAGGGCAAGGTTTTTAAGGCGGCGGCGCCTATGTTGCTGGGATGAAGGGGCAGAAATGGGCGAAGGGCTGGTTATTGGCAAGCGGGTCAGTTTGGAAAGTGCACAGACCGATCCTCCGGCCGGTATGCAACATGGCAATTCGGCCAGGCGGGTCAAAGAATGGAAGCGCGTTTTTCGGGACCGATCCGCGAAATGATGGCGAGTAAAGCCAGCTCGGCGGCAACAGAGGACCGACAGGTCCCACTTTCCCGTAGCGCGGTTCGCGGCCCGCTCTAGCGAAACAAGCGCGGGTCGAAGTGAAACAACGCCGGTGGCTCAGTCGCGATCCTCCCGAAGTCAGGATGCGCGGGATTGAGGAGGTAGTTATGTTCGTCCGGCACGATAATGGATGCGACTTCGAGAACAGCCGACTCTTGAGATTCAAGCCACCAGTCGCCGAGCGATTGCGAACTCAAATCCCGCAATTCGACCCGTTGGCGGAGTTCCCGCTCCGTAGCGATGATCAAGTCGTCCGGCAGGACGGCTGTCACGGACACGTAGTTGGCCGGGAAGTCTTGCCGGGACATGGGCACCAGATTCTCCAGCACAGCGAGCGAAACACTCTCCGCCATGTACACCACGGCGCGCCCAGGTGAGTTCCATCTGCCGCCGGCGAATTTAGCACCCTCACCGTCTAACCGGGTGTATCGGGCGCGACAGACACGATATATGCGACGGGCCATCTAGGATGGAATATTGTGTTCGATCCGGATCAGGATTCGTTCGACCGCGGCGATTCCTTCTGGAGTGGCAAGGAGTTCGGCTGGAGCATGACTGCCCAGGATCTCCAACGGCGTCGAAAGCCAATGTGTAGCCTTCTGCTCGTCGCCGAACACGGCAACCGCGTGTGCGATAACAGGCACAATGCGAACGACCACGCTCGGTGAAGTCATAGTCCCATTCTATAGCGAAACCAGGGAGGTGCTTCTGATTTCGAAAGGCGTTCGTGGCCGACAACAAAGAGTCGGCCGCATCAGTGCAATCCGGCTAGCCAAGTTTCCGTTATCGCAATTTATCAATGAAGATTATCGAAAACTGTTATGCGAGGCGGTTATTTATTGTGGGGTATCTACTGCGAATGAGTTTGCGTCGTACCAGGCCTTCGTCGCAACTGCACCTGCGCGTACGAACTTGAACTCCACCCAAATTGTTCCTTTGTCCCAAACCTGGAGGCCGGTCCGCAACGGCTGACCGGAGGGCCACAGAAAGTTTGTTCCGGGAGACGCTAAGCTCTGGTACCACGGTCTAATCGATTGGCCCGGTGGGAGTGGAAGGGACTTTGCGGCCAAGATAATGGGTCTGAAGCCTACAAGCGGGGGCCCCGTCCTGTCAAAGTTGAAATACTCGTAGTCGTCATTCGAGCGTCCCCCCGAAGGATATTGGGCTTCGAGAAACAGCAACCGTTCCGATCTTGACAAACCTAGATTCCAGAGGACGGTCTGTATCGGTTCGCGGTGGTAGATTTCGCGATATCTGTCTACACCTGTCCAGCATTGACCGCGAATCCTACCTCAACTCAAACCGCATGACTGCACGGCCCAGATGAATCTCATCCCCATCCTGCAACTTCACTCCCCGCCCGTTACGATGCACCTCCTGGCTCATCCCCTCGCGGATGATCCATGTGCTGCACGACTCCCCTTTTTCCCGGGCGTAGAAGCGATCGTTGAACAACCGGTATTCGCCGATCTCCGCATTGCGCTCGATATGCGCATGCTCTCTCGACACCGTGCGGCTGATCTCGTCGTCTTCGACGAACGCCACGTGATTGCGGCGAGACAATCCCTGGGTACGATACACGTCGAGCGTCCGGCCGAGGTTGGTGCGCGGCTTATCGATCAGGATCTCCCGCTCTGCAACCGAGCCCTGCAAGATAATCAGCCGTCCCACCAGGTCCTGCGGCTTAGGCGCTGCGGGAGGCTCCTCGAACGTCGTGCCGACAGAGAGCCACGGCTCGCCTTTCGCCGGATAGTCGCCCGAGACATCCACTTCCACCCGCAATCCCTGCGGATGTTGCGCTTCCGACTTCACGAGCACCTGCCTGATCTCGTTCTCGAAATACTCGCGCAGAAAGTCGCCTTCGAGCGCGCCGGCCTGCTGCGGGTCGGCCCCGCGAATTCGAATGCAAACGCGGTTGTAGGGAAAAAGACTGCGGCCGCCGCTGCGATAAGACTTGCGCTCGATCTCCTCCACGATGGCGTGACGGATCTCGGCCAGTTCGGCGCCACTCGCCGTCTTCGAAGCCCCTCCTCCGAATGGGGCTTCGAAGATCGTACGTCCTACGCGTTCCACAAAATCGGTCAGTGTCATGGATGCTGTGCAACTCCTGTGATAGTTTGGAACATGCCGAGCTTCTCCGCCGCCAGCAACAGATCGTGGGCGATGGGCGCGGCCATGGAGCCCCCATATCCGCCATGCTCCACCAGCACGGCGAACGCGATTTGGGGCTGATTTAGCGGCGCGGGGCCGGCGGGCGCATACCCTATGAACCAAGAGTGCGGCTCGCCGGCGTCCAACTGCGCCGTCCCGGTCTTCCCCGTGACCGGAAAGTCGATGCCCTGCATGGCGCTACGGGCGGTGCCTTCCACCACGACGCCTCGCATGGCGTCGGCAATGAATCGGGCTGAATCGGTATCGATCACGCGGCGCAGGGGAGCCTCGCGCGCATCGCTGCCATCGTCCACCCAGCGCCCTTGCGGCATCATGCCGTCGTTCGCGACCGTCGCGGCGATGCGCGCCATCTTGAACGGCGTCACCAGAACTTCCCCTTGTCCATATGCGGCAAACGGCAGGAATTTGTGCAGGTTCTTCTCAGGACCGGTGGAAATTTCCAGCAGCCTGGCAGTCTCGGCCAGCGCCTTCGTTCCGACACGATAGACGCCAAGTTGCGCGAAGTACCCGTTGCACGAAACGATAATCGCCTGCCGCATCTGCAGTGAGCCATGCGCATGGTCTTTATCGTCGTCATGGACCGGCCGGTTCCAACCGGGGATCAGCGCGCCGACGCGGCCGTCCGGAAGTCGCCGGCATGCATACGTCTGCTTTGCATTCTCCGGATCGAGACGCAGCGCGGCCATGGCGGTGACGATCTTGAAAGTCGATCCTGGCGCATAGGTGCCATAACGCGCGCGGTCGAGCAGCTCGTCGGTGGAGTGATGCGGAGCTTGCGCGGGGGCCGTAAATGAAGGTTCCGGCGCGTTGACCATGGCCAGGATGCCGCCGGTCCGTGCATCCATCATCACGATCGCGCCGCGCTCCAGGTGGGCTTTATTGAGATGCTGCCGTAGAATCTCCGACGCGGCGAGCTGCAGGCGCGCGTCGAGCGACGTGCGCACGTTGCGGTCCCGATTGCGCAGCCGCTCGATATCCGTATTTCCCGGAGCGTGCCGGTAGCGGATCAGCGGGGCGAGCTCATCGTAATCGCTATAGCCTTGCAGCTTGGTATTGGAGTCCCGTTCGATGAACGAGGTGTTGGTCGCATGGAAGTTCTCGGCCGTGCGCCAGTCGCCGAGAAGCTGCGCGGTTTCCGGCCCGAGCGGATAATAGCGGCTGTCCAGCCGCGCCACGTTCTGCCCGACCGGAACGTTGAGCTTCTCGAATTCGGGCCGTCTTTTTTCGATTTCCTGCCAGTCGCTGGTGGCGAGCAGAATGCCATTGCGATCCAGAATATTGCCGCGTTGAATTTCGTGGGCGAGGGAGTTGAGCCGCGGATTGTGCTGGGCGCGTTTGACGCCGTCGTCTTCAAAAACATGCGCGTCACGCGCGAGATAGTCGCGGTCGTGGAAGACCTGATAATCGGCGGCTTTCCACAGCAGCGCGGCGCAACAGATTGCGAGCGCGCATTCCAGCACGCGCACGGGAACGCGGAAAGGCTCGTTATTCCGTAGGCCGGACCCACGCTTTTCGTGGTCTGCCGGCTGCGAGGCAGCCTCCGGGCGATCCGTTTTTTTCGCGTCCGCCGAGATCGCCAGAATCATCGCCAGGATGATGAAGTTGGCCAGCATCGCCGAGTTCCCGGAGCTGAGAAACGGCGACACTACTCCGGAAAGCGGGACCGCGCCCAAGACGCCTCCCGAGATCAGCAGCATCTCCATCATGAGCAATGTCGTCAGTCCGGCGGCCAGGAAGAAGCCGTATTCACTGCGGGCGCGCAAGGCGGCGCGCAGTCCCCGCGAGGCCAGGAAGGCGAAGAGCAAACCGATAGTTGCCACGCCCATGAAGCCCCACTCCTCGCCGATCGACGGTAGTACCAGGTCGGTATCGCCCGCGGGAATCATGGACGGGTCGCCATAGCCCGCACCGGATCCAAATGCCCCGCCGGAAGCCAGCGCCCACAACCCGTGCGCCAGTTGATTGCCGCCGTGAATATTGTTGTCCCACGGTCCGAGCCACATGGAAATGCGATCGACCACGGTCTTCGGCTGACCGAGGTGATACCCGACGGCGACGCCTCCCACGAGCAGGACGATTCCTAGCAGCGCCAGTGCGGCGCGCCCTCGCGCGAGCGCGAACATCGTCAGGAAAAGGAAGCCGGTCACGAGCGCGGGGCCAAGATCTTTGAGGAAGAAGAACATCGCGAGGCCAATCGATACGGCTACGAAAACCGGAGCGGCGTGCTCGAGGCGCGGCAGGTTCAGGAAGCGGAGGAAGCGCTTCTCGCGCAGGTCCCGCAGTCTGCCCCATTTGCTCGCGAAATAACCGGCGAGAAATAAGGCCAGCAAAAGCTTGATGAATTCGACCGGTTGGAAGGGACCCAGATTGACGCGCGCGTCGCTCGTGCCTGGTCCCGTGCCGAAGCGCAGCAATCCGGCGAAGAGCGCGAACGCCGCCAGGAGCGGCGAGTATGTCCAGCGCCCGAGACGCTTGTAGTCGAACGCGGGAATCAGCGGAAGCAGCAGGAAAATTGCGCCTATCGCGACACCCTTCGCAAACTTGCCGAACTCTTCGGTATCGCGCAGTGGGTCGCGCAGGCTGATCATCAGGATCAAGCCGAGGCCGGTGAGAATGTGGACGGCCGGCAGAATCGCGGGGTCGCAGTTGAAATGGCGTAAGCGCCAGAGAAGATAAACGACCCAGAAGGACGCAAAGTAGATGGCGACCCAACGGATGAAGTCGCGGCGAAAGCCGGCTTCCGAGCGCACGATCCACATGGGTTTGAGCCGGCTGAGGCGGAGACGCGTCCCCTCTTTCGGCTGCAGCGCAGCCCACATCTTCGCCAGCGCGCCGATATTCGGTAGCGGCCGGTGTTGCTGCAGATAGCTGAAGAGCTCTCTTGCCACGTCGTCGCGTTGTGCCGGCGAGGGATAAAACTGCAGGTACGGCGTAATCTCGTCAACGCTCGTCACCGTGTTGAGATTGAGCGGTGAGGTTTGCGGGACGCCGGTCTCATGCTGGCGATAGATTTTCGCCGAATAGACGGTCTCCAGTCCGCCGGCTACCACGAGGCTAGCCAGCAACAGCCATATCGCGCCGGGAAAGCTGAGCTTCCTTCGCTTGGCGCGAGCCTTGCCGTTCGTGATGGAGGTGGTTAGCTCTTCCGCTTCTTCCCAGCTTTTGGTGACTGCCAAGCTTGTGACCTCCTTGTCTGGCGTGCCGATTTCTTAGCCAGCGTGACGCGCGCGGGCGGAGCAGGAGCAGGCGGCGGATTCAACTCCCGTTCGTCCTGGGCGACAATCTGCAGACGTTGCGCGACATCGTTGTAACCGTTGATCGATTGGTAGAGTTCCTTCGCCCGCGCTAATGCCTCTTTGGCGGCCGTGCGATCGTGCAGTTCGTACATTTCCTTCTGCGCTCGCAACCGGAACCCGTCGGCTTCCTGTTCGATCTCTCGTGAACCCAGCTTGTAATGACGTTGTTCGGCCTGGTCCCATTCTTCGATGGCTTTATCGAGATCGCGGAACGAATAGACATAGAGCCGCGCCAGCCCCAGGTAGGGATCCGGCGCATTGGGCAGCAGTTTGGCGGCCTTATCAAAGTTCTCCCACGAATGGATCACGCGAACCTGCATGTGCTGCCGCACCGATATCTCCGGGCCGATCGCCAGGTTGAGATCCATGTAGCCATTCACGAGCGCAAGCTTGCCTTGGACCGACGGATTGTCCGCGGCGAGATCCTGCGCGTGTTCGAGGACGATCTGTGCGCGCGGCCAATCGAATTTCGTGGTGAGCGGTTCGGGCGAATTGCGGTAGCTGTCGATGATGCGATCGCCTTCGGTCACGGACGCCGCCTCCAGGGTCCGCGCCGCGATGCGCGCTGGAGAAAGCTTGCCGAGCCAGCGGCCCCGCGCCTCCAGTTGCTGCAGGAGACTCCAGTCGGATGCGATCTCCGCATCGCTGAGTCGCGCGAGGTTGGTGTGGGTACGCAGCGGTCTGGTTTCAGCCCAGCGCTGGTAGTAGTAGCGGGCTCCGGTGGCGGCCAGCAGCAACCCGCCGCCGGCAGCAAACATCCATGCGGCCCCGCCCCAGGCGAGGGCGTACCTGCCCACACGTTTCGGAATTCGCACACGCAGCAGCGTCTGCCAGAGCGCATCTCTGCCAGACGGTGGCTCTGACTGTGGCGTAGCCGCAGCCGGCCCATGGTCGATAACGCGGACCGACTCGATCGTGGGATTCGACTCCGTGTTGCGCATTTCACTCTCGGCAATAGTCGGGCGGCCGTTCAGGAAGCATTCAAGATCGGCTGCAAACGCCGACGCGGTTGGATAGCGGCGCTTGACGTCTGACCCGAGGCTCTTGCCGATGATAACCGCCAGCCGTTCCGGGCACTCCGGAGGAAGCGGCCGCGGAGGTCGTTTGGAGCGAATCACATTCTCCAGCTTGCGCGTATTCTCCGCCTGGTACGGCAAGGACCCGGACACCATTTCGTAAAGAGAGATGCCGGTGGCCCACAGGTCCGCGTTCTGGTCCACGCGGGCGCTGGCCAGGCGTTCAGGAGAGCAATAGTTGGGGCTGCCGAGATCGTGATGCGTAAGATTGCGGGTCAGCGAGATGACCTTGGCGATGCCGAAATCGAGCAGCCGCACCTGGCCGCTCGCCGTCATCTGGACGTTGGAAGGTTTGATGTCACCGTGCACGATCGCGCGGCGCCGGCCGTCGATTTCGGCCTGGTGCGAATGGAGTTTTTCGAGCTGCGAGCAGATCTCCATGGCAATGCGCGCGGCCGACTGCGGATCGATGCGTCCGGATTCACGCAGGATGTCGGCGATGCTGCGACCCTCGACATACTCCATGGCCACGTAGAAGGCGTTTTCGAGTTGGCCGTAGTCGTAGATTTCGATAAACCGCGGATCGAAATCGTGCAGCTGTTTCTGGATGGCCGCGCCGCGGCGTTCGGCCACCAGCACCTGTTGCGTATAAGGATCGTTCGACTCTTCAACGACTTTGAGAACCGTGAGACGCTCATCGCGGGTATCGCGCGCCAGGTACACATCGGTCATGCTGCGACCGAGTTTGCGGACGATCTGATAAGGCCCGAAACGCCGCAGCGGCGCCGGACCATCATGGCTATCTTCGGGTTTGCGCAGGGGGATGGTTTCAGTGGGCATGGTCATCCGGAGCTGGCGTAGATTGTCCCGCTTGCGGGACGGCCGTCGTTGCAGTGGGGGTCGTAGGCGTGGTCGCGGGGGTCGCAGGCGTTCGAATTTCTGGGGTAGGAGTCGTAGTCGCGATCCAAGGTAACTGGACATGCATCCAAGGTGCAAATGTGGCGGCGGCGTATCCGCCGGCCAAGCCCAGGATCAGGCCCAGCAAGAGACAAAGCACTGGCAGGAGCACCGGTGTCCGGGCCCTGCGCGACGGGGAGTCCGGCGCCGGCCCTCCCCGCGCGCGGGTTGCCGAAAGCCGCTGGCGCGCCGCCGACATCCTGACCGAACGGCTGCCCAGAAATCCGCTTCCGGCCACGAATACGACACTCACGTTGTCGCGTCCCCCGGCCACCAGCGCCGCGTCGATCAGCGCCTGCGGTACGAACTCGGGATCGCCATCGTAGTGCTCCACCACGGCGAGAATTTCCGCCGCCGTGAGCAAGTCGCTCAGACCGTCGCTGCACAGCAACAGCGCCGCATCCGGCTTGAATTCCAACGCGCGAATCTGAATAAAATCGTCGCTCAGTTGACGCGGTTGCGAACCCACGTCCGCGAAGACCTCGTTGCGCCGCGGGTGCCGCATGGCTTCGGCTTCCGTCAGTCGACCGGAGTCCTCCTGCTCGCCCACCGGCGATTGGTCGGAGGTCAGCTTGCGGATCGCACCGTTCCAGATGAGGTAGAGCCGCGAGTCCCCGACGTGGCCGACGGTAACGCGGTTCTCCTCCACCAATGCCAGCGTCAACACGCAGGACATCCCATGCCAGGAGGGGTTTGCGTCGGCGGTCTTGTGGATCACGTTGTTCGCGTCGGTGATGGCCGCACGCACGCGGGAAGCCGCTGGACCACGGCTGCTCAGGAGCGCCAGACGAATGGTGTCGACCGCCAGTTCGGCCGCGATCTCGCCTCCAGCATGCCCGCCGATGCCATCGGCCACCAGGAACACGCCGCGTTCGTCGTCGGCATAGCAGCGGTCCTCATTGGATTGGCGGACCAATCCCGGATCGGTTGCGGTAGCGGATCTCCAGCGGGCAGTGACTCCCATAATTAACGTCTCCGCCCGCTTTCGACTGCCGCGAAAAGGATGGTCAGAAGCAGCGTCACAACCGCTAGCGGCACGTGCCATGAGTAAATCTGCTGTGCATTCATGACCGTTGCTCAAACTGCATTTTGATCTGATCGGCCAGTGCGATGGTAGCCTTTGGCGGCAGGGTTTCTTCGATATCCCGCACTAGTTTGCGTCCATCGACCGCGGTGCCGTTCATGCTGCGGTCGACAATGAAAAAGCGATTGCGTCCCGGATCGCGGCGCAGGCGCAGGTGTTCGCGGGAGATCTCTTCATCGCTGTAAAGCGCGAGATCAACGATGCGTCCATCGCCGCCCCGGCCGATGCTGACTTCGTCTTGCGTCACCAGATAGAGTTGAGGACCGGAATCGTCTTCATATCGAATCTCGGCATACACGCGCTCGGGGACCGGGTGAGCGGGTTCGCTGTCGCGATTCACCTGAGCCGGTTGGGCAAAGGCATCGAGCCTGGCCGTCTGCACGCTGGGTTCGCGTTCAATGAGGGTCGTGCGAACACCGTGAAATCCCGGGCGCGGCGTTTCGGCGAGCTCCGAGTGGATCTCCACATCCCCGAGCGGCACGCTTCCATCGTCATCCGAAAAGAATTCGAAGACAAATTCGGACCCGGCGATTTTATATTCCTTCCGATCGAGTTTGCGGCTGCGAAATCCAAGCCCGCGAGGTGAAGGATTATTAAGCTGCGCGATACGATCCCGCAGCGCGCGCCGCGCATCGTCGCGTATGTGCGGGAAGATACCACTTAGCCGGGCATAGTCATCGGGATGCAGATAGAGATTGAAGATACACGGCAGGAGGACCGTATAGCCGAGTTCGAACTGTCCGGCCTCGGCATTGCGAAGCACCTGGTCGATGATCGTCTGGCCGCCAATGTGGGCTGGCGAACGGGTAAGGCCGCGCTGCGTCACTCAAGGACACCTCTAGAGAATGTACTCGCGATGTCTCCGGATGGTTTCAACCGGAACGCGAGCGAAGGGCGCGGAAAGGGAATCATAACAGAAATTAATGTAAGTGAACAGCCGGGTGCTCTTGATTACTTGTTAAGAACGTTAAAATGTAAGAGCGACCGAGGGTCGCTTGCGGACGAAGGCGTCCCCCCACAAAGTTCTTTCGGCGGGATAATAATGGTATTGAACATGTCTCACCGTTTCCAGAATTTCCTGTTTTCCGGTTTGATTGCATTCTGCGCGACGGCTTCCTGTCCCGCACAGTCCAAGGACTCGAAAGATTCGAAGGAACCAGCCACTCAGTCGCAGCCTAAAGAGTCCGAACCGCCGGAAGAGGATGAGTCTGCCAAGCCCAAAGAGTACGCGTTCAACCCGCTGCAGGCCGAAAAGGAAGTCACCGTTGGCCTCTTCTACATGAAAAAGGGCAGTATTGCCGCAGCCGTCGCGCGATTCACCGAGGCCACCAAATGGAATCCTACGTACGCCGAAGCTTATCTCAGGCTGGGTGAGGCCGAAGAGAAATTCAAGGATCCCAAAGCGGCGAAAGAAGCCTATTCCAAGTATCTGCAATTAGCGCCCGAAGCCAAGAACGCCGCCGAGATAAAAAAGAAACTCGCCAAAATGTAAGTTACCGTAAGACGAGTGGCTTACTTTACCGTGTATGTGATCCACCTGGGAAACCCAGGCGACATACCCACCGTTGGACTCTTCAGCGGAACACGGACTCAGACGCCCAAGGCTGCGCCTGGATATGCGGTGACCTCGGGACGGCGCAGGATATGGTCCACGTGGTGTTGCATGTGGGCCACATAGTCCACGATGAGGAACTGCAAAGTAACTGGTTGGCTATCGCCGACACGGCACTGCGTATTCAGCTTATCATCCGGTATCCTGGCGACGACTTGAACCAGTAAAGTGTTGTACCGTCGCCAGAATTCCACCAGATCGGACCAGCTCAAATCCTGGTAGCCATGTAACGAAACCGAGCCGTTCTGGTCATAGGAAGGGCCATGAAACTCCGCCTCCAGAGCGGCTCGCACAAAACGCAGATGATTGTTCGAGGCGGAATCGATGAGGTGTCCGAGTTCTTCTTTGCGGGACCAGGCGCCCGCCATCTTCACCCCGGCGTCCCGCTCGGGTACCGACAGCAAATTAGGAAGTTCGCCGTCGATGGTCCTCTTCAGTAGTTGAGACAGTTCAAAGGGCATGGCAACAGTATGACCTCGTTGACCCGCCAATTGGCGGCTGACTACGCGCGCTTCCGACGGGCCGCTACAAAAAGCCCAAATCCGAGGAAAATCGTTCCGGCCGTTACCAGCGTGGAGGGCTCTGGCGTGGATGCGCTCGTTTCGACCGGGTTGAAGCTGTTCAGAGTGCCGGAACTGGTGGGGGTGTCCTGCGCAGTAGTGGTGGTGATTGACAGGTTATCCGAATCAACCGCGTTGGTCACTTCCGCGCTGGCATCGCTAACTACTTTATCGCCGCTCTCCGGCGTTGTTCCTGCGTTGGATTCTGTCGCAGAACCTTTGTTGGTGCCGGAATCCACGGTGGAGTCCGAACGAGTTATCGCGACCGAATCCGTGGTCGTGATGTCAGCGTATGCGGTCGGTAGCGTCGCGGTATGTGACGGCTGAGCCGAGCCCTCGAGGGATTCGACCTTGCCGCTCGAATGCGTGAACATCGCGACTCCCCCGAACGACGCCGTGTTGCTATCGGTGTGCCGGTTCAGTGCGTTAGAAAAAGAGTTTCCGACGGTCAGCCGTTCGCCTTGGGAGAAACTGCTCTCGGTGACGTCGCTGCCGAGCGGCGCCGATTCCGTGGTGCGAAGGGACGTTTGAGTAGCCGTTACTGTCTCGTTGCCGTGGCCGCTGATGGGATTGGCATGGGCACCGAGAGTGGTAACTGCGATAACGATCGATGAATAAACTAAACGACGTGATGACTTGTTCATTGGCTCAATAAGAACACCATGGATAGCCGCAGCCGTACAATACCGGATTTAGTGCACATCGAGCTGTAGTGTTTTCATACAAGCGCATGCGTAATAGTCCGTATACTCAAACGAATGGTAAGTACAACTTCGTGAATTACTTGCGCTGAGAACGTCAACTAAACTCACAGTACTCACAGAACCAGATGGAGCTTGTCGATCCAACGCCGCCCTTTTACCTCACGTATATACTGATCGGAAGCTACTACGGCTCAAGGATGATCACGCTGACTTGGAGCGCAGTTCTGTGAGTACTGGTATTTTCATTACCTTAGTACATCATTTCAACCCACTAACTTATCCTGTTCATCCGTGGCCATCAATTTCTGTCGCCTTCCGCCATCAGGGCATGGCGAGTGTTGATCCCGATCGCCTGCAGCTCTACCCTTTCCGCATCAACATAATCGTGCGCGAGCCTGAGCGAACTGGCATAAATCCGCAGGACGCTGGCGAATTCGACCGAGTTCGGCCCAAGAACCCGCTCCTCGACCGGCAGTGCCCGGGCAAACAAGCCGGACGCTTCGCCGTATCTCGCCTGCGAGTAGTAAACCACGGCCAGGTTGACCGCGATCCTGGCGGTATCCGGATGATCGAAACCGACGTTCTTTCGAGCGACGGATAGAGCCTTGGAGATAGCGCTCTCCGCATCGCGGTAATGGTGCTGCACGGACTCGAGTGCGCCAAGATTGCTCCAGTCATTAGCGACTTTGAGGCTGTCGGCGCCGAGCGCTGCTTCATCGATCTCGATGGCCTGCCGGAACAGGCGATTCGCCGCGACATAGCTTTTCCGGCTCTGGTACAGCGTTGCTAAATTTGATAGCCCATAGGCTACATCCGGGTGCACGGGTCCGAGGGAAGTGCGCCATGCGGCGACCGCTCTCTGGAAGAGTCTCTCCGCATCTTTCCAGTCGCCCTCCGCAGCGCGGGTCTTCGCCAGATTGTTCCAGATGGTCGCCGTAATAGGATGATTGGGACCGGCAATCCTCAGCGCCACTGCTTCGGCCTCGCGCAGATCGACTTCGGCTTGACGGTAGTTAGCGAGGCGGAGCCGTGATGTGCCCAGGTTCGTGAGCGCATTCACGTACTCCCGCGATTCAGTAGCCGAAGCCCGATGCAGTTCGTTCACGACCTTCTGTTCGAGTCCCTCCGCCCGCGCGGAATCGCCCTGGATGACCAGCAGCGTGGCCAGAGCGTTCTGCGCCACCGCCATTTGCCGGAGGTTATCTTGGTGGTTGGTACTCACGCGGACAGCCCGCTCAGCGGAGTCCATGGCCGGTGCGATCCGGCCTTGGGCCATGTAAACGAGCGCCAGGCCGGCGAGCGGGCGTATTAACTCCGGTGAGTCCGGACCGGATACGGTCTCTCGAAGCGCAATAGCACGCTGGTAAAGCGTCTCCGATTGTGGCAGACGGAACTGCGCCCTCGCGACGGCAGCCAGGTTATAGAAGATGCTGGACAGGGTTCCAGGGTCGGGCGTAGATTTGGCCTGCTCGATGGCTAGCGCCTCCCTGAGTTTCTTTTCGGCGTCCTGATAATCGCCGGCACTATAGAGCTGCGCGCCGAGCGCGTCGAGAGCTACTGCTTCACTGGAGGCTGTTTGCAGGCTCAGCCCGGCGTGAACTGGCCACGCGGGCGACAGGAGAAAGAGCATACCGGCTAAAGCTTTCATATCCACCTCGACTTCCATAATGAAGTGGGAGCGCGGCTACGAATAGGTATGACGGAGTAAGCTTACGGTGTCACCTTACGGTAAAGTCACGCCAGGCCAATTCGCGTCAGAAGCGCCCGAAATCGCGGCTCCGAGCGAAGGGCCTCGTAAGCCGGATGCACCCTGATGTTGCATATCGGCAGTTCCCTCCGGTCGGCGCTTCTTTCCAGGCAATCGAGTGCCAGGTTACGGTTGCCGAGCGCGAGGTGGAGTAGCCCCAGGGAGTTCGAAGGCACGTAACGGGTCCTCGCGAGGCTCTTAAGTTCGGCCAGCATCTTCTCGGCCTCGTCGCGATCTCCCGCCAGCGCATACGCCTGCCCCAGCGCCGCCAGGATATTCGGAATATCACCAGCAATCTCGCGGCCCTTGCGCAGCATCAGGATGGCTTCGTGATACCAGCCGCACTGAATGTACACCCGGCCTAGAGACGTATATAGCTTGTAGAATGAGGGGTCCAGTTCAATCGTGCGGCGGTATTCCACGATCGCCTCGTCATAACGACCGCCCAACATGAGGATGAGGCCCTTGCCTTCCTGAATGATCATGGAGAGCGGATCCAGACTACAGGCAATCTCGATCTCTGCCATGGCTTCCTCGAATCTTCCCAGGAGGGCCAGATAGTCGGTCGCATACCATTGGTGCGCGGTCGCGTAGCCGGGGTTCAGCTCAATGGCCCGGCGGTACAGTTCATCGGCCACGGGCCAGCGCCACTCGTACCACGAGCGGATCCACGCAAGCGAGGTGTAGGCCTCGGCAGAATTCGCGTCGAGGTCCACGGCCTTCTCCGCGGCAGCCTTGGCCTTTTCCATGGTCTCCGCGGGAGCGATGAAGCCATAGAGTGCCAGCAGTTGGTAAGAGTCGGCCAGACCGGCGTATGCCACCGCTGAAGAATCATCTACAGCGACCGCCTGTTCGAAGCAGATCGCAGCCCTTCGCAGGCCCTCCGCGGTGCGCTCCTTGGCATGGTACCGGCCCTTGAGGCACAGGTTGTAGCATTCGAGGCTGCGCTGCGGATGGCCGCTGAGGGCCGCGGGCGCGCTATCTCCCAAACGTAGTTTGAGCGCATTCACGATGACGAGCGCAATCTGCTCCTGTATGACAAAGACGTCCAGAACCTCGCGATTGTAGGTCTCCGACCACAGGTACTGTCCGGTGCAGGCGTCGATCAGCTGTGCGGTGATCCGCAGCCGCTGGCCGGTGCGCCTCACTGCACCGCGAAGCACGTACGACACGCCGAGCCGGGTTCGTATCGTGGCGATGTCCTGCTCGGCGCGAAAGTGGGTCGCGGTGTTCCAGGCGATCACGCGCAGTTCCGGAATACGGGTCAGCGCGTGGATTAGCTCTTCGGTCAGGCCATCGCTGAAGTACTGCTGCTCGGGCTCGGGATCGAGGTTGGCGAACGGCAGGATGACTATCGCCACGCTTGTCTGCGGCACTGCGGGCGTGGTTGCCACCTGTGAACGAGGTTTGAATACCGGCTGATAGGTTCCCTTGGGGATCTCAATGATCAGTTCGTCATCCTTGCCCTCACCGTCGTAGTACGCTTGCAGCTTCGACCTCAGGCGTCTTGCCTCGACGCGGACGATTGGATCGAGACGCGGGTCGTAGGCTGAGCCGCGGTCGAACACTTCCGCTCCGATAACGATCTCTTTCAGACGTGCGCCGTTACCCTGCAGCGTCTGCTCGACCGCGAAGCGCAGGAAACGCGCCATGCGCTGCGAATCCGCAAACATGGCGCTGGAAGCGACCTTGGCTACGGCATGCCGCACGGCTTCGGCTCTGGCTTGTGGCTGTGATGCACTTAGCCATCCGGACGCGGGTTGGCTTGGCTGGCCCATAGAAGCAGTGAGGAGCGAGTCTTTCTATTATAGATTTTCTGCGAGACAAAAGTGCTAATGCCGCTCCGAGTGCCCGAGATCCTTGTCCGGCGCCACGCGATCGCGCACCAGCTGTTTCAGTTCCTTGATATCGGGGAAGCGTCCGGCGTCCTTGCGTGACCAGAGAAGTTCGCCGTCGACCGTGATTTCGAATATGCCGCCGGTTCCTGGAGCGAGCGCGACGCTGTCGATATCCTGCTCGAACGTGGTAAGCAGCTCCTGGGCCAGCCATGCGGCGCGCAACATCCAGCGGCATTGGGTGCAGTAGCGGATCTCGAGTTTTGGCTTTTTCATCACCTTATAAACTGCACTTTAACTCACGGCCCCGCAGGTGGGGCAGTCAATCGTGGCTGCAGCCGCCTTTTAGGCGGTTCGAAAGCGTTACCCACGCCGCCCCTAGCGATGCAATTACCAAAAGCGCGAATGTCGAAGGCTCGGGTGTGGAGTCAACCGGAACATTTACCACTTTGAGTTCAATCGCGTTCGATTCGACAATCTCTTGAAAGGTGAGATCATTCCACACCGGAAAGACATAGCTCGCAAAGTTTCCGCTCAGCGAACCATTACTCACGCTCAGGATCGTGAAGAGATCATTCAGATCCGGCAGATACCCGTCGATCAGGTTGATTGCGAGCTCACCACCGAGCGTCACGTTACCGGAAACCGCCAGTTGATCGTACGAACTCAGACCCGCCAGGTCAAGCGACAGAATTCCGTTCGGGCCTTGACTGTAACCGCCCGAGATCGTTTGCACCGCGGGGTCTCCAGGTCGATCCTGTCCATTGTTGATCAGGTAAGCTGAAATCGTCCCGAAGCCGCTGATCATCCCCCCGCTATTGACCGTTAGAGTCTGAGCGCTGATAGTTCCGTCATTCGACAACTGCCCGTTGTCGACCAGACCGCCGCTAAGAACGATTGAAGAATTACCGCCGAGGATCGATATCGCACCATCGTTCGTCAGGCCCGCGCCCTGAATGCTGCTCCCGCTTGCCACGTTGATCGTTCCTCCATTATTGGTGATCATCCCCGTGACAATCGTCCGGGCCTGATTCGTCATTGTCAGGACAGACTCTGAGTCCTGCACCAGCGTGCCGGCCTGGAGAAAAGTCCCGATGCCGTCGAGATTGGTGGAGGAATTGGTCTGAGTGTAATCGCCGGTGACCACGACACTCGATGCGTCATTGAGAATCACAGAGGATTGGTCGTTAGTGAAATTAGCGTCTGCCTGCAGCGTGGTATTCCCATCGGTCAAAAAGACAAAGGCGCCCGGAGAATTGGTGAGTGACCCGCCGATGTTCAGCACGCTGCCGCTTTGGAGGTTGATCGTTCCGCTATTCGCAAAACTGGAAGAAACGGTCGTGATCGCTGTATTGGTCGAGTGCAGGCCGGACGTAGCATCCTGCGTGAAACTGTCCGCCTGGAGAGAAGTGCCGATGCCATCGAGCAGTGTTGCAGATCCGGTCTGCGCATAGTTGCCGTTGACCTTGAACTGGGCTGAGTTATACAGGCTGACACTGGCGTTTGTATTCGAGTCGTTGGCTGCGGAAAGGCTCGTGTTCCCGTCCACGAGATAAAGGCTCCCCGAGTTTGCAAGATTCCCCCCGATCGTCAACTGACTGCCGCTTTGGAAATTCACGCTGCCGCCATTGTTGGTGAACGCGCCGGTAACCGTGGTTACCGCCTGATTGGTCGAATGCAAACTCGATGCTGAATCCTGCGTGAAGCTGGCCAGTTGCATGGATGTGCCCACGCCATCCAAGATAGTAGGCGTTCCTGTTTGGGTAAATGCGGCAGCCTGGAGATTCGCCCCGTTGTAGAGGCTTAGGGATGCCGAAGTATTGGTTAGACTGCCGGTGACGCGGACGGCGGTATTGCCATCCACTATATAGAGATTGCCGGTGTTATTGAGTACGCCGCCGGCTGTGAGAACAGAGCCACTTTGTAAATTGGTGGCGCCTGCGCTGGCGAAATCGCCGCTCACCTTGAAGGCCGCGGTGTTAGTCATGTGCAGGCTGGAAGAGGCGTCTTGGGTGAAGGACCCCGCTTGCAGGGTTGTAGCATTACCGTCGAGTGAAGTGCTCGACGCAACCTGTGTGTAGGCGCCTGATGAAGTAAGACTCGCACCGTTGTACGCGTCGAGAGCGGCGCCCGAACTGAGACTGACACTATTGACTACGGGAGAGACATCCAAAGTAACCAGCGATGTGCCACTGATCGAGACCTGGTAGTTGTTCCCGAGATTACCGTTGTTGGGATAAGTTGGACCGGAACAGATCGAACATATCCAATCATTCACGTTGCTCCAATTGTCAGTGCCGCCGGCCCACGTGATACTCGTGGCTGATAAGAGTGTGGGGGCCGTAAATAGTACCAGTACCAACTTGCAGAAATTGGCGTACAGTAGCGCTTGCTTACGCGCGCGGCTCAGCAATGACTTCCGAGCCGCGACCGTTAGGGAGTGGTTGCGCGAACTTTCGCAACTTAGTACTAGTACTAAAACTTGAAGCATCGATATACCGGCCCTAACAGAGTAGCGTTCGTAGGCGCATTGCGAAAGTACTACAGTACTTTCGCCTGTACCGTTACACACACTTGCCCGGATCGACTAATGGTTGCAATCGAAGTAGCGGTCAATGGATGTCACGGAGCCTTGTTCTGCGCCTTGCACCCATTGGTTAGCGGCTACCGGCGGAATCGCCCCACGACCATTTGCATCAGCCGGTCGGTACCAGGAATCAACATCAACCTGCACAGCGCGAAATACACCGACGCGCCCAACGGGATGGAAACCGCCAGATCGACAAAGGCCGCCCGATGTGTCGTTCCGAGCCACTGATGGATCAGACCGCTCGACGTGTAGCAGAGGCTCGCCATGACCCCGCTGGCCACCGACGTTTTCCAGAAAATACGGAACATCTGGTCTCCATTTATCGATCCAATCTTTCGCCGCAACACCACCAGCAGAAGCAGAAAGCTGGCGACCGAGACCGACGACGTGGCCAGTGCGAGACCCGCGTGGCGCAACGGGGTACGGACCAGGTAACTCGCGGCTACGAAGTTGACAACCACGGAAAACAGGCTCACCAGCATCGGTGTGCGCGCATCTTTGAGCGCGTAGAACGCCGGAACCAAAACCTTGAGCGAGGCATATCCGGCCAGCCCCGCGGCGTAGCAGGCGAGCGCCAGCGCGGTTTCGTGCGTATCGAACGCGGTGAACTTGTGATACTGGTAAACCGCGCCGACGATGCTGGATCCCAGCACCGCCAGTCCTGCCGACGAAGGGATGGTCAGCACCATGACCATAGAGAGCGATCGCGTGAGCGTGTCCCGAAACTCGCGCAAGTCCTCTCGCGCCGCGCTACGGGCGATTTCCGGCAGAGTCGCCGCCGCGATCGCCACGCCGAACACTCCCAGCGGAAACTGGTTGAAACGGTATGCGTAGTTCAGCCAGCTCACCGGGCCGTTCATCACCATCCCGGCGGCGTCGCGCAGGCCGGAAGCGAAATTGGTATTGACCAGTATGTTGATCTGGGTGGATGCGCTGCCAAGCAGCGCCGGACCCATCAGGGCGAGTACTTCCCGCAAACCCGGATGCCGGAAATCGATGGCCGGGCGGAACGCGAAACCCGCCTTCAGCAGGCTGGGAACCTGGAAACCCACCTGCAGCGCACCGCCCACCACCACACCCCAGGCCATTCCGTAAATCGGCTGGATGCCCAGATGCGGTCCCAGGATGAAGCCGATGATCAGTCCGCAGATGACGCTCCCGACATTGAACATCACGGAGGAAAGCGCCGGAATACCGAATTTCCGGCAGGCGTTCAACACTCCCATGGACTGCGCCGCAAGGGCTACCAGCAACAGGAAAGGGAACATGATCCGGCTGAGCCGGACCGCCAGCTCATACTTACCCGGAACCTGCCGGAAGCCGTGCGCAAACAGGTCCACCAGCTGCGGGCTGAAGGCCACGCCCAGCGCGCACAACACTCCCACGATCATGATGATGGCGGTGGCCACCAGGTTGTAGAGGCGTAGCGTCTCTTCGCGGCTTTTGGTGGTCAGGTAGCGCGTGAAGATGGGGACGAACGCGGCCGAGAGTCCTCCTTCGGCAAAAAGGTCGCGCATCAGGTTGGGGATGCGGAATCCGAGAACGAACGCATCGTAGGCCCAACTGGCGCCGAACAGCGCAGCCATCACGCTTTCCCGCACCAGTCCGGTGACGCGGCTCATCAGCACGGCCGCCGACACCACTCCGGCGGACCGGGCGATGCTGGCCGGTTGCTCCTGAAGCCCGGTTGGCGGGGTCGCCTGGGGTGTAGACGGTATAATCACGCAAGCACTAACCTAGGCGGCGCACCTCAACCTGGTTGTAGACCTCGCGCGCTTCCTCGAGCGAGGCGAATTTCATTCCGGGCAATTTTGCCGACGCAGTGCCTGTGGCCACTCCCCAGCGCAGAGCGTCGACGGAATCGGACTTGCCCTCCTGAGCTCCTTTCTCCATAGACCAAAGGAAGGCGGCGGCCAGCGCATCGCCCGAGCCGATAGGACTCACGGCTTCCACGCGAGGCGGAATGACTTCGACGCTGCCATCGGGAAATGCGCCGATCGCGCCGCGGGACCCCAAGGAGAGGAGCGCGGCTTCGGCGCCCATCTTGCGGATTCGTTCGGCTGCGGCGAGATAGTGGGTGCGGGTGAGCAAGGCCGCGTTCAGCAGCCTTTCGGCCTCCTGCTGGTTGGGGGTCACAACGGTGGGCCTGGCCTCGACGCCTTCCAGAAGCGCCTCGCCATCGGTGTCGAGCAGCGTCTTCACGTTGCGTTTGCGGGCCTCGTGAATCAGGCCGGCGTAGAAATTCGCGGGAACGCCCGGCGGCAGGCTGCCGCAGAGCATCAGCCAGCTCGTGCTGTCGAGATGCGCGCGGACAGTCTTTTCGATCTTGACCACTTCCGGCTTCTCGAGCCTGGGGCCGGGCTCGTTCAGCTTGACGGTCAGCCCGTGGCGATCGGTAATGGTGAGATTGGTGCGGACCTTGTTGCGAATGGGTACCACTACCACTGGAAATCCGCAGCCTTGCATGAATTCGGTGAAACGGGTCCCGGACGACCCACCGGCCGGCACGATGGCCGTGGTCTGGCCGCCAAACGAATGGATCACACACGCCGCGTTGATGCCGCGCCCCCCGGGTGAGTCCTTGGAAGAGAGAATGTACGCGCGATCCTCAAAGGCAAGGCGGTCCACAGTGATCGTCCGGTCTATAGCCGGATTGACGGTGAGGGTAAGAATCATCGGAGCGCGATGCGCTCCTACCAGTATCGATTATTTCAGGTCTGTGGAGGGAGACCGACTCTTTCTACTTTCCACTGACTGCGCTCCCAGCGCGCGGGGCAGCCCACCGTCAGCGAGAACTCTGGACCGCGGGCCAGCCCCGCGGTTAGCGGCTAAGACGCGAGGAAATACGAGACGTGCCTGGCGGGATTGAATTTGTGGGCCAGCCGGACGAGTTTAGCCTGCAGCGGAGTATACGGCGGAATGCCCGCGGCCTGGATCTTCTTTCGCAGATACTCCCAGTCCTGCATCGACCCTTCCGCAAAGCGGTTCGATCCGGAAATCGATTGGGGATAGACCCGGAAATCCCCCAGGATCCGGTTGGTATAGGCGAAACGGCATCCGGCCAGAGCCATGTCGACCACCAGTTCACCGTCCCAGACGGTTTTCCTCTGCAGGTTAAATCCGCCAGTCTCCTGGAAAGCCGCACGGCGGAAGAAGGTGCCTTGCTGAAAAACGTTGCAGGCACAGACTGCGTACTTACGGAGATCGAATGGCCTGTCCTGCGTTCGTTTGCGCAGGCTCGCTCTGCCGTTTTCGTCTATCAGGGAGATGGCCCCCAACAGAACATCCGTTTCGGGATGGTGGTCGAAATGGTCGAGCACCCAATCGAGAGCCCCCGGCCGAAAGCGGTCGTCAGAATTCAAATAACCGTAGATATCGGCATTGCATACCGCAAAGCCCTTATTGAGGCCGTCCGGCGGACCTTGGTCCGGCTGCAGCAGAATGGCGGAGAAGCGGTCTTTATACCTCCCGATCAATTCTCGCGAGCCATCCGTGCTGCCAGGATCGACGATCACGTAGCGTAGTCGCGAGCGGTCGGACACCTTCACCGATTCGATACACTCGGTAAGAAACCGGGCCTGGTTGAAAGAAATCGTAACGATGCCCAAGGTCGTTGGACGCAATCCACTTTCCGGCACGCTTCTATAGTGGATTCGGGCGGGAAAGAATCTCAGCTCTTGCAGGATTTTTTACTTCGGGCGAACCCGGAGGCGGTAGCGAATGCATGCTTCGAGCACCCAGCGGTACTCTTCGACATCCACATCGCGTTCCGAACAGATTAGAAATAGCGCACCATCGTCGCGAAAGTTGCCATCCCACTCCACGACCTGGCGACCGGACCAGGCTGGCGAGTATTGCTTTAACTGGGCGTCCGGCGTCCGGCATCCGGTCGAAGTAGGCGCGCAAATTGACGCTGGTTTCGTCATGTGGCTCGGACCATGGCTCCTGCTCGAAATCCCAGGGAAATTCCTCGGGCATGGTTTCGAGTTAACGGAGGAGGCGAAAGCCGAGAAATAGCAACCCGGCAAGAGCCACCCCTACGGTTTTCATGCCGCGCCGGTCTACCGGCGAATTGCGGCCGGCGCCCGCAAACGCCAACCCGGGTTCCGCTTCGGCTTGGGTTTCGCGCGTCCGTTCAGTTTCACGGGCGAGCGCCTGCCGGTAGTGCGATTCGAAGCTCCCCTGCGCCCTTGGAGCTTCGGGAGAGAGATGCGTTTCGGCAACTGGTCGAGCTTCCGGTGGCGGGGGAGGCTGATGAACGGGAATCTGAGCTTGGGCTTCCGCCCGGGCACAGAGCTTTTCCACGGCCTCCAGAAGCCGCTGGAGGTTGTCGTCGGTTTTGCATGATTTTTCACGCAGCGAGACGATCGATTGCGACTGCTCCACCAGGCTGTTCTCGATGGCCGAGATGCGGCCGACCACCCGTTTTTCGATGGTCTCGACAAACATATCGACAGTCTTATAGTGAATTTCCTGGAATTCACTACGCAACTTCTGTTCGAGTTCCGCCATCTTGGCATTGACACTGGCCTCGATGTGCGCCGGCACCTGCTTCTCGACCAGAGCCACCTTCCGTCCGAAAACCTCGGCCTGCGCCGCGTTTCGGGACTCGATGCCCTCTATCGACTGGCGCAGGCTGGCGATATCTTCGCTCTGGGATGACACCAGAGTACCCAGGGCAGCGATCTCTTCGGGAGACGGCACCGCCGGCTGAGGCGCCAGTTCGACGCGCGAGATGCGGCTTTCGATATCTTCGATACGCGTGAGAATCGGGCTAAGATTTGGGGCTGGACGGCGAGGCCGACGGTTCGCCGAACTCAGGATGAAACCGGTCGCGAGGCCGGCGCCGATTTTGACCGCGATGTGACGGAGCAGTCGATTCGCCATTGAACCTTGTAATACATAATAACCGAGAAATGTCTTAGTGAAAAGAGGCGCGTGGTACTGAAAGCGAGGTTTTTCCGTGATTTTATTCGAGTTAAATAGCGTCGCAAGCCCGGATTCAGCCCCGTATTATCTGGGCACCGAGATTGTGATATTGCGGTACTTCATGCCGCCAGTGTGATCGCCCTGGAGGTAGAAAACTCCAGGTTCGCCTTCATTCGCATCGATCGCACCGCCGGTAATGCCGGCAATCTCCTGGTTGTCGATGATCTTTACGCCGTTCCGCACCACAGTCACGTGCCTTCCGACCAGCGTGATATCGAAGCTCTCCCACTGGCCCGGAGTCTTGGGAAGAACCTGCGACACCGGAACCATGCCGTAAATCGCGCCCATGCTGTGGTAGACGTCTTCCGGGTTGTTCTCATACTCCACCTGCATTTCATAGCGGCCCCGAAGATATACGCCGCTATTACCGTTTTGCGGGCAGTTGAGCTCGATGTGCAGCTTGAAATCGTCGAACTTCCTCGTACCCCGCAGGTTCGCTCCGTGCTCCTCGACGACCAGTTCGCCGTTTTTGGCGACCCAATGATTGATCTCGGGATGATCGGGCTCCCAGCCGGTAAGATCCTTGCCGTTGAAGAGGGGTTCGGGCTGGCTCCATTTCTTGGGCATCTTACGATCCAGTTTGGGCGCGCGGACGCCGTTCAGTTGCGCCGTCTCGCGAGCGCCGACTTTCTGGACACCAGCGATCTGGTCACCCGTGACCGTCAGATCCCAGAGATTCGGACCCTGTTTGCCGCCGGCTGCGAGCGTCAGGATCAGATGATCTCCCTCGATCCTGGCCTCGTCGACCGGACGGACGCTGCCGCCTCGCGGCTGATAGCGGACTTTCATCGTACCGCCGTTGTCGACTACCTCCAGCCAGTCCGGGTAGGTGGTGTTACCCGCCTTGACGGTTATGTCCCAGCGGCCCGCGAAGGGATTGGCTGCCATGACGGCGCCAGGAGTCAGGCAGATCGCGATGGCAAGAGTTGAGAGGTATTTCATCACGGTTTCAGTGTATCGAACTGCCGGACGGGCACAACCGCAATCAGTGCCGTGGTTCCGCGACAACAAGCTACAGGGGAATCTGGAGCGGGGTACGGGACTCGAACCCGTCTAAATCAGCTTGGAAGGCTGACGCCCAGCCGCTAGGCCAACCCCGCTTCGTAACACAATCTCTATTTTACACAAGATCCCGGCTGCACCATAGCCCACATCTGGTATTCTAGTTCGTCAGAACCGGATGGCGCAGAAACGGGTGCTCCCCAAAATTTGCATCGCCCTCGGTCTGCCCACGCTTGAACGCCTGCTGGAGAATGCCAGAAGGGAAGCCGAGGCAGGCGAGACGTTCCTTGAGTTTCGCCTCGACTATCTCCCCGAGCCGGAAAAAGGGGCGCAGGCCATATCCGGCTTTCTCAAAGAGTTTCCCGAGTGCATGGTCCTGGCGACCTGCCGCCGCCATCAGAATCATGGAAAATTTAACGGCGCGATGGGAGACCAGCTTCGTATTCTCGAGATCGCCGTTGAGCATGGAGCTTGCGCGGTCGATGTTGAAATCGAAACGGCCGAAATCGTGGCCAACAAGCTCTCGATGTTCAGCGGCCGCGCGCAGTTAATCATCTCCTATCACAACTTTGAGAATACCCCGCAGATCGACCAGGTGACCAAGCGCATGACGCGTATCCCGGCCGATATTTATAAGCTGGTCACTACGGCGCGGAAGCCTTCCGACGCGGCCCGTGTGCTGACCGCCGCAAGATCCAGTTCGCGGGCCAGGATGGTGGTCCTGGCAATGGGGGAGTTGGGGTTTCCGACGCGGGTCCTGTCGACGTCGTGGGGCGGCGTCTTCACGTATGCCGCGCCGATGCATGCCCAGGGCACCGCCGCGGGACAGGTGAGCGCCCGGCAGTTGCGGCATCTCTACCGGATCGAGAAGTTCACCAGGGCGGCCAAGGTTTTCGGAGTCATTGCCGACCCGGTACGGCACTCGCTTTCGCCGGTGATCCATAATCGTGCGTTTCAATCCCGGCGACTCGATGCTGTCTATCTTCCCTTCCTGGTGCCGCCGGCTCAGCTACGGGATTTCTTCGTAGCTGCCGAGAAGACGCCGATTGCCGGCTTCAGCGTCACCATTCCGCATAAACAGAAAGTGGTCCGCTATCTCGACACCGTGGATCCCCTGGCGCGCCGCATCGGCGCGGTGAACACGGTGTGGAAGAAGGCCGGTAAATGGCGCGGAACCAATACCGATGCCGTAGGAGTGGTGAGTCCCCTGGCGAAGCACATTCGACTGGCAAATGCCACCGTGCTGGTGGCCGGCAATGGCGGGGCTGCCCGGGGAGCGGCATCGGCTCTCATCGAGGCGGGCGCGAAAGTGTCTCTGGTGGGCCGCAATCCGGATCGCGTGCGCGCGCTGGCCCGCATGTGCGGCGGCGAACCGCTGCTGCGCGACCAGGTGGAGTCGCGTAAATTTGACGTGCTGGTTCATGCCACGCCGCTCGGCATGTTTCCCAACATCAACGACTGTTTCTTTCGCAACTCGATCCCCGCCGAAATCGTCTTCGACATGGTGTACAACCCGATCGAAACGCTCCTCATCCAGCATGCGCGCGAGCAGGGCAAGACGATCATTCCAGGGCTTGAAATGTTCATCGAGCAGGCTGCGAAGCAGTTCGAAATCTGGACCGGCGAGAACGCGCCCCGGGCGATAATGGAGAAAGCCGCGATCGAGGCGCTGGAAGTCAAAGCGGCGGAACCTAAGGCTGTGGACACCAAATGAAGCTGTCGCGTAGAAGCATGCTGGCGCTCACCGGCTCTGGAGTTGCGCTGGCGCAGACCCCTGCTCCGCCCGCCGCGTCCACGGATCCGGTGGAAAAGGCGCGCGACGAAAACCGGCGGAGCGCCGAGAACCTCACCAAGTTCGAAATCCCCATGTCGACCGAACCGGCGTTCACCTTCCGGGCCTGATCATGAAGGATCTCGACGAACAGCTCTTCTGGGCCACCATTCCCGAACTGAACGCAAAGCTGAAAGCACGGGAGGTTTCGGCACTGGAACTGGCGCGCGCGTTCGGCGACCGCCTGGAGAAACTCGGCCCCCGATACAATGCGCTGGCGCTGCCGATGAAGGAAATCGCCATCCGCAAGGCCAAGGAAGTCGACGCGGAGCTGAAACGCGAACGCTTTCGCGGACCGCTGCAAGGCATTCCTTTTGGCGCTAAGGATTTGCTCAGTGTAGAAGGGCAAATTACCACATGGGGGGCGAAACCGTACGCCGCGCAGGTCTTCGACTATACCGCGACGGTACTGACCAGGCTCGATAAGCTCGGCGCGCTGTTGATGGGTAAGCTGGCGATGGTGGAACTGGCCGGTGGCGGCGGCTACAACATGGCCGGCGCATCGCTGTTCGGCCCGGGATTGAATCCGTGGAATCGGGCGAGGTGGTCGGGAGGTTCGTCGAGCGGATCGGGGGCTGCAGTGGCCGCCGGCCTGGTGACCTATGCGTTGGGCTCCGAGACTTCCGGCTCCATCCTCACTCCCGCGGCATTCTGCGGCGTCACCGGACTTCGTCCCACCTACGGATTAGTAAGCCGTTACGGCGCCATGGCGCTCTCCTGGACCATGGACAAGGTTGGACCGCTTGCCCGTACGGCTGAGGACTGCGCGCTGGTGCTGCAAGCCATTGCCGGCAAGGATTCGCTCGATCCGGGATCCGCGGGCAAGAGTTTCTATTACGTGCCGGACGTGGTGCGAAAATTCGGCGACCTGAAGATCGGGTTCGCCACGGTGGATTTCGCCGATCGTCCCGACGCGAGCCTTCGTCCGGTACTGGCGCAAGCGTTCGAAACGGTGAAGGCCCTCGGGATTCCGATGGTCGAGATGAAGCTGCCGAAGTTTCCCTACGGCCCCATGACGGGCGCGATCATCGGAGCCGAAGAAGCGTCGATCTTCGAAACGCTGATCACCAGCGGTCAGGTGGACCAACTCGCCGATCCGGACCAGATCGCCGGCTTGAAAGCGCGGCTGGACATGCCCGCGAGGGATTATCTGAAGGCCATGCGGATTCGGACGCTGATGCAGCACGAGTTTCGCAAGATGTTCAGCGAAGTGGATATTCTGCTGGCTCCCACGCGTTATAGCGTGGCTCCGGAGATCTCCAAACCGCTCGATTATCGCCCGCCCGACGCGCCCAATCCACCCGAAGATACCGGCATGAGCGCGCTGATTCCAGCCGGCAATCTCGGAGGACTCCCAGCCCTTTCCCTGCCCTGCGGCTTTGCGGACGGCCTGCCGGTGGCGATTCAACTGGTCGGCAATCCGTTCTCCGAGAATACGCTGATCGCGGTCGGAAAGGCGTTTCAGTCCCGCACCGATTTCCACCGGCAACGGCCTAAGAGTTAGCACGCCCAGGCAAGTGCCGTATCACCGGATTACTGTAGAGCTGTTTTTTATCGCCAGGAATGATGTGATGGATCGGCGAGAGCCTTCCCCCCACGCGACAACCCGCAGGTATAATCTAAGTTGGCGCTGGAGTTTGAATGGGATCCGAAAAAAGCCGCAACGAACTCCCTTAAGCACCAGGTGTCGTTTGAAGAAGCGGCGACAGTGTTCGGCGATCCGTTCGGCCGCATCGTAGAGGATCCGCGGCATTCGTCTGAGGAAGAGCGACTCGTGTTGTTAGGGTATTCCGAGAGACGACGTCTGGTTGCAGTTATGTACGTTGAACGCGACAACAGGATCCGAATTATCAGCGCCCGCCGGGCGACACGGCGTGAGTTAAGGAACTATGAAGAAAGCACCCAATAAGCGGGGGGCAGCAGATCCGGACGACATCTTACCGGAATACGACTTCAGTCTGGCAACGCCCAACCGCTACGCATCGAAGTACACGACGGGAAGTTCCGTCGTGGTGCTGGAGCCCGACGTCGCTGCCGCGTTTCCCAGCGCAAGGGCTGCCAATGACGCATTACGGGCCTTGGCGGGAATCATCCGGAAACATAGTCCGAGCCGTCCGGCATCGCGCAGCCGCGGTTAGTAGAGGCTCTTCAATTTCGATCGTGCCTTCGCTGATTCGCACTCAACGGTTTGGCGACTTACACAGACAAGTGGATTATGGGAGGTTGCAACCCATGAACGCACGAAGACTCCGGCGCCCATGCATCGAAGAGGTGCGGCCCCGGACTTCAGAATAGCCCTTGCGTTCTACGGAGCCTGGCTCAACCGGGTTCAGCACACTCAAGAGAATCTCACCAACCCCATCAACCATTTACAGCCGACACCCGTCAACCCCCGTCATCACGCACGCTACGCTGAAATCAGAGGAGGAAAAGTGTCTTTATTTGAAGCGGGCTTCAGCTCCGTCGGCCAGTCCGATCGGGACTTCATTTTTCATCCTTCCCTCGCCGCAGTGAGCGATACTGTGCCCACCAGAAACGATGAACAAAACGCACAAAGAAGCACAAACGGGAGTCTGTTTTTTTCCGATCCGCAAAGCCCCCGCAACCGGCTTCGTTCCGGAGAATCGCTGCCACCCGACGCAATCGCGAACACTCGCCAACCGCCAGCCCACATCAGGAACTATGGATCCGGTGCACAAGGATACACAAACCCGAGCGTCCCATCCACGCGACGCCCCGTATAATTCAAACAAAAGAAAGCCGCTTGCCAAAAATTGGCTTCGTTCCGCAAGGGCGCTCTGTCCATCGGAAACCCCTCCAAAATGAGGAGCCTCCCAGTCGAGCGACTCCTTACAGCCACCGGGGTCCGTGAGCAAATCGTTTTGCTCCTACCCGAGTCCTCGAAGTTCTGCGCTTAAATTACGCGTCGATGTGATGGCTGAAGAAGTGGTCGAGTTGCGCCTTGTACTTCGTCGACAGATCATTCGACAGCTTCTTCATTTCCGATACAGGAAGCGGCTTGAAGGCTCTCGCGAGACGGCAGTTCTCTTCGATATGGTCCAATTTCGGCATGCCGATCACCACAGCCGTGATGGGCAAGGACAACGAATAGTACATCAGCTTGGAAGGTTCCGCCGGGCCAATCAGGGCATCCTGCGCCATCACCTTCATCGCAATCACACCCATCTTCTTGCGGTTGGCGACTGGCAGCGCAACCGTCTCGAAGCTGGTTTTGATGGCGTCGTTCGGGACCATGCCGCCCTTGCCGCTCTTCATTCCGACCAGCCCGCCATTGAGCGCCATCTGGGTGCAATCGAAGTCATGGCGTTGGAGGGCTGTCGCGAGGGTGGTGGGATCGTAGTGGCTGGTGATACCGATGAACCGAGTCATCTTCTGGTCGCGCATCTTGAGAATCTGGTCGAGCACTCCGCCCTTGGCTTCGATCTTGGCGAGATCGTCTTCCTCCATGAGTTGATGGATGTGGAGCAGATCGAGGTGGTCCGTCTGCAGGGCCTTGAGACTGGCTTCGACGATCTCGAAGCTCTTCTGCGGGTCGCGATCGCTCAGCTTGGTCGCGACGAATACGCTGTCGCGCCGGCCTTTGAGGGCCTTACCAATGCGCTGCTCGGAAAGGTGGTCCTTGCCATAGGTGTCTGAGCTGTCGATATAGGTAATGCCCAGGTCCAGAGCTTTGTGGACGGCATCAATCGCCTGGTCCTCGTCCTTGTACATCAGATAGCGGCTTCCTCCCCCCATGGCCAGGATGGATACGTGCACGCCGGTCTTTCCGAGAACGCGAGTCGGCATGTCTGAACTGCCTTTGGCCGAGAGCGAACTTGCGGCCATAGCGCCGGCTGCGGTAGTTTCGAGAAACTTGCGTCGAGAGATGCTCATAGGAACTCCTGTTGGAAGATTATCACGATTGGCTGCCGTGGGGCGGACTTGTCGCCTTTCGTGATCCCCGTACGGCGACAACCAAGTGACTTGACGGTATTTAAGGGTGTCGGCGCTGCCCAGCAAAGTTGCCCACCAGAGGGCGCGGCGAAGGAGCGCTGTATTGTGCGCGACATTAGAATAAAGGGTGGATGAAGATACAGAATCCAATCTGGCTCACCGCGACAGCCGGGCTGATGCTTTGGGCACGGGCTGCCGGGGCGCCTCTACAGCAAGCGGGCGACCCAATGGGGGACGGCATGAAGGCGCTGGACGAGAAGCGGTACGACGCGGCGCTCGTGGCCTTCCGCCAAGCCGTCGAAAAGGACCCCAAGGACTACGCGGCTCATTTTCACCTGGCGCTGTCCTGCAGCCTCTTGAAGAACGACGCCGAAGCGGCCGTAGAGTACCGGAAAACCCTGGAGTTGAAACCCGGGTTGTATGAAGCGGAGTTGAACCTGGGAATCGTGCTGTTACGTAACAAGCAGTTCCAGGATGCGGTGGCGCCTCTGACCGACGCGGCTGGACAGAAGCCGCGCGAGTTTCGTCCACAATATTACTTTGGCGAGGCGCTGCTCGGAGCCGCCAATTTCGAAAAGGCGGCGGCGGCGTTTGCAATAGCCGCGGGGATTGATGCCAAATCAGCCGCGGCCCAAACCGGCTGGGCCAAAGCGCTGGTGGGCGAAAAGAAACTGAGTGAGGCCGCTCCGCATTTTGAGAAAGCGGCGGCGCTCGATCCTGACTATCGTGACGAACTACTCGAACTCGCCGCCGAGTATGAGAAGGCCGGACAGCCAAACGACGCGGTTGCCATCTACCGGCAATTTCCAGAGAATGCCGCGGCACAGGAACGGATGGGTGAGTTGCTGATCGAGACCAAGCGCTTCGCGGATGCGATCCCGGGACTCGAAAAAGCCGTTGCCGCGTCGCCTACGTCTGCCAACCGGCTGGCGCTGGCGACCGCTTACGGATTAAATAAACAGTTCGACAAGGAACTGGACATGCTGGGTCTGGTGGTCGCGGCCGAACCGGCGAACTACGACCTGCACATGCGTTATGGAAGGGCGCTGCGCGATCAGCACAAACTGCAACCCGCTGAGCAACAGTTCATGAATGCGGTCACTATCCGGCACGATTCGGTGGACGCACTCAACGAACTGGCGTCGGTGGCGATCGTTCTGGAGGACTATCCCACGGGTTTGGGAGCGCTCGATCGCGTCAGGGCGCTGGGCAAGGAGAAGCCTGGCGACGTCTTTCTACGCGCTATCACGCTCGACAAATTGAAGCAGAAAAAACCGGCCTTGGAAGCTTACGAGCAGTTCCTGGCTGTGAGCGGCGGCAAATTCCCCGATCAGGAGTTTCAGGCCCGGCAGCGGATCCATATACTGAAACTGTCTCAGGGGCAGAGATGATGCGCCGCCCGATCATTACGATAGCTATCGCGATGACCCTGGTGACTGTGAGCCTGCCGTGTGGGGCCGCGGCCGATTTGCACGCCGCGAAGAATGAGCCGAATCCCGAGAAGCGCTCACGCCTGGCGCTGGCCAACGCCGACCAGGCGATCAGCGAGGCGCGAGAGGCCTATGCAGTGCAGAATATGAAGGCCACGGAAGCCAGACTGGACGAGGTTCGCGAATCGGTCGAATTGGCACAGTCAGCGCTGGCCGAGTCCGGCAAGAAGCCGGGTAAGAGTCCGGGACCTTACAAATATGCCGAGACCAAGAGCCGCGGGTTGCTCCGCCGTCTGGAAGGATTAAAGCAGGAGATGGATGCGGCCGACCGCGAGGTCATCGAACCGGTGCAAAATAAAGTACAGGAGATCCATGATGCCTGGCTCGACGGCATCCTGACGCACGCCAAATGAAGTATCTAATTTTGATTTGCGCTCTACTTGTCGCGGCGCCTCTCATGGCCGATCGCGACTTCCTGACTTCGGATGAAGCCGACCAGATTCGTGACGCACAGGAACCCAACCTGCGGATCACCCTTTACCTGCATTTCGCCAAACAGCGCTTGGACCAGGTCAAGCAACTGATGTCCAAGGACAAGCCCGGCAGATCCGCCCTGATTCACGATCTGCTGGAAGACTATTGCAACATCCTCGACGCGATCGACACTGTGACCGACGACGCGCTCGAGCGCAAGGTCAGCCTCGAGAAAGGGATGGATCTGGTGATGGCCGGCGAAAAACCCATGCTGGCCCAGTTACAGAAGATCCAGGACTCGAATCCCAAAGACCTCGAACGCTACGAATTCGTGCTAAAGCAGGCCATTGACACCACCAACGGCAACCTCGAGGGCGGCAAAGACCTGGGAAAGCGAGCCGAGGAGGTGGCGTCTAAGGAGGAGAAGGAGAAGAAGCAGCGCGAGGCCATGGCGACGCCCGACGAGTTAAAGGCAAAGCAGGCCGCGGCCGACAAGGAAGCCACCAGTCCGCAAACGCGCAAACCTCCGACGTTATACCGGCCCGGCGAGAAACCCGGCGACGATAGCAACAAGCAGTAATCACCCGGCTGCCGAGAACGGAAATTCCTCAAAAAACCGGCACAAACGTAGGTGGTTAGCGGTAGAATAAACCAACCCGGCGGTGCACAACGGGAACGCCGGCAACTACAACGTGATCGGGTTCGGCGGAATGCTGAGATTGGTTCTCTCGTTCGAGGAGGGTCTATGTGGGGATTGAGGCTTGCGCAGGTCGCGCTTTGTTCATTTGTATTGCTGGAGACGCTGTCAGCCCAGGCTCCAGCTAAAGTCGACTTCAGCCGGGATGTGCTGCCGATCTTGCGTCAGAACTGTGTAGGCTGTCATGGGCCCTCGCAGCAGATCGGCGGCTTGCGGCTCGACCGGAAAAGCGTAGTCATCAGTCGCCGCGGTGTGGTTCCCGGCAGCAGTGACAACAGCTTTCTGTATCTCCGGATATCGGGGAATGCATATGGCTTGCAGATGCCCCCCACCGGTCCGCTCCGTCCGGAGCAGATCAACATTATCAAGAGGTGGATCGACCAGGGCGCCGACTGGCCGGACTCGCTCGCCAACGAAGCGGAGTTGCCGCCATTGAATCCGAAAGCCGTGGCCATGGTCGAGGCATTACACACCGGCGACCTGGACGGGTTCATGAAGTCCGTTGCGGAAGATCCCAAGCTGCTGAATGCACGCGGACCGGAGGGCTCTACTCCATTTATGTACGCGGTGCTCTATACCGGCGCGGCGACGCTCGAGCGGCTCTTGAAACAGGGTGCCGACCCCAACCAAAGAAATGACGCCAGTGCAACAGCCCTGATGTGGGCGGCAACGGATCTGGAGAAAACCCGTGTCCTGCTGGCCCATGGCGCGGAGGTTAATGCCCGTTCCAGCGACATGCGAACGCCGTTGATGATCGCCGCTCGCCGTCCCGGCAATGCTTCCGTAGTCAGGCTACTTCTGGAGCACGGCGCGAATCCGAATCCCAACGCGCATCCGGCCGCCGAATCATCGCCGCTGATTGAAGCCGCCACCGCCGGCGATTCCGCCAGCATGGAATTGCTGCTCGGCAAGGGCGCCGATGCGAAAGCATCCGCAGAACAGGCCCTCGAGATGGCTGTCACCCTGCAGTGCGCGAAATGCCTTGCCCTGGTGGCCGCCAAAGACCTGGACAAAGAGGCCTACTCGCTCGCACTGCCGAATATCACAGCTCTCGGCGACGTGAACGCCGTCCGCCTGATGCTCGACCATGGCGCGGACGTAGACGCCTTCGATTCGCTCGGCCGCACTCCGCTGATGTACGCGGCCGCATCGGATCTGCTTGATCTGGACGTCGTCAAACTGCTTGTCGCACGCGGCGCAGACGTCAACGCCAAGAATGTTCACAAGCAATCCGGTGATTCCGGCATGACGGTGCTCGATATCGCAAAGTTGCATGGCGACACACCGGTCGTCGCATGGTTAGTCAAATCCGGCGCGAAGGCCACGCCTCCAAGCCCGCCCGTTCTGGAATCACGGCGCGAGAACACCGTCCAAAGCGCGGTCCAGGGCGGTATTCCGTTGCTGCAGCGGGCGGACGCGAACTTCGTTCCCAAGGCAGCTTGCGTTTCCTGCCACAACAACAGCCTCGCCGCGATGGCGATCGGCTCGGCGCGCAGGCACGGATTCCAGGTGGACGAGAAGATCGCGGCGCAGCAGGTTAAAGCCAACGTGTTCGGCCTCGAAAAGCTGCGCGACCACCTGCATCAGGGGACCTTCGTTCCGGTCGAGGATTTCTTCGGCCCGTTTGTGGTGAGCTACATCCTCGTGGGGCTCGATGCCGAGCACTACCAACCCGACCTGAATACCGATGCCGTGGCCATGTACCTGAAGTCGCATCAAGCGACCGATGGCCAGTGGGCATACGCTGCCGCCGATACGCGGCCGCCGATCTGTTCGGACTATATCGGCCAGACGGCTATTGCCATGCGCGCCCTCCAGCTTTACGCGCCAAAGACAGACAAGGCCGCCTACGACCGATCGATTCAACTCGCCGCGGCGTGGTTGTCAAAAGCACAGCCGAAGAACAACGAAGATCGGGGTTGGCGATTGCTTGGGCTGGCGTGGGCCGGCAAGGATAAGGCTGCCACGCAGAAGGCCATGCGGGAGTTGCTGGCAGTGCAGCGGCCGGATGGGGGTTGGTCCGATATGGACTCCATGGAGAGCAGCGCCTACGCGACAGGAAAAGCGTTGTTTGCGTTGCAGGCCGCGGGACTCTCCGCAGCCGATGCCGCCTATGAACGTGCGGTCCGGATCCTGCTGACCTCGCAACTGGAGGACGGCTCGTGGCACGTCAGGACGCGCGCGATGGCGTTTCAGCCCTACTTCGACGCGGGCTTCCCCCACGGTTACGATCAGTGGATTTCCGCCGCCGGTACAAGCTGGGCGACGCTGGCGCTCTCGCAGGCTTCCCCTGCGCACACGACCGTGGCCTCGCGCGAGCGATAGTTTCTACCGATTCCTCTTAAATTAATTTAAGAGGCAGTTGCAAAATCCGACCTTCGCAGGCGAAACCGCCCGCGCCACCCTTGCAGGTCCAGTGTTTGTTCCGGTGCTTTCGACTGCCTCTTCAGTGCCTCACCTGGCTTGGACGCTGGCGATGTTGACGTGGTGCTTCTCCAGCGTCGTACCGGTGGCTTGCTCCAGGGCGATGCGGGCGTTGCTGTATTCGACGAGCGCCGCGATTTCAGTAGAGTTGGCGTTGGTAAGATCGCGTTGGGCCTGCACCACCAGGTAAGGTGTCGAGGCGCCTAGCGAATATTTCTGCTGCTCGGCCGAGAGAAGCTGCTCGTTCAGGATCCGGCTCCTGACCGCCGCTTCGTATTTCGCCCGCGACTGCTGCAGCGCGATCACCGCGTTCAGCACGTCCACCTGGGCCTGATTCTCATCCTTCCGGGTGATCAACTGGCGCTGGCGAAGCTGGAGTTGATCGATGCCGAAGTCCGCCTGCGCCTGGTTGTTGCGGAGCGGTCCCGTGATGGCGACGCCGCCGAGTTCACTGGGGAAATTACGCCGGAACACCTGTCCCAATGTTGTTCCTAGGCCACCCACGAAGTAAGGGTTAGGAGCCAGGGTAAAAAACGGAGTCACCAACGGGTTCGCTTTACCCGCAAGGCCCACCTGGGTCGCCGAAGCGAAGACCGGCAGCGTCGGAAGAATTCCGTTCTTAGTGCCGAGGGCGGAAACCTCGGCGGTACGGACAGACGCGCGTTCGGCAGCCAGGTCGCTGCGGTTTTTCAGGGCTTGTTCCACCAAATCCTCAAGCGACGGTAGGTCGTCCGACTCTGGTATCTCGATGCGATCGAGCGCCACGATGGGCGTGTCGGCGAGCAGCGGGTCGGCAATACCGGTACGGCTGATCAGATTCTTGAGCTGCAATTCCTGCTGCTGCAGTCCGGTCTGGGAGAGATCCAGATTTTGCTGGCCGGCCACCACCTGCGTCTCGGCGTTGGTAACGTCGAGCGGAGTCAATGCGCCGAACTCCAACTGCTTCTTGCTGTCCTCATAGAATTGCCGGGCCACGTCGAGTGCGGTGGTTTTGGCCTTTAAGTCTTCGTAGTCCGCCACCAGCGCGTAGTAGGTATCGAGGACATTCACCACCACACCGATCACCTGGGTCTTGAAATTGAGTTCCGTGGTATTCAAGTTGATCCTGGCGACGGTAATGTTGCGCTCGTTCACCGCAATGCCGAAGCCGCGCAACAGATTCTGCTGGACCGAGACGGAAAGACTGCCGGCCGTGGAAGGATTCAGTATGTCGGTGGGTGAGTTCTCGTTGAGGTAGTTGTCCTTGTAAGTGGCCGAAACCTGTCCTCCGATCAGAAAGCCTTCCTGGTAAGTTCCGGTGAAAGCGCGCGTATTCGATATCAGCGCCTCAGTGAGACTCTGGGTGGTATTTTGCTGGGGCGTGGTCTGATGGCCAAAGGTCGTGATTTCCTGCAGGGATGGATCCAGAACTGCCGTTACCGGCCCAATCTGCGCGACGGTCGCGTTATTGGTATTGTTACCCGACCCGCTGCCGCCCCCGCCGCTGACACCCGCCGCCTGCTGGCTCCCCACCACGCCTTGTCCGGAAGCCACGGAGAATGCTTGCGATGAACCGCTCGGCACGCCTGCCAGAGCGCCGCCGGCCTGCGCGCGCTCCACTTGCCACTCGGCCGCGGGTTGGTTGTAGCGGGCAACTTCAATATCGATATTGTTTTCGAGCGCCAGTTCGACGGCGTCCTGCGCGGTCAGGTAAAGCTTGCCGCCGCGAATCAGATCCTGAATTCGTCGGGAGTTGGCGAGGCGGGCCGGCGGTAGTTCAACCGGCCGGTAGGGACGCGTGAAAATAGCGCTCTGCGGCCGGAGGGGCTCAACCGAGGACGCCGCGTTCTGGGACCATACCGGCGCCGCCACGCAAGCGTAGCAGAGCATCAGGGCCGTCGATTGCCGAATGAGTTTCATGGTTGTGGCTCTCATGGTTGCGGCTCTCATGGTTGCTTCGCGGGAATGCTTCCCACGCCAGCCTTAGCTTCATCCACGGAGATGTGATTGGCCTCGAGGGTGTTCCCGACGGCCTGATCGAAGGCGATCCGGGCATGACTATAGTTGGCCATGGCTTGCACCTCGGAGCTTTGCGCGGTGGCCAGGTCCCGCTGGTCCTGAACCACCTGAAACGGAGTGGAAGCTCCCAGAGATAGTTTCTGCTGGTCAGCCTTGAGCGTTTCCTCTTGCAGGACGCGAGCCTTCACCGCGGATACGAAGCGGGCGCGGGCCTGTTGTAGTCCGATCACTGCATTGCGCACATCGACCTCGACCTGGTTGATGCTTTTCTGCAGGCTCAATTCGTTCTGGCGCAACTCGACGAGGCTGGTGGCGTAGTCCGATTGTGCCGCACGGTTGCGGAGCGGGATGTTGAGCGAAAATCCGGCGGAGTAGTTCGGATAATTGCGGCGCGCGATCTGCGCCAGCACGTTACTATAGCCTCCGGCGAGATAGCCGAGCCCCGGTTGCTCGGCGCCCAGTGGAGTAAGGGTTCCGGTCAAGCCGTTGTTGGTCAGTTCAGCGAACGCCTGCAGGCTGGGTTTGAGAGAGTTTTTGATGCCCACCAGATTCAGCTTGTTGCTCTCGATGTTGATCCGGCTCTGGGCGATTTCGACGCGCTGCTTAACGGCTTCGCTCATGATCTGATCGAGCGGCTTCATCTCGTCCTTGTCGGGGACCTGCAGTTTATCGAGCGGAACAACATGAATATCGGCCAACCCGGCGGCGGCGACTCCGGAACGGCAGAGCGCATTCTTGAGGATGGTCTCCTGCTGCAGCAGATTGGTCTGGGCGATCACCAGGTCCTGCTTGGCAGCGTATAGCTGAGATTCCGCACGAGTCACTTCGATCTCGGCGAGCGATCCGAACTGCACCTGCTGTTTGTTGTCGTTGTAAAGCTGTTGAGCGGTGCCGACCGCCGCCTCGCGGGACCGAACGTCTTCCACGAAGCTCACCAGGTCCCAGTAGAGGTCGAGAACCGCGGAGACCGTGGTGATCACCTGCTGGCGGAATTGCAGGTCGGTCACTTTCAGGTTGTTCTTCTGGACTCGTATGTTGCGGGTATTCACCGCCGGTCCGAAGCCCTGGAGCAGGTTCTGCGTCATCTGCAAATCGAGGTCGGCCGTGGTGTATGGGTTGAGATTGAACTGCGCGCTATTGAGTGCGATGTGGTTGCTGGAATAAGTGAACTGAGCGTTCAGGCCGAAGTCCCAGTTCTGGACATACTGCGCCTGGTAGCTGCGAACCGTGTCGACCAAAGCCGTGGTTCCGACCAGGACGGTGTTGCTCTGCGGAGTGGTCTGGTGCTGGAAAACGGAATAGACGGTGAAAGTGGGATCCAGGGAGGGGATCGCCGGACCGAGTTGGGTCACGATTCCACCACCGGAACTGACGCCGTTTCCTGCGGTGCTGGCGGAAATCCCTCCGTTACTGACATTTACTCCCTGCAAGCTCACGCTCTGCGGGCCGGGCGCGACGCCGACGCCGACATTTCGCAGCAGGCCGCCCGCCTGAGCCCGGCGGAGCACCTCGCGGGCCAGCAAGGGACCGTAGCGCTGCACTTCGATATCGATGTTGTTCTCAATCGCCAGCGCGACTACGTCCTGGGCCGACAGGTAGAGATTCCCCGACCGCAGGAGAGAATCCAAACGGGCCGAGTTGTTCAGGTTGACCGGCGGCACCGATCTCGCCTGATAGGGACGTGTCAGGCGGCCTATCAGGCCATTACGGACCGGGACGGGATCAATACGAACGGCATTCTGAGCAGATGCGGGGACGGCTGCAAACAGAGAGGCGCATAGCAGCAGCTTGCAGCGTCGAAACATGCGGGTGCGATTAGTTTGAATGTGCATGCACTCAAGTCAAGTCGATCTTTCTATGGACACTGATACCATTAGAACGCAAAGCGCCGGGCGTTCGTTCCGTTTGGCGGAGGGACGTGCAGAATTCAGCCGCCGGCGGCCGGGACAGGCGAACCGCCTGCTCCACCAACGCAAACATTGAACTTGCAAGGGTGGCGCAGACGGTTTCGCCTGCGGATCTCAGGGATCGGTACCGTTACTCTTCTTCTTCCTCTTCGCCGGTTCTCGCGGCCTTGGCGGCGGCAATCACTTTATCCGCCTGTAACTGCGGGACATAATCGTAATGGTCGAACTCCATGGAGAACGACGCGCGGCCCTGGGTCATGGACGTGAGGTCGCTTTGATAACTCAGCATTTCAGACATCGGCACCTGCGCCTTGATGAACTGCGTGGCGCCCTTGGTGTCCATCCCCGAGATGCGGCCCCGGCGCCCGTTGAGATCGCCCATGAGGTCGCCGGCGTATTCCACCGGAGCCTGAATTTCGACATTCATCACCGGCTCCAGCAGCGTCGGTTTGGCCACCGCCATGGCCGCTTTAAAGGCCTTGCGCGCGGCCAGTTTGAACGACATTTCCGAAGAGTCGACGTCGTGATAGGAGCCGTCGTAGACTTCCACCTTGAAATCCACCACCGGGTATCCAGCCAGATAGCCTTTTTCGGCGGTCTCGATAATTCCCTTTTCGATCGCGGGAATGTAATTCTTGGGGATCGCGCCGCCAAAAATGTCGTTGACGAACTCGAACTTTCCACCGCGCGGCAGAGGCGACATGCGGATCCAGCAATCGCCGAACTGTCCGTGGCCGCCGGTCTGTTTCTTATGACGGCCCTGCACGTCCGCGTTGCCGCGAATCGTTTCGCGATACGGAATCTTGGGGGCTTTCAGCGTGACATCGACGCCGTAGCGCCTCTTCATACGGCTGACCACGACCTCGACGTGCTGCTGTCCCGCACCGGCTACCAGGAAGTCCTTGGTCTGCGGGTCGCGATAGAAACGGAGCGATAAATCTTCTTCGAGCAGCCGGTTAATGGCGTTGCCCATGCGGTCTTCGTCCTGCCGGGATTTGGCTTCCACGGCAAACGCAATGGAAGGCTCCGGCAGATGAACGGGCTCGAATTCAATCAGCGAGCTCTTATCGGCCAGCGTGTGACCGGTCAGCGCGTCTTTCAGCTTTGCCACTGCGCCGATATCGCCGGCGTGCAGTTCGTTGACCGGCTGGATCATCTTGCCAAGCGGCGAGCCGATATGCGCCAACCGCTCATCCGTGGACTTCTGAACATCGATCAGGTGCTGGTCGTTCTTAATGCAGCCTGACATGACCTTGAAAAACGTGATGCGTCCGGCGAACGGATCGGCTGTGGTTTTGAACACAAACGCGGAGGCGGGACCTTTGTCGCTGATTTCGCGAATGACGTCCTGCCCGTTGACCTTGCCGTGAACCGCGGCGTGGTCAGCAGGCGACGGGAAGGTCTCGCCGAAAAAGTCCAGGATGCGGTCGGTGCCGATGTTATGCAGCGCGGAGGAGCAAAGAATCGGGAAAAGGCGCAGTTCCCGGACCGCGGCGTGAAGTCCCTCGACAATGTGTTCGGTGGGCAGAGTGCCCTCGTTAAAGAACTCCTCGAGCAGCGCATCATTGCCTTCGGCAACGATCTCGACAAGTGCTTCGTGGGCCGTCTTCGCAGCCTCGGCATACTCGGCGGGAATGTCGGATTCCTTACCCTTGCCATCGCCATCGGGCGTGTAGGTGAACGCGCGCATGCGGATCAGGTCGATGACGCCTTTGAAGTCTTTCTCGGTGCCGAGAGGGAGCTGGATGGGGATAGCGGTGCGTCCGAAATTATCCTGAACACTGGCGACGGCGCGGTCGAAGTCGGCGCGTTCACGATCGAGCTTGTTGATCAGGATGGCGCGCGGCAGGTGGAATTCGTCGGCGAAGCCCCAGGTCTTCTCGGTCTGGACTTCCACGCCGGCGACGGCATCGAGTACCACCAGAGTGGCGTCATCCGCGATCATGGTCGAGTAGGTGTCGTTGATGAAGATATTAAAGCCGGGTGTATCGAACAGGTTGATCTTGTACTTTTTCCACTCCAGGGCCGCGATGGAGGTGGAAACGGTCAGCTTGCGCTGGATTTCCTCGTCATCGTAATCCGTCGGAGTGTTGCCTTCGTCCACGCGCGTCAAGCGGTTGACAGCGCCCGACGTAAATAACAGGCCCGCGACAAGGGACGTCTTGCCAGAGTGCCCGTGACCTACAATGCCAACGTTGCGTATATCCTTTGATTCGTAGACTTTCACTTGGAGCCTCCCGTTTAAAGGCGAATCGTATCACAAAATGGTTAAAACGACGGCAGAGGCCGTATGCAGGGTTGTCCCCGGTTGTATGGCTAGCTCATTACGGGTCGCGCAACGCTTATTCCGGGGTCAGCAGGCTTGAGCGTTATTGGAATGTCACCGACTCTCACCCGTTGGTCGCTTTGAGGCGGCTCTGCCTACCCCAAAATCTTATTCAGATTTTGGAAGCTAACCCTGGCCGCGGCCATAGAATCACCCCAATCAGCCGCATTATCCTGCTCGATGCAGAAATGCTTCATGCCGGCAAGCTCGGCTTGGGCAAAGATCGGTTTGTAGCCGACTTCACCCTCTCCAACCGGTACCAGCGTGATAGCGCTCATGGGCTGCCTCTGGTTCAATTGCGGAGGCAGGTTCTTGATGCCTCGCGCATCCTTCACATGCCAGAGCTCGAACCGTCCGGGATTCTTCTGGAACATTTCCAGCACGTTCTGTCCAGCCACCACGGCCCAGCCGATATCGAGTTGCATGGCGACGAGTGTAGGATCCGTTTCCTTGAGAATGATGTCGTAAGGCCGGAGCGTGCTGCCTTCGAAAGGCTGGAACTCCGGTGCGTGATTGTGGTACAGCATCTTCATCCCGAACTTCTTGACGATCTCTCCGTGCTTGTTGAGTTGTTCCGCGGTGCGCTTCACGGAATCTTCACCGGGTGCCGGAGGTCCGCCGGCGGGCGCCGGGCCCTTCGCCTTCTTGGCCGCGCCTCCTCCACCTCCGCCGCGCGGAGCGCTCACTTCGGTGTACTTGAGGCCCATGATCTGAAAGCCTTCGAGTTCTTTCTCGAGGTCAGGCCCATCCGTGGCCGCCACATGCGTCGACGGCATACTCAGCCCATAGCGGTCGAGCATGGCCCGATACTGCTTGGGCTCCAAACCGCCCCAGGCGTTCGAAGCGGGCTCGACTTCCTTGTAGCCAATCTCGGCCACCTTCGCGAACGTGCCTTCGTAATCCTTGGCCATCAGGTCGCGCACCGTGTACATTTCGAGTCCGATCTGTTTCTTCCAGTCGGGCGCGGCTTGCGCGATTTTGCCGGCGAGCGTAAAGGCTCCGCCGTAGGCTGCGATATTTTTAAGAAAATTGCGCCGGTTATTTGTCATAGAGCTCTAAAGCTTGGCGAGACGAGAATATCACAGTTGGGAATGGGAGGGACGCGCCAAGAGCGCCTCTGTTCGTCAAGGAACAGGCGCGCTCCCGTAACGTCAGTTGTGAGGCAACACCCAATCATACTATCGATCTGTTTATTCTGCGTGACTTTTGTAAAACGAGACAGACTGTCGGGTACTAAGGTGTCGCTGCCGGAGTCTGCTTCGCATTGCGTTATCCTGAATCGAACGAATTTCGCGAGGTTAGTACCACGATGTCAAACGATGTTTCAAGACGGCACTTCTTTTTTGGGGCGCTGCTGGCCGGGGCTGTACCGGTTGGCGGCTACGGCAGCGTGCCGTCGCTCCGGGCGCTCGGCTACAAGCCTTTTTATGACAAATTGAATATCGCGTCGATCGGCTGCGGCGGGCAGGGAGGCGTTGACCTGAACGATGCCGCACGCACCGAAAATATCGTGGCCATGTGCGATGTCGACACCAATCGCGCCGCGGCGAATTTGAATAAATTCGAGAAGGTTCCGAAATACAAGGATTTTCGCGTCATGCTCGATAAGGAGAAGGATATCGACGCGTGCACCATTGGAATCCCGGATTTCATGCATGCGACGGTTTCCCTGCACTGCATGGAGCGCGGCAAGCACGTCTACTGCGAGAAGCCGCTTACGCGAACTCCCTGGGAGGCGCGGCTGCTGAAGGATGCAGCGGTGAAGTACAAGGTCGCGACGCAGATGGGTAATCAGGGCTTCTCTCACGAGTGCAATCGCGTGGCGGCGGAGATGGTCTGGTCCGGTGCGATCGGCGACGTGACGGAAGCGCACATCTCGGTTACGCCCGGCACTCATCCGACCGGGCTGCAGCAACTGCCCCCGGAAGAGCCCGTTCCGGAGACGCTGGACTGGATTGCCTGGCTCGGCGCGGCGACCACGCGTCCCTACAGTTCCTACTACGTGCCCTACAACTGGCGTGGCTTTCTCGATTTTGGCACCGGCCAGATCGGCAATTGGGCCACGCACACCGCCGGTCCGGTGCACACGGCGCTGCAACTGGGAGCACCCACCAGCGTGGAATGCACCAAGGTAGTCGGGCTGAGCCAGATTACATATCCGGAGCGGGCCGTGGTGCTGTTGGAGTTCCCCGCGCGAGGCGGGATGCCTCCGGTGAAAGTGTTCTATCACGATAGCTGCAAGCCTGGCGATCCCGAAGCCTTTCATGTACCAGGAATGGAGAATGAGACCATCCTCCCTCCAACCAACAATCTGGCGGACAAGGGTCGTCCGCCGGTCGGCATGAGAGGTGGATTCGGTGCCGGCCGCCCGCCCGCGGGAGCATTTGGCGGCCCGGGCGGTCCAGGCGGGGCAGGTCGGCGGGGCGGGACAAATGCGACGGGACCGCGGCCTGGCGCCGGCGGCCCGGGAGTTCGCGTCTTTGGCGAACGCGGGGGAGGACCGGAGCCAGGCATTCTGACCGGCAATGGCTCGGTCTTCATCGGTACCAAAGGGATCATGGCGACGTCATCGCGCGGCGAGGGCGTCTGGCTGCTTCCGGCATCCCGCTGGAAGGACTACGTGCTGCCTCCGGAGGTACTCACACGTTCACCGGGGCACATGCTGGATTGGATTCGCGCGTGCAAGGGCGGCGACGCGTCCTGCTCCGACTTCAGCATTAGCGCACCCTATGCGGAATGGCTGGCGCTGGCGGCGATCGCGCTGCACATCCCGGGCAAGCTCGAGTGGGACGCAAAGAATATGCGCTTCACGAATAACGCCGAAGCCAATAAATTCGTCAAGCCGGTCTTCCGCAAGGGTTGGGAACTGAAGCTGTAAGAGTTATCCGTTGTCCGTTATCCGTCGTCCGCTGATCCAGCTGACAACTGATGACTGACGACTGACAACTTTCAGAGGCTATAAAATAGAGACATATGGATGAAATAGCGTTGCCCAGCAGCGCGCTTTCCACCTTTGAACGACCTGGGTGGAAAACAGCGCTGAACTGGGTGGCTGCACTGCTCACGGCCTTGTTGTTCCTCATCTCGGGAATCTGGAAGATCACCGACATGCCTCGTTGGGCGGTGATGCTCCACCAGTTCAAGGTGCCGGAAAACCTGACCTTACCTTTCACCTTTATCTTGGGCATCTCTGAAACCCTGGCCGGGGTTTTGGTTCTTGTTCCGCGGTTCCGGCGTTGGGGAGCGTGGCTAGCCTCGCTTCTCCTCGTGGTCTTTATGGTGTATATCGGGATCTTCTACAGCGATCTTCACGGGAAGGATTGTAGCTGCTTCCCGTTCGTCAAACGCGCCGTGACCCCGATGTTCTTTGTAGAAGACGCCGGCATGCTGCTCCTGGCGGTGCTGGCTGGATTGTGGGCGCGAAAATCCGAGAGCCTGCGCACGGCCGGGCTAATTCTTGGAGCTGTGACGGTCTTTGCCGCGGTATCGCTCGGCGTGGATCTCGGTCCGCATAAGGGTGTCCTGGCACCAGCGTCGATCACGGTAGAGGGTAAGCCGTTTTCCCTTCAGGAGGGCAAAATCTACATCTTCTTCTTTGATCCTGAGTGCCTGCACTGTCTGGACGCTGCGCGCAAAATGGCAACCATGAACTGGGGCGATACCAGGATCGTGGTGGTCCCGGCGCGCGTACCTCAGTTCGCCCACGATTTTTTGCACGATGCCAAATTATCGGCCGGCGTTTCTTATGATCTCGAACTGCTAAAGAAGACGTTCCCGTACGTCTCGACACCGGCTGCGGTAGCCATCGAGGATGGCCGCGAGAAAGTGAAGATAGCGCAGTTCGGAGATATTGAACCGGAAGCGACACTGAAGAAGATCCACTTCATCTACTAGCGCCCTAATGAAATTCGCCCTTTTACTCCTGCTCGCTGCGTCGGGATCGGCCGTCTTGACCGACGAGGTGTATCAGATTCCGGCTGGTGAGTGGCGGTGGGTCCGCTTTGAGATCGGCCATCGTCCCGCCACCGCCGAATGCCGTGTCGAGGCGGCCGGGAGCGGTGAGGTGCGAACTGAACTGGTGAGCCGTCCGGACCTCGAGCTTATCCGTGAGCACAAGATTCACGACGCTCTGGCGTCAACCGATGCCGCGCGCTCGGCCGCGTTCCAGCAATATATCGGGGAACCCGGCGAGTATGCAGTGGTTGTCGAGAATCCGGGGGAGAGTCCGGTCGCGGTACATTTGACGGTCGCACTTTCGTTTGGCGCCTCCGGACAACCGGCCTCACGGTATCTTTCACGAGACCGGCGGCTAACCGTGATTGTAGTCAGCTTCGCTATGTTTTTTGCGATCGTCACATTTTCCGCACGGGCTCTGTTGCGGGCGATGAAGAAGCCATAGCTTAGCTCTGGGGAACGACCGGCAGGTCAGTCGACCCTCCAGCCAGGCATGACAAAACATACGTAACCGTTCACTACGCCGCAAACTTTTTGCGAGCCGCGCCGTCTAAACCGGAACGGCCCATCATGGACATTTTCCTGAAGGACGTCCAACATTCGCTGCGCATGTTCTTGCGCAGCCCTGGATTTACCATTGCGGCTGTGGCTGCACTGGCGCTGGGAATCGGAGCCAATACCGCTATTTTTTCGGTGATCAACACCGTCATGCTGAAGCCGCTCGAGTATCCCGACTCGGACCGCATCGTTCAGTTTGTGAACACCACACCTACCGGTGCTTTTCCGGGAGCATCGGTCACTAAATTCAATCTGTGGCGGGTGCAAACGAGCGTAGTGCAGGACGCTGCGGCATACGATAGCGGCGCAGCCGGAGTGAATCTGACCGGAGGAACTTATCCCGAGCAAATCCGCGCCGCCCACGTTAGCGCCGACTATTTCCGGCTCTTCGGCGCCCGCGCGATGCTGGGCCGCACGTTCACCCCCGAAGAGGACCGACCCCATGGCGGACGCAACGTGGTGCTCAGCTATGGGCTTTGGCAGCGACGCTTTGGCAGAGATCGCAACATTATCGGGAAGACCGTCGACCTAAGCGGCGAACCATACAACATTATCGGCGTCATCGGACAGGAGTTTCATAGCGACCCGCCTGCCGACGCGTGGCTGCCATTCCAATTTGACCCCAACAGCATCGATCAATCCCACTACTTTCAAGCCGCCGCCCGTCTCAAGCCAGGAATCACGCTGTCACAAGCTAATGCACAACTCAACCTCGCGGGGGACGAATTCCATCGCAAGTATCCGGGCTCGAATCAGCGAATGAGTTTCGGCGTCAGAATTCTGCAGGACCAGGTAGTCGGTGACGCGCGAACGTCGCTGCTGGTCCTCGCCGGCGCGGTCAGCTTTGTACTTCTGATCGCGTGCGCGAATGTCGCCAACCTCTTGCTGGTTCGCGCCGCGGCACGAAAGCGCGAGATCGCGATTCGAGCGGCGATGGGCGCGGGACGCGGCCGCATCATCCGCCAGTTGCTAACCGAGAGCGTTCTGCTTTTCCTCGCAGGCGGTCTGGCGGGACTGCTGCTCGGCACGCTCGGAGTGCATTCGCTTCTCGCGTTGAACCCGGGCAATATTCCACGCATCGGTGAACATGGCTCGGCGGTCACCACCGATTGGCGCGTCTTTGCCTTCACGATCGGGGTTTCCCTGCTCACCGGCGTGGTCTTCGGACTCATTCCCGCCCTGGGAGTCTCGCGCGCGGACCTCAGTTCCACGCTGAAAGAGGCCAGCGGCAGATCCGGTACGGGGCTGCGTCATAACAAGGCCCGGTCGCTCCTGGTGGTCAGCGAAATGGCGCTCGCGATCGTCCTCCTGATCGGGGCCGCTCTGCTCATCCGCACTTTCGTCGCCCTGCGCACCGTGGCTCCCGGATTCAACCCGCGGAATGTCCTGACCATGCGCATTTCGCTGAGCGGCCCGCGTTTTCAGAAGAGCGCCGGTGTGGGCGACCTGATGACGGCTGTAACAGAGCGGGTCCAGGCGCTGCCCGGCGTCATCAGCGCGGCAGGTTCCTGCTGTCTGCCGCTCGAAGGAGGTTACGGCCTGCCTTTCCTGATCGTGGGCCGGCCGTTATCGAAAGGCGACCGCTATCATGGCGGCATCAACTATACGCCGGTTTCGGCGGGCTTCTTCGAAACATTCGAGATTCCGATCCTGCGAGGACGGTACTTCAACGTTCGCGATGACAGCGCCGCTCTACCCATTGCGATCGTGAATCAATCCATGGCGCGAAAATACTGGCCCAAGGGCGACCCGCTCTCCGACCGGATCCTGATCGGCCAGGGAGTGGGTCCGGAATTCGCGGAGGCGCCGCGGCAGATTATCGGTATCGTCGGCGACATTCGCGATGGCGGGCTCAATCGGGATCCCCAGCCGGAAGCGTATATTCCGCTGGCGCAGGTTCCCGATGGAGTTACCGCACTAAACTCGCGAATTGGCCCCATAGTCTTCCTGGTCCGGACCCGGAGTGATCCGCACGCGCTCAGTCACGCCGTTGAGAAAGAGCTCCAGCAGTCGAGCGGTGGGCTTCCGGTCGCGCGGATTCGCTCGATGGATGAAGTGGTGGTCGAATCGACCGCACGGGCAGACTTCAACATGTTGCTGCTGACCGTGTTCGGCGTTTCCGCGCTGCTCCTGGCCGCGATCGGCATCTATGGACTGACGGCCTACTCCGTCCAGCAGCGCACTCCCGAAATCGGGATTCGCATGGCCCTGGGCGCGGAAACGCACAATGTACGGAGCATGATCCTGCTGCAGGGAATGCGCCTGGTTTGGGCCGGCGCCGCGATTGGCCTGGTCGCGGCCTACGGCCTGTCGCGTCTCATCGCCAGCTTTTTGTTTGGAGTAAAGGCGTCGGACCCAATGGTGTTCGTGACGGTGCCGGCGGTCTTGTCTGTGGTTGCGCTTTTGGCTGTCTGGTTCCCCGCACGCCGCGCCACGCGCATCGCGCCTGCCGAGGCTCTGCGCTACGAGTAGCCTTGTGTGACGGACTTTAGTCCGTCCAAAGAATCCTAGTCTGGATAATTCTTTGTAAGGTGCTACTTTTGTCGACGATGACATCCGCCGAGGCCTTCTAAACGAACGGAGTCGGGGCGCCGTTTGAGGCTATACTGCGCGGAATTTCGGTGATGGCAAGTTACGTCGGCGGCTTGAAGGAAGCGGTCGCGCGCCAGCACGTGAACATCGACGCCATTCAGGCGAAACCGGATGCTGGAGTGGACGTCGTCGCGACGCGAGATCCGAGAGCGGTCCGATGGTGCGCATCGGGGCTGAACCGTTCGACACGCGCCACGGCCCGGACCACATGTCCGCAAGTGCCTCCTCACCATGCCGTCACACAGTATAATCACAAGTTTTTAAACACGAAGTTTGAGAATATTACGCGGTCCAAATATGCGGAAAATCATTTGGGTTACGGTCGCCGAATAGAATGGGTAAATGCAAACCGTTCAGCCCGGCGATCATCAGTTGCAGGTTCTGGCGACAGCCGTCACTCCGGTGGTGTTGATTTCGGCAGCCGCGATCCTGATTTCCGGAGTGAACGCGCGCTACATCGCGATTTCCGACCGGATGCGGTCCCTGGCGCACGAATACCGGGAAAAGACCGGCGATCTTCGCCGCCGCGAGGTGATCGCAAGGCAGATGTCGACATTTCGAATCCGTGTCCGGCTGGTCTCCTGGGCGGAGCGGACGCTGTACTTTTCGGTGTTATGCTTTACCTCCGTCGCGCTCGTGATCAGTGCGGCCCTAGGAAAAAGCCTGCTGGAAGCTGTCAGTCTGTTGATGTTTACGATCGGGATCGCGTTAATTGTGATCGCCGTCGGACTCCAACTGCTCGAATTGCAGTTTTCCAATCGAACGCTGCGCGTGGAGACTGAGGATATCACAATCGATTCAGAGGACCAGCGCCCATGAGACGATAAGAGGTTCCGATGTCCCGCAAACTAATCCTCCTTTTCGCCGCGGCCTCGATGCTCACGGCCACTGCGTCTGACCTCCGTCTGTGGTATCGCCAACCCGCCGTGCTGTGGGAGGAAGCGTTGCCCGTTGGCAATGGACGTTTGGGTGCGATGGTGTTCGGCGGCGTCGCGAAGGAGCGCATCCAGTTCAACGAAAGCACGGTGTGGACGGGAGAGCCGCACGACTACGCGCATCCCGGCGCTTACAAGTCCCTGAACCAGATCCGGCAGCTTTTGTTCGATGGGAAACAGGCGGAAGCCGAGAAACTCGCCATGGACGCGTTCATGAGCGAGCCCATTCGCCAGAAAGCCTACCAGGCGTTCGGCGACCTCAATCTCGAATTTCCCAATCTCCCGGCGCCCACGGGTTACCGGCGGGAACTGAATCTCGAAAACGCTGTCGCATCCACTGAGTTCGTAGCCAACGGAGTCACTTACCGGCGCGAAGTCTTAGCCAGTTGGCCGGCCCAGGCGATCATCGTACGGATCACCGCGTCGAAACCCGGCAGCATTTCGTTGCATGCCGCGCTCAGCAGCGCACACCAGGACCCGCGCATTACAGCCCTCTCGGATCGGGAATTGGCAATGTCCGGGGCAGTCGAAGACTCCGTGATCCGATACGAAGCCCGCCTTCTGGTCCAGCCCGAAGGCGGTTCAGTGAGTGCGAAAGATGGCGCGATCGATATTGCGTCGTCCAATGCCGTGACACTGATTCTGACCGGCGCAACCAACTTCAGGAATTTCCGCGACGTTTCGGCCGATCCCAAGCAACGCGATGAACAGACTCTCGCGCCATTGCGCAAAGCCACGTATGACAAGCTCCGCGCGGCGCACATCGCCGATTATCAGAAACTGTACCAGCGCGTTTCGATGGACCTCGGCGTGACTTCCGCGGCCGAGATGCCGACCGACGAGCGCATCCGGGGCTTCGCTAAGGGAAGCGATCCGCAGCTGGTCGCGATGGTATTCCAATACGGCCGCTACCTGATGATTTCTTCAAGCCGGGAAGGCGGACAACCGGCCAATCTACAGGGAATCTGGAACGATTCCAACCATCCCGCGTGGGACAGCAAGTACACGGTCAACATCAATACCGAGATGAATTATTGGCCCGTCGAGGTGGGCGGACTCGGCGAATGCAGCCGTCCTTTGTTTGACGCGCTGAAAGAGATTGCCGAGTCCGGCGCGCGCACGGCCAAGGAGCAGTACAACGCGCGGGGTTGGGTTCTGCATCACAATTTCGATCTCTGGCGCGGGACGGCCCCCATCAATGCGTCCAACCACGGGATCTGGCAAACCGGCGGTGCATGGCTGTCCCAGACGCTCTGGGATCACTATTTGTTCACCCACGACCGCACGTTCCTGCGGGAGACGGCTTATCCGCTGATGAAAGGCGCGGCACTCTTCTTTGTCGATACGCTGGTGAAGGATCCGGGCAAGGACTGGCTCATCACGGGTCCCAGCAATTCGCCGGAGCATGGCGGGCTGGTAATGGGTCCGACAATGGACCACCAGATCGTCCGCGGCCTGTTCGAAGATGTGATCGCGGCCAGCGCCATCCTGGGTGCCGACGCGGATCTGCGCGCGCAATTGACGGACATGCGAAAGCGCATCGCTCCCAACCAGATTGGCAGGTACGGCCAACTGCAGGAGTGGCTCCAGGATCTCGACGATCCCACCGATCACCACCGGCATCAATCGCATCTCTGGGGTGTCTTTCCGGGGCGTGAGATCACTCCGCTGGGCACGACGGATCTGTTTGCGGCCGCGCAAAAGTCCCTCGAACTTCGCGGCGACGAGGCCACCGGATGGTCCATGGGTTGGAAGGTCAATCTGTGGGCGAGGTTCCTCGATGGCGCGCACGCCTATCGCATTCTGCAGAATCTGATCTATCCGGCGACAAATGGCAATAAGGCGACGAAGACGCCCTCACACGCCGGATTGTTCGCCAACATGTTCGACGCGCATCCGCCCTTCCAGATCGACGGAAATTTCGGCGCGGCTTCCGGCATCGCCGAAATGCTCTTGCAGAGCGACGACTGGCGAGCCACTCCCACCAGCCTTACCGATGTCCAATTGGGTAAGGAGGCACAGCTCAATCTGCTACCGGCTTTGCCGCCGCAGATCCCCAACGGCGACGTCAAGGGTCTGATGGCGCGCGGCGCACTAACGGTCGATCTCGCATGGAAGGATGGCAAGCTGACCCGCGCAGTGATTCGCGCCAGGGATGCGGAGCCGGTGCGTGTCCGCTATGCCGGGAGAGAGGTGACGCTGCAATCGAGAGCCGGCGGCGTATACGAATTTGGCCCCAATCTCGAACGCGGCTCGGCGAGTTCCAAGGGCGAATGACCTCCGCGCAACTTGCTCTCCTGACCCGGCAAATCCGCGATCGGCTGGCCGCCGCAAGGAAGTCGGTTGGTTCGCGGGGGTTCGAGTGGTATCCTTACGATTCCCTGGGGAATCTTTCGAATCTCGAACGGCTTTTTGGAGATCGCTACCTTTCTCTGTTCGATTCCGCGGCGGGAAAGAGAGTGGCTGACATCGGATGCGGCGACGGGGATCTGGCTTTCTTTCTGGAATCGCTCGGCTGCCAGGTGGACGCCATCGATTTCCCCGATTCGAATCACAACGGCATGCAGGCGATCCTCGCGCTCAAGCAGCACCTCTCATCCAATATCGAAATTGCCGACGTGGACCTCGACAGCCAGTTCAGGCTGCCCCGGCACAACTACGATCTGGCGGTTTTTCTGGGCATACTCTATCACCTGAAGAACCCCTTGTACGTGATGGAACGTCTCGCGATGCATACGCGCTATTGCGTGTTGAGCACCCGCGTCGCCCGCTACTTTCCTAACGACCAGCCCATGCCGCAGGACCAGCCCATCGCCTACCTGCTGGGCGCAAATGAACTGAATCGCGACGACAGCAACTTCTGGATCTTCTCGCACGCCGGTTTGAAAAGGTTGCTGGAGCGGGCTCACTGGAAGATTTGGGATTACGCGGGCGTGGGAGCCACCCGGCTATCCACGCCGGTCGATCCCAAACGCGACGAGCGGGTGTTTTGCCTGCTCGAAAGCCACTACGGCCTGGCCAATGTGGATCTAGTGCATGGCTGGCACGACTCGGAAATCGGGGGAACGCGATGGGCTGCGAAACAGTTCTCGGCGCGCATTAATCTGACGGGACAAGCCGGTCCCGATCGCATCCGGATGCGCGTCTACGTGCCGGAGGACCTGCTCGAACGCCTGGGTCCGCGGCGTCTGGACATCACGATTGACGGTATTCCCGGTGCGCCGGCGATTTTCGACCAGCCCGGCTATCATGATGTCGTGCGCCGTTTTCGAGCGTGCGGGAAGCGATCGATCGTGGCCTCGTTCCAACTGGACAAGGCGCTGCCTCCGGATGCGACAGACGACCGTGAGCGCGGCATTGTGGTGGTCTCGCTCGACTGTGAGTAATGTGAAAGGCTTTAGCCTGGCTTTTAGCCTGTCCAGGGCTGCGGAATCGCGGCCCCATCCTTGCGCGGAGACGACGCTCCATAATTCACTTGCGTCGCGGCATCATGCATCACGGCCTGTCCGCCGCCCATCTGGCTCGCATACTCACCAACCGTAGTAATCTCGTGTCCCATGGCTCGCAGTTGCTCCATGGTTTCCACAGGAAAGCGCGACTCCATCAGGAGATCGCGTCCGCCGAAGGTCAGCTTGGTGAAGCGCGGCGCCTCCAGTGCAGCCTGCAGGTTCATGCCATGATCGGCCACGTTGGAAACGAACTGCGCATGCGCCTGTGCCTGATTGTAGCCGCCCATGATGCCGAAGCCGATGTCCTGGCCGCCCTTCCGCATAAGCCCGGGAATGATGGTGTGGAAGGGTCTCTTGCGTCCGGCCAGTGCGTTGGGATGGGCCGGATCGAGCGAAAATAGTGCACCGCGATTATGTAGCGCAAAGCCGTATGCCGGAACGACAATCCCTGAACCGAAGCCCTGATAGATGCTCTGGATCAGTGAGGCGATGTTCCCTTCGCGGTCGACAGCGCAGAGATACACCGTATCTCCTGCCGGCGACGGGCTGCCGGGACCGTGATCCCCGCGAGCGCAGCGGCGGTCGATCGACGCCGCTCTCTCCCGCCCATACTCTTTCGAGATCAGGCCCGGCAGGGGAATACGCGATAACCGCGGGTCCGCCAGATAGGCTTTTAAATCCTGATACGCCAGCTTTTGCGCTTCGATTTTCAAGTGCAGGGTGTCCGCGCTTTGTGCCCCGTATTGGTGCAGCGGATAGGACTCGAGGATATTCAGCATCTCAAGCGCGGCAAACCCCTGACCATTCGGCGGAAGCTCGTAAACCTCCCAGCCGCGGTAGGTTGTCGAAATAGGGTCGACCCATTCCGACTCGAATTCGGCCAGATCTTCCCGGCACATCACGCCCCCGTGATCGCGGCACGTAGCCAGCAGCGCCTGGCCGATCGGACCTCGATAGAATGCGTCCGGTCCGTTCCCGGCAAGCAGACGCAGAGTTCGTGCCATCGCGGGATTGGCGAACATCTCGCCGGTTTGCGGAGCCCGGCCGGCGGTCAAATAGACTTCGCGAGCATCCTCGGTGGCCATCAGCTTGGGCTCCAGATCCCGCCAGTGCCCGGCGATAATCTCGGTGACTGGAAATCCCTCTTCTGCGTAGTGGATAGCCGCGGAGAAAAGTTCGTGCCAGGGAAGGCGTCCGAATCGGCGGTGGAGCTTCGCCCACCCGTCCACGCACCCGGGGACGGTAACGGAGTGGATCCCATCCAGATTCCCGCCTGCACAATCAATCGTGAGTTGCCGCGGCGACCAACCGCTCGAGTTGATCCCGGTCAGCCGCCCGGTGGGGTTCTCACGATAAAGGGCGAAGAGATCGCCTCCGACACCGCAGCTCATCGGCTCGACAACCGCAAGCACGATGTTGGCAACCACGGCTGCATCCATGGCCGAACCACCGCGCGCTAACGCCTGTGCACCGGCCTGAGATGCCAGGGTATGACTGGTGGCCACGATTCCTTCGCGGCAGATGGTCATAGACCTGGCTTGGGAACGTGAAATTTCCATTTGTCACACAAATTTTAGGGCTTTGCCTTTAATATACAGCACAGGGAGGAATTTTGCTTGACATCTACACACTCATATTTTATGATTATTACTGGATGAGGTTACCTTAAAACCCTGAATCCCAAAGACACGAAAGGACATCTATACAACCATGAGCATTACCCACGATCCACTCCAAGGACTTCGTTTTTTTGAGGACGCGGTTACCCGCTTTATGAGTGAGCCGCGGGCCAGCCGCCCGTGGTCTCCGGCGGTTGACATCGTCGAAACCGAAAACGAGCTAATTGTGAAGGCCGACCTGCCCGACGTCAAACTCGAAGACATCGGGGTGCATGTCGAGAACCAGACCCTGACCATCAAGGGCGAACGCAAATTTCAAGAGGACGAGAATTCCCGCGGCTATCACCGGATCGAGCGCAGTTATGGCGCCTTTGTCCGCAGCTTCGCGGTACCGTCGACGGTCGACACGGAAAGTGTGCAGGCCGACTACAAGAATGGCGTTCTCACGGTGAAACTGGCCAAGAAGGCAGCCGCCAAGCCCCGGCAGATCAAGGTCAACCAAACCGCTTAATCTCGTGTGACAGACTTTAATTGGTGCGCGGGGCCGGGCTTCCACCGGCCCCAAAATTTTATCAGGTACTGAAAAAATGTTTAGATTCGACAAACTCACCCAAAAGGCGCAGGAGGCGGTCCAGCAGGCGCAATCCATCGCCGAACAAAATCAGAATCAAGCCATGCATCCGCTTCACCTTCTCATTGCCCTGGCATCGGAGAAGGAAGGCATAGTGCGTCCGGTGCTCGAGAAATGCAACGTCCAGCCCGACGCTATCGTGAACGAAGCCGGACGCCTGCTCGAATCCCTGCCGAAAATCACCGGTCAACCAGCCGGACAGCTGCTATCTCCTCCGCTGAACCAAGTCCTCGAGTCGGCCTTTAAGGAAGCCGAGCGCTTCAAGGACGAGTTTGTGTCGACCGAACATTTGCTCCTGGCCATCTCCGACCAGAAGTTCGATCCGGCAGGCAACCTGCTCATCAAGCATCGCGCCGACCATGAGGCGATCCTCAAAGCCCTGGTCGCCGTGCGAGGCAGCCAGCGCGTGACCGATCAAAATCCGGAATCCAAATATCAGGCGCTGGAGCGCTACGCCGTAGACTTGACCGAGCAGGCCCGCAAGGGTAAGCTCGATCCGGTGATCGGCCGTGACGAAGAGATCCGGCGTGTCATGCAGGTACTAAGCCGCCGCACCAAGAACAACCCGGTGCTAATAGGCGAACCCGGCGTTGGCAAGACGGCAATCGTCGAAGGACTGGCTCAGAGGATCATCAAAGGCGACATTCCCGACCAGCTTCGCAACAAGCGTCTGGTGGCGATCGATCTCGCCTCCATGATAGCGGGCACCAAGTTCCGCGGCGAGTTCGAAGACCGCCTGAAAGCCGTTCTCAAAGAGATCACCGAGTCGGCTGGCGAGGTCATCTGCTTCATCGATGAGTTACACACCCTGGTCGGCGCGGGTGGGGCTGAAGGCGCGATTGACGCAGCCAATATGTTGAAGCCGGCCCTCGCTCGCGGCGAGCTACGCTGCATTGGCGCCACCACATTGGCCGAATACCGCAAGTATGTGGAAAAAGACGCCGCCCTGGCGCGACGCTTCCAGCAGGTGCTGGTGGACCAGCCGAGTGTCGACGACACCATCGCCATTCTGCGTGGGCTAAAAGAGAAGATCGAAATACATCACGCCGTGCGCATCAAAGACGCGGCCATCGTAGCCGCTGCGATGCTCTCGGACCGTTATATCACCGATCGCTTCCTGCCCGACAAGGCCATCGACCTGATCGACGAAGCCGGCTCCGCGCTGCGCTTACAGATCGGCAGCATGCCCATCGAAATCGATCAGCTGGAGCGCCGGGTCTCGCACCTGGAAATCGAACGGCAGGCGTTGAACCGGGAAAGGGACGCGACGAGCCGGGAGCGGCTGCGACACGTCGAAGATGAGCTGGAGCGTCTGCGCGGCGAATCCGCCGGCTTGAAGGAACGCTGGGAGCGGGAGAAGACCGCCATCCAGCGCGTCCGGTCTCTCAAAGAGCAGCAGGAACAGGCGCGCCTCGACGAAGAGCGCGCCACGCGCCAGGGCGAGTGGGAAAAAGCCTCCCAGTTGCGTTACGGCAAGCTGGCCGAAATCGAGCGCGAACTCGAAGTGGCCACCCGTGCCCTCGAAACCATCAAGAGCAACTCGCCGCTGCTCAAGGAAGAAATCGACGAAGAGGACATCGCCAAAATCGTGGCGAAGTGGACCGGCATTCCAGTCTCGCGTATGTTGGAAGGCGAGATCCAGAAACTGATCCATATGGAAACGCGACTGCACGAACGTGTCGTGGGCCAGGACGAAGCGGTGACGCTGGTGGCCAATGCCATCCGCCGGAATCGCGCCGGACTGAGTGATCCCAACCGCCCCATCGGCAGCTTTATTTTCCTGGGACCGACGGGTGTCGGCAAAACCGAGCTCGCCCGGGCGCTGGCGCAATTCCTGTTCGACGACGAGAAGTCCATGATCCGGGTCGATATGTCCGAGTACATGGAGAAGCACGCCGTGTCCAGAATGATCGGCGCGCCTCCGGGCTACGTCGGCTACGACGAGGGTGGACAGCTCACCGAACACGTCCGCCGTAAACCCTATTCAGTCGTGCTGTTCGACGAGATCGAAAAGGCCCACCCGGAAGTCTTCAACGCCATGTTGCAGGTCCTGGACGATGGCCGTTTGACCGACGGCCAGGGCCGCACGGTGAACTTCAAAAACACCGTGATCGTTATGACCTCGAATGTCGGCTCCAGCATCATTCATGACACCGGCCCGATCGGATTCTCGGTCAATGCCAAGAACGGTAAGCACGAGGATGCGCGCAAGAAGCTCCTGGATGCGCTGCGGCAGACGTTCCGGCCGGAGTTCCTGAACCGGGTGGACGACATTATCGTGTTCAATCCGTTAAGTCACGATCATCTGTCGAAAATTATCGACATCCAGCTCGAGCGGGTGCGCGGTATGCTGACGCAACGTGGCATCGGCCTGGAGATCACGCCGGCAGCGAAGGATGTAGTCATGTCCGATGGTTACGATCCTAACTTTGGCGCCCGGCCCATGAAGCGTTCCATTCAGCGGCTGATACAGGATCCCCTGGCACTACAGTTGCTAGAAGGCAAGTACCTGGCGGGCGACACGATTGTGGTGGATGCGGATGCCGACAAGCACCTGACTTTCACCAAGACCACGGTGAAACTACCCGATCTGATTTCGGCGTAAACGGCTGCCGGGCAGCCCGACAGACCACTCGGAAAGGTGGTCTGTCGCACGGAGGTTGATTATGCACAATGCTAATGGACTGAAGACCGCGCTACTTCTAGGCCTCCTCAGCGCGATTCTGATCATCGGAGGCTCGGCCATCGCCGGCCGCCAGGGCATTTACATCGGCCTGGCGATCGCGGTGGCCACCAATTTCTTTAGTTATTTCTTCTCTGACAAGCTGGCGCTGGCTATGTCCGGCGCCCAGCCTCTGACTCCCGAAAGCAATCCCGAGATTTACCGGAGGATCGCCCCGCTCGTCGAGAATCTCGCCCGGCGTATGGGCATCCCGATGCCTAAGCTGTACATCACGCCGGAAGAATCGCCCAACGCATTCGCCACGGGACGCAATCCTCGGCACGCGTCAGTGGCTTTCACGGCCGGCATTCTGGAATTGATGAGGGACGAAGAACTGGAGGGAGTCGTGGCGCATGAACTGGGCCATGTTCTCCATCGGGACATTCTGATCAGCTCGGTGGCGGCGACGATTGCCGCGGCGATTACGGCGGTGGCTCGCATGGCGATGTTCTTCGGTCCGCGCCGCGACGATGACGAAGGGGGCAGTAACGGCCTGGCGGATCTCGCCATGCTGATTCTCGCGCCGATCGCTGCCATGCTGATCCAGATGGCGATTTCGCGGAGCCGTGAATACGATGCCGACGCCGCTTCAGCCAAGTATGTCGGCTCGCCGTATCCGTTGATCGGCGCGCTGAAAAAGCTCGACACCTGGTCGCAGCGAATCCCTATGGACGCCAATCCGGCGACCCAGCATCTCTACATCATGAAGCCGTTCAGCGGCAACACGCTCTTCAAGCTCTTCTCCACACACCCCAGTACGGAAGATCGTATTGCGAGACTGCAGGAAATGCGGTAAGAACATCTGGCCACGAATGAACACGAATTAACACGAATAAAACAAGCCGATCTTTTCTTATTCGTGTTCATTCGTGTTCATTCGTGGCCCAATGTTTTACTTGGCCGGAGGAGCGGTGGGTTTCGGTGCGGCAGGTGCAGCGGGTTTTGGCGCAGCGGCTGCCGGAGCGGCAGGGGGTGCGCTGGCGCCGGCGTTCTTGTCATACAGACCGATCACGTCGCGGGTAATGTCGATCGTGTTGGAGGCGAACAAAACCGGTGTTTGCGGGTTGCTGACGTCGATCACCAGCACGTAGCCGTTGTCGGACGCGTACTTGTTCAGTACCGCCATCATTTTCCCACCCAGTTCGTCCATCACCTTGCGTTCAGCTTCCTGGACTTCGGTGTTGGCATCTTCCGTGTCGCGCTTCAGACCGGTGGTTGCGGCGTCGATATCGCGCGCCAGTTTCTGTTTGGCTTCGTCGCTCAGGGTGTTCTGCCCCTTGCGAAACTGATCCTGCAGCGCGGCCAGTTTGGCCTGTTTATCCTGCAGTTCCTTCTGCGCCGGGCCAAATTTGGCCTGCAAATCGTTGCGAGCCTTCTGTCCATCTTTGGTCGATACAATCGCCTGCTGAATATTGATCACAGCCAACTTCTGAGGCGTTTGGGCCGCGGCAGGATAACTCACCCCCGGCAGGATTGCTCCCAGGCCCAATAGGCTCAGGACCGTCAATTTCATCTTCACTCTCGGAACTCCTTCAAATTTGTTCGATACTAACACGGAACCGCCGTACTCGCTCCACCGGCGGCCTAACTCTAAAACGTCCGCCCGATGGTAAAACGAAACGTTCCGCGCTTCTCGAAGAACGGGTAATTTACCCCGTACTGGGCGATGGCACTCTGATACGTCGCGTTGTTCGGAAAGTACGAACGGTCAAACACGTAGGGTGTTTGAATATATTCTCGCACCAGCATGGGGTTGAATGCGTAATACACCCGGAACGGGGCATTGACCACCGGCAGCATCACTTGGATTTCCAGGCCCGTCGACATGCGCATCGCCTCGGTCCCCGGGGCGATCAGGACCTTGCCGTTAAAACCGGCCTGAGGGAACAGCGCATTGAGTTGTGCGACGCGCTCCGGGTTCATCTGCAGCTGATCGGTACGCGTGATCTTGTTGACTCCGGCATCGACGAAAGGCGCCAGCGTCACCGGGCCGATAATCGGAATGCGGTATTCAAAATTGGTTACCGCCTGAAAGTCGCCGCCCGGTGTGATGATCTGATAAATAGGAATGTTCTGCGTTACCCCAATCGCCGTGGGCTGGCCGTTGACAATCACATTCTGGGTACGTTGCGTTCCGTTGGCATTCATCACACCCACGCTGGCCTCGCTGGCCACAAACGCGATCGGACTGACGCTGTAGAAATCAAAGCCGCGGATGTCCTGCTCGCCGCCGATGTACTGGCGGGCGAAAGGCGGCGCTACTTTCCCGCCATACCCGGTCAGCCAGGAACTGAGCAGGTGATAAGCCAGGACGTTGCGGTGCCACCTTGGCGACGTATGAAAATACTGGAAGTCAGCCGTCGGCTTGATAGTGTTGACGTTGCCGCCCAGGAAACTGGCGGCAAACTCCGTTGAAATGAAGATGCTCTTGCCGTGTGTCGGGTTCAGCGGATGATTCTTCGAGTTGTAGCTAAAGGAGGGAACGATTTTGCTGGTCCGGATACCGGACAGCGAGTTGGGCCCGTTCACGCCCTCGAAGTTGATATACGAAAAGTAGGTTTGGGCGCCTGTACTATTGGTGATGATGGTGGAGTCGTCGAAGGTGTAGCTGAGTCCCCATCGCGAGAAACTTCGCTTAATGGGATAACTCCCGCTGACCGTAGCGCCCTTGGATTTCTGCGTGTAGTTCAGGACGTTGGCAGATCCCAGGGCATTGTAGTACGAGGTCAGGTTCTGGCCCGTCAGGATCGATTCTTCGCGCCCCTGATCGTAGATGAATTCCCGGATATACACATTGAAGCCAAGTTGCAACGGCCGGTCCATGAAGTACGGCTCAGTGAAGCCCAGGACCACATCGCGCATGCGCGTGCCAAGTTGCGCCGACAGCGAAAGCGTTTCACCCAGCCCCAGGAAGTTGTTGGTCGAATAGTTGAAGCCCAGGAAACTGCCGGCGATCCCCGACACGCCGCCGTTCAGGCCGATGGAGTTCTTGCCCTTCTCTTTCACCTTGAGCGTCACGTCCACCGTGTTGCTCTGCGGGTTGCGATTCAGGGTATACGACTCGTTCTCCTTCAGCACCTCGAAGTAGCCCAACTGATTCAGGCGCAGGATACTCGCGTCCCATAGACGCTGACTGAACAGATCGCCTTCGTTGAGCAGGATCTCGCGCCGGATCACCTTGTCGCGCGTCGTCGTGTTACCCACGAAATCGATACGGCGAATGAAGAACTGCTTGCCCTCGTCGGCCGTGAGCGTCAGGTCGATCATGTTACCCGGGGCCGTGTCAATCTGCGGTTCCGGAACGAAGTCGATGTAACCGAAATCGCCGTAGGCCTTACGCATGTTCTCCAGACCCTTGCGCAATTTCGCCGTAGAGAAAGGATCGCCGATGTCCATGCCAAAGAACGTCTTGGTGAGAAGTTCGGGAGTCCGGAACAGTTTCACGCCAACATAATTGACCTGGTGCAGCTTGTACAGAGCGCCCTCTTCCACCACCATCCGTATGTCGGCTGCCTTCCCCGGTTTGTTGGGCTTGATCAGCCAGATCTTGCGTCCACTGACGTTCCCACCGGTGTCGCGTAGGGTGATTGTGGGGTCAAAAGCCTTGGCCATCCAGTAGCCCTTCTGCTGATAGGCGTCGCGCACACGCTCTTCGTCTTCTTCCAGGCCGCTCTTATTGAAGGTCTTGGCGAACATGTTCTCGAAGAAGATGGAGTGCGGGATCCCGATGGGATGAGTGTTCTTCATCGCCGCGATCACTTCCTTCTGGGTGAACACGTGGTTTCCGACAATATTGATGTGCCCCACCTTGACTTTGGGCCCTTCATCGACATTGAAGATCACTTCGAGCGAACTGGGCGGAATCCGGCGGATATCCGGCTCGACTTTAGCAAACTGGCGGCCTCGCTCAGCGAGTAGTTCCTTCAACACCACGGCCGCTCGCTGGACTTTGGCCGGATCGTACTGCGATTCCACCGACAGCCCGACTTTGCGCTCCTTGAAGCGGTCCAGAATCTCCGATACGGTCACCGACTTGGCGCCCTCGTATTTGATCGTCCGGACCACCGGACGCTCGGTCACGACAAACCGGACGATGATACCCGTGGCGCCTGGCTCGGTTTCCATCCGGATGTCGTCGAAGCGCTGCGTGTTCCACAAGGCCGTGAAATCGCGGCGAAGGGTCTCCTCGTTGTAGACATCGCCCTTGCGGGTGACAATCATACCGCGCAGAGTTTCCTGGGGAACGCGGCGCGAACCGCGGAATTCGATGGCTTCGATGACATTCTGATTGCCTACCACCGGCTTGACTGAGGGAGCTTGGGGGAGGGTCTCGAAAGGCGGTTTAGTTTGCTGCGCCGGGGGTGCGGCAGGAGGCTGAGCCGGAGTTTGCGTCGGCGATTGCGGCACCGTCTCGAATGGGTTCGCCTTTTTCTCTTGAGGGGCCGGCGACGGCGCGGCAGCCGTGGGGTTCTGCTGCGAGGGCTGGTTGGAACCCGCCGGCGGAGCAGTCTGAGCATTGGACGTCTGCGATTGGTTTTGCGCGAGCAGTGGAGAGAGCCCCCACACACAGACCAACACGGCCGTCAGGCTGATAAGCCTGAGACTATTCATGAAAAACTTGAGTTTCCTTTCCACTTGCGCTGAAATGGCTGAGACGTTCAGAGTCCCGCGAACGTTTCCTTTGCACGTCCGTGCGCCTGTGATGAATCCTTTATTCTACCGGAAGTTACCTCGAACAACAATGTGGGGCTTCGGCACAGGTGAGCGACCCCGACCACAAAACCTCCCATGCTACTCTCGGGGGCGTGTTATCAGTCTACTTCATCCGCCACGGGCAGGCTGGAACCCGGCAAGACTATGATCGCCTGTCGGACCTCGGCCGCGAGCAGTCGAGCCGGCTGGGAACCTGGCTGGCTCGCCGCCGGATCTACTTCGATCAGGCCTGGTCCGGGCAATTATCGCGGCAGCGGGAGACCGCAGATCAGGCCCGCGCGGCCTACCGCTCAACCGGCGCGGATTTCCCTGAGATCGCGATCAGCCCCTGTTGGGACGAGTTCGACCTGGACGCCGTCTACCGCGGTATCGGCCCGCAACTCGCGAGGGACGATGATGAATTCCGACGGCAGTTCGAGGAGTTGCAGGCCCAGGTGAGGGATGCGGGTTCCCGCGTTCACCGGACGTGGGCGCACTGCGACACAACCGTGGTTCGCGCCTGGGTCGATGGCCGCTACGATCACCCGGGCGAATCATTCGAAGCGTTCGCTACCCGTGTCCGTGCCGGCGCGCAAATTTTGCAGGACAGTGGCGGGGCACGGAATGTTGCCGTCTTTACGTCAGCGACTCCCGCGGCCGTGTGGGCCTCTATGGCTTTAGATCTCGACGGCCGAAGGGTGATGCAACTCGCCGGCGTGACCTACAACAGCTCGCTAACGGTGATCCGCGTGGATGGTGCAAGGATCCGCCTGTTCCAGTTCAACACGGTCCCACACCTGGAAGCTCCCGAGTTGTTGACGCACCGCTAAAATATAACTATGACATCTGACCGGGAGAAACAGCTCCTCGAACGCATCCGGCAACTGGAAGAGTTGAATAGTGCCTTGCAGGATAAGCTCGACCTGATTTACGAAATCGTCGCGCCGGAGGATGACTACCCGGATAGCGACCCCGGAGAGACCGGCGGCCTGGTGAATATTAAGTTTCCGAGTAACTGAAAACGTGAAAAGGCATTTCGGCTGATACGCAGCCCCGCAGACCACAAAAGCGATGGCCCCCGGAAGGCGGAAATGGCCGTTCATCGTGTGACTCCTGGTAAAGCACAGCAGGAGGGTTGGGCGATTTTTGCAGGTTCAACTTGTAAGTTGACGCCCTGGGAAATCGAGTGACGAAGGTGGTGGACTATTCCTGCCACACCACCCAAGGTTGCTCGTACGGCACAATCGCATCTTCGTGAAAAGGTATCACCCTCACGGAGAATCCGCACGAGCCGCTGTCCCGGCATTCGACTTCGCCCCGGTAGCGATGATCGTTGTCGACTTTGCCGCAGTAGGTCATGTCGAGCGCCTTGCCATGCGTGATCTGCCCTGACGGGTCGACCGTCCCGTAATAGATTTCGAGGCGCACATCTGACGGCGGCAGGCTGCCCAGGAACACCCGCGCGGTGATTTCGAGCGTCGCGCCGACGAACAGTTCCGGCGTCGACTGGCAATCGACGTCGATGATCCTGACCTCGGCACCATGGTCCCGCAGCCTTCTCCGCCAGTCTACAAGAGGATGAACCCGCGCGGCGTTATCGGCTCTCAGGCGAAGGTGCCGGACGCTGGCCGGGAGATAAAACCGCTCCGCGTATTCGGCCACCATACGATTGGTGTTGAACACCGGCGTGAGTCGCTTCATAGACGCTTTCATTTTGGCGACCCAGCCCCGCGGAACGTCCTCGCTATCGCGGCTATAGAACAGCGGCGCCACTTCATTCTCCAGCAGGTTGTAGAGCGCCTCGGACTCCACGCGGTCCTGATAGGCCTCATCCGTATAGACTTCGCCCCGGCCGATGCCCCACCCTACTTCGCCATCGAACGCTTCATCCCACCAGCCGTCGAGCACCGAGATGTTCAAGCCGCCATTGGGCAGCAGTTTCATGCCGCTGGTGCCGCTGGCCTCGTTGGGCCTGCGCGGGGTATTGAGCCAGACGTCGCAACCCTGGACGAGATAGCGCGCGACGGACATGTCGTAGTCTTCCAGGAAAACGACGCTACGGCGCACTTCGGACTCCTGCGCGAAATGGACGATCTGCCGGATCAATTCCTTCCCGAAGGTGTCATTCGGATGCGACTTCCCGGCGAGCAGAAGTTGCACAGGGCGCTTCGCATCGGTAAGGATCTTTTTCAGCCGCTCGATATCGCGCAGGATGAGCGTCGCTCGTTTATAGGTGGCGAAGCGGCGCGCGAAGCCGAGGGTCAGCACGTCGGGATCGAGCACGCTATTGGCAGCAGCGATCTCAACGTTGGACCCGCCGCGGTTGCCAATCTGCGCGGCCAGCCGACCTCGCGCATAGTTCACCAGGCGCTCCCGGCGAATCTGGTGAACGCGCCAGAGCTCGTGGTCGGGAATGCGATCGATGCGATCCCACACCTCGTGGTTGGCCGGGTCTTCGGACCATTTGGGCCCGAGATACCGGTGGAGCAGAGCACTCATCTCGGTGGAAATCCAGGAAGGAGTGTGGATGCCGTTGGTCACATAGCCGATGGGGACCTCGTCCAAGGGATAGCCCGCCCATACGGGATGTGCCATCTGCCGCGTCACTTGGCCGTGCAGCCGGCTCACGCCATTGGCGTGAGAGCTGTGCCGCGCAGCCAGGTTCGCCATATTGAACTGGGAGCCCGGGTCATCGGGGTTGTCGCGTCCATAGCGCATCAACTCATCGAAGGAGATTCCGAGTTGTTCCGCATAGGCGCGAAAGTAGTGATCCATCAGGCCGGGATCGAAGCGATCGAAGCCCGCGGGCACAGGTGTGTGGGTGGTGAAGACGTTCCCAGCGGCGGCAAGCTGGCGCGCTTCGTAGTAGCAGATTTTCAACTCCTCGAGTTCCATCCGTGCGCGCTCCAGCCCCAGGAAAGCGGAATGTCCTTCGTTCATGTGGCATACAGTCGGCCGAATGCCGAGCGCACGCAGGGCACGCATACCGCCGATGCCCAGAATGATCTCCTGTTGGATACGCGACTCACGTCCGCCGCCATAAAGCGTGCCGGTGATCTTGCGGTCGGCTGTAGAGTTCCTGGCGATGTTGGTATCGAGCAGGTACAGCGGAATGCGTCCGACCTGCACCTTCCAGATTTGCGCGAAGACTTTCCTGCCGGGGAAATCAACATCGATGACGAGCGGTTCGCCGGAATCGCTTTTCACCGGTTCCAACGGAAGACTGTGAAAGTCGTTGATCGGGTAGGTTTCCTGCTGCCAGCCGTCGGCGTTGAGGTATTGCCGGAAGTAACCTCCCTGATACAGCAGACCCATACCGGTGAGCGGCAACCCCAGGTCGCTGGCGGATTTCAGATGGTCACCGGCCAGGATGCCCAGACCGCCGGCATAGTTGGGGATGCATTCGGTGAGGCCGAATTCGGCTGAGAAGTAGGCGATGCGCAGTCCATCGGCCTCGGGATGCGCGCGGCGAAACCATCCCGCGCCCTGTAGATATTCGTGGAGACTCGCCCAGACACGATCCATGTGGGCCAGAAAAGCTTCATCCGACTCAGCTTCGGCGAGCCGCTTCTGATCGATCCGGCCCAGCATGAGCCACGGATTGTGATTGGTCTGCTCCCAAAGGTCGCTGTCGAGCCGGCGAAACAGCTCGATCGTAAGATGGTCCCATGACCAGCGCAGATTCAGCGAGAGGTCATTGAGACAACAGAGACGCTCGGAGAGACACGGCGAGACGTGATATTGATGTACTTTCGGCATACCACAACTTCAACTCTACTCTGGTCCTAATTGAAGAAGTGCGGATGGCTTCCCCTTTATCTCAAAAAAATCTCGCTGCCATCAGTTGCCAGTTATCAGTCACCAGAACGCCGCGACGCCGCGCTAGAATTCCAACCGTCCCTGAAATGCGATCATCCGTGGGGAGCTATCACCTCCCAGGCCCACGCCCAGCAGTCCAGTCGGCGGGGACGTGGTGTAGGTGAGCGCCCCGAAACCGGTTTGAGTCGAGGGCTTGCCGGCGACGCCCGCGTATCCCAGCACGGGCAGGCCGAAGTTGGGATGATTGAAGACATTGAAAAACTGCCCGTCGATACGCAGCTTCAGGCGCTCGTTCAAGGTGAACCATTTTGTGATGTAGAAGTCGCTCGAAAAGAAATCCGGGCCGCGGAGCGCATTGCGGCCCAGGTTGCCGAATTGGCAGGTGCTGACGCTGTCGCCGCCCGTGCACGCGCCGGTGCTGGGGTCAACGGTGGAAACAAACGCGTCGGGGTTGAGCCACTGGACCGTTCCAGGCTGCGTCACGCCGGCAATGGGCTGGTGTTCATAGGGCGAAACGCCGGGAACCACGCTGGCGAATTGAGAGCCGCTGCCCTGCACGATCCCGTTCCCATTCGCGGAGTAGGGCGCACTCAGGACCGAGAAGGGAATCCCACTGTGCCAGAAAACGGTACCGGATACCTGCCATCCATTCACCACGTCTCCGAGCGCCCGGTTCTTTACCGCAACTGGCAGTTCGTAAACGTATTGCGCGGTGAAGTTTTGCCGGACGTCGTAATCGCAAGGTCCGTACTGCCGGGCGAGGTCGCCAGGCAGCGGCGAGAGGATTCCGCCCGCAGAGAAAGGCAGGAAGCCGCCGTTCGAGACCGTATCCATGCAGCGGCTCCAGCTGTAATTCAGTTGCGTCTGAAACCCGTGAGCCAGCCTCTTTTCGGCACTTAACTGGAGGCCGTTATAGTGGCTGTTTGCCCCGGTGTTGAGCTGGGTGACCGCGCCAAAGCGAGGGTCTGACGGGGACGCATAAGGAAATGGCGCGAAGCAGCCCGGACAGACCGTCTGATAGCCGTTTACTTGCGTCTGGTACGGTTGGTTCACCGCGCGTGTGCCGGCATATTGTGCGCGCAGATTCAGTGTCGAGCCGAGTTGTTGCTCCAGCGCAAAGCTCCATTGCATGAAGTACGGAGCATGTAGCTTGCCGTCCGGCACAGCGGTGATGGCGACCGGTTGAAGACACGATTGTGGATTGGAAAGCGGCGAAGCGCAGGAGAGTTGGCCTTGTGCGAACCCGGAATTAAACGTTTGGTTTGCCGCGATGGCCGCGTCAACCGCGCTGTTCGGGACGCCGGGCGCAAGGGCCGCGCCGCCCACCGTGCCCAGGAGTCCACCTTGAAATGTCTTCGAGTACGGGGGATTGATCCCCACCAGGTCGACGACACTTCCGGGTAGAAGATCGCTGAACAGGCCAAAGCCTGTGCGCAGCACCATGGCAGGCGCGACCTTCCACGCAACCGCCGTTCTGGGCTGCAGGATGGCGAGGGGAGTCGAAGCGAATATGTTGCCCAAGCGCGTCTCGATCAAGGCGCCCAGCGGCTGGTTGACGTCGTGAGAAATGGCATTCCACGAACCTGGCAGCCGGGCGACTGCGTCGTGAGGATTCAGCGGATTGGAATTATAGGAGTCTCGAATGCCAAAGGTCCAGGTCAGGGTTCGCGTTACTTTCCAGGTGTCCTGAATATAGCCGTCCAGGTTCAGGAAGTTGTAGGGCTGTGAATCGGCCAGCGGAAACGTCTGGGAGACCGTGGACGCAACTCCGTAGATAAATTGCGGCAGCGTGGTGTAGGTCGCGAGCGGCACCACGCCCTCGCCGAAGTCATAATCGTTCAGCCGGAAGATTCTGGTATTGGCGCCGAATCTCAATTCGTGCGCGCCAAGGGTCCAGGCCAGATTGTCGTTAATGAAAAACCGGGAGGCGCGCCGGCCCTGCACCCAGGTGTTGTCCATTCCGCCCAGAGTGGTAAATGGCGCATTCGCGCCGCTGCCTTGCAGGACGATCGGGAAGGCTGCGAGCGTTTTCTGAAAATCAGCCGGGCCGAACAGACTTTCGTACCACGAAAAGGCCGGGTTGAAATAGTTCACTAGATTCTGCGAGAAGACGTGCGTATAGCCGGCGGCGAAGGAATAGAGAGGCTGGGGTGAAATCGCGTTGAACAAGGCGTTAATCGGATCGGTGTAAGCGGCCTGCAAGCCGGTGTCCGCCTGAAAACGAAACCAGGTAGTGTTGTTTTCGTTGAGGTTGTAATCGATGCGAGCGGTTTGCACTTGCTCACTGTCGTCGCTGGAATGCGAAATGCTCTGCCGGTTTGCGCAACCGTTGCCATCAGGCGGATTGCCGCCTGCTGCGCTGCCGTCGCCGTTGAACGGGCAGCCCAGAACCGCGAGCGGCGCACCCGCGGTATGGCTATAGAGTCCGAAGAGTCTCTGATAGAAGGGCACCAGTTGCGGCTGCGGCTGATAGGTCGAGCCGGTAACGCTATCCGTTCCACCCCGCGGTAACTGCTGCAGGACGTAGTTTTCAAATGCGGGTGTCGGAACGGTAGTGGCCGAGACGATGGGAAGCGCGATGCGAACCCATTCGCTATCGAAGAAGAAGAACAGCTTATTGCGCAGGATCGGGCCGCCCAGACTGCCTCCGAAATGGTTCACGGTCGACCGCGGCTTCTGGTTACCCGGTGTGGAGTCGGTAAAGAAATCCGCGGCGTTGAACCTGGAGCCGTTCCAAAGCTCGTACAGGTTGCCGTGAAACTGATTGGTGCCGGACTTGGTCACGTAGTTCACCTGGGCGGCACCGTAGCGTCCCTGATCGACTGCATAGGAAAGGGTATTTACCGTCACCTCCGCTATGGAATTGAGGCCCAGAACCAGGTTGGTGGAAAGGCCGCTGTTCAGGTTGGTGAGGGGATCGTTGGTTTCCAAGCCGTCCACGATATAGCCGTTGGCGAGAGATGGCAGTCCGTTGAACTGCACGTTTCCATAGCCGTTGGTGCCGCCCACAAAATCGTTGCCGCTGCCCGCCGTATTCATCAACGCGCCGGCGGCGAACTGCAACGGGTAAGTCATGTCGCCGCCTGGATTGGGCAGGTTTTCGAGGGCGCGGGCATTCAGGGTCGTCGAGGTATTGGGATTTTGAGGATTGACGAGCGGCGCTTCATCGTTGACCGTGACGGCATGACTCGTGCCGGCAACGTTCAGGGTGAAGTCGACGGTTTGCTTTTGTCCGAGCCCGGCCAGTACGGAATGATTCTCCTGAATCTCAAACTGGCTGGCTTCCACCCGGACCGAGTAGGCGCCCGGCTTGAGTTGCACGAAGTTGAACCGTCCGGCGGAGTCGGTCTTCAGGGATCGCGTCATGCCGTTCTCCGTGCTGGTAATGGTCACCCTGGCGTCACCAATCGCCCCGCCGGTGGCGTCAGTCACGGAGCCTACGATAGCGCTGGTGGTTTCACCCTGCGCGTGCAGTGAGCCGGGTGAGAGCGCCGAAATGAGAAGGACGAGCAGGAGGTGTACGGATTTAGGCATACCTAAAACGGTTCTTCCTCACCGTACTACAGGCTGGCACCCTTGCGCAACCGGAATGCCAATCCGATTCGATTATGATGGAATTTAGTGCTAGCTAAACATCACTCCCCAACCCCGACCGAGTCCGTCGACGACTATCTGAAAGCCATTCTGGAATTGAGCGGCCCGGAAGAACACCGGGTGACCGGCAACGCGCTGGCTGAACATCTGGCCATCCGCGCGGCTTCCGTCACCGGGATGCTGCAAAAGCTGGCGAGCCAGCGGCCATCGTTTGTGAAGTACAGGAAGCATCATGGTGTGCTGCTGACGGACGCGGGGAAGCGCCGCGCGCTCGAAATCCTGCGGCACCACCGGTTGCTGGAACGATTTCTGCATGATGTGCTGGATTTTTCCTGGGACGAGGTGCACGAAGAGGCGGAGCGCCTGGAGCACTACATCTCGGAGCGCCTGGAAGACCGGATTGCAGCCAAACTCGGCGACCCGGAGGTTGATCCGCACGGGCACATTATTCCGGAAAAAGATGGGGCGGTTGCGCCTCGCGAAGAAGTTGCCTTGTCGAAGTGGCCCTGCAGTGTACCCGCCATGGTCAGTAGTGTGTCGGACAAAGAGCCTGCCGCGCTGCGCGAAATGAAGCGTCTGGGCCTGGTGCCGGGGACCGGGTTGATTGTCGATCCCGGGACGCGGAATGTTTCCTTGTTGGTTCGTATTGGCGGACGGCCGCCGTGTAGGTTGAACCATGACCTGGCAAATAAAATTCTGGTGGTTCCCTGTTCGTTACCACCGGGGAAATCGACGCAGTAGCTTAGCCTTAGGCGCTCATTGCAGAAGTTCGGCAACATATTTTGCGATCGTTGGACCAAGACTGGGGTTCTGCTCTTAGAGGGCCAAACCAGCGCCGAGAGGAGTCTCCGAACTCCGGATGTCGACCCGTAATTCCGGGGATGACCGGGAAATTGAGCTGGCCCCCATTTTATCTGCGTTAATCCTCAATGCTGTTCACCTAACGCATGGAGCCCTTAATAGCCCGATGCCTGCCCACGGAAACGAAAGAAAGAGCGGCCAAAGACTTGCTGCCGGAACTCACCTCCCCGATCGTTCGCCACATTGTACTTCCACCGGTAGGCGTTACACGTCCAAATCCCGAATTGCCCGGACTACCGGCTA
>CAVVFX010000013.1:0-265358 GCA_963747535.1 Terriglobia bacterium
AATTAAGAACAAGGAGGCCAATGTGCGCATCATTTACCGTCATGCAAAGATCGTATCAGCCGGGGCCGTGTACGCCCTCGCTGTCTCCTTTCTGTATTTGCAGTTCGGCGCAGTCTCCGTCCGTCCGGTGATTGCGGCTGCGCCGCCCGCGCAAGCCCCCGCGCGCGAAGTCTTCCCGGTTCGGGATTCCTATGCAGACATTGTCGATCGCGTCGCTCCAGCCGTAGTAACCATCCGGTCGGCGCGTCGGGTTCATGCACCACAGCAGTTCCCTTTTACGGATGACCCGTTCTTCCGGCAGTTTTTTGGCGACCGATCGAGAAACAAATCGCAAGAAGACCGGTCGCTCGTCGAGCGCGCGCTGGGTTCAGGTGTTCTCGTAAATGCTGCCGGCCACATCCTGACCAACCATCACGTTGTCGATGGCGCGGAGCAGATCTCGGTCGAGTTAAGCGACCGGCGATCGTTTGAAGCCAAACTGATCGGCTCGGATGCCGCTAGCGACCTGGCATTACTGAAGATAGAAGCCTCCGGTCTTCCCGTGCTGCAACTCGGCGACTCGGACAAGGTGCGAGTGGGTGACGTCTGCCTCGCGGTGGGGAACCCGCTCGGGATCGGTGAGACGGTCACGGCTGGAATCATCAGCGCCAAAGGCCGCGCCACTGGGTTGAGCGACGGCAGTTTTGAAGATTTTCTTCAGACCGACGCTGCCATTAACCAAGGCAATTCCGGCGGCGCACTCGTGAACACCCGCGGCGAACTGATCGGGATCAACAGCCAGATACTCTCGCCTTCCAGCGGCAACATCGGGATCGGGTTCGCCATCCCGTCTAATATGGCGCGCAACGTCATGGACCAGTTGAACCGTGATGGCAAGGTCCATCGCGGCCGGCTGGGCGTGAGCATTCAGGAAATCACGTCGGACCTGGCTCGCAGTCTGGCCCTTCCCGCCGTTCGCGGGGTGCTAGTCAATTCGGTCGAGCCCGGAGGTCCCGCTCAACGGGCAGGCATTCGCACCGGAGACGTCATCACGGCAGTGAACGGCATTCGCGTAGATGACCCCAACGCTCTGCGAAACCGCATAGCCTCTACCGCGCCCGGCACGGAAGTCGCGATCACCGTCCTGCATGATGGACGCGAGCAGCAAATCCAAGTTCGATTGAGCGAACTGCCCAGCGGCAGGGGAGAGTCCGGTCCTGCGTCAGGCTCCGGCAATCGGCATGAGCAACTCGGGGTTACCGTCCAACCCCTCACTCCCGACTTGGCAGCCCAATTGGGCTTGCGGCGGTCCACGCAAGGAGTCGTGGTCATGGATATTGATCCTGCCGGACCCGCTTCTGAGGCCGGGATACAGCCGGATGACGTGATTCTAGAGGTGAATCATCAGCAAGTCAGGTCGGCAGCAGAACTCCGAGCGGCACTTAGTCGCTCCGGAGGGCGGCCAGCGTTGCTGCTCATCAGTCACGAGGGTCACAGTTTCTTCGTCACGGTGCGGTTATGAAAAAGGTCATTGAAAGGAAAAGCGTATGAAGAAAATCCTACTGTTGTTTACAATTTCTCTCATTCCGGCAGCCCCGGCTACAACCGCGGCTGCGGGGATCACAACCGACGCGTCCACCTCTCGGATTGAAAAAGAAGTACGGCATGAACTCCTGATGCTGCCGTATTATACGATCTTCGATAATCTAGCCTTCCGGGTCGACGGTGACGACGTTACCCTGATGGGGAGCGTGACACGTCCGGTTCTGAAAGACGACGCCGAACACGCTGTTAAGAAAATCGAAGGCATCGAGCACGTGCAGAACCAGATTCATGTTCTGCCACTTTCGCCTTTGGATGACCGCATCCGGGCAGCAGCTTTTCGCGCGATCTACGGCACGCCGGCGTTGAACCGGTATGCTCATCAGTCGATGCCGCCGATTCACATCATCGTGGAAAATGGTCGGATCACTCTCGAGGGCGTTGTCGCCTCCAAGATGGATAGCACCTTGGCGTACACGAAGGCCCTCGGGGTCCACGACGTCTTCTCAGTAACCAACAATCTCAAGATTGAATAGAACGCAATTAGTTCGGTTGTCAAATATGCAGGCCTAAAACTCCCAATTCCTGCACCGAGGATGTTATGGTTTTGGCGGGGCAACTGCCCATCACGCAACTGCCCTACCAAACCTCCCAGGCTCAGTTCAACGCATTCTATCCGCAATGCTCCGGCCCGCCGATCTTTACATATCTGAAACTGATCGGCCCGGAGCACTGACGTCGCAATTCATTGGTCTAATCTTCACTCATACCTGGCGATCTTCCACCTCAATCGGTCAGTCTGTCCGAAACGGCCATGTGGGAAACTGATCTTCCCGTGTCGCCCAGCGTCTACCCAACGCGTCTGCGCCAGTCGACCTTAAGTTCGCGCCCAGCCGGTCGCGGTTGACCCTACGGTCTGGTCCACGCGACCGGGAAGTGCCGCATACAGATCGAGCATTCATATTCGCCGTGAATCGGCCACATGGGCGCCTCGTGCATCAGCCGGCACCATAATCCCCCTTGCTTTTCTACAGCAGTCGTATATATTCCTCTTGCCCCTGTTTATGCATCGAGTGCAATCCTTTTGCCAGGTCATCGCGCGCGCCCGTTGAAGAAATGACCGGCTTAACCCGTGGCTCGCGCCGGGCAACTGTTGGCACATCCCGAAGTCTTGGCAGATTGCTGCCGAATCAAACGCGATCCGCCCGCAAATCAAACCGGTTTTGGCATCTGCCAAAATCCTGGATGCTTGCGCATCTCTCAAGATTCTCACGCATTGCTAAATCGCTGAGAAAACAAAGCCAAGTCTTTGGGCATCCGCATGCCAAATTTCGAGGCGCGGAGAGTGAATGGCAAATGCTTCGAGTTTCATACTCCGATACGGCCGACGGGCAGCGCTGGACTCTTTGCGGTCGTCTCGCTGGTCCCTGGGTTGACGAATTGCGGTCGTGCTGGCGTCGTGCACGGGAACTCGCGCCGGGCGCGTGCGCCGTCGTCGACTTGAATGAGGTGACTTTCATCGATGGAACCGGGGAGGAGTTGCTGGCTGAAATGCACAGCCATGGAACCGAATTCATCGCTACCGGCGTCGCGAACAAGCACGTCGTGGCGCACTTGAAACGATAACGGGGCTCACAAGTTCAGGGAGGCAGGCAATGAAAAAGAAACACGCGCTACCGATCTCAGCAGCAGTTCTCGTCGTTACGGCCGGATACCTAGCCATGGTTAGCCGGGCCAAACCGGCCTCGGTCCCTCCGCCAGGCCCCGCGGAAGTCGAAGTGGCCGCCGTTCAGCAACAGGACGTGCCAGTGGAGCGCGAATGGGTTGGCTCCCTCGACGGCATGACCAACGCCGCCATCAAAGCGCACGTAACCGGCTATCTGACAGGTCAGAACTACACCGAGGGCTCCTTCGTGCGCAAAGGGCAACTCCTCTTAGAAATCGACCAGAGGGCTTTTCAAGCCGCAGTCGACCAGTCTGCCGGACAACTCGCTCAGGCGCCCCCGCAATATCTCCAGATGCAGGCTGGCCTGATCCAGGCACAATCCAACCTCACCAATGCTGAAGCCAACCAGCGCAGAACCCAGCTCGACGAAGACCCCTATGTCCCGCTGATCAAGGAGCAGGCCGTCACCCAGCAGGATTACGATAACGCCCGCGAGAACAATCGGGCGCAGGAGGCGCAGGTCGCAGCCGCCAAGGCTCAGGTGGAAACCGCCAAGGCGCAGATCGAAGCCGCGCGAGCCGTAGAGGAAGCCGCACAGGCCTCGCTCGAAACGGTGAAGATGAACCTCGGATTCACGCGGCTCACCTCTCCCATTGACGGCATTGCGGGAGCCGCCGCCGTTCAAGTCGGGAATCTGGTCGGCCCCTCGACCAATGCCGTAACCACGGTCTCGACGGTCGATCAGATTAAGGCCAACTTCACCGTGAGCGAGCAGGAGTATTTAGCCCTTGCGCGCGCCGATGAACTGCACCGTCTCCAACTCAAGCTGATCCTTGCGGACGGGACGGTTCATCGGCACCCCGGCCGATTCTCCTTCGCCGACCGTCAGGTAGACCCGAACACCGGCGCAATCCAACTGACCGGTCTCTTCCCCAATCCAGGCAACATTCTTCGCCCTGGCCAATACGCGAAAGTGCGGGCCACGGTCGGCACGCGCGCTGGAGCGCTGCTGGTGCCGCAGAGAGCGGTCATCGATACGCAAGGAACTTATACGGTTGCAGTAGTTGATGCGGGCAACATCGTCCGGTTCACTCGGGTCTTAGTCGGCGAAACGCTGGGCTCGAACTGGATCGTCGAAGAAGGACTAAAGCCAGGCGAACTCGTTGTCACGGAAGGTCTGTTCCACATCCGTCCAGACACCAAGGTCAATCCGAAAGGAGGCAGGTGATGTCGAAATTGTTCATTCGCAAACCCATCGTCGCGATGGTGATCTCGATTCTCACCGTGATCATCGGCGTGGTGATCATCGCGGCGCTGCCCGTAGCGCAGTTCCCGCAAATCGCTCCTCCGGAAGTACAGATCCGCGCAACCTATGTCGGAGCGGATTCGCAGACCATCGAGCAATCCGTCGCGACTCCCATCGAACAGCAGATGAGCGGGGTCGACAATCTCAACTACATGTACTCGCTCAACGCCGACGGTAGCGGCCAGATGACCATGATCGTCGACTTCGACGTGAAGACCGATCCCAACTCCGACCTCATGCTAACCCAGATGCGCGAGACGCAGGCCGCCTCGCAACTTCCGCAGGACGTCACGAATTATGGAATCACCGTTCAGAAGTCCGTCGTCGCGCCCCTGATGGTAATCGGACTTTACTCGCCAAAAGGAACCTACGACGCCAAGTTCCTCTCGAACTACGCGTATATCAATCTCAACGACCAGTTGACCCGCACTCCCGGCATCAGCAACGTCCAGGTGTTCGGCGCCGGGCAATACGCCATGCGCCTTTGGATCAAGCCCGACCAGATCTCGAAACTCGGCATCACCGTCCAGGACATCGTTTCCGCCATTCAGGCCCAGAATACGGTCAATCCGGCGGGCCAGGTTGGCGGGGCGCCAGCGCCGAAAGGACAGGAATACACCTATTCGCTACGCGCGCAGGGACGACTGACTTCACCAGAAGAGTTCGGCGAAATCATCGTCCGCGAGTCGGCCGCGGGCGGTATCGTCCCGCTGCGCGACGTCGCCAGAATGCAACTCGGTTCCCAGGATTATTCGCTGACCGGGCGGATCAACGGCAAGCCTGGAGCCGTGATTGCGCTCTATCAGCTTCCCGGCACCATTGCTGTGGATGCCGCGCGCGGGGTCCGTAAGCTCATGGAGGAAGCGAAGAAGCGTTTTCCTAACGATGTCGATTATGTTGTATCGCTTGATACCACCGAGTCGGTCACCGAGGGTATCAAAGAGATCGTCAGCACGATTCTGATCGCGATCGTGCTCGTGGCCATTGTGGTTTATCTGTTCCTGCAGAGCTGGCGCGCCACCTTGATTCCCCTGCTCGCCGCTGATCGGGCGTTGCGTGGACACCCCAGGGAGACAGAATGAGTATAAACGGAGTCGAAGATGGCTGATCTGACAGTGTTGACTTTTGCAGCCCGGTTCGCTGTAGCCCTGGTCTTCGGCGCGCTGATCGGGTTAGAACGTCAATGGCGACAGCGGATGGCGGGCACCCGCACAAATGCTCTAGTCGCCGGCGGCGCGGCGGCGTTCGTGATGTCTGGCGTCCTGGTTCACGGAGATCCCACAGCCCAAGGACGCATTGCCTCCTACGTTGTGTCAGGAGTCGGGTTCCTGGGTGCTGGCGTGATTTTCAGGGAGAGTACACAGGTTCACGGCTTAAACACAGCCGCCACGATTTGGTGCTCTGCGGCCGTTGGCGTCGTTACTGCCTTGGTGGCGGCGATCGCGATCTCTCTGCTGATCTCGCTCACGATAACGCCGGCAATGTGCGCGTACATCCTCCCCTCCGCAAAAGAACAAAAGCACGGCAAGATGTTTAGAATAAGCGAGCGTGCTTTCGCTCTTCTCCTGGCCGCTTACCGGCACTCGCTTGCCTGGACGCTCCGTCATCCCGCGTTCGTCATTCTTCTCTTCCTCGCAACGTTCGCCCTCAACGGCTTGCTTATGGTACGGGTTCCCAAGGGTTTCTTCCCTCTCCAGGACACAGGCACGCTCATTGGCGGCTTTCAGGGTCCCCAGGATGCCTCATTTCAAGCCATGCGAGCCTCTTTGCTCGAAATTCAAAGGGTGATCCAAGCCGACCCCGCGGTGAAGGGCGTCGCCGGCTTTACCGGCGGTCAGGGCGGTCCAGGCGGAGGAACCATCAATTCTGGGTTTCTCTTTATCTCCCTGAAGCCGCTTGATGCCCGGAAGATCAGCGCCGCGGACGTACTGAACCGGCTGCGCCCGAAGCTGAACGCACTCACGGGAGCTTCTACATACCTGCAACCCGCACAAGATCTCAGCGTCGGCGGACGCCAGAGCAACTCTGCATTCCAGTATCAGATTTCCTCAGACACAATCGAGGATCTCAGCACCTGGAGACCACGACTTTATGAGCGAATGCGACACATGTCCTCGCTCCGGGATGTTACGACCGACCAGCAAAACGATGGGCTCCAAATGCTGTTGCAGTACGACCGGGCTACCGCAGCAAGATTGGGTATCACAGCCCAGATGATCGACACCTCACTCTACCGCGAATATGGCGAGTCGTTCGTCTCCACTATCTATACTCCGATCAACCAGTACTACGTTGTTCTGGAGACGGCGCCGCAGTTTCTGGAGAACCCAGACGCGCTTGCTTCCACGTTCATCCATTCGTCGGGCTCCGGCTCGGTCCCACTTTCAGCGGTTTCCCCTGCGCAGATTTCAACGTCGCCTCTCGCGGTCAATCACTCGAGCTTCTTCCCGTCTGTAACCATCGCATTCAATCTCGCTCCCGGCATTTCTTTGGGTCAGGCAGAAGCCGAGATCACGCAGGTGCAACAGCAGATCGGTATGCCCACATCGATTCGTGGCGAGTTCGCAGGCACTGCCGAAGCGTTTCGGAAGTCGATGTCGAGCGAACCGTTGCTCATCATCGCGGCTCTGCTGACGATTTATATCGTTCTCGGGATGCTCTATGAGAGCTTGATTCATCCGGTGACAATTCTCACCACGCTCCCTTCGGCGAGCGTAGGCGCCTTCTTCTCGCTGATCCTGTTCCACAGCGAACTCGATGTGATCTCGTTCATCGGCCTGATTCTGCTGGTTGGCATCGTCAAGAAGAACGCGATCATGATGATCGATTTCGCGCTGCAGGCGGAACGGGACGAAGGCAAGAATACAAAAGACGCTATTTTTGAAGCCTCTTTGCTGCGTTTCCGGCCGATCCTGATGACAACATTTGCGGCGATCCTCGGGGCGTTGCCGCTCGCCTTCGGACGGGGAATCGGATCGGAATTGCGTCACCCGCTGGGCATCGCCGTCGTGGGTGGCCTTGCATTCAGTCAGATTTTGACGCTCTATAGCACCCCAGTGATTTATCTGTATTTCGATCGCTTCTCGCAATGGTGGAAGCGCCGCGGAACTCCTCGTCTCAGTCCAACTCCTGAGGCTGGGGCCGCGTAAGGAGATATTCATGAGATTCGGGTCAGTCTTCATAATTCGCCACTCGGTCGCCTTCATACTGCTTGCCAGTGGACTGCTGCTAACCGGCTGCACGGTTGGGCCAAAGTACAAGCCTCCAGTGACTGTGATGCCACCGGCGTCCAAAGAGACTGCATCCTTCAAAGAAGGTGCCCCCCAGATGAGCCCGGATGGCACTCTTTGGAAAGTTGCAAAGCCGCAGGATGCAGCATCAAGAGGAAACTGGTGGGAGATCTACGAAGAACCAGAGCTCAACGACCTCGAGAACAGGCTCAACACTTCCAACCAGACCGTCGCGCAGTCCTACCAGAACTTCATGGCGGCGCGCGCACTGGTGCGTGTGGCGCGTGCGAACTATTACCCGACGATTACCGCGAGCCCGTCCTATACTCGCACCCGCAGTTCCGCGAATCTCAGCGCACAACGAGGACCGGCAACTGACCTCACTTCCCAAAACCTCGATCTTTCGTTTCAGGCTTCGTGGGAACCGGATATTTGGGGCAGAGTCCGTAACAGTGTACGGCAATCCGCGAATCAGGCACAGGTGAGCGCCGCCAATCTCGCGAACGTCAGGCTGTTGCAACAGGCCAACCTTGCGACTTACTATTTTGAGATTCGCGGGCAGGACTCTCTGATTGCGTTGTACCAGCGAACCGTCGAAGCCTATCGCAACGCGCTTTCTCTCACCGAGACTCTCTACAGGACAGGCATCGATGATGCGCAACCTGTAGCTCAAGCCAATCTCAGCTTACAAACGGCTCAGTCGTCGCTGATCAATCTGAGAATCGCGCGCGCACAGTACGAGCATGCAATTGCAGTTCTGACCGGTGATTTCGCCTCGTCCTTCTCTTTACCCGTTCGAGAACTGACGCTTGCCGCTCCGATTGTACGTCCTGGCGTACCTTCGGAATTACTGGAACGGCGCCCGGATATCGCGGCAGCGGAGCGGACTATGGCGGCTGCCAACGCTCTGATTGGCGTACAGACGGCAGCGTTCTATCCTTCCTTCAGCATCACGGCGCAGGCGGGACTTCAGAGCAGGGCGATTGGGAACTGGCTGCAGTGGCCAAGCCGGTTTTTCTCCATTGGTCCCTCGGCGACACAGACACTCTTCGACACCGGCTCTCGCCGGGCAACCCTTGCAGGTTACCAGGCACAGTATGAGGCAGATGCCGCTGCCTACAGGCAAACGGTGCTGGTCGCGGTCCAACAGACCGAAGACGCTTTGGCGCAACAGCGTTATCTGGCAGAGCAACTGATTCAGCAACAAACCGCGATAGATGCGGCGCAGAGATATCTGGATCTGGCGAATACCCGCTTCCGTTCCGGATTGGCTGCCTATCTGGATGTCTATACCGCCGAGACTTCACTCTTCGCGCAACAACAGACGTTCATCAATCTCAGGGTCAGCCAGATGACAAGCAACGTCCAACTGGTCGAGGCCCTCGGCGGTGGCTGGGACACGTCTCGACTTCCTTCGGAAAAACGGAAAAAGACGTCGCAAGAAAGTGAAGGCCTTCGGCGGGATCTTACCGCGCCGGATTCGCAGTTACCAATTTAAGGAGAGTATATGACTACGCAGACTAACGTGCACCCCAGACTGCATCACTATGGGCTGATTACGGCCGATCTGGACGCAATGATCGACTGGTACCAAAAAGTCCTGGGCATGACGATCAACCATCGTTCGAAGATCCCCGCGATCGCGCGCCTGATCGGTAACCCACCGCCATTCTCCGCATTTGCGTTCATCAGCAACGACGAGATGGACCACCGGATCGTGTTCTTCGAGATCTCTAAGGCATCGCTTGATCCGGACAAAGCTCGCCACACCGGGTTACAGCACCTCGCGTTCGCGTCCGCGACAATGGATGATCTACTTAGCACCTACGTGCGGCTGAAGGATCTGGGTATCCAGCCGTTCTGGGCGGCAGACCACGGAGTCGGAATTTCTTTTTACTACCAGGACCCTGACAAGAACGTGGTTGAGATCCAGGTCAGCAATTACGATACTCCAGAAAAGGCCACGGAATACCTGAGGTCGGCACGCGGGGGCAGGCCTGCGATGATCGACCCGGACAAGCTGGTCTCGGCACATAAGGCGGGAGCAACTCCCTGGACATTGCACGAGCGTGCTACGGCCGGAGAGTTCGCTCCAGCCAAGCCCTACGATCCGGCTACAAGCTTCTGAACCATGTTACGGCGCACCTGGATTCTGCCGAATCCGCGTGGCGTCAGCAAACGACGCCTTGTTTTTCGCTCGGCGACTTATAGGCGTGGGAGTGAACCACGGCGTCAAGACAGCGCGACCTTTTGCGATAGGTGAATAAACGATGAATTCCACGACGACAGGCGACAGGCCGCATGGACGACCGGAACAGACAACCGGCGCGGGCGGACACGCAAGCCTCGGCCCAGCAGTTGCGGCGGCCAGGCCAAGCACGCGAAAGCCGTCGAACGTCCTAGGTGCCCTGCGCAACCGCGAGTTTGCCCTCTTCTGGAGCGGACAGGCGATTTCGCAAACGGGGACTTGGATGCAGCAGTTCGCCCAGGGTTGGGTCGTCACCACTCTGGCCTCGTCAGCATTCGCGCTCGCCTCGGTCAGCTTGGCGGCCCCGATCCCTATCCTGATCATGACGCCTTCAGGTGGGGTAGCCGCGGATCGAATTGAGCGGCGGCGGATACTGCTCGTTACGCAGTCTGTGCTGGCCATGCTCGCCGTCCTGATGGGCGTGCTGATCCAGGCAGGTCATCTCCGGCTTTGGTACGTCTGGTCGGTTGCAGTCCTGCTCGGCCTCGCCACAGCCTACGACCTGCCGGCATACCAGTCGTTCTTCCCTCAACTCGTCAAGAGGGAGGATCTGCCCCAGGCGATCGCTCTCAATCAAGCGACCTTCCGCGGCTCTCGCATCATCGGCCCGGCAATCGCCTCCTGGATCGTCGCCCGGTGGGGAATGGCGTCCGCGTTCTTTGCCAACGGCGCCAGCTTCCTCGCCGTAATCGTTAGCCTGCTGCTGATAAAATCCAGGGCAGCGCCGGATGGCGGCACAGAACACGTGACCGTCTCCATGGCGGAAGGGGTGCGGTACGTTCGCGAGCGTCGGCCCACCATGGCGCTGCTTGTGCTCACCGCCATCACCACGACGTTCGTGTTCCCGAACGCGGCGACTTTGATGCCGTTCTATGCGAAGCATGTCCTCCAAATTGGCCCGCGCGGCCTCGGCATGATGATGGCCGTCTCTGGGGCAGGCGCTTTCCTGGGGTCCATATTTCTCCTTGCCCTTCCGCGCGGGTACCGGATCGGGTGGATCACGACCGCGCTGGTCGTGATCGCCGTCACTCTTTCCGCCTTAGCCTGGTCCCGCTATTTGGCCATGTCTGTAGCAGCGGTGGCTATTCTGTCGTTCTGCATCTCTAGCACCCTCGGGGTGGCCTCGACCATGGTTCAGGAGAGTGTCCCGGACGCCCTCCGGAGCCGCGTGATGAGTCTCTACTCGCTGTCTTTTACCGGTGTTGCGCCGTTCGCGGGGTTGGCGGTTGCTCAGCTAGCCGACCTAATCGGGATGCGTCGCGAGCTTCTGCTGGCTGCGGTGCTGTATGGGATATGTGGCGTTTTCCTGATGCCAATCCTCCGCAGAACCAGTCGCGAATCACAGGACGGAAAAAACCGGCCTTTGGCAAGGCGTTAAGACCGATGAATTTGCTTCAGAACCATTGCTTCTGTGCGCTTGCGTTTCTGTTCTGCGGGTGGCTGTGCGCGCAGGGAAGTAACGAGATTCAGGTCTACGGGCCGGACCTTGTCAAGCCCGGCGACACAAGCAAGGCGCTTCACGAGCCGATGCCCCCTGAAGCACCGATAACGACATACCGAGTGTTCTCAAGACTCAAAGCTTCTATTCTCCAGTCAACTGGTTGCTTCTGCCGGATTGGCGGCAATCTGAAGAGCCTCTCGCTGGATGCCAAGCAACATGCCGCGAAACACAATGTGGTGCAGCGGCGCTACCGCATACCAGTAGAGCAGGCCGAATAATCCACGCGGCTGGAAGAGAGCCACTTGCTGCAAGACACACTGGCGATCCCCGCGGGGCTCGATGCGAAACTCGAGCAGCGCTTCCCCGGGCAGCTTCATTTCCGCTCGCAATGCGAGCCGGCTGTTCCGTTCGTACCCCACGACACGCCAAAAGTCGAGCGCTTCACCGTAACCGACCCTCTCTGGATCGCGTCGTCCGCGGCGAAGGCCCGGCCCGCCAGCAAGTATGTCCATCCATCCGCGGATCCTCCAAAGCCAATCCGCGACATACCACCCGTGGCCACCACCTACCCGGCAGACCGCACGAAATGCGGCAGAGTCCGGCGCCTCAATGGTCAGTTCGCGCGCATCACGAAAAACTTTGCCTCCCGCCCAGTCAGGGTCGCCCGGAATCGGTCCCGCCATGGACCAGTTGGTTTCGACGCGATGCTCAGCTATTTTGCACAAGGCCGCCCGAATCGCAGCGCGCACGCTCAGGAGTTCCTGTGGAATCAACTTTGTGATCCGGTTCTCGCGGCACACGACCGGGTTTCTGAGTCCCTCTGCCAGCGGTTTTGCTATCTCGTGGCTGAGCGGAGTGACGAGATGAATCCAGTAGGAACTCAGACGTGGAGTCAGGACCGGGACGGGGATGACCCAACGTCGTTTCAAACCGAGTTCCTGCGCCATGATACGCATGATGTCGCGATAGCAGAGCGCCTCGGGACCGCCGATATCAAAGATGCCACCCGTGGTTTCGGGGGTGGACAGCGTTCCGGCCAGATATCCGATCACATTTCTGACGGCAATCGGCTGGCAAGCGGTGCTGACCCATTTAGGGGTGATCATCACAGGCAAACGCTCAACAAGATAGCGCAAGATCTCGAAGGATGCCGAGCCGGACCCAATGATCATCGCGGCCCGCAAGACCGTCACCGTGACGCCGGTGGAGGCCAGGGCTTCTTCGACCTCACGACGCGAGGAAAGGTGCTCGCTGAGATCAGGCCCGGTCTCGCCGAGCCCGCCAAGGTAGATGATCCGCTGCACGCCAGCCTGCTGCGCGGCAGATGCAAACTGTAGCGCGAGTTGCCGGTCTCGACCCGCATACTCTGCGCCGGCGGAGGTCATGGAGTGAACCAGGTAAAACGCCGCGTTGCACCCGGCAAGGTTATTAGTCAGCGACGCAACGTCTGTCAGATCAGTTTGCCGGATCTCTACGCCAGGGTTCATCGCCCACGTTCGACCCGCGAGTTTCCCTGGCGAGCGCACCAGGCAGCGAATGCGATAGCCTTCTTCGATCAAACGGGGGGCCAACCGGCCGCCTATGTATCCGGTGGCACCGGCGATCGCGATCCGTTGTCCAGTCGATGTTTCAGACAATCCGCTTCACCTGCACACGGAATTGGCGCCACGAAACTTGAAGAGATACGTCTCGAGGAACTCGCTTCCTGAATCTCCACACGATGCACAAAAAGTAGAACAAAGAGCGGAGGGTCGGAAAGTTCGCTACGAAGCTCGCGCCCGACCCGCTTAAGTTCAGGCTGTGTCCGCCGTGCTCAATGAGCAGGTCTACATCAAGAGCGGGCAGCGGTCGTTGCATCTTTCGTCCGAACCTTTACGGTACCGCTTACTCGCCAAGTCGCGTGTTGAGCGTCTGCTGAAGCGGAACTCGGTACGGACACTTCCAAGCCGTGGAATTCGTAAGTGATCTCGGCGTTGCGTCCAGTCAGTTTGTCATAGAGGCCGATGGCAAGATCGGGCCAGGTTTGGGTGGGGGTTGTAGTTGCTGTCATGCTTTGTTGGATGCCCGGACCTGGGTCGGCAGGTCTAAAATACCGCGCTATCATGAACGCCATGGCAAAACTCGTCCCCGGTCCGGCCCGCGAATCAGTCTGGGACTACCCCCGTCCTCCCCGAGTCGAACAGTGTCTCCAGCGTTTGAGGGTGGAGTTCAACGGCGTGACTTTGGCCGCCACCTGCCGTGGGTATCGTCTGCTGGAGACCAGCCATCCCCCCGTTTACTACCTTCCGCCAGATGAAGTGAAGATGGAGTTTCTCCGGCTGAATTCCGCCCGCAGCTTCTGCGAGTTCAAGGGCGAGGCCCGGTATTGGGACATCCACGTTGGCACACGGACTTCGGTGGCTGCAGCTTGGAGCTATCCGTCACCTGGCCAACCGTACGCGGTCTTGCGCGATCATCTGGCCTTCTATCCCCAGCGCGTCGATGGCTGCTTCGTCGAAGAGGAAAAGGTCCAGCCCCAGGAAGGCGACTTCTATGGCGGCTGGATCACTACCAACATTACCGGGCCCTTCAAAGGCGGTCCTGGGAGTCGAGGGTGGTAGTTCTGTGCCGATGTTCGTGAAGAGTGTCCTGATTGACGCCCCGGTAGAGGAAGTCTTTCGCTTTCACGAACGGGAGGATGCGCTTTCACTGCTGACACCTGCATTCCCGCTAGTGCAGGTGATTCGCCGGACGGGAGGCATCGGGAATGGCGCGCGCGTCGAACTTCGGGTTGGAGTCTTCCGTTGGGTGGCGCTCCACACCTCATACGAAAAGAACCGGCTTTTTGAAGACAGGCAAATCCAGGGACCATTCGCGAAGTGGGTCCACCGGCATGAGTTCGAACCTGCCGGGACCGGTACACGACTCACTGACCGTATTGAGTATCAACTTCCGGGCGGACCGGTGGTCAATCGGCTGTTCGGCTGGATCGTTAAGCCAGGTCTCGACAATACGTTCAGCCATCGACACCGGGTGACCAAGGAGATCTGCGAGAGGCCAGCACCGCGGGAATAAGATCCAGCCCTTAAGATTGCGGGCGATGCATTCCGAGGACCCTGTTTGGAAGCCGGCTTTCTTTTTCCGGACTCGCCGCGGCTGAAAAGATCGTGTGCTGAAGCCGCGATCCGCTCTGGAGAGAGTTCGATGCGGCTACCACAGTGCTGCTTCAATGGCTTTATTCAGTTCGGGAGATTCGGGAGCCACCGCGGAGCCGAAACGCGCAATCACTTTTCCGTTTCTGTCCGCCAGGAACTTCGTAAAGTTCCAGCGAATCTCACCACCCGTGGAAGGATTGGCTTTCTTGTCAGTCAGGAACTGGTACAGCGGAGTCTTGTCAGATCCCTTTACCGATAATTTGGCAAACATGGGGAACGTTACGTGGTACTTGGTAGAGCAAAATGTCTTGGTCTGCTCGTTCGTCCCTGGTTCCTGCCACAAGAAATTGTTCGCGGGAAATCCCAGCACGACAAAACCGATGGAAGGGGTAGACCTCGGCGGTTTACCACATAGGGCAGAACCAATGAACGGACACAATTTTCAACATCTCCTTCAGACTCTCGAATGCGCATCGACGCAATCCGGAGAAAAGCTCGTTGACTTGTCCGGGTCCTCGCCGGTGTTACTGGTATTCCTGCGTCACGCCGGGTGCACCTTTTGCCGCGAAGCCCTCGGGGACATTGCGCGGACCCGCAGTGCTATCGAGAAAACCGGAACCAAAATTGTTCTTGTCCATATGGGCGACGGCCTGGCCCTGGAAAAACTCCTCGACAGGTACGGCCTTTCCGATGTAGACCGCATCTGCGACAAACAGCAGCAGTTGTATCGGGCATTCGGCTTGAAGTGTGGCAAGCTTTGGCAACTGTTCGGGCCCAAGGTCTTATGGCGTGCCTTCCGTGAGGGAGTTCTGTCGCGCCACGGAATTGGACGGCTATCCGCAGACGCTTCGCAAATGCCCGGTGTCTTCCTCCTCAGCCATGCAGGCATTTCCCGGCGATTCCGCCACCGTAGTGCCGCGGATAGGCCGGACTATGCAGAAATTGCGGGGCGGCGGGCCAACCACAGTCATGAAATCGAACCGCGCAGCTGTAGAAATGATGCCTGCGGCCGCGGAGCCGGATCTGGCGGCTCTTGTTCGGGCGATGCTGGGCCCACTCGCCGATGATCCACATCGCGCAGGATTGGCCGCGACTCCAGCACGGGTCGACCGCGCGCTGAGATTCCTTACCAGCGGCTACCGCGTCGACGTCCGCCGGATGCTGAACGGAGCGCTGTTCGAAGTGAAGTGTGATGAGATGGTGGTAATCAGGGACATAGAATTCTTCAGCCTGTGCGAGCACCACATGCTGCCCTTCTTCGGAAGAATGCACGTGGCCTATCTGCCCGGAAAAAAGTGGTTGGGCTCAGCAAAGTTCCGCGCATTGTTGACGCCTTCGCGCGCCGCCTGCAGATCCAGGAGCGCCTGACGCAGCAGGTGGCGCAATGCATACAGGAGAGCATCGATCCGCTGGGCGTCGGCGTGATCTGTGAAGCTCGCCACTTCTCCGTGATGATGCGTGGCGTCGAGAAGCAGAGTTCCTTCGCTGTAACTCGCGCCATGCTGGGCGCGTTCCGCGATCGTAAATCTACTCGCGACGAATTCCAGGCTTTGGCGGACTGCCGCGCGGCCGGAATCTAGCTCACCCCAACCCAGCGATTGATGCCCTACAAAGCATTGCAGCCAGGTACAACGAGATAAAACGGCAGATTGGAATGCTTGGAAAAGAGCAGTTGACGCCGTCAGCCGTACGATTTCAGCGGCCATAAGATGGGTCTCAGCTTGGCTGCATTCGTGTCCATATCAGGCGCACCAAAGGAACAAGTACTGCATAGAGAATGGCGAGCGCCACCATTCCCAACGCCAACCATGCGACCAATGCGTGCATCGTGACCACCCACAACGTTCGAACCGCGTGCCCTACGCCCTCCCGGAGCAGCGCCGCAACTCTGCCGAGCGAAATTGTCGAAGCGTCGGCGCCAAACATCCACGCACCCAGTCTGTAGAAAGGAATCAGCAGGATGAACTGGAGGGGATAGACCACTCCGTTCACGAGTTGAATTGCGGGGAGATTCAGGCGAAGCATAATAGCCACCAGAGTGCACAAAAGCGTCGTCGAACCGAGCACCGGTGTGACACCCAGGATGACGCCCAGCGCGATCGTCAGGGAGATCTTCTCGGGTGAGACACCTTGGCGCAGCAGTTGGATGAAAGGCTTCAGCCAACGGTAGTTCGATAAGCGGGCCATGCTCCTCATTGCACGAAAGCCAGTTTGCGGACTTGCGCGGCAAGAGCCTCGTAGCGGACATCCTCGAACGGCCCTGCATCACGCCAGGCGACATGGCCCTTCTGGTCGAGTACGACGAGATAAGCGGAGTCCACTGCTTTGACCCCAAGGCGCTGCTTCCAAGGTTCGGTGCCACCGTAAACCGTGATCACGTTGTCGTAATCGCCTTTAGGAGTTCCTCGGCGCATTCCGCTATCGATAAACCACTTCCCCAACCGGGCCATACCGCCGATCATCGGGATTTCGTAGAAGATGACCTGCGGCTTGTTCTCAAACTCGCCGCGAAAACGCTTGCTCCAGGCTTCCACAGCGAATCGCGACTGATACGTGAAGCCAAACAGCAGCAACGCTACCCGGCCAGAGGAATCTTTCGGTAAGATCGCTTTTCTTCCACTGAGATATTCGCCTCGAAGTTCGGGCAAGCCCTCGCCTACCGTCAGCTCGCTTGCTGCAGATGATAATGAGGTCATGGCAGTCACCAGTGCAATACACAGGACGCGTCGAGTCAAACTCCCACCCTCAGCCGCTCACGCGTCTCCGCCAAGCCCAAAGTCAACTCCGGTGTAGGCAGCACTTCGCTTTCCCCGGTTATGTCTCCATGGCTCGCCGTAGAGAATCGATAGATTGGCGTTCTTGGTGAGCATCAACTGGACGTCGCTGATGTGGCGTTCGCGGAAGGCGCCTTCGCAATAGGCCAGATAGTAGTCCCACATCCGGCAGAATCTTTGGTCGAAGCCCAGCGCGCGAACTTCGGGGAACGATTCGTGGAATCGCCGGCGCCACTCCGCCAGGGTATAGGCGTAGTGAAGCCCAATGTCCTCGACGTGATAGAGCGACAGGCGCGTCGAGCGCACCAGGGAGTTGAGAATCTCTCGAACCGAGGCCAGTTGCGCGCCGGGAAAGATGCGCCGCTGAATCCAGTCGCTCTGCTTCCTGTAAGCATCGAAGCGGTGTTCGTTCATGGTGATGGCCTGCATGACCATGGAGCCGTCCGGCGTCAGAAGGCGGTCGCAGGTGGAGAAAAAAGCATCGTAGTAGTCAAAGCCCACCGCTTCGAACATCTCAATGCTCACCAGCTTATTAAAGGAACCGTCGCAGATTCCGATAGTCCTCCAACAGTAGGTTGATCCGGTGTCCCGCCTCCCCGGCGCTGGCGAACCGCTGCCGGGCTTCGTCATGCTGCTCGCGGCTGATAGTGGTCGTGGTAACCCGGCATCCGTAGTTGCGGGAGGCGTGCAAGGCAAAGGCGCCCCAGCCAGTGCCAATTTCGAGGACATGATCCTCGGGTCCCAGACGCAGCTTGCGGCAGATCCGGTCGAGCTTTCTCGATCTGGGCTTCTTCGAGCGAATCGTTGGCGTACCGGTAGACTGCACTCGAATAGACCATGTTGCGGTCCAGGAACAGACGGAAGAAATCGTTGCTCAAGTCATAGTGCGCCTGAATATTGCGCCGGCTGCCCGCGAGCGTATTGCGATTCATCCAATGGCGCAACCGGTGGAAGAGGCGGTTGGCCAAAGAAAGAAGAGGGTTGCCGCTTTCCAGTTCCAATAGATTGCGCGCCGCCAGGCGCACCACGGCGACAAGGTCCGGCGAAGTCCAGTCGCCATCCATGTAGGAGTCTCCGGCGGCATCGTCGCCGCCCCACAAGACGCGGGAAAAAAAGCGCTCGTCGTGTACGGCGATCGAGGCACGCAGGCCCGTGCCCCCTTGGCCAAAGAGATAGGTCCGTTCCGGGCAGATCAGTTCGAGCGCGCCGTGACGCACGTTCTCCAGCATCCGGAATACGGCTTTCCGCGCAAAACTCATGCTCATGATTGTTTGGTTGCCTCCTGAACCGGCGGCCTCACTCGGGCCGGATGGGTGTACAGTGGAACTCGCTTCAAGAAAAGACGCAGCGCCTGCCAGTGGATCGCGCCGATCACCTTGGCTGTCATCCAGGGATGGAGCAGCAGAACGCGGGCCAGGTTTCGGGCGGTCCACGGCGCGCGTTCGAGCGCGAGCGTCGCGTCAAAGAAAGGTCCGGATAGTTCGGATGCCGCGCCGCGTTCGAGGGTATTCATGTGCGCCACGAGTTTGTCCGCGGGTTCGGTTAGTACGAATTCGTAATCCAGATTCATGTCCATAAACGGCGACACATGCATGGTCTTGGGGCAGCGGTAATGCAATGCGTTTGCCGAGGCCAGCCGGTTCTGAGGCCATAGCCAGTAGTTGCGGCTCTCTCCGAACGTGCTGTTCACTTCGGCAAGAACGGTATCCAGGTGACCGCTCGGGTCGTAGCAGAAATAGAACGAAATCGGATTGAAGCAGTAGCCCAGATAGCGCAGATGCGTCAGCAGAAAGATCGGACCCTCTGCCAACGGGACTCCGGCAGCACGCGCATCCTGCACCACGCGCTCGCGCAGAGAGAGCCTGGGGTCTCCAAAGTGATCCCGCTCCGCAAAGCTCGCCCAGTTGAAGCGGTTGTAGCTAGTCCAGGGGGATTGCGCCATCAGTTCGGGAATCCGGTCGATATCGAGCCACGCCATAAAGAGCGTGTAAGTGAACTCGTGCCGGCGCGGACGGAAGCGGCGATGCCGCAACCTGCCGCTGTAGATGCCGGGTTCGGGAATCATAAACAAGGCACTCCCAGAGCCTCGGCAACCCGCATGCCGCTGCGCACCCCGTCCTCGTGAAAGCCGTAAAACCAGTACGCTCCACAGAAGTGCGTGTGGTTCTTCCCGCTGATCTCCGCCCAACGTTCTTGTGCACGAATCGCCGCCTTCGTGTACAGCGGATGCTCATAGACCATCCTGCGCAGCGCCCGGGCGGGATTGACGTGGCCGTTCGCATTCAACGTGACGCAGTAGTCTTCCGCCGTCCGGAGCGACTGCAGGCGGTTCATGTGATATGTCATGGTGACCTTGCCCGAATCTCCCAGCAGATAATTCCAGGAGGCCCTGGCTGCCGCCCGCTTGGGGAGCAGTGTGGAATCAGTGTGCAGACACGTTTCGTTCCGGCTCGTCGTGAAGCAACTGAGGATTTTACGTTCCAACTCGGTTGGCTGTGCGAGCAGCGGCAGAATCTGGTCCCCGTGGCATGCGAATACCACTTCATCGAACTGCCGGGCGGGCCGGTCCGGGAATCGCAACGTCACGCCGGGATCGGAACGTTCAATTGATGTGATGGTTGCGTCCTTTGTAATCCGTTGCCCGACGGGTGCGGTCAGTGGGGGCAGATAAGCATGGCTGCCGCCGCGAATCACTTTCCATTGGGGGTGAGTGTTGAGCCCCAGCATGCCGTGATTCTGCATGAAACGGATCAGCGTCACCGCCGGAAACATGGGCATCACTTCGGGCGCCATGGACCAGACTGCGCCCGCCATCGGAACTAGATAACGATCCACAAAGACCGGCGAGTACTCCTGGTCGTCGAGAAATTCACCTAGCGTCATTCCCTCCGCGGCCGGACGCAAGAGAAACTTTGGCGCCTCACGATTGAAGCGTAAAATCTCCCGTAACAGCGTATAGTGGTCTCGCGAAAAATAATTGCGTTTCTGCGCGAAAAAGCCCTCCAGCCCCCGGCTCGAATATTCAAACGCTCCGTCGTTCCCGGTTACGGCGAACGACATGTCGCTCGGTTGGGTCTCCACGCCTAACTCGTCCATCAGCCGGCGGAAGTTCGGATAAGTCCGGTCGTTATGAACAATGAAGCCCGTATCCACCGGGATCGGCCCGTGGTCAGACTCCACCATCACTGTGTGCGTGTGCCCGCCAAGCCGATTGTCGCGTTCGAACACGTGCACCTCGTGCCGGCGGCTCAGATAATACGCGGCCGATAATCCCGAGATACCGGAACCGATCACTGCGATGCGCTTCATAACCCGGCCGATACTCCCCGGAATGGCCGCAAGTCTCGCGCGATGCCGAACCAGCTAAGAGCCTTGAGCATCAGGTACGTGATGTCGAGTTCCCACCAGCGCTGTCCCTGGCGGCAGCTTCCTGGTGAGTAGTGATGATTGTTGTGCCATCCTTCCCCGAAAGTGACCAGCGCCAGCCAGAAGTTGTTGCGGCTTTCGTCCGGAGTATCGAAGCGGCGTGTGCCCCACAAGTGCGCCAGCGAATTGATGGCGAAGGTGCAGTGGTATAGCACGACTGTCGATACCACATAGCCCCACAGAAAGGCAGGCCATCCGCCGACCAGCGCGACAACCGCGCCAAACGCCACCGTCGGAACCCAGTGGTGACGGTCCAGCCAACGAATTTCCGGGAACCGCAGAAACTCACCCACTGAGCGCGGATCGTAGTCGTCGAAGTCATTGGAGATTACCCAGCCCACATGCGCCCACCAGAAACCGCGGCGGGCGGGCGAGTGGACATCCCGATCCCGATCCGACTCCCGATGATGCCGGCGATGATGGGCAGCCCACCACAAGACTCCTTTTTGCGCCGAGCTCTGGGCCAGGAACGCCATGGCAAACTGCGCAGCCCGGCCGAGCTTGTAACTCCGATGTCCGAAATACCGGTGGTAGCCAGCAGTGACTCCAAACATGCGTATCGAGTAGGTCACGACGAGCCATGCCAGCAGGGACATCGCCGGCGGAGTCCACCACACCGCTACCACGCCGAGATGAACCAGGAGGAAGAAAAAGACCGCCCCGAATTGGTACCGCGGATTGCTCACCACAAGCCACCTTTTAATTTGTACCCGACTATTTTCCGTTTGTCAAGCTTTTGTCCATGACAAACTATTGACACACGCAGCGAGCCTCCGCTATAGTAAATATGGATGCAGAATGCTTATCCGATTCGAGCCGTGTCGAAAATCACGGGCCTCAGCGTGGACACGCTGCGCGCCTGGGAGCGACGGTACCAGGCAGTTGCGCCGGAACGCTCCGACCGGGGACGTTTATATGGCCCCGGCCAAATCGAGCGTCTTCTGCTCCTCGGCCAATTAGTTAAGAAGGGTCACGCCATTGGCGGGGTCGCGTCTTTGCCTGACTGGGAATTAAAGAATCTTCTTGAGCAACAGCCCAGTCAACCGGCTCCTGAGCCTGAGCTGCGAGCAGATATCCTCGCTCCGGTTTTTTCGGCAATCGAGAATTTCGATTCGGCTCGGGCTGGGGATGAGCTGGGCCGCTTGGCGGCTGTTCTCCGCCCCCGCGACTTGGTCTACCAGGTCGCCTTACCTCTTATGAGAGAAGTGGGGATTCGCTGGCATGACGGCACCCTCGCCGTCGCCCAGGAGCATATGGTTTCGCAGCTGCTGCGCAATCTTCTGGGAGGCATGATGCGCCTGTTCCGGCCCTCCAACCCAGCCAGGAAGATGGTTCTCGCCACGCCTGCCGGCGAATCGCACGAGTTCGGTATCCTCGCTTCTGCAATGCTCGCGTCCATGGCGGGCATTGAGCCGGTCTACCTGGGCCCAGATCTCCCTGCCCTCGAAATTTCGAGGGCCGCCCAGCGGGTTGGCGCAGAGGTGATCGTCCTTGGTATCACGGTACTCACTAAAACTACAGCCAAGGAGGTAAAAGCAGTCGCTGTGGCGATGTCTGAGGCCGGTGAGTTGTGGGTCGGCGGCGCGGGCAGCGCTGATCTGGACCTTTCAAACCTCGCTAGAAAGAGTGTCCTGATTAAGGATCTTCCCGCGCTCGAAAACGAGTGCCGCCGTTGGAGCAGTTGACCTGTGAAAACTTTGCTCAAGCTTCTATTCGCCGTGATCTTCCTGTGGATGACCGTGTTCACCATCCGCACCAGCCTGGCCGTCAGCCTCTGGAGCGCCTGGGATTCGTTTGCGTCCAATCCATGGGCTGTGGCGACGCTCTACGACGCTTATTCTGGCTTCATCACCTTCTGGGTTTGGGTGGCATACAAAGAAAACAACCTGTGGTCGCGTCTGTTGTGGCTGGTACTGATTCTCGGTCTGGGCAACATCGCGACTTCGCTCTACGTCCTCATGCAACTCTTTCGTCTGAAACCAGAGCAGTCCGTGGAGACCCTGTTGATGCGGGAGCCGAGGCGATGAATGACGAGTTCACGCTGGTTCTCATCGGCGCCGCGAGCGTAGCGCTGTTGATGCTGGTGCTGTGGTTGATCCACTTGCGAACCGGCAATGCCGCCATCGTCGATGCCGGTTGGGCGGGAGGACTCGCGCTGCTCGGAGCGCTCTACGCTGTTTTGGGTGGTGGATTCTGGCTCCGGGCCACCATGATCGGTTTCATGTCGGCGATTTGGGGCCTCCGGCTGGCCATTTACCTTCTCGCCACACGCATCATCGGGCACCCGGAAGAGGGACGTTATCAGGAACTGCGGCGGCAGTGGAAGACGAATATTGCGTTGAAGTTCCTTTTGTTTTATGAGTTCCAGGCGCTGCTCTGCGTGGTGCTGGCAGTGCCCTTTCTGATGGCCTCGCGCAACCCGGACCCTAAGATTTCTTTACTCGAATCAGCCGCGGTCGCTCTCTGGGTGCTGGCGATGGCCGGCGAGGCCCTCTCCGATGCGCAACTCAGCAAGTTCAAATCCGACTCATCCAATAGAGGCCGCACCTGCCATGCCGGATTGTGGCGCTACTCGCGCCACCCCAACTATTTCTTCGAATGGTTGATCTGGGTGGCTTTCGCGATGTTTGCTCTGGGTTCCCCGGGCGGATTCTGGGGACTGCTCTCCCCTGCGCTTATCTTGTACTTCGTGCTTCGCGTCACCGGCATCCCGGCGACGGAAGCTCAGGCCGTCCGCACACGCGGCGAAGAATATCGCCGCTATCAACAGACCACCAGCGCCTTCGTGCCCTGGTTCCCCAAAGTGTTCCGTGAAGAGAGGAGCAGCTAATGCAACAAGCATCCAGTCTTTCTACCGCTCACCACGCCCTTCAGGCCCAGGCCTGGTATGAGCCGCTGGTCGAACGCGATCTGGTGCCCGATTGGATTTTGCGAGCCGGGATCCGGCGCCTCGTTGCGCAGCGTCTCCGCGACGAAGACAAGGGCGATCCGGAAAAGCAGCAGGCTCATTTCATGAGCTATGTCGGGCAATTGAAAGCCAGTCCGATCGCCGTCCATACGTCCGCGGCGAATCAGCAGCACTACGAACTTCCGAACGAGTTCTTTGCGTCCGTGCTGGGCAGCCATCGCAAATACAGTTGCTGTTACTGGCAACCCGGCGACTCACTGGATGCAGCGGAGCGCCGCATGCTCGACCTCACCGCGGAGCGCGTGGGAATCGAGGACGGACATTCCATCCTTGATCTCGGCTGCGGATGGGGCGCGTTCTCCCTGTACGCCGCAGCGCGCTTCCCCAATAGTTCCGTCGTCGGCCTCTCGAATTCGCATTCTCAGCGCCGGTACATTGAGAAGCAGGCTCTCGAACGTGGTTTTAACAACCTCCGCATCGTCACCGCCGACATCAACGATTTCGAAGCGGGGCAGCGTTTCGACCGGATTGTGTCCGTCGAAATGCTGGAGCACGTGCGGAACTATGAGCACCTGCTTCACAGAGTAGCTTCGTGGATCAATCCCGATGGCTTATTATTCATTCACATATTTACCCATCATCGATTTGCATACCCCTTCGAAGTCCGCGATTCGAGCGATTGGATGGCGCAGCACTTTTTCACCGGCGGACAAATGCCCAGCGATGACCTGCTCTTGTATTTCCAGAACAACGTCAAAATCCGCAATCACTGGGTAGTGAATGGCCAACACTACCAGAGGACCGCCGAGGCGTGGCTCGTCAACATGGATCAGCGTCGCGACAAGTTGCTGGAATTGCTCTCCGTCGCTTATGGGAAGAACGAGGCACTGAAGTGGTTCGTCCGCTGGCGCATCTTCTTCATGGCCTGCGCTGAACTGTGGGGTTACCACGGCGGCGGTGAGTGGGTCGTTTCGCACTACCTGTTCGAGAGAGCCCAGTTGCCGGCTTGATCCGTCGCACGGAAGACTACCGCAGTAACTCGCTCTAGCGCTGCATCGGAAACGCTCCGGCGGTATCTTGTGCGGGAGCACGGTACTGCCGATCTCCGGAGCGTTTTCGATACAGCGCTTGTACTTTTCAGCCAAGACTCTTTCAAGGTGGCGAAAATAAGCCCGGATAGTGCGGAGAGTGAAGAGCGTTCTCTCCGCGACTAGGGCGCGACATTACCAAGCGGATACTTTCCGGATGCGCCGTGATCCAGGAGTTAATCATCGCTGCCTCAGATATCTCTGACATCGCGCGTGGTTTCTGTCATAAGCGCCGTCCCTGACCGATCTGAGATTCGGTCCCACACTCCGCCCAGAACCACAGCTGACGGATTGCGGCGTAGGCGTACAGGAAGAGTTCGCCGGTATCCCGCACAACGTTGGGCGCCTTGCAATCAGTAACTTTCAAGGGAGTTGGCGGGGTCGATGTTGATCAGAGCAGGAGTCACTCCTCTAGCCTCCGGAAATCTCGCTCAAGTCCGCAAGCTGGTAAATGGAGGCAGCAACGGTCTGAAGGGTTTCGCGAAGCCGCTTACAACCAGGGAAACCCTGCTCCTCGATGATTTGACCGCGAAGGGAACGGAATAAGCCGAAGTGTGAAAACTTAGAACCTCAACCGCAGGGAAGCTTCCATGGTGCGCGGAGGGGTGGTGGCGGTCTCCGCGCCCCAGTTGGCTGTATTGCTGACAAAGATGTTGCCGGCACCGAGTTTCACGCCATTAAAGCCGTCTACTTTGACAGTCGAGATCGACAGGTGGTTGGCCACATTGTACATATTGAACTTGAGATCCCATTTGAACTTCTCGCCGTGCGTGTAAAACGTCTTTTGGACGGAGCCGTTCAAATTGATCTACCTGGGGATGAAGAGGTCGAACGCTCCGAAATCGCCAAAAGTGCTCGCTGCCGGATTCTGGAAAGCTGCGGGATTGAAAACCTGGGATCCACCAATCGGACCGCCCTTGTACGGGTTGCCGATCAGATTGGGCCGTACGCCACCGGTCGCGCCCGCGGTCCCCGGGGACGTGGTGCTGTTTTCCGTGACGTTGACAGGCAGGCCACTCTGCACCAGGCCTGTGCCGTTAAACTGCCAACCTCCGAAGGCTTGCTTGTACCAGGTTCCCCCTCCCAGCCAGAAGGGCAACGGATAGACATAGCTGGACGTCCAGACCTCCCTGCGCCCATAACTCGAAGGCCCCCATTCGTTCCTCAGGTTGTAGTTATCCTCCGGCTGGTGATTGAACGCGGGAGCGTCGGTGCGGCTGCTGGCATAAGTGAACCCCGAACTGACAATACCCGCATGGTTCGACTGCTTGCGTAGCTGGACCTGCAGGGAGTTATAAATGAAATTCCCTCCGCTATCGAACTCCTGGATGTCCAGGTAACCCTGATAGGGGCGGGAGTAATTAGCGTTCGCCACAGTCTTGGTTCCCGGAACAAAAGTACTGTTGGCGACGCCTAACTTGGGCTGGTTCACGTCGTTAATGTAGGACAAGTTGGACGCACTCGACCCGACGTAGCTAACGGTGAGCTGCGAACTGCCGCTGAGTCGTCGCTGGATACCCAGACTCCAGGTTTCGGTGCGCGGAACTTTCATATCCAGGTAGTGCGACTGATTGGTGGTCTGGGGCGAAGCCGGTCCGACGGAGCCGCCGCTGGGATTCTCGACGTTGCCGTCCAAGATGGTTGAGATCGGATTGAACGGCGTATTGTTAATGGCGCTGAAAATAAAATTGCCTTCAATGCGTTCGTAAGCCACGCCGAAACCGCCGCGCAGCACTGTAGTTCCCTGACCGGTCAAATCGTAGGCAAATCCCACGCGCGGCGCCCAATTCCCCCAGCGCGTGTAGGCTCCGCCCAGGGGTAGGTTGTGGAATAACGCCTGCACCGCGGGATCGCTGGCCTGTGGAATGCGGCCCTGCGCCTGCGCCGGAAAGCCAGAGCCATCGAGAACCAGCCCGTTGTAAGGAGCCGGATCCTTGACCACCTGGCCGTTTGACGGATTGATGGTCGCGGCCAGTGCCGGGTTAAAGTACTGCGGCAGGAACTGGACCGTGTTATTCAGAGCGCTATATTGCGGCTGCATGTAGGACCAACGCATTCCAAGGTTGACAGTCAAACGGCGGTGCACCTTCCAGTCGTCCTGAAAATAGGGCTCCACCTGCCAGAACCGGTACCAGCCTTGACGAACGCCGCTGTATTCCTGGTATTGATAGAAATCTCCCAGCAGTGCATCCGCCAGCGAATTACCGGAACTCGGAGAGCGGGAACCGCTGTTAAACGTGAAATGGCCATTTATGGCTTGCGGATTGTCCTGATTCTTGCGGCTGCGCATGACCAGAATGCCGGTCTTCAGCGTATGGTTGCCGACCACCTTCGTGAGACTGTCTTTCCAATCGAAAATGCGGTTGAAGTTGTTGAAGGCCAGCGGTGTGGTGGCGGGCGCCGTATAACCGCTGATGGTGATCTCGGGAAGATCCGGTGAGGCATTGTAAATCGTGGGTATCGTGATCCCTAGGCCGACCCGCGTGAATGTGGTGACAAAAGTGGGGTTGGGAATGCGATCGCTTTGCTCAATAATCACGTTGCCCGTGTAGGTGAACTGGGCCACGTTGATCAGCGTGGGAGAGAAGATGTGGTTCCACTGCAACGAAGTGTTTTGGCCCGGCACCTGGCGCCAGTACTCAATCAGGTTGGTGGTGTTCTCGAGTTGATTGTAGCGATCGTGGGCCCAATGGAAACTGAACTGGTTGTTGGGGTTCAGGTTGTAATCCAGCTTCACGATTTCCCGGTGGACATCGGTGGGGACGACTCGGTTGAAGTAGAAGTTGTTTCCGACAGTCCCGGCCTTGTACTCCGCATTGATCAGCTTCTGCATGTTGGAGTCGATCAAGCTGGCTGGAATCACGTTGCCGGGGAACGCCACCCCCGTGGCCGGGTTCTTAATGGTTGAGGTGAAAATACCGTTTTTCTGGGCCGCCGTAGGCACCGCCCAGGGGCCGGTTGTCGTGCCCTGTCGGAGGATTTTCACGTCTTCGGCGACGAAGAAGAAGAATTGCTGCCGGTTCTGGTTGAAGTGCGTCCGGGGAATTAGTATGGGTCCGCCGATGTTGCCGCCAAAGTTGTTCCAGCGCAACTCCGGCTTGCCGACGGCCGCGTTGAACGTGGAAGCCTGGAGTGCGTCGCTGCGCCAGTGTTCATAAAGCATCCCGTGATAATTCCGCGTGCCGCTCTTGATGGCCATGTTGACCACCGCGCCCGAACTGGTTCCGATTCCGCGCTGAAGTTGGCCGCCAGAACGCGGAACTCGCCAATGGCGTTGGGATTGATGTTGACGAAGTTATTTCCGCCGCCGCCGTTGTCCTTGTTGTCGCCGCCATCCAGGTTCCACGTAGTGGTATCGGTGCGCGCGCCGTTAATGGACTGGGCGCTACTACTTACGCCATAGCCATTGAACAGGGCGAAACCGTCGGCGTAGCTGGTGGAAACGCCGGGAAGCAACTGCAGTAACTCGGGGAAGTTGCGTCCGTTGAGCTGCAGTTCGCCTGCCTGCTCGCCCGTTATCGTATGGCCGTAATCCCCATTAGCCGTTTCGAGCGTCATCACGTCGGCCTGTACGGTCACGGAGTCGGTTTGGCTGCCGACTTGTAACTTGAGATTCACCTCGATGCTGACGTCGGTATTCAGCGGATTATTGTCCACCACTTCGGTCTTGAAACCCGGCGCTTCCGCGGTGACGCGATACCTCCCGGTGGGCAGATTGGCGACCACATAGTTGCCGGTCTCATTAGTAGTGGTCATGCGTCTCAGGCCGGTGTCCTGATCCATGACCGTAATGTTGACTCGCGGGACCGCCGCGCCGGCCGAATCCGTGAGTTGACCGGATATGGTCTGATTGAGGTTGTTTTGCGCGATCAGGCCGGCCGCGGCAGCCAGGCCGAGGAGCACGAAAATCACACAGTCTTGAGCACGAGACATGGGCCCAAAATCCCCTTTTTCTTCTTCGACCCGATCACCCGCAGGGTCAGCAAACTTCCTGGCGAATACTATATCAGGAGGGACGGAAGCGTCCTGGCGAGGCCCGGCCGTACCGCCGGCTGACGCGTGCGGCTCGGAAACCTAGAAACGGAAGTGCAGGGCAGGTTGCAAGCGGCGAGCATTGATGCCGTCCATCCGGCCGTGAGCTTAATTGGCGCTGTCAGAAGTGTGGTGGCAGTGATGGCCGTCGCGCTATAAAAGGTGTCGTTAAAACCGTCGTAGTTCGAGTGGTTGAACATGGCAAAGTCTCCAATCGGCGTTTGCAGCCGAAGCGCTCGGTCAGGCGGAACTCACGCGACACGCGCAGCGAAAGGGTCGTTCGCGAACTGATGAATTCGGAGATGGGCCGTCCGGCGTCGTTGATTTCGATTGCGCTGAACAGGCAGCCCCCAGTTTTTCGATCGCTTGCGAATGTGTTAAGAGGGTTTTAACGTTGTTGCCGCGGCTGACTGGTGATACGTTTGAGCTTACACAAGGAGGTTTATGAAATCGTCGGCAGTATCTTCTCTGGTTCTGTCGTTGGCGTGGCTGACCGCGTTGCCGCTGGCCGCGCAAAGCACCGGCTCGATCGTGGGTCAGGTGACCGACCTGTCCGGCGCCTTAGCGGCGGGCGCCAAATAGTGGTGAAGAGCGTTGAGACGGGCGTGGAACGGCCCACCACCACCACTTCCGAAGGCTACTACTCGGTTCCGTCCCTACCACCCGCCGACTACGTTGTTTCAGCCGTACTACCAGGATTCAAACAGGCCCTCTCGTCCGCGGCAAAAGTGGATACCACGGCGACCGTTCGTGTCGACCTGGTGTTGGTCCCCAAGATTCCAAGACTTCCGTCGAGGTAACCGCGCGGCCGTCCGCGCTCCAGACTGAAACCTCGATGACCGGCGATACGGTCACCGACAAGGAACTCGCCGACCTTCCTCTCAACGGGCGAAACACGCTCGCGCTGGCGATGACAGTTGCCGGCGTTCAGGGCGAAATGGGTTCGGACGAGGCCGGCATTGGCTACAACGTGCCGTCTCCCGGCTCCGGGCTCAGCGTGAACGGCGGAAGGCCGGGCATGATGGCTATCTTATCGGACGGCATGAACGCCACCAGTATTGCCTATTCCCGAGCGACGGTGACCTTCTCCCCGGACAACATCGAGGAGTTCCGCGTCATCACGTCCAGCTTCTCGGCCAAGTACGGTGTGACCGGGGGGCGGCATCGTGAGTTCGGTGAGCAAGAGTGGCGGGCAGGAGTATCACGGAAGCCTGTCATGGTTCACACGCAATCCCGCGCTGACGGCGAGGACGTTCTACCAGCCCACGGCTTCGGGGATGCGGCGCAACGAGTTCGGCGCAACTATCGGCGGCCCTTCTTGAGGTGAACGGACTATCCGACATGAGCGTGATGATCGACGTCAGACGTCGCCATCCGCGTGCTCCCATTGAGGAGATAGCGATCTCATGGCGATCAAAGACCCCGGACGAGTTTCGCGCGTCGATCAAGGAGCGCAACCGCAGTAAGGTGGGCCGCATGGCGCGTCTCAAGGGGATGGCGGAGGAAGTGGCTACGCCTACCCCGACGCTCGGCGAGTTGCCCGCCGAACACGCGGGCCCCGCGTGACGCGTCCGGGTGACGACCCATCCTGGAATTCCATTTGTACCCGCTCCTCACCTACGGTGCAGCCGGATCCTCAGCCGAGAAGTTCGAGTAGCGCCAGTTCGTCCATGACGCGGATGTCTTCACGCACGCAGAACGCGACGACGTGAGGATCATAGAAATGCCGGTCCCTGACGCAGAGCACGTCGGCACCGGCAGCAACCGCCGTGTACAGGACGGCATCATCATTTGGGTCTAAGAGCACAACCGGCAAGCCGGTTTGTGGTTCGACAATGCGGGAGATGGAGCGCAGGAAATCCACGTGCCCGTGGATTTCGTCGCCGCTCAGTCCGAATAATTCCTGCATCCGCGGGTGACTCAACACCTTGCCGACCTCCCCGAGAATGAATGGCGACAGCGCGATGATATGGTCCGGATGTGTTGCGAGATTGTCGATCAGCCGACGGGCGGGACCGTGAGAACGTTTTGTGGCGCGAACCAGGATGGACGCGTCGAACGTTATGATCATTCGGCCTTATGTCGAACGGCATGCAGCGCCTCGTCAATCGCTGCATCAATATCCTCTTCCGGGACATCCTTGACGCGATCGGCCAACAGGTCGAGATGGTCCTGATACCGGCGAAATGCGCGCGCGCGCTCGTCTCCGGTCGGCGCATCCTTCAGAATCCGCGCGGGCCGGATCGTCAGGCTCTCCTCGTCGCTCAACGTCCTGCCGAGCAGGTTTTCGATTGCGACGCGTTGATTGGGAGATAGATCTTTGACGTGATGAACCATGGCCGGATTCCTTCTCTAAGGCACCTGATACTAGCCTATCCCATCTGAATTGTCACGATTTCGGTCGCGCTGGAAATACCATTGCTATCAGGCCGCACCGGACGGGCCCACGTCTTCCGGGATGCTCCATTTCTGCTCCATTAAGCGGAGGTTGAAGCAGGCTGTTGAAAACAGGGTGTTTTCTATCGCCTTCCATTGACACCGTAGACGCTAAAGTCCGTGTTTTCAATCTATGCTCAATTTCCCAAGCTGAACAGGCGGGTTCGAGCCCCGACCACGTTCCATCTTTTCAATGCTTTTCGCCAATCGTCAGTGCGTTAGATAGTCCTTTTCGGCAGCGTGAGTTGGCGGGCTGCTCATTGCAACGTCAATCGATCTGTGCACGGCGCTGATCCCGCTCGACGCCAATATCACTTTTCATAGGTCAATCCGAAGCCGAACTTGAATAGCGGATCCTCCAGATCGTGTGCGGCGTCAGCTGCCTGGGCGGTCACCGATGGCATGTCGCGCGGCATATCGTACGGCAACTTGCCGCCCGGTGCGTGCTTGCCGAAGACTACGTCGAGGAACGCGTCGTCGGTGATCCCAAACGTCGCGACGACACCGGACACCTGTTCGATGAATTCGGTGAGAATCGTCGGCCGATCCATATCGACGCAGACGATGGTGGGAGTTCCGGATGCAGCCAGTTTCAGGACTTCGTCCAACTGTGCCTGGTTTGCCGATCCCGTATGGGCGAGGGTGTTGCCGATTACGGTTGGGACCGTGATCGCAGCGAACTCGCCAGCGCCGCGTGCCGCTTCCGGATTCACTCCGCGTCCGCCCGCACCCCGTGCGCCGGGCCCGCGCCCTCCTCCTCCGCCCCCGCCGAAGCCGAAACCGCCACCGAACGGGTACACGATCGCAGGGGTCGTGATGCGGATCAGGGCCACATCCGCCTGCTTGAGATCATCCACGACGGTGCCATACCGGCCCGCCGCGATCCTGTCGAGGTTGGCAATGTAGATCTTCTTTTGCGACCTCACGGGCAGGACTTGGTTGGCGTTCTTCAGCAGCACAACACTTCGCACCTGCGCCCGAAGGCCGGCCGCGACGAATTCTTCTTTGCCGACCACCTGCTTCGCCTTCTCCGGATCCACATAGGGATTCTCGAACAGGCCCAGCTCGAACATGGCGGTGAGAATGCGGCGCGCCGAAACATCGATGCGCGCGGCCGGAATGCTGCCCTCCCGGACGCACTCGATCACGTACTTCGGATCGTTCTCGCTTAGGATCTGGTCGACTCCCGCAAGGACCATCGTTTTATGGCGCTCCTTTTGCGACAGGTGTTCGACGCCCCACGGCATGCTTCGCAACGTATCCGTGATCATGACTCCCTGAAAGTGAAGTTGGCCGCGAAGCAGGTCGGTCGCGATTGCTTTTGAGAAGTTCGCCCCTACCGTGTCCTTGCCGACCGGGATCATGTAGCCGCCCATGACCGCGCCGGTTCCGGCCTGAATGGCTGCTTTCCAGGGAATCAGGTGATACTCGAACTGATTCGCCGGGTAGATAGTCCACTTGCCGTATGCGTTGTGAGGGTCGTTTCCCTCCATCACGGGGCCGTCGCCCGGGAAGTGCTTGGTCACGGTCAGGACGCTCTCCGGACCAAGTTTCTTCCCCTGAAAGCCCTCGACATACGCGGTCACCAGTTTCGCGACCAAATCGGCGTCTTCACCAAATGTCCCGCTGATGCGATTCCAGCGCGGTTCGGTGGCGACGTCGGCCTGCGGGCATAGAATTACGCGAAGGCCCATTGCGCGCATCTCCTGCGCGGCGATGGAAGCGTATTCCCGGACCGCCGCGACATCGCCGATGGCTGCCAGTCCGAGTTGGCCAGGCCACTGGGAAATCGCGGGCTTCGCATTCGGTCTGCTGGATTCTCCCGCCATCTCCACACCCATGAAGGAGCGCCGGATACCATTGCGCGGGTTGTCGCTGGGCGTCATCGGAATACCTAGCCTCGAACCTTCGGCAATTTCCTGCAGGTTATTGATGAACTTCGCGGTTACCTCGGGCGTCTCGTTGCCGGGGCGGATCACGGCCCAGCGAACGCCACGTTTCAGGATCAGCTCGCGTACGGGGGCCGCGTCGACCGACTCGACGTTGTAAGGATTCGTTGCGCCGCGGATGGCGCGCGCGATCCCGGTCGGTTGCGGGGCGCTGCTGCCCCGGCCGCCGCCTCCGAAGACGCCGATTGTCTCCAGCACCTCGCCGTTGGGCCCGGTTGCGCCCTGGATCGAGGCGTGGAACATTAACCCCGCCTTTTCTTCCAGCGTTATTTTGGAAACGAGGTCGGCCACGCGTTGCTCGATCGGAAGACGCCAGTCCTCATATTTGTCGAGCACACCGTTCCGATTGAGGTCTTTGAACGTATATCCACCGATTTTTAGCAAAGGCGCCGAACGCGCAATGACCACCGTTTGGGCAGCAGCAGCTTGAACGGGCTTGGGTCGGATACTTCGTCCGGCCAGCAGCAGGAGTGCGGCGGACAGTACTAAACCGATGATTCTTTTCTGCCGCGAGCGCATTTCCTTCGCTCCTGAGATTTTGTGTGACATTGTGGAAACGATATCACGCGACGACGTGCCGACATACAGGGTGTTCCTATGAAGCCCAAGCCGTGAAGGGGAAGCCGCGCGGGAAGCAAGTCGCATCCTCGAAAGTCGTGGTAGATTCTGTCGGTTCGTCAATCTGGAAGTGGGCCCCATGCGGAACAGCGGGAAGTTGGAGACGCAACCCCCCTCCGAATGGATCCCGTCTACCGGCAGCCGGCGGTGAAGCACAGGTTTTTACTGAAGAACGGCATCACATGCTCCTGAAAGCGGACGGCCACTGCACTGGTGTGGGTGCCGGTGTAGATCTCGAAGTTGTTGGCGATGCCGTAGCTGCCCAGGATCTCATGCAGTTTCGTGGCGCCGGCGCGCAAACCGTCCTGATCGCCGACGTCGATGGCGATGGCTCGATACTGTTTTAAGTTGGCAATGTACTAGATCGACGAAGGCCAGAGGCGCGTTGGCGGCCCATTTGGCGATGACGTCCTGTTGAACCACGCCATCCTTGGTGGGCAGATCCAGGTAGAGTGGCGGATTCTTGGGATTGGGCGACCAGGCTGACGCGGACGCAAGCTGCGCGCGGAGACCGAAGGGCAGGCTTGCGGAATCGGCAGGCGTCTTCACGGCCGCGAGGGCATTCTCGCTCGCTGGATTCGCCGGACCCGCAGTGCGCGGCGCAAGGCAACACGGACTCATGATGTAGATGCTGCCAAACACGTCCGGATGCTTCATGCCGGTCCGCGTCGCGCCGTAGCCGCCCATGGGATGGCCGCCAGTCCGCGGCTGGTGCGGTTGGAAATCGTGCGGTACTGTGCGTCGATGTAGGCAACGATGTCGTGCGCGATGAATCTCTCGAAGTCGCCGGTCGTTACAGAACTCGAATACATCGACCCATTGTGCAGGGTCTTGGAATCAGGAAGCACGACATCATTTCGCGAGCGCCCTGAACGAATGCTCCCTCGATGGTTTGCGGGACGTGTATCTCCTTCGACCATTGTTCAGCTCCGATGGAATATCCATGCATGGCATAGACGACCGGATAGTGCCGGTCCTTTGCAGTCTGATAACTCGGCGGCAAAAAGACAATCACGTCGCGATCCACACTGTTGCCCTCGAGATTGCCTTCAAGCGCCGCGCCGTGTATTTCGGTGTGCTCCACGGTCACTGGCTTCGCGTTGGGGATGGGCGCCGGGACTTCGGTTTGCACTTGCGCTGCCGATGAGAATGCCAGTCCGAGGCTGAGCAACGGGACCAAATGATTGGTTTGCATACTGATTGTCTCCGTGCGAATATTATCGCGAAGTACAGGTTCTGATATGGTAATGAATCCAGGAGGTGGAGATCGATGCGCGTCCTAACTCTTGCATTTGTGAGTTGTAGTCTTTGCTGGGGGCAGGTGGATGATTGCAAGCCCTCAGCTCTGAATATTCCAGGCGCTCCGTATCCGTGCGTTCATACCGACCGGAGCGTAACCCTCCGCGTGGCGGCTCCCGATGCCCAGAAGGTGCAGGTCCGTATGGGCGGGCCGCACGACATGCAGCGCGGCTCGGACGGCCTGTGGATGGTGACTACGCCACCGCAGGTTGTCGGGTTTCACTACTACACGATCGTTGTCGATGGCGCGTTGATGGCGGATCCGGCGACGCGGACGTTCTTCGGGTCGGGGTGGGACAACAGCGGGATCGAGATTCCCGAGTCCGAGGCGGATGCGGCTTACTACTCTCCGAAAGACGTGCCACATGGCGAGGTCAGCCAGCGCTGGTATTTCTCCAAGGTCACGGGCGAGTGGCGACGGTGCTATGTATACACGCCTCCGGGCTATGACGGATCACGGTCACGCTACCCGGTTCTCTACCTGCTCCATGGCTGGGGTGAAAACGAGCAGGGCTGGCACACGCAGGGTCGCGCGGATCTGATCATGGACAACCTCATCGCGGAGAAGAAGGCCAAGCCGATGCTCATCGTGATGGACAACCTGAACGCGGTGAAGCCGGGAGAAGATGCCGGTCTCTATGCAGCGCGCAGCATCATCGCCCGGCGCTCGATGGCGGATGTTCCACCACCAATAGGGGCCCGGCCCGCAGGCAGCGCAACAGGCGCCCCCGCGGGAGCCGCCCGACCGGGATTCCCCGCGAACTGGGGCAGCGTCTTCACGGAGATGCTGCTCAACGACCTGATCCCCATGATCGAGAAGACATATCGTGTCGCGCCGGGTCGCGAGAATCGCGCGATGGCCGGTTTGTCGATGGGTGGGATGCAGTCGTTCCAGACGGTTTTGGAGAACCTCGATAAGTTTGCCTACCTCGGCGGCTTCAGCGGCAGCAGTGGCGGACGGGGCGGATTCGATGCAAAGACCTCGAATAACGGTGTCTTTGCGAATGCGGAAGTGTTCAACAAGAAGATGAAGGTCCTTTTTCTGGGAATCGGTTCGGTGGAGGGTCCGGGCACCAGGACTTTCAGCGATCAGTTGACCGCGGCCGGGATCAAGAACGTCTATTTCGAGTCGCCTGGTACGGCGCACGAGTGGCTGACATGGCGGCGGTGTCTGAACGATTTTGCGCCAAGGCTTTTCCGGTGATTGGCGAGAATCGCCTACACGAAGACATACACTCGTTGATGTCATCATGAATCACCGCCCTGAGCTCCTCTTCCTGACATCTGTTTTCGCTGTGTCTCTCCTGCACGCGCAGATGCCTGCGACGCTGAACGTCGACATCACGCACCCCAAGACCGCGGTCAGTCCGATGCTCTACGGCCTGATGACCGAGGAGATCAACTACTCGTACGACGGCGGATTGTACGCGGAGATGGTCCGCAATCGCACGTTCCGGTCGGACTGGTCCGGCATCCTGAACTGGTTCCTCGTCGAGAAAGGCAGCGCGTCGGCGAAGGTGAGCATCGATCAGAACGATGGCCCCTCGGCGGCGCTCAAGACGAGTGCAAAACTCGAAGTGATCAAGGCCGATGCCAACAGCGGGGCCGGCGTCCTCAATGAAGGCTATTGGGGATTCGCGGTGCGTCCCAACACTCGCTACAGCGGATCGATGTTTGCCAAGAGTGATGCCCAGGGCGCACTGTCTGTGCGGGTCGCGCTGGTGGCCAACCAGACGGGACAGGTGCTTGCGCAAACGTCTGTCGCAGTGGCCGGCGGATGGAAGGAATACAAGTTCGAGATGCGGTCCGGAAGCGCGTCCGCGTCCGCGGAGAATCATCTCGAGGTCACCGTCGACAAACCCGCGACGCTGTGGCTGCAACTCGTCTCGCTGTTCCCGCCGACCTATCACGACCGTCCCAACGGTAATCGTATAGACATCATGGAAAAGATGGCCGCGATGCGTCCCAAGTTCCTGCGGTTCCCCGGCGGCAACTATCTGGAAGGCAGCCGGATCGAGACGCGGTTCGATTGGAAGAAAATGATCGGCCCGCTAGTGGATCGTCCGACGCATCCGGGCACCTGGAGCTACCATTCCACCGACGGAATGGGCTTGCTGGAGTTCCTGGAATGGTGCGAGGACCTGCACATGGAGCCGGTTCTCGCGATCTATGCGGGATATTCGCTCGGCGGACAGGTGGTGAAGCCTGGACCGGATCTCGAGCCTTATGTGCAGGACGGGCTGGAAGAGATTGAGTATGTGACGGGAGGAGCGGATACCAAGTGGGGGGCAGTACGGTCGCGCAACGGGCATCCGGCGCCCTTTAAGCTGCATTACGTCGAGATCGGGAACGAAGACAATTTCGACCGCGCCAAAACCTATGATGGGCGCTATGCGCAATTCCACAAGGCGATCAAGGCCAGGTATCCGGACTTCCAGGTGATCGCGACGATGCCGGTGAAGAGCGTGACTCCCGACGTCGTCGACGACCATTACTACAAGCGTGAGCGCGGCATGTTCGACGAAGCGCGCCACTACGACGACACCGATCGCACCGGGCCGAAGATCTTCGTCGGGGAGTGGGCCACGCGCGAGGGCACGCCGACTCCCAACATGGGCGGCGCGCTCGGCGATGCGGCTTTCATGACTGGCCTCGAACGCAACAGCGATGTCGTGATCATGGCCGCGTATGCGCCGTTGTTCGTGAATGTCAATCCCGGCGGCATGCAGTGGAGCACCGACCTGATCGGCTACGACACAATGAGCAGCTATGGATCTCCGGCTTACTATGCGCAAGTGATGTTCTCCTCATGCCTGGGAGACAACATCCTGGATTCGTCTGCCTCCGGAACGGGCGACCGGTTCTTCTACTCCGTTACGGCGTCGCGGGGCAAGCTGTGTATGAAGCTGGTCAATGCGAGTTCGCAGGAACAGCCGCTCGCGATCGCGCTCAACGGGCTCGGCACGGGGACGCACTCCGCGCGGGTCGACACGTTGAAGGCAAGCACAATCTGGGCGACTAATACGATGAGCCAGCCCGAGCGGATCGTGCCGGTCAAGTCCACCATGAGCATCCAAGGCGCTCGCATGCAACACATCGTGCCCGCTTACTCGATCCAGGTTTTGCAGATCGATCTCAAGTAGATGCGCACCTCGCGAGCCTTACGGGCATGCGCGCCGCAGAGGTCGCCGACAAGGGCAACGGGTCGTCCTCTACCGCTTGTCCTGAAACAGCAGCGGCGCGTATTTCGACAGATAGTCTTGCCAGTTGGGCCAGCTATGCCCGCCGCCTGAATGATTCCAGACATGCTTGACGTTCTTCTTCGTCAGCAAATCATCCATCGCTTTCACGCCGTTGTAGCCGGGATCATCCGTGCCGCAGCCAAGCCACAAGACTTTGAGTTTTTGGTTCAGCATGGTTGCATCCGCTTTCTCCCATTCGGTACGATTACCGCCGCCGCTGAAGGCCGCGATGTACGCAAACTGATCGAGGTTGTGGAGTCCGATCGCCATCGACTGTCCGGCGCCCATCGATAATCCACCAATCGCGCGATGATTACGATCGGCTAACACGCGATACTTGCCCTCAACCAGCGGCTTCACTGCGGTCAGCAGTTCTTTCTCCATCGCCGCCGGATCGCCCGCCGGGGCAGGAATAGCGGAGGCCGTCTTGATCTCGCGCGTGGGATGGCCATACGGCATCGCCACGATCATGGGCTTGATCTTGCCCTCGGCGAGAAGGTTATCGAGGATCACGTTCGCCCGTCCCGTCCAGGTCCAGGACGCCTCGATCTGTCCGTTTCCGTGAAGCAAATACAGGATCGGATACTTCTGTTTCCCTGCCTGGTAGCCCGGCGGGGTGTAGACATAGACCATTCGCTCGGCGTTCAAATTGGCGGAATCGTAAAACTCCACGTGAACTGTACCGTGTGGAACGTGGCGTTCTTCGATGACAGCTTTCTCTCCCCTCGGCACGATGAAGAGACTCGTCGGCCCCCAGCGGCGAACTTCGAGATTCGGATTCGAGGGATCGGGCATACGCAATCCGCCGTCGATCGCGTAGCCGTAGGTGTAGAAGCCGGGAGACAGCGGACCTACCGTCAGGCTCCAGACACCCTTGTCGTCCTTCTGTAATGGCAGCGGCTTTTTGATCACTTCCAGGATGCCGGGAGATCCCATCAGCAGCACTTCGCTCGCCTTGGGTGCGAACAGCCGGAACGTGACGGTGCGATCCGCGTGGATCTCAGGAGACACCGGGACGTTATTGGTGTCTTCGTAATAGGGAGTGGGGGCTCGCTGGCCATACACGTTGACTGCGGTGATGCAGCAGAGAGTCGCTGAAAATAGAAATCGCACGTTGGAATCTCCTGATCCGGCCAATCGTGACGTCCGGACGCTTAGGGTTTTAGCCCGCTGGGTTTGAACTCGCCGCCCTTCACAATCGTGTCCAGAATCTCTCTGGTTCGCGCGAGGCACGCCCGCCCTTTTTGCGGCGTCAGGTTGTCGTGCTCGGACTCGATCATGGGCAACACTTCCTTGGGCCCCTGCATCTGGTTCAGTTCCGTCCAGACACCTGCCGGCGGCGAGATGGTATCGATGAAGCCCATCCCGGCCATCACGGGCGCCTTGATGCGTGAGGCGAAGTTGATGGTGTCGAAATAGCGCGAGGCTGCCATCACCTCCGGATTGTTCGACGGCCAGTTAGGATAGCCGGCTTTGCGTCCGTGCAGGTCGCCATTAGTGTCCGCTCCTGCTGGAACGCAGACGAGAGCCGCTGTGATCTTGTCGGGGCGCAAACCGGCGAGCACCAGACTCTGCTGTCCACCCATACTGCCTCCTGTCAATACGATCGTCTTGCCATCCCAATCAGGACGCGTGAGCAGGTAATCGAGAGCGCGCGAGTCGCGCAGGTACATATTCAGGAAATACGACTTCTCGCGATCGGAATTGCCGACGGACTGATAGGCTCGCGGCGTATTGCCGGCCGGGTCGGACGGAAGCTTGTCGTGCGAATCCACGTTGATGAACAGCCAGCCATCCGCAGCATGCTGCGCGGCCGCATGGGCGTTCAACGCGTAGACTCCGGCGTACTGCAGTTGGATTAGGGCGGGAAACTTGCCCTCCGTCGCAGGCTTGGAGATGTAGCCGTGGGTTTGCGAGCCGAGAGCATCCAGGACAAACATGTTCAGTTCGACGCCCGGCACATCGGTCTCAACTTTGGTGAGGACCGGATTGATCGGGATCTTGGCCTGCGCGGCAAGCTTCGCATCCCAGAACACGTCGAAATCGTCGGGACACGGCGTCGCGAGCCCGATCTTCGTTGGCGCCACGGCTGCGCCGACAGCATAGAGTCCATTGTTGCGGCCGGTGTTGCCGCCAACGTAGGCCGCCGCCTCGCCTGATGCAGGCGCTGCATCGCCGAGCTTTGCGTACGGTTCCACCGCGACGTAGAGCATCTCCGGTAGGTCGACCGCAATTTCGATCTTGTCTTTGCCCGACGAAAGGTCCAGCTTTCCTTCCTTGAGGACTATGGCGTTGTTCCGACGGATGGACCACTTGTACGCGTAAGTGGGCGTTACCGGACCGGGCGTCACTGTCCAACCGACTGTCTCTCCAATGTCGTAAATGCCGCTGGCGTGATAGGGCGTGAATGTCAGTTGCTGTTCGATCGGCGTCCGCTGTGCGAGCCCCAAGGTGCTGACCGCGAGAAGGAGAAAGAGGTGTTGGGCGTGAATCCGGCTCATGACTCTCCTATGTTGCCTTACTTCCCGGCTGAGGGCAGGCTCACCGTGAACGATCTTAGTGGTTTGTCCGCGGCGTCCAGAAACCGGGCGCAGAAGTCGGTGGCTCCGCCGCCGTTGATTACAGCCGTGCGCACGATGTTCGGACCTTTGTTGAGAGTCAGGCGTTTGGAGACTCCATCGTCGATGACGGTCTGCCGGTCGCCATAGATACCGACCACCTCCTTGCCATTCACCCACCAGACGGAAGCTGCATTAGATCCGACCGCCAGGCGCACGCCGCGCATTTCCTGCGGGCAATTGACGATCGTGACAATCCAGAACAGCACGTCGGAAGTCGGTTTGCCCAAGGCGCGAGCGAAGTGAAAGAGGTTGACGTTGTAGTTCTTGGTATCCACGGCATGCCAGATCAGTTGGGCGCTCCCGACGGTCAGCTGGTCGCCATCGTGCGGAAGCATGGTGAATTGGTTGGGAAAATACTCCTTCTTCACGGACGCTTGGACCGCGCTCTCGGTGAGGCCGGAGACGCCGATGGGCTCCAGAATTAGCCAGCGTTGGATGAAGCCGTCCGCTCCAGGGATTTTTTGCGGGGTTGCGGGACGGGTCAACGTCGTGGGTGGTGCGGCCGCGACGGCCAGAAGCGAAGAAACTCCCAAGAGAGTGAGCGCGAGTCTACAGCGAAGCGAATTCATGCGAGTCACGGTGTCTTCAGCATCCATTTCTGTTTTTCGCTCTTGGGATCGAATTTTGCGAGCGTCACCGAACTGCTGCCGACGGCCGAAAGCGCAAAGGCGTCTTTCGTGTTAGGGATCGATTTTGGACAGATCCGCCAGGTGCCGTCAGCCAGTTGGTCGAAGCGCCAAAGTTGTTCGGCCGCGCTGGTGAATGCCGGCAGGACAACCAACTCAGCATCCTCCGTCGCAGCCAGTGTGCGGTCGGTGCCGGCAATTGTGATCTTGAAATAAGACGCGCCGGGGTAACCTCCCGCGCTCGGCACCGCAGTAATCGACCACTTTTGTTGGGCCTGGCACAGGTAGTTGGCTAAACGCGCGTCCAGGTTACCCGCAGGCCAGTTCCCGGAAACCTCCGCGACATTTTGCGGCGGAATGACACCGCCCTGGCCTGCGAACATTCCTCCGCCACCTGCGCCAGGCGGTCCACCCGGGCCAGGAGCAGCTCCCGGACCTCCTGGTCCAGGTCCCCGGCGGGTGCGGCGTCCACCGACGGGCATGCCCTCGACCGCCAATTCCAATGAGGTGCCGGTCAATACGGATTCGATTTCGACCACGCCTTCTTTCGGGTTCTCGCCCGCAACCGGCCAGCCGTCTTTCCAGAGCAGCGGACGGATATCCAGCACGCTGGCGCCTCCGCGATCCAGATCCGCTTCATAGTGAGTGGAGAATTTCTGCACTCCCTCCCCAAGATCGAGCAGTCCGAAATGGCCGGGGCCAACCACCCGGCCGCCGGAACCGAGAAAGAGTTTTCCGCCACCTTGAATCAAGTCAACGCCCGCGTTGTCGAGGAACGGTCCTGTCACTTTCCTGGAGCGGCCTACCCGGATGTTGTAGCCGGAGTCGGCGCCGCGGCAGCAACTTCCGTGAGTGGCCAGCAGGTAATACCAGCCATCGTGATAGATCATGTCGGAGGCCTCGCAGTTGATCGCGAGGTCGCGAGGCTTATCGTTGGGGTTGAGACGCTTGCCCGTTTTCGGATCGAGTTCGACCAGCCGGATGTAGCCGAAATACGAGCCATAGACCAGCCACAACCGGCCGTCGTTGGGATCGCGAAAGACGCCGGGATCGATGGCGTTGCAGTCCTCGATGCCGTCCGAGGACGCGACCACGCCGCCTTCTTCCCATTTGTAGTCGGGCGAACCGGGATCGAGCGTCTTGTTCCAGAGCATGTTGACCGCGGCCTTGGGCTGCGCGCCGATGTTCGCGGCGATGTACAAGTAGTAGCGGTCTCCGAGGTGAATGACGTCGGGCGCCAACCCGCGCCGGGGAAGCACCGTGCCACGCTTCCAGGACCAACCGTCATCGGAGACCAGGGAAGACCCTCCTGTGCCGTAGGTGTAAAACTTGCCATCGCACATCACGACCGTGGAGGGGTCGTGGATGCCTACTTGTCCATCCAGCGCAAAGACGGGCGAAGCCAGCCAGAAAGCCAGTGCCAGCTGTTTACACATCGTCATACCTTCAAGTCCCACCCCTTCCGCATGAAAGGCCGCAGGAGACGGTTCGCTTCTTCGCTATTGCTGAAGCGGCGTTTGCCCGGGTCCCACATGAGCTTGCCGGGGACGCGGAGGGCGATCGCACCAAGCGACAGCCACTCGATGTACTTCGCCGCTACGGGAAACTCCGAGACGCCTGCCGCGCCGCCCTTGCAGGCGCGAATCCAATCCTGTTGGTGATTGATGCCGCGCTGCAGCACCTGGGGTGGCAGTTTGTATTCCTTCCATCGCGATTCGGGTAGTAACCAGACGCCTTCGCCGCGCGAGGTGGTCGCCATGTAGCCCTTGGAGCCAACGAAGACGGCTCCGTTGCCGGGAGCGCGCATTTTGGGATCTTGCGAAGCGCCGGGAGGTAAGCCGCGACCGCCAGGTCCACCGGGGCCACCTGGTCCACGGCGCGGGCCTCCGGGAGCGCCGCCTCCGCCGAAGCCTTGCTGCAGAGGCTTGCCATCGACCGTCAACTGAGTGCTCACCAGCATCATGCCGTCGCCGCCTTGCACGAAGGGACGCCCTTTCTCGGTCAGATTGTTCATCTGCGGGAACAGGCGGTCGCCTTCCTTCATGCCGGGAGGATCCTGGAAATCGCCGCGCATATTCAGATACGTGTGCACGGTCACGGGCGGCATGCTGCCCCTCGCGGGGAACTCGAAGACGACGTGCGCGCGGAGTGGCCACAGCCACTCGTTCTTGCCTTCCACGAACACGCACTCGACGCTAATCGGACTGACTTTGTCGAGTTGCAACGCCAGGTGAGCGGGTCCGAGATTGTGGACCAGCCAATCGCCCAGCGATCCGCCGGTAGAGAAATCGATGAAGGCGCGCCATTGGTTTGTCATCAGCGGGTTGAACGTCCTCGGGGCTGCGCAGCCCAGCCACGCGTCCCAGTCGAGCGTCGCGGGGACGGGCGTCGCTTCCGGGCCGGTGGGCGGGAGGTTGGGCTGTCCGCCATAGATCCCGCCGGTCCACGCGTGCACCTCTTTGACCTCACCGATTTCGCCGGACCAGAAGATTTCGCAGGCTGTCTTGGTGCCCTCGTGATTCCAGCCCTGGTTGCCCATCTGGGTCGCGACTTTGTACTTCGCCGCGGCGTCGGCCAGCAGTTGCGATTCCCAGGCGGTGCGCGTCAGCGGCTTCTCGCAGTAAACATGTTTGCCGTGTTGCAGGGCGAGCAAGGCGACCGGCGCGTGCAGATGGTCGGGCGTGGCGATCATCACGGCGTCGAGGTTCTTGCCCTCGGTCTCGAACATCTTGCGATAGTCTTTGTACTTTTTCGCGTCGGGATATTGGGCGAAACCGCGTGCGGAGCGCTCCTCATCGACGTCGCAGAGCGCGACGATGTTCTCGGTGGCTGCCGCACCGATCAGGATGGCGGGTCCGCGCACGCCGACACCCACACCTCCGATATTCAGTTTTTCGTTCGGCGACTTGTAACCCATCGTGGAAAGAGATGGTGTACTACCGAAGCCACCCGTTGGCACTGCGCCCGCCAGTATCGTGCCGTAAAAGAAATGACGTCTGGAAAAACGATTATTTTGCAATTCGTACCTCCAACCTTCAAAGATCTGTCTGTCGAACTTTATCAGCAAATTGACTTCCTGAGAATCAACGCTAGCACGCGCCATCTCCGCCGGGCTAGGTTTGGCACGGTGTCGTTTCTCTAATGAATTCACCTGGCACGCGGTCGACACCAGGAACTACAATGTCAATCTTTTCACTTCGCGCGCGCACACGGCAAGCCGACCTCGGATGTGCTCTTCTGGGCCGTCACCATCGCCAACTTCCCGCGCGAGATGAACGGCGTGCGCCTGGCGATCGACTCGAACGCGGCGTCGGTCTGGTGGGTGAACGGCAAGGAAGTGATCGGGATCTTCGGCGATCGCCAGACACTGATCGATGACGGTGTCTCGAAGCGCCTCAGTCTCAAGAAAGGGCCGAACGTGGTGCGCGCCGCGATCGTCAACGGAGGCGGCGCCACCGACTTCTGCGCCCGCTTCCTTGACGCAAACGACAAACCGATCAAGGAATACACCGTCAGCTTGCTAAGGTGGCTCTCCTGATGCCGATGACTTCGACGCGTTCTGCGAGACCAAACTGCCATCGCAAGCCAAGGTTTCGATCAACGTGGTTGCACGAAGCGATTCGTCAGGAGCGTTGCCTAGCGCGCCATAGTACGGACCGACTCATGGCGGCGCTTCCGTTTACAGGAAGGAGCGTCCCGTCCCAACTCCTCCGTCTCATTGCTCCTGACGCGGAGTGCTTCCGCTATCGGTGATACTCGGTTCTCGTCGCTGCTTCTCCAATTCCCGCTCAATGTAGAGAAATTGCTCGTGTCGCTCGATCTCGAAGACGGCCGACTTGCTGCCGGTCAGTCCATGAACAGCGTCTCGCAACTCCGGCATACTCAGGATCTGCTGACCGTTCAATGAAATAATCACATCCCCGGGCGCTAACGTCGCACTGGAGGTTTGATTCCCAGCCGTTGTCGCGACAACGTAGACACTAGTGTTTGAACTCAGACCAGTCCGAATACCGAGCGAGACAGTTACGGTTTTTCCGAGGATCCCAACTCGGGAATAAGACTCTCGATCGGGTCAAACGAAGTAGTCGCATCCTCCTGATCATTAGTTGGAACCGCCGACACCTGGAACTCAAGCATCTGGTTGCCGCGCAAAGCTGATACAGCGACGGGAACAGCAGGATCGTGCAGATACATCATGGCGGTGTACAAGGGCAGCGCGGAGATTTCAGCGCCTTCTATGGCCGTAATAATGTCGCGCTGCCACCCTCATCGATTTTCTGCAGCGGCGACAGAATCTGAGCTTCGGCGCGGAGCACCAGATCCTTTGCCCCTGGATCGAGGTCCTGCAGAGGACCAGCAGTCGGATTTAAGCATCCAACGTTGAGGAAGCGCCAGGCTGGATAAAACTGGACTTGCCAGAACACCAGGCGGCAAGGTAAAACAATTTCGTCCGGGGTGATGTCCGTCGGCCGGTTTTGAAGTGACCCTCTATGGCCGGTTTGAAGTGCCCCCTGAGGCACGGCCCCGATGTGCTTTCGACTGTTACTGAGAAGCCAAAGAAACCGAAACTGCGGCGTCTTGCACGACCAGAGCCGTAATTTGACGATTACAACGCCTTTGGCGAAACGAGGTTCAGTTTTTCGGACACAACGCCGTCAACTTCTCGCCGTCAGCCACAAATATCGCCTCAGATGCAAACTTCGCGGACCTTGCAGCCAACCGCCTCGATCACCTCAAGTTTGTTGGGATCTATAACCTTGACCTCAGTCTCGTTACACACGAACGTCGTGATCCGAATGTTGGTCAGCGGCGTTCGGAACTTCACGTAGTTGGGTCCAAACTTCCTCGCGGAGCACCAGTCCTGAAGCGCGTACCCGGAATAAAGCAATGACGTGATCTCGGGGTCCGGTTCGAGACCCGACTCCAGGCACAGGTCGCCCAGCATAAAGCTACGGTCATTAAACCAACCCGTTTCTGACCTCGATACATTACAGTGCACGGCATTGAACGAGGTGACGGAGTCTCGCAGGCTTTGGGCGTGAACGGTCATCAGCCGCAACCGGATGTCCGCGGTTGTCAGCCTGCGGAACAGAAAACTTCCCGACTTCTGAACGCCTCTATAGAGAACAGCCTCGCCTCGATCAATGTAGGGCTGCGATTTCACATCTGCGATCAGATAGCTACCGTGCTGAATCAAGATGAGACGTTCTCTCGCAAAAGGGTGGACCTCAGTATGGCGGTAGACCGCCAGCGGTGCCGTTACGTCCTCCGGCCCGGCCATTCCGTTCGCCACATACAGGGCATCCAGTTCGCCTTGTCTGGCCCTATTCCAGAACGCGAAAAGAAGTTTGACTTCCAGACTATCCTTCAATGGACCGCCGAACCAGAAATGTCGCCGTGGGCGCGTACCGGAGCTAAATATTCCCGGAATGACCCAGGAATACTGAAAGTAGTAGTCCCGCTCCGGCGGCGAATGCGGGGAGTAGGACAGTTCGCCGGCGGAGGCAAGCCAGGGGACGAACTCTTCGCCAGCCAATGTGGAAGTGGAGAATCTCAGCCGCGGCATGGTTCCTCATTTTTGGCCGGCGCGCTTGACGGCGACCTCTATTCTCTTGCATAGAGCGTCGGGGACGCCGAGTTTGGGCGCGATCTTCATCAGCGTACGCATCGCGGCAATCTCATCGTGGTATTGCTTCATGCGCCGGTCGAAGGTCCGGCGGTCCTTCGTGCATACCAGCGTTTGAGGCGAACCCACGCGCTCGGTCACGTGTGTCATATCGAGCCGGTGTCTGTCTATCATATTGTGGAGGTGCTGACGACGCTCTTTCTTGAGACGGAAGCGGTGAACGCGCTCCACGGGATCATGTGCGAAGGATTGTAATTCCCGGCAATCCGGGCAGGAACATTTGAGTTCTACGCTCAGATGCCAGTCCGATGGCGGCTGCGGAGGAAACTCGCTGCACCGGAGCAGAAACTCCGTCGCGCTGCCCCACAGATGCCGAAGGCTGTTATGAACCGCCGCTTTCATTTGTCGGCGCCCTTCACAAATCCGCTCAATCGCGGGAACGACCAGCGTTACGGGGCTGAAGATCTCGGGGCGCGAGGCGATCTTCTCAGAGGCCGTATCGCACAGGGCGCTGCTCTCGAAAGGATCGAGCCCCAGGAGGAGGTTTTCGAGGAACTGGGGGCCGAGCGTGCGCTGCCGCTCTTCTCCTTCCCAAACGAAGGCTTCCGGTTCTGACTCGTTTGTCCCAATGAGATCGAGGCCGGCAACCGCGGCCTCCGCGACGTTCGGAAAACAAAGCGAAGGATTTTCGCTAAGCGCCAGCAGAAGCTCCGTACACTCATTCGGGTGCTTCGGCATTTGCGCCGACACCAGCCTCGAAAGAACCGCGGCAGCTTGAGTGTCTCCGAGCATCTTTACTGAGACGAGTAAAGCCGCGTTTTCCGAGCCGTCATAGCTCGAAATGACAGCCCCTCTGAGAAACCGCTCGAGCAGGAGCGGCGCGTTGAGCTTTCGGAGCGCAGCAATCATCTCAATCCGGTCGGCCGGCCTTGGCCTCGCTCTATCAACCGAGTAGCTGTTCCACGCTTCTGCATCACCTGGCCAGGCCTCTAACATTCGTTCCGCGACTACCATTGCCTCTGTTCGTCCGCGCTTGCCACCGGCTACCAAACGCTTCAAGTGAGGCAGGACGGCAACAACGCCAGCCTGAAGCAGCACGTCTACAGTACGGTTCCGGTTCCAGAGGACGAGCGCCGCGCGATGATAGGACCGCTCATAAGTGGCGCCTTCATTGCCCGAAGCCTCCGTCAGTCGCTTCTCGTCAGCGGGTTCCCCGTCGAGCGCGCCCTCAGGGAGCAACTCGCCGCCGGCAAGCGGAATACGCCCAAACTCCACAACACGATCATCCGTGTCCCGCCATTCATCTACGTACTGCCAAGCGTCGTCAACACTGGCGACGGTGAAACTCTCGTCCTCACCGTTATCCTCGTCATCCTCATCGTCGTAGTGCCGGTAACGATTCCGGCGCGAACTATAAAAATGATCGTCGTCCGGTTCGGCGGCACCGGACTCTCCGATGTGGACGATTGACAGATAGGCGTCGCACTGCGAGAGGGCCGCGGCTTGGACAAGGACTCGCGATTTTGCCGCGTCGGCGCCCTTCAACACCGAAAACGAAAGCCCTGCCGGACTGTACTGATGATCGAGGAGCCATGCGATTTTTGCCGGCGCCTCCGGTACCGTCAGAAATCGATCCAGGATGGCAGCGGCTTCCGTAATCTGGATTTCATACTGCGGCGCCTGTAGAGCGCCACGCCTGCCCTTCGAGTGCTTTTGGATGAGGTTGTAAACCAGGCAAACGCGATTGCCTTCCTGGACAGGCAGAGCCTCGTGTTCGCAGTCGGCATAGAACGCGACGTAGGAAAGTTCTGAGGGATCGGAAGCTTTGGTATCGACGGTCACCTCGCGGCCCGCATGACGGATCCGCAGTGCGCCACCGCGATACGTCGAAGGGAGAGTCACGACGAGGGTGCCGAACATCCCATCGGTCTTTTCGGTGTCGCGGTGCGAAAGAAAGAAACCGTCACGGTCGTACACAAGCAGCTTGTAAAGCTCGGCGGAGACGATGGCGTCGCCACACCCCAAACCTGCCTTCACCTTCGAGAGGATGTTCTCGAAATTTGCCGCCCAGGATTTTCCGCCGACTTTGACCTTTCCAGGAGCGATCTGCCATACGTTGCGTATGGACGTATCGATGATCGTTTCCTCGCCCCTGCCGTAAGGCGCCCGTTGCGCCAGTCGAACCAGCGCATCGATCTGCGCGTCGGGCACAGGAAAAGACAGCGTTCCGGCACCGTCGACCTCCACCCTCGGCATCGGTATCTCCATCGCGCCGCAGACGAAAAAGTCACCCGGCTGCTTCACTCGCGACAGTACAGCTTCAAGCGGCTTCAGCTCCTGGCTGTATTTGATCTCAATATATTGCAATGCGCTCTCCGCGGCGGGTCGTACCGCCGAAGTAAAGTGTGATTATGCGACGAAGGGATAGCCGACAACAAGTCCGTGACGGCTCTTCGGCATTGATCATCGTGTTTAGCGGTAAAGCAGCGGCTCCGGCGTTTGGATGTCAGAGAGGGTCCGAATGGCGTCAAGAAATCGTCGCTCAATTTCGGCCGACGCGGTAAGAGCGAACCCCAACTCGTGCGCCATCGCCTCCAATTCCGGCCGCCACTCGGGAGGCATTGCAAACAGCGGCGGGAACGGATGTGTGGCCCGTTCTGAAAATACGCGGCGAGCGGCGTCGGCAGCGGCCGCGTAGTCCAATTGACCGAGTGCGTCGATTAGGAGAATGTCAAGAACGTCTCGCGCCCGGCCTGCTGCAACCGGGCCCGTGCAGGCGTGGAGTTTCTGTGCAACCTGTTCGGCGAGACCGAGGCATCGGATTGGCGAAACCACGGGAAGCCCGAGTTCTACAAGGCCGCGAACTTGGGGCTCGATCAAATCGATTTGATCGGCTTTGGAGGAGCCGAGGTCAACCTCAATCGTCTGCCATGATCGCGTTCGATGTTGAATCGCCACCTGGACGCGAATCGTGTCTGCCTGTTCCATGTCGCGGGTTTGAGCTTTGATCCGGAATGAGAAGTCATCGAATCCTGCTCCCAATGCATTCCTTAGAGATCGGAGCCGGTCGGCCCGGGCGCCTTCCATTCCCAAATCCAGATCTTTAGTCGCACGGGCGTGTTCGGCGAAACGTAGTTCCATAGCGACACCGCCCTTGAGGTAGTAGCCAGACAGGATGCCAGCCTCTATTGCCCGGTCGAGTGCACCACACAATGCCAGGAACGAAACCCATCGCCGCAATCTCTCTTGGTCGAGTCCCTGCTCTCGCGCCACGCGTACCAACGTCCTTTTCAACCGCTCGCGCGGCTTCTGCTTCGTCATGCTGTCTTGGGCTCCAGAGTCTTCGGCGAAGAGCGTAACGATTTGAGATGGCTCTCGATCCGCCGGCGAAGCTTGGTTGCACCGGCATCACTGATGTACCCTTCGCGACGGGCGTCGGATATCGCCTGCTTCAGGAGATCGGTGCGGCCGCCGGATTGAAGCAGGTCCGTGATGGTTCTTTCGATTGTCGTAACGGGGAGTCCTTCCTGCATCGAGATGTCGTTTGGGAAGAGATCGTCGTAGTGTACGGTAATGCCCTTGGGCATTCTCCGTCGCAAGCGGGCCGATCTTGGAATAGTTAGGTGGATCGATGCCGGATTTGCATCGGAAATTCCGTAAACCACCAGGGCCGTCTCTTGTGAGATGGCGATGGAATCGGGGCCGCGATTCGCGTTCGCCCAAAGCACGGCTTCCCGATATTGGGAGAATCGCCCCGGCGAGAGATAGGGTATACGATACACACCTCTGGCGATTCTTACGATCCGTCCGCGTTGGGCCAGTCGGGCGAGGACAGAATCAGTAAAGCCCTCTTCGCGGGCCCTGTCGGCAGTGACGAGTCCGTCATTGTCTTCGGCCAAGGCAACGAGTTCATCAAAGCGTGAGCGCGGCATCTGTTTTTTGGACCTGTCAATATCTTTCCATATTGGAACTATTTTGACAAGGCCTGCCTACGCACAACATCATCATGATTCCTACAAAAACAGACCCCCAATAGACCCCCATTACCCGTTACCACCCCTTCCCAGAACTTCCTTGCGATGCCACTCGCACTCTTATTTTGTTCGAGATAGCCGAATCTCTCTACGCTCATAACCCAAAGGTCGAAGGTTCAAATCCTTCCCCCGCAACCAATCTTTTCAATTAGTTACAGTTCCCCTTCCGTCGAGTTTCTGAGCTCATCCACATAAGTATCCACATAAATCTTTTCAGTCCTCTGGCACGCGCGTGTGCGAACAAAGATATGAAATACTTCGCTGAAGGTCTTGTATTTCGGTTGTAATCTCTGATATTCTCAAGCCGTACTGCAATCTGGAGCGCTGGCCCGGTAGGCCAGATGAGCCGCCTGCTTAACATCCAGAGGAGCGCTAATCACTTCGATTAGATGAGCCTACCCTTGTTAGCCCCTTTGGAACGGCGATCGCTGATCGCATGAGCCACCTGATTACTACCTAGCTGATTTCTGTAGAATTGTTAACCAAAAATTCGGCACCAGTGTGCCATCGGGAGTCGTTTTGCGCATATTCGATCAGCAGTCCCCAACCAACCGCGTATCTTACCGTAGCCGAAGTCGCCTGAATTCTTCGGGTGTCGATCGCGACGCTGAGACGCTGGTACCGCAAGGGTACCGGTCCCCAGTGTTATCGCGTCGGAGACACCATAACTCACCGGAGGGTCGGGTTGCTTGACTCCCTGGGCAAACAAAATAGCGGAACCGTCGCTCGTTACCGCCAGCGGATCGGAGCTGCTATTCAGCGTGTCCGGAACGGCCACTTCGAACAGCACCTCAGGCGCGCCAGCATGGATCTCCCCACCCTTCGCATTCACGCTCACTGAGTAGATTTTCTTTCCTTTGCGGTAAAGGATTTCCTTGCCATCCCCCCGCCAGTTGGGCTCCTCGCCGCCACCCGAGGAAATCTGCGTGCGCAGGCCGCCGGAAGCGAAAGGCTGGGCGTAGATCTCATATCGATTCGCGTCGCGAACCGAATAGACAAACCATCTACCATCAGGTGAAAACCGGGCGCTGTAGACCATCTCCTGAGCCTCGATCGCAGGCCGGGGATCCCAATGGCCGCCAAGGCGAATGGAGTAGACCGACCATCCGACACGATACAGCAGTATTTTTCCGTCCGGCGAGACATCCATCAGTTTCAAACTGCCGGGTATCCGCACCACCTCTTTTCCCGCACCTCCTTCGGCCTCCCGATCCAGAAGCCGCTCAATGTCGTTCCCGGACCTGTATAGGATATGCGAGCTGCCCGGAAGCCATAGCGCCTCTCCTACGCCTGCGAGATCCAGGTATCCGCTTTGATGCGACTCGACAAGGCCGGTGAAGAAGCTGCCTCCGCTCCCAAACAGAATATGTTTTGCGTCTCTGGACAGCCGAAGGTCGCTGATGTCGGCCGCCGGCCCCGCGGTACCGAGCACCCGTCCCCGGCGGTCAAACCAGGTCAGTTGCGCCAACGCAGCCTTCCCTGCCTGCCACGCCAACACCCCGTCACGGGAAACCGAGAAGTGTGCTCTGTGCGATCTCTTCGACCGTCAATCCGCTGAAGAAGCGCAACTCCACCACCTTGGCCTTGCGCGGGTCGAACTTCGCCAAGGCCTCCATCGCATCATCCAGGCGGATCAACAGTTCGGGCCGCAGGATAGCGGCGTCGATCGATTCATTCAGCTCCACCCTGACGGCCTGGCCGCCGCGCTTTCCGGCAGCACGTGCGCGCGCCGCGTCCAGGAGGATGCGCCGCATCTGGTTGGCTGAGACAGCGAAGAAGTGCGCACGGTCCTGCCATGAAACGTGCGGCAGGTCCACCAGCCGAAGGTAGGCCTCGTTCACCAAAGCGGTGGTCTGCAGGCTGATTCCCTCTTTCTCGCGGCGCATATAATTCTGCGCGAGGCGGTGAAGTTCGCCGTAAACCAGCGGGGCCAGCAGTCCAAGGGCCGCGTCATCGCCCGTTCCCCACGCCCGCAGTAACTGGGTGATCTCCGAGGGAGCCTGCTCCACTACAACAGTATAGATTCCCGCACGCGTGACCACCCTTCAACCGCCGGAGTCAAAAAAATATTGCCAGAGTGTCCTTTTTTCTCCGTCCGCTTCCGCTTAACATACGAAGCAAGAAAATCAACTCGAGCGTGGGAAAAGGAGAATAAGAACCAATGACACAGATACGACGAAAAAGCCTGACCAAAACAGGGTTCGCCCTGTTATCGCTATGGATCGGCTGCTCTGTGAGTTACGCCGCTATATTAACTGTGGGACAGCCCAGTACCCCGTGTCCCAATGCCCAATACGGCGCCATCGGAGATGACATCAACGCTGCCGCTTCGGGCGATGTGATCGAGATCTGTCCGGCTCTTTACGCGGAGCAACTCCTGGTCACCAAGCCGCTCACCTTGCGCGGCATCAGCGTGCCGGGTGTCAGCCGCGTGCTGATTCAGCCGGCCGCTACAGTAGTCAGCGCGGCTCTGCCGTCAGCGGCGGCGGTGATTACAGTGATGAATACGGCGGGCTTCACCATCGAGAATCTGGCCATTGATGCCTCCAACAATACCGGCAGCGGCTGCGCCATCACCCTTGCCGACATCCATTTCTACAACGCTTCGGGCACGGTCGCCAACAACGCAGCTTATCGGTACCCAATTGAGCGATCCAACGACTTGTTCCACGCTGTTTCCAGGAACCGGCTTCGGCGTGTTTGTCGAAAAGGACCCAACGACATCCGCTGCGTTCGCAGTCTCGGTGCAGAGCAACAGTATCAGCAAATTCGGCCGGAACGGAGTCCTGGTGGTGGGTATGGGGATCACGGCGGATATTTCCGGCAACGCCATTTCGGGTATCGGACCGGGCACCGGGGCCAACCAGTTTGGAGTGTTCCTGGCCAACGGGGCTGTGGGTCTGGTCACCAACAACATGATCAGCCAGGGCAACTGCGGTGCAATCGACCTGACGGACTGTGAGACCTTGCGCAGCGAGGGCGTGGTGCTGAGGGCCGTCGGGGACGGCACGGTGGTGGACGGCAACAACATCACCAACGTGCAGAGCGGCATCTTTGTCAATGGCGCCAATAACGCGCGCATCACCAACAACGTGATCAAGAACGTGGATGTGCTGGACGGTATCCATGTGCAAGGCGGCACCAACAGTCTACTGGCTGGTAACAAGATTTTCAACGTCGGACCCATCGGCCCTTACGCCACCACCAACGAGGAAGGCTGCGGGATCAACGACCTTTCCGGCACCAGTTCCTCTGGAAATACCATTCAGGACAACATCGTCAGCGACGCCTATTGCGGTGTGGCTTATGTTACCAGTGATTGGGTGGACTCGGGTGCGTACATTACCACGCTCTACAGCACATTGAATAGCGACAACTATCCGAATAGCTTCCCTCCGTTCGCCGAGCCGGCGCCGGGCTCCGCGAACGAGGCACGGAATTCCGGCGATTTCCAGCGGCTGCGAAAGTTTCGCGATCTGCTCAAGTGATGACGCTCGGACGCCGCGCTCATGCGTCCGCGATCTGCCTGGCGAGGGGCAGGGCTTCGTCCAGCGGATCGGTCCTTGCACGATGCACTCCCGGGCTCCATCTTCGGATTCGCTGTCGGCATAGAGAACCACGTCGACACAACTCGGCACGTGGTGGTCGTGATGAAGCCAGCCGATGCCACTCACGAATCTCTACTTACCCGTATTGGTCCCAGACGGGCAAATGTGTCCCGTCTCAATCATCAACACGCCGCTTACGTTCCATGTCGAAACCAGTCTGACGGATGCGGGCAACGTGAGAACTCTACAGAACCACGAAGACACCGAACACCGTCGATGATTCAAACTCCTTTGACATTGTCCCCGTTTGTCGAGCACCGGATTGATCAAAGCCTAGGAACCAACCGACATCGCAGCTCTCAGCGCAGCCGCAGAAAACTTGCTCCGCTAGTTTACGTGACGGACCAATGATCGTCACATTCCGGATCTATCCGACGCTCTTGGTCGTGCGGAGGCCTTCTTCCGCCATCGATACGGCGGACTACTAAGTCTGGCCCGTAGCATGTAAGGCCAACAAACACCGCGAGAGCGGCGATCCCAGATCCGTCGACTATAACTACGGGCTTTCGGGTGACTGGGTCGAATATGTAGCGGCCACCACGGGTCCGGCAGCCTCGGCTGACCGGCCCGAGTTGCCTGCGTAAGGGCTGCTGAGAGCTCGCTGGGGCACGCGCCGCCAACTCTTTGATGAAATCCATTCTGGGGACCTTTGCAGTCGCGCGTGGACCCGCTGTCGTGTTTTTGCTGAAACAAGCACACGTACACACTAAAGGTCGCGAGCCGTCAAAAAAGCAGATGGGGATCAGAGTGGAGCCAACCGGAGCACTCGAATGAGGGTGCAACTCATCGAACGCGTGCACGCCGCCTCCGCGAAGAGTCGCTCTTTTCAAGTGCTCCGTGATTAGTGCCGGAGCCGGAATAGTCAGTTTCCATCCTTTGGTATGGTGGATTCGGGTTCGACTGGTGGAAGAACGTGAGCGGGCGTGCGATGAAGTGGTTCTGCGCGCGGCAGCCGATCCACAAGACTATGCCGAAGGCATTGTCGCGGTTTTGCAGGTACCACCTGAAATCACCGGTGTGCGTCTCCGGCGTTACCGGTTCTAATCTCAAGCGGAGAGTGGAAACCATCATGATAAAACGCAATACGCACAGGCCGAATGCCGGCACCAGACTGCTGCTGGCTGCCGCGGGATTCACAGTATTAAGTTGTGCCCGTCGTCGTGGGCGCCTTTCGTATCCCGGCGGCTCGCGCTCAGCAACCAGCCGGCCCGGAGTTCGATGCTGTCTCTGTGAAACCGTCCAATCCGAACACGACGAATGGCACCGTGGTCAACGTGACTCGCGGCGGGACGCCCCACGTAGCCAATGCCACGCTCAAAGACTTGATCGAAACCGCATACGACGTTCGGAAGTTTCAGATTGAGGGAGGGCCCAAATGGGCAGACGGTGCCAAGTACGATGTTGACGCGACTCCCGGTACACGTCCGCAGGTCACGGTGGGTCCCCCGCCAGGCTGGACCAATGTTCGTTTTAAGGTGCAAGCTTTGCTGAAGGATCGATTCCAACTCCAACTTCATCGGGAGACGAGAACCGGTTCCATTTACTCTCTCGCGATGGCAAAGGGCGGCATCAAATCGAGCCACCTGTCGGCTACTCAGAGCCCGCACAGGGGAATAAATGCAGGCCGGGGGACGATGCTCGGCGAGGCCGCATCGATGTCGGATCTCACTTCTAAGCTCTCAAGACTGTTGGGACGCCCAGTTGTGAACAACACCGGTCCGGAAGGCAACTACGACTTTGAGCTGGAATGGACACCCAATGCTGGCCCTTCCGCGCCGGATGGCCAGCCTGTGGAGATCTCCGGCGGCCCATCTTTATTCTCGGGTCTTCAGCAACAGCTCGGACTCCGCTTCAAAGCGACAAAGGGGCCGGTGGACGTCCTCATTATCGATCACGTGGACAGGCCCTCGGAGAATTGAAGGATCGGAATGGAGTCCCACGGTCCAAGACGGCTACCTGCGGCATCGCAGCATCATGGTCAACGCCAGCCCGGCCAAAGTCCAAAAGTCTACGTTTTCAGATGACAGCTACAGGTGGTTGCCACGTACGGTCAACTTCACCTAACGCGACTTATCCGGCTACGTGACCGAGGCACGTCAGAGGGTAGGGCGTTATGCGTCAACTGAGTGGCATGCCAGGTTCAACGAGCGGCCTGAAAGAGTTCTATCGGGTTTCCCGACGGATCGTCCAGCAAGATCTCTGATCCACCAGGTCCCGAAACGATATCGTTGCGGAAGTGCAATTGATCCTTCTTGAGCTTTGCGACTTCTGCGGGGAGATCCGCGACGTTGATTATGATGCGGTTCCAGCCGCCTGGCTCGGCCTTGCGACCGTCGGACATCGGTATGGCTGCCCCTCCTGGTCCGAAGGCCGTACTCAGCACCAGTTGGAGATTTCCTTGCGTAAGCAGCGCAAAGTTGGGAGTCGCGCCCTGTCCGACGCGAAACCCCGGATATTTTGTGTAGAACCAAACGGCCGAATCGACATTAGTAACAGTTCACGTGGTTAGGGCCGGCATGGGAGCAGGGAAGCTACAGCAGTCTGACGACGATGGCAGCGTACGGCCTCAGTGAGGTAGCCCAATACGTGACGACGCTGCCTCTTGCAAGTCTGCACGACGGTGAGTAAACGGGCAGTGGCGATTTCCCCGTTGCGGCTGCGGTTGCCGAAACTGATCTTGCGCCACTGCACAGCCGTACGCAGGACCTGTTCCGCTGCATTGTTGGTCGGCTCCACGCCCTCCTCTTCCAGAAATGTGAACAGCCGTTCGAAGTGAAGCAACAGCGCGATTGCCATGTTGCGAACCTCGCGGTCGGTGTCCTCAAGATGTGCCACCGCCAAGGCGAGCAGCTTTTTCTGCAGGGGGATCGACTTTAAATAGAGTTGTTGTCGGTCAAGAGGCTGCGGGTTTCCGCGCCGGTCCCGCAAGTCGCCGCGAAACCGATACCAAAGACGGAACACGCGGGCCACGATGGCCAGCGTGTCCCGGCAAAACTGCCGCGACGAGGGACTGCGGGCATAATCGGCGATCCCCAGAAGATTTCTTTTCAGATGGGCCCAGCATAACTGCATGCGGCCGGAATGGTACGTCAGATACACCACCCACCGGTCATTGCAGAGAATTCCGTGGAAGACCGACCCCAGCAGGGAAACCAACACTTCAGCGCTACGCGTGGAGGCCACCACGTAGAACACGAACTGGTGGGCCACCAGCGCCCAGATCCAGCGCTTATCGCCATTGGTCCGCCAACCCGTCTCATCCACATTCAGGACCGCTTCGCGCGGCAACTGCTCCTGCAATTGCCCCACGGGCTGTTCCACCGCCTGGCTGACTTCTTCCCAGGCTTTCTGAGTACTCCCCAAACTGATCTCGATACCTAACACATCGATCAGCATCGCTTCCACCAGCCGCCGCGGCAAGCGGCAGACTACCGTCCAATAGGCGACCAGCGCCGTCAGTTGCGGTCCAAATTGTCCCGCGATCTCCTCTGGCACCGGCGCATGCGTCGTCTTTCCGCACTGTCCACAAACCACGTTCGGAAACTGATACTCGGTGATGTGCGCTTTCACTGGCGGCACTTCGGTCACCTGATGCCGCCGCGGTTCTCCTTCCGTAGTCGCCCTACCGGGCTTTTGCGGGAGGCTTCCACCGCAGTGTCCGCATTGCTTCGGCAGCAGTACCTCAACGGCGCTCACCTCCGAGGTGGGAACCGGTCGTCGATGATGGCCCGGGTGTCCGGGCTGTGCACCCGGTTTCCGTTTGCTCTTGTGCTTTCGGCCGCGCGGGCGCTGCTCACCGGCCAATCCGTCTGAAGATGGTGGCTTGGAGGAGTTGGTCGAGTTCTTCTTTCGCCCAGCCAGTTGCCGCTCCAGATCTGCGATCTGCTTTTCTGCGTCCGCGACCTGCTTGTCGCGTTCGGCTAGTTTTTCGCGGAGATTCTCTATTTCCCGCTGCTGCCGCTCGACTTGCTGCTGCAGTTGTTCGCGGCTGGGCTGGTGGGAGTGCCGGGCCCTGGGGGCACCCCGATTCGCCGCTGCCTCTTCCTCGCTGCGGCGGCGAGCCGCGGTCGCACTCATCCACCATACGTTAAACCATTCTGCGCGATTTGTCCAGCAAAATCGACGGGGGTATCGGATGAGTCAGCCGGGAAGTCCGCTACGATCACATTCACACCCAGTTGCGGCAGCCAGCAGTCTCCCTGCCCTTGGTATGATTGTTTTTCCGTACGGGGTGGATCGATGCCGATGACTCCATTTATGGAACGATTCCCTGAAGTAGGAGCGCGAGAAACCAGGTCCGTAACCGTCACAAACCGCCAGGATCTTCCAGATGGGGAATACGGCTTCCTGGAGTTTTATTGTAACGAGCCCGGCTGTGACTGCCGACGAGTCATGATCGACGTGTTGCGGCCGGAGACGGGGTGGAGCAAGGTCTGGGCCACCATCAGCTACGGATGGGAGAGTCTGGATTTCTACAGAAAATGGGGCGGGACCGCCAGCGATCCCATTGAAATGAAGGGGCCATACCTGGACCCCCTCAACCCACAAACCAAGTACTCACCCGCACTTCTAAATCTGTTTCGATTCCTTCTTCAGTCGCCCGATTATGTGGAGCGTCTCAAAGGACATTACCAAATGTTCCGAGACTCTCTAGAGCCAGAACATGGCCGGCAGGACGGTCCGGAAACCAATCGCATCGAAAACAAGCGGAAACGTCTACACTGATCCTAAGCATCGTCGTCGGCATCCTTACTGAGCTACGCCACGCCTCAGCACTACACCGACACCACCGCCGCGATAGATCCACCTGAACTGTTACCGACATTATTCACCATGTATCGCACCCGCACCATATTCATATTCGAATCATTCCCTGTCTGGGAAGTGCCTGTCTTCAGCATCCCTAAACAAAGTACGAACAGTGTCATCAGAGTTCTGATACGCATGTTATGGGTCCTCTTTTCTTTTCCGAAGAATGGTTGATTGCTAGTCCAGCGGTTCGACATAGGCTCGCAGCCAGGTAAGGATCTGAGGCCAGCCTTTGTGGCTGACGTGGGAGTTTTCGCTCGTGAGGCCCGAGTGGGTCAGCCGAACTGTTGTGACGCCGTTCTTCTCTTCCAGTTCAAAGCGCACAACCGACTCCACCGAATCTTCCTGCCAGTCCGGAAGCCATGTGAAAACAAGCAGGCGGGGCGGCTCGATTTGGCGATACTGTCCACACACCTTGAATGGTTTGCCGCCCACGCCATCGCCTTGCATCAGCCACTTGCCACCGGGACGGAGGTCGGACTCCATATGCCTGGCCTGAAATCGTCCTTCACTCCCCCACCACTTGACGCGCTGGCCAGGATTGGTCAGAGCCTCAAAGATCCGGCTCGCCGATCCTTTGATCGTGATTTCCTGCACAATGGTGTCACTTACACTCGTCGGATTCATAAAGGTTTCTCCTTGTGAAGTTCAGTCTCTTCGACGTAGTTCCTGAGACCACGCAGGCTCTCACCCCAGAAGACCTCGTACTCTCGTAACCAGGTGCTAACGGCGCGCAGCGGTTTGGCATTCAACCGACAAATGCGTGCCGTGCCATCCTTGCGAGCAACGACCAAGCCCGCGGAGCGCAGCAGTCGGAGATGCTTTGAGATTGCCGGGCGGCTCGTCCGGAAATTATCAGCGACCTCTCCTACTGTGTGTGCGCCGCTACGCAACAGGTTAAGGATCTCTCGACGGGTTGGGTCGGCGATCGCCCGGAACGCCGCGTTGTTTCGCTTCTGCTCAATTGTAACCATTCGGTTACTATTATGGTAACCAAATGGTTACGCACTGTCAAGACAAGAACGTCCGCCACAATGTTCGCGAAGTCACGTGACTGTATAGTCGATCCGTCGAATGGAACTGAAACCCTGAGATTACGGCGCTCGGGAGGAGTGACGCGACGACAGGCAGGAATCTCAATGCAACATAAAGCGACATGCGGCTAAGTGAGGTGGGCGAAAGGGATTCGCGATTGGCTTCGTCGGATTTGAAGGGGGCCTCATCGACGGCTCTCTCCGAGTGGCGAGTGTCATCCGGACTGAGCGGATGGAAGCGCGGCCCGATTTTAGGTTCCGACCACACATTTGTTTGTCCACTCAGTGCGCCTACGTACCCGGTGATCGAACGAGCGGGCCTGGGTGAGGCCGCATTGCGGCGACTGGCTCATGAACGCTTCTGGAATCTCAAGTAGAAGGCCATGGACACGAGAACGATTCCAACGTTCACCATCAGCCGCTGCCAGAACCGGTTCCTGAAGAACAGGACATCTACGCCGACCACAACGGCTACCAGCGCGACCACGTAAAGCCCGAGAGCGGCCTGCTTTCCCACGCTTCCTTTCTAGCATATGCGGCTGCGCGCGTCGTTGGTTAGCGGCATATCAGCGGAACTCTGCTGTACGCCCGCGTGGGTTTCCGACGTCCAAGCGCGTTTTTCAGGACGAATTGGATAGCATGATCAATGGTGCGTTGCGCCGCGCGACGGTTAGGCGGCTCAAAACCTGAAACAAACGCTCTTCAGCGGAGAATGAGATGCAGAAGGATCATATCAGAATCACAGCGTTAGCATGCGTTATTCCGTTTCTTTTCCTCTGGCCGATCTATGCACGAGCGCAGGCTACGAAGACTCCCTATCCGGTCATGGCCCCTCTCGATCAGTACTTGATTCCGGACGAGAAGACTGAGATCGCCCTGGCGCGGAGTTCCGCTCCGCCATCGATTTCGGATGCAGCCGAAGTGATGGTGCTGCGACGGGATGGCTACGTAACCGCCGTGAAGGGCTCGAACGGCTTCGTCTGCATTGTCGAGCGGTCCTGGGCAAAGCCGACCGATGACCCGGAATTCTGGAACTCAAAGGTCCGTGCCCCCAATTGCTTCAATCCGGCAGCCTCTAGGACGTTTCTGCCCACCTTCCTGAAGAAAACCGAACTTGTGCTGGCGGGAAAATCGAAGGCACAGATCCTCGTGGCTACTATTGCCGCATTGGAAAAGAGAGAACTACCCGCGCTGGCTCCGGGAGCGATGTGCTACATGATGGCGAAGCAACAGTATCTGAGCGATGAGGGCATGGCCTGGCATCCCCATGTAATGTTTTTCGTTGCAGGTGATGCTGTGAAAAGTTGGGGAGCAAATCTGCCTGGCTCGCCGCTAATAGCTGCGAACGATCCCGAAGAACGGGTGACCATCTTCATGGTTTTGGCCCGCACTTGGTCCGATGGGACGCCGGCACCATCCAACATGCACTGACGGTAGATCGCTTCGAGTGTGCAATGTGAGGTATCTCGGTGAAGGCGCCCTGCGACCCGTGCCGCCCGCATTTTTCCCTCAGACGTAGAACGCTGCGGAAGAGGCGTCTTGCCCAGCCTTGAATGGATCGTCTTCGACTCGTACAAAGCTCGGATCGATCCTGCCGCGCCAGCAATTCTGGCAAGTGGGCCGATAACGGGGATATTGGAAAGTGTAGGCCGCGTGCCGGCTGCGGCGGTCACCCGTGCAAAGTTCGGATGCCGCCGTTCTGGAGGGCAGATCCAGGAAGCGTGGGAAGTCCCGTGATCCAGGGTAATCCGGCGCGGACGACTGCATATGCCGCAATAGTCTTGCAGGTATCGGCGAGGAACGCTCTCGATTAGGCTATTCAGTCCAGGACGGGATAGAAACACCTTGCTTTTCAATCGCAGATGCAGCGTTGGTCGAACAGTACCGCCGGAGAGCGGTACAGTTCGAGCGAAATGGAGCTAAAAGAAGAGATCCCCTAAAGTAGAAGCGGATGAAGTACAAGCGTATCGTCGTCACCAAATGAGGCCCACCTGAGAATCTTCAAATCACCGAATGCGAGCTGCGGCTCCGTCACCAGAGGAAGCCCTTGTCAAGGTTCTCGCTACGTGTGTCTGCCTGCCTGACGTGCAGGCGGGTTATGGACTCAGCCCGTTCCGACCCAAGGTGCCCTTCGGGCGGGGCTAGGCCAACCACGGGTCCGGCAGCCTCGGCTAACCGGCCCGAGTTGAAGGCTGCTGGGAGCTCGATGGGGCACTCGCCGCCACCTCTTTGATGGGAACGGGCCCCTGCAGTTAACGCGTTGACCTGCTGTCGTGGTTTCGGTGAAACGAGGGCGGATACCTGACCCGGCACGTGGCGGTCAATCTAGCAACTGCGCCGCCGCCGGTTGCTTGAGAATAATACGTCGATTGACCAGCCTCTCGGCAAGTGCCGTCCAAGCCTGTGTTCCGGGCGGAAAAGGCAGATCCGGGAGATGGCGACCCGGGCCGAGCATGTAGTACTCGACGCCACTTGTTATTCGCTGAAACTACCATGCCGGCGACGGACTTACTTCGCAGTAGGTTTGCATTTAGGATCAGCGATTTCGACCCTGCGGTTCTTCATACGGCCTTCGTCGCGATTATTGTCCGCGACGGGTTGGGTTTTGCCGTAGCCCTTAGCGGTCATGCGGCCAGCGGCGACTCCGTGCTGTGTTAGCCAGGTCATGACGGAACGAGCGCGAGCTTCGGACAGAGTCTGATTGTAGCCCTCGGCGCCCACATTGTCGGTGTGCCCCTGAATTTCGACGTTGAGCGAGGGGTTCGCTTTCATTAGCGTCGAGACTTGCATAAGAACTCCGTCGGAAGCCGACTGGAGAGTGGATTTGTTGAAATCGAAAAGCACTCCCACCAGCGCGACGTGACAGTCGGAGGCGAGGGTGGATTTCATCTGATCGGTGCCGGCTTCCTTGCCGACTCGCAAGTCGTAGTCACTTCCGTGATCAATCAAATACGCCCACAGATTGCGTCCTTTTTTAGAGTAATGAGCTACGATCACTTCGGCATTCGGCGATTCCTTTTCGATGCTCCAGCCAGCCTTGATCAGGGCGTCATGGTAAACAGCGACAAAGAGCGGCTGCGAGCCGTCCTTCAACGAGTAACTGCGGACGACCGAGCCGTTAGCGACGATTTCGTCCTGGCTTGCGCCCTGTGGGGTCAGACGGAAGGGGGCATTGTCCTCCTGTCCGCCATGCGCCACGGAACCGGGAATCGGCGCGAGAAACGGGAAGTCGCCTTTGGCTGCTTCGGGCAGTTTCTCGGGAGTTGCCGCGGGCTCCGTCAAGGTCAATGAGACCGGCGGCGGCGTCACCTCGATGATTTCGGCAAAGAAGTCGGTCCCGGGATTATCCGTACCGGCGTTGGCCCACGCGTCGGCTCCGTCCCGGTTGTAGTGCAAAACCACATGCAGGCCGCCCTTAAAATTCTCTGAGACAACTGTCCATCCTGCTTGCACTGCGTAGGGCTTCACGGCGGCCCATATTGACTCGCGGTCTTTAAATCCCGGAGTGCGTACGAAGAGATTCCAGTGACGGCCGTATCTTTTCACAGGGCTAGCGCCATAGGACGGAATCGTCGCCAGGCCCCAGACTTCGTAACCATACTGTTGCTCAATCTTACCCCAATGAGTCATGAAACCGGCTTCAGCCGGGGGTATAGGTGATTGGGCTAGGCAGGGAATCGTCAGGGCGAGAATTCGTATAAAAACCGGAATTTGCAGATTGGACATTGGTCCATTGTAGTTCCTCGCCCGAATCCCCGAAACGCCAAATAACAGCTCGGAACGGCCGGAGGTGATCAAGTTTTGACGGATTATCGTCATGTCCATGTTGCCGCTCCGGCTTGCTCCTGGATCGCGCGCCACTCGAAACAATTGAGTATTCTGCCCCTTGTATCCGCCAATCCACTGGGATGCATAGACACCGTCTCGTACATAGATTCTAGTTCTGGCTTAGAGGAGGAGGCTTTGCGGGTAATGGAAGAGCGGCCGACCATTCATTCCCTATCCGGTTGGCTCTTTTGTGTTAGCCTGCTCCTGTACTGAAATGATCTGCCGAGCCTGGGATTTCCGAAAATGATGATGCGGTTCGCCTTAGTGAGCGCCTTGATGTTTGCCTTTCAAAACTGCACCGGCTCGGCCCCTCGTGCGGCCACCAGCGAGACAAAATACCTTGACAATTCCGGCCGTGATGACGTACTCAGCGGCGGGGTCAGGATGATTCCGGTTCAAACGCCGAAGGGCTCCTTCCACGTCTGGACCAAGCGCGTCGGCAACAACCCCAGGATCAAGGTGCTGCTTCTGCATGGAGGACCGGGTGCGACGCACGAGTACTTCGAGGCGTTCGATAGCTATTTCCCCGCTGCCGGCATCGAATATTACTACTACGATCAGCTTGGCTCGGCCTACAGCGACCAGCCGGACATACCGGAACTGTGGGAGTTGCCCCGCTTTGTTGAGGAGGTGGAGCAGGTCAGGCGGGCCCTGGGACTTGATCAGGACAATTTTTATCTTTTAGGGCAGTCATGGGGCGGAATCCTCGCAATGGAATATGCGCTGAAGTACCAGCGACATCTGAAAGGCCTGATCATCTCCAACATGGTGGCCAGTATCCCGGCATACAACGAATACGCCCAAAAAATTCTGATGCCGGCCATGGACCAGAAAGCGCTGGCGGAAATCAAACGCCTCGAAGCCGCAGGACAGTACGACAACCCGCATTACATGGAGCTGCTGATGCAGCATCACTACGTGCAGCATATTCTGCGCGGGCCGCGCATTGCGCCTAGATCACGGCGTTACCGTACATCACTCCGCGGTCCGGCTATCCGGATCGATGATGTCCAGTAAGGCCGGTTTTCGTCCGTCGGCGAGTTTTCGAGTGCCCGGAGATGGGGCTAAGGCCGGATGAGAAGAACCTCAAAAACACTGGCCGCTAATGGTATCCTTAAGGGCAGGCTGGCAGACGGCAGATTGCTGGTCACCGCCTGCGGCTCGGTAATGCCGTTCAGAAAGGCCGGGCTCTGGGCAGCATACATCTGCACGGCGCCATCGAGCGCCGAAGCCTGGCCGTCCGGCGTCGCGAAATCCGCAGGAATGGTTATCGCGTCGGCCGTCGGATCGATTGAAAGAATTGAGCCTTCCGGATCATTGGAACGAGCCGGCGGCGCACCGAAATTAGAAGTCGACGCCACCAGGATTCGCTTCGGATCCAGCACCGCTCCGGGCTGTGTGTACGGCGTGAAGGCCGAATTGTCATGCAATGGACTGCCCCGCAGAAAGTCCCCGACCTCACTCACCGCACCCGCTCCGGGAATCCCTGTCGCGATGATGCGCGCGTGCAAGACACCCTGCCGGTCCCCATAGACGGCATCGCCAGACAACGGGCCGGAAGATAGCGGGCTGGATTCAGCATTGACGCTTGTGGTTCGCTCGTTGACAATTGCTAAACCAACCGCAGCCACGCAAAGTGAAACGAAGAACTTTCTAGTCACCGATAGCCTCCTCATCGCTGAATTATAAGTCTCAAACTGCTTTGTAAACAACCGTATTTCGGGGCGCTCTATTGTACGGCTCAGAGCGTCTCGAGAAATGCGATGAGAGCCTTACGGTCCTCACCGGAAAGATCCAACCCGAAGACATGGCCCTTGACGGCAACAGTCTCAGTTCCGTAAGGCTTGAAGCCAGTGGGAACGTAGCCATCTCTCACGCGGTTCGGGTCGAACCAGTCTTCGAGCGTGGCACACCAGCCGTTGTGGCCGAACATGCTCCGATACCAGACGCCCGTCATGGAAGGCACCTTGTAATAGCCTGTTCCGCTCCGGGTTCTCATGGCGAGGTTTGGATCCGTTCCAACCGGAGTGGGAAGGACATCGAGAGTCGCACGTGCGTCCCGCGGAACATGGAAACCCTCCGTCGGCGTGAGCTTGTTGTTCGTGTAAAGAGGCGGCGTGTGGCAAGCCGCTTCTCCAGGACGATGCTATGCTCCCAGCTATCGCCAAAATCGTACGTGTAAATAACTTTGGAGCCGACCCTCCCCAGTATGCCGGAGAGGCGGACCGTGCGCTCGTTTTCGGCAGAGGGCATCCCCATGAGTTGGTCTTCAGGGTCGGGTCGTCCGAAGCGCCTCTGGCCAATGGAAAATTCGTGCATATGGCCGTCTTCCCACCCCATCGCGGCTTGCAGGACATCATGCAACTGCGCCAGAGTCAGGTCCGCGGGCGCCAACAGCCGGCGCCAGATCGGTGGGCTCGTGCCGAGGAGAGTGACCTTGAGCTGATAGATTTCTGGTGGAACCACGCTCTTTTTCGTCGGCATAATGAGCTCTCCTCGATATTAATCCCGGCATAGCTGCTGGCGCGCGTCGCGCGCCAGCGGATAAACATAGATATCTTTGACCGCTTGACCGTGAGCGGCGTGCGCCCGGTCCATGCGACCACGTCCGGCGGTTTGACCAACATGAATCCAGTTAGCGGCGCGATAACAGGTTCCGTGAAAACGGGCTGCATCCACCAGCGTTTCCAGCAGCAGAGGACGATAGCCGTAGTAATTTTCCCAATCCGGCGGCAGTCGCCGTGCACTCAGCCCCAGGATCTTGCTCGCGAGTCCTGCGACACGAACCCACGGCAGGATGAGGAATCTGGCGTTGTTCACGATCCATTGCAAGTTGCGCTGCCGTTGCTCGTCGTTCCAGCCGATCCACTCATCGCGAGCTTGCATCTTCCAGGCTGGCGATGTCCAGAGCAAACAGGCCAACTCCCGCTCGCGATTGCGCACCCAGTAGCGCAGGTGTGCGCCGAACGGCACGCGACATCCCAGATAGTGATACCGTTCGACGTGCTCGCGCCACCGACGGCTCTCGGCTTGGCTTTCCACCAGGGCCAGATCCAGAGGCTCGCACTCGCTGGCGGCGCACTGGACGGGCGCCGGTTCGCAGCACGATTTTGATAGGTCTGCCCGTCGTGGACCCTTCCCGCCCAGTTTTCGCACCGCGGGGAGTTTTAGGAAGCCTTCGGTTTGGAGTTGCTCCAGTAGTTGCCGGCACTCGTGGTTCTTTAGCCCTCCGTTGGGCCGTGTCCACTCCAGCAACTCGCAGACGGTCCGTGCGATTTCCGTCACGCCGAGGGCGGAAAACTCCTGCGCGGTCTGGCGCATCAACTCCAGTTCGCCGGCGCCGAACGTGCGTCCGCAAAAGGTCAGGGATTCAGGCATGCATTTGAGAATGGCGCGGCTCAGTCCGCGCCGGGCACAATGTCTAGGATCACGGTCCGTGGCGCACGCAACAGCCCTACGCAGCGCGTGAAGGCGTCCTTGCCCTGCTGCCAGCAGGTGCGCAGCACACTGGCCAGGATCTGTTGCGTACGCGCCCCTTCCCAGGTCCGGTTCCCACCCCACACCTTGCGGGCGATCACCATGCCGCGAATCGCGCGCTCCGCCGCATTGTTGGTGGCGTCCAGCCCGGGACAGTGCAGGAAGGTGAACAGCCAGAGTAGTTCATGTGCGAGATGCCGCGCGAACCGATGGTTCGCCGGATTACGGCGTCGTGTTTCCAGCATCCGGTCCAGTTTGGCTTCCAGCTTGCCCGTGGCGATGCTCATGCCACGTCCGGAGATCTCACCCTGCGCGTAGCGGTCGCGCAATGCCAAGCCCGTCTGAAGCAAATCCTCTACGGCCCGGGGGAAGGCCAGCGCCGCTGGCGAGGCGATCTGCGCCATCTCGCGGCAACGCTTCAGCAGATGGGCCAGACAACTTTGATGGAATGCGAGCCGGAACCGGTAGTAGGGCGCCCATCCGTCGTGAATCAGAAACCCATCGTATCCGGCGCCCAGAATCGCTACCGACTGTTCGTATCCTCGGCCCGGCAGAACGGCATATACAGTCACCTGCGCGTTCACCGCCACGTGCAACCACTGCAGCCGGCCGCCCACCTTCCAGCCGGTTTCGTCCATGCCGTTCACGGGAGCTTGCCGCGCGGTTTCCACCAGTCCGTCATAGGTCGGCTGCGCACGGCCCGCCATCCGCGCCAGTGCCCGGTACAACCCTCCACGACTGACCTCCAGCCCGAACCCATAGAACAGGACTTGCCGTGTGTGCCCCAGCGACAGCCCCATCTGCTTGTTCAGGATCGCTGCCAGGGTCAGTGCCTCCGGCCCCAACTGCACGCTGCCGACTCCTACCGCATCCGAGGTCTGCAACGGATGGCGTCCCTGCACCCGCCGCTTGCATTTGCAGCAGTGGCCCACGGCGATATCGAAACGGCGCACTATGGTGCGCCGGACAATCTCTTCCTGATACTGTGTTTCGCAGCTTTCTGCTTCCACGCCGCCGCAATGCGGGCAGCACTCTGGCAAGGGCACCGCGAATCCTTCATCCACGCGCGCCGGGATGGGACGGCAAGCCTGCCGGCCATAGCGGCGGCCCGGTTTGCGACCCTGCCGCTGCGGGTTGGCTTTTGGTGTGCCTCGCGAATGCGGTGCGGCCTGGCGCTTGCGGGCGCGCAACGCGGCTGCCAGTTCCCGGCGCAGACGTTCGGTTTCCTGTTTCAGCCGCTCGATCTCTTTGCGCAGCCTCTCGTTTTCCTGCTTCGCTCGATCCAGATCTCGTTTCGGAACAAACTCGATGCTCTCAGGTTGCTTATCTGCGCCAGGTCTGCCGACTGGTCTCATCCAACCCTACGGTAGCCGAAGCCGCAGCTTTTGTCCAGCGAAATCTTCAGACGACCTATTTCAGAGGTCTCTCAGGCTGGTAAACAAATACGACCGTTCATCGTGTCGGTCGGATCTTTCTGAATATGTGATACTTCATTTCTTATCTTCATAAGTTCATTGCTTTTCATGTTCACAAAATTGGGTTGAGCCGGGTTCATTTGAACCCGGGCGTCTGGCAGGGCACGCCTTAACGCCTGGTCATTTAGAGATACGGGGAGTTACCCACCTTGGCTGCGCGAAGCCGTCGCGCAGCTATTATTGGCTGCCCGCAAAAAAAGAGGCTCGTCAGAAAAAGAAGTGGGACTACATTCCCGTCGTTCGCCCAGGAACTTCCTGTAGGCGAGCGCGTCTTAGAGGCGGATTCTGGATTCCAGCACATTCGGAATGTCGGTGAGAGCCTGGCATATAGGCGCGATCTCCCGGGTGCTTAATAATTCAATCGGCGGCCAAGCCGCGAAACCGCTGATCTGGCCGTCACTCAAAACGCGAAGCCCGTTGCGACTCCAGGCGCTCCCAGGATCAGACATATGGCCGCGACGGGCTTCGAGCTGCAATGGCAATCCAGGCCGGTGAAGAAGGAGCGCGATGAATCAAAGGTCAAATCCACCTGCCCGCAGTGCTTGCTGAACGTTTGGGGCAAATCGACCGCTCACGTGGACTGCCGCGACTGCCTCCAACAGATGTTGGACCCACATGAGTTCGGCAAGTGTGCAGTTTCCGGCGGCGCAACATGACTCGGTACGGTGTTTTCGAAGGTCGTTGCGATTCGGAAGGCGGCACAAGTGGGCCGCAACCGGTGATTTTTAGAATCTGGCAGGACCGAGGAAGAAAGCCGGAGCCATTCCAGGAGATTTCTTCAAGATGAAGTCGCGAAGAGGACGATCCGGCACGATCCAGGCCATCGGAACGCTGGCTTTCATACATGGGTCGACCACGAAATCGGTGTGGAAACGGATGCATGAACCTCAGTTTTGGCGAACTTGGCGAACTCAGCCTGGCGAACTAAACGGCGGCGAATTGAAAACGGAGATCTGACGCATGACCACCACACTTCGAACGTCTCAATACGAGGGTCCGAAAGCCTGCGTCTATCGCGTGCGTTGTCCGCATTGCCAGCGGCCAACACTGATCGGGTTTGGGGCGGCTGAAGCGATCATCAGACACTCGTGTACGCACTTCAGGGCGGTGGTCGTCGTTGGCGGACATGATGTGCGAGTCGAGTTCTGTGTTGAACCGATCGGCTAGAACTGCCGCAGTCGCCGTGCGCAGAGAAAGAGTTCAAAAAGAATTGGCACCAGCTAAAGTTTCGCGGGTCAAAGACAGGTTTAGTCGGCGGTCCCCGCATCTTCATCTCGTTGGCATCTGCGCCATGCCGCTCAGAGGGATGGCGTTCAAGGTGCTAGTCGTCGTCTCTCGATCCCCGGTCTTGAGCGAAACTCCGTCAATCAGTTCCCGGTTCTGAAAGAGCAAACACCGGAGACGTTAGATATTTAAGAGGCCGCTTTCTTAGAGACAGCTGCTGTAGAAGTCGCATCTTTAAGAGTTTGGATGATCTGTTTTGATGGGGCAGTCCAGCCGATGATACCGCCCTGCGCTACGACCATCTTGAGCACGGATGCTTTGAACTCCGGGAAATAGCTTCCCGTCCCATCCTCCACCAACACGCAATCGTAACCTCGGTCGTTCGCGGCTCGCATACTGGTCTGTACACACACTTCGGTCGTGCACCCTGTGATGATCAGGTTCGTGATGCCCCGGGTGTGCAAATAGTCATTCAACGGAGTGGAATAGAAGGCGTCTTTGCCTGGCTTGGGGATCACCAACTCGCCCGGCATCGGCGCGCACTGATCGATGAAATCCGACCCCGGTTGCCCGTCGATGAGAATCCGCCCCATCGGCCCTACCATTCCGATCTTTATTTTCGGGTTTCCACGCTCGCGCTTGGCTGTCGGACAATCGGAAAGATCTGGCTTTTGACACTCCTTGGTATGGATGATGGGCAGCCCCGCCGCTCTGAATGCGGCCTGCAAGCTGGCTATGACAGGGATGCAGGGTGCGAGGAGGTTGACGTGGTTTCCCAGCGAAGAGGCGAAGCCGCCTACCTCGCAGAAGTCGCGCTGCATATCGATGCAGAGCAGCGCGATGTGGTCCAGACTAAAATCATAGTCGAAGGGTGTTGCCTTCATCATGGGCATTGTTCTCTCTCCTTACGTCGCGATGACGGTGTGAAATTCTTTCAGCATACACCGAAACACACCTCTTGATTTTGTGGAGTTCATCGCTGGGTTGGTGGTGTAATGTCACGTTTCTGCCGTGGCTGACCGGCCACATCAACATGCCAGAATCGAAGCCCAAGGCGTGCGCCGAAGGGAATCGCGCAGCGCTGTCAGTTTGTGGCCGCTTCCAAACTCCCGCGTAACGACGTCATCGACTATCGCCTCGACCCCATGTGACCGATAAACCCGTTATGCTCAGTGAGTTATCTTAGTTGAGCCTGACTCCAACTCGACCGAAAAGCGTTAAAAGAAGACTTCGCTGACTCGTAGGTTTTTATTGACTCAGTTAAGCCCTTCAGAAACAATGACTTACAGTACTGTGTTTTGATGGTTATAGGATAATCGTAATATGTTAGATATCATCCATCCGAAAATAAAACGACGATACCACGCACTGGTCAGGCGAGGATGAGTGAAGGTGCAGGCCATGGATTCCGAAAATGGTGCCAACCATCTTTACCGCTTTGGAGCGGTGCTATATCTGGTGACAGCCGAGCGCTCTAGTTCCTCGGCGAGTCTTGTCTTTCCCGTTTTTCTAAGTCGTTCCGCCAGGCGGATTTCCGGTTTTTTCTTCTTGGGCCGGCCGAGTTGTTAGCGAATCATCTGAAAACGAAGTTTTCTGAACGGGGGTTGAGGAAAACATTCATCCGCGCCGTAGGCGCAAGTCATCTGTCCGGTTGTCATCCGACTGGTTGGAAGTTGTATTGTGGCCTCAAAGGCAGGGAAGCTGGAAGGAACCCCGCCGTTGGAAGCGATGGGGTTCCGGGAAGGCAACCTTCGACAGGTCACCAAATCAAAGCTGGTTCTAAGGTGCCACGAAGTCAGTGCCGTTGTCTAGCCCCGCCTCCGAGGGCGGATGGAGGCTCATGGCGAAGTAGTTCTACGGCTAAGGGTTTGTTTGGCCAGCGAATGCCAGACGACGTTTTTTCTCTGCCCGCATTGTGACCGCGGACAACGCTATTGCAGCCTGAACTGCCGCGATCAAGCGCGACTCCATCAGCGGCGCGGTGCAAATCGCCGGCATCAACAGAGCCCGGAAGGACGGCTCGATCATCGTGACCGGCAGCGTGAATACCGACGGCGCCGAACCCAGGCGCGCGTGACGGATCAGGGTTCCCTTTCGATCATTTCCCCGTCATCATCCGGGTGTGGGCAGATTGACGCAACCCCAGTAGACATTCCATCGAGATCCGGTAACGCTTGCTTCCTCTCTGGCCGGAAAAACGGCCAGGCGTATGGCTATGCTGCCGGGTCTGTGGCCGCGCCGGTCGTTTCGTTGATCCTTTTCCACGCATTCCACGACGAAGGTGAGTTCTGTCGATGATCAGTCCCGAAACCCGTGCGCAGATTCGTCGCTATTTCTATGCCGAGCATTGGAAGGTCGGCACTATTGCCAGTGAACTCGGTGTGCATCCAGATACGGTGCACAACGCCATCGAGTCCGAACTCTTCCGTAAGGCTCGGCCGCTGCGTCCGTCCATTGTCGATTCCTACACCGATTTCATCCGCCAAACCTTAAACCAACATCCGCGGTTGCGTGCGACTCGCATTTACCAGATGGCTCGCGACCGCGGTTATACCGGCAGCGTCGTGCAACTGCGGCGCGCCGTCGCTCAGTTGCGCCCCCAGATTCGCGAGCCGTTCCTTCGCCTGCAGGTATTTCCCGGAGAGCAAGCGCAGGCCGATTGGACGCACTTCGGGAATGTGTTGGTGGGACGCGCCCGCCGCGCCTTGTCCTGCTTCGTGATGACGCTGTCGTATTCGCGCGCGCTCTATCTGGAGTTCTTTTTCGACCAGACGATGGAGAACTTCTTGCGCGGCCACGTTCACGCTTTTCAAGCCTGGAATGGACAGCCTCGCATGATTCTCTACGACAATCTCAAATCGGCCGTGCTGGAACGGCGCGGCAGCCAGATTCTTTTCAATCCTCGCTTGCTCGAACTGAGCGCACATTACCACTTCGCGCCACAGCCATGTCAGGTGCGCGCTGGCAATCAGAAAGGGCGCGTGGAGCGAGCCATTCGGTATGTACGTGATTCTTTCTTCGCCGGACGGAGTTTCACTACACTGGGTGAATGTAATCGCCAGGCTCTGATTTGGCGCGATGAAGTGGCCCATCAACGGCGCTGGCCTGGAGACAATGGACGCAGTGTCGAACAAGTATTTGCTGAGGAACAACCCCGGTTGCTGGCTCCGCCGCTGCATCCCTTCAGCACTGACCGCATCGAGGCCGTATATTCGCGTAAGACGATTTATGTCCGCTTCGATCTCAACGACTATTCCATCCCACCAGAAGCCGTTGGCCGCCCGCTGACGTTGGCGGCCTCTGACCCTACGGTGCGCATCCTCGATGGAGCGGTGGAAATCGCCCGCCATCTACGCACTTATGATCGCCGTCAATGGGTTCTCGACCCGGCGCACTCCGAAGCGCTGCTCTTAAGATCAAGCGCAAGGCTCTCCACGCCACACCCGCCGGCCGCTTGGCGCAAATGGTCCCGGAGAGCAAAACTCTGCTGGACCTGGCGTTCGCGCAAGGCGAGTCAGCCGGCAGTCGGACCGTTCAACTCATCAAACTGCTGGATGAGTTTGGCCCGACGGCTCTGCGCCGTGCTGTCATCGAAGCCTTAGAGCGCAACACGCCCCGTGCTTCCTCGGTCGCTTTCCTGCTTCGCCGCCGGCCCCGACCGACACAACTATCACTCGATCTCAGCCGCCATCCGGAAGCGCAATCGGTTGACGTTCGACCACACGATCTGGAGATTTGCGATGAACTCACCCGCACTCAAGACGACGACGCCGAGCAATAGCCTATCGGCACAACTCCAACAGATTGGCTTGCGTGCGCCGCCGCCGGCGTTCACAGGGTGGACATACCCGCAGGTCGTGTGGACACAGGTATCAGTGGCCGACAACACCGCGATGATCGTTAATAGCTGGAGATTCAACGGCAACGGCAGCATCCAACCCCCGTATATACTGGGCGCCTACCAGTTTCCGTACCAAACCTACATCGGCATATCGGACGCAATGGTCCCCGGTCCGCCAAGCCCCCCAGGATATGGGGACCTCGCCAACCTGCCGGGAGCTCCCGGCCAGAACTCCCCGACGCCCGGCGAGAAGATATTCGGCTTCCACTTCATCGTCGACGTGCTCGACCCAACTCTGACGTCCTCGTTTGGCACCATCGTGCCACCCGTCGCCACTACAGGCCCGTTCTTCGACCCAAGCTACGGGCTAGCATATTCCGGCCCCGGCGACTTCGAAGGCCAAGCCATTGCCGGATACTTGACAATCCTGGAAACACTCCTGACAACATACAGTCAGCCCGTCAACTCGGCGGCGGCTAGGCAACCGGGCGGCAACCCAAACATACTTCTTACCCCATGTTGCCAATGACCCCAAAAGATATGTGAGAAAGGGAACCATTATGCGAAAACTGATGCTGTTGGCGGTCGCGTGCGCCGCCGTTCTATCGGCGCAATTTACTCCTGATGCGTCGACTCGCCTTTCATTCCAGGTGCTCGCGTTTAGCCGAGGCGGGGAGCGCAGAATCGAAGCGCGAAGCGTCTATCTCGACACATTCGGGAAAAACGGTCAGCCGATCAAACGGCAATTATTCGTCGAGTTCGATCCGGTGACGGGGTACTTTCTCTTCGCATACGAAGGCCTCGGACAGGTGGACGCGCAATCGGAGGAGAGCAAATTCTTCATCCCCAGCGACGAGCAGCGGACCACGTTCCGCCCCTCGACCTACATCTCGCAGGCTGGCATAACCACGGTCTCGGTAGGCTATCCCGCCCTGGTGATCTGGCAGTCGACCCAGAAGTCCCGCTCGGCGGAAGATGCAGAGCGGCAGGCCCTTGCGCAGTTGGCTGCAAATGCCGTCGAGGCTGCCCGGCAGATCGAGTGGCCGCAACCCAAACGAGCCGCCCTCCTTGGCCCCGACGGCAAAGGGCTCCTTGACTCCTCGTTCCATATCCCGCCGAACAGCGCGTTTGCGGGCCGCGTGAGCGTCGTCGGAATATCCGAATCTCGCGAGGGATGGGAAGTCACGCTACAAGGGCAGTATAAGGCGCGCATCACATTGTCGCCAGCGTTTCAGCCCCTAAAGGCGGAGCGCATTGAGTCTAGATTGCCGTAGCCAACCGGCAGCGGGGAAATCGGCATTACGGTTCTTAGCCTTCAGCATTCGTCGCCACGAATTCGCCGAGGCTCTCCTAGCCAACGTGGACAACGGCTCCTGCACGATCCCCCTGCGACTTCCAGTGGACCGCGGGCAGCGTCCATACGATCTCCGCGCCCAGCCCGCAGACACTAAACAAGGCGCGATACACATTCACTGGCTGGCCCGACGGAGGCTGCAAACGCACCAGATTACCGTCGGTTCTCGGTCCCAACCTACACGGCCAACTATAGCCGGCCCCCTGCTCCCGCGCCAACCCCGTCGTAGTTGCGAATCGGTCAGACCAATGGCTGCCACCTACGAAACGCTGGTATCGTGGACGCCAAAACAGGAAACGACAAGGAGACGCTGCCTGGCGCCGGGTAGGGGCTTGACCATTTTAAGAGAGATAGATCCGAAAAAGTGTTGTCAACGAAAACCGGCCAGAATAGTAAAGATGCAAATTATCTCTTCCGTCGAAAAGTACCGCTGCAACATCTTCCACGTCACCGAGGACGAAGCCAGCGATCCCAGCGGCTTCCATATCAAACGTTCCATCATTCGTCATCCCGGCTCCGCAGTCATCCTACCGGTTGACGATCAACGCCGCATACTCCTCGTCCGCCAGTTCCGCCTGCCCGCCAGGCAGTACCTTTGGGAGATCCCCGCGGGCAAGATCGACGACGGCGAAGACGCTTTCCAGGCCGCACAGCGTGAACTCGGCGAAGAAACGGGACTGAGCGCCGCGTCGTGGAAAGAACTGGTGAGCTTCTACCCGAGCCCCGGCTATGTCGAAGAGAAAATGACGATATTTCTTGCCACCGGCCTGACACAAGGTAAAGCCCACAACATGGACGACGAGCAGATCGATTGCCGCTGGTTCACGCCCGAAGAACTGCATTCCGGAATCGCGAAGGGCGAAATTCAGGACGGTAAAACCATCATCGGCTTCCTCTTGTGGGACAGACTTTAGCCGGTCCTTTCGGGCGATCACGATAAAATCCAAGTACATGCCATTCCCCATTCACCGTCCCCGCCGTCTGCGGTCCAGCGAGTCCATGCGCGCCCTGGTCCGCGAGACGCATCTCCATCCTTCGCAGTTCGTCCTCCCGCTCTTCGTCTGTCCTGGTGAGGGTGTGCGGCGCGAGATCTCCTCCATGCCCGGCAACTATCAGCTCTCCATCGACGAATTCGTGAAGGAGTGCGAGGAAGTTCATGCGCTGGGCATCGGCGGAGTCATTCTCTTCGGGCTCCCCGAATCGAAGGACGAAGAGGCGTCCGGCGCGTACGACGACAACGGCATCGTGCAGCGCGCGGTGCGTGCGGCGAAGCAGGCGGTGCCGCACCTGCTGGTCATGACCGACGTCTGCAACTGTGAATACACCAGTCACGGGCACTGCGGCAAGATCGTCAACGGCGACGTCGATAACGACACCACTCTCGAATGGCTCGCCGCCGGCGCACTGTCGCACGCCAAAGCCGGCGCGGACATTGTGGCCCCGTCCGACATGATGGATGGCCGCGTCGCCGCCATTCGCCGCAAACTGGACGAGAACGGTTTCAAGAATGTCCCGATCCTTTCTTATGCGGCTAAATTCGCGTCGGTATTCTACGGACCTTTCCGCGAAGCGGCCGAATCCGCGCCCCAGTTCGGCGATCGCCGCAGCTACCAGATGGATCCCGCCAACGGTCGTGAAGCCATGCGCGAAATCGCGTTGGATCTCGAAGAAGGCGCCGACATGATTATGGTCAAGCCCGCCATGCCTTATCTCGACCTGATTGCTCGCGCGCGCGACCGCTTCGATGTCCCCATTGCGGCCTATCAGGTCAGCGGCGAGTTCTCCATGATCATGGCTGCCGCCCGCAACGGCTGGATCGATCAGGACCGCGCCATGCTGGAAAGCCTCACGTCCATTCGTCGCGCCGGCGCCGACTTCATCCTGACCTACTTCGCCAAGCCCGCCGCCAGAGTTTTGTAACAGGTGGCGCGGGCGGTTTCGCCTGCGCAGGTCGAATTTTGCAACTACCTCCTTAGTCTGCCCGCCAGATTTCCGTACGGCAGACCATCGTTCTTTGTGGTCTGCCCGTCTGCGCAGCAGACGCTTTCGTGCGCAAGAACGTCACCACCCACAAACAAACGAAACATTTTGTAACACAGACTTCAGTCTGTGCTATTTTATGCACTATGCCGCTCATCCAATTCACCCGTAACCATTCCGACCACTCCACCGATCGAGGCTATCAATTCGAGTTCTTTTGCGACCGGTGCGGCAACGGTTTCATGTCCGAATTCAAGCCCTCGGCCGCGGGAATGGCCGGGAGCGCCCTTCGCGCGGCCAGCAGCATCTTCGGCGGCATCCTCGGCAACGTGGGTAACTCTGCTTATGAGATCGAGCGCGCCGTCCAGGGTCCCGCCCACGACCATGCGTTCCGCGAGTGCATTGAAGAAGCCAAGCCCAACTTCCGGCAATGCCCCAAGTGCTCGCACTGGGCCTGCGCGGCCACATGTTGGAACTCGACCCGGATGCTCTGTTTCGATTGTGCTCCGGATATCGCCACCGAGATTGCCGCGGCCCAGTCCCAGGCCACCGTCGAGCAGATGAAGCAGAAGGTGCAGCAACAGGACCTGACCAGGGATCTGAACCTCACCGCCGAAGCCGTGGCGCTCTGCCCAAGCTGTGGCGCGAGAGCCCAGGGCGCCAAATTCTGCCCCGAATGCGGCAAGCCCCTGCGTGCCAAAAATCAGTGCAACCGTTGCGGTGCCACCGCGGAAGCCGGCGCGAGATTCTGTCCCGAGTGCGGCAACAAGATGGCGTAACTTCGCCTCCATGCCCACCTACGCCGGTAAATTCCGCTACTCCACCGACCCCATTCGCGAAGGCTCCTGCCAGCTCTCCTTCACGCCGGAGACCTGCACCGTAACCCCATCGTCCGGCGCGTCCATCGCCTTCGACCTCGGCGATGTCGACACCGCCGTCCGCAACGACTGGGACCTCGAGCTTGCCCTCTTCACCGGCCGTCATCTCACCCTCCGGCAGTTCGGTGCCGCATTCGACCGCATGGCCGGAGAGTTCATCGCCGCCTGGCGCAACCGCACCATCCGCTGCCTGCTGCTCGAAGATCTTGCGCCGGTAGGTAGCTTCACGGGCACAGCTGCGATTGCACCCGACCCGCCCATTCCGGCCGAGATCCGCGTATTCAAGAGCAACCTCGCTGTCCTGCCGTTGGCCGCGACGCCCTACCAGTGGCGTCTTGCCGCGGTCGACGCGATCGGTTTCAGTTCCGAAACCTACACCATGACGTTGCGTTCAGGGGACCGGCATCTGGTCATCGGCAAACTCGCCGGGAAGACCGAAGAGTTCTGCGAAACGCTGCAGGAGCAGTACGACGAGCTTCGCCGGCAATCGGCCAAAGCCATTTACCAGACCTTTCCATTCCTCGACCCCGACCGTCTGGATCGACTGCTCAACACCATGCCGGAAGGAAGCAGCTCCCCGCTCTCGAAGCTCGAGAAAATTCATCCGCAGCTCATCGACGCCATGGTCACGCGTGCTGTAGACGACTCCCTTCGGCCGTATTTCGATGCTCTGCGCGCCAAATCGCTCGCGGACTCTATCATGGTGGGCTACAAGTTCATCCGGCCCGATGAAGCGGAAGACCGCGATGAAGTGGAAGAAAAAGACCCGCTATTCTTCTGGTTCTTCTTCCCCCTGGCTGGAGCTAACGGCAGACACTCCGGCCTGGCCGCATGGGAAGCCGCCACCGGCTCCGGACGCGCGACTTATTTCTTTCGCACCGGTCAGTCCGGCGAAGCGGCGGAGCATGTCGAAGCGGCCATGGAAAAGCTCACTCAAGGCCTGGCCCTGGTGAACTTCCGCCGCGAACCCATCTATCTCTCCGATGACTCGCTAGCCCTGACGCCCCAGTTCCACCACTACGCCATCGGCTGCCGCAAACTCCCCGTGCTGCGCGATCTCCGCGCCGCCTTCGCCGGTCGCGCCATTCACTCGACGTTGCCAGAGTGGACCGCTCAACTCGAAAGCCTCATTTCTCCGCACACGCCGGTTGAGTAGCGCGGAGCCTTCAAAACGTAGTATCGTCAACCAAGATAGACAGTTCTGGAGGTTCACCGAAGATGAAGTACATTTGTGTCACCGTGCTGTTAGCGTGCCTCGCGGCATGCCTGGTCACTACTGCCCTGTTCGCCGCCGAAGTACCGCAAGCCGGCCAGCAGGCGCCATCGTTCAAACTACCGTCGCAGGACGGTGCCGAATACGGACTCAAGGATTTCAAAGGCAAATGGGTGGTGCTTTATTTCTACCCCAAAGACATGACCCAGGGCTGTACCATTGAAGCTCACGGCTTTCAAAACGATCTCGCCAAGTACGATGCGGACAACGCCGTGATCCTCGGAGTCAGCGTCGATTCCGTCGATAGCCACAAGCAGTTCTGCGCCAAGGACAGCCTGACTTTTAAACTGTTGGCCGATACCGAAAAGAAGACCACCGAAGCCTACGGCTCCCTGAGCGAGCGTGGCATGGCCTCGCGCAATACCTTTCTGATCGGACCCAACGGCAAGATCGTGAAAGTCTGGACCGCCGTCAAGCCGCAGCACCACAGCGAAGAAGTCCTGGCCGCATTAGCTGAAGTAAAGAAGTAACACTGCTCCCGCCTGATGCCGCGCAAAATTATCGTCTATATAGCCACCAGCGCCGACGGTTATATTGCGCGGCCTGATGGCGACTTCTCCTGGCTGAATCGCCCTGCCGTCAAGGGCAACTATGGCATCGCGAAGTTCTATAAGAAAGTGGACACCGTCATCATGGGTCGCAAGACCTATGAAGCCGGTGTCCAGTTAGGCCAAAAAGGCTATCCCGGATTGCGGAACTACGTCTTCTCCGGGAGCCCCGCGAAAAGCGACGTGCCTCACGTCGAATATGTGAATGAAGAGATCGAAGCTTTCGCGAAACGCCTCCGGCGCGCGAAAGGCAAGCATATCTGGCTGGTCGGCGGCAGCGAGATCATCGCCTCATTTCTCGATAAACAGCAGATCGACGAGTTCAGCATCCATGTGATCCCCATCTTCATCGGAGCCGGCATTCCGCTGATCCAACCCCAGCATCGCAACATCCCTCTCAAGTTGCTCAAAGCTCGCCGCTACTCCGACGGTGTCGTCCGCCTGCACTACAGCGTCAAGCGGTAGAGTGCCAGTGGGCAGCCGCCCTTTAGGCGGCTTTTTCGCCCGTGAGACTGTCCATCGACGCTGTGTCACAGCTCACCCATTCTCTCTACATGCCATTGGCAGTCGGCGGCGAGTATACATGAGCACGTTATCGCCACTCTGGAATTCGCATCGATGGCGATATCAGCCGGAGTTGGTGCGATCAGGAGACGCCGGTCGGGCGGACGTCGCGTCGCCATCGGTGCGCAATGTCAACAATCGCGTTCACGCAGCCATTGGTTGGCAATGAACTTTACGCCTTTGATGACCGGCCTTCCGGCGTGCAGAGTGAGTCTGTCCGGGATGTAACGCGAATCGGTATTCAGGAAAAACAACGCGCTGCCTTTCCTGGGGGCTACCTCCAGGCCGATGGCCGGAAATGAGGTGCCGCCCCCTGATTCAACTTTGCTTAAGTACACGACGAATGTGGCCAGCCTTTGTCCGCCAAATACCAGCTGCCGGCGTGGACCCGGCTCCTCGGGGCTCAGCCAGTCGTAGTGGGCGCGAAATTCCTCGCCTACGCCGTAGCGGAGGACCTGCAAACTCTCGCTACGTTCCACGGGCCACTGAGACAGCGCCGCCAGACGCCTTTCGATTCGCGCCACGAGCGCATTTTCACTCCGCCCGAGCATGGCGTCCCGGCTGGTTCGGCTCGGGTGTATCTGAGATTCGACGTCGGCGTAGGGCACCACTGTGGAACGAACCATCCGCGGCTCACAATACGCCGCCAACTCATCGCACTCTTCATCGCTCAGGACATTGCCCAGCAGCACGATGCGCGGTGAGTTGACCGTCAGCAGGACCTCCACTTCGCGATCCGGAGTGAGGATCGCGTTGGCGCTCGTATCAATGTCCGGTAGCGGTTTGACCGAAACTGAGGCCGCACTCGTGTTGGCGTCGCCTTGGCCGTCGGTGAGATCCGCCCGTGTCGACCCGGATTTGCCGCTCCGGCCGAGCGCATCCTTCGCCATGCCGACGGATTTTTCAATCCAGTTGAAGAGGCCTTCCATGAACTCACGCCCGTGTTCACCGGGCTTGAAGTGCCTCTGAATCGTCCCGTAGCCCTCTTCGATCCTCGACAGATTCCTTTCGAGAACTGTCCACAAAACGGCGCGGCGGGCGGGGTCGCGCTCGGCTTGAAGCATGTGCACATCGAGCGCCGTCACATGCACATAGGAGTACTCGGCGTGCAGTACAGCCGTCATGGGCCGCAGTCGATCCTTGATGATCGGGCTTTCGTACAGCTCCGACGGAACGTTCCCCGTCACCGCTGTCGCCGATTCAAACGACACGCCGAGAGCCCGCAACTTCTGGTGGGCCATCTCGTGCACGATCGCCTCGGCAAGACCGATCGGACAGTAGATCGTTGCCCAAATCGTGCCAAAAAGACTCTCCAGCGAGTGACACGCCGAGCCGCGATAAATCTCATCCGATTCCAGGGGTATCTCCGGGTCAGTGGCCGGATGGATCGCTTCGAGCAGGCGCTGACATTGCGAGAACGCCAGGGGCCAAGTGCGAACATACTCCGCCGCCTTCCGGATATTCGGGTGATCCACAGGTCCGTCGGGATATCTCTTGGATATGGGATCGAACTCGGGCGACGACCGGTACACATGGCGAATCGCCACCTGGCCGTCGAAAGCACGAGGCGAATCGTCGGGGAGCGTCCGCGCATACGGGTAAGGTCTGCCCGCGGAAGTCGTCGTGGAAGCAAGCCACAGAATCACATCGATGTCGTATTCGTCCGCCTGCGGCTCGGCGAGCCTGGTCCAGTCAATCGGTTGTTGGGGTGACCGTTCAGACACAGTGGATCTCCGGTTACTCGTTGAGCGCGCTCCCGGCTCGTGCAGCCGCCGGACGTTTCAGGAACCCTGCCGTTCCGCAGTTCGGCGTCTCCAGTTCCAGGCCCAACTGCCGCGCGAGGGCGTCGATTTCCTCGGCCCAATCCGGGTACACATAGACGAGCACTCGCGAACACGAGGATCGGAGCCGATCGAGCACTCTCCTGGCCCTGTCCGGCGGCGCCTCGAGCAGCCGCCCCGGCATGAACAACGCCAGCGCATAGTGATTCGGGCCGTGGTCCCACAACCCGACATCGAACAGGTCTCCATGAGTGAAACTGCCGCCGAACTCTGGCAGGACCTGCCGCGCGTGCTCCAGCACGGATGGATTGCGATCGACCCCATAAGGCATCAGATCGCCGCGTCCCTCGCACACCTTCGCCAGCAACATGCCGTTGCCGCAACCCAAATCAAGCACTTTTCCGCTCCGACCCGACAGCGCTTCTCTCGCCATCTCCACAATTGGCCGATGCAGCCGGTTCATCGCGTCGGCTGATATGAACCCGTTGTCGGAATATCGCCAGGCGGGTTCGGCTTCGCTCGACGCCGCGTGAGCCAGACCGCGCTGATACTCCCGCGAAACGGTCAGCAGAGGTTTCTTCGGAGGCAGAAACGGAAAATGCAGACCAACCGAGCCCTCCGCGGGCCGCCGTGTGCCTACCCAGTGGATCACGCGCTTTCCCGCCGTCGCGTCGGTCTGCGTCGCTATCTTCATCACTGGCGACTTCACCTCGGCAATACCATGAAGAGCGGACCACTCGACTGGCCAGGCGAGGATCTCCGCGATCCAATCCACCTCCTGGGCATACCCGGACGTGGCGCCCGCTTCGAGCATCCGGTTCCCAAATGCAATCGATGCGGAACAGTCGAACCGGCAGGGGAGATGGGGCACCGCGCGCACGCCGAGCCACCGCCACAGGATGTTGGCGAAAGGCGGAATTTCCTTCGGGAGCTCGACTCTGATGACGCCGTTGGACCGGTGTGTCGAGCCGTCCGGGGCGGCGCTTTCGATCATTCCCCAGGTGGTATCGATACAGCGCTGCCTGACCCAGACGTCACTGAAAAACGCACGGCAACAAGGCGGGTAACCGAGCAGCGTTCCGACCGCTTCGTTATCGGATGCGGCCCACGCATTGCGTAGTTGTTCAATCCGATCCAGCGCGCCGACCAGGATACAGATGCGGCCGTAGGTCGCTGCCGGAGGCACGACCTTCAGTTCGATGGCACTGAGCCTCGCAGCTTCCCATTGCGGAATCAATTCAGGCAGCACAGCCGGGGAGATCCAGATCAGGCCGCACTCCCGTAGCCCGGCGGCAACAGAGAGCCACTCGATATCCCGCCAGGCGCGCAGAATTCGCTCGATGCGCGGCTCCCACACCGACCTCGCATGTTCGCTGACCCAGGAGCGGCGATTGAATTCCGGAAGTAAGAATGGCAGGCGCTCCGGAGTCCTGGCCGAAGCGGGAGCAACGAGCGGCACGATCTCGCCGGGCTTGTGCAGTTGGGCCGCCGCTTCTTGCGCCTTCTTTGGAACGCCAGCCGTACGCTCGGACTCCGATTGCCAGTCACGATCCGGCTGATCCGGCCCGGAGCCTGGCTCAGCGGCTTTCCACGTCGCATCGGCCATGAATGTCACCCGGCCCTCAGACCACGCCTTCACGAATTCGCGCTCCACAGCTTCCCGGCGCGGACTCAAGGAGAGCGTCTGCCGGCCCTCGGCGGCAAGATCCGATTCCAGCCGGGAGTACACGGCCTTCCAGACCTCGCAGTGTTCGGTGCGGTTGCGCCAGTCCCCATCGATCGCCGTTCCCGGGCATTGGCCCTTGCACATGAGAAAAAAGCGGCACCCCGCACACCCGCCAAATTCCTGGGGTGTCTGATAGAGCGCGATGTACCGTTCGTACCCCGGCGTGTCGCCCTTCCCGAAATCGATCCCGTCCTTGTTCGTCCGGCCGCAATTGCTTCGCTGCCCCTGTCCCTCCACTCCGCGCACGGCCGCCGTCGTATAGGGATCACAAGCGCTCCACACGCATGAGGCGCCGCGATCCTCGCCAACCAGCAATCGCCGCATCTCCGGAAACAGATCGAACCTCAACCCGGACAAACTTTTCTCGAGTTCGAGAAAGCCGAGGAGCGCCGCAATGTTTTGCTCGGTTGAAAGCCCGTAACTGGCGCGCACCGACGCGCTTTCGCTCTCGAGCAGATGCAGCCCGACAAACCAGACGCCCCTCGCATCCAGCTCGCGAACCCAGCCATACAGTCGCGGCAGCCTTTCCGGTGAGGCGTTACCCCGATGCAAAGTAACGATGAGGCTGGGAGCCATGCCCTCCTGGCACAGCAGCTGTATGGCGCGCTCCGATTTCGCCGTGGCCTCCCGCGTCTTATCGAGGCTCCCGTGCCAGCGCACGTCGTTCAGTTCGCCGGGACCGTCCAAAGAGATTCCGACGCGGACCTTGTACCGTTTGAACATACCGACATGGTCGTCCGTGATCAACGTGCCGTTCGTCTGGATGGTGTTCACTCCGAAGCGGGCGAATCCCCAAGACCAGAGTTCCTCCAGATCCTGCTTGGGAACGAGCAGTGGCTCCCCGCCAAAAATCGAAAATGGTCCGCCTTCCGCCGTGATCGCAGCCTTCATCCGGTCGATGTCGTACTCACCGGTGAAGTTGCCGGCGTCGCGCTGCGGATTCTGATAGCAATACTGGCATTGGATATTACACCGCACTCCCAGCGGCCGAAGCTCAACCATCGCATTCCCTCCTGGACCTCGGGCGGCGCTATGCCTTGGCGCAGCGCCGGAACACTCTCACCTTCCCGGCAAAGGCACGTCACTATCGCCGTGGAGGCGGCTGATCAGAGTGCGGCGGGTGGCCCGGTAGTGGCGGCTGATCGGAGTGCGGCGGGTGACCCGGCAGTGGCGGCTGATCGGAGTGCGGCGGGTGACCCGGCAGTGGCGGCTGATCGGAGTGTGGCGGGTGACCCGGCAGTGGCGGCTGATCGGAGTGTGGCGGGTGACCCGGCAGTGGCGGCTGATCGGAGTGTGGCGGGTGACCCGGCAGTGGCGGCTGATCGGAGTGCGGCGGGTGACCCGGCAGTGGCGGCTGATCGGAGTGTGGCGGAGTGTGACCCGGCGGCGGCTGATCGGAATGCGGCGGAGTGTGACCCGGCGGCGGCTGATCGGAGTGCGGCGGAGTGTGACCCTGCGGTGGCGGCTGATCGGAGTGCGGCGGGTGACGCGGCAGTGGCGGCTGATCGGAATGCGGCGGAGCCGGATTTGCGCCTCTGTCTCCAGGTGGAGGCACATCGATGTAGGATAGCGGGGAGTTCGGAGGCGTATTTGCCGTCATTTGAAGGGATGCCTTTCAAAGTACGATTTCGGTACCAAGGACTTGAGAGAGTATACCTACGTTCCGGTTGCAATACAACCCCGAATTTGCCGCCACTGCCGCAAAACTCTGCTACTACGGCAGCATCTCGCGTACTCGTTCCGTCCAGGTCGGCGATTCGAGACCCTCCAGCATCCAGAGGCTGTTGCTCGCCCTGTAAGCCGGCCACAGGAGGTGCTGCCCGTCCGGTGACAGGCTAAGCCGCACACCGGGTGTGAAATGGCTGCGGGGAACGAAATCTGAACCGATGTCTCCAATTACTTTCGTCTGTTTGGAGGCAAGATCCAGGGAAAACAGAGAGTGCCGGTTTTTCCCGGAACGGATTCCATAAAGATGTGTAGAATCGGCTGAAAACGTCATCGCGACAGCCTCGCGTAGTCCATAAGAGCGCAGGGTCTTGGCGTCCAGGGAGATCAGGGTCCACCCGGCGTCTTCCGTCCGGTCCAGAAAGAGGATCCAACGCCCGTCGGGCGACCATTCCGGCAGCGCGTCCTCCACGTTCTCACGCAAAACTGTGGGCGTCGTCTCTCCGCTTGTCCTCGCAACCATTACAGACGTAACGTTATTTCGGGTCTGTAGATAAGTGAACCGGCTTCCGTCCGGCGACCACGATCCTCCGTACTCAGGGATGCCCCGGGTATTTGTCAGCCGGATTGGCGGCCCGCCGGACACGGAAGAGATCCAGTTCACGATCAAAGCGTGACTGTCCGCCCGGCCGTAAATCACCCGATCCGCATTGGGAGACAATGCCGGAGTGATGAACAGGTTCGTCGTCCCGGGAGGAAAGGTTGCCAGCGTGACGATCGGACGATCCAAACCCTCCGCCCGCATCCAGATGGCCGTCGAGCCCCCGCGTTCGCTCTGGTATACAAACTTCGGTTGGCGGGCTGCCCAGGCTGGCATTCCTGTCGGCTTTTCTGACGAGATGACTCGCTCCACGGCGGCATCGTTCAATGATGCGGATACGATGAAGTAATCCCTTCTCCCTTGTACGAAAAGGATCTTTTTCCCGTCCGGAGAGACCGCCGGCTCTCTCTCTGCCGAAGTGCCTGTCGTGACCTGCCGCAGCGCGCCGGAATGCAGCCCCGCGATCCAGAGGTGTAACGGTCGGCTCGGCTCATCCGCAAACGAGATCACGCTATGTCGGTCGCCGGGAAACCATGAGAATTGCGGCGTTCTGACGTAATGCGGAAGGTCCTTCAATATCGGTTGCGGCGTGCCGTGTCCCGCGGGGTAGGGGAGTATCCACGCCGGCTTCGCGCCTTGGGCATCGAACAGGAACACAATCGATAGCCCCGACGGGGAAAACTGGATCTCAGGATCGCTAAAGTAGTTGCTGGCCGCAAAAGGCGCCGGATCGTACCGCTTCAGCGGCGACCCGACGGGCGACGCGGTATAGACCGCCAGCTGTCCGCTCGCATCTGAACCGGCAGTGGCAAGCGCCTTGCCGTCCGGCGAGACAGACGCTACTTCGGCGTCGAGCGGCATGATCAAATCTGGTTCGCCGCCGAAAACCGGCGCCGCAAAAAGCGCTCTCGCCGGATTATTGCCCCGAGGATTGTTTCCGAGGACTATCACCCGTTTACTGTCCGGTGACCACCCGATCGGGGTCCAGTCGGACGAGCCCTGCGTCAGAGGCGCGGCGGTCGGCGAGTTCAGGTAGCGGAGCATCACGCGCCGGTCGCCGGCGGCTCCGGCGCTATATGAAAATGCCGTGCCGTCAGGAGACCAAACTGCCCGGGAAGGGTTCTCCAGCGATACCTCCATGGGAGTGTATACCTGACGGCCCACGCTGCCGTCAGGGCGCAGGGACCAGCTCACCGTGCCTGCCAGCACGGCGCCGGCTAGACCCGCAGCCAGCAGGCGGCTGATCCCCCACGTGCGCGCCGGTTCAAGCAGCGTTTGAGCCGGGACCGCGCCCGATGTGGTCGATTCCGAAAGCCGGTCGCGTACCTTGCGAAGCTCACGATACAGATCGCGCGTGGAATCGTAGCGTTCCGCAGGTTCCTTTGCGAGCAGTTGTTCGACGATCCAACGGAACGTCGCGGGCACGCTCGCAGGCAGCGGATCGGCATCCTCGCGGATGATGGCGGTCATAGTCTCGGCCGCGCTGCCACGCTGGAACGCCCGCTTGCCCGCCGCCAGTTCGTACAGCACCAGACCGAGCGAAAATTGATCCGACTGCGCCGTGAGATTTGCCTGCCCGCGAGCCTGCTCCGGACTCATGTAAGCAAACGTGCCCACCGCGGCGCCAGGCTCGGTCAGCATCATGCTGCAGGTAGCGTCCTCCGGGCCAACCTCCGCCCTCTCGGTCTGGGCCAGACCGAAATCGAGAATCTTGATTCGACCTTCGCGGTTGATCAGGATATTGTCCGGTTTCAGGTCACGGTGGACTACCTTCGCGGCGTGCGCGGCAGCCAGGCCGTCGCTAATCTGCACGGCGATGTCGAGCAGCCTGCGCGCCGTATCCACGGGCGCGATGGGTGTCCCTTCGACGTACTCCATCACGAGATAGTTCGGGCCGACGTCGTACAGCGTGCAGATGTTCGGATGATTCAGGGCGGCGATAGCGCGCGTCTCGCGCTCGAACCGGTCGGAAAACCGGATGGCGGAGAACTTAATCGCAACATCCCGGTTCAGCCGGATGTCGCGCGCCTTCCAGACTTCGCCCATGCCCCCTTTTCCGATGGACGCTTCCAGACGATAAGGTCCGAATTGCGCGCCGGCGGCAGGCCCTGGGACGTCACTCGGCAGCCGGGGCGCCGTTGCAGCCGGCGTCCGCTCGGGCATGCCTTTAGGTATGGAGTCCTGCGCCAGGAGGGATTCCACTTCGCGGCGGAGCGCCGCATCGGAGCCGCTGGCCTCGGCAAGAAACGCGGCTTGTTGGGCAGGAGCGAGCTTACGTACGGCTTGATATAAATGCTCGACCTTCAGCCACTGTTCACGGGTCATCCGCCTCGACCTTCTGTGGTCACTTATTATAGCGGGATTCCCGAAATCGGACGCGATCACCAGCGACAAGCGGTGCGCGACATAGGAATGGCCATTCGGTCATTTCTGCCACCTCATGCCTGTTGCCTCCTTAAAAATGGCGAACACCCGTCGAGATTAGATTAGTCTGGTCTAGATTCCTGTATTCAATGGTGGGGCAGGCGGTTTCGCCTGCAGGTCCGCTTGCGGACCTTTTTTCTGGATAACACGATCAGTTGCGACGATCGACGCTGTGTCGCAGATCACCCGCCACTGTCTCCGACACCTGCGGCGAGCCGCTTCGGCGCAACCAGCCGGTAGCTGTGCGTCAGCATTTCTGCTACTTCCTCCCAGTCGATCTCGCCCACGTCCAGCCGGAGCCCGACCCAACCCCGCGAGCCAATGTACGCAGGCATGTAGAATCTCGCTGGATTGGAAGCGATGAGAGCGGTGTTGTCGCCCGGCAATACCTTGCAATTGATTCCGACGATCCCGTCGCCGTGATGATCGTCGAGAAAGTAAGCGAAGGTCTTCTTGCGGACCAGGAAACCGGCGTGACGTCCCATCATCTGCCGCGTAGCCTCGGGCAACGCGAGGCAGATTTTCGTGACCCTCGTCAGCCGGCGGTCCTCCTTCGGGGCAGGCTTCTTCATGCCGTCACTTCAGTATTGATCTTCGGTCAGGCTCTCAGCGTAATGGCCGCCGGCTTCCTGGACACCTGCGGCGAAGCACCATCGCCGCCATACCTGCGAGTCCCGCCAGCAGCAAAACCACGGTACCAGGTTCAGGCGCGGCAGGCTCCGCCTCAACCTGGAAACTCACTGAAGCGAGGTAGCTCCCTGCGCCGCTATCTGCACCGCCGTCTATCTCGAAGTACCCATTGTAGGTATTGAATAATGTGACATAAGTTGGAACGGTGACAGCGAAGAGCACGCCGGTATAGCTGCCGCCGGGATTGAGGCTCAACGGGAAATTATTAATAAAACCGGAATCGTCGAGCGTCAACGGATAGTCGATCGTGGAGCTGTCGCCGTTCAAGAACACTGCGGCGCCGTTGGTGAGGGGCGCGGACACGGTCGCCCTAAACGACAGAACCGTACCCGGGTTAGCAGTTAGCGGAGGATTATCCAGCGACAAATTGATTGAGTCCGCCACCGCCGGCGCCGAAGCCATCAGCGCCAGGCCTAGAATCGAGAGGTTACGAGTGATCTTCTTGATCATGATCTTATTTCCCTTGTTTGGCACTTAGTCCAGTTATGGCAACGTCGCGCGAATACTGGCTGAAAAGCTTCCACCGGTATAGATTCCGGCGTACTTTTCCGCGGCGCCCGCGCCAGGCGCGCCGGCGGAGGACGGGTACGTGATGGTCGTTTGCGCCTGTCCCCCCGGCGGGATGGCGCCCAGCGATGCGGGCAGCGACGCTCCGTTGGCGGCGCCCAGAGTCGCCGTCGTCAAAGCCACGTTCTGCGCATAGGCTGTGCCGCTGTTCTTCACCGTGACGACTGCCTGATATCCCCCGCCGCCGAGCTGTGTGAGCGCCGCGCTGGTCGATAATTGCACCGTGCCCGGATAGGATATCTGGAAGGCGCTATAGGCGACGCTGTTCCCCGACGGAACAGTCCCGCTCCAGCGCGTGCCGGAACCGCCATAGGTATTCGGGGTAACCGTTCCCTGAAGCGACAACGTGTTCGTGTTCGCACTGTTATAAGCGTTCACCGTGAAGTTGGTGCCGATGATCGACAGGGTGATATAGGTGGTTGGGAAGAACACTCCGGTTAATACCTGCGTCGCGTTTATCGGCGTGCCCACTCCCGCGGTGTGCTGATACAACTGCCACTCGGTCTCAGTAGACGACGCAGTGGTCCTCCACCACCTCACGGAATATCCGTTCCCCGTGCTCGGATCGTATTTGATGTAGATATCGGCATTCTGCACAATACTCGTTGGCGTCGAATCCGCTCCGGAGCCAGGGCTTCCAAATCCTTGTCCGGCGGTTTTCTCGGGCGTCATGACAACCGACACCACCATATCCCCGACCGGGCCCTCCTGCTCATACAGAAGCGCTGCGCCTTGCGAGCTCGCTCTGAGACCCCAGCCATTTACGAAGGTGCTCCCAACGGGCTGTGCCTCATTTGTCCAGGTCCCATTAACGGTCCAGTAGCCGTTCACGTATGAGGAGACCGCTGTCACCGGGAAGTTCGTAAGGTTGGGAGCGTCCGTCGTCGACACAATGTTCGAAAACGCGATGGGTGTTGTCGCGATTACAGACATCGCCGTACCCGGACTGCTAATGTCCGCCTGCGGCGTGACGATCGCTTCCAGATACCTGCCTACGTCGCCCAATTGCAGCGTATAAGTAGCTAAGGGCACATTATTGATTGGAGGAGGAGTGTAGCTGGCGCTTATCGCCACTGCTCGCGGGTTGGTTCCGGAAGAGTCGTCGCAACTATACCAGTTAATGATCGAGTTGTCGGTCCGGTTTGACGCCAGATTCAGTTGGTAATTTACCGTCACCGTTCCATTGAACGGAGCACTCAGCGTCGGTGGCGAAGTAAACGTCGGTGGACTGATGTATGGCGGCTCCACATAAACCCACGCCGTTATATAGAAGCCGTTAGCGAGCGTGGCGTTGATCGGTACATACTGCGAAACTCCAGTGTTGTTAGTGCCTGTTACCGTAACGCTGGCGCCCGTCGCCGGGCTCAGGGAGACGAGCGGGGAAGTAGTAGACCACGTTATGGTGCTGGCGGCGGGACCTCTTGCGGGGTATACGCCGGCACTGATGGTTGCCTGAACCCCGGCGACCGATCCTGGCGTAATAACCGTTGGAGAACCGTTGGTCATCGACATTCCGAAAGGCAGGCTCCCCTCTCCCAGACCGATATAGTACGGTCCCACGCCCGCGGGATCCCAGCCATCCTGTACACCGGTTGGAGTTGCGCTGAGAAGGTTCCAAGGGTTAAAGGCTTCCGCCTGTGTAGCGGTCAACTCCCTTGAGAGGGTAAAAGTTGGTGCGCCCTGAGAGCTGTCAGCTATCACCGCCGGGTTGCCATTCGTGTCTTTATTCTGGTAGGTGAGAGTGTAGATATTTTGTCTGAGTGGAGCATACCCATACACCCACGACACCGACGACGAATTTGCGGTTAGCACGTTGACGGGCAGTGTGCAGTTTATGAGAGCGGCCGGAAGCGTTCCACCTTCTGGGTAGGCGCCACCTGACGTCGGACCTTTATAGAACTCCATCGCTCCGCCGCCCGGGATGGTGGCATAGACGAACGTAGTATTGATGAAGACAGTTCCTGTTACCGTCCCCTCTCCGCCCCCGGTCGGGTAATAGACGTAGCAGTTTTGCCAGACGCTGATCGTCCCGCCACCGATGAAGTCATTTGTACCTTCTATATAGACGTTGGTAAAGTACGCACGCGTGCTAAAGATGAACGTTGTGTCGAGCCTGCTGAGGAGAGAGACGTGGTCGAAAACATGCTGGTCGCCCGACGTCTCAATGGCTACGGCCTGCGTTATAGTAGAGTTCCGCTCCGCGATGGTCTGGGCCGGAACACCGGGAGCGCCGGGATATTGGTAGTTCACATTGCAGAAATTTCCGATAGTCAGATTCCTGGCCGTAAAGCCGGTCGCGGTAACATCGATTACATATCCGTCATAAGTTTGAGTGGGGCTGCCGGCGCCCTCTTCGTTCCCCTGATCACCGTAGAGCACGACGTTTCGCTGGTCATTGGTGAGCCCGAGGAGGGTGATGTAGTTCTTGCTGATCGTAAGGCCCGGAGTCCCCGGAGTAGTGGTGTCCAGGTTATAGAGGTTCGGCTTAATACCGATCACGGTCGGATTGGTTGCGGTACCGGCTGGAGCTGCGGCGTATGCGTCCTGCAAATTCGTGTACTGATTGGCGGACGGATTATTCTGGGAAAGAGTGCCGTCCACCAGGATGGTGTAGGCGGCGCCGGTGGTGTCCAGGGGCGAAAACAGCGGCGTACCGGGCGCGGAATCCTGAGCGCGTGCGGGCTTTACCGCGAAGGTCGAGAGCGTCAAGGACAGGGCCACGGAAGCGAGCAAAAATCGCCTGGACATCGACCATATTCCGGTAACAGATTTTCTCACGTTGGCTCCAAGCCAGTCCACTGGGACCGGCACCGTAATAGCATATGCGGCCTCAAAATGGAATGCAAGGGATGCTTATATCTAATCACTCCCTGACGATCGTCGCTAGGAAGTTGTTGCCGAGCCGCGCGCGGCCGAGGCAGGCCAAACGGCCTGCCCCACCAATGCAAACACTGGACTTCCAAATGGTGGCGCAGGCGGTTTCGCCTGCGTTCCTGATTTTTTCACAGCTTCTAAGCAAGCGGTTCAGTACACCAATTTTTGCCAGTAGGTATTAGTGCGGAGTTCACTTAACAAATGTTCCCAAAAATGGGAACATTGAAAAAGTGAAGGTTTTCGGTGAGACCATCACCGCAGGATTCGCCAAAAAACATCCCGCCTCCCGTAAGCCTTTGCAGCGGTTTGTGACCATCGCTCGTGCTGCCCTTTGGCCACATTTTCCGGCGGCCTCGGCGCAAACAAATACCGACTCATCGCGCGCGTCGATTTCGAAGTACAGTTGCTTATAATCCAGATCATTCCCACTCATCAGGAATACAACCGGGAGGACTTGTAACCGTGCCCACCGCCACCTACGAAGAATTGCTGATCGAGACTCTACCCCAGGTGATCGAGACGGAAGCGCAGTACCGCCAGATCGCCGGCCGATTTGGCGACCTGATCGGCAAGGGCCGGGCCCGCTCTGCAGAAGAGACCAAACTTCTGCGCTTGCTGGCCCTTTTGGTTGAGGACTACGACCGTCGGCACGCACTCCCGCCCGACAATAGTACCCCGGCCGAAAAGCTCCGGTTCCTCTTGGAGCACTCCGGGAAGACGGCATCGGACCTCCAGTTCATTTTCGGACAGCGGACCCACGTGCATGAGGCCCTGACCGGGAAACGACGTATCAGCGCACCGCAAGCGCGAAAACTCGGACAGTTCTTTCGCGTCAGCCCCGGACTGTTCCTCTAACTCAGCCAACGATGATCACGCCTGGGACAACGCGTGTACGGATGACTCCCCATAAGTCGGCAATGTCCGGCGGAGCCGGTGGAAACGTCCGCGGCTGGATGGGCTGTTCCATGGGCGTTTCCGGGTCCCTATTTCTTGGAGCGGGACTTCACGGGACTAATGGCCGAACGACGCCTTAAGCCGCGCCCATTCTCCGAGTGGCCGAAGATCCACTCAGAGCGGCCCTTCCTGGTGGCATGGGCTGTTCTCGCCAGCTATTAATCTGCAGGGCCAACTGGAGGCACCTCTCCGGATAGGCGTTTACACGCCATGTGTAAGTCGTTGCGCGGCTTCAGTCGCGTTTTGTGGGGAGCGATGCGTCGCCGCTCTCGGCTGTCGCAGTATGCACCGGGGCGGTGGTTCGAGTGAGAACCGGAATTAAGCATCGCTGTGAGATGTCGTGCGGCGAAGGCTTCGCCCCTGCACACTGGAAGGTTTTCGCACCCCTGCACTCACGACGATGGGCCTGCGTTCCGACGACGGTCTCGTGGAAGTCTTCGGAAATGCCCATCTGCGGCGTCAAGCCGCAGTGGATTGTGTTACACCTAACTTTAGTGGCCGTTTCCATCCTGTTGATCGGGCCGCCGTACCCGCGACGTGTCGCAAGTGGCGTGATGCCGCCGATGGGGTTGTGCTACGTGGCTGCGGCTCTTCGGCAGGCGGGAGCGGACTGCCGAATTCTGGACCTCGCAGCCCGCCTCCCGCAGTTTTCCTATTATGAGCAACGTGACGATATCAGCGAAATCGTTGCGCATGAACTTGCAGAGCGTCCAGCCCTTATTGGCGTTGGGCCACTCGTCACGGCAACGCTTCGAGCAACAGAAATGATCATTCGCTCGTGTCGAACCGTGACCGACGCGCCGATTGTTGTCGGCGGCCCTTTGTGCGCGGTGCCGGGTGTGTCGAGAGTTATGCGCGAGTACCTTCGACCGAACTGGTATGTCGTTGGTGATGGCGAGGCTCCTGTCGTCGGGCTTTGGAGAGCCATAAGATCAGGATGCGCCCCAACGGCACCCGGTTTGGCTTGCCCCGAAGATGGCGAGCCGCCTCCACACAGAGAATTAGATCTCGACGTGTTGGCCGTTCCAGCCAGAGATTTGCTGGGTGAGCGCTACCATGCCTCTGCACGCCGGTCTTCCGGAAACGGGCAAGGAGCGGTAACGCCTGCATTCCTGTCGCGCGGTTGTCCATATTCGTGCACGTTTTGTGCTGCACCACTTTCTTCAGGGAAGATCGTTCGACGCCTTTCTCCCCGCTCGATCAGTCGAGAGTTGGAAGACATTTTCAGGCTTGGATATGAACACGTTGTTTTTTACGACGATTGTCTCTTCATCCGTTCTCCCCAGTTGGACCACAGAGTACTCGAGTTTGTTGATGCCGTAAACGCGTCACCTTGGCGCGGTACTTTTCAATTGGAGCTTCGCTGTGACGCGGTTTTAGCGCTTTCGGACGTCGCATTAAAAGCTCTGGAGGCGGCTGGATGCATTCAGATTAACATGGGAATCGAGAAAGCCCACGTTGACCAATTGGCCTTTTTCCAGAAGCGCCTTAGCCCGGATGTCGCCCGTGCTGCCGTGGAGCGTTTGCTTGACACGCGTATTCGGGCTGCGGGGACATTCATTTTGGGCGGCCCAGGCGAGTCGCGTTCCGACGTCGACCGGACGATCGAATTCGCCGTCTCATCACTTCTAGACTTCGCCCATTTCAACCCCCTTGCCATCTATCCAGGAACGCGTCTCTTCTCAGATGTGTATGGAGCAACATCTAACTGGCTTGAGCTTTGCTTGGATACCAGCATCGCTCCAAATGGGGACATCCTCTGGAGTAGCCCACAGTTGCCCATGGCGGAGTTGGTGAACGCTCTGAAGGATGCCTATCGCCGTTTCTACACGGCCGAGCGACTCGGCAGGTTGCTCGCCAAGCTCGGGGACAACGAGATCACATTAGTCTCTGATGCGTACGTTGAACTGAGGGAGAATCGGGCTGCGTCCTGGAGTCGGCTATCGGCCGTTGAAGTTGAGGGGAACGTATGTTGAAAGCTCGTGACCGGCTTTATGGAGAGTTGCAGCTTCCGGATCTTGCGTGGCAGTTGGCCATGAGTTGCCCAGTGTTGTTGCGCCTGCGCGAAATCAGAATGGCAAACATTCCATTCCTGACGCACCCAAGCTTCGCGCATGTCGACCGCTACGAGCACTCGTTAGGTGTCGCCCACCTGGCGTGGAGGTGGGCGAACCGACGAGGATTGTCCAAAGAGGATGCCATGGCGCTCACGCTAGCGGCTTTATACCACGACGGCGGAACTCCGGCATTCGGCCACCTTTTTGAGGAATACCTGCGACGATTCGGATTTGATCACGAAGAGGCGCTCGTGAACCTCATTCAGGGTACCAACGACGAACTGCCTGGAGCGGACACCGCCCAGGTGTTTCTGGGTAGGGGCTGCAAATTGAAGTCCGCCTTGCCGAGGCCTACGGGACTCTCATCGTCATTGACGACACTGGGCATTGCCGACCTAATAGCTGGAAAGGGAACTCTCGGTCCGCTCATAAAAGGTCGGATAGATTTCGACAACATCGACAACGTGGTTCGTGCCACCACCGCTATGGGGCTGTTCCCTTCCGGCGGCGTGATGCACCCGCACGACATCATCGACGCTCTCACCGTTGACGGCGACCAAATAGCAATCGACAGGGCAAAGGTGTCTGCGATCTCGGCATGGTTAGAGGCGCGTCGCCAACTCTACGAGTGCATACTAAATAATCAATACGAATTCCGCGCGCAGACCACGCTCAAGTGGGCCATCGAAGAGTGCGCGGCAGAATGCGAAGGTCTTCGGCATCGAAAAGCTTGGGTCATAACTGACCCCGAGCTCACCTTTACGTACCTTCGCAGTGTCCCTTTTTCAAAAGCCCTAGTTGACCGACTTAGGCTCGGTAACCCACCCGAGCTGCTGTTCAGCGCGTGGACCAACGATCTTTCAGCGTTGACCGGCGGTCAGAGCGGTGACACTATTCGTGGCCTTTGTGATACGCTGTCGAACCTGACGAACTGCGAGGTCTACGTCAACTACTACCTAGATAAACGCGCCCGCCGGATAGACTTGCCGGTTCGCAGCACGATGAACCTGTTCGCGTCCGACGAGCCAGTTCCGCTGAATGACGACCGGCTTACCGGTAACAGCGGAGTCGTAGGTGCCATCTATGTCACACGAACAGAGCGCTCATCCGTTGAGGGTGCAAGCGTGCCGTTCAGGCAACTCGCTAAACGCGCTGCTTCTTTGGAGGATATGAAGAACGCGCTACAACGGCATTTGTGCCAGCCGGTGCTATCGGCCTCCTCTCGCTGGATCGGCGTCGGATCCCCCCGGCCCCCTGTGTTCTCCTTGTCGGCGACCTGATGGGTAACTTAAGCTTTGATTGGAGCACAGACGACGCAAAACCGGCAGGGGACGCTAAGCGCCGCCGTCTTCGTGACTCACTTGCAGCTGTAGATTGGGATTTTGCCGGATTTAAGCCGAGCGCCCGTCTGTCCGGTATACACGGACTGCACTGGTACCCGGCCTCGTTCCCGCCCGCGCTCGTTGGCACGATGCTCGATTTGTTTGCAAACCCTGGAGATCTCGTCGTGGACCCATTCTGCGGCAGCGGAGTGGTCCCTATCGAGGCGTGGATGAGGGGAACGACAGCATACGGCCTTGACGTCAACGGCTTCGCGGTTCAATTGGGCCAGGCAAAGGTGGACTTGCTTCGCTCCGCCAAGACAGAAGTGTGTGACCGACTGATTGCCGATTATCTTACCTTCCGGGAGCAACACCGGGACTCCTGGCGTTCGGGTTCCGAGACCTCGCTGTGTGAACGCGCGAAATTTGACCCTGATGCGACGCGGTGGTTTACGTTGCCAGTGCTGCGGGAACTGGCACTTTTGAAGCAGTGGATCGGCTGTGACACCAGCCCAGTCCGGAAGTGGAAAAATGTCCTGCGGGTGACCGCGTCGTCTATTTTGCACAGCCGACTGTCAGTGGTTCGCAACTACCATTACACGTATATCGTGGATCGATCCAGGGTCAAGGAGGAGTGCCGGACGCCAACCGACGTCCCACAGGAATTTGCGTCAAAGCTCAAGGCCGTTTTCGTTGACTCTGCACTGACAAGGGCACAGGTTGAGCGTGGGCGTCAGTGTGCGCTAGATGGGTCGCCGACCCCAATTTTCGAAAGTACCAACGCCCGTGATCTTGGGCGTCTCATTGAGCCTGGTTCGGTCGACCTCGTCCTGACCTCCCCGCCGTATTTCGGAATGAATGACTATGTTCGTTCACAGTATCTTTCGTGGTTGATTTTCCAATGGCAGGGCTATGATATCGATATCCAAAGGGAGAGTGGCAGCCGAAGATCGCGTGCCAAGCCCTCGGCCTTGGAGGGGTATTACGAAGAAATGGAGCAGTCGTTTGTTGCCGTGGAGCAAATGCTCCGACCTGGCGGCTTCTTGATCGTAGTCTTCGGGGCCTCACACGGAGGGTTTGTCAACAACGAAGACCCGGTCGCTCGGATTAGGAGCATGCTCATGTCACAGCGATTGAGCATGCTCTGGTCTGGTACACGAAGAGTTCGGTTTCGAAAGATCAATAATACGCCCTACAGAAGCGAAGTGCTTTGGGTTTTCGAACGCAGGTGACGTGGATGGTTTTCGCGCAAAGGGCGCTCCGGGATTCGATTCCAGTCGTGGGCGCTCCGCACTGGCTGGAGATACCGGTAATTAGGATGTAGTCTCAAGAAGGTCGGCTGAGCCGGCATCGCCGAAGCCCAACACAGGCGGTTGCCTTCAGTGAGGTTGTTAAACAAACATGCTTGACAAGCGCTGGCGCGTACTAATCGTAAGTACAGGATATGGACGGGAGACACTCCGAGGCGTCGTTGAGGATCACGTTGCGAGCCTTGGCTTCGAACCTCTCGTTTACGATAGCCCCGGGTATCCAGCGGATCCCAGCTTGCACTCTCACATTGGGTGTGTCCGCGCAATTCACCAAGCCGACATAGTGATCGCACTAGTCGACGAAAACCTCGGAGGTGAGTTCCAGCTTCAAGAAGCGCCTACCGACACACGGGCAGCCCTCGTGAGAGCCGGGATCTTCAAGGATTCGGACGTCGCCGGTCACGGCGTTTCGATAACTCAGGTGGAGGTCCTAGTCGCCCGCAGTCTTGAGAAGCCGACTCTCGTGTTCGTTCCCAAGGAGATCGAGGCCGCCTCCCAAACCCTACTCGCCCTGTTGAAAGACGGTTCGATCAAGCTGCAAGCGAAGGCGTACGTAACCAGCTCTGCCGAGGATTTGATTTCGGAGCGGAGGTGGGACGATCTCAACCGGGATTTTGTGGTGCCCTCCGGTCGCATAGAGAGCTTCGGACAGCTGTGTTTCATAGAGACTCTTCGAAAAAGGACGCCCAACTTTGTCAACTTCTACGATCGCCGGAGTCCCGATGATCTGCGTGCCAGGTCAACTTTTGCACTCGGCAGCGTCGCGACGGTGCTCCTAAATCGTCATGAGCTAACAGTCGCGGATCGGGTCGAGAAAGCGCGTAGCCCCCTGAGTAAGTTTTCACTTCGCGACTTGTACTCTCATGGCATGATCCTGCCGCCGCCGGCCCATGCCCTATCTGGTCCGCCCGTGACTGGCGCAGTTTGGCAAGAACTCGCGGCGAGCCTTCGGGAAAACAAAAGCGTCCTGCTCGTCGGCGACCCTGGACTAGGCAAAACGACGGCGAGCTTTTTCACATTCACGGAGGTCTCGAAGTCGTCGGCGGCGAGTCTGTCGCCGTCCGCGGCGCTTTATACGTCCTGGATAGAGGTTGATTCCGCTCCGGCCGACGCGGGGCAACTCATACGCCGAATCCTGGGGCAAACGGAGCAGAAGGAGCCATGGCCAGAGCGCATTCCTCTGCCTGATCTCAGGTATGTTTTCGTGTTGGATGGGCTTGACGAAGCCGTCGACCGGCCCAAGGCTGCCGAGTCCGTTGTGAAGATCGGTTCTGAGTATCCTATATTCGTGTCGTGCCGACGAGGCGACTACGAACGATCCTTCGGGTCGATCGGTTCATGTTTCAACCGGATCGTCGAGCTCAGACCATGGGGAGACTCGGAAATCGATAGGTATGTCGCAGCGCTCGATGACTCTGGGATTACGAATGGAGCCGAGTTGATCCGCCGCTGGCGGCGGTTAGGCGCAATGCCAGACATCCTTAGCTTTCCCCTGTGGCTCTCAATGATAGCGTTCCTGGGAGAAGATGAATACGAACAGCTTGGCGCAGCTTTTCAATCCCGACCGCTCGATGAATATGAGCTGCTCAGCCGATGCTCGGACGCGGTGGCCCGAGGCGAACTGGGGAGGCAACACGCGAGTGGCGTGCATCTGGAAGATCTTTTCCAGTGGTGGGCGGATATAGCATGGGCGGTTCACACTGCTCGCAGCGAAAAACGGGTACTCCTCGAACTGGAGTTGATTAAGATTATCGGCCATCAGGAAGACTCCCCTGCCTTCCGCGCCACTGCATCGCTGCTGCATTTGTCCCGCAGCGGAGTACGCGGTTATTTCCATGAGGTGTTCCAGGAGTACTGGCTGGCTTATTATTTGACGCAACGCATCCTCAGCGAATTGGATGCGAAGCAATTGGTCGGCCTCTTGATGTATCAGCGGTCAGTCGTGACCAACCGACTTCTCAGACTGGGTCTACGCAAAAACGATGTGAGCAGAGTTGCGAGGCGTCTCCGTGATGCCTACTGGAGCGCGGAACTGGCGTTGACACGGACGGTCTTCGTCAAGAATCAGCTCGTTTACCTCCTCGGCCGCATCGACGGAGACGGTGCCGAGACTCGGAGGTTCCTCCGAAGTGTCTGGGCGTCGGATGTGAACGCAGTGATTCCGGCATTCAGCTGCATTCGCGTTAACTATGGTCGGTGAAGAGGATATCGAACGGGAGTTCTACGACCTGCTCGCGACGTCGAATTACGATGACGAAATCAATCGCGGATACCACCTCTATTATTATGGTGATGTTGATATGACCGAGGAAGACGTCCCGCGTCGCGACGATGCTACGTCTCAGGCTTTGGCAACACTTCGTCAGCTGAATCACCGGCTCGGTCGCAACGAGGAGAGAAACCTTCGGCTGCGGCGAATTGAGTTGCTGACAGTTCGACGATTCTTGGAGACCGGGCGGAAGCCTCCTGTGGACGTTGAACTGCGGGCACGTGTCGCGGAGGTTCTTGGCGCAGACACGCGTGTATTCGGAGACGAGTTTTGGCAGGGGGTACGGGCCGAGGGAGCGCGAGTTCATGGATTACTGGCATAGCTGGAATTCCGATCCCGCGCCTGGTTGGGCCGGTCGCGGAGTCGGTCGTCCGATTAGCCCTCAGGTCCGCACGGTGCAGCGGTCCGCCTCCCAATAGGACCTTGGCCCCCAACACCCAAACCAGAAATCTGACGGGCCGGAATGAACGCGCCGCTTCCTGTTGATATATCCCCTTCCCACTAGCAAACCGCCCGGTCAGGGACGCTTACGAAGCCCGACAATCACTTCTGGTCGTATCACGCGCCACTCGGACATTGATCCAGCCCAGAGCGCAAACCGCATTCGGGGGCGCTGATGGATTCCTCCCGTGAAACGCCGGTCACGTCATGGCAGGCCCGGGACTCCGCATGGGACGCTTCACGCCCGGGTGTCGCGGTACGCCCGCGAAGCTATAATCGAAGCATGTCCTCCGATCGCGACCGCCTTCAATCGCTCGTGGATGCCCTTCCGGACACGGAGGTCCAGATGGCTATTTCTTTTCTCGCAGAACTCGGTGAGCAGGAAATCATCGATGACGAGACCGCGGCGAAGTTGGATTCGGCTCGCACCGAACCGGGCGACGACATCCCCCTGGAAGAAGTCCGACGCCGGCTAAATCTGTGATCCGGCGCGTAGTTTTCCGTCCTGCCGCGGTGCGTGATCTGACGCGTCTCGATCGCGTCGTCCAGGCAAGGATCGATGCGGCCTTGGTTCGTTTCGCCGCGACAGGCCACGGCGATGTGAAATCCCTCAAAGACCGTCCCGGTGAACTGCGCCTGCGGGTCGGCAAGTGGCGAGTCTTTTTTAGCCTCGAACCACCTGATTTGATCCGCGTCCTCGGCATTGACAACCGGGGTGAGGCTTACTAATCCGCAACCACGCCCGATGGCCCAATAGGATGGCTTTCGAAAACCCTCAAAAGCACCTCGACGGGCGTGGATCGGGTTCCTCCCGTGAAGCGCCGTCCACGGGAGGTCCGCGTCGGCCCTGGAAGCGAATGCTCAAGCTCGGGACTCGCCTATTTTAGCCTTGGCGCGCTGAATCTTCTCCCACAGCATGGGATCGGCCTCTTCCATCGGAATTCCGCTGGCCTCGAATTCGCGCTCTGTCTCTTCCAGATACCGGTCGATATCAGCCTTATGATCGAGGTAGAATGCGATCGCGCCGTAAACCCTGGACACCCTGTCGAGGGGGGGACTCCTCCTAGATGCGCTCAGGGGAATCGCCACGGTTGAACGCATACACAACCGAGTCCAGCGAAATACGCGTCCCGGCCACATAGTAACCGCCGTTGCGCTGTTCGACGTACTCACTGTGCATGGCGCCCTTCCTCCTCAAACATCCGGTTTCGCGATTGAATGCGCGCAGGAACCGCACCAGCGACTCGCTCAAGAGCGAGGAACCGGGACTCCCTTTCCTCTTTGCCCAGGCCCGGGCGCCATCATTCGAGCGTTGTGCACTCTTCACGCTTGCATCCTACACCACCAACGGCAGGCGCCGCGGCGGCCAACGCGACCTGACCACCGAAACCTTCACGCGATACCCAAGCGACGCCAGGATGCGGATCAGCAGATCACTCGACACGTGCTCCAGGTCGTCGTTCAGGATGGCCGTGACTCTTGTTCGCGAAGTGCCTGCTCGCTTCGCGATCTCGGCGTGCGTGAACCCCTTTCCACGCGCAATCTCCTTCAGTCGCTTCACCAGCATGTGCTGAACCTGCCACTCCTTAGCCTCTATGTCGGAGAGCCCGAGGGCGCTGGCCAATTCTTCTGGCGTTCTAGCCACAATCGGTTTGATCTTATGCATCGAGAAGCTCCTTCAATCTCTTTCTAGCCAGTTCCAGTTCGAGGGGAGTAGAAAGCCCGAAAAGCACCGTCCTCAGCCTTCACGCGCAATTCCGAAACACCGGCTGCCACTACCGGCATCGGCCGGGAATTTGGCAAACCGATCTGCTCGCCCATCTGCAGCCGGAAGAGCTTACTGTATCAAATATGAGACATCGAGCGAACCGGCCGGCTCGTCATGCTTATTCGTGTTTATTCGTGTTCATTCGTGGCCCAATGTTTTACCTCCTCATCAACCCTATCCAGTAAGCATCCCGCCCCACCGGCTTCTTCGGATACCGCTTCTTCGCCCCCCAGCACGCCAGCGCGACCGCAAACACCATGTCGTCATGCTCCCCCTGCCTCCACGCCCCAAACTGCTCATGGCCCGCCGGAGTCACCTTCACCCGCATATCCGCCATCTCTTTCTTCAGCGCCGCCGCATGTCTCAGCGTCTTCGCAATCTTCAGCTCACCGAACTCAAACAGCGTCTGCAGCACCGCCATCAGATCCCGTTTCGGCACATAATCGAATCCCCCTTCCGACCTCTCCGACTGTCCTCCCGTCACCATCACCGCCCGCATCTTGCACCGCTCCGCATACAGGCGCCCATCCGCCAACAAATGATCAACCACCGGCCGCCCGACTCCCGTAGCGTCCACCACCAGTTCGCACTCACCCAACCGGGCCACTGTGCCGACCGCCTGCGTCACCCACTCCTCCACCTCCGGATACTTCATCCCCAGCGGCAACCGGTCCAGCCGCCGCAGCCGCAACTCGATCTCTTTTCTATACGCCCACGACACCGCGTCCCACTCGCCCGCCAGTTCCGCGCGCTCCACCACCGCCGACGGGTCTTTCGCCTGCCCCAGATCCACGCCCACAAAATACTTCCGGGCCATCACCGAACCCGTCTCAACGCCGCCCATACCGTCCCGTATCCCAGCCGCGGCCGTAGGGGAGCGTTGGGCCAAAATCCAGCTCGCCGAATTCGTCGCTCATCGCCTGCTCCACCAGTTCCCCATCGAACACTCCGTTCGCCTCGTCGTTAAATTCGCAGCAATACTCTTGTAGGAACCATCGTTCGCCCATCGCATGTCTCTCGTCCTGGAGAAATTCCGGCGGGATCCGCGCGCAGTCCGCCGCCGTCGCCCGCACCCGCTCCCACTCTCCGCCGCCCTGATCCCACGTCTCCCAGAAGAATCCCCGTTTGCCGAACGGCGTACTCATCAGCCACATCTTCCCGCCGCTGACCGCCAGCATCGGCCGGACCGCCATGTAAAGCTCGTCGCTGACACGCGAAGCTTCGTCCACCAGCAGCAGCGACACCGCCGAATATCCTCGCACCGTCGCCTCCGTCCCCGGCAGCCCGACAATCCGCGAGCCATTCGGAAATTGCAGCGAAATCTCGTTATCGCCGTCTCCTTTTGGCTTGATTTCCAGCCGCCGCGCGAATTCCGCTGCTTTTCTCACGAATTCGCCGCTCTGCCGCGCCGTTGGGTTCACCACGATCGTCAGGCTGCCCTTTTCCTGCCACGCCTGGTGGACCGCCTTCGCCGCCGTAACCGTCGACTTGCCCCATTGTCGGGTACAGTTTAAAATCCCGTGCTGCGCCCCAGTGTCCAATACCCGCGCCTGCAGCGCATCCGGCGAGAAACCCAATTTCCGTCTAACCCACTCCGACACCCTAACCCTTTCAACTCCTCCAACATCCCCGTGGGGCAGACCATCGTTTTTCGTGGTCTGCGCGGCTGCGAAGCAGCCGCTCTTTTCGTTCAAGTCAGTAAACCACACCTCCAACCTAGCGCGAACACTCTGAAAATCGGCTCGTCATTACCCGCATTTCAAGCCGGCTTGAATCGCTATTGTGAAGATTTCAATGAAATAGAGGAAATTATCGGCGCGTCGTGATATGTTGTCATCAGGAGGACGAACATGTCGTCCCAGAGGCGTATCGCCAGTTCGAAAGCTAACGGGGCCCTCTCCCAGGGGCCGGTCACCGAAGAAGGGAAGCGTCGCGCGGCGCTTGCGAACATGCGTCACGGCCTTCTCTCCCGATGTGTTGTCGTCGAAAATGAATCGAAAGAGCTTTTTGACCTTGTGATGACCCAGCACGTCGAGCATTTCAAGCCCCGGAATGCAGTCGAGCAAGGCATGGTCGAGGACATCGCTTGCGCCTACTGGCGGCTCCGGCGCGCGATGGCGATTGAAACCAGCATGCTGAACTCCGGCGTCCATAAACAGGACCCCGTCAACGAACTGCAGCGTCTCGAACTGGCCTTTGCCGGCCTCTCCGAGACCTCCAAATTTAACGTCTTGAATCGCTACGAGGCCCGTCTCCAGCGGACCTACCAAAGGGCCCTCCGCAACCTGGCGACCCTCCGCAATCACCTCGTGGACCGCCGAAAAAAGCAAAAATTACCATTGAACCCACTTTATTAATTCCTAATGTCCCCCCGCGCCGTCCTCCTTCACACAGGCAACCGAAGTTGTTTCGGAAGCAACTGTCCCACCGGATGCCCCTTTATTAGCCCTTTCATCACAACCGCATAGCCCGCGACCCCCCAAGAAACCTTCCCCGCCTATGTCAACCTGGAAGCAGAGGGATTTATTCGTGTTCATTCGTGTTCATTCGTGGCCCAATGCGTTTCCCGCAACATGAACCCGAACCCTCATTCGGTAGAGTAAAGACGTGAGCAAACCATCCGGAACCCCCCGTCGCGCATTTCTCCAACAGGCCACGCTCGCTGCAGCCGCCGCCCAGACACCATCCGCGTCCAAGTCTAAGCCTGCGCCGTCCGCCGGACATTCTCCTGTACAGATCCCCGGCAGCGATCCCGCTTATCCGCGCGTCTTCGAAGGCCGCCATCTCGCCATGATCGCCTTCCCCCTCGGCGGCGTCGCGGCAGGCAGCCTGAGCCTCGGCGGACGCGGCCAGCTACGCGACTGGGAAATCTTCAATCGCCCCAACAAGGGCTTCCGCCCCTCCTATTCGTTCCCCTCCATCTGGGCGCAAACCGGCAACGCCAAGCCTGTCGTGCGTGTCCTCGAGTCGCGCATTCTCCCGCCCTACGAAGGCGCTAACGGACTCGGCGCGGACAACGCTCCCGGCCTCTCCCGTCTCGCCGCCGCGCGCTTCACCGGAGAGTTCCCTCTGGCGCACTTGGATTTCGAGGATGAGGAACTGCCGGTCCGCGTCTCCCTGGACGCGTTCTCTCCCTTCATTCCGCTCGACGCCGATGATTCGGGCTTGCCGGTCGCCATCCTCCGGTATCACGTCACCAATCCCAATCGCGCCCCGGCCAAGGTGTCCATCGCGTTCTCCATCGACAATCCCATCAAGGACCCCGCCCAACCCCGTAACGTCGATACACGAGTCAACGAACGCCGTGAAGGCGGCGGCTTATCCGGCATCATCATGAGCAACCCCAAAATCGCCGCTGAACATCCCATGAGCGGCGAGTTCGCCCTGTGCTTCGCCGATCCCGAAACAGCGCAGATCAGCATGTGGCGCGGCTGGCCGCAGAGTCGCTGGTGGAATGCGCCTTTGGCATTTTGGGACGACTTCTCCGACGACGGACAGCTCGGCCCCGAGAGCACGCCGCGCAATGGAGTCGCGTCGCTCTGTGCCCAGCGCACCATACCCGCCATGGATTCCGCGGACTACACTTTCGTCCTCGCGTGGCGTTTCCCCAATCGCACCCCGGATTGGTGTGGCTGGCACGCGCCCAAAGGCGATGAGAACACCGTGATCGGCAATCATTACGCGGAGCGTTTCAAAACAGCTTGGGACGCTGCGGAGTACGCGTCGACTCATCTGGAGCACCTTGAGTCGGAAACCCGTCTCTTCGCCGACACGCTGCGCCAGAGCACCTTGCCCGGCGTCATCAAGGAGGCGGCCAGCGCCAATCTTTCCACGCTCCGCACCACCACCTCTTTCCGTACGGCCGACGGCGAGTTCCACGGCTTCGAGGGTTCCAACGACAATCGCGGCTGTTGTCATGGCAACTGCACGCACGTCTGGAACTACGAGACCTCAACCGCGTTCCTCTTCCCGTCCTTCGCTCATTCCTTGCGGAAAGCGGCTTTCGGCTACTCCATGGACGACGCCGGCGCCATGCATTTCCGCCAGTCGCTGCCCGATGGCAAGGACCGCTCCGGCTTCGCTGCAGCCGATGGACAGATGGGCCAGATCATGCACGCCTACCTCGATTGGACGCTGTCCGGCGATGACGCCCAAATGCGCGAGTTGTGGCCGCGCGTGAAGAAGGGTCTGGAATTTGCGTGGGTCACTGGTGGCTGGGATGCCAACCGCGATGGCGTTCTCGAAGGCGTCCAGCACAACACCTACGATGTGGAATTTTACGGGCCGAACCCGTTGTGCGGCATTTATTATCTGGGAGCCCTACGCGCCGCGGAGGAGATGGCGCGCGTCGTAGGCGATTCGGCATCGGCTGCGGAATATCGCCGCCTCTACGATAACGGCAGCAAGTGGATCGACGCCAATCTCTTCAACGGTGAATATTACATCCAGAAGATCCGCGGGTTCAAGAAAGACGAGATCGCGCCGTCTCTGCGCAGCACTATGGGTTCGGACGACACCGAAAATCCGCAGTACCAGGTCGGCGAGGGCTGCCTGGTGGATCAGTTGTTAGGGCAATATCTCGCCGATGTCTCTGGTCTCGGACCCCTGGTCGACCGCGATCATATCCAGAAGGCGCTCGCCTCACTCTACCGCTATAACTACAAGCGCAGTCTCGCCGATCACGACACCGTCCAGCGGACCTTTGCACTCAATGACGAGTCTGCCATTGTGGTTTGCGATTACGGTAAGGCGCAACGTCCCAAAATCCCGTTCCCTTATTTTGCCGAGTTGTTTACCGGCAGTGAATACATCGCCGCGGTGCTGATGCTGTATCACGGCATGGCCAGGGAAGGCGTCGAGTGCATCGGCAATATCCGCGCACGCTACGATGGCGAGAAGCGTAATCCGTGGGACGAAGCCGAATGCGGACATCATTACGCGCGCGCCATGGCTGCGTGGTCCGGAGTCGTCGCGATGAGCGGCTTCCACTACGATGGACACACGGCCGCGGTGGAAGCCATCCCTCGCATGAATGTTCCCAACTTCCGCTGCTTCTGGTCGACCGGGACCGGCTGGGGCGCCTTCTCTGTCGCGGGATCGACGCTGCGTATCCAGGTGCTGAAGGGCCAACTTTCGTGCCGCACCGCCGCGTTTCGAGGCGCCGGCGTCCGGAGTACGGTAACTCTGGGCAGCCAGGCGGTCCCGCACCAGCTCTCCGTTCGGAATGGTATCGCGCGAATCGAATTTGAGCGGCCGGTCACAGTCGCTCCAGGCGCGGAACTACGGCTCGAGGTGCGCGCATGACGGATCGGCCCTGGCTCGCCGTGGTCGGCGGCTTTCTCGGCGCTGGTAAAACCACGCTGATCCTGGCCGCAGCCCGCGAGCTCGCGCGGCGTGGCCTCAAGTCGGCCGTCATTCTCAACGATCAGGGAGATTCGCTGGTCGATACGCAGTTCGCCCGCCAGAACGGCCTCGATGCCGCCGAAGTCACGGGCGGGTGCTTCTGTTGCCGCTTCCCGGACCTCATGGATTCGGCCAGCGCGCTACGCGTCCACTCTCCCAATGTGATCTTTGCCGAACCGGTCGGAAGTTGCACTGATATTTCGAACACGGTTCTTCGTCCACTGCGCGAAATCTACTCCCGGGAATATCGACTGACTCCCTTCACGGTCTGTGTCGACCCCGCCCGCGCGCGCGAAATCGCCAGCCCTGGCTGCAATCCTCACTTCGCCTTTCTCTTCCGCAACCAGCTCAACGAAGCCGACCTGGTGTGCTACACCAAGTCCGATCTCTATCGCGATTTGCAGTCGTCCGATCACGCCCGCTACGTCAGCGCCGTGACAGGCCAGGGCGTCGCCGCCTGGCTCGACGAGATTCTCTCCGGAGAGCTTGCAGCCGGCAGCCGGACGCTCGATATCGACTACGGCGAATACGCCCGGGCCGAAGCGGCGTTAGCGTGGATGAACCTGAGCGCCCTGATCGAATGTCGCCCTCTGATGACTCCCGCCATGCTGCTCGGGCCGCTGCTGGAACATATTGCGGCCGGCGTCAGGATTGTACACCTGAAAGCTACCGATCAGTGCGACGCGGGCTTTCTCAAGGCATCCATGTGCGGTAACGGAGAGGAACCGCAAATCGAGGGTGCGCTGGACGCCTCGCCGGCACGCCACCACGAGATCCTCATCAACCTGCGAGCCGCGGGCGACCCCGCGCACGTTCGCACCGTGGTCGAAGAATCGATGGCCGATCTGCGAGGCAAAATCCTCTTCCAACAAATCTCCTGCTTCACCCCGGCCCCTCCGGTAAGGCCCACGCAACAGAGCCTTCAGAGGTAGTTGCAAACTCGGCAATGCAAATTTGGGCGGTCAATTTTGGCCGCAGCCGCTTTTTAAGCGGCTCTTTCCGCCCGCGAATGAATCCTCGCACTAGGCCAAAAAAGCCGGCTGCATTCAGGATTCGCTGCCCCACGGTTACCAAGACAGCAGCCATCAAACTAGGTCTGTGGTTTTTTCTGGACGCGCGGCGATAGCCGCGCTACTCGGCAGCATCAGCGCAATGATCCCCATCGCCGCGGGATGCATCAACCCGGCCACCAGGAACACCGGCGAGTACGAAAACTTCGTGACCACATAACCGGTCCCCAGACTCGCCAGCATCCCGACCAGCGAGCCGCCCATCCCGGAAAATCCGCTGACCGTTCCCACCTCGTATCCCGGGAACAGATCCGTGGGCAGCGTCTGCAGATTCGATACCCAGAACCCGTGACCCAGCGTCAGGAAGCAAGTCGCTGCAATCGCCAGAGCCGCGGTGGGAACGTGCGGCGCGGCGATTGCCACCGGCAGGCAGAGTGCGCCCACCAGCATTGCCATCTTGCGCGCGCTCAGGATGTCCCAACCGCGCCCGATCAGCCATCCCGACATCCAACCGCCCACCAGGTAGCCGATGCCGCCGAAGATAAAGGGCACCCACGAGTACCTTCCCACCATGGCCAGATCGAAGTGCCGTTCCTTCTCCAGATACCGCGGCAGCCAGAAGATCACGAAGTACATCACCGGATCCGTCAATGCCCTCCCGACCGATATCGCAATGCAGGCGGGCGTCCGCACCACGTGGCTCCAGGCGACTTTCTCGGCCGGTGCAGCCAGGGTCTGATCGGGCGGCAGCACGTCGTCTTTGAACGCCGCATACTCATCGGCGCGCAGGAAGCGGTTCTTGTACGGCGGATCGTAGAGCACCAGCCATAGCGCCAGCCAGATGAGTCCAGCCACTCCCACCCCGATGAAGGCCGCGCGCCAGCCGAAATGCGCAGTGAGCCACCAGACTGCAGGCGGCGCCATTGCCGACCCGATTGAAGATCCCGCGTTGAAGATCCCCACTCCGAGGGCGCGTTGTCTCGCCGAGAACCATTCCGACACTGCTTTCGCCGCGGCCGGCCAGTTGCCCGGCTCACCGAGTCCCAGCAGAAAGCGGCAGACCCCGAAGGACACTGCATTCCATGCGAACGCGTGCAGCATCGCCGCCGCCGACCACAGGCCGATAAAGAAAGCAAAGCCCCGTTTGGTGCCCAACCGGTCGACGATGTAGCCCGATCCCGCGTACATAATCGCGTAGGCCAGGAAGAACGCCGCCACCACCCACGAGTAGCCGACGTCGTCCATCGCGACCTCCGCGCGGAAGTCCTTCGCGACGATCACGATCGACAGAGCCAGACGATCCGCGTAGTTGACCGCGGTCGCCAGAAACAGCATGCCGGCGATGATCCATCGCATCCTTGGGATTTTCATGAGTCCAGATCAGTGTACCCGAAGTTCCCGCCAGCAACTGCCTTCCGTGGGGCAGACCATCGTTTTTTGTGGTCGGTCCGGCTGCGCAGCAGCCGTTTTTCTAGTACCCATACCATTTTGGTAACGCTCCCCGTCGCCATGCTATGTCACACTTGAAATGTGAGTCCACCGACCATTATTCAGGGCGGCATGGGCGTAGGTGTTTCCGGTTGGCGGCTGGCGCAGGCGGTATCCCGACTCGGCCAGCTTGGCGTTGTGTCCGGCACGGCGTTGGATCAGGTCCTCGCGCGGCGATTGCAGGAAGGCGACCCGGGTGGACACCTGCGGCGTGCACTCGATCATTTTCCGTTCCCAGCCATGGCCGAGCGCATATGGCAAGCCCATTACATCCCCGGCGGGAAAGCCCAGGCCGATCCTTATCGCAAGATGCCGATGCATCGGCAGCGAAACCATCGCGTTCTTGAAGAACTCTGTATCGTCGCGAACTTCGTCGAGATCTATCTGGCCCGCGAAGGGCACCATAATCCGGTAGGCATCAACTATCTGGAGAAAATCCAGATTCCGCATTTACCGCAGATCTATGGCGCCATGCTCGCCGGAGTGGAATACATCCTGATCGGCGCGGGCATTCCGACCAGGATACCCGGTGTGCTGGATCGCTTTGTGAATCACGAATCGGCCACATACCCTCTGGCGGTCACCGGCGCGCTGGAAGGCGATGACACCGTCGTCAATTTCAATCCGCGCGGTTTCATGGAGTGCGATCTCCCGCCTTTGAAGCGTCCGCGGTTTCTCGCCATCATCGCTTCCAACACCCTGGCCACCACGCTGCTCCGAAAGTCGAATGGCAATGTGGATGGTTTCATCATCGAGGGCCCTACTGCCGGCGGACACAATGCTCCGCCACGCGGAAAGATGCAGGTGGACGCGGCCGGTGAACCTGTTTATGGAGAGCGCGATATCGTCGATCTCGCCAGGATCCGCGAGCTCGGCGTACCGTTTTGGCTGGCTGGCGGCTTCGGAAGTCCGGAAAAGGTGCAGGAAGCTCTGGCTGCAGGGGCGGCCGGGGTGCAGGTAGGAACGCCCTTCGCATTATGCGCCGAGTCGGATCTGCTCGCCGACTACAAGCGTACCTTGCTCGATCTGGCTGTCGGTCAGTCTGCCCGCGTAGCTACCGATGCGCTGGCCTCGCCCACCGGCTTCCCTTTCAAGGTGGCGCTCCTCGAAGGCACGCTTTCTGATCCCGAGGTCTATCGAGCCAGGGCGCGCATCTGTGATCTGGGTTATCTGCGCGAGTCCTATCGTACGGCGAACGGCGCAATCGATTACCGGTGTGCAGGTGAACCCGTGACGGTCTATGTCTCCAAGGGCGGTAAGGCGGAGAGCGCCGAAGGCCGGAAATGTCTCTGCAATTCGCTTCTCGCCAATATCGGACATCCCCAGATACGCGCCGGTAAACACGTAGAGAATGGCCTGGTCACCGCCGGTGACGATCTGGTCAATGCCGCTCGTTTCCTGCATCCTGGAAGCACGGAATACTCGGCCTCCGACGTGATAGGGGCACTGCTTGCCGCCCCGACTGCAACTCAAGTCTGAGCCGCGGCACAGAACCTCTCTCTAATTCCCGAAGCCGCTCCTCGGCCAGCGGAATCTGGTCCTCATTGAATACCGCGATTCCATTGCGTTGCAGAAGCGCAGCCGTCACGCCTGACTCGCCCCGCTTTCTGACGCCGCAGAACCGTCCATTGTGAATATAGGTCCGGCCGCACGACGGGCTGCCATCTTTCAACACGGCCACCCGCACGCCCTCGGCTTTCGCCAATTGCAAAGCCTTCAGCGCGCCCTCGACGAACGGACGCGTGACGTCACTGTCCTCGATGTCCAGCACCACCGCGAAGCCATCCAGCACCGCGAAGCCATTTGCGCCGATAATCTCGGCAGCGGATCGAGGCACGGCAAGCCCTCCGCTCAACTCGGGACAAAAGGATATCACCTGTCCCTCCGTAATCCACTTGTCGACGATCTCGCTTTCAATTTTGGCATCGCCGCCGTGATGCCGGACTCGATCGCCCAGGAGACACGCGCTAATCAGGATTTTTTCCATTTAAAAGATAAGCATCAAAAATACCGCTTTCTCTTAATCCAGTTTGTACACCGGTGGAGTGCTTGTCCAGCGGGTACCAGTACACCGTACTCTTTCAGGTAACGGCTGTCATTCGCAATTTTCTGTCGTTTATTTTCAGTAATATTAGTTAAATAAACCGATAATAGTTCATGAAATATGCTTGATATAACAGAATAATGAGATAAAAATGTTATGTCATTAGTACTAGTGATGTCTCACATCGGCAGCTCGCGGTCGCCCATCGGACCGCACCCGCGTTGCGATAGGTGCTGCAAGAAGTTCCCAGATAGACGCCCATAGTTTCCTGTCTTCATCCGCGTTCATCTGCGTTCATCCCTGCTAATCTATTTTTGTTGCGACTTCAAGCGGTCTCTATCAGGGCTTGAATGGAGTATCGGCGCGGCGCCTCTTCTGCGTATCCGGCTCTGTGCCGGGAGCCCAAAGCCGTGCGATCGCGATATCCTGCTCCACCTTGGTGGTGAGGCCCGGAATGTCCACCCACCCGACCCGGTTATAAAGTTTCGGCTGCTCATACTGGATCGTGTAAGCCGTCGCGTAGCGCTTCCAATGATCCAATGCGGCCTGCAAATGCCGGATCGCCGATTCCCGATCCTCCGGCTTCCCGGAGTGATCGAAAAGCGCCAGGTCGGCAGCGCCGCGAATTTTTTCGGCATAGTAGTTGCCCAGGTCGGCCATAGCCTCCATATCGCCCAGAGTGAGGGTGAGTTCCTTACTGCCCCCATGTTGCGATGATCGTAGCTCGGCAACCATGCGGAGGGTCTTGGAACCATGAGTGGCAAGTAAGTCGGCAATCTGCAGTGGTGTGACGCCATCCATCGCCTGACCGGCGAGTTGACGCTTCCTCCACTCGCTAATATTCAGCACTCCGCTCCCCGGCATGGTCTCGCCTTCGATGAAATGCCGGACCGTGTAGAATCCCTGCGCCCCGCGCGGATGGCTCAGACAAGCTTCCGGAAACCATCGGACGTCGATATCGCCCCAGAAGAAACGCGTGATCTCCGGAAAGACCTTCGACGCCTCGGCCCAGGCGTCAAACATCTTGCCGGCCGGGACCTCCGGAAAGCGATACGCGATGGTCTTCTGAAAAAGGCTGTCCGGCAGATCCGGATCGTAACTCAGCCGGCCCCAAAGCATGAAAGAATACCAGCGCTTGCTGATTACCAGTTCACGCGGCATCTCCGGATCCTTGCCCAGAAAATCGCGGCCCCATACAAAGCCATCCGGGCCCATGTAAAATCCCGCGACCTTGTTCGGCCCCGGCATGTTGCGGATAAATTCGCGCGCAAACTGCGAATTACCCCAGCGGAAGCTGTAGATATCGTCGTCCCGTACGGTCAACCACGTCCGGTGATCGGCCGTAATATGCGGCAGCGCATCATTGATAAACGGAGGATTCGGGATCGAGTACATATGGGCAATCGAGTATTTGAAGCTAAGTTCGAAGGTGTCGTGATAATCCTTGAATGCCTCCATGATTTCGGATTGTCCGGTCTGATGATAGCGATGAATGAGCCGGAACTTGCGTTCGGGTTGAAGCTTTTTCGCGTCCAGAATGCCCTGGCCATAAGTCTTCCAAAGCCAGTTCTCTTTGGAATCGTCGCCTTTCAGTTCCTCCATATGTTCGCCGGCGGTAATCCCGATGCCGTCGAGGAGAGGATAAGTCAGCACAGTTTCACGAACCGAAGCTCGCAGGTAGTCGATGGTCTTCTGATTGGTCTGCTGCGAAGTGATGCCGTACTTGCCCTCTGCCCCCCACATGAAGATATTCCACGTAAACCAGTACACCTCGATGCCGCGGTTGTGGGCGTATTCCATCACGTTGCGCCAGAATCCGATCTTCTCGTCGATCGTCATCTTTCTGACCGTCTCGACCTTAGTCAGCAACACCGGGCGGAACATATCGCTGCCCGACGTCGAGTAAGTGTCATCCAGCGGGATCAGCGTGCGTTGGACGTCATTGAGCGCGACATCCGGGTATTCAGGCACTTTCACAATCGAAGGAAATGGGTGCAGGTTCCACAGCGTCAGAACGTTGAAGCGATGCCGCGCCATGTTATCCAGAAAGTCACGCCAGAAGTCGAAGCTCCACATTTCGCCGATATTCTTTTGCGCGGAGTCGCTGTTATCGGAGTAACTCGGCGTGCGCACATCCAGCGGAATATTGAACTTGATCCCGCGCCGCTCGATGTGTGGGGAATGATCGCCGTCCACCAGATCCGCGAAGGCTCCCAGTCGCACCGCTTCCGCTATATCCAGCCCTCCGTACATAGCCCCGGTCGCGTCGGCGCCCAGCACGGCCACGGTCGTTGCGTGTTTCCGGATCGCATAACTCTGCACCGTATCGCTCTTGAGCGGAGAGAAGCCGACTAGTCCCGCGATGCGTGTCGATTGAGTCCGATCCGCTGCAATAACGATGCGCAACCCGTCGCCGCTCGCCATCGCCTCAGTCAGGTTGCGCTCCACCAACGTCTCCCCACGAGACGCGTAAGCCTTGTGAATCTCCGCGGCGGCAAATGTAACCGAGGGGACACCGTGATCATAGAAAAGATATACGGGAGAAGCAGCGGCGGCCAGACCGCAACAGAACAGGCAGAAAACTATGGTTTTCATCGCAGGATTCACTCTATCAGGCTTGGACCCGCGACGGCAGCCGCCTTCTCGCCGGGCATGCGGAAACGCGGCCGTCGTCGCATTTCCTTACGCCTCGCTACGCCAGCAACTTCTCCACGACCTTACCCTCCAGATCAGTCAGCCGGAAATCGCGGCCCATGTATTGGTACGTCAACCGCGTATGTTCCATCCCCAGGCGATTCAGAATCGTCGCCTGCAGATCGTGGACATGAATCGGGTCTTCCGTGATATGGAAACACAGGTCATCCGTCTTCCCGACCACCGTGCCAGCCTTGATTCCGCCTCCCGCCATCCACATGCTGTATGCCACCGGATGATGGTCGCGTCCGGCGCTGGCCGCATCCTCGGGTTTTCGAATCTCGCTCATCGGCGTGCGTCCGAATTCGCCGCCCCACACCACCAGCGTCGAATCCAGCAGGCCGCGTTGCTTGAGGTCTTTGATCAGTGCCGCCGTCGGTTGGTCGGTCATATCGCAATTCTGTTTGAGCTTCTTGTTCAAATCCGTGTGATCGTCCCAACTGGCGTGCATCATCATGACGAAACGCACCCCGCGTTCGACCATGCGCCTGGCCAGCAGACAGTTGGTCGCGAATTTCTTAGTCGGCTCCCGGTTGACGCCGTACATCTCCAGCGTCTCCGGCGATTCCTTCGAGAAGTCGACCAACTCCGGTCCGGCCATCTGCATGCGGAAAGCGAGTTCATAAGAGTTGATTCGCGCGGCGATCTCCCGGTCACCCTTCTGTTCCATGTGCAGCGTGTTGAGATCGCGCATGGCATCCAGATCCATACGCTGGCGGTCCCGCGTGATGCCGGGCGGGTCCGACAGGTACAGAATCGGATCTCCGGTATTTCGCAAGATCGTCCCCTGATAAGTCGAGGGCAAAAACCCGCTCGAATAGTTCGACGCGCCGCCGCTGGTTCCCGCACCTGAAGCGAGCACCACGAACCCCGGCAGATTCTGCGATTCGCTTCCCAGGCCGTAGGTCACCCACGCACCCATCGTCGGCCTGCCAACCTGCGTCGTTCCGCTGAACAACAGCAACTGGCCCGGATGATGATTGAACGCGTCCGTGTGCATCGAGCGGATCAGGCAGATATCGTCGGCAACCCCGCTCAGATGCGGCAGATAATCCGAGATCTCCATGCCGCACTGGCCGCGCGGCGCGAATTTCCGTTGGCTCGCCATCACCGCCGCGGTTGGCTTGATAAACGCCAGTTGCAGATCCTTGGTGAGGGATGCGGGAAGCGGCTTGCCGTCCCATTTCGTCAACTCCGGTTTCGGATCGAACAGATCGAGTTGGCTGGGCCCGCCTTCCATGAACATGAAGATCACGTTCTTCGCCTTGGCCGGGAACATCGGAGGCTTCGGCGCGAGAGGATTTGGGGCCATAGCGGTGGCCCCGTAGCCATCCGCCTCCAGTAACTTCGCGAGGGCGGCCATGCCGATCCCTCCGGCGCAATCGCGAAAGAAGTTGCGGCGCGACAGAATGCGGCGGTATTGCTCAAGTTCCATGATTCTATTCCCGGGTAATAAATTCGTCGAGATTCAGGAGCACACGGCTGATGCCGGTCCAATCCTGCTGTTTGTCGAAGTAAGTCGCGAGGCGATCCTTCTCGCGGGGCGTAGGCTTGCGTCCCAGGCACAACTCAAAGGCATAATTCAACCGGTCGTTGAAATCCGGTCCTGGCGCCTGTTCCTGTACTCGTTTGGCGAGCGCGCCGGCCGCTTCGAAAAATACCGGATCATTCAACAGGTTCAGCGACTGCAAAGGCGTGTTGGACACCCGCCGGCGAGGACACGCCATATCCGAATCGGGTTCATCGAAATTGACCAGGAACGGATATGGCGTCGTTCGCTGATAGTGGACATAAAGTCCGCGCCGGTACTTCAGCTTGCCCGCCGATTCCGCATACTTCGCGTTCGTCCGCCCGTAACCCAACTCGGTGACACCGTCCGGTTGCGGCGGCTTGACGCTCCGTCCCCCGATCTCGTCATTCAGCAAGCCGCTGGCCGCCAGCGCCTCGTCGCGGATCGATTCAGCAGGCAATCGTACGCGCGACTGACGCGCCAGCAGCAGGTTTGCAGGATCTTTGGTTTCGAGGTCCGGCCGCGCATCGGAGGCTTGGGCGTAAGTGGCCGAGAGCGCAATCTCCCGCAGGACTCCCTTCATGCTCCAGGGCTTCATCCTTGAATTGCCGTCGCGAAATTCGCTGGCGAGGTAATCGAGCAGCTCAGGATGCGACGGCTTGTCGCCCTGCGTGCCGAAGTCTTCCGAGGTACCGACGATTCCGCGGCCGAACATCTCCTGCCACAGCCGATTCACCTCGACTCGCGCCGCCAGCGGATTCTCCGGCGACATCAGCCACTTCGCCAGTTCGAGGCGTGTCGTCGCGCGTGCCGCCGGAAGGAAAGACGGAGTTCCCGGTTCCACCTCCGATCCTTCGTTTTTGTAATCGCCGCGCAACGCGATGTGGGTGACCGGCTGAATCGGATCTTCCTCGATTGCATAAGCCTGTGTGAGCGGTGGCAAGGTCTTGTTTAAAGCGTCGAGCTTGGCGCGCAGTTCCTTTATCTTCGGACCGGTGTCCGATCCCTTGATGAGCACCGGAAACGACCCACGGACGAAATAGGCGGTCAGCGCCCGCTGCTCTCGCTCACTGCGCTCCGCGGGCGGCTTGCGGATGGTCCTCTCCGCCTGGTCGAACATGGCGCGGAAACTGGTGCACGAGAAGTCCCAATCGAGATCCTTACCAGGATTGTTCATGGCGCCGACCATCCGCGCCTCCCAGAGAGTCTGCAACTCGGGAATGTTGTATTCCTTCAGCAGTTCGTCGTAGTTGCGGTCGTACTCGGGCTTGGCCTTCAAATAAGTACCGAGCTCCCCGGCGAGCGGCGCGTCGATATTGATTTCCATCGCCCGGTTGAAGTAGGCCAGGATCTGGTAGAAATCCTTCTGCTTGATCGGATCGTATTTGTGATCGTGGCACTGTGCGCAGCGCACGGTCATGCCCAGCCACACGGTGCCGAACGTTCCCGTCCGGTCCACCAGTTGTTCGAAGCGCGTCTCGCGTTGGTCCACGCCCGCCTCGCGATTGGTCAGCGTCTGGCGAAAGAATCCGGTCGCGACTTTCTGCTCGACGGTGGAGCCCGGCAACTCATCGCCCGCGATCTGCTCGATCGAGAACTCGTCGTACGGCATGTCGCGGTTGAGCGCATCGATCACCCATTGCCGGTACCGCCATGCCCATTCGCGTTCGAGATCTTTTTCGTAGCCGTCGCTGTCCGCATAGTGCGCGAGATCGAGCCAGTAGCGAGCCCACTTCTCCCCGTAGTGCGGAGACGCAAGCAGCCGGTCGACGACGCGCGCGTAAGCATCGGGGCGAGTGTCATCGAGAAAATGCTGGACCTCTTGCGGAGTCGGCGGAAGTCCGGTGAGATCCAGCGTGACCCGTCGGATTAAGGTGGTACGATCGGCGGGCGGAGAGGGTTTTACGCCCTCGGCTTTCAGGCGCGCCAGAATAAACTGATCGATGTTGTGCGCTCCATCCGGACGCCGGATCGGCTGCAGCGACCACAATCCCACTTGCGAGGCGCCGGCCCATTTCGCTCCCGCATCGATCCACGCACGCAACGCCGCAACCTCTGAATCCGCGAGGTGCGGACCACCCGGAGGCATGAATTTGCCGCTCTTGCCGGTCACCATATCGATCAACCGGCTATGTGCGCTATCGCCCGGTTGAATCGCACGCATGGCGGCCTGCGGGTTATCCAGGCGCAAATTCTTCATCTGCACCTGTGGCCCGTGACAGGCATAACAGTGCTGCTGGAGAACTGGCTGAATGTCGCGCGCGTAGTCGGGTGTTGCAGCCTGGGCGACAGCCACCGGCAGCAACGCCAGGAGAAACAACCGCATAAAGAAAACTATACCGCGTCCGTGGGGCAGACCGGGCAGACCATTTTTGTGGTCTGCCGGCTGCGGAGCAGCGGGCACGTGTAATGGAGAAAAGCACATTTCTCCGGCTTCGTCTCGAGTGGTCGCGTGATAGGCAAAGTCTCAGAAACAACGCAACCCAGGCCGCGTCGCACAACAAAGCCTTTCGCTAGCGCGACAAAAGCGACCAGGGGGGTCGCTCGAGGACGAGGCGTTCGCCCCACAACTTGTCCTCCTCCGCATGACGCTCTATCCGCCTTCATCTTGCCACCGAGATCTACCGAGCCGTGACCGTTAGGGAGCGGTCCGCTAACCTCCACGAGCACCGTCTCAGAAAAACTCCACCTCGTTCGACTCCTCCTCTCGCGCGACTTGCTCGCCTAGAGCGGTTGCGTGCACCGAACGCTCGCCGTGCATAGTGTAAGATCCCGACAGCAGTTCGGCAGCCTTGGATACGCCGGCTTCAGAAGCAGGCCTGCGGCCCAAAGGATCTAACTGCCCCTCTATCGCGGCGTGCATCGATGCCAGGGCCTCGACGATATGCACAATCCGCTGGCCAAGCCGGTCCTGGAATTGCATCGTCTGCACCGCAGAGGCGATTTCGCCTGCCAGGGCTTCGCTGCGCGCACCAGCCTCGGCTACAGATTGGCGCATGTCCCCATGCGCGCTCTCCAGACACCCGAGCGCTTCCCGCACGTGACCCTGCAGCTCGGCGATCCTGCCACGATCCGCGCAGGCCATATCGCCGACTTCCGTCTCGGCGGCCTTGGCGTCGACGGCCAGGCGAAGAACCGTGGCGCGAATGTCCGCCGTGATCTCCTGGCTCTTGCGCGCCTGCGTCCAGAGCTCCTGGGCCACAATCTCGAAACCCGCTCCTCGCTCGCCGATGTGCGCGGCTTCGATCTTGGCGTTGAGCGCCAGGATGGTATTGCCGAACGAGATCCGATCGACGTCGGCCAAGGCTCGCACGATCCTGTCCATATCCTTTTCGAGGGAGTCCATGCGTTCGACCAGCTTGCGGCAGATTTCGCTGTCGCGCACGATCCGTTCCAGCAAGTCTTCGAGAGTGGACCGCGAAGTGGAAAGCAGGACTTTGACTCCCCCTGCACCGTTGGTGTGATCACCGGTCCCAACCAGCCGGGAAGCTTCATTTACGCCCTCACGCGCCCTCTCCACCATCCGCTGAAAATTGGCGCCGACCCGGGTGACGGCCTGCTCCATCTGCTGGTTGGTATCCCGCAACTGGGCGTCGACCACCGGCAACATCGGCAAGTGGGATTCCACAACGTCTCTCAGTTCCTCCAGGCGCCTTCTGCGGCTCCAGCCTCCGGCGAGAACGCGGAGCCACGTTCCGAAACTCATGCCAGAGGCTCCGGGGCAGGGAATTGTGCCTGACCCACCATTGGAACGGGAAGACGAGCACCGGTGGAGCAGGCGGTTTCGCCTGCGGACTTGGATTTCTTAGCTCCTAAACGCCAGTTACCGAGCCGCGACCGTGAGGGAGCGGTTCCCTGGCGAACAGGGATGACGTCATCTTCGGGTTCCCCATGAAACGGTTGTGCTCCAAGTTTGCAATTCACGTCACACCTCAAGAGCGGCGGTATGCCATACGCATCTGCCCACAATCTTTTATCGGCACGGAAAGGAAATGACTTTAGGTTTGTCGGAGATAATTGTCATCCCGCGGTGCGCCAGTCAATAGAGCCGCTCGAACGCATCCCTGCAGCGGCGGATCGTTTCCAGACGCCCATCCATATGGGGTTCGAGCGAGATCTGCAGCGCTCGAAAATAGAGCCACATCACCGCTGTGATCATCGCCACGTTCAGCGTCAGGTAGATCAGAAACGTCGGCACCGGAGAAAGGTGCAGCGACGCAATGCCGAATCAAGGTCCGCCGTCGCGAATCACGATTGACGCCCCGCTCGCGATCCGGTAGAGCAGCACGATTGCGAAGACAGTAGTAACCGCCGTGCGAATCCAGAATGTAGCCGGAATCAGATCGCGGCCATCGAGCGCCCGCTTGCGCGCGACGTCGGTCAGGACGTTGGTGATGGACATGGTAGCTGCCATCAGAAGTCCGATGGGCGAGAGTGCAGCGTTGGGCATGGGTGGGCGCGCCTACGCCTTATCCTATGCGATGTGGCCAACGGCACCTGCTTTTACCCTGCAACCGCAAGGCAACAGCGCGACGTGCGAAGCCCTGCGGAGTCGCAGCCCCCAAGCATACTGATCCCGCGGCGATCGGGCGGTTGGTGTGACCGCTGCCGGTGATGGCACGGCGTGGCTTTTCGCTCTATCCTCCGGCGACTACAACACTCCAGAAACTGCTGCGGAACTCGGTCGCGGCAGCAAAGGCGCAAGTTTCAGACCCATTGGACCGCGGCCTGCCCCGCGGTTAGCGGCTGAATGCCGGAGAGGTGAAACGACGGGACGCTCCACGCTAGAATGGGTCAGTGCCCGAAAAGCCCCGAACGTCTCACGCTTCCGGTGATGACGAGCACCACCAAATCGCAGAAGTAAGGCCCGTCGCCCGCTTTTCTCCGGATGAGCGCGCAATTCGCGATCTGGTGATCCAATGGGAGCGCGCGACTGCCGGTGGCGAATTGCAGGTGTTGCTGAGTTTGATGTCCGAGGACGTGGTGTTCCTCGCTCCCGGACAGCCACCTCTGCGCGGCCGGGCAGCTTTCGCCGATGCTTTTCGGTCCGCGATGCAGCATGTCCGGATCGACGCCAGCAGCGAAATTCAGGAGATTCGCATGGCTGGGGACATGGCATACTGCTGGAACCATTTCTCGGTGACTACGACTCCTCTCAATGGCGAGGTTCCGAAGTACCGCAAGGGCTACACGCTCACCATTCTGCGCAAGACGCGGACGGGCGCGTGGGTCGTGTCCCGGGATGCCAACATGCTGGCTGCGGCTCCCGGGTAAACATCAGGCCGTAAGGCTGACGTACTACTTGAAGTGCGATTGGAAGAACTCCAGAGCCCGCCGCGCGCCGCCGCAAACTGATCCTGTGCCAGATCCCGCACGAAAAGTCACAACTCCCAAACCGATGACAAATCGTGTACCATTTGACAAATATGAAGAAAACAGCGTCCCTCATCTACCGCCTCGCCTTTGGTTCCACGATCTGCCTGGTATGCGCCGTGGCGCAGAACCAGGACATGCCACCGGACCAGCCCTTCCGGACGGTCCATCTGATCAACGTTCCCTCAGCCGATGCGGAAAAAGCTCTGCTGGCTACCCTGACCGATAGCAACGCTGCGATTGCGAAAGCCGGCTGCGCGAAATGTTCTTATCACCTTTGGAAGGTCAGCGGCACCCAGGCGGGAGGTTACAACTATCTTTGGACCTCGAGTTGGCCCGGCCGCGAGGTCTATGTGAAGGTGCACAACTCCGCTGAGTACCAGGCCGCTTTCGAGAAGCATAAGGACATAAGCTCGATCATCAAAACGCAGACCTACAACCGCTACGTTGAAGTGACATCCGGCAAGTAGCCCGCGATTCAACAGCGCCGCGCGAACGCGAATCGGGCCGACTCCCGGCGCACCAACCCGGAGATGGTCTCACCGTTATATAATCCAGAGTCGTCAGTTCAAGGTATGAGAATCTTATGACCAAAAGAGAATTCCTCACGATGAGCGTCGGTGCGGGGTTGGTCCTGGGTGGACAGCGGAGTGCCTTCGCGCAGCAGGCGTCCGCCGCTCCCCGGCCCAACGGCGGCGGGAAGGCAATGCCTACCCGAAAGGCCAAGACAACGAAGCTATTCAAAAGCCCGGACGGGTTTCCCAACGGGCTTGCCATCGCGCCCGAAGGTTTGTGGATTGCCGAGCAAAAACTCTCGGGGCCGCAGGCTACCGCATATCACATGTCCGAACCGAAATCGTTAGACGAACATGCCTGGCTCGTCGATTGGAACGGCAAGGTTTTGAAAACCGTGACCACCCCTTCGCGCAACACCAGCGGGATGGCGTACGGCGGCGGGTACGTCTGGATGTGCGCGAATGCGCCGCCCGAAGGAGTTTTTCAGGTGGACATGAACTCCCGCGTCGTCAGCCACCGGCAAATACCACTCGGCCCGCCGAACGACGGCGGCGGCTGTCATGGCGCCATGTGGCACGACGGCAAACTCTGGATTGCGGCGCTGCGCCTCCATGGGATTCTGCGCGTGGATCCAAATACCTGGGAACCCGAGTTTCTCATCCCGGCCTACCAGGCTGTGGGGACGCGGGTTCACGGTATCGCATGGGACAACGGCTCCATCTGGCAGATTACCGGAAATGAAAGTAAGAACTACGCCGAAGGCCGGCCCGGTCTGGTCAGGTACGATGCTGCCAGCGGCAAAGTGCTCGAGGTTGTGGAATTCTTGCCCAACTCATCGGACCCGCACGGGCTGGTCGTGCACGACGGAGCGCTCATCAGCTGCGACGCTGGTATCCATCCCGGATGGCCGAACAACGATAGCCCGACCAGTGGGTGGATCTTCCGGATCGACCTCGTCTGACTCGAACCTTTTGGATGAGGGGAACACGGAGAAAGTGCCCGTGCTTCCATAATGTCGCCGTTTAGTCGGGCACTCGTTTGGCCGTCATCTCGAAGGTCTGGTCGTTGAACGTCACCTTGAATTTGATCTCGCCTCCCGTGACCTTGCCGCTATAGGTGAAGGTGCCAAAGGGGCGCTCTGCCGTGAAGGAGATTTCGTCGCCGTTGATCTTACCGTTCTGAATTGCGGTTTCGTCCTGTGATCCAGCGACCGTACCTGTCAGTTTTCCCCCATCGACTTTGAACGTGAACGTGTTCACGCGCTGCGTGCCATCCGGTGTCGCGAACTCGGCCTTCCATTTGCCGTTCAAATCCGCAGCCGCCCAAACGGATGCCAGAAGGAAGAGGATGCCGATAATCCAGGTTGAGGAATACCTCATCGATGATCACCTCGCTTTCGCCGTAACGATACCACATAGGGCGTGCAGCAGATTCGGCCCCGATCACATGGATATCTTGCGGCCCACGCCCCTCCCCTTTTGGTGGTGGATTTTCTGTAGGATAGAAAGGTTCACGAAGGGAGCGCTATGAAGAACATTTGGAAGCGAACGTGTTTGTTGGGTGTGCCGCTGGTCCTGCTCGGCGTCATGGTAACGCTGGCCGAAAACGGCAACCCGGCCTACAAGGCGAAGCGGATCAATCGAGCCGTCGAGTTGTTGGCGGATGGGCAGCCGATTTATTACACAGGTTCACACACCGGCTCGCCCGCTGGATCCGGGGACGTCAACGCGGCCTTTGAACAAGGCAAGAAGGATGCCCAGACATACGCCGACTATATCAGCTACGACATGGAGCACACTGCGTACGACATCGTTGGGTTGACCGCGTACATGAAGGGTCTGGTGGCGGGCGGACCAACCAGGAGCGGCCATCGGACGCCGGCGGTGATCGTGAATGTGCCGGTCAATGGCCTCGACGAAGTCACCGTCCGTGCGAACTCCTGGATGTTCCAGCAGGTACTGGCTGCCGGCGTCCATGGAATCATGCTCACGCACGCGGATAATCCGGGCGCCATCCGGGCGTTCGTCGAAGCCGTCCGTTTCCCCATGCACAAAGAAGGAGTAGGCCCGCTGCTCGGGGAGGGGCATCGGGGCGTACATGGGTCGGGACCGGCGGCGCAGATCTGGGGAGTCTCCGTTCAAGAGTACGAGCAAAAGGCCGACACGTGGCCGCTTAACCCCAACGGGGAACTTCTGCTGGGCGTAAAAGAAGAAGATAAGTACGCTCTTGAGAACGTAAGTCAGAATCTGAAAGTTCCGGGCATCGGGATGGCGGAGTGGGGGCCGGGAGATATGGCCATGTCGCTGGGCGTGACGTCGGGCCCGGATGCGACGAATGATCCCAGGATGGTGGCTGCCAGAGGGAAAGTACTCGCTGCCTGCAAAGCCAACCACGTCGCGTTCCTGAACACGATGACTGCTACTACCATAGTCGCGATGATCAAGGAAGGCGTCATGGTTGGGCCGGCCAATCAGGCGACAACCGAAATCGGCCGCAAATACACCAAGCGCCAAATGCCGTGGTAAGCCGGATTCCCGGCGTGGCGCACGCACTCATGCGTGCAGCGTCCCCACTCATGGGGACGCTCTTGGGTGCGCCACGGACTTCAGGCGACTTTCAGTCGCATGGCCACGCTACCTGCTTTTAGCCGGTAGTTGTTCGCTGATTCCCGTGCGATGGCATGACGCTGAATGGCAAGGCGGTCGCTAGCGGGACGAAGCCGGCCGCTCCACAGCCGCTCCACAACAGGACGGAGGGTCTCCGGATGGAAGAGACGTTGGTCACTTGCCGAGGAGGGCTTTGACTTCGGCGGGCGGTTGAAAAGCGTCTGCTGGGAGGTCGGCGTTGCATTCAATAGTATCGATCTGCAATTCGATCTTCTGGCCCGCGACCGTTTGTACCAACGAGTGGGGTAGTTCGACGCCACAATCCTTGCGGTAGCCGCCGATCGAGACGTCCACGGGAATGTCGCCCAGCGCGGTCTTGCGGATGCTCTGGTGGCGAATCATGAAACCAGTGGCCCTGTCGTAATACTGAGTTTGCGGTTTGCCGTTCTTGGGCAACAGGATGACTTTATAAGCCGGTTTGCCATCCACATCCTCCACACCGCTAAGTTCGGCGGACGCGTAGATACTTCTCCACTCGTTCTCCTTGTGAAAGAAAGCTTCGCGCAAAGAATCGTTGAGCTCTTCGCCCTTCTTGAGTTGGGGGCCCTGCATGGCCGAAAACGCCCAGGCGTTGGTTCCATCGGTGCCTTCGGAGATCTTTCCCACACCCGCAAGAACGGTAGACATACTGGACTTGTTGGGTTCAGCCGCATAGATGGTTACGGCGCCCTTGATGCCCATGGCGGCGATGGACATGGAACCCTTCATGACCATGTTGTGGATCTTCGAGTAAGCTGCCGCGCCGCCAGTCGACTCGACATTGTTATCGAGAACCGCGTCGCCGGTTTTAAGATCCGCGGCGGGAGCGGGGAAAGTAGCGTAGACCGTGAGGACCGCGGCGCAAACGATGTTTCTCATAGAATCTCTTACCTTGGTAGCACAGATTGCCGGGCAGTGTTCAGCCCTTTGAGCGCCGCCTCGAGCACCGAATCACGGCCCTCGGTCAAGGCGATGCGGTCGAGCGGCACCTCGACATCCGGAATGACACCGTTGCCTTCCAGTTGACGGCCGCTTTCGGAAATGTAGTTGGCCATGGCGTACTGGAAGCCATCACCGTTGGGCAGGCGTTCGATGTGCGACGGGAGTGCTGCACCTGCGGTTCGTTCGCCAAACACGCGCGCCCGTTTGAGGTCCTGCAGGCCGCCCGCGAAGATTTCCGACGTCGACGCCGTGAAGCCGTCAACCAGAATGGCGACCGGTCCCGCATAAACTTCCGCGCGCGGAAAGATGACGAAGCGGAGAGGCAGGGTTCGCATATACATGGTGCCGAGTTTCTGATCCGGTTGTGAGATCAGAAAGCCCGCCATGCCCATCGCCATGGCGCCGATGCCGCCGGGATTGCCGCGCAGGTCGATCACCACACCGGGGCAAAGGTCGCACTGGTGGATGGCCTCACCGAATTTTGTGACCACCAGGTCGGGATCGAGGAAGAGATTGAAGTGGATGTACTCCGCGCCTCCGGGCAGCCTCTTCGAATCAAAACGGACCACCATCGGCGGGAGGAATCCGAAGTGTGTGACGGTCCCGGGTTCGGCGCGGCGCGTGAGATGTCGGGTGAATTGTTTTCCGTGGATATCCGAAAAGTCAATCGCGACCTCCGAGCCGATGTCGCCGTCAAGGTGAGAGAGCAGGGCACGAGCGGTCAGCAGATCGGTTAGCCGGGACTGCCCGGATTCGGATGTCAGCCGTGCGATCAGCGAGGCAGCGTTGGTCTTGCCTATGCGGACGATTTCCCATCCGGTCCGGACGCCGGCCTGGTCGGCGGCGGAGTCGGGCGCAACGGAGGTTACGATCGCGTGACCCGAGAGAATGCGCAGATCCATACCGGTTTGGCCGTGATCCTTCAAGGGTTCGTCTCCGGTCCCTTCCGCCGCATCGCCGAGCGTTTCGTAAGCGTCGGCAGGGATGACTCCGAAATGGGTCTGGTGCAGGCGATTGAGCATGTTTGCTATCACCTGCCGTGCTTCTTCCATGCTTTGAGCAGACTGAACCCGGGGAAGCAGTTCATCGTGGATGGCCTGCCAGTCGACGCCGCCCATTTTGGGATCCCAGTGCTTGTCGCGGACGGTTTTCCACACGTATTCGAAGGATTCGATATTAAGGCGGCGCTGATAAGGCGACAGGGAACTGCCGGCGAAGCACAGCCAGGCAATTAAAAAGAGTGCTACGTGGCGCAAATCCCATTGTATGTCTTGTGTGTCGTGGAGATACGCCGTTGTGTAGTAGGCGTTTTCGCCTGCTCTCGCGCGCTGGAGAGACTTCTGCCACTCGCCTGCTGGCATTCATGCCCACAGTACGGTTAGAATGAATAAAGTACAGCCTGCATGCGCTATCTCCCAAGGTTAACAATCCGGGGGTCCTGGGCTGGCACGACGCGGCGAAAGGCCTGACTACTGTTGCATGCATCGCAAGTTCTCTAAGACGCTCAGTCTGCTCCTGAAAATCGCCCTCGCCATAGGTGTCATCTACTGGATGGTGGAGAGCGGAAAGCTCAACTTCCACGTCGTGGGCCACGCCTTCGCCGACCAGTGGCCGACGGCGTTATTCCTGGTAGCCACGCTCTATTTGCAGATCGCGATCATCTCGTGGCGCTGGAACATCCTGAACAGCGCGCTGGGGTTTGGGATCAGTTATCGGGAAGCGTTTTCATTGTCGATGATCGGGTTGCTGTTCACGGTGATCATACCGGGGTCCGTCGGCGGGGACGTGATCAAGGCTTATTACGTCGGGACGCGCGTGCCCAAGCGGCGAGCCCACGCTTTCACCACGATTCTGATGGACCGGTATCTGGGTCTTTTGAGCTTGCTTACGCTGGGAGCGGCGGGTGTCGTCTGGAACTACCGGATCATTCTGACTAACAAGCTGATGACGACGCTGGCGACATTTGTGGTGTTGGCATTCGCCGGCGGAGTGGTGGGTCTGTTCGTGGCAGTGGTGTTCAGCAAACAGGTCACGGCATTGTTACGACGCCTGGTCGGACGTGTTCCGCTGGCTGCCCATGCGGTGAAGAGTTGCGAGGCGCTGGAAGGTTTTCGCGCCAAACCCATGGTGCTGGTAGCCGGGGTCCTGGTTACCTTGCCTTCCCACTCTGGTGGCATGTCTGGGCATGCACATCGCCATGGGAATGGTTGGGGCTCCCGCAATGCCGTTGGAGCGTTTCCTGCTGATTGTGCCACTGGGTCTGATTTCGACCGTGATTCCTCTAACCCCCGGGGGTGTGGGGATCGGTCAAATGGCTTTTTACAGTTTGTTCCAGGCTCTCACGCCAGGATCCGGAGACGCGGCGTCCAATGCCTTCACTATCTACCAGACGCTGCAGGTCGCGGTGTACCTGAGCGGCTTTGTGAACTATCTATCCCACAAACACATCGAACCGATTTCCCAGGCCCAAGAGGCCGAAGTGGTCGCCTAGCAGCCTGGGGCAGAGGTCGGCGCGGGCCAAAGGCTTTACGAACCAATGGGAAGTATTCACCACGCCTTTCGCCTCTATTTCCCCTGAAATCAGCACACGCCACTTCTCTCGCCCCCACCCCTTGCTAGGTTGAAATCAGGAGTTACGAAGTGTCTTCTTTTCGCCGATTGATCAGTTCACTAGCCAACGCGGCCCTCTCCACCGGCCCCCGGACCGAGGCAGGCAAACGCCGCTCTTCCCAAAACGCGCTTCGCCACGGCTTTCGCACCCAGCGCGCCGTCTTAACGCCATCGAGTTTTACACGAACGAAGCTACCTTACGGTTCCCTGATATCCGCGGCTCAGCGACCTGCCGCCATTTGTGGACCCCCACTACTTCGCCGCGGAGCCGGTACTCTCTGAAATCGACTGGGCCAGGTAGTTGACAATTTTGGCTTCGTTTCGCGCGTCTTCATAATAGGCCGTTTTGAGAAGTTGGTCTTTGCGGTTGATGAGGCGCTCGCGGATGGTCTGGGAGACTCGCGGGTCGTTGAGATCGCGCTGGCCGGCGGGTTCTTTCGAAATCATCTTGAGAATGCGATATCCATCCTGGGTGTGAATGATCGGCGAGAGTTGGCCGGGCTGCAGCGCGAGCACCAGCTTGCGCAGCTCGGGGTTAGTCTTATCGAACGCGGACTCGGGCAGGAACCCGAGATCGCCGCCATTCTGAATGCTGGGCGGATCCTCGGAATAGTTCTGCGCGAGGTTGGCGAAGTCCTCGCCTTGTGTGAGCCGCGCATGAATGGCGTCGATTTTCTTCTTCGCCTGGTCCTCGTTCTGCGCCTTGTCGTTCTTCAGATTACGCACCGCCGGATCCGCCGTGGGTGTCACCACGATCTGCATCAGGTGGAACTGCGGCTCGGCGAAGTTGAAACCCTTCTGGTTCGCAGTATAGAAGTTCCGGACATCGGCATCGGTGATGTTGATCTTGGAAGCGATTTCCTTGTTCAGCAGCTTCTGGATGCTCAGGTCCTTGCGCAATTGGGTCTTCAGGTCCGCCACCGTCATGTTGCGGCTGGAGAGCTGTTTGTCGAACTCTTCCTTGGTGTAGGGCGCGCGCAGCTCATTGTACTTGGCCTCGACGTCCGCGTCGGTCACCAGCAGGCCCAGTTTCTCGGCGCGCTGCAGCATGATCTCGGTCTCGATCAGCTTGCCTAAGACGTCCAGTTTCTGGATCTGGATCTCGTCCTCGCTGATGCCCTCCGGGTTGGCCATGGGCTGCATCTTATAGTTCTTGTCGAGGTCGGCGTAGGTGATGGAGTGATTGTTTACCGTCGCTGCCACACCCGTCGGGGCGCGCTTTTGACATCCCGCAGCGATCACCAATGCGGCCAGCAGGAGTGCCGCTAAACTTCTACGATTGGACATGGTCGAATTCTCATTATAATGATCGGAGTACATCCACTCATCGAGGAGAGTCACTTTTGCGAGTAGGAATGATCGGTACCGGCGCCATTTCTCATAAACATGCCGCCGCTTATAAGAGTATCGGATTCCGTCTGACGGTCTGTACAGACGTGAACGAATCGGGCGGACGAAAGTTTGCTGAGCAGTACGGGGTCGAGTTTGTCCCCACCTACGAAGACGTTTGCCGGCACTCGAATGTCGACTTCGTAGACGTCTGCACGTTCCCGGATTTCCGGCTGCTTCCGGTCAAAGCCTGCGCTGAATCGGGCAAACACGTGCAGGTGCAGAAGCCCATCGCCACCACCGTTGTAGTGGCGCGCGAGATGCTCGAGGTCGCGAAGAAAGCCGGCATTGTGCTCGGCGTGGTCAGCCAGCACCGCTTCGATGACTCGAGCCAGTTCGTTTTTCAGGCGATTCAGGACGGGCGGCTGGGCAAGCTGCTGCAATGCGATGCCTACGTCAAGTGGTGGCGCTCGGCAGAGTATTATTCGCGGCCGATTAAAGGGAGCTGGGCAGTGGAAGGTGGCGGGGCGCTGATCAACCAGGCGATTCACCAGATCGACATCCTGCGCTGGCTCGCCGGTCCGGTTGCGACAGTGACCGCCAACTGGCAGCTTGGCGCGGTGCACAAGATCGAGTCCGAGGACTTGATCAATGCGCTGCTCACATTTGAGTCGGGCGCTCTCGGCGTCGTGCAGGCGTCGACGGCGATTTGGCCGGGCTATTCCGAGCGGGTCGAGTTACACGGCAGTAAAGGGACTGCGATCTTCACCGGCGATAAGCTGACCACCTGGGACGTGCAGAATGACTCGGGCGACCCCCCGCCCCTGGCCAGTGAGGTCGCGTCCGGGGCGTCGGATCCGATGGCGATTTCCCTCGAGCCCTTTGAACGGCAGTTCCTGGACTTTGCCCGCGCCATTGAGACCCAAACCAAACCTCTTATGGGCGGCGAAGAGGGATTGCAGGCGCTCGAGATCGTCGAGGCGGCGTATCAATCCTGCAGGACGGGAGCCAAGGTGACGTTGTAATGGCTGGACTCACTTGGGATCACACGGAAGACATTGCCCTGGCGCTGTACGAGAAGTTTCCCGATCAGGATCCGCTGCATGTCCGGTTTACGGATCTGCATAAGTGGATCACGGAGCTGGAAGATTTTGGGGACGATCCGGCGGCATCTACCGAGGGTAAGCTCGAAGCGATTCAGATGGCCTGGTATGAGGAATGGAAAGAGGATCAGTGAACGCCCCCACCTTCATTGCCAAGCCATCGAGGGTGACTGCGGCGGGCAATAAGCCGAAGCTGATCGATGAATATATCGGACGCGTCAACTCCGCGACCAGCGGCGTGAGTGTAGCGCACATGCGCAGCCCTGGCGGGTGGATCGAGCCGGGCCAGACGCCGGAGTTCGACGAGTACACGGTGGTGCTGCGCGGCACGCTGCGGGTCGAGTTTCAGGGCGGCCAGTTCGACGTGGACGCCGGACAGGCGGTCATCGCGCATAAGGGCGAGTGGGTCAGGTACAGCACACCGGAAGACGAAGGAGCAGAGTATGTCGCGATCTGCCTGCCGGCCTTCAGCATTGATGCAGTGCACCGAGACGCGGCTTACTGAGCCGCGAATTACTGAGCCGTGACCGTAAGGGAGCGGTTACGCCGACTCCAGATCGAAATCGCCGCACCCGACCCGCTCCGCGATTTGCCCGACCTCGGTCTCCATGGCGCGATCCCGGTCCATGAACGGCACGTGTATCCGCACCGCCTGGTACACAAACCGCGCACCTTCTCCCAGCCCCTTCGCGCAGCCGCGGAGGTCGACCGCCTGCGCCGCGGCGATCAGCAGCATCGCAACCTCGTTGCGCAGGCATTCGATTGCATCGAGCGCCGTAACGGCGGAGTGCATGCCGAGGCTTACCACGTCCTGATTGTACTGCTCGGTAGGCAGCGAGTGGATGGAACTCGGTCCGGCGAATTGGCGGATGGCGCAAGCGAGGCTGGTGATGCTGAGCTGCATCCCTTTGAGCCCGGAGTTGACGCCTGGCTCCGGAGTGAGATTGGGCGGTAGGCCGTTGTTGAACCGGTCATCGACCAGCAGCGCCATGAGCGAATTTCCCCAATTGCCGGCGATGGCGAGATCGATTTTCAGGCCGTCGAGTAGTCTGGCGATGTGCCCGCCGTAAAAGTTTCCGGCTCGATAGACGCGAATGGCGTCCGGATCGATGAGAGGGTTGTCGTTGGCCGAATTGATCTCTCGCTCGATGATGGCGCGGCCCGTGTCGAGGGCTTCCCACATGGGCCCCAGCCCCTGCGGAGGACAGCGCAGCGAATAGCAGCTTTGTGCCGCGGGATCGTTGGGAGACTTTGACCCGGCGAGCAATCGGCGCATGTAGGCCGCGACGGCGATCTGCCCGGGATGACCCTTGGCCTGATGGACCCAGTCCTCGTAAGGTTCCGAGGGCGCGAGCACGGCTTCGATGGAGAGCGCGATGGCGGCGAGCAAAGCGCGCAAGACGCGCCCGGCATCCTGCCATAAGAGGGCAGCGATTCCCGTCATCATCGTAGTGCCGTTGATGAGCGCGAGTCCTTCTTTTGGAGCGAAGCGGATCGGCGCCAGGCCGGCACGCGAAAGCGCGTCGAGGGCAGGCATGCTAGCGCCCTCGTATTTGGCCTCGCCCATCCCGATGAGCACGCGGGCGATGTAGGCCGAGGGCATCAGGTCCCCGCTCGCGCCCACCGAGCCGTATCGCGGGACCACTGGTGTCACGCCACGCGACAGGAGCGCAGCGAGGGCATCGGCGAGCTCGATCCGGACGCCGGAAAAGCCGGTCGCGAAGGTCTGTAGACGCAGGAGCATGGCAGCTCGTACGGTGTCGGAGGGAAGCGGCGCACCGGTGGCGCAGGACAGATGCCGCATGATGTTGTACTGCAGTAACTCGGCCTGTTCAGCCTGCAGCGCGAACTTGATGTTACCGCCGACCCCGGTGTTGACGCCGTAGATCCGTTCGCCCCGGACGAGGAGTTGTTGGAGTGCGGACTGCCCTCGTGCGATACGGTCGCGCGCGTCGGTGGACAGTTCGAAAGGAAAGTGATGGCGGCTGATCGCCTCAACGTGGTCGATTGTCAGTGTCAAGCTTCATTCTACGTGGAATGGCTTGCGGATCTCGACGGTCTGATTGCCGACTTTGTCATGCGCGGTGATGACCAGCGTGTAGTCGCCAGGCTTAGTGCCGGGCTTCAACTCCAGACTCATGTTCGAGTCGACGTAGGGTCTGGGATAGAACGATGCAGACTTCTCCTCGACCGCCGGATCCTGGGTGTACAGTACATTACCCGCGGGGCCGAGGATCGAGATGCCGTAGGTCACTTCGATGGCATTCTGGGCGCCGTATTTGAAGCCGGCGATCTGGAAGCGGGAGAACATCGAGTCACCCGGGCGGTACGCTGGCGTAGACAGCGGTTGGGGAGCCTCTTCGGTCCGATAGAAACCGAACGAGCGGATCTCGAGAGCCTTAACCGGCGGCAACTCAGGTCCAACAACCGTGAACTTGGTGTCGGCAACGGCAGTCTGCTTGGAGGTCTCGTCGGTGACCTGGATGTGGACGGAATAGTCTCCGCCGGGAGCAGGGCTTGGCACGGCGAAGGATTGCCTCATCCTGGGGATCCACTCCTTATCCTCAGGCTGAAGGGTGGCTTGTTTCCTGCCGGGTGCAGGAGGAATAATGGCGATGCCTTTGGGATCGGCCGCGTCGACAATCCAGGAAATGGCGACCGATTGTTCCTTGGTTTGAGCGTAGTTCTCGACATCGAAACTCAGGTAGATGGTTTCACCCGGTACGAACTTGACGCGGTCGCCTACGGCCGGGCCGTCCTCGATCTGATGAATTCCGATATGAATGATTCTGAGAGGCGCAGCAGCCCCCCAGCAGGTGAGCGCACCGGCGGCGCACAATGCCAGTACACGGTTTAGCACGGTGTTACCTTTCAATGAGACGTGGGAGTCGACTCCTCGAGTCTTTTCTGGGCCGGCTCTTCTGAATTGAGGTTCAGAGGGATATCGATATACATAAAGTTGTCGTTCTCGTCGGCTACGCGCAGACGATAATGCTTCGGCGCGACGTCAAAGACGACGCTACCCTGTTCGGTTTGGCCTACTCCGGCTTTGCGTGTAAGTCCGAGCCACCGCTCGACACCCGTGCCGTCGGACAGTTCCGGATAGGAGTTCCCCTGGTCGTCTACTACGTCAAAACTGGGAATGGTCGCGTCGGCGCTGCCGGAATTCAAAATGCTGACCTTGATAGTGAAGAAGCGGTTCGAGGCGATGCGATCTCCTAACGATATAGGCCATTGGGTTTCATAGGCCCGATAAATGAAGGGCCCGATTTCAGCCTTTTCCCCTAACTGAACGGTGCGGACTTCTTTCTTCTTAAAAGTGCAGCTTGTTGAACCGACGAATAACGTCAACAGAGCCGCTATCGCGCAAAGCTTCATAGTGAAACCATACCATGTGTGGCAAATGGTACAAACGGGAGGACAGACCGATGAGGGCGTGGCTACCTCAATCGAAACTCGATTCCTCCGATGACGGCTCGTTTGGGCATGGCGACTCCGGCGACTTCCTGGTAAACCGTGTTGGTGATGTTGGTCAGTTGGAGAAACGGGTGGATACGGCGGCGGGTATAGGCAGCGTAGAAGTCCCAGAGTCCGTAGGGGTTTCGATTGAAGCGCTGCAGGGCTCCGACACGCGTTCGCAGCAGAAAGCCTCCTTTGAACGCGCCTTCCCAGGACGCCACGCCCTCATTCGAGGGGTAATACGCGGTGTACCTGGAGTCGAGAATCTGCGCCTCCGTCGCGTCGAATGCGCCGTGGAGCGCGGTGTAGCTTACTGCAAAGCCGTAGTACTTGAGCGATACTTCGGCCCCGGTGAAGTTCAGCTTATCGAAATTCGTGGCCACGTAGATGCCCGTTGCCGGTGAGAGAACGTAGTCGATCACGTCCCGCTCGCGGAGTTCGAAGATGTTTACGGTCGCCCGGAGGTGGCTGGTAAAATCCCAGTCGGCGCCGCCTTCGTAGTCCCAGGCTGTCTCCGGCCTGAGGTCGGGATTGCCTATATTGCCGGGGTCGTGATAGTAGAGGTCGGTATAGGAGGGCAGTCGGAATGCGTGGCTGACCGAGCCGTGGAGACGCAGTCGGGTGGTCAGCCAATAACCTGCGGTAGCGGACGGACTGAACACCGCCTGGCCGCCACCCGGGCCTGTCGCAAAGAATTCCTCGCGCGCGCCAACTGAGAAAGAGAAGCGCTGCAGAGCGCGCACATCGAGGGACACGAAAGCCGAGGCGCGGGTGCGCTGGTGCTGGCCGAGGTTGTTGCTGTCGATGCTGTCGTAGATCATTTCCCCGCCGTAGTGCAGGCGGGTGTTGAGCCCGAGTTTCTCCCAACGACGGATGGCGGCTTGCAAGGCCTGGTCGATATGACGGTTGGTGAAATAATCCGGGTCGGTGCGCAGGAGCACGAACAGGTCGCTGTGACGGCGGTAGCCGAAGTCGACTTCGGTCTGGGCATCTGTCTGTGAACCGAAGGTCCGATGGAGTCCGGCGAACCAGGTCTTGGTGTGCTCGAAGGAGTTGTAGTCGCCGTAGAACTGGTTCGCGCCATAGGGACGGTCGTCGTAGCCCAGGATGATGTCGGTGATGCCAAAAGGGTCCTTCAAGTGGGTCACAGAGCCGAACTGGAGATCGCGATAATCGCGGTCGTCGGTGAATCCCTGTGACGTGTCGCGCGAGAAGAAGACGGACTGGGACCAGGGGCCCAGGACGAACGTCCCATTGGCGCTCTCCTGGTAGGTTCCGAAGTTGCCCATCCCCAAACGAATAACGAAGTCGCCGGCTTCTGGAGTACGAGTGACGAAGTTGACAGCCCCCCCAATGGCGTCGGAACCGTAGAGGGTGGAACCTGCCCCTTTGAGAACCTCGATCTGGCCGATGGCGTCGCCAGGCAAGGGGAGATCCATACTGTAGTGGCCAGTCTGAGCGTCGCTGATGCGCAGGCCATCCACCATGATGAGGCTCTGGCCGAAGTTCGTGCCCCGGATGGAGATGTCGGCCTGGATGCCGTTGGGCGCCCGCTCCTGGAGGTCGATGGCCGAGTCGAGCTTGAGGAAGTCTATGGGGGCGTTAGAGAGGAGGGCTCGTTGAGGACTGATGTTTTCAACTTGGACGTCACGGTCGGATTCGTCCAGCGGAATGGGGTCGTAGGTGCCGGTGACGATTATGGTTTCGTGCTGGGGTTCGGGCGAGGGTTGCGTCGTCTGGGCCAGGGCTGTGGCAGCCAACCAAGATACGGCTGCTACGCAGCCGGGCAGACCACGAAAAACAATGGTCTGCCCTACGGTTATTGACACTACTCGCCTGCGCGGACTACGTTTACGGTCACTTCGGTGGATACTTCGCGATGGAGACGCACGGTGACCTTGTGTTCACCCAGGGTGCGAATCGGCTCGTCGAGCTGGATCTTACGGCGATCGATGGTGAAACCCTTGGCTTCGAGGGCTTCAGCCACATCCTTGGCGGTAACCGATCCGAAGAGCTGATCGTTTTCGCCGGCCTTGGCAGAAATGGTGAGAACCGTGCCGGTCACCAACGTGGCCAGGTCCTTGGCTTCCGACGCGAGTTTGGCTTCCTTGCGGAGGTGAGCCTGGCGTTCCTGCTCGACGATCTTCCGGTTGGATTCAGTCGCCGCGACCGCCAACTTCTTGGGTAAGAGGTAATTGCGGGCATAGCCGGCGGCTACTTTCACCATCTGGCCCCGGATTCCAAGTTTGTCGATATCTTCTCTTAGAATGACTTCCATGCTCGCCTCCTATACCGCCGCCGAGAACGGCAGCAGCGCGATGTTACGCGCTTTCTTGATCGCGTCGCTCAGCCGGCGCTGGTGCGGTGCACACACGCCGGAGATCCGCCGCGGGACGATTTTGCCACGCTCAGCGACAAACGCGCTGAGCATTCTGACGTCCTTGTAATTGATGTCGTCGATCTTCTCGACGCAGAACCGGCAGACTTTTTTCCGCCGAAAATATTGTTTCTTGGTAGTCGCGACCGCTTTGTCGCCGCCGGTGGGCCGTTGCGACGCGCTGACCGGACGTCCGCCTTTTCCTTCGATTGGCATATTCCTCTCCTAGCTCTCCTCGGTCTGTGGCACGGGTGCCGGGGCTGCTGCTGCGGGTTGTGCCGGCTGGGCCGGGGCGGCGTGTGCCGGAGCCGGTGGCTGGCCGGGTTGGGGAAGGCCGGGTACCGCGGTCGGCTTCTCCGCTCCACCTAACATCTGCTGAGCCACCGAGGGCTGCGGCGCGACGGGCGCGGGACGGCGTGCGGCCCTCTTGTCGCGCTGTTTCTTACGCTTGTCGATGCGTTTCAGGTTTTCGTCAATGCGGACGGTCATGAACTTCATCACCAGGTCGTTGACGCGCAGTCGGCGTTCAACTTCCTTGACGGTTTCCGGTTTGGCGGAGAACTGCATCAGAACATAAGTTCCTTCACGGAACTTACCGATGCGGTACGCCAGCTTGCGCTTGCCCCACTTATCAACCTTATCGACAGTTGCGCCGGCGCTTGTAAGGAACGCCTGCCCCTGTTCGATGAGCTTGTCGACGTCTTCATCCGGCGCGTCTGGCCGGATGATGAACAACTCTTCGTAGACTCTCATGCTTCCTCTTTATTTAAGCCAGGGGCGCGGCGGTCATTATATACCGCCATGGCCTTGTCGACGCCCTCAGCAATTATCAGACTCACTGCGTCGGCTGTACGGCCAACCAGTTCGTCCAAATCCTTCTTCTGCTGCCGCGTAAGATGCGACAACACATAATCCATGCCACTACTAAGCGGATGCCCCGGATGAATTCCGATACGCACCCGTGGAAACTCCTGGGTTCCGAGATTCTCAGTCACGGATATGACTCCGTTATGCGAACCCGGCGACCCTTTGGGTCTCACCCGTATTCTGCCCCACGGCAGATCCAGGTCGTCGTAAACCAGAATCAGGTTCTCGGGCAAGATCTCATGTTTGGCCATGAGAGGCTTGAGAGAAGCCCCGCTCAGGTTCATAAATGTCTGCGGCTTGGCCAGCAGCACCGGCTTTCCGGCGATCTGGCCGGGGCCGGTGAACGACAGGGAGTCCGGACGGGTAATCCGAATGCCGTGCCGCGCGGCGAGTACATCCGCCACCATGAAACCCAGATTGTGCGGCGTGTCCGCGTATTTTTCTCCCGGGTTTCCCAGCCCTGCGACGAGCCACATGTGTCAAACAGCCATCAGCGATCAGCTCAAGGCTACTTCTTTTTGCCCTTTTCCTTTTCGGGGGTGGCAGCGGGGGCAGCACCTTCTTCTTCCTTCTTGCCCTTCTTCACTACTTCGGGTTCGGCGGCTGCGGGGGTAACGGCGGCTTCGGCGGCGGCGGGTGCGACCTCTTCGGCCCTCATGCCCACACAGTGTGCGATCACCGCTTCCGGGGAACTGATCAGTTTAGTCGAGCCCGTCAGCGGAATCTCGCCGGCGCGCTTGCTCTGGCCGATGAGGAGTTCGGAAACATTCACGACAAAGCTTTCCGGGATCTCGTCCGGCAGCGTCTCGATTTCGACGGCGCGGGTGATGACTTCGAGGAGTCCGCCCTGGGTTTTGACGCCCAACGGCTCGCCACTGGTATGCACGGGAACGAAAACGCGGATGCGCTTGGTCAGGTCGATGCGCTTGAGGTCGACGTGCAGCAGATTACCGCGTACGGGATCGTGCTGCTCATCGACGACCATGACCGGGGTGGTTTCAACATCCGTCACTTCGATGTTGAAAATGGTATTGTGGCCGGTTTTGCTGCGAATAATTTTATTGACGGCTTTGGGATCGATCGCAATCGCGACCGGGTTCTTGAAAGCGCCATAGATGACTCCCGGGATCAGTCCCGAGCGACGCGTCCGGCGCGCCTCGTTCTTGCCGCGCGTTTCACGAATCCGCGCGGGTACTACCGTATCTGTTCTCACTTCAAAGCTCCTTTACCGCAAGTCCGTGTGGGTACGAAAGTATCCTTTATCAGGCCCGACCGTGGGTTGCGGGTTTCTCTCCAGCCCTTGGAGGGCTCCTCAAGAATCCGGCGGCGCAGCTACGCCCTTCGGCGCGTGCACCGCGAACCTTTTTAGATTAGCACTACCGGGAGGGAGTGCCGGCGGGCACGACGTACTTACAAATTCCACGTGCCGAGGCACTTTCGCCTGCTTCGGAGACGCTCCCCGGGGTCGTGAGCATCCGGCGGGGGGCACACGTGGCCAACATCTATCTTCATGTTGGCACGCGAGGACGCCGTATTCTGAGAGCCCGGCGCCTATGTGGCGGGGCAGGAATGGCGAAGAAAAGTGAAGTCCTCGAACCAGTTGACCGGGCAATCGTCGGGGTCTCATCCGCTGCATTTGGCGAGAGACAGTCTTAACTGGCGAAGTCGCCGCGGTCGGTGGCGCCCAAAGGGTACGAAGCGCCGAAGAGTTGACCGCAGTTCCCAGCGTTGCCTCGAACGGCTTGCAATATTTTGATAATTCTATTATTGTGGAATTATACAATTAGGAGATGGATATGGCAGCGAGTAAGAAACAGACCGAAGAACAGGTGGTCCGGTTCGCGGATATGTTTTCGGCGCTGGGGACGGAGCCGCGCCTGCGAATCATGCGTCTCCTGCTGTCGGCGCACCCTGACGGCATGGTGGTGGGCGATATTATTACCGAGCTTGGCATTACGGCCTCCACGCTTTCGCACCATCTGGAAAAGCTTAAGACCGAGGGCCTGGTGAAAGTCCGGCGCGAAAGCACCTATCTCCGGTATTCGGCTAACGCGGATGCGCTCCAAGAGCTTTTAGGATTCCTCTACGCCGAATGCTGTACGCGCAACAAGGCGATTCAACCGCAGGCGATTGTTCGCCTGTGCCCGTAACGTTTTAGGAAAGGCAACCAATGGAAATCAAGGAAGTCGTAAAAGAGAAATACGGGCAGGCGGCGCTGCGAGTGCACTCGGGCGGCAACTCCTGCTGCGGGGCCAGCGCGGCGCTCGATGGATGCTGCGACCCCATTACCTCGAATCTATATGACGCTTTGCAAACCGGCGCTGTGCCGGAAGAAGCGATGCTGGCATCGCTCGGTTGTGGCAACCCTACGGCGCTGGCCCAGCTCAAGGAAGGTGAAACCGTACTGGATTTAGGGTCCGGGGGCGGCATCGACGTACTGCTTTCGGCGCGCCGGGTCGGCCCCACGGGAAAAGCTTACGGCCTCGACATGACGGATGAGATGCTCACCCTTGCACGCGAGAATCAACGCAAGGCCGGAGTGGAGAACGTCGAATTTCTCAAGGGCGAAATCGAGCATATTCCGCTGCCCGATCGCTCGGTCGATGTGGTCATTTCAAACTGTGTGATTAACCTCTCCGCCGATAAAGACCGGGTGCTGCGTGAGGCGTTCCGTGTTCTAAAAACAGGGGGACGCCTGGCCGTCTCGGATGTGGTCACACGCGGGGACGTTCCCGCCGAAGTGCGCCAAAACATGTTGCTCTGGGTCGGCTGCATCGCCGGCGCATTGCAGGACTCGGAATACGTCGAAAAGCTCGCCTCAGCCGGATTCGAGAGCATCGACATTGAGCCGACGCGGGTTTATAGCATCGAGGACGCAAAGACTTTTCTAAGCGGGCAGGGGATCGACGTGGACGCCATGGCGTCCACCGTGGAAGGTAAATTCATCAGCGCCTTTATCCGCGCCACCAAGCCCGCAAAGTGCTGTGGACCGGGTTGCTGCGCGTGAAAGATCCAGTCGCCCCAGGTTGGTGCTGTTTGTTCGAGGCTGAGAGCCGGACATGGAAAAGAAGCGGGTTTTGATTCTCTGCACCGGCAATTCGGCGCGCAGTCAGATGGCGGAAGGCCTGCTGCGCCGGGATGCCGGGGAGCGGTTCGATGTGGAGAGCGCGGGCACGAAGCCCAGCGTCGTCAGACCGGAAGCTATTGCCGCGATGAAAGAGTCAGGTATCGATATTTCAGGGCATCGCTCAAAGCATTTGGACGAGTTTGAGGGCCAACGGTTCGATTACGTCATCACCGTTTGCGACAACGCCAGGGAATCGTGTCCCGTGTTTTTTGGTGCGGCCAAGCGGCTGCACTACAGTTTCGACGACCCTGCCGCGTTAAACGGCACCGAGGAAGAACGGCTGGCAGTATTCCGGCGCGTCCGGGATGAGTTGCGCGCCTATCTGGCCGAGTTCTCAAGTAAAGCAAATTGACCGCGAGGGCGAAGCTTATCGGGGAAGAGATGTTCCCGGCTGAAGGACGACGCTCGCGTATCTCACGACTCCAGCCAGATCAAGCGCCACGACTCCTTCTCGAATTTGCCGGACGGTTGCGTTGACATTGGGCCCGTCCGGCGTGAGCACCTGGGCCACAACGTTCTTTGCGTTCAGCCACTTCGGGAGGGTCACTTCCATATGGATTGGCGACGCGGGCCGGACGGTGTCCGACGCCACGTCGATATCGGTGTTATTCACGTCGATAAACCGGCGCAGGTTCTTGGTGTCGTCATATAAGTTGATTCCGATGGTATACGGAACCGAATCGGCTTTCACGCCGACGCGGAAGCCGGTGTCGCTTACGGCGGCGGCGAAGGTCTGGAGCCGGTCCGGTCGGTCGTCCCTGGCGTTGGTGAAGGCGACTCCGGGATCGTCGCGAATCGATTCCGCGGCCAGGCCCGCCAGGGATGGCGTACTGAGCGGCTGGAAATTGCCCTTTTCTCCCGCTCGAATGCCACTGTTGCCGGCGATGATGAGCTTGCCGCCTTTCGCGACCCAACCCTGCAGGACCGGCACGTCCGATGGGTCGAATACTTCGGAGTTGGGAATGATCAAGAGTTTGATTCCCGACAAAGTCTCAGGCGTCAACTTCCATTCCGGTATGGCCCTCCATTGATCATGCAGCCAACTGAGGGCCGTTCCCCATCCGAGAAAAGACAGCGAGTGCAGCGATCCAGTTTTGTCCGGCCAGCCATTCGGAGTCAGGTGCGCCAGCTCCGAGGACGACGAGTAGTAGAGGCCGATGTCTTCCACTCCGGTGCGTTGCCCGAACGTGGTCCGCGCAGAACCTACAAACTCGTCAAAAGCGGTGGTGGTCGAGTCATTTCCCGCGGTACGGGCGCGTGTGACGCCGGACCACGGCTCTGGAAGGATATGATTGGCCAGCGCCTGGTACTGCAACACGTCGGCAATTCCCGGATGACCGGCGAGTTCCGGATCCACATAGAGCCAGAAGATCCCCAACCGGCCGCGTGCCTGCTCGCGAGCTCTTTTGTACACGGGCACATAGCTTCCAAGAGGAGGCAGCATGTAGCCGTACCTGCCGGATTCAAGGGCGGCCGACGGCGTATACTGGACCTCGGAGCTGACCATGTCCAGATCGCCTCTCGCCCATCCCAGATTGAAGCCCTGGAAATCGTTCGCGGTGACGGGAAAATCCGGCTTTCCCGCGGACGCCGCAGCGTCCTTCACCGCATGGTAATAAGCGGAGAGTGACCTGGTGCCGTTCTGCCGCCGGTGGATCTTGTAAGCTGCCCAGATGCGATCGTCCAGCCATCGCCGGTCGCGCCAGACCGGGGCATTCAGGTCGCCGGACGAATCGCCCCATTCGGTAACCTTGGCCCGCAAATAGACGCGCACATCGAACGACTTGAGATCCCGCACACTCATCGCGGCTAGTTGTCCCGCCGTGAAGTGGGCGGCGAGGTAATCGCGGAATGTGGCCACAGACCATTCGCCGAACGCTTTGTGGACCGGGTCCAGACCGAAACTGTCCCACGGCGAAAAATTGTCGGTCCACATCCCGTCGAGGCCATAATCAATCGCCTGCAGCACCGAGGCTCGCGCGTAGTCGGCCCAGGAGGGACAGGCGGCATCCTTACCGATGTCGAACGTGCCGGCGTGTTGGGTTCCTACTTGAAGCAGACCCTCGTAAAGTCCTTCGCGGCCCTGGATCGCGCGGTTATAGCCGTAGTCGATGTACAGGTTCCCGTTGACGTCTTTGGAGGCGCACGCATCGTACACGCGGCTGTTGCGGGGATCGGTTTCGGGGCCCTGGTATCCGGTCGCAATCGTCCCGTCAGGATAGCGAACCGGCGGCGAACCGTAGCGCGGATGAGTCAAGGTATAGGGACGAGCGAAATCTTCGTCGCCGAAGTAATCGTGAGATCCGGCCCAACGGACTTCGCCGGTACCGTCGAAGCGATTCCAACCCCAGTGATTCAGGAAGCGCCGGGTCAATTGCGGGTCCAGCTTGTCCTTCATCCACGTTCCATCCGGATTCTTCTTGAGTTGGACAACGTAGCCTTTGGCTTGTCCGAAGGTCTCGAAGTACGCGAAAACCCGCAGCCCCGCCGCGTGCATTTTGTCGAGAGCCTCGGGTTCGGACTCTTCGAGGATGGTCACGCGCTGGGCCCAGATCCCCACGTTGGGGTCGGCAACCGAGCTGCACATGACGGTATCGGCGTGGAGAGCCGGGGCGCGGCCGGCGACGCGGCTGCCGCACATCTGATTCATGAATTGGACGATGCGCGGATAGTTGTCCCACCAGGGGGCGGGTTGCGCCTGGGCCGCTGTGAGGAGGAGGAAGGCAGACCCAAAAAACGGGAGGCGACCAGGGGGTCGTGCCCAGAGGGCCCCCAGGACGTGGGCGTCCGCCCCACAACGCCGGAGATGGTTACGTGACCACACGTTTGAAAAATGTCCGTGTCCCGGCAGTGAACATCACTGCAACAGAGATGCCCAGCGCCACCAGGATGACATATATGTTCAGAGTGGGCAGTTCGTGACCGCGAATGGGTGGGACCATAGCGTGCCGCAAACCCTCAGCGCAGTAGGTGAGCGGATTGAACAGCGTCACCACCTGGAACCAGCGAATGTGGTACAAAGCGCCCCATGGATAGTAAGTGCAGCCAGTGAACAGCAGCGGCGTGAAGATCAGCGTGAACATCAGGCTGATCTGATCCGGCTTGATGACCGTGCCCATGAGCAGGCCGATAGTGGAACCAACGAGCGCCGTCAGCAGGATCATGCCGAGCAACTCCGGAATCCGGTCAGTGCGAACCGAGAAGCCCGAGCCGAGTATCACCCAGCCCAGGGGAAATATGACGGTGCTGGCGACCGCGCCTCGCATGGCGCCGTACAGAACTTTCTCGAGCGCCACCCACCAGACGGGCAGGGGCGACAGCAGACGATCGTCAATCTCGCGCGCGAAGCCGAGGTCGAGAACCAGCGGGAGGGTTACGCCTTGCATGGCCGCGATCATGCCGGAAAGCGCGACGATCCCCGGGAGCATCAACGATGCAAAGTTGCCGGCCGCCAGGCCGATGTTGGGCAGCACCTTGCCGAAAATGAAGAGGATGAACAGCGGCTGCATCAGCGCCTGCAGGAGAAACGGAATGAACTCCCGGGCGGTCACCACCAGGTCCCGCTGGAGGATGGCCATGAACGCCGTAAGGGCCAAACGGGTGCGACTCATTAGCGAAGGTGCCTCCCAGTCAGAAAGATGAACACTTCTTCGAGCGTGGGCTGCTTCACACTCAGGTCGCGGACTTCGGCTCCAGAGGAGAAGATTGCCTGGGCAGCCTGCCCGATCAGGGTGTTGGCGGAGTCGGCGTAAACGCGGAAAGTCATGTAACCGGGGTCTTCCGCACTGGTTGACGAATCAACTTTGGTGACGCCCGGCAGGGCACTAAGTGCCGCCTGGATTCGGTCCTTTATGGCTTCTTTCAGTTCGGGCGCGCCGAAGGCGTGAACTTCGAGCACGGTGCCTCCGGGGATCAGTTTCTTGAGCCCGGCGGACGTGTCGTTGACCAGGATCTTGCCATGGTCCATGATGGCGATGCGGTTGCAGAGTCTGTCGGCCTCATCCATGTCGTGAGTCGTGAGCAGGATGGTGATGCCTCGCGCATTCAACTCCCGGATTCGCTCCCAAAGAAACAGGCGCGATTGGGGATCCAGATTGTTGGTGGGCTCGTCGAGAAACAGCACGTCCGGCTCGTGCATGAGGGCGCGGGCGATCATGAGGCGCTGCGCCATGCCGCCGGAGTAGCGGCTCACCTTTTCATTTTTGCGATCGCCCAGACCCAGCTCTTCCAGAAGCTTATCGGCCAGGGCTTCGCGAGGTTTGCGCGGCATCCCGTGATAGGCGCCGTGAAAGGTCAGAATCTCGCGGACTTTCAGGCTCCGGTCCAGATTGCTCTGCTGCGGAACGACGGCGATTCGCTGTTTCACGGAGATCGGGTCGCCAGCGACGTCAATTCCCATGATGGAAGTCGAGCCGGCAGTGGGAACGATGAAGGTGGTGAGGACGCCGATGGTAGTGGTCTTACCCGCCCCATTGGGTCCCAGGAGGCCGAAGATCTCGCCGCGCGAGACCTCGAAACTCACACCGTCGACGGCATTGGTCTTGGACTTGGCGTACTGCTTGACAAGGTCGGAAACGGCGATCGCGGGAGTGAGAGGGTCCGCCATGTGATCTATCCTTTGTACCACTTGCATGGCGCGATTCTCTCAGCCAACTGGAGGAGAAGCATGCGCCCGCTGGACAGACAGAGGAAACTTGGACTGAGGCGGTGGGTTTCAGTGGCGTCGCGCGATATGAATTAGTACTGAAGCTGCCAAGATTAAGGAGAAAGTGAGAATCGATACTGTCCTATTGTGCTATTCATGCGAGAATAGCAAAACCTACAGAGATCTCAATGAAACGTGAAATCGCAGATAAGCCCTTTCCACGAGGGCCCGCTGACCCGGCTCTAGGAGGGGTTTCCCTGATCTTTCCAGTACATAATGAGTCGTTTATTATCGAGCAGACCCTGCGGAACTATATCGCTGAGCTTGCAGATCGCATTGCAGACTTTGAGGTTGTGGTTGCAGAGGATGGCAGTACGGACGATACCAAGGTCGTCCTGGAAAGGCTGGCGCGAGAACTGCCGATTCGGCTTTACATGAGTGATGAGCGCAAGGGATATCAACAGGCAGTCATTGACGCTATAGCTCTAGCCACTAAGGAGTGGGTTTTTGTTGTTGATTCCGACTACCAGTTCGCTGCGATCGATTTTTGGGCGCTCGACCGGCACCGGCAAACGCACGATATCATCCTTGGAGTGAAATCGCCCCGTAAAGATCCTCTTTATCGCATTTTCTTGTCCTGGGGATATAACGTCCTGCTGAGAATAGCCTTCGGGGTGCAATATGTGGACATGGATACCGGCTTCCGGCTGTTCCGCCGGTCCATATCGATGGAGCTGTCGCCGCAGATCCGTCACATGTCATTCTTTACCGCGGAATTCGTGATCCGAGCGCATTTTGCGGGATATCGGATTATGCAGGTTCCAGTCCGGCATTATGCCCGCAAAATTGGGAGCACCAGCATTTTTTACGTTTCGAAGCTGTTTGTCATTTGTTTTCAGCAGTTTGCCGGCATCCTCCTGCTCAAACGAGAGCTTATGGCCCAGGGGACGCATGCGCCCGCACGCGCGGTCGACTCGAAAAGCACTTTGTGAGTCTAAATGCGCTTGCGAGACGGAATGAGCGATCTCGCGAATCATTCGCCAACATAAAGAAAGTTGAAATTGAGACAGCCCGTCGTCAGACACAGGTGTGACCTCCTGATTCATGAATAGCAGGCTGGAGTGGGTGGTTTGCGGCTATGACGAATAAGTGGTTTGTTATCAGCAATGGAAATAAAGGCGCCGCCATATCTATGGCGTCCAGCTGCCCAGACTCTCCCAGCCGCTGTTGGTTCCTCCATTGGAGGCAGTATCCGCCCAGATGGTCTTGGCGCCCGTGAAACCGGACTCGAAGGTCAAAGCCAGATTGAGCGTCAGATCGTTGCCCGAGCCGGTCGCCGTGAAACTCCCCACGTTCAGAATGCATTGACTGTTCTGCAGAGTCCCGCTGGTGCCCAGGGTCTGAGGACCCAGCGTCCCCGAGCCGCTGTTGTTGCCCAGGTAGATCTGATTGCTGGACGGGCTGTAGTAGATGTAGCAGCCACCGGCGGCGGTGAGCCCGGAATTGATAATGATCTGTTGCCAAGCCATGTCCTGGTAGCCGGAAGAGTCCGTAAACACGAAGCTGAAGGTCTGCGATATACCGCTGCCCGACGATGGGCTTACCGAGACCGCCGACGGTGGCCCTGCTGCTCCCGGGGTCCATGTCCCCAGGGTTTGCCAGCCCATGCTAAGCCCCGCATTGGAGGCAGTATCCGCCCAGATGGTCTTGGCGCCCGTGAAACCGGACTCGAAGGTAAAAGCCAGATTGAGCGTCAGATTGTTGCCTGAGCCGGTCGCCGTGGAACTCCCGACGTTCAGAACGCATTGACTGTTCTGCAGAGTCCCGCTGGTGCCCAGGGTCTGAGGACCCAGCGTCCCCGAGCCGCTGTTGTTGCCCAGGTAGATCTGATTGCTGGACGGGCTGTAGTAGATGTAGCAGCCACCGGCGGCGGTGAGCCCGGAATTGATAATGATCTGTTGCCAAGCCATGTCCTGGTAGCCGAGCGGGTCGGCAAACGTGAAGCTGAAGGTCTGCGATATACCGCTGCCCGACGATGGGCTTACCGAGACCGCCGACGGTGGCCCTGCTGCTCCCGGGGTCCATGTCCCCAGGGTTTGCCAGCCCATGCTAAGCCCCCCATTGGAGGCAGTATCCGCCCAGACATTCTTGGCGCCCGTGAAGCCGGGATCGAAGGTAAAAGCCAGATTGAGCGTCAGATTGTTGCCGGAGCCGGTCGCCGTGGAACTCCCCACGTTCAGAACGCATTGACTGTTCTGCAGAGTCCCGCTGGTGCCCAGGGTCTGAGGACCCAGCGTCCCCGAGCCGCTGTTGTTGCCCAGGTAGATCTGATTGCTGGACGGGCTGTAATAGATATAGCAGCCTCCCGCGGCAGTGAGCCCGGAATTGATAATGATCTGTTGCCACGCCATGTCCTGGTAGCCGACCGGGTCGGCAAACGTGAAGCTGAAGGTCTGCGATGTACCGCTGCCCGACGATGGGCTTACCGAAGTCGCAGAGGGTGGCGATGCGGTTCCTGGAGTCCATGTCCCCAGGCTTTGCCAGCCCATGCTAAGCCCTGCATTGGAGGCAGTATCCGCCCAGACATTCTTGGCGCCCGTGAAACCGGACTCGAAGGTCAAAGCCAGATTGAGCGTCAGATTGTTGCCGGAGCCGGTCGCCGTGGAACTCCCCACGTTCAGAATGCATTGACTGTTCTGCAGAGTCCCGCTGGTGCCCACGGTCTGGGGACCCAGCGTCCCTGAGCCGCTGTTGTTGCCCAGGTAGATCTGATTGCTGGACGGGCTGTAGTAGATGTAGCAGCCTTCCGCAGCGGTGAGCCCGGAGTTGATAATGATCTGTTGCCAAGCCATGTCCGGGTAGCCGGAAGAGTCCGTAAACACGAAGCTGAAGGTCTGCGATATACCACCGCCCGACGATGGGCTTACCGAAGTCGCAGAGGGTGGCGCTGCGGTTCCTGGAGTCCATGTCCCCAGGGTTTGCCAGCCCATGCTAAGCCCCGCATTGGAGGCAGTATCCGCCCAGATTGTCTTGGCGCCCATGAAACCGGACTCAAAGGTAAAAGCCAGATTGAGCGTCAGATTGTTGCCCGAGCCGGTCGCCGTGGAACTCCCCACGTTCAGAACGCATTGACTGTTCTGCAGAGTCCCGCTGGTGCCCAGGGTCTGGGGACCCAGCGTCCCCGAGCCGCTGTTGTTGCCCAGGTAGATCTGATTGCTGGACGGGCTGTAGTAGATGTAGCAGCCACCGGCGGCGGTGAGCCCGGAGTTGATAATGATCTGTTGCCAAGCCATGTCCTGGTAGCCGAGCGGGTCGGCAAACGTGAAGCTGAAGGTCTGCGATATACCGCTGCCCGACGATGGGCTTACCGAAGTCGCAGAGGGTGGCGCTGCGGTTCCTGGAGTCCATGTCCCCAGGCTTTGCCAGCCCATGCTAAGCCCCGCATTGGAGTCAGTATCCGCCCAGATGGTTTTGGCTCCAGTGAAACCGGACTCGAAGGTCAAAGCTAAATTGAGGAATAGAAGATTGCCCAAGTCGGACGCCGTGGAACTCCCCACGTTCAGAATGCATTGACTGTTCTGCAGAGTCCCGCTGGTGCCCAGGGTCTGGGGACCCAGCGTCCCTGAGCCGCTGTTGTTGCCCAGGTAGATCTGATTGCTGGATGGGCTGTAGTACATATAACAGCCTTCCGCGGCAGTGAGCGACGAGTTGATAATGATCTGTTGCCACGCCATGTCCTGGGCACCGAGCGGGTCCGCAAATACGAAGCCGAACGTCTGCGACAAACCAATGCCCGACGATGGGCTTACCCCTGTCGCAGAGGGTGGCGCTGCGGTTCCCGGGGTCCATGACCCCAAGCTTTGCCAGCCCGCGCTAAGCCCTGCATTGGAGGCAGTATCCGCCCAGATGGTCTTGGCGCCCGTGAAGCCGGACTCGAAGGTCAATGCCAGATTGAGGGTCAAATTGTTGCCGGAGCCGACCGCCGAGGACTTCCCTATGTTGAGACTGCATTGACTGTTCTGCAGGGTCGCGTTAGTGCCTAAGGTTTGCGGACCCAGCGTCCCCGAGCCGCTGTCTTCACCCAGGTAAATCTGGTTGCTGGACGGGCTATAGAAGATATAGCAGCCTCGCACGGCCGTGAGCCCGGAGTTGATAATGATCTGCTGCCAGACCATATCCTGGAAGCCGAGCGCGTCCGCAAACACGAAGCTGAAGGTTTCGGAGAAACCGCTGCCGGATGATGGACTCACCGAGATTGCCGACGGTGGCGACTGGTTGACCGTAAAGCTCTGGGTGACCGAAGGAGCCGCGGTGTAGGTGGTGTTGCCGGCCTGGCTGGCGGTAATCGAGCACGTGCCTGTCGAAACCAGAGTGACCGTATTGCCAGACACCGAACAACCACCGGAGGCGGAAAAGCTTACTGGCAACCCTGAACTTGCGGTGGCGCTCACGGTAAACGGAGGATCGGAGATCAAATGGTTGGGGATGGCGCCAAATGTTATGGCCTGGAGGGTCAGGGAAAAGATCGGTGTCACATCGCTCGAGGAATTATTGGACGGATTGGGATCTCCGGCCGACACCGCCAGGTTTGCCACATTGGTGACACTTTGCGGTGGAACAGCCGCAACATTCACCGTCAAGCTAATGGGCGAATAGGGAGAAGCCGGTGCCAGAGCGTCAGTTCGCGAACAATTCAGTGTAGTGAGCGTGCAATTCCAACCCTTCCCGGAAATATCCGATGCTGTCATGACCGAAGGAAGCAGATCGGTCACAGTAATGGGATCGTCGCTCCAACCGGGACCGAGATTCGTCACGGCAATGTTGTAGGATTCGCCGTTCAGCCCTGAACCGAAATTCTCGGTATGGCTCTTGGCCACGCTCAGGTCCGGCGGGCCAACGGCTAATTGGTAGTTCAGATTTCCGGAAACAATCAGGTCTGCCCTGCCATCACCGTTCAAGTCGGCGACGGCATAGGGGCCGGCCGTGGCAGCCGTACCAGTCGAAAAGATCCTCGGAGAACGAAAAGTCCCGTCACCATTTCCGAGCAACAACACGGATGTCGGCGCACCACCAGCGGAACTGTCGCCGACGATCACATCGAGTTTGCCGTCCCCATTGAAATCACTACTCACAATCGAATTGGGCTTCACGGCGGCCGGATAACTCAAAGCCGGCTGGAACGTTCCGTCGCCATTTCCCAAGAGCAGGCTCAAGGTGCCGTCATTCTGGTTGGCCGTGGCGACATCGGCTTTTCCATCGTCGTTAAAATCCCCCACGACCAACCCTATCGGAGCCAGTCCGGTACCGTAGGTTTGAGCAGCCTGGAAACCACCGGCGCCATCGCCGAGCAGGACGTTCACGCTGTTATTTCCGCCATTGGCTACCACGAGGTCGGTCTTTCCGTCGCCGTTCAAATCGGCAATCGCGATGGAAGATGGCTGAGATCCGACTGCATAGGTAGCGACCGGCTGAAACGTGCCATCGCCGTTGCCCAAAAGAATACCGACTTTATTGGATGCGTAGATCGTGGTGGCGATATCGGGGATTCCATCGCCATTAAAATCGCCCACGACTAATGCGAGTTGCAATGGTCCGGGGCTGTAGTAAACGGGAGACTGAAAAGTGCCATCGCCATTGCCAAGAAGCACGGCGATGCCACCAGTCCAGTAGCCTCCAACTACCAAGTCCGGTTTCCCGTCCATGTTAAAGTCTCCCGCGACGACCTGGGAGGGTGTAAATCCAACCGGCAAAGAGATTGTGGAGGTGTTCTGGAAGACGCCCTTGCCCTTCCCAATGAAAACGACGACGGATTGCGCGAAGGCGGTGGGCACGGCCAAATCGATCATCCCATCGCCATTCAAATCCACGGCCAGGACCGAAGCTACATCGAGTCCGCTGCTGACGATATTTGTGGCTGTACCAAAGCCGAAGCCCTTGACGGTGGAAACGGTAATATTGGAAGCCGCCGAAGAAGCGGGGGCGCAATTACTGTCGCCGTCATAATGAGCTGTGACCGCATGGGTGCCGGCGGTCAGGCTTGCCGCGATGAATTGGGCAACGCCATTGCTGATTTTGGCGGTACCGAGGACGGTGGGGCCGTCGTAAAACGTGACCACGCCGGAGGCATTCCCGGGAGTAATCGTCGCGGTCAACGTTACAGGCAGACCGAACTGCAACGATGCCGAACTGGAAGAGACCGACACGGAAGCGGCTTGTCCCAGGATGCTGAACGTCTGGGTTGCAGGAACTGCCGCAGCGTAACTCCCGCCGCCTGATTGCGACGCTGTAATCGTGCAAGAGCCCGCTCCGGCCAAGGTGACGGTGTTGTTGGAGAGCGTGCACTGACCCGACGCGGTGAAGCTTACCGGGAGTCCGGAGCTCGCGGTCGCCGAGATGGTAAATGGCAGATCGCCATTACGATGATTGGGGATTGCGGGGAACGATATAGTCTGATTTAAGAGGATGGAGATCGTGTCCATGATTTGGATAGGGAAACCACCTCCGACGCTAGCCTGAATGGTGCCGGTAGTAGTAGAAGGCGCCGTGGGCGAAACGTTCACGGTCACGATGATCGGCGGAGTAGACTGCCCGGGAGCCACGGAATCGCTTCGGTTGCAAGTTCCCACGATGTCGTTTACCAGCGAGCACGTCCATCCAGATCCTTGCATACCGGTAAGGATCAATGCAGAGTTCACTGAGTTTGTGATGCTGATCTGCCCGGAACTTGGCGAGAGGCCAGTGTTGTCCAGATAGATCGAATAGGTAGCACTCGTCTGTCCCTGCGCAAACGGCGTGGGATGAACAGAGCTGATGGCGAAAGTCTGGGTCGAATCGGTATTTCCATATAACATGGAAATGTAATTACTTCCGGAGTTTGCGACCTGCAGATTGACGCTGCCGTCGCGTTCCCCTACGACCAAAAGCGAAGTCGGAGCCGTGCCAACGGGAGTGGAGAGCGCCGTTGCCAACGTTCCATCGCCCTTGCCGAGTAGCGTCGCCACTGAATTACTGGCGGTATTCGCGACCACCAGATCGAGATTCCCATCGCCGTCGATATCTCCCGCGGCAATGCTCACCGGCTGCTGCCCGCCACTCGAGTAGTTCACCGCGGCTTGGAATGTGCCGTCTCCCTTTCCAAGAAGGACGCTGATATTATTGCTTCCGACATTCGCGCAGGCCAAGTCGGTTGTCCCATCGTGGTTCAGGTCCACCGCGACCAGCGAGCGCGGATTCGTTCCCACCGGGTAGGTGACAGGCGATTGGAACGAGCCATCCCCGTTGCCGAGAAGGACGATTATGTTGTTGCCGGAGGAATCGGTTAGCGCAAGGTCGGCCTTGCCATCAGCGTTGAAATCGCCCGACACAATCGATTGAGGTGATCCGGCGGCTGGCACCGAAATTGCGGATTGAAAAGTTCCATCTCCCTTGCCCAGAAAGATGCTGACAGTGCCATCTCCGGAGTTAGCGACAGCGATATCAATTTTGCCATCATTATTGAAGTCGCCCACTGTGAGCGCCGCTGGTGCGGAACCCGTCGCATAATTTAGGGCGGGCCCAAATCCAACTGTCGGATAGGTAAAAGAAGGCAACACAGTGAGTGTGTTGTCGCCCTGGTTGGTGACGATCATGTGACTGGTGTACGTTCCGACCAGGTTCTGAATCAGAACTTGATTCGGACCGTGACCGACTGCTACCGAGGCATAGTTGTTATACGTCGTTAGAAACTGGAACACACCTATACTTCCGGAGGGCGATTCCGTGACGCTCAGCAAGTCGTAAGAGGAATTTCCGGTGTTCGACAGGGACAATTCGACTGGCGAGAAGTTGGTGGAGAAAGATGTGCCAGTTCGCCAACCGGAGGACGCAATGGGTGAGATCACCTGGTTCACTGTGTTGGAAATCGCGGAACTGTAGTTGGAATCGCCGCTATAGAAGGCGTGAAAAGCATGGGGACCGGGGATGAGGGCGGCGGAGGATATGCCATTACCTCCAAGCGCTACAGGTGCGACACCGAGGGGAATGACGCCGTCGTAGAACGTGAGCGTGCCGGTAGCAGAATACTGGCTGACGTTAGCATCTAAAAAAATACTCGTGCCAAAGTTTGCAGGATTGGCCGAAGAGGTCAACGTGACAGTGACCGGTTGTAGTCCCAGAACTGTGGAAAAACAGCCCATAAGCAAGCTCAAATTGATTGCTTTTTGTAAGCTCATGAGAAGTTCCAGCTCGTTTTTTGAAAGTGCCGTATCAGTTTGAGAGCCTCCTAAGGCGTCCAGCTGCCCAGACTCTCCCAGCCGCTGTTGGTTCCTCCATTGGAGGCAGTATCCGCCCAGACATTCTTGCCGCCCGTGAAACCGGACTCGAAGGTAAAAGCCAGATTGAGCGTCAGGTTGTTGCCGGAGCCGGTCGCCGTGGAACTCCCCACGTTGAGAACGCATTGGCTGTTCTGCAGAGTCCCGCTGGTGCCCAGGGTCTGGGGACCCAGCGTCCCCGAGCCGCTGTTGTTGCCCAGGTAGATCTGATTGGTGGACGGGCTGTAGTAGATATAGCAACCTCCCGTGGCAGTGAGCCCGGAATTGATAATGATCTGTTGCCAAACCATGTCCTGGTAGCCGAGCGGGTCTGCAAACACGAAGCTGAAGGTCTGCGATATACCGCTGCCCGACGATGGGCTTACCGAGACCGCCGACGGTGGCCCTGCTGCTCCCGGGGTCCATGTCCCCAGGGTTTGCCAGCCCATGGTAAGCCCGGCATTGGAGGCAGTATCCGCCCAGATGGTTTTGGCTCCAGTGAAACCGGACTCGAAGGTCAAAGCCAGATTGAGCGTCAGATTGTTGCCGGAGCCGGTCGCCGTGGAACTCCCCACGTTCAGAACGCATTGACTGTTCTGCAGAGTCCCGCTGGTGGCCAGGGTCTGGGGACCCAGCGTCCCCGAGGCGCTGTTGTTGCCCAGGTAGATCTGATTGCTGGACGGGCTGTAATAGATATAGCAGCCTCCCGCGGCAGTGAGCCCGGAATTGATAATGATCTGTTGCCACGCCATGTCCTGGTAGCCGAGCGGGTCGGCAAACGTGAAGCTGAAGGTCTGCGATATACCGCTGCCCGACGATGGGCTTACCGAAGTCGCAGAGGGTGGCGATGCGGTTCCTGGAGTCCATGTCCCCAGGCTTTGCCAGCCCATGCTAAGCCCTGCATTGGAGGCAGTATCCGCCCAGACATTCTTGGCGCCCGTGAAACCGGACTCGAAGGTCAAAGCCAGATTGAGCGTCAGATTGTTGCCGGAGCCGGTCGCCGTGGAACTCCCCACGTTCAGAACGCATTGACTGTTCTGCAGAGTCCCGCTGGTGCCCAGGGTCTGAGGACCCAGCGTCCCCGAGCCGCTGTTGTTGCCCAGGTAGATCTGATTGCTGGACGGGCTGTAATAGATATAGCAGCCTCCCGCGGCAGTGAGCCCGGAATTGATAATGATCTGTTGCCACGCCATGTCCTGGTAGCCGACCGGGTCGGCAAACGTGAAGCTGAAGGTCTGCGATGTACCGCTGCCCGACGATGGGCTTACCGAAGTCGCAGAGGGTGGCGATGCGGTTCCTGGAGTCCATGTCCCCAGGCTTTGCCAGCCCATGCTAAGCCCTGCATTGGAGGCAGTATCCGCCCAGACATTCTTGGCGCCCGTGAAACCGGACTCGAAGGTCAAAGCCAGATTGAGCGTCAGATTGTTGCCGGAGCCGGTCGCCGTGGAACTCCCCACGTTCAGAATGCATTGACTGTTCTGCAGAGTCCCGCTGGTGCCCACGGTCTGGGGACCCAGCGTCCCTGAGCCGCTGTTGTTGCCCAGGTAGATCTGATTGCTGGACGGGCTGTAGTAGATGTAGCAGCCTTCCGCAGCGGTGAGCCCGGAGTTGATAATGATCTGTTGCCAAGCCATGTCCGGGTAGCCGGAAGAGTCCGTAAACACGAAGCTGAAGGTCTGCGATATACCACCGCCCGACGATGGGCTTACCGAAGTCGCAGAGGGTGGCGCTGCGGTTCCTGGAGTCCATGTCCCCAGGGTTTGCCAGCCCATGCTAAGCCCCGCATTGGAGGCAGTATCCGCCCAGATTGTCTTGGCGCCCATGAAACCGGACTCAAAGGTAAAAGCCAGATTGAGCGTCAGATTGTTGCCCGAGCCGGTCGCCGTGGAACTCCCCACGTTCAGAACGCATTGACTGTTCTGCAGAGTCCCGCTGGTGCCCAGGGTCTGGGGACCCAGCGTCCCCGAGCCGCTGTTGTTGCCCAGGTAGATCTGATTGCTGGACGGGCTGTAGTAGATGTAGCAGCCACCGGCGGCGGTGAGCCCGGAGTTGATAATGATCTGTTGCCAAGCCATGTCCTGGTAGCCGAGCGGGTCGGCAAACGTGAAGCTGAAGGTCTGCGATATACCGCTGCCCGACGATGGGCTTACCGAAGTCGCAGAGGGTGGCGCTGCGGTTCCTGGAGTCCATGTCCCCAGGCTTTGCCAGCCCATGCTAAGCCCCGCATTGGAGTCAGTATCCGCCCAGATGGTTTTGGCTCCAGTGAAACCGGACTCGAAGGTCAAAGCTAGATTGAGGAATAGAAGATTGCCCGAGTCGGACGCCGTGGAACTCCCCACGTTCAGAACGCATTGACTGTTCTGCAGAGTCCCGCTGGTGCCCAGGGTCTGGGGACCCAGCGTCCCTGAGCCGCTGTTGTTGCCCAGGTAGATCTGATTGCTGGATGGGCTGTAGTAGATATAGCAGCCTCCCGCGGCAGTGAGCCCGGAATTGATAATGATCTGTTGCCACACCATGTCCTGGTAGCCGAGCGGGTCCGTAAACACGAAGCTGAAGGTCTGCGATATACCGCTGCCCGACGATGGGCTTACCGAGACCGCTGACGGTGGCGGCGGCTGGGCGACCGTAAAGCTCTGGGGGACGGATGGCGCCGCAGCGTAGGTGGCATTGCCGGCCTGACTGGCAGTAATCGAGCACGTGCCGGTCGAAACCAGAGTGACCGTAGCGCCAGATGGGCCAGATACTGTGCAGACCGGCGAAGTCGTCGAAGCGAAACTGACGGCCAGGCCTGAGGTTGCCGTCGCGCTTACTGTAAACGCAGGTAAGCCAAGCAACTGGTTGCTGAGCGCCCCGAACGTGATGGTCTGCGATTGCAGGATGATGGTGGTGTCAGTTGTGCCGCTGGTCGCCGACCCTCCGCCGGACACTGAGACGGAGTTCGAGAGCGGCGAGCCCGCGTTGGAGGCCATGTTGACCGTTACTGTGATGGCTGGATAACTCGAACCAGCGGCCAGGGCGTCATACCGCGTGCAGGTGGTTCCGTTCGCTGGACAGGTCCATCCCGAACCCGCCATCGCTTGGAGAGTCATCCCGGGCGGCACGGTCTCGGTTACCATCACCGTCCCGCTGGTCGGACCGCCTGAGGCGGAGTTGCTCACGGTAACCGTGTAGACGGCGCCTGTCTGGCCCTGCGTAAAGTTGCCGGTATGGGTCTTGGAGATACTGAGTATCGGCGGCCTATTCAAGATGGTGAATGTGACTGCGGGAGAGGTGGCGCTGCCGGGATTCTGAACCGTGATGCTCACACTCTCTGCGAATGTGGTCAGGGCGGCCGGCACCACGGCGGACAACTCCGACCCGCCAATAAAGGTCGTGCTCAGCGGAAAGCCATCAAAGACCACCAATGATTCTGCTGTGAAGTTCGTTCCGTAGACGAAAAGGATCAATTCACCGCCCCCGGCGGTCGCCGAATTGGGGCTCACGGAGGAAATGGTCGGGGTGGTCGCGTTGGTGCCCAGCAGCACGCTGACCGTGCCGGTATTGTTGGAGGCGGCGATGTCGGCTCTGCCGTCGCCGTTAAAGTCACCGACGACTAATGTATTACCGGCCGAACCTGCGTTCGCCACTCCGGAGTAGGTCACTGCCGACTGGAACGTACCGTTTCCGCTGCCCAAGAGCACGCTCAGTCCGGAGCCGGCGACAAGGATGTCAGGCTTGCCGTCCCCATTAAGGTCCGCCACCGTCCCGAGAATTGGTGGAAGCACGGTAGCATAACTAACCGCGCCCTGGAACGTCGCATCGCCATTGCCTAACAGCACGCTCACGCTGTTGCAGCACCCGTTCGCGACGATGTCAGTCGCGCCGTCGCCGTTGAAGTCGCCAACCGCTATCCACGTGGGTGGGCTGCCGACGGCGTAGCCCACGGCCGTCCGAAAGGTTCCGTCGCCATTGCCTAATAAGACGTTAACGTTGTTGGATAGGTTGACCGCGGCAAGATCAGGCCAACCGTCCCCATTGAAGTCTCCCACGGCGACGTCGATTACGAGGCCCAGAGCTGACGCGTAGTCCACAGCCGTTTGGAACGTCCCGTCGCCATTCCCTAAGAGCACACTCACGCCGGCAGCGATGCCAACGACAAGGTCAGCTTTGCCGTCCCCGTTGAAGTCGGCCACGGCGAGGGACGATGCAGAATAGAGAGTACTTTCGGTCAGATAGCTCACAGGCGTCTGGAACGTTCCGTCGCCATTGCCGAGCAGCACGCTTACGCGGTTACTGCCCGAGTTGACGAAGACTATGTCAGTCTTACCGTCGCCGTTGAAATCGCCCACCGCTATGGACGCGGGAGTGACGCCGGCTGAGTAGCTCAACGCCGGCTGGAAGGTTCCGTCGCCATTGCCCAGGAGCACGCTGACGCCGTTCGAATCCGCCACTGCGAGGTCAGTTTTCCCGTCGCCGTTGAAGTCGCCGGCCGCCATCGATTGAGGGGACGTACCGGCCGGATAGTTCACCGCACCCGTAAGACCGCTCGATGCAACGGGGTTGACCGTCTGCGCCCCACCTTTGATCGTGCTCGGCGCATAAGTCGCATCTCCCGAGTAAATCGCCGAGATTGTCCGGACCCCCGACGGCAACAAACTGGTGTTGAGCACTGCATATCCGCTGACCAGCGGTTCCGTTTCCAAAATAGTCGTGCCGTCGTAGAACGTCACCGTACCGCTTGCAGCCGCAGGCGAAACGTTTGCCGTGATCTTCACGCTCTGGCCGTACGTCGCGGAATTGGCCGACAGTGACAACGACATCGTCGTCGCCTCGCCGGCAATTAGGAACGCATTGCTGGTAACGCTGTCAATGCCGCTGGCGGATGCGGAAAAGGCATAGTTTCCCGCCGTATTGAAAATCAGGTCATTGCTGAAGGCGGCAATGCCATTCACGGCGCTCACCGTGGCCGATGCTCCGGCGGGCGCAGAGGCTACTGTGATTGCAGCGTTCGACGAAGTGACTGGGTTGCCGTTCCCGTCGACTACAACTACCAGGAGTGGGATCGCGGACCCTACCGGGCCCCTGAACGGCAGCTGGGAAAATACCAGGTGATCCGTACCCAGACAACCGGTAAAACTGACCAGAGGCGTCAGGACCGAAGTATCTGCGAAGGTGGGGATTTCGGCCGAGTTCTCCGCAGTGGTCCCGGCATACGTGGCGGAGATCAGGATTGTCCCGGCTCCGACGTTGCCCGCACTGCTCATTGCGATAGGGAACTGGAAGGCCCAGGTCCCGACGGTGAACTGACTCCGAACCTCGTACGTCACCGAACCGGAGGAAGTGACCGGGATCTGGGTGCCAATGGCCGTGCTGAACGGGCCCAGGTCGCCGCCCGAGGTCGCGACCAGAGAGCCGCTGCCACTGCTATTGGTGACATTTACCGGCATCAATACCGTGACGCCCGCCGGAATGTTGGAGAGGTTCACGCGGATGCGAGTGGCATGATCCGCCTGACCCGGGATTGCTCCCGTGAGCTGATTCGTCCAGCCGGAAGGCGTCGACGACAAAACCGTCTGCGACTCCGTGTTGACGCTGTACTGATACCATCCGCCGGGCGTGCTGTTCGACGCACTCGCAGCCGGCGACTTAAAGGCAGTATTGAACAGCTCGCCAATCGTCAGAGTCCCGATGGAAGTAGAAAGAGACGAACAGCCTGAAAAGTTGAGTTCCGGGCTGACCGAGACGCTCAAGCTGGATTCGACGACGCCCAGGATCAGGCCGGCCTGGTTCTGAATCGGAAAGGTTGCGAGGACCGTGCCGTAAATGAACGTACCGGAAGCTAATGCGTTGGCGTCCACACGAACGTTGGTAATCCGAAGCTGAAAAGCCTCGCTCGCCGCCTGCGGCAGCGTGAAGCCAGTGAAGACCAGAGCGCCGTCCTGCAGAAAGCCCTGCGTGGGACCACTATTCGTGCAGGCGAACGAGGGGTAAGTCGGTGAAACGCCGGTGGTCGACGTGCAATCGTTGATCAGCAGGGCTGCTTCCGTCGGGATGCTCTGTGGGATGCTACCCGTGTAAAGCTGCCGGCTGGTGACCGCAGGGCCGGTTGGGTACGTGGTGTACAGTGACAGCGTCTGGGACTGAGTTTGAGCCCCGTAGGGCGTGCCGTTGCACGCGAGGAGGACGTCTCCCACAGCCTCCGCTGTTCCTTCTTGCCGAACAGTCGGCTGGTTGGCTACGAAGGCGATACAACCTATTTGCGCCAAGGCCGGCGTCGCGACCACCAAGAGCACCGGTAACACGGCGCCAAGGCGAGACAACCTCGGATATTGTGACATGAAACGCCAAACAAATAATATACACCTGTTAGGCGCGGCCCGGCGACCGCCAATCCTCAGATTTCGAGGATCACCGGGATGATCAAGGGGCGTTTCTGCGTCTGTTTGTTGATGTAGCGCTTCAGATCGGCGCGGATCTTCTCTTTCATGACGCCCCAATCGGTCTTCTCTTCGCGATTGGAATCCTCCACCGTCTTGGAGACGATCTGCCTGGCCATCTGCATGAACTCGGAGTCGTTATCCATGTCGCTGAAGCCGCGGCTGATGATTTCCGGAGCGGATTCCACCTTACCGGAGTGCTTGTTGATCGCCAGGATCGGCAGGACGATACCGTCCTCGGAAAGATGCCGGCGATCGCGAATCACGGTATCGCCGACTACATCGCCGACGGCTCCCGAATCGATGCACACCCTGCCGACGGTCACCTTCCCGGCTCTACGAGCAGTTTCTCCGTCGAATTCGAGGACCGTGCCGGTTTCCAGAACAAACGTCTCCTTGAGGCCGGAATGGCGCAGGTGTTCGGCCAGGCGGGCGTGTCTGGCAAGCTGGCGATACTCGCCGTGAATCGGCACGAAGTACTTCGGACGGACCAGGTTGAGAACCAGCCGCAGCTCCTCCTGGCTGCCATGGCCGGAGACATGGATGGGAGGGTTCATGGTCCCGTACATGACGTCTGCGCCGCGCCGCGCGAGGTGGTCCACCATGCGGAAGATGGTCTTCTCGTTGCCCGGGATGATCCGCGAGCTGAGGACCACGGTATCTCCGGGTTCGACGGTGATGTGCTTGTGGTTGTCGACGGCCACGCGGGAGAGCGCCGACATGGGTTCGCCCTGAGTGCCGGAAATCAGGACCGTGAGCTTTTGCCGGGCACAGGAGGCGGCATCCTGGGGGCGGATGAGAATGCCGTCAGGAATGTCGAGGAGGCCCAGATTGTGTGCGATTTCCGTCACACTGACCATGCTCCGCCCGACCACGACCACTTTGCGGCCAAACTCCTGGGACAGTTCGATGATCTGCTGGAGCCGGTGAATCGAGGAGCTGAAACAGGAAACCAGGAGGCGTTTCTCGGCGCGGTTAAACACGTCCTCAAGACGGGGACGGACGGCGCGCTCGGATTCGGAATAGCCCGGGCGATCGGCGTTAGTGGAGTCGGAGAGCAGCAGCAGGACTCCCCGTTTGCCATAGTCGGCCAAGGTATGGAGATCGAACAGCTCGTTGTCGGTGGGAGTCGGGTCGACCTTGAAATCCCCGGTATGAATGACCACTCCGAGGGGCGTCGTAATGGCTAGCGCGACAGCGCTTACGATGGAGTGTGTGACGTGAACGAATTCGACCTTGAAGGGGCCGATCTCCACTATTTGCTTTGGTTTAATGGTATGAAACTGAACCTCTCGTTCAATGTCGAATTCCTCGAGCCGCCGTTCCACCAGGGCACGCGTGAAAGCGGTGGAATAAACCGGCACGTCGAAGTCGCCCAGGAAGTAGGCCACGGCACCAATGTGGTCCTCGTGGCCATGGGTCAGGATCAGGGCCCGAACGTGTTCCTGGTTCTCACGGAGGAAGGTGAGGTCCGGGGTCACGACGTCGACGCCGAGCAGTTCATCCTCGGGGAACATCATGCCGCAATCGATGACGATAATGTCGTCGCCATAGCGCAGGGCCATGATGTTCATACCGAATTCGCCTAGTCCCCCGAGGGGGATGGCCTGAAGTTTCTTGTCTGTAATCACCTTTTCGAATCGTAGCGCACATGGAGGCGGGGGGTAGCACCGCTCCTTGGCGGAGACCTTTCTGTTGCCGTGCCGCAACCTTCAGGGAGTGGTCACCAATGGGGTTCAGAGGCCCGCTAAGCGACTGAGAGGGGCAGCCTGAGGGAATGAGATCCTTTCCTCCGAAAATGCAAAGGAGCCGGGTTTACCGGCTCCTTGATCGCCCTGTTTTGCAGGGTGATGTTGATGGGAGAATCATTTTCAACGGCTTCGCAACCGCCAAAAACTTTAGTGATTGGATCTTAAATTTTTCCGGTCCCTCTCGTCAAGTAAAAATGAAGGCTAAAAAAATCGCCTGTATCTTGCTGAAACGTAGCCATTTACGAGATTCCCACTTTTCCACAGCCCGAGTGCGTTTTGTAAAACAACCCCGTTTGGGACCCTATGGATTGTATGTAAACGGAACAAAACTGGGACCTTTAGCGGTTTTGCGAAAGGCGCAAAATGGCGTTTTTTACCGATCGGAAAGGTGTAGCGAGACCATCGATTCGCCGTCGTCGGAGGGCCCGATCCGCCTGAAAAGCTGGCGGATGCCGCCGAAGGCGAGGCCTGAAAGCGCACAGAAAACAATCAGGATACCGATCAACAGCGCAATATTCAGCAGCAGGTTGGCCGGGTTGTCTTTGGGACTCGGAGGTTTTTCCGGCAAGGTAACCGCGGCCTGATATCGCACGCGGGAAAGTACCCTTTCGGCCTCGTCCTTGTCCGACGGATGTACAGTGACAGCTACCAGAGGACCCGTGCGCTTGGCGACCGCTCCCGGGATCTTCTCGAACTCGGCAAGCTGCTGGCGGGCCATGCCGAACGTCGGGTAAGAGAAAATTACCAGGCGAACGCCCCCGTCCCGGCCAAAGACCGCGGTTTCGGCTTCCGCACTCAGATGAAAGGCAGCGGTGGACGGGGGAATCTCAGGATAGAACCTCTGGAGCGACGCCGGACCGATGATGTAGCGCTCGGAGTTGGCGCGCAGTCCGGTGGCAGGGAGGAAGCCGGGAAGCACGGGGAGCGCGCCGTGCTGGTACCTGGGAACCGTCAGCAGGATCGCATTGAGTTCCTCGGGAGTGGCCTTATGGCCGTGCCAGATCAGCAGGTAGTTTCCCGACCCTACGGTCAGGCTGTCCGGCGTCTCGGCGGTCAGGGGAGCGAGAGTGCCGCGTTTCGCATCCGGTGGCCGCTGCCAGTCGAAGGCCGCCAGGGCCGCGGTAGGGTCCTGGACGCGGTAGAGGGTCAGGGTGTAGGGGCCCGTGGGGCCCTCGTAGGCTCCCTTGCCCGAATCTTCGAGACCGAGTTCGCTCCAAATCGCCCGGTCCTCGGTGGGCGCCGGAGATTTAGCAGTCAGATGGTATTCGCCGATGCGCTCGGGCAGCAGTTGAGCGGTTGCCGGGAGGGTCAGGAGCAGGAGCAGGAGGCCGCTCCAGAAACTGCGCCGTTCGGAGGCTGCTCCGCAGCCGGCAGACCACAAAAAACGATGGTCTGCCCTACGGGGGCCAAGACGGTAGTCAGTCAATTTGGCAAGTGTTGCGGGTGGTTTCAGGCGCCGTGGCATTGTTTATACTTTTTGCCGCTTCCGCAGGGACACGGTTCGTTGCGCCCTACTTTCTTACCTTTAATGACGGGTTTTTTAGCTTCGCCGGTTCCATTACCGCCCACAAATTGGAGATCCGCCATCTCTTTATCCTTCTTCTTTTCGATTTTGCGGGTCATATCGGACAACAACCGTTGGGCCGCGGCCTTTTCCTCCTCCGCTTTGCGAGCGCGCTCGGCGGCCTCGAAGGCCTGGCGTTCGGCGATATCGTCTTCGTCATCCTCATCGGCGTTGGACATGTCGTCTTCGGTATCGAAGGGAAGATCCGGACGGTTCTGCTGGAAGCGTACAAAGAAGAGGTACCGGACGGTCTCGTCTTCAATCCGATCCATCAGCTCCTGGAACAGGATGTAGGATTCCTTCTTATACTCGACCAGCGGATCTTTCTGGCCGTAGCCGCGAAGATTGATTCCCTCCTTCAGGTGGTCCATGGAGAGCAGGTGGTCTTTCCATTGTTCGTCGATGACGCTCAACATGACCATCCGCTCGGTTTCGCGCATTACCTCGGGACCGACCAGGTCTTCCTTATCCTGGTAGTTCTTCTTGACGCGATCATTGATGTAGTCCTCGACTTCATCGCGTGTCATGCCGACCAGTTCCTGGGGTTCGACCTTGACACCGAACTGGGTCAGCAGGTCGGTTTTGAGCAGCGTCAGGTCCCAAGCCTGCGGATGTTCACTCGCAGGGCAGCGCATGTCGACAAACGAGCCGACGATGCCCTCGGTCATCTCCGTCACGCGCTCTTTTTGTTCCTGTTTTTCGAGCAGGGCGCGCCGCATGCCATAAACGGCCTGGCGCTGCTTGTTCATGACGTCGTCGTATTCGAGCAGGTGTTTGCGCGCTTCGAAGTGCTGCACTTCGACGGCCTTCTGGGCCGCCGCAATGCGCCGGGTGATGAGCTTCGACTCGATCGGCACATCCTCTTCCATCCCGAGCTTCAGCATGAGATTCTGCATGCGCTCGCCGCCGAAGATGCGCAGCAGATCGTCCTGTAAAGAGAGATAGAAGCGCGAACTGCCGGGGTCGCCTTGGCGGCCGGCGCGTCCGCGCAGCTGATTGTCGATGCGCCGCGATTCGTGGCGCTCGGTGCCGACGATGTGCAAGCCGCCCAGCCCGACGACTTCGTCGTGATCGCGATCGGTCTGAGACTTGTGCTTCTTAAAAACTTCGTCCCACTCGGTGCGTTCGGGAGTTCCGACTGCGGCGGTCTGGAGCTGATCGGGATCCTTGCCCTGTTTACGGAACTGCTCCTTGGTCATAAACTCAGCGTTACCGCCGAGCAGAATATCGGTACCGCGGCCGGCCATGTTGGTGGACACGGTGACGGCGCCCTTGCGTCCGGCCTGGGCGACAATCAGCGCTTCACGGCTGTGATTCTTGGCGTTCAGGACTTCGTGCGGGACGCCGTTTTTCTTCAGCAGACTGGATAGCTTTTCAGACTTCTCCACCGAGATGGTGCCGACCAGGACGGGCTGCCCGCGCTGCTGAAACTCCTTGATTTCCTTGGCCGCATTGCGGAACTTCTCCTCCTCGGTCCGGAAAACCACGTCCGGGTTCTCAATGCGGAGTAATTGCTGATTGGTCGGGATGACCGTGACATCGAGATTGTAAGTCTTCTGGAACTCGGCGGCTTCGGTTTCGGCGGTACCCGTCATGCCGGCGAGCTTTTTGTACATGCGGAAGTAGTTCTGGAAGGTGATGGTGGCGAGGGTCTGGTTCTCGCGCTCGATCCGGACGTTTTCCTTGGCTTCCACGGCCTGGTGCAGACCGTCGCTCCAGCGGCGTCCGGACATCAGGCGTCCGGTGAACTCGTCGACAATGATCACCTGGCCGTCCTTGACCACATAATCGGTGTCGCGCTGGAAAATCACGTGGGCTTTGAGGGCCTGCTGCACGTGATGGTTGAGTTCGACATACTGCGGATCGTAAAGATTAGGGACGTTCAACAGCTTTTCGCAGCGGAGCACGCCCTCTTCGGTGAGCGCCACGCCGCGGTGCTTCTCGTCCACCGTGTAGTCACCGGTAGTGTACTTGATGCCGGGCTCTTTGCCGTCGATCACCTCGCCGCGTTTGAGGAACGGGATGATCTTATTGACCTTATAGTACTTGTCGGTGGATTCTTCGCTGGGGCCGGAAATGATGAGCGGGGTGCGGGCTTCGTCGATGAGGATGGAATCGACTTCGTCGACGATGGCATAGTTGTGCGGGCGCTGGACGCAGTTCTCAATGCGGAACTTCATGTTGTCCCGCAGATAATCGAAGCCGAACTCGTTGTTGGTGCCGTAGGTAATGTCGGAGTTGTAGCTTTCCTGGCGCTGATGGTCGTCGAGATCGTGCACGATGATGCCGACGCTGAGACCCAGGAACTTATAGATGCGTCCCATCCAATCGGCGTCGCGATGGGCCAGGTAGTCGTTGACCGTAATGACGTGGACGCCTTTGCCTTCGAGAGCGTTGAGGTAACAGGGGAGGGTTGCGACCAGCGTTTTACCTTCACCGGTTTTCATTTCGGCGATGCGGCCGGTATGGAGGACATAACCGCCGATCAACTGCACGTCGAAGTGGCGCATATTCAGGACGCGGCGTCCGGCTTCGCGGGTGACGGCAAAGGCTTCGATCAGAAGATCATCGAGTTTTGCGCCTTGCGCGAGGCGTTCTTTGAAAACAATGGTTTTGGCGGCGAGTTCGGTGTCGGAAAGCTTCTGAAGCCCGGCTTCGAGGTCGTTGATTGCAGCGACGGTCGGGCGGATGGCCTTGATTTCGCGCTCAGTCTTGGTGCCGAAAACTTTGGCCAGTAGAGAATCGATCATAAGGGTGACGCCTTTATTTTACCGTGCGACAGGAAGCGCGCGCTGTTTTTGATTCCCGGGCCCGGGAACTTCAGGTCAGGCACTCCGGACCTTACCGGCGGATCCCATGGAGCTGCGGCGATAGACGCGTTACAGGCTACCAGGCGGTGTACAGCCATTCAGGCGCTTAAAACAATAGGCGTGTATCCGGGCAGGTGCGTTTCCGCGAAACGCCAACCGGGGCAGCAGGCTGTTCGTTTATCGTGGGAAAATGTGCACATGGCTGAGAGGCCTAATCTGTATGAAGCCGTTGGCGGCAGAGAGGCGTGCCGCCGGCTCTCGGTAGCATTCTATGCCCGGGTAGAGCGCGATCCCTTACTCCGTCCCCTCTTTCCAGGCACTACATTCAGGTGCGCAATTGAAGAGTTTGCCGCTTTCCTCGCGCAGTTTCTCGGCGGCCCGAGCGAGGATATGCAGCGCCGATGGTGGTTAAGCCTGCGCGAATCCCACCTGCGCTTCCGAATCGGACAGAGGGAAAGGGATGCCTGGATAGCTAACATGGTTCAGGCTCTCGCCGATGCGCAAATCGACGAGCCCTTCCGCAGTCAACTGCTGGAGTTTTTTAAGCGGTCGTCCGCTCACGTCGTCAATCGCGGAGAGGTAGCTGTAACCGAAGATGGCCGAATCGGGACTCCCGGCGGCTGCACGGGCGAGGAAATCTCCCGCCGGTGGGATGCACAGATCCGGCTGGACGAAGCGGTGGCCGCGATACGTGGTGGCGACGCGACTGGTGCCATCGCGCTGGCAGAGGGTTCAGCCTTGAAGTCCTATGGCCCATCGGTGATTTCGGGTTTGTTGGGGCTGATGGTCCGGTCCGGACAAAGCAGCATGCTGGACTACGTGAGGGCGAAGCTAACCGACGATCCGACACTGGCGCAGGAACGCCATGCCGGGCGCACTCTACTGCACGAAGCGGCCGCCGCGGGAAGTTTGACCACCGTGGAGTTGCTTTTGAGACTCGGTGCAGACCCTGACGTTTGGGACGGTGGCGGGCACACACCGTTATACTGCGTGGGCAATGAGTGCGCGGTTGAGGGGGCGGGGAAAGTGGTCCACGCGCTGGTGGGAGCGGGAGCCGATGTGAATGCCCAGGATGGTGTCAAGCGCTGTACCGCTCTTCACATGGCGGCTCGACGGGGCCATGTCGAGGTTGCGGGGGCCCTGCTCGAGTGCGGCGCGGACATTGAGGCGCGGGACCGGCTCGGTGACACGCCGCTGCGGCGTTCGGTCAACTGTGACAAGATCGGCGTGGCCACGCTGCTCATCGCCAGGGGGGCGAATATTCATTCAGTAGGAAGCAAAGGGGTCACGCCCCGTCTCGCAGCGAGAACTCTCACCATGAAGCGGCTGCTGGAGAGCGCCGGCGTGCTCACTTAGGGCTTGTCAGAAATAACTACGCCATTCCGGAACCGCTTGCTTAGGAGCTGTGAAAAAATCGGCCGCATGCGGCCAAGGCAGGCGAAACCGCTTGCCCCACCATTGGCAACACAGGACTTGCAGTGCTGGCGCAGGCGCTTTCGCCTGCGGCCTTTGATTTTTTCTCAGCTCCTCAGGGAGCGGTTGGAATGGTTATTCGGAGACAGATACTAAGTCTTCTGCGGCGGTGATATCGCCACCGAAGCCTCCGTGGTAAGGACCTGGAAGACGAAGGTCTCTTGAAAATAAAGGTACACAGCAGAGTCGGTATGGTTAAGGAAGCCGATGGAGACATCCTGTCCGATGGTAAGTTTGAAGTCGCCGCCACGGGTGGTCAGGACGAAGGCGCCCTGGATGGCCGGCGCCCAGACCGGATCGCCGTCAACGATGCGTTTGACGTGTTCGAGGACGGGATAACCGTTATCGCGCGTTTCCGCGAGTGCTGTGTACTCTTCCGCCCCTAGCAAAACCGAATAGGGGCCGTTGACGCCGACGAGACGCAACTGGCTCAGCGCGCGCGCCACAGCATCGGGATAATCGCGCACATCCGCGGGAAGTGTATCGATTGGATTGCTGGTGGCTTCGCGAATGCCCTGGATGCCAGCTTCCTGATATCCATTGAAAATGGCTCGATCTTCAGCAAAGGCAAGCGTCTTCGCCGCGTCCTTTAGCGGCTGCCAGTCGGAATCTTCAGATCCGCGCTCCACATCGTCAATGGTTTGCCGGGACAGCTCAAATGGAACTCGCAATTCCACGAGGGGTTTCACTTCACGCTGGCTCGCAAGGATGCCTTCTGCCGGGGCGGAAATCGCCCGCACGTGGCCGGTCCCAACCGCCGGAAGCACAATGCCGCCCGGCGAAGGCACATCGACAACGCGCCGGCCGGCCAGATAGCGCTTCAGCGTGCGAGTAGCCTCCTGCTGTATCTGCGACCACGCTGCCTCTGAGATGGGCGCCAGTTCTCGATGGAGGTTATTCATCTCTCTCCCTTAAGTGATCCTATTCCGAGTGATGTGTCTTGCGAAGGCGAAGCCTCCGGTGAGCTAGCTGGCTGCACTGCGCCGGCAGCAGTGGAGTCAGGGAAATTGCTGCTAATGTTGTCCAGAAAAGTTGATGTCGGCGTAAAAAACAAGTTCCCGGTGACGGGCCGGCTAAAATCGAGCAGCCGATCATAATTGCCTGGAGGGCGGCCGACAAACATGTTTTGCAGCATGGTCTCCGTGGTACGCGGGGAGCGGCTATATCCAATGAAATATGTTCCGAATTCGCTGTGACCCGGCCTTCCGAAGGGCATGTTGTCTCTTAGTATCCGTCGTTCTTTTCCATTTTCCTCTATGGTAGTCAACGCGTTGTGTGCGGAGGCCGGCTTCTCCAGATCACTTAGTTCGATATCTGAGAGCTTCTTACGGCCTATAATGCGCTCTTGCGCCTCCACGGGGAGAGAATTCCAGCCTTTCATGTCGTGAAGATACTTCTGCACAATGACATAGCTACCGCCTGCAAAGGGAGAGTCCTCGGCTCCAACCATCGCGGCTTCACGTGCCGCATCGCCCCGGGGGTTTTCCGTGCCATCTACAAAGCCAATCATACTTCGTTCATCAAAATAGCGGAATCCGTGCACTTCATCGACAATTGAGGCCGCATCTCCGGCGGCGTCCATGATCTGCGCCGCGAGTTCGAAGCAGAGGTCCGAACGCTGCGCTCGAATGTGAAAAAGGATGTCTCCCGGCGTGGAGACGGCATGGCGTCCTCCCGAACGTATTTCCTGAAACGGATGAAGCTCCGCGGGCCGCGGCGATCCAAACAGCTTGTCCCAGGCTTCCGAACCGACGCCGGCGACACACGTCAGGCCCGCCTCAATCCCCCGAAATTCCACGGCCCGCACCAAGCCCGAAAGGCTCGAAAAGAGGGAACGCACACTAGCGTAATTCTCTCGCCCGGGACGAATGCAGAGAACCAGAAAGATCGCGGACCGCGTGAGCGGACTAACGATGGGTTGAGGGACGACGATTTCGTTCAGATCGTTAGGGGTGTCCATTGACTCTTGTACTCTACGCTGGTTCCGATCTTCGAAAAGAGTCCCATTCCGCGTGCATTCCTAAGTCTCGCCCGTCAGGCCATGAAAAACAAATGATTAGCTTCCGAGGGGTATCCGTCGGATAAATCTTGCCATTTGGCCTGGTGTGTGCGACCGATGCCGGCGTTCCTGCATTGCGGAAAAGTATAACAAAAAGGTCTCGGAACGTGCACGGCTTCGGAAGGACGTCGTCTGAAACCGGCTTACCGGAACGGTGGACCGTGTCGGTCCCTCCCTCGCCACCGGCGTTTACCAGATTTAGGTACCTCCTTTGAAACCCGACGAGCCAGTCGCGGAATCTCTTTCGCATCAAACCTCACTTAGGTTAGCAGCCGAAAGTCAATACCCGTAAACGGCCGTTTTCCGAGCGACGAATCCGCGATGGAGATAATGAGGAACGGAGATTCCATGAGCCAACTTTCGTTCGAACGCGCTTTCCTCTTTTCAATTTGCGGTTTACTGATGACGTTGATCCTCCCGACTGGCGTTTCCGCGCAGCAACCCGGCGGTCGCCAAGACCGGGCCAGGCCGCAGGACACAGAAGTTTGGGAGCCGGAGCCCAAGGTCGTAACCCCCGGTTCGCCCGATTCCGCTCCGCCTTCCGACGCGATCGTTCTCTTCGACGGCAATAACCTGGACCAGTGGGTGAACACCGCCGACAAATCGCCGGCGAATTGGATTGTCAGCAACGGCGTCATGACGGTGAGCAAGGCGAAGGGGGCGGGCAATATTGAAACCAAACGCACATTCCACAATTACCAGTTGCACATCGAATGGAAGATTCCCGAGAATGTTACCGGAACCGGCCAACTGCGCGGCAACAGCGGAGTCTTTCTGGCCGCCACCGGCCCTGGCGATGCCGGGTACGAGTTGCAGATTCTCGATTCGTATCACAACAGGACCTATGCTAACGGGCAGGCGGGAAGCATGTACAAGCAAAGCATTCCGTTCGTGAACCCCGCGCGCAAGCCCGGCGAGTGGCAGAGCTACGACGTCATTTGGATGGCGCCCCTCTTCAAGGCGGATGGAAGTCTGCAAACTCCGGCGTATGTGACGGTCTTCTTCAACGGCGTGCTGGTGGAAAATCACTTCGAACTGAAGGGCGAGACGTTGTACATCGGCAAACCGTTCTACCGCAAGTTTGATTCCGCGCCCATCAAACTGCAAGCGCACCCCGACCCCAGCGAACCGGACAGCTTTCGAAATATCTGGGTGAGGGAACTGAATTAACCACAGTGTCGCTAGATTTTGCGCGCCAACCGCTCCCTCACGGTCACCGCTCAGTAGGATGAGTGTTAGCGATGCGCAATCACTTGTGACGCTCTGTTCAGCGCGGCTGGCCTGGCCCGCGACCGGCATCGAAAACCGCGAGGCGCACTTGAGGTGGGGTTCGCAAAACGCAAAATGAGCGCTGAAACGAGTAGTGTGCGCCGATGCCGAACGGCGTTGCGAACCGGCTTTCAGCCACTAACCGCGGGGCAGGCCGCGCTCCAATGTGCGTGAAACTTGCGCCTTTGCCGCCGCCAGACGTTTCTGAATTATACTGATTTGGATACGGCGAGCGTATGATGGGGCATACCTTTTTCTTCAGCTACGCGCGGGACGACTATAATCCTTTCCAAAAGTCCTTTCTCGAGGATCTCGCCGAGCGTGTGCGTGGCAAAACTGGCTTGGCGAGGAATTCCGAAATCTATTTTCGCGATGAAAGCGATATCGAACTCGGCCAACAGTGGGAGCCATCTCTTGAGAGCGCCCTGCAATACAGCAAGACGATGCTCTGTATGTACTCGCCCCGCTATTTCCAGCGGCCGGTTTGCGGTGTCGAAATGGAGGCCTTTATTGAGCGTCAAGTGGCACTCGCTGAGGCGGATCGCCTCTTCCTTCTCCCCGTTATCTGGATACCTTGCGAATCCTCAATTCCGAAATCGATTAATTCCATCACCTTCCACCACGCCGACTTTCCCGCCAGTCACAAGGAAAAAGGACTCGAAGTCCTGACGCGGCAGGCCACCAGTCCCCGCTACCAGGCTGATTATGAGCAATGCCTGGAGGCCGTTGCCACGAAGATAGCGAGTGCTGCCGGTCGTAATCCTCCGCTGGCGCCCGGAACCTTCAGCTTCAACCAGTTGAAGAGCGCATTCGAGGATACGCTTGGCCCAGGCGTCGCTCTTCCCCTACAGGAATCGCTGAAGGGTCCAGATGCCGTAGACTTCGTCTACATCGCCGGCACCCAACAGGAACTCGCGATCAAAGCCACCAGGACCTACTATGGCAATTCGCGCAGTGATGAGTGGCGTCCGTTTTCAACGGTCGGTTTGAAGATTTCGGCGCTTGCGTCTAAGATTGCTGCTCTCAAAGATTTCTCTCCCAACAGTCTGCGGCTTTCCAAAAAGATCACCGACTATCTCGAAGAGGCCGAAACGGATAACCGGATTCTTGTCCTTTTCGTTGATCCCTGGACTCTCAACCTGGTGGCGCAATACGAGTCGCAAGTGAGCGATTTTGCCAAGAGGGCATCGCTTCACACTTCAATTGTCGTGATTTGGAACGAAGGTGACCCCGATACTCCGCCCAAAGAAACTGCCCTGAAGGCCCAATTGATAAAGAGCCTGAAAGCTCAACTTACCCGGGAAGAGATTTTCTATCGGCCTTCCATCAGAACTGCCGTCGATTTGGAAACGGCCCTCAGCGAAAGCCTTATCCGGATTCAAGACCGCATCATCCAAATTCAAAAGGCTTCCGAGCTTGTAAACCAATCGTCCTTGCGCAAGAAGCCCGAGCTAGGCAACATGCCGGCGCGATAACGGCTATGGGCAAGATCGTCACGTTCTACTCTTACAAAGGCGGTACGGGCAGATCGATGGCGCTCGCGAACACGGCGTGGATCCTGGCGAGCCGCAAAAAGCGCGTGCTCGCGATCGACTGGGACCTCGAAGCGCCGGGCCTGCATCGCTATTTCGCCCCCTTCCTGGTGGATCGCTATCTCACCGCGACCAAGGGGGTCATCGAATTCGTTCGGGCGTTCGCCATCCGATCCGCCACGCCGCCCTCTGACGAGCCCCTCAAACCGGATTGGTTTGTGCCGATTGCCGATATCGTAGATTACGCCGTTTCTGCCCGCTGGAACTACTTCGCTCCCGGAACGCTCGACCTGATTGCCGCCGGCCAACAGGATTCCTCCTACGCGACCCGCGTAAACTCTTTCGACTGGGATGATTTCTATGAGAAGCGCGGCGGTGGAGTCTTTCTCGAGAAGACGAAGGAACTGATGCGTAGTCAATACGATTACATCCTGATCGATAGCCGCACGGGGGTCAGCGACACGTCCGGAATCTGCACCGTGCACCTGCCCGATGCCGTGGTGGTCTGCTTCACGCTCAACAACCAGAGTATCGAGGGGGCATCGTCGGTGGCCCAATCGATTGCCGCGCAACGGACTGACGAGTTGGGAAAGTCCCGTATTCCGATCTTTCCTGTTCCCATGCGGACGGACACTTTCGAAAAAAAGAAGCTCGACAAACGGCGGGCCTGCGGAAGGGAGAAGTTCAAGGCGTTTCTCGACCGCCTGCCCTCTGATTACTGGAAGGACGTCGAGGTTCCCTACTGGGGCTATTACGGCTACGAAGAAGTATTGGCCACCTTTGGGGACGAGCCCAATACAGCGTCGAACTCAATGCTAAGTTCGTTCGAGAACCTCACGCGCCACCTGACGAACGGGGATGTCACCAGTCTCGCTCCTCCGCCTCCCGAGGAACGTCAATCGGTGCTCCGCTTTTTCGAGGATGGTCCCCCAAGGGTCGATGAGACCAGCACGGTTGTCGTGGTTAGCGCACCGGCGTCGAAGCCCTGGCTTTTCGATTATTACCTGAGCTCGAATGCCCTCGAAAGCGCGGATGCCGCTCTACTTCGCCAGTTGTTGGAAGCCCGCGCGAACAGCGATTTTGTCAGTACCGACGCGATCCTTTCCGATCCGAACCGCGCCGCGGCTTTCAGTACCGCCCTCTCTCACTCCTCGGCGTTCCTTTTCTGTGAAGGCCGCTTCGGCTGGAGCCCCTGGCAATTGAGAGAACTCGCTTTCGCCTTTGAGCATCAGAAGCAAGAGGCGGAAAGGGGCCGCGAGTTCCCGATCATTCCGGTGGTGTTTCCCGCTGCATCGACCACTTCATACTCATGGCTTGAGCCCAACGTTGTCGATCTTCGGCGCAAGATTGACGATGTCGACAAATTGACCGGCCTTACCCGGCGCCTCGGCTCGGGCGAAATTCGCTCGTTTCCTCTCGGGGCGAACCCGTTCAAGGGAGCCTTGCCGTATCAGGAAATCGATGAGCCGGTGTTTCTTGGCCGCGATGCCGACTTGCAGGCGCTTGCCGCCTTGCTCCCCGTTAACCCGATCGTCTTCCTGCGCGGCGCATCCGGCGTTGGCAAGACCTCGCTGGTCAACGCCGGATTGAAGCCGTTGCTGCGGCGTCAATCCAATCCGTCGTGGGAAATCGCCAGCTTCACTCCGCAGACGCGGCCATTCTCCGATCTGGCCGCCGCGCTGGTGAATCTATGGAGCACGGAGACCAACGAGACCAACCGTCTTTTGGAAGTCTCGAACATGAGTACAGCCCTTGCCAGTGGATCGGTCGAATGGCAATCGATTCTTCAACTCGCGTTTCGAGGTTCGTCCACTGATCAGCGGCTGCTCATCGTTGTCGATCAGGCGGAGTTGCTTCTCAATCCGGGGCTCGATTCCGATCGACTTCCATTTCTCCGTCTGCTGGGTAAGTTCGCCGAGGCCTTGCCGGTGACCGTGCTCTTCCTCATCCGCCCGGAAGCGGAAGCTCCGTTCGAATCGCTCATGCCCGCATGGACATGGGCGGTCCAGGACGGATTGGTGCTCCAGGACATGAACGCTGAAGCCTGGATGCAAATCGCCGGAGTTCGGTCTCGTTTCGGCGCCGCCCCGGTCGACGCGACGCTGGTAGCTCAGGCAGTCGATGCGGCGGATAGGGAAACCAAGCCGGCCGGAAAGACCGCCGTTATGTCCTCGTGGTTGGCAGGTGACGACCACACCACCGAAACAACTTTCGTGGACCGATCCAGGATGGCGCTTGATTTGTATCTGGCGGCGCTGGCAGATGCGGACCGTGCGATTCTGCTGAGCACTCTGGTAAGGCTGATCGATGTAAGCCAACTCAGCACAGACAACTTCACGCCTTCGCCTCTCTACTGGCACGAACTCGATGACGAGCTCCGCGCCCGTTTCCAGCCTCTGATCGATCGCCGCATTCTTTCCACCTACCTCGATCCCGGCAGGAGTCGCGCCCTTGTGAAACTCACGTCGTTGGCTGGCTGTCTGCCATCGCTGATCTCCTTTATCAATGCGAACGTCGAGTTTTTGCGCTGGCGCCAGAAGATCAGCGTTCAGGCTATTCTTTGGGATTATGCCGATCGCCGCGACGAACTCCTTCTCAGCAAACAGGAATTGGCTGCGGCCGATGCGTTTCGTCCGCTTAAGGATCAGAACGATCTCTTCCCGCATCGCCAGAAGGAACTGACGGCCGTGGAACTTGCGTTGCTGCGCCAATCCTCAGACTATTATTTGCGGGAGGAACTGCGGTTCGAACAGGCTTCCGTCGACTACAGTGGTATGACCAGCTTGATTCGGCGGCCCACCTCGACGGCGGCGCCGCAAGCACCGACTGCAGCCCCTAAGCCGCCTGCGCCTGCTCCGCCCGGAGAATTCACGCGCATGTTCGGGGAAGCGTCACAAAGCGCGCCGGCCCGTCCCGCATCGACTGGAGCAACTGGGCTGTTCCAAACTGCGCCCCAATCGACAGACACCCCTCTTGCATCGGCTCCGCCCGGAGAATTTACGCGAATGTCCGGAGGAAGAGCGCCCGATAGCCCAGTGCCGACTCCGGGGCAGGATCGCCAGACGGCGGCCAGTCCCCGGCGATGGCTCGTCAACGTGGCCGCCGCGGTTCTTATCCTCGTAGCTGTGGGCTTCGGAATTTTCAAGCTGGCGCCTCTTGCACTGACTCACAAGGCCTCCAAGCCTATCGGCCCTGGCAACCTGAACCTGGCGGAATTGAACACCAGTAACGTGGACATGGCCATCGGTTACTTTACCGAAATGATTCAATCCGGCGACACCACCGCGTACGCTATGAGGGCTTATGCCAACCGGTTGGCTGGCAACCTGAACCCGGCTCTCGCCGATTACGAAGCGTCTCTGAAAATCCATCCCGGTGACGTCCAAAGTCTCACCGGCGCCGCATACGTGTACTCGCTCAAGAAGGACTATCCGGCAGCGGTGCAGTCCCTCACGGCCGCCATTAACGCCGATCCGGCTAACAGCCGCCACTACATCGATCGCGCCAATGCCTATTCGGCGATGGGAGACAACAAAGATGCTTTGAGCGACTGGAGTGCAGCTTTGAACCTCGATCCCACTTCTCCGCTCGCCCAGGCCGGCCGGATTCGAACCCTTCGCGTCCTCGGTATCAAGCTCGGTCCGGCCGACGTGGTTCCTACCGTCTATTTCCAGTTGGCAAGTGAGCTCCAGAGGCCGCAGGCCCAAAAGATACACGACGGGCTGCGGGATCTCGGCTATGTGCTTCCTGATCTTGAGATCGTCGGAAACCAGCCCGGTAGTCCCGAGCTGCGCTTTCATAATCCGAATGAACAAGCCCGGGCCGAGCGGCTGGCCCGCGACTTAAAATCGCTTCACTTTGAAGTCACAATCCGGAACACCTCAGCGCTAAAGACGAGCGCTATGGCCCAACCCATGAGCTTCGAGCTGTGGTTCGGCACCTTAATAAACAAGGATACGAAATGACATGCTAAACCCTGGAATTCAACCTTTTCGCGTCGCGCGAAATGAAAAGAACCGGACCGCGATCGTTTTCGTCCATGGATTTTCCGGCGATCGCGCCGCCACCTGGAATGAGATACCCTCGGCTCTTGCCGCCGATAAGCGGCTCAGCGGATGGGATATGTATGGTTTCGGCTATCCCAGCCATAAGAGTTTCGATATTCTCGGATTGTGGAGCGCCGACCCCGCCCTCAACCAGATTTCGACCAAGCTCAACACTGAGCACGAACTCCGTAAGGAACGCTATGACGCGCTCGCCCTGGTGGCTCACAGCATGGGCGGACTGGTAGTGCAAAACGCCCTGGTGAAATATCCGGCACTGCGGAAGCGCACCACGCACGTCTTCCTCTTCGGTACGCCCAGCGCCGGACTGGTGAAGGCGAGGCTGCTCTCATTCCTCAAGCAGCAGATCCACAACATGAGCGCGAGCGGCGGATTTATCAAACAACTCCGGGCCGCGTGGACCGATAAGAAATTCGCCACGAATCCACCATTCGCTTTCTTCACCACCGCGGGCGAATTGGATCAGTTTGTTCCACCGAAGTCCTCCCTCGACCCGTTTCCTGAGCAATTCCGGCGCGTGATTCCGGGAAATCACATCACCATGCTCCGACGAACGGACACCGGCTATCCCGCGGTCGAGATCCTGATCGATGGGTTGACCGGCGGCAAGGGGACTGGCGTCGCTTGCAACTCGGCCCGCGTCGCGGTGGAGACCGGCCATTTCCAGGACGCGATCGAAGAACTTCTGCCCATCGAGAAGCAACTCGATGACGCCGGAGCCGTACAGCTTGCGATCGCGCTCGATCGCCGGGGCCGTCGTGAGGAAGCTATCCAGGTGCTCAAGGATCATAGACCGGAAGGCACCGATGTGCTTGGCGTACTCGCCGGGCGCCTGAAGCGCAGATGGCAGGTTACGCGCAAGCTGGAAGACATTACTTCCGCGCGCGAACTCTACAAGCGTGGGTACGAGACCTCTTCAGCGAAAAATCCGCCCAACCACGATCAGGCCTACTACCACGCCATTAACCTGGCGTATTTCGCACTTGCCGGCAGCGAACGCGATGAAGCCGCCGCACGAGATTGGGCCAGCAGGGCTCTGGACCATTGCCAGAAAGCCACGGATAAGAAACAGGAGTTCTGGCGCCTCGCGACCGAAGGCGACGCGCTCTTCATACTAGGCCGGCGCGACGAAGGATTTGATAAACACGCCGCCGCAGTGGCGCTGAATCCTGAGCCATGGCAAGCCGTTTCCGCCGAGGATCAGGCCCTCCGTGTCGCCGATCTGTGCGGGCTTGGCAAGCCGTACATCGAGAAGCTTGCCAATAAATACGAAGGAGGGGATCAGCAGTGAGCAACCCGCTGTGTTTTGTTCTGATGCCTTTTGGCACGAAATCGGGCCCTGACGGAAGCATCGTAGATTTCGACCGGGTCTACGGGGACCTCATCGCTCCAGCGGTTGCCGACGCGCAACTCGAACCCTTGCGCGCCGACCAGGAAACCTCCAGTGGCATCATCCACAAGCCGATGTTCGAGCGGCTCATCCTGTGTCCCTTTGCCGTCGCCGATCTCACGCTGGCTAATGTCAACGTCTATTACGAGTTGGGCGTCCGGCACGCATTCCGCCCTTCCAGCACCATCCAACTGATGTCTGAAGGAACCAGGCTGCCCTTTGACATCCAGATGCTGCGGACCATTCACTACAAGCTATCGAACGGCGGCGTACCCGATGCGGACAAACTTTCCGCGACACGGAAGAGCATCGTCGACTTTCTGAGCGAAGCGCGCAAGGGTGCAAACGACAGCCCCATTTTTCAACTGCTCGAAAATATCAAGCCTCCCATGCTCGAACATCTGAAGACCGACGTCTTCCGCGATCAGGTCGAGTATTCAATCAAGTGGAAGGACGCACTCGTAGTCGCCCGCAAGCAGGGAGCCGATGCCGTGCGCGCCATCGAACGCGACCTCGGCAACATCGGCGACCTCGAGTCGGGTATCGTGATCGATCTCCTTCTTTCGTACCGAGCTACAGCCGCATGGTCCGATATGGTCGCATTGGTGAAGAAAATGTCGCCGCCGCTCGCGCAGAGCGTCATGGTGCGGGAGCAACTCGGTTTGGCGCTGAACCGCCTGAAACGGCGCGACGAGGCAGAGGCGGTTCTTACGAGATTGATTGAAGAAAAAGGCGCCAGCAGCGAAACCCTCGGAATTCTGGGCCGGGTCTACAAGGACCGCTGGGAAGACGAAGCACGACTGGGTGACGAGTTAGGGGCTCAAGGCTTCCTCGAGAAAGCCATCGACACCTATCTGGCCGGCTTCGAGACCGATTGGCGTGACGCCTACCCAGGCGTAAACGCGATCACACTGATGGAATTGCATGATCCGCCGGACGATCGCCGACTGGAGCTGATCCCCGTAGTTCGTTACAGTGTCGAACGGAAAATCGCCCGCGGTAAGCCGGATTACTGGGACTACGCGACTCTGCTCGAGCTTGCGGTAATTGCCCTCGATCAGAAAGAGGCAAGCCGGAACCTGGCGCGGGCGATCTCCTGTATTCGTGAAAAATGGGAACCCGAGACAACCGTCCGCAACCTGCGGCTGATCCGCGAGGCTCGCGAGAAGCGCGCCATTGTGCCCGGTTGGACAAAGCAAATTGAAGACCTTTTATCAAGGAGGTAGCTGCCCGCCGCGCACCATTAATAGGCGATCCATTCACCGGACACGCCGGTCTTCGGGACCTCCCTCGATTACCAGCATACGGATGTGCGCGAAGCGCTCAAACTGACGAAAACCGACTTCGTGATACATTCATTAAGGCACGCCATGTTGACCCGTCTCGGAGAGGCCAGGGAAGCGACCGGGGGCAAAAAGATCCCTGCAATTTCCTCAACAGCGGAGACGCGCCGGACCAAGAAACGTCCGCAAGTTGTTGAATTTATAAAGACGGGCCCTTAGCTCAGCGGTTAGAGCAGCGGACTCATAATCCGTCGGTCGTAGGTTCAAATCCTACAGGGCCCACCAAATTCCCGACTCCCATCCTCACAGTCTTCGCGTCAAGGTGACCGTATCCAAATAGATACATAGACGTACGGACGAGGGTATACGATCCTGTAGTACCAGTGGTACTGCACCGAACCCATGCGAACCAACCTTGCCGTCCTTTGCGCTCTTCTTATTCCTTTGCTTCCTGCCGCGGCATTCGGGCAGAGCAGTGCGCCCGAGCTTTGGTACTTTCAGAGCGCTTATCCGGAGAGCCAAGCCGATGTCAGCGCCATCGAGGCGCAGATCGATCAGGCGTTTAGTTACGGATACACCGGCGTTGTGTTCTGGAGCTCCGCGTTTAATTTCATAGGATCGACCGTCTATCCCGCCAACAATGTGGCGTATATGCAGCAAGTCATCGCCCATGCCCAATCGAAAGGCATGCAGACCACGGCAACGGTTTCACCCTACGGGTACTCGGACGATGTGCTGCTCAATAATCCGAATTGGGCCGAGGGAGAACACCTGACCGGATCTCAGTTCACGGTGAACGCAGCCAGAACGGCCCTCGTGCCGGTAAACAGTTTCGGAGGGCTCGTCAACCCGGGTTTCGAAGCCGGGTTGACGGGGTGGTTCGGTTTCAATGACCCCAATATGGGCATCGACACCACCGTCGCGCATAGCGGAACGGCTTCCGGCTACATAACGAATGCAGCCGGAAATTCGCGTTTCTACCAGGCGATCAGCGTTATCCCGTGGAGACAGTATCACGCCCGCATCTGGATCAAGACCGCGAACTTTTCCGGCTTCGCCCAAATCCAGGTGTATGACCCGTCGAGCGGCCTCACACTCTTCAATACTCCAATCGAGCAGCAAGCCACCCAGAACTGGACCGAGCTGGACTTCACTTTCAACAGCCGTGGCACCTCGCAGCCGGGTTTCTACTTCGGCGTCTGGGGCGGATCGTCGGGCACTATCTGGTTTGACGACGCGTTTATCGAAGAAACATCCCTGGTCTACGTTCTGCGCCGGCCCGGTACTCCGTTGACAGCCTACGACCCGGGCAATCCCAATACGGTCTTCCAGGAAGGGAGGGATTTCAACGCCATCGCGGATCCCCAACTGGCCTCTGGCGCATACTATCCATTCAACGGCTTCTATCACACCCCCGGTACCGTGACGCTGCCTTCAACCACATCGCTGCAACCGGGACAGACAGTGGCAATCGATTACTATGCAGTTCAGCCCGTCGAGTCGAGCGGCGACGTCGGCATGTGCCTGACCGAAACCGGTGCCCAGAACTGGCTGCAGACCAACGCTCAGAGCATCGTCAACAACATGCCAGCCGGGATGAACTATCTGCTTTCGTACGATGAGATGCGGCACATGGATTCCTGCGCGTCCTGTAAAGCGAAGAACATGACACCGGGGCAACTGCTCGCGTGGCACGCCACGAACACTGCCAATCTCTATCACTCGCTCGCGCCTTCGGCTTCACTCTTCACCTGGAGCGATATGTTCGACCCCTATCACAATGCGGTCAACAACTATTACTTCGTCGAAGGCAATATCGCCGGATCGTGGGCCGGCGTCCCTTCAAACGTGACCATCATGAACTGGAATCTAGGGAACCTGACGACCTCGCTGACCTGGTTTTCCGGTTTGAATTCCCAGCAGCCTACTCACTACCAACAGTTCATTGCGGGCTATTACGATTCGGGCAATGGCGCCGTGTCCGCAACGCAGGAACTTCAACAGGCCCACGGCATTCCCGGGATTACGGGCCTCATGTATACTACCTGGGACCCCGATTACTCGCAGCTTCAACCGTTTGCCGAGGCGGTGAAGAGCAATTGGGCCGCCTATCTCGCGAGCCTCCCGGACATCGTCACCAGTCAGATCAGCGTCAACGCGACAGTAGTAACGGGCAATCGTATCACCGGTCTCTACACTCAGACGGTTAAACTTACGAATAATGGACCGGCATTGACGGCCGCGGCTTATGTGCTGGATTCTCTTCCGGCAGGTGTGACGATGTATCAGCCGAGCGGGTACACCAGCGCGGCGCTGCCTGCGGGAAGCCCGTACAAGGAAGCCGGTCCGATCGGCGCCGGAGCGACCGTGACCTTGACGGTCCAGTTCACGCGGACCGGGACGCCGGCCTTCACCTACACGCCGCGGGTGCTGGGAACGGGTCCCCGGTAGCTTCATTTCCAGGCATAATTAAAAAATGAGGAGCGTTCCTGGTTGGTTCGTGCTGCTGTCGCTGGCCTGTGCGTCGGGAGCCTACGGGAATGCGCTGCCATTTAACCTTTACAACAACACTACCAATGACACGGGTGATTTTGTGGCGTACTCGTTTGGCCCCTACATCGCACTGGGAGACGAGATCCAACTGGTTTCGGCTGGTACCGCCAACGAGGCGGAAGTGGAGATGTACAACAATGGCGGCCCTGGAACTTTCGATGCGGAGTTGGATTTGTTCGATGCCGGCTCCCCGGTCGGGGCGAACATCGGAACCTTCGATTATCCGACGGACATCTCCTCGGTGGGTGGAGATGTCCTCGATCTGACTTTCGATCTGGAGGGCGTGACGGTACCGCAGAATCTTGTTTTCACGGTGAGTGTGAGTAACGTGAGCGCCGGTATGGATCTCGCGGTGGACATGTCCGAACCGCCCATACTGGGGACGAGCGATAACACCTTCATGATCGTCGAAACCAGCGGGTCTATTTATTCCGAGCTTGGAACGAACAGCGAGAATGTCTTTTTCGGATTGAGCGGGACACCTGTCACAGCCGTCCCGGAGACATCGAGCCTGACGCTGTTGGGAACCGGCCTGCTCGTGGCGGGGCTTGGCGTGAGGGCGAAAAGGCAGCGTTGAGCGGCAACGCATCCGGGGTCGGCATGAGCATCGAGCGCAAGGCTGAGGAAAGGCGCGGGACACGCCGTCCGTGATACGTTTCTAATGATGCCCAACGTCTATCCGAAACTCCATAACGCGCTCTGGCCTGGTCTGGTCGGCAAAGGCCCCGACTCGGAACCGCCTATCGATCTCGACACCATGCTGGAATTGACCTCGCGTGCGGAGGTGAACGGGACGCGCTTCGATGGGGTCGACGTGTTCCTCTTCGAGCCTCACGTCAATATCGATGCCAGCGAAGACGATCTTCGAGCGCTGGCCGGTAAGCTCAGTTCGCGTGGGCTGGTGGCGGGTTCGGTGGTCGCGCCGGTCTGGCCTCCTACCGGCGGTGGCTCGGCGATGGGCAGCTATGAAGACCGCAAGCGTTTCGTGCAACAGGTGGACAAGGCCTGCCGCATCGGGCAGAAGCTGCGCGAACTCGGCGTGCGTCCGTACGGCGTGGTGCGCATCGATTCCGCGGCGAGTCCCAGCGAGTGGCTCAAGGATCCGGCGGGGAACATGCAGAAGATCGCGGAGACCTTCCGGGAGGCGTGTGACGTCGCCGAGGGGCATGGGGAGCGACTGGCGGCGGAGGGTGAGATTTGCTGGGGCGGGATGCATAGCTGGAAAAAGATGGTGGAGTTGCTGGAGCGGGTCGGGCGGCCGGAGGTGCTAGGCTTCCAGGCAGATATGGCGCACACGCTGCTTTTCGCGCTGGGGTATAACGCGCCGGAGGACCGCATCGTTCCGGAGGGCTTCGCCTGGCAGCGGGAGCAACTCGACGAGGCGCTGCGAAAGCTCACCGCGGCGCTGCGACCCTGGACCATCGACTTCCACGTGGCGCAGAACGATGGCGACGTCAAAGGGTCGGGCTCGCATGACAAGACCGGGCACCACTGTCTGCCGGCCGATCCGAATGGCAAGCTGAATATCGTGCATGATGCAGGGTACTGGCTGCGCGACGAGAGTGGCAAATTGACCAAAGCGGTCCAGCATATCTGTTGGGATGGCTGCATGTTTCCCAATGCGACCATGATGCAGCCGGAAACGTGGAACAGTATTTTGGGCACGATGATGGCGGTGCGGGAAGCGCACGGCTGGAATTAGTGGTCAGCCAGGCAGCCTTCCCGGTGACGAAAGTGCGTGTAACGCCAGACCTGCCGGCTAATCGAGATCCGTCAACTCCCGCCATCCCAACGCGGCATCCACTGCTCGTTTGACTTCGACCCAACGTTCGGGGGCAAGTTGCCCGGCTCGGTTCGTCAGGGAAAGCCGCGGAACCATCCGAAAGTTGTCGCAGTTGGCTACGCAGACTTTAGCCAGTCCCTCGTCCTCGCCGAGCGGGACTTCGCTCGCAACCTGGCGGATCGTTGATGTGATCTCGACCGCGACAAACTTGGAAAGATAATCGTAAGCGTCGTTTCGACTCAATAACAAGACCGGACGGCGACCGGAGGGTTCTCGCATGTCCGCCCACCAGATCTCAAACTGCCTCACTCTTTCCATTCCTCAGGAAGTTCCCACGTGTCTGAGCCCTCGACGGAATCCGGCTGGAGCCGGTATGCTTCGCGCATCCGATCCGTCTCCTGCCGGAAGATCGCGTCCTTGACCGCTCGCCGGATAAAGTCAGCCCGCTTCCGCTTAGCAGCGGGAGCGATTCGGTCAATCGCTTTCAAGGTTGCGTCATCGAATTGGATGAGGACCTGTGGCATATGGATACTCTATGGCTCTACTCCATATATAGCATGCGTGCGTCTACTGCGCGCAGTCGAGTTGGGTTGCTTATCGGCGCTGGTCCGCGATGTACGCAGGCTGCCTCACGAGAGGCACTCGAAGATCAGACACTTCAAGTAGTGGGTTTCCGGGACGGTGAGGAGGATGGGGTGGTCTGCCGATTGAGTGCGGCGTTCGAGGACGCGCAGGGTTCGGCGCGCATCCAGTGCGGCTTGGGCAACGAGTCCCAGTAACTCCGCTTCGCTGACGTGATGCGAGCAGGAGCAGGAAACCAGAATGCCTCCGGGATTCAGCGCCTTCAAGGCCCGCAGGTTGATTTCTTTGTAGGCGCCGAGGGCCCGGTCGAGCTGCTGGCGCGATTTGGCGAAGGCGGGCGGATCGAGCACGACGGTGTCATAGCGTTTGCCGGCCGGCTGTCCGGAGAGCAGTTCGAAGACATCCGCCTCGCGAAACTGCACGTTGTCGACACCGTTGGCAAGGCGGTTTCGCTCGGCGGCCAGGAGAGCGCGTTCGCTGGAATCGACGCCTTCGACGTGCTCGCAGCGTGCGGCCAGGTGCAGCGCGAAGCCACCGCTCGACGTGAAGCAATCGAGGGCGCGTCCCCGCGCGTATTTTGCGACGGCGACGTAATTTTCGCGTTGGTCAAGGAAGATGCCGGTCTTCTGGCCGTGCTGGAGATCGGCATGGAACTCGAGTCCATTCATGTGGACAGCAATGTGTTCGGGAACCTCGCCGTGCAGGATGCGGGTTTCGCGGGGCAGATTCTCCTGGGTGCGCACAGCCGCATCATTGCGCGCCACGATCCCCTTGGGTTGAAAGAGCTCGATGAGCGCCTGAACGATTTCGGGCGTGGCGCGATCCATGCCTTGATCGAGCGCCTGCAGAGTGAAGTACTCGCCATAACGATCGATGATCAGGGCCGGAAGAAAATCGGCTTCGGCGTGGACCAGGCGGAAAGCGTCGGTTCCGGAGACGTAGCGTGCGCGAAACGCGGCAGCGGCGGTGAGAGCGGCGCGCCAGTCCAGGGGGTCAGGGAGGCGGCGCACGGCGATCTGGGATGTGGAGCTGTAGTGCGCCTGGCATAGGGCCCGATTGCGATCGTCTACTACTTTGACTACATCGCCGGGCGCGGCTTCGCCAGTGTCGATGATGTCGCTGCGGAAGATCCAGGGATGTCCGGCGGCAATGCGGGCTGCGGCTTTGCGATTGACACGTACAGTGGGTGGCAAGAGTACAGTGTAGAGCAACACCGGCAGGTCCCTCGCGTCGTGGGCCGGGGATGAACACGCATCAACACGGATTAAACCCAATGCTGTTCACTTAACGCATGGAGCCCTTAATAGCCCGGTGCCTGCCCACGGAAAAGAAGGAAAAGAGCGGCCAAAGACTTGCTGCCGGAACGCGCCCCTCCTATCGTTCGCCACATTGTACTTCCACCGGTAGGCGTTACACGACCAAAATGCCGCATTGCCCGGACTACCGGCCACAAGCCGACTTATCGTTACTAATCCGACCAGACTCACCCGAAGCCGCACCTGATGGGCTTGCGGATTACGCCTGTTTGGTGACGCGTGTTTACCGCGTTACTGCACGCCGAGGAGCACGCTTACGCCATTTCCTGTCAAGGAGCCGAGCACGAGGTCGCTTCGACCATCGCCGTTGAAACCAGCTGTGGCAACGGACTCGCAACCCGTGCCGTAGAAAACAGGCGCTTGAAATGTTCCGTCACCGTTACCCAGCAGGATACCCACGCCCAGCGAATTGGTCACGGCGAGGTCGATTTTCCCGTCGCCATTAAAGTCGCCGAGCGAGATCCACACGGGGTAAGCAGGGTGGGTGTAGAGATCGTAGAGGTTGTATTTTTCGCTAGGAACAGCGGGGCCGACGCTGTATGTCACAACGGGCTGAAACGTTCCATTGCCATTGCCCAGCAACACACCAACCGTTCCGTTGTAGTATGCGAGGACGAGGTCCGTCTTGCCATCGCCATTGACGTCACCGGAAACGATTGAGCTGATTGGAGCAATCCCTCCAATGGTCTTGGGATTCGCGAAGGACCCGTCGCCGTTGCCTAGCAGAATGTAAAGGTTCGTACTAGTCGCGGCGTCGACGACAGCAAGGTCAACCTTCCCGTCTCCATTGAAATCTCCGCTCGTGGCTACACCGGCGGCGTTGCCCAAAATCCCGTTGCCGCCCCCGAAAGTTCCGTCGCCGAAGCCGAGGTAGACTCCTCCACTGAAAATATCCGGTATGCCATCGCCATTGAAGTCCGCGACAGTGACATTGGGACCGTTCCCGACTGCGCCCGTCTCTCGAAACGTTCCATCGCCATTTCCAAGGAACAACATTACGGAGTAGTAAGTGAAGGTATCCTCACCCGTGCGGCAGTCGGCGAGCAGATCGAGTTTTCCGTCGCCATTCATGTCGGCGAGTACAACTGTCACGTTCGAGTTGTCATAGCTCTCGTCGTAGCATAACGGCCCGATCGCTTTCGCTGCCTGAAACGTCCCATCTCCATTGCCCAAAAAGACGGAGATCGTCGACGCGCCATAATCATTCAAGCCGGTGCCGGCGACGATGTCGGCTATTCCATCTCCATTAACGTCTCCTACCGCGACGGAATATGCCGGCAAACTCAACTGCAGGCCGCCGGTCGTCGCAAGGCCGCTCGCGGGAAGCGTGTTGACCTGCTGATTGAATACCGGCGAGGTCGCGGGCGCGTAGACGGTATCTCCGCTGTAGTGCACCCAGATGGATCGCATCCCCGCAGGCAGCGAGATGGTTGTTAAGTGGGCAGTACCTTGAGTTACGGGGGTGATACCGAGAATGGCCGCGCCATCGTAGAACGTGACAGATCCGGATACATCGAGATGCGCTGCGGTCGCGGTGAGGACGACGGGTTGCCCGAAGATCGCGGGGTTAGCGGACGACGTCACCACCGGTGAAGCTGCCGCACCTGCAATTACATTCAGTGTGTACGCGGGCGAAATGCTGGATAAGTCCATGGCATCTCCACCATAGACGGCTGTCAGGGAGTGTGACCCGAGGCCCAACGATAAATCTCGCAAGATGGTAGGTATACTTCCCACATATCCAAAGCCGACTGCTTTCGGCCCGTCATAGAGCGTGACCTCTCCCGTCGCCGGCGGGTCAACGGTAATCGTGAGTTCCCAATTCTCGCCAAGCACCACGGGATTCGAGGATGCCGCAATTGTGGTTGTCGTTGGGAGCTTGTTTATGACTTCTGTAATTGGCGCCGATGTCGCGGGAGTGAAGTTTGCGTCGCCGCTGTAGGTGGCAGTTAGCGTGTACGTACCTGGCGCCGTGTAATTGGGCGCGGAGGTCCACGTTGCCTGACCGTTCGTCACGTTGAACGGAATCGTCGATTCCTGGTTGAAGTAGAAGACCACGTGGCCGGTCGCGGTCGTTGGATCTATGGTCGCGGTAAACGCAAAGCCTTGGCCGTAGGCGGACGGGTTGGGCGTGGATGTCACCGTGACCGTCGGCGTTGGGGCCTGTTCTCCAGGAAATATGGACAAACCTCCGTTTCCCACACAAGCCAATTCGGTGATGCCATTCCCGTTGAAGCTGCCAGACAGGTAGGCAACGCCGCTGAAGCTGTAGGTTCCCGTGCCGAACGTGCCGGCAAACGTTCCGTCGCCTTTACCCAGGTACATCGTCAATGAATCCTGGTACGCCGCGGCTAAATCGAGATTACCGTCGCCGTTGAAACGCCTATCGTAAGCACGGGCAAGGTTGAAAATGAGCCGAAGGCCGGACCCCACGAGAATGTCCCGTCTCCTTGGCTCAAACCCACAGAGAGGGTGTAGGCATGCGTGAACCCCTCGTATTCCGTCATGACCACATCGGTCTTGCCGTCTCCGTTAAAGTCGCCGACCGACACGGCGGAAAACGTCACCAGGGAACCAGATATTGCCTCAAACGTTCCGTCCCCGTTGCCGATGTAGACGCCGCTGGTGGCGATGAAGTCCGGTATCCCATCCCCGCTGAAATCCCCGACAGCAAAGACGCTGGAAGATCCCGCAATTGAGAGGGGATTTGACTGGAAGGTTCCGTAGCCGTTCCCGAAAAGGATTTCGACACCGAACGCGTTGATGGCGATGTCGGCCTTCCCGTCCCCGTTGAAATCAGCCACGACAATATAGGTTGCCGTTCCGGTGATCGTCGAGACCAGCGGCGGTTGGAAAGTCCCGTCCCCGTTGCCAAGGAGAATGCTGATCGACCCTTTGCCGGTCACGATCAAGTCGGTGTTTCCGTCGCCATTGAAATCTCCGGACGCAATGGCATAGGCTGTGCCGGTGGGCGTATTGATAGCCGGCTGAAATGTCCCGTCGCCGTTGGCCAGGAGGACGCTCACGGCGGAGCCCGACAGAATCGCAAGATCACCTTTTTCCATCGCCGTTGAAGTCCGCCTCGATGATCGCAGTGCCGGGCACGGGATAGGTCACCGGCGCTCCGAGATTATTGGCCGGTCCAGCGCTGACGATGATGTTAGCCGGCGACGAAGTGCTGGTCGTGAAGTTGGCGTTTCCGACGTAACGAGCCCGGAGCGAGTGCCTGCCAGGATAGAGTAGGCCGGTGCTGAGCACAGCCTGCCCTGCAACAATCGCGCGCGTGCCGAGAATCATTACTCCGTCGTAAAAGGTCATGCTGCCCGCGGCCGAGGCGGGCGATACGTTGGCTGACAGAGTTACGCTTTGCCCGAACGTCACTTGGCCAGCCGAAACTGACACGCTCGTGGTCGTGGGCACGTTCTGCGCCACCGTCTCGACCAGGGGCGGTGAAGAACTCGGATTGTAGCCGAAAGCTCCGGTGTAGGTTGCGACGATGGAGTGAGTGCCGGGCGAGAGGGACGGCGGAACGAACGAGGCAGCCCCGGCGCTCAACTGAACCGCACCGAGGAGCGTGGCGCCGTCGCTAAAGGTGACTGGGCCGGTTGCCGTTGATGGCGACACGGTGGCTACAAAGGTGACAGTCTCGCCGAAGTAGGATGCGCTGCTCGATGAAACGAGCGTCGTTGTGGTAACGGCGGCGTCATTGATTTCTACGACCAACGAAGAGCTGCTTGGTGAGTAGACCGAGTCTCCGGAATACACCGCGACGAGAAAATGCGGGAGGAGGTTCGTGAGGTTTTCGACCATCGACGCTACGCCGTTCGCCACCGGGTAGGTTCCTAAAACGTAAAAGTCATCGTAAAAAGTCACTTTCCCGGTAGCAGAGGCAGGAGAAACGAATCCGACCAGTCCGACGCCCTGTCCGTAGGCGCCAGGGTCGAGCGTCGAAACCAGCGTTGTGGTTGTGGACTGCCCCACACCGCCCATAAGCACATTGACGCCGCTGTAGCCTATCACGGCCACGTCCGCCTTGCCGTCTCCGTTGAAATCCCCTGCAACTACGGTGTCGCCTTGCAAGATCTCATGCTGCGGCTCCTCGAACGTCCCGTCGCCATTGCCGTACAGCAACGTGACGTCCGGGGCGTGGCCAGAACTGAACACCAGGTCCGGCTTACCGTCGCCGTTGAAATCGCAGACTGCGACGGTCAGACTGGTGGTATTACCGGTTCCCGAGTCGTAGTTCACCGGCGCCTGGAATGTCCCGTCGCCCTTGCCCAAAAGGACGCTCGCGGTCGGATTGCCTGTGACCACGAGGTCGATCTTGCCGTCTCCGTTCAAGTCTTCAGCAACTGCAAACCGTGGCGCCGCGACTCCCGCGGCGACATCGGTCCGCGGACGAAATGAACCATCCCCGTTGCCGAGCAGCACGCTCACAGCGCCAGCGAAATAGTCCGTCACAACGAGGTCGGACACGCCATCACCGTTGAAATCGCTAACAGCTACAGAACTGGGATAAGAGCCCGTAGCGTAGCTCACCGGTCCTCGCAATGTGCCGTCACCATTACCCAGAAATATGTTGACCACATTGTCGATATAGCTCGTAACTGCGAGGTCAGCTTTGCCGTCGCCGTTGAAATCGCCTATGGCGATGGAACCTGCGCTCTTGCCGGCCGGGTAGAGGATCGGTGATTGGAAAGTTCCGTCGCCGTTGCCCAGGAGGATACTGACAGAGCCGGCGCCGTAGGTGGCGCCTGACGTCGTGAAGTCCGCAACGGCAAGGTCCATTTTGCCGTCGCCATTGAAGTCGCCGATTGTTACCGCCTGAGCAAGCTGACCAAGCGCGACTTCCATGCACGGCTGGAATGAACCGTCACCATTGCCCAGTAACACGCAGAGGCCTCCTGCAGACGCGTCTTCTAGAACGATGTCCAGCGTGCCGTCGCCGTTGAGATCGCCGACGGCTATTGCGTTTTCCGTGGGGGCACGAGAATTGACGGGCAAGCTGAAAAACGTCGACGGTAGCGAATTCACCCGGAGCGGAACGGTCGCGGACGAACCTGCTGCATAGGTCGTGTCTCCCGAATAATAAGCGTGAATCGACGTGGCTCCTGAGTTCAGCGTCGATGTTGTGAGAGGCGCTTGTCCGTTGGAGATCGGCCTTATACCGAGTATGGCCACGCCGTCGTAGAATGTCACGTAGCCCGTTGCAGCGGCGGGCGAGACGGTCGCGGTCAGCGTTACTGGCTGGCCAAGCGTGGTGGGGTTCGCTGAGGTCGTGACGGTCAGGCTGACTGGCATCGTCCCAGCGATTGCCAGTTGAAATGCGGCCAACGCCGCTAAGTGCGACCCGCTTCCGACTGTCATGTCTCAACTGGGATTCTATTCTTGATTCCCAGCAGGGTCCAGTATATACCGGCGCCTTCCCTTTGGTCCCGCGAGTTGCCTTTGTTGTTGTCCTGATCGCGTTCTGGAAGAATACTCCCCATAAACGCTAGAACCTTATCTGGAGTGACCCGGCCCGACATCGCTGAATCGTAGCGAGAATCTCGCTGCCGGGGCACTTCGGATAAGGACGTTTGAAGTAAGCCGCCCGCGTTTGCGGCGGACGCGGTAGGGCTATGGGTTTTGAATGGCCCTTTGCGTACTTGATCTTGGCGTTTTGCGATTTCCAGGTCTCTGAGTGTACCGCCGGCGAGGGCTCGTGGCCCCGGAGATGCAATCTGCCAGTGCCTTATGAGTGGGTCGGTGACCACAGCGGCACTGAGTTCTCGACCGTGGACGCACTTCGGGTGTGTGAGCCGATTGAGGCGCTAATGTGGCCGGCAGTAGACCGGAATCAGGACGTGTTGCCGAGGAATACTTGCATTCTAACCTAGCGCTCCTCCTAAACGGCCGGGGATTCCGCACGAAATGTAGAAGTGCCCCTGCATTTGCGCTGATTAATGCCCCTACCCTTTCTGTCTGAAGCGTGGCCGCTTCGTCCTCCTGCCCATGGATTCGCAGGGATCCAGCGGCGCTGGCGCCCGCGACTATAGCGGGGCCTTTGAGCCGGCACCCCGTCAGGCTGCGAGGGAACGCGTCGGTGAAGCTGAATCGTCGACACCGCGGAAGTCGCTCCTGGGACGGTTTGGCACGGATTACCCACGATTAACGCCCTAGAGCGTGTTTAGGCGTTCTGATCTCGAAAAATCATTGCGCAACTTTTTTGGGTGGTCTGCCCCCAAGTTTGCCGTTTTCTCTGGAAGCGTTTTTCTTGCCCTTACTAGTTGATCGGCCTCCAACTTCACCTAACCTGGACGCCATCCAGGATTTTGAGCCCAGAAAACCTTCCAGGAGGCCGGGCACGTAGATATCTGCGTCAACGGCCGGAAAATGGATACCGAAGCCCGATGGACTGATCTCAATTTCATTGAGCTGTGAAGGTTGGGCGAATTGCAGACCCTCGACATCTCCAGGCGAGAAACTGATGATCAGGTTAGAACTCAGATGAATCACTACGCGCCCGCTTCTGCGGTCATAACGGGCGGAAACAGCCCGTGGGAACTTGGCGCGCAACTCCTTTGCACGATGGGTTGCCTGTTTGAAATCGTCACGCGATGCCATGAAATTCTCTCCCATGCCCGGCACAATTCAACCAAATGATTCGTCAACACTCCTGTTATGTGCTTGATCTCGCGACGCGAGAATCCATAGTTCTCGCGGAGGTCAACGGGACCAACCAGACAGTTCAGATCGAAGACGGCTTCGTGCCCCGCGCCAATCACGTGGACGTGGGCGGGCCGATGATCGTTCGGGTAGATGACAACCCGAAGTCCGTCGAACCTGAGGACCGCCGGCACAAGCTCATTGTACATGAATTCCTAACCGCTTGGGTTTAAATATTTTTTACGAATCGGGCGTTTTCGACGAACCAGTTGGCCGATTCAGTCACAATCTGGGAGGCTACGGCATTACTTGCAACGCGCCAGCGTCACTCCGGGCGATCCCCCAATTGGCCTGGGTGTCGGTGTCCGTGAGCGACAGCAATGATCTCCACACCCATGGCGTTTTCCGGGAAAATGACAATGTACGGAACTTCTGGAGCAGTGGCTTGCGGGGAGCTGGCCGCGACTGTCAGGGCGTCCGCCCAAGTCTGATTCGCGCCTCGTCTGTTGGCGGCCGAATTTTGCAGAGAGATCTTTAGTCTGTCAGCGAGGCGGATTTCGCAGCCGGCATGTCACTTCGGGCGGCGAATTGTGGCGCAGCGACACAGCCGCGGGTCGAAACCGCACAACCGGGCGTCACTGGGCTGTGTTATAGCGTTAAGAATCAGTCATTTAGGGAGTTGACAGAGCGGCTGGGCAGAGTCTCTGGGGGCGCCGCGGGTGGTCGTGCGCTGACTGGGAGCCACGAACCAGCCGGTTTACCAAGGATCGTCCGAAAGGTTCCTCTGCCAGGATGCCGCCACAGGTGATGATTACTTTCGGATTTCTGACCATTGGGGCGCTATACCTGACTGCTTTATGATCCTGCCTTCTCGGGCAGCGGTAGAATTGGGCATGCGCAATGAGTTCACCGCAATCATCGAGCAGGACGGCCCCTGGTATATCTCATACTGCGCGGAAGTTCCCGGCGCCAATGGCCAGGGCAAATCGCGTGAAGAGTGCCTCGAGAATTTGCGAGAGGCTATCGCGTTGATTCTGGAATATCGGCGGGAGGAGACCCTCCGATCGCTGCCGGCGGAGGCGGGTCAGGAACTTGTTGTCGTCGGATGAAGCGCGATGGAATTGCTATGGCACCTCCAGGGACGGCTGCGTAATTCGGCGCGAAGGAAAAGAGCACACGCTCTGGGAAAATCCACAGACTTTTCATGCTGAGGCGGTTCCGCGACACGCCGAGATCGCGAACCTCCTGGCTAAGAGAATTCGCCGGCGGCTTTCGGTTCCCGATCCTCCCGGTTAGACGAATTCTCCCCGTCGGTAGGTCTTTTGGGTAAGACCACGCGGGCGTTCGGTTCAATGGCATCTCGCTTCAGTGACTCTGGGCGGCGCGAATGCGATCAATTCTTGGATGACGGACCAACCGGAAGCCGTTCCTTGATTGCCTGCCCATCGTGGCCGGCCTTTTTGGAGAAGTGGGCCGCCGCTTCGGACCCCGGCCACTTTCCGAAATCGCGGTTTCTTGCCACGGGTGGAAGTCCTATACGGTGACGCCTCCATACCCGAAGCCAGCGAGAGGAAATATCGTAAGCTAAGAACAGGTCGCGATGCCTGACAAACATCAACTTCATAATCTAATCGAACGGCTTCCGGAGTCTGAACTGGTGGCCGCCATGCGATATCTCGAATTCCTGTTGGACCGCGAACGTCCCGTCGATCCGGACGTCCTCACCCGAATCGATCTCGCACGTGCCAATCCATCTCCCGGCATCTCGCACCAGGACTTACTCAGGGAATTCGGGCTTTGAACGTTGTCTGGGAACCCGCCGCGCGCGCCGATCTGCGGCGACTTGACCGGCATACTGCGATGCGAATCCTGCTTGCGCTGACGCGCTACAGTGAAGTCGGCGAAGGTGATGTAAAGAGACTTACTGATCGGGGGACGGGCTGTACCGGTTGAGAGTCGGCAAGTGGCGTTTGTTCTTTGATCTGGATACACCAGACTGCGCGCGAATTCACGCTATCGACAATCGAGGCCAAGCATACTGACGGTCGACCGCAAGTTTCCGAAATCGCGGTTTACCGGGAAACTGTCTCTCGCGGGCTAATCCCCGAGGTGTACACTATCGTCAAGTGCGCCTCCACGTGCTCCTGCTCGCCCTCGCCTGCTGCGCTGGAGCAATTAACGCTGCGCCGCCAGCATTCCAGAGTGTGAATCTCCCCGCAGGTATCAGCGGCCAGAAGATTCTCTCCACGCCTGACGGCGGGTTCCTGGTGCTCGCGACTTCACAGGTGTTGAGGTACTCAGCGGCTGGAGCGCTGATCTCGACCTGGACGGCTCCGGGAAGCCTTGCGGGTTTTACGCTGGATGCGCAGGGGAATCTCTATGTGGTCGGGACCGCGACCGGTAACGTCCCAATCGTCAACAGCAGTGTGCCAGCAGGCAGCGGGGCCAAGAGCTTCTTCATGAAGCTCGATTCTTCTTATTCGAACGTCTTAGTTTCAGGCCTTTTTGGAGATTCGTCCACCCGTGCGGCCGCCATAGCGGTGGACGCGAGCGGCAATATCTATTTTGGCGGGTCCACGCTGGCAGCCGCGTTTCCCAACGCGTTCAATCCTAGCCCTCCGCCTGTTGCGGGCCAAGTCGCCCCGACCTATGCTTTCGCAATCAAGCTGTCTGCAACGGCAGAAGGGATTGTCTATTCGGCCCTACTTGGCGGCGCAACCTTTAGGTGCTACGGAGGCGGATATTGTGAGGGAGTGGAGGGTCCAGAGCCCCCGCCCAAGAGCGCCTTTTCTGGCGTAGCGGCGATTGCAGTCGACGCGAACGGTGCTCTGACTCTTGCCGGAAGCACATTTTCCGATGGATTCCCGGTCACGCCGGGCGTGATCGACGGCGTTTCGGTTGGCTTGTGTGAATACGACGAATGTAGCCTCAGCGGGTTCGTGGCAAAACTGGATCCCACCGGGTCAGTTTTGATTTACTCCACCTGTTTTGGCATCAACTATATCGGGACCGGGGCTCCAATTTCCGCGCTTCGCCTGACACCGGACGGCAACGCGGTGATCGCTGGGAGAGTGTTCGGGGGCCTCGGGCCCACGGCTCCGCTAGCTGGTGAAAATATCTTCCTGGCTACGCTGAACGCCTCCGGGACCGCCATTGTTTCGGAGTTGGTCTACCCGCCGGTTTATGGGTCGCCGCTGGTCGTCTCCGTTAACGACTTCACCATCGATTCCAGTGGAAACACCTGGATAACAGGAGGCGAGTACGTTGCGGAGGTACCGCCCGACGACTCGGGCATCGTCTCGCTCGGCACCTTTTCCGGTGGCGCTTTCGGACTATCGATCACCGCATTTGGAAGCGGCGTACTTGTGCTTGGTGCAAACAGCGTGGTCTACGTATCTGCCCCGACTCCAACAAGCGCGGTCTCCGGCGGCGTATTTAACGCGATCTCCCAGCAGCCCGAATCGTCTGTCGCTCCCGGTGAGTTTGTGACCGTATACGGCTCTAATCTCAACGGCGCAAGTGTCGACTTCAACGGCGTTTCCGCTCCGCTTCTCTATTCCGGCCCCAACCAGATCAACGCAATCGCGCTATGGAATCTCGGAGGTCCGATGAACGTCCGGGTAGATGGCGTCTTGGTGAAGTCGATCCCCGTCGGCGCTGCCACCGCGAACCTGCAACTTCTCGCACTCGTGAACGCCGACGGCACGATCAACTCGACCACCAATCCAGCGCCAGCCGGTTCCATCGTCACCGCCTATATCAACGGAGCAAGTTACGGACCTGTTCAGAGTCAATTCCCGAATGGATCGCTTTCTACGATGATAATTTCGCTGTCACCTCAGTTGTCATCGTCCGCGGGACTTGCCATTACGTATCAAGGCTCGGCCCCGGGGCTACTGAACGAAGTGCAACAAGTGAATCTTCGCGTGACTGGACAGCCGCCGGGATTACGTGCAACCCTGTCCCAAGGGAGTTCCGTGCTAACGTTCCATCTCGCCGTCAGTCCAAACTAAGTTGGGCTTGAACCAGACCACTAGTTGTGGCCGCGAAGTGGTTTCCGGAAACTGGCAAGTGCCGATAGATCCCTGACGCCCCAGCGCTTGCGAACCGGGCGTTTCCAGGTGGCAGGTTATGTCCGGAATCTGGGAAGCTACTAATCAGTACTTGCGAGGCGACAGCGTCACTTCGGGCGATCCCCAAATGGCCGGAGCGGCGGCGTCCGTGAGCAACCAGCAATGAACTTCACGCCGACGGCGGCCTCGTCCGCTGGTGGCTGAACTTTGCGAGTCTCTCTTTAGAGGGTAATTGCAAGATGACAGGAAGGTTTGCTGACTACTGTCCAGGTAAGCGCGGGGCAGTTGATCCTCGCTGCAGCCGGCTTTGGCCCGGTGCGACGATCATTCGTGCGTGGAAAGAGCCGCCTTGAAAGGCGGCTGCGGCCAAGATTGACCGCCCCACAATTTAGCTTATTGTGTCACTCTGGCCGGCGAATTGTGGCGCGGCGACACAGCCGCGGGTCGAAACCGCACAACCGGGCGTCATCGGGCTGGTTTACATCATTAAGAATCAACCAGTTGCGGAGTTGACAGAGCGGCTGGCAGGTTGCTACTTTCGATTGTGTGAATCGTTGAAGTTGCTATTGCAACCTGCCCTCTGCTGCAATTCGCAGGCGGAAAGGTAAACGGGTATGGGGACAAGGTGGCCTTCGGGGGTCGATTGTTTCGCGGTACTAAAATGCTCGTAATATCCGTCGCTTGCGGTTGCATCAGAGGGGTTTTTTGATTCCGCAGATTTTTTCAGGCTCACCCGGGGTTTGAGTTACGGACAGCCACCATGGCGTTTTTGGTATGGAAAGAAATGGACGCGGACCTGCCAGGAACGAAGAACACCACGAGGAATGCCAACTGGCTAACTGAACCAAGTGCACCGCCGCCGGACCCCAGCCCTTCGGGCACACCGCATCAGCTACCGGATCCTTTTGCACACACCTACCAGTCCCGGCGGCTGATGCGGCTTTCGTTTTTCTTAGTGTAACCCCAGTGTATTGAAATGTGTAGGCCTAAATTTAACAATATTAACAATGGCCGAACGCACACCCGGCAATAGTCGCCTTCTCGCGGGCGGAATCCTGATCGTCCTTTTCGCCAGTTTAACGGCCGCCCAGGACTTCAACTTTACTCCTCCATTGATCCGGCAGGGCGAAGCTCTGAAACTGCACGCTAACGCGGGCTCCGTCAAGGCTCGCATGAGCGAGGTCACCATCCCTCTTTTTCCCCAGGCGGACGGCAGCACCTTTGGGCTGATGCCCGTGAGCGTCGAACAGGAGCCCGGCGACTATCCTCTCGAATTCCTGAACAACTCGGGGCTGGTAATCCATACGGTCACGGTAACTGTTCACGATGCTCATTACCCCCAGCAGGATATTGTGATTTCCGAAGCGTTGTCTCAGTTGAAGTCTTCCTCGGAGGAGGCCTCATTGGTGCGCGCTTTTCTCGACACCGCTACTCCTACCCGATACTGGCAGGAGCCTCTCGTTGCGCCGGTGCCGGGGTGCATGAACTCGGTCTTTGGTTCCCAGCGACTGCATAACGGAAAGCTGACCGGCGATTATCATGGAGGCGTCGATCAACACGGGGCTCCCGGTACACCGGTTCACGCCGTGGCGGCCGGTACGGTCCGAATCGTTCGCCGGTTTACGCTGAGAGGCGGAACAGTGGCCATCGATCACGGCCAGGGCCTCGAGTCGATGTACTTGCACCAGTCGAGGTTTGCCGTGAAGGAGGGCCAACACGTAGAGGCCGGTGAGGTGATCGGCTATGTCGGGTCAACCGGACGCGCGACCGGTCCTCATCTGCATTGGTCTCTTTATGCGAATGGGCATCCGGTGAATCCGGCTCAATGGGTAAAGTTACAGCCGTGTGGAGCAACACGCGTTCGCCCAAAGCCCCGTCCCACGACGGGAGCGCAGGCCCAATGACTAAGGGCTGACGAAGACGCTCCTGACGGGATCTACCGAGCCCAAAAATGGCTGCTCCGCAGCCGGCAGACCACAAAAAACGATGGTCTGCCCTACGGCCCGCCAAGGGCCGACTCCACGGAATTCTTCGCGGGCCGAGAGGATTCCAATTGACAGGCCTACTGCAACCGCGTTGAGTATTTAGCCGGCGGGGAATCCACGTACTCGATCCAGCCGTCCATCATCTCGTTTTCGCTCGCTGAACCCCATCGCACCGTCTGGCTCGGATCCGGGTTCAGCGGGTTGTTGCGCGAGTTGTCGAAGTGTGCCTCGATCTCCACGCGCGAGCCCTTCGGCAGGTGAATCGGCTCGATCGGACGATACGTAATCTGCCAGTTGAAGTTGTACTCCGGGACGTAGAGCAGCGTATCTTTGTGGCCGTCCGGCCAGGCTGCCACGATTCGCATGGACTTACCGCGGTAATGCATGTGCGGCGTCAGGCTGGTGATATAGATGTCCTTTGTGAAGGTGTGACATTCCGTCACTTCCTGGTCAGCCGAACCGGCCGGAATCCGGAACAGGTGGTTGCCGAAATCCGTGCGTAGCGAGGCTTGGCGCGGGGGCTCCTTGGCAAAGATCAGTCCCACCGACGTCGCATCCACTTCGGTCTTCCTGGTGGCGTGGGAATAGTGAATCTGGAAATCGAGCGTGGCGCCGGCCGGGATTTTGCGCGCCGTGCCTTCCGGATAGACGTCCGGACCGCGGCCCGGCAGATATGAACTGAGCAGGCTCAATTCGCCAACCGCGTGGCCAGGGATCTGGCCGTTGTCGTCCACCGCGCAACCGTCATTGATCACCGGCGCGTCGGGCCGGATCCAGGAGAGCGTTCCTTCCTTGACCATCAGCCAGTTGGCATACGCGCGCACCGGATCGGCGGCAGCCGGCTTCTTGCCTGCATCCGCGGGCGCCGGCACGCTGACAAACACATGGGCGTGATGCACAACCTTGCGATTGCCGGGACGCAGTTCGGCAGCCACAATCCAGCGGTCCTCGGTGAAGTTCGTGGGCACGTGAATCGAGGTGTATTCGTCAGGACCGCTGCCTTCCAGCTTGTGTTCGGGAATGCTGACGATCAGGTCCGGTTTACCGATTCGCCACCCCTCCTCAAATACCGGGGGTGCGGGCAGGTCTTTCGGATTGCCCTCGAGTTTGCCGCCGTCGGCCCAGGCTTTCAGGGTCTCGATTTCCGCGGCTGAGAGGGTCGGGTCGTTGCTCCACTTTCCGTAATGCGGATCGGCCTTCCATGGCGGCATCTTGCGCAGCAGCACGGCCTCTTTGATGGACGCGGCCCACGGTTTCGCCTGGCTGTAGGTGATCAGCGACATGGGGGCAATGTCGTTCGGATGGTGGCAAGTAACACAGTGCTGATAGAGAATGGGCGCGACGTCACGCGTGAAGGTAACTTCAGCCGCAGCGGGAAGAATAAAGAAACCGTACGCTAAAAATAAATGTTTGGGTAACAACCGCGCGCCTCTGCTCGCCTTTTATTATATGATTTTGAGCGGGCCGACGTGTGCCCCTCCATTTTTCAGTAAAGGAACCAGGCTTATGCCGGAACACTCCAGACGAACGTTTTTCTCATTCGCAACCGCGGCGGTTGCAGCATCCACTACGCGATTACGTGCGGCTGCCGACGACAAAGTGAATGTCGCGGTAGTTGGGCTGGGCGGACGCGGCCAGAACCACATGTCGGCCTACGGGAAGCTTGCCGACGCCAGGATCGTTGCCGTGTGCGACGTCAATCAGACGGCTCTCGAGAAAGGGCAGGCCAAGGTCAAGAAGGAAACCGGCGAAGAGCCCAAGGCCTACAAGGACATGCGCGAGGTCTTCGACGACAAAAATGTCCAGGCCGTCTCGATGCCCTTGCCCAACCACTGGCACGCCCTCGCCACCATTTGGGCCTGCCAGGCGGGCAAGGACGTCTATATCGAAAAGCCCGCGTGCCACAACCCGTACGAAGGCGGCAAGATGATCGAGGCCGCACGCAAGTATAACCGCATCGTTCAGGTAGGTTCGCAAGGTCGCAGCATGGCCCATAAGATCAAGGCTATGGAGCAGTTGCGCCAGGGCGCGATCGGCAAGATCTATCTCGCCAAAGGTACCTGTTATAAATGGCGCCCATCTATCGGCCACAAGCCGGACGAGCCGACGCCTCTCGGGCTCGATTGGGATAAATTCCTCGGACCCGCGCCGATGCGTCCTTACAACGAATTGCGTTTCCGTTACAACTGGCACTGGTTCTGGGACACCGGCAACGGGGATATCGGCAACCAGGGCATCCACCAGATGGATATCGCGCGCTGGGGTCTGGGCAAACCGGGACTGCCGAAGGGCGTAGTTTCAACCGGCGGCAAGTACGTTTTTGATGACGACCAGGAGACGCCCAACACTCAAATCGCGACGTTCGATTACGGCGACGCGGAACTCGTGTTCGAGGTTCGCGGACTGCCCACCGGTCCCGAGGGCGCTTATGTCCCTGGCGGAAGCCGCGGAGGCCGTCGTGGAGGCGGAGGCGGGAACGCCGACCCCGCAGCAGCAGCTGCCGCAGCGAACGCGGGTGGCCGCGGTAGTCAGATCGTTGATCTGTACTATGGCAGCGAAGGTTGGATGTGCCTCGACGATTCCGGCTTCCAGATCTACAAAGGACAATTCAACGAGAAGATCATGGATGAGAAACACGGTGAGGGGGACGACACCGGTATCCACATGGATAACTTCCTCGCCGCAGTCCGCAGCCGTAAGATGGAGGACCTTCATGCCGACGTGGCGGTCGGTGTCACTTCTGCCAATCTGGTTCATCTCGCCAATGCCAGTTATCGCGTGAAGCGCGAATTGAAGTACGACGAGGCGGCTCACAAGTTTGTCAACGATAAAGAAGCCGACGCCTATCTGACGCGCCACTATCGCGCACCCTACGTCGTTCCGGAAAAAGTGTAGTTACGCGGTACGGCAGACCATCGTTTTTGGTGGTCTGCCCGGCTGCGTAGCGGCCGCTTTCGCTATATTTCCGCCTATAACTCAGTAAGTTGCAAAAATCTTTCCCAACTACCCCAGCCTTCTCCTGTTATGAATAGATCAGGAGATTCTCTTTGTCTTCCAACGTTGTTACGCCTCTTTCGCAACAGCCGCTGAGCCTCCGATGCCTGGCGTTGACCGGCACATTTGAAACTAGCGTTCCGCCTCCCGGTTGCTTTGGCTCGATAGCGGGCGATTTTGACGGCCAGGGAATCAGTTATAGCGCGCTGCAATGGAACCTGGGACAATCCACACTGCAGCCGCTTCTGACGGAGATGAATGCGTCCCATCCGGACGTGATGGGCCGGGTATTCGACGCCCTGTATACGCAGTTATCCGGTGTCCTGGTCCTGTCGCGCAGCCAGCAACTGGAGTGGGCCCGGTCGATCCAATCCGTGCAGCACACACTCGACGCCCGCTGGAGTAACTGCTTTCGCGCCTTGGGAGAGACTGCGGAATTTCAGGCCATGGCGATGCGGCATGCGGCGGCGCTCTTCGACAGTGCGCGGGCCCTTTGCCGGGCGTATGGCCTTACCTCGCAACGAGCGGCGGCGCTGATGTTCGATATCAAAGTTCAGAACGGGACCATCGCGACGAGCGCCCAAACACTCATCGAGCAGGATTTCGCGAAGCTTGCACCAGGCGATCCGGACGTCTTAGAAACTGCGAGAATGCGGAACGTAGCGAATCGGGTTGCCGATACTGCCAATATTCGCTGGAGGGAAGATGTTCGGACCCGAAAATTGGCTGTAGCGAATGGGACTGGAGTTGTCCACGGGGTGCATTACGATCTCGCCGCCCAGTACGGACTGACCCTGGCGCCGTTTGTCGTAGCCTGACGCATCGTAAACACAGCGTCGCTAGAGTTTGCGCGCCAACCGCTCCCTCACGGTCACGGCTCAGTAGTCTGTGCTACCCGGCTTGTGCCGGCTGCCGGCCGGCGCGACAAGCTGAAGCCTGAGCTACCTACGATTGATCGCGTGATAAACCACCAGCACGAGAATTGCCCCGATGACGGCCACCACGATACTGTAAATGTTTACCCCGGTTACGCCATGGAAGCCGAAGAACGTCACTAACCATCCGCCAACCACGGCGCCTACAATGCCGAGGATGATATCCAGGAAGAGTCCTTCGCCGGACTTATTCACAATCTTACTGCCGATAAAACCTGCGATTAGCCCTAGGATGATCCACGATAGAAAACCCATTTCATTCCTCCTTACCTTTTTGAAAGATGGGACATCATCAGCCCTAATGCGGCCGCGCCCAACCCTTGCACCAGAGTCGGATGCCGCGCATAAAAGCTGCTGGCTTCTTCGACGATTGACGGACTCTGCTGCTGCGCATGTTCGGCAGCCTGCTGCACTTCCTCAGGACTCACTTGCGCCGCTTGTTCGGGAGTGATCTGTGTGCCGCTGCCTAATAAGTTTCCGAGATTTCCCAGTGCGCCCGAGGCCATTAATTGAGGACCGACAGATTGGGCCAATTGATTTAGCAGGCCGGCTTTCTGGTCGGGATTCGAGTTTCCGAACAGGCTGCCGACCATCTGGCCGAACGGCGGGGTCTGGTCGGATTGAAAGGCATGAGACAGCGCTCCCGCCAGACCTCCCTGTCCCGCATTGGCGGCAACTTGCGAGAAAGCCTGTTCCAGGTTACCGGAGCCGCCAGCCAAAGACTCCAGCGTGCCCATAAGATTCCCTAATCCCATTTCGATAACTCCAACTTGAAATTGAACTACTCGCGGTATTGTATCTTATCGGGCGCAAGTAAGATATGTCAATTCGACGTCGCGGAAACCGTACCCGCCGAATTGGTCAGAGTCACCGTGACGGACACGATCTCACTGGTATTTCCTATGACCGTGAAGGGCTGGGCATAAGTAAACTGGCTGCCGAACGCGGTCGACGCGGCGCTTTGGTACCAGGCCGTGAATAACGATGACACCGGCACGGTGAAGACGGAAGACGTGAAAGAACCGCCGGGAGCCGCGTTGAGTTGGAAGACGGCTGTCGTCATGTCCCGCGTAGTCGAGTACCCGTTGATATCGACTTCCAGATAACCATTGGCGCGAATCAGCGTAACGGTCCGGATGACCGGCGCGGACTTCGGAATGGTGATGGTTGCAGTCGAGCCGGTTGCAGGTGTTACGTCCACTCCTCCCGCAGTCAAAGTTACGGTCAACGTAATGACGCCGGCCACCGTCCCGGTCTGGATCTGTAACGGCGGTAACGTGGTCGTGTTAGGCGGAACGGTAAAGGTAAACGTAGTGCCGCCGCTCGCAAACTGGATTGCAGGATCAACTATCGGCACGGTGGCGTTCGAGACAAATGTCAAGGTGACCGTGCCGGACAGCGCGAGCGGATAGCCCGCATTCAGTCCGAAGTCGATGGTCGGTTGCTGAGCCGGTCCCGACGTTGCGGGTGGATTGAGCCGCAGTGCCGGAGGAGGGGGCAGACTGACCGTGAAGTTCACGGGAATGGATGAAGTGCCTCCCTGTTGGACCTGTACCGGATAGGTACCCGGAACCAACAGCAAGTTAGCCGGTACCGCAGCAGTAAGTTGCGTCGCACTGACGAAGGTGGTGGTGAGCGCGGTGGTGCCGAAATTAACGACCGGTGCCGAAGTGAAGCCGGTACCCGTCACCGTGAGAGTGAACGCCGCACCGCCAGCGGTGGCCGACGTCGGGCTCAGGGTGGTGATGACCGGCGGTGCAGGGGGATTGATCGTAAACGTGGACGCGGCGGAGACAACGTTGCCAGGATTAACAGCCGTCACCGTAACGGTTCCCGCTTGGGCAATCAATGTCGCGGGAACATCCGCGCTCACCGTGGTAGCGCTGACAAAGTGAGTCGTGAGGGCGGTAGTGTTCCATTGAATCGTAGTCAGGACGAGGAACCCGGTGCCATTCACAATCAGGCTGAAAGCCGGACCTCCTGCCGTCGCGGAATTCGGCGAGAGCGAGGTAACGACCGGCGTCACCGGATTGATGGCGAAGGGCAGGGCATTGGAAACCAGCGGCGGCCCGTTCGGTACCTGGTTAACCACCGTGACGTTGACCGTTCCCGGCTGCGTCAATCGTCCCGCGTCGACCGTCGCAGTCAATTGCGTGCCCGATACGAGGTTAGTGCTCAATGGCGCTCCATTCCACTGTACGGACGAGCCTTGGACGAAGCCAGTGCCGGTAAGCGTTAGGGTGAAAGCGGGATCGCCGACGTTCGCCGAGGTGGGCGAAATGCTGGTGAGCGTGGGTGCGGGGGCCGGAGTGATGGTCAGGGTCACGGCGTTCGACGGCGTGCCGCCGGGGTTTGCGACAGTGACCTGCGCGGTACCGGGTTGCACGATCTGGTTGGGCGGGACCAACGCAGTGACCTGCGTGGCACTTACAAAGGTCGACGGGACGACCACTCCGTTTACAGACACGTTCACGCCCGAAAGGAATCCCGTTCCGTTCACGGTGAGCGTGAACGCAGGGCCGCCCGCAGTTATGCTCGACGGCGAAATGCCGGTGATGGTCGGGACAGGCACCGTAATCGCCAGAGGCAGCGGGTTCGATGCCCCGCTTCCTGGATTCGTAACCGTGACGGGTGACATTCCTGCTTGCTGGATCAGGCTCGCCGGCACGGCGGCCGTCAGTTGCGTGCTGCTCACGAAGGTCGTCGTCAACGACGCCGTTCCTAGCAGCACCGTCGCGCCGGACGCGAAGTTGGTGCCGTTTACGGTCAAGGTGAAAGCGGGTCCGCCAGCTACGACGGTAGACGGCGAAATACTCGTGATGGTTGGCACCGGCGCCAAGATCGTCAGGCTGACGGCACTGGACGCCGCTCCACCCGCATTCGCGACGGTAATCTGCACCGTCCCCGGCTGCGCCACCAGACTAGCCGGCACGATCGCGGTGAGTTGGGTAGCGCTCACGAAAGTCGTAGTCAAAGCGGTGCTGTTCAACGACACCGTCGCACCGCTCACGAAGCCCGTGCCCGTGACGGTCAAAGTGAAAAACGGTCCACCCGGCGGGACGGTTGATGGGGAAATACTCGTGATCGCCGGGGTCGGGACTGTAATGGTGAGGTTGACCGCGTTGGAGGCCGCACCACCCGCGTTGGCCGCGGTAACGGGAACGACACCACCTTTCGCGATAAGGTTAGCCGGTACTGTCGCGGCGAGCTGAGTCACGCTCACGAACGTAGTGGTCAAAGCCGTTCCGTTCAAAGACACGGTTGCACCGGAGGAGAAGCCGGTCCCGTTTACAGTCAACGTGAATGCCGCACTGCCGGACGCTACGGTGGAAGGAGAAATACTCGTAATCACCGGAGCCGCTGCCGTGATAGTGAACGGCAGCGCATTGGAGACCGCGGTGCCGACGCTCGCTGTCACGGATGCCGAACCCGCTTGCGCGATCAGGCTCGCGCTCACTGCTGCCGTCAATTGAGTCGGGCTGACGAATGTGGTAGTCAGCGCCGTGGTGTTCCAAAGCACCGTAGCTCCCGAAGCGAAGCCGGAACCATTCACCGTAAGAGTGAATGCCGGTCCACCCGCCGCGGCCGAGGATGGTGAGAGACTCGTCAGGCTCAGGCCCGGTGTAATCACCAACTGCAGGGCGGGAGGCGTCGTCTGACCCGTCGCGGCGGAGACGTCGATATTGACCGTTCCCGCAGCTGCGATGAGTGTCGCAGGGACTGAGGCGGTGAGTTGCGTGGAAGAGACAAAAGTGGTTGTCAGCGGGGTACCATTCCAGGTAACGCTGGTCGTGCTGAGGAATCCCGTTCCTGTCGCTGTAAGGGTGAAAGCCTGGCCGCCGGCCACGACCGTCGATGGAGAAATGCTGGTCAGCGTCAACGGATTTAAGATTGTGAAGGGAAGCGACGGGGGCTGCGGCGAGCCGGTCACACTGACTGCGGCTGTCCCGGCAGTTGTCAGTAGATTGGCTGGTACCGCGGCGGTGAGTTGCGTCGTAGAGACAAATGTAGTCGCCAACGGTGAGCCGTTCCAGGTCACTACCGTTCCCACAACGGTTGAGGACGTAGCTGCTCCGTACACGAAACCCGAGCCGTTCACGGTAATCGTAAAGCCTGGGCTGCCGGCCGGCGCAGAACTGGGCGACAGGCTGGTTAACGTGAGCGTCAGCGGACTCGTGATCGAGAAGGTCAGAGCGTTCGAGACCAGATTTCCATTCTGCGCGGTAATCGATGCCGACCCCTGCTGGGCGATCAGATTCGCCGGCACGGTGGCAGTCATCTGGGTGCCATTGACGACAGTAGTGGAGAGCAACGACCCGTTCCAATAAATATTCGTTCCTGAGACGAAGCCGGCGCCGTTGACCGTCAGAGTGAAAGCCGGACCGCCCGCCGCTGTTGATGAGGGTGACAGGCTGGTGAGCGTCAGTCCCGGTGTGATGACGAACGAAAGCGGCGCAGGGGATACCTGACCCGGCACCGATACGCCGACGGACACGGTCCCCGCCGTCGCGATCAGGTTAGCCGGAACGGTAGCGGCAAGTTGCGTGGCAGAGACAAAAGAAGTGCTCAGCGTAACACCGTTCCAGGTCACTAATGAGCCGTTGGAGAATCCGGTGCCGTTGGCCGTGAGGGTGAATGCCGCGCCTCCGGCTAACGCAGTGTTCGGAGAAATGCTGGTTAGGGTCAGTGCCACCGCGGTGATCGTAAATGTGGCTGCGTTGGAGACCACGTTCCCGGACAGTGCCGTGATTGAAGCCGTGCCGGGTTGTGCGATCAGAAGGGCCGGCACCGTGGCCGTGATCTGTCCGGCGTTGACCGAGGTGATCGCCAACGCGGTGCTATTCCAGAGCACGCTGGTGCTGCTATTGAATCCCGTGCCATTTACCGTGAGAGTGAAGGCAGGTCCTCCGGCTAATGCGGAAGAGGGCGAGATGCTGGTGATCGAAAGGTTCGGCGTGATCACGAACGCAAGCGGCGACGAGGATGTCTGACCCGATGCCGCTACACCGACGGAGGCTGTCGCTGCGGTCGCGATCAAACTGGCCGGAACAGCAGCGGTAAGTTGCCCGGACGAGACGAACGTGGTGGTGAGTGGTGATCCGTTCCAGGTGATGACGGCGCCACTCGAAAATCCGGCCCCATTCGCAGTGAGGGTGAATGCCGGACCGCCGGCTACAGCGGTGCTTGGGGAAATACTGGTGAGAGTCAACGGGGTCGCGGTGATTGTAAAGGTCAGCGCGTTGGAAACCAGGTTTCCGAAGCGCACCGTGATCGAAGCCGTGCCTTGCTGTGCGATCAGAGCTGCCGGGACTGCGGCCGTGATCTGTCCGGCGTTGACCACCGATTCCGACAGCGCCGTACTATTCCAGTAAGCAGTGGAGCTGCTGTTGAAGCCCGAGCCATTTATCGTGAGAGTGAAGGCGGGCCCTCCGGCAGCGGCGGAAGAAGGCGAGAGACTTGTGATCGCCAGATTCGGCGTAATCGTGACAGAAAGCGGCGCCGGCGATGTCTGGCCGGATGCCGCCACTCCGACTGACACTGTTCCTGCAGTGGTGATCAAACTGGCCGGAACTGCGGCCGTCAGTTGCGTGGCCGAAACAAACGTGGTGGTGAGTGACGATCCGTTCCAGGTCACCGCCGTCCCACTTGAAAAGCCGGATCCGTTGACAGTCAGCGTAAAGCCAGGAGATCCCGCCGTGACAGTAGTTGGCGAAATACTGCTAAGGAGCAAGGCTGGAGCGGTGACGGTGAAAGCAATGGACACCAACGCGGGGCTCCCCAGGTAGGATATGGATGCGATTCCCGGCGATGCGAGCAGCTTCGATGAAACGATCGCCGTGACTTGCCCTGAGTTCACGTACGTGGTCTGGAGCGCGGTGCCGTTCCAGGTGATCGTGACGCCGGCGTTCGCCGACGTCGGTGCGGGGAAGTTCGCTCCATACACCGTGAGCGTCAGTGCCGGGCTGCCGGCTGGGGCGGAACTTGGTGACACGCTTAAGAGCGTCGGGGGAGGGGCCGTTACCGTGAAACTTACGTAATTGGAAATGCCCGTTCCCTGTACAACCGAAATCGATGCCGATTCGGGCGTGGTCAAAAGGCTCGCTGGAATGGTAGCTGTAATCTGGCTCGCCCCGTTAAACGCGGTGACGCTTAACTGGATCACCTGGTCTGCATTCAGAACGTTGAAATAGACCCGTGGTTGGGGAATTTGCGCGAATTGACCGTTAATCGTCAGGGTCACCGGCCCGCTACCCGCCACCGCTGAAGCCGGCGAGAGGTTACTGATCGTTTGCGGGAACGCCCATGGGGCGGCGGCCAGGAGCGTTGTCAGGAGAAACGAAGCTCGCCGGATCATTGCGTCACCTCCGCACTGGCGGCTGCCGGTTGTATCGCAGGGACGAAGACGACGCGCGGACCCGCAGCCGGGGCAGTATCGAGTAGCCATATAGGTGCTTTGCCGGGATGATTTAACCGGAAAGTAATGCCGTCAGTCATCGGAACCAGTGTGGTGAGATTGAATCCGCACTGCAGCGAAACACTCGCGCGGGTTGCCAAGTTAATCCCCAGCACATTCTGGTTGCCGGCGTTGGCGATCCAGAGTTGTGTTCCATCCGGGCTGAGGGCCGCACCCACCGGATCGGACACGCCGTCTGTATCCGAGGCCAGCAGCGTAATCGCGGCGTTACTGCCGGGAGACTGAATTTTCCAGACCTGATTGGCTGTTCGATCGGCCACCAGCGCATTCGCGCCCGAACTCCAAAGCAGGATCGAAGCCGTTTTTTCGAGTGTTGCCAACTGATACGTGTTGCCGTCCTGGCCGAGCCAGAAAAGCGCCTCGCCGCCGCCGGAGAGTGAAGAAGACGCCAGCAGCGAGCCATCGTCAGCCACCGCGAATGCCGTAATGGCGCCCGGAAGCAGATCAATATTGAGTGCGTTCGCCGTCATAGAAGGCGTCGCGATGCCCGTAACTACCGTCAGGGTATTGCCGGCGGAATCGTAGAACGCTGCGGATGTGCCGGTCTCGCTGACGGCAACTCTGGCGCTAGCGGGCAGACCGCCGGGAAGCAACACCGTGTTGGCCACTCCCGCTGGCGAGAGGATGAGCGCGTTCCAACCCCCGTCGTTCACTACCGCGATGTTATTCCGCAATGAGAGGGCCGCGCTCGCGACCGGCGCTCCCAGCGGTAAGGGATCTCCAAAAACTGCGGCTCCCGGGGTTCCCAGCACCGGACGCAACGCCTGTCCTTTCGCGTCGAAAACATAGCCGAGCGACGGGCCGCCCAATGAAGTCTGCGCGTTAAGGGCGACGACTCCGGCTGCAAACAGAAGTAAATGTCTGAACATGAATTCCTCCTTGTCTATCGCGCGTGGCGAGCTTACCGTGCCCTATCGTGGAGCGCCGATGCTGCCGGCGCCGGGAATCACTGCGACGGGTACATTCGTGGGGGAACTTCCCGCCCCCCCCCCGTGTGCCGAGACCGTCACCACGGTCGCGGCAACGGCGCCCACCACGAGAAAAGACACCCACTTGGGTATCGCGCTACTTCCAGCAGCCGAGGCTGCGACGGCCAGATTTGTCTGATTGATGGTTGCCTGGGCGCTCTTGCCCTCATGCGATGCCTGCACCCGAATCTGGTACTTGCCGGCTGTATGATTAGGGCGCAAACCACGAGCGACTGCCTGACCCTTGCTATCGGTGGTCGCGGTCAGCGTGCGCGCTCCGCCCGGGAAGGTTCCGCCTGCCCCGTCGTTGGGCAGCAGAAAGACTACCACCGCGCCCGCAACTGGTTTATGGTTCTCGTCTTCCACCTGCACGATCGGCTCGCGCGCAGTTCGCTGGCGAATGTTGTTCATCGCGTCGTCGCCGTCGAGAATAGTGATCTGAAGACCGGCTGCGGGCGCCTGGGCCAGTGCCGTTGGAAAAAATAAGCTGGCAATGGCCAGAACTGCCGAACAGCAACGTACGACCCGCGCGATGCGCGATGCAAACAGCATTGGCTCCTCCATCCCCCCCGCTAGAGTGGGGAACTTCTGTTTTTGTGCGTTTCTTATCTTACCTCAATAACTATGAACCACGGCAACCTTTGTGTTTTGGAACGTAAATTCCCGGTTGGCGATCCCGTGAGCGCGGATGTACACTAACCTTATCGTGCAAGGAGCGGTTGGGATATGAAATTGGTAGCGGGAGTCGCATTGAGTATTCTGGCGGTGGCGGCGTGGTCGCAGAACGACAGTGAACTAACTCCTCGCGAGTTGTTTTATATCAAAGCCCCGGCGCCCGCCGCATCGAATGCCACTCCGAAGAAGGCCACGGGTGCCAAGCCCGCCGTTCCCCCGGTCAGCAAGCCGCCAGCGGATATCGTTGCGACCAGCAATCAGAAGGCTTCCGATACGTCCGCTCCTATCGTGAAGGTCAGTTACGCCCCTTTGGCTCTGAAATATAGCATCTTGCAAAGGAAGGGCAATAGCTTCGAAGAAGTGGATGCCGACACGCAGTTTCATTCGGGAGATCGCATTCGAGTCAAAGTGGCAACTAACTCGCCAGCCTATCTTTATATCGTGTTGGGCGGATCGAGCGGGCAATGGCGCGTGCTCTTTCCGTCGAAGGAAATCTCCGGCGGCAATAATCGGATAGACGCCGGCGAGTCGTGCACCATTCCGCCGGAGAGCGACCCGCCCTTTTACTTTGATGAGACGGCCGGCGTCGAGAAGGTGTCGCTGGTGTTAAGCCGGTCGCCCGAACCCGACCTCGAAAAGCTCATCTACGCCGTCGGCGACCCCACTCGTAACGGAGCGCAAGAAGAGCAGAAGACGATTATGGCGCAGAACAATCCGATCGATGGTTCAGTGGTTGGTCATCTCCGCGACGAGGTGCTCGCGCGCGACCTGGTGTTCGAAAAGTACGACGGGACCACGCCGGATGGACAGCAGGAAAAGGCCGTCTACGCGGCGTCCCGCGACAAGACTTCGAATGCACGCCTGTTCGTCGACTTGAAACTGGTCCACAAGTAGCAGCCTGTGGCAGAAGTCGACGCCGGCCAAAGGCCTACTCCGTATAGCGGCGAGCCGCAAAAACGGCTGCTCCGCAGCCGGGCAGACCACAAAAACGATGGTCTGCCCCACGGCAGGTCAGCGGACAAAGGTCGAGACAAGGTGTCTGCGCCACGGCCCCTAATCAGTTTTATGACCAGTAGAAGTAGGGGTCAATTCACGTCTTTCACACACCGAAACCCGATGTCGTCAGACTTGAGGCGCTCCGGGATAGATTGGAAGTCCCAACTAAGTCCTGGATCCAACGGCGTCTGGTAAGATCCGCCGCGAGTCGTGATCCATGGCTCTGTTGCGGTCGCCGGAGGAGACAATCCGGCAAAATTTTTGACTGCCTGCGGACTGGGCAGGATCGAGCCTTCCACCATTTCCCAAGCATTTCCCACCATATTCAGTGCACCGCATGGGCTGGCTGACTCGGGCAGTGCGTCGACGGGCAGCAATGCATGCGCCTTCAGTCCGGGATTATCGGCTACGTTGGCGCGCCGGGGATCCTTGATTTCGCCCCACGGATAAACCCGGCCATCCTTACCGCGCGCGGCTTTCTCCCACTCCTTTGCTGTCGGTAGCCGTTTGCCTGCCCATGCGGAGAAGGCGCGGGCATCCGCGATGGTGATGTTCACCACGGGCAGCGTGGGCTGGTCCGCCTTGAAGCCAGGCGGCGGTGCGTAGTGTTTCTCGGCACAGAAGCGCGCGTAGTTCTGATTACTGACTTCGGTCTCGTCGATATAAAAGGGGCCGGTTTGATCGGACTGATTCTTCTCGCCGAACAGGAACGCGCCGGCGGGAACCAGTCGCATGGCTCCGGTCGATGTGTCGATACGACTTTCGATAGGCAGAGGCTTCGTGACTTTCGGTTCCGGCGGGTTAGGCTTGTGCGACGCAACATACACGCCGACACCGGCGATCAACACCAATGCGGCGCCGATCGAGGCAAATAGCACCGCCTTGGACTTCGGGGCAGCCGCGACCGATCTCTGGGAGATCTGCGGAGTGACCTGCGTTCCCAACGCGTTTTCGAGGTCCGTGACTACACCGCTGAAATCCGCGTACCGCTCGGCAGACTCTTTCTTAGTGCACCGAGCGACGATAGCCACACACTCGGGCGGTATGCCAGCCAGGGCCAGCGGCGATAGGTCCAGCGGCTCATGCATGATCTTGTAAAAGATCGTTTCGATGCTGTCGCCACCGTAAGGACGCGTGCCCAACAGCATCTCGTACAGCATGATGCCGAACGCGTAGATATCGACGGATGGGGTCACCGGCTTGCCCATAATCTGCTCCGGCGCCATATAGTACGGCGTACCCAAAACGTAACCAGGCTGGGTAAGGGACAGGTCGGCCGCTTTGGCGATTCCGAAATCCATCAGTTTCGCGTGGCCGGAATCATCGAGGTTCACATTCTCCGGTTTCACGTCGCGATGGATAATCTGATTCTGATGGACGTAATTCAACGCACGCGCGACCTGCAATGCCACGCGCAGCTTACTGGCGAGGTCAGGGAAAAGTGTGTCCTGGATCGCGGCGCGAAGCGTGCGTCCGCGCAGGAATTCCATCACCATATAAGGCTTGCCGTCTTCTTCCCCAAAGTCGTAAACCGCCAGGATGTTTTCGTGCGAAATGTTGCTGGCCGTGCGCGCTTCGTGCAGAAAACGTGCCTTGGTGTCCGAATCGGCCACGCCCGCCGGTGTGAGGATCTTGATCGCGACGGTACGGCCCAGCACCGTGTCCCGGGCCCGGAAGACATGCGACATGCCGCCACCCAGGAACTCGAGCAGTTCGTACTTCGAGACGCGCGCGGGCAGCGGAATGGGAGGATTAGAGCTCATCTAATTGGAACCTTCCCTTGAGGCGGCTACGCAGCAGGCCATCCCTCATTTTGCAACCAGCGGTACGCACTTCATGCCGGCCAGGAAATCCTTGCTGAAGACGGCAGGCGCACCGTTGGCATCCACGGTGAACCCATAAGAGAGCGGCCGGCCCGCGACGATGGGCGCGCTGCCGCCCTGACCCTGCCGGAAGTTCCACAGAAAATCGTAGCTCGAACCATTGGCCGTGATCCGATCGGCGTCTGCGAAGAAGCGGAATACCGACCACAGTCCGTCCCGCGATTGCACACCCAACGCCGTGCCGCCGGCCAGGTCCAGGTTGAGCTTGAAACTTCGATTCGGTCCGCCCGGCCATATGAATTCCTTCTTGGCGCCGCCGTTCAGCTTGGTTTGATCGCCGTTCACCGTCACGTCGAAGGACTCCACCTGGTCCGACTTCTGAGGAATCAGCGTGTAGTGATAGGCCGGGTCCGCTCCCGCATCCCCGTACAGCGCTCGCGAGAACTTCACCGCCTGGGTAAAGAATCGCAGGAACACGGGATTAACGGTGACCGGCGGCTTGTCAACCACTGCACACTCGCCGCTCGTGCACTGAATGACTTTCTTCAACCCGCCCTCGTACATGACCCAGAGCTTGCCACTCTTGGGTTTGAAGATGTCGGCAATCTCGTCCAGCGAGGCCTCATCCTTGGCTGCTGGAGAAAATGGGAACTTGCGCGTGATGGGTCCGAAAGAATTACAAAATCCCGCGCCTGCGCCGTTGAGTTCGTCGGCGCCCAGTCCTTTGAACATGCGTTCGGCCTGCGTAATGGGCTCCAGCATGAGCGATCCGACCACGGCATCCAACTGGCCCTCGCGATCCACCGGAAACCCCGAAGAAATCTTCTTGGTTGCGCTGCGGGCTGCGTCCGCCGCAGCCTGCGCAGCTTGGACGCTCGTCGGATCGGCGTTCGCCTCCGCAGCCTTGGCGATCGCGGCTTGCAGATTCTGCAGCGCATCGTTATACGGCTGGGCTGACGGCACATAGGCTACGGCCGATGCAGGTTCCACCTGGTGCGGCACCTTGAAGGCATCGTTCACATCCGGCAGGTCGGCCAACGCGGTGTTTTGCGAAGTCCACCACAATAGCTCCAGAATCGGCGCATCGCTCTTGGTGAGCTTGTCGAGCTTATCCGCGGCGTCCGCTAAATTTTTGTACGGGACCACGTGGCTGGTCTTCAGCACCGTGCGCCACTCCTTGATGTAGTCCTTCGTATAGAGATCGCGAATTCCGTCTTGCATCTCTTGCGTTTGGTCAGACTTGTCCTTATAGGGGCCGAGCACCCAATCTTCACCGGCAGGGTTGGTACGGTGCATCTCGAGTTGCATGGCGTTCTCGCCTTCTTTGACGAAAGCATAGGGCACCTGGTGAGTGCTCGTGACGGTGGCGGCTGAACCATCGAACTCGTGGTTGAAGTCTTTCGGCTTACCCTTTTTCGCAACGATTGCCAACATTCCATAATACTTGCGCTGAACGCTTTTGAAGCCGGACAGGTAAACCCGAGTACGCTCCACGGCATCGTCGTCCGGTTTGCTGGAGTATGGATTGCCATCGGCGAGATTGTGCGCGTAGTAATCGAATTGCCGTTTGGCGAGCTCCATCCGGTCCTTGTTAATCTCGGTTTCGCGATTCTCGCTCCAGCGGGCCAGCAGCAGATTGCCAAGAAACTCCTGCAGGCTCTTATCGCTCGCACGCTTGTATTCACCGGTCGTCAGAAGATAGCTCTTGAGCGTGTCATACGGATAAGGATAATCGGCATTTGGATCCGGTGGCGACTTGACCTTCTGCATGTAACTCAGCAGCCCGCTTTGCGTCTGGCCGAAGAGCAGTGCCCGGAACTTCGCGTAGTACAGACGACGAACCTCCGGGTACATGTCGCTGCCCTGATACAGTCCCCAACGCAGCCGGAACCATGGCGCACCGTTGGCTTCGTACCCGGCGAGCTGTTGCAGGGATTGACGCAAGCTTTCGAGCTGTTGCAGTGAGCCGAGTGAGGGCAGCGCGCCTGCCGGGACGTCCTTCGTGGGAATGCTTTGGGCCGCGGTCAGCGCGTTGGCTTCGAGACTGTGATTGTTCACGTACGAGACCGTGAAGAACGTCAGAAGAATCAGGCTCGCCGCAGATGCCGCAATCAGCAGGCCGCGCCGCAGCGCACTGACTTTCACGCTCGACCCGCTGGTCGACATCGCGGCCGAATCGCTCAGTATGATGCTGTTGAACAAATGTCCGAGGAACATCCACTGGGGCACTCTGCGCGATGCCGCGACGGGCTGTGCGACCGACTGCTGAGCTACGACTTCAGCTTGTTTCCCCACTCGGAACATGCCTGTGGCGCCGCTCGACGTCTGGTACTCGGCACGTTGCTGCGGCGGTCCGGTGAGGATCGGCGCGGCTTCATTTACCACTACGGGACGTACGCCGGAGAAATAAAATCCACGTAGAAACGGGCTCGTGTTCAACTGGCTGGGGCGGCAGACGTTGACCATGAATTGCACCAGCGCGTCACGGGTCTTGCGCAATTCGCGCGGGAATTCATACGCCCCGCAAACCCTCTCGCCATCGTTGTCGCGTGGCGGGAAGATGGTTCGCTTGTCGCACAGCGAGTAGAACAGATTGTCGAAGTAGGCGGTGAGCCGGTTGGTCTCGTCCTGGGCGTACACGCCGCTCTGCTGTGCGGGCCGGATGGGAACCGTCACGCCAAAGACCTGGCTCGCCTCTTCATTCGAAAAGGTGCTGACGAAATCAGTGAAGAAGGGCAAACGATCCGTCTTGGTATAGAGGATGTAGACCGGGAATCGGATCCCCAGAGTTTGCGCGATGTCGGTCAGCCGGGCCTGCAAATACCGGGTTGCTCCCGCGACCGCATCGGCGCCCTGTGCGAAAGACTCCAGGCTGACGCACAACAGCACCGCACGCGGCGACTGCGCACCCCCTTTGAGCGACTTCAGTTTACCGGGTTGCAAGCGCTTCACCAGGCGCATCCAGTTGGCGGGATCGCCCAGAATGGCACCACCGGCTTCGACCAGCGCGGTCCCGCGCGCGAACCATAAATTCGCCGAGCGCGTGGGCGCGATCATATTGTCCTGATAAAGCTGGCCCGCCAGAAGTTCCGGCTCGATGCCGGAGTTTACGACGGTACTCGTCTTGGCGGTCGCGCGGTCACCGATGACGAAGATCAGGGGCAGATTCGCGATCGTCGCGCCGGCGTTGGCGTGAGCCAAGCGCCGGTCGGCCTCGCGCACCAGGCCGTCAATTTCGGAATCGCCGCCAGGATCGGGGGGCGCCGCGGCTGCGGCTGGTTTCTCGTTGCGGCTCTTGAAGTACATGATTGCCGCGGCCGCGGCGATGCCGATCAGAGCGAGCAGCGCAATGAAGACGGCGAGTTCCACGCCTTTGAGATGAAAGGCGAGTCCTCCCGCAATGCCCAGAAGCAGGCACACTACAACCGCCGCACCGCTAGCCCAATCGAGCTTCATACTGCGCTGTCCTCCGTAACTTCGTGATGAACGGCGGTCGCAGTCTTTTGCAGGTTGTCAACGCCGTTCGCGAGCATCACGTGGTAGGCGATGAATAACGCAATCATCAGTACTGCGCAGCCGATTGAGACAAACAGCAGTGCCCTCGCTACCGGGTCCCCCGAGACCTGTCGCACCTGTTCGCCCGGGGGCTGGCAATCGGGCGAAAGAATGGGCGACGTTTGCCGGATGCGCTGCAATTTCTCGCCGGTCTGTTGCATGATTGCGCGCAGTTCCCCGCGGCCGCCCAGGCTGTAGCGCCCCGCAAACCCCAGCATCAGGCACAGATAGTAGACCTCCAGAAGATCGGCAAGCTGCGTCGAGTCGTTGCGGAGCAGGAGCTTTTGCAGGTTCTGAAAAAAGATCTCGCCGGCCACGTGATGGCCGTAGCGCTCTTCCTGTAAAGGCTGGCGCGGCCAGTCGGCAAAAATAGGATTGCGCAGGTTGAGGATCGATTCGTCCACAAAGGCAATCACCGCGAAGGTCGCGAGTTCGATGTCCTCTTGCGAGTAGCCGCGGTTGCGAGCCTGGTCGCCCGCGGTCTTGACGGCAGCCCAGACCTGCGCACGAAAGGACACGGCGTCCGCGACCGTCTGCCGGTTGCACCGCAGGCGCTCGCCGACCGTAATTAATTCCTGAAACGCCAGAGCAAGGTTGTCAGTTCGCAGCGGCTGTGGACTCATCTAGCTCTCCAGAATAGCGGGTTGACACTCTAACGCCGTTCACTGTAGCATACCGCCTGGTCATTTCGCGGAGCACACGGCGTAAAATGTGGGGCGGGAAACCGGATGGAGTTGCGCTTGAACGCGAGAATTGGGGGTAGGAAAAATGCAAGGCAGGCCAAAGGGCCTACTCCGTATAGCGGCAAGCCGCAAAAAAGGCTGCTCCGCAGCCGGCAGACCACAAAAAACGATGGTCTGCCCTACGGCAGGCGAAGGGTCTGCCCGGCAGGTTGGAAAGGTTGTAAGTGATGCTGAGTGCAACGTAGGGGACAGCGAACCACTGCTGTCCCCTACATCTAATCAGGCATTTACGCTACTGGCCTTGGGGACGCTATTGATCGTCTTCAGAATGCGTGAAACGATCTGGTAGGGATCACCCTCGGAATTCGGGCGGCGATCTTCCAGATAGCCCTTGTAGCCATTCTTGATGAAGTTAACCGGCATCCGAATCGACGCACCACGATCAGAAAGACCATAGCTGAATTTGTCGATGGCTTGCGTTTCGTGCAGGCCCGTCAGGCGCAGATGGTTATCCGGGCCATACACAGCGATGTGCGCGGCGATGTTTTCCTGGAAAGCCTTCATGAGGGCTTCGAAGTACTCCTTGCCACCCACTTCGCGGAGATACTTGGTCGAGAAGTTGCAGTGCATACCGGATCCATTCCAGTCACCCTTGATGGGTTTGCAATGCAGTTGAACATCGACTTCGTATTTCTCACAGAGACGCATCATCAGATAGCGGGCGGTCCAGGTGTCATCAGCGGCTTTGGCAGAGCCTTTGGCGAAGATCTGGAATTCCCACTGACCTTTCGCGACTTCAGCGTTGATGCCTTCATGATTGATACCAGCGGCAAGACAGAGGTCCAGGTGTTCTTCGACGATATTACGGGCCAGTTTGCCCATGTTCTTGTAGCCAACACCGCAGTAGTAAGGGCCTTGGGGGGTAGTTGGGTGGCCGTCTTTCGGGAAGCCGAGCGGACGCCCATCCTGATAGAGGAAATATTCCTGCTCAAGACCAATCCACAAGTCAGGGTCGTTCTCGATCGTGGCGCGTGCGTTGGTGGAATGCGGCGTCCCATCCGGGTGCATGACTTCGCTAAGGACGATGTAACCGTCCTTGCGGCTGGCATCAGGATACAGAGCCACGGGTTTTAGCACGCAATCGGAGCTCTTGCCCTCGGCCTGCATCGTCGAACTGCCGTCAAATCCCCAATTGGGTATCTCAGCCAGGGTAGGTGGATTCTCAAATGCCTTGAGTAGAGTTTTGCCGCGCAGGCCGGGAACGGGCTGTGTGCCGTCGAGCCAGATGTATTCGAGTTTGTATTTTGTCATAGTATTTTTGAGGATTGGTGGGTTGGGGTCATTAAGATACGATTGAGATTCAGCACTTCCGGTTCGCCATTAGAAAGTCTTAAAAAGTCACTCAGTTCGGTACTCGTTCGTCTCCTCGTATAACTCCTAGATTTGCCCGCGCAAGCAATTTTGAGCGCAAGAGTCGGAGCGTCGCAGAAGAGCGTAATGTCTGATTGTGAATGATGGATAGGCTGGATAGCAACGTTTTGCCGATAGATTGTCTTTATGGAATCGTTTTGAGAAATTAATCTGGCCGCTCGTGCGGGCGGACGACCTCGCTCGGGGACTCGCGCTAGTTTGGTTTGTGCGCCCCTGGATCAGACACGTGACGAAAGACGATCCGCTCGAGTTCCCGCAGAGACGCGCGCATCTCCGCGGCCTGTTGCCGCGTCTCCTTTGCCAGAAGCTCGATCGACTCCTGAGTCTGCTCGATCGACTCGTGCAGAAAGACCTGATTGTCAACCAGACGGCCAACTGTGTTGGTAATGGAGGTCAGGGATTCGCGGATTGCGGCTATCTCAACGTCGTGCCGGACGGCAGCCGCATCCTGTCGGGCGGCGGATTCGAACATGAACTCCCGGAAGCGTTCGAAGGAGTGTTCGAAATCCATATCTGCTACGAGTTTAGCAACTGCTTACCTGCCCCGGGCAGGTTGACTGACATACGCCGCGACATCCTTGGCGGCTTTCGTCTCGACACCCGGCTTTTCAAGGAAGCCGAGGTCGCGGAACCATTCGACAAAGCGATATTGCCAAGTGCCATACGGAGTGTCGTTGCGATCCGTCAGACCACCCGTCATGTGGCTGCCATCGCTCAAGACTTCGCCGGGGTGACGCCCATTGCCGTAAATGTGCATCTCGATGTTCGGTACGCTTTGCGCCAGCATCGCGCTAAAGTATTCGATCGCCCATACTGCATGAACCCGGTCACCCGAGCCGCCGCAGACGACGAAGGCAGGAGGCACATTGCGCGGAATCGCTGGCGGAGTGCGATTGCGTGCGAAAGGCGAAGGACCTGGATAGATGAGGCCCACGAAGTCGGGCCGGGAGGTGATTCCTGCCAGAGGGTCTCCAACCTCGTTGTTCTTTTTGTCGAAGTCGTCGAATAAGACCGCAGCCGCAGCGGCTAATTCCGCGCCCGCAGAGAAGCCCATGATGCCGATCTTGTTCGGGTCGATATTCCAATCCTTCGCGTGAGCCCGCACCATCCGAATGGCCTGGAGCGCATCGTACACCTCGTCGGTCTGCGGGTTGTAGCCGTCGCGGCGAAGCCGGTTCCGCAAGATCACGGTATTGACGCCGTAGTTATAGAAGAACGGAACAAAATCGGCTGACTCGCTGCCGACGTTCAGCGTGTTGTGCCCGCCGCCCGCCGCCAGGATCACTGCGGCGCCGGTGTTCAGACCGCGATCCACTGTATGGACTTCGATGGAGGGGTTATGAATATTGACAATGCTGTTGATCCGCCCCGGCACGGTTTGGCTCATGCTGTACTGCTCGGGCTCCCGAATACGTTCCGCTTTGAGAAAAGGCGAACCGGGCGGAAAAAGCGGGACCACGACGCCTCCTTGCAGGATCGGCTGCGGCGCATAGGGGGCATCTGTCGCCGGCCCGGGCTTAGGCACTGCCAAAGGGGAGGGAAGTGGAGGCAGCGCCGTTTGTGCATAGGCCGCGATCGCCGCAAACGCCATCCAAAGCACGTGGCTTTTCACAAATCTGGTCATGTTCAATGGGTCCCTTGCCTCAGTTTTCCATGACTATATCACTGCTGCAGATACCAGTCTGAATGCGGAGACCATTGTCCGCACTTGGGGCACATGGTACTTTTCCACTGGAAAATGCACACCGGGCAGACGCCACCGGTATCGAACGTGTTCCAGAGATGCCCGCACTTGCAAGCCCAGCGATCCTCCGCGCGCGGCGTCCATTTACATTTGGGGCAGCGTATGCGAGGTTCAGTCGGGCCGCTCCCGGAGGTCTTCTCGACTTCGGTCGTCGGCTCTGCCACACGAACCGACGCATACGGCCGGTACTCTCGCCGGGTCCCCTGGAGTTTTGGAAGTCCTTCCAACGCTGCGGCGAGTGCTGTGGTCCGCACCGGCGAACTGGAACGCTCCGTCTGCTCTCGTTCGCGTGCCCGCAAATGAGCTGTCATGACCACAGTCTAGTACCAACTTGCAAAAATTGGCGTACGGAACCGCTTGCTTACGCGCGCGGCTCAGCAAGAACTTCCCAGCCACGCTAGCGAAGGCTTGACGCTCCTCACAGTACAATTTGAACGATGCCTCGCGACCCTGAGATTCTCACCACTACCGTTGGTTCCTATCCTGTTCCTGACTGGCTGGCAGCCTTGCCGAGCGAGCAGGCGCGCACGGACGCGACTCGCGTCGTCTTCGGTCTGCAGCGGCAGGCCGGGATCGATCTCCCTACGGACGGCGAACTGTACCGCTTCGACATCAATCATCCCGATACCAATGGCATGATTGAATACTTCATCCGTCCGATGAAGGGGATTCGCTCTGAGGTCGGCCGCAGCGATCTCGACAACTTCGCTAAAAAAGATACCATGCGGTTTCGCCGCAAACCCGCGGGCGTCGTGGAAGGGCCGATCAGCGAGGGCTCGTTGAATCTGCTGGCCGATTGCCAACTAGCGGCCGCCGTCTCTAATGGACCCTTCAAGTTCACCGTCACCAGTCCCTACATGCTGGCGCGCACCCTGGACGATTGTCACTATCACGATTTTGAAGCCATGACGCTGGCAATTGCCGACGTGCTCGCGGCCCAGCTTCCGGGACTGCCCTGCGATTGTATACAGGTTGACGAAGCCAACATTCCCGGTAATCCCGAAGATGCGCCGCTGGCCGCGTGCGCTATCAATCGTCTGCTCGACCGCGCGGAGGGACGCAAAGCCGTGCACCTGTGTTTCGGCAACTACGGCGGGCAGACCATCCAGAAAGGCCACTGGGGCGCGCTGGTGGGCTTCCTCAACGAATTGCATGCGGACCACGTGATCCTGGAACTGGCACATCGTCCGCCAGAAGATTTAGACGAATTGGCCGCAGTCCACGGCGAACTCAAGCTCGGCTTAGGAGTGATCGACGTCAAAATCAATCACGTCGAAACGGCCGAAGAAGTGGCGCAATCCATCGACCGGATCGTGAAGAAGCTGGGTCCGGGACGCCTGGCATGGGTGCATCCCGACTGCGGATTCTGGATGCTCAAGCGTTCGGTGGCGGATCGTAAGATGGAGTCGCTGGTGAAAGGCCGGGACCTCTATTTGGGTCGATCATGACGGACCCGGTTCAGATCACGAGCGGTAGCCGGCCCAGCAACGCGACCTATTTTCTCCAGCAGTCGTTCCTCCCCGGGGATCGTGACCTGATGTTCATTTCGTATGAGACGGGCACGCCGCAGATTTTCGAGATCTCGCTCGATTCGCGCGAGCGCCGGCAACTCACCCAAGGCCCGGGCATCCATCCATTTTCGGCGGCGCAGCATCCCGACAACCAGGAGATCGTATTCACGCGCCGGGACAGTTTGTGCGCGGTGAACCGTCGCACTCTCGTGGAGCGAACCATTGCCCACTGCGCAGGCGCGTCGCTCGGCGAGTCCTCGATCAGCCCCGATGGGCGTTGGCTTACGGCCGCGTTCCGGCGCGGCGACGAGCGTGGTCTTCTGGTCGCGGCGTGGGATGCGACCGAAATTCGCACCATCTCATTTCCGCGCACGGTAATTCATCCTCAGTTTCATCCGCTCGATTCCGAATGGATCGAGTTCGCCGGTGATCCGGCGCCGCGCATACACCGTGTGCGCCGCGACGGGACCGGAATGGAATGCCTCTACCAACACGACAATGACGAGTTCGTGGTGCACGAAACGTTCCTTGGCTCGACCGGCGATCTGGTATTCACGGTCTGGCCTAAGCTGCTGTGCCGGATGAATTGGACGACTCGCCACATATCCACCATCGCCAGGTACAACGCCTGGCACATTGCGCCCGACCGCGCCGGGGGCCGGGTCCTGTGCGATACCAACCATCCGGACGAAGGCATCCAGGTGATCTCGGTGGCTGACGGTTCGCACCGGCTCGTCTGCCGGTCTGAATCGTCGAACCAGGGATCGCAGTGGCGGACCAGCCGGTACGCGTTGAAAGAAGATTTCGAGGCGGCGCGAGCGGGGCAGGGAAGCGCACTGAGTTGGATGGAAGCGGACAACGACACGGTGTACGGCCCGCAATGCACGCATCCGCATCCGTCATGGTCGCGCGACGAAACGAAGATTGTCTTCACCAGCGACCGGACCGGGACTCCGCAGGTGTACGTAGCATTCCTGCCGTAGGGCGGACCATAACCTCGGCGCGATAAGATAGCCGGTTATGAGAATCCGGCTGGCACTCTTTCCAGCGTTGCTGCTCGCGCTCGCGGCACTGATGCTGCCGGCAGCCGACTCCACGCCGCGCGTCACTTTTCTGGTTCGATTGGGTGAACTGGCAACCAGACCGGACCGCTGGGATGGTTCGGCCAAGATAGAAAACGGTCACCTCGCAAATGTGGAGCCGTGGCACTTCTCCGCCCGCGATTCCGTAACTCCTTCAGGCTCCTGGACGGCGGTTGTCCTGACCGATGCAGTGGCACCCTACGCCGACGCTCACTACACGGAAATGCGAGGCGGCGAAACGCCCGCAGTGCTCTACCACGCGATCGGCGTGTACCTCACCATCGAGGCGCAGCCGGGCAGCCGCATTTCGATCGAGACCGCACAGGGTAACTTTTCTTTTTCGCTATCCGAGATCGGTGAACAACCGAGCGCATTCCTCGGCGCCAGGGCGACGGTCGCTCGAGTTCCGACGCCGGAAAAGCTGACCACGCCTGAGTTCGAAGACGACGAGCCGTCGGCTGCCGCGTTGCCGAACGGCGACGTCGCAGTAGGGTGGGTAGCCTATCGGGATCGCGCCGACCGCATCCTGCTGAGGACGCGTTCAAATGGCGTATGGAGCCAGCCGGAGGAGATCACGCCGAAGCCGGCTGACATCTTCCGTTGCGCGCTGGTGGCTACGTCCCGTTCCGATCTGCGGATCTTCTGGAGCCAGCGCGACAGTGATGTCTGGAACATCTGGACCCGCGCACGTAAGGCCGGCCAATGGCAAACCGCGGAACGGCTCACGCAGACAGGCACCAGCAACTTTCTTCGTGCCGCGGTCGGCCCCGACGGCAGTGTCTACGTGGTCTATCAGAGTTTCCGCAATGGACAAAGCGATATTTATCTCCGCGCGTTTTCGGCAAACTGGAAGCCGGAACTGCGCGTGAGCGAATCCGCCGCCAATGATTGGGAGCCTGCCATCGCTTCAGCTCCGGACGGCTCCGTCTACATCGCCTGGGATACCTACGACAAGGGCAATTACGATATCAGTTACCGTGTTTTCCGAAACGCCGCGTTGCAACCTGTCGAACACATCACCACGAATCAACGATTTCACGCGCACGTCGCGGTGACTGTCGATTCGCAAAACCGTCCGTGGCTCGCGTGGGACGAATCGGGCGTGAATTGGGCAAAGGATCAGGGCTTTCTCATCCCAACTCCGCTCGCGACACCGATTCACCAGCAGCGTTCCATACGCGTCGCCGTGAATGACGGCGGACGTTGGATGGAGCTGCAACACCAGCCGAGCGAAGCCTTTCCGGAAGCGTTCCGGCAGAACGCCGAACATCCGCAGATCATCTTCGACGTACGCCGGGAACTCACCATGCTCTTCCGCCATTGGACGCGGCGCAACTCGCGCACCATCGGCAGCCCCATCGTTTGGGAGAACTACCTTACGCGATTCGACGGCGCTCAATGGAGCGAACCGATCCCATTCGAATCGAGTACCGGCTCAATTGAGAAAAATCCCAGCCTGAGCAAAGTGGCCGGCGGCCCGATCTGGGCCGCGTGGATGACCGACGGCCGGCCCTTTAGTACCGCGGTTCCCGCCAACGCCGACGTTTACTGCGCCCGTATCGACGATAGTTCGCGACCGGCCACAATCAACGGGACGTCGTTCAAACCGTTCGCGGAGCCGGCCATTGAAGCGATTCCGTCGCACAACCACGAGACGGGCGATGTCCGCGCGATCCGGCAATATAAAATTTCGTCGGCCGGACGCGAGTACCGCATCTATCGCGGCGACATGCACCGGCACACCGACGTTTCGCAGGATTTCAAGTACGATGGCTCACTCCTGGAGGCCTACCGTTATGCCATCGATTCCGCGGCCTTCGACTATTTGGCCGTTACCGACCACCAGGCAGGCTATGATCAGGAGTTCACGTGGTGGCAGACCCAGAAACTGGTAGACCTGTTCTCGGTTGCCGGCGCATTTACTCCCCTCTACTCCTACGAAAGGAGCGTCCTGTATCCCAACGGACATCGCAATGTAATCTTCGCGGAGCGCGGCGTCCGGACCCTTCCCATCCCGGAGGACGAGGCCACAGGCAAGACCGGTGCAGCGGCGTTGTACGCCTATCTCAAGAAGAACCATGGGATCTCGATGCCGCATTCAACCGGCACGGATCAGGGCACCGACTGGCGCGATAACGATCCCGAAGTGGAGCCGCTGGTCGAGATTTATCAGGGCTATCGCAATAGTTACGAATACGAAGGCGCGCCCCGCGCCGCGACTGAACTGAACAAGGCCGCGCAGAAGAGCGGGTGGGAGCCTGCGGGCTTCTGGTGGAACGCCCTGGCCAAGGGCTATAAGCTCGGCGTGCAGGCGAGTTCGGATCACTGGTCGACACACATCTCGTACGCCTGTCTCGTCGCCGAGAATTTTACCCGCGCCGGCCTGCTCGATGCCATCCGCAAACGCCACGCCTATGGAGCGACCGACAACATCGTGCTGGATTTCCGGGCCAACGGGGGCGGCCAGGAGCACATCATGGGGGATGCGTTTACCGCCTCGTCCGCGCCGAAGTTTGTCATACGCGTGGTGGGCACGGGCGCCATCAAGCAGGTCGATCTCATTAAGAACCGCACGTTCATCTATATGACTCGGCCAGGAACCAGACAGGTGTCGCTGGAGTTCACCGATCGCGATTTTGGTCCCGGCGAAAGCTGGTATTACGCGCGCGTGCTCCAGGAAGATGGACAACTGGCCTGGAGTTCTCCTGTCTGGATCACCCGGTAAAGGCGGGACGCGGTAGCGGCTGCTTCGCAGCCGGGCAGACCACAAAGAACGATGGTCTGCCCTACGGCAGACCAAGGGCCTACTCCACAAGAAATGAACAAACTCCACCATCGTCCGACTCATGAGTATGAAATAATGACTCTTGAGTCAGTGAGATGACTGCGGCCCACCCTACCAAGAAAGAAATCGTTTCCGAGTTTCGCCGGTCCGGCATATTGAAAGCCGCGCGCAAGGTATTTGCGCGCCATGGCTACGATGGCGCCACCATGGACGACGTGGCCGAAGCCTGCTCGATCGCCAAAGGCACACTGTATCTCTATTTCAAGTCCAAGCGCCAGATTTATCTTGGGGTTCTGAAGCAGGACCTCAATTCGCTGCGCGAGGAGACCGGGCGTGCGATCGAGGCTGAAGCCACCGCCGCAGGCAAGATTCGCGCTTTCATCACGACGCGTTTCGATTTCTGTGACCGGCATCGTGATTTTTTTCGCATTTACAATTCCGATATTTCCGCGATCTTTATCTCGGCCCATCCGATGCAGAAAGACTTGCGGGAGTTTTATCTGCATCAGGCTCAGATGCTCGCCGAAATCATAGCGGCAGGAATCCGCGCCGGCGAACTGCGCGACGTGCCGCCTCAACCCGCAGCTTTCGCCATCTACGATATGACCCGCGCCTCCATCGCACGACGGGTTCTCGGCTTAGGACAGCAGACGGGTTCCGTGGACGCCGAGACGCTGATCGACCTGATCTGGAGGGGCATCGGGGATGCCTGAACATCGTCACGTCAATCCCTGGATCGTCGCGATCGCGGTCATGTTCAGCACCTTTATGGAGGTGCTCGATACTACCGTGGTCAACGTTTCTCTCGAGCACATCGCGGGCGACCTTTCCGCTACTATTGACGAAGCTACCTGGGCGTTGACTTCTTATCTGGTAGCGAACGCCATTATTCTTCCGATCACAGGATGGCTGGCGTCTTACTTTGGACGTAAGCGGCTCCTCATGATGTCGATCTGCGGCTTTACCGCGGCATCATTTTTGTGCGGCTTTGCCCCGACGCTCGGGTTCCTCGTGATCTGCCGCATCATCCAGGGTGCGGCGGGCGGATGCTTACAACCGCTCTCGCAGGCCATTCTGCTCGAAGCCTTCCCCCCGGACCAGCGCGGCAAGGCCATGGGCTTCTGGGGCCTGGGCATTGTCGTTGCCCCGGTTCTGGGACCCGTGCTCGGCGGCTGGCTTACCGACAGTTACAGTTGGCGATGGGTTTTCTATATCAATATCCCGGTGGGCATCGCGTCCCTCGTCATGGCTCAGCTCTACGTTTTTGACCCGTCGTATCTGAAGCGCGCAAAAACGAAAATAGACTATTGGGGTATCGGGTTTCTGGCGATCTGGATCGGCGCGCTGCAGATTGCGCTCGATAAAGGCGAGCAAGACGATTGGTTCGGTTCGCACTTCATCGTGGCGCTGATCGTCATCACCATCGTTTTTTTCGTGATCTTCCTGATACGCGAATTCACGGCCGACCATCCCGTCGTCGATTTGCGCGTCTTCAAACAACGGACCTTTGCCGCCGGTGTAGTGCTGATGACGGTGGTCGGCTTCGTACTCTACGGGAGCCTGGTGTTGCTGCCGATATGGATTCAGACGCTCCTGGGATATCCGGCCCTCGCGGCGGGTATCGCGCTAGCCCCGCGCGGCATGGGGTCGATGATCGGCATGCCGCTGATCGGCGCACTGATGCCCAAGACCGATCCACGCCGCTTCCTGGCCACCGGCCTGATTGTCGGAGCGGCTACCTTATGGCAGTTTTCGACGCTCAGCCTGAACACGGGCTACTGGAATTTGTTCTGGCCGCAGTTTATCCAGGGGATCAGCCTCGCCCTGCTGTTTGTGCCGCTCACCACCATTACCATGGCTCCGATTTCGCGCGAGAAGATGGGCAATGCCACCAGCATTTTTAATCTGACTCGCAATATGGGAGGCAGTATCGGGATCGCGATGGTGCAGACGTTGCAATCGCGCTATACCCAGAAGCACATCCACTACCTGGGATCGCACATTACACCTTTCAGCCCGCAGGCCACCCAGACCCTCAACACACTGGGGGCGCAGATGGGACAGCAAAGGGCGCTCGCCGCCGTCTTTGGCATGGTCCAGTCACAGGCGGCGATGCTCTCGTTCGTCGATGTCTTCCGGATCTTGGCGCTGATGTTTCTGGCTCTGGTTCCTTTATTGCTGATTATGAAACGCCCGCAGCGAGGCGCGGCCGCGGAGATGGCTCACTAATGTTGAAGAATCTGTTTGTCTTGGCAGTATGCGCGGCACCGATGGTTCATGCTCAGGTCCAAATTGAGACCGGATCCCTACCGATTCCACCGAATCTATCGGGAAGCGTCCAGACCGGCAATGTCACGCCGGACACGCTTTCCCTGACCCTGCTGGACGCCATCCAGCGGGGTTTGAAGTACAACATCGGCGTGGTGGGCGCCGGCGAGGATATTCGCGCGGCGCGCGCCGAAAGAATGAAGGCGCTGCGAGATTTGCTGCCCAACGTCACGTCCAAGCTCGACGTCACCAGCCAACAGGTGTCCCTCGCGGCGTTTGGATTCTCGAATTTCCCGGGCTTCACGGGTATACCCAGTGTGATCGGGCCCTTTAGCGTTTACGACGCGCGTGCTTATCTGACCCAGAATGTTTTGGACCTCAATTCCCGGCGTAAACTGCACGCGCGAGACGAAGACGTGAAGGCCGCGAATCTCACCTCCGGCGACATCCGGGACCAGGTGATCCTGGTGATCGCGGGGCTTTACTTACAGGCGATCGCGGGAGTGTCCCGCATCGAATCCGCGAAGGCCCAGGTGGTCACCGGGGAGGCGCTCTTAAAGAACGCACAGGACCGCAAGGAAGCCGGTACCTCTCCGGCGATCGATGTTCTCCGCGCCCAGGTGCAATTGCAGTCACTGCAGCAACGCGAAATCTATTACGAGGGAGAGTCCAGCAAGCAACTCCTGGCTCTCGCGCGCGCGATCGGACTGCCCCAGGCACAGAAGATCGCGCTGTCCGAACCGGATCTTTCGAAGCTGGTGCCGGTGACCCCGCTGGACGAGATGCTCCAGACCGCCTATGCCAACCGGCGGGATTATCTGGCGGCGCAGGCGAGTTTGCGGGCAGCCGAGCTCGATAAATCGGCGGCCCACGCGGAGAAATATCCGACCGCCGACGTGAATGCCAACTACGGTGTGATCGGAGTGCGGCCCGACGATAGTCATGGAACCTACTCGGTCGCGGGTGAAGTGAATATCCCGATTTTTCAGGGCGGCAAGGTTGCTGCCGATGAACTGGCTGCCGACGCAATCGTGAAGAGGCGCCGCGCCGATCTCGAAAACCTGCGGGGTGAGATTGAGAATGAACTTCGCACGGTGGCGATCGACCTGTCCAACTCGTTTAAGGAAGTGGAAGTTGCACGGAGCCAGGTTGGTCTGGCGCGGCAGCAACTGACGCAATCGCAGGACCGGTTCCGCGCCGGTGTGACAAACAATCTCGAGGTGGTACAGGCCCAGGAGGCTGTGGCCAACGCCGAAGAATCTTTAATTGCGAGCCTGTTCTCCTATAGCGTCTCCAGAGCGACGCTGGTGCGCGCTGAAGGCGTGGCTGAACAGATTCTCATGAGGTATGTGAAAGGAAACTGATTATGGCCGAAACTCAATCTCCCGCGCCGCCCGCTGGAACCCAAGCCAAGCTGCCAGGAAGCCAGGCGACGGATCACAAGCATATCGACGAGCCACCGGAACGGGGATTTTTCCGCGAACACCCGATTAAATCGATTGTCGGGCTAATCGTGGTCGCCGCGTTGCTCGTCGGCGGATACATGTTCTGGCAATATTCGCAGACCTTTGAATCCACCGACGACGCCTTCATTGACGGCCACACGAACTATATCAGCCCGCGCATTGCCGGCACCATTACCAAGGTCAATGTGGTGGAGAACCAGTTCGTCAAGGAAGGCGATGTCCTCGCTGAGATCGATCCGGCGGATTATCAGGTTTCCTACGAGCGCGCGGCCGCGGATGTGGCGCAGGCTCAGGCTCAGATTAAGTCGCTGACTCCCAATGTTCCGATCACGGCGACCACCAACCAGTCGTCCATTACCTCGACGGAAGCCGACATCAGCAACGCGGAGGCAGGAATCTCATCGGCCGAACGAGATCACGACGCCGATCTGGCGCGCCTCCGGGAAGCCCAGGCCAATAACGCCAGAGACAAGTCGGACCTGGCTCGCTACAAGATACTCGTGGCGAAAGAAGAGGTATCGCAGCAGGACTACGATGACAAACTGGCTGCGGTCGAGGCGTCCAATGCGCTGGTACAGTCGCTCCAGGCGATGGCGGAGTCGGCGGCCCATGTCGTCGACCAGCGGCGTGCCGCACTGCGGTCGGTACAGGTGAAACTGCAGCAGGTGCAGACCAACGCGCCGCAGGAAATGGAAATCCGGCGGGCAGCGGTACAATCTGCGCAGGCGACGGCGTTAGCCGCCAAAGCGCAAGTGGACCAGGCCAAACTCAATCTGCATTACACCAAAATCATCGCTCCGATAAGCGGTGTGATTGGGCGCAAAATGCTGGAGGTCGGTATGCGCGTGCAGCCCAGCCAGCAACTGCTGGTCATCGTTCCGCTCGACGATATCTGGGTGACGGCCAATTTCAAGGAGAACCAGATTCGCCATATGCATCCCGGGCAAAGGGTGATCATCCACGTAGATGCTTTCGACAAGGACTATGACGGCACGGTGGAGAGCATGCCGGCCGCGACCGGCGCGACGTTCAGCCTTCTGCCGCCGGAGAACGCGACCGGCAATTTCGTCAAGGTGGTGCAGCGCTTGCCGGTGCGTATACGGTTCAAGGCGGATGAGGATCCGGAAAAGCGCTTGCGGCCTGGAATGTCGGTCGAACCCAAAGTGTTTCTGTAAAACCGTCCCGAAGCCCGCGACTTGCGCAGCAGCTGCCGGTCATACCTTGCGCTTCTACACGTGGTGTGATATGTAGAAGTACGAGGTATGAAATCCGATCTTCCCCAAGGCACACTGGACCTGTTGATCCTGAAGGTTGTCGCGCTGGGCCCGGTGCACGGGTACGCGATCGCCCAGCGACTCCAACAGGCGTCGCGTGATGTCGTGCAGGTTCCGCAGGGCTCGCTTTACCCCGCGCTGCACCGACTGGAATACCGCGGTCTGCTGGCCGCTGACTGGAAGGACACTGAAACCGGGCGCGAGGCTAAGTTCTATCGCCTGACGCGCAAGGGGCGGGCCCAGCTCGAAACCGAAGCCGCCAGCTGGCAGCGCTTGACGCAGGCGGTCGGTCTCATCCTCAAGATGTCCGAGGGGGGCGCCGAATGACCTGGTGGCATCGCCTGGTGCGACGGCGCCAGATGGACGAGCGACTCGACAAGGAACTGCGCTTCCATCTGGACCAGCACACGGCCGAACTGATCGCGCAAGGCTATGACTTACAGGAATCGCAGCGGCTCGCCCGGCTTGCCATCGGCGGATTGGAGCAGGCGAAGGATGAGTGTCGCGATGCCCGCGGCACGCGCTGGCTGGAGGGTTTCTGGCAGGACCTCCGCTATGCACTCCGCTCCGTGCGCCAGCGGCCTGGCTTCACGGCCATCGCTCTTCTGACGCTCGCCCTAGGCGTTGGAGCGACCACTGTCATGTTCACCGTTATCAACGGTGTGCTGCTTAAGCCGCTTGCTTTTCCCGAACCAGACCGGCTGGTCGCCCTACACGAAAAGACGGAAAAAGCCAACCAGCTTGGGGATATCTGGGCCTTTGCCTACCCGAATTTTCTCGATTGCCGGCGCGGGATCAGATGCCTATTACGCTGGCCACCAGTGTGACGCCGGATTATCTGAAGGTCATGGGCATCGCCCTCCGGCAGGGCCGGTTCTTCAATGACCAGGACCGCATTGGCGCCGAGTCCGTCGTCGTCGTTGATGAGGTCATGGCGCAACACGCCTTTGGACCGCGGCCGGCGATCGGACAACGTCTGTGGATCCCCGAGATGGGGCCTGGCCCGTTTCGGGTCGTGGGTGTGATTGGCCACGTCCGTTATTGGGGGCTCGCCGGTGACGATCAGGCCCAGGTGCGCGATCAACTCTACTACCCGCTTGCCCAGGTGCCGGACCCCTTGTTGCGTCGCTGGTCGGAACTCATGTCGATTAGCGTGCGGACGGGCATGACACCGCTGAATGTTGTTGAGGCACTGCGGCGGGAGCTGCGGGGAGCATCCGGCGACCAGGTTCTCTACGAGGTCCGTACCATGGAGCAGCTCGCGAGCAGCACCCTTGCGCAGCAACGCTTCCTCCTGCTGTTGTTCGCGGTGTTCGCCGGACTGGCTTTGCTGCTGGCGTGCATTGGCATCTACGGCGTGCTGGCCTATTTGACCGGCCAGCGCGTGTCGGAACTCGGCGTCCGGATGGCGCTTGGGGCGAGTCCGCGGGATTGTATGCAGTTGGTCCTCCGCCACAGTTTTGGAATGATCCTCGCGGGTCTCGGGATTGGCATAGCCGCCGCCTGGGCAGCGGGACGTCTGCTGGAACGCCTGGTGACCGGAGTGCGGTCCACCGGGCTGCTGACCTTCGCGATTACGATCGCCGTGGTCGTGCTCGCCGCACTGTTCGCCAGTTTTTTGCCCGCGCGCCGGGCCAGCCGCGTCGACCCGATGACTGCGCTCCGGCAGGAGTGAACGCTTTTAAGATAAATGCCTGTGGTAGAAGTCGACGCAGGCCAAGGGCCGGCCAAGGGCCTACTCCACCAAGAAATCATGGCGCGTCGACCCGTAGCCGTGATGTACACTACCGGGATGGATCTGACCTGTCGAGCCGCCGTGACGCTTCTAGGCGCGATCGTGTTCGCCGCTGCCGGACAGGCGCAGGTGCCTCGCACGTGGACGCAATCTGCGATCGATTCTTTGACTCTGCCTCTCTCGAACGCGAAGTACTCCCCGGTTCATATCAGCGAAGACGCCTATTACCAGATCCCGGAACGCGTCATTTATAAGAGCTATCCGGTCTATGCACCTGGCCGGGAACCCGAGGGATATATGGAGTGGCTCAAAAACCGGGAGCCCGAAGTTGCCTTCGATCCTTCGAAGCTGAAGACGCCTGAGCAGTGGATCGCAGCGGGAGAACTGGTTTTCAATGCTCCGACCTCGTTCAATCCGGTCTTCTTTAGCGCCCGTAATCTGCGCGATCCGGAGTTCTACAAGAAGATGGGTATGCCCGTTGCACGGGATGGCTCCGTTCCATTTGCGCGGTGGGTAATCCGGCACAAAGGGACCGTCGAGCTCGGATCGATGGGGTGCAATAACTGTCACACACAAGTATTGGAGGACGGAACGGTAGTGCCCGGCGCGCAGGGGAATAATCCGAACGACCGCGAGGGCGCTTTGCTTCTTCGGTCTATGGCAGCGGCGATCGGTCCGGAGAAAGTGGTAGCGCATGTCCGTGATTTTGCCAGCCAGTTCGAAGTTCCCTGGGTGTCCGGCGATCTCAATCGCCTCGCGCGGACTATGACGCTGGAGGATTTGATCGCTGCAGGCGACGCAATTCCCGCCGGTGTCACAGCCAGGGCCAACACCAGCATGTTTCTTCCTCCGCAGATTCCAGACCTCATCGGCGTGCAGGACCGGCGGTACCTCGACCACACCGGTCTCATCCGGCACCGCGATATTGGCGATCTGATGCGCTACAGTTCGCTCTCTCAGGACATGTTCGTAATGGATCGTTACGGTCCGCTCGCCGGGCGCCATGTCCCACCTGCCGCACGGTACAGCGATGAGCAGCTCTATGCGCTGGCACTTTATCTATATTCCCTTCGTCCGCCGCCAAATCCCAATCGTTTTGACGCGGAGGCGGCGCGTGGAAGGTCGTTATTCGAAAGGGAGCGGTGCGGACGTTGCCACACGCCTCCGCTTTACACGAACAACAAACTTGTTGCTGTGGAGGGGTCCCCTGCACCGGAAGCCGGAGCAATCGAGCGCGACGTCCTCCCAGACCGGGTCGGCACGGACCCAAGGTACGCGCTGGAAACCAGGAAAGGCACGGGCTATTACAAGGTGCCGTCTTTAAAGGGCCTCTGGTATCGGAGGATTCTCGGGCACAACGGATCTGCCGCGACTCTTCAGGACTGGTTCGATCCGGCGAGGTTAAGTCCTCAATACGTGCCGACCGGGTTCAAGGGCTTTGACGGTAAGACCCGATCGATACCAGGACATCCTTTCGGTCTCGCTCTCTCGCCATCTGAACGGCAGGATCTGATTGCCTTTCTGAAGACCCTTTAATTGGGAGTGGGGCCGACCGCTCGCCCCGCGGCCAGAGACGCAAATGCATCCGGCCCGGATTCGCAGTCTCCGGGCCGGATGTCTAACTTGGGCTCGAGTTCAGTCCGCGTGCCGGAGGTCGATAGAGATCGTCGCCATTTCGCGTGGCTGAGTGCCGTTGACAATTTCCTTTTCGGCCTTGGTCATGGCCACGTTGCTTCCGGCGCCGCTCACCGGACGGATTTGGGCGAGGAAACAAGTCTTGCCGGCGTAGCAATGGAACGTCAGCCTGGCAGGTCCTGCGTGGGCTAGCGAATGGTCGGCGCCGGCGACGAAAACGGATTCTCCGGTCTTCGAGTTCTGCATGGAGGGTACGCTTAAAAAGCCATACTCACGCACGACATACCTCCCGGACGGGAAGGCTTTTCCGTTCACCTGAAATGCAAATGGGACTTTAGCGGAAAGGTCGATAGATTGGGCATCGAGAGCGCTCCCAAATACGCAAGCCGCGCCAAGTGCCAGAAACATTCTGATAGCGTTGTTTTTCATTGCCGTTTCTCCTTCTGTTGATTTGGAACTTGCTGCGTTCCGGGGACTCCTCGCTTAGGGCAGGTGCGCAGCCAAGCTGCGGTTGTTGAGCCGAAAAGACTTACGTCTACAGCCTCGCAGATTTCGAAGCAAAGGGCGGATTCCTGTAACCAAAAGGTGAAACGGTTGCGAAGGCTATTCTGGGGAGCTATAGAGGAGCCGGCGGCTCACGGCGCGATTAGCGTGGCCCTTTCATGACGACTTCACCGGACGGAGCTTGACGACCCGCTTGGTTCGTGTTTCGGCCACGTAAATCGACCCATCGCGGCCGACCGCGATATCGTGAACGGCGTTAAACACCGGATCGCCGGGTTTCCCGAAGCCGATGGATGCGACAATATTCCAGTCGCGGTCGAGCTTGACCACCCCGGTGTGCGCGGTATCGTAATCGGCGCGGCGAATTCCGAGGTAAAGGAAACCGTCGGAATCGGCGTCGACACAAAATATCCGTCCGGTCGTTTGAGCGTCCTTTGCTCCGGTCCACTGCCGCTTGAACTTGCCGGTCCGGTCGAACAGTTGAAGGCGTGAGTTTTCGCGGTCGGCCACGAGGACGTCGGTACTGCCGGGCACGAGCAGGAGCCCATGCGGATTACTGAACTCACCCTCGCCCGATCCCTTCTTACCCCATTCCTGCAACCATTTTCCGTTGCGGTCGAACAGCGCGACGCGGCTGTTCACATAGCCGTCCGAGACGTAAAAAGTCTCGTCCGGACGAATCGCAATGTCCGTAGGCTCGTTGAAATGCTTCGCATCCCAGGCTCCAACGCGTGGTTCCCCGAGCGCGAAGATCATCTTGCCATCGTGGGTGAACTTGAAAACCTGCTGCAATGAGACGTCTGTCAGGAAAACGTTGTTCTGCCCGTCGATGGAAATGCCGTGCGGCACCATAAACATGTTCGCGCCCCACGACGAAATGAGCCTGCCTGTATTGGAGTCGATTTCGAGCACTGTCGGTTCGGTGAGCTTGGTTTTTGCCGTGACGTCGAACCCTCGGCCGGGTCTATGAAAAATAAATACATGGCCACTTACGTCGACGGCGACACCGGCGGTTTCGCCCAGCCGGACGTTCGGAGGAAGACTCGGCCAATCCTTTACCTCTTCATACCGCGTAGTCGTCGCCGCAGCCATGGCATCTCCACGGCCGCTGGGCATCGTCTGCAACAGAAGGAACAAGGCACAGGCTGACGCCCGTGTTACGAGGCTAATCCGCGATAGCATAACTGCGCTCCCAGACCTATTATCCAGGCGGAAAGGGCGTAGCGTAGAGGGCGTGAGGGCAGGCGGGTCGCCATATTGGCTCCGATTACCGCTCCCGGGATCCCGGCGACAATGAGTTTCCACAGCAGGTCCGCGGCGAAATTGCCGGCATGCAACTGAATGCCTCCGCCCACAGTCGACAACACGAGGCCGAAGAACATATCCGTGCCAACCACCTGTGCGGCCGTCAGCGACGTCCATCCCAGAAGAACGATGGAGCCCAAGGCTCCCGCTCCCGCAGCCGAGAAGCCGACTTCCGCGCCAATCGGCAACGCAACGAGCGGCAGCCAGCGAGGGTGGTTGCGAACTTCGGTCCGCTGCGGGTTGCGGATCATCTTGTAAACGTTCAGCAGGGACATGGTCACGATGGTGATGCCCAGAATGCTGTACAGCAGGCTCTCGTTGTGCTTTACGTTGAAGTGGCTAAGTAGCAGAGAACCGGCGAGTACGCCCGGCAAGCCTCCCGCGACGAGCAGCGCCAGGGTGCGCCAGTGGACCTGCCTGCGGCTCACAAAAACGGGGGCGGCGAGAAGCTTCACGACAGTTGAGAAGATCAGCGCCGTGCCCACCGCCTGCGGGGCGGGCACATGCAGGAAGAGGATCAGTACTGGCGTGGTGATGACGCCCGCGCCGACGCCGGTCAGGCCAATGGCAGCCGCGATGATGAAACCGATCAGGAATTCCACGGCTTTATCCTTGCTGTGCCTGGATGTGGATGCCGCACTCCAGTTTGTTGTGACCGCCCCAACGGCCGGAACGCGGATTATCGGGATCGATGGGTGGCTGCGTGCACGGCTCGCAGCCGATGCTCGTATACCCGAGATCGTAAAGCGGCAACGCGGGAATCTGATGCTCCTTGAGGTAGGCCCAGACGTCCTGGGTGGTCCAGCCGGCAAGCGGACTGACTTTCGTCAGCATTTTCCCGGTGGGCAGCTTGAAGTCGTCAACTTCCTTCAGATTGGCGCGAGTCGGAGATTGCTCCCGGCGCAACGCCGTGAACCAGATGTCGTACGGCTGGAGGCCCGAAAACAGCGGCTCGACCTTGCGGATACCGCAGCAGCGCGAAGGATCGGTCTGGTTCAGGATTCCGAACTGCGATTCCTGATCGGCCACAGTAATCTTCGGCGTTAGATTTATCAGGTTAAGTCTATAGTATTGCGCCATTTCGTCGCGATATTTATATGTTGCGGCGAAGTGGTAACCGGTGTCGAGGAACAGGACCGGGATGTCCGGCTTTTGCTGGATCAGGAGGTGCACGAGCACCATGCACTCGGTCTGGAAGCTCGATGTGACGCAGGAAAGCTGGTTGCGGGAGAGAAGGTCGTGAATCAGTTCCTGAGCTTGGCTGGTCTTATTGGCAATCAACGTGGACATGCTAGATTCCTTCGCCGCCGGCCAGATCTCCGGCCAGCAGTACTCCATCCTGCTCGAGCAGGCGGATGACTTGTTCAGTGGCTTCCTTGTCGTCTGCCGGGAGCGCGATTTCGGGTTCGGTCGCGAGGATCGCAACCATTCCGACGGACTCCAGGATTTGCGCCGCGTCTTCGGATTCCGCCCTGGAGACCAGGCATCCGCGATCGAAAAGCTTGCGCTCGATCAAGTCCGCGAGGCCGGTGCGCGGCCCGACCGCGACGATTGCGCCTGTATTACCGTAGCGGCCCATACGTTCGCCGGGCGTCACTTTGCCGGTTTTCTCTTCGAGTTGGGCTTTGCGCGCCCGCTCCCGGATGACCGGCTGGAGAATCATTCCGGCGCCGACCGTCAGGTTATTGGTCGGGTCGATCACAATAATGCTGCCGGTGTACCGGTTCTCGCTGTAAGCATCGAAGAACAGCGGACGTGCGGCTTCGATTTCGATCACACCAATGGAGTTGAGTTCCAGTTCCGCAACCTTTTCGCGCTCCAGCGTATGGACGTTGAGGCGGTGTTGGATGGATTTAACTTCCGCTTTAACCATTTGGGACGCATGCTTGATAATATAGGGCTTATGAGTTTCAAGCGGGGCCTGATGCATCCATACAACAGTGGCTTTCAGGTGGCGCGATGCATGCGGAATACTGCTAGCCGAGGAGATGATATCGCCGCGGCTGATATCGATCTCATCGTTGAGCGTCAAGGTGACCGACATCGGCGCGAAAGCGGTTTGAAGGTCGCCGTCGAAGGTGGAAATGGTCTTTACAGTTGTACGGCGGCCGGCCGGAAGAACGTACACGGGATCGCCAGGGTGGATGGTCCCGGAGGCGATCTGTCCGGCATAGCCGCGGAAACTCGCGTCCGGCCGGACCACGCGCTGCACGGGGAAGCGGAAATGGGCGGCATTCGACAGTGCCGGCACATCGACGGTTTCCAAATGTTCCAGCAGATTGAGTCCATGGAACCATGGCGTGTTACGGCTCGGCGCAACCACGTTGTCGCCCAGTAAGGCGCTGATCGGCAGGAAATAAGCTTCAGGCGCGTTCAGTTTCTTCAGGAACGCGGTGAACTCGGTCTCGATCGCGCGGAAAACGCCCTCGTCGAAATTGACGAGGTCCATCTTATTGACAGCAACCACCAGGCGCGGGATACCCAGCAAAGAAGCGATGAAGGCGTGCCTTCGGGATTGTTGCAGAACTCCTTGACGGGCATCGATTAAGATGATCGCGAGGTCGGCCGTCGATGCACCCGTGGCCATGTTGCGGGTGTACTGCTCGTGGCCTGGCGTGTCGGCGATGATGAACTTGCGGCGGGTGGTGGCGAAGTAGCGATACGCGACGTCGATGGTGATGCCTTGTTCGCGTTCGGCCCGAAGACCGTCGGTCAGCAGCGAGAAGTCAATGGCTCCGGCCGTTCGGTTGACGGATGCCTTGGCGACCGATTTGATCTGGTCCTCGTAGACATTGCGGGAATCGTAAAGCAGGCGTCCGATGAGCGTGGACTTGCCGTCATCGACGCTGCCCGCCGTGGTGAAGCGCAGCAGATCTTTGCGCCCCTCTCGGGCCAGAAAATCCTCAATAGCAAAAGTCGTGGGAGCTTCGAGCGTGGAAGCCGGCATTTAGAAGTATCCCTCGCGCTTCTTCATTTCCATAGAGCCTTCCTGGTCGTGGTCGATGACACGGTTCTCTCTCTCCGACCGCCGGAAGGAGATCAGTTCTTCAATAATCTTGGGCAGCGTGTCGGCATCCGATCGAATCGCCCCGGTGCACGGACTACAGCCGAGCGAGCGCATCCGGCACTTGACCATTTGCGGTTTTTCGCCGGGGAGCATCGGGATGAACGGCTGTTCGACCGGGATCAGCGAGTCGCCACGTACCATCATGGGCCGCTCTTTGGCGAAGTATAGCGGCACGATGGGAATGTTCTCGGAGTGGATGTACTGCCAGATGTCGAGTTCGGTCCAGTTGGAGAGCGGGAAGATGCGCAGGCTCTCGCCGGGTTCGATGCGGCTGTTGAACAGGTTCCATAGCTCGGGGCGCTGATTTTTGGGATCCCATTGGCCGCGGGAGTCGCGGAAGGAGAAGATTCTCTCCTTGGCGCGCGACTTTTCCTCGTCGCGGCGGGCGCCTCCGATAGCGGCGTCGAAATTCCACTTGGAGAGGCCGTCGAGGAGTGCCTTCGTCTTGAGCAACGCGCAGCAACGCTGGGTCCCGAGCTTAAAAGGCTGCGCCCCGTCGTCGAGCGCTTCCTGGTTGGTATAGACCAGCAGTTCGACTCCCAGCTCACGGGTGTAGCGATCGCGGAACTCGATCATTTCCTTAAACTTGTATGACGTATCCACATGTAACAGTGGAAATGGAATCCGGCCCGGATGGAAGGCCTTCTGGGCGAGGCGAAGAAGCACCGAGGAGTCCTTGCCAATGGAATAGAGCATCACCGGACGCTGGAACTCGCTGGCCACTTCCCGGAGGATGTGAATACTTTCGGCCTCCAGAGTCTGGAGGTGTGTCAACCGCATAATATTCCCTGAGGGTAGCATAGGGTGAGCCTATACGTCTAGATGTCTATCGACTTTGGGGGGATTCGTTAAACCTTTTCAAATCGATGCTGAGTACTGCGCCACCACCGGATCGGCCGTTAGTAATGTAATCCCCTCCACCCGTGATTGCGCAACCAGTATCCGGTCGAAGGGATCTTTGTGTATCTGGGGCAACTGGTCAACGGCCAGGGCGTGTTCGCTGGTGATCGTCAGTTCATCATAGCCGTTATCCAGTAGGCCGCGTCGTAACACGGCGGGTCCACCTGAAAGTACCTCCCGTCCGAGCCTCCGTTTGACACGATTTCCAGTCCAATTCACCTGGGGGTGATAGCGAAGCCGCCAAAGGAACGAGTTATTACTATGTTAGAGGCGAACAGGAAGACGGTAACATCGTCTGGCTCTCGCCAATGTGAATCACTTACTAGACCAGTGTAGTGTCCGCGAAATAACTGGACCATAGGATTCGTGTGCATCCGTGTCCATCCATGGCCTCAGCAACATTTTTTCTGCGATTTTCGCCCACCTTGCGCCACTCATACCAATGGGGCCACGGATGGACACGGATGCACACGAATGAGAATCCTTCGAGGTGGCCCACAACGCGATCGGCGCTGGTTTCCTGGGTCTGCGAACGAGCTCTGATCCATGAGCTTGCTCTACGGGGTGTCTGCGCCAAAGCTCAGGTTTCATTCTCTATCTCTCACAAAGGGAAGTACCTCGGCGGCCGATCTAGTGGCCGGCGAAGAGGTCATCGTCGAGTTGAAGTGCGTGGACCGCTTTGCTAATGAGCATCTGGCGCGGTGTATTAATTATTTAAAGGCATCAAGTCTAAGCGTTGCGCTGCTCATCAACTTCCAAAAGCCCAAGGTGGAATGGAAACGAGTCCTCCTGGATCGCTAATTTCGTAGATTTACACCGGCGACCGTTCTGTCCAGTTATTTCGTGGACACTACAGTACTACCAAACTTGCAGAAATTGGCGTACAGTACCGCTTCATCACGCGCGCGGCTCTGCATATGACTTCCGGGCCGCGACCGTTAGAAGTGGTTGCGCGAACTTTCGCAACTTAGTACTGGACAGACTAAAGTCTGTCACACAAGTCTGGCGAGCGGGTGATTTTTATACATGAGCGGGCGCTGTTTTTCGACTGGCGGACGAGAGTTGCAAAGAATATGCGAACATAGCAATAGACATGTCAGGCCGTCGTATTATGGCCCGACCGCTGGCAATACTTCTTCTGCTCGCGGTTCTGGTCTCGCAAATGGTCGCGTTCGCTCCGGGCCACGGGGATGATCCGGCTACGCACTGCTGCCCGATTTGTCATGCATCTCACACGCCGGTGCTGACTGCGGTCCCGGTGCTGCATCTCGGAACGCCGTTAGTCAGGACCTACTGGCGTATTACCCCGGAAGCGCTTCCATCGCTCGTTGAAGCAGGAATTCCAGGCACGTCTACTCGTGGACCTCCTTCCCTCTCCTTTTCGCGCTGAATCAACTGAAGGCCGAAGTTCAAGGAGAGGATCATGCTTTATCGACGGGTGCGCAATTGTGCGCTACTGACTATTGTAGTTACTAACTTATTGTCAGCTCAATCGGGCAGCTCGGGCTCGATCGTAGGAACGGTGACGGACCCATCCGGCGCAACGGTGGCGGGTGCCACGGTGTTGGTTGAGAATCCGGTGAGTCATTATAAGAACCAAGTCCAGACGGACACCGCTGGTAGCTTCAAGTTCAACAATATCCCGCTTAGCCATTACCAACTCGTGGTGTCCGCGAGTGGATTTGCGGTCGCCGCGAAGGATATGGAGGTCAGGACGTCGGTCCCGATCACGATCAATTTCAAGCTGCAATTGGCTACCGAAACCCAAACCGTCACAATTTCGGAAGACGCAGGCAACCTGGTGGAAAGCGTTCCCGTGGCGCACACCGATATCGATGAAAAGCAGTTTTCGCAACTGCCGGTGACCAGCACGGCTTCGGGATTGAGCGACGTGATCACCATGTCAGCCCCAGGAATCGTGGCGGATTCGAATGGCATGTTCCATCCGCTGGGCGATCACGCCCAGGTATCCTATATGGTGGACAATCAGCCGATCAGCGATCAACAGAGCAAGCAGTTCTCCACGCAGCTTCCGGAAGACGCGGTGCAATCGCTGGAAATTATCGAGGGCTCGCCGCTAGCCGAATATGGCGACAAGACGAGTCTGGTAGTGAACGCGGTAACGAAGTCCGGCTTGGGACAGAGGCCGTACGGGAGTTTCAGCGCGGATGCGGGATCGTTTGGAACTTACGGCGAGAACGCCACCTTCGGCATGGGTACCGAAAAGGTGGGTAACTTTATCGCGTTGAACTCATCGCGCACGGGAAGGTTCCTGGACTCGCCGGAGTTTGCGCCGAACCACGACATCGGCAACGCCATGCAGCTTTTCGACCGGTTGGATTACCAGCCTGACGAGAACAATACCCTGCACCTCGATCTGGGATTCGCGCGCAACTGGTTTCAGATTCCGAATACCTACGACCAGGGTCTGGCGGGCCAGGACCAGAGGCAGCGGGTGCTCTCCTGGAATATTGCGCCGGGTTATGTCCACCTGTTTGGCAGCACGTTGGCTCTCACTGTCAGCCCATGGTTCCGACAGGACCAGGTCAGCTATTATCCGAGCCGCAATATTTTCGACGATCAGCCGGTAACCATCGGACAGAGCCGCCGGCTCGCCAGTACCGGTGTGCGGGCGGACCTATCCTGGGTTCACGGGATTCACAACATCAAAATCGGCGGGCAGGCGGGCGTGGAACTGCTTCGTGAGTTTGACCAGCTTGGCATTACCGACCCCACGTTCAATGCGCCATGTCTGACCGCGAGCGGCCAGGCTTATGTCGGGACAGCTTCGTGCACCTCGGCTGGACTCCAGCCGAATCCAAATTTTCAGCCGGGACTAGCGCCTTACGATCTGACGCGCGGCGGGAGCCTCTTCACCTTTCTGGGACGGGCCACCATCAGGCAGTTCTCCGGGTATATCCAGGACCAGATCAAGTACCACGGGCTGACGGTCAATCTGGGGATTCGCGGCGATGTGTACCACGGGCTGGTGTCGGATTCCTCGGTTCGGCCACGGGTCGGGATCTCTTACGAGCTCAAACCGACTTCTACAGTAGTGCGGATTTTCTACGCCAAGACCTTTGAGACTCCCTACAACGAAAACCTGGTCCTCTCGAGTTCCACCGGCGCCGGGGGACTGGGCAATGTCTTCGGTGCGCAAGCCACGGCGCCGCTCCAGCCCGGCAATCGCAATGAATATGGGGCGGGACTGCAGCAGGCGGCGGGCAAGCACCTGGTGATCAACGCGGATTACTTCTGGAAGTACACGCACAACGCCTTTGACTTCGATACCCTGCTCAATACGCCGATCGTGTTTCCGATTTCCTGGAGAAAGTCGAAGATCGACGGAGTGTCGGCGCGCATCAGCGTTCCTGAGACCCATGGCTTCTCCGCGTTTATGACGGTGGGGCACACCCGGGCGCGGTTCTTCGGACCGGAACAAGGCGGCTTGATCTTCAACTCACCGATTGATACCAGCGTGTTTCGCATCGATCACGACCAGCAATTTCAGCAGACGACCTATTTGCGGTACCAGTTCGGTAAGCGCGGACCGTGGACGGCGTTCACCTGGAGATTCGACAGTGGCGAAGTGGCCGGGGACGTCCAGACTCTGAGCGATGTGCTGGCGTTGACGGCAGACGAGCAGCAGGTGATCGGCACCGCGTGCGGAGGAGTGCCGGCAACGCTCGGGCACCCGATTACGTCTTGCGCACCCGGCCAGTTGACGGTTTCGCGGATCGTGATTCCGGCGGTCTACAATGCCGATCACAGTCCCACGCGCATCTCGCCACGCAATCTGTTCGACGCGGCGATCGGCTCGGACGATCTGTGGGGCAAGTCCGACAAGCGGCACATGACCGCGAAGTTCACGGTGACGAACCTGACCAACGTCGCGGCGCTTTATAATTTCTTGTCGACTTTCAGCGGGACGCACTGGGTACCGCCGCGGACTTTCCAGGCGGAGATCGGGTATGTTTTTTAGAAAAACATTGGGCCGCTAAACATCGGGCCACGAATGGACACGAATAAACACGAATAAGGAAAGAGTCCAAGGCTACCAGGGCCCGGGTCGATGCCCTGGTACCAATTTGCAAAAATTGGCATACGGAACCGCTTGCTCGCGGCTCAGCAACAGCTTCCGAGCCACGACCGTTTAGGGAGTGGTTGCGCGAACTCTTGCTAGTAGGTACTAGTCTTCGATGGTGATCTTGGGCGCTGGAGCGGCGCTTTCTAGTGCGACGCGGTCGATTGTCCGTCTGGCCAATTCGAAGAATGCGGCGGCGCGCTCGTCGGATTCGCCGCGCGTCGCTACCGGCCGCCCGGTATCGCCGCCGATCCTGACGACCGGGTCCAGGGGGAGTTCGCCCAGGAAATTGACAGCCATTTCCTTGGCGGTCCGGCTTCCACCACCCATGCTGAAGACGTCAACCTTCTCGTGGCAGTGGGGGCACTTGAGCCAGCTCATGTTTTCTACCAGACCCAGAACCGGCACCTTCACCTGGTTGAACATGTGGATGGCTTTGCGCGCGTCTTCGAGCGAGACGTCCGACGGGGTCGTGACGACGATCGCGCCAGTCACCGGCGCGGTCTGAATCAGCGAGAGCTGCACGTCTCCGGTCCCGGGCGGGAGATCGATGACGAGGTAATCCAGCTCTCCCCAATCGACACCGCGCAGAAACTGCTGAATCACACTGTGCAGCATGGGTCCGCGCCAGACCAGCGGTTTGTCGCCGGGGCTCAGGAAACCCATGGACATCAGTTTTACCCCGAAGTTTTCGAGGGGCTGGATACGCTCGCCGCGCGCTTGAGGGGTCCGGTTGATCCCCATCATCAGCGGCACATTGGGCCCGTAGACGTCCGCGTCCAAAAGGCCTACCTTGTGTCCCAGTAACGAGAGGGCAATGGAAAGATTCACCGAAACGGTCGTCTTGCCGACTCCGCCCTTTCCGGATCCGACTGCGACGATATACTTGACGCCTTGGATGGGGACTTTGGGCATCTGGCCTGGCTGGTTGGGACTCATCCTCTTTATGGTAACCGGAGCCGCAAAAACTCATTGCCGGAAATGTGATGAAGTTCGTGCCATGATTTGGAAGACGGCTTCGGTGGTCTCTGACGGACGACCCACATCGGTAATACAAACAGAACACGCGATGCCCCGGAACTGTAACTCGCTAGAATTACTTAATTGCCATGAGATTGGCGGATACCTACGAATACGCTGAGTTGTCTTACTAATGATTCGCAGAGTGCTAAACTATGAAACGTTCGAGCAAATAAGGGAGCGAAATGCGGCGTTCCTTGAAACTCAAGGCTACTAATTCCGGCGCCTTTCCAGGCGCACTTCCCAAATGCCCGGCCGGCATTCAAGGGCTTGATGAGGTCACGCTCGGCGGTCTGCCACGAGCGCGTACCACTCTGGTTTGCGGCAGTGCCGGCTGCGGAAAGACGCTCCTCGGTATGGTATTCCTGGTCCGGGGAACTACCCGGTTCGACGGGCCGGGTGTGTGTCTGTCGTTTGCAGAAAGCGCCGAGGAACTCGCCTGCAATGTGGCCTCGCTCGGGTTTGACGTCGGTACCCTGATTGCGCGGAAGAAGCTGGTCATCGATCAGGAAAGGATACTCGTTGGTCGCGTGAGTAGAGCCGCGGCACTTGACGACGCGGTCGCGCAAGAGGAACTGAAGCCGAAGCAATGGGAGCGGGACCGGAGCGAGATGGCCCAGAGCCGCTCGGTAAACTCAGGACTGCAGGACGGTGTCGGCGGGAAGGCGCGGGGAAGAAGATGAGGCAGAAAGCACTTCCTGCCGACGTTCCCGCCTGGGACTTGAAGTTGTATGTCGCAGGGCTGACCGCGAAATCATTGCAGGCCTTCGCTAACCTGAAACGAATTTGTGAGGAACACCTGACGGGCCAATATCAGATTGAAGTGAACGATCTGCTGAAGAATCCGCAACTCGCCAAAGGCGACCAGATCTCCGCTCTTCCAACGCTGTTTCGGAAGCTTCCGGAGCCGGTCCGGAAGGTCATTGGCAATCTGTCGAATACCGAGCGCGTGCTGGTAGGGCTCGACCTGCGCGAACGAACCACCAAGGCGGCATCATGAAGCATGAAGACTCCACCGACGAGACCCAGGCATTTGAAAGAATCCTCGCTGCGCAGCCTGATGCAGAGCACTATCTCCTGCGGCTCTTCGTGAGCGGCAGCACTCCGAACTCGGTCCGGGCCGTGCGGAATATTCGGGCACTCTGTGAAGAGAAATTGCTGGGGCGTTACGACCTCGAAGTGATCGATATCTACCAGCATCCGGAAGATGTCAGGAGGGAAGAGATTGTAGTTACTCCGACGCTCGTCAAGAAATTGCCCTTGCCCTTTCGCAAAATCATTGGGGATTTATCCGACAAAGAACGGGTGCTGGTCGGTCTGAACCTGATCCCGCGTGAGTCATTGCCCTAGGATTTGATGACAAATCCAATGACAGACGAGATTTGGGAAGACCCGTACCAGCGGATTCGCGACCTTCAGGCGCGTCTCGACGAAGCCGAGGAAACGCTTCGCGCCCTGCGGAGCGGCGAGGTAGATGCCGTAGTGGCCTCGGGTCCGGGCGGTGACCGCGTCTACACCCTCAGAGGGGCGGACGAAGCCTATCGTGTCATGGTGCAGGGGATGACGGAAGGCGCCCTGACCCTGACCACCGAGGGCCTGATCCTCTTCTCCAACCAACAGTTTGCCACCATGGTCGGGAGCCCTCTCGAACACGTGATTGGCGCCCGGATCCAGGATTTTGTCGCTTCCGAAGATGCGGATTTGATTGCCGGGATCCTTGGCGCACGCCATGGCGGTAAGGCCGAATTACGCTTGAGAACCGGCGGCGGAGCGCTGGTACCAGCGTATCTGTCGGCTGACAAACTGGCTTTGGACGAAGCCGAGTGCCTTTGCCTGATCGTCACGGACCTCAGCGAACAGAAACGCAACCGGGAGATTGTCGCCGCAGAGAAACTCGCACGTTCGATTCTGGAACAGGCGGCTGAAGCCATCCTGGTAGTGGATTGGGGCGGCCGGATCACCCGCGCCAGCCGCGCGGCAGAGCGTTTGGCCGGGAGGCCGGTTCTGCAACATAGCTTTGATGAAGTGTTCCGCGTCAGCGTGGATTCCTGCGCGGAGTTCACGTTTCGGGAAATCTTGTTGGCGGCCAGCGGGAAACCGGCGGTCCAGGACATCGAAGCTACGGCGCTCGGTTCCGGTGGCCGGAAAATCGATCTGCTCCTGAGCGCCGCAATCGTTTCAGGCTCAGAATCCGAACTACTGGGCTGCGTGATTCATCTGGCTGACATCACCGAGCGCAAGCGCAGGGAACGGCAATTGATGTTTCAGGCCGACATTCTGGCGAACACCACCGAGGCTGTCGTCGCGATTGATCCGGACCATCGGATCACATTCTGGAATCCTGGAGCCGAGCGGCTGTGCGGCCTGTCAGCCGCGGAGGCGCTCGGGAAATACTCCTGGGAGCTCGACTACCCTCTTTGGTTGAGCCCCGACGATAGGCAGCAGGCTATTGAAAGTGTGGAGAAGGAGGGCACCTGGTCTGGCGAGAATATTCACATCTGCCAGGATGGGAAGCGAATCTGCGTGAGTTTGACGGTGAACCGCATCGCGCCGGAACACGGCGGCGGGGTATTCGCTGTGATGCGGGATATTACCGAGAGCAAACAGGCTGAGGCTGTTCTGAAGGAGAGCGAGGCTCGCGAACGCAGCCGGGCAGCGGAGGCTCAGGCGGTGATGGAGGCCGTCCCTGCTGCAGTCTGCATCGCGCGCGATTCTGAAGCCCGGGAAATCGTCGGCAACCGCATGTATTACGACATGCTGCGCTCGCCACAGGGTGCGAATACCTCCAAGTCTGCACCCGAAGGCGAGCGGCCTGAGCACTTCCGCGCGATGAAAAATGGTGAAGAGATTTCGACGGAAAACCTTCCGCTCCAACTGGCTGCCCGTACCGGTCAGGCGGCGTCTGATTACGAGTTTGACGTAGTTTTCGATGATGGCGCTTCCCGACGGTGGCTTGGCAACGCTGTGCCGCTGTTTGACGAAGCCGGTCAATCGCGAGGCTCCGTGGGTGCATTCGTCGACATTACCGAACGCAAGCGCGCCGAGGAGCGCCTCCAGCAGACCCAGAAGGTGGAGACCCTCGGCGTGCTGGCGGGAGGGATCGCCCACGATTTCAACAATCTTCTCGTCGGCGTGATGGGCAACGCCAGCCTGGTGCAGGAAATGCTGCCGCGCGATGATACCGCGGCCGTGTTCCTGGAGAGAATCATCAAGGCTAGTGAGCAGCTTGCCCACTTAACCGGACAAATGTTGGCGTATGCGGGCAAGGGACGGCTCATGGTGGAGCGGCTGCACCTGCCCGATCTCATCCCGAAGATGAGCGAACTCGTGCAGCCGTCCATTCCTAAAAAGACCATCCTCCATCTCGAGCTCGAGCGGAATTGGAGGTTGCCGGCGATTGAAGCAGACCGCGGCCAGGTGCAACAGATTTTCATGAACCTGGTTCTCAATGCCTCGGAGGCGATCGGTGCCGATGGCGGGCTGATCTGGGTTAAGACCGGCGTTCGGGAGGTCGACGAGAAATTCATCCGGCGCAATCCGGAAGTCGCCGGGCTTAGTCCGGGAACTTACGTTTACCTCGAAGTGAGCGATACCGGCTGCGGGATGGATCCGGCCACCAAGGCAAGGATTTTCGATCCGTTCTTCACCACGAAGTTTCTCGGACGCGGCCTCGCCCTCGCGGCTGTCGACGGCATTGTGCGCAGCCACAAAGGCGGGATCATGGTGACGAGCGAACCGGGGATCGGCAGTTGCTTCACCGTTTTGTTCCCCGCCGCGGCCCAGAGTGCTGATGCGCGCCAGACTGTGGATGACCGTCCGGCCAACGCTGGGCCAGGAACGATCCTCGTGGTGGACGACGATGAAGGCGTTCGAGAGCTGACCCGCCACGGCCTCGCCCACCGTGGCTACGAAGTATTGTTGGCGAACGATGGGATAGAGGCTATCGATATTCTCTCCCGGCATTCCGGCGACATCTCCGTCATCGTGCTCGACCTGAGCATGCCCAGGATGAACGGAGCCGAGGCGCTGCCCGAAATTCGGAAGATCCGGCCCGGAATCAATGTCATCATATCGAGCGGCTACAACGAGGCCGAGACCATGGCACTGTTCAGGGACCAACCCGTTTCCGGCTTCATTCAGAAGCCTTATACGGTGCGCGGGCTCGCCGAGAAGATCCAATCGGCATTGGGATAAGCTACCCATCCCGGGTGCCCTGTGGGCGCGACGGCCTGGTCGCATCACGGGCACGATTACAGCGGAGGCTCCATCGGCAACGCCAGCGGAGGTTCCTTCAGAAACTCCAGATGCGACATCTCCTCCACCGCATCCCGCACCGCCTGCTCCGACGTCGACTCCACTGTAATGACGAACGGCAAATCGCCCTTCGTATTGCAGGGCTCCTGCAGCACCGCCTCCAGGCTGATGTGCTTGCCCGCCAGGATCCCGGCCAGCGTCGCGATGATGCCGGGCCGGTCGTCCACGCGGAAGCGCAGATAGTAGGGCCGCTTCTGCACCGTTACGGAGACCGGCTGGTACTCGCCGAGCCGCTCATGCGCGAACGGGGACACCCGCTCCGGACTGCCGCATCTGATCTCGCGCGCAACCCTCATCAAATCGCTGACCACCGCAACGCCGGTCGGTCTCGAACCCGCGCCGCGGCCGTAATAGAATGTGTCGTCGCCGTAGTGGCCTTTGACCCAGACCGCGTTGTAAGAACCCTGTACGTTGGCCAGAATCGTCGACCGCCGGATCAGCGCGGGACGTACCGATAGAATCAGCCCCTCGGGAGTCTGGCGCGCCGCGCACAGCAGCCGGATGGTGTGGTCGAGCGTGCGTGCGTACTGGAAATCCATCGGTGAGATGCGGCGAATGCCTTCCACGTAGATATCGGCCGGCGTGATCAGCTCCCCGAACGCCAGTGCTGCCAGAATCGCCAGCTTCGAACGCGCGTCGTAACCGTCGACGTCCGCGCCGGGATTGGCTTCGGCATAGCCCAGCCTCTGTGCCTCGGCCAGCACCGTTTCCATCGAGTCGCCGCGTTTTTCGATCTCGGTCAGAATGAAATTACTGGTCCCGTTGAGAATGCCGTATAATGCCGTGATGCGGTCGCCCGAAATTCCTTCGCGCAGTACGGCGTGGATCGGGATGCCGCCGCACACGCTGGCTTCCATCGCCAGGTTGATGCCCGCCCGAATGGCCCGGTCCCAGATCTCGCAGCCGCTGAGCGCCATCAGTTCTTTGTTGGCGGTCACCACGGATTTGCCATGCTCGATCGCCCCGTCGATGATTTGCCGCGCTACCGTTGTGCCGCCGACCAGTTCTACGATAATGTCGACGTTCGGATTGTTTACCACCTCCCGCCAGTCGCGGGTGCGCAGCGCATCGCCTGGCACGTGATCCATCACCGGACCGGTCAACTCGAGGGCTGCGACCGCCGTTACGTTCAGCCGGAACCCCAGTTTCAGCGCGATTTGACCGGCATTCTCATCGAGAATGGTGACTGTGCCCGAGCCGACGTTGCCCAGACCGATAACTCCCACGTTTACATCTTTCATCCTGCCCAACGTAACACAGACTTCTGAGGACAGACTCTCCAGAGACGGCGGCCAAACTTCGCTCGCGACGGCAAAGGCGCAAGTTTCAGGCAGGTTGGACCGCGGCGTGCCCCGCGGTTAGCGGCTGAAATCGGTCCCACAGTTATCATTGAAATAGATGCGGTTATTATGCCGGGCCACCGTGGTCCTGATGTTCATCTCGGCAAACGGAGTTGCCGGTTTAGAAGAACAACTCGCGATCGGTTTCGATCACTTCTACAACCTGGAATTTAACGAGTCCATAGCTGCCTTCGAAAAAGCGGCGGCGGAAAACCCCGCCTCGCCGCTTCCCCAGGACGGTATCGCGCAAGCCGTGCTTTATCGCGAAATGTTTCGTAACGGAGCGCTGGAAAGCGAGTTGATCGACGGCACGGATTCTTTTCTCCGTCGCCCCAAGATGGAAGTGACTCGGGAAACCGAGGCCCGGTTCTTTTCGGCCATAGACAAGGCGCTCGACCTTTCGCAACAGCAACTCAACAAGAATCCACGCGACAAGACGGCCTTACACGCCCGCGCGGTCGCATTCGCCTTCCGCTCGAACTGGAATTTTCTGGTCCGCAAAGCCTGGAGGGACTCGCTGCACGATGCCACTGCTGCCCGCAAGATGGAGGACCAGATCCTGGCCATCGATCCCAACGACCCGGACGCACCACTTGGCCGCGGGGTCCATGAGTACATCATCGGCGGACTGCCGTGGACCTGGCGCACTCTCGGCTTCCTGGTGGGGTTTCACGGCGACAAAGCCCGGGGTCTGGCCACCGTCGAACGGGTCGCGAAATACGGCAGCCTTAACAAGCCTGATGCGGAGCTCATGTTGTGCGCGTTTTATCGCCGCGATCGCGTATCGAAGAAAGCGTTGCCGTTGCTCGCGGACCTGATTCGCCGCTGGCCGCGCAACTATCTGCTGCGCTTCGAGCAGGCTAAAATGTACGCCGACATCGGCGACGGGAAAAGTGCCCTGGCTACCATCGACGAGATTGAAAGGCTAAAGGAGGCCAAGGCGCCCGGACTGGTCAATGCCCCCTGGGTGAAGATTTATTTCGAACGCGCCACGATTCAGTTTTGGTATCGCGAACTGGACCAGTCGATGGCCAATTTCAAGAAAGTGACGGTCGCGCCGGACGAGCTGGATCTCAATACGGGAGTATCGTCCTACATGCGAATGGGCCAGATACTGGATATGCGAAATCAGCACCAGCAAGCTACAGAGTTCTACCGGAAGGCCATCGCATTCGCTCCGGATGCCGAAGCTGCGCAGGAAAGCCGGCGCTACATTTCGAGTCCCTATCGCCGTTAGCTTTGGGAGACAGGTTTGCGTCTGTCCACCAGATTTCCCACCGCAACCACCACCACCGCGCCAATGACGTTGTACCACAGGAACGAAATTCCGGTAAACCGGGCCGTCGACAAAATCGCCGCTTCACCGAATAGCATCCCGACAAAGGCGCCAGTCCCCCCAACCCGTTTAAAGAAAAACGCCAGCGTGAACACGCCGAGCAGCGTGCCATAGAACAACGACCCAACCATATTGACCGCCTCGATCAGCGACCCCAGATTGCGCGCGTATTGTGCAAACATCACCGCGTACAACCCCCAGAACACCGTCGCCAGACGCGAGACCAGCAGGTAATGCCGGTCCGATCCATCCTGCTTGACATGCCGCTTATAGATGTCGATCACCGTCACCGTCGCCAGCGAATTGACCTCGCCGGAACTGGCCGACATGGCTGCCGCGAAGATTACGGCAATAACCAGCCCGACAATCCCCGTCGGTAAATAGCGGGTCACGAACGAGAGGAAGATGTAATTCGTATCGTTGAAGCCCGGCTTGCCCTGTGCCTTTTCGTACAGCTTGATCCCCTGTTGCCGCGCCGCCGTCATCTCGCCTTGCGCGCGACGGTAATCCTCCAAGGCCGACTGCCGTGCTCCCGCGTCGCCGGCACGATGCGCCGCAGCCAGCTTCCAGGCGGCGTCACGACGTTCCTGCCAGCCGCGCTCAAACCGCGGTACCGGAGTCATCGCATTGCCGGCAATCGCCGTCATCGCCGTACTTTGAAACAGCATTGGTGGCTGTTCAAACAGGTAAAACACGAACACCATCGCGCCTACGAACAGGATGAAGAACTGCATCGGCACCTTGGCCATGGCATTGAACAGCAGGCTGAGTTTGCTCTGCGCGATCGACTTGCCCGTCAGGTACCGCTGCACCTGCGATTGGTCGCACCCGAAATACGCGAGGGACAGAAACGCCCCGCCGACGAGGCCGCTCCACAGCGTGTACCGGTCGTTCAAATCGAAATGCGGCACCACGGCGTTCAGCTTTCCGACCGCGCCCGCCAGATATACCGCGTCCATGAACGAAATCGTCGGCGGGAGCATGTGGATGACCGAGAACAGCGCGATCACCAGTCCGCACAGGATAATGCTCATCTGCAGGACGTCGGTCCAGGTGACCGCGGGGATGCCCCCAGCCGCAGTGTAGAGAATCACCAGCACGCCCATGATCAGCGCGGTCACGCGGTCGTCCCAACCGAAGATCACGGCCAGCACCAGTGCGGGAGCATACAGCGCGATCCCCACGCCCAGCCCGCGCTGGATCAGAAAAATGATGCTGCCCAAGGCGCGGGTTTTCGCGTCGAAGCGACGCTCCAGGTATTCATAGGCTGTGTAAACGTTGGCCCGGTGAAAAATAGGTACCGCCGTTGCCGAGAGAATTACCATCGCGACCGGCAGTCCGAAGTAGAACTGGACAAAGCGCATCCCGTCTACATATGCCTGGCCGGTGGTCGCGATGAAGGTCACCGCGCTCGCCTGGGTGGCCATAATGGAGAGCCCCATGGCGTACCACGGCATCGTCTTTCCGGCCAGCAGATACTGGTTGACCGTCTTGCTGCCGCGGCCTTTGTAAAGGCCGTACAGTACGATCCCGGCGAGCGTGCAGACGAGCACGACCCAGTCGAGCGGTCTCATGCGCGCGTCACGCCATCACTCGCGTAAAGATGTAGAACAGCGTGATCACCACGGCCTCGTAGACCAGCACGAAGATGTAGACACTGCGCCAGGAACCCAGGAAAGGCGGCGGCTCGTCAGCCATCTCTTTCGAAGGGATCGGCTGGTTCACAGCAAATCCCCCTGCAATATCGTTACTGCCTGCCCGGAAAGGATCGCACGATCTCCTTCCAGCCGGACTCCCACTTCGCCTCCCCGGGCCGAAGCCTGGAATGCGCGGAGCGTCGTTTTGCCGAGAATCCCGGCCCAGTAAGGTCCCAGCGCGCAGTGCGCCGATCCGGTCACGGGATCTTCATCGATGCCCGATCCCGGCGCGAAGAAGCGTGACACGAAATCGTAATCCGATCCCCGCGCGGTCACGATAATCCCCCGCACCGGCAGCTTGCGCAGCGTAGTGTGGTCCGGATCGAGCGCCCGCAGCGTGGCCTCCGAATCGGCTTCGACGAGATAATCGAATTTTGTCTTACCTACGTATACCGGCTTCAGCCCAAGCGCCTCGGTGAGCCCATCCGGCGCTTCGGCGGGAGCATTCTCGCTGGCTGGAAAGTCCATCTCGATCCAGCCATCGTTTTGTACCGCGGTCAGCAGTCCGCTCCTGGTGTGAAAGCGTGCGACGGCACGCTGTGGAAGATGTCCATCCTGCCACAGAACGTGCGCACTGGCCAGCGTAGCGTGCCCGCACAACGCGACCTCGACCGCGGGGGTGAACCAACGGAGATCGAAGCCATCGCCGTTCGGAACCAGAAAGGCGGTCTCCGAGAGATTCATTTCGCGAGCCACATCGCGCATCCAGCTTTCCTCGCGCGGCGCCGGTAATACGCACACGGCTGCAGGGTTTCCGGCGAAGGGCTTATTGGTGAACGCGTCTACCTGAACGATGCGAGTCATGATCTATCTATACGTAGCACAGCACGCCATCGCCGCAAACTCCCACACGGCATCTAGATTCCTTGAGGCAGAAAACTTGTTGTCTTTGCGTCAAGTTTTACGCAGCCAGTCTGGCCTGTTGCACCCAAGATTCGACCTCCTGTTCGAGTTTATCGAAACTGCGGCGCAACGAAGTTGGAAGGGATGACGTAGCCGGCAGCACAAGTCCGAGGCCGGGCCGCAGAATTCTGGAGTAAGTGCGGGTACAAAAAGCGGCGACGCGGAATCCGAATTTCGTGAGTTGGTAGCGATGGGTCTTGGGAATCCGTTCGAGCAGGCCGTGAAGGCGGAGCCGGCGGAGTTGATAGGTCATACGGCCTTGGGTGAATTGAGCGACGGGCTGGCCCCGCAAGTCGGCCAATTTGCGCCGCAGGTCCCGGTTGGAGAATCCGGCCGGCAACAGATCGAAAAGCAGTAAAGCGTTCCAGAGGCTCTGCACCATCGGATCGGCGAAGCGGAGAGCCGAGGCTCGTTGCCCATCTACCAGGTGCGGGCGATTGAGTTGTTGGAAGGTCTGTTCAGCGAGAATGCTGTCATGAGTGATGCGTTGTGTTGCCAGAAGGCGGCGGTTGGCTTGGAAGCCGATTTTACGCAAGGCCGGCAAGTTACCGAGACTTTTTCCAATAGAGAAATCCCGCGTATTGTGGATGGTGGTCTCGGTGCGCAGCGCCTGGCCTTCTTTGTGATACTGCTTGATGCGGGTACCCTGATAGTCGACGTGTAGTGAGGGGATCACACCATCGGTAATGACGCGAGTGCGAAAACTGCCGGGCGTGGCCTTGGTCACCCCGCGGTCGAAGATCAATTGTACCTGTTTGGGCCGGCCGATATCCAGATTTTCGCGAATCACATCCTCGAAGAAAATCCGGCCACTGACGGGGCGATCCAAGACTTGAGTCAATGACAGTTCGATTTGCCGGATGGAAATCTGGTATCGGTATCCGGCCTGCCGGTCTCGGGCGGGAAAGGGCTGGGGCAGGCGGCGGAACCATCTGCGGAGCAGGCCATCGATCTTATCGGCCGATAAGGAAACACAGATGGCCTGCAATCGCTGGGGATCGGCGCAAGACAGGATGCCATTATCCAAAGCCTGATCAGTAATCTGTCGGCGTTCCAGTTGGCGTTTGGCGTATTCGTGACCGTTTAGACAGAGCTTGGCGTTGTAGGGAAAGTAGGAGCAGAACTTCAGGAAAAAGGGCCGAAGTTCTCGTCGACACAATAGAAATAATAGGGGTTGACCAGGGCGGTCGATTTGACGATCCAGGCATAGCTGGTATGGTTCTTGGGATTGTGCCGTTTCTCGGTGCGATAGACCGTGCCTCTCTCCTGTGCCTTGCCAATGAAAACCACGCCTTCACGGTTCGGGTATTTGGCCCGGAACCCAGCGGCTACATCATCTTTGCGTTGCCCCTTTTCGAAGGTAATCAATGGAATCTGATGGTCTGTGGCAAACTGCTCGATGGCTTGGACGAAAGCCCGCGTCCTTGCAGCGTCACGTGCCGGTCCAATACTTCGGCCACGGTCTGTGGTAATTTCGATGGCGGCTCCGCTTGCGGGGTGCCTTTACGGCCGGGCGATCGCCTTACGGTGGTCCCACTCATGGAGGTTATTGAATACCTTCCATCTCATGCACGCAAGCGGAGCCTGCGATCAGTTTGCTTGCGCGTTGGCGTTTCGCCGCATTAGCAGTTGGGTCACGATAGATGCTCCCTCTGCGCCGTCTGCGTCTCCTAAGAAACACTTTCTCTGTCGGCACTGGTCTGAGGATAGTTATAAAATATCTTCCACCCTGCCGGAGGCCGCTGCGGGAGCTCGGCGGACGCAGCCAAGCAATCGTCCACCCTGCCGGAGGCCGCTGCGGAAGCTCGGCGGACGCAGCCAAGCAATCGTCCACCCTGCCGGAGGCCTAAACCTTGGCGGGCACGAGGCTATACCCCATCATTCGTGCTTGCTTGAAGAGTCGCTGTCGCTGTTTTTCTTGATTCTTTTCTTCGATTCGTGCGAAGTGGCTGTCGTCGTATGACATACCCTTCTCGACCAGCGTATAGATGATTCTGGCTAGCTTGTGGGCAGCTGTGATAGCAGATTCTCCTCCCAGCTTGGCCTTCATCCTCCGATAGAATTTTCCCAGGTGTGATTTGTCTCGGTATAGGGATTCCGCCGCCATTCGTAACGCCTCGCCCAGTCGGGTACTTCCATCTCGGGTCTGACTGAACTTTACTTTTCCCCCCGTAATCGTATTATTGGGACATAGGAGTAACCAGGACGCGAACGCGCCGGCCGACCGAAAGCGGCTGAGATCCGGACCAACCTCGGCGAGCATCACCTTCAGCGTTCCCACATTGATGCTCGGGATACTAGTGCTTAATCGCAATAATACATTTCTGTATTAGAATGTTTGGTAGATGCCCAGACATGCGCCTGTGTTGGAGTGCTCTGCCGAAGACAAGGCAACGTTGATTGCGATCACTATGAGCCGGGCTGAGGAGGCGCGCTTGGTGGAGCGCGCCCGAATCATCTTATCCCGTCTTGACGGAAAAGAGATTCAGCAGGTGGCACGGGAACTGAGAGTCTCCATCCCCACCGTTACTAAGTGGTCCAAGCGATTCGCTTTTTGGGGCGTGAGGGGACTGGGCGACGAACCGCGACCGGGCAAGCCGGTGACATACGACGCCGCATTTCGGAACCGCGTCCTTGCACTACTTGAACAACCGCCGCCTCCGGGCATGTCCCATTGGGATGGACCCGCGGTAGCAGAGACGCTCGGATCTAGCGTCTATGCAGTCTGGCGTATACTGCGCCGCGAAGGCATCCACCTGCAACGACACCGCAGTTGGTGTGTAAGCACGGATAAGGAGTTTGCGCCCAAAGCTGCTGAGGTGGTGGGACTCTACCTGAACCCACCGTTGAATGCGGTAGTGCTGAGCATGGACGAGAAACCCAGTATGCAGGCCACGGAGCGGACGGCCGGTTACGTCGAGACCGACAGCGGCGCTGTGGTCCGCGGGCTGAAGAGTACCTACAAACGGCACGGCACGCTGAATTTGTTCGCGGCCCTGGATGTCGCCACCGGACAGGTCAAGACAAAGTTCACGGAAGCCAAGAAACGGGTAGATTTCCAGAGCTTTCTGGAAGGCGTAATTGCAGAACAGCCGACAGATAAAGAGATCCACGTGATCCTGGACAATTACTCGCCGCACAAGAAGAACGGCGACTGGCTCGCGAAGTACGATGGCCGCGTGCACTTTCATTTCACACCGACTTCGGCAAGTTGGCTAAATCAGATTGAAATCGTCTTCAGTCTACTGCAACGGAAGACTCTCAACGGAGCCAGTTTCAAGAGCAAAGACCAGCTGCGCGAAGCGATCGAAGCCTTTATTCGCAAACACAATGAACGTGCCAAGCCGTTTCGCTGGCGCAAGCGTGATGTGAAGGGCACCCAGCTCCGAAATACACTTGTCAACTTATGCAATTAAGCACTAGTTAAATCCATGCCGAACACCCGATAGCATTTCTGCCGGAAGTCCTCATCTCCCGCCTTGATCATTTGCTTGTGGGTGGGAGGAGCTGGCGCCTGTCGATTCGCCTTGATCTCCATCGCCTCGACCGCTTGCCGCAATTGTTGATCGCACTCTTCGATTTGCTTCCGATAATGCCGGTAACTCGCCAGCGATTGCCGTAGGGTGAACAGATGCTCTGGTCGGTAATCTCCTTCTAGTGCCTTGACGATCTCCGACTCGCTGGCTCGCACTCTTCCGTCGCGCAGTTCCGCTAGCCGATGTCCATCCCGTTCCCCCGCCAGGATCGCATCCACAATGGCCAGTCCACTTACACCTGTGATATCGCTCAGTACTCGATGTATTTGCACATTCATTTGATCCAGAGCCTTCTGCATGTGCTGAATGTGCTCGCTGGACGCCTGCACCATCCGACTGCGGTGCCGTAGCACTGTCCGGAACGCACAGACATCTCCTGGTGGACGGAACGATCCCTGCACTAACCCAACCGCGTGCAGGTACTGCAACCACGCCGCATCGCTAACGTCAGTCTTCCTGCCCGGCACGTTATGGTAGTGGCGTGCATTGACCAGAAACACTGTCAACCCGCGCGCCTCCAATACTTGAAACAAAGGAATCCAGTACACCCCTGTCGACTCCATTGCCACCGTCTTCACGCCACAAAACTGCAACCAATCGGCGATGCGGTTCAGTTCTCGCGTCATGGTGCCGAAGCGGCGTACAGCCGGTTCGGCTACCCGTGGGCCTACGGCTACATAAATCTCCTCCGGGCTGATGTCGATACCCGCCGCATCCATTCGCACTTGTGGCGGTTCGGTTACCGATTGCAGCCTTGTCTTCTTACTTCTCTTCTTAATTTTCATAGGGGCTCCTACCCCTGTGGTGGCTCCAGCGTGGTCAAACTCAAACGCAGTCTCCTAATCGGGGTTGGTTCCTGAAGGAACCACCACCACTCACCAGACCACGAAAACTGGAAACCATGCTCCGCGACGGGTTCGAAAACACCATTGCGCTAACGGCCTTAACTGCCACCACAGCGGATGCAGGCCAAAATATCACACTGTGTTTCCTTCCCCACCAGACTGGGCCCGGCCCAGTAAGATGCTCTGCGGTTCATCATTGAACCGGACGTTGGGGTCGACCGCAGAGGCGCGGAGGTCGCAGAGAAAAGGAGCCCAGGGGAGAAGAGCAACCAGGATAAACTCATGCGATGAAGGTCAATGAAGTCACGGAGGCAATTATCGGCGCTGCCATAGAAGTGCATCGCACGATTGGGCCTGGACTGCTGGAATCTGCTTATGTCCAATGTCTTTGTTACGAATTAGCTTTGCGCCAAATACCCTTCCAGTTGGAACTGCCGCTGCCGGTACAATACAAGGGACTTAAACTCGATTGTGGCTATCGGCTCGATCTGGTCGTGGCGGACGCCGTGGGTAGTGGAGGTCAAGTGTAACGGGTCACGATTTTCTCGGCGCCCGCGTTGGCGTTTTCCCACATTGATCCCCGGCTAAGCCGGCGCGATTCCGCCCGGGAGGCGTATCGGAAACTGACTGGTGCGCGGGATCGTGAGCATCTATCCCATCATGCGCAGGCCATGCGAAGAATTCTCCAGACCTATTTCTGGTAGGAATAGGTCTGCCCCTCGTCGCGGCCAACAGAATCACACGGTTACGCTGTTCCGGGCGTCCGTCACTGGAGAACCGTTGGCCCCCTATTCCAGCCAGGAATAGGTCGTCGGTCCGGGAGCAAAAGCTCTAACACTTGTAGGATGCTCAAAGGAAACGCGGGAGAACGGCAAATTCTCCCGCGTTGAGCGACCTGGGAACGCAACTCCCAGGAGAAAGGACAGACCCATATGGGTCTGCCACCTACACAATGCAAATCCTACACCCATTTGCCGGGTCCGTCCAGCAATACGAGCAGCAACTCGACGACATCGATCTCCACCGGCCGCGCCACTGTCCGCAATGCCAAACCCAACGGCCGCTCACCGCACACGGCTTTTACACCCGCACGCTGACGTGCCTGAACTTCGATGGCTCGTTGCGCGTGCGCCGCTACTTATGTCTCGCTTGCCGGCGCACGGTGTCGTTGCTGCCTGAATTCGTGCTGCCATACTTGCGGTCCAGTATCACGGTGATCGCGCTGGTCCTCACTGCACGTCTGCTGGAAAACAAGCTCTGGCAATCCGTCACCGCGACGCTATTGTTCGCGATGACTTATCAGCGAGGCCAGTTCTGGGTCCGGCGCTTTCGCCGACAAGCTGAGCCTCTCTGCGTCGCGTTGGCGGCGTTGACCGAACCCGCACCCGCGCCGGGCTTTGTCCAGCGGGCCTTGTGCATGCTCGCCGCCACGCGCTGGATTCCAGCCCACCGCTTCCTTTTCTCCCAACTGCGCAGTCACCTGCTGGGCTGGCCGCGCAGTCTCGCTCCGCGCGGTCTTCGCGCCGCAGTCTCCGCCCCGCCGGAATCGGGCGAGCGTCCCCACACAACACTTGTCTAGCCTCCAGGCCCATGCTCACCTTACGCTCTTCAACAGGAGAGAAAAAGATGGACGACAAAGCCGAAAAAATCGCGCTTTTTCGCTACGGATTAATCGCGCCGCTGGTTTTGGAAACACTGCCCAGAGGCGAGCTCACGCGACGCGCCCAGGAAGTTGCGGCCCGTTGCTATGACATTCCCTATTCCCGCCGCACCTCGGTATCCACCGACACCTTGCTCGAATGGACGTTGCAGTATCGCCGCCACGGCTTCACGGCGCTGGCTCCCAAACCACGCCAGGATCGCGGACAAACTCGCGTCATCCCCGCCGCTACCGCCGCATTGATCGAACGGCTCCAGCGCGAGAATCCGCATCGTACCGGTACGGCTTTGTTGCGGGAACTGGCCCTGCCCGACGAGCAGGAGATCTCGGCCTCCACGCTGTATCGCTTTCTGCGAGCCCACGGACTTACCGCCCGTCAGTTGCTCGCCGCCGACGCGACCGCGCGCAAAAAGTTCGAAGTCGAGTTTGCCAATCAACTCTGGCAATCCGATATGCTGTTTGGTCCGTATGTCCAGCGGCCCGGCGGCGGGAAATTGCAGGTCTTCCTGCAGGCCACGCTCGACGATGCCAGCCGACTGATCCCGCACGCCCAGTTCTACCCCAACCAGGGCCTTGATGCTTTCCTCGATTGTCTGCGCCACGCCATCGCCTCGCGTGGCGTGCCGGTCCGCCTGTACATGGACAACGGCAAGATTTATCGCTCGATTCAACTGGCGCGCATCGCGGCATCGCTCGGCACGCTGATTGTGCATACGCCTCCCTATCAACCCGAAGGGCGTGGCAAGATCGAACGTTTCTTTCGCTCGGTTCGCGAACAGTTTCTGGCGGGCCTCGATCCGAAACAGACGCTGACGCTGGAACAGTTGAACGAACGTCTGTGGCATTGGATCGACACCGTCTACCATTGCCGCGAACACAGCACCTTACAATCGACTCCGCTGCTGCGCTGGCAGCGCGATATCGAACACGTCCGCCAACTACCTCCGTGGACCGATCTACGCCGCCTGTTCTTTCATCGCCTGGATCGTCTGGTGCGCCGCGATTGCACCTTTCTGCTGCATAACCGATTCTTTGAAGCGCCGCCGCACCTGGCCGGCAAACGCATTGAGGCGCGCTTCGATCCGCTCGATCTGAACGAAGTGGACATTTACTTCGAAGGGCAGGAGCACGGCACCGCGCGCCTGGTGGACCCGGTGCTGAACGGTCAACTGCCTCCACCTCTTCTTAAGGAGCATCGGTAGCCATGTGGGAGTCCTTCTTCGGTTTCAAGAAACAGCCGTTTTCCGACAGCCCCGACGTCAAGCAACTGTTTGCTTCGCAGGCCTGGAATCAACTCAAGACCCGCTTCGAGTTTCTGGCCCAGCATCATGGTGCGGGTCTGCTCACCGGCGAAGTGGGTGCGGGCAAGTCTACCGCGGCGCGCGCTTTCACGGCCTCACTCAATCCCAATCAGTACAAGATTCTCTACGTGCACTTTGCCACCGGCTCGGCGCTGGATCTATTGCGTCAGGTGGCTCTCGAACTGGATCTTGAACCAGCCCACCACCGGGGCGATTTAGCACGCCAGATCGCCGGCGCTGTGGTGCGTCTGCACCAGAGTAAGAAACAGCATCCCATTCTGATCTGCGACGAAGCTCAGTTGCTGCCGCATGCGGCCCTGGAACAACTGCCGCTGCTGTTGAACTTCGATATGGATTCTTCGCGTTATCTGACGCTTCTGCTGGTCGGTCAGCCGCTGCTGCGCCGCACGCTATCGCTTCAGATGCATGAAGCGTTACGTCAACGCATCGGCGTACAGTATCACCTCGAAGGACTCTCGCGCGAGGAGTTCGACGCCTACCTCGCGCATCAACTGAAAGCCTCCGGCGTCACGCAACCGTTGTTTGACGAGACCGCGCGCCAGGCTTTATATCAGGCGACCAAAGGTATCTGCGCAAGGTCAACAAACTCGCCTTGACGGCCTTGCGACTGGCCGCTGCACGCAAGGCTTCCGGGGTGGATGAAGCCATTCTGCTGGATGCCGTGCAGGAGGCTCTGCTATGAGCAACGCCGCGAATGGAGCCGCGCGTAAGCCGGCGCCTCCTGCATCCGTACTTTCTTTGGGCCAGTTGATCGAACAGCAGCCCAGTTCGCCACCGGCCGGCTGGATCGAACCCGGACTGCTGCCCGCGCAGGGCATTCTGTTTGTGGGTGGCGAACCCAAGGTCGGCAAGAGCTTGCTGGTGGCCGATCTGGCGCTCGCGCTCGCCGCCGGTCAGGACCGCGCCGGCTTTACCATACCGGCTGCCCGTCGCGTCCTCGTCTGTCAGTTCGAACTGCCCACTGCGCAGTTCGTTTCCCGTTTGGCGTCCATGCGCCGGACAGTGGGTTCGGCCGCCGATCAGCACTTGTTGGTTGATACGCGCGCCAGTGGACACCTGCTCAGCGCGCCGCAGGGATTCAGTCATTTTCTCCACGCTGCCCGCGCAGCTGCTGCCGAAGTGATCGTCTTGGACCCGTTGTACTCGGCGCATGATCAGGACGAAAATGATACGCGCTCTATGGCCGCGTTGTGCCAGAGCTTGCTGCGTCTGCGCGAAGCTTCTAAAGCGGCGCTGATCGTAGTGCATCATGTCCGCAAGTCGATCACTCGCGACGAGGTGGGCAGCGCCTTCCGCGGGTCTTCGGCGTTGCACGCCGTGGGCGATAGTTACCTGCTGCTGACCAAACCTTCGCCACAGTTCAACACTCTCGAACTGCGCTTCCAGTTCCGTTACGCCGTGGCGCAGCCTCCGCGCTTGCTGCAACTCGATCCGCATACGCTGTGGTTCTCCGCAGCTGGGTCGCCGTCAACCGCAGAGTCCGCCAACCGGCGTAAGGTGGAACGTTCCGACGTCACCTCAGCGCTGACACAGGTTGGACCGGCGGCACGCTACAACCAACTGCGCGAGCAAATCATGCAGCGCTCGGAATGTTCCAAGCGAACCGCGCAGTTGGCCATCGCGGACGCCTGCCAGCAAGGCTGGATTGTACAGGACAACGGTTCTATCGGCTACCGTTACAGAGTTAGTTGTCACGTATTGATCTATCCGCGAGGGGTCGCGCCCGACCGATGCCCAAGGCCGATGCGACGGGGCTGGCTCCGAAGAAATCGGCTTACGAGAGACCCTCCAGTGCACTCATGGTGTGCCGGAGGGATTAGTTATTCGTAGCAACTGCTCTGCATCGGGCGCAGCGCCAATTATCACTGTCAGCCTTTCTGAAGGGGTTCAACGAAAACCCTAATTTCATCGGTGAAGTCTCTGAGCGGAGGCCTTGGGCTAT
>CAVVFX010000014.1:0-99553 GCA_963747535.1 Terriglobia bacterium
ACAAGCCGACTTAACGTTCCAAATCTCACCATAGCCGACCATGTTAACTATGGTGTATATTTTGGTCATGACGGAGTGCCAATTCGGGCGATACTTGTGCCGTCTGGTTCAAGAAATTTGGAGCGATACAGATGTTCTGGGTATTACGGAATCGGGTTGGTCCAGCCGAACTCACGGATCGACGCTGCGATGTTGGCGACCTGTTCCCGGCTGTGCGTGCGCGGGTTGGTGATCTTGGGAATCAGCCGGTCGACCACCCGTGAGTTTAGTAGGGTGGAGGGACGCTTGTATACGTCGCCTGGATTGTCCCGATGCCAGGGGCTAGAATAGCGATCAGTCGGTCATCGAGGAGGAATCATGAAGCTCGCAGGCAAAAAGGCTCTCATTACCGGAGGCAACAGCGGCATCGGCCTGGCCACAGCCCGCCTTTTCATCTCTGAAGGCGCCGAAGTCGCAATTACGGGTCGCGATCAACAGACACTGGATGAAGCGGTCGCCGAGTTGGGATCGAAAGCGCACGGCTATCGCGCTGACGTTACGGTTGCGGAGGACCGCAAGAAGCTCTTCGCTGAACTCGCCAAAGACTTTGGCAAACTTGACATCGTCTTCGCTAATGCAGGCATTTCTGGCAGGACGCCGACTGGCACGACCGACGAAGCCCTCTTCGAGAAGGTAGTCCACACCAATCTCAACGGTGCTTTCTTTATCGTCAATTCAGCCGCTCCTCTCATGAACGACCACGGCAGCATCATCTTCAACGGATCGGTGCAGAGTTATCTCGGTCAACCAGGCCTGGCTGCCTACGCTGCCACGAAAGGCGGACTCGTCTCGATGGCACGATCCATCGCCGCAGACCTTGCACCGCGCAAGATTCGCGTGAACGTGGTGGCCCCGGGAGCGACGAAGACTCCCATCTGGAAGCGCGGGGCGCCCGCCAATGCCACGGCAGAGGAATCCGCAAAAGTTTCCGACTTCTTCTCTTCCACGGTTCCGCTTGCCCGTTGGGGCGAGCCGGAAGATCTGGCCAAGGCTGTGCTTTTTCTTGCCTCGGACGATTCGTCGTACATCAACGCGGTCGAGCTGATGGTGGATGGCGGACTGACGGGCGCTCCCTTCGGAGCCGCCATTCTTCGCGGCTGAGCGTAGAGAATAGTTACGAAGGAGGAATCGCCGGACCATTGGACAAAGCGTGGGTATTACGGAATTTAAAGTCCGCCGTGAGAGCGCCAAATCATGAGGAGCGAATCGGCTTCACTGTAATTGCAAATGCTTTTCAAGGAGATTCTGTATGTCACATCATTTCGATACCAAACTGGCGAGGGAAGATCCGAGCCTCAACCTCTGCGACTTTTATTTATTTGACGGCCCCCCGGGCAAGACGGTGATGGCGATGACCGTGAATCCGGATGTGGGTTTGTCGGCTCCAGATACGGTTCATCCAGAAGGGCTCTACGCGTTCCGGTTCGACCTGAACGGAGATGCCAAGGAAGAGGTTACGTTCAAGTTCAGGTTTGGTGAACCTCGACACGGAAATGGCGGTGAGCATACTCAGATTCAGCCGTTTGTGGTGCGGAAGGCGACGGGTAACGATGCGCTTCGCGGTGACGCCGGAGAGAGTCTGGTTGAGGGCGAAACCGGTTCGGTGGCGACGAATTCGGGTCTTCGTGCGTATGTTGGGATTGCTCCAGACGTATTTGCGGCAAATGCTGGATTCCGCGCATTTATGACTGCTTTCTATCAGGACCAGCGCTACGCTGGGGACGCCTTTCTCGATCAGCAGAATCCCTTTGCGAGGCGGAATGTTACGGCGATTGTGCTGGAGGTGCCGAGCGAACTGATTGGGAAGGGAAAAGTCAACGCATGGGCGACGATCTCGCTTTTTGGCCATGCGCCGGAGGTACAAGTTTCGCGTTGGGGCCTGCCTATGGTTACGCATCTCTTCCTGAGCGACCCGAGCGATCAAGAGGCGAAAGAACAATTCAATGCGTCGGTTCCGTGTGAGGACCTAGAGCGCTTCGGGAAGTCGATCGCGGCTGTTGCGGAGAAGATGACGACCTACGCCGGTTCGGCGGCGGACCCGGCTGAATACGGGAAGCTGATCGCTCGACGGCTTTGTCCCGACACGTTGCCTTACGAGCTTGGAACGTCCGCCGCATTTGAGTTGGGCAGCTTCAATGGACGCGCGCTCGGCGACGATGTGCTGGATGTGATGTTGACGCTCACCGCTAACACGCCAACTGCCGATGGACTTGCTCCCGACCGCGGGCGAATGCGCAAGGATTTTCCATATTATGGAGCGCCGTATACGGCGGATGAGCAGGCCGGGATGACTCCGTTGGTGCGCCCGGCTAAGAAGGCGGGAAGCGACGCTTGAGACGAAAAGTATGAGCATTGCAGATCTCGATATGAAGCTTGAGGTCGTCGTCATCCCTGTTTCCGACGTCGACCGCGCAAAAGAGTTCTACTCTAAGCTCGGATGGCGGCTGGATGCCGACCGCAGCGCCGGTGACAACTTCCGCCTGGTCCAGTTCACGCCTCCTGGCTCCGGCAGCTCGATCCAATTTGGCGTAAACCTCACGCCGGCTGCGCCTGGTTCGGCACAGGCAACGGTCCTCGCCGTCTCCGACATCGAGGTGGCGCGCAGCGAACTCCTCGCCCACGGCGTCGATGCGAGCCAGGTGTTTCACTGTGAGACCGGAACGGCTTGCAGGTTTTCCTCCATCGGCGCGCGAGTCACCGGGCCGCACCCCGAGCGTCTCAGCTACTATTCGTTTGTTTCTTTCAGCGATCCGGACGGCAATGGCTGGCTGCTGCAGGAAGTGACGAAGCGTCTGGCTGGGCGCGTCGCGGGCAACACAACGTATACATCGGCGCACGATCTTGCCCTGGCGATGATTCGCGCTCGGAAGGCCCATGAGAAGCACGAGAAACGAACAGGGCAATCCGACGCGAACTGGCCGGATTGGTACGCCGAGTATATGGTGCGCGAGCAATCCGGCGAAGAGCTGCCGCAATAAATTCATTCGCGAGGGCTCAGATCGCTTCGGTAGGGTATCGTCACAAGAGAGGAGGAAATGCGCCATGCCTGACCATTCGCAGTTCAACATCGACCGCACCTATCCGGGCCTGTGGACGATCACCTTCAGCAACCCGCCGATCAACATGTTCGTTCCCACAACGATCGTCGAATTGGGAGCGCTCATGACCGACCTGGAGGCGGACCGGTCGGTGAAGGTGGTAGTGTTCCAGTCGGCGAATCCCGATTTTTTCATCGCCCATCTGGACGTAGCTAAGGCCGCTGAACGGCCAGAACTGCTGGGCTTTTGGCGCGACTTGGTACTGCGCCTTTCGTCCACGCCAGTAGTGAGCATCGCCAAGATTCGCGGCCGCACCCGCGGCATCGGTAACGAGTTCGTGCTGGCCTGCGACATGCGCTTCGCCAGCCGGCAAAGCGCCCTATTCGGCAACCCCGAGGTCGGCGTTGGACTAGTCCCGGGCGGCGGAGCGCTGGAATGGCTCCCGCGCCTGGTCGGCCGCTCGCGGGCGCTTGAGATCGTGCTCAGCGGCGACGATTTCGATGCTGACATCGCCGAGCGCTACGGCTGGGTGAACCGCACGCTGGACGATAAAGACCTCGACTCGTTTGTCGATTTACTCCTCCGACGCGTAGCGTCATTCGACCATGAAACGCTGGCCGCGGCGAAGGCCCAGGTCAATCGGTTCGGTACGCCGACAGCTACCGAGCTTCAGTCGAGCATTGACCTGTTCTTCCCGCTGCTGGCCTTGCCAGGTGCGCAGGCGCGCCGTGCCAAGGTGCGTGACATCGGTTACGGTGTTCCGAGCGACTTCGAATTGAACTTCGGCCGGTACCTCCCTTCTTTCGGACGGTCAGACGACGATGAGACCAAGGCCCAGCCCGCCTGATCGTCGCCCTGGAACATGGCACCGCTCGTTGCCACACCGGAATTGCTGGATTTCCTCGGCAGGCAGGGTGTTCCGCTGGACGTATTCCGGGGTACGCGTGAACTCATTTCAAAGGCTCTTAGAGGACACTTTCTATGTGCAGCTTGGCCAGTTTAGCGGCTTCTTCGGGCGTCTTCCCGTCCTGTCGCGCGACAATGTAGGCGGCGTACCACCCCGACCAATGGTGTTTCGGGGCGGTTGGTTCGTACTCGCCATGATGCTGCTCTGTCTCAACCAAAAGGTCTGTCAGCGTCAGGACGTCCAAATTGCTGAGTCCGCGTCCGGGCAGGCGTGTTGTGATCTCCTGCAGCAACCAGCCGTTGCCGTCGGGATCGCTGAACGAGGCGAACGTGCGGTAACTGCGATGCTCGGGATCCGGACCGCTGACCCGGAGCCGCCCAAACAGGTAGGGCTCGTCCGGGCCAGCGTACACGCCGCCGCCGTCGTGAAACACCTCGGTTGCGTTGACGCCGAGCGCGACAAGTTCGGCCCGCGCAGCCTGGATGTCGGAGACGACCAGGTACAGACCCTGGGCGGAGCCGGGTGCCGCTGCGGTGACGTTCTTGCCGAAGATGACCGAGGACCCCGAGCCCGGCGGCGTGAACTGGATCACGCGGAAGTCTTTACCGTTGTCGTAGTCGGCGTCGAGGCGCCAACCGAGCCTTCCGTAGAACTCCTTCGCGCGGTCGACATCCGAGACGGGGATGACGGTTACCTCAAACTTCATGTCCACTTTCGCGGCACTCGCGCCGCTGAGCGGTTCATTGTTGGTTGCACTTAAGGTTGACATTCTTTTCTCCTATGTATTCCCCTAAATCGAAAGTTAGAGTCTTTGAAGACTCGTACTAGGCGGTGACGAACTGCTGTCCGCCGTCGATGTCATAGGTTGCGCCCGTGAGGGCGGTGTTGGTCATAATGTGTACCGCGAGCGCGGCTACGTCCGCCGGTCCGACCACGCGTCCGATGGGAAGCGTGGTGCGAAGCTGGTTGCGACGTTTTTCTAGCTGATCGCCCAGCAGTTCCGCGGACAAACCTGTGTCCACGAATCCCGGGGCGATGAGGTTGACTCGCACGGGCGCGATTTCAAGCGCCAGGTTAGCGGTGAGGGCAGGGAGCGCAGCGGTGATTGCGCCAGCGATGCTCATGCCGAGCGCTGGGCGTCGACCACCAGTGCCGCCCATGAAGATCAGTGTTCCTCCGGGTCGCACTTTGTTGGCCGCGTAGCGCGCGACGTAAAGTGCCAGCAAGAGATGCTCGCCAATAAGACCGGGAATCTTCGCGAAGTCCATATCGGCGAGGCGTCCGTAGTAAGGCCGCCCGGCTGTCACCATCACGTGGTCGATTGTCGGGAGGTCACGGAAGAACCGATCGAGAGCAACAGGATCCGCGGCGTCGAAGGCCGCCGTACTAACGGCATCAACTTCGCTGGCAGCGCGCTGGAGGCGCTCGGCATCCCGGCCCGTGAGGATCACTTTGGCCCCTTCTGCACGTGCACGACGTGCCGTTTCGAATCCGATGCCAGCGCTACCCCCGATCACGACGACAATCTGCCCAAGGAGCTCCGGTTCACGGTGGATGGGAGAGGAGAGTGTTACAGTGCCCATCGTTCCTCCGCTTCGACTAGTATACTTCTCGCACTGCGCCAGCATTCCGAAAGCGACGCTCGCCTTGAGGTTGATGCCCATGCTCTTTGAAGGTTCGAGGGCCAAGTCCTGAATGCGCGTTACTCGGAGAAAGCCAGCGTTGACGGTTGACAGAGAGGATCGGTCCCGACAAACGCTATTCCATTCTTCGACCCACCTGGCCGAATTGCCATGTTGCGTACCGACCGGAGGGTCGGTCTGTGCACTTTCCAAACTGACCCGCTTGCTGGTAACCAGCCCTCCGCCCATTTCTGCCCCTTCATCCCAACAACATAGCGCCACCCCCACAAGAAACCTTGCCTTCGTGTGTCAACCTGAAAGCAGAACGGCCAAGGTGTGCCGTCTGCCGGTCGCCCGCGCGCGACCTTTTTGAAATTTGAGGAGTTCCATCTGCCCACGTTACTCGTCTTTACCGCCTTGCCTGCCGACAGTACCGCGCTGCAACTTGCATACCAGGAAATCGCAGGATCCGCCGGCGATACCGAAAGACCGGTCCCGGCGTGGAACGCGCCCGCACCCGCCCTTTTGCGCTTCTTTCATCTCCTCCCGTCCGGGTCATGGGTCTGGCGGCTTTGTCACGCATATTTCCGCGATCCGTGCACGATAATGCACAAACGAAATCTCCGCCGGTGCTGAGGTCCCGCATAACCATGACAAATCATTGCTACTTAGAAGGAATTGGCTTCGATCCGCAAACCGCGCGCCACCCGCCCGAACCTGTGTGTATCCGAGACGCCTCCTGGCCAGAAGCCAAACCGCCCCGCCTAAGACTCGCATCCTCAGGCCGAACCGGGAGTTCGTTTTTTCCGCAGGATCGCTCCTCCCGCGCCGCCTCACGAATCCGCGTATATTCGCGGATTCGTGCCCACTTTGTGCACCGCGTTAAGTGCACAGTTTTGCACAAACCTAAAGCCGCTGCCACTTGCCGCTCCCCGGATAACTAAAACAAAAGACAGCCGCTTATTAAAAATTGGCTTCCTTCCGCAAAAAACGTACTCCGCATCTGCTGACTGCGCCAGCGCACCTGTCGGGCGGACAGACAGCCCTTAAGTGAACCGTATTGGCGTTAATCCGCGTTCATCCCTGCTATTTGTTTTTGACGCTCAAGAACGGTCTCAAGACGAAAATAGCAGGGATGAACGCGGATTAACCTCAATACTCGTCACTTAAGTAACATTTTCATGTTATTCTGTTCTAGAACAGGAGGCAGGGAGAATGTCGCGAACCGTTGCCACGTTGCCCGCCGGAAGCCGGATTACGGACTACATCAGCTTGGGGGTGGTGGCGAAGACCTTCCCTTTGGGTAGGATTCACGCGGCGCTGGCGACGACGGAGAAGGAGAGCACGCGCCAGCGCGACCTTCCGGCCCACGTGACCGTTTACTACGTAATTGCGTTGGCGTTGTATATGCAGTCGTCGTATCGAGAGGTGTTGCGGTGCCTGCTGGAGGGAATCCAGTGGCTGGCGGGGCCGTCGGCAAGTATCCACGTGGCCGGCCACTCAGGCATTTCGCAGGCGCGAACGAGGCTGGGATGGGAGCCGATACGGCAACTTCACGACGAGGTAGTAAAGCCGATTGCGGTAGCGGCGACGAAGGGCGCATGGTATCGCGGATGGCGTCTGGTGAGCCTCGACGGCAGCACGCTGGATGTCGCCGATGAGAAGGGCAATGACGAAGCTTTCGGCCGACCGGGAGCGAAGCAGGGCAAGAGCGCGTATCCGCAAATCCGCTTCGTGTCATTAGTTGAAAACGGTACCCATGTCTTATTTGGCAGCCGAATGGCGGATTATGCCAGCAGCGAGGTGGCGCTGGCAAAGATCGTATTGCCCAGTCTCGGCAAGGTTATGTTGTGTCTGGCGGACCGCAACTTTTTCGGGTTCGAAATGTGGAAGGAGGCTTTGGCTACAGGCGCAGACCTGCTGTGGCGTGTCAGGAAAAACATCCTGTTGCCGTGCGAAAAGCGCCTGCCGGACGGATCGTATCTGAGCCGCATCTATCGGTCGCAGCAGGACCAGCGGCGCGGACACAACGGAGTCGTGGTGCGGGTGATCGAATACCGACTGGAAGGAATCGAAGGGGCAGAGCCGTTGTATCGACTGGCCACCACGATCGTCGACCACGAGCGGGCACCCGCCACTGAACTAGCGGCGCTCTATCACGACCGTTGGGAGATCGAAACCGCATTCGACGAACTCAAGACTCATCTGCGAGGCGCGCGTATTGTCCTCCGCAGTAAGACACCGGATCTGGTCCGGCAGGAATTCTACGGTTTGTTGATGGCGCATTTCGCCGTTCGCGGACTGATGCACGAAGCTGCCCTGGAGAGCGGAGAAGACCCGGACCGGTTATCTTTTCTCCACGCCGTCCGCGTTGTCCGTCGCAAGATGGCCACCTTCGGCGCTATTTCCCCCTCAGGACCGGAACAAGTTCCATAAGGCGGTGCTGGAGGAAATCCTCGACGAACCCGCCGCTTCCAGCCGCAATCGGCGCAATGTGCGCGGAGTCAAACGGAAAATGAGCAAATTCCCCCTGCGCCACGGCTACAAACGCTCGCCCTTGATCGATATTTGCGCCGCCATCCGGATCGTTAAGTGACGAGTATTGGGATTAACCTTGGATTAACCTTGGATTAACCTAGCGCAACCGTTGGCCGCAACCAAAGCACCTCCAAGGTCAGGGCGATTTTTCTCTGCGATCTCTGCGCCTCCGCGTTAAAACACAGCCCTGCACCAGCCAGTTCCCCTCGTTAAACGCGATTCGGGTCGGGGCCGCGCTTAAAGGAAACGCGGAGGCGCAGAGATCCGCGGAGTACGCGAGAGAAGCTTCCGATATCCCCCGAAAACGGCTCTCTAACTGCCAGATATGAAATGCCTTCCTGGAAAATTGTCGCGGCGCGCGAAGATTCTCCAGGTTAGCAGTGCAGATAACGCATGGAATGAGCTGAAAAGAGCCCCGGCGCAGCAGACATGAGTGTCCGCGCCACGGGATTTTCAAAGATTCTTATTTGGTCTTCGGAGTCAGGAACTCCGCCGGAGTCAGAACCCCTTTGGTAAAGCGGGCAAGGGCGATGGCTCCTTTGAAATAGTCGCGCCGGTTGATGCGAACACCGGCCGACGCATGTCCGGCAGCCTGTGGAGTAAAACTCAAATCGGCCTGATTTTCGAGAACACCGTTGATGTAGTTGCGATACTGATGCCCGTCGTAAACCTGCGCGACGTGATACCAGGCGCCGAGAGGATGCGGGTGATCGCTATTGAAGAGAGCCTTGGAGCCGGCAGGTGACATCACGAAACTGTCGAGAAACCAGTGGTCGCCCGGTATGCGGATCTCGAACAGAAAGCGATTCAGCGTATCCTGTCCCGTCTTAGGATCGCGCTCCTGGAGATGAAAGAAGCGCTGCTCCGGCTTGCCGCCCTGATCAGGACGGAAAATGACTTCCCAGGTGAAAGTTGCGGCGCCGGCCAGCGGGTGGTCTTCGATAAACAGGGCATCATCCACGCCGTTGAACTCAACCGCCTTGCCAACGGGTGAGTCGATCACGCGCGGGTGCCCTTCGACCTTGGTGGGATAACCGGCGATGTTCTCCAGACGGTCGAAAGTCCAGAGCTCAAACGGGAGTTGGCGAGGCTGTGTGCCGGTGGACGCGCGAAGTTTGGCGCCCCAGGGTGCGCCTTGCCGGATCCAGACGGTCAGGATCGCAATTTCGTCATCCGGGAGTTTATTGCCGGGCGGCATTTTAATGTCACTGCGATGACTGATGGCGGCGATGACTCTTGCGGCCGGCATATTGAGCACGGTGTCGCGATTTTCAAAGGACAGGTTGGCGTTGGTGAGTTGATTGTTGTGGCAGGGGAGGCAGCGTTTGATCAGGATCGGGGCAACGGTGGCGTCGAAATCGGGAGCCTGGGCGTGGAGAGCCAGGGCCGCCAGCGCGGTTTGACAGATTAGAGCCCGTCGCACGCTAATTGGCCAGCCTCATACCGACTCCGAACTGGTTCCCTGCCCTGACCACTTTGTTGCCGTCCACATCGATCTCCAGAAGTTTTTCACTCTGGAAATCGTGGCCTTGCTCGTCCTTCAGATTGGTGAGGATGCGCTTGGTGCGCGCGTCGATCACTTCACCACTGGATGAGTAGACCGTGCGGCCGTCGATGCTGAAGGTGATCCAGCCGGGCAGGTCTTTCACTCGAAAGCTGGTCTTCTGTTTGGGCGGCATGACGGTGGCATCGAAAACGTAGATCTTGTTGTGCGGACCGTCCGCGACCCAGAGTTCGGTTTCGTCAGGTGTCATGGCGATACCGTGGCTGGGGCAGCCGTGGCGCTTCACCGGCCCCTTCTCGCCTTCGATTTCGACGCGATAAAGCTTCTTGCCGGTCCGGATGTCGCCGACTTCGAAGCCGAGCAGATCGTTGATGTTCACGAAGCACAGCGTGTTGGCGCCATTGACGGTAAATGGCCGGATCACGTTGGCGAACGGGCCGACCGTCTTGACAATGGTGTTGTTGGTGGGGTCGGCGATGTTGAGCAGCGGCGATTTCAGCCCGCCCAGATAGACACGTGAACCGTCGGGCGCCCAGATGGTATTGTGCGAGCCGGATTTCGGTTCCACCTTCGTGATCACGTCGCCGTTAGAGGCGTTGACAACATTCCAGAAGGGTCCTTCGAGCGAGGGGACGTACAGCGTCTTTCCGTCAGGGGAAATAGCCATTCGGTCACACCCGCCTTCATAGGTTTTGTCCCAGAGGCGCTTGCCGCTCAGAATATCGAACGCGGCCATGTGGTTGAGCGTGGTCACGTAGACGATGCCGGTCACGGCACTGGCCGCGATGCCTTTCACGTTCTCCGGTTTCTGGCCGGCGGGAACGTCCCAGGTAGGGATGCGTTTGACAAATTTGTAATCGTGGTCGGCATCGAAGACCACGATGCCTACACCGCCGTACTCCGGATAATTGCGGACTCCGGGGCTGGCCGCGTAAATCAGATGCCGCTCGGCAGCTTGTGCAGCAAAGGAGAGAGTCAGGAGACAAAGAAGGATTCGCATGTTAGTCGTACACTTACTTGGTGGCCCAATACGCCGCATGACCGAGGTAACTCTGGTCGGGTAAGTGAGCCAATATCACGCGGCGGAGTTCCAGTATATCTACTTCGCCCTCCTTCTGGTAGAGCACCTTGCCGCCGGGCGCAATCACCATGGTGAACGGGACGCCCGATTCCCATTTGGCATCGAAGGCCGCTTGCATCGCATAAGTATCGTCCGACGCGAATTGCAGATTGCGGCTCGATGCGTGCTGCTTCGCAAGCTCTTTCATGACTCCGGCGCGTTCATCCGGCAGGTTGGTCGATACCGTAATGAGGTCAAAGTCGCGGTTCCGGAACATGCGGTAGGTGGTTTCGAGATCGTGGAATTCGCCCACGCAAGGCCCGCACCATGTCGCCCAAAAGTTCACCAGCAAGACCTTGTCCGTCCCGTTGGCGCGGAGGGCCTTCAAATCCTCGGCAGATGCGGCATCGAGTTTCACGGGCTCAGCTTCGATCTTGGCCATCTCCTGATCGGCGCCGGAGATTTTAGATTTCCACTTGGTGGAGCAGCCGAAGACGGGCGTGTGCGCGACGGCCACGGACTGACCGGCTACCATGGCGTCGAGAGCATTGCGCGCGTCTTGAGTCTTCACCAGGGATTCGCGCTGGCTGTTATCGATATGACCTTCGTAACGGAGGATACGCTGTTTATCGAAGATGAAGATGTGGGGCGTGGCCTTCGGCCCATACGCATTGGAGACCGACTGGGTCGCGCCGTCGTAGAGATACGGGAAAGTGAAGTGACGGTAAGCGGCGCGGATTTTCATTTCGTCGAAGCTGTCGCTCACGTCGGTGTAGCCCAATTCGCTGAGGTGGATCGCGGAGGGATCGTTGGGTTGAATGGCGATGAGTTTGACGCCTTTGGAGCGGTAGTCCTCATCGAGCTTTTTGATACGGCCTTCGTAAAGCTGCGCGGTCGGGCAATGATTGCAAGTGAAGACAATAGCGAGGATCGGCGACGCCGCATATTCGCCGAGGTTGTGAGTTTTCCCGTCGATACCAGGCAGCGAGAAGCCGGGTGCGGGAGAGCCGATTGCAAGGGTCGGATGCTCGGCCTGTGCAAACGCCGCGAAGGCTGCAGTCAGACCAATGAAAGTAGCCAGGAGGAGACGGTACATGATTTTAAAAGCTTATCGCGTTTCGGCCTCGTCGGAGAGAGTTCGGCATGTCCACGGCTGTCAACGGTTGCTCAGCAGCCCGTCGGCTTTGGGCGACAAGGGCGACCAGGGGGGCGCTCGCGGACGTGGGCGTCCGCCCCACAAAAGGCCAGAGCCGAGGTCTGCCCTACGGCAGCCCTGTCACAAATATGTGTCGGGCGGGGTTGATGTAGAGAGGGAACTGTTCCTGTGCGACCGGCGTCTACACCCTCTGCTTTCATCTTTTGAATCGGAGTCCATATGAAATTTATTGCGCTGCTCTGCGCCGTCAATCTTGTCGCGGCGGAACTGCCGGTACGCGAGGTCATCCTTTATAAACATGGCGTGGGATTTTTTGAACGGTCGGGAACGCTGGGAGCCGGCGAATCGGCGCGGCTCGACTTCCGGCCTACCGAGATGAATGACGTGTTGAAGTCGCTCACCATTCAGGAGAAGGGCGGCGGAAAGATCTCCGGCGTACGCTATGACTCCGACATCCCGCTTGCCGAAAAGCTCAACGATTTTCCGTTCAAGCTCGCCGAGGGTCAACCGCTCAGCGCGGTGCTCGACCAGTTGAAGGGTGCGCGCATCGAGATGCAGTTTGGCGCGGAGAAGGTCGCCGGAGCCATCGTCGCGGCGCGCCTGGTCCCCGGCGACAAGGAACGGGCCGAGCGCGAGCAGGTCACGCTGCTGCTCGATAACGGCGATCTGCGCAATTTCGATCTGGGCGCGGCCGCGACGCTGCGGTTCAGCGATGTGAAGCTGCAGTCGCAGTTCAAAGACTATCTGGCAGCCGTGACAGCGTCCCGATCCACCGACCGCCGGAGTGTGTACATCGATTCGACGGACGCGAAAGCGCGCGAGGTCGTGGCGAGTTATATGATTCCGACTCCCATCTGGAAATCGAGCTACCGGCTGATCCTCGATGCGTCCGGACAGCCGGTGCTCGAAGGCTGGGCGATTATCGACAACACTACCGGAGAGGATTGGATCAACGTCAGGATGTCGCTAGTTTCAGGCAAGCCGATTTCGTTTATCAGCCAGTTGTATGAACCGCGCTACGTACAAAGAAAGACGGCTGATTTGCCGGAACTGGAGGCTGTCGGGCCGGTGATCCACCAAGGGGCACTCGGTGGAGTGATGGGGGGCATCGTGGGCGGACTACCTTCAGCGGCCCCGCCGCAAGCCGCGAAGGCCGAGTCCGGATCGGGCGGAGGCTTCGGTGGCGGGTCGTTTCGCGCGACGAAGAGCCAATTGGCGAATACTGCTACGGGACGCGAGGCCGCCGACCTGTTCGAATACGCCATCCCCTCCGCCGTGACAGTCAAGAAAAACGAATCGGCCATGCTGCCATTCCTGCAGGAACGAGTCGGCGCGAAGAAGCTGATCATTTACTCCGACCGCAATAGCCTGAATCCGCTCAATGCGGCCGAGATTAGCAACTCGACCGGCATGACGCTCGACGGAGGACCGATCACCGTATACGACGGCGGCGTCTATGCCGGCGAGGCGCTAATGGAAACGCTGAAAGCTGCGGACAAGCGGCTCATCAGCTACGGCGTCGACCTGGGAACCCGCATCACCACAGCCTTCGATTCCAAGGCGGAAAACGTTGTAGAGGTGCATGTCAGCCGCGGCAATCTGTCGGCGAAGATGTCGCGCGTCGAGACGACCACATACAGTGCGCGCAACGTCGACGCCAAGGCTAAGACGCTCATCATCGAGCAGCCGGCGATGTCCCAATACTCGGTGGTCAGTCCCAAGCCGATGGAGACGACGGCGAATGCCTGGCGCTTTCAGATGGATCTGCCGGCGACCTCGCCCGCCAGGCTACAAGTGGTGCTGGAACGGGTCTACGACCAGACGTTCGGTCTCAGCAATCTGTCGCCGGATAGTATCGTGGTTTGGGCGCAAAACAAGGCGCTCAGCGATGCTGCGCGGCGGCAGCTCGAACAACTGCGCGATCTGAAGAGCCAGCTGGCCGCGGTGACCGCGGAGATGAAATCGAACGATAATTCCGTGGCCGGTCTGACGAATGATGAAAACCGGGCGCGCCAGAATATCGTCAGCCTGAACAGCGTCAGCGGACAGCAGCAGCAAGTCCAGACGTACGCCCGCCAGCTTGCGGATCTGGAGAGCAAGATCACGGCGTTGCACGACCGCCATGCCGAACTGGAAAAGCAGCAGACCGCACTCGAAGCGCAGATCGATACGGCTATTGAGAAGATGAGCTTCTGAGGAGTTCCGTGGTGGCAAGCAGTTGCTGGACCCGCAAACTGAGCGCTTCGGGGCCGAACGGCTTTTGCATGAAGTTTTGGCTCGGGTCCAGTCCCTCCGCTCCGATTTCGCTGTGGTAGCCGGACATGTACAGCACCTTCAGATCCGATCTCTGCCGTTTCAGTTGGCGGCCCAGTTCGATACCGGACATCCCGGACATCACGATATCGGTGATCACCAGGTCGATTCGAACCTTGTCGCTTTCCGCGATTCTCAAGGCTTCATGCGGACTTTCCGCGTCCAGTACGGTGTAGCCGCAGCCGGTCAGCGTCAATTGCAGGAGTTCACGCAGGGCTTGCGAATCCTCCACGAGAAGGATGACGCCGCCGTCCTCGGCCGGATACCTCACCGTCCGGTGGTGTACGTTCAGCAGCGCGGTAGCGATACCGGCTGCCGCCAGAAACACCCGGAAGGTGGTGCCGCTGCCGGGTTGGCTGTCTACCAGAATCTGCCCGTTTGCCTGTTGCACAATTCCGTAAACCGTCGAAAGTCCCAGGCCGGTTCCGATCCCGGGAGCCTTGGTGGTAAAGAACGGATCGAAAATCCGGGCCTTCACCTTTTCGTCCATCCCGATACCCGTGTCGATAACGTCGAGACACACGTGGGCGCCGACCGGGATGCCGCGATTGGCGAGCGGACCTTGCGCGCGGACTATAATCTTTTCGGTGCGGATAATCAGCCGGCCGCCTCCCGGCATGGCATCGCGGGAGTTGGCTACCAGGTTCATGATTACCTGTTCGAGATGACCGATATCGATGGTGACGGTAACCGGCACGGGAGAAAGCATGAGTTCCACGCTAATGTCCTCCCGAACCACACGGGGCAACATCTTCTCGAGGCTGGAGACGACCTCATTGACGTCGACGACTCTGGGTTCAACCACTTGCTTACGGCTGAATGCCAGCAACTGGCGGGTGAGACCGGCGGCGCGTTCACCGGCCTTCCAGATCTGTTGAAGATCATGCAAAAGCTCGTTATCGTCGTCGAGACGGTTCATCGCCAGATCGCTGAAACCATTAATGACGGTTAACAGATTATTGAAGTCGTGCGCCACGCCGCCGGCCAGGCGCCCGAGCGCTTCCATTTTCTGGGATTGGCGCAACTGCTCTTCCAGATCGTGCAGTTGGGTCATGTCGCGGCCGATGCATTGAATACCCATCGCATGACCAGTACTACTGATAATGGGCCGCGCGCTGGTCCCCACCCAGAATCTGTGGCCCGCCGGACTGCTCCAGGCGGCTTTCACCGGTTCAGTAGGTTCTCCGCCCGCGGAGAGGCGTAGATGGGTCTGGACACATGCCCAGAACTGAGGCTGGACAAAATCGTAAATCTGCATCCTCAGGAATTGCTCTTTGCTGTACCCTAATTGCCGGACCATGGCCGCGTTGACTGCAGCGAAGCGGCCCTCCGCATCGCAGGTAAAGATAAAATCGCTCGCATTCTCCACCAGATCGTGATAGCGAGCTTCGCTGTCGCGCAAAGCCTCTTCGGCCAGCCGCTGCCGGGACAGATCGCAGAGGGTCCCCGCGATCCGCGTGGCCTTTCCTGCCTGGTCCCGGGCGAGCACCCTACCCCGGTCGCGAACGCAGAGAAAATCGCCGTCCTTCTTGCGCAGAAGATATTGCCGGTCGTAAGAGGAAGTCACGCCCAGCATGGTCGATGTCCATTCACTGGCGACGCGCATTCGATCGTCCGGATGCACGTGCGCGAGCGTTTCCGCCGAGCCGGGTTTCACTTCTCCGGGCTCATAGCCCAGAAACTCGTAAAGACGAGGGCTGAAGAATCCGGTCTCCGTGAGCGGGTTCCAATCGTATAGCGCTGCGTCGGTGCTATCGAGCAGGAGCCGGAGTCTTTCCTCGCTCGTCTCCAGGTTCGCCTCCAATTCGGCAAGGCGCTGCCGCCGCTGTTCCGCTGCCTGAGAAGTTGCCCGCAACGTCCGCAGCGAGCAGAAGCAGACAATGGCGAAATTCGCTATGTAGCCGGCCAGGAATCCCCAGCGGCTGAACGGCGCACCGCTCGCCGGATCATGCCGCAGCCAACCGGCCTGGGCCGCGATGCATAGCAGCAAGCCCACCGCGCCGCCGAAAAAGATCACCGGTGGAGAGTCGCAGCGAACCACCACCATCGACAGCATCAGAAAACACGCGGACGCCGCAATTCCAAGTGGAATCCATTCCAGCCCGAAGAAAAGTGGCAGAGCCAGCAGAACCAGGGAGCCGACAGCACCGGCCATAGCAATCTGCCGGACAGTATTCATTTCGACTCGCCAAGAGCGGATCAGCGGCACAGGCAAAGCAAAAGTCATGATGTTCCTCCTTCCGACTCCGAAACGCGAGAGGTGCGTTTCAGACTGAAACATGTTCGTAAGGTAACAAACTTAGCTAATATCGTCCATTCTTTATTGGTATTTTTAGCGATTTAACCAAATATAGTACTATATAGGCGATCGCATCCCGCGCCAGGCTCGAGATTCCAGTGAGCATAATGAAGCCGTGAATGGCCCCCAGATACCTTTTCAGCTTAACGCGGTTCCCTGCGAGTCCCATGTTATGGGCGTACCGCTCGCCTTCGTCGCGCAGGCAGTCGAATTCCGCTGTAATCACTAAAGCCGGCGGAATATCCTTGAAATCGCTCGACAATAACGGGGAAATACGAGGATCACGCGGATCGCCGTCCGACGGCACGTAATCATCCCACCCGCGTTTCATATCCAGACTGGAGGGTCCACAGCCGGAACCAAACTCCGCGTGAGATGGCAGACTGCGCGTCGCATCGATCATCGGATAGATCAACGCCTGACACTTTACCTGACTCCGGCGGGCGGCGGCAACGACCGTGGCAAGGTTCGCGCCGGCGCTGTCGCCCGCGACGGCTACGCGGTCCGACTGCTGTAGTGCCCAATCCACGGCGGCGAGCGCATCGTCGACGGCTGCGGGGAAACGATGCTCGGGTGCGAGCCGGTAGTCGACCGCCAGCAACCGGCATCCGGAACCCAGAGCCAGTCGGCGGCAGAGGCGATCGTGTGAGTCCAGGCCGCCGCTGATGAAGCGTCCGCCGTGGAAATAAACCAGAATGGGTTCGGCAGCCACGCGATATTCTCGAACCGGAACTCCAGCACCCACGGTGAAGTCCTCAATGCAAGGGACATCGAGAAGGTCGTCACCGTACTGCCTCGCGGATTCGACCATACGGGCACGAGTTTGGAGCAAGGTCATCCCCGCGCGCGGCGGCAATAATTTTTGGGCTTCGAGGTAAGCGGCGATTTCGGGATCGAGTGGCATCTTTCAATATCATAAAGTGCACGATTGATCCGGTAGATCCGCTGACTGAGATGGCTGCGGCGCAGCCGGCAGACCCCGAACGATGGTCTTCCCGCGGTGTGCTAAACACGACGTTTTTACCCTTTGCGGAGCAACCGCTCCTTAACAGTCGCGGCTCGGCAGCGAGCGATCTACTCGACCGCGACCGTGAAGGGAGCGGATGCGCAATCACTTATGACGCTCTGTTTAGCGGTCGCGCTTGAACGCCAAAATCCTGGCGGTGAACACATAGACCCGTTCGCCGTTCTGGTTCAGCGTTTCGCTCTTAACGGTGACGATCCCCTGGTTCGGTCTGGATCGTGATGGCGTGATTTCGATAATCTCGCTCTCGACGTGCAGGGTGTCGCCAGGGCGGGTCGGTTTAGGCCACGCGATCTCCCCACCCATGCCGATCAGGCCATGCGCAATGGGCAAACCACCGGTGACCAACAGGCGCATGGTTACCGCTGCCGTGTGCCAACCACTGGCTGCGAGCCCAAGGAAGAGACTGGACTGGGCGGCCGATTCGTCCAAATGAAAGGGCTGCGGATCGAACTCCGCCGCGAACGCTTTGATGCGACTCTCTTCCATGACATAGGTCGCGGAGGTAAAGCGCTGGCCGACATGCAGGTCTTCGAGATACAGAAGTTCCATGCTATTGCAGATGCGAGTAGCTGCAACTTCAGATTCGAGATATGGGCCATCGGCCTGCCTTTGCAGGACAATGGCCCAACTCGGCACTTCGCGCCGGGAGGACAGACTGAAGTCTGCCCCACGGGTGGTCGGTTACATTAGCGCCATGGTAACGGCGTTCGAAATTCCGTTGCCGATGGTAAGAACTACCGGGACGGCATTGCCGGTTGGGACGCCCGCCGGAATCACTACGTTCACCTGGTACAGACCAACTTCGCCCGGTGCAAGACCGGAGTAAGTGACCTGGGCAGGCACGCCGCCGATCGTTACAGTCGGCGTCGCGGTGGTAAGCGAGGTTCCGGTAGAGGGTGAGCCATCCGCCGGAGGATTCGAAACCGTGCCCATGCCGGACACGAACATCGAAACGGTTTGACCGGCGGTGGCCGGACCGGCATTAGCCCCTGGGATGGAGCCGGCCGGCGCCGCTATCTGCGAAGTGCCCCCAACCAGGATGGCGCCCTGGCCGGTTCCCTGCGAATTCACAGCAAATACGCCCGGGTCAGTATCAGCCACCAGTAGATCGACAGGCGCCGACTGGGTGGTATCGCGAACCACGATCAATTGATCGCGCTCGTCCGCGGTGATCCCGATCGGCATCACGGCGTTCACCTGGCCGCTGCTGGCATAGAAGAGCGGCAGCGGGACACCACGGACGCTGAACTGCGCGCCCTGCAAGGTAGTGGGGAATGGCGTCGACGAGACCGAAATGGTGCCGTCCGCCAGACCCGATCCGAAGATGGACACCATGGTTCCCGGCGCAACCAGGCCAGGCCACAGGAAACTACCCGCGTTCAGTACAGCCGAGACATACGGCGGGGCATTCGCTAGCGCCGCGCCGGTATTGCCGTTCAGCGTGATGACTCCGGTAGCTTCCGCGGAGCCGACGAGTTGCACGCCCCGTGCGGTCAGGTCCGCCACGGAAGACGCGCTCGCCGGAGTCCACGTGCCGGACCAGACACCGTTTCCGATGTAGTTCAGCCGGAGATCGGCATTTGAAGAGCCGACCAGGACGTCGACGCCAGTATTGGAACTGGTCAACGGGTTTCCATTGCAGTCCTGCACCAGGACCTTGAGCGGCACGGCTACCTGGGCCGGCGCCTGGAAATTCTGTTGAGGCGCCTCAAATTCCATCGCCAGGTCGGTAGGCTGGCAAGAGCGGACGGCCGTGCCACCGGACGCGGCTCCGGCGAGAGCCAGTTGGACGTCCACAGTCTGCACGCTTCCATCGGAGAAAGCCAGACGAAGCGTGCCATGGCGCAGGCCGGTACCTAAACCGGTGAGCGCCGCGGACAAGGTGATCGCGTTGGTGCTGCCGGACGCTATGGAGCCACTCGTGGGACTGGCGACCAGCCAGTTCTGTCCATCATCGGTAAGCAGGATCGTCGAGTACGACAGAGAACTCGAACCGGAGTTGGTAATGTTCACCGTCTGCGTACTCGAGTTTCCGTTGGTACCGGTAAGAATCACGCCGCCAGGAGTGACCTGCGCCGGGGGATTGGCGCCCGCAGGCAGCACGGTAAACGTCACCGTGATCGACTGCGGGCCGTTGAAAACGCCGGACGAGGTGACCTGCACCGTGCCGTAATAAACACCGCCTGCCAGTCCTTGCGGATTCACGGATACGTTGATCGGCGATCCGGGTTGGGAGAGACCCGGCGCACTGCCGGAATTAGGCGCGACCGACAGCCACGAACCACCGGACAAAGTGGAGGTGGTGATGTTCCACGGCATGGATCCGGAGCCCGGATTCAGGACGTCAAAGGCCTGCGACGCTGGCGCCGAGCCGTTGGACGCAGCCACGAAGCTCATCGCAGTCTGAGACAACAGGATAGATTGGATCGCGCTGCTGATGGCTATGTTCACCGGAATGGTGGTGACATTGCTATTGGAATCGGTGATCGTCAGGCTTCCGCGGCAAGTCTGCGAATTCAAGCCGGAGGGATTCACAATGATACCGACGATTCCCGGGGTAGATGCCGAGGCCGTGCCGGTTGGCGTGAGCACGGTAAGCCAGTTACCGCAATTCTGAGTCTGGCCCTGGACTGTGTAACTGACCGAGCCACCGCCGTTGTTGAGAACTGCTACATGCTCCAGGTCCGAACCCGCTCCCTGGTCGTAGTAAAGGTAGAGTGCCGACGGAGCGGACTGTAGGGGAACGGCCCCTTGCGCGGCCAACGTCAGAGTCACCGGAACTTGCAGACTGTTGGGGTTGGCTGAAGGCGCCAGGATGGTGATCGCGCCGTTATAGGTCTGGCCGGGGGCGAGACCCGCAGGATTGATTGTCACCGTAAGGCTTCCAGGAGTTGCTCCACCTCCGTTGACATTGAGCCAGCTGCCGCCTTGCGATATTGCGGATGCGGTGAAGTTGGTATTCCCGCCAGTCGAGATGACGGTGATGGTCTGCGGGGCCGGCGTCGAACCATCGCCCGGCACGAAGAACGACAGGGTCTGCGGAGAAGCGACAATCGACGGCGGAGCAGTGACATTCAGCGTCACCTGCACCGTCTGTGGAGTATTCGTCGCTCCGGTCGATGCGATCGAGAGTGAGCCGGTATAGTTGCCTGCCGTGAGGTTGGAGGGATTCACAGAGACGGAAACGGTCCCCGGAGTGGTGCCGCTGGCCGTCGCTGTCAGCCAGTTACCGGTCGAAGTAGCCGTTACGGTGTAGTTGGCCGTCACGCTATTGGTCGTCGAGACCGCAACGGTTTGAGGCGCGGGTGCAGTTCCACCTGCTGAGGCGCTGAAAGTCAGCGTCTGCGGCGAAACCGACAGAGTGGCAGCCGGCGGCGCGACGGTGAAGGTGACAGGCACAGTTAGCGGGCTGTTCGTCGCTCCCGAAGCTGTGACCGTCACCGAGCCGGTATAGGTGCCCGCGGCGAGGTTGGCAATGTTCGCCGTAACGGCGATCGTACCGGGAGTGGTTGAACCGGAAGCAATGACCGATAACCAATTTCCGCCCGCCGCAGTGGTAGCCGCGACGGTGTAGCTGAGCGCGGTACTGCCGCTGGCCGACAAAGCTATGGTTTGAGACGCCGGGTTGCTTTGCCCAGTCACGCCAGTGAACGAGAGCGACGACGGATTGGCGGTGAGAGTGATGGGCGCGGTCACGGTAAACGTGACGGGAATGGAGAGCTGGCTTCCCAGACTTCCTGTCGGAGTAACCGTGATGGCTCCGTTGTAAGTCGCAGCGGTAAGAGATCCAGCGTTGGCAGTAACCGTAAAAGAGCCCGGTGTGCTGCCGGAGTTGGGCGTAACAGACAGCCAGGTTCCACTGTTATTGGCGACAGCCGCGACAGTATACGGGAAAACCGTGACGCCATCCGTGGAGGTGATCTTTACCGTTTGCGTAGCCGCGGTGCTGCCGGCCGCGGTGCTAAAGGTCAGCGTGTTGGGAGTTGCCACCAGACCGGGCGAAGAGAGGACGGTGAGGGTGACCGGGATTACAATGTTGCTCCCGGTTCCGTAACCGGTAATCGTTATGCTGCCGGTGAAAGTTCCGACGGCCAGGCCGGTCGGAGCAACAGTGACGGTGACCGATCCCGGAATCGCCGAGGATGTGGGAGTGGCACTCAGCCAGTTCACGTTATTCGTAGTACTTCCGCTGGTAATGCTCGGAGTGACGGTGAAACCCGTGATCGCGGCAGTGGAGGTGACGCTGAGGACTTGCGCGGAGGGGAACGTTCCGCCTAGGGCATAAGTGAATGACAGGGACGAGGGCGCCACCGAAACTGCCCCGACTCCATTGACAAAGAAGCCGACCGGGTTGGTGGTACCAACTCCAGCAGTCTGGACCGTGATGAAGTTCGTTCCCAGGGTAGTGAGCAGATACGCGGGAACGACCGCGGTGATTTGGGTTGAACTGAGATAGGTCGTGGACAGCGGCGTCCCGCCCCAGTACACAAATGACTGGCCATTCACATATCCGGACCCGGTCACTGTCAGGGTAAATTGGCCTGAACCCACCGGCACGGACGTCGGGTTGAGAGAGGTAATCGTACCGGCGAAACCACCTCCGGAATTCGATCCGACCGAACCCGCGAACGGATAGCCGGCCGTCTGGGCCGGCGTGCTGCTGTCGGTCACCTGAAGAGTGTACATGTAAGTGCCGGTGGAGAAAGTCAGGCCGGAAATGGTGATGGTCGATGAGGTCGAATTGCCCAACACCAGACCAGGCGGAAGGAAGCCGGCCACAATGGACCAGGCATACGGGGCCTTGCCGCCAACAGCCGTGCAGGTCGTCATGTAATTAAAGCCAGGCGCGGGCGATCCCGCGGTAGGCGAGCAGGAGATCGTAATCCCGGTGGAGGCTACTGTGCCGACGGTGAAGGTGATCGAGTTGGACGAGATCCCCGCCGAATTTACCGTTATGCTCGCGGTCAGGTTCGTGGTGAGAAGACTGGCAGGAATGACAGCCGTCATCTGCCCGGCATTCAAGAATGTCGTCGCCAGGGCAGTCGAATTGAAATAGGCGACAGAAGAGGAGGTAAAGCCGGTACCATTGAGCGTAATCGTGGTTGCCGGCGATCCGGGTGTGATCGAACTCGGTGTCACCGAACTCAGCGTGAACGCGCCTACTGAACCGCCTACGCCGGTTGTCCCGGCGAAGACCGCCGTACCGACATTGGCCGGGGAACTGCTGTCGGTCACCTGGACGGTATAAGAATACGGGCCGTTCAGGGTAGTGTAGCCGGTAATCGAGGCAGTCACTCCGCTCGGGCTGAAGGTCAGACCCGTGGGAAGAGAGCCGGCGCCGATGGTCCACGTGAAAGGTCCTGTTCCGCCATTCACGCTACAGGTCTGAGCGTAGTAGGAATTGGGCGTGGAGGGACCGATACCGGGACTACAGGTGACGGTAACCTGGTTCGCAACGCCGGTCCCGATAATGAAGGACAACGCGTTCGAAGACCCTACGCCGGGGGTGGACACCGTTACCTGTGCAGCACTCGCGAAAGTGAGAAGTCCGGCGGGAACGGTGGCAGTTAATACGTTGCCGCTCTGGTAGAAGGTGACCACCGGAAAGCCGTTGAAAATAACCTGGGAGTTGCTGCTAAATCCGATTCCGTTGACGGTCAGCGAAACCGCGCCCGAATTTACTGGAGCTGAACTCGGGGATAGCGAGGTAATGGTGATCCCTCCGGTGTTGCTGCTGGTGGTGGTGACCTGGCCGGCGATCTGAAGAGTAGCCGCAAGCGTGGGCGAACTGCTGTCAGTAACCTTAACTGTGTAGTTGTAGGGCCCTGATGAGGGCGGCGTGCCAGTGATCGTAATCGTGGACCCGGTGGCTGCGCTCAACGTGAGATAAGAGGGCAGGCCGGAAGGCGTCGGCCAGTAGTAAGGCTGGGTTCCGCCCGAGGCGCTACACGTGGTGGAGAAGTAGATTAGCTGGGTTTGCGGCCCGGTTCCCGGACTGCACGTCATAGTGAGACTACCGCTGCTGGTGCCACCGGAGCCGATGGTCAGGGTCAACGTGTTTGTATATGTGCCCGACGTATTGACCGATATGCTGGCCGTCTGCGCCGTGGTGAGAGAAGTCGAGGGAATGAGGGCGTACAACTGAGTGGAGCTCACATACGTCGTGGTCACCTGACTGCCATTGAAATAAACCGTTGAGCTTGAGGTGAACCCGTTGCCGAATACATTGAGGGTGGTCGTGTTCGAACCGGCCGGAATGGTCGAGGGCGACAGGGAAGTGATGTTGTATCCCGACGATCCGCCCGAACCGACGGTTCCACTAATGGTCAGGCTGCCGGACAGGCGAGTGGCGCTGCTATCGATAACCTGAACTGAGTAAGAGTACGACTGGGAGACGGTCGGAGTTCCGCTGATCGTCACGGACGAGCCCCCGGTGTAGGCGCTCTGAACCAGGCCTGACGGCAAGCCTGAAACCGTCCAGGTGTAGGGCGAGACTCCGCCGGTGACGGAGCAGGTCTGGGAATAATATGTGTTGAGCGTGACCGGACCGGTGGTCGGACTGCAGGTGACGGTGAGGCTACCGGTACTGCCTCCGGTGACAACAAACTGGAGCGCGTTACTACCGCCGATCGACACATTGACGGTCTGCGATGCCGCCACGTAAGCGGCAGGGACCGTGACCTGCATCTGGCCTGAATTCACCAGAGTGCCGCTCAGAGTATAGGCGCCAAAACTGACGAGGGCTCCGGAGTTGAATCCCGATCCGTACAAATTGAGGGTAAATGCCGCGGTACCGGCCGGTACGGAGGTGGGTGAAAGGGAACTCAACGATACGGCGCCCCCCGTCGAGCCACCCGAGACGGTGACGACTTGAGTGCCAGAAGTCCCGTTCAGGGAGTCGGTCACATACACCGGAAGGCTCCCGGAGACCACATACGAGCCGGGAATCGTAACATACATCTGGCTTGAATTTACGAACGTCGGGACAAAGGAGTAGTTGTTGAAGTGGATAATCGAATTAGTGGTGAAGTTCGCACCATAGACCGTAAGAAAAACCTGGGCTCCCGGAGTAACTGGGGAGGGCGAGGTCGCGATCGAAGTCAGCGCGATGATTCCCGACGAGCCCGAGCCACCCACAGTGACATACTGCGTATTTGAGTTTCCGTTCGACGGATCTCTCACCTGGACCGGCAAGCTCCCCGCGGTCACATACGAAGCTGGAATCGTTGCGGTAAGGTAAGTGGAAGAATTCTGGTAGTTCGCCGCAACGTAATTATTGTTGAAGTAGACATAAGTGCTGGGAGTAAAGTTCGTGCCGTAGAGGTAAAGAGTGATCTGGGTTCCCGGAGTCGGGTTAGCGGGTGAAGTCGAGATCGAGGTCAGCGTGATGATGCCACTGCTGCCGCTGCCGCCGCTGCAGTTTCCTCCGATCGTAAACTGTGCCGTATTGCTGCTCCCGACGGACACGTTGATGATTCCCGCGGTGGTTAGAAAAGTAGAGGGGACCGTCGCCTGGAGCTGGCCGGAACTGATAAAAGTCGTGTTGAGTGTCTGTGAGCCGAAGGTGAGAAGGGCGCCTTGGGAAAACCCGGATCCGAAAACGGTGAGAGTAAATGTGCCGGAGTTCACTGCTGCACAGCTGGGCGAGAGGGAACTGATCGCCAGGCTTCCCGATCCGCCGCCCGATCCGCTGACCGTTACATAGAGAGTACCCGAGACTCCATTAGTGGGGTCGCGCAGGTAAACCGGCAAGGTCCCAGCGGTCACCAGGTAATACGGAATCGTTACATACAGCTGGCTGGAACTTTGGTAGACCGGCGAAATCTGGTTACCGCTAAAGAACACGGTGGTGCTCGCGGTAAAGTTCGAACCGTAGAGATAGAGGATGAATGTTTGCCCGGCCGTAATGCCGGTGTTCGGTGACAGAGAGGAGAGCGTTATGGAGCCGCTGCTGCTCACGCCGGACCCAACCGTCGTTGTAAAGGACGGAGAAGAAGCGGTGTGACTCGCGCTGTCCGTTACCGTGATGGTGAACGTGTAGGTACCGGCGACAGTCGGAGCGTTGGTGACGTTGAACTCCTCGGTGTTGCTAAATACGTTGGTCTGCATTCCGGAAGGAATCGAGCCGGACGAAATCGACCAAGTATAAGGCGTCGTTCCGCCGGTCGCGCTACAGGTTAGGGTAAAGCTTACATTGATAGTCAGGGAGCTTGGCAACGTACCGCAAGTCACCGTCAGCGATTGCGCCTGGGCAGGCGCCGCCATGAGGCCGATCAACGCGGCTGCCACAAGGAGCACGATTGAAAACTTCCGGAGAGATGTCATTTTAGAAATTCCTCTTGAGATGCGATTTCCGCAGAAAATGGCGCGGCGGTTGCAGACGAACAAACTCCAAGTTATACACTCTAACACTGCTGTTCAAGACACGAGTTCGCAGACACTGAATGAGGGTTCAGGCGGACGCGTGACTCCAGTGTAAACCCGAATGGTGCGCACTGGGTAAGAGAATTCACAGAAAAATTTTATAGCGGCGATTTTTGTATGTACTCTCCAACCCCTTTATTCGCGCGCCTGGAAGCGACCTAGCCGGTCGATGGTGAAGCGGCGCGTTCGCCAGGTGATTTCATGCCCGAAGAAACCGGCCGCCCACATCGCCATGCTTAACAGGTCCTGAACCGGTAACCATATATAAGAGGTACTTGCCTGAATCGCAGAGCTCGCGCGCCACGCAGCTATGTATCGCAGAACGATGACGCCCAGCGACAGCGGCCACCATCCCGGACTCCAAAGTGCCAGCAGCAGAGCGAGCGGCAGCGAATAGGTAAAAAGCTCTCCGGCATAGCCTGCAGGCCGGGACCTGCGAGTGCTGCGGTTCCAGCGCAATCGGTGGGACAGGTTGGGGCCGAGAGATTGCGATCCGATCCGATGCTCGATCGCAAAGGATGACAGCACCACCCGGTGTCCGCATTGCGCCATGCGCTTACCCATCACGAAATCCTCCGCCAGATACCCCTGCAACTCGGCCAGGCCGCCGATTTCCTCAAGGTGCGTCCGGCGGGTAACTACCACGGGTCCCAGCGCGAAGTCCATTCCGCGGAGCATGCGCGCCACCAGAACCCCGGCGATGAACTCAGTGTTGAGTCCAAGGGCTTCCAGGCGGGACCAGAAACTCCGACCCGCCACCGCACGGTAGGGGCAGGTCACGAGCGCGACATTCGGTCCGCTCATTTCCGCGGCGACGGTTCGGAGGAATTCAGACGTTACGCGGACGTCGCTGTCGGCCATGACGATCAGATCGTGACTCGACTTCGCCAGCATACATCGCAGGCTATAAACCTTGGCGTTGGGAATTGGAGATGTTCCCGCGATCAGCAGTCGAGCGGTAATTTTCGGAAATTCCGCGATCAGCCGCCGCACGACCGGTACGGCCCGATCGTCCTCCGACTCGACAGCGAACAGGATCTCGAAGTCCGGATAATCCTGTTCGAAGAAGGTGCGGAGATTTTCGTCCAGGCCTTCATCGTGCCCGTGCAGCGGTTTGAGAACGCTCAACACCGGCATCCGATCAGACGGTAACAAGGATGGCCGGACGGAGCGGTAGCGTTCCGCAGCCACGATGGCGAGCAGCATGAACACCGCCGATCCGGCCACCAGAATGAGTAGAACAAAAGTCATGGTTGCATGTTATTGATCATGTCGGGGATCATATCGGGGATCCTATCGGAGACGCGCGGCGAAACCCGCGCTTCGGCGTGGCAGCCGTTCCGCCAAGCGCACAACAGCCTGAGTTATATTAGAACACCTATGCGACGATTCCTCTCCGGCACACTCTGTTTTTTGCTGGTGTCCGGCGCCATTGCCCAATCGCGCCGCAGCGGCGACCCCGTACAGCCGGGCGACTTCGATTACTACATCTTATCGCTCGCCTGGGCTCCCGATTTCTGCGCCCGTCCGAATGTGCAGAAGGACCCTCGGGAGTGCGGTCCGGGACGCCGTCTGGGTTTCGTGGTCCACGGTCTATGGCCGCAACTCGAAGACGGCGGACATCCGTCCCAGTGCGCTCCCGCGCGCCCGGTGGCGCATGAGATTGTCGAGCGCACGCTGCCGCTGATTCCCGGAGAGGGGCTCATCCAGCACGAATGGCGCGATCACGGCACCTGCAGCGGCTTAAGTTCAGCAGTTTACTTCGACACGGTACGCCGGGCGTATGAAACGATCGTCATCCCGTCCGACTTGAGACAGCTGGCCTCTCCTGTTGAATTGAGCCCGCGGGAGATCGAAGCCAAGTTTGCAGCTGCTAATCCGCGATTCAAAAACGCGCTTCGAGTGGTGTGCGGAGGCGGAGAATTATCGGAAGTTCGGGTTTGTATGGGTAAGGACCTATCAGCACGGCCATGCAGCGCGCACGATCGTGAGTGTCCGGCGACGCAGGTCAGAATGCTGCCGGTGCGGTAACCCGAGCGAACTCAAATCAAGCCCGAGCGGCGCCATTGCGGGCGGCCGCTTCCCGCAGTGCCCGCTCATCGAGCAACAGGCGACGCAGTGTCCGCAAGTCATTCAGAATCCGCCGGCTGGCGCCCATATGCGATTCCAGCTTGGTAAGGTTATAGAGCACTAACTGCAGAGCTTCGCGCCGGCGGTCAGCCCGATCCGCCATCGCCATTGCAATGTCGCCCTCGACATCCCGTTTTGCCTCCTCAATCGCTTGTGCGAGGAGCGCAACGTACTGGTGGGAACTTTCGATACTGTCGAAAGGAGTTTCGGCTTGATTCTGACTCACGATATCCTTTCCGACCCCTACTTCTAAGATGGTAGCGCTGATCGGTCCATTCTGAGACGTTTTTTTAACCCACTAGTAATATTACGATCCTGACCGCGCAAGGGCAAGTCAACCGTGCTCGACTTCACGCCCTTCGGGACCGCTGTAGGCCCGTTCCACCTTCGCCACGCGCAATTCATAGTGCTCGTACCACTGTTTCCTGCCGCGATCCTGGGCGCTGCGATGCTCGGTATGACGTTTCCAATTCGCAATCGCCTCTTCACTCTTCCAATAGGAGACAGTAATCCCTACGCCATCCGGCCCTCGGGCACTTTCGATGCCAAGATAGCCGGGGATCCCCTGCGCCAGTTCGGCCATACGGCCGGCGGTTTCTTCGTAGCCGCCAGCTTCCGGGGTCCGCCGCGACGTGAAGATCACTGCATAATAAGGAGGTTCAGGAGTAAGGGCAAAAGGAGACATGGCTCTCGCCATGTTACCAAGTACTCTTGTGTGACAGGCTTTGGTCTGCCCCTGCTATTTCGCGGATTTGCCGTCACTCGATAAGGGAGCGTTCGGTACCGGTTTGGTGTCACTGTATTCAGCGCTCAAATAGTCGAGCAGCAATTGGCGATCCTTGATATCCGCGCCCCAGCCCGCCATCTTGTCCAGTTCCTTTCCCCAAGTGGTTTTCGACAGGCGTTGGGATTGGACCAGGCGCAGCGAGTGGCATTGCGTGCACGAGCGCTGCTCAGCCTTTCTCGCGGCGCTGATATCAACAGCGTCCGCGAAGGCGCAAACCGCCATGAAGACAAAGAGGAGCGTTTTCATGCGGACTTCTCCACCGTGATGCCAATCCGATCGATGGCATTGTACAGATAGCCTGAGGGATTCCAGGGGGCGACAAACGGCTGCACGTTGCCCGCGGAGTCGGTAGCGCGCGACAGGATGGTGTAATACCCAGGCTCGCGTGGAGTCCAATTTGTCTTGAACAATCGCCACGCGAAATTCAGATTCGGCGAGGTCAGTTCGGCGTCTTTCCAGCGGCTTCCGCCGTCGGTCGAGATTTCGACGCGCATCACCTTTTCTTCGCCGGCCCACGCGTAGCCTGAAATAGTTACGGGGCCTAGCGCGAGTTTCTCGTCCTCGGACGGCCCGGTGATGGCGGACTTCACCCGCATCCCTTCGATGACTTCGAGTTCGGCCGGAACGGCAGGGCTTCCCGGCGGGCGCGCGTACTTGGGATAACGGTAGGCGGGGTTCATGAAGAAGCCCTGGTTGGCTTCGCCCGCGACCGTCACACGCTCCACCCATTTCACCCAACTCGTGCCATCCCAGCCGGGCACGATCAGGCGCGTCGGCGCACCGTGAATTTGCGGGATCGGCTCACCATTCATGTCCAGCGCTAACAGCGTTGCGGGATGCAGCGCTTTCTTCATAGGCAGAGAACGGATGAAGTCAGGCGTCTTGATGGCTCCAATGTCGGCGCCGTCGGTCTCGATAAAAGGAGCATCGGACCTGGCGCCGGCGAGCTTGAGAATATCGGAAATTCGCGGGCCACTCCACTCAGCATTGCCGATCGCGCCCCGTCCCCACTGAATGCCGGGAACGCGCGGACGATAAAAGCCGCGCCCATTGCCGGTGCACTCGAGCGTCGCGACCACTTTGTGCTGCGGCAATTTGCGAAGGTCCGCCAGCTTGAGCTCCGATGTTTTGGACACCATCCCGTTCACCAGCAGCTTGAACGCCGCGGTATCGACCGTGGGCCGGGGAAGGTGTTGGCGCACAAAGAACTTGTCGTTGGGCGTCAGCCACCGGTCGAAATACGCGTTGGGCATTTCGAGATCTTCGGGGAAATCGTTGTGCAGGATCATCGGACTCTTGCCCGGAATGGCCGGTTGCGCGGCGTCTGACTGAGCCTTGCCAGGTCGTGCCGCGGCCGCGCCCAAAGCGGCCAGAGCAGATGTAAGAATGCGACGTCGATTGAGTCGATACATAGTTGTGAAAGCTTCGCTACAGGGAAATCCAACCGGCGCGGATGCATTGAAATGTAGCACAGGAAACGGTAGTCCACAACACGACGCCCAAAACCAATGCGCGCCGTCCGATACACGGTTGCCACTCAAATCCAATCTAATCTATGGTATCTGATATCGTCAAATTGGAAATTGGTGAAGCGGCATAGAGAGAAGTTATGGAAGCCCTGCTGAGCCGCGGCGTAAGGGCTTGGTGCGATGCGCAACTCGTGTATAATCGGGCCGTGAGATGCACTCGAATCGCCGCTGCCGCTGCACTGCTCTGCGGCTTCGCCGCCGCCGAAGACAGACTCAATATATTAAACGTGGTCGCGCTCGATCGGCAAGGCCAGCCGGTGACAGATCTGCAAAGAGCGGATTTCCAGCTTCAGGAGGACGGTAAGTCCCGCAACATCGCCTTCTTCCGTTTCACGGGAGACCAACCGCTCCAGCCCAAGAAATCGGGTGAGGGGTTAGCGCCGGGCGAGTACTCGAACCGCTCCGGCGTTCCTTCACACATAACGGTGGTCCTCATCGACCTGCTCAGCGACCGGTTTCTGAGCGGCTCGGTAATTAGCGACGATGTCATCCGCGCGTTCAAGAATCTGGAATCGAGCGACGGTTTGTATTTATATTTCCTGACTTCGGGTGGCGAGTTGTACCCGATACATCCCCTTCCGCAGCCCGGCGCCGAAGTGACACCCGGCGGGGAGCCGTGGACGAAGAATCTGGCGCCAATGCTGCAGGCGGCGCTAAAGAAACTCGTCGGTATCAAACCGGTCGACGACCTCGATAACAAGGTCCGCTTCGACATGACCATGCACGCGTTGAAAGAGATTGGCTCGCAGATGGAGCTGATATCGGGCCGGAAGAATCTCGTTTGGGTGACTCACGGCGTTCCGCTCAATGGGGCGTCGATCTCGGAGCATGGGATCGTTGATTTTACGGTTCCGCTGCGGGTAGTTTGCGAACTGCTGGAGCGTGTGCAGATCGTGGTGTACCCGGTCGAGCAGTCGATGAATGGGGTAGCAGCGCCGTTGAACACTGAGAGCTCACAGACCCTCGAAGAAGTTTCGGGCCTCACAGGCGGGCGCAAGTATTCGAGCGGGAGAGTGGGCGACGCCGTCCAGCAGGCAACCACGGATTCGCGCTCAAATTACGCGATCGCGTTCTATTCGGCGGCGGCCGAAAAGCCTGACGGAAAACATCACAAGCTTCGCGTGACTTGCACTCGTAAGGACGTACGACTGCAAACCGTGCCAGGATTTTATTCACTGCTGGCTTCGCGCAAGCCGGGCGACGATGAGCGCATGACACTCGAAATCGCCCTTCGCAGTCCGTTCGAGGCCACTGATATCGGGCTGCGGGCGAGCGCTTCACCCGATCCTGACACGGCGCAAAAAATGCGTTTTGACATGCGCATCGACCCGGCGGACCTGCTGCTGAGCCAGGCGCAGGACCATCGTACCGGGAAAATCTCCTTCTTGTTCGCTCCCTACGGGCCTTCAGGATTGGAGCAGCCGGCTGCTCCGGTCACGTTGAATGTCAGCCTGACCCCAGAGCAATATGAGACCGCTACACGCGACGGGATTGTCGTCCGCCACTCCATCGCCGTCGGCGCCGCTGTCCGGAAGGTCCGCGTGATTGTGGTTGACGGAGAACTGGGCGCGGCCGGATCCGTCACGGTTCCCATTCAACGCTGACGTTCAGATCCGTTGTGGGGCCTCGACGGTGAGGGCAGTCCGGACGTTGCTTGTGTTCAGAGTTCCGGCGGGTTCAAACAAGCACGTGGACTTCCCCTCCGCGTAAGGCCGGTGCTCCACGCCCCGCGGGACGATCACGAACTCTCCGGCTGCAATCTCGAGGCTTTGCGGGCGGCCCGATTCGTCGCGATAGTCCATACGGAACGCGCCCTCGACCACCAGAAAGAGTTCGTCCTCCTGGTCGTGGTAGTGCCAGACGAACTCGCCGTGAAGCTTGACGAGTTTGACGTGTTGCCCGTTCAGTTCGCCGGCGATCCCGGGCTTCCAGTCGCTAACCGCGGGGCACGCCGCGGTCCAATGTGTCTGAAGCTCGCACCTTTGCTGCCGCGAGCGAAGTTTGGCCGCAGTTTCTGAAGAGTGTCCTGAATCGCGGCGAGTTTTTCACGCAGAGAGACCTTTTGCATGAACCGAATTCAGCATGGCCGGCGTGCAGTTTGGTGCAACAGCGTCTCGTAGACTTCGCGAGTCTGGCGAATGGTGTCTTCCTTAGTGCCGGACGTATCGATGATGTAATCGGCGAATTTTCGTTTCACGTCCAGGGGCAACTGGCGGCTGATCCGCGCCTTTGCATCTTCGAGAGTGACTCCGTCGCGCGACACGGCTCGCTCGATCTGCTGCCGCTCATCGCAGGTCACCAGGATGATACGGTCGTAGCTCTTGTAAGTGCCGATTTCGATCAGAATCGCAGCCTCGACGACGATCATGGCTTGCGGATCGGCCGCGAGGATGTCCTGCTCCCTGGCCTGCTGCAGTCGATGAACGGCCGGATGCACCAGCGCGTTCAATTTCCGGAGACGGTCGGGGTGGCCGAAGACCAACGCGGCGAGGCGTTGCCGGTCGATCTGTCCGTCCGGAGACAGAATCTCGCGTCCGAACTCGCGGACTACCGGCTCATAGGCTTCCCCGTCCGGAGCCAGTGCGTGGTGACCGAGGTCGTCAGCGTGAATCAAGTGGGCGCCCAGACTCACGAGCGTTTTTCCTACGAAGGACTTGCCGCACGCGAGACCGCCGGTGAGTCCTATTCTGAGGGGGCGTGGCACTTGAGGCGCCTTTCGGCCGCAGCGATGGTGTTCATCATGAGCATAGCGATGGTGAGCGGCCCGACGCCACCGGGCACCGGAGTATAGGCTCCGGCTATGGCTTCGACGTCAAGCGGATTCACGTCGCCTACCAGGATGCGGCCGGTCTTGTCGAAACGGGCGAGCCGGGCGGCATCCCCGCGAAAGATACGAGTGGCTTCGGCGCGATCTTCGATGCGATTGATTCCGACGTCGATGACCGTGGCGCCGGGTTTGATGAAGTCGCTCGTGACCATGGCCGGCCGTCCAATCGCGGCGACCAGAATATCGGCTTCGCGGCAGACACCGGGGAGGTCGGGGGTCTTCGAGTGACAGATGGTAACGGTCGCGTTTTCGTGAAGCAGCAGCAAGGCCATCGGCTTACCGACAATGTCGCTGCGTCCGATGACCACCGCGCGCTTTCCGGCGATGCCGATATGGTAACGGCGCAGCATTTCCAGGATGCCCGCCGGAGTGCACGGGCGCGGTCCCGGCCGCGCAGTCGCGAGCTTGCCGATGTTGCACGGGTGGAATCCGTCGACATCTTTTTCGGGATCCACAGCGAGCAGGACGCGAGCGGTATCGATTTGCGGCGGCAGCGGGAGCTGAACCAGAATGCCGTCGATATCCGGGTAATGATTCAGTTTGTCGACCAGTGCCAGCAGGTCTTCGGTGGAGGACTCAGCGGGCGGAGTGATGGTCTCGTGATAGATGCCGAGTTCCTCGCCGGTGCGGGTTTTGTTCTGGACGTAGACTTGCGATGCAGGGTTGTCGCCCACCAGCACGACCGCGAGTCCGGGAGGCCGGCCGTAAGTCTGCACCAGACGTTCCACGCGCGGCCGGCATTCGGCTTTGATCTGATCGCGAATCAGGTTTCCGTCAAGTATTTGGGGCAACTTTTATCAAACCATAAACGGTGTGAGGGGGTCGGCCGTACGATAGACGCGCAGACGCGCAGGCCACAAAAAACGATGGTCTGCACCACGGAGAGCAATTTGCAATCTTAGGCGCCGGCTAAGATTCGCGACCCAGGCAGTCTTCCAGAACATCCATGGCGTAATCGGCCTGATCACGCGTGATCGTCAGCGGCGGGCTCAGCCGGATGGTATTGTCGCCGGCTCCGAGAATTAGCAGTCCCCTCTCGAAAGCCATGCCGAGAATCGCGTCACGCTCGACGACGGCTTTCTCTTTGGTGTGCTGGTCGCGCACTAATTCGATGCCGATCATCAGTCCGAGACCGCGCACGTCGCCTACGATCGGAAATCGCGACGGCCAGGAATCCATACGGTCGCGCATGTAGGCGCCCACGCTGGCGGCGTTCTCTATTAGTTCGTGTTCCAGCAGTTCGATGGTAGCGATCGACGCGGCCACCGACACGGGATTTCCGCCGAAGGTGGACGCGTGCGATCCGGGCGGCCAGTTCATCACCCCGGCATTCGCGATCATGGCACCAAGCGGCATGCCGCTGGCAATCCCTTTGGCCACCGCGAGGATATCCGGATTGGCATCGAAGTGTTCCGCAGCCCACATCTTTCCCGTGCGGCCCATGCCGGACTGCACTTCGTCGAAGATCAGCAGCATGCCGTGGCGGCGTGCGACGCCGGCAAGCTCGTCGAAGAATTTTCTCGGAGGCACGATGTAACCGGCCTCTCCCTGGACGGGCTCGATCACGATCGCAGCGGTTTCCCGGGCCGGCAGGATGGTCTTGAGAAGCTGGTCCTCGATAGCCTTGGCACATTCCACGCCGCAGGTATCGGGCGACTTGCCGTAGGGGCAGCGATAGCAGTAGGGATATGGAACATGGTGCACACCCGGCATGAACGGTCCAAAGCCCGCACGCTGTACGGGACGGCGCGAGGTGAGGGCAAGTGATCCCAGAGTGCGCCCGTGGAAGCAGCCGAGAAAGGCGATGAACTTGTCGCGGCCGGTGTGATAGCGGGCCAGTTTCAGCGCGGCTTCGACCGCCTCGGTACCGGAGTTGCCGAAGTAGACGCGGCGCTCCTGATCGCCGGGCGCGAGACGGGCCAGCGTCTCCGCGAGTTGCACCATGTTCTCGTAATAGAAATCGGTCCCGGACATGTGGATCAGGCGCGCGGCCTGCTCCTGGATCGCGCGAACGACTTGCGGATGACAGTGACCGGCCGCGACGACTGCGATACCGGCGTTGAAATCCAGAAAGCGGTTGCCGTCGACGTCCGTCACCATGGCGCCTTCAGCGTGGTCGACGACCAGCGGATAAGGACGCGTATAGGACGGGGAAAGCACGCGAGCGTCGCGTTCGATGATTCGGGAGGCGCGCGGACCGGGCAGTTCTCCCGTAATGGAAGGCAGCCCCGGGCGCACCGTATCGATAGTGGTGAGCATGAGATTCTCCTGTTGGCACTTGAGACGGAAGGATAAGGTCGCGTGAGCGCGGGTTAGTCGGAGCCGAAGAGACTGGGGCGGGCAGTCGAGGGTCGAGCGTGTACTGCCATGCCTTTAGTTTAGCAGCGTCGTCCGTTGTCCGTTGTCCGTTACGCGACAACGGACGACGGACGACGGACAACGGACAACGGATAACTCTTCAGTGCGTCATCGAGTAGATGATGTAGTTGATCCCATAGCGGTAGGCTAGCGTCGTCATCGCTTCCGGGTATTCCGGCACGTCGGCGAATTCCCAGGCGTCTCCCACGTCGGTGTCGTAGTTGATGGCGACTACCATGCGGTGCTTGTCGTCATACATTGCGCGCCAGGCAGGCGCCGTCCCGACCGGCTGTTGCACGACAATCCCTCCTCCGGGTCCTCTCCGCAAGTGACGGGAGCCGGGGATGAAGGTGCGATCCTTTTCCTGGATATCGTAGAGCACGTGCATGACTGAATCGGCTTCGGAGATGTCGTTGATGGCGCGCTTCGGCAGGACGCGATCCATGGTCTGTTTGAAGACTTCCCATTGGTCCTCGCCCCAGAAGTCATCTACAACCAGGAAGCCGCCCCGCAGCAGATATTCGCGCAGGCGCGAGGTTTCGGCATCGGATAAGCCCCACCAGCCGGTCTGGGTAGCGTAGACCCAGGGATTGTCGAACAGCCGGTCATCGGTCAGCCGCATGTGGAGCGGTTCGCCCGTGTCGATCCGGGTGAGCCGCTGGATGCCGGTTGTAAAGTGGTCGTCGGCTTCGGGCCAGTCGACCAGCCACCAACCGTCTCCGGTCCCGGACCGGGAGGCGAAGCCGAAGCCCCGGTGGTATTGCGGCAGGTCAGTGTACTCCAGCCGGATGAAGTGGAAGTCGGCTTTCGATGCGAAGGCAGGACGCGGTCCGCTTTCCTCGTGCTGACCGATCCCGAAGCGTTGAGCCATCCCTGCGACCGCCATCAACAGCAGCGCGGTCAGGATCCAGGCGAACTTTCTGGAGGAACTCAACACCCTCAGAGTAACCCGAAATTCGGGAGGCGAACCCGGCGGTCATCGGCAGACTAAGCCGTCTGCACCGCGGAGATGCATAGCCGCAACCCACCATCATAAGTAAACGGCTGCTCCTCAGCCGGGCAGACCACAAACACCGATAGTCCGCCCAACGGCGCGGTTGACGACTTATTCACCGCTTTCTAACTCAAGGAATCTAGACCGCCCGAAATAAGACTGACGACGGCTGCACCTGCCATGACCCAGAAGGTGTCGATGCGGGTAAACGCGATCAGCAGGAACGATGCAAGGGCGATAGCGGCAGGAACCCATCCTGTAACCGCATCACGCGCCAGCGGTACGGTAGCCGATATGATGAGTGCGGCAGCCGCGATCGAGACTCCCTGAATCGCACCTTTGACACGCGGTTGCTCCGCCCGCTTGCCGACATAGCGCAAGAGTGGAAGGATCAGGAACGCGGGCGTAATCATGGCGAAATAGCCGGCGAGCGCCCCTGGTACACCATCGACGAAATAGCCGACACTGACGAGGTAAAGGCCATTGGGTCCGGGAGCGGTGCGGCCGGCGGCTACGGCTGCGTTCAATTGCCAGTCGGTCAGGACATGCCGGGTTTCCACGAGGTCCTGTCGCACTACGGGCAACGACGTCAAGCCGCTGAAGGAGGTTAACGTGGCCTTCACCAGGTATAGATAAAGGATGAAGCAGTTCATGCCTTCCACAAGGCTCCCGCGAGCGCCGCAAGTCCCAGAACCTGTATGGGCGTCAGGGCGAAATGCAGCGCCAGGACCAGCGAGGCTCCGAAAAGGACTGCGGCGCGAAGCCACCGGCTGCGTTGGAAATGAGGCTTGAGAAGACTAAACGCCGCGACGGCCATCAAGCCGGTGGCCGCTGCCAGCATTCCGCCGATTGCGGTCATGGCCCAGGGATTGTGGCGCCAGGCCAGGTAGCCCGCGGTCAAAATCATGACCATTACCGACGAGGGAAATGAGGCGCCCACGACCGCGAGGACGGCTCCGAATCCGCCGAGGACCATCCAACCCGTTCCCGCGCAAAATGCCAGAATGTTGGTGCCGGGCGTGGCGCGCGCCAGCGCATACACGAGACCAACCTGTTCCCGGTCCACCCACTTCCTTTCAAATAGCTTCCCTTGCAGCGCGGCCATGGTGGGATCGCCACCGCCGAAAGTCGTGTTGCCGATTCGCGTGTAGAGCCACAAGAGGCTGGTCCAGTTGGCGCGTTGCATTAGTGTACTGTAGCAATCCGGTCAGCCAAACGGCGCCGCTCAAATCCTCAAATCGCATGGACCGAGTGGGTATAATAGCCCGATACGGCTGCGATTCCAGTGCGCAGGCCGGGCTGCGATGAGGAGGGAATATGTGTGATCAGGATCATTTCGAAAAAGACAGGCAAGAGTACGAGTCTCTTGGTTTAGTGACACGCAAACAGTTTGGTGTCATGTTGGGAGCAGGCGTTGCGATGATGCTACCGCGAGCCGCTAACGCGGTTACAGTCATAGAAACCGACGTGAACATAACGACGCCGGACGGCGCCGCTGACTGTTACTTCGTGCATCCGGCGAGCGGCTCCGCTCCGGGAGTGCTGGTGTGGCCAGACATCTTCGGGCTGCGACCGGCGTTCCGCCAGATGGGCAAACGGCTCGCCGAATCGGGATATGCGGTGCTCGTCGTGAATCCTTTCTACCGCGTCAAGAAAGCCCCAACGGCGCAAGCAGGTGGCGCAACTCCAATCGAGGAGTTAATGCCGCTGGCGCGAGCTCTGAACGAGACGACCCACATGACGGACGCCAAAGCGTTCGTCGGGTGGCTGGACGGGCAAACGCCGGTTGCCAAGAACCGGAAGATCGGCACACAGGGCTATTGCATGGGCGGCCCGATCGCGTTTCGTACCGCGGCCGCCGCGCCTGATCGTGTCGGAGCGGTCGCCTCATTCCATGGCGGCGGACTCGTGACCGAGGCGCCAAACAGTCCGCACCTTCAGGCCGCGAAGACCAAGGCGCAGTTCCTCGTCGCAATCGCAGACAATGACGACAAGCGGTCGCCCAACGACAAGACTGTACTTAAAGAAACGTTTGCTAAGGCAAACCTGACTGCGGAGATCGAAGTATACGCCGGCGCCGCGCATGGCTGGTGCCCCCCGGATTCGCGGGTCTACAACGAGCCTCAGGCCGAGAAGGCATGGAGCCGCTTGCTCGTCCTGTACGGAAAAGCGTTGGCCTGAACGTTGGCGACGCAATTGCTGCGCGCTGGCGTGGACATAAATGGTACCCGTAGGATTACCGCTTCCGCACTTCCAGCTCCACCGGCCGGGCTATCGACCCCACCGCGGGGTCATAGTATTCATACACCCGCGACAGCAACGTCCGCGCGCTAATCGGATACTTGGCCCGCAAACGGAATTTCAGCGTCACCGTCGACCCTGCACCCATCGAATCGAAGTACAGAATCGCCTGCGTAGCCGTCAAGCTGAACTTCTCCAGACGCCCACCCTTCTGACCCGCAGTCTTCTCCTGGAACGACTGCAGATCCTCGCTCAGCAGATCGAATCCCGGCGGAATCCCCAGATCCACCATCACCATGTTGGCGGACTTGTCCAGATTGTTCTTCACGGTCGCGGTGGCTGTAGCGATGTCGTCCTGCGCCAGGCGCTCGCGGTCGTACGCCACATCAATGGACAGCGCCTCTTTAGCATTTTTCCCGGTCCAGGGAATGAAGTAGCGTCCCACCACCTGGTACGCCAGCCCGCCCTTGCCGTCGAAGCGAATCCCCACCGTGTTAGCCTTGGCGTCGATGCCCTTCAGTACAAACTGATGCAATAGGTCATTGTTATCGGGCGTGAGCGTGAGTTTCTCAACCGGCTTTCCGTTGAGCGTGACCTCCAGCGTGCCGCGCACGTCGGCCGCGCCCTTCTCGGTGGAAAGCAGCAGCGCCCGTAGCGCCATGATTGTGGCTTGCGTGGTGCCCCAGGTCCCCGACGCGTCCTTCTTCGAAGCGATATAGCTGAGCGCCTTGGTCGCCGTGCCCGATGCTTCGCCCCACTTCAGCAGTGCCTGGACGGCCAATCCTGTTGTCTCTACGGCGGCGCTCTCACCCCTTGCAAACACGCCGGTCTCTTCCACGTTCCACCAGGCTTTATCGTCTTTCTCGACCCGCGCATCCAGCAGAAGTTGCATCGCGTGTCGCGTGAAGTCGCGATCCTTGCCGTAATCAGCGGCGAAGTTGGCGATTACTGCCAGCGTGTACGCGTCGGCCTTGGCGTCCATATGCTGCGCTACATACTGCCGCGCCTTCTCCACCGCCGGCCCCTGATAGCCCGTATTCCGAAGCGACCACGCAATGTAAGACGTGATGCGCAGCACGTCCGAGTTGTACCGGTTGGTCGCGCCTTCGTTAATGAATTCGGTGTCCGGCTTCCAGCTTCCATCCGCCTGTTGCTGGGTGGCCAGCCACTCTTGCGTTCGGTGGATTACTTTCGGATCGACGTCGTGAACTTTCGACATATCGAAGAATTCCATCAGGCCGTAAGATGTCAGGATCTTATTCGCCGGCGCTCTCCCGAACCACGAGAATCCTCCGCCTGGAACTTCAAATGTCAAAAGCCGCTGATAGCCGTTGCCAATGTATCCTTCTGCCTTGGCATGGACCTCGGGGGTGAGTTTGTTAATCCGCTTCATATAATCGAGCGCCAGCACGTTGGGATAAGTACTCGACGACGTCTGCTCGAAGCAGCCGCCCGGCATCCGCAGGATCGCGTCCATCCCCTCCACCACCTGGCTCAGCGGACCGGGATACAGCCGCACCAGGATCTTGCTCGCATCCGGGATCGAAGCCATGGGAAAGCTCACCTGGTGTTGGACCGTATTCTCCAAACGCCCGTTGAACACCTCCGTCTGTTCGCGTCCATCGGGAATCACTTCGATCTCTCGAACCACGATGTCCGCGCGCCCGTCCATATTGGCCGCGAGTGTCAGTTTGAACTTGCCGATGCGTTTGGCTTCCAGCGTAAACTGCGCTCCGCCGACGCGTCCCGATTCGACCGACAAGTTCTTCTCCGCAACGTCATCCACCAGCCGGAACCAGTCGTCCGTCTGCAGTTTCAACTTGATGTCGCCGCGCGCCCCCGAGTAGTTGTACGCAGCCACCGGAATCGAGACGCGATCGCCCTGCGTCAGCGTGACGGGCAGGTCGAGGTCCACGAAGAAATCCTGGAAGACCTTCAGGCTCGACGTGCCGCTGCCCAGCGCGCCATGAGTAGTCGATGCTATCATCGCCATCCGCCACGTAGTGATGGAGTCGGCCATGGGAATCGTGATGCTGGCGCGTCCGTCGGCATCGGTGATGATCTCCGGATTGATATAAAGAGCCTCAGGGAAGTACGACCTGACCCGCGCAGCCGGCACCTCGGGCTCCTTCGCGAGCGTTCCGGTGCTGACCGCGTTTATGCTCGCCCGCGCCTTGAATGCCATAGCCTCCGGCGCTGGGGCAGCAACCATGTCAGCCATCATGGCGCGCGTGAAGGTACCGGACAGTCCGGCAGAAGGCTGGAAGAGAAGCGCTGCGTTCTGGGCCGTCACCATTACCGCCTCGGTCACCGACCCCACCGTCAGCGTCGCCGACAATACTGCACGGTCTCGAACTTGAAGCGTGAATTTCCGACTGGCAATCTCAAACCCCATCGCGGACATTTGGACCTCATAGTCGCCCGCGGGAAGAGCAGCTAAATTGAACTGCCCCGTGGCATCCGAGTTAGCCGTCCGCTTGCTTCCGCTCGACACCTGGCGCAACAAAATACTGGCCCGTGACACACCCGCGCCCGTCTGATCCGTAACCTTGCCGGAGACGTCCGCGCGCCCGTTGAACGGACCTCGATCGTGCTCGATGTTGACCGCGATGGTGCCGGCAGTCGGACGTCCCATTACCTTGTCTGTCCGCACCTCCAGATAGCTCGACAAATCGTCCGCGGAATCGAAGCGTTTATCGGGACCCGCACTACGCACCAGGTAGTAATTCTGCTGCCGCCCCCAAGGCGCTCTTTCCACCCGCACGCTGGTCTCCCACGCATCGCGCGTTCCCGGCGCGGCGGCTTTGCTGACTCGCGCCATCACCTTGATCAAATCGCCGCCTTCGGAATTCTGCGCATAAGCCCGGCTCAGCACCGCAGCCAGTTCCCGAACCTGTTTCTGGAAATGCGCCTGATAGCGTCCATAATATTCGCCATACTTCACCTGCGACACGGTGCGCCCGATCTCCGTTTCGAACTTGTTCCGGCTCACGACCTCCGTCGCGGAGAACAACGCGCGCGCCGCCCGGTCATGCTGATCGAGTCTCGTCACATTCACGACATCCGGCATGCCGATCGAGTGTATCTCGTAGCGCGGCTTCATCACTTCCTGCTCCAGATAGAAGAACACCTTGGCAAAGCCCGGCTGCTTTTCCGCCAGGGCAAACACGGCCTCGTCGACTACCTGAAGCCCCAATGCTGCCTGCACGCCTTCTCCGTGCGAATTCGTCACGCGGAACCGCACCCTCGCTTCGTCTCCAGGCTTGTAGCTCGCGGAATTTGCGGACGCCTCGATCTTGAGCTCATCCGCCGGTTGCACGAAAACCAGCCGGTGGTCGCCGGCCGGACGCGCGTCGCTTCCGAACAAATACGCGTTGAAATCGAGCGTGCCCGCGAGGTCGGGCGTGGCGGTCAGCGCCAGCTGAGCCTGACCATTCACGATATCCACGTCGCGCGTGAGCACGGTTTGTCCATCTTTCACGACATCGATATACGCGGTGCCGCGCGGTTTCGTCGAGAATACGCGAAGCTCGATGCGATCTCCGGCGCGATACACCGCGCGCTCCGTACGCAGCAGGATCTGATCCGAACCGTCGCGCACGTCGAGGCGCAGGGAACTCGACGCGTGATTGCCTTGCTTGTCCCGCGCGTCGATGTCCAGTTTCTCAGCCGCCCCGGCTCGAATGCGAATGACCGCGATGCCGCCCTCATCGGTGCTGACATTCTGCTCAGGATTTCCCGCGGCGCGAACCCGCACATCCGCCGCGGCCGGTGTCCCGTCCGGATAAGCAGTCAGGATGAAAACCTGGTTCTCCAGATTGGCTGCGAGCGTGCCTCCTTCGGGAACGGCGGTGATGATGAATGGATTCTCGCTCACCGTGACAGGCTCGCCGCGAGTCTCCGCATGTCCCGCGGAATCCTTCACCGTAGCCTCGATCAGCACGCGCGCCGCACCCTGACTCAACGGCCGTCCCGCGAAATACTTCGGCAGCTGAAGGTCGAAGCGATACGTTCCGTCGCCGTCCGACTTGCCATGCACCGACCCGACGTCAAACTGCGTGACGTCCATGCCGGACCCTTTGACAGTGACCTCAGCTCCGTCCACCGCCTTCCCGAAAAAGTAATTGCATCGGACCGTCCCCGTCACATGGTCGCCGGGCCGGTAGCCGCGTTTTGCCGAACCCGAAAAGTCGAGCGCCACTTTGAATTTGGGCAGGACGTACCGCTCAACATTCAATGCGATTTCCGCAGTCTGGCCACCCGCGTCCATCAAAGCCTTCAGATGATACGCGCCCAGGTTTACTTCATCCGCTAAACCAAATTCGGCCGACGCGACGCCGAACTTATCAGTCTGGGTGGCCTTCTTGAACACCTTATTGCCGCGCGGATCCTCCGCTTCGAATGTCAGCTTTCGTCCCGCCGCGGCTTCGTGATTCGAGCGATCGAGCGCCAGCGCCCGCACATGAATCGTCTGGCCCGGTTGATAAATCGGCTTCTCCGTGGTCAATAGAACGGAGACTTTGTCTTCGAGGCGAACCTGCTCGGTGAACTCCGTCGAACCGATCGGCGTATCCACCACGTAACGTAGCGGAAAACTGCCCACGACGCCTGCCGGAAAACGGAACTGCGCCTCGGTAGTACCCCGCCCATTCAATTTCCCCGCGAAGAGCGTGCGCGATTTCTTGTCGGCCGCCACCAGTTCAATGCGCAGCGAGCTGGTGCCCGGAATGGCTTCATTCTTCGAATCCGTCACCACTACGCGAATCCCTGCCGCCCCTCCCGTCAAATAGGATTGCTGGCCCAGGATGTGAATCACGGGCGTGCGCAGGATCTGCGAGATCGACTCCGTGCCTTCCACGGATTCGGCCTTTCCGTCGCTATAGACGAAGCGATAGCGTAGGCGCTGCCATACCAGGTCGTCTGCTCCGACCGCCCTGGACAGCTTGAGGTCCTCCTGCCACCAACCCTTTCCGTCGTTCGCGTTCACTGCGCTTTGCGTACGTCCCAGGACCTGGTCGTCGGGATCCAGAACCTCCACGGTCAGTTGTCCGGCGCCGGGTTGAGTCGCGTTATAAGGAATAGTGCAGTGCAGGACGCCGTGCGAATAAGTCGTCACAGGCAGTCCGCTTTTTCCCTCCTGGCCGGTCAGTACTATTGCGAGAACAACCGGGAGTGAAAAAAGCAGCAATCGATGGTCGGTTTTCATGGGTACGTCTCCGTCTCATTCAAGAGATGCCGTGACGCACTCATTCCTTGCGCGGCCGAGTTTTCCGCTCGATATTATTTCTTTTTCTTAGCCGCCGCCGGCTTTACGTCGAGCGGGACAATCAGCTCTTCGGCCGGTATGTCCACCTTGGCGCCGCTCTTCGGAATGTCGGCTTTGGCTGCCCAGAGAATTCCGTTGATCACCACCTGTCGAAGATCGCGATTGTTCCAATTGCGATAGTAATGGCCTCCGCAAAAGCCGAATCCGCGACCGCCATCGTCGCGCTGTGTGGCCCACGCGACGACTTCCCGGTTCGGCTCGTTGGGAGGCAGCAAAGCCGTTAGGATCGGAGTGACCCGTTTGTCATCCGGCCGGAAACGAATCTTGAAATACCATTCGTCGTCGCCCGCGAATGTATTCCAGCCGCGCGAAATGGGATGCTTGGGGGTCGCTTGCTTCACGACTACATAATTCACCGGGTTCTGTGAATACCCGGCTTCGTAGTATCCGCCGAGCCACTCCAGGAATTCTTTGCCGCCTTTGTCGCGGGGCACTTCGATGGCATAGTGCAGACACGCGAGTCCGACGCCCTTCTTCATCAGCCGGCCGATTTTCTCCAGATGATCGCCCTGGACGATGGGGTGACCCGGACCGCCGTCCATATAAAATACCAGCGCATTGGCGCCTTCGAAGATCGATTCGTCGGCCGGCCATCCGCCGCGGACGATCTGGGTCTGGACATCCTTGTTGAGCCTGAGACACCTGTCGAGGATGGTGATCCCGGCGTTGTATTCATGCTCTCCAGGCGGGTGGCTGGGCTTTCCCGCGATGAGCACGATCCTGACCGGGCCGGCCGCCAGTAGTGTGCAGCAGGATAGTAGAAAAATAGAGATGATTCGATGCATTCCCGCACATTGTAGCGTGCTCCCCTTTGTGTAACAGACTACTAACGAGGCTCCGCCTCAGACCGACGAGCATGTGGGCGTTGTAAGGCGTCGGCTAGACGCGCATGATCGGCCCGCCGCTACGAGCTAGGACTCATCGAATGCCAGCACCCGCCGTACAATCCCATCACGCAATAGCGGAACGTTGAAGGTGATGAGGAGTCCCGCCTTCCAGCCACCCAGACGCAGGTATGTCAGCAGTTGAGCCTCGTGGAGGGGGGTGATGCGATCAACGGCCTTGACCTCCACTACCACGGCGTCCGCCACGACCAGATCGAGCCGATAGCCACAATCGAGTTCGTAACAAAGACATTGGACATAAGCAGATTCCAGCAGTCCAGGCCCAATCGTGCGATGCACTTCTATGGCGGCGCCGATAATTGCCTCCGTGACTTCATTGACCTTCATCGCATGAGTTTATCCTTGTTGCTCTTCTCCCCTGGGCTCCTTTTCTCTGCGACCTCCGCGCCTCTGCGGTCGACCCCAGCGTCCGGTTCAATGATTAACCGCAGACGCAGAGGGCACAGAGGGCGCATCTATCGTGACCCAACTGCTAATGCGGCGAAACGCCAACGCGCAAGCAAACTGATCGCAGGCTCCGCTTGCGTGCATGAGATGGAGGGTATTCAATAACCTCCATGAGTGGGACCACCGTAAGGCGATCGCCCGGCCGTAAAGGCACCCCGCAAGCGGAGCCGCCATCGAAATTACCACAGACCGTGGCCGAAGTATTGGACCGGCACGTGACGCTGCAAGTGGAATCGATCGACCGCATGTATTTGCACGTAATCGTAGGCCGATTGCAGATCCTGGAGGGGGCACTTCGCTTCCTTCGTGGGCAACGAGCCTCGGCTCTCCGCTTCGCCGATCCGATGGTGCAGAGCCTCTGGAACGCTTTACTGCTTTTCGATCTGTTGCCGGCCGGATTCTCCAACCGGGACCTGCGGCGCAAATTGGCCGACTTGCGGGGCCAGCCCGTCGCTCAATTCACCCAAGGCCGTATGACCTATCAACTGCGCCGGCTCCGCCTTCACGGCCTGATCGAAAGGATTCCCAAGACCCATCGCTACCAACTCATGAAATTCGGATTCCGCGTCGCCGCTTTTTGTACCCGCACTTACTCCAGAATTCTGCGGCCCGGCCTCGGACTTGTGCTGCCGGCTACGTCATCCCTTCCAACTTCGTTGCGCCGCAGTTTCGATAAACTCGAACAGGAGGTCGAATCTTGGGTGCAACAGGCCAGAGTGGCTGCGTAAAACTTGACGCAAAGACAACAAGTTTCTGCCTCAACGAATCTAGCAAGACCCCCACAGGCGCCCGGTCAGAAGCTTCGGCTCGATAGTCACAAGCCCGGATGAAGGAGCGGCATCGGAAACCGCCGGGCGAAGAAAAATATTGAGTCCTTTTGCGACGGAATGCGATCGTCACACCCGAGTTTCGGCTGGGCACGGAGATAAGTGCCCTCGGACACAATTCTCAGACGGCAGTGGGACGAGTGTAGAACAATGAGTAAACATTTTTACCTGTTCGACTGGCGAAGGGACTGCTTTATCCGTGCGCGGCAGTATCAAACCTCGACTTGCGAACAACTGCATCAGGAGAAAGCCCAAAAAAGCGCCCCCGAGTGCGGGTAGCAGTAAGCCATACAACTGCTGCGCGGCGATCCGCAGACGCGCGCCGCATTTATAAACAAAGACCTCGTTAGAGGCGCTTAGACACATGCCGAAGTTTCGGCGAAAGAGACCATATGACGGACCAGAACCACTTTACTCTCAAGTTCCCCTTGAAGTCGCCTGCAGACGCGAAGATACTTGCGGACCTGCTCCCTCCATTGATGCCGGGTCTGTTCCAGGCGTCGGACGCCATCGGCCGGATTCACTCCTCGCGCTTCACGATTCTGGACGAGATGACTCTGCTGTACCTTGGCGATTTTGATGGCGAATTCGGCGCACTCATGACCGATCTCGCCAAGACCGCGGGACCGGTGTTCGATGCTATCTTCCCGCATGTGAACAATCCACCGCCCGCTCCGGTGGCCAATAACGCGAACGCTTTCGTCGAATGGACCGCCGAGCATCTTCTCCAGCCGGCAACTCTCTTCAGCGCCTATCCCGGCACGACAGTCAAGGAGATTAAGGCTCTGGCGGCTGCGGCAGGTGTCACCGGCGCCACTGGACAGCTCCCATTCCTGGTGATTCTGCCGATCAAATCAAAACTCGCTTACGTCGAGGTAGAACTGCTGCTCCGCGCAAGAGCGCACAGGACCCAGAAGGATCTAGCTATGGTCGGCACACCCCATTTCGCCCAATTTGTGCCTCTGGGGAACGAGCGCGTTGGTTTCTTTACTGTGTACGACGGCTCGTTCGATCAGTACATTGCCGATTTTACAAAAAACATCGGATCGGTCTTCGATCTGATATTTAAATTCACCAAGAACCCACCGCCCTCACCATGCAGAAAGTATCTCCAGGAGTTCATAGACTTTGCGGCGGGGGCGAACCGAAATCCGATCGGGTTCTACCAGTCGTATCCGGGCCTCTCGGTGCAGGACATCCATGCGTTGATCGCCGATAGCAAGACCCCCACAGGCGTCCGGTCAGGAGCTTCGGCCGGGTAGTCGCCACCGGAACGGGGAGGCCGCAGAAATATATTGAATCCTCTTGTAGCGGAATGTGATCGTGTCCCGAGTTTCGGGTGACACGGGGATAAGAGCCCTCGGACAGAATTTTTATCTGCTGCTTCATTCGAGTATTCAGCGGAGGCTACATCGCCGTAGCCGGTCAAAAATTGAATGTTTCGGAGCCACGCCAGACAGGTGTGGAAGGAATGTAAAACAATGAGTAAACGCTTTTACCTGTTCGGACTGACGCTGGGACTGCTTTATCTGTGCGCGGCCAGCGCTCAATACCCAATCATGGACCAGATCGCCAACAAGATCATCCAGAAGTATCAAACCTCGACCTGCGAGCAACTGTATCAGGAGAAAGCCCAAAAAGCGCCGCCGAGTGCGGGCGAGCAAAAAGCCATACAACTGCTGAAGGGCGATCCGCAGATGCGCGCGGCATTTATCAACAAAGTTGCCCCGCCCATCGCTAACAAAATGTTCGATTGCGGAATGATTCCATGACGGTCGCTAGAGGACAACTGATTCACAGGTTGTGAAGGAACTACTAATGAACCCGACTAACATTCTAAATTGGTGTCTTCGACCGGGGCTGGCTGTGCTCATGGTGGTCGCGAGCGCCAACGCGCAGAACACCACTCCGGTTTCCGCCAACACCGGGCCCGCGTTGGAGGCGAAGGCTATTGAGATCCTGAAGGCGACGAGCAACACCCTGGCCGCCGCCCACTCGATGAGCTTTACGGCAGACGTCAGCTATGAGAGCCCCACGCGCCAGGGTCCTCCGCTGGTCTACGTAACGCAATCCAACGTCACCTTGGTGCGACCCAACAAGTTGAAGGTGATTACACCTTTCGACGGTCCGGCCTCCGAGTTCTATTACGACGGCAAGATTATGATGGCCTACGCTCCGGCTGAAAACCTGGTAGCGGTGGCTGACGCCCCGGCCACCATTGACGCCACGCTCGAAGCTGCCTTTCAAATGGCGGGCATCTATTTTCCGTTCACGGACGTAATTGTCACGGATCCCTACAAAGACCTATCCGACGGACTGACGCTCGCGTATTACGTCGGCCAATCTCGCGTGGTGGGTGGAATTACTACTGACATCGTCGCCTATGTTACCAACGGCGTTTTCATCCAGGCCTGGATCGGCGCCGATGATAAGTTGCCGCGCATCCTCCGGGCGATCTACCTGGACGACAAACTGCAGCAGCGCCACATATTGACGCTCGCCAACTGGAAACTCAACCCTGACGTAGCGCCGGATGCCTTCGGAACTCCAGCCGCCGCCACCGCGAAGCACATGAAATTTGCTCACCCCGCTGCTCCGCCTCCGCCGGGCGCAATGTCTCCGCCCGCCTCACTCAAAACTCAGCCGCAACCGTAACAGTAATAGAGGAAATACTATGAAAAAAATCGTGATCGCGAATCTTCTGGTGACGGTGCTTTCCTGCGGGCCGGCCTTCGCGTGGTCGCATGCGGGAGGATATAGCGCCGGGGCGTCGCACAATGCCTACGGCGGGAGTTCGGCCCACGCGGAAGGATACGGTGGCACCCACACCAACGCCTACGGCGGCAATACCACGCACGTCGACGGGGTGGGCACTACTCATACCAGTGCGGAGGGAACCAGTTCGACGCACTACCAAGGCGCTGACGGCGGTTATTCCACGCACACCAATGAATACGGCACCACCACCACGGGCAAGGCCGGCTACGGCGCCGTCAGTACGACGCCCGGCGGGTCATCCACCTACCATCCGCCAGAGACCAACTATGCGACCGGATCCGCATACCATGGGACCACGACCTATGCGACCGGCGCCTATCCTGCCGGCTCCTATGCTTACCATCCGCCTGTGGTCGTGAACAGCTATTCAACCGGCTGCTACAACTGCGGTGGCTGGTCCGCTGGGGCGGCCGCTGTCACGGGTGTCGCGGTAGGTATGGCTGCGGGAGCGGCAGTTGCTTCCGCCAATAACAGCGCTGCTGCCGCCAACGCCTATTCCGCCGGTGTCGCTGCCGGCGCCGCTAGCGCCACTTATGCCATGGGGCAGGTGGTTGCAGTAGTACCGTCGGGTTGCATTAACACCATGGCTCAAGGGGCATCTTACTACCTATGCGGCAACACGTGGTTGAGCCCGGCCTATGGCGCAAATGGCGTTTACTACCGCGTGGTACCTGCTCCCTGATTCGAAAGGGTAAGCCTGAAGCATACATCCAGGTTCGATTCATCGCGCGTCGAAATTTTTGCCTGGTCGACCTATTTGACGCGCTTGTTGCAAAAACCCTCCCCATGCGGGAGCTAACCAAAAATTCAAATTGAGAGGGAGGTAGCTCGCAAGACGATCCCGCAGACCATTCCATTATTGATGCCTCCTGACGAGACCTTTGATATCGGGCTCGACACCGGCTCGCCGGTGGACTTCACCTATGAAGTCCCTTTCCGCTTCACTGGGACGATCGACAAGGGGGCTGCCGCGGTGAAGCTTGCCAGAGCCAAAGACTAAAAGCAATGAGAACCACGACCAACCACAAACAGGGGACACGCCATGAGCCAGGGCATTAAGGACGCTCCAAAAATCCCTGAATTCTTCCGCCGTCTTTTCGAGTTTGGCGGGCATGCTGCCGGGGAGGAATCCAGTCGGAAGAGCGCCCTCGACCTGACTGACATTCAGGGGTTCATCCTCCGCGGCTACAAGATGCCGATGGTGCGGCACTTCCTGCTGACCGTGGGTGTCCCCTCGGAGGCACGCAAGTTGCTGGGACGGCTCGTCAAAGGCGACGAGCCTGACGTACCGCAGATCACCACGGCCGAAGACTGGCACGTAGGATTCGCGCCGGGACCAGGAGACAATCCTGCCGACCTTCCTCGCCGCAAGCCCGACTATTGCCTCAACGTGGGCATTACCTGGCCGGGACTAGTCGCGTTGGAGATCAAGGACCGCGTTCCGGCGCTCTCGTTCAAGTCGTTCGGCGCGTTCATCGCGGGAGCCGCTGAACGCGCGAAACTGGTCGGCGATACCGGGCCCAGTGCGCCGCAGAATTGGATCGGCGGCTTCGGGACAGGCACTGATCACCTCCTCGTAACGCTGCACGCCCTCAGTCCGGATGCAATGACGAATTACAGCGACCGGTTATCTGCTCTGATTGCCGAAGGTAATGCCTTTCGGGAGATCTGGCGGGGCGATGGTATGGCGCTGACTGAGATGGTCGATGGTAAGCCCGTCTTCACTTCCAAAGTTCCCTTCGGTTACACCGACGGCATCAGCATGACCACGATTCGCGGCGGTCCGGAACGATATACGCCGGATCACCAGCAGCCGTGCGAACCCTGGCTCTTTGTCTTGCAGGACCAGGCCGAGAACTACTTCGTGCCGGAGCCCCGGGAACTGGGTCTGAACGGCAGCTTTGCTGTCTTCAAAGCTTGCAAATCGGACGTAGTTGGATTCGAGAACTTCCTGCAATCGAACAAAGACAAGATCGATCCCGAGTTGCTTGCCGCCAAGATGTGCGGGCGGTGGCGCAACGGCGTTCCTCTTGCCTTGTCGCCGGACACCGATAGTCCTCCGGGCGGAATATCACCTGAGCAATTGAATAACTTCGAATACGTGAATGCGGATGGGTCGGGAGATCCAAAGGGGTTGCGGTGTCCCGTTGGCGCGCACATGCGCCGCATTAATCCGAGGGGTCAACCGGTCACGGGCCAGAACCAGCCCGGTGGCAGCAATAATACTCACCGTTTGATCCGCCGCGGCATGCCCTACGGGCCCACCTATGATCCGAAGCAACCCTATGACGGCATCGAACGGGGGCTTCTCGGCTATTTCATCAATTCCAGCATCGAGAATCAATACGAGTTCGTGCTGGGACATTGGGTCAATAACAGCGAATTCGCCGGGGCAGTAAGACTCGACCCTAAATCGAAGGATCCGATGATTGGTACCCAGGACCCGGCGGAAAGCATTTTCGTGATTCCGCAGTCGAATGGCGCGCCCTCAATCAGGATCACAGGGCTCTCGAGCTTCATCACCACGACAGCCTCCGCCTACTGTTTTCTGCCAAGCATCACCGCTTTCAAATTTATCTCCCAACTGTGATGAGTTGGAGAAAGGCCTTGAAACCCTATGCTGTTCCTTACCAGATGGTTCGGAGTGACCGGTAGCGACGCCGAGCGGAGCCCCGCCCGGGAAAGGTCGGAGATCGAGGAGATCGTCGAGAGAAGTCTCCAGCTGCAGTCTATATCTGCCGCCAGACAACACCGGCAGATCGGTCGTGGAACTCATGTGAAGGGTGTCTGCGCCCGAGCGCGATTTGAAGTGCTTGACGTTAGCGCCGGACGCGGAGCTGAGTTGGCGATGCGGCTCGCGAAGGGAGTGTTTGCCAAGCCTGGCGTATATCCCGCCATGGTTCGGTTTGGGAACGCGGATCCGAGTAAGAACTCTGACTTCAAGCCAGACGTCCGATCATTGTCCATCTCGGTCGAACTCACGCAAGAAGGCGCCACTGGTTCTGACGCGAACGCTGGCCGGCAGGACTTCTCGTTGCAGAACACGTGTACTCTGCCCATTAACGACGCAGCTGCATTTGTGGCTCTTTCGAGGTTACTGACGGCATCGAATCCGGCCGCCGCCTGCTGGTCGCTGCCGTTCAAGGACAAGCTGAGAGTGTTGAGAACCGCCGCCCTGGTACAACCTCAGCTTCACCAGACCATCAAGCCCTACCAGCAACTGCGCTATGAGAGCAACGTGCCATTTCGTCATGGACCAGTCGATGTGGTGAAGTATTCGGCTACACCGTCCCCGGACAATCCGGCAGCCCCTCTACAAAAGCGCAACCCGAACGGCCTGCAGGACGAACTGATCCGGCACGTTCAGGAAGATAGCCTCATGAGCAGCTTCGAATTTGGAGTCCAGTTCCTTGACGTCGCCAGGATGACTTATTGGGGCAAGCCCCGCGACGCCGGCTTCTGGATCGAAAACGCGAGCATCCGGTGGAAAGAAGCTGAGGCACCATTCCACACGGTCGCACGGCTCACTCTCCTGCCAAAGTCACATCTTCAGCCGGATGCCGGCGAAACGATCTATTTCGATGTCAACGCGAACTCGACGCCCGACAGCACGCCACTGGGGAGTATCAATCGCGCCCGCTGGCCGGCGGAAGTTGCCAGCAGAAAAGCGCGCCTGCTTGTGTCCGGCAATGTCGTGCCGGCGCTCCCTTCAAACAATGTTCTTTCGGAAATTCAAGCCAAGGAGAAGACTCATGTATAAGAGATTTGCCGTCAGGTACGGGAAGCAATCTGTCGCCGTTACCATTTGGGCGGTAGGCGCAATAGTGCTTATAGCTACCGTGCAGGCCGTGGCGCAGGAAAGTGCGCTGCAGCAAAAGGTGGCAGAGGTGAAGCAGGCTGCTGCGGAAAACAAGCAGAGACTGCAGCAATATCAATGGACGGAATCAATCCAGATCACGCTGAAGGGAGATCCCAAGCCCGCATCCGAAAACCTATGCCGGTACGGTCCCGATGGACAGGTTCAAAAGACTCCGCTCGGTGCGCCGCCGGCACAACCGAGTGGTGGCAGGATGAAGCAAAGAATCATTGCGAAGAAAAAGGGGGAGATTACGGACTACATGGATGATGTGAAAGGACTCCTCACCCTCTACGTGCCGCCCGACCCGCAAAAAATGCAGCAAGCTTTTCAGGCCGGCAAGGTTTCATTGAATCCCGCCGGGGGCATGGTGAACCTGATTTTCACGGACTATGCCCAGCCTGGCGATCAGATGACCCTCTCTTTTGACCCGGCTGCAAAAAAGATCGTCTCCTTGAGTATCAACACCTATATGGGTCAAGCGAAGGATGTGGTAACGCTCCAGGTTCAGATGTCCAGCCTGCCCGATGGCACCAACTATACGCAACAGACCATTCTGAATGCAACCGCCAAGCAACTCGTCGCTACGACGACCAACTCCAATTACCAGAAACTCGGTGGTTAGGGCTTCTCAGAAAATAACTACGCCATTCCGGAACCACTTGGTTACGCGCGCGGCTCAGTACCGCTCATTCGGTTGGGATGGTTATGCGGAGACAGATACTGAGTGGTGTGGCGTGCGGTTTCGCCTGCACTGCAGTCATCGCCGGATGAGGGGCGGTAACTCGACAAAAAAATATGACCGATGCGTTACCGCGGCATCTCTAACATCCGACTGCTGTTTGCAAGAGTGCTGGCGCTGGTAGGCCGTCACCGTCCCGGCTGTCAGGAAGCGAAGCTCTAAAGCATGAACCCGATCGAGATTGGCTGCATCGCATTGGTCTGCACATTCGGCGGTAGCTTATGCGGCATGGCGCTCCGTGTCGCACTCCCTAAGCCTCAGATGAGTACTGAGGCGAAAGATCTCATAAAGCTGGGCATGGGATTGATCGGGACCATGACTGCCCTGGTTCTAGGCTTGCTGATCGCCTCCGCCAAGGATTCTTTCGACACCAAGAGCAAAGAGTTGACTGACATGTCGACGGACCTGGTGCTGCTCGACCGTGCCTTAGCTCACTATGGAGCGGAGGCGGCACCGATTCGCGATCTGCTACACCGCGCCGTCGAGCGTCTGCTGGATCAAATCTGGCCCAGGAGTAATCCATCTTCTTCGGCTGATCCGGCTGCCATCGGAGCGGAAGTCATCTACGATAAGATCCTGGCATTGTCGCCGAAAAGTGACGCCGAGCGCACAGTGCAGTCCCAGGCGCTCTCTTTTGGGCTGTCTGTTGCAAAGACGCGCTGGCTGCTGTTCGAGTAGGGAAGCAACTCCATCAACACTCCATTCCTGACGATGTTAGTCTGCTGGCTAACCGTTCTTTTCATCAGCTTCGGCCTTCATGCCCCGTTCAATGCGACTGTGGTGGCTTCGTTGCTTGTTTGTGCCCTTGCGGCTTCCAGTGCCATCTGGCTGATCCTGGAGATGTATATCCCGTTTGCGGGTGCGATTCAGATCTCTGACGTGCCCCTGCGAACTGCCCTGTCGCATCTCGGCCGGTAGCACTAATGCTTGCTTGCCAGAGTTCTCCTACCTGACATTCGAAGGGGTGCACTTCACTGCAGCAGAGTCGCGGAGTAGGCCACTGCCTGAGGTGGCACTACGGTGACGGTCCGCATGCCCCAAAAAAAACGTCACCTGATGGCGCCGCTCTGTTCCTCCCCAGAGCCGCACCATGCAGGTGACGGCGACTTGCGCGAAAACGCCCGCACCGCGGTCGAGGCGCGTGCCACGCTGACACAAACGGAGCGTGAATGCCGGTCGAGCACCGACCGGAAATCGCTCATCTATTACAGTAGTGCGCCAAAAGCTCGCCCGATTGCGCACATTTTGAGATTTTTTTTCAAAAAATCTTATTCCAGGTAGAAAACTTCCTGCAACATGGCGAATCGCTCGCCGGGCAGCTTGTCCGGTACCGGCTCGAACAGGCGGCCCATGAACTCCTGCCAGCGCTGGTTGACCGGGTCGCAATCGAGCTCGTCCCAGGCCTTTTCGAACTCGTCTACCTTGAGGACAAGGGTAAGATCCTGGCCCCGCCGGAAGACCGAGTAGTCTGAAATCCCCACCGCCTTTAGCTTGGCGAGCAACTCCGGCCAGACGCGCCGGTGTTCGCGGTCATATTCTTCAATCGCGTCGGCCTTGATTCTTAATTTGAATGCATATCGGGGCATAGATCTAGTGCGCCAGGTTGCGGCAGTGATGCGCGAAGTCCTCGAAAACCGCGTCCCAGTTGGCCCGCGGCTCGGGCAGGAAGGTCTTGGGAGGGAAGGAACGCCAGACGATCTCACGACCCTCCGCGATCGATTCGACCGCTCCCCTCCCAACCATCTGCATCACCAGGTTGCCCAAGGCGGTGGCTTCGGAGGGGCCCGCGACCACCCGCCTGCCGGTCGCGTCCGCGGTGAACTGGTTGAGCATGGAATTCTGCGAACCGCCGCCGATGACGCGCACCTCGTCGAACTTCGTTCCCGTGAGCGTTTCCAGTTGTTCCAGCTCGTAGCGGTATTTGAGCGCGAGACTCTCGATAATGGTCCGGGTGAACGCGCCGGGCGTGGCTGGTTCAGACTGGTCGGTCTGCCTGCAGAAATTGCGGATGGCGCGGGTCATATCGGACGGGCGTACAAACGCCGGAGCGTCCGGATCGATCCACCGGGCCAGCGCAGGCGCTTCAACTGCCGCGGCCAGCAGTTCCCGATAGCTATATTGTTCTCCCATGGCAGTCCAGGCGCTGCGGCAGCCTTCCAGGAGCCACATCCCGGTAATATTCTTCAACAGCCGGATGGTGTTGCCGACGCCGCCCTCATTGGTAAAGTTGAGGCGCCGCGCCTGGTCCGTCACGACCGCCGAAGTCACTTCCGTCCCGAGCAGGGACCAGGTTCCCGAACTCAGAAATGCAGTATTCCCGCCGGCCTCCACCGCGGCCACAGCCGATCCCGTGTCGTGACAAGCCGGCGCGATCACCGTCGTGAACGCCAGGTCGTGGGCCGAGGCCAGATCGGGACGGAGACGCCCGATCTCCGAGCCTGGCGCGATAATTGCAGCCAGCAGGTGGGTGGGGATGTCGAGTTTGCTCAGCAGATCGCAGGCCCAGCTCCCGGTGCGCCAATCGAGGAACTGCGTGGTGGTCGCAATGCTGTACTCGCACGCGACCACTCCGGTGAGCCAGAAGTTCAGCAGGTCGGGCATAGTAACCAGGAACTCCGCGTTATAGAGCAGATTGGGCGTCCGGCGCGAAGCCGCATAGAGCTGATAAAGCGTGTTCAGCGCCATAAACTGTACGCCTGTCTGCTCGTAGATGCGCTCGGCAGTGAGGATGCCGATCACTTCTTCCACCATGCCATCGGTGCGGGCATCACGGTAGTGATAAGGATTCTCGAGCAGCGATCCGCCTTCACCGAGTAAGCCGTAATCGACGCCCCAGGTGTCGACGCCGATACTGTCGATGCGCTCCGCCTGACGCCGGGCAATGTCCAGCGCACGACGCATCTCGAACCAGAGGCGGGGCGCATCCCAGTGCATCTCGCCGTTGTAATGCACGGGATCGTTTGGGAAACGGTGCAACTCTTCCAGCTTGATAAGCCCGGATTCCAGCCGGCCGAGTATCGCTCGCCCGCTGGTGGCGCCCAGATCGAACGCGAGGAAATTCTTTGGTCCCGAAGAGGCCATCCTCTAAGCGTAGCTCGACACGGACGCCATATTGCGCGCTCCGCGCTCGGCTGAGATCTTTTCGAGGTAGCCGCTCTGCCGAAATCCGGCGAGCGGGTCGGCGGCCAGGCCTTTTGATACCGCCCAGTCTGCGATCATCGGACGGACGTCCGTGGCGAAGGCATCCCGCAGGCAGTTCTCGGCATCCACCAGGTCGCAGCTCTGCTGCAACGCGGCAAGCTTCTCGTGATCGACGAGCGCCGCCTTGGCGTAGAGTTCCATGGCCGTCGTCACCGTCTGGATCATAGCCTCGATTTTACCCTTCAGGTTGTGGCTCTGGTCGATCATGTAGGCGATATCGGCAATCTTACCGGTCTCGAACTCGTACAGGCGGATCTCGTGGAAGATCCGGAAGACCTGGTAGGGGTCGATGGAGCCCATGGTGAGATCGTCGTCCGCATAACGGCGATCGTTGAAATGGAAGCCGCCGAGCATTTCGACGTCGAGCAGCCACGCGACGATTTGTTCGATATTCTGCGCCTGATAGTGATGCCCGGTGTCCACCAGCACCCTGGCGTGCGGTCCGGCCGACTTCGCGAGCAGCAGCGCCATGCCCCAATCGGCGATGTCGGTGTGATAAAAGGCTGGCTCGAAGGGCTTGTATTCCACCAACATCCGCTGCTTACCGCTAAGCCTGGCGTGGGTGGCCGCGAGTCCTTCTTCAAACCATTTCTTGCGGTGACGGATGTTCTGGGTGCCGGGATAATTGGACCCATCGGCGAACCACAGCGACAAATCGCGGCTGCCCAGTCGGGTTTGGATCTCAACGCTGTTGAGCACGTGACTCAAGGCCTCCTGGCGCACGTGGGGATCGGGATTGCCAAAAGAACCGTGTTTGTAGACCTGGTCCTGGAACACGTTGGGATTGATGGAGCCCGGGCGCACGCCATAGCGGACCGCCAGGCGTTGCACCTCGGAGACGCTGGCCGTACCTTCGGGGAGATCCCAGAGGACGTGCAGCGCGACCGTCGGACAGACACCGGTCCAGCGATGCACTTCCCCTGCATCGCTGAATTTCTCCTCGAGGGTGGAGGCGGCAGCGGCCTGTAGAAACTTTCCGAAGCGGGTACCGGTGTTGGCGAAACCCCACGACGGAATCTCGATCTGGAAGCGGTTGAGCGCGGTCGCGACGAGCTCTGATGCTTTAGTGTTAGTCAAGGTTTTATCCACCAATATTAGCCCACGGCAGACCGGGATGGGGTCAACCACATTCGCTTGAGTCCCGGCATTTCCGCACTGCGGAACCGGATGAGGGGCCGAAAGAGCCTGTCAATGTCGGGTTTCAGGGGATTATGCGCATCAGGGCGGTTGGAAACGACGGCGCGGGTGTTGGCTCCTGCGTTACGCTATGCAAAACAGTCGAACTCGTCTGGGCACGCAGTACCGTCACCAGCACACTGGTACCGCAAACGATATCCAGCCCCTAACCGCGTGGCAGGCCCACAGTCCGGAGTTCTCGCTGACTATGGGCTGCACCCGCGGGCGAGTGAGGCTCGGGTTCATTGTCGATCCGCTCTAATTCTCAACCTGGCTCTGTGCGGAGCCACCCGGCTCGGTTTCCGCTTCCGCCTCGTCCGCGGCCGCTGGACCTGCAGCTCGGGCTTCCGTCATCACCCGCTCGGCGTCCTCCAACTGGGAACGCGGTACCTGCACCTGGAACTCCACCGTAGGGATACTGCTCGGCCCGACCACGGCCGATTCAATCCCATTCGCCTCCAGCAGAGAATGGAGTGCCATCGCTTCCATCTCGGCATCGTGGTTCATGGAGCTGAAGACTGGGACCATATCGAGATCGTGACCCGGATTTTCGGTTGGAAGGGATGTCGCCATAGCCCCAGCATACCGCTTATGGCAGCGCACGCCACAGTTTGGCATGGTCATCGTCGCCGCCCCTCGCCAGCCAACGTCCGTCCGGAGGTCTCAACCTTTTCGCATCGTATAGACGGCTCGTTCGAAGTCCTGCAGTACGCCGACAGCCTGTTGATCGCAAAACGGGAGGAGCTGCATCATGATTACAGCACAGGTCCGGCCATGCGGATCGATCCAGAAGAACGTGTTATCGATTCCGGCCCACGCCAGGCTACCTGCGGAACGTCCGCCATCATAGCCGACGGAGTTGATCAGAAACCCGTACCCGAAGCCGTCGGTGTGTCCGGGATGTACATCCATATCGCTCGAAACGCGCGGCGTGACACTTTTCAGCTTGCCGGCGCTGAGTTCGCCAATGTGGTTGACGGTCATGAGGTCCACGGTTTCGCCGCCGAGTATCCGACGGTCGCCCGCGCCTTTCCCACGCCGCAAAATCATCTGCATGAACCGGACGTAGTCTTCGGGGGTCGAGTACAGGCCGCCGCCGCCGTTGAAACTCTTGGGGGGATTCGGCATCTTGCGAGGTTGCTCCTTCAACATTCCGTCATCCTCCCGCTGATAAACACCCACCAGCCTCTCGAACTTCTCCGCCGGCAAGACGAAGCTCGTGTCTTTCATGGCAAGAGGCTGCAAGATCTCCTGTTGAAACCAGGCTTCGAGCGTTTGACCGGTTACCGCTTCCACCAGGCGGCCCGTCCAATCCATGCTGTAGCCGTACTCCCAGCGAGTTCCCGGATCAAACCTGAGAGGAGTCACGCGGGGCGGTGGAGTCTTGGTCTTCTCGAGATACTGGCTGTAGCGAGTCAGCTCAGGGTCCCAGATCTCGTAAGCGAATCCGGAGGTGTGGGTAAGAAGGTGCCTCAGTAGCACCGGGCCGGCTGCGGGACGCAGGATTGGGTGGCCGTCGGCTGCAAAGCCGTCAAGGACCTGCAACCCGGCCAGTTCCGGGAGGTGCTTGCTCACTGGATCGTCCAGCTTTAATTTCCCGCGTTCGACTAGTTGCATGGCCGCCACGGCCGTAACGGGCTTGGTCATGGAGGCGATGCGAAAAATGGATTGCGTGGTGATTGGCACTCGGGACTGGGAGTCTCTAAAACCAAATGCACCCTGATAGAGAACGCGGTCCGGGCCGGCCACCATGGCAGCGCATGCAGGAATGCCCCGGCGCTTTGCTGAGGCCTCGAGCGTAGTGTCAAGGGTGGTGGCAGCGTGCAGGTTCAATCGGGCTCCGGTGAGGGCAAGTGTCAAGCCGGCGAAACGCCGGCGGGTGATACGTTGCATGATGATCTAACAGCATAGCTCTGTTAGAGTCTTTTCGCCTTGGGGCTGACGGCACAGCCAGAGTAACTACGGTGTTTACTCGCGCGCCAGGCGGCGCCTGCCCATTTCTCCAAACCGCGCCTTGGCCCTGGACTTCAGCAAACGAAACTGCGTGTCCGTCAGGTTCATTTTCTCGCAAATCACCTCCTGGGGCTCCTCATGCAAATAAAAGCGGATCAAAATTTCCCGATCGCGGCGGGAAATTCCTTTCAGGACCCGATAAGCAAGTTCCTCTTCTTCCCGATCCATGATGGAGTTTTCTGGATCTCGCCCGAAATCGGCGACAATTCGACCGGTCTCCAACTCCGTCATCTGTTTGCGGTTCTGAACTACGGTTTCGATATAAGCGGCTATCTGACGCCGCACAACCGTTCGCACGAAGCCCATCAACCGGTCCGGCTCGCGGAGTTCTCCCCTACGAATGGCCTGCACGACGATCAGAAAGCAATCGTGAACCTTATCTTCCAGATCCTGGGGGCCTAACTGGCGGCAGATTTGATACTTGATGCCACGAGCGAAAATACGATAAAGCTCTTCGAGCGCCAGGGTGTCGTCCGATTGAATCCGGGCCACTAATTCTACAAGATCGGGCGATGCGCTGTCAGGAATTTGTGAGGATTCGGTCGAACTCAACCGGTCAGTGAGTGATCGTTCCTCCATATACATCTGTATTCTATCTCACAATAAGAAGAAATAAGGAAAAGAACGTAGACAATTTTTTTCGGTTCAGCCTTGCGGCCGGGATGCAAGCTGCAGGAAGCATCGTCCTGGTATGCTGAGAATGCATGAGTCTGGAGATTCACGAACGGATGCGTGAGGGAATTATCATATTGGATCTGAAGGGCAGGATTACGTCCGGCCCGGAGGCTGGGGCGTTCCGCGAAGCGGCTTCGGCGGTGGCGGCGCGGCCGTCCCCCAACCTCACCCTGAATATGGCGAACGTCGATTATGTGGACAGCACCGGCTTGGGCGCCATGGTGATGGCCGCCACGACGATCAAGCGAAGCGGCGGCAAAGTCAAACTGCTCAACATGAACAAGCGCAACATCGAGCTACTGGTGATGACGAAGCTGGCCACGATTTTCGAAATCTTCAACGACGAGCAGGATGCCATTAACAGCTTCTACCCGGACCGGGAAATCAAAGCTTTCGACATTCTGGCGTTCGTAAAGGAACATGAGAACGATCAGTAGCCGGCCGGCGTGGAGCGGACTCCTTCGTCCTTAGCCCTCGTCCGGAGAACCGCACGTCAAATTGGGCTAACATACAAGTAGCGATGGCAAATACGCTGGTAACGATCCTGGAAACCGCATCCACTATGGCGAAGGGGATGGGCGTCACTCTAAAGGAGATGATGTCCCCGACGGTCACGGAAAATTATCCGGATGAACCGCCGAAGTTCGAAGAGCGGTTCCGCGGAACGCACGTTCTGCAGCGCGACGAGAACGGCCTGGAGAAATGCGTCGCGTGCTTCCTCTGCGCCGCGGCGTGTCCGTCCAACTGCATCTACATCGAGGCCGCGGAGAACACCGAAACCGTGCGGATCAGCGGTGGCGAGCGGTACGCCAAGGTCTACAACATCGACTATAACCGTTGCATCTTCTGCGGGTACTGCGTGGAGGCCTGTCCTACGGATGCGATTACCCACGGACACGGCTTCGAGCAGGCGAGCTACAATACCTCGACGTTGATCTATCGCAAGGAAGACATGTTGGCGCCGATTCCTCCGGGCGCCAAGCCGCCGGTGGTCGAGCCGGCAGCTACAGGAGGACATTAGTTGTCAACCGCTAACCGAGGGGCAGGCCCGCGGTCCACTGTGTCTGAAACTTGCGCGTTTACCGCCGCGAGCGGATTTTGGCCGCAGTTTCCGGAGAGCCGCCCGTTGATACCGCGGACCGGGCTGAGATCTGACGGCTGATAACTGCAGCCGGGTAATGGCCAGCGTCATCCAATAGCCATGTTCCGTACCATTCGGGAACAACTCGACACTATTTTTCGCGAGGATCCGGCCGCGAAAAGCGTCATCGAGATTCTTCTGTGTTATCCGGGCTTTCACGCGATCATCTGGCATCGCCTTGCGCATCGTCTCTACAATGCGAACGTGCCGCTGGTGCCTCGGGTCATGTCGCAGTTTTCACGCTTTGTCACAGGCATCGAAATCCATCCGGGCGCGAAAATCGGACGCCGCTTCTTCATTGACCACGGAATGGGTGTGGTGATCGGCGAGACTTCGGAGATCGGCGACGACGTTTTGATCTACCAGGGGGTGACCTTGGGCGGCACCGGAAACGAGAAAGGGAAGCGTCATCCCACCATTGGGAATCACGTGGTCATCGGAACCGGAGCTAAGGTGCTGGGCAGCATCACGATCGGTAATAACGTGAAAATCGGCGCCGGGTCCGTAGTGGTGCGGCCGGTCCCGCCGAACTCGACTGTAGTGGGCATTCCAGGACGCATTGTGCGCATGCGCAATGCCGACAACGAAGTACTGGAGCATGGGCAGCTTCCCGACCCTGAGCGGGAGGAGATCGACGAGCTGAAGAAGCGCGTCGATGAACTGGAGCAGCGATTGCACTATCTGGTGGACAAGCTGGAAATCGAGGCCGAGTCCCACAACCGATGAGACTGCCTCCACTGTTCCTCACCTCGTTTCTGGCGATCGATATATCACTCGCTGCCGCTCCGGACACCTGGACTTACTGGGTTCAGCCCTGCACTCCCGACGTCGCGCATTCCACCAACTGTGTAGCTGCCGATTCGCAACTGGCGACGTGGGCATTTGAGGCATGGGAAAGGGCTTCGGACGGACGGATCGTGATGAAGCCTGCCACGGGCAAAGAGGAAGCCCGGCTACGCGTCTTTTGGGCGGGCGGCGACCTGCATCTCTACGGAGAAACGCGTCCCATCGAAGTCAACGGGCGCCGGGGAGCTGAACTGTACATTCTGCCGGATCTCGCGGCGCTGGGGGATGAGATTGCCAAAGCCGGATCGGGCGACAGACTGTATCGCGATACGATCGTCTATCTCACCTGCCTGCACGAGGGCGGCCATGCCCTGGGATTGCCTCACAACCAGAATTTCGAGGATATCATGTACAGCTTCCAGTATGGCGGCGATATTGTCGAGTATTTCGCGCGGTACCGGAGGAAGTTGAAGGTTCGGGAGGATATCCGGCTGAATTCGGGACTGAATGCCGGCGATGCGAAGCTACTCGCCGGCAGCCGGTAAGCTACACGCCCGGCGCAATCGTCTCTAAGCAATTGATATGGCGGAGAGGGAGAGATTCGAACTCTCGGTACAGCTTTTGACCGTACGACGGTTTAGCAAACCGCTGCTTTCGACCACTCAGCCACCTCTCCGTTTTTAACGCACCTGATTTCAACGCGTTAGGGTCGACGTCCCTACATTATACTGCTTTCTTTTCCCTTCGCGCTACCACTGTCTGATGGTTATTCCTTCACTCGTTAAATGATCGCTCACGGACTCGATACAGAAGCCCGGGTCTTATCGCAGAATCTCTGGTTGACACGCAGGAAACAACCCTAAAGGAGAAACCTGCGCTATGCCCATCGCCGCGACGAGCGCAGACCTAAGATACTCGTTATCAAGGGCGAATCGACTACGAGCCAGACCACGAGCGTCGCATGCACCGCAGCAGACAGCACGAAGCAAACTAGGCTGCCGCCGGTTGTCAGGGCCAGCCAGCGGTCTCCGCGACGCCAGACCGTGATCGTGGCGTCCACGATGAAAAATCACAAAGAGCACCACACCCAACTGCCCGACGAGCATACACGGATTCGGCACACCTGCGGCTACAGAAACCAGCTCACCAGGTCTGACGTACGGGAGCCGGGCCGGCAGGCCTTAGTAGTTGGACTGCCGGCCCAGCTTCGGTAGGTGCTCGTCGCAAACCATAACGCACGCGGCGAGTTCCACGACGACTCCGAGAACCTGGGTAGCAATATTGGGGCAGTCGGGGTGGTCGCAAATAAATTCCATCAGTTTCTCTTCCCGACCATCTGTGTCCATGATCCCTGTCCTGATCGTTACTTGAGGCATGAGGTTCTCCCTGAGTTTTGCCTAGTTTATCGCAATCGAAGGCCCGAGGTATGGCATCAGGCGGCGGTTTGGGCATTAGCTTGCGCCTTGTTGAGGCAGCAAAGCTTGTATTTGCGTCCGCTACCGCACGGGCAGGCTTCGTTGCGGCCCACTTTGGGGGTCTCGCGGCGGAAGGGGGTTTGTGCATTTTGTGCAGGATTGTGCACGGATGGCGGATTTTCGACTGGGCTGACCCCCATTGGTGAGACACGGGGAAGTATGCACACTCCCGTTTAATTGTTAATAATGGCTCCGCAGGCCGATCCATTGCAAGCTGGTGATCGGATGGCGAAGCGGAGGCGAGCTCTGCTGGAGAGCAACTCGCCAAGGAATAGTCGTCCGGAGACTCATCGAAACGATGAGCGGGGAGGCGAGAGGCCGAGTGCCCCCGTCTCCCTGTTTCTTGGTTTCGACTTCGACTGCGGCGAACCGGCTGCGGAAGGACCCACCCAAAGCGCCGGAGCGCGGAAAGAGTTAAAGTGCCATTAGCATGATCGGAAAATTGGCAAGAGATATTGCGGAGTTCTTTGAGGATATCGGCCGCCTCGGTGGAAAGATCCGGACCGATGGGGCAACGCAGCCATCGCCTGCCGTCGTTCATCGCCGCCAGGAAGTGTCGCGTAGCCCGATGACTGACGGGCAAGCACTGATTCTTGCCGATCGATTCCTGAACCGCTTGCTGGGATACGCACGCAAGGGAAGCCGGACCCGCAACGACTTCTACCAGAGGGATCTGAATTGGATCCGGGATGTGTTGCTGCGGGTAGAAACTGGCGAGCGCAACCCGTTGCGCCCCTGGGGTGAATAACTGGTCTTCTACCGCGCGGCACCGGTAGCCGCGGCCGGAAAAGTCGTGGGCGTCACTTTGATTTTGATTTTGACTTTGATTGAACCACATCGGATTGATAGATCTCCTTATGCCTCAAAAAAACTCATCCTGGGCGCCGCGGAAACCGTGTCCTGTTGAAGACCGGCCGTCGCCGCTGCCTCGAAGTCCGCCGGCGAGCTATATCGCAGGGCCGAATGCAGTTTTTGCTGGTTGTAGTACTTTTCAATGAAGGTTTCAATGTGAGTGGTCAGGTCGTCGAGATCCTGATACTCACTGCAGTACACCTCTTCTTTCTTCAAGGTCTTCATAAAGCTCTCGCACGTCGCGTTGTCGTAGGGATTTCCCGGTCGACTCATGCTGGGGATGACGCCGTGCGCTTGCAACAAAGCCATATAGAATCGCGCCGCATATTGAAGGCCGCGATCGGAATGGTGAACCAGCCCAGGCAGCGGGTTCCGCGTTTCAATCGCCAGCCGCAGAGCGGCGAGCGTCAGTTGGTGGTCGATGGTCTGGCTGATGGCCCATCCCACAACCTTGCGGGAGAACTTATCGATCACCACGGCCAGAAAGACAAACTCCGTGCGCAGGCGAATGTATGTCATATCCGCCACCCAGAGCTGGTTCATGGCGGTCACCTTCATGCGCGCCGCCAGGTTCAAGTAAACCGGCAGATCATGATCCGAGTCGGTGGTGGCAAGGACAAACTTCCGTTTAGTGATCGCCAGAAGGTTGTCCTCTCGCATTAACCGCTCTACGCGCTTATGGTTGACGAGCAGGCCCTGCAGATGAAGCACGCGAGTGATTCTCAAGCACCCGTAGTGCCCGCGATGCTCGATGAAGATAACTTGAATCTGATGCCGCAACTCCACTTCCTCCTGAACCGGCTCGACTTCCTGCCAGTGCCGGTAGAAACCCGCCCGGCTGACGCCCGCCAGCCGGCAGAATCGCTCGATATTGCCACTGCCTTGCGATAGCATCAATTCCCTGATTTGGTCGTAGATGCTGACGCGACTACAGCGGAGCTCGGCTGCCGTCGTTCCTCTATTTTTTGCAAGGCACCTTTGAAAAAATCTAAATCCAAAGTTCTTTCTGCTAAGGCCTCTTTCAGATGTCTAATCGCCTGCTCCAATTCCTGCTCTCGGGTTTGGGGCTCGATCTTTCGGCTTTTCACTTTCGCCAATTGCTTGTCCCGCCAACTGTAAAGCGTTCGTCTCGGAATCCCCAAGGTCTTGGCTAACTCCGAAATATTCGGGGTTGACTTCATCCGCTCAAGAGCCCGTTGCTTCGCCTCTGGTCTTCGCCACTCGCCTTTGCTGCCTCTTGCCATTTGTGTGACATCCGTTCGCTTGGAGTTGTGCAACTCTCGAGTGTCTCAATTTTGGGGGTCAGTCCAGACGGTGGTTTGCGGGGAAGCGGGAGGCACCATCGGTTTGGACGCGTGGACCTCTGATATATCGAACGGGACCTGCTTCTTGGGTTGAGGGGGCGTGATGGCTTTCTCGAGGATGAACAGGGCGGCTTTCAAGCGGACTGAGGGCGAGGAATTGGGGTCGCGCAGGATGCTCTCGAGAGTCTTTAAGGCGAGATCGAGTTTTTCCTCGGTCTTGTCGCGGAACAGAAGGGCGCGGTCGTATTGGGCGTCCGCGAGGGCTTCGCGGAAGAAGAGGGAGTTGCGGCGCCAATTGGCGATGGTGTTGCGGTGAACGCCGGCCTGAGCCGCGGCGTCAGTCGAACTCATGCCGTCTGACAGGGCGTGGATGATCTGCAGTTGTTGCGGTGAAAGAGCTTCGTCAAACATGGGAATGAACCTCTGGTCCCAGCCTAGCGAACGAGGCGTAAGAGACGGGCTTCGACGGTGAGTGGTTTTTGGTTAAGGCATTGGCTTTTAAGGGAATAGAAATATTTTCAGGGGTTGTGAATGTAATCCGGCCCGCTCTAACCGCTGCCTCAACGATTCGACGGCGTGTCCAGGTATCGGGAAGCGCTTCGATGTTCCCCAAATTCGATCCCGATGCCGGTTGGAACATCGTCGAATAGGTCCCGCGTTACTTCACAGGCTCGATCTTCAACGTATCCTTTACTTTTACCTTGTTGAACTGCATGGGGAAGCTCCGGCCGTTATAGTAAGCGTCCCATTCATCCTTATAGTGCCCCGAAAGAAGCTGACCGGATTGCCCGATGGGCACATTCAATAGCGAGTTGTCCCAGTTCGAGAGGTCGGCATTGAGTCGCATGGACGGTCCCATCTTGCGGGAGGTCTGTTTGACGCTCGTGGAACTTCCGCTCATCGGCTCCGGGCCAATGTCAAAGTACTTACCGATCACCGGTAAGTTATGCCCAATCGGATGACTGATCTGCACTTCCAGATAGCGCCCGTAGCGCCATTTACTCACCGCGTCACCCTCGATTCGGCGCCCCTCGTCGAGCCCGTCGGACAACGCGCGCTCGAGGGCCAGGTCCCAGTCATCGAACCATCCCCGGGGCCGCGACTCCAGCAGATTCCGGATCACGGCAATCGACATCAGGGTCTCGTAGACGGGACCTTTGCCGGGCGCGGCGCTATCGGCCACGAACTTGCGGAAATACTGGAAGGCGAGAGTCACAATCAGCGGCGCGGCCTCGTCTTTGTCCATCTGGCCATCCCAATTGCGTAACATCGCGATGGATTCGGTAAAGGCGAGGTTGGTGGCCTTCCGCCGGTCGACCGCCTGCACCAGTTGCTTGGCGAAGAAGTGTGCGAAGCCGGAGTAGACGTCCTTCTGAATGCGCAGCGAGTCCTCCGGCTTCAATCGTTTCGAGGCCCGCAGGAGGTCCAGGATCTGGCGCGCGCGGTACTCCGAAGGGAAGTTGCCGTTCACGTGATACGGGTAGTCGGCGGGAAACGGGTTCTGGTTGGCCGTGACGATATATCCATTGGGCGGATTGAAGGCGCCCGGCAACTGCTCGAAGGGAATGAACCCATCCCATTCGTAGTCGCCTGACGAGCCATCGACGGGCACGTCGCCGTAGTAGTTCCGGCGGACCGGCAGTTTACCCGCGGCATGATAGCCGATGTTGCCGTCGACATCGGCGTAGACGAAATTCTGGCCCGGACCCGGATAACGGGTCAGCGCACCGATGAATTCGTTCCAGTTGCGCGCGCGGTCGATTTCGAGGAACGGGAACTGGAACAGGCCCGGCTCGGCCGCAGTCCATTTGAGCGCGAGCTGTTCCTTCTCGTCGGAGACGATGACCGGACCATGACGGGTTACCCAGCGGACGATCTCCTCGCCGGGTTTGCCTTTGATGCGGATTAGTTCGACCTCGCGGCGGGCCTGTTCCTGGGTGTTGCGAAAGAGATAGCGGCCAGTCCGCAGGTCGATTTTCTCGCGGTACAGATCCTGCACGTCGAAACCGAGATTGGTGGAACCCCACGCAATGCGGTCGTTGTGTCCGGCGATCACTCCGGGAACTCCGGGCAGGGTGATACCGGAGACGTTCATGCCCGGAATCTCCAGGTGGGCCATGAACCAGATGCCCGGGATGCTCCAATCGAGGTGCATATCGTTGGAGAGCAGGGGTTTTCCCGAATCGGTATGGGCTCCGCCGGCGACCCAGGCATTCGAGCCGGGCTGAATATCTCCGCCGGGAGGGATCTCGCGTCCGCTGCGCGCAGGCCAGAGCAACTGCACCTTGTCCGGAATCCCGGCGCTGAGCATACTGCTCTTGCGCAGTTCGTCCTCCCAGCTGTTGGTCAGGGTACGGTACATCTGCAGGCCGATGATGATGGTGTCGATAACACTCCACGGCATGGGATCATAGCCCAGCACGGAAAACTCAAAGGAATAGTTGCCGTGGTGGGTATCGATATATTGGTTGACGCCGCGGGCATAGGCCGCGAAGGCGACCCGGTCGGCGGGCAGCAGCCTGGTATAGATTTCTTCCGCGATACGGCGGATTCTAAGACGGCGGGATTCGCGGTCGGTGGCGAGGCCAACCGGTCCCACGATTTCGGACAGATCGCCTGCCGAGAGTCGACGCAGGCTGTCCATCTGCCACAGGCGCTCGGACGCCGTGACGTAGCCTTGAGCGAACAGGACATCGTCGAGGTTCGACGCCTGGATGTGCGGCACGCCAAGGCTGTCGCGCGCGAGAGTGATTTCCGCGGACACCGGAGCGGTCATGGAACCGCTCACCGTAGGCAGAGGCCGCCAGAGATACCAATACGCCGCTCCCAGCACTGCCAGTACCAGCAGCGCAATCAGGGCGTTAACTATGCGGAGGAGATGATGCATGGTGCGTCAGGAGGCTAAAGATATGCTGCTACGCAGCCAAGGCAGACCACAGAAAACGATGGTCTGCCCCACGGGTCTGGTGTCATTGGGCGGCGGCCAGTTTCTTGAGGAATTTGACTCCGTCGAAGGCGACGTCTTCCGGCGTAGCCGCCAGATCACGCCAGATGGCCGCGGCAGCCGCGATCTCCGGCAGGTTCGAGCCGAAGCTCTCGATCGTCAGCCAACCGTCGTAACCGACGTCGTCAAGGGCCTCGAATACTTCCTTCCATTCCACGTGCCCGCTGCCGGGCGTGCCGCGATCGTTCTCGCAGGTGTGGACATGCTTCAAATGCCGCCCGACGGTCCGGTAGCCGGCGGCGATGTCCTTTTCCTCGATGTTGGCATGGAAAGTGTCGAACAGAATCCCGACGTTCGGGTGGTTCACCTCGTCACAGAATCGGGCGGCATCTTCGGCGGTGTTGAGGAAGAAGGTCTCGAAACGGTTGAGCGGTTCGATGGCCGCGGTTACGCCATGCTGCGCCAGCGTGGGACCAAGTTGCTGCCAGCAATCGACAGCGCGTTTCCATTCCGCATCGGTGCGCCTCCGGCCGGCGAGGTAGCCGACTGGCGAATAGAGCGGTCCGGCGATAATCTTTCCGCCGCACTCGGCCGTGGCGGCGATGTTCTCTTTGATCTGCTGCACCGCTTTGGACCGGATCGCCGCATCGTCCGACAGCAGGCTGAGACCATCGACCATGATGGAGCAGACTGTGCATTCGAGGCCGGTATCGGCCAGGCCGCGGCGGACATCCGCAACGGCGAACTCGCGTCCGCGATACATGGGAATCTCCACGCCGTCGAAACCGGCCGCTTTGATTCGTGGAAAGAGGGGGAGATAGGACGCGTCAAAGTTGGCGGTCCAGATGAACAGGTTGACTCCGAATTTCAAGTTAAACGCTCCTTTGTCACTGAAGAAGGCACTTCAGTTCTTGCTGAACGGATTGAGGTGGTGCTTCTTCTCCTCGGGCGCGGGCGCGGCAGCCGGCGCCGCTGAAGGCCGGATCACCTCGTCTATCGCCTTTTGCGCGATGGGCGCCATGATGCGATAGCCCTTGGCGTTGGGGTGCAAGCCGTCGTCCGCCAGATCCGCCTGCATCATGGCCGCCGAGTCGACCATAGCGGAGAAATAATCAACATAAGTACAGTTACCCGCTTTACAGTAACCCTGCATCCATTGATTGATCTCCCGGATGCGCTGCGGATCATGGTTCTTACTCATTTCAAAGCGCGTGTTCTCGGTCTTATGATAGTCGCTGACCGGCAGGATGGAGCATAGCATCACCTTGATATTGTTGGCCCGCGCCAGCTCGGTAATCATGATCAGGTTGTTCTCGATGATGTTCGAAGCCGTCCCGCGCGCGAGATCGTTGGTGCCGGCCAGCAGGATCATGGCTCTCGGCCGAAGGTCAATCACGTCCTCTTTCATGCGGCCCAGCATTTCGCTGGTGACCTGGCCGCTGATCCCGCGATCGACATAATCTTTGCCAGGGAAGTATTCGTTGAGGCGCCAGAAATCAGTGATCGAATCCCCGAAGAAGATCACGCGCGCGGCGGTGGGGTTCTGGAGGCTCTGATTGGCCGTTACGTAGCGGTGCACGTTGTCGCGGTCCGGACTGCGAAGCTGCGCCTCTTTGGCTACCAGCAACTGTTGGAAATAGGTTTCCAGGCGGCCGAAATTGTCGTGCAGCTCGTTCAACTGGCGCTGGCCCTCCTGCGGTATATCGACCGGACGGGGAAGCACGTCGGCAAGTTGCAGATAGGCCTGCACGTCGTTCAGGAAGTGATACGTGTAACTCACGTTTCCCGGCGTACGCTGCAGATCCTCCATGGCGGCACGGGCATCGGCGATCAGGGAGACACTGGAGCCCTTCAGGTTAGGCAGGACGGTCACCGTCGATTCCATCAACTGGAGGCAGCGGCCGATCATTTCGGCAGCCTGCTGGCCGGTCAGCGGGCCGGTGGGAGGCGGCGGCTGCGGCGGCGCGGGAGTTTGAGCGAGGGCAGCGCTTGCCATAAGGAGGCTTACGCCGAATAGTAGCGAGCTGCAAAAACGGGTGCTCCGCAGCCTGGCAGACCAAAAAAGGCGATAGTCTGCCCCACAGCACAGAATTCTTTGGATCATCTCGACTCCTTGTCGAGCTTGAAAGTGATGGTGCCGATCGCGATGGTCATTTTAACCTGAATCTGAACCGGCAGTTTCCGGGCATCGTCGGAGAGCCAGATATAGAGATGCGCGTTACGGTGGAACAGCACGTCGTTGAAAAGATAGGCCTGGTAGCGGATGGTCTTGAAGGTTCCAAGGGTGGTCTTGATATCCTCGCGGGTTTCGGCTTCTATCTTGGCGGAAGCGCTCTTCTTGCCGTCGCTCATATGGAACTCGGTAGAGTGGCCGGGTTCGAGTTGGATGGCGCGGATTGCAGCCAGCCCTCCGAGGACGTCGTAGACGCAACCGGGAATCGGTGTCTCGCGCTGGGAGAAGATGATGTTCTTGTTGAGGTCGCGCTCCACATAGTGAGCCTTGCGGGCGGCCGAGTCGAAGTGGACGCGCGTCTCCCGATTGCGGCTGCCTTCGTGCGCGGTCAGCACGGTGGACTCGGCACAGAGAGTCGGGGTCATTTCCACGGTATAAAGGTCGCTCACCTTGTAGAGGCGCGAGACCAGTCCGACCGATTCCAGGTGCAGTTTAGCCTCATAGCCCATGTGGACCTTCGGGGTCGTCGCGTACCATTCGAGCTGGGCGTGTCCGGCGGTGACGAGGCGCCATTCGATGGAATAGTCGAGGGTTTCTTTGGCGGGGAGGACGCCGGGATTGGATGACCCAGGCGCGGCCGCGGGTATCTGTCCACCCACGGGAAGCAACGCGGCAACCAGCAAGACAGCGACTCGTAAAGTCAAAGGACGGGAACAATGCATGAAAACGCCAGTTTCTCACACTTGCGAGGAGTGCGTGATCGGAGCGAGTACTTTACCGCATAAGTGCGCGGTCGAATGGGGTTTAGGGGCACGGTGAGAAATGATCCAGGAGCCGGCGCGGGGTGCTCGGTGGTCAATGAAAGGGTTAGCTGGGTTCTTGGTCGCCAGCTCGTTTGGAGGCCAAGTGTCAGCAGGCATAAAGGAAAGCTAAATTTAGGTTCGTTCGGCCACGGGGCTTCTTCTTGCCGCCCCTTAACTTGATCTCCGGCCAACGGCGCGGTGGGAACTCGTAACGTCGTCCTGCACGCCGGCTTCGGCGATGGGCAGTCGGACGTTGCACACTCAACGTCGACGGGAGTACCGGGCTTTGCACGTTCTCCGACGGGGTCGGGCAGCTTGCCGGGTTCCAGGCGCGTGTAGCCGTATCATCGGCGGCGGGGCAAATTATTTTTGGACGTACCACTTCGACCCTGGTAACAAGGCTTCTGACGTGCTCCCGGCGGGGTGGCAATCTGCTGAAGGGGATGGAATCCACCCGCCCGGATTAGGAATCCATTCATTTTTTCAAAAGCGCGGGCCAGTTGAGCACGATGGTGATGGGCAGCGAGGGCTGCTGAACTTGGGGCGCGCTGGATAGGAACCTCTGGCCGTCGGGAGTGACGTCCCAGCCGCCGAAATCCATCGGACCCGGGAACAGGCGCTGGGGAGTTCCGAACTCGAAGACGCTGCCATTCGCATTCACCTCGACAGCCGTCTTCATGTATGATTCTGGGAAATCGTCGTAGATGAGCTCCTTGCCGTCGGCGCGCCACTTGGGATAGTTTCCACCGTCCTTCGTGATCTGCCACTTGCCCTCGCCCACCGCGGGCACGCCGGATGGCCCGGAGGCGATGAACGACCGGACAAAGATCTCTCTGTGGCCGGTCTCGTTGGCGACGTATGCGATCCAGTGCCCGTCGGGCGAGAAGCGTGCTCCCCATTCGTTGAAAACGGCGCCCAGCAAGAGCACCGGCTTTCGCTCGCCCGCGGCGTCCTTGGCCAGCGGCAGCACCCAAAGATCGTATCCGGTTCTAACAGCGTTGACGGTGTTGTACAGCAAAAATCGTCCGTCCGGCGACCAACTCGTGGGTTCGTGACCGATTCGAGGCTCTTTGAAAAGCTCCTTTTCGTCTCCCGCGCCGGAGGAGGGCTCCTCATAGATGGTGTCCATATCGTCGCCGGCCGCGAAAGCGATGCGGCTCCCGTCCGGAGACCAGACGCCGTCCGATATAACATTGTGGTGAAACGTCAAACGCGTGCGCCGGCCGCTCGAAAGGTCTAGCGTCCAGAGATCGGCCGGCCCGCCGAGAGCAGCGTCGCGGACCAGGCCGCGCGTTCCGTCGGGCGATAAGTGAACCGTGCTGTCTGTACCCGGCTGTCCGAAAGTGCTCAGGATCTTTCCTTTGCGGTCGAACCACGTGTACTGGCGGCTGCCGCCAAGAGTTCTGCCGCGATAGGCGAGGACACCGCTGGGCGAGACCGAGAAAGCTCCGAGACTGAACCAGGCGATATCCACGCCCTCGGCCAGCGGGACCGGCTCGCCGTTCAGCCGCAGCCGCTCGGCATCGAATGGTTGAGCCATCAGCGCGTCCTGGAGGTTGAAAAAGAGGTAGCCGTTGGCGTACGACGCAGGAGACGAAGTAGCGAGCAGGCGCTCGCGCGATTGGTCCTCGGGTTTGGCGTCGATAGAACCGGAATAGATACCGCGCACTTCGGGAGCTCCGGAGCGTAGATAGATGTAGTGCTTGCCGTCCGGCAGGAAAGCCGGGGCCCAGTGGTACAAATCTCCCTTCGTCCCGTCGACCGCGGTAAGCGCCGTGGCAGCGCCTCCCGCCTGGGAAACCTTCCACAGGGGGCCTCCTGAGTTGGTGCCGCTACTGCCGAAAATAATGACGCCATCCCGGTTCCAGTCGCCCGATCCAGCGCTGATCATGGCGGGATTCACGGCCGTGCCCGGCACTGTGCACAACGTCTGCGGAGGACCGCCGGCAACATTAATCTTCATGATCTGGTTTTGGACGTCGAACGCCACATATCGACTGTCCGGAGACCAAAATGGGCCCAGAGCGCCTTCTGTTCCAGGGAGGCGCCGCCAGTCCAAGGTACTAAAATCGCGAATCCAGAGGCCGTCCTTCCCCGTCGCGGAGAGGACCAGCTTTCGGCCGTCGGGCGATACCGATAAGTAGTATCGGAAGGTCACGTTCTCGGGCAGCATCATCTGGAACCGGCTCACTTGGGTGGAAGACTGAGGCCTGAAAACCGCCCAAACCGCGAGACCCACGGAGATCAGAGCAAACAATGCAGCCAGGCCCTGCCGGACCCGCATTGCCGGTCTGGCCTCGATTGCCGCCGGTGGCGCTTCCGCCGCGATCCATTCCAGCGCGTGCTTCGCTTCGCGAGCCGATTGCCAGCGCTTGTCGGGATCCTTTTCGAGACAGGTTTCGAGCACGCGTTCGAGGCCGGGTGGCGTCAGAGGCTGCAGCTCATGGACAGGACGGGGCTGCTCTTTGAGGATGGACGCGATGAGGCTTGCCCGGCTCGCGCCGGTGAATGCGTGCTTGCCGGTGATCAGCTCATACAGCACCAGGCCGAATGCGAAGATGTCGCTGCGGGCGTCGGCTTCGCACCCCTCGATTTGCTCCGGCGCCATATATTGCAGCGTGCCGAGGATGGCGCCTTCGCCGGTGAGCGCGGTTTGCGTGCCGGCTTCGGACTCGATTTTCGCCAAGCCGAAGTCGAGTACCTTCACGCCGTTGTTTCCCACGAGAATGTTGCTCGGCTTGAGGTCGCGGTGCGTGATCTCCTTGCTATGCGCCGCATCGATCGCGTCGAGGATCTGGCCGGCGAGCCTCAGGGCTTCTTCGATCGGAACGGGGCCATGGAGCGGCTTGCCCTCGACGTATTCCATGACCAGGAAGCTGAAGCCATCGGGCGAAGTCGCGACGTCATAGATCGAACAGATGTGGGGGTGGTTCAGCGCGGCGATGACGCGCGCTTCGCGCTCAAAGCGCTCAGTGAATCGGGCGTGGCTCGTCTTGATGGCGACCAACCGGTTCAGGCGCGTGTCGCGTGCCTTCCACACCTCCCCCATGCCGCCCGCTCCCAGAAGCGAAAGAATCTCGTAGGGTCCCAAACGAGTCCCAGGCGATAGAGAGCCGCCGGCGGCCGGCGTGAGCGTGAAATCGGCAAGCGCCGGCTTTTCCAAAAGGCTGCCGGCATTCTCATCCACAGAAACGAGCATCTCCACCTGCCGGCGTAGCTCTGTGTCGCCGCCGCAGGCCTCATCGAGAAACGATCTCCGCGCTTCCGGCATCCGCCCCAATGCAGCATGGAATAGTTCCTCTGCTCGCCGCCAAAACTCCTGCTTCATGGCCGTTCTCGCTTATGCGCCGATCAATTATTACACTAATGAGCGTTTCACAGATGAGGTGGAACTCCGCAAAGTCGTGCTCGTGCCATTTATGAGATGCGCTCTAGTCTTCGAGTCCAAGCACGCGCCGCACGATCCCATTACGCAAGACCGGGACGTTAAAGTTGATTAGAAGGCCAGCCTTCCAACCGCCCATCCGCAGGCTATATGCTCAATCGCTTTGACCTCTATTACTACAGCGCCTGCCACTACCATGTCAACGCGATATCCACAGTCGAATTTGAGTCCTTTGTAAACTACCGGTAGAGGCAACTCCAACTCCAAAGGTATCTTCCTCAAAGTGAGTTCATAACAGAGGCATTGGATATACGCTGATTCCAACAGCCCAGGCCGGAGGCTCGACTTCGATCGCCGCGCCGATCACAGCTTCGGTGATCTCGTTCACCTTCACACGGTGAGTCTATCGCTGTTCACAGCGGTCCATCGCATGGTTGCGCCAGTCCAAGAACTCGTGCACAATGCGTACGGCGCGACCGCCAGCTAAATGGCGATAATTGGACAGAATTGGCTCGGGTCGGCCGGATTTGTGATTGAATCTATATACGGAGCGCCTTTGGGATCGGGCGCGTGTAACGCTGCGGCCGATGTCCTCCGCCCGGTACCGTTAAATCTCGCGTTGTAAAGCCGCCAGTGCGGACCGGACCCGGATAAACGCCGATTCCGGCGATCCGCCGTCGATTCGTATCACGCGTCCATCGGGGCGCCAGCGTTCGAAGAACCGGTCGTTGACCGCGCCGGCGAAGACGCTCACCAGCGGGATGCCTAAAGCGGCGGCAGCGTGTTGTCCGGCAGAGTCGTAGCCCACGTAGAGATCGCTCTTTGCGATCAGCGCTGCAAAGCCGGCGAACGACCCGCTCCAGAACCTAACATTCGCGAGTCCCGCCGCGGCCTCCTCGGCCCGCGCCGCCTCCTCTTCGCCGGCGCCCTTGTCTACGATCACGGTAGCCGCCCGGCTGCTTAGCTCCTCGAGAAGCCGGTGCTCGAACCCTCCGCCGATGCGCTTGGCCTCGTTTCCGCCAACCCCCAGGCTCACGGTGATCGCCGGCCGCGCGGCCTCAAAAGGCGGTTCGCCTACTTCTATCCGGGGCCGCGGGATGTCCACTTCAAATACCTGCGCGCACCAGTCACGCGCCAGCGAGTCAAGCGAGCCCGGGGCGTCGACTCCACGGCTATCGAAGAAATAATACCGTTGCTCCGGGGCTACCGCATAGACTCCAAGCTGCGTCAGTCGCGAATCCGGATCGATGATCAGCGTGTCGTCATCGAACGCCCGAATCGCCTCCACAGAACGCAAACGGGCGCGCAGTCCGCCCGATCGGGGGTAATCGATGGGCAGCAGCGGTAACCCGAGCAGTTCAGCCGATTTTTGGCTACCGGCAAAGATCACCTCCGAATTCGGAAAACGTGTCCGCAGCGCCTGGGCAAAAATGCTGGTCACGACGATGTCCGCGCCCAGCGTCACGCGCGACAAAAGCACGATTCGCTCAGGATCGGGCCCGTTATCTTTCAGCGGCGGCGGAACAACTCCCGGTACGTGATACGCTGCCCCCTGGGTCCGCAGAGTGCGCAGAGCTTTATATTCGACGCGTAGAATTCGCTCGCGCATCACCTCCAGCGGATCGACTACGGGTACATACGGCCGCACGCGCCGCAGATGGCGGTAACGGCTGCGCAACTCCGGAGCGGTGAAGCGGTTGTCGACGCGCGCAATCGCATGGCTGAAGATATCGGCATAGACGTCGTCCAGCCGGGGATCGAAACGATCGGCCAGACCCTCGGCCAGAATGCCGAATAGCGCGTCCGAATCGCCATCGACCAGCGCGTCGATATCGGTCGGCTGCCAGGGCTCGCCGGCGAGGCACGCGGCGAGTACCCGAAGGGCAATTTGTTCAGGCGAAGTATTTGCCGACAATCAGGTCCAGCTTCCTTAGCGTGTTCTCGGGAACCAGCGTTTTATCGGTGATGATGGCGTGCGCCAGGGCCGAGCCGCACTTGCAGGTGCGCTCCTCGGGAATGCGATCGACCGCCGCAGCTACCACCTTACATGCATTGGCCGCGTTCTGAGTCAAGTTGGCGATGATGTCGGTGACGGTCACGGCATCGTGGTGCGGATGCCAGCAATCGTAGTCGGTGACCATGGCGATGGTAACGTAACAGATCTCGGCCTCGCGCGCCAGTTTGGCCTCCTGCAGATTGGTCATCCCGATGACGTCCATGCCCCAGGACCGGTAAAGGTTCGATTCCGCCTGGGTCGAGAACGCCGGACCCTCCATGCAGAGATACGTTCCTCCTTTCGTCACATTGACGCCTTCCTCGGCGGCCGCTTCCCGCACTAAATCCGCCAGTTGCGGACAGATGGGATGGGCGAAGCTGATGTGCGCCACCAGTCCTTCGCCAAAGAAAGTCGATACGCGTCCGCGCGTGCGATCGAAAAACTGATCCGGGATCACGAAGTCGAGCGGCCGGTGCTCTTCCTTGAGCGATCCCACCGCGCTCAACGACAGGATCCGGGTCACGCCCAGCGACTTCATCGCGTAGATGTTGGCGCGGAAATTGAGCTCGCTGGGCGAAATGCGATGCCCGCGTCCGTGGCGCGCGAGAAAGGCAACCCGCTTTCCCGCCAGTATGCCCACATGCAGGTTGTCCGAGGGCTTGCCGAATGGCGTGTCGATGACGACCTCATCCGATTCCGAAAAGCCGGGCATGGAGTACAACCCGCTCCCGCCGATGATTCCGATGCTTGTGTCCATGTGTCCGTTATCCGTTTTCCGTTATCCGTCGTCCGTTATCCGTTCGTTACTCTGCAATTATCTCCAGTGTCATGCCGCTGGTTTGCACGAACACGTGTCCCGGTTCAGGGGCTTCGGACAGGCTCGCGCCATTTTTCTTTAGCGTGTTTACTACCGCATCGAAATCCGAGACCCGCACAGTCACATGTTGAAGGTGGCTCGAGCCGAGCGCTTCCTCCAGCGCCTGCAGCGCAACTCCCACGGGATCGCCCGCGAAATCCGGCCTGGTGCGAGAGGACTTGTAGCCATCGATGGCATCCAGCAATTCTGCGACGCCGGATGCTTCGATAGCAATGGTGCGCAAGATCGGCGCGCCAGGCGACAACTCCGCCCGAATTTCCACCTCGGTCCGATCCACACCGGCGTGGTCCGCCTTATTGATCACGTAGATATCCGCGATCTCCATGACACCGGCTTTGATCGCCTGAATATCGTCGCCCATCCCCGGCACCAGGACCAACACCGTCACATCCGCGAGACCTGCAATCTCAATTTCATCCTGTCCCACGCCGACCGTTTCGATGAGCACGTAATCGAATCCGGCGCCGCGCAGCAACCGCGCGAGATCCGCGGTGGCGCGAGCCAGGCCCCCACCGGCGCCGCGCGTAGCCATCGAGCGGATGTAGATCCCGGCGTCGCGGTGATGCTGTTGCATGCGAATCCGATCGCCCAGGATCGCGCCGCCAGTCATGCGGCTGCTGGGATCGACGGCGAGTATGCCAGCCGTTTTCCCGCGCCTGCGAAGCTCTTTCGCCAGGGAGTCGACCAGTGAGCTCTTACCCGCGCCGGGCGGTCCGGTGATCCCGATCACCAGTCCGGTTCCGCTGTTCATTTGATCGAGGAGCTGCCGGCCTTCCGGCATCTGGTTCTCGATAGCAGTAGCGGCACGAGCCAGAGCGCGCACGTCGCGCGCACGGATGCGTTCGGCCCAATCTGAAATGCTCGTCCTGGTCAAAGTTATAATCCGACAATCACAGACTAAAAGAGGCGGTTGCAAAATTCGGCAATATAAATTGTGGGGCTGTTTATTTCGCAGCGTCCTTAAGCAACTGCCGGGCGATCACCAGGCGCTGGATTTCGCTGGTCCCTTCGCCAATGGTGCAAAGCTTCACATCACGATAAAACTTCTCCACCGGATAGTCCTTGATGAACCCGTACCCTCCGTGAATCTGCACCGCTTCGTTCGCAATCCGTACCGCAGCCTCCGAGGCGAACAACTTGGCCATGGCCGATTCCCGTGTCACCCGCTTGCCCTGGTCGATCAGGCGCGCCGCCCTATATGTCAGCAGCCGGGAGGCATCGATATCCGTCGCCATGTCCACCAGTTTGTGCTGGATGGCTTGAAATTCCGATATCGGCCGTCCGAACTGCTTGCGGATCCTGGAATACTGCAGGGCCGCATCGTAAGCGCCTTGCGCCATACCGATGGAAAGCGCCGCGATGGAAACACGCCCGCCGTCCAGCGTCTTCAGGCTGTCAATGAAGCCTTCGCCGCGCTTGCCCAGCAGTTGCGAGTCCCCGAGACGGCAGCCCGAGAAGATCACTTCACCGGTCGCGCTGGCCCGCAGCCCCAATTTGTTTTCTTTCTTTCCGGCGCGAAAACCCGGCATGCCCTTTTCGAGGATGAAAGCCGATATTCCATGTTGAGCGGCAGCGCGGTCGGTGACCGCCATGGCCACGCAGACATCCGCGTAGTGGGCGTTGGTGGTGAAGGTTTTCGCGCCGTTCAGGACCCAATGGTCGTCATCGCGCACCGCTGAAGTTCGCGTTCCCGCCGCGTCCGATCCGGCCTCCGGTTCCGTCAACGACCAGCACCCGAGCCACTCGCCCGACGTCAGTCTGCTCAGGTATTTGCGCTTCTGTTCTTCGGTCCCGGCTTTGTAAATATGATTGCTGCACAGCGAAGTATGGGCGGCGACAATAATGCCCACCGACCCGTCGACGCGCGATAGCTCCTCGATAATGATCGAGTACTCGACATAGCCGAGGCCCGCGCCGCCGTATTCTTCGGGAAATATCGCACCCATGTACCCGAGCTGGCCGAGCTTCCTGATGACTTCAAGCGGGAACGTCTGGTTCTCATCCCAGTCGAGGACGTGCGGAGCAATCTCCGCCTGCGCAAACTCGCGCACTGCGCGCCTTAACTGGAGCTGTTCCGCCGTGTACTCGAAATCCATGAGCTAGCACAAAGGCACAAACTGAAGTCTGTGTTACGAGACGATTTCTTCCTTGACCGCATCCCATCGCAGGGTACGCTGCTGGCGATAGCTATCCACCGCCATGCGGCACGCAATGGCCACGCGGAAACCCACCTCCAGCGGGCAATTGGTCGGGTTGCCCGAGCGGATGCAGTCCAGGAAATTCTGCATGTGCCCGCGCGGATCCGTGGGCGTCTGGCCGACCAGTTCCACGCCGTCCCGCTTGTTCACTTTCTGCGGCGAATAGCGAATCTGCTGTCCCTTGGAAATCGTCCCGTCGTCGCCCAGTACATCCTCGGTAACCCCGAGCGCATTGTTGCCGAAGCCCGAGTCCCAGGTGAAAAGCATTTCTTCCGGCTGTTCCATGGAGACGTTCATGGTGTCGGGAACTTCGCGCCCGTCTTTCCAAAGATAGAGGCCGCCCGTCATGGTGACCGCTTTGGGCACTTGCAGGTTCATCACTTTGTACCAGAAGGCCACCTGGTGACACATGTTTTCGTACACGTTGCCGCCGGAATAATCCCAGAAGAAACGCCAGTTGATGTACCGGTTGGCGTCGAAATCGTGGGGCGCCGACTCGCCCTGGAACGACTTCCAGATAATGTTCTCCGGCGTCATATCCGGATATACCGGCCGCGCCCACTGTGGTTTGCCATGCGGCGTATTGCGGTACATGTGGGCATGGATCGCGGTAATTTTGCCGACATTGCCGCTCTTCAAAAAACTGACCGCGTCCGTCACCTGGCCCGATGAGCACCATTGGTGCCCGATCTGCACGGTGCGATTACCGGCCGCCTTGTAAGCCGCGCGCATCCGTTTGGCGTGGTCCACCGAGAACGCCATGGTCTTTTCCTGATAGACGTGTTTGCCCGCCTGCATCGCGGCGACGAAGCACTCGCAATGCAGGTGCTGCGGCGTCGCGATCAGCACGGCGTCGATAGTCTTGTCTTCCAGCAGGTGCCGGTAATCGAGATAGGTCTTGGCATTGGGCGCGAGTTTCCTGGCATCCTCGAGCCGGCGCGTATAGATGTCGGCGAAGGCCACGAAGTCGGTATTGGGACAGGCGATGGCTTCGCGGGTGATCTGCGTCCCCCGGTCGCCAATCCCGATGATGCCCAGGCGTATGCGATCGTTGGCGCCTAAGACGCGAGAAGCGGCTAATGTTCCAATGCCGGTGGCAGCGCTCCGGATGAAATGTCGGCGTGACGGGACCATAGCACCAGGATAGCGTGTCGTAGTACAGACTTCAGCCGCCAGGATGCAAAACCGGCGTGGCGCCGGCACTCACGCCGGTTGCGCCGAGATTCGTCTCGGCGCTCTTCCTGGCTTCGCGGTAGTCCGAGGAGGCTGAAGCCTGCGCCACAAGGACCTCCCTTCATGTCCGAAAATCGCCAGTCGGCAGGGCCGGATTCCTCTAGGATCAAGGGTGACATGGCCTATGTAATTGCGGAGCCTTGCATTGGTGTGAAGGATACGGCATGCGTAGATGCCTGTCCTGTCGACTGCATTCATCCTAAGAAAGATGAACCGGCATTCGCCGGATCGGAGATGCTCTACATCGACCCGATCGAGTGCATCGACTGCGGCGCCTGCGTGCCCGTCTGCCCGGTTTCGGCAATTTTTTCGCTCGAGGACCTGCCCGAGAAGTGGGCTCACTTCACGCAAAAGAATGCCGATTATTTTCAGAAGGCGTAGCGTTCCCCTCCCCCTGCGGGAAATGTCCGAATGTTGCTATCAGAGGCGGCCGAAATCTTCTACGATATGAATTTATGAGCAGCGGTGAAGTGCAGCCGTCGATCTGGTGGCAGGCGCTGTATAGCCGGGATCAACGCTTCGACGGTCGCTTCTTCATCGGCGCCGCGACGACCAGGATCTACTGCCGCCCGATTTGTCCGGTACCCTTCGCACGACGGAATAACCTCGTTTGGTTCGCGAGCGCAGCCGCGGCCGAGGCGGACGGATACCGGCCATGTCGCCGATGCCGCCCGGAGACTTCTCCGGGCACGCCCGCGTGGTTGGGAACGTCGGCGATAGTTTCCCGTGCGCTCAGGTTGATTTCAGAGGGCGCTCTCGATGAAAACAGCGTGGAGCATCTCGCCGGTCGCGTGGGTCTCGGCTCCCGGCAGTTGCGGCGCCTTTTTGTTGAGCACCTGGGAGCGCCGCCAGTTAAGCTCGCGATCACGCACCGGGTTCATTTTGCACGAAATCTGATCGAGGAAACGGATCTGTCGTTTACGAAGATCGCCCTTTCCGCCGGATTCAGGAGCATCCGCCAATTCAACCACGCGGTAAGGACAGTCTGCGGCCAATCGCCGACCGAACTTCGCCGCGCCCGTGGGGAAGTCCCGACGTCATCCCAAAGCGGGCTGGTGGTTCGGCTCGCTTACCGGCCGCCTTTCGACTGGTCAGCGCTGGTTGATTTCCTGCAACCTCGGGCAACTCCAGGCGTGGAGCTCGTCCAAGACGGCTCATATCAACGGACCATCAGCGTCGGCGGCTCAACGGGCATCATCGATGTTCGCCCGAGGGAGACTGAATCGGCTCTGACCGTGCGCGTACAATTGCCCGGATATCAGTTTCTCATGAAGGTGGTCGAGGGGGTTCGCCGTATTTTCGACCTGGGAGCGGACCCGCTTCGTATCGCCGATGATCTTTCGCGAAATCAGCGGCTCAAACCGCTACTGGACCGAAGCCCCGGACTGCGGGTCCCCGGAGCGTGGGACGGCTTTGAACTCGCCGTGCATGCCATTCTTGGCCAACAGTTGACGATTATCGACTCGACGACGCGGGTTGGAGCATTGGTGCAAACTTTTGGAAAACCGCTTCAGACGTCCATACAGGGTCTTACTCATCTGTTTCCAAAGCCCGAAGATCTGGTTGACGCCGATCTCTCAAAGGCGGGTATCCACGGTACTCCAGCGGAGACGCTCCACGCACTGGCCCGCTCGGTCTGCAGCGCCGAACTCACATTTGCAGCGTCCATGACCTTGGAAGAGGCGGTCTCGCGGATCTCGAGTATTCGCGGCATCGAGGAAAACACCGCGCACTACATTGCCATGCGGGTTATGGGTGAGCCGGACGCGTGTCCGTTTGCCGACCCGGGTCTTCGGCGGTGCCTTAGTAAGGACGGCAAGCCGACTTCACCGCCGGAGTTTTTGCGGATTGCCGAAGACTGGCGACCCTGGCGCGCTTATGCCGCGATGCATCTTTACGCCGCGGGCATCGATTAACGCACCGCGATCTGCAACCGGAGCGCGGCTCCGCTCATTAGCTGCGAAATAAATGGGCAGTTCTGCAAGCGACGAAAGCCGCTTCTGGAGTTTCTACATTGCAGACTCTGCACAGGATTGGCTGCCCCACGACGTGTCCAGTTATTCTCTGGACGCTATACCTCCGAGATGAGGTCCGATAGTTGCCAGCAACGCCGGGAGACGGACTCTACATTTGGGATGTAGCGACCGAACTCCTAAGGAGCCAACCATGAAGCCAGCCACTCTTCCTATCCGAGCGCTAGTTTCCTCTCTGTTCTTTCTTCACTCGTTGGCGTATGCCCAGGCAACGCCGCAGCCCAGTCCCTCGCCATCCGAGGGCGAGACAGGGACGTCCACGGACCTTTTCATTATGTTCGGCTCCGACCTCGTTCGCCCGGGATTGGAACCGAAGGCCAACGACAACATCGGACTGGGCCATACCTTCTCTTTTCTGAAGAAGGACCCCATCGGTGACGAGATCACGTTTGGCTACACCTACGAAAACGCAGGCTCCCACGGATTCCTGCACACTCCCTACGGCTCACACACGGAGGCCTTGGGGATCATGAAGAACTTCGGACTGCCGAAGACGAAGCGCCTTACCGGATATACATGGATACAGGGTGGGATCACGAGCCTGACCGGAAACCCATCGGTCCAGAATCGCTTCTACGACGGCGAAGCACTCGGCTTGATCGTTCACTTCAACGACCACCATTCCATCTGGATTCAGGAAATGTTCAATAAGATTGCGACGGTTCCGTGGTACACGACAGCCAGCATCGGCTACACCCGCAGCTGGTAGCGTCGCCCCGCTACTTCCTCAGCCTCAAGCCCAGCAGCACTACCAGGATGGCGCCATACATCACCGGCAGCCGGACATCCGACTTCACCAGCCAGTAGTAATGCACCACTCCGGCGCCGCCGGTGAGATAGACCAGCTTATGGAGGCGTTGCCAGTTCCTTCCGCCCAGACGCCGTATCCAACCTGCAGTCGATGTAACGGCAAGCGGGATCATCGCCAGGAACCCCAGGAAGCCGACCGTGATGAAGGGCCGTTTCAACACGTCTTTCCACATCTCGCCGAAGTCGAGCGACTTGTCCAGCCAGAACCAGGTGAGGAAATGCAAACACCCGTAGAAGAAAGCGAACAATCCAAAGAGCCGCCGGAAACGAACGAGTTGAGGCTGCTTGAGAAGCTTGCGGAGCGGCGTGATGGCCAGGGTGATCAGGATCAAGCGGAGGGTCCAGTCGCCGGTCTTATGTGTGATGTATTCGACAGGATTCGCCCCCAGCCCGCCGTGGAAGCCCTTCCAAATGAGTAGGGCCGCGGGTGAGAGGCACATCAGCCACAACGCTAATTTGGAAACGATCCAGACGAGCTTGGGCCTGGCCTTCGCCGGCTTCGGGCGGACAGGTACAGCGGCAACGTTCTCCATCAGAAATTCTTTTTGAGGTCCATGCCGGTGTAGAGGCCGGCGACTTCCTTTTCGTAGCCGTTAAACATGAGGGTTGGCCGCATGAAAAGCTCGCCCAGCCGGCGTTCTTTAGCCTGACTCCAGCGCGGGTGGTCGACGTGCGGATTCACATTGGAATAGAAGCCGTATTCGTTCGACTGCATTTCGTTCCAGGTGCAGGGAGGCTGCTTCTCCACCAGCTTGATTTTGACGATCGACTTGATGCTCTTGAAGCCGTACTTCCACGGCACGACCATGCGCACGGGAGCGCCGTCCTGCGGAGGCAGCTCTTCGCCGTACATGCCGAAGCACAGCAGCGCCAGCGGATGCATGGCTTCGTCTAACCGCAGCCCCTCGACATAAGGAAACGAAATTCCGTACGCGTGGGGCATCTGCTTACGGTCGTAATCGCTCTGGAAGGCCACATACTTAGCCTTCGGCATCACGCCGACGTTTTTCAGGAGGACGCTCAACGAGTAGCCGGCCCAAGGCACCACGATTGACCAGGCCTCCACGCAGCGATGCCGATAGATGCGCTCTTCGAGCGGCGCCATTTTCATCAGAGACGCCAGGTCGATTTTCTGCGGTTTTTCGACCAGGCCTTCGATGGATACCGTCCAGGGCGAGGTTCGAAACCCCTGCGCGTATTTTGCCGGATCCGTCTTGTCCGTGCCGAATTCGTAAAAGTTGTTGTAATGCGTCACATCCTGGTACGAGTTGACTGTCTCGGTGGTGCTGAACGGGCTCTTGGACGCGATCGGCAGCTTAGTCCCGGCTTTAGAAACGGCCGCCGTCAGCAGTGCGCCCCCCAGCCCTAATGACGCGAGGAATTCACGGCGGTTGGTATAGAGGCTTTTAGGTGTGACATCTGAATACTTCAAGACGGATGGCCTTTTGATCAACATGAGTTCCTCACTTCTTATTACTATCTCCAGCCCTTGGATAGATGCAAATCAAGGGCAGATTATTCCCAAGCTTTAGCGACCTTTGGCAGCGTCGCCGTCGAGCATGATCACCGTGCTGGTCGCGTAGGCCACCAGACTGCCCTTGTGGTCGAGGATGTCGCACGACAGCAGCGCGATGGTCCGGCCACCTTTCAGGATATGCGGAATGGCGCGTAGCCGTGAATGCCAGACGGGCTTGAGGAAATTGATCTTCAGCTCGATCGTGGTGAACGGTTGTTCCTGGCCCACGCGCTGCATCCACGTTAAGCCCATGGCCGCGTCCGCCAGATCGCATAACACTCCGCCATGCAGCGTCCCTCGCGGGTTCTGATGCTCAGGTCCCGGCTGGAACTCGATTTCGCAGCCTTCAGACGTGAAATGGTATTCGAACCCCAGAAGCTCTCCTAAGGGAAATGGGCGCATGAGTACCATTTTGCATTGGAACGAATGCGACTGGGCGGTCGTGCCCAAAGGGCCCTGGCACCTACTTGCAAGAATTGCCGTACCGAACCGCTTGCTTAGCGCGCGCCTCAGCAACGACTTCCGGGCCGCGACCGTCAGAAACTGTGAAAAAATCAAAGGCCGCAGGCGAAAGCGCCAGGCGAAACCGCCTGCCCCACCAACGCACTAGACTAGGCTAGGACGAGGCCGCTGCGCAGCCCGGAGGGTTGCAACCGGATCGGCCGGTCAGGAGTTTGGGAAGAAGGCGTACCGGGTTACGCCCGGCGGATTTCCTGCACCTTACTTTGTACCGGGGCGGCGCGTTCCAGGATCTTCAGAATCTGTGGCAAGGCCGCGCGGGCTGCCACCTCGCCGGCCTCGATCATCTGCCGGCCGTTCTCAAACCCGTTCCATCCGATTTCCGACACGCCCGGCACAATCACCACGTCCGAATGCCTGCGCCACAATTCCTGACTGTGGTGGTGCATAATCTGAAAGCAGCGATTCACCACGTCGAAAATGTTGCCCGGCGCCATGGACTCAGCCTGCATCGGAATGTACACCGAGATGACGTGTGTCGCTCCCATCTCCCGAGCGAGCATGGCCGGAACTTCGACACTCACGCCCCCGTCTACCAGCAGGCGTCCCTGGAAAGCTACCGGCTGAAAGATCCCCGGATAGGAACAACTCGCACGGATCGGCAGCAGCACGTCCCCTTCATCACGGAATGTCACGGGCTGGCCGCTCTGCAGATCGGTAGAAATCACACCCAGGGGAATTTGCATGTCTTCGAAACGGAAATTCTCAAGCATTTTGCGTAGAAAGGCCTCCATACGCTCGGTGCGCATGAAACCCGTCCGGCAGATCGTCCAGCGGGCGATATCGCAGAATCGCATGGCCGCACCGATGCGTCCGATGTCGGTTGGCCTGGTTCCACTGGCGTAAGCGGCTGCTGCAATCGCGCCTGCGCTGACGCCGGCGATGCAGTGCAGCGGGATTTCGGCCTCGTCGAGCACCTTGAGAACACCGGCATGCGCCACGCCGCGTGCGAAACCTCCGCCGAGCGCCAAGCCGATACGGGGCGGCTCGAGAACCGGTTGAGGGTCAACCGGCAGCACCACCACCGGAGAATAGTTCCTGGTTCCAGGAAACCACCGGCGCAGGTTCCAAATCCATGATCTTGAACAACCGTTCGGAAGTTCCATCACGCGCTCCTCCGTCGCTTGTCTGGGACGTGTCTGGCATTGTTTTGGTTCGCAGTTTCGTTGCCAAATTCCACAAAACCTCGGGCTGATTCGCACAACGTCCGCTATTCAGCGGCTCAAACCCCAGGCAGAAGATGGGATGCTGCGCAGCCGGACACAAAAACGATGGTCAGTCCAGGTCAGTCCTACGGACGCTCGGCTTTGGCTTTTTGTGGGGCGGACGCCCGCGTCCTCGGCGCCCTCTGGGCACGACCCCTCGTCGCCCTTGTCGCGCAAACGACAGGTTTTGGTGTGCGAAGCGGCCTGGGTTGCGGCTGTTTCATTACACGTGCCCGCTGCTTCGCAAGAAGTTGAAACTGAAATGGCCAAAGTCCAGAGTTCTACGGGCGGTTGATGAGGCTAGCCACGTAGCCTGCGCCGAAGCCATTGTCGATATTGACGACGGTGACGTTGCTGGCACAGCTATTCAGCATTCCCAGGAGCGCGGCGACTCCGTGAAAGCTGGCCCCGTACCCAACGCTCGTCGGGACGGCGATCACCGGGCACGAAACCATCCCGCCGACCGCGCTCGGCAGCGCGCCTTCCATTCCGGCGCAGACAATCACCACTTTCGACTCCACCAGCCGTTCACGATTACTCATCAGGCGGTGGATACCGGCGACCCCGATATCGTGAATCTCGTCCACCAGATTGCCCATTACTTCCGCCGTGATGCGCGCCTCCTGGGCGACGGGGATATCGCTGGTACCGGCGCACACTACCGTGATCTTGCCGCGTCCCTGAATGGTTTTGTCGCGCCAGAAACGAATCGCCCCTGCACGCGGGAAATGCTCTCCTGCTGGAAAAGTACGGAGGACCGCTTCGGCACTTTCCGAAGTAATACGTGTGATCAGCACGTTGGGGCTTCGGTCGAGCAGAGATTTAGCAATTCCCATGATCTCGTCCGCGGTCTTGCCGAGACCGAAGATGACTTCCGGCATGCCGTGGCGCAACGCGCGGTGATGGTCGACCTTGGCGTAACCGAGGTCCTCGTAGGGCAGGTTACGGACTTTCGCCAGCGCCTGGTCTACGTCGACTGCGCCCTCCCGAAGCTGTTCCAGGAGGGCGCGCAGCTGAGCTTCATTCATGAAGTTTCAGCGTATCAGACTGGGACTCGGGTAGAACGGACGGGCGCACCTGCTTGACAACCGTTTCAGACCGCGTGCAGACGCGCGGGGTTCGGAAAAGTCCGACGGCAACAAACCGCGACCGTCAGAAGGTGAGAGAAGCTATTGCCACAGGTGAGCAGTCGTGGCCAGCCCGGCGTAAAAGATCTACCACGTCGCTCTGACTACGTCTTCTAAAACGCTTTGTCTCGACTGCACCCACGGCGAATAGTGCTTTTCGCAGACATCAACCGTGTTTCCCAGAAGGGCGGCGACATCTTCAAGTGTCCTTCCCTTACGCAGAAGGTTCACCGAAAACGTGTCGCGAAGCTGGTGTGAGTGACCGTCGGAAGTCCGGCCAGCATAAAGATCTTCAGCCGTTCTTCCCATTCGGTTGTCCACGTTTTCACTTTTCCGCGGCCGGTGGAGAAATAAAAATCGGCCGGGCCGATTGCGTCAAGTGCGTCCAAGACCTTTGGCGGCAGGGGAACCGTGACGGGAGCGGAGTTCTTGTGAGCAATCCTGATGAAGAGCTTCCCGTCATTTATCCGCTCTTTCCGTAGCAGGACGCAATCGGAAATCCTGATCCCGGAATAGAGCATGACGAGAATGAACGCCCTAATCTTCTCTTCTTTCGCGAGCTCGTTCGAGAACGGATGGGCTTGGAGGTATTTTCGTCTCGATCGCATCGAGAATGCGGGCGATCTCCTCATCCGAAAACGGCAGCGTAGGCTCCTTGTCGGCTTTCGGTGCTTTCACCGCTTTCGCCGCCTTTCCGATACACCAGCCGGCGTCTAAGCCACTGAAAATAAATACCTTGACATGGCGGAGGAAGAGGGATTCGAACCCCCGTGCGAGTTACCCCGCAAACGGTTTTCAAGACCGCCGGTTTCAACCACTCACCCATTCCTCCGTCTTTTATCTTACCTGATTTCATCGCGTTGCAGCTAATGTCACTACCTCGTTCGGCGCTTCGCCGGAATCACTGTCACTGGTTTGTCACTACGGGCTGCTTTGGAAACCGCCAGCTTCTTGGTTTCATCGTTTGGTATGGGCGTAGCGCATCGTTGTCGAGATGTCCGCGTGCCCAAGGAGCTCTTTCACCGTAACCAGGTCGGTCCCGTCGAGCGTCAGCCGCGAAGCGAAGGTGTGCCTGAATGTATGCCAAGTGACTCCTTCTAGCGCTGCGCTTCTTACCGCTTTGGTGAGACCTGCCTTCAGATCCCTGAAACGATCCCCGGTAAGCTGGTTGTAAAAAACGTAGGGCCCCTTGCGAATGGCCATCCAGGATTCAAGAATGCTGCACGCCACGTCATTGAGCGGCGCTTTGAGTACCTTGGAAGCCACGTCCGCCAGGGTCTACTACATCCCATACACGCAAGAGATGGAGGAAACCCGGTCCCGCGGAGTAATGAAAGTGAATTCGTTCATCAGGTTGCGTAGGCGAATTGACGGCGGGAGGCGGCGGATTGAGATTGAGGATCTTGGCCAAGCAGAAGCAGTCCTTACCAACCGCCAACTCCTTAGAGAAAGTTTTGAGGACTTGCGAAAACAAGGCGTTCGCCCGACCGAGGACGGCTGGGGAGGATGGTTGGGCAGATACCAGAAGGCGCTTTGCGAAATGGGGACGGATCGTCCTTTCGTCAATACGGATCGACGGATCGACAAGGGAGTGAGCCGAAGACCCCCGTCCCTTGAACGATAAGACTTGTCTTCACGCACCTTCTGCGACCCGGTTCGAAGAAGATCGCGCAGAACGAAGTATTGCGCGAGCTCACTGAGCCCAACCACTCGTGTGGTGGTGTTCCGTTGAAATGACTGGCTGTCCGGGTCGAAAGCACGGTCTGGGTGACATTGCCGCTTCTTGCGGCAGGATGTCTCATGATTCCGACAGCGCTTAAAGCGGTGGCCCGGGGTTCTCACCATATAGGACCAAGGTCCGATATCCTCCATCGCGCCCTTAATCCTACACTCAGGCTATCTGAGCCATAACGTTCTTGACTGATCGCGCTCGAGCCCAGTCGGTCTCAAGCATTGTGTTACCGAGCATCAATTGCCGATACGACTGAAATCTGAATAGAGAGTGAAAACGATGTCCTCAAAGATTCGAACCGGAAGCTTAGTACTGAAGATCTTGATGTTAATATCCGCGGTGTCCTCGTCAGGACAGCAGAAGCCACAATGGGCCCCCGGGCAGGTAGGGATGAATGCAGGAATCCTTCCAGATCCCGGATTTACCTACGCCAACATCACGATTGATTACGGGGCCAGCCAGTTTAACGGTTCTAATGGCAAGCCGATCCCGGTCACTGGCAATTACAGCGTCTGGGCGGTGGAGAATGCCTTCTACTACGTCCCGAACTTCAAGTTCCTGGGTGGGAATCTGGGATACATGGTCTTGTTTCCGACGCCTGCTACCGGCTCCCTCGCTGGAGAGGTTCCGATCCCCGCTACCGGTGCTCCTAATTTGAAGCTGGCCGCGGGGGGTTCAGGTCTCGCCGACCTCTACGTTCAACCGTTTAGCGTGGGCTGGCACTTGAAGAGGGCTGACCTCCTGGTCGCGGACGCTCTCATGTTCCCGACGGGACGCTACGTCCCCGGGGCCACAAATAATGTTGGTTTGGGATATGTTGGCAACCATCTTCAGACAGGTTCGACCCTTTACATTACGAAAAATAAAGCGACGAGTGCGAATCTGTTCACCGACTGGGAGGCTCACGGCTCAAGGCAGGGTACCGACAATACTTATAAGACACCGGGGCAGGCCTTCACGATGGAATGGGGCCTCGGGCAGGTGCTTCCGCTGAAGAAAGATTTCACCTGTCTGCTGCAACTCGGCGTGGTCGGCTACGACCAGTGGCAAATCACCGCCAACGGCGGCCAGGCACCGGTTGGACCGATAATCGCGCCAGCCAGCCTGCTCCCTTATTACTCGGTCCATGCGATCGGTGGTCAAGGCACGCTCATTTTCCCGAAGCGGCACCTTAGCCTCTACGTCAAGGGCTATCACGAATACCTGGCATCCTCTCATCTCTTGGGAACCAACATCGTGTTCGGTGGTACGTGGACAATTAAGTTCCCGAAGAGCTGACTGAAAGGAAAACGTGACCACATTAGGAGGACACCGTTTCGCATCATCGGTCATTCCTCTCGTCGCTTGTCTCGTGTCAGTCCTGCAAGCCCAGGAAATGCAGCCCCGCGCCTACTTTCCGGCTCCCGTAGGAGTGAGTCTTGTCGGCGTCAGCTACAGCCGCAACTCCGGCGATTTGCTGTTCGATCCAAGCCTGCTGGTGCAGAACGCCAACGTCGTCGCCGACATTACGACGCTCTCCTTTGCGCAGACTCTCGGGGTGATGGGGCGTTCGGCGCAGGTGCTCGCGATCGTCCCCTACGCCAAAGCCGATATGACAGGAACTCAAGCAGGCTTCGATCAATACCGTTACCGTTCCGGGTTGGGTGATACGGTCTACCGCTATGCCATGAATATCTACGGCGCGCCGGCCATGCACATGCGCGAATTTGTCGAGTACAGACCGAAGACGATCGTCGGAGCCAGTATCACGGTGTCTGCTCCTACCGGTCAGCATGACCCCAACGTGCTGATCAACATCGGCGCCAACCGGTGGGCGTTCAAGCCGGAACTGGGCGTGTCCCGGACCCTCGGGAAATGGTCGCTTGAAGGAGCCGCCGGCGCCTGGCTGTTTACCTCGAACAACGCCTTCGCAGGCGGAAAGACACTTACCCAGGTCCCGTTGGGCAGCATACAAGGTCATGTAGTGCGGATACTGCCTCGCCGGACATGGGCTGCCTTCGACACGACGTTCTTCACGGGAGGAAGGACCAGCGTCAACGGTCGGGACATGTCAACCTACGTTGCCAACTATCGTATCGGCGCCACCTTTGGGATGGTGATCGGGCGGCGTCAATCCATCAGGATCAGCTACTTCAAGGGCGCGATCGCGCGCATCGGCTCCGACATTGACTCGATAGGAATCGCCTATAGCTTTATTGTCGTCAAGGCGCATTGATCGTCAGGCGACACCCCTACAAACCGGTCACCATCTTGAATAGTTGTTTCACCATCTGGTCAACCGGAAATTTCAAAAGAAGCAACGGCGCGAGGGGTACTATCACGTATACGGCGAGTGCCACCACGAGCCGCTGGCCCCCGGGAATCATACGCATCCCGCGCACGATGTTGACGCTATTGGTCAGGTCTGCCAGCGATTGCAGATCTGCCGTTCCGAGTTGAGCTTCGCCGGATGTCGTTTCGCCCTGGAACCACTTGGTGTCGAACGCCTCCACATAACGCGAGGCCATGCCCATATATTTGCTCATGCCCGTCCAACGGCAGATCAAGAGCTTCGGGACAAAGATGAAGAGGGGACCGATAAACAGCGCCGCATTGAGAAGCAGGACCATCGGAACCAGGTAGTATAGGGTTTCGAAGGCCATCTTGCGTAAGAAAATCTCTTCCGCGAATTGCGCCGAAAAGAGCGCCGATATTGCCAGCGCCAAAGGTCCGAAATACTCTTGCACGATCTCCAGGTACCCCAACCCGGCCGCGCCGTCGGAGTGAGTGGGGATCAGGCGGAGGTCGAGTTTCTCGACGCGCCAGAGAAAGTACCACCAGAGACCGAGTCGCCAGAGGCAGCGAAGCAGTAGAAAACGAAAGAGCGGCAGGCAAAACCCCAGATACCAGGCATTGATCCAGGTAAGTCTGCCACCGGTCGCCTGAAGGATCGTCGTCCAACTCCCCGTCCCTACCGGCACATCAGTGATCGTCTCAATTACAGATAAGGCGAGCGCTGCCAATAGAAAGATAAGTTCAGCGAGCCAGGAATCCTTCAGCTTTCTGACACGGCGGATGTCCGACGCCAAGGCCGGCAGCGAGGCTTCAGGCACCAAGCGGGAGTTAACGATGTAGCGGGTAAACTCCGCCATCTGCGGAACCACCCACGTTTCACTAAAGAAGAATAGAGGGATCACAAGCAGGAAGCGGACATGAATACCCACCGCGGCCAGAGAAAACATCTTTGGGCCGAACCCTTCCAGGAGGGCCAGTGCTATCAGAACACACCATGCCAACAGGCCTAGTGCTATTCCCAGCCTGCCGGTATTCGTTTCTCCCCGAACCAGGCCGAGCCGCCGCCCCATTTGGTGTAATGGGCCTCTGACCAATGAGAATTCCGAAACTATCTGGTGTCCTTTCATTTGGTAGGCTCGGTGCGAACGTTCACAATAATACCCTCTGATCTCCGGTTGCCTGAGTGCGCTAAAATATTCCAAACATTTGGTAAGGAGGCTTTATTCCTCAGGTAACGATCAGAACCGGCATCATGGGTCCCGACGGGCGTGAAGAACAGCTTACCGAGTACCTCTGTGACTCCCCGGGTTGTCCCAATATCGCTACGCATTGGATTGGCTGCCTGTTAGAACTACGGCTTCGCGCAGCCGTCTGCGATGAGCACATACCAAAACCACGTCAATCCCAGTAGTTCGCTTCATAGCTGCGGTCGAAAATACACGCTCAGAGTGAGACCAACGGCGTCTGTCTGGCGGTTAGGTGATTTGCCGGTGTGGTTCATATGCTCGTAGTAGGGTTCGATCTCGAACCGCCGGCGGATGGGGAATACGACGCCGAAATCTAATGCTGTCCGATTCAGCTTATGGTAATTGCTGTCGTAGTAGGTTTCGGCGTGCACATAGGGCGTGAAATGGTAGGAGAAAATCGGAACGGTTCTCTCCACCGCCAACCGGTTGCGATAACGCCAGGAAAATACTCCGCCAACCCAGCGGAGGTCGGCCCGGTTCCGGTCGGAGATCACCGCGCCTGCCACCAGGGGATGGTGAGACGTCGCTTCCAGCACGACACGATTTTCGAGCGGTTGACCGGGCGAAGGAAGATAACGGTAGCCAATCCGGAAGACCAGGAACCGGGACTGCGATCGGTCGAGCCGGAAGAGAGTCGGCCGCTGCAGTCGGTGTAGTGGCTTTAAGAAAATATCGAGGTTCGCTCCGAACTCGGAACCGATCGCACTACCGGCCTCGCGCGAGTTTGAGGCGTTGAAAAAGAGCCGGAACCTGTCATCTAGCTTTACGTACGTGTCGATCTCGGGCCAGAACTGTACACTCTGCTGTGACTTTGCGGGCGAACTGGCCAGAACGAGTAGCAGTGTCAGCCTGTAGATGAGTTTGTAGTGGAGCGCCTTCGCTTTCACGTCGATAGTCCTATTTCATGTTTTTTCGAACCTCAATCAGCGCCTGGTCATCCGCTGTAAGCTGGATCAGGCCGACCCGCGGATACTCCAGGTCGAGAATCACGTAGAAAGCGATCGCCAGAACCGCCGCGAAGGCGACCGAGTGGACCAAACTGCGTGTCTTGCGACAGGATGCATCGAAACCAGCCATAAAGGAACAGACGAATGACACTACTGCGAGCAAGCCGAAGATAGTCGCGGGCGCATGTGTCCGAAGCGCCGCAGCGCGGTTGGTGCTGAGACTGAACATGTCGTTAAGCGACGAGATGACCAGTTGTGTAACTCCGGGCGCGGCTGTCTGCTCGCAGGCGGCTACCGCCAGTTCCCAAATCTCTCGCTGCAGAACCCCGGCTCGGGAGATTTCGCGGTTCTCGGCCTGCATGTCACGAAGCCTCTGGTAGACGGCCAGACGGGCATCCAGATACCGCCCGAATTCTTCACGGAGAGCCGGTCGCGCCGCAGCAGGCAACAAAGCAACCCGCATATACGCGGTTTCAATTACGTTAGCCTCGTCTACGATCAAATGCCGCTTGACCTCGAAGCGACTCGCTGCGCCTGAAAACGAAAATGCGATCAGCAACCCCAAAAGGGCGAACAGGGCGCCTCCCAGTGCAACGAAGCCCGGTCCGGCACCGTCCCGATGTGTCTTGTCCGCGTGGCGGCACAAGCCAATCCACAGGCCGATTTCGAGACATAACAACATGCCGCCAAATACGCCAACCGCGAGAAGTATTGCCGAAAGGGTGGTCATTAGGAACCTGGCATAGCAATGGGGTCACAGAAGATCATTTCTGCGCCCCCATTCTTCAACGGATCACTGGTGGCTTGGGCCTAGTCGCGGGCGAACGCTCCCGCTGCCAGCGTCTCCAGGTCGAGGTACTGCCCTGCCTCGACGGTGACTCCTACGAAGAGGATCTTGCCGCCCTTGAACGGATTGGCGCCGGAGTATTCGTGGCTGACCGCATCGGCGCTATCGAAGCCGACGCAGAGACCGTCGCCGCACAGTGTGAACTTGCCTACCTGTGCCCGCATCGGGCCTTCGGCGACAACCTTGTCATTGACGTAAAGCTTCGTCGTGCCCACTGACTCGTGATATTTGCCGGCACTCTCCCGGGTGAATTCCATGCCGAGCGTGTACTTGCCGGGCTTCAACTCGGGTGAGACAAACTTCTGTTCCGGCGGGATGCCGAGGAAGTTGTAGACGTAGTGCAGCTTCTTGTCCTTGATGAACAGCGAGTGGCCGCCGAAGCGCGAACCATGCGCGAAGATCACGCCCGCGGCGTTCGGATCGGTGATCTCCACGTCGGCGAGGATCTTGTACGAACGGCCTCGCACGTTGACGGCGACGCTTTCCGGGACCGAAGACGTGCCCGGGTAGTAGATGAACCGCTCGCGGGCCGGCTCTTCGGTGGGACGTGGGGTGTTGAGGATCTCAAGAGCGCTGCGGTCGTCGAGCGGCAGCACCAGGTTCGTCTCCGCCTCCTCAAACCAGGCCTTGATGAGCGACTGGAGCTTCTCGGGATGCTCCTTGGCCAGGTTCTTCGACTCGGCACGATCGACATCCACGTGGTAGAGTTCCCACACGTCCTTCTCGAAGTGGCCCTTGCCGCTAATGGGGGCATGCAGGGCGACGGCCTTCCAGCCGTCCTCCCAGATTCCGCGCGTGCCCAGCATGGAGTAATACTGGCGCTGCTTATTGGTCGGAGCGTCCGGCGCGGCATCGAAGCTGTAGCGCATCGAGACACCGGAGAGCGGGTACTGCTCCACGCCCTTGTACACCTTGGGCATCTCCAGGCCGCAGACCTCCAGAATTGTCGGGACGATGTCGGTGGAATGGTGATACTGGTTGCGCACCTCGCCGCTTGCCTTGATGCCTTTGGGCCAGGATATGACCAGCGGGTCGCAGGTGCCGCCCGCATATTCCGAGTAGCGCTTGAACATCTTGAACGGCGCCGAGGTGGCGGCGGCCCACCCGGTGGGATAGTGTTCGTAGGTGTCCGGGCCGCCCAGTTTGTCGATGAGCTTCATGTTCTCAACGAGTTCATCGGGGTAGCCGTTGAAGAACTTGTTCTCGTTGACCGAGCCGCTGGGGCTGCCTTCGCCGGAAGCGCCATTGTCGGCTGCGTACATGATGAGCGTGTTTTCGAGTTGCCCGCTTTTCTCCAGGTAGTCGATGATGCGGCCGACCTGGGCGTCGGTGTACTCGGAGAAGCCGGCGTAGACTTCCATCAGGCGCGAGAAGAGCTTCTTCTCGTCGGCAGTGAGCGTATCCCAAGGACGAACGTGATCTCCGGGGTTCGACACATCATCCGGCATCGGATTGATCGGCGTAAGTTGTGTGCCCTCCGGCAGGATGCCCTTGGCGATCATACGCGGCAGGACCCACTCGCGATAGGCCTCGTAGCCGTCGTCGAATTTGCCCTTGTACTTGTCGATGTATTCCTTCGGGGCATGGTGCGGGGCATGGTTGGCGCCGGGGCAGAACCACATGTACCAGGGCCGCGACGGATTGCTGGCCTTCTGGTCCCGGATCATTTGCAGGGCTTGGTCAGCCAGGTCCTTGGAGAGGTGATAGCCTTCCTCCGGGGTGTACGGCGGGTCAACGAATGGTTGTCTTCGACGAGGTCGGGATACCACTGGTTCGTTTCGCCGCCCAGGAAGCCGTAGAAGCGGTCGAAGCCCTTGTGCAGCGGCCACTGTTTGCGGCTTCCGCCGGGGCAGCAGTCCGTCTCGACGACGTTGTGGTTCTTGCCCAGCCAGAAGGTGCTCCAGCCGCCGTCCTGCAGGATCTGCCCGACGGTGGCGCACTCGTCCGGGATGCGGCCGTGCGCGCCAGGGAATCCCGTCGCCGCTTCGGTGATGGCGGCACATGCCGTTGAGGTGATGGTTGCGTCCGGTCAGGCAGGTGGAGCGTGTCGGCGAACAGAGCGCGGTGGTATGCCACTGTGAGTACATCAGGCCATTGTCGGCCAGTTTCTGCATCGTCGGCATGTTGATCCGGCCGCCGAACGGCGACCAGGCCGCCAGGCCGGTGTCGTCATAGAGAACGAACAGGACATTGGGAGCTCCCTCGGGAGCTTTGGTTGGCGTGTACGGTGCCCAGTCCGGAACGGAATCGCGGACATCGAGTTTGATTACGCCTTTGAAGGGTAGGGTACTCATCGTCTTTATCGATTTTCTCAAAGGGATTTCTCCCTCGTCGCATGCCAGGATTGCGTGGACTGGATGCAAGTGCTCTGTTTTCGCACTTGCCCGGGAGCTAAAATACTCAAATTGCTTCGCACGGCACACGAAACCTGAGTATAGGAGTGAGGGCGAGAAGTTCGATATCGGACCTTGGTCCTATATGCTCTGGGTGACGATCAAGACAGCCTCCGGTTTCGTTCGTAGAAGAAACCCGCCTGCATATGGACGTCGACAATGTCGGCTGTTGCGGCTCGCGCCAACAAGAGCCACGCCGCAGCCGCGTTCGGCTCTTCGAGGACGATCGGTTCCGCGCAGGATTGGCAGTGCCATCGAAGAGGCACGACAGATTGGGCGCTTTGGCACCTATGCGACACGAAGTTCGGCCGTGCCGCGCTTTCTAGGCTTAACGACGATCTCGACATCGTGGCCTAGCGCGACCAGAAAACGCATGAGGCGCTCGACCGAATATCCTCGGAACTGACCAGACAGCATGGCTGAGACCTTGGGCTGATCAATGCCCATAAGCTGTGCCGCGAATGCTTGGGTCAGCTTTCGCTCTCGGATCGTCCGGTCGATTCGAACCACCAATCCTGCTTTAATCAGGTGTTCACCTGCGTCCGCTAGGCCGAGGTCGGCGAATACGTTACCCGAACTGGGCTCCTTTTAAGGGCTTTTCTTTTCGGCATGCTTCACCTCGCTTCTCAATTGTTTGAGCCGCTGCCGGATCAGTTCCATATCCGATTTCGGCGTCGCAATACCGGATTTGGACTTCTTCTGAAAGGCGTGGACCACGTAAATCGATTCTCCAATCGAGACGGTATAGACCGCGCGATAGGTTCCGCTGGCATCGTGGGCCGAAATCTCCATCACCGGTCCGCCAGCCCATGCAGCGGCTTGGCCTTGACACTCATTTCGCCCAACTGCGCGGCGTACAACGCATAGCCGATATCGTCTTGGACTCCAGCCGGAAACGACTTCACACTAGAACGTGAATCGGCAAGCCACGTGAGGCCTTCATCCGTTGGTACATGCCTATATTGGCATAACGTAATTAGCACGTCAAACTTGGGAC
>CAVVFX010000015.1:0-197994 GCA_963747535.1 Terriglobia bacterium
GGGTTAGGCATCCGGATTAAGTTACACAATTGACCGCAATGTCAAAACCACGGACAAGCGCGGCGGAAACGGGGCTTTGGGAGGTTGAAACGTGGCCCCGGGCTGATGGCCACTCGGAAAGAGTCTGCCACCAGAGTGGTTAACGGAAACTTCGCAAGATCCAACTCCCGGACCTCGCGGGCCTCTCGGCCCGTAAGGGATCAACAGGAACCCAAGGTGTCCTGGATTAGCGTTTTGGTTTCGCCCTGAAATCCTATCTGCCCGACCGCGGATGGAAACCTCGCTGGTGCTCCATCAGCGCTTGGCGCAAGTCCACAGATTTCTCCTCCAGCGAAACCAACTCGATCTGAAGCGTTTCTGCTCTCTCGTGATCGTAACTGTGTAAAGCAACCTCCGCCGCTTCCCGGAGCCCACGGATTTGGGACACGCACTCCCGATAGACGTCCCATAGAGACTGACATTCCGCACATGCGTCAATTGCCATGCGTTTTTTAGTTTATTCGATGTGGCACTCTCTGCAAGACGCTGGCTTCAAATCCGGTTGTAGCGCGGCGCACTCAATAAATGTTCCAATGGACGCCTGAAATCTGGTGTATCGGAAAACGCACAGTTTTGAACGGATCGTGGTTGTAGTCATCGGTCTAGTCTTTACCCATTCCTGACGATTTTCCAACGACCAATCGGTCGGTTGGTCCGAAATGGGGTTCTGGGAAGTTGATCCCGTGAAGCCCCCGTCTTGAGACGCCAAGCCTGTAAACTAAAGCTTCAAGTGAGGATACCGGAGGAAGAGATTCGCAACTTGTTGGACGCACCGGCGCGCGTCTTCACAGCGCAAGCATGGGCCCGATGGCATGAGCGCGTTGGAATTCACCCTGTTCCACCCTTGCCGCGCAACACCGCTTTACCCATACGCGGCCCCCGGGGTGACTCTGCTCTCGTTTACTATGGCTGACGGATACCAGCCCGTCAGCTGGGTGGGATACCAGCTAACAGGTGGCGTCAACCTATTCCATCGCGATGGTCACCCTGCCGGGAGACACGCAGGTGCAGCGCGGCGCCGCTTCCCAGATGGTTCGGTCGGGTCAGATCCGGAAACCTCCTTTGGACAAGGTACGCACCCAAAGACCTAGCTGGTACACCTGAGGTCAGCGGCCGATCGAACGATCTCGATGCCGGTCTCGAATGCGGATCTGATCGCGTTTATGTTGTTCCGCCGTTTCAAGAGCTGTGTCGCGAAGAGCCTTCTGATATCGTCCCAACCAGCCGCCCCAGCCATCCTCGGTCGGCATGATCCCGCGTTCGACCAGTTCGCGTGCCGCTTTACCTAGCTGGAGGCGGTTGCTCAATACGTTTTCCGCGTCGCCGAGATCGTTAATCTCTATTGAGTCGCCGAATCGCTTCCGCAAGCGCATAAATGAGTTCGTCCCGAGTTCACCCCGGCTCCTGGCCTTCTCAATCTCAGGCGTGTAGTGGATGAAATGGATCTTCGCATCAGTTCCTTCGACCATCAAATAATTGCGCCCGGTTTGCTCATCCTGGCCATGAACGAGCACCCGGCCATCAACGGAGGCGACCTGATTAAGATCGAGAACTCCGATGGGCAGGCGCCTGTCTGACATGACCGCCCCGTGCGCCGCGAGCGTTCTCTGCCTGTCGATCGCTTTCTGCATCGCTCGGAGAATCGGTTCGAGGTCTCGGCGGACGCGCCATTCGGACGGTCCGATTGGTTTCGCCAACCCCATTTTGCAAAGGACGGCGAGGCGCGCGACCTCTTGCTGCCCGTGAATCCGTGTGGTCTCGTCTGGACCAAACTGCAACGGATTCCGAATAACCGCGAAGTACTGCGGTTCGAGGTCTGAGCTTGGCGCCTGCGTACCTCTCAGAAGCCTACGGTCGAGCGAGGTGAAGCGCTTCTCGGTGATTTCACGGCGCTCGGACTCGAACGAATCGAGCTCCGTGCGATAACCAAGTTGGCGGGTACACAGATCCGCGGCAATGTTCCGAATCCCTTGCTGCACATAGTCCCGGTTCAAACGAAGAGATTCGCCGCTGCTTCTCACACCTCGGACCACCACGTGAACATGCGGATGCTCCGTATTGTGGTGCTCCACCGCCGCCCATTCGAGGTCCGTGCCGAGATCGTTCTCCATCCGTTCGATCAGATCGCGTGTCAGGCGTGACAGATCTACCCGATCACCGAATTCCGGGGAGATGATTAACTTCCAGATTCGCTCATCGCCCGCGGTCTGCCAGTCTAATAGTTGCCGTGCGATGTTGATCCCTACGCGCTCTCGATCAAATCCTACGGCGTTTGCATCTTTTTCGAACGAAGCGCTCTCACGCCCAAGGTAACGGCCGTGCGCCTTCCATTGCCCTCGAATCTTGTTCTTCAGATACGTCACTCGGACGGCGCAACGCTGATGGTAGGGACGTGTGAATTTCCCTTTTCCGCCGTGACTGCGGTTATTGGCCTTTCGGCTACTACGGGCGTAGTGCATTAGAAGCGTAAAACCTCTCGACCACGCCGCGCCCTCACTTCGAGCTGCGCACGGCTTTCGAGGTCGGAGCCGGACTTTCCGCTCTTCGTCAGTTTGTGCCATGACTCACCAAATCCTGCATGGCGGCCCGCGCCTCGCCTGACATTGACTGACCGGCAGTCTTGACGAGCCGGTCGTAACGTTCCCTCGCGCGGGCGATGGCTTGTAGCATGGCATCGGGCGGCGGTTCCGGGACACAAGTCAAAAGGGTTTTAGCAAGAGCATCCACCAGCGCAAACAGGGCCTGCTGTCCTCTGCCGACGCGAAAGATGTCTCGCGATACACGGTCAAAGCCTCCCGCAATCCGTTCCTCAGTGCCGGTCAGTTCCGCGCGTCCATTCAGCTCGTTCCGGATCGCCGCGCGAATGAATGCACTGGGACTTGCGTAGCCCCTCGCCTTCGCGGCCTCCTCGATCTGACCATGGTCTTCTCTCGGTATCCGGACCCCGATTCTGGCGCTCCGGCTGGCTCCAACATGTTTTCGCATAACTATAAGGGAGTGGCTGAGGCCATTACCGAACACTTGGATCGCAGGATTCGAGGGTTTTCACTACTAAAAATCCCAGCGTTCAACGTTGGTCGAACGTGCTGGTGAATTTGTTCCACAGTGGAAGCTATTGAAGAACTGACCGGTTGAGAAACAGAAAACACAATCTCGTTCAACATTTCCTTTATGTTCCACTACCGGTGTTTTGCTGCCTGTTACGGCGTATGCTCCCTCACTCGTATGGTCTGCGCCTGTGCCGAGCGTTAAAAAACGCCGAATAGTACCGAATAGCACCGGACAAAGCCGAACAACATTCGGTCTTGTTCGGTATTTGATAGGCTACAATTGGCTCGTTTGCCCATAGAAGTATGGACCCAAATATCAACAAGTTACTGGAGAGTATCCCCGAGAAGCCGCCTCGATCTAAACTGCAAGCTCATGCGGACTTGATCAGCGCGCTGCGACGAAAACGCCTCACATACCGGGAGATCGCGCAGTTCTTCCGAGAGCATTTGGCAATCACGGTTGCTCCGAGCACTATCCACGACTTTGTCCGAGTCCGCCGGCAACGACGAAGCGTTTCCATAAATGAGGAGCGCACCGGCGATGAGCCGGAAAGTGTTTTGGAGCCGCGAGCAACCGGAATCCCCGCTCAGGAGGATGCTGTGCAGCGAAAAATTAATGCCTTAAAGCAGCGAACTCCCACGAACGAACCTCAACCACTCTTCACCTACGAGGCAGATGAGCCTTTGAAATTGCGGAGAAAACCAGTGTCAGACAAAGTCGACTGAAGCTCCGTCGCCGACGTGTCGAAATTTCTCCTTCATGTGTTCGGATTCGTCGCTGCCAATCCCTTATAAGAGATGGCCGCATTTTCGCGAACAAACGAAAAGGGAGATGGAACCGTGTCAGAGCAGACTGAACGAATACCGACCGATACGCCCAAGCTACGTAAGCGCGTCGTGTTCACTAAGGGAGGAAAAGGTGGCGTTGGAAAGACTGGCGTCATGATTCATCTGGCAGAATGGTTTCTCGCCAATGAAATCCCGTTCACGCTTCTCGATCTTGATACCGAGAATAAGTCGCGGGGTAGCCTTAAACACTACTTCAACGGACTTGCCAGGAAGATCAACATTCACACTGATGCCGGACTGGACATGTTCATTGATTGCCTTTCCGAGGGTGCCCCGGTTGTGCTGGCCGACATGGGAGCTGGATCGGGTCAGGTGGCTCTCAACTGGTTTGAAACGATGTATCCGGACTTGTCCGAACACGGCATACTATTTACCGCGATCGGAGTAGTCACCTCCGACCCGGCCAGCGTGGAAAGCGTGTTGGGTTGGGCCGCGCGCCTGCAGAACCGTGTGGATTACTTGATTGTGGAAAATGCCACGACGCCGCAAGCTGACTTCTCCTATTGGCGAGACAGCGATCAGAGCGACCGTTTCCGAGAAGTGTTTAAGCCAGTAGTGCTGTCGATGGAATACCGCCTGGCAGACCTCGAGAACGCATCACGACAACATGGCGTCACGCTCGCCCAGATCGCCCAGCGAACGACGAACGCGGCGGAACTGCAAAAAGCTTCGTTCGTCATCCGAGCACAAAGCTACCGTCGACGCATGTTTCAGGAATTTGATAAAGCGAAGGATCTCTTCCTGCCATGAAACCGCCCGCGGTAACCCCAATCCGAGACGGCATGGGAATAGAATCGGATCCGAAATCCGCGCAAGACGTGCAATGGGTTGACGAAGTGGCTGCGCTACTCCCCGAGGAGTCACGCCTCGGTTGGTACCGAAATATCCGGCCGTGGTTGCGGACGCTCCCGCCTGACGATGAGGTCGCGCACCTGGCGTATTCGATGGGTTACCTTGCCTTGCTCACTCGCAGCGCGCCAGCGCTGGTCGCCACCGAAAGGGCGAATCTGACGGCGCTGCTTCAACGGTTTACCGACGAGGTCACTGGCGCTGTGAAGACTACCGCGGACTATCATAAAAAGCTCAGCGAGCGATTGAGCGCATTGCCCGCCGAGATCGCTCAAGGCTTGAGCCCGAGCGCCCTTGCTGGTGACATTGCGGCCGGAGTGCGGACGCAGTTCTTGAACTCGGGAGTGCCGGAGGCGGGAAGACTGCTCAAAGAACAGGGAGACTATCTCCGGCAATTGGTTGCAGACCAGACTCGTACCCTTTCTGAATTCCGGCAGCAACTGAACGAATCCCGGAGTCACGTGAACGCTGCGCTTCAAACGGTGGTTCGGAGCGCAGATGCCGCGAAGACGTCGATCGATAAATGGGATCGCGAAACGCGCCAGGTGCAATGGCTGCATCTGGGAGGCGTATGGTTAATTGGGTTGCTTCTGGGCGCGCTGTTGTACTGGTGGTTGCTCGCTCCGCAGGAAGCCGGCAGGCAACAACAAGAGCAGCCAAGTCAACAACCGGAGCACACAAGTCCCCGTCCAGGAACGGCGAGCCGGCGGGCACCGAAATGATAGGTTACCGACGGGAAGCGCGTAGGAGAAATCCAACTGGGGCTGCGGATGTTTTGGAATCAAACATCTCGGCTCGGTTTTGGTTAACGTCTGTGCTCATCAGTGCCGCAGGGTTGCGGGTGCCGGCCGCGAATTCGCCGGAGTTCGACAAGCGAGCTGTCGAAATGGCCGGAAGTGCGCTTCAAAGATTGGAACGATTCTGCTCCGGGCAACCCTGCCGGCCCGAGGAGCATCGCCTCGCCTAAATGGGTGCTGCCATGGCCGTCGAGAACACCACTTTCGAGAAGCATTACCGCGTTGGCGACCTCGCCGAGTTGTGGAGTCTTGGGCGCGAGACTGTCCGCAAGCTGGTCAAGGACGATCCGGGCGTAATCAAAATCCGGATGGGGCGAAACAAGGCCCATACGGTCTATTCTGTGCCGGAGTCGGCGGCTGCTCGAATCCACACTCGATTGCTCAACGGATAGCAACCAGCTTCGGTTTCGGCTTGTCATCAAATGCTTCTTTCAGGATTTCCGTCAGCCGACGCTGACGGCCCTTGACCCATTTTGAATAGCTCTTTCTGACAGTCTGCTCGGTATCACCAATCAGTTCCGCCACATCCGCGATGGGCACGCCCTTCTCTAAAAGTATCCGGACGAAGGTGTGACGAAATCTGTGTGGTGTGGGCTTTTCCTCAAACGGTCCCGCAACCGCAAAGACACGATCCAAACGCTTACCTCGCCAGATCTCTGTCAGCTGCCGCATGTTCATGGTGACACCGCAACGGAAGATGAGTGCCCCATTTTTCTTTTCCCGATCGCGCAGACGGTTCACCAGCCAATCAGGTATCCACGTGTAGAGTTCTTTCTTCGTCTTGTGCATCCGCAAGAACACATCGTTGCCGTCAAGGCGCTTGGTGATATCGAACGTGGCGATATCGGAAATCCGCAAGCCGGTGTAGACCGAAAGAAACACAAAATCCTTCACGTCCTCGCCGGTCCAATTCCGATGGCCGGGCCCTGGTTTCGCTGGTCCAAACGTATCACAAGCCTTGTATATACTCTCCAGTTCCTCATCAGAAAAGGGTGACTTCGGCAACGGAACGGATGCGCCCTCGGGAGCTTCGAGGTCACTTGCGATGTCTTCGGTGATGAATTTGCGCTTGATGCAAAACCGGATGAAGCCCTTGAGGCGTTCGAGTTTCTTTGCCTTGGCGCGGTCGCCGTCTTTCCAGCTAGCCGTGAAGCGGTCCATGTCGCTGACGTCGAGTTGGTCCAGACAGACATAGCCCCGGCTCTCGGCATAGGCGAGAAGCTGCCGGGTGAAGGTGCGGTACTTTTTCAGGGTTGCGGGCGCCACGCCGCGATTTTGGCGGTAGGACAGAAAGGCCGCCGTAGCATCCATGATGGTGGTTCGTGTTGGCTCTACCGGTTGCGGTGGCGCTGGCGTGTTGGCGGTCGGACCGCTCCAACTTCCAGCCTTCTCCAAAGACTCAGCTGCGGTCTTGGCATCGTCCCACTCCCATTTGCCGGTGCTTTGCCGGCGGAATTTCCCCTGAAGCGATCCTGTCACGAATATAGGACATTCGCAACGCTTCCAGCCCTTCCGGCGTTCATCAAGATCGCTGCTTTTGGAGTCTTCCGGATGACCAGTTTTGCAGTCTCGGCGATGGCGGCGGTACAGGTTGAGCGCCATACCTCATTGTACGATATTGCCCGACGAAACTCTCTATTATCCGTAAGTTATTGATTCTAAATTGGGGTGGGTGGAGGGATTCGAACCCTCGACCACCGGAACCACAATCCGGCGCTCTACCAAGCTGAGCTACACCCACCGTGAGGCAGAGTCTTTAGTTTAACATGAGGCCTGGTGCGCCTAGAACGTTAACCGAAGCTGCAGTTCGATCTTGCGGTTGCCCGCGGCGCCACTGGCATACGGACCAAAGCCTCCCGCTAAGGACGTCGACTGCCCGAATAGGGGTGAACTCAGGTTACCGATCGGGGGCGCATCGTTGATGTGGTTGATCACGTTCCGTCCGGAGACCGAAAAAGTCAGGTTGTATTTGCCCGTCCCCGACGCGCCGAACATACCGCCGGGGCCACCACCGCCCGGACCGCCGCGCCCGCCACCGCCTCCTCCGCCGCCAGGCGGAGGGCCTCCCATCATCACACCCCGTGGAGGTCCACCCTGCGTGGCCACCTGGTCGGCTCTCTTGCCGAAGCTCCAGGTGCGGCTCACCCGGAGGTTGATGGATATGTTCCCGGGGCCATCACCGTAGTTGCGCGGGATGATCGTCGAACTCGTTGTCGGGTTGATATCGAAGGTGCCCCACGGAGTGGTGCGCAGATTAGCGGCAGCCGTGGCGCTGGTGGCGAACGCGGGACGGTCCGTGAGGATGCCGTCGCCGTTGAGGTCCGGCCCGGCGATGATGTTGAACGGCGCGCCGGATGCCAGCATGATAAACGGCGACAACGATACGCCCCATTTAGGCGTGAGGCTTCCACCGATGAATGCCCGATGGTGCACGTCGAAAGCCGTCCGCCCATATTCGGTGCTCAGATTGTAAGTGTTCGCCGGGAAGGTATTCACGCCGTCCGTGTTGCCGTTCGCGTGGCCATAAGCGTAGAACCCGAAAAGGGTAAGCTTGGCGCTCACGCGCGCGGAAACATTACTGATCATCTGGTGCTGATTGAAGATGCCGCTCGCTTCGTAAAGATAGATATCGCCGGCCGCTGCTCCATAAGGACGCACGCCGCTGCCTGCGACCAGCGAATTGTAGGTCCCCGGAAGCGGAGCGTTGATGTTGCGCGTCCTGAGTTCGTGGTTTCCTCGGGAGTTGATGAAATTGACGGCTGCGGTAATGTTGTGCGGCAACTGACGTTCCAGACCCACCACTTCCTGTGCCACGTAAGGCGTATGCAGATGGGAATCCACCTCGTAGATGGCCTGCGGGATACGCGACGCGGTTAGCGAGGTCACCGTCGGCACATTGGGGTAGAAGTTCGGATTGTCCACCACGAACTGCTGCTGCGTGGTCCCGTTAAAACGGCGGGCATTCAGCGACAAGTTGTAATCGAAGCGGTCATAGAATAATCCCCCTCCGACGCGCAGCACCGTCTTGGCAGGACCTCCTTTCTTACTATCGAGGCCCCAGGCGAGGCTGACCCGCGGACCAAAATCGCCATGGTCGGAGATATTGGTCTGGGTTTCGAAGCGCAGGCCGGCGCTCACCGTGATGTTCGGCTTCATTCGCCAGTCATCCTGTACGAACAGCCCGGCGTCCACCTGGTTGATACTGGCGATCGGAGTTCCGCCGGCGATGCTGAAAATCCCGGGACCTGCCCCGGCGGCGTAGATCTGCGCCGGTGTGGCGCCTTGCGAGAGCATCTGCTGGGCCTGGGAGTACGTGGCCATGGAAAAGAAGGTGAAGGTGCCGTTGTAATTGGACGTCGACTGATTTTCCAGCTTGTACAAGCGCACTCTTCCGCCGAACTTCATGGAGTGGGCGCCGCGCGTGAGCGACGTGCTGTTGGACAATTCGTACGAATTGAGGCGATTGAAGTTGGAACTGAACGGCGCACCGCCGCCGGTAAAAGCATCCTGCACGTTGATGGTGGGTTGGGTGCTGTCACCCTGTTGGGTCAGGTTCGTCCGATCGTACATGAAGCGCGTCTCGTTGATCGTAGTGGTGTTGAGGATCGCCGTCTCGGTGAGTTGGACGGTTTGTTCCCCGCTGTCCTGCTGATAGGCGCGCGACACCAGGTTGAATTGGCCGACGCCCTGGTTTCCGCTGGTGCGGTCGCTGTAGGAGTAGCGCCCGGTGAGGGTGTTGTTCGCATTGATCGCGTAATCGATGCGCGGGCTGACGATAATGTCGCGGATCGGAGTCACGATACCGGAACTGAACGGCACAACGTTGTAGCTGGAGTCGAGGACCGTGGCGACCACCAGCGCGTTTTCATCGATGCTGCGGCGTTCTACGTCGAGAAAGAAAGAAGTCTTCTTGTTCAGCGCACCGCTGACGTACCCGCCGAACAGTTCCGACTGGAATGGGGGCGCGACAGCTACAAAGGGATTGCGCGAGTTGAAATCCTTGTCCCCGAAGTTGAAGAACGCCTGGCCGTGAAGTTTGTCGGTGCCGGGCTTGGTGAGGATTTCGATCCGGCCGAAACCCAGCCGGTCATATTCCGCGGCGAAGGGATTGGAGTTGATGCGGATCTCCCGGATGGAAGATTTCGGAGGGAGTTGGCCGCCCGAGAAACCGTCGATGAAGATCTGTCCGCCATTGGGACCTGCCGCAGGTCCCGCCAGCGCCTGTAAGTCTGCCTGCAGATCGTCTGGATCGTCGGGGAGAGCTTCGAGGTCGGTACCACGCAAAACCAACTGTCCGACATTGGAGGTTGGGTCAGTCGAGACCTGCACCGTGTCCGTAACCGTGACTTCCTGGGTCTCGCTGGCGATGGGAAGTCGGACACTGATGGTCACCGGCGCGATGCCTTCGATCTTGATGCCGGATTTCTCAAATGTGGCAAAGCCCTTGGCTATTCCCCGGACGAAGTAGGTGCCGGTGGGAAGAATCATCTGGAAGTTGCCGGTGCGATCGGTCTGGGCCACGGTGACTTTGCCGGTTTCGCTGGTTGCTGTAATCGTCCCGTCGGGAATCGCTGCGCCGGAGGGATCGGTGATCTGACCTTTAAGAGTGGGTCCGGTGGCCTGCCCGAGTAGACCCGCGGTCGACGTGAAAAACAGGTATAGGGCTAAGTAGAAGTGCGCTGGAAATTTATACATCGCTTATCACTCTATTGGACCGAAAATAGCCGGGCGAGGCTAGCAGGAAGCGTGAAAAGTATTGTAAGGATTCGTCAACCGTCGCAGCGGGGAGATTCCACTCGTAAAACGAATGGAATCTCGACCTCGACTGCACGGCGAAAGGCTCGTCCGCGTGTACCCGCCCAAGGTGCAACGCGCTTACGTCCCTACCGCTAGGGAGACGAACGTTCCGCCGTCCACTCTACCGGCCTCCTCCGAAGCCGTTGACGGTGGCACCTGGCTCACCGGGCCGCCCGAGTGACGCGGCGGTCTTTCTGATTTCACTGTCTCACGCGGGATGCTGAGAAAGATTAGGCTCTTTTCGTAACTAATTGATTCAATGGTAAATATTTCGAAGAAGTCAGTGAACCCCTTCGTAACACAGCACGCCTTCGCCGCAAACCGTAGGGTAGACCATCGTTTTTTGTGGTCTGCCCTGGATGCGCAGCAGCCGCTTTGGCGCCCTCCAAAGAACGCAAAACTTAGTAGCTCCTCTCAGTTTGTCGCAATTATCCCTTCCGAACGCCCCGCCCGCTAGTGATCGCGCCACCCCTACTCCAGCGTGATCTTCACGAAATTGGTATTGCCGTTGCGGATCTCCACGCGGTCCACGGCGCTTCGTCCGTTCTTGTCCACCTTGACCGTATAAGTACCCGGAGGAAGGTTGAACTGTGACGGTGTCGTCTGGCCCTGGACTTTACCGTTGATCGTGATGGTGGCGCCAGGCGGGACAGTGGTGATCATGAGCACTCCGGCGGTCTTGCGCAACGAGATTAAAGGTACATCCTGCGCTTCGCTCGAGACGTGGACGTCGCGCCGCTCTTCCTGATAGCCGTCCAGGCGCAAGGAAAGCGAGTGTAATCCGGGCGATACTTCTAGAGTGCAGGGCGTGATGCAAGTCGGTCCGCTGCCGCCATCCATCACCGCGCTGGCCCCGGGAGGATTGGTCGCAACGGAAATACCCTGCGCGTTGCCGTTCAGGTGCGGAACCGCGGGTACCGTTGTCGCGAAGCCCTCATCCTGACTTGATTCGAGCGGACGCATAGGAGACGGTTTGGCCGGTTTGGCAGCCTCCGCTCTAGGGGGTGCCGCCTTCGGCACAACCGGTTCCGTTCCTCCCTTTTCGGGCTGCGGTGTCGGTTGGCTCGATGGGGCCGGAGGCGCCATCGCGCTTCCCTTGTCGGAAGCCGGCTCCTCCGCCTTCGTAGCGCTCTCGCTGGCCGGAGGGTTAGCCGTCGAATGATCAGGCGGCGCGGTCTCGGCGCTGTTTGGGTCAGCCGGAGGCGTGGCTTTTGCGGCCAAGTCCTGTCTCTGATTATCGGGCTGACCAGCCGCTGGGGGCCCGCCGCCCTGCCAGGTCAGCAGACTGAACACCCCAACCACCGTCAGGAAGGCGGCGGCCAATGGAAGAATCTTCGCCCCGGGGCGAGGTTTGGAGCCGGACACGCCGGACCACCCGGTTTGCTCCCCCTCCTTTTGCCCCACTTTTTTTTGCGGAGGATTCGGTATCGGCGCAGGAATTCTCGCAGCAAGTCCCGTCATGGTTGACATGTTAAGGCTCGCGCCTCGCGCCACGGGTGTCCAACCCCGGGTCGCTGCGCAGGTAGTCTCGAGCGAGCCGACAAACTCAGCGCAAGTCCGGTAGCGATTCCCGGGCTTCTTCGAAAGACCCTTGCGCAGTACTCCTTCGACATACGGCCCCAGCGTCCGGTTGAGCCGCTGCGGGGATACCGGTTCTTCGGCTACGATTTTGTAGACCACCGTGCTGAGTTGCTCGCCCGGGAACGGCCGCTCGCCCGTCAGGATCTCGTAGGCAATGACCGCCAGCGAGAACTGGTCCGACCTTCCGGTGATCTCGGTGCCTTGCACCTGCTCGGGCGACATGTAGTTGGGCGTCCCGACCAGCGTACCGGTCATGGTATAGCTGTCCGCCGCCGCGTTGATCTTGGCGATGCCGAAATCCGTCACTTTGACATTGCCGTCGCGTCCCAGCATGATGTTGGCGGGCTTGATGTCGCGGTGGATGATGCCCTTCGTATGCGCGTAATCGACGGCTGTCGCAGTCTGGCGCAGGATCGCGAACATTTTGCCCGGTTCGAGCGGCTTGCCCGACGCCATGATGTCCTCGAAGGTTGGGCCGTCGACGTACTCCATCGAGATATACGCGACACCGTCCTCCTCGGCCATATCGTAAATCGTGACGATGTTGGGATGCGACAGCACTCCGGCCGAGCGAGCTTCGCGGAACAGACGCTCGCGCAGTTTCTCGCGCTGGTGGGCGTTGTCGACGTCGCGCAAGCGGACGGTTTTAATGGCGACGGAACGCCCGATAGTGGGATCGGTGGCCAGATACACAATCCCCATAGCGCCGCGGCCGATTTCCTTGACGATGCGGTATCGGCCAATACGGTCCATGAAATATTAGTCTAGCGAATTGCGTAACTGAGACTTCATCAGTCTGGGTTGTGTGCGGTAAAAGCGGCCGCTCCGACCCTACGGCGAAGATAGACGAATCCACTGGGGACCCAGTTTCAAACGCTTCGCGCCGATCCTCTTTAGAGGTTGCAAAAATCGGCAACGAAATTGTGGGGCGGTCGATCTTGGCCCTAGCCGCCTTTGGGCGGCTCTAGAGTTTGCACATTTTGGCTCAGGGATCCGTCAGGTTTGGTGGGGCAGGCGGTGTCGCCTGCCACCCGGCGCTGGGCCAGCGCCAGTGTTCCGCACAGCACACCAGGCCGGCCGAAATCGGATTTTGCTCAATATAGGCAATGGCTCGGCTCAGCTGACTCGGCCAAAACGGCTGTCCGGACCGCCCCAGGATTTGGTTAGCAGCTCTCGCCGTTGATCCTTTTAACCAGCGCATCAGCGCCGGTGTCGCAACCACAGGGAGAATGAGCAAATGAACATGGTTAGGCATCACGACCCAAGCAACCAGGTCATAGAAGTGCCTCTCGCAATCTCCAACCAGAATCTTGTTGGAGACCAAATCGATAATCTGAGGGCCCTTGAGCCATAAGGGTCCCGAGGCGCGCCTGCCCAAAACCCGATCCTGAGCCGCGAAAGCGTGCCCTGGAGTAGCGTACAGAGTAGAATCACGCTTGACAGAAAGTGACCCCCAAAGACGCCAAGTCAGGAACAAATGGGCACTCTCTGGATAGTAATGCGGCAATCTTCTTCGGTATTTCAGGCATTGCTATTGGACGGGCAGGCGAAACCGCCTGCCCCACCAATACCGCCCGCGAAGACTGCTGGCTGCCCCACGGTTAGCGGTTGTGCCTCGGCTGGAATCTAACAGCTCAATACCGGGCACGGAGAATCCTTGATCACCGAATACGCATGGCTTCGCAGACGGCTGAAGGGCTTCTGAATGTGTCCCCGCCCAATGACGACGAGGTCTGCCGCAAACTGGAGGGCCGCATCGCGGATCACGTCACGCACGCTGCCCGCGCCCAGGTGAACCTTCAGGTGCGTTCCTGTCCGCTGCTGCAAAGCCGCAATCTCGTCGCGCGCGCTATTCGAAAAGAAGTCTTCCGGAGTCACTTCCGACGGTTTGGCCGCACCGGAATCTCCGTCCGCCATCGCATGAACCAGTTCGACTTCCGCCCCGTAATCCTGAGCCAGCGCCACAGCTTCTTTCGTTAAAGCTACGGCCTGCGGCTCGCGATTTACCGCACAAAGTATTTTGCGGACCTGCAAGTACTCCGATGAGAGCCCTGTCTCGATGTGCGCATCGGTCCAGACAGCGCATTCTGAATGGTGCAGGACGCGCGCCGTTACCGACCCCAGGAACAGGCTGCGAAACGGGCCTTTGCCGTGAGTCGGCATCATGATCAGGTCGCAACCCAGGCTTTGTGCCTGGGCCACGATCGCGTAACCCGGATCGCCGCGCTCGCAGACGGTTTCCACCGGCCCCTCGTGAGAGATATCGCCGAAGTAGCGGCAGGCAAAGCCGCCGAGACACTCCCGGCCCAGCTTATACTGCGCCTCAAATTCATCCCACGGCATGTGAAGCGAGGGGGTGACGGCAGCGTACCAGTCCACCGGGATCTCCACCACGTGCAACAGGGTTAACTTCGCCCGGCAGTGCCGCACCATCTGCTTGACGAATGGGATTGTTGCTTCGCATCGCAGCGAAAAGTCAACCGGGAAAAGAACACGACTAAACGCGTTCATGGCTAGTCTTAACGCCTTTCGTAGGTGTGAATCGGCACTTATAGGACCACTTTCATTTGAAGCCGTGGTTGGACTCTCAAGGGTATTGATTCCATCACGAAATCGAGAGTTGAAATCGTTCAAAAACCAACAGGACGGGCTTGAATTGAGTGATTCAACTCCATCCAGCTTCGTCATTTAGCGCAGGTTGCGCCCGCTGCGCCGGAAGGATCGAAACCTATCGTGCCCTAAAACCGTCACTTATGCCAAGACTCAGTATGCCGAGTCTGTGAACAACCTAATAAATCGATTTTAAGAGGAGATTGACACTTGAGAAAATTTTGCCGGTACCTGCCCCTGTTATCGCTGGTACCTTTCTGCGTATCACTCGCCAGCGCGCAGAGCGCGGTAGACATTAACATGGGGTTCGGCGGTGCCTGGGCTAGCGCGAATAACAGCGGCATCGAGAATGCGAATTCGCTCAACAATGCGTTCGGAAGCTGCACGCCCTCCACGAGCGATCCCAATTGCGAGGCTTTGCCGAAATTGAACGCTTTCATGCTGGGCTTCGGCGGAGACGTGATGTTCAAGCCGAAATTCGGTTTTGGAGTAGAGTACGCCATCCAGCCGGCCCAGCAAAACTACGGCCCGCTAAAAGATCGGCAGTCGTTCGTCGATTTCAACGGGATCTACCGGCCGATACAGACGAAACGCGCGGCGTTGAACATAGAAGGCGGCATCGGCGATGCTCGCACATCGTTTTCGTATACCCAGAGTTCCTGCGTCGGCACCGCGGTGTGCAGTTCGCAAAACTCGCCAGTGGGAAGTGCCAACCATTTTGACGGGCATATTGGCGTCGGAGTCCAGATTTACGTGACCGAGCACATTTTCGTTCGCCCCCAGTTCGATCTCCACCTAGTGAGTGGCTTAACTGACCAGTTCGGCAGCAACGTTGTCCCGTCTGCCATGGTTTGGGTCGGTTACAACTTGGGTAGTAAATAAGTCTTGCTGCCCAACCGCTCCCGGCTTTCTCATCCTCCAGGCCGGGAGCGGACCCCACCTGCTATCACCACCCTCCTAGCGTTCCCCGACGACTCCCTCCTAAGTCTCTCATCCTGCATGCACATAAATTCCGCTACACCGGTGACCGGTCCCGGAGGGCCTTCGATCACTCTTCTTCATCTCTCGTATTTGCCGTGATTTCAACCGCTTAGCGGTGGATAAACGCGAATTGGCGAACCCCGCGGTATAGCTTGAAATCAGAAAAGAAGCGCGGGCCGGAAAGAAAACCGGCAAGCGATCTACTAAAGGAGAGAATTACCATGGACGAACCTATCGTAATCGTGATCCCCAGCTAAGCGAGTCTTCCTTCGATTTGCCCCACACACCCGGTTCCGTGACGCTATATTGCCGCCACGGCACCGGGTAATGTTCTTCCTCCCGGCAACTCATCGAAAATATCTCCCTACATAAAACGCAAATAACAAGACTTGTTGATGTATTGTTTATTACAATACGTTCGTGTTAATGACGCAGCGAATTGGCAAGTACATTGCTTCAGCCTGTTTGTTGGTGTTCCCTCTAACCGACGGCAGCGGCCAGGATGCCCACTTCTATGGCCGGCTCGCCGACCATGAGTTCTTCACGTTAGGGAGAATTCCGGAAGCTTTAAACCTATACCAGAAAGCCTATCGGGCCGTAATGTTCTCTGATTCGGCCTTCCAATCCCGGTTTCTGAACAATATCGGGGCCATGCAGTTGACTCTTTTCCGTTACCAGGAGGCGGAACAGACCCTGCAGAGTGTCCGGAAATCGACCGCGGCCGCCCGGGATAACGCCTTGCTGGGCAGCGCCGACGGTAATCTGGCTGGGCTACACGCGCAAATGGACGACCTTATCACCGCCGAGATGTATGCGCGCGAGTCGCTTCAGGCCTACTCGCGGGCAAACCAACCGCAACTGCAACTCCGAGCCTTGCTGACGCTCGCCAACATTCTTAACCGCGAGCAGTCAATTCGCGAAGCAGAGAAATACTTTCTGGCGGGTATCCGCGCCGCCACCAGCGCTGGAGATTGGGCGTCGGCCTCCTACGGATGGCGGAATTACGGTAAAGCTCTGTTGCAAGCCGGCCAGCTGGATGACGCCGATCTGGCATTTGGCGAAAGCGGCAAACTGCTGCGGCAACGCACCAACCGGAAAGGTGAGGACGCCCTGCTCTGGAATATCAGCCGCTTGCGTCTTCGCCAGCACAATCTCCCCGCTGCTCTGGAGTCCATCAACGAAGCTATCCAGGCTTCCGAAACCGCGGGACGTATCCCCACCTGGCGACTGTATCAAACTCGAGCGGAAGTCGAATTGGCGAAAGGGGACGCTGTTTCCGCTCTCGAAGATGCTCGCACGGCGCTGCAACAGGCCAGGGTCTTTCGTGCCAATGTCATCCCGGATAACGATAACCGCGTCGGGTCGGAAGGCCTGCTGGATGAAGTCTATTCCGTTTTGATCGATGCCGGAAACCAGGTCTATCTCAAGACCCACGACCGCGTCCTGCTACGGGATACCTTCGAAGCCGCGGAAGAGAATCGCGCCGAGAGCCTGGAGGCTCTGCTCCCCACGGCCACCGGATGGAGGACCCATCTTCCCGCCCCTCAATACTGGAATAAGCTCTCCGAATTGATCAACGAACAGCGACGGGCCGTACGATTCAATTCCAGTCCGTTCAATGAACGCGTCGCCCGCTTGCACAGTGAGTTATCGGAGATGGAAGCCACCGCGAAGGGGACGGTTCCGGCGCCCGTGGGTATGGTCCTTCGCCGGGTAGAGAAAAACCTTCCGGACGGCGCCGCTCTCCTGAGTTTTCGTTTGGGCGGCCGCTCCTCCTGGCTATGGACCGTGGATCGTGGCGAGTTGCAACTTTACCGCCTTCCACCTAAAGCAGTGCTATTGCCGGAGATCCAGGCTTTTCAAGACAGCGTCAGGGACAACGACGCTGACAGAATCGGCCAAACCGGTCTGCGGCTCTATACGCATCTGTTTGGTGGTCCTCAAACCTCGTTCGAGCGAAGTTCCCAATGGTTCATCAGTGCCGACGAGCCCCTCGATGCGCTGCCCCTGGCGGCGCTGGTCGTGAAAGTCGATAAGAACGGCCCGGTCTACCTGACCCAACGCAAAACCCTACAGGTTCTCCCGGGCGCCCAGTTGTTCGATTCTCCGGTGCGGGGCAGTCTGATTGATAAACGTTTCGTTCTCGCCGGGGACGGAATCTACAATCGTGCCGATCCACGCTATGGCGGATTCCCTCTGACTCGTCCGGCCTCCTGGAGTATGGCGCGTTTGCCGGCTAGCGGCGACGAGGTGCGCTTTGCGGCTAAATTGTGGCCGAACACCGCACTTCTTACCGGGACAAATATGACCCGTAAGGCGCTCCTCAAAGAGATTGATCGCGATCCGGATGTCATTCATATTGCCAGCCACGTGATTCCCGGCCAGGATCGCGGGCGCGCCGGAATCCTCGCACTCGGGATGGACTCATCAGGCGAGCCCGAGTTACTGACGCCGCAGGAGATCCTGCTGCATCCGATTCATTCGCGTCTGGTGGTCATGACGGGTTGCTCGTCAGCCCTTGGAGACTCGCTGCCGGCCTCAGGCTTGATGGGTCTGACACGCGCCTGGCTGGCGTCTGGTGCCGGTGAAGTTCTGGCCACGCGGTGGCCCACCAAGGACGAAGACGAGAACGGGTTGATCGGCAGCTTCTACAAGCATTTGCTCGCGTCAGCCGACGGCAACATCCCTGAAGCGCTCCAGGAATCCAGAAAAGATATGATTGCGCGCGGCGGCTGGCGTGCCGAGCCGCGGTATTGGGCGACGTTTTTCCTGATCGGAGTCCGCTAAACCAATCGATTCAAAAAATGTATTGTAAATTACATTGACATCGGATTCGGGTGATGAGAAATTGAAAGAGTAAGGTTTTTTTTACTTCGTTTCCGCAACTGTCGCATGGCACGAACGTGTTTCCAGGTTGGCAACACAGCTCGCTAGAGGCCTGCTACTGACCCCGGATGGTGCGGAACCATCAAGCCCAATCGATTTCACCGGCCTTCGGCGCTGATGTCCTCTGAGGCTGTACAGGAATATAAGACCTGATTATGTCTTATCCTGGCGAGGCGGAGCATTGCAAAAAAAAATTGCGAGTTTGCCGGCGATTCTCGGGATCGCTTTACTCAGTGGGGTCGCTGGCCAGGCCAGGCAACCCGAACCCCCGCCCGACGTGACGGTTTGGCTGCACAGCACGGTCCTTGCGACACCTGGAGCGGTCGAGCGAGCCAGGCAACTCGCAAAAAGCATGTTCGCTTCGATCGGCGTCAATCTCGTATGGCGCACGGAGTTGTCCGACCAGCAACAGGGCGTCCCGATTAAAGTGACATTGAAATCAGGTGCGGTAGGGGAGGATGAGAGCTTAGCATTGGGCGAGACCTTTCCTTTCGCCAAAGACCATGACATCACGATCCGGTATGACCGTATCCTCGATTCGGCCGGCATTTCGAAGGAATTGGAGTCTCTGATACTGGCCCACGTGCTGGTTCACGAAATCACCCACATACTCCAATGCGTCAACCGGCATTCGGAGACCGGGATCATGAAGGCGCGCTGGACTTCCGAAGACTTTTGCGAGATGCGCTGGAAGCCACTCGAGTTTACGCCCGAGGACCTCGCGCTCATCCGCCTGGGGATGCAGGCTCTACGGTCCCGTCGCGGACAGCCTGTACGTTGACGCCGTACCAACTGGCCTCATTTTTATCTCGGGTTCATCTGCGTTCATCTCTACTCATGCATGCCTTGAGTTTCCCCGAGCGTCCCCCTACGGAATCAGCAGAACCTTTCCCGCGGTCTTACGGCCCTCCAGGTCCCGGTGAGCCTGCGCCGCCTCGGACAAGGGGAACATCCGGTCGATCCGAAGTTCCAGTTTGCCCGCTGCAATCCACCCCAGAACGTCGCCCGCACGCCAATTCAGTTCTTCAGGCGTCGCGCAATGTGGCGCCAGGCTGGGCCGTGTCAGGAACAACGATCCTTTAACGTTCAGGATGCTCGGATCGAAAGGAGCAACCGCCCCACTCGACTGGCCGAACAGCACCATCATGCCGCGCGGGCGAATCCCATCGAGGCCTTTGAGAAATGTGGCCACACCCACGGAGTCGTAAATCACATCGACGCCTCGCCCATTGGTGAGCCGTTTGACCTCGCCAACGAAGTCCTGCTCCGTATAGTTGATTACCTCGTCCGCGCCGGCGCTGCGGGCGAGTTCGACTTTCGCAGGGCTGCCGGCAGTGCCGATGACCCGCGCTCCCAGCATCTTGGCCATTTGCACGGCGAGTCGCCCAACTCCACCAGCCGCGGCGTGGATCAGACAGGTGTCGCCCGATTTCAGCGGGTAAGTCGAGTGCGTCAGATAATGAGCCGTCATGCCTTGCAGCATGGCCGCCGCGCCAATTTCGAAGCTGACGGTATCGGGCAGTTTGACCAGTGCTGTAACGGGCACTGCCGCGTATTCGGCGTAAGACCCGCGATGCATCGCGTAAGCCACGCGGTCGCCGGGTCGGATACCCGTGACTTCGGGTCCGATCGCTTCCACCGTGCCCGCCCCCTCCATGCCCGGCGTGAACGGCAGGTCGAGCTTGTACAACCCGATGCGATGATACACGTCGATGAAGTTGACGCCCGCTGCAGCGATCTTGACCAGGACCTGCTTCGGCCCGGCGACGGACTTCGGCCCCTCGGTATATTTGAGCTGTTCGGGACCTCCCGTCTGTGCTACCTGAATCAGTTTCATGACTATAAGTTATCAGCTATCAGTCGTCGGTCATCCGTCGTTCGCCAGGACGAGCCTGCCGATAACGGCCGACGGACAACTCACTCCGCCGTGACAGGCGCCGCCTGATCGACTGCCGCTGAAAGGCGCAGCATGGATGCGGTGTCCCCCGCCGCATCGCTCGGCACTCCAGTCTGCATCAGCCGGCAGAAGACGTCGGCGATCTCGGGATCGAATTGCGTTCCCGCATTCGCCTCGATAATGGCGAAAGCTCGCGCATGAGTAAAACCCCGCCGGTAAGGCCGGTCGCTTGTCATCGCGTCCCAGGCGTCCGCCACATGTACGATTCGTGCCGCCCGGGGAATGGCATTTCCACTCAGGCCGTAGGGGTACCCGCTCCCGTCCCAGTTTTCGTGGTGCAGTTCTACGACCGGCAGATAATCCGTGAAACCTTGCACTCCTTCGAGGATTCTGCGCCCGATCGTGGGATGTTGTTTGATCAGCGAGAATTCGATGTCACTCAACACGCTGGGCTTTTGTAGAATGTGATCGGGCACGCCGATCTTTCCAATATCGTGCAGCAGCGCTCCGATTCGCACCACGTCCTGTTCCTCCGCGGACAAGTTCATGGCCTGCGTGATTGAAATGGCGATTTCACTCACGCGTTCGCTGTGACCCGCGGTGTAACGGTCCCGGGCATCCAGCGCGTGAGCCAGGGATTCGACGAACTCGACGTAAGCCCCGTGCAGACCGTTCCGGGCGTCTCGAATAGCCGATGCTGCGCGGTTGAAACTGCTGATCAACTGGCGGATTTCGACAATCCGGCTTTGATCGGCGGGCAGTTCCTCCAGCACTCCGGCCTCCTCCCCCTTGTGCAGGTGTGAAACCACCTCGGCGAGAGGAACCAGCATGGAACGCGAAGCTCCCGCGCTGACGATGAAGGCAGCCAACGCCGCCCCAATGGAAGCGCTGAGAAAGACGCTCCGAAGAATACCTTGTTCCGGAGCTGCCGCCGCATCGACATTCTGCAGGCTTCGCAAAATGTACCCTTCACCCAGGTCTGCGTCCTGCAGGCGGATCGACAGATACGCCGCTCCATTGATCCGCAGGTCGCACTCCAGCGAGGCACACCGTTCCATCGCTTCAGCAACCTGCTGCATCGACACGCCCGTATGGTCTGTCCGTACGACCCGCCCATTCTTAAACAGCACCACCGGCACGCCGAATTGTCCCAGATCGAACCGGTCGCCCAGCGTCAGGTAACCGAGACGCTCGCCGCCCTGCGCGATCGGCGCCGAAGCGAACAGGTACAGTCGCCCCCGGTACTCCGCGAGCCCTTCCACACCCGTCGCGGGTGCAGCCTCGGGAACCAACAGGAGGTTACCCTCACGCACGACCCACGCGACCGGGGCGCCTTTGAAATTTGCCATCGAGAGCAGGGTGAGGCCCATTTGAGCGCCTAATTCCTGCAGTTGATCCTGGGCCGTGCGCCGTGCATCTTCGCTCGCCGGTTCCGCATTCAGCACCTGCAATCCCGCCTTTAGCGCGGGATTCTCCGCGGCGAAGCGCAGGACGCGGCTCACCAGTAGCTGATTTTGGGCGCGCATTCTCCCCATGGAGCTCTGCTTGTCCCGCAGACTCGATCGCAACTCTTCCCTCACACCCCTCTGGAACCGCGACTGGAGCGCCCAGAAGCTGATTCCAAGGACGAGCGCGAATGGGATAAAGCAGACCGCGAACGCGCGGGTCGCGAATCGCATGATCTATCTCGATCCCCCGGAACTGCGCATCAGCCCGTGTGCTGAAGGGTTTAGCGTCTGAAATGCCCGGAGAGCAGTAACCAGCGTGTTTTGTGCCATGTTCCGGACGGTTCCTTTTCCTAAAAACCTCAGGGCGTTCTTAGCTAATGTGATGATCCATTCAAATGGAACGTATGTCTATGTGTAAATTGGAATTACGCGCTTTGTAGGCAAAAGTAATGCGGGTCGCTGAGTTTAATGCTCGTCCCACGATCCGGCGCGCCGAGTTAGGTGGAAAGGTGGACAGCGCCGTCGGACCCATTCGTGTTAATTCGTGTTCATCCGTGGCCCGAGGCTTTGCCTTTGGCTTCTCAGCCTGTCACCATGCGCCCTATGCCTTCGCGAAACGTACTTTCAGGGGTCAGTAGGCTCACCACCAGATACGCTTCCGCTTCGAAGTCATAAAAATATCCGGGCTGCACCAGCACTCCGCGATCGAGAAGCGTGAGTATCCATTCCTCTTCGCTGCGAATCCGTGGCGCGCGCAAAATCGCATACCATCCCCCTTCCACCACCAGCAAGCGAAACACGCCATTACCCCGGACCGCTTCGGTGAGAAACTCAAGGTTGCTCCGCAGACGCCCGGTGATCTGCCGCTGTATGTCCGTGCGTGCAGCCAGCAGGTTCGGCAGCGCGTACTGCACCGGGGTACCCACCGAAAGGAAGTTATCGGCAATCAGGTCAATTCGAGACAGCGCCTCTTCGCGGAGCGCGTCCGGCCCGCCGGCGATCATCCAGCCCAGTTTCATCTGCGGCAACCCCACCATCTTCGACAAACCTCCCAGGCAGAAAGTAAGAACGTCTGCCACCCCGGTAAGTGAACACCAGTTGGAGGTGGTAAGTGCATAATCGAAAAAGACCTCATCCGCGATCAGTGCCAGTTGATAAGTCGCACAAAGCTTCCTAAGTCGATCTAACTCCCAGGGCTTTATATATGAACCGGTCGGGTTATTTGGACTTACCACCACAATGGCGCGCGTCCGCTCATTGATTGACTCGATCAACGGCTCGAAATCAATGAACCATCCGCTGTCGTAGCGCAGCGGATACTGACGGATCCGCACGGATTCGAGGCCGGCCAGATACTCGAACAAAGGATACGAAGGGCGCGGCGTCAGGATCTCGTCACCGGGATCGCACAGCAGCTTGAACAGCCACGAGTAAGCTTCACTGCTGCTCGCTGTCAGCACCGCCCGCTCGCATGCCACGCCATACAGCGCGGCGATTTGCGCACGCGCCTGGGGCAGCCCATTGGACCACGGATCGTAGACCAGGGACTGAGGCGCAGCGAATCCGGCCAGGATGCCGTGGGCTGGATACTCAATCCCAGCCCGCGTCGGATTGGACTCGGTCAAGTCGAGAATCGGCAGTCCCGCAGCCCGTCGCTGTGCGAGGGCGTCCGCAATCGAATTGCGCGGGAGATGGAAGGGAAGGCGATGCGAGAACATGTCAGCCATTCTTACTGTAGGGTAGACCATCGTCCTTTGTGGTCTGCCAGGCTGCGCAGCAACCTTCTGGAGTTTCTACATTTCAGACTCTGGACGAACATGTACTACTAATAGTCAGAATCGTCGCGGCCTGCGACGAATTTTGTGGAGTAGGCCATTGGCCAGTTCGCGGCGCGAAGCGACGCGTATACAACTCGGTTGCACTTGCGGCTTGCCGCTTTACGGAGTAGTGATGGAGGAAGACCGGTGCCCTGTTGTGAAGGAACTCGTACCGACTCCCTCACGGTCGCGGCCCAGAAAGGTCACGGCGTGGCCTGTCCAAAGCAAGCGGTCACCGAAAAAGCCTCGGTGCAAAATCGGCCAGATCTCTGCGCCACGTCTGGAACTCATGCGCCGTGCCCTGCGATTCATAAAAGACATTCCTGATGCCTGCCTGATCTAGAGCCTCGTGCATTGCCTTAGCGCCGTCATGCATGGCGGTCTCCGCGGTGCCCGCACCGATCCAGAACAGATGCACCTTGCGATTGAAGGCCGATGGATCGGTGAAGATCCCGTTATAGGCGGTCTTCGAGTCGAAGCCGCGAATCGGCGCACTGAAAACGCCGATCCAGGCGAATTTGTCCAGATGGTTGAGGGTGATCTGCAGAGTTTGCGCACCTCCCATGGAAAGCCCTGCCATAGCTCGATGCTCGCGGTCCGCAACTGTTCGGTAGGTGCTGTCGATCATCGGTACCAGATCAGAAAGCAAAATCGCTTCAAACGGAGATGGACCTTGTGCAGGGCCTGCGGTCGGCGTCGCTCCGCGAGTTAGCGGCGGACCGCCTGGCGGTGGCGGCGTGATACTGAACGTGGCTTTCGGTTGAGTGGCATATCCGGTCTCCATAACAACGATCATGGGCTTCGCTTTGCCAGACGCGATTAGATTATCGAGAATCAGATCGGCCCGGCCTTGCCGGCTCCAGCTCGATCCATTTTCGTTTGCACCATGCTGGAGATAGAGAACGGGATAACGCACGTTCGACTGGCGGTCGTAATCCGGGGGCGTGTACACATACGCGCGGCGCCATGCGCCTGTGGTCTTCGAATGATACCAATGGATGCGTACGTCTCCGTGAGGTACCTCTTTGATGTCATAGAAATCCGCACCCTTTTCCGGCACTTCCAACCCGCTGAGCTCCTTATTATGTCCGAAATACGATTCACTTAAGGGATCGCTTACCTCGACGCCATCGATCACGTACCAATAGTAGTGAAACCCGGGGACCACGGGTCCGACAGTGACACTCCACGCTCCGTCTGTGCCGCGGACGAGATCGACGGGACCTTTCCCGATTCCACTGTCCGCATTATTCGTAGCGACCAGCACCTGGTGCGCACCGGGGGCCAGAATCTGAAAGGTGACGCGCAGATCTGAATGAATACAAGGGAATGCCGCCGCGGTCTCGTTCGAAGGTGCAGGCTGGCACTCCTGCGCCGATAGCGCCCAACAGCAGACCGATGCGGCCACAGCCAATATCCAGAAACACTTCATGAGATCTCCTTAGTCAATGCGGCTTTGCCCATCGACACTGCGCATTCGCTGCCCGTCTTATGCCACATTATTCTACACGCAATTCCGCGCGTTATGTCCGCCCGGGAATCGAAGCCAACAACAAGTTATGTGCCGGGCAATAACAGCGCGTACCTGCCCGCGTCGTTGCCGAATGGCCCGTTCGCGACATTCCAGGCCGGAATGTCTGCGACGACGCCGATCGTCATTTCCGCCAACGGCGACATCAACTACAGGTGCCGACATCGAAGCGCGGAACTTCGCGGAGCAGCAGCAGACCGGTTTGCGATGGAAGTCCAGAAATGACTATTGCAATTCGATCATCTCGTACTCAATCAGAGAAGGGAGGGTCAAGGTGGAGTAATCACCGGACTGGGAGATCGGGAGTTTCTGGCCTCCGCGGATAGCACTTGCGCGATGGTAGGTACCTTTCACCTTCAATTCGATATTCGCCATGGGGACCGGGTCGAAGTAAGCCGTTTCGGAATGGCCGGAGAGATTCACCAGATGAATCAGGTGGTGGTCGCCTTGTTTCATAAGTGTGATGTCCACCAGAGGATGCGCATTGGTAATCAATTGGCGGCCATTGGGGAGGAGGCGATCGATGAGGTCGTGAATCAGCCGGGCATGGGCTTCGGAACTGTGCATGTAGTAGATCTCACCGAGATTCCAGGGCAGCCAGGCTACGGTGCCTCGTCCGAACTGTTTGATGATGAGGCCCGGAGCATCCGTGTCCTTCCAATCAACATGAACAAATTCGGGCGGCCCGTACATGGACGGCGGGATAAAGGTCAGCGGGCCTTTGGCGTCGACTTGCAGATAATCGCCGTACATCATAGTTACATTGATGTCTTTCATAGACGGGAACATGTTCTTGTCGCGAATGCGGAAGTACGCACCGTCGGGATCTTTCCAGAGCTTCACGGTTTTGCCCATATCCATGGGCGGAGCCGTGGAACTGGCGATCAGGAGATGACCCCCATCACGGACATACTGCTCGAGTTCTTTCGGCACGTCGCCGGTGGCGACCACCAGGTCTACATCCCGTTTGCCGATCCAACTGGTATTGTCGACGACTCCGAACGGAACGTGCTCCTGCGAGAGGATACGGAACATTCCGCGATAGTTTGGTTCGGTTCCGAAGCCGCGTGTTCCGCCGCCAAGCAGAAGCACGCGCGCCTCCGGATATTGTCCGACGTAGAAGTTTTCGTGCTCCTTAAGCCAACGGAAAACCGGTTTCGCGGTTTCCAAGGCGGTCCGATCCTCCTGCTCCAAAGTTCCATGGACATTGATCGCGGCCGCACCGCCGTTGGCCACGTTCTGCCAAAGCCGCGTACGGATTTCCGGCTGCGGCACCATGGCGAAGCGCCAGGCATAATCGACGAACGACATACATTGATTAATGGCCATCTTCTCCGGATAGGTATTACGGGCGCGACTGACGTTATCGCTCGAAGCGTACGGCCAGAGCGGAAGCGGGCGCTTGACCGCGGTATTCGATTCTGAGAACACCATATCGCCGATCTCGGGTGACGTTCCCACAAGAGCGGCATTGGGACGCTTTTCCTTGATGATCTTGCGGATCATCTCCGATTCGGTAACGCCGGCATCATGCAGAAACGCGCGGTAATCGGCATCGGGCTTCTCGGGGAGGTCACGGTGAAAGCGCGCCCGGAACATACGCTTGCAGTTGTCGCAATGGCAGATGCCGAGCGGATGGCCGCTGTAATCGGCGGCGGGGTTGCTGAACATGTTGAAGAACAACCCATCGACGTCGTAGTGGTCCAGAGCCTCGCGCAGAATCTCAGGAGCTTTCTCGCGGTACCAGGCTCCGTTGATGCAGGTTTGATAAAGCCCGTTGTAAATGGCGGGCTCGCCGTCGGCTTTCTTGAAGAACCATTCGGGATGAGCGTCGTAGGCGTCTTTGTGAGTCTTGCTGAAATCGAGGCGGCCGATGACGCGAATGCCTTGCGCGTGGGAAAGCGCCAGCACTTCGCCGAAGGTGTCGTGGCCTTTCGGTATGTAAGGGCTGACGTAATGGAACTGTACCTTGCTGGGATAAAACGCGGAGATGCCGCCCAGCGCCATGAGCACCGCATTGGCATCGAAGTCCGCAAGCTCGGCAACGAATTTCCCGGGTTGCATCGCGGCATCGTTTTCGCGGAGATTGGTTTGCACCCAGCGGATCGGCTGGCGCATCCACCAACCCTGCTCCGCAGTAAGAAGACAGGCAAGAGACATGCAAAGCACCGTTAGTGTGATGGATCTAAGACGAAAGTATTTCATAGTTGGATCGCAACCTTAAAAAGTATATTTGGCGGCAAGCTGGAGGATACGCGGATTGCCGGCTGACAGGATCGTGCCGAACGTGGCAACATTCAGACCGCTCGTCGGATTGCTGAAGTTTACATGATTGGTCGAGTTGAAAAACTCGAAACGCAGTTGGAGCTGCTGGGCTTCGTAAACCTTGAACATGCGGCTCAAGCTGACATCGAGGTCGAAGTAGCCCGGGCCGACGAGCGAATTCCATCCCGCATTGCCGAATGTGCCTACGGGATTGGAGACGAAGGCGGCCGGGTTCAGCCATTGCCTGGTATTCAGGTTCTGCACATAAGGATCGCCCACGATGTTGGGCCGGTCCGCCCCTTCGCCGGTACGGGAGTTATCGACGCCCGAAGTGGGATTGAAGGGGAAGCCTCCGTGTGCCGAGATGATGGGAGAAAGCTGCCAGTCCCCGAGCACAGCGTTCGTCATTCGATTGGCAAACTTTGGACTGACCATGACCAGGGACGCCACGAAATTGTGCCGAAGATCGTATTCGCAACTGCCGTAATCCGCGTTGCGATTCGAAGGGTTCTGATAAAGCGGACCGTTGCTCAAATCGTTGACCACGAGCTGCGAATCCTGCAGGCAATGGGAATAAGTATAACTGGCGAGCAGGGTGAAGTTCTGGCTGAAGCGGTGCTGCGCTTTGAGGATCAGCCCGTTGTAGCTGGCGTTGGCGCCGTCATCGAGGGTAACGATAGCTCCATAAGCAGAACCGGTGACGGGGTTCAGCAGCGTCAGAATCCGGCGCGAGTTCACGTTGGCGACCGTAGAGCAGGGGCTGCCATTGCAAGTCCCCGGAATGTAGATCGCATGGTCCGCATCGAACTGCGCCCACAGGTGAGTGCTCTTGTTGCCGACGTAGTTGGCCGAAACCAGCCAATCCTTCGCGACCTGGTATTCGTAGCTGAATCCCCATTGCTGGACGTAGGGAGAACGCAGGTTCAAAGGAAAGTTGATGTACATTGCGCCGGTTGGGAAACTGACGTTCTTAGTCGGCGGCAGGGGAAAGGGAAATGGATTGCCTCCAGGATATCCGGCGTAAGGATTGGCGAGGCCGCCGGCGGGACTGGTCAGGGTAATGCTGTTCCCCCACGGGGCGTCGTCCGCATACTTTGCATCGAAGAAAGTATTAGGCCGGTCATAAAAAACGCCGTATGACGCGCGCAAGCTTTGTTTGCCATCGCCGCGCGGGTCCCAAGCCACGCCAAGCCGAGGAGCGAAATGGTCATAGCGGCTGTTCATGTAGCCGGTGGGCACTCCGGGGTCTCCATCGAATAACAGGCCGGGAGGCGAGTTGGTATACAGATTGGACTTGGTTCCCGCCAGGAAGGCGCTTTGGGAGAAATAACTGCCGCGGCCGTAGAGGTCCTTCTCTGGCAGAAACGGCTCCCAGCGCAAGCCCAGGTGGATGTTGAGGCTCTTATTCACCTGGAAATTGTCCTGGGCGAACACTCCGATATAATTTTGACGAAACGCCATACCGTCAGGCGCGTTCTGGGCCAGCGAACTGATATCGCCCAGGAGGAAATCCGCCATGGGATTGCCGGTGAACTGCCCATTAAAGGAGACGGTTCCATCCGCATTCAGTAAATTGAACTCATTCATCTGCAAGCGGGAGTATTCGACTCCTAGCTGGAGTTGGTGCCGCCCTCGAACGATATTGAGCGTATCGGAGGCATCGTACGTATTGCGGTTGAAGTGCGAAGTTGCACAGTTGCCGCACCCGAAGGAAAAATCGCCGCTCACCGAAAGATTGATGAAGTGAGGGTCGTACTGGAAGATGTTGACGCCCGCGGACGCCAGATCGAATAGGTTAGGGGCAGCGGAGCGGTTGTCACGAAGCCGCGTGAACGTGACTCGAAAAGAGTTGAACATCGTGGGAGTGATGGTGTAATTGTCTCCTACCACCATCGACTGCGAACGGACACCCTGACCGGCCAGAGTGGTGGTGAGTCCGTTGGTTCCATCGAACAGCGGCGGATTGTTGTAGTTGAGAATGAAATAGCGCGCGAAGATCGTGTTCCTGGGGCTTTGCAGCCAATCGGCGCGCCCCATGTACTGGTTCTCGTTGCTGGGGTTCGGGATGCCGTAGGTCACCTGTCCGCAGGGATTGGTCGAGACAGGAAGATATTTGGCAAGCGCGACCGCCTGCGAGCTGTAGCGGCTCGCCGGGATCATGTTGTTTGGGAAAGGAGTGCCGGTGAGCGGGTCCGTCAGCGTTTTATTGGTATGGCTGGATTGGCAGCCAGCCGATTCGAGAGTGCTGAAGTCGCCGTTGAGCACGGATTGGGTGGGAACAAAGCTGATGGATTGCGGCGGCGCGGTACGAATCAGCGTGTCCTGATAACCGAAGAACCCGAACAGTTTGTTTTTTATGATCGGCGCACCCAATGTTCCGCCGAACTGATTTCTGCGCAGCGTGTCCTGGGTCGCCGCAAAAAAGTTGCGGGCATTGAAATCGCCGTTGCGAACGAATTCGAAAAGATCGCCGTGGAATTGGTTCGTGCCGGATTTGGTGACGACGTTCACCACGCTGCCGGGATGAATGCCGAATTGGGCCGAGAGGCCGTTGGTCTGAACGCTGAATTCCTGCAGAGCATCGGGGAACGGAAACGGAAGATTCACGTTGGAGAAGGTGTCGTTGTTATCTCCGCCATCCATCACGTAATTGTTTCCGGTCGGCTGGCTACCGGCGACGGAAACGGACACGGAGTTCGGATAGCTTTTGGTCGTCACCAGCGCGTTCGCTCCGCCGAAGGACGCGGACGGGTCGGTTGCGGTTCCCCCTGCAAGGAGAATTAAGTCGGTCGCCTGGCGGCCGTTTAGAGGGAGGTCAATGATGCGTCTTTGATCCACTACCTCGGAGACGGCGGTGTCCTGGGTTTGGACCATCTCGGCGTCGGCGGTTACCTGGATGGATTGGGTCGTGTCGCCGACGGGCAACGTGACGTTAACGGTGGCGGAGTTTCCGACTTCAAGGATGATACCTGTGTTCTGATAGCGCCCGAACCCCTGGCTAGTGACCTCCAGCGTGTACTGACCCACTGAAAGATTAGGTAGCACGTAGGAACCGTTGGGGCTGCTGGTCGCGGTGCGAACCTGGCGGGTAGCTTGTTGGGTGGCTTTCACTTGGGCGTTTGCAATGAAGGCGCCGCTCGGGTCGGTAATGACGCCGGCGATTTGAGCGCCTCCGACCGACTGCGCGGAAAGCACCTCCGGAAGGACCAGCAACAAACCCCCTAGCAGCAGTGATTTCGTAGAACTAAGACTAGTCATCGTCGATCCCCTTTTCTGGCGAGCCTATCGCGCGGTTGCGGCCAGACGCAAGTTACAAACAGTCCAACGGGGGTTCGGCGAACAGTTCGCCGTGCGTTAACACTGGAAATATCAGGTAGAGTAAACTGGATCCGCACGCACAAAGGAACGTCCGAGAGCAGCTATGCCGCTCGAAACCCAGAATCCGGCCATTTCTCCGAAAGAGGTGCATGTTGAACTCAAGCTTCTCCTCCAGAGCCCGCATTTCAACCGGTCGGAAAAATTGCAACGCTTCCTTCGATTCGTTTGTGATACGACGCTACAGGGAGCCGGGTCGGAGATTAACGAGCACCTGATCGGGATCGAGGTGTTTCGACGCGGGCACGACTACAACCCGAGCGAGGACGCTATCGTTCGCCGGCACGCGCATGCGCTGCGACAGAAACTGCAGGACTATTACGCGACGGAAGGGGCCGAGCGCACCTTACGCATCGAGATGCCCGTGGGGCGCTACGTGCCGGTTTTCCGGCGCAGAGAAGAACTTGCCGCGGAGATTGCGGCTCCCCCCGTTCGGGCGCCGGCACCCTTGGCGGATCGGGTATGGCCGAGGCGTTGGTGGTTCGTTCTTACAGCCGCGGGATGCTTCGGTTTGGGTTGGCTCGCCGCGAGCCTCGGGCCGGTTGCGCCTCCGCAACGATCCGCGGCGATGCGCGAGATCTGGGGTCCGTGGATCGGAAAGGAGACAGCTCTGTGCTTCAGTAATCCAGTCTCGGCGATGGTGAGGCAATGGGCCAACCCGGTAGCATCCGATGCGCTGGCTCACAGCGTTCAGTTGCTTCCCGGCCAGGAGCTGGTGTTTCGCGAGAAGTTCGCGCTTCCGAAATCGGGCGGCATTTACCTTCAGCCCACGATCGCGCAGACGATGATGGGAGAGGCTAGCGCGGCGACTCAGATCGCATCCCTGTTCGCGCGGATCGGAGTGCCTTTGCGGACCATGGAGAGCCGTTTTTTGAGCTGGGAGAACTTGCGCCGGGAAAACCACATTCTGCTGGGCGGCGATGAAGAAAACCACTGGGTGGACTTGATCCTCGATAAGTATCCGTTCCGGCTGGCGAACCCGACGGACAGCACCTCCCGGAGCATTATCAACACGGCTCCGAAGGCAGGCGAGCCGCGGGCTTACAATGTGGTGGGAACGGAAGAGGTCCGGGAAGAGTATGCCTTGGTCTCGATGGTTCCGGGCGTGGCTCCGAATCAGGAGTCTCTGATCATTTGCGGTTTGAACTCGCCGGCCACGCCGCTGGCGACCGATTATCTAACGACGGAGTCAGGGCGGGTTCAACTGGTGAAGATGCTGCGCGAAGCGGCGCCGAAGCATGCGGGCGTCTGGCATTTTCAGACGGTGATCAAGGTGGATGTGCGGGACAAAGTGCCTACCCGGGCGACGATAGTGGCTTTGCGGGTTCTTTGAGTATTGCTAGGGAACCCACACCTCCGGGTCAGCCCAGTTAATGGCGTCTTTCGCGTGCTGACTGCCATGACTAACGACTGCGGCGTCCCTCATTGACTAAGTACACCGTTTCAGAAATTCGCCAACGTATTCTGCCGCACGGACTTCCTAACGGTCGCGGCTCAGAAGCGTTTGGTTACCGAGCCGCAACCATTAGGGAGTCGGTGCGTTTCACTTGAGAATACGAGGCCGCATTTATCAAATGGTGTATTAAGCATTCGGTTCGGTCTGAAACTCCCGTACCGCTGCGATCATCGCGCGAATGTTGTCCCCCGGCATCCCCGGGCTGACACCGCCCCCCAGAGAAAGGATCATCCCCTTTCCATGCATCTTGCGCAGCACTTCAGATGAGGCTGCCCGGACCTGCTCTGTCGAACCCCTAACCCCGATTTCCAAGGGGCTCACGTTGCCCATGAGGCACATTCGTCCGGCGCTCTTCTCCCGTGCTTCGATGATGTCGAGATTGTGCGTGAAGTTGAGAACGTCGAAACCGGTCTCGGACAGGTCGGCCAGGAATGGCTTGACGTTGGCATCGTTGTGATAGACCTTCACCCAATCCTTCGGAAAAGCATCACAGATCCGCTTGAGGTATGGATGCGCGAATTCCCGGTACATCCGCCGCGACAGAAAACCGGCGATATCGTCGAGGACGAAGATACCCTCGACAGAATCGCCTATAACCTCGGCTTGGGCCTTGAGCCAGTCGATCACGGTATCGGTCGCGAAACGGATCAAACGGTGCGCTGCTTCCGGGTGTTCCGTCAGGTCCAGCATGAAGTCATTGAGTCCGCGAACAAACGCCGCAGTGCAGAGGGGCCCGCGCGCGGAAACTACGGGGATGGTGAAACCGGCATCGAAGATGCGCTGTTTCTGCTTGCGATAGAGGTGCAGCGCGAGCGGCATGAACCCATCGGTCGACGGGTTCACGGGCGAGAGACGGTCGATATCGTCCGCGCGGAAGAGCGCGGGCTTCACGTCGGGTGTTCTATCCGGATAAAAGTGGAAGCGCGCACCGAACGCCGAAGGCTCGATCACCATGCCGTACTCAACCCACCAGGATGGAAACAGAATGACGTCCGCAAACTCACGGGCAAGTTTCAGATTGGATTCGAACCACACGTCGGGCTGGAGATAGTAGTCCAGATGGCTGATGCCGAGATATCCGGGTATCCACGGGCTATCGACGATCAAGGCGAGAGGCGTCAGTCCGGCGGTTTGTCCTTTGGCTGCAGCTTTAAATGATTTCCATTGTTCGGGTCGCACAAAAGCTCCTGTCACCGCTTGAGCGAAGCGATGTTGTGCGCGAGCCGGCGCACGACGGACCAGGTCATTTGCTTACAAGGACGTCTGCGTAATACTACGTTAACTGATTCCGGTTGGTAGGCAGTCTAATAATTGCGCCAGTCGCCTCTTCCCGGGCCTCAGGGCTGGCGCAAAAATAACTTGGCAGCGATGAGCCACTCCGGGGAGGATCGAGACGAGTCTCGATCCAGCAGACAGTAGTGTCTGCGCCACGACGCCGCACTGAAGTTATCGCGAATATCACTTCGTCTGCGGGATGAATATGTATCGGGGCGCACCGGTCATTCGATAATCCATCTGCGGAAAGTCGGATGTACCACCCCAAACAAGGGTAAAATAAAATTATCCAGACGGTTTTCGAAAGAATCCTGCCTCACACGGATAAACAAGGAGTTGAACTGCCAGTGAAGTTTACTAAGGGTAGTCGTCGTTCTGCGGCTAAACAATTCTCTTCAAACCGCGGCCCTACGGTTCCGCCGTTGAGGGACTATAATCCAACCCGCGGCGCACGCCGGCCCCCTTTCCACGCTGAGATTGAAGCCGCCAGCCAGATGCCGCAGGACTCCGATGAGTTCCACGCGTTCGTGCGCGATGTGGTGAATATGCCAGCCGAAATGGCTCCGAGCGTAGCCGCTGCAATCCGCGCCCAAAAGTGGAAGATTGCGCCTAACCCCCTGGCGGTAATCCGCACCGGGGCGCACCAGGAAGCCAAGCGCGCGCAAACGTAATACATCCGCATAGGAATCCCGTATCGTCGCGCGTCCGAGATTTGCGTTACAATAATATTTTCCAAGACAATGCCCAAACGTACATTTCAGCCGAACAACCGCCATCGCGTAAAGACCCACGGTTTTCGGACCCGCATGAAAACCGCTGATGGCCGTGCCGTGATCTCCCGCCGCAGAGCTCGGGGACGCACCAAGCTTTCCGTCAGCTCTGAAGGTTAACCAGAATCGCAGGCTTCCCAAAGCGTGTCCGGCTGCTACGACCCAGCGAATTCCGCAAAGTATATGACCACGGCTTCCGTCACAGCGGACCGTTGTTTGCGGCGTTTTGTCTGGCCGGAAGAGGCACCGGTCCGCGTATTGGCTTTACTACGCCACGAACCGTTGGCAAATCCGTTCTCCGCAATCGACTCAAGCGACGGGTCCGCGAAGTTGTGCGCGTCCGGCTCGCGGAATTGATTGCACCGTGGGACATCGTCATCAATCCCCGCCGGCCGCTGGCCAACTGTCCGTTCGAGGATCTGGAACAGGAAATCCAGAAGCTCTTTCGCCGCTGCAATCAATCTGCGTCGCAGCGCTCCGTGGCTACAAAGCCCTGATCTCTCCCTGGTTGCCGTCGGCCTGCCGCTTTTATCCCACCTGCTCGGAGTACATGCGCCAGGCTATCGAACTGCATGGAGTTCCGAAAGGGATCTGGCTGGGAACCATGCGTCTGGGGAAATGCCATCCCTTCCATAAGGGCGGTGTGGATCCGGTGCCCGAACCGAGGCAAACAGAACCCCTCCACCTCGCCAGCCGTACCTCTAATAAGAACCTCCGTCAGACATATTGAAAATGAGTACTGAACCCAACAAGCCCGACTCGAAGGACCCGGCGGTCAGCATGCGAATGCTGCTGGCATTTGCACTAACCGGCCTGGTTATCTTCGGCACGCCATACTTCTATAAGGCCATCGGCATCAAGATGCCGGAGAAGACCGAGCAGCCAGCCGCCACGCCGCAGAATAATCCCACTACGCCGCCGCAGTCCGCCACGTCCACTCCCGCCACGTCCACTCCCGCCACGGCCGCAGCACCGGCGGCGCAGCCTGTAGCCCAACCTGTGGCAACGCCCGCCGGATCTGTCGCAGCTTCCGCTGAAGAAACCATCACTCTCGACACCGATCTTTATCACGTGATCTTCTCTAACCGCGGGGGTGTGGTAAAAAGCTGGACGCTCAAGAAGTTCCCCGATCATGCCGGTAAGCCCCTGGATGTGGTGAATGCCGCTGCCGTACAGAAAGCCGGCTATCCGTTTCATTACGAGTTCCGTAACACAAAACCTCCGGTTGATCTTAACCAGGCACTCTTCAAGGCGACTGAGGCCCCGGACGGTCTCAGCGTAACTTTTGAATACTCGAACAGTGGAGTAGCAGCCAGCAAGGCGTTCAATTTCCAACGCGACAGCTACCTCCTGCAGATCGAATCCACAGCCACGATGAGCGGGCAACCGCTGCCGCATCTTCTCGCCTGGCGAGGTGGTTTCGGCGATATGGCGGTTCCCAATCCTTCTTCGCAGGAAAGTGAAGTTTACTACGATACCGCGACGGGTAAGGTAGACCGGGAGAAGGCCAAAGCGGCCAAAGGCGGACCGCTGGAAAAGAACGGAACATTTGCCTGGGTCGGCGTCGAGGACCAGTATTTCGCCGCGGTATTCCTCCCCCCCGAAGCTGTATCTCTCCAGACCACCATCTTCGACGATCAGGCCAAGACCCCGTTCAACAGCAGCGAAGAATCGTTTGTCGGACTGGCGGTTGGAGGAGACGGCACCAATCGCCTGGAACTCTATCTCGGTCCCAAAGACCCGGAGACTCTTCGCAAGCTGAACCCGAAACTCGAATCGATCGTCGACTTCGGCTGGTTCGCCATCATCGCCAGGCCGCTGTTCCTCTCACTTCACTGGATGAACACTAGCTGGTTCCACAATTACGGCTGGTCGATCATCGCTGCGACCGTGATTATCAACCTGTTCCTCTTCCCACTAAAGCTCGCGAACCTGAAGTCGATGCGGAAGATGCAGGCGCTTCAGCCGGAAATCGCCAAGATTAACGAGAAATACAAGAGCCTCCCTCTGCGCGATCCCAAGCAGGCGGATAAGAATGCCGAGATGATGGCTCTGTATTCGAAGGCCGGCACCAACCCGATGTCGGGTTGCATCCCCATGCTGATCCAGATGCCCTTCCTTTTCGCCTTCTACAAGGTGCTGGCCGTGTCGATTGCGCTGCGCGGGGCAAGCTGGTTGTGGGTTAGCGACCTTTCTCAGCCCGAGCAGATCGCGATCCGTGTTCTACCGATTGTCCTGGTGATCACTGGTTTCATCATGCAGAAGATGACTCCGATGACCACGGTCGACCCCAGCCAGCAGAAGACCATGATGCTGATGCCCCTGATGATGGGCTTCATCTTCTATCAGGCCTCCAGCGGGCTGGTGTTATACTGGCTCACTGGTAATTTGGTGGGAATTGCGCAACAGTGGTTGTTGAACAAGGCAATGCCCAAGCCAGAGGCGCCGACACCCGTAGTCAAGGATCTTAAGAAAAGCAGGAAATAGCCGTTGAGCGAAGCCAAGTATACCCTCTCCGAAACTGGGCCCAAGATCGATCAGTTCCTGCGGCCCGTACTGAAGAACGGAGGGTTCGACCTGCAATTCGAGATTGCCGCGGGCGCATCCGCGGATCCCGAGATTGAAAACCCGGAAGTGATCGTCCGGTTCAGTGGCAGAGATGTGGACATCCTCCTGGCCAATCGGGCCGAGTTCCTGCTCGCCTTGGAGCACGTTACCATGGAGGCGCTGGCTATTCCGTCGGAAGACCACAGCCGGCTCTCCTTCGATGCCAACGACTATCGTATGCTGCGTATCGAGGAACTCCGGATGAGCGCCCTCGCGGCGGCCGAAAAAGTCCATCGTACCGGTCAGTATTTCGAGTTCAACCCCATGAACAGCCGTGAGCGCCGTGTCATTCACATCGCGCTCCGTAACGATGCGGGTGTCAGAAGCGAAAGCCTCGGCTGGGGTCCCCAGCGGCACGTGATCGTCTATCCGGCTTCGATGGCCAGTCTTCCCGAGCCGCCTAAACCTGGACCCGAGGCTTACCGGGATCACCGGCAGGGCCCTAGCGGAAGCTATAGTGGACACGGCGCCGGATTTCGAACCGGTGGTGGTCCACCTCGTGGCGATCGCGATCGCGGTGGCCGAGGCGGAGACCGGCGTGGAGACCGGCGCGGCGGCCCACCCCGCGGTCCGCGTCCTCCGCGCTAGCCCTATGCTTTGGTGGCGAGTGTCGGGCAGCCCATAAGAGAGCCGCCTGAAAGGCGTCTGCGGCCAAGCTTGACCATCCCACAGTTTGGATAGTCTGCCCAGCAGCATGAACCCCCATGACGATATAGTCGCCCTTTCCACGCCTCCGGGCCGGTCTGGCATCGGAATTGTCCGACTCTCAGGGAAACGCGCCCTCGCCATCACCGGCGACATTCTTCGCCGTCCCCCAAACTGGCGCCCCCGCGTAGCCACTCTGGCAGAACTAACCGACAAAGACGGTAATACTCTGGACCAGGTTCTCATCACATATTTCCAGGGCCCCAGATCCTACACAGGAGAAGATGTAGTCGAGATCGGGTGCCACGGCTCCCCGGTGATCCTCCGGGCTTGTGTCGACCGCGCCATCGGGGCCGGCGCGCGCCTGGCCGAACCGGGCGAGTTCACCCTACGCGCGCTCCTCAACGGCCGCATTGACCTGCCGCAAGCCGAAGCCGTACGCAGCCTCATTGAGGCCACGACCCTCTATCAGGCCCGCGTCGCCGTCCAGCAACTTGAAGGCTCCATCTCCCGCCGGCTGTCGCCGGTCAAAGCCCAACTGGTAGAGTTGATCGCTCTTCTCGAAGCCGGCATCGACTTCGCCGAGGATGACATCAGCGTCGCTCCCCCCGAAGAAATTCTCCGCCGTCTGTCACCCGTCGGGGACGCCGTAAACCGCATGGTTCGCAGCTACGAATTCGGATCGCTGGTTTCCGCGGGGTTAACCCTTGCCATTGTCGGCCAACCCAATACGGGAAAGAGCAGCCTGTTCAACGCGCTCCTTGAGCAGGAACGCGCCATCGTGACCGACATCCCTGGCACTACTCGCGATCTGGTGTCCGAAGTCGCTGCTATCGAAGGCATCCCGGTCCGGTTGGTCGATACGGCCGGTATCCGGGAAGGCGAAGGGCTCGTCGAAAAGCTCGGAATCGAGCGCAGCTACCAGGCTATGGCAGACGCCGATGTGACGTTGGTAGTTGTCGATCTTTCACGGCCCGAGTCCCCGCGAGACGTCGAACTGATCGAGCACGCGAGACGGCAAGGACGCTATCTGGTCGCAGGCAACAAAGCCGATCTTCCACGTTGTCGCAGCGCGGAGGGAACGATCGTCGTTTCCGCTCAGACCCGCCAGGGCATTCCCGATCTCAGGCGAGCCATCATCCCGGCCCCGGACAACGCGGCGGAGTCAGGCCTGATCACCAGCCTGCGCCAGGAGCGGCTCCTGCGAGAATGCCAGGAAGCGCTCGACCAGGCACGCACCGCGGCGTCCACCGGCATCCCTCACGAAATGCTTCTGCTCGACTTGTACGAAGCCCTTCGCACGCTCGATGGCATCACAGGTGCCACGACGGCAGATGATATTCTTAACCGCATCTTCTCCACCTTTTGCATAGGAAAGTGACACAGCGCGCCTATGCTGCAAAGCTCTGCCGGCCGAAGAATCGTCTGCTGCGCAGGCGGGCAGACCACAAACAACCATGGTCCGCCCCACGGAAACGGACTCAAGTTTGCGGTGAATGCGCGCTGTGTTACCCTGTCGAATTCGAGATGAGTCTTTTCAAACGAACCCCCAAACCTACAGCAACCGTCACCTACATTTCGTCGTCCGGCAACAAGCGTGAGGTCGCGGTTCCGATTGGCTCTTCTGTCATGGAGGGCGCGGTGAACAACGGAGTCGACGGCATCGTCGCGGAGTGCGGCGGCGCGTGCATGTGTGCCACCTGTCACGTGTACGTAGACCCAAGCTGGCTCGATCGTCTTCAACCCATCGCGGAAGATGAAGAGGAAATGTTGAACAATACTTTTGCGAAACGCCAACCCAACAGTCGTCTGGGATGTCAGATTCCCGTGACCGAATCGCTTGACGGACTGATCGTCACCACACCAGAGGCACAGCAGTAAACATGTCCGTAGTGATCGCCGGAGCCGGACAGGGCGGCTTCCAGGTTGCGGCTTCATTGCGGACCGAAGGCTACGAAGGCAGTATCACGCTGATTGGCGACGAGCCCGGCCTGCCCTATCAGAAGCCTCCACTCTCCAAGGGGTACATGGCAGGGAAGCAGGACGTCGACGCCACGCACCTTCGGCCCGAGGCATTCTACCGGGACAATCGAATCGACCTCCTGTCGGGCGAGCGGATTACCCAAATCGATCCGCCGAATCACCGCGTCTATCTTGTGTCAGGGAGCGAGGTCCCTTACGAGCAACTCGTGCTCGCTACCGGAGCACGTAACCGGTTGCTCCCTGCCCAAGGCGCCCGGTTGGACGGGGTCTGTTACCTGCGGACGCGGGAAGAAGCCATCGACATTCGTCGGCGGCTGGAGGACGCGCAGAACATCGTCATCATCGGGGGAGGATTCATTGGTCTCGAGCTGGCCGCAGTCGCGAGCTCGCTCGGAAAGCGGGTCGTGGTTGCTGAGGCAAGGGTACGGCTGATGTCGCGCGTGGTTGCGCCGGTCATCTCGGAGTTTTACCGTGAGCTTCACGTGAGTCAGGGCGTCAGATTCGCGTTTGGGGTGACGACAAGCGAGATGTTGGGCCGCGCGAACAGAGTGTCCGAAGTTGTTTTGAGCGACGGGACCATTCACCCAGCGGATCTCGTAGTCGTAGGCATCGGAGTGCTGCCGAATACGGAATTAGCCGAGTCCGCAGGACTTACCGTCACTGATGGTATCGTCGTCGACCAGCACTTGCGGACAGCGGCCGAAGACATCTATGCTATCGGCGATTGCGCGTTGCATCCCAATCGATTTGCTGGAGGCGTGGCGCGGATCGAATCCGTACAAAACACGGTCGACCAAGCCCGTTGCGTGGCGGCGAGCATCACCGGGCAGCCTCGGCATTACGATGCCGTGCCCTGGTTCTGGACCGACCAATTTAACATCAAGCTGCAGATGGTTGGGCTGTCGCAGGGTTGCGATCTTGCCGTCACGCGCGGCGTCCCTGAAAGCCATAAATTCTCCGTCCTCTATTTCAAGCAGAATCAACTCGTGGCTATCGATTCCATCAATCGGCCCGCGGACCACATGGCCGGCCGCAAGCTCCTGGCAACCGGCACGTCGCTTACTCCCGAGCAGGCCGGCGATCTCTCCGTCGATTTGAAATCATTTGTGTAACCGGCTCGCTCATTCCAGGGGGCGACAATTTGCCGCAAGGCAAAGTCGAGGAAATGAGGTCCCATATTGTGCCCGCTTTTTACGAAATTGAGCGTGTAGATCCAGGGAGCAGGCGCCAGGAAAAGTTGCCCGCGGAAGAGTACACTACGACAAAGGAGCAGTTCATGAAACGAATTTTGCTGTTGACTGCATGTTTAACGGCGTTGGCCGGCACGGTCCTCGCACAAGATGACGCCGAATATCAGAAGTGGATGAAGTCTGTTGGGGGCACATCCGGAAGTTTGCGCAAGAATCTCGAAGCCAAGAATGGAGAGGCGGCGTCAGCCGACGCCAAAAAATTGCAGGAAGTTTTTGAACAGGTGCATAGCTTTTGGCAAAAGAAGAGTGTAGACGATGCCGCGAAACTCGCGGCCGATGCGCGCGACGGGTATGGTAAAGTCGCCGCAGAGGCATCGGCGGGAAAATTCGAGGAGGCCTCGGCAACCTTGAAAACGACCTCGGCGACCTGTGGCGGCTGCCACATGGCTCACCGGGAAAAGGCAGCGGACGGCTCGTGGAAAATTAAGTAATTGTCGGCTCCGTGGCGCAGCCAGGTTGCCTGTACTATCGCCGTTGCACTGGCACCGGGTTCTGCAAACCAAATGCTTGAACCCGGTCCGTCCCCACAAAAACCCGTCCGTTGCCGAACGCGGGAGTGTTGTACTTTCCACCGACGTTCAGCATCCCGGGCGTGCTGGTCCATAGCGCCTTGAGCGTCACCGGATCAAGCGCATAGAGAATCGGATGTGCGGCATTCGGGTCCGCCAGGGAGGCGCCCCGCGGCACGTTGGCTACCAGCACCCAAACGATCGCGTCATCCGCGCCATGGCTGGTTACCCAAGGCGAACCCGGCGACAGGAATCCCAGGGTATTCTCCGCAGCTTCCACGGCAACATAGGCCGGGGCTCCCGGCGTCGTAACGATGCGCAGCTTCACGATGCAGGGCGGGACCGTATCTACGGAAGCCACGGCCGCCTTGCTCGACCCGGTCACGAAAAGAAAATTGCTGCCATCCCCAGTGCGGAAGAACGCGCCAGTAGATCGGCCCTTCGCGTAATCGACCGACGCGTACAACTCGGAGTACGGACCAAAGACATTTAATGGACCAGGCTGTCCGAACTGCGGCTGCGGCCCTGGAGCAAGGAGCGAAACCTCAGTCGAGGGATCGGTGCTGCATGGCGGATGCGAAATCAAACTGCCCGGCAGGTGATCCGGATCCACCAGGTATTGGTTACCCTGCTTGCCTCCGAACGTGATCAGATGCGGAGTGCTGGTATTGGTCGCTCCAAGGTCGGGGAGGACTACCACCGCGCCGCCCGACAGATCGGCGTCGTCCTGATCCATCTGGCAGTAATTCCAAGGCGTGTAGGTTCCGATAAGACTCAACGGTGCTCCGGGTCCCCAAACCAGCACTGACTGGCTCCAGTATCCCGGAGCATTGGTGATCCCGGTCGTGGTGTTGCCGGTAGTGGAGTACACGTTGCCGAGCGAATCCACTGCCGGTCCACCGGATGCCCACATTCCGCCGTTGGCCTGGAGCTCCGTAGATGGCGCGGCCGAGAACGCGCTGGCCAGAGCCGGCGTAGCCGTATCTACTGCGATCATCCATCCCGCGGCCCGATCGTTGTAGCCGCCAAAGGGCACATAGAGTAACCGCCCGTCGGGACTCAGATTCAACCCGCCGCGCTGGCTCATTTCGGTGGTCGCCTGAAACGTGGCCGGACCGTTCTGATTGATGGGCGCAAGAGTCGCTGTGTTGATTGCCAGCGGCCAGCCGGGCAGGATCGACCCATTCGTAATATCAATGGCAAAAACTTCCCACCCTGCGACTACATCGGCCGAAGCGACGTACAGGCGCGGCGGGGTAGCGTTCAGATCGATGGTGGGGGTCCCCAGAATGCCGATCGGGAGATTGGGGTCAAGTGTGGGGATCGGGGTCGTCAATTGCCGTCGCCACAGAATCTCCGCAGCAGGCGGTGACGCACTAACCGCATATACGAACCCGTTGTTGGACGCGGCATACACCACCTGACGCCGTCGCCCACGAATCGTGACGGCGTCGACATACAGCGGAGACGCGTAGAGATGCGGCGGATAAGTAACGCCGTCAATCGTCACGGAATCGAGTTGAGGAGAATTCCAGAGGGGTCCGAAGGCCCCGCCCGCAACGTTCGCCGGAGTCAGCACGGTTTCTTTCGAGATCCATCCGGTGCGTTGCGGATCGCCGTGGAATGTCAGAACATTGTACTGGCCCGACGCGCATTGCGTGAGTGTGGCGACTGCCAGCCAGGCGCGTAATATCACTCGCGGTCCAATTCCTTCAACCGGCTATCTAAATAGCGCAGTGCAGCTTCCAGTTGGCTCCGGTATCGTGCGTGCGTCGCGGTTTCGATGTCATGCAATACCCTCTTGCGGGACATCTGCAGACTCTCTCGCTCCCGGTCCACGCGCACCTGCTCTACCGTACGTGCAACAGGCTGCGAGGCGGATCGTTTGGTTTCGACCGCCTCCATCTGCGACTCGACTGACTTACTCTCCCAGCCGCGCGCCATATCCTTATTGTGAGCCGCATTCGCGCGCGACGCAACACCCACGAAGAAATCGCGCCAGCGTCATAATAGTGGGACTGCCATGAAGAAGACCATCCTGTTGCCGGGCCTTCTGTGCGCGACCGTTTTCGCCGCGCCCAAGCCAATTCCGATCAAACCAATTCCGATCAAAGTGGTGGTGGTCGCGATGTTCGAACGCGGCGAGGATACCGGGGACGTTCCGGGAGAGTATCAGCTTTGGGTGGAACGTGAGCATCTGGACCAGGTGATCCCGATGCCTGCGGCGTATCATCATGTCCGCATGAACAAAGACGGCGTACTCGGCATGCTCACCGGCGTCGGAACTGCGAAAGCGGCAGCCTCGGTAATGGCGCTCGGGCTCGATCCGCGGTTCGATCTCACCAAAGCCTACTGGCTGGTGGCGGGCATTGGCGGCGGCGATCCAGCGGACGTATCTCTGGGCTCCGCAGTCTGGGCAGATCGAGTGATCGACGGCGACCTGGCCTACGAAATCGATGCCCGCGAGATTCCCGACGATTGGCCGACCGGGTATGTGCCCCTGCGGAAATCGAAACCATATGAACTGCCGGTCAAATCGGAACTGGAAGGCGAGATCTACACGCTGAATCCGGATCTGGTGGCGTGGGCATTCGGCTTGACGCATTGGATAACTCTGACCGACTCGGAAAAAATGCGGACGGCGCGGGCGCGCTACACGGGTTTCTCCAACGCGATGAAGCCTCCGTTCGTGGCTCGCGGTGATACGATGTCGGCGAGCACGTTTTGGCATGGCGAAAAATTCAACGAGTGGGCCAACGCGTGGGTCCGTTACTACACCGGTGGACAGGGCAACTATATGATTTCCGGGATGGAAGACACCGGGACGCTGCAAGCTCTAACGCTACTCAACAATGCCAGCAAGGTGGACCGGCGCCGGGTAATGGTGCTGCGCACCGTGAGCAACTTCGATCGCCAGCCACCGGGGGTATCGGCAATTGACGATCTAAAGGATCTGGTCACTGGCAGTTACTCAGCCTACATGCCGGCCCTGGAGGCCGCACAGGTGGTCGGCGATAAGGTAGTGCGCTACCTGGTTGACCACTGGCAGGAGTGCGCCACTACGATTCCGTAGCCATAGGCAAAGAAACACCAGCAAGTCGCCGGCTATCGGCGGCCGACAGACGACAAAAAACGATCGTCTGTCGTACGGACTGCGGTGCACGCCCATCCTGGCAGACCACAAAAAACGATGGTCTGCCCCACGGCTACTTGAAGTCGCCGGCCTTCACTATGGAAAGGGCGTCCGGATCGATGTTCCGGCGGAAGGCGGCGTTGATCTGGTCTGGAGTCAGCGCTTCGATTTTCGCATCGAGTTCTTCGTCCCACTTCATAGTGCGGTCGTACTCTTCGTGCGCCAGAATGGTGCGCGCCAATGCAGACTCCTGCGATCGCGACACGATTCGTTCATCGCGATAAGCCTTCTTGGCGGTCGCAACCTCCTCCGCGGTGAAACCGTCCTTCAACGTTTTCCGAAGTTCGTCGACGAAACTCGACTCGACCTTCGCGGTATTCTGCGGGGCGCTGATGGCGGACGCGGAGAACACTGCGGCATCGCCCTCGACCGGGGCGGTGAAGCGGGAAGAGACGCTGTAACTCAGCCCTTCGAGGTTGCGGATGCGGTTCGGCATGCGCGACCCGAGCGAACCGCCGAACATGTGATTGGCCAGAATCATGGCCGGATAGTCGGCATCTTTTTCGGACATCCTAATCCGAATTGCGGCTTCGAAAGTCGAGTTAGTCTTGTCCGGAGTGTCGATCTTCCGGTTGACCGGCGCGATCCGCTGGTAGGTGGAAACGATACGACTGTAGGGCGCAGGGCTGCTCCACTTGCCCAGCGACTCCGACACGGTTTTCCCGAGCAGAGCCGGATCGAACTCACCGAGCGCCACCAGTTCGCCATGCGAGGCACCATAGAATTCGCTATGGAACTTGCGCACACTGTCGAGCGTGACCGCCTTGAGATCCGCAATCTGCTCTTCCATGGTGGCCACGTGACGCACGTCCCCGCGCGGGTACGGACTGATATGGGCTTGCAGAGCCTCGGTGGCCAGCGCGGCGGGTTCCTTGAGATTGGCTTCGACAGCTGCGATACGTTGCTGTTTGACCTGTTCGAAGTCGGATTCGTTGAAGGCCGGTTCACGCAATATCTCGACCGCCAGACGGACGGCGTCCGGCAGATTTCCGGCAGTCGTCTGGATAGTGGCACTGGCGCTCGAAACTGAACCTGCCGCGACGGGGCCTCCGCGTCCGCCGCGACGTCCGCCGCCGGCGTCTCCACCACCTCCCGAAACCATAATGCGGGCGTTGAGCCGGTCCATATCGTCCTGGAGTTGCTGCCGCGATTTATTCTTCGTGCCGCGCATGAGCAAAGCGCCGGCAATCTGCGCGACTGCAGTCTCACCGGCAAGCGACTGCGCGTCTCCGAAATGCAGCTCGACAACCACTTCAACTGTGCCTCCGCGAGTCTTGCGCGAAAGCATCGCCACTCTCATCCCGTTGGGGAGGCGCGAGCGCGTGATCCGGCTTTCGATATTGGCCGGCGTGGGGTCAAACGATTCACCTTGCGACACCGTAACGGTGCTCTTGTAGTCGCGGAACAGCGATTCAAAATCGGCCGTCGCGGGAATAGTTGCGCGATCAGGCTGCGCGGTCGGAATGAACTCACCTACCGTGCGATTGGATTCCTTCAGATAGGCCCTGGCGACGCGCACGACGTCGTCCGGAGTGACCTTGGCAATGCGGTCGCGATTGAGGAACATGAGACGCCAGTCGCCCATGGCGGACCATTCGCTCAGGCTCAAGCCGAGTGCCTGCGAATCGGTCATGCGGTTCTCGGCCGCGCGCAGCAGACGCTGCTTGACGCGATCCACTTCCTCGTTCGTGGGAGGTTCCTGGGTGAGTCCCTCCACAGTTTGGATCATGATCTTGCGGGCTTCCTCAAGAGACTGCTCGTTGTTCAGGCCCGCAGCGGCCATAAAGAGTCCGGGATCATGCTGCTGATCAGCCGAGGCGCGCGCGGAGATGGCTTTCTTGTTATCCACCAGAGCCTTATACAGACGGCCTGTGCCGACTCCGCCGCCAAACCCTCCGCGGCCTCCTCCGCCGCTCAAAATCCCCGCCAGAACGTCCAGAGCAGCCGAATCGGGATGCGCCGCGGCGGGCGTGTGATACGCCATCATGATCTCCTGGCCATCGCCCACGCGACGGAGTTCCACGTAGCGCTCACCGTCCTGGACCGGCTCGACGGTGTAATCCTGATCCAGCTTGCGCGCCGGACGAGGAATCGCGCCGCAGGTGTCGGCGACAAGTCTCAGCGTCCTGGCCTCATCGATCCGACCAGCGATCACGAGGACGGCATTGTCGGGCTGGTAATACTTGCGGTAAAAGGCGGCGAGGCGGTCGATCGGCACCCGCTCAATATCTTCCCGCGAGCCGATAGTCGATTTGCCGTAGTTGTGCCAGAGATAAGCGGTGGCAGCAACGCGCTCGCTCAAGACGCGCTGCGGGCTGTTTTCTCCCCGCTCGAATTCGTTGCGCACGACGGTCATCTCGGTGTCGAGCAGGGATTTCTCCATGCGCATCCTGATCATCCGATCGGCTTCCAGGCCAAGAGCCCAGCGAAGATTATCGTCGGTCGCGGTGAAGGTCTCATAATAATTGGTGCGATCGTCGCTGGTGCTGCCATTCCACGATGCGCCGTGGCTGGTGAGCTCCTTCTTGATATCGCGTCCGTTAGTCGAGAGGATAAAATTCATGTGCTCCAGCAGATGCGCCATGCCGGATTCGCCATAGCCTTCATGGCGGGAGCCGACGAGGTAAGTCATGTTGACGGTAACCTTGGGATTCGACGCGTCCGGGAACAAGAGCACGCGCAACCCGTTTGGAAAGTCGTATTCCGTGATGCCTCCCATCGAGGCCTTCTTCTGCACACCTGGCGGCAGCGTTTGAGCCTGCGCGACAGAGAATAAGGCAGCAACGACGAGGAGCGCGGATTTCATGCGCATGGTACAACCTTTCGTGAGGACTTGCTCGAATTATAACGTATGACACACAGAAGTAGGGCCGGCCCCGCTCCTGAAACTACATGGTCACACCGCAAGCAGAGACCTGCCCGGTGTCCAAACCTTTCCTAAAAGCGGCGACCCGTTGCGCCGAGGTTCCGTGCGTAAAATTCTCAGGACTGACATAGCCCTGGGCGGCTCTTTGCAGACGGTCGTCCCCTACGGCCGCGGCCGCTGCCAACCCCTGCTCGATATCCGCCTGGTCGACGATATTGCGCTGCTCCGTCGAATTACCCCAGACGCCCGCCAGACAGTCGGCTTGAAGCTCCAATTGGACCGACAACGGGTTCACCTCCCGTGGATTGGCCTCCTGCAGACGGCGGATCCTGGACTCGATCCCCAGCAACTTCTGCACATGGTGGCCGATCTCATGCGCGATCACGTAGGCCTGTGCGAACTGCCCGGGCGCTCCGAAGCGCGAGGCCAACTCGTCGAAGAAGCCGAGATCCAGATAGACCTTCTGATCTTCGGGGCAATAGAAAGGCCCGGTGTTGGTGTCAGCAGTGCCGCAGCCGGACGGATAGGCGTCGCGGAAGAGAACCAGCCGGGCATGGCGGTAGGGGACGCCGGTCTGGGCGGATAGCACCCGATCCCAATTCTTCTGCACATCGTCGAGCACAAACGACACAAACTCGACCTCGGGTTGCTCGCGCGCATCCCGCGCGCGGTCGGGCTGGGATGGCGAGACCGAAGCAACTGGAGCGCCGGAGAAGAACTGGAAGAGATCGGTATGGAAGAAAAAGCTCAGCACCAGAAGCAGCAGCGTGCCTCCGATACCCAGGTGGATGCCACCGAAGCCGCCGCCCAGGCCAAAGCCTCCTCCTCCTCCATCCCCATCACCGCCGCTTTCGTCACGACGATCTTCTATGTCGTCGCTGGTGCCGCCGGGAGTCCAGTCCATAATGTGTACTCTAAGCAACCGCTCTGCCAAGTTTAGAACATGATTTCAGGTTCTCCAAATAGCGCTCGTACAGCGAATGTTCTAAGATATAAGCCATCTTATGCTAAAAGAGTTCAAAGCGTTTATTGCCAAAGGCAACGTACTTGACTTAGCCGTAGCCGTAATCATCGGAGGCGCCTTCGGTGCGATCGTCGCGTCGGCGGTGAATGACGTAATCATGCCCCCGATCGGGCTGATTCTCGGCAAGGTCGACTTTAAGGAACTGTTCTTCCCGTTGGACGGGAAGACCTATGCTACCCTGGCCGACGCTAAAAAGGCGGCTGCGCCGGTAATCGCGTACGGAACCTTTCTGAACACCGTGGTCAACTTTCTGATCGTCGCGTTCTTTGTGTTTCTGGTGGTGCAATGGGCCAACAAGATGAAGAAGCCCGCGCCGGTCGTGGAAGTTGCTCCAACCACCAAGGAGTGCCCGTTCTGCGCCAGCGCGATCCCAATCAAAGCCGTGCGCTGCCCGCTTTGCACGTCCGAGTTAACGGGAAAGTAGAGCGACCGGGGGGTCGCTCGCGGACGAGGCGTCCGCCCAACAGAACTGCACTACGGTCCGAGCTTTCAGGGGTTCTGCACTACGACGCGACTGCGGCCGGCTCAACTTCGCGCTTGTATTTGCATTCCATATTCGGACACTGCAAAATGGGTCCCGCCTTGGGAAACTTTTCGACCAGGTAAGCGCCGCCGCAATCGGGGCACTTCTCGGACACCGGCCGATTCCAGGCTACGAATTCGCAGTCCGGATAGCGATTGCAGCCGAAGAAGGTCTTGCCTTTCTTGGAACGGCGCTCGATGATCTCACCGTCGGAGCATTCCGGACACTTCATGCCAATGGTCTTCTGCTTCACGTACTTACATTTGGGATAGTTACTGCAGGCGGTGAACTCGCCGAAGCGCCCATACTTCTGCACTAAGTTGCTATCGCATTGCGGGCACTTCTCGTCCAGCGGAACATCCGCTTTCTTTTGCGCGGCGCCGATCTGTTTGGTGGTCTTGCAATCGGGATATCCGGTACACGCGAGAAACGTGCCAAACCTCCCCTTCTTGAGAACCATGGGACGACCGCAATTCTCGCAATACTCCTCCTCGCCCTGTTCGCTCAGGTCCGCCTTATCGACATCCGGCAAATCCACGGTCAACTCGCGCGTGTAGGTGCAATCCGGATACCCGGTGCAGGCGATGAAGCTGCCGTGCTTGCCCCACTTGATCACCAGCGGCTTGCCGCACTTCTCGCAAATCAAGTCGGTGGGTTTCTCCATCCGCTTGATATCGGTCATGTGCTCTTCGGCGTGCTGGATATCTCCGGTCAGGCGATCGTAGAATTCGCCCATGGCGGTACGCCAGTCGAGCTTGCCGTCCTCGATTTCGTCCAGTTCCTCTTCCATCCGGGCGGTATAGCGGACGTCGAAGATGTCGTTGAAGCTCTCGAGGAGCAGGTCGGTCACGACCATGCCCAATTCGGTCGGGGTAAATCTGCCGCCCTCCTTCTTGACGTACTCGCGTTCCTGAATGGTCGACAAAATCGACGCATAAGTGGACGGGCGGCCGACGCCATCCGATTCCAGTTTCTTGACCAGCGTAGCTTCGTTGTAACGAGCCGGAGGCTCGGTGAAGTGCTGCTCGGGATCGAGGCTGCGAAACTTCAGTTTCTCGCCTTCGGTCACCAACGGGAGCTTGTGCTTCAGTTCCTCGTCTTCCTCATCCTTCACGTCCTTGCCTTCTTCGTAGACTTTCAGGAAGCCCTCGAATTTGGGTACGGAACCGGTGGCACGGAAGAGATACTCGTTGCCCGATTGGCCGCTCGCCGACACGTCGATGGTGGTCTGATCGAAGACGGCCGGATTCATCTGCGACGCCACAAAGCGCATCCAGATCAGCCGGTACAGTTTCAGCTCATCTTCCTGCAGCAAGGGAGCGATCTCATCGGGCGCCCGCATGGCCGACGTTGGACGAATGGCTTCGTGCGCGTCCTGTGCATCCTTTTTAGTCTTGTAGATGGCTGGAGCGGGAGGCAGATACTCGGGTCCGAATTTTCCGCTGATGTATGCGCGCGCTTCGGTCAACGCGTCGTCGGAAACGCGAGTCGAATCGGTACGCATATAGGTGATCAAACCGGTGAGACCTTCTTCTCCCAGTTCGATGCCCTCGTACAAGCGCTGCGCGAGGCCCATGGTCCGCTTCACGCTGAAGCGTAATTTGCGGGCGGCTTCCTGCTGCAGCGTCGAAGTGATGAAGGGGGCGACCGGATTCCGGCGCTTCTCGCGCGTGCCAACCGATTTGACGGTGTAATCCGTGCCATCCAGATCGGCAACCACGGCATCGGCAACTTCCTGCGCGCGGATCTCCGGCTGAGGCAACTTGCGGCCTTCGGGTTCGCCGTCAGCAACCGGTAGGGGCGGGGGAATAATCCGGCCACCTTCGAACTTATTCAGCCGCGCGGAGAACAGCGGCGGCTTCTTAGCACCGAGATTGACGTCGAGAGTCCAATATTCCTGTTTCTGGAACGCGCGGATTTCGCGCTCGCGCTCCACGACCAAGCGCAATGCTACGGTCTGAACACGCCCCGCGGAGAGCCCGCGTCGAACTTTGTCCCACAGGAGCGGCGAAATCTTATAACCCACCAGCCGGTCGAGAACACGCCGCGCCTGCTGCGCTTCCACCAGGTTGATATTCACATGCAGAGGCTTCTCAAACGCCTTCTGAATGGAGTTTTTGGTGATCTCGTTGAACATCACGCGGTAGAACTTGACACCACCTTTCTTGGTCTCCAGTTCTTCCTGCAGGTGATAACAGATGGCTTCGCCTTCCCGATCGGGGTCAGCCGCGAGGTAGATGGAATCAACGCCCTTAGCCGCGTGCTTCAGCTCCGTGATCAGTTTTTTCTTGCCTTCGATTACCTCGTACCTAGGGGTGAAGCCGTTCTCGACATCGACGGCCAGATCTTTCTTGGGAAGATCCTTAATATGGCCGAGCGAGGCCTTCACCACGTACTGGTTGCCAAGATACTTATTGATGGTCTTCGCCTTAGCCGGCGATTCCACAATTACGAGAGCTTTTGCCATAGCCAACTTCTATTTCTATTCCGCATTCCATTTATCATCGTCTCTGCCTACGCTTGCTCCACACTCACACCGTCACCGGCAGAGATAAATCGAGTTACCACACTTTAACAAAATTCTTTCCGGGTAGCTGTTTCGCCAGACCTGAAATCTCAAGCTCGAAAAGCGCAGCGATCAGCTCAGATGGAGAGCAATCCTCCAATGACTCTACCAGAGCGTCGAGGTGGACGGGTGCATCCACGCTCAGCTTCTCCATTATCCGACGAGCCAGTTTACCACTTTGTTCCGCCGGGGGATTCCCACTCTGGCCTGCAGCCGGTATAGATGTCCCAGATGGCGCAGAAGTTTCAGGGCCCCCATCATGGCCGCGCATAAAGCCTTGATTCAAAAGACGGTTACGTCCCTCGTCAATGAGCCGACGGCGAGTCTCCGGCGGCAGATCGACGACCACATCGTTCCAATCCTGGACCAGTTTGGCGCCTTGTTTAATCAGCAGATTGGGCCCCCAGCTCATCTTCGAAGTTATATTTCCGGGAACCGCAAAGACTTCCCTTCCCTGATCGAGAGCCAGTTTAGCAGTGATGGCCGAACCGCTGTACTGGGCTCCTTCAACGACCAGCAGACCTGAGCTCATGCCGCTGATGATGCGATTGCGAATGGGAAAATTCTGGGGAAACGCGACCGCTCCCATGGGAAACTCGGAGACAATCAGCCCCTTCGCCACGATCTCGGCGGCCAGTCGACGGTTCTCCGACGGATAGACGATGTCGGCGCCGCAGCCCAGAACGGCGATGGTCCGGCCGTTGACGCTAAGCGCGCCACGATGCGCCGCCGTGTCGATACCGCGCGCCATGCCGCTTACGATGGTCAGTCCCGCCTGGGCGAGGTCGGCCGAGAGCCTTTCCGCAACAGCAATGCCATAAGTAGTTGGACGCCGGGTACCCACGACGCCGATCATCAGATCCTGCAGCAGTGCGATGTCTCCGCGGGCAAACAGCGTCACGGGCGGGTCGAAGATATCGCGGAGAGGGTGTGGATAGGTGGCGTCTCCGAGACTCACCAGCGTGGTTCCGGTCTGGCGCAACTTCTGTTGCTGCGCAGCGGCATCTTCAAAGGAGCAACCGCTGGCGATGGTGCGGGCAACACCGCCGAGCAACCCGGCATCCTCCAGTTCGCTTATGGAGGCGCGAAAAATGCGTTGGGGGCTGCGAAAGCGTTCGATGAGCAACCCGGCCTTCCGGGTTCCCAAGCCAGGGACCATACGCAAGGCCAACCAGTGAAGCTCGTCTTCCGTCGACACGACACACGTCTGCATGAATATCTGGTGGGTCCGGGCGGGGGAAATTCTCAAGTAACAGCCATTTCCTCTCCTGTAGAGATTCTGAACGCAGGCGTCGCTTCTTTTTTTGTAAGGCCGCGATATCGCGAGGTCAAAAGCTCGATTACATGATGTCTTTGGCGATGAACGCGTCGATTTCGTCGTCAGTGGCGAAGTGGCTACCGCCGCGGCTGGCCGCTTGCAGTCTGTCCGCGACGTCAAGTTGCCGGTGTAGCAACTGGGGCGAAAAAACAAACCCGTCGTCGGCGGGGTTCCAGGGGATGTCGTGGGTTTTGTTGTGCATATAAAGGACGACGGCGATACGGAAGTGGACGGCAATCTCTTTCTTGCGCTTCGCCTGGAGCTCGCCCAGGGTTTTGAGGGTGGCTTGGAGAATGCGCAGGAAGCGCTGGTCATAGATGCTGTAGGTGTGCATGAATTTGCGCTCGGCGTCGCCGGATTCGAGAGATCTTTCGATGGAGTCGGCTTCGAGAGCTGGAATACGCCTGCGACGCCACTCGGTTTGGGCGAGGTGTCCGACGAGGTCCTCTTCGGTGGCGGTTTTGGGCTGGTGCTCGCGGGTGTAGCGATAGAGAACCCGGTCGAATTCTTCCTGGGATTCTCCGGGGAGCAGGAAGGTTTTGGTGGAAAAGAGGCCGTGTTTGAGGGCGTTTTGGGAGGAGTGCTGTTTGCCTTCTTCGGTACGCGGTCCAGTGGATTTATTCTCTGATTCGTTCATGATAAGCCTCATGGGAAAGCACAGACTGAAGTCTGTGTTACGAGAAGACGTGGGTCGCCTTCCTGTTTTCAAGGTGGCAGACGAGGGTGGGAGTTTTGTGGTGGGGATTTTGTAAGTTATTGATGGGCTGGGAGATATGATTATGAAAGGCGCGTCATCCGCCACGGCGCCGATGCTCGGCGGCCACCAGCGCGGAAGAAAACATTGGGCCACGAATGAACACGAATGAACACGAATAGAAGAAGGTCAGAAACTCAAGCTATTGACTTTGCAGGGTTTGCGGCGGGCTATTTTTCGTAGGAACATTGGGCCACGAATGAACACGAATGAACACGAATAGAAGTAAGGTCAGAAACTCAAGCTATTGACTTTGCAGGGTTTGCGGAACATTGGGCTACGAATGAACACGAATGAACACGAATAGAAGAAGGTCAGGACTTTGCAGGGTTTGCGGCGGGCTATTTTTCGTAGGATTGTTAAGCGGCTAATGTTTGGAGATGACAGAATACCAGGACAACCATTTCTTTTCAGTCTTTTCTCACACCGATCGCGGCCATTCGATGGGTGGCCAATCCGGAGCCCCATCGTACTCTGCGTCTTCCTCCGCGGCTCGGCGCCTCTGCGATGAGGTTCAGCGGCCTCCGGAAGGTGGGCTGGCGGGGCCTGGCGTCGCAAGATGACCGCCGAGGCGCTGAGCCGCAGAGGAAGACGCAGAGAACTCCCGGCCGACCAAGTCAAAGCTTGGGCCAGATGGTCTTGTTCTTTGGGTGTGGGGTCGCAGCATACTCGGGTAAGAGATCACCGGCGACCACGCAGTGTCAAGTGGCCGAAAAGCGAAAAATAGGCTCGGATTGGCCGGTTATGCCGAGCTCGGCATAACCGGCCAATCGCGTCAAGTGGATGCCCATCTCAACACTGCGTCGCTGCGAGTTTGCGCGCCAACCGCTCCCTCACGGTCACGGCTCATTTGGGATGAGTGTTAGCTTGGGGCTGCTGCGCAGCCGGAAGGGGCGGACGTCCGGTTACTGGAAGGTGACGCCGATTTTGCCGTCGCCGCTGGAGGCGCCAGCCAGAAAGACATCGAGACCGGCCACAGTAGAACTGGTGGTGTTCGTCTCGTTGACGATAATCAGGCCTCCACCAACGGTGATGCCGCTCTCCGAGATGTTGGCACTCGGCGGTAGCGCGGACAGAATGGCGGCTGGAACCGTCAGGCTGCCGGCCGACCCCTGGGCCACGCAAACAAATTCGCCCGCACCCTGGAAAGTGCCACTGGCGTCGACCGCCAACGGACTTTCCCCAATGACGTAGACCAGCGCACTGCCGGTACCGCCCGTCCATGTGATCGTCAGAGGCTGAGTGCGCGGGACAGTGTTCACGGACGCCTTGTTAGACCAGGTGACCGCGGTCGGAACGGAGATAGTAGTCTTGAATGGTCCGATATCCGCCCCTCCCGTGCCGTTGTCGAGCGTATAAGTTCCAGGAGTGAGAAATTTGGTCGGCGGGGGCGCCAGCGGATTAAGGGACGGACTCGCAAATGTGCCCTGGTAATTGCCACCTGAGGTCTTGGGCATCGTCTTGGTCCCGTTGGGACCCGTCACGTTGATCTGCGCCCCGGCATCCAGTACCGCCGGTTGCACAGGATCGACGTACTGTGAGCCCGAGAATTGGAAAACCGAGCAGGAGCCGACCGAGGTCGCGAGTGTGCTCAAGCCGCCGAGCGAACTCAGGAATGTGTTCGCATCATATTTGAGGAAGCTTCCGGACCCGGTTTCGCTCTCTTCCGGAGGAATGGAGATAGGAAGACCGGGAATGGTGATGGAGAGCCCAAATTCGGTGAGAATCAGGTTCCCGGTCCGCAGAGACCCGCCATTAGCGATATTCTGCAGATCGATCGAGGTGTACAGGGTGGCGTCAGAACAAACCGCACCACTGCTGGTGATGGACATCGAAACGAAGTTGCTCGCCACACCATTGACCGAGACATAGACCGGGACATAGCAGCCGGATACGCCGCTGGGGACGGTTATGTTGATCTGATCCTCGCCGGCATAACCGGAACGGCCGGCGTATTGGACTACGGCGCTCTGTCCACCGATGTTGGCGGTGACGGTTGTACCGGGCAGGTTGCCGCTGGGCGGGGTGGTGGCATCGCTGCCGCTAATGGGACCCAGGCCGGTACCCCAGAAGGTCACCGTCTCGCCGGGCTGGAACGCGTTGGTGAGCGAGTTGTAGTTATTTTTCGGGTCCTGGATTACCGCGGGACCGGAGCCTTGCTGATTGCGGGCGAACAGACCCAAGGCGTTCTTCACGACTGTGATCGGTGCGGTGGGGCTGGTGGCGCCATTGTACGTGACGGTAATGGTGCCCGTCCCGGCGGGTGTGGTCGAAGGCAGGATCGCGGCGATCTGTCCCGCGGACGTGTAGAACATGAGGCAGGCTACGGTCGTGCCGCTGACCGTGACGTTGACCGACGTTCCACTTAACGTTGTCTGGTAGGGCAGACTGCTGTTGTAGGCGATGGTGGACGGCCCGAGGCCGGAACCGAAGACGACGAAAATCGATCCCTGCGCGATACCGCCGTTGGGAAAGCCCGACAAGGCGTAGCTGGCTGAATTATAGACGCCGGGCGAGGCAATCGAAGGCCCGGCAGCCAGTGTGGTTATAGTACTTAAGGTAGTGACAAATATTAGTAGAAGCAGCGTTTTCATAGATCTCCGTTACAAGCTCCTACTAACGTACCCCAAATTCCCATTGAAAGGGAATGCTCCGGCTGAATTCTTCGCGCCAATCGGCGAGGGACAGCGCAGCGATAAGCTACTTATTAAGGCCGCGGATTTAATTAACCGGCCGTGGTTGTGCCTGCCTTGACGCAGGGCGGGAAGGGAGGGTGCTGCCGCTGCCCGGCAGATCACGCCAAACAGCAGGCTGCTGCGCAGCCGGACAGACCACACAAGACGATGGTCTGTCCTACGGCAGGCGGAAGGCATACTCCGTAAAGCGGCAAGCCGCAAGTGCAACCGAGTTGTGAACGCGTCGCTTCGCGCCGCGGGCAGGCCAAAGGCCTACTCCACGATTCTTCGCGAGCCGCGAAGATTCAGACGATTAGTAGTACAGGAAATGGCCAAAGCCGAGAGGCTGCTTCCGCGGCAGGACAGACCACTCAAAACGGTGGTCTGCCCTGCAGTATTTTCGGCGCGTTTCAGTGGGGCGTGGACTTCACGGGCTTCGGTTTCACCGGATGACGAGATAGTCCGAGGGCGCCAAGATTGTAAGTGCCGATGGCGACGATCACGGTGCCTCCACCATCGGGAACTGGAATAGTTACTCCGTCAACTGTCTCGCTGCCGCTAATTTCGCCGGTAAGGGTTCCACCGGTCATCTGAGAGTACTTACTCAGGATGGACTGGAGCACGGTCGACAAAATGGCCTCCGGCGGGTCCGTCTGGTTCGGATAGGCGGCGAGAAAGGTTTGGAAATCTTTGTTCAATTGTGTGCCCGAGATATAGGAACCCGGGGTGAGCCCGGTCGGGTAGCTAACGCTCAAACTCACCGTGGAAAAGCTAAGAGCGGAACCCGCCGGGATGGTGACGGGATAGCTGGAATCGATAGATGCAACCTGCTGCGTCTGGCCATACATTGTGGCGAAAGACAGAGAGAATGCAAGAATGACTGAACACACGCGGACTGTGCGCATTTTGAGGCCTCCTAGGGCAATAGAGTAGCACGCGAATTATTTGTAGGCGAGGCCGCTATTCTGGTACTCCGCCGAATAACCGTAGGTGAAGAAATCCAGCCCGGAGACGGTGGATGTCAACGGGTTGGGGTTTTCGACAAGCATCGTCAGCGCGCCCGAGGGAATGCCGCTAGTGGTTGCGCTGGGCGGCAACGCCTGCAAAATTGACGCCGGCACGGTCAAGGTCTGATCGGAAACGTGCGCCCGGCATTCGAAACTCACGGAGGCGCCATCCGCGACCGAACTGCTCCCGATGAGGTAAACGTCCCAACTGGAATCTCCACCGGTCCAATTGGCGGTCAACCCCTGGGATCGCGTCACCGACGTGATCGAACTATAGTTCGTCCACGTAAAAGGGGCCGGCACCGTGATGTTGATGTTGAATCCGCCCACATCCGAACCGCCGCTTCCGTTGTTAGCGGTGTAGGTCCCGGGACTGAAGTAGAGCGGCAGAGTCGTAGGAGGGCCGCCGAAGGTGGTGTAGAAGGAACTTGGCGCGAATGTCGACGCAGTCATTTGCATGGCTCCGCCCTGTCCATTCACGTTGATCACCGGACCGGCATTAAGGCCCGTCGAGGTGACGGAACCCGTGGGAGGAGTGTTGACGATGACACATGCGCCATAGTTCAGATCGTAACCGCTAGCGCCGGAGCCGGTGGAGGTGATTTTATAGAAGCCGGCCTCTCCGGCGTCAGCGGTGATGGTGGTCGGGGTGAGCACGCCGGTGGCGTTGGGGAGCGGGGAGGTACTAACGGAATGGAAAAACAGGACGCTACCGGTCCGCTGGATCTGCGTGCCTGAGGTCGGGGTGTAGCCATTGGGATATTGCGGGCTGGTGCATGTGGTGGTGTTCCCGATCGACATGGTGGCGAAGTTGCTGAGCACCGTGGTCGCGCCGTTCGTGACTGCGATATTCACCGGGACGAAACAGCCGGTGACGCCGGTCGGAATCGTGAAATCTACCTGATCCTCTCCGGCATATCCGGAACGTCCGGCATAGGCAACGGTAGCGGAGACGCCGCCGATCGTCACGGCTACGGTGATCCCGGGCAGGTTACCACTGGGCGGGGTGGTCGCATCGCTGCCGCTGATGGGTCCGAGGCCGGTGCCCCAGGCGACCACGGTTTCGCCGGGTTGAAACGCGAAATTTGGCGCGTTCACGTTATTCTTGCCGTCCAGGATCACGCCGGGCCCCGATCCCTGTTGATTGACGGTAAAGATGCCAAAGCTGCTCTTGGCGACCGTGATGGGCGCGGTCGGGCTGGCTGTTCCGTTATAGGACACCGAGATGGTACCGGTTCCGACTGGTGTGGTGGAGGGCAGAATGGCGGCAACCTGACCCGCGGAGGTATAAAACATGTAGCACTGGACCGTGGTTCCGCTGACCGTCACGTTGATGGACGTGCCGCTCAAGGTCGTGGGTAGCGGGAGGCTGGTGGCATAGGCCAACGCCGTGGGTCCCATGTTAGATCCGAAGATGTTGAAAATCGAACCCTCGGCGATGGCACCGTTGGGCAACTGCGGATCTGCGTAACTCGCGGCATTTTTCACTCCTTGAGCAGCGATGGCCGGGGCAGCGCTGAAGGCGGGCAGGGCAGCCAGGCAGGCGGCCAGAGTCAGGATTACCGGTTTGGTCATAAGTCCTCCGAATGTCATAAGTCCTCCGTATAACGATCTCACAGGAGAGCGCGGGAAAACACAATGGGTTTGTTTGTTAAGGCATGTTAAGTTTTGGGGCCAAAAGGCTGCTGCGCAGCCCGCAGACCACAAAAAACGATGGTCTGCGCCACGGTTTGGATGAAATGGCCAAACTCCAGAGCCGGCTTCGCCTGCGGAATTAGATTAATCTGGCACATGGCCCGATTGAAGTGCACGCTCCTGTTACTCGCGCGCCAGTGGCGTTTTTTCGTGGGCCTGAGCGTGGAGGAGACGGCGGACTTCTATCCGCGGGGCGTTTTAGAACAGGTGTTTGAGGGCTTTGCCGGTGCCCTTGAATATCTTGGCGGTACCTTTGACAGCGCCGACTCCGACGTTCTTCCCGGTACTTGCCGCGCCTTTGCCCAATGCAGTGGCGGCGCCAACGGGGTGAAGCGTCACTAAGTCGGCGGCGGCCTTCCCGGTCCCTTTGGCCGCGCTGCCGACGCCCTTGGCCGCACCTTTGCCAATCTCTCCGGCACCGCTGCCGATGTCATGTCCGGCGCTGGTGGACGCGGACGTTTGCGCAAAGGCTATCCCGGCGAGGCAGAGTGTAGCGGGGAGTAAGCCAATCTTCATTCCAATCATAAAGACGAATTCCCTTTGCCCGACGTTTCTGGTGCATTTAAGAGGCCCATTGACATTCCAATTAAACATAAGTAAGTTACATAAGTCACTTCCGGTCTCCAATTTCGAACGGGCGTGGCCGAAGAACCGGGGCAAAGTGTGGCTCAAAGATTTCATATAAGAGGACACGCGGCTAAGCCGTGTATTTATGGAGGAAACCAATGTCGTCTGAAGACGTAGTACCCGCCGGAGGCGAAGAGAAGAAACCGTTCATTCCTTACGTCGCCGAAAGCGATTACCCCGAGGAACTCATGCCGGTACTCAAACCTTACATGGCGCGCATGGGCTTCATCCCTAACGCGCTGAAGCTCTACATGCACCGGCCCGAGATCGCCGAAACGCTGTGGACGCTGAACAGCAATATCATGCGCGACCCCTCGTCCACCCTCGATCAGGGGCTGAAGCGCCGGCTCTCCGCCATCTGCAGCAAGACCAACGGCTGTACTTATTGCACGGCCCACTGCTGCGGCATGCTGAAGAAACCGGCCGGAGGCAACTCCGAAGGCTGGGGTATGTCGAGAGATGAGGTCACGGATCTGGTCCGCGGCGAACTGGAACCCAGGAACGAAGTGGAGCGGGTATGCTGCGATTTTGCCCGCGCTGCCTCAACCGATCCCGCACGGGTCCCGGACGAAGTTTTCGATCGCCTGAAGACCGTGCTCACGCCGCCTCAAATTATAGAACTGGCTTGCGTTGGAGGATTCTGGAAGATGTACAACACCATACATGACGCGTTAAGGATTCCCATTGAAGCACATCTCGAACCTGACACCGACTTCGTCCACGCCTGATCGCGACCTCACCGCTACGCGGGACATTCTGCTCACTCGCGGCTCCGATCGCGCGCTGCGCACGCTGCTCTACAATCTTTTCACTATTGAAACGCGCATGGAAGAAGTCCGCCGCTACCTGGGCTCGTGCATCGGCATCTCCGGACCGCAGTTCAGCCTGTTGATGGCCATTCAGGAACTGCAAGGCGAGGATGGCGCAAGCGTTGGCAGAATCGCGGCCTATCTGCATGTGGCGGGAAGCTTCGTCACTGCCGAATCCTCCAAACTGGCGCGGAAAGACTATATTGAGAAACGCTGCGGCCCGCAGGATCGACGGGTGTCCTTACTCCGTGTCCGGCCGGCGGGGAAGCAGGCTATCGAACGGCTGCTTCCGGAAGTGCGGCAAATCAACGACACCTTTTTTGAATTGGAATCGAGTGAAGGTTTTGAGTCGCTGTGCAGGGCGGCGGATCGCATGGTTGACGGCAGCCGGCAGGTGTTATCGCTGATTCGCCGGGAGAATTTGAGGGTGGTAGCTACATGAGGGTGTACGCCTGGACTGGGCGTGAGTCGCCAGACGAGGATGGGCGACCAAGGGGTCGCTTGCGGACGTGGGCGTCCGCCCCACAAAAGGCCAACGGCGAAGGCGGTTGGTTTCCGGGGAGGTGATTTCGCAATGAGCGGGAGTCTGTCATTGCGCAGGCACGGGTCCCCCGTGGACGCGCAGGTGAACGAGTTGGGAGACCTGATCGTCGGCAACGACGCGCAAGGCAAGGGAGGAGAGCAGTTCTTCGCTCCGACGTACGCGGTCCGTCCGCCCGGTGTGTACCACGGTCCGTTTCAATCTGAGAAGGGCTGCGTCTTGTTCGAATTGCACTACTACGAGCGGTAGGGAAGGCGGAACGGGCGCCCTTCGCCCGTTAAGCACAGAATGAAGCTGCGTTACTCAATGCGAGAATCCTGGCGGCGCGCGACGACTCTCGCCGAGCCAAAAGTTGCGAGCGGGATTACCGGCCGGTTTTCGGCCTAGATTACCCTCTTCAATATGCCGTCGACACGACCACTCAGCGGAAGGTAGCGGCTGCTGCGCAACCGGGCAGACCACGAAAAACGATGGTCTGCGCCACGGGCTTTTGGGCTGCTTTTAGAACGTAAATCGCAGCGAGCCTTGCATCACCCTGGGCGTCCGGGTCGAGACGACCGTTCCGAAGAGAGTGTTGGTCTGGACACCCGCCGGCGTAAACTTCGCGGCGGTGTTGATGGTGGCATACTGCGTGTGATTGAACACGTTGTAGGCTTCCCATCGTAACGTGATGATCCGCTTCTCACTCTTGATGGGAAAATTCTTGGCAAGCGCCATATCGTTGTTGTTCACACCCGGCTGCCGGACATCGTACTTCCCGGCGTTGCCCGGGTCGTTCAATCCTGGCAGCGCGAAAGCTGCCGTGTTGAACCACTGGCTGAAGGTGTGTATGTTCCCGGAGAAGGCATTGCCAACGACGTCCACACGCTGGGCATCCCCACCGCCGGTGAGGTTTTCCGAGTTCGTAGTCGTGAAACTGATGGCCGCGGGCGTGCCGCTGGCGAACTGGCTGATGCCCGACAGGATCCAGTGATCGAAGGCGTAACCAATCACCTTGTTCTTCACCAGTTTGGTGGCATCCGGTATGTTGTAGGTGAAGTTGACGGTCATGTTGTGAGTCTGGTCAGTGGAGTCCAGACCGTAGGCGTAGGCACGCAGATTCGCATATTGCGGGATGCCCGTGAAGTCCATGTATTTAGAGAAGGCATACGACATGCCCATCTGAAAGCCATGTGAGAAACGGCGCGTCAGACTCACTAACAACGCGTGATAGTTCGAGGTATAAGCGTCGTCGTAATAGGTGATGGTGGAATAGCCGGGATAGGGTTCGAAGAAAATATCCGCGAGCGGCTTGCCGGTGGTGGGATCGGTGTGCTGGAATTCCGACCCATAGGGTACCGTGTTGATGTTGCGAGTCTGCTGGATGTCCCGCCCGAGCACCACCGCATACGAAACATCAAGCAGAATCGAGTGGCCGAGGTCCTGCTGAACGCCGAACGAACCATTGTAATTTCGAGGGGTTTTGGCGTTCACGTTGAAAGAATTGGTGGCGTTAGGAGCGAAGTAGCCGGCGGTCTGGGTGAACGTGCTGAGTGATCCGTAGTAGGTGATCGGGGTCTCGATCGCGGGAGGATTCTCAGTGGTCGGGGACCAATAGGACAGGCGCGGATTATAGAGGATCGCGATACCACCGCGAATGGCCGTCTTGCCATTGCCGAATACGTCATAGGCGAAGCCGAAGCGCGGTCCCCAATGAACGGGCTGCGTGTTGATGAATCCGCGAGGATAATTGGAAGCGCCGGACGACACGCCGCCGGGCGCCGCACTCCCGCTTCCGGGAACAAAGACACCGACAAAGGCCTGAGGCAGCAATGCTCCAGTAAGCGGATTCTCCGCCATCCGGACGCCGTTCGAAAGCACCGGGACGTAGAGAGCCGCTGCCTGCGACGGATTGTAAAGGCCCAATGCCAGTGCGGATTGCTGGCCGGCATAGTGCGGATACATCTGATTGGCCCACGTCCACCGCACGCCATAGTCGAGGGTGAGCCTCTTGGTCACTTTCCAGGTGTCCTGGGCAAACCATTCCGCTATGGCCTGGCGCTCGTTCGCTCCATACCGCGCATTGGATTCCTGGTAGCTGTCAAACGTGCCGAGCGCCGCGTTGGCGAATGAATAATTGGTGTCGAGAGGGTTATTCGCGTCGGTGCTGAAATTGATGGTGCCGTCGAATTTGCTCCGCTCGCCCTCGTACTCCCGGATGCGATACATATCCGCGCCGAACTTGATGGTGTGTTTACCTCTTGTCCAGGTAATGTTGTCGCTCATGTTGAAAGTAAAGTCAGTGCCGTTCTTGAGGAAGCGGTCATCGAAGCTGACGTTGGGCGGATCCTGGACGTTGAAGGTATAGCGCGGGATGATATCGTCCGGATTGGCCGAGGGAAACCACTGCCCGGCAGTGTATCCCAAGGCAGCCCGCGATACGGTGGAGAGCGGGTTCCCCGCTACCGGGACTTGCTGGGTGGGCGTCAGGGTGTCGTTGTAAGCCTTCCAGCCCTCATGATTGCGGCGGACGCCGGCCTGAAATTCCGAGACCACCGTCGGCGAGAAGATATGCGTCCAACCGGTCGCGAGCCCTTCTTCGGAGAAGCAATAGCATTGCGCGAAGAATCCGATCGGAGTGGCGCCGGACGAAACTGCGTAGCCCTGATCCTCGGAAAGAAAGGTCTTGCCGCGGACAAAGATCCGGTCGTTCTGCGTCGGCACATAGTCAATTCTGAACAACTGGGTGCGCTTGGGGAAGTTCAGGACCTCCTGGATCTGATAGTTGTAGTTGTAGCCGGTAATCGCCGGATTGACGAAATTCGGTTGCGGGAGAATCTTCAGGAGAATCAAACCGTTGGGATCCAGGCGGCTGGTTGGAATAATGTTCCCGGGGAACGGCGATTTATTGTTGTACGGGTCGTAGATGGGGATCACTTGCCCGTTGGTGCTGTAACTCTGAGAAAAGTTTCCCTGGCGTTCGAGGGCGGTTGGCATCGAGTACTGTGTAAGAGCGCCGGGTATGCGGCTTTCCAGTTGCTCCAGGTTATAAAAACCGAAGAGCTTGGTCTTGTCGCGATTCCAGTGCTTGGGAATGTAGATGGGTCCACCGAGTGAGAAGCCCGCAGTATTATAGCGGTATTCAGGCCGTTTCACGCCATTCCGGTTGTTGAAGAAATCATTGGCATTGAAATCGTTGTTCCGCACATACCAGTAAGCATTACCGTGATATTGGCTGCCGCCAGACTTGCTCACCACCTGGACGACGGTGCCGCCATTGCCGGCATATTCGGCCTGGTACGAGTTCAGAATGACCTTGACTTCGCCAATCGCGTCCATGGTGGTGACGCTGGAGAACACGCTTGGCGATCCCTGGTCGTTGCTGACCACTCCATCAACCGAAATGATGTTCATGTTGGCGCTGGCGCCACGGATCGAAGGACTGGTGGTGCCGTATGTCCCTCCGGCCGAATCAGGGTCGGCCTGGTAAGCCACGCCGGGAATCGTGCGCAGAAGTGAGACGACTTCACGTCCCCGCGCCGTCAGGTTTCCGAGTTGCTGGGTGGTGATGTCGGCGGATGATTCCGCGCTATCGGTTTGGACGTGAACAGCTTCCCCGCTCACGATCACGGTTTCCGAAACGGAGCCGACCTGCAGCGGCACTTGTCCCAAGGCGACGTGTTCGTTGGCGGTAACTACTATGCCGGTGCGTTCAAAACCCTTGAAGCCGGGGTGCTCAGCTTTGATCGTATACGAGCCAGGCACTAACGCCGTGAAAGTAAACGCTCCGCTCTCGCTGCTGTTGAGCGAATGAAGATCCTTCGTAGTTTCACTGATGAGGGTTACCTTGGCACCCGGTATGGACTTTCCGGACGGGTCCATGACTGTTCCCTCGATGGATCCCGTGGTGGTCATCTGCGCGAAGGTCGGTCCTAACGACAGGGTGGCGAGCAGCGCGCAACGGAGCAGACTGCGGTTCGGAAATCCTCGCATAAAAGTCCCCTTTCAGACGGGCATCGTCCCTATTACGTGATGCCGCTTTGATACTGGTCGTGAAGTATATCAACGGCGTCGGGACGAGTCAATAGGGGAGTGTGCTTCCTGGTTGAAGGACGCTGCACGAGCAGGATACGCGACGGTAGGTGCTTAAGGCTGCTGGGCAGCCGGGCAGACCACAAAAAACGATGGTCTGCCCCACGGCCGGCGTGTGCGGCATTCTTAGAGGGTGGCCAATATGTCTCGAACCCTGGCTGCCAATTCACCCTGGCTGAACGGCTTGTGCAGCAGTGCCACGCCAGGCTCCAGTACGCCATGATGGGCTATGACGTCCGAGGTGTAGCCGGAGATAAACAGCACCTTCAGCGCCGGGCGCAGGGCCTTCAGGCGCTCGCTCAGTTGCTTTCCATTGATTCCAGGGAGCACCACATCGGTGAGCAACAGATGAATTTCACCGGGATGACCGGCAGCAGTTCGCAAGGCTTCATCACCGTTCGCCGCTTCGAGGATGTTATAGCCGTACATCGCCAGGATCGTCCTGGCAACGTGTCGAACCGCGTTCTGGTCCTCGACCACGAGAATGGTCTCGCCGCCGTATGGCCGTTTGGCGCCAGCGGCTTCGATCTGCTCTGCAACCGAAGCCCCTTCAATCCGGGGGAAATAGAGCTTGAATGAAGTTCCGACCCCGAGATCACTCGAAACTTCAATCCACCCACCGCTCTGCCGCATGATGCCGTAAACCATGGACAGCCCAAGGCCGGTCCCTTTGCCGACTTCTTTGGTCGTGAAAAATGGCTCGAAGATATGCTGACGGGTCACCTCATCCATGCCGGATCCGGTATCCGTCACAGTCATCAGAACGTAGCGTCCCGGAATTGCGGCAGGGTGTATGGCGGCTTCATGCTCACCGACATCCACATTCATGGTGCGGATTTCGAGCCTGCCGCCGTCGGGCATGGCGTCCCGGGCATTCACAACGAGATTCATCATGATCTGATGCACCTGCTCGGAATCGGCCACGATCTGCTCCAGCAGTGGGTCGAGCGTGGTGCAGAATTCGATGTTCTCCCCAATCAACCGCTGGAGCATTCGCTCCGTCTCCTTGACTACGGTATTCAGATCGAGCGGCCGGGGTTCAATTTCCTGCTTCCGGCTGAAGGCCAGCAGTTGCTTCGTGAGGCTGGCGGCGCGTTCTCCCGCCCTTATCACTTCCTCGACACTTAACCGCAGCGGATTAGCAGGGCCGATCTGTCCAAGAAGTAATTCACCGTATCCCAGGATGACCGTCAGAAGGTTATTGAAGTCGTGCGCCACACCACCGGCTAACCTGCCGATGCTTTCGAGTTTTTGCGACTGCAGAAGCTGCTTTTCGAGTTCCAGTCTTTCGGTGATGTCAATGGTCGCGGTAATGGTGCACTGATTCCCATCGATTTCAATCAAGTCCGCCGAAAGCAGGCCGGCACCCACGTCACCGTTTTTCTTACGATAACTAAAGTCCCAATTTCGGAGACTTCCATCTTTTAGGAGGTGTCTGACGGCTTCGTCCCGATTGGAAGAGTCAGTCCAGAGTCTTAGCTCATCCCAACTCCGGCCGACAACTTCATCCCGCCGATAGCCGGTCATCTGCTCGAACGTTCCGTTCACCTCGAGGTAAGAACCAGTTGTGAGATCAGCGATGGTGATAGCGGCGGGACTGGTTTGAAAGGCCCTGGAGAACTTCTCCTCCGACCTTCGCAGAGCATCCTCCATGCGCTTGCGCTCGCTGATGTCCCGGCTGACGCCGAGTATATGGCGTACCTTTCCGTGCTGATCGGAGATCAGCGTCGTCACTCTCTCAGCCGCCACCAGCGATCCATCCTTGCGAGTGTATTCAACCTCATTGGCGCGGATGCGAGCTGTTTCATCGCCGGCCTCCACCGCGGCTATTCGCTCCCTGGTCTCGGTGGCGATCATCTGATAGATCTCAGGCGGCATCGCCCGATCAAGCGGATGCGCCATAACCTCTTCGACGGAAAAGCCTCGCAGCCTAGTTACCGAGGGGCTGAGATAAATGGGCCGATCCTCCTCCACATCCCACAGCCAGATCACGTCTGCGGCATTTTCGGCAATGAGCCGGTACCGCGCTTCAGTTCGCCGCTGATCCGTGATGTCGAAGAAAATAGCGGCAAATACATCACCCTCCATCGGTGCGACTGAGACGATGAGGTGTTTGTCCATCGGCGCAAAGTAAGTCTCGAACTGGGAAGGCGATCCCGTCTGAATCACGGAGGCATACTCTTTCAGGTATGGAGCTTCCGGAGTTCCGTACACGTCAGTCGCCAACTTGTTCACGAGAAACTCCCGGCTTAAGCCGACTAACTCCTCGTACCGCCGGTTCACCTCGAGCAGGATATAGTTTTCCGGGATTCCATTGGAACGGACCAGCTTCTGGAGAGCCAAACCTTCATGCACAGAGTCGAAGAGTGACCTGTAGCGCTGCTCGCTCTGTCTCCTCTCCTGGTCGGCTATCTTGCGTTCGCTGATGTCCATCAGGAAGCCTTCGATGCCGATTACCCGGTCGCCGTCGAGTATCGGATTGGCAGAGAAGGTATGGTACCCAATGGTGCCATCCTGTCGAACTCGGGAGAATTCGCCACTTCGTACCGAGTCGCCCCGCATGAGAACTTCGACAATCGCTTCCGCCCTGGCTTCGTCAGATGGAACCTGGACTTTGGAGAAGTGCTGCCCGATGGCGTCCTCCCTACGGGTGAAGCCATGCATCCGCAACCACGCAGGGTTCACGTCTTCGTAGCGGCCGTCCATTCCGATGCGGAAATATCCGCCATCGGTGTTCTCGATGATTCTTTGAAACCGCTCGCTTTGAGCCCTCCGTTTCGCTTCCGCAGCCTTATGGTCGGTGATGTCTGTGATGAAGCCTTCGAGCGCCTGCAGTTCGGTTCCGGACCAGGTACCCACGCCCTGATCCAAAACCCACTTTTCCCGGCCGTCTGCTGCAAGGATGCGATAGGTGAGCCGAAACGGAGCCCGATCACTGATCGCCTGCTGTACGGCCGGCCAAATCAGGTCCCGGTCATCCGCATGGATGAGTGAAGTGAAGGGCCGAGCGCCGTTGCCGACAAGATCGACAGCTTTATAGCCCGTCAAGGCTTCACCGCCAACGCTCACGAATTCCATCGTCCGGCCTGAATCGTTCCGGCAACGATACGCCATACCGGGCAGGTCGGACAGGAGTGTCGCCAACCGGGAGTCGTTCACCGTCTACCCCATTCAGGGTCAGACGGCTGAAGGGTGGGCTGTCGCTGCCTGAGGGCTGGCGCACAAATAACCTGGCAGCGATGATCCGCTCCGGGGAGGATCGAGACGAGTGTCGATCCAGCAGACACAAGTGTCTGCGCCACGACGCCTTCAACAGGATGTGAAGTTATTGTGTTCGTTCGTATTTCAGCGCCCATGTTGCATCTGAATGATAGCCTAAAGGTCCGCCCGCACTGACGCGGAAGCGTTACATGACCCGGACACGGAAGATCAGAATATGCTGCCGCGGCAGGATCTCCAGCACCTTGTCGAGCTTGTAGCCCTCCGGCTCGATCTCGGCCTTTACCTCTTCTACCGTCATCTTGTGCTCGCCCCGGATCGGCACCTTGGGATCTTCCTTGCGGTATTCGAGCAGAACCAGACGTCCGTCGGGCTTCAGCGACTCACGGATGCGATCCAGCATCTTTTGCGGCTCGGAGAACTCGTGGTAGACATCGACCAGCAGCGCCAGGTCGATCGAGCCCTTGGGGAGCTTGGGATCGTCGACCTTGCCTAACACCGGCTCCACGTTCGTCAGATCCCGCTCCTGCATGTTTTTCTTGAGCATCCGGATCATTTCTGGCTGAATGTCGTTGGCGTAGACCTTTCCGGCAGGCCCCACCACCTTCGCCAGGCGCCAAGTCATGTAGCCGACGCCGGCCCCAATATCCGCGACGGTGGAACCCTTGGCAATTTCCAGGGCCGCGATGGCCTTGTCGGGTTCTTCTTCCTGCTCCCGCTCCGGACGGACCAGCCAGTCGGCTCCTCCCGACCCCATCACGCCGGCGTAGGGACGGCCGGTGATCGGGTGGGTCGTCTGAGAACCGCCCTGGCCCGCCTGAGCCAAATAAAAAAGCTGCCGACGGCCGTCCTGCTTCACGCCAGCCGGGGCAAGCGAGGAGATCCCAAAGCGTGTGTGAAGCAAGGATTGTTCACCGCGCCGTTCTCCCAAGTGGTTTATTCCCAAGAAGTTGTCCGCATCGAAAGCGGCAACGTCGTGGTGGATTTTGGCTTCGTTGAAGGCGGCTTCGACTTTGAGGGTTTCGGCCTTGGGGCCGGTTTGCGCGTGCGCGAGGTTGAGAGCCAGAATGAGATACAGAACCGCGGGGATTCGCTTTGGCATGACTAGAGCGTACACCCGGCTATTGTGACGCCACAAATATTACGCGATTAAAGCCAATCGAGTCATGAACTTCAGGTTACAGGCTGGTAGACCGAGAGAAGTTTTACACACTATATGGGAAAAAACTCTTGACGAACACTACATATTGGGGCACACTTCCTAGTGCCCCCCCTTTTTGAAGCGGAAGCAAGGAGATTCGTCAGATGGGCCAAATCACGGTCGACTTAAGTTCTAAAATAAAAGAGTTGCAACACGAAAAACGCTCAAAAACGAGTGGCGCCGGGGTTGCCTTTCCCCGCCACTTTACGGCTCGTCTGGAACCGGGTAAAACGCCCTACGACGGTGTTCAATGGGAAACACGTACGGCCACTATTGGCAACGACAAAGGCTCGGTAATCTTCGAACAACGGAACATCGAGGTACCGGCGGAGTGGTCGCAAACGGCTACGAACATCGTCGCCAGTAAATACTTTCACGGCAAACTGGGGTCTCCGGATCGGGAGCGCAGTGTCGCGGAACTGGTCCACCGGGTGGTGGACAATATCGCCGATTGGGGTATTCGCGACGGCTACTTCGCGTCCCGGATGGAAGGTGATAACTTCCGCGACGAACTGGCGCACCTGATGCTGACGCAGAAAGCGTGCTTCAATTCGCCGGTATGGTTCAACGTCGGGGTCAAGGAATCCCGCGGTTACGGCTGGTATTACGACGCCGCCGAAGAGTGCGTCAAGAAACTCACGACGGAACCCCGGCCGCAGTGCTCGGCATGCTTCATCGTGTCGGTGAAGGATTCGCTCGAGTCGATTCTGGATCTCGCGAAGACGGAAGGGATGCTGTTCAAGTGGGGATCGGGAACCGGCTCGAACCTCTCCAATCTGCGTGAAGAAGACGCCATACTTTCGGGCGGCGGACGGGCTTCCGGACCGCTTTCGTTCATGAAGGGCTTCGACGCTTTTGCCGGCGTGATCAAGTCCGGCGGCAAGACGCGGCGCGCGGCCAAGATGGTGATCCTCAACGCCGACCATCCCGATATCGAGCGCTTCATCTGGTGTAAGGCCAAGGAAGAGAAAAAGGCCCACGCACTGGTGGATGCCGGTTACGACTCCTCGCTCGACGGTGACGCCTATAGCTCGGTCTTCTTCCAGAACGCCAACAATTCCGTACGCGCGACCGATGAGTTCATGCAGGCAGTGCTCGACGATGACGAGTGGTGGACCCGTTTCGTGATCAACGGCGAGAAGAAGGACCGCAAGAAAGCGCGCGAGATCATGCGTCAGATTGCCGAGGCCACACACCAGTGCGGCGATCCGGGCATGCAGTTCGATTCCACTATCAATCGCTGGCATCCCTGCAAGAACACTTCCCGCATTAACGCGTCGAATCCCTGCTCGGAGTATATGTTCCTGGACGATTCGGCATGCAATCTGTCATCGCTGAATCTGATGCGCTTCGTGGGACCGGACGGGCAGTTCAGCGTCGACGATTTCCGCCATGCGGTCGACACCATGATCATGGCGCAGGAAATCCTGGTGGACAACGCCAGCTATCCAACCGAAAAGATCGCGCAGAATTCTCACGATTACCGTCCGCTGGGTCTCGGATTCGCCAACCTGGGAGCGCTGTTGATGTCGTTCGGCATTCCTTACGACAGCGACGCCGGACGCGATTGGGCGGGGGCCATCAGCGCCATCATGTGCGGGCAGTCCTACCTGACCAGCGCGCGGATTGCGGAAGCTATGGGGCCGTTCCCCGGCTACGAGAAGAACGAAGAGCCGTTCCTCGAGGTGATCCGGATGCATCGCGATTCGGTGAGCCGGATCAATCAGCGCGTGATCCCCAGCGCAATGTTCCAGGGCGCCCGCGAGTGCTGGAATGACGCATACGAACTCGGCAGGCAGGCCGGGTATAAGAATGGCCAGGTGACCGTGATTGCTCCTACGGGGACCATCGGCTTCATGATGGACTGCGATACCACCGGCATCGAGCCGGACCTGGCGCTGGTGAAGTACAAGAAACTGGTCGGCGGCGGCGTGATCAAGATTGTCAATAACACGGTTCCGGCGGCGCTGATCAAGCTGGGTTACACCCCGGCGCAGGTGGAAGTGATTGTCAGCCACATCGATGCCACCGGTACGATCGAAGGCGCGCCGGCGCTGAAACCCGAGCATCTGGCCGTCTTCGATTGCAGTTTCCGTCCGCAGAACGGCGCCCGCTCGATCCACTACAAGGGCCATCTGCGGATGATGGGCGCGGTGCAGCCTTTTGTCTCCGGCGCGATTTCGAAGACGATCAACATGCCGGAAGAGTGCACGGTTGAGGACGTCATGGAAGCCTATATCGAAAGCTGGCGCCTGGGGCTGAAATCCGTGGCGATTTACCGCGACAATTCGAAGCGGGTACAACCGCTGAGTTCGGGCACCGCGAAGGGCGAGAAGAAGAATACGGGACCGGCTGGAGCGACCGCGCCCGCACCGGTCCCGCAGGTGATCGAAAAGGTGGTCTACCGGCCGGTGAGGCGAAAGCTGCCTGACGAGCGCGCGTCGATCACGCATAAGTTCTCGATCGGCGGGCACGAGGGCTACATCACGGTCGGCATGTATGAAGATGGCACACCGGGCGAAATCTTCATCACCATGGCAAAGGAAGGCTCGACGATTTCGGGCCTGATGGACAGCTTTGCCACGGCGATCAGCTACAACCTGCAGTATGGGGTACCGCTGAAGTTCCTGGTGGACAAATTCGGGCATGTGCGGTTCGAGCCCAGCGGCTGGACCGGCAATCAGCAGATCCCGTACGCGAAGTCGATCCCGGATTACATCTTCCGTTGGCTGGGATCGAAGTTCCTGGGGACGGAGTACGCGCTGACCGAAGCCGGCGACGCTCACGTCCTGCGCCCCACCCAGCCGGATAACCAGGAGAAACTGCCGTTTCCAGTCGTGGCGTCCGATGCGCCTATGTGCTCCGAGTGCGGGGGCATGATGACTCGCAATGGGAGTTGCTACAAGTGCGAGAATTGCGGCGGGACTAGCGGGTGCAGCTAGAGGGAGTCTACGCGAAAAGGGGCGCCCCTCCCGTATGCGGTAGCCGGTGGCCCGCCAGTGTTCCCCATAGCCAGCTTAGCGGGGCCGCCTTCCCATCAGCGCGTCTACGGTCGGCCACGGCTCCCAGGCTAGGCCCACGGGGACAAAGCGCAAAGCGGACCACCTCATGTCCGTCACCTCATCGGCAGCACACGGATGCGCGTACCCAAACGGCCGACTGATAATATGCACCCACTTCGCAGATGCTCCTCATGCTCATTGAAAACCTGCTGCAGGAGATCGACTACCGCAGCCGCTCGCAGCCGCTCGCAGCCGCTCTTTCCGTATCAGAATGATGGAGGGCGCGGCCGCTTCCGTCAGAGCCAGAATTTGGGGAAAGTCTTGGTCGAGGGTGACAACGACTCGTCCCTCTGCAACGGCGTGAGCCAGGATTTCCCGGTCTTCCGATTTGTGCATGCCGATTTCCCGCACATGCACCGCGTCCCAGCCGAAGGCGCGCAGCATACTCGCCGTTCTTGCGGGCATGCCCTGATCGAGCAGTACCCTCTTCATGCCGCATCAAGGTGAAGGCTGATAGTGCCATCGACTGCGGCGGCTGCGAATGTGAGAGCCTGTTGCAGGTCTTCTTCTTCGAGGTCAGGATAGTCCGCAAACAGTTCCCCGCGGTCCGGATACGTTGCCAGAATTTCCAGCACTCGGCGGACCGTGATGCGCATTCCACGAATGCACGGACTACCGCCCATCTTTCCGGGCTCAACCGTAATCCGATCGAATGGAGGGCGAAGAGACATACTTGATTATCGCTAAACAGGAAAACTTCCGCCCAGCTTCGCCAGGCAAGAGACAGTTGCGTCCGGCCTCGCCTGACAGGAGCTAGTGCCTGCGAAGCTCGGATGCTCAAGACTCCGTCTTTTCGTCCCACCCAGCTAGACTAGATTAGGTTTCTTTTGCGCGCCGGCCTGGGCCTGGCTTCCCATAAGGTCCTGCACCAGTGCATTCCCGGCCGCGACGTAACTGGCTGTCCTGATAAACTCCCGGCGTTTCATTGTCCAACCTCGATCAAACTGTTTTGAGCTGCCGAGGTATAGTCTATGCCCTGGCTTCCGGAAGGGCCTCTACCTTTGGTTATCGAGTTGGCGCGGGCGCGCAAGCCCTCGCCGGCAAGAAAGAAGACATTTGTGCTATCGTGAGCCCCAACCAGGGTTCCCAACCAGGTGAAGTGTAATAGCCCTCTCGTTCCCCCCTCGCTCTATAACTTGCAGATGTAGACCCGTAGGTGACATTTGTTATACAATCTCCTGACAGGGGTGACCTATGAAGTTAGCTAAGCCAGGCTGCGGAATCCCCTCTCGACCCTTCGTACTCTGATGCACGACACGCAGCATACATTCCTCAGTGTATTCCGTACGCCGAAGGTGCTGTTCTACAGGGTCCCGCCACTCGGCTAGTATTATTACGGGACTAGCGGGTGTAGCTAGTCCTGAAAAGCTCAACTCATCGGCAATCACAACTTTCTTCGTTCCTTCAACCGGAGCGTCTGCGCCAATGAAGGCGAGTCGCGGCGATGGCGTAACCTGAAGGTATGGTACGAAAAGCAAGCGTCGTGATCGAGAAAGACGAGAATGGTTTCTATGCATGGTGCCCAGAGCTGAAGGGTTGCCAATCGCAAGGGAATACACTCGAAGAGGCGATAGCCAACATCAAAGAGGCTATTGAGCTTTATCTCGAAACGCTGCCGAGTGGCGATCGGGATGTTTTGCTCAGCCGCGAGATCCTGACCACAGCTGTCGAAGTGAATGCCTAAGCTTCCCCGCTGGACCGCCGGAGACGCAGAAAGCGCACTCCTCCGCGCCGGCTTTGATCATCTTCGCTCCAAGGGTAGCCACCGAATCTATGGAAAGAAAAGTCTCAGGATCACGGTCCCGTTTCACGGCAACACGACACTGCATCCAAAAATCGTCAAGCAAGTCATAGAAGCAATTGAAGATGACGCCCGACAATCCGGGGCAGCGGATCAGCAATGACAAAGCTCTCTTGGGGCTGGCGGAAATTAGAGGGATTTGAGCGGCGGCTATGCGGCGACTTCCACGTAATCGACGGACGAGTTGGGCTCCGGAATCGGCTCGCCTATTTCTCGCATTGCCTCAAAATGTGCTGCGAGAGCTTCCTGGAAATTGCGGCGGGTCTCCTCCGTAGTATCGCCGACGGCCGCACATCCGGGAACATCCGGTGTGTATGCGGAGTAGCCGGTCGCTGTTTCCTCTATGATCACGGGGTAGCGTCTCGTGTTCATTTCTAACTTGTCCCTCGTTGCCTGGCACTGTAATCACCCACTCCCTTACGGTCACGGCTCAGGAGAGCAGGGCAGACCACAAACAACGATGGTCCGCCCCACGGATTAGCATAGTGCATTCTACAGGGTGATAAAGGCTTGTTCCGCCGCATCTCCACCCATCCGTGCATTTCGAGCAGGCGAATTATCCCAAAAATCCCAGTGTTTGCGTTGGGAAGTTCACGAGATTCGGAAACACCGTCGCCATGGCGCTCGCCGGAATGCCAAACCAGGAACACAGGGTCGCGCCGTATTGATCGGTCGCGGTAGTCGGGATCCAGCGGCCCCGCGTATCGGTGTCGTTCGGACCGCCCAGCTCGAACTCGGGAAAGGCGCCGAAAATCTGGCCGCCCATCACTGCCCCGCCCAGCACCAGGTGATGGCTGCCCCAGGCGTGGTCGCTGCCGTCGCTTGACGTCGGTTGGAAGGTGCGCGAGAAATCCGATTCGGTAAACGTGGTGACGTTTTGGGTGACGTTCAATTCCTGGGTCGCGGCGTAGAAAGCGGCGAGCGCCGGACTCAGCTCCGCGTAAAGCGTGTTCAACGTCGCGGTCTCTCCGGCGTGCGTATCGAAACCCGATAACGACGCAAAGAAGATCTGACGGCGCATCCCGAGCTGGCTCTGTACCTGGATGATCTCGGCGATCTGCTGGAGTTGGTTGCCGAGGCTCGTCGCGGGAAACTGGGTTTTCAGAGGCGAGGAACTGCCGAGCGCGGACGCCAGGGCCGCAGCGTCAGAAATGCTGTGCGAGAGCGTGTCGTTAGCGGCTTGCGCGAGCAAAATGCCGCTGTTGAGCTGCAACAGGCTATTCATCGCGCTCAAGCGGGCTTGCGATGCCGCCGAGGTAGTGAAGCCTTTCAGCGTGAGTGACTCTCCGGGCGTGACGGCGACGGGCTGCGTCTCGGTGCCCGCTCCCTGGATGGTGTTTCCCGCAACGGACAGGAACGTCGGGAATGAGGACGAGTTGATCTGTTGGGAAGCGATGTAGTCCGCTGCGCGCCCCGCCCACCCGGTGCCCGCGTGACCCTGTGCGATGGAGGTCTGCCACGCTTGTTGCTGATCGGCATGCGAGAAGAGATTGTTCGGAATGGGAGAATTCTGCGCCTGATACTGGGCCTGGGTCAACGGCTGGACCAGCGGCCCGACGTTGGCGACCACGGCCAGTTCCTTGCTGGCGAACATGCTCGCGACTTCAGGCAGTTTGGCATGGAAAGAATAAGGCGCGCCCGAAACGCTGTCGACTGGCGCCGTCAAGTCGGTGGTAGCGAGAGCCAGGGTCGAGCGAATCGATTGATACGCTTTATAATTCGCAGCGTCCATGGGGACAATCATGTTATTGGAATCATTCCCGCCGAATAAGAACACACACACCAGGGCCTGGTAATTCGGGCCGCTCTGGGCGAGACCGGGAATCAACCCGAAGGGGCGCAGCGCGAGAGATCCGGCGATGCCGGCGCTGATGCGAACAAATCCACGTCGTGTAAACATTTTCTTTTTCCTCCTTATATTCGCTGTCCGGTCACCGAATGATCTGATATTCGCCCGAGGTCAACGCTATGTAGAGCGCGGCCTGTGTCCGGGCCAGCGGAGTGTCCGCCGCCTGGGCCGCGTCCGTAACGGCGGACTGCAGGGCCGCCGACATGGTGTGGTGGAAAAACACGTAACTGATGTAATCGATGAGGTCCGGCAGCGTATCCGCTTTTTGCACGAAAGGCGTTAGGTTCAGCTTCGTGCCCGGGTCGAGGGCAGCGTAGATTGCAGAGTTAATCGTGTCCGCGCGATTCGCGGCGGTCTGGGTGGAATAGATCTGGAATTCCGGAGCTACCAGACCGTTAGCGCGGGCCTGCGGCGAAAAGTAGCTGAAAACGCTCGGCGCATAAAACAATTCCTGGCCAAGATTCGTCGCTTCGGCTTGCGTGTTCGCGCCTGTGCCGAGCGTCGCGTTCAGTCCCCGCAGAATGTCGGTCATGAAGAGCACCGGTTCGCGCATGTGACCGAAGTCGACGGGTACCGGGGTTGTCGGGTCGTCTGCCGCGCGTGCTTCGGGATCGCTGAGAATGGCGGTGATTATAGCTTTCATGTCGCCGCGGACTCCACTTCCGTTATCCTCAAACACTTGCGCCACGCGCTGGATGTAGGCGCCGCTGGGATTGCTGGTCACCAGGTGCTGAATCAACTGCTGCGAGATGAACGGGGCCATGGTGGGTTGCTGCATGAGGTTATCGATCAGCGAGGTCAGGTCCTGGCTGGCCGACTGGCCGGCGGGTATCTGGATGTTACCGAAAATCGTCTTGGAACCGGTATCATGCTCAGCATCGACGGGGAACATCTGGCCGAAGTAATAAGCCGGATTGTTAGTCTTCGCGGTGGCGCCTGGAGCGGTAGGATACGTCCATCCGGTGAGCATCCGTGCGACGTTAGTGACGTCGGACTGGCTGTAAGTCGGAATGGGATTCTCGCTCGAGTCCAGGACCTGCCGTCCATTGAGGTTTAGTTGCGTCATGCCGATGGTGAACAATTGCATGCACTCGCGCGCATAGTTCTCATTGGCCGCGGTACCCTTGGCGGGGTTGGCCTTATTGTTGTTGGCCATGTTCAGGTAATTGCCCATCGCCGGACTGAGAGTCACCGCCTGGACGATGTCGCGGTAGTTGCCGAAGGCGTTGTCGCGAAAGATACGCCAGTAGGGCGGAAAGGCGTAGGCCACGTTGGTGGAGACGGCGGATACCACCCAGATTTCGGACAGGGCGAACGCCACACGCTGCCGAAGCTGGTCCGGTCCGGTGACGGCGTTCTGAAAGAATGCAGCCTGAACAGGCGCGAGGTTACGATTGGTTTTCCCGTCGGAAGCGAGGATCGGCTGGTCGGGGATATCGGATAGCGTCGCGGCGAACTGCGCTGTCAACCAGTTCCCAATACCCATTTGCTGGAGCTGCGCGATGGATGCGGGAGTTGGCCCCCATGTCGCCTGGTCGAGAAAACGTGCGGCGGCGTGGTCACTCATTGCGGGTGCAGCTGACGGCGTTTGGGGGAGGGCTATCGCCGAAAACGAGAGAAGCAACGCGGCGTATAATTGCGGAGAGAATTTCTGCATGGATCCTCCTGGTATGGCGAGTACGGCATAAGTTTTTCTTCATCGTCCAAGGCAAATGCGAGAACGACTTCGTGAGGACAAACCCCGCATGACGGCAAATGTCGCGTACAGGTTACCGGGATGGTATCAGGGCCAGCGCTGCCCGATACACCCGGGCCGGCACTGGTGGCCAGCCGGTCTCGCTAATCCGCTGCAAATACGCGGAATATGGTTCGCGCAAGAAGTGTCTGCGGGTAGCCTTGCTAGTGATAATTAAAGGTGCATTAAAGCGATGACGCAACAATTTGTATGGCAAAGGTTTGGTGGAAGGTGCCGCTCGTTCCTGGCTCTGCCGGAGGTGAAATGACCCGATCGGAAATGCTCAAGCGACTCCATTCGTCTTCGCCCGAGTGGGACGTCATCATCGTAGGAGGCGGCGCCACGGGCGTGGGTGTCGCGATCGACGCGGCGTCGCGCGGATATTCGACGCTCCTCGTCGAGCGCAGCGATTTCGGCAAAGGCACCTCCAGCCGCAGCACCAAGCTGGTGCATGGCGGCGTTCGCTACCTCGAACAGGGAAACATCTCGCTGGTCATGGAGGCGCTGAAAGAACGCGGCATTCTGCGTCAGAACGCCCCGCACCTGGTGAGCGACCTGGCGTTCGTGGTGCCGAGCTATGACTGGTGGGAGGCGCCGTTTTACGGCCTGGGACTGAAGCTCTACAATATCCTCTCCGGCCAGTACGGGTTTGGCGCGTCCAAAATTCTTTCCCGGGAAGAGACGCTGCAGCGCTTGCCAACCCTCAATCAGGACGGTCTGCGCGGTGGCGTGGTTTATTATGACGGCCAGTTCGACGACGCGCGTCTGCTCATCAACATGGTGGCGACGGCAGCCGAACAGGGCGCCACGCTGATCAACTATTGCCGGGTGACCGGGCTCAAGAAGGATAGCGATGGTTTCGTAAACGGAGTTGCAGCTCGAGACGAAGAAAGCGGCGAAGAGTTCACCGCGATGGCGAAAGTGGTGGTCAACGCGACGGGCCCGTTCACCGATGCCGTCCGCAGGCTCGCTGATCCGTCCGTCAACGGGATGATTTCACCGAGTCAGGGAATTCACCTGGTCTTCGACCGGTCTTTCCTGCCGGGGGATTCAGCTATCATGGTGCCTCACACCAGCGATGGCCGCGTCATGTTCGCGATTCCGTGGCGTGGCCATACGCTCGTCGGAACCACCGATACGGCCATCCCGGAAGCTACGCCGGAGCCTTTACCACAAGAGCAGGAGATCGAGTTCATCCTGCAGACGGCCGGTGAATATCTGTGTAAGGCGCCCACCCGCAGTGATGTTTTGAGCGTATTTACCGGCATTCGACCGCTGGTTAAAGCTGCCAATTCGAGCAATACCGCAGCCCTATCGCGCGACCATACTATCCATATCGACGAATCGGGACTGCTGAGCATCGCCGGGGGCAAGTGGACCACCTACCGGAACATGGCCGAGGATGGTGTGAATCAAGCCGCGATTCTGGGAAAGCTGCCGGAAAGAGAGTGCGTCACCAGGAAGCTTAAAATCCACGGATTTCATACGGAAGCACAGGCATTTGGACCGCTCTCTTTCTATGGGTCCGATGCTCCGGCTATTCAAGAGATGATGCGGAGCGAGCCTGAACTGGCGCGGCCTTTGAGCGAAGGTCTTCCTTATGTGGGCGCTGAGGTGGTCTGGGCGGCGCGTCATGAAATGGCAAGAACCGTGGAAGATGTGTTGTGCCGGCGGACTCGCGCGCTGTTCCTAAACAGCACGTCGGCCCTGGAGGCTGCTCCAAGAGTCGCGGCGCTGATGGCCCGTGAACTCGGCGGCGATTCCAGTTGGGAGTCGCGGCAACTGACGGCATTTTACGAGGTGGCCCGGCATTTCAGCCTCGATGGCCGGGCCCAATAGAAAGGGGGCTCCGACCGGTCTGGTTCGACCGCCCGAAGCCCCCAAAAGAGGACTTCCAGATTGAGAATTGACTAGAAGCTAAATTTGACCTGAGTCTGGAGCACGCGTCCGGAGACCGATGCACCCTGGAAGTTGCCGTAGGGGCTGTTCGGGGCGGACACCGTCTCGAGAATCTGGCCGAAAGTACCCGACGATGCGAGGTTGTTAAACGGCAGATCGAAATTCGGGTGATTCAAGAAGTTGTAAGCGAAGACTCCGATCAGGAGCCTGTAGTGCTCACGGTAGGTGAACGTCTTGTGCACGTTCAAGTCGGCATCGAAGTAGCCGGGGCCACGGAAGCTGTTGCGCGGGATGTTGCCGAAATCATGCTGATTCGCGGCCGAAGTGAACAGCGAAGATGAATAGCATGGCTGGTTGGGCGTGGTGCAACTCGGGTAGCCGTTGCCTCCGCCAGCCCAGTCTGCGATGAAGGAGTTGGTGGCGATTCCAGCCAGGTTCCCAACGCCGTTGGCGCCACGAACGCTGCTGTCGAGGATACTGAAGGGATAGCCGGAGTGGAAGAGGAAAGTTCCGGCAATGGACCAGCCGCCCATGACTGCCTGGGCAAATTTATTGGTGAACGGTATCTTGGGAGAGTAAACGTAGTTGGCGTTGAAACTGTGACGAACGTCATAGTCTGAATTGCTGTAATTGAGCGGAAGGCTCGGGCTGATCTGGTAGCGAAGGCTGGGCGCCGCCAGAGCATTGAAAGGCTCAAGACAGCCATTGGAACAGGTGTCCAGGGAATGTGACCAGGTGTAGGCTAACGAGCCCGTCAACTGACTGCCCATCTGCCACCGTCCCGAGACCACAAGGCCATCATAGTCGGAGTAGCCGTGGTTATAGAGTTCGCGGATTTCTCCGAACCGGGGGTCCGGCGCGGTGGTGGGCAAGCCACCGAAACCGTTTGCGGCATAACCGTTCTGGTACAGGTTCTGCAGCATCTCGTCGCTGCCGTGGTTGCCCACGTAATTCAACGACAGGGTTGCGGCTTTACTGATCGCGCGTTGGATCTCGAAGTTCCACTCGTAATAGATCGGATTGTTGATGTTGGGCGCGATGGTGTTGTAATTCGGCGGAGCAAAGCCAGGCACGCTCTTCGTCAGAGACCCCAAGGTCGCACCGGAGGTGAAGCCGTTAACGAAGGCTGCGGCAGAAGCGGCTACGGCTGCTTGAGCGCTATTGCCATTCCCCGGGGCGACCAGTCCGGAACTGGCCGTAAAAGACGGATTGCTCGGGGAGTTCTGTTCGAAGCGAGTCGCGAGCAGGGGCTGGTACAGGTCGCTGAACATCCCGATGCCGCCGCGGATCACGGTTTTTTCGTCCAGACTATATGCGAAGCCGACGCGCGGTTGAGGAACAATTGCGTCGATGGATGGGAAGGCGTTCTTCACGTCGGTCTGGATCACCTGATTGTAGGGAATCGCGGGGTTGTGGACCACTGACCCGAAGGCGGTGGCGAACTCGTTGAAGCAACTGTTGTTGACGCAATGGATATTGCTGTTGCGATCCATGCGGATAGCGATGGTGACATTCAGCTTCTTGCTGACTTTCCATTCATCCTGGCCGTAGAAACCCAAACTGTACGACGTCAAGCCGGTGGCGCCGGAATTGATAAAGCTCTGGGTATAGGTGGAACCATTGGCCAAAGAGCCGTTGTAGAAATCGGTCATGGAGTTGAAGGTATATAACCCGCTGGCTCCCGCCTGGGCGCCGAAGTCAGTCCATCCGATCTGGCGGACATTTATGCCGAACTTGACGGTATGCGTTCCGGTGGTGATGGCGAAATCATCGACCAACTGGCGGGTGCGCACGTTGCGGCCTTGCGGATAGGCAGCATCGGTATTTCCCTGGTTGCCACCACCGCCGAGGTTGGAGTAAGGCGCCCCATCCTGGAAAAGGAAATTGGTGGGGAAGACGGCGTAGGCTGCCGGTAAATTCGGCGGTCCAAAGATTGCCGAGTAGTAAAATCCCGAAGCGATGAGCTGATTGACCATTTTCGGGCCGAAGCTGGAGGTCAAACCGAACTGGCCGTTGTCCGAAGGCTGGTTGCTATTGGCGCTAAACGCGGGGTTAATGGCATCGTTGCTGGTAGCCTGCACGCCGCGATCCGACCAGAAGCGAAGAAAGATCTTGTGGTTGGAGTTGATGTTGTAGTCAACTCTTTCCGACTGCAGCCATTCTTTGTTCAGGGAGTTAACCGTGCTCTGGAACTGCTCGGCGCAGGGCTTGGTGCGACCGTACAGCCCGGCGACAAGATCTCCGCAGCTCGCGGCAGGCGTCATTGGCACCGCTCTTCCGGCTCCCGACGCGCCGGCATACACGTTGAAAGCCTGGGTGTAGATCGGAACTGCCGCGGGGTTGGTGAGCTTGAGGTTCGTTAGTACGGCCGTCGCAAAGTCGGGGGTCGGGATGTAGATGGGGCCGCCGCCGGGCAGCACATAGCGGGCGCCTTCGTTGTTGAAGAAGAAGAACAATTTGTTCCTGACGATCGGGCCGCCAATGGAATCCGCCCACTGATTGGAAACGTCAAAGGGCCGGCCTGTGCTCTGTGCATTGTTAAACCAGTCGTTGGCATTCATTTCCCGGCCGTTCCACCACCAGGAAGCATTGCCGTGGAAGGAGTTACCGCCGGTCTTGGTGGCATAGTTGAGCTGCGCGCCGGCCTGGCGTCCATACTGGCCGGTGTAACCATTCAGGACGACCGCAACCTCAGAAATCTCGTTAGTTCCCAGCATCATGTTGCTGGAACCGGAGTTGTTCAGGTTGTTGAACGGATCGTTCATGTCCAGACCGTTCACGGTATAAAGATTCGAATCACCGGGCAGGCCGAACGCGCTGTAGTTGCCGTAGCCCGCTCCAGTGGAAACCGTGACTCCAGGCGACATCATCGCGTAATTCGTCATATCACCACCGGGCGAAGGTAAATTCTGTAATTGAGCCTGGTCGAAAGTGGTCGCCAGATTGGCGTTTTCGCTTTGCAGCAACTCCGCTGACTCAGAAACGTCCACAGTCTGTGCCTGACCCTGGACGCCGAGTTGAAGCTTGATATTCTGCACCTGGCCCAGTTCGACCTCAATCTGTTTTTCGGTGGTGGAGAATCCCTTGGCAGTCGCCGACAGACTCCACGTTCCCGGGCGCAGCAGGGCGAACCGAAAATCGCCCGTCTTGCCGCTGGTCGCCGTCTTGGTTTCACCGTTCGCCAAGCTCTTGATCGTCAAGGTGGCGTTAGGAATAACGCCGCCGGTCTGATCGGTGACGCTACCGGCAACGTCCCCCGAGACGACTGTCTGGGCGAACGCGTAGGGCATCAGCGCGGCCCAGAGGGCCAATAGCGCGATTGCAATTGTTGCCTTTTTTAGCATAATTCGTAGATTCCTTGTGCGGTTTTTTACTTAACTGCCGAGACCTGAGAAGCGATCGTCGTTGGTTTTGTTGAAGCCGTCAAAATTTGCATGAATAGTTGTACCCTAGATCACAAGCACGCGCGTAACCACTTCTCAACGAATCGGTTAAGTGTCTAATTTACAGAACGTTAGGGGGGGTTATACCTGTTAGGTAATATGGGAATCCGGATGATGAGCGGCTCCTAACAAAGGGGAATCCCGAATTTGGAATACTGTCGGGATTCGCTACACATAAATCGTTCCCAATGTGTAATTTCCAAGCGCATTACGAGCAGTAATGATTGCGCTCGCGAAAGGTATTACTCTACCGCGGCGCCAGCCGTTAGAACCCTGCGTTCCCCATAAGGCGGCCCAACAATTTGTAAACCAATGGGCATGTTATCCGGCGTCATGCCGCAAGGGACGGATAACGCCGGCAAACCCAGCACGTTAATCGGTCGAACCAACTTCGTGGTAGCCATCCGGACATCCTCGTCCACGCCGCCGAGTCTCACGGTCGAGGAACCTTGTGGAGGTGCGCCCATGGGAATCGTCGGCGTGAACAGCACGTCGATCTTTTTCCAGACTTGCGCGAACTCGCGGGCCAGCAGCCGGCGTGCCCGCTGAGCGTTAACGTAGGCGGTGCCGGAAACCAGCCGGCCCTGGTCCAGCAACGCCACAACCTCGGGCGAAATGTCACCCCTGCGGCCCAGATGGTGAGGCTCCAGCCACGCCGAGGCTTCGGCCAGCAGAATGAGACGGCCGGCCGTGTTGATCGCCGCCATGTCCGGGACCTTGACCGGAATCACCGTTGCGCCAAGTTCGCCGATTTTCCGGATTGCCAGATTCACTGCCTGCTCCACCGCCGGTTCGACGCGGTCGAAGAAGAAGTTCTCCGGAACGCCCACCTTCAAGTCCTTCAGATAAAGGGGGTCTTCCAGGCGGATGTTCTCGGCGGGCCGGCGCGATGACGAGGGATCCCGCGGGTCGTAGCCGGAGATGACGTTGAGCGTCTCCACCGCGTCCCGGCAGGTCCGGGTCAGCGGGCCGGCGTGATCCAGGCTGTAACCCAACGGGAACATGCCGTAACGGCTGACGCGCCCGAAAGTGGGTTTGAGCCCGACCGTGCCGCAATACGCGGCCGGGATTCGAATCGAGCCACCGGTGTCGCTGCCCATCGCCATAAAGACCATGCCGCTTTGCACGGCGGCTCCCGAGCCTCCGCTCGAGCCGCCAGGGATTCGGTCGAAGTGGTGCGGATTCCGCACTGCTCCGAAATGGAGGTTATGGGAAGTGATGCCGTAGGCGAGTTCGTGCATCCCGGTTTTCCCTACAATGACCGCGCCGCCTTCCTGCAGCTTTTCCGTGACCCCGGAATCGTAATCCGGTACGTGATCGGCGAACAGCTTGGATCCGTCGGTCGTACGCACGCCCCTGGTGTAGAAGTTGTCCTTGAGGGCGACGGGAATGCCATGCAGCGGACCGCGGTCGCGACCGGCGGCGAGTTCCTCGTCGCACTGCCGGGCCGCACGGAGCGCCGCGTCCCCAGTGACCGTCATGAACGCATTCAGCCTGGGATTCAATTCCTCGATTCGCCCGAGGGACTCCGACACCAGTTCGTAAGAAGAGACTTTGCGCGCCCGCAATAGCGTGGCAGCTTCGACTAGGGTCATCATCTGGCTTCCACGGCCTCCTCGCCCAAAGTCGTGGCAGGTTCGATCTCGTGGGTCAGGTTGGCTACCAGAGCCTGATACGCCGGGGCGTCATGGGCGACCAGCGCATCCATTACCGCGGTGAGCTTCGTCAACTCCGCATCCGACAGATGTAAGCCGCGCGCGGCAGCCAGGGTCTTCCAATCGTGCTGGGTCATGCGGACTATTCTATCGGCTTGGCGACTCTACTGGCTTGGCGTTGGGGGGCGAGCGCAACCGGGCGGGCTGACCACTCCGCTCCCGCCAGCACGATCATTGCGGCTAGAAAACTGAACAAAATAACGCTGGACGAGTGGGCAAACGGTCCGTAGTCGTTCTTCAGTTTGGCGAGGATCCATTTCCACAAGAGCACCGCCGTGTACTGCAGGACTGTCAGGGCGAGGCCCACCACGAACGCCACCGGCCTGATTCGCTGTACCGGTACCCGGCAGTTCGGCAACAGCCAGTAGGTAAGAAACAATGCCAGCATGGTCATCGGAATCGCGATCAGGCGGAAAATCCCAATGGTGATCCATTGGGGGACCGGTTGGTCGGCCCCAAACAGCTTCCCGAGCAACTCCCGATTCATGGCGGTGAGCAGGAACGACGCCAGCGCCAGCCCGCCGCAAAGCAGGATGAGCAGGAAACTCAGCAACTGGTTCTTGAGATAGGAGCGGTCCTCAGTGACACCCCAGGCGCGATTCAAGGCTACTTCGAGCGGTTCAAAAATGCCATTGGCGGTGAACAGCAGCAGGATGATCGAAACGAATTCGATGGGTTTGGGATAGCGCAGGTAGCTCGTCAGGAACACGCCGAGCTCCCCCGGAAAATAGTCGGCGATGGCGAGTTGTATGGCGACAACAGCCGCGGGCCACTTGAAGGTGTATTTACAGAGCGAGACCATGACCCGCAAGAACGGGAATAGCGACAGCAGTACGCTCGCCGCGATGGAAAATCCAAACACGTGAACCTCGGTCCGGGAGAGGTAACGCGCGGTAGGGCGAAATGGGTGCAGCCGTCCCATACTTCGCTCAACGCGATCGGAAGGTATGCGGAAGTAGCTAAGGTTCAACTTCTATTCTAGGCGGGAGCCGGTACGTCAGGTACTTGCGAACCAGGACCCAGCTACCGGGAAGCCCATTGTGCCCCGCCCGACGCGCCGTTATGTTTGAACTATGACTGTGCCGTGGGCCCGCCATAAGGTCGCACCATTTTTTGTTCTCTCCGATCTGGTTGCGGGTCTTCTTGTGGGGCTCATTGCGGGTCTTGGCACCAGTGTACTTGCGGCGGAGAAGCAGGCCACCGATCATTTTCGCGCCGGCGCGAATGTCGTGCTCATTAACGCTACCGTCCTCGACCGGAATCACCGTCCGGTTAGCGGCCTCAACCGCGATCGTTTCCGTCTCTTCGAAGACAAAGTCGAGCAGCGCATCAGCTATTTCAGCGAGGAAGAGATACCGCTTTCTCTGGTGGTTGTTTTCGACACCAGCGGCAGTATGGAAGGCAAGACCGCAGGTACATGCCGAGCCCTTCGCGCGATGATGCAAAACTCCGGCGACGATGACGAGTTCTCGCTCATCACGTTCGCGGACCGGGCCAGTGTGACAGTCCCCTGGACCAACGACGATGCGGAGGTACAGAATCGCGCGGCCTCAACACGAGCAGCCGGCCGCACCTCGCTACTCGATGCAATTCATCTCGCATTGGCGCAATTCCATCCATCCAACCCGATGCACTCCAGGAATCCGCGCCGCGCCATCCTGATTCTTTCCGATGGAGGCGACAACTTCAGCCGCCATACCGAGCGTCAGATCAGCCGGATCCTGGAAGAAGCGGATGTCCAGGTCTATGCCGTCGACATGACACCGCCGTCGATGCTACGTGACCGCGCGCCGGAGGAGGCCAACGGTCCGGACCTGCTGGAGAGACTCTGCAGCCGTGCCGGCGGACGCTATTTTCAAGTGGAGAACCAACGGGATCTCGCAGTGATCTCGGACCAGATTGCCAGGGAAATGCGGTCTCAATATATGCTCGGTTACGCGCCTTCCAATCCCGCGTCCGATGGTCTCTTTCGCCACGTTGTTTTGAAATTGGCGCCGCCCGGTGGAAGGTTTTCCATCTATTGGCGCCGTGGCTATCGTGCACTGGCCCAGTGAAGTTTGTGAGAGCCCCTCGAAAGGGCGATCGTCTGTCCTAACAAGAACTGCAGGAGGCCACGCAGTCCGCAGACCACAAAAAACGATGGTCTGCGCCAGGGTCTGCCATACGGTTTGTTTAGAGACGTTTGGACCACACGAAGTATGGGTAGGTGTATATGCTGTGCTGTCCAGCCTCATGGAGGTACTCTCCGGAAAAAAGAGTTCCCAGGCCGGTTGCGGTGGTGAAGCCATGCGGCCAGCTGTAAATCACCTGAAGTTCCAGACCCTCACCCACGTGCGTGCTGGTCGCAGTGCGATCCAGAATCGCGCTTGTGCCACTCGAGTTGTAGAGACCGTCCTGCGTGCTGGCCAGATAGATGTCGCGGAAATCGACCAGCACTTTAAGATTTTTCAGCGGCGCGACATCCACCCCGGTGCGAAGGTTGCGGATGTTCTGCCATCCAAATAACCCCGTGAGGCTCGAGAACGGCCAGTTGCCGCCATAGAGTTGATCGAAGGTCCTCCGGACGCCGTCTTTCGGATTGTTGTCACCCGACGCGTGACTGAAATCGCCGCTGACGCGTGGTCTCCATCCCTCCCGCGAAATCGTCCATCCCAGTGTATATGTGCCTCCGAGAGCCGAGACGCGATCGCTCGCATAACTGCCCCCTTCGTGCAGCAGTTCAAAACTATAGTCGAGACGCCGCGCCTTGCCGGCAAAGCGCAGGCCCGGGATAAACAAGGTGGACTCGCCGGTCGGGCCGCCCAGTTCGCTCACCACGTCCAGCTTCGTCTTGACGAAGAAATAGGGCTCGAGAGTGGCCCCGGGTATCAGTTTGTCGAACGCATTATAGGTGCCGTAAAAATGCTCGCCGGGCTTGTGACGATCAAAACCCTCCCCATTGGGAGTTACCACGGAGCCTTCGAGGATCTCGAACTTCATCCCCGGCCGGTAAATCGCACTTCGGATGAGGTCGAATGATCGCCCCGAGTTGCTCCAGTCGAGCGAGGTGAAAATGTGGCCCGCGCCTAGCATAACTTCCTGCCTGCCGACGCGTACCCACTGGCCACGCCCTTCGCCGCCACCCAATTGTACGTAGCCCTGACGCAGATCGAACGGGTCCTGCAGCGACGCAGGGGGCACTCCGTGGTTATAGCCCCAGGCGCGCGTATCCTGCAATTGCGCAAAGACGCTGAACCATGAGGTTGGGACCAGGGCCACATCCAAACGGATTCGATCGAGATAGTAGCCGTCCGTGACGTTGCCCTTCATAGTGACGATGCCGTCCTCCCACCTCCCGCGGATTGATGCGTTAATGCGCAGCCAATTCGGCAGTGCGTCGTTCAAAATGCCTTTTTTGTCCGGGGATGCGGGGGTGACCGGAGATGTGGTCTTCGGTGGGTCGGCAGCTACCGGAGACGCCGCCTGGGTCTGCGCAGTCAGCGCATCGGGCTGGGCGGCAACAACGGCGAGGCCCAGCATCGTGGCAAAGAATAGCCCGTTTTTCATGCTGGTCTCTGATCGGCAGAGTCAGCCGAAAACATTAGGGTGGGTGAGGGGAATTTGCGGCTGCTGCGCAGCCGGACAGACCACAGAAGACGATGGTCTGTCCTACGGAGTGCTGGAGCGGAAGCTAAGAAAGGTAGAAGAGGCTTAACCTGGGGATGTTAGCTTTCTCGAGGAGAGCGCGATCGAGGTACTGGCGCTCCAGCATGGCCAGTTGGTCCGCGGTCATCTTGCTGCGGTAGGGACGGAGCTGATTGTCCAGCGACTTTCTCGACGCCAGGGCTTCTTCTTCGGACTGACGCGCACGCAGGACCGCGATCAATTTCTGCTCTACGACTCCGAGGCGCTGCTCCAGGTCCTCGAGGTCATCGAGGGGTCCGGCGAGGAGGTGCTCGAGAGAGCCGGCGGCTTCATCGAAGCCGGCTCTGCGAAGGACTGTGGCGTTGGCGGTGAGATAGGTTTGCACCTCGCCAGGCTCGAAGGGCGGTGCCTCAGTCTTCGCGGGGCTTGGCTGGCCGGTACCCGACATGCGCTGCGCTTCGCTGAGGACAGCCTGGGCGCAGAAGGCGACGGAGTTCACCATCTGGGTCTTTTTGGGTTTAGCCCGCCACTTCTCGAACGCGAGATCAATGCCGCGCAGGACGGCCTCAAGCGGCACTCCCGCAAACTTCCAACTTTCGACTAAGGCCCAGTCCAGCGGGGACAGCCGGAAGATACTGGTGCCGCGGGCGCGCTGGAAGTGCTCCTCGATCTCGGTGTAGTAGTTGAAGTAGTTATAGGTGAGATCGGGATCGTTCATGCCGGCCGGACCCCTCCGGCAAGCACCGTTTCCACAGTGCCATCGGGCTTCAGGATGCGAAGGAAACCGTAGTCGTCGAGGCCCGCGGTGACGCCTTCAATCTGGCGGTCACCCATATCGACGTAGACGCGCTTCCCTTTGGTGTAGCTGGAAGCACGGGTGAATGCGGCGAGGATCGCTTCTTTGCCGGCTTCATCGAGCATCTTTGAGAAGGCAGTGGCGGATTCGATCAGGGCGACGAGGAGGTCAGCGCGATCGTAACGTTGTCGAGTGGCGATACGGATGGAGGTGGCGAGACCGGCAATGTCGTCGGGGAAGGTCTCGTGATTGACGTTGATGCCGATGCCGGCTACGGCGGCGTCGCCGGCCAGTTGGACGAGGATGCCGGCGGTCTTCCGGTCGTTGAGCATGACATCGTTGGGCCAGCGGAGGTCGCACCGGATGCCGGCGACGCGGGCAATGGCTTCGGCGGTGGCGAGGCCCAGTGCGAGAGTCAAGACCGGGCGGGTTGCGGGTTCGATGGGCGGGTAAAGGACGAGCGAGACGTAGAGTCCGGAGTCGGGTTCAGAGTGCCAGGAGTGGCCTTGGCGTCCTATGCCAGCGGTTTGTTCGCCGGCGACTACGGCGGTGCCCGAGGGAGCTCCGGCTTCGGCGAGCCTGGTGGCTACCGGTTGGGTGGAAGGGAGGGAATCGTAATACTCGATGGGGTTGTTGGGAAGGGCCCGGCGGACTCGGGCGATGTCTAGAGACACGAGGTGACCTCCCGACGGCTAAGCGACCTGGGGGTCGCTTGCGGACGAGGGCGTCCGCCCCACACTTCACGGAGCATCACAACAGCTCCAGGCGAAAACTGATATCTACTGCCGGGGCGGAGTGGGTGATGGCTCCGGAAGAGACGAAGTTGGCTCCGGTTTCAGCGTAGGCGCGGATGTTTTGCAGCGTGACACCGCCGGAGATTTCGACGGTGGCGCGTCCGGCGATTTCGCGGATCCAGTCGGCGGCTTCGACCGGAGTGAGGTTGTCGAGCAGGAGTTTGGTGGCGCCGAAGCCGAGAGCTTCGCGGAGTTCGGCCCGGGTGCGGACTTCGATCTCGATCGGCAACTGGCTGGCTGCGCGCGCGTTCTTGAGCGCCCGGACGATCCCGCCGGCGGCTGCTATGTGGTTGTTCTTGATCAGGATGGCGTCGTAGAGGCCCTTACGGTGATTGGTGACTCCACCGGCGGCCGCGGCGCGCTTTTCCAGGAGGCGGAGGCCCGGGGTGGTCTTGCGCGTGTCGAGGACTTTGCAGCTGGTCCCCTTCACCTGGTTGACAAACGCGCGCGCCATGGTAGCGACTCCGCTGAGACGCTGGAGGAAATTGAGGGCGGTTCGCTCACATTCGAGCAGCCTGCGAGCTTGTCCACGAACTTCGGCGATGGTCTCGCCGTTGCGGACTTCGTCGCCATCGTGCTTGCGCAGGTGGAGCTGATCGTACATCAGGGACAGGACTTCGGTTCCGGCGAGGACGAGGTGCTGGCGCGCGACGAAGAGGCCAGTCGCGCGACGGTCGGCGGGGACGCAAGCTTCACTGGTGACATCTCCGGTGCCGATGTCCTCTTCGAGCGCGCGGCGGACGGCTTGTGCTACGTCGGTCATGAGTGCTTGAGTAAGGCTCCCAGCTTGTCACCCTGGATCTGGTATTCGGCCAGTTTGAGCCGCATCCCTTCAGTCACGTGCGCGGGGGCTTTGGCCAGGAACTTGTCATCGCCGAGTTGACGTTCCAGATTGGCGATGTTCTTCTCCACCTGTTCCAGGTCCTTTTTCGCGCGTTCGCGTAGAGCTTGCATTTGCTCCGCCGGGAGGTCGAGAACCAGGTCGAACTCGGGGGTGGATCGCACGGCTGCGGCGTGACCAGGGGCCGCGCCTTCCTCGAATTCGAGCGTCACGTTGGCGAGTTTGGCGATGGCTTCGCGCTGTGCGCGGGCGATGTCGAGAATGGCGCATGGGCCGTACAGGGTGCCGTCGAGCAGCACGCGCGGATCGATCTTCAGCTCCGCCCGCATGTTGCGCGCGAAGGTGATAATGTTCTGGAGCACGGTCATGGCGTGCTCGGCTGCGGGGTGGGCGAGATCCGGGCGAGGTTCGGGAAAACGCGCCAGTGAGACGGATATCGGACGGCCCGGCGTATTCACGGTCGCGCGCTGCCAGAGCTCTTCGGTGAGGAAGGGCATCACGGGGTGCAGCAGCCGCAGCGAGGCTTCAAAGACGGCGAGGATGTTGGACCAGTCGTCGTTGCGGCCGGAGTTCTCGGTGAACCGGAGCTTCTTCAGCTCGATGTACCAATCGCAAAACTCGCTCCAGAAGAACTGCCAGACAGACTGGGCGGCTTCGTGATAGCGGTACGACGCGATGGCGCGATTGACCTGCCCGGCACAGGCGTTGAGGCGGCTGAAGATCCAGCGGTCTTCGAGGGCGTCGCCTTGGATGACATAGTTTGCGGGGTCCTCCGGAGTCCAGGGTTCGACCCCGGAGCGCTCCATGTTCATAAACAGGAAGCGGGCGGCGTTCCAGATCTTGTTGGCGAAGTTGCGGGCGCTTTCGAGGCGGTCGGGGCTGAAAACGATGTCGGTGCCGGGGGCGGCTCCGATGAGCAGCGCCATGCGAACGGCGTCGGTGCCGTATTGTTCGGTGACGACCAGCGGGTCGATCACGTTGCCCTTGGTCTTGGACATTTTCTGTCGCTCGGCGTCGCGGACCAGGCCGTGGATGTAGACCGTGCGGAACGGGACGTCGTGCATAAACTCGATGCCGAGCATGATCATACGGGCGACCCAGAAGAACAGGATATCGAAACCGGTGATCAGCAGGGTGGTCGGGTAGAAGGTCCGCAGGTCCTCGGTTTGTTCGGGCCAGCCGAGGGTCGAGAAGGGCCAGAGACCGGAGCTGAACCAGGTATCGAGGACGTCGGGGTCCTGGACGAGGTGCGTGTGGGTGCATTTTGTGCACGTTTCGGGCGCTTCGCGGGCGACGATGACCTCGCCGCAACCCTGGCAATGCCAGGCGGGGATGCGGTGTCCCCACCAGAGCTGGCGGGAGACGCACCAGTCGCGGATGTTGTACATCCACTCGTTGTAGGTCTTGACCCAGTTCTCGGGGACGATCTCGATGGCCTTGGATTCGACTGCCTGGATGGCTTTTTCGGCCAGCGGCTTGGTGCGGACGAACCATTGGGTGGAGATGAGCGGTTCGATGACCGTCTTGCAGCGGTCGCATTTGCCGATGCTGAGGGTGTAGTCCTCCACCTTTTCAAGGAGGCCTTCGCGCTCGAGGTCGGCGACGACGCGTGTGCGGGCTTCGAAGCGGTCGAGACCCTGGTAGGGCCCGCCGGCCATGGTGATGTTGGCGAGTTCGTCGATGACCTTGATTACGGGGAGGTTGTGGCGCTTACCGGCTTCGAAGTCATTGGGATCGTGGGCGGGAGTGACTTTGACGACGCCGGTGCCGAATTCGGGATCGGCGAGGTCGTCGAGGATGATGGGGATCTCGCGGCCCATGAGCGGGAGGCGGACGGTCTTGCCGTGGAGGTCCTGATAGCGGGGGTCTTTGGCGTTGATGGCGACGGCAGTGTCGCCGAGCATGGTCTCGGGGCGGGTGGTGGCGACGACGAGGTGACGGTCGGTTCCAATGACGGGGTAGCGGATGTGCCAGAGGTGGCCTTGGGTTTCCTGGTGGGCGACTTCGAGGTCGGAGAGCGCGGTGCGGCAGCGGGGGCACCAGTTGATCATGTAGGTGCCGCGATAGATGAGGCCCTTTTCGTAGAGGCTGACGAAGGCTTCGCGGACGGCATGGGAGAGTCCCTCGTCGAGGGTGAAGCGCTCGCGCGACCAGTCGCAGGACGCGCCCATGCGGATCATCTGGCGTTTGATGGTGCCGCCGGATTCGGCTTTCCACTGCCAGACACGGCGCTCGAACTCTTCGCGACCGAGCATATGGCGGTCGAGGTGTTCTTCGGCAAGCTTGCGTTCGACGACCATCTGGGTAGCGATGCCGGCGTGGTCGGTGCCGGGGAGCCAGAGGGTCGTGATTCCGAGCATGCGGTTCCAGCGGACGGTGACGTCAATCTCGGTGTGCTCAAGCATGTGGCCCATGTGGAGGGAGCCGGTGACGTTGGGCGGCGGGATAACCAGGGAGAACGTCCTGGCGCCTGGCTGGGAGTTGGCGCGGTAGAGGTTCTGGTCGATCCACCACTGTGCCCAATGCGGCTCAAACCGCTGAGGTTCATAGACTTTCTCTAGTTGCATGGGGAAATTCCAGTGTAGCGAAAGACAAAACATTGGGCCACGAATGAACACGAATGAACACGAATGACGGAGAGCAAGTTTCTTCCGAAAATTACCTGGCTGAAATGTTGCCTTGGCCGATAACTCGTTTGGGCGCAGAGTGTCAGCGGACATAAAGGAAAGCTAAATTTAGGTTCGTTCGGCAATATGGCTTGTCCGAATCCAACGGCGCAGTGGGAAAACTGCGCGCTGGTAGGTCCGCTTGCCATATCCCGCCAGTCCGATATGATGGCGAATCGCTCTTTCCGGTGCGGTTCAGTCATCGGCACGCTTCTCGCTCTTTGTCCGGGGGAACCGCAGCGTGCGCTCACAGCATGCCGGTCATGGCGCTTCGTTTTGCGGATCAAAGCCAATTTCTCGTAAGTGTATTTTTTTGTGTGGGTTGTGCAGGCATTGGCGGAAGTGGGGTGGGGGTTGTGGAGAGTCAGGCGGGTGCAGCGATGCGGGGTTTGTGTAGGGCCGGGCAGAGAAAACAGAAAAATGCTGGGACGAGTAAGGGTTGGGTCGGAGAAAAACGAGCTCGATTTCGATTGTTCGGTGGCGATGCCGCGGAGTTGACGTGCGTATTCCATTTCCAATCCCAGGGTAGCCGACGGGTTCGGGGCTTAGCCGGGCTTCTGTCCGGAACTAGTTGATGCGATTGATCGAGAATTTCGTTCGGAGCTGTGACTTGGTTCGGCTGGTGGCTACGCGGCGCAATCATGCCCGGCGCACCGACACGCCGGTTTCCCTCAACATCAATTCGGCGAGTGTGTGCTGCTCGCTGTACCTGTCGCTTTGGTAACGCGACATCCGATCCGCGGAAACGATTACTTCCGATATACCAGCCTGGATGATCGCTCTCGCGCACTCGATGCATGGCATAAGCTCGACATAGATTCTGGCACCGGCCAGCGCAACCCCGGTTCTGGCCGCCGAATAAATTGCATTCCTCTCCGCATGCTCGATCCAGACATACTTATCCGGACGGGTGGAACGTAAGCCTGTCGGGTCGTTTAACCCTTTGGGGAAAGTATTGCACCCTTCTACAAGCACCGTCTCTAGTCTAACGACCACGCACCCCACATGGGTGTCGGGATCAGCGCTGGATTTACTCACGTCTCGGCATAGGGCAAGGTAGGCCCCGTCGTTCATTGCTTCCGGCGCGCGTGTCTTCTGATGGGGCATTTGGATGTCCTTTGGTCCGTGGAATCGCTGAAGGGGGTAGTTCGGCGGCCGCGTTGGGCTAGGTCCGGTTGGTTACGGTTGGGAGGTGCGGGCCAACGTACCCGATCATGAGGAGCCTTCGGGCCTCGTCCACCCGGTAGTGGATTCTTTGGTTCTCGGCTCTGCACTTCATGTGGTACTCAAACAGGAGGGATTCTCCGCTTAGTGTCCTGAAACGGCGCCGCTCCCCGTACGCGTTCATTGTTGGTTCGCTTTCGGGAGTGGGCGGTCCCGGAAGCTTGTCATGCTGGAAGCGCCCGCCCTTCCAGGCGAGCATTTCGCGATTCGCTGAGGCAAGTGCCTCCAGCACCCAGTTGAAATACCTTTCATTGCCCCTCAGGTCGCGGATTTGCCTCTTGGCCCCTTTGCATATTTCGATTTTTGGGTACACGCTGCCGGCGTAGTCGATGAGGTCCTGGCCACTGCTAATCGACGGCTTGTTCTTGGGAGCTGGGCCCCAGCGTTCCTTCGCTATTTCGGCCGCTACATCATGAATGTTGCTCCTCGCAATGAACGTAATGCAGCTGGAGTCGCTCGCCAAACTCCTATATTCGTTAGCAGACCCTAGAAAACGGGCTACCCGCTCCTTGGTCCGTTCGAGGATCTCCGGATCCTTGTTAGCCCAATTTTTCCAGCCTTCAGGGTCCAGCGGACCTTTGTCGCCCAGCCGCTCAGTCAGCCGGGTACGTAAATTTATCAATGCGGCGGCAGTCCATTCGCGCACCTTGTCGCGGCGAGCCCTCGACTTGCGGTATTCGCGCCAGACGTCCTCGTGCCCCAGATGAGCCGCCGCCAAGTCGTCGTGGGAAAACGGTTTTACGTCGCGGCGGCCAAAGTCCTCTATTTCGAAATCGGGCGGCATTAGGACCATGGCCTGCTGGTTGGGGTACCTGCGGTCCAGAAAAGAGATCAGCGGCCCTTGTCGTTCGTGGTCGCGAAAAATCACTATAGCGTTTGGGGCCAGAGGCGCCTTGTCAAGCCAGGATATAGCAGCGGTTTCCGACTTAAACCGGTCGCCGACGATTAGGCGCGTCACCTCCCTACCCAGCACGCCGAGCCACAACTTCTGCCTCTCGTGCTTCTCAAAGGAGCGGAGTTCGCGGGGCGACACCTGTTCAGTTAGGTACCAGATACTTCCCATCTCGTACGAACTGCCGACGTGTTCCCTGACCTGTTGTCGGCCCAGCCGCGGAAAATCGCACCAGCCGTCTTTCAGTGCTGCCTTGGTCGACCCCAAGTAGAAGTCGGTCCCTTCAACGAACAAGTCGACTCGGTTCACAGGATTTCCCACTTGAGCCTCCGAATGACTAAAGCATACTACTTCGCTGGGAAGTGCGGGAGTCCGCTACGTCGGCCGTTGCTGGCCCATGCTCTCAGGAGCGAAACACAACGCGGGAGCCTTCCTGCTCGAAATGGCGTTCGTTGGTCACGGCTTCGGTCAGCCCTTCCCTGCGCATGATCTGCATTGAAATACAGTCGGTGAGGCTGTAGCCTTTGTCGGGGCGTCCGTTGTAACAAGGACAAGCTGTCAAGAAAATGATGCCCGGCTTTGTGGGACGATGCGAATGTCGTGGTCGTTCACGAGAGGACCGACGGCAAGTCCGGCGGCTATTCGTAGGGTAAAAATATACTTGACGCGTCCAGTGTTTTTAGATACACTTGATTCATGGAAGCCAACACTCCAGCGACTTTGAGAGAGGCTATCGCCTACTTTGCCAATCCCAATAATTGCATCACGTACATGGTCGCGAAGCGTTGGCCTGACGGTGTGGCGTGCCCAACTTGTGGGAGCACGAAGGTCAGTTATCAAACGAAGTCGCGTCGGTGGCAGTGCAGCAGCCACCATGCGAAGCGTCAGTTCTCGATCAAGACAGGAACCATTCTGGAAGACTCTCCGCTCGGTCTTGAGAAGTGGTTGCCGTGCGTTTGGCTGGTCACGAATTGCAAGAACGGCGTATCGTCTTGGGAGATTCATCGCGCGCTTGGCGTGACTCAAAAAACCGCGTGGTTCATGCTGCAACGTGCGCGGTTGGCGCTTCAGGGGAAGAATAGTGGAAAACTCTCGGGACAAGCTGAAGTCGATGAAACCTTCATCGGCGGCAAGGCACGCAACACGCACGCCGACAAAAAGCCCGAAAAGATCACACTGAAGGGAAAGCCATTGTTGCTGCTGTCCTTGGACGTGGCGGTGAAGTTCGCGCGCAAGTCTGTCGCACTCGCCGCAAGCCAGAACTTCAGAATATGGTCTGGGAGAACGTTGAGGCCGGATCGGCGGTCTACAGTTTCGCGCTGAAATCGTATGATGGGCTTGATGAATTCCAGCGTCAGGTGGTTGACCACGCGGTCGAATACATTAATGGAAATGTCCACGCGAACTGACTGGAGAACTTCTGAGTCTCCTGAAGCGCGGTCTGCATGGCACCTACGTGAGCGTGGAACCGTTCCATCTGTTCCGCTATATCGACGAACGGGCATTCCGGTACAGCAACCAGCAGGATATGGATGACGCCCAGCGTTTCGATTTGGCCGTCTCTCTGATCGTTGGCAAGCGGCTTACCTACAAAGAACTGATCGGCAAGGTTGACGAAGAGGACGACTTCTAGTTGTCGAACTTCGGATCGTCGCGGATCTCGTTCTTGCGTTTTGGCCCGCGCCGATTGGGATTGGCATCGACCTTTTTGCGATGGGCTCTCTGGCGTCGAGCAACAAGAGACTTTGGAACGCTCAGCAATAGCGACATCGTGGCATCGAATCGCTCGTAGGCCTCCTGTCCTTCGTGGCAGTCCGGTAGTAGATCTGCCTGTTCGTCCATGTTTACGCTCACCTTTGTTCACTATATACCCATGAGATCTCGACGAACGAATTCTTCGTTCACAAGTTTCCTTTCGAGAAGGATGCCTACCACCTCTGCTATCTTGTCTCTATTCGAGTTACTTACCGTGTTGAGCATTCCCGTCGACAGCGATTTGTATATCCATTCACTAAATGACTCTCCTTCTTTCCTTTTTGCTGAAACCAGCAAGTGAAGGGTATATGCCATTGCCATGTCAGTAAATTCCTTTCCGCATGTATGCCTGATATTGACCAGGGCAGAGATCCAACTTGTGGCCGATCCATCCTTTCCAGGATATGTGAATGGAACGTCCGAAAAGGCATAACTAAAGTACTCATCCATAAAGTGAGCGTCGGCACTCGTCAATTCGTCCATGACACGGCCGGACCCCCCACCAAAAAAACGAAATATGTAACAGAACATATAGGCCGAGGCAATGGTCGCTTTATGATATGGGCGCTGGTACATGAACCCTGAAGTATCTGGGGCACTCGAAGCAGAGCAAATGCAAGCCGTTCCAAGACTCGACAGCACGCCCGTCGAGCCAGGAGTAAGCGCCACGGGAAATGAAGCCACTCGTATTACTGGAGATACCCTCGGCGGTTCCAAGCCCAATGCCTTGAGGTAAACGTAGCACTGGTTAACCGTGCGCTTTATAAACATACGATCCCAAAAACCTATGGGAGATTCATCAACGGCAAATCGGACTTCAACCAGGTCTGGCCCGCTCAGTTCAAGCCACAAAAACCAAACGCCAAAGAACAGAAACGCGCCCATCCCTAGAATCACCCCTGGGAGCCCGGCGATCGATCCAATAGCTAGGCAGATTCCCGCTATCATACCCGAGCCCACGAAGGCGTTGCGATTCGACAGATCCATGAAACAAGGGTATCACGGAGTGGACGCAGCAGGTATATTTTTACCCTTCGTAGAGCCTGGCTAGACGCTAGAGGCGCAATACGCGAGAAATTCCGTGAGCACTTCATCGCTGGTGACAACCGTCTTTAGCGCGAGGAACACCCTGAATTGCATCGCCGCGAAGTGTGCGTCATCCCGCCGGTTAGTCAATGCGATCCAGTAGAAGGTATCTGCGAACCGAGGCTCACGAATTTCTCTTAGGCGAACCGTAGAGATAATGATCGTGTTCGGTGGCTCCATCGGCCGGCAGGTTGTCGAAGACTTCGTCGGGCAGCGCTTCCGTCTGACGCGTAAACGCCTTCCAGCAGGGCACGGGGTACTCTAGTCCAGAACCCATGCCCGATTCGAACCGCTACAAAATCGTAGCGCTATGGTCCTGTCGCACTACGATTTGGTTGTCGTCCCTGTTTCGGTTGATTTCGTACTGTGGTGCTGCGCCTGCCTATTCTTGGCAGTCAGGACAGTTCGAGAGAAAAATTACTCAATTAAGGAGAAGACGATGAAACCGAGCACTAAGAATGAAATCAAGGGCAAAGCCCATGAAGTAAAGGGCAAAATCAAGGAGAAGGTGGGGAAGGCGATCAATAATCCGGACATGGAAGCGGAAGGGCAGGCTGAGAATCTCGCCGGAAAGATCCAGAACAAGGTCGGGCACGCCGGTAAAGTTTTGGGCAGCTAGTTCAGGGGACACAAAATGCTACTCCTGATTATTATTTTGATCCTCCTCTTCGGCGGCGGCGGCGGTTACTACGGCTACAACCGCTGGGGCTATGGAGGGGCCGGGATTGGACTGGGTACGATTGTGATCATCCTCCTGATCGCGTGGATGTTGGGCATCTTCCACTGAGCGAGTGAAGCATGGCTAGAAGACAACGAGATGAAGTTCCTGGCCGCGAGGAGGATATCGAACGGGAAAAAGGTGATGATCCACTGCAATTTCCGGGCGACCTTCGGCCGGAAATGGAGAGAGATGACATCGAGAACGAGGGGCGGAAACCTGATCTAGAGGAGATCGAAGAGGATAGCTCCACTTTGTGAAGGCGCGGATCAGGATTTGACTTTGTAGATGACCATCCCGCGGATGCGGGCAATTTCCTGATAATGAGACAGCCAGTCTTTTAGTTCCGGGTAATGGGTGATGGATAGGGCAGGATTGTACTCGCTGAGTCCGTCTACGATGAAATCGGGATGGGACTCAGCGAGTTCCCGGCGAGCTGCGGCGGTCGATTCGGGCGGCAGAATTGACGTCGATTGGGTAAGATGACGGTCGGCCGGGACACCCGTCATGGCCTGGCAGTCGACATACCTGGACGCGGCAGGCATACCAGTGTAAGGGAAGAGGTCGGGCCGGAAACCCCAGACGAAGAGCGTGTCACCGGGGCGGCGGACCCGCTCCAGAACTGCGGCCGCTTCCCGGCTTTCGCGATCCATGGCTACGTCCGACCATTGCGGATCTGAGCCGGTGGCCAGAATCGCGTAGCGCGGTCCGAATCTGGCGAGCGGAATGATGAGCAGGATCGCGGCCAGCCACCAGCGCCGACCTAATATGGTCATTCCCCTGGCAGCCGCCATTACGGCGACGGGGAGCAACAGGAAATAGTAGCGGGGAAAGAATCGCCAGCCTAGCGCGACTCCCGCCAGGGAGAACAATGCCCAGGCGGTGAGTTGGAGTTTTCGGCGGCGTTCGATATCCGTAAACCTGCACCCGGCGGCGACCAGAAGAGCGGAGTGGAAGCCGGCCCAATTGGCGGTGCGCAACAAGCCATTCAGAACGGGTCGGTCTACGAACGTGTTTCTGGCGTAGGCCGAGGACCAGATCCAGACCTGGTCGAGATAGGAATGCCACGCTCCGGACAATGCGAGGAGCGCGGCTGCGATGGCGCACGGCAGGGCGAATCCGACAATCAACAGAGGTCCGGCGAAAACCGCGCAGGAGGCCAGAACGAACAGGGCCTTGGCGTTGAAGAAAAATCCGATCCCGGCTGCGACGCCGCTCCAGATGGGGCGCTTTTGGATCGCCAGCAGAATCGCCAGAAGGTGCGGAGCGAGCAGTAAAGAATCGGCCGCGAGTGGCAGGACTGACGACGGGGTGTCAAAAGTCAGGAAAAAGGCCATGAGAATGGCCGCCCAACGGGCCTCGAGACCGGTCCACAGAGACTTTGCGACCGCGTAGGCCAGCCAGCAGACCAGGGTGTAGTACAAGGCCCCGGCGAGTCGCAGGATGAGGCCTATCTTCGCGGCCCAAAGTACGTAGATCAGCGGGACGAGCGGCGGCTTGTCAAACCAGATATCGCGATAAAGCGTCTTCCCGAAGAGGATCTGCCGCGCGGCGGCGAGAGGCAGGTCTTCCTCGGCCCACAGCACATGCACGTGACAGAGGTGCGCGGCGAGCAGTGCGGCGAACAGGATAGCGAAGAGTTTACGCAAGACGATGACGATTTTAACAGCGGGATACTGGAGGGCGCGGTATACTGGCAAAGAAAAAGCGAAACTGAAGACGTGGCGGATTTCGGTGAACAGCTCGCGGTGTTGCGCCGGAAGATGGCGGCGATCGACATCAAGTACGAGGCCCGGCAGACGCTCGAGTCACCGCGGCCGCATACCGCGCAGCTTCACTTTGCAGACGACCTGATCTCGGGTTCGGTGATCGAGACCCCCGCCGGGAAACATTTCGAGACCGTGAAGCTTTGGGAACGCCACCGGCGGCACGGGAGTGTGGGGATCGTCGATCTGGAACATCTGCCGGACGATCTTTTGAATTCGCTTTCCGGCGGCGCGATCCCCAGGGCGCATCCATCGAAATGGTGTTTTCTCGATACCGAGACGACCGGCCTCGCGGGCGGCACCGGGACGTATGCATTCCTGATCGGGTGCGGCAGCATCGAGCCGGACGGATTCCGGGTCCGGCAGTTTTTCATGCGGGACTACGGCGAGGAGGCTTCGCAGCTTCACGCGCTGGCCGAGCATTTGCAACGGTTCGATGTCCTGATCACTTACAACGGCAAGACCTTCGATCAGCCGCTGCTGGAGACGCGGTATCGGATGGTGCGACAGAAGCCGCCGTTCACGCGCATGGAGCATCTGGATCTGCTGTTCGGCGCGCGGCGATTGTGGAAGATCCGGCTGGACAGCTGCAAGCTGACACACCTGGAGCATCAGATCCTGGGAGTCGAGCGGGAGGGGGATCTGCCGGGCGAACTGATTCCTTATTACTACTTCGACTATGTGAGGACGCAACGCGCGGTGAAACTGGTGCCGATCCTGCATCACAACGTGGTGGACATCGTTTCGCTGGCGTGTCTCACGGCGATTGTGCCGGAGGCGTTCCGGTCGCCAGCGACGGTCCCGGTGCGGCACGGCGCGGATCTGCTGGGCGTGGCGCGATGGCTGCTGCAGGCTGAACGCGCGGCGGAGGCGCTGGCTTTGCTGAGGCGGGCTCTTGAACTGGGGCTGCCGGATGCGCACCTGTTCCGCACCATGCTCGATATCGGGCTGCTCGAGAAGAAAATGGGCAACGAGCAGGCATCGGTGGCGATGTTTTCGGACCTGGCGGCGAGTCCAAATGGGTTTCAGGCGCGCGCGTTCGAAGAGCTGGCGAAATTTTATGAGCATCGCGAGCGGAACTATGCGATGGCGCTGGAGATGAGCCGCAGTGCGCAGGCGCTGGGGCGTGGCGAGGAGATCGACCGGCGAGTGGAAAGACTACGTGCGCGAATGGCCAAGCGGGGCGCCGCGGCACGTTTACCGATGTGAGTATGTGACAGAAATGAGTTCGCGCGACCTGGGGGTCGCATGCGGGCAAGGGTGCCCGCCCCACGTTAATTACACTCGGCCGACAGTCTGGTGAACCCGAGGCCCGCTGCCGACAAGGCAAGATCGCTCAACACGATGTCGTAATAGTTATGCAGCGCAAGCAGGTTGATGACGATCAGCCAGAGCCAAACCGTAATCATCCACGAGCCAATCCGCGGCTTCAACGCGACCGCGACCGCGCAGGCGAGTTCAATGAGTCCGGCCAACGAGGTCATTCCAGCCGTCGTCAGGTGGAGCATCGAGGCAATAGCGGGCGAAACATAGGCATCCCACGTCGACAGGATATGGACGAATTTGTCCAGACCTGCTATCGCTGGAAGCGCAATAAAGGCGTAATACATGATTTGATACGCCTGGTACGTGGCTCGGCTGACTTCCACTTCCGCATCGACCCACGAGGTTTCAGCTTCGCCGGAGGGCGATTCGATGTAGGGAGCCATACCAGGCAGGGAGCAACCGAGGGGCCAAACCTTTACGTGACGGGGAACTTTACGCCAATCTTGGGCTTAGGCTGTCCGACCTTGTAAGGCGTCAGTACGATATTCAGTTCCAGTTCGGTAACCTTTTCTCCCAACCTGACGATCAGCTTCCGGGTTCCGGTGTTAGGGTTCTGTGGGGGCTGGCTGTGGGTCGACTCGACGTCGAACAGGGCGTGGCGGGGCGTGAGGATCTCCGCGGCGACGATCCAGTTGTCCTTGCGCAATTCGGCACGTTGTCCGGCGAGCGAGACTTCGGCCTCGGTGATCATGCCCCAGACGGCTTCCACAGGTTGCTCAGCGCGCAGGGAGTCCTGAATCAGGACGGCCTGCCGCTGCCCGAGGCCGATGCGGCGCTGCATGGTCTTGATTCTCCCCGGATACGCGTGCGAGAGGTCGAACTGGACCCATGCGAGGTCGGGAGTGGACTCGTGCCGAGTGATACGACCTTCGGCACGCGCGTCCTGATTCTCGCCGTCAATCATGAGCGTGTTATGGGATTCGGTCCGGGTCCGATAGTAGCTGAAATGCGGCCGGGTGCCGGGACCGTAGTCATCCGGGCCGAGATCGAGTGCCCAGCGCACACCGCCGGCTTCGAAGATGAAACTCCCGAGGTCCAGATGAGCGTGCGGCGCCTTATTGTCGCGTGCGGCAGCGGCCAGGAACAAGGCATCGGGATCTTCCCAATTGCTGCGAAAGGTGGCGACGCCGAGAGTTGGAAAGACGGCGTCGAGAGGCCAGGCAGGTCCTAATGGCGGCCGCTGGTCGCGTTCATACCAAACCAGGTCGAGCGGGTCATAGTGACCGGTCCTTTCGATGCGACGGGCCTCCAGCCACGCGAAAGGCGGCTGGGAGAAGCGTTTCGCGAGCCAGAACATTTCCGGGGCACTGCCATCGTCTTCGGCAGCATCGCCGAAGTTGAACACGCGGCTGGTGGGTCCGGTGGTGTAGACGCGGAAACGTCCGGCGTGTTCGAGGTGCTTGTTGCCCGGCAATCCTCCGTTCGGGCCTCCGCCCAAGCCAAAGTCGGTGCCGACCGCTGACTCGAGACCTCCCAGCATCAGTGCGACGTACCTGGTCGCATAGTTCCAGTAAGTCTCACCCTCGGGCCAGCCGCCATCCGGCCCGTAGGTCGAAAGCGCACGCGGTAAACTGTCCACGGCAAAACGCACGATGGCTTCGCACTTCTGCATGTCGTCTTCGGCCACCGCCAGCGCACCCAGCGTGACGCCGCCATTGCAGACCGGATTCCAATAGTAATGGTTCGTGGTCCAGTTGAGCTGGCGTTCGTAAATCGGGATGGAAGGATCCAAGCCCTTCTGGAAAATGGCATTGCGAACCACCAGGCGATCGTCGGGACTGAGCGCGCTGTAGAGCCAGTCATAACCGATGGCCATGGCATGCGTAATTTCGGCCGTATCGAGGAAGCGGACTGGATTCCAGTCGTGGAAGGCAGCGAGCGAGTGCAACTCCTTGACCGCACGATCCAGGTATTGACGCTTACGGTCGAGCCGGTACAATAACGCCAGCGTGTAGATGCGGTCGATGGCGTGGGCCGGTGTGGCGGAAAGGCGCGACCCAAACGACCGGTAATCAAGAGGCGCTACGGTCAGCAGCCGGTCGGCTTCTCTGGCCAACTCGGTATAGAGGTGGTGAGCTGGCGGATGGTCATGGATCGTGGTCCGCAGACGTTCCAGGTCGTCGTCGCTCAGCAGGAGACGGGGATGGTCTTTGCGCAAGGTGGCCAGCGCGCGGATCGTCAAGGTGGGCGCTTGCGGCGGTGCTGGAGGCGCTGGTACGACCGGAGTCTGCGCAACGGCCGGCCCTGCCGCAAGCAGTGCGAGTATGCGCCGTCTGGTATGCCCCCGGGACTTCACCCTGGTATTAGTTTATGCGAAGTCGAACGCAGGGGTCGGGGAGATTTCAGCCGGCGCTCAAGACCCGTGCTATTTGCTGTGCGGCCGGACCGATTCTCCCGGGAGCCAACGATGCGCGCCGCAACCGGTCAGTTAGGGCGGCCACTTTGACGCAAGAGTACGCCGAGCGGGCGGTCAGGCGACCGTGCCCAATGGGTTCCTGGACGAGGCCGTCCACCCGGCGTAGGAAGCGCCATGCTATATTGTCGATTTCTCGGAGAAATGTCCTACTTAATGCATCGAGTGTTCTGCGCCGCAAACGGGGATCTCGAGGCGGAACGCCAGGCCTCCCACGACATCATCGGCGACTTCAACGAAAAGGAAGCTATGGCGCGCGGGGTACTGTTCGTGCCGGTCTCGATAACGCCATACACGGTGGATAAACGCCCGCATCAACCGGCCATCGACGAGAATATCCGCGCCTGCAGCTACTACGTCCAGGTGATCGGAAATACCTGGGGACCGGCGCAGAAGAATTTTGAGCGGGATTGCGCGCTGGCGATGGACTGTGCCGGCGACCCCGGTTTGCCGATGCAGGAAGTCGTGGTCTTGCTCAAAAGATCGCCTGATAACGGGCCGGAGGGTCTGCCGTCCCTCGAAGTCTTCAAATTCACCACCATGGAAGAATATACGCTGCACTGGGGGCACCTGCTGGCCAGATGGTTGGAGGCGGCCGCACCGCGATGACTCCCAAACCTTCGCCAGACATTCATTGCCGCCCGGTCACGACCCAGCTCTCAGACCAGGATGAGGCTTTCCTCCGCCGCCTCATCATCGCCACGATGGCCGAAGAACTGGCCGCGTGGGCCTGGCCCGCAGCGATGCGCGACCAGTTGCTCGACATGCAATATCGCATCCGGCGCCAGGGTATTGCGGCCAACTATCCCACAGCCGAGCGTTCACTGGTCATCCAGGGTGGGGAACCCGTCGGTTGGGTGGTGGTTTCCCGTTCGGAGGTCGAGTTGCACATCATCGACCTCGCTATCCTGCCGGATCGGAGAGGCTGCGGAATCGGAACCGCGGTGCTGAGCAGCCTGCTCGTGGAATCGGACCGCTGCCGCGTACCCGCGCGCTTGCATGTGAACGTCACCAACCGGGCGGTACATCTCTACGAACGGCTCGGCTTTGTCCGGACCGGCGGCGACGAAGTGCAGCACATCATGGAAAGACCTCCGCGGCCGTGAGATCAACCGGCGGCGATTCTTGTGCAGGGCAGACCACAAAAGGCACTTGCAAAATCAAAAGAAAGGTTTGATGGCTGCTGTTACTTGCGGGGGGAAAGAGCTGCCTCTCCAGAAACTGCGCCGTTCGGAGGCTGCTCCGCGGCGACCCAGAGGGCACCCCGACCACAAAAAACGATGGTCTGCCCCACGGCAGTTTCAGACCCCTTTGGATCGCGCCGTCGCCCCACCAGGAGAGGGTTAGCTGCGGGCCGGAAAGATGCCCTGCAGCGCGATGATCCAGTTCAAGCCGAGGTACGGCATCATGTTATTGTGCGGCTGGCCGCTCCCGTACGGGCCGCCCAAGGCCCCTGCATTCATGGCGGAAACGCCTTGACCGGCGTTTGCGTAGACCTGGGTCTGCGCCAGCGCCTGGTTAGCCGGAGCAGGGTTGTTACCCGACCCCTTGGCAGCCAGCACGGAGTGTTGATGGGACGGAACCTGCGTCCCCAACAGCGTGACTGCCGCGTTACCGCCGTTTTGTCCGAGAGAATATTGGCTCAGGCCCGGTCCCTGCCCTTGTGATACAACCAGGGCGCCCTGCAGATTAGGCAATGCGAAAGTAGTCCTTCCATCGCCGCCGTAGTACGTGCCGAGCAGGGAGAACAAAGCCGTATTCTGGGATATCGACAACAACTGTCCCTGACAAAGCGCAAAGCCCGTAGGTGCGAAGTTAAATCCCACGAGCATCATCGAGCCAATAAAAACTTGAGCCACGCGTCTATCCTCCTCAAATCTTCAGTTTCTTGACGGAAAAATTCCTACCAGCGCGATGCACCAGTTCATCACCAGGTAGGGCGTACGGTTTTCGTGCGGCGTGCTGCCGCCTGCCGACGTGATGCTGGCGGGATTTAACGCCGCAGCCGAACCCTGGCCGCCGTTGTTGTAAATAGTGGCGTTGCCGGACGTGGTGCCCAGCAGGTTGTTGGCCGATGCTACCACGCTGGCCGCGGCCGGGGTCCCTTGCAGTGTGTGACTGTGCGGTGGAACTTCGGCAGCCGTGAGCGTGTGCATTTCTTCTCCGGCGGCCTGTCCCTGAACGATGCCATTACCGAACGCGACCGGTGTCCTGCCCTGGAGATTCGGCAATGCGAACGTGGTGGTCCCGTTCCCGCCGTAGGTCGTTCCGAGCACCGAAAAGAGTGCCTGATTCTGATTAATCGGCAACAACTGCCCGGCGCAGATCGCCCAGCCCTTGGGGGCGAAGCCGAAGGGGAACAGCGCTAAACTTCCCAGAAATGGTTCGGTCGACATGAGTTTCTCCTGAAATTAGTCGTTCTTGAGACTGTCTATTGCTGGCTGGGATAGACCCCGTACAAGGAAATGATCCAGCTACAGGTCAGGTAAGGTTGAAGATTGTTATGGGGCTGACCGCCTCCCGCATACGACGTCACGGCTGCCGGGTTGAGAGCGTCACCGGCCTGTGGCGTGTTGGAGTTGTAGGTCTGCTGACCCGCCGCCAGGTAGTTTCCCGCGGGACCGTTCGCATTGCCGTTGCCAGTGTTCGCCATCAGAGGGTGGGTATGCGCAGGGTAGTTTGGTAGCGTGACCGTAACATTTTCGGCACCGCCGCGTTGTCCGAGGACATAATTGGACCCTCCGGCCAACGGCCCGCTGCCTACCGGCGTTCGCCCTCGCAGATCCGGTAATCCGAATGTATTCACGCCATCACCGCCGTAGGTTGTTCCGATCAGGTTGAACAAGGCGCTATTCTCCGCAATGGAAAGCAGCGACCCATCGCACAACGCCCAACCTACCGGCGCAAAATTGAACCCGACGCAGATCACCTGACCAACATAGACTTGCATATTCCTCCGGTTGTGTGTGCCGCGGAAGCGCGGCGACCAACGAGAACAAAGCTATCATACCTGCGGAATTTTTTAAAGAAAAAAAGAGCAACAACAATTCGGTTTTAATCTGCGCAAATTAGGTTAGTACGATAGCTCACCGTCGCCAAAAAGAACCTTCGTGTACCTGAAATCAGCTTTATATCGTGCTATGCTGGCCGGAGCATAGCGGCCTTCCGGAGGCACATTCGGAGGAGGCCGGCCGCGGTTCGGAGGATATTGACGATGTTTTCCCGGGGTGCATTTTCCGCACTTTCTACCTTTGTCTTACTTTTTGCAACGGTCGGCACGGCTTTGGGATGCACGTTTTCCAGCCCCACGGTAAGTTGCACGGGGAACACGGGAACGAGCGTTGCAAACTCGACCGGCAACCTGACGAAAGCCAACAGTTACCCGGTCTCGGTTGCGGTTAGCGGCATCACCGGCACCGTAACCGGCGTCCAGGTGGTTCTCCACGGAGTGGCTGCGAACGGCTCAGTGGGCGCCACGCTGGAGGGCAGCGGGTTCCTGCTGGCCGCTCCTTCGGGACACTATCTGGAGATTCTGCATGCGATTGCAAACGGTCTGAACGAGAGCGCCACTCTATCCAATGACGTGATCAATCTGGCCGACAGCAATTCCTCTCTGGCTCCCAACCAATCGACATTCCTTTGTAACGGGGGATCGGGAGGCACTTGCACAATCTCGGGAACTACGTTCAATTGGAAGCCCTCCTCGTATAAGGACACGAATGACGCCGTCAGCACATCCTCCGGCAGTTATCCCAGCCCCGCTCCGCCCAACGGTGTCGCGGCGGCTGCCAGCACACCCGCCACGTTAGATTCCGCAACTTTCGCGAGCGTCTTTAGTGGGGACTCTCCCAACGGCACCTGGAGTCTTTACCTGGAAGATGACAACGCTTCCGACGCTGTGTCGTTTACCAGTTGGGATCTCATCCTCACGGTCTCGGTTGCCTCGACGTCGACGACCACGACGCTCACCTCCAGCGTCAATCCAAGCTTCACCAGTGCCGCGAACAACACCACCACGTTCACGGCTACCGTCACGGGCGGCTCCGGACCCACCGGCACCGTCACCTTCGCCGAAGGCAGCACTAACCTAACCTGTTCGGGAGGAAATCCCGCCACGCTTTCGAGCGGCGCCGCAACCTGCTCAACCTCTTTTACTACCGAAGGCATCCACAACATCACCGCGACCTACAACCCCACCGGTAGCTTCCTCACGAGCAATGGCAGCTTGAACCAATTTGTCAAGAACCATTCCAAGATCGTCAGCGGAGCCTATTGCAACCAGGGGTCCATCAGCTCGCCGAGCGAGGGAAACACCACTCCGTATCCCTCCGTCATCAACGTCGGCACGGATACCACGGCGCTCACCAATTCGCTATCGACGTTGACCGTCACGCTCAATGGTCTTTCCACTACTGCGGTGGGCGGACTCTCCTCGCTCAGCTTCCTGCTGGCTTCCCCCGGCGGCTCCCATGCGCTGGAGTTTCTCTCCTTTGCCGGAGGAGCGTTCACCATCCCCAGCGCCATCAATCTGACTCTGAGCGACTCGGCAACAACCGGGTTAGTTCCCGCCGATTTCAGCAGTTCGCCCACGGGCAGCGTCACCTATCTGCCGACTGCGTACACCAGCACCTTCAACAATGTCTTCCCCAGCCCGCCATCGCCCGCGCCGGCGCCGCCGGGAACTTTTGGCATCGCGGCGACCGAAGGCAACCCCGGCGCGCCGACCTTCACCTCAACATTCGACGGCGCCAGCGGAAATGGCGACTGGACGCTGTACGCCTTCAACTTCAATAATCAGAGCGTCACGATCTCCGGCGGCTGGTGCATGAACTTCACCCAGTCCACGGGAACGCCGACGACGACCACCGTTACCGGCACGCCGAATCGCTCGAATACCGGGGCAACCGTGACGGTCACGGCGACCGTTTTGAATGCCAACACTTCGGCGCCGATCACCAGCGGCACGGTCACCTTCACCGCAAACGGAGTTTCCGTGCCGGGCGGTCCAACGTCTCCGGTGACCGTCAACTCGAGCGGCCAGGCCAGCTTTACCACCAGTGCACTGCCCGAAGGCGATAACCCTATCCTCGCCACTTACAACGGCACCGGATCCTTTAGCCTGAGCTTCGGCAGCTACACGCAGCGCGTCGACGATACGACTACCGGTCCCACGATTTCCGGCAATGTTTTTACTTATTGCAACACCGGGGCGATCACGCTTCCCGGCCCTAACAATGCCAGCGACATAGGCCAGGCCAGCCCCAATCCTTCCAACATCTTCGTTACCGACCTTCCCGGCACGATTCAAGCCGTGCAGGTGGATCTGAAGTCGCTCCATATGCAGGACACTGACCACTTCACGGCCTCGCTCCTGGTGGGTCCGGCAGCGACGACGGCGTCCACGTTCGATTTCTTCTCCAATACCGGGAGCGGCGCCGGTACGATCTCCGGCAACTTCAGCTTCGCCGACAGTGCAGCCAGCCTGGTGCCGTCCGGCTCCGACCCGGCGTCCGGAACTTACAAACCCACGAGCTACGGTTCCGCGGATACATTTTTTGCGAGCACCAGCGGCTTTTTCACTCTTCCCAGCGGGCCGTACAACCGGGCCGCGACCGCCGGCACCTCGACCTTCGCCAGCATCTACCAGAGTGACAATGGCCAAGGAACGTGGAGCCTGTATTTCAATCAGAATACGCATGCGGCCAGCAACGGGCTGACCGGCGGCTGGTGCCTTGACCTTACGGTGAACCCGCCGGTGTTGACAATTACCAAGACGCACACCGGACCCGGAACCGGCAACGCCTTTGTCGCCGGGCAGACGGGAACCTACACGATTACCGTCGGCAACAGCGGTCCCGGATCCACCAATGGCCAGACGGTGACGGTGTCGGACACGCTTCCCTCGGGGCTGACACAATCCAGCGTGAACGGCGGTGCGGACTGGAACTGCAGCAGTTCCACCTCAACTGCGGTGACCTGCACCAGCACCACCGCGATTTCCTCCGGCGGCAGCTTTCCCGCAATCACCGTGACCGTAACGCCGGCCCTGACCTCCGGCACTTCAGCCAGCAACACCGCCTCCGTCAGCGGATCGGGTATGACCGGCGCCACCTCGACGCCGGACGTTGCCACCATCATTCACCCGCCGGTTCTGAGCGTCGGCATCACCGACAACGGCAGCCCGGCAGGAACCTTCAAACAGGATGAAACCGGCAACACAGCCACCGTGACCGTCAGTAATGCTTCGTCCGCCAGCGGCGCAGGACCGACCACCAGCGCGGTGACCGTGACGTTCACCATCAGCAATGCCACCGCGATTGTGCCGCAGTCGATCACCCCGCCGGGTTCGGGATGGACCTGCCAGCCCGTAGCGGCCAGTTTCACCTGCAGCAGTACCGCGTCTCCGGCGCTGGCAGCCGGCGGCAGCGCGCAGTTCACTTTGAATTTCAATGTTTCGGCCAGCGCTACCAGCCCGCAATCCATCGCGGCTTCAGTGTCCGGTGGCGGCGGCAATTCGCCGTCAGCCACGGACAGCCTGACCATCATTCCCGTTCCAGTCCTGGCGATCACGAAATCGCATACCGGCAACTTCACGCAGGGGAGCACGGACAACTGGAGCCTCCAGGTGACCAATACCTCTGCAGCCGGGTCTACTACCAGCGGCACGACCACGGTAGTCGACACCTTGCCCAGCGGCTACACGCTGTCAACTTTTGGCGGAACCGGCTGGAGTTGCTCCGGCACCACCACGGTGACCTGCACTTCCACGGCAAGCGTCGCCGGCGCGGGCGGGACGTTCCCGGTGCTCACCCTGACGGTGAACGTGCCGGCCAACTCACCGGTTTCCGCGACCAACAACGCCAGTGCTTACGGAGGCGGAGATCCGGTCCATAACAGCCTCGCCACCGCCGCAACGGGCTCCGATACTGCGACCGTGGTCCAGGTTCCGGCCAGCATCACAGTGGTGACCGGTACCACACCGCAATCGGCCACCGTTAACTCAGCCTTCGGCACGCTCCTGGCAGTCACGGTGAAGGATGCCGGAGGAGTGGTGATCCCAAGCGTGACGATCACGTTTACGGCTCCTGGAACCGGAGCTAGCGGTACCTTCCTCAACGGCACCGTCATCACCACCGCGATGACCAACGCCTCGGGCATAGCAACCGCCTCGACCTTCACGGCCAACGGCACTGCAGGCGGTCCCTACAATGTAACGGCAGCCACGCCGAATAGTCTGTCGACCTTCTTCTCCTTGACCAATAACGGAATCGGTCCGGTGGTGACCACTCAACCGCTCCCGCAAACGGTTTGCGCCGGGGGGACTGCGACCTTTACCGCGGCAGCCAGCGGCAACCCTGCGCCCACCGTGCAATGGCAGGTGAGCACCAATGGTGGCACCTCCTTCAGCAATATCTCCGGCGCCACTTCGACCACTCTGAGCATCACCGGCACCACGGCCGCGATGAACAACAATCAATACCGCGCCGTCTTCACCAACAGCGTAACTTCGGTTAATTCCAATGCCGTTGCCCTGACCGTGAATACCGCGCCCGTGGTGAGCCTCAACCCCTTGAGCCAGTCCATTGTTTCCGGCCTGACGGTGACCTTTACAGCTGCTGCCACCGGTACGCCGGCACCGACCGTGCAATGGCAGGTGAGTACCAATGGTGGGACCTCCTTCAGCAATATCTCCGGGGCCACCTCGACCACCCTCAGTTTCCTGGTGTCCGCATCCCAAAACAATAACCAATACCGTGCGGTCTTCACCAACAGTTGCTCGGCGGTGAACACCTCGGCCGCAACCCTGACGGTTACGACAGCCGCTGGACCGTCGGTGGTTTCCTTCAGCGTTCAGTTCGGCATTGAGAGTTACAACGTGATTGGCACTTCGCGCAACCGCCTTCCCTGGGACGTGACGGGTATCCAGGTGGTCTTCTCGGCGCCGATCACCAGTGGCAACATCAATAGCTTGACCGGGGTCACACCGACCGGTTTCAGCGGCCTGGGTACCACTACGCTGACCTGGACGATCACTCCGATCTCGTTGGGGAACGTGGCGGCAGTGCTGGCCGGAAGCGGCCCCAACGCGCTCACCGACTCAAACGGCAACGGCCTGGGCAGCGGGGCCGGCTTCACGCAAAACTTCCGCGTGCTGTGGGGGGATTTCAACGATGATGGGATTGTGAACAGCGCCGACACCGTGGGAGTCAACAATGCGATATCCCAGCCTTATAACATCCTCGCGGACGTCAACGGCGACGGTGTGGTTAACAGCACAGATGTAAGGTTGGTGCGCTCGCTTCTCGGGGCTTCGCTGCCCTAGAATCTACAAATAATCAAATAATGAGGAGGAATCGGTCAGTGGAGGAAAAACGAATGAGTTGTAACTGGGGCCGCAGGGCCTTTTTAGCGGCAGCCGGATGGATACTGGCTGCGCCACTATGCCATGCATCCCTGATCATCGCCGTCCAGTCGGTGACGGGTGCCGCGGGTACGACGGGCGATAAGTTACAGGTGACGTTGAGTAACACGGGGGCCAGTCAAATCATAGGAGGTTTCTCATTCGGCCTCAGCGTCGGCACTACGAACCTCACCTTCACGGCGGTGGACGACTCGACGACAGACGCCTACATCTTCGGGACAGACTCCCTGTTCGGTCCCGACATCTCGGTGCAGCCGCCCAATCTGCCGGGCCAGACGCTCGAAGCCGAAGACATCGATTCCGCGGGCAGCGTGACCGTAGCCGCCGGCGCTACCGTCGGCCTGGGCGACGTCATTTTCTCTCTCAGTTCGCTCGCTCCGCCGGGGCCAATCGCGGTTTCCCAGATCCTGGCACTTGACAGCCTGTCGGACCAGAATGGCGATAGCCTTGCGTTCACGACTTCTAACGGCACTGTCACGATCCCGGGCACGGTCGTCCCGGAGCCAGCACCAGGGCCTCTGATGGGAATTGCGCTGCTTGCGCTAGTTGGGGCGCGGGCTTTTGGGCACGCATGTAGAACGCGACCCGGGGGTCGCTAGCGGACGAGGGCGTCCGCCCCACAATTCTGTTACTCACTTGCCGGCAACTTGCACGTTGACGCCTGCCGAGAGAGTGCCATTTATAATCACCAGCAATTGCTGGCGTTCGTTGGCAGTCACTTCCATAGGAATTACTGCGTCCACCTGTTTGGCGTCGACATGAGAAAGCGTCAGCGGCTGGCCCTGTAACAACACCTGTATGCCCCCTGTTCCGGCACTCAGACCGACGCCGAGAAGAGATACGGGCGATCCCGGCGTTACCAGACCCGGATATAGATCGCTCACGCCGTTCACAATATGAGTCACCACGGCGGCAGCTTCGGCCGGCGCGGCGTTCACCACGCCGGACACTACCGCCTGCCCAGCCACCACGCTCGCGGTTGCGCTGGTGAAGTTGTCGACCATGGCCGTGAGGTTCATCGGGGAAACCGCTGCCCCGGGTGTCCACGTGCCGGTCCAGGTTCCGGTGCCGTCGTCGGTCAACTCGACGGCAATGTTGTTTTGCGGACCGATCAACACCTGGGCTGAAAGGCCGTTGGTACGCTTCACGAGATTGCCGGTGTTACAGTCCTTGGCCAACACCTGCAGCGGCACGGGCGTTTGCGCTACGGCCTGAAACCCTTGCTCCGGGCTTTGGAAAACGGCCACGAAGCCGTCGGCAGAACACCCAGGAGTACTCGTCATCCCGGTCACGATCAGGTACGCGTCCACCGTGTGGATAGTGCCGTCCGCGAACGCCACCCTTACGACGGCATGTTGCACGCCGGCGGACAAACCCTGGAGACTCGCCTGAAGGGTCATGGTAGAGACGCCTCCAGCCGCAAGTGTGCCGCTCGCAGGCTTCTGGACAAGCCAGTTCCCGTGGTTATCCGCGACCACGGTCGAAGTATAGCTGAGCGGGCTGTTTCCCGGGTTGGCGAACGTCAATATCTCGGTCTCCGAAGCTGCGGCCGTTGCCGGGCCCACCAGAATCACACCCGTGGGGGTTACCTGCACCGGCGTCTGGGGCGCCACCGTAAGGATCACGGTCACCGATTGCGGACCGTTGCCGGCACCCGGCGCCGTCAACATCGCGGAGCCGTAGTATACGCCTGGAGCCAGCCCTTGCGGATTTACCGAAAGCGTCACGGGTACGGGGACACTGCCGATCCCCGATGATCCCGATGCTGGTGTCGCGCTCAACCAGTTTCCGCCGGACATGGTTTGAGTCGTGACCGTCCAGGTGATCGGCGCAGCACCTGCGTTCAGCACCGAGAAAGTCTGGGTTGGAGGAGTTGCGCCGCCGCTAGTGGCCTCGAAAAGAACCGCTGTGCGGCTTAACAATACCGACTGCGGCAGCGAGCTGACCGTCATGGTTACCGGTATGGTCTGGCTTTGGGTTCCCGCGGTGACGGTGATTTTGCCCATGCAAGTCTGGTTCGACAGTCCCGCAGGACTCACCTGCACGGCGACGAAACCTGGACTCGTGGCTGATGCTGCCCCCGAACCATCGAGCAGATTCAGCCAACTCCCGCAGGACGTGGTTTCGACGGTCGTCGAGTAGTTTATGGTCCCGCTTCCGATGTTGGTTACCAGGAAGAACCGCTGATCCACGGCGAAACCCTGGGCGTAGTCCAGCGTCAGCGAACCTGGAGCCACCGACAATTGCGGGGGAACCGAACCGGCGATGTTGAGCGTCACGGGTACGATCACGGCTTTCGGTAAAGTGGGCCCGGTGATGGTGATCTGCCCGGTGTAGGGGACATTCGGAGCCAGACCGCCGGAGGAAACGGTCACGGATAGATTACCCGGCGTCAGCCCTCCGCCGCCGACACTCAACCAACTGCCGCCGGAAGAAGTCGTAAAAGTTGCGCTGTACGCCACCGGACCCGTGTTGCTGAAGACCGAAAGGGTTTGAGCCGCCATCGAACTGGGGATTCCCGGATTGACATTGAACGTCAGACCGGGTGGTGAGACGATCAGGCTCGCCTGATTGATGACGATCGACAACTGCTGGGTTACGGTCACTCCGGCAGCATCGATGGCTTGCACCGTCAGGCTGACCGGACTGGCAGTGGAATTCTTAGGAACGCCGGCGATCACTCCCGTCTCGGAGAACAGCGTCAGGCCGGCGGGGAGCGTGCCGGTGGTGATCTCCCAGGTCGCCGGAGCGGTCCCGCCCGAGAGGCTCAAGGTTGCGCTGTAGGGCACGCTGACGACTCCTGGCGGTAGTGAAGTCGTGGTGACAACGGGCAGGCCGTCGATGGAGATGGTAAAGGGTTGCGGGTTGGAAGTCGTAGCAGCCGAGTCACTCACGGTGACGGTGAAACTGTAGCCCCCAACGCTCGTCGGAGTGCCGCTCACCAGGCCGGTGGCGGAGTTCAACGTCAAACCGGGAGGCAGCGCGGCGGATGAAACCGTCCAGCCTCCATAGGGGGGTGTCCCTCCGCTGGCATTCAATTGCGCGGAGTAGGGGGCGTTAAGAGTCCAGTTTGGCAGGGAAGGCGTCGAGATCGTCAACCCGATGGCGATGCTGAGCAGCTGCGTGGAGGAAGTGATGCCTTCGGCGTCCTGCACCGTGACACCAAAGGTATAAAGCCCATTGTTCGTAGGGTTGCCGGAGATGACCGCTGTCGCGGAGTTCAGGAAGAGACCCGGAGGCAAATATCCGGTGCTCACAGCCCAGTTTGCATAGGGAGGGGTTCCGCCACTCGCCGCAAGTGTGGCGGAATAAGCGGTGCTCACTATACCGTTCGGCAGCGCAGCAGCCGCAACCGAGGGTCCCGGCACGACGTTCAACACAAAGCCCTGAGGCACTGAAATGCCGCCCGCGCTGTCGCTCACGTTGACCCAAAAACTGTACATCCCGATAACTGTCGAGTTGCCGGAGATAAGTCCTGTTGTAGCGTTGAGGGTCAAGCCTGGAGGCAACGTCCCGTCGAACACCGACCAGTTTGTGTAAGGTGGTGTTCCTCCACTGGCGGCCAAGGCAACAGAATAAGGAGCACCTGCGGTTTCGCCAGGCAGTGAACTGGTCGTGATCTGGAGTAAGCCTTGCGCCGTCGCGGGACAGAGTGCAAATAGCGCGACGCACACCAGGAGAACGGCGCGCAGACCGTGCCGGGCGGTGTGAGCCGCGTGGCACAGCCGCGCGGCGTGAGACCGAACCACGCGTAGAGTCATAAACAGCGGTTTCCCTGATACGAAGCTAGCGCGCGTCATACAACCGATCAACGTCGTATATGGTGCTACGTAGAGTTCGCGGAGATCATGTTATAAACAGAGCTTGCCTGCCGACGCTCCCAATATCCTGACCCTCGACGCCGGATCCTCGTCGGTCCGCACGGTGTTGTTTGACGCCAAGGGACGCCGCGTGGACGGCTTCGGTACCCAGCTTCCGTATGCGTTGGACACTACGCCGGACGGTGGCGTACAGATCGACCCCGACCGTCTGGTCGAACTGTGTGTCAAGGCGCTTTCCGCGGCTTGCGTGCAACTTCGCCATGCCAATATCCGGCCGGGCGCAGTCGCCTGCGATACCTTCTGGCACAGCATCATGGGCCTGGATCGCGAGGGCCGTCCGGCGACTCCGCTGCTGCACCTGCTCGATACCCGCAGTGAACAGGCGGCGTTGAGACTGGGCCAGCGGATCGATAACCGGGCGCAGCATGCGCGGACCGGATGCGTACTGCACGCGAGTTATCCTCCCTCCAAGTTGCTGTGGCTGTCGGAGACGCAGCCGGACGCGTTTGGCCGCGTGGTGCGGTGGATGTCGATCGGAGAGTATCTCTTTCTGAAGCTGCTGGGCGACGCTATGGCATCCACGTCCATGGTGTCGGCAAGCGGATTCTGGGACCAGAACCGCAACGACTACGACGACGAACTGCTGTCTGTACTGCCGGTGCGCCGCGATCAGTTTCCCGATCCCGCGGCGATGGACCGGCCGCTGACTCAGCTTCTACCCGAGTTTAAAGAGAGGCTGTCCGATTTGGACGGCATCCCGTGGTATCCAGCATTAGGCGACGGGGCCTGCGACAACATCGGCAGCGGTTGTGCCTCGCCGGAGAATTTCGCGTTGATGGTGGGGACTACGGGCGCGATGCGAGCGGTCTTTGAACGGGAGCAGATCGAGATTCCCGCGGGACTGTGGTGCTATCGCGTCGACCGGCGCCGCGCGGTGCTCGGCGGGGCGATTTCGAGCGGCGGCGAAGTCTTCGCGTGGATGAAGCAGACGCTCCAATTGCCCGATCCGGCCGAAACCGAAAAGCAGATCGCGGCCATGTCTCCCGGTGCGCACGGGCTGACGATGCTGCCGTATTTCGCGGGAGAACGGTCCACAGGATGGCGGTCGGATGCACGCGCCGCCATTGCCGGGATGGGTGTCGCAACCATGCCTATCGACATCCTGCGCGCGGCGCTTGAATCGGTAGCACTGCAGTTCCGCAATATCTACGACATCATGCAAGGTCCCATCGGGAAGCCGGAGCGGATTATCGCGTCGGGTGGCGCGCTGCTGCACTCGCCGGCGTGGACCTCCATGATGGCGGACGCCTTGTCGCGTCCCGTGCTGGCTTGTCTGGAGCCGGAGGCCACCGCGCGGGGAGCCGCGCTTCTCGCACTTGAGAAGATGGGAGTGATCAACGACTCGCGAGCACTGCCGCCACGGCTAGGACAAGTGTACGAACCAGTGGAGTCTCACTGGGCCATTTACAGCGAAGAACTGCGGCGGCAGCGGGTACTGTACCACCGGCTGTTCGAGGAACGCTGACTCACATGACTGAACCAAGAGGAGAATCAACGGCGTGTCTGCCGACATACAAGCTTTAGCTTCCAAAATCAAAATGATCCTGATGGACGTGGACGGCGTGCTCACGGATGGAGTCCTGCTCAATGTGCCGGACGCTCAGGGCAACATGGTCGAGACCAAAGGTTTCGATTCGCAGGACGGGATTTCGCTGCAATGGTGCAGTTGGTATGGCATTAAAACGGGCGTGATCAGCGGACGCGTATCGCCGGCGACGGCGGAGCGTGCCAGGCAATGCAAGATGGCGTACGTGTACCAGGGGCACATCGAGAAGATTCCAATCCTGGAGGAAATTCTGGCCGATGCCAAAATCGATTCGTCGGAGGTGGCCTACATCGGCGACGATTTGACGGATGTGGTGCTGTTCCATCGCGTGGGCCTGGCGATTGCCACAGCCAATGCCCGCGACGAGGTAAAGCACGAGGCACACTACATCACAAGGCGTCCAGGCGGCAGCTCAGCCGTGCGTGAGGTGGTGGAATTGATCATGAAGGCGCGAGGAATCTGGCCGGAGATTCTGAAGAAGTACGAGATTTCGTAGACCGGCAGCATGTAGCGGAAGTCGACGCAGGCCAAAGGCCTACTCGCCGCAAAAACGGCTGCTGCGCAGCCGGCAGACCACAAAAAGCGATGGTCTGCCCCACAGCGGGCCAAGGGCCCACTCCACAGAAATCTTCGCGGGTCGAAGGCCCGCAAACAAAACGATGGTCTGTCGTACGGGTGCCACTTACGGCACCCACTTACCATCTACCATCCGCCGCTCGACCTTGCGATCCTTGTCGAGCAGCACCAGGTCCGCCAGTTGGCCGGTTGCAATATCCGTCACAGGGGCATCTGCCTTCACATAGCGGCCGGTGCCGTCGATGCGCGCGCTGTCCTGAGGAATCGGCGTCATCGAACGGGGACCCACCTCGCGGATTCGCTTGCCCTCAATCACCACTACCGCGTCCGGAACCTCCGCGTTGTCCGTCACCAGCGTCGCGCCGACGATCACGGTGACCCGATCCGACCCCGTGTTGGCACATCCCGTGAACAGCGCGAGTCCGATCGTCATGCCAACCATCGCCAGGGCCAGCCGCATCTACACCTTCTCCGCGGCCGGATGGACGTAGGGCGCGCGATAGGTTCTCCGCAAGAGCCGCGTAGCCTCTTCGTCTCCAGTCACACGGTGCTGCTGGGGGTCGTAATGTAATTCCCGTCCCAGCTTCAACGCCATATTGCCTAAGATGCAGCTCGACGCCGAAATGTATCCCTCTTCAATGTCGGATACGGGTTTGTCGCGCCGGTCGATACAACTCAGCAGGTTCTGCATGTGATAGCGAACCGCCGGAGCCACATGGCGCTCCAGGTCCTTCTCGGTCCGATCCTCCGGGAACTGCTCATACTCGTACGTCACGTCTTTGTGAATGGCTTCTCCCTTGACCGGATGAAAGTCGTAGCCATATACGCCGGCTTTCAAGGTGCCTTGGTCTCCGTATAGCGTCGCGCCCCATTGATTGTTCCGATTGGGATCGGGAGCGTCGCCCCAGGAGCGATGCTGCCAGATCACGTCCACTGCATCGTAGCGGAACGTTATCGTCTGGGTATCGGTAATATTCGCCGTGCTTTCCTTGTCCACCAGAATCCCACCCCCCGACGAAATGCTGTTCGGCCATCCCAAACCCAGCATCCACCGCGTCATATCGAAAAAATGGACGCACATGTCGCCCACGATGCCGTTGCCGTACTCCATGAACGCGCGCCATTTCCGGGGATGCGTCAGCGCGCAATAGGGACGCATCGGGGCGGGGCCGGTCCAGGTCGCGTAATCGAAAGTCGCCGGGGGCGTCAAATCCGGAGCGATGCCGGTGGCGCGCATATGGTAGTAGCAGTACACTTCTACCAGCGCAACCTTGCCCAACTTGCCAGCCTTCACGATCTGCTCACGCGCTTCCGCCAGGTGGGGAGTGCTGCGGCGCTGCATACCCACCTGCACCACCCGGTTATATTTGCGAGCGGCGGCCAGCATCGCGCGTCCTTCTTCGACATCCACACTGATAGGCTTCTGGCAATACACGTCCGCGCCCAATTTCACCGCCTCGATCATGGTCAGCGCGTGCCAGTGATCCGGAGTGCCAATGAGCACAATATCCAGATTCTTCTGCGCCAGCATCTGGCGGTAGTCGGAATACAGCTGCGGAACTTTCTTCGAGCGCTGCCGCCCGGCCACGATCTGTCCTGCCTCGTTGAGCATGTTCTTGTCGACGTCGCAGAGCGACACTACCTCGACGGGAGAAACCTGGATCAGCCGCAGCAGATCGATCTTTCCGTACCACCCGCAGCCGATCAATCCGACGCGGCGCACTTTCTCCTTATCGAAACCCCGGCTCTCTGTAAATGCGGGACTCTGCACAAACGACTGCCCTTGCCCGTTTGCCTGCGCAGCCAGCCCTGCGACACCCGCGCCAATGAATTGACGGCGATCCATAGCACTCTCCTTCAAGAACGTTTCGCTCGCCATTGTACTAGACTGTGGGAGGAGAACGCATGTCACAAGAAACTTCCCGACGCGGATTTCTCGGCGCCGCGGCGATGCTCGGCGGTGGTCTGGCTGCTTCGCCTGCTTTCGCCGCCTCCGCATCCTCACCGGGCAGCGTCAAGCTGGGAATCTGTTCCTATTCGTTTGGCAAGGGCAAGCTCGCCGACGAGATCGACGCGATCAAGACCGCGCACGTTCGCTACATCAACATCAAACCCGAGTTTCACCTCCCCTACGACAGTTCGCCGTCTCAAATCGCGGAGATCAAGAAGTTACTCGACGACAACGGCCTGATCCTGGCCGGCACCGGAGCCACGTACCTCCTGAAGGTGGACGCGGGAGAAATCCGCCAGCGCTTCGAGTTCAACAAGGCGCTGGGTTCCCCGCTGATCGTGATCGGCCCCACGGTGGAGACGCTGCCCCTGATCGAAAAGTGCGTGAAGGAATACGACATCAAGGTCGCGGTGCACAACCACGGCCCGTCGGACAAGCATTTCCCGACTCCGCAATCCGCGCTGGCCGCAATCAAGGGTATGGACCCGCGCGTGGGCCTGTGCATGGATATCGGCCACACCATGCGCAGCGGAGTCAATCCGACCGACGCCGCGAAACTCGCCGGCGCGCGACTGCTCGACCTGCATACCAAGGACGTTCACATGGCCAAAGACGGCAAGTGGATGTCAGCCGATTGCGGCGATGGAGACATAGATCTCGCAGGACTCTTCCGCCAGCTCAGGAAGCAAGGCTTCAGCGGTTTCAGCAACCTGGAGTACGAAGTCAGCGGTCCGGGGAAAGATCTCGGTATCCAACGCTCCATGTCCTATCTGCGAGGCGTAGCCGCGGCAATCTGACGAACCAGTGGCTAGGAACGCGTCTGCCGTGGGTTGCGGCAACCCGTGCTATTCTGAAGCCGTCTACGTAGTGCCATGCGACTTCGCACTCTACTCGGCATTGTGTCCTTATCGGTGGCCGTGTGGTGCGGAATGCTCCTCGCACAGCGGCCCTTCAAAGAGTACGATGCCATCGAGTACTCCAATTTTCCGGTCCCGCCGGACTATAACCAGAAAACTGAATGGACGCGCGCCCGTCTGCGCTACCCCGATATCTACGGTTACCCGTTGAACCCGAACCTTCGTATGAATGACGGCCGGGAGTTTCCCGGATACTGGACCATGGATTACCCCCGTTCAGACCGTCATCTACTGGCGGGAGTGAGGCGATTGACTCGTATCGAGACGCGCTCCGTGGAACAGATCGTCGATCTCGACGGCACCGACGATGTCTACAACTGGCCGGTGACCTACGGCGTCGAAGTCGGCCACTGGCGACTCCCCGACGAGCAGGCGCACCAGCTTCGCGAATACCTGCTGCGGGGCGGTTTTTTCATGTGCGACGATTTTCACGGGGAAGAGGAGTGGGCACAATTCATCGACAGTATGCAGCGGGTTTTCCCGGACCGTCCGATCGTCGAAATCCCCGATTCCGACCCGATCTTTCACACCATCTACGACCTGGATGAACGTTTTCAAGTACCCGGCGCGCAGGTCTTCGAGACCGGGCGAACCTATGAGCACAACGGCAAGATTCCTCATTGGCGATGTATCCGCGACGATAAGGGCCGCATCATCGTGGCGATCTGCTTCAATATGGATTTAGGCGACGCGTGGGAGCACTCCGATGAGGCGCAGTATCTCGAGAAATGGGCGACGCTGGCCTATCGGGTGGCGATGAATTACTTCGTTTATGATCTAACGCACTAAACATCCGTAAACGAGCTTTACCCTCCAATCAGCGACTGCTACAGTCTTAGAGAGTAATAACCTTGGAGTGCCCATCCGTTTTGTCATTTGCGCTCCTTTTGATGAGCAGTAACCTCGCGCTGGCCTACGCGGGAGCAGTCGTTCTGGGTGTCGTTTTTGTGGTGTGCTTCTTGTGGATACTCGCGATTTTCGCGTGGTTCCGCAAACCTATTGAGTTATCAGCCTCTTGCCCGCGTTGCGGCTCAAAGGACTTCCGGCCTTCGCGCGACCTTACCACGATTGGCCTCATCCGGAGAAAACTGGGGGTGTTTCCGTTTCGGTGCCGCGGATGTACGCGGCGGTTCGTCAGCCGTTCTCTCAACGGCGGCCACACCCCCATTGCTGACCGTTTAGCTGCGCAATAGCTGCGCGCCGGGCTAAGTCTTCAATATCGCGGTCAGGCGCGGTGAATCCGCACCGAACGGGCAGAATCTGCCCGGTCAACCACAAGCGCTGCATGACGAGGTGCACCGGTTCTCCGGTGGCTGCCGATCCGGGCGCGAAACATGCCTGCGTGCCGCTCGATTGCTCCTCTTATCATTCGTTGACTGATTGCTTGATTTCCTCGACACACGCCAGATGCCGCGAGGCGTAGACTGCGTCCGGCCTTTATGGGGCCATCGAGCAGGCCGCGAGAAATGTAGAAACGGAGGGTCCCTGCGGGTGTACCGGATTCTTCGGAAAGTTCCGCGAGCGTCTTGGAATCGCTCATGGAATCAGAGTAGCGGAGTAATGTCTTATTTCGAAAGGTTGCTGCGCACCCGGCAGACCGCACAAACGACGATCTACCCCACAGAGAGTTCTGTGCCGATTCGCACCGGGCACTTCGCGTTCTGCGCCGCGGTCTCTTATTCTGAAAGAAGTGACTGATGCGTACCCCTCAAATCGTTGACAAGGCTCGTGAATGGACCCGTCGCCTTCCCGATCGTGAAGACCGGATTTCGATCCTCTTGAGTTTTGTCATCGGAGCGCTAGTCGGACTCGTCGTCGTCGCCTTCATCCTTCTCACCGGACGGCTCGCCGTCCGCATGTATCCTCCAGGCAGCGCAGCCTGGCGACGCATCCTGGTTCCCACCGCGGGTTCGCTCTTCTCCGGCTATCTGCTTTGGCGCTATTTTCCGGACGCGCGGGGCAGCGGCATTCCGCAAACCAAGTTTGCCATCTTCATCCACAACGGCTACATTTCCCTCAAGACCGTCATCGGAAAATTCCTCTGCTGTTCCATCTCGCTCGCCAGCGGCATCGCACTCGGGCGCGAAGGCCCGTCCGTCCAGATCGGCGCGGGAATCGCTTCGGTTCTCGGACGCCGCTTCGGACTGAGCGCCACCACCGTCCGCGACCTGGTGCCCATGGGTAGCGCAGCCGCGCTCGCCGCGGCTTTCAACACGCCCATCGCCGCGGTACTCTTCTCGCTCGAGGAAGTCCTCGATGACCTGCATGCTCCCGTCCTCGGCGCAGTGGTTATCAGTTCCGCGACTTCATGGATGTTCCTGCACCTGATCCTGGGCGACGAACCTCTGTTCCACGTCCCCGCCTATCATCTGGTCAGTAACATCGAGTTCGCGATTTACGCGATCCTCGGCCTCATCGGGGGACTCGGTTCGGTCGTCTTCGTCAAGCTGCTACTTGCGATTCGCGCCTGGTTTCGACAGCTACCCAAGTGGACCGGTTGGTTCCAGCCGGCCATCGGCGGACTCGCGGTGGGCCTGATGGGATGGTTCATGCCTGAAGTTCTGGGAGTCGGCTACGACTACGTAGAAAAAGTTCTCGGAGGCGACCTTGCGCTCAAGACCGTGGTCTTGCTCGCTCTACTGAAAATTGTGGGCACAGCCACCTGTTACGGATCGGGAAACGCCGGCGGCATCTTCGGCCCCAGCCTGTTTATCGGCGCCACGATCGGAGGAGCAGTGGGCTCGGTAGCGCATTCGCTCTTTCCAGCGCAAACCGCCGGTCCCGGCGCTTATGCGTTAATCGGCATGGGAGCAGCCTTCGCCGGTATCGTCAGGACGCCGCTCACTTCGGTCATCATGATTTTTGAAATGACGCGCGACTACTCCATCATCGTGCCACTGATGATCGCCAATCTGATCGCTTTCCTGGTATCGTACGGCCTCCAGCGCGAGCCGATTTACGAAGCGCTGGCTCACCAGGAAGGCATCAACCTGCCCGCCGGCGAATCGCGCGATCAGCTCGCGCGTCTCCAAGCCGGCGCATTCATGCAACCCGAAGACCGCGCCTTTCCTCCCGACCTCGATCTCGCCGCTGCGGCCAAACGGCTGAAGGAAGCCCGCGTCAACGCCTGGCCCGTCGTCCAGGACCATCTCCTCACGGGTATCGCCCACCTGAAGGACATGGGCGTCTTGGACGGCAGCGCCAACCGTGTCGCCAGGGACATCGTGAACCAACCGGCCGACGGGTCTGCGGCCAAGTTCCCGTTCATTTATCCCGACCAGTCACTCAGCCTGGCGCTCGAAAAAATGGGCTCGTCCGGAATCGACGCCTTGCCGGTCGTGAGCCGCGCCGATATCAGACAGTTTCTGGGAGTCCTGACCTTGCCGGACATTTTGAACGCGTACGGCGTGATGGCGTACTCGGAGCGGGAGTCCTGAGCCGTGCCGCAGTCGACGAAACCCAACCTTCCCGCGCCAACGCTGGCACTTATCGTGCTGGCGGTAATGGCCGCACTTTATGGGGTCGACAAGTTTCTGGCTGCCCAGGAACAAAGCGAAGTCGACCAGGAAGCCTCTAGCAACTTCGCTGCCGGACAGAAGCTGCTGAATGCGGCAAAGCCGCACCAGGCCGTCGACAACTTCGCTCGTGCGCATTCGCTAGATCGCAATAATCACGAGTACCTGCTCTTTCTGGCCACGGCTCAATTGGCGGATCGCCAGTTCGCCGCGGCGCGCTCCACGCTGGAGGAAGCCCTGGAAGACGACTCCAACGACGGCCGCGCCAATCTGCTGATGGCGCGACTGCTGGCCGCGGAGGGCCGCTTCAAAGACGCCGACTCGTTCTACCATCGCGCGATTTACGGAACGTGGCCTTCTCATGCGCCGAATCCAGCTGCCAAAGCCCGGCTTGAACTTGTCGACATGCTCGCCGATCATGGCAGCAATCAGGAGTTGCTTTCCGAACTCTTGCTGCTGGAAAACGAACCGTCTCAGGATCTGGCCACGAAGAAAAAAATCGCCGCTCTGTTCCTAAGAGCCGGATCGGCCCAACGGGCCGCCGAGGCGTACCGCAACCTGATCCACGAAGATCCGCAGGACGCGGACATCTTTGTCGGACTAGGAGAGGCGGAAATCCTGGATGGCAACTACCATGCGGCAGAGAACGCCTTACTGAATGCCCTGCGGCGGCGGCTCGACGACCCGCAGATCCAATCCCAGTTGGGCATGGTCGCCAAACTGGCCACGCTCGATCCAACCGTGCGCCGTCTCAGCTCAGCCGAAAAATATCGCCGTAGCGTAGCGATTCTGGACCTGGTCCAGCAGGAATTGAATGCGTGTTTGCCGAAGGCGCTTGCCACGCCCGCGCCCGCTGTGCCACAAAAGCTTCAAGGGCCGGTCAATAACGAAATGGCCGAAGCTCGTTTGGACGAAGCCGAGAAACTCTGGAAACGGCGCGAGGAGGACTGCAGACAGCCTCCTTCAGCAGACGACCCGTTGCGGCTCGTGATGAAGAAGTTGTCGCAGTAGGCAAGCCGCAAAATACACAGACTGAAGAGGTAGTTGCAGAATTGAAAGAAAGGTTTGATGGTTGCTGTCTTGGTACCGTGGGCGATCAATCCTCGCTGCAGCCGGCATTCAGCCGCACGAGCACGCCGCGAAGGCGCGCTCCAAAGGGGTCTGAAACTGCCGGTCACGGCCCCCCGTGGAGCAGACCATCGTTTTTTTGCGGTCTGCCGGCTGCAGAGCAGCCTCCGACAGACTAAAGTCCGTCACACAAGGGCGCGTTAACTCTTACCCAGGTAGTAGAACCGGACCAGAAACAATGTGGTCAGCACGTAAACCATCCAGTTCACCTCGCGAAACTTGCCGCGGAGGATATGCATCACGGTGTAAGCTGTGAATCCGAACGCCAGCCCGTTCGCGATGCTGAACGTCAACGGAATCGCCAGCATGGTGAGGAACGCGGGGATCGCTACCAGCGTGTCGTCCCACGCGATTTCGGTGACGGTGGTCATCATCATGCTTCCGACGATGATCAGTGCCGGCGCGGTCGCCGCTGCCGGGAGTACGCCGGCCAGGGGCGCGACCCCCATCGCAACCAGAAACAGCAGGCCGACTACAATGGCCGTCACGCCCGACCGCCCGCCGGCCGCGACCCCTGCCGCGCTCTCGATGTAGCTCACGACCGTTGACGTTCCCGCCAGCGAACCCACCACGGTGGCCGACGCATCGGAGAATAGAATCCGGTTGATGCGTGGAATGCGATGCGCGCGGTCGAAAAGGCCCGCCTTCTTGCCGACGGCTACAAGCGTCCCAACGTTGTCAAACAGGTCCACGAAGAGAAACACGAAGACGATCTCGAGCAGTCCGATTCCCGCGGCGGCGCGAATGTCCAGACGGAATGCCGTAGCCGAGATGTCGTTGAAGTTATATGGCTGCGGCGCCCATTTCAATTGACCCGTCAGGAATGAGAGCAGCGACGTCGCGACAATCCCGATGAGGATTGCGGCGCGCACTCGCCAAGCCAGGAGAACGCCCATCGTCACCAGGCCGAAAATCGCCAGGAGCGTCTGTGGCTCTCTCAGGTTGCCCAGCGCTACCATCGTCGCCGGACGAGGGACAATAATGCCGGACTCGCGGAAGCCAATCAGGGCGATGAACAGGCCGACTCCCGAGGCTACGGCAGCGTACAGCTCGTGAGGAATCGCCGACACAATCAGTTGCCGTACGCCTACAGCTGTGAGAATCAGGAACGCTATGCCGGACAGAAACACTGCGCCTAGAGCCGTCTGCCAAGGTACACCCATCCCCTTTACTACCGAGAACGTAAAATAGGCATTGAGGCCCATTCCAGGCGCGAGGGCGATCGGATACCGTGCGAAGATTCCCATGCACAAACTGCCGAAAGCTGCTGAAAGGCACGTCGCTGCGGTGACTGCGGCCAGTGGCATGCCTGCCTCATGCAGTATGGAAGGATTGACGAAGACAATATACGCCATCGTCATGAAGGTCGTCAGCCCGGCCAGGATCTCGGTTCGCCAGCCGGTTTGTAATGCCGCGAAATCAAAGTACTCCTCCGCGCGTCGGATGATGGAAGACATGAATTATCTGACCGTAACACAGACTTTAAAGATACTTGCCAACTTAGGCAATGCAGATTCTGCGGCGGTCAATCTTTCGCGCAGCCGTCTTTTTGGCGGCTGTTTCCGCCAGCGAATGGGTCGTCGCACCAAGCAAAAGCCGGCTCTCCAGAAACTGTGCCGTTCAGAGGCTGCTCTGCTGCCGGCAGACCACAAAAAACGATGGTCTACCCCACGGTTAGCGGCTGAAAGCCGGCTGCAGCCGGGATTGCCTGCCCCACAGTTACCAAGCGCCTCTTTGGTCTGTATCCTTGCAATGGCCCTGCCGCTCGCGGCGGCTGACAATGCTCAACTTCTCGCCGAGTTTCAGAAAACCAAGCCGGATGTCTCCGAGGTTCACGTCTTAACGGAACAACCGCTGCTGGTCGCAGTTAGCGGAAAACAGGGGACCCGGGAGATTCCGGCCACTTGGGCTCGAGGTGAACTGCTCGGCATATTTGCGCATCGCGGCGATCAGATCGTGCCCATCTCGATCCAACCGAATGAAGAGTTCCCGACCGCGGTGTGGATCGAGAAGCAGAGTCCGGATTCCATTACTTTCGGACTGGCCGACCCGGACGTTGGCAGGCTCTCCGGTAACCTCAAGATCTTCTTCGATCCGAAGACCTATTTCCCCAGGCGCATCGTGCAGTTCGCACCGGTGAACGTTCGGGGCATTCGACTCGTGAATGGAATGATCACTCTCCTGGGCAGCGATGGCAATCAGGAGTTCAGCGCCCAGGAACATAACGGCGTTTGGCGCGTCTCCGTTTCACCTGGAATACCGCCGCCAACGGTAGCGCCGCCACTGGTTGGAAGTGGCGCGCCAGTGCCGCCGATGCCGGTGTCGACGATCGCACAGTTTGAGCAGGCGCGGTCTGCAAGAGCCAAACAGATACCGCCGGAAGTTCCTAGAGAGGTCGCCGAAACGGTCGGACCTTACCAGCGCGTCGGCCGGAAAATCTGGATTGGCAAGACGTTCTATGACGTCGACGGATCGGTCGGGGTAGGCGACATCGGTTACTTCGACGAGACCACCCAGAATTGGGTGTTTCTGCATATTCCGGAGATGGCGGATTGGTCCACCTCAGCCCTGCTGGTAGAGGCGGACACGATCTGGGTAGGATTGGTTCGACACGGTGAGGGCATGAGTGAGCCGGGCGGGCTTCTGCACTACAGCCTGACCGCTCACAAGGCAACCAGGATTCCTCTACCGGACGTGATCGACAAGATCATCCGGTTCCGCACCCGCATCTACTGCGGAACCTCGCGCGGATTCGCCATCGTGGAGCAGACCCAAGTGCACAGATTCGAGTTTGAACCGCAGCTGGATGGCTCGTACGCAGTCACGCCTGTGATTTAACGCAGGCTCCCAACTTCTTGGCGAAGGCCAGACTCCGCTCCAGGTCGACGCGCTGCTGCTCCTTGAGCGCGGCGGTATATTCCGGCGGTTTTTTGCCTGCGGTATCCTCCATGATCATCGTGCCGCTGAAGGGATGTCCCGATTTCGCGAGTGCGACGAAGCGGGAGAAATCCGCGGCTGAAGTCTTGGGGAAAATCTTCCAGAAATCCTCTTCGAGATACGGAATCACTTCCGGCGGACGTCCCGTGATGATCTCGAGCTGGATCGCGGCCTGCGGGCAAAGCTTCTGGTAGGTCGCGAAAAACTTGTCCCAATTGATCACGCCGTCGCCTAACGCCACCCAATGGTACACGGCACCGCGCGGGTGTTCGTAGATAATCGTGTCGCGGATATGGGTGGTCACCACATAAGGTCCGAGCACCTCCAGGGTGAGTTGCGGATCTTCGATGGCCTGAATGGGATTGCCGCAATCGAGGTTCGATCCCACGAAATCCTTGCCGGATTCCTCGATCAGCATGACCGTCTCGCGCGCCTGCATGTCGCCGGCGTGATTCTCGATGGCGATCTTCACGCCCAGGTCCAGCGCCTGGGACCGGACGTTGCGGAAGACCTTGACGGTGGCGGCGATGTACTCCTCGATGGGGCGGCCGGTGCGGCGATCGTCGCGGCTGCCCATGAAACAACGCATGGAATGCGCGCCCAGAGTCTTGGCCACGGTCAGCCCTTTGACAACATATTGTTCCGCAGTCTCGGCGCCAGGCTTCCACGACTTCGAAATCGGACAGACGCAGCCGATCCCGGTATCGAGCTGCATGCCGAGTCCCTCAGCGTGCGCGCGCACCTGCTTTAGATGCTCCGGATCGAGGCTCGCATAGTTATCGAGACTGGAGAGTTGCAGCGTGTCGAGCTTGAGCTTGGCCGCATAGTCGATCAGCTGCAAATCCTTCCAGCCGAAGGCCCGAATGGAATAAGTGTCGAAGCCCAGCCGGATTCCGTGGGCCGGATGGGCGTCCGCGGCGACGGCGCTCGCGGCTGCAGCAGCGCCGCCCAGAGTTTGAACAAAGGTACGTCGGTTCATGAGTTGTCAGCTATCAGTTGGCTATTCATATCTTAAGACCGTTGCGGGATCAACGCGCGCGACCGACCTCCCCGGCAGCACCATGAGTTTGTGCTACTAAACGCCAGATTCCTTGAGGCAGAAAACTTGTTGTCTTTGCGTCAAGTTTTACGCAGCCAGTCTGGCCTGTTGCACCCAAGATTCGACCTCCTGTTCGAGTTTATCGAAACTGCGGCGCAAGGTCCCACTCATGGAGGTTATTGAATACCTTCCATCTCATGAACGCAAGCGGAGCCTGCGATCAGTTTGCTTGCGCGTTGGCGTTTCGGCGCATTAGCAGTTGGGTCAAGACAGATGCTCCCTCTGCGCCCTCTGCGTCTCTGCGGTCAATCATTGAACCGGACGCTGGGGTGGACCGCAGAGGCGCGGAGGTCGCAGAGAAAAGGAGCCCAGGGGAGAAGAGCAACAAGGATAAACTCATGCGATGAAGGTCAATGAAGTCACGGAGGCAATTATCGGCGCTGCCATAGAAGTGCATCGCACGATTGGGCCTGGACTGCAGGAATCTGCTTATGTCCAATGTCTTGGTTACGAATTAGCTTTGCGCCAAATACCCTTCCAGTGGGAACTGCCGCTGCCGGTACAATACAAGGGACTTAAACTCGATTGTGGCTATCGGCTCGATCTGGTCGTGGCGGACGCCGTGGTAGTGGAGGTCAAGGCCGTTGATCGCATCACCCCCTCTTCAACGTTCCGCTATTGCGTGATGGCATTGTACGGCGGGTGCTGGCATTCGATGAGTCCTAGCTCGTTTAGTGTAGTGTCCACGAAATAACTGGACAATGGGATTCGTGTGCATCCGTGTCCATCCGTGGCCTGAGCAACATTTTTTCTGAGGTTTTCGCCCACCTTGCGCCACTCATGCACAATGGGGCCACGGATGGACACGGATGCACACGAATGGGAATCAGATCTGACGGAGGTCGTGATCGGCGCTGGTTTCCTGGAGAAGGTCTACGAACGAGCTCTGATCCATGAGCTTGCTCTACGGGTGTCTGCGCCAAGGCTCAGGTTTCATTCCCGATCTCTTACAAAGGGAAGTACCTCGGCGAGTATGCGGCCGATCTAGTGGTCGGCGAAAAGGTCATCGTCGAGTTGAAGTGCGTGGACCGCTTTGCCAATGAGCATCTGGCGCAGTGTATTAATTAATTATTTAAAGGCATCACGTCTGAGCGTGGCGCTGCTCATCAACTTCCAGAAGCCCGAGGTGGAATGGAAACGAGTCCTCCTGGATCGCTAATTTCGTAGATTTACACCGGCGATCGTTCTGTCCAGTTATTTCCTGTCCAGTTATTTCGTGGATGCTAAACGCTAGAATCTTTGCGCGTCGCGACGATTTGGTAGGCGCCAAAGCGGCTGCCGGGCAGCCCGACCCAGAGGGTGCCCCGGACCACAAAAAACGATGGTCTGCCCCACGGCGGGTTGCGCGAAGGCGCGTTACTTCAGTGCTTGGGTTATTGCCTTTTCCGCCAGAGGGCCCATCACTTCGTAGCCCTCGTCGTTGGGATGCAGGCCGTCGAACGTCAACTCTTTCTTGAGCATTCCCTTCTCGTCCAGCATGGGCGTGTAGTAGTCCAGGTAGACGAAGCCGCTTTTTTGGGCGTAGCTCTTCATCCAGGCATTGAGCGCGATGATCTTCTCCGGCGGACGGCGCTCGGTCTGCGGACGAATGTAATCGCACACCGGCATGACCGAAGACAGCACCACTTTGATGCCGTTGCCCTTGGCCAGTTCGGCCATCGACATCAGATTGTCTTCGATCATCTCCAGCGTCGAAGGACCGGTATTGCCGGCGATGTCGTTGGTTCCCGCGAGGATCACGACGGCTTTCGGCTGCAGTGCAATCACATCGGGACGAAAGCGGATCAACATCTGCGGCGTGGTCTGCCCGCTGATGCCGCGGTTGATATACGGTTTGCCGGGAAAGAACTTGCCGCGCCCGCGTCCCCACCCATCGGTGATGGAGTCGCCCATGAATACCACTCGATCCTCGCCGGCTGCGGGCGCCCCGACTTTCGCGTTGTCCGCACGGTAGCGACCCAAGGCGGGCCAATCCTGCAGGGTTTTCTGGGCCCTGTCGTAAGCTTTGCGAAGGGCAGCTTCGTCCTGGGGCGCAGGTGCGGGAGCTTGCGCCCAAGCCGCGAACGGGAGCAAGAAGGCGAAGAATAGTTTGCTAGTAATCATCGATGGATATAAAGTAGCAGAAGTGAAGTCCCGATTTCGAATCCCGGCCGCGCTGGCCCTGGTGGCCGCGGCGTCGTACATTCTTGCGCAGGCGCCTAAGCAGGCGCCAAAGAAAGGCCAACAGCGCAACAATCCGAGCGTGATCCACATCCTGGATACGAAAGACATGAGCACGCGGGAAGTCTATCGGTCTCCATTCGTCTTTGAAGCGCCCAACTGGTCACCGGACGGCAAATATCTGCTGTTGAACTCGCGCGGCAAGCTCTGGAAGCTGGCGGTCGAAGGCGGCGAACCCGTTGAAGTCGATAGCGGAGCGGTTACGCGTTTGAACAACGACCACGGCATCTCGGCGGATGGCAAGTGGTTCGCGATCTCGGCCGGCAACGTGTATATCCTGTCGAGTTCGGGCGGCGAGCCGAAGCAGATTACCAACGCGACACCCAGCTACTTTCACACCTGGGCGCCGGACGGGAAGAGCATCATCATGTGCGCCCAGCGGAACAATAACTTCGACCTGTTCCGCGTGCCCGTGGAGGGCGGCGACGAAGTGCGTTTGACCGTGAGTCCGGGTTACGACGACGGGCCAGACTACTCGCCTGACGGCAAGTGGATCTATTTCAACTCGGACCGCAGCGGGAGTTGGGACATCTGGCGCATTCCTCCAGCCGGCGGCGGACCCGACGATAAAAATGCCGAGCAGATCACCAAAGACGAGTTCGAGGACTGGTTCCCGCATATCTCGCCCGACGGTAAACAAATGGTGCTCATCTCCTTTCAGAAAGGCACGCAAGGCCATCCCGCGAATCAGGACGTGATGTTGCGCATGATGCCCGTGTCGCATGGAAAACCGGACGCCTCGAAGATGAAAGTGATCGCGCGCCTCTTCGGAGGACAGGGCACGATGAACGTGAACTCCTGGTCTCCGGACAGCCGGCACTTCGCGTTCGTCAGCTATGAGAAAGCGCCGGGGCAGTAATTAAAATCTGTCCCAGACCCTTGGACACCTTGAGTCTGGCGTGTTTCAAGCAGCCCGTATGGTCAAAGCATGCATATGGGTCGAGCCGCTAAAAAGCCTGGACCGAAGTCTGTGATACGTTCAAACCGTGCGCATAACAGCCATCGAAACCTACATTGCCGGTAATCCCTGGAAGAACTGGCTCTTCGCCAAAGTCATCACCGATGAAGGCATCTACGGCATCGGCGAAGGGACGCTCAACTACTTCGCCCGGACCATCGAAGCCGCCATCCACGAGCTGAAGCCGCTCATCCTCGGCATGGACCCGTTTCAGGTCGAAACCATTTCGCAGCGGCTCATCCGCGACGTTTATTCCGAGGGCGCGCAGATTCACATGTGCGCAGTCTCGGCCATCGAGATTGCGCTCTGGGACATTATCGGCAAGGCCTGCAATCAACCCATCTACAATCTGATGGGCGGACGCTGCCACGAGAAACTGCGGGCCTACGCCAACGGCTGGTACCGCGGACCCCGCACTCCGGAAAGTTTCGCGGAGAAGGCGGAAACCGTCGCCGGCAGGGGCTATACGGCGCTCAAATTCGACCCCTTCGGAAGCGCCTGGCGCATGGTCTCGCGCGACGACTTCGATCTGGCCATCGACATCATCCGGGCCGTACGCGATAGCGTCGGTAAGTCGGTCGATCTTCTCATCGAAGGGCACTGCCGTTTCAATGTCCCGACCGCTATCCAGTTCGCCGAGGCGATGGCTGAGTTCCGCCCGGCCTGGTTCGAGGAGCCGGTGCACCACGCCAACATTACGGCGATGATCGAAGTGGCCCGTCGCAGTCCCGTACCCATTGCGACTGGCGAGAGCCTGTCCTCGAAACAGCAATTCGCCGAATTACTCAAGTACGATTGCGTGAATATTCTGCAACCCGAGCCCCTGAATCTCGGCGGCCTGTTCGCTACCCGCAAGATCTGCGACATGGTGGACGCGCATTACGGTGTAATTGCGCCGCATAGCGCGCAGGGTCCGGTGTGCTCGGCGGCTTGCGCCCAGTTGAACGCGTCCATCCCCAATTTCTTCATTCACGAGATTTTCGATGAGTTCAATGAGCCTTGGGAGAAGGAGATTGTCACCCATCCGGTCAAGGTGGTGAATGGTTATATCGAGATCTCCGACCGCCCGGGCCTGGGCCTGGACCTGAATATCGAGGAAATCCTCAAGCACCCTTACCAGCAGGAGAACCATATTCCACTCTTTAAAGCAGGCTGGGAAAAGCGCCAGCCGCAGCGTTAGCGTGAGCCCAGGACATGCGGCAAAAGCCGCCTTTCCGAGTTGTATCGCTTCGCCCACCCTTAGATTAATTTTTCTTCTTTTTCGAGGTTAAAGTTGCTATCCTGTGGGCAGTTGAAGTGGCGCGACCGGCGGGTAGCTGGCGAGTAATCGCGGCACCCGCCGGTTCTATCTAAGCCTCTATCTGTCTTTATACACTTGCACTCTAAATGTAAATTGCCAAATGGGGAGCGATACGCGCGCTCCGGAGATTTACGTATAGAATACGCTGGCACTGAAGCCACGGTCGTAGAGAAGACGAGAAAATCCGTTATTAACCACCGTAGGTTGCGTATTAACGCCGATAACAACTTCATTTTCGATCCGTGTTCATCTGCTTTATCTGCGGCCGAGATTCTTTCCTAGCTTCCAACGCCGCAAGTCGACTCGTATCTGAAGGCGACCGCCGAGTCCCCAAAAATCGCGTACCGACTCCCTAAAGAAGGTGAGAAAAATCGATTCGCAGGCCAAAGGCCTACTCCACGGGATAACAAGTGCTGCTGAATCAATGTGGAGGGCCTTTGGCCTGCCTCTTACCGTTTCTAACCGTCGCGGCTCGGGCACAATCGGGTTACGCGCAGAAGTTCGTGGCGTAGCATTGAAATGATGACGTCGCGGAAATATGGAGGGACCGCGGAGGGCCTGGCGCTGGGCATCGCGCTCGCTTTAGGCCTGCTGGGCGGACTCCTTTTCAGTGTGTACCGGGCCAAGACAACGCAGTCTCCGCCGGCCCCTACGTCTCAGCAAGCCGCCCCCGCTGTGCCCAAGGAGACCGCTCTCGAGGGCCGGGTGGAAGCCGTGCACACGATCCCTGTGGGGGTGACGATCGCCGGCGAAATCGACTCATTCTCGGCTGAGGTCGGACAGGATGTCTTCGAAGGCCAGACCCTCGCCCGAATCTCCAACGAGGGTCTCCAAACCGGCTTCGAAACTGTGCAGCGCATCGTGCAAAATGCGGAGACCAAGCTGAACACGCTCGAAACCAGTATCAGTGCCGCACGGTTGGAAGTGGTGCGCGCCCGCGACGAATCGCTCAGCGCAAGTGAGGACCTCGGACACGCCTCAAAGGAATATGAGCGCCAGCGAGTGCTGAACGACGCGGGGGCAACACCACGCAAGACCTTCGAGAGGTCGGAGAAGGATTATGAATCCGCTAAAGCCAAAGCGGAGGCGCTCGCCGAACTCGCCCGCCACGCCGACGACCGGGTAGACGAACTCACCCGGGAGTACGATCTCACCAAGAAGACGCTGGAAGACAAGCGCAAGGAACTCGAAGAAGTGCAGGCGGCCGTGGCTGCGACCGAGGTTCGCGCACCCGTGAACGGCATCGTCGTAGCGCGTCAGGGGGAGATCGGCCAGACCATCACGCAGGAGCAGGCGTCCGCGCTGTTTCGCATCGCGACCGACATTGCGGCGCTGCAGGCCGACTTCACTCCCGGCCCGACGATGAAGGCCGGCGATCCCGTCACCATTAGTTTCACGGATGTGCCGGGGGATCCGATACCAGCCCGCATCGGTGAAATCAAGAACGGCCAGGCAAGGGCTGAATTCACCAGTGCGAATCCCGCGATCCGGCCCGGCATGTCGTGCGCGGTGCATACCACGATAAAATAAAAGTTCTCATGCAATTTCTCAAGAACAGCCTCATCGAGTTGATCACTCAGACCTCGACCAATCTCCCGCCGGACGTGCGCGCTGCCATGGCCGCATCCGGGGCGAGCGAAACGCCGGGAACGCAAGCGTCGCAGGCCCTCGGCATCATCCTGGCCAACATCGATATGGCCAAGGACGACGAAGGCCCGATCTGCCAGGACACCGGAATGCCGACGTTTTTCGTGCATACGCCGGTCGGGGTGAACCAGATCGAGATCCGGAAGACGATTCGCGAAGCGGTCGCGGAAGCTACCCGGCGCGGCAAACTGCGTCCCAACTCCGTCGATTCCCTTACCGGAACGAACAGCGGCGATAATCTCGGCACGGAGACTCCCGTGATTCACTTCGATCAGTGGGAGCAGGACGAAATCGAAGTCAAGCTGATGCTGAAGGGCGGAGGCTGCGAGAACAAGAACATCCAATACTCGGTGCCCTGCACGCTCGAACACCTGGGCCGCGCCGACCGCAATCTCGAGGGTGTTCGCAAGTGTCTGTTACACGCGGTCTGGCAAGCGCAGGGACAAGGTTGCGCGCCGGGGGCACTGGGGGTCTGCATCGGCAGTGACCGGGCGCATGGCTACGACCTGGCGAAGCAGCAACTCTTCCGCACGCTCGACGACGTGAACCCGAATGTGGAGCTTGCCAGGCTCGAAGAAGAAGTGATGACGCAGGCCAATAAGCTCGGCGTCGGGGCGATGGGTTTTGGCGGACGCGTGTCGCTGATCGGCTGCAAGATCACGGCGGCGAACCGGCTGCCGGCGAGTTTCTTCGTATCGGTGGCGTATGAATGCTGGGCGTTCCGCAGGCTGGGCGTCCGGCTCGACGCGCAAGACGGCGCGATCACCCAGTGGCTGTATCGCGATCCGAGCCGGCAGGTGGAACGGATGGCGCAGTCGGAAGGCTTGCCGCTGACCGGCCGCGAGATCGTGTTGACGCCTCCGCTTAGCGAGGAGACGGTGCGCGCGCTCAAGGTGGGGGACGTGGTGCTGGTCAGCGGCGAGATGTACACGGGCCGCGACGCGGTGCACGCGTACCTGATGAAGAATCCGCCGCCGGTCGACCTGCATGGCGCGGTGCTCTATCATTGCGGTCCGGTGATGCTGAAAGAAGACGGCGAGTGGAAGGTAAAGGCCGCGGGTCCGACGACCAGCATCCGTGAAGAGCCTTACCAGGCCGACGTGATCCGCAAGTATGGCGTCCGGGCGGTGATCGGCAAGGGCGGAATGGGGGCGAAGACTCTGGCCGCCATGAAGGAATGCGGCGCAGTGTATCTGAACGGCATCGGTGGGGCAGCGCAGTATTATGCGCGTAGTATTGAGAAAGTGCTGGACGTGAATCTCATCGAGTTCGGGATTCCGGAAGCCATGTGGCATATCCGCGCCAGGAATTTCGCCGCGATCGTGACCATGGATGCGCATGGCAACAGCCTGCATGCGGATGTGGAGAAGGCGACCGGGGACCGGCTTGAGGAACTGGCTGCGGTTTAGGTCAAGAACACATTGGGCCACGAATGAACACGAATGAACACGAATAAAACGAAGACAGGTCGGAGCACTACTGTCACTGGGACTTAACCGGCTAAAGTCTGCCCGATCCAGTGCGGTGGCGTGGCGAGTTACTCAAGACCTACGCAGGACCATTCTGGACAATGAAGGCGCGGACCGCAAGGGGTCCTTGTGCAACTTGATCGGCAACCTCCCGAGCGTGGCGTGAGCGCGCCCTCAGGTAAGACAACTCGAACGAAAAAAGAAATGGACGCCTATCCACTGGAATCCCTCCGCGTCCTCGGCGGTTCTCGGCGCCTCCGCGTTAAAATCAGCGCCTGGATAAGCGCACTCACGTACGTCATCAGGATCCTGGAGCCCGGCCCGAAATCTTAAACGCGGAGGCGCCGAGAACCGCCGAGGACGCGGAGGATCAATGTGATGATGCCGAATCGTCTCGGATCGCGACTTTGACGGAAGTTCAATTTGTAGCAATGCCACTTATTTCATGACCGCTCCCGCGCCTCATCTGAGAGAGCCCTCGTTCGGTCTTTTGGCCGGTATAAAGCGACTTCTCGTCTCGCTCGCGGCCTGACTAACGCGTAGACTGCGGCCGAGCCGTTGTTATCCGCGAGCGCCATGGCAGCGCCTTCAGCCGGGAAGCGCGCAACTTAGCGTATCCCTACGCCATCCACTGAATCCCTCAGCATGGCGACGCCGTTTCTGCTACCGTAGTAACAAGCCGAAAACTATCCTTCATGATTCCAGGAAGAAACTTCCCACCGCGCCGGCCGACTCGCCGCGAAAATGTCAATGAATCCATTCGAGTAAGAGAGGTCCGGGCCGTTTTTCCGGACGGCACCGCTGAAGTCATGCCGACCGCCATGGCGTTGCGCAAGGCTCAGGAGTTGGGTCTCGACCTGGTGCTGGTCTCGCCGACGGCGGTTCCGCCCGTCGCCAAGGCCATCGACTACGGGCACTATCAATACGAGCAGAAAAAGAAGCAGCACGACGCTCGCAAGAAGCAGCATGTGGTCCAGGTGAAGGAATTGAAATTCCGTCCCAATACCGACGATCACGACTACGACTTTAAAAAGAACCACGCGATCCGCTTCCTCAAAGAAGGCAATCGTGTGAAGGCCGTGGTGCAGTTCCGGGGACGGGAAATCGCTCATACCGACTTGGGCAAAAAGCTGCTGATCCGGTTTGCCGAGGACCTTGCCTCCTTTGGCGCCGTGGAGGGCATGCCGCGGCTCGAAGGCCGCAACGCGCATATCCTGATCAGTCCGGTCAAGGTTGCCGTCGCGAAACCCGAAAAGGGCGAAAAGCACGAGAAACACGACAAAGAAAAGCCCGCCAGCCCTGACCGGCCGGCTTAAGAAACTCCAGCCACCTCACACGAACGCAGCTTTCCTTGCGGTCCGGCGTATTGCCGGATTTCAAATCGCATCTACCATTGTGTACTCTTTGGTATACTTTCGTAGGTGGTTGCCTTGAGTAGCGCTAGAATGCGAATTGACATTTGGAAGAAGCTAAACCACAAACCCTGCTCTGGGCGGCGCCAGAATGCCCTTTTCGTGTAACGGTCACGGCGCCCATTCTGAACGAGATCCGCATCCTGGCAGTCGAGGCTTTTTACTCCGTACCGCGCGGCGGCGTAGAAATCGGCGGCGTGTTTTTTGGAGTCCGCAAGCCTGATGCGATTCACATTCAGGCCCATCGTCCGATTCACTGCGAATACTCGACCGGTCCGTCCTTCACGCTTTCGGTAAAGGATCAACTGGGCCTCTCCGGCATTCTGGATGGGACCCCAACCGACCCCGACCTCGCCGGGATGACGCCTCTCGGATGGTATCACTCGCATACCCGTTCAGAGATCTTCCTTTCGCCGGTCGATCTCCAGCTCTACAGCGATTTCTTTCCCGAAAAATGGCAGGTCGCTCTCGTTCTGCGGCCGGCCAACCTGCAGCCCACGCGGGCCGGTTTTTTCTTCCGGGACAAGCGGGGCAACCTGAAATCCGATTCGCCCGTTCAGGAATTCAATCTGGAACCGCCGGACTTCGGACTCCCGGTTCTCGACACGAATGATGCAGTAGGGGGTCCGCTAGAGGCGCCGGCCACCCGGTTACCGGTCCATCTACCCTTGCCGGTGGTGTCCGCAGCGGCGGCGGCGAGCATGCCATCCGTAGTGCTCGCGCGTCCGACTGCGCAGGAATGGCCGCCTCTGCCTCCACCGGAAGTTTCTCCCGCAGTAGTCGCCGCCGAGGCCCGTAACGGCTCCGTAGCCATGGCGGCAGCGGCGCCAGATGCCATCTTCCAGCAAGATGCGCCTACGCCGCCATCCGAGGCTGCACCCAAGACAATCGAAATCGGGCTTCCCAGTTTCGATTACGCCGAATCGGTAGCCCGTGAGAAAAGAAAAACCAGTTGGATTTGGGCCTTAATCCTCGTGCTTCTATTGGGCAGCGGCGGAATTACGGCCTTCCTCAAGTGGGGCAGAGTCGCCAAGCCGGGGGGCCTCGGGCTGGAGACTTACGACGTTAACGGCGCATTCCTGATTCGCTGGGACCGGATGTCCAGTGCGATCACTCGGGCCAGTCACGCCACACTCGAAATCGATGATGGCGGGGAGAAGGTTCCTCCCATCGATTTGGGCCCCGGAGAACTCGCGTCTGGCGGTTACGGCTATTTGCGGCGAGCGGCTCGGATTTCGGTCCACATGGTGGTCGATGGACCCACGCCGGTGGAAGAATACTCGAACTTCAAGGGCGTCCAGGTGGTGGCTTCTCAACCGTCAAAGACTCGCGAACACCCAGACGGTCTGGCTCAGGCCCTGGCGGAAAATGAGCATCTGAAAACCGAACTCATCAACGAGAGCATGCAGTCTTCCGAATTGCGCCGCGAGATCGCTAAGCTGCGCAGCCAACTGGCTGAAGATCGCGCCAAAATTAATCCCGACTCGCTTCGGTAGCAAAAACCGCGGAGTTCATGCGTTATATGCATTCATCCCTGCTATTTGTTGCCGCTTTGGGTTACGAAACGCCAAAAAGCCCTAAATAGCAGGGATGAACGCAGATGAAAACCTGCCCTGTGAAACGCGTGTAAGCGCTGTACTGGCTGGTTTTACCGCGCGGTGACGGCGGATGCAGCCGCCTTTTCGATCTTCCCCGAATCCACGGTTTGTCCCGTCCGCGAAATGGTCTGAAAATAAAGCTGATCGCCGGCGATTTCCATCAGCATGAAACACCGGTCGGTATCGAAGCCCTTGGCCATGTGAACTGAAGGCCGCAGATTATGGGGCCGTAACTGGCCCGCGTTCCCCAGCACAAAATAGTAAATACCGTTAATGGGCTTAAGCCGTTCGTAGACGTGCTCGTGCCCGGAAAGTACCAGCCGGACTCCGGTTGCCGTAAAAATTGGCACCAAGCGAGCGCGCAGATCCACATCCGGACCGTGAAATGCGGCGTCCGAATAAAGCGGATGGTGGAAGAAGCAGACCTTCCACGCCGCGTCCGATTTCCCCAGGTTCTCCTTCAACCATGCCAGTTGTTCCGGGTCCATGTAGTTGCTGTCCAGGGCGAAAAACTGCGCGTTGCCGTACCTGAAATCGTAATAGCGCTTCTCATGCATGTTGAACGGCTTATAGAGACGCTCGTTGGTTCTGTCGTGATTGCCGAGGGAGGCGTAAAACTTCACTCCGGCGTCCAGCAGCGGCTTGTAGGGTTCTTCGAACTTCCGTTTGAAATCCGCGGGACTGTGACTGCCGTAGATGTTGTCGCCCAGCATCAGTACAAAATCGAATCCCACCTTTTCGCGGTACGCTGCCATCTGCTGCGCGACCTCGTATTCCGGTCTGGCGCCGGTTCCGCTGTCTCCAATGACCGCAAATCTGACCGACTTGGGAATCAGCGGCAGGGTAATATCGGCGCCCCGCGCAAGCGCGCCGGCTGCCAGGAGTGTCACGAGAAAAGAAACCACTGTGCGTCGCATGAGCGCGGATCAGGTCCTCACGGACCAACGTTGGTCATGTAATCGATGATCAGGTTGTCCTTAGTATCCAAGAGTATCAGGGTACGGCTGACAAACCGGTATTCAATGTCGGGTGGAAGGTGCGGCAGGTTGAGCAGGATGGAAGGCGGCGTCGATTGCAAAGGAGTAGCCGCCGGATAGGGGTGGTTGATCTGCGGTTGTCCCGCGACCGGCTCGGCATCTCTTAAACTCTTGCGAATTCTTGCGGCATCCTGGGGCTGCATGGCGAACCCCATGAGGCGTCGAAACTCTTTGTCGACGGGCGGCGTGAATATATCGCCCTGCCTGGCGGCCTTCCGCGCCCTCATCATCGCCTCGGCGAGCTCATGCTGGTAGTGTGTAATTCTTTCCACGGATTCGGTGGCACGCAGCTTCGGAAGTTTGGCTTCTTCCGTCTTGCGCAATTGCATATAGTCCGCCACGCGCTTTTCGAAGTCCTGGATGATGGCCGAGTCCGGGTTCACGGGATCGCCATGAACGCGTACCAGCGCGACCGCCGCAAGCATGAACGGAAGCGCGCGTCTCATGCGCCGGCCTTGCCCGCCTGGCTGACTTCGACGGCCTCTTCCACAAATCCGCGGACCACCTCTCGTACGGCATCCTTGACCGCGTTCTTCACCGTCGCCTCGATTTCCGGCGAGTTAAGCCCCACGGGAGGAATATCGGAGACGACTTCGTTTACAGTCGTCTCCACTACCGGTGTGATCGGCCCCAGTTCACGCGCGACCGCCTTCGCCACCTTCTTCGCGACCTTCAACGCATGCACCGTTACATCTTTTGCGTCCGCGACATCACTGGCGGCATGTTCCCCCGCTTCCTCTTTCGCGTTCCAGTCCTCGAAAAAAGTCGCGGTAAGACGAGCCACCGCTTTCGGATCGCGGAAAATTATACCCAACTCGCGCCGGGCGTCCAGTTCCAACGTGCGGAGACTCTGGCTACCGACGAAAGCCTGCTTTCCATCGCGGATGATAGTGCGGGTATGCAGCCGGATCCGAGTCAGCCTTCGCGCCTGCAGGATCTCGGTCTTGCCGGTCACGGCCCCGATGATTTTGATCTCCACTCCGGCCTTCGAACGCGCCTCGAGTATGCGCATCATCGCCGGATCGCTGATCTCCGGATCGTAAATCAGGAGCTCTTTCCTGGCGCCTTTCAAAAAAGCGGCCAACTCCTTTCTCGCGTTCAGCGGGCTCACCAGAAAGGTGGCGCTTCCGGGAACATACGAGGTTCTCTTGGTGTCTGCCTCGAACAGTTTTGCGGCCTCCTGCACATGCTTTCGATTCGTCGTTATGATTCCGAAAGTGCGGCTGCGCTCGATATCGAGAAAGGTGAAATTGAAAGCCAACACGAAGAGTTGCCGTCGATCCACCAACATCATCTTGCCGTGATATCGCACCAGATCGTCGTCCGTGCGCGAGACCGTGACTCCGGCCGCCAACAGCCGCATCTCCAGCTCGCGAAGAATCTTCTCTCCTCCGCGATTGGTGTGGGCAATCAACGCGTGAACCCGCACGCCTCGCGTGACGGCGTTCGCCAACGCACGTTCGATCTCGCTGCGGTTAAAGCGGAAGATGATAATCTCCACACTGGTGCGGGCGCGTGTAATGGCTTTCACAAGCGGCAGGACCCCATCCCCGGGTTGTACTAAACACTTCACCAGCATTCCGATCTGTCATTCTCCCTGCAATTTGGCAGCCTTCTTGCACATCCCTTCACGATGCCGCGATACCTCATCTCCCGAATAAATTCCTTTTTGCCGGTGCTATTGCTAATGGTTGCCATGCCCGCGTTCTGCGCCGGGAAAAAGAGTCTTCAGGCGAGGGAGGAGGCAGCGCCCGGCATCAGCGCGCTCTGGCGTGACCCGGGAGACATCCGCTCCCGCGACCTCTTCTACGGGCCCGGCGGGAAGCAAGATGAGCCTCACGGACCGTTCACTTTTCTCAAAGAGGACATGGCTGGGACCAATCCAAAATTCTCCGTGCGCGACCGTGATGGCGTCAAATGGAAGGTCAAGCTCGGAGTGGAGGCTCGTCCGGAAACTACGGCTTCGCGGCTGGTCTGGGCTGCCGGTTATTTCGTTGACGAAGACTATTTCCTCCCGGACCTGAAGGTGGAAAAAATGGCCCGGTTGCGGCGCGGCGAACATCTGGTGGCATCCGATGGCTCGATGCACAACGTCAGGCTCAAGCGCCAACCGAAAGACGAGAAAAAGATCACTGCCTGGTCGTGGCGCGACGATCCCTTCGAAGGCACCCGCGAATGGAACGGACTGCGCGTCATGATGGCCTTGATCAACAACTGGGACTTGAAGGACGAAAACAATGCGATCCGCGAGATCCATGGCCAGCCGGTCTATCTCGTCAGCGACCTGGGCGCCAGCTTCGGATCCACCGGCTTCAGGCTGACGCGCGCCGATTCGAAGGGCAATCTTCACAATTATGAACACTCCGGGTTCATCGCCAAAGTGACGCCGGAATATGTGAATTTCCGGGTCCCCAGCCGGCCTGCTTTGATTCACCTGTTCACGCTGCCTGATTTCATCCGGCGAGTGCATCTGGAGTGGATCGGCAAGCGCGTTCCTGTAGCGGATGCCCGTTGGATGGGGCAGATCCTCTCACGGCTGTCGGATGACCAGGTGCAGGCAGCATTTCGTGCGGCCGGCTATGAACCCGTCGAGGCCCGTAGGTTCTCGGCTGCAGTGGAGAAAAGAATCGCTGAACTAGCCGATCTCTAAGGCACAGACTGAGGGGGTAGTTGCAAAATTCGAGACCGTGCTTGCGTTGGTGGGGCAGGCGGTTTCGCCTGACTCGGCCGCTGGCGGCCGAATTTTGCAACTACCTCTGAGGTCTGTGTCACGAAGTTTCCACGCCGAACTGGATGTCATAGAGCTCGGCATAAAGTCCTCCGCTTGAAATTAGCTCTTCGTGATTTCCCCGCTGCACGATCATGCCGTCCTTCACGACGAAGATGACATCTGCGGAGCGGACCGTAGAAAGACGGTGCGCAATCACGATGGAGGTCTTACCCTTCATCAAGCGGTCCAGCGCCTCGAAGACCAGCTTTTCCGATTCCGCGTCCAGTCCTGAACTCGGTTCGTCCAGGATGAGAATCGGTGTATTACGAATTACCGCGCGGGCTATTGCGATACGCTGCCGTTGTCCTCCGGAGAGCGTGACGCCGCGTTCGCCGACCATGGTATCGAACCCGTTCGGCATCTTTTCAATAAACTCGCTGGCGTTGGCGACTTCGGCGGCGTGCATGATCTCCGCGCGGCTCGCGGCCGGTTTTCCATACGCGATGTTGTGCCAGATGGTCCCCTGGAACAGCACGGTCTCCTGGAGCACGAAACTGATCTGGCTCCGCAGCGAACGCTGCTTGAAGCGGCGCACGTCGACCCCATCGACCTTCACTACACCGGAAACAGGGTCGTAAAAACGCGGGATCAGGCTGATGATAGTCGTCTTGCCGGCCCCGGTGGGACCCACGAATGCCGCCACTTGTCCAGGCTTGATGGAAAAGCTGATGTTGTCGAGCGTCGGGCGTTTTGAATCGTAGCCGAAAGTCACGTGGTCAAACTCGATGGCGCCGTTGATACGACGCGCCTCTTGCGCCCCGGGAAGATCTTTCACTTCGCCGTCGGTATCCAGAATCTCCCGAATCCGCTCATAGCCGACTGCGGCCTTCGAGTAGGCATCCGTCATTTTGGAAAGGTCCTGCATGGGCTTGTACATCTTGCCGAGGTACCAGATGAACAGGATGAGAGAGCCTGCATCCAGGCTGCCTGCCAGCACCAGTCGCGATCCGAACCATAGCACCAGGCCGGTCCCGATCGCCACAATCACCCCGACTATCGGGGTAAGCCGCGCCTTGAGACTGCGCGCGCGTAACGCGATCTCGACATTCTCGAGGCTTTCCTCCTCCAGCCGCCGCTGTTCATAGTCCTCGCGGGCGAAAGCCTTGACCACCCGTATGGAGGTAAGAACTTCCTGGATCACCGAAACGATCTGACCCTCTTTTTTACGCACTTCCCGAGACGCCTGCTTGATATTTCGGGTATATTTGTATACCACTGCGCCCAGCGGAGGCACGATGGAGAGCGCGATCAGCGTGAAGCGCCAGTTGATGTAAAACATAACGCTCACCATGCCCGCGAGCGTCAGAACATCGATCACCACGTCCAGTAAATTGGAACTGATGAAGCTCTGAATCGCATAGATATCGCTGGTGACGCGGCTGATGAGGTCGCCGGTGTTCTTGTGATCGTGGTAAGCAAGCGACATCCGCTGGATGTGGACATACAGCGCCTGCCTTAAATCGTGCATTACCCACTGGCTAACACTGGTAGTCAGCAGTTTCTCCCAATAAGTGCACAACGCTCCGATGATGGCAATCACCACCACCGCAATCGCGGCGAATTCCAATATGGCGAGCTTATTGCCGCCCGTCTGGGCAGAGATTACCTGGTTCAACCATCCATTGGTGGCCGACTTCGATTTCAAAACATTATCGAGTACAATCTTCAACGGCCAGGGGTCCAGCAGGTTGGCAAGGGTTTCTCCCAACGCGGCTAAGAACCCGAGAACGAGCGACTTGGTGTGCGGACGAAGAAGTTCGCGAAGTGTAATTTTTCGCTCGTCGAGGCTGCTTGACTTGACGTGCTCTGGGGCAATCGGTACGGAAGCGGCCACTCAGCTTAGAGCAGCAATTGTGTTGCCAGCCGCAACGTTATCGAGCGCCGTTACCGTCCAATGACACCGGCCATGGGGCTGCTGGCACTGGCGTAGAGTTTCTTCTCCATGCGGCCGGCGAGGTAGGCAAGGCGTCCGGCCTCGATCGCGAGGCGCATAGCCGTAGCCATTTTCACCGAGTCTTCGGCCGCCGCGATGGCCGTGTTCATCAACACGGCATCGGCGCCCAACTCCATCGCCAGCGCCGCATCCGATGCCGTACCGACCCCTGCGTCCACGATGAGCGGCACCTCCGTGATCATCTCCCGCATGATCCGCAGGTTGGTGACATTCTGAATGCCCAATCCGGAACCGATCGGAGCGGCCAGGGGCATCACCGCCGACGCCCCCGCGTCGATCAGCTTGCGCGCGTTGACAATGTCGTCGTTAGTGTAAGGCAACACCACGAAACCTTCCTTCACCAGCACGCGGGTAGCTTCCAGCAAACCCTCGTTATCCGGGAAAAGAGTCTTCTGATCGCCAATGACTTCCAGCTTGACCCAGTTGGAGAGGCCGGCTTCACGTCCCAGGCGCGCGGTGCGGATGGCGTCGTCAGCCGTGTAACAGGCCGCGGTATTGGGCAGAATGAAAATTTTCCCGCGATCGATGTAGTCGAGCAAAGACTCGCCGGACCGGTCGGCCAGGTTGACGCGGCGTACGGCCACCGTCACCACCTCGGCGCCCGAAGCCTGGTGGCAGCGAGCCATTTCCTGATTGCTGCGGTACTTGCCGGTCCCGACAAACAGCCGGGAATGAAACGTCCGGCCCGCAATAGTCAAAACATCACTCATATCTTGATTGTAAGGGTCGCGCGGGAAATGTGGGGCGGATATTCTCACCATCGTTATTAGGGATTAAATCATCCTACTGTGCCGTGACCGTGAGGGAGCGGTTGGCGCGCAAACTCTAGCGACGCCGTGTTTAGCGGCTTACAATTGGATAATTCCGCGGCGAACTCCGATCGCAATAGCGTGGGTACGGTCTTTAGCGCCGAGTTTGTCCATAACGCGTTTGAGATGCACCTTTACCGTCTCCTCGGAAATGAACAGAAGCTCTGCGATATCGCGATTGCGATTACCTCCCGCTACATGGCTGAGCACCTCAACCTCCCGCGCAGTCAGATCCTCTTCGCTCATATGCTCGGCAAGGCTGGCGGCCACTTCGCGCTGAACGCGCTTCTTTCCCGCGTGCACCTGCCGGATCGTATCCACCAACTCTCTTGGAGGCATGCTTTTCAGGACGTATCCGCGAGCGCCGGCCTCGAGCGCGCGCTGAATCTCGACGTCGCCATCAAAGGTCGTAAGCATGATGAACCGGGCCAGCGGGAAATCCGCCCGGATCGCAATCATGGCATCGATACCGCTCTGGTCCGGTAGTCTGAGGTCCATGAGCGTGACATCCGGCTGATACTCGCGATACTGCTGAATGGCTTCGATGCCGCTTGCCGCCTGCGACACCAGCAACATATCCGGCTCGTCGTTGATCATGGCGGCGATTCCCTCTCGAAAAAGAGGATGGTCATCGACGCTGAGTACCCGGATGCGGGATTGATCGGTCATTCGGCGGTCTCTACTTCCTCAATATTATCGGATCGCATCGTCAGATAGAATCCCCGGTTGTGGACCTCATTCGGCGTGTGCTACGCCTGCATATCGCCAGATGAAGAACACGCCACGAGGTGCCCTTTTTGATAGAGCCGTTTCCTGGGCTAAACTGTTTGAAAGAATTCAGCATTCCCTATGCGTGACCTGGGCGATCCGCGAACCCGTCGCAACCTGGCGCTACGAGGCCGCTCGATCCACTTGCGGCGTGCAGTTCCAAGCCTGTTCGTTTTGGTGCTCGCCTGCCTCTTGCCGGTCGGCTGTCGCTCTTCGCAAGCGGGCGCGACTCCTTCCATCAGCCTGACGAAGGTTCCCGTCAGCTCGCTCGGCGGACCGAACACACGCGGTTCCCTGGAGGGGCGCGCAACCGGCACAAAATCCGGCCAGCGGGTAGTGTTGTACGCAAAAAGCGGAGTCTGGTGGGTGCAGCCGACTGTCAAGGAGCCGTTCACACAAATCCAGGCGGATTCGACGTGGCGGAGTTTCACCCACCTGGGAACGGAGTACGCGGCTCTTCTGGTCGACCCGGATTTTGTGCCCCCTTCAACCATGAAAGCCTTGCCGGTAAAGGGCGCCGGCGTCGTGGCCGTGGCGAGCTTGCACGGGGAAGGATTCGTTCCCGCGCCGCCCGCTAAGACAGTCCATTTCAGCGGCTACGATTGGGAGGTTCGCCGGCTGCCGAGCAGGCGCGGCGGCAAATCGAATCCTTACGATCCGGCCAATGCATGGACCGATGAGCGAGGATTCCTCCATCTCCGCGTGACCCGGCAGAAGGATGATTGGGCATGCGCGGAGGTGCGGCTCATGCGCAGTCTCGGACAGGGCTTGTACCTGTTTTCGGTACGCGACGTATCCCAGCTGGATCCCGCCGCGGTAATGACTTTATATACCTGGGATGACGAGGCGAATGAACAGCATCACCGCGAACTGGATGTCGAGGTCAGCCAGTGGGGCGATCCGGCGAGTAAGAACGCTCAATATGTGATTCAGCCCTACTACGAGCCTTCGAATGTAGTGCGTTTCGAAGCTCCTGCCGGACCCCTGACCTTTTCGTTCCGCTGGGAACCAGGCAAAGTATCCTTCAGAACTTTCCGTGGTCACGGAACGGGCGCCAACTCCCGCTCGGTCTCGGAGCATGTTTTCACTTCCGGTGTTCCCTCTCCCGGCGGCGAATCGGTTCTTCTGAATTTGTACGCTTTTGGCAATACCAGGATTCCCATGCGAGATGGGGCCGAGGTCGTTATTGAAAAGTTTGAGTACCTTCCGTAGTGCGCCGGTTCTCGCCGCGGTCGCGATGGTCTGTCTCGCCGGAAGTGCGTGCGCGCTCGATCCCGGTCGGGCCATGTCTCAATATGTTCGCCATCGTTGGGGTCCCGAGAACGGATTTCCTGCGGGACCGGTTTCGGCCATCACTCAGACCACAGACGGCTATCTCTGGATCGGAACCGATGCAGGCCTGGTCCGTTTCGACGGATCGACCTTCAACCTGGTGCGGGACTCGGGACCGGCGGGCTACTCTATCGATCGTATTCTGGGTTTGACCGCGGATCGTGACGGAAACCTGTGGGTCCGGATCCCCGAGCCGACTTTACTCCGCTACCGCGATGGAGCATTCACGTATTCGTCTCCCGATCCTCACTATGAGGCGCGGGTGACTGCGACTACCCGCACGCACGACGGAGAACTTCTGCTGGCGAGCAGGAGGAACGGTGCGGAAGTTCTTCGCGCGTCGAAATTCGAGACCCTGGCGACCGCTGCGGCCCTGCCTCGTTCTCCCGTTACTTCCATCGCTGAGACAGCCACCGACGACGTGTGGCTGGGCACCCGGGACGAAGGGCTCATCCATCTGCATGGGCAGCAGGTTTCAACCATCAGGAAAGGCCTGGCTGACCTCGCGATCAACTGTCTGCTCCCTGCCGGAAACGGCGGACTTTGGATTGGCACCAACCGCGGAATGTTTCGCTTGAGCGACCTCGAAATCACACAATCCGGGGTGCCCTCCACGCTCATTCACGAAGGAGTTCTGGCGATGACCCGTGATCGCGATTCGAACATCTGGATCGGAACGGCTGAGCTCGGGCTGCTCCGCCTGAACGCAAAGGGTCTCGCTTCCTTCGCGGAACCGGACCGTGTTCCCGGCGGCGCAGCAACCGCCGTGTTTGAAGATCGCGAAGGGAATCTCTGGACCGGAACCGCGAACGGGATCGAGCGGCTTAGTGAAGGTGCGTTTGTCACCTGGGCCGCGCCGCAAGAATTGCCTCCGGAAAACGATGGGCCGATCTATGCCGATTCGCGCGGCCGCATCTGGTGGGGTCCTGACACCGGCGGCCTGTACTGGTTAAGCGACGGCAAAATCGGACGTGTGACCGAAGCTGGTCTGGGGGAAGACGTGGTCTACTCGATCGCCGGCAGCGAAGGTGAATTGTGGCTGGGGCGGCAACATGGGGGACTGACCCATCTGCAGCCGGAAGGAGGCTCTTTCCAGGCCGAGACCTACACCCAAAGGGAGGGTCTGGCGCAGAACAGCATTTCCGCGGTGCATCGTGCTCGCGACGGCACGGTGTGGGCCGGAACCCTGAATGCGGGTGTTAGCCGGATTCGCGGCCGGGAATTCAAGACTTTCACCAGTCAGAATGGTCTGGCAGCGGATACGGTTACTTCGATTTTCGAAGGATCCGACGGAACGATGTGGTTCGGTACTGCCGGTGGTTTGAGCCGGTTCGCAGGGGACCGCTGGCAGTCTTATGGACTCCAGGACGGCTTGCCGTCCGAGAACGTGAACTGTCTTATCGAGGATTCGGCCGGGGTTCTTTGGGTCGGAACTCTAAGTGGAATCGCCGTGGTTCGGTCCGGTCATATTTCTAGACCCTTGCGCTTGCCGCCGGCGCTTCGCGAGGAGATCTTCGGACTCGCGGAAGATAGGACCGGTTCGCTGTGGGTCGCCACTTCCAATCACATACTCCGTGTCGTGCGTGCGAAGCTTCTGGATGGCACGCTAGCCGATGGAGATCTTCGCGAGTATGGACTTACCGATGGCCTGCCCGGCGTTCGGGGCGTCAAGCGCCACCGGCCCGTAGCAGTCGACCCGGTGGGTCGCGTCTGGATGTCGATGCCTCGCGGCATTTCCGTGATCGATCCGGCCAGGGTGACAGGAAATTCGGTACCCACCATCGTCCACGTCCGGGGCGTTTCAGCGGATAACAGCCCGCTCAACCTGGGCGGTAAACCGCACATACCCGCAGGCAGCCGGACGATTGTGATCGGCTATGCGGGGCTGAATCTCTCGGCTCCCGATCGTATTCGATATAAAACGAAGCTCGACGGATCCGATCATGGCTGGAATAGCCCCGTTGCGGCCAACGAAGCTGTCTACACCAACCTGGGTCCAGGCTCATATCGTTTCCATGTGCTGGCGAGCGACCCGGATGGCGTCTGGAACGGCGCGGAAGCAACCCTCGCCTTCGAGTTCGATCCGGCGTTCTGGCAGACATGGTGGTTCCGTCTCGGCGCCGCGCTGGCTTCGGCATTTGCCATCGTCGCACTTTATCGCTCGCGGCTGCGACGTCTGACCGAGCAACTCAGCTCGCGTTTTGAAGAGCGGCTCGCGGAGCGGACACGAATCGCACAGGAACTCCATGACACTCTGCTGCAGGGCGTACTCAGCGCCTCGCTGCAACTACACCTGGTGGCGGACCGCTTGCCCCCGGACTCCAAGGTCGGGGATCGGGTTAACCGGATTCTCCAGTTAATGGCCCAGGTAGTTAGCGAGGGTCGGAATGCGGTTAAAGGTTTGCGTCTGGCTCCCACAGAATCCCTGGACATCGAGCAGGAATTTTCCCGCATTCAGGGGGAACTCGGTATCGGCGATGGAGAAGAAGTCGCATTCCGTGTGATTGTCGAAGGATCTCGCCGTCCTCTGCATCCGATCCTGCGCGATGAGGCGTTGCGTATCGGCAGGGAGGCCGTAATCAACGCCTTTCGACACGCGCACGCCACCTCGATCGAGGTGGAACTCGAATACGCCGCACGTCAGTTCCGGGTACTCGTCCGCGACAATGGTCTTGGCATCGATCCCGAAGTACTGCGGTCTGGCCGGGAGGGACACTGGGGTCTGCCCGGGATGCGTGAGCGGGCCGACCAGATTGGCGCGCGGCTACGTGTTCGGAGCCGGGACAAAATGGGCGCCGAAGTCGAGTTGTCGATCCCCGGCCACATCGCCTTCCGCGTTGTGGCACCGAATCAACCGCGGCGATGGTTCGCTAACCGGCACGCCAGGCGAGATAAATAAGTGACGACAGCCGCGGCATCAGAGTAGCTTGCGTTAACCCTAATGCTGGTCACTTAACGGATGGAGCCCTCAAAAGTCCCGGTGCGTGCCCACGGAAACGAAGGAAAGAGCGGCCAAAGACTTCCATATTGTACTTCCACCGGTAGGCGTTACACGGCCAAAAGCCGCATTGCGCGGACTACCGGCTACAAGATGACTTGTGGAGAACTGGAGAGAGCACATAGCGGTCGGTCCAAATGTGTGCCACGGCAAAGCAGGCATCCGAGGGACCAGAATCATGGTGTCTGTCATCCTCGACAACATTGCTGCCCACATGGACCGTGCTGAAATCTTCGTGGCAGAATTTTTTTCGACCGGGCTTGACTTGTCTAAGACTGAAGGGTTGAGACTGAGGGAAGAGCGATGCTTTCAGTAACGCAACTTGCGCGCGCCTGCGGCTTGAGCCGCACCACCGTGTTGTATTACGAGTCCTTAGGGCTGCTACCCGCCCCGCCGCGCAGCCAGGGCAACTACCGGCAGTTTGGCGAAGAACACTTGAGCCGTCTGCGACAGATCTGTTGCTACCGGAGCGCCGGTCTGAAATTGGCGGACGTTCGAACTCTTCTCGCCGAGCCAAAACGGGCGGAGGCAACCGCAGTCCTCAAACGACGACTGGCGGAGATCGGAGTAGAGGTCGAGCGGCTCAAGGAGCACCAGCGCGCCATTTTTCGCTTGCTGGAGCACCGAACTACCTTCGTCAGGAGAAAAGACATGAACAAGGAGAAGTGGGTTGCCATCATGAAGGCCGCGGGCTTCGCGGACGACGACATGCGAAAGTGGCACAGGGAATTCGAGCGGGCGGCGCCTGAGGACCACCAGGAATTCCTGGAGTATCTGAAGATTCCGAAGCCGGAGATTGAGCGGATCCGGGCCTGGTCGAGGGACGCAGCCTAGTCTAGAAAGTCTCTCCACCGCGCGAGAGCAGGCGAAGCAAGCTGGCCTTGGGCCTGCGTCGACTTCTGCCACTGTGCTGGTACCTACTTGCAAAAATTGCCATTACGGAAACCGCTTGCTTAACGGGCGCGGCTCAGCAACGACTTCCGACCCGCGACCGTCAGGGGGTGGTTACGTGAACTTTTGCGACGTGGCACTAGATCAGACGAACAACTTATCGATCACCTGGCCCGCCACATCGGTCAAACGAAAATTGCGTCCCTGGAACCGGAATGTCAGCTTAGTGTGCTCCAGGCCTAACAAATGCAGCATCGTCGCGTGCAGGTCGTGAACGTCCATGCGGTCGCCGGTCGGAGAGAACCCGAACTCATCCGTGGACCCAATCGTCATTCCAGGCTTGACCCCGCCGCCGGCCATCCACAACGTGTACGCATCGATGTGATGATTGCGGCCCGCCTTGCCCGACTCGCGCACCTCACCCATCGGGGTGCGCCCGAACTCACCACCCCAGACCACCAGGGTATTTTCGAGGAGACCGCGCTGCTTCAGATCGCGGATCAGCGCGGCGGTCGGCTGATCGATCTCGCGCGTCACCTGATCGAGCGGCTGCCCCAAGTCCGCATGGTGATCCCAATCGGTGTGATAAAGCTGCACGAAGCGCACTCCGCGCTCCACCAGGCGCCGGGCCAGCAGGCAATTGTTGGCATAACTCGCCTTTCCCGGCTCGACGCCGTACATGTCGAGAGTTTGCTTCGACTCCTTGGCGAAATCGATCAGTTCCGGGCCGCTCGTCTGCATCCGGTACGCCATCTCGTAAGAAGAAATGCGCGTCATGATCTCGGGATCACCCGATTCCGCGAGTTCTGCGAGGTTCAGATCGCGAATGGTCTGAATGGTCTCCTGCTGTTGCTCGGTCGAGATCCCCTTCGGACGGGAGAGATCGAGGATCGGATCGCCGCCCGAGCGGAACGGAACCCCCTGATAAGACGTCGGAAGAAATCCGCCGGACCACAAGGCGGCGCCGCCGCGTGGGCCGCGCGGACCCGATTGCAGCACGACAAAACCCGGCAGATCCGCCGACTCGCTCCCGATCCCGTACGTGATCCACGAACCCATGCTCGGACGCCCGAAACGCGTCGATCCAGTATTGATGAAGCACTTCGCAGGGCCGTGATTAAAGTTTTCGGCCGCCACGCCTTTCAGGAACGTGATATCGTCCGCGACACCCGCGATGTGCGGCAGTAGCTCGGAAAGCCACGCGCCAGACTGGCCATATTGTTTGAACGCCCGCGTGGTACCGAGCAACTTCGGGCGTTCTTTCGCGAATGTGTCCATGAAAGCGAATCGTTTGCCCGCCATGAGCGAGTCCGGAACGGGCTGATTGTGATATTTCTGCAGTTGCGGTTTGTAATCGTAGAGTTCGAGCTGGCTGGGCGCTCCCGCCATAAACAAGTAGATGACGTTCTTCGCCTTCGCCGGAAAGTTGCCCGGCTTCGGCTGCATCGGGTTGTTCGATTTCGCTGCATCAGCCCGCACGATCCCGTCGGACAGTAACGAGAGAAGTCCGAGTTTGCCAAGCCCGAGTCCGCATCGGGCGAAGAAATGTCTGCGCGTTTCGGCTTGCAGTAAGAGCTCTTCCTGGGTCATGTCTTATTCCCTCGTCAAAAAATCATCGGTATTGAGCAGCACTCGTGCCACTCCGGTCCATGCCGCTTCGAGCGATAGATCTTTCGGCAGCATCGCGGCCAGTTTGGCGGGTGGCGGATTTACCGGCGTACCATCGGGCAGGAACTTGCCACCCTTGTAAATCAGCTCGATCGCCAGTGACGGGTTGGTTTTGTAATCGTCGATCTGGCGTGCCAGAAACTTCGTGATCCGTTCCTCTTCCTCACCTCCAGGCGCCCGTCCGATCACCAGCAGGAATGCGTAGCGTATACGTTCTGGGGTTTCGCCGGGCGCTTCTTTGATCACCCGCGCGGCGAGTCCTTCAGCGAACTCCGTGAACGTCTCATCATTCAATGTGGAGAGCGCCTGCAACGGAGTATCGGACCGGGCGCGCCGTGTACATGCCTGCGTCGCGTCGGGCGCATCGAACACGACCAGTCCCGGAAAGGCTGCCGACCGCCGGAAGAAGGTGTAGATACCCCTACGGTAACGGTCCGGACCGGTTGCGGTTGGCCAGGCGCCTGACACTTGCGTCACGGACATCGCCCCTTCGGGAATCGGCGGATAAACGCTCGGGCCACCGATTTTGTCTGTCAACAGGCCGCTTACGGAAAGGGCCGAGTCACGGATAATCTCGGCATCGAGCCGCAAACGGTTCTGCCGCGCCAGTAGTTTGTTATATGGATCGACCTCGTCGAGGTCAGGACGCTGCTTCGACGACTGGCGGTAAACGGCTGACGTCACAATCAGCCGGTGGATGGCCTTCTGGCTCCATTTTGCCCGCATGAATTCGCTCGCCAGCCAGTCGAGCAACTCGGGATGCGAAGGCTTCGCGCCTTGTGCGCCGAAATCGTTTTCCGTTTCGACTAGACCTTTGCCGAAATACTCCTGCCAAATGCGGTTCACCGTGACCCGCGCGGTGAGCGGATTCCGCTCGTCAACCAGCCACTTGGCGAAATCGAGCCGGGTGTTCGCTTCCGCCGGCAACTGCGGCAGCACGGCGGGAATCCCAGGTTTCACCGCCATGCCCTTCCGGGTGAAATCGCCTCCCAAATGGATGTAGGCCTCGCGTGGTTGCGGCAATTCCCGCATTACCAGAGCCGTTGTCAGCTTCGGCTCATGCGCCCGCAATTCGCGAAGATTCTTCACTCGCTCGATAAGTTCCGGATCCGTCGACGGATCCGGATCGCCTGGCTTTCGCGGACGCGCGGCTAACTCGCGCACATACGCAACCAGTTCTTTACTTAACGCCGACCACTGAGCGTCGAAGGCCTTCTTCCTCGCGATTTCTTCCGGCGTCGGCACCGGCAGAATCGGACGATTGAAATCGTACCTCTCGGCCTCCGACGTAATCTCGTCGCTATTGTTGAAGTACGCGACCAGCTGATAGAACTCTTTCTGGGAAATCGGGTCGAACTTGTGGTCATGGCAGCGGGCGCAGCCGACCGTCAATCCCAGGAATGCCGCTCCGGCGGTTGAGACGCGGTCCACTACCGCTTCCACGCGATACTGCTCGAAGTCAATGCCACCTTCGAAATTGCTGGGAGTGTTCCGGTTGAAGCCCGTTGCGACCAACTGATCCGTAGTCGGATTCGGCAGCATGTCGCCGGCAACCTGCTCGATCACGAAGCGGTCAAACGGCATGTCGCTGTTGATCGCGTTGATGACCCAATCGCGATACCTCCACATGGTACGAGGCGCGTCGATGGTATATCCGTCCGAGTCGGCGTATCGCGCCACGTCGAGCCAATGCCGGCCCCAACGCTCGCCGTAATGCGGCGATGCCAGAAGGCGATCCACCACACGCTCGTAAGCATCCGGCCGCGAATCGGCCAGGAAGTCACGGGTCTCTTCCGGCGAAGGCAGGACCCCGGTCAAATCCAAACTCACACGGCGCAGCAACGTCGCGCGCGAAGCCTCCGGCGACGGCGTCGACTTCTCTTTTTCGAGGCGCGCCAGAATGAACTGGTCAACCGGATTCCGTACCCAGTCCATCCTCGAAACAGCCGGTGGCTCCCAATGCTTGACGGGCTGAAACGCCCACCAGTCCGCCCCCTTTCGCTTCGACGTCCCGGCCGCGGCATCTTTCCCCCACAACGCGCCATCCGCGATCCACTTTCGAATGACCTCGATCTGGTCGGGTGGCAGCTTACGCCCGGGCGGCATTTTGAGATCGCCCGATTGCTCCACCGCACGCAGCAGCAGGCTCTCCGACGGACTTCCCGGTTTCACCGCGGCGCCACGGTTGCCTCCGGCCAGAATTGTTTCCCGGCTGGTCATCGTGAGGCCGCTCGACTTTGCGGAATCGTTATGACACGGCGCGCAATTCGCTTTCAGCACCGCCTGAACGGCGCCGTCCTGAGCCCGTGCCGGCAATGTGAGAATCAACGCGGCTACGAACACACCTGGACCACGCATGATTTTTAACTTATCAAATCCTGCGCTCGTCCGTCGTCCTCAGATGGGGCTGCCCGAAACGCGGGAGTGAAGCAGTACATTCCGCGTACGATCAAAGTCTTGCAATGACGATCGGATGTCGCTCGCGAGGAAGGGCTTCTGCAGAAAGATGGCAGCCCCTAATTCTGGCGGCAGTAACCCGCTTCGAACCAGATGCTCGTACGGATATCCTGATGTAAAAATAACTCTTATTCCGGGGCAAATCCGCTGCAGCATTTGCGCCGTCTGAAAACCGCTGGATTTGCCGGGCCTGACATCCACAATCAGCGCGAATATCGCATTGTGTTCGCGACGGCATCGTTCAATGGCCTGGTCCGTATTCGCGGCCAGGAGAGGGTCGTAATCGTAAGCACGAAGAATCATTTGCAGGCAATCGGAAACGACGTCGTGGTCTTCAACGATCAGGACTTTCGGGAAAATCCCATTTCTTCCCACGGTTTCCTCGCGAGCGTTAGTTTTAAATGAGGAATTAAACTGCATTTTGGCTCCTTGCCAGGTCTGTCGATTCGCATACGTATAACGCAGTCGGGCACCCAAAATAGGAAGTAACGCCAAACCTTCCGTATGTATTTGCCTTCACAGGTGCGACCGATTTGGTGGTCGGGTTGCCTCCGAAATGCCACACTATCCAAATTGCATCTATATCTATCCATTTGGGTGGTGAGAGTGGTTTTGGAACCTTTACCTTGGTATATATAAAACCTTTACCTTGGTATATATAGCGATGGCCGCGGTACTTATTTCAGATGCTGCGGCGCCCGGCAGTGGAAGGATTGGCTCCCAACCGGCCTTTTATGGCCCATTGCCGGCTGAGGGCTTGTGCCAGTCCCATTCGAGGCGGGTTTTGAGGACCAGGCCCGGACCGCTCGGCCCGAGATCGAAGCCGGCTCCGAGATTGAGGCTGAAGACCGGCGTCGAATTCCAGTCGCCGCCGAGAAACAGCTGGTGGACTTCCGGTTGCGCACGAGGACGGACATTCAGGCTCTCTATCTCTCCGTAATATTCGACCGATGGCGAAAACTTCCGGCGCTTGAGCCGCAGGAGCATAGCCGGCTCGGAATTCCAGCCGCGCCGCGTTCCGGGTCCGTGTAGCGCACGCTCAAATACCGGATTGAAGACGATCTGCCAGCGGGAAAATTCGCGGTCGAGAATCGGACGCAGTTCGGCGCGCCGCGAGTTCTCTTCATAACGGGTGTTCTGAAAGGAAAATTCCGCCACAAACCCCAGACGAAACGGCAGACGCCACGACTCGGGTGCATAGAAGTGCGGCAGCACGCGCCAGCCTGCGAACTGGGGATTGTAACCCGGCTCCCAGGCGCTCAGGAACATGAACCCGACTGCGAAATTATCGGACACCCCCAAGGTCGGTTCCAGTGTGAGATGTGTCTGCTGGCTGGTGGGCAGCAGAGAACCATCGCGCATGGACGTCCCCTGTGCCATGACGTTCACGTGCGCTTCCAGGCTGTACTCTTCCCAGGACAACGGCTCATATTCATATACGTGGATTTCAAATGGATCTTGCGCCGATGCTCTCGATAAACAGCAGAACCCGGCGAGCAGCAAAATCTGGCCTCGCATGGCGGAAAGCTATCGGGCCACCAGGCGTACCGGACCGAGCAGGCCCGAAATCGCCTGCACCGGCGTTCCCCGTCCAGGGAAGCCGCGGCCCGGCGGCGTGGCTCGCACCTCGATCTCCAGATCGTTCGAACCGGCTCTCAACGCGCTGGTAATGTCCCAGCGATAAGGCTGCCAGTCGTGGGGTGCGAATTCCTTCCCGTTTACCTTGATGCGCGCATAGTCGTGCACGTCGGCGATTTCGAGATACACGCGTTTCCCGGCGGGCGCGACAGCCGCCGGGAACTGCTTGCGATACGTCGCTGGACCCGCGAAGGATGGCACACCCAGTTCCTCCCACGATTTCAGCGGCGTGGTCAACTGCTTACCGTTCAATTCCAAGGTCCAGTCTCCGCCGAGTTCCGCGACAGTATCGCCGGGTGTCCGTGACGCCGCGAATGACGGCTCCGGAGCGCCGGCTCCGCCAGACAATGGCCCGACCACGATGACTTTGGTCTCGTAAGGTCCAAGCACCAATGGGATGCTCACCGAATCGCCGGAAGCGGGCGCGCCGGAGAGAGGGTGAATCTCGCCCGTGGCCAAGTCCCAGGATTGTGGCTGCCCGCGTCCTGCAATGGTCGCCACCCGCGATTCCGCCCTGGTGCTCTCGTTGAAGAAGAAGTACATGTCGGCGTCCTGCCATGTTTTGTGGGTGTAGGTCAACCTGGGAAACGCGGCGTCCAACTTCACGTCCGGTTTGGGCAGCGCGGCGAGCACGCGCGGCGTGATGTCGCCCGACTCCTCGACGAGCGTGGCGAAGCTCAGATCGGGCTTGTCTTTCATGTTCAGGAACGTCTTATCTACCACCAGTGTCGGAGTCTTGCCTACGAAGATCACTTTGCCACCGGCTTGGGTGAAGGCGCGAAAGCGTTCGAGACCGGTCCGCGTGATCACCGTCGTGGACGGCACCACGATCGCGCGATACACCTGACCGCTGAGGTTCTTGAAGCCGCCGTTCTCGATAGCGGCTACCGAGTCGAGCGACTGCTCGTCGAAATAATCCCAATCGACCTGGTGCTCGAGTAATTGCCAGCCGAGCTTGGTAGTGCTGCGATCGGCCTCCTGGTCGCCCATCCAGATGCTGTTGCCCGGATGGTACAGACCCACTTGCGCCGCGGGACGTCCGATGGCCATCAAATAACCCGCCCGGTTGGCATACCAGGCCAGCATCGGTGCCTGTGGCGGCACCGCCGGAGGTTGGGTTGTCCCGACACTCGGGTCGGCGCCGGGGCCGCGTAGGATGGGGACCCGGATCTGCAGCGCGTTGACGCCCCTCACCAGTTGAAAATCCATCTCGTACTTGCCGGAGATTCCCACGCCGCCGCCTTCCTCCGCCCAGACCTGCGGATGGCCGAAGAGATGCGCCGCCGAGGAGGCCAGCTTGGGGAAGTTGTTGTTGATGTTCCAGGTCCCGTCCGGCCGGTGCACCGCGTCCGGTACCAGCTGGCTCAGGTTATCGATGCCGGGTACCTCCACGTAACGATTGTCCCGAAAGTAGTCGCCTTCGCTGCGCTCGAGAGCGAGCATGGTCTCTTCGTGGTTGAGGTGCACCAGGTACTCCACGTTATACTTTTTGCACCATTCGGCCTGCTCTCCGAAGAAGGAACTGCGGAAGATGGCGCTCCAGACATCGTAGAAGTCGGCTTTGGCCCGCTGCGCCTCGTCCGTCAATTTCCCCTGGAAGAACTTCGGGATGTAGGGTTTCAAATCGTAACCTTTGCGCTCCTGAAACTCCTCCAGCAATTTGGGACTCCAGGGGTAGCCGGAGATGGAGTAATCCGGCTCATCGCCGAAGAAGCCCAGAACGATTTTGCCGAACTCGTCTCCCACCGCCTGCCGGTAGGTTTCGTGCGTGATCTTCAGAAACGCGCGTGTGGCCTCCGGATCGAGGTAGTCGATGAGCGAGTAGAGACCGTCCTTGGCGCGGGTCCCGTCCTCGCGGTTGAAGTTGCGCGTCGGCGAACTGATGTAGATGTGCCGCACGAAGACCACTTCCCACGAGAGGCGCGGCTCATTCGGGGTCGAGCCTTCGCGTGGCACGATCCATTTGAGTTGGCCGTCCGCCGGAACCGCAATGGGCACGATGCCTTGTAGTTCCTCGTCGGGAGATGTCTTGGTCGCAAAGATTGCCAGGGTGTCCGGCGGCGCGGGCATGGAGAGCGTCTGGCCGGGAGCGACGTGGACGTGGATATCCGCGACGATGCCCTGCATGCCGAGTTGCGGATATCGTTTGCTGATGTTGCCGCCGGCGAAGCCACTCGGGTAGTCGGATTCGTCCTGTATCCACAGCCTCATCCCGCGCTTCGCCGCTTCCTGGACCGTGAACTTCACCTGGCTCATGTGGTCCGGTGAAAGGTATTTCGGCTCGCCGCGGCCCGGCGAAAGGTTCACGACAAAGATGCCATTGGCGGCAAGCCGGTCGAGATCCCGGACGATTCTCCGGCGGACTTCGTCGGGGTCCAGGCCGTTCCAACTGGCAAACGGCTGGATAGCCCCATACTCGTGCGGCGGCGTCTTAAAATTGGCGGCGACATCGCGGATGGAGGGAACCGTGACCTGCTGCCACGGCCTTTGCGCGAACGCTGCGAATGAGACAAGAAGGAGAATGAATGTTGCAGTAAGAAATTTCTGATTCATTGAACTTGGCTCCGGCAAAGATTTCGACGGGATCGGGGCACGTCGCTTCGAATCATACCGCTCTGACGATACCGGTAGAGTTTGACGAGTTGAATTCCGCGGCGGGCGCCGGGAGCCGGACGCCGCTGCCGGATTGCCCCATATCAGTCACCGCGGCGATGTCTTTGCGCAGCACCGGATCGTCGCCGGTGCGGCGGTCTCACGTTTCGCATCGCGATATACACGCGCTGCTACGGATTTCGCGTGTCTTCGCCAATCGTTAAGCATACAGACCCATCCATCTCGAACTGTTTTGCACTGAGGAACAGCGCCGGCGTCTTGAAAACCTGTAGGTGGATAACGGGAGCGTTGTCATACTACTCAGGACATCCGTGCGGTTGAGAATTCGCGGCCGGGAAGTTTACTTACGGATCTTCTGCCGTCCACTGTTTTCGACCCCGGTTGTGGTCCAGCCGTCCGCTAAGCCAGGCAATCCTTACACGAGAAAGCTTCGGGAGAAGAACAAATGCTGAGTCGCATGAATAAGTCGCACCTGATTGCGGCAGTGGCCGCAGTCTTATCCATCCTGTCAGGACGAGCGTCCGCCCAGAATAGCTCCATCACAGGAAGGATCATCGACACCAAAGGCGGGGTCGTTCAGAGTGCGTCCGTAACGGTAGGCGAGGCCTCCCAGGGCGTTCACCAGACGACTAAGACCAACGATGTGGGTATCTTCGTCTTTGCGGATCTCCCGGCCGGCACGTACACGGTCACGGCGGAGAGTCCGGGCTTCAAAAAGATGGAGAAACACGATGTCGTGCTGCCTATCTCTTCGAACATCAACATCGGTGACAACCTGCTCGAAATCGGCAGCGTTGCGGAGACGGTCAATGTCGAAGCCGATCAGGGCCAGTTAGAGGTGGAATCCACTTCCGGCGAACGATCGGACATCGTAACCAACCGGCAGGTTCGCGATCTGGCGCTGAACGGCCGGAACGTTGTGGACCTTTTCAAAACCATTCCGGGCGTGATTTCGAGCGGGGTGGTCGCAAACGCCGCTTCCACCGTCACCAACATCGTCGGGAACTTCAACATTAACGGGACTCGCGCGCTCCAACACGAATACACCCTCGACGGAGTAACCAACCTGAACCTCGGAAACAACACGGGCGCCCTGGTATCGATCAATCCCGACGCGGTGGAGGAGGTCAAGGTGCTTACCTCGAACTACCAGGCGGAATACGGACGGGCGGGCGGCGGGTACATCGCCCTCACGACCCGCGGAGGATCAAACGAGTTCCATGGCGGTGCGCGCTACTTCCGCCGCCACGAAAGCATGAATGCCGATTCCTGGTTCAACGACGCGCGCGGCGGCTCGGCTGCCGGCTTCCCGCGCCCGCTCTACCGCTACAACTACTATGGTTGGGATCTCGGCGGTCCCGTGCTGATCCCCAAAGTGTATAACGGCCGGAACAAACTCTTCTTCTTTATCAGCCAGGAATATTACAGCCAGCTGGTGCCCCAGGCGTCGTCCGTGAATATTCTGGTTCCTACGGCGGCAGAGCGTACCGGCGACTTCTCTCATTCGGTGGACGGATCGGGAAAACCGATCATTATCGTGGATCCCACCACCGGCCTGCCGTTCGCGGGCAATATCATCCCGTCAAGCCGCATCTATGCTCCCGGGCAGGCGATTCTTAATTTCCTGCCGTCGCCGAATACCTCGGCCGGCGGCTTCGTATACAACTACACCTCGCAGGTGCCGAGTTCGTATCCCCGGCGAGAAACCATCCTTCGCGGAGATTATCAGATCAATTCCGACACCCGGCTGAGCGTTCGCTGGGTTCACAACTATGACAACCAGGAGTTCGCCTATGGCACGACCACCGCGTCCTGGAACTGGCCGCTGACCAACACCGACCGGATGAATGGTCCCGGGAACGTGCAGACGTTGTCGGTCACTCGCAACTTCGGAGCCACCTGGGTCAATCAGTTTATTTTTGGCGTGGGACTGGGCGGAGTCACCATCGCGCCGGAGGGCACGGCCGCCACACGCGCCACTTCCGGCATCGATACGCCCCTCCTCTATCCAAACGCCAACACGAGCGGGCTGATCCCCAGCTTGACGTTCGGGGGCATCGCTAATATATCCACGCCGGTCACCACCTCGGTATTCGGAACCTTCGTTCAGACTTTCCAGATTTATCAGGTTACTAATAACCTCAGCAAGGTCTGGGGCAAGCATCTGTTCAAAGTTGGTGTCTACTTTCAGAGTGCGGCCAACGCCAGCAATTCGCAGAACACCGTGGAGAGCACTATAGATTTCAGCACCAACGCCACCAATCCGCTTACTACGGGAAACCCTTTTGCCAACGCATTACTCGGCGTCTATAACAGTTACAGCCAGCAGAGCGCGAAGGTGTATTCCTCCTACGCATATAAGGAGCTCTCGTTTTACCTGCAGGACACCTGGAAAATTGCTCCTCGCCTGACCCTCGACCTGGGCGGGAGGTTCTCCTGGTATCAGCCCGTCCAGAACGTAGCAGGACCCGAAGCTTATTTCAATCCAGCCGACTACAATCCCGCTCAAGCGCCGCGGCTCTATCGTCCGGTTTGCATAGGAGTTTCCACCTGCTCGTCCGGCGCAGCCACCTACCGGGCTTACGACCCCACGACTGCCGGTCCGCTGACGATCGCTAATACACTATCCTCGTTTTATGTGGGTAAGCTGGTTCCTGATTCGGGTAATCTCGAAGACGGAATGGAGTTGACCACGAACGGTTATCCCCCTGGCGGTGTGAAACCTCCTGTGATTTTGCCGCAGCCCAGAATTGGCATTGCATGGGACGTCACCGGTAATCAGAAGACCGTCGTCCGCGGCGGCTTCGGAATCACTTTCGACCGGCCCGAGAGTTTCACTTCGTTTGCCGCTAATAATCCTCCTTATGTCCTGCAGCCAACCCTTTCCAATGGCTATTTGAGTCAAATTCAACCCGGCGGCTCCGGCGCGTTATCTCCGCTTACGGTCTCCGGCGTGACCGAGAATATGACGTTTCCGTCAGTCTACAGTTACAGCATGGGCGTGCAACGGAACCTCGGCCAGGGCACGGTCGTCGACGTGTCCTATGTCGGATCGCAGTCGCGTCACAATCCGCGCCGCACCAATATTAATGCCCCCCCTTACGGGATTACGTTCAGCGCCGCGGGACAAGATCCGACGAAGTACGCGAACGGGATCATCCCCGCGGTAGAACCGTCTCTACAGTCTGCTTACGTGTCGGCGAACGTGCCCTTCAGCGGGACCAACGCGCTGGCGACAGACTTTCTGCGGCCTTACCAGGGTTACAGCGACATCACTTACTATAGCTTCGACGGTAACTCGACTTATAATTCGATGCAGGTGAGCCTGCACCGCCGTTTCGCGAAGAGCTTCACGACGGACGTAGCTTATACCTTGTCGCGGGTAACGACGACCGTCTCCGACGACAGCACTTACACCAATATTCTGAGCCCGCGCAAGTACGATTACGGGCTCGCTACGTTCGACCGCACGAATGCGTTCGTCTGGAACTTCGTCTGGGACCTTCCCGGCGCCAGCCGTTTTCTAGGCGGCAACCGGTTCGCGAAGGCGGTGGCGGATAACTGGGTCGTGTCCGGTATCACCACCGCCAGTTCCGGCAACCCTACGGAACTCGCTCTATCGATCAGCGGTCAGGATGCGGGTAATCGTCTGGAAGGCACGCCCGTCGCCGGCAATCTGAGCGGGCAACAGCCCCGCTTTTTCGTCAATGGCAATCAGCAGAGCGGCAACACGTTTAATCTGGCCGCATTCACCGTACCCGGCATAAACCAGGATGGACCTTATTCGCGCTTCTATCTGCGTAACCCAATCATCAATAACCAGGATCTCTCGCTATTCAAGAATTTCCGGTTCGATCAGGAGGGTAAGCGTTATCTGCAACTGCGGCTGGAGGCGTTTAATGTTTTCAACCATCCGCAATTTTCCGGGTATAACCTGACCACCAACATAACGAACGCGGCAGGCCAGACCGGCAACGCGATCTTCAACAACTACACCGGGCTGACCGTTACGAATAACCTGAGGCCGGCCGGGAGCACCGCGGTGTTAGGCACTTACTTCGGGGAACTGAACGCCGCCAATGCTATGCGAGTGCTCCAACTCGGAGCGAAGTTCTACTTCTGATCCGAGCGGTGTCAGGCCGTCTCCCGAGCCCTCGACTGGCTGTAGGGCGGACCATGCCATCGTCCAAGTCCAATGCCCCGTCGGTGGGGCAGGCGGTTTCGCCTGCCAAGTCCCAAGACGTCCCTCGAAAATTCAAAAGCCGCCGCGCTCGGAGGAGCGGACACGGCGGCTTTGACTCGATCGAGTGTGTGAGTGAACGGAGTACCCTCCACTAGGCAAGTCGGATACCATCTTGCGGGTCAGGCGCAGCGTAATATCTCCGAATCAGATAAGCTGTTTAGTATCTTGTATTTACGCCGGAAGATCCGGCCCAATCCTCACTCCTCTCCTAAATACCGGAACAAGAATTCGCGTGCCATCGGTAATTTTTGCGCACGCTATCCGCTCTGGCTGACGGCCCGGTAACATTGACCGGCTCCCCGCGGTTTGCACGATTTGACATTCAAGTCGTCTAACGGCTACGCTATCCTAGTAGAGATAATTCAGCGGAGACGTGTGTCAATGAGTACTCAGTTCCCATCGAAGCCCGCAATCGAGCGCCGGTGGCATATTTTAGACGCGAATGGCGTCGTGCTTGGCAAGCTCGCTAGCGATGCAGCTAAGATCTTGATGGGCAAAACCAAAGCATCCTGGACTCCATTCCTCGATACCGGCGATCACGTGATCGTGATCAATGCCGACAAGGTCGTCCTGACAGGCAAGAAGGACGATCAGAAGGTTTACCGTCATTTCACCGGATATCCCGGTGGGTTAGTGGAAACCAAGGCGAAAAAGGTTCGTGCGGACCGGCCTATCCGGATGGTCGAAGAGGCCATTTCGGGCATGCTTCCCAAAACCAAGCTGGGTAAGCAGATGTACCGGAAACTGAAGGTCTACGCGGGTGACAAGCATCCGCATGCGGCCCAGAAGCCGGTGGCTAGAGTCGTGCAGCGCAAGACTGTCGCCGCATAGCAAGCAAGGATAAGGAAAGGTATTAGGAGTGCCAGCAGCCAAGATTCAGCAGTACCTCGGGACCGGTCGCCGCAAGACCGCGATCGCCCGCGTGTTTATCCGTCCCGGTAAGGGCGACATCACGATTAACGGTCGTTCCCTTGACAATTATTTTCCCACCGAAGCCGGGCGGGTCCCGGTCCGTCAGGCGCTTCTCGTTGCCGAGATGGCCGACAAGTTCGATGTTCTGATTCTCGCCCACGGCGGCGGTGTTGCCGGCCAGGCGGATGCTATCCGGCTGGGTATTGCCCGCGCCCTGGTCGAGTTCAATGGAGAGCTCCGGCCGAAACTCAAGAAGGCCGGCTTCCTCACCCGCGACCCTCGCAAGCACGAGCGCAAGAAGTACGGACAAAAAGGCGCTCGCAAGCGGTTCCAGTTCTCCAAACGCTAGAACGTTTGGATTCCTTGAGCGCGGCGCCACTCTTTTGGGTGCGCCCCGCGCTCTCATGTTCAATTACTCTAAGCTCCGTATCAGCACGCGCGTGCAAATTTCGCTTTGGGCCGTACGCGTCGGGGTTGGTCGCGGACTCAAATTCAAAAATGCAGGTCCTCGCGGGTCCAGAGGACATAAGGTAGGATACTTTGCCGGCAATCTCAATGAAAGAATTGCTCGAAGCCGGCGTTCACTTCGGGCACCAGACCAAGCGCTGGAATCCAAAGATGAAAGAATACATCTTTGGCGAACGTAACGGAATCTACATCATCGACCTGCAGAAGACCTTAAAACTCTTCAAGGATGCGGCCCGCTATGTCGGGGAAATGGCTGCACAGGGCAAGAATGTCCTCTTCGTCGGCACCAAGCGCCAGGCGCAGGAAGCCATCGCGGAAGAGGCCACGCGCTGCCAGATGTACTACGTGAATCAGCGCTGGCTGGGCGGACTGCTCACCAACATGACCACCGTGCAGAAGTCCATCAAGCGTCTCAAAGAGTTGGAATCGTGGTCTACTGACGGTGGCTACGCCGCGCGCCCCAAGAAGGAAGTCATCCGGCTGGAGCGCGAGCGCAAGCACCTCGATTCGAACCTCGCCGGCATCAAGGACATGCCCGGGCTGCCTGACGTGCTATTCGTCATCGATTCGAATAAGGAAGCCATCGCGGTCAAGGAAGCCCGCCGGCTCGGCATCCCGGTAGTCGCCATCGTCGACACCAACTGCGATCCCGACGAAGTCGATTGGGTGATCCCGGGGAACGATGACGCGCTGCGCGCCATCCGGCTGTTCGCCAGCAAGATCGCCGATTCGGTAATCGAAGGACGCGCCCTCGCCACCGAGCAGGATTTTGCTGCCGAGAAGATCGTCACCGACGAAACCACGCCGGGCGAGGAAGTGCCCGAGTACACGGCCTATGTCGATCCCGTCTATGCCGAGCAGATCATGACTGAAAGTCTGATGGGCGAAGAGCTTCCCGGTACGACGTCGCGCAAAGGTCCACAGTCCGAAACTGCGCCCGTCGAAGAGCCGGTAGCAGCCAAAATCGGTGAATAACGAACTTGTGTGACAGGCTTTAGCTTGTCATCGACTAACAGGAATAGGATAACCATGGCGGAAATCACCGCAGCATTAGTAAAACAACTGCGCGAGCGGACCGGCGCTGGAATGATGGAGTGCAAGAAAGCACTCGTAGAGTCCAACGGCGACATCGAAGCGGGCGTCGTCGTGCTCCGCAAGCACGGCATCGCGTCAGCGGAAAAAAAGACCTCTCGCAGCACCCAGCAGGGACTCATCGGCACCTACGTTCATCCGGGCGGACAGCTCGGCGTGATGGTGGAAGTCAACTGCGAGTCTGACTTCGTGGCCCGCACCGACGACTTTCAGGAGCTCGTGCAAGACCTCGCAATGCAGATTGCGGCGGCCGATCCCAAGTATCTGCACCGCGAAGACGTGCCCGCTGAGGTGCTCGAAAAAGAGAAGGATATCCAACGGGCTCGGGCCATTTCCGAGGGCAAGCCCGAGAAGGTGGCCGACAAGATCGTCGAAGGCCGTATGGCGAAGTTCTACGAAGAGGTTTGCCTGTACGACCAGCCGTTCGTGAAGGAGAACACTCTCACCATCGAGCAGTTGATCAAGACCAGGATCGCCAAGCTGGGCGAGAACATCTCCGTCGCCCGCTTCGCACGTTTTAAAGTCTCGGAACAATAGAGCGAACGCGAGATACCGTGGCGCGCTTCAACCGTATACTTCTGAAACTGAGTGGCGAGGCCATGGCGGGTCCAGCTGTCCTTCGGGATTGACCCGGATCGTGTCAAAAGCCTCGCCACCGAAATTGCCGCTATCGCCCAGGCTGGAGTTCAAGTCGGGGTGGTGGTCGGCGGCGGCAATATTTTCCGCGGGATCAAACTCGCTGCTAAGAACATGGATCGCGTGACGGGCGATCACATGGGCATGCTTGCCACCGTGATCAACTCGCTTGCGCTGCAGGACGCGCTCGAACACATGGGCGTGTACACCCGCGTCATGAGCGCCATCGAGATGCACGAGGTAGCGGAACCCTACATCCGGCGTCGCGCGATTCGCCACCTCGAAAAGGGCCGGATTGTGATATTTGCCGCCGGCACTTCCAACCCTTACTTCTCCACCGACACCGGAGCCGCTCTCCGCGCTCTCGAAATCCATGCGCAGGTGATCGCCAAGGCCACCAAAGTCGACGGCGTCTATGATAAGGATCCGATGAAGTTCCCGGATGCCGTCAAATTCGACGAGATCGATTACACCGAAGTGCTCACCAGGTCGCTCGGAGTGATGGATGCGACATCTATCGCCATGTGCCGCGACAACAAGCTTCCCATTATCGTTTTCAATCTGAACACGACCGGGAATATTATGCGGATGGCGATGGGCGAGGCTGTCGGGACTGTGATCAAGTAGCCTTCTGTATCTTCTAAGTAAGACCTCAGCATCGCGGGAAACCGACCGTAGGACAGACCACCGTATTGTGTGGTCGCACGAGCAGCCGTGTGCTGCTACGGAGCCCGCAGACCACAAAAAACGATGGTCTGCGCCACGGAGATATCGAGGGACCGCGAACACTCAACAAACCCCCACATTTTAAAGGACTTGAAGCGGCACTTGCGCTATAATGCGAACGTCGCTGCCATTATGAAGACTGAACCTTCGGCGCCCAGCGCCACACCCTTTAATTCGATCAAAGAAATCGAAGTGAATGCCAGGACACGCATGGAGAAGGCGATTGCCGATTTGCAACACGAAATCGCCAGTATCCGCACCGGCCGTGCGTCGGTCAGCATTCTGGACCATATTCGCGTCGACTACTACGGTACCCCCACGCCGCTGAACCAGCTCGCGAACCTGCACGTTCCCGAGCCCAGCCTGATTACGCTGCAGCCCTGGGATGTCTCGCAGATCGGAGCCATCGAGAAGGCCATCCGAAGCTCTGACCTCGGCCTCAACCCCGGTAATGACGGAAAGCTGATCCGCATCCCCATCCCGCCCCTGACCGAGGAACGCCGCAAGGAATTTGTCAAGCGCCTGCACGGCATCGCCGAGCATCATCGCGTGGCCGTCCGCAACATCCGCCGCGATGCCAACGACCACGCCAAGAAGCTGCTCAAAGACAAGAAGATCACCGAAGACGACGAAAAACGGGCGCTCGACGAGATGCAGAAAATGACCGACGCACACATGCAGAAAATCGACTCCGCGGCTAAGACCAAAGAGAAAGAGCTGCTGGAAATCAAATAAGCGGGCACCCGCGACAGACGGATTTCGATGAACATCCAGAAGGCCACTCAAAGCTATGAGCGCTGGCTCAGCAAGTACCTCAACCTGATTCCAGCCGACTTGCAAAAGAAGCACGAGGCGATGGCGACGGAAACTTTCCCGTACTTCCGCGCCACCTTCTATCGCTGGATGCAATTGTGGGACGAGCGAAAAGAACCCTGGGCCCATACGCCGGAACTCCTGGCGATCGGCGACCTCCACGTGGAGAACTTTGGGACCTGGCGCGACGTTGAAGGACGCCTCGTCTGGGGTGTCAACGACTTCGATGAGGTTTTCCCGCTTCCCTTCAGCCTGGACCTGATCCGTTGTGCGGTGAGCGCACACTTCGCGATCGACGGCGCGCACCTTTTGATCGGCCGCGCCGATGCGTGTCAAGCGCTGCTCCATGGGTATTCGGAAGGTCTGGCTGCCGGGGGGCAGGCCATGGTCCTGGCTGAACACCACGATTGGCTGCGACACATGGTAACCGGCGAGCTACGGGATCCCGTCCTCTTTTGGAGAAAGATGGATGCATTTCCCACCCTCCGCAAGGCCGTCCCCAAGACTGCGGTCCGGGCCCTTGAGCGGATGCTTCCGCAAAAGGACCTGCTTTACCGGTTAATTCATCGGCAGGCCGGGCTGGGCAGCCTGGGACGGGAACGCTACGTCGCGCTGGCCAACTATCGTGGCGGACTGGTGGCTCGCGAGGCCAAAGCTCTAGCGCCCTCCGCCTGCGTCTGGGCCGCAGGCAAGAAGGCGTCGACGCGCATTCGTTACGGTGAGATACTCAGGAACGCGGTACGTTGTCCCGATCCGTTCGTCCAGCAAGAGGGACGCTGGATCGTCCGGCGCCTCGCTCCGGATTGCTCGCGGGTTGAGCTGTCGAGCATGCCCAAGGTTCGGGACGAGGTCAAACTGCTCTACGCCATGGGCTTCGAGACCGCCAACATTCATCTCGCCACCAAGGGAGCGGCTAAGCGGATCCAGGCGGCGCTCAAGAAGCTGCCCGTTAACTGGCTGCACGACGCCGCGGAAATCATGATGTCGGTTACTGTAAAGGACTGGAAAGCGTGGAAAAAGGGGTAATCCAAAAAGGCTGGCCGTCTCAAAGTTATTTGTCTCCCAGCCGGCGAGCGTTTCTCGCCATCCTCTCCGCGTCCCTGGTTCGAGCCGGCGAACGTCTTCCGCAGAACCGGAATATCAAGTGGGCTGTCAGCCTTGGCCTTTGGGGACATTTGAACCATGTGGCCTTCACCGATGTCCTGGACGTCATGCGCGACACCGGCTTTATCGGTATCCGTCTGACCGGATATCCCGGCTTCCTGAAGAGCTATGACATCACATCGGAAACCGTAGACCGTGAGACCTCCAAACGCGGACTCCACGTTGTGACCATATCGTTCAACGGACCTTCCCAGGACCTCGCCCAACAGGATCAGTACCTGGCCGACGGCCGCAAGGCCATGGAATTCCTCAAAGGTTTCGGAGCCAACCGGTTGGTCTGTTTTCCGCCCAACCGCGCCCATCTCAACGACGTCGCCTTCAAGACTATGTGCCAGAGCTTCAACCGGCTGGGTGAGATCGCCGGGGAAATGGGCTTTCGCGCCGGTCTTCACAACCACCTGGATCAAATGGTCGAGAAGCCCGACGAAATCGATCGGTGCATGGAGATGACCGACCCCAAGCTATTCTGGTTCTCGCCCGATACTGCGCACCTGTTGCTGGGCGGCGCCGATCCGGTCAAGACCATTTCCAAGTATCGCCAGCGGCTCATGTTTCTGGACTACAAAGACGCCCGCTGGACCGAACCCGCGGCCGATCTCAAGCTCCCCAACGGCAAGGTCTACCCCAAGGGATCCAACGCCGCCAAGTTTCTTTCCAGCATCTACGACCTGGGTGACGGCGATGTCGACTTTCCCGCATGCCATCAGATCCTGAAGCAGATTCACTATAAAGGCTGGATCTGCGTCGACCTCGACATCGCTCGCAATGGTCCGAAAGCCAGCTACCAGCGTTGCGGACGATATATCGTCACCAGGCTCGAACCAATCTACGCGTAACCGGATCCTTCCGTGGAGCAGACCATCGTTTTTTGTGGTCTGCTCGGCTGCGCAGCAGCCGCCCCGGCTGCTGCGCAGCCATTTGACGAACTTTAGTCTGTCTTCGCGTGCGGCTTCTTCCGAAAATATCGAGGCTGCCTGCCGGTTATGGGCGTTCTCTTGCGCCTCCGTGGCCGGCAGACAGACGGACAACCCTGCTAGCGGGTAAAATCAAGGTTTCACCATGCAGATCGACTTCGCATTCGGCAAACAGGGCTTGCGCCTGAATCTCCCCTCCGGCTTCGACTACCGCGTGTTAGAGCCGCGTTCAGCCCAGCCGTTATCAGATCCCGTCGCAGCCATCGAACAGGCCCTGGACCATCCGCTAGCCGGTCCACCGCTGGCCGAACTCGCGCGTGGCAGGAAGTCCGCTGCCATCTCTGTCTGCGATATCACGCGCCCCGTTCCCAACCGTGTCACCTTGCCGCCCATCTTGCGCCGGCTGGAGCTAGCCGGTATCGCCAGGGAATCAGTCACCATCCTGATCGCCACGGGACTGCACCGCGCGGCTACGGACGCCGAGATTCGCGAGATCGTGGGTGACGACGTCGCGGCGTCGGTGCGCGTGGTCAACCACCATGCCCGATCTCTCGCGGAGCATCGTTCTCTTGGCGTGACAGCCTCAGGAACCCCGGTGTATGTCGATGAGCGCTTCGTGGCGGCAGATCTCCACATTACTCTTGGCTTCATCGAGCCGCACCTCATGCTGGGTTATTCGGGTGGGCGCAAATTGGTCGCTCCCGGACTCGCCGCGCAGGAGACCATCAAGGTTCTGCACAGCTCGCGCTTTATGCGCGACCCGCTGTCCTGCGAAGGTTCGATTGAGCGAAATCCGCTGCATAGCGAACTGCTGGAGATCGCGGCGATGGCCCGGCACGACTTTCTGCTCGACGTGACGCTTGGCGCGGGGAAACCGGCCGAGCGTCCCATCACGGGCGTGTTCGCGGGGGAGCCGGTGCAGGCGCACGCGGCTGGCGTCCAATGGATCTCCAGCGTGATGCTGGAAAAGGTGGGAGAGCCGGTTGATGCGGTGATCACTACGTCCGCCGGATATCCCCTCGACCTGACTTACTACCAGGCGATTAAGGGAGTGACCGCGGCGCAGCACATCGTTCGTGACGGTGGAACAATTCTATTGCTGGCGCAATGTTCGGAGGGCACGGGCGCAGCCGAGTTCACGCGCATGTTCACCACCATGGGTGATCGCGAATTCATGCATCACATTGAAAATCGCCCCGTGGAAGTCGATCAGTGGCAGTTGGAGAAACTAGCCATGGTGACCGCCCGGTTGAAGGTATTGTGGTATGTCCCGGGAGTGCCGCGGGAGATGCAATCCAGGATTTGGGGCCGCACCTTTGCATCGGCGGATGACGCGACGGCTGCGCTATTCAGTTCCTTGCGGCCGGGAGCCCGAGTGGCAGTTGTGCCGGAAGGTCCGTACGTGCTCGCGCAGACTGCATAGGGCAGACCACGTAAAGCGATGGCCTGCCCCACCCTCGGATCTACTTCTTGTTCTTGAACCGCTCGGCGATCGCGGGCCAGTTCACGACACTCCACCACGCGCCGATATACTCGGGACGCCGGTTTTGATATTTGAGGTAGTAGGCGTGTTCCCACACATCGAGGCCCATGACCGGGAACTTACCTTCCATAATTGGGCTGTCCTGGTTAGCCGTCGAGATGATCTCGAGTTTGCCGCCGGCTTCCACTAACCAGGCCCAGCCGGAGCCGAAGCGGGTGGTTGCTGCCGCATTGAATTTTTCCTTGAACCCGGCGAAGCTCCCGAACGTGCTGCTGATGGCACTGGAGAGTTCACCGGATGGCTCGCCTCCGGCGTTGGGAGCCATGATGGTCCAGAACATGGAGTGATTCGCATGGCCGCCGCCATTGTTGCGTACGGCGGTACGGATGTTTTCAGGAACAATGGCGCAGTTGCCGGCCAGCAGTTCTTCGAGAGATTTGCCAGCCAGGTCGGGCGCCGATTCTAATGCTTTATTGAGATTCGTCACATACGCGGCATGGTGCTTGCCGTGGTGGATCTCCATCGTCATCTTGTCGATGTAAGGCTCCAACGCGTCGGATGCATACGGGAGCTGCGGAAGTGTAAAAGCCATATCGTCTTCATCCTACATTGCTTTTACCGGTTTGTGCAGGTGGTTGGGAACCCTCGCGCTCCTGGCTTTGGACTTACCCGCACGTTACCGGGCCGTCCTCTTAACTATCGGGCCCCGAGCTACTGAGCCGCGACCGTTAAGGGAGCGGTCCCTGCCACTCTCAGGCATTCTCATAAGCATCGGCCAGCCGGAACATCGTCGACTCGGCGAAATGTTTGCACAGTATCTGCAATCCGACCGGTAACCCCTCCGACGTATTTCCACACGGGACGCTCATGCACGGGATACCCGCGAGATCGCCGGTGATGGTATAGATATCGGAAAGATACATACTCATCGGGTCCGCCATCTTCTCGCCCAGCTTGAACGCCGGGAACGGCGAAACCGGCGCCACGATCGCGTCCACCTCGCCGAAAGCGTTGGTGAAATCGCGGGTGATCAGCGCGCGGACTTTCTGCGCTTTGAGGTAGTACGCATCATAATAACCGTGGCTCAGCACGTAAGTTCCCAGAATGATGCGCCGCTTGCACTCCGCGCCGAACCCTTGCGCGCGGGTGTTACGATACATGTCGCTCAGCGTCGCCGAATCGGCCGACCGCGTCGTATAGCGGACGCCGTCGTAACGTGCGAGGTTGGAACTGGCCTCTGCGGTCGCGATGATGTAGTAGCACGCGATGGCATATTCCGTCGCCGGCAGACTGATCTCGCGCACCTCGCAGCCCATGGCGCGGAGCTTGTCGATGGCCTTGTAGACCAGCTCGGCGGTCTCGCCCGTCGCGTCTTTGAAATACTCGCGCGGATATCCGATCTTCATGCCGCGTACGTCGCGCGTCATCGCATCGGCGTACTGAGGAACCGGAGCTTCCGCTGAAGTCGCGTCCCGCAAATCGCGGCCGGCGATCACTTCCAGCAGCGTTGCCGCATCGCGAACATTGTGGCCGAAGGGTCCTATATGATCGAGCGACGACGCGAATGCCGTCAGCCCATAGCGCGACACACGTCCGTAGGTCGGAGTCACCCCCACTACGCCGCAAAATGACGCCGGCTGCCGGATGGAGCCGCCCGTATCGGAACCGAGCGACACGACAGCGGTATTCTGCGCGATCACTGCCGCCGACCCGCCGCTCGATCCGCCCGGCACCCGGTCCAGCGCTACCGGATTTCGCACCGGTCCAAACGCGCTGTTCTCGTTGGACGATCCCATCGCGAACTCGTCGCAATTGGTCTTGCCAACGATCACTCCGCCGGCTTCTTCCAGCCGGATCACAGCCGTCGCATCATAAGGCGGAATGTAATTCTCCAGCAAATTCGAGCCGCAGGTGGTGCGCAATCCCTTGGTGAGGATCACGTCCTTCACGGCTACGGGGACACCCGCCAGAGGTCCCGGATCTTCCCCACGTGCGAGTTTCTCGTCAACTTTGCGGGCTGCCTCCAGCGCCCGCTCCGGCGACAGCATCAGGTAGGCGTTGGTCTTGTGATTCTCGGTCCCGGCGTACTGCAAAGCCTGCTGCGCGATCTCCACCGCACTGAACTTCCTGTCTAGTAAACCTGCACGAATGGATTCGATAGTGTGCATCTCAATATAGATTGGCACAGTCCGCCGCAACTACTATGAGACGCGATCAAACAAAAGCGTCAACCCGCCAAGGACCGCGTCCAATGAGCGAGAGGACAATTTCCCCAGACGTTCGCTCAGTTCGGTTTTGTCGACCGTTACCACCTGCGACGCATTCACCACGCTCGCCTTCGGCAGATTAGCATCGCCTTTATGAAGTGCTACGTTGCCGGGAGCGTCCGCGCGGGAAAGATTGGACGTGATTAGACACACGACGGTCGTGGCAATGCGACTCCGGTTGAATAGATCGCTCTGAACTACCACGCAAGGATGACGGTGAGCCGGCGCCGCCACCGCCACCGGCCCAAAATCAATCCAGTAAACTTCCCCCTGCCTGACATCACTCACCAGGCGTCCTTGATCGCCGACCTGAACTTAGTTTTTATTCCAGATAAAACGCGACGCACTGTTACGTCGGGCTCACCGGCATAGACACGGTTCAGACTGTCGATAATCTGCCGATTCCGGCGATGACGGATGTATTCCTCCATCGCGAGGGAAAATAACCGACTACGGCTGACACCCATTCGTTTGGCCGTTTGGTCAGCCTCTTCGAGCAGTTTTCCGTCAAGCGAGATAGCCGTCTTCATAGTATGAATTAAGTTTATACCAACGGTAGTCAGATAAGAAACCGGCGGGCGTACAAGCCGATGTGGAGCGGACTAACGTACGAACGTCAGGACAGGGTAGCACTCGGGTCGCCGGAGACCTGCTCCCGAATCTCCAACGCCTGCTTTTCAAGGGTTTCGGGATTCTTCGAGAGCGCGTGCTGCCTGGACGGTTGCGTCGATACCCAGCTGTAGCGCGTCGGGAGCTTGGCCTCGCAGAAGTCCTACGGCGAGGAGCGAGGCCGGCGTGAGTGTCCGCATAACCGAAGCTTAGGAGCAACGGATAGACGTGTCAAGGGACGTCGCGAGGCATATAATGCTCCTGTATGCCTTCCACTTCTCGTCGCCGGTTCCTGCAACGCCTGGGCCTGGGAGCAGGCGCCGCCGCGTTCCCCACCATTCTTCCGAGGCGTGTATGGGGCGCCAATGATCGGATCCAGGTCGGCCTCATCGGCACCGGGAACCGCGGCAACCTGTTGCTCGACCAGTTACCCGCACCAGGGCAGATCGTCGCGGTGGCCGATTGTTTCCTGACTCGCGCTGAAGAGGCCAAGTCGAGGCGCCGGACCACATGGGACGTGTACCAGGACTACCGGAAAATCCTGGACCGCAAAGACATCGACGCAGTCGTCGTTTCCACTCCGGATCACGACCGCGTGCGCGTCGCGATTCACGCCTGCGAAGCCGGCAAAGATATCTACGCCGAGAAGCCCCTGACCTTATACATCGGGGAGGGCCGCGCCCTGGTCGACGCGGTGCGCAAGTATCAACGCGTGCTCCAGGTGGGAACCCAGCAACGATCCATGGAGATGAACCAGATCTCCTGCGCGCTCGTACGCAATGGAGGGCTCGGCAAACTGCAACTGGTGCATGGCGTAAACTATCCTTCTTCCGCGCCGATCCCGGCTATGCCCGACGAGGTTATGCCGGACAGACTGGACTGGGACGTCTGGCTCGGACAGGCTCCCTTGCGTCCCTATCACAAGAAACTGCAAACCAGTTGGATGTCGTGGTTCGACTATTCAGGCGGCGAGATGACTAACTGGGGCTGTCATGGACTGGACCAGATTCAGTGGGCGCTGGGCATGGACCGTACCGGTCCCGTAGAACTGTATCCCCTTGAAGACGGCCCCAAAGGCGCTATAGCTTTCCGCTACGCCAATGGAGTGACCGTGCATCTCGACCTGGAGAACAAGGGCGACATGCAAGGTGGCGGCCGTTTTATCGGTGAGAAAGGACAGATCGATATTTGGCGGAATAATTTCAAGATCGACGCGCCGGGTGTGGAACTCGGCCTGCCTCCGCAGGAGGAAATCGACAAGTGGCACGACTCGCGCGCCAAATGGCAGGCCCAATATCACATGGGTTACTGGCTCGAATGCATTCCGACCCGCAAGGATCCCAACGCCGATGTCGAGATCGGTCACCGCTCGGCGAGCCTCGCCCACCTTGCCAACATCACCCGCAAGCTGAATCGTAAGCTCCGCTGGGATCCCGAGAAAGAGCAGTTTGTCGATGACTCCGAAGCAAACCTGGCGGTGCATCGTCCACGACGCGCAGGCTACGAACTACCCAAACTCGCGTAACTGCGGGGTGGTCAATCTTGGCCGCAGCCACCTTTCCGGCGGCTCTTCTCGACAAGGCGGTAATCTTCCGCGCCAACTGAGGCTCATGTGAACAGGTTCTTGATTCTCGCCGCGGTCGCGGTGGTGGCTGTTGCGGTGATCTTCGCTCCACGGGGCGGCTCGGCTCCCGTGACGATGCCCAAAAATACCGTAGCCTATCTGGTTCAGTTCGGCCAGGACGGCAAACCGGACGTCGATTGGAGCGGCACCCTCACCTCATCGAGCGTCCGCCCGACCGGCTGGCAATTGGATAGCGGTGATGGGATCAAGGGCAGTTCCTGGAAGTTGCGAACGCGCGAGCAGACCTACTGGGATTCACCCTACGAGCGCCCGAATGCAACCGACATCCAATCGTGAAAAGGTGGCGGCAAAAGGTGTGTGGATCGAATTGGGCGACACTCCGGCTTCGGCACTTCATGTCAACACCGCGCAAGGGTGGTTCGACATTGCCACGAATTCTTCGCCAAGCGATCCCTCCCGTGAGTTTCTGGGCGGACGCGTTCGCGTCACGGCAGTGCCGGTTTCTATGTCGACCGGCTCGATCGCGATGCGCTGATCGCCGCGATGAAAGCCCGCCGGACCTATGCCGCCACTGACAATATGCTGGTTGATCTGCGGATGGGTGAGCATTTCATGGGCGAGAGTTTCAGCGTTCAACAACAAGGTTGTCTACAGCATTCGCGGCCAGGGTCCCGAGGTGAAGTTCGTCTGGACGGATAATGACCCCCTGGCGGGCAGGAATTACTTTTATGTAAGGGTCGAGCAGAAGGACGGCCAGTTATGTTGGAGTTCGCCCATTTGGGTGGAGTACCCGTAACCCGGCCGCTGGCGGCCGGCGACAGCCGGAGAGTTGCGCCCACATTACTTCCGCTCTGCCAGCATCTTCTTCCAGGCGTTCTCCAACTCCGCCCGCGCCTGATCGCTCAGCGGTCTTGGCATATCGCTCGGCTGGAATCCCCGGCATAGCTCCACGGTTTTGCGCAGGCTGGCGGCGAACTCCACACAAGGCGAGCACTCCGCCAGGTGGTTCTCGATCGCCTCGCAGGCTTCAGGCGGGAGTTCAAAATCAAGATAATCGGACAACAATGCGAGAACTTCCTTGCAACTTTCCGATCTTTCCTCCATGGCTTTTCCTTCCACTCTTACTTCACAGCTTCCGCCGCGTGTAGATAATCGTTCAGTTTCTGACGGAGAGCCAATCGCCCGCGGTGAAGCCTCGTTTTCACGGCATCGGACGTAATGTCGAGTACCTGGGCAGTCTCCTCCGTCGAAAGCTCCTCCAGGTCCCGCAGCAATACCACCGACCGGTACGTCTCGGGCAACTCTGCTACCGCGCGATGAAGTGTCACCCGCAATTCCGATCGCAACAGTTCACTATCCGGATCGCTCGACCGGTCATCGATCACGCGGACCGTTCCCGGAACCAATTCATCCCACGAAAGTTCCTGAGAAGGAGCGAAAATGCTCTTGCGTCGCTTCATCAGGCACGCGTTCTTGGCGATTCGGAATACCCATGCCCGGACCCGCTCCGGTTCGCGAAGTTTGGAAAAACTTTCGAAAACATGCAGCAGCGTCTCCTGCGCAATCTCCTCGGCATCTTCGCGCTGACCGCACATCAGCCAGCTATAGCGAAAGATTTTGGCCCTGAAATGATCCACGAATTCCTCAAAAGCACCGGCGTGCCCATTGAGCAGCGCCCGCGCCAGTTCGATCTCGCGTTGTTTCTCCAAACTCTCTCTTAACAGCAATTGTACGACCGCCTGTCACCTCCCAACGTTAACCCGTTACGGAGTTGGCAGCACTGGCGTGCTTTTATCCGTCAAGAGGTTATGGCGAATCATGAGTTCGGCCAGGTCGGCTCGTGCAATCCTCTCTGTGCAGTGCGCGGCGCCGAAGGCTTCGTTAGAGGCCGCCAACCGTTTGGTCAGTCCCGGATCATTCCAGAGCTTGGTAATCGCCGCGGCGAGTTCAGACGGCGAGGACGCCTTACATAGAAGTCCGTTGCATCCGGCTGTAACATAGTCCGAGATCCCTTCCGACTCCGTCGCGATGACAGCCTTACCCAGATGCATCGCGCACACCAGTGTCACATGACCGCAGGGCACGGTTGAACTCCGCAGCGGCAGAACCATGAATTCCGAGTACCGAAGCGTGTTCATCGCCTCTGCCATCGGCACGCTGGTCAGCACTCGCACATGGCTCGGGATCGCAATCCCTTCCAGGCTCTCCGGCCGGGCAACCACCACCAGGGGAATATGGGGTACGAGCGTGCTGGCTTCCATCAGCGTCCGGTAATCCCTTCCGTTGCCGCCGATTGCGGAGATATATGGTTTGGGCTGCAGGGAGTGCTCCGGCATGACGTCCGGCTTGCCGATGCCCCACAGCCGTACCTTGAAGCGCTCTACCGGTATCCTGAAGTGGCTGCTGTAAAGCGTGCGCTCCATCGACGAGTGCACATAGATCTCCCCGATCCGGCGAAGGGCCACGCTCATCAGATAACGTTTGATACCCGATGGCAACTCGGGCAAATTGAATGTGAAAGTGCAGTAGGGAATTTGGGACCGAAAGACCGCGGAGACCAGCCCGCACCAGAAAGACGCCCCCGCGTCTGTGATGAACAGCAGTCTTGCCTGCTCCCTGCGAGCCGTGAGGACCGCTTGCAGGGCCGTCCGGGCCAAAGCCAAATTTGGTTTTTTTATTTTCCTTTCCCAATAGTTAGCGGGCCTGTCGTCGAAAGAAGCCCACCGTACATTCTGATCGGTTACCTGAGGGCCGAACCAGGCGTCAGGCTCCCCTGGATGACGGCTGCAGGAGACGATCAGTTTTTTTTCCATAACAGTATCGGCGGCGCAGTCGTTGTCGCTTCGCTGCCCCTCGCCTGCACAGATTTTAATCCATCGCGAATCCAATCCGTCGAACCTCGGCAAGCCTGTGTCCTATCCTGTCCGGTGGTTCGGGATGATTAGGCACCCCTGAGGAGATGCATCGCAGGCGATGGCAACTCCTGGCAAATATGATCAATGATTCCTGGGTGTGCGTTTGAGAATCCTCTTGACCCCATGCCGCAGATGGCGCATCGACTGGCGGATCGAGGAGGCGACCCGTTCCACGGGCATCAGAACCCGCCCTCGGATGGCCTCGTTGGGACGGCTGCGGAAAACCGTGCCGCGCGCCTCGCCGGTCCAATGTGCGGGCGGTTGCCTGGTGTAGTAATAGGCCGCGAACGATTTGCGCGCGCGATCCTCGGGACAATGAACTGCGGTGACGCCGTGGTAGCTGATATCGCTCGTTTCAAAAACTACGCACCGGTTGAACAGCGGCTGAATCGAGTGATGGCAGTGTTTGACCTCAGGGTCCCAGAGTTCGAGGTTACCGCCCCACTCAGGACTCCAATCCGGATTGAAGAAAATCAGAATGTTGAGCCGCCGGTGCAATGCGCGTTCGGCAATGTAATTGAAGTCGACGTGCACATCGAGGCGCCCCCGGGGACCTGTCTGGTGCATGCCGCCGCCGATCAATTCGTCGTCTGCCAGCAGGTCTGGAATCTTAAAAACGAAGGAAAGCAGTTCGAGCCACGAGGGCGCTGCGAGGGTGCGATTCAAGTCGAGGACCGCGGGAGCGAATTGCGCCGTATCCGTGACCTGAACCTTCTTCTTTTCGTTCACCGTGCTGAAGGCCCGGCCAATCTTACGGGCCTCCAGGTAGGTCGGAAAGGAATCGTGCACCCGGCAGGCGAAATCCGGCTCGAGAAAGTTATCGATCACGACGTGCGGAAACGGAGACGCCAACCCTGCGCGCCGGCGGAGTTCTTCCGGGTCGACCGGGAGAATCACAAATACCTCCCTTTTCGGTCCAGGCTCTCGTCCCCTGCCCTAAAACCTGTCAAAAACACACTGTGACTGAGGGAGTCGACGAAGAGGTGCGATGGATTTGGATCGCCCCTGCGCTGAATTTTGCGGCGCAACCAGCCTAGCGCGCAACCCAGCAGAAATGCCGCATCCGCCAAGCCGGCATAGAGCGCACCATAATTCTTAAGGAAATACCAACGCCGCGCTTGAAACCAGTATGCCGGCAGGCGCGTTTTGGCAGGTGCGCGGACACCGGAAGAAGAGCCCTCAAAGTGAACGATGAGGCTCTCGGGCACGTACCACGTTTCCCAACCGGCACGCCTGGCATTGAGGCAGTAGTCCGTGTCCTCGAAGTAAGCGAAGTATCCTTCGTCCAGGGGGCCGACAGCTTCGATTACATCACGGCGGATGATCATGCTGGCACCAGCCACCCAGTCTACCCGACTCGCGGCCAGGGGTTTTGCCGGACACGCCGCCCACTTCGAAAGCCATCGTGAAATCAAGCCGATGCCTAAACCACGATCGAATTCCGAGGCCACGGACGGGAACCGAAATGGCGAGCCTTGGGGCCGTCCGTCCGCGAATTCCAGCCGGGTTCCGGCGATGCCGGCTTGCCGATGCTCGTTCATAAATCGCACCAGCCGGGAAATCGCATCGGGGGCAACCACCGTATCGGCGTTCAGCAGCAGCACGTATTCCGGCGGATCCGGCGAGGCCATGCTCCTCCGAATGATCAGATTATTCCCGCCGGTGAAACCCAGATTTCGCGAGAGCGGCACCAACTCTGCCCAGGCGTCCCAGCCGTGCGCCGCGATCGCCTGCCGGAGACGTTCCTCCGAATCGTCCCCGCTGCCGTTCTCGACGACTACCGCACAGGCGCGAGCGATATCCGGCATCTCCCGCGACAGGGACCGCAGGCAATCGATGGTGAGGTCCGCAACCTTATAGTTGAGAATGACGACCAGCAGTTTCACGGTGTTGGTCTGGCGTCAGACCGGCGTTGCCACCGCTCGATCTGCGTCCTGTGGAACTTTGCGGTCTCGGCCGCAATCGTATCGGGATGGTAGCGCTTCATGGCATCTTCTCCGGCGCGAAGGCCCAGTTTGGCCGCCAGGCAAGGATCGCCGAGCAGTCGGGCAACCTGGACGGCCATGCCGGCCGGGTCGCCCGGCTCGCACAACAGGCCGTTGACGCCATCGGTCACGGTCTCCGCGATGCCTCCGGTGCGCGTGGCGACGAGCGGGCAGCCATGGGCCATGGCTTCCAGCGCCACCAGTCCGAAGGTTTCATAGCGTGAGGCGACGATCGTCAGGAAGGCCTGCCGGCGGAGCGCAGCCACGGCCGCATCCGGCTGACGGCCGAGCAAATCAACGCGGCCGGCGACTTCCGGCGCCCGTTGGGCGAGATATCCGGCCAGAGACCAGGATCGCCCGGACTCGTCCAAAAAGGCCGCATCTCGTCCCGCAAACCACAGGCGAAGGTGCGGAAAGTTACGAGTGAGGATGCGGACGCAATCGATGGCCACGTCTCCGCCTTTGTGACGGTCGAAGCGGCCCAAAAAAAGGATGCGGGAGCGATCGCAGCCCTCCAATCGCCAACGGTCTTGGATTGGCACAACGGGGGCGGGAGGAGGAATGACGGATGCGGCATCCAAGTTCAATCCGTAGTGGGTCCTGGTGCGCTCCAGAATCTCCGCAGAGGGAGCCGAGATAGCATCGGCCAGCGAGATCGTCACGCCCTCCTGCTCGACGCGGCGGCGATATGCCCCGTCGAAGGTAATCTCGGACGCCGCCGCGTTGGCGAAGCACGGCCCGTGCAGACGAACCACCACCGGGATCGGCAGCCGTCGTCGAAACAGTTGTAAGAGTCCGAAGGTTTCTTCCATTTCAAGAAGTTCCACTCCGCGCTCGGCAATTGCGTGCGCCGCGGCGCGGCCAAGGTTCTCACCGTGCCACCGACGCGTCGCCGACCGTGCACTGACGCGAAAGGCGAAGGCATTGCGGAGCCGCGACAGAAGGGGACGCGGTTCCCGATCCAGGAAATATACACCCGGCCATTGGCCGTTGCCGGTCGCACTGAGAATGCACGGTTGATGCCCCATGCGGCGTAGACCTGCTACGATCTGGTCCACATAGGTTACGATTCCGTTCGCCGCGGCGTCTGGTGGCCAGGCCGGGCTCAGGAACGCCACCCTGAGAGGCCTCCCTCCGTTTGAAATCGCATCATGCATGTCAGACGACATCCTGAACCATAGCTCGCGTGCGGTCTAGCCGTCAAGCAGCCGACGCGCGGCCCCACCTCCCGCTACGGCAGCGTGAAAGGACGTCCCTGCGGTAGACTCAGTTAATCGACAGCATGCCGGATGCTTCTTCGACAGCGACGAGTACGCCGTCCGCCGAGATCGACGGTGCACCGGAGGGATCTCTCAAGCGGCTCGCCATCCGCGGCGCAATCTGGACCATGTTCGGCTTCGGAGCCGCCCAGCTTCTGCGCCTCGGCTTCAACCTGATTGTCACCCGCCTGCTTTACCCCGAGCTGTTCGGGTTGATTTCCCTGGTTTTCACCATCGTGATGGGCTTGAACCTTTTCTGCGATTTGGGAATCGGCCCAGCCGTCGTCCGCGACCCCAGAGGCGGTGAACCGGCGTTCCTGAATACGGCCTGGACGATGCAGATCATTCGGGGAATCGGCATTGCCGTCTTCTGCCTCCTGACAGCATGGCCGGTGTCGGCGTTTTACGGGGATCGCCGGCTGCTATGGATTATCCCCGTGATCGGTCTCAGCAACATCGCCTCCGGATTCAATTCCACCCGCCTGTTGACCCTCCGGCGAACCATGCGGGTCCGTCAACAGGTGATCGTGGATGTTGGAACACAGATTCTTTCCGGATGCGTTATGATCCTCTGGGCCTGGTTGAGTCCGACGATTTGGGCTCTGATTGCGGGAGCGCTGGCGTCGGCAATCACTCGCCTGGCGTGGAGCCATTGGCTGCTGCTTCCCGGCAGGTCCGATCGATTGGCATGGGAGCCTGTCGCGGTACAGGAACTCCTGCGCTTTGGCCGGTGGATCTGGCTTTCCAGTATTCTCACTTTCTTCGCATCCCAAATCGACCGGCTGATTCTGGGTAAATTACTCACCTGGCAGATGCTTGGCATCTATGGCCTCGCCGCGGCTCTCGCCGAAGTGCCTCGAAGCCTGACGATGGCCTTGAATAGTGATGTGATCTACCCGGCTTATGCGAGATCCGCTGATCTTCCGCGGGCGGAACTCCGCGCCAGGATCCTTCGCCACCGCTGGCCTCTGCTGGTGGTGATAGCGGTTGCCGTAGCCGCCCTCGCGATCGTTGGCGACGGGCTGATGCTGTTCCTTTATGACAAGCGCTACGCGGCGGGAGCCTGGATGCTTCCTCTGTTGGCTTTGGGAATCTGGCCGAGCGCGCTGTCGAACACCATAGAATCCTCGTTGTTTGCGATCGGCCAGCCGCGCTATGCCGCTTCCGGTAATCTCTGCAAAGTCCTGTTCACGGCGATTGGGATTCCGCTTGGATTCCGGCTCGCAGGAGTAGGCGGCGCAGTGATAGTAGTAGCCATGAATGATCTGCCGTATTATGGACAGATAACCTACGGCCTTTGGCGGGAGGGCCTCAGCAGTTGGGTGCAGGATCTGAAAGCGACCGCGCTCCTGGTGGCCTTTGTCGCACTGGCTCTCCTGGCGAGGTCCGCTTTGGGATTTGGGGTCCCATTCCGAGGCCATTTTTGATCGGTCTCTAAAATTTGCAATGAATATTACATTCGTTCTGGACGGAGGCGATTGTCTTTCCGGCGGCCATCGTGCCATTGCGATGTTTGGGCACGGATTGAAGCAGTTGGGGCACGAGGTCGTCCTGGTCGCCAGGCCCGTGCGGCGCCCCAGTTTGCGCGACTGGGCGCGGTGGCTGGTGAAGGGGAAAGGGGTGATGGCCGAGCCGAAAAAGAAGCCGTCTCATTTCAGGGACAGGGGCCTTCAGTTGAGAATCCTGCGGAGCTGGCGTCCGATTCGGAATGAGGACTTGCCGGATGCCGACGTGGTAGTGGCCACCTGGTGGGAGACCGTTGAGTGGGTCCACAACCTGTCATCTTCCAAAGGCTCGAAAGTACAACTCATGCAGGACTACGAGCTCTGGGGCGGACCGCGCGAAAGAGTCGATCTCTCCTGCCGTTTGCCGATGCCCAGGATCGTGACCGCCGATTGGGTCGGTGAGCTGTTAGAGCGCCAATTTCATCAAACGCCGCTGGCGGTGATTCCGTATGGTGTGGACCGGAAAGTGTTTCACGCACCGGACCGAAGCAAGCCGCCGGTCCCGACTGTCGGGCTGACTTACTCGACCGCGCATTACAAGGGTTGCGATATCAGCATTCAAGCCTATCGCCTGGCTCGCCGGAGCATTCCTGATCTCCGACTGATAGCGTGCGGCAACACGCTGGCTTCCTCCCAGCTACCGCTTCCTGAGAATACTCACTACCAAGCCTGGGCGTCGGATCAGACCCTGCAAGGACTCTATAGCCAGTGCCACGCCTGGCTGTTTGGAACCAGACGGGAGGGTTTTGGATTACCGATTCTGGAAGCCATGGCATGCCGTACACCGGTAATTGGAACGCCGGCCGGTGCCGCACCACAGCTTTTGCGGGATCGCGCCGGCATCCTCGTGAAGCCGGAGGATCCGGAGGACATGGCCCAGGCAATCCTGCAGGTTTGCCGGCTTTCTAACGACGAGTGGCGAAAAATGTCCTGCGCAGCTCATGCCAGGGCATCGCAATATACCTGGGAAAATGGCGCCCGGGCATTTGAGGAAGCGTTGCGAAAAGTGGCGGAAAACACCCATCGGCAAATCGGCTTATGACTTACCGGGAAGCTATCGCCATGTTCGGGTGGATCCCCCTGGTCCTCGCACTATTCTTCTTCCTGCCGCCCAGACGGGCTGCGCTTATCGGCTTTCTCGCGGGATGGATGTTTCTGCCCATTGCCGGGTATACCATCACGGGACTGCCCGACTATACAAAAATGTCGGCCACTTGCGGCGGGGTCCTCCTGGGCATCACGATCTTCGATTTCCGGCGCCTGATCTCCCTCCGGTTGCGCCTGGTGGATATCCCGATCGTGCTGCTTTGCCTCTGCCCTTTTGCGTCTGCCATCAGCAACGGCATGGGAGTGCACGAGGGGCTGTCGGCACTGTTTGACTGGGTCATCACGTGGGGAGTGCCCTATGCGGTCGGCCGGTTGTACTTTGACGACTTGCCTGAACTGCGCGAACTGGCGATCGGCATCTTTTGCGGGGGGCTCGTGTATGTTCCTTTGTGTCTGTGGGAAATCGCCAGAGGGGGGCCTCAACTACATCGGCTCGTCTATGGTTACAATCAGCCTTTTCTGGACCTGGAACCGCGCTTTGGTATTCTGCGGCCGATGGTTTTCATGCATGGCGGTCTCATGGTTGGCGGGTGGATGGCCGCCGCGACCGTGCTTGGCATCTGGCTATGGAAGAGTGGAGCCTTGCCCTCCCGGTTCCGCATCTGGCTGGCGTGGCTCGTGCCCGTACTGGCGATTACGACAATTTGTGTGCGATCCGTGAATGGATGGGTCATGTTGGCGCTGGGCGCGGGCTTGCTGGCGCTGGACTCTTACTGGCGCAGCGCGGCGCCTCTGATTGGCGTCATGCTGCTGATTGTTGCCTATGTCTCGGTCCGCGCGACCGGCACCTGGTCCGGGGACCAGGCCGTTCCAGTCGTAGAAAAGCTGATCGACGCGGCCAAAGGCAGGTCGATACGCTTCCGTTTAGAAAACGAAAATATTATCGTCCGCAATGTGCGCCAGCGGCCGGTTTTCGGCTGGGGGCGCCAGACGGGTTCGGTCGACAATCCTAACGGCCGGCCAGCAGTGCGGGATAGCTTGTGGGTTATCGTATACGCCCAATGCGGCGCTGTCGGACTGGCTAGCATCGTGGCCACCCTTCTCGTGCCGGTCGCCGTTTTCATCCGGCACTTTCCGGCCGGCCGCTGGCAGGAAGCTGCTGTCGGGCCGGCTGCAGGCTTAGCCGTAGTACTGATTCTCTATGCGATCGATGATCTGGCCAACGCGATGAACAATCCGGTCTTTATGCTGACTGCCGGAGGACTGGCGGGACTTGGGCGTGAGCGCTTAGGGCTTGTCACAAAATAACTACGCCATTCCGGAATCGCTTGCTTAGGCGCGCGGCTCAGTGCCGCTGATTCTGACCCGCGACCGTCAGGGAGCGGTTGGAATGGATATTCGGAGACAGATACTTAACATGCCGCAGGGAAAGCTGAAGGTCCTGCTCATCGTGGAACAATGCAACCCGGAGTGGGCCTCTGTACCACTCGAAGGGTTCCGCTATTATTCGGCGCTGGGCCGCCTGGTCGATGTGACGCTGGTGACGCACGAGCGCAACCGGCACGCACTGGCCCGGGCGGGTGTGGCCGACAATACCGTTATCATTTCGGAAAGCCGGGCCGCTCAACACTGCAGCCGGTTGGCCGACCGTCTGAGCGAGCGTCGCGGCTATATCAACTGGCCGATCCGGCACGCGCTGAGCTACCCGGTTTATGCGGAATTCGATTGGAGAGTTTTCCGCAAGCTAAGCAGTGCAGTGGAGCGCAGCACCTACGATGTGGTGCACGCGTTCACCCCGATCCTGCCGCGCTACCCGGTCAGAATGATCGAGGCCTGCCGCCATACGCCCTTTGTCCTTGGGCCGGTGAACGGCGGCCTTTCGTTTCCGGGAGGATTCGAACTGGTTGCCAAAAAGGAATTCGACCGGTTCTCGTTCCTCCGCGACTTTGCGCGCTTTCTGCCTGGCTACCGGCGGACATACCAGCGGGCGGACAAGATACTGGCCGGCTCCCGCGCGACCCTCCGCATGCTGCAAAAGTTGCACGCGGATACCGGCGGCCAGATCGAACTGTTACACGAGAACGGCGTCGATCTCGAGTTCTTCGCCGATGGTGTGCGGCCGCATCCGGATGGCCTGCTTCGCCTCCTGTTCGTAGGGCGCCTGGTTCCGTACAAGTGCGCCGACGTGGTGATCGAGGCCGTGAGCCTGCTGGCCGGAGAGATTCGCCGGTGCACGACTCTCACGATTGTGGGTGACGGGCCGGAGAGGGAAGGTCTGGAAAAACAGACGCGCAGCCTGGGACTCGCCGGACAGGTGCGATTTGCCGGATGGGTGCCGCAAGAGCAGACCCCCGATTTTTACCGCCAGTCCGATCTCTTCTGCTTTCCCTCGGTGCGGGAGTTTGGCGGAGCGGTAGTGCTTGAGGCCATGGCGGCGGGACTACCCTGCATCGTGGCGGATTACGGCGGGATCGCTGAATACGTGACGGAGGATACGGGTTTCAGAATTGCGCTGGATTCCAGGGAACACCTCCTCCGTCAAATGGTCTGCCACATCGAAGCTCTGGCGCGGAACAGGGAACTGCTCGCCGGCATGTCGGTGAAGGCCGTCGCACGCGCCCGCGGGTTCACCTGGGATAGCAAGGCTCGCCGGACGGTGAATATCTATGAGAATCTTATAGAACGGAAACGCGCGAAGGATTCTCCCAAACTCGCGGAGCGAGGGTCAGCTTGATGGGCCGTGAGGCGTCGTCGCCCGGGCTGTGGCAGTTGATCCACGAGGATTGGGAAGCCCATGGCCGCGATTGGACCAAGCCCGGCTTTCGCGCGATCGCGATTCACCGCTTCGGTGTCTGGCGGATGAAACTCCATCCTAAGCTGGTACGCGCGCCTTTCAGCCTGGTTTACCGCTGGTGCTATCGAAGAGCCCGCAATCACTACGGGATCGATCTGCCCTATTCGGTTCAGTTGGGCCGCAGAGTCGTCATTGAGCATTGCGGTGCCATCGTCATTCACGGCGATGTCAGAATCGGTGACGACTGTATCATCCGTCAGGGCGTTACGATCGGGATCCGCTCCACGGATCGTCCCTTCGACGCACCCGAATTGGGCTCGCGGGTCGACATCGGAGCGGGCGCGAAAATCCTGGGCAAGATCCGCATCGGAGATCGCGTCAACATTGGAGCGAATGCCGTCGTCCTACGCGATCTGCCGTCGGACGTGACCGCCGTAGGAGTCCCAGCGCGTGTCGTTCCATGACTGCCCCAGTGTCCTGAGTTAGAAGTTCGTGAGGTAAGCCTACGGCTGCTGCGCAGCCGGGCAGACCACAAAAGACGATGGTCTGCCCCACGATTGGACGTTTACGCAAAATTCAGCGGCGTATGGCTTCGATCGCTTTCAACAACACCTCCGGCTTGTGAATGGAATCGTAGACCGGCATCACTTCCTTGCCGGTTTCAAACAGTCCATACACGGCCACTTGAGCAGTCCTCACAGAATACTCGACCGTGAACACACAATCGGTCGGGACCTCGACGAATTCGCCCAGGAACGCAAAGTTGGTCGCTCCTTTGGGCAGTACATCCGGCCTGTCTCCCAGGGCTCTTGGCATGAACAAGCTGTCGACGTAGGGCATGGCAACCGGGATACACTTGATCTTTCCCGCTTCCATCACCGGCTGCATCAGATGCTGAATCTTCAGGTGATACCACAGCTCTTCCAGCATTTCCTTTCCGGTGCACTCTGCCATGGTCTTGTCTACGAAATTCCCTTTTCTGTCGGGATACAGTCCGTAGCCCCAGAATATCTTGACATCCTTGGGCTGGTTGGGGAAATGCGGCTGGCGGGCGATAACAATAGACATCAGCCAATTGGAGTCCGTCATCGTCACCAGTCCACCGGTTCCGTCGACATTACCCGAGAAATTCTCCATGTAATCGTGAAACGTGCTGTCCTTCAAAGTGGCTGTGAAGGAAAACCATTTTTGCAGGTCGATGTTGTCGCAAAAGGGTCCGGGACGCCCAAATGAAGGATCCTTCGCCGCAATTCTCTTCCACAATTGCCAAGAACCGGAATCCTCCAGGCCCTTTAGCCTGGCAGGCCTGTCCCAAGTCCCGTTGTCGGTACTCTCGGTGATGGACCCATTGGTGATGAACACGTAATCGTGATCACCGAGGACGATCTCGCTATTGTCTTTCAAATGCAGGACTGTGGCCGTCTTCTTATCCGCTGAGAGGTTAAAATCAACATCGACGACTTCTTTTCCTCCTTGAAACTGCACTCCTTTCGCTTCCAGATATCGTTGCAGAGGAACCACGACCGAGTGGTACTGGTTGTACCTGGTGCGTAGAACGCCACCCAGCCTGGGGAGTCCCTCGACCAGGTGAATGAAGCGCTTCATATACCTCCTCATTTCCGCCAGGCTGCTCCATTTCTGAAAAGCGAACATCGTGGTCCAGAGGAGCCAGAAGTTCGTTTCAAAGAAACCCTGGTCAAACCAGTCTTCGATCCGCTTGTTGTCTAGGGATTTTTCGGAGGCGAAGGTTAGCTTGAGTAATTCCGCCTGCTGTTTCAGGTTAAGTCCGAAAGAAGATACATCCATCTTCTTGCCGTCTTTCAGCAGTCTTGCCTGGGCGTTAGTAACAAATCTGCTGTTGAAATCAAACGATTCATCTTTCACGGATATGTTCGGATCGTCGTAGGAAGGAATGTAGGAAAGCAAGTCCCAGTAGCACGTGTAATGTAGTTCGTGCATCCTTCCGCCTCGAACCACAAAGGCCTGCTCCGGATCGCCCGCTCCATCGAGCGCCCCGCCGAAAACCTTGGCCTTTTCCAGGATCTGGATATTACCGCCGGGCACTCCGGCATCTTTTTCAAGATATACCGCGGCCGCAAGAGAGGCGATTCCGCTTCCGATAAGATAAATGCGCGATTGTGGGTGATTTCCGTTGGTTCGTGATTTCATGATTAAGCCTTCTTCCTTGCGGCAGGTGTTGCTACGGTAGTGGACAGTCCGCTCCAGCAAGATGATGGAGAATCCGGACGGCGTGACTCAGAATATTTCCGAACGCATATACGGGAGCTAAAGGAACTTGGCCGCCGGCCAGCCCCGATATTTTCGGGAAGAAGCCAATTCTTCTTAGCGACCCTACTTGCTGTCCGGAACAGCGGCACGGCTTATCACCTTAGCCATCCGGTCTCGCACGAGGACTGGGGAGGCAAGGGTGATGGCGTCCTGGTTGCGGATCGCGGCAAGTTCCTGTAGGTTGGTGGTGCAGCCGTCTATTGCGTTTTACCTTGATGGGAGGCCTTTAATGGAATTTCAGACAAGCGGCTCAAGACGGCAATTTCTCTCCACCGGGGCTATGACGGCAGGGGCCGCAATCATGTTGCGTCCGCGCCCAGGCTGGGCGGCAGACATAACCGATCCGCGGGTAGCCGACATCGTCGCCTCGACGATCGGGATCGACACCCATAATCACATCGACGTTCCCCTCACTGCCGCCGAAATGCCAGGCACGGATATTGATCTGGCCGGCGAAATGAAGCGGTCTGGCCTGTCCGCCATCTGCATGACCTTTGCGACTGACTACCAGCCAGGCGACGCCTATGACCGATTTCTCACAGGGTTGGCGGCGATGGATCGGCAGTTGAAAGGCAACGATGTGAAGCGCTCCTTTACACCGGCTGACATCCGCGCCGCCCATGAGAATCGCCAGCCAACGGTCATCCAGGCGATCGAAGGCGCCCATTTCCTGCAGGGCAAGCTAGAGCGCGTGGAAGAGGCCTACGGACGGGGCTTGCGGCACTTTGGAATGCTTCACGACAGCGACGCGTCCGAGCCCCTGGGCGATGTTTACACCAACCCTCCGCGCTACGGCGGATTGACAGCATTTGGTGCAGCCGTCATTAAGGAATGCAACCGGCTGGGCATCCTGATCGATCTGGCCCATGCCAATGTGCAAACTACCGAAGCCGCGCTCAAGCTCACTACCCGGCCGGTCATCATCTCCCATACCGGCCTTGATACGCAGTTGGGGAGCAATCCCTCCATGGCGCGGATGATGCGCCCAAGGCTCATCGGCAAAGAGCAGGCTAAAACGGTCGCCAGCGCTGGGGGCGCGATCGGTGTGTGGACGCATCTGGCCGATACGCCGCTGGAGTATGCAAAAAATGTCCGGGCGCTGATCGACGTTGTCGGGGTGGATCACGTCTGCATCGGCACGGATACCAAGCTCACGCAGCCTGGCGGTCGCGGTCCGGGCGGGGGCCGTGGCCCCGGTCAACAAAATGGGCGCGCCGGGGAACGCACCAATCAGGCATGGCAGGATCAAACGGCCGGGTTCTACTACGTCGTTGTCGATGCGATGTTAAAGACCGGTTTCACCTCGGATGAGATCGGAAAGATCGGCGGCGGGAACTTTCTGCGCATATTCGGCGAGGCCGTTAAGAAATAGGCTTTAGGGTTCGAGTCCTGAACCGTAAAGCGATGCCCGTCCCCCTGGAAACGGGTACTGAAGGATGGGTCCGGATCGTCGGTAATTGAGAAGCGGAGGAGTGAGTTAACTTCCGCATCGCAGGTAATTCACCGCAAACCAGAAGCTAGTACCCGTCACGGTAGGGATGGCCGTTACCGGCCACCCCCCGTACAGACCCGTACTTGCGGGAACTACCGCATATTATGTGGCGCGCCACATAATGTGCGTTATGTGGTCCCCAAAATTATGTGGCGTCCAGCGGACAACCCCCGGTGATTCATAGACGCGATCGCACTGAACGCCACATAACTTCACGGCTAAAGCGCGCGCAAAAACGTCATCAGGGCCGGATCATCCCGCCAGCGGCGCGCTGGTTTATCGGCCTCGACAACTTCACACTTGGCCAGAGCCTTGGCTTTCATCTCCAGATCCATCTCTGCGTAGATGTTGGTAGTGTCGAGAGAGACATGCCCGAGCCAGGCGCGAATCGTATTGATGTCCACGCCGGCGCGGAGCAGGTGTGTGGCTGTGGTGTGGCGGATCGTGTGGGGACTGACCCGTTTTTCCGCCAGTGAGGGCATTTGGACCTGAGCTTTGCTGACATATCGCTCGACCAGCGTGTGGATGCCGAATCTTGTTATCGGATGACCGCAGCGATTGAGAAAGACACATGCGGCCGGAGAGCGGCTGGTAATGAGAACTTTGAGTTCATTAACCGTACTCGGCCACAAAGGACATTGCCGCTCTTTTCCACCCTTACCCCGGATTTTCACGGAACAACCAGCCAAGTCCAGTTCGCTCACGGGCAACTGTGCGGCTTCCTGGGCACGAGTGCCGGAGTTGTAGAGAAATAGCAGCAAAGCGTGATCGCGGCGGCCTTGGGCAGTTTGCCGGTCGGGGGAAGCGATCAGAGCATCCATCTGCGGTTTATCCAAATAGGGGACGATTGCCTTGTTGGTTTTCTTAAATGGGATTGAACGGATCTGACCACACCAGTCGATGTGTTCCGGACTGTGTTCTCCCACGAAACGAGCGAGAGCATGCACCGCAGCCAAGCGCTGGTTGCGAGTGCTGATTGTACACTTCCGCGACTGTTCCAAGTCCGTCAGAAAAAGACGCACCAGATCCGTCGATATGTCGACCACGGTCAGTCGGTCGACGGCTCGGGTCAGTTTGCCAGAGATAAAGGAAATCAGCAGCACCAGGGTATCGCGGTAACTACGTTGTGTATTGCGCGCCAGATTGCGCTCGGCCACCAGATGTTCGAGCAGAAATCTCCGCACCCAAGGTCCCAGCAATGTTAGATTATTCACGCTGTCCCTCCTGGGCGTAGTGCTCAAAACGCCGGCTGGCCTCCTGCAGTAATTCAGGAGTCATGGTGAGGTAACGCTGGGTAGTCGCGATGTGAATGTGGCCGAGGTAAGTCGCTAGTTGTGGGAGCAGGCGTTGCACGTCTGCTCCCTGGCGATACCAGGAAATGAGACGATGCACTGCGAAGGCGTGCCTGAGGTCGTGCAGGCGCGGCTGATAACGGCATCCATCGGAGCGCAAAACGTCGGCGCGGATTCGCAGCCGGCTGAAGATGTTCTCTGCGGTGTTACGTTTCGTCGGAGTCGCAGTGCGGGTGAGGAACAGCGCCGACTCCAGACGCAACTGTGTGGGGTGATCCTTGGAACGTTGAGCCACGTAGTCCCCCAAGGCGCCGGTAAGAGCAGAACCCATAGGCACCAGCCGTGACTTGTAGAATTTACTTTCCCGAATGGTGAGAATGCCCTCGGGCAGATCCACATCGGCAAGAGTCAGGGAAAGCGCTTCACTAATGCGCAGTCCCGCTCCGTACAGCAGCAAGACGAGCATGCGGCAGGTGTAAGGCTGGAGCTTACTGCGTGAACTCTGACAACAGACGGAGGCGTCGAGCAATCGCTGAAGTTCCGCATGCGAGAAGATGTAGGGAACAAACTGCGGTGGTTGGGGAACGATTTTGGGAAGGGGCGACATAACGGCGAATCCCCGTGCCATGGCGAAACGGTAGAAGCCGCAGAGCACTTCGTGTTTACGATGCCAGAAGCGCGTGATGGGGCCTGTCCCCGCGATATAGGCGTGCACAGAATCAGCGGAGACTTCTGCCACGCTGATGTCGCCCATAGTTCGACAAAACGACCGCAAGGTGCGGGCTTCGGTGTGGAACCGCATGCCCATGGACTGTTTGTAGTCAACGTACAAAGTGGTTAGAGTGGCCAGTTTCATCGCAGCCCTCCTAAGTCAAAAGCCGCAACCTCGCGCAAACCAGCTAAATCCACCTTGGCGTAGATGCGGGTTGCATAGGCGCTGCGGTGCCCGAGGTGATCACCTATTTCCTTCAGCGAAAACCCCTCTCCCAACAGATGGCCAGCGCAGGCATGCCGGAGCGAGTGCGGCCCGCGGCGCGGAACGTGGATTCCCAACGCACCCAGGCGAGTGCTGACCAGATGGTATAGACCGCCTTGTGAGAGCCGGCGATACGGCGCCTTAAGGGTGAGGAAAACCTCCCGGCGCGCGCAACGAGGACGCACCTTTTGCAGGTATCGCAGGATAGCCTCGCCGGTCTCTCTGCATAGGGGATATTCCTGAACTCGCCGGGGTTTGGTACGCGTGATCGAAATCATCTCGCTTTCCCAGTTCAGATTCTCGAGGCACAAGCCTGACACTTCACCACTGCGAAAACCATAGGTCGCCAAGAGCATCAGGATGGCTCGGTCGCGGATATCGCGTGCCGAATCGCCTTCAGTGCTGGCGATCAATCGCCGCACGTCCGGCCAGGGTGGGCCGACCGGGAGTCCTTCGTGCCGAAACAAACGCGGACCATCAATGCCGGCGGCGATGCTGGGCGCACACCAACCGCGCACACCTGCGTATCGAAAGAACGCGCGCAAGGCTTTGGCGCTGCTGGCCACTGACACGCGCCCCCAACCCTGCTTTCCATGGCTGGCCAGAAAAGCGTCCACATCTTCAAGAGAAACATTGACGAAGGAACGGCTCTGATCCTCCATCCATCCCAAGAACTTCTCCAAATGCCAGCCCTGATTGCGGATGGTGACCGGAGACAAGCCGCGTTCATCTCGTCGATAAGCGGCAAAGTCGGCAAGACGGTCCGCAAAGGGTAGGATCTTGGGTTGGGGCTCTTCCAAACGTCGCAAGAAGTGAAGCCATGTCGTCGCCGTTCGAATGAAGAGCTCTCGCGACCACTGCAAGTCTTGTGTACGTCGCCTTTGGTGCTGCTCAGTAGCCCAACGATCGGCGGCCGCCACGATGGCGGAAGGGCTAATAGCCGAACCGATGTTGATGTCGATTCGCTCGGCAATGACTAAGAGCTCTTGAGCGTGACGTTGTAAAGTCGCGCGAGCCAGGCCTTGGCTAACGCAATGATTCAGGTACCGCTCCCGGGCTTCCGCAAACGGACCCTCGCGATGCCGAGTGACGATGGCAGGATACTCGAATAAAGTCTCGAACACAGTCGGACCTCCTTTGAAATGGGGATGCCCGATCAGTATCGAGTTTTAGTTATGTGGCGTTCGCTGAATGCGTGATGTTCAAGCCAATCGACTTAACCGCTGGACGCCACATAATTTTGGGGACCACATAAC
>CAVVFX010000016.1:0-158834 GCA_963747535.1 Terriglobia bacterium
CCGAACCTTCGAGGCGCGCAGCCACGCGGATGCGAACCTCCCGGTGAGGATCGTCTATCAGCCGCATAAGAAAACGTTTTGGCAAGCGCAGAGCGGCACTCCAGCGCACCGTCTCGTCCGGATCGCGCAGCAGCCATGGCAGCAGCATCTCATCCGCGTACTTGGCCGCGATCGCACGGACCTCGAAATAGGGATGCTCCAGGCTATGGTTGGCGACTTCCGGATTCCAGCCGAAGAACCGGTCGATGCGCCTTGCGTAGCGGTCCTGTATGCAGGCGTGCCGCGGTTGGCAGTGGCCCTCTTCAAGTAATTCGCGATGGGGACATGCCGCGCAGTTCACCGGGCTACCTTCCCAGTCGATGGCCTCCGGAATCTCTTCCTCATTCGTCATCGTCGCGGCCCATTCTTTCTATGACGCCAAGAAGAACCTTGGCGCCAATCTTGTCGCTCGGATCGAGTTCCAGCAGTTTCATAACGGCCGCGAGTCCTTCATCCGTGTTCCCGAGCCGCATCTGCAGGTAGCCATATGCTTTCAGCGTGAACAGATAAAACCGCGGCACTTTCGCGGCGTAATCGCTGAAGTCCGCGTCCCCACGTCTGACTTCATGCCAATCCGCGGCCAGTCCATTGTCGCCAGCCGCCTTCTTCAAACACACTTCCGAAATGGCCAACGCTTCAATCAACCGGCCTTTATAAAAATAGAAACGATAGAGCCCTATCAGCACGGCAGCGTGCCTTGGAGCAATCGCGCGCGCTTCCCGCAGATGCTCTTCTGCAACCTCGTCGTGCGCATAAGACAGAGCCGCCAGACGTAGTTGCCGCGCTGCCTCCACCGGCAGTCCTGAGTCCAACAATGCTTCGTCGACAGCCGGCATTTAGTTACTTTCGAAAAGAATTTGAGAGACTGACGAACTCGGGCGCACGGCTCGATGTTCCGCACGCGGAGTCTCCCACTTTTGGATCGCGAAAGACCAGCCCGGACTCCGTGGGCGTGTCGGCGCAATCGATGGTCACGCCTTCGAGAAGGATTCCGGCTCTCCACCGGCAAGAAAAGCTTGAGCCCGTCTTTCTGAGAACGGCCTCGCCGGTCTTTGGTGCAGCTTCGATACTGAACTCGGCCGCCAATCCGGAGCATCCTCCGGGGCTCACCGATAACCGGAAGCCTCCGTTTTGGATTCCGCCGAACCGGACCATCCGCCGGATGAATTTGTTCGCCGAGGGTGTAATGGTAATGTTCATATTCTCCTTATGTATGTGCCTGGTAGCGCGGTACGGAATTGTCAATGATGCAGGTGTTGTCCACCGGACAAACCGCTACGCACTGCGGTTGATCAAAGTGGCCGATGCACTCCGTGCACTTCTTGGGATTGATGATAAAGGTCCCATTCTTTGGGTAGATTGCGACGTTTGGACACTCCGGCTCGCAGGCCGAGCACGACGTGCATTGGGACGATACAATTTTGTATGCCATGGCTTCTTGTTTGCTCCTATAGATCCTTCAGGCAGCGACGAATGCTCCCTGCCGGATATCGGCGTCGCCGCGCACGATATGCCGGATTTCTCCACTCTTCACTTTCTCCAGATATTCTTTGAAATAGACGATCGCCGATTGCTCGATGAATTCCAAAGCGTAGCGGTCCACGGGTTCGATGCCGGCCTTCGACAGCGTGTCGCGCGGGCAGCCGCCGATCTTGGCGACAAACACCGCGGTGCAATCGTTGATGGCGCGAATGATGGTATCGAGACTGTCTTCTTCGCCAAAACCGCCCTGGCAATAAAGGTCCACCCGCCGGTGTCCCACGAACTTCGCTCCCGCCGTGCTGAGCTCATAAACCTGGAATTCTTTGGCGTGACCGAAGTGCTCGTTAATCCGACCGCTACCTTTAGTAGCCACCGCGACCAGGATCTTCACGTCGCTCATCTCGCCCGCGAGACTCTCCAGTTCCGTCTGCTTGGCCGCAACCTTAGCTTGACGCTCGCCTTCCACCTCCTCCTGATACGCCTTACGCGAATCGAGGTCGTAGTTGACCTCCATGCTCATGATCTTTTCGGTGGTGAACTCGGAGCTGCGATCTTCGCCCAGCAAACCGACTGCGTCCGCCCGGCATTGACGGCAGTGGCGCATCATGTTCATCTCGCCTTCGCAGCTGTCCTGCAAATGCTTGAGTTCCTGCGCCGATGGACCGCGTTGACCGTTGAGTCCGAATACCGTGCCGTGCTCCGGCGCGGAAATCAGCGGCATGATGTTGTGCAGAAAAGCGCCTCGAGACTTCACGGCACGATTCACTTCCACCAGGTGATGGTCATTGATCCCCGGAATCATCACGGAGTTCACTTTGCACAGGATGCCGCGCTCGGTGAGCATTTCGAGTCCCTGTAATTGGCGCTCGGTGAGTATCCGCGCCGCCTCCACGCCTGTATACCGTTTATGTTTGTAGAAAATCCACGGGTAAATCTTGGCGCCGATCTCCGGATCGACCATGTTGATCGTGATGGTGACGTGGTCCACGTTGAACTTCTTGATCGTGTCCACATGGTCCGGCAGCATCAGGCCGTTGGTCGAAAGACACAGCTTGATATCCGGCGCGGTCTTCGAGATCAGCTCAAAAGTCTTGAAGGTCTTCTCGGGATTGGCCAGCGGATCCCCAGGACCGGCGATGCCGAGCACCGTCATCTGCGGAATGGTGGAAGCCACTGCCAGGACCTTCTTCGCAGCTTGCTCCGGCGTCAGCTTTTCGCTGACCACCCCCGGGCGCGATTCGTTGGCACAATCGTACTTGCGATTGCAGTAGTTGCATTGGATGTTGCAGGCCGGCGCCACCGCGACGTGCATCCGCGCGTAGTGATGATGCGCTTCTTCGCTGTAGCAGGGATGGTTCTTGACCTTCTCCCATATCTCCGGAGCCAAATCCCCCTGACCCGCGGCCGACCCACAACTAGCCTTACCGCTGCCGCCCTTGGTACCGCAACCTTTGGTCTCGGCTACCTCCTGCAGTATCTGAAATATTTTTCCCTGAGTCTGCGGCATGTTCGTTCCTCAATGTTGGAAGTCCGTCACGTTTCCCGCGACAAAGGGGGACGCCCATGTTGGCTTGATTCACAGTATGCAACTCGCCTGCCAAGCGTGAGAAGACGAAATTCCCTTTAGATCGACCGCTTTCCAACTCGCACCCTTGTCACGATGCCGACAAGCGTCGTGGTGAGTGCCTCACCTTGTTGGGAACGCGACACTGCGTCAGGCCCTCACGCAGGTCTTTTCGACAGGACAAACCGACGCGCAGTGCGGCGAATCATAGTGGTCCTGGCATTCGGTGCAAATCTTCGGATTGATGACGTATACCCCACGTTTCAACGAGATCGCCGCGGTTGGGCAGTCGAACTCGCAAGCGCCGCAAACGGTGCATTGAGAGGCAATGATCTTGTAAGCCATGATGGTTCTCCTTCTCGATTGAGGAGAACAGGAGTGCACGGTTTGGGCCAACGCGCAACGCCGCGTTAGAATCGCTGGATCGGAATGCCGTGCTTCCGCAGTGCGTATCCCATTTGACGCGGAGTGATGCCGAGAAGCCGGGCTGCCTTCGCCTGTACCCAGCCTGCTTTTTCCATCGCCTGAGTGAGATGTTCACGCTCAGAGGGATCGTCGAGTGCTCCAAAGGGAGGAGCGTCACCCGACAGCTGCGCCGGTTCTATGGGCAACGGAGCAACTGGCTGGATAGGGAGAGGAGCACTGCGTTCATCGATGCGGGTAAGGGTGGATGCGGGAAGCCGTGGTTTGACCGCCGCCGCACTAGGAGCAACGGGAAGCGGAATATATCCGTGCCGCTGAACGTGTCTGTCGGTGATCGCTTTGGACAAAACCGATGACAGGCAACTGTCATTCTTGCACGCAAAATCCTGCGCGCTGATTCGCGATCCACGGGCGAACGCAGCCGTGCGCCGCACGCAGCTCTCCAGTTCCCGCACGTTGCCTGGAAAATCGCATGAAGCGAGAACGGCGAGCGCATCTTCACTCAGAGTGAACTCCGTGCCTTGATCCTTGTTGTAGCGACCGAGAAACTCTCGGGCGAGCAGAGGAATGTCCTCCCGCCGCTCGCGAAGAGGCGCCAGGACGATTGGAACTACGCTAATCCGGTAATACAGATCTGAGCGGAAAGTGCCGTTCGCCACGGCTTCTTCCAGATTGCGATTGGTGGCGGCCACGAGACGCACATCCACCTTCATGGTGCGTGTGCCGCCGACGCGTTCAAACTCGCCCTCCTGCAGCACACGAAGCAGTTTCGCCTGGAACGAAGCCGAAATGTCGCCAATCTCGTCGAGGAAGATGGTGCCGCCATCGGCGAGTTCAAAGCGCCCCTTACGCTGCGCCACCGCTCCCGTGAACGCTCCCTTTTCGTGTCCGAACAGCTCGGATTCGAGAACACTTTCAGGCAGCGCCGCGCAGTTCACCTTGATGCAAGCCTGATTCTTCCGCGATGAGAGGTTGTGCACAGCCTGGGCAAACAGTTCCTTACCCGTCCCGGACTCGCCGCGCAAGAGAACTGGCAGGGAAGTGCGCGCCACAATGGCAATCTTCTCGAGGATGGATCGTACCGCCCGACTCTCGCCCACGATCTCGTCTACGCCATCTTTCCGTTTCGAAGACTTGGCGTCGAGTACCTTTTCGATGCGATGCCCTTCCTGCATCAGGTGCTCGCGATCCCGGGCAATCAACAATTGCAGCCGCACTGTCTGTCCGACCAGACCTGCAATCATCGTCAGGAAGCGGACATCCTCATCGATCGAGACTAAGGAGTGTTCCTGATAGTTTCGCTCGATCGTAATGGTCCCGATTACCTGGTCCCGATCCTTGATGGGCACGCCAATGAAAGTGCAGTGCAGTTCCGCAATATTGGAGTCCCATGCTTCCCAGCCCGCAAACAGCGGGTCGGAGGCCATATCCATGACCACCAGCGGAGACTGGCTCACTACAATCTGGCCGACCGCGCGTTCCGGCAAATGTTCAAAATGGCTGAGCGCTGTCTCTTCATTCCACCCCGAACCCACCACCACTTGAGGCTCGCCGTCATCGCCAAGCAAGGCGATTAGAGCGCGATGCATGCCGAGGTAGCTCGTCAGCAGAGCGATCACATCCGAGAGAGTTGTTTCGATTCTTTCCGGGCGGGTCAGGACTCTAGAAATCTCGTACATGCCGCTGAGCGCGACATCGGTCCATCGTGCGGGTCGACCTCCGCCACCGTCCAAATCCAGATTTTTCATCGCGACCATGCTTGCACCGTCCAATCCGCGGCGACACCGGAAGCCTGGGCGTCACCGGCAAAAACGTGGACACTACGCGACTCAAAGGGGGCTCGCGCCGAGAACGGCTTCACGCGGCCTGGAAGTTGAACTAAACGACGGGGTATAGATTTGTAATCTGGGACGGACGGGGAAGGTCAGATTCTTCACTAACTAAGTACTATTAGCTAATTGTATCGTGTCACGAATCGGTGATTGTGTCAATATAAATGCCGTCATTCCAAATCGCAGCCATTCGTGGCATGATGTTCACATGCCTTTATCAGCGCGAAACCAGCTCGAAGGAAAAGTCATCGCGGTGGTGGTTGATGACATCATGGCTCATGTCGACGTCAGAATCGGCAAGAGCGTTATCGAAAGCGTGATCACTCGCCGGAGTGCCGACAAACTTGCACTGAAGAAGGGAGACAAGGTGACCGTCGTCATCAAGTCAACCGAAGTGATGCTCCAAAAGGACTAGAACCGCTCTTCCGCCCGGCCACCTGGCAATAGGCCTGTGTGAAGGCTTTCCGACATAGATGTTCCGTTTGTCTGGAAATCGACCCGAGAGCTGATCTTCGCGCATCGCCAACTGCTTTGTTCACACCGCCCGCCCAACTGGCCCGCCGCGTGCAAACGAGTGTACATCAACTAACGATTCGGCCTACGATGGCAATCTTGCCGCGTCAAGGTCGTCGGTGCCGATCAATAACGGAGCTAACTTTGGCCAACGTAACGTTTTCCTCGCCTGTTATGGCGAAAGACCTCACCGTATACGCGGTCGCCGGACACCGCGGCACAATTCTCGCGGTCGCCCACGCGCACAAGATTCCCATACCGTTCGACTGTCAGGACGGCGAATGCGGTTCCTGCCTGGTGAAAGTCGAGCATCTCTCGCCGGATGTGAAATACGGAATCGCGCTCACCGAGAAAGAGAAAGAGTTGTTGCGCCAATTGGGCAAGATCACGCGTGAAGAAATCCGCGACGCCGAGGTCAACGACATGCCCCCGCGATACAGGCTCGCGTGCCAGTGCTTCGTGCGCGATGAAGACATTACCGTCTCCTTTGACGGCGATGAGACCCTGCCCCCGAAGCGCCCCAGCCTGTCCTATGCAGCCAAGATCTACAAAGGCGGCATCGAGATCAAAAGCCTCGACCAGTTCCTGGGATTCGCTGTCAGGTTGGAGGAGGATGCCTCGATCCACTACGACGAATTGGGAACCGCCATGGAGGCGTGCGGCAACCACGAAGTCGCGAAGCTGTTTCATGATTTGGCGGGGTATTCGAGACTACACCTGGAGCAAGCCAGATCGCGAGCCGGCTCAATCGATGTCACGCCCCACCTGCCGCCGGATTACGTTTGGCCGGATCACGCCACACCGGAGAGAACTTCTCTGCTGGCTGGTGACCCGGACCTGTCCAGAATGGATGCACTGAAAGTGGCAATGCAGGGAGAGCGGCGCGGATATGAGTTCTACTACGCCGTCGTCGGCACGACCAAAGATCCCGAGATTGCCGCCATGGCGAATGAGTTTGTGAAAGAAGAGGCGGAGCACGTCGATATTCTCGCCCGCTGGATTCAGCGCGAGGAATGTGCGCTGCGAGAAGCTTCGAAACATCCGGTGGCTCAAACCGAGCCGGCATGAAATTGCGGTACGAGGAGAAGATAAATGGCAGGCACCTATAAGCTCGTCGAGTTGGTCGGCACGTCCAATAGCAGTTTCTTCGAAGCAGCCAAGGCCGCGGTTGCGGAAGCGTCCGAGACCCTAGGCCAACTGGAGTGGTTTGAGGTCGTCCGCGAGACCGGAAAAATCGTCGACGGCCAGGTGAAGGAATTTCAGGTCACTTTGAAGGTGGGTTGTAAGATGCCAGCCGCAACCGACGCCTCATAGGTCAAGTCCATGCAAAACGTCGACGAGTTCCTGGCTCACGCTATCCGCCTGGAAGAGGAGGCCGCAAATCGGTTGGGCGATCTGGCCCACGCAATGAAGATCTATGGCAATCACGATAGTGCCGCGTTCTTCGGAAAGCTGGCCCACTTCTCGCGCCTGCATCTTGCACAAGCGAGGGCGCGTGCTGGTTACCACGATCTTCCGGAATTGAAGGCGCACGAGTTCGAGTGGCCCGATGGGGAAAGTCCGGAGGCGACGTCTATGGAAGCATCGCACTATCTGATGGACCTCGATTACGCCATGCAACTGAGCCTTGAGAGCGAGCAGCGAGGCTTCGATTTCTACGATGGAATCGCGCGCACGACCGAAGATCCGGAGATCCGCACGATGGCCGTGGAGTTTGCAGCGGAAGAAGCCGAGCATGTCGCAGAACTGAAGCGCTGGATGGCCACACCGCGCCGTTGACTGGCGCCGAAAAGCCCTGATGATTCCTCTATCCATCGCACCTAATGCCAGCCGGCGGAACCCCGACGGCAATCCTGTTCTGCAGGAAAACGATGTTTACGCCGCCATCGGTGAGAATGCTTTCCGGGCTTTGGCGGCTGCATTCTACCGCCAGGTGCCGGAGGACGACATTCTCGGACCCATGTACCCTCCCACGGATCTGGCCGGCGCGGAGGAGCGTCTCCGCGAATATCTGATCTACCGTTTTGGCGGCTTGCTTCATCGAAACTCGCGGCCATCCCCGACTGCGTATGCGGCACGCGCCGTTTGCCATCGACAAGCGCGCACGGGATCGATGGATTCAAGTCATGACGCGGGCGCTGGAGGAAGTGTCTCTTCCTCCAGAAGTGGCGCGTCTTCTGCTCGACTTTTTCGCAGCCGCTCCAACCGCCATGGTGAATCGCGCCGATTAGGCTAGCCAGCGCCGACGCTCAGAAACATAGTCCTCACCGCACCGTATATGCACGACGGCAGTATTCCGACTCTCGAAGGTGTGCTCGACCACTATGCAGCGGGTGGCAAGGCGGTCGCATCAGGGCCGCAAGCCGGAAACGGTCATGACAACCCGAACAAAGATCCGCTGATTGGCGGTTTCGTGCTCTCCGTGCAGGATCGCAGCGACCTGATCGCGTTTCTGCTGTCTTTGACTGACGAAATGGTCATTCACGATCCCTGGTTCGCCAACCCATGGCCGCCGACAAACTAACTTTGCCTCCCGGAGTCGATAACTATGCATCTCAAACTTTCGATCCTCTCCTTCGTTCTGCCGATTTCCGTGACGCTTGGGCAGAATCCCGATCACCCCATGAATCACGACCACATGGAACACCGCTTCGACCAACCGGAAGAGTTGGCGAAGCGCTTTGACGATCCAGCTCGAGATAGCTGGCAGAAACCCGATCAGGTGATTACCGCGCTCAATCTGAAAGCCAATCAGGTGGTCGCGGACGTCGGCGCAGGAACCGGGTACTTCACGGTGCGGCTGGCCAAACTGAAATTTACCCCGAAGGTCTATGCCTCGGATATCGAGCCATCCATGGTCACTTAACGGAGCGTGCAACTAAGGAAGGGCTGAAGAACATCTACCCGGTGCTCGCCGCGGCGGACACGCCGAATCTCCCGGAACCAGTGGACGTGATTCTCATCGTGGATACCTATCACCACATCGGGGATCGCGAAGCCTATTTCCGTCGCGTGACGAAGTCTCTGAAAACCGGCGGCCGAGTGGCGATCATCGATTTCCGCGCCGACTCGCCCGAGGGCCCGCCCCCGGAATTCCGCTTCCCGCCGGAACAGTGCATTTCGGAAATGCAACAAGCGGGATTCAAACTAGCCGCCCGGTACGATTTTCTTCCACGGCAGCACTTCCTGGTTTTTCAGATCGCGCGTCCGTGAATCAAACCGGTGGTCGAAAGTTCGCAGCGACAGCGCGCGAGAAACGCCCATAGAAGCGCGCCGGGCGACGGCCCTACTCGTCCCAGGTTCCGCGACCCACTCGCATGAGCCCTGCACCGGCACTCTAAAACAAGAGTAATCAGGGATTGTTTCGGGCCGCTGGCGACCACAATGCACGGATAGTTGAGGATCGCTCCGTCTTTATCAATCACACAAGGGCGTTTTGATTGGAGCTTCTCATGAGTAACCGTCTCGATTGCTTCGATGAGCTTGTCTTTCGTGAGGACTGGACCATCGCCGGAGAACTAGAATTCAAACAGATAGTCGTGCGGTAACTTATCCAGGTTCACGACCGCCTTAGCATCCGAATCCGTCCTCAGCACCCACGCAAAGTCATCGGCCTGAACGCCTGACGACAACAAGAGAACCAGTAACAGCGCACTTCTCATTTTCCTCGCCTCAGAAAGTGTGTCGGATCGGCTGGGCGGAAGTGTAGTCTGTCGTGATCGGATAGTTACTCATCACAGTTCACCGAACCTTCATCCGCAGCTTGAACCATGCAATCGCGCCTCCACCCAGTTTTGGTCACCTACGCTTGTTGTCTCGTCGAGCTTATCGGAGGCCGTCGCCAGATTGCCACTCCCCGGGGACGGCGCGCGGGCCTCCTCTACGCCGGAACAGAATTTGGTATTTACGTTTCATTCGATAACGGCCGAAACTGGCAGTCGTTCCAGCAAAGCCTCCTGGTAACGCCGGTGACCGACATCAAGGTCGCGCATAAGGATCTGGTGGTCTCCACCCAGGGGAGGTCCTTCTGGATACTGGACGATTTGACGCCGCTGCATCAGTTGAACGAAAAGAGCGCGAGCGCCGGTGCGATCCTGTTTCAGCCGCGCGACGGCATCCGCACGCCGGGTAGAGCGGCGCTGGAGGGGTTGGGGCCGGGCGTACCTCGCTGAAGTATCCTCGCTCCGGAGCAATGATCGACTATTATCTGGCTGCCGAGCCGCAGGGCGGGATCGCCAGGGAGATCCTGGACGGGGCGGGGAAGGTGGTCCGCACGCTAGCCAAGTCGTCCGGTTATCCGAAGCGAAGGCGATAGTCGATAGTCGATAGCGCCATGATCACTGCCGTCCCTCTGGTTCGCGGCGAGCTATTTGTTCTCGCGCCAGGCGAACGGCCTCGTGCAGTTTGGCGGCCAACAGCGATTTGGCCGGTAAAGCCGTCAAATACTTGGCTACGCGAATTTCACCTTGATTGAGTTGCAGGAGTTCAATTTGCTCTTCGTCCTTGGCACTACAAAGAATTAGGCCGATAGGGGTCTCTTCGTGATCGGTGCGACGCTCGTGCTGGTCGTGCCAACGAAGGTAGAGCTCCATCTGGCCCTTATAGCCTGCCTCGAAGCGACCGAGTTTCAAGTCGATCGCCACCAGCCGGCCGAGGCGCCGGTGGTAGAACAGCAGATCGAGGTAAAAATCCTGGTTGCCGATCGTCATCCGCTTCTGACGGGCAATGAATGCGAAATCCGTCCCGAGTTCGAGGAGGAACCTCTCCAACTCGCGCAAGATTGCCGCTTCGAGATCCCGCTCGCTGTAGGAATCTTTCAGACCAAGGAAATCGAGGAGATAAGGATCGCGAAAGATGAGTTCGGGTGTCAACCTATCCGCATCCCGAAGCTGTTGGAGGTCCTGCCGAATTGTCTCGTCGGGTAGCCGGGAGATTGCAGTCCGTTCGAACATCATACTGCGGACGCGGTCGCGGAGCGTGCGGACGCTCCAACGTTCAAGGCGGCACATCTCGGCGTAAAACTGGCGTCCGAGTGCGTTTTCGAGATAAAGAATTTCCTTAAAGTGGCTCCAGCCGAGGTGCTGCGCTATAGCGGTTACTTGCGACTGGTCCGGCCACGCCTCGACGAAGCGTATCATGTGGAAGAGGTTCTGTCGGCTGAAGCCAGCACCGTAGTCGGCCGTCAATTGTCTCGACAGCGTAGAGACAATCTGGTTTCCGTATTCAGCCCGTGCATCTCCCAATATATGGTGCCGGATTCGGTTTCCGATTTGCCAGTAAAGTACGACGAGTTCGGCGTTGACGGTTTGCGCGACGCGGAGCCGGGCAGTTTGGATGAGACTCCGAAGGTCTTCGGCAAGTTCCGCGACGGTGTGGGGAGGCACCGGCAACACACTCTGTTCTTCAGGTTGTTTCGGCTGTTTCATCGGCCGGTCTCACGTTAGCATTATAAATCCGCATTTATCTGCAAACGGGCATCACCCCCCACAGAATCTTAATTTTCGGGAAAGCGTGGAGACACTGTTCAGTGCCAGCGTGCAATAGCGTGCAGTGGTCTACGGCATCCATGGCAAAATGCAATCGTTCTAAACCGAGAGAGCCTCGTGCCATCTATCATAGAACGGCGCATCGATACGCTTTCGTGGGTCGGCCGGAATCTCATGCAACTTACCATCTGGGCTGAGTACTGTGCCGCAGCCTGATTTTCGAGCACAACAGACGGAGTTTCAAATATTGCTACTCCCAAAACTATTATGGGATACGGGCCCCGTCGTCCCGACGGGATGGCCAGCGAGCGTCGCGCCAGGACATCCTAAATTTCGGCGTCAACGGTTCGACCGCGCGGACCTGCCGTGAAGTGTCGGGCAATATCGGGCAACCTTCCCCGTCAACAGTGGCAAACGTGGCGATTATGGCAACCTGGAATCAGCAACTTGCACATTCCAAAATCCGAACCTGCGTTCGAATCCCTCCACCCACCCCGATTTAGAATCAACAACATTTAGGCAACACGGCGTTTCGTCGTTGCTTGCCGGTCTCCCGCGGAGCGAGCAACCACCAATACGACAGCGCGCCGAGAGGCGACCCAATTAACCATACCCCTCCCAGATGCAGCCATTGCAGTTGGCGCATTTCGCGATTCCATTTATCGATCGAGTTCTTCGCGGCGTCTGACCTCCAACCACCGTTTGAAGCGCCAGCGTTCACGTGATTTCGAGATTCGTTCAGTTGCTGCCGTAATTCAGAAAGAGTGGCACTCCGGAGTTCAAGAACTTCGTCCGCACTCCGGCCGTGACGTCACCAGCAAGAGCGCTCGCGCTGAAGCCTTGAGCGATCTCTGCGGGCAACTCACTCAATCGCTCGCGGAGCTTCTTATGATAGTAGTCTTCACAGCGCTGGCGTGCCGCGAGTGAGCAAGGCAAGTAACCCATCGAATACGCCACGCGACCGCATCGTCAGGCGGGCGAGTGCGCAACCACGGCCGGATATTGCGGTACCAGACTCCTCAAGGAGTAGCGGAGGACGTCTCTGGCGTCGGGAAGACGCGCGGCGAGTCGATCGCGTTTGCGGGCAGCAGCGTCATGTTTCACTATTAGCAGTGAAACACAAAAAATGAAAAACAGAACGCAATACAAATGTTCAGAAACTTTTAGGGAGATTAGGAGACCCTCCGCGATCCTCTGCGGCTCGGCGTCTCCGCGGTGGAGTTCAGGCTTCCCGCGTCAGATAAGTAGGAGTTTTCGGAGGCAAGCAGTCCGGCAATGGGGTGATCTGTGGATTACCGCAGAGGCGCCGAGCCACAGAGAAACCCGCGGAGGAGGTCGTTGTCCAGGGACCTCTGAAATGACAACAGACGAAACCTGGACGTTCCCGCAGGCCGGCAGGACGCTCAATGCGAACAAAAGAGTTAGCCCTACAATTTTGCGCCAGAAAGTAGCTAAGCTACGAGTTGCCATGCGGCAAAGACAAACGGTACCTTCAGCACGGCGCACCTGCGTTGATCGCAGGCGCCTGGACGATGAGCGGACTCTTCACGCATTACTCCGGTGCACCGTTCAGCATCACATCGTCGGCAACTTCGTGTAATTACCCTGCGAATACGCAGACGGCGAATCAGGTCCTTCCCAACGCAGGAACCGTGGGAAGCGGTCTCGGCGGCCATCCGAACTTCAATCCGCTGGCCTTCGCGCCAGCTACCACGGCGTCTTTCGGGAATGCGGGTTTCGACACACTTCGCGGACCGGGCAGAACGAATCTTAATCCGGCGTCGAACTTGTCGAGCCTCCAACTGAATCCGCGTGGGTCGGTGAAGAATCTGAATAGATACGATACGATCACGAGCGTGAACCCGCTCGGCCGGCTGATCGATCCAAGGCACTCCCGCTTCGGCCTGCGGATCATGTTCTAAGCTATCTCACATGAACAGAATCTTCATTCTCACGGCTATTCTGGCCGGTTCGCTTTTCGCGGCGCAACCGCTGGTCGTGATTTCGGTCGATGGCCTGGACAATCGGTACCTTGCCCAAGCCGACCGGATGGGATTGAAGATTCCTACGCTTCGAAGACTCATGCGGGAGGGTCAGTATTCGAAAGGTGTCGTGGGCGTGGTGCCGACGATCACCTGGCCCTCTCACACAACCATCCTCACGGGCGTCGATCCGGTGGTGCATGGAATCCTCGGCAACTGGCGTCCGCCAGGAGAGAAGTATCTCGATTATTCGCAGATTAAATCGCCCAACCTGATTGGGGCGGCTCATCAAGCGGGTTTGACGATCGCCGCGATCACGTGGCCTGTTACCGTGAATGCGCCCGCGGATTGGAATCTGCCGGAGTTTTTTGCCCTGCGCCGCGGCGGTGACATGGATATCCGGTCCATTGAGAGCAAGGCGAATCCGCCGGATCTGGTGACGAAGGTTGCGGCCGATTTCCCCTCGTTCGGCCAGCAGTGGATGGACGATCGTATTCGGACCATGGCCGCGCTGTGGATCCTGCGGCACGAGAAGCCGGGACTGATGCTGTTGCACCTGGTCGATCTCGATTCCGAAGAGCACGATAACGCGCCGTTCACTCGCGAGTCGTATGCCACGTTGGAGCATACCGACGAATTGATCGGACAGATCGTAGCGGCTTTGCCAGCGGGGACGGCAGTTGCGGTGGTGTCGGATCACGGCTTCGAGCGTGTGGACAAAATCGTGAACGTGAAGTCGGTGGTTCCGGAGGTCATACAGATGGGCTCGATCCTGCTCGCGTCCGACGAGACAACGGCCGCCCAACTGCGCGAACTCAAGAAGGATCCGAAGTATGGCATCGGACGCGAGATTTCGAAGGAGGAGTTCGCGCAGTTTCCTTCGGCTCTCAACCGGAATCCCGCGGCTGTGTTCGACTCGGCCGAGGGCGTGATGTTCGGAAATACCAAGGACGGCGGGTTGACCGGCAAACCGGCCGAGATTGGCAATCACGGGCACTGGCCAATGCGGTACCGGTCGGTTTACGTGCTATGGGGACGCGGTATCTCTCCGCAGGTTCTGCCGGAGTTTTCGATCCGGGAGATTGCCGGCCGCCTCGCCAAAGTATTGGGGATCGCATTCTGACGTCTGCCGGTGCAGGCAACCAGCGCAGTTCAACCTTGCTGCTTCGGCGTCCGCCTCAGTTCCTCAGCGGCCCTCAGCGCGCACAGGAGCCTCGTTCGGTGGCGCTAAGATTGCAGATATTGATGGAGTCAGATGAAACTGGGAATCGATTTTGGTACCACCCGTATCGTGGCTGCGGCGGCAGACCGCGGAAACTACCCGCTGGTCAGCTTCGAATCACCCGACGGGCAGACGCGGGACTGGTTCCCTCCACTGGTGGCGATCCACGGTAACGAACGCCGGTTCGGCTGGAGCGCGTGGGCAGTGCAGGGAGATCGTGACTGGACGGTATTGCGCTCGCTTAAGCGGTTGCTAAAACACGCTGGCCCGGCTACCCAACTGGAACTTACCGGCTGCACGGTATCGGTGATGGAGTTGGTAACGGAACTGCTGTCTGCGTTCCGCCAGCAGTTGCGACAGGCTTCCACCCTCACGCTCGATCGTGGCGAGTCCCTTGATGTCATGGTGGGTGTGCCGGCCAATGCCAACAGCAACCAGCGATTTTTGACTGCGGAAGCCTTCCGCGCGGCCGGCTTTCATGTACTGGGAATGCTCAACGAGCCCTCGGCGGCGAGTGTGGAATTCGGCCATCGCGAGCGCGTCCAGCGCAGGGGTCAACCCCAACGATCGCTGCTGGTGTACGACTTGGGTGGCGGGACCTTCGACACCTCGCTGGTTGAAATGGAGGATGACACCCACATCGTGGTGGCCAGCGCCGGTCTTGCGGATCTGGGCGGCGACGATTTCGACGAAATCCTGGCCAATCTGGCGCTGGTGACCGCGGGCCGAGCCGGCGAACGCGAATCGCTCTCTGACGCCGAGTCTTTCCGCCTGCTGGAGGAGTGCCGCGAGCGGAAGGAGTCGCTCAACCCCAATACGCGCCGCATTGTGGTGGACCTGGACCGCGTGCGCGAAGGCTGGGGCGAGGTTTCGATTGCCGTGGCGCCGTACTACGAGCGCTGCCGCCCACTGGTGGAGCGGACGGCGGAGGTCTTGGAGGAAATGCTTGCGGCGCATCCCGGTCGGTCTATCGAAACTCTCTACGTTACCGGCGGCGGTTCCGAACTTCCGGCAGTGGCGCGCGTGCTCAAGGAGACGTTCGGGCGGGCGGTGAAGCGCTCCGCGTACATGCGGTCGGCCACTGCAATCGGCCTCGCCATCAGCGCCGATAACAGCTCCGGATATGTGCTGCGTGACCGCTTCGCGCGTCATTTCGGCGTGTGGCGCGAGGCCGACCACGGCCGCGATGTGACGTTCGATCTGCTCTTCCCGCGCGGCCTGGAGTTGCCGCGGCGCGGCGCCCCGCCGCTGCGGGTGGCGCGCCGCTATCGGCCAGTCCACAACATCGGCCACTTCCGCTACGTCGAGGCGGCTCGCATCGGAGAAGACGGCCAGCCCTCCGGCGACCTCACGTTATGGGATGACATCCAGTTTCCCTTCGACCCGGATTTGCATGGCACGGCCGATCTGAGCCTGGTCGACGTGAGCCGCCAGGGCGAATTCTGCGACGTGGAAGAGGAATACTTGTGCGATGCCAGCGGTATGGTTAAGGTGACGATCTGGAACCGCTCGGCAGCCTACCGGCGCGAGTACACCCTCGGCCGGTGGTCGAACTCGGCGCCGCGGACCGACGAGTCGATCGGTGCGAGGCGCGGCTGGGGACAGCGCCACCGCTGATTGTCGCCGCGGAGGGGCTAGTTCTAAGTTGCGAAAGTTCGCGCAACCACTCCCTTAAAGGTCGCGGCTCGGAGCCGCGCGCGTAAGCAAATGGTACTGTACGCCAATTTCTGCAAGTTGGTACTAGATATATTCGTCCGCAGCCCATCAAAAGAAAGCCTGAAAGAGGGAGACAGGTCTAGCCGCTTTCCAGGGTGATCGCCGGATTTATACCGTGGGGCAGTCGTGTCTCTACACCCGTAGCGTTTGCAGTCAGTTGCTGCCGAATTTACTAAACGGAATGGCGTCTTCGATGTGGATGCGGAAGCTCACTACGGAAGCAGGTCCGCGGTCTTGGTTGTACCCCGGATCCGCGACGTGCTGGTAGTCGATCGCGACCGAAATCCCGCGCCAGACATGAGCCGTATAGTACGTCTCAAAGATCTTCTCCAGGCCGTAGTTGAGTCTGCCATCACCAAGGATGAATCCCAGCCCACCCAGAGCCAGATAGCGCCTGTGATCACCGGAAAGTCCGTTTGCAACAAACGCAGCGCCCACTTTGTCCTCAGGTCTCCGCCATCTCTTGCCCCGAAAATCCATGCCCATCGCCCCGGTCCGGTCGATTTCCGTGTAGGCGAATGATTCCGTGGCCCCATCGTTCCATCCCAGGCGTGCAAACGCCCGCCATGAACTGGTCAGTTCCTGTTCAGCGTTCAAGCCGAAACCGTATTTCACGCTTCCCTGCTTGCGGTAGAGGGTGATGTCCGGAACCGAATCCTTGCCTGAAAGGTAACCGTTGATCGCCTGCGCGTAGCTCCCCATATCGGCGTGATTCACGAAACTCAGCACCCGCACCACGCTGGCACGCTTCGGAAGCAAAGCCGGGTGATATTCGAATTCGAGGTTTTCCCCGCGAGCGCGAGCGATGTCCCAGTCGAGCTTGATACCGTTGGCGACCGTCGGCATCAACATCTCGCCAAAGCGGGCTGCCCAGGATTCTGCGTAGTATTCTGCCACCAGTCCATATGTGTATCCGCGCGTGTCCGCCGCGTAATCATAGGCGCCGTTGTTAACGACCGCCCAGTTCATGAACTGGAGATGACTATCGCTGCCAACCGAGTTCAGGTCGAAGAAATCGACCGTGCTCATCTTTCCCGCCCGGAGTTCCAGGCGTCGCACGGGAACGGTCGAGGCGAGTGCCAGGGGATTGCGCGTAGCCTCAGTCGTTTCCTTGCTCAGAGGAATCGTATAGTGCAGCATCACTCGCGCGATATAGGGATCCTCGGAAAGCGATGGATTGCGAACCACGTCCACGTTGGTAAAGCCCGCGATGTCGAGAGCATTGCTCAATCCGGCTCCGCCGGCGCTTTCGACATCGGCAAGGATTTCCAGCGTCTGCGTAATCTGGAAGCCCGTATAGAGTGTTTCGACCCTTGACGTAGCGTGTTCCCGATCAGGCAGGAAGCTATTCGGGCCGGAGTATTCCGCATCGAACGTCGGATGCTGCTGGCGAATGAAATTGGCTTGTGCGGAAATCCAGAACCGGTCCCAGAACGATTCCTGACCACCCCATGAAGAGTCTGGCATTGACGAGCCTGGCAACGAAGTTGCTGCCTGCGAAGGCGCAGGGGGGTCACCGCACTGAGCAAGCGAGGGCCAGGGCGCAAAAATCAGCAAGACAAATAGCAGTCGCAATGCCTTACCATGGTTGTGCACATCCTGCGGGGAAGTCAACGGTTCGACCGCGTTACACCGAAAATTCACGGCTCCGTAACAGCTATGAAACCTTAGTGGGGGCACCCGATGTCAGGATGAGAGATACACTGACCATGACCGCCTTCCGGAAGAGCTGGATTGCCCGTCTTACCTGCTTCGTAATAGCTATGTCATTCCCGGCATGGCAAGCCCTTGCCTGGCAATCCTCTGGAATCAGACGGCTCTACGTCGAACCTTTCACCACTAAGGCAGGTTCGGAGAAACTGCGCGGTGACCTTATCGCCGAACTCCAGAAGGTCAACTCCATCTCGCTGGAGTCGAGCGAAGCGAGCGCTGACGTAATATTGGGTGGCGGCGGAGACATTTGGGTCAAAGGATACCGCAGCCTCAACCCGAGATCCGGCAGGTTGCCGTCTAACGGGACACCAGTCTATGCGGGCTATCTATCGGTAGAGCTGAAAGACCCGAAGGGTGAGACTCTTTGGTCGTGTCTGCTCACGCCCGGGTCCGGATCGGCGGACGTTTCCAGAGATCTCTCCAAGCGGATTGCGAAACTTGTGGTGGAAGCTTTGGGGCAGCATCAGGCCTTCCCGCCGACTGCACCACCGCCCCAACCCACGACAGTTCTCAAAGGGGCAGGCGCGACGTTCCCGTACCCGGTCTATGCAAAATGGTTCACAAATTACAGACGACAAAATCCGCACCTCGAAATCACATACGACCCTGTGGGGTCGGAGGCGGGCCTTCGCAGACTGCTGGCCGGGACAGTGGACTTCGCCGCCTCGGACAGCCCGGAAATGATTCGTGAGCTTTGGCCTGACTCAGGAGGGAAATGTTTGTTCTTCCCCTCCGTAATCGGAGCCGTGGTTCCGATCGTGAACCTGCCTGGAGTTCCCGGTGACATCGCATTCACACCGGAGGCCCTCGCCGGTATCTATCTCGGGAAGATCAGGAAATGGAACGATCCGGTCTTGACACAAACCAATCGCGGCCTTCGTCTTCCCGATCTTGACATCGTAGTGGTTCATCGATTGGACGGGAGTGGCACGAGCTATGCCTGGACTGACTATCTTTCCAAGGTCAGCCCCGAGTGGAAGACTGATATCGGCCACAGTTTGTCGCCTCATTGGCCGACCGGCCGGTCTGCAACCGGCAACGACGGCGTCGCCAAACTCGTGAAAGAGCTGGGAGGATCGATTGGCTATGTCGAATTCATCTATGCGCTACAGAACCGGCTGAGCTTCGGAAAAGTTCGGAATCGGAGCGGCGAATTTGTTGCGGCCAGCCTGGAAAGCATGGCGGTAGCCGCAAACCAGTCGCTTGAAATAGGTGACGACTTGAAAATCTCGATTGTGAACTCTGGAGGGGCGGGAGCCTACCCGATCGCGTCGTTCACGTGGTTTGTAACGCCTGCCCACATCCCCGACGATGCGAAACGAAAGTCCATAACAGGTTTCCTAAGGTGGATGTTGGGGCCAGGCCAAACACAAGCCGCTGCGTTGGGCTATCTTTCATTGCCAAAGGATCTCGTAAGCAGAGAACTGGCTGCAATCGATCGGATTCGCTGAATCCGAACAGGACTGCGAAGCCGCCCTGGCAACGCGACCGAGGCCCTACGGGAGGACAGTTGCGCCGGACGACAACGTCACGTGCCCGATGGTTCGGTAGCTGCTCAGATCTGCCGAATATCCCGCGTTGTAACCTGCGAAGATCAGGTTGATGGTGTTCGAGCTTCCCCACATGGCGTTAGGGTTGTAGACGCGTCCTCCAAACCAGAATTGAGTCGCGCCGATCACCGGCGAATTCGCCGGGATGGTGACCGTCAAGCCAGACGCCGGGTCGGTGACATTGGAGACCGTGTTCACCGACGCGATTGGATTGTTGATGCTGTTGATCACCGTCCAATTGACTAAGTCGGTGGACTCCGCATATACGATTGCGTGGAAGCCGTCCGAATCGCCGTCCAGACAATTGCCGCCGCCATAGAACAAACCCCACTTGTTGTTCGGCAACTTCACTAAAGAGCCGCTCGGAGCCACATAGCGGATGCCGGAGTACGAAACCGTAGTCGGATCGTTCAGGCCATTGACGGCTCCCAGATCGGTGAAGTGCACGCCGTCGGGGGTGGTCGCAAGCCGTATCACTTCCAGGTCGTGGTTGGCCGCGGCCCCGGAGGGCGTCGAACCGCACTGTTGCGCGATCGGTAGAATGAAATCGCCGCTCAAGGTCTTGTCGACGTAGAGTACTTTCACCGGGTAAGTATTCGGCACGGCCGCCAGGATTCCGTCCGGATTCGTTAATCCGGTTGTATTCACTGGTTCATCCGTTTCCGGCTTGGTTCCGTTCATTGTGCCCAATACGTTGACTTCGTCAAAACGCCAGTTGCCCGAGTTGTTGTTGTAGACGGTGGGCTGGTTGGTGGCGGAGAGCGTCGCACCGGTGTAAGTCGGCGCACCAGGTCCAGTGTAGGCAGGGTCGTAGACAGAAACCAACCGCACGCCAAATTTGGAATTATTATTGACTCCCGTGATACCCAACGCGTGAAAGTCGATTGTGATCTGGTTTAGAAATCCGCCGCCCGAGGGCGCGACCTGAATGGGCCCCACGTTGGTCCAGGTGCTGCCATCCGTCGTGTACTGCGCCTGCAGGTCGCGGATGCCTTGAGCGGTGGTGTACCAGTCGTATTGAAAAACGATGTAGGAATAGCCCAAGGTGCTCACGTCGAATTCGACTCCCTGCGTCTCCTGGGGAGCCGCCGTGTTCCAGCCGTTCCCGGTGCCTGCTCCGTTGTTGGTAGCGGGGCCGCGCACGCGCCACGCATTCGAGTCATTGCCGGAAGCAGGATCAGAGCTTCCCGAGGTCGCGGTGACATCGCAACTGGTCACGCTGCCTACGGTGGGCGGAGTGGTACTGAACGTGTAGCTATTAGTCATCCCCAATGCGGTAGCAGTTCCCGTTCCCGTGGAGGGCGCCGGGCTGTTGTTGATGCCGCCGGTGTTCTTGTCATTGTTGAAATTCCAGCCTGCGATCACGTTCGTGGTAGGCGGATTCTCAAAAATGCTGACCGGTGGAATCCCGTTCAATGGTTGGCCCGCCTTTGGCGTGGGTATATGTACCAACAGGCCGTCGGAATCGACATGGCCCGTTCTGCGGTCCAACAGATGGAGCCACGAGGCCCCGCCGAAAGACAGTACAAACGGATGCCCCTCGCCATCATCGTTGCCGCTGCTATTGGTGTCGCTAGTGGGGCAAGCCGTAGTCAACTGCAGCGCTATTTGTTGAAACTGCCAGGTCTGGCCTCCATCGGTGGAATTGGCTGCTACCGTCGCTTCATTAATGTTGCGCGGACGATAGTCGAAATAACCCTGCAGGTTGAGCCCGCGCCCCGCGATAAATGGAAAATAAAAAGGCTGAAATGTGCTGACCGTACTCGATGGGTTCACCAACGGCACGCCATTCGCACAGTAGGCAATCGGCCCGCTGAAAGGGCCGCCTTGCGAGAGAGTCCACGGTCCTCCAGCCAGCGTGGTCTGGATGGGTGAATTGGCAGCAGTCCATTGCACCTGCGCTGGAAGAACGGCTGGTGCGAGCAGTGCCGCGCTCAGCCCCAGAGTCAAATATCCTATTGCGTTCATGTCGGAGTCTCCTTTGGATAATCTGCAAGTCTCGAAAGATGGGGGAGCGAATTATCGCGCGCCGGGTCGTCGCAGCAACGCAAGACCGAGCAATACACAGCCCGCGACTGCAAAAGTTCCAGGCTCGGGACTGACCTGAAGATCCAGCGTTGTCACACCGGTCTGCACCGAAAAGGGATAGTCCTGGACGACCGTGAAGTCGAGCGAGCCCGCCTTCAGCGCTGGTGTAAGGCTAGTCAGATTTGCCGCCGTAAAGGTGTAAGACCACGCAGTAGGTGTAAAGAATCCGTTGCCCGAAAAGCAGGGATCGCTCACGCTGTCACACCCAGCCACCTGTATGCCTCCGCCATTCACGTAGTAATCGCTCAAGGCCGTGTCCGGCTCTACATCGTTGTTTCCGAATGTCCCCGAGATAGTTGCGCCGACGATGCTTACGCCGGTAGGGATAGAGAAAGTAAAGGTGCCGATAAGGACACTGGCGAGCGGATAAGTCTGAGTGAAGTCGTAGGCCGGTCCGTTATATTCGGCAACCGTAGCGATTACATCCGCTTTCGCGCTGGGTGACATACCCGTCAGAAATCCTGCGAAAAGGCAGAGTGTCAGGTTCGCTGTTCTTGTCACGAGTAAAGCCTCCGGATGCCAGTATACGTCGTCTGATTAACTCCAATAAGTCATTCATTGACTATTGCTTTGACTGTTACACTCATGTAACAAAGCCTGTAAATAAAAGCACCAAACGAGGTGGTGAGATCCAGCAAGACACTGTAGCGCGACGGTCGGAGTCCAAGGACAGATCGATGACGATCGCAAGACTGTTTGGTGAATCGAGCGCTTGCCGCGTAAACTGCATCGAGCACGAAAAGCTGGAGGATCGGGAGGACCGGGTCGACCACGACGACGCAGATGAGTGGGAACCGGAGCGGGTTGACTCCTAGAGTGCCGGGATGGGGCGGGGAAGCTGGCTTCGATGATGTTACTAAAATCGCTGGTCGGTGGGGAATGGCCGGGGGATGTTTACGTTTCGTGCAGAAGCCACTTCACTGCGTTCTTCTGCATTTTTTCGAATTCCGGGTTCCATAACGCCGTCATTGCGTGACCGGGAGCAAAGAAGCAGACACGGCCCTTGCCGTAGTCGTATGCCCACGCCGCTTCGCAGGTGTTGCTGGGCGTTCCTTCGCGTCCTGCTTTATAAGTAAGGTTGTCTTCATTTACACTCATCGCCAGCACGTGCTTAGGATCTTTCTCGTAGATAAGGAAGTGCTGTTCGTCCGTAATCACAAAGTCGTTGACGCCCTTTGTAATAGGGTGATCGTGATTGATGATTTTTACTTTGAACGGCCGGACAGGGGGATGACCAATGATGGTCGCGCCCTGGACGTCGCGATAATCCTTCCTCATCAGCGAAAGCCGGCTATTGTTGTGCCATGCCCAAAGCGATCCGCCTTCCTCGACCCAACGCTTGATGTCCTTGCACTGCTCATCGGTGATCGTGGCGACGAAAGTGCGGTCAAGCTTCCTTTGAATCGGGGGAACGCTCACAACGTCGACGGTTATGTTGCTGTAACCGCCGGGGTGACGGGTGCCATTGCGGAAAAGAATCAGGATCTTGTACCGTTTGAGATTTTCATACGTGATCAACTTCTCCTCATCGGTGAAGTCTATGGTTAGTCCTGCGTCCCGCACCAGAGTGGCCTGAAACGCGGTTCGGTAAACATCGGAATTGTGCGACTCATCGCCGATTACGGCGAGCGCCACTGCGTTTGCACCGTTTCCGGTTGTCGCGCCGGCCTGAAGGAGGGGGGCGGCCACTCCCGCGGTTCCGACAGCGCTCATCAGAGAGCGGCGAGTTAGCTTCTTATTGTTCATGCTTTCTCCTTAGTGTTGGGTGTCAGATGCTCCAGAATATGTGCTGATCGCTGCGCTTACCAAAACAGTGTGAGCGAGACCAGTAGTTCGCGATTGGTTATAACGATACCCATCGTAGTACATGTAGAAAAAGGTCTTGTTCTGGGGTCATCGGGGCTCGTCCTTCTATCTTTTTACTGTTTCGCCACGTTCCTAACGAAGCGTCCCTTGGAAGCAAAGAGAATTATCATGAAAGACGTGCCCGAGTCAACCAGGGATATTGCTCGAGCCAGATTACGCGGAGGCCCATAACAATCTGGGGGTAGCCTTAGCGATGTCCAAGGGGCGGTTGCCGGAGGCAATCTCCGTCAAACGGCGCTGCGAATCAAACCCGATTACGCTCAAGCGCATTCCAATCTCGGAGATGCATTCTTGCAACCGCCTGGACGTATGCCAGATGCGATCGCTCAGTATGAAGCGGCGTTGAAGGCAATTGCTGGATCGGTTACGGATGCGCCGAAATTGATTTCGCAGGCAATCTAGAGTACCCACTTGCAAAAGTTCGTGGCTCGGAAGTTGTTGCTGAGCCGCGCGCGTAAGCAAGCGGTTCCGTATGCCAATTTTTGCAAGTTGGTACTAACTCAGAGCCTTGCGGACCACATTACCGCGCACCCCGGTTAGCCGCGTGTTCATCCCGGAATAGAAGTACGTCAGCTTGGTGTGATCGAGTCCCATCAAATGCAGGACGGTCGCGTGCAGATCGGAAACGTGGCAGAGATCTTCAACGGCGCCGAAGCCGAGTTCGTCAGTCGCGCCGATGGCTTGGCCACCCTTCACCCCGGCCCCCGCTAGCCACATGCTAAAGCCATGCCAGTTGTGGTCCCGGCCGGGTTTACCCACTCCTTCGCTGGTCGGCGTACGTCCGAACTCTCCGCCCCAGATGAGAAGTGTGTCGTCCCATAACCCGCTGCGCTTCAGGTCCGTCATCAATGCAGCGATGGGCTGATCGGTCTCTCCGGCATGCAGCGTATGATTGCCGATGCAGTCGTTATGTCCGTCCCACGTATCTTCGATGTGGCCACCTCCGGAATACAGTTGGATGAAGCGAACGCCCTTCTCGAGCAGTCGGCGAGTGATGAGGCATTTGCGTCCGAAGTCAGTCGTTCGTTTGTCGTTGAGACCGTACATCTCGCGCGTCTGTTCGCTCTCCTTTCCCAGGTCCACCACTTCGGCCGCGGCCGTCTGCATTTTGTAGGCAAGTTCATACGAGAGAATCCGAGCGGACATCTCCGATTCGTTAGGATGAGTTTCGAGATGCTGCTCATTGAGCGTCTTTAACAGATTGAGCGAATCGCGTTGCGTCCGATCCGACGTTCCGGCAGGTGTGGTGAGATCGAGCAGGGGCGCTCCGGTGCTGCGGAAGAGCGTGCCCTGGAAGGCGGCAGGCATGTATCCAGCGGTCCAGTTGGACGGCCCGCTGATCGGGCCTCCTCGCGGGTCGGTCATGACCACGAAACTTGGCAAGCTCTCGTTCTCCGAACCTAAGCCGTAGCTGACCCATGAACCCATGCTAGGCTTGCCGATCACCACGTTGCCGGTGTTCATCTGCAAGCACCCGGAAGCATGGGCGGCGGTATCCGTGTACATAGATCGGATGACGCACAAGTCGTCGGCGTACTTCGAAGTATGCGGGAACAGGCTGCTGATTTCGAGACCGCTCTGCCCACACTTCTTGAACTCGAACGGCGACTGCATCAGGTTGCCGATCGGCCGCCCATTCGAACCGACGACGAGTTTGCCTTGATACGGTTGGCCGTCGTATTTCGCCAGTGCGGGCTTCGGATCAAACGTGTCGATGTGGCTCGGCGCACCATTCATGAAAAGAAAGACGACTCGCTTTGCCTTGGCGGGAAAATGCGGGGCCTTGGGCGCCAGGGGATTGATGGAAGCTGCGTTCGCATCTCGCGAGAGGAGATCGATGAGCGGCAGTATGGCGAATCCCCCGCCAAACTTCATGAACATTTCGCGGCGGCTAATCGACATAAGCGAACTCATTCAGGTTAAAAATGACACGGCACATTTGTTCCAATGACTCGCGCTGCAGAAAGTCCAGCATGACATGAGTTTCGGAGGGTTTTGGCGGGCGCGCCAGCGCGAGGCGGTAAGCGAGGTCGATCTGCTTCATCTCATCCTGGCCTGCTTCCCGTCGAAGCCTGTTGGCCAGATGTTGTGACTGGCGGTTGACGAAATCTCCGTTGAAGAGCGTCAGGGCCTGCGTGGGGACGCTGGTATTTTGTCGCCTGGCGGTGGTCCTGGTGCTGTCGCAGAGGTCGAGAACCTCGAGCATCGGCACAACCATCGAGCGTTTGATGAAAGCGTAGATGGTGCGGCGCGACGCCTCCCTCTCATCCGATTCCTTCCAGATTTTGTCCGGATCGCTGCTGCCTTCCATTGCGGCAGGAGGGATGTGCGGATACATGCTCGGTCCGAACATCTTGGTGTTTAACTGACCGCTCACCGCCAGCGCGGAATCGCGTATCACCTCCACCTCCAGGCGCTGGAACGGCACACGCCACAGCAGGCGGTCTTCCGGATCCTTCTCAGCATATTCCGCGTTCCACTGTTTACTCATCCGGTACGTGTTGCTGGTCATGATCAACCGGTGGAGTTTCTTGATGGACCACCCGTTGTCCATGAACCAGACTGCGAGCCAATCGAGAAGTTCGGGATGCGTGGGTTTGTCACCCATCACTCCGAAGTCGCTCGGAGTTCGCACCAGGCCTTCTCCGAAATGATGTTGCCAGATGCGATTCACGATCACCCGCGCGGTCAAAGGATTGTGCGAGTTGACCAGCCACTGGGCCAGGGTCAGACGTCGCTGACTGGTTCGTGCCGGTGGGGGAAAGGCCGGTTGTTGGCCCAGAATTTCTGGCACCGCGGGTGGGACTTCAGGACCCGGTTGCGTGGCTTTGCCTCGGATCAGGAGGAAGGTGGCTGGAGGGTTGGAATTTGGCTCATTGAGGAAGTAGGCGCGCTGCACGTTGGCCGTCGTCCGGCGCAGTTCCTCGATGCGCGCTTTCTGCGTGGCAATGTCTTCTTTCGCCTGTGACGTTAGAGGCTTAACTTTCTTCGTAATCTCAGCGATCTTATCCTCGCAAGCGTAGATCTGCCGGTCGATGGCGCTGGCGGCTTCCACCTCTTGCGGGGTGCCCACTGGGAGATCGCGTTCAGTGCGTCCGTTTCGTGGACGTTGCAATCCATTGAAGACGGCCACCATGCTGTAGTAGTCGCGCGCGGTAAGGGGTTCGAACTTGTGATTGTGACAGCGGGCGCAACCGAGCGTGAGGCCGAGGAAGACTTGTGATGTGGTGCTGACGATGTCGTCGAGTTGGTCGAAACGGTCAGTAAGAGGGTCAGCGGGTTCGTCGTCCCAAGGGCCTAGCCGGTAGTATCCAAGCGCGGTGAGGGTTTCAACAGTGGGGTTTGGAAGTTCGTCGCCGGCAAGTTGTTCCAGCACGAAGCGGTTGAAGGGCTTGTCGTTATTGAATGCGTTGATCACGTAGTCGCGATAACGCCAGGCACTGGGTTTTGTAGCGTCGCGCTCGTAACCGTTGCTTTCCGCATAACGGGCGAGGTCGAGCCAGTGACGCGCCCATCGCTCGCCATAGCTGGGGCGACCCAACAATTCGTCGATCAGTTCGTCGGTGTTAGCCGGCTTGGCCTGCTCTTCGAGTGTGGGAGGAAGGCCGGTTAGATCAAGAAACACGCGGCGTAGGAGCGCTCGAGGTTCGGCCGGAGGTGCCGGCTTCCAATTGCGTTGCTGCAGTTTGTCGAGGACGAATGCGTCGATTGGGTTGCGAACCCAGGCGCTCTTGACGGTGGGTACGGACGGGCGTGTAATGGGCTGGAATGCCCAATGTTGAGAGGCTTTGGATTCGGTGACAGTTGACGAGTCGTCGGGCCACGAGGCGCCTGCATCGATCCAGGTTCGGAGAAGAGTGATTTGTTCGGACGTGAGCCGGGGGCCGGAGGGCGGCATCACGACGTCGGAGTTAGCCGAAACATATTTGATAAGGAGGCTCTGCGCGCTCTTCCCAGGAACGACAGCTGGCACTCCCGATTCGCCACCCTTGAGCGCGTCTGCCTTGCGGTCGAGTCTGAACCCGTGCATCTGCAACTTCGCGCCGTGGCAATTGATACAGCGAGCTTCGAGAATCGGCTGGATGTCGCGCGAGAAGTCGGGCGCCGCCGCTACAGTTCGCGCAACCAACACGATCGCAGCGGTGCAAATGGCAGTCCTCATCGACGTTGATTTTATCTTATTGGAGCCGACTTCAGCGAGCCCTCCGTCGACGACAGCCTGCACGAATCGAATGCCACGCTTGCGCATCATCGGCGGGATGAGCGTCCTACTGCCTCCAACGCTGAGATCAACTTGAGCTGACGTCGAAGCCATGGCCCTGCTGATCCGCGATGATCTTGGGGTCCGTGCCTCTTTCCTGGTGCAGGGTGGAATGCGATCTACGTAAGACGCTGAAGTTGATCCAGTCGGGATCGAGAGGTTAAGGCGTGGATAGATAACCGCAAGCACCGACCAGAGACAGTCTTCCCCAACGCGATTCTCGAACCTTCGCTTCCAACTCGATCCCTCGACCGGCTTCTCCAAATCTCTATCACTTCGTCTTCTTCAACGTGATGGTTGTTGATGTGCGGCTGGGCGTTTTCTATCGCCGCGCGTCAGGATACTTCTTTATATAGGTATCTCCGGGGAGTCCCGAAGCCACGGCACGCTGACGCAAGGCCTCCGCGCCATCCTGCCCCAGCCCGGACCCGATGATCACCAGGTAGTGAGTATCGATCGGCGACGGCGGAAATACGCTCAACTTGAACGCCGGAAATTTGCGGCTGAGCACGTGTGCCTCCTGTGCCGCGTCCGCTTCTTGCGCGTAACTCGCCACTACAACAAACCAGCCATGTCCTTTGGCAACCTGGGCGGGGACCGCTGTCGGCGGAGTCGGACTGGATTGTGGCGGAGCCGTTCTCGACTGAAATGGCGAATCCCGACGGGGCGGCGCTGGAGCAACCACGGGGGGCGCTGTTGCCGCCGGCCGCGGAGCCATTGCCGGCGCGTCCTGCGGCGCCGACGCAGCTGTCGAACTCGAACCACGGGACATCACGAAAATCCACACCAGCAACATCCCGGCAGCCACCGTGCCCAGTAACCAGACGGGAGACAGTCTTTTCCTCTCCTCACCTTCTGGCGACGGAGCGGCGATCGCCGACGCCGGTACTGCATTCTCCAGCGAAACCAACGGTTTATCCACCTTTAGCTTCTCTACCTTTCCGGCCAGCCGCAGGGCGGCCTCTCTGGCCGTCCACCGTGACCCTGGATCGGGATCGAGAGCATGCTCCACGATGTCGCGAAACGGCTGCGGCAGATCCGCGATCGCTGACACCTGCCGGTGCTGCGTCAGCACCTCCACGATAGTCAGACCCAGATCCCGCAAGTCCTGCTCCGGCGAAGCTACTGCGCCGACCGGACGGATCGAGTCCACCGAAAGTTTGACTGAGTCGGCCTTGGCCAGAATGTTCGACGGCTTGACGCTGCCATGCGCCAGGCCACGTTCGTGTAGATAGGCGAGCACGTCGAGCAGTGGACCCAGCATCTCCCGTGCTTCATCCGGCGTCAAGGCGCGAGATGCGATTACGGCGCCGAGGTTCTCATCCGCAGCCTCCATCACGAAGCACCGGTACTTGGCTCCGTCCACTTCACAGTCGCTGCTCGTGTAAAGCTGGATGATCCCGGGGTGGTCGATACGCGGTATGTCGTGGGGACCCGGCGCGGCTGTCTCATCCGCGCCCAGCAATTTCAAAACGACTCGCTCTTCCCCCTGAAAGGTCAGATAGATAGCGCTCGCATCCGTATTGCCGATCAATTCACGGATCGCGTAGCCTCCACAGATCTTTCGTCCAACCAATTCCTCCCAAAACTGTCGCTCCACTTGCTGTCCCCTATGCCGTTTCCTTCTTTGGTGCGGCCTCCTGGGTGCGCCACACGATATCGATGCTGCATTTGAAACAGGCGCCGTCTTCAATCACAATGCCGGCTGCCTGGATATCGCCGACCAGCTGACCGCCGTTGCGAACCGAGATCTTTTCCCGTGTCTCCACATCGTCGTTAATCCGTCCCAGCACGCCCACTTCGCGGGCGCCGGCGCTGGCCCTGCCGTTCGGTACGATGGTGAGGCGGCAGTTTTCGGCATCGAGTGCTTCGCGCACCTCGCCGTCTACGCAAGGATCCTCGCTGCTATGCACCTTGCCGATGATGAGCATGCTGCGGCCGATCACCGCCACGCGGGAAGTCGCCGGGCTGGTCGGTCGTGGCGGCAACGGCGCTGGCGGAGTGTCAGCAGCCCGTGGCAGCAGTCTTTCCAGCGCGCGAGAGCAGGCGAAAACGCCTACTCCACAACGAAGAATCAACTGTTTGCAAGTCTTGTGGAGTAGGCCTTTGGCCTGCGAATCGATTTTTTCACATCTTCTTAGTCTAGGGGTATTGGCATTAGTTTGCTTGCGCTCTTTCCACATGGATTGCTCCTGATTTGTTTAGAAGAATCGGTGGAGCACTTACCCGACCAACGCGTGAAGCTCGCTCAGAAAGCCCGTTTCGTATGTGCTGCCCGCGCACGCCTGTCATTTCTACTCGGTCAGAATTACCATGTAGGCCAGATCACCGTATTTGTGAACGGTCCGCATTAATCGCGTTGCCGCTGTCGCTTTCGTTGGGCCGTTGAACAACCAACGGACTTCAAGCGCGTTCTTCGGCATCCCGAACTTAGCGCCCCAGAACGCATCGCAGATCGCCCGCAGCACCTGACCTCCTGCCGATAGCGCTTCGAACGTCTATCTTTATATCCACCCTTGGCGTTGCGGGCGCTCGCGATCAGCATCCAGGAGTTGAGAACCCATTTGGTGCAAGGTACCATCGGCAGAGTGTTGCTCGAACGGTTCACCGGCCCACAAATAGACGCCGATATTGTTCCTTAACGCACGTCTTTCGGCGTGATGTCAAAGATCCCCGGCTCATGCATTCCCCTTGACGAGCGGCGCACTCTGGAACACGTGTCCCCTGTCCACGTGACACTTGCCCAATTGACAGATGAACTCGCGACTTGAGTGCGATGCCGGCAAAAGCGCATAGTCAACCCAGAAAGGCAATCGGCCCTCAAGATACCCAGGGTCTCAATCTGATCGGAGGCAAAATGTTCAATTTCACGCAACTCGCTATTGTTCTCGTCGCGGCGTGGAGTGCCGCGTTCGCAGACACCATCGACTTCGAGTCTCAGTGTCCGTCCGGCCCACAGCCTAGCGGTCCCTGCTCGAGTCTGTTTAGCAACGTGGGCAATGCCGGGACTCTGACTATCCCGACGTCCATCGGTTCGGTCACAATCCAAGGCGGAACTCTGTTTGACGACATTTCCTACCTTCCCGCCGATGAGACCGCAGTATATGGAACGGCGGGTAATGCCGGCGCTCTCGGCGTGACCACGGGCTCTGGTTTTACCAACCCGCTGGTCATCACGTTTCCCACGGCGATCAACGGCTTCGCCGTGGATGTCCTCAACGGCAATACGATGAGCGTCGATTATCAAATTGCGGACAATAGCGGCGACAGCGCTAATTATGCTATCGCGCCGAATCTTTCGGGAGGCCTGACCAGTATAGGGTTCGCGGCTGCGGGCGACGTCGTGACCATTGAAGCCACCACTGGCCAGAGCACACCGTCGGGCATAACGTGGGATTTTCTGATCGACAACATCAGTTTCGACACGTCCACCCCTACTTCCGCGACACCCGAACCTACTCCCGCGTTCTTCATCGGCACTGGACTGGTGGCGTTGGGTCTGGTGAGGCGCAATGCCAAATGTGCTCTCGGCCTTCTCGCGATTACTCCGCTGTTTCACTCGGCTTCTGCCGCTCCGGCGCCGATTGCTCTGGCCTGTCCGGCCGCGACTACCGGCACAGTGGGACTAGCCTACTCGTCGTCTCTGAAGGCGACTGGTGGTGTGCCCCCTTACACCATCTCGATCACAGCCGGCTCAATACCGACCGGCCTGACCTTGAACGCGACCACCGGCGCGATTACGGGAACACCCACCGCGCCGGGTGCCTCCGCTTTCACCGCCAAGGTGGTGGATTCGCTGGTTCCCGGCGCCGGCGGAGCGCCCAATTCCACTACGGCCAACTGCAACATAAACGTTGGCGCGCCAACGCTCAGCATCAAGTCTGTGAGCTTCTTCAGTAACATCAGCATCTATAAAGACACGGCGGGCGCCACGGCCAGGCTCATCACCAACCCCATGTGGACCAGCAGCGGAACCAACGAGCGTGTGGGCTATGCCGGCGGCGCCAAGATGAGCGTAAGCGTGACGCTGCACGTCGATACACCCGCGCCGGCGGCCATTCCGAATGTCACCATTCAGGCTAAAGTGGCGGGCGTGGGAAATTTGACCGGAGCGAAGCCAGTCACCATTCCAGGCACGGCCAGCGACTTCTCCGTCTCAGGCCTGGTTTCAGACACCGCATTTGCCAGGCAAACGAAATATTTCGCAAACAATTCACTCACCCTTGACTGGACCTACACCGTCCCCGGCGGCACGCCCATAGCAGTCGGACTCACCAGCCACACGGTGTATGTGACGCTGCAGAGCCCCATCAGCGGGACCACGGTATTTCTCACGACCATCCATCTGGCGGTCTCGAAAGATGGCGCAGCCAACGCACAGGATGCGTTCAATAATACCTGGAACAATTTCTTTGCCGGACCGGCCAACACGACTGGGTGGGATGGCCGCACACTCTATTACTATCAACCCAATATCGGCTTTACCTCCTGTTCCCCGTACCAGGTGCAGCTTCTCAAGAACGGCAATGGCCAGTGTACATCCTGGGCCAAACTCATGATCGGCTCGCTCGCAGTGAACGGCATCAGCTCGCGCATGTACACCATTTATACGGCCAATGGAGATGAGTTTCTAGTCAAGGATTGGACATATGGCAACGCGGGGGCTCCACCGGTTGCCGGGGATCCTCACAAATATCCCATGACGTTCAAAGCCATGCTTGGCGAGATGGTACCCAGCCCTACGGCACCAAAGGCCGTGTACGGCGATATGACCAGCCTCGATACCTTACCGGGTCAGAACACCAAGCCGCCCGCAGAAAAAGTCTTCGCCCGTCATTTCATCGTGAAGTACGCACCCACCGGAACCGATTGCACGAAAACGGACTGCTACTACGACCCCTCTTATGGAGTCACGTATCGGGATGAGACCGGCTTCCAGGGTAACGCGGTGGATGGTTATCTGAAACGCTTCCCGACCGATGCCGCTAATTCCGGATGGGTAGCCAAACCGGCCGGTCTCAACATCAAATTCAAGGCTTCTTAAACTGGAGGAGCAACATGAGACGACGTCTCTTTCTCGCGCTCGCTTGGAGCTATGGCATGGCGCAGGCAGCTAACGTTCACATCGTGGATGGTTCGACGCGCACGAAAACCGTGCACGCATTCGAAGCCGGACAACGCATCGAGATACCATCGGTCGAGATGCAGGCAGAGATCGCGGCACACGGCGGCGGAAGCGCGAAAGCGGACATCCTGCTCATCTACGAGCCAAAATCCGGTTTCGCGCTTTGGCGGTATCAGGAGAGCGATCCGGAGAATCCCGGCGGAATTACCGAACGCTTCGAGCAGGATTCTGTGGTCGTGGCACAGGACGAGCGTTTGATGGAATTTCAGCTCATCGGCAGCTCTCTTTGGCTCCGCGAGTCCAAGGAGAAATTCTCTACCATGGGCGATGCGCAGAGGGCGATGCTCACCCGGATCGAAAGGTTTGGGACAAGCGCCGCCGCTCTTATGCTGCAATCGTTTCATGAGGTCAATCTGAGCGAAGCGCTGGATGTGGATTTTCTGTATGAGCGCGACAACCCGCATCCCGCGCGCAGCGCCCGCATACGCGAAGTGTCCCCAGCCGGTTCCCAGTGGCGGGTCGTTCTGGATGGACCGAACGGAGATGCCGTGGAGGTCACTCTCGGTGAGAACCTCACCGTAAAGGCTGTAGATCCCGCTGTCCGCTAAAGATAATCATCAACCCGGCGCGGGCCTGTCTACTCTGCGATCTTGATCCATACGCGCAAGCTCCACTCGCGAGGTTATCGGAGTCGATATTTAGTTAACTTGGCATCCATCGGCATGTCCATTTCGGCCCACACGTCGCTGGGGGACTTTGCGTTGGGGTAGACATGAGTCATCCATCCAAAGACCACCGGGATCCAAAGTCCGTGCGCCTCTTTGCATGCTTCTTCGGTGTGGATACTCCCTTGCGGGCCAAACTGCGCACGCGGACCGAATTGCTCTTCGAGGGGCAAACTTCTTGGTCCGCCGCAGAAGTCCACATGACGGTGCCAAGTCGCGATGCTTAGCGGAGCGACTGCATTCAGCTGCTCCGGCGTCGAATCTTGTATGGCGGTGTACATCACGCCCACGGCCTTCATGCCCTCTGGCGTGCGTTTGTACAAGATCGATCCCGGATGATCGTAGTTGACGTGGCGCTGTTCCAGCCGGTTGTACCGATAGTTCGTGTAGTGGACTTCTTCGCCCGGTTTGCCGGTAGGATGAAACGGACGGTAGCCGTCTCGAAGCGCGCTGTTCACATCGGAGTAACGTGCAACCACGGTACGAGCGACAGCCACAATCAGCTGGGCTCGCCGTTCATCGCCCGGCTGCGGCTTGCCCTTAAGCGACATCTGCATGTGATTCCCCATCTTCATCGAGGGCACCGGCGTATCATCGGCTTTGCCGCCGTGGTAGCGAAGCAGCCGTTCCCACAATGGAAATTGCTGCGCCATCACGGCGGCAAGAGAACAGAGCAGACACAGAAAGAGAGTTACTACTTTGAGACTTTTGACCACGAAGCCTCCAACGCGCCAGTCTTAGGAAAATGGGAACGAACAGAGAGAAGCGTGAGCTCTCGTCATTTTCAGATAATCTCTACAGCCAGTAACGGATTCTCGCCCAAACTTGTTCCGTCGTCCGATACGGCGGTCGACACCGTAGTGCTGGTCCGGTTGCCAGGCAAACCAGAAGAAACGCTAACGATATTCAACATTGACGCCCAGGGAAACGCCAATTGTCGGCTCTTTTGGAGCAGGCCGGCAAACCATGAATTGACTATATTCTGGTCTGCTCGCAGTGGTCTGGGCGGTCTGGAATGGATGGCGCGTATTTCCTGATGTGGCGCTTCAACCTCGCTCTGACATAAATTTCGTTAGGATGGCGTTGAACTCAGACGGCTTTTCGATCATGGGCGAGTGCCCGCACAGTGCGAGCTTGTGCAAGCACGCTCTTGCAATCAGATGCAGATTCCGTTCCCAATCCTCCACTGGTGCGATCTGGTCGTGCTCACCCCAAACCATCAAAACGTCACACTGGATCTGCGGAAGACATGTCCTTAGGTCATATTTTCGGACCGCGAGTACGTAACGCAACATATTGGCCGCGCAGCGCCGGTCTCTGGCAATCGCCAAGCTCCTCTCAATCATCTCTTCCGAGATAACCGAGCGATCATAAAACAGTTGTTCTGCGATGCGGTCGGCATTTTGTCGCGACATGTCTCCGCTGTGGCGGAGTCCGAGGTTGGCCATTTCGCCCAATCCTGGGCATCCGCTGATCACTACGGCCTCGACCCGGTCCGGCCGGTGACGCGCCGTATCCAACGCCACCAAGCCTCCCAAAGAATTTCCGCAGAGAACCGCGCGGGAGATTTCATGCTCGTCGAGCACTCCGATCAACATCTGTCGCAGCAGGTCGATCGAAGCAGTCTTCGTGTCGAGCACGGCAAACGGATCCGACAGTTTCAGTACACTGTATCCGATGGCGGACAGATGATCCGAAGCCGGCTTCCAGATCCATGCGCCGGCGAACAGCCCCGGTAGGAGCACGACCGGCCGCGCGGGGAGCCATCCCCGGACATATTCGATCCTTTCCCGCATGGAACCCGCCCGCAATTTAATGGTCGGCGGCCTCGCGCCACTCCCGGAAACGATCCGACGCGAATTGCACCGCCGCGCCAGGAACTGTCAGGATTCTGTTGAAAGTGGCTAGGTCAGGCGCGCCGTTGTCGCGCAGATGCAGTTGATACCAGCCCCGGCTGTGGAGAAAGATGGTACGGTCATGACCGGCCTTTCGCGCGGGTGCCCGGAAAGTTATCTCGGCTTGGTCGGTAGGATCTGGCATTGGGTAGTAGCGGTCGTCGGCCGCCGCCAGGTCCCGCAGGATGTCCTTGCCGCCGGAGGTCCGGGCGGAGTTCGCGGCCACACGCCTTATGTTCACGGCTTGACCGGAGCCGTATGCAGCCACGAACGAATTGAAGGCCCAGTAGCCTACGGGCGGCCGCAACCTGATGCGCAATTGAGTGCCGCTCACGTGGCTGATGTCCAGTGGAATTGCGCGATCCTCCGCCAGGAGCGGACCGCCATTCGGAAGCGCGCCCCGCACTACCCAACCAGTGGCTTCTTCGACTTCGATCGGCAACCGATAAGTGCCCTCTCGTTCGCCCCAGGCATGGATCCTTTGCAATCCGGCTGGGTCCTTATCGAGCGATGCCAGCCAGGCAGCGGCTTCACGCCCATGCAGTTCCACCATCTTCTTGATCATGTAGGAGCCCCAGAGTCCAGTGGCGGCGTTGGCGATGAGATTCACTTGCGTCGCGCTCTCCGGTTTGGGAAATGTCAGAACCACCTCCTGACGCAGGCTGCCATCCGGTCCGCCAATCGTATCCGGCTCCCAGATCCTGCGGTCGGTCGACTGGAGCCAGAGCAGCAGATCGTTCCCGTCGCGGTCGCGCGCCGCGCTGAGTTTTTGGATTTGCGTAAATGAGCGGAGCGTCCCATTCTCATCGGAGACGACCCGCGATCCTGGAGCGTGGTCAACCACCCACAACTCCATGAGGTTGGTGAACTGCGTCTCGTCCACCTCATTCGTTAACAACAAGCGGTAGGACCCGTTTTGCTCGCGGAGGTGTTCCAGTTCCGAGTAATCGTCGCGCTCCAGGCCGCGAGTGATGGCGCCGCCGTAAGGTTCGGCATCGAAGACGTAACCAGTTCCATCCCACGAATAGACGAACGGACAGGATTGCTTCGTCGCCGCGACAACCGCTGCAAGAGTGCCGATCGCCGCGGCGGCAATAGCAACGGTAAGTCCAATGGTGCGCGGGGCGGAGACGCCGCGCCGCTCGACCCATAGACGCTGAACATCCCGCATGGCGACGGTGTAGGGCACGCTCCGGACCTTGGCTTCGATGGTGTCCCGATTCATCTTCCCGCCCGGCGGATCGAATCCGATTTCGTCACCGGCCTTAGTGGTAACTCCCACCAAGTGTTCCTGCTGCGGCTGCGGCACTTGGGCGATATTCAGCTTTTTGACTTTGTCTACCATGCAGCCGCCGTTGAGGAAGAAAAGCACAGCTGTCACCAGGAGTGCTGTCCCTTCCTGAAGCGTCCGAAGGACTTTAGAGTGAGACATATTCTGAATTCAGCTAAGTGTATCGGATCGAGAAGCGGAATAGGGAACGGATCACAGTGATAACCGGAAAGAGCGGTTTGTGCGTTTTGATCCTGGGGATAGATTCGTCGCCACGCTTAGTACTCCTGGATGAGAAGACCAGCATTCAAGCCCGGCGGCGGAAGCAGCCAACTCTGCCACCGGCTTCCGATCGTCCCATCCGCGTCGAGCATCAGTATTTTCGCGAAGGCGCCTGGACTTACTTGGCCGCTTGGGATGTCCATCGCGCTAAGGTCTTCGGCCGCTGCGAGGTAAAAAGTGGGATCGCTCCGGTGGACCCGCTCGTTAGCGAAGTCATGATGTTCGACGAGCACACCGAAGCCCTTGCGCACGGTGTGGGCCTGAAGGTCGCACATCCTCCGGCGAAGCTGCGCCGGCACCTCGATAGCAAGATCACCACCACGCGCCTGGCCGCTCGCGCGGGCATCGCGTCCGTACCGAACGTGCTGGCCCCCGTCAATATCTATCGTGCGCTCCGCGAAGTTGCAGACGGGCTGGGGCCTGATCTGGTGGTACAGTGCCCCATCGGATCGCTTGGGACTGCGGGAACAGCTAACCGGCCGTAAGCGCGGGCCCGCGCGCGGCTCAGCAACGACTTCCGAGCCGGGACCGTCAGGCAGTGGCTACGCGAACTTTTGCAACTTGGTACTGGTGTGCAACCACGGCGATTTACGGATGCCCGATATAATCCATCCGGCCGCCATCCACGGTTAACACCTGCGCCGTCACAAAGCTGGACTCCACCGCCGCCAGAAATGCCACCGCATGCGCGATGTCCTCCGGCGTCCCTACCCGGCCGGTCATAGCGTTATTCCGCATTCGCTCCAGCGTCTGTTCGTAGTCCTGCTCGCTGCGGCCGACCTTTACCATATCGGTAAGAATGAAGCCTGGCGCTACCGCATTCACCGTAATGCCGTACGGCCCCAATTCCATTGCGAATCGCTTTGTCAACATCGAAACGGCAGCCTTGGTCGCAGCATAGAACGTGCTGCCTGGCAACGATGTGCCGTGTCCCGCCACCGACGTCAGGTTGACGATCCGCCCATAGCCGCGCTCTTTCATGCCGGCCGCCACCACCCGCGTAACGTGGATCAGCCCGTCAACATTGGTGCGCCGCATCCGCTCCATCTCAGCCGGCTCGAAGGTCTCCAGCGTTGCCCGAAATACCGTACCCGCGTTGTTAACGAGGATCGCAACCGGTCCCAGCTCGCGAGTCACCCGCTCCACCATCTTCCGATCCTGCTCGGGATCGCCGACGTCTGCGCGCACCGTAACCGCACGCCCACCCGCCGCACGAATTTCCGTGGCCACTTGTTCAGCCAAGTCGTCGCGGGTCACATAATTGACGGCCACGGCTGCACCCTCGTGCGCCAGCCGTAGGGCGATCGCCCGCCCAAGACCGCGAGAGGCTCCGGTTACCAATGCTGTCTGTCCTGTCATACTCAGCCGCAAAGCATAGCATGTCACGCGGTGGCATGGTGCAGAAAGGTTGGGTCCGCTTTCGACGTTTTACACGAAGCTAATCAGATGCCGGCAGCTAACCGGCACGTCCAATTCATCGTGCCAATGTTACTTTTGCGAACCGAGTACCTGAACTGAAGCTTGACGGCTTCCGTGCAGTCGCCTTCAAATCGAATGGCACGGTCGACCTTCGCTCCCGCAACGACAAAGATTTCAATATGAAGTACCCGTCGATCGTGAAAACCTCATAGTCGATGCCGGATGAGACTGTGATCGACGGCCAGTTCTTCTACTATGTATTCGACGTCATGGTCATCGGAGGAACGGGCGTCATGACGCGGCCGCTCGAAGAACGGCGGGTGAGCCTCGAACGTCGGGCGCTGGGGAAGTTAGCAGAGCCGATCCGCCGCTCCTACGCTGCCGACCGGTTAATAGAGATTACGCGGCCGCGGGCTCAATCCGACAGGTTTGTGGTCATTGAGCGCACTCTTGAGAGGCCGCCGTGTTTCGGATGTTTCTCCATATCGGAAAGCAATCCTTCGTCGGTCAGATCGAGTGGACGGGAGTTCTTCCAATCCTCACGCAACACGCCCCAGAGGCGGCTCAAAATGTTCGGATCCCTCACTTGGATCGCGAGTTCCCGGCGCCTGTCGAAACTGCCGGTAGTCAGGTTAATGGACCCGATAATCGCTCGTGATCCGTCGGCCAGCAGTAGCTTGGCGTGCAGCTTGAGGTGCTTGATTTTGCGGAGTTTGATGCCGACGTCCTGCATGATCCTCAAGTCGCCGACGCCATCTACAAGTTGCTCCGGCCGCAGTGAATGGGATGGTCGGGTCATCACGTGGACTTTCACTCCCCGCCGCTTCGCTTGTACGATGTGATCGACAATGATGGCGTCTTGGAAGCGCTCGTTCTGAATGAAGAGGGAGTGTTCTGCTCTGTCGATGAACTGCGCGATTTGCCGGCGCCCCATTCCCGGACACCAAATAAGGTTCGACGATATCGGCGGTTTAAACTCCTGACGGCTCCAATCCGCTTCGAAGCAGCGGATTATTTCCATCACCTCCAGCGGTTCGGTCGTCATCACCGCGAAATCACGCGTCTCCTCGAAGTTTTCCGGCTCCCAATTAGGCGATCCGATGAGCGCTGTCCTATCGTCGATCACCATCGACTTTTCGTGTGTGACGTCGAACCCCGGGTTGCTGTCCAGGACATCGATACGGGCTCTACTGAGGATGGTACGCGAACCTATATTTTGAATTTCACCGCTTCTGCGCGCCGGGTTCAGCATAACGCGAACAATTACCGCGCGCTTGTGGGCATTGACCAGCGCCTCCAGGATCGTAGGGTCGGAAAGGGCGAAGATTTTAATGCGAATTGACTTCTTTGCCGAGCCGATCGCATCCAGCATCGGCTTAGCCGAGTCATTTGGCAAAACGATTAAAGATCGTGACACAAAAGCTCCGCTTCTAACACACTCATTGGTCCCGTCCGATGGCCTCGGCGACACTCTGCGGCTTGTTCAGTCCGGTATAGACTCCGCCGAGCGATTGCAATTGATCGTGAGTGCCTTCCTCGGTGACCAATCCGTCCATGACCACGACTACTTTGTCAGCCGCACGGAGCGTCTCGAGGCGATGAGCAATCATCACGACAGTCCGACCTTTCATCAGCCGTTCCAGTGCCTCCACTACTTTTTTCTCGGCCTCGACGTCCAGCGCCGCTGTCGGCTCGTCGAGAATGAGAACAGGGCTGTTCCGGATAAGTGCTCGCGCGATGCCCATCCGCTGTCTCTGTCCGCCTGACAGGGTCAGGCCTCGCTCGCCGATAATTGTCTGATAGCCTAAGGGCATCCGTTCGATGAATTCGTGAGCGTTAGCGAGTTCCGCAGCCGTGACGATCTCGTCCAAAGATGCATCGGGGCGCCCATAAGCGATATTCTCGCTGACCGTACCGCGAAACAGCACGGTATCCTGCAACACGAATCCGAAGTTCTTTCTGAGAGCCTGTAAATCGTAGTCACGGACATCCACGCCATCAATGAGAACCCTTCCCGAGATGGCGTCGTAGAAACGCGGAATCAAACTGACGATGGTAGACTTGCCGCTGCCCGTCGGACCGACAATACCCACAAACTGTCCTGGCTCGATACGGAAGCTCACATCCCGAAGTACCGGAGCCTGCGGATCATAATAGAAGGCAACGTGATCGAATGAGATTTCACCGCGCAAGGATTTCGCAGCCTTGGCGTTGGGACGCTCGGGAATGATCTCGTCTGTTTTCAGAATCGCCTGAATACGTTCGGTAGCTACAGCCGTTTGCGCAATCGAGTTGGTCATCTTGGCAAGATCCTGGACGGGTTTAAAGAATCGTCCAAGGTACGAGAGAAAGATGGTCAGGACTCCCGCAGTCATCGTGCCGGTTAAGACCAACCCTGCGCCTCGCCACAACACGAGCCCCGCACACGATGCAACCGCAATCGCGACGGTCGGCGAAAGCGATGACTTGATCCGGCGGGCCCGAAGCGCCGACTGCGCCGTCGCCCAGCTAACTTTACCGAGACGCGCCTCTTCCAATTCCTGCGTGCCAAACGCCTCCACCACCCGCTGGGACTGTAGGCCCTGCATCTCGACCGAGACGATTTCTGACTGGTTGATTCGCACGACCTGCGTCGCCTCCTTTATTGTCTTTTTGAATCGGGAAACGAACCAGAGCAGAAAAGGCACCACGGATGCCGCGATGAGCGCGAAATTCCAATTCAGCCACAACATCATGAACAGCATGCCTAGGACAGACAGGAGATCGACCAGAATCGAGAGTGTCCCTGACGACGCAAAGTTCTGAATCGTCGCGATATCTGTGGTGAGGGTGCTCAATGACGCACTGACCTCGTGCTTGTCGTAGTACGCAAGTGAGAGTCGCTGCAGGTGATGATAGGTGCGCATTCGCAGGTCGTGCGCCACCCCTTGCGCCACCGTCTCGCTGAAATAGCTGTCCAGATACGATGCCAAGGCGCCGACCGCCGCGATCGCGATGACGGCAAAGCCAGCCCACAACGCAATTTGTCTTTTGTCGGCTACATCCAGTGTGGCCGGCCAAAAGCGGGCGACCCATGGCGGAAAATGGCGATCGCCTGCCACGTTGTCGAGAATTACCTTAAGCGGCCACGGTGCGGCCACGCTCATCAGGGTTTCCACGATCATGGCGGACAACACCAGCGCCAGTGTCCATTGGTACGGACGAATCAGTTTACGGACAAGACGAATCACACTCGATCACCTTGCGCGATCTGCGGTTTCCAAAGATCAGAGACGCGCCCGTCAAGATCATGGTCTTACGTTTGCCTTGCATCTGTTTCGGCTGCGTTCTTCTCCGTTTTTTGGAAGAGCAAAGCACGGACCATCGCCAACTTATTGAAAAAGGGATCTTGCCTGGAAACCGCGGCGCCCAGGTGTCCGCAGGCAGTGTCGATAGACGGACAGATGCACTCGCCAGGTCTTTCCGCACAAGACTCTTGAGCAGGCATGCCCCGAGCCCCGGCCCTGAGCGTGACCGTCGACTTCCGTCACAGGCTGCTAGTACTACTGGGTCATAAAAAGCCCAGCGAATCAATGACATCCAAGTGAGTCAGGAAGCCAGTATTCTATTGAGTGAAATGATTCCGCATTCAGCCAGTATGCAATCGGTGGAGGAGATCTACGCGCTGCTGCGCGTAGCTGGCATCCGTAAGCATCCGGTCGCGGCCATGTACGAAGGGCATCCGCGATTGTTCTGTCCTCATTTGTTGGGCAAGAGTAAGCAGGGCCGGCGTCACGCGTTCTGTTATCAGTTTGGAGGAACCAGTGACAGCGGGCTGAAGACGGTTGCGGAGAGAGTCGGTGGTTGGCGCTGCATTGTGGTGGAGAAACTCAGCGGAGTCGAGTTGCAGTCTGGAATCTGGCACACGGAGCCGCGATCGAATCGGCAAACTTGCGTTGAGGAGGTGGAGTTCGACGCCGACGTTCAGCGCGGCGAAGATCCACAATAAGGACAACGAGGCAATTGCCGCGTCAACCAGTGCGCCAAGTTAATACGAAGTGTTGTGATCGAGTGGGGATTATGCCGCTCGGGGCGTATTCGGCGATCCGCGCGGGCGGAATTCCGGCGTCGGCTTGGGGGCAACGAATCCAAGATGACCGGCGCGGGCAGAGGGGGAAAAACGGTTCCGCTCTGCCACCAGGAACCCATAAGCTGCGATGCACAGTGTGGCGTGATGGTGGAACCCGCGCCAGTTGCGACCTTCGAAGTGCCCCAGCCCTAACTCTTGTTTCAGTTCCTCATAGTCCCGTTCGATGATCCATCGGTGCTTGGCGATCTTGATCAGAGCTTTGAGCGTGGTGTTGGCAGGTAATGTCGCCATCCAGTACTTAGTGGGCTCCTTCTCGCTTTGCGGCCACTCGATCAACAGCCATTCTTCAGCGTTGGGCTCTGCTTTCCAATAATCGCGATGTGCGGGACGGACGCGAAGGACGGCAAAGCGAGATCGTAATGTCCGCTCTGTACCTTCACGCCATGCGATGTTCTTAAAGGCGGTGGAGGGCAGGCTCAGAGCTAATTGCTTGACAGATGTCGGTTGATGCTCCGGCGAGCGCTGTAACAATCGCGGAGGGCGTCCCATTTTTCCTCGCGGCTTGGCAGGCAGTGGTTGTTTGCCCGGTTCCCAGACCGTCATAGAACTTTGTACACCCACAACATACGGCAATCCCAGTTCGGTGAGACCGTCACGAAACTCGTTGCTGTTGCCATAAGCCGCGTCTGCCAGAACCATTCCGCGAGGCACGTCGGCAGCCACTGCGGCGCGGATCTGGTCCATGGCGATATCCGGCTTGGTCTGAAACTGAATCTCTTCGGGTACTTCCGTCTTTTCCCGTCGTTCAGCATCCTCGGCCCACTCCTTTGGCAGGTATAGGCGATACGCAATCGGCAGACTCGAACTCCACGTGGACACCGACAGACTAACCGCCACTCGGCAGTTCTCTTGTTTGCCCAATTGCCCGCAGTACTGATGCGCCACACCGACCGAATGCTTTCCCTTCTTCGGAAAACCTGTGTCATCCACGATCCACGCCACCACTGGTCCTGGCTTTTGCATGGCTGGCAACACCTGCTTGCACACTTCCTTGAGCAGCGTTGCATCACTCCACGGTGCCTTGGCCACCAAATGATGTAGAGACTGGCGCATCGGCTGAACGCTGTCCGGAGCCAAGCGTGCCGCCATCGGCTCGATGCTCTTTCGATCTCCCTCCAGCAGCAACCCCTTGCAGTAACTCTTCAGAGGCAGATGCCGGTCTTCGTGCCCCGCGGCGTTCGCCAGGCTATCCATATATGCCGTGAAGCGCTTCTCCTGCGGGCCTGGCGCGGAGAGTCTTGATCCCACAAAACAATTCTACACCAGAATGTCATTTTTGTGACCCAGTAATACTAGTACTAAGTTGCGAAAGTTCGCGCAACCATTCCCTAACTGGTCGCGGCTGAGCCGCGCGCGTAAGCAAGCGGTACTTTACGCCAATTTCTGCAATTTGGAACTAGTGTCATGAGTTGCAAATTTGTTTAATAAGTCAAACGCCAAACCGTGGGGCAGACCATCGTCTTTTGTGGTCTGCCCGGCTTCGCAGCAAGCCGTAGACTTACGTCGCGAACTTCTAACTCAGGACACTAACGAGGCTCCGCCTCAGACCGACGAGCATGTGGGCGTTGTAAGGCGTCGGCTAGACGCGCATGATCGGCCCGCCGCTCCGTGACTTCATTGACCTTCATCGCATGAGTTTATCCTGGTTGCTCTTCTCCCCTGGGCTCCTTTTCTCTGCGACCTCCGCGCCTCTGCGGTCGACCCCAGCGTCCGGTTCAATGATTAACCGCAGACGCAGAGGGCGCAGAGGGAGCATCTATCGCGACCCAACTGCTAATGCGGCGAAACGCCAACGCGCAAGCAAACTGATCGCAGGCTCCGCTTGCGTGCATGAGATGGAAGGTATTCAATAACCTCCATGAGTGGGACCATCGTAAGGCGATCGCCCGGCCGTAAAGGCACCCCGCAAGCGGAGCCGCCATCGAAATTACCACAGACCGTGGCCGAAGTATTGGACCGGCACGTGACGCTGCAAGTGGAATCGATCGACCGCATGTATTTGAACGTAATCGTAGGCTTTACTGCTTTTCGATCTGTTGCCGGCAAATTGGCCGACTTGCGGGGCCAGCCCGTCGCTCAATTCACCCAAGGCCGTATGACCTATCAACTGCGCCGGCTCCGCCTTCACGGCCTGCTCGAACGGATTCCCAAGACCCATCGCTACCAACTCACCAAATTCGGATTCCGCGTCGCCGCTTTTTGTACCCGCACTTACTCCAGAATTCTGCGGCCCGGCCTCGGACTTGTGCTGCCGGCTACGTCATCCCTTCCAACTTCGTTGCGCCGCAGTTTCGATAAACTCGAACAGGAGGTCGAATCTTGGGTGCAACAGGCCAGACTGGCTGCGTAAAACTTGACGCAAAGACAACAAGTTTTCTGCCTCAAGGAATCTAGCATCCCGCATGTGATAGATAATCATTCTGATATGCGAGTGATTCTGTTTATCGTGGCAGCCGCATCGCTGGGCCTGGCTGCCGATGCTGACTTCAACGGACGCTGGGACATCAGCGTGCCCAAAGAGCCGCGGGCACGATCGTGGTGGCTGGAAGTCTCCGGCGCCGGCAGCCCCGATATCAAGGGCAGTTTCGTAGGGTTTCCGGGCGGCAATACCGACCCCATACCGCAGATTGCCGTCCACGACGGCGTGCTCCATTTCTCCGCGGACCGCGTCCAGGGCCAGAAGAAGACCCATCTCGAGTACACCGCCAGGCTGGTCAACGGCCAGTTGATCGGCGACATGCACAGCGGCAACACGTCGCTCGATTGGACCGGCGTCCGCGCCCCAGTCATCGATGAACACGACGACGGCTCCTGGAAAGAGGGTAAGCCCATCGCGCTATTCAATGGAAAAGATCTCTCCGGATGGCATGGACAGGTGCCCGGTCAGCCGCTCGGCTGGACAGTCGAGAACGGTGCTTTGTCCAACCAGCCGTCCGCCAACAACCTGGTCTCCGATCAGAAGTTTTGGAATTTCAAAATCCACGTCGAATTCAAAGTGAGCCAGGATACCAACAGCGGCATCGGACTGCGCGCCCGCTATGAGGTACAGATCCTGGACGACTTCGGCAAGCCGCCGAACCTGCACGGCAACGGTGCGCTCTACAGCCGCATCCTGCCGACTATGAACGCCAGCAAACCGCCGGGAGAGTGGCAGGCCTACGATATCCGTCTGGTGGGCCGTGACGTCACAGTGGTGCTGAACGACCACAAGGTAATCGACCGCAAACATATCGACGGCCTGACCGCGATTGCCATGGATCCGAATGAAGCCGAACCGGGTCCCATCATTCTGCAGGGCGACCACCGTCACGTGGAAATTCGCAAAGTGCTCCTGACGCCCCTTACCCGTAAATAGGGACCCGGTCCCATGCCCCAGCCAACTCAACTCGAAGGAGTTTTCGTCGCCGCCGTCACCCCGCACCGGCTCGAAGGACACGAGGCCGACTTCGGCGCCATGCTGGAGCTCGTCGATTTCCTCGCCAGGAGCGGCGTACAGGGCACCGTGGTGCTCGGTTCAACCGGCGAGTTTCTGCACGTCAAGCTAAGCGAACGAGCGCGCATCGTGCAGTTCGCCGTGAAGCGCAGCCGCGTCCCGATCATCGCCGGCGTCTCGCATTCCACCTTGGACGGCGCTCTCGAATTGGCGTCCGAAGCTATCACCTCGGGCGCGGCTGCGCTCCTCCTGATGCCGCCGCACTTCTTTCGCTACGACCAGTCCGATATCGCCGAATTCTATCGCCGCTTCTCGGTCGAGATCGGACGCACCAACGTCCCCATCCTGCTCTACAACATCCCGCAGTTCACCTCCGGCATCGCTTTCGAAACGGTCCGCGAACTCATCGACTCCGGACGCTATGCCGGCATCAAGGACTCCAGCGGTGATTGGGAATTCTTTCAGCAGCTCGCAGCCCTGCGCGCCCAACGCAACTTTACGCTGTTCGTTGGCAATGACGCCATCTTCCCGCAGGCCCGACGGATCGGCGCGGATGGAATCGTCTCGGGCTGTGCCTCCGCGATCCCGGAACTCCTGGTCAAACTCGACGCTGCCATCACGTCCGGAGATGTTGCGCGCGCGGAAATGCTCACGGGTCTGCTGAACGAATTTCTCGCGTGGACTGGCCGCTTCCCCGCGCCGGTGGCCATCAAGGTCGCGACCGCCGCACGGGGCCTCAAAGTGGGACCCCTCGCCGTTCCGCTGGCGCCGGAAAAATGCCGTGCGCTCGAGGAGTTTCAAAACTGGTTCCGGGGATGGTTTCCAGCGATACTGAAGGTTTAATGTCCCCTGAAGAGTTTCGCAAGGCAGGCCACCAGGTGGTCGACTGGTTGGCCGATTATCTCTCCGACCCCGGTAAGTATCCCGTCCTCTCGCGCAATCGCCCCGGACAACTGATCGACGCGCTGCCGTCATTCGGTCCCGACACGGGCGAAGACTGGGAGCGCATTTTCGAAGACTTCCAGCGCGAGGTGGTTCCGGCGGTTACTCACTGGAACCACCCCGGCTTCATGGCCTACTTCGCGAACACCGCTTCGCCCCCGGGAATCCTCGGCGAGATGCTGGCCGCGGGTCTGAACACCAACGGCATCCTTTGGAAAAGCTCGCCGGCCGTAACGGAACTGGAGCAGGTCGCATTGAGCTGGCTGCGCCAATGGATGGGTCTCTCGGACGAATGGTTCGGGATTATCCACGACACCGCGTCGACCGGTGTGATGCACGCGCTGGCCGCCGCGCGCCAGGCGGTTGCGCCGGAGGTCCGGGCTACGGGCCAGTCTGCACCGTTGACCATTTATTGTTCCGAACACGCGCATTCGTCGGTCGAGAAGGGCGCGCTCGCCATCGGGGTAGGGCAGCCGAATGTCCGCAAGATTCCGGCCGACTCCGCGTTTCGGATGCAGGCGGACATTCTGGAACGCGCCATCGAAGAGGATCTCGCGGCAGGCAAGAAGCCGATCTGCATTGTCCCCACGGTCGGCACCACGGCGGTGGCGAGCATTGACCCCGTCCGCGATTGCGTGAAACTGGCGCAGCGCTATGGGATGTGGCTGCATGTCGACGCCGCGTACGCCGGTTCGGCTGCCGTAGCGCCGGAATATCGCTGGCTGCTCGACGGCGCCGGGCAGGCCGATTCGCTGATCACCAATCCGCACAAGTGGCTCTTCACGCCGGTCGACCTGAGCGTGCTGTATACTCGCCGGCCGGAAGTGCTGCGCGCGGCCTTCTCGCTGGTCCCCGAGTATCTGCGGACCGCGGACGACCCGCGCGCGTTGAACTATATGGAATACGGCATCCCGCTGGGCCGGCGCTTCCGCTCGCTGAAGCTGTGGTTTATTCTGCGCTACTACGGCCACCGGAAGCTGGCGGAGATGATTCGCGAGCAGATCTCGTGGGCCCAGGAACTGGCGCGGCAAATCGAAGCCGATCCGCATTTTCTCCTGGCCGCCCCGCAAATGCTCTCGCTCGTCTGCCTGCGCTATAAGGGGACCGACGAAGAGAATCGCGCCATTCTCGATCGTGTGAATGAGAGTGGGGAGATCTTTCTCTCGCATGCGCAATTGAACGGACGCTACGTCATCCGGTTGGCGATTGGGAATATGGGGACTACGCGAGAGCACGTCCAGCGCGCGTGGGAATTGATTCGCGAGGGTCCGGGCGGGGCGTAGAAGCGCTTGGGACGGCGTGAGACGCTAGCCACCTGTGCGGCTGGTCAAGTCTCGCGGAATGGCCGGCCAAACGCCCAGACACGCCGATCGGTCGACAGTTGGCGACCAGCTACGCTAGGCGCCTAGTTTACTTTATGGCGGGACCACCAAGTCATGTCCCCAACCCTTAGCAACCCTTAGCGAATCCGATATACCAGAGCGTCACCCACAAATCGATCGCCGATTAGCTGGCCACCCAAACGCATACCCTCAACGCTCTTCGCTTTAGCGAAGATCCGGCGCAATGCGCGGATGAAAGGATCGGACGTCTTCAAAATCAGGAGCGATGGAGTCTGTTCCAAGGATATCCCCGCCGCCGTAAGTGCGTCGTGTACCAAACCGTATGCTTTCGAAGGTTCAGCCGCGTCAAGGCGACGTGATGCGAGCACAAAACGCCAGTCTTCGTGCTCCGGAGAGTAGAGCCAAAGTGCCACGCTGATCGACAGACCGGAGCGATCCAGAGCTTGGACAAGCTCCAATCCGGTCCTGAAATCCGCGCCTGCCAACGTCGTTTTATCCAAGCAATCACCCCATGCCTACGGTCACCAATCGCGTCGACGAGTGCCTGTGCCATCTCTGAACCATGCCTCCGATAGCGGCTGTGCTCTGACCACTGCTGCCCCAGATCCCAATGGTTGCGAAAAAGAGGATCCTTCTTCGCCTCTTCCAAACGTGCCAGCTCCAGATTTAGCAACTTTTATAAGGTCTCTCAAATTGTGCGTGTGACTTGCGTCCACGGTCTTCTTGTCTGGGAATTCGTGGCGTTCGGTTCCCCGTGCGATGCACGCCTTTAGGGCGCATTCGACTGCATAGCCCGCAAGATAATACGCACCATCCGGCCGGCCGGCGCCTAATAGCGTCCTTGCTTCCGCAAGTCTGATGCGGGCGAGAAACTGCAGGTCCTTGCGGTTCACGCCACCCATGGTAACGTACACGTGGAACCATGCGAGAGTTGCTTGGCGGATACGCGCTGACAAATCCTCCCTGACATGGAACTGCTTCTCGAACCGTCGTGTTAACATAACGGTGTAATTTTTGCAGAACACGCGAAGGTGATTGTGAGGCAAGCGATGTATACGCGCCGCTGGTTGCTATGGGGGCTGCTCGCAGCGGGCTTTCTGGCTGCACAGGAAGGGCAGCCGACAGTCCAGGTTACGGGAGCCGTCAAACAGCCGCTGACGCTCTCCGCGGACGATCTCGCGAAAATGCCGCGGGCATCCGTACGCACCACCAATAATGGAATCGAGACCGTCTATGAGGGCGTCTGGCTGCATGAGGTTTTGAAGAAGGCCGGCGTTCCGCAAGGCGGCGAACTTCGCGGCAAGGCGCTGGCGAGTTACGTGCTCGCCGAAGCGCAGGATGGCTATCGGGTCGTATTTTCGCTCGGCGAACTCGATCCCTCGTTTATCGACAATGAGATTCTGCTGGCGGATACGGCGAATGGCAAGCCGTTGTTCGGCGCGCAGGGCCGTTTCCGGCTGGTCGTGCCGAAAGACAAACCCGGAGCACGCTCGGTCCGGATGCTGACCCGGCTCGAAGTCGTTCAGCTGCGAAAATAGGCGTTCGGCGCCAAGTCCGCGGATCGACGGAAGCCCGCCGGCGCTCGTGATATACCTGCAATAGGCACAAGCGACTTATGGAAAAGACTGAACTGGATAATACCAGGCGGCGTTTTCTCCAATTGTCTGCCGGTCTCGCCGCGGTGTCAGCTTCGACTGCCGCGCCCGCCGCACCGTCGTTGCCTACGGTGCGGATCGGTCAGCATGAGATTACGAGAATGATCCTCGGAGCGAACCCGTTCTACGGCTACTCGCATGCGGCGCGCCACCTCGACGAGCACATGCGGGAATGGGGCACCCCCGAAAATGTACTGGCGGCACTGAAAGAGGCTGAGAAGAACGGCATCACTACTTTTCAGACCAACGGCCTGGATCGCGAAATGTCCGACGTGGAACAGCATCGCGCGCAAGGCGGCAAACTGCAAGTGATTGTGTTAATCAAAGAGAAGCCCGAGGTAACCGTTGCGCGCATTCATCCCATGGCCGTCGCGCATCACGGTGAGGTGACCGACGTCGCGTGGCGAAATCAGAAGATGGAGGACGTCCACGAGTTCACGAAGCGCGCGCGAGAGACGGGCGTCCTGGTCGGCATCTCGACTCACAAGCCCGAGGTCATCGAGTACATCGAGGAGCGCGGCTGGGACATCGATTTCTACATGGGGTGTGTTTACAACCGCTCCCGCACGCCGGATGAACTGCGAACTCTGCTGAGCGGCGAACTCCCGTTGCCGGCCGGCGAAGTTTACCTGGAGAAGGACCCGCAGCGCATGTTTGCGGTAATGCGCAAAGTAAAGAAGAATTGCTTCGCCTTCAAGATCCTCGCGGCCGGACGGATGGCGAGGAATCCCAACGAAGTCAACGCCGCGTTCCGGGCGGCCTTCGCCGGCATCAAGCCCAACGACTGCGTGATCGTGGGACACTATCCGCGATTCAATAATGAGATCCAGGAAAACGCCGAGCGCATCCGCGCCATATTGGGTAAGTCCTAGGCCGTAGCAGAAGTCCCTCCAGCGCGAGATTGTGGAGCAGGCCTTTGGCCTGCGTGCTCCTGCCCAGAGGCTCCTAGACGATAATTTTCTTGCGTACCGCGTAAAGTACAATTTCGGCGGTGTTATGCAAACCCAGCTTCTGCATCAGGTTCGACCGATGCGTCTCTACCGTATACACGCTGAGATTCAAAATCGAAGCGATTTCCTTATTCGCCTTACCCTCTGCGAGCAGTTGCAGAATCTCCTTTTCACGGTCCGTCAGCAGATCATAGGAATCCTCCAGGTTTCTCTGGTGTAGGAATCGCATGTAATCCTCCAGCAGCGCTTCCGCGATCGAAGGACTGAAGAAAGGTTTGCCCAGAGCCACCGTGTCTACCGCTTTGACCAGGTCGGTCTCCGCCGAATCCTTGAGCAGGTAACCCTTCGCTCCCGAATTCAGAGCCCGCAGGATATATGTCTCGTCTGAGTGGACGCTCAGAATCACGACACCGATTTTGGAATTGCGCTTGACGATTTGAGCCGTCGCGTCGATGCCGTTCAGATGCGGCATAGTGATATCCATGATCACCACATCCGGCGACAGGCTCTCCGAGAGAGCCACGGCTTCCCGTCCGTCCGCGGCTTCCGCCACCACCTCCATGCCGGACTGGCGCTCGAGAATCGCACGCAAGCCTTTTCTCACTACCAGATGGTCATCCGCTAATAACACTTGAATTCTCTTCATGAGCGATTTCAACTTCTTTCAGGGGCATTCTCGCGAGAATGGACGAGCCGAGTCCAACCTGCGAGATCACCTCCAGATTCCCTCCCAGCTTTTTGACGCGCTCCGCCATACCCAGTAGACCCAGGCCGCCGCGCGTGCGTGCCCCCGTGTCGAAACCAACGCCGTCATCCTCTACTGAAATCGAAAGAACATCATGGCGCGCCGCGACGCTGATCAAGATCCTTCGCGCGGATGCGTGCCTGGCAATATTGGTCAGCGCTTCCTGCACCACCCGATAGACGCAAGTGCGATACTCTTCCGGAAGTTCGTCCAAGCCACCCTCGACCTCGAGCGAGACAGGTATGCCAGTGCGCCTGGAATGCTCTCTCCCCTGCCATTGCAAGGCCGGTATCAAGCCCAATTCATCGAGCATCGCCGGCCGCAGCCCCATGGCCAGGTCGCGGACCGTGCGCAGTGCCTGTTCCGCCAGTAACTTGGTCTCGGCGAGCCGCTCTCTTGATCCTTCCGCCGATAATTCGCCCGCTTCGTCCAGGTTCCCGAGCTCAATGCGTAGCGCCGTGAGCAGTTGTCCGACTTCGTCGTGCAGTTCGTGAGAAAGCCCCTTGCGCTCCTCCTCCTGCGCGTGCACCAGTTGCTGCGAGAGGCGGCGCAGTTCATGCCCCGCCTTTTCGATCTCCAGTTTCCTCTGCTGCGACGTCTTCTCCAGGCGGTTGATCCAATACAGGCTGAGCCCCGCGATCGCAAACCCCAGCAGGATGGTGACGATTACAGAACGAAGCACAAACACCGGCAATTCCTGCTGGCGCTGCTCCACATCCTGACGCTGTTTGACCAGCGTCTGTTGATTCAAGCTTTCGATCCTCGAAACGATATCGAGGATCTCGGCCCGGCGCGGAATCCTGGTTTTGAGGAATTCCTCGCTCTTCGCCAGTTTCTCCTCCGCTGTCCATTGAAAGATCGGATCGAGCGATGACCAGTAAAGCTGCACCTCCCGATTCATTCTTTCGAGACTCGGAACATCTCCGGCGGGGATCCGGTTGCGCAACCGGTTCATCCCGTCGTCCACATTTTTTCGTAGCGTCAGCAGGACCTCGGGACTGCCACTATAAGGCTTGGCGGAGCGGTCGAGCAGGTAATCGCGCACCAGAATGGCGGAGGTCTGCAATTGCGACCGGATGTCCGCCAGGTCCTTCTCGACCGCCAGATTATTCTGATACGCCTCCGACATTCTTGCCGTGATGGTGCTGGCCCGGTCCAAGGCCTCGAATCCCGAGAGAGCGATCAACACGATCAGGCCGCCGAAGCCCGCAATCAGAGCAGCCCAGAATCCCTGCCGCACCTCGCGCCTCCCGCTCCTCTCGAGCGGCAGACCTGGTGGGCCTCCGGGCGAATCGCTGGTTGGTGGTTTGGCCAAAACTTCTAGCTCTTCACTTTTAGCCTGTACGGGTTTTTGCCACTCGTCCATACCCTTCTTAGGGTACGCGGCAAACACCTGCTCGTGCAGAATCACTGAGTGACACATGACTTACAAGTTGTGGTCAGGGCCCCAGAGGCGGGTAGTGTTTTTTCGACACAAAACTTGGTAGCATACTGATCAGCAGTCAGGCGCCTCGGGTTTTTTAACCCAAATTCCTCCATGGACCCGGGGTGCCTTTGGCTGCACTCACCTTTTCCCAGATTGACTCCGGCAACTCCTACCGCCCAAATCACGGTCTACCCTATCAATGGGATGTACTTACAGGCCTTACAGACGTACCATCAACTTGAACGAATTGCGGAGAGGAGTTTATTCCCAATGAAACTCGAAGTTCTATGTCTAGTTGCTTCCTTTCTTTTTGCCAACGTAACCTGGGCCGATTCACCGGAGCGTCCCAACCTGACTGGTGTCTGGCGTCTGGAACCTTCGAAGTGCGAAATTCATTCCCATGTTGCACCCGAGCTTACCTGGCAGATCGAACAAAGTGACAGTGAGATTCACTTAATTCAGCGGCTCGGAGACAACAAGAATGGCGGCGACTGGCGCTGCGGTACGGATGGCAAGGACTGCAAGGTCAAGGATGAAGGCCACTCAGCCGTGGTCTCCTACTATTACAACGGGCCAGTGTTAGTGGAGTTGGAATCTGAAGGATCGAACCGGGATACGATAACCAAAAAGCGCATCTCGGTTTCCAAGGACGGCTCGCTGATCACGGTGGATGTAATTCACGTGCTCCCTCAAGGCATGCCGCCTGAGAAGCTCGTCCTATCAAAACAGGCTGCCACTGACAGTCATTGAGCCGCTAACCAAGCCCTGGGATCCTTCTGAGCCGTGACCGTCGGGGAGCGGTTGGCGCGCCAACTCTAGCGACGTTGTGTTTAGCTGAGCTACGGCCGCACGATGGAGCCGTCCATCCGGCGGTCATTCCCCCGGCTGTGCCCGGCATCCTTGTAGGGATACTAAGCCGCCACTTTCTCGTCGATGCCGATACCCCAGCCCGGCTTGTGAGGGTGCTCCCGTCGCACGGCTACGAGGATTATGCGCCGCAGTCGCCGTTCTTCAGGTGATAATCCCGCGTGAGCGCGTAACGGCTCACGAGACCCAAAATTGGCGTCATTTTCGTTGCTCAGGGAGGACCGTAGTCTACCTAGATTTCCGATCCCGGCTTGATGGCGTAGTACCCCTTGCGAGCCTCGATCTTGAGATCCTTATCCTTCAGCTTGATCTCCAGCTTCCGGTAGCTGCCGTCTTTCTCAGGATTCGTCGGCGTGTACCCGATGGCGTACTGGCTGCGCATCTCCGCCTGCAGTTCATCGAAGACGTTGTTCAGAGTATGTTTGCGGTCGACCTCGTAGACATGTCCGCCCGTCTCGTCCGACATCCGCTTGAGGACGCCTTTGTCACCCCCTCCACCCATGCTGAATCCGCCCCGGTAGTAGAAGCCGGGATCCACATAGTAGACGCTATAGATCACCGAATCGGTCTTCTGCGCCGCCTCGACCGCTTTCTGCCAGGTAAGCTTGCTGCCCTGGTCCCCGCCATCCGTAATCAGGACCATCACTTTGCGGCCGACCTCGTGCACCAGCCGGTCCGACGCAGCCAGATAAATCGCGTCGAACAGCACCGTTCCATGCGGCCGGTCGGCCCCCGGAACCGTTGACGGATGTATTCCGGAAAATCCGGCATTGAGCTTGAGCTCGTTAAGGGCACGCTGCAGCAGGCGTGTGGAGTTGGTGAGGTCCTGCAGCAGTTCCGAGTCCGCGCCGAAACTGATCACGAAAGCCTGGTCTTTCTTTTTGATCACCTGGCTGAAGAACTGGCTGGCCGCGCTCCTTTCAATGTCGATGAGATTTCCCTGGCTGGCGCTGACGTCCACCAGCATTCCGATGGTCAGGGGAAGATCCGTCTCTTTCGAAAAATACTTGACGGTTTGAAGTTTGCCGTCTTCGAAAATCTGGAAATCGTCTTTCGACAAGCTGTTGACGAAGGCGCCGTGCTTATCGCGTACGGAGGCCAGCACGCTCACCACGTCGACGTCTACTTTAATTGGGGCGTCGGAGGTGTCCTGCGCGCGCCCCGTTTTCCAGGAAACCAGCGTCCCCGCAACTACCAAAAAGACCGCAACCCAAGCTGTACACTTCATATCGGATAATTTAGTGACGCGCTTTGCCCGCGCCGTGTTTCAAATCGCTGTACGTTTCGGTGAGCACATTTGAATGCCATGAAAAAAGCACTGCAACATCTCAAAAAAGACCCGGTGATGCGGACGATTATCGAACGCGTCGGGCCGTATACCATGGAGTTCCGGGAGCCAAGTTTCTCCACGCTGGTCCGATCGATAGTTTACCAACAGCTGAGCGGCAAAGTGGCGTCGGTTATCTTGCGGCGGCTGACCGACGCCCTGCCGGAGGGTCAGGTGACTCCGCAGAACATCCTGCGGTTGCGTCCGGACCGGATGCGCAAGCTGGGTCTGTCGCGCGCCAAGACCGAATACATCCGCGACCTCGCCAGGCGTACCGCGAAAGGCGAAGTCGTCTTCGAAATGTTGCTGGAACTCGAGGACCACGCCGTGATCGAACATCTGACTCGGGTCAAGGGCATCGGCGTCTGGACTGCGCACATGTTCCTGATGTTCGCTCTCAAGCGGCCCAACGTTCTGCCGGTCGGGGATCTGGGGGTGCGGTCGGCCATTCGCAAAGAGTACGGATTGGAGGCCTTGCCGACGGCGCGGGAGATCGAGGATCTGGCGCAGTCCTGGCATCCTTACTGTTCGGTCGCGACGTGGTACCTGTGGCGGAGCCTCGATGGCAGCGCGCAGATCTAATTTATCGGTTCCGGACATCCATCGCCAGTCGCGTCCGGCGTCTTGGAGCGCCCGTAAAATTAATATTGCGAACCCGTCACCCTCGCGCAGCGTTATACTTTCGTGAGCATCCTGATCTCCGACCTCCGACATTCCATACGCCTGCTGGCCAAAAGCCCGGGCTTCACGATTGTTGCGGTGCTCGCGCTGGCGCTCGGCATTGGCGCCAATACGGCGATCTTCTCGGTAATCAACCGCGTCCTGCTCGAACCGCTGCCCTTTCGCGATTCAGAGCGTATTATGCGAGTCCAACGCCAGTTTAAACAGGGCAGCGGCAATTCCATATCCATTACCAGATTCATGGTGTGGCGAGACTGTAGCGCATTCCAATCGATGGCGGTCTACGATTTCGGCGGCGTCAGCCTGAACCTGGGCGCGGAGGCTCGTCCCAATCCGGTAACCGCGATCCACGCCTCATCCGGCTTCTTCGATGTCTTCGGTGTGTCGCCGGTGCTCGGCCGGACGTATACACCGGCCGAGGACTTGCCTGCCGCCGGGCGCTTTGCGGTGATTACGTTCCATCTTTGGAAGGACCGCCTGGCTGGCGATCCGGATATCGCCGGCAAGCCGATCCTGCTGGGATCGGAGCCGTACGTCGTGCTGGGGGTTCTGCCCGAGAACTACCAGCCGGATCCGCCCGCCGATCTTTATCTGCCGGTTCAAGCCGACCCGAATAGCCGGAGCCACGCGAACTACCTTCTGTCCGCGGGGCGCCTGCGCCCCGGCGCCACGATGGCCTCTGCCAGGGCGGAGCTCAAGGTGGTTGCCGAGCGATTCCGCACGAAGTATCCGAAAGAGATGAACAAGGACGAATCCATCGGGGTGATTCCGTTACGCGAAGCCATCTCCGGGGACATCAAACCCGCGCTGATCACCTTGTCCGTGGCGGTCGTCTTCGTGCTTCTGATGGCCTGCGCCAACGTGGCCAATCTCCTGCTGGCGCGCGCGGCCTCCCGGCAGAAGGAAATCGCCATCCGCACCGCGGTGGGAGCCGGGCGTGGGCGCATCATTCGTCAACTCCTGACCGAGAGCCTCCTGCTGGCGTCGGCGGGCGGTGTTGCGGGCCTCTTCCTGGGGATCGCAGGTGTGCGGGCGCTGCTGGCCGCAAGTCCCGGAAATATTCCCCGGATTAACGATCCGCTGCATGCGACGGCGTCCATCTCCGCGATTGACTGGCGCGTCCTCGCGTTCCTGTTTGCGATTACAGCGCTGACCGGCGTCCTGTTCGGCGCCTTCCCCGCTCTCCGGATCTCGCGGCTGGACGTCCAGTCTGTTCTCAAAGAATCGAGCGGTCGATCAGCCACCAGCCTGCGGCACAACCGCGTGCGCGCCCTGCTGGTAGTCAGTGAAATCGCCTTGGCCCTGGTTCTGCTCATCGGCGCGGCGCTGATGATCCGCAGTTTCGCCGGAATCCGGGCGGTGCGTCCCGGTTTCGAGACCCACAACGTTCTCACCATGAGGACTTCCACGGCTGGCCCACGCTACAATTCGACAGCCAATTTCGCCGCGATGATCCGGCTGGCCACCACACGGATCGAAGCGCTTCCGGGTGTACAGTTCGCTGCCAGCACGTCGGTGCTGCCGGCTGTAGGCGATCTCGATTTAACGTTCGAAATTGAGCGTAAGTCCGGCGGCAACACCAAGGGAGACGAGTACTGGCGGGCGATTTCACCGCATTTTTTCCAGGCGCTTAAAATTCCTCTGGTGCGCGGCCGCGTGTTCAGCGAGCGCGACACCGCGGGTTCGCCTCGCGTGATTGTGATTAGCGAGAGGTTCGCCGAGCAATACTGGCCCAAGGAAAATCCCATCGGACAGCGCATCACGATTGGCCGCGATATCGGTTCGGATTTCGCGGAGCCGCCGCGCGAAGTGGTGGGGATTGTCGGCAACGTGCACGAGGGCGGCTTGCAGTACGGGCTCCGATCCGTAATGTATGTCCCGGCGACACAAGTGCTCGATAGCGTGACGCGCCTGGCCAATAGCGTGATTCCGTTGAGCTGGGTGGTTCGTACGCAGGTGCCCCCGTCTATGGTGAGGGCGGCTATCGAACGCGAATTAGTAAGACTCGACCCGGCGTTGCTACCGCTGAAAGTGCAAACCATGGACGAGTACCTGGCGCAATCGACCGCGCGCCAGGAGTTCGACATGTTGCTGCTTACGGTCTTCGCCGCAGTGGCGCTTTTGTTAGCGGCGTCCGGTATTTACGGACTGATGGCCTACAATGTGGAGCAGCGAACGCAGGAGATCGGCATCCGCATGGCGTTGGGCGCAGGGCGGGGACAAGTCACGCGCCTGGTTCTCGGACAGGGCATGACGCTCGCAGGGTTCGGTGTCGCGATCGGTCTGGCCGCGGCCTGGGGATTGATGCGTTTTCTCGCCAGCTTTCTTTTTGGTGTCAAGGCTACCGACCCGGCGACCTTCGCGGGAGTGGCCGCAGGGCTGGCCTGCGTGGCGCTGCTGGCATCGGTCGTGCCCGCCCGCCGGGCAACCCTGGTCGATCCCATGGACGCTCTTCGCCACGAATGAGGTCGGCCTTGGGAGACAGGCTGCTCCGAAGCCAAACCGTGGCGCAGACCATCGTTTTTTGTGGTCTGCGGGCTGCGCAGTGGCCGAGATGGTCTGTCCCACGGTGGAAATGGTAAGTTCAACTGAGCAGGTATGAAACTCCTCTCTCTGAACGTCGGCCGGCCGCAAGCTGTCGATACTCCGCGTGGACCAGTGCTCACCGCCATATGGAAATCTCCCGTCGACGGACGGATCGCGTTGCGCCGCTTCAACCTTGCCGGCGATCAGCAGGCCGACCTGAAGGTCCACGGCGGAGAAGCCAAAGCCGTCTATCTCTATCCCTCCGAACACTACGCATTCTGGCGCGGAGAACTTCCCGGCGTGGATCTCCCTCCCGGTATGTTCGGCGAGAATCTGACCACCGAAGGGGTGGATGAGCGTGCACTACAGATCGGCGACCGCTTCCGGATCGGCACGGCCGTATTGCAGGTTTCGCAACCGCGCATGCCCTGCTTCAAGCTGGCGTTGAAATTCGGACGCCCCGACATGGTCAAACGTTTCTGGCTCAGTGGCCGCTCCGGCATCTATTTCTCGATTGTCGAAGAGGGAGAAATGGGCGCCGGTGATGAGATCGTGCCGGTGTCGCGCGTATCGGAGGGCATCACTGTCGCCGAGTTGGTCGAACTCTATCGCGACCCCGCTCCTGACCCCGCCCGAATCCAGGCCGCACTCAACGCTCCTCTTGCCGGAAGCTGGAAGACCGAGCTGCGCGAACGGCTATACGGGACCGACCCGTCAATCGAGTCATAAAACCCGATCGACAATCTGCGAAGCTGAGTACCAACTTGCAAAAATTGGCGTACGGAACCGCTTGCTTCCGCGCGCGGCTCAGCAACAGCTTCCGAGCCACGACCGTTTAGGGAGTGGTTGCAGCGAACTCTTGCAAGTAGGTACTAGGTGGGTCCTCTCAGGTAAGACAGCTCGGAAAAAATGGAAGCTTATCCACCGGTATCCCCTCGGCGTCCTCCGCGAGTCTCGGCGTCTCTGCGTTAAAAGTCAGCGCTCGGGTATGCTACTCACGTCCCCATCAGGATACTGGAGCCCCGCGCGAAATCGTCAGCGCTGACGCGCAGACCGACTAAAATCAAGAGATGTACCGCCTGCTACCGCTTCTCCTCATAGCGCTCACTCTCCCGGCCCAGACCCCTGCGCTGGACAAGCCCCCTCAGGACATCGACGACGCCCTGCGCGCCCGCATCAAGCAGTTTTACGACTACCACCTCTCGCGCAAATACCGCCAGTGCGAAGCACTGATTGCAGAGGAGTCGAAAGACGATTTCTACGTGATGACCAAGCCGCAACTCGAAGCCTACAAAATCGGCAGTATCGAATACTCGGAGCACTTTACGAAAGCCAAAGTGGTGATCGTCGGGACGATGCCCGTCCTGCTTCCCATGTCCGCCGCAAAAATCATGGAGCAGCCGTTCGCTAGCTTCTGGAAATCCGAGAATGGCGTATGGCTTTGGTATTACAACAAGGCCGCTTCGCAGGACACTCCTTTCGGCAAGGCCAAGCCAGGTTCAAATGCGCCGGGAGAGGCCGGCAGTCTGACTCAAATGCCGGAGGTGAACCTGGCGGCGCTGCAGTCTGCTCTCAAGATCGACCGCACTCGCATCAATCTTGCCGGCGGTAAACCGCAGACCGTGAAGGTCACCAACACTTTGCCCGGTCCGGCATCACTGACAGTCGCCTGCCCTCTCGGGCCGCTCGCCGAAAATGGCATCACGGCGACCTTTGACAAACCAGCTCTGAAGGGTAACGAAACCGCGATTCTGACGCTCACCGCCGATCCAGGCAAACACTCAGGTCCTTTGCCGTTGCAGATCATGGTCTCGCCAACCAACCAGGTACTGGACCTCACCGTCACCGTCTCGCGCTGACTGATGGCGAAAGACGGCGGCTGCGCAGCCGCTCGGCTTTGGCCTTTGTGGGGCGGACGCCCGCGTCCGCGAGCGACCCCCTGGTCGCCCTTGTCGCGCAAACGACAGGCTTTGGTGTGCGAAGCGGTCTGGGTTGTGGCTATTTCCGCGGCTTTGCCTTTCACCCGACGATTCGAGACGAAGCCGGAGAAACGTGCTTTCCCCATTACATGTGCCCTCTGCTTCGCAAGAAGTTGAAATTCAAATGGCAAAAGTCCAGCGGCTGCTGCGTAGTCGGGCAGACCACGAAAAACGATGGCCTGCCCTACGAAGCTGCTGAAATCCAGTCTGGTCAGCTAACCGCCGCCGCCCTGCATAGTCTAAACTGTCAGCCGGATGGAAATCAGCGATGAAGCGGCTGTCGAACTGACACGGCGCGGCGACCCCGACGCGTTTCGTGTCCTCGTCGACCGCCATAGCCGCGCTGTATACCGCCTGGCCTGGCGAATGACCGCCAATTCACATGAAGCGGAAGACATTGTGCAGGAAACCTTTTTGCGCGCCTACAAACAACTGAAGCGTTTCGACGGCCGCGCCGCCTTTGGCACCTGGGTCCATCGCATCGCCGTCAATTGCTCCCTGGACCTGATCCGCGCCCGCAAGCGCCGGCAGGAAACCACCGTGGACTCGAACGCGGACGGCGACGATCGCCGCCTGCTGAATATCCACTCATCCGATCCCTCGCCGGAGCGGTCGGTACAGAGCGCGCAGGTTCGCGAACTCCTGGCCCGCGCCATGCAGGATTTGAGCGACATGGAACGCTGCGCCTTCACCCTGCGGCATCATGACGGCCTCGGGATCGAAGAAATCAGCCGGACTCTCGGCGTACAGCCCAATGCCGCCAAACACAGTATTTTCCGGGCGATGAAGAAACTGCGCGCCGTTCTGGGGCCGGCGCTCAATTCTGCGAAAGGAGTGGCGTGATGGCGAACGATCATCCGGGCGGGCATCCGGCGGAAGAGGATCTGGTGATGCTGTACTATCGCGAGTGCCCGGCCGAAGTCCGCGCGCACGTGGAAGCCTGTCCCGTCTGCCGTCTCTCCTACCAGAATCTGACCCGCGTCCTCGACGCTTGCGACGACTGGCCGGCGCCGGAGCCGCACCACGCGTTTGAATCCCGCATCTGGAACCGGATCGAGCCGCAGCTTCATCCGCTGAACCGGGGCTTCCGTCCTCTCGCTCTCGTACATCGCCGCTGGTTGGCAGTCGCGGCCGCTGTGGCAATGTTGGTTATGGCCTTCCTGGCGGGACGCTTCAGCCGCCAGACCAGTCAGCCTCCGCGCACCATTTCTCAGTTAGGGGCGATGTCTGCCGAGGGTCGCCAGCGGGTGCTGGTTGTGGCGCTGGGCGATCATCTGGAGCGTTCCCAAATGGTGCTGTCCGAGCTGGCCAACGGTCCCGATCAGGCTCTGGAGTTTGCAGAGGAGCGTCAACGGGCCCGCGACCTGATCAGCGAAAACCGGCTGTATCGACAAACTGCCGCGGACTCCGGAGATCCCGCGCTGGCGCAGGTACTGGATGAACTGGAGCGCGTCCTGCTCGACATCTCGCATGGAACCGAGCCCGGGCAGATTAAATCGCGCATGGAGTCGGAGAGTCTGCTGTTTAAACTGCGCGTGCTCGAAGCCAATCTCGGCCGGGCCGATTCGTCCGCGCAGCCGGCCTCTCCCGCCGGCCCAAAGGAAAAACTATGAGCATCACGAAATCAGTCTTACTTGCCGCAACACTGGTCTGTGCGGCAATCGCGCAGGATGTGCCGCCGGCACCTCCAGCCCCTCAGCCGTCGCCGTCGCCGAAGCCGCCCACCGTGCGTGTGCGCGCCAGGGAGCGATCGGGAGATCGTAACTATGACCGGGGCACGCGTGCTCTTGACGAAGGACGCTGGGACGACGCGCGTCAGATCTTCGACGAGATCGCCCGCGCCAAGGGCGACCGGTCAGATGGCGCGCTCTACTGGAAGGCGTACGCCGAGAACCGGTTGGGGCGCCGCGATGAGGCTTTGGCCACCCTGGCATTGCTTCGCCAGCAGTATCCGTCCAGCGCCTGGCAGAACGATGCCCAGGCCCTGACTGTCGAGATCCAGCAACAGGCCGGCAAACCCGTGGATCCCAATGCCGAAGCCAACGAAGAGATCAAGCTGATGGCCATCAATGGACTCATGAATGGCGATCCCGAGCGGGCCGTGCCGCTGCTCGAGAAGATCCTGAAATCTCCGTCTTCGATCCGCCTCAAGGATCGCGCGTTGTTCGTGCTGACCCAAAGCAACTCACCGCAGGCGCAGCAACTGCTGCTGGGCATCGCCAAAGGCGGCTCCAATCCCGACCTCCAGTTGCGCGCCCTGAAGTACCTGGCGATGAGCGGCAACAAGAACGTCACCGCCGATATCGCGGGTATTTACAAATCCTCGCATGACCTGGCCATCAAAAAGCAGGCACTGAACAGCCTGATGATCGCCAAAGCCGTCGACGAGTTATTCTACATCGCACGCACGGAGCAGGATGCGAACTTGCGGACGGAAGCCATCCGGGATTTGGGCATTCTTCACCAGGGCGACAAACTGTCGCAGTTATATCAGGGCGGCATCGCCAAAGACGTGGTGCTCGAGAATATGTTCCTGCTGGGCGACCCCAACCGTCTCCTGGAAATCCTCCGCACCGAAAAGGATCCCAAGCTGCGAGCGTCGGCCATCCGCTCTCTCGGCATGATGCATTCGCAGGCAGCCGGCGACGGTCTGATAGCCCTCTACCCCGCGGAGCAGGATACCACCGTGAAGAAGGAAATCGTGAACTCCCTGTTCATCCAGCGGAATGCCAAAGGGTTGGTCGAGATCGCCCGGAAAGAATCCAATCCCGAGATGAAGCGGGACATCGTCCAGAGACTCACCATGATGAAGTCGAAGGACTCGACAGACTACCTCATGGAGCTGCTCAAGTGACCCGATTCATTTTTCTGGCAGCAGCCGCCGGCCTTGCCGCCGCCGCTCAGCAACCCGACGTGATCAACGGCAAAATCGAAACGCGCGCCCTGGCAGGCCCGCTGGCGCAGGAGTTCCACAAAGTGGAAGCCTCCGCCAACACGTCTCTCTGGTTGGCATATAGCTTCCCCGCCGTACCCGGACAGGGGACGATGTGCGGTATCGATCAACATAACAATGTCGTGCGGCTGGAGGGTCCCGACTCCCTGCTGGTCCTGTTCCGCTTCGAGAGTCGCGCGCTCGACAAAGTGCGGGTCGCCAGTTTCGATTGCCAGTTCGATGCCGGCGGCCTCCCGTTCATTTACTTCACTGGTGTGCAGCCATCCCAAAGCGTGGATCTCCTCACGGAACTGGTGCATTCGTGGACGCAACCCGGACGGAAGGCGCACTACGATTCGTTGATTACGGCGATTGCGCTCCATCGTGACCCCGCGGCCGACCGCGCACTACAAGCCATGATTGCTCCTTCGCAGCCTGACACGTTGCGCGAAAAGGTCCTGTTCTGGCTGGCGAATTCACGGGGTCCCAGCGGCTTCGAGGCCGTCAGGAAAGTGTTGCAAAGCGATCCCAGCGAACAACTTCGCGATAAGGCCACTTTCGATATCACGGTCAGTAAAGAAGCGGGTGCAATCCCCGTACTTGTCGAATCCGCCCGCCAGGACCACAGCCCGCGCGTGCGCAGCCAGGCGCTATTCTGGCTCGCCCAGAAAGCTGGTATGCAGCAATCGGGGGTAATTCTGCAAGCGGCAGAGCAGGACCCCGATGCCCATGTCCGGCGCCAGGCCGTCTTCGCGCTCAAGCAGATTCCCAACGGTGACGGCATTCCGCTGCTGATCCAGCTTGCCAGGACTGCAAGCGATAAAGAGGTCAGGAAGCAGGCAATTTTCTGGCTAGGCCAATCCCACGATGCCAGGGCTACCGGATTTTTCGAAGACGTTTTAAAGTAACGGCTGCTTTGCTGCCGACTGGAGTTTCTACATCTCAGGCTCTGGACAAACATGTACTACTAACAAATGGAATCCTCTCGCCCCGCGAAGAATTCCGTGGAGTGGGCCCTTGGGCCGCCGTAAGGTAGACCATCGTTTTTTGTGGTCTGCCCGGCTGCGGAGCAGCCATTTTTGCGGCTTGCCGCCATGTGAAGTAGGCCTTTGGCCTGGTCCAACGGCTGCTGCGCCGCCGGCCCTGAGGGTGCCCCGGACCACAAAAGACGACGGTCTGCCCCACGGGAGACGGAGGAAGAGCTGACGATCACGGAAGCAATCGTGCAGGCCAGGAGCTTTCCGCAGCTCCGTTATATGGGAAGCAAGCACCGTCTGCTGCCTTGGATCGGCGAGACGCTGGCGGAGCTATCGTTTACGTCGGCTCTCGATGCGTTTTCCGGCAGCGGCAGCGTCGCGTATCTCTTGAAGGCCATGGGCAAGCGCGTGGTCGCCAACGACTTTCTCAGCTTTCCCTACCAGATCGCCGCAGCCGCCATTGAAAATGGACGAACGCGCCTGAATGATGCCCAGTGCGCCGTACTGCTCGCCCGGAATCCCAAGAGCCGGCGGTTTATTCAGAAGACCTTCGCCGGGATCTTCTTCACACCCGAAGATCTTCGATTTCTCGATAACACGTGGGCGAACCTTCCGCTCCTGCCGTCGTCCACGCACCGGTCGATCGCGCTGGCGGCGCTGATGCGGTCATGCATCAAGAGGCAGCCGCGCGGGGTGTTTACCGTGGCGGGCGACCCGGCCCACTATAAAGACGGACGGCGCGACGAGACGCTCTCCCTGGCGCAGCACTTTCTGGAATCGGCGGCGGCTTATAATGCGGTGATTTTCGATAACGCAGCCAGGAACCGCGCGCAAAAGGGCGATGTCTTCGACGCGCCCACGGATGTGGACCTGGTCTACATGGACCCGCCCTATGTCCCGCGCGCCGACGACAACTGCTACGTCAAACGCTATCACTTTCTGGAAGGCCTGGCCTCGTATTGGAAAGACGAAGGGACGGAGATCGTCGAGACGAGCCGCGTGAAGAAGATTGCCAAACGTTACACTCCGTTCTCCTACCGGCGCACCGCGGCTGACGCGTTTGACCGGATGCTCAAACGGTTCCGCGAGAGCACGCTGGTGTTGTCTTATTCTTCCAACGGGTATCCCGATCTGCCGGTAATCGTCGGGATCATGAAGCGCTACAAACGTACCGTCGATGTGCGGGAACGCGATCACCGGTATCACTTCGGCACGCACGACAAGGTCGCGTCGGCGCGCGCGTCGGTGCGGGAGTATCTGATTATCGGGCACGGCACGCGGTGAATTTCACCGGAATGCGAGCGACGAACGGGGTGTCTTGAGAAGACCCCATTCCGCGATACGCTCTAATAGATGCAGGGACTCCCGCGGTGAACCAAGACTGCCGGCGTTCCGGGGACCATGCTCCGCCTCGCACTTCCACTAATTCTCGCCGAACTCGCTTGGCTGTCGATGGGGATTGTCGACACCATGATGGTCGGCCATCTGGCTAACAGCGCCGAAGCTATCGGGGGCGCCAGCCTGGCGGGCGTGATCTTCTCCGTCGCGGGGATCTTCGGCATCGGCCTCCTCATGGGCATGGACACATTGGTCGCTCAATCGTTTGGAGCGGGCAACCTGGAGGATTGCAACAAATCGCTCTGGAACATGATCTACCTGACGCTGCCGCTGGCGCCGGTGCTGATGGGTCTCGTCGAGCTGTCGCTTTACCTCCTGCACCGCTTCGGGATCAACGCCGGAGTGGCAGCGGTGGCCGAACCTTACATGCGCGTGTTGCTGTGGAGTATGCTTCCGCTGCTGCTGTATTCGGGATTCCGCCGCTATCTCCAGGCGGTGGACGATGTGCGGCCGGTTCCCTTTGTCCTGATCAGCGCCAACGTCATCAACTTTGCCGGCAACTGGCTTCTGATTTATGGGAAACTCGGGTTCCCCGCCATGGGAACGCAAGGTTCCGCCCTCTCGACCGTCATTGCGCGGATCTACATGGGCGCGGCGATGTTCGTCTTCGTTCTGCGCCACGATCGCCGCCACGGCAGCGGCTTATGGCGGGTCTCCCGGAGGCCCGAGTTCGAGCGCATGTGGCGCCTGCTGCGGATCGGCTTTCCGGCGGCCGGTCAGATCGCGTTCGAAATCGGCGTGTTCGCCTTCGCTACCGCCATAGTGGCGAAGCTCGATGCACGGTCGCTCGCGGCGCATCAGATCGCTCTTTCCGCGGCCAGCTTCACTTATATGATCCCCCTGGGAATCAGTTCCGCAGCGGCCGTACGCGTCGGTCAGGCGCTGGGACGCGGGGATCTCGCGGGTGCCCGGCAGCAAGGCTGGCTGGCGGTACGCCTGGCGCTGGTATTCATGGGAATCGCGGCCATGGTGCTGCTCGCCGCCCCCACGCTGATTGCGCGCATCTTCACGCCGGACCGCGAGGTGATTGCCGCCAGCACCGGCTTGCTGGCCATTGTGGCCGCCTTCCAGTTGTTCGACGGCGCCCAGGTCGTTGCAACGGGGGCGCTGCGCGGCATGGGTGATTCGCATACCGCGGCTATCGTGAACCTCGTCGCTTACTGGTTCATCGGCATCCCCGCGGGCTGGGTTCTGTGCTTCGACTACGGCTGGGGCGCCCGCGGCGTCTGGGCCGGCTTGTGCATCGGACTGGTCCTCATCGGCACCACGCTCCTCTGGACCTGGCAACGCAAAACACGCAGGTGGACGACCAAAGAATGCGCGAACATATCCTGACTCGCGACCTGCGGCGAATTTTGTGGAGTAGGCCTTTGGCCTGCCGTAGGCAGACCATTGTTTTTTGTGGTCCGGGGCACCCTCTGGGTCGGCTGCGGAGCAGCCGTCATTGCGGCTTGCCGCTATACGGAGTAGGCGTTTTCGCCTGCTCTCGCGCGCCCGAGAGACTTCTGCCACAGCCTCCCACGGTGAACCTTTGAGAGGCAATCGTTGGTTAGCCTATGCTGCACTCGCGTCGGTCTGCTTCTTCTGGGGCACCACCTATCTCACCATCCGGATGTCGCTCGAGTCGCTGTCTCCGGCCTGGCTGGTGGCGATCCGCTACACCATTTCCGGGGCGATTCTCACGGGAATCGCCCTCGCCCGCGGAGCAAGATTTCCCCGAGGCAGAGGACTCTGGACTGCGATCGGCTGCGGACTCCTGATCCTCGGCGCGGGCAATGGCAGCCTCGCCTACGCCGAAACCATCATCCCCAGCGGTCTCGCCAGCCTGTTCATCACCACATCGCCATTCTGGCTGGTCGGCGTCGAGGCTCTGCTGCCTGGAGGTGAAGGGCTCCATGGCCCGACCATCGTGGGCATGCTGGTCGGCTTCGGCGGCACCGCGCTTCTCCTGACCACCGGGATTCAGGGCGAGCACGTCGAGCATGCCGCGCTGATTGGCTTCCTGATCCTGCAAGCGGGCGTTGTGTCCTGGACTTTCGGCTCCATTCTGCAGCGCCGCGCCAACATCGACGCGCATCCGGCGGTTACAGGCGCAGTGCAGCAGTTGTCCGTCGGGCTGCTTTATTTTCCGATCGCTCTTCTCACGCCCTATCACCACCCCATCATCTGGCAGACGCGCGCCGTGCTGGCCGTCATCTATCTCGCTATCTTCGGCGGAATCGTGGGCTACAGCTCGTACATGTACGCCCTGGAGAATCTACCCGTGGCGATCACCTCCGTCTATCCGTACATCAACTGCGTAGTCGCTGTCGCGCTGGGCTGGCTCTTCTATCGCGAGCCGTTCGGGTGGCGGGAAGCGACGGGCATGGCGATCATCTTCCTCGGCGTGGCAATCGTCAAGTGGACCACGATGCGCCAGGGAAGAGGGCGGACAGTCGAGTCCGCTGCGACGGCGCGCCCCAAAGGAGTCTGAAACTGCCCGTGACCGGCCCCCGTGGGGCAGACCATCGCTTTTTGTGGTCTGCCGGCTGCAGAGCAGCCTCTCGGCTTTGGTCTTTTGTGGGGCGGACGCCCACGTCTGCAAGCGACCCCCTGGTCGCTTTTGTCGCTCCAGCGACTGACTTTGGTGTGCGAAGCTGCCTGGGTTGCGAGTCTTTCTGCGGCTTTGCCTTTCGCTCGACCATTCGAGACGAAGCCGGAGAAACGTGCTTTCCCCATTACACGTGCCCGCTGCTTCGCGAGAAGTTGAAATTCAAATGGCCAAAGCCGAGCGGCTGCAGAGCAGCCTACCATCGTCTTGTGCTGTCCGAATGCCGCGATCTTGGTGCCACGTTTGCATCTGTGTCCGGGCTCGTCGGTTAAGCTTGCATGTGACAGGACCCCTTGACCTTGACGTCAGATAACCCATTCATCCAGCGATGGCAAAGCTCAGCTGCCTCCGAACGAGCCAACTACCAGTTGTTTCTCTCCGAGCTTTGCGATTACCTGGAGGTTCCCCGTCCCGACCCCGCCGTCGGCAATGCCCGGCAAGACCAATACGTGTTCGAGCGTCCGGTAACTTTCCGCTATCCCAACGGCTCCTCCAGTACGGGTTTTATCGATCTATACAAGAAAGGTTGCTTCGTGCTGGAAGCCAAACAGGGCAGCGAAGCCGCCGAGCCGTCTCTGTTGTTCGAGGCTCCCCGCCGCCGGGGTGTTGGCGTCCGAGGCACGACTGGCTGGGATGAGGCCATGCTCCGAGCGCGGAATCAGGCCGAGCAATATGCCAAAGCTCTGCCCGCCCGCCGAGGGATGGCCGCCGTTCCTTATCGTAGCCGACGTGGGCTACTCCCTTGAGTTGTTCGCCGATTTCTCGGGCACCGGCAAGGCCTACGTCCCCTTCCCCGACTCCCTGACCCATCGAATCCGCCTCGACGAACTGGGAAACAACGAGTTGTTACGCACCCGGCTGCGCACGATCTGGCGTCATCCCCTCGACCTCGACCCCAGCCGGATATCTGCCCGCGTGACTCGCGACGTTGCCTGGCAGTTGGCAAATCTCGCCCGCGACCTCGAAAAGGACCATCCGGCCGAAGCCGTCGCATCTTTCCTGATGCGCTGCATCTTCACGTTCTTCGCCGAAGACATTCACCTTCTGCCGCCCAACAGCTTCTCGGCGCTCCTCGGTAGCCTCAAAGACGACCTCCAGAACTTCAAGCCCATGGTCGAGTCCCTCTGGCAGACCATGAATGCCGGCGGATTCTCCCCGATCCTGCGCGAACATGTGCTTCGCTTCAATGGCGGACTCTTCGAAACTGTTGAAGCACTCCCGCTCAACCGAAAGCAGTACAATCTCCTTTTGCTCGCTGCCGCAGCCGAGTGGAAGGACGTCGAGCCCGCCATCTTCGGTACTCTGCTCGAACGGGCTCTCGACGAGCGCGAGCGGCATGCGCTCGGCGCGCACTACACACCCCGCGCCTACGTCGAACGGCTCGTCATTCCGACCGTAGTTGAGCCGCTTCGGCGGGACTGGCACGACGTGGAGGCCGCTGCCCTCACGCTGGAGCGCGCAGGCAAAACGAGGGACGCCATCGCGGTCCTGATCGCCTTCCGCCGTCAGCTCTGCTCGCTCGAAGTTCTCGATCCGGCATGCGGCTCCGGTAATTTCCTGTATGTCACCCTGGAACACCTCAAACGCCTGGAGGCCGAGGTGAACGATGCGCTCGAAGGTCTCGGCGAAAGCCAGCAGGCACTGCACGAAACCGGGCTCACGGTAGACCCCCATCAGCTGAAAGGAATTGAGCTGAACCCGCGTGCCGCCGCGATCACCGATCTGGTGCTTTGGATCGGCTACCTGCAATGGTATTTCCGTACCTGGGGCGCGTCCTCCACTCCCCCCGAACCAGTCATAAAGCGCTTCCACAACATCGAACATCGCGATGCACTGCTCGCCTACGATGCAGCCGTCCCAGCCCTAGACGAGGCTGGAAATCCCCTGACCGTCTGGGACGGAATTACTAAAAAGAAGCACCCGGTTACCGGCGAAGATGTCCCTGACGAAACCGCGCGCCGCACCGTCCTGACTTACGCCAATGCCAGGCGCGCCGAATGGCCGTCCGCCGATTTCATCGTCGGGAACCCTCCCTTCCTCGGCAACTGGAGAATGCGCGGCGAACTCGGCGACGGCTATGCCGAGGCGCTGCGCTCAGTATACTCGGAGGTGCCCGAAACCGCCGACTACGTCATGTACTGGTGGCACCGCGCAGCCGAGCGAGTGCGCTCCGGAAAGACCCGCCGTTTCGGCTTCATCACCACCAACAGCCTGCGCCAGACGTTTCAGCGCCGCGTGATCACACCCCATTTGACAGACCCGTCCACACCGGCCTCGCTGACCTTTGCCATCCCCGACCACCCCTGGGTGGACTCCTACGACGGAGCCGCCGTGCGGATTGCCATGACCGTCGCGGAAGCCGGAACGAGCGAGGGCCTGCTGCTCCGCGTCGAGTCCGAAGAGCCCGGAGACGGCGAGGGAGCGGCGAAGGTACTCTTCACCGAGCGCCGCGGATTTATACATCCCGACCTCACCATCGGGCCAAATACGGCCGCTGCCGCTCCACTTGTCGCGAACAAGGGACTGAGCTGTCGCGGGGTGTCGCTCCACGGCCCTGGCTTCATCGTCACCCCGGAGAAAGCTCGTGAACTCGGCTTGGGCCGCGTTCCCGGCCTTGACCGGCACATCCGCCGATATCGCAACGGCCGCGATCTCACTTCGCACCCGCGCGATGTCATGGTAATCGACCTGTTCGGCCTCACCGCCGGGGAGACGCGCGAACGGTTTCCCGAGGTCTACCAATTTGTCTTCGACCACGTCAAGCCTGCGCGCGATCAGAATCATCGCGCGTCCTATCGCGAGAAATGGTGGATCCACGGCGAAGCTCGATCGAACTTCCGGCCGGCCCTGACTGGCCTGCGTCGCTTCATCGCGACCGTGGAAACATCCAAGCACCGGTTCTTCGTATTCCTCGATGCCTCCATCCTTCCGGACAACATGCTCGTCAACATCGCATCCAGCGACGCGTATGTGCTCGGAGTCCTCTCCAGCCGGATCCACGTTACGTGGGCGCTCGCAGCAGGCGGGCGACTCGGTTTCGGGAACGATCCACGCTATAACAAGTCTCGCTGCTTCGAGCCCTTCCCTTTCCCCGACCCCACCGAACCCCAGCGCGAACGCATCCGCTTCCTCGGCGAACAACTCGACGCCCATCGCAAGCGCCGCCAGGAAGCGCACCCAAATCTGACGATGACCGAGATGTACAACGTATTAGTCGAACTCCGCGCCGGACAGCCACTCAACCCGACAAGCCAGATGATCCACGATCAAGGCCTTGTCTCCGTGCTCCGCGGTATTCACGACGACCTCGACCGCGCCGTAGCCGAAGCCTACGGCTGGCCGGCGGACCTTCCAACAGAGGAAATTCTGTTCCGGATTGTCGAGCTCAACGCAGCCCGTGCCGCCGAAGAGCGCGCAGGAAAGATTCGGTGGCTCCGCCCCGAATTTCAAAAGGCCGCGAGCACCCAGGCCGGTCTCGCTATCGATGTGGAGGAAGAGGAAGTCCAACCGGCTCGCGCCACGCGAGCTCCCTGGCCGCCATCGCTTCCCGAGCGAGTCCGTGCCGTCCGCGCCTACCTCGAGCAAATGCCGTCCGCGGTCACTCCCACAGCCCTGGCCCGTAATTTCAAAGCGTCCCGGGCGCTGGACGTTGCGGCGATTCTTGAGACGCTCGTGGTGCTCGGGCAAGCGAAGGTAGAGGCGGGCAGCTACAGACCCTAAGCTCTACTGCGGGGCGCCGTGCAAGCAAATCAGCGCTGCTGCTCACTCTGCTCGCTCACGACCCCGGCAGGTTTACCCGTAAGAACTCCAGCAGAGGAGGCCGGTCACATGAACGGCCAATCTGAGCCAAGGCTAGCTTCATTAGCCCGATTTAGCTGCCGGTCGTCGCCATATCCATTACGCGCGAGTCCCCAGCTGGCGCAACCAGAGCTCCTTCGTCCTCCGCGTCTTCCTCCGCGACTCGGCGTCTCCTAAGAAACAAACTGGTGGTTTGCTGGAAACAAAAGACTTAGGTACCGCGTCTGGATCCATCAAAATTACCCGCCGAAGCCGCTGTTTCCTTCCCCACCAGACTGGGCCGCCCCAGTCAGATGCTCCGCGGTGAGTTCAGAACTTCCACTGTCGGAAAGCCCTGCATAGGGCAGTCCAATGAGGCATGGTGCCGTTGAGTACCTCGGAGGCGCTGAGCCGCGGAGTTTACCAGTTTACGGTCGCACACCCTTCGGTATAATATCTCCCCATCCCTCAGTCACTTACAAAAATCACCACCAAAAAACGCCAATCCCATCTGCAACTCTTAAATCAGGCGAGGCGACCCGCGCCTCCTCGAACCCAGACCCCCAAGAGGCCTAACATGACCGAATCAGACAACCAATCCACCGGACCGCGCACCGACGAAGGCAAACAGCGCTCCTCCCAAAACGCCCTCAAACACGGGCTCTTCTCCACCAAATCCTTTCTTCTCCCCGGAGAATCCCAGGAAGAATTCGACAAACTTCTCTATCGCTATAACCGCCATCACCAGCCCAAAGGACCCATCGAGGAGGACCTCGTCCTCCACCTCGCCCATACCGAGTGGCGTCGCCGGCGTATCCCCGCCCTCGAAGTCGATTCCATCGAAAGATCCCTCGAATCCGGCGACCCCGAGCGCAAATTCATGCACACCTACAGCATCTACGACCAGCGCTTCCTCCGCCTGATCCAATCGACCCTCAAAACCCTGGGCGAGCTCCAGGCGAAGCGCAAAAAGGAAACCGCCATTCAGTTCCGCATCGCCGTCGTCCTCTATAAGTACAATAAAACCAACTACATCCCCTGGAACCCCGCCGACGACGGGTTCGTTTTTTCACCCGACCTGCTCGGCCGCCAACTCTCCATCCTGGATCGCATAGTAGAAGCCAACGATAAGAACCGCGCCTTTGCCACTGAAGACGAGATCGACGCATTCATAGCCAAAGATGCCATGTAACCCTACTCTTCGACGCTGCATAATCGCCCTTTACAAAAAAAGAAGCGCTATTTCCGCCGGCCACTCGTGTGACAGACTTTAGTCTGTTCTTCCGGCTGGATACCAGGCCGGTCACAACTCCTAAAGCAGTTTACACACCCTCCTGATTGCCCTTATTTTCTACTCATTGCCTCGCAAATTCGCCCCTTATGCCCGTCCTGACAGCACGAATTCCGCGTCCCAATTGATAACGTGGAATTGTGAGTTTCATATTGTGTCGATCGCGGCGGGAACCGCCGCCCCAGGAGGCGCGCGCAGCGGAAAAAGACCCTGGAACCGGGCTGTCGTCTCTTGAAGCCCGGATTGGAATTAAGTTGGATGCGGTGCAGCCGGTCGAACCCGCATGGATTACCATTCTCTCGATGAGCATTTGCTTCCTGCGCGCGCTAATCGCATACATCACTCTCGCCGGTGCAACGTTGGCGGCAGACGGGGCGCCCACCGTTACGGTTGATCTGAAGGCCACGCTGGTCGACCCTTTTATGGGTCTCGGGGTGCAGTGGGACCCGTACGACTATCCACCGTCGGAGCCTGCCTGGAAATTGACGCTGTCCCGCCTCGATTTCATGAAGCCCGCCTTCTTCCGCGTCATGTGGACCGCGGACAAGTACTGTCTCGGGTTCGACGAAGGGGCCCAGCCACAGTACGTGTGGGATCTTGGCGAAGCCAAGGTGCAGGAACAGCTCGGGCCGTTGTTCGCCATTCTCGACTATGCGCAGTCACGAGGCATAGATGTGATGTTGGGGGAGTGGAACCCGCCCGGGAACATCGCGGGGCCGCAGGATCCGCGATGGGCGAGAATCATTGCGGATTTCGTCAAGTATCTGACGGCGCAAAAAAAGTATACCGTCATCCGGTATTACAACTTCTTCAACGAGCCGAATGGCAACTGGATGTGGCCCGCAGGGAAGGTGGACTACGCGGGCTGGGCCGCGGGGATGCGGTTGCTGCGCCGGGAATTCGACGCGCGGGGCTTGCGGGGGCTGCCCATCGCGGGTCCGGATAACTCGGGGAATTGGGAGTGGCTCGACCGTTGCGCGCAGGAGTTGCGCGAACAGATCGGATTCTGGGAGATGCATTGGTACGTCAAGGACCAGGAGTTGTTGGACGGCGATATCGAGAAACTGCTGCGAACCAAGCGCGAGATGCTGCTCGCAACCGATCCGCAGGCGACCGCAAAGGGCCTTTATATGGGAGAGGCGGGGATCATTGAGGGACGCGTGAATGGCGATCAGCAGCCGCGGGTGAAGGGCTACGACTATGGCGTCCTGATGGCGGATTTCGTCGCGCAAGTGGCGAGGGCGGGATGGATGGGAGCGTCGGCATGGGACCTGGACGATGCCATGCACGTGGTGAATGGCCGCCTCCATCCGGCGATTCCAGCCGATCTGACCCTGAAGATCTGGGGCTTCTGGAATACCCAGGGGACCGCGATGGGGCATCCGGAAGATGAGGCGATCCGGCCGTGGTTCTACACCTGGTCGTTGATGTCGCGGCTGTTTCCAAAGGGTTCACGCGTGGCCGCGGTGAAGGAATCGGGTTTCCCCGCCGGATTGCGCACTCTCGCAGCCGGCGACGCCAATGACGTGAGCGTGATGGTGGTGAACGATGCCGGCGAGCCGCGCACGGTCACGGTGCGGATTCCCGGATGGTCAGGGAAGAAGTTGGTGCGTTACGACTACTTTGAGCCTGACCGGCCTGTGAATCGCGATGGGTTTCCCGTGGCGCAAAAGAAAAAGTCGAAGCTGGACGGAACGGGAGCACTACGATTAGAGTTCCCGTCGCGCGGCGTGGTGTTTCTAAGTTCGCACAGCCGGACAGACTGAAGCCTGCCACTTGAGTTTGGTCCACAATAGGCGACTGCCGATGATGGTTAAGTTGCTCCGAGCAGGTCGTTCTGACCAGCCCTTCATCGTTAAGTTAGCACCTATGGGCCTTTGGCCTGCCGTAGGGCAGACCATCGTCTTTCGTGATCCGGGGCACCCTCAGGGTCGGCTGCGAAGCAGCCTGGACAGACTGAAGCCTGTCACACAAGGACACTGTGATACGTTTTTGATTGCCATGTCGAAACCATCATTCATTGCCATCATCGCTGCTGGTCTCGCCCTGATCGCGCTGCCGCTATACCTGCGGACTGCCCAACTCACCCCCACTCCCATCGCCGACGCGCGCCACGAAGATGCCGTCACGCTGCGCATCATGTTCGGCGAGCAGCGCATTCATCCCAAAACCTGGGATGGCGGGATCACCCTTAGCCGCGGCTCGGTTGTGCGGTTGACGGGCGTTTTCTTCGAGCACAACGACGCGATCGTCGGGAACAGCGGCTGGACCATTACCTCCCGGGCGACCAACTACATGGATTCAACTTCGCCGCGCGGCTACGATCCGGTGCACACCAAACCGTGGGAACTGATTCCCAATGGGATTGTCGCCGTTCTGCAGGCGCCGCCGGAGGCACGCGTCTCGGTCCGGACGGCATCTGGCAATTTCGGCTTCGCGCTTGACCAGCTTGCGCTCGGACACCCGCTGCAATTTCTGGACGGCGAGGTCTCGGTCGAGCGTCTGCCGCCCACTGTCGTGCTGACCACGCAGCCCGGTGACAACGATTACCCGGCGCTCACGTCCGATTCGCGCGGCGAACTCTGGGCCTCCTGGATCTCCTACGCCGACCGGGCCGATAGCGTCTGGGTAGCCCACCGCGGAGCCTCCGGCTGGACGCCGCCGGAGCGGATCAGCGGAGATCTCACCGATAACTTCCGCACCGCACTCGCGGAAGACGGGCAGCACCGCCTGTGGGCGGTGTGGTCGGCGAAAGGTGACGGCGTGTGGGGAATTTATGCGCGTTTCCTGGCGTCCGGGCAGTGGTCTGAAACCCGGAAAATCACCGGCGATGCGGGACCGAATCTTTATCACGCTCTGGTGGCCGATGCCGCCGGCAGACTGCACCTGGTCTGGCAAGGCTTCCGTGGAGGCAGGTCCGGGATCCTGGCGAAGACGTGGGACGGCTCGGCGTGGTCGGCTGAAACTATGGTGAGTACGGGATCGGCCGACAACTGGGTCCCGGCCGCAGCCGCCGATTCCAGCGGCAACATCTGGATCGCCTGGGACGGCTACGAGAATGGCAACTTCGACATTTTCCTGCGGCGTTTGAACAGCCGTGGCGAGCTCGAGGAGCGCCGTCAGGTCACCCGCTCGCCCGGCTACGATGCCAACGTTTCGCTGGCCTGCGATCACAGCGGGCGCGTCTGGATCGCGTGGGACACGGCCGAAGTAAATTGGGGCAAGGATTGGAACAGCCAGCATTTCAGCCCGAGGGGCGGCAATGGTCTGTATCATACGCGCGGCGTCCGCATCGCCGTCCTCGATGGAGGACGCCTCATGCAACCCACCGCCGACATCATGACGGCGCTCCCGGCGCAATACCGCGATTATTTCCAGATGGCCCATCTGCAGGTGGATCCGGCCGGCCGGATCTGGGCTGTGGGCCGCTCGCTCACCAGTTTTCGCACGCGCGTGCAAAACAACTGGGGCGCCGGAGGTACGTGGGAGGTACTGGCGACAGCGCTCGAAGGCGAGCATTGGATGCCAGCTGTCAAGCTCGCGGAAACCGGCGGGCGCAATGACGTCCGGACCGCCGGCGCGGTGGATGCCGCAGGGCGGCTCTGGTTCGCGTGGTCGTCCGATGGACGCACCTGGGCCCACAACGCGCCCTTCACCACGGAGGTGGGCTACACCCGCCTGCAGCCTGCGCGCGCCGCCGAGCCGGTACGGTTGACCGCGTTTCGAGAGCCCCTTGAGCAGGCCCAGGCCGTGCCCGTGCATCCCAACGAGCCGGCCAACGTCGCCGCCATTCGCGCCTATCGCTACCAGGCCGGCGGGAAGCAGTACCGTATTCTGCGCGGCGATCTACACCGGCATACGGATATCTCGCCCGACGGGATCGGCGACGGCTCGCTGCTCGATTTCTATCGTTACGCTTTCACCGCCGGCCAGTTCGACTACATGGAGGTAACCGACCACCAGTACGGCAATACCGAATACAACTGGTGGCGCACTGAAAAGTCCGAAGATTTATTCCTGGTGCCCGGCCGTTTCTGGCCGCTGTTCGGCACCGAGCGCAGCATCAACTATCCCAACGGTCACCGCAACACCTTCTTTGCCGAGCGCGGCAACCGCGAGCTGCCCATCCAGCCGGGCGAGCAGACCGGCATGATCGACAGCGGACCACTTCTCTATCCGTACCTGCGCGAGCGCAAGGGGCTCACGGCATCGCACAGCACCGCGTCCGACCAGGGCACCGACTGGCGCGACAACGATCCGCAACTGGAGCCCCTGGTAGAGATCTATCAGGGCTTAAACTCGTCCTACGAATATGAGAACGCCCCACGGGCCGACACGCCGGAACGCCGCTACTACCATCACGGCGAGAACTGGCGTCCGGCGGGCTTTGTCTGGAACGCGTGGGCTAAGGGGCTGAAGCTGGGAGTGGAGGCCAGTTCCGATCACATCGCAACCCACGATTCGTACGCCTGTCTGCTCGTGGAAGGCGACCAGCCGCGCACGCGCGTGGACCTCCTGGACGCTATGCGCGCCCGCCACGCCTATGCCGCGACCGACAACATCATCGTGGACGTGCGCATCGGCGACCACTTAATGGGCGATATCTTCAAGAGCGCCGAGACGCCGGTGCTCAAAGTACGCGTCCAGGGCACGGGACCGATTGCGCGCATTGAGGTGATCAAGAACAACACGTTCGTGCATACGGTGAGGCCGGAAGGCGCGTCCGCGGTGTTCGAATATCGCGATAACAACCTGCAGCCCGGAGAGAGTTACTACTATGTCCGGGTGGAACAGGCCGCAGGCCAACTAGCTTGGTCCAGCCCGATCTGGGTGACTTATGCGCACTAAACGGGGTAGTTGCAAAATTGCACGATTCGCAGGCCAAAGGCCTGGCGCTAGGCCCTTGGCCCGCCGTACGGCAGACCATCGTTTTTTGTGGTCTGCCCGGCTGCGGAGCAGCCGTCATTGCGGCTTGCCGCTATACGGAGTAGGCCTTTGGCCTGCTCCTTCCCGGATGCAAACCGATGTTCTGCCGAATTTTGCGCCCTCGTCCCTGCTCTTTTCAGCTAGCCATTCTCAAACGGGCCGCAGAAAATCGAAGTCGCAGCCTTCATTCGCCTGCGTCACATGTTCCAGGAACATGCGCCCGTATCCGCGATTGTATTTCGGCGCGGGTGCTTGGAAGCTGGCGAGGCGCGTCTCTAATTCCTCCGCGCTGATACACAACTCGATGCGCCGGTTCGCGACATCGAGCGAAATCTCGTCCCCCGTGCGCACCACCGCGAGCGGTCCTCCAATCGCCGACTCCGGCGCGGTGTGCAGCACCACCGTGCCGAAACTTGTGCCGCTCATGCGCGCGTCGCTGATCCGCACCATGTCGTTGATGCCCTGGTTCAGCAGCACCTTCGGCATCGGAATCTGCCCCCACTCCGGAAATCCCGGCGCGCCTTTAGGGCCGCAGTTCTTCATCACCAGTACGGTGTCTTTGGTTACCGGCAGATCCTCGCGATCGATCTCCGCCCGCATCTGCTCGATGTCCTCGAATACATACGCCGGACCACGATGCTTCAACAGGTGCGGTGACGCGGCCGTCTGTTTGAACACCGCGCCGTCGGGTGCAAGATTGCCGCGCAGCACCACTGTGCCCCCTTCCGGATGCAGCGGATTAGCGGCCGTGCGGATCACTTCAGGCCGGCAGCACTCGGCGTCTTTGACGTTCTCGCCAATGCTCTTGCCCGTGACCGTGATCGAGTCCTGGTGCAGCAGGTGAAGGAGCTCTTTCATGACCGCCGGAACACCTCCGGCGTAGAACAAATCCTCCATCAGAAACTCGCCCGACGGCTTGATGTTGGCGATGTACGGCGTACGCCGCGAGATGACGTCAAACTCGTCGAGGTCCAGCTTGATGCCTAGGCGTCCCGCAATGGCGATGAGATGCACCACCGCATTGGTCGATCCGCCGATCGCCATATCGACTGTAATGGCGTTCTCAAATGCCTCCCGCGTCATCACGCGTGAAGGCCGCAGATCCTCGCGCACCATGTCGACGATGCGGCGGCCGCTCATCTCGGCGCTGGTGAGGCGGCGCGAATCGGGCGCGGGAATGTTGGCGCTGCCGGTAAGCGTCATGCCCAGCGCTTCGGCCAGACTGGTCATCGTCGATGCTGTTCCCATGACGGTGCAATGTCCCGCGCTGCGCGACATGCCGCCTTCAATCTCGCACCACTGTTCTTCGCTCAACTTACCGGTGCGGAAAAGATCAAATAATTTGCGGCCGTCGGTCCCCGAGCCGAGCCGGCGATCCTTCCACTGGCCCGCGAGCATGGGTCCGCCGGGAACGACGATGGCGGGAAGATCCGCACTCGCCGCGCCCATCAATTGCGCCGGAGTAGTCTTGTCGCAGCCGCACAGGAGCACCACGCCGTCGAGCGGATTGGCGCGGATCATCTCTTCCACGTCCATCGCCATAAGGTTGCGATACAGCATGGCAGTCGGCTTGATCACCAGCTCGCCGAGCGAGATGGTGGGAAACTCGAGCGGAAAACCTCCGGCCGTCCAGACGCCGCGTTTGACGGCTTCGGCGACCGTGCGCAGATGCGCATTGCAGTTGTTCAACTCGCTCCACGAATTACAGATCCCGATGACCGGTTTGCCGCGAAAGGCGTCGGGCGCGAAGCCTTCGGACCGCATCCACGCACGTCGCGCGAAGTTGTAGTAATCCTGATTGCTGCCCCACCACTCCTGGCTGCGCAGTTTCTTTGCATTGTTTTCCGACATGCCAACCAGTATGAAACAAACCCTGCTGAGCCGGTGTCTACTTGGGCGGAGGTGGAATGATGTTCGAGCAAATTAGTTTGGCTGACGGAGCCCGACGAACCAAGCCTTGGAGTTTTGCGGCTTCCATGACATTGCAGTCGATCCTGGTGGCGGCAGCCTTAACGCTGCCGATGCTGCACGTCGCTGATTTGGAAACCAGGATACCTGTGAGTCTCATTCTGCCGCGAACCCCGGGGGCCCGGGAACCCGTGCGCCAGATACCCTCGCGGAATACGGCTTCGAGTGCCCCGTTACTAGCTCAGCCAGGCCGCTCTTACAAGCCATTCCAGGCTCCGTCGCGCATTCCTGCGACCGTGGCGACCGGTCCCGACTTACCCGGCGCACCGGTGTATGCGATCGGAGAAGGCGGAGGCAACGGGGATTCGGCCGGCATTCCAAACCTGCCGGGTGTGGCGACCCGGCCGCTGATAATCCCTCCTCCGGAGCCTACGCACTCAGCCCTTCCAGTTGCGTCTGCGCCCGCAACCATCAGAGTTGGCAAAGGCGTTCAGGCCGCGAAATTGGTGTTTGGCCCAAAGCCGGCTTATCCGGCACTGGCTAAACAGGCGCGCATTTCGGGGACTGTCAGGCTGGCCGCTCAGATCTCCGCCGACGGCCACATCCGGGATCTCCGGGTCCTGAGCGGACATCCCATGTTGACTGCCGCAGCCATCGAGGCCGTGCGCCGGTGGGTTTATCATCCAACCTTGCTGAATAACCAACCGGTCGAGGTGGTGACGGAAATTCAGGTGAATTTCGTGCTGCAGTAACACTCGTTACTTAGAAGTCGATTGGTTCCGCGCTGCTTCGGTCGCCAGTTCGTCGGCGCGATTATTGTCGGCGTGAGACGCGTGGCCTTTGGTCCAGGACCACTTGATGGAGTGATTCTCCACCAGCGCGTCCAGGTCTTCCCAGAGATCGCGATTGACCACCGGCTTCCCTTCGGTGGTCTTCCATCCCCGGCGCCGCCAGTTTTGAATCCACTTGGTGATGCCGTTCTTCAGATACTCGGAATCGGTCACCAGTTCCACGTCGCAATGGTGCCGCAAGCTACGCAACGCTTCGATTGCAGCGGTGAGTTCCATGCGGTTGTTGGTGGTAAGCTGCGCGCACCCGTAGACTTCTTTCTTGTGCTCGCCATAGCGTAGAATGGCAGCCCAGCCGCCGCGCCCGGGATTCCCCAGGCACGAGCCGTCCGTAATGATTTTGACGCTCTTAGGCGTGGGCGTTTCAGGCAAGTGCAGTTGCTCCGCAGAAGAATGCGTCCACCAGATCGAGGATCTGTTCCGCCTGGCCCGCGTGATAGATTGTCGCCCGTAACCTGGAGCCGTTCTCTACGCCGTGGGTGAAGTAAGTGGCGAACTGTTTCATCTTACCCGTGCAATCCGATTCCTGCGCGTCCAGCAGCATGCGGTAATAAGTTCGCATCATCTGGTAACGATCCTGGTGTGTAGGCTGGTCATAACATCCCGTTGCCAGATACTGTTCGATCTGCCGGAAGATCCACGGATTCGACGACGCTGCGCGGCCGATCATGACGGCATCGCATCCGGTCTCCCGAATCATACGCATGGCGTCTTCCGGAGTCACTATATCACCGTTGCCGATTACCGGAATTTTGACCGCTGCTTTGATCTCGGCAATGCGGGTCCAGTCGGCTTGGCCGCTATAGCCCTGCTCGCGCGTGCGGGGATGCAAGGCGATCGCCTGAAGGCCGCAGTCCTCGGCAAGCTTGGCCATGCGCACGGTAACCAATTCCTTGTCGCACCATCCGGCGCGGAACTTCAGCGTGAAGGGAATCTTGATCGCAGCACGCACCGATTGCAGAATCCGTTCGACCAGCGGAAGGTCGCGCAGCAGTCCTGACCCTCCGTTACACTTGACCACCTTGTTCACCGGGCAGCCGAAGTTGATGTCGAGAATATCGAACCCCAGACCTTCGCAGACGCGCGCAGCTTCGGCCATGACCGCGGGGTCGGCGCCAAAGAGCTGAGCAGAAATAGGATGCTCCTCAGGTTCAAACGCGAGATAGCGCTCGAGGGTTCGGGTGGGCTTCCTGGCCCGGAGCGACGCGCTCACGCCGTGGGAACTGGTGAACTCCGTCATGATCAGGCCACAGCCGCCCAGATCGCGGATGAAGCGGCGAAATACCGTGTCGGTAACGCCGGCCATAGGAGCCAGGACTGTCGCCGGGGCAATGGTCAAAGGGCCGATCTGAAGTTTGTCTGGGAAGTTCAAAGCAGTTATAGCCTACCTTACCGATTTTACCGGAAAGCCAGGCTGTTCGAAAGATGCGCCGGGGGAAACTAATGCCTGGAGACGAATATCGCGAGCGCCGCACCGGCTAGTGAAATGGCGCAAAGAATCGCAGTTTCGAGCTTTCCCCACTTTTGGGATGCGGCGCCAATCATGCGGACGGGGTATGGCGGTAGCAGGAAACGGAACACTATGGCCAATATAACGACTATCGATATCACCAGTAACGACATCGCCTTCAAAGTAACACTATCGAAACTTCAGGTCAAAGGTGGCCCACAAACATCACAAACGCGGAATGGATGAATTTTAATCTCTGAAGCAGTACAATAGCCGCCAGAACCGGACGCTCGACTAACATAACTTCATGTGACGCGAGAAACGGGCGTACAGTTGGTAGCGTCTACGGCGAATGTAGAGGTGCGTTGGATGAAGCCGGTCTATGTCGTTCTACTAATGGGGGCAGCGGCAATTGGAGGAGGCCTGGTGGTGCGTTATAACGACCACCCGGTACAGAGTGCGCAAGCCCGATCCAGCCCACCCACAGTGGTCGCACCACCCATTCCACCGGCAGCACACGTGGGGCCTTTGAATTCCGCGCCGCTTCGCCCGGCCTCACCGGAAATTCGCGAGCCTGCGCCGGAGAAACCGTCCGCGCTCAGCCTGCCCGTCCATATTGGTAAGCCGGAGCGTACCCCTGCCGAGTCCACGCCAGGACCCACAATTGTTGCGCGCACAAGAATTCCGCCCGAGCCTCCTGCGGTGGTCCCGTTGGAGCACTCCACGGTTCTTCCGCCCGCACCAGTTCCTGCTCCTCTTCCCGAACCAAAAGAGGTGGCCGCAACTCCTCAAACCAGTCCCCAACCGGCGCCTCAGCCCGAGCCGAATCACGTGACACTCCGGCCGGGGACATTAATCTCGGTGCGCATCATAGAGGCGCTTTCGTCGGATCGCAACGTACGAGGTGACATCTTTAATGGAACGTTAGATCGGCCTCTGGTTGTCGATGGCTTCGTAATCGCCGAGCGGGGTGCGCGAGTGCGCGGCGAAGTAGTCACTTCCAGCCACGCCGGCCGCGTGGACGGGATGGCGGAGCTGACCCTCCAACTCGACGAAGTTTATACTTCGGACGGTCAGCGGGTACACATCGTCACCCAGCCGTGGCGCAAGCAGGGCACCTTCTCGACCGGCGATGGAGACGTCATGGTGACTCGACATCCCGCCGGCATCAACCCCTTCACCAGTATTCCGTTTCGCGTCGAGCAACCGGTGGAGATCACGGAGAAAAGGTAGGCGCGAGACTTCCTCAGTCTTTGCCTTTTGTGTTACGAACGCCGGTGCAGTATCTCCAACTCTTCCAGGGTGCGTGGCCAGTCCGACCCCAACAATCTTGACAGGCTGCGGTCGGCCAGCACCTTTCCGCCCGTCTGACACCGCGCGCAGTAGTTCGTCTCCTTGTCCGCGTAGCGAATCCGCAGCACTTTTTCGCCGCATCTGGGACACGGCTCGCCGTACCGGCCATGCACTGCCATGCCCTCGCGAAAAGCTGTGACCTTCTCGGGAAACGCGATTCGCGCCTCGGCTCGCAGTTTCTCGATCCACTGCTCCAGCGTGGCGCGCGTGGCGGCGAAGAGCCGGGCCCACTCCTCCGGCTTGAGTTTCTGCGTCTGCGCAATGGGAGAAAGTTGTGCAGCATGCAGAATCTCGTCCGAGTACGCGTTACCGACGCCGCTGATCAATCGCGGATCGGTGAGAGCACGCTTCAGCGTGTGGTTCTCTGTCGTGAGCACCGATTCGAAAGAGCGCTCATCCACGCTGAAGACATCGATCCCACCGGCATCCAGCGAACGCAAGCCTTCATCGCTTCGCACGATATGAAGCGCGGCACGACGCTTGGTCCCAGCCTCGGTGAGCGTGAGTGAGCCGGACGGAAAGTCGAAGGCAGCCAGGGTATGGCGGCCCGCCAGTTTGGCGGGCCCGTCGATGTCTCGGGCGCGCCAGTGAAGCCGGCCCGCGATCATCAGGTGGAGCACCACCCACAGGTCGCCTTCCACCCCGATTGCGATACGTTTTCCGGCACGACGCAGTTCGCGCACCGTGCGGCCCTCCGTCTCCGCGGCCGGAGGATCTATCGTGCGTAACAGGAATGGACTGCCAAGCCGAATTCGATCGAGACGCTGTCCCACGATGCGCGGCTCGAGTGCCTCGATGTAAGCGACGATATCCGGCAACTCGGGCATTCCTACAGCATAAAGCGTCCGGGCCTGCCATTTTCCCGTATGACAGACCATCGTTTTGTGTGGTCTGTCCGGCTGCGCAGCAACCGAATCAGGTCACCCTGTAGGTCGTTGCGCTTTTCCCAAATCGACGATTTGAAAGAACTGAATCGTTCCGCTAAAGCGGCATGCGCCGTTGATCCACGATCCGATCGTGATCGGGCCGGGCGCGCCGGCCATTGCCACAGGAAGGTGCATCGTGTCTACCAGCGCGCCATTCGCCTGGATGCGAATCTCGGTGCCGGCGAACTCGATGCTCAACCACACCGGCTTGCCCTCCGCAAGCAGGATCGGCTTGGAAAACGCCCACCGGTCGCCCAAGCCAAGCAGAAGCCGATAAAGATCGCCGCCCATGTTCTGGAAGCGAAAACCACGGAAGCTGCGAGGCACAGCCTCATTATTCAGGATGGTGGCATTATCGGTTTGCCGTCCGAATGGCGTGAACTGAACCTCCAGCAGCGCATGCTCCGGTACATCGACTGGAGACAGATTCTCCATTACCGGCGTCGTCATCCCTGCGGGATAAAGCCGTCGGGGGCTTGCGGCACACCTTACCGCAGTCGGCGCGCACATCTTCGGCAGTTTCATGGACGCGGCTCGAGCCGCCAAGTCCGCGCGCAGGAAAAACCGCTCCCCGTAGACGTCGGCGACCTGACGATAGAAGTCATGCACGAAGCGGGCGATTTCCGGTACCTGGTCCAAGCCGTAAGTCCCTTGGTCCTCGAAGGCCCAGGAGGCGCTTCCGATGGCGTCAACAATGAGTTCCGGCGGATTGTGGCCGAGGTCATTCAGGAGGCGGCGGCGGTAGTACGAAGTGATCTCCTCCGGCGCCAGGAATTGATAAAACAGGTTCAGGTCGCGGGTAGCCGTCACGTGCCCCGACCCGAGATAGGGATCCGCAGTCCAACCCCAAACGAAAATCTGCCCCTCAGGACTGGTCAGCGAGCGGATGAAGTCGCCTTCGGGCTGCCTGATGGTCGCCACCGCGGTCCGAAACACGTGCGAGTCGCGCGTGCCCCACAGGACAGTCGCGTACGTCAGCGCCAAAGCGGCAAACAGCAACGGGAACGCGAGACGCCCAAAGCGGGGCGGATCAGCGGCTGCGTTGGGTACTGCTGATTCCCGGGTCTGCCGGATCAGCATCCAAGCCATGGCAGCGGTCACGGGCAGGAATAAGAAAAACAGGTAATGGGGGAACGCACGGTGCGGCTTATAGATGCTGAAGACAGCCGCACTGGTCGCAATAATCGAAAGCAGTCCGAACCAACGCACCGGGTCAGTCCCGAAAGACCCCTTCTCGTAGAACAACAGAAAGGACATCAAACCCACAAATGTCACGACCAAAAGGATGTAAACGACGATCGCGGAAACATCTGCGTGCAGCAGTGTTGCCATGAGCGCGCCAATAACCACGGTACTCACAACCGTCATTTGCAAAAGACCATTGCGTTCCCCGGTCCGGTCGCTGCGCAACTGCTGCACCGCGTAGCTGGCACAGAGCGCCAGGAACGTGAAAAGAAAATATCCGACCTCAGGAGTTTCGACGAAATAAGTAACCAGTTTCGGCAACTCTGTAATGAAGCTGCCTCCCTGATCGACGTAGCGGTGGTTCGAGGTAATGTAACTCGTCCAGAAGTCTGTCCACACGCCGGCGACAAGACACATCACCGCATTTAGTATCTGGAGGGGCAGCATGCCCGCGACGAACAGCAGAGCGGATTGTCGGAATGCGCGCTTGCCGGCTGAATATGTATAAATCACCGCGACCGAGCCGATCGATACAAGAATCGGTACTGACTGCATTTTGGAGAAGAATGCAGCGGACACGAGAAACCCTAAGAGGAACAGGGGAACGCGGTGGGGCGCGTGATCACGCATTATGCGAACCGCCAGATAGAGAGCCAGCGAGATGAGCAACACCGGTATCTGTTCGGAGCTGTAGTGCACCAGATTGGGATTCTCAAAAACCGCGAGAGCGCAGGCGAACGGCAAAATGGCAATGCGGGCGACGGAGTCAGGGGCCAGCAGTCGAACGGTTCGATAGAAAAGGTAAATCACGCAGAACGCAATCAGGAGCACCAGGATGCGGCTGGAGGCATAATCGGGCGAAAATCCGAAGACGGCCGGCAGCATCAGCGGATAGATATTCAGCGGCCCGCTTGAGCCGCAATCGACGGAATCAAAAAAGTTACCCTCGTAGAAAAGCTTATGCGCGGCGGAAAGAAATTCGCCCTCGTCCGGGTTTAACTGGTAGTCGACTAGTGTGGGATAGCGGCAAAACAATAAAGTTACGGCGATGACGGCGAAGAAAAGCCCTCGGGAACATACTATCCTGGCCGCGCGATCCGGCAGCCTGAGCGTCCCGTGCTCACGAACAAAACTCAATGCCGCGAGCAAGGGTGCAATCAGCAGGGCGAATAGGCAGGCCGTCCGCCAGTTGTCGTAAGCTGCTTCGGGACGTTCATGGAGCCTTAGAAATGCGTCAAACCATGCATTCAGGATGGGCCTGAGAGTATGGGGTCCATCGAGCGGTTGCGGAACAAATGTGGCAAGCCGGTAAACCACGAAGACGGCAGCAAGCGCCCAAGCCGCAACTTCGACGCGGCCTTTCGAAAGCCAAACTCGGGTGGACCGGCCAGAAACCGTGCCGGGCTCACGCGGCGAATCAAGCGAAGTAGGTGTCATGGAACGAATGGGTCGGCGTATTTAAGCTTAACCGCCGCAACGCTTCCAGAGGTAGCGGCCCGTGGGTCAATTGTGAAGTCCTTTACAAGCAACTCCGAGTAACCTAGCGTAGACACTTGCATGACAATTACAATCCTTTACGGTGACGAACACCCCGGCATGCTACATTCTAGCCGTGCGGATACTCATCATCGATGATGACGCGGAACTCTGCGCGCTGCTCAAGGAGTTCCTGACCCGGGAGGGCTATATTGTCGCGTGTGAAAATGACGGTCGGCGAGGCCTCGAAGCGGCTCTCGGCGGGGACTTTCGCCTGGTGGTACTCGATGTCATGCTGCCCGGCATGGACGGGTTCGAAATCCTGCGCCGTCTGCGCCAGCAAAGCAAGGTTCCGGTCCTGATGCTCACCGCCCGCGGCGAGGACACCGATCGCATCATCGGCCTCGAACTGGGCGCCGACGATTACTTATCGAAGCCTTTCAACTCTCGCGAACTGGCGGCCCGCATCCGCGCGATCCTCCGCCGCATGGAGCCCCGCGATGTGCCTGACGCTCGACTGGAAGTCAACGGGATCGCCATTGATCCTGGCTCCCGTTCGGCGTGGTGCCGGGGCGAACCCGTCGAACTCACCACCTTCGAATTCGACATCCTGGAAATGCTAATGCGCACCGCCGGACGCGTTCTCTCCCGCGATGCGCTCATGGAGCAGATGTACAACCGCAAAGCGACTCCCTTCGATCGCTCCATCGACATGCACATCAGCCATCTGCGCAAGAAACTGGAACAAGACGGCAAACCGCTGATCAAGACCGTGCGCGGCGTCGGTTACCAGTTCTGTAGTACTTATGACGAGGAGACAGCCGCTTGAGGAGCCTTTTTGCCAAGATCCTGCTGTGGTTTCTGGCGACCGCGGTGATTGCCTTTTTCGGAGCCGTGATCATCTCGGCCCTCGAACTGAATCCCTGGCAATCGCCCTTCGGACGCCTGATGTACCTTCAGCAGCGGGCGGCTCAGACAGCCTGGGAGTCCGGTGGGGCAACCGCCTTGATTGATTACGAACGGCGTTTTCATACCGGCTCCGACATGTCGGCGGTTCTCACGGATGCACGGGGACGCGATCTGCTCACCGGCAAGGACTACTCCGCGAGCCTCAAACGAGCCCACTTTCCCCTGAGCATTTTCCGAGCTGGAAACGGGGTGATCCCGCACCGGTCGAACGACGGTAAGTACTATTTCATTCTTCTCCTTCCGGCTTCGCGCTTCGGGTCCTGGTTTTTTTCGCCGCAGGCGGCGTATTGGCTGGGAGTTGTAACTCTGCTGTGCTACTTACTGGCCCTGAATCTGACCTCGCCTCTGCGCAAACTACAAAAGACTCTGGAGCGTTTCGGCCAGGGCGACCTGACCGCCCGCACCAACTCAAAGCGCCGGGACGAACTCGGCCAGCTATCCCGAACCTTTGATCGCATGGCCGGGCGCATTCAGACTTTACTGGACGCCGAACGGCGTCTGCTCCTGGACATTTCGCACGAGATTCGTTCGCCTCTCGCGCGCCTCGGCGTGGTAGTAGAACTGGCGCGCAATAGCGACGACATCGAGGGTTCCCTCAACCGCATCCAGAAAGAAGCCGACCGGCTGAACGACCTTGTCGGTCAACTCCTGCAAGTCACGCGAGCAGAGGGCGACCGTGAAAAGCTGGCGCACGAATCGGTTCGGCTCGAAGAGTTGCTCGAAACCATCGTCGACGATTGCGCGATCGAAGCTCAGGCACGCTCGTGCGAATTGCGCTGCGAAAGTACGTCGCAAATTACGGTAAACGGCGATCACGAGCTGCTCCGCCGGGCCATCGAAAATATCATTCGGAACGCGATTCGCTATTCACCGCCGGGGGCGGCCGTCGACATTGAACTTCTGGGTCGTGCCGCGACCGCTCTGGTGCGCGTACGCGACCGTGGTCCGGGTGTGCCGCCCGAGTCGTTGAGCCGGATTTTCGATCCATTCTACCGTGTGGATCCCGACCGCAGCCGCACGGGCGGCGGGGTGGGCCTAGGTCTCGCGATCGCGCGGCGCGCCGTCGAATTGCATGATGGAATTCTGCGCGCTTCGAATGCCAATCCAGGTTTGCTCGTGGAGATCGAGCTTCCCAGTCAAACCGCCGATGGCCGGGAGTCGGTAAAGGAAGCCAGCAGACGCGTTTAGGTTACTGCTCACAAAGTGACTGAGCGCTGAATTCAGCGTCGAGTCTATGAATCGACAGAATTCCCTATTAGTGACCTAGTTCCAACTTGCAAAAATTGGCGTACGGAACCGTCACGGTAGGGATGGCCGTTACCGGCCACCCCCCGTACAGACCCGTACTTGCGGGAACTACCGCATATTATGTGGCGCGCCACATAATGTGCGTTATGTGGTCCCCAAAATTATGTGGCGTCCAGCGGACAACCCCCGGTGATTCATAGACGCGATCGCACTGAACGCCACATAACTTCACGGCTAAAGCGCGCGCAAAAACGTCATCAGGGCCGGATCATCCCGCCAGCGGCGCGCTGGTTTATCGGCCTCGACAACTTCACACTTGGCCAGAGCCTTGGCTTTCATCTCCAGATCCATCTCTGCGTAGATGTTGGTAGTGTCGAGAGAGACATGCCCGAGCCAGGCGCGAATCGTATTGATGTCCACGCCGGCGCGGAGCAGGTGTGTGGCTGTGGTGTGGCGCAAGACGTTTTCGTAATGCTCATGATTCTTGTTCCGCAAAAATCTGCTATCGCTATCATCCGCAGCATGGAGTTGAGGTCGAACTCGTTCGCTATCTTCGGCCAGATACTGCTGCGGTATTGATTGTGCGATTGCCGGATGGTTCGCAGCTCGCGATAGCCGAATGGATGTTGAGCCCGGAGATCTGTGAACAACTGCCGCTGGAACCCGAGCCCCGGATCAAGCTGAGTGCCCTCGTCGATTTGCGGCGGCTCATCGATAGTCAATCTCAGACCACACCAAGCCCGACCAGTTGTGGACAATCCGCAAGAGGAGGGCAGGATGATGCGCAGCAGCCAAAAGCCGAGCACCCAACAGCGGGAGCTTCGCTTCGAAGACGAGGAGATTTGGATGAAGCTGCCGGAGGCGGTGCGGGAACGCTGCCGGACTCTTTGGAAGGAGCTACTGGCAAGCGTTCTGAACAAAGACGAAGGGAGGCAGCCAGATGAGCGACAAGATTAGCGCACATCACCTGGAGCGTGGAGCCTATATATATGTCCGGCAATCGACCCCACATCAGGTACGCAATCATTTGGAAGGTAAGGAACGGCAGTACGCACTGGCGGAGCGGGCCAGGCAACTGGGGTTTGCCAAAGTCATTGTGATCGATGATGACTTGGGGAGATCCGGTAGTGGCGCGCAAGAGCGACCAGGTTTCGGTCGTCTATTGGCGTCAGTCTGCCAGGGACTGGCAGGGGCAGTGTTCGCTTTAGAGGCATCGCGCCTGGCGCGCAACAATCGAGACTGGCATCATCTGGTCGACTTGTGCGCACTCGCCGAGACCTTGCTGGTCGATAGTGATGGCATCTATGATCCACGATCGCTGAATGATCGCTTGTTGCTGGGTCTAAAAGGTTCCATGGCGGAGTTTGAACTGGGCCTGCTACGACAACGCGCGCGCGAAGCCTTTGAGCAAAAGGTCAAACGCGGTTTTGCACTGTGGGAAGTACCAGTTGGATTTGTCCGGACCGAAGAAGGCCGCATCGAGAAAACGCCGGATCGCCAGGTCCAACAGGCGATTGCGAATGTGTTCCAGAAATTTCAGCAACTGGGAAGTGCCCGGCAAGCGACGATCTGGTTTCGTGAAGAGCAAATCCTGGTGCCACACGCAAAGCCAGGCACGGCAGGCAACGAGGTAACTTGGGCGTTGCCAAGCAGTGGAAGAATCCGTCAGATGTTGAAAAATCCCTGCTACGCAGGAGCCTTTGCCTATGGGAAAACAGCTCCTCGAACGGTGATCGAAGATGGACGAGCGCGTCAACACTCCCGTTATCGAAAGCCGCAGAAGGAGTGGAAGGTATTGCTTGCGGAGCATCATTCGGGGTACATCAGTTGGGAGGAGTATTTAGAGAATCAACGTCGTCTGGAGGCGAATGTGGCATGGAGCGATGGTGAGGGAAGCGGTGCCGCTAAGCTGGGTCCGGCACTATTATCCGGGTTGCTGCGATGCGGTCGTTGTGGACGAAAGCTGATGGTGGCCTATGGCGGCACCGATGGCCGCGTGCCGCGCTACGTTTGTCGAGGGGATCGAGGGAGTCGCGGTCCGGGCACCTGCATGACCATTGGGAGTCTTCGTGTGGATCGGGTGGTGGCTCACAGCGTTCTGGATGCGATTCAGCCGGTAGGGATCGAGGCCGCGGTCAAAATTAGCGAAGGCGTGCAAGCGGAGGATGATGAAAAAAGGAAGGCCTTGGAACTGGCTTTGGAGCGAGCGCGCTATGAAGCCAGCCGAGCACGCCGGCAGTTCGATGCCGTTGATCCGGAAAATCGTCTGGTAGCCGGTGAATTAGAAGCCCGCTGGAATCGTGCGCTACAGCAGGTGGCTGAACTCGAGGTACGGATTACGGCTATGGGGGAAAGACCTGCCCCGATCAACGATCAGCAGAAAGCGGAGTTGATGAAACTGGGTGACAATGTAAAGGCGGTGTGGAACCACCCAAACGCATCACTGTCGTTGAAGAAGCGAATCCTACGAACAGTGCTGAATGAGATTGTCGTTGACAGTAAGCCAGAATCGTCTAATCATCGGTTGATCCTGCATTGGGCAGGAGGCGTTCATACCGAACAATTTGTAGAGCGCACACCAACGGGCAAACATAGGCGCAGTGCGGCGCGAACCGTTATCGACTTAGTAAGTGAGTTAGCGAAAGTATGTCCAGATAAGACGATCGCGGCCATCCTGAACCGTCTTGGATACAAAACTGGGCAGGACAAGACCTGGAATGCATCGCGAGTCGCTGGTTTGCGCGGGTATCATAAAATCGAACCGTTCCAGAAACAGGAAGGCTGGGTAACACGGGAGGAGGCGGCGCGAGAACTCAAAGTGAGCAACACCGTTATCAAGCGGCTTATCCGCGAGAAGGTACTCCCGGCTACGCAGGTTGTAGACTGTGCACCATGGGTGATCCTTCGAGCGAGCCTGGAATTGCCGGCAGTGCAGGCACGGGTTCAGGCGGTTCACTCTGGCCGTAAACTGCCGTTGGCCGCGCCCGATCAGGCGGAATTGTCTTTAGAATGAACGAACTCTGAAAGGTGGTGTAGTATGCCGAAGCGTGCCGGATCGTGTGGGGACTGACCCGTTTTTCCGCCAGTGAGGGCATTTGGACCTGAGCTTTGCTGACATATCGCTCGACCAGCGTGTGGATGCCGAATCTTGTTATCGGATGACCGCAGCGATTGAGAAAGACACATGCGGCCGGAGAGCGGCTGGTAATGAGAACTTTGAGTTCATTAACCGTACTCGGCCACAAAGGACATTGCCGCTCTTTTCCACCCTTACCCCGGATTTTCACGGAACAACCAGCCAAGTCCAGTTCGCTCACGAGCAACTGTGCGGCTTCCTGGGCACGAGTGCCGGAGTTGTAGAGAAATAGCAGCAAAGCGTGATCGCGGCGGCCTTGGGCAGTTTGCCGGTCGGGGGAAGCGATCAGAGCATCCATCTGCGGTTTATCCAAATAGGGGACGATTGCCTTGTTGGTTTTCTTAAATGGGATTGAACGGATCTGACCACACCAGTCGATGTGTTCCGGACTGTGTTCTCCCACGAAACGAGCGAGAGCATGCACCGCAGCCAAGCGCTGGTTGCGAGTGCTGATTGTACACTTCCGCGACTGTTCCAAGTCCGTCAGAAAAAGACGCACCAGATCCGTCGATATGTCGACCACGGTCAGTCGGTCGACGGCTCGGGTCAGTTTGCCAGAGATAAAGGAAATCAGCAGCACCAGGGTATCGCGGTAACTACGTTGTGTATTGCGCGCCAGATTGCGCTCGGCCACCAGATGTTCGAGCAGAAATCTCCGCACCCAAGGTCCCAGCAATGTTAGATTATTCACGCTGTCCCTCCTGGGCGTAGTGCTCAAAACGCCGGCTGGCCTCCTGCAGTAATTCAGGAGTCATGGTGAGGTAACGCTGGGTAGTCGCGATGTGAATGTGGCCGAGGTAAGTCGCTAGTTGTGGGAGCAGGCGTTGCACGTCTGCTCCCTGGCGATACCAGGAAATGAGACGATGCACTGCGAAGGCGTGCCTGAGGTCGTGCAGGCGCGGCTGATAACGGCATCCATCGGAGCGCAAAACGTCGGCGCGGATTCGCAGCCGGCTGAAGATGTTCTCTGCGGTGTTACGTTTCGTCGGAGTCGCAGTGCGGGTGAGGAACAGCGCCGACTCCAGACGCAACTGTGTGGGGTGATCCTTGGAACGTTGAGCCACGTAGTCCCCCAAGGCGCCGGTAAGAGCAGAACCCATAGGCACCAGCCGTGACTTGTAGAATTTACTTTCCCGAATGGTGAGAATGCCCTCGGGCAGATCCACATCGGCAAGAGTCAGGGAAAGCGCTTCACTAATGCGCAGTCCCGCTCCGTACAGCAGCAAGACGAGCATGCGGCAGGTGTAAGGCTGGAGCTTACTGCGTGAACTCTGACAACAGACGGAGGCGTCGAGCAATCGCTGAAGTTCCGCATGCGAGAAGATGTAGGGAACAAACTGCGGTGGTTGGGGAACGATTTTGGGAAGGGGCGACATAACGGCGAATCCCCGTGCCATGGCGAAACGGTAGAAGCCGCAGAGCACTTCGTGTTTACGATGCCAGAAGCGCGTGATGGGGCCTGTCCCCGCGATATAGGCGTGCACAGAATCAGCGGAGACTTCTGCCACGCTGATGTCGCCCATAGTTCGACAAAACGACCGCAAGGTGCGGGCTTCGGTGTGGAACCGCATGCCCATGGACTGTTTGTAGTCAACGTACAAAGTGGTTAGAGTGGCCAGTTTCATCGCAGCCCTCCTAAGTCAAAAGCCGCAACCTCGCGCAAACCAGCTAAATCCACCTTGGCGTAGATGCGGGTTGCATAGGCGCTGCGGTGCCCGAGGTGATCACCTATTTCCTTCAGCGAAAACCCCTCTCCCAACAGATGGCCAGCGCAGGCATGCCGGAGCGAGTGCGGCCCGCGGCGCGGAACGTGGATTCCCAACGCACCCAGGCGAGTGCTGACCAGATGGTATAGACCGCCTTGTGAGAGCCGGCGATACGGCGCCTTAAGGGTGAGGAAAACCTCCCGGCGCGCGCAACGAGGACGCACCTTTTGCAGGTATCGCAGGATAGCCTCGCCGGTCTCTCTGCATAGGGGATATTCCTGAACTCGCCGGGGTTTGGTACGCGTGATCGAAATCATCTCGCTTTCCCAGTTCAGATTCTCGAGGCACAAGCCTGACACTTCACCACTGCGAAAACCATAGGTCGCCAAGAGCATCAGGATGGCTCGGTCGCGGATATCGCGTGCCGAATCGCCTTCAGTGCTGGCGATCAATCGCCGCACGTCCGGCCAGGGTGGGCCGACCGGGAGTCCTTCGTGCCGAAACAAACGCGGACCATCAATGCCGGCGGCGATGCTGGGCGCACACCAACCGCGCACACCTGCGTATCGAAAGAACGCGCGCAAGGCTTTGGCGCTGCTGGCCACTGACACGCGCCCCCAACCCTGCTTTCCATGGCTGGCCAGAAAAGCGTCCACATCTTCAAGAGAAACATTGACGAAGGAACGGCTCTGATCCTCCATCCATCCCAAGAACTTCTCCAAATGCCAGCCCTGATTGCGGATGGTGACCGGAGACAAGCCGCGTTCATCTCGTCGATAAGCGGCAAAGTCGGCAAGACGGTCCGCAAAGGGTAGGATCTTGGGTTGGGGCTCTTCCAAACGTCGCAAGAAGTGAAGCCATGTCGTCGCCGTTCGAATGAAGAGCTCTCGCGACCACTGCAAGTCTTGTGTACGTCGCCTTTGGTGCTGCTCAGTAGCCCAACGATCGGCGGCCGCCACGATGGCGGAAGGGCTAATAGCCGAACCGATGTTGATGTCGATTCGCTCGGCAATGACTAAGAGCTCTTGAGCGTGACGTTGTAAAGTCGCGCGAGCCAGGCCTTGGCTAACGCAATGATTCAGGTACCGCTCCCGGGCTTCCGCAAACGGACCCTCGCGATGCCGAGTGACGATGGCAGGATACTCGAATAAAGTCTCGAACACAGTCGGACCTCCTTTGAAATGGGGATGCCCGATCAGTATCGAGTTTTAGTTATGTGGCGTTCGCTGAATGCGTGATGTTCAAGCCAATCGACTTAACCGCTGGACGCCACATAATTTTGGGGACCACATAACGCATACGGTTCTTACCTTGGATGTGACGCGTTGCGTCTGGCGTCGAAACGTTCGTCCGGATAAGCATGTACAACGTGCGGAATGGGCAGCCAGTGGTCGAAGATGGGACTCAGCTTGCCCCATGTGGGTCGCCGTTGGCTACGATGGCACAGGGTTTTGTACCATAGGCGCGCCACCTGGTACCGAAATCGGGTCAGCGTTGGCAAGTTCCCAGGCACCGCGTGGTATTGATAGTAACCGCGCAGAACGCTCTGCAGCCATTCGCCGACTTGCGCGATCGGCGCGTGCATTCTCCGACGCAGTTCCTGCTTGAGTTCTTGCAGTTTCCTCCGTCTTCGTTTGCCGTCCGTAATGCGCTTTATCTCGAATCTGCCCAGCCTGTTGCTCCCGCAGATATGTTGGAACCCCAGGAAGGTGAACGACTCCGGTTTTCTCTCTTCACGTTCAGCCCGGTTGATCTTGGCAAACCGCCCGAATCGGATCAGCCGTGTCTTTTCTTCATTCAGCTCCAGTCCATACTCGCGCAGATGCTCCTTCAAATCGCGAAGGTAGCGCTCTGCCTCGTCTTGGCGTTCGAAGCCAAGGATGGGGTGAGTAGCCCCGGGGAATCTCACCCCGAGGCTCTCTCAGAACCGTACTTGAACCTCTCAGCTCATACGGCTCCCGCCATGGAGCCTCGCCGCACGCCCATCTGCCAGTGCGCCCACAACTTCGGATCGCGTCTCGAGATACGCGCGACCCAATGCGTCGCCCTGCGCAGATGTCCGCGCAGCTTTTTGTACTTCCGATAAGCCCATCGGGCCAATGATCGATCCAGTTGACGCATTGGCGGGTAAAGCGCCGAGCGGTAGAACCGCCCGTAATACTGAAGCCAGCCTCGAATCACCGGGTTAAACATCCGAGACAGATCTTCGATCGACTTGTCGCTGCGTAAATGCAGGTTCCAGCTTCGAATCTCCACCCGAATCTCCTTCACTGCTTTGTCAGAAACAGCCGGACTGAAATTGATGAAGTACTTGCCGAACCGATTTTTCGATCTCCGGGGACGAAATGTGTACCCCAGAAAATCAAATTTCTCATGTTCGTATCTCCTTCGTCGATCATCATCCTTGCAATAGACGATCTTCGTCTTTTCCGGATGAAGTTCCAATCCGCACTCCTTCAAACGCGCGGCTATGGCCGCCCGGATTTCCTGAGCTTCCTCCTCCGTCCTGCAATGCACGATGGCATCGTCAGCGAACCGCTCAAACGGATTTTGCGGATACTTCACTGACATCCACCGATCAAAAGCATAGTGCAGAAACAGATTCGCTAACAAGGGACTGATCACGCCGCCTTGCGGCGTGCCTTTCTCACGCGGGACCAGTCGACCGTCCTCCTCTTGCACTGGAGCTTTCAGCCAGCGCTCGATGTAGAGCACCATCCACTTTTCCTTGGCATGTTTCTTCACCGCTCGTATCAGCAGATCTTGCGGGATGTTGTCGAAGAAGCCCTTGATGTCCAGATCTAAAATCCAGTCATGACGCCAGCATCGCTGCCGCGCCTGTCCCACTGCATCCAGCGCCGACTTCCCCGGTCGATACCCGTAGGAATCCGGATGGAACAATGGGTCCACCATCGGCTCCAGCCTTGACTTCACCACTTGCTGCGCAATCCGATCCGATACGGTCGGGATGCCCAGTTTCCTCTCCCCACCGTTTGCTTTCGGTATTTTCACCGTGCGCACCGGCGGTGGAAGATAACTGCCCGACGACATCCGATTCCAGATCTTGTACAAGTTCCCTTTCAGGTTCCTTTCAAAATCTTCAATCGACTGTTCGTCGACCCCTGCCGCTCCTTTATTCGCCTTTACTCGCTTATACGCCTCCCAGACCTCCCACTTCGAAATCACAAACGGCTTTGCTTCACTCATCGGCTCCTCCCATTTCTGGTTGGCTCATTGAATTCGGCTCCATCAACACAACCCCTTGGCTCCATCCCCTTTCAGGGACTTCATCGCTACTACGGGTTGTTCCGCCCCTCGGCTCCGCATCCGTACTCTCACTCTCATGGTTCTTCCACTTGAGCTTCTCCGTTTACATCAGAGCCGCAGGTTCCCACGTTCCACTCAACCGCCATCCAACAGACTCAGGCCACCTCAATGCCGGATGCCGCTTCGGTCCGTAAACAGGTTCCGCCGAAGCTTGTCCCGCGTCAACGACTCTCCGCGGTTTTGACATCGTCCCTACGCTTTCGACACTTCATCAGTGGTTCCCTTGCGGTCCTCTCTCTGTTAGTCACCTGATCTGGTTCTTCCCAGACCTTTTCCTTCCGCGCTCACGACCATGGCTTTTGACCACAGCCGCCGGAGGTGGTTTGAAACCTGCTCCTGCAAGCCGGTTCCGAGGGGCCTCCCCTCATCAGTCAAGCAGTTACACACATTGGACCCTTTCGGTCCTTTGCGCTCGTGGCGCACCGTCGTCCGCATAGCGCGCGATGGTAACGTCGCCACGGGCCGCCCTCCTCCACTGATCGGTCCATTGATCGAGAACATAGTGCAGGTACACGTTGGACAGCAGTGGCGATGCCACTGAGCCTTGCGGCGTCCCTACCTCTGTTTCCGACCAGACACCGTCCTCCATTACTCCTGCTTCCAACCATTTACGGAGGATGCGCAGGACTCTGGGGTCGGCCACTCGCTGCTCGACTAACTGGATCAGTTTCTCGTGCGAAATGTTATCGAAGAAACTTCTTAGATCCAGATCGAGAATCCAGTTCACCTTCTTCCGCTTGATCGCCACGTACAGTGCATCGAGCGCCATATGTTGATTGCGCCCTGGCCGAAAACCGTAAGAAAACCCTCGAAAGTCCTCTTCATAGATTGCGTTGAGAACCGTGACCATGGCTTGTTGGACAATCTTGTCCTCCAGAGCCGCGATCCCCAATGGCCGTTGCTTGCCATTGGCTTTCTTGATCCAGTGTCTCCTGGACGGCTGTGGTCGATAACTTCCGCGGTGCACCTGGCTGTGTAGATCGTTTAGTCTGTCCTCCAGCCCGATGGCATACTCTTTCCATGTCACCCCGTCTATCCCCGGTGCTGCCTTTCGCTTCAGGGCGTAAAAGCTCTCCCGTAGTAAGTTCAAGGTCATATGGTGGAGCAGTGCAGTGAACCGTTCTTGCTTATTCTTTCGTGCTCTTTCCCGCACACCCTGTAATCCCTGGGACACCTTTTCCCCGCTCTGGGTCAGGCCAGTGTTAGATTCCATGATGTTCTCCTTGGTCACCGGCCTTCCCTCCCCCTCCTCCGCCGGCCATGTCTCCATCGCCTTTGTTCAGTGGTTCGTAGGTACTATGCCGACGTTCGACTCCTCGCCAGCGTCCATGCCCGGATTGCGCTTTTGGCTTCCCGGGCCGTTCCGATGGCGGATTAGCCCCGGATGCCGACGAGGTCTCTCGGTTCTCGCGCGTGTAGTTTCTCGACGTGCGTAAGGCTCCCGGACTACGCTGGACCTGCTCCGGACTCGCGTATATCGTCATGCGGCAGTGTTGCCTTCCCGTTGCAAGCACACGGTCGGCGTCCAGATTGCGTTTTTCGAAGCTCATTTCCTCGCCCGTCGATGCCTCTGTCTACGCTTCACCCGGCACCTCGCGGTACCCGGCGCAAGACTTGAGGTCAAGATGGTCGCTACTCCTTTCTTGTGGGGCTCTTTCATCCCCGACTACACGCCGGTTTATCCCGACGATTGCGCTTGCTTACGCGCGCGGCTCAGCAACAACTACCGAGCCACGACCGTTAGGGAGTGGTTGCGCGAACTTTTGCAAGTAGGTACTAACCTAAGACAATAACGCCGGCAATTTTCGGCCAGATCACCGGCACCTTGTTGTCTTCAGAGCGCCCGTTCCAGTTTGTGGCGAAGTTGTTTTTCCAGAAATCTGCAACACGGGGCTTGAGCCGGTGCTGGAAAAGGAACAGACTGAAGTCTGTGTTACATAGACTTTCCATAAGCCGAATCGCGCTGCTGCTATGGGTCTCCGTCCGCCTCGCGTGGCCGGCTTCGCCTGCAGTCACTAAAGTGGAGCCTCCCGATTGGGTCGTCGAACCTTCCGGGCTGACGCTGCGGATGCTGATTACCGGCTCGGACCTCGCCGGAGCTGCCGTCCGCTCGCAATTTCCCACCGGCGGCATGCTGGTCAGTCAAAGCGGCACCCATCTCTTCTTCGATCTCCGGGTTCCTTCCAAGGCTGCTCCGGGTAGCTACCCCATCCACATCATCACAGCGTCCGGCGCGGTCGACGCGCCCTTCTCCATCGTGAAGGCGCTTCCGCCGCAAGGGCGTTTTCAAGGTTTCTCAACCGATGACGTGATCTACCTGCTCATGCCCGATCGCTTCGCTAATGGCGATCCGTCGAACGACGATCCGGCCATCTCGCAGGGCCTCTACGATCGCTCCAAGCCGCGCTATTATCACGGCGGCGATTTCGCGGGGATCATCCGGCATCTTCCGTATCTCAAAGAGTTGGGCATCACGGCGATCTGGATGACCCCAATCTACGACAACTCGAACCACCTGAACCAGCGCGAAACCTACAATCATCAGGCCATCACCGACTACCATGGCTACGGCGCCGTTGACTTCTATGGCGTCGAAGAGCACTTTGGCACGCTGGATACTTTCCGCGAGTTGGTCGACAAGGCCCATGCGCTAGGGATCAAGATCATTCAGGACCAGGTCGCGAATCACACGGGACCGTACAATCCGTGGGTGAAGGATCCGCCGACGCCAACCTGGTTCAACGGAACTGAGTCGCATCACCTCAACGAGACGTGGCGCACCTGGACCCTCATAGACCCGCATGCGACTCCTGGGATGCGGAAGAGCACACTGGAAGGCTGGTTTGTCAACATCCTTCCCGACCTGAACCAGAACGATCCGGAATGCGCCCAATACCTGATTCAAAACACGCTCTGGTGGATCGGCCGCACGGGCCTTGACGGTATTCGCGAAGATACTTTGCCGTACGTCCCGCGAACCTTCTGGAGCCGTTGGACCGCTGCGATCCGCCGGCATTATCCGAAAGTGAACGTGGTAGGCGAAGTCTTCGACTCCGATCCGGGGCTCGTGTCGTTTTTTCAGGGCGGCAGGACGGAATTCGACGGTGTGGATACAGGAGTCGGCAACCTGTTCGATTTCCCGCTGCACTACGCCATCCGCAAGTTCTTCACCGGCGCTGCACCCGCCACCGATCTCGGCAAAGTCATCGCGCACGATTCTCTGTATCCCGATCCCAATCAACTCGTGACGTTCGTCGATCTCCACGACATATCGCGCTTCATGAACCTGCCCAGCGCGACGGTCGACGAACTCAAGAGCGTCTTCACGTTTCTCTTCACCGAACGCGGAATTCCTATGATTTACTACGGCGACGAGGTCGCGATGAAGGGCGGCGACGATCCCGACAACCGCCGCGATTTCCCGGGTGGATGGAAGAGCGATCCGCAGAACGCCTTCGAATCCGCGGGACGAACGCCCGAGCAGCAATCATTGCTCGAACATCTTCAGCACCTGGGAAAGATCCGCGCAAAGTCAGAGCCCCTGCGCCGCGGCGCGATGGTCGAACTGCTAGCCGAAACGGATCAGTACGCTTTTGCGAGAACCACACCCCAATCCGCGATCGTAGTAGTATTCAATCGGGCCGCCGAACCCGCGGATCTGCAAATTCCACTAAGCGGTTCAAACATCATGGATGGCACTTCGCTCGAAGATGCGCTAGGCGCCGCGCCGAGGGCGACCGCACGCGAAGGCAAGCTGGAACTCCGCATGCCCCCAAAATCCGCTGCGATCTACACCACCAAATGACATTCCTTATTTGTGTTCATTCGTGTTCATTCGTGGCCCAGTTCTTTCCGTATTAACCATGGAAAAGCCCGCACTCACGACCTCCCAAATCCTGAACATGAACTTCGGATTCTTCGGGATCCAGTTCGGTTGGGGACTCCAGATGGCCAACATGAGCGCCATTTACGAGTACCTGGGTGCGAGTCCCGACCAGATCCCGATGCTTTGGCTGGCCGCGCCGCTCACCGGGCTGATTGTGCAGCCCATCATCGGCCACTTGAGCGATCACACCTGGGGACGGCTCGGCCGCCGCCGTCCCTACTTTCTCTTTGGCGCCGTCCTTAGTTCGCTGGCCCTGTTCCTGATGCCCAACTGCTCGGCGCTGTGGATGGCCGCGGGGTTGCTCTGGATCCTAGACGCATCCATCAATATCAGCATGGAACCTTTCCGCGCATTTGTGGCGGACGTACTGCCGGAATCGCAGCGGACTCAAGGCTTCGCTGTACAAAGCCTCTTCATCGGACTCGGCGCGGTGATTGCTTCCGCGCTACCCTGGCTGCTGGTGAACTATGCAGGTGTATCCAGTTCCGCGGCCGCCGCGCACAGTATCCCACTGACCGTGAAGCTTTCGTTTTATATCGGCTCTATGGTCTTTCTAGGTGCGGTTATCTGGACCGTCGCGACTGCGCGCGAGTATCCTCCGGAGGATCTGGAAGCCTTCCGCAAAAGTCGCGCCCGTGGAGCGGGAGCGATGGCCGGGGCACGCGAAATCCTCTTCGAGCGTTGCGGCGATGCCGCTCACCATGCGCCGCCTCGGCTGGATGCAGATCTGCACCTGGCTGGGGCTGTTCTGCATGTGGCTATATTTTCCGGTTGCGGTGGCGCACCACGTTTTTGGCGCAACCGATGCGCACTCACCGCTCTACACGGAAGGCGTCTCATGGGGAGGAGTCTGCTTCGGCATGTACTCCGCGGTGTGCTTCGCGTTTTCCTTCGTGCTGGAGCGGATCGCGCGCCGCCTGGGCCGTGCCCGAACCCACGGATTGTGCCTCCTGGCCGGCGCCTTGGGCCTTCTGTCCGTGGCCGTGATTCACGACAGGTATTTTCTACTGCTCTCCATGACCGGCGTCGGAATTGCGTGGGCCAGCATTCTTTCCATGCCTTATGCCATGCTGGCGGGAGCGCTTCCGCCATCCAAAGTGGGAGTGTACATGGGTATCTTTAACTTCTTCATCGTGATGCCCGAGATCATTGCGTCGGTGGGCTTCGGATGGGTGATGAATCACCTGCTTGGTAACGACCGTATGGCGGCCGTAGTCTGCGGCGGAGTTTTCCTGCTCCTAGCCGCGGTTCTGGCACAACGCGTGCCCGACGAAAAGCGATAAAATGCGCTTCCCACGATCCAGCGGTATCCTTTTACACCCCACCTCGCTACCCGGTCCATTCGGTATCGGTGACCTGGGACCCGAAGCCCGCCGCTTCGCCGACTTCCTCGCCGCCTCCGGCCAGACCCTTTGGCAGGTCCTGCCTCTCGGACCCACCGGCTACGGAGATTCGCCTTATCAATGCTTCTCCGCCATCGCCGGGAATCCGTTGCTGATCAGCCTGGAGCAACTCGGCGAAGAATTCCCCAACGTTCCTACGTTCCCCGATCAGGAAGTCGACTTCGCGCGTGTCATCCCGTGGAAACTTGCCGCCCTCGAAATTGCAGCGCGCAACTTCCGCAGGCAAGCCACGGCTGCAGAGCGCGAGCAATTCGAATCCTTCTGCGCGACCCACAGCGCATGGCTCGACGACTTCGCACTGTTCATGGCGCTCAAGTTCCGCGACCCAACGCAAATCTGGACCGCATGGGAACCTGACATTCGCGCCCGCGATTCACGTGCCATGGCCCGCTGGCGTGAACAACTGCGCGAGGTGATCGAGACGCAGAAGTTCATGCAGTTCGTGTTCTTCTCGCAGTGGAACGGGCTGCGTAGCTATTGCCGCGAGCGCGGGATCCGCATCATGGGCGATCTGCCGATTTATGTCGCGCATGACAGCGCCGATGTGTGGGCCAATCCGCAATTTTTCCAGCTCGATGCTCATGGCAATCCTACGGCTGTTGCGGGTGTGCCGCCGGATTACTTCAGCGCCACCGGTCAACTCTGGGGCAATCCGATTTACGCGTGGGATGTACTGGAAGCCCGCGGCTACGATTGGTGGCTGGATCGCTTCCGCGCGGTGCTGGCTATGGTCGATCTGGTCCGCCTCGACCACTTCCGCGGCTTCGAAGCTTACTGGGAGGTCCCCTTTCCCGCGCACACAGCGGAGCACGGGCGTTGGGTGAAGGGCCCGGGCAGTAAGCTCTTCCGCGTGGCTCGCTCGCGTTTCGGTGAGTTGCCGCTGGTGGCCGAGAATCTGGGCGTGATTACACCGGAAGTCGAGGCCATCCGCACCGAGTTCGAATTCCCCGGGATGGCAATTTTACAATTCGCCTTCGGCAACGATCCTCAAGGGCCCAGTTTCCGCCCGCACAATTATCCGCGTGAACTTGTGTCCTACACCGGTACTCACGATTGCGATACTACCGTCGGCTGGTGGTCGAGCCAGGGCAAAGGCGATTCCACGCGGACGCTGGAAGATGTCCGGCGTGAGAAGGAATACGCGCGCCACTATCTCAACACCGACGGCGCTGAGATCCATTGGGTGATGATTCGCGCCCTCCTCTCGTCAGTCGCCGATACGGTATTGATACCGCTCCAGGACGTCCTGGGACTTGGCAGCGAGGCGCGCATGAACCAACCCGCCACGCTAGGCAACAACTGGCGCTGGCGCTACCAGCGCGGGATGTTATCCCCCGCTATAGCCGGCAGGCTGCGAGACCTGGTAGAGCTATACGACCGCTTGCGTGACAGACTTCAGTCTGCGCCGTTGTGAGAAAATAAAGTCAGCCCATGACAGAAATGAAAGCACCGATGGCCGCGGGTCCAGCGGCACTCTTCGAACGCCTGGACAATGAAGCGATTGAGCGCGAGGCGGCGCGCGAGGGGATCATCCTGACTTCGGTCGACTGGGTGATCAACTGGGGCCGCAAGAACTCCATCTGGCCTATGTCCTTTGGTCTCGCCTGCTGTGCCATCGAAATGATGTCCATGTCGGCATCACGGTTCGATATCTCACGCTTCGGCGCCGAGGTGTTTCGCGGTTCACCTCGCCAATCGGACCTGATGATCATCGCCGGACGCGTTGCCAACAAGATGGCGCCAATCATCCGGACGCTGTATCAACAGATGCCCGAACCCAAATGGGTGATCTCCATGGGCGCCTGCGCGACCTCGACCGGTGTCTTCAATAATTACGCTTTGATTCCGGTAAATCAGGTGATCCCGGTGGACGTCTACGTGCCTGGTTGCCCGCCACGCCCCGAACAACTGATCTACGCCATCATGATGCTGCAGAAGAAAATCGCCAAGCAGACGGGCGTGACCAAGAGCGTCTTAAATATCGGGTGACTTCTCGACGCAGATTTCTGCAACTGACCTCCGCTGCAGCCTCTATTGCCGGCGCGAAGGGTGCTCAAGCAATTGACCGCGCGGCGCTGGTCAATCGGCACAACCCGAAGGTTCGATCCTTCGATCCGCGGGCGTGTTTATCAGTGGGCAATGGCGAGTTTGCCTTTACCGCCGACGCCACCGGATTACAGACTTTCCCCGAACTCTACGACGTAATTCCCCTCTGTACGCAATCGCAGTGGGGTTGGCATTCGTTCCCGTCCGACGGCATGTCACCCTCGGACCTCAAGCTGGAGATGTTCCCGACGCATGGCCGCGAGGTGGGTTACGCGACCGGTCGTCCGCCAAAAGGTCAGGAAAAGCTGGTTGCCTGGTTGCGTGAGAATCCTCATCGGCTGCATCTGGGCCGGGTTGGCTTCATCGGCTTTACCCGCGAGGAAGTCACCGGCATTGAACAGACCCTCATCCTATTGAACGGAATATTGGACAGCCGATTCCGCGTGAAGGGTGTGCCCTTCAATGTCTTCACCATATGCCATCCCGACCGTGACGCCCTGATCGTGATGGTGGCCGGCAAAGGACCGATCGCGATCGCTATCGAGTTCCCTTACGGCTCGGAGGACATCCCGGCAGCGGATTGGAAGTCGCCCGACCGCCATCGGACAGTGGAGGACAACGGGCAACTGCGCCGCGAAATCGATGCCGATCGATATTGGGTGCGTATCGCAACGGGCAATGGGAAGGTGAATCGGGCCGGCGCGCATCGGTTCGAAGTGCATGGCACGGACCAACTGGACCTCGAAGTCGAATTTTCGCCGAGGCGAATTACGGAAAGACCGATCGAGGCAGCCGAAGCAGCGTATGCCAATGGCCGCCATTGGCAGAGCTTCTGGACGCATGGCGCAGCCGTCGACTTCTCCGGCAGCCGAGACCCGCGCGCCGTAGAGCTCGAGCGCCGCGTGGTGCTATCGCAGTACCTCACTGCTATCCAGTGCGCGGGTTCCTTGCCCCCGCAGGAGACCGGACTCACCTGCAACAGTTGGTATGGCAAATATCATCTGGAGATGCACTGGTGGCACGCCGCGCATTTTCCAATGTGGAATCGTGCGGCATTGCTCGAACGCAGCCTCGGTTGGTATAACGCGATTCAGCCCTCGGCGCGCGACAAGGCGAAGCAGCAGGGCTACACCAGCGCGCGCTGGCCTAAAATGACCGCGGCCGACGGACGCAGTAGTCCTTCGCCCGTGGGCGAAATGCTGATCTGGCAACAGCCGCATCCCATCGCCATGGCCGAGCTTTGCTATGCCGCGCATCCGGATCGCGCGACGCTGGAACGCTATCGCGATGTGGTAATGGAATCGGCCGAGTTCATGGCTTCGTTCGCTTACTACGATGCTACGCGCGACCGCTATGTGCTGGGGCCTCCGGTGATCCCCGCGCAGGAGAATCATCCGCCGCGCGAGACATGGAATCCGACGTTCGAACTGGAGTATTGGTACGACGCGCTGGGCATCGCGCAACAATGGCGCAAACGCCTGGGACTGCAGCCGAACCCGAAGTGGGAAGACGTACGCGTCAAGATCTCGGCGCTGCCGGTGAAGGACGGCGTCTATCTGGCTCACGAGAACTGCCCGCAAACTTTCACTGAACGCAATCGCGATCATCCGTCGATGCTCGGCGCGTTGGGCGTTTTGCCCGGCGTCAAAGTGGATCGCGAAATCATGCGCGCCACGCTGAAGCGGGTCTTCCGCGACTGGAAATGGGAAGACACCTGGGGCTGGGACTTTCCGATGGTAGCGATGACTGCTGCCGCGCTGGGAGAGAAGAAGTTGGTGGTCGACGCGCTGTTTGCGAACTCGCCAAAGAATACGTGGTTGCCCAACGGCCACAACTGGCAGCGCAAAAACCTGCCGCTATATCTCCCAGGCAACGGTGCCCTGCTGATTGCGATGGCGAAAATCCACGCACAGTTTCCAGAAGGCTGGGAAATAGAGGCCGAAGGTTTTAGAACGGACAACGGATAACGGACGACTATCCCCTCAGCAGTTGACCGATATTCCGCGCCGCCTGCCGCGTGCGATGCTCATTCTCGATTAGTGAGAAGCGCACATGTCCCTCGCCCAAGGGCCCGAACCCGGTTCCCGGCGATACCGCAACCAGCGCCTTCTCCATCAGCAATTTGGCGAATTCTAGCGACCCCATCGCGCGGAACTGCTCCGGTAAAGCCGCCCACAGAAACATGGTTCCCTTGGGACTCTGGACCGGCCATCCCGCGCGGCATAGCCCGTCCACCAGAACATCGCGCCGCCGTTGATAGACCGCGCAGATCTTTTTGGTGTCCTCTTCGCACTCCCGCAGTGCAATGATCGAAGCGATTTGGATGGGCTGGAACACGCCGTAATCCAGGTAGCTCTTGATTCGCGCCAGCGCGGCGATGAGCTTCGAGTTGCCCAGGCAGTAACCCACCCGCCAACCGGCCATGTTGTAACTCTTGGACATCGAGAAGATCTCCACGGCCAGGTCTTTCGCGCCCTCCACCTGCAGGATGCTCGGTGGGCGATACCCATCGAAGCCCAGGTCCGCGTACGCAAAATCGTGAATGATATAGGTGCCGTGCTTGCGCGCCAGTTCGACGATCTGCTTCATGAACTCCAGATCGACGCAAGTCGTGGTCGGGTTGTGCGGGAACGAGATTAAAATGATGCGCGGCGACCGCCCGCTCGCGTACAGATCTTCAAGCGCATTGAGGAACGTCGCGGGATCCGGCATCGGCAGCGTGCAGGCGTGTCCCTCCGACATGATCACGCCATACTGATGGATCGGATAAGCAGGGTTCGGCGACGCCACGATATCGCCGGGCCCGACGATCGCGAACAGCAGATGCGCCAGCGCGTCTTTCGCGCCCATCGTGACGATCGCTTCGGTCTCCGGATTCAAGCGGACATCGTAATTCTTGGCATACCGTTTTACGATCTCCTCCCGCAAACGCGGAATGCCTTTGGACAGCGAATAGCGATGATTGCGCGAATTGCGCGCGGCTTCCACCAGCTTCTCGACGACGATGTCGGGGGTAGGGCCGTCCGGGTTGCCCATCCCCAAATCCACCACGTCCATGTTGGCTGCCCGTGCCTTTGCCTTCATCTCGTTGATGACGGCAAAGACATAAGGGGGCAGCTTCTGGATGCGGTAAAAGTCGGTCGTCTGGGACATATTTTCTTATTCTACTGTGGGGCAGGATTAGGGTCTGCCCGGTGGTCCATAATTAATGAAGATTGGATCAACTGCGATGCCCGAAACGGATCTCTACGAGAAAGACTATTACGCTTGGGCCAATGAGACGGCTAACGCGATACGGTCCGGCGAATTCGGCAAGATCGACATCGACGCTTTGGCCGACGAGGTAGCGGACATAGCCCGCAAAGAAAAGCGTTCACTCAGCAGCCGGCTTGAAATATTGATCAGCCATCTGCTCAAGTGGGATTATCAGGACAAGAAGCGGACTCGCAGTTGGGCCGCGACCATCGCCGTCCAACGGAGCCGGGTCATGAAGCTGTTGAAGGATAGCCCTAGCCTCACACCGTGGCTCTCAGAAAATCTAGCGGCGCCCTATCAAGTTGCCGTCCAATTGGCAATCCGTGACACCAACCTCAGGAAAGACTCATTCCCCTCTGACTGCCCTTATACCCTTGACGAGATTCTGTCGCAAAAGGTAGTCGAACTGTAGGTGAAAAGTGAACACGCTCGGCACACTCGGCGTCGCGATGGGGTCCGCGTGGATTTCCGGCATCAACCTGTATGCGGTGGTATTCACCCTCGGACTGCTCCAGCGATTTCATCTGGTGCACCTGCCCGGCGATCTCGGGGAATTGAGCCGCACGTGGATCATCGCCTTAGCCGGATCCCTCTATCTGATCGAGTTCATCGCCGATAAAATCCCCGCAGTCGATTCAGTCTGGGACGCCATCCACACCTTTATCCGCATCCCCGCAGGCGCGATTCTGGCTGCATCGGCATTTGCGAATTTTGACCCCGGTGTCCGGCTGGCGGCCCTGCTCGTCGGCGGCGGCGTAGCGCTCAGCTCGCACGGCATGAAGGCGGCGACCCGCGTAGCGGTGAACGCGAGCCCCGAACCTTTCTCCAATATCGTGGTCAGCCTGCTCGAGGATGGGGCAGCATTTGGGTCGACGATCCTCATGGTGTTTCACCCGGTGCTGATTCTGGCCGTCGTCGCGAGCTTTGTGATGTTCGCCATCTGGCTGGTGCCCAGAATCGTACGCGCATTGCGGCAGCTATTTGAGCGCACACCTGCCGCCCCTTCCCGAACTCCAACGCATCGCCGCGCCGGAATTCAGGGTTGACGATGCGATGGCAGGTTTTTCGGGTTTGGTACCATGAACCTTCCCAATGCAGTTTGGCAATCTATCCAGCCGTACTCTCTATGTTCTTGCGGCCCTGTTCATCTTCAGCTATTTTTTGCTGTTCTCCTACAACGGTCTTAGCACCCATCTGAGCTTCGACGACGGCATGAATTTCATTGCCATGCACCATCAGTGGGAGGTTCCGCTCTGGCGCAACGTCCTGGACGCGCTCAAGGTATTCACTACCGCGCCGCGGCCGCTCGGCGCGCTGTTTTATCGACCGATGTACTATTTCTTCGGGTTCAATCCGCTGCCCTACCGGATCGTCATCTACCTGTTCCTGATCTTCAACATCGTCCTGGCCTACCGCTTTTCGAGGGCCCTCGGCGCGACTCGCGAAGGCGCTACTCTGGCCACCCTGCTCTTTTCCTACAACGCTTCGCTCTTTGACCTGTTTTACAATACCGGCACTGTCTACGACGTACTGTGTTTCTCACTTTACATCGGCGCTCTGCTGATCTACATACGCGAACGCTCCGCGTATAACCGGCTCAGCCTCCGGACCATGGTCATCGTCACCTTACTCTACCTGGCGTCTCTCGACGCCAAGGAGATGTCCGTGATCCTGCCCGCGGCTTTGCTTTTCTACGAAGTGATCTACCGCACGCCGGACTTCAAATCCAGGACGCTCGCTATGCGCGTGGCAAGCTTCATTGCCGCGATGGGCATCATCGCCGTGGTCTTTCTGAAGGTCAAAGTCACGGACATGTCGGCTAACAAGCTGTATCACCCGCACCTTTCAGTGCCATTCGTTCTGAAGGGGATGGGCCATTATTTCGAACAGTATTTCTACCTCCCGCCGGATAGCTTTGGCCCGGGCCACGTCACTGCCGCGATCTTGCTGCTGCTTGGCGCCGGCGCCGTCTTACGCAGCCGCCCGGTGATCTTCGGGACGCTCTTTTTCATCGCTGGATTGGTGCCCGTGGCGATCATTCCGCCTCGCAGCGGCTACGCCGCGTATGTCGCATTTCCAGGAATCACCCTGGCGGTCGGCGTCATCCTCGCCTCCACCCGGGCGGCGCTGATGCGGTTCACCAGGAAGCAAAATCTGCAGCAGGCCAGCATGATTGCCTTGTTCCTCCTCGTGGCGGTCGTGTCGGTGACATCTTTCGCACACTATCGCAAGATCGCTATGACCAACTTCCTCTGGAGTCAGGAGCGTGTAATCGGTCTGATGGAAGCCTTCAAGAAAAACATTCCGGAATTTCCGCCCAACGGCCGGATCCTCATCCTGGACGATCCCTGGGGTCCGGACTGGGGTCCCATGTTCCTCACGCGCCTCATGTATCACGATCCCACCGTATGGGTGGACCGTCTGCACAATGACGAGAAGCCCGGAGATCGCGACAGCTATGACCTCCTGGTCACCTACAACCAGCCGTACATCGATCTGTCACCAGCAAAATTCTTCGGTCTCTTCAAGATGAACTGGGAGATTCGTGCGACCACCACTAAAGAGGGCGAGCTCATCCTGAGTGCGCCTACCGAAAGTCGCGCTCCGCGGGACATCGCATTCTCTCCGGCCGCAGTGCGAACCGGACGCCCGGTCAAGGTTACCGTGCCCGGACTTGCCAACGTCAAGATTGACGCTGTTTACCGCATCCTGTCGAACGGCACTTCGACGGTGAATCTGGCTTCGGGTTGGTGCACCCTGGACGGCGCCGGCTCCTGTACCGTAGCCGCGCCGCATGCCGGTCAGGTCGGGATGCTGGTCGTCGACTGGATTCGCCGGCCCAACGAACGCTGGATCTTCACCAACGGCGTCCTTACCGTTGTGGAGTAGCAACCGCACCTGCACAGCAGGCCCCTTCTGGTGGATGATTGCCGGGCCGCCTGCCCGGTGCACTCATTTCATGCCCTCGCGTTGATCAGCGGGAAGCAACTGAATGGCTCGCCCGTGACCTGGAAATATGGCATGATTTCCACGTCGCCGAGGGTATAATGCAGCGGGCGGCCGGGAACCTGACGAAATTTACCGGCCAGGTCCATGAGGCCCGATGCGTCGCGCGCCACCCATTCGCTGTCCGACAGTCCCAAGAACGCCATGAGAAGCGGCCCGTATTCCAAGGCATATCGCTGCCGCCCGGAAACCTGATCGGCGCCGCTGTAGGGCATGAAACGGAAAGCCATCGTGAGCTTGAACGCAATCGTATCTCCTGGCGACCACTCGCGATCCAGCGTCACGTAGGATCCCGGCGTTCCCAGTGCGGCTCTCGCTCCGTTCACTTCGATCGGAACCGCTCCCGCTGACCAGTTAGGCACCCGCAAACGGATTCTCGACTTCACGGGTCGTGACCCGCCGAATTCGAGCCGCACTTCGGGCTTGAACGGGAACTCCGTCTTCATCGTGAGTTGCAGCGTTTGGCCGGCCTGCATCCAATTGACGGCGGACGGCTCGAAGAGATTGACATAAACGCCATCCGCGGCTATGGAATAGATGAACTCGGGAAGCGCTCCGATCAGCCTCGTGCCCTGTCCCTCACAACAAGTGTTCTTCCGCGTGAATTCTTCCTTCTTGCCCACCAGCAGGGTGTGGTACCGGATACCTTGAGAACCCGCGAGGTTGGCGAGCAGGACGTTGTAAATGGATTTCTCGATCTCGGCCACGTATCGCTCTTCGTCCGGTTGCAGGACGTGAAAGCGTTGGTTGAGGAGCGCCCAGAATGCACTGCCGCAGTTCTCGCCCAGCTTCTGGTACAGGAAATTGGATTTCGGCGGATTCTTTTCAAACTCGATAATGGAAATGCTGCCGCCGGTGTTCTCCCAATTCTCGTGATAGAGGTCCCATGCGCCCATGGCTGCGTCGCGGTAACGGGGATCCCCGGTGGCCCGGTAGAGATCGGCATAGGCTTCAACGTTGGTGAGGAGGTAGCAGTGCGGCCGGTCATAAGGGTATTGCCAGACGGCTTCTTCCGCGCGCCGCGCGAGGCCCTCCATCCAGTAGTTCTCCTGAAAGTACCGTTGAATCACCTGTATGTCAGCCGGCTTGCCGACCGGCGTGAAATACATTCGCGTATTGGCGACCATGCCCTGGCCCCCCTGCTTGGAGCCTCGCATCAACTCGGGCAGAATGCCGGTCTGACTGTTGTACCAGTCGTAGTAGCCGCGCAGTAGCTCGAATGCGCTCGCCATCCCCGCGTAGCCCGCCTCGAGCAATCCGTGGGTAAGCCAGGCGCGGGTATAGGCGGCGCGCTCCGAATAGAAGATGGTGTCTTCCGGATACGCCATGATGTACCCGTTGGGCTGGCGGCATTCCGCGATCCCGTTCACCACGGCATGCACGCGCGCGCGCAGTTCCGGGTGGTCGATCCAACGCATCGTGTTGGCGGCGCCCATGAGGAAGCGCCCGGCATTGGAACCGGCGAGATCTTCTTCCCAGAACTTCTCCGGCTTCGGCAGGTCGACAGAGATTGGCTTTCCGGCGCGCACGCGGAACTGGCGCAGGAGTTGATTCACTGAATAGGAGTCCAGCAGATAGGCGATGTTATCTTCCATGGCCTTCTGAAAAACGCCGCCGCGCAGCGCGACTCCGGTCAAGGGCACCCGCACCGGGCACACAGGGCGACTCCACGTCTCGGGACGCGTGACGTTCCGCGGGTTATCCGTGACGATTCCTTCACCCATGGGACGCGCCGGACGGGTGAGTTGCTGCAGATCCTCTGCGTTGACGAACGTTGTGTCGGCTGTCACCGGACAACGTGCAGCGATATCCCTGCCGCCGGACACCACATCGATCTTCGCCAAACCGAACTGGTACTTCCGGGGCGCCGGCCCACCGCGCAAACGGGAAATCGTCAGCCGTACATACCGTCCCTGCACGCCATGGCAGGGAAACTCCACGACGTAATCCTGAGGGTCGGGATAGTCGGCTTCGGCACGATCGACGATCGATTGCGGCGCGTGAAATGCCGGATCGTCCGCGCATTCGATCTTGAAACGGACAGGGAAACCGTCATTATTGCCATGCGGATAAGGGCTGGCCGGGTACAACTTCACGGCATCCAACGGCTCACGTGAGCCCAGATCCACCTGTACCCAGGTAATCCAGTCCGGCGTTTCGGATGTCCTGGAAAAATACGGACGATAGAACCATCCGAGAGCGAGTGCGAGCCTTTCTCCGCTGGCGTCTGGCACGGGCAGATTGGTCCGTACCGCGGCTATTGCTGTCGCCACCGGCCATGGCGTTGCGGCCAGCGCCATCCCGGCGCTAGCCGTTGTCCCTACGAACTTCCTTCTTGTCAGTTCCATCTCATCCCACTGGCCGGATTTCATAATCCAGCTTTCCTTGCGCTTTCAGTTCGACCACAGAGAAAGTCTTCCGTTGTACGGGTGGGTATTCTTCTCTCCCCACTACGCCGATAGCGCGATAAATCCGCGGTCGGGCCCTCCCAGGACCGCACTATTCGCCACGCGAGCAAAGTGGGCCAGAGCGTACGGCAGGTCGAGGTCGCCATCGGCCGCACCAGCAGGAGTTCTCTTCGGGTCATCAGAATTCGATTACCCTTAACACTATCATTCGGGAAATCCCGGGCCTGCTCGCTTATTTCTCCTGAATTGTCAGATACTGATTCGTCGCAACCCCGGTCAGCCGCTGTTTTGATCCGCTTGGCCAGTCGATCTCGATCGTATCGATCGTTTTGTCCTGCCCGAAACCGAAGGTCAGGCCGAGTTCGCTTTGCGAGCAGTAACTGGATCCGCTATGCACCGTCTGCATCTGCCGGCCATTTGCGGATGTCACATGGACCACTGCGCCGATCGCGCTGCGATTACTCTTCGCTCCCACCAGCGTGAGATGGATCCAACGGTTCCGATTACCGCCGTCGTTGCGAAATAGATACGCAGGACCGTTGTTGGTGCTGACGACGATGTCAAGGTCGCCGTCGTGATCGAAATCCGCGTAGGCCGCACCGCGCGCTACTACCGGCCGTTGAAACTCCGGGGACTGCTGTTTGCTGACGTCCTCAAACTTACCGTGTCCCAGGTTGTGGAACAGCAGCGGCGGCTCCCGATATTGAATCTTCGGCTGCACGCGGCCGATTTCTTCTTCGATATGGCCATTGGCAGCGAAAATATCGGGATACCCGTCGAGATCGTAGTCGAAAAAGAAGAGGCCGAAGGTGAGCGTGAGCAGGCTTGCACGCCCAATCGCGGACCGCGGCGCTTCGTCGACAAAGAGTGAATTGCCTTCGTTGTGATACAGGCCCAGCATCTGGTTGGAGAAATTGCCCACCAGCAGGTCCTGCCGTCCGCTGCGATCGTAGTCGGCCGCGTCGACTCCCATGGCGCCGCGCGCCACCCCGTCTTCTCCGAACGCGACGCCCGCCGTAACCGCAATCTCGGAGAACGTGCCGTTGTGGTTATTCCGGTAGAGTTTGTTGGGCTGTGTGTCGTTGGCGACAAACAGATCGGGCCAGCCGTCGTTGTCCACATCGAGCACCGTGACGCCCAGCGACTTGCTGGTCGTGTCGCCCAAGCCGGCCTTCGCGGTAACGTCTTCGAACTTACCGCCTCCCAGGTTGTGGAACAACCGCGACGACTGGCCCTTGTAGGATTCCGGCGTGCAATAGGATTTGGTGGTCCCGTCGAGCGAACAGCGAATGTCGCCTTCCTTGGTCCACCGCACATAGTTGGCGACGAACAGGTCGAGTTTACCGTCGCGGTCGTAGTCGACCCAAGCGGCGCTGGTACCGAAGCCGGCGTTGCGGATGCCAGACTCCGCGGTCACGTCGCGGAACTTGCCGCCGCCCTCGTTGTGGAAGAGGTCGATCGCCTTCCAGGGCAGTAATGTAGATGTCGTCGCGGCCGTCGTTATCGTAATCGGCGACAGCCACGCCGATGCCATACATTTCGACGTCCAGACCCGAGCCGCGCGTGATGTCGACGAACTTGCCGTCGTGTGTGTTGCGATAGAGCGCCGCGGTCGAGCGACGGCCTCGCGGGGTCCAGTCGCATGAGTTGATCAGCAGAATATCCTGCCAGCCATCGCCGTCGGCATCGAGGAAAGCGACGCCGGAACCCATGGTTTCCGGCAAGTACTTCTTGCCGGATTTGCCGGCGTTGTGGACAAACTTGATGCCGGCCGCCGCGGTTACATCGGTAAATCGGACCTGCGCGGAAGCAACCACCGAAAACAGAAAAACTGTGCAACCGACTTTGGAGGCAAACCGTAGGGTACACCGTCGTTTTTTGTGGTCTGCCCCGGCTGCGCAGTTGCCGGCAAACCTTCCGGTCAACGAGCCAGAGTCGGCGGCGAGCAGTCTACGGTACGCTTTCATGATCGTGAATGGGCTGCCTTTCGTTGTTGTCCTCGACGCTCTGCAAGCGCGGGCGGGCGGTGATGGCCTGCGACGCCTCGTCGGCCTTAAAACGCAGGAACAGCTTCTCTTCGCGCGCCGCTTTTTCTAACTCGCCGGCGCCACGATAGGCCAGCATCAGCGTGTAGTGAGCCTGCAAATCCTCCGGATCGATGCCGAGGGCATTCTCCAGCGCGGCCACGGAATCCGCATATCGGCGCTCTAAGAATCGCACGCGCCCCAATTGATTCCACACTACGCGGTCACGTGGATATTGCTGCAGTACGCGCTGCAAAGACGCCGCTGCGCCATCGTAATCGCCATCCGCTTTCTGTATCAACGCTTTGAAAAAATGGATGCGAGCCAGGCTGGCATCGAGCGATTCCGCTTTCTGGACGAACGGTTTCGCAGCATCGGTTTCGCCTTCCTGAACGAGCGCGCGGGCCACGTTCAGCCAGCCGTCCGCGTATGCCGGCTCGGCCTCTGTCACCCGCCGGAATGCATACTCCGCGCCTTTCAGATCGCCCTGCAGAAGCATGCCGATGCCCCAATCGTTCCAACGCTCACGGTCCTTCTTTTCGACTACCGGCTTCCAATCGGTGGTCCCTAGACCGAATTGCACCTTGCTCTCCGCAACCGTGACAATCGGCAAATTGGGAATGGTCTTGGTAGGCCCCGAAACATTCGGCGCATTCTGATACGCGAACTGCGTGTAGTAGTGCGAGAACTTGCGATAGTTGAGCCGCGCCGTCACCGTAACAGGACCCTGTGCATCCTTCGGAATGGTCATCCGGTAGTGCGCTACATCGGCCGCGCCAGGCGGGATCAGCCGCACATACAACACACTGCGCGCTTCGAAGGCATTGCGCTTATTGATCATGTTTCCGTCCCCATCGAGCTGGTAGGAACGGTAAAAATGCGCACCGGGATCGACCGGCCCATGGCCGTCATCCGCAACCTTGCCGCTCCAGAATATGGTTCGTCCCGAAGCATCGCAGGCCTGCACTTCCAGCCAGACGTCAAAAGAATCGACCGTACCTCCGGGAAAGAAATGGCCGATCTTGCGGGTGCGCACCACCGTGTCCAACCGGATTGTCGAGCCGGCCGCAAACCTCGCGCGAGCCGTATCGATGGGCGCCGCGATCTGTCCGACTTCACGAATGGCGACCGGCCCCGCCTGCTCGGCTTCTTCGCCGACTGCGAAGGTCGACATGAGTTGCGGCGTTTCGGCGTGTCGGGTTTCCACGTGCGCACGATCGTCTGCGGGAGCTGCCGCGAAGATGTCCACGGTGATGAATCCCGATTTGAGAAACTTCTCGGTCGCGCTGAGTTGAGTCTGGTCGTGATTGGCGAACGGGACCGCCATGTTGGCTGCCGGAAACCGGTGCGAGTGAATCTTGCCGTCGCGATTGCCCGGGTCATGCGAATCGATCAGCGGCATGTGGCAATCCGCGCAGCTTGCCGACTTCGGCGGATAATAGAACGACCTCGCGCCCTGTCCCGAGACACCGCTCGCCTGCCAGTTGTCGTAATCGTTGAAGCCGCGCAGCCAACGGTAATGATTCACCGGTTCGTCCAGGTGAACCTTGTGGCACGCGGAGCAAAATGACGAGGCGTCTCCCTGCATGAAGGATTTAAGAAAGATCGCGCGATGCGGCTTGGGATTGAGGTACGTCAGATAATCGTCGAACTTGCGGATGAAGGGATTGTGGCTGGATGCGAGTTCGTGCAGCGGCGGATACTCCACTGTGAAGCCGCCATTTCCCATGGTCCCGTTGACGTGCACGATCGAGTGGCAGGACAGGCAGCCGAGACCGTTCTGTGCTTCCGGCGTGTCCACCTGTTCCTTGATGGGCCGGTCGAAGCGTCCGTTGAAAAAGACCGCGTGATCGTGACAACCGGCGCACCACTTGGTGGGTTTGGTCCCGACGTGGTCCTGCATGTACTCGATACTCTTGCGATAAAACTGGTTGTTGAACGATGCGAAATGATGGGCCGAACTGTTCCACTGCTCGTAGATATCTTTATGGCATTCGCCGCAGAGCTTGGAATCCATGAAGAAGTTCGATGGAATGATCCCGTTGACATTGGTGTTGGCCGACGACGGCCAGAACGGTGATTTCGGGCCCGCACCTTCTTCCTCCATCGAGATGGGAACCACTCGCGGATTGGCGATCGCAACGGGCGGCCCGACCCAGCGAAACGCCTGCAATAGCACTGCCGCCGCGATTGCCAGTTGAAGCCCGTGCCACTGTGGAAAAATCCGCAAACCGGCGGCCAGCGCGCAAGCTCCGAGCGCGATGTGCAGCCAAAGCACCCACGCGTGAGGCCTTGTGGCACCGGCAATCGCGAGATACAGACCCGCAATGCCGCACAACCCGAGAATCGCCGCGCCCGCCTTTCCGAATCGAGGAACGTCGCGACTGCGCAGAACCATGCTGCACACCGCCGCCGTGAGCACAATCCCGAGCCCCAGATGCGCCAGCACGTTCGCCATATAGAAGACCGAAGGAGTAGCGAAGGCGAAAATATAGCCGGTATTGACGACGAAAACAATTGCCAGAAATTGTGTCGCGGACTTCAGTCTGTGCAGATCCTCCCATTTAGAAAACACGGTTACTCCCTGGTGAAGCAGGTATTTTCGCCTGCTCGTGCAACGGCCGGATCAACCGCAATGCCGGCCGGGTGTTGTAGTTCTTCAGATACGCCATGTGCTCGCGATCGTTCGGGTAGTGCTCGTTGGCCGAATACGGATAAGCCGACATCGCATGGAATGGCAACGGCGTCACCGATTGCGAAAATGCCGTGTTCGCATCCCGATCCTTGGCCCAGCCGTCTACCTTCAGCAGATAGTCGCGCGTCCACCCTGCCGCAACCTCGGGCAGAGCCCGGATATTCAATCGCAGCCGGATCTCGTCCCCGGACCCCATGACGACATATTGGTCATCCACGTCGGCCAGCAGTTCGCGAACATCGCCGTAGCGCGTATACTTGCCCGGCGTAGGATTCCAGTATGAGAGCGGAGTCGATAGCGAATAAAAGAATTGCTCGGGCTGCTTACGCTCCGCATCGATCCGGGACGCAGAGAAACCGCGGAACCGCACGTCCGCCGATAACACCGGAACCGCAGTCTGCCGCGTCTCCGGTGCACCGCTCGATTCACTTAGGAAGATTTCGTCCCAATACACGCAGACGTTGGTGACGATACGGACGTGCCGGTCGGCAGTGAGAAACTTTCCGGTCAGGTCCACCGCTATGATTTTCGGCTTGCCATCCGGCATTCCCATATCGCCGATGACCGTGCGCCACGCGCCGTTCGCATCTTTTACCTGAAGATAAGGCGGGATCAGTCCGGCTTTGCTCTCTTGCGCTGCCGCCATGAAGGTGGACCCGTCGGCCCAATCTACCCAACCATTCAGGATCAACACGGCGCGATTATCCTTCGCGGCGCCCGCGAAATCAAGCGTCAGGGAGTGCAGTTCCGCGATGCCGGATTCCGTGCGGGCGAAATCATCCGGATATTGCCTGTCAATCTTCAACAACTTCGCCAGCACGTCGTGTTGCGCGTCGTCGCGGGCGTCCACCGGATAGACCCGGCGGCTCGCTGAATAGAAGCGATACTCGGGAAACGGCGGACCCTTCCATTTTTCATTGACGAAGACCTCTTCTCCCTGCCGGTGATCCAACGCATAGAGCTGTAACTGATCGATATAAGAAACCTCGCTCAACTCTTCCGTCATCCGGATCTCCACCGCGCCATCTTTCTCGGACAAGCGGCTGGCCGGTATCTGCACGTATTCGTCGTGATCCACCGGGAAGTAGGAGCTATCGCCGGAACTTGCGCCAAGAGGCGCGATGCCGAGAACGTCAGTGAGGAACTGGAAGCCTCGCCCATCCCACGTCCAGATCATGGGACACGATCCCGAGAGGCGCTGCGCCTCTTTATATAGGTACTGCTTGTTCGCAGCCTGATGGGTTTCGTTTTGGATCAGCCCGTTTGGCCAGGTAATACGAACTGTGTCAGCCTCCTTATATCCACGCAGATCGAACACCAGCGGCTCCCCATAGTAACGTTTGCGCAAGTAGAGTTGTCCAGCCTTCACCTCGACGTAAGAGCCCTCCGCCAGTTTCAGATTTCGGATGCCTTCGAGGCGCACGCCAATCCAGTTTGCCGGCGGTTGGGGAATCTTCTCTGTCACCGAGCCATTGGCTCCAAATTCCGCGTGCCGGCCATCCGTACGCTCCGGAAGTGTCTTGGCATTGCTATCCACGCGATAGTGGCCGTTCAACTCATCCCGATAAATCACGCCGGGCCCGTCCGCATAGTCGACGCGCAAGTCGAAAGACTTGCTGTCCGGATCCACTCGTACCGGATCCCCACGCACCGCGGTCCGATTCACAAATGGAAATTCGGCCGTGCGATCGGCAAAACCGGACGAGCCCTGGTTGCGCATCAGTTTCGATTGCTTGCTGAAGAGGAAGAGATCGAGATCGTAGTCGTGATCGAAATCGAGCCAGGCCGCACCGTTGAAATCACCCGCGAGCAGCGTGGAGCAGGTGAACTTCGTTTTGTCGTTGTGGCAAAGCTGGACGTCGTGATCCGTTACCGCCGCCAGATCCATAAGGCCGTCATTATCGTAGTCGCCAGGGCTGATCCACCGGACCGCCCCGAGATGCTCCAGGCCGGGCCGTCTGGCAATCACGCCCTTCGCGGACCAAACAATCAGTTCGCCATCCACTACCGCCGACCCGGCTGTAGCCGGATCGACTGTCCCCGCGACCTTGCGCTCAGTGAACTTCTCCACCACGGCCGGCTCTGGAGAAATAGCATCAGCCGGATCGTAAATCTCGGCGTAGTCACTCCACTCCATATCCTCAGGAATGGCCGCGCCTTCCTGCGATTTCTTGATCTGCTGGAATATCTGCAGCTCCTGCGCCGCTTCTTCCCGCCTGCCCGTGGTGCGGTACATGTTGTAGAGCTGGAAGTGTGGCGCCGCGAGTTGCGGGTTCAATCGAGCTGCGGTAGCAAATTCCCGAAGCGCCACATCCATCTGGTTCAGCTGTTTATAGAGGATGCCGAGTTGGTAGTGCGATACCGGCTCGTCCGGCGCCAATTGCACCATGCGCTCGAACTGCGGCAGCGCGCGGTCTGACTCGCCCTCTTTCTTGAACTCGAGGCCCAAATTGAACCAGGTATGCGGCAGTTCCGAGTGCGCCTTCTGCACCTTCTCGAGTTGCGCGACGCCTTCCGCTGTCTTGCCGGCCCGCAAGAGCGCCAGGCCGTAGTTCAATTGTTCGCGAGCCGAGCCTGGAGCGAGATCCAACGCCAGCTTGAACTCGGTGACCGCCTGGACCTGCGTGGTCGGATTCTCGTAAAAGGCCTTACCCAGATTGCGGTGTTGCCATAAGCGGTCCTGCAGTGCACGATTGGTGTCTGCCGCCGTGAGCAGGAGGAGTGCCAACACCAGGATGGCGACCGCGACCCCGAATAGCGTTCGCATAGTAATGGTCCTATGAGTTTAGCGAAACCGCCAGACCGAAGTTATCAACTCTGCTCCGTCACAACCATATATCGATCCACGGGCAGATTGGTCAAGCGCTGAACTGTTTTGCTGGGAGCCGGCCAGCGGATTTCCAGCCAGTCGAGTTTCTCCGCCGGGCCGAGGCCGAAAATCTCGCGCGGATCATGGGACGACAAGTAGCTTCCACCACCGGTCTTGAGCCGGGAACGCTTGACCCCTCCGGCTGACCAGGTGAGCCGCGCGCCGATGGCGTCGCGATTGCACTTTACGCCCTGCAACTTCACTCCCAGCCAGCGGTTGCCCGTCCCCGCATGGTTCTTGAGCAACAGCGGCGCGGCGCCGTTGTTACCGATCAGCACGTCGAGCCTGCCATCGTTATCGAAATCTCCGACCGCCAGGCCCCGGGCGGCGAACATACGCGAAAATGCCGGTCCCGCATCGGCGCTGACATTTTTGAGACGGCCACCCTCCTGGTGGAACAGCAGCAGTGGCTCCCGATAGTGGACCTGCTTCGAATACTCCTCGATCATGTCGTCTGGATGGCCGTTGGCAAGGATCAAGTCTACCGCGCCGTCGTTATCGTAATCGAAGAACTTCAGACCCCAGCCGCTCAGGAGCCGGGTCGCTTGCGCAACATTCTGCTGAAACGCGACATCGGTAAAGGTCTCGTCATGATTATTGCGGTAGAGCGAGTACATCTCCTGATCGACGTTGGCCACGAAGAGATCCTGCCAGCCGTCCCCGTCAAGGTCGGTTGCGTCGACCCCCATTCCGGAACGAGCCTGGCCGTTTTCGCTGTAGCCCACCTCGGCCGAAAGCGCGATCTCTTCCCATTTGGTCTTGCCGGTTGCGTCGGGCCCGCGATTCACGAAGAGAAAATTCTGCACTGTGTCATTGGCGACGAACAAGTCCATGCGCCCGTCATTGTTGATATCCGTGGCGACGACGCCGAGCCCTTTGCCGAGAGCCCTGGCGATGTCGGTGCCGCGGCCCGTCTCGGTAAATGTGCCATCACCATTGTTGTGATAGAGAAAGCTGGCTGTCGGCCGGAAGGTGCGCGGGATGCAGTAATAATGGCGGCCAAGCTTGTTATCGCCGCAGGAGAGGTGCGCAGACTTACCGTAGTCGACGAAGCTGCAGATAAAAAGATCGAGCTTGCCGTCGTTGTCGTAGTCGAACCAGACGGCGCTGGTCGTCCAGCCATCCACCGGCAGTCCCGCCTTCCTGGTAACGTCCGTGAACGTCCCATCGCTGTTGTTGCGATAGAGGATCGAGCGGCCGTAGGAAGTCACAAAGATGTCGGGAAAACCGTCGTTGTTGTAGTCGCCCACTGCGACGCCCATGCCGAACGTTCCGCCCGCGACGCCTGCCTTTTCCGTTACGTCGGTGAACGTGCCATCCCGATTGTTCCTGTAGAGAGCGTTCCGGACGGGTTTGGCCGGCTTCCAGAAATCGCAAGGACCGCTGTTGACGAGATAGATGTCCATCCAGCCGTCGTTGTCGAAATCGAGAAACGCGCAGCCGGGACCCAGGGCTTCGGGTAAATAGCGCTCATCCGACATCGCGTTGTCGTGGACCCAGGTTATACCGGATGCCGAAGCTGGGACCTCTTCGAAGAGGTGGGTTGGGCCGGCAGACCGGAGCAACGGCGCGACGCCCGCGGTGAGAAATAGCAGTTGGCGGCGGGAGAGCTTCATGTTAACTCTAGTCCGGGTATCGTTCATTGACTTTCACCACCCTGATTCGATGATCAGTAAACTTCTTGTGTGCGCCGGGAAGTTCGAGACGCGGCATATGGCAGGTGACGCAGTTCTTAGCTGCGACCCGGCAGACTGGACGGGATTCGCTTCTGGAGTGACAGGCCTGACACTTCGCGTCATAGGCCGCGGCCAAGGTCTCGACCGGGCGGTGCGGATCGTGGCAGGCCGTGCAGCGGATGCGCTTATCCTCGACGTCGTAGCACTTGCTGTTGGCCAGGCGATAGGGCTGAAAGCGCACGTTCAGGATTCCACGAGGGCCGTTGGTCGCGATCTGCGACCAGGTGCGGTGACATTCTCCGCAAAGATCTGACATCTCTTCGGGGGAAAGCGCGCTCAGTCGGCGCATGGGAGCCTTGGTCCGCAAATGCTCTTCAGTGGCGCCGTGGCATCGCTCGCACTGAACACCCGCAATCATGCCCGACAAGTCGAGACGTGGCGATTTTGCGACGCTGGTGGCGTGACAATCGAAGCATAGTCGCATGTCCGCGGGTTCGGTGAGCCGGCCCGCTGCCTCCAGCAGATTGTGCGGCGCGATGCTTTGTGCACCCAGCGTCAGATCGAGGCCTTGCAGGGCGGTGAAGTAGCTGACACGGCTTTCGTACCAGTGGCCTTCGCGTTGGAAGACATAAGTCTGGCCGGCTGTTCCCTGTCCAAACGCCCAATCGATGGTGACTCGAATGGTGTCTTTGCCGTCGGTCACTGTGTATATGGACCCGTCGCCGATTCTCGCAATTTCGTAGGAGTAGCCGCCAATCTGGGCCGTCAGCTTGGGATTCGCCTGCAGGATCGCGCTATTCCTACCGCTTTCCAGGGCGCGAGTCATACCGGCGTGGGCGAAGGCCTCGGTCTCGTTCTTATGGCATGGCGTGCAGGCCGATGGCGACGAGGCCGCATGCAGTGCGATTGAGCCAATTAGAAGCACGGCAGGTTTCAGTGCCTGCCTCATGGCCGCGTGAGCCTGCGCAGGACCGCTTCCATCTCCTCGGGGTGAAAATCGAGTTCCGTCAGGCGCGTACTGTATTGAATACGGCCGTCGGCAGCGACGACGTACGCGCGGCTCGGCCAGGCACTGTAAGTATTTTCCACCGCGCCATCCATGCCGTCGACTACCGCCGGAAAGGGAAGGTGGAGTTGCCGGCTGCACATCATGGCATGATCTTCCTTGTCTTGCAGCGTCGTTGCAGTGACCACGTTGACGCCATCACGAACGTTGCGCGTACTCTCCCAATTGTCGCCCGAATGCGCCTCTCGGATGTAGACCAGCAGGAATGAGATTTTGGAGCCGTAGGTCTTCGCCATTTGTTTCAGTGCATCGGCGGAGGCCCGGAAATTGGGACAACTGTAGCTTCCGAAAACCAGTACGACGGGAGTCTTTCCGCGAAAGGCGCTAAGCCGCACTTTCTTTCCGGATACGGGATTCGGGAGCTCGAAATCGGGAGCGAGTTCGGTCACTTTGGGTCCTGGCGCGGAGGCTTTGGCGGCCTTCTCGAGCGACTGTGCCGATTGAAGCTCGTGCGACGCTTCGCTGACAAGGTGAAGGCCGGCGTATACCGCCGACAGGGTGCGGTGCGCTTCCGGCGAATCGGGCGCGGCGTGGACGGCTGATTCCGCCAGGGGTCGCGCCTCCGCGAAGTTTCCCGCACCGCTTAGCGAGAATGCCAGCACGCTCTGCGCCTCGACTGATTGCGGTTGCAAGAGCAGCGCGTGTCGAAGTAGCGAAATCGCCTCCTGGAACTGTTTGCGCGCTGCCAGAATCTGACCCAGGCCAAGATTGGCGGCGAAGTCGTTCGGATTCCCGGACAGCTCTTTGCGGAACGCCTCGGCCGCGGCGTCGGGGTCGCCGGTGTTGAGAAGGGCCCGGCCGTAGAGCGATTGCAACTGAGGCAGCTTGGGATTCAGCTCAACAGCCGCGGCCAATTGCTTCACGGCGGCGGGATAATCCCTCGCTTCGAACATTCGCGTCCCCATCAGAAAACGGGCTTCGACTGAATCCCCGTTGCGAAGAATACGATCGAGGAACGCTTGTCCTTCCGCAATTTTCCCGGTATGAAGCAGCGCCATTCCGAGCATGTATGCAAGAGCCAGGTCGTCGGGGCGTTGCGGAGCGAGAGGCTGCAGAAGCTCGATTACCCGGCCGTCGTTGCCGCTCTGAAGTAGGCCATCAGCGAGCAAAAGAGTCACCTTGGGGTCTTGGGGAACAACGGCGTGTAACGCGTCAAAGCGTCGCGTGGCTTCCTCCAGACGGCCGCTCTTCTGGTAGGCGAGCGCCAGATTCAGGGCAATGCGTGGATCGCGAGGAAGAAGTTTATCCGCGACCTGGTATTCCGCTATGGCTTCATCGAAGCGCCCGAGCTGAACCAGACAGACTCCCAGATTCACATGGGCGATAACATCATCCGGACGGAGCGCGGCCAGCTTACGATAGGCGTCTGCCGCGCCGGCATAATCGCCAGACTGCTGCAACTCGACGGCCTGGCGAGCCAATGCCATGTTGTCGGCCGGTTGCGCCAGGACGCGGAACGCGAAAAGAATCGCGATTGCGGGCCAAAAGCCTGCTCCACAGCGCGCCTTAGCCGCAAACCGTAGGGCAGACCATCGTTCTTTGTGGTCGGGGGACCCTCTGGGTCGGGCTGCGCAGCAGCCGCTTTTGCACCTAGTGAACTTCATTGGACCGGCTGCGCTCCCGGCTCAGCCGCCTGCCGCTCTGCAGTCAACTTCATCACGATGGCTCGTTCACGATCGCCTTCGGCCTTTTTCTTTTCGCGGAAGTAGACCGTCGCGAGTGTGACGTGTGCTTCAGTGAACTCCGGAGCTTCCCTGACCAGCGCTTCGAGATCGTGCTGTGCCGGCTCGAGTTCTCGCTTGGCCAATTCGACGCAGGCAATTTGATAGCGGGCGCCAAAGTCACCCGGACGAACCTCCAAGGCGTGTTGGAAGAATTTGAGCGCTTCGTCATTGGCCTGATCCTGGCGAAGCAGCACACCCATCCGGAGGTTGGCATCGAAGTCATTCGGGTCGCGACGGAGTTCCTGTTCAAATGCCTTCTTGGCGCCAGCCTGGTCGCCGGTCGTCAATAATGCCATCCCGTAATACGAATAGAGATCCGGCAGTTCGGGATTGAGCTCGATGGCCTTTTGAAAATCCGCCAGGGCGCCGGAGAAATCCTTTACCATCGATTTGGTGATTCCCATAAGCAGCCTGGCTTCCGCCGAATCTCCGTTCCTGAGAATCTTATCGATGATCACTTGCCCGTTCGCGGCTTGGCCATCGCGCACGAGGGCTGTGCCAAGGAGATAGTTGAAGGTCAGACTTTCCGGATCTGCGCGCTGCACCGGCAAGAGCAGCTCGATCACCTCTTTGTTGCGCCCCAACCTCAAATAACAGTCGGCGAGGACCGTGACAACCTGCCCGTTTTCCGGAGCTTCTTCTCTGACCTTCTTCAGTGCCTCAACCGCCAGCGGCAACTGATCGGCTTTGTAGTAGGCGAGGGCGAGGTTCAGACGCACTCCGGGTTCCGGCTTCAGCTCCAATGCCCGCTTATACTCGGCGATCGCTTCGGTGTAACGTCCCTGCCCGGCGAGTGCGGCGCCCAAATTGGACCGGATCTCCGCAATATCAGGGAACCTGTCGAGAAGGGTGTGGTAGATTCGAACGGCTTCGTCAAGCTGGCCCGACTTCTGCGCAGCCATGGCTTTGTCGAGCAGGGCCTGTGGGGAGGTTTGGGAGTAAGCGCAGCCCACTACGAATGCCAGCGTTACAATGCGGTACATCGGCGGAATCGATTCTAACACGCCGCTCGAACATTTTCGAGGGAGGACGAACCCTCGATACCGGGAGTTCGTCCTGCAAGCGTTCGTCCTACACAATCCGGGCAATCAGAAGTAGAACTTGACCGCCATCTCGATCACCCGGTTTCCTTGCTTGACAGTGGCATAGCCGAAGCTGGAATTAGTCTGAGTGATAGCGCCGCCATTGGGCGCTTGAGCGTACTGCAATGTCAGGTTGTTGCCGTTCGGGAATGACCACAGTGGATGGTTCAGCCAGTTGTACCCCTGGAATCTGAGCTGCAATTTCATCTTTTCTTTGATCTGGAAATTCTTAAACACGCCCATGTCCCAGTTAAAGAGCGCGGGTCCATAGGCCGCCGGCAGGACCGTCGGGCTGTTGAACCCGACATGCGTGGGCGCCGCGAAACACGAGCCGTTGATGTACTGATGCGGCCCCAGGTTCGCCAGTGGGTTGCACGTCACAATCGGATTGAGCTGAATGGCGTTCGTTCCCAGGATCGATTGATTGTTGATCGCAATCCCGCTGGGATTCGCGGCGCTGATGGAGCCGGGGATTATCGCCCCGTTCAATTGCATATTGAAATTGTCGCTGGTGCCGCTGTTGTAGGTGAGGTTCGCGCCGCTCTCCAGAGTCAAAATGCCGGAGACCTGCCAACCGTTCACCACACCCTTGGCGAGGCGGTTGCTGTGCACCGGGCTGCCTAAATCGATCGAGTAGGAAATGTTGAAGAGCTGCCTCCGATCAGCAGGCTGGGTGCCATAGTTCTGATCCAGCGCAAACGGATTCAGCGTGGCCTGCCCGCCGCTAGGGCTGACAATCCCCAAAGCTCTCTGGTACGAATAGTTCGCCTGAATTACATAACGGCCCTTCTGCCGGGCCCAGGTGATCTGCATAGCGTTGTAGTTGGCGTAGAGGTTATTGGTCGCAAGATTGATGTCCTGATAGCCCTGGATCGGCCGGAACTGATCGGGGTTGCCGGTTGCGGGATCGCTCAGGCCGAGCATTGCCCCCATGGGAACCAGGTTGATGTTGCTGCCGGCGCCGGCGGTATTCTGCAAAGAGTGACTAATGTTACCCACGTAGGCGATCTCCATCAGGCTCGTCCAGGGTAAGCGTTGCGCAAGTGTAAAGCTGTAACTGTCCGTAAACGGCTGCCGGCTATCCTGGCTGTCCACCGCGGAGGGGGCCGGGGGAGCGGCGGTGAACGGAATGGAGCCGAGGTTCTTCAGAAGTAGCTGCTGATTGCCGATCGAGTTGGGCGTCAAGGTGACGGTTTCCGAACCCGCGGAGGTATCGAGGCCGGCAGTAAACTGGCCGGAATGATAGCAAAACCGTCCCCATCCACCGCGAAGTACCGTGTTGCCGGATTTATTCACGTTGTACGCGAAGCCAAACCGGGGCTGCCAGAAAACGGTTCGCATCGGGAAGCCGCCAAGCGGAACGGCCGAATCGCGGGAATGCCACTGGAAGCCACAAAAGGTCGGCGAAGATGCGCAGGCCGCGTTTTTATACAGCGATTGACTGAAAATCGAGTAGCCATATCCCTCATCGTCCGACCACGGCGTGAAATGAGTCATGCGGAGGCCGAATTCCAAGGTGAAGTTGGGCCTGACTTTCCACGAATCCTGCACGAAACCTTCATAAGTGTTATACGAAATCTCGTTAATGCGGTTGAAGTTGGTTTCCTGGTATTGCGACATGTTGCCGGTTAACTCGTCTGCATAGGCATTCCCATAGGTGAAAGTCGGATTGGCCGAAGGAACAAATTGCATGTAACCGTTAGTGTTGTTGTTGGCCGGCTGAGAATTGCGGATCCACTCGTAGAAGAAACCCAGCTTGATGGTGTGCGTGCCCCAGACTTTGCTCAGCGTGTCGCTGGCGCTCGGCATGTATTTATTGGCATACAGGCCGGCTGATGCGCCGCCGGCTTCGAATCCGCCCGGATTGAACACCAGCGCCGCTTCGCCCGCACCGCCATTACCGCCGAAGGAAGGAATCTGGGCGACTCCGTTCTTGAAAAGGCCCGGATTGTTAAAGCCTACAGTCGAGCGGGACACGGCGCTCGGGTTCTCGAAGACATTAGGGAAGCCGACGAAGGTGTACGCGAACACCGTCTCGTTGGTCATCGTCGGGCTGAATACGTGAGTGACCGAGCCGGTAACCGAGTCGGATCGGTTCTTTCCTTGGACCGGCGTGGGATACGGGACCTGATCGGACTGGCGCCACCACAAGCCGACTGGGAACTGCTGGACCTCGCGCTGCATGTTGTAGCGGACGAACAGCTTGGTATTGTCACTAATGTTTAAATCTCCGCGCGTGACCCACTGCCAGTTGTTCTGGTTGAAGATCTCGGATTGCACGTAGTTGAATCCGCCTGTGGCGTTAGGGTTGGCATTGGCAGTCGGTAACAACTTCATCAGGGCCTGCATGTTGGGGTCAATCATCGAAGTCGGTATAATGCCGCCCGGGAACATCGCCTGGTTGACCTGACCGGGAGGATTACCTGACGCTGTAATATTGCCCTCCTTGGCAACTTCAGCGGGCGAGAAATTGCCGGTCAGTTCGCCGGCGGTCGGAACCGTCGCGGTGAGCTGGCCCGTGTCGAGTACCTGGTAGAAGTATTCGTAGCCCGTGAAGAAGAAGAGCTTGTTGCGATTGTGGTTAAATCGCGTCCAGGGGATTAGCACTGGACCGCCCACGCTACCGCCCGGATAATAGAACTTGTTCCCCGGTTGCGGAATACCCAGAGTGTTGGAATAGGCATCGTTGGCGTTGAGCACGTAGTTTCTGGCCGAGAAAAAGGCGTTGCCGTGGAACTCGTTGCCACCGGATTTGGTCACGGAGGTGATCACCATGGGGCCTTTCTGCTCTTCGGCGGAGAAATTCGACGCCAGAATCTTGAATTCCTGGATGAAATCAGAATTTGGGTTCACCGGGGTGTCGCAATTACATCCCGGGTCTGACACATGCGCGCCGTCGGCAACGATATCCAAAGTGTTGCTGGGAAGACCGTTGTACGAAAACGCGTTGTTCAGCGGGCTCTGACTTCCGGCATCGCCGTTCGCATTAATACCGATGACCTGACCGCTGTAGTTAGACTTGTTGACAGCGCCATTCTGCACCGAGAAGCCTGGCATGATTTTGATGTACTCGGCGGCGTTGCTACCTACCTGAACATAGTTTTCCAGCTCTTTGGTAGTTAGTGTGTCCGATTTTTCACCGGAATCGACAGGCGCGACCGCGTCGGCGGCGCCGGAGACCTCGACGGTCTGGCTGGTGACACCCACTTGTAGAGAGACGTTCACGTTCCGTTTCTCTCCACCCTGTAGCGAGACGTCGGAGGCTTTATATGAAGAAAAGCCGGCAGCCTCAACCGTGAGGACGTAAGTTCCGACCGGGACGGAAACGAAAGCGTAAAGTCCTTCTTTGTCAGTTTGTGTCGACCTCTCGGAGCCGGAAGCCGCGTCGCGCAAGCGGACTTTGGCATTCGCTATAACGGCCGATGACGGGTCTGTGACTACACCTGTTAACGTCGCAAACAGTCCTTGTGCTTCGATGCTCGTCGGAGCGAGGAAACTCATCGCCATCGCCATTGCGACGAGCGGTAAAAATCGGATCAAGCGACAAAACCTCGACATAAGAGACAGCCTCTTTTTTCAATTTGAATCCAAATGTAAAATGTAAAAAAACCTACACTCGTGATCAGAAACCCAACAAATGGTCAAAACACCCAGAAGGCACTTGAAACATACTAGTCGGAGTGATTTCCGGACGGAAGGCTAAAGCGGTTAGCAGTAATATATTCCAGGTAGTTAACGACTTAAGATCTCCATTTTCAGTGGAGTTAACGCTCGATCCTTTCTGTCGTTCACGGTTCCGTTGACAGATGGGAGTCTGTTAACGACAGTCCAAAACGGGAAGTATTGGGTGTTGCAACGCACGAGTTAGTCGCGTATACTCCATTGCGATGGGGTTTTCCCCCCGCCGGGGAGATAATGCGGATCCAAGCCGATTACGCGCTGGAAAGATCCGAAGTTGCAGTGTTGCTTGCTTCGGGTATTTTTAACCGCGCGCCCAACCTGGTTCAGATCCTGACCTACATATGTTCGAAGTATTTTGAAGGCTCTCAGGAAGGAATTAAGGAATACAACATTGCGGTTGAGGCATTAGGGCGACCGGCAGATTTCGATCAAAAGCGGGATTCTATCGTGCGTGTCGAGGCACACCGCTTACGGAAGCGTCTACGGGAATATTACGAAAATGAGGGAGCCGGTCACGTTTGCCAGATTGAGATTCCGCCCGGGCAATACGCACCCCGGTTTATCGTTAAAGAATCTGCCCCTGTTCAGAATGGCGCGGAACAGCCAGCCATCGAGAGCGGGAATTCACAGGTCGAGATCATCGCTCAGGGAAGCAGCGAGGTTTTAGCGCCGAAGGTCGAAGCAATCCCCGTCAGAAGGGCGAGGCGGTGGCTGGCGCTATCGATCGTAGTGGCCGCCGCAACCGCCGTTACGCTGCTGCTGACATTTCGGCCTGTCATGCGGGTTCCCGTTCAGCACAGGAAGGAGTTGTTCACGGCCGCCCCTGGCGACGAGATCCGAATTCTCGCCGGCGTTGACAACAGCAAATACCTGGATGCCGTCAGTCACACCTGGAGTGGGGACCGCTTCTTCTCCGGCGGATCAGTCTTTCAAGCTGCAACCGTTCACCCTATCGCCGGAACTCGCGATCCTCAACTCTATCAGAGCCGCCGCGAAGGGGCGTTCACTTATGACATCCCTCTTGCGCGGGGGGTCTACGAACTGCGCCTGTATTTCGGGGAGACTCTTTACGGCGACAACAACATTGCGGGCGGCGGCGAGACTAGCCGCATTTTCCAGGTGTCGGCTAATGGCAGACCTTTGCTAAAAGACTTCGACGTAATCGAAGATGTCGGACCCAGCGCAGCCGATGTCAAAGTATTCAAGGATGTCTCCCCTGCCGGCGACGGCAAGCTCCATCTCAAGTTTGAGCCAGGGACCAATCCTGCATTCCTCAATGGGATCGAGATTGTTCCGGGAATCTCAGGCAAGATGCGTCCGGTTCGCATGGTGTCACGCGATCGCGGCTTGAGCGACATGTCCGGCCGCTTTTGGGAGTCGGACCGATACGTCAGGGGCGGCCAGTTGGTGCAACGAAATGAGCCGGTCTCAGGAGCCACAGACCCGGAACTTTATCATGGAGAGCGTTTCGGAAATCTCACGTATACGATTCCTGTGGCCCAGCCGGGGCGATATGGTCTGAATCTCTATTTCGTTGAGAGCTGGTTCGGTCCGGGCAATCCAGGCGGCGGGGGAGAGGGAAGCCGGGTTTTTGACATTCTTTGCAACGGCGTCGCTTTGAAGCGCAACTTCGATATATTCAAGGAGGCGGGAGGCCAAAATCGTGCGCTGGTTTTATCCTTCGATGCCCTGGAACCAAATCCGCAAGGAAAGCTGGTTATTTCGCTGCTTCCCCGCCGTAACTACGCGGCGATAAACGCTCTCGAGATCCAGGACGAGTCAAACTAGCCGCTAACCACCGGCGGCTATAGCTGCGATATGATGACGGGTCGTGAGAACTAATTCGCAGACTCCACTCTTCGGCTTCGCTCTCCTTGGAGCAGGCGTCGCCGCCGCGGCCATTGCCATCGCGCCATCGTCCACGCTATTTGAGAACGACCAGGTAAGGACGGTCATGGCGCTCGAAAAGGCGCATGTCAAGGGCAAGTTTCATGAACACAAGATGAATCGCGTGATGGTCTATCTGCAATCCGGCCGCCAGCGGTTCGAGTATCAGGACGGCAGGAAACCGGCGGAATTTGAGTACAAGGCCGGTGAGGTGAAATGGAGCCCGCCGGACGGCATGCACTCTCCCGAGGTCGTCAGCAACGATCCTTTCAACATAATCGAAGTCGAGTTGAAGAAACCCGGTACGGGGAAGAAAATCACTTCCGCACTCGATCCGGTGAAGATCGATCCCAAGCACTATAAGGTGGAGTTTGAAAACGATCAGGTGCGCGTCATCCGTGCGCGCATGGGCCCGCACGAATCGGTTCCGATGCATGCGCACACGCTCAATCGCGTCACCGTCTTCCTGACCGACCAGAATATCCGATCAACCAGTTCGGACGGGAAAGTGGCAGTGACACAGCATAAGGCCGGCGAGGCGATCTGGAGTGCCCCAATCACGCACAAAGAAGAGAACCTCAACGACACGCCGTTCGAGGTCGTGGCGATCGAGATCAAAGACTAGCCCGACTGCCGGTAATAGTACATCAGGTCCAGAACAGGCGGCGTCTTTCCCAGGGCGCGGATGAATCCGGATGCCTGTCCACGGTGATGCGTGCCATGATTCACCACGTGCAGGATGATCTGCCACACGGGTGAACGGAATGCGTCACCTTTGAAGGACGAGTAGGCGATCCCGGCTTCTGCCGCCTCCTGAGTGAGGGCTGAAGCATAATCCTTCCAACGATCCCAAACGGGTGGCCATGCCGATTTTAGGGTAGCCAGCGTGGCATCGGCGTGGTACGGACGGGCAGTGAGCGATGTGCCGTGCACACGCTCGATCCATGCAACATCGGCGCCGTACACATGGAGCAGAGTGCCCAGCACGCTCTTTTCTGAGCTTCCGAAATCGCGCGTGAGTTCGTCAGTGGTGAGGCCGGCGGCGGCGTCCAGCATTCTCCGGCTGGCCCAGTTGTTGTAGTCGATATGTGTTTTCAGGGTGTCGATACTTACGGGGCTTACGTGCATCTGGTTTTTATAGCACGGCTCACGCTGCGGACGATGCTGGGCGCGACACCGAAGCGGGCGAGGTCCACAGGCGGGCACCATTCCACGCGGCGGGCTTCGGCGGTGACCTGAATCGCATCCGAGTGCGAAGTGAAGGCGAAGATCAAATCGTGATGGAGATGGTACGGCTCTCTCTTCTTGGGCGGAATCCCGTGGACATCAATGCCGACGAGCGGCGCCTTGAGGTAGGGGTCAATGGCCACGCCGGTCTCTTCGACGGCTTCCCGTCCGGCGACGCTGGAGATCGACACGTCGTCGTTTTCACAGTGTCCGCCGGGCAGCAGCCAGCGGAGCAGACGGTGATGAAACATGAGCAGCACCGATTCGCGGCGGGGATCGAGGACTGCCGCGGTGCAGGTGATGTGGCCCGGCGTGAACTGGCGGCGCGAGAAGGGATATTCGGATTCAGCCAGCATCATGAGCGTCAGTTCCTTGCTCTTGGCCGCCAGTTCATCTTCGGAGCAGTCAAACCTCTGGATGAGCGCGGCGATGTCGAGTTTTTGCTTACTCAGTAATCCGATAGACGGCATATTGCGAATTCCGATAGGCGGGTTCGATACCAGACAACAGGTGCTCCCGTTGCAGAACCAGATAGTCGATACCCCTGGCGCGGTAACAGGGAATGGCGGAGGCGGCGAACCCTTCACGATTCACGGTGTCCCAACGGGCGCTCCATTCTCCGGCGAAATCTTTCAGGTAATTCGCCTGACCGCCAGACTTCCAATCGACATACACGGCGCGCAAAGCGTGCACGCGGAACAACCCCGGGTAGAGGCGGTGACCCGCGTCGGGGAAGAGAAATATGGCCGCACGCGGAGTATTGCCGCTCGCCCAGTGCGAGAGATCGGCGATCTCGGGCGTATGCAGATTCGGATAATTGGAAACGCCGCCGATCCCCGGGATGATGAAGAACGCAAGCACGCCCGCGATCGACAAGGCCGGCCGCGGCATTCGTAAGGCGACGGCCGTCAGCGCGGCCAGCCCGATCGCGGTGAGGACCATGCGCAGGACCGGCGGGTCGAAGAGTTGAACACGCATCGGAATGTAGAACACCAGCGTAAACCAGGCGCCCGACTCCAGGATGTGCGTGGTGCGTATAGCGGCCACGCTGGCCAGGATCACAGCGAAAGCCGTGACGAACAGCAAAACCCGCATCGGCTGGAGCTGCGGCACGAGCGACCATTTCAATTGTTCGAGCAGCAGCCAGGAGAGCGGCATGCTGAGCATGCCCATCGCGGGAAGGAGAATGCTGAAGACCCGCATTTCCGGCGAGAGGTACTTTTTCACGCGCGTATACGCCAGCATCGCGAGGCCGTAGAGTGCGATGTACTGCGGCAGGAGATCTCGCCACCAGATCGAGATCCAGTTGTACGCGGTGCGCATGCGCTGCACCTGCTCCTGCTGCGGAGTGAGACGCGTGAAGAACTCCTGTTGTTCGCGCAGGACGGGCTGCAAATGCGCTGCTATCAGGATTCCAACGATGGCGCAAGCAAGGGCGATCCACGCGGGCCAGATGCGGCTGCTGTACAGCCGGGCATTCTCGAACAACGGCAACTGCGCAGCCTGGCAGACCACCAAAGACGATGGTCTGCCCCACGGGAAAAACGTGATGCAGAGTAGCGCGATCCAGAACGGTACCGTGGATGGAGCGTGGATCAGAAACGCCGCGGCCATTACGATTCCTGCGGCAGTATAGCGTTGGTGCGAGGTGAGACCCATCGCGCAAAATAGGAGCGGGATGGCCAGTGCGCGCGGCGTCGGCTCGTATTCAAAGGTCAGAACGGACGGCCCGGCAATCATCGCGCCGAGAGAAAAGATAGCGGCTACAAGGAGCGACGCCCAGACGTCGAGGCCCGCCGCCGTGGCTAACAACAAAACGCCCCAAATTCCCAGCGCGCGACAGACGATCTGTTCGCCGCCGAGCACGTGTTCGAAGTCGAGCCCGGTGACACGCTGCACTCCGAGCGCCAGCTCGTCGTAAAGGGTGTAGGAAACGTGCGGGTATTGGACGATCAAGTCGCGGTCCAGTGCGATGGGATCGCGGAGATGTTCCAGGATCGGTGCGTAGATCTGCATGTCCTGCTGCAGCCAGGTATGTCCGGGAAATTCAAAAAAGGTCAGCAGCGCGAGCCCGCAGATGGCCAAAGCTATTCCGGCGCGTGGCACGGCCGCGGAAAGCGCTGCCGCAAAGCTCATTGAGCGGGAGTTTTCTCCAGTTGTTCCTTGAGCCAGATGCGCTGGGGATCGAGGTCGATGGCGTGTTGCAACGCCTGCCGCGCTTCACCGTTGCGGTGCAGTTTGCGTAGAGAGAGGGCCAGCCAGAGGTAGGAGTCAGCCAACTTGGGATCCAGTTCGATGGCTTTCTGGAAATCCTTCATCGCGAGTTCGGGTCCACCGCCTAATTGCTGCGGAAGGTAGTAATTCCCGACTCCCTGGGCCTCGTAGATGCGCGCCGATTTCGGGTCCAGCGCCATGGCCTTATCGATAGCGTCCTTGGCACGCTTGCCGTAGGTCAGCGCGCTCAGCATGTTCACCGCCGGAATCGCCTGGCCGCACAAGGTGCCGAGCACGCGATAGTATTCGGCGTTCTTCGGCTGCAGGGCGATGGCAGCCTGCGCGGCATGCACACCGGCATCAGCGGCTTTCTCGGCGCCGGCCTTATCCTTGAGCTCCAGGCTGATCTCGCCGAGATAGGAATTGGCGAGGGCGACCCGATAATGGGCTTCGGCATCGTTGGGCGCCTTGTCAGCCGCGACTTGCAGTGTCGAGATCATTTTCTCCAAGGCTGCGCGGTCCTGACGGTCCCGGGCTCTCAGGAGATCGGCATCCCACGCGGGAAGAGCTGCCATAGCGGCCGTCGAGAGGATTAGAAGCAGTGCTGTTCGTCGCATCATTTTACAACCCGGCGCTACAATTCGGCTACACGCCGTTTCAGAACCAGAAAATAGAGGCCCAGACAAAACAATAGTATCCCGTTCGCAGCGATCACGACCGGAGCGGTAAACAACGGGATCAGCTTGCCGGTTGTCAGACTGCCGAAAGGCATCCCGCCGCGAAACGCGACGTTATACACGCTCATTACTCGTCCCCGCATCTCGTTAGCCGTGATCAACTGGACCAGGGAAGAAATCATGGTGAAGGCCCAGATCAGCGCCGCGCCCGCGATGTAAAGCAAAGCGTAACTCAGAAAGACGTTATGCGATCGCGCGAATCCCGCCATTACGGTCCCGAGCAGCATCAGCATGCAGAGTGCGATGCGTCCCTTGTTCCTGACGTTTCCTGCCGCCGCGACGAGCAGGGCGCCGGTAATGGATCCGAGTCCCGAACAGGCCAGAAAAATGGTATAGACTTCCGGACCGCGATGAAACACGTCCTTGGCGAACACGGGTAGAAACGTGATGGTGGGGATGGCAAGCGCCGTCATGAGGAAGGCGATCGCGATGAGCCCAACCATGGCTCCCTGATTGCGAATGAACCCGAAACCCTGCTTCATGCTGGTGATGACCGATTCGCCGGTGCGCGGAGGATTGAAACAGATCCGCAAATTGTAAAGCGAGATGATGACCGCGACGAAGGACAGGGCATTCAGCCCGAAGCACCACGCGGCGCCCAGGGTTTTCAGCACGATACCGCCGATCACCGGCCCGATGACACGCGCCAGGTTGAACTGGATGGAATTCATGGCGATCGCGTTGGACAGATCTTCTTTTTCCACGAGGCTGGGCACGAGTGCGGAGTAAGCCGGGCCTCCGAAAGATTGCGCGGTGCCAACCACAAACGACAGGCAGAGAATCTGCCAGATGTGTACCCTGTGAAACGCGAGCAGGGCCGTCAGCAAAAGGGCGCAGGTCATCTGCACGTACTGCGAGCCGAGCAAGATGTAACGACGATCGATGCGATCCGCTACAACACCGCCGACCAGAGAAAAGAGGACGATCGGGATGTCGCCAAGGAAAGCGTCGAGGCCCAGCATGAACGACGACTTGGACATGTCGTAGACCAGCCAGGCTTGCGCCATAGTCTGCATCCAGGAGCCGATGCTCGACGTACAGGCCCCCATCCACAGAATGCGGAAGTCCCGATAGTGAAAAGCCTTGAATATCCTCCGGAACACTTGGGTTACGGAAGCGGTTTCTCGCGCTCGATCAGGTGAATGATGTTCCCGTCGGCGTCGGAAAAAAAGACCAGACGATTTCCCTGGGTGGTGAAAGCTTCAGTCAGAAAGTTGACCGATTTGGATTTCAGATCCTCATGAGCCGCGTCGAAACTGTCGACAGCGATGGCGAGGTGGCGAATTCCCGGGGATTTCATCGCCTGGGGCGTACGTTCGCCCTCGGAGGGAATGATCTCCAGCATGGTTCCGTTGGGCGCCTTAACGAAATAGTTGCCGGCGTATTCGAAGTTGATGTGAAAACCGAGGTGGTGAACATACCACTGCGCGAGTCTCAAGGGGTCCGGCGAGGCGATCGCCGTGTGCTCCAGGCCTTTATACATAAATGAATTCTAGCGCAGCGGGACAGTGGGAGTATCGGAGGCTCGCGTGGCGCGTGCTCGCCGGGGGCCGTTATGGGCTGCTTGCGGAACGAAGCCAATTCCTGATAAGAGGGTGGTGTTTGTGGTAGTTGCGGGCGGTGGATGCAACGGGTGACGATTTTGCTTTGTGCATAATTGTGCTGCGACGGGATAAACCGGCATGAAGTTGAGAATGAAAGAAGAGTCTTACAGGAAAGGAGATAGCGATTCCATCGTGACCACCAGTTTTACGCGGGCCGTCGTGAGGCGGCAAGCGAAGCAGCCGCTGGGAGGTAATACCATCCCCCCGCATTGCCACCTCCCTGAAGCACTCCACGGACCACACGAGCGGGGATCCGCTGGTTGGCGTTTCCAGTCACGTCGGCGTGACAGGCGCTTTTTGTCAGGATCAAAGTCACATAAAGCCGTTTCGGACCAACCTGCCCAGTTGCTACCTATCCGGACAGATGGATAGCTTCCGGATGGCCGACAGACCCTTCAACCGTCGGTAAGCGCCGTGGCGACGCATCCAACCCGCCCAGCGCGGTCATAGCTATTGATAGCGTAGGGAAATTGCCGGGTCAACCCGCGTCGCGCGCCGCGCCGGCACATAGCATGCGATCGCGGCAACCGCGCAAAACAGCGTCGCCACTTCCGCATAGGTGAGCGGGTCAGTTGGCTGAACTTCGAAAAGAAAACTCCGCATCCCCCGCGTCAAACTCCACGCGCAGGCTATGCCCAGCCCAATTCCGCCCAACCATAGGGTCGCGCTTTGCAGCAGGACCAACCACACCACGTTGCTCCGCTGCGCACCCAGAGCCATGCGGATGCCGATTTCCGCGGTTCTCCGTTGTACCCAATACGCCATCAGCGCGTACAGACCTAACAGCGAGAGAAACAGTGAAATGGTGCCGAACACGGTCAAAACCAGTGTTCGGAAACCGCGCTCCGCGCTCGCCTCGGAAATCAGTTGCTCCATCGTTCGCACGTCGGCGACCGCCAACGCCGCATCGATGTTTCGCACCAACGCGCGGAGGGCTGAAGCTATCCGCTCAGGAGGCAGGGTGCCCCGCACCAAATGTCGGACAGAAGCGAATGCAGCAGGTCCGCTCCAAAAGCTTCGCGGCACGCTTCTTTAGTTGGTTCGAAGCTCCCGAATTCCAGCCGGGCCTGTCGTTCCGCCTCGCCGCGTTCCATGCCGCCGCGCATCAGGTGTTCAACGTGGGTCTCGATGTGGAACCGAAGTTCATCATCCATCCTACGTTCCAGCGCCTGCCGATGTATCGTTGCCAGAAGCCACGAACGAAAGCGTTTCGCTACTATCACGCTCCCTCCGGCGTGGCCCGCAGAACGGCGGCAATGGCGCCAGCCATCTTGTCCCAATACTCGGTCTCGGCTTGCAACGCCCGGCGTCCCGATGCTGATAACCGGTAAAACTTCGCCTTTCGCTTGTTCTCCGATTCGCCCCACTGGCTCTCAATCCAGCCATGGTGCTCCAACCTGTACAGCGCAGGATAAAACGATCCCTGCTGAATTTGGAGACGCTCCCCGGAGATCTGTTGGATGCGCAGCAGGATGCCGTACCCATGCAGCGGGCCGAGCGACACGGCTTTGAGAATGAGCAGATCGAGCGTACCCTGCAAGAGGTCGAGTCTGTTTTTCATCCTTCTCCTAGAGCGCCAAGGAGAGAATACCAGAGGCGCATGTAAAGGGTCAAGAGGCGAGCCGAGGCGCGCTGGTACGCACTCAGGACGGTCTTGCCCCCAAGGTTGACGGCGGATTACCGTTGCGCGACTCAGACGATCGGAGCCATGGTACGCGATAAATCGCCGACCGTTTACAGCCGCCCCGTCGGGCCATTTCGCGCCGAATGAATACGCGGCTTCCGCAGTTCGATCAATGCTCCCAGAAAAGGTCGGCTCGATTCCCAGCGCCCGCCCGACGATCCGTCCCGCATGATGCCTCTGCCGATCTCTCGCCCAACGGGACTACTTCCGAATGGCCGATCCGAACAGAATGGCCCTCTCCAGAGAACCTGGCGAGAGTGGAGAGCCAGTATGAATACTTGCGCCGCGACGGCCCGGCAGACTAGCATTATTCAGATGCGCTCACTGACTCTCGCCCTCACCGCGCTGGTCATCTTGTTGGCCGAAACTCCTCCACCTCGCAAAATCGCGTTCGCCCGCGTATTTCCGCAGCCGGGCCAGGTTGGCGTTTTCGTTGCGGCGTCCGACGGAAGCAGCGAGCATCCGCTGCTTGCCTCCGCCGACACGGACTACGACCCGGTCTGGGCTCCAGACGGCGGATCGATCGTCTTCACGTCCGAACGGAACGGATCTGCGGACATTTTTCGGGTTAATCCGGACGGCAGCAGACTGACGCAACTCACCACGGACCCGGCTTACGACGATCAGGCGGCATTCTCTCCCGACAGTAAAGAGCTGGTATTCGTCAGCACGCGCGGCAGTGGAACGGCGAACCTTTGGACGCTGGATCTCGCCACGCTACGCGCCAAGGCACTGACTTCGGGCCCGGGCGGAAATTTTCGTCCGTCGTGGTCGCCGGACGGAAAGTGGATTGCGTTCTCCTCCGACCGCGGCAATCCGATGCCTTTCGCCCACGGCCGGTGGGAGCGGCTTCAATTATCAGACATTTACGTCGTACGCCCCGACGGCTCCGGGTTAAAGAAGATCACGAAGAGCGGAGATTTTTGCGGCAGCCCGAAATGGATGGGCGACAGTAGTCACGTGATCGCGTATTGCATGACGGCCGAACAAACGCTCGCCAATCGTAGACTGAGTCCTGAGGCCGGAAACGATACGCGACTCGTGTCGATCGACACCGCCGCCAGTGCCGCCACCGAACTGAAGGCCGGCCCGGGAGTGAAGATGAATCCATCCTTTTTGCCCGGGAACGTGATCGGCTATATACGAAAGGACACGGCAGAGCCGGGCATCTACTACTCGGATGGACGGCGTGGACCGGGCGGACCGGTTCGCGCCGCATCCTGGTCGCCCGACGGCAGCCAGGTTGTGTTTCATAGGCGTCTAAACACCCCGCGACAGGCCGTGCGGCGGACATTCAGCCGCAATTCCAATTACGAGTTGAGCCTGACGGGGAGTCTGCCGGCGTTCAGCCCGTCGGGCAGGGAGTTTGTGACCAACAGCGCCCCGGCAGCGAAGCCACGCGGCTCCAGTCTCAGTGTGACCTCGGTGGATACCGGAATCTCCAAGGTCCTTTACGAGGACAAGACCCGGAATGTGCTGGTCGGCGGGTGGTCGCCTGACGGTAGGCGGATCATCTTCTCTGTCGGCGGATTCGCCGCGTTCTTCGACGGCTTCCGTTCCCTTTTCCTGAAACCCGGCGACCGCGTGGATGGCGGTGCCCAGGTGGCGATAGTCAACGCGGACGGGACCGGCTTCGCGGAAGTTACCGCGGCGCCGGGCAATAATGCGTTCCCGTCGTTTGCTCCTGATGGCGAGCGATTTGTATACCGGACCTTCACCGACGACGGGTACGGGCTGCGCATCGCGAACCTCGAAAGTAAGGAAGTAAAAACTCTGACCCGGGATTACGATAACTTCCCGCTTTGGTCGCCGAGCGGCGATCTGATTATGTTTGCGCGCCAGATTGACGGCGCCTACGAAATCTACACGATCAAACCCGACGGGAGTTCCTCAAGGCGCCTCACTTTCACTCAAGGGAACGATGCGCACATGGCGTGGTCGCCGGACGGCGAGTACATCGTGTTTACCAGTTCGAGGATGGGTTTCAAGGATGAAGTCGTCTATACGGATGCGCCGCAGCCCTATGGCGAGATTTTCGTGATGCGCTCCGACGGCACGGGCGTCGAGCAACTCACCGACAACCAATGGGAAGAGGGTACTCCCGCGTGGCGGCCAATGTCCGCCCGCCAGGTTACTGGACGTTGAGCACGCCCCAAAAATGGCTTGGCGCGGTGTTGGGCCTCAGTCACTGGCTTGCGCGTTAGGGTCAAAGTGTGAGAAGTGATGTTAGCCAGACGACCTTAGGACGCTGGACCGGGATCGGGCGACTAGCTAATCCGGCATCACCCGCGGTCAGGTCGGGCGTGCGCCCTGTGCGCTGCTGGTGGATTTCAATCGCGGGAATCAGTAGATCGCTGTCAACGGGTCGCTGGTCATAAACTTCGAACTCGATCACGACCTGGTTCTCGCCTTCCCGCACCTTGACCATCTTGCCGAATTCATTTGGTTTTCCCGCCTTACCCTTACGAATGACTTCCGTTGACGGCTCGAAGATACTGAAGAGCTTGCCTACCGCATGAGTATCTCCTTCGAATACTCGGGCTTTGGTTTGCTGCATCACCTGTTGAATGCGCGGCACCATGGTGTCTATCTCGTGCCGCAGTCCCTCCAGCGCAGCTTGTTGCATAAAGTCGGCGGACCGCTTCACCCTATTGGCGATTTCTTTGGAGAAACGCTTCGCCTGACCCACCACCCGATCGACTGAATCCACCAACTTGCGATAAGCCTGCTTCAACTTCTCCCGGCTCTGCGGAACCTTGGATCGAGCCGCTCGTGCGATGTCCAGCACCCGCAGTTTCACGCTGCGACTACGGTCGCGCATTTTCGCTCCCGCCGGGCCAGCCAGCACTGTTACCCTTTTCATCAGGCGTGTCAAAACGCGGTTCCCATCACCCAGCAAGCTGCTGTCAGTCGGATAGTAGATGTTGGTCTCGACCACCGTGGTATCCACTCTCATCTTGCGGCCGGGCAAGACCTTGTTCTCAACCGCCAGCGCCACAACGCGCGCATGAATCTGTTTGATTACATCGGGACCTAAGGCCAGTGCCTGGCGGCCGAGCGTTTTGGAGTCGGGCACCTTGCCCGCGTCCACGTGCGTGAACTCCCTGTATAAGAGGTTGGGCCGTACTTCGCGCTCCAGCACATTGAAACTCCAGTTGCGGATGTGTTTGAGCAACGGCATGCGTATCACAATCTCGGCGGGTACTCCCAAGCGTCCACGCGTGCGGCTCTTTGGATGCCGCCGCACCAGAGCTTGGTAGACCGTGTTGTGTTGAGTAACTGCTCGTCGTCTAATATCTGGTCAGCCTCACGCATCCACGGCTCCCAAAGGTCGCCGACTGCAGCTTCCACAAAGCCTTCGGGAAATTGGGGTTGAGATACACACCGCAGAGTAATCACTTGCTGCGCTTTCCTCCGTTACCGTCGGGTTCAGCGCGCAGCAGTAGCTGGTTCATCTCGCAGATCTGCTCAATCGCCGACTTCAGTTTTTGATAGTTCGCCAGACAACGCTTCACATGAGCGACCTGGTCCCTACGGAGGCTAATCTGGCGCGTACGCCCACCGGGATAGCCGACAGCGAGAACCCATACGGGATGTCCTTCGCCACGGTCGCATTTAGGACAGCCTGTACGGTGACGGATGATTCACTCGAGCAGAGAGCCGCGGAGGACGTCTCTGGCGTCGGGAAGACGCGCGGCGAGTCGATCGCGCTTGCGGGCAGCCGCGTTATGTTTCACTACTAATAGTGACACATAAAATGAAACAGAATGCAATACAAATGCTCAGAAACTTTTAGGGAGATTAGGAGACCCTCCGCGATCCTCCGCGGCTCGGCGTCTCCGCGGTGGAGTTCAGGCTTCCCGCGTCAGATAAGTAGGAGTTTTCGGAGGCAAGCAGTCCGGCAATGGGGTGATCTGTGGATTACCGCAGAGGCGCCGAGCCGCAGAGAAACCCGCGGAGGAGGTCGTTGTCCAGGGACCTCTGAAATGACAACAGACGAAACCTGGACGTTCCCGCAGCAGGCCGGCACGACGCTCAATGCGAACAAAAGAGTTAGCCCTACAATTTTGCGCCAGAAAGTAGCTAGTTGTCGTTTGCGGGTATAATCAAGCGGTAAGTGAGCAAACAACAGTGAACCGTAAAGTTATCCTGCTCGTCGCCGTCGCCATCCTCGGTTCAGGACGCCTCATTCTGACGGGACAACAACAGACTGCACCCGGTGTTTTCACATCCGCTCAGGCTGAAGCGGGCCGTACAGAGTACGAACACACTTGCGGAAAATGCCACACCTATACGTTGCTAGGACGCAACGGGGAAGAGGGCGAACTTCCGCCCGTAGGTTCTCTATCCGCCGCCTATCAGAAATTCATCGGAAATCCAAACCATGTTCCCCCGCTGGCCGGCAAGACTTTTCTCAGCCGTTGGGGCGAGAAAACCGCGGCCGAACTCATCGCGCGATTCCAGATAACAGTTAGCGACCCTTTCTTCCAGTTCGACGGCATCAATGACGACACCACGGTCAATATCACCGCCTACGTCCTCCAGATGAACGGCGCGAAGGCCGGAACTAAGCCATTGTCTAGAGCGACCAGTGTCGTCGTTAATTCGATAGTGCGAAATGACCCCCCGCAAGGCGCGTCGCAACCATAGCCCCGCTTTCGGCCCTTTTGTGGAAACTTGGTTGCACGAGCGCAGACGATCTCATTTCTTCCTCACACCCTTGAGCGTCCCGGTTCTGCGATTCCACGGGGAGGGTGAATCGCCAAACGGTCTGAGTGTTCATGCTGTCATCCGCTAGTGTCTAACTATTGAGTTAATGGCGGTCCACCGCCTGTGAGCGCCCCCAATGCGCCCCGCACTGCATCCGACGTGGTAGCCTGAATTTTTATGCCACAAACCAAGTCCCTGGAGGAACTCCAGGCAATCGCCAAAGAGATCCGGCGTGACATTATAAAAATGATCACCGCGGCCGGATCCGGGCACCCGGGCGGATCGTTGTCTGCCGTCGAGATACTGGTCACGCTGTACTTCGGCGGCGCGATGAAACATGATCCGTCGAATCCGAAGTGGGCCGACCGCGATCGCATTGTCCTTTCGAAGGGCCATGCGGCTCCGGTTCTTTACTCCGTCATGGCGGAAGCCGGCTACCTTCCCAAGGACAAGCTGAACACGCTACGAAAACTGGGCTCGATTTACCAGGGCCATCCGGACGTGCGCTTCATGCCGCAACTGGATGCTTCGACCGGTTCACTCGGCGAGGGCGTTTCGATTGCGCTGGGTATGGGACTGGCGGCCAAATTGAATAACAGCCCGTCGCGCGCCTATTGTATTCTGGGCGACGGCGAAGTCCAGGAAGGGCAGATCTGGGAGAGCGCCATGTTTGGCGCCATGCACAAGAACGACAACATCTGCGTAATCGTGGATCACAATCGTATCCAGCTCGACGGCTGGGTGAAGGACATTATGGAAGTCGAGCCGCTGGTGGATAAGTGGCTGGCATTCGGCTGGCACGTGATTGACGTCGACGGACACGATATTCCGGCGCTGCAGGAGGCCTTCGCGGATGCCGCAGCGACCAAGGGTAAACCGACTGCACTGATAGCCAGGACCGTGAAGGGAAAGGGGGTCTCGTTTATGGAGAATAACCCCAAGTTCCACGGAACTGCGCCGACTAAAGATGAAGCCGTACTGGCGCTGAAGGAGTTGCAATAATGGCGACGCAAACTCAACCGAAGTTTGAATTGAAGATGGGGCCGGCGACCCGCGAGGCGTTCGGCCGGGCGTTGGTCGAGGTAGGCCGGGCGAATTTGGGCGTTGTGGTCCTGGATGCGGACCTTACAAAGTCCACCATGACGACCTATTTCGCCAAGGAATTTCCGGACCGCTTCTTTGAATGCGGCATCGCGGAGGCCAATATGGCAGCGATCGCCGGCGGGCTGGCTTACTCGGGCAAGATTCCGTTCATCTCCAGTTTCTCGGCATTCGCCATGAATAAGGGCTTCGAGCAGTTGCGCGTGGTGGTGGCGTATCCGAACACCAACGTGAAAGTGGTCGGGACTCATAGCGGCATCTCGATCGGCGAAGACGGGCCCTCGCAGATGAGCGTGGAGGAGATCGGGCTGGCCTGTTCGCTGCCGGGCTTCCTGGTGTTCTCACCAGCGGATGAAGTTTCGATGAAGGCGATCGTGCACCTCGCGGCTGCGCACGTTGGACCCGTGTTTATCCGCGCCGGCCGCGTGAAGGCGCCCATCGTCTATCAGCCGGATCAGAAGTTCGAAATTGGCAAGGCGGTGCAGTTGACCGATGGCACGGATGTCACGATCATCGCGACGGGCTTGTTGGTTTCGGAGGCCTTGAAGGCGGAAGCGCAGTTAGAAGCCCAGGGAATTTCGGCGCGAGTGCTCGATTTCCACACCATCAAGCCGCTGGACAACGAAGCGATCACGAAGGCGGCCAAAGATACAGGCGCGATCGTGGTGGCGGAAGAGCACCTGGTCGACGGCGGCCTGGGAGTTCGCGTGGCGCAGGCGGCTGCAATTTCCAACCCTTGCCTTATGGAGTTCGTGGGCCTGACGTCGTATGCGGAATCCGGCACGCCGGACGAGTTACTCGATAAGTACGGTATGCGAGCGACGAACATCATCGATGCGGTCAAGCGGGTACTGGCGCGCAAGTAAAAACATTGGGCCGCGAATGAACCCGAATCAGGCCTGTGACGCGGCGTTTTGCGGCGGAGTTGGCACGATTCCGTAGCCTCTTAATTTACGGTAGAGTGTGGTGCGGCCGATGCCCAGGAAATGAGCGGCGGCGGCGCGATCTCCCTTAGTTTTCTCGAGCGCACTCAGGATTGCCGATCGTTCGACCTGCTCGAGGCGGACCACCGTGTCTCCGGCGACAGTCGCCATGGCCGACATCCCGGAGTGGCCGGCGTCAAGCGAAAACTGTACGGCGCTCGGAAGATCCATGGTATGGAGCAGTGGCCCCGAGTTGACAGCCATCATGCGGTCCAGGCAGTTCTGCAACTCGCGCACGTTGCCGGGCCAATTGTGAGCCATCAGGGCGTCCATTACCTCGCGAGTCACGGTGTAGCGGCGCATGCCTCTTTCCAGAAAACGCTCGACCAGGAGCGGGATGTCCTCTTTGCGTTCGCGCAGGGACGGCAGGCGGATCGTGATGACGTTGAGCCGGTAGAAGAGGTCCTGGCGGAAAGCTCCTTTTTCGACCGCCAAGTTGAGGTTCGAGTGAGTGGCGGCGATCACCCTCAGGTCGATCTTCCGGCGCTGGAGGGAGCCGATCGCGCGATACTCATGCTCCTGTAAGAGGCGGAGCAGTTTGACCTGAAGGTCGAGCGGAAGGTCGCCGATTTCGTCGAAGAATGCGCTGCCGCCATCGGCCAGTTCGATGAGACCGCGCTTCGCGTCCGCTGCGCCGGTGAAGGCGCCGCGGGTGTGGCCGAAAAGTTCGCTTTCCATAAGCGGCCCGACCAGCGAACCGCAATCGATCGGGACAAATTCGCCGGAGTTTCCTGCGTTATGCAATGCCCGGGCGACAACTTCTTTTCCGGTGCCGCTTTCCCCGAGGATCAGGACCGGCGAGCGGGACCGGCCCACCTTTTCAACTAATTCTCTGACCCTGCGGATCTGCGGCGACTGTCCCACGAAGCCATAGGGAGAGTCAACTTGGAACGAAGGCATTAGCTATATTACTTATCGGCGGAGAGGAATTGCTTTAGAGAGCGATCCGAAAAGAACTGAAAAACGCCTTAGTACCGGATTGCCTCGGGGATAGCCAGTCCATCCGCGCGGGGGTCGGATGCGGCGAAATTGGTCCCGGTTTTCGAATTGTGGAGAATCGCCTGACCGCGTCCCATCTCCTGGGTGTATGCCCGGCGTACTGCCACCTCGTGGCCGCGCGCCCTCAGTAGTTTGATGGTCGAGGCCGGCAGCCGCGATTCGATGGAGACTTTACAGCCGTCGGCCGAAGCCTTGGTGAAGCGCGGCGATTCGAGCGCCTGCTGCACGTTCATCCCGAAGTCGACGATGTTGGAGACGAACTGCGCGTGCGCCAACGGTTGATTTGGCCCTCCCATAATGCCGAAGCCGATATGCAGGTCGCCCTTCTCCATGAACGCGGGAATGATGGTGTGAAACGGGCGCTTACCGGGTGCGAGCAGGTCCGGATGTCCCGCTTCGAGCGTGAAGCCGGAGCCGCGATTGTGCAGGATGAAACCCATGCCTTCGACTGTGATGCCGGAGCCGAAGGCAGCCGACACGCTTTGGATCCAGCTGGCGATATTGCCATCCCGATCGACGACGGTCAGATAAGTGGTGTCGCTCGCGACTGGTTGGCCGGGGGCGACTCCGCAGTTGGCCTTCTTCGGATCGATCAGTGCGGCTCGCTTGCGCGCGTACTCTTTGGAAAGGATGCCGGAAACGGGCACCGAGGCGTAGCGCGGGTCGGCATCATAGCGGCGCAGATCGGAGTAAGCGAGCTTCATGGCCTCGATGCGTTTGTGCCATTCGATCGGACTGAAGGGCGAGAGGGCGGCCGGAATGGTTTCCATGATGTTGAGCATTTCGAGGGCAGCCATCCCCTGACCGTTGGGCGGGAGCTCGTAAACGCGCCATCCCCGATAGTCAGACGAAATCGGCTTCACCCATTCACTGGAGAATGAGGCCAGATCCGCGGCCGTCATGACACCGCCCAGATGTTGCGAAGTCTGCAGGATGGCTGACGCGATCTCGCCTTTGTAGAAAGCATCGGGTCCTTGTTCGGCCAACAGGCGATAGGCGCGAGCTAATCCCGGGTTGCGAAAGAGGTCGCCTTGCAAAGGCGTGTTGCCGCCAGGCAGGAAAACGCGTGCCGACTCCGGATGGGCTTGCAACTTTTTGGTCTGGGCTGCCCAGGATTCCTGGATAGCTTCGGTGACCGCGAAGCCCTGTTCGGCATACGCGATAGCCGCCTCAAATAGATCCTTCCAGGGTAGTTTGCCGTAGCGTGTGTGCATCTTCGCCCAGCCGTCGACCGCGCCGGGCACGGTCACGGTGTAGATCCCTTCCAGGGGCATGGTTTTTGCACCGCGTGCGGCGAGGAGTTCGGGAGTGAGGCCGCGGGGCGCGGGTCCGGACGAATTCAGGCCGGTGAGTTCGCCGGTCTTCGCGTCCCAGTAGAGGACGAAAAGGTCTCCGCCGATGCTGTCCATCATCGGTTCGACTAAGCCGAGAACCGCGTTGGCGGCAATGGCCGCGTCCACGGCCGATCCGCCGCGGGCCAGGATCTGCGCGGCAGCCTGGGAAGCGAGCGGCTGGCTGGTGGCGGCAATGCCCTGTTGCGAGATCACCATGGACCGTCCGTAGTCGCGCCCTTGCGGGAAGGCGACTGCGGTCCAGAACAGGAAGACGACGATGAGGCGTGCAACTCTCATGAATGGGAATCGTAACATGTTGGAAATTTCCGAGAAGATTCCGCCGGCCGGCGCACTTCTATGATGACGGAGAAGCATGCCCGATTGCGACGTTACCCTGAAGCTGTTGCTGGCGGAACCCGCAGACGAGACATTACGATTGGTGGGCGCCGGCGGGAGAGTGACCCGGTGGCTTAATGTCGAGATGCCGGCGGTGCAGAACCGGCGCGTCGACCTGTTGGCTGAACTGGACACGGGTGATCTGCTGCACATCGAATTGCAGCGCGAGAATGATCCGCAGATGGCGCTGCGGATGGTGGAATACGCCGTCTGCATCCTGCGGAGAGGAGGACGCTATCCGAGGCAGGTGTTGCTGTATGTGGGGAATGACAGAATGCGGATGCCGGACCGGATTGAGGCTGAGGGGATGCGTTTTCGGTATAGCCAGGTGGACGTTCGCGACCTGGATGGTTCGGCGCTATTGGCTAGCGAGGGACTGTCGGATAACATTCTGGCGGTGCTGGCCAGGGTTGAGGACCGAATGGACACGATACGGCGGATTTTCGCCAAAATCCTGCCGTTGGAGCCGGCGAAACGAGCGGACGCTCTCCAACGGCTTTTGATAACATGCGGGATGAGAGGCTTCAACCAGGAGTTTAAGGAAATGGCGATCAGCTGGGGAATTGAAGATAGCGAAATTTTAGGTCCTCCTTATCGCAAGGGAAAGGAAGAAGGAAAGGAGGAAGGGAAGAAGGAAGTTGTCCGGCGTCAGATTGAAAGACGGTTTGGTCCGCTGCCTAGTTGGGCCGAGGATCGTCTGAACGGGATTTCGCAGAACGAGACGGATGATCTGGCCCTACGGATTTTCGATGCCGGCAGTCTGACAGAATTGCTGGGACCCGCAGGCCCTCGTTGAAAACAACCAGGAGTTTAAGGAAATGGCGATCAGCTGGGGAATTGAAGATAGCGAAATTTTAGGTCCTCCTTATCGCAAGGGAAAGGAAGAAGGGAAGAAGGGGGAGGAAGTTGTCCGGCGTCAGATTGAAAGACGGTTTGGTCCGCTGCCTAGTTGGGCCGAGGATCGTCTGAACGGGATTTGCATCAAAAGCGCTCGGCGACGGACACAGTTGGCGCGCCTCCCCGATGACTTTTCTTGCCGGCGGGCGCCAGTACGTTGCAGTGGCCGCGGGGCCTAACATCCTGTGCTTCGGATTGCCCGAGTGATTACTCGGGCTTGCGCTCGATGGGCGTTTTTGGGCCGGTCAATTTCATGACTCCCCAAGTCGCGGAGTTGTCGCCCGTGCCGTAAATGATCAGGTGGCCGCCGTAGCCGCCCCCGTCGGGATCGGTGTGGACAATCTCCAATCCATACTGATCGCCGATACGCGGCGGTTTCCAATCGGGATCGCTTCTTGCGAAGGTTGCTGCCATTTCGACTCGCGCTTCCAGGATAAAGTCGCCGGGGCTTCCATGCCACGGGTTCATGCGAATCGCGTAATTGACCGCTCTTGGCGGAATCGGTTCTTCGATGTAGTGCGCGGTCGCGCTGCCGTGCCGCCACCACCCACCATACGAAGGCTTGCGCGCGTCGATCACGAAACAGAACGCGTTGTCTCCCCGGCCGAAGTTATCGGGCCTCACCTGGTGGGGCGCTTCGATGAACCAGCAGATCGCGTCCTTGTAATACCATCTTTTCGGCTCGTGGTGAGGGTCAGTCACGTCGTTGACATTGTCATGGACTTCCGCTCCCAGATAAAGATACCGGGTATCCCAAGCCATGTAATAGCGCGCGTTCAGGTCGTCTTCGGGAGGCGGCTCATTGCCGTGATCGGTGAGCCGGTTCCGCTTAGGGTCATACCAGGGGCTGTTCGCGATCCGGAAGATATCCCACAACCCGTCGGTAAAGGCACGGTATTTCCATTCGCTCAAATCGCCGTCTATCACCGGCGCTTTTTCGAGAAACGGTACGTTGATGCGCACCGAACTCTTTTCCCAATGGTCGGGATCCGCGGGGACTTGTGCGAGCCCACGGGATGCAAGGCCCAGAGTAAACGCGAGCAAATGCAGTTTCATCTAACGTGCCGGGATCTTCGCCATGGCGGCGGGTGTGATTTCGGTGCCCGCTACGTAGACGGCTTGGAGCGACTTCATCTCCGCGAGCACATCCACGGCCCGGTCGTCGATGCCGTGCGCCATCCCCAGACGAATCTCGCGCAACTTCGGCAGAGACTTCAACGGTTCCAGGCTTTCGGCCGTAACCGGCGTGCGGCTCAGATCGAGCACTTCCAGGTTCACCAACCCGCTGAGGAAGCCGAGATTCTTCAGATCCTTTCGAATCGCCTCGGGCGAACCGGGGCGGTCGGCGCCGCGATCGGTCAGGTTCGCGCCGTTCAGGCTCAAAACGCGCAGGCGCGTCAAGGACCCGATCTGCTTCAGGTTGGCATCGTTCAATGGCAATCCCCACAGGCCCGAATCCACCCACTGCATGCCGCCGACATCCAGTTCCACGAGCGACGGCAGGAGCTTCAGCGCCGCGAGGCAACTGCCCGTCAGCCGGTCGCCGCCGATGGCCAGGCGCTCCAGTTTTTCGAGCGACGCGAGATTTTCGAATCCCTCGTCATCGATTGCGGTGAAAGCAATGTCGAGCGACTTCAGGCCGGCAAGCCGCCCGATGGATTCAAGCGACTTGCTGGTTATCTTGGTACCGTGCAGATTCAGGCGTTCGAGTCTGTTCCAGCCCGTGATGTTGGCGAGACCGCCGTCGGTGATGTATTCGGCGTAATAGAGATTCAGGTCCGTGATGTTCCGCAAGCTCTTCAGGTGTTCGAGGCCGACGTCCGTAACCGGTGTGTGGGAAAGGTCAAGCCTTTGTAAATTCTCCAATGCGCCGACGCGTTCGAGATCGAGGTCGGCGATCCACGTGGAAGCAAGGTTGACCGCGACGATATGACCCGCTGCATCCGGCGTAAATTGCCCTCCCTGCGCCCGGATCCAGGCTCCCGTCTCTGCTTCAGGGTTTGCGGCAAGTGCCGCTCCGCCGATCATGAACAAGAGGGCTGCGGTACGCATGAGTTCAGGTCCTCCGCCGGTTCGGCTGTGAAGATTCCGGATCAAATACCAACTCGCAATCAGGCAGGGCTCTCGCAATTTCCGCAGCGCCTTTGGCCGTTACCAGGGTGTGATAGAGACGAACCTTTCGCAAGTGTCGCAGAACGGCGAGATCGCCGGCACACTTGTCCGTCACGTTGGTACTGTCGATGCTGAGGTCTTCCATGTTCGCGAGTAAGCGGATGTAGGCAATCCCGGTATCGCTCACATCCGCATAATCGATGTTCAGCCGGCGGAGATTGGTGAGATGCGAAACCGCTTCGAAACCCGGATCGCCGATATGGGCGCGGAAGAGGTCCAGATCCTCGAGCGCGCTCAGCTTCGCCAGATGCGCGACGCCCCGGTCGCTGAAGCGCCCGTCACGAAGGTAAAGCGCCTTCAGGTTGACCAGCGGCTCGAGCGCCGCCAATCCCTGATCGTCGATATCGACTCCCGACAGGTCCAGTTCAACGAGCGAGCGAATGGAAGCAAGCCGTGGAAGAGCTTCGTCGGTTATGTCCGTGTAGGCTAGCGAGAGCCGGGTCAGGTTCGGAAGTCTGGTCAACGATTCGATGGCCTGGTCCTTGATGGGGGAACTCGTGAGCCGCAGTTCCTCGAGGTGCGTAAGTCCAGTGAGTTCGCGGGTTCCCGAACCCTCGATGTAGGTGTTCGACAGGTTCAATCTGCGCAATTCGCGAAGTCCAGCCAAGTGCGCAAGGCCCTTGTCCGACACCATTGTCCCGTCGAGCCATAGCTCGGTAAGACCGGTTAGCCCGGCAACGTGCTGCAGCCCGAGATCGCCGATCTCCGTCGCGCTCAAGTTGAGCCTCCGCAAACGCGAGAGCCCGTGTAGACCCGCGAGATGCGCATCGGTGGTCGGGGTGGCCGCAAGTGTAATCCCGACGAGTGACGCTCCGTCCATCTCCGCCGCCCCGCCCATGGCGCCCACCCATCGAGTCACTGCGGAATCACCTTTGCCCGCGAGTTGCGGGACCGGCTTGGTCAGATTCACCGGCGACGCGTCGATGAAGACGAATGAGGTTTTGGTGAGCGATGCTTTCAGACCGTTGATGCCGGCGCGGGAAACCCGGGTGTAACGCAGATCCATTTCACCGAGAGCGGTGAGAGGCTTCAACCGGTCCAGACCCGCATTGGTGATACGCGTGCGATAGAGGTTCAGGTATTCGAGTCTGTGGAAACCGCGCAGAACCTCCAGTCCGTCATCCGTGATCTCCGTACCCATCAGGTTGAGTTCGCGAAGTTGTTCGAGTTTCGAGAGCCGCGTCAGACCCGAGTCGGATATTCGGGTGCCGTGCAGGTCGAGGTCCTCCAGTTTGTCGAGACCTTCGAGCGCGGAAATTCCCGCGTCCGTGATCAGCGTGTCGCCAGCCCACAGTCGGCGCAGGTTCGGCATCCCTGCAATATTCTTCACACCGTCATCATCGAACGGCGTCAAGGTCACGTCGAGGACTTCAAGTTTGCGGAACGGCGCGAGCGTGTGCCCCTGAACTCCGGCTTGGCGAACCGAGAGCTCACGAAGATTGACCAGGCTTTCGATCGCACTCAGACCCGCGTCGCGAAACCTGGTGCGGTCAAGAAAGTGATAGCTGAACGTCAGCGTTTCAAGTGAGGAAATTCCTGCGATCGCGCCCAGATCGCGGCTGTGGTCTTTGCCGTCGTCTGCGTTGCGGTTCCACATCGGACCCGCCAGATACAGATTTTTCAAACTGCGGAGTCCGGAGATATTCTCGAGATCCGGAGGTTCCATCAGGGTACCGGTGAAGTCCAGCGTTTCGATTGAAAAGTCGCCCGCGGGAAGCGCGGAGATGTCGTGAATGAAATCAGAACTACCCTGAATCGAGAGTTGGCCGCCTTCGAACAGCACCCACTGCGCGACCCTGCGATCCTCGGCTGCCATTTCTACCTGCACGCGATCTTATCACGGCACCGCGAGACTTTGGAGTCGCCAAGGGTCCGTCAACGGGCAAACCGCCGGCGGCGGATGGCGGTGAGGGTGAGATTCGAACTCACGGAACCCGTAAAGGTTCAACGGTTTTCGAGACCGCCGCATTCGACCACTCTGCCACCTCACCGTTTTAACGCACCTGGTTTCAATGCGTTAAGGTCTACGTGCCTATATTATACTGTTTTCTTTTGCCTCCGCGCCAGAACCGTCATTTTTTGGGTACTCTTTTCCTGGCGACTCGTACGGCGGGGCCTAGCATCATCGCCACGAACCGCTTCCAGGATGGGTGTTCAGATGGTTAATTTGTGGCCCATACCCTTCTTCCCGAGTTCTGTAGAGTGTATCGCCAATCGAGGGCCAGAGATCGGGCATCAGGCGGCGGTTTGGGCATTGGCTTGCGACTTGTTGAGACAACAAAGCTTGTATTTGCGTCCGCTACCGCAGGGGCAGGCTTCGTTGCGGCCCACTTTGGGGGTCTCGCGGCGGAAGGGGGTTTGTGCATTTTGTGCAGGATTGTGCACTTAACCGGCTAATCATACAAACGCGGTACTCCTTTCCCAGTTGTAATTTTCTAATGATGGCTATGGCACATCGCTGGTCAGTCATACCTATCCGAACGGTTGTTGCCGGAATGACTCTGGAAGCATGGATCAGCGAGTTTGCTGTTTCTGTCACAGGCAGTTCGTACTCTCTCCATTCCATCCACAGCAGGCTGCCTGCTCGAACAAGGCGTGTCAGCAACAGCGCCGGAATCGCAGCCGCCAGCAGAAACTCGCCGAGGATCCGGAATATCGGGCCGTCTGCCGCGACAGCGCGCGGAAGTGGCGGGCCAACCATGCCGGTTATTGGAAGCAGTATCGCGCTGCCAAGCCCGGCGCGGTGGAGCACAACCGTATCCAACAGCGGCAACGGGACCGAAGACGGCGACTGGCCGATCTTGCAAACAACCCCTCGGCTCTGGACCTAAAGGCTTGCGCTGCCGGGGTTTGGTGGTTGGGGCCGGCCGCCGGGGTCGCCGGGGATCTTGCAAACAACAACTTGGCTGCCGCCCAAATCTTTATCCTGCAAGGCTCCTCGCGCAAACCTCCCCCTTTGCAGACGTCTTGCAAACAACATCCCTCTGGTTTGCCGGCCACTCCGACCTGATACTCCAGGCATGGCCGAAAATCTGGAGTTTCTCAAACAGCGCTTCCCGCTGCTGGATTACCTGCGGCGCAGCAACTGGACGGCTCGCCGCCTGGGAGCCACGGCCGAGTTTGTGGGCCTGTGTCCCTTACATCGCGAGACGCGGCCTTCGTTCTACGTCAATGGCCGCAAGAATCTGTTCTACTGCCACGGCTGCGGACGCGGAGGCGACCTGATCCGCTTCATCCAACTGTCACAGGGCCTGTCGTTCCGCCAAAGCGTGGCATACCTGCAGCAACAGATGGCACCAGTTGTCGCGGGCGACGCGCTGGAACAAGCAGCCGCTTTTTACCAACTGCAACTCCACCGGCATGCCCCGGCGGTCCTGTACCTGCAGCGACGCGGCCTGCACGATCCCGCCCTCATCGAGCAACTGGGTATTGGCTATGCTCCCGGAGGAAATTTGCTGCGGCATCTCAGCGCCCAAGGCTTCTCCGTCGACCTGTTATTGGACACGGGCTTGATCAGCCCTCAAGGGCACGACGCTTTCTCCCGGCGCGTAATTTTCCCCTGCCGCCATCAGGGGCGCATCGTCAACCTCTATGGCCGCAGTATCGGATCCGCTCTCCCTCATCGGCTGTTGCCTCAATGGAAGGGAGGTTTGTTTGCCTGGGATGCGGTCAGCAGTTCCTCCACCGTCATCCTGGTCGAAGGCCTGTTCGACTTGGCGGTGCTCTGGCAAGCCGGCTTTCGCAATACCACTTGTGCGATCGGCACCCATCTCACCTCGATGCAGTGGGATGAGCTTTGCCATCCATCAGGCCGTGCGATCTATATCGTCTTTGACCAGGATGAAAACGGCGCTGGCCAGCAGGCCTCGCAGCAACTCGCGCGCCGGCTGGAAGCTGCTGGCGTCACGGCCCACCTGGTTCAGTTGCCGCCCGGCCATGATCCCAACAGCTACTTCGTCGCCGGCGCCACGGCCGCGGATTTCCTCGATTGCCTCCAACGAGCACAGCGCCTATGAGTCTTTCTATGGTTTACCGGTCCTCCCTCCGGGCCAGCGCCTCCCCTTATCGCTTGCTCGATGCGCAGGGCAACGAGATCGCCTGGGCCAATGCCTTCCTGGACGCCCAGCACCTTTGCCAACTCTCGTTGCGTTCGGTGCGCGCCTACGCTTATGACCTGCTGCACTTCGCCCGCTGGTTGGAGATTTCAGCCCAACCCCTGAACGATGTCACCGAGTCTGCGCTCGTCGATTACGTCCGCCATCAACTCGACCAGGAGCCCCAGCCCGCGCCCTCAACGGTAAATCATCGCCTGGGTGTGGTGCGCTGTTTGTATCGTTTCCACTATGGTCGCGAAATCCCCGCCGGCCAGTCCCATTTCCAGCGCAGCTATATGCAGCGGTCCCCGCTCGGCTATGGCCGCCCGCGTCGCGCGGTAGCCACCACGCTCCGCTTACGGCAACCCCGTCGCGCAGTGGCGCCACTTTCGGCAGATGAAGTCGCCCAGTTCTGGCGCAGCTTTCGCACTTTTCGCGACCTCGCTCTGGTGGGCCTGATGCTGCTTGACGGTTTGCGCTCCTGTGAAGTGCTATCGCTGCAACTCCAGGACCTCCAACTAGCGCAGGCGCAGATGCGCGTCCTGGGCAAGGGCAACAAGCAGCGCGTCCTGCCGCTGCCGCCGGAATTGATCGAGGTACTGGATAAATACCTGCGGCTGGAAAGGCCCAGCACCCCTTCGCCTTTCCTGTTCGTTTCCTTGAAAGGCCCACAGCGTGGCCGGACTATGACCCCCGCCGGACTCCGCTCTCTGTTCCGTCATCATCGCCTGTCGAGCCAAGTTTCTCCGGCTAATGCTCACCGCCTGCGACATACTTATGGCGCCGATATGGCGCGCAACGGTATCTCCCTGCCTGCCCTGCAACACCTGATGGGACATTCGCACATCCAAACCACTCTCCTCTATATCCAACTTGCACCCCAGGACGTCTGGCGTGAATACGCCCGCGCCGTGGAGAAACGGGCGCGATTAGACTCTTCGCATGTCCTATGAACCGCTCCAGCCTCCAGCAGATTTTCGATGCTCACATCCAGACCCTCGCCTTGACTCTACGGCCAGCCACAATCACTCACTACCAGCGCCTGGCTCGCCAGTTCCTGTTCTATCTTCATGGCGCTTTCCCGGAAGTCTGCCTCCTTTCCCAACTCCGCCGCGATCCGCATTTGCTCGGCTGGTTCCACTGGTTGTCAGAACGAGTGCCACCCCTGCGCAATGAAACCCGCAGCGGTTATCTGGTGTGCCTCCGTCGTTTGCTCGATGATCTGACGGCCAATGGCCATTCCATCCAGCCGGATCTGATTCGCCGCGAGGACTTCCCTCCGCTGGAGCAGTATCTGCCCAAACCTCTGTCTCTGGCAGACGATCGACGACTGCAGCGGCAATTACGCCGCACCGACGGTCTGCTTTCCAATGCGCTCTTACTCGCCTCACCGGCATTCGCATCGGCGAATGCATCGATCTGCCGCTGGACTGTTTGCATCAGATCGGCCAGGACCAATGGGCTCTGCATGTCCCGATCGGCAAACTGCACACCGAACGCTTCGTGCCGGCCGATTCCGCTATTCGAAAGGTCGTGGCTCGTATTCTGGCTTTGCGCGCTCTGGCCTCGCCCGCACACTTACTCAAATCCGAGGGCTTCCTGCTGCCTCGTGTCCGCGGCCACTACGCCCTCTATCGGGCTCTGGCCCGAGCATTGACGGACTGCGCTCAACTCGCCGGCTGCTCAGGCCCCGTCTCTCCGCACCGGTTACGACATAGCTTTGCTTCTGAAATGATCCGCCTCGGCGTCGGCCTTCCCGCTCTGATGAAATTGCTCGGCCACAAAGATATCCGCATGACCCTGCGGTATGTGCAGGTCACCCAACAAGATCTGCAGCGCGAGTTTCGCAAGGCGCGACAGCAGGCGGCCCATCTTCATCAAGTGCCAGCGCTCTCGGTTCCCAGCTCCATCGCCGCCGCTGGCCTCCCTGGCATTCGCCAGGCATTAACGGCGACTCGCCACCTTCTGGAAATGTACCGCCGCGGGGTCCCAGATGAGAAGACCCGGCGCAGGCTCCTTCGTCTCGACTACAGACTCGTCAACATCGCCGTTCAGTTAGACCGCATCACTACAGCCGGAAAATGAACGCGGATTG
>CAVVFX010000017.1:0-1127673 GCA_963747535.1 Terriglobia bacterium
CCCGCACCGCCTGGTCGGGATTCAGCCTCGCCTTCGGATTCAAACGCAACTCCCGCAGAATGTTCACGTACTCGGTGCTGGGTAAAGCCTTCTTGACCTCGCCAAACCGGGTTCGGAACGCGTCCAGCAGTACCCGATAGACATCGCGAGCCTTTTCCAGACTGGGAATTCCCGTCACTTCGCGGTACCCATGTCGTCCGAGAACGTCGTTGTATTCGCGCGTGCCAAGGACTGTTCGCATGCTGCTGAAACGCGCCGCCATATTCCGGCTCGTCAGTCCAGTTAGGCACTCGCCGTTCCGCTGCGCACGGTTTTGTGTGGATGTTGTGTTTGGCGCCCGTGCTGGTGTCGCCGACCTCGCGCTGTTCTGCGAGCCGGCGCCGCAATCTCCCGGCGGCGCTCCATAGAGCCCCTTGTATACGTCCATGCCGATCCCGAGATAGCTGGCGCATTTCGAGAGCGCGTCGGTGCAGGCACCCTTGTACGCATCGCCGCGGTCAGGGTTGTCATTTCCACCGAACTGCTCGACGGCGATACCGTATCGTGGGATCGACAGGTCGCTCTCACCACGACCATCTTGCCTGTCTCCACGATTTCGTTACACACTTGCCAGCCGTTCAGACCAAACACGTCGTTCAGCCGTTCCACAATGTAGATCACCTTAATCACCGACAGGCCCGGCTTCTGCGGATTGGGCGACACTGCCTCGCGCGGAAGCAGCTCCTTCAACTTTTTCTTCAGATCCTCAGGAAGTTCAACCGTGTCACCGGAGTTTTCCGTGGCTGGCGGTGGCGTCTGCGCGCTGGAATGGGTGTGATCGATACCGTTTACTGTTTGCATGGCTCCTCCTTTTTCAATCGAGAGTTCAGCCCTCCTCAAGCGACAACTCCATTTGTTCAGCGGGGGCACGACATGTGTGTTCGACGCCGCGTCGGACTCCCTCGGCTGCTCTGCTGCCGATGGCGTCTCCCAGCTCCAACCATGTCGCTTCATCAATTTGGGCTAATGCATCCCGTTCCTTCCTGACAGTTTGGGCTCGCCTCTCGGGCAAATGACGGTTGGAAATAGCTGCAGTCAGGCTGTGGAGAATCCGAGAGCGGGCGGTCTGTTCTTCTCGAATGACTCCAGTCAATGCCGCGGCTCGGTCGGCCGCATAAGCAGACTCAGGATTTGTCGAGTTCCGAATCTGAATCCGAAAGCGGAACGGGGCCGATAACATTGGATCGATCACTCTCTCTCGAATCAACAGCGCCATCACCAGCTCATGGTCGAATCCGGCGTGCCGCCCCAAGTCGGCGCGGCCAAACGAACCGCGGGCGCGCATTCGCCAGACCACCGCGAGGCAGCGCTGATATAAGACGGGATCGACCGACCCGACATCCAGCATCGGCACCAAGCCGAGAAATGATTGCCACTCCCGCCGTTCCTCGGCATCCGGGGACCGCAGGTCCCGCAATTCCTTGCTTCTCATGAACATATCCTGGCGTGAGGTAATTCGACCTTCGTTTGCATGCATATCGAATCCGGGCTATCCTCAGGCAGCAATGGATTCGCCGATCGAAACGGTCGTGACTGTCCCGGCCAAGCCCGAAACGCAGATGCTGGCTCGGGTGCTGGAACTGAGACCGCAAGACTCTAAACTGATCTGCGTGACTGCCGACGGACGTGAGTTCGTGCTTCCGCGCCTGGTTGGTTCGAACATACGGATCAGCGATGAAGTCGCAGTGGCCAGTCCCACAGGGACCGCGACCGCGAACACCGAGATCTACATTCGCAAGGCATCGTACCGTGCGGCCGATGTCTACCAGCTGAAGGCCGGCTATGCTGCGTTACCGAAGCAGGACAAACGAGAAGAATTATTCGTGCGTGTTCAGGTTCCGGGCAGCCAATTCGGCATCGACGCCGTCCACATTCCGTGCCCGGTAATTCGCGACTACTTCTTTGCAGTCAATCGAAACGCGGCATGGCCAAACCAGCCGACGTTCTACTACCTACTTCGCCTCCCACGCGACGTGACGTTCAAGGAGCTGCGCCTTGCCTATCGCCTCCGTCGCATGGAACTACAGAAGGAAAAGGCATCCCATGCCGACCTCGCCACGCTCGAACGGGCCTACAACCTGTTGGCGGAGCCGAACATCCGCGCACAATATGACAACGTACTGAAGGACGGCCTGACCTCTGTTGCATTCCCCTATTCCGGTTTGGGGTCTCTCATAGTGAGGGGGGAACGATCGGCGGACAGAGGCGTTTTCTTCGCCAATCGCATTCTGGCTTTCTTGCCTGAACGCCGCCGCAGGACCGTCCATGTGCCTCTCCGTAAACTCGATTATTTCGAGGACTACGCAATTCTCCGTGACCACCGTCGCAAGATCGAGATTCTCATCGACCATCAGTTGCTACCAATTCGATGGGACCCAACCTGGAGTCGATGGCGCCATCTCATTTCCGCTACAGTGGAAATTTCCGCGGACTTCGTTCACACGGGTCACTACCGTAAGCGTAGCGGCGAGTGGAAGTTGATCGAGTGTGAAACCGCGCTTCCCAGCAGGACGGAACTCACAGTCCCAGAGTGTCTCGAAGAGGAAATCCTGAAAGCGCGCGCCGCGCACACACGTTTTGGCCAATACTGGAAACAGCTCGACCGTTTGCGCGCCCACGTCGAGTCAATCCCTACCGAACAGGATGAACTGCGGCGGCTCTGCTGGAATCAAGGTCTACCGGGCGATTTTGATGTCGCACAGATCACGTGGCGACCGGATTACGACGCCTATTATTACGAGCAACTCACCAAACGTGCGCGGACTATATACCTCTTTCGGGATGAGTACATCTTCGACCTCGAAAAGGCAGTGGTCGTTGAGGTGCCGCAAGCCGGGCACGCAACTTACATTTTCAGCAAGCCGCTAGATCTTAAACATTGGGTCTGGCAATACGCCAAGACCACCCGGCACGACATCCGCCTTAACCGCAATAACGTTGCAGAATCACTCGGTTTCCAGCGTCGCGTCGTTCACGGCAAGAACAAATCCGAATGGCTTCGGGAACTCCAACTGCGTACCGGAGAACCGCCCGATCTCGCATTGGAGCAGACTTCCTTAAGCCACAGGCAGCAGAAGTCCGAAGGGCTCTAGGGCGATTCGATCGTCGCGCTAACGCGGGACTGAATGAGGGTGACAGATTATGCGCGCACCGCTTGACTTCGGGCAGACGAGGATTCGTCGATTCGGTCTTCGCCTTCGCTGTTGTCCGGTGCAGAAATCACGGACGTGATCTCTCCAGTTCATCGAGGGTTTTCTTGTTGAGTATCGCCGCCCGCTTGGATGGAGCGACGGGCTGTCCACTTGAATCCCTTTCCTTTCCAGTTCCAGTTGAAATAGATGGAAGACATCAATAGCGATGGCGAAATGGTCTGGGCTGTGTGTAACAGCCACAGCGCCCTTCGGAGGCCTTCTCACGATAGATACTCGTATTCGCCGGCTTGAGCGCCGCCACTTGACGGCGGTGTCTTGTTCGTTGGTGGAGACTCTGGCGTGGCCGATCAGCATTGCACATATGTATCGCCAGTCGAAGCGACTGTGCAATACGTATTCACAACTCAGGGCAACTGAAAACCGGTCAATCACCGATTCTTGCAAAATCGCTCGTTTGCGCAACGTTGTTCCCGACCGCTTTCATGAGGCCGTCAAGCAGACGCTTGGCCTCTACTCGCTAGCGATACTGACAGCGGCCAAACGTCAGGTTAGACAAGCCTGCTCGACTGCCCGGAAACAACCCTGACAGGTATTGCAGTAGCCAATCGATCGATTTACGAAGGAGAAAGATCAGGAGTGCGATGACCAGCGAAAGAATCTCTCTCCAGGAGCCGAGCGCCGGGGAGGTAACATACACATGTGAATCCAGTTATCAAAACCAGATGTGGTGACGTCCGCGGCAGTGTTGCCGATGGTGTATACGCATTTAAGGGAATACCTTATGCGGCCCCGCCATTTGGTCCCAATCGGCTCCGACACCCACAGCCTGTTGCGCCTTGGAGCGGCGTGCGAGAGGCGCTCACCTATGGCCCGAAGGCGCCCCAGTTGCCATATCCTCCACCGTTTGACGTGCTCCTCGCGGACCTTGCCGTCGCCGGTGAGGACTGTCTAAACCTCAATATCTGGTCCCCCGACCTCGGGTCCGCTAGGCAACCGGTGATGGTCTGGATTGCTGGCGGTGAATTCGAACACGGAACGGGTGCGGAGCACTGGTATGAGGGCAGTCGTTTCGCTCGCGACGGCATCGTCTGCGTGACCATCAATTATCGGGTTGGTGCCGATGGGTTCCTTTGTCTGGGCGATGGGAACGCCAACCGCGGCTTGCTCGACCAGGTGTCCGCCCTCGAGTGGGTGCAGGAGAATATCGCCGCCTTCGGTGGTGATCCTGGAAATGTCACCATGTTTGGCGAGTCTGCTGGAGCAATGAGCATCGGCTCGTTGCTTTCCATACCGCGTGCCGAGGGGCTGTTCCGGCGAGCTATCCTCCAGAGCGGAGCCGCTCATCCCGTGATGTCAGCCTCAACGGCACAACGAGTCGGCCAGTATCTCGCCGAAAAACTCGGCGTCGCGGCCACCCGAGAAGCGATCGCGGATGTCCCGCTGGATCGAATGCTTCAGGCCCAGGCGGTGTTGAACACCGATCTCGCCGCACATCGCGACACGCAGCGTTGGAGTGATGAGGTACTGGTCCCCATGATGCTGTGGCAGCCGGTGATCGACGGCGACGTCATCCCCGCACGTCCGATCGATCGCATTGTTGCCGGGGCCGTGGGGAATGTTGACCTCATGGTTGGCACGAACATCGACGAATGGAGGTTCTTCCTGGTACCCAATGGCGTGATCGAGTTCATCACAGACGAGTTCCTGGCTGGCGCCATCGCGGCGTACGGGCTCCCGGTCGAAGCGACATTAAGGGCGTGTCGCGCAGAACATCCCAATGCCACCGCTGGCGATCTTCTCGCGGCTATCCAGAGCGACTGGTACATTCGCATTCCCGCCATCCGCCTCGCCGACGCGCACGCGAAAAACGCCAAGACTTCGCCAACTTATATGTACGAGTTCGCGTGGCGAGCACCGCAGTTCAACGGACTCCTTGGTGCGTGCCACACGCTCGAAGGTTCCCTTCGTATTCGACACACTCGGCAGCGGGACTGAGGCGATCTGGGGAACCGATCCGCCAGAACAACTCGCGGACACCATGCACGCCGCCTGGGTGGCCTTTGCCAGCGATGGAGACTGCGGTTGGCCCAAGTACGATCTTAAATGCAGGACAACCATGCGCTTCGATACGACCTCAGTGGCCGTGGACGATCCTCGCTCCGCGGAGAGAGAACGGTGGGAACAAAGCTCCAGCCAGTGACCACTCTGCTTTCAACGATCGTCGGAGGACGGATGTAACTACTTGGCAAAAAGCGGGTCGCACCTTGCACTCGGAATGGATAGATCCTCCCTGAGGCCCCAGCGTTTACCGAATTTGGCTCCCGACCTTAACGCTGGATCCGGGCGGAGCATGGAAACGAGATGATGTTGCTCGCCTCTACTCCTCTATTGCCCACCTAGTATATCGTTTCACTAAAAACTATCCTAATTGATCCTGCTGGAGTGCGTCGAATTTCTTCCAGCGGTGGACTACGGGAGCGGCATTGATTTCCGCGATGCCCTTGAGAATTCGGTTGCGCAGTTCTGCCCAGGATTTTACTCGGATGTGCCGGAGGAAGGTGCGCGCCATCTTGCCGAAGAGCGTCTCCACGATGTTCAGCCAGGAGCCATGTTTGGGTGTCAGGACGTACCGGAATCGGTTGGGGTGTTTGGTTAGGAATGCTCGTGTCTCTTTGGAGATATGCGCGGAATGGTTGTCCAAGATTATGCGAATGGTGCACTCTGGCGGATAGTATGCGTCCAGGTCCGCCAGCAGCGCAGTGAATTCCACGCTTCGGTGGCGCTCCTCTACACGGGCGGTGATGTGGCCATCCTGCAGATCCAGGGCCGCCAGTATCGAACAGGTCCCGAGACGCTTGTACTCGTGATCGCGCGCCCATTTCGAGTGCTTGCCCGCCGCTGGCGGTAGGTCAGGCGCTGTGTTGGCGATGGCCTGCACTCCTGGCTTTTCGCCCACTGATACCGTGATGACGTTCGATACCGACTCTCCAGCCTCCTGCCTTTCATTGCGGAACGCAACATCCTGATAGACCATCAGGACTGCCCGCATTTTGCTCTCGAACTCTGGATCGCGCCGTTCCAGATAGTATTTGATCTTTTCCGGGTGCAGTGGTTGCTCGGCCAGAATACGATGCACCGTGGCTTTGGCCGCTTTTTGGAGGGCCGGATGGCCGGCTTCCATCGCATGTTCCCGAATATGTTTGGCCAACGATTGTCGTGACCAGGTCTCCGCGGCATAGCCTAAATCCTTTGGCTTGGAACACGCCGTGTGGACAACCCACGCCCTCGCATCATCGCCGATGTCCGGTGCCTTCGGGCGGTGATAAGTATCTTTCAACGCCGCCTGCGGACCGACCGCCAACGCCTTGGCAACCCACTTGGTAACACTTGCGCGTGTCATCCGAAGAGAACGGCTGATATCGGTAATGGATTCACCTGCGCAATACTTAAGAAGAATCTCCGCGCGCTGGACTTCGCGCCGTGGCGCGGTCCGGGATTGCGTCAGTTCTTTCAACACTGCCATGTCTTCGTCCGAGATGGCCAGTTTGGATCGCTTCGATTTACCTGCCATGCCACCAGCTTAGCAGGAAACCAAATCATAAGATCATGTTTTAGTGAAACGATATACTTAGGCCCTCCGTACGGAGTAAATGGACACGATAACACAGAGGGTATATCAGAACGGAATGTCGTCGTCTTGAACACCGTCCTCTATGGGATCAGGGGCGCGATCTACGCGACTGCTAGCGTGCCCGCGCGCTGGACGGCCTCCGGATTTCTCCTGCCGCTCCGCTCCATTGCCATTCCCGTTCCCATTTCCTGCGAGCAGTATGACATTCTGCGCCACCACCTCGGTGATATATCGTTTCACGCCGCCGTTGTCGTCATAAGACCGGGTTTGGATACGTCCCTCCACGTACAATCTCGTCCCTTTCGTCAAATATGCGGCAAGGCTCTCCTTGTTCCAGAGCACGATGTAGATCCAGTCCGTTTCTTCGTGCACCTGTTTGTCGGAACCTGTCCACTGCCGGTTCATCGCCAGCGAAACCCGTGAAACCGGCGTACCGCTTTGGGTATGTCTGGTTTCGGCATCGCCGCCGAGTCTGCCAACCAGGATCGCCTTGTTGACACTTCGCTCTGCCATTTTGCATTCTCCTTCGCCAAAAATTACTCATGACCGTTTCCTGTTACGCCTATTCCTGCCTGTCTCCCGCCAGAACTCGATCGCGAACTCGCATAGCAGCCCGCGTGGCTGCCGCAAATGCCGAGACCGTCCAATGGTCGACCCCGCCGTCCTTATGCTTTTCGATCCACCGTCGCGTGTAACTCTTTAGGCCGCTCAGCCATTCCCGTGCATCTTCTGAATTCAGTCGCGCCGATTCCAAGGGCGTAAAGTGTTCGCTGCCTGCCTGTCGCTCTTTAGCCCGCAGCATGTACTCGGAGAGTTCTCCTGTCGCCCCCGCCATTGGCAGATACAGCCAGGCTGGCGTCAGCACAAAGGCCAGTTTGTCGGCTACACAAAGGCGGGAGAATTGCCGTCCAGTTCGCTTCGCCCAGTAGCGCGAATGGGCCGCGGTGAAGGCTCCCCAAGACTCACCGAAGAACAGCGCCATGATTCTGGCGCCAAGTTCAACGTGCGTCTCCCCGTCGTTTCCGTCCATATCGCGCTTTGATAAATACCCAATGTCGTGCAGCCAGAAGGCAGCCCACAAACGAAGGTCCCAGGGAAAGCCGTAGAGTCTCCACCAAGCCACGGCGAGGAACCAGGGATGGACAATCGCACAATGTGCGCCGTATAAAACTGATCTTGTTCCAATGTTCACGATGTACCTCCTGCCGGTCGACGGATAGCGCGTCCGCTTGCTCAATCCATGAAATGCGCTCCGGGCTCGGTTGGATGGCATGCCGTTGCCGGGCCGCCGGACTCCCGGCATGGTTTCTCGGCGGCGCCGCTCTCCATTTCGCATCCCATCGTGGTGTGCAGGCACTGCTGCGCTCCGCATCCGGATAGAATAAGGCTCGCAATAGCGAGCACAGTCAGAAGCCTCTTGATCGACTTCCTCATGTGCATACTCTTCCTGATCCATTGGACGGCGGCAGCAAACTCATTGCAGTGGTGACGTGACGTCCACAAGTATTCCGTGAACACTTTCGGGAGGCTGCTTCAGTCCGTCGTCGGCCGCGATGTTTTGAATGGCATGGGGCGCCTCTCCTTCTGTTTCACGCGGCGGCGCCACTAATCGGGAATAATGTGGATGCGAGCAGTTCACGCACGACACTCCACTGGTTACGGCCTTGACCGCCTCGATGAATCCGGCAGGCAGTTCGATTTCCTCGCCGGAACGTGTGAAGAATTGTGGTCGAACGCATCCGCTCAAATCCTTGTCTTTGCCCCAAAGTTCCAGAGCCAGATACCCCTGCGTTCCACGAAACAGTTCCTCGGCGTTTAGCTTTGGGCGGTGCCCGACCTCCGCCGCCACGGGGCGGTGTCGCGTGATGCACAGCTCGTAGGTTCTCGCAATCCGCAACATCTCGATCCGCGTAATCACTGGCGCTATCACCACGGCATGCGGACCGTTCGCTATGAGGGAATCGAGCGTCTGCAGCCAAGGCATAGCCTCACCGTTCTCTCCGGCGAAACTGACGTAGTATCCAACATCTACGGTCGCTCCACCTGATTCCACTCCGCGTACGACATATCGTTTCGCCCGTCCCTGATGTTCCAGGCTCAACTGGGGCTGTCCGTAGATTCCGACCCTGCGCAGCTGGTTAATCACCGCCTGCGGAAACGTCAATCCCCACCGGTTCAGTTTTCGATTGAACTCCATGGCCATCTGTCCTTTCCTTTTCGTTTACGCCTGCTTTGAGGGACTCACGCCGAGCGAGCGCAACGAGCGCGAGCGAAAGCTCATCTGCAGCCCGCATCGCTCGGAGGAGAGCTTCGTGGTCCTCTGCTCGCCACATTTGCCCGACTCGTTCTGCCGAAACATCTCCAATCCACTTCCGGACCGCGACCGGTCCCACCGACTCGCCGCATATCATTTCGTTCATAACCTCCTCTCCTACCGGCAATCAACCACTCTTCGGATCGCTGACATATTGCAGCTCTGACGCGGCGACCAATTCCGCCAAATACTTCAGGCATCAATTCCGTCGACAACCCGGCGGAATTCCTTACGGAAATCGACACGCACCAAGTCGCCGCCCTGGCGGACATAACTGCGCCCTTTCGCGTCCAGGATCAGGTACCGCCGCGTGTCAATGTGCTTGTAGTACTCGAGACCGTGTTCTCGCCCCATCCACATGAACTCTCCGCACCGGCGTCCGATCCGGAGCTCCAGTGGTTTCCAATTCGCCGGCCCAAGTTCCATCGCTGATCCTGGCATTCCGGCCCCAACCCGCGGTGCTCTACCTCGTCGCATAGACGGCCTCTTTTCTCTCGGGAATTGGACATCCGAGCGCGGCACGAATCATCTCCTTGGTACACCCGGCCCAACAGATGTACTTCTGCGGTTCGTCAACCGATATCGCCAGGTTGTCCCCACTCCTGTCTCGACCCGACCCGGCGCACGAAGGACATCGTGTAATCCAGTTCCTCCCCGTTTTTCTCCCCACCTCGATGTGGTCCAGGATGTGAAACTGCCTTTGGTTGGCCAGGTACGGCCACAGCGGCGCGTGCGTGAATTCCCTCTTCGTTGGTTCGCTACGCTGTCCGAGCTTCTGAAGCAGAGTACCCAAGTGATTCTCGGAGAGCTTCGTAACGCGCTTGAGAAATGCCAATTGGTTGTCGAGGTTGTAGTCCGCTCCGTAAAACCAAAACCGCGCACTGATCGTGCGGTGAATTCCTAGCGGTCCACGCATCGCATTGCCGAAGTCGCCATTCTTCAGCTCATCGTGTTTCGGAAATATCTCGATTCCCTCGGCAGTTCCTACTCCCTTCACCGGAATGCCGAGCTTCTCGGCGAACCCCGAGATCAAGAGCCGGCATTGTTTGGCCAGGAGCGGTTGTTCTCCGAAGATCCACAGGTGGGCGCCGCGTCGACTCTGCTCCAATGCCGCTTCCACCTTCTGCTGTTGCAATTCCCACTGCAACTCACAGAGGTGTTTTAGCGATTCCTTGTAGTCGCCGTCCATGGCAATCCATTTGCAACGTTGGGTCTCCGCATTCATCGCGTAAACGCCGAGTGTTACGTCACCTTCGAGATGCCGGCGGATCGTCCCGGCCGTCAATCCGACTGGCTCGCCGCTCTTTCCCGCCTTTGGGCGAAAGTAGTAATAGCGGCCGCTTTCGGGGTGCGGCCGCATTGATTGGAGGACGTAGGCACGTCGATTGACGAACAATTGCCAATAGTCCTCGACGTTCGTGGAAGTTGCTTGATGCTTGTTCGCCATGATTGCTCCTGCTTGCACCTGCCTTTTGATAACCCGGATTCAAAACCTGCGCAAATGAAACTGGTGCCGGGCTGTTGATCAGTTCGTCTTTCTCGATTGACGCCTCGGGTTGAGTAGCCACGGTCGTTGGGCGAGCAGAGAAAGCCGGTGCGTCCGCTCCAGTACCTCGTAGTCGGCCAGACTGTAGCCGCCCCATTTCTCGTCTCCGAAATCAACGAAGTAAAACACTCCGCACTTTCGGTCGAATATGTAGACAGCGCCGGATTCCGGGTCCCCGGGAACCAAGACGAAGAACAGCGCTCCGGCTGGAAACTGAACCCAACGGACGATCTGGGCCTCCGAACGTTCGGCCAGCCCCTGACTTGCCTGGTCAAGGCCGACCGTTCGCTCCAAACCGAGATCCTTAAGCGTGAGGATGGGCGTGGCGGTGAATGCCGCGGGTAGCTGAGTTTGCATGTTGAACCTCCTTGATGTTCAAAACGGTTACGTCCCGGGCAACGCACAGAGTCAGACTCTTCGATCTGGATGCCGGGCGAAACTCGGGACGATAGTTGTGGTTTGGCCAATCATTCCCGAATAGCCGGGATCAGTGATTGCCCCATATATAAGGATGCGGAACATCCCTTTGCTGCTCACTTCTCGAGGCCCAGTCTTGTAAGCCCTCCTTGTCCTCCAGTTAAGCCAACGCGGTTGTGCGCTTTGCCGCCCATGCTGCCGAGTTCGCCAGCGCATCACACCGTTCGTGATCCGGGTGGCCGGAGTGCCCTCGAACGTGTTCCCACGTCACTTTGTGGTGTTCGACCAACGCTTCGAGTTCCTCCCAGAGGTCCTGGTTTACAACTACCTTGCCCGAGGCGTTGCGCCATCCGTTGTTCTTCCATCGCGGAAGGAACTCACTGATTCCGCGACGTACATATTCAGAGTCCGTCAGTACCGTAACTTGGCATGCCCGTTTGAGTGCCCGCAACCCCTCGATTGCAGCGGCCAGTTCCATTCGATTGTTAGTCGCATTCGGCACCCCTCCTTGGAGCACGCGCTCGTGTTTTCCACACCGAAGGATGCACGCCCAACCTCCCGGACCGGGATTCCCCAGGCATGAACCGTCAGTGATAATCTCGACTTCACTCAGCTCTACAGACACACAACACCTCCTTTCAGGTCATGTCAGTTTTTCCGTGCACCGGTCGGAACGACCGGTGCCAAGACGTTGCACCGCCGCGCAGTTACGCGCTCGATTTCGACGCTCTTCGAAGACTCCGGGACTACTCCGTGCCTGGAAATTGATCACCGCGATCGTGAAGGCTTCTCGCTACTCCCGCCAAGCAAAGGTGACAACCCCACGCCTGACAGCATCCGCCGACTACGGTCCGCACTGCCGCGACCAACTGTCCGATTACTCGTAACTCGATCTATCACGCAACGTGGCGTGCTTCACCTTCGACAGACGAGCTGCTACGCGGAAGCGGCTACAATGCCCCGATGGTGTGGCACTGCGCACGGAGCGCGAGCGACGTGCGCAGTGCCACACCGCTGCCGGCGCACTACCGCCGAGGTATTCAACCCGAACCCGTCATCGATAGATGACGGGGAGGGTAATCGGCTTCGAAGTCATTTTCTTTGAATGGGCTGGGGATTATTCAGTCATGCATAAAAACGCCAATGCGGCGGCCAAAGTGACGGCAAAGGCGGTTCCGCATGCACTTATGACCGGTCGCGCGCCTGTGATGCACGCATGAGAACGGATTGAAAAGGAATGTCACGCTGATTGGTTCCTGCGATCATTACTGGGGTGGCCAGGAAGCTTTGCAGGAATTCGGCAAATAGGGCGACGCACACCTGAACTCGTCGTGGCGCGACGCAGTCCCGGACCATGCACAGAAGGTGATAGTTGGAGACGAGGTACAGAACGGTGTCGACCAGTGTCTCCCCGTCCAACTTTGCAGCGATCCGGCGGTATGCGTTATACGTCTTCGGTGTACGTTCGTATTCGAGCCCAAATCGCAGTTCTCTGCCTTCGAAATCGACGGCTACCACGGCATCGTAATCCTTGGCGTACTTAAACTGCGTCAGGTCGTTCTGTGAGCAAATCTCGGAGGCCGGTGTCCATCGCATTAGCAGGTCTGCTTTCGCCAAGGCAAGATGCAGATCGTTCAGGTCCAGCCAATGGGAACAACTGCGCTCGCCGGTCTCCATGCCGATCCGTCCCGCGAACAGTTCCCCACTATCGATGAGTAGCGACGCGCCTTCCTTGCTGATGACGTACACTTGGGGCCGCCCCCGCGCCGCCCCCTGGCGCTTCTCAATCAGTCCATGAGCCAACAAGCGACGCACTCGGTGATCGAATGCCTGCCGCGAGCGTTCGGACTGATTGAGTTGCATGAATTCATAGAGCTGATCACTTGTCGCGAATCCGGAACGGAGAATCTGCTGCAGTAACGGAATATCCCGCGTTGGGTTGAGCTGAATTGTTCCTTTCTCGTAGCGCACTGATTTTGTTTCCTATTGTTGGAACCCTGCTCTTCCCAACCGAAGTTCCGCCGACCAGAGTTGTTTCGCGGAAGGTTCGACGTAAAACGTACCCAATTCTCCGCGTACCCACGAGTACACCGGCATCAACAGCATGGCTTCCTGTTCGTCAGCGTGCTCGCTCAGGGCTACCGCTTGAACCGCGTCGGACTTCCAGAGGGACTGGATGTCCAGTCGTCCGGTCTGCGCAGCCGTCACGACGAACAGGAAGAGATCCGGTCGTTCCGGTGCAGCCAGCTTCTTCTGAAACAGAATTTGGCTCCATCCCCCGCGAGTGATTTCCGGATCTCTGCACTCGAATACACGGTTCAGTGAAAGGTAGGGGTTGTCTGGAGTGAAACCGCCGATGCCGTTGAACCGGATCTTTCCACCAATGCGCCAGCGGTACCGAACCTTGCCGTCTACCACGACGCCGGTCGTGTTGTAAAAGGCGACTCGGCCCGGCTGATCTGGGGCGTTGGGATGGCGGGCGAACCTCCGCTCCCAGATTCCGCCGAAACCTTTTAGTGTTACCAGCACGGCTAAGCTCCCTTCAGTGCCCGGTTTCTCTGCTTCTCCGCCTCGAGTTGCTGCGTGAGTTGATTGATGCGCGCGATAAGTCTGCCTTCAGATTCGCCAGAACCAGTGCCGCTGTTCTGTGTCCTCGGCGGGCCACCGCCATTCTGTTCGCCCCTTTCGAGAACACCCAGCCGTATCGACAGGTCGTCAACCAACTTCTCCTTCTCGTCTAGCTTCGCCTTCAGCAGTTTCCGCTCGCTTTCGACGCTGTCAAGTTCACCGCGAACACGCATTAGCTCATTTCGAACGTCGGTCGTCTCAAGCGCAGCCGGGCTGGGACGACCGCTCAACTGCGTTTCGATTACTCGATTGCACGTCTCCATATGGCAGTTGTACCGTTCGATCGCCGTCTCGGCCGTCGCACTTGCGTACTGCGCATCGTTCCAAACGTCATTGAGGATTTCGGCGGCACGCCAGAGTTTTCGTTTCTCGTCCATGACGCGCACGCCGTACGCGATCATAAGCGCTATGAGGAACGCCGTGGTCAGCGCGCTGTACCAAAAAAACGGATTGGCCACACTGGCGTCCAGGAATGCCTGGCGCCGCCGTTCGACCAGTGCTCCATAATCGACATCCCTTCTATTTACCAGCTTGGTGGATGACGTAAAGAAGTTTTCCTTCTCATCGCGCTGCCGAGCGCCGACTTGCCCGTGGGACCGCCCCACTTCTGGCTGTGCTTGCTCTGCACGATGTGCTGAATTGGGCACCGGCTGGCCGTTCGCCGCCACGACCCACCAGGCAAGGATGATCGCCATTTGCGTTCTCATTTGCGGAAGCCTCCAGCGTAACGATTCGGAACCCGGTACTTGCGTGCCAGTTCCGGGTCTTTGAACCGGAGATTAGCACCGCTCGACTCCGCACGCGAGTGCAACATCCGCGGATAGAGCGCCGGCTGGAATCCTGGGATTGCCACTTCTTCTGGCGGCCGAATCTGTAACAGGGAGTGCAATGTCCCGCGCGTGTCGTCCGACATCAGGATTTCCATCTGCCCTTTGGGCAGGTTTTTGATGGACTCATCCTGCGATCGCGTCTCGCGGTCCTCGCTTTCCGTCGCTCGTCCGGTTTCCTCGTAGTTGCCCCATCCGAAGAAACCGCGCTCCTTTTGAATGCTACGGCGCGTCACAACCTGTTCGGCCGAAGCCTTAACGAAATATTTGGCTGTCTCCTCGTCTCGCGTCCGGAGCGTGATCGTGGTATTCGGCGCCGAGGTAACCTCTTCCTTAAAGCCGCGGCCGACCTGCATAAGTTGGGGTAGGCTTTGCATCGAAAACAGGAATGCAGTGTTTGTGCCCCGCGCAGTCTGCAGAATCTGAGCAAAATTGCGATATCCAAATGGCGCGAACTCGTCCAATACGACAGAGAAGATGGGGCGATTCTGTCGTCGCCGGTCTGCCTGATCCTCGTAACGCTTACCGACGGTGAGTTGGATGTTTTGCAGGAGCATCTTCCCGAGCGAACGCACCGGCTCGATATTCTTGTTCGCGTTTAGGCTGACGAACAGAATTAGCTCCTGGTCTATCACATCTTCGATCGACAGCAGATCGTCGTACTGGCCAGTGACGGCAGAAAGTTCATCGTCCAGGAACGTCATGCACTCGTTGATCAAGCCCTGAATTTTGGGAACGCGCTCGCGATCCTCGAGTGACTGCATCAGGTTCTTGACGCTCATCTCGAAATTCAGACGCTGCTGGGCGGTGACACTGTCGTCGCGATCAAGCCGGTGCATCGCTTTGTCGATCTGTTCCTTTAGAACGTCCTGGTCGAGCAGCATGACGATTACGTCGTAGAAGTTGTACCGCGCGCCGGTGTAAAACAGGACTCGGACAATATCGCCGAGGTAGTTCAATTGATGCTTGGCAAAGAACTCATCGTGAAGGTTGAAGCTACCGAAGATCATGTTTACCTGCGCCATATAGTTGTCGTCACGTGTGAAGAACGGGTTGTACAGGGCCGAGACCTCGGGGCGTGACGGATTGAGCAACCTCAGTTGGTGTAGCCTCCCGGCGCGGTGGATGTGCGGCAGTAGTTGCTCGAAGAATTCGAGGTCGCCCTTGCCGTCGAACACGACAATGGGGATATGATGACGATCATCGGATGGTCCGACGAGGCGCGCAATATCCTGAGTGATGATGTTCTTCAGTAGCGTTGTCTTGCCCGAACCCGTCATGCCGAGCACAATGCCCTGCATCACACGCACTTCATCCGGCCACAACCAGGGCCTTTCGTCCATGTCGTATCCAAGGAGCACCGCATTATGATTCCAGGCTTCCTCGATGGTGCGCTCGTCCTTGCGTACGGGGATGACAAACGGCGGGCGCTTCCTACGTACCCCCCGCCTGGAGAACTTCCGCGAAACCGGTGTCATTAGCGCGGCAGCGATTATGAACAGGTACAGGCCCGCTTCCACAAGTTGCTCTTTACGAATGTGAAATCGAGCAACTGCCAGGTACAGCGTGAGAGCAACAAGGCCAAAGCCGAAGACCGCGCCAACGACGCCAGCTTCGCCATTGCTCATTTCGCGTCGCGAGTTTTCAGAATGGTAGTTCATAAGACACACCTCATGATTTAGGATTGTTTGGATTTGCCGTGAGCGCGCTTTAGAGCGCCGCGTGAATGTCGAGCACTATAGTCACGCCCATGACTGCGATGAGACCTGTGGCCGTTGCCAACATTCTCCAGACCCGTTGGCCTCGGACTGCGCACCATGCAGCGTGGGCTAGAGAGGCCGCTACCCCAATTGGTGGCAGGGACATGATTAGAGATTGGGGCGTCGCTACGCCAAACGGATCGCCGCCCACATCGGTTGAAGACCCGGGATGCATGAGGTGCCAGTAAATCAGGGTCGCACCAGCGGCTGTCAACAGGAAGACCGCCGACCAGTAGCACGCAGAGGTGAGCAATTCCGAGAAGAGTATCTCCTGAAGGCGGGATTCCAGCTGCGTCTCGCCACCCGCCTCTACCAATTCACTGGTCGTTTTATCGGCCGTGGAAACCCTGTAGAGTGGAGCCTGTCGCTCGAGTTCCGACATGGCATCTACCCTTTCTTCTGGAAACTGAAATAGAGAAAAACCAAAGCAAGCACGACAAAGAGGCTGACACCCATGGCGACGGCCGGTTTAGGCCGTCGCTTGTTTAGTGGGTCGAACGGGTTTCGCGGTTGCAGCAATGCGTTTGACACGGCAAGCCGAAATCCAGTGTCGTTGCGTTGCCGGATCATCAACATCAAACGCTCGTACATCTGGCTGACGGTCTGATACTCGGGTTCCATGGTCTTCTCCGGAGAAAACTACAGCACCAGAGTGGCGGTCAGATTTCCCGAACGATCGACCGGGAACACAATCCGCAGGACAGTTGGTTGGCCCTTCTTCGCATCTTCCCTCACCGGCGGGAGTTCCAGCGCCACGACGCCAAGATGGGCTTCGCCGGGAGCCAGTTCCGCACTTGCCGGCTCAGAGTGTGTGATCTTGGCCGGAATCGGTGCGCTATCGGCTTTCAAACGGGAGGCAACATCGGTGTTCAACTGGGAGTGTTGGAGCTTCTCCAGCGACCGATCAAATTTCAGGTTCAGACGTACCGCCGTCGGTTGACCAGTGCGAAGAGTTTGACTTGAATGGTTTTCGATTGAATAGCGGATAAAGACCACGCCCTCTCGGCGATAGACATCTCGAATGAATACACCCACGGCCGCCTTCGAAATCGCAGCCGCGCCGACTAACCGAATTGGCGTACTGTTGAGCAGCATTTCGCTTGGCATGATGGACTCAGCGGAAGCCGGTTCGGAGGGCTTTGGCTGTGTCACCTGTGCTTGTGACTGCGGCTGACGGTAATCAATCGCGAAATCCATTTGATCCGCGTCACTGACGGCGGGCACAAGCTCGTAGTTGAACCGAGTCGAAGCCGTCCATATAAATAGGTTGGTGGATACACTCTCCGCGAGTGGCTGGATGAATACCTTGTTCTCCCGTCGCTCCACCTTGAAAGACTGTGGGGAACCAACGGCCACGGTAGTGACGGGCTCGCCCACCTCTATAACCGTCAGATGGTTCATCGCAGTCTGAACTCGCACCACGTGTTCACGGGACGGAGTTTCGTTTTCAATTCTCTGCGCTGCCACCGGCTGTAGCGCCAATGCCAGCGTCAGCGTTCCGTTCAGTAGATGTTTCACGTCTCGGTCTCCTCTGCTGTCTTCATTCGAATCCCGAGGGCACTCTTCTGAGTGGCCCCCGGGGATTTGCTCACTGTACTGTCGCTCCTTGAAACGGCCGGGACTCCCAAGGGCGAACCGGCGCACATTCTAGGAACGCTTGTTTCTTGGCATCGGTGTCGAGTTCCCGTATGCTCGTTGGATCGCCGTCCACGAACACTGAAAAGCTCGAACCGAGGGACTCCTCGCAAGTAGCTAGAAACTCCCGCCGGTCTTCACGACTGCGCAGAACTTTGCTCTTGCGGGTGCGAATTGCTGGATGCTGTGGCAGATTAGAGAACGTCACCATGCCATTTCGGATCTCGCCGGATCCTTCCTGCATGGCGAACGGTTGTACTGAATCCACCCGCACGCCGTCGAGAATAATGTTTCCTTGCTCCGTCATCTGGAACAGGAAAATCCGCCGTTCCTGGACTTGTCCGCCGTCGAGTTGTATGCGCTCCACTCGGTACACATTCCCCGAGTCATCGAACACAATCTCTCCGTCCGGCAGTTCAGGAAGATGTAGCTGAATGGGGCGTCCTCCAGTCTCTTCGAGCAGCTTATCGAGGGCCTCCTGAGGGAATGCGTGAAAGACGATGGCACCGGTAGCCTTGCCTTCTTGCGCGCTTCGCGAACCTGTAGCAATCGAGTGCAAAGCCTGGCACCAGCCTCTTCGGTTTTCCCGTTTACCATTTCCCCAGTCTGCAAGGAAACGGTGGAAGTTTCGCATCTCTTCCCGGCATCGCTCTTCGTTATCCCGGAGAGCAGCATTTGCCCGGTAGAGTGCTTTCGAAGCCTTCTTGCGAACGTCAGCGTTCTTGTGGTCCCTGACGGCATCGAACTTCGCTTGTGCTTCGCCGACAGCGGCCTGGCACTTCTCAGTTCGTTTCCGAAGTTCACCCACGAGGGTACCGAATGTCTTATTGATCTTCCGGCATTCCTCGTACATATCCCGGTCGAAAGTCTCGCCCCGGATCATCCCGCCAAAATCACGCAGCGGAAAAACATCCTGGAAGAGAATACCGATCTCCTTGCGGACGTGGTTGTAAAGCTGCCCCACGATATCCGAGCTGCTCACCGCGACTTCCATCGGCATATCAGAAATACGTTTTGCCTCTTTCGTCGCCAGCCACTGTGCCTTTGGGACCTCACCGCGAATCCGCTTGATCACTTCCTGATCCACCTGGACGTTATGCTTGAGGCTGTCCAGCGCGTTTTGCAACTGATCCACCAGTTCGTAGGCGTAGTCGGTCCGCCCCGATGCGATACAGTCGCTGATCAGGTTGGTGATCCTGCCGATCTGATTGCCACGAGCCTTCATGGCAACATCCGCCAGGTTCCACCAGGGAGATTTGATTTTGGTCTTTTTGTCCTTCTTCTTCTGATAGCCCTCGCGCATGTCAAAACGACTCTGCACAAAACGCGGGAACTCGGAGTCTTGAAGAATGGCGACCAGGTCGAAATCGAAATCGCCGCCATTACGTTCCGCGGTCTTCGAATGGAGCGTGAAGGTGCCGGGAAGCCTCAGTTGGCGCCCGACAAGGTCGGGAATTTTCGCCGAATCCATCCTGCAGCCGATCCCGCGAAGGATCTTCTCCAGGAGGGTTGCCGTATCTTCGAACGAGAGCATCTGGACAGGCAAAAGGTCCTCCTTCATCCGGATGGGATAACGAATCACCAGTCCGCGCTTAGTTGAGAGCGAACTGATGCTCGAACCTTCCGGAATCCAGTCCGACCCCGCGAATACCTGCCCATCGGCGACGAACAGGTAGCCATCGTCCGCCAGAGCAAATGCCGGCATCTGAAAGCCACCGCCAGTCGATACCTTGAACGCCCATTTCGCCAGCAACTGTTGCAACTTGCCGTTGATGAAGGGGTGTTTGACCAACATGCCGCTGCCGTCTGCTTTCAACACGGCTTCGACGATGCTGTGCTCGTAAGAAGTGAACTGTTCGTCTTCGGAGTCCTCTACCTTTGGCTGTGCCGGAGACGACCCAATCGCTTCCAGAAGCTTTTGATAGTCGCCGGACAGGGCAGAGGAAACCAAGTCGCGGACCCCTTCAAGCGCCCGAGGGATGATCTCGGTCCTGAGAGAGTCGAGCGGAGCGTGTTCGGTCAGCGTGTAGCTCGATTTGAATTGCAGCTCGCGAGAGTAGTCCCGGATGCCCAAGACAATGGGAGACCGGAACCGCACCCCGTGGATTCCACTCGAGAGGCCCGCGATCCACTTTTGGCACTCATTGAGGAAACCCAACTCAAGCTTTGGTTTGACCGAGCTTTCAGGAAGAATGATGTCGGCCCTCAACAGATCAGCAACATCGTCTTGCATGACCTTGAAGGAGCCTTTCGCCTGGGTCCGGTCGAAAGCGAGTCGGAATTGGTAGAAGCGACAATCCGGCAAGTTGAGCTTGCGGAACAGCCTTTCCGAAATCCATCCGCGGCAGTCGTTGGTTCCCAAAGCGTGATCTTCTACCACTATCATGTTGACGTCCGGCTCCTGGATCACGACTTTGCAGTCGGAAACCAGAATGCCGAAGTACGTGATAGCAGCCTGCGGCCATTTCTGGAATCTTTCGGCGATCAGCTTCTCATGTTGAGCATCGACGGCATAAAACTTTCCGTCTTTAGCCGAGCCGCTGGCGCCGACGAGACAATACTCCCGGCCCTCGTAACGCACGCGCATCAGGACCTGACTGATCCTTGCTTGCTCGTATGCGTCCAGAAGACCTCCCGGTACTTGCATCGACAGGACACAGATCTCCGGGTGCATCGCGAACAGCAGCGTATTCTTCAACTGCCCCTCCGCGTCGATCCGGGGGAATCTCTTCGTCACGTTACCGTCCTCATCGATTGCGATCTGTTTCACGCGCAGAATATCTGTCGCGCGGTTCATATTAGGCATCTCAAGTTCTCCTTTTATCTGATCTGTTTGGTTATGACAGAGCAGAAAAAGGAAGCGTGCTCCCCGTCTGCCCTGCCGAAAACTGTCGAAGTTCCCGGCCTGGCTCAGAGAGCCCGACCACCTGCTGATGCGATTCAGTTGTCTACGTGGGGAGAGTCGGACGTTAAAAACGACCTGACTTCGCCAGAATCATCACGACGCTAAGCGGCATGAACCGTCGAACTGCCTCCCCGGTACTCTCGAACCGAAGGCTTTCCTCGCCGTAACGAGGACAGCTTCCGGATGCATTCAAAAATCGCTGATAGGTTCTGCAGCATCCACAGCAGAGCCGCTCCAGCGACTATCTTTAAGACCGTGATCCGATCGACGACCGCTCCAAGCAAGAGCGCGACGATCAATACCACGACGATCTGGTTCCTTTCCGACATCCGCTTCTCCTTTTTGACCGCAAGTGAAGTTGCGCTGTCCCTTACTGAACAGCAGAGTCCCAGAAAAGTCTGGGTGCTTCAAGGAAACCGAAGTTTCCGTTGTTTAAGAAGCCGGATTATTCCTCTTCAGTCCATCCTTTCGTAAGATTGGTTCCCCGGACGGACCGACATCCGCTCGGGTTTGAAACTCAGATACTCTGTAGAAGTTCAGCCTTTCACGAAATGCATCAATGATGGCCTCCGCTTCTGAGGCACACTCGCGGCCGAGCGCCGGAACGCCACCGTTGTGACTTCCGCTTGCCAAGAAGAAGCGCTCTTCTCCGCTTGTCTTTGAATTGTCTTGACGATCACGCCGGCGCCGTGACGCCGTGTTTCTCGGCAACGTCGCTTTGGTGTCCGCGACTGTGCGCGGACCCTTCCCGTCATTGGCAGGCGACTGACTGGCTTTTGAATCGACAATCGGTTCTGCCCCGTTGGCTGGCATGGTTTGTTCAACTCCTTTCATTTGAGATCTCCATCGTTGGCGGCTGATGGCATTACGGCTTGAGCTCGGCTGTCTGATTCATGATTCAGCATTCCTGGGCTGCTTCTCTCGGCCTGATTCGGCTCCTTGCGCCGTTTGAGAAACTCCACAATCCGCGGTTTCAGCAGAATGCCTGCCGCGAACATGATGAGGGGTAAGATATCCACCGTGCCTGCTGCCCAGCCCGCTTTTCGCGACAGACCCGCAGCGCTGGTCTGAACTGCGATTACTGCGACGATCATTAGCACGTCATATCTGTCAAACCACCTCGTCTTGGCGCCCGGTAACTTCTCGGGGCAGGCCCTGCTCAGCGCCAGCCTGCGAATGCGTGCCCGGGCCATCAGGGCACATCCAATGAAGAACAGTCCCAAAACGATTTCGAACAGGAGAGTACCGAATCGCGGAATCACTAGAATCAACGCCGCGCTGACGAAAGTGCTGCAGCCTGCGCTCATCAGCACGTCCGCGCGATCATAGCTCGAAGGGAACAGTGAACGCATACTCGTCTCTTTCATTCGCTGGGGTTCTTAGCCCTTGCCCGCCGACCTTCGATCAGTTCCGACACGACGGCGCGGGCTTTGTAACCGGCCGCCATCAGCAGGAACGGTAGAACCCATTCGAGGAACCCATCGGGAAGATCGAGAAAATGGTGTTGCTTGGCGACTGTTCCAAGTAGAACGGACGCCACGATCATCAGCCAGTCCAATTGGTCGAGGCCTCCAAGTGTGGGCGGACCCGTTCGAGCCGCTTTCCGATCAATCATTGCGTGTATCTCCTCCCGATCCTCGTTCCTTGCGCTACTGTTTCCTACCTGTCGCCTCTCGCGATAGCTCGTCCGGTTGTGAGAGGCCGGTGTTCTTGTCACCCACCATCTGCTGCTCCCAGTAATCCGTACCAACAGCCCGCTCGGGTTGTACTCCGTTCGCCTGTCGATCGCTAATCGAACGCTGTAACGGCCCACGATCTGGTCCGTCGTCTCCTGCTTGTTCTTCAATCGGTGAATCTCTTTCACCGCGAACGCAGTAAACGTCAGCGGTGAACCTTGGACCATCGTGATCGTACGAATAGTGAAATTCGTGACGATATGGTCGTCTTGAATCTTATTGATCGTATCGTCATCCCGCAAACGGCTAAGAACGAGCGCTTTGAAATTCCCCGTCATCATGTTCAGTGCATCCGCCATCTGGCGCTCGACGGTGGCAGGTGTGTAGTTCAAGTAGCGGTCGAGGAATCGCCGAACGACGGCTTTGGCCTCCACCTCTGTGGGCGCAGCCTCTGCAGTTGTCGACGCGACGAAGTTCAATCCGCGGGAATGGCCGGGGACCGGAGTGCCGGCGACGATCGTCGCGTCGCCCTGACTATCCACTCGGATCACGGTAGGGGGCTGCAAGCGGACATACACCGCGAATGCGAAAGAGCTTAGGGCGATAACTGCAAATACCATGGCAAGCACCATTGAGCGATTGGCGTAGGCCCGCAGCATTCCGTCGTGTTCGTAGTACCGCGTATATCGGATTTTCTCCGGCATATTCTGCCGTTCGGTGTCAAGCGTCATCTTCTCCTCCGGTCGTCAAGTCCTAGTCACTACTTGCCGCCACCTCCACCACCACTGCCACTACTAGCGCCCTTGAACAACGACCCGACACTTCTGGCCGCAAACACCGACGTGCTAATTACCAAGATCATGCTTTGTCCGACGTCTCCCTCAACGACTCGCTTTGCGAGAAAGGGGATGAGCGCGATACAGAGCGACAGAAGGATGCTGGCCAGACCAAGGAGCAGAGATCCCGTGACGCCGTTGAACGCCCCTATGAAATTTCCGCTATTGAGTACGTTGTTCACCGAGTTCATATTGATCGCTGCCATCAATGCTCCGAAGATCGAGTACAACAACCCCCAGGCATTGAAAATCATCAGATTAACGAGATACTTCTTTGCCATAACGCCAAAACCGAATGCGGGATACAGTGCCAGCACGAATGGTCCGACGACGTACAGGATCGAGCCGTACAGCGTATACAAGAGAGAGAACAGCGCGTAGGTAATAGGGAAAAGGAGGTATCCGGCCAGAAGCAGGAGTGATTCGAGTACGCCCGAAAATGCCCCCGTAATCAGACCCCACAGTGCCTGAATGCCGTTGTTGTTATTCCAGTAGTTCGACAAATCGGCCATCCATCGACCAAAGACGTCACCACCGCCTGCGGTGCTGGCGTTGATGAAGTTGGCCACGTTGTTGAACATGCCGTTGACATCCCGGAATGCCCTGCCGTAGTTGACCATAACGAGGCCCACCGCAAAAAAGCGGACCGCTGTCGCCCCCAGGAAATGCGTGTCTCCTCCGCGCGCCCAAGCCTCGTAGACGCCGAACAGCAGACTAGCCAAAAGAATGTATTGCGCAACCTGAACGGCACCGGCAGTTGCGCCGCCCGAGTCTATTCCGCTCATCGCGGTATTGAAAAGTTGCTGAAAGTAGAACATTGCTATTTGTGTTGCAGCGTTGTCGTTATGTTTTGTTGGGTCGTGACAGCCCATGCGCTCCCGAGCTTCAGATGGGCGCCATTATTCGCAAGATCGATGGCTCGAACCCTCATGAGATCCGCCAGTGCCGATTGGGTATATGCATGTGCTCTTACTAGCCAGGCGTCCGCCTCGGCCTCGATAATCGGAGCACTGCCGGGGGTAGCGCTCTGAACGTTGGTGTTGATCTGGTCTGCTGCGGCGAGCTCCTGATCAGCGATCGCATCGATGGCGATCGCACGCGCCATGGCATCTTGCGCGACGGCGTCAGTCATATCGATGATGTCGCGCACGGGGGGCGGGGCGTTTTGAAGGGTGGGTACTGTGCCATAAACAGCAGCATAACTGCCCCCCGTATTCGAAATTTGGCCGGGGTTTCGCGAGAGTAGAATACTCTCAAGCTGCCTCGGGTTCTGCAGCGTAGCGGTGGCAATCGGGATTTGGAAGATGCCGCGAATCTGCGTGTAGAAGCCTTGGATTAGTCCAGCCATGCCAAGGGCCCGCGTGATCGCTTGCTTCGGCCAAATCACCGTTTGTTCAAAGTTGCTGATATCCGAAAGAACCGTGTTCATTGCCCGCAGACCGCCGCCAATGACGCTGCCCAACGTGCTGTTGATGGTTCCCAGACCAGTTGCCAGGATTGCGCAACACGGACTCGGAAGTTGTCCCTGGACGTTCCTCGGAGAAATGACGGCAAGCAATAATAAGACAATAGCCGCCAAGACAGCATGCCGGCGGACCCACTGGCCCGCACCTATGCACACCTCCTTAGCTTTGTTTATCAAAACGGTGATGTAATCTCGCATTCGATTTCCCTCCCTTACTGATGCTGGAGAACGTTGGTCATGTTATTTTGCAATTGGCTGGCGAACGTGGCGGCCCGCTTTCGCAGTGCGTTGTCATGCGCAACCCGTCCAGCCTCCTGACGCAACATGGCAGCGATCATCTTTTGCATGACGGCCTGGCTCTTGACCTCCGCGGAGACGGCTGCCGCTGTGATCAGCGAAGACGAACCAGGCGCAGATACGTTGATGCTTGAATTTCCCACTAGGCTCTCGATCTGGTCGGCCGCCTGCATTTCCAGGTCCTGTGCCTGGTCGGCAACCTTCAAGATCATGAGGTTGTCCTTAGCCAAGGCATCGTCCATGTCGGTCATGTCTCGGTCGCGCGGCGCGATCGCGCCAGCCTGCGGCACGGGCCGGAATGTGTTCACATAAGCTTGCGGAACGGTATTGAGATCTCCGGTGGCACGGTTGCGGATGACGCTCTCAAGAGCGGCCGGATTCGGCAACGTGGCTGTGTGAGGGTTTATCGCCATGATCGACTGAATCGCCCCCCGAAATCGCGCAATGATCGACTGGGCTTGAATCTTCGCCAAATTGATCGCGCTAAGAGGCCAGATTGTCTGCTCGTAGAACTTTTGGATATCCGAAATCACCCCGTTTATAGCACTCAACCAGTTACCGATCGTCTGGTTTATTGTGGTCAGCACTGCGTGAATTATGCAGGGCAGACATATCCCGCCTTGCGCCGGTGGCGGTGTCACTCCGAGGATTGCGATACAACCGATGAGCAAGATGGCTATCGTCCGGCGCCAACTGTCCGTACTGAGCAGCATCAGGCCACCAAATAGTGCTGTGAAGAACCACATAAGAATCTCCTAAACACGCGTCATTTCATTCGTGTGAACAGCGCCCGACAGTTCCTCCGGCAGCTGTGGCAGTGTTGCAAGCCCTTGGGGGAACCTTTTCCCCAACTCCTCGTAGCATTCCAGCAGGGGCCGTTCCGGATTCTGCTTCAGGTACCAAGTTCGGTAGGCACGCTCACGAGGATAGGTTGTACAGATCCAGTAGTCGACAGGAGTGGGAACAAGTCGGACCGTTTGTGTCGTTTCCGACTTCTCCCCGATGACGAGCAACATCTCCGCATATCGGCCCTTATGCGGTGAACTGAATCGCTTGATCGCGGAAAGTGCAACCTCGTTGAGATGCATTTGATTTTCGAGAGCGCTCATATCTCCCGGTTGTTGACCAATCAGCTTTGTGTTCGCGTTCTTTACGATGCCGGGGCCGTGAGGACGCGGCTGCGTGGATGTTCCGACGAAATCTTCAAGCGTCTGCGAAATTCCCCACACGCTTGAGTTTCGTTTGCGCGCCGTTCGAAACAGTTGAACAACCTCTGGCGCGAGTACGGGGGAGTCGAGCAATGACCAGCACTCATCCAAGATCGTGATGCTCGGCCGTCCGCTCTTCCCCGAAGCCCGATCCGCCATTGCATTCGCGATCAGCATACTCATAGCGGTCTCCAAGTGCGGGTCCGATCCCAACCCTTCCACGTTGAAAAATAGCCAATTGCTTTCCGTTCGGATATTGGTGTGCCGGTCGAATAACCTACTGTAGATACCCTTTTCGGTCCATGTACGCAACTTGACGGCCGCCAACTTCGCCTCATCGATTGCGCGCTGCATCTTCTCTTCGTCCTGCCACTGAGCGAGTTCATCGCGAAGGTCTGAGAACGTCGGCACCGGATTGGCGTAACGAAGACCGACCCGTTTGTAGGTCCGCCCGATCGCCTCCGTGATGACGTTATCGACGAGCGTGGTATCTGATCCCGGTGCATCACCGATCATGTGCCTGGTCAGATTTTTCAAGAATGCGATCTTCTCCTTCGACGGCGCCTTTTCCTCTGGTGGGAGATCCCACGGATTTAAAGTTTCGTTGCCGTCCAGATTTACATCGATTACGCGGCCACCCATGAGTTCTACAATGGGCCGGTAGGAATCGCCCCGCTCGAGGATAGAAATCTGCGTGCCAGTTCGGCCCAGCATGAGCAATAGCAACTGCGCCATGAAGGTCTTACCTCCGCCGCTCTTTGCCATGATCAACATGTTGGCGTCGCCCAGGTTTGCATCGAACGGCGAGAAGGCCACCATCTGTCGCGAGGGAGTTTCCAACAGGATTGCTGCTGAAGTCAATCCTTGCCACGGGACCTCAGATGGCAACAAGTCAGCCGCGTGTAGCGTCAGACACTCCTGCTCACGCTTCGTCTCCTCCGCCATTCCCGGAAGCGTCCCGATGTAGATTCGCTTTTGGGCAAGCGTCTCCGGGATACCGCGCGCGCCGTTCATTCGAGCTACCGCGTGAAGGATCCGCTGACGACGGTCTGCGAGAATACGCTGTGCCTCTTCGCGTTCTTTTGCATTGCGGATCGGATTGGACGTCCGGAGGCCAACAAGCAAGCTGAACTGACACACCTTCAACGAGCTGGAGACGACGTCTTGAAGAGTGCGGATCAGTTGTTCCTGTGCAATCTGCGCCTCGACGTTGATCTTGAAACCACCATGAATGTCTCTCTGTGCAGCCTGCATACGGAGAAGCCGCCGCTTGTATGACCGCATGATCTTGCTTTGATCCGGAATCGTGATCTCAGCGCTGATCACGAGCGGAAACTCCTGGCCGACCAACTCGCGTGTGATGCCCGGGAATGTTGCATCCGGCATCTCCTTCACGCTGACCCAAGTGTAGAGGAGACTACCGATTTTCAAGTGGTCATCCTGTTCGTCCTCGATGTTGACATTGGCAATTTGTGCCCGCGCGCTCTCATAGGCGAGCCCCTGTTTATAGGGCCGCACGTCACTCGCGAGCGGATTCAGTGCCCGCTTGACTTCGAGAAACATCTCCTGATCAGTCATGCGCCGCGGTTGCATTCCTGTCGCTTCGAGCGTGGCTTGTGCTCCCGCCATCAAACTCTCAAACTCTGACAGGTAATCCTCATGGTCGCGTAGGGTTCGTTGTATGCATCTGTTTGCCGAGAGGCTCCACGTATTAGCTTTCTTGCGTGTCTTCCGCCACTCGAAGTCCGGGTTGTCATGGTGAATATCCGGGTTCCAAATCAAGTAAACGTGTAGCCGGCGCTGCAGGTAATGTCCCTCACACTGACGCGTGTTCCAGAGTCGAAGGCGCTCCCGATCGAGAGCCTGAAGTACCGGGCTCTCGATTCGCTGCTCTCTGACGTAACGCTCTGTCAAGTCACCATGGCCGTCCGTCACTTCATATCGAACCTGCATTCGCATAGATCTCTCGGGCAAAGAGCGAACTAGCGCCTCCAGCACTTCTTTGGTCCGATTACGCGTTTCATCTGCATGAAAAAATGTATTCAGCCCTCTCGCTTCATACCCAGCCACAAAACAACCGTTTGTTCTGATGATGCAGCCGTCCACATAGTCCCGGACCGGTAGGAGTTCGCAGAACGCCGGCTGGCGCAGAGAGCGCTCCCATTTGCGGAGGGTTACGGGCATTTAGTAGTCCTCCGTCTTCAGGTATTCCATTCGCTGCTCCGAGTCAGCTTCCAGAGCGCAATACACATGCGGCTTCATATGAAACATCAGCAAATCCTGAAGATAGCCGCGCGGCTTACCATACTTGAAGAGAATTAGCACGGGAACGCTCAGTACGGGAACTACGTATTGGAGGAAAACATTCATCGGGATACCGAACATCTCCCGCTGTAAGAATCGCCCGAACATATTCATCACGACCGCGAGGCCGAGGATGACGAACAGGTCCTCAAACTCGAGGTACAGAAAGGTCACTTTCGTCGCTAGGTTTCTTGGGACCGGTGTTATTGTGAGTGCCATGAGCATCTCCTCCGTGTTGTTTCATCAATTCGCATCGAGATAATTCTCCTCACCTAACGCCAGCCGTACCTTTTGTAACGAAGAATTCTCCGAGCCGAAGCAGCCCTGAGACCATCAGGCACAGAATGGCTCCCAGAAAATGCCGCGTATGGCTGGACTGGTGATGGACCTGTTGTTCGAACAAACCGCCGAATTTCAAAGCCCCGACGGTCACGTGCATTCCGGCGTACACGGGCAGAATGACATTCGCGAACCAGTCGACCAGGTTCAATAGCGAATTCCAATAGAGATCCGGGTTATTCCATCCAAGCTGACCGGTAAACTTCTCGAACATTCGCAGAAGGCCGGAAACCATCAGGCACATTAATCCGCCGTAGGCCCATGTCGAATACAGATGGTGATAACCTCGTGCGAACTGGATCACTGCAATAGCGATGAAGAGCGCTCCGAGTGTTGGCATGATCACGTTGCCGGCCCAGTTGGTAAGGTTCAGGATTCCGTGGTAGAAAGACATATGTTTTTGCCTGTCACATCATTGTTGTGATCATCTTCCAGAGTGACGAAACTGTCAGCAGACCCAGAGTTGCAGCGACCATGGGCATCACGGGCCGTCGTGACACGAAGTTCCAAATCCCGCCGATTAACGCCAGACCGGCGGCGACGGGGCAGAGGGTCCCCGCGAGATAATTCCACAAGCTATCGAGGACATCCGCGGTGGCGTATGACGTTCCAGTGTTGTAGCTGTTAATTAAGTTCAGTGTTGTTTGAATCGCAAGCAAAAACATCGCGCCGAGAATCGAGGGAAGTGGATGCCCACCTTGAACAGTGTCCAATATGGCGCGCAATACGAAGAATGCTGCGAAGCAGGTCGCGAGCCTGGTCAATACGAAATTCTGTACGAAGTTTGCGATGTCGGTTTGAAGGTTTGCCATCCATCCGGTACCGATGCCCCCACTGGGCAAAGATGCCGGTACCCCAAACGAAGGGAACCAACTGATGAGCTGGGGTAGCGTGAGGAACACAATCGCCCAGAACATCCACTTCGCAAAGGTCCCACCAACTAACGCGTCTGGAATGGAACCCTGCCGCAGGCTGAGACCCGCCAGTACCAGGCATACGATGGCGGCCGAGGGCGCAAGCAGCAACATCAATCTCATGAGGTCTGTAATGAGTTGTGGGGGAGCCATGGTTGTTCTTTCTAGGAGTAAGACAAGGCAGGCGCAGCCGGTGATCCCGACCACGCCCGCCGCACGCACGTTTAATGGACTCCGGCAGTGCCTTGAGCGATCCAGTATTCGAGTAGTCGGGTCACGCCTGAGACCATCAACAGTCCGATTGCCGTGAACACCCATTTAGCGAATCCGCGACCCATAGCGAACGAACCGATCGCCATGAGTGCAGCGCCACCGGCGCCGACAGGTGCTATTACGTTGCCGATCCAATTGATCAGGTTTAGGAAGGTTCCTTCGGGCTGCGTAGCCTGCTGACCCTGAACCGCCACGTTGACCTGAGGTGCCGTTCCCAGATTCTGGGCCATCAAACCGACTTGCACTACCAGCACGAGCGCCGCGAGTGCGATAGCGACACCAGACTTCCGCCATCGAGAGTTTTGCATCATCGGGATTAGTTGCTCCTTTGGTCCCCGCTTGGGGATAAATGAAACGTAACCCGAATCTAAAAGGCGCGCAAATGGATTCGACATGCGACCACGCAGGATGTCTTCGAGAGGATCACAGAGCGTCAAGAGATAATACATTACTGCGAAAATCGACTGACGCTCAATGGTGTGACGTACCCACCTGCTTCGGCGCTCAGTTACCTTCGGGTGAAGAAGTAGTAGTATACAGCCAATTTCTTGATGAAAGGCCAGAGGTTCTCCTGTCGTGAGGCGCGATTTTCAAATCCGTCAGAATCAACAGGAGGAGACTTGAGCCGGAGGCGGCGAAACAGGATTCGTAGTGTCGCAATGATCCAAACGAGCGTCGATATCAGGATTAGGAAACCTTCCGCTCTGTTTCGGTTTTCAAAATCCACAGACGGCATTGCCTTCCAAAGTGGATCCCATTTCAAAAGGTATAAGAAACCACAGTACAGGAAAAAAGTGATCGCGACGAGGCAGGCTCTTTGCACCCAGGATGGCATTGTCTCTGCCGGCCCTTTTAGGATGAGCCACACCGCAAGCGCAGCAATAAATAGCGCAGGCCAAGAAGACATACAACTCTCCTCAGCACTACTTTAACCCGATTGTGAGGAGTGGCCAAAATGAGCCGACGCGTCCGCTCCGCCCAAGGGCACCCTACTCCTGGTCAGGTGGCGTCTGTGCGATTTGGGTCTTCTGTTGCTGCTGATACATCTGCGTCAACTCCTGCCTCAATTCCAGCAGTTCACGAAGCTCCTGGACACTCGGCGTGGAACCGGTAGCATAGCTCGCGCTACCGCTCGGATTGCCGGCAGAAACCGGTCCATTTGGCGCCGCGCCAACGCTCGCGCTACCGGTAGGCTTCTCCAACACGATATAGAAGCGTGTGTTGCCGGGCACTGTCACGACGATGTTCTGGTGATACGCCAGATCATTCATTTGCTGTTCTCCTGCGAGGGCGACGTTGCTGGCCACCCGCTCACGAAGCAAAACGTTGTTCGAGAGCGTGTCGGCTACTCCGGTGCCGCTCTGGACCCCGACCGTTGCGGCCAGAATCGTACCCACGCCCGTCAGGCTACGAACCAGAAATTTCCTGCCAGTATTTCGGCCGGTGACCTCGCCGCGCAGCGGCCGATACTGCAAGCCAACCGCATGCCCGGCAATTTTCTCCGTGGTTTCATCCGGTAACTGGATCGTATGGAACTGGATTCCGACGTAGCCTTGGTCATTGACTTGGCTAAGCTCTCCAACTGCCTTGGATCCTGCCGGAATGACAGTCTCCCCGTCGCGCTCATAGTTGTATTCGATGGCAGCAACGACCGGCGTCTTGACCGCGGAACTCACTGGCGTCTCTAACCGAGCGACAAGTCTACTCCCGGGGGGAAGTACCGTAAACCCCGAGTTCCCTTCCACCAATTCGGGTCGTGGGCTTCTCGCTGTAGGAGCAGATCCGTGGGTTCCCGCCGTGGCGCTGACGAACACAAGCGACGCCTTTGTGAGCTTCTCCGTATTGGGAGCGGGCGGAGGTGGTGTCTGTCCTGAAGTCTCCGGAGGAAACTCAATCCTGTTTAAGGCGTAATCTCTCGTCTCCGGACGAGGCGCTGAGGGTGGCTGCGCTGGTGGGTTTCCGAATGTCGTGCTTGCTTGCTCTGACGTGCGCTGCTTTGCCGTATTGTGGATGTCCTCCGGGCTGAGGTTACCGGCGTTGTCGTCCGGATGCCGCGTGTCGGCGCTCAGTAGAGGCGTCACCGAGTGGCTCGTTTCCGGGTTCTCTGCACCTGGGGCTCGGCCGAGATTAGGATGGTTTGTTGTCGCGATGCTCTTTCGGCTGTTCGGGGTCGAGAATATCGCAAAGAATGCGAGCGCAAGCACGACCGTTAATCCAGCCAGCAACAAGAAGGCCTTCGTTCGGTCCTCTTTGAGGTGTTGCCGTTTGACGTTAGTAATTGCCTCACCCTGAATCGAGCGCTGCACGATTTGCCGAAGCCGAGCAGCCCAGCCGGTTGGCTGTGGCTCAGGCCCGTCCGGCACTTCAGGCGCAACATCGTGCTCGGAGTGGATGTTCTCGTCGAGGTGTTCTGTTCGCTTAGTCCTATCATCGGGCTTCATGGGCTGAACCTCCTTTAATATTGCTTATTCCGAAGCCAATTGGAGCTAACGCCGGAAGATCTACTGCGCCCGAATCGGCAACTTGGAGGAATAGCGTCTCGTTCGATTGTTTGAAACTTGGCCTTTCGAAAACCACAACTCCATCCGCCCGCTGCCCTGCGCCCAAACGCCTCGAAGACAACCGGAAATCGATCACATGCAACTGTTCCGCGGTGGTCCACTTCTTCTTGACCTTGCCTCCAAGCTGAACTTGTGGCGGCAGAATCTCGATCGCATGGTTTGCCGGGTTCACTGCAGAAAACAAAACAACGACATCCTGTCCTTCGTCGAGTACCTCGCTGACACCTGCTTTGATTCGCTGTCCAGCTTCGATCTCGCCTGGATGCTGCCCGTATAACATCGGAAGCGCAGCTTGTTTCTGGCGATCGAGCAGTCTGTCGAGTGCCGTGCTGGATTTCCCGTCGACTGTGCCCGACGTTTTTGCTAGTTCTGCCGGCGGCTTCATCTGCGCTGCGTCGGCCTGCTTACTGGGGATATCAAGCCTCTTCGTTTCAGCAATCAGTGACGCAGAAAAGGGACTCTCTTCGACGAGAAAGCTCTCGCCTGTCGGCCTACTGAGTTTCAGTAGGAGATCTACCTTCTGTGTTCCACCGCTCTGCTGTCCAGAACTGATCAACAAGAGATTCACCTGGTGGCCCAGAGTTGTTGTGATCAGCAAGTTCGTCTGTAAGGGTTCGGTCGAAACTGGCTTTACGGTCACGAGTTCCGGCTCATGTTCGGAGTGCTCAGCCTGAAAGTGTTCCGGATCTCCAATGACAACCGAATTAACGGGTTCAGGCATCCGAATCGAGGTAGCTACTCGCGGGCTCAGCTGAAGCGTGATGATCTTCTCATCAAGACCGGTTCTGGTTAGAATTACGGGATCAAGCTTGCCCCCCCCCACTTACAGGTGCGATCAATACGGGCGACGTCGGCTTCGTCGCACTCTCCCTAGTTTGTCCCGAAGCGATCTCCAGCAAGCTCAGCGCGTAGACGCAAGCCTTCAAATGGCGCATATTATTTCCTTTCTTGCACCTTTAATTCAGCGCGATACTGTTGTACGATCCGTTGAACGTACGCGTAGACTTCTTGCGACGAATAGTCGAGCCCGCGGGCAAGCACTGGCCCCTCGCCGGCCGCGTAAGCAGCCATGACCAAACGAAGGTCGCCATGGAACAATTCCTGAAGCTCTGCCAGGTAGGCGACTCCTCCACGAACGTTTTCGTGAATATAGAACGGATGGGCGACGCCGAAGTGTCGGGCAGTCGCAGGCATCAGCTGCATCAGGCCCATGGCGCCCTTCGCGGAAACAATTCTTGGTTGCCACGCGGATTCGACTTGAATGACCGCTCGAACGAGGGCAGGTGAAACTCCATACAAGCGTGCATAGTAGTCAGCGCACCGTTCAGCATATTCGCGCTCACTAGGCGACCCGCCTGCAAATGCGGGCATCACTGTGATAACGAGTCTTAGAACCGCCGACGCTCTGCGCATGCCTGCTCCTTATCTCCACGGTCCGCGTCGATAAACCGTGCGCTGTAACGCTGGGTATCGAAAACAAGACTCTCGAACCCGTCCCTTAATAGCAAACGCTTTCGATCATTCTGTGTTTTCGCAATCAGGGGTAGCAATACATCCCGCAAATCGGCGCTGATTTCACTGACACGAAGGATTCTCAATGCTTCCGCCAGATCTACCATTTCGGCAATCGAGGGTGGCTTCTCCAGCGTGTAGCCTCGAAGAGCGTGAGCGAACCCTGCAAGCTGTCCATGTAACTCGGCCTGGGCACCGGCCGCTCGCTTTTCCAAAATTCGGGTTTCAAGCTCGATCGTCGGATGCTCGAAGCGAAGGTATAGGCTGCGTCGCCGCAGTGGATCACCGATTCGGCGAACCTCGTTCGATGTCAGCACAACGAAAGGCCGGCTCCTGGCCTGGATCGTGCCGATCTTGGGGATAGAGATTTGCCAGTCACTCAGGATTTCGAGGAGTTCCGCCTCGAATTCCTCTCCCACTTTGTCGATTTCGTCGATCAGAAGGACACACGGTTTCTCGCAAAGCAGCGCCCGCAGTAGCGGCCCTTCCTGGAAGAATTCGAGCGAATGGAGGTTGCGGCGCAGGGACGCCCAGTCCGCGCCGGATGCGCCGTCCAGCGTATTCAGGTAGAGCCGTTGCAGCGATTCATCAAACTTGCCTATTGCCTTCTCTTCGTTAATGCCTTCGTAGCATTGCAGGCGTTCGATAGTAGTGTCTGCTGCGATGGCAACCACCTTGGCGAGTTCTGTTTTCCCGGAGCCGGGAGGTCCTTCCGCGAGGACCGGTTTCTGCATTTGAGCCGCCAGAAAGATGACCTTCAGCGTCACCGGGTCGGCGACGTATTTAGCGGCCTCCAGTTTGTCGGAAAGTTCCTCGATCGAAGAGAACACTGCCCGCGCTCCTTGAAGGCATGTTAATGCGAAATATCGCCGGTGCCTTCTTGGAGATCCGTTTTTTGGCCATCTACCGGACCAGATTCCTTCGTGCAAGATCTTCCAACTCAGCATCCGGAGCGCGCCGCGCCGATCTCATCTGCTGGACCCACTGTTGCTCATCCCATATTATTTCCACACCGCCAGCGAAACTACGCTGCGCCTGGATCACCTTCTTCCTGCTGCACGAAGTTTTTCAGTGGACCCACTTTTCCTCGTTCCTCTTGCCGGGCAGTCAACGGGCTCCGGGGGCTGCTCTTTTTCTCCGTGCGGACCCAGTTTTCCTCGTTCCTTTTCGCGCGACGCCACTGGTGCCGATTCTTCGCTTATGCGTGCGCCGCCCGCACGGTCACATAGGCGTTTTGCGATGGACCCACTTTTACTCATTCCGGTTGATTGATGAAGAGCCGTTTCTGCAAGATTTCGTTCCGGGCAGGCTCACCGGGCTCCGAGATATTGAAATTCAGGAAGCACTGCAAAAGGGCGGATTCGTGTTTCGGCTGGTCCGGCCAACATCGCGATCCGGTCGGTGCTCAGGTTGCCGAGGAATCGAGACCCATCTGACAAGTGGCGGACTTGTAGCGGATCGAAGCCCATCAGGCGCGCGCAGGTTGCATCCGCGGCGACGGGGTCATCGGCCAGCAGAATTTTCCCAAGGTCGCGTGGGGTTCCTGCAGCGGGCCGTTACCTTCCATCGCTCTGATGCCGTCGGCGATCACAAAATGGATTGGGACTGTCGCGCAGATATCGAGAATGCTTTCGTGAATCCCATGCCAGTGCAGCAGATTCTTCGGCCAACCGTACTTCATTCCTGGCAATGCCGAACATGTTCTTCAAGCTGAGCGTGACTCCCGCCCAGTGATGCGTCTTTATCTTGGGCATTGAGACAACGAAATCGGAATCGAGAACCGTGCGCGGCAGCCACAGTTCGCCCACGCCGCTGTAATTCGCCTTCAGCTTCACTCTCACGAGTTCATCGCGATTGAGGTCTACGAACCGGACCGCGTTTCACGGAGAATGTGATCCAAGCCCATGGCGTCTACCACCAATTCGGTGTCCCGCTGGTGGGTAGGTCCTTCGCCGATTACCACACGGCTTGCGCCAAGCCGAAGGAAGCATCGTGCTGCGGCACCGATCAAGGCCGGATTCGTATTGACGGGACCGGGGAGGTCCTCCACAAGGTTGGGTTTGAGCAGGACCGACCTGCCGCGAACGTCGATCGGAAACAATTTCAACCCGTCGAGAAGCAGTCCTTCAACCTTTTCCGAATACGTCTCGCAGTTCAGCACGGCCACCAGGGATCGCGGCTTCCGGTAATAGACCGAGTGTTTCGGCCACAACTGTCCCACCGTGATGCCGGTCGTGACGAGCGCACCCGCAGCCGCCCCGACGAATCTTCGCCGCGCAGAAGTCATCGCAGCACCATGAGGGGATGGATCATTTCGCCGCACCGGAGCGCCAACAGTGCGGTTGCCAGTGTGGCGTTGTTTTGGATTGTGCTCGCATCGCCGACGATTGCGGCCAGCCTCTGCTTCAAGTTGTCTATTCGCCGCTGGTAAACGAACAACGTCAGAATACACCAGGACAAACTGAATACGGCGTGAATTTCGTCTACGCGCGATTCCAGCCAATTCACGCTCGCCTGGACGATCTCCCCGCGAGGCTCGTCCTGCAGCGCTAATAGCGCAAGGGCGGTGGCTTCAACATGCGCCGAAAGCGGAACGCCGTAGACAATGCTGTTCCCGGAATTCCAGCCTCCGGCTACGCACGCACGGTCAAGAAGCATCTCTACTCCCAGCCGGATTCGATTCTCGGATGCCTCCGAACGGTTGCAGACCGTGAACTGCTTGATGGCGACGACGCTGAATGCCGTCGGATCACCCAACTGCCTGCGCCTGGACACTACGGCCATCCATATTTGTCCGGATTGAATCGAACCTCGCGATCCGCTGTTTTGAATTTCCATCGCCAGAACCAATTGCCTTCCTTACCGCGCTCCGACAAGAGCCACTTCAACGCTCGTCCCCGAGCGTCCGAAACGTCGTTCGCGACTGTCAAGGTGGAGAGGGCCAATGCCGTCGTCCATGACGGTTCCGGATCGCCTGTGAAGGCTGGCCATCCCCCATCCGCGCGCTGGCTGTCCAGCAGAAACCGAATTGCCATGGCGGCACTTGCCTTGTCTTCCCAGGCAAGCCCGAGGGCACCGAGGCACGTCGCTTCCATGCTGGCCTGCTGCGTCCCCGCGTAGCTCCAACCACCCCGACCTTAGCTGGCGCTCCGCGATATTGCGGGCTATTTGACAGGACATAATATCGGCGCCGGCCGCCACATTGGTATGCAATGCCAAGCGTGAGGCCCATGAGCAATGCCTAACACTTATCTACGGGGGCTGAAGAAATGACGCAAACCAGTTAATGCGGTTTTCCCAGATTTCCAGGCCTCCAGAAGTCATCAGAACCTTTTGAGGGAATCGCAGTTTTCCACAGTGGTGGAGCACGGCGGTTAGCCTGTTTGCGCGAAATGAAAACAAGCCGTACAAGAGGGTATGGATTCCAAGAGCCTCCCCCTCACTGTTGATCTGAACGCCGCAAAAGCTGCGTCGGCACCGCCTGACCATATCCCGTTCACCGTTCAGCAATCCGTCGTTTTCCTCGATTTCAGTCCGCAAAACGATGAGCGCAGAAAAGTGGGAGTGCAAAACCCATGAGCCTGGTTGCCCTGCCTAGCGAACCGAGACAGCCAGCCAAAACCGCCGGCGACGCCATGATCGAGGCTATTGCCGATGCCGTCGCTTTACGACTCGAACGCATGGCCGGCATGCGGCAGCGGCTACTCGATATCCATCAAGCAGCTGAGTATTTGGGCATGTCGGAACATGCGTTGCGGCACAAGGCTGGTGTCGATGTTCCCTGCACTCGTATCGATGGTAAACTGCGCTTCGATCGTCGGGATCTGGATCGTTATATCGATCGAGCACCTCGCGAGGGGGTGTAAAATTTCTGCATGGCCAAAGGTGAACGCGGAACGGCGAAACCGTATCTACGCGGCAAGATTTGGTGGATCCGGTATACGGTACCGGGCGAAGGGCAGGAACGTTTCGAATCTTCTAAATCGACGAATAAGAACGATGCCATCCGCCTGCTGAACAAGCGTCGCAAGGAGATCGACGACCGGCAAGTCACCTCGACGGATGCTACGGTCGGCGATCTTCTGCGCCTTTACCTGGAGGATCAAAAACGGCAGAGCCGACATAGCTACAAACAGGCGGATGGCTATGTCCGGCTCCACCTCCAGCCGGCATTTGGAAAGATCAGGGCTTCTGCGCTCACCACGAAGATGATTAGAGCGTTCATTGATCAGAAGCAGGCCGGCGATTACGCAAATGCAACGATCAACCGCTGGTTGGAAGCTTTGCGCCGCGCCTACACTCTTGGGCTAAAGGAACTCCCCCCACTTGTTTATGTTGCCCCGGAGATCGGAGATCTGATGCTGGACGAGGATGATAACGTGCGCGAAGGCTTCCTGGAGCACGAGCAGTATGTCCGCCTGCGCGACGAATTGCCTGATCATCAAAAGCTCATTCTCGTTATCGGCTACCACCTTGGTATGCGCCGGGGTGAGATCCTCAAGCTGCGCTGGGACCAGGTCGATTGGGACGCAAACCTGATCCGGTTAGAGAAGAAACAGACGAAAGGGAAAAAGGCGCGCAATGCGCCACTCTACGGCGAACTGCGAGCTTGGTTCGAACTGGGTTTTTCCGCACGCGATCCGAAATGTCTGTTCATTGTTTCCTGGAAGGGACACGGCATCACAGAAGTGAAAACGGCATGGAAAAAGGCGCGGGAACGCGCCGGTGTCCCTGCACTGCTCATTCACGATTTGCGGCGCACGGCCGTCCGCAACATGATCCGGGCGGGGATCTCCGAAAAACGCGCGATGGAGATCAGCGGCCACAAGACGAACAGCATGTTTAAGCGATACGACATTACGGACGAGCGGGACATCCAGGCGGACGGAGAGCGCTTGGCGCGGTATCTCGACGAGAAAGCAAAACTAGCCGAAGAGCGGCGAAGGCTTGAGGCGGAACGGGTTGAGCTGGAGAAAGTTCGTACAAAAGTTGGTGCGGCGGAAGAACGCCCCGACGGCTCGAAAGAGCAAAAGGGCGCTTTAATTCAATGATTTACTTTTCCTCCTCGAGAGGAATACTGTTACGAACAGGCGTTCGGAGAAGCTCGACCGCACCTATTTCTCCGTCCTGTTAACCTCTCGGGCGGATTTCGAAAGCGCGAAATCCCGACTTGATGTTCGACTTTTAAAGAGTTCGATGGACCGTCCGAAACAGGCAAGATTTCGTCCGCCCAAAAACGATTCGACAGCCGCGGGGAGCCTACTGCCGGGCCGAAATCGGCCAGCGCCCAAACAGGGTCAGGAGGTATTTGCTCTTATTGTCCCGGACATGGATCTGCAAAGCGGCTGAGCCGCTTGAGCCAACTTGAGAGTTTAGCGTCGGCTTCTGAAGCCCGTGTCACGTCTAAGTAAAAGCCAAACCGGACCTTCGCCTCGCCAGCTCGGTTCTGTCGGTACACGCGGATCTTTGTCTCGTCGCTACTCCCAGTGTGTTCCATGACGAAGGCCCACCCGCCCTTCGGGTGGAAAAGAGCGTCTCCGGGATGGTGCGCCGGCTTGCAGGACATTTGATGTGCGATCAGATCATCCCAGTGCAAGACCATATGGCGCTCGATGTCTGTCAGGATGGCCGTGGCGTCAGTTGCCAGGCACAGGACTGATGAAAGCCCGGCCTGTCGTTCGATGTTCGTTAGCAGGCTGCCCATCCGGGCCGCGTCTGGCGATGCCAGGAGCTCCTGCGATAGCAAGACCCTCCGAAGCCCAAAAGCCTTCTTGATTCCACTGTTAACTCCGGACCAAGCGGTTTTCGAAACGCCAGCCAACATCGCCGCCCACAACGTGCCATCGCCAACTATTGCTTGAAAGGCATGCAGTTCGCCGCTGGCCTCACAACGCCGCCGGACGGCATCTATGAGGCCGACTGCGCCATCTGAATATGGGGCGCAGAACGACGTGTCGAAGACCCGCGTAGTCCAGTCTTGCCCGGACGTCGCTTCGATCCATCCGCCACGTGTACCATTTGCGATCACAGCCAACGGGTATGCGACAGCCTGAACGAGTTGTGTGACGGTGCAGTTTGAAGAGAACTCTTTCTCTGCCAGTTTCCGCACGAACTGATCCATGTCTTTACGCAGCTTCGCTCTCGCGCGTTCAGGCGGAAGAAGAGGGGGCGGCGGTGTTGGCGGCTTTTGGGGAGGATGCGTTCCTGAAGGCTGGCCCCCTTCCGGATCGTTCGGATCTTCCGTGGCACCTGTCTCGAATTCCTCGTCCCCAAAATCAAATAGCGCCCGCAGCACGCCGGTCAAAGTGATCCCGTTCAGTCCGTGCGAGCCATGGACATGTTCTATCCCCTGATTCTGTATGCTGATGGATCGAATTAGTTGCTCTGGATCAACAGCAGGCGCGTCGCCTGGAGGGCCTTCTGCAGCCTTTTCCTTCTCAGGGTTGGCGTGGTTGGGCAAAGGATCCGGGAACAGGGAGTTATCCGTCAGAAGTGCAATCCCTATGCGCTGGAGTTCGGCGATAATTTTCTGATGCTCGCTGGTCGGGTGCCAACGGCCTAAGTTCTTGATGCCTTCTCCGATTCCGCGCCCTCTGGCCGACGTTCGAAGCTCAGCGAGATCGTTAATCCAGATCTGCTGATGAGGTAGCTCTTCACCGCCCACGAGCGTAATAGTGACCGTCCCGAATAGCGTTCCCTGACCACGAAGAAACCCCGGAGCCAGGCTCCCTGACCAGACTTGGCCATTCCCGTGGCGACGGCACATTGCGCGATCGCCGGAGAGTTCCACAGCGACGGCTGCGCCGTTTGGGATCGGCGTCGCAAAGGCGACCGTAAATTCACCCATCAGGCGTTCCCAAGAAACTTCTGCGACGGCATATGGTCTGGAGGATTGCAGCTTGTAAACGACTGACTCGGGCGCATGGACGAGGCTGGCAGGCTCGGTCTCGCTGGGCGCAACACGAGCAAGGATCCTGTCAAAATCGTCCCTGGATGGATTGTCGTAAACGGCAACCGCCTCGATGTTGCCGCCTCCTCCCGTAGGAATCAGCCAGGCAGCCGAGGAGCAATTGGGTGACCCCATCACTGCAGCACATCCGTCCGGTCCTTCGAGCCAACAGAGCTTCGCATGAACGGTGCGGGCCTCCCTTGGCTTTACCATCTCGACAGCGATCGGCAGGCCTGCAAGCTTGGCCGGATCGAATGAGACCATAGAGGGGTCGAGAAGCACGGTGGCCTGCGAGACGCCGAATTGGTCGTGAAGCCACTCCAGTACCGCACCTCGGTCGTCACTCGATCCGGTCACGATAATTGCTTTCTCAAAACGACGACCTTTCCATCGATCGAGTAGCTGCTCGCCAATTGGCCGGTTTGGCTGAGTAATGAGGACCGGTGGCAGGGTGGCCTCTTCGTCCGCATTCAACCACGCGGAACCGACAATCCGCGCGTGAACACCAGCGTCGGTAGCTTTCGGCAACCATGCTCCGATTTCACTTAAGACTGAGCGCAGCCAAACGCCATGATCCGGAAGAAAAGGTCCGACCCGCCATGCTGTGCCGACTTCGAGATTGCAGCCCCAGCCTCCGTACGTAAGATTGCCTGATCCGATCCACACGGCGGCACCGGCGGCACCGGCTCGGACGATAATCTTCGGATGAAATGCACCACTCACGCTTGCACAAGTGAGCTGGTACCGTTGTCCCAACTGACGCACTTGGCCGACCCACCGCGGCAACGCCTGACTCACTTGACCGAGATCAGCGATGACTTGGACGTCTGTCGAGCCTCCTATCCACAAGTCCGGCAGCACCACGCGCTCAAAGAAGAGCGCGTCGAAATCATACGTGATTAACAGTGCCTTTTCGTATCCTGGTTCTCGGCAAAAGTCACGCGGCTTCAACCTTCACCTCGGCTTTCGATACCGTGACCGCGCGCTTATAGACGTTCTTGCCGCGAGGTGTGAGCCCCGCCTTATTGACCAGACCTAGCTGCTGTAGCCAACTCACAACCTGATAGAGCCGCGACGCACTTCGACCCGCCCGGTAATCTTGAACGTGCTTAGCTTCGGGTCTGCTTTGCCATCGGTCCGCTTCTGTTGTCAGCAGCGCAACATCGTGCCCAATGTCGACCGCCATGCGCGACCAGCTTACTCGCAGGTGCTGATCGATCGTAAGCAAAGCCAGTTCGGACATCACCTGGTCCAGTTTCCAGCGCTCGCCGATAAACCTCTTCACGGCAGGATTGATCACCTCGTGAATGCCTATAGCGTTCCATCCGATCCCGCTGCGCCCCTCGAAGGGTTTGTTGATCGGGTCAGGCCAGGATGATGCGCGGATTGCTGCCAAGCACCAGATCGCTGGGAGTAAAACCAACGCTATCGCGGGAGAAGCCTCAATTGAGCTGATGAGCGCGAGCTCCGACATTGGTCCACTCCATCGGTTAATGCCTTGCTCGGTGATCCGGTCTCCGGCCGTGTGCGCATCAATGCGCTTATACAACTCCTCGAAGCTGATATCGCAGGCGTTCTCTCCGGTGCGGCGGAGGCCGTACAAGTCCAACGCGTCGTTTTGTGTCTGCGTATCTTGGAGTAAATGGCCGACGACTTCAGCGCTCGGAACCGCGGATCGAGATTTCGACAACAGGAATAGACTGCCGATCAGTTCCTGCAAGAGGTACTCATGGCCAACCGCGATAGCGTCCCTGGTCAGGTACTTGAGCCAGCCGTTCAGCGCCCCGTGGAGCGCGTTCGGAAGTGATCGATTCCGCTTTTGCACCTCGTCAAAGAAGTCATCCTCAGTTGGTACTCGGCCGAGTATATCCGCCACCCCAAGCACGGACCCATACGTTCCGACCCTCCGGACCTCCTCATTTCTGCTCGGCGCATTCGGAATGATACCGTCTGTGAGCAGGTCTGTCTCCTGCTCCGTCATGCCGGCAAGGTAGGTGGTGCTACCAAACTCCTGGAGGTCTGATAGGTTCGCTTCTTCGATGACTTCTCCCGATGAAAACCGGGCTCCAAGGCTTGTCGTATTAACGATTCCGCGAATAAACTCAGCAAGCGGCTTACCGCGCTCGGTACTCAATCCAGGCACCTGGAGCGTTGGGGCCAGCAAGTACCGGAGCTGCTGACAAGGGTTGAAGTAAATGTTTGCAGCGGACTGTTCAACGAGCGCGGTCAACGGAGCCGGATCCGTATGCTCATCGACGATGCGCGCCGCGCCCCTCGCGCCAACGACACCTGTCACCTGTCGATCCCGAAGTATGTTCCCAATCGCGACCGCAGTTTCGACTGGTTCCGCAAAGGATCGAAATGAACTCCAATGGTCCGGTTGGCGAGCGTTCAAATAGCTGAGAACCATCCAGGAGTAAAAGGAGACGTACCTGACTGACGGGGTGATGGTCGTTATGCCATCCAGGAGGTCGTTACCTATTGACTGGACGGGCAATCGCAGGCCAGTGAGGTCCAGACCCCGATTGGGCGTCGCGCCCAACTCGACCCAATCCGGAACTGGCTGGCTTTCTGGAAGTGCCATTCGGAGCCCATTGTATTAGCTTGCACAGTCTCAGGTTGCCAATCCGCCACATTCGTGTCCGCTGCCGCAGCTTCATGCGCAGGAACACCGGTGTCCCTGCGCCGCTGATTCACGATTTGCGGCGCACAGCCGTCCGCAACATGATCCGGGCGGGGATCTCCGAAAAACGCACGAAGGAGATCAGCGGCCACAGGACGAACACCATGTTTAAGCGATACGACATCCACCAACGAGTGGGACATCCAGGCGGACGGAGAGCGCTTGGCGTGGTATCTCAATTGAGAAAGCAAAATAGGCCGAAAAGCAGCGGAAGCTTGGAGGGAAGGGCTGAGATGGACAAAGTTCGTACAAAAGTTCGTACAGGAGAGAACGAAACCAAAGAGGTCTTCGAACAGAAACAGCTTTTGATTCAATAACTTAATTTGGCTCCTCAGGTAGGACTCGAACCTACAACCCTTCGGTTAACAGCCGAATGCTCTACCATTGAGCTACTGAGGAGCAAGGCAGGCGGGACTCCACTATTACACCATCCCGTCCACAATCCTGTCAAACCGTTGTCACGAGATTTGCCGACCTGTGTTTGCATGCATCACCTCTACCGAAGCGAATTCACCAGGTCTTTCCCTAGCAGGTCGGCTCGCCGGGCCAGTTGTAAAGCCGTCGCCAGATCTTTGTCCCTCTGTTCTTCCGCCTGTTGGAGGAACACGCGAATTCGGGCTACCGTCTCCTGCTGTGCCGCAGTCAACTGGCGCCCGTTGGTGCGATTCACAGCCGCACGGGCTCCGGTTACGAAGCCGGTGAACTCCGCTTGGTACTCGCGCCGACGGTCATCCGTCAGGATTTCGCCCAGGCGAGGGGTTGGCGCCGGAGGCACCGCCGGCGCCGAAGGCTGGACCTCAGGTGGCGTCGTCTGCGCGGCTGGCACCGGCACTGCCGGTTTCTTCGGTGGAGTCGTCGGGGGCGGGGGCTCGACCTTCATCTCGGGTAATGGAATTTCAACGATCGGCACTGGAGTTTCAATCTCGGGCGGCGTTTCGATCGTCGCCTCAGGCAGCGGTTGCGCTACCGCAGGCCGCGGCGCAGGCAATACTAACTTCTTCCGGGGTCCACAGCCGTTTGACCCCAGAGCCAGAATCACTACCAGAAATGCAATCCGCCCTCTCATCCGATCCTATTCGCTCCCGCCAGGGGAAGCGTCATGCGAAACGTTGTCCCTTTGCCGGATTCACTCTCTATCTCGATTGTCCCTCCATGCAACTGCACTGCGCGAAAGGTCATAGCAAGCCCGATACCCGTGCCTCGGACTTTGGTTGTGTAGTAGAGCTGAAAGATCTTCTCGCGCTGTTCCGGGGGAATGCCAGGTCCTGTATCTCGAATCCGAACTGCGCAGGTATCACGATTCCTCTCGACCTCGATGCGGAGCTTTCCGCCTTGAGTCATGGCCTCAATGGCATTGACCGCGATGTTCAGCATGGCTTGCCTCAACAGGTCCCTATCCCCCTTGACCACGACGGCTTCAGGCGGACGATCGAGGGAAATCTCGATTCCCTTCTGAATAGCCTCAGGGTCGAGCAGGGTCAGGATCTCGGCTGCAGATTCCGCGACGTCCACATCTTCCAGGACCAACTCCACAGGGCGGTTGAAATCGAGAAAAGTTCGCACCACGCGGTCCAGGCGCGTGACTTCCTCGGACAGGATCGCGAACTCAGGTTCCATGTCTGGCGATTCGTCCGCCATCCTGGAGCGTAACATTTCGAGTCGCAACGAGATGGAATTGAGCGGATTTTTGATCTCGTGCGCCACCCGGCTCGTGAGACTGTTGATGGCCGTCAGCCGCCGGGCCAAAGCGATCTGATTTTCGAAATGCTGCCGGGTTCCGGCGTCCAACTTCTCCAGCACGCCTTCCAGATTACTGCGCAACTGGCTCGCATCTTCCCGCGCGTCCCGAAATCGCTCGCCCAGCAGGCTGAGTTTGGATTCGATGATGGCCAGTTCCCGCGCATCGTCGACCCCGGTCCGCAGGGACGCCGGCGCTATTCCGCTAGCAATGTCGTCGATCAGGTGACTGATGCGGGTGAGCGGTCGCAACGCCAGGTTGGCCGACCAGTACGCCAGCAAAAACGCCAGAAGCATGGCCATGCCGGACGCGAACGCGACACTCTGGAGTGCCGGCAGCGTCGCAGCCCGCAGGAGGACTGGCGAAACGAGAATCTGAACGGTGAACATGGGCGTCTTCTGGCCGGGAATTCTCAGGTCCTGCAGGCGGGTCTCATAGTCGTCATGGGATGTAAGGATGGCTTTCATCCGTCCCACCGGGCTCGCTTCCTTTAACACCCGCAGGTCCTGTTTGGCTATCATTTGTTTTCCCAGTTGGCGCGGGTTCGACGAAGCCAGAATCTTGCCGTCTTCTCCAGCCACGTTGATTTCTACGATCGACCGCGACTGCGCCATGGTTTGCTCAAGCAAGGCCGCAAGGTCGGCGTCCTGAGCCACCGCGTTTCTGTAGGACTGTTTGGTCTCCTCCAGGGACGAAGGCTGAGCGGGAGTTTGCGGACCTTCCGAGAGGCGCCGCAGGATGGTCGACTGGACCTGATTGCCGGCCATTTCGGAACTGGTGGCCGCGATTTCAACTGAGTTGTCCGCGAGGCTGTTCACGCTGACCGAGATCAGAGTCAGGGCGACCAGCGCCACCATCGAGAGCGTAAGCGACAGCAGCCTGGCTCGTAGCGTCACGCTCCGCAGCCGGATCCGCAGCTTCATGCTCCGTCGCCGTACTCTTTTAACTTGTTGAAGAGAGTCTTGGGGCTGATCTCCAGGATCTCCGCCGCGCGCGTCCGGTTGTATCCGGTATGGCGTAAGGTCATTTCGATCAGCGCACGCTCCGCCTCTGCGACAGTCATGCCGGGCTCCAGCACCAAGGACTCGCCGGCATCCCGCGGGCCCGGATCCGGCCGTCCTGCGAACCCTCGCGGCAGATGAGCGGTCGTAATCGTTCCCGAGCCTGCCAAAATCACGGCCCGCTCCAGCACGTTGCGCAGTTCCCGAACGTTGCCCGGCCAGTCATACGCCAAAAGCAGAGCCGCTACCTCCGGGGCTATATCTGTGACACGGCAATCGTGTTTCTGATTCAGGGCGGTGATCAGCTCTTCCGAGATGCGAGCAATATCCACTCGTCGGTCACGCAGAGGAGGCAGATGAATTTCGAACACATTGAGACGGAAGTATAAGTCTTCCCGAAAAGTGCCCTTGGAGATCGCTTCCCGAAGGTTATGGTTGGTGGATGCCACGACGCGTACGTCCAAGTCGATTTCACGAGGTGAACCCAGGCGCCGTACGCGGCGCTCCTCCAGGACTCGCAGCAGTTTAGCCTGCGTGTTCATGGGCATGTCGCCGATTTCGTCGAGCAGCAGCGTGCCTCCGCGTGCCAACTCGAAGCAACCGGCGCGCCGCTCTACGGCGCCCGTGAAGGCGCCCTTCTCATGGCCAAACAGTTCGCTTTCCATCAGCGACTCCGGCATGGCGGCGCAGTTCACCGCAAAGAATGGACCGGCGCGCCGGGGACTGAGTTCGTGAATGGCGCGCGCGGTCAGTTCCTTGCCTGTGCCGCTTTCCCCGGTGATCAGGATCGTGGCCTTGGTGGGCGCTGCCTGTTGCAGCAGATGAAAAACCTCCTGCATCGACGCAGACTCGCCAACCAGTTCACCAACCACCCCACGCGCGGCGAGTTCCCGCTCCAGCCTTCCAGCATGATTGGCCAGCCGCCACTTCTCGACCGCGCGCTCCAGGATCATCTTAAGCGCGGCGGTTTGGACCGGCTTTTCCAGGTACCAGAACGCGCCCAGGTCATGGACCGTCTCCAGGGCGGTTTCCACACTGCCAAATGCCGTGAGGACAATGGCCTGCGGAGGTTGCGCCGACTTATGAAGTTCCTCGAGAAGGCCCTTCCCATCCATTTCGGGCATATTGAGATCGGTCACGACGACATCCGCGTCGAAGGCCTTCAACTTGTTGAGCGCGTCCAGGCCGTTCTGCGCGGTGATGACTTCATATCCCCACCGCATGATGACGCCGGCTAGAGCGCTCCGTTGATTGATCTCGTCGTCAACTACCAGAACTTTGGTCAAATTCTCGTCCGAATGCACAAGGGTGTCTGCGAACCGGAGGTTCAGTTACCCGGTACCCGGTAGGAATGGCAAGGTGGTACGCCTGCGCATGGTAACTTCTACCGGTTTACGTCCAGTATATGTCCGGTGGGCGCCTCCAAAGCAAGTCAGCTGCCAGGCAGTCGCCAGCAGTTCCCGCGGCCGTCAAAGCCCGCGAGACTGCAAGAAGACCTGTTACACCATGTACATGCCGCCATTGATCTCAATGGTCTGGCCGTGGATATACCGGGCGGCGTCGGAGCAGAGGAACACGATCACGTCCGCAACCTCCGCGTTATCGCCCAATTTCCCAGCCGGCGTGGACGCCAGCATGGATTCCAGCATTTGCTTGGTGGAAAAAACCTCGTGGAAGTGATTGTCGACGGTGCCCGGCGAAACGGCGTTGATCCGGATGCCCTTCGACGCCAATTCCCGTGCCAAGCCCTTCGTGAAACAGGCCACCGTGGCTTTCGACGCAGCATATATCGCCGCGCCGACCCCGCCGCCGTTGCGGGCCGCAATAGAACTGAGGTTCACGACCGCGCCGCCTCCTCGCTCGACCATCCCCGGGACCACCGCCTGAGTAATAAACCACGCGCTCTTAGCGTTGAGGTTCATGACGCGGTCCCAGAGCTCGGGACTCGATTCGGCCAACCTGGCGCGCTGCACCAGAAAGCCGGCGTTGTTGATCAGGAAATCGACCGGTCGCTGAAGCTTGCTCAAATCGCTAATGAACGATTCGATGCCGCTGTTTTGCGACAGATCGGCTTGGATCGTGTCACAGGAAACCGTCTTGCCCAGCTTACCGACAAGATCTTCGATACCTTGCCGGTGCGAGTGATAATGAAGGACAAAGTTACGCACTCCCGCGGATGCCAACGCAAGCACCGTGGCTTCGCCAATGCCTCGCGAGGCACCAGTGACGAGAGCTGTCTTGTCCTTAAATTCTGACGTTTGAGGAATCAGGCCGGTTGTTTTAACCATTCTCTTAGAGCATCCCGATACAGCATAATGCCCTTACGAGAATAGCGCAGGTAACCCTGCCGGCGGAACTGATTCATGTAATGTGTGACGATTTCACGCGATGTACCCACGTACTGTGAAAGAAGTTCATGCGTGAACGGTATCATTTGAACCGAACCATCGTCGTTCTTGCTACCCAGCCGTTCGGAGAAGCGAATCAGGGTACGGGCCAGGCGCCGGGCGATATTGTCCACCGAAAAGCTTTCGATCCGGTAGCCGAAGTCCATTGAGCGCTGGACCAGAAGTTGAAGCAGGGCGATAGCCAGTTTGGGACGCTTCATCGTGATCTCTTCGATCTCGTTGGTCGTCCAGGTCATGACCTTGGTGTTCTCGAGCGCTACGGCGATTTCCGTCCGTTGCGCCAGCCCAAGGAAAGCGGACTCCCCGAAGAACTCATCAGGTTGGTAGATGTCCACCACTACCTGACGGCCGTCGTCAGCCAAACGACAAACCTTTACCTTGCCGTCGATCACAAGGTAAATACTGGTCGAGGGTTGGTCCTGATTGTAAATGACTTGCCCTTTTCGGTATTCGAGGATCGTCGAACACGGAAGATGGGCTAATGGATCTTCGAGCGCCCGCTGCGGAGCAACAACCGCCGGACTGCTTGCCATAGGACTATTAATCATAGAGCTACTCGCCATTGGATGTACTGCCTCCTTGATTGTACGAATTCTAACACGTCAATGCAATAGAAATCCAGGAACCATCTAGTTTCTGTGAATTCCATAACACGGCGTTGCGACTTTAGTTGCATGCGGAGTGCCAAATAGCACCGTCGCCGCCTGAGCCCAAGGTAGCATCATTATTTCCGCCATTTGGAGATCTACCGTGCACTCTGATCCCAAATCGGCATATCCATATAACGTGAGGTAGTGCACTTTTGGATACACCTCCCGGCCCGGTAGTGTGCTCATTTTTACCGTTCCGACGGCCGGTGGGCGACAACATTGCCCACATTGAGAGAGACATCGGTCATTCTTTCATGTGGTGCAATGGGAAGCATGTCAATAGGAACGCGGGGGATGGTGTGCGTAACGCTGGCCATTTGCAGCTCTGCCGCAGGATTCCGGTTACCAGGAAGCAATTATCCGGCTCAAGTCCGTGAGGAGGTTTCGATCCTGCCCGGCGGGCGTGTGCTAAAGCCATTTGGCCGGCAGGTCATGACAGGGACGGCACCGTTCGCTCTCGCCATCAGTCCCAGCGGCAAAACTATCGTTACAGCTAACATCGGCTGGTCGAAGTCCATAGGTTTGGACCGACCATCCATCACTGTAATTGCGCCGGGCAAGCACGGTTCCGCGTGGAGCCTGGCAGACTTTCACACCGAAGCCCGGCGGACCGACTCCAAGGCGTGGCAGGGAGTAACAACCGGCCTGGCGGTAGTAAGCGATGGCAGCGCCTGGGTTTCGGAGGGCGACTCGGGCCGGGTGGTAGAGGTGAACCTGTCGACCGGCAACCGGAAGGGCGTCGTCAGCCTGAACGCGGACCCCTACTCCGGCAGTTTTACCGACGCGCTCGGCTACGATCCCGCTCGTAACTTGCTGGTTGTATTGGATCCGGCCAACTTCCGGGTGGCTGTCGTCGATCTCAAGCGTGCGGTAGTAATGGCTTCCGTGAAAACCGGGGTATTACCGGTTGCACTGGCCATGTCCGCGGATGGAAAACGATTGTATGTCGCCAACACTGGTGGCACGCCCTCTCTCTCGATCATCGACCTTGCCGACTCCTCGGCGCCCAGGAACGTGGCCGAGGTCCCGCTCACCGAGGGACCGCGGACCGAATCCGGCACCGGAGGGGCCGCGCCGTCGGGCATCGCCGTCCACGGCGACGAGGTCTATGTTTCTCTGGCACACGACGACGCGGTGGTCGTGGTCAACGGGCAGACCGGCAAAATCGAAGGTGCGATTCCGTTGCGAATTCCCCGCCTCGAGGAGTATCGCGGCATCACACCATTAGGTTTGGCTTTCGATAAAAAAGCCGGCTTTCTGCTGGTCGCCGAAGCCGGCATCAACGCCGTCGGCGTGGTCGACCCGGCATCGCGCCGGCTGCTTGGACATCTGCCCGCGGGGTGGTTCCCAACCGCTATCGCCGTGCACGACGGGCAAGTCTACGTAGCCAGCGCGCGCGGTCTCGGGACCGGGCCCAGTGCTCCCAGCCATCGCGTCCAGATGGTTGGAGGCGGCAGGCAGGGATTGTTTTCGTTCAGCCTGGAGCCGTCGGCGTTACGGCGCGGAAACGTCAGTGCTTTCGTAGTCCCTACAGATAGCGAATTGGAGCATCAGACCGAGGTGGTTTTCGAGGCGAATGGCTTCATATCCTCCCGTAGCTCACAGACGAAATCCCCTCTGGAGAATAAGGTTCCCCCAATCCGCTACGTCGTGCTGATTGTCAAAGGCGACCGCTCCTTCGACGAGATTCTCGGCGATATCGAAAAAGCCGGCGCAAAACAAGTACTTTCCGAGCCCAGTTTTGCCCGCTTCGGTTCCGACGGCTACGTGCCCGGCGGCCGGAAACGCTTCAGCCTGATGGTGGACGTCACGCCGAATCATCACGAAATTGCCGAGCGGTGGGCCTTTGCAGATAATTTCTATGCCGATTCCGATTACTCCTCGGCCGGTCATCACTGGCTGGCCGGAGTGTGCCCCGATTTCTGGAGTGAGACCGAGCCGCTCTACCATGAGGCCGGCAATCGGGACGGTTCGCTGCACGCTGAAGCGCCCGGACGCCGGCTGTTCCCTCGCGGTACGGTTGCCGTAACGGCCCTGGAATTGCCGAGTGCGGGGACTCTCTGGAGTCACCTCGAACGTCACCATGTCACCTACCGCAACTTCCACGAGGAGAGAGATAAAGATGTCAGCGAAAGCGATATGCTGGACACGAATATCTCCGACCAGTCGAGGGCCAGCCACTTCATCGAGACGGTGCGGCGCGATTACCTCGCACCCGGCAAGCCGCTCCCGCAATTTGTGGAGATTCATCTCCCCAACGATACGACCGGTTCGCCGAGTGGCGATGGATTCGACTACCCGGCATCCTACGTGGCCGATAACGATTACGCCCTCGGACGGATTCTCGAGTTTCTTTCCAATTCACCCTGGTGGAAAGAGATGGCTGTCTTCGTTACCGAGGCCGGCGCGGAGGATGGCGCCGACCATATCGATTCCCACCGCACGCTCCTGCTCGGAGCGGGACCCTGGTTTCGCTCCAACTATGTTTCGCATACCAATGCCAGTTTCCCCGCGTTGCTGTCGACAATTTTCAAGCTGCTCGATCTGCCGCCTCTCAATCTTTACGACGCCACAGCCGACGATCTGCTCGACATGTTCGGTAATGTCCCCGACTTCGCGCCGTATGAAGTGAAGCCCGAGGATTCGCGGCTCTTCGATCCCCAAAAAGTCAAGTGAGCCTAATGACTTCGGCGGAGTAGGCCCTTGACCCAAGGCTAGTACCAACTTGCAGCAATTGGCGTACAGTACCGCTTGATTACGCGCGGCTCAGCAATGACTTCCGAGCTGCGACCGTTAGTGGTTACGCGAACTTTCGCAAGTTAGTACGGGCTGCTCCGCAGCCGCTGGACTTTGGCCTTTTTGATTTCAGCCATTTGCGTAGCAGACAGCAGATGCGAGGGGGAAATTGCATTTCTCCGGCTTCGTGTCGGCTGTCAGCTTGGTGGCGAAGCCGGAGAAACTTTCAATGCGAAGGCCTCGCGCCCAGACTTCGGCGCGGAGCTGATGAAGCAGTTGTTGAGTTGAGGTACGCGGGCCTTGAGAGCTGGCAGCCCAACTGGGTTGTGGCAACAGATCGGCGCCAGAGTTTCCGAAGGCTTGCTGAGCCGACACCAGCAACATGCCATAAGCGGCTACGGTAAGGGCGGGGACCGATTCGACCGATGCCGCTGTCCGAACCTGCGCCTGCCCCACGCCCAACAGGGTTTTCTCTTCGCGAAAATTCACCTCAACGTCCCATCGCTGGAAGTAAGCTTCAATCACCTGGCGCACGTCCAGCGTCGAGTCCGTGCAGATCAGGTATGCAGGATCGCGGTATTGCAGCCTCCCGCCTTTGCGGTTGCGGTAGGCCAGCGGTTTGATGACGACTAGTTGTAGAGTCTGCCCGGCACCCGCGGCGCGCCACATTATATTCTGGCGACACTTATAGCTCAGCGCATGAGTCAGACCGCGGTGGTGGAAGGTCATGGTTTGCCAGGGTTCGGACTCGTCGGTGCGGAGTTGCTCGGGGGTGGGAGCTGGCGCACCGTAGCATAATCGGCGGCCGCGCGTTTGCCTAAGGGCGGGATCGGGAGTAAAGCACAGGTTGGCGTCCTTGCGAATACGACCAATACAAACCGTGTGAGGGGGGATCTTTTTGAGGACGGTGGAATTGGTGTAGCCACCGTCGAAGGCAAGCATTAAGAGGCGGCCTTTGGTGTTGGGATCGTGATCGAGGGCATCCCGGAGTTGAATCATTTGGTGGGCGGCGCGCACACTGAGGCGGAAATTGCGTACGTCCAGACGGTATTGCGCCAACTCTTTCTCAGTAGCCTTGGATTTTGGCTTGGCCGGCGTGGGCACATGAAGAAAGGTAATAGGGACGGCACGGAAGGCCCCCTCTTGTCCGGGCATGATGGCGGAGACTTGCTGGAAGCGCTGGGCGCGTACGAAGTTGGTCTGGAAGCGTGGCCCGAGCGGATCGCGCCGCCAACCGACGCCTGGGGTATGGAGGCCGGAGCGGCGCAGCAGGGTATCGTCGAGAACCGCGCGAAAGGGCGCGCCTGCGGGCAACTGGGCGGCGACGGCGTGACGGACGACAGAAAAGATTTCAGGCATGGGAATTCGATCCTTCGAGAAGAGGCGATAAGCGGCGGTCCAGTCTCGAAACTGGGAGCCGGAAGTGGTGAGCAGGCCAGTGATGGAATGGCGTCCGAGACAGAGAAGCGAGCTTAGGGCGAGGTTTTGCGCGCGTTCGGCGACGCGGCACTGGCCGAAGGCGGAGAAACATCCGTTCCAGAGTCTCCAGAACTGGGGGAGGATGCCGGCCGAGTTTTTTTTAAAGTCGGAGGTGGGGCCTCCGGGCGACGCAGGGCCAGAAGGCTCTTGTCCTCAATGAGCCACTCTACGGTCTCGCCGCGGGAGAACTCCATGGCCTGAGCGATGGCGGAGGGGAAGTTGATATACCACTGTTCACTGGTTTTGCGTTTGATGAGTTGGACTTTGGTGGGAAACCCCATGTTGATAGATCCTTTCGTGTATCTAGTTATATAACTAGATATCACAAACCAGACAGGATTACAACATGGAGGATCAAAAATGGTTTTTATCGCTTCTAATCTAGTGAAAGGCCAAAGCCGAGGGGCTGCTCCGCAGCCGGACAGACCACACAAAACGATGGTCTGTCCTACGGAGCCCAAAGGCTGCCCTACGGCGGAAATGGCCAAACTGCACCCGAACCAGTGTCCCCGGCCGATCCGGCGCACGTATGGCGGCTATTTTGGCAGCTTTCCGGCGGCTCGGAGCTCGTCAATCAGCCTTTTCGTCATCTCTCCGTCGGGGCCATACGTCAAGGCATTCAGTTGGTCGTCAAGAGACTCGAAATCAGACCATTTGGGTGGTTTAGGGATCGAGAGTTCAGGTATGGCGGTGGTCTCCACGGGTGACTCGGCGGCAGGCTGAACGGCGTTTTGCGATTCGAACCCAATTTCCGACTTTTTCCTTTCTTTCTGGGCATTTATAAGCTCGGCTCGGGCCTTGTAGAAACCCCGATCGGAGGACTGGTGGTAACGGATGAGCAGGCCCAGGTCCGGGGGCATGTAGCCAGGGGCGGCGGGAGCATTCAGGGCGACGGACTGAAGGCGCCAGGCCCGCAAGCTCAACCACTGGTTTTGAGCCATTTTCTCGAGGAGGATTTGCTCGGAGGCGGTGGCGGGCTGAAATTCGTTGTGGAGGTCGGCGAGGAGCAGGTTGAATTGCTCGCGTTCTTCGCCGGCTATGAAAAGCACGGAACTGGTGAAGCCATGGGAAAGACGATTGCGGCAGGATCGAGCTTTGCCCTCCGCCGTCTGGGGTCCGGTAGATTTTTCCGCGTTGCGGCGATTGGCTTCAATTTGGGCTGGCGTGGCCATACGGCGTAATTCTCCTCTGGCGAGTCCATAGCGGCTATGGATTCGCGATTTGATTCCCAGGATGTCGGCCGGGGGGTCGTGAGGCAGGCGCGCCAATCACGATCTAGATTAGTCATAGCATAGAGGTCGGCGAAAACGTTCTCGAGGGGCCGGAAGCTATTGAGGGGAGAGGAAATATAGGTTGAACTGGGCCCCTGCCTCGCAGACCAAGCAGGTGGCTGTGAGCATACAGTACAATGTCGGCAACAAGGAGTATATACATGCGACGCAGAGATTTCTTCGAATTAAGCGCGGCCCTGGCGGCAGCACAGGCGACCGGGGCTCCAGCGGCAGCACCGCCGATGCGTATGAAGTTGGGCACGCAGCATGGCGAATCGGACGACATTTTGAAGACTATGGCTGCCTTCGGCGTGAATCATATATCCGCCCGTACGCCGTCGAAACAGCTCGACGAGAAATGGTCGGTGGAGGCTCTAACGCGGTTGCGCGAGCGCGTCGAAGGATTCGGACTCGTGCTGGAAATGATCGAACTGCCGACCAACTCCTACGTCACGAACAGCGGGATCAAAAACGTAATGCTGGGCAAGAGCCCGGAACGCGACCGCGAGATCGACGGCATCTGCCAGATGATCCGCAACATCTCCCGCGCGGGCATTCCGCGCGCCAAATACAACATGACGATCCTGGCAGTCGTGCGCACCGAGCCCACGCCGGGACGCGGCGGCGCCATGTATAGTACCTGGGACTACGCGAATGCCAAGGAAGATCCACCGCTGACTGAAGCCGGGCCGGTGAGCGCCGACGCGTTCTGGGAGCGCATCACGTATTTCCTGGAACGTGTGGCGCCCGCAGCCGAGGAGTATAAGGTCAAGATTGCCTGCCATCCGCATGATCCGGCCATCCCCGGCGGCAAGCCGTTTCGCGGTGTATATCGCGTGATGGCAAGCGTTGAGGGTCTGAAGCGGTTCATCAGCATCAAGGAGAATCCGTATCACGGGTTGAACTTCTGCCAGGGAACGGTATCCGAGATGCTTGACCGTCCCGGCGAGCAGATCTATGACGTAATCCGCTATTTCGGTGAGCGCAAGAAGATTTTCAACGTGCACTTCCGCAATATCAAGGGGCGGATCGGTAAATTTCAGGAGACTTTCCCGGATAACGGCGACGTGGACATGATGCGTGCGCTGCGCGTATATAAGGATGTCGGCTACGACGGCATGATCATGCCCGATCACGCGCCGCACATCGCGGGCGACGAGGGCGCGCGGCAAGCGTTCGCCTTCGAGTTCGGATATATCGCCGCGTTGATGAAGATGCTAGCCTAGCTACTTTCTGGCCAAAAGTGTGAAGCCAATTCTTTTGTTCGCATAGGGCATCCTGCCGGTCTGCTGCACGAGCGTCGAGATTCTTACGTTTTCGGTCCACTTTACCCTGGACAAAGATCTCCTCTGCGTTTTCCTCCGCGGCTCGGCGTCTCCTAAGAAACACTTTCTCTGTCGGCACTGGTCTGAGAATAGTTATAAAATATCTTCCACCCTGCCGGAGGCCGCTGCGGAAGCTCGGCGGACGCAGCCAAGCAATCGTCCATCCTGCCGGAGGCCGCCGCGGAAGCTCGGCGGACGCAGCCAAGCAATCGTCCATCCTGCCGGAGGCCGCCGCGGGAGCTCGGCGGACGCAGCCAAGCAATCGTCCACCCTGCCGGAGGCCGCTGCGGAAGCTCGGCGGACGCAGCCAAGCAATCGTCCACCCTGCCGGAGGCCGCTGCGGAAGCTCGGCGGACGCAGCCAAGCAATCGTCCACCCTGCCGGAGGCCGCTGCGGGAGCTCGGCGGACGCAGCCAAGCAATCGTCCACCCTGCCGGAGGCCGCTGCGGAAGCTCGGCGGACGCAGCCAAGCAATCGTCCACCCTGCCGGAGGCCTAAACCTTGGCGGGCACGAGGCTATACCCCATCATTCGTGCTTGCTTGAAGAGTCGCTGTCGCTGTTTTTCTTGATTCTTTTCTTCGATTCGTGCGAAGTGGCTGTCGTCGTATGACATACCCTTCTCGACCAGCGTATAGATGATTCTGGCTAGCTTGTGGGCAGCTGTGATAGCAGATTCTCCTCCCAGCTTGGCCTTCATCCTCCGATAGAATTTTCCCAGGTGTGATTTGTCTCGGTATAGGGATTCCGCCGCCATTCGTAACGCCTCGCCCAGTCGGGTACTTCCATCTCGGGTCTGACTGAACTTTACTTTTCCCCCCGTAATCGTATTATTGGGACATAGGAGTAACCAGGACGCGAACGCGCCGGCCGACCGAAAGCGGCTGAGATCCGGACCAACCTCGGCGAGCATCACCTTCAGCGTTCCCACATTGATGCTCGGGATACTAGTGCTTAATTGCATAAGTTGACAAGTGTATTTCGGAGCTGGGTGCCCTTCACATCACGCTTGCGCCAGCGAAACGGCTTGGCACGTTCATTGTGTTTGCGAATAAAGGCTTCGATCGCTTCGCGCAGCTGGTCTTTGCTCTTGAAACTGGCTCCGTTGAGAGTCTTCCGTTGCAGTAGACTGAAGACGATTTCAATCTGATTTAGCCAACTTGCCGAAGTCGGTGTGAAATGAAAGTGCACGCGGCCATCGTACTTCGCGAGCCAGTCGCCGTTCTTCTTGTGCGGCGAGTAATTGTCCAGGATCACGTGGATCTCTTTATCTGTCGGCTGTTCTGCAATTACGCCTTCCAGAAAGCTCTGGAAATCTACCCGTTTCTTGGCTTCCGTGAACTTTGTCTTGACCTGTCCGGTGGCGACATCCAGGGCCGCGAACAAATTCAGCGTGCCGTGCCGTTTGTAGGTACTCTTCAGCCCGCGGACCACAGCGCCGCTGTCGGTCTCGACGTAACCGGCCGTCCGCTCCGTGGCCTGCATACTGGGTTTCTCGTCCATGCTCAGCACTACCGCATTCAACGGTGGGTTCAGGTAGAGTCCCACCACCTCAGCAGCTTTGGGCGCAAACTCCTTATCCGTGCTTACACACCAACTGCGGTGTCGTTGCAGGTGGATGCCTTCGCGGCGCAGTATACGCCAGACTGCATAGACGCTAGATCCGAGCGTCTCTGCTACCGCGGGTCCATCCCAATGGGACATGCCCGGAGGCGGCGGTTGTTCAAGTAGTGCAAGGACGCGGTTCCGAAATGCGGCGTCGTATGTCACCGGCTTGCCCGGTCGCGGTTCGTCGCCCAGTCCCCTCACGCCCCAAAAAGCGAATCGCTTGGACCACTTGGTAACGGTGGGGATGGAGACTCTCAGTTCCCGTGCCACCTGCTGAATCTCTTTTCCGTCAAGACGGGATAAGATGATTCGGGCGCGCTCCACCAAGCGCGCCTCCTCAGCCCGGCTCATAGTGATCGCAATCAACGTTGCCTTGTCTTCGGCAGAGCACTCCAACACAGGCGCATGTCTGGGCATCTACCAAACATTCTAATACAGAAATGTATTATTGCGATTAAGCACTAGTTAAATCCATGCCGAACACCCGATAGCATTTCTGCCGGAAGTCCTCATCTCCCGCCTTGATCATTTGCTTGTGGGTGGGAGGAGCTGGCGCCTGTCGATTCGCCTTGATCTCCATCGCCTCGACCGCTTGCCGCAATTGTTGATCGCACTCTTCGATTTGCTTCCGATAATGCCGGTAACTCGCCAGCGATTGCCGTAGGGTGAACAGATGCTCTGGTCGGTAATCTCCTTCTAGTGCCTTGACGATCTCCGACTCGCTGGCTCGCACTCTTCCGTCGCGCAGTTCCGCTAGCCGATGTCCATCCCGTTCCCCCGCCAGGATCGCATCCACAATGGCCAGTCCACTTACACCTGTGATATCGCTCAGTACTCGATGTATTTGCACATTCATTTGATCCAGAGCCTTCTGCATGTGCTGAATGTGCTCGCTGGACGCCTGCACCATCCGACTGCGGTGCCGTAGCACTGTCCGGAACGCACAGACATCTCCTGGTGGACGGAACGATCCCTGCACTAACCCAACCGCGTGCAGGTACTGCAACCACGCCGCATCGCTAACGTCAGTCTTCCTGCCCGGCACGTTATGGTAGTGGCGTGCATTGACCAGAAACACTGTCAACCCGCGCGCCTCCAATACTTGAAACAAAGGAATCCAGTACACCCCTGTCGACTCCATTGCCACCGTCTTCACGCCCACAAAACTGCAACCAATCGGCGATGCGGTTCAGTTCTCGCGTCATGGTGCCGAAGCGGCGTACAGCCGGTTCGGCTACCCGTGGGCCTACGGCTACATAAATCTCCTCCGGGCTGATGTCGATACCCGCCGCATCCATTCGCACTTGTGGCGGTTCGGTTACCGATTGCAGCCTTGTCTTCTTACTTCTCTTCTTAATCTTCATAGGGGCTCCTACCCCTGTGGTGGCTCCAGCGTGGTCAAACTCAAACGCAGTCTCCTAATCGGGGTTGGTTCCTGAAGGAACCACCACCACTCACCAGACCACGAAAACTGGAAACCATGCTCCGCGACGGGTTCGAAAACACCATTGCGCTAACGGCCTTAACTGCCACCACAGCGGATGCAGGCCAAAATATCACACTGTGTTTCCTTCCCCACCAGACTGGGCCCGGCCCAGTAAGATGCTCTGCGGTAATCTACGGCCCACCGCATTACCGGGCGACTTGCCTCCGAAAATTCGCTTACCTGACGCGGGAAGCCGGAACTCCACCGCAGAGACACCGAGCCGCAGAGGGTCGCCAAGCTGGCCCAATTGTTTCGAACATTTGTATTGCATTCTGTTTTGTTTTATGTCCAGGCGCGGCAAATCGGAGTGAAACGTATTTCGGTTCCAAGCCGGCCACCAAGCCCAATGCCTTTCATCGGCATGTAGTAGTACTGAGCTTTCAACTTCCAGTTCGTCACCTTCTCGCTGGCCAGAACTTTACCTGCGGCTGCATACAGCTTGTCCAGGCTGCCGGTGTAGTAGTAGCCGCCCGCGAGCGAAACGTGCGGTTGGTGTTCGCCGTCGAGCGCGAAGCCCGTGGGGTAATTCTTAAGGAGCGCCGTGTTGGCAGCCGGAGCAAGATGTCGATAGCCGTGATCGGATGCTGCGCCGCACGGGCTGTCCCTTCATTGCCAACGGTAGCCAACAATCTATTATTCAACATACAATTATCCGGTTTGAACTTTCCGAAAGAGTGAACTATTTGCCGGTTTCGAAAGAATAGATCCGGTTCCAGTCGTGCTTCATGTCCACGACAGTCCAGCCCTTCGCGCCGGCTTCCTGGAGAGCCTTGTCCAGAGAGCCGAGCGGCGACCGCTCATAGGCATACTCGCGGTCGGAATCCGTATGGTGTACGAGCAATCCGAAGCGAGACCCCGTCCCGGCGGCGGTCCACTGCAGCATCTGCAAATCGCCGTCAGAGTTGCCGAACGCAGCGATTGGCTTTCGTCCTATGTGCATGTGGATACCGACGGGCTTGCCGTCGTTGTCGTCTACAAAATTCACTTCCGGCAGTCGCGTGAGCACCGGAACGCCGGCGACCATCTCGAACCTGGTTACGATGCTGCTGCCAATCACCTGCTCGGGCGGAATCCCATATACCTGCTCCACCCACACACGCATGAATTCAATGCCCCCGCCGGAGACGATAAACGTCTTGAAGCCATGGGCGCGCAAATAAGAAAGGAGTTCCAACATCGGCTGGAAAATCAGGTCCGTGTAGGGACGATTGAATTTCGGATGCCTGGCGCTGGCGAGCCAATCCTGCACAATCTTTGAGAACTCGTCGGTGGTCATGCCGGCGTGGGTAACCATGGCAAGTTCGACCAAGCCGCGCATACCTCCGGCCGCGACAGTTTTCATGTCGCCCGCCAGAACAGCTGCAAAGAGCGGCTTGTCCTTCCATTCGGGATGTTGTGGGGCCATAGCCTTCAGGCGATCGATAACGAACGCGAGCTGGAAATACATCGGCTGCTCGGTCCACAGGGTCCCGTCGTTATCGAAGACCGCGATCCGCTCTTCGGGTTTGACGAAGCGAGGGTCGCCAGTCGTAGTCACTCCCCGGACGAAGTTTACGATGCTCTGCTTTGCGGGGCCGTCGTTCCAGGAGGAAAGCGGAGCCTCGCCTCCGGCGTATTCTTCCAACGTCAACGTAGTCGGGCTTGTGGATGTCGTCATGATCGTCGTGCCTATTGCGCGCAGCGGCGTTCCCGGCAAGCGGACAGCGCTTGCGAGGTTCGGACGGGACGATGAACCGGTCAATAGGGGTGATTCAAAATATCTACCACGGACTAAACTAACGGCCTGTGGCGAAACGCCAACTCCGTATAGCGGCATGCCGCAAAAACGGCTGCTCCGCAGCCGGGCGGACCACAAAAAACGATGGTCCACCCTACGGTAGGCCAAGAGCCATCCGCGAAGAGTACTACGCCCGTACAACCTTGAATGTGGGATAGAATTGTGCAAGTCGGTTGGCATGGTTCCGGGTGAGCCAGCATGTAGGGGCTTCTTGCACATGAGGATAATTGACCGGTCACGCAATACTTTTGGGGTAACTTGTGTCGGGGCCGGAAGAGCGCTGCTGTCTGTACTGGGCACGTTGATCCTGTTCTGTGGCGCCGCGGACGCCTCGCTGCGTCCGGGTTTTGTGAAGCTCCCCGTAATCGACAAGCAGGACATCGGCTTCATTCCGCTAACCGTGGACGGGAGATCGCTTCAGGCTCGGATATGGAGCATTACCCAGGACAACTACGGGTTTCTGTGGCTGGGTACGAGCGACGGCCTGTACCGCTATGACGGGTACAGTCTGAAGCGCTACCGGAACGAGCGCGATACCCCGAATAGCCTCGGCAGCGATCCTATCAGGGCGGAATGTAGAGATCGGACTGGCGTCCTCTGGTTCGGCACCGCTAATGAAGGGCTCTACCGGCTTGACCCTACTCAGGACAGCCTCACCCATTACCGACATGAGCGCGGCCATAGCCGGAGCTTGAGCGGCGATTGGATCCGTTGCGTGTATCAGGATCGCACCGGCGCACTATGGATTGGATCCAATGGTGGGCTCGATCGCCTGGACCAGGCAACGGGAACTTTCGTCCATTATCGACATGATTCTCAGGATACCGGCGGCCCCAGCGACAACGTTGAGTCCGTCTTTGAAGATCGGCGGGGGAATCTGTGGGTATGCACCCAAGGGGGTCTCTACAAACTAGACCGGGCCACCGGACGGTTTTCGCGCTTGCTGAACGATGCGGAGAACCCCCACAGCCTAAGTCAAGATTATGTGAATTTCATGCTTGAGGACAAGTCGGGTGTTTTGTGGCTAGCCTCGCCGTTCAAAAGGGAGTTGAGCGCACTGGACGTGAAGACCGGTAGATTCACGCATTACCCCTTTGGCGCGGAAGAACCGGGCAGCCAAAGCGTCGTGGGCGCGAGCCAGCTCTTTGAAGACGAAGACGGGGCGCTTTGGGTGTGCACGGTGGATAGGGGATTGCTTAAGCTGGACCGTGATCGTAAGCGTTTCCTCCGCTACGCCAGGGATGCTGATAATCCGAACAGTTTGCCAAACGACACCGTCGCTACCGTGTTCGAAGATGCGGAAGGAGTGCTTTGGGTTGGCACCCAAAACGGGTTGAGCCGATTCCAGAGCAGGCCTTCCCCGTTTGTCACCTATAAACACCAGGCCGGCGATCCGAAGAGTCTGCATGGCAACATGATCTGGTGTGCGTATGAGGACAGCAAGGGATTGCTTTGGATCGGGACAGAGGACGGCCTCAACCGGCTGGATCGACAGACCGGGCAATTGACCTTTTACCATCACGATCCCAACAACCCCCACAGTCTTTCTTACGACAAAGTGGCTGTAATCCGCGAAGACCGGTCCGGAGCGCTCTGGTTTGGGGCTTATGGTGGCGGACTCAACCGCTTCGATCGCACAACGGGGCGATTCTTCGCCTACCGGCATGACGAAAGAAGCCCTGGCAGCTTGAGTAGCAATGCTGTCCTTTCCCTGTTGTTGGACCGGCAAGGAGTAGTGTGGGTGGGCACTCAGAGCGGCGGGCTGAACCGCCTTGACGCGGGTACAGGACGTTTTACGGCCTACCCGACGGGGCCGGGTTCAGTAACAGTCCTATTTGAGGATCGAGCGGGAATGTTGTGGATGGGCGGCCCGGATGGAGGGCTGAATCGGTTTGATCCCAGAACCGAGCAGTTCAGCGTCTATCGCCACGACCCCCAAGACCCACGCACCCTCAGCGATAACAAAGTAAATGCCATTTGGGAGGACCAGCAGGGAGTGCTGTGGATCGGCACACAAAATGGCCTCAATGAACTGGATCGAAGCCGGGGGATCTTCACGATTTTCACCACAAAGGACGGACTGCCGGGTAATGCCATTTCAGCGATTCTCGAAGATACCAGGGGATATCTCTGGCTCGCCACGCATGATGGCCTCTCCCGTTTCAATCCGCGGACAAGGATTTTTCGCAACTATTCAGAATCCGACGGCTTACCGAATAATTTCCTCAACCCGTATTCGGCGGGGAGCAGCTTTCAGAGTCAGGCTGGTGAAATGTTTATTGGCTCCAGCAAGGGCCTGACAACGTTCTACCCCGATCGCCTTTCCGATAATCCCCATCTTCCGCCGGTAGTTTTGACGGACTTACGCTTGTTCAATAAACCTGTATCCCCGGGCGCAGACTCGCCGCTACAGCAACCGCTCTGGGCAACCAATTCCCTGACGCTCACTCACAAACAGGGTATCTTCACGTTGGAGTTCGCCGCCCTGAGCTATACGGCGCCGGAGAACAACCGGTATCGGTACCGGCTGGAGGGTCTGGAGACAGAATGGAACGAGGTGGACAGCAGGCAGCGTCTGGCGACCTACACAAATCTTCCGGCTGGGGCATACACTTTCCGGGTCCAAGGCTCTAACAACGACCAGATCTGGAACGAGAACGGCGTGACTCTCGCCATAACAATCCTGCCACCCTGGTGGGCGACATGGTGGTTCAGGAGCCTTACCGGCCTAATCATCGTGGGCGGTGTGTTGGGAGCCTACTGGTCTCGCGTGAGGAGTTTGCAGCTAGGGGCCGCGAGACTCGAGGCAGAGGTAGCGGAACGGACCGGCGAGTTAATGGTACGAACCCGCGAACTCCAAATCGCCAAGGATGCCGCAGAAACTGCCAATCGCGCCAAGAACGTTTTCCTGGCTAGTATGAGCCACGAACTGCGTACGCCGCTCAACGCTATCCTCGGCTTCACCACCCTTCTGCGGGAAGGCGGCGCGGCACCGGAGGAGCAAGGCAAAGACCTGGACATCATCAGCCGCAGCGGCGAGCACCTGCTCCACTTGATCGACGACGTGCTGGACATGGCTAAGATCGAAGCCGGCCGGAGCGTGGTGGAAAGCGGGCCGTGCGACGTGCAAAGCCTGGTGCGCGACCTGACGGAAATGATGCGGATGCGCGCCATGGCGAAAAATCTGCAACTCCTCGTCGAGCAATCCCCTGGTTTTCCGCGCCGGGTCCGGACCGACGCCGCCAAACTGCGCCAGATACTGACCAACTTGATTGGCAACGCCGTGAAATATACTGAACGGGGCGGCATCATGCTGCGGTTGAATGGCTTGCCGGAAGACCCCTCGGGCCGCGTGCTGCTGCAGTTCGAGGTCGAGGACACGGGCGTCGGCATCGCGGCGAAGGATCAGGGGCGCGTCTTCGAGCCTTTCGTGCGGGTGGGCGACCCGGGGTTTCAAGATGGCACTGGACTGGGACTCGCAATCGTCCGGCAGTACGTGGAACTGATGGGTGGAACTATCCGCCTGGAGAGCGAACCTGGTAGGGGGTCGCGGTTTCGAATGGAACTGCCGGTGGAACGAGTGCCGGAATCGGAGGCGACGGCGCCATTGGACTATCGGCCACGAGTGGTCCGTATCGCCTTTGGCCAGCGTGAGTACCGGGTCCTGATCGTCGAGGACCAGTTCGAAAACCGGCTCTTGCTGCGGCGACTGCTGGAGCGCGTCGGCTTCAGCGTACGCGCGACGGGAGATGGCCAGGAGGGCATTGAAATCTTCAAATCCTGGCGGCCGCACTTCATCTGGATGGACCGCGGCTTGCACGGGATGGACGGACTGGAGACGGTGAGGCGCATCCGGAGACTGGGTGGGGGCCGGGAAGTGAAGATCGTAGCGGTCACGGCGTCGGTGCTCGCCGGCGAGCGGGACGAGATGCTGGCGTCCGGGCTGGACGATTTCCTCGGTAAGCCATATCGGCTGGAAGAGATCTTCGACTGCATGGCGCGTCACATGGGTGTGCGTTACGATCGCGAGGAAAATGGAGCGAGGCAATCGGGGCATGCGAAACCGATCCTGCGGCCGGAAGCGTGGGCAGCGATTCCGGAAGGACTGCGTAAGGAAATGGCGGATGCCGTGATTGCCCTGGACTCGAAGCGGATTTCGGGGCTCATCCGCCGCATTTCGGAATTAGACCCGGCGTTGGGAGGGGTCCTCGAGGTCCACGCCAGCAGACTAGCCTATACTCCCATCCTGAATGCCCTGCGCTGGTAGCGTACAGAGGGATGCTCCGCAGCCGGACAGACCACACAACACGATGGTCCGTCCACGGGACTCTTCCGAGCGATAGAATTGTCGGAGCGATAGAATTGGCATGGTGAATGAGCACATTTCGAATCGCCCTGGCCAACATACAATTCCCGGCGAGTCCTGAGGAGTCGGTCGCGCTGGCCGAACAAGCTATCTTTGAAGCGTCCGTGGAGCGCGCGCGTCTCATCTGCTTTCCGGAGTGCTACGTTCCCGGCTACCGCGGAATGGGCAAGGTAGTGCCACCTCCCGACCCGGTGTTCCTCGAACGCGCGTGGTCTGTCATCGCAGCCGCTGCCGCCAAGGCAGACCTCGCGGTCGTTCTGGGTACTGAGCGCGTTGTCGATGGTGCACTGCGGATCACCGCCCTGGTGATCGATCGGGTGGGGACGATGGCAGGTTTCCAGGACAAAGTGCAACTCGACCCGTCCGAGGAGGGTACCTATTCCGCCGGCTCAGGCAGGCGGGTGTTTCAGGCCGGGGCACTGACATTCGGTGTGGCCATTTGTCATGAGGGCTGGCGCTATCCGGAAACGGTCCGCTCGGCCGCCCGGCATGGCGCACATATCGTGTTCCATCCTCATTTTCACGAAGCCGAGCCCGGCGGCTACCGGCCCTCGAGTTTCGCCGATCCCGCGAACTCGTTCCATGAGAAGGCAGCCTTGTGCCGCGCCGCCGAGAATACCTGCTTTTTCGCGACCGTCAACTATGCGAGTGCCGGGTCGCCGACCACTTCAGCCGTGGTGCGGCCCGACGGGACGCTGCTCAGCTACCAGCCCTACGGGAAGCGAGGACTGCTCATCGCGGACATAGACACGAGTGAGGCCACGGGTCTACTCGCGGCGCGCTGCAAATACCCCCAAGGCTGAGACTATGCGAGTAGCTAAGTGCTAGGATTTTAGCGCGGACGTTGAGTTGGCACCAGCGGCCGCTGCGCAGCCGGGCAGACCACGAAAGACGATGGTCTGCCCTACGGTATTCAGTTCGATGAATCGTCGCGGCGCTTCAGCGTGGGACGTTCGTCGGAGTCGGTCTGCGGCTTGCTATCGGCGCCGCTGTTGTCGTCGATCGGACCGCTGCCGGCACTTGGATTACGACGCAACTGCGGACGGTTGGGGTCCTTCGTAGTGTCCATCTTGCGATGATTCTCGAGCGCGTAGAGCCGGCCCTTCACATCGTTGAACTCTGAGGTCGTAACCACGTATTCCGGTTTGGCCTTCAGATATTCCTGAATGTTTTTCTGAGCCGCTTTAATGCGATCGTCAGTCATCGGGTGGGTGGAGAAGACCTTCGACATGGTACCCGGTTTCTTCTTCTCCAGGGTCTGGATCTTCTCGAAGAAATCGACGAATGCCGTAGGATCGTAGCCAGCCTTGTACATGTACTGGAGTCCCAGGAAATCGGCCTCGCTCTCCATACTGCGCGAGAAACTCAGGAAGCCCATAGGAATCGCCAGGCTGGCGCCCTGCCGGATGGCATAGCCGGTCCAGCCGCCCATGAAGATCAACGGGATCGTGCCGATATTGATGAGCTGCCCGCGCGTGGCCTGCTTGGTGCCGTGGCGCGCGGCCACGTGGGCAATTTCATGCGCCATGACGCCAGCCAGTTCGGCTTCGTTGTCGGCTTTCAGAATCAGCCCGGAGTTTACGAAGAAGAATCCACCTGGGAGGGCGAACGCGTTGACTTCCGCCGACTGGATCACCTTGATGGTGAACGGAACCTTCGCGTCGGAGTTCCGGACGAGGTTCTGGCCAAGGCGGTTGACGTACTCCGCGACTGTCGGATCGTCTATGATCTTGGATTGCCGCTCGACCTCCTGGGCGAGCTGCTTGCCCAAGGCGATCTCCTTGTCGAGGGAGTAGAAATTGACGCCCTTTCCGACATCGCGATTGCCGATTGCGTCCGGGTCCTTCTCTTTGTCATCGGCGAGACTCGGGGTGACTAACGGCAACGACGCGACGACTGCCAGGAGCGCCACTCCGGCGCGCCCTCGAAAGTTGAACCACGTCATGGGAAATTCTCCTGCTAGCATTATAAACCTATTATTGTGCGGTTCCGGCTACAGGTGAGTACGCAGTTCACACTTGGCAGGTTACATGAACTTAATCTATTTTGAGGGTCGGGGTCAAAAGCCGCCGGCTCGATGGACGGTCCTAATGTGGTGGACGCAGCGACCGGGGTCTGGTTTCGTGTTGCGGGGAGGAGGTGCGGGAATGAGGCTGCGCAGCCGGCAGACCACAAAAAACGATGGTCCGCCCCACGGCGGATGGTTAGTCCTTGGCGCCGGGCTTGTTCAGCAGGGTGGGAGCGGCGGGCTTGGCGGCGGCCTTACGAACCGATTGGATGGTGACGAGCCGGGCCCGGACATCTTCATATTCGGAAGTATTGACCACGTATTCGGGACGCGCCGGCAGGTTCTTCTCGATGTTTTGCTGGGTCTTGACGATCCGGTCGGAGGTCAACGGGTGGGTGTTGAAAAGTTGCGACACGGCGCCGGGGTGCTTGCGCTCGGTGGCTTCAATCCGCTCGAACATGTCGATCGCGGCACTCGGGTCGTAGCCGGTCTTATAAAGGTACTGGATCCCCAACAGGTCGGCTTCGGTTTCGAAATCCCTCGAAAACTTGAACAGTCCCGCGGGCACCGCGGCCGTGGCGGCCTCGCGCACAGCCATGCCGGGGATTCCGCCCAGGAAAATCAGCGGAACAGTGGACGCCTCCAGGAGGTTTGCCCGGCTCGCCTGGCGGGTGTAATGGCGCGCCGCGACGTGTCCCAGTTCATGCGAAATAACGGACGCCAGTTCCGATTCCGATTCGCTCAGCCGGATCAGGCCGGTGTTCAGGAACAGAAACCCGCCGGGGAGAGTAAAGGCGTTGACGACGTCATCCTCGATCACCTTCACGGTCACCGGAAACTTGACGTCTGAGTTGCGCACCAGGTTCTGCGTCAGACGATTAATATACTCACAGGTAATTCGATCGTCCAGCAGTTTGGCCTGCCGCTCTACTTCGATGGCGAGCTGCTTGCCGAGCGCAATCTCTTTTTCGACAGAATAGAAGTTGATCCCGCCATCCACCTTGCGCTGGCCGATGGTTTCAGGGTCTTTCTTTTGATTATCGGCGGCAAACGCGACGAACGTCGACAATAAAAGCGCTACAATCGCGCGACTCATCGCGTCTCCTTTCCCGGCAAAATCCAACTTCCTTTAGGATACGATATATAATTCGCCCAAGTGACGCACGCCGTCGGAATCCGGTTTCGCTGGTGGGGCATAGTCCTTCTCCTCGTCTGTGCCGGAACTATCACAACGGTGGCATTGATCTCTCACGGGCCCGATCCGCAGTTGCAGGTGGCGGTCGACCGGCCGGAGATTCCGGCGGGAGGCGCCACAACGCGGCTCACTGTCCGGGCAACCATTCCGCTCCCGGCTTCAGGCTTGGAGGCTTCGATTACAAAAGGCAGCCATTCGATCAGGATGGCCCGGACTTATTTTGACGAAGGGAACTGGCACGTTACGGTCCAATCGAAGGCGCTACCCGGGAAGGCCAGGATTGCGGTTTTGCTCCCGCCTTTCGCCGCCGTGTCCGTTCCGGTGACGGTTGCCGCCAACGATCGGGACTCGGCCGGCGACGGTACGCCGGATGTCCTGCGGCTCGACGATCCGGCCGACAATGCCGCGTTCCGATCGTGGTTCACGTTTCTCGCCGAAGCGCAGTTCTTTCGCGAGACGCCAGCGCTTCCCGCGGAGATTTCCGATTGCGCCGGGTTGATCCGCTATGCGTACCGCGAGGCGCTGCGAACGCACGACGGCAACTGGTCTAAAAAGTCCGGCCTGCCGCTGGTTCCGGCGATTCCGCAGATTCGCAAGTACGAGTATCCGTTCACTCCCTGGGGGGCCGCGTTGTTTCGGACGGGGGCTGCTACACTGGCGGAGTTCGCAGACGCGGGCACGCTGCTTCGTTACAACACGCATTTCGTATCGCGCGATATCCGGCAGGCGCGTCCGGGGGACCTGATCTTTTTTCGCCAGGAAGACGCCGCGATGCCCTATCATTCGATGATCTATCTGGGGCCTAGCCAGATTGAGGAATCGAGGGGGCCGTATGTGGTGTACCATACCGGTCCATCGCAGGAGACGCACGGGGAAATCAGGCGGCCATCGGTTAGCGATTTACAAAAGCACCCGGACCCTGGCTGGCATTTGACGATGGAAAATCCGCATTACTTAGGGGTGTATCGGTGGAACATTCTTTGGGAGTGAAGCGGCTGCTGCGCAGCCGGGCAGACCGCAAAAAACGATGGTCTGTCGGACGAGGACTGCTCGCCGTCCGGGGGAGCCTGGCACTCTGCGTCCTGATGACGGCGCCGTTGTTGTGCCAGGAGGAAGCGCGTCCGTACTTTGCGCTCAACAGCAGCCGGACGTTCGCTCCGGGTGAGAAGCCAAGCATCACGGTGACCACGAGCAGCGTCCCGGATCTGGCGTTTCGCGTTTATAAGATCCGCGATCCATTCAAGTTCTTCGCCGAACTGGAAGATCCCCACATGTTCGGCGGGCAGGGGCAGCGTCCCGCGCACGAAAAGACCTGGATCGAGCGATTTCACGCCTGGAAGCAAACGTGGCGGGACAAGGTGCGATGGGGCGTCCGGAATCAGTTCACCGACAACGCATGGAAGGACGTTCATCAGTGGCACGCTCCCAAGGACAACCGCAGCCATGGCCCGACCACGTTTGCCACCGCGCCGGTTCTCAACGCGCAGCAAGTGGTGGCCACCTGGCAGACGCATTTTGCGTCGCCGGAGGCATGGCACACTTCGACTATTCCCGTGGAGGTGACGCAGGAAGGGGTGTACCTGGTGGAAGCCACGCGCGACGACCAGCGTGCCTTTACCATCGTCATGGTTTCGGAGATCGGCATCATCAGCAAGACGACTAAAGGCCATCTCGCGGGCGTGGTGGCGAAACGTTCCACTGGCGAACCCATTCCTGATTGCGATGTGCTCCTGTGGACCACCAAGGATGCGAAGACCAGGATCAAGACCAACCGCGACGACATCTTCGACGAGCGAGTCAGCATTCCGCAAGGCAACGAGCCTCAGCCCATGGTGATGGCGAAGGTGGGCGCTAGCTTCGCGGCGAGTTCACTTCCCGGCTACTCGCTGATGAACCGGTTCGACGACTACAGCGGCTACGCGTACACCGACCGGCCGGTGTATCGCCCGGGTCACCAGGTTTCGTTCAAAGGCATCGTGCGGACGAAGCAGGGCAACGTCAACCAGATTCCTACGCTGAAGAGCATCCCGGTCGAGGTTACCGGACCGGAGGATAAGAAGGTTTATCAGAAAGCGCTCGACCTGGATGCTTTCGGCTCGCTGGCGGGGGATCTCACGCTACCTAAGGACGCGCCGCTGGGCACGTACCAGATCATCCTCCATACCGGCGAAAGCCAGGTGGGCGGGTCGTTTGAAGTCGAGGAATACAAGAAGCCGGAATACGAAGTCCGCGTGACGCCCGCGAAAGCGCGGGTCCTCGAAGGCGACGACATACCGGTAACTATCGACGCCCAGTATTTCTTCGGTGAACCAGTGGCCGGCGCGAAGGTGGAATACGTGGTCCACCGGGTCCGGTATTGGGACTGGGGCTACTATGGCGAGCCGGATGATGACGAACCGCAGCAGATGCAGCAGGACTATCAGGGCGATGCCGACGAGCAATTGCTCGACGAGACCGGGACGCTCGATGCCGACGGCAAACTGCAGATCACCATCCCTACGCAAATCGACGAACACGCGAACGATATGCGATACCGGATCGAAGCGCGGGTCACCGACGCCGGAAATCGTGAGATCACGGGCACCGGATTCGTACTGGCGACGTTCGGTAGTTTTCGACTGCGGATCTCTCCCGAGAAATGGTTCGTCTCCGCAGGCGCGGCGGCGGCCTTCAATGTCTCGGCCGCCGATTATGATAACCATCCTGTCAGCACCGCCGTGACAGTGGATTTGATCCGGTATTCGTGGCGAGACAAGAACCACGTGGTCAGCGCCAGTACCGGCGGACAGACCGATGCGCAGGGGAACACGCGCGTGCAACTCACGATTCCCAAGGAGGGCGGCGGGTTTGAGGTGCGCGTGAGGGCACACACGCCGGAAGGCCGGCAGGTGGAGTCGTCGACGTGGATCTACTCGGGTGGCGAGGATTGGGATTTCGGTGAGGGCGGCGAGCGGCGCGTCCAACTGGTACCTGATCAGAAGCATTACGCGCCGGGCGATACCGCGCACATCCTCGTCATCACAGGAGTGAAACATGCACGCGTGCTGGTCAGCGTGGAAGGCGCTGCACTGTCCCAACTGCGCATGGTGGATGCCCCCGGACCCTCGGTAACTGTGGATGTCCCGATCACGACGGAAAGCTCGCCGGACATTTTCGTCTCCGCGAGTTTCTTTTTCGATAACGAGTTCTACAACGGAACCAAGATGGTGAAAGTGCCGCCGAACGATCGCAAACTGTCGGTGGAGATCAAGAGTTCCAAGCCGCAGTACACGCCCGGCGAAGGTGCACAGCTTACGGTGGACGCGAAGGACGCAGCGGGCAAACCAGTCAATGCGGAAATCAGCGTGGGGGTGGTGGACGAAGCCATCTATGGCATCAAACCGGATACCACGCCCGACGGCATCCAGATCTTCTATGGAACGCAATACAACACGGTCCAGACCGATAGCTCGCTCAGCTACTACTTCCATGGCGAGGCTGGAAAGCGGCGCATGCAGTTAGCCGCACTGCGCCCGCATCGCTCGTTCGCGGCGCTCAAGCCCGACCGTCTGGTGATGCCCAAAGTGCGCAAGGCATTTCCGGACACTACGCTGTGGCTGCCGAGGCTCATGACCGACGCGAACGGGCACGCGGTCGCCAATTTCACCTTCCCCGATTCGATCACGGCGTGGCGCACTACGGCGCGCGCCATCACCGCCGACACCAAGGTGGGCGGCGCGGTTTTGAAGACGATCGTGCGCAAGAATGTGATCCTGCGGCTGGTGACTCCGCGCTTTTTCACGATGGGTGACGAGGTCACGATCTCAGCCATCGCGCACAATTATCTGACTTCGGCTAAGCAGGCCCGGATGACGATGGACGTCAAGGGCGTCGAGATTCTGGACCCTGGTCCCCGCGAAGTCACTATCGATGCCAAGGGCGAAATGAAGTCGGACTGGCGTGTGCGCGCTACGACGCCGGGTGAAGCGACCATTACCGGCGCGGTCCTTACGGATGAGGAATCGGACGCGATGGAGTTGCCGATTCCGGTGAATGCGTTTGGCGTGAAACTGTCGGAGGCGAAGTCGGGCGCGATTTCCAATGCGGGGGCGGCCGATGTTGCGATGCAGTTCCCCGCGCAGATTGTGCCGCAATCGCGGGCCATCGACGTGTCGTTCAGCCCGTCGGTCGCGGGCGCGATGTTCTCAGCGCTGGATTATCTCACGCAGTTTCCCTATGGGTGCACGGAGCAGACCATGTCGAGTTTCCTGCCGAATGTGATTGTCACGCACGCGCTGCAGGAGTTGAAAGTATCCACCGATGTGAACCAGGAAGTTCTGGCCGCGAAACTGAAGGCGGGGCTCGAACGACTCGGCGAGTACCAGCACGAAGATGGCGGCTGGGGCTGGTGGAAGACCGACGAAAGCGAGGTCTTCATGACGGCTTACGTGGTGGGTGGATTGTCGCAGGCGAAGAGCGCCGGCGTGGCCGTCAACGACGATTCCGTACAGCGGGGATTGAAGTGGCTGCGCGCAGCCTACGACAAGAATCCGGCGATGACGGCCGATCTCAAGGCTTACGTCGTCTATGCGATGGCTCAGGCCGGAGCGCTCGACCCGAAGCCGCTCGAAGACGCGTGGAATCTGCATGAGAAGCTGTCGTCCGATGGAGCGGCGCTGCTCGGCCTCGCGTTCGAGACTGCCAAGAATGCGAGTCGCGCCGACGTTCTGGCGAAGCAACTCGAAGCCGCCGTCAAGACCGATGAGGTCCACGCGTGGTGGCCCTCCGATCGCGACTATCTGATGGATTACTGGTTCGACACGTCGTCCGAGACCACGGCGATGGCGCTCAAGCTCCTGTCGCACGAGAAGCCCGAGAGTCCGCTGTTGCCCAAAGCCGTGCAGTACCTGATGGATCATCGGCAAGGCTATTACTGGTACTCCACCAAGCAGACCGCCATGGTGATCTTCGGCCTCACCGATTATCTGAAGCAGTCCGGCGAATTGAAGCCGAGTCTCCAGGCGACCGTCACGGTGAACGGAAAGCCGGTATTGAGCAAGGCGTTCGGTCCGGCCGACGCTCTCTCTCCGGTTGCGGCCAAAGTGACGATTGCGGCAGCGGATCTGGCGGGCGGCAATAAGATCCATGTCGAATCGACCGGCACGGGACGGCTGTACTGGTCGATCACCGAACGCTACTATTCCACCGAATCGAAGCATGTCAAAGAAGGCAGCACGGATCTCAATCTATTGCGTGATTATTACAAGCTGACTCCAGAGAAGGCCGGCGATCAGATTGTGTACTCACTCGACAAAGTTGACGGACCGCTTTCTGTCGGCGATGTACTGGCGGTGCGGTTGACGGTGACCGGCAGCAACTGGCGGTATCTGCTGGTGGAGGATCCGATTCCCGCGGGCGCGGAGTTCATCGAGCGGGATGACCTGTATAAGTTGAAGGATCAGCCGTCATGGTGGCACTACTATTTCGACCGGCGCGAACTGCACGACGATCGCATGGCGCTGTTCCGGTCATTCTTCTATCACTCGCAGGAACAGTATTTTTATCTGTTGAAGGTGGTCAATCCGGGTAAGTTCCGGGTGAGTCCGGCGAAGGTTGAGCCGATGTACCAGCCGAAGTATCTGTCGACTACTGAACCCAGGGAGATCGAGTTCAAATGAAACGACTCTGGCTGATACAAGCGGCCGGCAATGCGTTGCTGTTCTGGGGCGCTTTCGCGTGGCTGGGAATTCGGGATTCGCGAGACTGGCAATTGATTGAGACCGCGGTGTTCGGTCTACTGATTCTGGCGGCGTGGCTGTGGCTACAGGACGGGACGCTGGTCTACTGCGGCGACCGGTCGCAAGGCTTGTGGAGTGCGTTTCGCAAGGGACTGAAGACGCTTGCGATCTTCTCCGCGGTCGTGATTGTTTTCGTCGCGCTTTGCTGGGCGCTGGGGAAACTCGACGATCCCCTGACGAAGGCTGGACAACGTACGGCGTCCTGGCTAACGTTTCATTTACGCAAACCGATAAAACCCACGACTTGGGTCCGATCGTATCTGGCATTGCTATGGGGAGTACGGTGGATCATTCTGCCGGCGGTCGTGCTCCCGATGGCGGCCGGCGCAGCTCGCCATGGGGCGCGCGGGATGTGGGGCAAGGGCGGGAAAGTGTTCTGGTTGGAGTACCTGATTGCGTTGGTTATCGGCTTTTATGTTCCGAGTGTGCTCATGGGTTGGGTGCCGAAATTCACGGGTACCACGCCGCAGGTGTTGAGCTTTGCGCTGCGCTTCGGTTTGGCGTACGTTTTGCTCATTACCAGTTGGTTGGCGGTCGCGTTCTTTAGTGCTGACGACCGCCGCACGTGATGTAGCAAGCGAAAAGCGGCTGCTGCGCTGCCGGGCAGACCACAAAAGACGATGGTCTGCCCTACGGGTCTTTGCCGCATTTTCAGCCGCTAACCGCGGGGCCGGCGCGGTGCAATGTGTCTGAAATTTCCGCCTTTGCCGCCGCTAGCGAGGTTTTGGCCGCAGTTTCTGCAGAGGATTAACAACCGGCTCGCAAAAGATTCGTCGCGGCGGCCTACCCCGGGGTTCTGATACAATCCGCAGCGATGCCTGGACTCGCCGCTGAACTGATTGCAGAATTCATAGGAACACTAGTGCTTCTTCTATTCGGGAACGGAGTGGTGGCGATGGTGTTGCTTTTCGGCACTGGAGTGCCGGGCGAGGTGGTACATGGAGGGTACACCAACATCACGCTGGGTTGGGGACTGGGGGTGACCATGGGCGTCTACATCGCCGGCAGGATTTCGGGTGGACATCTGAATCCGGCGGTGACACTCGCGTTCGCGGTCTTTCGCGGTTTTCCATGGCGCAAGGTGCTGCCGTACTCGATCGCGCAGACATTGGGCGCTTTCTGCGGCTCGGCGCTGGTGTTTTGGAATTACCTGCCGGCCTTCCACACGACCGACCCACAGTTGGCGCACACGGCGGGAATCTTCACTACGTTCCCGGCCTACGGAGGACAGCCCATGGCCGGCCTGCTGGATCAAACCATTGGCACTGCCCTGCTGCTGCTAATGGTTTTCGCGATCATTGACGAGCGCAATCAGCCGCCAGGCAACCTCGCCCCGCTCATGATCGGGTTGATCGTGGTGGCGATCGGGATGTCGTTCGGGGGAATGCACGGCTACGCGATCAATCCGGCTCGCGACTTTGGGCCCCGGCTGTTCACCGTCGTCGCGGGATTCAGCAACAACGGATTGACCAGTGGAGACCTGGTTTTCTGGGTTCCTATTGTGGGTCCGCTGCTGGGCGGAGTACTGGGCGCGGGTGTCTATGACTACGGCGTAAGGCGCTATTTACCCAAAACCTAAAACTCCTCTGACGCAAGTGGATCGTCTCGTCTACGAATAAGCCCGAAAGCGGTTCCTGGAAGCGGTGGGATAAGGCTGCTGCGCAGCCCGGACAGACCACACAATAAGGTGGTCTATCCTACGAGCTGCCTTGGGGCAACAGTCTAAGTACCTGAAAAGGGTACAATATGTAAGAGTACGTTCATGCTATCGATCGTGATCCCGGTGCACAACGAGGAGCACTCGATTCTCCCGCTCTACGACCGTCTGACGCGGGTGTTGGTCGAGATGCGTCGTCAGTACGAAATTCTGTTTGTGGACGACGCGTCGACTGATCGCAGCTTTGAACTGCTGGCGAATCTGGTCCAGACGGATCCGCACCTGAAGGTCCTGCGGCTACGCAGGAATTTCGGCCAGACCGCCGCGCTGGCAGCGGGCTTCCACGAAGCGCGGGGCAAGGTGGTGATCGCGATGGACGGCGACCTGCAACATGCTCCGGAAGATATCCCCGCATTGATGGCCAAGATCGACGAAGGCTACGACATCGCGAGCGGCTGGCGCAAGGAACGGGTCGACAATGCGATCATGCGCAAGATTCCGTCGCGGATCGCCAACTGGCTGATGGCGCGGGCATCGGGGGTCGACCTGCACGACTTCGGGACCACGTTTAAGGCATATCGCGCCGAGGTTCTGAAAGACGTTCAGCTTTACGGCGAACTGCACCGCTTCATTCCCGCACTGGCGAGTTTCTACGGTGCACGGGTGGCTGAGGTGCCGATCCGCAACACACCGCGGCTGAGCGGCGATTCGCACTATGGCATCGGACGCACGTTCCGTGTGCTGTTCGATATCCTTACGATCCGGTTTCTGCTGAAGTACTTTACGCGGCCCATGCACTTTTTCGGCACCATCGGGCTGGCGGGAGTGACGGCGGGCAGTGTCGCGCTGCTCTATTGCGGAGTGAGGAAGCTTCTGTTCGGCTTTGACATTATCCAGGAGCACGGCCCGCTGATGGTACTGGGCAGCCTGTTGTTTCTGGCCGGGACCATGATGTTCAGCCTGGGCCTGATTGGCGAGGTGATGATCCGCATCTATTTCGAGAGCCAGGGCCGGCGCATCTACGCCATCCGCGACGTGCTGACGCAGAAGCGCCGCAGCGTTCCTGACGAAGCGCGCGGTTAACGTTTATACTGGCCTATATGGTTAATTGGCAAGTGGTGGTGTTGTGTCTGGGGGCCGCGATCTGTACCGGTTGTGGAACCAGCACCGCGGGATCGCGATATCAGATGCAGCACGGGGTGTCGGAATCGGGGTATCCCCCAACGGGTTCAGGAGACAACTTTGGATCGCCTGCCATCAGCAGCATGGGCGGGGACGTGAGTGCGAAGGGCATCGAAGCCGAACCCGCGAAGACGCCCAAGCAGGATATACCCGCGAATCTCGCAGCTACTCCGCGAACTTAAGGTGCAATTTCGACCTTGAAGCATGAGGCTGCTTCGCAGCCACTGGACTTTGGCCTTTTTGATTTCAGCCATTTGCGTAGCAGACAGCAGATGCGAGGGGGAAATTGCATTTCTCCGGCTTCGTGTCGGCTGTCAGCTTGGTGGCGAAGCCGGAGAAACTTTCAATGCGAAGGCCTCGCGCCCAGACTTCGGCGCGGAGCTGATGAAGCAGTTGTTGAGTTGAGGTACGCGGGCCTTGAGAGCTGGCAGCCCAACTGGGTTGTGGCAACAGATCGGCGCCAGAGTTTCCGAAGGCTTGCTGAGCCGACACCAGCAACATGCCATAAGCGGCTACGGTAAGGGCGGGGACCGATTCGACCGATGCCGCTGTCCGAACCTGCGCCTGCCCCACGCCCAACAGGGTTTTCTCTTCGCGAAAATTCACCTCAACGTCCCATCGCTGGAAGTAAGCTTCAATCACCTGGCGCACGTCCAGCGTCGAGTCCGTGCAGATCAGGTATGCAGGATCGCGGTATTGCAGCCTCCCGCCTTTGCGGTTGCGGTAGGCCAGCGGTTTGATGACGACTAGTTGTAGAGTCTGCCCGGCACCCGCGGCGCGCCACATTATATTCTGGCGACACTTATAGCTCAGCGCATGAGTCAGACCGCGGTGGTGGAAGGTCATGGTTTGCCAGGGTTCGGACTCGTCGGTGCGGAGTTGCTCGGGGGTGGGAGCTGGCGCACCGTAGCATAATCGGCGGCCGCGCGTTTGCCTAAGGGCGGGATCGGGAGTAAAGCACAGGTTGGCGTCCTTGCGAATACGACCAATACAAACCGTGTGAGGGGGGATCTTTTTGAGGACGGTGGAATTGGTGTAGCCACCGTCGAAGGCAAGCATTAAGAGGCGGCCTTTGGTGTTGGGATCGTGATCGAGGGCATCCCGGAGTTGAATCATTTGGTGGGCGGCGCGCACACTGAGGCGGAAATTGCGTACGTCCAGACGGTATTGCGCCAACTCTTTCTCAGTAGCCTTGGATTTTGGCTTGGCCGGCGTGGGCACATGAAGAAAGGTAATAGGGACGGCACGGAAGGCCCCCTCTTGTCCGGGCATGATGGCGGAGACTTGCTGGAAGCGCTGGGCGCGTACGAAGTTGGTCTGGAAGCGTGGCCCGAGCGGATCGCGCCGCCAACCGACGCCTGGGGTATGGAGGCCGGAGCGGCGCAGCAGGGTATCGTCGAGAACCGCGCGAAAGGGCGCGCCTGCGGGCAACTGGGCGGCGACGGCGTGACGGACGACAGAAAAGATTTCAGGCATGGGAATTCGATCCTTCGAGAAGAGGCGATAAGCGGCGGTCCAGTCTCGAAACTGGGAGCCGGAAGTGGTGAGCAGGCCAGTGATGGAATGGCGTCCGAGACAGAGAAGCGAGCTTAGGGCGAGGTTTTGCGCGCGTTCGGCGACGCGGCACTGGCCGAAGGCGGAGAAACATCCGTTCCAGAGTCTCCAGAACTGGGGGAGGATGCCGGCCGAGTTTTTTTTAAAGTCGGAGGTGGGGCCTCCGGGCGACGCAGGGCCAGAAGGCTCTTGTCCTCAATGAGCCACTCTACGGTCTCGCCGCGGGAGAACTCCATGGCCTGAGCGATGGCGGAGGGGAAGTTGATATACCACTGTTCACTGGTTTTGCGTTTGATGAGTTGGACTTTGGTGGGAAACCCCATGTTGATAGATCCTTTCGTGTATCTAGTTATATAACTAGATATCACAAACCAGACAGGATTACAACATGGAGGATCAAAAATGGTTTTTATCGCTTCTAATCTAGTGAAAGGCCAAAGCCGAGAGGCTGCTTCGCAGCCAGACAGACCACACAAAACGATGGTCTGTCTTACGGATTGGTTTCGGCGATGCAGATGCGGCGGTAACGCTCGTAGCGTTTCGAATCAATTAAGCCTGCTTCCACATGAGTTCGAACCGTGCAGTCGGGCTCGTGAAGGTGGGTGCAGTCGGAGAAGCGGCAACTGGCGGCGGCCTCATCGAAATCGTGAAAATACAGCCGGACTTCCGCCGGATCGAGCTTCCAGAGTCCGAATTCGCGAACGCCAGGCGTATCGATCACCCGGGCTCCGCCGGAAAGGTTGTAGATTTGGGAACGCGTCGTAGTGTGCTGCCCCTTCCCGGTCCCGCTGCTGACATCCCCGATGGCAGCGCCGGCGCCCGGCAGCAGCGCGTTCAGCAGCGACGATTTGCCCACACCGCTGTGGCCGACGAAAACGCAGAGCTTACCGGCGACGATGGCGCGCAGGTTGTCGATGCCGGCGCCGGTGCGTGCCGAACAAATGATGATCGGCGCCGGTAACGTGCGGTACGGCTGCAGGACCTGCTCGATCGCATCACCAGCCCCAAGCTCGGATTTATTGACGCATATGGCTGCATCAGCTCCGCCCCGCTCAATGGCGATCAGGTACCGGTCGATCAGTCCGGGATGCAAGGGCGGATTGGCGGCAGCCACGACGACCACCACCAGATCCATGTTCGCGGCCACGACTTTTTCGCGGCGTGGATTAACAGGGTCCGGGCGCGAGAGGAAGGTGCGCCGAGGTAACACGCGTTTGACGCGATGTCCCTCTACCAGAGCCACGAAGTCGCCGGGCGCGACCGGAAGCTGATTCCGGCAGGAGAACATGCCGCTGGAGTTTACGACCTGACACTTGCCCGAGGTCACCGAAACGACCTGCGCTTCGGCTATTTCGCGACCTTCGATAGGATCGGTCGCAGCTGGCGGCTTATATTTGGGTAGGAGTTTGCGCTCCCGATGACTTACCGAGTCCGGATCGAGCTGGTCGTCTTTATAAGGCAGATCATCAGGATTGTAGCATCAAAAATCACGGGCTGAAGTCTGTGTTACGCTCCGGAAGATGCCAACCGATATGAACGATCGCCGCACCGTGAGGGTGAGGCGCGTAGATCAAAGCGAGTCCCTGGCGGATTTGTTCGAACACTCTCTGCCGGCATTCGGCGGAGCGTATCTGCGCCGGATTTATCAGATTCTCGACCGGGCGATCGGTGCGGGTTGTCCGATTACAATGTCGATTGCTGGTCCGGTCACGGTCTCGGGCCAGCACCAGGCGTGGTTGATTCCGCTCCTCGAGAGCGGCTGGGTAGCTTATCTGAGCACCACCGACGCCGTCTGTTACCACGATGGTCATCGGGCTCTGGAGGCGCACCACGATCCGATTCACGAGGTACCGATTTTCGGCGACGACGGGGCGCTGCGCGATGAGAAAACCATCCGTGTAGCCGATATGGCGTTCGACGAGGATGTCCTGCTGGACCAGGACCGGTTTCTCAGCGCTTGCCTGCAGCGTCCCGAGTTTGCGAAGAAGATGACCGGTACGGAGTTGCGTTACAAACTGGGCGCGATCTTCGCCGAGCAGGAGCAGCGAAGCCAGGTAGAGCCGGGACTGCTGTCGACATGCCACCGGTTGGCGATTCCTGTGTTTGTGGGGGCTCCAGGGGATGGGAGCGTGTTTCTCAATTCGATGAAGCTCTGGGCCATGCGGCAGGCCGGAATCCTTCGGGAGTACAACTTCGATCTGGACCTGCATGCCGAGGTTTTCGAATCGTGCGCGTACCATCGTTGGGGCTTGTTCGAAAACCCGGTAGGTTCGCTGGCAACTCTGGTGCTTGGCGGAGGAGTGCCTAAGAATTTCAACTTGCAGCCCGAGCCGGCGCTGAGCCAGATCCTTGGACTGAGCAACGTGCGCGGCTACGAGTTCGACGTGCAGATTGTGTCGTCGCCGGTAACCGACGGGTCGCTGTCCTCGTGCTTCCCGGCCGAGGCAGTGACGTGGGGGAAGGTCGATAAGGATACGTATGTTCAGTCGACGGAGAGCATGCAGGCGGACTACTCGATGGTCATGCCGTTTCTGGTGAAGGCTCTGCTCGATAACCGGGCGCGGTATGAGTCGCGAGCGCGGGAAATCGGCGAAGCGCAGTTGTTGGCCGCGGAGCCCAAGGCGAAAGGCTATCTGCGTCCGCGAGAGGGGTACCGGCTGTTCGAACATCGCGAGAGACTTTGCGCGACGTTGCTGGAGGATGTGAAGGCTAATCGCGATTGGCTGCTGGGGAGCTAGCTTAGCTAACAGCTAGTCTGGCAGCCTATCGCAGAAGTCTCTCGAACGCGCGAGAGCAGGCGAAAACGCCTACTCCACAACGAAGAATCAGCTGTTTGCAGGCCTTGTGGGTAGGCCTTTGGCCTGCGTCGACTTCTGCGACAGGCTGCTACTCTAGCATTGTGCCGGTTTCGAGGCTCGTTTCTTATCTGCGTTACCGCGCCAATAAGCGGTTGAACGCGCGCACGGTGTGAGCCCCTGCGGCGAAGCACAGGAGCCAGGTCAACGTGAACGGCAGCGCGGCGGTCTGCAGGATGCTGCGCAGCACCGTTGCTCCGGTGATCCCCGATCGGCTCGCCACAAACTCCCGGATCGCCGGCCAGTTCCCGCGATCGAACCAGAAGCAGTCGCCGCTCTCATTAATCACCAGCAGCTTCGCCGGCACGCCCATCATAATCATCCATTTCCACTTGTTCAAGATCAGCTCGTCCGAACACACCACGCCCATCACTGCGTAGCCCCGGCTCTTGAACTCGCGCAGCAATTTCTTGCGCTCCGACCTGGCATAATCGCGCACGCGATAAATCTGCCCATCGTCCCCAATACCTTCAGGAACGCCGTCGAAACAGGTAAAAACATCAATTGGCGGCGTGATTCCGTCCCAAAATGTTCGGATCGTGGGGATGGCCTTCTCGAGCAGTTCCCGTGTCCCGCTTTCCACCAGCAGAATCGGCCCCTTCTCGGGAAACGTCCTGACATTCCAAAAGTAACGCACGCTATTTGCCCCTCAACCGTTTCAAATCTTTTTTGGCCGCATCCAGACCCGGGTCTTCCTGTAGGGCGAGATCCAACTGCGCCATGGCTTCGTCGGGATGCTGCTCCTTTTCGAGCAGCGTAGCAAGCTGCCAGCGAGCCATAGCGTGGGAAGGCGCGCTGCCGTCGGCCGGCTGCGCCAGATACTTCTCCAGGTACCCGCGCGCCACGGACAGACGTTGCTCCCGCCGCACCATGGACGCGGCCGCGGCATAGTACGGCGAAAGATCATCGGGATCAAACTGTTCACCGATGTCCAGGATCTGGGCGACCTCGGTCCAGCAGTAGCTGGCTACGCGAACCTCCGCCAAAATCCGCCAGCCATCAGGCCGGCCCGGGTTGATCTCAAGCAGTCTGCAAGCCGTCTCCTCCAGCTTCGAATAGTCCGGCTCGGGCCCTTTGAGAGGATGGTCGAGATAATAGTCAGCCAATCCGGACTGCGCATCGAAGTTGCTGGGATCCTCCTGAACAGCACGCAGACTGAAGTCGAGTTCCGCAGACGCGTCCTTCAGTTCCCTGGCCAGAGCAGCCCGGGACAGCCATCCGCGTACCGGGTCCACTGCGGCGATCCTGGCAGCAAGCTCCGGGGCTTTGGCTTTGTCGCCCCCGAGGAATGATGGAGCCGAAACATCGTACAACATCACTCCCATCAGCCCATCGACGTTCTGTGGATCGAGTGCTACGCCGAGGTCCAATTCTTTCTTCGCTCGCCGTGCCAGACCGAGCTGTTTGAAAATCGACGCCTTCTCGGCCAGACGTCCCAACACCACGCCAAGCTGCACGTGGTAGGCGGCGTTGGCGGAAGCCAATGCTACGGCCCGTTCCGCATATTTGAGCGCGCCGTCCAGATCGCCCAGCCCGAGCAACGTTTTCGAGAGCAGCACGGCTGCGGTATCGTTCGACGGGTCGGCCTCGACTACCGGCGTAAGGATGGCTTTGGCGCGCAATGCATGGCCGTCCTCGACTAACTGCGCCGGTGTCAATACCGGCGGGACCGCTGGCGGTTGCGGTAAATCGCAGCCCGCAGCCGCGAACGCGAACAAAGAAAAGAAAAACGTAGACGGCAGGCTGCCGGGCTTCAAGAATCGCGTCACTAGGCTTCTATTGTCAAGTATCGCGCGACTGCCGCTCGCTGCGCCCACCCTCCACATTCGCCGTAATCATCGCACCAATCAAAACGAACAAAATCGCCCCGATGACCGGCTCCCGCATCGGATAGTCGATGAAGCTGTGCAGGAAAACGAAGACAACGCCGAGTCCCCAGATTGTCCGCCACCCCAGAACGGCCGCGCCGATAGCCACCCCAGCCAGCGCCAGCCCGAAGAATATGCCGCCCTCCGCTGTCCACTGCGCCCAGTCGTTGTGGGCTTCGTTGGCGAATAGCGAGTTATCGAAGGTTGCGAATTCCGGATAGACCGTCTGCCACGTCCCCAGGCCGTAACCCATTACCGGCCGGCTGCGGATCATTTGCAGCGTCGATTGAGTTAACTTGCCGCGTAGGGCATAGGGATTGGTCTGTTGGAAACGGGACCACACTTCCTGAAAGCCCACCACGAGGGTGAACACCACCGCCAGCGCGAGGACCTGGCCACACACCGTCACCAGCGACCGACTCGACAGCAGCTTTCTCCACCACCCCAGCACAAAAATCAGGAACATTTCGCCCGCTACCAGCAAAGTTCCCGCGCGCGAGGCGGTCGCCACCACCACCGCGAACAGCACCGCGGCCAACATGGCCGACACCCAACGATGGCGGCGGTCGCTCATCACGCGATAGAGGACTATCGGCAGCACCAGTTCGACCATGGCCGCGAACTGGTTCCGGTATACGAACGGTCCCACCGCTTTCCCATGCTGCGGGATCGGGAACGTCCAATAGATTCGATATGGCGAGGTGAAGTACTGCAGGATGCCGATTACCGCAACCGCTCCCGTGAAATAAGCCAGACAAGTGAGAAAATTTCGGCGAACGCGCGGCGCAGACAAAAACCGGGTCCCCAGAAACGTGATTAGCGCATTGGCGGACCAGTACAGGAGAGCCCGTGTGGTCGCAAAGCCATACACACTGGTTCCCAGCGCCAGTTGAACAGCTCCCCAAATGCCAATGAGGCCCATAGGCGCGAGAATCGGAAGGTGAAGCTTGCTCCACAAATCCGCCCGCGGCCTCGCTGCATGCAGTACCAACCACAGGATCCCGAGGGAAAAAATGCCTGTGTGGAGTAAGGCTACCGGCCAGTATCGCGGCGACCATGCCACCGTGACCGACGCCATCAGGACCAACAGCAACAGATTCGCGCCAACCGCAGGGAATTGATCCTCTCGAATGGGAATGGCTTGCCAGGGAACCAACCGGGAACCCAGGTCACTTGCAGTTGCCGTCATGATTTCGAGGCCTCCTCCAACTTCAATGCGAAGCCGCTCAACGCAGCCATGCCGCGAATTCGCGTACTACCGCTGGCCCTCCGATAAATCAAGCCGAGACGCACGATTGTTACACCCTTCGGAACCGCGAACCGGGCTTCTCCGCGGGTCCATTCCTGCTGGGCAGTGAACTTGCAGGCCACTCGAATCTCTTGCTGGGAGGTGTAGTCCCAGACCTGCCATGCGAGACCTTCCGTGTGATCCATGTCCGGAGTCCGATAGCGAAACGTGAGATCGTACGCGCTGCCCGCAACCACGGGAATGCTTTGATACAGCAGTACTACACCTTCGGGTTGATCGCCGCTGAAGTCGAACCGGACCTCGCCGGCGTCCGTGAAATGATTCTGCAGCACTCCTTCCGCCGGGGGCAGTCGCCAGTCAAAGCCCCCGCGCTCGAACGGACGTTTCAAATCCGCGTTGGCCAGTGATCGCCCGTGTTCCGGATCGAGGTGCTCCGACCGCACCATGCCGCGATCCACCATGGCGTTCCACAGATCTACGGCGCGTTCCGCTTTGGGTACATTGATCAGCTGTTCACAGAAGTTGAGCAGGTAGAAGTTGTCTCCGCGGTCCGCGTAGCCGGCCAGATCCATCGCCACTTCTGCGCCGGAATCCATCAGGTCGTGCGTCCGCAGGTACTCCAGATAGTCCACCAGAATGAAGTGGCGCGGAGGAATCAATTTCCGGCGAATTTCGGCTGCGTCCTGCGTGACACGCCAGGCCATGTCAAAGACCGGCGCCGGATTGTAGCTGGCCGGTTCCAGTCTGCGAGGCTCGACTACCTCAAGACATTTTCTGGCGTAGAACCAGAATTTTTCGATATTCTGCTGACGAAGATAGAAGTTGGCCAGAGCCCAGGCGGGCTTGTACATGTGATCGACCTGCGCTGCGTGCAGATAGTCTCGCTCGGCTTCGGCGACCCGTCCTTCGACTTCATCGCGGCGCGCGCGCTCCATCCAGGCCTCGATGTATCGCGGATTTAATTGGAGCGCGTGAGCCACGCCGGCATCGACCGCGGGGTCGTCCGGCCGATCGATCTCGCGCAAAGCCGAGGCGCGCAGCCAGTAACTCGCGGAACCCGGGGCTAACCGGCAGGCCCGCGTCACCATCGGCAGATCGGATTGCGCGGAGTCGAAGTCGGCTCTCGACAGACGAATGGACCAGAAGGCGCCAAAGATCAGAACTACTGAGAGCGCGCAATGAAGCGCCCGTCGAACGTTTTCGTGCAGCATGTTGGCCGGAATCCCCGGCTGTAGAGTTAGTGGCCCAGGCTCAAGAAAATCTCAAAAAGATCTTACGGGTGGAACAAACGTTGGGCCACGAATGAACACGAATGCACACGAATAAGAAAGCTAAGGGGGGATCAGGTCCAGGGTTCGGTGCCAGCGTGCATCCTCTGGCGATGCACCTGACACCGCTGAAAAAGGCGTTCAAGTTTTTCATGGGTCGTACCGATATAAGAGATAGCCGGCCCATGGCGGAGTAGACGGCAAGTTTCCCGACGGAGCTATTGAGGCTCCAAAGGAAAAGCCCGGGAGTCAAGCCCGGGCCCTACCTCGATCTGTGGACCAGAAGGAGGTGAATCGCGATGCGATTTACACTCACTTTACGCATTAAGTTCAACATCTTGAACTTGATCAAAGCGACGCTGCGGTTCGTAATGAATCGCCGCTAGCTTTGAGAGGCTGAGGTTCAGAGCCAACTGAACCTCAGCCATGCGTACATCATACGGCAAAGCTCGCCAGTCGTCTATAGTACTGGCAGCTCACCTGGTACCGCTGAAAAAGGCGTTCAAGTTTTTCACCGGGCGTACCGATATAAGAGATAGCCGGCCCATGGCGGAGTAGACGGCAAGTTTCCCGACGGAGCTATTGAGGCTCCAAAGGAAAAGCCCGGGAGTCAAGCCCGGGCCCTGCCTCAATCTGTGGACCAGAAGGAGATGAAACGTCATGCGTTTTAACCTTACTTTACGTGTCAGGTTCAGCTTCTTGAACTTGATCAAAGCAACGCTGCGGTTCGTAACGAAGCGAGGCTAAGCTTCGATGGGGCTGTGTCCAGGTGCCAACTTGAAACTGGTTAGTCGGGCAAGTCGTCTTTGGCATCGCCGGCGGTGCGGCCGGTTTTGCGATAGACGAGATAGGCCTTGATGAGCGGGTCGAGATCACCGCTGAGGACCCGATCCACGTCGCCGATCGACAACTTGGTGCGGTGGTCCTTGATCATGCGATAAGGCGCCAGGACGTAGCTGCGAATCTGGCTGCCGAAGTTGATGTCGAGCTTGTTGGCTTCGGTCTTACGCGTTTCTTCGCGCTTCTTCTCCATCTCGAATTCGAACATGCGGGCGCGCAACTGCTTCATCGCGCTATCGCGATTCTTGTGCTGGGAGCGCTCGTTCTGGCACTGCACGACGATGCCGGTCGGGTAGTGGGTGATGCGGACCGCGGAGTCGGTCATATTGACGTGCTGGCCGCCCGCGCCTCCGGATCGAAAAGTGTCGATGCGGATGTCGTCGAGCTTGATATCGATCTTGATTTCGTCGTCGACCTGGGGATAGACGAACACCGACGCGAACGATGTGTGCCGCCGGGCATTGGCATCGAACGGTGAGATGCGCACCAGCCGGTGCACGCCGATTTCGGACTGCAGCATGCCATAGGCGTTCTCTCCATTGACTTCAAAGGTCACCGACTTAATGCCGGCGCCCTCCCCCTCCAGACGGTCGGTAATCACGGTCTGCAGACCTTCGCGCTCGGCCCAGCGCAGATACATGCGAAGGAGCATCTCGGCCCAATCCTGGCTTTCCGTTCCGCCGGCGCCAGGATGGATGACCATCATGGCGTCACGCCAGTCGTTCTCGCCCGAGAGCAACATTTTGGTCTCGAGCTTGTCGAGCAACTCGGCGTAGGACTTCATGCTGGACGTGATCTCGCCTTCGATCGGCTCGCCTTCACGGGCTAGTTCGAAAAGCGTGTCGAGGTCCGAAGTCAGGCTGGAAATCTGGCGATCGCTATCGATGGCCTCTTCCAGACGCTTGCGGTCCTTCATCACTTTCTGGCTCTTCTCGGGGTTGTTCCAGAAGTCAGGATGGGACAGCTGATCGGCTAAGTTATTGAGTGAGGTTTGCTTGGCGGGCGCGTCAAAGATAGCTCCGGACGGCAGAAGCCTGTTCCCGCAGCGGCGCGTATTCACGTTCTAGTTCTTCGAGAGACATCTATCTCAGATTAGCATTGCCGGTCTCGGGTTACATCTCGTTTTGCGGAGGCGGACATACCCGATGGCTTGCAGGATCCGTTCCACCCGGGCAAGTCAGGAAGCTCGCCGATACCGTGTGGGTTGAGCGCAGAACTCAATGAAGCGGTGTGGTGACATAGTGCCGGCCGAAGCCAGAACAGAATCGGAATGCCTTGTTGCGTTGTACAAAGACCACTTTCCAGTAACGCGGTATCTCGACCAGTGGCCTCGGAAACCTGCATAGCGAACCGTCGATAGACCCTTGGCGACTAAAGAGAACCCACCTCGCCAATCCCGATCCCGAATCGCGATATAGTAGTTAATATCACTACAGTAGAGTGAGACCAGCCATGGACAAAGCAGTTGCGGCGGCGGATGCCAACCGCCGGTTTTCGGAGCTACTCCGAACAGTGAAAACGGGTCGAAGCGTTATCGTGACGAGCCACGGCAAGCCCGTGGCTAAGATCACGCCAATCGCCGATGACGAGCGGGCTGCGGAGGGAGCACGCTCCGCCCTCTTCGCCCGGCTCCGAACAGAGCGAACTGTGAATATTGGCCGCTGGGCGCGTCACGAACTGTACGACGAAGCACCATGAAGGTCGCCCTGGATACTAACGTCCTGGCCTATGCCGAAGGCACCAACGGAGCGGCCATGCGAAACAAGGCGCTGGAGTTGGTTCAGCGATTGCCACAAGGGGCTGTCGTTCTCCCGGTTCAGACGTTGGGCGAGTTGTTCAATGTCCTGGTCCGAAAAGCCAAGCGCCGCCCGACGCGTGCGCGGGCGGCCGTGCTAAGTTGGCGCGACGCGTATCCCATGGTCGAGACGTCCACCGCCGTAATGATCAACGCAACGGATCTGGCGTCCGATCACGGTCTTACAATCTGGGATTCGGTTGTACTGGCCGCGGCGGCGGAAGCCGGATGTCGCTTGCTTCTGTCGGAGGATCTCCAAGAGGGGTTTACGTGGCGAGGGGTGACCGTGACCAACCCATTTGCGCCGACGCTCCACCCGCTGTTGTCGGCGTTACTCACGGCGTTGGAGGAGTGAGCCCCAGACGCGCGGTCCTCATTCATCGCCACGCATCTACCAAAAGAGCCATTGCCAGACGCCGATATTTCCCACTTTCCGAAATGGCGGTTTCTTTGCCGAGTAGCTGCTTCGTCCCGATATGTGGCGTTTCCGGAAACTGGCCAGCTGCGGATAGATCACACCTGACTAGTGTATGCTAGCGAGTTTAATCAGCTTCAAACCAGAGTCGGCCTACAATCGGAAGCTCATCTTCATCGGTGCGGACCTCAACGTCGGGTATAATGCCGGAGCATGAGGAAGCTCTCGTTACTATTGTTTCTAGCGGTCGCGGCGTTCGGGCAAAAAAGACCCGTTACGCATGAAGACATCTGGCTGATGAAACGCATCGCTGACCCCGTCGCGAGTCCCGATGGAAAGTCGATTGTATTCTCGGTGCATCAGCCCGATTACGATGCGTCGAAGCAGTCTGAGGATTTGTGGGTGGCGGCCACGGACGGAAGCGCGCCGCCGCGCCGTCTGACCTTCACCAAGGCGCCTGAGACGGGCGTGGCATGGTCGCCGGACAACACCCGGATCGCCTTCGTTACGAAACGCGAGGACGACAACGTCGCGCAGGTCTACGTGATGCCGATGAACGGAGGCGAGGCGCAACGCATTACCCATGTTCACAGCGCCGCGGCCAATCCGAAGTTCCGGCCGGATGGCAACGCGATCCTTTTCGAGAGCGAGTTCGATCCGATGGCTGCCGAGCGGAAGGAGCGGGGTTCGACCGCACGCGTGTATGACGCCATGCCGGTGCGGTTCTGGAATGCGTGGCTGGATGAGAGGAAGCCGCACATCTTCGTCCAGGAATTACGGGAAGGCGCTCCCGCCGTAGACGTCCTGAAGGGTTCCAAACTGGCGGAGTCGCTCGGCTTCGGAGGGCTGTTCACCGCGTCAGGCCGGCAGACGCTGCAACCGGTATGGGCTCCCGATGGAAAATCGATCGTCTTTGCGGCCTATGTCAACCGGAACGAGATGATGACGGCTGAGACCGAGTCGGATCTCTTTGCAGTGCCGGCAACGGGCGGTGAGCCCCGCCAACTGACGCCCAAAGGTCAGAAATACGGCAAAGCGAAATTTTCACCATCGGGCGACGCGCTGTATGCCGTACAGGAACGGCGAGCCGTGCCGGGCGGCCGGTTGTACTCACTCACCCGCCTGGTTCGAATCGCGTGGCCGTCGGCCAGTGCACCCGTGGGGATGACTGAAGCCTGGGACCGATCCGTGACGGGCTTCGCGATTTCGCGTGACGGGCAGACGGTTTACATGGAAGCCGAAGATGATGGGTTCGATCAACTGTTCAAGATTCCAGCGCAAGGCGGACCGGTCCAGCGGCTCTTTCAGGTAGAGCGCGGCGGCTATTCGGACGTGACTCCGGTTGCTGGAGGAGTAGCTGCACTGTTCCAGACCGCGATTCAACCTCCGGAGATCGTACGGCTGAATGCAGAGGCAGGCACGCACGCGATGCTCACTAACTTCAATGCAGATAAGGTGGCGCAGCTCGACGCGCCGCCGCCGGTCCATTTCTGGTTCAGGGCGAAGGATGGCAAACGCATCCACAACATCATGTTCCTGCCGCCGAAGTTCGATCCGGGCAAGCATTATCCGCTGCTCATCTTTCCGCACGGAGGTCCCAACTCGATGTCGAAGGACGGATTTTCGACGCGTTGGAACAGCTATCTGCTGGCGTCGCCGGGCTACGTGGTGCTGGAGACGAATTACGAAGGCTCGACCGGATTCGGCGAGAAGTTCGCGGATGACATCGAGAAGGATGTCTTGCGAGGTCCCGCGGAAGAGATTCTGGAGGCGATTGTGGAGGCGGTGCATCGCTATCCTTACATCGACGAGCACCGGCAGGCTGCGGCTGGCGCAAGTTATGGAGGTTATCTGATGAACTGGTTCAACGGCCACACGAATCAGTTCAAATGTATTGTCAACCACGCCGGTGCGATTAACAACGAAGCGCAGTACGGCTCGAATGATGGCGGCTGGGACCGCGAACTGCGCATGGGTGGTCCGATTTGGGAGAAGAACGGACAGTGGAATGAGCAGAGTCCGATTCGATATTCGGGATCCTTTAAGACGCCGACGCTGATTACCGACGGGGAGTTGGACTACCGGGTGCCGATTAGCGAGAGCATGACCACGTTCAAGATTCTGCAGCGCAGAAAGGTGCCGTCGCGCCTCGTCATCTTTCCGGACGAAGGGCACTGGATTCTGAAAGGGGAGAATAGCCGGAAGCATATGGAGGAAGTGCTGGCCTGGCTGCAGAAGTATCTGTAGTGTTACCGAGGTCCTCAAGGCTTTCTGATATGCTGCAGCGAGAAACGCCTATGAAGAAAATCCACCTCGTTCTACTCGCCACTTCGCTATTCGGGTTGGCCGCCTGGCATGCCTCTGCTGCGCAGCCGATCCGCGTCATGCTCCTCGATGGCGAAAGCGGAGGGCCTTATCACAAATGGGCGCTCAACACGCCGGTGCTGAAGAAGGAACTGGAGGAGACCGGTCTCTTTCAGGTCGAGGTGGTGACGGCGCCTCCGTCGACCGGCGATCTCAGCGGCTTCAATCCGGATTTCAACAAGTACCAGGTGGTGGTCTCCAACTATGACGCTCCGGACTGGCCGGCCGGGCTGAAGACTTCGTTTGAGAAATACGTGTCGAACGGCGGCGGACTGGTTACGGTGCATGCGGCGGACAATGCGTTCGGACAATGGGGCGAGTACAACAAGATGATCGGGATCGGCGGCTGGCGCGGCAGAACGGAAGCGTCGGGGCCGCTGTGGTTCTATAAGGACGACAAACTCGCCTCCGATGCGTCTCCGGGAAAGGCCGGCCAACATGGAGCGCGGCGGCCTTTCCTGGTCACCATGCGGGATACCGGTCATCCCATCACCAAGGGTCTGCCGAAGACGTGGATGCACCAGGGGGATGAACTCTATGCTTCGTTGCGCGGTCCCGGTGAGCACATGACCGTGCTGGCGACGGCGTTCTCCGATCCATCGAACCACGGCACTGGGCGCGATGAGCCGCAGTTGATGGTATTGAGTTACGGTAAGGGACGCGTGTTCCACACCACCATGGGACACGATATCAATGCGCTCAGTTGTGTCGGCTTCATCACGACCTTCCAGCGGGGAACAGAATGGGCGGCGACTGGCAAGGTGACGCAAAAAGTCCCGGCGAATTTTCCGACGGCGAATTCGGTCAGCTACCGGGTGGATATCGCCGAGATGGATCCGAATTTCAAGAATGGGCTGAATGGCCTGGATGCACGGCCTGCGGCGCCCCGTCCGGCGACGAAATGAACGGTATGGCCGGCCTCACGCTTTCCAAATAAGTAGTGCGACACCGGCGAGAAATCCCAAGAGCGCTTCGTACTCGCGGTTCTGGCGGTAGAGTTGCAGGCTGAAGGCCGGTCCGGACGACAGGCGTGGACGCGGCAGCAGCGCTGGAACTTGCTGAGCATAGGCAGTATATTCCGGGAAGAGCGAGCGGAGATGCTGTTCTTCGAGCTGAATGACCGGCAGATAGATCAGGCCGAAGACTACGGCGAACAGGATTCCGAGACCGACACTCCGGGAGGCCAGGACCAAACCTGCGGCGACCAGCAGAGTCCCGATGTAAAGCGGATTGCGGACCGACGCGTAGGGGCCGGATCGGGCTAGCTGGGCATTCTTGGCGAGATGTCCGGCAGCCCACGCGCGCAACGCCAGTCCGCAGAGACTGACGGGGAGTCCTATGAGCAGTGACGCCACGGAAGGGTGGGAGAACCACGCGAAGGCTGCTACCAGAAGGAAGCCGAACGGCACGCGTAGTTTAGCTACCCGGTCAGCGTAGGGTTTGGGAAAGTTGAGCATCTAATTTGCACCACACTTGTTGCGGGGTAATCTCGCGCATACTGGGGGCGATGGAAGCGTCCCGCTTATAGGATGTCGGGGCGCCGGCGGCGCGGAGCACGTCCAGCGTACCGCCGTAGGGGCCATTGATGGCCGGATCCGTGGGTCCGAAAATGGCGACGCCGGGCTTGCGCAATGCCGCTGCAAGGTGCATCGGCCCGCTGTCTACGCCGACCACGGCAGCGGCCCGGCGGGTGGCGTAGATCAGGCCGGCGATGCCGCTGAAGTGCGGCCGGGCATGACGAAAGGCGAGGTTCGCGGACGGCGCGGCGTTGAGGACCAGGGGGATTCCGGCTTCTTTTAACAGGATGGCGCCCAGTTCGTCGAAGTACTCGAGCGGCCATTGTTTGCTACCCCATCCGGCCAAAGGGCTGGCCAGAACGAATGGCGATTCCGGCAATTCGCCTTCGGGCTCTCCGGCGGGAAGGGTCGATTCCCGGGTCAAGACACTGGCGCCGGCTGCTGCAGCCAGGTCCAGCGCGCGGTCGACCCGGTGAACCGCGGGACTGGAGATCGGGTCGGTGTAAAGGAGCGCGGCGAGACTCTCGCGCACTTCTCCCCAGGCGAAACCGAAGATACGCCGAGGTACGGCCAGACGGGCCACCAGGGCAGATTTGAGGAGACCCTGGAAATCGATCGCGCTGTCGTACTGCCACTTACGCAAGTCGTGCCGAGCTGCGGTCCAAGTGGACGAATGCCGGCGATCGAAGGAGACGATCCTATCGATGTAGGGATTGCCGTGAAGGAGGGGAACCCATAGCGGTTCGACCGCCCAGGTCAGCTTCCGGTCAGGGAAACTGAGCTTCAGCGAGGCCGCGGCCGGGAGAGCGTGCAGGATGTCGCCCATCGCGCCAAGGCGAACCACCAGGATGGCGTTAGATTCGCGAGCGGCTTCGGACATGATCGATCAGTTGGCGGGTGCGCCCGCAGTCTTCCTCTTCATCGTGAACCGTGACACCCGGATTGATAGCGGCCAGTGCCGGCGCGCATCCCTCCGGCGATGGGACCACGTAATCTACCATCCGGAGGGCAGCGGTCAACTCGGCACGCGCGGCGAGAGGAACTAGCGGCGCTTCGGGATCGGTCAGAATGACGAATAGCTTGCCGGAGGTAACGGCCGAGATCTCTTCCAACTTCCGCACGTGGCCGGCGAGGAGAACCTCGAGATGGGTGACTAGGGCGACTGGAGGAGATCCGGTGCGCCGGGACTCTTCGGCCAACGCACAGGCTTGGGCGAGAGTGATGATTTTGTGGCGAGTGTCGAAAGTCAACGAGTTTTCTCTAATTGGATCAGGGCGGAGGCTGCCTCGACAACCCGCTCCGCGGTAACCCGGGTCATGCAGCGGTGATCGATGGGACATTCGCGTTTAAAGCACGGGCTACACTCCACCTTCTCCAGGATGACAGCGTTGGTGGGTCCGGAGGGTCCGGTAGTCTTCGGATTGGTGGCGCCGAAGATCGCGACGGTAGGCACGCCCAGCGCGGAGGCCACATGCATCGATCCGGAATCATTGGTCAGAAACAGGGAACAGGCGGCGGCCAGATCGATGAACTGGCGCAAAGTGGTCTTTCCCGCCAGATTGACCACGGGAACGGAGCGTTCTCGCAAGGCCTGTTCCACTGCGAGACATTGCACGGCATCATTGGGGGCGCCGAATAACGCAACCGTACTGTTGCATTGCGATGCCAGGCCGGCCGCGCTTTCGGTAAAGCGCTCGGGCAGCCAGCGCTTGGCATTACCGAACGCCGCGCCCGGGCTGACGCCGATCACCGTTCCGGTAACGCCCTGTTCGGCGAAGGCCCGCTGTCCCTCGCGAGCGGCATCGGAGGCACATTCCAGCAGGATGTGACCGTCCGCGCCATGGTACCCGTCGATGAGGCGGGCTTCCTGAAGGAGTTCAAGGTAATAGAAGCGTTCGTGAACCGAGCCCTTCCAGCGGGGCAATGGAACGGGGCTCGTCAAGAGTAACCGCCGGATATCGCAGTCGTAACCCACGATCTGGGGAATTCCCGCCAAACGAAACAGCAGTGCGGAGTCGAAAGAATTAGGGAAGAGGATGCCAAGGTGAAACTTGCGCTGCCGCAGGGCACGGGCGGTCTCCCAACGGCCATGGTCGTAAACGATGACCTCGTCGATGCAACTCTCCCGGGCGAAGAGATCGGCGACGGAACGCCTGGCGAGCAGACTGATATGGCTCTCGGGGTAGTTCGCACGCACGGCCCGGATCGCCGGGAGCGACATCACCGCGTCGCCCAGCCAATTGGTCGATCGTATTAGAATCCGCATGAGAGAAGGAGGAGGCAGGCTAGAGGCCGGCTCCAAAGTGAAGTTTACTTCTCCGGACGAAGCGCTTCAAGCAGCTTCGCCCCAAAAGGCGAGTCGGGTCTCAGGGGCGGAGCGGCGGCTGGCGGCCTCGGCGGAACGGTCGACGGCACGGGCACGGGCCTGGCCGGCGCAGGCCGCGGAGAGGCAGACAGGGGTGGGATCGGCGGGTTGGGCGGCGCGGGCGCGACGAGTGGAGCAGAGGGCACCGGCGCTGGAGCGACAGGGACCGGATCCAAACTCGGTACCGGTTTAACCGGAGGAGCAGGCGGATTCAGATAGAGCGCCTTCCTAAGCATGCCGCGCTCCAGCGCGTTACTGAAACTGGTAAAGTTTCCAGGGGTCTGATCGCGTTCCAGAAGCGCGCGGCTGCACTCCATCTTGGAATCGAGGTCGTCGAGGTAGTGAAACAGCAGGGCTTCAGGAAACTGCGGGAGTTTGGGCGAGCCGAAATCCAACTGGCCGTGATGGCTGATAATGATGTGCTCGAGCAGGGTGCGCAGTGGCGCGGGAAAATCCGGGAACGCGCCGATCTTATCGGCCACGATGCGCAGCCCGATCATCATGTGGCCGAGCAACTGGCCTTCCGCCGTGTAAGAAAACCCGCGATCGTAACTCAGTTCCCAGATCTTACCGATATCGTGCAGAACGCAGCCGGCAATCAAGAGGTCGCAATCGATGAAAGGGTACAACGGCGAAACCGCTTTGGAGAGGCGGCATAGCGACAGGACATGTTCCAGCAGGCCGCTCAAAAAGGCATGATGGATCTGCTTGGCGGCGGGCGCGAGGCGGAAGCGGCGCGCAATCTCCGGATCATCCAGAATGGCGTTCAACAAGCCGCGGATATAAGTGTTGGAGATGGCATTTACATGGCCGCGCAATTCTTCCCACATCACCGCCGGGTCATGTTTGGAGGCCGGGAAAAAGTCGGTGAAATCGACGTCGCTATCCGACAGGGGGCGCAACCGGTGAATCACCAACTGGACGCGATTATGGTAGATCTGAACCAGCCCTTTCACCCGGATGAAATCATCGCGCTCGAAGAGGTTGAGGACCTCGGTGACGTTGTCCCACATTTTGGCGTCAATGTCGCCGGTTTTGTCGCTCAGGATCAGAGATAGGTAGGGCTCGCCGGTCTTCTTCTGGCGAATTTCTTTGGACTGCACCAGCAGCGAAATGGAGGGTGTCGCATTCTCCTGGAGTTCGCTGATGTAAGGAGATTTCATCTAGGCGAGGCTCCCAAGGGGTAGCTTGTCAGGCCGGCAGAAACCGGTAAGGTGAATTTGGGAGACGGTCATTTAGATGGGGGCGCGGCGGGGTCTGGCGCGGCCGGCGTCTGGGCAGCAGCAGGCGCGGCAGCAGCAGTGGGTGTTGCAGCAGCGGGCGCAGGAGCAGCGGCCGGCGTGACAGGCGGCGCGGGTTCAGGCGTGGTCTTGCCGCTGAACGGGACCGCGACGCCCAGGACATGTTTCTTCTTCTTGGTGTGCGCGGCGACCTCTTCCTTGGTGGTGGTCTCGGGCTTCAGGGTCGCGGGATCCTTCCAGGTGGTGTCCTTACCCGGGGCAGCGCCGCTGTCGACGAATCCGCCGCGAATCTGGATAAAGGCCTCCTCCCGGAGCCTGGTGAGATATTTGCGCAACTCCGGCTGCATCCGGGGAGTGTACAGCTTCTCCATGATTTCGTCCTTGACGTCTTCGAGGGCTGCCTGTCCGGCAGCGTAATGTTCTTCCACCTTCAGAATTTCGAAGCCGACCTTGATCCGGATGGGGTCGGTCACGAAGCCCTTGTTCGCCTTGAAGACCACGTCTTCGAGCGGCTTGACGAGATCGCCTTTTTTGTAGGCGCCGAGTTCACCGTCATTCTTGGCGGTCTCGGCGTCGGAATACTGCTTGACCAGGTCGGTAAACTTCTCACCCTTCCGGGCGCGGTTCGCAATGTCCGTGGCTTTCTTTAGTGCGGCCGCGACGGCTTCGGGACTGCCATCCCCTGTCGAGATCAGAATTTCCCTCAGGAAGACCTGCTCCTGGCGGACGAAGTCAGCTTTGTGTTTGTCGTAGTAATCCTGGATCTCTTCTTTGGGAACATTGATGTGGGAGCCGACTTCCTGGCCGATCACACGCTTGGTCAGTTCGCCGTCCGTCATCTGCTGCTTCCAATCTTCAAAAGTGATCCCGATCTGCTCGAACACCCACTGATGGAACTTATCGGGATCGGCAATACCGCTCTGGGCCTGGACTTGCGCGATACGCCGGGTGATCTCGGCGTCGACCTTAATATCCAGCTCTTTGCCTCTTGCAACCAGGAGCAGTTGGTCGATCTTCTGCTCGAGGGCGTCGGCTTCGGCAGCCTTGGAGTCTTTTGCCAGTTCCTCGCCACTCTTCCCCTGTTTGCGTAGCTCGGACTCGATATAGGTATGCATCTTTTCTAACTCGCCGCGGGTGATGATGTCGCCGTTAACCTTGGCGACGATCTCCTCGACCACCTTGACGTCCGGCGTGTCGGTCGAAGCGGCGGAAAGCATACCCGTAAACAACAGCGCCGCGGCGCCGAATGTATAGATCAAACGCATAATCGTATTATTGCATCCTGAAGCAGACGGTTTTTAGATAGGCAGACGGCGGTTCCCGGTGAGGCCGCCCGATTTCTGGGAAGGGATCGGGCCGCTACCATCGGAAAAGTTAGCCGGAGTGGGGCTATTCGGCGACACCAGCTCATCGGAAGTAAAACTAACGGGACGGTCGAGGACCATTTCGATGGTGCTACCCCTCGGGAGGGTGGCCTCCGGTCCGCGGGTGAGCAAAGCCATCATGAATCCGGCGGCCACTCCGGCGCCTGCGCCGATCGCTGCGCCCTCACCCATGTGTCCCAGTTCACCGCCCAGTCCCGCGCCGATCAGGCTGCCGCTGGCTCCGGTTATGGCGACGGTTTTGGCATCTGTAGTCTTACCGCTCTCGGAAACGATCTTACCCTCGGATTTTTCCAGTTTCTCGTCTCCCCGGCCGTCGATTGCGCCCACGCGGGCGCGGAAATCACGGGTCACGCCGTTGGGTAGAGTCAGGGAATCGAACCGGACGAACAACATTCCGCGACCCTTGACGCGTCCCGGGCGCTTGACCTCGGTGACGGTTCCCTCGACGTAGCTGCCGGGAGGAATGACGATTTTGCCAGCTGCCAGGATGGGGAACACGGTCTGGAGATAGACGCGATCGCCAGCCGTGGAATTCTTGGTGTTCACGCTATTGATCATGCTCAGCGGGATATGAGTGCCAGGCTGGACGACAAATGGAGTCGCCGCCCTATCAGCCGCAGGGGTGGCTGGAGCGTCTTGCGCCAGGGCAGCGCCGGACGCAAGCAGTGCTGCCAGGCCGAGAGTTGGAAAGGACAGACCGTACCGCATATCTTGATTATCCCGGATTTCCACTGTCCTGACGCAGCAAATTATAGACCGGTTTCGAAATGTAGGCGCTGGCGGCACTTTTTGGGGCATGGGGCGTGGTTGGGGAGCACACGTGTGGGTTGGCGGCGACTTGGGGTGCTAACGGACAAGGCCGTCCGGGCCACATCTTATCGGGCATTCCCGTTGCGGCTGAAGATCGGTTCGAGAATACCCGTGATCTCCTCGAAAATGTACGCCGGAGACCGATCACCGCGAATATGGTGATAGTCGGAATAATGGGCCAAGATCGGACGGGTCAATTCGTCGTACGTCCGCAGACGCTCGCGAAAGACGTCTTCACGATCATCCTTGCGAATGATGAGATCCTGGCCATCGGCATCGCACTTACCCGGACTCTTGGGACGCGCGGAGAGAATGTTGTACGTCCGGCCGCACTTCGGGCACCAACGGCGCGACGTCATACGCCCGATCAGCGCGTCCCTGGGAACATCAAAGTGCAAAACCAGTGGCGAGCCGATGGACATCTGTCCGAGAGTGGAATCGAGAAACTCCGCCTGTTCGACAGTCCTGGGGTAGCCATCCAGGATGAAACCGCGACCGCAGTCGGGCTGCAAGATGCGCGCTTTCAGAATCTGATTCACCAGGTCGTCGTTGACCAGTCCGCCGGCCGCGATGGTGGCCTGCGCCGCCTTTCCGAGATCCGAACCAGCCTTCATCTCCCCGCGTAGCAGGTCGCCTGTCGAGATTGCCGGAATGTTCAGCCAATCAACGATGAGGCGGGACTGTGTTCCCTTTCCGCAACCAGGGGGCCCGATTAAAAGCAGGACCACAAAACCTCCGTTATGAGGGTGTCCAGACAGCTAACACTTTTCCACTGCATCACCCAACTCTATTCTGCCTGATCTTTTCAGGGACCTTTACAGATGTTCGCGGGAATTAGTTAGTTGCATGACGCTCGGCTGCACGTCAGAGCGCGACTGCCGGCCTATGTCCGTCGGAGAATGGTTGGATGGGCGGCACTCCGACGGTTGTCATTCTGGGCTGCGGGTATACGGGAAAGCGCGTAGCGGCGCGTTTCCTGCGGCGTGGCGCGCCGGTAGTGGTGACCGCACGCGACCCGGCCGGCTTGCAGGACCTTGCGCGCCTGGGGGCCGAGGTGCTTGCCATCGAGGCCGGAGCTCTGACTGAAATCGCGATCCCCAGCGGGGCGTTGGTCTTGCATTCGATTCCGGTTATCGACAGCCCGTCCGGCGCACACGAGGTCACCGCGCAACTGATCGCCAGATTTGCCGCGGAGCCTGCGCGCCTGGTCTATTTGTCGACCACCGGAGTTTACGGCGCCCAACGCGATGTCGATGAGAACACTGCTCCGGCTCCCGACACCGAGAGCGAAAGGTTGCGCCTGTCGGCGGAGGATGCTGTACGACGCGGCCCATGGTCGTCACTGGTGTTGCGGCCCGCGGCGATCTATGGGCCGGGACGCGGCATTCATGTTTCCCTGCGGGCGGGCCGTTTCCAACTTGCCGGCGAAGGCAACAATTTCGTCAGCCGGATCCATGTTGAGGACCTCGCAGCGCACGTTGAAGCCGCGCTTCTGTCGGAGGTGACGGGCGCTTACCCGGTCGGCGACGAACTGCCCTGCACGTCGCGGGAGATCGCTGAATACTGCTCGCGGCTGTTGAACGTGCCCATGCCGCCATCCGTCCCGCGCGAGGCTTTGCACCAGACGCGCAGGGCCGACCGCCGCGTAGATGGCCGTGCGATTCGAGCCCGGTTGCGGATTACGCTGCGCTATCCGACGTATCGCGAGGGAATCCCGGCATCACTTTGAAATTGGAAGGGTACACGCGGTCGTCGCGCACGGCTGCTAATGCTTGTCGCTTGCGCGACAAAAGCGACCTGGGGGTCGTGCCCAGAGGGCCCCCAGGACGTGGGCGTCCGCCAGGCGTCTGCCCCACAAAAGGCAAAAGTCGAGCGGCTCCTGCCAGCCCCACGGCGGGAACCGTCGCGAGTCCTTATTAAGATTTAGGCTGCTGTTTCGGCACTTGCGCAACCGTGGCCGAGGTCTTGTGGACCGGACGGGGGACGGCGGGCTTTGCCGCGGAAGCCGTGGTCTTCACGGGCGGCTTTGGCGCAGCAGCAGTAGGAGTCCGGGTAACCGCCGGCCGGGGACGGCTCCGGTAGCTCGATCTCTTAACCGCCGACTTGGGCGCCGGTTCCTTGAAAGCCGCGGGGATGATCAGATGGTCGCCAGGCGCGGGCTCTTCGGCGCCTGCCATGTGATTGGCGGAGATGATACTGCTGGTCGTCGCACCGTAGCGCCTTGCAATCACCGCCAGAGTTTCGCCCGTTTCGACGAGATGCATTCTCCAAGCCAGGCGGTGGTCGGGCGGAATACTATCGAGACCGGCGATCAGCGCGGTAGAAGTGGATTTCGGAACGTGCAGGCTATAACCCGCGGGAGCCACACTCCTAAGCAGTGCCGGATTCAACTCGATGAGATAAGAGATGGGGGAATCGGTGAGATCTCCCACCAGCGCCAGGTTGGTTGCGGCGCTCATCTCGACCGTTTCGTATTCGACGGGAGCTTCCGGGCTAACATCATCCAATCCATATTCCTTGGCGTTCTTTCCCATGATAGTCATGGCCAGGATGATCGGGACGTAGTTGGTGGTTTCCGCCGGGAGTGCGCCACGCGAGCGAAGTTCCCAAAAGTCGGCATAACCGGTACGCTCGATCGCGTGCTCGATCCCGCCCGGCCCGCAGTTGTAAGCGCCGATCGCGAGATACCAATCGCCGAATTCGGCGTATAGGTCCTTCAGATGGCGGGCGGCGGCGCGGGTGGCCTTTTCAGGATCGTAGCGATCGTCTGAATAAGGTGTCTGGAACAAGCCGTACTGGTTCCCGCGTGATTGAATGAACTGCCACATCCCGCCGGCGGCTGCGTAGGATACCGCCCGCGGCAGGAAGCCGGATTCGGCTTGCGCCACATAGATCAACTCCTGGGGAACACCCTCTTCAGCCAGCACTCTCTGGATCATCGGCTTGTATTTACCGGCCCGCTGGAAGCCCGCAATGATGGTGGCACGACCGCGGGTGCTGAAGTAATTGATGTAGCTTAGCACGGCATCATTCATGACCAGAGGCAACGCCGAAGTGGTGGCATGCAACTCGTCAGAGACTTTGGATTTGAGCCGCGGGTCGACCGGGAAAGTCGTTTGAAGAATGTCTTCGAGCGGGGCCTTGTCAAACTGGGCCTGGGATTCTTCAGTGGGGGCTTCCGCTCCCAGTCCTGCAAGGTCCAGATGGTGGATTGAATCGACCAACTCGTCCAGCTTGTTTTCATAGAGGGTGCGATTGGTCGGCCCTGCTGAAGCCTGGATCATCAGATCAACGGCGGCATCAAACTCCATACGGGCACGGTCGGAATCTTTCACGCGATAGAGCTTGCGGCCGGCTTTGAATCTTTCCTCAGCTTGCTCAATCAAAAGATCAGAAGGGCTGGGTTGAAAAGTTTTATGGTCTTTCTCAGTCACGATACGCTCGACGGCTTTGAGGTAGCTTTCGTCGCGCGTTTCAACAATGTCGGCTGAGATACCGATGGAAGGTAAGCTGCCCCCGGCCGCGGCCGGAGACATCAGAGAAATTTGGAATCCGGATTGCTGTGAGTAGGAAGGAACGGAGCTAAGAAGTATAAGGACGAGATAGATTCCCAAAAACTTCGGTCTGTAAAAGGCCATTCATTAACCTCGAAAGATAAAGTATTCCCAAGAGTCCGGGGCCGCTCAGGCCTGCGAGCAACTCCTTACTTTATCCCAATTGTCATAGCCGCGTCAATGCGACTGTGACACATCGTACGTGTCTTTTTGCCTCAGATGCGTTTTTGGACGTTTTTTTACGCATTCCTAGAGCCCCTACTGCAGAATCCGGCATCGGTAGGGCAAAAAAGGACTATTTCCGGCCTGTCTCGACTGGTCGGCTACCACCGTCGCACTGCGGTCTACAGCTTTGCGGATTTCTGATTCCACGAATTGAAAAGTTCGTCTCTCCCCACGGACCTCCTGCTCCCACTTGTATAATAAAGGCCTCGGCTAAGGGCCTGCCTCCCCCGTCGCAAGTGAGCCGCCGAACCCCCAAAAGATTATGCCGATTCGCGTCGCGCTCCATCATAAGACCACCTACCGTTACGACCGGCGGGTGAAGCTCTCCCCACAGGTCGTTCGACTGCGCCCTGCGCCCCATTGCCGCACGCCAATCACTGCCTACTCGCTGAAAATCGAACCTTCCGGCTACTTCATCAACTGGCAGCAGGACCCCCAAAGCAACTATCTGGCGCGCGTTGTCTTTCCGGACCCGGTTCGCTACTTTCAGGTTGAAGTCGATCTGGTTGCGGAAATGACGGTGATCAATCCGTTCGACTTCTTCCTCGAGCCATATGCCGAGCAGTTTCCCTTCACCTACGAGCCGGCGCTCGCCGAGGAACTCACGCCCTATCGCGTTCCCGAACCGGCGGGTCCCCAACTGCGGGCGCTGGTGGATTCGATCGACCTGACCAAGCGGCGAACGATCGATTTTCTGGTTGAACTGAACATGCGTCTCCTGAACATGACGCGCTACGTCATCCGCCTGGAGCCCGGCGTTCAAACTCCCGAAGAAACCCTGACGCTGCAGAGCGGGTCATGCCGTGATAGCGCGTGGCTGCTGGTCCAGATCATGCGGCACCTGGGACTTGCGGCACGCTTCGTCTCCGGGTACCTCATTCAACTGAAAGCCGACGTTAAGCCCCTTACCGGTCCGGCCGGTCCTGAATCCGACTTCACCGACCTGCACGCATGGACTGAGGTTTATCTTCCCGGCGCTGGCTGGATCGGGCTCGATCCGACCTCCGGTTTATTTGCCGGCGAGGGCCATTTACCGCTGGCCGCTTCGCCGCAGCCTTCCTCGGCCGCGCCGGTTACGGGTGGCGTCGATCCCTGCAAAGTGGAGTTTTTCCACGAGATGCGCGTCACTCGCATCCACGAAGATCCGCGCGTCACCCTGCCGTATACCGAAGAGCAATGGAAGCGGATTGAAGAGCTTGGGGTTCATGTCGACCGGCAGATACAGATTGGCGATATTCGTCTAACCATGGGTGGCGAACCGACATTTGTCTCGGTCGACGACATGGATGGCGCGGAATGGAATACTGCCGCACTGGGTGAAACCAAACGCGTGCTGTCAGAACGCCTGATCGACCGTCTCCGGCAGCGGTTCGCCAACGGCGCCCTGCTGCATTTCGGGCAAGGCAAATGGTATCCGGGAGAGCCCCTGCCACGCTGGTCCCTGGCCTGCTACTGGCGCCTGGACGGACAGCCGATGTGGCGTGATCCCAGCCTGTTGGCACGTGAGGACAGTCCCGCCACGGCGTTTGGCGCGGTGGATGGACAGCGCTTCGCGGAGACTCTAGCCCGGCGGCTCGGCGTCGAACCCGATTATGTCAATGCGGCGTTTGAAGATCCGATGTACTACCTGCAGCGCGAACGGAATCTGCCGGTCAACGTCGACCCTCTTGACAACCATCTGGAGGATGAGCGGGAGCGTGAGCGGGTGCGTCAGGTGTTTGCCCGCGGTCTCAACACACCGACAGGATTCGTATTGCCTCTGCAACGCGGGGAAGGCAAGAACGGTCCGGAGTGGCAGACCGGACTGTGGATGCTGCGCGGCCAGCACCTGTTCCTGGTTCCGGGCGATTCTCCGGTTGGCCTTCGGCTACCGCTGCCCAGCCTCCCGTGGGTGGCGGCTGACGACATTCCGGTGACGGCCGTGGTGGATCCTATGGTGAAGCGCGGTCCTCTTCCCGTGCCGCCGCGCATGTCGCCCGAAGATCCGGTGTTGCAGCGCGAGCAGGATCCGAAGCGCAACCGTAAGCCGGAGATGGGAGAATCGGCCCCGTGGATCGTAAGAACCGCCCTGTGCATCGAGCCGAGGGGCGGACGCCTCTACGTGTTCATGCCCCCCGCGGAACGGATCGAAGACTATATCGAACTTCTGACGGCAATCGAAGATACGGCCGAACATCTCAGCATGCCGGTCATCATCGAGGGATACACGCCGCCGTACGATCCGCGCATCAATAATATAAAGGTTACGCCCGATCCCGGCGTGATCGAGGTCAACATTCATCCCGCGCACAACTGGGCCGAACTGGTCGAACACACCAACGCCGTCTATGAGGAGGCTCACCAGTGCCGGCTCGGGACCGAGAAGTTCATGCTCGACGGGCGGCACAGCGGCACCGGCGGCGGGAACCATTTCGTGCTGGGGGCTGCGACCGCGGCAGACAGTCCGTTCCTGCGACGGCCTGACCTGCTGCGTAGCATGCTGGCCTACTGGCTCAACCATCCATCGCTATCCTATATGTTCTCCGGGCTGTTCATCGGGCCCACCAGCCAGGCGCCGCGGGTCGACGAAACCCGCCGGGATAGCCTGTACGAGTTGGAGATCGCCTTCAGTCAGATTCCCGGGATGGGCGAAGCGCGCGTTCCTCCCTGGCTGGTGGATCGGGTTTTCCGGCATATCCTGGTAGACGGAACCGGCAACACTCATCGGGCGGAGTTCTGTATCGATAAGCTGTACTCGCCGGACTCCTCCACCGGACGCCTCGGACTGCTGGAACTGCGGGGCTTCGAGATGCCGCCCCACTCCAGAATGAGTCTCACCCAGCAGTTGCTGGTGCGGGCCTTGATCGCGTGGTTCTGGAAACAGCCGTACAAACGCATGCCCACGCCCTGGGGAACGCAACTCCACGACCTGTTCATGCTGCCGCACTTCATTGCCGGCGATTTCCGCGATGTGCTCGAAGATCTCAATACTGCCGGGTTTGCGTTTGAGGCCGGGTGGTTTGCGGCGCACTTCGAATTCCGCTATCCGGTCTTCGGGCGCGTAACTCACGCCGGCATGACGCTCGAACTGCGCCAGGCCACCGAGCCGTGGTACGTGCTGGGCGAAGAGCCGGCGGGAGGCGGGACCACGCGGTTTGTGGACTCGTCGGTGGAGCGGGTACAGGTGAAGGTCAATGGACTCACCAATGATCGGTACGTGATCGCCTGCAACGGCCGCCGTGTGCCGCTGCATTTCACCGGGACGCAAGGCGAGTGGGTAGCAGGCGTTCGGTATCGCGCCTGGCAACCTCCCAGCTGCCTGCATCCGACCATTCCAGTGCATACGCCCCTGATCTTCGACGTCGTGGACACCTGGACCGGACGTTCGGTGGGCGGCTGCACCTACCACGTGGCGCATCCTGGCGGACGGAGTTACGATACTTTCCCGGTCAACGCCAATGAAGCTGAATCCCGGCGAACGTCGCGGTTCTTCAGCATCGGCCATACGCCGGGCCCGATGCCGTTGCCGGTAGTCGAAGAAAATCCTGACTTCCCGCTGACTTTGGATTTGAGGCGAAGAGTATCGCCGAGCGTGCGAAATACTTTGGAAGGCTGATCGCGGGGCCGAAGGCCCACCAGTTTGTGGCCAACTGTCGATCTACCGACGGCGAACGTCAGGGCAGTGTCAGAAGGCGGACAGCGCGCTATGCGGCGCGGTGCAATCTGGGCGAAGGAGCTTTCTCAACGGTGAGGTCCGCCCAAACAGGCTTGAGATGCAAGCGCACGCCCGCTCGCGCGCGGAACAGCCTGGTCTTTGCGGCGGGCAGGGTGAGTCCCAGCATCGCGGCAATTTCCTTGACAGGTAAGCCTGAAGCGGAGAGACTGTACACCTCGCGCTGGGGCTTCGGAAGCCTCGAAACTGCATAAGAGATGGCCGAAGTGATCTCCCGGCGCCAGGTGTTCTTTTCGGGCGTCGGTTCCGGCGAATGGAGAATGTCCGCTCCTCTGCCTCCGGGCAAATCATCCATGTACACACACGCCACGTGACGCCGGCGTTCGCGAAGCTGCATCAGGCAACAATTCACCACGATGCGTGTAATCCAGGTTTTGAAACAGGCATCTCCGCGAAAGCTGTGCAGGTGCTGGAAGGCCGAAGAATACGCCACCTGAACCGCATCCTGCGAATCTTCCTCGGAGCGCAGAATACCGCGAGCCAGACGTAGGGAAGATGGATAATACCGGCCGAACAGCTCGGCTAAAGCTGCCCGGTCTCCCCGCTTACCGTGGGTGATCAGTTCGACTTCCAATCTCTCTTGCATGCCTTATGCAACGCAATTCACGCGCCAAATCCAAGTTCCTCATTCACTTAGTGATTCGACGGCCATGGGCGGCGGGAGACAGGACGAGGACGCCGGCAAGTGTCGATCTATCGTCAGACCGATGGTCTATTTTGGACCCGCCGGTGTGCAGGCAGACTGGTGCGATACGTGCGAGTGCGAATTGGGAGACCGCGAGGGGAGAATGGTTTGATGAGCCGCGACGAAGATCAATTGAAAATGGCTGCTGCTGAATCGGCGGTCACCCAGGTTACAGACGGAATGCTCGTGGGGCTCGGGTCCGGCTCCACCGCAGCGTTCGCGGTGAACGCTCTCGGAAGGCGGGTGCGCGAGGGCTTACGCATCGCGGGTATCCCCACGTCAGAGCGCACTGCCGCTCAAGCACGCGAGTTGGGAATACCGCTCGCTACCTTGTCTGAGGATCGTCGCATCGACATCACGATCGATGGCGCGGATGAGGTAGAGGAGGGCAATCTGGATCTGATCAAGGGACACGGCGGAGCGCTGCTGCGGGAAAAGATCGTGGCGATTTCGAGTAAACGGCTGCTGATCGTCATTCACAACAGCAAGCTGGTGAAGCATCTCGGCATGACCTACCCCGTGCCGGCGGAGGTGGTTCCTTTCGGATGGCAAACCACCGCGCGGCACCTGGCGGACCTGGGAATGAAGCCAGTGCTGCGGCTGAATCCTGATGGCCAACCCTACCGCAGCGATGGCGGCAACTACATCCTCGACTGCTCGTTCGCGCCGGGCGTCTCAGTGGGGTCGTTGGCGAGTCAGCTCGATCATGTGGTCGGCCTGGTGGAACACGGCTTCTTCATCGGCTTGACCTCAGAGGTTCACGTGGCCGGACCCGAAGGTGTACGAGTCTTGAGACAGGCCCCTACCACATAAACTTCAGCGCATCTGAAGTGCGTGGCTACCGGATCATCCGCTGACGGCCATCCTCTTCCGCCGGCCCCATTAAAAGGTCGGGCGAGAATACCGATAGTGAACGGGCCAACATGTCGAGGTCGGCGCCTTCCGAGATCGGAATCTCCTGCTCGACCCAGTTGGAAAGCGGAATATTGCGGAAGAAGATGCGTTCCTGCCGGACCAGCATCTTGCGGGTGACGAACAAGACCCTTTGCTCCCGGACGTAGTGGCGCTCTTCAATCCGCAAATCCGCCAGGAAGTCGTCGAGCGCTTTGCGGCGGGTGGTTTCTTCCACGCCTTGCAGCGCACCCTGGATGCCTTGCTTTTGCGCTTCGAGCGAGGCACGTGTCTCCGCCAGCTTTTCCCGCTGCCGCGCGAGCCGGACCTCCATCCTGGAATGCATGATGAACCAGACCAGCCCGCCCGTCGCAACCGCGCAGAGGCTGGACCACGCCGCTACCAACCACATCAGGTTCATACTTTCAGATTACCTTTATGCACCGTCGATTTTCTGGCCCGACACCAAGTATCGCAGCCGGACGAGCTTGAATGTGAGAAGTGCCCGCAGGATCGCTCCTAACCGATACTTCAGTTTGGCTGGCAAGCCGAAATACTTTCCCAGGAAAGTTGCCGTGCCAAGCTGACGGTCCGCGGCAAACTCCGCACGCTCGTCCTGGCTCTCGGGAAGGTGAACGGCCGTCGCGCCTTCCACGATCACGATCTTTTTGTTCGCCCGGCGAACCTGCATGCTCAACTCGATGTCGCTACCATAATTCCCGTAGCGCTCGTCGACATTGCGCAGTGCATTGAGCAGGAAGCGCCGGACCATGATAGCCGCGCCGCTGACTGCCGGTACTTCACCGGGGCTGCCTGGCCGGAAGGGTGGATCGGGATTTTCCGGCGTCGGCAGATCGCGCACCTGCGGAGCGGGGTGGCCCGCCTCATCGAGCAACAACGGGCACGCTGCTCCGGTCTCGTTATGCTGCGCCAGTACCGCGCGCAGCCGTTCGACGGTCTCCGGGTGAATCTCGACATCTTCATGCAGGAACAGCACGTAAGCGTCATCCCTCGCGCGGATGCCGATGTTCAGCGCCTTGGTGAGCCCGAAGTTCTGCGGCAGCCGGATGAACTGGGCGGCGGGGAATTCCGAGTCGAGCGACGCGCTGCCGTCCCGCGAGCCATTGTCGACGACAATGATCTTCCTCACCGGATTCTCGACCGCGGCGTTGAGAGCCGAGAGACTCGCGCGCAACCGGTCGACGCGATTGCAGGAGACGATCACGACGGATACCTGCTCGACGGGCTCCGGCGCCGCTTGCTCGGTATTTTCCGGTTTGTTGTTCAATTCGCCATTTTACCCTTCTCCGCGACCCGCCGAAAATACTTTTGTGCCACGGCGACATCGCGCAGGATCTGCGCCTTCAGATCCGCGGCCGCGGGAAACTTGCGTTCGTCCCGCACGCGCCACAGAAACTGTACCCGGATATGCGCCGGATCTGGGTCTGTGAGAGGGTCAAGGAGGAATGTTTCGATGCTGGTCGAATGGCCGTCGAAGGTCGGACGATTTCCGATGTTGCTGATGGAGCGCCATTCGCGGCTGGAATCAAGATCATAGGTGCGCGTAACGTATACGCCATCGGCCGGCCAGACCTCCGTAGAAGGCTGCAGGTTCAGGGTGGGAACGGTCTGCTTCGATCCCACTCCGTGGCCCTTAATGACCGTCCCTTCCAGCGCAAACGGGCGGCCGAGCAGCCGGCAGGCGCGACTGACCTTGCCTGCCAGGCTCATCTGCCGTACCAGGCTGCTGCTGACGCGCTCACCCCGAACGTTGACCGGCGTGATCAGATCGACTTCAAAGCCGTATTTCGCGCCCAGTTCCGCCAGCAGGTTGGTATCGCCGGCCTGTTTGTGGCCGAAGCGGAAATCTTCTCCCACCAGTACCGCCCGCACTTGCATCGCGTCCACCAGCACCGTTTTCACGAACTGTTCCGGCGTCCAGCGCGAGACTTCGATGGTAAACGGCAGTATCAAGACTTCCTCAATGCCCAGATCACCCATCACCTTCGCGCGCTGGTCGAGAGTCATGATCATTTTGGGCGCCCGATCCGGCGCGACGATCCTGGCGGGGTGCGGGTTGAACGTCAGGACGGCGGCTTTCCAGCCGCGCTCGGGCGACATGGAGGAGATGCGCCTCATCAGCGCCTGATGTCCCACATGCACGCCGTCGAAGTTGCCGATGGTGGTGGCGCAGGGCCCGAAATCGCGCGGCACTTCATCCAGGCTGCGAAAGATGCGCACGTTGCCGCTCATCGTGCCGTCACCCCTCGTTGTCCTTGTGGGACGGACTTTAGTCGCCGGCTGTCGCCGGCCGACAGACGACCAAAAACGATCGTCTGTCGTACGGGGACTGGACAGGCGCTCATGTTGCAGGCACCTCGATCTCCAGCCCGTCATAGGCGAGAAAAACGTTGGGTGGCAGGGCGAGTTCGGTCTTGACGTGGGGCAGATCGTGGCAAATGTGGGTGAAGAACGCCCGGCGCGGCTGCAATGCCGAGGCTGTTTCGATGGACTGCTGGACGGTCGAATGGGTCGGGTGCGGCTTATGTCGAAGCGCATCGAGGAACAGCACATCGAGCCCATGCAACATCTCCATAGAGCTGGGCGGAATGCCGCTGTGATCGGTCAGGTAGGCGGCGTTGCCGAAACGAAATCCGAAGATGCCGGCGTTCCCGTGCTTTATGGGGACCGGTATGAACTGGACGCCGTGAACATCGAACGGCGAGCCATCGAGTTCGTGCAACTCGAGCTTCGGGACGTAGGTGTTACGCGGGGTCTCGTCAAAGACATAGGAAAATGCCCTGCGAATTACCTCCAGCGTATCGCCTGCCGCGAAAATCGGGATGTGCCGGCTCTGACGAAAATTGAATGGCCTGACATCGTCGAGGCCCATGATGTGGTCCGCGTGGGCATGGGTGTAGACCACCGCGTCCAGGTGGTCGACCTGTGCCCGCAGAATCTGGGTGCGGAAGTCCGGCGTCGTATCGATCACAACGTTGTGTCCTTCGTAGGCGACCAGAATCGAAGGCCGCAGCCGTTTATCGCGAGGATCGGCCGAACTGCAGACCGCGCAATGGCAGCCCACGGTCGGAATACCCACGCTGGTCCCCGATCCCAGGACAGTGATCTTGAACGCGGGCGCGCCGCTCATGCTTTGGCTGACTTACCGGCAGTTTGCACGAAGCGGAAGCGCAGTTCGGTGATGGAATTATCCAGCAGCCGCTGCTCTTCGATCGAGAGATTGCCTCGGGTCTTCTGCTGCAGCATGGCGAGCATGTCGATGAAGTGCCTGGCGAGATCGAGATTGGGCTCGGGCCGGTCTTTTTCCTCGCCGAAATGAAGCAATCCGAGTTGCATCTCGATTTGAAAGCGGAACGTGGCCACCAGATATTCGAACGATGCGGGAGGAATAGGAACCTGCTCGGCCGCCGGATTCTGGGTCTCCGGAACGTCGTTTTGGGCGACAGGAGTTTCGTTTTCATTCATCCTGTACTCAGAATACACTGTGGCCGGGCTCTACACACCTCGTGCGGGGCGGCGTATGGGGGATAATATCCCGAGACTATGAAACCCGTTCCCGCTAATCAACAACAGGCCCTTGTCGACCGGCTGATCAAGGCCTGCGGAGGCTTCTACACTCCGGAGCAGCGCCGGAAATACTACATCACCGGGCCACAATGGGCAGGATCCTACCAGGGCCATGCGCTCTTTCACGCGCCGACACGCGCGGCTGTGCCATTCGAGGAGGTGATCCGCGAATACGGCAAGATCGGCATCGGCTACTGGTGCACCCACGACACGGACGTGATCCCGACTGAAGCGCTTGCCAAAGATCAGCAATGGGAGATAGTCGCTCGCATCCAGAGCAGCCTGAAAGAGCATGGGTTGAAGTGCTCCATGGTGACCACGGAGACCTTCCATCACGCCGTATGGGCGGCCAGCCCGGCAGCGGAAGCCCCCGAAGTGCGCGAGTATGCAAAGTTCCGCGTGTCCAATACGGTGGATATCGGACATCGTCTCGGCGCCACCCATGCCGTCTATTGGCCGGGATCGCTCGGCTGGTATACACAGGGCGCGGTGGAAGAGACGCAGATGCTGCGCTGGTATGCCGACGCACTGAACGCCGCGTGCGAACACGATATCAAGGCCGCGAAGAAGCTGCAGCGTCCGACGCTCAAGCATTGTCTGGAGGCCAAGCCATTCGAGCCGCAAGCAGAGATCATATTGCCTACCAGCGACGCGATGTTGGGCTTTATCAGTTCAGGCTTGCTGACCCATCCCGAGATGGTGGGCCTGAATCCCGAGTATCTGCACGAACTCATGTGGGGCGGTGCGCCGCGCGCTGCCCTGGCGCGTGCCATTGTCGCCGGCAAGCTCTGGCATTTCGATATCAACGACGGGTATCGCTTGAAGCACGACGTCGATATCGCGGTTGGCCTGGTGAATCCCTTCGACTGGCTGGCCGTCCTGATGCTGCTCCGCAGCCATGGCTACAACGGCCCCTTCAATCTGGACTACAAACCGCCGCGCACCACCAGCAATCATGGCGTCTTCTCGGTGAGTTTCCCGACCGCGGTGGATCGCTTCATCACACTCTGGGAGATGGCTGGCGAGGCGCTGGAGGATCCGATTATCAAGGAAGCGACGGAAGCTCTAAAGGCCGGCGGAGGCGTCAAAGACACGCATGATGCGGAAGCTATCTTCCAGGCCAATAAAGAGCTTCTCACGCTGCACGAGTTGATCGCGCACCGCCTGGTACAGATCCTGTTGGGGCTACACCGCGGCCGGACGTATGCTGTGTAACCTTAAAACACTTAGGGTCCACGCAGAAATAACCACTCACCAGTAGGCGTGATAGCTACATTATCCACCGCTGCCAATTTTAGTTCATTCTCCTCACGGTAGTCGATTTCCCCAATTTGGATAGGCAGTTGGAGCCTATCCGTGCGCTGCTCCCATCGACCGCTAGTTATGTTATAGTTGCGATTATTCTGTTGTTTTAGTCGCAACTATAACATTATGAGACCTCTCGCCTTCTCTCCTGATTCCTTGCGAAAGCTGCTACTCCACGACAAAATCGCAACTCTTCCCGACCTGAAACGCGCCCTTGGCACGGACGTAGACCTCACCGTTTTCCGAAAGCTCAAAGAACTCGACTACCTGACCAGCTACTCTCATGGCGGCCGTTTTTACACTCTTCGCGAGATTGCCCGTTTCGGGGCCGATGGTCTGTGGTCCTGCGCGCCCGCCTGGTTCTCCCGCTACGGTACTCTGCTGGCCACCGCCGAGGCGTTCATCCGTAGTTCAGTCGCGGGATATTTTGCCGAAGAACTGTCTGCGATCCTACACGTAGGAGCGCAGGATGTCTTACGCCACCTTGTCCAGCAGAAGAGGATCTCCCGGGAAGTGATCTCCGGCTTGTTCCTCTATACCGCTATCGATCCAGCCATCCGTCAGCGACAACGTCTGACACGTCGTAGTAACCAATCAGTTCCCACGATTGTCGATGCCACTCGTCTGGAAGTGTCTCCCGATGAGATGAAAGCTGCCATCATCTTGTTCTACAGTCTGCTGGACGAGCAGCAGCGCCGCTTGTACGCCGGTCTGGAATCCATGAAACTCGGCCACGGCGGCGACAGCGTGCTGGCCGGATTTCTTGGCCTCGATCCGCACACCATCGCCCGCGGCCGCCGCCAGTTGCTGGATCAGGATGTCGAGGTCGGCCGCATCCGACAGTCCGGCGCCGGACGCAAATCGGTGGAAAAAAAACGCCCGAAGTAATCGCAGCCATCGAAATCCTGCTGGAGCACGACACCGCCGGCGATCCCATCACCGGCATTCGATGGACTCACAAAACACCTGCCGGAATCGCCGAACTGCTGCAGCAACTCGATATCGAGATCTCAGCCAATACCGTGGCGCGGCTGCTTCACGATATGGATTTTTCTCTCCGCGTGAATCGCAAAACCATTGCCACCGACTCTAGCCCGGATCGCGACAAACAGTTCCGTTATATCTCGTCATTACGCACTCGCTGTGAACGCCAGGGGATTCCCATCATCAGCGTCGATACCAAAAAACGAGAACTCGTCGGAAACTTCAAGAACAATGGCGTGAAGTGGGATCGCATGCCCGTGCGCGTCAATGATCATGACTTCCGTTCCGATGCCATCGGCGTCGCAATCCCTTACGGTATCTATGACCTGCTCGCCAACCGAGGCTCGGTCTTCATAGGCGTCTCACATGACACGGCAGCCTTTGCCGCCCACTCCATCGCCGGTTGGTGGAAGCGCGACGGCGCTAATCGCTACCATCGCTGCCGGCAGTTGCTCATCCTAGCCGACACCGGCGGCAGCAACAGTTGCCGCACCCGCGCCTGGAAAACCGAACTTCAAAGCCAAATCTGCAACAGCTTTGGGCTCACAGTAACCGTTGCTCATTACCCCACCGGCGCTTCCAAATGGAATCCCATCGAGCACCGCCTATTCTCCGAAATCTCCAAAAACTGGGCCGCCGAGCCTCTTGACAATTACCCCAAAATCCTCAACTTCATCCGCAACACCTGTACCGGAACCGGTCTCACTGTCTCGGCCTACCTCGACCGTCGGCACTATCCAACCGGTACCTCACCCGCTCCAGAGCAGGTCCGCCGTCTTTCCCTCAAACGACATTCGACTCTGCCCGCATGGAATTATACGATTGCCCCGATGTGAATCTATTGTTGCGTCGTCCCTTAGCCACGAATGAACACGAATGAACGCGAATAAGAAAATCCGGGTACAACTACCGCTTCAGTCTGTACTTTTTTAGTTAAATAGGATCATGGGACTCGGTCGAATGTTGATCACGGCTGGAGCAGTGTTGATCGTGCTCGGCGTGATCGTTACGTTTGGCAGCCGGTTGCCGATAAAACCTGGCCATCTGCCCGGCGACATTTACTACCGCGGCCGAAACGGCAGTTTCTATTTCCCTATCGTGACATGTCTGCTGTTGAGCGCCGTGCTGTCGGTCGTGATGTGGTTCATCAACCGGCGGTAATGCGGCCGCATGAAAAAACGAACTGGCCGGCGGGCTGTTCGGGAGGCGACTTATGCGGCCATCGTAAGTTGGGGCTTTCCGAGGCAGCATCGCTTGAATTTCAGATGACTGCCACAAGGGCAAGGTTCGTTGCGACCGACTTTGGCGGTAGAACGGACGGGTTGGGGAGGGTCGCTTTGTGCAGGACTGTGCATGCTCTCCGGTTTTTGGGGCTGAGGAGGTGCAGCCGCGGATTGCGATTCGAAGCCAATTTGTGCAGGACTGTGCGCGATTTCCGGCTGGGCGGGTTGAGGAGCGGCGGCATCGGGCAGCCTATTCGCGGGAATATTCTGAACCTGGTAGATCACTTCGGATTTGGGCGGAGGAGGAGTGGATGCCTTTTCGATGATGAACCTGGCGGCGTTCAGGCGGGCGCTGTCGGAGGCGTCGGGTTTGGTGAGGATGGTGTGGATGGCGGCAAACGCCTCGGTGACATGGTTCTCGGCCTCTTCTCGGACAAAGATAGCCTTGTCATATTGCGCCTGGCCCAAGGTGTCGCGGAAGGCGGCCGAGGTTTGGCGCCAATAAGAGATGGTATTGCGGTGGATGGAGGTGGCGGCTGCGGCCGCCTTCATGGTTGCTCCACCCATAATGGCGGCTATCACGTTTTCCTGAACAGGAGTGAGGCCGTAACCCGTGGTGATGGTGAGTGCTGGCATTTCGCGTCTTTCTGATTTGATTGTAGAAATGCGAGGGATGGGAGATAGGGGCGGGTGGATTACAGGTTATTGAAAATGCTGGGTGAAATAAAGTTGTATGAGGCGTCAATGGTCAAGAGGCTGCGGATAAAAGGGAATCAGTTGCCGTACGCGGATTTAGGTCGACTTTCCGAGCGGTCGACAATCCGCGAGCCGGATTTATCCTTGGCCGGTAAAGTGAACGGCATCGCGCGTTTTTCATCAGGTTGGCGTGATGGGGGCTTTGCAGGAGTAATTCGGATGGACCTTTCTCCGAGTGGGCGACAATCCACCAGGAACACGCACATTCCGGTAACTAAGACTTTGCGGGAGTTGGCTGGTGGGAAGGGGATGTCGCGCAAGAGTCGCGAGCAGTTCAGGTATTAAGTTTCCCTTGAGGCGTTTCCCGGCCAAGTTGCCTTCACCACAGCCGTTCTGCGATCATCGCTGGACGACTAACCTCGGGTAAACTGGTAAACCCACGCGAGGCGGGCTTGGGAGTCGTTTGTACGAGTTGCCAATCCTCATGCACTGGCACTTTGATCGGGAGCATAGTCCTTTCGAACGGTCTTGGGTTATCACCCGTCGCGGCGCCGCAGTCGAGTACCGTCCGGCAGTAGTTGCGTGGTTTGATGCGCGAACAGGACGGGCTGCTGGCACTGGAAGAGTAGACCGAGATGAACACAGCCGCATGACCTACGGCATCCTCACGACACCGGCGCCCTCGCTCTGCTTCTTCTCCGCGGCAGGGTCATATACCGACTTGAGGATTCGGTAGGTCCTGTTCTTGCCGTTGACTTTAAGTACTAGCCTGCCGCCCTTAAGGTGCCCCTGCAACCTCTCGCCCGCCGTTAAGGGCTCGCATAACGGTAGCGTGTTCTCCCGGCATTCCAGCAGATAGCCATGCACCTGCCCCGCGTCGACTACCACGGCCTGGTCAGAAGTTCGGCTGACCGGTTTATCTTTCATGCCTTCGCACAAGCCCTTGAAAAAACCGTCGCTGCTGGGGCACTCGCGTTTCGTCTCAGTGGTGTACACATCTGACCTGAGGACGACGAAATTTGTCTCCGGGGGCTTGGGAGCCTGCGCTTGGGAAAAGGACAAGCCCGGAACTACCACCGCTGCGACCATCCGTAAGATCGCCGGCTTCTTCATCGCTCTCCTCGCTCCATTATCTTACGATGCCCACGGCCCATTGGGGTCATGCACTGGTACGTGAACACTGCGTTATGTTTCCAACTAATGTTTTGTTCGAATGTGAAGTCGATCTTGGTCTGTGGAGGAATGTGAGGGCGAGCAAGCGGCGCTATGCATTCGACGCGAACTTGCGAAATCCCTCGTTGTGCACCGCCATTTTGCCGCGCTCTACCCCAAAGATGTCCTGCACCCGAGCATAGTAGTCTACGCCAACGTGAGAATTGACGGCGGTCACGCGCTGAAATGGCTTAGTTCGCTTTCCGACCATGGAGAGGATCGTGCATTCCTGATCGGTGTCGGTCCGCGGGTGCTCCAGCCCAGGACGTAAACTTCGTCCGCCTTTAGGATTGCGATCTCCTCTTGCTCCTTTATGTCTCGTAGAAACTGGCGGTCTGGCCTCTTGGCGCTGCGCGGAGTCACAATCACGGGCTCTGCCGCCATGGTCGCTCCGATGACCCCCATGGAGAGTTCGCTCGGAAGCTGAACCTCCTAACGTCCGTACAGGACTCCGGAGCCCCCAGGGTAATAGAGAGGATAACGCAACACGCCATTTTCGCCAAGCGTGATGATGACCGATTTCCCACGTCTCCGGTCGTCGGCCGCCGACTCGTCGTAATGGTCGTCCCTGGGTGCCAGCCAGTTCAAGGACCCGTGTGGCTTGAGAACGGAAAAACGGGTGTCAAGGCCTAGGTCGCTAAGCGCAAGAACCGGCACTCCGCCAAGCCTCCCGTTCGTCGATGGCGGGTCACCGGTAGCCTGCCACTTTATTGGGAACCCAAATGTCCGGGCGAAGTCGAGCCTGCCTTCGGCCACACGCTGAATACCACGCTCCAGCACGAGATCGTAATTGAAGCTTACAAATATGTGACGGCTGTCAGCAAACGCAAACTGGCGGCTCAAGAACAGGATCAGGGGGGGACCACTCTATGTCCCATCCTATGAGACTGAAGACTCGTCGAATCGCGAATCGAAAACGTTCGTCCGCGTCTGTTGAGTACGCGTTCAGTTCGCTACCGCCGGCGCGGTCCAGAAGGACCTCAATTGACTCACCTGGTCTCTCTCGCAAAGACTGCGCAAATTGCTCGCGGGTGGCGTAGTCCGTCGTACCGTTTCGACGCCTTTGCTGAATCAGCACTCGGGCTAGCCGCTCCGCGTCGGGTGAATGCCAAACGTATGGATGTGGGCAATATGTTTCCAACTGCGTAAGAGTGGTGAGGATCACCTCGTCATCGACGTAGTTTGCACACGTGTTGATGAAGTCAAACATCGCTGCGACGGGACGCTCCGGCCGGGCCAGTTCCTTGGGTCAATCCCGCGTCAACGAAGTAAATAATCAGAGGCATGCCTGGATGGATTTTAGCAAGCCTGCTATCGTCCCTGACGTAACGCGCGTTGCTGACATGTGGCAGATGGACCGACAGATCCTCCCTGACGCCCAGCGTTACCGATCCACGCGGACGCGTAGTCCGTAACTCTGACCTGTGTCGGCCCGGTCCCGATCAGCATCCGACGAATTCAGCAGGGGAAAGTTGTTATAATTCCGACAGATGGCGTCGATTACTCTAAGCCTTCCGGACGATTTGGCGTCGCGGATCCGGGCGCAGCGGCAACAGCTCCCGCGGATCCTGGAACTCGGTCTTCGGGAACTCAATGCCGGTAGCCAGTCAGGGTTTGAGGGGGCCGCTGATGTTCTTGAGTTGCTCGCCGCGCTGCCCACGCCCGAAGAGATCCTGAACCTGCGCCCGTCTCCGCGCCTGTCGGCTCGGGTAGCTGAGATGATCGAGAAAAACCGCTCCGGTGAAATGACGCCTCTCGACGAAGAAGAATGGGAACGATACGAGTATCTCGAACACCTTGTTCGGATGGCAAAGGCAGCCGCGCACCGGAAGCTCGATCGCTCCGCGGGCGATGTCTGATATCGATCTCGCACTTCGCGAGCTTGTCCGATCGCGCGCTGCCGGATTGTGCGAGTACTGTCGCATTTCAGAACGATTGACGCTGACAGAACACGAGATTGATCACGTGATTGCAGTGAAGCACGGCGGGCAGACAGTCGCGGAGAATCTCGCCTTATGCTGCAGCCTCTGTAACCGGTATAAGGGCAGCGATATTGCTTCGATAGATCCTGAAACCGGAGAACTGACGCCTCTGTTCCATCCCCGCGTTGACCGATGGGAGGACCACTATCAGGTCCGCGATGGAGGCATCGTCTGCCTCACCGCCAGAGGCCGGGCTACGGCTCGACTTCTGCGGATGAATCGCTCCACCAGAGTCAAAGAACGGCAGTTGCTGCAGCATTGACGACGCACCGAGCTTCATGGTCGCTGAAGTGGCTTCGCCGGTGATCGCCATCCCGGAAGAGGAGGCTTGTGAAAACGGCGTTATCGGAATGTTTGTCTCGGTGCTGAAGAGGAGTGGGCGAGTGACGCGGTACTCGGAGAAAGCTCGGCTGTGGTATCCATGCAGAGGCCAGACTGGACGATTGATCTCGTGAAACGCCGCTCACGGAAGGTACTTGAGCTGGCGAATCGTTCGGGCCCTATTGTCTGATTTGGCGGTTCGGGCGTCAATTGCTACGTCGAGCCGGTCCACACTCTGGATGCTGACATCGTCGGAATCGCGGCAAGGCTACCCGATCTGACAACGCACCTCGAAGGACAGGGCTTCGAAACCGGATTGCACCCTCGATAGGTAAACGCACTTGCGCCGGGGAGCGAACGACGTGTGGAGGGCGAGGTTCTGGAGTCCGTGTGAAGATCGCATGCGTGGACGTAGTCATGCAAGGAAAGTTGTGGGCATAAAGCGATCTCCGGCGGTGCCGTTCACGAAAGAGGCCAATAAATCAGTGCAATTTGAATGCCTTTTCTGATGAGTTATTCGCCGGCGCCTCACGCGTGCCTTGGGCTCAAGCTCGCTGCGCGAGAAGACGAAGGAGGTGTGGAAAAATTCAACACTGTAGGCTTTTTTCAGGGGAATCCCCTAGTAAAACACAACACCTTTACATATACTAAGGTCTGAATATGCCTTTTGGAAATGAAATGTAAGGGGTCTGAAAAAAATAATAATGGGACTCACAAAACGTCCGACAGCGCTAGCTGGTCTCTTGACAGCAGCGCTGGCGGCTGTGGCCGTTTCTGCCACATTGAACGCTCAAACTCTGCAGGCGCCGGTTCTCGCCCTTCGGCCGTTGACGACCGGTGACCTTGCGCTATACGGCCTTCCTTCCACCGTTCAGGTATCAGGCGGCTTGACCACCGTGGCTCTCGGCGAACCACTGTATATGGAAGTCGAGGTCGATGCGACGATCCCGGCCAATCAACTCAGCGGCGTCACCTGGACGCTGGTTGTCAAACCGGCTGGGTCCAACGCGCAGTTGGTTGCCAGCCCAGTGACGTCGAACGTGCCTGTGTACGAGCCTGCGGACCGGCTCGTCTACCAGGTCGCCGACCGCAAGCTTCTGCGTCCGGATGTGGCCGGCACCTACATCGTGAGCGCCGCGGTGACGGCCGGCAACAGCGGTCCCGTCACGGTCGCTCAGACATACACGGCCGCCACCTACATGGGCATCACCACTTGCGCGCAGTGCCACAATACCGGCCCGGCGGAACATATGGTGGCCCCATGGTCGACAACGCTGCACTCCCAGATTTTCACTGCCGGCATCAACGGCGGCAGCGGCACTACGGGCGCTAGCTGCCTGCCCTGCCATACCGTCGGCTACGATGCGAACAACAGCGCGAATAACGGCGGCTTCAGCAATCTGATGGCATCGTTGAAATGGACCTTTCCGACCACATTGCAGCCCGGCAACTGGAACAAAGTCCCGGTTGCTTTGCAGAATGTGGCCAACATCCAGTGCGAGAACTGCCATGGTCCCGGAAGCGCACACACGGGCAGTGGCGGCGACACGAGCGCCATCTCGATTCCGCAGAACACCGGCCAGTGCAACCAGTGTCACGATGACCCCACTCACCATTACAAGGGGACGGCGTGGGAGAACTCGATGCATGCCGTCACCACCACTGATCCGGCCGGCAATGCCACTTGCGTGGGCTGCCATACGGGCACCGGGTTTATTCAACGCATGAATGGTATCAGCCCGATTACCGACACCTCGTACCACGCGGTCGATTGTGCCGCCTGCCACGAGCCACATGGGAACACCCCCGCGGGATCTACCCACCAGATCCGCAACATGGCATCAGTCACGCTAGGCGACGGCACCGTGGTGCCTCTCACGGGCAACGATAGCCGGGGCTTCCCTGTCACCGCCGGCGAAGGCATCCTCTGCATGCAGTGCCACCAGGCTCGTGTCAATGCTTCGACATATGTCAACAGCACCCCCGGCAGCGCGCACTACGGCCCGCACGAAGGCCCACAAGGCGACATGCTGATGGGCACCAACGGCTACACGTATGGGCAAAACATTCCAACCTCCGCCCACCAGTTCGTGGTTCCGAACAGCTGCGTGACCTGCCACATGCAGGAAGTTGCGACCACCGATCCCGGCTTCCTCAAGGTGGGAGACCATACCTTCACGCCCAGCTACACCAACCCAGCGGGACAGAAGGAGATGCTGGTGGCTGCGTGCCAGACCTGCCATGGCCCGGACGTCACCACATTCGACTTCCCGTTGTTCGATTACAACGGCGACGGCGTGATCCAAGGCGTGCAGACCGAGGTGCAGAGCCTGCTCGACAAGCTCTCCACCATGCTGCCTGGCAGCAACGGCAAACCGCAGACGGCTCTGACCATCGATGCCACTTGGAATCAACACCAATTGCAAGCTGCCTATAACTGGCAGTTCGTCAACAACGACGGCAGCCGCGGCATTCACAACACGGCTTACGCGGTGGGACTGCTCAACGCCTCTATCGAGGATCTCCAGGCACAGCACTAAACCTCTGCTTTCGGTCCGGCGCCTTGCCTGGGCGCCGGACCGGTATTCACCACGAATCCAGAAGCTTTGCGCGCGAGAGCAAGCGAAAGCGCCTACTCCGTATGGCGGCAAGCCGCAAAAACGGCCGCTCCGCAGCCGGGCAGACCACGAAAAACGATGGTCTACCCTACGGCAGGCCAAAGGCCTACTCCACAAAATTCGTCGCAGGCCGCGACGATTCTGACTATTAGTAGTACAACGAAGAACCAACGCCGCTAAGCGATCTTCACCATTACTGTCGGCACATCCTTCGACGCCACGCTCACTTCCGACACACCACCATTGGTCTTGAGCGAGATCATCGCGCGGCCGTTGTAGAGTTCCACTTCGCGCGAGCCGGTCGAGGTCCCCAGGTTATCGAGCAGCAGACCATCTCCCGCGAGGCCGAAGCGCACGCGCTGCCTGGCGTCCAGGCACTGCACTCCTTTCGCGTCGAACAACCGCGCTTCCACCGTCACCACGCCATCTTTGCGGCGGATCTCGCGGAGATCGAGCTTCGCGCCTTGGTCCCATTTGGCCGTCTGATAGAGGAACGTAGTTTCGTCGGTGACCTCGACGCTGCCCTTGCGCGCGATCACGCGCACGTGGTTCTCTCCCTCGCGGAACTTCACCGGCCAGCGCAGTCCGGCCGCCGGAAAATCCTGGCTATCACGTTTCTTCACACCGCAACTCTTGCCATTGACGAACAGCTCGGCGCCGGGACAATTCGAGTACACTTTCACCAGTTTGGCTTCGTCCGCCGCGCCCCAACGAATCGGCCAGGTGTGCCCGTAGACGCGCACCATGGGCTTCTCGGCCCAGTAAGACTGAAAGACGTAATAGCTTTCCTTGGGCGTCAGGTCGCGCTCGACCACACCCTTCTGGTTCATGCGCGGAACGGGATTCTCGGGCCGCAAGGGCGTGGAGAAATCCTTAAAAATCCATTGCGCCGCGCCGGTCAGGTACGGCATGGTTTCCTGTTCCTTGAGGTGCCAGTCGAACAGGTTGCAAATATAGGTCTCGGACCAGTCGCCATCCTTCGACGCGCGCGCCTGTCCTCCGGTCAATAGGTACGCGAGTCCCCGTTCATCGGTCCCTTGCCCGGTCGCGATTTTCGCGAGGCCCGCGTCAGGGTTCTCCGAATGCCGGCGTGCATGACTGTCGCCGCCCCACTCGGCGTGGAAGAAATACTTGACCGTCTTCATCTGGTCTTCCACCGATTTCTTGTATTCGGTGTATAGGCCGCTATACCAACCGGCCCAGATCGACGGCGAATAAACGTCCGTGATGCCTTTGGCGAAATCGCACCGGCGGATCACCGTCTTTCGCGAGGGGTCCTGCTCGTGCGCGAGCCCGTTGAGCTCAGCGAAGAATGCCTTGATTCCCTCTTTATTGATCCCCTTATCATCGATTTTTCCATTCTTATCGAAAATCGGAAAATCGCCGGGCCAGTCATTTTCGTTGCCGAGCCCCCACAGGATGATGGACGGGTGGTTGTAATGTTCGTCGATCAGATTGTGCAGCATGCGGCGAGCCTGCTCCTGGTAGCGTTCTCCGCCAATACCTCCGCGGCACCACGGAATCTCTTCCCAGATCAGGAATCCCAGTTCGTCGCACAACTCCAGCACGATGGGCGATTGCTGGATATGCGCGAGGCGCATGAAGTTGACGCCCATGTCCTTGATCATGTGCATCTCCTGGCGGATCAGGTCTTCGGTCATGGCCGCTGCGAGTCCGGCGTGATCTTCATGGCGGTGCGTGCCGCGCAGGAGCAGTCGCTCGCCGTTCAGTTTGAACGGTCCGTGCTCGACCCATTCGACGTAGCGGAGTCCGAAGCGCTCGCTCGAATGCGTCTCGCCCTGCGCGCTTTTCAACGTGACGTTGCAGTGGTAGAGCGAAGGCGTGGTCGGAGACCACAGTACGGGTTTCTCGATCGCGAACGCGGCGACCTGGTTCTCGCCCTTGGCCGGCGCCCCACGCCTGGTCGACGTGTGGACCGGCTTGCCTTGCGGATCCAGAACCTCGATCGCAAGCTCGCAATCGTCGGTCAGCGCAGCCGGATTGTACAGCCGCACACGAACCGCGGCTGTCGCTTTGCCGCCGGGCTCTACATGGCTCTCGATGTGGACGCGCTCGAGCGAAATCGCCGGAACGTAAACCAGATTCACGTAGCGATACAAGCCGCCGTAAAGGTTGAAGTCGCTGAGGCTCGACGGGATCATCTCCAGGTCGCGCGAGTTGTCGCACCACACGGCGAGCCGCACATTCCCCTTATTGATCCTGATCTCCTGCGCGACGGCATCGGTGATATCGACCGTCCATTCGTCGTATCCGCCGACATGTTCGCCAACCTGCTGCAGAAATACGAACACCCTGCTCTTCTGTCCCGCGCCTTCGAAATGCAGCAGCGTGCGTCCGTTGGGATAGGGGTTGTTGGGTTTCAGCGTAACGCGATACCAGCCCGGGCCCTGGTAGTAGCCCTCATCCGGATCGACCGCGTTGTGCGCGTTAAAACAATGCGGCATGGACTCGATCTTGTCCCACGCCACGTTATCGCTGGCGGCCTTGCCCCGGAACGCTTCCCACGGGCCTCCCAGATTGCCGTGATAGTATTCCCAACCCTGCAACAGGCGTTGGGAGTAGACCGGAGGAGTGTCGCCGGTGGCTGCGCCGCGGGCAAACGAAGCCAGGCGCCCCATAATCACGGGGCCTGCAAGCAAAGACGATGATGCAGTTTTCAATAATGCGCGGCGGGAAAAAGCGAGTGAGTCAGACATGGATTTTGTCCTGCGATACCCTCTAACAAGGAGCAACTGTGAAGCGAAGAACGTTTCTTCAAAATTGTACCGCTTTAGCGTTATCGGGTCTTGCAAAAGGGAGCACCGCATTCGACGTTGCAGCCTTCGACCGGCCGCGCGTGTTGCGCGATGCACAGAAGTACCTAGCGGACAAGCCGGTTACCGTGACCGCGGCTCACAGTCCCCGCAGCGCCGGTGGCATCCACGATTTTTTCTCCGAAGGCGACTATTGGTGGCCGGATCCGAAGAACCCGGACGGCCCGTACATCCAGCGCGACGGCATGACCAATCCAGACAATTTCGTCGAGCACCGAAAGTTCCTGCTGAAGCTGAGTGTGCAGATGCCGTGCCTGGCCGCGGCCTGGAAACTCAGCCAGGAACGCCGTTATGCGGAACAGGCAGCCGCACATCTGCGCGCGTGGTTCGTCGACGAAGCCACGCGTATGAATCCAGACTTGCAGTACGCGCAGGCGATCCACGGCAAGTCGACGGGACGGGGCACGGGCGTGATCGACACGATCCACCTGGTCGAAGTGGCCCGCGCGGCTCCGGTGGTAGCGGCGTCGGGCGCGTTGTCGCCGGGGGATTTCACCAAGGTCAAGAAGTGGTTCGCCGACTATGTCAACTGGATGACCACCAGCAAGAATGGCATCGAGGAACGCGACGCCAAAAACAACCATGGGACCTGCTGGCTCATGCAGGTCGCGGCGTTTGCCAAGCTAACCGATGACAAGAAGCTGTTGGCCTACAGCGGGGATCGGTTCAAGACCGTCATCGTCCCTGGCCAGATCGAACCCGACGGAAGCCTTCCCCGCGAAATGGCACGAACCAAGCCATACGGCTACTGCCTGTTCAACCTGGAAGCCTTGTCGACTCTTTGCCAGATCGTCTCCGAAACCGGCGATAACGTCTGGAACTTTGCGACTCCGGATGGACGGGGTGTCCGCAAGGCTATCGAATACATGTATCCCTACATCAAGGACAAAAAGACCTGGCCCAAACCGCCGGACGTCATGTACTTCGAATATTGGCCCATGCGCCAGGAATCGCTGCTGTTCGGGGGACTAGCCTATAACCGGACGGACTATATCGAAGTGTGGAAAAAGCTGCCGGCAGATTCAGACGTCGATGAGGTAATCCGAAACTACTTCATTCGCCAGCCAGTGTTGTGGGCGAGCTGAGGTTAGAGTGGTACATGATGAACAACAGAAAGCTCGAAGGCGTAGTCCCGATTTTGCTGACGACTTTCCATGATGACGGCACTCTCGATCTGGAAAGCCAGCGCCGGCTGATCCATCACCTGCTGGAGCAGGGCGCGCACGGCCTGGGCCTTTTCGGGAACGCCAGCGAAGGATACACGCTGTCGGGCGTCGAGCGGCGCCAGTTGCTCGAGTTAATCGCCCAGGAAGTGAAGGGCCAGGTGCCGCTAGTCGTCAGTTCCGGGCACACCGGTACCACCGTGGCCGTCGAGCTGAGCAGGGAATCGGAAGATCTCGGTGCGGACGCCCTGATGGTTCTGCCGCCATACTATCTCAAAACAGATGGCGAGGGTCTGGTCCGTTACTACGGCGAGATCGCCAATGCCGTGAAAATACCCGTGATGGTCCAGGACGCTCCTGCGCTAACCAATGTCGCTATGCCGCCTTCGCTGCTGGCGAAGATGGCGCGCGAGATCCCCGGGGTCCGCTACGTAAAGGTGGAGGCTGCTCCGACCAGCCCGAAGTTCTCGGTCGTTAAGCGCGAGGCGGGCGACAAACTGGTCCTGTTCGGTGGCTTGAACGGCAATTTCTTCCTGGAAGAACTGGCGCGCGGTTCGCGTGGGATCATGCCGGGCAGCGACATGATCGGCCTGTTTGTGCGCGTCTGGGATGGCTGGCATCAAGGACAGTCGGAGGAAGCCTGGGATGTGTTTACCCAAATGCTGCCGCTCATCCGCTTCGAGTTGCAACCTGGACTTGGGGTTTCAGCCATGAAGCAGAATCTGCAAGCGGCAGGTATCATCCGATCAGCCTGTGTGCGGCATCCGACTTCAGCTCTCGACGGCGAGGCGCTCGGGGAACTCGCGTTTCTACGCAACCGGATTGCGCGAATCCCCGCGGCCGTCCTGCGATGAAGATCATGAAAATCGCGGCGATTCCCTTCCACGCGGAGCGCGACACCGCGTCGGTGACCGGGACTGCAGGCTCGCCATCGAAACTCCAGGCTGGCCAGGCCAGGTATCGCTGGGCGGAGAATTATCCGGTTCTGTACTCGACGCGATTTGAAACCGCGTTGGTCCGTGTCATTCTCGATTCCGGCATGGCGGGCTGGGGAGAAGCGCAGGCGCCGGTTGCTCCTGAAGTTGCCTGTGCCATCATCGATCACATCCTTGCGCCCGTGCTGGAGGGCAGCGAGTTCGATGGCGCGATCGAGGAGATCGAATCGTTCTGGTGGCGGATGTACTCGACCATGCGAGTCCGCGGCCAGACCGGTGGATTCATGTTGGACGCGATAGCCGGCATCGATATCGCGCTGTGGGACCTCGCCGGCAAGATTCAGGGCAGGCCGGTCGCGTCGTTAATCGGAGAACACGGCGTCCGGGTTGCGGCGTATCTGAGCGGCTTGCCCGGTGGGACTCCCGAGGGCGTTCGTCCGTGGGTTGATGCAGGATTCCAGCAGACGAAGATCTTTCACCATGCGGACACTGCGCAGTTGTTGCGGAATTGCGACGAGGTGATGTCATACGGTTGCAGGATAGCCGTAGACGCTCTCTGGCGCCTGACGCCCGAGACTGCCCCGGCGTTCGAAGCTGAACTTGCCGGTCGATCCGCCTTATGGCTGGAAGCTCCGTTGCAGCCCGAGAGTGCCCGCGCGCACGGAGATCTGGCCCGCGCCGTGCGCACACCCATCGCCATTGGAGAGAGCTACCGGACCTTGTTCGAACTCGATCCCTTCTTCGAAGCCGGCGCCATGCGAATGGTTCAGCCGGACCTGGGCCGCACGGGAATCACCGAGGGACTGCGCATCGCGCGCGAGGCCCAACGTCGCGGTCTGAGTGTCGCGCCGCACGTGAGCATCGCGATGGGCCCGCAAATCGCCGCCGCGATCCATTTTGCAGCGGCGGCTCCAAACTGTATTCTGCTGGAGTTCAATCCCAATGTGCTATCAACGGCGAATCGATATTTGACCGAACCCTTGCGCGTGGAAGACGCCTGCTACGTGACACCGGACAGGCCAGGCTTGGGCATAGATTTCGTCACGCGGCGGTAGTCGGCTCAGCACATCCCGGCCTGCAAATGAAAGCCGGCTCTCCAGAAACTGCGGCGTTCGGAGGCTGCTCCGCAGCCGGCAGACCACAAAAAGCGATGGTCTGCCCTACGGTTAGGCATAAACCGGGATTGAACTGTTACCTATCTGCAATTCTGATCTCTTAGTTTTGCCGACTCGATAGTGAGCCGCGCTCCTCCGGCGCTACAGCCCCAGATGATCGAGGATCGGCTTTTCGTACACATCATCCTCTCCGGGATACCTCAGCATCGCATCGAATTTTCCAGTCTCTTTTGCCAGTGCCCAAACCAGACTCTCGCCCGCCGGAGCCGTCTTGGGCTGGCGTTTGTAGATGGGATCTTTGTAGGCTTGCTTCGCCGCAATCAGACTCCATCCGTGAGTCTGGAACATGGTCAGCGCATTTTCCAGGAATAGCGAATTGATCAGGTTGTAATGCACCAGGACAGTGTGCGGGATGCTGCGCCCAAGCACCTTTCGCGAGAGATTGTCATAATAAGTTGCACGATCCCACAGGTGTTGGAGATACGGTTCGCGATACCGGTTTACGTCGAAGCCAGGTTCCGCAGTCAATCGCGCACGCAGGCGCGCGTCGTAATACCAGTCCGATGCATCGATCGTCACATGGCCGTTGCGATACCCGTGCCCGGCGAGAAAGCCTCGCATGGCGTCACGCTTCTCCGCGGTCTTTCCTTCTTTCAGCATGGGGAAGCGAAAGAACTTGCGGTAGTTCGGCCAGGCCTTCAGGAACGCCTCATTCCGGACGATGTCCTGCTCGAACCACGCAGTCTCGACCGAGTCAAATCCCTTGTGGGACCAGGTGTGATTCCCGAGCATGTGCCCGTCCCGTTTCCATGCATCGAGAATTGCCCGCCCCGGATCGTTGTCCACGTTCTGCCCCACGGCGAACAAGGCAGCCTTGAGTTCTCCGTGTTGCCGCAGCGCGCCTAGAATCTTTTCACAAGCGCTATCCGCATAGGGCGCTGGAATCGCTTTCCATGCCACATCGTCCATGGTGATGGCCAGGGACGGCTGCGCAGGAGCGGCGAAGGCTGCTGCGGCGAACGGAATGAACTGTCGGCGTGTCAACTTCGATGATAATCGAAGCTTGGTCCAGATTCTCGATATTGAAAAGCCCGGAGAAGCGATCGCCTACCTGCGGAACCGCGGCGCCATCGGAGTTGACGAGCAGCCGCGCGTCCAAACCCTGGCAGGTGGCGTTTCCAGCCGCACCGTACTGGTGGAACGCGACGGCGCACGCTCCATGGTGCTGAAGCAATCGCTTCCCAAACTGCGCGTCGCCGTGGATTGGTTCAGCAGCCCCGAGCGCATTCATCGCGAGGCTTTGGCACTCCGCTGGTTCCGGCAGCTTGGCCCTGCGGACGCGTTCACCGAGCTGTTCTTCGAAGATGCGCAGGAACATCTCATCGCCATGGAAGCCGTCCCGCAGCCGCATTCCAACTGGAAGACCATGCTGCTCGAAGGGAACCTGCATCTCACGCATGTTCGCCGGTTCGGCGAGTTGCTGGCGGCGATCCATCGCAACTCCGCATCACGCGCCGGGGAACTTCGCCCGCTGTTTCAGGACAAGACCTTCTTCGAAACGCTGCGCATCGAGCCCTATTACCGCTACACCGCACAACAGCCGGACGCGCACGAGGCCGCCGGGTTCTTGCGCACGCTGATCGACGACACCCTCACCACGAACGTCTCGATCGTGCATGGCGATTCCAGTCCCAAAAACGTGTTGCTTCACCAGGACCGGATGGTCCTGCTGGATCATGAAGTGGCGCATTTCGGCGATCCGGCTTTCGATATCGGCTTCGCCATGGCGCACTTTCTTTCCAAAGCTCATCATCTGCCGCGTCTCCGATCCGACTTTCTCGAGGCCGCCAAGGCGTTCTGGCAGAGTTATCAGTTTGCACCATACGGGCAGTTCGAGTCCCGCTGCGTACGGCATTCGATCGCCTGTTTGCTGGCGCGGGTTTGGGGCCGTTCGCCACTGGAGTATCTTGGTCCCGAGGAAAGATCGCGTCAAGCCGCCGCAGTGCTGGCCATGATGCCAAGAGTCCCATCAGACATTCCATCCATGATCGACGCGTTTCAAAAGGAGCTGGCTTGCCGGTAATCGAAAGTGTTGTTGCCCGCGAAATTCTGGACTGCCGCGGCCGTCCGACAGTGGAAGCCCGTTGTACGCTGGCAAGGGGCGCGACGGGCGTGGCTTCGGTTCCGTCCGGAGCCTCGACCGGCAGTGCCGAGGCGCATGAACTTCGTGACCACGATCCTCGAAGATACGGCGGATACGGCTGCCTCCGGGCGATCGCCAACGTCAATCGCGAGATCAACACGTTTTTGCATGGCCGAAACTGGCCCACTCAAGCCGATCTCGACCGCGCGTTGATCGCGCGCGACGGAACGCCGCAAAAGTCGCGTCTCGGCGCCAATGCCGTCCTCGGTGTCTCACTCGCGTTTGCGCGCGCGGTGGCCGTGGAACGATCTCTGCCCTTGTGGCGCTACTTCGCGGACCTCCTTGGCGCATCTCCATCGACTCTGCCCCGGCTGACCATCAATCTCTTCAGCGGTGGGATGCATGCGGGCGGGCAGGTGGAGATTCAGGATGCCCTGATAGTTCCCATGTCCGCACCCACCATCGCGCGTTCTCTCGAGATGGCCTACGACATTTACGCGGCGGCCGCGCGCCTCTGCGCTGAGCGCTACGGCATGCGTCTGTTGCGGGCGGATGAGGGCGGTATGGCTCCGCCGTTCGCCCGCGTCGAAGAGATGTTGCGTGCCACTGTCCAGGCGATCGAGCGCGCCGGCTACGAGCCTGGACGCGATGTGGTGATGGCTGTCGATGTCGCATCCACGCATTTTCACGAAGCCGGCGTCTATCACATTGGAGGAGAGCAACGCACCAGTGCCCAGATGATTGAGCTGATTCAATCGTGGGTCGAGCGCTTTCCGATTGTCAGTATCGAAGATGGCCTAGCCGAGGATGACTGGGAGAACTGGCCCGCGCTTCACCAAGCCCTGGCAGGCCGCGCAATGACCTTGGGTGACGACCTGCTTGCCACTCAGACCGCCCGTATCCGTCGCGCGATCGAGAGTGGGGCAGCCGACGCGCTGCTGCTTAAGGTGAATCAATGCGGCACTCTGACGGAAGCCGGTGAAGCTTATTTAGCAGCCCGCAGCGCCGGCTGGAAAGTGACGCTCAGCGTGCGCAGCGGCGACACCGAAGATAACTGGCCGGCTGACCTCGCGGTGGGCTGGGGCACTGACCATTTCAAGGGCGGCTCGATCACGCAATCCGAGCGCCTCGCCAAGTACAACCGGCTAATGGCCCTGGAGTCGGAGACCGGCTTCCCGATCAAGGACATGCGTCGATAGCCGGAAGGCTGCGACGCAGCCCCCGGCAGACACAGAAAACGATGGTCTGCCGCATGGCAGGCCAAAGGGTTGCTCCGTATAGCGTCAAGCCGCAAAAGCGGCTGCTCCGCAGCCTCTGGACTTTGGCCATTTGAATTTCAACTTCTTGCGAAGCAGCGGGCACTTGTAAAGGCGAAAGCTCATTTCTCCGGCTTCGTCTCGAATGGTGGGTGGGGGGCAAAGCCGCAGAAACAGCCGCAACCCAGGCCGCTTCGCACACCAAAGCCTGTCGCTTGGGAGACAAGGGCGACCAGGGGGTCGCTTGCAGACGTGGGCGTCCGCCCCACAAAAGGCCAAAGCCGAGCGGCTGCTCCGCAGCCTGGCAGACCACAAAAAACGATGGTCTGCCCTACGGCAGGCCAAGGGCCCATAGGCGCTAAGATAAGACACTTTTCCACCATTCTGTTTCAAGATGTTGGCAACTCAACTTAGCGCTTATGGGCCAAGGGCCTACCGTTTGCTCCATACCTCGGATCGAATCAAGCCCCAGCGTTCCTCTTCCAACTCCAGGCGCTGCAACCCGGCTTCGTTGAGAAGCCTTTCGACCGGCGGGAGTGCGCGAGCACGCAGTCCCGTGGTGACACCGAAAAAGCGGTACATCATCCAGATCCACATCCTGGCATGCCGGCGGCGCCAACCTCTCTCCGGAATTGCAAACTCGCTGACCAGCCAAATACCGCCGCCCACCATGGTCTTAGCGAGGCGCTGAATCAGGTCCCGAGTCTCGGCTTCGTCAAAGCAGTCGAGGAAAAACAACGTGAGCAACCCGTCGTAATGATTCTCCGGCCAGGACGCGGTGAGCGCATCCCGTTGTTGGAAGCCGACCCGGCTCGAATCTCCTGCGCGCCGGCGTGCCAGTTCGATCATCTTTCCGCTCAATTCCACGACGTCGATCCGCGCTTGTGGAGCAAGAGCCAGCAACCGCTCCAGCGCTCGGCCATCGCCTTCTCCCACCATCAAAATGCGGCGCGCATTGGCTAACCGGTCGAGAAAGGCGAAACGCCTACGTTCCAGCGCGCGCCCGAACGCAATGTATTCGATCCAGCGATACCATCGTGCTAACGGCGAGAGGTTCATCGGAAGAGGACCGGCACGAACAGCACCGCATCGGCCAGCACGCCGCGGGCTTCACTGGTAAGCTTTCCGCCGCACAAATCCAGAGCCGCCAGCCCGACAGCGCTGACCGCTATTGCGTCATACCACCGGGAGCGACCCACGGCCGCGCACAACAACGCGAGCAGCAGCATCCTAATCCATCTTCTGGCGGACCTGCGCTCCTCCCATGTTTCAACCAACACCATGTTCCCCAGACAGAGCGCGAAGAATGCGGCCGCGGGCCCACCCAGCACCTGCCATGGCCGCGTAATTCCAGTCCACGCGACCAGAAAGACGCCGACCGTGAAGAGCATCGCGGCGCTAGGTTGTTTCCACCTTCGTCCTCCAATCCGCCAAAACGCGAACACGGCGAGGTAACTGACCACTGCAGCGCCGGCCATCAGGCCATTTGAAAAGACGGCGGGCCGCAGCCAAACCAGGGCGATTAGCAGGTCGGCGGACAAGACACCGGTCAACAGAGCTTTTGCAAATCCGCGGTTTTGCCGGTAGAAACGGTGCCGCACGGACTCGTTCAGCGCAGCCGGATGCCGGACATCGATCAGGCGGTCGGCCAGGTAGATGGCCCACACCGTGAGGCCTAAGACCCATCGCCCAGCCAGATGGAGTACGGACGGATAGCAGCGGGCCAGGAAGTCCTGCCAGACGAGCGCTACCAGCGGCGCGTCCAGACTGAGCAGGTTCAGCCACAGCCAGGGAGCCTGGCTAGTTGCCACTGAGTTTGCGCGTCGCAAAAGGGCGTGCATAAGCCGCCGGCGGGTTATGCGCGGTCGTCGCTGCCGCTTTCCGATAGCATTCCATGGCTTTCTCCTTCTCGCCCAGCTTTTCGTACGTCTCTCCCATCAGGCATTGGATGAAAGGATCATTGTGATTGGCCTCTTGTAAATCGTCCAGTGCGGATTTGTATTCACCCGCATAGAAGGCTATGTACCCGGTGAGATACGGGAAGAAAGTCGCCTGCCCCTCGGCCATCGTAGGGTCCTTGTCCAGGACCGCCTTCGCCGCGGCTACATGCTTGCGCGCTTCAGCCATATTGCCCCTTCGGGCGGCTATACGCCCCTGCGCGTGCTCCCAACGGAAGTTCCACAGGCTCACGCGCTCGGGTGGGATATCGGCCTGTTTCAATCCCGCTTCGTAGCCGATGCGGTACCAGTGCCCGGCCGTGTTCAGATCGCCTGAGTCGATGCACACGCGCGCGGCCTCGTCGGCGATCTCGCCTTGTTGGTAGCCGTCTTTAGTCGAGACGTAGTAGTCGAATACCGGCTGCTCGTATTTCACGGTGTTGGCGCAGTCGCCTTCAAAAGCGTAGGACATCGCCATAGCACGCTGCGCCATTGCCTTAGCTTGCGGCGACGATGACGCCTCGATGGCTTTGGCGAAATAGCGCCGTGCTTCGGGACCGCGTCCCAGCAGGTCGAGGGCAACGCCGGCGGCGTTGTTGGCGGATGGCGACTCGGGAGACTTGTCGAGTTCCTGACGATACAGTACCAAGGCTTCTTCCACCTTTCCCTGACGCAGGAGTTGCTGGCCCTGACGCATGGTTTCCGATTGCGGTCCGCCTCTGCCGAAGGGCTGAGCCGAAAGTAGAGTTGCACAGATACAGCTAAGCGTGAAGGCGAACGAAGCGGTCACGGCAGAGATTATAGCTCTGTTCGGGACTTCTCCCAATGCTTCTTTTCTTCGCCCACGCAGTAGGATACGATGTCCCGGTATAACGCTCGCACCACGTCTCCATCGAGGCCCGCTTCGACAGCCCAGTCGCGCCGCGTGTCCAGCACTTTCTGCACACGATCCGGCGCTGCCACCGCAGCCGATGACGTCTTGAACCTGGCAGCGGCCTTAACGTAAGCTACCCTGCGGGCCAGAATCTTTATGATCTCCCGATCGAGGGCGTCCATGCCTTCGCGGATTTCTTCGAGGCTGCGGCATTCGTCGGGCGAGATTATTTTCGGGTCATTCATGGGCTCTTCGAATCGTAGCAAAAGACGTCGACAACTAGTCTCAGAACATCCAGCGGAATCCCATCAAACCCGTTCGCGGGCTGCCGGCGACCGGAAAGAGCGCCGTCTGCGTGATCTTGCCGGCGTTGGCGTTAGCGATGATTACGTTGCCGGTGGTCACTCCGCTGGTGTCGCCGGAGGACACCGGATCGCCCAGGTTCACATGGTTGAGCACGTTCTGGAACGAGACCACGATCTGAAAGGTTCCGATTTTCTCCGTGTGCACCGATTTCTGCAAGCCGAGATTGGCGAGGATCCAACCCGGGCCTTCGATGATACCTCGTCCCGCGTTGCCGAACTGTCCGCTATTGGCTGCCGGCACAGCGAAGGCGGAAGTATCGAACCATTCGTTGATGGTGTGGGGATTATTCGGAACCCCGACCACGTTTGCGCGTCCTGCAAGGTTGTTGGTGTTCGACGGGTCGGCGCCCGAGTAAACCGGAGTCAGCCAGTTGCCGCTTTGCATGTCGAACAAGCCGTTGAGCTGCCAGCCTCCGATAAATTTGTTGCGGCCAAACGGCAGTGCATAAAGGAAATTATTCTGCCACTGAAGCCGCGGCACGGCGTAGACGTTCCCCAGATCGGCGTTGCGATTATACGCATTCTGGATCTGCGTGTTTAAGTCGTCGTAACCGGTGTCATCAATGGTGCTGATCTCTTTCGCCCAGGTAAACGAAGACATGAACATCAACGATTTGGTGAACCGCTTGGTGACCTGCACCTGCAGCGCGTTATAGAGCATGTCGGCGCCATTGTCCGCGTAGATGATGTTATTGAACAAAGGGTACGGCCGAGACGACTGTTTGAAGGGTGTGGTCGACGGCAGCGGCTGGTTCACGTTGCGCTTGTAAATCAGCTGCGAGGCTTTCGATCCCATGAAACTCACGCGGATCCCGATATCCCGGCTGAGTTCGCGTTCAACCGTCAGGCTGTACTGCTGCACATAGGCGTTGAGAAGCCGGGGACTGATGGCATTCAAGTTGAGCGTACCGCTGCTGCCGGGAGCGGCGAACGGGTTGGCCATCGTGTACAGCGGTTGTCCATTCACGAAGCTATTGGTAGCGGTGGTGCTGATGGCGAAGGGACCGGTCGACAGGGTCGAATTGACGTTGGCCGACAAGGGGTCGTAGTAGATCCCGTAGCCGCCGCGCAAGACCGTCTTCGCGCTCGAATCGAGCTGGTAGGAAAAGCCAAATCGCGGGGCAAAGTTATTGTCGTCGCCGTTGCGCAGGCTGCGTCCCAGACCCTCGGCGGAAGCCGTCTCCACCGGAATTGAAGATGGGAAATAAGGGCTGAACAGACTCATGGATGAGCTGTTGGGAACGACGATCTTTCCGTCCGAAAGATCGAATGAATAGAAGTTATTCCCAATGGCGGTCACCGGACTATAGTATTCGTAGCGGAGTCCGTAACTCAGAGTCAGACGCCCGGTGAGCTTGAAATCGTCTTGCGCGTAGAAAGCGGTAGTCCAGTAACGATCGTACTGCGCGGAGTACGGATCCAGCCTCAGCACGGTCGATGGCAGCCCCAGCAGAAAATCCGCGTAGGGATTTCCCGTGAACTGGCCGGTGAAGGTGTAGGTTCCGAATAACCCGCTCTGTACTGCGAGATAGCGATTGACGAACCACTTGGTCCATTCGGCGCCGAACTTCATGGTGTGCCGGCCGCGAACCCAGGTGATGTTATCGGCAAGTTGTGCGTGGCCGTCATTCACCGGGTTGAGCAGCGACTCACTGACACCGCTCAGGCCCGTAATATTGATAAACGGCAAGCCATTCTGCAAACCGCGCGAAGGCAGACCGCTGATGCCGGCTTCATCGAGGATCGCCTGGCCCTTGAGCGGATTATCGGAGTTCGCGCTCAGGATTACGACGCCCGCCCGGAATTCGTTGAACACCGTGGGTGAGATGGTAAAGGTGTCGCCCAGAGTCCAGAAATTGACGCTGCGAATGTTGGTAGAGGTTCCTAGTGATGACGGCGGCAGCACACCGCGCGCGCCGGGAATCTCATAATTGTCGTTGCGATTTTGATAGCGCAGGAAAACGCGATGCCGGGCGCTGAAGTCCTGGTCGATGCGCGCCTCGATCCCGCGATGGACTTCGGAGCCGGTATAGAACGCGCGAAGGTTATTGGCCGTCAGGGTCGGAGGCCCAAAGTTAGGCAGAGGATAAAAGATCTGCTGCAGCTTCAGGGTTTGAGGACTTATAAAACTCGGGATAATCTGGTTGCCGTTGAACGGATTCGAGCCTGTATAAGGATTCTTGAGCGCTGCGAACGCGCTGAAGTTACCTTGTTGCTCCGCCACCGTCGGCACGCTCGCATTCACGGTGTAAGGATCGACGCCGCGAGCCCCGTCGAAAGTGAAGGTGAAGAACGTTTTGTCCTTTATTATCGGACCGCCGGCGGTGATGCCGTAATTGTGCAGATTGGCGAACGATCGCGCGGTTTGAAAGGCGTTGCGGGCGTCAAACGCGCTGTTGTGCACATAGTAAAAAATGTCCGCGTGAATATCATTGGTACCCGACTTGGTGACCGAGGTCACTGAACCGACGCCGCCGAACTCCGCGCGGTTGGTCATCACGTTAGCGGTGAACTCCTGCACTGACTCCAGCGAGGGCTGCGAAACGTTATCCACGTATCCGAAATTCCCGAATGTCGTTTCGATCCCGTCGACCTTCACTTTCAAACCTACAGCTTGCGCACCTGGTGAGATCCAACTCGCGCCCGAACCTACCTGCTCAATGCCCGGAACCGTAATCGGCATAATGCCGGAGATCAAGCCCGAATCGCCGGAATTCTTCATTACCGACCGCAGATTGGTAGGGATTTCGATGATCTGTTTGTGCAGCAGAGTCGAACTGATGGAGGGTGTGTCTACTTGTATGACGGTCGAGGAACTGGCCGACACCGTGATGTCCGTCGATACGCTGCCGACTTCAAATTTCAAGTCCTGCCGGAGTGTGCGAAAGGCCAGCAGGGAGAATTCTTCGACCTCGATCTTCTTAAATCCGGTTGCTTCGGCGGACAATGAATAAGTGCCCGGCGGCAGATTTGGCAGTAAATACGCGCCGGCTTCGTTGCTCTTCGTGGTGAGTTTGGCGCCCGTGTCTTTATTAGTCAGGGTGATCGTCGCATTAGCGATCGCGGACCCCGACGGATCCGTCGCGAGACCGGTCGCGGTGGCAAGAGGCGTCTGGGCCTGACTCCCGAAGGCTCCCAAAATAAGTAACAGTGCGAGATAACGATTCATTTTATAAACTCCGTTACCAATAACTTTGGCATGTCACCTCGTGCAAGTTCAAGCCAAATTCACGCTTTCCGGGGAGTCGAATCAAATGTGTCTGATTCTCACAAACCACAACACCACCGCGATCAGGAGTGGCAGCAGCACCAAGATGCCGCCGTAGTTTACGGTCAGTTGAATTGTCAGCGCCGGCGAAACGAGGAATCCGAGCGCGATGGCTATCAATTGAAGCAATCCCGCAATGACCAGATACCGGCCTCCAATCTTATTAGCCTGATACCAGATGGCGTCCGATGAGAGCGTTTTAGGAGTGCGAAATCCGTACCAGTGATTCCGTGGGACCTTCCCTAACATCAAAGGGATCGAAACAGCGATTACTATCAGAGGCACGATAACAAATGGAGCTAACATTTGATGCTCTCCGAACCGGATTCTATCAGACTCCCAATCGCGTAAGACAGAGGGCCGACAAACGACCTACTTTTCGATTGCGGTCGATTGCGGTCAATTTTTTATGACTCCAGTAACCTTCGACAAACTCGGGGCCGTCTATCAAGTACATCCCCGTTACGACGGCGGGCGCACTCACCCCTATCACCCAAAACGTGCGTCCGCCAACTCTTCTTATAGACGCCCGAAACGGGACGCCCAAAGCGAGAAAAATACCTGTTGCTCCGCGAACGGTAACGCTACGGCCAGCCGTTTGTTATAATAGGAAAAATATGCAACTCATCGGAACTATCAACACTTCGTATTATTGTGAGCAGGACAAACCAAATGGTCCGGTGGTTGTACTGACGACTGGCGCGTACCGAGTCGCGGAATTCGATTACCACACCGGCAACGTGAGGTGGCACAGGGTCGTTCCCGCGCCCCAGAAGAACGTGATCGAAAGCTGGCTCAATCAGAAATTCGCGCCGGCTGCGCCAGAGGGACCTGCTCCCAAAAAGGGCCGCCAGGCTCTGGTGACAGCCAACCGCTAAGCTGCCCTGGCAAATTGCCGGAGAAGTTTGGCGTGAAACGGCTGCTATGCAGCCATCGGCTGCTATGCAGCCAGCGCCGCGACTCCCATAAGCGACAGGCAGGTTGACAACCCGCTCCACAGAAAGGGCCGGTAGATCACAAAAGGACGGTTCTGCCCTAACGAAACCTTGCTGCCAGGGTTGGGGTTTTGCTATTCCTGCATCGCGGGCTGAAACCGGTCCATCGACCCTTTCCGCGCCGCTGGATGGTTGGCTGCAATCGCTGTGGTTTCTTCGTACACCGCGACCAACTCGTATTCGTCCACATCGACTGCCCGTGCATACTGCCGGATATAGCTCGTATTGTAGATACCGCCAGGCAACTTCTTAAAGTCACCCTCCTCGATCGCCCGAAGTGACCGAATACTGATCTTGGTGGTGTTGGCAATCTCGTCGAGGGATATTCCTTGCTCCCGGCGCTTCGCTGCCGCAATGAGAAACAGACTGAAGTTACGCATTCCGATTTCTAATCCTGATACAAACTCTGTATCAAACCTGACAGTGTATCATCACCTGCCACTGAAAATATAGCGTTGGGTTAAACTTTCTTAAGGTGCAATCCAAAGAGAACGAACTTGAGCGCTGTCGATCACGGCCTACGCAGCAGCACCTGGAGGCCCATTTGACTCGACTTTCGGTCGAGCTTTGCGGAATCACACTCCAGAACCCGGTAATTGCGGCGTCCGGAACGTTCGGCTATGGCGTCGAGTTCGAGAAACATGTCGATTTGAACCGGCTCGGTGGAATCGTGGTAAAGGGTCTGTCGAGGGAACCGATTGAAGGCAATCCCCCGCCGCGTCTCTGGGAGGCTCAGGCCGGCATGATCAACTCCGTTGGTCTCCAGAACATCGGCGTGCGGGCTTTTGTCGAGCAGAAACTGCCACTCCTACGACGCTACCGGACGGCCGTGTTCGCCAATATTTTTGGCTATGCCGTCGACGACTACGTCGAAGTGGTGCGCGTACTCAACGCCCATGCCGGGCTGGCAGGATACGAGTTGAATGTGTCGTGCCCCAACACCAAACACGGCGGTATTTTCTTCTCCAGCGACCCCGGTTGCCTGGCGGGTCTGGTGGAAGCCGTGCGAGCCGTCGCCCAGCGTCCAGTAATCGTTAAACTTTCGCCCAACGTTGCCGCGATCGAGCCGTTAGCGCAAGCGGCGGAGTCGGCCGGCGCCGACGCCATTTCCCTGGTGAATACCTTCATTTCCCTGGCGGTGGATGCGCGTACCCGTAGGCCGCGAATCGGTGCGGGGTTCGGCGGCCTGTCCGGTCCCGCAATCAAGCCCATCGCTCTCCGCCTGGTTTACCAGGCAGCCAAATCGGTAAAGATTCCGGTGATCGGCTTGGGCGGCATCGCTTCCGGAGAGGACGCCGCGGAATTCCTGATAGCGGGGGCGCGCGCGGTAGAGGTCGGGACGGCTACGTTTTGGGATCCGGCGGCTCCGTTGAAGATTGCGGAAGAATTGAGACGGTTTCTGCATCAGATCCAGGTAGAGGATGTATGCGAACTCGTCGGCACGCTAAAATTCTGATACCGTTGGCCTTCAGTATGGTACTTCGGGCGGCCGGGCCATCTCCTGTCCTCGTTGAGCTGTTTACTTCTGAGGGGTGCTCCAGTTGTCCTCCCGCGGATGCGCTCTTGCAAAAACTGGAGCGCGGGCAACTCGTTCCCGGCGTAACGATCATCGCCATGAGCGAACATGTCGATTATTGGAACCACCTGGGATGGAGTGATCCTTTTTCCTCCGCGCAGATGAGTGCACGCCAACAGAATTATGCAGTCCGGTTCCGGCTGGACGGACCCTATACGCCGCAGATGGTGGTCGACGGCGCAGTGGAGTTTGTCGGTAGCGATTCGGCGCAGGCGCGGCGCGCGATTGCGCTGTCTGGCGCACGTCCCAAGTTAGAGGTCACTGCCGAACTCGCCGCGCCCGGAATGTTGCATGTCATAGTTCCAGCAGGTGCGCAGGCCGACGTCTTCGTCGCGCTGGTCTATGATCCGGAGCCATCACCGGTCTCGAAAGGCGAGAACTCGGGAAGACGTCTGGTACACATCTCGGTGGTGAAATCGCTCAAACGGGTGGGGGAGATCTCTCCTCACAAGGCGTTCGATGCCCGTTTGCCGTTATCCGTCGATCCCATGCTGGCGAATCCGCGGGCAGTAGTCTTCGTCCAGGACCGCGGTCAGGGACGGGTGGACGGCTCGGCGGAAGTGAGCATGCGCCAGAGCGCCGGCATGGTTGCCCGGTGGTCGCCGCAGAAGTAGAAACTCTCGCCGCCATCCGCCACGGTCCGCACCAGAATTGTCTTCTGCGGCCGGAAATAGTAGCCGGGATCGGTCTTGGGCAGTTCTTTATGGATATCGCCCCTGATCGGGACCAGATCGAAAACAGCAGTGCAGAACTTGCGGATCTGTCGCCCCGCCTGCTGCGCGACGTTGCGGGACATGGCCAGCGCCTTGAGGTAGACCTCCGGGGCCATGATCGCGGAGCCGAACGAAAGCAGAACTCCGCCTTCGAGTTGCTCAATCGTCGAGGCGAAGATCAGGAAGTCGCAGTAGCTGGCCGCGCCTACGGCTGCGCCGTCGCAGTTGGGATGTTCGTGCAGGATGTCGTAGCCGATGCCGGCATGGACAGTCGCGGGCACATCGAGTCGCCATGCCGCGGCGAGGACACTCAGATCGCGGCAGGGATAATTGCTGTGCGCGATATGCTGGCCGACCCACTCGCCCAGTCCGCACTCATTGGCCGCAGCTTCGCGAATCAGATCGTTCAGTTCCCCGGTCTCGCGCCACAGTCCGAACTCGCCGGTTTGAATATAGCGGGCGACGCTTTCCGTGGTAGCGCCGATGCGAGCCAGTTCGTAATCGTGGATGGCGCCGGCTCCATTCATCGCCAGGTGGCTGATGAGGCCACGCGACATGAGGTCAATGATATGCCGGTTGACGCCGGCGCGAAGGACATGGGCGCCCATCATGAGGACGCGCGCTGCGCCGCTCTCGCGCGCCGCCAGGAGACGCGTGGCGAGCAGCGGCAGATCCGCGGATTCGAACGGCGGAGTGGCATCCTCGAGCGCCAGCCAGCGGGACAACGAAAGATCGTTCACGCGCTCGGCCAGCGGCTTGACGATCAGACGGGAACGGTCGAACTGCGGATACTTACTCGGCAAAGAGATGCTCCTTTAGCTGGTTCCAACACAGGAAGTTAGGGATGATGTAATCCGCTCCGGACTCTATGAGCCGCTTGCGCTTCCACGGGTCGACGCGGAGGCACTCAGGCTCCAGCGTCGCCAGGCCGACCGCTACACCTCCGACATTCTTCACCGCTTCCATCTCCGCGTTGCCGTCGCCGAAGCTCAGGATCTCGGCGCCCGTGGCTTCGCCGTTGGCGACGACCTGTTCGGCGAGACCGCGCTTGGAGAAACTCGAGTCGTCTCCCGGAGAGCCATAGACGCCGCCGTCGAAGTAGCGTGCAATGTCGAAAAGCCTGGCTTCTGCCTGCACCACGTCATCATCGGTGCCGCTGACCAGGTAGAGCCGGACCCCGTGTTGGCGCAGATCCTCGAGCACGGCGCGCGTACCCGGAACCATGTGAATATCGGGCGGGAGTTTGCCGCCAAGCAGATCCTTCACGCGATGCCCGGTCTCTTCCTGCAGAGCGTCGAGGAAATTCTGCTTGTACTGCGCGGGTTCGATGGGAGTCCCTCCGCGTTTGCGAATGTTTTCCGCCAGTTCTACCATTTGCAGGATGGTGGGTTTGCCGGTGAGCCGGAAAATATACTCCTCGATGACGGGACGAAGTTCCGCTTCGGTTTCCGGCGTTCCCGTGGCATGCAGGGCTTCGAGCGCCTGCCGGACCATCACCTGCATCCAGCCGGCCCGAACCAGTCCCACGGTGCCATCGAGGTCGAAGAATGCCAGCCGCGGCTGCACGCGGCGGGGAGGCGGCGTGACGACTTCGACCGTGCAGACCGGGAGCGCGGGAGCGTGGGCTCGATTGTTCGAATGGTTATTTGTCATGTATAAAGCAGGTACACGCCGCTCCCTAACGGTCACGGCTCAGCAGTAGACGTCGGTTGTACGGCATGTTTACAGCCGTTGCGGAGCCGAGCCCAGGGTAACCTTGACCGTGAGTGTCCGGTTGCCGCGGAAGATAGTCAGTTCGATAGCGTCTCCGCCATGCTTGCGATTCAATGCGCGCTGCAGAGAATCGGCATTGGTCGACGGCACACCGTCGATCGCGACAATCAGGTCACCGCCGATGCCTAACGGATAGTTGCCTACGATGACCCGCTGGCTAGGTCCGCGCAACCCGGCTTCGTCCGCGGGAGACCCGGATTCGACACGCTGAATCAGCAGTCCACCTTCCGCGGGAAGGCGCAATTCCTCGGCCAGATCTCCTTGTACCGGCACCACCTGCACACCGAGAACCGGGCGCGAAATATGGCCATTGCGACGGTACTCATCGAGCATGGCCTTCACGCGATTGACCGGCATGGCGAAACCAATTCCGATGCTGCCGGCTTCGCCTCCGGCGGTTTGCTGTCCGTAAATCGCGGTGTTGATACCAATCACGTTGCCGTGCGAATCGAGTAGCGGTCCGCCGCTATTACCGGGATTGATGGCCGCATCGGTCTGGATCATGTCTTCCAGAGTGTTGCCGTTTTCCGATTGCAGCGAGCGTCCCAGAGAACTGACAATGCCGGTCGTGAGTGTACCTTCAAGAGCGAAGGGATTGCCGATCGCCAGCACTTTCTGGCCAACCTGCAGGCTGTCGGACTCGCCGAGATGCAGGAACGGCAGCTTACGAGGCGCGTCGATTTTGATCAGCGCCAGGTCGTTCGCGCCGTCGATTCCCTTAATGACCGCCTTGTATTTTTTGTGATCGGACAGCGTTACGATCAGTTCTCGCGATCCGCTGACCACATGGTTGTTGGTGACGATCTCACCCTGCTCGTTGATGATGAATCCCGAGCCGGTGCCCTGGGACGGGTAAACCTGGAAAAACCAGGTCTCGCGCAAGACCGTACTGGTGATGTTGACAGTCGCCAGGCGCGCGGTTTTGTAGATCTCGATGTTGTTTTCTTCGTCCGCAGTGTACGTTGGGGCGGAGTTGGCCGTGACCGGGCCCGACCAGGATCCGGCTACGGTGGTAAACGGCCGTAGCAGCCGACCCAGGCTAGACGCCGGTGTCGTTATGACGTAGTAGAATCCCGCCACGAGGATGACAGTCAGAAGGAGTGCGCGCGACCTCATACTTCCATTGTCTCTGTAAATGAAGTTTTGGCAACTGGTCGTGGGCACCCATGGCTGCACTTAACAGCCGGGGTCGCGACCGCAGGAGCGCACTTGATATGATTATTTCGTATGGTCCAATTGAGCTTGACTGCAGTGTTCATGAAAGTGCGGGAAGGCTATATAGCGTTCGTCGAGGAGTTGCCTGGTGCGAACACTCAGGGCGAAACGCTGGAGGAGGCGCGCGCCAACCTGGGCGAGGCGGTCGCTATGGTTCTGGATGCGAACCGCGCATTATCGGCGCAGTCGCTGGAAGGGGCCGATATCATCCGGGAAACCTTGGTTTTACCAGCAGCGTGAAACGGGCCGACCTGATCCGCCATCTCGAGAAGCACGGGTGCGAATTCCTCCGCGAGGGCAGTAACCATACGATGTATGTCAATCGCAACCGCTTGCCTCCGCCGCGTTTTCCTGATCAGCCAGACACGATCACGGCTCAATCAGCAGTCAGTCTTTTTGCTAGCGCGCCGCCTTCAGGTTTTTCGAGTTCCGCCTCAATGACCATTCTCTCGGGTGCGTGACCCACATAGTTGAAGGGGTAGCAGGTGATCAGATGCAATACCGCACTTTTGGTTGGTTGAAGTGACGTCACATTCGTCGGCAACACGACCTCCATCGAACGGATCCGGTATCGGAAATTACCGTAATGAGTATCCAACTCGACCTCATCTCCCTGGTGCAGCTTTTGGAGGACGCGAAAGTGCGTATCCCGATGTCCTGCAATCACGCAGTTTCCGAGTACTCCGGGCAGGGCAGTTCCCGGCATATGTCCAGGCCCCTTTTTAAGATCCTCCAGGTCGGTACCCTCAATTACATAGAGCGTAGCTTTCAGCCGGGGCACCCGCAACCTGGCGACCGGATCGCCGAGCTTATAGGGATTGAAGTAATTGAGTGCTTTCGCAGGAGGGGCGGAAGGAACCGGCTCTTCCGCCCACTCCTGCCGGGCTTCATCTTGTCCCAATCGCGACAGATAATAGTCGTAGGCGCCATAGCCTGTCAGCAACAGCCCCGCAACGATCAGTAGCCAGGAAAAAGCCCGCATATCCGGTTACGCCCTAACGCGGCGCAACAGCAGCCCTGCGCTCGATAGCAAGCTACCGGATACCACCAGCGTCAGCCAGCCGATAGAGGTGTGCGGCATTTGCTGTGGCTCGGGTTGAGGAGCCGGGGCCGGAGCTGGTGGCGGAGGCGTATTCTGCGCAACTTCGGGCGCAGGCGCGGGCGCGGGAGCAGGAGCCGGCTCGGGAGCCGGGGCCGGAGCGGGCGGCGGAGGCGTATTCTGCGCTACAGGCGCGGGAGGCGTCGTTGGCTGATAAGTGGCCGCTACGGTGTAGTTGGTTTGTTCATTAGTGCGATTCCTGATCGAGGGAGGAACCGGGAATTCGTACCCGTAGTTCTTACCCTGAACCCAGATTTTGTCAAAGTAGTAGTCGTCACCGAAGTGGTGCAGGATTACCCTGGTGTGCTCCGGAGTGTCGTTGTCCAGAGTCGGTATCGTCAGGACCGAAGTTTCCAGTTTCAGCCCATCGTCCGAGAAGATCTGAATCACACGGCTGCCGCCGCCGGGATCATCCAGCTGGCGGATTACATAATGACCCGGTTCGAGAACCGTATTGTTAACAGTTACGCGATACGGTAGATCCACGATGACCTTGTCGTACAGCGGCCCTTGAGCGCGCATTGACCCGGCAGTCGCGGCGAATCCAGCGACCAGTATGCCGGCAGTCGTTAATAATGATTTCAGTTTCATAACAAGTGGTTTACTCCTAAGAACTCTTCGGAAGTGGGCGCGTTTGGCACAAACCCGATTCGCTAAATCCACGATCCACGAATGGATTTTATGCACGTAGCGGTCCGCCGAAGCGGCCCAATTGTGAGGAACTCTCCTCAACCGGGAATTTTTGGGCAAGCCGTGCGCGGATGTAAGGTGCGGATTACTTCAACTCGGCGCGGAAGGGGCTGGCATGAAGCCCTTCGCGATTTTCCAGCACGGCTTTCGGATCGTCCGTCCAGGCATAGCGAACTCCGGCTGGATCGGTCACCTGATCGCATGAAACCACTACTGTCAATGCATCGACACGGGCCTGAGCGGGCACATAGTGTCCGCCGCCGCAGGACTGAAGTCCTGTTCCGATGTGCACAGCCAGCGCCAGGCGTTTCCGACGTCTTGTTTTAATCTGCGTCCATCCGCGTTCATCCCTGCTATTCCGGTTTTTGAGATGCCTTGCTCGTCCTTGACTGCGTAACCTTCACGCCGCCGCCAAGGCATATCGCGACTTCGGAATGGGACAAGCGTCAGCCTCGCTTGACCGCACCAGCACGATGGTTCGATCACTGCCCGACTCCGCTGCCTCCAAAACATTGAGGGCCATGTCGGAAACCCCGGAATCCATCCCATCGCGAAGTATTCGAACCACGCCGCTTGGACCCATGGACTCCGCCACACCATCGGTAAATGCAGCCAGCAGGTCCCCCGGCTCAAATGAAACCGTAAGTTCACGATAAGAACTGCGCCGGCTCAGGCCGAGGACCGCGCCCGTGGAATCCAGGCGGTCGACGTAGTCGGTTCCCTTGCGGAGCAGGAGTGCCGGCTCATGACCGGCGTTGATGTAGCGCAAACAGTTTCGCGATGGGCTAATCTGGGCACACAACAGGGAAGTGAACGAATCCTCCGGCGACAGCTCCCAAAGTGTCCGGTTCATTTCCCGAGCGATCCGGAGCAGCGATTCACCCGGCCTTGCCAGCGCCCGCACCGATGCCAATGCGCCGCCCAGCATGATGCCGCCGGCCATTCCTCGTGCAGCGACCGTGCCGATCGCCACAAAGAGTTCACCGTTCCCACAGGGCTCGAGATCGAAGAAATCGCCGCCCAGCGTTCCCGCGCGGTGGCACTGCCCGCCGTATTCGAGCCCGGGAATCCGGGATGGATCGCAACGGTCCAGCCGGTCGTAAATGCCGCGTGCGGTCGCGATATCCTCTTTGCTCTGTTCGACGGTTTGTTCCACCGTGATGAGGTCCTCCGACACTCTGCGCGCTAGACGGTCGTTGCTCAGCAGTCCGCCGACGTGTCCGCAGAGAGCATCCGCAAAAAGGCGATCTTCTTCCGAGTAAGGCGAGCCGTCTTTCTTCTTTCCGATTGCGACGATCGCTGCCAGCCCGGCATTGCGGTTGTTGCGGACCGGACAAATCATATCCGGAGTCTCGCTGTGCCAACTCTTCCCTGCAACGCACAGGACACGTAACTCGGGCACCAGGCTGGCACCGGAGCAGGACGGAATCATACCCGCGGCCCAGCTGCAATTGAGCCATTTCTCTAAATCCGTGACCACACGTTTAAGTAGAATTGTTTCCGTTTCGTATGGAGTCCGCCCTTCCGCTCCAGCAGGGGGATAATTGTGACTGATATGAAATGAACGAAGTCCTTCGGGGATATGAATAGAAGTGCTCATACCCAGATGACGCTTCTTTAATCCGGAAAGGTTAGTCGGACCACGTAAACTTTCTTTAAAACGTATTGAAGGGATCAGTATCAGTTGTCAGTCGTTACTGACAGCTGAAAATTCAACTTTTTGGCGAAACATAATTGGCGTTGCCCCGTCGAACTCCAGAGGTTTATGAATCCGCCGGTGACGGTGGATGTTGTCGAACACTCCGCACATGGCCGGCACCGCGAAGGTCGAGACGGCGTCAGCCGGGTCCGTCATAAGGACGGGCCCGGACTGCACCAGAACCATTTTATGCGCCGCGCGTCATCCGCAGTGGCTCCGCGCGTTCGGCGACGTGGAGTACGGTATACTTTCCGCTGTTCACGTTGTAGTAAATGCGGTTTCCGTCCGGACTGAAGGCCGGATGAGGATGATTCTTGCGCCACGTTGTAGCGCCCTGGTCGCCGACGAAGCGGTCGATCATCGTCCAGTTGCCGCCTCTTACATCGCAGACGGCCACGCCCCACTCGCCCTTGGCGCCGCCAAAAGGTCCGAGTTGTGTGTCGGTCACGAACAGTTTGCCATCCGGGCTGAATGAAAGATGCTGGCCGGGAAATCGCGGCAGGTTCGGGATAGGTGCCACCGCGCCCGTCCGTCCGTCGATCAGGACGTTCGGCGCATTCAGGATCGTGGTCGATTTCGAGTCCCAGGAGGGATGGCCCCAATCCCGCCGGAAAAACAGCAGCTTGTTGTGCTGGATGTCAAAACATACCAGGCCCTCCCGGTCGCTTTGGTAGCTGCGCGGCCACTTGAGGTGGCCCTCGGGTTGCGGTTTGTAAGTCGGAGACTGAGCTGACAACTTAAAGAAGATGAGTTTCTCATCCGGACTCAGCACGCCGAATGGAGTCGAGATCTGCAGATCGCCGTAAAGTTTGCTAATGTCCTCGGGATAGGCATCGCGCACCCGCTTCGCCGTGACCAGGGTTTTGATCTCTCCCGTCGCGACATTCAGGAGTTCAACGTCGGTATACTTCCCGGGCTGGAAGTGAACACCGTAAATCGGAATCAGGTCGCTCGGCTGCGTGCCGAAGGAGACCATGCGCCCTTTCGCCAGGACCCGCTCCTTGAGCGTTTTGACATCCACCGCGGCCACCACCACTTCCCCGTTCCTCATGTCGTGGAATATGACGTAGCGATCATTCGACACCCATTGCTGGCAGGCCACGCGATGGGCGTCTTCGCAGTCCAGATTCCGGGCGAGCACCGTCTCCTCACCGGTTGCCCGTTGCTGCATCCGGATCTCGCCGCTGTGCCCTTCCGGGGTGACAGACGTGTAGTAAACGACGTGACTTCCATCCATAGTTTCCGGGGAAACGTTGAAGTAGGTGTGGATCGTGTGACGGTTAGGAATCGTGGAAACCGGGCGCGTTCGGACGCCTGTTTTCCAGGGCGCGACCGGATCCGGACCCTGTTGCCCGTAAGCCAGGGCACCCGCCGTTAGTGAAACAAATTGTCTGCGTGATAGATTCATATTGCCTTTCCGAAGTTACAGAGGTGAAGTTAGGTTATCGATGGGGTGACTCGTCGCTCAAAATCGGTACTTCATTGCAAACTGCAAAATCCGTGGATTTCCGGCGCTGGTGATCTGCCCGAAATGAGCGTTGTTCTCAGTCGCAATGGGTGCGGCAAAATTGACATGATTGGTCGAATTAAAATCCTCGAAGCGCACCTCCAGTTGCTGCGCTTCATGCACGATAAACGTCCGGCTGATTCCCAGATCCATATCAAAATATGTCGGCGCGTACAAGGAGTAAGCTCCGGCGTTACCGAACGTGCCTACGGGATTCGCAGTGAAGCCCGCCGGACTCAACCACAGCAGCGTGCTGGTATGCCTGACATACGGCTGGCCCACGACATTCGGCCGGTCGAGCCCCACCCCAGTCATCGAATTGTCGACGCCGGTCACCGGAGTAAACGGCAAACCGCTTTGCGCCGAAATGATCGGCGCGATCTGCCAGTTGTTTAGAAGCATTTGCGCCAGCCGGTTGCCCGCAAAATGCGGCGTCATCGCCACCAGCGACAGGTTGAAAATGTGCCGCAAATCGAAGGCGCAATTGCCGCGGCTGGCATTGCGGTTGTAGGGATTCTGATAACCTGGCCCGGCGAGTTCTCCGACAAAATTCGCCTCGCTGATGCAATGCGAATAGGTGTAGTTAGCCAGAATCGTGTAATTGGCGCTCAGCCTCCGCCGCGCGGAAAGCAACAAGCCGTTGTACTCTGAGTTAGCCCCGGCGTCGGACACGGCCATCGTCGAATAGTAAGCGCCCGTCGCCGGATTCTCAAGATACAGAACGCGCCGCTGGTTCAGGTTGGCCGTTGTCGAGCAGGCTTTCCCATTGCACGTGCCCGGAATGTAGACGCCCGGATCCTGCTCTGTCTCGACCCAGGAATGCGTCGTCTTATTGCCGAGATAGGTCCCCGAGAACAGCCAGTTCGCTCCCACCTGACGTTGGTAGCTCATGTCCCATTCTTGCGTATAGGTCGGTTGCAAGTTCAGCGGGATATTGTAATACGCGCCCGAAGCCGGAAATACCTGGTTGCTGGACGGCGGGACGGGAGAGGGAAACGGGTTTCCTCCGGGATATCCCGCGAACGGATTCGTAAGCCCGCCAACCGGGCTGCTCAGTGTCACCGTGCTACCCCACGGCGCACCTTGTCCGGGGTGCGTGCTGTAGTTAAGTTCCGGCGAATCGTAGAAAACGCTGTATGACGAGCGAATCGTCTGGCGCCCGGTACCGGTTGGGTCCCAGGCCAGCCCCACGCGAGGCTCAAAGTCGCTCAGCTTGCGGGAGGTGAATGTTCGCGGTACGCCCGGATCGCCGATGAACGAAAGCCCTGGCGGCGCGTTGACGTACACAGTGCTCACCGTTCCCGCCGCGAAGGCAGCCGGACTAAAGTGGTCCATCCGGCTAAACTTGTCGGCCGCCGGCAAGAAGGGCTCCCACCGTAGTCCGAAATGCAATTGGAGCCGCGAATTCACCTGGAAGTCGTCCTGCCCGTAGACGCCCACATATCTCTGTCGGGGATTTCCGAGCGCCGGGTTGCCTTGCTGGTACTGGTTCGGCGCGCCGAGCAGGAAGTCCACCAGCCCGTCTCCGCTCGCCTGCCCATTAAACGTCCAGTATCCATTGCCGAGGAACACGTTGTCTTCGTTCAACTGGTCATAGATGTAGTTGGCGCCGATCGAGTAATGGTGACGCCCGCGAATGACGTCGATATCATCTGCCACCTGGACCGTGCCGGCCGCGTACACCGCCGGCGCATTCGAGCCGCCTCCGATATTGAAATACCCGCTGATCGTCATATACAGAAAATTGGGAGCGAGCGTTGAGACATTCAGTCCCACCGTCTGCGGGTTAATGTCGTTCGCTTGTGGATCTCGATTGATGCGGGTCTTGGTGCCGGTGAGATGCAGCGAATTCAGAAACGTCGGTGAGAAAGTGTAGGTGTCGCCGAGCACCAGCGACTCGCTGGTATCGGTGAGGCCGGCCCGGCTGGTGAGCAGCAGGTTGTTATCGAAGGGCGCGGGTGGGTTGCTCAGGGCGGTATTGAAGTAACGTCCGAACAAACTGTGTTTGGTGCTGATCGTCCAGTCCACGCGTCCGATGTACTGGTTCTCATCCTCCGGACTGGGAACCGCGTAGGTGATCTGCCCGCAAGGATTGCTCGAAGTCGGCACATACTTGAGAATCGCCAGAGCTTGAGGGTTGAAGAGGCTGACAGGGACCATCGAGTTCGGGAACGGCTGCCCCGTCGCCGGATTTAAGATGGTTCGAGCCTTGCCGTTCGACTGGCACGTCGCAGACTCCAGCTGACTGAAGTCGCCGCTCAAGGCCGCCTGTGTCGGCACGTAGCTGATGGTTTGCGGCGGCGCCGATCGCACGCGAGTTCCCTGATACCCGAAGAAGAAGAACAGCCGGTTCTTCAGGACCGGTCCTCCCACCGTTCCACCGAATTGGTTGCGCTTCAGCGAGTCGTGGGTCGCGGCGAAGAAATTTCGCGCGTTCACGTCGCCATTGCGCAAAAACTCGAACAGATCTCCGTGATACTGATTGGTTCCCGATTTGGTCACGACGTTCATCGTGCCGCCCGCATGCAAGCCGTAGCGCGCCGATAAGCCGCTCGTCTGGACACTGAATTCCTGAATCGCGTCGGGAAAGGGGAAAGGAAGGTTCACGTTGGAATAGTTATGGTTGTTGTCCCCTCCGTCCAGCATGAAGTTGGTGCCATTGGCTTGGCCTCCCGCGACGGAAATCGCCGTAGACCCGGCGATATTCGCGCTGCCGTAGGTCTTCGACCCGACCATATCGCCCACCGCCGAGGCGTTCGCCGACGCACCCGAGAGGAGCACCAGGGACGTTACCTGGCGCCCGTTCAGCGGCAGTTCCAGCACACGCTGGGAGTCAATGACGGTCGAAACTGATGTATCGTGCCCCTCGACCATGGCCGCGTTCGCCGTTACTTCAATCTGTTGCTTCACCGACCCGACTGGTAGCGTGACCGAAATGGTGACGTTGTCGCCCACCGAGAGGATGATTCCCTTCCGGACGTACGTCGTGAATCCGTTGGCCGTCACCTCCAGAGTGTATGGCCCGATCGGCAGATTCGGCATTACATACGAGCCGTTCACGCCACTGACGGTGGACCGTACAACGTTCGTCTCGGTTTGCGTCGCCGTGACTGCGGCGTTGGCAACCGCCGCGCCGCTCGGGTCCGTAACCGCGCCCGCAATCTCCGCACTCGCCACGGCTTGTCCCCACAACGGAACTGCTGCGATTCCCGTCACCAGGAGAGCTAATCCCCAGACGGTTCTCAAAAACTTCATGGTTTTCAGCATTACTTAATCTCCCGTGTGGTGCTGGACCCGTGTCGTGTTGGACAGGGATGCGGATTCTTTAGGGAGATAGCAGAGCCCGCGCGCAGACCGGCGAACGTTCTCACATGACCAGACCAGTGCCTCTGCGCTCTTCAGAAAACCTCGTCTCCCGGTTCCCACGTTCCTAGGCGAATGGTAGCCGCTGACGCCGGTGCTTTGAAGTAAAATAACGGTTATCGCAGTGTTGAACTTTGCCGCTACTTCTCGTTACTATGCTGTAATGAAATGACTTCCCAGGTTCCTGCCGACATTCCCGAAGCGCGCGAAGAGTTGGATCGCATCATCTGCAGCCGCGCTTTCCGTGACCGCGAAACCCTGCAGCATCTCCTCGAATACCTGGTGCAGCGCACTCTCGACGGCACGGCGGACGATCTGAAGGAGTACGTGATTGGCGTCGACGTCTTTGGCAAGCCCAACGGCTACGATCCGCAGACCGATGCCTCCGTGCGCGTCCAGATAGGCAAACTGCGGCGCAAACTGGAGGAATATTATCTCGACGAGGGCGTCGCGGACACTCTGCTGCTACAACTTCCCAAACGTCACTTTGCTGTCTTGTTCGAACGCAGGACGGCGGTCCGGCCGTTGCAGGAGCAGTCAGTGCCGCCGCCGCGGCGCCAGGTCGTATGGTCGCGTCTGCTGCCCTGGGCGCTGGCGGCCGTCCTCGCAGGGTGGGCCCTGTTTCTGACGCTGCGGGCCACTGGCCGGGGCGAAGCGATCTCGCCCGAACTCGTCGAGATCTGGAAACCGTTTCTCGCCGGATCGCGCCCCACCCTGATCTGCCTTGGAACCCTCCAGTTCTACGAATACTCGACGGGCTTTGTGCGCGAGCCCGATCTGGACCGCCTCACCGACGCCGAGCGGCAGCCGCGACTACGGGAATTGCGCGAGATGCTTGATAGCAGTCAACCCCTGAAATCGAACCTGATTTATACCGGCGTAGGACAGGCCACGGCGGCGTTCCTCCTCGCCAAACACTTCGATCGGATGAAAGTGCCGGTGGACCTGGTACGCAGCAACGTTCTCAGCTGGGACGAAATCGAACAGCATAACGTGATCTTTTTAGGATCGGCTAAATTGAACAGCCAGCTTCTGGAGATTCCGGTCACTTGGGCTTTCCGCGTTCAGAGCGGGCAGATCGTAAACCTCCAGCCTAAGCCCGGAGAAGCGGCATTCTATGGCCCGGATTATTCCCTGGTGAGCCTGTTTCCCGGCCTGCACGGGGAAGGAGAAATCCTGATCGTGGAATCACCTAGCACGACCGGTGTTTGGGCAGCTGCGCACTTCCTCACCGATCCGGGGTACGCCAAGGAAATGGTGGCTCACCTGCGGCAGCCTGACGGTCGCCTACCCCGGCACTACCAGGTCGTGCTGAAAAGCCAGATCACAGCCGGCGTGCCGATCAGGATCAGCTACGTAACCCGGCGGGCTCTTTAGGGGTTGCGGGCGGTTTCGCCTGCGCAGTTCGATTTAAACGTAAACCCGCTTCACTCGCGCACTGATCCCGCACAGGACGTTATACGAGATCGTCCCCGCTGTTTTGGCGATCTGTTGAGCATCAAGTGAAACGCCGCCTTCCGACCCCAGCAGTGTGACGACGTCGCCGGGCTTCAGATGCGGCGCGTAAGAGACGTCGATGGTGGTCAGATCCATCGATACGGTGCCCAGTATCGGCGTCAGCTTTCCGGCCGCGATTACCTTCCCGCGATTCGATAACCGGTGCGGAATGCCGTCCGCGTAGCCGGCGGCGAGAATCGCGATACGGATGGCTTGCGGGGCCCGGTAGCTGCCTCCGTAACCGATGAGCGTGCCCTCGGGCACATCCTTCACCGCGATGATGCGGGTTTTCCAGGAGAGCGCGGGCTTCACCTGCAATATACTCGCCGGAGCTTTGCCGCGGGCCGGCGAGACATAGCCGTAAATCGCATGTCCAGGCCGCACCATAGCTCGCCACGCGCCGGGCCGGGGATAAGCGATCGCGTTAGTGCTGGAGAGATGCAAATAAGGCGGATTCAGTCCGCCCGCGCGCAGCCCGTCGACGATGGAATTGAAGCAGGCGATCTGCGCTTCAGTCTGCTGCGACTCGAAGTCCGCGGCGGACGCGAAGTGCGTCATGAGCCCGTCGAGGCGTGCATGCTGCAGCCCGCGCACCGCGTTGGCGATCACTTCTGTTGTGGCGCGGGTTCCCAGCCTGCCCATGCCGGTATCGATTTTCAGATGGTACGGCAGACTACGCCCCATTCGCGCCGCCGCCGCATCCAGTTCCGGCAACTCGGAGAGCGCATGTACCGCGGGTGTCAGACCGTATTCCACGACGGCCTCGCGCTCCACCGGCAGCACCCCCGCCATCACCAGCACGCCCAAATCGATCCCTGCGTTGCGTAATGTGACGCCCTCCTCTACCGAACTCACCGCCAGCCACTTCGCCCCTTCCGCGGCCAGCACGCGCGCGACCTCGATCATGCCATGGCCGTAAGCATCGGCCTTGACCACCCCTGCGGCCTCGACCCCCGAACCCGCCGCTATGCGAACGCTCCGGTAATTAGCGGCAATCTGCGAACGGTTGACTTCCACCCAACAACGGCTTCCTGACGGCACCTCTTCATTATGCCGTGAGGCCATCAGAAGACTTTGCGGAAGGTAAGATTGATGCGGAAACAATTCGACGGCAGAAATCCAGACGGATGCCGCCGGGAGGTTTCCCTATATATCCAATCGCGGACACGACAGCATCGCGGTGTTCGCGATCGATCCGGCGAAGGGCACGTTGACTCCGGTAGAGCACGTTTCTACCCTGGGCAAGACTCCGCGCAACTTTTCGCTCGATCCCAGCGGAGGCTATCTTTTCGCGGCGAACGAGAACTCGGGCACCGTCGTATTGTTTCGGGCGGACTCGACCACCGGGCGCCTGACGCCGACAGGCGAGGTGTTGGAAGTACGTTCTCCGAGCTGCGTCATCTTCCGGAGAGGTGAATGACAGACTCGCGTTATCGCCGGTGAATCTTCACGACCGTGCGATCGACCGCCTTCACATTCACTTTTCCGCACATCGCCATGTCGCGGGCGAACTCGGACTGGATCAGTTCGATCACATTTTGAACACCTTCGGCTCCGTATGCCGCGAGACCCCATAAGGCAGGTCTGCCTAGCAGAACGGCTTGTGCCCCCAGAGCGAGGGCCTTGAGCACATCGCTGCCGAGGCGGATGCTGCCGTCGATCAGTATGGGCACCTTCCCGCCGACTGCATCCGCAATCGAGGGCAGCATCTCAATTGGAGAAGCGACGCCCGGAACGGAGCGAACCGCGTAATTGGAGACCACCATGCCTTGTACACCACTCGCAACGGCCTTCTGCGCTTCTTCCGGGCTCATCACGCCTTTCAGAATGACGGGCACGCCGATCCCCTTGCGAAGCCGATCCAGCGCGCTCCAATCGACGCCCGCGGTGAGCGGAGCCCCCGGAGTTTCGTCCCCCACGGTCACGCAGAGAGCTTTGCAACCAGCAGCTACAGCGCGCTCGATACGAGTGCGGATTCCGTTCAAATCCGGTCGGATGTAGACCTGATACCAAAACGTGGTGGGTGCCTGGGCGGCGATCTGGTCCAACGGATAACTGGATTGATCCGCCACTACCATGAAGGCTTTCGCGGCGGCCGCACCGCGCGCCATGGCCAATTCCCCATCGGGATGGAATCGCTTCTGGTTCGAGAGCGGACCGATGAGAATGGGCGTGAAGAGGCTCTGTCCGAAAAGCTGAGCAGTCAAATCGATCTGCCGAGAATCGATCATCAGGCGCGGCCTGAAGGTGATATGGTCGAAGGCGCCGCGCTCGCTGCCCGCGATCTCCGCGAAGGTCAGGTTGTCCAGCTTGCGCGCGGCGATGGCTTCGAATTCTGCGGCGTTGACGAGTTCCTGTACGGGCGGAATCCGTCCGGGCGCTTCGCCGATCAGTTTCTGCGCGCGCAACTGCGATGCAGCCAGCATGGATCCGTACGCGGCCAAAGTCTGCCGTCTGGTAAACGAAATCTCCTTCATGGAAGATCGGCCTTCACGATGGTGCGATCGATCGACGCCATAGTTGGCCGGCCGGTGTAGGCCATCGCCTGGACCAATTCGGCTTGCATGATCTCCAGCACTCGCTGCACGCCCGGTGCGCCATAAGCGCCCAGTCCCCACCGCGGCACGCGGCCCAGGCAAACAGCGTTGGCTCCCAATGCCAATGCTTTAAGGACGTCCGCGCCACGCCGGACACCGCTGTCAAATAGAATGGGAGCCTTCCCGGCAACTGCATCGACAATCTCCGGCAGCACTTCCAAAGTTGCGGGGCTGTAGTCCAACGATCGGCCGCCGTGGTTCGACACGTACACGCCGTCGAGCCCGCATGCGAGACACAGCTTCGCGTCTTCGGCCGTGAGAATCCCCTTCGCCAGCATTGGCACCTTGACCACACGGCGGATCTGCTCCAGGAGCTTCCACGAATAAAACAGGCGGTACTCGGGAAGCCGATACGGATTCTTGGGCACGGTCCGGCGGGTTGCCGGAGGTCGGGTCGTCAGATTGCGATCGTGCAGGATGCGCTCGTGCTCGGCGGCCTGCTGATCGAGGGTGACCACCACGGCGCGGGCTCCGGCGGTCTGAACGCGGTCAAGGACGCTGCGGTTTTCGTCAAGTTCCAGCTTGGGAAAGAGCTGGAACCAGAGCGGGCCTTTGGCTGCGAGCGCAATTTTCTCGAACGGAAAGCTGGAGCCGTTACTCACGATGTAGGGAGTATTGGATGCAGCGGTGGTCCCCTGATAGGTGGCCAATTCTCCATCGGGATGAAGCATGCTGTGACCGGAAGACGGGGACACCATGATGGGAAACTGCATTGACGTGCCGAGGACTTCGGTCGCGGTCCGAATAGGGCTGACGTCGAGAATTCTCCTGGGTATCAACTCCACCCAATCGAACGCCTCGCGATTGCGGCGTAGCGTGAACTCGCTATCCGTCCCGTACGCGGTGTAGTCGTAGTTATAGCGAGGGAGTTTGGCGTAAGCTACGGCCTCGAAATCGAAAGCGGTGACCAGTTCATTCAGCCCTGGAACACGGCTGTGATCACGAAATGGATCCTGCTGAGACTGGAGCAACGGCGAGCCGGCAAGAAAGCCTGCCAACGCGCGGAATGCGCGCCGTCGACTGACACTGTTGGCCCAGACATGGCTGAGTCGCACGATCCCTCCAACGTGGGAGCAGTTTATCACAAGGTGTCCACGGCAAAATTGCCGTCAAGTCAGCACTCTTCCGCCGCTCGATTGGAACGCCGGCCAAGTGATCGAATCTGAGAGTTGGGAATCACGCGAGGCTGGTCCGCGACTCTCGCGTACGGCGCCCGATGGGAGTAAATCAGCTCTCGTGGACGTTTGAGCCGTGGACAGTTTGTGGGAGCCGTCGGATAATTAAGTCGAGCGATGAACCACGAGCCTGATTTTGTCCGCGATACGGACCCTCGAGCGCTAGAAGTCTTTTATCAGATTCAGCGGCGGCGCTCGCCCGGTGAAAAGGCAAATGATGTTTTCGAACTCACCGACTGGATGATTCAGCTAGCCGAGCGGGGCGTGAGGATGAGGCATCCGGGCATCGGCGAACGCGAAGTATTCCTCCGCGCCTCCGCGCTTCGCATTCCCCGCGACCTGATGATCAAGGCGTACGGATGGGATCCGGAAGCTCATGGGTAGCGTCCGCGACGCTGCGCTGCGGGTCGGCGCACTCTTGGACTCCATGGGAATCGTCTATGCGATGGGCGGGTCGTTTGCCAGTTCGATCCACGGCATTGCCAGACCCACCCAGGACCTGGACTTGGTTGCCGCGATTCCGCCGAACCAGATAGAAGCCTTCGCGACCGCTTTCCAGAGAGATTTCTACGTCGACTCCGAGTCGATCCGCTCGGCGATACGGTTGCGGAGATCATTCAATTTGATTCACCTGGATACCGGGTTTAAGATCGATATCTTTCCGGTTGGCTCTCACGCTCTCGGACCGCAACAATTGAAGCGCCGCCGGGTCGAACAGTCCTCAATTCTGGGCGGACAAGCAACGACTTTCCCGGTGATCTCGGCCGAAGACACCATCCTCGTAAAGCTGAGCTGGTATCGCGATGGGGGTGAAGCGTCAGAGCGCCAATGGAACGATCTGCGCAATATCGTCAAGGTTCAGGGAGAACGACTAGACCAGGCGTACTTGTACGAGTGGTCACGTGAGCTCGGGGTCTCAGACCTGCTGAGCCGGCTTTTGAGTGAGTTAACCGGTCCCGATTAGTCGCGACTTGACTTTCCTCCGAGGGCTTTGATAGGGTTCGCAATCGGGATGAGACACGGCTATTGGGGGCAAGGAGTGAGGCTGCTGGTCGTATTGACAGCCGTCGTTTGCCACGCACAAAACGGCGCGAATCTATCCGCCGGCAATTCTCAAGCCGTGGAGGCCGGACGCAAATTGTTTGGGGTGTCATGCGCTCCGTGCCATGGCAGCAGCGGTGAAGGAGCACAGGGGCAGGCTCAAGGCATGAGGGTGCCGGACCTTACGCGAGGCGTATTCAAGGCCGGAACGCGCGATGAAGATCTGTTTCGCGTCATTGCTAACGGTGTCCCGGCTGCGGGCATGCCTTCCTTCGAGCCGCTCGGACCGGACCAGATCCGGAGCCTGGTGGCCTTTGTGCGGACCTTGTCGCGATCCGAAGGCGCAACTCAAGGAAATCCAGCAGCGGGAGAGGCTTTGTTCTGGGGCAAGGGCGATTGCGGCCGATGTCATGCCGTCGGATCGCGCGGTACGAACTGGGGACCTGATTTGACCCGGGGAGGCCGGCGCAGTACGGCGCAACGCGTCCGGAAGTCGATCGTGGCGCCGGACGATGAGATCACGCCGGGATACGAGGTGGTCACAATCGTGACTCGCGATCACCAGACGGTATCCGGCCTGGCGCGATTTTTCGATAACTTCTCGGCGCGGATTATCGATTCTTCCGGAAACGAGCGCACCTATCTACGCGACGAGGTGCTATCGATGCGCCGCGAGATGCGGTCGCTGATGCCGGGGGATTACGGAAAGATCTTCACCGGCGCGGAGTTGGACGATCTGGTGGCGTACATCATGAAACTCAGGGCGGAGGCGAGCTTGCAATGAAGATACTGGCATGGATCCTGTCGCTGACCTCCCTGGCTGGAGCAGCGGTCACTTTCGAAGCCCTGAAGAACGCGCACGAGGACCCATCCTCGTGGCTTTCCTACGGCAGGAACTACTCCGGCTGGCGCTACAGCCCACTGGCGCAGATCAACACGACGAATGTAGCCACGCTGGCACCTGCGTGGATCCTGCCGACGGGCGTACCGGCGAACAATGAGACCACGCCGCTCATGTTCGGCGACATGATGTATCTCACCGGCCCGTCGAATTACGCGTGGGCGGTCGATGTGCTCACCGGGCACAAGGTCTGGAGTTACTCGAAGAACGCCCCATCGGGGCTCGGACTCTGCTGCGGTCCGGTGAATCGAGGCTTCGCGATGCTCGGCGACCGGCTGTTCAAAGTGAACATCCAAGCGACGCTGGTCTCGCTTGACGCGAAAACGGGCAGGGTTCTATGGGAGACCACGCTAGACGATTACCGGAAGGGTTACACCGCGACGGCGGCACCCTTAGTGGTCAAGGACATGGTCGTCACAGGCATTGCCGGCGGGGAGTGGGGAATTCGCGGCTATGTCGACGCGTATGACGCTGCGACGGGTGCGCGCCGATGGCGCTTCTACACGGTGCCGGCGAAAGGAGAAAAGGGAGTCGAGACTTGGGGCGGCGATTCCTACAAGAACGGCGGCGGCTCAACCTGGGTCACCGGCACGTATGACCCTGAGTTGAATCTGATTTATTGGGGCGTAGGCAATCCCGGCCCGGATATGGATGGGGACGATCGCCCGGGCGACAATCTTTATACCTGCAGCCTGGTCGCGCTGGATGCCGACACCGGAAAACTGAAGTGGCATTTCCAGTTCACACCTCACGACGTGCACGATTGGGACGCGGTGGCCGACCCCGTGCTCATGGATGTGCTGATCGACGGAAAGAAGGTGAAGGCCGTAGGTCAGGCGGATCGCAACGGGTTCTACTACGCGCTCGACCGCACGAACGGAAAGCTGCTGTCGGCTAAAGCGTATACCAAAATCAACTGGGCGGACGGCATCGGGCCGGATGGACGTCCCATCCTGATCGCCGATCGCGAGCCGACTGAAGAGGGAACGCTGGTCTGCCCGGGTCTGGGCGGCGGTCACAATTGGGAGCCGACGGCCTACAGCCCGCAGACCGGGCTCTACTACTTCGGCTCGAGCGATGGCTGCGAAATCTTCGACAAGCGAAAGCAGGAATTCGTGGAAGGCCGGCGCTACCAGGCGGGAGATGCCAGAAGGCCGCCTAAGGAACTGAATAGCGGATCGGTGATCGCGGTGAACCCGGCGACCGGCGAGACCAAATGGCGGTACGAGATGCTGCGGCGGCCGGCAGGGCTTCTCGCGACGGCCGGCGGTCTGATCTTCACGGGTGATTCCGAGGGCTATTTGATCGCCCTCGACGCGCGCACGGGCAAGGTTCTGTGGCATTTCCAGACTGGCGCCATGATCAAAGCACCGCCGATCAGCTATTCACTGCGAGGCAGGCAATACATCGCCATCGTAGCGGGACCGAACCTGGTCGCCTTCAAGTTGCCTTAGCGAAAGGAAGGAACAAATATGCGCTTCATTCATGTGTCCGCACTGGCGGTTACGTTGCTGATACCCGTGGTCCTCTCGCCTCAAGAGCCCGCCGCTCCGGAGGCCGCGGCCCGATATGCCGCCGCCGATATTCGAGTGATCGCCCCGGGGGTGGTCTATAACGCCGGCCTGCTCGATCTCGCCGCGGCTTACACCAAAGAGACGGGCAAGAAGGTTGCCGTGACATCCGTGGGCATGGGCAGCATTGTCAAAGCGGTCACGACCGCCAATCCGCCCGCCGATGTGATCATGCTGCCGCTCGAACTGATGAGCACGTTGTCGCTGGACGCCGGCATTGTGCCGGGAACCTTCACGCCCCTTGGCCGTTCGGAAATGGGTCTCGCGGTGCGTGCCGGTGCCCCTCATCCCGACATCTCTACGGTGGAAAAATTAGTCGTCGTGCTGCGCGGCGCGAAGGCTGTTATGCGTTCCAATCCCGCAGGCGGCAGCATGGTGGCGAAAGTGATCGAGGACAAGGTGATCAAGCGCCCGGAATTCGCCGGCGTGAATAGTCCGGTCAGCACCAAGGGCGAGGGCGGGCAGGCGCTGGTCCGCGGCGAAGGAGACATGGCCATTCAGGCGATCTGCGAAATCCTGCCGTACAAGCAAATCGAACTGGTTGCCCCGCTGCCGCGTGAACTGGGGGCCTGGATCGATATGTCCACGGCGGTTTCGGCGAGGGCGATGCACCGTGACGAAGCGCTCGCATTTATGCACTACATCTTGCGGCAGGACGCGAACGCGGTCTGGAAGGCGAAAGGGCTGGAACGATTCAACTGAAATTTGCCGGCTCCACTGGTACTGATTTACACGTTCCCGGAATCGCATAGAGACGGGAAGCAAGGCTTTTAACGCTAAAAAAATGTTGAATTCCAGCGTTTAGATGTATAATCGTTCGCAACCCGGAACACGAAACGGAAAATCCCGGAGGGGGCGCCAGCGTTTCCGGTCACATTAGCTTACTCGCACAGGAAGTGGGGAAGGGGATTCCATGCAGAAATGTCTTACCCCGGCACGGGGTGGATCTATGTCGATTTACAACGGGCGCCTCCCGTTTTTCGGAGTGTTGGCCCTGGCTTTTTTCTTTCTACTGTCCAGCCGATCGGTTAACGCGCAGGTAGCTTTTGGCTCGATAGTCGGCAATGTTACCGACGCGAGCGGCGGGTCTATTGCCGGCGCGCTGGTCAAAATTACCTTAACGACGACGAACGACACTCGTTCCATGCAGACCGACTCTGCCGGCGCTTACACGATTTCCACGGTGACACCCGGCACTTACCGGGTCGAGGTCTCGCGAGCGGGATTTCGCGGCTTCGTCGTCGATGACGTTCTGGTTAACGGGAACACCGTGGTTCGCGTCGATGCGCAACTGGCTGTCGGTGCGATCACGGAGAAGATTGAGGTCAGTACTACAGCCAGCGCCGAACTCCAGACGGACCGGGCGGATGTCAACGCTGAGATTTCCAACGGCTCTCTTTTAGAACTGCCGCAGCCGAACCGGACCTACGAGGGACTGCTGGAACTGGTTCCCGGCGCAGTGCCGCCCGGCGGGCAACTGGCAGGGGGCACCAACAATCCTGCGAAGTCCATGTCGTTCGCGTTCAATGGCTCGGGGACTACCGCTCCGACCGTCCGAATCGAGGGCATGGACGCCATAAATCCCTGGGTCAGAAGCTATCAGTCCTACGTGCCTTCGGTGGAGGCCATTCAGAACGTCAACGTGGCGACGAACTCCACCGATTCCGAACAGGGGATTGCCGGCGGCGCTTCCGTGAACGTGATGATGAAGAGCGGCTCCAATCAGACCCACGGGGCGGCCTACGAGTACAACAGCGACTCCGCGTTTGAGGCGAATAACTTCTTTTCGAACTCGTCGGGCGTATCAAAACCTCCTCACCTGGTAGACAACGATGTTGGCGGCTTTGTGGGCGGCCACATTCTCAGGAACAAGCTGTTCTACTTCGGCAGTTACGAAGGAGATTTCCAGCACTTCGCCAATTCGGGGGTCCTTTCGCTCCCGAATGCCGCGCAGCTCACCGGCAATTTGAGCGGCTCGAGCACCCCCATTTACGATCCCACTACAGGGACTGCGGCAGGCGCCAACCGGACGCCCTTCCCGGGCAACATTATTCCAACGAGCCGGTTCGACCCGGTAGTGCTGAAGATCATTCCGAATATTCCGGCAACTAACATTGGCGGACCGACGGCGGTAGTCAACAACTTCTACATCAACGACGCGAACGTGTATAACCTGCACAAGATCGATACCAAGGGGGACTATATCATTTCGAGTAAGTTCAGGGTGTCCGGGCGTTTTGGCTATCAGCCGTATTATGACTATCAACAGCCGATTTACGGTCCGATTCTGGGTGGGACTTCGGCGTTTGCAAACGCGGGCGCTGGAAACTACCTCCAGCACGGAGCGGGGCTCGCTATTGCCGGATCTGGAAGTTATGTGGTAAGTCCGACGTTTGTGGTCGATGCGAGCTGGGGTAAGACGAGTGTGCACCAGATACTGATGCCGAACCTGTCCAATGAGAGGTACGGACTGGACGTGCTGGGAATCCCGGGAACCAATAACGGCCCTCTGCCGTGGACCGGCGGCGTTCCCAACTTCGCCGTCGCCAACTTCGTGACGATGGGTGCGTCGTACCCGGCGCTGGAATATCTCCAGCCGACCTACGAATTCGTGGCCAACGCCACCAAAATCAAGGGATCGCACACCATTCGTTTCGGCGTTGACGTGGGCTACCAACATCCTCGTCACATCGAAGACAGAAACAACACCTTCACCTTCACCGGCGGGATAACCACGGAACTCGGCGGACCCGGGGCGACCCCCTACAATGCCATAGCCGACTTCCTGTTGGGTGACTTCGAGGAAGGAACCAATTGGCTACAGGTTCTGCAGCCCTATCTGACTATGAGGACGTGGGAGTTCGCGTCGTACGTGCGAGACCAATGGCACGTAAACAAGAAACTGACCGTGAACTACGGAGTCCGTTGGGAGCTCTACCCTGTTCCCACGAGGGATTCCGTGATGAACCAGCCGTCCACAGTAGCGCCTTCCGGCCTGGGAACCACCGGCAATGGCCTCTACTTTTTGAACATGCAGGCAGCCACGGTGTCGGTATGCGGCGCGAGTGGGATTCCGACGAACTGCGGCATCAGCGTTTCGCACAAATTGTTTGCTCCCAGCATAGGGATCGCCTACCGGCCGTTCGAGAAACTTGTGATCCGTGCCGGATATTCCCTGTCTCCGTACCAGGAGCAGATGGGGATTGTGCAGATGCAAGCCTATCCTGGCGAGGTCCAACTCGACGAAGTCGCCGTTAATCCGTATACCCCGGTGGGTCATCTGAGTACGGGTCTTCCGACCATTCTTGCGGCGCCCGGAACCAACAGCGTTTACCCGCTTCTCCCAAATACCGGTAACGTGACAGCCGTGAATAGCCAGAAGAACTTCGTCCGCGGCTATTTCCAGTCTTACAACTTTACGGTGCAGAGAGAACTCCCCTTGGGAATGCTCGGATCAGTTGGATATGTCGGGACCCACGCGGTGAAGCTGCAGACTTCGGTAGACCTCAATTACGGGCAACTCGGCGGGGGCACGGCCAGCCAGCCTTTGGCCTTCGTTCCCGATTACTCCACCGGCATCACGAGCCCCCTGCCGTGGGGCGCGGACAAATACAATTCGCTCCAGGCGACACTCAATAAACGGTTTTCCACGGGTCTGACGCTGCAGGCTGCCTACACGTATTCGAAGGATATCGGAATGACTACTTCGATTCTGATCCCGCAGTATATCGGCAGGGATTACTACACAACGTCACTCGACCGCACGCACCATGTCGTTATCAGCGAGACGTATGAATTGCCGTTCGGTAAGGGCAAGTCGTGGGCGACTCATGGCGTGGGGGCGGCGGTGCTGGGAGGGTGGAGCCTGAACGGGATTTTTAATCACTATTCCGGAATTCCATTCACTGTCAGCGCGAGCGCCGCTTCTTGCAATTGCCCCGGTAATTCGCAGACCGCGAACCAGGTCCTACAGAACGTATCCAATGTCGGCAGCGGCGTGGGCGGCCAGGCATACTTCAATCCGCTGGCCTATGCGCCAGTAAACAACGTTGCTTTCGGCACCTCGGGATTTGATCAACTCCGAGGCCCGGGTAACAACAACATGGATTTGAGCATCTTCCGCACATTCAAGATCACGGAGCGTTACAGCGTCCAACTGCGCGCCGAGTCGATGAATATTACCAACACGCCGCACTTCAACAACCCGGGCGCCAATGTGTCGAACCTGCAGTTGAATCCCGATGGCTCGGTGAAGAACCTGAACGGGTTTAGTCAGATCACAACCACGAACCCGCTGGGCCGTCTGCTCGATCAGAGGTATTTCCGCCTGGGCGTACGAATCATGTTCTGACGGCTTGCATGGAACTCTAGAGCGGGCCGGCCGATCCGATATACTTCGGAAGTGCCGGCCGCTCTATCCTGCTTTGCAACTCTGAAAAGTGCGCGGATGGCACGCAACGGGATTTGGCCGTGCCTGGTGACGATCGCGGCAACCGTGTTCGCCGCTGCTCCCCAAAATAACTACGTGGACGCGCGGATTTGCGCGGGCTGCCATACGCAAATCGCCGGGAGCTACCGGCAAACCGGTATGGGACGGTCTTTGTTTCGCCCGACACCTGACAACACGGCGGAAGACTACACCGGCAAGAACGAGTTTTACCATCCTTTGTCGGATACGCATTACTCGATGATTTTTCGCGACGGCGCTTACTACCAGCGGCGCGGGCAAATTGGTTTCGGCGGAAAAGAATCCAACGTCGAGGAGTCCAGGATCGATTACGTGCTCGGCTCAGGTAACCACGCCCGCTCGTATCTCCACCGCACGGCGCGCGGAACACTCATCGAACTTCCGCTGGGCTGGTATTCGGAGAAAGGGGGTTATTGGGCGATGGGCCCGGGGTTCGATTCGCGGCATCCAGCCACACGCCGGCTGGCTTCCTATGAATGCATTTTCTGCCACGATGGATATCCTCGTATTCCAGCCGGGCATGATGTTCCAGGTAGCGAGCCGGTCTTCAGCGGCGACCTGCCCGAAGGCATCGATTGCCAGCGATGTCATGGCCCTGGAGGAGGCCACGTTGCCGCGGCGCAAACGGCGGGCGCCAATCGGGAAAAGATTCGCGCGAGCATCGTGAATCCCGCGAGGCTGAGTGCGAAGCTACGGATGGATCTCTGCATGCAATGTCATCTGGAGCCGACCAGCACAGCGGTTCCGGCCCTGATCCGGCGGTTCAATCGCGCGCCGTTTTCGTTTATTGCCGGCGAGCCGCTGGACGCTTTCGTACTGGCTTTTGATCATGCACCGGGACAACATGGCGATAAGTTCGAAATTGTCGGCAGCTCCGCATACCGGCTTCGACAGTCCCGCTGTTTTCGAGAGAGCAAAGATACCCTGACGTGCGATACCTGCCATGATCCTCATCGGACGCTGCGGGGAAAGGAAGCGGCCCGCCATTATTCCGAGGTGTGCCGCCAGTGCCACTCGGCCGCTTTCGATGTTCTGGTCTCTAGCGGCAGACATCCCGCCACGACCGAATGCGCCACCTGCCATATGCCGAAGCGCCGGACCGAAGACGTCGTCCATGTCGTCATGACGGATCACCTGATTCAGCGGCGGCCAGCGTCGCGGGACCTGTTAGCCGAACTTCCCGAGCGCCATCCGACCGACGCCGGGGAGTACCACGGTGAGGTGGTTCCCTATTATCCGGCGACGCTGCCCCGAGCGGGCCCGGACGCTCTTTACCGGGCTCTGGCACAGGTGGCTCAGATGAACAACCTGCGCGCCGGTGTTACCGAATTGGCTCGTCTGCTGGCCTTGCAGCAACCATCCGAGGCTGAGTGGTACCTTCAGCTTGGTGACGCCTGGCTAGCCCGCGGAGAACCCGCCAAGGCGGTTGCCGCTTATGATCGGGCAGTTCGTTTGAAACCACAAATGGTGCGCGGGTTGCAGTGGTTGGCGAAAGGGCTGAAAGCGTCCGGGCAGAGTCAACGCAGTGGTGAGGCGCTACAGCGGGCGATTCAGATTGATCCTTCCGACGGTGGATCGTGGTACCAATTCGGGGTACTAGCCTCGGACCAGGGGCGAACCGGCGAGGCAATCGAAAGAATGCAGAGGGCGATCGCGCTGGATCCGGATTTGCCTGGAGTATATACCACCCTGGCGGCGATCGAGGCCGGCGCCGGGCAGAAAGATCGCGCCAGTTCGGCGGTGCAGGATGCGCTACGCATTGACCCTTACGATGCCGCCGCCTGGGACCTGGCCGGCCGGGCGCTGGCGGAGCAAAGCCAGTTTCCCGAGGCTCTTTATGATTTCGAAAAGGCTCTTCGCCACCGTCCCGATTTTGGACCGTATCTGTACGATCAAGCATTGACGCTGGCCAGCGCCGGCGAGTTCGATCGCGCACAGGAGTCCGCGGAATCGGCTGCGAAAGCCGCTCCCAGCCTACCGGAACCTCACGTCTTGTTAGGCAGGATTTTAGCGAGAAAGCGGCAATTGCCGGAAGCGGCGAGGGAGTATCAGGAAGCGTTGCGGCTGCGTCCGGATTTCGCACAGGCCCGGCTGGACCTTGCTTCTGTTCTGGCGGCACAGGGCGAGATGCAGCAAGCGGTGGAGCAGTTGCGCGAAGTGGCCAAAGGCCGGGACCAGAACGCGGCCAGGATCGCCGCGGGAGCCCTACAGCGCCTTGGGGAACATTAATTCCCGTCACTCCGAGAAGGCAGTCCACCGTCAATAAATAGCCATCAATTTATTGGACACATTGAAATCTCTCGTGTATCTTGTTCCTATGCAGTCGGGAGCCTGGCTGCGATAGGATGGCTCTCCGAAGGCGTGTAATGTCCCCGCGTCCTAAGTTAGCGGTGACGATATTATCGCTCGCCTTGGCGCTGAAAATTTTCTTCTAAAAAAGGAGACAATGGAATCGTTATGCCGGGCATCAAAGTCGATAGTCCGTTAGGGATTCGAATTCTCTGTCTCCTTGCGCTGATCGCATTCCCAGCGCCTGCCCAACAATCGTCGCCGGATCGCATCGTCGCCGAATGGATGCTTCGCATGGGGGGCAGCGTTGTTCTGGAAGGGCAGCACCGCTCCATGTCCGACGTGGCGGAACTGCCGACCTCTGAATTTTATATCCACACTCTGAACTTCACCGGCATCACGCAATGGGCCTTCGCGTTGGAGGACGAATTGCGCCGCCTGCCGCCGCTCAAGCATGTCAAGGAAGTTTATATCAACGGCCGGCTTTGGTACGATCAGCCAATCTCGCTGGTGCAAGCCACGATGGGCCTTTTCGCCGGGTCTCCCGAACTCGAGACCCTGGTGTTCAGCAGGCCAGTCCAGACTTATATTCCGCTTGACGATTCTGTCGTCAAGGCACTCCAGCCGCTGCCCATGCTGAAGGAGTTGCGTATCCGGCAAACGCGGGTGGCGGGGGCAGCCCTGGTCTCTTTCTCTTCTCTCCGAAACCTCGATCTCAACTACGACAGAACCTTTAATGACGCCGGCATGGGCAGTTTGAAAGGTATGACGGGTTTAACGCGGTTGTTCCTGCGCGGGACTTCGATTACCGATGACGGGCTCAAGAATCTGGCGGAACTTACGAACCTGACGGATCTGGACCTCGCCGACGTCGGGATTTCCGATGCCGGGATTGCTTCATTAGCGGGGCTGACGAAATTACGGCGGTTGAATCTGCAAGCGGCCACCGTAACAGACGCGGGCCTGGACGCTCTTCGCGGAATGACCGGGCTTCAGGAATTGAGCCTGTACCGGACCAAGGTGACCAACGCGGGTCTCGCGAAGCTAGCCAATCTCAAGCAACTACGCGAAGTCGATTTGCGCTACAGCCGTGCGACCGCCTCCGGCGTTCACGAACTGGTTGCCAGCCTGCCCCAATGCGACGTGATGTTCCAGGCTTCCTCGAGCGGCGAAGTGAAGCGGGCAGTCAGCGTCGAATCGGTGGAGGGGAAAGGCGAACCCGCTATCGCGGCCTGGCTGCGCTCGATTGGTGGAACGGTCCAGCTGCAGAACGGACATGTGACGGGCGTCTCGCTGCGGTCCACCTCGATCAACGATCGCGAGGTTGGGGTTCTCTCCAGGCTGCCGCAGCTTTCCGAGGTGAATCTCCGGAATACCGAGATCAGCGATGTGGGGGTCGCCCATCTTGCCTCTATTCTCACGCTTCGCAAGCTGGATCTGGGCTACACGCTGCTGTCCGATAGCGCGCTGTCGCTGCTGAAACCGCTGGTGAATTTGCAGGTACTCAGCCTGAGCAATACACAGGTGGAGGGCTCGGGCCTGGCGGCTTTAGAAAGTTTGGCAAATCTGCGTGAACTGAACCTGGAAAGCTCCCCGTTGAAAAATGCGGGTTTGCAGCATATCGCGAAACTGGCAAAGCTCGAGCGTCTTTCCATCCGGTACACGGACGTGAACGACAAGGGACTGCCGGCTCTCGAAGACCTGACGAATCTGAAGAGTCTGAACCTGGCGGGCGACGACATTCGAGACGCTGGATTAAAGAGCCTGGCGAGGATGGAACATATGGAGGACCTCGACTTGAGCTTCTGCCGTTTTTCCGACGCCGGCCTGAAGGCGCTGAGCGGTCTGACCAATCTCAAGCGCCTCGCGCTGAATCAGACCAGCACCAACGACGATGCCCTCCAATGGATCTCCGGATTTACTAAGCTGGAATCGTTAAGCCTGGAATACACGGCGGTGGACGACGCCGGGTTTGCCAGGTTGACGAGCCTGACTTCGCTGGCCGAATTGCACCTCGATCATGTGAACCTGACAGACGCTTCGGTGAAATTGCTGAGCGGGATGAGCAAGCTGCATTATATGGATCTCTACCACACCGAGTTCACCGAACAGGGCTACGAGAATCTCAAGAAGGCTCTTCCAGGCTGCACTATCAATTGGAGCAAGGATTCAACCAGGCGGGAGCGGAGAACTTGAGTCGCCTTACGATTGCGGCGATGGTGGTGATCACCGCGGGCTGGGGCGCGCACGGAGCCGACGCGCCACAGGCCGACCTGGAGCGCTCGATCAAGGCGCTGGGCGGCGAAGTGGTTCGCGGATCGGACGGCCATATCGTCGAGGTATCGCTCGCGCGCACATGGGCATCCGATGACAACGTCGAACGCGTGACGCAGATCAAGACGCTGAAGCGGCTGGACCTATCGTTCACTTACGTTACGGATGTCGGCATTCAACATCTCCAGCAACTACCCGAGCTGGAAGATTTGACGTTAGATGCCGCCGAAGCCATTACCGACGCGGCGGCGTCCTATCTTCGCGCCAGTAAGCGGCTGCGAAGGCTGGTGCTGCGCGGAACCGACATCACCGACGTGGGCATGCCTTACCTGGCGGCACTGACCGGCTTGAAATCACTCGACCTTAGTCACACCATGGTCGGCGATGTGGGTCTGGAGAGTCTGCCTGCCCTGAGCGAACTCGAGGAGTTGAATCTAGGTGGAACCAGGATCACGGGAACCAACCTGAATTTTCTGAAACTTTTGCCCAAGCTGAAAAAACTCAGCTTCAGCGGCATCCAGCGGCGTAATGCCGGAGCGTGCTGGACGCCGCTGCTCACGGATCTCGATTTGGATACGATCTCACTGCTTTCGGGTCTGGAAGATCTGAATCTCGGAGTGGGCGTGAGTCTCGGTAGAACCGGAGTTCCGGTGGGAGCGGGCAATTGCCGCGTCACGGGCGGCATCCAGCTCACGGATCTGGGCGTCGCCAAACTGGCCAGGCTGAGCCGGTTGCGACGGCTCGATATCAGCGGCGCCAAAGTGACTCCCGCCGGGCTAAAGGCCCTCGAAAAACTGCCGCAGCTGGAGAGACTGAGCCTTTGGAATTGCGCCAGGCTGGATGATTCGGCGGCTCCCGAGTTGGCGGCGCTGACGAAGCTAAGCAATCTGGATCTGTCGTACACGCCGGTAGGCGACGGGGCTCTGAAGCAACTGGCGGCTCTCCCGGACCTGAAGCTTCTGTACCTGACCGACACCAGAGTGACGGCTGCGGGAGTAGAGACCTTCCGAACTCATAGGCCGTCCACATTCACGGCGACGTTCATCTCGTGGGCGCGTCGTCCCGAACCGTTGCCCGCTACTACAAAGCCTGTCAATACCCAAGCACCTCCCTCATTTGAAGGACGAGGAGAACAGAAACCATGAGCCGGTGCGCGCGGCGCGTCGTCCTTTGCCTGGCAGGATCGCTGTTTATTTCTTCCGGAATTCGGGCGCAAATTCCCGACGGCGTCGCGACCGATCCGAACTTCTTTGCGACAATACTCTATCCGGTGTTGGAAGAGGCCCGGTGCCGCATTTGCCATACCACTGCCGGCGTCGCTTCCGGGACGCGCGTGCACTTTCCCGAAAAGGGCGCCAGCCAGAATCAAATCGAGTTGTTCGGGCTGTCGCTGTCGGCAGTTGTGGACCGTTCCAATCCGGCCGGTTCGCTGCTATTCCAGAAGCCGACTAATCGTGTGAAGCACACCGGCGGCTTGCGAATCAAACCCGGATCGGACCAGGAAAAAATCCTCAGCGAATGGATTCGCTACCTCGCGACTACGCCTGAGACGTCGTTGACAGAGGCACGGCGGCAGCTAACCGAAGGGCCCTCCAAACAGGTTCACCTGGTCCGTCGTCTGACGCACTCCCAGTACGACAACACGGTGCGCGACCTGCTCGGCGATTATAGCAGACCGGCGCTGCATTTCCCGCCCGAGGATTACGTGGATGGCTTCAAGAATCAGCTGCGGTATCAGAGTGTGCCGCCGCTGCTGGTGGACGCCTACAGCACTGCTGCCGAAAAACTGGCGCTGAACGCGTTTCGCGCCGGCGACATCAACGGGCTGATTCCGTGCAAGCCGGCGAGCGCCAATGACGCCGCCTGCCGGGATCAGTTTGTCAAAACGTTTGGCTTCCGGGCCTTCCGCCGCCCGCTGCGGGACGACGAACTGAAACGCTATTCGGCGGCTTTTAGCGCCCAGGCGAAGTCGACGGGCAAGTTCCTGGAAGGCGCGCGTATGATCGTCGAGGCGATGTTACAGTCGCCGGATTTCCTGTTCCACCTGGAGGGCGGCCCGGACGGCCGCTCGGTCGATTACGATATCGCCAGCCGGCTCTCTTATCTCTTGTGGGATACCATGCCGGACAAGGCTCTGCTCGACGCCGCCGCGAAGGGCGAATTGCACACCGCGGCCGGCCGGGAAACTGCGGTACGGCGTCTGCTCGCTGATCCGCGGGCACATCAGGCGCTCGACGAGTTTTTCGATGAGTGGCTGCGCTTCGACCGGGTGCTGAATTCCTCTAAGGAACAGCGCCGGTTCCCGGAGTTTTCGCTGGAGATGGCGCAGAATATGGTCGAGGAAACGCGGCGTCTGCTCGACCATCTGGTGTGGGACAGTCGCAACTTCATGGAGTTGTTCACGGCGAACTATGCCTATGTCTCGGCCGACCTGGCGTCGCTCTATAAGCTTCCCGCACCAGCCGGACAGTTCGATCTGGTGCCATTCCCGCCCGATTCGCCGCGCGCGGGACTGCTGGGAGAAGCATCGTTTCTGGCAGCGAATGCGGGACCGACCGAGACGTCGCCGACGCAGCGCGGAATTTTTATTCGCCAACAATTGTTATGTCAGGAGGTGCCTCCTCCTCCGCCGAACGTCGATACCAACCTCCCGGAGGCCACTGAGGACAAACCACTGACACGGCGCCAGCGGATGATGGACCACGAAGCCAATCCTCTGTGCTCTTCCTGTCACCGGTTAATGGACCCGATTGGTTTTGGCCTGGAGAGCTTTGACGCGCTTGGCCGGTATCGCACGCACGAGACGATCCTCATCGAAAGTTCCGCGGCCAAGCGCAAGGGCGACAAAAAAATCAATCTCGATCTGGACACGAGAGGCGAGGTTGCCGGCATCCCGGACTCGGCGTTCTCCGATGCCAGACAATTGGCGAGGATTCTCTCCCAAAGCAAAGTCTGCCAGGAATGCATGGTGCGCCAGGTCTTTCGTTATGCCTACGGCCACATGGAAACTTCCGCGGACGAGGACACGATTCATCAGCTTGATGCGGCTTTCCGGGACTCCGGATTCCACTTCAAGGATCTGTTAGCCGGGCTGGTCAAGTCGCCCCAATTTATGGCTGGTTTGGAGGATAATCAACAAGGAGGGACGGCAGCCCTGCCGCCCGATCAGACCCGTGTGAGGAGGTAATCAGTGCGAATCGATCGTCGCAGGTTCCTTAAAGGAGTGAGCGCCACTGGCGCGCTGGTCCGCATCGGATTGCCGCCACTGGCTGCGATGTTTAACTTCAACGGCACGGCCCTTGCCGCCGAGTCGAATAGCAAGGGTGGGACTCCGATCGAGTCCCGGTTCGTGATCTGGTTTAACGGCAACGGAATTCCGGAGCGCTATTGGATTCCGGAGTCGACGGGCGTTGATTACGACCTGTCGCCCTGTCTCGCGCCGATGCTGCCGGTGAAAGATCATGTGCACGTCATCAGCGGGATCGACAATGTCGCGGCCCGGCTAAACGGGCAGGGCAATGGACATTTCACCGCGATGTGCGGACTGATGACCGGCACGGCTTACACGGGACGAGGTGCGAGCGGTCCTTCGATCGACCAGATTCTGGCGGCCAGGATGGTGGCGAAGACGGGCGCGAAGTCGCGATTCAATTCACTCCAGATCGGCGTGGCACAGGAATCGCACGGCGAGAACGTGCACCGTAACATGAGCTGGGCTGGTTACGATCGCGCTTTGCCTCCCGAAATGATCCCGCAGAATCTTTTCGACAGGCTGTTCGGGATCAAGGATCAGGCGTGGGTGGACCGCAAGAAGAGTATTCTCGATCTGGTGCAGCAGGACGTCGCCAGACTTGAGCCGGCTTTGGGCCAGGAGGACCGGCATCGTCTCGACGAACATCTGTCTTCGATCAGAGACCTGGAACGGGCCGTCGCCAGTTTGCCTCCGGACTACGGCAAAAAGATGGAGGAACCGGAGGACATCGCCGATCTGACCGATTATCCGACCATCGCGAAAATCCAGTCCGATTTACTGGTACAGGCTTTTGCCACGGGCCAGACTCGCGTGGCTTCCTACATGCTGACCAAGTGCCAGAGTCTCACGCGGTTTCCATGGCTGGGATTGTCCGGCAACCGGCATCACGACTATACGCATAACAACGCCGGCTCGCCCGAGCAGCAGCGAATCCTGCGCGACATCACGCGCTGGCACGCCGAAGAGTTTTCCTACTTCCTCCAGCGGTTACAATCCATACCCGAAGGCGACGGGCACCTGCTCGATCACACCTGTTGCGTTTACGTCCACGAGCACGCCGAAGCCAATCCGCACAAGTGCAACGGTCTCGCGATCATGGTCGCCGGCGGCGGGATCAAGGGCAACATGCACACCAAGTCGCACAACTCCATTGGCGATGTTTACCTGACGATCGCCGAGGAAGTACTCAAGGTGCCGATCGGAAAGGATTTTCCGACCGCCGAAGAGAAGATGAGCGAGATCATCTGAGCACACCATGCGAATCGGGCTGCCTTTACTAGCCGCGGGCGCGCTGCTGGCGCAGGTACAACAGCCGCTGCCGCGCTACTACCCGACCGGTCAGGAGAAACAGCAGATCTACGGCAAGCTGGCGGAACTGACCGGGGCGGCCGGCAAACTGGAAGGAAATCCGCTGTATGCGGACGTCGCGAGCTATCAAAAGGCCGGCGATTTCATCGTTTCCCATCCCGAGGAGTTCGTCAAAGCGTCTTACGTGAAGGACACGCTGGATGTTCTCGACAGAGGGATTGCGCGCGCCCGGGAATTAGCGGCAGGGTCGCCCTCCTGGACCAGTAGCAAAGGGCGTCTGGTGCGCGCTTACCGTTCGACGGTCGATGGCAGCATCCAGCCTTACGGGCTGATCATTCCCGACACGTATGCGGGTCAACCGATTCGTCTGGATATCTGGATGCACGGCACCAACCGGGCGCTCGACGAGGTCGAGTTCATCACCCAACACGAGACCCGCGATCCGGCGCCGAAGGATCAGAACTACATTCAGCTCGACCTCTACGGCCGCAGCAACGTCTCCTACCGCTGGGCCGGGGAAACCGACGTCTTCGAGGCGATCCATGCAGTGGAGAAGCAATACAACATCGACCCGAAACGGATCGCGCTGCGCGGATTTTCGATGGGCGGCGCCGGCGCCTGGCACCTCGGCCTGCATCATCCCGATGAGTGGGCGGTGTTCGAGGCGGGCGCGGGTTACACCGAAACGAAAGTCTATGCGAACCAGCCTTCGCTGCCTCCGTACCAGGAGCGGGCCCTACATTATTACGACGCGGTCGATTACTCCCTGAACGGCACCGATGTCCCGTTCGTCGGTTATGGCGGCGAACTTGACCACCAGCTTCAGGGGTCCAAGAATATTCAGGCAGAACTCTTGAAGGAACACGTGAATCCGACAGATTTGCGGGCGCTGTTTCTGGTTGGACCCGGTGTGGCCCACAAATGGGAGCCCGAGACGCACAAGATATCCGAGCACTTCATCGAGGAGACGCTGGCTAAGGGTCTTGCGCCCCCGCCGCATATTCGCTTCGTGACGTACACCACCCGGTTCAATCGCTGTTTCTGGATCACCGTCGAAGAGATGCACCGAACCTACGAGCGCGCCGAAGTGGACGCGACCAGAAACGTCGACCGGACCACGGTGACCACGATCAACATCGACCGGATCCGCGTCGATGGCTCCGGTCCCCTGTCCCTCGACGGGCAGGAGTTTCCCGGCAGCGGGGTGTTCGCCAAGACGAACGGTAAATGGGGGAAAGCTGGTCCGAGCGAGAGCTTACACAAGCGGCATGCCCTGCAGGGACCGGTCGATGATGCTTTCATGGAATCGTTTCTCTGCGTTCGTCCGACCGGACAGGGGACCAGCGTCACGCCCTACTCTTTGGTGGTGCTCGATCAATTCCAGAAAGATTTTTCCAAGTGGCTGCGCGGCGATCCGCGCGTCAAAGACGACAAGGACGTCACGGCATCGGATATTGCGAACAACAACCTGATCCTCTTCGGCGATCCGTGGAGTAACCTGCTGATCGCGAAGGTTGTGGATAAACTGCCGGTCAAGTGGGCCAAGGAGCAGGTTACGCTAGCAGGCCACACGGTGGACGCCTCGACGCACCTGCCGGTGCTGATCTACCCGAATCCACTGAACCCGAACCGGTACGTGGTGCTGAACAGTGGCCATACTTTCAGCGAAGACGATTGGCGCGGCACCAACGCCTATCTGTACCCCCATATCGGCGACTACGCCCTGATCGCAATGAAGAACCACGAGGTGGTGCAGTCCGGTTACTTTGACGACCAATGGAGGTAGATTTCCAGTGTGGAAGCAAAGAGAAGACCTTTGCCTACGACTGGGAAAAGCCGCCCTGTATCTGCATTTCGGCGGGGGCACGCCGGCCACTTTACCGCTGATGACATTGGGTCCAGTTTAGTGGTGCGGAAGGTGGGAATTGAACCCACACGCTCCTTTCGGAGCTTCGGATTTTAAGTCCGATGCGTCTGCCGATTTCGCCACTCCCGCATGTGACTGCTCTATTAGAACTTAGCATGGTTTTTCACCCCCTTAGATGCGAGCTCGGAAAATCTGAGAATTCGCCCTTCAGACTTTGGTGTGATTGCAGGCTGTATTGCGGGTGAGCGGCGCGCCGAGGGAAGAAGGAGGGTTCCAAGGGGGGAAGAAACCGTAGGTTTCGTCTCCCCTTGGCTGCGGCGGGACTGCCAACGTGATTCCGGGAGCGGATGATCGGCAAAACTAGCGGATGAGAGATGTCAGCGATCAGCGTCTCTATGCCGCCACTAGATCCACGAGCTTCTGAATGGCGGCATCCGCCTTGTTATCACTCGCTGCGTTTTCCTCCGTTACCGTCGGGTTCAGCGCGAAGCAGTAGCTGGTTCATCTCGCAGATCTGCTCAATCGCCGACTTCAGTTTTTGATAGTTCGCCAGACAACGCTTCACATGAGCGACCTGGTCCCTACGGAGGCTAATCTGGCGCGTACGCCCACCGGGATAGCCGACAGCGAGAACCCATACGGGATGTCCTTCGCCACGGTCGCATTTAGGACAGCCTGTACGGTGACGGATGATTCGCTCGAGCAGAGAGCCGCGGAGGACGTCTCTGGCGTCGGGAAGACGCGCGGCGAGTCGATCGCGCTTGCGGGCAGCAGCGTTATATTTCACTATTAATAGTGAAACATAAAATGAAACAGAATGCAATACAAATGTTCAGAAACTTTTAGGGAGATTAGGAGACCCTCCGCGATCCTCTGCGGCTCGGCGTCTCCGCGGTGGAGTTCAGGCTTCCCGCGTCAGATAAGTAGGAGTTTTCGGAGGCAAGCAGTCCGGCAATGGGGTGATCTGTGGATTACCGCAGAGGCGCCGAGCCGCAGAGAAACCCGCGGAGGAGGTCGTTGTCCAGGGACCTCTGAAATGACAACAGACGAAACCTGGACGTTCCCGCAGCAGGCCGGCACGACGCTCAATGCGAACAAAAGAGTTAGCCCTACAATTTTGCGCCGAAAGTAGTCTAGGAACTGCCAATCAGAATGCCGGTGAAGAACACTAGAACGCCTCCCAAGCCGACCTGCAACACCGCTGGGAGCGTCGGCGTCTCCATGTAGCGGTGACGGATCCAGGAGATGACGCCCAATTCAACGATGACCACCAACACGGCGGCGGTCATGGCCAACCGGAAATCGCCAATCAGGAACGGCAAGGTGTGCCCGATTCCGCCGAGTGCGGTCATGACGCCGCAAATGAGCCCGCGCACCCAGGGAAGGCCGCGGCCCGTAAGGCTGCCGTCATCCGAAAGCGCTTCCGCAAATCCCATGCTGATACCAGCCCCGAGGGATGCGGCGAGTCCGACCACGAAAGCGTCCCAACTATTACGAGTAGCGAAGGCCGCCGCGAATACTGGCGCGAGAGTGGACACGGACCCGTCCATGAGGCCCGCCAAACCAGGCTGGACAATCCGCAAGACGAACAAGCGCCGCTCCGCTTCGTCCTCGTGTCCTTTGACATCGGGGAGCAACTTATCTTTTTCGAGGGCTTCGGCCCGGCTCTCATGAGAACGCTCCTCTTGCGCGAGGTCGTCGAGCAACTGCCGGACGTGGACGTCCTGGGCTCTAGCAGCTGCCCGTTCATAGAAATTGCGGGTCTCCACCTCCATGGCGCTGGCCTGGTTGCGAACAGCGTCCAGACCTAGGGGCCGCACGAGCCAGATCGGCTTTCTTCTGACGAACCCTCGTACGTCTTGACGGCGGAGGAGCGGTATGTGTTCGCCGAATTTCTCGCGGAAGAGATCCATGAGCCGGCGGCGGTGGGTGGATTCCTCAGCGCGCATACCATCGAAGATAGCTGCTGACGCTGGAAAGTCCTGGTGGAGACCCTCGGCGAAATCCGCATAGACCCGCTCATCTTCTTCTTCGAGAGAAATAGCAAGTGCCAGGACCTCTCTTTCGGTGAGACTATCGAATGTCCGCATATGTTTGATGATGCGTGAATTGAACGGGAGGTAGCAGAAACTCGTGTGAATTGTGCCTGGTGACTCCTGGCTGAATCAATGTCATGCTCGTGGCGCGCAGAAACATAGGGCGGTATTGCCGATCCGGAAACGCCGGTTGGCGCTCGCGGCATTGGCGAACCTCCTGTGGGCGGCGGTTGCGCGTCGATGCTGAATGCTCTCTCCGACGCGCTCGGCGATGAGATCTTCCGTCGCGCGCCGTCAACCTCGACACGATTCTAACCTCGCTTGAGCCGGACGCCCCATGCAGCATCCGCTCATGGCGCATATCTGAATGGAGACTCTATGACCGTAATAAGAGGCGTAATGCCCGCTTTCGATTTGTTACAGCCGGGCTCGATCGCGGAAGCTCAGCACCTGCTCGAACAGCACGGGACAGACGCGTGGGTAATGGCGGGAGGGCTCAGTCGCTGGCGGATAGGATCAAGGGGAATGGCAAATCGGGCGTGTCGGTAGCCGGACCAATCTTATTAAATCTCTGGAAGCAGCGCGCCAGTCACGGCTCTTATCCTTCGATTTCGAGCTAAATAAGTCCGTAGCCCGGTCGCGAGCGTCGTCTGCGATTCTGTCGTAGCGTAAATTTCGACACTCTGTTCCAAGTGCTGAAAGGAATTGTTGAAGTTATCTCGCACCTCCGCCGGCTTGCCCTCGAGCTGGTTTGCGATACCTTCAAGTACCCGGGCAAACTCTTCGTCGAATTCCCGCTGCGCCGCATGTATGGGATCGGGTAAATCAAAACCAGGGAGCCGCATGCGATAATTCCACGTTGAAATGTGTAGTACAAAAAGAACCCTCAATTGCGGCTGCCATCGGCGGATTTGGTCCCGAAGTGCGAGATTCCGTTCCCGCGAGGGCCCAAATTCGAATAGAACCTGGTCAGCCCGCGCCCTTACGTTTTCGAAGCCTTTTTCGATCGCGTCGCGAAGAGAATAACCTCGCTCGATTGCAGTTCGCACGCTTTCGGAAATGGGCTCCCTCGCAAATTGAGCCATCAGCCGAAGCGTCGAGATGAAACCTGTTTTCATCGCCACCGCTGCGGGTACGCCCCAGAGTCGGTCGAAAACCAGCCACATCATGAACAGGCCGAGCAGTATCCCAGCGACACGGTCCCGTGCCGGCGTCAGCGAAGTCTGAATGGTGAATTCCTGGAGGTTCACGAAATTATACGCGAAGGCAACCTGGATTCCGAAGTAAGAAAGACGCGGCGTACAGGTTACCAACCACGCGGCAGCGATCGTCACCACGATAAACCAAGCGGTGAATCCGGCGATCGAATCAATATACGGCAGAACGTATAACTGCGACGCCACTCCTATGAGACCCCCGGCAGCGGCCCCTGTTAACAGCAGAGCCTGTTTTTGACGGGCTGCACCGGCCGTCGTCAACGCGGTCAAAAAGCATGTAATGACTGCCGTGCTGATGCCGGGTCAGTCGATGAGATTGTACGTAAGATAGCAGAGACTCGCTGCGAGGCAGCCTTTCAAAGCAAATCGCAGGTGCTCCGGATTTGACAGCGCATCCGGAACCAGAAGCCTCGAGGCTTGCTCTTTCCTTGATTGTTGCAGTTCGTATGCGCTGAGCGATTGGTGGGCGGTAAGCATCTCGCCAATCAGCGACACAGTGATTTCCATTCTCTCGAGCAGCAGAGCGGAATCCGAGGACAAAGGGCTCTCATTTAACGGAATCGGCTGCGGGGTTGTGCCGTTCAGCAGATCAGCGCGGATGCGTCATATCTTGACAGCGAGAGCCTGATCGCGTTCCCGATCGGACACATTGCCAGGTCTCAGTTCCATTGCAAGATTGATCAGATTTCCTACCAATCCCATGACGGCTCCCATCTGCTCACGGTGCCTCTCATCAGGAAGAAAGCCGCCATGCGTTCCGCCCTCCTAGGCGAACAGTATTTATTTTAGGCTGGAGGCTGCCCAGCAAAACTATTCCGGGACTGCCGGCACGGTTCTCTGTTCTTGTCGCCGCCTCACGAGGATATTCGATTCCGAAGCTCAAGTAATTCGCTTCGCCAAGCCGGCCCTTCGGACGCAATTCTCGCCGGCCACTTACCGGGCGGCCGGCCACCCGGAGAGAGCTCCGTAAAGACGAGGATTACTCGTCGGACCGGATCTCTATCGGGCGATCAGCACCGCAATCTGACCGGGTGCCTGGATGACGGTGCGCACATTCGTAGGGTGTCAGACATCCGCAATCCGGGATAGCAACTATTTACTTGGCCAACTCCCTTTAAGCCAATTTTCAGATAGCGCTGATACTTTGTACTCTGCCTGCGACGCGCGGGCTAACGCCGACAGGAAGATCCAACTAAGGGGCATCATGTTAAAGGGCATCATGCGTCATTACAAACCGTACACCCGGAACGTAGGAGTCAGCGCCTGCGGTCTGACATTCGCGCTGATCGTTTCCGCTTCGCCGAGCCTTGCGCAGACCGCCGACTTCTCGCTGCTCAAGCAACCCGGCGCGGCGCAGCAACCGCCCGCGACACTCACTCTGAAAGACGCGCTGGCGCTGGCGGAGAAAAACGATCCCGGGTTGCTCGCGGCAGCCAGCGATGCAGCCACCGCCCGAGAGGATCGCATGCAGGCGCGCGCGGCGTTATACCCCTCCCTCTCAGGAAGGTCGGAATACCTCGGCACAGAAGGCAACGGCAAACTGGCCGAAAGCCGATTCGTTACCAATGACGGCGTCCACGTCTACCGCGATTGGGCCATTGTCCATCAGGACCTCTCGCCCGGTACGTTGAAGCGGGTTGCCGTCCAGCGCGCATCCGCAGCCGAAGCGCTCGCTCGGGCGAAAATAGAGATCGCGCGGCGGGGCCTTTCGGCCACGGTCACGAAAGCCTATTATGCCCTCATCGTCGCTCAGCGCAAGTACGCCACGGCTCAGCAGGCTCTCGACCAGGCACAGCGCTTTCTCACCATCAGCCAGGACCTTGAACGCGGCAGGGAAGTGGCCCACAGCGATGTGGTTAAATCGGAGCTCCAGGAAAACGCTCAAGAACAGGCCCTCCAGGAAGCCAAACTCGGCATGGAAAGCGCTCGTCTGGATCTGGCCGTGTTGTTGTACCGCAGCTTTGACGAAAATTTTTCCGTCGTCGATGACCTCGACATCGCACCCGCACTGCCTCCGCTTCCCGACGTGGAGACCATGGCCAGCCGCGAGAATCCTACACTCGGCGCAGCCATGGAAGCGCTACGCGGCGCAAGCCTCGATGTCACGATCGCACGCCAGGCTTACCTCCCGACTCTCACCGTGGATGCAGTCTATGGTATTGAAGCCAACGCCTTCGCGCTGCGAAGCACAGTTGCCTCCAACAAGGAAGCCGGTCAATTGCCGAACCTCGGCTACTTTATCACGGCGAGTCTGAACATTCCAGTTTGGGATTGGGGCGTGCGACGCAGCAAGGTGCGTCAAGCCGAGTTCAAACATGAAGAGGCCGCCGTGGAACTGAGCGCCGCGCAGCGCACTCTCGTCAGAAATCTACGCGGCTTGTTTAACGAGTCGCAAACCGCTCGACAGCAGCTCGATCTGCTGCGGCGTGCAGTCGACATGAGTTCCGAGAGCTTGCGCTTGAATACCCTCCGCTATCAGGCGGGTGAAGCTACCATACTGGAATTGGTGGACGCCCAAACCGCGCTCATCCAGGCCCGCAACGCGTACGATGACGGTATGGTGCGCTATCGCGTCGCTATCGGCAATCTTCAAACCCTCACCGGGACCTTCTGAACCATGCCTTATCGCTCAACAGTGCCGAGTCTTGTGGGGCGGGCAATCATGCCTGCGGCCGGCTTTCAGCCGGCCGGGCCGCCTCTCCAGAAACTGCTCGGTTTGCTCCACAATTGTGGGGCGGACGCCCTCGTCCGCAAGCGACCCCCAGGTCGCCAGAACCTCGCCAGTTTCAGACCCCTTTGGATCGCGCCGTTGCGGCGTGCTCGTGCGGCTGAAAGGCGGCTGCAGCCAGGATTGGCTGCCCCACTGAGGCAGTCCTGGCGCAATGTTCTCTTCGCCGCTGGTGTCCTTCTTTTGCTGGGGGCTTGCAGTAAACCTCAGGAAACGGCAAAGGCGCCCGCTCCGGTGCAGGTCACCGCCGTGACACAAGCCACTATCCGGCGTATCGTCAGCGGCGATGGAGCGCTCTTTCCTCTCGATCAGACCAGCATCATGCCCAAAACCGCAGCTCCGGTACAAAAGTTCTACGTGAACCGCGGCGATCACGTCAAGCAAGGACAACTGCTCGCCGTGCTGGAAAATCGCGATCTCATCGCTGCTGCCGCGGAGAGCAAAGGGGCGGTCGAACAGGCCGAATCCAATCTTCGCGCCACAGAGGGCGCCACCGTTCCCGAGTCGGTCGTCAAGGCACAGATCGATGTTGAAACAGCCCGTGAGGCGCGGGATAGCGCCAGGAAAGTCCTGGAAAGCCGCCAGCAGTTGTTCAAGCAAGGCGCGCTGGCTGGCCGACAGGTAGATGAATCCCAGGTTGCGTATTCTCAGGCCGACGGCCAGTACCGCGCCGCGGAAGAGCACCTGAAAACGCTGCAGTCTGTTTCCAAAGAAGAACAGATCAGGGGTGTCGCCGCACAGGTACTGTCTGCCAAGGCGCACCTCGATTCCCAGGAGATACAGGTCTCTTATTCACGCATCCTGAGTCCAATCTCGGGTGTTGTTGCCGACCGCCCGATCAATGCCGGAGAGATGGCCAACCCCGGCTCGCCACTGCTCACGGTGATGAATATCTCGCGTGTGATTGCGCGCGTCGAGATTCCTCAAGCCGAAGCCTCCGCAGTCAAAGTGGGCCAGACCGCTGCGCTCACGCAACCGGACAGCAAAGAAGAGGTCGAGGGTAAGGTCACCGTAGTGAGCCCCGCCGCCGATGCCAACACTACCACCGTTCAAGTGTGGATCCAAATCGACAATCCCGGCGAGCGCCTCAAGCCAGGAACCGCGATGCACGCCGCGATCGCGACCGAGGTCTATAAAGCTGCTACGGTCGTGCCTGTCGCCGCAATTCTTCCGGGAGAGGAAGGCGGCACGGCCGTTCTCACTGTCTCCGCCGACTCGATCGCTCACAAGCGCGCCGTGACGTTAGGCGTTCGCGAAGGCAATCAGGTGCAGATTCTGAGTGGCGCCAACCCCGGCGAAGAGGTCGTCGTAGTAGGGGGCATGGGCCTGGATGACAAGACCAAGGTCAAAGTGGTAACCACCGCCGTCGAGGAATCAGACGACGATGAAAACCCTGACGAGCCCGCCGAAAAGCCCGACGCAAGCAAGAAAGGCGCCCCGAACAAAGACCAGGCGAAACCGCAAGGAAAATGAGCGAGCTTTCCACTGTTCCGCCGATCACCGAAGGCACCGAAACACCGCACTGGACCGCGCGCCATGGCAAGCCGATCATATTTGTCATCCTGACACTGGTCGCCGTGGGCAGCTATCTCGCCGTATCCATCCCCGTCGCGGTCTTCCCGAGTACCGATTTTCCGCGCATTGTGGTGGGCGCCGACGTGGGCGTCTATCCCATCGAGCAGATGCTGGTGACGGTCACGCAACCCCTGGAAGAGGCCGTCAACACCGTGCCCGGGTTGGATCACGTAACTTCGACTACCAGCCGGGGAAGTGCGGAGATCGACTTGTTTTTCGATTGGAATGTCGACATGTACCAGACGCTGGAGTTGGTGAACGCGGCGCTGGCGCGGGTCCAGCCCACATTGCCGGCTAACGCCAAGGTTACGGCAAATCGCCTCACCTTCGCCGCCTTTCCGATCCTCGGCTACAGCATGACGTCCCAGGCGATTCCGCAGACTACGCTGTGGGAGCTCGCGAACTATACCATCAAGCCACGCCTGAACCGCGCCGCCGGCGTTTCCTCCGTGGTGGTGCAGGGCGGCCAGGTGCCGGAGTTCAACATCCAGCCGGATCCCGCCAAGATGATCCTGGCCGGCGTCACCGTGCCAAATATCCTGGACGCCATCAGCCGCAGCAATATGATCGATTCGCCCGGCCTGATCGAAACCAACCACCAGTTGGTGCTCACTCTGATGAGCGGGCAGGCGCGGAACATTGGCGACATCGGGGACATCGTCATCAAGACTACACCCGCCGGCGCGACCGTGCACATCAACGACATCGGCACCGTAAACAATTCGGTGATGCCCGTCTACACGGTGGTGACAGCCAATGGCAAGCCCGCTGTTCTGCTCAACATCTACCGGCAACCGGCCAGCAATACCGTAGACGTGGCCAACGCGGTTCATAGCGAAATCGCGAATCTGGCGAAGGATATCCCTCCCGGCGTTGACATTCGTCCCTTCTACGATCAGTCGGAGTTGGTGACGGATTCGATCAAAAGCGTTCGGGACGCCATTCTGCTCGGGTTGATTCTCGCATCCCTCATCATGGTTCTATTCTTGCGGGACTGGGGCACGTCTTTGGTGGCCGGCCTGGTGATTCCCGCCACCATTGGCGTCACCTTCATCGCGCTCCGTATCATGGGCCAGAGCTTTAACCTGATGACGCTGGGTGGCCTGGCGGCAGCCGTCGGCCTGGTGATCGATGACGCGATCGTGGTGGTGGAGAATATCGTCATGCATCGCGATTTAGGTCAATCGCGTGCGGAAGCCATCCGGCGGGCGATACGCGAAATTCGCGTTCCCCTGGTGGGATCTACGATTACTCCCATCGTTGTATTTCTGCCCATCATCTCCATCACCGGCGTAACGGGAGTCTTCTTCCGCGCGCTGGCTGTCACCGTTGGGATGGCGCTGCTCACCTCGCTCGCGCTGGCCCTCACCTGGACTCCAACGCTCAGCCATTATTTCCTCCGAAATAGAAAGGCCGACGGCTCGGCACCCGCCAGACACGAAAGTGTCCCGTCCTGGCTCATGCGCGCTTACGAGCGAACACTCCGCTTCACGCTGGAACATCCGTTTGCGCTGGTGGTTTTCACCGTTCTGCTGATCGGCGGCGCCTATCTCTGCTACACCCACACGGGTTCGGATCTGCTACCCGCCATGGACGAAGGCGGGTTTATCGTCGACTACACCATGCCTCCCGGATCTTCCCTCCGCGAGACGAATCGGGTGATCAGCCATGTGGAAAAGATCCTGCGCGAAACGCCCGAAGTCGCAACCACGGCGCGGCGTACGGGTCTGCAACTCGGCTTAGCCGCCGTTACGGAAGCGAACCAGGGCGATATTAGCGTAAAGCTGAAGCCGATGGCGCCGTTCTTCTCCAGGCTCTTCGGTGGTAAGGCAGGTCCGAACGAGCGTGCGCGGACCGGAGAGGAGGTGATCGCCGACGTGCGCGCCAAGATCACTGCAGCTGAGCCGGTCCTCGATGTCGAGTTTCCCCAGCTCCTGCAGGACATGATCGGCGATCTCACCAGCGCGCCCCAACCGGTGGTGATCAAGCTCTTTTCCGAGGACCCTGACCTACTGCGGCATTGGGCGCCGGTGGAAGCCAGTGCCATCCAGAAAATTCCCGGCGTGGTCGACGTGGAGGATGGGATCGACAACAGCACCAGCGGGACCGCCGTAACGTTCAATATTGACCCCATGGTGACTGCGCGCGCTGGTTTCACACCCCAGGAAGTGGAGCTGGATGCGAGTGCCATGTTGCAGGGCGAGCCGGCCACCCCGCCGGTGGTTCTGAACGCTCGATCCTATACTATTCGTGTGCAGTTCCCTCCGTCCGCCCGGCGCACCCTGGACAGCATGCGCAACACGCTGATCGTCAGTGGAACCGGCAAAACCGCGACGATTGGCTCGCTCACCACCCTTACCGAAACTCCGGGGCAGACTGAAATCATTCGGGAGAACCTGCAACGATGCGTGAACGTCACCGGACGCTTCGAGAACATCAACCTTGGTGATGGTATGGCCCAGGTCCAGAAAGCCGTCGCGGAATCGAACCTTCCTCCCAGCATCCGGGTACAGTACGGAGGCCAGTATGCCGAACAGCAGAAATCCTTCCACGATCTGGTATTTGTGCTCGCCCTGGCGATCGTCCTGGTCTTCATGGTTTTGCTGTTCGAATTCGGCGAGTTCGGCGCACCGGTCGCGGTGCTGTCGTCTGCGCTGCTCTCCACTTGCGGCGTCTTCCTGGCGCTTCTGATCACTCGCACCACCTTCAACCTGTCTTCCTTCATGGGTCTGATTATGGTGGTCGGTATCGTGGCCAAAAATGGAATTCTGCTGCTGGATGCCGACCAGAGATTCCGCACCGAGGGGGTTTCCCCCGAGGAAAGTATGATCCGCGCGGGCGAGCGACGCCTGCGACCCATCATGATGACGGCCCTCGCGACGGTGGCCGGAATGCTTCCCCTGGCTTTTGCACTGGGCGCCGGTTCGCAGATGCTGCAACCTTTGGCCATCGCGGTGATCGGCGGAATTCTCGCCTCGATGGTTCTCTCTCTGGTAGTCACACCGGCCGTTCGTTTCTATATTGGCGGCCGTAGTACAAATTGAAAGGACCAATAAATATGAAGAACAAACTCTTGATGGCAGGCGTGGTGATCGCTGCAGCGTTCGCCGCCGAAGGCTACAAAGTTATCGGCAAGATCAAGATTGGCGGCACCGGCGGCTGGGACTATATCGCGGTCGATCCGGATGCCAACCGCGTGTACGCATCGCACGCTACGCTGGTGGAAGTTGTCGACCCTAAAGCCGGGAAGGTAGTCGGTCAGATTACGCAACTCCACGGCGTGCATGGCATAGCGGTGGCGCCCGAATTCGGTAAGGGATTCATCACCAACGGCCAGTCCAACAGCGTGACCATTTTTGACCTGAAAACCCTCGCCAAGGTGGGCGAACCGCAAACCGGACAGAATCCGGACTCGGTCTGCTTCGAGCCCAAAACCAAACACATTTTCACCATGAATGGCCGTTCGAACGATTCCACGGCCATCGATCCCAAAACCAACGAAGTCATCAAGAGTTTCCCGGTGGGCGGAAAGCCCGAAGAGTGCGCCGTCGACGGCACGGGGAAAATCTATGTCAATCTGGAAAGCTCCAGCGAGATCGTCGAAATTGACGCAACCAAGCCGGCCGTGCTGCGACATGCCTCGCTCGCCCCCTGCGAATCTCCCTCCGGCCTCGCGATAGACGTCAAGAACAAAAAGCTGTTCTCATCGTGCGACAACAAAGTGATGGCCGTAACCGACATAGCGACGCTCAAAGTCGTGGCCACTCCACCCATCGGAACGGGCACGGATGGCGCCGGATTCGATTCCGGCCTGGGCCTTGCCTTCAGCTCCAATGGCGGCGATGGAACGCTAAGCATCATCAAGCAGGTCAACGGGAAGTACGAGACGGTGGACACGGTGCCCACAGAACGTGGCGCACGAACCATGACGGTGGACTCCAAGAACCACCGCGTGTACCTTCTGGCTGCCGAGTACGGCCCGGCACCGGAAGCGGCGCCAGGAAAGAAAGCCCGCCCGCCCATCCTTGCCGACAGTTTCCACATTCTCGTAGTCGGCAAATAGTTGCAATTCGTGTCGGTGGCCCGGCACACCGCCGTATGCCAACGGCTGGCGGCAAGAAGTTGCCTGCGGTTTCGCATGTCGACATTGTATCGTCAGACGCGCAGGAACCAGTTGCGGCGGTACATAAACCAAGCCAGTAGATACATTACCAGCACATAGACTACGGCGTACAACAAAGACGCGTTGTAGGGTGACGCAGGCCAGCTAAACAAATTATTGAACAGCCATGCGTGCAAGTGCATGCCATTAAGCGCCTCGTCCAGAAACTCGGAGGCGAGGTAGACGGTGATGGCATTCATCCCGATGATGACGAACGGCTTCACCGCGCGTTTGAAGCCGAGGCCATCCACCACCCAAAGTAAGATCGCGAAGATTACGAAATCCAGGCCGGCCATGAACAGAACGAAAGAATCGGTCCACAGCTTCTTGTTGATGGGCAGCCAGATGTTGCAGACTAAACCGCCTGCGATCAGGAGCACTCCGGACAACAGCAGCCATTTCGTCCGTTCGGCCAGGGAGCGCTGCAGGCGGAGCAGGTGTCCGGCGAGGATTCCCAACAATACGGTTGCAATCGCGGGAATGGTGCTGATGATTCCCTCCGGATCCCATGTTTTGGTGTAGCGATAGTTGTGCGATCCGAGGACGATGCTGTCGATATAGTGGGCGAAGTTACCCTCGACATCGAGGCGTCCCGGGCCGTAGCCGGGGACAGGAATCAACGTCATCATCAGCCAATAGGCAGCCAGCAGGGAAACGATCCAGAGTATCTGACCGCGAAGGCTGGTGGTGAGATAAATTGCCGCGGCGATCAGATAACAGATGGCGATGCGCTGCAGAACTCCCATGAGCCTCTGGGTAGAAAAGCTCAGACCGGGATACACATAAACCAGCAAGCCGAGCACGTAGATGATTACCGAGCGGCGCAGCGCTTGCGTAAATAGTTGACCGCGCGAGACGCCTCCCGCCAGCCGTTTGGCGAAAGAGAGAGTCATGGCTACTCCGACAATCCACATGAAGGAGGGGAACACGAAGTCCGTCGGGGTCCAGCCATTCCATTCCGCGTGTTCGAGAGGCCAGTAGCTATGCCGACCGTCGCCGGGGTTGTTCACCAGAACCATCAAGGCCATGGTCGCGCCGCGAAACGCATCCAGCGAGACGAGGCGCTCCGCTACGCCAGGCTCGAGTCCGGTGGAAGGCGTCGCCATGGGCCTATGGCTTCAAGACTTTCACTACGAAATAAGTGATTGAATTCGGAACGTCTTTGAACCAGTGAGGAGTGCCGGCCGGAACCACAATGACGTCGTCTTTTATCAGGTGATGCGTTTCGCCGCCCTGGATATCCGTTCCCGCCATCTGACCAGGCGTGGTTGTCTTACCGCCAACCATGGTTCCCCCGGTGACAAATGTAGCTGAACCCTCGGTCACATAGATAACATCCGTTTCCTTTTCGTGTAACTCAACGTGTCCCGGTCCGGTGCGGTGGGAGCCCTGCACCAACAGATCGGGCGCCTTGACCAGCAACCCACCTTTGGCCATTGCGGCAGCAACCTTATCGTGGCCGACGAAAGTGACAGCCGACGATCCGGCCGACCATGCTACGAGCACCGCGGCGACCAGAATTCCCGACAATGCGAATAAGAGCTTCATGAGTGGTTCTCCTTTGCTTCGGTTCATCTTATGCTGTGTTGGTCCGCGAGTCAAATTGGCAGTGTCGAAGAGTGTCGAAGAGGAAAGTTGCTCTCCGCGGTTTTCTGCTTCAGTTGTGGTCTGCCCCATCGTTTACAGGAGGTCTGTCGCACGAGTTTATTCAGTTTTCAAGGAACGTTCGGTTATTCTTACCCAGGTGAAAAAACGAAGCCAATTTAGCGGACCGAAGCGGACAACTGCTGGAGAAAGGCGTTTATGTCCGGCACAGTTAACAATTTTGCGAATCTCGTTCGAGATGCTGACATACGGGCCGCCGTTCAGTTCGGCGGCGCGATCGTCCGCGTTAAAGTAGGAGACACCAAAGCTGGAAACGGGATATAGAGTTGATTTGCCGCTCCCCGGAGGACCGGCGACGACAATCATTTTGGGGATCATCAACCGCCGAAGTCGCGATCTCTACCTTCTTGCATGTCGGCGGGAAGATCCGTCCGAAGCCGACGACCGTGGCTGTCGATGATGCCCTGCTCCTGAAGCTTGCGTATCGCCGCCTTCCCCCGCTCGACAGCTGCGGGATGATGCGGATCTCCAGTGGGCTTCTGATTCCTGGCCTTTGGAAGAGCAAGCGCCTTCATGTTTGCAGTTTAGCTTCTTTCGGCCTTTTCCGCCCGATCAGATCGCGGCAACTCGAGCAGGTGTTTCTGACCAGCCGCACACCCCAAACCGCTGTTTTGTTCTTTAAGGCGAACCGCACGGAAGGGCTGCAATCTCCGATTACTCCCGTGGCGTCGCGTCAGCTGGCTTTCTAATTCCCATCGCGTTGAAGTGTGGGGTTGAGGGCTGGCCTGGAAGTTTGGAAAGTTGCCAGGGAGCATTGGGCCTCATTTTAGCGCCGATGCCTTCGTCCTCCACAGGTGAAGTAACCAAACCCGAAGCTCTAGCGGGTCTTTTCACGATGGTTGAGTGAAATCGCGCAGCCTCCATCTGCTGAAGCGGATCTAATCGGCTTATAATCCAGCACCTGGAAGTGGTTGTCAGGTTGCATTTCAATGAAGTGCAAGGAGGGTCGTATGACCGGTTTTCACCATATCCTGTTTCCAGTGGATTTCTCCGAACGGTGCCGCGCGGTGCGACCTTTTGTCAAATGCCTGGCACAGAAGTTCAATGCCAAAATCACGCTGCTGCACACGCTTGGCGTGCCCCGCGGCTTTTACGGCGGGGTCGACGCGAGCTACCCCATAGCGGTCGATTGGGACGCTATGAAGGACGATACCATCCAGCAACTGAATAAGTTCCTGGATATGGACGAGACCTTCGAACAGGAAGTCCGGGCGGTGGTAGTGGTGGGCGAAGCGGCTGCCGAGATCGTCGATTACACCGCGGCCAACGGGGTCGACCTGATCATGATGCCGACGCATGGCTATGGTCCGTTCCGCAGCATGCTGCTGGGATCGATAACTGCCAAGGTGCTGCACGACTGCGATTGTCCCGTTTGGACCGCCGCGCATACCGACACGCCTTCCCTGCCGCAGCACACCAAATGCGAGAACGTGATGTGCGCCATCGACACGACGCACGATGCGGTACGGCTGATCGGACAGGCGGTGGGAGTGGCCGATTCCCTGCATGCGACCCTCAGGCTGATCCACGCGGTGCCGCCGGTGGATCACACCCCGATGACCCGCTTCGAGGACGTGTTCCGGGCCGATCTCATGCGGATCTCCCGCGACAACGTGATGAAACTGGAGGAAGAGGCAGGCGCGCACCTGGACATCTGCATGGAGATGGGGGCCGTCTCCAAGGTCGTGCACGCTGCATCCGTGCATCACGAGGCCGACCTGGTCATCATCGGCCACGGCAGGGTTCATGGCACCCTCGGACGGCTGCGGACCAATGCCTATTCGATTATTCGCGAGGCTCCGTGTCCGGTGCTGAGCTTGTGACCGCTTGAGGACCTTGAGGACCAAAGGCTGCTACGCAGCCCGCAGACCACAAAAAACGATGGTCTGCGCCACGGTTTGGCTGAAATGGCCATACTCCAGGGCCGGCTCAAAGCCGGCTAGTGTCTTCAAGATATACGAACTGAGGGCAAAGTGAATCCGGCGTAGGGAAGCACGGCTACGCGCGCATGCGGTCCAGCTTCCTGCAAGAGATTTTGTAACGCGCAGTGGTGCGCAGCGGGCGATACTGGCGCAAAATGACAGCGGCGCACGAAATCAGGGTCCAGTCCCGACACCAGGTGCACGTTGAACAGGCGTCCCAATCGCGCCACCCACCAGGCCTTGTGCCCTCCCACCACGAATTCGCGGTCTAGCGCCTCCTGCATCTCGCGATCGTCATTGTACAGACGCACGTAATCTTCAAAGGACTGGATGCCGGCGCCTTTCGGGCACTCGGCATAAAACAGAATGGACCCCCCGGGGCGTAGTGCCTGGCAGGCGTTTTCCAACCCTTTATGCGCCTGGCGCAGATCGATATCCAGCGGAAAACCTCCAGCCGACGCGATCACCACATCATAAGGAGCTGCGATCTCGACGCGCAGCATCTGGTCCACTGTGCGGCAGCCTTCACGGTGCGCCAGATCGTAATGGCCGGCTACTACCCGGGTCAGCTGGCCCTCCGGACTGAGCACCACATTGACGATGAAGTCCGGATCCACCATACGGCAAGCTTCCAGCAGATCTTCGTGCGCCGGATTGCCGTCGAGCTTCCCGGACCGGCAATCAGGATGGAAAATCATCCGGTGATTAAAGGTGGTCGTGCGAAAACCGCCGACGCCGGGAACCAGGCTCTTCCGACCTCCGGAATACCCGGCGATGAGATGGTAGATGATCTCGCCGGTGAGAATGATGCGGTCGGCCTCCCACACCTCCCGATTAATTTCGACCCGATTGCCGAAACTGGTCGTGCCGATTTCCACCAGGCCCCGATCGTCCGTCGCAACATGGTCGAAACATCGGATGCGGGAGTAAATCTCATCGCCGACGATCAGCCTGCGCTCTTCGTCCGTTTGCAGCCGGTGAATTCCCAGCGCGAAGATGATGAACATATCGCGGTCAGGAACTCCCGCCGCGTTCAGGGTGTCGACGATGGGAGGAAGCATCAAGTCGGTTCGCGTCAGGCGCGTGATGTCGTTGACGACAATCGCCACGCGTTCGCCGGGATGCACGATCTCATGTAGCGGTGGGCGTCCGATAGGGTTGCCGAGAGCCTGGTACACCGCTCGGGTCTCGCCGGCAACCGGCTCGGCCTGGCGCGGAAGAAGCTGGTCGCCGGGAACGCGGACCCGCAGGTGAATATGGCCGTACGCGAGATCGCAGGGGGCTGGGGAGGCCATGGTTAAACGCCGAAAATCTCTTTCATCATTTTGCGGGATGGGCCGGTCGCCTTCTTGCCCGGCTTATCGGCCTCGTTGGGACGTTCTTCCTCGTCGATGAGCCATCCGCTCCAACCGGTTTTGCGGATCACTTGCGCCAGTTCCTTCAACGGGAACTCGCCCTCTCCCAGGGGAACCGATACGCGGTTATGGAAGTCGCGCACGTGCAGTCCGAAAGCCCGCTCGGGATGGGAGGCGAAAACCGCGATCGCGTCAGGGTCGGCAAGCCAGGCATGGCCGATATCGAGCATCAGAAACACGAGCTTGGGATCGGTGCTGCGCAACAGGCCATTCTCCTCGGCGGCGTGGTTGCGGAATTCCGGCTGATGGTTGTGGTAGGCCAGGGTCAACCCGGCATCGGCACACCGGCGCCCGGCCAGATTCAACATCTGGGCTTTGCGTTCGAGCGCCGGCGCGGTGAACTCACCCGAAGGCGACAGTCCTTTGTGACTGACCACCAGGGCATGGGCTCCAAACTGGCGGGCCTGGTCAGCGGTTTTGGTGATGAAATCGCCGGCTTTGTCCAACCCCAACTTTTCGTAATCGGGAAGGCTGGTATGGGCGGCGATGAATTCCAGGCCGATTGCATCCAGCGCGGCGCGGACTTCCGGTACCCGGCTGAGTTGCGGCTGCAGGAACCGGATATTGGTTTCGTATCCTTCGAAGCCCAACTCCTTCATGTCGCGGATGGCCGCCAGCAACAAATCAAAATGCGCGGGATCGAGGTTCCAGCCGTTGGCCTGGCAACCCGCACGCGGGGCTTTCGGCGCGGCCGGCATTCGGGTCGCGAGAACCCCGGCGGTTCCTGCCAGAAAGTTCCTGCGGCTCACCAGCATGTCTCGTGTCATAAGATCTATTAGACACGACGTCTTTACTCCTTGGGGAGCAACCGATGTCATCGCCGGCCAGCCCTGCACGCCAATTTGCCCCAAATTTGCCCCCTTGCACCGGCCTGCCATCTCGCTTATACTCATATTTCATGCTGTTAAGCAGCGCCAACACGTTCTGGTACCGATTTTGGAGCTTTACTCCAGAACCGTAGAGTGGTGTTGGCCGCGTAAGACAAAAGGGACTCAAACCAACCCACTCGCGAGAGTGGGTTTTTTATTTTTCAGGAGACGAAGAACATGATTATTTCGATGCGGCCACATGCCACGAAAGCGGAGATCGACCACGTCTGCGAACGCATCCAGGAATTTGGCTATAAGGTTCACTCCATTGTGGGCGAACAACGGGTGGTGATCGGCGTGGTCGGGGTCGGCGACGTCACGGCCTGCCTTGAATCGCTGGAAGCAACGCCGGGTGTGGAAAGCGCGGTGCGCATTTCGGCGGCCTACAAATTTGTCAGTAAAGAGTTCAAGAAGGAGCGGACCGTGATACGGGTGCATGGCGTCGATATCGGGGGCGATGAGTTCGTGATGATGGCCGGCCCTTGTTCGGTGGAATCCGAGAAGCAGATCATGGAGACAGCCGAGGCCGTGGCGGCCAATGGCGGCAAGGTGCTGCGGGGAGGCGCGTTCAAACCGCGCACGTCGCCTTACGATTTCCAGGGTCTCGAAGAGGAAGGCTTGAAACTGCTGGCCAAAGCGCGGGAAGCCACGGGTCTGGCGATCGTCACCGAAGTGATGAGCGACCGCGACGTGGACCTGGTGGCCCATTACGCGGACATCATGCAGGTGGGCGCGCGCAACATGCAGAACTTCTCGCTGCTGAAGACGCTGGGACGCTGCGGAAGACCGGTGATGCTGAAGCGCGGGATGAGCTCGACGATCAAGGAACTGCTGATGTCCGCGGAGTATGTGACGGCGCACGGCAATTCCAACGTGATGTTCTGCGAGCGCGGCATTCGCACGTTCGAGACGGCGACGCGGAACACCTGCGATATCTCCGCGATTCCGGTTTTGAATGAATTGACGCATCTCCCGGTAATTCTCGATCCGAGTCATGCGACAGGTAAGCGCAGCCTGGTTCCGGCTCTGGCGCGCGCGGGTGTAGCAATCGGCGCCGATGGACTGATTATCGAGATTCACCCGTGTCCCGAAAAGGCGGTCAGTGACGGCGCACAATCGTTGACGCTCCCCGGGTTCCGGGACATGATGCGGGAACTGAAGCCTTACATCGCGTTGTGGAAAGAAGCGCGGGATCGCGAAGCGGTCGCGGTGTAAAGGCGGTGGACTCGCGCTCCGGTGTCGAAAAAGCGCGGCAAGCGTAGCGTGTCCCCTGCACCGGATGGTCTAACATTGTTTTGAATGCGCAGTTTCGCCAGCAAACTACCTACCTTCGTATTAATTGCCCTTGTAAGTGCCGGACTGATTCACACGACTTCCGGACAAGTTGACTTATCGGGCGCAGACGAAATCAAGTTAGCTCTCGATAAACTCAACGTGTTGGGCAGCGTCATGATGATTGCGGCTCATCCCGATGACGAGAACACGGCTGTCCTCGCATACTACGCCCGTGGCCGTAAGGTGGAAACCGCGTACTTGTCCGCGACCCGCGGGGAGGGTGGACAGAATCTATTGGGTAGCGAACAGGGCGACCTGCTCGGCCTGATCCGGACTCAGGAACTACTGGCCGCGCGGCGCATCGACGGTGCGCAGCAGTTCTTCACTCGCGCCATCGATTTCGGCTTCACCAAGACGGTGGCCGAAACCCTGGAGAAATGGGGACACGACGCTCTCCTATCCGACATGGTCTGGGTGATTCGTGAATACCAGCCGGACGTGATCATTCTGCGTTTCTCCGGCACGCCGAAGGACGGGCATGGACAGCATCAAGTGTCGGCGATCGTGGGGAAAGAGGCCTTTTCAGTGGCTGCCGATCCCCGGCGTTTTCCGGAGCAACTGAAGTGGGTCCAGCCGTGGCAGGCCAAATGTCTGCTGTGGAATACCTTCGCTTTTACCCAGGAGCAGCAGAAGGAAGCCGCGAGAATGCCGGGGCGCCTGAAAATCGATACGGGGGATTTCGACCCCTTGTTGGGTAAGTCTTACGCAGAAATCGCGGGAATCAGCCGCAGCGAACACAAGACCCAGGGAATGGGTGCGCAGCAGAGGCGTGGAACTGCCCCCGATTACTTCGTTACCATAGCCGGCGATAAACCAACGAAGGATATTTTCGACGGCATCGACATTACCTGGAACCGCATACCCGGCGGCGCCGCCATCGGGCAGCAGCTTGCGGAAGCCGCCGCGCAATTTGAGATGGAGCATCCGGAGAAGACGGTAGCCCGGCTGCTGGCAGTGCGTCCGGCCATCGCCAAACTGGCGGCCGGCGGCAATATATGGGGCGTACGCAAACTGCGGGAACTGGATGAAGCAGCCGCACTCTGCGCAGGAGTGTGGGTGGATGCGGTGGCGTCGCAGGCGGTCGAGACTCCGGGTGCGCGGTGGAAGGTCACACTCACCGCGCTCGACCGATCGAAAGTGGCGATAGGCCAGGTGAGCGTAGCGGTCGACGGATTGGGGCAACACGCTAGCGGGACCGTCGCGGCGTCGCTCGCTTTCAACGAGCCGGCCAGCAAAGAAGTTGAAATCGCCATTCCCGCTGACGCGCCGTATTCGCAACCGTTCTGGCTGGTCCATAAACACAAGGGTGATAGCTATGTCATTGACGACCAGCGTCTGATTGGACGTCCCGATCCGATTCCGGTGCTGCAGGCAACCTTTAAGATTAACGTCAATGGTCAGGAACTGACGATGGTGAAGCCGGTGCGCTATCGCTATGTCGATCGTGTAGAAGGTGAGAAGACGCAGCCTATCGTGGTAGCTCCCGCGGTAGCGGTGAACGTGATCGAGCCGGCCATTGTCTTTCCCAATCAGGCGTCCAGGAAGGTTGCGGTGAGGCTGCGATCGGAGGCCGGCGCCAAAACGGGGACCGTAAGCGGCACTCTCCGGTTAAAGCTGGACACTCCCGGCGGATGGAAGATCGAGCCCGCGTCCACCACGTTTCAACTGGCTGCAACCGGTGAGGAGCAGCAGTTCTCCTTCACCATCACTCCGCCGGCTGACGCGCGACCGGCCCGCTTCACGGCTGTCGCGAATGTCGGCGGGAAGGATCTGGAATCCGGAGTCCATGTCATCTCCTATTCCCACATACCGCTCCAGACCGTTTTCCCGAGGTCCGACGGGAAACTGGCGCCGGCCCCGCTCACGGTGTTAGCCAAACGGGTCGGCTACATTACAGGCGCCGGCGACGAGGTTCCGGCCGCGATTCGTCAGATCGGTTGCGAGGTGACTCTTCTGAGCGATTCCGATCTGGCCGGCGGGGATCTCTCTGCGTACGACGCGATCGTGGTGGGAGTTCGAGCCTACAACGTACGCGATTCGCTGCGTGCGAACCAGCACCGCCTTATGAAGTATGTTGAGCAGGGCGGGACGATGATCGTGCAGTACAACGTGGTGGATCGGCGTACGACCGCACTGGAGAACCTCGGCCCGTATCCGTTCACGGTGACGATGGACCGGGTGACGGTGGAAGATTCGCCCGTGAGCTTCGTCATGGCAAACTCGCCGCTACTCAATCAGCCGAATAAGATTACGGAGGCGGATTTTGCGGGTTGGGTCCAGGAGCGCGGGTCGTATTTCGCGTCCAAATGGGATCCGCGCTATCAGACGGTTATCGAGTCACACGATCCCGGTGAGAAGCCCATGCCTGGAGGTATGCTCATGACGCGGTACGGCAAAGGCGTATATATTTTCACCGGCTACTCGTGGTTTCGTCAGTTACCGGCCGGGGTTCCGGGCGCATATCGAATCTTTGCAAATTTGCTCAGCGCCGGGAAGGTGCTGCAAGGTCATTGAGCGACGGGAGCTGCGGAAGAAGACGCACGAGGGCGTCCGTCGCGGTCCAGGGGACCGCCCCACATTGACCGATTTTCGGGAGAAAATCAGAAGCTGGAAATTAGCTCTATGCCCCCTGTCTGCATTACAATAAAGCTTTTATGGCCACGTTTCGAATCTACCGGATGCGTCCTCACGTGAAACAGAGTTTTCGCTGGGCGCCTCATGTAACAGGGCTGGCTACCGTGAAGCAACGCGACTACCTGCCGGACACGGAAATCGAGGCGCCCAACGAATATGCGCTTTGGGCGGAGCTGAAGAGTTCTGAAAAACCGCTCGAAATCGGGGACCTGGTAGAGGCGGGTAATGCCCTGAAAATTTGCAAATTTGTCGGTTTCGAGGCCGCCAAGTGGGCGGAAACCGAAGCGGTACCGGCGGCGTCGTGCCAAACAGCCGGTGTCACCGAGAGTCACTGAGCAGGACGGCTGCCCGTTCCAGGAGGCGAGGGGAGACCATGCGCGCGCGCTTGGGCGATATTATCGACGATTATTGCGTGAAATGTAAACGCATAATGAATCATTCAGTAGTGTCCTGCCTGAATGACGAACCGGCCAAGGTGCGATGCCGCACGTGCCATGGCGACCATGATTACCGTCATGAACAGGCGCCGCCGACGAAAGCCGACCTGCGTAAGGCCGCACTCTTCAAGGAGGTGCTGGATCGCATGGGTGGTTCGGCAGTCGAAGAAGCTCCGGCTACAATCGAAGCGGCGGCGGCCGAAACTCCTCCGGAGACCATGGAGCCGGCGCCCCCGAAGACCAAACGCGCCAAAGCGAGGAAGTAGTTAGGCGCCGTCCGTTAAGCGTTATCCGTCATCCGTTTTCCGTTATCCGTAAACCCCATCCGTTCTGGCCGGGTACGGATAACGAATAACGAATAACGGATAACGGTTTTACCCGGCCGCTTCCGTCAGGACTTCCAACGTCGACCGGGCGGCTTTCTGCCAGTTGAATTCGTGGGCCCTACGGGGTCCAGCTTCGCTTAAAACACTGCGCAGCTCCTCATCATCCGTTATACGAAAGAGAGCGTCCGTAATCTCTGCGGTAGAGTTGGGGTCAAACAGGAGGGCCGCGTTCCCAGCAAGCGTTCGCACCGGTTCGATGTCGGAACACGCGACGGGCAGTCCTGCCGCCAGGCCTTCCAGAAGCGTCATGCCGAATCCCTCGAAGGTGGTCGGATAAACAAAGGAGTCCGCCCCCCCGAAAAGAGAGAAGAGCTCTTCCCGAGGTATCCAACCGGTACATCTGACTTTTTTACTGAGATCCAACTCAGTGATCAGTTGATCGATTCGCGCGGAGTCAAAGCCTCGCAGTCCTGCGATCACCAGGTTGACATGAGGGCGCTTCTCCGCGAAATCCGCATACGCCAGCAGCAGTCGGCGGAAGTTCTTGTGAGGATGGAGTGTAGAAACGGTCAGGATATAGCGCTGTCCCGATTGCCTGGAAGACCTCTCCCGGATTCCGAAGAACTTCGGATCGACTCCATGATGGACGACGCGGACCCGCGAGCTGTCCACCTTGTAATGCGCGATGAAGTCTTTACGGGTCGCGTGAGAGACCGCGATGACGAGACTGCTGCGATGCGCCGAGGCGTACAGAAACGCTTTCCAGAACGGCAGATCGAACCAGCGGAAATACTCCGGATGGCGTTTGTGCTGGAGGTCGTGAAACACCGTGACCGTCGGGCAGGGCCCCACCACCGGCGTCGTGAAACCGGGATTCAACAGGACATCGATGCGGTGCTTGCGGAGTTTGCCGGGCAGTATCAGTTGCTCCCAGGCGAGACGCCACGGGCGGTTCCTCGCGCGTACACCGGTGTGGATCAGCTCAAATTGCGAAGACTCGAACGCCAGACTGCCTTGCGTCTCAACATTGATGAATATGAGGAATTGGTGGGGAGTGTCGAGGCGATCCAAGGCTGCCAACAGGGCCCGCAGATAAATCTCGGTGCCGCCGACTCCGCCCGGGATCATGAAGAGCGCGTTTACACCGATGCGAAGTGCACGCATTAACGGGATCCGGGACAGCGTAAGACAGCCAGGCCTTTGGCCGCCGACGGGTCCTGGGGTTCGAGCGATCGGGCCTTTTGAAACGCTGCACAAGCCTCCACATTCCGGTCGATAGCCATCAGAATATCGCCACGGTCGATGTAAATGGGCTCGTACGTTGGGTCGCTTTTTTCGGCTTTGTCGAGCAGTTCCAAAGCTTGAGGAATATCTCCATCCAGGGCCACTTGCCTGCTCAAAACCTGATAGGTGTAAGCGGCAGGAGTCAATTGGACGGCTTTGCGGCCCATCTCAATGGCGCCCTTCCGGTTGCCAACTTCACCGAGAGCCCACGCCCAGTTGCTGTAGAAGGTGCCGTCAAAGCCGGATTCGAGACCGTTCGCCCGCTCATACTGCAGTATGGCGTCGGAGTAGCGGTGAGCGCTGAATTCAGCTGCTGCCAGACCGACATGAACCCGTGACTTATTCGGAGATTTTTCGGCTGTGTCCGACCAAAGCGCGAGCGAACTGGCCCACACCTGGCTGCGATTCCAGGTCAGCAGGGACGCGACCACCACGATAACGGCCATCACGCCTGCCAACAAACGTTCGTTCCAGCGCACCCGCACGAGAATTCCGGCCGTCATCAGCAGCAATCCGATCATCGGCAAGTATACGCGCCGTTCGGCGGCCAGGTCCCTGATGGGCATGATCGAGGAGGTCGGAAGGAAGAAGATCAGCGTCACGAAAAAGCCGAAGCTGGCGACGGGAAAACGTTTACGCCAGAGGAAAGCGACCACGGCAGCAGCGGCCAGTGCGACCATGCCGAAAATTGCCCCGTGTTCGAGCGGAGTGTGGGACAACTCGATCGTGTAATCCGCGTTCTGTGCGGCGGGAAAAAGGAATAATCGCAAGTAAATGAAGAGAACGCGGCACTCGGTGAACAGATACTGGTACCAGGTGAACTCCTTCATGTGGAAACCGATGGTGGGTTCATGAGCCAGAAGGTTATAGATGAAGGCCCCTAGCATCGCGCCAAGAACAGCCAGGATCCCGTACAACCTCCAGTTGCGCCGTATGCCCTCGAATGAAAAACCGGGATTCCAGTAATAGTCCGTCAGCAGCAGCACCAGGGGAAGGACAGCCACATGTTCTTTTCCGGCGACCGCGGCCCCGGAAAGCAGGAGGACCAGCAGGACGGTGCGGATGCCGATCGCGTTATCCGGGCGGTAGAGAAAGCAGGCCCAGGCAGCAAACGCCAGCGCGACGCTGAGATTCTCCGACCGGCTGGAGATATAAGCCACGGCCTCAGTCTGCAACGGATGGAGAAGGAAAACAGCCCCGCAGAATCCGGCAACGAGGGTTCTGCGCCGCAGATCGATCGATGCCATATCGAGGATTTTTCTGATGATCAGGAATACCATCAGCGCGGCGATAAAGTGCAGCAGGATGTTGGTCAGGTGATAAGCCAGCGGACGCGTTCCGCCCAACTGGTAATCGACCCAATAACTGAACCCGGTGAACGGTCGCGAGCCGGCGATCCAAGCCCTCAGCGGAAGCCTTTCCGGATGCGGCGAGAGGAACTGCATGTGGACGTCATCAAAGACGAACCCGCCTTGGAGAGCCGGCCAGTAAGCGATCAACACAACCAGCAGTGCGGATCCGATAACCCCGGCCCAGACCCAACCAGGCGGGATTGGCTTCGCGGGTGGCGTAACAGTGACCTCGGCGCGCGACTTTCCTTTAGGATGCCGGCCTCTACTATGAGGCCCTTTAGCCGTCTCTTTTTCGCCTCGCCGGTTAGTCTTGACGCTCATTGAGCCTTGCCCGCAACCGACTCGCCGAGACGCTTTATACGATTCAGGTGGAACTCGAGAATGGCCACGCGCTGGGCGAGAGCGATGTTGTCATCGCGCAGGCGGGAGATCACCACGCAAGTCCAGAAGAACATAACGAGAAAGATAAAACCGGCAACCATCATCAGTACAGTCGGGGCATCACTCAGTCCGAGCGTGACCGCGATCCACGAAAGGACGGTTTGCGACCGCGAAAGTGCAAATAGCGTGACACAGGCAATCAGCCAGGTGACAGAGTACTCTACGCGAATGTGCGCCCTGCGTAAGGCCGTGAGCACCATCACGATGAGAACTACGCTGATCACGCTGGTCCACCAGAGGAGCCTCTCCATTTTTACTTCCTCCTCGTCTGCCGGCCTGCTGTGCGGCCCTCGTATTTCAATATATTAACGAAAACTCCGAGCAACACGTGCGCGATATAGTACAGAGACTTAAATGCCGTGATGGAAGTGCGGCCTGTCCTCCGTGGATGCATTCGCACCGGGACCTCTTCAAAACGGAATTTTCTACGCTGCAGAACGACCAGCGCTTCGATTTCCGGGTATTCGAGGGGAAAACTTCCCGCGAAGACCTGGAGCGCGGACCGGTTCACCCCCACAAAGCCGGAAGTGGGGTCGTTCACCGTGCGCCCTAAAATCGGTCGCAAAACGGCTCGGAAAAACTGGATTCCCAGCCGTCGCACAAACCCTGTCCGCCAACCGTTTTCAGAGTTGATCCGGCAGCCGATCACCATCTCGGCCCCTGAGTTTCGCAGCTTCTCGTAGATTAGCGGAATGTCCTGGGGATCGTGTTGTCCGTCACCATCTACGCGGATTACGTACTGATACCCCAGCGAAAATGCGAGCTTATAGCCAGTCTGGACCGAGCCTCCCAGTCCCAGGTGGTGAGGCAGGGCAAGCACCTCGACGCCGGTTGTCTGCGCTGCTGCCAACGTTCCATCCAGGGAACAATCGTCCAGCACCAGGACGGGAACTCCGGGCATGGCAGCGCGGATTGCCTCGATCACTCCAACGATGGCGGCCTCTTCGTTAAACGCGGGAATGATGATGAGCAGATCCTGGATTGTGGTCACGCCGCTTTGGTCACTCCGATTTGGGTCGAATCAGTGCCGCGCAATCTCACCTGCTGTAGTCGAGTGGAGTGAGAGCAGACGGGTGAACTCGCGTACCGGGAGACGGGCGCTCCGGCGGATTGCCCCCCGCTGGCGCCAGATGCGGCCGGCGGCGCGGAGCAGTGCCAAATGAGCCTTCACCGCGATGGCTGCCAGAGTCGCGATGCCTCCGCTCTCGCGGCGGAACTGCGCCGATTTGCCGGTTCCGGCAAACGCAGCGCGGACATGCTCCAGATAGCGCCGGGTGCCACACAACGGTAGCACCATCAGCATGCGAAGAGGGAAATTTTTCATAGCCACAAACATACGGTTGCGCTCTACATAGTAGGCCTTCAAACTGGAAACGCGGCCCGCCGAATGCGAGTAGCGGTGTTCCACCACTGCGCCGGGCACGTATAGGCACCGCCAGCCGGCCCGGCGGGCGCGCAGGCCCAGATCCGTATCTTCGCAATACAAAAAGAAATGCTCGTCGAACAGTCCGACCTGATCGAGCATCGTCCGGCGGTAAAGCGCGGCCGACGCGCTGGGCAGCAGGACTTCCTCCTGGTTCGCATAATTGGCCGCGGGCTCCCCGTGTCCCCGCTGCTTACTGCTGCCGTCGCCGTAGATTAGCATGCCTGCGGAATCGAGTGCATCCCGGTCGAGCCGAACCTGGGATGCACACATACCCACTTGCGGGTCGGATTCGGCGGCGCGGACCAGCGCGGCCAGCCAGCCGGCGCAAGGCACCGCGTCATCGTTGAGAGTGATCAGGAACGGTGCGGAGGATTGCTCAAAAGCTCGATTGATGGCCGAGCCGAAGCCGGCATTCCCCGGCATGGCAATGATCCTGATGCCATCCAGGCCGAGTTTACGGGCCAGGTCGCGCCCGCTGTTGTCAATGACGATGATCTCGAAGTCCTGGCGCGTCTGGCGACGAAGCCCCGCGATGCATTGTTGAAGCGAGGCATCCACGAGCAACGTAGGCACGGCCACAGTAGCAATTAATTGCATGTCAGTTTGTGGGGCTTCCCGTACGCTCCACGGGGCAAACCCAAGTTTATCAGCAGGCGGAGCGGCACAGCGGGGACCGTGGTCCGGCGCGCAGGGCTGTTGGTGGAACCGGTCCCTCCGCGAACGCGGACACCGCCGGCTAGCAGTTTGCTGAGGAGCCGGGCACGTGCAGAATCATGCCGCAAGCGGCCGAGGCAGGCGAAACCGCCTGCCCCACCAAAGCAAATATTGGACAAGGGAAACTGCTATAATTGGTCCGGATGGTTGTTTGCCACCCCGCTAATTCGCGGATGCGTTTCCTCTCTCGATACCTCCTCTGTTTCATGCCTAAACGATGAAAACCATAGTTGAATGTCCGGGGATGCCATTCTGCCGGTTCTGTTTTCTCCCGTCCGTTCATAGCAATGTCGCGTCACTTACCAACGTATTGTCAAGGGGATAGATGAAAACCAGCGTCCAAATCAACCGTGGCATCGAAAGCCTGTTCGGAACTCGCGACGAGAATATCCGCGTGCTGGAGTCCGGCCTGAACATCAGTACTCACCTGGTCGACAGCTCGCTTGAAATCGAAGGTGAACCGGGCGCCGTGGCCCGGGCCGAGGAGATCCTGGAAGACTACGCCCTGCTGGTTAGAGAAGGCGCGGTCTTCAATAACGGCGATCTGCAGGGGTACTTTCGGGTGGTGACGGAAGACCCCGAAGTTTCGCTTCGCGGGTTGGTGCAAAGCGGCCGGCAGCGTAATTTCGGGAAGAAGACACTGGCGCCGAAAACGGTCAACCAGCGGCGCTATCTCGAAGCCATCGAACGCAACGACCTGGTTTTCGGAGTGGGACCCGCCGGCACCGGCAAGACCTACCTCGCGGTGGCCATGGCGGTGTCGGCGCTGGTCAGCAAAAAGACCAGCCGGATCATCCTGACGCGCCCCGCAGTGGAAGCCGGCGAACGGTTGGGCTTTCTTCCGGGAACCCTGCAGGAAAAAGTCGATCCGTACCTGCGCCCGCTCTACGACGCGCTGTTCGAAATGCTGGAGCAGGACAAGGTCGAGAAACTGCTGGAGCGCAACACGATTGAAGTAGCGCCGCTCGCATTCATGCGGGGCCGAACCCTGAACGACAGTTTCATCATTCTGGACGAGGCCCAGAACACCACGCCCGAACAGATGAAGATGGTGCTCACGCGCCAGGGGTTCAGCTCCAAAATGGTGGTGAACGGGGACGTAACGCAGATCGATCTTCCGTCGGGACGCCGCAGCGGACTGCTCGACGCGATCGAGGTGCTGAAGGGCGTCGAGGGCATCAGCTTTGTGAAATTCGACGAGCGCGACGTGGTGCGTCATCCGCTGGTGCAACGAATCGTGAGGGCCTACGAGCGATACAATGAAACTACTGGAGCGGGTCGCCAATTGACTCTGAAGCTTACCGATAGCCCGCTGGACGGTCCGGCAGAAATGGTGCCAGCCGCGCCAGTCGCCGCTCCCGAAGCGTCAGTGCCGGTTCCTTTAGCGCAGCCCCTGACGGCTGCGTCGGTAGCAGCCCCGGTTCTAAACGCCTGACGGCGTTTGTGCATGTCACCTTCTGATCCAGACATACGTTTTTTCAGGCTGCCACCCAACCTCGATCGAAACGGGATCGGGCAGTTCGTAACGGTGCTGAGCGATCGTCTGCTGCGCGGCCGAAGGTTCGCGTGCCTCATCACCACCGACGCTGAGTTACAGCGCCTGAATCGCACATTTCGCCGCAGGGACTATGCGACCGACGTGCTGTCCTTTCCCGCGAGTCCGACGGGAGGCTTGCCGGAGAGTTATCTCGGCGACATAGCCATTTCATGGCAAAAGGCGCGCGAGCAGGCGCGGGAGTTCGGCCATGGAATCGAGATCGAGATTCAGGTATTGATGCTGCACGGCGCGCTGCACCTCGCCGGCATGGATCATGAAACCGACGGCGGCCGGATGTCGCGCGCGGAAAAACGCTGGAGGCGGGTGCTGGGTCTTCCGGCGGGTCTCATCGAGCGGGTCAGCGCATGATCTGGGTGTGGACAGCCAGCCTGCTGCTGGCGACGATTCTGGTATTGAGCACCTACGTACAGATGCTGTACCTGGAGAGTCTCCGCTTGCGCACGCGCGACCTTCCGGCGCTGCAATTCTTCAAATCGGACATCGAAGAACGCCTGGGCTTCAAGACCGAGGACGGTGCGCTCCGGTTCTCGCTGGTCAAACACACGGCACTCCCGCTGTTAGGGATGTCCGCGCTGGCGGGAGGCGTGCTCTATGCGCCGCTGACCCCGCAATCGCTGGGCGAAGCGCTGGTATTCGGCTGGCTGATGATGCTGTTCTCGGGCTATGTAATCCCGCAGGTCCTCTATCGCCGGACGCAAGGCAAGTGGCTGGTTCCTTTGCTGCCGGCGTGTGTATTTCTCGCCATCCTCGCCGCGCCGGTGGCTGGTCTGCTGAACTTTCTCCATTCGCTGCTCGAAATCGCCAACCTGCCGGGCGAACCGGAGGAACCCGCGACTCCGGCGGAGAATATCGAGGCTTTGATTACCGCGGGAACCGAAGAAGGGCTGATCGAGGAAGAAGATCGGAAGCTGATTCAATCGGTAGTGGAATTCGGCGATACGGTAGTGCGGGAAGTGATGACTCCGCGGCCGAACATCGTAGCCATCGAGGCCGAGGATACGTTGGAACAATTGCGGCAACTGGTCATCAACGAGCAGTATTCGCGCATCCCAGTGTATGAGGGCACCATCGATTCAGTGGTCGGATTCGTGCATGTTAGGGACATGTTCGAGCTCGATGAGAGCGAGCGCGCCACCCGCACGGTTCGCCAGTTGATGCGGCCGATTCGTTTCGTACCCGAGACCAAGCCGGTGAACGACCTCATGCGCGAGATGCAGGCGGAAGGGGCCCACATGGTCATGGTGGTGGATGAGTACGGCAACACTGCCGGCCTGGTCACCATGGAGGACCTGGTGGAAGTGATCCTGGGTGAGATTCGCGATGAGCACGAGCCTGCGACCGATGTTACGGAAGACGGCAAGGGCGGGTATGTAGTGTCCGGCAATTTCGACCTGGCACGAGTGGCCGACCTGTTCGGCGTAGGTCCCGAGGAAGAAGCGGATTCCACGACCATCGGAGGCATGGTGACCGAATGGCTCGGCCGCGTCCCGCTGCCAGGTGAAACGGTGGAGCGCGACGGCCTGCGCGTGGAGATTCTGGCGAGCGACGAAATGCGCGTGGAGCAGGTGCGGATCAGCAAGGCTACGCCGGCGCCGGTTCCGGATACCGGGTCGGATACTTAGTACACCGATTCAGGAGTTCGCTGACGTATTCTGCCACATCGGCTCCCTAACGGTCGCAGCTTACTAACTGTTTTGTTGTCGACCCGCGTTTCTGAGCCGCGCGCGTCGGCAAGCGGCTCTGGCGAATACGTTACGAGAAGATCGTGTCGAAGATTTTGCTCAGCTTTTCGGTCGCCTGTTTGGAGAACATGCCTACCATGCCGGAGATCGCCGCGACTCCGAACGGATTGACGGTTTGATCCGCGGCAGCGCCTGAGAACAAGCCGGCGCGTAGCGCGAAGTAGAAGATCAATGCCAGTGCCGCGCTGATCGCCGGCCGGAGAAGATACCAGGCCAGCCAGCTCGGGTCGAGCCGCCGGTTACCCGCGTAGAGAGCGAATGACGTTACGGTGTGGATATAGCTGCCAAGCGCGGAAGTAATCACTACCAGCCAGATGAGCCGGACCTCGGCCGCCAGTCCCAGGGTGCTATCCGCGCTGGTAGGCCAGACTACTGAAAGTAGATAGAACAGCAGACCTGCTGCGAATATATATGCCAAGGCGATGGCGCATTCGGCCCGCCGCGAGAGGTTTTTAGTGCACTCCGTTGATGTCTCCATTGACTTGTTGCTAAGTGCTTGCAAGAAAGCCCTCCTGATTTCAGTTATAGCTAAGCGAATGGCGCGATCTTATGGGGTGTTTTTGTAAGTTATTGATAGGTGAGGCGAATATAGTGCCGCGTCCGGCGTGATAACATCGCGGCAGATGCAGCGTTTTATAGCATGGGCGGCTCTGGCGGTATCTGCCGGATGCGGCGCGAGTGCGGCGGGTGCGCCGCTGGTGTCGACTTCTTATACGCCTTACCACTTCACGACAGATGAAGAGTGGAAGGTAGCGGGCAGCGGGGATGTCGGGAGCAGCCGGCTGGACCACGGAAAACTGGTGCTCGACTTTACTCACGGCGCGTCGTGGATCGGCATCGCACCGCCGGATCGCGTGATTTTAGGGAACGTTGGAAAGATTCACCTGGGGTTGCGGCGTACGGGCTCCGGGCATCCCGTCGACGTGTATCTGCGCACGCATTTCATGACGTTTCACAAAACGGTTGCCGTGGCGTCCGGCGCGGTGGACGACATGGTGCTCGATGGACCTCCCGGCCCGGGCTGGCAGTGGATGGAGGGCGAGAATGACGGACGAATTCACGGTCCGTTGCGCATGGGCCAGATCCGGTTCGAAGCCAATGGGCAGAACGATCGGAGCGAGGTGGAGTTGCGGGATATCACGATCGAAGGCAGCCAGCCCGCGAACCGGCTTTGCGTTATGACCGCGCGCGATGTCGGGCCCGCGATTTCGGTGCAGTTCCTGGCCGCGGTGCGGTGCATGGGACCTGCGGCGGTTGCCGGCGAACTCGCGTGGACTTTTCGCGACTGGGAGGGTAAGGAACTGGGCCGCGGACATGAGCCGGTGACCGTACCGGCCCGGGCCGAACCTCTGACTCTTCCAGCGTCCGCGCGATTTGGAATTGCCAATCTGAAGTTCGTAGAAGTTGAATTCCAACTCACCCTTCCGGAGCAGGATGTCGCTCCAGCCCGGGCGTACTGGTCCGCCGAGCAGGACCGGCACACGGATTCCAATTTGCGCCCGTCGTCGTCCTTCGGAATGGGCGTGTACCTCGATCGCTACCATGGCGCGGATATGGAACGGGCCGCGAGCATCGCACGAGACGCCGGCGTGAAGTGGTCACGCGAAGGTTTTTCGTGGGGTAGGATTGAGCCGCAGCGGGGCCATTTTGACTGGACCTATTACGACAGTCTGGTTAATACAGCCAAGCGTTACGGGATCAGTCTCTATGGCCTGGTTCACGGCTGGGCGCCTTGGACCAAACCCTACAGCGGCGAAGGCATTGACGACTATCTCGCGTTTCTCAAAGAGCTGGTGCGGCACTACCATGCCGATATTCATCACTGGGAGATCTGGAATGAGCCTAATATTTTCTTCTGGCAGGGGCCGAAGGAGATGTATGCGGAACTGCTGCGCCGGTCCTACGCGGCGGTGAAAGAAGTGGACCCGGGCGCGCAGGTGCTGGGTATGTCGACGTCGGGCATCGATTACAACTTTATCGCCCGTACGATGGCGCTCGATGCTCCGTTCGATATTCTGACCATTCATCCGTACCGGAAGGTTTTGAATGACGGCGCGTTGATCAAGGAGCTGAAGATTGTTGCGGACCTGGTGAAGGGGCGGCCGGTGTGGATTACGGAGTTCGGATGGTCCACGTTCACGCCGCACAACACTTTGACGCAGGATTTTGCGCCGTTCACGGAGAGGCAACAGGCGGAGTTACTGGCGCGGGCCTATCTGTGCACCTTAGTCGCGGGGATACAAACGAATACATCGTGGTATGACTTTCGCGATGACGGCGACGATCCTTTGTATTTCGAGAACGAGATGGGAATCTTGCACCGCGACTTTAGTCCCAAGCCGGCATATTGGGCTTACGCGACGATGACGCGGGTGCTCGAAGGGAGCCATGTAGTGGGAAAGGTGGATGTAGGGGCAGGCGTGTTCGCGTACCGGTTTGAAGGGCCGGGGACGGTGATTGCGCTGTGGAGTCCGGAGGGGGAGCGGACGGTAATGGTGCCGGTCGCGGGAAAGCGGGTGATGCTCGAGAATACGATCGGCGAAACGCGGGAGGTTCGTGCGGGGAAGGTGAAAGTGGAATTGCGCGGCGGGGCTCCGGTTTACCTGGTAGTGGAGTGAGTAGCGCCTCACGATTCGGCCGCAACAATCGGATAGCGCGCCTGCCCGGAGTGCGGCAGACTTTAAACTGAAAGGAACATCCGCTATGCCGAAATCAGCGTTACTGGACGAAACTGCCTGTTGGGACGCGGTGACCCGACGCGATCCCGCGGCGGACGGCCAATTCTACATCGGTGTCCTGACCACTCGAATCTACTGCCGGCCGTCCTGCCCTGCGCGTCATCCCCTGCGCAAGAACGTGCGCTTCTACCGGGACCCCGCGCAGGCCGAACGCGACGGGCTTCGCCCCTGTCTGCGCTGCCGTCCCCTCGCCGCCATCGGCCGCGACCCCAACGCTGAACGCATTCGCAGGATCTGCCGGTACATCGAAGCCCATGCGGCGCAGGCCGATCCTGCCGCGCTCTCCCTCGAACAACTCGCGCAACGCGCCAACTTGAGCCGCTTTCATTTTCAACGCAGTTTCCAGGCGATCGCGGGCGTCACGCCGAAACAGTATGTCGAAGCCCGCCGGCTCAATCAACTCAAGACCAACCTTCGCCAATCGCCCGATGTCACCGCCGCGATCTATGATGCCGGATACGGATCTTCCAGCCGGGTCTACGAACGCTCCGACGCGCAACTCGGGATGACCCCGAAGCAATACCGGGAAGGCGGCGCCAACCTGATCATCACCCACGCCACGGTCGATTCTCCCGCCGGGAAAATTATGATCGGCGCGACCGATCGCGGCATCTGTTTCGCGCAATTCGGACGCTCCACGGAAGAACTCCTCCGGGCTCTCGAAGCCGAGTATCCCGCGGCTCTGCTGGAGGCCATGCGGGAGCCCGCGCCTCCGGTCTTCCGTCAATGGATCGCTGCGTTATCGGCTCATCTGGCGGGTAAGCAGCCGCCGCATAAGGACCTGCCGCTGGACATTCGCGCTACGGCTTTCCAGATGCGCGTCTGGAACTATCTGCGTTCGATCCCCTTTGGCCAGACGCGGTCTTATGCCGAGGTGGCCGGCGCGATCGGCCAACCCGGCGCCGCACGGGCCGTCGCCGGCGCGTGCGCCCGGAACACGGTCGCGATTCTGATTCCGTGTCATCGCGTGATCCGCGGCAGCGGAGAATTTGGGGGGTATCGTTGGGGGCTCGAGACGAAGAAGCGGCTTATTGAAGCGGAGCGGCTCGCGACGGCTTCGGCGGCTGCTTCGCAGCCGGGCAGACCACACAAAACGATGGTCTGCCCCACGGTGGATGCGGTAAGTGCAAAATAGCACAACGGCACAGTAGAAGCTGTAACTGAATAGCTGTACATTCTTAACAGTGACTACTACTCGCAAGCGCATTCTCATTGCGATTCCGGTCGCGCTCGGAATATTTTTCACCGCGGTCTTCATCGCGGGGCGAACCTTGCGGGGGCGCCTCGAGCCGATGGTGAAGGAGCAGGCCATCCGCTATCTCCACGACCGCTTCCGTGCCGACGTCCAATTAACCGCGCTGCACATTCAGCTGCCCCGGTTATCTACCATCGGCCTGGTTTTCCACCGGCAGCGAGGAGCCATTGTGCAAGTAGACGGTGAAGGGCTCTCCCTGCGCCGCGAAGGTAGCGAAGAGCCGCTTTTCGTCATCCAGAAAATGCAATTCACGGTGGATGTCGCGAGCGTTCTGGAGCCCCGCAAAACAGTCGACGCGGTTTCACTACAGGGCGTCCGCATCACTGTGCCTCCCAAACGTGATACTACGGCAACACAACACGCTGCGGGCAACAAGGGTCACCAATCCAAGGGTCACCCGCTCAACGTCAGGATCGAGCAGGTCGATATACGCGATGCGACACTCGTCATCCTTCCCAAAGACAAAACGCGCCAGCCTCTCAATTACCGTATCGACCACGTGCTTCTCACACCCGTCGGCCCCGACGCGCCGCTGAACTACGCGGCCGATCTGAATATTCCCAAGCCGCCCGGCCACGTGCTCAGCAAGGGCCACTTCGGCCCCTGGAACGCCGACGAACCCGGAGACACGAACCTCGACGGCGACTATAGCTTCGATCACGCCGATCTCGGTGTGTTCAACGGCATCGCCGGAACCCTTTCCTCAACCGGCAATTTCCAGGGAACGCTTGCCGCGATCAACGCCAAAGGAGAAGCCTACGTGCCGGACTTTCGCCTCAAAATGTCCGGCAATCCGGTGCCTCTGCGAACCCGGTTCGAAGTGCTGGTGGATGGCACCAACGGCAATACCACCCTGCAACCGGTGCATGCCACTCTCGGCACAACCAACTTCACCACCACCGGTGCGATCATCAAGCACGACAACGATCCCAGACGCACGATCTCGCTGAACGTAATTATTCCGGACGGCTATCTGCCCGACCTGCTCCGGCTGGCGATGAAAGGCTCGCCGTTCATGGATGGCCGCATTGCCATGAACACGCGCATCGATATTCCGCCGCTCACCTCCAAAGTGATCCAGAAGATTGTGCTGGACGGCAGTTTCAATCTGCACGATGCCAGGTTTCTGAAATCCACGATCCAGAGCCAGATCGACGGTCTGAGCCGGCATGCGCAAGGAGAGCCGCATAACGAGGAGATCGACTCGGTGGCTTCCAATATGAAAGGATCGTTCCGGCTGGAGAATGAGCTGATGACTTTCCGATCGCTGTCCTTCGACGTACCGGGAGCGGGCATCGAGTTAGCCGGCACCTACAATCTGAAGAATCAGGGCCTGAACTTTGACGGGTCGTTAAAGCTGGATGCGAAATTATCCGAGATGGTTACGGGATGGAAAAGCTGGGCGCTCAAAGCGGTCGATCCGTTTTTCGAGAAGAATGGCGCGGGGACATTCCTGCATATCCTGGTGCAAGGGGAAGCCCGGAGACCGAAATTCGGGGTGCAGTTGGGGTCCCATAAGTTCATGACACCGGGGATGGGCAGCAAGCAAAAAACCAACGCGCCGCCTAACCACGGCGGCGCGTCCACTAACTAAGGCCGGCTCTCCAGAAACTGCGCCGTTTGGAGGCTACTCCGCAGCCGGCAGACCACAAAAACGATGGTCTGCCCTACGGGAGCCGGTCACGCCGTCGCGGCGTGCTCGCGCGGCCGCCCCACGGTTATTGACAGGTTCCGCCGCAGATGTAGAATTGCATCGACAGAGAACCGACCGTCGCCGTGAAGACGTTGAATACGTTGCGAACCGTGGAGAGCGTAACATCGACGCCGATCGTACCCGGACTGATGGTGTTGTCGTAATAGACGTTGTTGACTTTGCCGTTGCCCGGAGAGATGGTCCCGCTACCCGGATCGACGCCCGCGAAAGTCACTTGGATCTGCTGGGCGCTGAGGTTGCTCATCACGATCCGCGACGCGTCTGTTACCCGGAATACAATGGCTTCCGTGGCGAGGCGTCCGGCGGTATCGCTCAAGTCCGAGCCCATATCGACTAACAGATACGGGGTACTGCTCGGAATTCCGAACCAGTATGGAACGTGCGTATCGGTCGCGGTATTGGCGCCATCGATGTGAATATCGCCTTCGTACTCGCCGGCCGTGAGGACGCCGCCAGGGATGGTCACTTGCACTGTCCCCGACTGTCCGGGCGCCAGTTGCAGGGAAGACGGCGACACCGTCGGTGTAAAGCCCGGATCGCGGCCAATGACGCTGACATTGAAGGTGTCTGCGGTCTTGCCTGTGTTGGTAATGGTCAAGGTCTGGGTCTGCGTGGTGCTGCCGCTGCCGGTTCCGAAGCTTAAGGTCACTGGAGCGACGGTGGCTTCCGCGTTCATCGCGCCGTTCACATCCATCAGCCCTGCGCCTGCATCCATTACCCGCGCCTGCGGGCACGCGACGCCCGAGGTCGGGACCGCCGTAAGAGAGCAGTCGTACATGGGAACGCTACTGTTGACGAGGAGCGAGCGATATTGCCCCACGGTCAAGCCCGGGCGCGCGGCCATCAGAATAGCTGCAGCCCCAGCCACTAAGGGCGCGGAGCCGCTGGTCCCGTCGCTCGGATAATACATACCTGACGGATCATAGAAGTTCGCGTTGGGATTGAGGGTCTGGACCGCGGTGAGAAGATTCTCGCCCACCGCTACCATGTCCGGCTTGATTTCATAGCTTACATCCGGACCGCGCGAGGAGCCAAACCAGAGGTGATTCGACGTCAGCGGGACAACGTTACCGTAGCTATAGGCCATATTAAACGTAGACGTCGAGTTGGCTTGAGAAGCCAGCAAACTCTTGATCGCGTTTCCGTCCTCCAGGGTGACGAACCCGCCGGGGAGGTTAGTAGCAGGCGTGACGCCGTCGGAGCCACTGAAATACGAATAGCCATAGTAGTAAGAGTAGAGGTAGAGGTTAGACAAATCCTCCTCATAATTGTCGTAGATGATTCCGCCTACCGCGCCGGCGGCGAGAGCGTTGTTAAACTTTTCGGCCGGGCTACAAGCCTCGTCGCCATCCCAACCGTTGAGGTTCATGAATGCCACGGCGCCCGTCAGGCTATTGGCGGGAAGGGCGTTGCACGCCATTCCGTTTCCGTCGATGGTCGTCACATCCACGATCGGTGCGCCGTTGAATACCAGCGGGTTGTTATTTCCATCCACGCTCAGCGCGTCTTCGGTATCGACAAGGTAAATGTTACTGCCGATAGTAAGACTCGGTCCGAAAGCCCGCTGATTGTTCGACCCACCGACCGAAAGCACACTTCCCCCACTGTCCGTGCTGGCGAACGCCGGAATCGTGACGGCCTTGCCATCCGCGGAATCCCAACAGAGCAGCGTACCTTGGGCGCACGTCCCCGAACCCTCCGCATCCCAGCCGTTGCCATTGTCACCGATCGCCGCGGAGACGAGGATCCCCGCCGCAACCGCGTTATTCAGCGCGGCGGTTTCCTGATCATCGCTCAGCGGAATGGGAAAGGGACTGCCGAGGCTGTAGTTAATGACGACCGGACCGTTGAATGTGGCAGCGTCCTGGATGGCAGCATCGATTGCCGCGAGAAGCGCGGAGTCGGTAGCGGAGTCATTCACGCCCGACGAACCCAGTACTTTATAACTGGCCAGGTAGGCGCCCGGTGCGAAACCGGTAAACGCGGGCGCACCAGTGGCAGGATATGAGGTAACTCCACCAGCGGCGCAATCGGCGGTTATGGTCCCGTGCCCCTGATCGTCCGCGGCGCTGTTATCGCCATCCGGCTGATTGGCTAACAACGATACATAGCTACGCGCCACGATCACTTTGTTGTTGGTGTACTTGGTGTCGGAAACAGCGTTGACCAAGGGAAAACCGGCGGGAGCCTTGAAGCCGGTGTCGATGAAAGCCGGTTGCGTGATGTCGATTCCCGAATCGATCATGGCGATCATGACACCTTGGCCCGCCGTGCTCGCGCCTCCGATCAGACCGTAGACCTGGGGAAGGTTGTGAACAAAGCTGGCCTGATCGAGCAAGGCCTTACGCTGGTGCTCCAGGTGGTAATTCTTCACGCCGGGAAGCGAGCCAAGCTGGGTGGCGTTCTCTTCGGGAAGTGAGACGGTCACGGTATTGGACGCCGTATCCGTGCGTGCAAGAATGCTGCCGCCGAGTGACTGAATCGACTTAAGGAGCTGATCCTGTTCGGTGCGAATTCTGGCCCGTTGCGTTTGCACCTCCGGACGCGCCAGAGACTCCTTATGTGGTCCGAAGCTGCGCGCCGCGAAATGAGCCGCGGGCTCGCTCGAAAGTTCCACAATGTATCGCTTGGTTGCGGCGCCGGCCAGCACCGGCAAAGCAGCTATGAGCAGTAACGTCTTAATATATTTAACACTTGGCATCATATATTTAACACTTCGCATCGTCAATTCCCTTTTCCAACAGCTAGTACTGCTAACACAACTCGGCTTAAAAGGTTACCTTGAGGCACAGACGTGACCCCGTTATGTGTCGTTCCATCACAAATCCGTGCTTCTATTTTGCATCCCGCCAATTCAATCCGCTACCCACTTCCGCTAACAAAGGTACATTCAGCGGAAAGGCATGCTCCATCTCGCGCTTCACCAGGGAAGTTACTTCCGACAATTCCCCGGGCGGCGCTTCGAGCACGAGCTCATCATGCACCTGCAGCAACATGCGTGCACGGTAGCTCTGTAGCTGCCGGTCGATGCGGATCATGGCGATCTTAATGATGTCGGCCGCGGTGCCTTGCAGGGGCGAGTTGACGGCAGTGCGCTCGGCGAAGCCGCGGGCGTTGGTATTTCGGCTATTCATGTCCGGAATCGGACGCTCCCGTCCCAGCAGCGTTTTGGTAACACCGGTGCGCCTTACTTCCGCAATAGTGTCGTCGAGAAATCGCCGCACACCGGCGTACCGCTCGAAGTAACTGTGGATATATCGCTCGGCTTCGACACGTGAAATTCCTAACTGCGCAGCCAGACCGAAGGGGCTGATTCCATAGACGATTCCGAAGTTCACCGCCTTGGCGGCGCGCCGTGCCTCCGGCGTGACCAACAGGGGCGGAACGCCCATTACCTCCGCGGCCGTGCGAGTGTGGATGTCCTCGCCGTTGCGGAATGCGTCCGTCAACACCGGGTCGTGGGACATATGTGCGAGCAAGCGTAATTCGATCTGCGAGTAATCGGCGACGATCAACTGCCAGCCATCGCGCGGGATGAACGCCGCGCGGATCTCGCGTCCCAGGTCGGTCTTAATGGGGATGTTCTGCAGATTCGGATTGGAGGAAGAGAGGCGTCCCGTGGCGGCGCCGGCTTGATTGAAGCTGGTGTGGATGCGGCCGGTCGATGGATCGATCAGCGCGGGCAGCGCATCGACATAAGTGCCTTTCAGCTTGGTGAGCTGCCGGTACTCCAGCACCTTGCGCGCGATTTCGTGAGCTTCCGCAAGTTCTTCCAAGACGTCGGCTGCCGTCGAGATGGTTTTCCCTTTTCCATATTTCACCGGCGAAGGAAGTCCGAGATCCTCGAATAGCACGCGCCCGAGTTGTTGCGGCGAACTGATGTTGAATTCTTTTCCCGCGATCGCATGAATCTCCGAGGTCAGACGCGTGATCTCGGTCTCCATCAGTTCGGAGAGCCGGTTCAATTCGACGGGATCCACACGGATCCCCTCGCGCTCCATGCGCGCCAGAACCGCGGCAAGGGGCACGTCCACTTCGCGGTAAAGTTTCCCCAGTCCCCGAGCTTCGATGTGCGGATGCAGCGTACCGAACAGTTCGATCAGGTAAGTCGCCTGGCGTTCGGGTTCGCCGCCGTAGCGATATTCGAGATGACGGAGGACCAGCCGGTCGAACCCGCAGGCCGACGGATCCGCATCGAGTTGAAAGGCATAGAGGCACACGTCGTGCTCGAAACCCGCGGGCCGGAATCCAGCCTTGTCGAGGGTGAGCAGAAGGTCCTTTGCCTGGGCGACGATTTTGGGGCGACCGGCATCTTCGATCAGCGGACGCAGATGCTCGCGCAACGCGGCGGGAACCAGGCGCGCCTCATCTGGCTTCCAGGCAAGCGCGGCGCCTGCCGGAGTCCAGGCGAGCGCGACAGGCTGGTCCGCCGGGATGATGGCCAGCCAGGCGGCGATCTCTTCAGCCGAGGCCAGTGTCTGAACGTCCCGCGCGCGGGTGTCCTCGCCAGGGCCTAGCTCGTCCAACTGGCTGAAGAACTCGAGTTCCTTGTAAATGCGGCGCAGCGCTGCCGTATCCGGCGGTTGAACGACGAATCGGTCGAGCGAGAATTCGATGGGGACCTGGCACTCAATGGTCGCCAGCCGCTTACTCATTTCGATGCGCTCGCGATTGTTTTTGAGGCTTTCGCTATAGGTTTTTTTCTTGACCTCGGCATAGCGGTCGAGCGCATTTTCTAGCGAGCCGAACTGCTGCAGGAGGTCAACCGCGCCTTTTTCGCCAATGCCGGGCGCGCCGGGAATATTGTCCACCGAGTCACCGGTCAGAGCCAGGTAATCCACGATCTGCCGGGGCTCGACTCCCATGAAATCCTTCACCTTAGTGGGATCGTAGATGGTGTCGTCCTTGGCCGGATTCAGCATCCAGACGCGATCGGTGACCAGTTGCATCATGTCTTTATCGCTGGACACGATGATGACGTCGAAGCCTTCCTGTTCGGCCCGGTGCGAGAGGGTGCCGATCACGTCGTCGGCTTCGTAACCGGGAAACTGCAGGATCGGGATGTTCATGGCGCCGAGCAACTGGCGGACGTATTCGATCTGCGCCGGCAGGTCCTGGGGCATTTCGGCGCGGTTGGCTTTGTAGTCGGCGAACTCTTCCTCGCGCTTGGTCTTGCCGATGCTCTCGAAGATCGCGGCCATGTACTCGGGCTCGAAGGATTTGGCGAGCTTGCGGATCATGTTGTTGAAAATAAAGACGGCCTCGGTCGAGATGCCGGTGGAGGTGCGCATGGGCGGCGCCTTGGTCCGGGCGCGCGCGTGATAGGCGCGGAAAATGAAGCCGTAGGAGTCGATGAGGAAGAGGCGCTGCTGCACTAGCTGAAATGATAGCGCGGCGGCGGAGGGTGGCGCGGGGATTACGGAGCGAAGCCAATTTTGTGTAAGAGTAAATATTTGTTTGAGTTGGGCGGAACGCGGCAATTTTTGTCCGAGGGGGTCTTTGTGCATTTTTGTGCATTTACCTCGAGTTTGCACAAAACGCGACGCAGGCGAAAAGACGAATTGAGGCGACGACGAATGCGTTAGCGGCAAGGGAACTCCTCCTGAATTTTAGGCCGCGTGTGCACGAACGCAGCCGGCCCGTCTTCTTTCAGGTTCGCAGGCGAGGACCGGGCTATTTGGGGCTCCGGCAGCTATGTGCTGGTAGTGAAACGATAAAAATATGCGAATACCTTCGAACTGGGCCGCCCGGCGTAACGCGATTTAGGGTCTCAAGTCGCTATTCGGCCACAATTAACTTCAGTATATGTGGTATTTTAACCACAGTCTGCACTGGCTATCTTAATGAAAACAATATGTTTGCTAATCGGTCACGGATTTGCCATACTCGGGACATTCTATGCGTTTCGAGACCACGCTTCACCGCCCTGTCGATGCGTCGGGGGTCGGCCTCCATCACGGAGTCCCTGTCAAGATCCGGGTTGTGCCCGCACCGCCGTCGACCGGCCTGGTTTTCATCCGCACCGACCTGGACCGTTTTCCCATCCAGGCGAGTTGGCGGCATGTCGCGAAGGTTAGCTATGCCACCAGCCTGATGCGGCAGGGCGTCCTGATTTCGACTACCGAGCATCTGCTCAGCACGTTTTACAGCCTGGGAATCGATAACGCATACATCGAGATCGACAACCTGGAAGTGCCGATTCTGGACGGCAGCGGACTTCCGTTTGTCGAATTGGTGCGTCAGGCGGGAATTCGCTATTACCGCCGGCAGCGTCGCTACCTGCGGGTCAAGCGGCCGGTCTCGATCGAGGACAAAGGAAAGCGCATTACTATCCTTCCAGCCGACACGTTTCGACTCACCTGCGATATTGATTTTCCGCACCCGATGGTCGGCAAGCAGGGCATCGAGCTGGAAGTTACTCCTGAGCGCTATGCGGATCAACTGGCCGCGGCCCGGACTTTCGGCTTCGAGCGCGACCTCGCCCAGATGCGCAATATGGGTCTGATCCGCGGGGCCAGCCTGGAAAACGCCATCTGCTTCACGCCCGACGGCGTCCTGAATCCTGGCGGTTTACGGTTCCCGGACGAATGCTGCCGTCACAAGGCGCTGGACCTGATCGGCGATCTGGCCCTGATTGGCCGCCCGCTGTTGGGACACGTGATTGCCGAACGCGCTGGACACGCGATGCATGCGGCGCTGGTGAATCGCATCATGGGCGATCCGACGCTGTATGAGGTCCTGACCTTCGATCAATTGGCATCGCAGGTGACGGAAGCTCTCATCGCCTAGGTCGCCACGGTGCCCCGCAAAAAGAAATTCGACGTACCGAAAGAGATCCGCGCGATTGCCCGCGAACGCGTCGGGACCGTGAAGGCTGCGCGCGTCATAGTGCCCAAGGCGGAGCGGAAGCCGAAGTACAAGAAAGACGTTCTGCGCGATTTAGGGGCGGAGCACACGTAGTAACAGTCAACCCCGGCTAATTTCTCGCGCTCAGTTCGGTTGAGACTCCCGCGTGGTCTAATAGTGGCAGGTCAGCCAAAAATGGAGAGGGGCACGCAGCAGCCATTAAAGAACTTCCGCTGGATCGTGGCCGATCCGGAACTTCTCGGCGGTAAACTTGCAATTCGGGGAACCCGATTCTCCGTATCATTCATCTTGTCATGCCTGGCCGAGGGGATGAGCGTCGAGGAGATTGAGGACACCTACGGCCAGTTTCCTCACGAGGCGATCCCTGAGGTGATGCGAATCGCGTCGGAAATCCTGGACGCGCCGAATGTGGCTGCTTGACGTTAACGTCCCAAAGAGCATTCGCGGGCTTCTGGGCGAGTTTGCAATTGTGGCCCAGAGCGCAGACGACCGAGGGTGGGGAGGCCTCACCAATGGCGCGCTGGTCGAAGCTGCTCAACAAGCCGGTTTTCGGTGCATTCTCACCCGTGACCGTCTTTTCGGTGAATCCGCCGCCCGAGCGCTAAAACGCTTCCCAGAAATTTGCGTCGTACTGGTCACGATACCGCAACTTCGAGGTCCCGAATTCCAGGAGCACTTCCGAAGCGCATGGGCCAGCAGCCCGATACAGCCAGTCGCTGGACAGTTCTTACGTTGGCCCGCTGACTGATCGGGATGCTGCAGACTTAGTGTTCTTTGCTCAAGCGGCGGAAGTAGTCCGCTACTGCGTCGGCGTAGCCCGGAGGCGCGGGTTGGGGTGTGGCGCTGCGAATGCTGCCGCCCTGTTGCTCTTCCACCTTACGGCGCAGTTGGACTTCCACCTGTTCGATGTTGGTCATGGCCTCGAGGAACAGCTTTTCGAGGTCGCGCGGCATGCCGTTGGGATAGCGGTTCGGATCGAACCGGGGTAGCAGGTTCCCTACGTCGCGAAGCTGGCGCAACAGGTCCGGATTGTCGCGCACGGCGCTTTCCAGACGGCCGACGTCGCGCACGGCTTCCTGATAGTTGTGCTGGGCGATCACCGGATCCCAGAAGGCTCCGCCATAGCCGGGTCCGCCGTAGCGATTGCCGATTTGTCCGCCGAACTGGCCGCCCGCCTGTTGGCCGCCTTGCTGTCCGCCCGGTTGATTACCGCCAGCCTGTTGACCACCCTGCTGGCCCTGACCCTGTTGGCCGCCCTCCTGACCCTGTTGGCCCTGTTGACCCTGCTGCCCAGCCTGTTGGCCCTGTTGTCCCTGGCCCTGCTGCTGGCCACCTTGCTGACCCTGCTGCCCAGCCTGCTGGCCTTGCTGACCCTGACCCTGTTGCTGGCCGTCCTGCCGCCCCTGCTGGCCCTGTTGGCCCTGCTGGCCGCCGGGTTGACCTGGTTGCCCGCGCTGCCCCAAAGCTTCCAGTTCCTGACGCAACCTTTCCGCCTGCTGCAGTGCCGCTTCGAGTTGCTTGTCACCCCCGGCGCCCGGATTGTTTTTGTTCTGGGCGAGCGCGCCCTGGATCTGCTGGACCTGATCGCGCAGGTTGTTCAACGACTGCGTCACCGGAGCTTCGCGCATCACCGCGTAAGGACCCAGGCCTTTGCGCAGATATTCGGCGATGGTCTTCATCTTGTTGGCGAGTTCGTCCTGCTCCGCGGCTCCCAGCGCCTGGCGCAGTTTATTGGCGGCATCCTGGTTGGTGCCCATAATGTCGCGGACGGCCGACTGGATCTGCTGCTCGAGCCTTTGCACGTCGCCCGCCATCTTTTCCTTCTCGTCGGCCATCTGCTTCTGGGTTTGGTCGGCAGTGCCTAAATCGGGCAGATCGTCCGCAGACTCGGCCCTGCGCCGCCGGAAACCGCCCATATTCTGAGATAGCGGATCGGGAGCGCCGGAGCCGAAGCGCTGGCGCATCCGATCGCTGAAGCTTTCCTGCTGCTGGGCCAGGCGATTGGCTTCCTTCACGATATTGCTCATGGCATCGCCATTTTCCTGCTCGCGCATGCGGGAGAGCATGTCACGAGCGGCCTGCAAGCCCTCAGCGGCCTTGCGGGCATCCGCCTGGGCCTGAGCCTGCGACGCACCGCCCTGTTGACCGGCCCCCTGCTGGGCTCCGCTCGGTTGCCCTTGCTGGCCCTGTTGACCAGACTGTTGTCCTTTTTGGCCGGCCTGCTGACCCTGCTGTCCCTGTTGCTGCTGGCGGCCGTTTTGCATAGCCGACGAAGCTTCCGCCATTTGCCGCTCAGCTTCCGCCAGACGGTTCAAAGCCTGTTCGAGTTGCTGGGCCTGAGAATGCGACATGTCGCCGCGCGCCACCGGGTTGTCCTGCTGATTTCGCTGTTGCTGTTGTTGCTGCTGCCCGCGGCTCATGGCGCTCTGCTGCTGGGCGCGGGATTGTTGGCCGGATTGACCCGACTGACCCGATTGTCCGGACTGGCCCGACTGTCCCGACTGCGAACTGCTCTGCTGCCCCTGTTGACCTTGCTGACCTTGCTGTTCGCGTTGGAGTTGCTCCATCTGTTGACGGAGTTGTTCCGCCTCGCGGCGCAGCATCTCCTGCTGCCAGCGGGTCTGCGGCGATGGCTGGTTGCGGGCCTGATCGGCCAGAGCCTGCTGGCGCCGCGCCAACTCTTCCAGCTTCCGCATGGCGTCGTCGACAGCCTTGTTGCGCTGCTCCGCCGCCGACTGCTGGCTGGCTTCGTACTGGTTCTTGTCCTTATCGAGTTCGAGATCGAAGAGGCTCTCCAGATCGCGGCTGGCGCCACCTCCGCCACCACCCCCGCCGCCTCCGCGCTGTCCGAAGGACACCTGGATGTCGCGGAAGGTCGCCTCGGCGCGCAACAGATACTGCAATGCCTTCTGCTCGGGAGGCAGCGCGTCATTCCATTTTTGGCCCTTCAACTCGTCTGATGCGGGCGACATGGCTGCCACGGCCTGCTCCATGTCTTTGACAAACGATTTGAACGCCGCATTGGTCCCTGCGAGTTCGCGTGCTTTCATGCGATCGGCCAGCGATTGCGCCTGATCCTTCAGCTTGCCCTGCACTTCCGAGAGATACTTGGCGTTCTCGGCCGCGGTGGTCTTGTTGGTCGCCTTGAGCTGATTCCAGGTCGCGGCGATGATCTCTTTCTGGCGCTGCGAAATCTGGTTCTGCTCGTCGCCATCGGCGCCACCGCCGCCGCCCCCGCCTCCCTGCTGCGACTGCGAATAGTTGCGTTCGAAAGGCTCGGCTTGGATAAAGTAGATGTCCGTCCTGGTGGTAGTGCGGGCGTCCTTCGCGGTGGCGTAGAAGCTCACCAGGTCGCCAGGCACCAGCTTGAAATCCTCAAGCGAGATTACGGTAGAACCCTCGGCCGTCTTCGCGCCTTTCTCCTTGAGGAGCGAGATCACCTTCTCCGGACCGGCGTTCACGGAGTAATGCAGATCGAGCGCCATGACACCGAAATCGTCTTTGCCGGTCGCGGCGATGGTGACTTCTTCGATGGGATTCGCTTTAGCATCTTTGCCGGGCCGATTAATCGACACGGTGGGAGGATTGTCTTTGCGCGCTTCGATGAAGTAATCGTCGGACAGACGCACCAGCTCGCCCGAATCCGTCGCAGCCACGTGGTACATGCCGTCTTTGTTGATCGGCACCTCGGCCACCAGGGTATTGGCGCCGGTGCTCTTCAGCTCGATCTTATCCTTGTCGTCGACGATGAGGCTGCCGTTGGAGAGCGGTTTATCGGTGGTGATTTCGACTTCGGCAACGGTTCCTTCGACCGCTCGCAGATCGCCGCCCGGATCTTCGGTGGTGCTGGGCAGACCGGACCAGGAGGGAAAGCGATATTTCACTTTGACGTGCTTCACGCCAGGAAGGTCCGAGACGTTGATCTTGTAAGTGGACGACTTCACGCCGCCGGCTTCGACATAGTATTCGACCGGCTCAGGCACACCGACGAAAAAGAATTCGTAGCCCGCTGAGTCCTGCCGGGGCTGCATGGGAGCTTCCTCCCACTTCGACGAACTGGCGTAACGGGCCATCATGCTGACGCGCGGAGATTCAAAGCCCGAGAGCCTGGCCGTGACCCGCAGATCGGAACGGCGGCGGATGGTGCTGTTGCCGGGAGTCACCGATACCGTGTAGATGGGCTTGCGCTCGTCATGAGAATAGCCGCCCCACAAGAGAGAAGTTCCGTAGCCCAGGTAGCCCGGACCCGCAAGGCCCAGCCAGAGCAGCACAGCGAGTGCAACCGCGCCGGCCGAGGCGAAGCTCACCAGCCAGGACTTCGGCGCTACCTCTTCGGTATCGGCAGTGTTCGCGACCTTCAACGCATCGGCTGCCAGCAAGGGGAGGAACGGATCGTCAGCCTGAGTGCTGGAGCGCTCCGTGAACGTCAGCAGACGCTCCTGGAACTGTGGGAACTGTTGCTCCGCGCGGTGCGCCGCACGATTGCGGTTGAGCCGCAGAAGCGGCCACACCAGGCCGGCCGAGATCGCCGCTGCGATCACCAGGAACAGCACCACCCTGGCGCCGAAGACGCTCGGGTCCGAGAATGCGTACTGGCGGATGATCATGACCAGCAGCACGGTTGCGACGAGTGCCGCGCCGCCAAAGATTGCGGCGCCACGCGTCCAAGCCAGAAGGCGTAATTTCTTTTCGAGCGCGGTGAGATATGCGGTAATGCCGGTTAGCGGATTCATGCTACCTCTTTATCGACTGAAAGATGCCTGTTCCCGATAAGCGATTCTGCTACGGCCAGCCCTAGTGCGGCGATCATGACATACCACCAGAGATCGTTTTTGGCTCGAGTGGGCTCCGAACTGCCGGCGCCGGTCGACAGCGTGGTCTGTCCTGTATTTTCCCAGAGTTTGAGGACGTCCGGGGGAACCAGGGTAAAGTCCGACTCCCGTCGGTCCGGATTTACGGCGGCGAGTTCGTGCCGGCCATTGGCGTGCCGGATCTCGTAGGAGCCTTCGCCGGAGAGTTGAAAAGTCTGCGCCTTAGTCGATTCGGACAAGGACAACGCGCGTTTGCCGTCGGGCCCGATCACCTCGACCGGCGCGCCTTTCTCTTTTGCCGTGCGCAAGTCCACGTAAGCGCCCGCGGTGAAGTTCGACGATCCGCTGTCCAGCCCGCCAAGGTAATGGGCGGTCTGCTCGACAAACGGTACGAACGAGGTGCTGACCGGGAAATCGCTGCCGACGTTGTCGAGAGGCGAGGTGAACACCAGCACGCGTCCCTCGCCTACGGGTTGTTCGAGCAGGAGCGGAGTATCATCCGCGAGTTTGGCCAGCACCCGGGCCTTCTCCGGTTCGCCACTGTCCGGTTCGACAATAATTGATTGATAGAACCGGACGCCGTCCCAAAGGTTGCCGCGGCTGATGGGCGGGTAGGTGCCGTCGGCGTAGGAAACCGTCTGGAAACGGACGGCTTCGGAGGCCGCATAGTGAGCGCCATCAGCCCTCAAATGGGTCACGGGCACGGTCCCGCCGCTTGCAAAGCTGCGGCCTAACACGACCAGCACCTGCCCTCCACCGCTCGCGTAGCTTTCGAGATTCTGCTCGAGACCCCTGGGTAGATTGCCGGTATCGCAAACCACGATGAAGGCAAAGCGCGAAAGATTGAGATTGCCGGCCAGTTCCACAGACGCCGATTCCAAAGTGAACGCGGGCTCGCGGGCCGAATCCATCGCGGTCTTGAAATAAGTCAGGCTGCGCGCATCGCTGGCCGAACGGAGGAACAGGGCGGGACGAGGATCCGACCGCTCCACTGAAAAGTAGAAGTGATCGTCGTCCGGGAAAGAATCGGCGCTATCGATACGCGCTTCACCGCGATTCATTCCGTAGCTGGCGTCGAGAGTCTGGAACTCCACATCCGCGCGCCCCGAGGCAGGCACTTGAACGGACTTCGATTCCAGTGTCTTGCCGTTGAGCAGCAGCGTCACCTTGCGGGTCGCCGGTTCGGTCCCATATCCCGCGACGGTCACCAGCACACGCGATTTTTTGGGATCGAACACGCGGCGCGGTGCATTGACGTTGTCAACCGTGAAATTCGGCACCATGCGGTTAGTATCGGCATGAATGATGAGATCCGTGCCGCCGCTGAGTTTCAGGTCGGAGAATGCAGGCGGCATCGACGACTGCTGAATATCGGTGAAGAGATGCGCTTCCACGGGAACCTTTACCGCTTCGGTAATCGACCGCAAGGCACGGGCCACTTCGGCGTAAGAACTCTTGAGGTCCGTCTGATGGATGTCCACCACGGCCGCTTTGAGCGCTTCCTTGTCGTTGATCATGTCGGTCAGGACCCGCGTCCGGCCGCCAAAAGCCAGCACCTGTGCGCGATCCGCCACGCCCATGCCGGAGATCACCTTCAACACGTCCTGCTTGGACTGTTCCAGACGTCCGCCCTGCTTCATGCTGAAGGAGTCGTCGACGCACAGCGCGAGGGTGCGGGCGCCGTGTGCACTAGCCACGGTGGATGACGGGATAAACGGACGCGCGAACGCCAGCACCAGCAGGATGATGAACGCCAGTCGCAAGGCGAAAAGCAGTAGATATTGCAGCCGGCGGTGCTTGATGGAGCTTTGCGTGCGCCGCTCGAAGAACATCAGTGACGCGAAAGGCAGCGGCGTGGTCTTGTGCCGTTTCAGCAGATGGAAGTAAACCGGAAGTCCGACAGCAGCGAGTCCGGCGAGGAACCAGGGTGCGATGAAGCCCATTACATTCTCCCCTGCCGGATGGTCAGATACTCCCGCAAGCCTTCATCGAGCGGACGCGCGGTGTTCATGAGCTGGTATTCCATACCGGCCGCGCGGGTTTTGTCGCGCAATTGTTCCACGTGTGCATCGATCTTCTGGCGGTATTCGGTGCGGGCATATTCCGGTGAGACTTCCATGCTGGTCTTGTCTTCCAGATCAATAAGGACCACCGGATCGCGGAACTTGGGATCGATCTCGCGCGGGTCCAGCAGGTGGAACAACACCACTTCATTGCCGTGGTAACGCAGCGGCTCCACGGTCTTGATAATAGTCTCCGGCTGTTCGTAAAAATCCGAAATCACGGCGACGATGCCACGTCGTTTGAGGAAGTTCTGAAAATGATGAAAGGGCTTGGTAAAGTCCGTATGGGTTCCCACTTCGGCTTTCTCGATGGCGTGCAGCAGGCGAAAGAGCTGTCCCTGGCGCGTCGAGGGCGGGACATAATTTTTTACGTCTTCGTCGAAGACAATCAGTCCCGCGGCGTCCCGCTGGGTGTTGGCCAGATAGACCAGAGACGCAGCCAGGAAGCGTCCGTAGTCGAGTTTGTTGATCTTGTGCGAACTGTAGCCCATGGACGCGCTGGTATCGAGCAGCACCAGCAATTGCGTGTTGGTTTCCCCTCGATAGCGCTTGAGAAAAGCCTTGCCGGTGCGCGCAAAAACGTTCCAATCCACGTGCCGCAGATCGTCGCCCTCGTTGTAGGCGCGATATTCCGCGAACTCCTGGCTGAAGCCAAAGTCGGGTGAACGATGCAGTCCCGCGACGAAGCCGTCTACCACCGTCTTGGCGACCAGGTCGAGCGAAGAAATGGTGGAAAGCGTCGCGGGATCGAGAAACCGCTGGAGCATGAAATTACGCCTTAGGCGTGCCTTTCCAGCCGAGGATCTGCTGCAGAAGGTCGTCCTGCGTCAACCGGTCCGATTCCGCGTGGAAGTTCAGCAGCACGCGGTGCCGCAGCACCGGGATGAATAGCGCGCGAATATCCTCGTAGGCGACATGCACGCGGCCTTTCATCAACGCACGCGCTTTGGCCGCCAGCACCAGGAATTGAGCCGCGCGGACGCTGCCGCCGTAGTTCACATATTTTTTGACGAAGTCGGGAGCCGTTTCGTCTCGCGGACGCGTGGCCCGCACCAACTCGATGGCATACCGGGACGCGGATTCGCCGATCGGCACCATCCGGACCAGTTGCTGGAAGTCCAGAATCTCTTGCGCGTTGGTAATCGGATCGGCCTGCGGGATGTGCGTGGTAGTGGTCAGGTCGACTACCTGCAACTCCTGGTCCGCCGAAAGGTAATCGAGCAGCACATTGAAAAGAAAGCGGTCGAGCTGGGCTTCGGGCAACGGATAGGTGCCTTCGAGCTCGATCGGGTTCTGGGTGGCCAGCACGAAGAACGGCGAGGGCAGCAGGTAATTGTGGCCGCGGACCGTGCAGGCGCGCTCCTGCATGGCTTCGAGCAGCGCCGACTGAGTCTTGGGCGGCGTACGATTAATCTCGTCGGCCAGCAGCACGTTGGCGAAGATGGGGCCCTGCACGAAGGTCCAGGTGCGGTGGCCGGTGGCGCTGTCCTCCTCGATGATGTCGGTGCCGGTAATGTCCGACGGCATCAGGTCGGGCGTGAACTGGATGCGTTTGTAAATCAGTCCCAGGGTTTGGGCCATGGTGCGGACGAGCAGCGTCTTGGCCGTGCCCGGAAGACCGGTGATGAGGCAGTGACCGCCGACGAACAGCGCGATCATCACCTGTTCCAGCACTTCTTCCTGGCCGACGATCACGCGCCGGACCTGTTTGACAATCTCCGCCTCGACTACGCGGAAGCGTGCGATCCGGCTCTCCAAAACGTCCGGCGCGAGTTGATTTGTGGTAACAGTAGTGGACATTGAATTGGCTAGTTGTTCGTTTTCGCGGTAAGTTCCAAAAGCATTTTCTGCGCGGGACGATAGCCCGGTGCAGCTTCCAATGAGGCTACCACTTCATCCCTGGCCTGGTCGTCGTGACCGGCGGCGTGCAGCGCCTGGGCGAGGTTGAAATGGCTGGCGGCCTGATCGAGCGGATGCATGTAAACCACGGTGCGGTATTCGCGGATGGCGTCCGCGGTGTCGCCATTGGCCAGTTCCAGGCCACCCAGCCGGGCGAGTAGATCCTGATCGATCGGATCGATGTACAGCAGCCGGGTCAGAGTTGCCTGGGCTTCTTTCTTGTGGCCTGCTTCTTCTTGCAGAGTGGCGAGTTTCTTCACCGTCTCCGGATCGCGGCCGCCGATTTTGGACCAGGCTTCAAGCTGTACCATGGCGTGCTCTTTATCGCCTTTCTCAAGGTACAGCTTGGAGAGCATCTGGTAGGCGCTGCCGTTCTCGACGAAGTCCGGATAGAGATCGCGGATCGAAAGTAGTTTCGCGATCGCCTCGTCACGCCGCGCATCGTCGTTACGACCGTCGCCGAGCATCGCGTCCACGGCCTTCATGCCTTCCCGCCACTTATCGAAACCCTCCACTGTAGTTTTGGTTTCACCGTCCAGATAGGTCATGAATTCTTTATCGAACGCTTCCGGACTCAAGCCGAGATGCTTCTCGATCACTTCACTCGTTGGGGCATTGCTGGTAAAAGCGTGGACCAGTTCGAGCAGTTTGGGTTCGCCCCATTTTTTCGAAATGAAGTCGCAGATTTTGCCCGCCTGGTAATACGACACCACCACTTGTGTTTCGTACGTCGGATGGATGAAGCCGCGGTCGAGCTCCGCGACGGGCAGAAGCTTCTTCTCTTTGATGGCCTGGATCACATGCGGATCGAGACGGTCGCCCCAGTCGGGCGCGCCCGAGGCCGCGGTCTCCTCGTGCACCGCCAGACCTTCGGTATACCAGCGCGGCACGCGATGCTTCGTCATGGAGAGTACGAACACATGACTCAACTCGTGCCACATGGTGCTGTCCCAATGAAAACTTCCCGGCGGCCGGCCTGACGGGCTGTCCATCGCCACGATCGAGCCGAACGTCACACCCAACGCGCCCAGTCCGGGCATACCCATGGTGCGGACGGCGAAATCCTCGTGATCGGGGTAGACTTCCACCTGCACCGGACGGTCCAGCTTGTACTGATATTTCTTCTCGTACACCGCAATGGCTCGCTTCAACTCGGATTCGAAATAGGGCCGCAGAACCTCGGCTTCCTTGTACGGGCTCGCTTTGGTTTCCTTGATGCTCAATTTGAGGATGGTGTTGTCGGTCTCGAAGAATTTAAAATTTTTGTAGCTGTCCATCAGGGTCAGGGTGTTTTTGGTGGGAAGGTCCTGGTATTTGTTGTTCCAGGCCAGTTCCAGTTCCTGGCGCGCCTCGCTATCCCGCCCGAGACGCATGAGGTTGATGCCGAGTTCGGAATGAGCTTCCCAGAGATCGGGTTGAACCTGGATGGCTTTGCGATAAAGCGCGATGCCTTCTTCGTAGCGGCGGTTGATGACAAAAAAATGAGCTGCCGTCGAGTAGCCCTCACCATTGTGGGGATGCTTGTCGAGAATTTTGGCGAACCAGGGCGATTCCAATTTGTCGTCCGGAGTGGCGGCGTCCAGGAGCTCGATGGTGCCGCGGATCGCCATGGCCTGGACGGCATCGGGTGATATGGCGAGGGCCATGTCGGCCTGCTCCTGCGCCTTTTTCGGATCGTTGTCTTCGAGGGCGATGCGGGACATCAGTTCCCGGGCTTCGAAAAGCTTGGGATCGGCCTCGAGGGCCTTCTCGGCGATCTCGGAAGCCTTGTGGTCGTAATTTTCGGCGGCGATTTGCGCCAGGCCCAAGAGCGCCCGGGGGTGATCAGGTCGAAGCTCCAGCGCCTCGTTGAACAGGTCCGTAGCGATGTCGGGCTGGAAGCGGGCCTGGTACAGTTCGCCCCAACGGACTTTGTAGTCGGGATTGTCCGGAACGGCTGCCACCAAAACGCGAAACTGATCATTGGCGCCTTTGTAGTCGCCCTCCTTCCAGAGCGCGTTAGCGTGGTCGAGCATCTGCCGGGCGACAGCATTTGAGACTGAGGAGGGCGCCGGCGTGGCGCGCTTCGGCGCAGGTTGCTGGGCACATAGCAGGCCTACCACGCCAGCCAACAGTACCGCTTGCTTATGCGCGCGGCTCAGAAGACGAATCACTTCTCAATGGCCTCCTGAACCTGCGCCAGCTGGACCAGAAGCGACGTCAGGTTCTGTTTGTAGGTCGCGGGATCCATGGTGGTCTTCTCAAACTTGAGCTGATCGATCTGCGCCTGGATCTGATCGCGATGCTCCAGCAGCGCTTTCTTTTGTGGATCGATGGCCGCGTTCTTGGCCGTCCCGAAACGCACCAGGGGGAACGCCGCGGCGCGCAAGCCGACCCCGTTGCTCGCGGACGGATCCCGTTCGCCAGTGCCTTTACCGGTGTCTTCGATCACCGCGTGCTCGGTCGCCAGGCGTTTCTGGTCTTCATAGAACTTGAGGGTCTTCTGCTGTGCGTAACGGAAGGCTTCGAGAGCCGAGACCGTTTCGTTCTTGTCCGTATCAGCCGCGGGATCGCGCAATGCTTCCACCCAGAAGCGGGCAAATGCGGTAGCATTTTTTTCTGTCCCGTTGCGCGTGGCACAAACCACCACACGGCCTTCTTTGCGTAAGGCTGCGATGGAGCCGCCGCTGGCGCTGGTCATATTCACCACCAGTTGCCGCGAGGCCGGCACGCGATTCAGCGCCGCCGCCAACTCGGTTCCCGACAAATCCGGACCCGGCAGATTGAACTTATAATCGACGCCGTCGAAGGAGCCGTGTCCGATCATCATCACCACCAGCGAATCGGCGGTCTTGGCATCATGCGCAAACTTGTCGAGCGCTCCGGTCACCGCCGCTTTGGTAGCGGATGGTCCCTGGAGGGTTACAACAACCCGGTCCGGCCCTCCCGCCTTCAGCAGCTTATCGGTTTCGCCGGCGAGCATCTGGAAGCGCTGTTCGTAGTCCGGTTCACCGCCAAGGCCCGCGACCGTGAGATAGAAGGTCGTGGCATGGAGAGGCAGGGCTGCCAGGAGCAGCGGCAATATGTGGAGTAGGCCTTTGGCCTGCGCTAGCCGGTTGAAACGCGGCCGCCGCCAGGATTGGCTGCCCCACCTGCAGGCCAAAGGCCTACTCCACAAGCTCCTGTACATCAAACGACACCCCACTTTCTCCGCAGCAGCCACTCGCCGCCGCGCAGGAATATTGCTAACAGAAATACGATCGGCATGTCCCAAAGGTCCAGCATTTCGTGGGCCGTGATTCCCGCCTCAGAATACGAGATGTCCTTCGGGAGTTTGCCGGCATCGTCCAACGGATAGTAATGCCCGCCCGTGGCCTCCGACAGCTTTTCGAGCAGATCCCGATTCTGCGTCAGATGGAAATTTTCGGCCACTCCATCTTCACGCCGGAACGCGAGCATATCGCGGCCTACCTCGCCCTTGTCATTTCGGACCAGGAACTCCGAAACATAAGATCCCGCAGCAGCCGCATCCCAATCCATCGCATAAATCCCGGGCTGATTGGCCACCGGCGCGAGTTTCACGAGTTCCGCGGACCCGGCCGGTCCGAGCACGTGCGCCTCCACCGTGGCGTTACTCACGGGTTCGTAGTTTTTATCACGGGCGTCCACCTGGAAATGCACCTTGGTTTCGTCGGACAGCACTTGCCTTGGAGTAGACGCGGTGACCTGGCCGGGTGTTTCGGAAACCAGCCAGCGCAGCAGTTGCGACCAGAAAGTCGCGTGCGTCGTGTCAGTGTGCTCAAACAGCATCTTCCAGCGCCAGCTTCCCGCAGTGGCGAAGACCGCGGTCCGTCCGCGTCCATAGTTCTGAACCACCAGCAGCGGGCTCTTATGGCGGTCCGGATGAATGACATCGAGCAACTCAACCGCGCCCGGTTTGGGATCGCCGACCACCTGGTAGTTCGCCACGCCGGGCATCTTGGACCAGCGGATGGCGCTGCGCTCGGCATTGTCTTCGAGACGACAGATCACGCTTTCCTTCCCCGCGGCAGTCAGTTCCGGCGCCGAAAAATCGCGAAAGAACGTCGGCGGCGCGCTCGGCAGCTGCACCGGAAACATCTCCGCCGCACCGGAGCGTCCCCAACCCCCTTCGGTCAGCGTAAATCGACCCGCTAAAAATAAGACGCCGCCGCCGCGCCGATTGGCGAACTCGCGGATTAAATCTACTTGCGCGGGAGTAAAGTACGTCGCTTCGACGCTGCCGATGATCAGGCCGTCGTACTGGAATAGCTCTTCAGCCGTAGTCGGAAACCCGGCTTCCAATTCATGCGGATTCGCGATGCCCTGGCGGTAAATCTTGTTCTGCGTGGTCCGCAGCATCGAAACGATTTCGACGCTTTTGTCATCTTCGAGCGCCCGCCGGATAAACTTGTACTCCCAACGCGGCTCGCCTTCGATATAGAGAATCCGCGCCTTGCGATTAGACACGTTGACTAACCGCAGGATCGCGTTATTCGCCGTATTGCTTTCACCCGGCAGCGGATCGATGGCGAACTGCAGCGCCCTCGGACCGGCGGCGCCGCCATTGAAAACGATATTCTCGGTCTGGGTCAAGCCATCGCCCTTAAAAGTAATGTCCTGCGTGGCCAGAACCTTGCCGCCGTCGCGTACCGTAAGACGGCCCTTGTCGCGGCTGTGGCCATACTGGCGGAAAGTAACCACCGCGTTCAGCCGTGATTCCGGCAAGGCGCGCGGGGGTACGCTGGCATCGATCACCTCCACGTCGTTGGAGAGCTTTTCCTTCCCGACGCCAATGGTATGAACGGGCACTCGCTGTTGACGAATGTGTGAAATAGTATCCAGGTCGACGCCGCCGGTATTGTCCGCGCCGTCGCTGACCACCACTACTGCTCCCAGAGGGATGCTCGACGATTCGGCCATCAACGAATCCAGACTATCGCCGAGGCGGGTGGCATTGGCTGCGGCAGTGATCGAGGAAACGTCGCCAACGCGCCGAATGTCATTGCCGAAAGAGTAGAGCCGGACCTGGAACTTCTTGCTCAGAGCATCCAGCAGGCCGTCGTCTTTCAGGGTTCTCTGAACTTGGGACAGACGGGTTTTACCTCCCTCGACGGTCCCCATGCTGCGCGAATCGTCCACCAGGACGGCTACCAGATTCTGCTGCGGCCGCAGGGTCGCGACGCTCAACGCCGGATGCCAGAGAAGCAGCAGCAACAGCGCCAGCATAGCGGTTTGCAGCAGCCAGATCGCGATCGGCCGTACGCCTTTGAGGTAGCCTCGATGACGGATCACGTGCCAGTAGAGGAGTCCGGCGGCGCCCAGAATACCCAGGACGAGAAGCCACTGGGGCCACGGTGTGAGGAAGACGATCTTGCCTTTCGAGAAAACCGCGGGCGAGTATTTGAAGAGGAACTCGAACATCTTGATCCAGTCTCCGTTGGTGTCCGGCTTTTAGTTATCTGGCTAATTATCTAACGACACGGCAGTCGACAGGCGTTACCTTTACCTTCTTTTTTCCGGACACTCGCCTTCGCGGGAGCCAGTCAGACAGTGTGGTACGGCCGGAGATTGAGGCAACTGCTGCGGGGACAGCGGAGCGGAGGCGCATACCCAGGGGCCTTATATGTCAAAAGGATAACACGTAGGACGCGCGCCAGCCGGTTCGGTGAGCAAAGTGCGCCGCACAAGAGCGGCCACCCCGGTTTGCGTTAACCTGAAACTGAGTATGGTGACGCTTTCGAAGTCTTCTCTCACGGAGCAGGAGTATCTGGAGATCGAACGCGCGGCCGAGTTCAAGAGCGAGTATCCCGATGGCTACATGTTCGCGATAGCTGGCGCAAGCCGGGTTCACAATCGGTTGACATGGAATCTCACGGCAAACCTCGGGACGCAACTCCGAGGCAAGGAATGCGTCGGATTCGGTAGCGATCAGCGTGTCCGGGTTCCATTGGGGAATTTCTATACCTATCCGGATATCAGCGTCGCTTGCGGACCCCAGTTTTCACCCGACCATCCCGACACGCTCATCAATCCGACGTTGATTATTGAAGTGCTTTCGGAATCCACTCGCGAATTTGACCGCGCCAGGAAGCTACGACTATATCGGACCATTCCGTCGTTCGTCGAGTACTTGCTCGTCGATCAGTTCGAGGTGGCCGTAGAGCATCGGCGGAAGCAGCCCGACGGGTCCTGGTTGGTCCGCGAAACAGCCGGCTTGGATGGCGAAGTGGTGTTGGAATCGATTGGCTGCCGGGTCCGGCTGGCGGACGTTTACGAGGGCGCCGGGCTGGAACTCGGGCCAACTTGAAAACACTCGCGACAAGCCTCAGGGCGCACAACCGCGTCCCTTTCTATTGGTAGACTCGAATCAGATATGGATTTCGAAGGCTTTCAGGAGTTCATCCTCGAATCTGCCGCTCGTCACGATGCGGCTGTCGCCCAGCACGATGCGGCTATCGCTCAGCACAATGCGGCTATCGCCCGGCATGACGGCGAAATTGCCGACATCCGTGATTCGATCAAGTCCATGGTGAATACGGTTGATCGTTTGGTCGACAATCAGGTATTTCTCCAGGGATCATTGCAAGAACTGGAGCGGATTGTCTTCCGGCATGCGACCGATCCGGGCGCACACAACGTGAATTAGGCTTAGATTTTGGAAAGCTGATTTTGGCGATTCCCCATCACGGACGCGTTTCGAACTTTTGCTGCGTGCCCGCCTCCGGCGATACGCGTTTTTCCAGGAGCTGATGCTGATTGTGGTTTGGCGCAGTGCTTGACGATGCAGTAGGTAAGACGGTATCTTACCTGCATGAAGACCACCGTTTCCTCCAAGGGCCAAATCATTCTGCCGGCGGAGTTCCGGCGGATGGACCGTGTCGAACCGGGGCAGGAGTTCGATGTCGAGCGCCTCGATCGTGGGGACTATCGCCTGGTCCGGCGCGTGGCTCCGCTGAACGAAGGCGCGATTGACTGGCTACTTGCCTGTCCGCAGAAGGACTACTTCGTTCCCATCGACTCTGAGTCGACGGATACGCTGTGAAGTACTTAGTCGACGCGAACGTCCTGAGCGAGCTAACGAAACCAACGCCCGATCCGCGGGTCGTGGCGTGGCTTCGCGAACATGAGCCAGATATCGCCGTCGATCCTGTCATCCTCGGCGAGCTCCGATTCGGGATTATCATCCTTCCCAAGGGAAGGAAGCGGGTCGCCCTCGAACGCTGGTTTGACGCTGGGGTCCGGCGTCTCCACTGTCTTCCATGGGACGCGGATACGGGGCTGAAGTGGGGGGAACTGCTGGCGCGCCTTCGCACAACCGGGAAAGCTATGCCGATCAAGGATAGCCTCATCGCGGCGACTGCGGTCGTCCACGGGCTGACGGTTGCCACGCGAAATCGCGCTGATTTCGTGAACGCCGGCGTGCAAATCGTCGATCCATTCGTCGGCTGAGGTCTCGCGCAGGTGCAGCCACCGTGCAAAAACGCTCAGACTCGGAGATACCGAGCCTAACAATCCAGTCTACGATAATGCGGTATCTCGGGAGTTACCTCTTAAATCTGCGATCCAGTTACCGCACTCGTTGCCACTCCGAGTGCGGGCTCATGGCCAGGTTGTGAAATGATAATGGCATGTGGTGGGTACGTTTCGGTGTGCTGCTGTCGGCTACAGCGTCGCTGCACGCTGCGTCGGGGCGTCTGGGGTCCGATTCCGTTTCGCTTGATTCGCCTCTGGTCATCGGACCATTGGAGGGTGCGTGTCCCGGGGCGCTGGAGCGCCGCGTGCCGCCAAACGGAGAACATGCGGACTGGACCTGCAACGCGTGCCCCGAGGTGACAGGTTCGAAGCATGATTGGTGGACCCTCGAGTCGGTCATCTTCGGCCACTTCTCTGCCCCCGATTCAGAGGACGCGATCCTCTCGACGTACGGCTGCGTCGCGCATGCGGCCGGACCGATGGGCGGGTCGTTTCTAGTGACGCGGCGGAAGGGTGGCGATTGGCAACTCGTCCATTATGCGATGACGTTGCTCACCTGGGAGTGTCGGAAGATCCGCATGTCGGATAGACGTGATGCGCTGGTCTGCGAAAACGGGGACGGGCACCAAGGAATGGGCGAGACCTGGTACGAGAGGGTGACCGCCGAGCGCGGCAAGCTGGACTCGCAGGAGATCTTCCTGTTAAAAAACTCGATCACATCGTGCTTCTCGCCAGCGATCGACCAAAGCGCTGATGAATTCGATTTGCGGGCGACAGGTAAGGGGCGGTACGAGCTATTGGTGACAGTCCGATCGGGAACCAAGGTGCTCGGCGCAGAGGATCTGCGGCGTTGTCACTCGGGCGAGGTTTTGAACATTCCGACCACACGGTTCCAGTTGATCTTCCGATTCGACGGGCGGTCGTGGTGGCCGGTTCCGGAAACCGCAGCGGCGCTTGCGAAGATCCGCAGCATCCAACCGCCGGAGTTCTAGATTCGAGTTCAACGGGAGCGGCGTTTGTGTATATCCGAACCCGAATTCACCCGGTTCTTTGCCGAGTAGCTGTTTCGTCCCGATGTGTGGCGTTTCCGGCAAGTGCCGATAGATCCTCGCTTACGCCGTGGCGTTTACGCACGGGTTCCGCGCGTACGGACGGATTTTTGGTTGCTTTGACGCCCCTAAGTGATTCACGACGGTTAGACAACAAGATCTCTAGGTCTGGCCGCGTGTTGCAGGCACACCCCACCAAATTTTCGCTGACCGCATGATAAAGGTTGGTGTTAGAGCGTTTGCGCCGCCGGCGGAGTGAGCCCGCGGGTCGCGATCATTATCGCGGCGGTGAAGGATCTTTGACAATTGAAACTTTGAAACCTTGAATCGAGACCGGATCGGCTCCGTTCCTAAAAATGTCAGCCGCCAGTCCGGACAGGCCCCGGATTGGCTTCATTTCGCAGAATGGAGCCTGACCACCACTCCACCAAATTGGCTTCGTTTCGTAAAAACGTCGTCCGCCAGCCCGGCCGTCGCGGATTGGCTTCGTTCCGCAAAAAAGCGGCCTCCCCTGCGAGAGGCCGCTTGAAACAACCCAAAACCACTTACGCCGTCTGGCTGGCCGCACCCTTATCGTCGGCGATGGCTGCCTGAGCTGCCGCCAAACGCGCGATCGGCACACGGTACGGGGAGCAGGACACGTAGTCCATCCCGACCCGATAACAGAACGCGACCGAACTCGGCTCACCACCGTGTTCGCCGCAGATTCCGACTTCCAGGTCCGGACGCGCCTTCTTACCCTTCTTGGTGGCCATCTCGACCAGAATGCCGACTCCCTGCTGATCCAGCACGGCGAACGGATCGGCCTTGAAGATCTTGTGCTCTTCGTAGATCTTCTGGAACTTCGTATAATCGTCGCGCGACAGGCCCATCGTGGTCTGCGTCAGATCGTTGGTACCGAAGCTGAAGAACTGCGCCGACTTCGCCACCGTGTCCGCCAGTAATGCCGCCCGCGGAATCTCGATCATGGTGCCAACCAGATAATGCTGGTCCTTGAGACCGGCTTTGCCGAGAACTTCATCCGCAACCTTGACCACGATGGCCTTCTGGTTGTCGAACTCTTCCACGCTGCCGATCAGCGGGATCATGACTTCAGGGATAACCTTGATGCCCTTCTTAGCAACCTGTGCGACCGCTTCAAAGATGGCCCGCGCCTGCATCTCGGTGATCTCGGGATACGCGATGCCCAAACGGCAGCCGCGATGTCCCAGCATGGGGTTGAACTCGTGCAGCTCTTCCACGCGTTGCAGCAGTTCCGGCAGCTTCTTCTTGAGTTCGCCGACCGGGATTTTGTAAGCCGCCGACATTTCCTTCTTGGTTTTGGCATCGGCATAGGGCAGCTTGGCCAGATCGACCATGAGGTTCTCGCGCTTGGGCAGGAACTCATGGAGCGGAGGATCGAGCGTACGGATGACGACCGGGAATCCGTCCATCGCTTTGAAGAGCCCGGCGAAGTCGGAGCGCTGCATGGGGAGTAGTTTCTTCAGTGCCTGGCGGCGGGTCTTCTCGTCGCGAGCCAGAATCATCTCCTGCACGAACGGCAAACGATCCTCGGCGAAGAACATGTGCTCGGTGCGGCAGAGTCCGATCCCTTCGGCGCCGAATGCGCGCGCCACTTTGGCATCGCGTGGGATATCGGCATTGGCGCGAACGCCGAATTTGCCGCGGAACTCATCGGCCCACGCCATGAACTTGCCGAGGTAAGCTGACTTCACGTTGGGCTCGACGGTGGTCGCCTGACCGAGATATACGTCGGCCGTGGCTCCGTCGAACGAGACCCATTCGCCTTCCTTCACGCTGACGGTCTTGCCGTTGACTTCGACGGTCATGACCTTCTTTTTCTCATCGATGCGCAGTGCGGAAGCGCCCACTACGCAAGGACGTCCCATGCCGCGAGCGACGACCGCGGCGTGGCTGGACTTGCCGCCGATCGCCGTGAGAATACCCTTGGCGACGTCCATGCCGTGGATATCGTCCGGGGTAGTTTCCTTGCGGCACAGGATCACCGGGCCCTGGGGCGCCATCTCGACGGCATCTTCGGCTGTGAAAGCTACCCTGCCGACTGCGGCGCCGGGCGACGCGTCGATACCTTTGGTCAGCTTGGTGAGAGCCGAGAGCGACTTGACGTCGAACACCGGATGCAGCATCTGATCGAGCTGGTTCGGCTGCACGCGCAGAATCGCTTCCTTCTTAGTGATCATGCCTTCGTCCACCATGTCAACCGCAACGCGGACAGCAGCCGGACCCGTGCGCTTCCCATTGCGGGTCTGCAGCATGTACAGCTTGCCTTCCTGAATGGTGAACTCGAAATCCTGCATATCCTTGTAGTGCTTTTCAAGGTTGCTGGTGATTTCTTTGAGTTGCGCGAACGCTTCGGGCATCACGGTCTCGAGATGCGCGATCGGCTGCGGGGTCCGGATGCCGGCCACCACATCTTCACCTTGCGCGTTGAGCAGATACTCGCCGTAGAATACCGGCTCGCCGGTGCCGGGATCACGCGTGAAGCCGACGCCGGTGCCCGACTCGTCGTTCATGTTGCCGAACACCATGGCCTGCACGTTGGCCGCAGTCCCGATCGAGTCCGGGATCTTTTCCATCTTGCGGTAGTAGGCGGCCTTCGGGTTCCACCAGCTCTTGAACACGGCGTCGCGCGAGAGGACGAGCTGCTCGTGAGGATCCTGCGGGAACGGCTTCTTGGTCTCTTTTTGAACCAGCTTCAGATAGTCGCCGATGATGGCCTTCAGATCGTCGGCCGTGAGTTCGGTATCGAGCTTGACCTTGGCTTTCGCCTTGCGTGTGTCGAAGATGTGGTCGAACTTCTCCATCTCGATTTCCAGCGCGACTTCACCGAACATCTGGATGAAGCGGCGATAGCAGTCGTAAGCGAAACGCGGATTGTTGCTCTTCTGCGCCAGACCTTCGGTGGTCTCGTTGTTCAACCCCAGATTGAGGATGGTGTTCATCATGCCGGGCATCGAAAACTTCGCGCCGGACCGTACGCTAAGCAGCAGCGGATTAGCGGGGTCGCCCAACTTCTGACCCATGCTCTTTTCGAGCCTGGCCAAAGAAGCGTCCATTTCCTGTTCAATTTCGTCCGGCACCTTGTTGCCGTTTTCGAAAAAGAGGACGCAAACATCGGTCGCGACGGTGAATCCCGGCGGGACCGGCAATCCGGCGCGCGACATCTCCGCGAGCCCGGCGCCTTTACCACCCAGGACGTCCTTCATCTTGCCGTCGCCGTCGGCTTTTCCGTTGCCGAACATATACACGTGCTTCTTCATCAAGTGTTTCTCCTATGAACTCGTGACAATTTCCGAAAAATCCGCGATGGTCGAAAATTCGGCCAAGAGCGAGTGTAATAACGTGAGTCGATTCTGGCGGACGCGCTCGTCGGGCGCGTTGACCAGGACCTTATCGAAAAACAGATCCACCTTGGGGCGAAGCGCCGCAATCGATTCGAGCGCCTCGCGGTAATTCTGTGTCAGCACTTCGACGCGCGTGGCGACGAAGGCAAAATGCAGGTCGGCTTCGGGTCCATGCTCGATCAACGAAGGATCGATGCTTTGGCCCGTGCTTACGAAGTGCGCCTGCTTGAGAATGTTCTGAATGCGCTTAAAACTCGCCGCGAGCGGTTCGAAGTCGGGAGTCGAGCGGACGGCCTGGATGGCGTCGAGACGCTCTTCGACGTCCAGCAGGTCATCCCAGCCGGAAGCCAGGATGGCGTTGACTTCGTCATACTTGAAGCCGCGAACGTCACGGAAGTAGTAGCGAATACGGTCGAGGAAAAAGGGCTCGACTTCGCGGCGACAGGAAACTCCGCACCGGAAGCCGCAGCTTGCCTTCGACCAGAATCTTGACGATGCCCTGCGCGGCGCGGCGAAGCGCGAAAGGATCTTTGGAGCCGGTCGGAATGAGCCCGACGTAGAAGCAGCCGTTCAGCGTGTCGAGCTTATCGGCGATGGCGACGATCTGACCGGCAAGCGTGCGCGGAATCGAATCTTCCATGCTGACAGGCTTGTACTGATCGTAGATAGCGATGGCGACATTCTTCAGGTTCACCCTGGAACGCGGCATAACGGCCGCCGACGACTGCCTTGCAACTCGGTGAACTCCTTGACGAGTTCGGTAGTGAGATCGGCTTTCGAAAGCAGAGCCGCACGCTGGGCGTCCGCGTCTCCGCCCAGTTTCGCAACCAGTTCCACGACGCGGTCAGTCTTGGCGAGATAGCTGCCCAGCTTGGCCTGGAACGTGACGTTCGCGAGATCCTGCACACGGTCGGCGAGCTTCTTGTGTTGATCCTGGTTCCAGAAGAACCGGGCGTCGTTGAACCGTGCCCGCAGCACACGTTCATTGCCGCTCTTGACCAGGCCTTCGCGATCGGCATCGATATTCATCACCGCGACAAACTGGTTGGCCAGTTTGCCATTGGCATCCACGACCGAGAAGTATTTCTGGTGATGCCGCATCACAGTGACCAGCACTTCTTCCGGCAGATCGAGATACGACGGATCGAATTCGCCGGTAATCGGCGTGGGATATTCGGTCAGGTAGACCAGCGTCTCCAGCAGACCGGGATCCGGTTTGATGGTTGCGGTGATCTCGCTTTGAATTTTCCGGCGGCGCTCATCCGCGGAAAGGATAACCAAGTTTTCCCGCAGTTTGGTTTCGTAGTCGTCAACTGTGACGGGAATGTTACTGGATCCTAAGCGGCGATGGCCGTTGGTAAGGTTTCCCGACTTCACGCCTGCAATTTCGAACGGAACGATCTGGTCGTTCAGCAGCGCTACAATCCAACGAATGGGACGGATGAAGCGCGGGCCATTCTTGGAAGTCCAGTACATCGTCTTGGGAAAGGGAATTTTGAGTACGATGCCCGGCAGTGATTCGGCCAGGATGTCTTTGGTCGCACGCCCGGGGACTTGCTTCAAATACGAGTAGTGTTCGCCTTTGGCGGTGGCGGTAATCTCCAGTTGTGCGGGCGCGACACCAGCCTTTTTCGCGAAGCCGGCGACCGCGGCTGCCGGCGCGGACTTTGCCGGGCCTTGTATGCGCTCGGTCTTGTCGGGCTGCCGTTCATACACCTCGGAGGCGCGCAGTACCAGGCGCCGGCACGTAGCATCCGCGTGGATGACTACGGGTTCGGTTCCCTCACAGGCTAGAGCCTGTGACACAAGATTGCGGAAGCTTTCGAGCGCACCCGGGATCATCCAGTCGGGGATCTCTTCGCTGCCGATTTCGATGAGAAGGCCGGCACTCATACTGCGGTCTCCCTCGGCTGTTGTTGATCCGCCCAAGCCTCTGCGACGCCGACGGCCAGCTTGCGCACTCGCGCGATCACGCCCACGCGCTCGGTTACACTAATCGCTCCACGGGCGTCGAGCGTGTTGAAAAGGTGGCTGCATTTCAGCACGTGGTCATACGTGGGAAGGATGGGAAAGCGGTGTTTTTCGCTCGCCTTTTTATAGAGGCTGAGCAATCTCGCTGCCTCGCCTTCGTGCAGGTCGAATAGCTTCCACAGCGTCGGGACGTCCGCCATCTCGAAGTTGTAGACCGAATACTGCAATTCATCCTGGAACCGGACATCCGCGTAGGTCGTGTCCTGGGTCCACGCAATGTCATACACGCTGTCGCGAACCTGCAGGAACGAAGTGAGACGCTCGAGACCATAAGTCAGTTCCGCGGGAACCAGGTCCAGATCGATTCCCCCGCACTGTTGGAAATAGGTGAACTGCGTGATCTCCAGACCATCCAACATTACCTGCCAGCCAACTCCCCAGGCGCCCAGCGTGGGCGACTCCCAATTGTCCTCCTCGAGTTTCAGATCGTGCTTCCGCAGATCGATACCGATGGCTTCAAGACTGCCAAGATACTGCTCGATCACATCCTCGGGAGCAGGCTTCAGGATCACTTGCAACTGCTGGTGCTTGTAGAGACGGTTGGGATTCTCGCCATAGCGGCCGTCAGCGGGACGGCGACTGGGCTGCACGTAGGCCACGCGGTAGGGCTTAGGTCCGAGCACGCGAAGAAAGGTTTCCGGCGCCATGGTGCCCGCTCCGACTTCGAGGTCGTAGGGTTCCTGAATGACGCATCCACGGTCAGCCCAATAGCGCTTTAGTTTGAAAATGATGTCTTGATAAGTGTCCATCACAAGTTATTGGCGCGAATTTCCGCCCGGGCCGCCTGGTGGAACGACCGGCGGTGAGTCGCTTGCGATTGGCCTGGTAAGGCTTCGCTGTTCTAAGACGAAGAGCGGAAACCTTAGGTTATCATGCGGACTGATCGGATAATGTCGACGGGGTTTCGACCACCCATGCTTTTTGAGCATGAAAAATATCTGAACGCTTCCCTGCCCTGCAAGGTCTTAGCTAATGAACGTGATTGACATTTCGCAACAACTCGCAGCGGCCCCGCCGATGTCGATAGCCGAGGCAAGCGGCGAGGAAGAACGATTCGCCGACCTGGTCGAGCGGCAGTCGCGTTTTGTGTTCCGCGTGGCTTATGCGATTCTGCGCAATGTAGGCGATAGCGAGGACGCGGCTCAGGAGACGTTTCTAAAGATTTACCGGACGCGCGCGTGGGATCGCATGGAGGACGAGCGGGCTTTTCTGGCGCGGACGGCGTGGCGAATCGCGATCGATCACCGGGCGCGCAATCAGCGCAACGCGTCACCACTCGAAGGCGCTTCCGGAGCGGATCCGGAGCAGTCCGCAATTGCATCCGACCGGGCTGCAGCCGTCCATCGTTTGATTGACGCGCTGCCGGAAGAGTTGCGACAGCCCCTCGCGCTATCGACGATCGACGAACTGAATTCGCGTGAGATCGCGAGAATCTTAAGCATTCCAGAGGGCACGGTACGCACTCGGCTCATGCGGGCCAGGCAGGTGTTGAAGCAGAAGTTGGAAACGGCAGGGAGACGGCCATGAAGGGCGACGAACTGGACGGAATTTTAGACGATGCGCTGGCGTCGTACACGCTACGCGAGCCTCGCGCGGGATTGAGCGCGAGAATACTGGCGCGAGTCCGCGCGGAAGATACTGCACCGCGATGGAGTTGGCTGCGGTTCGCCGCGGCAGGGTTGGCGCTGGCCGGCCTGGTGGTCGCCATCGAGATGCGGCAAAGCGAGACGCCTCTCCCTATTCGAGTGCAGAAAGCGGATCCTGTCGCGATCGTGCCGGTTGTCCGCACAGTAAAGCCCCACCGCGCGGTGCAGCGCTCTCCGCGACGCGAGAGCTTGACTCGTGAACAGCGCGCACTCTTAGCCTTCGCACAGCAGGCGCCGTCAGCCGCCCTGGAATTGGCACAACCCGACAAGCCTTTGGAGATCGAAGCGATTAATATGCAGCCGCTGCAGATCGATAGTTTGGAAATAGGAGAGATGAAGTGAACCAAAAGAAACTGGCAGTCTTATTCGCCGTATGCCTTGCCACCGCAGCGACGGCAGTAGCACAGAACGAAGTCCCCAAAACAGGCCCCCAATTCTACCGGCTGGACTTCGCACTCAAAGAAATGGACGGTAGCAAAGCGGTCAAGACGCATAACTATCAAATGATGATGGCCCTCGTCGGGGGAACATCTTCCATCCGAAGCGGGGCCAAGGTCCCGGTGGTGGTGGATGGAAAAAGTACTACTTACATTGACGTCGGCGTAAGCCTGGACGTTCGTAACCCCCTACCGGCGAAAGATGGATTGGAGTTTGACCTGGTGACGGAGGCGAGCGGCGCGCTGGATACCCCAGCGGGGGCGCCGCTAACGAAACAGCCTATGATTTATCAGACGAAGTGGAACTCCAGAGTGCAGATACAGTTCGGAAAATCCACTACCGTTTTCTCGTCGGACGACCCCTCGTCCAAGCATCAGCTACAGCTTGAAGTGACCGCGACTCCACTAAATTAACTAGCTTAATCCGGGCGGGTCGCTTCAGGCGGTCCGCCCTGCTCAGTCCTTCCCACCAAATGTTTCCCCGCTTTTTTCGACTCCGGCTCAAGTTCTTTCCTCACCCCGCCGATTTCTATAGTGTGTCCGCTTTTGTGAAGGCAAATGGCAGTCCCGAAGGAGCAACCGGTTGCTCCCCCGGGAAAGCCCGGGGTCCAACGGCCGGGCTTTGCCCCGATCCGGAGCGGAAAGGAGGAGGAGCACAATGACTGTGTACCTTCTGATACGCATCAAGCGATTTATTGTTCAGGTTTTCTGCTCAAGGAGTCTACACCGCGGGCATTGCGCCGGATACCAGCAATTCGCCCTTCTCCAGGTGATACACATGGGACGCAAAACGCGCCGCGTGGGGGTCGTGCGTGACCATCACAATGGTCTTTCCGAATTCCTTGTTCAAACGCGACAACATGTTCAGCACCTCGTCCGCCGATGCCGCGTCCAGGTTCCCTGTAGGCTCATCCGCGAGGATCAAGGCCGGGTCCGTCACAATGGCGCGTGCGATTGCGACGCGTTGCTCCTGACCGCCCGAGAGTTGCCTTGGATAATGTTTGAGCCGGTCGCCGAGTCCGACCAGTTGCAGCGCAGTAGTGGCGTGCTCCAACCGCTCCTTCTTGGTCAGAGTGGTCAGCTTGAGCGGCAGTTCTACATTCTCGATGGCCGTCAGCACCGGAATCAGATTAAACGACTGAAAGATGAAACCGACGTGTTCGTTGCGCCAGTGCGCAATCGCGCGATCGCTAAGTTGCCGCAAGTTCTCACCGAGGACCGTGATGTCTCCGCTGGTGACCTTGTCCATCGCGGCAATCAGGTGCAGCAGCGTCGACTTTCCCGATCCCGACGGACCCATCAGGGCTGCAAACTCGCCTTTCTGAATCTCAATATCCACATCCTTCAAAGCGATCACGTGAAATTCGTCGCGGATAAATTCCTTGGTCAACTTCCGCGTCCGGATCAATACCTCGCCGTTTGCGCTGCCCGCCATATCTCAACCTTTCGATTTAACGCTCGCGCCGTCCGTCAGCCCAACCGGAGGACTCACGATGATATCCTCGCCGCCGATCAACCCCTGAGTCACCCGCACTCCATTCGACATCGTCATGCCGGTCTTTACCGGCCGCCGCAAAGCTCTTCCGTTCAGTACCACGAACACTGCGCCGTCTTGAACCGCCGACCCCGGAACAATGATCATCGATTCGGCCGCACCGCCGGATTTCGGCTGATCGTCGGCCAGGAACGCCACACTCGAATTCATTTCGGGCCGCAAATACTCGTCCGGATTCACTACCTTCACCTTCACCTGCACGGTGGCCTTCTGGCGGTTGGCTTCCGGCGCAACCTCGTAGATATATCCGTCGTACTTCCGATCGGGAAACGCGTCGACCGTCACGACGCCTTTCTGCTTTGCGTGCAGCTTGGCGAAATCGTTCTGCGCAATGTCCAGTTCCACCTGCAAATCGTTGAGATCGGCAAGCGACACGACGTACCCCTTCGCGCCCTTGTCGCCTACGAAACTGGTGGTAACGAACTCGCCTTTTTCCACCGCACGCTCCAGAATCGTTCCCGTGACCGGCGCTTTGATGACCGTATCGGAGAGCTGCGATTCGGCATAAGCGACTGCACCCTTGGCCTGTTGCACCTGACCGCGGAGCGCGTCGATCTGCTCCTGCCGCGGGCCGAGTTTGGCCAGATCCAGCGTCTTCTTCAAGGAATTCACGCGCGCCACGGCGCCATCGAACTTGGCTTGCGCATCGTCCAGGATCTGCCGCGACACCACTTTGGCCTCGGCCAGTTTGCGATTCCGCTCGAGCGTGACCCGGGCATCTTCGAGATCGGCTTGCGCGTTGACCATATTGGCATCCGCAACGGCGACCTCCTCCGGACGAGAGCCGTGCAAAGCCTCGGCCAGCTTCGCTTCAAGGTTTTCGAGATTGCCCTTGGCCTGTTGCACCTGTGCGCGATAGTCTTCGTCTTCCAGGCGGACGATCACCTGGCCCTCGTGAACCATGTCGCCCTGGTCTACGCCGATCCACTCAACGCGCCCGACAACCTTCGCGGCCACTTCGATTTTGTGATGCGCAATGATGTAACCGGTCGCGTTGAGGACCACGCCCTGCGCTGCAGCCATGCCGCCGGTAGCTTTCACGCGCATCACGCCAACTTCGACCGGGGCGTTGATCCGGGTATAGGCAAATCGCGCGGCGCCCAGTACGAGCAGGATCGCGATCCCTCCGATGATCCACCGTGTGGCCCACCTGGAAGGTTCACCCGACCGCTTGCGCGACCGGTCGATCCGCAGACTTTTTAATTCAGCTTCCATGGTTCGTAACAGACTTCAGTCTGTGCCCCGTTACGTCTCACGCAACGCGGTTAGGATCTCCTTCTTGGATGCCGAATGCGCCGGGAAGAATCCACCAACTGCGCCCAACAACGCCGCAAAAGCGACTCCGACGATCATGATCTGCGGCGTGACCGTGAAATTGAACGCGGTCTCGGCAAAGGTCGAGAAGTTCCCCACGCCTGAAGTCATCCCGTTGAGCGGTAACACCAGCAGGCAGCCGAGCAAGCCGCCAAACGCCGACAACAGCACCGATTCGACAAAGAAGCTGAGCAGAATACTGCCCCGGGAGAACCCCAGGACGCGCAGCGTGCCGATCTCCCGACCTCTGCGCGCCACCGCGGCGAACATGGTGTTCATCGCAGCGAAACTGCTGCCAACCGCCATGATGACGGAAACGAAGAGCCCCAGGACAGTCACCGGCAGCCCGGAAGATGTCTGGGCATCGTAGTAACTCTTTTCCGACTGGGCGGTAACATTCATCCGCTGGTCATTCGAAATCTGTTTGATGAGCGCATCGGCCGCTACCTCATCCTGAGCGCGCAACAGAATGGAGCTCAGCACCTCGATCCGGGAGAAATCCGAACTGACCTGGTTGAGATCGGCGAAGATCTCGCTGTTGGTAGCGCTCTGCCCTGCCGACATGACACCTACGATGTCCCATTCACCCTTGCCGAAGCGCAGTTTGTTGCCCATGCGCGCGGCCGGATAACGTTTGGCGATGGCTTCGCCTACGACTACTTCGCGTTTGCCTGCGTCGTACCAACGCCCCTTAACGATGTGCAGGCCCTGCCGCAGTTCCTGGCCGAGAGGAGTGAGACCCCGTAAGGTAACGTTATTTCCGTCCGGCGCGTCCACGCTGACCAGGTTGATCACCGTGACCATCTCGAGAGAGGCAAGCGGATCTCCATGCGGATTGCGCGCGATACCTGGCAGGAACTTCACGGTCTGGTAATCCCCGCGTTCCAGGTTGCTGATCAACTCTGAATCCGAGCCTTTGCGCAGGACCAGAACATCCAGAGGATCGCCGGTAGAATGCAGAGCGGTTTGCAATCCCGTCATCAACGCCAGGACTGCCAGGAGCACGGCGACGGTCAACGCGATGCCCAGAGCAGTCATTATGGTAGTCGTCTTGCGAACCACCAGGTTGCGGAAGTTATAGCTCAGCGGGATAGCCATGACGTTAGTCCGTAGATCGCAGCGCGTCCAGAATCGACATGCGGGCGGCGTTAAACGCCGGCACCAGCGCGCTGAGCAAACCGATCAGCGCCGCTACTGCCAGGCATACCGCCGCGACCTGAGGACGCAGTGTGAGATGTTGCAACTGGTCCATCAACGTCGGCATCTTGCGGACCGCTCCGGTCATGAACGAGGCGAAAACGATTCCGAGTACGCCTCCGGCCAAAGAAATCACCAACGCCTCACCAACAATAATGCCAAGGATGTCGCCGGGCGTATAACCTAACGTTTTGAGAATGCCGACCTCCCGGACACGTTCGCGGACTGACATCGCGATGGTATTCGCCGAAACCAGCAGGATGGTGAACGTCACCGCGCCGAGTATGGCCAGCAGAAATGCCTTCACATTTCCCAGCATCGAAACGAAGCTCAGGGAGAATGCGCTCTCCGATTCTGTCTTGGTCTGGATCGTGGAGTTGTGGAACAAATCGTCGACGGCAGTTTCGATGCGCGGGACGTCCTCCGCGCTGGCAGCCAGAATATTGATCTCACCGGCGCTGCCGCGCCGACCCACCGGCAGGCTCTCCTCCAGATACTCTCGATTGAAGTACAGAATTTCGTTGTTCTCCGGCGAGTCGAAGATGCCGCGGATCGTGAGTTCCATATTGTAAGGAAAGATATCGCCCTGCAGGGTAATCTTCTGGCCGATGTGGAAATTCTGCTTATCCGCCAGCGTGCGGCCGACAATACAGGCCGTCCGCTCGTTCACGAAGGCTTTTTTCTGTTCTTCCGGCATTTGCATTTCGCCCCGCAGGATCAGCTTCTTGGCAGGTTCCACGGCAAAGCGCGCAAACATGTGCTCCGGACGCCGGTCGATGTAGATTCCACCGAACCATTGCTCGATGCACGTGTTCCGCACGCCTGGAATCTGCTGGATCTTCTCCCGGTAAGACTGCGGCATCCCGAAAGCGAGGGAGACACGGTTGCGCACAATCAGCCGGAGAGCCTGGTAAGGAGATGGCTCCTGAAAATAGAAAGCATGATAGATCGCCATCATCACTCCCAGCAGACAGAGCGACACGCTGATGCTGAGCACCGTGAGGATCGTCCGACGGCGGTTGCGCCAGCAGTTCTTCAGGATCAGGGGCAAATGGCGTAGCACGATTGATCTAACAATTCTAGCAACGGAAGATTGAGCCGCGAAGTTCGCTATTTTACAGCCGGCTTACTTCCGTTCGCACCAACTCGCTGCGGCTGCCTCCTGTTTTGCGGTTGGTGAAACGACATTTTGCCCAAGACGGCTGTATTCCGAGCCCCTGTGGCGCTCGGCACATTGCCCGGACGCCGATGGTAGGTTTCATATGCTATCAAGGCGAACGCGATCGCCTCCTTGGCATCTACGTCAATCCCGAAGTCGGAGGTTAGGGCGACCGTGACTTGGGGCAAAAGCGAGGTTAGCTGCGACATGAGAGTGTCGTTGTGGACGCCGCCGCCGGAGGCTATGAGATCCCAGGCACCAGCGGTTGCGTAGCGCTCCACTGCCAGCGCAACGGCAGACGCGGTAAAGGCGGTGGCTGTCGAGATGAGATCCGGTACGGGAAGACCGGTGCCGATGAGGCTATCCACGAAAGCTGCGCCGTATTGTTCACGGCCGGCCGACTTGGGCGGCTTCTCGCGAAAGTACGGGTCGCACAGGAGTTTCGACAACAGCGCGCGATCGATGCGGCCGCTCCCGGCGATGACGCCCGAGCAGTCGTAAAGCTGGCGTCCGCCGGTCAGACGCTGGACAAGCGCGTCGATGACCATGTTCGCCGGACCGGTGTCGAACGCCACCACTTCCTGCGGCGCTGCGCCTGGCGGAATGATCGTCACGTTGGCGATGCCGCCAAGATTGAGGGCTATGCGTCCCCGTCGCGGGTGACGAAAGACACGGTAGTCGAGAAATGGCACCAGCGGCGCCCCGGCTCCTCCGGCGGCGATATCGGCGGTGCGAAAGTCGGAGATGGTCGTGATGCCGGTGCGCTCGGCGATCACTGCGCCTTCGCCGATCTGCAGCGTGTTCTTGCGGTGCTCGTGGTAGATGGTCTGGCCGTGACTGCCGATCAGCTCGATGCTTTCCGGCGCGATGCGGTTCCTCCGGCAAATTTGCAATAGCGCGCCGGCGAAACGTTCTCCGATGGCGAAGTTGAGACGCGAGATTTCAGACGTATGGGTCGTCGCGTTGGACGCGGAGAGAATATAGGTGCGGAGTGCGGCGGGGTAGCGGATTGAGCCGTGCGCCACCGTTCTGATGGCGCGGTTGTGGATGTCAACGATGGCGACATCGATTCCGTCGACCGAGGTTCCGCTAATGAGTCCGGCTACTCGCATTGGGAGCTGCTCGACACCCGCCGGCTGTCGCCGGCCGACAGACGACAAAAAACGATCGTCTGTCGTACGGGGACTGCACAGGTTCCGGTTTTCAATTCGATAGGCGCAGGCGAAACCGCCCGCGCCACCAACGCAAGTCCAATGTTTGCGTCGGTGGGGCCTGCCTCGGCCGCTGGCGGCCGAGTTTTGCAAGTACCTCCAAATTCTGTGTTACGTGACTGCTTTTTGTAGGTCATGTAAGAACTGGAGGGCTTCAATTGGCCGCATTTCGTCCAGTTTCAGCTCTCGAATACGGTCGATGAGTTCATTGGGCGAAGGTTCGAAGAGGCGGATTTGCATGGGTGCGGCATGCTGCGGCGCGAGTTCTTCGGTGACGGCATGTTCGGTGCGTTCGTGAAACTTCAGCACCTCGCGCGCGCGTTCGATGACGCTAATGGGCAGTCCGGCGAGCCGTGCCACTTCGATACCGTAGCTGCGATCCGCCTTCCCGGGTTCGACGCGACGCAGAAAGATGATGCGATCGCCGGCCTCTTTCACGGTGACTCGCAGATTGCGCACGCCGTCGAGCAGTTCGGCGAGTTCGGTGAGCTCGTGATAATGCGTCGCGAAGAGTGTCTTGGCGCGGGTGCGCTGGTGAACGTGCTCAACCACGGCCCAGGCCAGCGCGAGACCGTCGTAGGTCGCGGTGCCGCGCCCGATTTCATCCAGGACGATGAAACTGCGCGGCGTTGCGGTGTTGAGGATGACGGCGGTTTCAGTCATCTCGACCATGAAGGTGGAGCGGCCGCGCGCCAGGTTGTCGGACGCGCCGATGCGCGTAAAGATGCGGTCGATCAGCGGGAGCAAGGCCGAATCCGCCGGCACGAACGAGCCCATCTGAGCGAGGATGGCGATCAGCGCGGCTTGCCGGAGGTAGGTCGATTTGCCGCCCATATTGGGTCCGGTGATGACGGCAATGAGGTTGGTGGAATCGTTGAGGAAGAGATCGTTGGGGATGAAGCGTCCCGCCTCTTCTCCGGCCAGTTTTTCGATCACGGGATGGCGCCCCGCCATGATTCGCATCTCGTCTGTTTCGGAGAAGGACGGGCGCGTGTAGCGATTTTCGGCGGCGACTTGAGCCAGCGCGCAGGTTACGTCAAGTTCGGCAATAGCCGACGCGGTCCCGCGAATGCGACGGGCCTCGGCAGCGGCAGCCTGGCGAACCTCGCAGAAGATCTCCCGTTCGAGTTCGAGAATCTTCTCCTCGGCGGAGAGGACCTTGCGCTCGTACTCCTTTAGCTCGGGCGTGGTGAAGCGTTCGGCATTGACTAGTGTCTGCTTGCGTTCGTAGTCGGCGGGGGCGAGTTGCAGATTGGCTTTGGAGATTTCGATGTAGTAGCCGAAGACGTTATTGAAGCGAATCTTGAGCGACTGAATGCCGGTGCGGGTGCGCTCGCGAGCCTCGATCTGGGCGATGTACTGGCGGCCGTTCTGGCTGAGGTCGCGGAGTTCGTCGAGTTCGGCATGATAGCCGGGGCGAATGGTGCCGCCGTCGGTGAGGTTGAGCGGCGGAGTGTCGGAGATGGCTTGCAGAATGCGCGCGCGGAGTTCAGGAATGTCGTCAATGCGGGCGAGGATATCGCGAGTCCGGAGCGACAACCGATGATGCGTGGAACGGGCGGCTTCGACCAGGAGCGGCGCTTGTTCGAGCGAGCGTCCAAGGGCGAAGACTTCACGCGGACCGGCGCTGCCGATCGAGATCTTGGCGAGCAGGCGCTCCATATCGAGCACCCCGGCGAGTTGCTTACGCAGCTCTGCGCGCAGGATAGTTTCGCGCTGCACATCGGCGACGGCGTCGAGGCGTGCTTCAATCTCGGCGCGGTCGAGCGAGGGACGCAGGAGCCGCTGTCGGAGAAGGCGTCCACCCATTCCGGTCGCGGTCTGGTCGAGAACGCCGATGAGCGTCGCGCCTTCGCCCGCGAACACGGGATCGAGCAGTTCGAGATTACGGACAGTGACGGCATCGAGCACCATGGTTTCCGAACGGTCATAGAACGAGGGACGGTCGAGGTGCTCGAGCGCAGCGCGCTGGGTGTCGCGAAGATAGTGCAGAATGGCGCCGGCGGCCGAGATCGCCGCAGGTTTGCCGGCGAGGCCGCAGCCATCGAGTGAGAGGAGTCCGAAGTGCTCGCGGAGGGTGCGGTCGGCGTAGTCGAGGGAGAAGATCCAGTCCTCGACTTCAGTCGACAGGATACGCTGCCGGATTTCCGCGCTAGGAAGAAGAGGGTGCTCGGCGGCTTCCAGGACTTCGCGTGCGCCCAGCGATTCTAGGGCGCCGGTGAGTTCGGCGGGATCGATTTCGGTCGAGCGGAATTCGCCGGTCGAGATGTCGACGTGGGCCAGTCCGACACGGCCCCCACTCGAAGAGCCGCCTCGCGCGATGGCTGCGAGGTAGTTGTTTTCGTGCGAACGCAGCAGGTGCGCATCCGTCGCGGTGCCAGGGGTGACGATGCGGGTGATCTCGCGCTTGACCAGTTTCTTTCCCGGGCCGGCTTCCTCCATCTGGTCGCAGATGGCGACACGATAACCTTTGTTGATGAGTCGCGCGACGTAGCCTTCGGCTGCATGGAACGGGACTCCGCACATGGGAATGGCAGTGCCCTTTTCCTTGTTGCGGGCGGTCAGCGTGATTTCGAGTTCACGTGCGGCGGTGACTGCGTCTTCGAAGAAGAGTTCGTAGAAGTCGCCGAGACGGAACATCAGCAGGGCGTTGGGGACCTGCTGTTTGACGGCGTTGTACTGCCGCATGAGCGGTGTGGAGGCGTCGGTGCTCACGGGGAAGATTCTATTGTAGGCTGCGAAGGCGGGCTGGGGCAGCAAGCCGTCCGCCCAATTCAGAGCAATATTGGCAGGGCGGTCGGTATTAGGCGCTATGGTGCGACGCGAAGTTGGCCATGCGGCGGAGTGCGCCGGTGTAGAGTCGCAGGTTCTCGCTAAGCACTTGGGTGGCATCCAACAGGTCGGGCCCTGGCTGTAGGCCGGGACCTCGGGTCAAGAGCAGAATCTTCTCGAATGCCTGCTCATAGCCTTTGCCAGCGTTGTCGACTTCGTGCCGCAGATATGTTTGGAAGCTTTCCTGGGGAGCCTTCATGCCGTGCTGTTATTTAGCACGCACATGGCCGCAGCCAAGTGCAAGAAAAGATTGCCGTAAGCGATCCGTATGGTGCGATGACGAGCGGCGATTGAGCCAAAAGGCGCGGCGACACGATCAGCGTCCGATCCACGTCTGTTTTCCGCCGGCGAAGGTGAGTGTCACCTTGACGTCACGGATTTTCTCCGGGGCGATGCGAAAAATGTCCTCGGAGAGAACCACGATATCCGCCAGTTTTCCCGCTTCCAGCGTTCCCTTGTCGCGCTCGGAGAACTCGGCATACGCACCCGCGGAGGTGTAGGCTCGCACCGCTTCTTCGACGGAGATCTTCTGCTCGGGAATCCAGCCGCCGGGATGTTTGCCGTCAAGCGTGCGCCGGGTCACGGCGGAGTAGATGCCGTAAACGGGATCGAGCGGGGCGACCGGCCAGTCGGACCCAAAGACCAGCGTGGCGCCGGTATCGAGAAGGCTGCGGAAAGCGTATGTCCCTTTGAGGCGATCAGCGCCGAGCCTCTTTTCCGCCCAGCGGCCGTCGTCGCTCAAATGATACGGCTGCATCGAGGCGATCACGCCGAGCCGGCCGAAGCGCGGGATGTCGGATGCCTGCAGATGCTGCGCATGCTCGACGCGGAAACGCCGGTCGCGCGGACCGTTCACGCGTTCAGCTTCCTCGTAGTAGTTCAGCAGTATGTTGTTGGCGCGATCGCCGATGGCATGGACCGAGCATTGTAAGCCCGCAGCGTCCGCCGCGATGATGCGGTCCCGAAGCTTACCTTCGGGCTGGTTGTCCGGACGCATCAGCCCGAACGTGTTCGGAGCGTCATTATAAGGTTGAAAAAAATAGGCGGTGGTCGAACCGAGCGAGCCGTCCATGAAGGCTTTCAACCCGCCGAGGCGTAGCCATTCATCGCCCGGGCTGAAACGATCGACGTAGTCGCGCTGGCGTTCCCATTCGCTCATCGGCGTTCGCGAGTAGACGCGCACAGTCAGTTTGCCGGCCTCTTTATAACGCTTATAGATGGGCCACTGATTCCACAGAGTGATGTCGGCGATGGAGGTCACGCCGTGGCGGGCGGCTTCGAGGAGCGCCGCGTCGAGCGCACCGTTGTATTCGGCTTCGCCCGGTTCCGGGATCACGCGATAGACCAGGCTCGATGCCGCGTCTTTCAGGATGCCGGTGGGCTCCCCCGTCTTCGGATCGCGAACGATGATGCCGCCGGGAGGGTCGGGAGTGTCTTTGGTGATGCCGGCCTTGCGCAGAGCCAGGCTGTTAGCCAGGACCATGTGTCCGTCGAGACGTTCAACGGCAACAGGATTGTCCGGGGTCACGGAATCGATCAGTTCCCTGGTTGGAAGCGGCGCGCCGGGCCAGTTCTCATGGTCCCAATCGCCACCTTGAATCCAGCGTCCCGGGCCCACCTTGTTCGCCTGTTCGGCAATGCGGCGACTGAATTCGGCCTGCGTTTTGGCGTCGCGGAGATCGACCGAAAGGAGTTGGAATCCGCCGTCGATGAAATGCGTGTGGTTATCGATGAAGCCGGGGAGAGCGAGCTTGCCTCCGAGGTCTACCGTGCGAGTGCCGTCAGACGCCAGTTTGGTAACGTCCGCACGGCTGCCGACCGCGATGATGCGCTCTCCACGAATCGCGACGGCTTCGGCCCAGGGTGAAGCGGCCACGCCGGTCCAGAATCGCCCGTTGGTGAGGATCGTGTCGGCCGGAGGTCGAGTGTTCATGAAGTGCTCTACCAGGAGCTTCGAGACTGATGGGATGATGTCGGTCTGCTTACTGTTGTTCCTGGTGAAGACGACGGCGATATACTCGGCGCCATTGGGCAGACGGATGAACGCCGCATCGTGACGCGTGGACGAGGTCCAACCAGCCTTGGAATAGTATTGCGAGCCCGGCGGGAGGGACTTGCCCATGAATAACAACGCCTGCTCATCGGTGTTGTCGGGTTTGGGTGAAAACGGATCGCGGTGTAACAGGTTCATCATGGCGAGCGAGCGTTCGTGCGAGATCGCCTGACCGGTCGCGATGGTGAAAAGAAGACGTGCGGTGGCATCGGTGGTGAGGCGATTGCCGTTCTCCCGAGTACCGTCGGCCAGGTAGGGTCCGCGATTCTGGCTTTCGCGTCCGTAGGCGTCCTCGGCGAAAGCCTTTTGGTTGACGTTGATGCCGTGATAGCCCAGGTCCGCGTAGTAGCGGTTCACGGCGTTGCGCTTCTCGAGCCAGGGCTTCATCTCTTCAGGTGTCAATTCCGGACCGCCGGTGGTCCCGGTTAGCATGTCGACCACCAGTTGCGTCGCATCGTTGGAGGACGAAATGATCATGTCGTGGATCGCGCGATCGAGCTCGGGCGTTTCCTGCAGTTTGCCCGCCTGCATCCAGGCCTGCACGGCATTGAGGTAGAAGAGTTTGCAAACGCTGGCCGGATAGAAGGCGATTTCGCCGTGGTAGCTGCCCCAGACCGGCCGCGCGCGATCGTTCAGGTCGATGATCGTCAGGGCAATGCGATCTTCCGTGAGGCCGGGACCGAATTGGCGGATGACCTGGTGAACGGTGTCATCTGCGAGTCTGGTAAGGACGGGCGAAGTGGGGAAGGTTTGTCCTGACACAATCGGGACCAGGAGGGACAGGCTCAGCGCAATCAGCCGCAGCATAGCTATAGGCTACTTCAGCACGCCGATGGTATGGAACCATTTCGCGGCAAGAGCCGGCCAACCGGTGATCGGGACCGGGGTGGGACGTAACCCGTATCCATGGCCACCGGCGGCGTAGAGATGCATCTCAGCCGGCACTTTGGCATTCTTGAGCGCCAGAAAATAGAAGACGCTGTTCTCAACGTGTACCGGGTCGTCTTCCGCCTGAACCAGGAAGGTCGGAGGCGTATTCGTTGACACCTTGAGTTCCGGCGCGATTTTGCCGGTATCTTTGATGTCCGGGGCGAGGTATCCGGGATAAATGATCACGGCGAAGTCCGGACGAGCGCTGAGTTTATCCGCGGGGTCGGCGGGAGGGTAGGTTTCGGTATCGAAATTGGTGCTGGCCGCGGCTGCCAGATGGCCGCCAGCAGAGAATCCGAGCACACCTACTCGCGCCGGATCAATGCCCCATTCCCGGGCGCGCGATCGCACCACCCGCAAGGCACGTTGGGCGTCCTGGAGCGGAGCGGCGTAGCGGACGGCTCCTTTGTGCGGCGGCACGCGGTACTTCAAAAGCACGCCGGTGACGCCGATCGAATTCAGCCACTCGCAGACTTCCGTGCCTTCCAGGTCGAATGCGAGGATACTATAGCCGCCGCCCGGAAAGACGAGGACCGCGGTTCCGGTGTTCTTTCCGGTGGGCGGCGAAAAGACCTGGATGGTGGGGTTGGTGATGCCCCCGATTCGCGCGACGCGCTGGCCCGCGACGAGGTCACTCTTAGGCGTGGTGTTGTCTTTTTCGTCGCCGGGTCCGGGCTGTTCTCCAGGAGCTCCGCCGGGCCAAAGTGGTATGGGCGATGAGGGAGCAGCGAAGGCGCCGGCTAGCGCGGCGAGGAGTCCCGCGGCAACTTTCAAATGGATGGAGGGCATGCGCTCGATTTTATGCCATCCGGTGACGAACGCATGCCGCTTAAGCACCGCCGGCCGCTACGCAGCCAGGCAGACCACAAAGCACGATGGTCTGCCCCACGGCGGAAGCCCGGCTGCAATAAGCGAGGGCGCGATGAGCGATAATGGGGTGAAGTTCCTCCCGACCCGGTGCGGCCTGCGTCCACAATCCCGGCAAAGCCCCTCGGAACACGGTATTATTAAAGATTAGCCAAAATCAGGTGAAGAGATGCAGAACGCATTGTTGAGTAAGTTTATCCAGAAGAGTTTACGCACGGACCTCCCGACGTTCCGGCCCGGTGACACTATTCGCGTGCACGTCAAGATCAAGGAGGGCGACAAAGAGCGCCTGCAGGCTTTCGAAGGCACGGTCATCGCCCGTAACAATACGGGGATGGGTGCGACGATTACGGTCCGCAAGATCAGCTTCGGTCAGGGAGTCGAACGCATTTTCCCGTTGAACGCCAGGATCGTCGACCACATCGACGTTGTCCGCACAGGCCGCGTCCGCCGGGCCAAACTTTACTATTTACGCGGACTGAAGGGCAAAGCCGCCCGTCTTCGCGAGCGCGAAACCAAGGCAAAGTAAGCGACTCTGTCCGGAACAGGTACTCCACGGATGCGCACGGCCCGCGAGAATCCCGGCGATGGGGCCGGACAGGATCAGGCGCCTGTTCTGAACCTGAAATGCGACGGGACCCTTGAACGCGATCTGCGTTCGCGGGGCTACGCATGGATTGCCGGTACGGACGAGGTAGGCCGTGGATCGCTTTTCGGGGCGGTGGTCGCCGGTGCGGTGATCCTTTCTCCCGAGCGGCCCATCCGCGGGCTGAATGACAGCAAGTTGCTCGATCCCGGCCGCCGCGAGGAGTTGGCGGTGCGGATCCAAGAAAGGGCAGTGGCGTGGTCGGTATCCGCGGTGGACGCTGCCATAATTGACCAGATCAACATTTACCAGGCTTCGCGCCTGGCCATGAAAATGGCGCTTGAACTCCTCTCACCGGCCCCCGATTTTGTTCTGATTGACGCGGTGCCCCTCGATATCCCCCAGCCCCAACAACCCCTGATCCACGGTGATGCCCGCTGTCACGCGATTGCGGCCGCATCGATCGTGGCCAAAGTGTATCGGGACGAAATGATGCGCCGATGGGACGCGATCTTCCCCGAGTATGGCTTGGCGCGGAATAAAGGATATCTGGCCCCGGAGCACATTCGTGCGCTACGCGAATTCGGGCCCACGCCGCTGCATCGCATGAGCTACGACCCGGTGCGGGCGAACTGCCGGTTCCCAATCGATCCCGGACCAAGCCAGATGGACCTGTTCAGCGTTGCGAGGGCTGTGTGAGCGACCCGGAAATTCCGCCGGCGGCAGACAGTATCGCAGCGATTCAACCCGCCGCTCCTCCTCCGCACAAAGGAAGAGGATTGCAGATCACGCTGGCGTTGCTGATCGTGATTGTGTGCCTGGAGTTGGGGCTGTTTCTGCTGGTCTTTCCGTGGACCGACTATTGGACCAGCAACTACTTCGCGACCTTCATTCCGAAGTATTTCTGGGTCTGGGAGAGCGCCTATTTCAAGGGGGCGATCAGCGGACTCGGTGTGGTAAATCTGTGCATTTGCTTTACCGAGATTGTCCGGCTAAGACGTTTTGCGGGACAATAAGCGCTAGATGTCAAGGTTCAGCGTCGCAAAATTTCCTTAGAATTCCGCCCGGTATATCTCCAATGGGGAATGTACAGAGTCGGCGGATCGCCTTAATCTGTTAGATAGCAACGTACAGAATGAATCGGACGCTGAAGGAAAAGATCCGGCAATTCCTGCCCAAGCGGCTGAGAGGGCACCGGATTCGTCGAGGGTTTCTCAAAGGCGAAGTCATCTTCACCTCGTGGCGCGACTATCCCGGTGCGATCCGGGGCACCACGGAAGAACGGCTGCTCGACTGGTTTCGCGGGAATGTACACGCCGGCGAAACCTGGATCGACGTGGGCGCTCATTATGGCTATACGGCATTGGCGCTGGCCAAGTTGGTGGGGCCGCGTGGGGCTGTGATCGCGTTCGAACCGGTAATGGCGTCCGCCGGATCGATCGGCATCACCCGCCAACTAAATAAATGTTCGCAGTTGCGAATTGCGCCGTTCGCCCTAGGGGCGGAACCCGGGATTCATACGTTCAACCTGCCGGTCTATCGCGGAATGGCGGACAGTACGTTGCGGTCAGGCGATTGGATCGAACCGCTGCTGGTGACTTCATTCGACTCCATCTGGCCTTCGCTGAACTCTTCCGGCGAGCCGGTCCACGGGGTCAAGATCGATGTCCAGGGGATGGAGATCGAGGTGCTCAAAGGCATGCGCCAGATATTGTTGCGCGACCATCCCAAGCTGGTAGTGGAGTTTCATACGGGGGTTGACCGCAGGGTAGCACTGGATCTGTTGGCCAGCGTGGGCTACGACACCACCGCTCATCCGGTGGAAGAGAGCGATTCGCCCGAGATCGCAGATGATAAAAGCTATGCGTTCCGACAGGCACAAGGTCACGAAGTAAACATTGGGCCACGAATGAACACGAATGAACACGGATAGCTATTTGATTTCGGCTTCGAATTCGAAATAGCCTTCGTTGTCCCGGAACGCTCCTTTATGGTCGTTTACGGAGAACCAGGTTCGGCCCTTGGTGGTTTTGACAACGAGCGACCCGGCCGGCTTTTCCGGGTCGAGGAAGCCTTCCCGGGAGTGGATTGCCGGGTTGCCGTCCGGGCCGTTGCAACCTTCGGAGCCGCGCGCCTGGAGGTCCCAACAGACGGTGCCGCGTACGTTCTCGATGTTGACCTGGTGTCCGCCTGGATTGGGAATCGCGGCTCCCCATTCCAGGTTGGCCGGCAGCACGACGTGGTAAAGACCGGTTTGCTTTTCTTCCACAATCGCCCGATCGGGGGTACACAGGCTTCGGCCGGGCAGGCATGAATCCATGAAGAATGAAATGTTCGAAGAGACCATCGCCGACGAAACATCGGTCACCGAAAACGACCAGTTCAGAATGTCGTGATTCTCCCACCCGGACCCGGTCGACGCCGTGAAGCCAACGAACGCGCGGCCATCCGTGTCAGTTACGAGCGAGATGTCGATTGGCGACACCAACACGGGTGCGGACACGTCATCCATGAACACGGAGATCACGGGAGCCTTATAGAGAATCCGCACGGTGTGGATCTGTCCGTCTTTCATATACACGGGCAATTTGCGTGTGAAGTTGAGGCGGCGCGGCGGCCAACGCATCTGGCGGGGTCCTCCGTTATTGCAGATCACAATGTAGTTATCGGATGGGTCGTGATCCTCGTCGTTCCTGAAGGTATCGAAGAAGACCGCCAGAGCGCGAGGGATTCCGGGGCTGTTGCGGCTTCGGTGACCATCGCCGAGTCCCCACCCGCCGGCCGAGCCTCGCCCCGCGACAGCCGATGGATCACTGTTTTGCACGACAAATGCAAATCCGTCCGCGCCGTTTCCCAAGCCCCCTTGTCCGGTCAGCTTGAATTGAAAAGTCGTATCGAAACCATGGGAGACGGGCTCCTTGGCGGCATACCAGGCCGCTCCGGCAATATTGATGCGGGCTTCCGTGAGGCGCAACACCTTGCCGGGCAACTGCGCATCCCCTACCACGTTGAGATTGCCGGGAGATGCGAAATCGTGGAATTCGAAAGAGGTTGGCGCTTCCGATCCGGCGGCCGCAAGAAAATTTGCGGCATACCACATGCAGTAGCCTGCGATGATCGCCGGACGCATTGTTATGGACTACGCAGCATCGGGACGGCGAGTTGCAGAAAGTGTACTACAACAAATTATGGCGTTGAAATTCGTGAAGAGTGTGAACCGGGAAATAGCGAGACTGGGCGTGCTGCCGGGTAGTTTCAATCCGCCGACCCGCGCCCATATGGCGCTGGCGCAGGCGGCACTCGAACATTGTGACGAAATCCTCTTCGTGTTGCCTAAAACGTTACCGCATAAGAATTACGGAGGCGTCGGGTTCGAGGACCGGCTGCAGTTGCTGAAGTCCGCGGTCGGGGAGCATCCTCGCTTCGCCGTCGCGGAGTCAGAGGGCGGACTGTTTCTGGAGATCGCCGGGGAGTGCCGCGGCGCGTACGGCAGCGAGGTCGAGATCGTGTTTCTGTGCGGACGGGACGCGGCGGAGCGGATCGTGGGATGGAAATACGAGCGCGAGGAAATGCTGGCGGAGATGTTCGAGCAATTCTCGCTGCTGGTGGCGAGGCGGCAAGGGGAGTATGTCGCGCCTTCACACCTGGAATCGCGGATCCGATGTCTGGATATCGATCTCGGGTGGGACGCGGTGTCGGCAACGGAGGTGCGGGAGAGGATTGCGTCGGGACTGGATTGGCGGGAACTGGTGCCGGAGCACATTGCACAGGATGTCGAGCGGATGTATGGAAACCCTTGAGTGGGTGGCCGCGATGTTTGTCGCGGCCATGGTTGAAGTAAATTGTCAGAGATCTTTGGCCGCCATGGAATGATCGCAAGTGAAAGCTGCGGGCTCACTCCGCGGACAAGCACGAGTTCAATACTCTAATTCACTTGTAGCAGACGAGACAGCAAAGCTAAGCGGGCGGTGCGTGTAAAGGGCGGCCAGTACTGGGGATCAGGTTCAATGACCGGTGTGACCCGGAAATCAGCTCCTGGTGCCTAGTATTCCCAGGGCGGCGGAAAACAGGACCATGGAATTCAGGAATGCGATAAAGAATCCGATCACCTTCTGACGTAAGGGAGCGTGAAAGTCAGCGTCGTTGACGCTCAGGAGGTAGATTATTCCGCCGACGCAGAGGGAAATCAGGAAGGGAACCCAGGAACTGGTCGCGGACGTTCCAAATAATGTCCGGGCGATCTGCCAGAGTAACGTGACCGCCCCTGTTCCTCCGGATACAGTGACCAGAGACTGAGGCGTGATGAACGAGGGAACAGTGGAAGCCTGGCCTGCGTCCGGTGAGACCGTCCTGACTTGAACGGCGGTCGCGTGGCCGCCAGTGTGTCCGCCCGGATGGACTTCCTCGGGTTTGACGGGCGCCCCAACTTGGAGGCCAGCCTGAAATGGCGTCACATTAACCAGACTCGAAAGCAACATATATCTCTCCTTCCCCGAATTGCCGCCGTTTCTCAATATAGCCCAAGAGAGTTGGTGGATGTAGACGGATGAATACAGAAGGCTCCTGCGCAGCCGGACAGACCACACAAAGCGATGGTCTGCCCCACGGAGGAAAGTCATGTGACCAGGATGAAGTCGATCAGGGAGATGCCGAGAGCGGTGAAGATGATGGCGCAACCGGTTAGGAGGCGGACCCAGGCTTCATTGTCGGCGCCGATATGGCCGGTCGTCAGCAGCGATGTGGTGATCTGAATGGCGCCTAATAATGCGGGGATCAGCATGGGATAGAAGATTACCGGGAGCATCAGCTCGCGCAGACGGATGTTGATGGTGAGAAGACTGAAAAAGACGCCGACTACGCTCATGGTCCAGGTGCCCAGGGCGATGATCCCGATCAGCGGGAAGATCACATGCATGATCCGGACATCGTAGAAGTTGGAGAAGACGGGCAGGCAGATCAGCTCGACGCCGAAGACCAGGAGAAAGGCCGCGATGGTCTTGCCGAGAAACAAGGCCGCGCCGGAGATGGGGGCGCCAATCAGGGCATCGAGACAGTCATTGGGGAGTTCCCGGGCGAAGCTGCGGTTGAAGATGAGTACGCCGGCGAAGGCGAAGACGATCCAGAGGAGTCCTCCGGCGAAGGTCTGGCTCTCGTCCGAACTGGGGTCGAAAGCGAAGTTCAGGATCAGGAGCACGACCACGGAAAAGGCCATGGAGGCATTGATGGCTTCCTTGCCGCGCAGTTCGGAGCGGAGATCCTTAAGGGCTATGGTTAGGATCTGGCTAAACATTGGGCCACGAATGAACACGAATGAACACGAATAATGAAAAGAAAAACCTCACGATTTTTCTCCATAGTGCGTGTAGACCCAGCCTGGGTCTTCGATCATTTGTTCGGTTCTGGGGCCTTCGAAGACCAGTTGGCCCCGCTCCAGGAGGATTACCTGGGTAGCCAGTTCCATGGCTTCGCGAAGCTGGTGGGTCGACATGACAATCGACGCTCCCCGCTGGGCGGCTTCGTTGAGCAGGGATTGGAGGACCGCTATGGCCCGATCGTCCAGAGACGTGAAGGGCTCGTCCAGGAGCAGGACCGTGGGCTCATGGATGAAGGCTCTCGCGATGGCCAGGCGCTGGCGCATACCGCGGGAGAATTCGCGAACCAAGCCGTCTTTCACACGGCCCAGGCCTACCCGGTCGAGGAGCTGGCCGGCGCGGGTTTCGATGTTGCTGAGCGAGTAAATCTTGCCGAAGAGGCGAAGGTTTTCCATGGCGCTCAGCTCGTCGTAGACCGAGATGCCGTGGCCGATGATGCCGATGGAACGGCGGGTGGCGGTGTCGCGCGGGCTGCTGCCGCTGATTTTGACCTGGCCCTTCGCGGGACGGGAGAAGCCGCCGAGCATGCGAAGAAGGGTGGTCTTGCCTGCGCCATTACGGCCGATCAGCGCCAGGCACTGGGACTCGCCCAGGCGGAAGGAGACGTTGCGAATCGCGGGGTAATCGCCGAAGTACTTCCAGACGCCTTCAAGTACGAGGGCGTCCATCTGGAGCCTTTCGGAAGTGGACCAACTCGGATCGGCTGCTGCGCAGCCGGTGGACTTTGGCCATTGGGATTTCAACTTCTCGCGAAGCCGCGGGCACGTGTAATGGGGAAAGCACGTTTTTCCGGCTTCGTCTCGAATGGTCGAGCGAAAGGCAAAGCCCAGGCAACTTCGCACACCAAAGCCTGTCGCTGGAGCGACAAAAGCGACCAGGGGGTCGCTTGCGGACGTGGGCGTCCGCCCCACAAAAGGCCAAGGCCGAGCGGCTGCTGCGCAGCCGGGCAGACCACAGAAAACGATGGTCTACCCTACGGTTTGCGGTCTCTCTCAAAGCGGGGCCTTTCGGTAGAGAAGCACGAAGCCCAGGCCCAGGATGCCGAATGCGAGGAGCAGAATCCACTTTACCGAGAGGACTGCGGTGGGGAAGCCTCCGGCCGGGTCGGCGCTCTGGTAGAGGCGCGGGAGAACTTGCATGAGCGTGTTCTGTGAACCTGCGTCGCCGGAATCGCTGGTCTCGGCGGCCTGGCGGTTGAGAGCGCCGGTGCCTTCGATTTGCACCGTCACGGCAGGAATGTCGACGCCGTAGATAGTGGCTTTGGTGCGGGGTTCCTGGCCCAGATTCTGCAGTCCGGCGGCCTTCATGGTGACGCCCAAGGGCGCGACCAGTTTCGTCGAGTTGCCTTTGTAAAACGTCTTGACGTCAAAATCGCCGGGCGACGTGAAAGGCATCACGTAGCTGACGTCGACACGGGATTCACCAGGCAAGACCGCGAAGTCGAGCTTCATGACGTTCGGTTGGGCCGTCTTCTGGGGCGCGCGGCGAACCGGTACGCTGCCGGGGCTGAGCACGTTCACTTCGGCTTTCCCTTGAGCAGCCGCGGGGAGCCAGAAACGAAGCGTCCCATTGGCGGGATCATTGTAGGTGACTTTGCCGTCATTCTTGAAAACGAAGCTCTCGCTGACCGTAACATTCTGGCCGTCGGGCTCGAGGAGCATCATGTGCTGCTCGACGTGAGCCGCTCCGGGCTTGGCGGAAGATTTATAGACGGTGATGGCCAGGTCGTTCGCGGGTGCGCCCGGCGGGATCATGTGGTTGTAGAGTGCGCCGTCGAAAGCGGCTTGCACCAGGCGCGGTCCTTGACCCTGCACGTCGGCGTTGATCAGGAACTTGCCATCGGGCCCGGATTTCACGCTTTCAATGGACTCGGGTCCGTTGCCGCCGACTTTGTAAAGGGTGACGGTGGCGTTGGGCTGAGGCTGGCCGGTGGTGCCGTTGATGATGGTGCCGTCGATGGCGGCGTGGGCGAGGGCGGCGAAGAAGAGTGCCAACAAAGAGCAGAGGCCGCTGCGCAGCCTGGCAGACCACAAAAAACGATGGTCTGCCCCACGGGAATTTTGGGAGACTGGCAGGAGTTTCATGCGCGCACCTTCATGGGCTTGCCGCATTCTCCGCAGAACTTCAGGGCCTGATTGAACTGGGCTCCGCAGCTGGGGCACGCATTTGTTTTCGGCGCGGGCGCTTTCTTTTTGGGCTCGACGGATGGCGCCGGGAGCGTCCCTTTGATGCGGTCGACCTCAGCCATCACTACGGCCAGTTCCTTTTGCAGGCCGAGTTTGGTCTGCTGGTAGTCCTGGTCGGAAAGTTTGCCGACGCGGAATTCAAATTGGGCATCGCGGAGATTATCGTAGATGGCGGCTTTGCGTTCGTCGAGGTGGGCGAAGGGCGAGACGGGCTCCGGTTCAGGGAGGTCCTGGGTGCGCACGGTCAGGATGAACGCCAGTACCGCAAGCGCAAGGATAGAGGCAATGGCGATGGTCATTGGTCGAGACTCGAAGTTTCTTTTTCGGCCGCGGCGAGATAGCGCGGGTCGATGGGCGTCCCGGGAGCTTGAGTTCCCGGGGCGGCGGTGTCGGATGGCGTGGCTTTGGGACGGAACGATTGCCGCAGAAAGAACACGATCGCAAGCAGGCCCAGAGCCAGAGCGCCGTAGGGAATCACCCAGAAGAAGCTATTGGGATCGGCGCGGTAGATGCCGGCGCCATATTCTTTTTTGAAGACGTCGATGATCTGGTTGTCCTTCATGCCGGCCAATTGCATCTTGGCGATCCGGACGCGTGCGGGATTGCAGAAGCCGCAACCCTGGAGGGCCATGGGGCAGGCAACCGTATCCTTACAAGAGCCGCACTGGCAGGCAATATGCGCACCGACGCGGAGGACGTCGGAGCTGCCGATTTGGGCTACGTCGCCGTCCTGGGCCAAGGCTAGAGCGGCGAGAAGCGCGATGGCCGCGAGTAGCGGGAGGCGGCTGCTGCGCAGCCGGGCGACCTGGGGGTCGCTGGCGGACGAGGGCGTCCGCCCCACAAGATTATTGTTCGACTGGGACATTCCTGGCCTTTATGCCTACTACCTGGGTGCGCGGATATTGACGCGCGACTTTGCTCGGGACCAGGGCGACGAAGGTTCCGAAAACCAGCACCAGCGCTCCGATCCAGATCCAATCGACTAAGGGGAACACGTAAGCCTGCAGGGTCGCTCTGCCGGTGGCCTGGTCAATCGACGCGAAGTTGATGTACAGATCCTCATTCAAGGCACGGCGAATGCCGATTTCGGCGAGCGGCTGCTGGCTGGCTTTGTAGAAACGGCGCTCGGGTTCAAGCGTGGTCAGCTTCTCTCCGTTTTTATAGACATCGATCACAGCCGTGGCCGCGCTATATACGGGATTGTCATTCTGGTGGACGTCGACCATGCGCAAATCGTAGCTGCCGAGCTTCATCTGATCGCCGGCCTTCACATCGAAAGTGGCATTGTGGTCGAAGGCCGCGCCGGTGATGCCGATGAAGATCAGCACGATTCCCATGTGAACCAGGTATCCACCATAACGGCGGGTGTTGCGATGGGTGAGCTCGACGACGGCCCTGGCGAAGTTCATCTGCTGCTTGTTCGCAATGGCCGACGCGCCCTTGAAGAACTCCATGACGATGGTCAACGTGACGAATGCGCACAGGCCGAAGGAAATCAGGGCGTAAGGGTGACGGATGCCAAGCGCGAAGAGCAGGAGGGAAGCGGCGATGCCGAAGATGCCGGGGATGGTGAAGTTTCGGCGCAGGCTTTCGACCGAGGTTCTGCGCCAGGCGAAGAGGGGTCCGACACCGGTGAGGAAGAGCAGGAAGAGGCCGATCGGAATCATGAGGCGATCGAACCAGGGTTTGTCGAGACTGATCTTCTCGTTGGTGAAGGCTTCGGAGATGACCGGGAAAAGGGTGCCCCAGAGGACTGCGAAACAGCTCGACAGCAACACCAGGTTGTTGAACAGGAAACTGGATTCGCGCGAAACCACGCTCTCGAGTTCGGATTCGCTCTTCAGGAACGGGAGCCGGTCGAGGATGGCGTAGATGGTGAGGGCGATGCCGATGGAGAGGAAGCCGACGAAGTATTTTCCGATGGGGGACTGGGCGAAGGCGTGAACCGAACTGACGACTCCGGAGCGGGTCAGGAACGTGCCGAAGATGCAGAGGAAAAACGAAGACGAGACCAGCACGATGTTCCAGACCTTCATCATGCCCTTCTTCTCCTGCATCATCACGGAGTGCAGAAAGGCGGTGCTGCTGAGCCACGGGAGGAACGAGGCGTTTTCCACCGGGTCCCAGGCCCAGTAGCCGCCCCAGCCGAGCGCGTGATAGGCCCAACCTGCGCCCAGTACGACGCCGCAACTTTGGAACAGCCAGGTAACCAGCGACCAGCGGCGCGTGGTGTGGATCCAGGCTTCACCGGGTTGTTTGGTGAGCAGCCACGCCATGGCGAAAGCGAAGGGGATGGTCATGCCGACATAGCCGAGGTAGAGCATCGGCGGGTGAATCGCCATGGCCGGATACTGCAGCGTGGGGTTGAGGCCCATGCCGTCCGGGACGGAGGTGATGACCTTGTCGACCGCGAGCATCTGGAAGGGGCTGACGACGAACGCGTTGAGGGTGAGGAAAAATGTCTGGACGGCCGAGATGATGGCGACCACGTAGGGCATCAGGTCGCGATGACGCCTGCGGTTGGTGAAGACGACGACGGCGGCATAGGTGGAGAGCAGAAAACTCCAGAAGAGGAGCGAGCCTTCCTGTCCGCCCCAGAGCGCCGCTAATTTATAGAGGCCCTGCATGTCGCGGTTGCTGTGGGAGGCGACGTAGGCAAAGCTGAAGTTGCTGATCATGAAGTTGTACACCAGGATGCCGGTGGCACAAGTGATCAGAAACCAGACGGCGTAGACCGCGCGCTCGCCGCTGATGATGAGGAATGGACGGCGTTTGAGGCGTCCGACCACGGAGGAGAGGATGGCGTAGAGTGAAATGCAAAAGGCCAGAAGTACGGCCAGGGCGCCGACGTTTTCCATAGTTCTCTCAGTCTAACTGCTTCATGTACTCAAAAAGGGACAGTGCCCAGAGGTGCTACATGCCTGAAGACTTGGCCGGCTGCAGTTCCGCAGGCGCCTGGCCGGGCTTCGTGGCGTATTTGGAGGCGCATTTGGCCTGAATTTTACTGGCATGGAAGACGCCGTCCACTCCCATTCTTCCGTCGGCCAGAGCTTGCGCGCCATCGCGGAAGGTGTCGGGCAGCGGATCGCGTCCGCTGTAGACAACCTTGAGATAAAGAGGAGTTTGCTCGGGCTTGGCCGGATCAGCCTGGACCAGGGTGAAATCGACGATCTGGCCGTCGTGCTGAATGGAGCCTTTCTGGATGTCACCACCGACGCGGACGTGCTGATCGGCCGATTGCGATCCCATCTTGCCGAGTTCGGCGATGGTCTTGTAATAGGTCTGGTTGCCGGCCATGCTGGATGTCGCGATCCAGATCAGGGTGCCGACGATAAGAGTGACAAGGGCGGCGAACTTCCCGTACTTTTTCATACTCGGGCCTCTTTACTTCCTAGTATATGACGCTGAGGGGATCAGTTTTGTTGCTTATATGGTATGGGCCAATGCTTTGTGGGGAAGGAGTTAGGTATGCCAACCGCTTCACAGCCGCGAACCGCGGGGCAGGCCGCGGTCCAATGTGTCTGAAACTTGGGCCTTTGCCTCCGCGAGCGAAGCTTGACCGCAGATTCTTTAGAGCCGCTAACCGCGGGGCAGGCCGCGGTCCAATGTGTCTGGAGCTTGGGCCTTTGCCTCCGCGAGCGAAGTTTGACGCAGTTTCTTTAGAGCTTGAGGGGCTCAAACTCGTGGCTGATCGCGTCCTCCACCAAATTGCGGTCGAACAGGCCGTTCTCCGTGCCGGTAAACTCACAACAGTACTCCTGCCGGAACCACCGGTCGCCCATCGTCCTTTGTTCTTCCCGTAAGAACCCCGGGGCGATCCGGGCGCATTCCGACGCCGGCACTTTGATGCGCTCCCATTCGGGACCGCCATGGGTCCACGCCTCGTAGAAGAAACCGCGCTGGCCGCAAGGGGTGCTCATCAGCCACAAGGCTCCGTCGCTCACGGCCAGCATGGGCCGGATTGCCAGGTAGAGGTCGTCGCTGACTCGCGAGGCTTCATCCACCAGCAGGAGGGAGACGGCCGAAAATCCGCGGACCGTCGCCTCAGTCCCGGGCAGGCCAACGATTCGGGAGTGGTTGGGAAGCCGCAGCGAAATCTCGTTGTCGCCATCTCCTTTCGGCCTGAACCCTAAGCGCTGCACGAACGTCGACGCCTTGCGTACAAACTCGCCGCTTTGCCGCGCGGTCGGGCTCACCACCAGGGTGAGGCTCTCGGGCATCGACCACGCCTGATGCACTGCCTTGGCAGCCGTTACCGTCGACTTGCCCCATTGCCGGGTGCAATTCAAAATTCCACGCCGCGCGGGGGATTCCAGCACGCGCGTCTGCACCGCATCCAACTCAATCCCGATCCGGGTTATGAATGACAGCCCGGTTACCTCGTCATCTTGCGCGGCCGGCGCCCCCCGGGGCGGTTCTTTCGGTCGCGTTACCTCCAAATAGTAACTCACGACTTCAGCGTAGCAACGGAGGAGCGGAATTCGGTCGCTGCGCAGGCTCAGCCGGTTCTGGTTTGCCGTGCAAGTCATAGGAGGGACATGCAGTAATGCGTCTTGGAGAAACAACTTCAGTGCTGGTGATTCGAATTGATGACGGGAAGAAAAGAAAGGCCGCAGGGATGAACGCAGATGAACGCGGATAAAGCGAAAACACTTATGGATTCATTTGGGTCACGGCTCTTGAACTACGGCTGCTTTAGATGACGTCTTTGGCTATGAACAGGTCGATTTCGTCGTCCGTAGCGAAGTGGGTACAGCCCTTGCTGGCCGTTCGCAGCCGGTTCGCGAGGGTGAGTTGGCTGTCCAGCAAACGGGCCGAAAAAACGAATCCGTCGTCGGCGGGGTTCCAGGGGATGTTGTTGGTTTTGTTGTAGTTATAGAGGATGACGGCGATGCGGAAGTAGAGGGCGGCGTCCTTTTTGCGCTTCGCCTGGAGATCAGTCAAGGTTTTGAGGGTGGTTTGGATGATGCGGGCGAAACGCTGGTCGTAGATGCTGTAGGTGTGCATGAATTTGCGCTCGGGGTCGCCGGATTCGAGAGATTTTTCGATGGAGTCGGCTTCGAGGGCGGGGATACGCCGGCGACGCCACTCGGTTTGGGCGAGGTGGATGACGAGGTCCTCCTCGGTGGTTCCTTTGGGCTGGTGCTCGCGGTTGTAGCGGTAGAGAAATCGGTCGAATTCTTCCTGGGATTCTCCGGCGAGGAGGAAGGATTTGGTGGAGAAGAGTCCGTGTTTGAGGGAGTTTTGGGAGGAGCGCTGTTTGCCTTCTTCGGTGTGCGGTCCCGGGGATTTTTTCTCGATTTCGGTCATGGTGAGCCTCTTGGGAGTCTGGGTTCTAGGAGGCGCGGATCGCCTTGCCTGATTTGAGAGTTGCAGATGGGATTGGCGTTTTCAGGCGGTGATTTTGGTAAGTGGTTGAGGGGTGGGGAGATGTTATTGCGAAGAGTGCGGGACTGAAAACCGGCTCAGCGGCTGACAGTCGAAGTTCTGAACTCACCGTGGAGACGCCGAGTCGCGGAGGAAGACGCGGAGAACCGAGCGTAGACTACATGCGGTCGAAGGCTACTTTGAACTTATCCCCGCCACTCGCCGCGGCGCCGGTTTCGGTCATCGACTTGCCGTCGGCCGTCACGGTGTAGGTGGCTTTAAAGAAGGGCTTGCCGTCTTTCTTGACGGTCAGGTCGAGGGAATGCGGCGCAGCGTTTTTCATGGCCGCAGTAAAGCCCGGCGGCAGCATGGGACCGTTGCAAGGGTAATCCTTGCCGTCCAGTCTGGCGTCGCAGATCATTCCCATATCGGGATCTTTAAAAATGAGGCCGTCGGTACCGGAAGCGGTCATTTCGACCATCCCGGACGCGCCGGAGACATTTTTGGTCTTCCATTTCCCGGCGAGCGACGGTCCGCCCGAAGCGCGCTCGTACACGGTGGTGCTTTCGATTGAGCCCCCGTTGGCTTTCATCTGCCTGGAGTGGTCGGTGAGCGTTTTGCCATCGGCACCGAGTTTGAAGCTATCGGTCTCGGTTATTTTGCCGTTGGCCTTCGCAACCAGCTCCCAGGTGTTGGCATCAACAGCTTTCCAGGCGGCGGTTCCACCCAAGCCGTCGGGATAGTCCTTGCCATCCATCTTGAACTTGTAGGTGATGCCGAACGCGGTAGTCCGCCATTCGCCTCCAGGTAAATTTTCAAGAGTAATGGTGGTCTGGCCGAAATCGCTCTTAGCCAGGTTCACCTTCCATTTGCCCGCGTACGGCAGATCGGCGGCCATTCCGACGCTAACTGTGCCGCAGAGCAAGGCCAGTCGTAAGTTCATCAGTTCATCCCCTCTCGACTGGAGATTATGCATCACGTGGCGTCGAGAAAGCAACATCGCTGCTGCTTTCTCGCCTGGCCAGCACAAGAGACCGTCGGCGACTACAGGTCCAAGTCTGTAAACAGCAGGGCGTCACAGGGGATGTGCCCCGAGCTCATGTTTGGGCGGCCTGGGCGGCCGCGAATCGGTTAAGAGCCAAAATCGCAGCCGTTTTGAGGCGGGGATTTGCGATTTTCGGCGAGACGGCGACAGTGTAGCCTGCTCGGCCACGCGGAGCACCCCCAGGGATCCCAACTCGAGAACGTGCATCCGGTTATGAGACTGAGTTGTGAGACTCTGAACGTGCTGATTTCGTTGGCTTCGCCGAGCGCCCGAAACTTACCGGTTGTGGGACGGTCCTGCTTCCCATGGTCGAAGCGATTTCAGTTCGGGCAGTCCGAACGGATGCTGGATGTCACTTAGATCGTAAACTTCGAGGCCCGCGAGGAACCCGCCGCGCTGCCAAAGCATTACTCCAACCAAGTTGCCGTTGAGTTCTCCCAATGCTTCGCCAACGAGATTGTCTTGAGGCTGGGCCGGAGGGGTACCCTCAGCTACTCGGAGATCGACAGTTGGGCAGCCGCAACTGCACTGCCCGGTGACGCGAGCGCCGTCGAGTTGCGGGAGCAACGAGAGCGCTGAAGGATTCGCATGAAGTAAGAGCCACTCTGCTATGGCGCGTTCTTCGCTTGAGATTGGACGGTCAAGCGGAATGGTCCTGGCTGGTTCCTCGTTCACAATAGCCGATCTCAAAGCACGAAGCCGGGACCGCAGTCGGTTCATAACTGGATTGTAAGTCCCCCCGCTGCTCCGGTCCCAGAGCGAAACATAGTCGCCTCGTTTTGTCTTGTCCCGAAACCTACCCTTTGTTGGACAAAGCGGATTTATCGCTTTAGCAAAGCGTCAATCTGCTTTTTGAGTTGCGGCAGGTCGTCTTTTAGGGTGCCCCAAAGCACATCAATGTTTTACATCAAAATAATTGTGGATCATTCTATTGCGCATGCCGCGCATTTCGGGCCACGGCAACGAAGGATGAGCGGCAACAAACTCCGGTTCCTGTTTCTGAATTCTGTTCGCAGCTTCGCCGATGATCTCGATATGACGGATGACGGCAGCTTGGGTCTTATGGTCGCGTTCGAGCGCCGCCGCGTTATCAATCCCTTGAACATAGCCGGTGATGCGGTCAATGGCTTCCGCGATGTGCTGCAAATAATCTTGTATGCGTTCGGGATGTTTCATAGAGGCTGCGCCATTTGCAGAACCTTGTCGCGGAACTTCGTCGGCAAGTCTTTGGGGGTCAGTACCGATACGTGTACGCCGAGCAATCGTTGGGCTTCATGCTCAAGGCCCGCGAGGGTAAACAGGGTTGTGCGTTCCGTGGCGTCCACCAGCAAGTCAAGGTCGCTTTCGTCGTCGTCCTTGCCCGTGAGCACCGAACCGTACACGCGCGGGTGTGCGACGCTGTAGCGACTGACGAGCCGCCGCAATTCGTCGCGGTGCGCTGTGAGGGCTTCCGATGGTTTCATGGCAGATTCTCGCTTTTCATCGTAGCTTTTTAGCACGAACCGGCGGCGGCGTCACGTCGGCGGCGCAGTACCGATATAATATCGGCCCGATGTGGAAAACGACCCGCAACCACGCTTTCCAGCGTGACCGGGAAGCGGGCGCTTCCGGCTGATAAGGATACGGAGATAACAAAATGAAAAAAGCTCTGGGCATAACGTTCGCGGTGTTGGCCATGGCTGCCATCGCGTTTGGGGCGGACAATACGCTCGGCACGTGGAAGCGCGACGCCGCGAAATCGAAACCAGCTCCCGGGACGTCGCCGATTACAAACCTTACGGTAATGCGAGAGGCCGCCGACGGCGGGGTGAAAATTACGGCCAACGGTGAAAGGGCGGACGGCTCGAAGATCGATACCGTCACCATCGCGAAATACGACGGCAAAGAGGTTGCGGTGACGGGCACGGGCCTCACGTGGGACACCGTCGCTATCAAGCAGGTCAACGCCAACACGCTTACCGAGGAGCGCTCGAAGAAGGGCGGGAAGTATCATGCAACCGTCCGAACCGTGGTTTCGAAGGACGGCAAGATGATGACTGTGACCGCGAAAGGGACCGGCGCCGATGGCAAGGCATTCACAACAGTAAACGTTTTCGACAAACAGTAGGTTGAGGGCAATTGAGGCCGCACCGCCGGTAGCCATGGCGTGGCGTCGAGAAAGCAACATCCCGGCCGCCTTCTACCATTTTTCCCTTCCCGTACTTTGGTGACGCTCTCCCGCGCAAAACGGCGAACACGGACGCAACATTTTAGGAGTGCGATGCAGGCCAGCAGTATTTCCTGATGGGCCGCGGGCCGCTTTTTGGCGGTGATCAGTCCCGAACCTGCCGTTCCAAGTGATTGCCGGGTCGAGCGTTCCGGTCTAAAGAAATTGAATCGAGCCAGGCAGATTCACATCGTTACCCGGCAGCATCAGGCAAGAGCGGTCGCCGAAACCGCACATAAAGGACTTGATAGAGGGAAAACGATGAGAAAGCAAATGATCCGCACGGTTCCAGTTACGTTAGCCGCCGGATTGCTCCTGTTCGCTACGGCGTTCGCCCAGGACAACGAGAAACCTGAGCAATACTCCGCGGTCTGGGCCGTCGTCGGTGGGGGAGCCGGTGGTAGCACGGTACCGATCGACATTCGGATCAACAAATATAATACCTTCGACGACATTAAAGGGTATGCCGACCTGGTGAAGACCGGTCCGGCAGCCCTTCGATCGGCGCTGGAGAAACAGGATGTCGGACAGCTTTCGCCCGTCGGGAGGGTCGGGATCCCAATTGCGATTGCCCGCAAACTGGTGGACGGCGAGAAAACGATCATCCGCGTCGTCACGGTCCGAAATCTATCCTTCGTCGAGCTTCGATACTCGGGCCGGTCGGTCGATTATCCCTACACGATCCTCGAACTGGTGCTCGACAAGGATGGCAAGGGAACAGGCACGGCCATCGCGGCTGCCAAGATCAAGTTCAACAAAAAAACGGGCGTACACGAAATCGAGAGCTTGCAGCACGGCACGGCGTACAACAAGCTACTCAACGTCCAGTTGATGAAGTAGAGAATGCCGGCCTATCCGGCGGCGGGAACAACGCCGTGCTGGTCTCACCGGTGCACACAAGGGTGTGGAGGTGATCAGGCGGAAATTAAATTGAGCCTGAACGATCGTCAAGAGAATCGTAATCGTCGCAAGGTTGACCTGTCTGGTCTCTCTCTTTTCCCTTTAGCCGGATGATCGGTATTGTGAGGTAGTGATGAATGAATGGTCAAGAGGGTCGCGTCGCGATTTCCTCATACTGGGCGCCGCTGGAGCTTTCGGTCCGGCCCTTTCACGGATCATGGGGGCGCCTCCACCTGAACCAAGCCAGCACCACGTGAGCGCGGACGACGCGCTGCGGGACTTGCTCGCCGGCAATCAACGCTTTGCAGCCGGAAAGCCGGCCTCACCGCGACGAAGCCCGAAGGACTTCCAGGCGCTCGCGCACGGCCAATTCCCGGAGGCTGTGATCGTCAGCTGCGCCGACTCACGGGTTGCGCCGGAGATCCTCTTTGATGTCGGCGTCGGCGACATCTTTGTCGTTCGTGTCGCCGGTAACGTCATCAGCGGCGCGGGTGTCATGGTGAAGGGCAGCATCGAATATGCGATCGCCGAACTCAATGTACCCCTTATCCTGGTACTCGGACACAGTGGTTGCGGAGCAGTCAAGGCCGCCCTCAAGCACATCGATGACAACGACGCCCTGCCGGGCGCGATTAATGGCCTGGTGGAACTCATCAAACCAGCCGCGACGCGGAGCAAAGGAATGCCTGGCGACCCTTTGGAAAACGCGATCCGCCAAAACGTGCAGATCGGAGTCGAAAAGCTTCGGTCACTGGAGCCGATCCTTGCAGCCAAGGTGAAAGGCGGAAAAGTCAAGGTGGCGGGTGGGGTTTACGATCTCCGCACCGGTGTGGTCACTATGGTCGCTTGATTCAGGATGCAGCCCCACTTGGGCGATGGTATGCAGTAACGAAGACTGGGACCACGAAAAGCAGATGTATACTCAAAGTAGAGACATATGCGAGATGAGTCCAGGATTTCTAAATGGGGTAACCGTTTGGCAGTCCGTATTCCACTCGCGATAGCGAAACAAGCCAGCCTTGCTGAAGGAGATAGTGTGAAGCTGGTTCTCGACCGGGACGGAGCGATCGTCGTGCGTCCGGCCCGGCGAAGGTACGAACTGTCCCATCTCGTCGCTAAGATCACGTCCAAAAACCGTCATCGGGAAACGGACTGGGGACAGCCCCAGGGCGAGGAATCCTGGTGAAGCCCGCCTATGTGCCAGACGCCGGAGATTTCGTTTGGTTGACGTTCGATCCTCAAGCCGGCCGCGAGCAGGCGGGACGGCGACCTGCGTTGGTGCTGAGTCCGAAAATCTACAACGCGAGGTCAGGCTTGGCGCTGGCATGCCCGATAACGAATCAGGCCAAGGGATACCCATTCGAAGTAGATGTTCCCGCGGGGTGTGCAGCGGCGGGCGTCATCCTGGCTGATCACGTGAGAAGTATCGACTGGAAGGCGCGCCGCGCCGAACCACTCGGGCGCTGCGGTTATGACGTAATGGGTGATGTGCTGGCAAAGCTGGCGCCACTGCTCGGGTATTGACGCATGACGCAGCTCAACGGCATGGGCGCGGTACGTCGAGTTGACTGTGAGTATCGGGGGACGCGGGCCGGCTGGGCGTCGACCGATTTGCGATCTACGGGTGCGATATTCTCTAACCTTGCACAGCGAATCGAGACCCTTCATGAGGCGTCGCGTCGTCCGCTTTGACCTAAAGCGCCCAGATCGTTGAATGGCTTCTTCGGTGCGCCGTTCAGGTTAACCGACTTCGATGCCTTCGGTAACCAGGTCGTCCCCCTCAATCAATCCGGTGCCTGGGAACGAAGGTTCCTCCTGCTTGCGGAAAACCTGGTAGCCGGCGACGGCGGAGGCGGAGAGGGCTATGGCGGCCATCCAGAAAGCTGCGGGGTAGCCGAAGTGTTTGGCAATGGCGCCGGCGGCAAAAGAGCTGGTGCCTACAAAAAGGTCGTAGAAGGCGCTCAGAACACTGACTGCCGAGCCGCGAGAGCCGGGGGGCGTCCGCTTCAACACGACCGACGCTACCGCCGACCAGGGAAACGAGAAGCCGAAACCGAGCAGAGCGGTCATGCCAATCGCGACTACGGGACCGGGCGCGAGCGCGATACCGCTGAGTCCCACTGCCATGGCTAGAATGCCGAAATAGAAGGTAATGGCCGGTTGGATGCGGTCGGGGAGCCCGCCGAGGAAAAAGCGCGAGAGGAGAATCACGCCGGCGTAGGCGGAGAATGCCGCGGGACCCGAGTTGCCGTGACTGGCGAGGTGCAGGATCAGGAATCCGGTGATGACGGGGTAATGCATGTTGATGAAGCCGATGGCCAGGCCGGGTGCGATGAGGGAGCGGGGGACCATGCGGCGGCCATGCGGATGGGGCTCGGGATGGAAATCCTCAGGGATGAGCAGCAGGGTCGCGGCGGCAACCAGAGCCGCGATGCTCTGAAAAGCGGCCGCGCGGTGAAACGAACCCAGCCACTGGCCAATCACGGGTCCGGCGGAGACGCCGCCCCAGATTCCGCTGCTGAGGAAGCCGAGGGCCTGTCCACTCCGTTCGATACCCGCGATTTCGACGACCCAGGCGGCGGCTCCAGTGTAGAGGCAGGCTTCGCCGAAGCCTTGCAGGACGCGTCCCAGATAGGCGCCCGGGAGGCCGAGGGGCAGGAGATAAGCCCCGCCGGCGAAGGCGCAACTCACGAGCCCGGCAAGGAAGGCGATTTTGCGGCCACGGCGGTCGGCGAGGGGTCCGGAGATGAAACGCGAGGCGAGCGCGACGCAGGAGAAGATGCCGATGACGACGCCGACGGTCTGGTCGGAGCCGCCGAGATCGTTGCGGACGTGCGGGGCCAGTCCCGGCAGCACGGTGCCAATGCCGAGGAAGCCCAGAAAAGTGGCGCCGATAAGTGACCAGAACCGCGCTCCAAAGCTGCCGGCGGAAAGACCCATTAGCTCCTGATTGTAAATTGCCCGGCCCAGGTGGCGCGCAAGTCGTAGAAGATAAAGGCCGATGGCTGCCGCAGGCAATTTTTTGGTAAATCACTAAAGTCCCAGCCCACTTACGCCGATTAACCAGTTGTAGGAGAAAGTCGCGGCTCCAGTGTCATGGCCGCACAAGGCGCCAAATGAGTTTTCGAAAGGGTGATTGTCCTGTATGCGGGTCGAGGGCGGTGCGAAGGTCATGCCGAAAAGGGCTCATGGACAGGTTGTTGAGCATGATCATGCTCTACCCGTTCCGTTGCCGGCAGTGTACGTTTCGATTTCACCGACTGGAGCTTCACAGGCTGGATGCCGGGAGGATTCAAATCGTCTTGAGGCGTACCGTGCCCTGATTTCACGCGATGGGTTGACGGCGAGTTGCACGTTAGCGGCACTGTGTTTTTGTCAGGTATGGTTCTGCTTCCTGGCCACGGGTAGAGCCAATCTGTTCTTTTACCAGGGTGTGGCGTCGGCCACCCAGTTCGTCGCATTGCTGGCTGACACCTTACTGTTGACGGGCGTGTTCGTGGCGTTAGGGCGGTTGGGCAATCGGATGCGACGCTCCCATGCGGGGGAGTTGCTGCGAGACGTAGCTTTTTTGCTCTTTCTGGTCGTGCCCGGAAACGCCATGCGGGGCGTTTACCATCCGCCGCTGACCGGAAAGTTGAATCTGGAGTATTGGCGTCACGCCAGCGTTCAGGGCATTGCTCTGATGCTGAGACTGTCGGCGGCGGGCGGCCTTGTGGTGCTACTGGCTGTTCTTTTCTGTTTCCACCGCCAGTTGGTGCGTATCGTTTTCCGGACGCTGGTCCTGCTCTTCCCTCTCGTTCCGTTTATGGCTGCGGAGGCCTCTTGGATCGTGGTTTGGCGCCTCGCACATCCGCCAACAGGAGAGTCAAGTGCCGGGCGTTTCAGCCCTGCCGGGCGGCCGGGCGGGGTTCGTCCACAGCGCGTGGTGTGGATCATTTTCGATGAGATGGATTACCGGCTCGCCTTCGAGACTCCGACGAACGCGCACTTAACGGAATTCAACCGATTGGCGAGCCAGAGTTTGTATGCCGTGCACGCATACCCTCCTGGCGGGCGGACGATGATCTCGGTGCCGGCGCTGCTCGCCGGCCGCCTGGTTACCGGCAGCCTCCCGGTGGATGCCTCCGATCTGCAGGTTCAATACGAAGGCGCGCGGGGTCCCGTGCCGTGGAAGGCCGAGCAGACGGTCTTGGAGTTGGGAAACGAAAAAGGCTGGCGCACCGGCGTCGCGGGGTGGTACTTCCCGTATTCACGTATCTTTGCCGGGGCAAACACCGAGACCGCACACACCGAGGCGTGGCAGTATCAGGGCTGGCGGCTCGCATTAAATCCGAACCGGCCGTTCCCAGGGCTTATGGCTGATGAGTTCCGGGTTCTGGCGGAGGGCAAGACCCGGTCGCTGCTGGGGACGCCGCTCATGGTGAGGGAGCACAAGCGAGTGGTGCGGGAAGTGGTTGCGGAAGCGATTCACAAGGCGGTCGATCCGGCGCTGGACCTGGTCTTTCTGCACCTGCCGGTGCCCCATGCTCCGTTCTTCTACGACGCCCAAACCGGAGGGGACGCGGCACGTTCGCCGCCGGCGGCGGGGTATCTTGACCATTTGCAACTTGGGGATCGCGTGCTGGGCCAGATCCGGCAGGCGATGCAAGATGCGGGAGTGGCGGACAAAACGACCTTGCTGGTATCCTCTGACCACTGGAACCGGGAAAGCGATCTGATTGACGGAAAGATGGACCACCGGGTCCCCTTCATGGTGAATTTCGCGAATCAACAGGGCGTGCGATACTCCGCGCCCTTCAACACCGTGCTCAGTCGTCGTCTGGTTACCGCGGTTATGAATGGCGAACTGCATAACGCGAGCGAGGCGGCGCGGTGGATTGACCGGGAGAAAGGAGGTTTGACGGAGAGCCCGTACAACCGGAATTAGTGCCAAGTTGCAAAAGTTCGGGTAACCACTCCCTAACGGTCGTGGCTCAGAAGTGGTTGCTGAGCCGCGCGAGGCAGGCCCTTTTTTACTTAAAAGTACTTGACAATATAAAGTAGTCAACTCCATACTGGCTGTATGATTCGTCGAATCGCAGCTATCGCGGCTATTTTCCTTTGTACGACCTTCGCGTGGGTCGTACTCGGCAGCACGATCTTCTATCGCACTTATGACTGGGGGCCCGAGCTCCGGGAAAAAGTGACGGGAACCTGGGGCGCGCCGCAAGAGCAGGTGTCTCCCACGGCAACTTTCACTACGACATCGACCCGGACAATCAAATCCGTGGTCGATGGCAAACTCGTCGTCAAGGCGGAGGAGCATACTGTGACCACTTCGCTGCCGCTCGAAAGCAGCAAACTCGACGTATCGCTCGCACTCGACTACCGGCAGAAGGGACTGCTCTGGTACAGCACATACCAGGTAGCGTTCGCCGGCATTTACAGTTTTCGCAACAACACGGAACACGACCAGCAGGTCACGTTCGCGGTTCCGTTTCCGGCCGATCATGCCGTATATGACGATCTCGCGCTTCAGGTGGACGGCAAGGCCCTCGCCGCCAATCCGCTCAGCCGAGGGTCAGCCGGCGCCACGGTTCTGGTGCCGGCGGGCAAGAGCAGCGCATTTAGAGTCTCGTATCAGTCGCAAGGGTTGGACTCCTGGCGCTATCGCTTCGGCGCGGAAGTCTCGCAGGTTCACGATTTCACGCTGCGGATGAAAACCAACTTCCACGATATCGACTTTCCGGATAATTCGCTGTCGCCGACCAGCAAACAGGAGGTGGATTCGGGCTGGTTGCTCACGTGGGATTACCGGAACCTGGTGTCCGGCTATCAGATCGCCATGACGATGCCGGAGAAGCTGCAACCCGGACCACTCGCCGGTGAGATCAGTTACTTCGCCCCGGTGTCGCTATTTTTCTACTTCTTCGTGATTTTCCTGATAACCACGATCCGCCGGATCGATCTGCATCCGATGAACTACTTCTTCCTGGCCGCTGCGTTCTTCGCGTTCCACCTGCTGCTCGCATATCTGGTGGATCACATGACGATCCATGCAGCCTTCGCGATTGCCTCCACAGTGTCCGTCGGGTTGGTGGTAAGTTATCTCCGGCTGGTGATCGGGACACAATTCGCAGTGCGGGAGGCGGCCATCGCCCAGATCGTCTACCTGGTGCTCTTCTCGTACGCGTTCTTTTTCAAGGGATTCACGGGTCTCGCGGTGACCATTGGCGCGGTGATTACGCTCTTTGTGGCGATGCAGATGACGGGAAAGATCCAATGGTCGCGGCAATTCAGCGTGGTACCGCCGCCGATACCGGCACGGTAGCGTGTAGTGGGGCAGCCAATCCTGGTCGCGGCCGGCTTTCAGCCGGATTCGGCTTCATGTGAAAGTTTGCGCCCGCTGCTACGCGGGCCGCAGACCACTAAGAACGATGGTCTGCGCCACGGAGCCCCGGTTGTGACACGGCGGCGAAAATGTACAAACTCAAGAGGCTGCTACGCGGGCCGCAGACCACGGAAGACGATGGTCTGCGCCACGGTTTGGCTGAAATGGCCAAACTCCAGGAGCCGCTTGAAAAGCGGCTAGCGGACGCGCTCCATTTGCGGCGCGGGTTCGACATGCACGAGAACATCGGCCACCCACGGGAGCTCGCCGCGAATCCGTTCGCGGACGGCCTGGGCGATGTCATGCGATGCCCGCACGGTCATCTCAGGATTCACTTCGAGATGCAGATCGACGTGGTATTTCAGGCCGGTTTTACGGGCGAAGCATTTCTCCACGCCATCGACTCCAGCTACGGAGGCGGCAACGTCGCGGATGCGCCGCATCAGCGCCGGGTCCGGCATGGTGTCCATCAGTTGCATCCCCGTTTCCCGCACTACGCGGATACCGGTGAACATGACAATGATCCCAATCACGAACGCGCCGTAGTGATCCGCATGGGGGAACCGGGCGGGATTGTAGAGGGTCAGGCTGACGGCGATGAGCGCGGTTAAACCCGATAGGGCGTCGATGCCATCGTTGGCGGCGTCCGCCATCAGGGCCGCGCTCAGGATACGCCGCGCGGTCGAATACTTGTAGCGCATCATCCAGAGCTTGGCGCAAATGGAAATGATGAGGGGTACGATCGCGTAGGTGGCGGGAGGGACAGTCACATCGGCAGTGCCGGCAATGGAATGAAACGAGATCGCGATTCCGGCAAAGAGTAATATAAAGCCGAGAAAAAGTCCCGCCAGCGTCTCGATCCGCCCGTGTCCGTAGGGATGATCAGAATCGGCGGGTTTAGCGGCCAGCGTAAGAGCCAGCAGAATGGTACCGGCGGCAAGCACATCTGCCGCCGACTCAAAGCCGTCCGACAACACAGACATGGAGTGAGCGATGTGTCCGACGATGATCTTCATCACGGCCAAACCGGCGCTGACGAGCATTCCGACGAGTGCGATCCGGGGACCGGTCTGCATCAGTCCCCAGTTTAGGACAGGTCGAAAGGCAGGGGGGTATTACAGTTTTACATGGTACTGATACGGATGTACCGGGCAACGTCTTTCATGTTGATCAAGACGCCCGCTACTACAATCATCAGCGCCACGCTTCCGAAAAGTTTGGTCATACAGATATTCCCAGCAGATGGTGATCCAGCGGGGCCGTGGACAAGCCGGGCGCCGTGCCGAAGAGAACACTACCAGATGCCGATGAGTTTCCACCACCACATTCCGACGCCCAGCCAGATCACGAGGTTCAGAACGGAGATGATAAAACCGATTTTCCACCACTCCACCTGGCGTATGTAACCAGACCCGTAGTAGACGGGCGCTGAGCCGGTGCCGTAGTGGGTGATTCCGGCGTTCAAGTTGGAGAAATAGGCGAGAGCCAGCGCGGAGACCAGCGGAGGAGCGCCGGCTGCCAGCGCGGCGGCAAAGAAGCCGGGGTAGAGAGCGGTAATATGCGCGGTCATGCTGGCGAACGTGTAGTGCGCGTATAGATACGCTACGACCAGCGCGATCAGTGCAACCGGCCACGACCACCCGTGCAACAACGCGAAGACGTGTGCAGAGAGGAATTTGATCACTCCGGTTTCGGTCAACGCGTCGGCCATCATGAGAAGGGGCGCGAACCAGATCAGCGCGTCCCAGGCTCTTTTTTCGGAGAGCAGATCGTCCCAGGTCAAGACGCGGACGAGCAGTACGGCGGAAAGTCCCGCCAGCGCCACGAAGGTATTGGGGATGCCATGCCAGGTCGACGTAACCCAACCGGCCATGACACCCAGCATGATTACAATGAGCCATTTCTCGTCCCGTGATAAAGGGCCGAGCCGCTCCAGCTCGCGACGAGCCAGCTCGCGCGCCGGAGCGGTGTCCTGTATCTCGGGTCTGAAGAGGTGAAGGAGCAGCCAGGGGACGATCATCAGAGAGAGAAAGCCGGGTACGCAGGAGCCCTTGAACCAGGTCATCCAGGTGAGGTCTACACCGCCCAGCTTTCTGGCGAAATCCGCGATCAACGGATTGGCCGCCATGCCGGTGAGGAAGATCCCGGAAGCGGTGTAAGTGGTGTGGAACGCCACCAGCATGAGATAGGTGCCCATACGGCCGGCGGTGGGACCGGGTTCGGAGCCGAAGTCCGCAGCAACGCTGCGCGCAATCGGATAAACAATCCCTCCGCCGCGCGCCGTATCGGAAGGAATAAACGGGGCCAGCACGAGATCGGCGCCCGCGATGGAATATCCCAGCGTCAGGGGCGAGCGGGCAAAGCGTTTGATGAAGAGGTAGCCGACCCGGGTGCCGAAGCCGGTCGCGGTGACTGCCCGCGCGAACAGAAACGCCGTGAAGATCAGCCAGATCGTGACGTTGCCGAAGCCGGAAAGAACGCGCACCGGGGTCAGGGTCCGAGTGAGCGCGAGGAGGGTCATGGCCACCACGAGGGTGACGCCCATGGGAACCGGCTGAGCGACCAGCGCGATGATACTGGCGACGAAAATAGCGAGGAGATGCGACTGCTGAGCGTCGAGGCCGGTAATCGGGACGAAATAAAGGAGCAGTCCGGGAACGAGAACAGTTGCCCAGCGGAGCCAGGGAATTGGGGCGCTGCGGATGCCGGTGCGAGGTGGGAGGGTTGCTGCCAAAAGGTATTCTACCCGCTTCCCGAGCATGGATGAGCCAAAGGGTGGGATAATGTCCGATCATGACACGCCGAGAGTTTGGCGCCGGACTGGCAGCGCTGGTACCGGCCGCGGCTTCCGCTCAAAAGGCTCCGATGAAATACGCCATCATTGATCCGCACGTTCATGTCTGGAAACATGATCCCAAATATCCGTTCGCGGCCGGCGCTCATGTGCCGCCCGAGGACCACACTCCGGAGATGCTGCTGGAACTGATGAAGGCCAACGGTGTCGCGCGGACCGTAATCATCCAGGTAATCCATTTCAAGTGGGACAACAGCTATCTCACGGATGTGCTCAAACAGTATCCGCAGTATTTCAAGGGCGTCGCGCGGGTGAATCCGGAAGATCCCGCAGCGCCGGATCATCTGTCGGAGTTGATGTCGAAGCCGGGATTCCACGGAGTCCGTATCAGTCCTGGCGCGGGGGAGAACGGCAACTGGATTACGGGCCCGCTGATGCCGCCGCTGTGGAAGCGGTGCGATGAATTGAAAGTGCCAATGACGGTCCTGGCGCCGGTCGCACGCATACCGGACGTGGAGAAGCTCATCGCCAGGTATCCCGATCTGACAGTGGTGATCGACCACATGGCCGACACTCCACCGAACGATCCCGGGCAGGTCGCCAAGCTTCTCTCGCTGGAAAAGTATCCGAAAGTATTCGTGAAGGTGTCGCATACCTGGTCGCTCTCGAAAGAAGAGTTTCCGTACAAAGATTCGCAGACGCTGGTGAAGCAGCTCCACGATCACTTGGGACCGCAGCGGCTGATGTGGGGGACCGACTGGCCCATCTGTCTGGCGAAATGCAGCTACGCGCAGACACTCAGTATGGTTCGCGACCAGATGAGTTTTCTCAACGACGATGACAAGCACTGGATGTTGAATAAAACGGTCCAGAGGGTGTGGGATTTCGGACTGTAGGACCCGAATCTGTCGAGCAGCCGCTACGCAGCCGGACAGACCAAAATGCGATGGTCTGCCCCACGAATGACTAGGATTTTCGGTGGCGGTAGAGGGAGGGGTCGACGACCGCGGCCATGGCGGGTTCATTCAGTCCGCCGTCCAGGAACTGCGCGATGCGATTGGCCCAGGCGTTGGGGTTCGCTATCAATTCCTTATAAGGTACCGGCAAGTGGCGAATGCCAGTCTGGCGAGTGAGCCAATGTTTCGCGGTCTCCAGATCAGCGGCTAGCGCTCGGATCATGCTCTCGCGTTCCTGTCCGGCGGCCGGATTGTCCGCCGCAAGAAGCATATCCTGTTGCGAGTCGAAGACTTCTTCGAGATCGCGTTCCATAAAGAGGATGCGATAGTCGAGATGCAGCGGCAGGTGGGGCAACAACCGGTAAATGATCTTGATCGCTTTGCCGCGAGCCTCTTCGAGCCACGATGAATCCCGTGCCAGCGCGCGAACACGTTCGTGCTCGAAATAGCCGTGTGGGTTGTGCTGATCGGCGGGACGGCGTTCGTCGCTCAACACCGGGAGGCCGCCAACTGCGAGCATCCGCATCATGAGCGAGGTGCCGGAGCGAGGCATCCCGCTGACGACGGTTATATAAGAGCGAGACACGTGGACAGCTTCTCCAGCATACCTTGCCGCTGCAGGCGCCTCAATCCGGCGGCGTTTTTCCGCGACTGCGCCGGCCAGACCACAAAAAACGATGGTCTGCCCCACAGGCGGTGCGTCTGCTGCGCCGGGCAGACCACGAAAAACGATGGTCTGCCCCACGGGCGGTGCGTCTGCTGCGCAGACGGGCAGACCACGAAAAACGATGGTCTACCCTACGGTTACAATGAATCTCATGGTACGAGTTCAGTTTTTTCTAGATTCCTGGAAGACCGCGCGCAAGGATGTTGCCGGCGCGGTCCGTGAGTTCCCGGCCGATAGTTTCGATGAAAAGCCCATCGACGGCGTCGATTCTTTCCGCACCATCGCCCGTCACATTCTGAATGCGGGGCATGCCTTCCCTGGCATCCTGATGGCCGGCGTCGACAATCTGCAAGCCCCGGATTTCCGGGAGAAGATGAAGTCCTACGTGTACACCCAAGCCGAAGATGCCAAGCCGGAGGAGTTGGCGCAGGCTCTGGAGAAGGCGCTCGAGGAGCGAACCGCGCAACTGGCGAGCCAACCCGAAGAGTTCTTCACGCAGGAGATCACGCGTTTCGACGGAGTTCGCCTGACGCGCCTCGAGATGCTTCAGTTCGTCAAAGAACACGAACTCACGCACCGGGCGCAACTCTTCATGTTGATGCGGCTCAAGGGCATGGTGCCCCCGACCACCAGGCGGCGCATGGCCGCAGCCAAGGCGTAGAGTTGCCGGTTGCTATAACGGTACAAGGAGCCTGCGCGAATGTTGACCTGTCCTATATGCGACGCCGATCTGGATATCGACGAGGACGAAGTAGATGAAGGCGAAAGTTTGGGCTGCGACGAATGCGGCGCGGATTTGAGAGTGTTGGGCAAGACCCCGTTGGAGTTGTCTCCAGCCGACGCCATCGAAGACGACGAAGACGAAATTTTTGACGACGACGACGAAGACCTGGAAGTTGAAGTCGATGGAGACGAAGAGGAAAATGAAGAGGAGGAGTTTTAGTGGCATTATTTGAACGCGCGCTCGCCCTGGCGATGGTTGGCGGCCTGTTACTGTCAAGCGTTGCGCTGGCCCAATTCGGGAAGAAGAAGGACCAGGACAGCAATATCCGGACGGTGCAGGGAATTGTGACGGATGAGGCGGATAATCCCATCTCGGGTGCGATTGTGCAGATCGAGAACATGAAGACGCTGCAGATCCGCTCGTTTATAACCAAAGAAAAGGGCAACTACTATTTCAGCGATCTGAGCACGGACGTGGACTACAGACTTCACGCCGAAAATCACGGTATGGTCAGCCCGACAAAAACTCTCAGCACCTTCGATTCCCGTAAGGCGGCTACGATGAATCTGAAAGTGGACCAGCAGAAGAAATAGGATGGAAGTAATATGAAGCTCGCTTTCGCTCTGGCAGCGTTGCTTCCCGCAACGTTTACCATGCAGGGGCAGGAGTTCCACCTCGGATCGCCGGTCTCCGATTTTCAACTGGTTGATCTGCAGGGAGCGTCCCACTCGTTTACTTCGCTCAAAGGCGACACGACGGTGATCCTATTTATCGCGGTCCGCTGCCCGGTCTCCAACGCTTACAACCAACGCATGGAGGCGCTCTACAAGGACTACTCTCAAAAGGGAGTCAAGTTTCTCTTCGTGAATGCCAACGTCAACGAGCCCACGCAGGAAGTGAAAGAGCACGCACAACAGGTTGGCTTCACCTTCCCGGTTTACCAGGACTCCGGTAATGTGGCCGATCTTTTCAACGCCCAGGTCACACCGGAGACTTTCGTCATCGACAAGCAGGGGGTGATCCGCTATCACGGAGCCATCGACGATGCGCAGAATGCGGCCCGGATCCGGAAGCAAGGATTGCGGTCCGCGCTGGATGAAGTCCTGGCCGGCAAGCCGGTGAGTGTCGCCGAGACCAAGGCTTTCGGATGTTCGGTGAAACGTGCGCGCCATCGCCGGCCCACCGATTAAGGGTCTCGCGGCGTTTCTGCTGGCCGCGATTCTGCCGGCTGGGAGCTTGAACCCTCTCGACCAGGCGGGTTATGCGCACATGATCGCGGCGCGGCATGGCAAGGTGGTCCTGGTGGATTTCTGGGCGACCTGGTGCGATCCTTGCCGCGAGGAGCTCCCGAAATTGGTGGCGCTCGCGAAGAGATTCGAGCGCGACCGGTTCGAACTGGTGACCGTCTCCGCCGATGAGCCCGAGCAGGAAGCAGATGCGGCTGCGCTACTCGAACGCGATCGGGTCACTCAGCCTTATTATATTAAGCGATCGGGCGACGACCAGACCTTTATCGACTCCGTCGACAAGCAGTGGAGCGGTGCGCTGCCGGCGCTGTTTCTCTATGACCGGTCGGGTGGACGCATAGCCAGCTTTATTGGTGAAGCGGATCCCGGCGAGATTGAGGCTGCTCTCCGCAAAATCGTCGGAAAACAAAATAGCCACGAATGAACACGAATGAACACGAATAGGAACAAGAAAATATGGTCAGTGGCTGATTTTGAACGCGCCTGCGGCTACCGATATTTGGTCCCGCGTAGCGGATGTGTCGACCTCGTACTCCTTGTCGCTAAGGGACCGGAAGGATTTCACCGGGATGGCATCGCGATAGGGAACATACAGGGCTGCGAAGCGGGCCGACTTGCCTTCCCGGCGGACCATCGCGAAGGGCACGGGGACGCGCAGGTCGGGACCCAGTCCTTGTCCCGTGACGATGCGGGTGTCCGCAGTGCCGAGCATCTGGAGGCGGAGGTTCGAGCCGGGTTGCGCAAATGAAGCCTGCCACGGATCGCCGGTGACGGCTGACCTCGATTGCGTCAGGTGCTGATAGCCGTTCCCGGGTGGCAGTGCGGCGAAAGGTAGCAGCGGTAGCGGCGTCGTGAGGGAGCCGAAGTTGTGATAGAACCAATCGAATTTGTGAGTTGCGCCGTCGGTTGAGCGCGCGTCGACAATATCGAGCAGATAGTTCGCGGTTTCGACCAGGGTTCGCTCGATTTCGACATTCGGATACACCGGACCCGCGGACAGGCGAATCTGAGTAGCCTCGGGGCCAGGATTCCATTCGAGCAGCTTGCCGGTGGACTGCGCCTGGGTCTGGCCGTCGACTGCGACCGTGTTGTGCGCGACGGTCATCTTGTCCCAGGTGGTGTGGGATTTGGCGCCATACGCCTGCGTGCCCGGATCGGCGGCCAGATGTGCGCCGTTGGCGTAGCTGATGAAAGTCAGTTTGTCGAAGTGTCCATGACCTCCGCCGTGCGGCCCGAACTTCACTGCGACCGTGTGATCGCTGCCCTTGACTCGCAGGGTGGCGACGCCGGCATCAGGCAGCAGTTCACTCGACAGTTCGACCGGCGCCGCGGGGGGTAACGAGGGAGCGCCCCAGAGCAGCGCTTCCAACGGGCGAGGCTGGCCGCGCATCACAAAGAGATACCGCGGATCGTGGAACAACTGGTACCCGACCTCGTACCAGCGCGCTTCGTTGGTAAGCCTGGTCAGGCCGCTATCGTTGAAGTTGGGCAGCGTGCCATCCGGGAAGACGCAGAATATCGGCGCGTCGAACATCCTCTTGAGAGCAGCCTCCCGCGCCACAGGGATATTATTATGGCGCGTCATCTCCACCGTGAGCAGCAGCGGATCGAGCGCGAAGAAGTGGTATCCCCACGAGCCTTCGAACCACGGGCCGTCGGGCGTAATGCTCTCGCGCAACTGGAAATCGAAACCGCCGGGTCCATCGACGGCCAGGTGCACGAGCGCCCGATCTCCGGTGACCAGGCCGACGGCAAGCAGCGCCGCATTGTGCCAGGATTGCCAGTTGCTCTTGCCCGCGTCGTTGCGCTCAATGACTTCCGCGGCAGGCCGGAGGACCTGGGACTCGAAGCGCTCCCGTTCCGCAGCCGGCATGGCGTCGCGTACCAGGTCGTAGCCGAAGACGAGCGGGGTAAGCCATTTGGCTTCGGAGAGCGTCTGCGACATCACCCGGGCGCCGGTTTTGGTATTCGGCCGGTTCTGATTGTCGTGGACCGGCAGCTTCAGATAAATATCCGCATATGCGCTGAAAATGCGCCGGGCCTTTTCAGCATATTCGGGCTTCTTAGTCAGTTGAAAGGCCAGGCCGAGGTCGCGAGCCGCCTGCGCATTATCGTCGTTACGCTGCATGTAGACGACGTTGTCGACGGGCCAGCCATGATAATCCTTGCCGTCGACCGGGCAGATATTTTTGCCGGCGTCCTGACGGAGGCGAACGCCGTGCACCGGACAGACGTAGTCGTGCGACCAGCCCGCGCCTTCCCGCGGCAGCTCCCATTTCGCCAAGCCGTATTCGCGCACATGTTGGGCGGGCCATTCTTCGGCGGAGCGGACGAGATCGGCGGCGATGGCTTTGGCCCAGGACTCGGACGCAATGGTCAAGCGGATGCGGTCGAGGTCCGCGGCATTGAGAAGAATCCCGGGAGCGCCGGGAGCCGGCAGCGCGAGCAGGAGGACGAAAGCGGCGAGGCGCATGCGTTCATGATAGAACGGCGTGCGTCCATGCTTCCCGAATAGTACCAGGGCAGAAGTTTTCGTCTTAATCGTTACAAATATAGAAATTATCGGACACTTCACTGATTTTTTATGTTATATAGCTTAGTGTACCGACAAGAAAGACGCTTAATTGATTTGTCATGAAGATAGGCGGCGCGGTTGCGTACCCGCGGGCAATTAGAAAACCTGAACTCCCTGTAGAGGAATGAATGTCCGTAATTCAGTGTGTATTATTCCCCATAGATCTTTCTCTGGACTACCAGGCGCTGACTGCAGGCGTGCGCAAAATGTTCGACCGGCCCGGTATCGAACTGGTCATGCTGCATGTAATTGAGGCAACGTCGCGCTCTTCGCGAGGCATGGACGTGGCCCGCTCCATGGCGCAGATGGAGTTTCTGGCACGCAAGGAGTTCGAGTTTGCGCGTGTCACGCGGCGCGTAGAACGAGGCCAGCCGGCGGATTGCATTCTAGACTATGCCAGGAACCGGGCGGTGGATCTGATCGTGATGCCGGCCGGTGGACCGGAGAGCTTTCGCCGCGGTGCGGTGGGCCGCGTGGCTGAAGAGGTTTTAAAGGGTGCGCCTTGCGCTGTCTGGATGGACTGGATGACCGGGTCAGTAGAGTGCACGCGCCACATCTGCTGTGCGGTAGGGCTCGACGGAGCCGATGAGGCCGTGGTGAGCCGGGCGGGCGAACTCGCGGCGGAATTCGACGCGGACCTGACGATTATTCATGCCGTGGTCCCGGACTCGCCGATGTTGTTGTGGTGGGACGCCGATGTGGTGGAGCAGGAGGTTCGTATCGCGCGGATGCGAGTCGGCGAACTGGGGGAGAAATTCGCGCCCGCTGCGAGGGTTCACGTCGAGGCCGGGCGGGTGGATTGGGTCATCAACCGCGCATTGCGGCGCCTCGATGCGGGCTTACTGGTGGTGGCGGGCCATGGAGAGGCTATCGTCGCGGCGGCTAACGCCTGTCCGGTATGGCGGATCGGAGCACGCCGGCAGGAATTGGCTGCCTTTGCGGCTACGGCATGAGGGTCGCTTTGCTCACTACTGTCTGGTAACCGTGGGGCGCGGACACGATTGGCTGGGGCCGGCCTTTCAGCCGCACGAGCACGCCGCGACGGCGCGCTCCAAAGGAGTCTGAAACTGGCGAGGTTCTGGCGACCTGGGGGTCGCTTGCGGACGGGGGCGTCCGCCCCACAATTGTGGAGCAAAGAGAGCCGGCCTTGGCTCGGTGCCAGGATTGACCGTCCCACAATTTCAGAGGAAGTTGTCGTCGATTTCCACGCGATAGCCACTGGCCAGGCGATTGGTTTCGTTGGCCATCCCTACCACTGCCATCAGCTCGGCAAACATGGCATCGGTCATGCCCGCTTTACGGGCCGAAGCGGTGTGCGATGCAATGCAGTAGGGACACTGATTGGTGGCGCTGACCGCCACGTAAATCATCTCCTTCACCAGCGGATCGAGCGCGCCCGGAGACATGGTCTGTTTGATGCTCTCCCAGGTCCGCTTCAGCGTTGCCGGGTCGTGGGCCAGCGCCTTCCAGAAGTTGTTGATCCAGTCGGTCTGCCGCGTCGTCATGATGTCGTCATAAACGGCCCGGACTTCCGGCGGCGCATCGGCGTATTCGATCAGTCCGAGGGCTGCCATGGTTTAATTGCGCGGACGGCTGGCCGGCGGCACGATCCCGCACATCCGCGCGTAGACCACCATCTGTCCGTAATGATCGAAACTATGCCACTGGGGAACGCCGGCCATCGAGAGTCGCGGAGTCATGCCCTTGCCGAAGGCGTTGTGCACCGGCTCCATCAGGTTCTCCTGCGTGAGCATCCGCATGGCCCGGTGGGTGTAGGTGAACGATTTCTTCAGATACGCCACGACGTCTTCTTTGGACTTGAGGCCGGCCGGTCCGTTTTCGTTGGCGCCCATTTCCACCGGGTTCGCCTCACCGAGAACGGCCGCCGCGACCTCGAAGTTTACGCTGGCGATATGGGAGGCCTGCTGTGCGAAAGTGCGCACACCTTTGAACTCGCCCTCTTTGGGGGCAAAGCTGTATTGCTCCGCCGGCATGGCCTCGGCGAGCGAGACGACCTCACGTTCCAGGCTGCTCAGTTGCGAATCGAAGATTTTTGCTACTGGGGAGAGTTCCGGATCAGCGGCGAAGATGGAAACCGCAAAACAAAGACTGGTCAGGACGATTTTGATGGCCACGGCCTACCATTCTAGCGCGGAAGGCATGTCAGCCGTCAGTTTTCAGGCGCATTGGACCGCGGTCCGCCCCGCGGTCATCGACTGACAACTGACAGCTGATAACTGACAACTGCTTACCGTCCGGTGACCGTTGGAATCCAGATGCGCCAGGGAGGCGCGCAAACGTTCGTAGGATCGGAACATGAGGGCTTTGACGGCTGAACGCGACATGCCCAGTACGCCGGCGATCTGGTTGTAATCCATATCCTGGTACTTGTGCATGAGGACTGCAGCACGCTGCTTCTCCGGCAGGCATGCGATCGCTTCGCGGATTTCCCGGGCGGTAGCTTCGGTCACCAGCCGCTGTTCGACCGAGCGCCTGCCATCCGGCGCTTCAAACTTTCTGCCGCTCGGGGTGGGAGCATCGAGACTGATGTTCTGGTTGTTATGGCGCTGGTCGCGAAAATGATTGAGTGCAACGTTGGTGGTGATGCGGAATAGCCAGGTCGTGAATTTCGCGGAGGGTTCGTAGGCGTGACGCGAGCGGTACACGCGCACGAAAACGTCCTGTGCCAGTTCCTCGGCAACCGCGTGATTCTGGACCATGCGCGAAAGGTATTGAACCACGACATTGCGATGCTTCTGCAGCAGAAGGCCAAAGCTCGCAGAATCATCGCGCTGCACCAGCAGCATCAGATGCGTATCGAGATCTAAAGTAGCCCCGGTAGTCATATGAGCAAAGACGAGGGTCCCACGTGTGCGTTTCGCGGGGCAAGATCACTTTACATTGATTTACGTCCCAGCCCGCGACTTTTACATCTACTTAACAACTGCGGCGGCGAGAACGTCTTCGACCTGAGGCTTTCCGCGCTGGCTGCAGCGAATTAACCCGTCAGGTCCGATCAGATAGACGGTCCTCCGGATGATCAAACCGCTGCAGCGATAGAGACCCGCGATACGTCTCCCCTCATCCACCAGGATAGGGAAAGGGAGGGTGTATTTGCGGCGAAACTTCTGGTGGCTTTGCGCGCCCGCGGGGTTCACGCCGAAAACCAGGGTGTTGTGCTCCCGGACTGCGGCCCAGCGGTCGCGGAATTCGCAAAGCTGTTTGGTGCAAACCGCGGTGTCGTCGCCAGGATAGAAGATCAGCACCACGTTGTGACCGCGCAGGCGCGAGAGCGTGACCGCTTCGCCGTTTTGATCGCCGGCGGTGAAGTCGGGCGCTTCGGTTCCAACGGGAAGCGGTTCGGAGAAGAGCCAGTCGAACACAACCACCATTATGGGGCACCGTCCGGTGTCAATCGGGCTGGGGCGATCGGCAGGCGAAACCGTCTGCCCCACCTCCCGGACGGCCGCGTGCGACAATTCGGCATGGGTCCTTGGGTACGGACGGCTCGTCTGGTGGCCTCCATCGCTTGGGGATGGGTATGCCTCTCGACTGGGAATGTCCTGGCGGACGTGCTACCCCCCTTGGAAGCCCAGGTTTTGGCGCGCGGGATCCTGGAGGAACTGGTCGGGATCAATACGACCGACTCCGCCGGTTCGACTACCCTTGCCGCGGAGGCTATGAGCGCACGGCTGAAGGCCGCCGGGTGGGCGCCGGAGGATGTTCAGCTACTGACACCGGCGGAGGCGCCGAAGCATGGCAACCTCGTCGCACGGCTTCGCGGCACGGGCGAACTGAAACCGATTCTGTTGTTGGCGCACCTGGACGTCGTGGAAGCCCGGCCGGAGGACTGGTCGGTCCCGCCATTCCAGCTTCTGGAACGCGGCGGATACTTTTACGGCCGGGGCTCCAGCGACGACAAATCGATGGCCGCGATCTGGGTGGCGACGCTGATCCGATTGAAGAAAGAGGGATTTCACCCGCGACGCGACCTGATCATGGCGCTGACGGCCGGCGAGGAGAGTGGCAAGGACAACGGTGTCGACTGGCTGGTGACCAACCATCGGAGCCTGATCGATGCGGGCTTTGGTCTGAATGAGGGCGGCGAAGGACAGTTGAAGAATGGCAAGCGGCTAGTGAACGGGGTTCAGGCGGCGGAAAAGGTGTACGTGAGCTTCGCGCTCGAGGTGCGCAACCGCGGGGGACACAGTTCACAGCCACGGAAGGATAATGCGATCTACCAACTGGCGAAGGGACTCATCCGGTTGTCACAGTTCGAGTTTCCGGTGCGCCTGAATGCGATCACCCGGGAGTTTTTCGCACGCACGGCGAATACGGTGGAAGGCGAACTGGCCGCCGACATGAAGGCTATGGCCGCAGGTTCCGCTGCCCCGGAGGTCGTCCGGCGACTGGCTGATGCGCCCTACCTGAATGCCCTGATGCGGACAACTTGCGTGGCTACACAAATGCAGGCGGGTCATGCGGAGAACGCGTTACCCCAGTCGGCGCGCGCAGTGGTGAATTGCCGGCTGCTGCCGGAAGACGATGCGGGCACGATCAAAGAGATGATCCAGCGGGTGGTGAATGATCCCGAGATGCAGATTACGGAGATCGAGCCGGCCAAAGCCTCGCCGCCCTCACCGGTGACGCCGGAGATCTTCGGCGCCATTGAGAAGGTGACGGGGAGCATGTGGCCCGGAGTGCCGGTGGTCCCACTGATGAGCACGGGTGCTACCGATGCCCTGTACCTGCGCCGCGCGGGTATCCCGACGTATGGCGTTTCGGGCATCTTCTCGGATGTGGATGACAGCCGGGAGCACGGGAAGGACGAGCGCGTCGGAGTTAAGGAATACTACGAAGGCGAAGAGTTCCTGTATCGTCTGGTTAAGTTGCTGGCGAGATAGATAGAACACGGCTGCTTGGCAGCCGGACGGCTGCTTCGCCGCCGGGCAGACCACAAACGACGATGGTCTGCCCCACGGTGGAAGGTCAGGTACGTTTTACGATTGCCAGGGTCACGTCGTCATTCTGCTTGGTGTCGCCACAGAAGTCTGCCACGTCGGCCAGTATGCCCTGGAGAATCCCCTGGGCTGGACACCCGGCGTGCTTCAGGAGGCTTTCCTTCAAGCGATCCCGACCGAACATATCGTCATCGCCTCCCATCGCCTCGGTAATGCCGTCCGTAGTCACGACCAGAACGCTGCCCGGTTTCGAAAACGGGAGCGACAGTTCCTCAAACTCTTCGTCCGGCATAATGCCCAGCACCATTCCGTCGCCAAACAGTTCGGTAATGTCGCCGGTGCAGGGGTCGAGGAGCAGGCCGGGTTCATGGCCTGCGCGCACCCAGGTCAAAACGCCGTCATTCACCTGGGCGAGGAAGAACGTCATGAACCGACCGGTACCCGTGACGTCCGCTGCGAGACGCCGGTTCAGGTCGCCGATGACCTCCGCCAGACTCCCCGGCTGAGATGCCCGGATCCGCAGAATGGCGCGCGCGGCGGTCATCAGCAGGGCCGAGGCCGGTCCGTGGCCCGAGATGTCGCCGACTACCACACCGAGACCGCGTCCGCCGAATTCCGCGTTGGTCAGGAAGTCCAGATAGTCTCCGCCGACGGCGTCCGACGGGTGCATCCAGCCAGCCAATTCGATTCCGGGGAACATCGGCAGGGTCTTCGGCAGCAGGCTCTCCTGTACCTTGGCCGCCAAGGCAAGGTCCCCGCGCATGGACGCGTTCTGCTGGGCCAACGCCTGGCGCGTACGGGCGAGTTCCAGGTGGGTCGCCACGCGGGCTTCCACGATGGGCGGCCGGATGGGCTTGGTGATGTAGTCCACGGCCCCCAACGCGAAGCCCTTGGTTTCGTCCTCCACCTCGCTCATGGCCGTCACAAAGATGATCGGCACGTCTTTCGTCCGCGAGTCGGCCTTGAGCCGCCGGCATACTTCGTGGCCGTCCATCTCCGGCATCATGACGTCCAGTAACACCAGGTCCGGACGGTTATCCGAGAAGGCGATCTCGAGGGCCCCCGCGCCGCTGGTTGCCACGCTGAGAGCATAGTCCTCGCGGAGCAGGTTATGGAGAACCTTGATGTTCACCGGAGTGTCGTCCACAATCAGGATTCTCGACTGTTCGTTCATGGTTTCACCTCGCGCAAATTCCTACACATGGGTATCTACTTGACTCAGGTAACGATATGGCGACTGGTTGGTGGGGCGGTCCCCCTGGACCGCGCCGGACGCCTCGTCCGGCTCCTGGAAGCGGAGGCGGGGGCCTCCGAGCGGGCGGGGGCGCCCGCCCCACGAAGTGCTGCCAACTTTCCTGAGCTGAGTCAAGTGAATATCCCATTTCCTACACATGTGACAGGGCGACGTTGGCTTCGTCAGCCAACTCCTCCAGGGCTTTGGTCGCGGCCTTGAAGTCGAACAAGTCAACCGCCGCGCCGATTTTCCGGGTGCTCACGGACCACTGACCCCGGCAAAGTGACGTAACCTTCTCCAGCACGACCTCCGCCTCCGGGTTGTTCTTGCGAAGCATGTCCGCCAGTGTCGCCATTTCCGCACCCAGGGCCTCGCGATTCACGTCTTCCTTTGGGCTGGCGACCGGAGCCTTTTCCGCAGTTTCCGCGAGTCCTGCGAGGCCCGAGATGACGATTCCCAGCAGTTCCGCGACCCTCGGCAGACTGGCTACTGCTTTCTCCGGATCGCCCGCCTTGAGCGCGGACTCGACCTCCTCCGCGGCAGCGAACAGGTCCATGGCCCCGAGACTTCCCGAGACCCCCTTCAGGGTATGGGACAGGCGCAGGGCTTCCTCGTCGCGCTTCCCCGCGATGGCTTCCTCGATGGTCCCGACCGCAGCCGGATAGTCCCGGTGGAAATCCCGCAGGAGCTTGAGGTAGAGCTTGCGATTCCCGGCCACGCGTTTCAGGCCCAAGGCGACATCAATGCCCGGCAAATCCGACAGCACCTCAGGGGACGGAACGGACGGCTGCGGCTTTGTCGATGCGGGCTTGGGAGCTTCTTGCTTCCCGGCGGGCGCGGGACGATAGTGCTTCCCGATCGTCTCGAACATGGTCACGGGATCGATAGGCTTGGAGATGTGGTCGTCCATACCCGCGTTCAGGCACTTTTGACGCTCCTCTACCGTGGCATGGGCGGTCATGGCAATGATCGGCAGTCTGGCGAAGCGCGGATCGGAGCGGATTTTGGCGGTCGCCTGGAAGCCGTCCATTACGGGCATTTGCAGGTCCATAAGCACTACGTCGAAGACCGACTGGGCCACCTTCTCGACGGCTTCCTGGCCGTTGTTGGCGATCTGCACCTGAGCACCCGCGCCTTCGAGCAACTCGACGGCGATCTGCTGGTTGATCTCGTTGTCTTCCGTCAACAGGATGCGGGCACCGGCCACCCGGCCACCGTGTTCATCGGTATCCCCGGAAGCCGGTACAACGTCGTGGGCGGCCGGTGCAAACAGGGTCACCAGGCTGTCTACCAACATCGAGCGGGTGACGGGCTTCACCAGGAACCCGTCCACGTGGGCTTTGTCAGCTTCTTCGCGGACCTCGTCGCGCCCGAACGCCGTTACCATGATCACGGCGGGCGTACGGCCGAGTTGGAGATCCTCCTTGATCAGCCGGGTGGCTTGTACGCCATCCATGCCGGGCATTCGCCAGTCCATGAACACGACTTCGTAGGGATTGTCACCGTCGCACTGTTTCACGGCGGCCACGGCCTCGAGTCCGGAACTCACCACATCCACCTGTTTGGCAACGCCCTTGAGCGCGTCGGCCAGTATTTCCCGAGCCGCCGAGTTGTCATCCACTACCAGCACCCGCAGATCCCGCAGTTTCTCCGGGACCACGCGGCTCTGGCCGTGGGCGGAGCCGACACCCATCCAGACCGTGAAGAGGAACGAACTGCCCGCACCGGGCTCGCTCTCCAGCCAGACCTGGCCGCCCATCAGCTCGACCAGCCGTTTGCAGATGGTCAGGCCCAGCCCGGTGCCGCCGTGCTTTCGCGTGGTGGACGAGTCGGCCTGCATGAAAGGCTGGAACAGGCGGGCCGCCTGTTCCTTCGTCATACCCTGGCCGGTGTCCTTGATGCAGAACCGGAGCTTGGCCTTTTCGCCGGTACGCTCCAGCAGTTCGGCCTTCACCCGAACCTCTCCCCGCTCGGTGAACTTCACGGCATTATTCACCAGGTTGGTGATGATCTGGCTCAGGCGCAGCGGATCGCCCCGGAGCGCCGCGGGAATGTCGTCGGCGACATCCACCAGGAACTCCAGCCCCTTGTCGTGGGCCTTCTGGCCGGTCACGGTGGTCACGGAGGCGATGACGTCGTCGAGCGAGAAGTCGGTGGTTTCGATGTCCAGCTTCCCGGCCTCGATCTTGGAAAAGTCGAGGATATCGTTGATGACGCCCAGCAGCGACGTGCCCGCATTGTGGACCTTGCTCAGATAATCCCGCTGCTTGGCGGAAAGCTCGGTTTTCAGGGCGAGATGCGAGAGGCCGATGATCGCGTTCATCGGCGTACGGATCTCGTGACTCATGTTGGCGAGAAAATCGGACTTGGCCTTGGTCGCCATTTCCGCGACTTCTTTGGCGGCAAGCAGTTCTGCCTGCGCCCGCTTGCGCTCGGCTATGTCGGTGAAGCTGATGACCGCGCCCAGGATCGCACCATCCTTAAAGATCGGCATGGCGCCATATTCCACCGGCAGGCCCGTGCCATCCTTCCGCCAGAGGAACTCATCGTCGATACGGCTCGCCTTTCCGTGGGTGTAGGCGGCGAACATGGGACATTCCTCCCTGGGGTAAGGGCTGCCGTCGGCGCGGTGGTGATGGATGACGGCGTGGGAGCCGCGACCGATCAACTCTTCCGCGGAGAAGTACAGCATCTCGGTAACTGCCGAATTGACGAAGGTGATTTTGCCTTCCGGATCGACACCGAAGATGCCCTCGGCCGCCGACTCCAGAATCAGGCGGTTACGCTCCTCGCTGGCCCGAACTTCCATTTCGAGGTGCTTACGTTCGGTGATGTCGCGCAGGGAACTGCAGACCAGCTTGCCGCGGCCATCGACGTCCGGCAGCGGACTGAGGCTGATTTCCACGGGAAACTCGGCTCCGTCCTTGCGGGCTGCCCACAATTCCAAGCCCTTTCCAATGGCCCGGACGGACGGGGCTGCATGGAAGCGCTGACGGTGCGCCGGATGGGTTGCCCGCAGCCGCTCCGGGAGCAGAATATCCACCGACTGTCCGACCAGTTCGTCACTGTGGTAGCCGAACAGTCTCTCTGTCTGGGCATTGATCAACTGGATCCGGCCGTCTTCGTCGCTGATGATGAGGGCGTCCGGCGCCGCTTCGAGCAGGGTGCGGAACTGTTCCTCGCTGGCCCGGAGCGACTCCTGTTGCGCGAGCAGTTCTTCGGTGTGCTCTTCGAGCTGGCGGGCCTGCTCCTGAGTCTGGTCGAGCAATTCCCGGGTGCGCAGGTTGCGCTGAAGGATTTCCAGGCTCATCGCGGTCAGGGGAAATAGTTCCGTGAGCAAAGCCTGTTCTCTCAGGCTGGTTTCGCGAAACGAAGCGAACTCAACCACCGCGAGCAAGGTGTCCTGAGACATCAACGGCCAAGCCGCCGCCTGCGTGGGCGCGGCTCCGCCCAGCCCCGAGGAGACCCGGAGGTAGTCCGGCGGCAGATTGGTCAGCGTGACCGGCCTGCGCTCGCGCGCGGACTGGCCGGCCAACCCCTGGCCCAGCGCAAACGCAGCCTCCGCGCCACCTTCCGCGAGCCCGTAGGCGGCAACTCGCCGGATACGTTCCGGCTTGCTCTCGAAAATATAGAAACCCGCGACGCCGCCGCCGAGCAGGGGCGCGAGACTGGAAATAAATCGCCGCCCGAACTCGGCGAGAGAGTCCGCGCCTTGCAACTCGGTCGTGACGTTCGCGGTATTGGCCCGGATCCAGCGTTGGTCGTCCATGGCTGCCGCGCCCGTTTTGAGGACGTCGATCGAGCGGGCCAGCATACCGGTTTCATCCGCTGCCTTGGTGAAAGGCACTTCCTTCGCGTAGTCGCCGCGCGCGATGGATTCGACCGAGGTCTGGAGCGCATGAATGGGGTTGACGATCTGGCGGAATGTCAACCATCCGAGAATGCCGGAGAGGAACAGGGCGAGGGCGACGGCGTCGAGCATCCTCCAACGCGCTCCCTGGATGGAGTCGATGACAGCCTTGCCAGCGCTATTCGCCAGTTCCTCATTGTGCCGGATCCATTCGTTCGACAGCTTGCCGTTACGAGAGCCGAGTTCCGCCTGCGAGCCCATCAGCAGGGCGAGGGCCTCGTCCCGATGTCCCGCATCGGTCAGCGACATGACCTTCTCGGCACCGGCGATCCACTCGCCGCTCAAGTCGCGGAACTCGTCGAATTGACGCTGGTCCTGGGCGTCTGAGATAAGGGCTTCCCCGTATGCGCGAAGTTGTTGGAGGAAATACGTCTTGTGATCGTGAAATGACTTCCGGGCCTTGTCCCGTTCCGCCTGGTTGGCCCTCAACAGATAGCCTCGACTGCTGACCCGCAGCTCCACGAAGGTTCGGGAGATGTTACCGAGTGCTGCCAGACTGCCTATCTGCGTTTCCGACACAAACCGGCTGCGCTTCTCAATGTCCGCCAATTGGACTTTTAGAAAGAAGCCGAGGGCAATCATCGTCAGAAGCGGAACGGCCGCCAGAAGGATCAGCCGTCTTGAGATCGTCATAGATTCTCCGTTAGCGGGTAGCCATTCGACGTAGTGCCAAATTGCAAAAGTTCGCGTAACCACTCCCTAACGGTCGTGGCTCAGAAGTACGCCGATTTTTGCGAGGTGGGACCAACGAATTCTGCATGGAGATACCCATTGCTTAGTCCGGGGTGTGGCCGGATGGCGGCGCGATTTTCGCCACTGCGCCCGCCTTCTCAAGCTGGGTATGCATTTCACCTAGCAGCTTGGCCGCCGTCTCCTCCAGGCAGGCGTGAATACCTTGAGCGACGCCGTTGACGGTGTGAGCCGTCAGAGGCTTGGAGCAGGTGGCCTCGTCGCGCCAGACCGTCGCTCTCGTGGTGCCATTCACCAACTCGAGTTCCAGGTCCACCGAGGCGGATACTTCCTTCCCCAGATCGACCTCTTCGAAGTGATGAATCCGGCCTTGCAGGATGAAATCGGACTGGGGGCCGTTTTTGTAGGACGAGACCTGTGCATAGGACCCGCTATCGTTCAAGCGATGAATGACGTAGTTGGTCACCAGGTCCTCGGGCGGGCCGGCCCAGCGCTCGTACTCATAATGGTTGACCTCGTTCGGGCTTTGGCGGTAAACGATCCGGTCATCCACAAAAATCTGTTCGGCCTGGAAGCGTTGCACGGCGATACTGCTGGCGACAGTCGGCGCCGGCGCAGGCGGAGTGTGGGGATATTCCAGCAGGTAATAATGCGTCCGGGGTATGGAACAGGAAACCGCCGCCAGCGCCCCTGCTGCCAGCAACCATCCAAGTACTTTTTGTTGATTCATATCGTGCTCTCCGTGATGTTGTACGCTTATTTCGGCACTTTCCGGTCCGGTTGTCCCTGTATTCGGATCAGGCTGAACGGCCGCTGTTTGACGCCGTCGGTCAACTGGCTCAGATTTTCGGAACTGCGGCGAAGTTCGTCCATGGTTTCGTTGATATCGCTGCGATTCGAATCCAGCATTGCCGTGGTTTGCACCAGGAGCTTGCGCAGGTCGATGAGTGTCGCTCCCAGAACCTCGACGTCCTTTTTCATCTGCGGGCGGTTTTCCTCGACTGTGGAATCTACGTTCGCCAGCAGCTTGTTCATCCTGCCGGTCGCTTCGTCGAGGTCGGCGGTCAGCTTGTTGATCTTCTCCGAACTCACCTGCAGGTTTGAGGCGATGGCTTCAATCTTGGGTGACGTCGAAGAAATAACGCCGTTCGCATTGGTGATCATGCCGTTCGCATTGGCGATCATTCCGTTGGCGCCTTCGAGGGCCGCCGTGATCGCCTTCTGGTTGCGGGGGCCGGTGGTCTCGTTCAGATTCCCCAACAGAGTGTTGGCGCTGCCCGCAATCTGATCGATCTGCTTGTTCACATCCGCCATCAGGCTTTGGGTCTGGTCGGCTATCGCGCCGATCTTGGCAAAGAGTTCACTGAACTCCGGGGTTTCCTCCGAGCGAATGGTCTGGCCGGATTTCAGCCCCGGCGAACTCACGAGGCCGGGACTGATTTCGATGTAGTTTTCGCCGAGCGGGCCCAGCGCCGCGACGCGCGCGATACTGTCGGTTTTTACACCCGTGCCGGGCTGCACTTGCAGGACGATCTCCGTCGCGGTGGGGCTTTCCGGGGTGAGGTGAACCGCCGTGACCTTCCCCCGTTTGATCCCACCGAAGCGCACCACCGCGTCTCTTTCGATTCCACCCGCGAACTTGAGACGCACGTTGTATACGTCCGACGCCGTCTGGAACGGATTGAAATTCATCATCAGGAAAAACGTGACGAGCAGCAGGGCCGCCGTCGCCATCACCATCATTCCGACCTTCACCTCATCGCCCTTTTTTGTCATGGTTAATCACTCGCTCTCAATCAGTCCGTTCTCATTTGGTCAGATTTGTCAGGTACTGCTCGGTATCCTGCGATTCCCCGTCCGGCTCGCGGTCCAGGAACTGACGCACGCGCGGGATGTCGCACGCGCGGATTTCATCGGGGGTGCCTATGAAGAGGACCTTGCCCTTGTCCAGCATCACCATGCGGTCCGCGACCAGGAACGCGCTCGCCATCTCGTGGGTGACCAGGATCATGGTGATCTGAAAGGCCTCTTTCAGCTTGAGAATCAAGGTATCGAGGCCGGCGGCGACAATCGGATCGAGGCCGGCGGAGGGTTCGTCGAACAGCAGGATCTCCGGATCCATCGCCAGAGCGCGAGCAATCCCCGCGCGTTTCTTCATCCCGCCGCTCAACTCGGAGGGCATGAAGTTCTCAAAGCCCGAGAGCCCCACCTGTTCGAGCTTGATGCGCGTCATGATCTGAATGGTGGAAGGTTCGAGCTGGGTGTGTTCGTGGAGCGGCAAGCCGACGTTTTCTCCTATGCTCATGGAATTGAACAGCGCCGAGTTCTGAAACGCCATCCCCATCTTTTTGCGGATTTCGTTGAATTGCTCTTCGCCGAGTTCGGTGATGTTCTGACCCTGAATCCAGATCTCGCCGCTGGTCGGCCTTGCCAAGCCGACAATATGCCGCAAGAGAGTTGACTTGCCGCAGCCGCTGCCGCCCAGAATGACGAAGGTCTCGCCGCGGTAAATGTCCATCGTGGCCCCGTTCAGGATCACGCGATCGCCGTATCGCGTAACCAGATTCCGGATGGAGATGGCGACGGGTTTTTCTGAAGCCTGCATTGCGGTCGCCATACTAAGACTCGCCTGCATAATAAAAGACCGCTGTGAAGATCATGTCGGCCACGATGATGCTGAAAATCGACTTGACGACCGAGGAGGTGGTGGCGCGGCCGACGCCCTCGGCTCCGCCCTGCACGTTAAAGCCTTCGAAACAGCCGATCTTGGTGATAATCACGGCAAACACGACGCTCTTGATCAACCCGGTGACAATGTCGCGCGCTTGGAGAGCCTGGACCGTTCTCATCAGGTAGTTGGACAGGCTCCAGCCGATGCTGGTCATCGCGAAAAGAGCCCCGCCCAGCACGCCGGAGAGGTCCGCTACCGTGGTAAGGCAGGGCATCATGACCAGCATGGCGAGATACTTGGGGACCACCAGGAACTTGATCGGGTTGAGCCCCATTGTCTCCAGCGCGTCCACCTCCTCGCCGACCTTCATGGTTCCGATTTCGGCGGCGAATGCGGAGCCGGAGCGGCCGATCACGAGGATCGCGGTCATCAGCGGCCCCAATTCCCGGGTGATGGTTATCGCGACCATGTCGACGACAAAATTCAACGCGCCGAACTTTCGCAGGGAATAGGCGCCCTGCAGCGCAATAATGAGTCCGATGAAAAAGGAGATGACGGAAACGATGGGGATGGCATCGATGCCGACCACCACCATCTGCCGCAGTGTGGCGCGCCCGCGGATCCCCCTGCCGCGGAAAGGAGCCACGAAGGTCCAGTAGGTAGACGTCAGGAACAGGTTGGAGATGCCACCGACCGACCCGGCCACCAGGATGCACCGCCTGCCGATGAGTGCGAATAGGGAGTTCATGTCTGCTTAAGGGCAGCCGCTCATCTACTGGTCTGCCAATGCCTCCGCTTCGGTTGCCCGAATAGTGAAGATCTTGTCCAGGCGCGCCAGTTCGAGCACTTCTTTGGCCCCCTGTTGCAGCCCGAAGATCACGAAGGGACATTTTTTGGTGCGGGCCAGTTGCAGACCCTCGACCAGGGACGCGACCCCCGAGCTATCCATATAGGTCACCTCGTTCATGTTGATCGCCACCCGTGTCGAATCCTTGGTATTGATCGCCGCCAGAATCGCCGCGCGCAGTTTGGGCGAGGAGAAAAGGTCGACCTGGCCCTTAACATCGATTAACAGGGCGTCTTGCGCCCGCCGGGTCTGTACATCCATCAACTGTTTGCCCAATGTCTACTCCTCCTCAGAACTCTTTTGAAGACGTTTAACCATGCGGAGAATATTGCCCCCGCCTTCTCTGTGCTTGTAATTCACTTCGTCCATGACGCTCCGTATAAAATGAGTGCCCAGCCCGCCGGGGCGTATTTCAGTCAGATCGCGCGGCCGGGTCTGTGCGAGATCCATGGGAGGCCCACAGTCCTGCAATACGATCTCGAGCGAATCTTCGCCGCCGTTGCAGGAGATCTGAATGCTCTGGCCCGGATCGCCGTGGTAGGTATGCCTGATGATGTTGGTGCAGGCTTCGTCCACGGCCAGGACGATCTTGCGCTGCTCTTTCGACGGGAAATCGAGCAAATCGCACAACTGGCTCAACATCGCGCGTACGAGGCAGAGGAGTTTTGGGTCCGAGGGAATCGTGATCTCGATCATGGGACAAACTCTGTAAGTCCTGCAACGAGGAGGGAAGCACGCGTCCATCGTTCGCGGTTCTGTGGCGAGGCACGGGGGCAATGTGCCGGCGAATCCACTGCTTCCATGCCGCTCATCTCCTTTTCTCCTGGCGCCGGGATGATGTGAATCGCCGGCCGGTCGACTCAGATTATTTGGCGCCGCCGTGGACAAACCGGCTACGAGGCGCGGAGGGCCGGGAAGCGGCGGCATCGCCATAACGTCTGGGCTTCGCCTGTGGAGGAGGCGTTTCGCCTGCTCTCGCGCTGGGGAGACTTCTGCCACAGGCTGCCAGGTTCGCGGACGAGGCAAGTTTATTTTTCTCGAACTCTAAAGTTTTAGGGCGCTGCAGCCGATCAGTTACTTGAGATCACAAAAAGGAGGGATATCTACTTCAGTCAGCGCCCGCCGTGGACAAACCGGCTACGAGGATCGGAAGGCCGGGAAGGGGCGGCATCGCCATAACGTCTGGGCTTCGCTGTGGAGTAGGCCGTTTCGCCTGCTCTCGCGCGCCGGGGAGACTTCTGCCACAGACTGCCAGGTTCGCGGACGAGGCACATTTATTTTTCTCGAACTCTAAAGTTTTAGGGCGCTGCTGCGGATCAGTTACTGGAGATCACAAAAGGGAGGGATATCTACTTCAGTTAGTGTGGGTATATCCGATAGAAATGGTACGAGAGGACAACCACTTTCAAGTTGAGAATGAATGCCCATTGATAACTTAGAGTTCTTTGGTTACTATCATGGTGTTAGTCACCAGGAGAATTTAGCCGCATGATTTTAGTGATGATAATAACGGCCGCGTTTTTCCTCATGGCATTTGCCATGGTGTTTACGGTGCTCACAAAGATCCAGACCCACCAGTCGGTTCCGGCTGTAATTCTTAGTCAGGACAGTCTGGGAGAGCGCTATCGTCCGATGCTTCGGTTGCTTGACGAATCGGACTGCGAATTCATTGCTGCGGGATTCCCCGGGGGTTCCGAATTGCGGCGTTTTCGTGCAGAGCGAAGGTCGTTGTTTAGGGTCTACCTGCGTAACTTGGGAGCCGATCATGCTCGGATCGTAGGCGCGATCCGTGATTTGCTGATCGAGTCCCAGCTTGACCGTCCGGATCTGGCAAAAGTGTTGTATCGCTGTCAGTGGATGTTCGCCTTGGCTATGATCTCGGTTGAGTTTAAGCTACTTTTTCACGCGATGGGAATCGGAACGGTAGATGTCCGGTCTCTGGTAGAAGCCGTGGAGGGTCTCCAACTCCAACTCCAGGATATGGTTTTTGTCCAGGCGGTTGGGTAGAGCGCAGCGCTGTTTAAGCGTCTGACGGCACCGGTATTGAGAACTTACGGGGCGAGGCTCGCCTGGCCCCGTGAATCCCCAGGATTGTTCCAGGTATCGGAGTTGCGACGCCGCAGTTTGGCCGGTGGTCCTTAGAGTTCCTTCAGTAATGCGGCAGCCTCTTTCCAATCCGCAAACTGCTTCTCCGACTTCTTGAATTCCGGCGTGTGGATACAACGCCTTGCACCACGGTATTCCGTCGGGAATCGCAGGTGCAGCATCTCGTGGTACATCACAAATTCGAGCGCGATCTTTGGGACACTCTCGCGATCGAAGATCCGGCTGATGATAATGGCGTTGTGGCACGGATCGAAGTGTCCGAGCAAACGTCTGCTGCGGGTGCGGCTCCAACCGAGTTCCGGCATGGCCATCATGCCATCGAAATAGAGTTGGTTCAAACCGGCGAAAACCTCTGCGAGATCGTAGACCTGGCCCTTGGGTCCGGAGATGAATTTCCGTCCTCGGATTTGCCGGGCGAGGTGCATGTCCCGCCGGACATCCCGCCGGTTCAGATACAGGTTGTACCGGTGGACGTGCGCCTTGGACGCCGGTTTCCGATAGAGTTTCCCGAGCAGGATAAACGCGAGTGCCTCGATCACAGCCGGCGGACTGGATTGCAGCAGGTCCGAGATCTTTAACGAAAGCTTGCCCTGCTCCAGGCGTACCGAACTGTTTGTACTGGCATACTTTCGCCATCGGATTTCGACTTCAGGCATCGGCGTGCGAGGACGCAGGATGCGGAAAACCCGCCGGAACACGTCCTCCGGAGTCTCTTTTGGCGCAGCCTTAACGTCCGCAATCCCAGCCGCGCGCGCTGAATCCGGCTCCGAAACCCCGAGATCCAATAAAAATTGCAGGGGCCCGCCGGGAGGGTGCATTCGGAACGAATGTAACATAGTCAGAGGGGCACAAGAGGTTCCGCTGCAGCGGCGGACAGGCCCTCCAACTTCTGATGAACATCGTTAAGCCGAAAATCTCTGCGCTGGGAAGTTATTTGCCCACCGCTGTCCTCACCAATGCCGACCTCGAAAAGATGGTCAAAACCAACGACGAATGGATTGTGACGCGGACGGGAATCCACGAGCGTCATGTGGCCGCGCCGGAACAGGCGACGTCGGATCTCGCGGTGGAAGCCGTCAAGGACGCGCTGGCACAACGCGGTCTGGATGCGTCCGAACTGGACGCCATTATCGTTTGTACGGTCACGCCGGATATGCTCTTTCCCGGCACCGCGTGCCTGGTCCAACATAAGATCGGCGCCTCGAAGGCCTGGGGCTTCGATCTCATTGCGGCATGCTCGGGTTTTCTTTATGGCCTTTTCACGGGCGTGAGCCTGGTGCGGTCCGGCCTCCACAAACGCGTTCTGGTGGTGGGAGCCGACACCATGACACGCATCATCGACTACCAGGACCGCGCGACCTGCATTCTATTTGGCGATGGAGCCGGAGCCATGTTGATCGAACCCTGTGGACCCGATGAGCAGGAACTCGGCTTCATCGATTTCATCGGCGAGATTGACGGTTCCGGCGGAGAGTTCCTGAAAATGCCCGCCGGGGGAAGCCGGCTTCCAGCCAGTGCGGAAACCGTCGCACGGCGTCAACACTACGTCCACCAGGAAGGCCAGCAGGTCTTCAAATACGCCGTACGTAAGATGCAGGAGGTCTCCGAGATCCTGCTCGAGCGAAATGGCTTTACGAGTAAGGACCTTTCCCTGCTGATCCCACACCAGGCGAACCGCCGGATCATTGAAGCCACGGTCGAAAAGCTGGGGCTCTCCCGTGACCAGGTGGAGATCAACGTCGATCGTTACGGCAACACCACCGCCGGCACTATTGGGCTGGCAGCCAATGATGCTTATAAGGCGGGTCGCTTGAAGAAGGGCGATCTGGTTCTATTCGCGGCGGTCGGCGCCGGATATACGGTAGGGGCGTCACTGTGGCGCTGGGCCATGTAAAGCGTGCGCGGCCACGGCAGGCCGTCCGCGCAGATCTGGTATCGGGCTTAGTGGACAGGCTTCAGCCCGCAGACCACAAAAAACGATGGTCTGCGCCACGGGGTCCTGGTTAGCGCCACGCGGCGAAATGTACAAACTCCAGGCCTACGGGCGATTCTCGTACCACTTGAGATTCGTCGTCGCGGACCCGATACAAGCCACGTCGGGCCGGCCGTCTTCGTTGAAGTCCGCGATGGCGCAAGAGGCTGCGCCGATCCCGCCGTCATCGAGCACCGTCTTCTTCCACTCGCCCTTTTCGTAACGGTAGAGGAACACGCTGCGGCCTTTGCCCCGAAAACCGGCGATGATCTCGTCGTTACCGTCGCCATCGAAGTCGGCGGTAAAGATCGTGTGGCCGTCGACCAGGGTGTCATCGATGACCTTGCGCTCCCAGACCTCGCCTCGCTTGACATACACCGCGACCTGGTTACCATGCCAAGGCTCGATGGCGGCCAAAAAACGCTTGTTTCCAATTTTGCCGACAGCCACATCGCTCGATCCCGACTTCGGCCAGGGCGACGGGTCGCCTTTCGCAATCTCCGTCCGCTCCCACTTTCCGGCACGGGTCAGCTTGTAGACGTCGATCCCCGAAAAGCTCGCGGTGAGAATGTCGTCCCGGCCGTCGCCATCCCAATCGAAAATGTAAATTCCGTGCTGCACGCCCTGATTCAGATCGCCAATCATCTGCCGTTTCCATTCGCCCGGACGGTAGAACACCAGTGGGGCGGCGTCGCGATACTCGGGCGCTGCCGCTTTTGCGCCGGTGAGCGGCGCATTGACCAGCACCTTTTTGCCGCTGCCGTCGATGTCAGCCCACCGCAGTCGATGCGACGTGGTGAGCCGGTCGATTTCGGTAATGCTCCACGGCTCGCGCGGATCGCCCTGGTGATGCAGTACCGACACGACGCCCACGCTGTTCTTGGCCTCATTGGCAAATTCCGTGGCAAGCACGATTTCGGGAATACCGTCGCCATCGAAATCCCAGGCTGCACAATTGATCATGTGTTTCTGGTTGCTGACGATCACGTGGCGCTTCCATTCACCACCTTGCGGGCCGGGGTTTTCGAACCAGACCAGGTCGGGCATACCGCTCGCCAGCGCGATGAGGTCCATGTGGCCATCATGATTGATGTCCGCGGCCACCACCTGATAGCCTCCTTTGAGGTCGGTGGCCAGCACGTGCTCGGTGAAGGAGAGCGGAAGGGCGGGAGCGGCGAGGAGAAGTGCGAGAAGGAGCGGTTTCATGGAGATCCTTAGAGGTTTACCACAAGGTCAGCCACCGCGGCGCTGAATCCCGGCAGCAATGGGGACTCCAGGACGTCCGTTCCCTGGAGAACCCGAATGCCGGCACTCGTATGGACCAGCACCTCGCCGTTGGCATGGTCCAGCAGCCATACTTCCTGACCACCGGCACGCAAGTAATCTCGAACCCTACGGCGTACATTGACGGCACTTTCGGAGGGGGACAAAACTTCGACGGCGATGTCGGGTGCGAAGGGAACCGGAATCTTGTCCGGATCGATTTGCTTCACACGCTCGCCGAGAAAGATCGAAACGTCCGGACGGCGAACCGTATCATCGGTGATGCGGCAATCGACCCAGCCGATCGCTTCGCCAATGGGATTCCCCTTGAAATAGCTCCACATAAGATGCATGACGGAGGCGCAAATCAGGTTATGCCGGGGCGTTCCGCTCGACAATGGAATCAATTCCCCTTCAACCAGCTCATAGTCCTCGGTGTCCGCCGTGATCATCTGCCCGAACTGTTCCGCGGTCATCAGCGCTTTCGTGCTCATGTCTTATTATCCTGCGCTTTCCTTGATCTGCTGGCCCAGATAGCGCTCGTACCCCATCTCTCCGATCTGATAAAGTTGCGCCTCCAGCCAATCGACGTGCGCTTCCTCATCTTTGAGGAGGCGTTCGAAGAGTTCACGCGACGCATTGTCGCCCTCTTCCCGCGAGATCTGCACCGCGCGATTGTACATTCCTACCGCGTTGACTTCCAGCTTCAGATCGCTTTCGAGTTGCTCCTTCACGTTCCGACCGACACTGAGTTGCATCAACTCCGTCATATTCGGCGTGGCATCGAGGAAAAGAATCCGCTCGATCAGCTCTTCGGCATGCTTCATCTCGTCGATGGACTGCTTTCTGATATAGTCGCCCAGCCGGCTGTAGTGCCAGTTCTCGCACATCTCGGCGTGAAGGAAGTACTGGTTGATCGCCGTCAACTCTTCCCTTAGCGCCAGGTTGAGCTGGTCGATGACTTTTGGATTTCCCTGCATACGCCAGATTCTATCAGCCGCCGAGACGAGCCGGGTTTACTGCGCAGTTTCCCGCAGCCGGCTGTGGTGCCTGCCGAAGCAGTAATAAATCGCCAGGCCGATGATCAGCCAGACGAAAAAGCGGATCCAGGTCTCGAGCGGCAGACCCATCATCAATATCAGGCAGAAGAGGATCGAGAGAATCGGGAAATAGGGGCAGCCCGGGACGCGGAAAGAGCGCTTGCGGTCGGGTTGCGTTTTGCGCAAAATCAAGACGCCCGCCGAGACCACGATAAACGCGAACAGCGTCCCGATGTTGGACAAATCCGCGAAGGTATCGATATCCCAGATGCCGGCCGGGATGGCGACCGCGAAGCCCGCGATCCACGTGCTGACGTGCGGTGTCCGGTATTTCTTGTGCACCCGCGAGAAGAACGCCGGCAGCAAGCCGTCGCGCGACATGGCGAACCAGACCCGCGCCTGTCCATACTGGAACACCAGCAGGGACGAGATCATCCCCACGATGGCGCCCACGCTGACCCATTGGCGAATGCCGTTATAGCCCAGGCCCTTGAGCGCTTCCGCCACCGGCGCGGCATTATTCAGCGTCTTCCAGTTCGCGATGCCGGTCAGGACCAGAGCGACCGAAATATACAGCACCGCGCAAATGATCAACGTCATGATGATGCCGAACGGCATATCACGCTGGGGATTCCGGCATTCTTCCGCCGCGGTCGAGACCGAGTCAAAGCCGATGTAGGTAAAGAAAACGATGGCCGCGCCGGTCAGCACGCCGGAGAATCCATTGGGCATGAACGGATGCCAGTTGGCGGTGTTGGTGCCGGCGCTTTCTTTGGCGCCGCGCACCAGCACCAGGGTCAGCCCATGGCTAACTCAGATTCATCACACGAGGGAAGATTATATATTTGTAGCGAGTAATCAAGAGTCCTGTCAGAGATATGAAGAAGCCAATCAAGGGCGGACTTGTCCGCTACGATGCAGTACTTAAGGATCTGTTTCAGCGGGATCATCCTGCTCTGCTCGACCGGCTGACCGGCGGCGTAAAGGTGCGTGAGTCGCTCAACGTCGAGTTTGCCACAGTAGCGGAGCGCCGCGCGGATCTACTGCTCTTGCTCGAAGACGAGTCGATTTTCCATCTCGATTTTCAAAGTGAAAATGATCGCGACATGCCCTATCGGGAAGGGGTCTACGGGCTGATGGCGGGACAGAAGTACCGCCGGCGGATTCGTCAGGCAGTCCTCTACGCCGGGCAGGAGCGGATGCGCATGCCCGACCGGCTGGACCTCGGCGAGATCCAGGTGGCCTATCGACTGGTCGATATTCGCGCCTTCGATGCAGCTGCGCTCCTCCGTAGCGGACAGCCGGGAGACTACGCTCTGGCGTTGTTGGCGAGAGGGGGCGCGGAGCACCTGCGCGAAATTCTGGAAAAGGCGAGCCGGCTACCAGGTCCGCAACGGGAGAAAGTGCTGGCGCAATTGGTGGCACTGTCGGGCTTGCGCCGGTTGGGCGGGAAGTTGACAATGGAGTTGAAGAGTATGGGAATCGCAAAATACGTTGACGATCACGTGTTTCTCCGGGAGATCCGGGCCACTGCGCTGGCTGAAGGAGAGGCCAAGGGGAGAGCCGAGGGAGAGGCCGAAGGCAGGATTGCGTTGCTCCAGGACATGCTAGGCGCCAAATTCGGCCCGCTCCCAAAATGGGCCCGCACGAGAGTGCAGAACGCGACGCCTGCGCAAGTGGAGCGCTGGGCAAAGAAAGTGTTGACAGCCGAGACGGTGGAGGAAACGCTGGGCAAGCGATGACTGACGCAGACACTATCGGATGCGTGCGGGATTAATCTGTTTCAATAAGCCTTGCGATTCGTTGCCGGATGTCGACAACCTCAGGCAGGTCGCTGCCGCCAGTTCGGTACAAATAATGAAGGAGCTCATTGAGCACCGAAAGCAGGACCTCTTGGCGCGAAGTGTCTTCTGGCACATAGAGCATCGCCTTGCGCAAGTCCACCGTTTGGAAGGAATCGAGGATTGAGCGGCAAGTTTGCACGGCAACATCGTGTCCTTCCAGCCATGCTAATTGTAGTGGATTATCGCCCTGTGACAACAATTTGATCAGCGAACGTGCGAGCCAGACGCTCGCCGCCAAGCCGTCGGGCCGGCTTTGCGCAGCGTGGCGTTTCATTCGATTCCGGAGATCGTGGATAGCCCCTTGGCGCAGTTGCTCCCTGACGGTAGCGATCTGCTCGTTAGCCCAGCCCGGATGCAGCGGTTCATTTTGGGCGGCATCAAGGTTCTGCGCTTCAAGCCAGCCCGCCAATTGAATCCCGTATTTGTCTTCAGCGTAGGCAGCGATCTCCGCTGCGATCTCGACCGGGTCTGGGCGATCAACGGGAGCGGGAGAAAGACATCGTTCGACAAGGGTCCGGAGAAGGTTGTCGTTCACAGAGGTTAGTTTTCGCGCACCGGTTTTCGCCCAGTTGAGCCAGTCCTTCAGCTGCCATTTCTTAAAACCCTCCGTAGGTTTTCCCGCCGGATGCAATCCGGTGAGAAGTTCCGCGAGAATCACGCCGACGGCATAAGAGTCGCTCCTGCGTGCGTCAAATCCGGCCTCCACTCGCTCCGGCGCCATGTAAGGGTGCCAGCCTCGATTGCTGTCGCCTACTAAATCGTCCCAGATCTTCGCCCATCCGAGGTCGGCAACAACAGCCGTCCAGGGCAGTCGCCGGCTTCCTATGAGGCGATCCTCATGACTGAGCCGAAATAGGACATTTTCGGGTTTCAGATCGCCGTGGCCGAGGACGCCATGGCAGTAGAGCCAACCCAACCCGTTGCAGAGTTGCGCGACCGCTACCAGGCGATTCGCCTCGTCCGGCCCGTCCCAACGCCCAATCCAATCTCGCAGACTTCCATCCATCAATGTCATGCGGACCGTGGGAATCTTGGGAGGCTCGCCGGTCTCGCTGGGCACACAATCGATCCCGAGCGCAGGCAAGACATTGGTGTAGAGCGGAATCCCCACCCAGAGCTTGATCTCTCGTTCGAACAGCGCCTCCGGATTCAATCCGGTCGCCGATCCCCCCGGCCGCAGCCGAAAACTCTTTATGGCGATTCCTGCGGGGCTCGCGTTCGGATTCCTCATTATCCAGACGCGACCGTAAGAGCCCTCGACAACGCGATCGATCCGATAGCCGGTGTGCTTTGACTCCAAACACCAACCAATCCAATCTTGGAGCGGGTTCGTGCCTTCATGGGTATCCATCGTGATCGCGCCTGGTATGATCAGCGTTACTGGGCAGTTTCCCGCAGCCGGCTGTGGTGCCTGCCGAAGCAGTAATAAATCGCCAGGCCGATGATCAGCCAGACGAAAAAGCGGATCCAGGTCTCGAGCGGCAGACCCATCATCAATATCAGGCAGAAGAGGATCGAGAGAATCGGGAAATAGGGGCAGCCCGGGACGCGGAAAGAGCGCTTGCGGTCGGGTTGCGTTTTGCGCAAAATCAAGACGCCCGCCGAGACCACGATAAACGCGAACAGCGTCCCGATGTTGGACAAATCCGCGAAGGTATCGATATCCCAGATGCCGGCCGGGATGGCGACCGCGAAGCCCGCGATCCACGTGCTGACGTGCGGTGTCCGGTATTTCTTGTGCACCCGCGAGAAGAACGCCGGCAGCAAGCCGTCGCGCGACATGGCGAACCAGACCCGCGCCTGTCCATACTGGAACACCAGCAGGGACGAGATCATCCCCACGATGGCGCCCACGCTCACCCACTGGCGGATTCCGTTATAGCCCAGGCCCTTGAGCGCTTCCGCCACCGGCGCGGCATTATTCAGCGTCTTCCAGTTCGCGATGCCGGTCAGGACCAGAGCGACCGAAATATACAGCACCGCGCAAATGATCAACGTCATGATGATGCCGAACGGCATATCACGCTGGGGATTCCGGCATTCTTCCGCCGCGGTCGAGACCGAGTCAAAGCCGATGTAGGTAAAGAAAACGATGGCCGCGCCGGTCAGCACGCCGGAGAATCCATTGGGCATGAACGGATGCCAGTTGGCGGTGTTGACCGCCCTCGCGGCTCCAATGACAAAAATGAGAATCGCGACGATCTTGATCAGGACCATCACATTATTGGTGCCGGCGCTCTCTTTGGCGCCGCGCACCAGTACGAGGGTCAGGATCATCAAGACTACAAACGCCGAGAGATTGAACCAGCTTCCGGTGTATTTGTAACCCGCGGCGATGATCGGTTCTGCAATCGCGTGCGGCAGGTGCACGTGAAAGACGTTGTCGAGGACGTCGTTAAAATACGCCGAGAAGCCTACCGCGACCGCCATATTGGAGACGGCATATTCAAGAATAAGGTCCCAGCCGATGATCCAGGCGAAGATCTCGCCCATAGTCGCGTAGGCGTAGGTATAGGCACTGCCGGCGATGGGAATCATCGACGCCAGTTCGGCATAGCAGAGAGCCGCGAAGCCGCACACCAGTGCTGTTAGCAGGAACGATAGAGAAATGCCAGGGCCGGCGCCTGGGCGTCCGATGGTGGAAACCGCGTTGGCGCCATGCAGCAGCAGGTCCCAAACCTGGGCCTTCAAGATCGATCTGACTTCTACGGTTTCGCCGGCCGCGGCCGTGCCGGTCAGGATGAAGATGCCGGAACCGATGACGGCTCCGATGCCAAATGCGGTCAGGCTCCAGGGACCAAGCGTTTTGTTGAGGCGCCTCTCGGGCTCGTCGGCAGCCGCGATCAGCGAATCGATGCTCTTGGTTCGGAGGAGCCCGTTCACCCTAGCGCTTTCGCTGACCCTGCACCATCTTTTTGACTTTTTTCTTCATGGATCCGCGCGCTACGCCGGAGGCTCGTTTAGCCTTGGGAGCAGCCTTCTTGCGGGCTACGCGCTTCAGTTTCTTACGTTCGGTTTTTTCAGTAACGGTTTTGGTGTTCATCAGCTCAAGTTTTCTTCAGTCCCGCGTATCGTTCCACCAGCTTCTTTAAGCCATAGCCGGGAAAGAGGACCGTCAGCTTCGCATCCGGACCCTCCCCCTCCCGACGGACAACCGTACCGGTGCCGTACTTGGGGTGCTCTACTACTGTACCTTGCCGCGAGCCGTGACTTTGCCGCGGGCCGGGCGGAAGGGGTCCTCTGGGCAGCGGGCCGGGCGACGGAGTCGACCTCGGAGCCAGCGGAGTGTTGAAGCGTGACGGCTGCGAAGCGCCCGGCGGATTCCCTGCGGCCGGGGTTCCGGGGGGACGCGAGGCCGCAGCCGAGCCAGCCTGCGCGGACGCCGGACGCCCACTGGGGAAATTCTTCCCACGTTCGTTGAAGAACTGCGAGATATTGTCCAGCGAGTTGTAGGTCTTCCCGGTATACAGGTTCTTGCGGGCGCTCTGCTGGACCTCGTGACGTTCCGCCGTCAGATCGATTTGCGGAATGTTTTCGTCGTCCTCCACCCCGATATTGAACATGAGCTGGCCCGGCACTTCCTTCAGGAAGCGCGACGGTATGGATCGCTGCGGCTCTCCGATGCCGAACCTGCGCCGCCAGTGGGCCCAACTCAGAATGAGCCGTTTTTCCGCGCGGGTCATCCCCACGTAGCAGAGGCGGCGCTCCTCTTCCATAGCGGTCGGGTTCTCGATCGACCGGCTGTGCGGGAAAAGCCCTTCCTCCATGCCGGCCAGAAACACTACGGGAAACTCCAGCCCCTTGGCGTTATGAATCGTGAGCAGACTCACCTGCGCGGCTTCGTCGAACTGATCGGCATCCGCCACCAGAGCGGCGTGATCCAGAAAGTCCGCCGCGGTCTCGCCGCGCTCCACAGCTTCCGCTGCGGCGTTGATCAACTCCTCGACGTTCTCCCGGCGCGCGACTGCTTCCGGCGCGCGATCCGTTTCCAGCATCTGCTTGTAGCCGGAGCGTTCGTAGATGAACTGCAGCGCTTCGTTGAGCGGCTTGTCCCCGGCCGCCAGCGCGATCTCCTGCATAGTCTGCCGGAACGCGCTCATGGCCGCGTAGGCACGGGTCGGGAACAGGTTCTCGTCGATCATGCGGACAATGGCGGTCCAGCGGCTGATATTGTTCGCGTTGGCATATTGATCGACTTGTTCCACGGTCGACCGGCCAATCCCTCTGGCCGGCGTGTTGATTACGCGCAGCAGGCTCACCGAGTCGGAGGGCTGTATCGCCAGCTTCAGGTATGCCACGATGTCCTTGACTTCCGCGCGCTGATAGAAGCTGAAGCCTCCCACTACCGAATACTTGCGTCCGTAGCGCCGCAGCGCCTCTTCAATCTGCCGCGACTGGGAGTTGGTCCGGTAGAGAATGGCCACGTGCCAGTCGGGGTTGGACGCCAGGATTTTTTCAATCGAGTCGGCGATGAACAGCGCTTCGTTTTCGCCGTCGCTGGCCGGATACAACGTGAGCAGGTCCCCGGCCGCGGAATCCGTCCAGAGCCATTTGCCCTTGCGCTGCGTGTTATTGGCGACGACCGCGCTGGCCGCTTCCAGGATGTTCTTGGTCGACCGGTAGTTCTGCTCCAGCCGGATGACCTTGGCGTTGCGATAATCCTTCTCGAAATCGAGGATATTGTTGATGTCCGCGCCGCGCCAGCTGTAGATCGACTGATCTTCATCGCCCACCACGCATACGTTGTCGTGCTCGGTGGTCAGCAGACGCATCAGCTGGTATTGCGGCCGGTTGGTGTCCTGATACTCGTCGATCATGAGGTAACCGAGCCGCCGGTTCCAGGTTTCGCGCGTGGCCGGGTCGTGGTGAAGAAGGCGTACGGTTTCCAGCAGCAGATCGTCGAAATCGAGCGCATTGGCATGGCGCAAGGCTTTCTCGTATTCCTGGAACACCACGGCAATCTGTTCGTCCACGCGGGTCTTGGCGCTCTTGAAGAGGTCGTCGGGGCCGTCGGAGCGATTCTTGGAATGGCTGATGCGTGAGAGCACCGACCGGTACGGCAGTTCCTTTTCATCCAGGCCCAACAACTTGAAAGCCGATTTGACGATGGCCAGTTGATCTTCGTCGTCGTAGATGGAAAAGCGCCGCGTGAAGCCTGGACGAATCTGCGCGAGCGGATCGCCATCGCTGCGCAGCAGGCGCACGCAGAAGGAGTGAAAGGTGAAAAGCCGCGGGGAAGACAGGCGGTCACCCGTATCCTCGGCGCCGATTAACGTGTGGACCCGCTCGCGCATTTCTTTGGCCGCTTTGTTGGTGAACGTGACGGCGAGAATTGCGGATGGAGGCACCCGCTTGGCGGTGATCAGATGCGCGATGCGATGCGTGATCACGCGCGTCTTTCCGCTCCCCGCTCCGGCCAGGATCAGGAGCGGCCCGTCAGTGCAGGCTACGGCCTCGCGTTGCTGAGGATTGAGTCCTTGGAGAAAATCCATTGAATAAAGTGGGGGACTCTTAATTATCGCAAACATTTACTTTCGTCACCAATTTTCTCGTCGCGGCTCGCGGGCGCTGCCGGACGAAACCTGAATTCGGCGGTGGCGTCTGCTAGAATAACGACGTCCGCGTTAAACTCAAATTCCTTCTATCCTTCATGAACGATCCACACCCAAGAACTGAACCGGCCTCCAATGGTTGGGGCCCTTTGGGATGGCTTCGCGACGTCGCTTTGTCGATCGTGCTGGCCGTGATCCTAATCGTTTTCATCTATCAGCCGGTCAAGGTCGAGGGCACCAGTATGATGCCGACGCTGACCGAAGGCGAGCGCATCTTCATCAACAAGATCACCTATACGCTCGGCTCGGGACGCATCGATCGCGGCGATACGGTTGTATTCTGGTATCCTCTCGATCCCAGCAAGTCGTATATCAAGCGGGTCATCGGCACGCCCGGCGATCAGATCGAGATGTACCACGGCGAAGTGTACGTAAACGGGAAGCTCATGTCTGAGCCCTACGTGCCCGATGCGTATCGCGACAATTACAGCATGCCGCGAACCGTAATCCCGATGGACAAGTACTTCGTCATGGGCGACCACCGCAGTTCCTCCAACGACAGTCGCGCATGGGGCATGGTCGACCGGAAGAATATCTACGGCAAAGCGGTTTTTGTGTACTGGCCGTTCGACAAGATGGGCGCCGTCCGATAGACGCGCTCTGAAATGTCAGACGCCTAGCCTGGGCTTCTCTCCTCGTATGGAATCCGGACGGCTGGCTTCCCTGGCAGCTTCGATCTGCTCCTGAGTGCGTACGTCGGGCTCCGTCTGTTTCGCGTGCATCTTCGCCCGGGCCACCCGGCGCTTATGTTGTTTGGCTAATCTTTTGTCCACACTTCAGGCTACACCCTGGCGCCAAGCCCGCGCCGGGCCTGGTACCTACTTGCAAAAGTTCGCGTAACCAACCCTTACGGTCGTGGCTCGGAAGTTGTTGCTGAGCCGTGCGCGTAAGCAAGCGGTTCCGTACGCCAATTTTTGCAAGTGGGTACTAGGTCAGCGACAGTCGCTTCACCTGGATCTTCCCGTCGTCGAAAACACCCAGCCCCAGGTTCCCGGCTATTTCGATGTGCTCCACCTGGCAATTGAGGAAATGGCTGTCGTCATCGGGCTTCGACAAAGCGATCGGCAACATGCCCATTTGCTGACGCCTGGCGTCGATCACCTTCCACCCGGTCTTGTCGAGCGCCACCGGATCGGTCGAAAAATATAAGGTCTTGTGTTCCCAAATGTACTTCGGGTTGGTGCCGGGACCGCCATGGTAGCCGGCTTTCACAGCGTCGCAAATGTGCAGGACTGCCTTTTCGCGAATCACCGGCAGGCTCACCACACTCGGGATAAAGACACCGCAGGCGTTCAAAGTGCCGGTAACGTGACTCCGGTTGACGTTGTTGACCATACCGTGCGACATGTTCTTCAGCGCGATCGTCACCCCGGCCGATTGATGGTGTTTGAGAACCGGCAGATTAATGAGCTTATTGATCTGCTTCGTCACCACGCGCGCCACATAGGACCGGCGCATGTGGGGATCGCTCAAGTCTTCACCCGGTTTGATCAGCGCCATTTCCATGAAGTGGTCCGGATCGTAGCCACCCATATCGTGCTGCGACTCGTCGTATTTCTGGGATGGCGCATCCCAGCGCACGCCCTCAGGCAACCACTTATCGATACCGGCGTCGGTGATCTCCTCCCGGTAACGGCTGAAGACAATGACATCGCGCGCGGGAACTCCTGCCTCGCTCAGTCCGGCGAGGATCTCGTGGAGCACGAGAGCATCCGAACAAAGCTTTTTTCCCCCGACCGGGCTTACTTTGATGCCGACTACGTCGCCTTTTTCGAAGAATGTGCGCCATGCATCGGTCCATGACGGCGCCTGGGTCAATTCGGCCATCCCTCGCCGCATCATCTGGCGGATCGGCTCTGCCTGATAAATATTGCCGGCGATGCATCCGGGGTGATCCACCGCGATCACCCGCCCGGGAAACGCCCCCGGCATCCCCGGCTTGGCGACCGCGCCCTTACTCTGAGACTGGGCGACGGCCGCTGTCGCAACCGCCAGAGAATGCCTCAACAAATCTCTGCGCTGGAGTGTCACGAAAATAATTTTAGCAGTTGTCAGTCTTCAGTTGTCAGTCGTCAGTTTTCAGTCTTCAGTTGTAGTAGGTGACAACTGGCAACTGATAACTTCTAGCGTGCCCACTTCATCAACGTCGAACACGGCCGCGTCAGAGGGTCCTCGAAGTGATTCGGGCTGATCCGGAACGCGTACCCTAAACGACCGGTGTGGCCCGGCGTCAGGTCCCGCGAGAACAGCGTCGCGTAGCCATTCTGCTCTACGGGTTTGAGCACCAGGACCTCGGAATCTTCGAGGTATCCGGTCGCGCCAATAGGTCCCACCACCGCCTCCACGCGCACATCGTCCGCCGAGAGACCCGCCAAATCGATTGAAGTCTGGATCGACACCGGATGCCCGCTGGTGACCGCGCCCGTGGGACTTGCTCCGCTATCCACAAAATTGACGCGGTCCCAAACCTGGCGAACTCTATTGTTCCAGCTCACCCGCTGCCGTGCGCTCTGATAGTGCTCCGCAATCGATTCGATCGCGTGCCGGTGCGCCGGATTATAGAGATGATCCTGATAATCCGTCACCATCCGCCGCGCGTCGAATTGCGGCGAGATGTTGGTAATGCACTGCTTGACCCGTCGCGTCCACTCACTCGGCGTGCCCGACCGCTGCGCGTAGAATGTCGGCACGATGTCCTTTTCGAGGAGGTAGTAAATGTTGCTCGCGTGAATGGCATCCTGCTCCTCGGAGTAGGGTTCCCGGTCGCCGATCGCCCAGCAACCCGAGTTCTCGTAGGCTTCGTCGAACCATCCATCCAGGACGCTCAGATTCAGGACGCCGTTCATCGCCGCCTTCATGCCGCTGGTGCCGCAAGCTTCCTCGCCGCGCCGCGGGGTGTTCAACCACAGGTCCACGCCCTGCACCAGTTCGCGCCCCAGTTTCATATCGTAGTCCTCGACGAACACGACATGCTTCCACAGATCGGCATCGCGCGACAGTTGCACGATCTCGCGAATGAAACCTTTGCCCGGTGTGTCCCTGGGATGCGCTTTGCCGGCAATGATGACCTGCACCGGTTGCTCGGGATGGCACAGAATTTTTTTGAGCCGGTCAATGTCCCGGAACAGCAGAGTGGCGCGTTTGTAGGTGGCAAACCGCCGCGCAAAGCCGATCGTCAATGCATTGGGATCGAGCACTTCGGCCGAATAGCGCACCTCTGAAGCCGCCGCCTTACGCCGCGAAGCGGATGCCGTCTGCCGGTCGCGGATGAACGAAATCAGGCGGCGTTTACGGCGCCGGTGAGTTTCCTGTAATTCTTCATCCGGGATGGAAGCTACCTGTTTCCAGACTTCCTTATCGCTCCATCGTTCGCGCCAGTCCGGCGACAGGTACTGATCGTATAACTCCGCCAGATCGCCGTTGAGCCAACTCGGCAGGTGGACGCCGTTGGTTACGGAAGTGATGGGCGTCTCCCAGGTCGGCAACTGCGGCCAGAGATCCGACCACATGTCCTGTGATACATGCTGGTGTAGTTTGCTGACGGCATTGCGATAGGCCGAACAGTTCAAGGCCAGGATGGCCATCGAGAGCGGCTCGCTATGATCGTAGGGATTGCGCCGGCCGAGACCCATGACGCGGTCGAACGGGATACCTGCTTCCCCACAGTAGCGTTCAAAGTAATGACGCATGATCCCAGGGTCGAAAATGTCGATGCCGGCGGGCACCGGCGTATGGGTGGTAAAGACGTTGTTATTGCGTGCCGCCTCCAGCGCTTCGTCGAAGTTCAGACCTTCCTTCGACATCAGCAGACGGATACGTTCCACCGCCAGGAATGCCGAATGTCCCTCGTTCATGTGGAACACCGTAGGATGAAGGCCCAGCGCGTCGAGGGCGCGAGTGCCGCCGATTCCCAACACGATTTCCTGCCGGATGCGCGTGTCGTTGTCGCCACCGTACAGTTGCGCGGTGATGGCGCGGTCCTCGGCGCGCTCGTTGGCCGGGATGTTCGTGTCCAGCAGATAGAGCTTCACGCGGCCGACATTCATGGACCAGACTTTGATGACGACGGGACCGCCGGGAAGTTGCACCTGCACTCTGATCTTGTTGCCTTGTGCATCGAGCGCCGGCTGAATGGGCAGCGAGTAGAAATCGTTATCAAGGTAGCGCTCCTGCTGCCAGCCATCCGGATTCAAGAACTGCCGGAAATATCCTTGTTGATAGAGCAGCGCAATTCCAACCAGCGGAATATCGCAGTCGCTGGCCGACTTCAGATGGTCGCCGGAAAGGATCCCGAGGCCGCCCGAATAGATGGGGAGACACTCGCTGAGTCCGTACTCCATGGAGAAGTAGGCAATCAGTTTGCCTTCCGCTTCGGGAGGCACGGGCCGCTTGATGTGGTCGTCAAAACGTTCGCAGGCGTGAGCGTACAGTGCGAGATAACGCGGTTCGATGGCAGCGCGATTGAGCGTGCTTTGCGCAACCCGGCCCAACATCGAGACCGGATTGTAGCCGCACTCCTTCCACATAACCGGATCGAGGCGCCGGAAAAGCGCGCGAATCGTCGGCTCCCAGCTCCAGAGAATGTTATACGCCAGTTCGGAAAGCCTCGACAGGGCTTTCGGTACATCGGGACGAACCAGGAATTCCTGCTTAGGACGAATTGTGAATGCCATTTAATAATCAGCAGCCCATCAACACAGATGAGCATCATTCATATTCGCGCATTTGTGCCAGTACATACAAGTCACGAAGGTACTCGCGAGGACCTGCCGATCCAAACTGAAACGGAGGCTGATCAAAAAAACAAATCCGCAGGTGAAACCGCTTGGGCCACCAGTGCTGCCCGTCGCGCTTGCGAACCCTTTTCCCCCACCAGCCTATGGCAGAAGCCGCCGCAGGCCAAAGGCCCACTCCACGATTCTTCGCGGTCCGCGAAGATTGACCAAGCCGACCCGTTATAATGCGTTTGTGGTTTGTGGATGGATTCCACGATCCCCCGCGAAACTCTTTCCCTGAGCGAGATGCGATTAGAGAAGGACCCAAACACAATGAAAACGTCCTGGATGCCGCTCTCCCCGGCAGGCGCCGTGGGATACGCCTTCTCGCGAGTTATAAAGTCTCCCCGATTCGCCCCGGCTCTGCTTGTATCGATCCTGGTCTGGGAATTCTTTGCCGCGTGTGTAAGAGCCGGCGCTAAGCGCTTTTGGTACGACGAACTCCTCACTTTTCATGTTTCAAGACTTCAACCGTTTTCCTATATGTTGAGAGCTCTCCACGAGGGTGCGGATGGGATGACCCCGGCTTTCTATGAGTTCGTCAGGCTGGGGAGTATGCTCCCGGGCAGTGTACACTTAACACTCCGGTTGGCTTCCATTCTCGGGTACATGCTAAGTTTGCTGGGGGTTTACTGGTTCGTCGGGAAAAGACTGCCGTCGTACGCCGGTCTGACGGCCGTGGTTTTGATAACGCTTTCTCCGTTCCGCTGGTACGCCACCGAGGCCCGCTGCTACGCTTTGATGGTCGGTTTCTTCGCCATCGCAGCAGTCCTCTGGCAGAGGATCGATGAGAAGCGGTTCATGACACCGCTGTTCGCGGTATTCCTGACCCTGGCAGCATCCTGTCACCCTCTTGCGGTGGTAGCAATTTCATTGTTCGGCTGCGCTGAACTTACCTGGTCCATCCTGTCCCGCCGAATTCGCTGGGGAGTCTGGGCCGCTTGCATGCTGGCGACCGGGCCGTTTCTTATCGGCCTTCCCACCCTTCTGCGATTCCGGACGCTTTTGGGTAACCATTACTGGTCGCGACCGGATTGGAGCACGCTAATCGTGACCTATGAACACTATCTCGGGTTTCAATACAAGATTGCGTTTTTTATAGTCGTTTTCCTGGCCATGAGCCTTGGCAACTCTTTGTGGCTGAGCTTACGGAGACCCAGAGGAGTCGCCCTCGATAGCGACTTCAGCCCATCCGAGCTAGTCCTGGTCGCCGGCTTTCTGCTTTACCCGGCATTGCTCGTCATACTTACCAAGCTTCTGCACTCCGGTTACGTCGCGCGATACGGATGGCTGGGAGTACTCGGGCTGGCGATCGGATCAGTGTCTTCGGTGCGGACCATTTGGCAGAGGTCCGCTTCGGGTCACATCCTTCTGGGGGCGTTACTGGTGGCATTCGGTCTGCAGGCGGCTCACGATGACTTGCCATCCAAATTTGATTCAGCCAGAACCGGTTCCTTTATGGTGGATGAGCGCTGGACGAGTCTGGATGCACTCAGCCGCGGCTTACCAGGTCTCCCCGTCGTAGTTTGTAACGGGGTCTCATTCCTGGAGGCTGACGAGTATGCTCCACCGGAGTTGCGCGCGCGGCTCGTTCAGGTTGTCGATTTTGATACCGCTTTTCGCTTGACCGGCTCGGATTCTCTCGATAGGGAGAACCGCATCCTGTCCCAGTTCATTCCTTTACGAATCGAAGATAGTGCGCCATTTCTGGCCGCGCACCAGCAGTTCATATTGCACTCGGGCGTCACTCTCGATTGGTTCGCCCGGTATCTTCTCGAGCGTAACTATCACTTGAGGTTGGCATCAGCAGATGCCTGGGGTTTCGTTTACGTCGCAGAAAAGTGAACCGAGGACTGGTTCATCGAGGAAAACCAGGGACAATCGTGCGCGTGCGGCGAGTAGCCACTGGGTGCTGTCGACTGGAGTTCAAACCCGCGAGGCAGGGCGAAAAAGTCAACTTCAAATCTCCTGAACTGCTGCACGCTATAGGGCGCGACTCTTTTTTCCAGCGCAGTCAAAAGCTCATCCGGGCACCCCGCGAATCGCACCACGGCAATACGCGCTTCACCAGAGGAGTGAAGCCCGCGAACGTTATCCGGGTAGATGATGCGAGGGTCAGCCGCGGTATAAACAAAAACTCCGGCTCCGTCAAAGATCCCGTCGGGATGTTCGGAGCGGAGCGAGCTATGAAGGGCGGCGACATCCGAATAACGAAGAAAACCGTCCGGGCACTGGGTCATCCAACCCAGAATCAAATGATTCTGTATGATCCAGTCAACCATGCACAAGAATAGAATCACGGCTGAGGCCTTGCGCAGTACGGAACTGAAAGCCGGTAGACCGAACGGCGCCAGGAATAAGAGTGCCGCCACACTTAACGGTTGCGCGAGAGCTAAGAACCGGGGAGCGGCAAACGCAGGTTGAGTGTCCGGGTACATACTGCCGTAAAAGATCTGCGTGACGATCACGAAGACCATAGCATAAGCTTGAAAGCCGATCAGCATAACAATCCAACGCGGTAGAGTGCCTTCCATTCCGAGGCGAACCAAACCGGCCATGGCCATCAGAACGATGGCTACAGCTAAGGCTCGCAAAGGTGTGTTGGTAGGGCTCCAGCCACCCATGGCGGCATAATAGAAAGACTTGGGCAGTAGAAGCCATCGGGTATACGGCGCCGGTCCCACGCCATGATAAGGCGTCGTATCGCCGCCGACTACGCGGGTACACACGAAGTACACTATCAGGGACGGGATAGCCGCCAACGCAACCTTGAAAAAAGTCGTGATACGCGGGCGGCAAGCCCATTCCACGAGCGCATAGAAGCCGAGCAACTTGATGGCGGCAAAACGGAACAGAATTCCACACGCAATCGAAGTCGACGCCAAAACTGCGCTCGCGGCGGGCGCCAACCGGTTGGACAGCGCCAGAAATAGCAGAGCGACGGCCATCGACTCGAAGATCTCAGTCGTGGTTGACGGATAGGTCAACAAGAGTGCAAATGCGACGGCGCCGCAGGCCAGGGGATACTCAATATCGTAAGCAAGGCTGGCGGCCATCCAGGCCAGCGTCCAGAGGAATTTCGATAAATAGAACAATACTGTAGCGCTCATAGCCAGAGAGAGCCCCAGTTTGGCGATGGCGCAGAGAGCGATAGAATAGCCTGGCGGGAACCAGCGCAACGGTTGACGCAGGTCAGAGCCGAGGTTCACGACAACTCCCGGGCCATAAGCCTCGTGCAGCGAAACCTTATAGACGCCCTCCCGAAGCAACGACTCAGCAGCCACTACCTGAGCGGTCTGATCGCCCGAGAGCTCGATGTGGCGAGGATACGCTGCGAAGTAAATCAAGAAGAGCCCGGCTGCCGTCAGCGGTATCCGGAAGCGGCTAAATTTCGCGACGTATGATCCCAGTGTCAAGAAAAACTCCGGCCCGAGTTTAATTTCAAACTATTATTTCCGATGGGTGGCGATGGCGCGACACATCTCCAAATCGTAACTCGTTTTTGGTCCATGACCTACTGCGGGCTGGCTTTGCCGGCCCCCATCAGTATGGATCTGTACCTATAAATTAATTTTTGTTACCAGATCAAGAGCCTTGCGGGTAATGGTGGTCAGCGGAACAGAGTTCCCGGTGGTGTCCATCCAGTTAGCTCCCAGGGGGGCTCGTTGGAGGACGCCGGTACTAACTTCCACTTCGAACACGGTATAGACAATGGTGTGGCGAAAGGCTCCCTGATAGCGGATAGCAGTCAGGCCGGGGAGCTCCGCGGTCTCGGGGAGTTCCCAGAAGCCGGCCATTCGCGCCGCGTCCGGCGGCCGCTGGCGCAGCAGTACAAGATCGCCGCGAAAGACGACAGCCACCGACAGGGTTTCGTTCTTCGGCTGGTGGCGCTTGAGTTTGACGGGAAGTTCGGCGGTGCGTCCGGCGGCGTGTGCGCCGCACTGAGCATGGACCGGGCAGGCCACACAGCGTGGGTTGCGGGGAACGCAGATTGTCGCGCCGAGTTCCATCATGGCCTGGTTGAAGTCACCGGGATGCCGCGGGTCCAGCGTTGCCTGCGCCAGTTGCCGGAACTGGCGGCGAACCAGGGGCGCGCCGATGTCGCGGGCGTCGTTGAAAACCCGGGCCAGCACGCGGAGCACATTGCCATCTACAGCGGCAAACGGCAGGCCGAAAGCCATACTGGCTACGGCAGCCGCGGTGTAGTCACCCACTCCGGGCAGAGCGCGGAGTTTTTCGTGATCGCAAGGAAACGCGCCGGCCAGGGCTATCTGTTTCGCCGCGCGTTGCATGTTACGCGCCCGGGAATAGTAGCCGAGGCCGCTCCACTGATGCAGCAGTTCGGCTTCGGGCGCCGACGCGAGGGCCGCAATATCGGGGAAGCGCTCGAGAAACGCCTCGTAATACGGCAGAACCGTCTCGACGCGGGTCTGCTGGAGCATGATTTCGGACAACCAGATTCGATAGGGATCGCGCGTGGCGCGCCAAGGGAGGTCGCGGCGCGAGTGCCGGTACCAGCGCAGCAGAAGGCGGCGGAATTTGAGCGTGGAGGTCACACTGGCGCGAGGACTTCCACGAACTCCGCGATAACCCGGTAGCGGGATTCGAACTCGTCCGGGGCGAGGCAAAAGGCTTCGAACTCGGGATTGAGCGGTTCCAGCCGGACGCTCTCGTTCTGCCATTCGTATTCGGGTGTCCCGCTCTTCAGGCTGGTGTAACGCTTGACGGTGAACGCGCTGCTCGAGCCGGCGGACTTGATTTCCTGAATGAGAAGCCGCTTACCCTGCCGCGAGCCGATCACGGGACCGCGAAAGATACAGAAGCTGCCATCGGGAATCAACGGCTCCATGGACCGACCGACAACCTGAGCGACGAACATGCCCTCGGTTAGCCGGAGTCCTTCGGGCGCGCGAAGCCAGTCCAACTCTTCGACCTCGGCATCCTCGCCAAAGCGCGTAGCGGCAGCGCGTAGCGAATAGAGCGGCAGGTGGGTCACGTACTTCCGGATCCGCGCGTCGACGTGGGTGTCGAAAAGCCGCTGCAAAGTCCGGGCAGGGTTGGATACGGCGACGGGCTCACGATCGCTGATGCGCAGCAGGCCGGAGAGGCGATCCTCTAACGAGAGCAGAAAAGCCACGGCACCCATTTCCTGAATGCGTAGACGGAAGTCCGTCTCCAGGCACGCGAGATATTCCTGGTCGTCTTCATCCGCGCCGAGAGCTTCCCAATCGTCGCGCAGTTTGAACTTCAGGTCGTTGCCGGCGGGATCGAAGAGGAATACGCCGATCGGCGCCACGGGGCGCGCCGGAAGGGCTAGAGATAAGATGGAGAACTGGCACCGGCGTCCGGTCGCGATCGGAATGAGTGCGCCTGCCAGGGGCATGATCCAAGAATAGCGCGGGAGGCTACTTGGCGGAATCGAGTTCGGCGCCTGTCGGACTGGGATAGTACCCTGAACGGTACCGGATCTTGACAGTCGGCAAACTGGGCACCGTCACTTTGATTTTGCGGTAATCCGCAGGGGAGAACTTCTGGCCGCCGGTGCTCGGTGTGTAGCGGATGATGTACTGAGTGGTGACTTCGCCGGCAATGTGCCCGACGGCCTTGATGATGCCGTTCGAAAGTTCAGCCGCGTAGCCGCCGGTCCCGACTTTGTACGCGTAGTTGCCTTCGTCGGAGGGAGTCGAGAGGTAGCCGGAGACGTCCTGGTAAAGATTATTGAGTGGCACCTCCACGCGTCCTCCGGTCTGGTCGGTGAGCATACTCAGGTTATCTTCCCCTGCGCTGGCGAAACCGAATGCAGCCGTGCTGACGGCGTAAATGGTCACCAGATTCCGCTGGGCCAGTTCCAGAACTTCGAGCAGGCTGTGCTTGCTCGCGGTGTCGTGGCCGTCGCCGATGATCACGATGACGCGCCGGGGCTCATAAGGTTCGCCGTGAATCACGCTACGCATCGTGCAGGACTTGTAGATGGCATCGAACAAGGCTGATCCGCCGCCTGGCTTGAACTCCTGGATCTTCTGCACCATAGTCTCGGGATCGTTGGTGGTGTTGACCACCAGTTCGGCGTCGTTTCCGTAGGTAACCAGGTAACCGTTATAGCGCTTGTCGCCGGGGAGCAGACCCTGAATCAGCTCAATGGCGGCATCCTGGTAGGTTTTCCAGTGGATGCGCATGTTGTTGCTCATATCGAGCAGAAAACCCACTACTACGGGCTGGCTGTGCTCGCGGGAGAAGTAGTCGATCTTCTGTTGCTCGCCCTCGTCGTAGACGCGGAAGTCATTGGCTTCGAGGTTGGACACAAACCGTCCCTTATCATCGGTCACGGTCACAGGCACAAGGACTTCCCGGACTTCGGTCTTGAACGGCACCTGGGCCAGACAGAGGACGACGGTGAACGCAAAGAGAACAACCCGTTTCAGCACGATACTCCTATGGTAACGCGGACGGAGGGGAAACGCCTGGGGTTGCCTCGGAGACGGCGATAGCCGCTTTTTTTCCACGCCTGACAGGACAAGGGTTGTCTAGATTCGTTGAGGCAGAAAACTTGTTGTCTTTGCGTCAAGTTTTACGCAGCCAGTCTGGCCTGTTGCACCCAAGATTCGACCTCCTGTTCGAGTTTATCGAAACTGCGGCGCAACGAAGTTGGAAGGGATGACGTAGCCGGCAACACAAGTCCGAGGCCGGGCCGCAGAATTCTGGAGTAAGTGCGGGTACAAAAAGCGGCGACGCGGAATCCGAATTTCGTGAGTTGGTAGCGATGGGTCGGGCGATCGCCTTACGGTGGTCCCACTCATGGAGGTTATTGAATACCTTCCATCTCATGCACGCAAGCGGAGCCTGCGATCAGTTTGCTTGCGCGTTGGCGTTTCGCCGCATTAGCAGTTGGGTCACGACAGATGCTCCCTCTGCGCCCTCTGCGTCTCTACGGTTAATCATTGAACCGGACGCTGGGGTCGACCGCAGAGGCGCGGAGTTCGCAGAGAAAAGGAGCCCAGGGGAGAGAGCAACAAGGACAAACTCATGCGATGAAGGTCAATGAAGTCACGGAGCGGCGGGCCGATCATGCGCGTCTAGCCGACGCCTTACAACGCCCACATGCTCGCCGGTCTGAGGCGGAGCCTCGTTAGTACTACTGGGTCACAAACAGCGGCCGCATACTTGCCGAGGTACTTCCCTTTGTAAGAGATAGGGAATGAACCTGAGCTTTGGCGCAGACACCCCGTAGAGCAAGCTCATGGATCATAGCTCGTTCGTAGACCTTCTCCAGGAAACCAGCGCCGATCACGTTGGCCACCTCGAAGGCAGCGCCAATCACGACCTCCGTCAGATCTGATTCCCATTCGTGTGCATCCGTGTCCATCCGTGGCCCCGTTGCACGAGGGGCGCAAGGTGGGCGAAAATCGCAGAAAAAATGTTGCTCAGGCCACGGATGGACACGGATGCACACGAATCCTCTTGTCCAGTTATTTCGTAGACACTAGTACCAAGTTGCAAGAGTTCGCGTAACCACTCCCTGAAGCAAGCGGTTTCCGTACGGCATTTTTGCAAGCAGGTACCTGGCTCGCATGGCAGACCACAAAAAACGATGGCCTGCCCCACGGCGCTAACGCCCGCGTGTTGTAAACTTGACGCTGTTCATGCGTTCCAGCTGGATCCTCATCCTTCCGTTGTCTCTGGTAGCCTACGCCCAAGCGCCGTTCGCGGACGTTTTCGTGTCTCCGCAGGGCAACGACGCGTGGAGCGGAACGTTGCCGGCTCCGAATGCGGTGCACACGGACGGCCCCGTTGCATCGGTCGCGCGGGCACAGGCTGCGCTACGGGAATTGCATAAGACGAACCCCGATCGCCCGCGCACGGTGATGCTGCGGACGGGGACTTACTATCTTCCGCTGAGCCCTACCGCTCCCGGCACACTGGCGTTCACAGCGGCTGACTCCGGTACGACCACCTATCCGGTCACCTGGCGAAACTATCCCGGCGAGACGCCTGTCATTAGCGGAGGAGAGCCGATCGGGAAGGGCGGCCTGGGACTCTACTGGAAACAGGTCTCGGGAGCGCTCTGGCAGGTCCAGCTACCGGCTGCCACACAGCCGTTCGAATCGCTCTTCTACAATGGCCAGCGGCGTCTTCGTTCACGGCTCGCATCCCCGTCGGGAATAGGTTACTACCTGCGCGGGGGAGCGTGTTACTCCACGGTTACCGGAAAAACGGTGGACCATGCGCAGTGTAATCTCGGAACTTTCCTCCGGATTGCGGCGGACGTACCGGCCAGGGGTGCAAACGCCGGGTGCCCCGCGGTCGCCAAGACCAGCCGGCCGTCGATGGCCAAATGCCTCGACCGGTTTGTCTACGATGCCAAAGATCCCGTCAGCAATTGGATCAATCTGAATCCGAGCGATACGGCTTGTCCTGCAGCGCCCGAGGGAAGCCCCGCACGAAACTATCCCGAGGGCGATATCGAACTCACGTTGTTCAATTCCTGGACCGTCGATGTGCTGCGGGTCAGTTGCGTCGACACCACACACCACATGATTTACTTCGTCGCGAAAGCCAAAGGCGACTCTGACAATTACGACTCTTTCGGTCCGGTGGCGGGTCATCGCTACATTGTCGAGAACACGAAAGATGCGTTTGACGCGGCCCAAAGCGCAGGGCAGACCGGCCTGTGGTTCCTGGACCGGGCGACGTCGCCCTGGACGCTCAATTACCTCGCAGGACGCGGCGAGAATCCTAATAACGATTCCGTGGTCATCCCGCAAGTGCAACCGGTCAATGCGACTGGCGGCAGCCTGATTGCGGCGCTCTATCTCGATTGTGTTACGTTCAGCGGCATCACCTTTGAAGTCGACAATTTCGTTCCACCCCCGGCGGGATTCAATAACGATGAGATCTCCGGGGACACCTTGCCGGAGGCCATCGACTGCATCAGTTGCAAGCACGTGACTTTTGATGGCGTTACGGTTCGCCATACGTCCGCGTCCGGGGTTCGGGTGACCTCAGCCTCCGGAGACATCGAGCGCGTGCCGACGGATCTGAAGATCGTCAATTCGGCGTTTTATGACATTGGCGACAGCGGCATTCGAATTGGATCGCATCCCAGGGTCGGCGACCGGTGGAATCACGTGGTTCAGTACGTCACGGTGGAAAACAATATCGTGCAGGGGTATTCGCGCATCTTCGCGGGCGGCGCCGGGATCGCTCAGTCCAACGGCCACGACATCAGCTACCTTCATAACGACGTCACCGACGGCTACCATACCGGTCTGTCGGTCTGCCTGACCGGCTGCGGCGCTCACGACGCGAATGGCTACAGTATCCTGGCGCAGTACAACCACGTCTGGAACGTCATGCAGGGAATCACTTCCGATGGTGGCGCGGTTTATTTCAACGTGGGCGACCGTGGCGGGACGGGTGCCAATAATAAGATTCTCAATAACCTGATTCACGATGTCTCGGATTCGTCGATGATCGACACGGGAGTCGCAGGGTACGGATACGGTGGATATGGTACTTTCCTGGATAACCAATCGGCCGCGATCGACGTCGAGAACAACGTGGTATTTCGCGTTTCGGACGCGAGTCTGGCGATGAGCCAGGGTCCTCCGCAAGGTTCGTCAGAAAACCGGTTTCGCAATAACCTTCTGGCGTCCGCGCGCAAGAGCATGTTCAAGTTTCCGTCACCGTGGCCAGCGGCCGGCTGCTCTGAGAAGTCGCTACGTGTCACCTTCGCCAATAATATCTTTCATTTCGATCGCGACAACGCCGCAGGATTTCAAGTGCTGGAGGGTTGTGCCTATTCGTGCGGCCTCGATCACAATCAGTTCGAGAGTTTTCAGGGCAACCTGTACTGGCGGACGGACGGCGGATTTTCTGCCGAGCCTAAAGCATTTGAGGTTAACCCGGCACCATGCACTTCCTCGGCGGGCCCGGCGAATCAGACGTTTCTGAACTTCGCACAATGGCAGACCGCGATGAAGGAAGACGCGACGGGTACAGCCTCGGTCAATCCCGGATTTGGCAAGACCCATAACGCGAAGGACTATCTGCTCTCGAGGAATCCTGTCGCCGGATTTGATTCGAGCAAGACGAACGACACCATCCGGAATGCGGGGCGCAGCCATCCCTCGATCCTGCCTCCAAAGGTCCCCGCCACATTTCCCACGTACTCGTTCGAGGAGTTCTAATGTTGCGCCGGATCGCGATTCTGCCGGCCGGCATACTGGCAGTCCTCGCCGTGGCCTTCGGCGAACTGGGCGGAATGTTTGGCGGCGGCCTCCAACATCCTGCGATCCAGTATTATTCCCGCCCGGTAGCGGATCCGGTCTATCAATTGAATCGCAGGATTCAGTCGGGCGACGTCCGGCTGAAGTTCGCGGGTGCAAGAGGGTACCTGCCGGCCCTGCTCGAAGAGTTGCAGGTGCCGGTCGAGTCGCAATTGGTGGTTTTTTCGAAGACCAGCTTACTGGCGCGCCTGATCAGCCCGCAACATCCGCGCACCATTTACTTCAACGACTCGGTGGTCGTTACCTGGATACCCGGCGAGCCATTCGTGGAATTTGCCGCGCAAGATCCCCAACAGGGCATCATTTTTTACACGCTCGATAATAAGGCGGCAGAAAGGCCGGTGATCACGCGACGCAATGGCAACTGCCTGGTCTGTCACAACTCGTTGGGAAGCCTGGGAGTTCCCGGCATGATGGTGCGCAGCGTTCTGGCATCCGGCGGCGGAACGCCATTGAGCTATTTAGGCAGCGCGTTTCCGGACCACCGCAGTCCTTTTGTGGAACGCTGGGGCGGGTGGTATGTGACCGGCAGACGAGTACCGGCGGGACACCGCGGAAACGCGACGGTCGCTATTGGGAACAAGGCCTCGCTGACGACCGGAGCCGCTAATCTGGAATCGCTTCAGGGGCTGCTCGATTCTCCCGCTTATCCAATTCCCTACAGCGACGTCGTGGCTCTGCTGGTTTTCGAACATCAGATGCACATGATGAACCTGCTGACGCGCGCCGGCTGGGAGGCCCGCCTGGCTCTCGACGGGGCCCAGGGGCGTTCGGACAGGTTGCTGCGCGACCTGGCCGGAGAACTGGTCGACTATCTTCTATTCATCGATGAATGGCCGCTTCCGGCAGTCGTCGAGGGCAACTCAGGTTTCACTGAAAAGTTTTCCAGCGAAGGACCGCGCGACAGCCATGGGCGTTCACTACGGCAGTTTGATCTCGAACATCGACTGATGCGCTATCCCTGCAGTTACATGATTTATAGTGCGGCATTCGACGGGCTGCCGGCCGGGCTGCGACGGGCGATTTACCGGCGGATGTGGCAGATTCTGTCCGGGCAGGAACATAGCGGTAAATACGCGAGGCTTTCGCCCGCCGACCGTCAGGCGGTGGTCGAAATACTGCGGGACACCAAGCCGGACCTGCGAGAGTACTTTCAGATCGTAGCCACAGACGAACAGAGATGAGACGGATTGGAATTATCTGTGTGATTTCAGCTTTCAGCGGTGGCTATCACTCAAATCAACGGACCGCTCCGGAAGCCAGACGGACGCCGGTCTCATAGCGTTGCTCCCGGCTGACGATTTCCTTCACGCGCACACCGTAGTTGCCCGCAACCACTACCACCTCGCCCCGCGCAATAATGCAGTTGTTCACGATGATGTCCACCGGTTCGTTCACCTGCCGGTCCAATTCCACAATCGAGCCGGTAGTCAACTTGAGGACCTCTTTTACCATCATGTTAGTTTTCCCGAACGATACACTCACGGGCAGGTGTACCCCGAGCAGCAAGTCGAACGTCTTGGACATCGCAGAGGGCTGGCCGGTGGGCTCCGTTGGTAGTGGAGCCGATGGGGCGGCGGCCGCGCTGGGCGATGCAGCCTCGACAATGCTCTCGAGCAACTCAGGCGACGGAGCGATGAATATGGGCAGGTCTCCGATCTCGGCATCAGGCAGGTCGATGGCCAGTGAAAGCCCGATACAGCTTTCAGGCAGACTATCCTTGTCGGACCTGGCACCGCAGGTCACCTCGTGGCCCACGCGGGCCCCGATGGCTTGGGCGAGGCCGGAAAAAGTTTGGCTGAGAACCTCCTGAAACGTGCTCAGAGCGTCATCACGTCCGACCTCTTCGATCCCGGCCGCGCGCAAGACGCTGGTTCCAAGCTCGCGCCACACCAGCTCAGGCGTCGCGAGACGAACCATACAGGCCGGTCCGAGACTGAAGGCCTGTTCGGAATAAAGAGACCCTTCAGATGCCTGGAATGGCCGCGAGACTCCGTCGCAATGGATAGAGGGTTTATGGTCGGCCATAGACTCGACAACGCCCGTCAGACCGCGGCCCCACTCGTCCGCCAACCATTGCACGATCTGTTCCGCTGCTTCTTTTTGAGTTGCCATGATCAGATTCCCCGTCCCGCGGGCCATCGCTTTTGCATAGCCACGCGCAACCGCAACACCGCTTGCGATTTCAATTGCGAGATGCGCGAGAGATGCAGGTCCATGATGCCGGCAATTTCGCGCAAGTTGAGCTCTTCGTGATAGTAGAGCGCCAGAACGGTCCGTTCGACCTTGGGCAGGTTGCCGATCGACAGGCCGAGCACGCGCTCGAGCTCAGCCCGTTCCAACGCCACCGAGGGAAGGTGTTCCTGGTCATCGGCCAGTTTGCGGAGCACGGTCGCCGGGGAGGGGCCCTGGGTCGCATCGAATTCGCCGATCTGCACATGCTCCAACTCGACCAGCCAAGCGTGGTAATCATCCACACTCAGGCCCAGTTCGGCCGCAATCTCCTCCTCGGACGGCGCCTGTCCGAGCCGCTGTTCGCAGCTGGATATGGCGGCTTCAACCTGGCGCGCCTGCCGCCGTTTCTGGCGCGGAGCGAAGTCCATGCCGCGCAGACTGTCCAGGATAGCTCCGCGAATCCGATATTCAGCATAGGTCTTGAGGAGAACGTTTTGGGAACTATCGAAGTTATCCACGGCCCAGATCAGCCCGAGAGTGCCCGCTGAGATCAGGTCGTCGATGTGAATGTGTTCGGGCAGGCGTTCATGGATCCGGCGCGCGATCAGGCGGACTTGGGGCAAATGGTCGAGGATCAACTGCTCCCGTTGTTCCGCGGTGAGCTCCACCGCGGATTCCTGCAGTGTCCCGTGCATTAATGAACCTCGCGTAATACAGTGACAACCGGTGACGTCGCGCGGGCACTCTTGCCTGCCGCGTCGGCACTCTTGCCGACGCGTCTTGACCGCGCCGACAATGTGTCGAGACGAGTCTCGACCCTGCAGGCTGAAGCCTGCGCCACCATACTGCGCCGACAAATTCTGTCACTCAATTCTGCGAACCTCATTAATGAGCCGGGCATTACTGAATTACTCCCAGCGAATGCACTTTCAGACCGGCGGGAATTTCGTTGTGTGAAAGGAAGAAGACATTCCATTGCGAGGCTTCCACCAGTTGCCTCATGAAGAACCGAACGCTGGAACTGCAAATGGCGACCATCGGCGATTCCGGTGCGCCCGTGGTCCGGCTCACCTTAGAAGCAATCTCCCGGATCGCGTTGGGGTGCAGAGCGACGGTGCTCCCATGCTCGGTATGTTCCACTGCCGCTTCCACCGTTTGCTCGATCTGCGGGTCGACAAAGAAGGCCAGCAGGTCTCCGTTTGGCGACAAGTAGGGCCGCACGATCGAGCGGCGCATGGTCTGCCGCACATATTCGGTCAACAGCATGGGATTCCGGCTGGTGCCGGCGGCTTCGCCCAGCGCTTCCAGGATAGAGACAGCGTCCCGAATGGACACGCGCTCGCGCAAAAGATTCTGCAGCACCCGCTGCACGGTGGCCAGAGGGACAAGTTTTGGCACCAGGTCCTCCACCACCTTGGGATTCTCGGCGGCGACGCGATCGAGCAGCTTTTTGGCATCCTGCCGCGAGAACAGCTCGTGCGCGTTCCGGCGGATCAGTTCAGCGAGGTGAGTTCCCAGAACGCTGACCGGATCGACGACGGTGTATCCCAGGGATCGCGCCCGCTCGGCCTTCTCGCCCGGGATCCACCAGGCGTTCATGCCGAATGCGGGCTCGCGAGTCGCCTGGCCTTCGATGGGTTGACTCGGCTGGCCGACCGGAATTGCCAGTTCGCAGCCTGCGGGTAATTCCCAGCGAGCAATTTCGACACCTTTGAGCGAGATGACATACTCGCGCGACCGCAACGCGAGGTTATCGGTGACACGCACCGGCGGCAGCAAGTATCCGAGGTCGCTCGCCATCTGCTTACGGATACCCGCAATGCGCCTCAGGAGCGCCGAATTGGCTCCCCCTTCGACAAATTTTACGAGCCCAAGCCCGACCTCGATAGCCAGGGGATCGACGCGCAGCAGGCTCTCGATGTTGTCTTTGGGCGCGGCCGGAGCGTTGTCAGCCTGGTTCTTCACCAGCGCTCCCTTTTTGCGCATCTGCCAGCTGCCCGTTCCCAGTCCGGCTCCGAGCAGGAGGAACGGTATCTTGGGCAGCCCCGGGAGAATTCCCAGCAGCAACAGCACTCCACTTGCCAACAGCAAAGGCTGCGGGTTCCCGAAGACCTGTTTCTTGAATTCCTGGGCGATGGGGGTTTCGGCGCCCGCACGGGTGACAATGAGACCGCCGGAGATGGAGATCATCAGGGCGGGGATGACCGTCACCAGCCCGTCTCCGATGGTGAGCACGGTGTAGGTCTGAAGCGCGCGGAGGAGATCCATGTTGTGCTGGAAGACGCCGATACAGAATCCGGCGATTATGTTGATGCCAGTGATCAGTAGTCCGGCGACGGCATCGCGCTGGGTGAAGCGCGACGCGCCGTCCATGGCGCCGTAGAATTCGGCTTCGTTGGCCAAGGCTTTGCGCCGCCTGCGGGCCTCGGTCTCGTCGATGAGGCCGGCGTTCAGGTCGGCGTCGATGGCCATCTGTTTGCCGGGCATGGCGTCGAGGGTAAAACGCGCGGTTACTTCCGAAATGCGAACCGCGCCGTGGTTGATCACGACGTACTGAATCGCGATCAACACCAGAAAGATCACGGCGCCGATGATGTAGTTCCCGCCCACAACGAAATTGCCGAAGGCCTGGATCACGTCGCCGGCGGCGGAAGTACCGGTATTGCCGTTCAGTAGAATGAGCCGGGCGGAAGATACGTTGAGCGAGAGGCGGAAGAGCGTCAGCAGCAGGAGCGTGGTGGGAAAAACGCTGAAGTCTACCGGGCGCGTGATATACATCGCGACCATCATCACGATAACGGACATCATGATATCCGTGACGATGAGGATGTCGAGGAGGAATGCCGGCATCGGCGCAATGAGCGCCATGATGATGGCGAGGACTGCGATCGGGACACCCAAGTCGCCCAGGGCGGCCAGCGAAACCAGGGGACTGTGCGGCGCCGGCAGGGATTTAATCGCCAATGTTCACCTCGCCGCAGACGTTCCCGTAGGGCGGACCATCGTTTTTTGTGGTCCGACCGGCTGCGCAGCAGCCCGCAGCGCTGGACCATTTCCATTGATCAGGATATCGGGCAAGCCCGGCCCGGACAGGATTGTTTTCTATGTACCTGGCGGTTTCCGCGAGCTCGTCGTAGCAACGGATCCAATGGTCGTAGAATTCCTCGTGCCAAAACGCTCCTTTACGACCTAAAATTCGGTTGCAGACGCGTGTGGTCCGTCCTTTGAGCCATTGGACGATGCGGGTTAAGTCGACATATGGCTCCAGGAGTACATGCACGTGGTTCGGCATGATGAGGTGGGCAAACAGGTGATACCATCCGAGAACGTTAGCGCCATAGACGACAGCGTTTTGTACTGTTACGGCTATACGTGAGTCACCCAACCACATGGGACCTGCCAGCGGTTGGGATTTCGCGTTCATTACCAGGAGTTCGGGCTTGGGTCGTGGCCGCGAACCAGCCAGCCTGAATACCAAATGAACGACTTTACCGTCAGGAATCCAGTGCGGCAGGGGCCTGCGGTAGAGAATTCCACTCATTGTGGCGCTCCACGCGACTGCTTCGCAGCCGAGTCGGACCACAAAAAACGATGGTCCGCCTTACGGTGATGGATTAGTCTCATCATCTCTTCATCAACCGGTAGACATAGGCTAGAATCTCCGCCACCGCCCGATACAGGTGCGCCGGGATCTCCTGGCCGACCTCCGCGGACTTATATAGTGCCTGCGCGAGGGGAGGATTCTCAATAATTGGTACCTGATGTTCGATCGCAATCCGCCGGATGGTTGCGGCAAGGTAGTTCTTGCCTTTCGCGACCACCAGCGGGGCGGGCATGGCCCCCATCTCGTAACGGATCGCTACCGCGAAATGGGTCGGGTTCACGATCACCGCGGTTGCCTTGGGAACGTCCTTCAGCATGCTGCGGCGGCGCATGGTGAACTGCAATCTCCGGACCCGCGCCTTGATCTGCGGATTCCCGTCCATGTCTTTGGACTCGTCCTTGATCTCCTGCCGGCTCATCCGCATATCCCCGGCGTATTGCTGCTTTTGACGGAAGAGATTGACCAGCCCAAAAACGATGAAAAGCCCGGCGGCGCGCCACAGCAGCGTCTGTACGGAGTTGGCAACCATATTTGTGCCCGCCGGGATGCTCTGCAACGGGAGCAGGAGCAAACCATCGATCCGCTCCCGCACGATCATATAGACTGCGTACCCGCAGACCGGCAGGATCAGGACGGCCTGGAGCAGAGCCGGAAAATTCTGCCGGGGCATCTGACGCAGTTTCGCGAGCGGGTTCAAGCGGGAGAACTTGGGCAACAGAGGGGTGAGGCTGAAACCGAAGCGGGTGACCAGCATCGTGGCCGCGATGGTTGTGCCCGTCAGTACACCGCCAAGAACGGCGATTCCGACGATAAGTTTCCAGAGCAGCCACGCCACCAGTGCGACGATGCCTTGCGGAGTCAACCCGCTGCGGAACGCCCAGCGCAGCGAGACCAGCATGATCTCCCGCAGGCTGCCCATCATGCGCGCGCTCCAGGCTGCCGCGATCGATACGAAGATCAGGAATTGCACTCCGGCGACGAAATCACGCGCCGAGGCGAAGCTTCCTTCCTTGCGCGCCTTGTCGACGTGCCGCGGCGTCGCCTGTTCTGTTTGCTGGGAACGATCCGGCATAGGCTATCGCCGCCGCAGCAGGATCCCCCCCGCCGTTTCGAGCGAATGCTGGGCGAACGACTGGTAGACGCGTGCATACACAGGCGTCAGTACCGCGAACAACGCCAGCGCCGCGATGATCTTGACTGGAAACGCCAGCGAGAGCAATTGGAGCTGCGCATTGACCCTGCCGAGGAACCCAAGCGTCAAGTCGACCAGAACCAGGAATGCGATCACGGGAAGCGCCAACCGCAGGCCATAGACAAACAGTTCGCCGCTCAACCGGGCAATAGCCTCAGGGGCGCCGTGGAGTTGCGGGGTTTGCCCGGGCGGCAGGGTCTTGATGGTTCCCGCCAGAATTGCCAGCACCTGGCGGTCGAATCCCGCAGCGAAAAACAACAAGCCGGCGAACATCTCCGCAATCACCAGCAAGAGGGACGTGTCCGCGGCCGACGTGGGATCGACGGTCTGCGCGAATCCGAAGCCCGCGTGCAGCCCCGCGATTTGGGCGGCGAGTTTCATGGACTCGATGGCGAATGCCACGGTCAACCCCAGCGCTATCCCTATAGCTGCATCCATCACCACGAACCCCGCCAGGCGAGCGAGACTCTGGTCAAGACCTGAAACCGGCGGCCAGACCGGAAAGAGACAGGTTGCGGTAGCGATGGATAGGACGATCTTGGCCGTCACGGGAGCGCCACTCACGCCAGGCAGCGGCACAAACACAAAGACGCCGGCGACCCGCGCCAACACCAGGAGAAACCCCAGGATGTGATCGACAACGAACAGATCAGCGCCCATAATGTTGCAAGTTCCCCAGCAAAGAAGTTGCGTAGGCCATGCTCTTGTGCATCATCCAGGGCATCAACAGCAAGAGGCCGCCGAGGAAGGCCAGCAATCGCGGCACGGTATTGAAGCCGGAATCCTGAATCGACGTCACAATCTGAATCAGGCTGATGGTGATCCCGGTGGCAAATCCAATGGCCAGCAGCGGCGCGGCCAGCCAGAACGCGGTCAGGAACATTTCGCGAATGAGCTGGATTACCGAATCCGGAGTCATGTTTGGGTGAGGCCTTTCATCAACGAACCGATAACCAGGTTCCAACCGTCCACCAGGACAAACAGGAGGATCTTGAATGGCGCGGAAATCATGACTGGCGGAAGTTGCATCATGCCGACGGAGAGCGTTACCGACGCGACCACGATGTCGATCACCAGAAACGGCAGATACAAGACGGCGCCGATCTGGAATCCTGCTTTGAGTTCGGAGAGAATATACGCAGGGATCAGGACGGTCATCTGCAGATCGGCCGGCGTGCGGGGTTTGGGGAGGTGCGAGAGCTCGACGAACAGCGCAATATCCTTCTCACGCGTAAAGCGCAGGAGGAAGGCCCGCAATGGCTTGGCGCCCTCGTCGAAACCGTCCTGCCAGGTCATTTCGCCTTTTTCCACGGGCTCCCACCCCCTTTGGTACATTTCGACGGCGATCGGCTGCATGATCAGGATGGTGAGAAACAGCGCGATACCGATCAGCACCTGATTGGAGGGCGCGGTCTGGGTCCCTAGAGCCTGGCGCAGGAAATGGAGGACGATGGAGATGCGGAGAAACGGCGTGATCGCCATGATCACGGCGGGAAGCAGGGTCATCAAGGTCAGGAGAATGATGATCTGCATGGGCGGGCTGAGAGTCCCGCCGGGCATGGGAGAAATTCCGGTTGACGAGCTAGGAAGAAATTTCCACATTGCGAATCTCGCAGACTCCGGGGCCGGTCCCGACCAGGACTAACCCACCTTTCACTCTCACCAGCACCAGGGTGTGTTGAGCGCCGAGGGCTACGCGTTCGACCACCTCCATCTCTTTCGGCGCGCGCCGCCGCGGAATCATTAGGCGTTTCCGCTGCAGCACCCACAGCAGAGCGCCTAGCAGTCCGAGCACGACGGCGACGGCGGCGAATTGTTCAAGCAGGTCCATCATTCGTAGTACCCTTCCCGGCGTAAACGTAAAAACGCCTCCCGGTCAACCTCAAGCGGCTGCTGCGCTGCCGGGCAGACCACAAAAAACGATGGTCTGCCCCACGGAGATTAGTCCTCGTTCTTGAAATCCGTGATCCGGATCCCCATGGTGTTTTCGATAATCACGATTTCGCCAAACGCGACCAGCTTGCCTCCGATGTAGATATCGAGGTTCTCACCGGCCGAGCGCGGCATCTCGATTATGCTGTCCACGTCCATGTCGAGGAGCGCGCAGATTTTCATTGGCACACGGTCCAGTTCGACCCCGATTTCGAGCGGGACGTCGGCGATTTTGGCGACTTCCTGGGCCGGCGTCATGGATTCATCCCCTACGGCTGGATTAAGCTAACCGTCTGCTGCAGAATCTGGTCCTCGGTCGTGATCACGCGCGAATTGGCCTGATAGGCGTTCTGCAGCGTGATCAGATTGCTGAATTCCGTGGCGATGTCGACGGTAGATTGCTCGAGCGCGCCGCCCACAACATTTCCTCGTCCGCCTGTATTCGCGGTCCCGATGATGGGCGCAGCGGTCTGTGAAGTGGCTTCGAAGTCGTTGTTGCCGACCGAGAGCATGGAATTCGGGTTGGGAATGTTGGCGATCGAGAGTTGCGCGATGGCCACCGATTTGCCGTTGGAGAATTGCGCCATCAATTGACCTCCGTCGCCCATGGTCACCTCTGTCAGTTGCGCCGCGGCGCTGCCATCCGCCGTGTTGGCCGAGACGGCCGACGCCTGGTCGACCTGGGTCACGAGTGGATTCCCTGAAGAGTCGTACAGATCCCATGTGATATCGTGCATGACTGCGCCGTCGGCGAGAGGACCGGCAGCGTCGTTCGGTCCCGATCCGGTCAGGAGGTTTATGGTGCCGCCCGTGAGGGTGGGGGTGAGTAGCTGTCCCGTGTTCGGGTCAAACGTGAGTTGACCGTTCGCTACTGTAGCGGTTGCCCCGGAAGCCAGGTCTGAACCGGGCATGGTCACTGAGTAGTTCCAGGTGTTGGCGGCGCCGGCGGGCATGGGCGTATACGCCGGGACCGCGGTGCCGCTGTAAGTAGCGGTGAACGCCGCAGTCCCCTGAAGCTGGATATTCGTGTAAGCCGCCGGCGGGCCGGCCGTTGCGCCGGTTTCATCGAGAACGGCAGTGACGCCCGTGACACCTGCGGATTTAAGCGCCGCGTTAATGGCATCCACATCGGCGGGGACGGGCCCGGACGCGGTCCCGACATTAGGCACCGAAACCGTCGTGCCGCCAACCGTAACGTCGAGTTCCGCGGGTCCGGCAGCCGCAAACGTCGTGTTGTTTAAAGAGGTATTCTCAACAACCACAGGGCCTGCCGTGGCGGCAAGGTCGTTGGCTGTCGTCGACGTTGTTGAAGCGGTGATTGAAAACGCGTTGGCTGACGCGAATTGCAGGGCGCCGGTCGAATCCAGGCTGGCCGTGATCCCATACGGCTGGAGTTTGGTGTTGAGCGCAGCCATCTGGGCGGTTAGGGTAGTACCGTCGGCCGAGGTGATGGTGACCGCGGTTGGGGTCGAACCGTTGGATATTAAGAAAGTCGCGGTTTGGCCGGCTTGGACGGGAGATGCGGCGAACGTGGCGCCGGCGGGTTCCAGCGGTACCTGTACTTGATTCTTAGTGAAGGTGGCCGTCAGCGTGTGCGCAGTGCCGAGCGAGTCGTAGACCGTGATGGGCTGCGAGAATGTTCCGCTGGTGACTCCCGTGGTAGTCCCCGCTATGGCAGCAGAGTCGAGGTTCATGCTCAGCGTAACCTTCGTGGAGGCTACCGGAGGAAACAATGTACCCGAGGGGATCGCAATGTCTCCGGTCGCGCCGTTGGTATTCACCACCCCGTTGGGTCCGGCCGACCAGCCCTGGACCCGCAAGCCGTTGGCGTCGACGAGATAACCGTTTGAGCCGGTGGTAAATGTGCCATCCCGGCTATAGAGCGTATTGCCATTGCCGTCGGAGATCATGAAAAATCCCTGCCCTTGAATGGCGGCATTCAATCCGCCCAAGCCGGTCTGCAGGGTGCCTTGCGTGTACTGGGTGATGGTTTGCGGACGAGCCGTCCCCATTCCGAGCGAGAAGCCGTTGGTGCCGCCCATGGTTTCCGCCATCAGGTCCTCAAAGGCGACTTCAGTCGTCTTGTAGCCGGTCGTGTCGAGGTTGGCCAGGTCGTTGCCCACCGCGGACACCGCGATGGAATTTGCGTTCAGTGCCGAGAGCGCGGTCGAAAGAGTTGTAAACATGTGGTGTCTCCTTGTGTTTCCTTAGGTGGTGTGGGCGTTAGCTCACCGGGTTCGTGGTGGTCGTAGTGTCAGCGGTGGAAGAAGTTGAAGTATTGCCCGATGTCGACTGCGGCGCCAATTCCTGGTTGATCTGCATCAACTGCTCCAGTTGGCTGTAGCCGGTCAACTGGGTAAGAAACTGCACGCCGTCGGCTGGATTCAGCGGATCCTGATTCTGGATCTGAGAGACCAGCAGTTTCAGGAACGTGTTCTCGCTCGTCAAAGAATCCACCGGGTTCGACGAACTCGAATTCGATGTCGATGGCGTGGCATTACTCAAGCTTTGCGTTGGACTGACTATTGAACTTGCCATTAGACTCCCTTTCCTGCGCCTATGAGCGCGTCTATATGCTTCATCCATTCGGCATTGGATCTGCGGCTGCGCCGTGCCGGCGCCGCGTCCGGGTTCTGGGCATTGCGGCCCTGCCGCCGCGGGTCTTCACCCATCTGCGAATGCGGCTGATCGCCCGCATTTCGCGTAGTTCCCGCCAAGATTTCAGAATTGTGCCGCGGCGTGTCTCCCGGCGGCCAGGCCTCGGCGTGAAAACCGCTTTTCTCCAGCCCGCTAATCAGGTCGTGCACGCTGGCGCGGAGGTCGCTGTTCAGGACGGGATCGGCGCTCTGCACAGCGACATGGAGTTCCCCTCCGCGGTCGATCAGCTTGACGTCGACCTGTTGGGTATCCGAGGTCAGGTGCAACGTGACATCCCGTACGGGCTGCGTGGGGCGGGGATCCATCGCGGGGACCTCGACGACACGGGCCCCTTGACTCTCCGGAGAAGGCTCGATGGGGTCGGTCCGCACCTGCGGTACGGGATTGCCGGAACCGGCCGGCTCCCACCGCGAGACCGGGTTTGCCAACTCGGCGGGCTTCAATGCGGCCGTATCTCCTGGTGGTGGCGGCGCCGGTGAAGGCTTGTCTTGGCGGGGAGGGTCCTTGTGCTGGTTTCCCGGTTGCCCATCGGACGCACTCTGTGCCGCGTGACTGAGAGGCTGCGGCGTGGTTTGAGCATTCGCGGGGTTGTCTGGCGCGGCGTTCGCGGGCTTCAGGGAACTGCTGCTCACAAAAGAATCGTCCGCGGCAGGCTCCTCGATGTCTTGCTCTACAATGCGGGCGCCGAACGCGACCTCAGCGGTAAGTTGCGGAGCCGCAGCGACGGTGACCGGTGGGGGAGCGTTGACGTTTGAGGACGGTGCCGGGTCGCCACCGGACGACGTATCCGTGGACGGCGTTTCCGTTTGCGGTGCCATGTCAAAAGCGACCAACGGCGGCAGAGGCGCAACGGGAAGGCTTGGCGGAGCTTTTTCGAAACTTTCAGTCCACGCGGCTCCCGCGGTTTGGCGATCGGTGAGCTTTGTCGAAGGCCGCCTGCTATCCGAAGTAGAGAGAGTTGTCGGAGCGTCAGCACTCGGGTTGCCGCTAGCATTTTCGACCGAGCCGTTCGTGACTGCTGATGTTGTGACTGGACGGATCGGTCGCAGTGCGCTGGCGGTTGGCGTGATCGCGGGTTGTGAACTCGTGATCGGCTGAGAGGCGGCTGAGGTGATCGTGGCGGGCGCGCTGGCGATTGGCGTGATGATGGGTCGCGAACCCGGAGCCGTCGTGACCGGCGCACTGGCGATGGGCGTGATGATGGGTTGGGAACTCGTTGTCGGCTGAGGGGTTGCTGGAGCGGTCGTGACCGGCGCGCTGGCGATTGGAGCGACCGCGGGTTGGGAAACCGTCGTCGGCTGAGGGGCTGCTGGAGCGGTCGTGACCGGCGCACTGGCGATGGGCGTGATCGCGGGTTGGGAACTCGTTGTCGGCTGAGGGGTTGCTGGAGCGGTCGTGACCGGCGCGCCGGCGATGGGCGTGATCGCAGGTTGGGAACTCGTCGCCGGCTGAGGGGTTGCTGGAGCGGTCTTGACCGGCGCACTGGCGATTGGAGCGACCGCGGGTTGGGAAACCGTCGTCGGCTGAGGGGCTGCTGGAGCGGTCATGGCCGGCGCGCTGGCGATTGGAGCGACCGCGGGTTGGGAAACCGTCGTCGGCTGGGGGGTTGCTGGAGCGGTCGTGGCCGGCGCGCTGGCGATTGGAGCGACCGCGGGTTGGGAAACCGTCGTCGGTTGAGGGGCTGCTGGAGCGATCGTGGCCGGCGCACTGACGAGGGATGTGATCGCGGGTGGTGCTGGAGCCGTCGCGCCTGGCACGCTGGCGGTTGGCGTGATCGCGGGTTGTGAACTCGTCGTCGGCTGAGGGGCTGCGGGAGCGGTCGTGGTCGGGACGCTGGCGATTGGCGTGATCGCGGGTTGTGAAATCGTCGACGACTGAGGGACTGCTGGAGCGGTCGTGGCTGGCACGCTGGCGATTGGAGCGACCGCGGATTGTGAACTCGTTGTCGGCTGAGGGGCCGCTAGGGCCGTCGTGGCGGGCGCGCTGGCGATTGGAGCGACCGCGGGTTGTGAACCCGTCGTCGGCTGAGGGACTGCTGGAGCGGTCGTGGTCGGGACGCTGGCGATTGGCGTGATCGCGGGTTGTGAAATCGTCGACGACTGAGGGACTGCTGGAGCGGTCGTGGCCGGCGCGCTGGCGATTGGAGCGACCGCGGGTTGTGCTGGAGCCGTCGCGGCTGCCACGCTTGCGGTTGGCGTGATCGCGGATTGTGAACTCGTGATCGGCTGAGGGGCTGGAGGAGCCGTCGTGGCGGGCGCACTGGCGATTGGCGTGATCACGGGTTGTGAACTCGCTGTTGGCTGAGAGGCTACTGGGACGATCGTGGCGGGCGCGCTGGCGATTGGCGTGATCGCGGGTTGTGAACTCGTTGTCGGCTGAGGAGCCGCTGAGGCGATAGTGGTTGGCGCGCTGGCGGTTTGTGAACTTATCGTCGGCTGCTGGTCTGATGGCATGGCGGGCGCACTGGCGATTGGCATGATCGCGGGTTGTGAGCTCGTCATCGGCTTAGGGGCTGGTAGGGCGCTTCTGACCGCACCACCTGAACTCGGCGCACTCACACGTGAGGTGCTGGTATACGGCGCCCTGGCAACTGACGCGCGTAGCCGGCGGGCAACGGGAGCCATACGTGTGATCCCGGGATCCGGGATTGACTGGGCGGCCTTTGGTCTGTTTGCGAACCGGTCACCTGCTACCGGCTCCCTCACGAACGGTGCACCGCTGTTTGCGATTGGAGAGCCGATAATTGCCGCACGCGTGATAAACCGAGTGGCCTGGGATACCTTCGCTTCACCTCCCGCGACCACCTGGCCGGCAAAAGGCGCGCTCGTGCCGTCGGAACGCCGGACCGTTTCAATGGCTGTTGGCGCACCCGCGGGCCATGCGTCTGCCACTGGCGCGCTCCCGAGTGGAGAGCTGTTGCACTGCAGAATTATACCGGGAGGGCTTATAACCTTTAATTGTGTAATGGGCTGACTTACCGGCGTTGGGTTGGCGGTCAAACCACTTTCGGCCAGCGCATCAGGAAGCTGCACGCTTGCAACGCCGGAACGCGCAGTCGGCGAAGCTGCTGTCCGAGCGGCTATTACATGCGCGCCGGACGAAGAGGGCATAATTGGGTCCAGCGTCGCGTTGGCGGCAACCGACAACGAAGACGACCATCCCGGCCGGTCCGCAACAGGTACGGCAACTCCCGGCGACGAGTGGTTCGTGACAGGAGCCGCTTCTCGAGGGACAGACTCCGGCTCGATGCCACCGGAAGCCGGCGGTCGACCAATGTCTCCAGCGTAGAGCTTGAGGCCGGTGAAAGACGGAATTGCCGGTGCGGACGGCGTTTGGGTTATGGGCAATGTACCCTGGTGCAACTGGCTCGCTTCGGTTGTCGATCGTGCAGTCTGACCTGGACTGAGCGACGCGGCCGACACGTTATCACCGGTCTGGGGCGGAGAACTTGGATATCCTTCAAATAAAATATTGGTGGTTGGCCAGGCAGGACCGCTCACTCCAGTGGGATCCGGAGAAGCATCTGCCAAAAAGACCGCCGACGGTTGTTCCGCGCTCTCCGTGGTTTCCGTTGCGCCGCTTCCGAGCAGCAACGCCAGGAAGTTCGTGTCCTGATCGCCCCGCGCAATACCTGGCGACTTCATTTCCGCCATCGTTTGCGGATTGCCAGCCAGGATGGGCGCAAGAGTCACGACATCGGGTTATTGCAGAACACTGGCCATCCGCCGCACAACGCGAATCAACAATTTACGCGGGCGCTCCCGCTAATTTCTTGTCGTGTTGAGCATCCCGAGACAATTTTTTGTCGCGGTCGCACAAACTCCCTGTTCTTCTTATCGTCCTCGCGCAGAACAGTTTGAATAATTTACGAGAATCTGAGCTTTCGGCCGCCACCTTGCATATAGCAACTCCGAAATTATGGACCCGCTCTCCATCTCGGCTGCAAGCGGCATGCGGGCTCGCATGGAATCGCTCGACATGCTGGCCAATAACCTCGCTAACGCCACCACGGTGGGTTACAAAAGCGACCGTGAATTTTACAGTCTGTATGCGTCCGCCGAAGCTACGGCTGGGTCTATGGAGGTGCCGGAAGGCGCGGACACCGTACCCGTGATCGAAACGCATTGGACCGATCTGGCGCAAGGCGTCCTGCGGACCACCGGCAATTCACTCGACGTGGCGATCGACGGAAGCGGGTTCTTCACCGTGAAAGGACCGACCGGCAGCTTATATACGCGCAACGGCAACTTTCGATTATCACCGTCCGGTACGCTGGTCACCGCCGATGGGTACCCAGTGGTAACGGCGAACGGCGGAAGCATTCAGTCGCAAGCCGAAGCGCCTCTCGAGATTGCGCCGGACGGGATGGTCAACCAACAGGGCCAGTCGCTCGGACAGATCCAACTGGTGAGTTTCCCGTCGAACTCCGCAATCAATAAGCAGGGTGCCAACTATTTCTATCAGGCCGATCCCAACGCCAAACCGGCCGCCTCGAGCGCGCTCGTGTATCAAGGCCAATTGGAAGACTCTAATGCGGGCGGCGCAGAAGGCGCGATCCGTTTGGTCGGCATCATGCGGCAGTTTGAGATGCTGCAGCGCGCTGCCAAAATCGGGGCCGACATGGATCGCCAGTCGGTCGAACAGGTCGCCAAAGTTACGTCATAGGAGGAAGCATGCTCAGAGCACTTTACAGCGCCGCCAGTGGTATGAACGCCCAGCAGCTCAACGTCGACAACACCGCCAACAATCTGGCCAATGCCAACAGCACCGGCTACAAGATGAGACGGGCCCAGTTTCAGGACCTGCTGTACCAGAGTATGGTGCAACCGGGAGCGTCCGCGGGCGCCCAGACCGTGGTTCCCGCAGGCCTGCAACTCGGTCTCGGCACGCGGGCGGCAGGAAATGAGATCGTATTTACCCAGGGCGATTTTTCCGAAACAGACAATCCGCTGGATCTCACCATCCAAGGGAAGGGATTCTTCCAGATTCTCCAGCCGAGCGGCACGCTCGCTTATACCCGTGCCGGATCGTTCCAACTCAACGCTTCCGGAGCGGTGGTGGATTCCAACGGCAACCAACTCCAACCCCAGATCACCATTCCTCCCGCGGCGCTGTCCATCACCATCGCGGCGGATGGCACAGTCACGTATACGCTGCCTGGACAGACGGCTGCACAGACTGCCGGGCAGATCCAGTTGGCCAACTTTCAGAATCCTGCCGGGCTCAACAGCATCGGCCAGAATCTATACCTTCCGACAGACGCTTCGGGCGAAGCCGTGATCGGAGTTCCAGGCGGCGCGGAGGGGCACGGAACGCTGCTGCAAGGTTACACCGAGCAGTCCAACGTCAGCATCGTGGAAGAATTCATCAACCTGATCGCCGCCCAGCGCGCCTACGAGGCCAACTCCAAAGTAGTGAAGGCGGCCGACGAAATGTATCAACAGGTCAACAACCTGACACAATGATGATCGCCTCTCTGTACCTGGCCGCGGCCAGCATGATGGACTGCCGGGTCGTGACCGAAGATGTGATCCGTATGCGTGACCTGGCGGCCGCCGAGCCGGCTTTCTCGGCGGTGGACCCCGATTCCGTGGTGGGTTACTCCCCGCTACCGGGCGCCGTCCACGTCTTCACGGCAGCCGAGATTTCGCGCCTGGCTAAAACTTACTCGCTCGACGCGGGCGAGTATCGTACCGTGTGTTTCCAGCGCGCCATGCGTGAACTCGATGAACGGGAACTGCATGATCTGCTTGATCGGGTCCTGGATATTCCCGCCGCGCGGATCGATCTGGTGGATTTCAGCCGTTACCCGGCGCCGGTAGGGGATCTGGTTTTCCCGCGCTCCGGGTTGGCATTGACGCTTTCTCCCGGGACCGATCCACTGCTGTGGAGAGGTTACGTCGTCTATGGCAGCGGGCGTCATTTTCAGATCTGGGCTCGCGTGAGAGTCCATGCCAGGCTTAGCCGCGTAGTGGCCACTGACAACCTGGTGACACGTGTGCCGGTAAGAGCCGATCAAGTTCGGATCGAGATGCTGGATGGCGTTCCGGATGCGCTCGCTCCCGCCCAATCGCTGGAGGATGTGGTGGGTAAGCTCGTGCTTCGACCGGTTCGCCGCGGTGCAACCGTGTCTCTTGACGATATATCGAGTGCGCTCACGGTCCATCGCGGAGACAAAGTCGATGTTGATTTCGAATCTCCCGGCATGCACCTGCGCATTGAAGCCTCCGCCGAGATGGACGGTCGCCTCGGGGATCGCATTCGGCTGCGCAATCTGCAGAGTAACAACATCTTCGAGGGGGAAGTTTCTGGAAAGGATCAAGCTCGTGTTGCTCTCTATGAAGAAACGAATCATGCCGGCGCTGCTGTGCGCGGTTCTGGTGATTCCTGTAATCCAGGCGAAAAAGAAGCCCAAGGATGCCACTAATTCGGCGTTGGACGCATATGTAAAGGACTCGACACAGCGCGACGCGGTTCAGGAAGGCGACTTTCCCGGTTCGATCTGGTCGCCATCCTCCCGCCTGGCCGATCTGGGCCGCGATGTCCGGGCCAACAAGGTGGATGACCTGGTCACCATCGTAGTTGCCGAGAACGCGTCCGCCGTTTCGACTGGCCAGACGAAAACCTCGCGGGCTTCCTCTGCCAATAGTTCGATTACCTCTGTGCTCGGACCGCAGAAAGCCACTGGCACGCTTGCCAATCTGCTCAATCAGACGGGTTCGACAAGCTTGGCCGGCTCCGGAACTACCTCGCGCACCACCACGCTGAGCGCCACGCTGACCGCGCGCGTCGCTCGCCAGCTTCCTAACGGCTATCTTCTGCTCGAAGGGACAAAAGTGGTGCAAGTCAATGGAGAGAAACAGACGGTGACGGTTCGTGGCGTGATTCGCTCGGCCGATCTGGCTGCGGACAATAGCATCCAGTCCAATCGCCTGGCCCAGATGGAAGTCAATATCGACGGCAAAGGAGTCGTCAATGACGCGATTCACCGGCCTTTCTTCCTGTATCGCCTGCTACTCGGACTGCTTCCTTTCTAATGCCATGCATTCCATCCTCGGCTCCTCCTCACCATTCCTCCGTAGGACCAGTCTCCGTCTGACAGACGATCGGTTTTTGTCGTCTGTCGGCCGGCGACAGCCGGCGGCCTGCAAACTGCTCCTGGCTGCGTGGCTGGCTTTTCCATTATTGCAGGGCCTTTACGGCCAGACCCGGTTGAAGGACCTGATCACACTCGAAGGCATGCGCGACAACCAACTGGTCGGCTACGGGTTGGTGGTTGGCCTGGCGGGAACCGGCGATAAACAGACTACGGTCTTCTCGACCCAAAGTCTCGCGAATATGCTCCAGCAAATGGGCGTGACAGTGAACCCTACGGTCATCACTGTCAAGAACACCGCCGCGGTCATGGTCACCGCGACACTCCCGGCGTTCGCGCAACCCGGTACCCATATCGATGTGACCGCATCGGCTATCGGGGATGCGGCCAATCTACAGGGAGGCACACTCATTTTGACGAGCTTGCGTGGCGCCAATGGACAGGTCTACGCCACCGCACAAGGCTCGGTTGTCACAGGCGGATTCGCCGCGGGCCGCGGCGGTAACAGCCAGACCGTCAACCATCCAACGGTTGGCCGGGTGCCGAATGGCGCCACTGTTGAACGCGCGGCGCCCTCACTCGCGCCCTCTCTTAAGGTGGACCTCCAGCTTCGCCAGTCGGATTTCACTACGGCCGCCAGGATCGCAAAGGCTATCAATGAGAAATTTCCCAATCAGGCCCATGCCGAAAACTCGGCGCTGGTGACTGTCCTGATCCCGGACGACTATCTGCACCGCACCATCGAATTCATTTCAGAGCTGGAAAAGATTCCTGTGGACGCCGACCAGGCCGCCAAAGTCGTCATTAACGAGCGAACCGGAACCATCGTGATGGGCAAAGACATTCGCATCAAACCGACAGCAATCTTTCATGGCAACCTGATTGTCCAGGTTGAGACTACCTTCGCGCTCCCGCCGCCGCCTCAACCGAGCGGAGTCGCTCCGCCGGGGTCTCAACCGAGCGGGAAACCGGACCCTGTTCCACAAACCAAGTTATCGGCGAATGAAGAAAAAGGGCATAACGTGATCCTGAAAGATGGGGCAACCGTGGAAGAACTAGTCCGGGCTTTAACCGCCATCGGATCGACGGCCCGCGACGTGATCGCCATCCTGGAGAATCTCCGGGCCGCCGGCGCGCTCGACGCCGAACTGGAAGTGATCTGATGCCCGACACCGTCCTTTCCCTGGGCTCCACGCCTCTAATGCCTACTGGAACTCCGATGGGCAGCAAAAAAGACAGCCCGGAAGAGATCCACCGCGCGGCTCAGCAGTTTGAGTCGCTTCTCATCACACAAATTCTCAGGACCGCCCACAGCGACGATGAAGGTTGGCTGGGCACCGGCGATGACCAGACGGCCAGTTCCGCTATGGGGATCGCCGAAGAACAACTCGCGCAAGCCCTCAGCGCAAGGGGGGGCCTGGGGTTAAGCCGGTTGATCGAGCAAGGCCTCACAAAGTCCACGAATGCGACCCGGCACTAACGGCCATTTCCGCCGATGCGGTCTCGGCCGGAACGCCCCAATGAGATACCGGCACCCTTTCAGGTATTGGATCGGATTTTGCGCTGGCTTGTGCGATAGCCTGCCACGCTTCCGACAAAGTCGAGAGCAGTCCCAAAACCTCGGCCAGCGGTCCATCCGCCTGGTGCATATTGGCATCCAGCAGCCGCACCAGGCAGTAACCATAGAGCGCGCGAAGACGCTTGGACAGATCGGCACCCGCTTCCATGTTCAGCGAAGCATCGAGTTCAGAGATCACTTCGCAGGCTTTGGAGATGGCCTTCGAACGCAACGCAATGTGGCCCTCGACGAGTTGACGGCGCGCCTCCCGCACTTCAGTGATTGCTTTCAAGTACAACATTGCCACCAGTTCCAGTGGCTCCGCCGACAAAGTTTTCTCCGCGAGATAACTCGCGAGGTTGGAATTGCCGTATGTCGAATTTCCGTAAGCCGAATTCATACTCACTAGTCTTATCGGCACTGATGTGCCAGAGCTTTAGTTTTTGTGCGGCCAGACAAAGCCAGGGGGCGCCATCAGCCCCCCAGCCTGAATCTCCGGCGAAGCAGCAGCAAGACTCGGTCGCGCGGCAACAGCAGTCCATCGCGGCCCAGCGGCAGTCCGTCGAACGACAACGCGCTACTGCGGGACCTGCCGCGAGCACGCTGAAGCGTCGCGTGTCATTAGCGGCGTCCGTCGAGGCTTCCAACCCGTTCAGATGCGAACCTGTTCCTTCGATGATGCTCGATAACGTCGTCCACAACGCTGCCAAGACCTATGATGTTGAGCCGAATCTGATCCAAGCGGTCATCCGCCAGGAATCGGGGGGATATCCGTGCGCCGTATCGGAGAAAGGCGCCATGGGACTGATGCAGTTGATGCCTGATACGGCTCTCGCGATGGGTGCGGCCGAGCCCTTCGATATCATCCAGAACGTGACAGCCGGGACTCGCCTCCTGGCCGAGTTGATGCTGCGTTATCACGGCGATCTGAACCGGGTGCTAGGCGCCTACAACGCCGGGCCCGCGGCCGTGGACCGGAGCGGTGGCGCTTTGCCATTCCCCGAGACCCTAAACTATGTGCGCTCGATACTGGAGCAGCTCAGACTTCCCGATTACCCTAAACTATTTGCCGCTCCTGTCCGATAGAAGCATTAGGAAGGGAACAAACTCGAAGATGCCCGTTGATGTATTGATCGTAGATGACTCCGCCGCCATCCGGAAGATTCTCCAGCGAGTGCTGCGCCAGACCGATATTCCCATCGGCGATGTCCTTGAGGCTGGTGACGGCGTAGAAGCCTTAAAAGCGTTGAGCGGCCGGAGCGTCCACCTGATCCTGTCCGATATCAACATGCCCAACATGGATGGGATCCAGTTGCTCACCCAGTTGAAAGCGAGTGACAAGTGGAAATCCGTTCCCATCATAATGGTGACGACTGAAGGAGGCCAGGCAAAGGTGATCGAAGCAGTACAATTGGGCGCTGCCGGATATGTGCGCAAGCCATTCACCGCGGACCAGATAAAGGAGAAGCTGACTGGCCTGATCTGAGATTGAAGGCGCTGAGTGCGAGACCGTGGTGATCCGGTTTGTCCGTCGTCCGTTATCCGTCATCCGTTTTTTTGGGGGCCGCGCAGTTAGGAGCTCAACGACCACGGAAAAGCGGATAACGGACAACGAATGACGGCTACGCCAGAAACCGCTCCCACGCCCGCAAGGCGCGTTGATTGTAACTTCGCAGCGCTTTGAGTCCCCGATGCGAGGCCCGCCTGTCCCCCAATAGCCTTTGTCCGATGACCGCAATGTGGTGGACGTCGTCGACCTTCGCCTTCCAGTATTCCGGCGCCCATTCGATGGCGTGGGATACGACCGACGGCACACCTTCCGCGACTCCATCCGCCGTAACCACATTGAATGTCTCGGTATAGCTCGGTTGCAGCAGCAAATGCATGTGCCGGACCGTTTGCCGGAACTGCGGCCACGTCTGCCACCCGTTCTCGACCACGCGAACATGACGCAGGCCCGTCGTCATCTGCTGGATCGCCTGGGGTAACGGACCGCCCCCTTCATTGCGGCCCGACGACATCCAAAACTCCAGGTCGACGCGCATCCGGCTGGCGATCTCGAGCGCCGCCCCCGCTGCGGTCATGAAGTTCTTCAGAGGACGCGCCGCGCCGAACGCGCCGATGCGCAGTGTGCCTCCCGAAAACAGCGTCCGTTTGGGGCCGGCCGTTTGATCCAGGTGATAGAGATTCGGCAGGTAGGCGCATGAAGTCCCATAGGTGTCCCCGACCCAGGTAGCCAGCCGTTCACTATTGGCGGCCACCTGGAAATTCCAGGTACTGCGCTGCAGTTCGAGTCCCTCGCGCACCAGGCGCATCGCACCAGGATCCGCTTGCAGGAATCCCAGATTGGAGTGACAATTCACGGCGAATTTTGTTTCCGGATGGTCGGCGGTCAACTGGTGCAGATCGGCCGTCGGAATCCACGGCGCCGAAACTACAACATGGCTCACAGGCGCTTCTGCCTGGGCCGCCTTCAACCGCTCTCCTAAATTCTGGCTGCTGTTAATTGCCCAAACGTCAGTCGTAGCACCGGCGTCCCGCAACATCTTGGCCGAGTTCAAGGCCGTAACACCCAGTCCAATATGGCTCACCGCTCGGTTCGCCGCAAAGTTTTTGTAAGCGAGTATGACTCGTAAATTTCCGGGTTGCATCATCTTCTGTTTTCAACATAACGGCTGAAAATCAGAACAAGCTGCACGGTTCTTTGTAAATGATTGATTCCAATGATCCGGGACGTTGGAAAGCGTGCGTGAACGCTTTACCGGCCGTTTCCCGCGATCAACTCCCACTTCTCGCCGAAGAATCCGGCATCGACCACCTTGCCGGGCGCATACCCATCGGGCGGCACACTGGTGTCGATAACCGCGAAATCCGGCAAGCGGGCGACCTGCCGCGCATTGTTGAGATTATCGACCTCCCGGAAAGTGTGCCCGCTGTTGAGCACCACATACTTCTTCGGATTCAGCGGATTGGGGTAGATCAACACCAGAGCGGAATTCGCCGGGTACCTCTGGCTGTCGATCGCGATCCCCGCCGAAGTCCATTGGATCGGCAGCCTGGCGGCAATTTTTTCGAGAATCCGGTTGCTGGCGGGATCGCCCCACAACACCAGGTTGCTAGCAGCGATATCAGCGTCTGTCACGGCGGTATCGTCCTTCACCCGAGCCTCGCCGCGGAACTGACGTCGCCATTCGCGAATGGCATGTTCCTGCTCGGACGAACACCATGCCCCGATCGCGGGCGATAGCGGAGTCCCGGTCGGCCTGACCATGATAAAACTGTCCATGAACGCGTCGTCGATGGGTCCCTGCAAGCCATGACGCTTGCGCAACTGCTTGTCATCCAAGGCGCCGACGGACCATTGCGAACCGGTCTTGTGGAGTTGCAAGGTCCAGGAGCGATCGGTCATCGGACCCGGCGCGCTGACCTTCTGGCCGTCGATCAGGATGGCTGGTTTCGATTCCACATCCAACAGATTCGCACCCGGCGCCATGTCGAGGGTCAGTGCCGTTACGTTGGATGTCTGCACCGTGACCGTGTGATCGCTGGTTACCTCGGCATCCACGCGCGCCCGCTCCCACTCGTGATCCATGGCGTCGACCGTAACCCACTTCATGCGGTTGTAGGCGAGCGTCCAGGTAGTGAATTTTACGTGCCTCGGAAATGGCGTACTGCCGCGATCGGCATTGGCGTCGATCAACCGGCTGATCACGATCTTCGAATCCGGATGATAACGGTGCGCCGTATCCGGTCCCCAGACGCGGGAGAGGCGTAGACCCTCTTCCGCCATGTAGCGCTCCATAATATCCGCCGCTTCCCGCTGCGGATCCTTGTCGCCGTTGTATGCCACCACCGGCACCTGATAAAGATTGCCCGCGTAGTCGGTCGCATCGTAGAGATGCCACAACTTCTTCTCATACCAGGTTGGTTTGGGACCCTGCCTGTCGACGTGCGTGAACTCCCGCGTCTCGGCAAATCCGGCGCCGGGAGCCGCGGCCGCCCAAATTCCGTAGTGTGTTGCGAAGTGCCAGACCGACGCGCCGCCCATACTGAATCCCCGCACGAGCAGGCGACTTTCGTCGATCGCGTAGTGCTTCTTGACGTCGTCCATGGCTTCGAACAGGTCCACTTCGCCGGCGAATTTATTGGCGTTGCAGTATCGGCCGTAAAGATGCAGGACGATAGTGTTCGGGGGTTGAAACTCGCCCGGATTGCGCATGCGGTCGGCGATGAAGTTGACCTCGCTCAACGTCTCTCCCCGGCCGTGAAACCAGGCGTCGAGGCGGAAGCGATGAGCCGAAGCCGGGAACCAGCTCGGCGGAACCACCAACCCGTACGGCTGCACGCTGCCATCGATCTTCGAGATATATCCGCGGACTACGAGGCCGGTCTGCTTCGTCCATGGCGCGTCGCCATGAGCCAAGGCATCGGCACGCGCCTGCCCTTCCTGCAAGATGTTGCGAGCCTTTTCGAATTCGTTGGCATTGAAGAATTCGTTGCCTTCGAGCGCGAAGCGCACCGCCTTGTGGAATACCAGGACGTCGGGCAGCAGAGGATTGCTCTTGAGGCTCTCCATGCTCTTGCCGAGGCGATCCAGTCCGGCCCGCAACTCCGCGCGAACGTCCGCGGGGACGGCGATACCAGGCGGAGGCACGGGCCTGACCGGAGGGGCCTGAGCCCATAGGGCCGCGGCACAAAGAAATGGCAGTAGGACTCGCATAGCCGGAATCCAAGATTATTTCACAGACTGACAACTCTCCAGAAACTGCGCCCTTCGGAGGCTGCTCTGCAGCCGGCAGACCACCAAAAACGATGGTCTCCCACGGGGGCCTTTGGAGCGCGCTGATAACTGGCAACTGACAACTGCCTCTCTACGACGTGAACACGGAGACCTGCCCGACCGTTTTGTAGCCCATTTTGCGGTACAGTTCGTATCCGAATGAGGTGGATTGCAATACAGTCCGCTGGATGCCGGTCTGCTGTCTGGCCCGATCGATTGCACAGCGTACGATGGCCTCACCGATGCCTTGGCCGCGATGTGCCGGCAGGGTGCCCACGTTGTACACGCCAATGACGTCAGCGGCGACTACCGTAGCCGCGGTGGCGACGGGTTCACCGTCCCAGTATGCGAGCCAGGAGACAAAATCTTTTCGCTCGCCCATCCGGTCGTCGAAAACCTCTTCAAACCACAACAGCGGAACATGGAAGCAGACCGCACCGATTTCGCAAAATGCGCGACGGCTCGCCGGGTCGGCAACCGGCTTCATTTCGATTCGCGGAAGACGCCGCCATGGAGCCACCAGGGATTCCGCGGCCATCGCGGGCAACTCAGACGACAGCGAAAGACCCATGCGGGCAAAAATCCGCTCGGCTTTGCGCTGCAGCCGGCGGTCCAGGAAAGAGTCGCACATCCAGAACGCCCAATGGATGCGGCGTTCGGCAAAGTGTATGGAAGCCAGGGCGATACGCCGCTCGAGGTCTGCCTCGTCCGAGACATAGGAGTTGAGAAAAGCGGCATTAAACATCTGAAATGTGGCGCCCAGCGAATGAATGCTCACGCCGCCGCATTCACGCACATCGGCGCGATCGCGAGCGTCCGCAAGAATGCGGAAACTCTGCCTCAGGTTTTGCTCTACTGGATGGAAATCCATGAAATTTGGAAGGACAAAGGCCAACTCATAATGGTAGGATCTTTTTCGATGCCCAAAACACTAATTTTAGCGCTGGCCCTCTACGCCACCGCGTTCGCCGCGACCAAGCCGATGGAAATCTATGTCATCGACGTCGAGGGCGGACAATCCACGCTCATCGTGTCCCCATCGGGACAATCCATGGTCATCGACACAGGTTGGGCCGGTTTCAATAATCGCGACGCCGACCGCATTGCGGCCGCGGCCGCAAAGTCCGGCGTCAAACAGATTGATTATCTGCTCATCACCCATTACCACGCCGACCATGTCGGCGGTGTGCCGCAACTGGCGGCCAAACTGCCGATCAAGAATTTTATCGATCACGGCCCGAATTTCGAAGCCGGCAGGAAACCGGCCGACGACCTGTTTAACGCTTACACCGCGGTTCGCGACAAAGGCAATCACCTGCTGGTGAAGCCCGGTGATCGCATTCCGATCAAAGGCCTCTCCGTTGAAATCCTCACGGCGGATGGCAATGTGCTGAGCAAACCGGTGCCCGGCGCACCCGGAGCCGGGCAGCCCAATCCATATTGTGCAGCTACCAAACCAAAAGGCGAGGACAAGAGCGAGAATGGACGTTCCACCGGCAGCGTCATCGCTTATGGAAAATTTCGCTTTCTGGATCTCGGCGATCTGACCTGGAATAAAGAAATAGCGCTGGTCTGCCCAGATAATCGGATCGGGACGGTGGATCTTTATCTGACATCGCACCACGGGCTGAACCAGTCGGGTTCGCCTGCGTTGGTGGATGCGGTTCACCCGCGCGTCGCCATCATGAATAACGGTGCGACCAAGGGCGGCAATCCCGATGCCTGGCAAATCGTACACGATTCTCCCGGACTCGAAGGACTCTGGCAGATTCATACGGCAGAGGCCCCGGGCTCGCACAACACTGATCCGGACATGATCGCGAACCCGGATTCCAAGTCCGACGAGGGCCACTGGATCAAAGTGAGCGCTTTGCCGACCGGAGAATTTACGGTGACCAACGGACGCAACGGATTTAGTAAGACGTATGCGGCGAAATAGGACGGGACGAGCTCCTCGAAGGCAATCGAATTGCTCATGTTGGATGTATGAGCAAACTCGACGAAAAACATCGCGATAGCATTCCGGCGAAGGAATTCGCGTTCCCTAAAGAGGAAAAGGAGCCGATACACGATGCCGCGCACGTTCGTAATGCGATTGCGCGCTTCAATCAGGTCGAAGGTGTGACGGACGCAGAACGGGACGAGGCCTGGAAGCGGATCAAAGCCGCAGCCCGCAAATTCGGCGTCGACATTCAGGAGAAGGATTGGCGGGAACTGAACCAGACGAAGCGACGAACCGCCTAGCATCTAAGCTGCGAAGGTTCACGCAACCACTCCCTAAACGGTGGCGGCTCGGAAGTCATTGCCGAGCCGTGCGCGTAAGCAAGCGGTATTGCACGCCAATCTCTGCAAGTTGATACTAGACTAGCAGCCTCTGGCAGAATCCAGCGAGGGCAGGCGAAAATGCCTACTCCACAACGAGCAGCATCGACGTGGAAGGCTTGGCCAAAGGCCGGACCGATCCGTATTAGGTCAGCGGAGCCTTCAGCAGGGCCAGCAAAGCCGGTCTGTGGGTTTGCCGCAGAATTGAGCGCAAGACCAGCAGTTGCCCGGTGATCTGGACCAGGGAGCCAAAGCCGGCCGCGCAGGCTGCCCCCAGCAGGCCGGCTCTCGGAACCAGCACCACGCAAGCCAGCGCGGTAGCGGCGACAGCTACAATTTCCAGCGGCATCCGCTCCTCGCCGCGCCGTCCTGCCATGATTACCGCGCCCAACAGGATCGTGACGAAGGGTCCGCCGGCGACGGCCGATAGCGCCAGCAGTAGCGCCAGTTGCCCGGCGTAGGCCGCACCGAACAGTCCGTTGAGAACCCACGGTCCAAGGATGATCGCACTGGCGATGCTGCACAAACCCAGCATGAGTCCCGTGCCGCTCATCTGCACAGTCATCCGACTAAAGCCCTGACGGTCGCCGTCGCCAAACAGCCTGGCGAGCCTCGGAATCTTCCGTTGACCCAACGCATTCACCAGTACATTCGCAACCGGCGCAAGAGATCGAATCGCTGCGAATATCCCCAGCGAGCCAAAGCCCAGCATGTGAGCGATGAAATAGCATGGAACATTGCCGGCCAGGCCCGCGATCCTGCTCTCGCGATCCTCCGGCCGGCCCTCCTGCCGTGGTCTTCTGAAGTCGTAGCAGAACAGGGTCAGCAGCCTGACGATGAGCACCGCCAGAAGCCCGGCCCCGAGGTGCCCAGTCCTCCCAAAGACAATTCCGAGGGCCGCTATCGGCAGGATGCCATGAAACACGAGCGAAATCGCACCGCGCCGGCCCGCGTAGAGGTCCGCGATCCATTCTACGGATTCGGCGAGCACCACCAGCAGCAGCGCCAGTCGATCCTGCAGGCCATGATCCAGAAAGCCGACCGCGGCGATGCCGAGAAGCGACAAGGCCAGCGAGGTAATGCGAATGTCAGTCGCGCCGGGCTCAGGGCGTCTGAACTGCGCCAGGACCAGGATCGGAGCACTCACAGCGACCCCCAAGGCGTACTGGCCCGCAATCTCGGTACTGCCCAACGTGGCGAGTACAGCGAGCATCCCGCATTGGCAGGCGGCATGGAGCAAATCTCGAACGGTCGTCGACTGCAAGCCTCAGCATAGTAGAAAAGGGCTCATCTCCTGAAACATCGGCAAAAATATTGTCACCCAAAAGTCCTAATGCTACCAGGACCGCAGGGCGGCGCGATCCCAAGACGTTCAGGCGAACGGCAGCGCGGGCAGGATGGCCGGCCATACGCCCGCTGCACCGCCGGCTTCGCGCTATCATGTTTTCAACGGAATGCCGATACCGCCCATCCCGCCGCCACTCGAGCACTTGGGCAACCGCAAGTTCTCGTTTTACCCGCCGATCCTCAATATCGAACGGAACGAGTGGACTTATCATCAAGCTACCTGGTCGGAGATCCTGGTTGCCAATGTGCATACCGGACAGGAAGTCTGGGTGCCTCGCCGCTTCCTGGGAGAAGTGTCGCGAGTCGACGACCCGGTCCTGATTGTCGGCCTGAACAAGGAACTGGAGTACTCCGCCGGAGCGGTCTGGCCTCATCGGCGACGTGTCATCGAGATGCCCATCGCGGTCAACGACCGCCCCGCCCCGATGGCGGCCAACACCGAGGCTCCGAAGTCTCCCGCGCCCGTTATCGGCATCAAGCTGGAGTCGACCGAAGCGCGGACCGGCAAGATGGTGGTCGGTGTCATCACCGTGGGTGTGGTCGGCTGCCTGGCCCTCGCCACCATCGCCCGCCAGTCCCAGTTCCGGCAGCGCGTCGTGTACACCGCGCATGATCAGTCGTATTTCGAGCTGACGCGGGAGGACGATTACTTCGCGGTAGTCCGGAAGCTCGGTCAACCGGCTTCGGATCACTGGAGCGCAGAATCGGCCGCGGTACAGTATCGCGTGCTCGGCTATCCCAACCGCGGCTACACGGTTATTCTGTTCGGAGGCGACCGCAGCAGCGCCAGGTATATCGGAACCGTGGACGCTCAATGCAATCCGATCCACGGGATCAGCTATGCGGATGGCGGTAACAGCGCCGCTATGTTACGCAGCGTCAGCCGGGCAATAGGCTGCGAAGCTCACTGACCCGCCTTGGCTGATTCGCGGGCCTGCGCGTGCATTCGCGGCCCAATGTTTTTGCCTGTTAAAATGCAAAAGATGAATGAAGTGGAACAGCCGGTAGCGAAGTTCGAAACCTCGCTGGGGGAAATGGAGAAGATCGTCCGCGAATTGGAAGCGGGCGACCTCCCGCTCGAACGCTCGCTGGAACTTTTCGAACGCGGTGTGAGCTTGAGCGAACAATGCCGCAAGCAACTCGAAGAGGCCGAAACACGTGTGGAAGCGATGGTCCGCCGCGGCAACAAGACCACGGCCGAACCTTTCCCGCCATCTAAATAACGTGAGCGCATGAATCTTCCGGAGTATCTCCGCACCCAGCAGGAACTCATCGACCGGCATCTCGACAACCTGGTCCCCGGTGAAGCCGTTCCGCCCGAAACCATCCATCGCGCGATGCGCTACAGCCTGTTCGCAGGCGGCAAGCGTATCCGGCCGATCCTCTTTCTCGAAGCCGCACGCTCGGTCGGGGGTGACCTGGCCGGAGCCGCGGACGGGGCCTCCACGCTCGAATTCATCCACACCTACTCGCTGATCCACGACGATCTTCCAGCCCTCGATAACGACGACTATCGCCGCGGCAAGCTGACCAACCATAAAGTTTTCGGCGAAGCGATGGCGATTCTCGCCGGCGATGCTCTCCTGACCCTCGCATTTGAAGTTCTCGCTAAGCTGCCGCACCCGACGGCCGAACAGCGTTCCCGTATGATCGCCGAGCTGGCAACGGCGTCGGGCACCGTGGGCGGGATGATCGGAGGACAGGTGGCTGACCTGGAGGGTGAAGGCAAGCCGCCCGACGCGCAGCTTCTCGAAACCATTCACCGCGCTAAGACCGGCGCTCTGCTGCGCGCGAGCGTACGCCTCGGCGCGATCTACGGTAACGCCACCGAGTCGCAAATTGATGCACTGTCGTGCTACGGCGAGCACATCGGCCTGGCCTTCCAGATTGTCGACGATCTGCTCGATGTGGAAGAATCCTCCGAAGCGCTCGGCAAGACCGCGGGCAAGGATGCCACGCAAGGCAAGATCACGTTCCCTGCCGTCTATGGCCTGGAACAGTCGCACCAGATGGCTACCATCGAGTGCGAGCGTGCGCACCGCGTCCTTGAGCCGTTCGGCGACCGTGCCCAACGGCTGCGTGAGATCGCTTCGCACATTGTGCAGCGAAAGTCATGACCACGCGACAGCGGCTCGACCGCCTGCTGGTGGACCGGGGCATGGCCGATTCGCGGGAGAAAGCTCAGGCGCTGATCATGGCCGGTGAGGTCCTGGTGGGTGGCCGCAAGGCGCAGAAGCCCGGCGAGACCGTGCCTGCATCGAGCCGGATAGAAGTCCTCGCACGGCCGCGATTCGTGGGACGCGGTGGTCTCAAACTGCAAGCCGCGCTGGATCATTTCCAGGTCGATCCCACCGGCCGGATCTGTCTGGACATCGGTGCGTCGACCGGCGGATTCACCGATTGCCTGCTGCAAAACGGAGCGGTTCGCGTGCATGCGGTCGATGTCGGCCACGGACAGTTCGACTGGAAGCTGCGCAACGATCCCCGCGTGATCGTCTACGAGGGGCTCAATGCCCGGCATTTGACCTTCGATCAGATTGGCGAGCACGTCGATCTGGCGGTGTGCGATGTCAGCTTCATCTCCGTGACGCTGATCCTGCCCGCGGTTGCGCCTATCCTGAAGCCCCAAGGGCAACTCATCGTGCTCGTCAAGCCCCAGTTCGAAGCCGGTAAGGACCAGGTCGGTAAAGGCGGCATCGTTCGCGATCCCGCGGTGCAGCAGGAGGCTGTCGATCGAGTCGCTGCAGCCGTAGTCGCATTGGGGTTTAGCTGGGCGACAATCGATAGCCCGATTCTGGGCGCGGAAGGGAACCGGGAGATTCTTCTACATGCCCGACGCTAATCAAAGAGGCTTCGATGCAACAGACGTGAAGTACGCCGGGATCTTCTCCAAACCCAACGTGGTGTCGGCGGCAAGCCTGGTTCCGTGGCTGGTAGAGTGGCTGGCCGAGCGCAAGGTCAAGGTGCGGTATGACGACATCACCGCCGGATACCTCGGCCGCAACGACGGTCTGGCCCGCGACATTGTGCCGGAAGGCTGCGAACTGGTGATCGTGCTCGGCGGCGACGGTACGCTGCTTTCCGCGGCCCGTGCGATCGGCGGGCGCGAGATCCCGCTCTTTGCGGTTAACCTCGGCGGACTGGGATTCCTGACCGCCATCACCATCGACGATCTTTTTCCGGAGCTGGAGCGCGCACTGCGCGGTGAGCGCCGCGTCAGCTTGCGGCGGATGCTGCACGTGGACCTGTTCCGCAACGACCAAAAAGTGGGACAGTACGAAGCCCTGAACGACGCGGTGCTCAACAAGGCGGCCATCGCGCGCATCATGGATATCGAAGTCTTCGCCCACTCCCGCCTGGTATGCGCCTATAAGGCCGACGGATTGATTGTCGCCACCCCCACCGGTTCCACGGCGTACTCGCTTTCAGCCGGCGGTCCGGTGATCTACCCGACGGTCGGCGCGCTCTGTCTGACGCCAATCTGCCCGCACACGTTAACCAACCGTCCGCTGATCGTGCCGTCCGAGATGACTCTGACGCTGATCAACAAGGCCGATGATCAGGATGCCTATCTGACCATCGATGGACAGGTCGGCGAACCGCTGATGAAGAACGATCGCATGGAATGCCGCATCTCGGAAAGCTCATTGCATCTGATACGGCCTCCCAAGACGATGTTCTTCGACGTCCTGCGGCAAAAGCTCAAATGGGGCCAGCGATAGTAGTGGCCGCCGGGAAATAACGTCTCGTTCACCTGAGCCGCTAAGCCGACGGCCCTTGGCCTGCCGTAGGGCAGACCATCGTTTTTTGTGGTCTGCCCGGCTGCGCAGCAGCCGTTTTTGCGGCATGCCGCTATCCGGACTAGGCGTTTTCGGCTGCTCTCGCGCTCGAGAGCCTTCTGCCACAGGCTCCTAAACTAACCCGCCGCGAGCGAAGTTTGGCCGCAGTTTCTGGAGGGCGCACCCGGTTTTGATGCGTCGCACAAAAAAAGGCCCGGACCTTAAGTCCGGGCCTTCGTATTGCTACGAGCGATAGTGAAAGAGGGCGAAGTTACCTTCGCCCTCAGTTTGTTATTTGGGGCAACCGAGCTTCTTGATGTCGTCTGCAGGAGCCGGCTTGGGATTCTTCAGGCCCGTGGGCATCTGAGCGCCCTTCGGAACGATCCAGACTTCCACGCGGCGGTTCTTCGTCCGCGCATCAGTCTCCGAGACCTTGGACCTGCTGCGCTCCCTAACCGAGGATTCGCACAGCGCGGTCTTGTACGGGTCTGTCTCGTCGGTGCCGACCCAATCAACCTGGACGCGCGACAGTTCCAGCTTCTGGCAGGTGCCAGTGCCGGCGCTGAGGACAGCGGCCGTATTCTCGGTACGCAGGCGGTCGTACTGCGGAGCAGCGCCGCGGCGGGTGGCCGCTTGTTCGCTCTCATCTTCGTGACCGATCAGGACAATAGTGGCATCCGGGTCGGAGGACATCTGCTGGTACAGACGTTCCAGTGTACGCTTGCCGCAATTGTTGACGCGAGCATCGTTCTGAGCAAAGATGATGTCGTCCAACTGCTGGGCTTGCGGGGCCGGAGGCGGAGGTGGCGGCGGCGGAGGTGCTGCAGCCCTCACCGTGAGATTCACAGAGCAACTGGCCGAGCGGGTCTTCGCGTCGGTAACCGTAGCGGTTGCCGTGACCGGCTTGGTGGCGCCCGGAGCGACTTGCACACCGGACGAATTGTAGGTGGCATCCGGTCCGCTGCCCGATACGGAGCCTTCGCTCGCAGACCAGGTGTAGCTGAGGTTGCCGTTGCAGGCGCTGGCGGTTACCGTGGCATGCAGGGCACTGGTGTCGCCCAGCATGAGTGAAGTCGGGTTAGCCGTGCAGGCGAGCGCGGGAGGATTGTACGGATCGACGACAATCGTGATCGCCTTGTCCACCGCGGCCACCGGCCCGAACTTCTTCAATCCCTTCAGTTCCATCTTATCCTTCACCGTGGAAGAATCTTCTGAAACGTGAACTTTGACGGTGTAGCTACCACCGGTGTCCGGAGCTTTGAAGGTAAACTCGCCTCCCGATCCCGGTTGCCCACCCTCGGTGGTCCAAGCGTACTTGATAGTGGCATCGCTGTAACTGTCGGTTACCGGGACTTTCAACATCACTGAGTCGCCAGGGCAGAGATGCATACGATCTGCCGAGATGTCGCCAACCGTCAAAGTATGCGCCGGCGGCGGTTCTTCCTTGCCGAGATACCAGGTAACGCCGGCCGTTGCCTGCAAACCTGACATCGCGCCGCCTTTGTCAATACTCAGATAAGCGGGGACATTCGAGTGTGACAAATCGAAGGTCGGAGTTTGAATCAGGTTACCGCGGACATCGGCGCGTATGCCGAAGTGATCGGTGAGTTTTAACTTAAATCCGGTACCATATTCGAATACGAATACGCCCATATTCAGCGCGCCCTTCCAACTGCTGCCTAAATGAACCGGTCCGGTAACAGGACCGAACAGCGGGTTGTTCCCAAACAACGGGTTGGTCGCACTCATGGCATCGTTCTGTGCGGTCGACGTCGGGTAGAAGTAATTGAAGCCGCCTTCCACCGTGACGAATGGCCGGAAACGACTGTCGGCCGGAGTGAAATAAATCACCGGCCCAATGGACGCCTGCCGACCGCGGGCGCCAAAAGAAACCGTGCCGGCATAGACACCTGGCACGGATCTCATGTTGATATTGTTGGTGCCGTAAGCCGTCACCGACTCTTCAATACCAACGTAATTCCATAGATTTTCTGTGATGCGGAAACCGAACACTCCACCTTCATCAGGCTTGATATTGATCAGATTTCCGGCCACTGTCTGAGCGTTCTTTGCGCCCCAGTATGACATTCCACCGAAGATGTTGATCTCAACCTTGTCTCCAGTGTTCTGCGCAAAAACTGAGTTTCCCCCGCAAAGACACACTAATGTACTTACTGCAATTCCTAAGCGAGCACTCTTCATGAGCTTCTCCGTGTTGCTTGACTAATGCTGGTTTCGTCGAAATGAAGCGGGACGAATCTCTCTTATTATCAACGGATCAGGTACTGGAGTACAAGTTTTTTAATCAGTTGAACGCAGTGGAGGGGTGCGCCGGTACACTTGGCGCGGCCGTTTCCGGCTCCTTGACCGCGGCCGGATGGCAAGCGAAAACACCGCGCAGGGGTGTCAATCCGTAGAGTTGCGGGTTCGATCCCGACAGGTCAAATGCGATTGTGCGGAATGTTACATTACCTAAGCCCGATCGATCGAATACTTTCCAGTGAGTGCCGCCGTCGGTTGACCTGTATACATATCCGAAATGTAAGGCATATGCTTCCCCATGATGTAATGGGTGAAATATTACGGATGTAACTGCGCCCTTGTCCATACCACCGTAGCGGAATGTCCACGTCTTACCGCCGTCAAGGGATTGATACAGGCCGTCTGACGTTGCGGCCAGTAACAAGTTCGGGTCCACATAGTCAAAAGCGATCTCGTAAATGACCTCCGGATTGGACGGAAAGGCTGTACTCAGCGGCCATGTCGTGCCCCGGTCGTGAGACAGGAACAATCCGGCCGGAGTTACCGCGGCCAGCCCTCCACTATCACCGGGAGAGACAAATACCGCCGACACGGGCAAGTCGATCTTAGGCGAAATCTTCATGGGACGCCACTCATCTCCATTAGTGGTGGAGAAAAGGCCCGCCGAAGTAGCCGCAATTAAATACGAGTTTCTCCCGGTCGATGCTTTTAAAGTATTAATATGAATGTACGGCGACGGGAAGGACAGTGGAAGCAATTTGGCGCGTGGAGCAGGCGCCCGGGGGACTACCTTCGGATTCGTCTTAGAGGTCCCGGACTTAGGGCCCGGTACGGTATCCGGCGCTTTTCGCGAGGCCATCTCCGTCCACGTGTGGCCATCGTCCTTGGAACGCAGGAAGCCCTCGAAAGATGCCGCCACCAGGCACGTGGTTCCACCGAGTGCCGCAAAACTCGTCAGATTCTTGCCGTGCAACGACTCTTCGCTGGCCAGTAAGTCCCACTTACCCGTTGCGTCTTCAGTCCGAAACAATCCTCCCCAGCCACCGTCGTAAATCGTGCTGACATACAGGAACGGGCGGCTCGGATCACCGCCGGTCTGCATGGTCGTAATGGTCCGCTCCACATATCCGTGGTTGATCTCGCGGAAGGTTTCGCCTCCATCCTCGCTCTTCAGCAAACCTCGCTGGTCGACCGCCAGGTACATGACGCCTTTGTGATCGAGCACCAGCGCATTGATGGAATCACCCATCGTCTTGCGCCATTCCGCGCCGCGGCTAGTCGATTTCCATAGTCCCAGCGTAGTCGCGGCGTATAGCGTCGAAGGATGTTTCGGATCCTGGGCGATAACATGGGTACGCCGGTTGGTCCCCGGAATACCCGGGAACTTGGCCCACAGCGCGCCGCCCGACAAACTGCCGTAGATCCCGCTGCAGGCACTGGCATACACGCGCTCCGGATTCTGCTGGTCGATATGAATCGAGAAGACGTCGGAATCGTCAATCATGCCGGTGTGAATGGGGTGCCAGTTTTTTCCCCCGTCGTTCGTCTTCCAGGGAAGATGCGGCGTCCCGGCGTAAATCACCCCCGATTTCTTCGGATCGATGGCGATCGACATGACTCCCTGCTGCTCCAGGTTCTCCGCCGACGAGATGTGTTCCCAGGATTCGCCCGAATCCTGGCTGCGATACACGCCGTGGCTGGTGCCCGCGGCCATTACGTGCGGATCTTTCTCCCAGATGGCCAATGAGTAAACGGAAACTCCCGCCAGGGTTGGGATCCGGGTCCAGGTTCTACCGGCGTCGACGCTCTTGTAGAAGCCGGCGCCGTTCTGCGCCGCCGGCCGCGAATTCGTGGCTGAAATACCCGCGTAAAATGTCCGCGAATTCTCCGGGTCGATGGCGGCCACGTTGAGGGTTGCCTGGTACATCTCCTGCGGACCCGCAAACTCCGGCAGCGAGTGCCACGACTCACCGGCGTCCTCTGTCCAATACAGCAGCAAGCTTCGGGAGCCGGCCAGCAAATGGTCGGGATTCCGCGCGTCGATAGCCAGCACGTGCGCGCTTCCGCCATCGGGACCCAGAGGAATCCACTCCCCGAAAGCGGCCGCGACCGTGAAAAGAAGAAAAACGATAAGTCGGGGATTTACTCCCATGGCAATAGAATAGCGTGTGAGACCGACTTCAGTCTGTTACTGGAGTTAGGCCATATTTCTGGCGTCGTCCGCAAACACCTCTCCCGGTACCGGCGCTATGCCGGCCGTGCTCTACTTGAGATGGCGAACGAAGGAGTTCCAAATGGACGAAGACTATAACGCGGGCGATAAATGCGGACGCTGCGGCTGCGCCCGCCGTGATCACACCCCGGCCTGTGCCAGCCACCCGAAGTGCAAGAATTTTTCAGCCCCCAAGGCTCCAAAGGCGAAGAAGCGCTAGATTCCTTGAGGCAGAAAACTTGTTGTCTTTGCGTCAAGTTTTACGCAGCCAGTCTGGCCTGTTGCACCCAAGATTCGACCTCCTGTTCGAGTTTATCGAAACTGCGGCGCAACGAAGTTGGAAGGGATGACGTAGCCGGCAGCACAAGTCCGAGGCCGGGCCGCAGAATTCTGGAGTGAGTGCGGGTACAAAAAGCGGCGACGCGGAATCCGAATTTCGTGAGTTGGTAGCGATGGGTCTTGGGAATCCGTTCGATCAGGCCGTGAAGGCGGAGCCGGCGCAGTTGATATGTCGGCCTACGATTACGTGCAAATACATGCGGTCGATCGATTCCACTTGCAGCGTCACGTGCCGGTCCAATACTTCGGCCACGGTCTGTGGTAATTTCGATGGCGGCTCCGCTTGCGGGGTGCCTTTACGGCCGGGCGATCGCCTTACGGTGGTCCCACTCATGGAGGTTATTGAATACCTTCCATCTCATGCACGCAAGCGGAGCCTGCGATCAGTTTGCTTGCGCGTTGGCGTTTCGCCGCATTAGCAGTTGGGTCACGATAGATGCTCCCTCTGCGCCCTCTGCATCTGCGGTTCATCATTGAACCGGACGCTGGGGTCGACCGCAGAGTTATTCTGAGTTAGTCCGTCAAGGGTTTTGCCGATAATTTTTTGAAGCCGGCTACATCCTTCCACTCAAGGGCGCCGGGGAGCGGGCTGCTGCGTTTCTGTTTTGAGTCCATGTAGAACTTCTCGTCGTAGGGCTTTCCATCCTTCCAGCATCGGAAGATAATGCGGATCCATTTGTAGGCCAATGCCCGGACGGCGGCTGGGTGAGCTACGTCGTTCTCGCGCTTGTGTTGGTAAAAGGCATTAGCCCACTCCGAATCCCGGATAGAGAGGAAGGCATACTCATGAAAAGTTTGGCGCAAGAATTTGGGACAAGCCCAGCGGAAGTGAATCCACTCGTGTTTCCCGCTGGCCTCGGTGATGGGTGCGATGCCGCTGTAGCATTGCATCTCATAAGCGCTCTGGTAGCGCTCGCGGCTCGACCCGAAGGCCACGATGAGACGCGGTATCATTACCGCGCCGGCCCCGGGCAGTGAGGCGAAAAGCGGGGTGTCGGGATGCACAGCGACGAGTTGCTGGATCTGCTGGTCCAAGCGGTCGATGTTTTCGCATAGGGTCTTCAGCAAAGCCAGCAGTCCGAGCGCGACGGTCGCTTCGCTCAGCAATACGGCTTCGTCATTGGTGACCGGGACGGCCTGGTAGATCGCGTCGATGCGCTCTGTAATACGTTTTAAGGAACGGCTGTTGTGTTGTAAGAAAAACTTTTTCAACGTGCGCTAGAAAACGGAGGCATTCCTCGTATGCGGGCATTCCATGTTGGGCTAAATCATGCTGGGCTACTGCGGAGTTCCGTAATTGTTCGAAATCATTGCGAGCCACCCATCTGCGACCATTACAACGCTGCTGCACGCCCCAACTTCAATCAGACTAAAATAGAAACAGCTCCCCTCCCCCAGAACGTGAGCCCAGTTTTCCGGATGTCCGACAAACCTTTCGTCCACCTGCATTGCCATACCGATTACTCGCTACTCGATGGCGCCTGCGAGATCGGCCAGTTGATGGATGTCATCGCCGAACAGAAGATGCCCGCGGTCGCCATGACCGACCATGGCAACCTTTTCGGCGCAGTCCAGTTCTACAATACTGCCAAGTCCAAAGGCATCCATCCGGTCATCGGCTGCGAAGTCTATGTCTCGCAGCAGGGCCATAAAACCCGCAGCGATACCGATCGCTACAACCACCTGGTGCTGCTGTGCGAGTCGCAGGAGGGCTACCGCAACCTCATCAAACTGGTATCCACCAGCTTCCTCGAAGGCTTCTACTACAAGCCGCGCGTCGATAAGGACCTCCTTTCGTCGCATTCCAAAGGACTCATCGCCATGTCCGCGTGCCTGCGCGGCGACGTCAACGAAACTATCCTCGCCGACAAGTACGACGACGCGCGCCGCCTCGCCTACACCTACCAGGACATCTTCGGCAAGAACAACTTCTTCCTCGAAATACAGGACCACGGCCTCGAGCAGGATGGACGCCTGACGCCCCAGGTGAATCGCCTCTCGCACGAAACCGGCATCCCGCTCGTCGCTACCAACGACTCCCACTATCTCCGGCGCGAGGATGCTCGCGCGCACGAGATCCTGATGTGCATCCAGACCGGGAAAACCATGACCGATCCCAATCGGATGCATTGGGACCATCCGGACTTCTATCTCAAAACGCGCGACGAGATGATGAAGCTCTTCGGCGAACTCGAAGATTCACTCGACCGCACCTGGGAAATCGCGCAGCGCTGTCACGTCAGCCTCGACAAGGTCAAGGAGCCGTTCCCGAAATTTGTCGTGCCGGAGCACCACGACGTTCACAGCTATTTCGAGCACGTCGCCCGCGAAGGCTTCGACAAACGCATCCCGCGCCTGGAAGCCATGCGCAACCGCGGCGCTCTGAAGCATGATCTTCCCGATTACCGCGAGCGGCTGGATTTCGAAATCAAGATGATCCAGCAGATGAAGTTTTCGGGCTACTTCCTCATCGTCTGGGACTTCATCCGCTATGCGAAATCGATCGGCATCCCGGTAGGTCCGGGACGCGGGTCAGCGGCCGGCAGCCTGGTCAGCTACGCCATGTCGATCACCGATATCGATCCGCTGCAATATGGTTTGCTCTTCGAGCGCTTCCTCAATCCCGAGCGCGTCAGCATGCCCGATATCGACATCGACTTCTGCATGAATCGCCGCGGCTCGCAGTGTGAAAGGGCGAGAATTGGATAGTCTCCCATGGCCCAGGATTACGACGTCTCGTTGAAACTGCTCTTTCGCTATTCGAAAGGGCTCATCGCCCACGCCTTGTTCGGAGACGCCGGCGTGACCGAGTGGCTCAACGTCGAGCAACCCCGCGTCAATAACCCGCGCGCCGACCTCCTCGCCCGCTGTGGCGACGGCAAACTGCGGCATGTCGAGATTGAAACCAGTAACGACCAGGGTATGGCGCGGCGCAAGGCCGAATATTACCTGGGGTTCTGGCGGCTTCTCGACGAACACGTGGAACAGGTTCTCTTGTTTGCCAGCCAGCGCTCGCTGACCATGAGCCCGGTCTTCGAAACACCAACCATGCGCTTCGAGTTCCGCATCCTGGATCTGAAGACCTGGGACGGGGAATCGCTGTTGGCGAGTGAAGATTGGGGCGATAACGTTTTGGCGTTGCTGACGGCCGCGGAACAGGAACGGGTGCTGCAGCGGGTGGAAGCGCAGATTCGCAAACTGGAAGGAGAAGAACAGCAGAACGCGGCAAGCTTATTCGTGATCATTTCAGGGATAATGGGGATAGAAGAGACCGTCGTCAGGAGAGTCCATATGATCGACATCATGGAGAATAAGGTTCTCGGGCCGGCCATCCGCCAGGGAATCGAGCAGGGCAAGACGCAGTTACTGTCCCAGCAGCTTACCACGAGGTTCGGACCGCTTCCCACTCATGCAGTGGAGCGGCTGCATCGGGCGTCGGAATCCGAGTTATCGAGTTGGGCCGATCGTGTGCTCACCGCCCGCACCCTCGACGACGTTTTCGGCTAACCTGTCCGGCGTCGCCGGCGCAAGGCGGGAACTACCAAGGGTTTCGGCGGCTCCCCGACGGACACGTGGAAAGAGGAAACTGAGGTTTTGCAAGATTCCATCTTATACTTATGTTCGCTCTTGGCGGTAAAATTATTACGTACTACAATTCATCGGGCTAGAGATTATGGTTAACAGACCAAGCAAAGAGCAGCGGTACGAAACCGTCACCAAATACGCCAAGGATCACGGCCTGGATCTGAACGAAAGCTGGAAGGTTTGGACTCTCGACGGCCCAGAGCCGGTGCTATGTTTCAGGGACCCAGACACAGCCCGAAGGTGGTCCGTGAAGCACGAAAACCTGCAAACCCTTCTAGTCACCGGCCCGGGCGGGCGCTATCGCGCGGTGCGACAACGAGCCGTACGTATTGGCCAGGTGGGATAGCCGCTAAAGATCATTTGGCGTGAGCGGAATTCTGCCCATGAGTGCCAGCATGTCACCATACCTGACCCATGACCCGAGCCCTGTTATTCACGGCGGCAACCTTCGGCTTCCACACCCGTGCCAGTCGTTCGGCCTCGGCGACCTGCCGAGGAGTCATCCTGGCGGCAACTGCATCAAAACATCGTGGTTCTTTTTCATCGAATCCGCCGCCGCTAAGCTCATCCACATGTACGCCTGCAGGGGGTCCTGCGGGACGCCTTGGCCGTCCCTGCACATCAAGCCGAGGTTGAATTGAGCGCGCCCCGTTCCCCCGCTCGGCGGCTTTGCGGTACCAGCGGCCAGCCTCGGCATAGTCCTGGTCCACCCCTTGGCCGTCATAGTACATACTACCCAGTTCGAGCTGGGCGAGGACCTCTCCCTGTTCGGCAGCCTTCAGGGACCAGCGGGCGGCCTCGGCGTAGTCCTGATCCAGAAGCTGACCGCGGGAGTAGACGAAGGCGAGGACAAGCTGATAGTGAGCGCTACCCCGCTCCGCCGCCTTGCGATACCAGCGAACACATTCGGCGTGGTCCAGATCGGGGATGCCTTTCCCGTACCAGTCAGCACAGCTAAGCCTAACCAAAGCCGGAACGCATCCCTGGTCGGCAGCCATGCGGTACCAGCGATCGGCCTCGACGTAGTCCTGCGCCACACCTAAACCTCTCTCGTAAAGATGCCCAAGGCGGCACTGGGCCACGTCATGTCTCAGATCAGCCGCCTTTCGGCAAATAACAACAACTTCAGCGCAATCCTCGAACCGATTCTCTATGGGTAAGGCGGGTCCGCTCCTGAGATACGGGTGGCGCTTCGCTTCCTGCGTTAATCCACTCCATGCAATATCAGCGGCGCTGCTGTACCAACGAAGGGCTTCGGCAAGGTCCCGTTCAACTCCCTCCCCTCTCTCATACATGCCGCCGAGGTAGAAATGGGCTCTAAAGTGACCCTGGTCAGCCGCCTCGCGGAACAAACGGGCGGCCGCAGCATAGCTCTGCTGCACCCCTCGGCCTTCGACGTACATGACACCAAGGTTGAACCCGGCTTCGGCGTCCTCGTCGGCGGCCCTCTGGTACCAGCGGGCGTAGGGCTCGGCTTTGGCGTCACCCTGGTCGGCAGCCCTGCGGAACCAGCGGGCCGCCTCGGCATAGTTCTGCCGCCCCGCTCGGCCCTCGCCATACATGAGGCCAAGGTTGAACTGGGCGTCCGCGTCCCCCGCCTCCGCGCGCCGACGAATTTCTGACAGGTCGTCCGTTGGCTGCGCTGCCGGCGGCACCGCGAGAACGGTCACCTCTCTAAGGCCCCGAGCGATGAGGCCGGATCGCGCCTTCGAAAGGCTCAGCGACGAATCGCCGTCCTTTGGCCTGACCTGAAGCTGGGATTCATCACTCACGTTGGCTTGTCCCATTTGGCGAGGGTATCGTGGTCCTGGCCGGCCCGCTCAATCTGTTCCCGAACTGCAGCCGCCAACTCGGCCAGCAAGTCCCGGCCCTCCCGCTCGAATTCTTCGGCCTGTCTCTTAAGTTGGGCGATCTCACCTTGGCGCAGGGCCGCCAGTTCCTGCTCAATAGCCGACACACGGTCTCTTGCCTGGCTGATCTGCCGGATGATGCGGATCAACTCGGAACCGATTCCATCGCCGCACACCGCGTCAGTGTCATCCTGGTACTCGTTCAGAATGCGCTGGAGGGCCTCGGCGTCGCCGGCCCCGTAAGCCCGGTTAGCTTCGGCCATGAATCCGGTCGGCGCTCCCGGTCGGCGGGGTCCTTGGCGAAGTCGGGATGAATGCGTCTCGCCACCTCCCTGAAAATCCTCTTGAGTTCTGGCGACGGGACGAAATCGCGGGTCTCAGACGCCGTGCCGTGAGCGTCCTCGTAAGCCTGGCGCGCCTGTTCACGTGCCTCCTCGGCCTGTGTCTTCGAGGCGGCAGAAGGATCAAGCTGGGCTTGCAACTCGGAAATTTTGGCCTTCCACTCATCCAGTTCAGCGTAGAGCGCGCCCACCTGCCGCAGATAGCGACCCTCAAAAGCCGCAATCTGGCTGCGAAGGTCGACAAGCTCAACCTCACGCTCCGCCAGTACCGCGCGAATGGCAGCTAACTCCTCGCGTTTGCGACGGATCTCCTCTTCCTCTGGCTTCAGCCGCCGGATGATCCGGCCTGACATTGTCGAGTAATTCTAAGATAACGCCAAACGCCCCCGCGAGCCTGTCGCGACTCTGAGAAAAGCTCGAACCAAGAAAAAAATCGCGAGGCCTCTTGCAATCCGGTCGCGTTTCCAGTAATGATCGTTGCGTCATGAAAACTGTAACGATAAGTAGGACCGGTCGCGGCAGGGTGAATTGCTCCGCGAGACTCGGGAAGCAGGAAACAGACGGCTCATTCTCCGTGGAACTGACGCCGCCAGACCTTTATTCCGAAGTATTCTTCTCCCCGGACATGCCGGAAGTGAATATGGACGAGGGCGGCACACTATACCGCCTCAGGCGGACGGACCCGGTAAAATACTTCTTCATTGCCCGCCCCTCGAACGAACGCCTATGATATTACCGGTTCCATAGCCGAAAGCCAAAACTCTCTTGCAACCGAAGCCCACCCCGGCGCGTTCGTCGTCACAACCACTTTCCCACTTCCCGCCACATAAAACAAACCACTTATCCCCACTCCGCGAAATTCCCCAACACCGCGCATGCTATCAAGGAATTAGCAGGCCATTCGTATGTCCAAAAACGCGGCTCCCCAACTCGACCACGGCACCCAAGAGGATGCACTCCTGCGCTCGCTCGATATTCGTCTCCGAAATTCAGGTCCAAAAACATTTTTTTCACGAACGAAGCCACTTAAATTCTTATAAATAAACATCTCCCTCGCGATCAACCGCCTGCCAGCCGCCAACCAGAGAACAATCGGCGAACACCTCCTTTCCCCGCGCCGTTACACATCCCCACCGCAACCGTTCTAAAATAGAAACAGCTCCCCTCCCCCAGAACGTGAGCCCAGTTTTCCGGATGTCCGACAAACCTTTCGTCCACCTGCATTGCCATACCGATTACTCGCTGCTCGACGGCGCCTGCGAAATCGGCCAGTTGATGGATGTCGTCGCCGAACAGAAGATGCCCGCCGTCGCCATGACCGACCACGGCAACCTTTTCGGCGCGGTCCAGTTCTACAACACCGCCAAAGCCAAAGGCATCCATCCGGTCATCGGCTGCGAAGTCTACGTCTCGCAGCAGGGCCACAAGACACGCAGCGATACCGATCGCTACAACCACCTGGTGCTGCTGTGCGAGAACGCAGGAGGGCTATCGCAACCTCATCAAACTGGTCTCCACCAGCTTCCTCGAAGGCTTCTACTACAAGCCGCGCGTCGATAAGGACCTGCTCGCGTCGCATTCCAAAGGACTCATCGCCATGTCCGCCTGCCTGCGCGGCGACGTCAACGAAACCATCCTCGCCGACAAGTACGACGACGCCCGCCGCCTCGCCTACACCTACCAGGACATCTTCGGCAAGAACAACTTCTTCCTCGAAATTCAGGACCACGGCCTCGAGCAGGATAGACGCCTGACGCCCCAGGTGAATCGCCTCTCGCACGAAACCGGCATCCCGCTCGTCGCCACCAACGACTCCCACTATCTCCGCCGCGAGGACGCCCGCGCGCACGAGATCCTGATGTGCATCCAGACCGGGAAAACCATGACCGATCCCAACCGCATGCATTGGGACCATCCGGACTTCTATCTCAAAACGCGCGACGAGATGATGAAGCTCTTCGGCGAACTCGAAGATGTCGCTCGACCGCACCTGGGAAATCGCGCAGCGCTGTCACGTCAGCCTCGACAAGGTCAAGGAGCCGTTCCCGAAATTTGTCGTGCCGGAGCACCACGACGTTCACAGCTATTTCGAGCACGTCGCCCGCGAAGGCTTCGACAAGCGCCTCCCGCGCCTGGAAGCCATGCGCAACCGGGGCGCTCTGAAGCACGATCTTCCCGATTACCGCGAGCGGCTGGATTTCGAAATCAAGATGATCCAGCAGATGAAGTTCTCCGGCTACTTCCTCATCGTCTGGGACTTCATCCGCTACGCGAAATCGATCGGCATTCCGGTAGGTCCGGGACGCGGGTCCGCGGCCGGCAGCCTGGTCAGCTACGCCATGTCGATCACCGATATCGATCCGCTGCAATACGGTTTGCTCTTCGAGCGCTTCCTCAATCCCGAGCGCGTCAGCATGCCCGATATCGACATCGATTTCTGCATGAACCGCCGCGGCGAGGTCATCCAGTACGTCACCGAGAAATACGGGCGCGAGCAGGTCGCGCAGATCATCACGTTCAACACTCTGGGCACCCGCGCCGCCATCAAGGACGTGGGCCGCGTGCTGGATGTGCCTTTTGCCGATGTCGACAAGCTCACCAAACTGGTCCCCAACGTTCTCAATATCAGCCTCGCGGACTCCATCAAAGCCGAGCCGGGATTCAACGAACTGGCCAAGGCCGATCCGCGCGTCGACGATATTCTGAAAGTCGCCCTGCGGCTCGAAGGTCTGGCGCGCAACTGCTCCATTCACGCCGCAGGCGTCGTCATTTCGCCGGAACCGCTGAAAAATCTGGTCCCGCTGTACAAGACCAGCAAAGACGAAATTGTCACGCAGTACGACATGAAGGGCCTGGATAAGCTGGCCCTGCTCAAGATGGACTTCCTTGGGCTCACCACCCTGACCCTGATTCACGACGCGGTGAACCTGATCGAGAAGCGGCATGGCGTCAGGCTGGTGCTCGAGGATCTTCCGCTCGACGATCCCAAGAGTTACGAAGTCTTCTGCAAGGGTTTCACCAGCGGCGTGTTCCAGTTCGAATCGCCGGGCATGCGCGACATTCTTCGCCGCTACCAGCCCAGCCGCATCGAGGACCTCACGGCGCTGAACGCGCTCTACCGCCCCGGTCCGATTCAGGGCGGCATGCTCGACGACTTCATCGAGCGCAAGCAGGGCCGCAAGAACATCCAGTACGATCTGCCGGAACTCAAAGCGGTGCTCGAAGAGACTTACGGCGTCATCCTCTACCAGGAGCAGGTGATGCAGATTTCGAGCCGCCTGGCGGGTTATTCGCTCGGCGAAGCCGATCTGCTGCGCCGCGCGATGGGCAAGAAAGATGCCGAAGAATGGCCAAGCACCGCGAACGCTTCGTCGCCGGCGCGATGGCCAAGGGTCATCCGCAAAAGAAGGTCGAAAAAATCTTCGACCTGATGGAGCAGTTCGCCGGCTACGGTTTCAATAAATCGCACTCGGCGGCCTACGCCTATCTCGCGTTCGTTACGGCGTATTTCAAAGCGCACTATCCCGTCGATTTCATGGCTGCCTTGCTGACCTCGGAAACCGGCAACGTGGCGAAGGTTGTGAAGTACATCAACGAATGCCGCGACATGGGCATTAAGGTTCTGCCGCCCGATGTCCACTTCAGCGATTGGAACTTCACGCCCGACGGCGACGCGATTCGCTTCGGGCTCGGCGCCATCAAAAACCTCGGACCCAACGCCGGCGAAGCGATTATCAAGGCGCGGAAGGAAGTCGGGAAATTTACCTCGCTTTACCAGTTCTGCGAAAAAATCGATCCCGGTCCGGTCAACAAGCGCATCGTAGAGAGCCTGATCAAGGCCGGTGCGATGGACTCCATTCGCGGCACTCGCGCCCAGAAGATGCTGGCCGTCGAGGGGGCCATGGAAGCTGGGCAGAAGGTGTGGCGCGATCTGGAGCAAGGCCAGGGCGGTTTGTTCGGCGAAGCCTTCATTCTGGATCAGCCCGAGCAGGAATTGCCCAAGGCAGCCGACTGGGGTCTGCGCGAAAAACTGCAATTCGAAAAGGAACTGCTGGGCTATTACGTCACCGGGCATCCTCTCGATCAGTACCTCGATAAGGCCAAAGAACTCTCCACCCACGACAGCACGTCGCTCGAAGGCCTTGCCAAGGGCGCCAACGTGCAGATGTGCGGCGTGATGACCGGCATTGTCCGCAAGCGCAATAAGAAGGGTGAAGCCTGGGCCATGTTCCAGCTCGAAGATCATAGCGGCACGACCGAGTCGCTCCTTTTCGCCACTAACTTCGAACGTCTCGCGCCGCTGCTGATTGAGGACCAGGCCGTCTTTGTCCGCGCCATGGCTCTCCCTGAGGAAGGCGCCGCGACCAAGATTTCCATCCAGGAAATGGTGACACTCGAGAAGGCTCACGTGCCGCTGCCTTCGCTGATTTCCATCAAAGTGCGGCTCGGCAAAGAGGAACGCGCGCAGGCGTTGCAGAAGCTCTTTGAACGTAAACCGGGGGCGACCCAGGTCCGTCTGCGCCTCGAAGCACCGCGCGACTTCTCGGTGGTCCTGGATGTGCCGGCCAAGGTTCGCCCGGACCGCGAATTCCGCGCAGCCATCGAGCAGATCTGCGGATCGGAGACAATAGAAGTATTAGGAAACTAATACACTCTTGTGTGACAGACTTTAGTCTGTCCAATTGCAGAAGTCTGTCCAGCTGCAAAACTGTGGTTCAGCCAATCCTGGCTGCAGCCGCCTTTGAGGCGGCTTTCTTGCATCGGCCGCCGATAAAGGTAGACATATGAAACGCCGCACCTTCACGCAATCCCTTCTACTCGCCGCCGCCAATCCCCTTTTCGCGTCAACAGACGCACCTGCCGGCAGCATCACCAGCATCCCCGGCATTGACGTCGGCCATTTCACTGACCCGCGGCGTCCTACGGGTTGCACTGCGATCCTCTTCCGGAAGGGCGCAGTCGCCGGCGTCGACGTCCGTGGCGCCGCTCCTGGCACTCGCGAGACCGACTTACTGAACCCCGTCAATACCGTGCAGCAGATTCATGCCATCATGCTCTCTGGCGGGAGCGCCTATGGCCTCGATACTGCCACCGGCGCGATGCGTTTCCTCGAAGAGCAAGGCATCGGCTTTCACCTGGCAAATCAGGTCGTCCCGATTGTCCCGGCAGCGATCCTCTATGACCTTGGCGTCGGCGATGGACATATTCGCCCCGATGCCGCCGCCGGGTATGCAGCATGTAAGGCTGCATCGGGTGCGAAGGTCGCGGAAGGCAGCGTCGGAGCCGGCGCCGGCGCGACGATCGGCAAGTACTTCGGACCCAAATCCATGATGAAGTCGGGGTTGGGAACCGCCGGCCTGACTATCGGCAACACAGGTATCATCGTCGGCGGTATCGTTGCCGTGAACGCCGTCGGGGACGTTCGGGATCCTGCCACCGGACGCATCATCGCGGGCGCGCGGAAACCGGACGGCTCCGGGTTCATCGATACGATGGCGCAATGGCGGGAGGGCCGCGGCCGGGCGGAAGACCAGCCGGGCCGCAACACCACCATCGGTGTCGTCGCCACCAACGCGATTTTCGATAAAGCGCAGATGACCAAGATCGCGCAGATGGCCCATGACGGCCTGGCGCGCGCCATCAATCCCGTCCATACCACCATGGACGGCGATACCGTGTTCGCCGCGACTACTGGAACCCTCAAGACGGCTATAGATCACGGGATCATCGGCGCGATCGCCGCCGAAGTCATGACCGAAGCCGTCCTGCGCGCGGTAAGGATGGCCACCAGCGTCCTCGGGATCCCGGCGTACCGGGATGTCCACCGGTAGTCTTGGGAGCCGTGGCGCAGACCATGGTCTTCTGTGGTCTGCCGGCTACGAAGCACCGCAGCCCGGGTTTCGGCCGGCCTCCTGTTATCCTGGACCTTATGGAACCTGAAGGAGCGGAGCTTAGCCCGCTGGAGATCGCGCCCGCAATCGAACCCGACCAAGCCGCTAATAAAGCCTGGGCACGGGTACAGTGCGCGCGACATCCCAAACGGCCGCATACGCTCGATTACATCGAGAAGCTGTTCACTAACTTCCAGGAGATCCACGGCGACCGGCTCTTCGGCGATGACCCCGCGATCGTTTGCGGTACCTGCCTGCTCGACAGCACGCCCGTCATGCTGATCGGCGAGCAGAAGGGCCGCGACACGAAACAGAAGGTGATTCGGAACTTCGGCATGCCTAAGCCCGAAGGCTATCGTAAAGCCATCCGCGTGATGCAACTGGCGGCCAAGTTCAACCGTCCCATCATCACGTTTCTGGACACCCCGGGCGCTTATCCCGGTATCGACGCGGAAGAGCGCGGCCAGGCCGAAGCCATCGCCCGCAATCTCCGGGAAATGGCCCGTCTGCCGGTGCCCGTGATCTGCGTGTGCATTGGAGAAGGAGGCAGCGGCGGCGCATTGGCGCTCGGTGTCGGCAACCAGGTCTTTATGATGGAGAACGCGGTGTACAGCGTCATTTCGCCGGAAAGCTGTGCAGCCATTATCTGGCGCGACTCCAGCAAAGCCGAACTGGCCGCCGCGGCGCTACGCCTGACCGCGGAGGATTTGAAGGAACTGGCCCTGATCGACGGGATCATCCCCGAGCCTTCCGGCGGGGCGCACGAGGATCCGGATGGCGCCGCAAAGAATCTCCACGACGTCTTGCGATCTTCACTCGATGAACTGATGCGCCATAGCCCCGACGAACTGGTCCAGCAGCGCTATCACAAGTTTCGCATGATGGGCAACTTCTTTAGCCAGACGGTGGCGCCAATCTGATGAACAAGCCAGTGCTCGCGGCTGTCGTCTTCATCGCGATCGTGCTGGGCGTGATTCTCTATACCAGTCTCGGTGGCAGCAACAGCAAGTATCGCGTAGAGATCTGCATTGCCTTTCAGGGACGCACCGAATGCCGCACCGCCCGTGCAGCTACACACAATGAGGCTCTGCGCACTGCGACGGATAATGCGTGCTCCCTGATGGCCAACGGCCAGTCCGAGTTCGAACGCTGTCGCAATACTCCGCCGACAAGCGAAAGGTGGCTCAGCGGCGAATAGTTACGTGCATACGCTACGATCGCCGACAGTGGCGACGTCCTTTACCGGAGGGCAGTACTCTTTCGGCATGACAATCCAGGCGACGATGTACCCGATGAAGCCTAAGCCGGTGCCGAAAGCAAGAATCAACCAGATCACCCGCATCAACGTGACATCGCAGTCGAAGTAGCGGGCGAACCCGGCGCAGATACCCGCGATTTTCTTGTCATACATGATGCGGGCAAGGGGACGCGACGGCGGGTAGCCAGGGGCGGAGTGCGGCGCGGCGACGTTCACCCCACATTGCGAACAAAATCGGTCGGTATCGCGGAGCTCGGAGCCACAGCGGGTACAGTACATAAACTAACTTCCTCCAAGACTAGATTACGCAATCCGCACCGGGGAAGTTCAGACGCACCGGGAAGCCTGTCGAAAAGGCTTCACACTATCTCAATGGATAGCTATCGATGAGCTACCGCAACCGTGTCAGCGCGACCCGCTGCCGGAATGGAATTCACTGCCTCGCCGACCTTCATCTCCTGCCAGTTGTAGCCAAACTCTTTTCCGCAATCGAGGCAAACGACGTAAGTCCCTTTGTTAGAACTTCCAAACCCGGCGCGGCGCGCGGGAGTGATGGGAAAAGTCGTCCTCCGATGGGAGCATCCAAATAGAGAGCTAAGTAGCGACGCAATCATACCAAACCTCTTTCTCCTGGTTGATTAGATCCAGACCAGTGCCTGACGGTTTCAAAGTAAGCAATCAGAGCGCCATTAAAAAGGTTCAATCGTGACGAACGTTACATACCAAAATAGTACTAACTTACGAGACAAAACTAGTGGACCGCGGCGGCAATCGCTTCCGCGATCAGTTTGCCATGGAATCGCCCGTTTTCAATGAAGATCTCGTTGGTGTGCATGCCTGCAACAATAACACCCGCAAGGTAGATACCTGCCCGGTCGCTCTCCAGAGTTTGTGGATCGGTACGGGGCCGGCGTGAGTGTGGGTCGAAGCGAATGCCCAAGCGGGCCAGAAACTCGGTATCTGGCGAATAACCCGTCAACGCAAAAACGAAATCATTCTTTAACGAAACTTCACCTTGCGGCGTAGAAACCAGAATGGAATCGCGGTAGATGCCGGTAACTTTGGAGTGAAAGTATGCGGTAATTTCGCCGTTTTTAATGCGATTTTCAATGTTGGGCTTGATCCAGTATTTGACCGAGCGGGATATCTCGCCTCCACGGTGGATCAAAGTGACACGTGCGCCCGTCCAGAAGAGTTCGAGCGCCGCAATGGCCGCCGAATTCTTCGCGCCGATGACGGCCACGTCGTGATTGTAGTAAGGATGCGCCTCTTTGTAATAGTGAATTACTTTGGCCAGATCTTCACCCGGAACGTTTAACAGGTTGGGGATGTCATAATAGCCGGTCGCGAGAATGACCTTCCTGGCGCGATACTCGTGTCGACACTCGTGACGGTCATTTGTCTCGATGCGAAAGTCGTTATCATCGCCTTCGATGCTGTTAACGGGCTCGTACTGGCGGATGTCGAGCTTGTAATGATCGGCCACACGGCGGTAGTACTTCAATGCCTCGGTGCGGCCGGGTTTGTCGTTCAGGCTGGTCATGGGAATGTCCCCGATTTCCAACAATTCCGGCGTGGTGAAGAAGACCATATTGGTCGGATAATGATAGAGCGAATTCACCACGCAACCTTTGTCGATCACCACAGCCTTGACGCCGTGCTTCTTTAGCTCGATGGCACAGGCCAGCCCCGTCGGACCCGCCCCGACGACGACTACATCCACACTTTCGGCAGCAAGATTGGAGGACGGGGTCACAACTTTTGGGAAACCTCCCGGGAAATGTTCTCGAAGAGCCTCAGCCAGCCGGGATGGGTCTTTCCCGCCGCCCTCGGCCATGTCGGGACGTCCACCGCCTTTGCCACCTGTCGCCTGGGCGACGGCAGATACCAGCTTTCCGGCCTGGACCCTTTGAGTGACGTCCTTGGTCACGCCGGCGACGATCGAAACTTCGCCGTCGCTAACTGAAGCTAACACGACCACCGCTGACTTCCATTTGTTGCGCAGCGAGTCGACCAGCGCCCGAAGCTGGGCCCGATCCATTCCATCGATGCGCGCGGCCAGCACCTTCACTCCGTTGACGGTTTGTGCGCGGCTTTCGAGCGATCCCGCGGCAGCCTGGGCAGCCTGCTGTTTCAGCGTTTCCACCTGCCGCTCCAGCGCTTTCTTCTCCGCGAGCGCCCGCTCGATCTGCTCGATCACCTCTGGCTCCGACGTGCGGAAGATCTGCGCAATGCGATGCAGCGAATCCGCCGTATGCTGGAACTGGCGCAAGCCACCTTCGCCGGTCACAGCTTCGATGCGACGCACACCGGCTGAAATGCTGCCTTCGTAAATGATCTTGAACACTCCGATGTCGCCGGTCCGCCGCACATGCGTACCGCCGCAAAGCTCCTTGCTGAAATCCGGAATTTGCACCACTCGCACTTCGTCGCCGTATTTTTCACCGAACAGCGCCATGGCTCCCGTAGAGATAGCGCGATCGAGCGGCATCACGTCGGTCGTCACGCTCGTGTTCTTCAGGATATTTTCGTTCACCAGGCGTTCTACTTCTTCGACTTCGGCCTGATCCATGGCAGTGTAATGCGCAAAGTCGAAGCGCAGGCGCGGAGGTTCGACAACTGAGCCCGCCTGCTTGACGTGCGTTCCCAGAACTTGCCGCAGGGCTGCGTGCAGCAGGTGGGTAGCCGTGTGGTTGCGCTCGGTCGAGAGGCGATCCGCCTCAGCGACTTCGGCGCGCAGTTCATCCCCTACGTGGATATTGGCGTGCGTCCGGATGCGATGAACGGTCAGGCCCGGAACTGCCGGATAAGCGGATGTCACCTCAGCAACGACCTCTCCGCTAGCGGCTGAAAGGAGCGTCCCGCGATCGCCCACCTGGCCGCCGGTCTCCGCATAGAACGGCGTCTGATCGAGAACCAGCTCCGCGTCAACTTCCGGACCAACGGTGTCGACCCGTTGTTGATTGACCAGCAGGCCTACGACGCGACTGGTGGCGCACAGCTTGTCGTAGCCCAGAAACTTCGTACGGCCCTGCTGTACCAGTTCCTGATAAGCCGGCGCGACAGCGCCTTTTTCAGCGCCTTTCCAACTGGCCCGCGAACGCTCCCGCTGGGTGCGCATCTCCCGCATGAAACCTTCGTGATCGATGCTGAGACCCCGCTCCCGCGCCATGTCTTCCTGCTCGTCGAGCGCGAGGCCGTAAGTGTCGTACAACTCAAACGCAACCTTGCCCGGCAGGACACCATCGCTGAGGCGTTTGACTTCGGTCTGAAATACCTTCTCGGCCACCAGGAATGTGGTGGCGTAACGATGTTCTTCGTCCTTCACCACACGAGCCACGCGCTGTACGCTCTCCATCAACTCCGGATACGCGGGCCGCATGAGTTCGGCCACGAAGCCGGTGAGATCGAAGAGATAGGGTTGTTCGCGTCCGATCAAGCGGGCATTGCGCATCGCGCGCCGCATGATTTTCCGCAGCACATAGCCCCTTCCTTCGTTGGACGGCATGACGCCATCGTGAATCAGGAACGTCGTAGCGCGGGCGTGGTCGGCATTAATGCGGAGCGCCACGTCGACTTTGGGGTCGTTGCCGTATTCGACGCCAAACAGGTTGGCGGTGTGATGAATGATGGGAAGAATGAGATCGCAGTCGTAATTGGAGAGCTTGCCCTGTAGGATCGCGGCGACGCGCTCCAGGCCCAGGCCGGTATCGATGGAAGGCCTGGGCAGCGGTGTCATGACTCCAGCGACGTCTTTGTTGTACTGCATGAAGACGAGGTTCCAGATTTCGACAAAGCGTCCTCCGCCGTCGAGAGGAAACTGCTCGTTCTCACGGCCGGGTTCAGCGCCTTCCGGTCCCAGATCGTAGTGGATCTCCGAGCACGGGCCGCAGGGACCGGTCTCGCCCATCTGCCAGAAATTGTCCTTCTCATCCAGGCGGAAGATGCGCTCTTTGGGTACTCCGGCGACACTTTGCCAGAGTTCTTCGGCTTCGTCGTCCTCACGGAAAACGGTGACGTAGAGCCGGTCCTTCGGCATGCCGTATTCTTTGGTGACCAGGTCCCAGGCGAAACGGATGGCGTCGGCTTTGAAGTAGTCGCCGAACGAGAAGTTGCCCAGCATTTCGAAGAAAGTGTGGTGGCGGCGAGTGTAGCCGACGTTCTCCAGGTCATTATGCTTGCCGCCGGCGCGGACGCATTTCTGGGAAGTGGTGGCGCGGGTGTAGTCGCGCTTTTCGAGCCCCAGGAAGACTTCCTTGAACTGGTTCATGCCCGCGTTGGCGAACAGCAGCGTCGGATCGTTCGACGGGAGCAGCGACGAACTGCGGACGCGGGCGTGGCCGTGGGCCTCAAAGAAGTCGAGAAAGCGCTGCCGTATTTCGTTGCCTGTCACGGAAGTCCTTAGTTTATGGGATTAACTCTAATTATAAGTGGGGCGGGGTTTCCCCACTTCCGGCTCACCGCCGACCCCGTGAGGTAGATCCGCGTTCATAGTCCGACCGGCGCGGCTATCTCAGAATCGAAACTCGCGCAGCACAGGAGGACGCTGACCGTAATCGCAGTAGCGAATCCACCTGGGCCGGACGACGAAGTAAGTGATCCCTGGCCAACTCTGCCGTTCCGGACCATCGGGGAACGCGGCAAAATAGATCGGCAGGTAGCGCTCCAATTCCTCGCCGCTCAATTCCTGCGCGATGCCTTCATACTGGATGGTTGTTTCGCCGTTGCAGCCAATCACCAGGGCTACCTGCGCATTCACGTCGAGGTTGCCATACTTTCGCGAGGACTTAACAGTATCGAAAACGATTTCAAAATCGGGCGTGACGGCAACGCCCATCAGTGCGGACTCCGGTTCCCCGGCCACCGTCACCGTCGATAGCACGGCCAGGCGTTGTCCGCGGGAAAATTCCAGCGCGGTTTCCAGTTCATTTACGTTTATAGTCAATCATTCAGTTTACGCTTGGCATCAGATCCGGCGGCACAACGCCACAGTAGACCACTGCAGACCATCGTTTTTCGTGGCTGGCCTTCAGCCGGGCTATAAGAACACGTGTTGCCATGATATTCTTTCTGGTTTGAAGACCATGAGGGCACTTCTTCTCACCAGCCCGAGGCAACTCGATCTCACAGAACTCCCCAGTGCTCCGCTAGCCAGCGGCCAGGTACGCCTCTCCGTGCACAACGTCGGAGTCTGCGGCTCGGACTATTCGAGCATCGCCGGCAAGCTCCCTTTCACGCGTTATCCCATCGTGCCGGGACACGAGGCTGCCGGTGAAGTGCTCGAGTCCGCTTCCACTACCTGGGTCGCAGGTGACCGCGTCCTGATCCATCCGATCCTTTGCGATCGCAACGATCCTCTATTTTCGAGTGGCGAAGTTCATCATTGCTCCTCCACGGAGGTGCTGGGCGTGGTGTCGCGCAATGGCGCCTATGCGGAAGAAGTGATCGTTGAGGACTACATGCTTCGCAGAGTTCCGGCCGGCATGGATTTCGAGTCGGCAGCGATTGTGGAACCGGTCGCTGTCGCGGTTCGTGCGGTCCGGCAGGCCAATCTCAAGCAGGGTGACCGCGTACTCGTCTTCGGAGCAGGCAACATTGGCCTGCTGTTGATTCAGGTGGCAGCCGCGCTGGGGGCCTCCTGCGTGACCGTGACGGATCTCTTGCCGGAGAGATTGCAACTCGCCTCGGACCTCGGAGTCGACGAAACGTTCCTGGCCGCCGGTGAACTTCCCGCGGAATTCGAGAATCGCTTTGATGTGGTGGTCGATGGCGTAGGCAAAGAACAAACCGTTCGCCAGGCGCTCGCCTGTTGCGCGCGCGGAGGTCGAATTGTGGTCTACGGAGTGCCGGCCGGCGATATCGTTTATCCTTTGCGAGGCGCGTTTTCCAAAGACGTGACGCTCTCGACCAGCCGTCTTTATGATGCCGATTTTGCGCCGGCTATTGAACTCGTCGCCGAGGGACGCGTGAAAGTGAAGGAGATCATCACCCACCGGACCAGTCTCCAGGAAGCGCCCGCGCTGCTCGGACGCATCCTCGACGGCAAGGAAGCTGGAATCAAGGTCATGATCCGGCCGTAGCTCAAAAATGCCCAATTCATTCTCAGTCGAAAACAAGGTAGTCCTCGTCAGTGGAGGTTCACGCGGGATCGGTCGCGCGATCGCCGAAGCCTTTCGCGATCATGGCGCACGGGTAGTGGTGACTGCCCGGAATGAAACGGCATTGAAGGCGACAGGTATGGAGTACGCGGTTTGCGACGTGGCGGACTCGGCGCAAATCAACCACACGGCGGAGCAGGTCGCGGAGCGGTTTGGCGCCATCGACGTTTTGTTCAATGTCGCGGGTATCAACTTCCGCCATGCCGCCGGGACCTTCCCCGAGGATAAGCTGGAGGAGATTCTTGCCGTAAACGTGCGTGGCAGTTACCGCATGGCGGCCGCGTGCGGCGCCGTCATGGTCCGGCAGCGGGCCGGCAAGATCATTAACATCGCCAGCCTGCATACCATGAAAAGCTTGCCGGGCATAAGCGCTTATGCCGCGAGCAAAGGCGCGATCGGTTCGCTGACGCGGGCGCTCGCCGTGGAGTGGGCGCCCTTTAATGTGCAGGTGAATGCGATCGCTCCAGGTTTCATCCGCACCGATCTGAACGCGGCACTCTGGGAGATTCCCGCCATGCGCAGTTGGGTCGAGGAGCAGACTCCCGCGAAGCGCCTCGGAGAGCCCCGCGATCTGACAGGTACGGCGATTTATCTCGCCAGCGCGGCCAGCGATTTCCTTACCGGCCAGGTGATCTACGTCGATGGAGGATTCACCGCCGGATCGCCGTGGCCGCTCGAGTTCCCGGGTTGAGACAGATTTGAATCACCTCTCCACGGAGTGAAGCGTGGAATCCACCTCGGGACTTCAGTGCAGAAAAGCTCGTACTCCGAGCCAAAGCTTGCCCTTAAGGTCGGCTCTTCGTAAATCAGCACAAAAAGGTGACACAGCAGCCAGACCAGCCCACCGTATGCAAGGATTCTCGCGTTTCCGAGGAGCAAGGCTTGACCGAGAATCGTGCTGACCACTGAGATGTACATCGGATTGCGGACATAGCGGTACAGTCCGGTGACTACCAGATGGCGGGTTGGGAACACTGGCGCCGGCGTGCCCAGGCCCTGCACCGCGAATCGGATAAAAGAATCCAGGAGTCCCGGAACCCCCAGGGCGATCAGTATACTGCCGGTTAAACGAAAAAGCATCATCCCGAAGAAAGGACCTTCGAGCTGCCAATGGGAGATCCACCAAGGCACCAAACCGGCTACGAATCCAGGGGCGATGACCAGGAAGACCACCGAGCCAACCATCGCCCACACCTTCCTGACCATGTCTTCATGTAAGCAGGTCACCTTGCCATCTGCAATGGTAACAAGCCCCCCGTAGGGCAGACCATCGTTTTTTGTGGTCTGCCCGGCTGCGCAGCAGCCGTTCTTGCGGCCTGCCGCTTTACGGAGCGGCGGAAGCATGTATTTACGCCAGGCGTCGTTTGCCCTTCAGTTCAGCCAGGAGTTTTTCCACTTCGTCCGCTGTCTCGAGCGAGGCGAGGCGGCCTTCGACATCGTCTTCCACCATGCTGTGCAGAGCTTCACCATACGCTTCGTTGTGCCGGACCTTGTCTTCCATCCGGTCAAACGTCGTCGAATGCGACATTGCCCCGGCGTTCAGCTGGGCGTCGGCGGCCGTACTCATGACGCGGGACCGCCGCTGGCGCGCCACCAGGACGTCGGCCTTGCCCCTGGCTTCGGCAAGCTTGGTCTGCAGTTTGGCGAACGCCGACTTCAGGTTTTCCACCTGCACCTTCTGGTCGGCGATCTGCTCCTCGAAAGCGCCCGTCATCTTGCGGCTGCTGATGGCGCGTTCGATCGCGGCGCGTGCCAGGGCATCGTCTTCGCGCGCCAGCGCGAGGTCCGCCTTATGCATCCACGCCGCCTCCTTTTCACCGTCCTCGGTGCGTTTGCGCTCCAGCACATGCAGGTCGGCGACCGCAATCGCTACTTGCGTCTTGACCTGCATGAGCTGATTTTCCATATCGAGAATAACCTGCTTGATCATCTTGGCGGGATCTTCCGCGCGATCGATCAGGTCGTTAAGATTAGCCCGCAGCAGAGTGCTGACCCGTTCCATCAGTGCCATTGTGATTCTCCTTTCAAATCCTGTGGCCGCGAACGAACGCCGGCAAATTAATTTATTCGGTTGTCGCGGCTTTAGTTTTCTTGTTGTCGTCCGGCCCTGGCTTGTTTTCACCGATGGCCCGGACCTTTCCAAAGAGCTCGGACATCTGCATGCCTGAGAGCGTTTCAAACAGCGCCGGAATCTGCGCTGCCATCTTGGTAATATCGCCTGTAATTTTGTTCATTCCCGCGGCGTCGCCGTTGCCTGTCGATACGATCGTGATCTTGTCGACGTTGGCCAGCGGCGCGGCGAGCGCGCGTACGATTTCCGGTAAACCAGTGATCAGCTTGTCGACTACCGCAGCCTGGTTCCATTCCTGGTAGGCCACTGCTTTCACGTTCATGGCGCGAGCTTCAGCGTCGCCCTTCTTGAACGTAATCTCGGCTTCCGCTTCGCCCTGCGTGCGGATCGCGCTGGCGCGTCCTTCCGATTCCAGCGTCAGCTTGTCCTTTTCGGCTTCCGCCAGAGCATTGATCCGTTTGCGTTCGATTTCGGCAGGCTTGAGCACCGTGGCAATCAGTTCGCGCTCGCGGCGCTGGATTTCGGCATCCTGCACCTTGATCTGCTGCTCTTTCTCGGTCTGCTGGATCTTGATCGCCTCCGCGACGACCTGCTGCTTCATGATGTTTCCCTGGATCTCGTAGGCTGCGTCCGCCTGGGCCTTCTGTCGGTTCACGGTTTCCAGGTAGGTCGCCTTCTTGATCTCCAGGTCGCGCTGCGATTCCGCCTGCTTGGCGAGCGACAACGTCTCGGCCAGCACGCGCTCCTGGTCGGCCTGCGCCCTGGCGATGGCGGACGCTCGCGACGCCTCGGCACGCTTGATCGCGGTATCGCGTTCCGCTTCAGCAGAGGCAACATCGGCATCGCGCTTGATGCGGGCGACGTCGGGCTTGCCCATATTGATGATGTATTCGTTCTTGTCGCGAACCTCCTTCAGGGTGAAGGAAATGACCATCAGGCCCATCTTGTTGAGGTCGTCGGCGCAGGTGGAGCGCATGCGTTCGCCGATCATCTCGGGCTCTTTCACGATCTGTTCGACACTGAGCTGGCCGATGATTCCGCGCAAGTGGCCTTCCATGACGAGGCGGATCAGCGCCAGGCGGTCGGCATCCGTCTTAGTGAGGAACTGTTCAGCGGCCGTCTGGATCGACTCGGGATCCGACTTCACCTTGATCTGCGCAACGGCTTCCACGGTGACGGCGACGCCCTGGTTGGTGTAGAGATCCTGCTGCGGAGCCACGTCGAACGACATCAGCTCGAGCGAAAGCGTTTTGCAGGTCTCGACCAGCGGGAAGATAACAGTTCCGCGGCCCTTGATGACGCGGGTGCCCCGAAATCCGTAAACGAGCAGCGCTTCATGTGGCCCGGCTTTGCGAAAAAGCCGGGCAAACATGCTCACGATGAATAGCGTGCCCAATAGAACCGCCAACGTGATGGCGGCAATCAATCCGATATCCATATATTCTCCTGTCGTACGTAACACAGGCTTCAGTCTGTGTTCTTGCTCGACGGACCTGCAGTCCGTCGTAGAGGGTTCCGCAAACAGTTCAGCTTGCGGCTGACTCCTCGCGCGTCATTTCATCGAATCCGCGCACGTAGGCTATGCCTTTTTCGTAACGCGTGACGATGACTTCCGTGCCCTTGGCGATGGGGCTGCCGTCTTCGCTGCGAACCGGCGCAGCATAGCGCTGCCCCTGTTGCGAATAGGTCATCTCGCCGGTGCCCCCGCCCTCTCGGACCGTGCTGGTAACGCGTCCCAGCACGCCGATCATGTCGTAATCCGCCGGATCGAGGGGAATGTCGCTGCGCATGAGGACCCGCGCGATAAACCAGAACACCATCGATGCCCCCACCAGACCCAGCAATCCCGAGATCAACAGCGCCCACAAGAACCACCACGTCTCGAAGCGTGTGATCAGGTACCCGCCGGCGCCAAACCATAAGAGGAACGCCGCGATGGTGCCCATGTTGAACGCTCCCCCCGCCGGTCCGCCTCCGTGGTGGAGATGCACGTGGGGCGCATGGAACGTGCTGCCCATCAAGGCCATCAGGCTGAATCCACCGCCGATGCCGAAACAGATGAGATAGAAATCAAGCCAATTCACGAGAGTTTCCTTTCGAGGGGCTTTCCCGATTCGTTCTCCGGCCGCAGCACCTGCAACAGGCGTTCTGCCAGGCCGGGATTTTCCAGAATTGCGCCAAGGAGGACCAGACACCCGCGGGAATCCTCATGGCGCGCCACTTTCACCAAAGTACGGCTGACCTCGCCATCCGTGCGGAAGCGCTCCGCACCGTTGATCAGCCAAAGATCGAGGCGGTTCTCCAGAGCAGCCGCATCGGAAACGAGCTCGGTGTGATAGCCCTCCGGGTCATCCACCAGATAGCCGGGATGAACCTGGAAGAAGCGCGCCAACAACATTCGTGTGGCATTGGTCAGGTGCGGGCGGGCGCCACTCTCGATCTGCGAAAGATACGATTGCGAGATCGATGCCTTCTGCTCCTTGGCAATGGCGCGGACGATCTCCTGCTGGGTCATCTCCCGGCCCAGACCACGGAGAGTGCCTTCCACTTCCCGGAGGTAACGAAGTTTGTCACCGAGGCTCATATCGCAATCTGCAATAATGGTATTGCAGATTGCGATAATTGTCAAGAGGGAAAATTTCCGATCTTTCGTCTGCGGAGTAGCACTCGGCTTTGGCCATTTGTGGGGCGGACGCCACGTCCGCAAGCGACCCCTGGTCGCCCTGGGTCGCGCTGGGTCGCGCAAGCGACATTTGGTGACCAAGCTGGAGAAGTGCCCGCTGCGTCGCAAGAAGTTGAAATTCAAATGGCCAAAGTCCAGGCCAGCTGTGCAGCAGCCCGCAGCCTTCGCTATTTGCTCACAGTCAGAGTCTGGTCGCCATCGAAATACGCCAGAAAGCGGCTACCCGCTGGAGCTATCGCGTCCTTTGACCGGGAACCGCCCAGCGGATCGAGCGGCGGATCCCTCCGGCTTTCTCCCAGCCGTCCTGCAGTGGCTCGGACCTTCACCTTGGTGCCATCGATCGCGGTCGCTTCCAGCAGCCGGTAGGTGGGCCGCGTGGTTTTCACCAGAAACTTCTTCCTGGCCGCTTCCACCACTACACCGGTAACTGCGGCGCCCTTTGCGATGACGACGGTATCGCCGACCTTGACATCCGTGATCGCCCGGAAATTCAGTACCTGGCCAGGTCCGCAGTCCGCGGGAACGTCCTGGGTCAGCGCAATCTCGAAGGGCAGCCCTCCGATCAGATTGATGGTGCGAGTCTGCGGCGTTGGCGGGGAACCGGCGGCCGCGCTGTTCGGATTGCGCATCGCTTGCAAGACCGCTTCGGTGACGCCGCCCTTAGTGAGCCGGATGATCTCCGCCGTCGACAGATTGAAGTTCGTGGGCGTCGATCGGATCTGGCCGATGATCACCGACTCGGGCACGTGGTTTTCCGCCATGTCCAGAATGGCCTGATTGCTCAGAATGGCTGGGGAAAGCGCCGAAGGCTTAGGCGCTGCGAGCGGATTGGCCGCAGCGGTTTGCGGCGGCGCGGGCGGCCTGGTGCGGACGCGGGAAGTCCACAACCAGGCTGCGGCGGATGCCAGCACGAGAAGAGCAATCGCAACGGCTGCGATTGGGCGGTTCTTTCCCGGAGCGGTCCTGATTCTGGTTGGGTGCTCGATCCGCGGCAGCGGCACGATTAAAATCCCGGAGTCTGACTTTTGCCTCAAGGCCGCCAGTTCAGCGTGCATTTCGTCCATGGATTGGAATCGCTCGACGGGATCCTTGCGCAGGGCACGATGAATGATTTGCTCAAGCTCCGGCGGAACGCCCGACGCCGCCGCGGAAATAGGCGGCGGCTCGTCACGGAGGATAGCCGTGAGCGTAAGGAGCGGGGAAGCCTCCTGGAAGGCCTTGTGCCCGGTGACCATTTCGTACATCACGCAGCCGAAGGAAAAGACATCGGACCGCGCGTCCACTTTACTGCCTTGCGCCTGCTCCGGCGACATATAGCACATGGTGCCCAGAATCGAGCCTTCGACGGTCATCGGCGCCGGTCCCGCGGTTTGCGTGATGTCGCTCAGCGAAACGTCGCCGACGGGTCCCGTCATCTTGGCCAGTCCGAAGTCGAGGATCTTCACCAGTCCCTGGGGAGTCACCATGATGTTGCCCGGCTTCAGATCCCGATGCACGATTCCCGCGCCATGGGCGGCCTTTAGACCGTCGGCGATCTGCACGGCGTGTTGGAGCGACACCTGCGTTCCCAGACCGCCTTGCGGAATCAGATCGCCGAGCGTTTTGCCCTTGACGTACTCCATAACCATGAACTGGTCGCTTCCGTAGGGAAAAATGTCATGGATGGTGATAATATTCGGATGGTTCAGACTGGAAGCCGCCTGGGCCTCCTGGATAAATCGACGGCGGAACTCCGGTGCGTTCGAACTGCTTCCCAGGAGCACCTTGATGGCGACGAGACGGTTGAGACGCGTGTCCTGTGCCTTGTAGACCTCGCCCATCCCCCCGGCGCCCAGCTTCTCCAGAATCTCGTACTGCAAAATGGTTTGGCCAAGCATAGCGCGCGTCGAAGGAGTCAACGCTTAGTCTGTCACACCCCGTGCACGTTGATGACCCTGCTCTATCTTACCCAACCGGATTTGTATTGAAAACACCACCTCAGCCGAGCAGCCGTTCCTGCCTGTCAGCCGCCTTCAGCCACCTTCAGGCGGCTATGCGGTTTGGCCATTTCCGTCGTGGGGCAGACCATCGTTTTTTGTGGTCTGCCTGGCTGCGTAGCGGCCTGCAGCCGCCTTTTACGCGGCTTTCTTGCCCGTGAGAGTGCGCCGTTCACGGGGTGGTCATCCCTATTACGAAATCCTGGCCCGGCTTGCGTCTGGGCCGGGTAGTGGAAAACTGCGGATCATCCGGCCTGCTTTTCTTCCATTGAGCCAGGGCCTCGGGCGACAGGTAGTCATCCGTGTTGAACAGGCTGAACTCATCCTCACCGGGAGGGATTACCGCAACCATGAGCGCAACCTCGTCGCGCGGCCCCTGGAAATAAGAAATGCGGATGCGATGCTCTCCGCGCTTGAGCTTGGCGACGCCGGCATAGCCTCGAGCCGGGTGCATGCCGTCGTTGTCGATGATTAGGCGGCCATCGATGTAAAGCTTGGAGCCGTCGTCGGACACTACTGCCCAGGTGTATTTACCGGGCTTCTCGATCCAGATGTTTCCCGTGTAATCGATCGCGAACCATTCGAACCGGTCGGTGACGCCGGGAAACCCTTGAGTAAAGCTGCGCCGCGGGACGTTCAACTCGTTGGCGTAAATGGTTCCGACGGGCTTCAGCTTCTTGAAATTGGGAAGTCCCAGACTCATGGGCGGAATGAAGTATATCTCTCCGCGGAGTCCGGTGGAAAGGATCACTGTCGTTCCGAAATGAGCTACCGGATCTTCCTCTGTGGGGGCGGGGGCTGTCTGGGAGAAAGCGGGCGTCAGGCACCAGGCGACGCACCAGGCCAAAGTACAGCGCACCATCATGGGGAACCTGCAGTACCTGACCCAAATGTATCATGAGGGAGATTCCTGCATCCGGCCAGACCGCCCAGGTGCGTGCTAACGTGTTTTAAGAGAGCGACCAGTGGCTACACAACCGAAGACATTCCTCACGCCCGAGCAATATCTGGAAATCGAGCGTGCGGCCGAGTTCAAGAGTGAGTACTACCAGGGCGAGATGTTTGCCATGGCGGGTGCCGTCAGGGTCCACAATCTGCTGGCCGTTAACGCGGCAAGCGAGATTCGAGACCAATTGCGGAAGCGCTCCTGTGAGGCTTACGCGGCCGATATGCGTGTGCTGGTTCCTTCGACCGGACTGTACACCTATCCGGATGTTGTCGCGGTATGCGGTGAGCGCCAGTTCCTGGATGACCGGCAGGACACGCTGCTAAACCCCCACCTCATCATCGAAGTGCTTTCGCCCACCACCGAGGCCTACGATCGCGGACGCAAGTTCGAACACTATCGCTCGGTCGGTTCGCTGAGCGACTATCTGATGGTCGCGTCCGACCGCATCCACGCCGACCTGTTCACCAGGCAACCGGATGGGCGCTGGCTTCTGACCTCGGCAAGCCGGCTGGAAGATTCGCTCGACCTACAGTCCGTCGGATGCCGGTTGAACCTGTCCGATCTTTATGAGAAAGTGGAATTCGCCTAAAGACAGGGCAGGACACGGCTCAAGTGTGTCTTACGCCCGGAGACGAGTTCAGTATGGAACGAAAAAAAGCGTCCGACTTCCCGCAAGAGCTACTCAATCTCTTTGACCGCTACGTACACGGCGATATCGACCGCCGCGGATTTTTCGACGGTGCGAAGAAATTCGCTACCGGAGGCCTGACTGCTACCGCAATCTGGGAGAGCCTTCGGCCCAACTTCGCCTGGGCAGACCAGGTCCCGAAGGACGACAGCCGGATCAAGACCGAAACCGTGACCATCCCGTCGCCTCAGGGCAACGGCAGTATCAAAGGCTATTTCGTGCGCCCTGCGAATGACGCCGGAAAGTTGCCGGTGGTGCTGGTGGTGCATGAGAACCGCGGCCTGAATCCCTATATCGAAGACGTGGCGCGGCGTTTGGCAGTCGCCAATTTCATCGCACTCGCGCCTGACGGACTAACCAGTGTCGGCGGCTATCCGGGCGACGAAGAGAAGGGCGTCAAACTCTTCGCCACGGTCGACAAAGGCAAGATGACCGAAGATTTTATCGCGGCGGCGAAGTGGCTGAAAGCGCGTCCGGGCTCCAACGGTAAACTCGGCGTGGTCGGATTCTGTTTCGGAGGCGGCATGGCCAACACCCTGGCTGTGCGCATGGGCTCCGAGTTGTCCGCCGCCGTCGCCTTCTACGGCTCGCAGCCCTCTGCTGACGACACCGCCAAAATCAAGGCGCCCCTGCTGCTTCACTATGCCTCCCTTGACACGCGCATTACGGGCAACTGGCCAAAGTATGAGGAGGCCCTCAAAGCCAACCACATCACCGCTACCGGCTATGTCTACGAGGGCGCCAATCACGGTTTTCACAACGACACGACGCCTCGCTATGACGAAGCCGCGGCCAAGTTAGCGTGGCAACGAACTCTTGATTTCTTTAATCAGTATCTGCGTGGATAAAACGCAAAGATATTCTTGAGAACTTTCGCGTCCCGATCCGACTAATAGAGTGAAACCAGGCGCAAGGCAACCGTTCCTCCGCGGTCCTCGCTTGCATCCATACAGGCTGTGCATAAACTCCGATGCACGGCCTGTTTTTTTTCTGTGATAAACCTGAGTCCGGAAGAAAAACTCAAATGTCCCGGACAAGTCAGGTGGCCTCCCGTGGGGCGGACCATTGTTTTTTGTGGCCTGCCGGCTGCGGAGCAGCCGCCTCGGCTTTGGCCTTTCACTAGATTAGAAGCGATAAAAACCATTTTTGATCTCCATGTTGTAATCCTGTTGTTTTGTGATATCTAGTTATATAACTAGATACACGAAAGGATCTATCAACATGGGGTTTCCACCAAAGTCCAACTCATCAAACGCAAAACCAGTGAACAGTGGTATATCAACTTCCCCTCCGCCATCGCTCAGGCCATGGAGTTCTCCCGCGGCGAGACCGTAGAATGGCTCATTGAGGACAAGAGCCTTCTGGCCCTGCGTCGCCCGGAGGCCCCACCTCCGACTTTAAAAAAAACTCGGCCGGCATCCTCCCCCAGTTCTGGAGACTCTGGAACGGATGTTTCTCCGCCTTCGGCCAGTGCCGCGTCGCCGAACGCGCGCAAAACCTCGCCCTAAGCTCGCTTCTCTGTCTCGGACGCCATTCCATCACTGGCCTGCTCACCACTTCCGGCTCCCAGTTTCGAGACTGGACCGCCGCTTATCGCCTCTTCTCGAAGGATCGAATTCCCATGCCTGAAATCTTTTCTGTCGTCCGTCACGCCGTCGCCGCCCAGTTGCCCGCAGGCGCGCCCTTTCGCGCGGTTCTCGACGATACCCTGCTGCGCCGCTCCGGCCTCCATACCCAGGCGTCGGTTGGCGGCGCGATCCGCTCGGGCCACGCTTCCAGACCAACTTCGTACGCGCCCAGCGCTTCCAGCAAGTCTCCGCCATCATGCCCGGACAAGAGGGGGCCTTCCGTGCCGTCCCTATTACCTTTCTTCATGTGCCCACGCCGGCCAAGCAAAATCCAAGGCTACTGAGAAAGAGTTGGCGCAATACCGTCTGGACGTACGCAATTTCCGCCTCAGTGTGCGCGCCGCCCACCAAATGATTCAACTCCGGGATGCCCTCGATCACGATCCCAACACCAAAGGCCGCCTCTTAATGCTTGCCTTCGACGGTGGCTACACCAACTCCACCGTCCTCAAAAAGATCCCCCCTCACACGGTTTGTATTGGTCGTATTCGCAAGGACGCCAACCTGTGCTTTACTCCCGATCCCGCCCTTAGGCAAGCGCGCGGCCGCCGATTATGCTACGGTGCGCCAGCTCCCACCCCCGAGCAACTCCGCACCGACGAGTCCGAACCCTGGCAAACCATGACCTTCCCCACCGCGGTCTGACTCATGCGCTGAGCTATAAGTGTCGCCAGAATATAATGTGGCGCGCCGCGGGTGCGGGCAGACTCTACAACTAATCGTCATCAAACCGCTGGCCTACGCAACCGCAAAGGCGGGAGGCTGCAATACCGCGATCCTGCATACCTGATCTGCACGGACTCGACGCTGGACGTGCGCCAGTGATCGAAGCTTACTTCCAGCGATGGGACGTTGAGGTGAATTTTCGCGAAGAGAAAACCCTGTTGGGCGTGGGGCAGGCGCAGGTTCGGACAGCGGCATCGGTCGAATCGGTCCCCGCCCTTACTGTAGCGCTATGGCATGTTGCTGGTGTCGGCTCAGCAAGCCTTCGGAAACTCTGGCGCCGATCTGTTGCCACAACCCAGTTGGCTGCCAGCTCTCAAGGCCCGCGTACCTCAACTCAACAACTGCTTCATCAGCTCCGCGCCGAAGTTGGGCGCGAGGCCTTCGCATTGAAAGTTCTCGGCTTCGCCACCAAGCTGATAGCTGACACGAAGCCGGAGAAATGCAATTCTGCATCTGCTGTTGTACGAAATGGTGAAATAAAAGGAAGTACGGCTGCGGAGCAGCCGCTGTAGAGTACGCCTTTGGCCTGCGATCGTCGTTCTCGCCTTTACGCCCTTAACCGTAGCCGCCCCGACTCCGCTCCCCGAAGGCGTGAAGTCCGTCTGGGACCTTGCCAAAGCCTCGCGCGAAGGCACCCCGACACGCGAGCGCCTCTCCATCAATGGCCTCTGGCAATGGCAGCCGGCGACAGCCGAGACCCTCCCCAAAGCCGCCTGGGGCTACTTGCGCGTTCCCGAACCCTGGCCCTCAGGAAACCAGCGCACCCCCTCCCGCTTCTTCTATCCTCATCCTGACTGGTCGCACGCCGATCTGCGCAGTCTCACCGCCGCCTGGTACCAGCGCGAAGTGACGGTGCCTCGCGAGTGGGCCGGCCGACGCATCACTCTCTCGATCGAGTATCTGAATTCGTATGCCGCCGTTTACCTGGATGGCAAACCCGCCGGCGAACTGCGCTATCCGGCAGGCGAGATCGACCTGACGTCCGCGCTGCGTCCCGGTGAGACGCACGTTTTGACTCTGCGGGTAGATGCGTTGCCCCTAAAGGCCGTCATGCTGTCGTTCCGCGATACCGCGACAGCCCGGACCGTGGAAGGCACCGTCGCCCGCAAAGGACTCTGCGGCGACGTTTATCTGGTGAGCACGCCCGCCGGACCCCGCATCACCGACGTGCAACTGGATACTTCGGTACGTCGCTCGACTTTCACCTTCGATACCGCCGTTACCGCGGTCGACGCGAGCGCGAGCTATGTCCTGCGCGCGCGTATCACCGACGCGGGCCGGCAGGTAAAGGAGTTCACCAGCAAACCGTTTCAATCGGCCGGCCTTCAGAACGGACGCTTGCAGACCGCTGAAACCTGGCGCCCCGAAAAACTCTGGGACACCATCACTCCCAAAAATCAATATGAGGTCAGCGTCTCCCTGCTCGACGCCCACGGCAAGGTACTCGACACAGCCCTGCCCGTCCGTTTCGGATTTCGCGAATTCTGGATCGACGGCCGCGACTTCTATCTGAACGGAACCCGTATTTACCTCTCCGCCCTCCCCATCGACAACGCCCAGTTGAACTCGCTCATGGCCAGCTATGATGCCGCACGAGCGACCCTGCAGCGCTTCAAGAGCTTCGGTATCAATTTCGTCTACACCCACAACTACGGCTGTGAACCGGGCTCACATCTCAGCTTCGAGGAACTCCTCCGGGCCGCGGACGACGAAGGCGTGCTCCTCTCTTTCTCCCAACCCCACTTCAGCCACTACGACTGGACCGCGCCCGACGCCGACCAGACCAACGGCTACGCGCAACACGCGGCCTTCTACACGCACGTAGCCGGCAATCATCCGTCGATCGTGTTCTATTCCATGAGCCACAACGGCACCGGCTACAGCGAGGACATGAATCCCGACATGATCGATGGCATGCACGCCGAGCGCGACCAATGGGCGACGCGCAACGTCGAACGGGCGCTGCGCTCGGAAGCCATCGTGCATAAGCTCGATCCCCGCCGTATCGTCTATCACCACGCCTCCGGCAATCTCGGGCCCATGCACGTCGACAATTTCTACGGCAACTGGATTCCCATTCAGGAGATGTCCGACTGGTTCGAGCATTGGGCCACGACGGGCATCAAGCCGCTCTTCACCTGCGAATACAGCGTGCCGTTCATGTGGGACTGGGCGATGTATCGCGGTTGGTACAAAGGCAAACGCGAATTCGGCAGCGCCGTCGTACCGTGGGAACTCAACGTCGCCGAATGGGACGCGCAGTTCCTGGGCGACCGGTCCTATCAGGTCACGGAAGAGGAGAAGGCAGTCCTGCGCTGGGAGTCGGAGAAGTTCAAAACGGGATCCGGCTGGATGCGCTGGGACCCGCCCCAAAGCCTCAATTCCCAGGTCTTCGACGACCGGTTCCGCGTGATCTCCATGTACCTCACCGACAACTGGCGCGCCTTCCGCACCTGGGGCATGTCGGCGAACTCGCCGTGGGATTACGGCAGCTATTGGAAGCACCCGGAGCGCGAGCCCACCGACCTCCCGCTCGCAATCGATTGGGACCGCCTCCAGCGTCCTGGCCCCCGTGCCGCCTATGTCGACGAATCGCAGGCCCGCGCGCTACTCGAGTTTCATTCCGCCGACTACCAGCCCACGCTCGCGGCCCAGGCGCTGTATCGCAACAACCTGCCGCTGCTCGGCTATATCGCCGGAAAGACCGCAACATTCACCAGCAAAGACCACAACTTCCTTCCCGGCGAGACCGTCGAAAAGCAACTGATCGTCATCAACAATTCCCGCCGGCCGGTGACATGTGACGCCGAGTGGACGCCTAGCGACAGCCGCGTCACCGCTCACTCCAAGGTCACCTTGCCGACGGGCGAGCAGCAGCGCGTCCCCATAAAGTTCACCCTGCGGGCGGATCTCGCGCCGGGCCGGTACGACCTGAATGCCACCTTCCACTTCAGCACCGGCGAAACGCAGCAGGACTCCTTCTTCATCGACGTCCTCCCCGCTCCCACACCCGCGCACACCGGGGCCGGCATCGCCCTCTTCGACCCTCGCGGCGAGACCGCCCATCTCCTGGACGGACTCGCAGTCCATTATCAGACCGTGGATGCCCGCGCCGATCTCTCGGCATACAGCACGCTGATCGTCGGCAAAGGAGCGCTGACTCTCGGCGAACCCGCTCCTGACATCTCGCGAGTACGCGACGGGCTCAAGGTCATCGTTTTCGAACAAACCGGAGAAGTGCTCGAAAAACGGCTCGGCTTCCGCGTGGCCGAGTACGGCCTCCGGCAGGTCTTCAAACGTGTCCCCGATCACCCGCTGCTCGCCGGCATCAGAGAAGAAAACCTGACTGACTGGCGAGGAGCATCGACCACCCTCCCGCCCCGGCTCACCTACCAGAAGCCCCCGCTATTCAACTCCGTGCCGACGGTCGAATGGGCCGGCCTGCCCGTAACTCGCGTGTGGCGCAACGGCAACCGCGGCAATGTCGCTTCGGCACTGATCGAGAAGCCGGCGCATGGGGATTTTCTGGCCATTCTGGACGGCGGCTATAGTTTGCAGTACGCCTCGCTTCTCATGCATCGTGAAGGCAGCGGCATAGTCCTGTTCTGCCAGACGGACGTCACCGGCCGCACGGAATCCGACCCCGCGGCCGAAGCGCTGGTGCGCAACATCCTAAGCTACGTCATCGCGTGGAGACCGCTTCCGGTACGAACTGTTGTCTATGCGGGAGGAGACGAAGGCAAGCGATGGCTCGAGTCCGCGGGCATTCCGTTCACAAAATACAACGGTGAGAGCTTGTCCGCAGACCATCTGCTGATGGTGGGGCCCGGCAACCAACAAAAGATCGCGTCAGCCAGCCTCATCGTGGCCCTCGGCCTCGACGAAAAGCAGGCCGCGCTCCTTCCAGTTAAGGTGACGATGGTCAACCGGGAATATATTTCAGCCTGGTTTGAGCCGTTCGGCAAAGACTCCCCATTCGCCGGCATCTCCCCGGCGGAAGCCCATAATCGAAGTCCGCGAAGTTTGCCGTTAGTTGGAGACGGAGTTCTGGCAGCGCCACAGGATGGGAAGGTAATCTTCAGTCAGCTCGCTCCGTGGCAATTCACTTATACGAGCGACGAAATGAACGTCAAGAGAACGTTCCGCCACGTAAGTGTGCTGACCATGCGCCTGCTGGCGAACCTGGGGGTCTCGCCGCAGACCAAGTTCCTCTCGAACTTCACCAAACCCGTTGACAAAGCCGATCAGCGCTGGCTGCAAGGTTTCTACGCAGACGTGCCGCAAGAGTGGGACGACCCTTACCGCTTCTTTCGCTGGTAGATCTGTTGCCCCAGCTATTTCAGCCAAACCGTGGCGCAGACCATCGTTTTTTTGTGGTCTGAGGGCTGCGTAGCAGCCGTGGGTTGCGGACAGCCTTACAATCCCTATACGACGTCGACGCCCATGCTGCGGGCTGTGCCTTTAACCGACCGGATAGCCGCATCCAGATCGAAGCAGTTCAGATCCGGCATCTTGATCTTGGCGATTTCTTCCACTTGCTGGGCCGTGATCTTGCCGACCTTGGTCTTGTGGGGCTCGGGCGAACCCTTCGCCAGATTCACGGCGCGCTTGATCAACACCGGCACAGGCGGTGTCTTGGTGATGAATGTGAACGACCGGTCCGAGTAGATGGTGATCACTACCGGGATGATCAAGCCCTCCTGGTCCTTGGCCGATGTCTTCGCGTTGAACGACTTGCAGAAATCCATGATGTTCACGCCCTGCGGACCCAGGGCGGTACCCACCGGGGGCGCCGGCGTCGCTTTGCCGGCCGGAATCTGCAACTTAACCTGTCCAGTAACCTTCTTCGCCATATGCTATTGCGTTTTCTCTACTTGTAGGAATTCGAGTTCTACCGGGGTGGAGCGTCCGAAAATGGTCACCATGACGCGCAAGGTGCCGCGCTCAGTGTTGACCTCGTCCACTTTCCCTTGGAAATTGGTGAATGGCCCTTCGATGATCCGCACCGTCTCGTTCTTTTCGAACGAGAGTTTGGGCCGGGGCCTTTCCGCCGATGTCTGCTGGCGGTAGAGGATCTGGTTCACCTCGTCGGCAGTCAGTGGAGTGGGCACGTTACCGCCGCCCAGGAACCCCGTCACCCGCGGCGTCGCCTTGACGGCATGCCACAGATCGTCATCCATCTCCATCTCCACCAGCACGTAACCGGGATAGACCAGACGCTTGCTGGTAACTTTCTTGCCGTTGCGCAGTTCCACCACTTCTTCAGTGGGAATCAGAATCTGCCCGATGCGTTGCGAGAACCCGAAGGCCTCGGAACGGGTGCGCAGCGATTCGGCCACCTTATTCTCGAAACCGGAATAAGTGTGGACGATGTACCAGTGCATGTTCGAGACCGGCTCGGCCGGGGGTGCGGCCTCGCCGGACAGATGCTCGGCGGTCTCCGGCGCCACACCGGCGTCGTGGCCGTCGGCTTCCGGATACTGATCCTGATTTTGAGGGGACATGTTCGCCTTACTTTGTCTACCTATTTGGAGAGCGCTGAAATGGCTCTCGTGACTGTATCCTGGATAACGGTGTCGACAACCTTGAAATACGCCGCAAATGCGAATACGCAGATGATCACGACGGTAGTAGTCGCTTCCACCTGCTTACGCGTAGGCCATGTGACCCGTCGCATCTCGAGCTTGAGCTCGTCGATATAATCTTTAGTGGCCTTCGGCCACGCCTTTACAGCCTCAATCTCACCAGCCATAAATCTTTCTGACTAACCTTTCCAGGAAAAACTAGTGCGGATGGAAATCGCCTCTCGCCCTATTAGATTGGCAGGGGCGGAGGGATTCGAACCCCCACTCGCGGTTTTGGAGACCGCTGGTCTGCCGTTAAACCTACGCCCCTATTTCAGACGAAATTCCAGGCGGAACCTGATCTCAGTGTACCGCGTTACTTGGTTTCCCGGTGCGAACGATGCTTCCGGCAATAAGGACAGAACTTCTTCAGCTCGATCCGCTCGGTGGTAGTTTTCTTGTTCTTGGTCTTCGAATAGTTACGATTCTTGCACTCAGTGCACTGAAACGTGATGATTTCTCTTGGCATCCTTACCCCTAATCCAAAATCTCGGTTACGGTACCGGCGCCGACAGTGCGTCCGCCTTCGCGAATCGCGAACCGCAGACCCTTATCCATGGCGATCGGCGTAATCAATTCCACCAGCAGGCTGACATTATCGCCCGGCATCACCATCTCGGTGCCTTCCGGCAACTGCGCCACACCCGTCACATCCGTCGTGCGGAAGTAGAACTGCGGACGATAGCCCTTGAAGAACGGCGTATGACGTCCACCCTCTTCCTTCGAAAGGATATACACTTCGCCCTTGAACTTGGTGTGCGGCTTGATCGATCCCGGCTTCGCGATCACCTGACCGCGCTCCACGTCGTCTTTTTCAATACCGCGCAGCAGCAGCCCGACGTTATCGCCCGCGCGACCTTCGTCCAGCAGCTTCTTGAACATTTCGACGCCCGTCACCACCGTCTTGCGCGTATCCTTGAAGCCGACGATTTCCATTTCCTCGCCAACCTTGCAGATACCCTTCTCAATTCGGCCCGTGACCACCGTGCCGCGGCCCTGAATCGAGAAAATATCTTCGATCGGCATCAGGAACGGCTTGTCGGTAATGCGCTCCGGCATCGGAATGTACGAATCGACCTGATCCATCAGTTCCACGACGGTCTTTTCCCATTGCGGCTCGCCATTGAGTGCGCCGAGGGCCGACACCCGGACCACCGGGAGATCGTCACCGGGGAACTGATACTTCGACAACAGCTCGCGAACTTCCAGTTCAACCAGATCCAGCAACTCAGGATCGTCCACCATGTCCACTTTGTTCATGCACACCACGATGTACGGCACACCCACCTGCCGGGCCAGCAGAACGTGCTCGCGGGTCTGGGGCATGGGGCCGTCGGTGGCCGCGACCACCAGGATCGCGCCGTCCATCTGGGCCGCTCCGGTAATCATGTTCTTGATATAGTCGGCGTGACCAGGGCAGTCGACGTGTGCGTAGTGACGCTTGGCGGTCTCATACTCGATGTGCGCCACCGCGATCGTGATCCCGCGGGCCTTTTCTTCGGGCGCGTTGTCGATCGAATCGAATGAACGGATTTTGACCTTCGGGTTCAGCTTGGCCAGTACTTGGGTGATGGCCGCCGTCAGGGTTGTCTTGCCGTGATCGATGTGTCCAATCGTTCCAACATTGATGTGTGGCTTGCTGCGATCAAATTTTTCTTTTGCCATTCGAGCTTCCAGGAAAAATAATGGAGCCGTTGACCAGGATTGAACTGGTGACCTCGTCCTTACCAAGGACGCGCTCTACCAACTGAGCTACAACGGCCCGAACATGAAACAAATCAAAAACTGGTGGACAGGGGAGGATTCGAACCTCCGTAGCCCGGGGGCAACAGATTTACAGTCTGTCGGTTTTAACCACTCACCCACCTGTCCAAATCCGCGAATCCTTCATTAGTCTTTTGTACGGATTGCCCTGCAGAGTCAAACCGGCGGACGGATCCCAACGGACGAAACTAGTAGTGTAGCACGACGCACCGGAAGCGAGCGAACGCTTTTCGCGCAACGCGGGAAACACCATTGAAAACCGTAGGACAGACCATCGTCTTGTGTGGTCTGTCCGGGCTGCGCAGCAGCCCTTCTGCCTTGGCTCTTGTAGGGCGGACGCCCGCGTCCGCAAGCGACCCCCTGGTCGCCCAAGCCACAGGCTCTGGCGTGCGAAGCGGCCTGGGTTGCGGCTGCTTCGCGAGAAGTTGAAATTCAAATGGCCAAAGTCCAACGGCTGCGCGGCAGCCTCCTACGTACGGTTTGGCTGAAATGGCTAAACTCCAGCGGCAGCCGATCGCGCTCATTACAGCCCCGCTCCTCCAGGTCTACGGTGCAATCACGTTCTACTTGGAAAATCAGGCCGCCGTGGACGCCTACCGCATGCGGCAAGAGCGCTGCTTTCAGGCCACCCGGGCACGTGGAATAAGTGAAGGCGCGCTTCCAGGCGGATAACGACCTCCGAAGCTCCATCCGCACCGGCGTATTGCGCCGCGAACCCTCCATCGACTTCCAAAGCGCACTGCAGTACCGGTGCCCGGTATGAGCGTTATTCACGAAGGGACATCCCTTCCGGACGATTGAGTGTTACGCCTTTGCGAAGCTCGCGGATACGCGCCGCGGCATCCCTTCCATTGTTCGTCGCCCGGGGGCTGCACGCTGCGGGACGTCTGCAGGAGCATGTCCTCGACGCTCGCGAAGTTTCCGGCCTTGAGCTGTTGCTGAAGAATGGACTCACCATCTTCAACGCGCTCGAACGCCGCGCCTCCGATATCCACATCGAATCCCGCGACCAGGAAGTCGCCATCAAGTACCGCATCGACGGCGTCCTCCACTACGCCATGCCGCCCGTCGCGAAGGACTGGCACTCCACTATCATTTCGCGTATCAAAGTCATGAGCGAGCTCGATATCGCCGAGCGCCGCGTCCCGCAGGACGGGCGTTTCCGCGTCCGCTACAAATCGCGCCTGATCCCCGGCGGCATCAGTAGATTCATAAGGCATCCCACGGATTGACGATCTCAACACCCAAGTCCTCGTAATCCCGGACATTGCGTGTAACAAGAACCAAATCATGCCGGTCGGCGGTAGCCGCAATGATCGCATCGACGACCGGGCGAGAACGACCCTTCGCCTTCGACTGCGCGGAGAGATAACCCCAGCGCTCGGCGACGGCCAGCGTGACTGGCAAAACACGCTCGGCGAACCAAGGCATGATTTCATTGTCGAGCCAGTCCTCAAGAGCCGCTCGACGGTTACTCACTGGCATCGACGCAATACCTTTGCGGATTTCACCAACAGATAGAACGCTAACAAAGACACGATCCTTGGACTGGCGCAGGAAACTCTCTACTCGTGGCTCGGGGGAAGGCTTGGTCAACTCCGAAACGACGTTTGTATCGACAAGATAACCGTTCACAGCGAAATATCCCTGCCCATATCCTTATCACGCTCAAACGTCATATCGAGGCCCCGAAAAGGAGAGCGCGCGAAGAGGTCGGCCAGATTGTCCACCTGCTGGTAGACCGGTATCCTGCCTGTCGCCAATGAATGGAGCGCGCGAACTGCTTTGTCTACGGCCTCTTCCGTCGAACGCGCTGCGCCGGCTGTGATCAACTCGGAGAGAAGGCGGGCTTGTTCGTCGTTCAGAGTGATGGTCATGGCTGAAAGTCCCTCTCCTCCTACACTACCGGATACGACGCGTTGATGTCACGTAGGCGATTCGCAAGGCCGTCGGCCAGGCTGGCGCGGCCGGAATGGCCCCATGAAGCTATCTTGGAGCTACCGCGACTGCGGGCCTTCGATTCGAGGGGTCGCCCGGATCTAAACTTAGGCGCTCGGCCGGCGGCGTTTCTCTCCCTTTCACCGCCGGCGGCGCCGGACGAGCGGCTTAAAGGTTGTCCGGCGCCAACTCCCCTTCCCCTCACAAAACGATGAGCACTGCGGAGACGTGACTGCCGAGACGGACCGCGATAGTGAATGTGGCCGAGTTACGCTTTACCGGGCGCTCGCGGGGTAGTTAGTCTTTCAGAATAGCGCCTGTGTCGTTTTCCCTCGCGTGTCTCAACACCGGCTCAATGTCTTTGCCGGCAAGCTTATCACGGGCGATGTAAACCATTGAACTATAACGGACGTACGTGTTCGCCGGGTCAGCGTAGAGGCTTGTCATTATGTCGCGTAAGACATCCTTGTCATAGAACGTGTACGTTCTCAATCGAAGCGCCTCCCGCCGCGCTGGCGGCAGATCGCCGCGCAGAGCGAAGTACGTGCTGTCCTGGCCGTTGACGAAACCCATGAGGTAGGTCGAGCGAGAAATCTCAGGCCACGACTTCCATTGTTTGCCGTAGTTAAACAGTTGTTCGTCCTGAGCCGAGGTTGGGGCGACGCCAAGAACGATGAGTGTAACGAGTGCCAGTAACGTACAGCGTCCGGGGGGCGGGCTCATCTTGGTCATTCGTTCAGCCTCAAAAGGTACCAGTCACAATTACTGTTCGGCGCAAATCATCTAGTACTCTAAATACGTCGTCATCAAGCGTGTGCGTCGGACTCAATATGAGAGGCCACCCATCACCGATTGCGGTGTCGTTAAATGACACGCTCAGGGTAATGCCGTTAGCAGCTTCCGCCCCAACTATATGCCAGTTTTCGCCTGAATGCGTCTCGCAGAACCGGCGCGCCCCAGCAGAAAACTGCTGCGAATATTTGCCAGCTCCAGAGTCATCAACTCGACAAGTGCTCATGATCGCTACTCCACAACCGGCATGATAACTTATCGTGGCCTGTCTTGAAAACAGCCCACGCCGCTACGGGCGAGGCGCGCCTGCCGTGTAGAGTCTACAAACGCGAGCCTGGCACGGCGTTCCGCTTGATTATCCGTTCCGTGGATATCTCAAAGGCCTCTGCGAACAATCGAAGTCGAAAGATCAAAGCGGATGGCGTATAGAGTTTTCAGGTACTGCTCGTATTGCTGATAGTCATGTGACACCCGCGGTCGATTGTTCAGCCATTCCCGCAGCCCACTTGCAGAATCTAGCGTATCCCGACGCTCGAAGAGAACCATCACTGTGGTCAGCAGCCCGTCCTGCTCCAAGAACTTCGTGACATCTTCTGCGAGTTTGGCGTGATCGTCGGTCGGCGGAATCACATTCGTCATGAGCCAGAAATTTCGATTCATCGCATCAAAACGCTCGGCCACCGCGAGGCGCTGCTCGCCAAGCTTCTGTTTCTTCCAGAAATGATGTTGAATGCGAGGGCCGAGGGAGGGGCCGAGGGAAGCAACGATGACGGCACTGCTGAACGAGGTAAGCAACGTTGGCCAGTCCATTACTTCAGGGTAGTAAACTGGTTCTTTCTGATCTCGTTCGGCATCGGCAATCCGCGCTACGTTCACTCCAGCAGCGGGATTGGGTCCGCCCCCGAATGCGAGCCGGACGTTACGGTTTCACCGCCGCTTCCATTCTCCACATCCCGGTGTCCTAGCACCTATTGCATCGACGCGTGACCCTTAGAACCTATCGTGAACGTGACCCGCCTCTCAAGAAGTTCGAAGCTGATTATGCGCGTGCAAATGGTGAGCGGACCCGCTATCGCCACCGGGGAACGTGCATCTCGACTCGCAAAGGACAAAGTCACAGTGGCTGTGTACGAGTGTGAATGGGAGCTGTTACGCCTGGACCGTAGCGACGGTTTTTGTTGGACTGGCTGGATGGGTGAGCCACAAATAAACGCCCCCCGATAGCAGGAGATCGCAGGGCGCTCCCTCATGTTCAACTCGTCGTAGCTCCACTATGGTGAGCAGTTTGCTTTTCTTAAATCGCAATCCTGGTTTCGATCGCCTCATAATCGGCCCGAATGCCGCCATCCGTAGTATCCAAGAGTCCGGCGGACGCGAGCGCCTGGACATCTCCGTGCACGTTGCTGTAGTCGCGTCCAAGCGCCTTCGCCAGGGCCCGCACGCTGGCGACCCTGTGCCGGCGGACGTATCGCAGCAGTTCCATCCGCTTGCCGGTGAGAACTCGGGCAAGCGCGTCCCAGCTTTCGAAGGCCAGATGGCGCTCGTGAAAGGTCTCGCCGCTCTCTGCACGGTGCCATGCATCCACAAACCGGCGCGAAGCCTGCTCTTCCATCGCGCCGCCTACGGTGATTTTGACTTCATTCATTTAGTACCTCGCAAAGCCCTTACGTCGGACCAAAAATCGGCCATCAGTTGCTCAACGCTGCTGAAGGTATAAGCCGTCTCGGCACCTTGGAAATGCCGGTGATCTCCTTTGCCGCGCTCATTATCGTACCCGACCTCCCGAATCCCGGGAAAACCATAGAACAAGGAGTACTTCAAGTCGTGAGTTGACCCTCGAACCGGAGATGGGACTCGCCAAAGCACCAATTCCACGACCGCACCGTCGTCATAATCGATGCGCTCGTGGAAGAGCAACGTTGCCCTCATTCAAGTCCCATGATGGCACGTTAAACCATATGGCGTCAATGGCCAGCCCAACGTGGACTCACACCGCGTTTCCTCTCCATCTCCTTTACGCGCACTCCAAAAACTACCCAATACCCATGCTATCCAGGTAGTGGGAACGTGCTCCGCATCTTCGCGAGATCAATGGAACGCTACCCCATCCACGCCAGCAACACCCCGCTAACCCCGCGCCATATCGAGGCCAGACTCTCAGCGCCGTTGGCCGCAGGTCAAGTTGAGGGGCGACAACAAGAAGCCATTTGCCGAACGAACCTAAATTTAGCTTTTCTTTATGTCTACTGACACTTTGCCCCACGAGTTATCGGCCAAGACAACATTTCAGCCAGGTAATTTGCACGAACGAAGCCACTTTATCCTTTCCTTATGCCCCCATCTTCCCCTACACGAATCCCCCCCTGGACACGTCACATCTTTAGAGGACAAGCTCTCCCGGCTTGCGCCCATACCACTTGAGGCTATGGCCACCGATAAAGTCACTCCGATAACTACCGCCGAAGCCATTCAGGCTCAATCACTTGCCGCCCGCTATCGGTGCGAGTTCGTCGACCTCCGCGAGTTCAACATCGAGCACGACCTCTTCCGCTCCGTGCCCGTCGACCTCATGTTCCGTTACAACTTCGTCCCCCTCCGCAACGCCAACGGAACCCTTGATATCGCGCTCTCCGACCCGCGCAACCTGAATACGATCGACGAGCTCAGCCTTCTCCTCCACAAGAAACTGCGGGTCAAAGTCGCCACCAACTCCCAGATCTCCGACCTGCTCAAGAAGACCGAGCAGTCCCAGCGCGTCCTCGAAGAAGTCACCGAGGGTTTTACCCTGGACGTCGTTGGCGACGATGAGAACTCCGAGGAAACCCTTTCCATCGACAAGCTCACCGCTGTCGACAACAACATCGCGCCGGTCATCAAACTGGTCGACACCACCATCTTCAACGCGCTCGAACGCCGCGCCTCCGATATCCACATCGAATCCCGCGACCAGGAAGTCGCCATCAAGTACCGCATCGACGGCGTCCTCCACTACGCCATGCCGCCCATCGCGAAGGACTGGCACTCCACTATCATTTCGCGTATCAAAGTCATGAGCGAGCTCGATATCGCCGAGCGCCGCGTCCCGCAGGACGGGCGTTTCCGCGTCCGCTACAAATCGCGCCTGATCGACTTCCGCGTCTCGATCATGCCCACGATCCACGGCGAAGACGCGGTGCTCCGCGTGCTCGATAAGGAGTCCATGAGCGAGAAGTTCGCCAAACTCTCGCTCGACGTCGTCGGTTTCTCCGAATCCGACCTCACCAAGTTCCGCCGCTATATCAACGAGCCTTACGGCATGGTGCTCGTCACCGGCCCCACCGGGTCGGGCAAGACCACCACGCTCTACGCCGCGCTTAGCGAAATCAAGAACGACGAGGACAAGATCATCACCATCGAGGACCCCGTCGAGTACCAGCTCAAAGGCATCACCCAAATCCCGGTCAACGATAAGAAAGGACTCACCTTCGCCCGCGGCCTCCGCTCCATCCTGCGGCACGACCCCGACAAGATCATGGTGGGCGAAATCCGCGACCAGGAGACCGCCCAGATCGCCATCAACTCCGCGCTCACCGGACACCTGGTCTTCACCACCGTCCACGCCAACAACGTGCTCGACGTGCTGGGCCGCTTCCTGAATATGGGGGTCGAGGCCTACAATTTCGTGTCCGCGCTCAACTGCATCCTGGCGCAGCGCCTGGTCCGCGTCATCTGCGAGCATTGCAAGAAGCCCGTCAGGCATCCGGATTCGGCGTATATCGAGAGCGCCCTCGATCCCAAAGAATGGCAACAATACGACCTGGTGGAAGGCGCGGGATGCTTCGAATGCGGAGGCACTGGTTTCCGCGGCCGCAGCGCCATTCACGAGCTGCTGGATCTGAGCGACAAGATTCGCGAGATGATTCTCAATCGCCGCCCGACTTCGGAAATCAAACGCGCCGCCCGTGAAGAAGGCATGACCTTCCTGCGTGAATCGGCCGTCGAGAAAGTGCGGCTCGGCATCACCACATTGAAAGAAATCAACAAGGTGACCTTCATCGAATGACGCACCCGGTCATCCTCCAGAAAATCGCCGCCATATTCCAGGATCCGCCGCCGGATCTGGCCTTCGAGATCGGCCCTTCCAGCGTGGCCATGGTTCGCGCTGTGGGTGGCACACAATCGGTAGTGGAAGAGCTTCCACCGTCCGCGATTTCGCCGTCGCCCGTCCGCGATAACGTGATTGAGCCGGAGGCGTTGCAGCAGGCAATTAAGAGTCTCCTGAGTTCTCTCGGTCCCGGCCGGAGACAGCGCCGCGCCGCTTTGATTCTGCCCGACCATAGCGCGCGGGTCTCGGTCCTCGACTTCGACCGCTTCCCCGATAAGGCCGAGGATCAACTGCCCCTCCTGCAGTTCCGCCTGAAAAAGACCTTGCCCTACGACATCGACTCCGCTGCCATCAGTTACTTCACCCAGCCGGTCACCAAAACGGGTAAGCGCGAAGTGGTCGCGGTGGCGACACCGCTCGAAGTGATTGCGCGCTACGAAGCGCCTTTCCGTGCGGCCAATATCCATACCGGGATCGTGACCATCTCGCACCTTGCCATGCTTGACCTGGTCACGCCTGCCGGAGTAGTGATTGTAGCCAAGCTGAGCGGAGGCATCCTGACGGTCATGGCCATCGATCACGGCACCCTGCGCCTGGTGCGGTCGCTCGAATTGACCGAACTGACCCTCGACGAAATCGCCGCCGATCTCTATCCCACGTTTGCTTATTCCGAGGACAGCTTTGGCTCGCGTCCCGAGACCCTCTTGTTGTGCGGCTTCGGCGACCTCGCCAGCGAGGCCAGCCGCCGGTTTGAAGAGGAGCTGGCGGCCAAGGTCGAATGCCTGCCTTTTCGAAATGCCGGCTTGGCGGGCTATCTCCATTCGCGGAACTTACTGAGCCGTGACCGTAAAGGACCCGTTGCTGCATGAGAATCCCCATCAATCTCGCCAGCCAGCCCTTTCGCCGCGACCGCGCCCTGATCATCGGCTCGAGCGTGCTCGCCGCGATCCTGATCGGGACCCTGGTCATGCTGATCTCGCTTACCCGCATCGATCGCAAGAACAAGCTCGAAAGCGCCAAACAACTCGCGGTCGCGCAAAAACAATTAGCCATGGTAATGAAGGACCAGGCCGCTGTGGACCGGGAATTGCGCCAGCCCCAGAATGCCGCGGTACTGGAGCGCAGCGTTTTGCTCAACGATATGCTGCGGCGCAAGGGCATCAGCTGGACCCGCATTTTCTCCGACCTCGAAAAGACCGTGCCCTACAATGTCCGGATCATCCAGATTCGCCCGCAGGTGGACGCCAATGACAAGATCTTTCTTCAGATGGTCGTGGGCGCAGACAATACGACGCAGCTCAATGCCTTCCTTGAGAAACTCGAAAGCTCCGATGTTTTTGGCGCGACCACGGTCTACAACACCGTTCCACCATCGCAGACCGACCCCCTATTTCGTTACACCGTGAGTGTGAGATATGCCCAGAAACTGTAGCCGTGGGGCAGACCATCGTTTTTTGTGGTCTGCCCGTCTGCGCAGCAGACGCTCTCGTAGTAACACAGACTTCACTCTATGCCTGGATGCCCATGCCTAGACTACAGCTCGTCTCCAAACTCAGCTCATTGCAACGCGTAACGCTGCCCCTGGCAGCTCTCAAAGACACGCGCGTCCAGGTCCGCCTGGCGCTAGGCGTGTTGCTGGCGGCGAATCTGGTCGCTGCCGGTTTCGCTTTTCACCTTTTCGACGATTCACCCGAGAAACTCGCCACCGAAGTGCAGCGGACGCGCCAGCAAGTCCTGGGGGCCATCGTGAAGCTCAACCGGACGCGGCAACTCGCCGGCAAGGTGGACAAAGGCCGGGACGAAGGCACCAGGTTCATCTCCACCTACATGACCAGCCGGCGCGCCACCTACTCGACCATCCTCAGCGAGCTCAACGAGACCGCGGCGCAGACCGGCATGAAGCCCAAGGATGCGCTCATCGGCCTGGACGCCATTCAGGGAACCGACTCACTGGACATGATGACCGTTACTGCCAGTTTCGAAGGCCCCTACCCGAACCTGGTAAAGTTCATCAACCTTCTAGACAAGTCGAAGCGCTTCCTCATCATTGAAAGCCTGGCTGCCAGCCCCCAGCAGAATGGCAACATTTTGCAGGTGCAACTGAAGCTGAACACCTTTGTAAAGGATGACCCCGGCGCATGAAATTAGGAGCCGAGCCCAAGAAAGTCGGGATCTTCGTTGCGCTGCTCGCCGTGGCGGGGATCGTGTATTGGATGAACTCTTCGTCCGAAGCTCCTCCCGCTGCGGCCGTCACGCATCCCGCCGCGGACGCCGTTGCCTCGGTCGCGGTCGTCCCGGCAGTGCCGGATGGAGCCGGCAATCCCGCGAAGAAGCGCACGGCCCAAGGACGTGCCAGCATCGTAGAGAATATTTACAAGCTCGTCCCGGTCGATCCCACCAGAATCGATCCGACGCTTCGCCTGGACCTGCTTACCAAAGTGCAGTCGGTAGAACTGGAAGGCGGCGTACGCAACCTCTTCCAGTTTTCCGAAGCTCCTCCTCCGCCGGTGGTTGCAGCCAAGGGGCCCATACCAAATGTCGGCCCGATTCACCCGAATGCGCAACCTTCGCCTCCCGCTGCGTCCATGCCCAAGCCTGCGGTTCCAACCGGCCCCCCGCCGCCGCCTCCCATCAATCTGAAGTATTACGGCTACAGCACCAAGCGCTCGGACGGCGAGAAGAAGGCGTTCTTCCTGGACGGCGAGGATGTCATCGTGGCATCCGAAGGAGAGATAATCAAGAAGCAGTACAAAGTGGTGCGCATCGGCGTCAACTCGGTCCAGATGGAAGACACGACCTCCAAGACGACGCAAACCTTGCCGATCCAACAGGACGCGGCCCCGGTATGAAAAGCTCAGCTTTTATTCTGCGCTCATCTGCCCGGGCACATCGCAATCCCGAATCCGGCTTTGCCATGCTCTTTGTTTTCGCCCTGGCGGCGATCGTCGCTCTCGGCCTCTACGAGCAACTTCCTCGCGTGGCCTTTGAAGCCCAACGTGAAAAAGAGCAGCTGCTGATCGATCACGGCGAACAGTACGTACGCGGGGTCCAGCTCTACGTCCGCAAGATGGGCCGCTATCCCGCCAAAATCGAGGATCTCGACAACACCCAGAATGTTCGCTTCCTCCGCAAGCATTACATCGACCCCATGACCGGCAAGGACGAGTGGCGCCTCCTCCACATGGGCCCTGCCGGCAAACTGATCGACTCCAAGATCCAGGCGGACGATCCCAATAAAACCGATTGGCACGCCGGCTCGATCACCGAATTCAAGTCTGCCGCTTCCTCGGATGGAGGTCCGGAGAACGCCAACATCGGGACTCGCAAGCGTCCCAGCGACGACAAGGCTCCCAGCTCCATGCCCGGAGCCACACCGCCCGACCCCAACCAGACTGCGTCCAACTCACTGCCGGGACCGGGCGGAAGCCTGCCGGGCATGCCTCCAATACCAGGCGCCAGTCCGGGCTCCCAGGGTCAGTCAGGTCAAAACGGGGCGGCGAACTCGAACGCCGGCGGGGCCAGTATCTCCGGCAATGGTGGCTTCGGCGCCAGCATCTCCGGCAATGGTGGTTACGGATCCCCATCACCAACGCCTGGTCAATCTGGCCAGCCCGGCCAGCCCGGACAAAATGGCGCCCCGGGAAACTTGCAAGCCATGGGACCAGGACAGCAGCCTTACCCGACTGCGCCCGGCTCCAATCAGCCCAATGCTGCCGGCTTCGGCCAACCCGGTCAGCAGACAAACTCGGCGGCATCCATGATCAACAACCTCCTGACGAGTCCGCGCCCCGGCGGCATGCCCGGCGGAATCTCCGGTGCTCCTGGAATGGGCGGCGCGGTGATGGGCGGGCTCGCCGGAGTCGCCAGCACCCATAAGGGGCATGGCGTCAAACGCTATAACGATCAGGAAGAGTACGAGAAGTGGGAGTTCTTTTACGATCAGAGCAAGGAGATCGCCGCCGCGATGCCCGTTGTTCCGGGCGTCAATCCCAACGGCCAACAGAACCCAGCCCAGGGGACGCAGAACAGTGCCTTCGGAAACCAGGGGATGCAGAACAGTGGCTTCGGAAGCACGGGGATGCAAAACACCGGCTTCGGAAGCTCGGGGATGCAAAGCACGGGAGGCTTCGGAAGTTCCAATCCGACACCGCCCCCGCCGCCTACTCCTCCGCCCCCGACCCAATAGCGGCTCGGAGCACAATGAAGGACTTCTCGAACGTCGAAAGCCGGATGCGGCGCGCCAGGACATCGTAGTTCGACTGCCGGATCCGGTCCAGCAGCCGCGAGTAGATCGTAATCAGCGCCCACAGCGAGGAACGGCTTCTCTTGTGAATGAGCTTGAGAAGCGGACGCGATTCATCGTAGCAGCGGCGCGCCCTGGCGGCCTCGAAGTCCATCATGCGGGCGAAGGCCTCGGTCTTGCGCCCCGCGCAGAGATCTTCGGCTGTCACGCCGAATCGCGTCAGGTCTTCTTGCGGCAGATAGATCCGGCCACGCTCCGCGTCTTCCCGGACATCCCGCAGGATGTTGGTCAACTGGAACGCGATCCCGCATTTCTCCGCCAACGGTAGCGCTTCCGGGTCGTCGAACCCGAATATGTGGATGATGGTCAGCCCTACCACCGAAGCCACCTGGTAACAGTAGCGATAAAGCTCGTCAAACGTCTGAACTCGCCGCGGTTCGAGATCCGATAGGACGCCATTGATCATCTCGTGGAAATACTCGTGCGGGATCCGATATCGCTCGACGGCATCCTGGAACGCGGGCCACAATGGGCTCGGTGAAGGCCTCTCGCCTTTGAGTGCCCTCGTCAGATCCGCACGCCATCGTTCGATGGGAGCGGCGGCCGCGCCCGGTTCGTCGCTCAGGTCATCGCAGTAACGCATGAACGCGTAGATGGCGCACATGGCGTTCTTCTGCTCTTTGGAGAGGAGGACAAAGGAATAGTAGAAGTTCTTGGCGCGAGTCCGGGCAATTTTGCAGCAGTACTCGTAGGAACTGTCCAGTGCTGCACTCATGCGGCTCGCCCGCGGTCGAGGGTCATTCTCGCTACCGAAGCCAGCAGCAGACCGGCCCGCTCCAGTTTCGAAATCGCCGGACGCCGGGTTAGCACGTCGTAGTCCTGTTGCTCGATCTTCTTCAGGACATACATTCCGCCGCGGCTGAAGAGATCGAGATCGATTCCGATGCGCCGGTCCACGGTGCGAGCCAGGGGCAAGCCTTCCAGGAATAGCTGCCGCGCCCGATCCACCACCTCGATCATCACGTTGCGGAAGGCCCTGCGGTTGCGCAGCGCGAAGAGGTCTTCGACCGTGTAATGATGCCGCTCCAATACTTCGAGCGGAATGTAGACCCGGTCTTTCTTGAGGTCAACAGTGACGTCCTGCCAGAAGTTGGCCAGTTGCAGCGCGGTGCAGGTCGCATCGGAGAGCCGCTGGCGCTCCGCATCGCGGTAGCCGCACAGGTAGAGCAGTAGCCTGCCGACCGGGTTAGCGGAGTAGACGCAATAGTCCAGGACGCCTTCCCAGGTCTCATAACGAGTCACCGTCTGGTCCTGGATAAACGCCCGAATCAGATCGGCAAAAGGCTGCCTGGGGATTCCATACTGCTCGACGGTCCCGCGCAGCGCGACGAATACCGGATGACGTGTTTCGCCCGCGTACATGGCGTCCAGTTCTTCGCGCCACCACGCCAGCAGGCGGAGGCTTTCGTTGGTGTCGTCGATTTCGTCTCCCAGGTCGTCGGCCCAGCGGCAAAAGGAATAGATGTTGTAGAAGTCCTGGTGCAGCTTTTTGGGCAGCAGAAAGCTGACAACGTGGAAATTCTCGTAATGATGAGTCGCCAGCCAGTGCGTGTAGCCCAGCGATTCGCCGGGCGTCCAGATGCGGTTCATGGCCGCTCGGTCGCGGACGTACTCGGCGGGCATCAGCACGGCGGGATTAAGGAAGGATCGCGGTTTTCAGATGCCCGTTGTGGCTCATGAGATGCTGCATCACCTCGGGCAGTCGAATCAGCGGCTCTTCGCGGTTCACGAACGACGATGCAGTGATATCGCGGGCAGTGATGTGGTCGAGTGCCTTCTGCATCAACTCCGGCGTGTGATGGAAACTGGCTTTGCAGGAGATTTCCGAATAGTGCAACAGATTGGTGTCGAGCAAAACTTTGGTATCCGCCGGACAACCACCGAAGAAGTTCACCGTGCCGCCCTTGGCCAGCATATTTACGGCCCAATGCCAGGTTTCAGGCTTGCCGACCGCTTCGATCACGACCTCTGCGCCGTGACCACCGGTCAAGGCGCGGACAGCTTCCACAGCGTTCGGCGTGTTGTGCGTAATCACAACTTCGTCGGCGCCCAGCGCGAGCGCCCGATCCGTCTGTACCCTTCTTCGCCCGACTGCAATGACTCTCGCACCGGCTACCTTGGCCATACGCACGAACATACTTCCGATCGGACCGAGACCGATAATCACCACGGTATCCCCGGGACGCGCTGCAGTATCTTCCAGGCCCTTCAGGACGCAGGCCAGCGGTTCGGCCAGCGCCGCGTCGCGATAGCTCACGTGGGCCGGGATTTCGTAAGTGTTCTTTTCGACGATTCGCGACGGAATCCGGATGAATTCGGCATATGCGCCGTTGTTGAACAGCAGATCGTCACAGAGATTGGGACGATTCCGCATGCAATAGTTGCATTTCCCACAAGGCGCCGAATTCGCTGCCATAACCCGGTCGCCGACGCTAAATCCTCGCACATCGCTGCCTGCCGCGACAACATCGCCGGCCAATTCATGGCCAAAGACTGCCGGGGGTACGATCATCCGAGCATGATATCCACGGCGAAAAACCTTGACGTCCGTGCCGCAGGTTAGTGCCACACGAACCCGTACAAGCAGGTCGCCGGGGCCAATTGGCGGGACGGCAACAGGTTCCACGCGCAGACTTTCCCGCCCGTACAACACCGCCGCCATCATGTCTGTCTTCACTCTGTACACCTCTGAGGCTGCACGATGACCTTTAGAGACTCAACCGTGGGGTGCAGCGCAAGATGAAACGCATCTTTAATTCTATCAAGAGGAAAGCGATGAGAAATCAAAAGATGAATGGGAACTGTGCGCTGAAAGATCAGATCCGCTCCTTCCCGTTGAATATCGACTGACGCGCTGTAAGATCCCAGCAGCGACCGCTCTCCCACACAGATGCTGGCGCCGGACAATTCGATGCGTTCCTTATCGGAGGTTTGTGCGAAAAGCATAATTCTGGCGCCGGGCCGCGAGCACCGGACGGCCTCCTCGACTATCCCCTTTGCCGAGACGGCTATCACGACTATATCAGCACCGCGTCCCTCGGTCATGTTCTTTATGACTGCGGCGACGTCGGAACTGCGCGGGTCCAAACCGGTTTCAGCCCCGCACTGCCCCGAGAGAGCGAGTCGGTAGTCGATCGTATCGGTCGCCACCACTCGCGTTCCACGCTGCGCCATCAACATGGTGAACATCAGGCCGATCGGTCCCTGTCCGATCACCAGCACGGTTTCGCCCGCCTGCGGGTCGCACTGTTTCACAGCCTTCAGACACGTATTGAGCGGTTCGACGAAGGAAGCCTCTTCGAACGAGACGTCGTCGGGAATCTTCTCCATTCCACGCTCGACGATCCAGTCCATCACCCGGACATACTGCGCAAACCCTCCGCCCGCCGGCTCAAAACCTGCCGTGACGCCGACTTTCTTGTACCCGGGACACTGCGCGTAGAGCTTATGGGCGCAATAAAAACAGTTACCACAAGGAATGTGGTGAAATACGATGACCCGGTCTCCGGGCTGATACTGCCTGACGCCTTCGCCCGTCCGGACCACTACACCGGCGGTTTCGTGACCATAGACCCGGGGCGGAGGAAGCAGATTGTATTCCACTTTCTTCAAATCGGTATGGCAAACTCCGCAGGCCTCCACGCGGATGAGCACCTCGCCCGGGCCGATCTCGGGAGTCGGGATCTGCTCCACGGCGACTTCGCCGGCTCCACGGTACACAGCCGCGCGCATCGTAGCACAGACTTCAATCTGTCGATTTCCAATCTTTTCAGAAACTGCAACTGTCAAGAAAATCTCCTAATTTTACTGCTGCCAGATCGCACCTTTTCTTTAAGCGCATCAACTCCGGTAACCGTCGGTACGGGCGCATCAGTGCTGATCCGATCAAGCGTCCCATCCGGTAGCGGCCATCCGGGCCCAGCGCGGCGTTAAAGTCGTTCGCGAACGATTCGTCCGCCAGGTCGCTGACTGTACGCACGCAGAAGAACGGCAAGCCGCGCCTTTCCACGTAAGGTATTACGCCTGCGGCCTCCATTTCGACTGCAATCGCTCCCGGCCGGCGAAGCTGCGCTTTGTCTGTTGCGGTCGCGGCAATTCGGGCGCTGGAACAGATGGCGCCTCGGCGATAGCTTGCGTTTGTGGTGACCGGCCGGCAATCAAACATCTGAGAGCTAAAGAAAACCTTATCGGCAACGATAACGTCGCCGATCTTCAGATCTGAATCAAGAGCGCCACAGAAGCCTGTGTTAATGATAGCAGCCGCCGAGTCACAGACTCTAGCTGCCGCCGCGGATTGCCGGGGGCCTGCTCCGTTGGCAATCAGGAGTACCCGGTGTTTCTTCCAGGTAGCACGCCGGGACCAATGGACGGGCAGGTTGGTGCGCGTGACGTCCGTGACGTGTCGCAGGAAGCCCGCGAATTCCCGTGGTTCCGCAGCGATGAAGGCCAGTAACACAGGATTCAGCCAATGCCTTTCACGGTAAACCACTCAACTGCCCGCCGCAGAGCCTCATCCACCGGCCCCGGCGCGTAGCCTAATTCCAGGGCAGCTTTGGCGTGGGTCACGTACATCTTCTTCTTAGCCATCTTCACGGCTTCGAGCGGCGCCAGTGGCGTCCGCCCGGAAACCGCGGCCCATGCAGTCGTCACCACGCCCGCGGCGTAAGCCACCGCGTAGGGTAACTGCACACTCGGAGCTTTTTTCCCCGTGATGGATGCCAGCGACACGAGAATCTGCTTCAACGTCAAATTCTCGCAGCCTAGAATGTACCGCTCTCCGTCGCGTCCTCTCTCGCCGGCCAGCACGTGTCCCAATGCGGCATCGCGCGCATCGACCAGATTGAGTCCGGTATCGATGTAGGCGGGCATTTTGCCGGTGATGAAGTCGAGGATGATTTTGCCGGTCGGAGTGGGCTTGAAGTCGTGATCCCCGACGGGCGCTGTGGGGTTGACGATCACGACCGGGAATCCGGCACGTGCGAATTCAAGCGCCACCTGCTCGGCCTGGAATTTGGACCGCTTGTAATCACCCGACATTTCCTTGAGCGTGCAGGGTTGGGTCTCGTCGCCTATGCCTCCAGGCGGGACTCCGATGCAGCCTACGGTGCTGGTGTAAACGACGCGTTCTGCACCCGCTTTCTGTGCCGCGGCGAGGAGGTTGCGCGTTCCTTCGACGTTGGAATCGTAGAGGTCGCGGGGGTTACGAGACCAGAGCCGGTAGTCCGCGGCCACATGGAAGATGAGTTTGCAACCCGCCACTGCTGGTGCGAGGGACGCTGCGTTTCGCAGATCGCCGGTGACCGGTTCTACGTCGAGGTCCTGGAGTTTGCTCGTGGGACGAACCAGGGCTCGGACTCGGTGTCCGCGCTGAGTCAAAGTGTGGGCGACATGCCAGCCAAGGAATCCCGATGCTCCGGTTACGAGGATCATGTCGTAACACAGACTTGAGTCTGTGCCTTTCGCTGATCGAACAGGCTAAAGAGGTAGTTGCAAAATCCGGCCTGCGCAGGCGAAACCGCCCGCGCCACCCCTGCGCTTCCAGTCCACGTGTCCGGGTCCGGAGGTTCTTGCAGCCCTCTTGGGCTATCGCGTCTTACTCTATTGAGCACTGACAGTGGCCTAACGCGGCAAAAGGCAGAGACTGAAGTCTGTGTTACGACCGGCTCTCCAAGGCCTTGCGAAATTCGGCCAGGGCGATCATGGGAAAGCTCAGCTTGTAGAGGTGATAGTTGAGGTAGAAGACCTTTGGGAAACCTGTCCCCGTGGCCAGTTCTTCGTCCCAATTGCCGTCAGGGCGCTGCGTCTTCAGCAGATACTCGACTCCGTGATAAAGGCTCGAACTCCGCGTATCGCCGCCGGCGATCAGGCCCATGACGGCCCACGCCGTTTGCGAAGGCGTGCTCGCGGCAGGCGAATAGACGCCGTTATCGTAGCTGGCGCAACTCTCGCCCCATCCGCCATCGGCGTTCTGTATCGAGCGCAGCCACTCGTTAGCCCGCTGGATGTGGGGTTCGTGATCGTCTTCGCCGATCGCCGCAAGCCCACGCAGAGCAAAGCAGGTTCCGTAAATATACGCGACGCCCCACCGTCCGTACCAGCTGCCATCGAGTTCCTGCGTGCGGACCAGATTGTTGATGGCGTTCTGGACCGCGGGATAGCTGCGCGATACGCCGTGGGCCGCCAGCGCTTCGAGCGTCCGCCCGGTGATATCGGCGCAGGTCGGATCGAGCATGGCATTGTGATCCGCGAAGGGAACGTGGCTCAGAAACTCCCAATTGTTGTCGACGTCAAACGCCGCCCAGCCTCCGTCCTTCGACTGCATGGCAAGCAGCCAGTTGAGCGCCCGGTCTTCACAAGCTTTATGCGCCTTGGGATTGGAGCCGCGCGCGTGAGCGAAGCTGAGCATCACCATGGCCGTGTCGTCGATGTCCGGATAGTGGTCGTTGCGGAATTCGAACGCCCAGCCTGAGGGTTCGGTATCGGGACGCTTGACCGACCAGTCGCCCGTACGACGAATCTCGTTTTTCACCAGCCAGTCGGCCGCGCGCTGCAGCGGTCTGGTAGCGCTGATTCCGGCTTCGCCCAGCGCATAAGCCGCAATGGCCGTGTCCCATACCGGCGAGAAGCAGGGCTGGAAAAAGAACCGGTCTCCGTTTTCCTGAATGAGGTTTTCGAACTGGCGCAGCGCTTCCACCCGCAGCGGATGATCTTTGGCATAACCCAGGACATCGAGCGCCATCACTGAATACATCATCGGCGGATAGATTGCGCCGAGACCCTCGGAATGCTTAATCCGTTCGAGCATCCAGTGCTCGCATTTGCGGACCGCAATCTTGCGAATGCGGGAGAAACCATACTGTTCCCAGAGCTTGAGAATCTTGTCGGAATGGATGAAAGTCTTGCGCCAGCTCAGCCACGAATCGGTGCTTTCGAAATCAGTGCTCTTGCCCGGGATGAGGATCTCGTCGAGATCAAACCCTTGCGGCACGGGACGCTGCGGATTCGCGGAATGTACGATCGCCAGCGCTACGATGATGGCACGCGTCCAGGACGACATCTGGTACAGCAATTTGCCCGGGAGCAGCACAAACTCCGGTGGAATGCTCGGCGTGTGCTCGCGCGGGTACAAATCGAAAAGGCTGAGATTGACTTTGGTGTAGCTGTTGGCGGCCTGCAACCCCCCGAGCGACAGGATGCGATCGCGCGCGGCGATCATCCGCCTATCCTCTACTGGAACTCCGGCGAGTTTCAGCGCGAAGTAAGCCTTCACGGTGGCGCTGACTTCCGCCGGACCTTTGACGTAGATGTTGAATCCGCCGTCCGGGAGCTGGCGATCCAGAATCGACTGCACCGCGCGCTGCATGCGCACGTTCTCTTTCGCCGGCAGCTTCCAAACCCCCTCGACTGGTGGATAGAGCCACAACTGGAACAGGATGTAGTCCGACTCCAGCGTCGTATCAGCAGTCAGGAGAGCATTCCAATAGCCGTCAGGATGCTGCATGGCAAGCAGACAATCCGCGGCGCGGCGAATCGCACCCGAGACCGAGGTGAGAAGTATGTCTTCAGTTTGCAGCGTCGGCGTCATCTTTCGGATTACCGCATCACAGAGATATGGGTCAGCGAGGAAGCCGCGTGGGCCAATTCTCCCGGTAGCGAGAACCGCACATCTTCTTCGATCAATTCCACTTCCTCAAGTTGCGTAAATTTTTCGTTTTGCAACGCCGCCACCAGTTCCTCGACCAGATGCTCGGGCGCGGACGCTCCGGCGGTGACGGCCACACTTTGGACATCTTCCAGCCACTCCGGATTCACATCGCTCCAGTCATTGACCAGGAAGCCGCGAACTCCCAGAATGTCGCCCACCTCGACCAGGCGCTTGGAGTTCGAACTGTTGGCCGAACCCACTACCAGCAGGAGATCGCAAAACCGCGCAACACCCTTCACCGCCATCTGCCGGTTTTCGGTCGCGTAACAGATGTCCTGAGATTTGGGTCCGACGATCAAGGGAAATCTCTCTTGCAGACGCGCCACAATCTGTCTGGTTTCATCCAGACTCAAGGTCGTCTGCGTAAGGTAAGCCACGCGCGTCGGATCGGAAAGGTTCAACGCATCCACGTCCGCCACCGATTCGACCAGAATCGTCTTCGACGGCGCTTCGCCGAGCGTTCCAATCACTTCATCGTGATTCTTATGACCGATCAGGATGATGGTATAGCCTTCACGGGCGAACTTCACCGCTTCCAGGTGAACCTTGGTCACCAGCGGGCAAGTGGCATCGATGACCTGCAAGCCGCGAGCCTTGGCTTCCTGACGGACGACCGGGGACACACCGTGGGCACTGAAGATCGCACGAGCCCCGACGGGCACTTCTTCCACCTCTTCGATGAAGACTGCACCCGCCTCGCGAAGTTCGTCTACCACGTGTTTGTTGTGAACAATCTCTTTACGGACATAAACCGGTGGGCCGTAAAGATCCAGTGCGATTTTCACCACGTCGATGGCCCGCACCACTCCGGCGCAGAATCCACGCGGCTTGAGAAGATAAATCTTCTTTTCTCCCGTGGTGTTAGGGGAAATCGGCTTTAATGGCATGATGGGACTAGACCCATTAGTATAACAATGTGACTGGCCTCCCGTCCGCTTTGACTATCGCCGGTTCCGACCCCTCAGGGGGAGCGGGCATACAGGCGGATCTGAAGACATTCCACCAACTGGGCGTCTATGGCGAAGCTGCGATCACACTTCTGACGGTCCAGAATACGATGTCCGTGACCCGCGTGGAACTCGTGGCCGTGGATCTGGTGCTAGCCCAGATTGCAGCAGTGGTCGAGGATATTCCTCCCGCGGCTGCCAAGACCGGCGCGCTCGGAAGTGCGGAACTGATTGAGGCGATCGGCCTCGAAGCCGCGCAGTGGACCTTCCCGCTGATTGTCGACCCGGTCATGATGAGCAAGCACGGTGCACCATTAGCCTCGACAGATGCCGTCAGCGCCTTCCGCCGATTCCTGATCCCGAGGGCCGCATTGCTCATGCCCAATCTTCCCGAGGCCGCGGCGCTCTGCGGTTCTCCTGTGAATTCGATAGCACAGATGGAACGCGCCGGCCGGATGTTGCTCGATCTCGGCGCCCGAGCGGTCCTTATTAAAGGGGGGCATCTCGCCGGCGACCCGGTCGACCTCTTTCTGAGCGGGAGCGAAACTACTGTGACGTTTCCGGCCCTGCGCATCGACACACCGCATACCCACGGGACCGGCTGTACTTACTCCGCGGCCGTCACGGCCGGCCTGGCGAGGGGGATCGGTATGCTGCAGGCGATCCGTGAGGCCAAGCTCTTCGTTAACCAGGCCATCCGCACCAATCCCGGACTAGGTCGCGGTTCGGGGCCGTTGAACCATTGGGTATAATGCAGGTTCCCCCCATGACCAAAGTCCAGATTCATCTGGGGCTGCAACGCCCACTCGACGACGAAATGATGAAACGGATTCGAGACGCGAATTCGATCTACGGGATCGAGCACATTAAGATTCTCCCGTCGCTCACGGAACTGGTGGTGGAGTATGACGCCACGCGCCTCAAGCCTGCCGAAGTGGAGAAGGTGCTCGCCCAGGAGGGGATTCCGGCTACCAAAGTTCTGGCGTAGCTTGCCGCAAATCGGCCACCACGACCGACGGGGAGCGGGGTAGCTAATCTTGGCAAGCGCGCACGTTGACTGGTCCACGCCAAGTGCAATGCGGCTCACTTAAGGGCTGCCTGTCCGCCGCGCCACAGAAACTTGCATGCCAGGAAATCGCAGGATCTACGTTACGCGCGTACCTCGCAGAGGACGAAACGATCGAGCTCGCGAAGTGAAATCTTTGGTGGAGCGTGGCTGCGGTCGCCAGGTGCTGTGCGCGCCGTGAGACACTCGTAATCCGAGTGTGCAGCGGCGACATCGTCGGGGAGACTATGAGATGCGGAAGTACATTGCACCTGTCGAGTCCCAGGCCTGCCGCCTTGGCGTTTGCGTCGGCCGATCGACTCAAACTGCAGACACACGAGCATCGGCCGGCCTTCTGAGACTGGAATTTGAGCGATTTAGAGAGGGCTATTCAATTGCACCCGTGGAACGTCACAGGAAGAACGGTTAGGACATGCCTGAAGCGACTTGGGAACCTCACGAAAAACACGGACGGCTCACGACGGAGAGTGACCTGCCAGCTAGCGTTTATGCATTTCCCAAACAGCGCAAAGAACCGCTGACCGACGCAGAGCACGTGCGTAACGCCGTCGCCCGGTTCGATCAAGGTCATCGACGTCTCCGATGAAGATCGTGATTTGGCGTTCGCGAACATCCAGAAAGCTGCACGGTACTACGGTGTCAACCTCTCGGAAGGGTCGTGGCACGATCTGGGCATCCACCGGCGGAAGAGAAGAAAAGCGCCACCAGACGCGCTGTGACGTGAACCGCGGAGGCATGAAATGAAGGCAGTCGTCGTCCACAAGTATGGCGGTCCGGAGGTTCTGAAGTTCGAGGACTATCCGGATCCGGTGCCAGGTGCAGGCGAGGTGCTCGTGCGAGTCGCCGCCGCGAGCGTGAACCCGCTCGACTACAAGCGGCGTGCCGGGTTGACGGACGATTATTATCCGATCCATTTCCCGGGCCTCATAGGGGTCGATATGGCGGGAACCGTCGTGAAGATCGGGCCGGAGGTGGAAGGGTTTTCCGTCGGCGATCAGGTCTTCTCTATGGCAGACAATACTTACGCTGAACTTTGTGTCGTCAGTGCGGCGATCCTGGCGAAGGTCCCCAAGGGGCTCGATTTGATCCAAGCGGCGGCGCTGCCGCTGGTGACGATAACGGGTAACCAGCTCCTTTCGGCTACGGGAATCAAGGCGGGCCAGACGGTTTTGGTCGCAGGCGCTGTGGGAAATGTCGGGCGTTCGGCGGTATTCACCGCCAAGGAACGCGGGGCGACTGTGATCGCGGGAGTCTTGAAGAGGCAGGTGGATGAGGCGAGGACTGCCGGCGCGGACCAGGCGGTCGCAACCGACGACGACACAGCGATTGCGAATCTTCCGCCGCTCGACGCGGTGGCGGATACGGTCGACGGAAGAACCGCCGAGAAGCTGATCGCGAAGGTCAAGCCCGGAGGAGTGTTTGCCACGGTTCTCAGGGCGCCGCAGAACGCCGCGAAGTACCCAGCTGTGAAGGTGGCACCGGTATTCTCGAAATTCGACAGGAAAACGCTCGAGTTCATGGCCGAAGCCGTGCGAGATGGCAAGCTGGTGATCCCGATTAGCGAGACCCTGCCACTCAGCCAAGCGGCCGAGGCTCAAGCAGCGGCAGAAAAAGGTGTCGCCGGGAAGATCCTGCTAGTCGCTTGACATTACTTTGCGAACAGAGGACACGAAAGGAAAATCGGAAATGAGCAAAGAATCGCAGTTATCAACGAGCAGCGTACAAATCGAACAGAAGAGCTACGAGATGCCCCCGCGAGAGGGGATCAGCATCGCGAATTTTCTCACCGTCGCCGACATCGAGCGATCGGCTCGCTACTACGAAAAGGTCTTCGGTGCTCGCATCCTGAGCCTGGGGGATGGCAACGCGCCTGGGTACCTTCAGCTTGCGAATATCTGGATGATTCTGAACGTTGGAGGCGGCCCGACCGCGGATAAGCCGACCGTAACGCTGAGCGTCCCCGACCCGAATCACATCAACAGCTTTATGAATTTCCGCGTTGCGGATATTCAAGCGTGCTATGAATTATGGACAAGTCGCGGAGCGGAGTTCATCACCAAGCCGATACCCAAGTACGGCGAGATTCGCTGCTACATCCGCGATCCCGACGGTTACATTATCGAGGTGGGACAGAGCACCGACCTGAAATACGGTTAACGCCCGGCCCCGCACAAGGCTCTGAATTGGCACGCGTCCTACTTTCAGCCGCTAACCGCGGGGCAGGCCGCGGTCCAATGTGTCTGAAGCTTGCGCCTTTGCCGCCGCGAGCGAAGTTTGGCCGCAGTTTCTGGAGATAGAGAGGAGCACGAGATGAAACTAAGGAGACCCCGCGGGTGAGTGCAGCCATCGCGTCAAGCACGCTCGGTGTCAACGTATTTACCGCCCCGGGAAAGGTAATGGCAGGCGAGCGGCCAAAGCCTTTCGGCGAACCGCTCGGTTTTGACCCGATGACGTCGACTTTAATCTTCGGCGAGTACGATGCGGTGCTGGTAGACGCAATGACGACTGTGGCTGAAGCAGAGGCGCTCGCGGATTGGATTGCGCTGCACAACCGCAACCTGGAGACCATCTATATAACACACGCCCATTTCGACCACTTCTACGGTTTAAGCATTCTGCTCGACCGTTTCCCGAGCGCTCGGGCGATCGCAACACCCAAGACGGTGAACGCCATGCAGATGTCTTTCACTCCCCCAGTAGAGCGGTTAGCCCGCCGGTTGTTTCCTGGGCAAATGGCCGCTAAATTCGTTGCGCCTGAGCCCTATCAGCACAACACGTTCACTCTCGAGGGCCAGGAATTGCGCATTATCGAGCAGGGCCACACCGATAGTGCTGATACGACGTCTCTGTACGTTCCATCGATCGGCCTGGTCATCGCAGGCGACGTAGTGTATAACCAGTGCCACATGTACGTCGGCGACACCACCCCAGAGAGCCGGAAGAACTGGGTCGCGGCGTTGGACCGGTTGGCGGCGCTCGAGCCGTCGATTGTTGTTGCCGGTCACAAGAAGCCCGGCGCGCCCGACTCGCCGTCGGCGATCGAGGATACGAAGCACTATCTGCTCGACTTTGATCGGCTGCAGAAAACCGCGACGTCCGACGAAGAGCTGTTCAACAAGATGACGGAGCTTTACCCCCATTGGGTAGCGAATCAGTCGTGGTTGATGTTCGGATTCCCGGGCGCCTGAGGGGAACGCTCGCTCGCGTATTTAAAGATGGCCGCAACCGACCCTCAGGCGGTGATCGCACTCCGTTCGGAATGTTTCGGCCAACCGGAAAGAGCTCAGTAAAAAACCGGGATTAGTACCCCTAAGTCGCCTTGTAGCCGGTAGTCCGGCCAATTCGGCATTTAGACGTGTAACGCCTACCGGTGGAAGTACAATGCGGCGAACGATCGGGGAGTGCGTTCCGGCAGCAAGTCTTTGGCCGCTCTTTCCTTCGTTTTCCGTGGGCAGGGCACCGGGGTACTAAGGGCTCCATGCGTTAAGTGAACAGCATTGACGCTAAGTGCGACCGCTCACCTGCCTGACGGCCGCCGGGTGGTTCCAGGCTTCCGGTTTGATCCGCATGCCAAAGCCGCTTTCCTCCGGTACACGTATGAACCCACCTTCAGGGGCGACGGGGTTCTCCAGCATAGCCGGCCAGTCGCGCTCGTAAAACCGCTGACAACTTTCCTGTATCCATACGTTGGGCGACGCGGTCGAAAGGTGGGTGCTGGCGTAGAACAGCAGTGGGCCGCCGGCCGTATGCGGCGCGATGGGCAACTCGAACGCGTCCGCCATCGCGGCAATCTTGCGAGCTTCGGTTAAGCCTCCGCACCAGGTGAGATCGAACATCACGTACTTGACGGTGCGCGATTCCAGCAGTTGCTCGAATTGCAGCTTGCCCGCCATACGCTCCCCGGCGATCAGCGGCAGACTGGTGGCGGCCGCCAGTTCGTGATACTGCAGGTAGTTGCCGGGCATGAGCATATCCTCGAGCCACATCGGACGGTAGGGTTCGAGAGCGTGCGCGATGCGAATCGCGGAGGTGACGTTCCATTGCGCGTGGAACTCGACCGCGATATCGATGGAGGAACCGAACGTCTCGCGCAGCTTCTGCACCGGCCGGAGCGCCTCGTCAATATCCCCCGGCGTAATGTACTGGTTCCGGTTGCGCGCGGCCGCGCCGTCGAACGGCCAGACCTTGATCGCCTTAATGCCGCGCGTCTCGATCAGCTCGCGCATGATCTTTTCGGGTTCGCGGTTGAAGTCGTACTTGTAGGGGAAACAGGTGTTGTAGAGGCGGACACGGGGGTTCGCCTTGCCCCCGATCAGCCGGTACACAGGCGCATTGAGATGCTTCCCAAGCAGATCCCAAAGCGCCAGATCGATGGCACTCAGGGCCCGGATTTCGGCGCCGCCTGCGACCTGAAAATCGAACGCGCGATAGAGATCCGCCCAAATCCGCTCGATATCGCGCGGGTCCCGGCCGAGCAGCGAACTGGCCACCGCGTGGACTACAGCCGCTTCGGCGGGGTTGCGCGGATACGTCTCTCCTATGCCCGAGATGCCGGTGTCGGTATCGATCCTGACCCAAGTCCAGTGTGGCCAGAATGGGGCGTCGTCGCGACTCTTCCAGTACACCGTTTCGATGCGCGTGATCTTCGACGGAGGGGCGGTCTGGGCAGCAGCAGTATACGCCCCTGCGAGAGGAGAGGCGAGTAACCGCGAGACAAATGACCTGCGGGTGAGCGGCATGGCCGAATTATAACGGACTGGGTGGCGTGCCCAGCGCGAAAACCGACTAAGATCGATAGTGGTGATAGACCCGAATGGCTGAACGCTTCTCAAGAAGTTCCGTCCACCTCGACGTGATGGCCGGCGAGAATCCCGCCCACGAAATCCCCACGCCCGAAGCGCCCTTCCGGATTCTCCTGATCGGCGACTTCAGTGGCCGTGCCAACCGGGGGCTGCACCAGCCCCTTGCCGGCCGCCGCCCATTTCGCGTGGATTGCGACAATCTCGACAACACCATCGTCGAGATGGATGTCGCGCTTCATCTGCCTCAGATGACGCTCCGCTTCCGGGAGCTCGATGACTTTCACCCTGACCGCATCTACCGCAATGCTGAGCTCTTCCGCAAGCTGGAAGTCGTGCGCAACCGGCCACCGCGGGAGCCCTCAGCCGAACCCAAGGCTGCCCGCGCGCCGGGAAAGCCTTTGGAGCTTCAGCCGGGCCGGAGTCTGCTGGACAAGATGATGGAGGAGGAAGCACCCGCTCCCGCTCCCACAACGTCTCCCGCACACGCAGATGATACACTCGCGGACTTCATCGAGAGGGCAATCGCGCCGCATCTGGAGAAATCAGCGCCTGGCAAGCAGCAGTGGTCCGCACGTGTGGACGCCGTGGCGGGCGAACAGATGCGGGCCATTCTCCACCACGAGGAATTTCAAGCGGTCGAAGCCGCGTGGCGAGCGGTTCAGATGCTGGTACAGCGTCTGAACCCCGACAGCGAGTTGAGAATCTATCTGCTGGATGCCACCTTGCAGGAATTACTCGACGACGCACAGCACTTTGCCGAACTCCTGGCTGCTTCGCACCAGCCGTGGGCGTTGATCGCGGGTAACTTTGCCTTTGGACAGAGTGCGCAGGATGCGGCCCATCTGCGCGTCCTGGGGAGCATCGCGGGAGACGCCGGCGCACCGTTCCTGGCTGAAGCCCTGCCTCCTGCCAAGGCGGAGTGGGGGCATGATTGGAGCCTGTTGCGGAGATCGCCGGAGGCCCGCTGGATTGGTCTCGCGCTGCCCCGCTTTCTGCTGCGCCTGCCCTACGGAAAAGCCACGATGGAAGTGGAAGCGTTCGGTTTCGAGGAGATGCCGCAGAGCGTCCATGCTGAATACCTGTGGGGCAACCCTGCGTTTGCGTGCGCCTGCCTGCTCGGAGAGGAGTTCCGTAACGAAGGTTGGAACCTCAACCCTTGGCGAGGACAAATCACGGGATTGCCGCTGCATGTTTACAAGCTGGACGGGGAATCCGTGTCCAAGCCCTGCGCCGAGATCCTTCTCACCGAGTTCGATGCCGGGTTCCTGCTGGAAAATGGGCTGATGCCGCTCGCGTCCGTAAAGGACCAGGATTCTATTCTGCTGCCGCGGCTCCAGTCGATTGCCGATCCCCTGACCCCGCTGGCGGGCCGGTGGAACGCGCGCCGCTAACACAGACTTCAGAGGTAGTGGTTCGGCCGCCAGCGGCCGAGGCAGGCGAAACCGCCTGCCCCACCAACGCAAACACTGGACTTGCAAGGGTGCCGCGGACTTCAGTCCGTACGGTTTGCTAGTTCTGTGCCGGCTTGGCTGCAGCGTCCGGTGGTTTCGGCACGGAAGCGGGAGGCGTAGAGCGCATCACCACCAAGTCCGTACGGGGGAAGGCGAAGCGCCCGGCCTTTTCGTCAATGATGTTCACCTGGCAGGTATACTTGCCTGGCGCGAGGGCGGCGAGGGGTATCTGGAAACGCACGGGCATCACACCCGCCCGGTCGGTCATGGTCTGCGTCAGCCGAACCGGTGCCGACGTGTAGGCCTTCACGCGTCCACGATAGAAAGTCAAAGCGGCAGCCACGCTGGGCGTGGGCGCCGGATCGTAAACTTCCATGTAGACATACAGATTCTGATCCGTGCGAAAAACCTTAAGGATGTTGGGAATCAGCTTCTGGCCGTCCTGAATCAGCGGGTCGGAATCCGATCCTTTCCGGTCATAGGAAACGCCGCCTACAGCGGATTTCACAGGCGCGCGCTGGTTGCTCCACACCACCGAGCTGACCCGCAGACTTCCGCCGCTGGCCGCGTTGAGATTGGGTATCACAAACTTCCCTTCGTAGGTGCCCATCTTGCCGCTGGAGTTCTCGCGGGCCAATACCTTGATGGTGTAGGCACCGGGCGGCAGCGTGAATCCGGCGTCATACTGGACCGGGCGTTTGGCGATCTGAGCCGCCGTCGCGTCGTCCACCCGGATCGGAATGTAGTCGCGCAGTTTCTCCACGATGGCGTTCTTGCTGTTGTAGATCTGGCCGATGAAATCGATCTGGGTCTCCAGCCTTTTGCCTTTTTGGTTTAGGGGGATCACCGAACCGGGGAGGCGCACCGAGATTGGAACGTAATAAGTCTGGAGACCGAGACGGAAATAATCGGCCTCGAAGGAGATGGGAAGATCGGTCAGAGGATCGCCGAGCAGCAGCGCTTCCTGAAGCTGCGTCTCTTTGTCGGAATCAGTGAACTTCTTGAAGGTCTTGTCGGCGTAGTAGCCGTCACGATAGTCCAGCTTGGCCTGCAAGCCCGGCTTGTTGATTTTGACCTGGATGCGGCGGAACTTGCCGTCTTCCTTGTCGTTGCTGCTGTAGAAACCGAGGATATAGTAGCTGTGCACGTCGTCACGCGCATCTTTGATTTCGCCCGCGAGGTCGTTGCTGTCGAGAAATGCCTTGCCGCCGGTGTCTTCGGCGAGCGTGACCAGCGTTTCCTGCTTATCGTCCGTGGTCTGCTTCTGGCTGGCCTGCGCCGAGCCCGTGAACATGCTGTTGCCGCGCTGATTGGCATGGGTTGCATCGCCGCCGGGAGGCAGTGCGATCAGGCCGGAAATATCGATCGGATAGAACGAGACATTGGAACGAACCGCGGCGGCGACGGTGGAGCGAAGTTGCGCCTGGTTATCCATGTTGCTCTTGCTGACTCCGGCGGAAAAGTAGACCAGCGCCTTCTTTTCGGGCAGCGACGACAGCATCTTGGCCGCCATTTCGAGCGCCACCAGTTTCTGGTCCGTGCTGAAAATATTGCTTTCCGTTTCGTCCGACTCGAACGCCGCGCCGGTATCTTCGCCGCTGGTCATGTCGCCATTTGTGCCGAAGTTCGCCAGGTCGCTGTTTTGACCTACGCTGAAACTCTTGATCACCGCCAGAAGCTGATCCTTGTCGTTGGTGAAATCCTGCACCACCTGCAGGCTCGTCGAATTCACCATGATCGCAACCGTGTCGTTCGGTTGCAGACTGGTCTTAATGAATTTTTCCGCCGCTTCGTTGGCGTGGACCTGATCGTCCGGCTGCATCGAGGAGAAATCGAAGAGCATGACCACCAGCCGGCGATCCTGGAAGCGGATCGATCCCGGCGCGGACGGGGCAAAGCCCTGCTTTTTGATGACCACTTTCGGCACCGCCGAGGCGCCCGCAATCAACTCGGGGGGCGCGGCCGGCATGGCCGGAGCGGCGGTATCGTTCTCCAGCTTCTGGAACTCGAAGACGCGTACATTCTGCGGCTTGCCGTCTTCGAGAACCGTGAAATCACTCTTGCTGAGGCCGCTGACCACCTTACCCGATTTATCGAGGACGGTGACGTCGATCACCACCAGGTTCGCGTTGGCTTTGAACGGCTGATCGCCGCCGGTAGCGTGCTCGACTTTTTGAGCCCGGGCGAACACCGCCAGCGAAATTGCGATGATCGTCGAAATTACCCAATAACGCTTTTTCATGACTAATTGCCTCAGACGATCTAAAATCTCAACCGAACCACGGCATCCATCGTGCGCATCGCAGAGACCGACGTTATCAATCCATAGTTGGCGCCATTGACGACTGTATTGATCCCTGCAATGTTCGGATGGTTCAGCGTGTTGGTGCTTTCCACGCGAAACTCAATGCGCCGTCGTTCACTGATGGGGAACGACCGGCCAAACGACGCGTTCAGGCTCCAGTGAGGGATGCCCGGAATCGTGTCAACCCCGGCGTTGCCGAGAACTCCGGCCGGCGGCGTCGTAAAGGCCCCCAGATTAAAGAACTTGCCTCCGGAGATCGGAAGGCCGGTAGCTTCGGCGCGGGTTGTGGCCGAGATGCTGCCGGCGCCAGAGGTATCGGCCGAGTTACCCGACACAGTCGCCGTGAAAGGCGTCCCGGAACCCGCGGTCAGCGTGCCGTTCAGCGTCCAATCCTTGAGGAGAGTGTTCCATTTCCCCGCGTTGCGCATGAAACCGCGATCGCTCACCGGCGACGTCAGGATGAAAGTGGTGGAAAGCTGGTGACGCTGATCGAAGCTGGAGAGTCCGCGCTCCGCGGAAATATTGAACGGATACTGCGCGGCTGTGGAACCCACGCTGCCCACCGCGGACGCATCGTCGATGGCTTTCGAAAACGTATAAGTCGCGTACCAGGAGACGCCATGGGAGAAGCGCCGGTTGAGGCGCGCCGAAAGGCCCTGATAATTCGAATTCCCCCAGGAAGTATCGTAGAGGAACACACCGGCGTTGGGAATTGGACGGCGCTGGGCCGCGTCCAACACGGAACCGGGAGGCGCCTGGTTCGGAATGATATCGGTGTCGAGGTGGGTGCCTTTGACTCCCAGATAGGTCACGTCCAGGACGAGGGTCTTCATGATATTGCCCTGAACCTCGAAGTTATAAGTCTGAGAGTAGGCAGGGTTGTAATTTGGATCGATGGCGTAAGTATTGGAAATCGTGCTCGCGGAGACTGCCGGGAATCCATTCTGCAGCGTCAACGGCGTCGCGGTGCTGGTGACCAGGTTGGCCGTATTGGCGAACGGCGGCTGCGCCGACAATTTGCTGACGAACGTGCCGTATACCGAGCCGCTAAAGAATAGCCCGTAGCCCGTGCGGATAACCCAGGTCTTCTTCGGCCACGGCTTCCACGCGATGCCGAGCCGTGGAGAGAACATGTCAGGCTTGCCGTAAATCAACGAGTTCGGCAGCGTCTGGCCGCTGTACGGGTTAACTGAGCCGGGCGTCACGACGGTAGCCGCATTGTAGGCGGGAGAAATTGCCAGGTTGGCAATGCGGTTGTACTTTTCCGTGTAGGGAGAGAAGTACTCGTAGCGCAAGCCGAGGTTGAAGGTGATATTGGGCCGGAACTGCCAGTTATCCATGAAAAAGCCGTCAAAGGCGTTGGCGCGGAGATAATCGCTCTGCTCGCTGTACCGCACCGAAGTAGAATCGGGAAGGCTCAGCAGAAAGTCTGCGAAATCGTATCCTGTATTGGGAACCGCCAAGCCCGCCGAAGTAAAGGCGCTGGTCCCGATGCCGGTAAACGCAAAAGTTCCGCGCCCGTTGGCATCCGTGGTCGGATCGTTATTCAGACGCCGGTAGTCGCCGCCTACGCGCATCGTATGATGGCCGCGGAGCAGGATCCAGGTGTCGTTGACGATGGTCGTCTGCACGCGGGTCACCGAGTAGGAACCATCGCTCAAGCCTCCGAAGTTGGTGAAACTCAGGTTCGGCGGACCGTAATTTACGGGCGACTGGGACACTCCGGTGATACCAAGCTCCGCTGCGACGTCGGTCGTGTTGGCAAAATAGGGATTCAACGTCGAGTAGTTCCGGCTGAAATTGACGCTGGCGGTGTTGATGGTATGCACCGTCAGGTTATGCGTCTCGGACACCGTAGTGGTCAAACCATACCCGCTGGTGGTATCGATGAAGCCGAACGGATTGCCGGTGCTGGAACTCCGGTCCTGATAGGAGAAACGCACGCTCATGTTATCGTTCTGCGCGAGCTTCCGGCTGACCGTCGCACTGACGTTCTGGGTGTTGCTGGGAACGGCGGTGGAAAAATAATAGTTCTGGACTGTGCCGGGTTGATTCGGCAACGGGATGAATTTCATCAGGCCGAGCGCCGCTGAATTTTGTCGCGACACCGGAATCATGTTATTGGGAAACGGAGCGCCGGTGGTCGGATCGTAGATCTGAACCAGCGAGCCCTTGACGTAAGTGTCGGAAAAATCGCCAATGCGTTCGAGCGCTGTCGGCACGGTTGGATTCGCCGTGTAAGAGTTTCGGCCCAAGGTTCCGTTGTAACTGAAGATCACGTACGTCCCGGGGCTGTTAATCACGTGCGGAATGACCAGCGCACCACCCGCGGTGGCGCTGATGCGATTCGAAGCGAATGCCGGCTTGAGCTGTTCCTGGCCGTTGAGAGAATAGTTCTTGGCATCGAGCGCCGAGTTCACGAAAGTGTAACTCAGCATCCCGCGCCACTGGCCGCGTCCACGATTAATGCGATTGCCGAAGGCTGAGATGTCGCCGGGTTGGCGACGCCCGCGCCGGTCTCCGCCGCCACCGCGTCCGCCAAATCCACCCGGTCCGCCAAAACCGCCGCCGCCCCCGCCGCGCATTCCGCCCCCGCCGCCATAACCACCACCACCCGGACCTCCGCCCATTCCCGGTCCGCCGCTCTGACCTCCGCCCATTCCGCCGATTCCACCGGGGGCACCTCCCATGCTGTCAGGTCCACCAGGGCCACCGGGTCCGCCCGGACCTCCAGGACCAAAACCGCCGGGCCCCATGCCTCCGAAGCCCATGCGCATCAAATAAGAGTCCTCCGCACGAGCTTCACCCATACCGTTGCTGAGGCTGCCGTTCAACACCATTGCCGTGTCACTAGCGCCGGTGTCGCCTCCGGCGGACGGGTCCGAACCCAGGCCGCCCATCATCTGGGCATCCGCACTTTCGGTCAAAGAAAGATTCTGATAGTTTCCGTTGCCGCCCGCCGGGCCCCGACGCTGGCCCAAGGGTCCGCTGCCGCTTCCTCGACGAGTCGATGCCAGCTGGGCCGGTTGGCTCGCGGGAGGTGCGGCCGGTGTAGAAGTTGCCGCGGCAGGCGTAGAGGAAGGTGTAGCAGTCGAGGCCGTGGCTGCCGGTTTATTATTATTCCCCGCCGGCGTAGCAGTTGCCGGACCGGCGGGGGTCTTGTTTTCCGTCACAACCGCTGGTGCGGCAGGCGCATCGAACGGACGCATTTCGAGCGGGATGTCGAGAGTCGCTGGACCATCTCCCACCTTGACCTCGGATTGCGCCGTAGCGAATCCGAACATCTCCACCTTGTATTGCCATGAACCGGATTCGATGCCGTTCAGTTGGTAGCGGCCATCGTCTCCGGTCAGGGCCTGGTACTTGTTATCCCCTTGCGTGATGGTAATCGTAGCGCCGGGGATCGGTTGGCCGTGCGACGAGACGAGCCCCGAAAGCGATCCCGCACCGAACATGGCAGATGGGATAGCGAGGGCCAAGGTAAGAACGGAGATGCGCATGGTCAAGGCTCTGTCAGGGTTTAAAACAGACTTACGTTGGGAGTGGTTAATTGGCTACGTATCTTACTGTTTCTTGGCGACGAACTCGGTCTTCCGTTCGTTACCGTTGAAATTGGCAGTCTGGGTGAACTTGATGCTGTCACCGTCCACTAGACCCGTGTACTTGATCGTGATTTCGTTGTCCTGCATCTTTCTCACGACGTTGAATGATACTTTGTTGCCGTCAACTTTACCGTCTGAGATCGGCGTCTCACCGCGGGCGTTGACCATGGCGCCGGTCAGGTTTGCGCCATCAGCCTTCAGATTGATGGTGATGGTCTGGGTGTTGCCGTTGCGGCCCGCAACTTCCGCCTTATAGGTTCCGGATACGTCGGCGGCTGCTGCTACGAAAGAGAAGACGCCCAAAAGGGCGAGCAAACTCAGGATTCTGATTTTCATTGTTAAAGATGGTTCCTTCCAGGTGGAGAGATGGTTCCCTCCAGAGAGAATGTTACCCTAACGCGAAGGCCGCTTCCCGTGAATTTACAACTGTTTACGTTCCCAACAGAGGGGAAAGTCACACGTTTGGTGTTGTGAGTTTACATTCTTAACCAAAACGAATTATCCGCGTTTACTGCTTCGCTTCTTTGAAGTAGAGCCGCAGTTTGCCGTTGGGCGTCGGATAGAACAGTACCAGGTCCTTGAGCTTTTTCTTCTCCATCGGGAAATAGAGCAGACCTGAAACCGGTTGAGTGGTCTCCTTTTCAGGCAGCGCTTTCTCGGTGAGCACACCCTTCAGCGTGTCGTCTTTTTGGCCCTGTTTCACGGTGGTTGAGTCGGGCGTGGCATCCTGTTTTTTCTTCGAACTCCGGCCTCCAAAACCGATTCCGCTCCAGGTTGTGCCGGTTTCTTCGCCGAGGCTGCCGATACCGCTTTCGCCGCGTTTCAGCACGAGCGTATCGGCGGCTGCGATCTCCGCTGGGGTTTGGGGTTGGGTCCGATCGCCGTCGCCTTCGCAGAAGAGTTGAAAATCGTTCAGATTGACGTTCAGCGGCTTGTCGCCCTTGGGAGTCACGGTCATCTGGATAACGATGTAGTGCCCGCCGAGATCGTAGCCCAATAATTGTTTCACGGCTTGCGGATCGATGTACGCCTTGCCGGAGAGAGAGACCGTTTCGGCGGAGATCTCGTTATAAGCCTTCTTGTCTTTTTCCTTAGCCAGGAAAGGCGCCACAGAAAGCAGCAGGATCAGCGCAATGCGGACGGGAATCACAGAATACATGCCTCTGCTGACATGGTAACGCCGTCAGTTCTCAATTGTCAGCCGAGAAAGTCCGGCACAGAGTTTGCGGCGGTGAGGCACGACCAAGTACACTGGGGGATTCCATGGAAACCGGCAAGTTGGGGCCAGCGCTGACGACGAACGAGGTTTTCGAACTCGTGCGCGCTGACTTGCAGCTTGTCGAGACCGAGATCGGCCTCGAGTCCGTCGCGTCTGTCGAAGCCGTCACGACCATCGGCCAGTACCTTTATGCGGCCGGCGGAAAACGTCTTCGTCCGGCGCTGTTGCTGCTCTGTTCCCGGGTGCTCGGGGGGGCTTCGGGAGCGAGTGCGATCCGAATGGGCGCGGTGGTGGAAATCCTGCACGCGGCGACCCTGGTCCACGACGATGTGATCGACCAGGCGGAAACACGCCGTGGGCGCCCCTCAAGCAATGTTCAATGGGGCAATCACACCTGTGTGCTGGCCGGAGACTGGCTTTACATGCAGGCATTCCAGATCGCCCTGCGGGAGCGCAATTTCCATATTCTCGATCTGCTGATCAGCCTGACCCAGCTCATGGTGGAGGGTGAATTGATACAGTTGGAGCGTATCGGCAAAATTGCGATCACCGAAGCCGACTGTATGGAACTGGTGGATCGTAAGACGGCGGGCCTGTTCTCAGTGTGCGCGAAACTGGGCGCGATCGTGGCAAATGCAGATGCCGCGACCGAGGAACGCCTGGGTGATTTCGCGTGGAATCTCGGAATGGCCTTTCAACTGGTGGACGATCTGCTCGACTTCACGGCCCGTGAGGAGACACTGGGCAAACCCGTCGGCGGCGATTTGAAAGAGGGAAAAGTTACGTTGCCGCTGGTCTATGCGCTGGAGCGATGTCCGGCGGACGATCGCCTGAAAGTTGAGACCGTCCTGCGCGAACGGAACTACGACTCCGTGGGCTTCAGCGAAATCTACGGTATTGTCGAGCGCGGCGGAGGCTTCGAACGGGTCCGCGAAAGAGCTAACCACTTCACGGAACGGGCCCGCCAGATCGTCGGCGGATTTCCCGAATCGCCATACCAGCGCGCTCTCTACGCGGTTACCGAGTTGGTTATCGACCGCGACCACTGACAGACTGAAGAGGGCTTGCAAAATTCGGCCCTCGCACCAAGCCAAAGCCGGCTGCAGGCTGCTGCGTAGCCCTAGGCTGCTGCGCAGCCCGCAGACCACAAAAAGCGATGGTCTGCGCCACGGAGTCCTGGTTGCGGCACGGCGGCGGAAATGTACAAAGTCAAGAAGCCGGCTGCAGCCAGGATTGGCTGCCCCACGGTTACCAACTCTGAAGTCTGTCACATAGGCGGCGAATGACTGCGATCGGCATCGATTTTGGCACTACCAACAGCTCAATCGCACGGGTTACCGATTCCGGCGGCGTGGAGTTGTGCCGATTTCCATCCCTGGGCGGCTCCGTGGAGGCTTATCGGTCTCTGCTCTATCTCGAGCAGGTAACGCAACGCGGCGTGACCAGTATCAAGTCCTGGACGGGTCAAGAAGGCATCGAGCAGTACCTCGCGGCGGAGACCAAAGGCCGGCTCGTGCAGTCTCTCAAGTCTTTCCTCAGCAGCCGTAGCCTGCAAAGCACCGAAGTTTTTGGACGGCGCTTCAGGCTCGAAGAGCTGATTGTGCGAATGCTCCGGGATCTGCGGGAAAAGGCCGAGGGTCAATTCGGGATTAAGATTCGAACGGCTTGCGCTGGACGGCCTGTGCGGTTCGTTGGCGCCGAAAAGGATGAGGACAATCTCTACGCCGAGGGTCGTCTCGGTGAAGCTTACAGGCTGGCCGGTTTTGAATCCGTCGAGTTCGAACTGGAGCCCGTGGCAGCGGCTCACTATTACGAATCGACGCTCGATCATGACGAACTGATTCTGATTGGCGATTTTGGCGGTGGGACCAGCGATTTCTCGTTGCTGCACGTCGGACCATCGATCCGCAAGCGCGGAAGGACGCCCCGTGATCTGCTCGGAAACAGCGGCCTGGGACTGGCTGGGGATGCGTTTGACGCCCGGATTGTGCGGAATCTCGTCTCTCCGGCCTTGGGCAAAGGCTCGAATGCGCGGTCGCTGAACAAGTTGCTGCCGGCCGTTCCGAACTGGGTCTACGCCAAGTTGGAGCGCTGGCACCATCTTTCATTTCTGCGCACCAGCGCGGTCATGAACATGTTGAACACCGCCAGGGTGCAGGCACTCGAGCCGCAAAAGATCGAAGCCCTGATTCATCTGATAAAAGAGGACCTCGGATACCATCTGCATCGCTCGGTACAGAAGATGAAGTGTGATCTGTCGGAGAATTCGGTTGCTACTTTTCAGTTTAATGATGGCTTCATCGAGTTGGAAGCCGAGGTGGAGCGCACCGATTTCGAGGAGTGGATTTCCGAGGATCTGGGGCGAATCGAAACCTGCGTCGATGGTCTGCTGGCGTCTTGCAGCGTGGGGGCTGGAGACGTGGATCGCGTCTTCTTGACCGGTGGATCATCTTTCGTGCCGGCGGTGCGAAGGATCTTCGAAACCCGATTCGGCGCGAAGCGCATACGGGCGGGAAACGAGTTCACGTCAGTGGCACGTGGTCTGGCGCTGAAGATGGCAGGGACTAACGCGGATGAACGCAGATAACCCGTACACTACTAAATCTTCGTTTCGTTCCGCGCCGCGACGATTTGATGGGCGCCAAAGCGGCTTCTGCGCAGCCGGGGCAGACCACAAAAACCGATGGTCTGCCCCACGGTTTGCGGCGAAGGCGCGCTGTGGGGCGGGTAATCTAATGGCAGCGCTATTCTTTCTGCAACTTCAGGATCATGCCGGTATCGGTCGCGACCCACACGTCGGTATCTTCCGCAATCGCCAGATATGCCCGGTGCGCCTCCGCCCGATAATCCACCGGAATCTCAGTCCATTTCGCATAATCTCTGCTGGTCAACACTTTCAATTTGCCGGGAATCGGGTTATCGCGAACCACTCCCACCATCGTGTGCCCCGCGAGATACGGTGTGCCCTCCGCGGTCAACGCCACATCCGTGATCTGGGTATCCTCTTCACGAAAGACCCGATCCGGAACCCCTCTTTCCACGGACATTCGATGCACCTCGGAAGGAGGTAAGTGAACCATCTTCGAATCCATCCGGTCGCTGAATTCAAACAGCGCCAGGCTGGTGCCGTTGAGTGAGAGAGCTACTCCGGTCAACTGCCCGAACATCGCGCCGGAAGAGGAACTCCACGTTTTTCCTCCATCAGGGGTCTCGAGAAAAATGGTCGTACCCGGCACTACCGCGTTGGCTCGCGCTTCGGGGGTCTGCCATTCCGGATGCAGCGAAGAGTCGCGAGGTTTGTTCCACCCCGTAATGATGCCGTGGTTGCGCATGAAGACTATGTCGCTGTAAACCGTCGAAGCTATGGCGCCGGGAGTTTGTTTGGCCTCTGCCACCGGAGTCCAGGATTTTCCGCCATCCGTGGTTTCGATCACCTGCTTATCCGAGCCGATGGCCCAGCCGTGCGTAGTAGTCAGAAACCAAACCTTCGTAATCCCCTTCGGTAAATCGCCGGATTTTCTCCACGCACGTCCAAAATCGCTGGTAAACCATAGGCCTTTGTCGGTGACCATCCAGCCTTGTGACTCGTCGACGAAGTAAAGCGAAAGCGGGATATCTTTTGACGGAAGAACCTTGTTAAGCGGCATAAGCGACCAGTGGACGCCTCCATCTGTCGTGATGACAAGAGTCGGATCCAACCGCTTTCCCTCGGCTACGATTCCGGCCGCCATCCCGTGTTGGGCCGATGGAAACTTCAGGTCGATCAACTGGAGTTCGCTCTTGTCCTGATCGTAGAAATAGTGCGTCACAAAGTGAGGCCCTGCCGCGAATGCACACGGCACTCCCCAACTGAACACAATGCTCAAACTGAATATTGTCCAACGTGATCGCATGGAATCAGATCCTGGGGGAAATCGGCCCCGACGACAACACCAGTTCGACATGATTCGCCGCTGCGATGGCGGCTGGCGTCATGCGTGCCAGCAGCAGGACACACCCCATCTGTTCGCCGACCGTCGTCAGCACCTCCATCTCGCCGCCGGTATGCTGGTGCGCCGCCCGGTGTTGAACGTTGATGACTCCCACCACGCGATTTCGTGCAATCACCGGAACCGAAAGAAACGACTCGTAGCTGTCTTCCGGCAGATCGCCGAAGTACTTGAATCGGCCGTCACGATAGGCTTCGCGAGGGATCGCGAGCAGTCTTCGTTCGCGTGCCACCCAACCGGTGAGACCTTCGTCCAGCTTTAATTTGATCTTGCCGATCGTGGAGGGATGCGGCGTGTTGGAGGCGCACAGGACGAGTTCATTGCCGTCCAGCAGATAAACCAGACACGAATCGCACTCCATGAATTCCACGATGAGCGAGACGATTCCCTGCAGGACTTCCTGCAGGCTCATCTCCTTCACCATGAATCGGCTAACCTTCTGGAACAGGCGAAGTTGTTGCTCCAGGGTCTGGACCCGGTCTGAATCTTTGAGCTTTGGCACGTCTACATTATAGGGGCGAGTTTTGCTTCATGGATAGCCCCTCGATAACAACGCCTTTAACGGGCGTTCTTTTGGGTCTCTACGTCCACGCCTTCGCGCACGGAGTCCGTCGGATTCATGATGACCTGGGTGTCGGGAGACAAGCCGTCGAGAATCTCGATTTCATTACCGAAATCGTCGCCGACCCGCACGTTTCTGAAGTGCACCTTGCCGTCCGGCCCGACTGTGGCGACCCTCGTGCCTTGCTTTCCGTTCACGAGAGCATCGCCCGGAATCAGCAGCGTGGATACCGGACGTGAAGTGGCGAACCGGACCTGCGCATACATGCCCGGCAATAACAGGTGCGCGGGATTCGGCGTCCGAAGGATGACCAACATGGAGCGCGATGTGGTATCCACCTCGTGGGTCGAGTGAGCGACCACCGCCGCAAAAACTTTGCCCGGAAGTTCCTGCACGCGCAATTCAGCGGTTTGTCCGTCATGGATCGCGCTCACCCAGGTCTGCGGGACGTTGACGAAGATCCGCATCGTACTGATGTCGGCCACCCGGAAGATTTCATGGTTGGCGCCGCCGTTGCCGGCATTTACCAGCGTCCCGACGTCCATCACCCGGTACGTGACGATGCCGTCGAACGGGGCGGTTACGTGAGCGAACGACTTAGTCTGCTCGAGCCGCCGCACGTTCGCCTCATTCGCTGCTACCGTGTCGCGCGCGCTCACCAGCCTGGCCTTCGCCGCTTCTAAGGTGGCTCGTTTGACCTGAAAGTCCGCGTCCCTCTCGTCGAAATCCTGCCGTGCAATTGCGCCCTTGGCCTGCAGGATTTTCCAGCGCTGGAAGGTGATTTCTGCCATGTTCACATTCGCTTGCGCAAGCGTGATATCGGCCTCGAGTTCCTTCAGTGTCGACTCTGAATTCGACAACGTCGCCTTGGCCTGCTGTAGCTGCTGATCGAGTTCCGGCGTCTCAATCTCAGCCATGACCTGGCCGGCTTTCACGATGTCCCCGATCTCTGAGTTGCGCTTCGAAATGTAGCCGTCCGTTCTGGGAAAGATAGGCGATTCGATCAGCGCCTGTATGTCACCGGGAAGATCCAGCGTGGATTTCGGCGAAGCCAGTTTCGCCGCCGCTACATTGACCACCAGGCGTTGCGTCGTCTCCGTCTGTTCCGTGGCTTGCAGCGATTTTTCGCGGCGCAGTCGCGGCAGCAGACCCGCCACAATTCCGGCCGCGATCAAAATCGCCAGCACTGAAAAAAATGCGAGCAGAGGGCGAACGCCGGTGCTTTTCCGCGCAGGATAAACGACCGTATCCAGATGCTTTACATACGGTTCTTCGCTGGTCTTCAATTTGAGGAATTCCTAATCCTCAATTATAGTCTGCGCCTTCAGGGACATGCGGCGACCGCCGCGATTCTTTCGCGGGTTGTGCCTACGACTTCTGCCAGACCAGAGTGCGGAGGTTCGCACCCTCCGGACCTTTGGTCCATACCTTCTCGGTCGCGGTCTTGCCGTCTTTGGAGAGTGTAAGCCAAACCTTTTCGTCGTACATCCCGTCCGAAGACCGGCGTTGGCTGTACAGTACGCTCCCTTCCCACCGCGTCACCGTTGTGCCGCCGTTGGCGCCAGGCGCGTCATGTTCCTGGCCGTCAGCGATCCAGTTGGATTCCGTTGTGACGGGACCACCCTGCGAATCCATGGTTTGTCACCGCGTGCATGGTATCGCCGGAGGTCGTCGCAACCAAAGTCATCCCCATCGGCTTCGGCATCTTGCCGAATTTCGACTTGTCCAGGTTCAGAATCCAATGGCCCGAAAAGTTGGGATGGTTATCGACACGGTCTTCGGCGATACCGCGTGCTGCGAATCCCAAACCGAAGAATGGAATGGTGAGGAGCATGAGGCGTCCCATGCCCCTCCACAGAGCAACTTGAGCGCCTAATCTTCGTCATGCTGCGTGGCCAGTCGTGACACAACAGACAAATCTTCCAGCGTCGTCACGTCGCCCGTTACGGCGTTGGACGTCACAATTTCCCGCAGCAGGCGCCGCATGATCTTGCCGCTGCGGGTTTTGGGGAGTGCCTCGGTGAACCGGATCTGCTCAGGCTTGGCAAATCCGCCGATCTCGTGCGCCACCCACTTGCGCAGTTCCTCGGCCAACTCTTCGTGATTCCAGTCGCCCTTCTTCAGCGTGACGAAGCAAGCCACGGCTTGACCGGTGATCTCGTGGGGCTTGCCGACCACCGCCGCTTCCGCAACCGCCGGATGTTTTACCAGCGCCGATTCGATCTCCATGGTGCTGAGCCGGTGTCCGCTGACGTTCATCACGTCATCAATGCGGCCCAGAACCCAGTAATAGCCGTCGTCATCGCAACGTGCTGCGTCGCCCGTGGTGTAGACGTTCGGAATGCGTCCCCAATAATTTTCCTCATAGCGCTGCGGATCGCGCCACAAGGTCCGAAGCATGCCGGGCCACGGCTGCCGGATAATCAGATAGCCTTCCCGATTGGGACCCAGCGGATTGCCCTTGAGATCGACAATCTCGGGGAGGACACCCGGCATCGGGAGCGTTGCCGAACCAGGCTTCAGCGGCACAGCGCCCGGCATGGGCGCAATCAGGATCCCGCCAGTTTCCGTCTGCCACCAGGTGTCGACAATCGGACAGCGTCCACCGCCGATGACCCGGTGATACCAGTCCCATGCGGCCGGATTGATGGGCTCGCCGACCGACCCGAGCAGGCGCAGGCTCGAAAGGTCGTGCCCTTTGGGCCATTGATCGCCCTGACGGACAAATGCGCGAATCGCAGTCGGGGAAGTGTAAAAGATGTTGACCCGGTACTTCTCGATGAGCCGCCAGAAGCGGTCGGGTTGCGGAAAATCGGGCGCGCCTTCGTACATCACGCTGGTCGCGCCCGCCGAGAGCGGCCCGTAGAGGATATAGCTATGGCCGGTCACCCAACCGATGTCGGCGGTGCACCAGTAGGTGTCCTGGTCGCGCAGATCGAACACCCACTGCATCGTCATCGTGGTGTGTAACAGGTAACCGGCGGTGGTATGCACGATCCCCTTCGGCTTGCCCGTGGTCCCCGAGGTATAAAGAATGAACAGCGGCGCTTCGGAATCCATTGGCTCAGCGGGACAGTCTTCGGTAACATCGCGATCCAGGTCATGCCACCACTGATCGCGGCCCGCCTGCATCGGAATCTCAGAGCCCGTGCGTTGATAGACGATGACGTCCTTCACCGACGGACATTCAGCAAGAGCTTCGTCGACCGCGCCCTTCAGCTTGACTTCCTTGCCGCGCCTCCACCCGCCGTCGGCCGTGATGACTACCTGCGCTTCCAGATCCTGGATGCGCTGTTTGAGCGCTTCGGCCGAGAATCCGCCGAATACCACGCTGTGGATCACACCCAACCGCGCGCACGCCAGTAGGGCTACGGGCAGTTCAGGAATCATCGGCATATACACGATCGCGCGGTCTCCGGCCTTCAACCCGCGGCCTTTGAGCACATTGGCGAAGCGGCACACCAGCCGGTGGAGTTCCTGGTAGGTGATCATGCGCTGATCTCCCGGCTCGCCTTCGAACAGAATAGCCACCTTATTCTTGCGGTGGGTCGTCAGATGGCGGTCGAGGCAGTTGTAAGAGACGTTGATCTTGCCGCCGGCGAACCACCGGGCAAAGGGCCGTTGCCATTCGAAAACCGTTGTCCATTTTTCGAACCAGGAAAGCTGTGACGCGCCAAGCTCGCCCCAGAATTCGGCTGGATTGGATCGTGCGCGGTCGTAAAGCGCGCGATACTCTTCGAGCGACTTGACGTGGGCTCGGGCGGCAAACTCGGGCGGCGGCGGATAGCTGGGCGTTTCGGGCATAACGACAAGTATATATAGAGCTAAGGCTTGAGATACTTATCAAACCACTGGAGCGCCAACTGGAAAGCCTGCGCGATGAAACGGATGGTCGACTCCCTGGCGGCAGAACGCGCGCCGACGAATTATACCCCGTGCGGCGGTCCGGCCGCAGTCTGCGATGATGGCTTCGGGCGCTATTCGATGAACCCGACGCGCAGGGACTTGCTCTCCATCACCTCCGCTTTCCTTCTGAAGGCGCAGGCCCCTGCCGACCTCACGCTCACGATCGGGAGCGTCGAAGTCGCTATCGCACCGAAGCGCACCATCCGCACGACCGGCTATAACGGTTCGTTCCCGGGCCCTGTCCTGCGTTTCCCGGAAGGTCGCAGCGTGACCGTCGATGTCATCAACGAGACCTCTTCGCCGGAACTGGTTCACTGGCACGGACTCTTCATTCCTCCCGAGGTCGACGGCTCCGCCGAAGAAGGCACGCCCATGGTGCCGGCACACGGAAGACAGCGCTATTCCTTTGTGCCGCGTCCGACCGGAACGCGCTGGTATCACTCCCACGTCTACGCCGGCCACAATTTTAACCGCTCTACCTACTCCGGCCAATATGGGGTCCTGATTATCGAACCGCGCCAGAATCCGGCCCGCTACGATCAGGAGATTCCGCTCGCGCTTCATGGCTGGCAACCTTATCTGGCGACGGGCGCCGGCGGCGATGAAGGTTCGCTCGAAGTCCACTACGGTGCCTTTACCGTCAACAGTCACGCGTTGGGCGGGGGCGACCCGGTGCGCGTTCACGAGGGCGAGCGTGTGCTCTTCCGCATCGTCAACGCCAATGCCACGCTGGTACACCGCCTCGCGCTGCCGGGTCATAAGTTTGTAGTGGTGGCGCTCGACGGCAACGCGGTACCGAATCAAGCTGGGGTCAATGTGCTGGAGATCGCTCCGGGAGAGCGCATCGATGCCGTCGTCGAAATGAATCAGCCCGGCATCACGATTTTGGGCGAAGCCGACGACCGGGTTCGCAAACTCGGTCTGGGCATAGTGGTCGAATACGCCGGGCGTACCGGCGAACCGCAATGGACCGTTCCTCCCAACGAGCATTGGGACTACAGCGTGTTCGGCCGGAACGAAAATGCCCTCGAGCCCGGCGAACGAATCCCGCTGGTCTTCAAGCAGAAGTGGGCGGGCAATCACGCCGTGGATCACTGGACCATCAACGGCAAAGAATACCCCAAAACCGCCCCGATCCAGGTCCGCGCCAACGGCCGCTACCGGCTGATCTTCGATAACCAAAGCGACGATATGCACCCGGTACATCTGCACCGCCATTCTTTCGAATTGGTGAAGGTGGCCGGAAAGCCGACGCGAGGAGTGATGAAAGACGTGGTGGATGTCATGGCCCGCACCCAGGTAGAGGTCGATCTGGTGGCCGACAATCCCGGTCCGTCTCTGTTTCATTGCCACATGCAACTGCACATGGATTTCGGCTTCATGACCCTGCTGGAATACGAGGGCCAACCGGGGCCGCCGATGACCCACGGAATGGACACGCGACGATAGCCTGGCACAACCGTGCGGCAGACCATCGTTTTTTTGTGGTCTGCCGGGCTGCGGAGCAGCCGCTGGAGTTTGTATATTTGAATTTCCACTTCTTGCGAAGCGCGGTCACGTGTAATGGGGAAAGCACGTTTCTCCGGCTTCGTCTCGAATCGTCGGGTGAAAGGCGAAGCCAGAGAAACGGCCTCAAACCAGGCCGCTTCGCACACCAAAGCCTGTCGCGAGCGCGACAAAAGCGACCAGGGGGTCGCTTGCGGACGTGGGCGTCCGCCCCACAAAAGGCCAAAGCCGAGGGGCTGCGGAGCACCCGTCTTGGGCGACGCCCTGGACTGCGGATTTGGGTCTGCTGCCAAGCCGCGACCGTTTAGGACCGGTAGTAATCACTACTTTGTCAGGCGTCCGCCACACCATTGGCTGAGCCAGATATATCTATCGGTGCGATGGTGGCTGGCTGGCCAGGAGTGAGATCGCTTCGAGTACCCGGGCCTTCTGCTCCTCGTTGACGATCAGATAGTGCTGGCGTCCAACACCGGGAACAAAACGCGTCGCGCCTTTCTCATCCACATGAATCTGTCCCGCGGGTGACAGAGAATAATAGCCCGCATCCGGACGCACGGCGTACAAGGCGGCCGACGGATCCCATAGCGGCTCGTCGTACGGCATAGCCTTGTACGCCTTGTATGCTTCGACCAGCGGACTCTTGTGGGTCCACCGGAAATCAGTTTCGACGCGCTTCGCGGGATAGCGAATCGCGCGTCCGACTTCGAAGCCGCTGCTGACGACTTCGCCTGGCCAGCCGCCGAAGACCTTCTGCGCAGACGGAATGTCTTTCACGACGTTAAACTCCGGCGTCGTCTCCACGAAGTTTCCGGCCATAGTGCAAAGCGATCGGACCTTCTTCGCGATCAGTTCACGATCTGTTTGCAACAAGCGCGCCAGGTTGGTGCTGAAGCCTACCTGTACGATCACTACGCTGCCATCGGCTTGCGCGGCGAGGGTCTTGCGAAGGAGTTCCACCGCGTCCGGATACGACCCTGCCGTCGACGCGCCGAAACTCTCGAGCACGAGACGAAGGTATTTGCCGTCGTCTTTCGTCACACCGTCCTTAACAACGCCGATGGGGATTCCAGGACGTCCGTAAAACCTGTCGAAGAGCGCGACAAACGGAGCGGCGTAACGGTTGTCCTTGGTGATGGTCACAGCCAGAATCTTCGCCTCGCCGCGAGTTTCGAAGGAATGGAGCAGCGCCAGCGCCAGCGCGTCGTCAACGTCGTTGCCCATATCTGTGTCGAAGATGATGGGCACGGGTTGGGCCGCCGCCAGAGAGAAGGTCGCGAGAAGCAGAAGGAAAGTGCGCACTTAAACCTTATACACCCGATCCGTTTGCGTACATGCACGTTTCGGCATTCCCGGCTGGTAAAGTGGATGGGGATAAATGCAAGAACTGAGGCGAAGCCGTGCGGCCGGATCCGGAAGCAGGCGTCCTCGTGTGCGATTAGTGGCGCGGCGACTTCAACGGCCCACCTACTGGCTGGGAGCCTATAATCGTTCAAACCGCTGGACCGGACCCGGCGCGTGGTGCAAAGATCATGACTCGTCGAACCATTTTGAAATCTCTAGCCGCGCTCGGCGCCACGTGGCGAGCTTTCGCCGCAACCGGGCTGCGCATCGACCGGGTAAAGGTGTACGTAAAGCCCACGCTGCCCGAGAGCCGCTTCGGCACTCGCCAGTTCGCGTCCGACGACGATCCGGCACGTTGGAAATGGCGCGGACCTTTCTCACAGCTAACCGGCTCCATCTTTGTCGAAATCGGCACCAAGCAGGGCATTACCGGCTTCGGCATGGGCGGGGGAGGCGAGGCCGCGCGCGTCATCATCGACCAACATCTCTCCGGCCTGCTCCTCGACGCCGACGCACTCCGCGTGGAAATGCTCTGGGACCAGATGTACTCGTCGAGCTTGTTCTACGGACGGCGAGGCGTGGCCATTATGGCGATCAGCGGAATCGACCTCGCGCTCTGGGACATCCTCGGTAAGTTCAACAACAAACCGGTCTACCAACTGCTGGGCGGCCCCATCAAGACCCGGGTTCCTGCATACTTCACCGGTACGGACATCGACCTGGCGATGAGCCTCGGCTTTAATGCGTTCAAGGTCTTCGTCCCTTATGGGCCAGGCGACGGACGCGAAGGGATCAGGAAGAACGTCGCCAACCTGGAGAAGATTCGCGAGAAGATCGGTCCGGACCGCGAGTTGATGATCGACGTCCTTTGCGGGTGGGACTTGACGTACGCCATGGAGATGCTCGATCGCCTGCGCCCGCTCCGGCTGGGCTGGATCGAAGAACCGCTCTCGCCAGATGATGTTCTCGGATACGCCGATTTGTGCGGCGCCGCCGAGGCACGTGGCATCCGCATCGCGAGCGGTGAGCATGAGTATACGCGCTACGGCTATCGCATGCTGCTGTACCACAAAGCGGTGCACATCCTGCAGCCCGACCTCACCTGGTGCGGAGGGCTGAGCGAGGTCCGCCGTGTGGCCGCGATGGCTGCGGGCGAGAATCTGCCGGTGGTTCCCCATCGCGGCGGAAGCCTCTACGGTTTGAACCTGATCCTGGCGACACCCAACTGCGCGCTGGCGGAGAGTTTCGGCATCGGGGAACCGTCGAGCGAAATCCAGTCGGCGCTCATGCCGCCCTTCGAGAAGGGATACTTCCTGGCTCCAGAGGGTGTCGGCTTCGGCACCAAACTGAGCACGAGGCTGCTGGAACGCTCAAATCGATAGTTCGCTCCCTGCACCATGCGCAAATCGAGCCATCGATACGGTGGCTGGCAAACCCTCAGAAGGCGAGCGTTCACTCACGAGGCTCGAAAATACGCAGGCTGCTTCGCAGCCGGGCAGACCACAAAGGACGATGGTCTACCCTACGGTATTTTCGAGGCAAGCAACGCTCGACAAGCTGGCCGCGTCAGGAGATCATCACGCTCCGCGGGAACTGGGAGTTGTCTTCGAGGAAGGTTCTCTTGGTTGCCAGATCCTCTTCAGTCGGCTGAACCTTACCGGTGACGTCGGTCACGCGCGACACGAGCGTGTGCTTGCCCGGCGTAGCGCCATCCCAGGTGTAGGTGAATAGTTTCCAGGAATACTTGCTGCTGGTACTCGGATCCATCGCCGCCGGATGCCACGGACCATCGTCGACACGGACTTCGACCGACTTAAGCGGCGTCCCATCGTTCAGCACAACTCCCAGCACTTTGTACCGGTCGCCGTCACGGGTGACGCGAGCGATGAAAGACTTCAACTTCATCCGGGTGACCGCAGTCTCCTGCCACTTCATCTCGCCGCCGATCATCTCACCTTTCAACGTGCGGTACCAGCGGGCCTGAAACTTTCCGAGATACGGATCTTCCTGCACGTGAATGTTGGATAGCCATTTGACATGGGCTACTCCGTACCACCCAGGAACGAGCAAGCGAAGCGGGAAGCCCTGGTGGCGGGTGAGTGGTTCGCCGTTCAACGCGTACGCCAGGAGGGGCTCCGGGGACAACGCTATTTCACGCGGCAGGCTGCGGCCGAACTGCTGGTCCACTTTGTTTACCTGTCCGCGGAAATCCACGTCTTCTTCTCCGTGATCAGCGCCAAGGAACACGAACTCGCGTGCCGGGGCCTTCACGCCGGCCTGATCAAGCACTGCCCTCAGAGGCACGCCGGTCCAGCGTCCGTTGCTCGCGAGACCTTGCAGGGGACGACGATTGCCGGAGCATTCGAACCCGAAAACGAGTTCCTTACGGCGCATGCTTCGCAGTTCGCCCAGCGAGAACGACTTCGGGCGCTCCACCAGCCCGGAAACCTTCAGAGCAAAAGTTGCAGGGTCGATGACGGGATGGCCAAGATGTTGTGTGGTGAAGAACTGATCTTTCGGCGTGAACGGACCGTCGATCTTTCGGATATCGAGAATCCGCCGTTCGGGGCCCGGTGTCGCGTTGAAGGTTGCCGGCAAGTCGGTGAATGGCACCAGGGTTTCGCCTTGCGCGAGCGCCGGGATGGCCCAGTCCGGCAACCATGCGAGCAGGCTCGTCGCGGCTAATCCTCTTCTCAGAGTGTCTCTACGGGTGATGTGTTCCGACATGCTTCGCCTCCAGGGAGATCGAAATCCAACATTCAGGCATTTTACCTCCATGTGATGTCAGATCGCCAGCGAGAGTACCCGGCCCAGTGTCCCGAATGACGGCGATAAATCGGATACCAGTCCCGGCAGCGCTCCGCGACGCGCGGTAGACTTGGTTGTCCGATAATGCGATAGTAATCGTTGCGAGTGGGAGGAACGTAGATGCCGGTGTACATGGTCGAGCGCAGCGTGCCTGGAATCACAATGGAAGAGTTAGCCACGTGCCAAAAGAAGGCGATCCAGATGGGGAAGGAGCTGACTGCGCAAGGCCGCCAGGTACGCTACATCCGTTCGACTTTCGTTCCTGGCGAGAACAAGTGTATGTGCCTTTTCGAGGCTTCGAATCTGGACCACGTCCGCGAGGCTAACGAACGCGGCCAAATCCCGTTTACCCGGATCGTGGTCGCCGAAGACCTTACGCCCCGGCCCGAGTGATCTGGCGGGCAGCGCCGTCCAGCGCATCGCGGATGGTGGCTGCAAGGCGCTGCATCGAGAATGGCTTGGGCAGGAAGTAGGCGGCGGGAAAGTCGAGGTCTTTGTCGGCGACGCCATGTCCCGCATAGCCTGAGACGAAAATAACCTTCATCTGAGCAACCGATTTGGCCAGTGTCTCGGCAAGTTCGCGGCCGCCCATCCGGGGAAGTACGAGGTCGCTCAGCAGGAGATCGATCTTGTAGCCGACCTTGCGAGCGATTTCGATCGCGGCGAAGCCATCGGGCGCTGCCAGCACCTGGTATCCGAGACTCTTCAGATACATGACGACCAGGTCCCGTACGGAGTCTTCGTCCTCGACGACCAGGATCGTTTCCGAGCCTCGCGGCGAAGCGGATGGAACCGATTCGAAACGTGCAGGCAGGGGTTCATTCACGCAGGGCAGATAGATTTGGACAGCAGTTCCCTTCCCAGGATGACTCTCCACGTGGATGTGGCCGCCGCTCTGCTTCACCACGCCATAGACCATGGAGAGTCCAAGACCGGTGCCTTCTCCAGGACTCTTGGTGGTGAAAAACGGTTCGAAGATTCTGGACTGTGTTTCGCGATCCATACCATATCCGGTGTCGCGAACGGTAATCAACACGTACGGACCAGGCTCCATCCCTCCCTGAGTCGCGTTCCCGTCGATTTGCGCGTTGACGGTCTCAATGGTTAACTGTCCGCCCTGCGGCATCGCGTCCTGCGCGTTGACCACGAGGTTCATCAGCACTTGCTCGATCTGATTGGGATCGGTCCGCACGAACCCCACGTTCCAGCCAGGAACAAAAGTGAACGCGATGTTCTCGCGAATCAGGCGGGCCAGCATGCGTCCGGCATGATCGATCAAACGGTTGAGATCGACCACTTTGCTCTGTAAGACCTGTCTGCGGCTGAATGCCAGGAGCTGCTTTGTCAGCGCAGCTGCGCGCTCCGCCGCCTGTCTGACGTCCTCCAACCGGCGCCGCACCTCCTCGTCTTTGGTCTCGTCCAGCACAACCTCGATCTGGCCGCCGATTACGGTTAGCAGGTTGTTGAAGTCGTGAGCGACTCCGCCCGCGAGCTGGCCGATCGATTGCATTTTCTGCGCCTGTCCCAATCGCGCTTCCAGTTCTTTTTTTTCGGTGACGTTTTCTGCGAGAAGGTCAAAGTACAGGACTTCGCCGACATGGTTGCGGATCGCGCGTCCGCCGAGACGAACCTGAATCTCCTGGCCGTCCCTGCGAATCCAGCTCGCCTCGATTCCCTGGATGGTCCGGCCGTCGAGCAGGTCTTTGCGACAGGAATGGAAACCCTCCGGCGTCTCGAAAATAAGGGGCAGATCCCGCACCAGCAGATCCGTCTCGGTAGCGGGATCGTATCCGAGCATATCGACCATGGCCCGGTTTACCTGGAGGAGTTGTCCGCTTTCGGTGGCGCGGCAGATGCCGTAGGGCGCTTCTTCAATCAGAGACCGGTAACTCTGCTCGGACAAACGAAGAGCGGTTTCGGCGACCAGACGGTCGGTCACGTCGAGCGCGACGCCGATAACACCCGTTACCGTTCCGTCAGCTTCCAAAATCGGCTCGACGTGAGCCTCGAGGTCGCGGCTGTTCAACTCTATCTCAAACTCGCCGCCGATGCCCCGCAAAGCCCTTCCGTGCGCGGCGAGGGCGCGCTCATTATGCTCGGATGCAGCGAACAAAAGAGTAATGGAGCGGCCGGCAAAATCGGTCGCAGAGATGCGGGCATTGGATAGCGCAGCACCAGTCAGAACGGTCAAGTTGAGCTGCAGGTCAGTTACCCAGAGCAACGCTGGGATCTTGTCCAAGAGCACGAGCAGAGAGGTCGAACGCGGCCATCCGGCCGGCACAGCCTTTTCCCAACCTAAGCTGTCAGCAAACCCTTCCATCTGGCCGATTGTAGAACAATGCGTTGGTCGCTGTCATACGGCGCTCAAATCGTTATCGGAGGAAAAATAAAATGTTTAGCGACAAATTCGCACCACATGCTTGTCAGGGCATCGTTTCGCCGACGCTGCCTGCACTTTCCCTGCGCGGCCGTTGCGCACCTCGGCGGATTGATCCTGACCGCATTCAGCCACGAGATACGTCTGGATATCTACGCGATGATCCCCTTCACGATTTCCCCGCGAACCTCGGTGAGGCGTTCTTTGCGGCCAAGATGCATGTAGCTGAGCGCATCCTGGTCGAGTCCCAGCTGATACAGAATGGTGGTGTGCAAATCGCGGAAATGGACGGGATTCTCGACCGCTTTTAGCCCGATGGCGTCGGTAGCCCCATAGACTGTGCCGCCCTTGAATCCGCCCCCGGCGACCCACATCGAGAAGCCGGTGTTGTGGTGATCGCGTCCCTTGCTCCTCTCGCATTCCGGTGACCGGCCGAACTCTCCGCCCCAAAGGACGATAGTCGAATCCAGCAAGCCTCGGCGCTTCAAATCCTTGATAAGAGCGGCCACCGGCTGGTCGGTCCAACTCGCCATGCGCAGATGATTTTCCTCGATGTCGTTATGCGCGTCCCATTCCGCTTCCGGTCCGCCGCCGCCGGATACCACGCAAACGAACCGGACCCCTTTTTCCACCATGCGCCGAGCCATCAAACAGCGCCGTCCGTAGTCGTCGGTCAGCGGATTGCCAACACCGTACAGATCCAGTGTTTCCTTCGGCTCTTTGCTGAGGTCGAAGACTTCCGGAGCCTCAGTCTGCATCTTGAAGGCGGTGTCGTAAGCCGACATGCGCGCGGAAAACTCCGGATCTTCACCATGATTGGTCTCATTCAAACTCTGCAGGAGCTTGATGGTCTTACGACGCTGATCGAGAGTTACGCCTTTGGGCAGATCCAGGTTGAGCACTGGCTTGTTGCCGGGACGGAACATGGTCGGCTGGTACACCGACGGCAGGAACCCATTGGTGTACATGGGTACGCCGGCTTCCTGGGCGCCATGCGAGTCGGGCATGACGACATACGCCGGAAGCGCTTCCGCCTCCGAGCCCAGGCCGTAAACCACCCAACTGCCCATAGAGGGAAAGCCGGGAATGATGCGTCCGGTCATCATTTGATACTGAGCCGCGGAGTGCACCACCATGTCGCCGTGCATGGAGCGTACCACGCAGAGGTCGTCTACGATTTCAGCCTGATGAGGAAACAGGTCCGAGACCTCAATACCCGACTCACCGTATTTCTTGAACGTCCGCTTGGTGCCCAGGATGCGGGACGCCGAATTGACGTTCTGATACTGCACATCGCCGAACTCTGCCGGACGCACCTGTCCGTCGAGTTTGTTCAACAACGGCTTGGGGTCGAAAGTTTCCAGGTGCGACGGGCCTCCGGCCATAAAAAGAAAGATCACCGATTTCGCGGGCGCGTGATCCGGATTACTGGGTGGCTTGGGGGCAAGCGGATTGATGGAGGCCGCGCGCGCGTGGTCCTGCGCCATCATCGAGGCGAATGCGAGCGAGCCTACTCCGCAGAAGCAGTTGGTGAGGAACTCGCGGCGATTGCGGTTATATCGAATGTGTTCGGGCATTTCAGTTCACGTACATAAATGCGTTCAGATTAAAGACATCGAGCGCCAGTTCCTTTAGGGTAACGCGCTCATCCGGGTTGGTGGAGAGGTACTGCAGCGCCAGGGCCTTCTCTTTGGGTGTAGGCAGGCGGCCCACCGCCAGCCGCCACGCACGATCGATCCTGGCAGCATTGGTGGAAGCTTCCTTCCGCAGCCTGTCAGCGAAGTCGTCCGCCATCTGGTTGGACAGTGCGCCGTTCAACATCTCGAGAGCTTGCGGCGCGTGGGTGGACTGTTCCCGTCTCGGGCACGAGAGGAGCGCATCGGGAGCATCGAAGACACCCATAAAAGGAAGCTGCAGGTTGCGCTTGTAAATCATGTAAATGGTTCGGCGGTCGTACTCGGTCTTGTCACGCGTAGCCACCCAATATTGCGGCCGCTTCAGCATCTTCACCAGGTCCGGATCGATTGGAACCAGTACGCTGGGGCCGCCTTCCTTCAGGTTGAGACGACCCGCAATCGCCAGCATGGAATCGCGAATCTCTTCGGCCTCCAGGCGTCGCCGGGAGAACTTCCACAACAAAGCGTTTTCCGAATCCTTGTCCATGGCGATTTTTTCAATCGGTGAATCGCTGGATTGCTGATAGGCGCTCGACAGCAGGATCATGCGATGCAGCGGCTTCATATGCCAGCCGTTCGCAACGTACTGGCCGGCGAGATAATCGAGCAAATCAGGATTCGACGGCCGGCTGCCCATTCTGCCGAAATCATTGGGAGTGGAGACGATTCCGCGGCCGAAATGATATTGCCAGATCCGGTTGGCCATCACGCGCGCCGTGAGAGGATTGGCGTCGTCGACGATCCAGTTGGCCAGTTTGAGGCGGGGCGACGAAATGGTGACAGGTTCTTCCGGTACGCCTTCCGGCAACAGGATGCCGAGCGGACGCGCGCCCACTTTGGCTGTCGGCTGCAGATAGTCGCCGTGAAACAGGACCTCGACCGGCGAGGTTTCCTTGAGATCGTCCGTGACCGTGTAAATCGAGGGCAAGGGCGCAGGCAGTTGGTCTTCCAGGTCATCGATCTGCATGGCAATCCCGTTCTTCTCGCCCTCGGGGGCCTTGCGCATTTTGTAGTTCAGCTGCGTGATCTTGGTCTGCACCGGCGCGGCCTGCTTCTTCCAGGCCTCCTGTTCTTCTTTGGTCGCCTGCACCAGGTCCTTGGGCTGGGTTTGCGCGAAGTAGCCCATAATGCGGTAGTAATCGGATTGCCGGAAGGGGTCGAATTTATGATCGTGGCAGCGCGCGCAGCCCACGGTGACGCCGAGAAATGCGGCGCCGACTATGTTCGTCATCTCCACCAAAACTTCATTGCGTGAACTGGCTACCTTTTGATTGCCGGCGTTCTTACGGAGAGGTCCCATGCGGTTAAAGCCACTGGCGATCAGATACTCATCGTTCCCGGGATCCACTTCGTCACCGGCCAGTTGCTCTTTCACGAATTCGTTGTATGCCTTGTCCTGATTGAAGCTGCGGATCACATAGTCGCGATAACGATAGGCGTCCGGACGATGGGTGTCGTACTCGTAGCCATCTGATTCGGCGAAGCGGACAACATCCAGCCAATGCCTTCCCCATTGTTCACCATAGTGCGGGGAATCGAGCAGGCGGTCCACCACCTTGGCCCAGGCGTTCCGGGAGGTGTCATGAACGAAAGCGTCTACCTCTTCAGGTGTGGGCGGCACACCGGTGAGATCGTAGGTGACGCGCCGGATCAGGGTGATGCGATCTGCTCGCGGCGCGGGCCTCAGTCCGGCCTTCTTGAGCCCATCCAGAATAAATGCATCGACCGGCGTCCTGACCCAGGCCCGGTCGGCGGGAACAGTGAAAGACGGCGGTGCGACATCCTTCCGGGGTTGAAACGCCCAATACTTGCGCTCCAGCGGCTTATAAGTGCCCAGCGGAGCGACCGGCAGTTCGGCAGTTCCCGCCCACAATGCGGCACCGATCAGGATGGAGGTGAAAACTTTCATAACTAAGTGCAGCTAAGGAGAACTTAACATCTCTTGGAGCATGAAGTCACCCCTCTATGGGTAGGGATGATCCAAGCTTTCGCGCTGGCGTACGTTGTCGTACTTATTCTAGTCCTTTCCATCGAAAGAAGTGTGACCGCGAAATGGGTCGGTGATAAACTCTCTCAAAGTCTTTCAATCGTAAATGAGTCTTCAACCGTAACTGAAGTCAGGCTCGCCAGCCAGCCAGGCATCAAGGGAATCGGTGCCCTTTTTTCGCCCCTCGAAACACATATAATCAATCCAGTAACTAAAAATGGGCGAGTTTCGCCATTAAGAAAAGCCGCATGCAGCGCAACCCGAGGCCTTTAGCCCTACCGACACTGAATCTCTGCGCCACCGCTATTATGACGGCGGTGAGCCTTCTGGGGGCCGCTGCCAAGCCACCGGTAGTCGATGGGCCAGGCTTCGATGCTCACGTCAAGCCCATCCTGAAGAACACCTGCTCAGCGTGCCACAACGCGACGATCTCGTCCGGCGGCGTAAACCTTCTGCCTTACATGGACCCGACCACGGTGATGGACGACCGTCCGTCGTGGGACAAGATCCTACAGAAAATTTCTTCCGGAGAGATGCCACCGAAAGGCGTGCCGAGGCCGCCGCAGGCCAAGATCAGCGAGTTGGTGAACTTCATTCAAGGTCAGTTCGATAAGGCCGATGCCTCCATCAAACCCGATCCCGGCCGCGTTACGGCCCACCGTCTGAACCGCAACGAGTACCGCAACACCGTCCGCGACCTTCTGGCCGTCGACTTCCGGGCCGACAAAGATTTTCCCACCGACGACTCGGGCTACGGCTTCGACAACATCGGCGATATCCTGACCATTTCGCCCGTCCTCATGGAGAAGTACCTTAACGCGGCGGAAACCATCGCCTCCCGAGCCATGGGCGCCGATCCACTTCCCAAGAAGCCCCTCGAGGTGATCTGCGACCTGAAGACAACCAAGACTCTGCGTCGCCTGGACTTCAGCACCGTCGAGGCCAGCCAACGCATCGACTTCGACGGCGAATACACCGTGCGCTTCGGATTCCCTGGAGCACGAGCGGCCGATGCCAAGCCCGTAAAGATGGGTTTCTGGATGGACGGCCAACTGCTCGAGACTATCGAGGTCGAGACCAAGCCTTCGAAGCTGGTTTACTTCAATCCATTTTCGGACGCCGAAATCCGCGTTTATCTCCCCGAAGGCGACCATGTGTTCCGCGCTGCTTTTATCAACGACGATTTCATCAAGACCATTACCGATCCGAAGATCGCCTACAGCGACAAGAAGAATAAATACATCGGAGCGATAACGTTTGTCGGTCCTTATCCAGCCAAGGTTGAAAAGGCCAGCCGGAAGAAAATCCTCATCTGCGATGCCAACACCGGCGAAGCTTGCGTCGAGAAGATCGTCGCCAATCTGGCGCATCACGCCTACCGGCGTCCGGTCACCAGGGCGGAGGTCGCCGGCCTGATGAAGTTCGTCGCCATGGCAAAGGCGCAGGGTCAGTCGACTGAACAGGGCATCCAGCTTGCGCTCGAAGCCATGCTGGTCTCGCCGGAATTCCTGTTCCGCGTCGAGCGCGATTCCGATCCGACCGATCCCGAGAAGGCGCACCGCATTTCCGACGTCGAATTGGCCTCGCGGCTCAGCTACTTCCTGTGGAGTTCCATGCCGGACGACGAACTGCTCAACGCCGCCGAAGCCGGAAAATTGGCGACTCCTGCCGTGCTCGATGCGCAGGTCAAGCGCATGATGACCGACAGGAAGGCTGCCGCCTTCGCCGAAAACTTCGCCGGGCAATGGCTGGAAATCCGGAATCTCGATTCGATGAGACCGGACCCGGATAAGTTCCCGGCCTGGACCCCGGAACTGAAGGAAGCCATGCGGACCGAAACCAGCATGTTCTTCCAGCATGTGCTGAGCGAGAACCGGCCGATCTCCGAATTCATCGATGCGAAGTACACGTTTCTGAATGAAGACCTGGCGAAGTTTTACGGCATCGACGGCGTAAAGGGCCCCGATTTCCGCAGAGTGGAATTGACCACCGACGAGCGCGGCGGCGTTCTCACACACGGCAGCGTCCTGGCCGTTTCCAGCTATCCCAGCCGCACTTCGCCAACGATCCGCGGGAAGTACATCCTCAACAACATTCTGGGAACACCGCCGCCTCCTCCGCCGCCCGACGTGCCGCCTTTGGACGATTCGAAAGTCGGTGCGGAAGTGTCGCTCCGGAAGCAACTGGAAGCGCATCGCAGCAACCCGGTTTGCGCCTCGTGCCACAGCAAGATGGACGTACTCGGTTTCGGCCTGGAGAATTACGACACCATCGGCAAGTGGCGCACCATGGACGGGAAATTCCCCATTGACGTAGCCGGCACGATGCCCAATGGGAAGTCGTTCCAGACCGCGGCGGAGATGCGGGGTGTCTTGCTCGCCAGTATGCCGCAGATTTCGCGGTGCCTTACCGAGAAGATCATGACATATGCACTGGGACGGGGCATGCAGACTTACGATAACCGGACGATCGACCAGATCAACCGCAAGCTGGCCGCCGATGACTATCGTTTTCAAACTTTGATTTACGAGGTCGTGCGCAGCCTGCCGTTCCAGTCGCGACGAGGCGAAGAGATCGACAAGAAGGAGTTGGCACAGAAATGATCACCCGCAAGACACTACCGAGACGCACGTTTCTGCGAGGCATGGGGACGGCGATTGGCCTTCCGTTTCTCGATGCGATGGCACCGGCGCTCGCCTCCAGCACCATCCCGGGCAAAGCCCCGGTGCGCATGGCGTTCTTCTATGTGCCGAACGGCATAATCATGGATGGGTGGAACCCGGAGTATGAAGGCAAATTCCAGGCGCTGCCCCGTTCGTTGAAGCCGCTCGAACCTTTCAAGGACGACATCATCCAGTTGGGCAACCTCACACACAACACCGGCCGCGCCCTGCTCGACGGGGCCGGCGATCATGGCCGGTGCTGTGGATCGTATCTGACTGGCGTACAGGTGAAGAAGTCGCTGATCGAGATTAAGAACGGCATCTCTTTCGACCAGATCGTCGCCAACCAGGTGGGCAAGGAAACCCGCTTCCCGTCGCTCGAACTCGGCATGGAAGACGCGCGGCAAGCCGGCGATTGCGACTCCGGTTACTCGTGCGCTTATACCAACAACCTGGCGTGGCGCAGTGAAACCCAGCCGCTGCCTCCGGTGCTCGATCCCCGCGCTCTCTTCGAACGCATGTTCGGTAAGGGCCAGCCTATGACTCCGGAGGAACGCGCCCGGCAGACCCGGTATCGCCGCAGCATTCTCGATTTCGTCACCGACGACACGCACAAACTGGAATCCAACCTCGGGCCGACGGACCGCCGGAAGCTGGACGAATACCTCTCGTCGATCCGGGAAGTCGAGCGCCAAATCGAACGCGCCGAACAGGACAATAAGCAGGTCGATCCGCATATGGACAAGCCGTACGGGATCCCGGCGGATTTCAGCGAGCACTTCCGGATGATGTCCAACATGATCACCATCGCATTCCAGGCCGACCAGACGCGCATCGTGACATTCCTGATGACGCGAGAGGGCAGTTCCCGTCCTTATCGCGAACTGGATATCCCGGACGGCCACCATCCGCTCACCCACCACCGGAATCAGCCCGCACTGATGGAAAAGGTTCGCAAGATCAACGAGTATCATGTGCAGCAGTTCGCCGGTTTCGTCGAGAAGATGAAAGCCACTAAAGAAGGCGACCGCACGCTGCTCGACAATTCCATGATCGTGTATGGCGCCGGCCTGTCCGATGGCAACGCGCACCTGCACGAGGACTTGCCGACCATCATCGCGGGCAGAGGCGGAAACTATATCAAGACCGGCCGCCGCATCGTCGCGCGCAAAGAGACGCCGATGTGCAACCTGTTCCTCACCATGATGGACCGGATGGGCGTGCACGTCGAGAACTTCGGCGATTCTACGGGAAGGCTTCAAGGACTGGACCTGACATAGTATGCAGTTCGGCAGGGGCAAACCGTCGGCCGGAGCGTTTTACGACTCCGACTTTTCCAGCATCGACAGCGTTCTCGCGGTGTCCGTGCTGTATGGCTTGCAGGGAAAGAACGATTGCCGGATGGCGATGATTTCCTGCAGCCGCCCGAACCTAGCGACGGTCGGATTCGTGGATGCGGTAGAGCGTTTCTATCACGGTCCCGGGAGGAATTTCGCCCAGGTAGTGCCTATCGGCATGATCACCACCGGCCAGCCCGGTGAGACGCCGAAGGCTTTCATCGCGCCATTTGAGAGAAAGAAGCCGGACGGCACCGCGGTGTACACAAACCAGGTCAAGAGCGTGATCGATACCGCCGATCCCGACACTCTGTTCCGGAATTACCTGCTGGCGCAGAACGATCAGAACGCTTTTTGCGTGCTCGCGGGTCCGGCGACAAATCTGGCCGCGGCTCTCGATTTCCGCGGCACAAAAGATCTGATCGTGGCCAAGATCAAGTATCTGGTAGTGGCGGGAGGTGCGTTTCCGGACGGCCCCGCCACGGCCCATTTCCAGGCGGACCTCCCGGCCGCAAAAAAACTCTTTGCGGAATGGCCGACTCCGATCGTCGCCTCGGGCCGCGAGGTGGGTGCAGCGCTCCAATTTCCCGGTTCCTGTATCGATAAGGAGTTCGCGACTAACACGCCGGATAACCCGGTCGCCGACGCCTATCGTGCGTGGCACCCGATGCCTTACGACACCGCACCGTGGGCTATGTCGGCAGCACTGTATGCCGGGCGGCCGAAGGAAGGTTACTTCAAGTTGTCCGAACCGGGCACCATCAGCCTGCGCGACGATGGTCGTACCGTGTTCAAGCCCTCTGCGCAGGGTGTGCACAAATATTTGATTCAAGATCCTGCGCAAAGGGATAAGGTCGTCCAGGCTTACGTGGAACTCGCCAGCGCGAAGCCTGTTATTCGGCTCCGATTTCGGCCGGATGCGGCCGACCAACAAAAGGAAGCCGATCCGGCGGATAAAGCCGCCGTTCCCCAAAAGCCGTAAGGGACGCCGTCGCGATACCGGTTGCTATCGCCGGATGCGCCGCCAGATGACTGTACCCGCAGCCATCACCGGCGTGGCCACGAGAACCCCTATCGGACCGGCGATGAGCGCTCCCAGGATTCCTCCCAGGAGCACCAACCACGGACTCAAGCCGAGCTTCCGTCCCAGGACACGCGGGGCGATCAGAAAGATCTCCGCGACCTGGACCAGCAGCCAGACGGCCAGGGCCGCCAGTATCACCGGCGTTTCACCGCCGCTACCGATGACCGAAAACGCGAGGACCAGCGCGAGCGAGAAAATCATGCCCAAGTGAGGGAACGCTTCAACCAAACCGCAGAGGAGCGCCAGTAGCGGCCACAGCGGCGTACGGGCGGCGGCGAAACCCGCGAGGTAGAGACCCGTCACGCTCAGCCAGATCACGAACCGGCCCTTGATCCAGATCGCAAGAACGTGCAGAATCTCGCGCAATGCGGAATCGCGGCCAGTGAATCTACGGATCGTCTGTCTCAATATCCGTTATTGTCCCGCCTGACGGGCGGGATCGAGCAACTGCTCCAGTATGTCGGCGGCGAGTCCGCTTTTTTCTAAAGCAACTTCGCGGACAGTGCGCCCTGTGCGGTGGGCTTCTTTGACCAATTCGGCGGCGCGATCGTAGCCGATTTCGGGAGCCAGCGAGGTTCCCATGGCGAGGGATTGTTCCACGAGAGCGGCTGTGCGGCCGCGATCCGCGTCGAGTCCGCGGATCAACCGCGCGGCAAAGTTCTCGCTGGCCGCGGCCAGGAGTTCAAAGGACTCGACCAGATCGAACGCCATGACCGGCATCATCACGTTCAACTCGAAGTTCCCCGCGGCCCCGCACCACGCGATGGTGGCATCGTATCCGATCACCTGCGCACAAACCATCAGCACGCTTTCCGCGATGACGGGATTCACCTTCCCCGGCATGATACTCGATCCGGGCTGCACTTCGGGAATCTTCAGTTCGCCCAAGCCGCAGCGAGGTCCCGATCCGAGCCAGCGGATGTCGTTGGCGATCTTGGTGAGGGCGATCGCGTAATTGCGTAGCGCTGCGCTCAAGAACACGACGGCATCCTTGGAGGCCTGGGCTTCAAAGTGATTCGCGGCTTCACGGAATGGAAGCCGGGTGCGCTGCGCAATTTCGGCAATCACGGCCTGAGCGAATCCTTCGGGTGCATTTAAGCCGGTACCCACGGCCGTGCCGCCGAGCGGGAGCTCATAGATTCCCACCATCGCAGCTTCGATTCGCGAGACGGCCATCTCGAGTTGACGCGCGTAGCCGCTGAACTCCTGACCCATGCGCATCGGCACCGCGTCCTGCAAATGCGTGCGACCCGTTTTTATCACGTCACTGAACTCGTCCGCTTTGAGGGCTAATTCACTCTGCAGATTTCGCATAGCCGGCAACAGCCTTTCCAGTACGCACTGGGCGGCCGCGATGTGAATTGCCGACGGGATGGCATCGTTGCTGGACATCCCGCGATTCACATCGTCATTGGGATGCGCTCCGGCGAGGTGTCCGATCACCTCGTTCATATTCATATTGGTCGACGTACCGCTACCGGTCTGGAACACATCGACGACGAATTGGGAATCGTATTGGCCTTCGGCGATCTGGTCAGCCGCAAGTGCGATGCGAGCCGCCTTTGCGGAATCGAGCCAGCCATGCTCGCCGTTGACCTTCGCGGCGCAAGCCTTGATCAACGCCAGGGCACGAATGAACGGGCGCTGGAATCTCAACCCGCTGACGGGGAAGTTCTGGACTGCTCGCGCCGTCTGCGGACCATAGAGAGCATCCGCGGGAACGGGCATCTCGCCCATACTGTCCCGTTCGGTGCGAAATCCGGCAGCGGGTGGTTCTGCAGGCATCGCGGCTACTGGTTCACCCCCGAGCAGAGGAAGCCTCCGTCGACTGCCACGCATTGTCCGGTGATGAAACTGGCCGCATCGGAGGACAACAGCACGGCCAGGCCGATCAACTCTTCCGCTTTGCCGAAGCGGTCCATGGGCGTCCGCATGCGCAGTTCGTGGCCGCGCCCGGTGCCATCGAGAAGCTTGGCATTAATGTCGGTGCGGAACACGCCGGGAGCAATGGCGTTCACACAGATACCCTGCTTGGCCCACTCGACGGCGAGTTGGCGCGTCAAACCGAGGACGGCCGACTTGGAACATCCATAGGCGGTCACTTCCAGAAATGCAACATACGAAGTGAGCGACGCGATATTGATGATGCGCCCGCGCTGGCTTGCCGCCAGGGGCTCATAGAAGGCCTGACAAGCTCGCAGAACGCCGGTGAGGTTGGTGTCCATCAAGTCGGCCCATTCGGCCTCTTCAATCTTGACTGTGGGTTTGCGGAAGATGCGCCCGGCGGCATTCACCAACACATCGACATGTCCGAATTCTTTGACGACCGCATCGCGCAGCCCTTCGATGGACTCCCTTTTGGATGCGTTGCTGGCATAACGCAAGGTTTTGCGGCCGGTCTTTTCGATTTCAGTGCAGACCTCATCGACATGCTGTTCACGGCGACCAGTGGGAACAACATCGGCGCCTGCCTCTGCCAGACCGATCGCGATCGCGCGACCGAGTCCCGATGTTGCTCCGACAACGACCGCGACGCGGCCAGTAAGATCCGTAAAGTTTTTCATCGATCAAAGGGTAGCACGCGCGAACCGGTTCTTGGAGCCGCGACTGCGGACGAGGCCGTCCGCCGCGGGTAAGCGACCGCCGCGGGTTCGACAGGGAAGCCCCAAACGCCCCGCGTGGTAAACATGTACTTTCGACCCTGGGGAGGAAACTTGCAGAAGAGAGTGCTCGGCGCTACGGGATTGATGGTTTCGGAAATTGGATTCGGCGCCTCGCCGCTGGGAAATGAGTTTCGGGAGACGGATCCTGCGGAAGGCGTGCGGGCGGTGCACGCCGCGATCGACCAAGGGATCAACTTTTTCGACGTCTCGCCGTACTACGGCCGGACGCTGGCCGAAGAGCGCCTGGGCGTGGCTTTAGAAGGGAGACGGCAGCAGGTATACCTGGCGACCAAGTGCGGACGCTACGATACTGACCGGTTCGATTTTTCGGCGGCGCGGCTGAAGGCTTCGATCGACGAATCGTTGAGGCGGTTGCGTACCGACTACGTGGACCTGTGGCAGGCGCACGATATAGAATTCGTCGATGCCAGGCAAATCGTCGAGGAGGCTATCCCGGCGATGCGCGACATACAAAAACAGGGGAAAGCCCGATTCATCGGCATTACGGGGTTGCAGTTGAAGGTTATGCGTTGGGTCGCGGAACGAGCGCCGGTGGACACGTTCCTCTCATACTGCCGCTATAACCTCCTGTTCAACGACCTGGATAACTTACTGACCTGTTTCGCGAAGGAGCGGAACATGGGACTGATCAACGCGTCGCCTTTGCATATGGGAGTTCTGACGGAACGCGGCGCTCCCTCGTGGCATCCGGCGCCGATTGAGGTGCTCGAGTCCGGCTCCAGAATCGTGGCGGCGTGTGAAGCACGCGGACTGAAGGTGGGCGATGTGGCGCTGCGATTCTGTCTCGATCATCCCTATGCCGCGACGACGCTCGTGGGGATGTCGACGGTGCAGCACGTGGAGCGCAATATCGCATCAATCAAGTGTCGCCCGCCGGCGGACTTGCTGGCGGAGATTCACGCGATCGCAGCCCCGGTCAGGAACCGCTGGTGGCCGACGGGGCTGCGGGAGAACTGGGATTACGCCGAGGCCGCGTAGATCGCGAAACGCGATAAGCTAATCGTGGAACTCATGGACCGGCGAAATTTTATCGGAAATATGGCGGCGCCGCTGCTCATGCAAAGCTCGCGCCAACCCTTCAATATCGTCTATTTGCATTCGCACGACACCGGGCGCTATATCCAGCCATACGGTCACGCTGTGCCGACTCCCAACCTGCAGAAACTGGCGTCGGAAAGCATACTCTTCCGCAATGCGTTCAGCGGTGCGCCAACCTGTTCGCCGAGTCGTGCCGCCCTGTTGACCGGACAACCTGCCCATACCAGCGGCATGCTGGGACTCGCACATCGCGGCTTCAAACTCTACGATTACAATCAACACCTGCTGCACACGCTTCGGCCCAGGGGCTACTATTCGGCGCTATGCGGCGTCCAGCACGTCGCAGGCGATCCCAAATGGATTGGTTATGACGAAATCATCCCGGTGAAGGATACCCACTGCGCCTATGTTGCGCCCGCTGCAGTGAACTTCCTGAAGAACGCTCCCAAACAACCCTTCTACATCGAGATCGGATTCCAGGAAACCCATCGTGTCTACGCCCCACCCGGCCCTCAGGAAGATGTGCGTTACTCCATGCCTCCGCCAACTGTCCCGGATACGCCGGAGACGCGCCTCGACTTCGCATCCTTCAAGGCCACGGCGCGGATCATGGACAACGCCGCCGGCGCCGTGCTCACTCAACTTGCCGCCAGCGGACTCGATCGCAACACGCTGGTGATCTCCACTACGGACCATGGCATCGCTTTCCCTGCGATGAAGTGCAACCTTACCGACCAGGGTTGGGGGGTCATGCTGATGATGCGGGGTCCGGCGGGATTCAGCGGAGGCAAAGTCTGCGATGCGATGATCTCGCAACTTGACATATATCCCACGATCTGCGAACTGCTGAATCTGGAACGGCCTCGATGGCTGACTGGCAAATCGATGATGCCGGTCATCCGCGGGGAAGCCAAAGAGATCAACGATCAGGTCTTCGCCGAAGTTACCTACCACGCCGCTTACGAGCCCAAGCGCGCCATCCGGACACACCGCCACAAATATATCCGCCACTTCGGCGCGCGGAGGACGCCGGTGCTGCCGAATTGCGACGACGGTCCCAGTAAATCACTGTGGCTCTCCTACGATTGGAAGAATCAACCCGTAGTGGAGGAACGGCTCTACGATCTGGTGTTCGATCCGCTGGAACATAATAACCTGGCGGGCGACGCGACTTTAAAATCGACGCTCAACGATTTGCGCGGCCGTCTGGACGTGTGGATGAAATCCACAAATGATCCTCTGCTCAAGGGTCCAGTACCTTTGCCTCCGGGAGCGGTGGCCAACGATCCGAACGGAATCTCGCCGCAGGACCGGCCGAGCGCATGATCCCCGCATCAGAATCCCGCCAACTTCGGGAACGCGGTTATGTAGTTCTCGACGACTTCATCACGCCGGACCGCTTGCAACGGCTGCGCGATCGGGTGGAACGGGTCTACGCCCAGGAAGGCGAAAGCGCCGGTCATGAGTTTCGGCACGAGGACCATGTGCGACGGCTCGCAAATCTGGTTGCGAAAGGTGAGGAGTTTGAGGATCTGGTTGCGGACTCCGCCATTCTGAAGCGCGTGGAGTGCGTGCTCGGTCCGGATTTCAAGCTCAGCAGCCTGAACGCGCGCTCGGCCAATCCTTACGAAAACTGCCGTCAGCCGCTGCATATCGATGCTGGAGCGATTCCCGACGAACGCGGCTACTGGGTTTGCAATACAATCTGGCTGCTCGACGATTTTACGCCTGAGAACGGTGCGACACGCTGCATTCCGGGCTCGCAGGATTGGCGTCTCAATCCGGTCGAGACGCTGGAAGATCCCCTGGCGGCGCATCCGGAGGAGGTGCTGGTGACGGCTCGCGCAGGCGCCGTAGTGGTCATGAACGCGCACATGTGGCACGGTGGGACCGAAAATCGTACCGCCGCGCCGCGCCGCGCATTGCACGCATTCTATTGCCGGGCCGACAAACCGCAGCAACAGTATCAGAAGGTGCTCATTCCGGAGGAGGTCCAATTGCGCTTCCGGCGGGAGGTGCGTAAGATCCTGGCGCTCGATGATCTGTCGAATGACGAGATCAGCTCAAAGTCCACCGGCGCCAGCGGATTTCTGAAGTAGAAACATTGGCCCGCGAATACACGCGAACCTTACTGGATCGACTCCAGCTCGTGGATCTCGAAATGAAACCGGCTGGGCGGGAAGTGGGCTGCGGCACGCGCGCCGATGTGCGACCAGGTATGGTAAGCGGTGTCTGCCAGCGGCGAGTTCAGGTAGAACAGGAACTGGTTCGAGAAACAGTCGATGGGCGGCGGCTGGCGGAACGTCAGCCGCATGCCGACAGCCTTCTCAAGCCCTACGCCTTTCGTCTCGATGGCCCTCTCCATGAGTTGTTTCTCGACAAGAAGGTCGACAAAACTGCTTCTTCCCGCATGCGGCCACAGATCTTTTCTCAGCAAGCCACGGAGATTGTCGTGGGTTTCAAAAGTGATTTCGCATTGGCGGATCCATTCCAGGATGGAGTCCCCCCATTGCCAGTGTGACACTAATCGGAAATATTGGTCAGCGAGGTGAATCGCCAGATTGAGCTTGCACTCCTCTGCCGACTCTGCTGACAGATCTTCAGCCAGCATGTCCTCGGAGTCCACAATCCCCGTTGCGAGTTCGACCACCTGCTCTCGCGGCGGTGTGCCTTGCGGCACGCCTCTTACCAGCAATGGCGGCAGTTCATGAGTACCGACGCCAGGAACATCGACGTAAATCGCTTCCCCCATCTGGTTCCCTCGCTAACTAAGACGTATGGCGACTACAACACTGATTCAGAAATACCATGAATAGTTGTACTTTTGTATAAAGAATTATTCATCGTACCGATAAACGAGACGGTCGCTATAGCGGAAGCACGTTTGCTACCATCTTTGGTGTACGCCCAAACGTCAGTGCGGTCGAAGTGAAATCGAATACGGAAAAGGGCGACTACTCGAATATCTGCGCGACGGGCACGCGGAATTCGGGCAGGACGGAGCAAGTGAGGTCGTCTTCGGAAGTCAGCACGACCGCCGGTTCCAGTCCGCCTTCCTTGCGTTTGCGACTGACTTCGATGGTATGGGTTTCGGGGTCTACGATCCAATACTCGCTGACTCCGCGGATGGAGTAGAGGCGGCGTTTTACGACGCGGTCACGGTCCATGTTCGACGAGCCAGGCGACAGAATTTCGATGACAATTTCCGGGGCAGCTTTGAGGCGGTCGCCGGAACGAATGCGGTTCAACCGTTCTGTGCTGACGAAGAGGAGATCGGGAATCACGCCGTTAAAGTCGTCGAAGACGATTCCGATCCCGAGAAAAACACGTCCAAGCCGATGGATCTTAAGATAATTGCCGAGCGCTATGTAAAGATTGCCAAGAACGGTTTGATGCGGTATGCCCGGTGCGGTTGACACGTACAGTTCTCCCTCGATAACTTCATAGCGATTCCCGTCGTCCGGCGCTCCCTCGAGAGCCTTGACGGTTATCGGGAGATCAGTATACGTACTCACGCGGCGCTCTCCTGCTTCATCTTCTCAGTTTGGAAGTGTTGGTTCACCGCGTCAAGGATGGGTTCGATCTTACCCTCCATGACCTGATCGAGCTGATGCAGGGTCAAGCCAATCCGGTGATCGGTCAGCCTGTTCTGGGGGAAATTGTAAGTGCGAATCTTCTCGCTGCGATCGCCGGTGCCGACCATGCTGCGGCGTTCGGCGCCGAGAGCCGCTTGCTGCTTCTCCAGTTCCAGTTCGTACAGACGGGAGCGCAGCACCCGCATGCCCTTCTGGCGATTCTTGATCTGCGACTTCTCGTCCTGGCAGGACACCACCAATCCGGTCGGAATGTGGGTCAGGCGCACCGCCGAATAAGTCGTATTGACCGACTGCCCGCCGGGACCCGAGGAACAGAACGTATCGATGCGGATGTCTTTATCTTCGATCTTCACTTCGACTTCGTCCGCTTCGGGCAGCACCGCAACCGTAATCGCCGAGGTATGCACGCGGCCTTGCTGTTCGGTCGCCGGAACACGCTGCACCCGGTGCACGCCGCTCTCGTACTTCAGCTTGCTGTATACCCTTTCGCCGCTGACAATGGCAATGACTTCCTTTAGCCCGCCCACAGACGATTCGCTGGAAGAGGTGATGTCCACCTTCCAGTGCCGCGTTTCCGCATAGCGCATATACATACGAAAAACCTCGGCTGCAAACAGCGAGGCTTCGTCACCACCTGCCCCCGCACGGATTTCGAGCACTACATCCTTGTCATCGTTAGGATCTTTGGGCAGGAGCAGAATTTTGAGCTGCTCTTCGATCGAGGCCACGACCGGTTCCAACCGTATGATCTCTTCACTGGCGATCTCCCGCATCTCGGGATCCGAATCGCTGGCCATCGCGCGAGCCTGCTCCAGTTCGCTCGAAGCCTTCTTCCATTCGCGAAACTTTCCCACCACTTCCGCCAGGTCAGCATAGGCTTTAGAGGCTTTGCGATACTGTTCGCCATCGTTCATGACCCCAGGATCGGCGAGCTGCTGAGTCAATTCTTCGAAGCGTTTTTCGGTTTGAACGAGCCGGGAGAGAAACTGCATGTTTTGACCAGTGGACGGCGGGTCAGGCGATCACCAACTGACCGCCCTGCTCGGTTTCCAGAGTCATGGCCCGGTCGAGCGCCCGAATAGCGACTTCCGCCTGTTCATTGGACGGCGGCTGGGTCGTAATCCGCTGCAGCCACAAGCCAGGCGCCGTCAGCAGCGCCAGGAAGGAGCCTCGACGCTTCGCCGCAAAGCGGATCAGTTCGTAGCTCAAGCCGGTAATCAACGGGAGCAGCGCAATCCGAGTCAGGAACTTGGCCGCAAATCCGTCGAACGGGATCCAGATGTAAATCAGCATGGAGAGGACCATTACCACCAGCAGAAAACTGGTGCCGCAGCGCGGATGGAAGGTCACGAACTTCTGTGCATTCTCGACAGTGACCGGTTTGCCGGATTCGAAGTTAAAGACGACCTTATGCTCCGCGCCGTGATATTCGAAGACGCGCCGGATATCCTTGGCCCGCGAAATTCCGAACAAGAAGGCCAGGAAGATGGTTATGCGAATCATGCCGTCAACAAACCCCTGAGCAACGTGACCTTGCAGTGCCGGATAAAACTTGCCCAAAGAGGTTGCCAGATAGAGCGGAACGAATTTATATAGAAAGAGGAAAAAGGCAACTGAAACGCCGATGTTCAGGTATAGTGCCCATTGCGGAAGCGGCTTCGCTTCCTTCTGCTTGTCCGCCGGCAGCTTGGCATTCTCGTCCGCCATTGCCGCATCTGCCGAAAATTTCAGCGCGCGCATCCCGAGTCCCATGGCCTGTCCCAGGGTTCCGACGCCTCGCAGAATGGGAAGTTTGAGCAACGGATACTTCTCGGACATGCGAGGGATTGGCGCCTCGTCGATGACGATTTGACCATCGGCCTTCCGCACCGCTACGCAGTAGCTATGGGGCGCCCGCATCATGACACCCTCCATAACGGCTTGGCCGCCGACGAGGGTCTCCTCGCCGCTTTCAAGGATCGGAAGCATCTGGGTATGCGCAAACAAACGCAGCAAGGTAGGGAACGTCACAATAGGTCTCGTTACTATTGATTATACGACGGCCCGGCGGGTTTCAGTTTCCGTCGTCCGTAATGCGGCGTCTGTAACGGATAACCGACAACGCTAAACGGAAAGCTTTCTCAGCACTCACGAGTTATCCGGACCTTCCAGGCACCGATGCAACGACGTCATAAAACCGTTTATCGTGAACGGCTTGGGCAACATGGGAAAACCGCAGCGCTGAAGCGCTTCGGGATGCGATATTCTTCCCGACATGATCATGACCCTCATTCCCGGCCGCTCTGCCACCAGCATTCTGGCCAGTTGCAGCCCATCGAGACCGGGCATTTTGTAATCCGTGACGAGCGCGCTGATCTCACCCCCATGTTTGCGGGCCACTTCCAGTGCGTGTTGTCCGTCGTTTGCCAGCAGGACGATGTAGGAATCCCGTTCGAGTAGGGTGCTCAGGAGCAGCCTCACCGACTCTTCGTCATCCACTACCAGAATCACCGGTCGTCCGTGCATTGCGATTGTTAAGATACAACAGCAAGGCGGTTTATAGCCAATTTCGGTTACAGGTCGAGCAAAGATGTCCGCGAACCCTTATACTTAAAGTGGAACCGTGCCGGGTCCACGATGCCCCGACTTATCACTGACCTCCAATCCCGTGGGACTGCTCGCTCGCGCGCCCGCCTGGAAAGCCTGCAAGGCGTACCTTCCGAGGTTCTCCATCGCATTGGAGTCCTGCTCGGCAGCGCTCCCGATCCGGACACGGTAGCCCGCTATCTCGACCAGTTCTGGCGCGAGAATCCCAATGCGTTCCTGCGAATAGGGGGCCAGGTGACGACCCTGAGATACCTCATGGCCGTCTTCTCCTACAGCGCTTTTCTTTCCGAGGCCGTCGTCAAGAATCCGCAGTGGCTGGAACAATTGGGTCGCGGCGGCGACATGCATCGTGTCCTCATGGCGGAACAGTACGAGACGCGGCTTCGTCAACTCATTGGTTGGGAAAGCGACCAGGCCCCGTCGGCAGTGGAACTCGCCCGCTTCCGCCGGGAGCAGGTCTTGCGCATCGTGATTCGCGATGTCCTGGGATTGGGCACTCTCTCGGACGTCACTGAAGAGCTTTCCAATCTCGCTGATGCGATCCTCGATTTGAGCTACCGGCGCATCCGCGCGTCGCTTACCGCGGTTCATGGCGAACCGCTGGTAAACGGTGAGCCGGCGCAGTTTTCGGTCATTGCCCTCGGCAAGCTTGGCGGCCGCGAGCTAAATTACAGTTCGGACATCGACCTGATGTTCATCTACGACGGCGCAGGCGAAACCGACGGCCCCCACCCCATCACCAACCGGGAATTCTTCAAGAAGATCGCCAACACCTACACTGAACTGCTCTCCACCTATACCGGCGGGGGCATGTGCTATCGCGTGGATTTGCGGCTTCGGCCCGACGGCCGTTATGGCGAGGTCTGCCATTCGCTCGGTGGCGCGCAAAACTATTATCAGACCCGCGGGCGCGACTGGGAACTGCAGATGCTCATCAAGGGACGCGTGGCTGCCGGTGAGCCCGGACCCGGCACGCGTCTCCTCGAGTTTGTCGAGCCCCTCATCTACTCCACCACGCTCGATTTCAAAGCGGTTGAGTCGGTCTCCGAAGCCCGCGAACGGATCAACGAAAAGTTGAAACGTTCGGCCCACTCCGGCCTCGACGTGAAACTGGCTCGCGGCGGAATTCGCGACATCGAGTTTCTGGTTCAGTGCCTGCAGCGCCTGCATGGCGGACGCGAACCTTGGGTGCGCCACGGCGGAACGCTGTTTGCGCTGTTCCGTCTGCGCGACAAGGACCGGTTGTCCGACTCGGAATATTCCCGCCTGGCGGCCGCGTACCAGTTCCTGCGTAATCTGGAACACCGCTTGCAATTCCACGAGGACCGGCAGGTTCACACCCTGCCACAGAACCTCGACGAAATCGAGATGCTGGCGCGTAAAATGCCGGAATCACAGACCGGCACTCTGCCGACTGCGGGATCGCTGCAGCGGGAACTGCACAACCACCTTGAAGCTGTGCGGGAGCTATATGATCGAGTAGTGCGGTCACAGCGTCCGTTGTACTACTCGATGCCGAATCCCGAGGACACTCAACCGGCTCACGCTCCCGTTCCAACTAGTGCCGTGCCAATTAATACCCAGGTAGTTGCACCCGAAACTGCGCTCGGTACTCCCGCACCTGTGCCTTCACCTCACCTGGCCCGGTATCTGGAGGCCCGCGCGCCGCACTTTGCCGAGGCGGTAGCCCAAACCGGTCCGCATGACGCCCGCCTCGAATACCTGATCGAGAAACTGGTTCAGCTCCCCGAGTATCTGGATCTTCTCGAAAACTATCCCGAACTTCGCGCCTGCACCCTGGACGTCTTCAATCACAGCCGTTATTTTGCCGATCAACTGATCCGCTATCCGGAGTTGCTGCACGAAGTCCTGCAGGCCTGCGGAGATCGCCAGGGCCGTCTCGGTTTTGTAGCGCCGGAAGACGGAGCCGGGTTGCGCCGGTATTTCCGCGAGCAGATGACACGCATTCAGGCCGACAGTATCTACCATCGCGTGCCAATCTTTAAGACCCTCAAGCGGACCTCGCAACTCGCCGAATCCGTCATTCTCGCGGCATATCGAATCGCAACCCAGGAAGCTCTCGAAACTGCGCCGCCGGAAACCATCGGATACCGGCCCGCCGGCCAGATGACGACCATCGCATTGGGCCGGCTCGGAATGCGAGAATTCGACCTCGCCTCGGACGCTGATCTGGTCTTCGTCATTCCGGATCAGGATGTTAAAGAGATGCGCTTCTGGACAGCCGTTGCCGAACGCATGATCCACGCAATCAGCGCGTACACCGGTGACGGGGTCATTTTCACGGTCGACACCCGTTTGCGTCCCAATGGCCGTGATGGAGCTTTGGTGCAGACGGAGAGCAATTACAAGGATTACCTCGCGCGTCACGCCGAAGCCTGGGAAGGTATCGCATACATGAAGTCGAGAACCATCGCCGGCGATGTCGACCGCGGCGCTCACTTTCTCAAAGAACTGCAGATGGTCGATTGGCGCCGCTACGGCCAAGGCGGACGCTCACGCACGGAACTGGCCCAGATGCGCACGCGTCTCGAGCGGGAACAAGGTTCCAACAATCTTCTGAAAGCCGGCCGTGGCGGATACTGGGACATCGATTTCGTGCTCATGTATTTGCGGCTCAAAGGCGCGGGCATGTTCTTCCCGGTTCTCAACACCCCGGAGCGTATCGACGTGATCGAGAAGATGGGGCACCTGGAGCGCGAAGAAGCCGAGTTTCTCCTCGAGGCAGCGGTCTTTTATCGCGCCGTCGATCACGGGCTGCGCGTACTGAATGGCCATGCTGAGGGCCGTCTGCCCAGCAATCCCGTCCAGGCCACCATCCTGGCCGACCTCGTCAGCCGCTGGACTCCCGAGCGCCTCCACGGGCCGTTGCCATCAACGCTCAAAGAGATTCGTACTCGCACTCGCGAGTTCTACCACCATGTCTTTGGCAATTAACCCGCGTTCCGATTGACGAGGAAAAATGTTACATTGGTGGTGGACTGAGCGGTGGGTGCTACCACCGCTTAGTCTCGGATTCAGCTAGAGTTCAATTTCGAACTTCAGCTTGGTCCGTCGCTTCCTGATCAGTACCAGGACAACGATCACCAGGATGATCATTTAGAATCACCCCCTTCCGCTCCGTAAATTTGCGAACCTCGCTCTTGACTAGCGAGGTTCCGCAAGGAGCTTTGACCGGACGCCCGATGTAGACTGCGCCTTCGCAAACGCGGTGCGGAAATCCAAGCTTCACGATTTACGTTAGAGATGTCTGTACCGCGCAAGTGGTATTGCAGGGGGATGAATAGGATGCCTCGCGCCGTCACTTATTCCGCTGCAGCCGCTGGATTACCGCATAATCATCCGCGGCGCCGGCCAGATCGCCGGTTGCCTTGCGTGCATTCGCACGATTCTGATAGGCCTGCACAAATTTCGGATTGATGCGGATTGCGGCGCTGAAATCGTCGATTGCCAGCTTGTACTTGCGCCGCCGGAACAGAATTCCGCCGCGCCCGTTCAGGGCCGCCGGAAACTCGCTCTCGAGTTCCAGGGCACGGTTGAAGTCAGTGAAGGCAAGATTATCATCGTGCATTCTCACTTCACAAACCGCGCGGTTAGCGTAAGCATGGGCGTCGTGCGAGCCCAGCCGGATGGCATTCGAATAATCCTGCATGGCCTGCGCATATTGCTTGGAGTCCTGATACGCCGAGCCGCGGCTGAGGTAGGCCTGGATGAGGTTCGGATGCAGTTCCACGGCCTTGCTGAAATCCCGAATGGCCTCGGGATAGTCTCTCGCCTTCATCGCGTCCATCCCTTTATGCATGTAGGTTTCCTTGGCCGCGGGAGAACTGGACGGCAATGGGGTCGGTAACGCATCCGGAGTGTTCATGACAGGCTCCGGCGGCTCGGGTGTCTTGACTGCAACGGGAGGCGTGACAACGGCTGCACTCTCTTGCTTCGCTGCCGGCGGAGTGTGAACGGACGCGTCGGGAACAGACACTTTGGCGGTGGGCAGCTCCGGTGGCTTGACGGATGGTTTGACTGGCGGCTTGACGGGCGGACGCTGCGGCTCCTCTGCCGGCTTCTCCGTATCGACTGCCACGGCAGCAGGAGCATTTTCAATAGCCGGCGGGGCCGGATTCTGCTGCGCAGGTGGAGTCGCGGGTTTGGACGAGGATTTCCATAATGCGACCGCACCCCCACCCGCCAGCAGAACAACACCTGCGAGGGCAGCCGCAACCTTCGATCGCTTACCAGGCGTCGAAGATCCGCCTGGCGGTGTGGCCGGGAGCGTAGCTGTCGGGGACGGGAGCACCGACGCACCTGAGAACGCCTGCCCGAGCGCTTCCACAAAGGCGATGCAAGTGGGATAGCGGTCGGCCGGCAACTTCGCCAGCGCCGTCGACAAGACATGATCTACCGCCAAGGGAATCGACGCGTTCTTTTCGCACACGGGTGGTGGCGATTCGTTGACCAGCTTATAAGTCAGGGTGGCCAGCGTGTGCCGTCCGAAGAGGGTGCTGCCCGAAATCATCCGGTAAGCGACCGCAGCGAGCGAGAACTGATCCGCGCGGCCGTCAATCAGCGCCGCTTTAATCTGCTCCGGAGCCATGTAATCTACCGTGCCCATCACCATGCCCGTGGGTGTGCTGGTACGAACGTCGCTCATACGTGCGATGCCGAAATCGAGGATCTTCACGACTCCGCCCGTACCGATCATGATGTTCCCTGGCTTGATGTCCCGATGGATGACGCCCCGGGTGTGGGTGTAGTCCAGGCCGGATGCCACCTGTTGCAGCAGTCGCAACGTGAACGCCGGATCAGGCACCGGCGTGCTATCGAGATAGGACGCGAGGCTCTCCCCCTCGATGTATTCCATCACCACGTACACCGAATTGCCCTCTTCCACAATGTCAAACACGCTGACGATGTTGGGGTGCGATAGAATTGCCGCGGCTTTCGCGTCGCGCAACAGCCGGTTGCGCAGAAAATCCCGGTCGCCCTCGCTGTCGGCCAGGATGTCCAGCATCTTGATTGCGACCTGCCGGTTGAGGGACGGATCTTCCGCCAGGAACACGAGCCCCATGGCGCCCCTGCCCAGTGGCCGCAAAATCCGATACCTTCCAACCGTCTCCTGCATATCGAGTACGTTCAATTATGTGGCAGACGGTTGACTACGTCAAATGTGGTGCGGCGGCTGCACAGTGGGCAGACCACAAACAGCGATGGCCTGCCCCACGGAAGAGGGGAGCTAGACCAGGATGTCTCGAACTACGGTGCCGCCGGTGGGTCCGATCAACCTCACGTCCAGACCTTGGTACATCACCGACAGTTTCTCCGCATCCATGCCCAGCAGGTGGAGCAGCGTGGCGTGGAAATCGTGCACGCTGACGGGCTTCTCCACCGCCGCATATCCCAGCTCGTCTGTCGCGCCATAGCTGATTCCGCCTTTGATGCCGCCGCCTGCAACCACGTACGTGAAGCCCTTGATGTGGTGGTCGCGTCCATCGCCCTGCGACATCGGCGTGCGCCCGAACTCGCCGCCGAAGATCACCAGGGTATCGTCCAGCATGCCTCGCTGCTTGAGGTCATTGATCAGCGCCATGGTCGGGCGGTCGACCTCTTCCGCCTTGTAGGCGATACCCTGTTTCACTTGGCCATGATGGTCCCAGTCGCGGTGATAAAGCTGAATGAAGCGCACGCCGCGTTCGGCGAGACGCCGGGCAAGAAGGCAGTTCGACGCGAACGAGCCATCGCCGGGCTTGGCGCCGTATGCATCCAGGGCACTCTGCGGCTCCTTGCTCATGTCCATGAGACCCGGCACGCTGGCTTGCATCTTGAACGCCATCTCGTATTGGGCGATGCGGGTCTGAATCTCGGGATCGTGAAGGGTCTTATCCTCCAGCAGATTGAGTTGATTGATGGCATCGATGGATCCGCGCTGAGCTTCGCGGCTCATGCCTGGCGGCGTGTTGATATACAGCACGGGATCGCCTGCGGCGTTGAACTTCACGCCCTGAAACTTGCTCGGCAGTATTCCGGCAGCCCATTGCCGCGCAGCAATCGGCTGCATCTGGCCACCCCTTCCAGCCGACAACAGAACCACGAAACCCGGCAGATCCTCGCACTCCGACCCCAGTCCATAGAGGACCCACGACCCCATGCTCGGACGGCCGGACAGGATCGATCCCGTGTTCATCACCATGTGCGCCGGATCGTGATTGATCTGCTCGGTAAACATGGAGCGGATGATGCAGATGTCATCGGCCACACTTCCGATGTGGGGGAAGAGCTCGCACATCTGCTGTCCGGATTTCCCGAAGGTCTTGAAGCCATGCTGCGGACCAAAGCAGATCAATTGCTTGCCTTGAAGCTGGGCGATCTGCTGTCCCTTGGTCATGGACTCGGGCATGGGCTTGCCGTTTAGCTCGGCGAGCTTCGGCTTATAGTCGAACGTCTCCAGATGCGACGGGCCGCCGGCCTGGTAAAGAAAGATTACGCGCTTGGCTTTGGCTGGAAAGTCGAGAGGATTCACCGCGCCATGCGACTCGCCGGCGGCCGCGCGCAGGACGCGAGGATGGATGAGCGAATTCAGTGCGACGAGGCCGAGGCCTGCCGCGCCACGCCCCAGAAAGGTGCGGCGATTGAGTTCTAACACAGGCTTCAATGACATGAATGGGCCTCCGGTATTCGAAGAATGGCTGCTTCGCAGCCCGCAGACCACAAAAAACGATGGTCTGCGCCACGGTTTGGCTGAAATGGCCAGACTGCGGATGCTGCTTCGCAGCCCGATAGAACACATAAAACGAGGGTCTGTCGTACGGGGATGTATGTGGTCATTTTCAGTTCCTTGTAATGGTTTCGTGCAAGTTGAGAACCGCGCGTGTGACTGTGGTCACGGCTGCGAGTTGCGGAATCTTCGCACGGTCCGGAACCGGCGAATCACCGACGCTCACAAACTTCTTCGCGTCTTCCGGCGATGCGGAGAAGCGCTGCAAATTATCCCGATACAGTCCGGCAAGAATCTCACGCTCCTGTGGACTGGGTCCGCGATCCAGCGCTTCGTTGAAGATCCAATTCAATTGGCGGTCGAAGTTCGCACCGGCTTTGGTGAGCGCGTTCTCGGCGAAGACGCGAGCCGCCTCCACGTAGATGGGATCGTTCAAGAGGTCGAGCGCCTGCAGCGGTGTATTTGACAACACGCGATTCACGGTGCATTCTTCCCGCGACGGCGCGTCGAAGTTAAGCAGGCTGGGATTCAGGAAGGTACGCTGCCACAACGTGTAAACACCGCGCCGGTAGAGATCCGCGCCGCGACTCGCCGAGTACTCGCGCTTCGGGAAGTTGAGCGTCGCCATATATCCGTCGGGCTGATAGGGCTTCACACTGGGACCGCCGAAGCGATTCTGCAGCAGGCCCGAAACCTCCAGCATAGTGTCGCGCACATTCTCGGCGTCTACGCGGAAACGCGACTGCCGCGCGTAGAGCCGGTTCTCGGGGTCTTTGGATTCAATTTCCGGCGTAGGCAGCGAGGATTGCCGGTAGGTGTGGCTGAGCACGATGGTGCGGATCAGGTGCTTCACATCCCAAGCGTGCGTTCCCTCGCTCCGCCACTCCGGATGCTTGAACTCCGATGCCAGCCATTCGAGGAGTTCGGGATGCGTCGGCCACTCACCCTGCGAACCAAGATCGTCCACCGACTTGGAGATTCCGGTACCGAAGAATTCACGCCAGAACCGATTGGCGATGACGCGAGCGGTCAGCGGGTTTTGCTCCGACACGATCCAGCCGGCAAGATCGAGCCGGTTGGCGCGGCGTCCACCAGTGTCCAGTTTCCCGAGGAACCCGGGGATCGCTGGCTCGACGATCTCTCCGGATTCATCCATCCAATTTCCGCGAGGCAGGATACGGGTCTCCTGCGGCTGGACGGCGACGGTCGTCACGACCCGCGGGATTTGCGAATTGAGGATGGAGCGGTCGCCTTCCAGCTTGTCGAGTTCGGCGCGCAGTGGCGCAGTGGCGGGCGACGACCATTGAAAGTAATCGAGAATCTCCTTCGTCTGGGCCGGCTTGCGCTTCTCGGGCGCCTCGACTAAGCCGGCTCGCATGTCGGGTGAAAGGCCGCTCGACGAAGCTTTGGCGTCCGCGTCGCCCTTGACACGCTTGGCCGACGTGCCGTCCGCCGGCCACGAGTACTCACCGGAGGAAAGCGCCAAACGAAAGCGGCCGATCACTGCGCGCCGGTAGGCCGTGGAATCGTGCCTGAGAGTGACCACGATGCGCGACTCCGGCGTAGTCGTGAGCTTCTCTGCGAATCGCAGAGCCAAAAATGGATCGCTCGATTCGCCCAGTCCGACACCCCATCCGGTTTCCGGATCGTTGTCGATTGCGGCGATAGCAGGCATGCCGTTGTCCGTGGTCTTGTCACCGAGCGCCGTGAAGAACTGGATTTTGCGGGCGGCCTGGCCGGGTTCTTGCAGGACCGCGTCGACGCCGGTCAGCAGGAACCGGTCCGCGCCGCGCGAAATGCGATTGCCGGGGAGGCTCTCATCCTCGACCACATCGAGACCGAGTTCAGTCCATGCGCCTGCTCCGGGACGCAGGGTAACCACATACGTCTCGTTATCCGGATTCGGCCCGCTCGCCACGATGAGACCGTCACCGGCGGCTCGATTGGGATGCAGCGACGCCGCTCCGCCGTCCTGCACGTAGACCAGGCTGTCGACCGGCTTGTCGTTATAAATATTGAGAACTGCGCCGTGCAGGGAGTGGGCCTCTTCCGGACGCTGGAATTGCCACGCGAGCGCGCCCGATTTCCAGCGCGCGGTCAATTCCTTTTCCCGATCGGCTGTGGGGGCAGGGAAGGCGGCCAGCTTTTTCTTCAAGACGTCGATCTGCGCATCCAACCGGTCCCGCAGTTGCGTCTGCTCCGGCGCCGGCAGTTCCAGCCTGGTGCCCCACGCCTTTTCGCCGCGATCGGGCACCAGGCCGGTTTCTTCGACATCGGCGAAGAAGGCCTTCATGGAATAGAAGTCCTTGCTCTTGAAGGGATCGAACTTGTGGTCATGACATTCGGAGCATCCCATGGTGCTGCCGAGCCAAACGATGCTGACCGTACGGACTCGATCGGCACCGTACTTGGCGAGATATTCTTTGGGCTGTATACCTCCTTCAGCCGATGTGCGATTCAGGCGGTTGTAGGCCGACGCGACCTTCTGATCGATGGTGGCATCCGGCATCAGGTCGCCGGCCAGTTGCTCGCGCGTGAAACGATCGAACGGCATGTTGTCACGAAACGCGCGCAGCACGTAGTCGCGATAAGGCCAGGCCGGGAAAATGTTATCGCCGTGGAAGCCGCAAGTGTCCGCATAGCGCACCGCATCGAGCCAGTGCATGGCCTGCTGTTCGGCGTAGCGCGGCGAGGCGAGAAGCCGATCGACCACCTTTTCATAAGCATCCGCGGAACGGTCGTTCTCGAAGGCGCGAACCTCTTCGGGAGCCGGCGGGAGTCCGGTGAGGTCGAGGGTGACGCGGCGAATCAGCGTGCGAGAGTCGGCTTCCGGTGAGGGTCGCAGACCGTCCTTCGCGAGCCGCTCCTGAATGAAGGCATCGATTGGATTGGTGGCTCCAGCAACTTCCGGCACGGCTGGACGTTTGAGGGGACTGTAGGCCCAATGCCCTTCATAGACCGCGCCTTCCGCCACCCACTGGCGGATGGTCTGTTTCTGTTTCTCGGTCAAATCCTTATGCGCAAACTGGGGAGGCATCCGTTTCGCCGCTGATGCCGCGAAGATGCGCTGCACAATGGCACTCTTCTCCGGGTCGCCAGGAACGATAGGAATCGTGCCGTCCGTCATGGGCTTGAGCGCTTCGTCGCGGATGTCGAGCCGCATATTGGCCATGCGCGAACTCTTGTCCGGACCGTGGCAGCGGAAGCAGGTGTCCGACATGATCGGACGAATATCACGATTGAAACTAATTGACGCACATTGCGAGACGAGCGCCGAGCAACAGATTCCGCCCAGCAAACGAACTACGTTGTTCATGTCGGTGACCCTTTATATTATGCTCACTACTGGACGCCTCTGAAATTTCCGCTATGAACCGCTGTGTACTGACGCTCGCAGTTGCAATGGCATGGGTTTCCCTCGATGCCCAGACCCTGAAGACCCGTTATACGGTCGAGTTCTCGTCCGGCAGCACCGCGGCGTATTCTGACGAACGCGGCTACGGCTTCGAACCAGGCGTCGCCGTGACCGGTGGAAAGGGCTTCGCCACCAGTGACAAGCCATTCTATTTCTCGGCCGCCGTGCCGGAAGGGAATTACCGGGTCACGGTGAAATTGGGCGATCCCGAGGGTGAATCTACCACCACGATTAAGGCCGAACTCCGCCGGTTGATGGTCGAAAAGGTGCACACGGCGCGCGGGCAGATGCGGACCGTCAGCTTCGTGGTGAACGTCCGCACCGCGCAAATCTCTACTGGCGGCGAAGTCAGGTTGAAGCCTCGCGAGAAGACTATGGAGGCACCCGCCTGGGACAACAAACTCACCCTGGAATTCAGCAACTCCGAACCGAAAGTGGCCGCGATCACCATCGAGAAAGTAGATGTGCCCACGCTCTACATCGCCGGCGATTCGACCAGCACCGATCAGCCGCGCGAGCCTTTCAACAGTTGGGGCCAGATGTTGACCCGCTTTTTCAAACCGGAAATCGCGGTGGCCAATCACGGCGAGTCCGGCGAGTCGCTCAAAGGGTTTATCGGCGAAAAACGGCTGGACAAAGTTGCCAGCATCATCAAGCCGGGCGACTGGCTGTTCATCCAGATGGGACACAACGACCAGAAAGAGAAGGGTGAAGGCGTGGGCGCGTTCACGACGTACAAGGCATCGCTGAAGCATTTCATCGAGGTTGCCCGCGAACACGGCGCTACACCGGTGTTGATCACTTCCATGAATCGCCTTACCTTCGACGCCGGGGGCAAGATCACGAACAGTCTGGGCGATTATCCCGAAGCGGTACGGCAGACTGCGAGCGAAGAGAAGGTGGCGTTGATCGATCTCAACGCCATGAGCAAACCGTTCTACGAAGCTCTCGGTCCCGTGAAGGCGCATGTGGCGTTCGCCGGCAGCGATACTACGCATCACAGCGACTACGGCAGCTACGAACTGGCCAAATGCATTGTGCAGGGAATTAAAGATGCCAAGCTGCCGCTGGCGAAGTACCTGGTGGATGTGCCGGCGTTCGATCCCGGGCATCCCGATTCGCCGGATCGATTCGACGTCCCGCCTGACCCGGTGGTCAAGACGGAACGACCGTACGGAAATTAAGGTGAGAGGGCTTAGTTTCCCGGGGAATGCGGATAAGAATATCTTGTAACTCGTTGAAGAAAATAGCTTTACTAGTTATCGGGTTCGTTTGGTCATTTTAACATCCGGCGGTCCCAGGCCACTCGAAACGCCCAATTCGGCAGCAGGCTGACCGGCGTTTTGCGATTCGAACCCAATTTCCGACTTTTTCCTTTCTTTCTGGGCATTTATAAGTTCGGTTCGAGCCTTGTAGAAGCCCCGATCGGAGGACTGGTGGTAGCGGATGAGCAGGCCCAGGTCCGGGTGAAAGTAGCCAGAGACGGCGGGGCATTCAGGGCGATGGACTGAAGGCGAAAGGCGCGCAAGCTCAACCACTGATTCTGAGCCATTTTCTCCAGGAGGATCTGCTCGGAGGCGGTAGCGGGCGGAAATTCGTTGTGGAGATCGGCGAGGAGCAGGTTGAATTGCTCGCGTTCTTCGCCGGCGATGAAAACTACGGAACTGGTGAAGCCGTGGGAAAGACGATTGCGGCACGATCGGGTTTTGCCTTCCGCTGTCTGGGGTCCGGTAGATCTCTCCGCATTGCGGCGATTGGCTTCAATTTGGGCTAGCGTGGCCATGGGTACAAGTCTCCTCTGGCGAGTCCTGGCCGGTTGGCCGGTCATGGATTCGCAGTTTGATTCCCAGGATGTCGGCGGGGAGGATCGTGAGGCAGGCGCGAAAATCACGATCTAGTTTAGTCATAGCATAGAGTTCGGCGAAAACGTTCTTGGGGAGCTGCAAGCAATTGAGGGGAGGGGAAATATAAGTTGAACTGGGGATTTCGGGATAACGGGGATGGGAGGGCAGAGTCGGCAACTTGAATGGGCCGGGAAATTTGGAGGTTAGAAGTTGTTGGGGCCAGACGAGAGGTGTGCGTGACGCAATAGCGCCGGGGAGGATTTATCGGCGATAAGTCGCGCGCGTCGGGGATTTCTCGACAGAGGTGTCGGAGCCATCAATGCTGCCGTCAAGGTTGCGGCTTGGGCGTGATACGGCCGAGTGCCCGTTTTAGCAGAGCCGGTCAGCGATTGGTAAACGCTGGACGACAAGGGAGGATCTATCTCACGACGCGCGGCGTCGAAACCCTGCAGCTGATCGATTTAATGGACGGAAGGGCTGTTATCGTTAGCGATGATTCGCGCTCCCCGAAAGTCGGCATTCGTTCAACGTCCGGATGACCGTCAACCGCCTACCTCGATGCTTGTGTTTGGGCACCTCCGCTCGGGAGCACCTGCGGTGCAGGCCGGGCACCGAGTTTGATTGAGGGCGTTCTTGCTGTACGCCAGGGACCCTGACGATGGAAACGTCGTCCGACCGCACCGATCCATGCCGTCAATGCTATTTCTTCGCAAACTTCAGATTCGATTCAGACGGAGAGCGATACGTCCGCTCACTCGATGGACGGTGTCGCGGAAACTGGAACTTTCGCGAAGCATATCACTGCCTAAATTTATCAAAAACAAAGGTCGCCTCGCCATCAACAATGATCCTAATGTTTAGGAGTTGTGGATTGTCCGGAGCCGGTGAGACCTGAACTTCTCTTGGTTGAACGAGTACCTGGTATTCACCTAGGTCGAAATCGTGGCCAAACACCTTACCGAACACAGGAGGGCCCGCGTGACGGAATGTTAGCCCTTGGCAGCCCTGTTCCAAAGCCGGCCGAAGCTTCTCGAACTCCAATACGTCCTGCGTCAGATCCATGGTATCGATCGGTAGCGAAACTTTGCCATGAGTGATGACGTGAAGGAGAATACCAGTGTTTGTGGCGTCGTCCTGAGTGATTGAACCGCGCCACGTGATATCGTTCTTGGTTCGCTCAGCTATCAAATACAGATCATCTACAAACCGATCCAGGTGCGCCAAGAACTCAGTATCGCCGCCGCATTTCATCTTAGGCCCAGCGAAATTGGCGAACAGGGTATCGCGTTCTAAGTCAAATAGTTCAGCATCCATTCCGGAGAGCATGAAGCAATCCGAGCACGGCGGACGTTGCAGGATCGCGTGGTCTCAATACCACCCGAATCCGGGTGGCTGCCGTGTACACCGTAATTCAGGTGAGGGATCTGCGACCCCATGAGGTGAGATCCACCTCGCCCTTCCCTGCTACGGAACGGCCGAATTCTAATGAACTCTTCCCATCGGTTCCGTCAGTGAAGCGGACCCGAAAATGGAATCGCTGTAGAGCAGCGGCGAGTCGGCGAAATGCGAGCGTCTTGTTCCTGAACATAGCATCGTCCGAAAGTGAAAAGTCGGACAGATCCAGGATGTACTGGAGCTTTGCATTCGCCGTCATGGTGGCGACGGCCCTGGGACCGGACCGGCATTATGGAGATCGATGCTGGCGGACTCCATGCCGGACGGCTGTCAGTGGTGGCTTGGACTGGCACCGAGTGATGCCCCTGACAACGAATCTGGAAATCGAGCGGCTCCAAGCCGATCACGGCGACTTACCTCGGGCAATGTTCGCGTCGTCGGTCGCCGCCAGGGTGAAACCGAGTTCGCAGATCATATCGTATCTGTGCCAACACAGTACGCGAAAAAGCCGCTGCTCCGAGGCGAAAAGTAGCGATTCGTTTCGGGATTGTGGTGCCGGGCGTGAACTAGGCTTCTGAGGATAGATCATCCCGACGCCCTAGCGTTTAGGGATCCACTTGGGCGTGTAGTCGCCAATCTGTACTTTGAAATGATCAGAGACTAGCCATGCTTCGCTTCACGCCGGATCCCCTCGGCAATCCACATTCGGAGTTGCGTCTGGTAGCCTACGGACTTCGCAGCCGCGATGTGTTTCGCCGCAGCGATTTGTTCCGGGGCCAAGCGCAGTGAAATCGGCGACTTGACACTGGCGTGCCGGTCACGGATCTTTCTGGCCAACGCGGGTGACAGCTTGGCTTGGGCAGCCTCAGGCAGCTGATTCCACACGCCGGCGACGGAGTGACTTTCGAAGTACTCCGCGGCCTCCTGGTCGGATTGAATCTTCGGGAGTGGTGACTTTGCGGGCGAAAGTTTCTTCTTCATTTGCTCCACCTATTTTCGGCGAAATAGCCGTCGTTCGCTCGCATCCATGTCCCGGGCAGTGATCACTCTCAACAAACTTCCGGGCAATCGTCGGAACACGACGAAGGCCAGGCGGCCATCCAGGGTCTCGCCTAACGCGATGTATCGTTTCTGGCGGGTTCGCCTGACTTTGTGATTACCGGCAGAGACTTCCTCCACTTCATCTGGCGTGAACTCGTGTCTTTCGATATGGCAGATGTTGTCATCATCCCATTCAAAACCGGAAATAACCACAATGCTATCGTATCAATTTGTATATACGAAACGCTACCACCGCGAAGATGCACTTTTCACCTAGCCGGATAACCCGCCTATGCGCGGAAGTGGTGCTGTGCGCCGGATGCGAGATCAGCCAGGTCACGGAGGACGGCATTCAATCCAACTACTTCCGCGAGGCAACCCGGCGGCGCACATTCCGGTATCGGGACCCTCCGGGCGCAACTTTCGGAACCGTGTTACCGCCCCAACTTCCGTTTGGCGCGTGGTCCAGAACTAACGCAAACCGGCGCTTCGGGCCCGTTCGAAGTCCTCGGCGACCTTCCCAAGTTGCACGTTACTCAGGGTGACGATTGCTCCCGGCCCGACGGAAACACCCGCACCACCGCTCCAAGCCTTGATGGCATTCTCGTGCTGCGGGTCGACCGTTTCGACGTAAGCGAAGGTGGCACCGGGCCAGCGTAGAGCAACCTCTTGCTCACATGTACCGAGCGGTTCAGCAGAATTAAGGTTCGCTTCCCTGCCGCGCCCTGGAACGCGATCACGAGAATATCCGGATTGCCGGGCAGACCACGAAAAACGATCGTCTGCCCCGCAGGACAGCAGAGCCGCAACGAAACTTTCGGTCCGAGCTTTCAGCCATCAACGGTCAGCGATCGGCCATTTGAAGATGCCGGTCGCCGGCTTCGCCGTGCTCCGCGGCAGGCCAAGGGCCTACTCCACCAAGAAATCGGTCGCGGGTCGAGACGAAATCAAGGTCAAGTAGTACGGGCGGTTGCGGCTCAGCAACCGTTTTGTTGTCGAATTTTGCAACTACCTGCAGAGTCTGGACTCAGCCAGTTGGAATAGACTGTACCTATGTCCCTGAGGCAGTTGTTGTGTCTATTGATTGCATTTACCGGCGCCGCATCCGGCCAGAGCGATTGGAAAGTCTACGCGGGCAACCCGGCAGGCACGCGCTACTCGACCCTCAAGCAAATCAATCGTGCGAATGCGGCCAGGCTGCAAGTCGCGTGGACCTACGACACCGGCGACGCGACTGCCGGTTCGGAACTGCAATGCAATCCGATCATGGTAGACGGGGTGCTTTATGCAACCACTCCCAAGTTGCGCCTGATCGCGCTCGATGCCGCAACCGGGAAATTGCGCTGGAGCTTCGATCCCTTCGCGAGCGAGAAGGTCATCGGAAAATCCCGCAACCGGGGGGTGACTTACTGGTCGGACGGGAATGACAAACGCATATTTGTGGTGGCGCGCAATTACTTATATGCGATCGACGCAGTCGGCGGCAAAGCGATCCCGAGCTTCGGAGACCATGGCAGGGTCGATCTGAGGCAGGGACTGGGCCGCGACCCGCAGGGCATGTCCATCTCGGCCACGACGCCCGGCATCATCTATCACGACCTGCTGATTCTTGGCAGTATCCTGCCCGAGACTTTGCCCGCGGCTCCGGGCGACATCCGCGCGTTCGATGTGCGGACCGGCAAGGTTCAGTGGACCTTTCACACTCTTCCGCATCCTGGCGAATTCGGCTACGATACCTGGCCGAAAGATGCATGGACTTACATCGGCGGAGTCAATAACTGGGCAGGCATGTGCCTGGATGAAAAGCGCGGCCTGGTATTTGTGCCGACTGGATCGGCCGCATTCGATTTCTACGGCTCGAATCGTGTGGGTGATGACCTGTTTGCGAATACACTGCTCGCGCTGAATGCTCGAACAGGAGAGCGGGTGTGGCATTTCCAGGCCGTGAAACACGACCTGTGGGACCGCGATTTTCCTTCTGCGCCGACGCTGGTGACCGTCGGGCGGGATGGCCATCCGGTAGATGCAGTGGCCCAAGTTACCAAGTCCGGATACGTGTGGGTGTTCGAGCGAGAGACCGGAAAACCGCTGTTTCCGATGGAGTACCGCAAAGTTCCGAAGTCCGATGTGGACGGCGAAGTGACTGCCGATACTCAGCCGTTTCCTCTTCAGCCGCCGCCGTTTGCGCGGCAGGCCTTCACTGAGGACATGGTGACGCAAAGGACTCCAGAGGCGCATGCGGCGGTGCTGGAGCGCCTACGCCAGGTGCGCAGCAACGGGCAGTTCGTCCCGCCGAGTTTGCAGGGCACGGTCATCCTGCCTGGCTTCGATGGTGGAGGTGAGTGGGGCGGCGCGGCGTTCGACGCGACTACTGGATGGCTGTACGTCAATGCCAACGAGATGGCCTGGATCATGAAGTTGGTCGAACGGGAGCGGAAAACCAGAGGTCCGTCCAGTGCGCAACGGCTCTATGTGCAGAAGTGCGCCGGCTGTCACCGCGCGGACCGGCAGGGAACACCGCCGGAGTTTCCGTCGCTCATCGGAATCGGCGAACGGCACTCGGATCAGGAAGTGGCGACGGTGATCCTGAAGGGCAATGGACGCATGCCCGCCTTCGCGGATCTTAATGCGGAGCAGATTAGCGCGATCACACGCTACATCACCAAGGGGGAAGACAAAGAGCTGGTGTTGAGTAACGCCGCGCCCACGCCGATCGACCAGAAGTATCGCTTCGACGGCTATAAAAAGTTCCTCGATCCCGATGGTTATCCCGCGATGCAGCCGCCATGGGGCACACTGAACGCGATCGATTTGAACAAGGGTACGATTGCGTGGAAGATCCCGTTCGGAGAGCATCCGGAGCTGGTCGCAACCATGGGAATTACGGGAAGCGAGAACTACGGAGGTCCAGTAGTCACGGCCGGTGGGTTGGTGTTCATCGGCGCGACAACCCGGGACCGGAAGTTCCACGTATTCGATAAAGATAACGGGAAGCTTTTGTGGGAGACGCTGTTGCCTGCAGGTGGGAATGCTACACCGTGCACGTATGAAGTGAATGGCAGGCAGTTTGTGGTGATTGCCGCGGGCGGAGGTAAGTCCGGGGCGCCGTCCGGCGGGTCCTATGTGGCGTTTGCGCTGCCTGAGTAAATTGTAAGAGCCCCGATTGGCACACAGGCTTTACTAGCTAACAACCTGCCCTCACGAAAAAGGCTAAAGCCGAGCGGCTGCTGCGCAGCCGGGCAGACCACAAAAAACGATGGTCTGCCCTACGGTTGCTACTACTTTTTGCTCAGGTCCTCGATGGAGGCTTTGAGCAGGCCTACCGCGTAGGCCGTATTGTGAATGCCCCGGCTTCCGTCGTTGGTTACGAAGAGCCAGTTGTAAGCTGCTTCCAACTGCGGCTGAGTCCAGGTGGCATCGATATTGAGAGACGTCTTCGGCTGGCCTGCGGGAGGCAACATCGCGCTTAACTGGTCGAGCATTTCCTGCACTTCCGTTTGCACGCCATCGATTTTGCCGTCGCCGTTGTAGTCGAGCAACGGGAAGTTGAAGGTGGTGATCTCCGGCCCGTGGCAAGTCTGGCACGCGCCGACCAGGTCCACCGGAGTCGTGCTCCCGGCGGGTGTGAAGCTGGGTTTGAAGGTATGGCCACCCGCCTGGAGGAAGGCCGGATCGGTTGCGGCGGTGGTTTGCATGTGGCAGTCCACACAGGTATTCTGGGTCACAAACGCGTGCGCCGAAGTGGGAATGCTTTGGCCGTACGTGTACCCGTTGGTCCCTTCCAGCATGTCGGCCTGGGGGCCTTCATGCGGGCCGAAATAGGTACTTCCGGCGGTAGCGGCGGCATAGGTTTGACCACTCACGCGAGCCTGATGGCAGTTCATGCAGAGTGCGCCTTCGCCCGCGTTGGAAACCGTGGTCCCGTCGGCTAGCTTCACGGGAACGTCGGTGCGGATCAGGTGAGCCGCGGTGGACGGCGCAGTCTGGCCGTGGGGTTCGTGACAGGTCTCGCAGTTGATGGCGCTGTAAGCCGTACTCACGTTGGTTGCCCCGGTCATCCTGCCTATGAAACCAAAGGAGGTGTGACAGCCGACACAAGTCGCATTCCCGGCGGGATCGGTCGTGGTGACGGCGTGCATGGAATTGTTCCATTCGGCGGTCTTGATGTGATGGCTGGGCTCGTCGTGGCATGAACCGCACGTACCCGAACCCGTCGCGACCGAAATTTCCCAGGGTGTCCCACCGGAACTGGCATGTTCGCTGCCGGGTCCGTGACAGTTCTCGCATTGAATGTTAGAGACATTTTGCAAGGCGGCCGGCATGTTGGTCCAATTGGCGGGAGATATCGTGGTCGGAGGTACCCAGCCAAGCTGCGCCATCACCTTATCGAAGCCCCCATTGGCTATAGTGGAATTCAGGTCGTAGCCGACGGTGTGGCATCCCCAGCACGAAGAGGAATACGAGGTATCTCCAGCGGTGCCGGTGATTTCGCTGGTGAAGATCTGAGCATGAAGGGTTTTGGACCACGACGGCACCATGGCCGCGGCAGAACCTCCACTGTGGCATTTTGAACATGCCGAAATGCCCACGTAAGTGCCGGCGACAATGGTCTGGGCCGCGGTAGCGGTAGGGCCGCTGTGGGTTGTTACAGTGGCGGATACCTGATAGACACCGGTCACATCCGGGCGCAGCAACGCGCGTCCGGCCGCTTGAATTGCCAGCCGGTCGGAGGGTTCATAAACGGGCAAATTCGGTCCCAAGGGGCTGGTGGCAATCGCGGCCTTTGAGCCGGCTGGTTTGATAGTAAGGGTCCAGACTACACCGCTAATGTCCGAAGGATTAACTGAAAGACTTACCTGCGCTTCAAGATATGCCGCTTGACCGATTCCAACGGTAGTCAAGCCGGTCGAGGTCTCAGTGGTTGAGGGAAGGCTGTAAGTGGCGATTTCTCCTGGCGTCAACGGCCGCAGGGCAAGGGTGGCCTGCAGGTTCGTCTGAGCGTACACCATGGTTGTAGCGACCATAGTGAGCAGCACCAATGCCAGAGGGCCAGTTGGCGTTCTCCACGTCCATAAGTTAGAGCTGATGCGTAACATTTACAAAACACTCCCGGTTATCGTCTACAGGATAAACCGATCTTATTATAAGTGAAGTGTTAAGGTACTTAAAGAGAATTGTTTGGCACACACATTACTTAGGAAGGCAAGCTAATTGCTCGAGAGAATCCACGTGGCGCGAGATCACAAGGCCTAAACGACTTACGCGAAATATAGGACTCTGTGATAGCCGAATTACAGCGAGCAGTAACATCGGCAAGTAACCCACTGTGGAAAATTCAACAGGTGCGAAGGTTAGGCTGCGGCAAAAGCCCCAACATATAAAAGTGTTACACGCTAGACTTTATGCCCGGGTCGAGGCAGTTCTGCTTTCTCAAACGCCTGGGCTAGCCGCTGGTAGCAGAGCCTGGCCGTCTCTACCGGCTCGTAGCCGGGCTTCGAGTGGATCTGCGAGGTAATCTCGATGCCCACAAAACCGCTGTAGCCGAGCTCCTTTAGCAGCCGGAAGTAGGCCACATAATCGGTCTTTCCATCGCCCGGTAAGAGGTACTGGTGATGGGTACGGTCGCCCGCGGAGTCCTTGACCGCGATGTAGGACGTGTAGGGCAGCAGGTCGCGCAGACTCTCCTGGAGCGACAGACCCTGCACCTCAAAATGGCTGTAGTCGTAAACGATGCGGACGTGCGAACTGTTCACCTGCTTCAACAGCCAGAGGGCGCGGTCGGGCATGTCGACGGCCTGATCCGCATGGGGCTTGAAGCAGATCGTGATCCCACCATCTTCGGCCAGTTGCGCCCACTCATGCAGTTCGGCAGCGATGTGCTCTTTGGTCTGATCCCAGTCTGCCGATTTTCCGCCGAGTACGGTTTCAATCACCGGCAGTTTCTGAGGCGAGAGCTCATGCGCCAGCGCGATCGCGAGCTTCAGCCGTTCCAGATTGCGGATTCGGTTGCCTGGGATGGACAGCGACTCCATCAGGGAGGGCAGCGCGAGACCGGTGTCGTCGAGAATGCGCCTGATCTCCTGCCGATCGCCGGCGGTAAGGATGGCTGGATCGGTAGGCCAGCCGGGCATGAGACAGATCTCCACGCCGTCGTAGCCGATGCTGGAAATGGTGCGCAGCGCGTCGCCAATCTTCAGCGACTTCATCCCGTAGGTGCCGGTGTTGAGGCCAACCAGGCGGGCGTTGGTTTGTGTCTCCCAAACAGGATCGGTGCCGGCCGCGAGGGATTCCGGACCGCCCTCATCAATATCCAGCACTACGATTTCGTTGCGGCCCTTGTTCAGCCAGACAGCCGGACAAAACGCGCTCCGCTGCGGACCGATCTTCCAGTGCCGGCCGAGGTTGTGGCCGTTGACCCAAACGTTGCCTTTGCCGCATCCACGCATGTCGAAAAACGTGCCGCCGGTTTCCTGAAGCTGGAACTCTCCCCGATAGAAGGCCGGGCCGGTTTTGGTCCCACGCGAGTAGACCAGACCCTTCAAATCGTCGAGTGGAAGGCGGAACATGCTCCACTGGGAAAGCACTTTGCCATCCAGCGTGACGTTTTGAGTAATGCCCTTGCGATCGTGCTGCAGCATGGGACCGAAGTTGGTCCGTCCCATGTTTTCGACCAGGATGTCCAAGTTCCCGCCGCCATTCAACGTGACGTCGAGCGAGTTCTGATGCAACCGGCGATCCAGCGCGCCCAGCCATTTCCCATTCTCGTAGACGATTCCATAGTCGCGCAGTTCATTGATTTCGAGTTTGGCGTTCGCGGCCTTTACACTTTTGGTGCGGTAAACGACGAAGCCGTAACCCTGACCCAGTTCCTCGAACGTTTTGGGGCTGTCGGCATTCACCGGATCGCGCAGGAGATCGAACATCGAGGCCGACTCTGTCAACTCGAACCTTGGGATGGAGATCATGGGCGGCGGCTCAGGAAGTGGCGGCAGCGTCTCGCCGGGCGCGAGGTGCTTGCTGATCACGTCGCGATAGAGCTTAAATTTGGGCGCGGTGCGTCCAGCTTCGTCGATGGGTGAATCGTAATCGTAGCTGGAGATGTCAGGCTGATATCCGCCGTCTTTGCCCGTTTCGAAATTGGCGCCGTTCATAAAGCCCCAGGAGGTGCCTCCGTGGACCATGTACAGGTTGAAGCCGATATTGCGCTCGAGCATCCAGTCGATACCGGCGAGATGGACGCTGTTGTTGCCGGTGTGATGCTTCTCGCCCCAATGATCGAACCATCCGACCCAATACTCTCCGCACATACGCGGGCCGCTGGGCCGGAACTTCGCCAGATTGTCGAACTCACGCTGGGGCGCGCCTCCGAAATTCACCACTGAGGGAAGATCCGGTAGCGTACCGCCGGAAAGCATCTTCGGCGAGGATCCGTCGGCGGTGTAGAGAGTGACGTCAATGCCTGAATCGACGATCATCTTGCGGATGGCATGCATGTACTCGTGGTCGTCGCCGAATGAGCCGTACTCGTTTTCGACCTGGACCATGATGACCGGTCCACCGCGCGTGATCTGCAGCGGCGCAACTTCGCTGAGCAGGCGCTTCATGTATTTGCCGGCAGGGTCGAGGAATCGCGGATCGGTGGTGCGGACTTTGATGCCGGGCGTCTGCAGCAGCCACCACGGAAAACCGCCGAACTCCCATTCCGCGCAACTGTAGGGGCCGGGGCGCACGATCACCCAAAAGCCTTCCTCCTGTGCGGTCTTGATGTAGGCGGCGATATCCAGGTTGCCGCTGAAGTTGTACTCGCCGGGGTGCGGTTCGTGCAGGTTCCAGAAGGAATACATGCAGAGCGTGTTGAGGCCCATGGCGCGCATTTTCTTCATGCGATCGCGCCAGTATTCACGCGGCACGCGCGCATAATGCATCTCGCCGGACCGCACCACGAAAGGCTTTCCGTCCAACGCGAAATGGTCGCCGTCAACCGCGTAGGTGTGGGTCGCCCCGTGGACTGACAACTGCGGGATCGCACCCGCGGCCATGATCTTCAGGATGGAACGCCGGCTGGTCTGCATATGCTTTGTTGTATCACTCCTGTTGTCGCGTCATAGCTTTGCGCCATTATGCGGCTGTCGCGGCGTAACGGCTGCAGCGCGGCCGGGCGGCTGCTGCGCGACCTGGCAGACCACAAAAAACGATGGTCTGCCCCGCGGCGGAAATCTAGTCTAGCGCCTACTTGCAAAGATTGCCGTACGGAACCGCTTGCTTACGCGCGCGGCTCAGCAACGACTTCCGAGCCGCGACCGTCTAGGGAATGGTCACGCGAACTTTTGCAACTTGGTACGGGACGGCTGCTGCGCGGCCGGGCTGGACGCGGCTGTCGGTGGGTGTCCACGTTAGAATGGGGACAGCTAAACATGCATCATCATAGGGCCGCTGGATGGCTTTTCTGGACGGCTCTTCTTGTGGGATGTCCCTCCCTTACATGGTCTCAGTCCGCGACTACCGGCGCGTTGGCTGGTATAGTCCGGGATTCCGCGGGCGCCAGCCTGCCCGACATCCAGATCACGTTGACCGATGCGGCGACCAGCCAGGCGCTGACGTCCACCACCGGCTCCGACGGCGGGTACCACTTCTCGCTGCTCGCTCCCGGCACGTACGAAGTGCGCTTCTCGGCGGCTGGATTCAAGACCGCCCGAATGCCGGCCATGGTGGTGAGTGTTTCGGAAGCTCCTGTCCTGGACGCCGTCATGGAATCCGGTGAGCCCTCCAACGAGACGGAGTGCCGCTGCCATATCAGCACCGTAACTTCATCGACTGGTGACCTGGTTGACGCCAAGACCATCACGGCCGTCCCGCTCACCACACGCAACTTCACGCAAGTGCTGTCGATGTCTTCGGGCTCGGCAGCGGATGTGAACAATGCCGGAACCCTGGGCCGCGGCACGCGCAATTACAACGTGAACGGCAATACCAGCGGCGGCTCGTACAGCCTCGATGGATCTTTTGCGCCCAGCGCCGTGCCCAATCCCGATACCATTTCGGAGCTCAAGATTCACACCTCGCAATACGATGCCATCTATGGCGCCCAGGTTCCCAGCACGGCACTCATCACCAAGAGCGGCGAGAAGGATTTCCACGGGGACGCCTGGGAGTTCGTGCGGAACAACATGTTCAACGCCAATTCATTCTTTCTGAATTCCACGGGACAACCAAAGGCGGACCTCAAACAGAATCAGTTTGGCGCAACTCTCGGCGGGCCCATCTTACGACAAAAGCTCTTCTTCTTCACTTCTTATCAGGGAACCCGGCAGGAGAACGGACTGGATACTACCTCAACTTCCAACCCTATTCTGCCGCCGCTCACCGACGATCGTTCCGCAGCCACACTAGCTGCTGAATTTTGCCCGGGGAATCACCTGATGTCGAACGGGCAACCCAACCCTATGTATCTGAGCTTTGCCGGAGGGAAACAGTTGGACTGCCTGAACCGGTCGACGTCCACTACCGCGCCGATTAATCCGGTGGCTCTGCGGTTGCTCCAACTCAAGAATCCCGACGGCTCGTATTACATTCCGAATCCGCAGACCCTGTTCACGAGCGGTCCGAATGCGGGACTCGGCTTCTCGTCGTACAGCTTGCCCTCGACTTACAACGAGAACCAGGCGCTCCTCAACACCGACTATATACTTTCGCCGAAGAACACTCTTTCCACGCGCGGCTATCTCGCGACCATCGACCAGTTCCGCACATTCGGCTCCCCGCAGGGCTATCCGGGTGCGCCGATGGTGCCGGGGCCCGGTACACCGCAAGCCCTTACGGCGCGGGATTACGTGGTCAGCGTGAATCTCAGTTCGGTGTTGACCAGGAGCCTGGTGAACGAGAGCCGGATCAGTTTGACGCGCTCGCTGCAGAGCGCCACGGGCGATGACACGCCGACCGCGGCGTCGTTAGGTATGACCGCGGTCGATAAGCTATTCCCGGAACCGCCCGAGATCACGGTCCTCGGCCCGCTCGGCAGCTTCCGTCTGTTCGGCACTCCGGGCAACGATTTTGCGACCGCCAACAAATACTATTCGTGGTCGGATACGTTGTCGTGGGTGCATGGCAAGCAGACGCTTCGCTTCGGTGTGTTCTTTCTGATGCAGGACAACTGGCGCGACGACAACGGGACCGCACGGGGACGGCTCTATTTCCAGACCTTCGAAGACTTCCTCATCGGACTCAGCGCGGCCGGTAATCTCAGTCCTTTCGGACGCAGCAATGTTCAGACCATTCAGGCCAGCGAAGGCTCCGGACCCAACGGCGAGCTCCAATATAACTACCGCAGCTATTACGGCGCGCCTTTCGTGCAGGACGATTTCAAAGTTAATTCCCGGCTTACCTTGAACCTGGGTTTGCGTTGGGAATATATCGGTCCGGCGCTGGATACGGCCGGCACTATCGGCAACCTATCGCCTGCGCTCCTGCAGCAAATGCCGATTCCGCCGGCCTCCGGCACTTACATAGGAAATACGGTCGCCGCGAATTACAATCCGAATCTGATCAATCCGTACACCGGCCAGGCGTTTGGTGCGCCGCCGACGGGAGTGGTTGCCCGGTCCACCAAGAGTTTTTACCAGAACAATACGCCACTCGACACATTCGCGCCGCGCTTCGGGTTTGCATGGCAACCGTTCGGCACCGACCGGATCGCAGTGCGCGGCGGATATGGCTGGTTCTATCAAACCCCCACTTACAGCGGCAACGCTTCCGGTACTCCGCTGTTCACTTCGGCGCCTTTTGCGCAAGGCTTCAGTAATTCGGACTCCGGCAACAATCTCTCCAGCTTACAAAACCCATTTCCTGCGACGACTCTCGGGTTTGTCGCGCGAACTCCCACCTCTCAACTCTCCGACCGCGTAGCTGGACCCGATTACATAATCCCCAAGCTGCAGCAGTGGAACCTGAGCGTGCAATTGCGCCTCACTCGAGCCCTATCGCTTGATATTGGCTATGTGGGCTCACATGCCGATCATCTGCTCATCTCTGCCGGTCTGAATCAGCCGCTGCTGGCCAGTCCGAGCCACCCGGTCAACTGCGGATATGACGGCATTACGACGGATTGCATTACCACCAACACTTCCGCTAACGCCAGTCTGCGAGTACCGTTTCTGGGCGAGACTGCGACGGCGCTGGCGGACAATGAGTTCACGGGCTCGTCGTCGTATGACAGCTTACAGGCGACGCTGCGCAGCCAGGTGTGGCGCGGCCTGTCATTCCAGGCGAATTACACTTACTCGCGTGCCGCCAATAACACGGTCGTCGACAACGACCAGAATAACCTCGGCCTCGATTGGGCGCGTGCTTCTTTCGATCGCACGCACCGGTCCACGCTGAATTTCGACTATCAACTGCCGATGCCGCTGCGCTTGCGCGGCGCGGTTGGTGCGGCGTTGAAAGGCTGGTCGCTGACCGGAATCATTATTATGCAGAGTGGACTGCCTTTGACACTTACCGATCCTAATGGCGGGAGCGTGTACGGCAAGGCGGCCACTTCCACCGTTACGCTCTGCCCCGGCGAATCGTACGCCAGCCTGGCGACGGCCGGGGGCACCAGCACGCGGCTGAATAACTGGATCAACACGGCGGCCATCTGTGCTCCGGGCGTGGTTGGTCCGGATGGTTCGACGGCGTACGGTACTGCGGGCCAGAGCATCATGAACGGTCCCGGTCAATTCAACACAGACTTCTCGCTGGGCAAGAAGACCCGGGTTGGCGGACTGCGGGAAGACGCCATTCTGGCGTTTCGCATGGAATTTTATAACGCGCTCAACCATCCGCAGTTTGCGAATCCCGGGACGGCGCTCGACAGCGCGACGTTCGGCGTGATTACGCAACCGTCGGTTGCGCCGCGATTGATCCAGTTTGCTCTGAAGTATCTTTTCTAGAGATTTTTGATTCCGCCGGTCAGATCGCCGCAGAACTGGAATTGTAGCTTTTCCGCCTACCTTCCTACTTAGTAGTCTGCGTACTATTTTGCTTATTGCGTCAGTGGTTGACTTTACGTAAACTTCCATTCGTAGTTCAAGGAGGTCGGCCGATGATAACTTACGGATCTAAGTTTCTTAGTGTTCGCCTAATAGGTGTCCTATCGATAACGTGGCTTGGCACCCATACGTTGTCCGCTGATGCCAGCGGCATACCGGTCATCGCGGCGGTCACCGAGTCAACGCAGCCGCCGCAATTGACAATCATGGGGTCCAACTTCGGTACGGTGGCACCGGCCGTTACCTTGAATAACCTGCCTGTTTCCGTGATGTCTTATACGAATACTTTAGTGGTAGTCACCCTTCCGGCATCGATCGAGTCAGCCCCCGGAACCTATACACTCACTCTTACGAACAACTCGGACTCTCCCAACGATATTCTGCGCACTGGGATCTTCCTGGTCGCGATCGGCGCGATAGGTCCAAACGGACCTGCCGGCCCGGTCGGGCCACAAGGAATCGCGGGGCCGACCGGGCCGGCAGGTGCAACAGGACTCACGGGACCAACAGGTGCTGCCGGTCCACAGGGGCCTAGTGGTGCGACCGGGGCGGCGGGCGTTACGGGTCCTGCGGGTGCTATCGGACCTATGGGACCTGCCGGTCCACAGGGACTTACCGGTGCAACCGGTGCGGCGGGCGTTACGGGTCCTGCGGGTGCTATCGGACCTATGGGGCCTGCCGGTCCACAGGGACTTACCGGTGCAACCGGTGCGGCGGGCGTTACGGGTCCTGCGGGTGCTATCGGACCTATGGGGCCTGCCGGTCCACAGGGACTTACCGGTGCTACAGGTCCTGCGGGTGCTGCCGGATCCAGCAACTTGTTCATCAACTCGGGTTTCAGTGGGGTTGCCACCCTTACGACATCCGGGACACTAGTCGCATCCCTCGCTAATCTTCCAGCAGGCAGTTACCTGCTGTCCGCTAAAGTCACCATTGGACTTAATTCGAGTGGTGCGCAGGATTACTGCACGCTATCTGTTGGCGGCACAGCCATCGACTACAGCTATGCCACGGTTAGTCCGTCTGCCGGCATTTTTTATGAAACCGCGAAACTCTTGGGGGCGGCTTCATTCACAGACGCAAGCAACTCCATCACGGTAACGTGCTCTACCAGTGCGGGGACAGCTTCAGCCTCTAATCCGGTGCTGACAGCGACACAAGTCGGCAGCATTACGACCATGTGAGCAGACGCACCCTCCTGTCGCTGTGAACGGTGAGCCGCCGCACCTCCCAAACACTGTAGACTCGGGAAGGCATGCCCACCACCATCACGCGTGTCGAGACGCGCGACATCAGATTTCCCACCTCCGCGGAGTTCATCGGATCGGACGCGATGCACAAAGATCCCGATTACTCCGCGGCCTATTGTATTCTGCACACGGACAATCCCGCTCTGGCAGGCCACGGTCTGACGTTCACGGCGGGCCGCGGTAACGAGTTGTGCGTAGCGGCGATCCGCTCGCTCGCTTACCTCGTCGAAGGTCGCACGCTCGAATCGTTCACGGCCGACATGGGCGCATTCTGGCGGCACATTACCGGGGACAGCCAGTTGCGCTGGGTCGGTCCGGAGAAGGGTGTGATCCACCTGGCGACCGCGGCCATCGTAAACGCGGTTTGGGACCTGTGGGGCAAGGCGGTCAGGAAGCCTGTCTGGCAACTGCTGTGTGATATGACGCCTGCGGAGATCACCCGCTGCATCGACTTCCGCTACATCACGGACGCGTTGGAGCCGGCGGAGGCGCTAGAAATCCTGAGCCGTCAGATGCCAGGGCGCGCGCCGCGAATTGCCGCGATGCGCTCGAGCGGCTACCCTTCCTACACTACTTCGGCCGGCTGGCTGGGATTCACCGACGATCAACTCCGTCAACTCTGCCGCGACGCCATCCGCGGCGGATGGTCTCATTTCAAGATCAAGGTGGGAGCCGATCCCCGCGATGATATCCGGCGCGCCGCTATCATTCGCCAGGAAATTGGTGACCGCAAGCTGTTAATGGACGCCAATCAGCGGTGGGACGTCGGCGAGGCCATTGCCAACATGCGGCAGCTTGCCCGTTTCAATCCCTGGTGGATCGAGGAGCCCACCAGTCCGGATGACGTCCTGGGCCACGCAGCGATCCGCCGCGCCATTCATCCCATCGGAGTAGCCACGGGTGAGCACGGCCAGAACCGCGTCATGTTCAAGCAGTTCATGCAAGCGGGCGCGATCGACTTTTGCCAGATCGACAGCTGCCGGCTGGGCGGTGTCAACGAAATCCTGGCAGTGCTGTTAATGGCTGCGAAATTCAACATCCCGGTCTGCCCGCACGCCGGAGGTGTGGGGCTGTGCGAGTACGTGCAACACCTGTCGATGTTCGACTATATCTGCGTCTCGGGTACTTTGGAGAACCGCCTGGTTGAGTACGTCGACCATTTGCACGAACATTTTCTCGATCCCGTGCGAATGGTGAACGGCCACTACATACCTCCCGTGACACCCGGCTACAGCATCGAAATGAAGCCGGAATCGATGGAAAAGTATGCGTATCCACGGCGACCGGAGAGGACGCGCGGCGACAGCCGGAGTTCGTGAGTGGCCTAGCTCCCGACTCGAATTACGACACAGGCTTCAGTGAATAGCTACTCAGCACCTTGAGGTAATTGGCGCGCGTGAAGGCTGATGGGTCGGCCACGGACGCGCTATTCATCGAGCCACGCAACTCATTAGTGGAGTGATATTCGTGCGATTCGAGCCAGGTGAGGAGGTCCGATTCGAGTAGCTCCAGATAATCGATGCCACGCTTCAGTAGCGCAGAGGTCATCATTACGACCTGGGCCCCTGCCATGATTCCCTTCACCACGTCCTCGGCCGTGTGGACGCCGCCGGTAATCGCCAGTTGTGGGCGCAGGTAGGGCGAGAGGAGAGCGACCCAATGCAGCCGCATGCGCAGTTCGTCCGAAGTGCTGAGGTTGAGATTCTGGACCACTTCCCGCGTCTCGAGGTCAAAGTCGGGTTGATAAAAGCGATTGAATAAGACCAACGCGTCGGCGCCCGCGAGATCCAGTTGCTTGCACATGTTGGCGATGGCCGTGAAGTGGGGCGACAGCTTGACTGCTACCGGGATGCGCACCTGCTGCTTGATGTCCCTCACCAGTTCGCAGTAACCCTGCTCGACCTCCTGCGCGGTCGTCTGAATGCTCGTGGCCAGAAAATAGATATTGAGTTCCAGGGCATCCGCGCCGGCCGATTCAATCTCGCGCGCGTACTTGATCCATCCGCCGGTAGAGACGCCGTTCAAACTGCCGATCACCGGCATCTTGACAGCCTTGCGGGCATCTTCAATGTGTCTGAGATAGCCCTTGGGATCGATCTGATAGGACTGCTGGTCCGGGAAATAACCCATGGCTTCGGGGAAGCTGTCCGAGCCCTGGTTGAGGAAGCTGTCGAACCAGAACGAATCCATCATGATCTGCTCTTCGAACAGCGAGTGCAGCACCACCGCGCCCGCACCGGCTTGTTCGAGCTTCACAATGTTGTCGACACTACGGCACAGCGGCGACGACGAAGCGACAACAGGGCTGCGTAAACTAAGTCCGAGGTAATTTGTCGAAAGATCGATCATAACTTAACTCCAAATGATTTATTCGTGTTCATTGGTGTTCATTCGTGGCCCAATGCTTCGGCTCAGTTGTTCGTACTTCGCCCAGCGGGCGTTGACGTCGTTTTGAGCTTCCTTGAGCAGTGCCGCGGCGGCCTCAGGCTGGGTGTTCACCAGCATCGTGTAGCGGCCTTCGTTGTAAATGTATTGGTCGAGCCCAAGCGACGGTGGACGAGAATCGAGTTGGAACGGATTCGCACCCTTGGCGGCCAGGTCCGGATGGTAGCGGTAGAGCGGCCAGTAAGCCGATTGAACCGCGGCCTTCTGTTGATCCAGACCATGGACCATGTCGTAACCGTGCGCGATACAGTGGGCATACGCGATGATCAGCGACGGTCCGTTGTAAGCCTCGGCTTCGAGAAACGCCTTGACGGTCTGGGTATCGTTCGCGCCCAGCGCCACTTGCGCCACATAGACGGTACCGTAGCTCATGGCCATGGCGCCGATGTCCTTCTTGGCGGTTTTCTTGCCTCCCGAAGCAAACTTCGCGACGGCGGCGCGCGGCGTAGCCTTGGACATCTGGCCGCCGGTGTTCGAGTAGACTTCCGTGTCGAGCACCAGGATGTTCACATTCCGGCCCGACGCGAACACGTGATCCAGGCCGCCGTAGCCGATGTCGTAGGCCCAGCCATCGCCACCGACCATCCAGACGCTCTTGCGAACGAGAGCTCCGACCAGAGGCAGTAGGTCACGGAGCTTGAGGGTGTCGCTCGCAGAGAGCGTCCGGAACTCAGTTTCAAGAAGTGCTTCGAGTTGGGCCACGCGGTGGCGCTGCGCGACAATGCCCGCTTCGGTCGACTGGTCGGCCGAAAGAATCTCTTTGGCCAGCTCAACGCCAATCGCGGCAGAGTGGTGGAACACCAGTTCGTGCGCGTACTCCGCCTGCTTGTCGAGCGACACCCGCATCCCCAGGCCGAACTCGGCATTATCTTCAAACAGTGAGTTGGACCATGCCGGACCGCGGCCATCACGGTTCCGGGTGTACGGCGTGGTGGGCAGGTTACCGCTGTAAATGGAGGAGCAGCCGGTGGCGTTGGCGATCAGGGCACGCTCGCCGAACAGTTGCGTGAGCAGCTTTATATACGGGGTTTCCCCGCAGCCCGCGCACGCTCCCGGGAACTCGAACAAGGGCTGGAGCAACTGAACATCCTTGACGTTGTGGTGGGACAGAGCCAGACGGTCGAATTCCGGGAGAGCGTCGAAGAATTGCCAGTTGCGATTCTCACGTCCCCGAATGGGCGCCTGGGGTTGCAGATTGACGGCCTTCTTCCTGCTGTCCGTCTTGCTCTTGACCGGGCAGATTTCGACGCATAGACCGCAGCCGGTGCAGTCTTCCGGCGCAACCTGCAGGACGTAGCGCAGATGCTCGCGGCCTTTCCAGCGCGCAGGCGACGACTTAAGACTGGCCGGCGCCCTGGCCAACAGTTCGGCTTCCACCACTTTCGCGCGAATCACAGAGTGGGGGCAGATCACGACGCACTTACCGCACTGGATGCACAGGTCCTGCTCCCAAACGGGAATCTCCAGCGTAAGGTTCCGCTTCTCCCATTTGGACGTCCCTGTGGGATAAGTGCCATCGGCGGGCAGCGCGCTGACCGGGAGTTGATCGCCCTCTCCGGCAATCATACGTCCCAGCACCTTCTGCACAAATTCCGGAGCTGCGGAGGAAACAGCTTCGGCGCGATCGAAGCGGCTGTCCGCGGCGTCGGGAATCTCGACTTCGAAGAGAGCCTCGATCGCCCGGTCGACGGCGGCGTAGTTCTTGTGCACGACTGCTTCGCCGCGCTTTCCGTAGGTCTTCTCAATCGCCTGCTTAATTTTGGCGATCGCTTCGTCACGGGGAAGCACGTCACTCAAGGCGAAGAAGCAGGTTTGCATGACCGTGTTGATGCGACGACCCATGCCGCACTCTTTCGCCACGCGAACGGCGTCGATCACGAAAAAGCGCAAGCGTTCCGCGATGATTTTCTGCTGGATCGCGAAGGGCAGGTGGCGCCACACTTCATGCGCAGGATACGGACTGTTGAGGAGGAACGTCGCGCCCGGCTCAGCGTACTGCAGCACGTCGACCCGCTCCAGAAACCCAAACTGATGGCAGGCGATGAAGTTGGCACGGGAGATCAGATAGCTCGCGCGAATTGGCTGGCTTCCGAAGCGCAGGTGCGAGACGGTCATCGCGCCGGACTTCTTCGAGTCATAGACAAAATAGCCTTGCGCGTAATGGTCAGTGCCTTCGCCGATGATCTTGATGGAATTCTTATTGGCACCGACCGTCCCGTCCGCGCCTAGACCGTAGAAAACGGCGCGGACTGTTTCCTGATTCTCGGTGGAAAACGAAGGATCACAGCGCAGGCTGAGGTGCGTCACATCATCGGTGATGCCCACCACGAAGTGTTTGCGCGGCTGGGCCGACAGAAGTTCGTCGAACACGGCCTTAGCCATCGCCGGCGTGAACTCCTTGCTGCCGAGTCCGTAGCGCCCGCTGATCACTTGGGGCATCGGCGTGAAGCGGGCGGTCTCGTAGAGTGAGGTGACCACATCCAGGTAAAGCGGCTCACCCAGACTACCCGGTTCCTTGGTCCTGTCCAGCACGGCGACAGAGCGGACGGTCGACGGAAGCGCCTCGACGAACGCTTGCGAGGAGAAGGGCCGGAACAAGTGAACATTGACGATGCCGGTCTTGCCTTCTCCCGTCTGGCTGGCGCGCGCGTTCAAGGCGTCCACACATTCCTCGGCGGCAAAAGCGCTCGATCCCATCAGCACCACCACCCGCTCCGCATCGGGGGCCCCGTAGTAGTCGAAGAGCCGGTACTGCCGGCCGGTGAGAAACGCGAACCGATCCATGGCTCGTTGCACGATATCAGGGCAGGCTTCGTAGTAGCGGTTCACGGTTTCGCGGGCCTGAAAGTACACGTCCGGATTCTGCGCCGTGCCTCGCAATACCGGCCGGTCCGGATCGAGCGATCGCTCGCGGTGCGCCCGCACCATCTCGGACGTGATCATCGCACGCATATCTTCGGGCGTCAGTTGCTCAACTTTGGCGACCTCGTGGGAGGTGCGAAACCCATCGAAAAAATGCACGAACGGGATGCGCGATTCGAGGGTCGCGGTCTGCGCAATGAGCGCCATATCCATGACTGCCTGAACCGAATGCGACGCCATCAGGGCGAAACCGGTCGCGCGGACCGCCATCACGTCCTGGTGATCGCCGAAGATGGAGAGTCCCTGCGCCGCAATGGCGCGCGCCGCGACATGAAAGACCGTGGGAGTGAGTTCTCCCGCAATCTTATACATGTTGGGAATCATCAACAGAAGGCCCTGCGAGGAGGTAAACGTGGTGGTCAGGCTGCCGGCCTGCAACGAACCGTGGACTGCGCCGGCCGCCCCGCCTTCGCTCTGCATCTCGATCACGGTGGGCACCGTACCCCAGATATTCGGGCATGCGGAAGCCGACCATTGATCCGCCCACTCGCCCATGGCCGATGACGGTGTGATGGGATAGATCGCAATGACTTCGTTGGTCAGGTGCGCGACGTAGGCGGCCGCCTCATTCCCGTCGATCGTCACGCGGGGGCGTCTCAAATGCAATTCTCCTTATGATTGTGCGTTCTCACCCAACGCTCTCACCCAACAACTTTGCATTTCGTAAGCCAAACGCAAGTGATTGCAGCCGTGTGCCTTCGGCCGACACTCTGCGCCGTTTGGCCGGGGCTATTGGGTGATTTGCCTCGAAAGATTGGCTCCAGTCGACCCGGCGGTTGCCCTCAAACGAGGCCTTAGGCGTTAAAATACGGACTCCGGCGTTCGAGTTTATTCAGTTTTCAAACCCTCGGTAGGCGAGCCTTCACCCACGAGGCTCGAAAATACGAAGGCTGCTTCGCAGCCGGGCAGACCACAAACGACGATGGTTTGCCTTACGGTATTTTCGAGGCAAGGAACTTTCGGGTATTCCTACCCAGGTGAAAAAACGAAGCCAATTAGCGGACCGAAGCGTACTTCTGATTGAGAAGGGCTTTCCAGTCCGGCTTGATACGGTTGGCCGACAGAGTCTTAGCGGCGCTCGCGAGAGTGTCCTGGTGGAGGATTTCTCTATCCACTTCCGGGTTCGAAAAAACGAAGCCAATTTCCTGGAGGTTGGTGTCACGGCCTTCTTTCCGGTCGGCGCGGCGGACGGTGACGGCGTCGCGCATCTCTGCCACCTCCCGGGTCAGGCGGGTATCGATCAGGTCGCGGGCCTCCTGGAGAGTGGTGGAGTATTGCTTCTTCAGGCGGGACTGGTGCTTGCTCATGATGTCGAGGGCTTTGAAGTCCGGCACATCGGCAGAGAGGATGGCGGCCTCAATGCGTGCGCAACGCTGGAGGCGCCATTGGGTGTCGCAGAGAAACTGGACGAGTTCCGTTTCGGGGACACAGCCGGGGGCAAAGCTGTCGAACATGCCCTGGCACATGGTGCGATAGGCGGCTTCGTCCTCTCCGGGGAGCAGGACGGATTTGGCGGTCAAGCCGTGTTTCAAAGAGTTTTGAGAGGACGCCGCTTTGCCGGTGTCGGTGCGGGGTCCTGAGGAGTGTTGCGAATTAGCGATGTTGGCGGTGATTTGAGCGGCTGTTGCCATGGGAGTTTCCTTTCGGTCGCGTGAGATTCACTTTCTGATTTATTGGTAACGCGAGGTCAAGCGTGGAGTTAACGCTGACTGGCTGGAAGTGACTGAAAGGGCTGGAGAGAAATAATTTCAGGCGGGGTGACCACTCTGGTTGGAGGTTTTGGAAGGAGGGGGACTAGGGACGGCCCTGGACCCGGACGGATTCCAAGAGGTGGCGGCGGGCTGCGCCTAGAGAAGGGCGTTTGGGCGCGCGGCTGTCTACCCGGGGCCAACTTCATTGATGCGGCTATAGCTGTCAACTGGCATTTGACGCCCAGGGATGGATTGCCCGAGAACTGCCACGGAGCACGCCCAATGCTTCCCCCTGGCCGAAAAACGATTACTTCCGTACGGCTACGCGGCGACGGTTTTCTTCGTTCGCTTGCCGAAAAGCAGATTTGGAAACGTTTCCGTACAGCCGGTTCGGTACGAATCCAACGCCGTCATCGCCGGGATGCCGAGCTTCTTCCCAATGGCCCGCCAGGACAGACCTTCTTCATCACGGAGTCTGATCACCTCACCACGCCGAAAAATCCGCTTCGGACGACCGACGATCTTTCCGGCAGCTTTGGCCGCTTTGATGCCAGATAGAGTTCGCTCCCGGATCATCGAACGCTCGAATTCCGCCACCGCCGAGAGAATATGAAGTAAGAGTGCAGCGGTCGGATTCGATTGATCCGTGTCCAGACCTTGGGTTGTGGCGATAAACCGCACTCCGTAGCTCGTGAGACTTGACAACTGCTGACTCAAATTCAACACCGACCGCCCGAACCTATCGAGCTTCCAAACCAGCACGCAATCAAACTTGCGTTGGGCGGCGTCGGCCATGAGACGGTCCAGCGCTGGACGGCTGGCCTTGCTGCCGCTGAAGCCGGCGTCAATGTATTCCCCGGCGTTCTTCCATCCACGGCGAGAAACGTATTCACGAAGCTCCTTCAACTGCATCTCGCAGGTTTGATCCGTGGTCGATACCCGGCAGTAAACCGCTGTCTTCACTCTATTATCGTACATGGTTTCCGTACGATTGTCAATGCTTGTCACCGGCCACCGGATGCCGCTCTTGGAAGTGTTGACAGGCTTTATCGAAGTTTCCACGCTGTCGGTAAAACGCACTCCGTTTGTTGTGGCGCACGGAGGAAAACAGTTTCATTGGACGCCCCCGGAGAACTCGTTGTAGGACTTCTGCCGTGATCGCTGTTCTGTCTCTGTGTAAAACCGCCGCCATCGTCACCGGGGTTCCGGCGATGGTTTCAACTCAAGAACCGGAAGATCCGCCGCCATATACTTAGCCTTGCGGATTTCTCTTCTGGCGGTTTATCCGTAACAACTGTGCATTCGTGGCCTTGAGGATTGTCGGGAACAACCGAGGCATCCGGCTTTGCTTCTGGAGGCGGTTCAGGTGGCTGAGGGCATTCCGAAACAAAATACAATGGCCCGTATTGCTTCTCGCCCGACCCGCTGGATACGGTTGCCGAATACCAGTCGTCACTTGCAGCGTGACGCTCAAGTAGAATAAATGCAGTACCACTGCGAAAATGTATGTTCTTGTGATCCCTGATTACGAGTACGTCTTCGTTGGCATTCCTCCGACCAACGTCTTGAGCGACACATGTCACAATCGCTGTGACATTTTTAGCAAAGCACGCCTCCAGGATCGATCTAGCGATGCTTTGGTCGATTGAACAGTCGGTGGGTCGGTTGATTAGGAATAAGTGGACTCCAACAGCATTGTGCTTTTCGATGAAACTTCTAAAATGTTCAATGCCCCTTGTCTTCCAATTGTTCCGTGAGTAGCCCCACCAGAAGTGCATCGCATTAGAGCCGCACCGGATGGCCGCACCCTTCAAGGACCGGCAAAATGAGGTCAAAAGTTCTTCGTGGGGTGACATCATCATCCCGAAGGACTTTGATGTGCAAGCCGCCACTACTAGGCCCGGTTGAAGAGATTCGTAAATCTGTTGAAACTCAATATCGTCTGGAGACATTTAAACCAAAGGAGCGAAGATGTATGGTCCTCACAACCCGTCAACAAATAGCTCATTGGACGTTCTGTGTTAAAACCGCTGAAGCGCCATCCCAGGCTGCTGTGATTTGATGGCTACCCAGAGATAACGTCTTGGTGGCGAACTGCGCAGTACTACTCAAAGTTACTGGGGACGACCCTATGTTTGTCCCTCCGTCCAGGAAAGTTACAGTTCCACTCTGACTATAAGGCGAAACGGTGGCAGTAAACGTCACCGAATTGTTCACAACTGACGGGTTAGGAAAGGAAGACAGCGTAATACTCGTGTAGACTTGAGTGGTCACGGTCTGTGTCACAGGAGCGGAAACACCGCCAACATAGTTGTCGTCCCCGGCGTAAATGGCTTCCATCGAGTAAGTCCCTGATTTCGGAAAGTTGACAATGCAGTTCACCTGCCCGTAAGGATTTCCAAGCGCACCCAACCCCGTCGTGCCATTCAAACACAACTGCATTTGCGGACAGGGAGTCGGACTACCACATGTGGGTGACCAAGAGCCGTCAGAAAACTCCACCACCCCAGTTGCGTTAGAAGGCGCAACCGTCGCCGTGAAAGTTATTGGCTGTCCAGAATCAGATGGGTCAGAACTTGATGTTATGGTAACGCTTGGTGCGGTCAATGTTAGAGGCAAAGAAGTGCTTCCAACATGACTGGCGTCACCGCTATAAATGGCTGTAACCGTGTGACTCCCGGGGATGAGAGTCACCGTGATACTCATACAGCAAGATTGAAGAACCACGTTGGCCGAACCAATCTGACCAATCTGACTTCCATTATCGAGGAACGCCACCGTGCCAGCCTCATTTGTTGGCAAAACCGAGGCAGACAAAATAGTGCCGCCAAGAACAGAAGTAGAACTGACTGTTGTTGTCGTAATTGACTTGTTGCTACCTGAATAATGCACAGGCACACTTCAATCCTGGCCACGTCTGCTGACAAGGGTGATGGTCCGCGCATTGCTTTGTTAGCTATGTCTCGGTATTTCTGATTCTCCTTCCTTCTTAAAACCGGCACTGATTGTTCGGCGATGCTAACTGTCATTCCCGCATGCACTTGGCAAGGCCGCATAGAATTTTATGCACGGGCCGGTCTTCATAACGTGCTCGCTTTTTCAGGTCAATACAGTTTTCAGCACCGGCAAGAAACCGTCGCCACCCGGCGCAATCGCCCGCACCCGGTCCATCAAGCGCTGGAAAAGCCCTCGGTCTTCGTAATGATCGCTATAGCTGATGCCTACTCGCCCTGCATGCCGCCAGATCTTGGCCGCCAGGAATAAGAACCGCAAACGCGCAGTGGCCAGCGTAGTGTGCCGCATCGATCCGACTTGTCCACCTTCCTCGCGATTGAACAATTGCAGCCAGCAGTTCAGGTTGTAGGCCAGCATCGCGATCTGAAACCAGATGCAGTTCATCATCCAGCGCCCGGAGGGATGTGCCGTCAGCCCAGCGTCATTGTTGGCTTCCTTGATCAGGTTCTCGGCTGCTGCCCGTTGGTTGTAGAACGACACCAGTTCGTGAACCGGCCCCTCCATGTTCGTCACAAACACCCGATAGAGGTACTTCGAAGTCTCGAACAATTGGTATTGCTCCTTCGCATCCGCCGCACCAGCCTTAGGTTGCTTCTCATAACGCAGCGCCAAGAAGCGGTACGCTTCTGCCCAGCCATCCGGCCGATACCAGAACTCGCACTGTCCGTCGGCGTCGGTTTGTGGCGACCGCTGCCATTCCGCTGCTTTTAACTCCTCCGCCAGACGCGCCGTCTTGCGGGCCACGATGATGAACCCGCATTTCACACTCTCATACGCTTCCACCGCATCCCAGCAGTAGAAACCTGAATCGGCCCGCGCCAGCAGTGTTTTCACCATCTTCGGTACAGCGGCAAACACCATCTGCAGATGGGCCGCGATCTGTTTGCCCGTCGGACGATCACCGTTGCGCAACTCCCCCGCAATGTATTCCTTGGTCTCGGCCAGAAACGTCAGGATCGGCTGAAAGCTCTTCTTGCCTTTGTTCTTCGGGTTGTAGCTTTTGCGTGCTCCCATCTGATTGCCGAACAGCGTGTGCACCGTCGTGTCGGTATCCAGAACCACAGCGGTCAACCCAACGTTGGCCGCTTCCCAGACTCGCTGGCGCAGGCACCGCTGCACCTCCAGCAGTTGCCCGGACACGCTGCCGTGCAGAGAGGCCAGGAACCGCCAGAAGGTGCATTGCGGCGGCAGCCGCAGCACCCCCAAAATTCCCGTCAGCATGGGCTCGCGCTGGACAAACCGCAGGTGATGAAGTCGCGAGAAGCCTACGTAGCAGGCCAGCACCATCGCTAGGATGAATTGATACGCTGGCATGACCCTGGTTTGCCGCTTCACGTTCAACGTCTCTTCCACCAACTGACGGAATCCGAGTTTCTCCAACAACGTGCCAACGGGGAGCAATCCGCCATAAGCAGTCAAATTCTTGCCGTCGAAATCATACGGCGTGGCCGGCCCGATTTTATTGGGTTCCGAGGAGACCTTCTCCGGGCCTTGCTTTACTGGGGTTTTGTCGCTATCCTTTTTTCTGTCTGTAACCATTTGGGTGACCTCCTTGGGGTCGGTTTTGCGAAGCGGCAACTTCGCAAAATGCTGTCTTACCCCAATATCTATGGGGTCCCCAAATGGTACCTACGCTTCTGCCCTCACACCGCGGCCCGCAGGGGCGCATAGGTCAGGTGCTAACAATCTCTTCCAGGGCAGCGGAACTGCTACTATTGTAAGTGCCATCGCCATTATATGTGGCAGTGATTAAATGTGCGCCAGCAGACAGGGCAGACGTAGATGAAGTCGCCGCTCCTCCGACTAATGTTGCACTACCAAACGGGACTGTACCGTCCAAGAACGTCATCGTGCCGCTGGCAGCGGAAGGCGAAACTGTGGCGGTAAAGGTCGCTGACTGTCCCAAAGCAGAAGGGTTAAGACTTGATGTAATCGATGTGCTCGTATTGATTACCCAACGGCAGTCTGGATCACCAATTCTAATGACAAACGGCAAGTAAAGTCTTACCGTCGTGTCTGTCTCGATACTCGTGTACGTCAAGAACGCATCGTACCGTTTCTCGGTCGTGGCGGGCGGGTCATTAGTACAAGTCGGAAAGGCCAGATTAACTTGATCCAGGCCGACAAATTGAGGCGACTCACCCGCCCATGTCGGCGTGGGACTCATGAAGGTTCCGTATGGTCCGTTAAATCCATTTTCGATAGTAGCTGGAATATCCTTGCCCAATTGCGCTACGCCAAAGCCGGTAGGTGCGGGTGTGTTTGCTGTCATCAGCCCAGTCGTGCTATTCAGCGTTACTCCACCATACAGGGCAGTCATCCACAGGGTAATGACCTGTCCTTGATGAATTGGCTTCTGAGAAGAGATCAACTGTCCAGACAGCGCATCGGTTATGGCTCCAGTCAGCGCTCGATCTTTCCCTTGAGACCATGACAGACCGCATGAAGCCGGATCGCTCAAACTGTAGGAGAAAAGGCAATCGTAGCCAACCTGAAACACCACGTTGTAATCCGCAATATCAAATGGGTCAATAATAAGACGACCAGGGCCACCCAAGATGTAGCTTCGATTATCAATACGCTGTCCATCTCGCACAAAGACGATCCGGTAAGCTGTTGGTGTGCAGTTATAGCATGGTGGCGTTGACCCGTTATCTGGAACCAGGAAGTTGATCTGGGTGGGGCTTACATAGATGAGACTGGCAATGAGATCGCATGAGGAATCGAAGCAGGTATCATCCGCCAGATGCACTTCGGTTCCCCCAGCTAATGTGCTCCCCGGCGAAGTTGTGGAGACCGTGGTGTCCGCTAGGTTCCCTCCAAAGACCGTCGCCATACTCCGAGGCGCAAGGTGGATTGATGCGGGCGGATAGTCCAGCATGGGTATTGCTGCGTTCGTGACGTTGGTGATAGATGGAGCCGCCTGTCCGAAGGCAAGTGTGACGGCAACCAAGAGAGATAGAATGTAGCGCAGCACATTTAACTTTCTGCCCAGCCTGAATCTGTTCGGCTGCAAGGGCGGGTCCTGCACACGATTTGGATGCCCAATCAACGTGGGCGTCACGACACTTAGGCGAACGGCTCCAGTATCCATCGTTGTGGTGAAAGCGTGGACCCATCATACTCCGAAATCCGAATTAGGCCCCACAAATACCAAAAAGATAGTGACGAAAGGCTGGGACAAGCGCTAAACTGTTCATTCAAAGCGGAAAGCCGCAATGAAAGGGGAAAAGCGGACCATGCCGCTCTTGCAGTTCTGGAAACCGCCAAGGAAGAAGTGCCCCAACCGCCTTGGCGATGCCCACGGCCAGGGCAAACGTCGGTGAAACCGTTACCACGTCACGCAGAGTTGGCTGTGAACATGGCCGGGAGCATGGCGTCGTTTCTGTTGGTGACGTTTGAGGCGAAGCGGTAATGAAATATCGAAGGGACCATAGACGCCCAAACACCGAGCGCCCCCGAGATGGAAATCAGAACAACCACCCCGGCAAGCATCACTGAATCGATTCGGCGATTCGGCACTTCGTTATCTCCAGGTGAGGAGCCGAGTTTCGTTCCAGTCAAACCAATTCTCGGCGCTCGGCGGCTTCAATGCTTTTACAACGTCAAATCGATGGTAGACCAAATTGGCGGGACGCTCCAGCAGGGTTGGTTGATTTGGGAGTGGCCTAAAGCCTACCTGGAGGCTGAGTTCCACGGCGTCTGGCGTGACCCGAAAGGCTTTTGCCTGGACATTACACCGCCATCAGGTGGAGAAGAACGGATTCTGTTTGTGCCGGATAACCAAAGGCACTTCGATTTTGAGAGCAGGGTAACTCCTTCCAATCGCTACTGGCCGCTAACTGATGACTCTGCCGTCGCCCGATATATTGAACTCACTGCCGACCTCAACCGCATCAAGAAGACATATCACGGACAACCACCCCGTCCCTGAATTGCCCCAGCGATGGACAAGCTATACACGGTTATGGAGTATCTGCAAGAGGCTTATGGAGATCACTCGGAGAGGATGGTCTCACGAAGTTTGCAGAAGGTCGGGCGGAACGATCCATGTCCATGCGGCAGCGGCAAGAAGTTCAAAAAGTGTTGCGGGGCATAGAGACCGTTTAAGTTTTGCTGGCTGTGAGTCGGCTACCCGTTTGATTCCTGCGATGACTTGTCGTTGCGTCAGGGCCGTTGACGAGAGCTATCAAACAATTCCAGCAAGTGCCTTCGGCAAAACGTACTCGACGCCGTGCTCCGCAATCCGGTCCCGGAGTGATGCGATTTACGACCGGCGCAACGATGACGTGAGCGTGGAGCCGCTCTGAGCCTTCGCTCTGCTCGGCCCATCTCGGAAGTCCACCGCTGTGCTACTGAGCGGCTGTGGGTATCTGTGTGCCATGGCGAGTACATTCTGAGGCGATTCCGGGTGGTGGAGAAGGGCGACCGGCGCTCGAACGACCATTCCCCCAAGTGGACGGAACGAAAACACAGTAAAAATCCAAAATGGGTTCCGGCCATACGAGTAAATCGACCGGCGTACTCAACTTTCGGGACGTACTTCGACCGCCTTGATTTCCAAGAAAGTTCTAGCCCTTTATTCCGAAAATTTTCGCCGCCCCAAAATTTGGCTTCCAGGGTTTCGGGAGTTGAATCAACATGGCCATCGGACGACAACAGAGATCCTACAGCGGATCGCCTGGAAGAAGAGCAATATCCAGGATCAGGTCTGCAAATCGACTGAAGGCGGCTGTGTACGTTCTGAGGAGCTACGCTGACGGGTTGACGGTGGCTGACGACGGTGATTACAGTGCTTACGGTGATTACATCTGCGGGAACCCGAGATGGAGCAAAAAAATGGCAGGGCCGGATGCCGGCCCCGCCATGAAAAACGTCACCCAAAGACGCACTTCAATCCAGTGAAGGCAAACAGACGGGCCAATAATTTTGGAATGAAATGGAATGAAACTGCGTTTTGGAGGGCTTGTAAGTTGGTGAAAATATGGTGGCCAGGGACGGAATTGAACCGCCGACGCCAGCCTTTTTCAGGGCTGCTATCTGCAATTACTCCCGCGGCGTCGGTGTCAACTGGCCGTCTAACTCCCATCACGTTGAAGTGTGGAGATCAGCGCGGGGCTGGAAGGTTTGGGAAGTTGCCAGGGAGTATTGGGCCTTATTTTAGCGCCAATGTCAGACGAGGCCGTCCGCCCCCACAAAGGCCTGACGGTCTGACCACTCCGACCTGCAGGCGCCCCTCCGAAGCTCCGATATAATCGCGGCGTGAAGAAGTTCCTGCTTTTCCTTCTGGTTGCTGCACCTGCTTTCGCGCAGCAACCGGCTTCGCAACCCCCGAAGATTCAGACCCTCATCATTACAGGTCAGAACGGCCACGACTGGCGAGGCACAACTCCCGTCCTCCGCAAACTGCTCGAAGATACGGGACGCTTCGAAGTGCGGGTGACGGAGGAATTCCGCGGTGCCGGACCGGAGACCCTCGCTCCCTATGATCTCGTCATCCTCAACTACTACGAGAAGAAGAAACCCGATCTGCGCTGGGGCGAGCGTGCTGATACCGCCCTCGTCAATTTCGTCCGCTCGGGCAAAGGATTGGTGATCTACCATTTCTCCCTCGCCGCCTTCGAGGGCTGGGATGAATTCGAGAAGATGTCGGGCGCAAACTGGCGTCCCAACAACGGCCATCACTCCGCCCGCCACGATTACGTCGTAACCATCAAGGATTCGGACGATCCCATCACGAGCGGCATGAAGGCGTCCTTCCCGGAAGCCAACGACGAACTCTACGCCAATCTTAAATGGCAACCGGCCGGGACCTGCCATGTGCTCGCCACCGCGTGGGACGATCACAAGCTGTATAACGGCAAGTCCAACCAACCGATCCCCGGCGCCGGCATCGACCAACCCATGTTATGGACCGTGAAATACGGTTCCGGACGCGTCTTTGTGACCGCCCTCGGCCACGATGCCGCGGCTATGAATGGCGCCGGCTTCATCTCCTCTCTGCAGCGCGGCAGCGAGTGGGCCGCCACGGGCAAGGTCACCATCCCGGTTGCCGCCGAACTGGCAAAATAGCTCCTTTAGGGAGACATTGTAATCAGGCGCGGCAGACGAGGAGCACTTGCGATAGCAGCCTCTAGCAGAAGTCGACGCAGGCCAAAGGCCTACTCCACGATTCTTCGCGGGCCGCGAAGACTTTGACGGTTAGTAGTATAGGTTCCTTCAGAGCCTGAAATGTAGAAACTCTAGGCCGGCTGTCGGCTGCATAGCAGCCCTCGGCTGCATAGCAGCCCGCTGACCACACGATGGGTCTGCGCCTTAGACAGATACCCGCCGCGGGCTTGATACGCTATAAGCCATGGAACATACGACTACCCGCCGCGATCTGCTCCGTACCGCCGCCTTGGGAGCGACTGCCCTCGCCGGCGCCGCGGCTCAGCAAAACAAGAGTGTTGCCGGCATGCCTTTCGAACCGAAAGAGACGCCTCGCCTGGGACTCATCGGCGCCGGCGGACGCGGCAGCAGCATGCTGCGCGAATGGCTCGCCATGGAGAACCTCCGGGTGACGGCGGTTTGCGACCCCGTGAAGGAAGCTGCGGCCAAGGCGGCGGCAGCGGTCCGGCAGCGGGGACAGAATGCGCCTGCCGTTTTACGACAATGGCGAAACCGATTTCGAGAATCTGGTCAAGCGCGACGACGTCGACTTCGTGTACATTGCGACGCCATGGCCATGGCATGTTCCTCCGGCCATCGCAGCCATGGAGCACGGTAAGCACGCGCTTATCGAAGTGCCTGCGGCCATTACCCTGGAAGATTGCTGGAAGATGGTCGACACGTCGGAGCGGACGCAGCGGCATTGCCTGATCTGCGAAAACTGCTGTTTCGATTTCAATGCCCTGATGGTCCTGAATATGTGCCGGGGCGGAGTGCTGGGCGATCTGTTGCATGGCGAGGGCGCCTATCTGCACGATCTGCGCTCGCTACTGTTCGCCGATTCGAGCGAGGGTTTGTGGCGCCGCAAACCGCACACGGAACTGAACGGCAACCTTTATCCCACGCACGGCTTAGGCCCGGTGGCCAACTACATGGGGATCAACCGGGGCGATCGTTTCGACTACATGGTCTCGATGAGCTCACGGGAGCGCGGTCTGGATCAGTACCGCGAAGAGCATGTCCCGAAGGACAGTCCCAAGTGGAAAGAAAAGTACATTGAGGGGGACGTCAACACGTCGTTGATCAAGACCGCCAACGGTCTGACGATCACGCTTTCGCACGACGTCGTCAACGCACGTCCCTATTCGCGCGTCAACGCGATTACCGGATCGAAGGGAATCTTCCGCGATTATCCGCCACGCATTTATATCGACGGCGCGAAGAAGGAAGAGTACACCTCGCTCGATCCTTACAAAGACCAGTGGACGCATAAATTGTGGAAGGGACAGGGCGAGTTGGCGCGCAAGCTGGGCGGTCACGGCGGCATGGATTTCGTGATGGTATACCGTATCGTCGAGTGCATGCGCAAGGGTCTGCCGCCGGACATCGATGTGTATGATGCGGCGGCATGGAGCGCGCCGGGTCCGCTGAGTTTCCAGTCGGTGGCGCAGGGCAGCATGCCGGTAAAGTTCCCGGACTTCACGCGAGGCAAATGGAAAGAGAAACGCATCAACCTGGAAGGATGAGGAAAACATTTGGCCACGAATGAACACGAATGAGGACAATGCGGCGCCCGCACGTGTTATTGGGCTGCCGACGTGGTGTTCCGCGCGGGCGAGTGGATATGAGCCGGCTGATACGATCCGGGGACGGCGCGTAGCGAGATCGCCAGCCGGTTCCAAGTGTTGATGGCCGCGACGGCGAAGGTCAGGTTGACGATTTCCGCTTCGCTGAAGTGTTGCCCCACGCGCTCGAAGAGTTCGTCCGGGACGTGGTTTTGCGCGATCAGCGTAAGGGATTCGGTCCATTCGAGCGCGGCGCGTTCCCGGTCGGAAAAGAACGGAGTTTCGCGCCAGGCATTCAGCGCATAGAGCCGCTGCTCGGTCTCTCCCGCCGCGCGCGCGTCCTTCGAATGCATGTCGATGCAGTATGCACAGCCGTTGATCTGCGACGCGCGCATCTTGACGAGTTGCAAGAGGCTGGGTTCGAGTCCGCTCTTACGGATCGCATGTTCGAGGCCGTACATGGCTTTAGTCGTGTCCGGCGATGCTTTGATAAAATCGATTCTTGGTTCCATCGATTTTATGTTGCCACGGTAGTCCAGACGCAGGCCAAGGGCCTGGCCTTTGGCATGGGTTGGCGTTGCCACAGGCTGCTAGGAACGGCGATCCTGACGATTACTCGACCAGAAAGGGCTGGCCGTGAACATGCAACAATAGCGCAAGAGCATGAAACAAATCCTCGCGCTCCTTTTCCCCTTCTGTTTATTGGCTGCCGACCCGGCAATCCGCGGGTTTCCTCCCACCGCAGTTGCAGCAGAGCAAGCTTGGGAGGCTAAGGCGCAGTCTACCCCTGATCCGCAGCGCGTCCGTGCTACGATCCAAAGGCTTTCGGACAAACCTCACCTGGCCGGCACTCCGGCGTCCAAGGCAGTCGCCGAATACATTGCCTCACAGCTTCGCGAATGGGGCCTCGACACGCACATCGAAGAATTTGAAGCGCTGCTTCCGACTCCGCAGCATCGCGTGCTCGAAATGACCGAGCCCAAGTCCTTCCGCGCCGGTTTGATCGAGCCCGCGATTCCCGGGGACAAGAACTCGGACGATCCAGGCCAAGTCCCGCCGTACAACGCTTATTCAGGAAATGGCGACATTACTGCCTCGCTGGTTTACGTCAATTTTGGCGTCCCGGCGGATTACGAATACCTGGCCAAGCTCGGCATCAGCGTCAAAGACAAGATCGTTATCGCCCGTTACGGTGAAAGCTGGCGCGGCGTAAAGCCGAAAGTCGCCTGGGAACACGGAGCGATAGGCTGCATTATCTATTCCGATCCCCACGAGGATGGCTACTACAAAGGCGACGCGTATCCCAAAGGCGCTTACCGGCCGGCGGGCGGCGCACAGCGTGGGAGCGTCCTCGATATCGCGCAATTTCCCGGTGATCCACTATCGCCGGGCTTTGCTTCCGTACCGGGCGCAAAGCGGCTCCCGCTCAGTGAAGCCCGCACGCTCATGAAGATTCCGGTGCTCCCGATCTCCTACGAGGATGCATTACCGCTGCTCGAGAATCTCAATGGTCCAGTCGCTCCCGAACCATGGCGCGGGGCTCTGCCGTTGACCTATCACATCGGCCCTGGAGGAACCAAAGTTCACCTGAAGATCGAGATGGATAATTCCAGCCACCCGCTCTACGACGTGATCGCACGGATCCCAGGCACGGAGTTTCCTGATCAATGGGTCCTCTATGGCAACCATCACGACGCGTGGGTGCACGGTGCGGAAGACCCCCTAAGCGGCACTGCCTCGCTGCTGGAGACCGCGCGTTCACTGGCCTTGCTGGTGAAGGACGGCTGGAGACCCAAACGCACGGTGATGCTGGCCATCTGGGATGGCGAGGAGTTCGGACTGATGGGCTCTACGGAATGGTGCGAGAAGCATGCCGTCGAGCTGAATACCAACCTGGTCGCCTACATCAATTCCGATAGCAATTCCCGGGGACATCTCTCGGCCGGCGGCTCGCATAGTCTCGAAGGCTTCATGGCGGAACTGGCGCACGACATCAAGGACCCGCGCGACGGCAATCCATTGGCTGACAACATGCGGTCGCGGTCCCAGACCCGGCGCTCGACTGCCGTCGATGCACCCGGTGACGCTCCGAACGACGGCAAATTTCACTTGACCGCGCTCGGCTCAGGTTCCGATTACACACCCTTCCTGCAGCACATGGGCATCGCCAGCCTGAATCTGGGCTTCGGGGGAGAAGGCGGAGGAGGCGTTTATCATTCCGATTACGACGACTTCTACTGGTACAGCCACTTCGGCGATCCTACGTTTGAGTACGGCAAAGCTCTATCTGAGGTCACTGGCACCGCACTGCTGCGCCTGGCCGATGCTCCGCTGTTGCCGTTCGAATTTACCCGTCTCGCTGAGACCCTGGCGCGCTACGTCAGCGAAGTAGAGAAACTGAGGTCCGGCGACCGTCCCAATCTCGATGGCGTGAAGCACGGTGTAGAAGAACTGCGAAAATCGGCCGCTGCATTCGAGACGGCTTATTCTCTGGCGCTCCCCAAACTCGAGTCGGCACCGGCGGACAAACTGCGCGATGTAAACGCGATTCTGTTCCGGACCGAACGCTCCATGACTCTGGCCCAGGGACTCCCTAACCGCGACTGGTACAAGCACCGCATCTACGCTCCCGGCACTTACACCGGTTATACCGTCAAGACTCTGCCGGGGCTTCGTGAAGCGGTCGAAGGCGGCCGCCTTGAGGAGGCGGCGCAACAGGCTCAGCAGGTCGCCGAGGTGCTGCATGCTCTGGATAATCAGGTCCAGGATGCCACGCGCCTTCTTTCGGGTATGTAGCGAGAAAGGCCACACACTTATGCAGACGAATTGGGGCGAGATGCGGGTGTCCGACGCGCACGTGCATTTTTTCTCGCACGGTTTTTTCTCCACGTTGGCGACGCAGAGAAAGTCCGCCTTCGCCGACCTCCAGCCTCTACTCGGCTGGGAACTTCCCCCAGCCGACTCGGGCGAACTCGCGGACCGATGGGTGGCCGAACTGGACCGCTACGGCGTGTCGCGCGCGGCGCTGATCGCCAGCGTCCTCAACGATGAGCCTTCGGTCGCCGCCGCCGTGAGCCGGCATCCTGATCGCTTCTATGGATTTTTTATGCTCGACCCGACCGTGGGTTCGCTTGAAACGCGTCTGGTATCCGCGCTCGGGAGTGGAGCATTGCAAGGCATCTGCCTTTTCCCCGCCATGCATCGTTACAGCGTGCAGGATCCGCGGTTGATGCCGCTGTACGAAATGGCCGCCCATCGTCCGGGAAGGGTGGTGTTTGTCCATTGCGGCGTGCTGAGCGTAGGAGTGAGGAAAAAACTCGGGCTGCCGTCGCATTTCGACATGCGCTTTTCGAACCCGATTGATTTGCATGCCGTCGCGATGCAGTTCCCAAAGCTAAATTTCATCGTGCCCCATTTTGGAGCCGGCTATTTTCGGGAAGCTCTGATGCTATGCGACCTGTGTCCCAATGTATACCTCGACACCTCCAGTACCAATAACTGGATCCGGTACGAAGGACTGGACATGAAGACCGTGTTTCAGCGTGCTCGCGAAGTGTGCGGTGTGGGCCGCCTGCTTTTCGGTACCGATTCGTCGTTCTTCCCGCGTGGTTGGAACGCGAAGGTTTTCGAGTCGCAGTCCGCAATTCTTGCCGAACTGGGAGTCAGCGCAACGGAGGCAAGCCAGATATTTGGCTCCAATCTGGAGCGCCTCCTTGCGCGATCAAGCTAATCCGAATCTCAAGTTCTTCTAATTCTTCTTTTCGGCGGCGCCCGCAGCGGCAGGAGCTTCCGACACCGGGTGCTCCGATCCCCTGTGGCAGGTGAAGCAACGCACTTCCATTTTGCCGGCAAAGTTCTTGTCGTTGATCTCGTGCGTCATGGTGATCATCTTACGAGCCATCAATTTTTCCGGTTTTTCGTCGGACGACCGATCCGCAACATGGCAGAAAGTGCATTCCACGCCGAGCGACGCGTTGAACGATCGCATGGTAGCAATGAATTGTCCCGAGGGCACTTCTTTCAGAAGCTGGACATTCTTGAACTGTTCGCCAGCCGGTTTATTCGGGTCCATCTTCGATTTCTTAGGGGCGTCCTGGCTGAAGGCCAGAGGTACGCACGAAAAAACGCCAAAAGTGAGCGCCAGTAAGGTAACGCGGATTTTCATATCGCACTAATGTAGCAAAAACCACGACCGATTTGGAAAGAGCGATTTGGAAAGAGCTATGATCCACACTATCAAGACTATTACCGAACTTGAAGAAAACCTCTCGCAGCCCGGTGCGGCGGACATCGCCTGCATGCGCCGTCTGGAAGGCGACATTCTGATTCTGGGCGCCTCCGGCAAGATGGGGCCTACATTGGCCCGGTTGTGCCGCAGGGCCGCGGACGCCACCGGCAGAGCGCGTCGCGTGATCGCCGTAGCCCGCCGTGTGGTCCCGGAGCCCGGGGTCGAAGACATCTCGTGCGATCTGCTCGATCGTGACGCGGTGGCAGGCCTGCCGGATTGCCCCAACGTGCTTTATCTCGCGGGCCGTAAGTTCGGGTCTTCCGGCAGTCCGGAACTCACTTGGGCGATGAACACGATTGTTCCGGCCATCGTAGCGGAACGCTTCCGCAAGAGCCGCATCACGGTGTTTTCAACGGGCAACGTCTATCCACTGCGGGAGATTACCGGTCCCGGTTCACGCGAGAGTGATCTGCCCGGCCCCGTAGGCGAATACGCGCAGTCCTGCCTGGGCCGCGAGCGGGTATTCGAATACTACTCGAGTCAATACGGGCTCCGGTGCCTGTTCTTTCGTCTGAACTATGCGGTCGATTTGCGGTACGGCGTGTTGGTGGATATCGCGAGGAAAGTGCATGACGGCGAGCCTGTGGACCTTACGGTCCCGGCGTTCAACGTGATCTGGCAACGTGACGCGAATTCGTATGCGCTGCGATCGCTCGAATATTGCGAATCGCCTCCCCGGATCCTTAACGTTACGGGACGAGAAACCGTAACGGTTCGAGAGGCCGCGGAGTTTTTTGCCAGGCGATTCAAGCGGACGTGCCGCTATCGTGGTGTTCCGGGACCGGTGGCTCTATTGAGCGATGCGTCCGCATGCCACCAGTTGATGGGACCGCCGGAAGTTTCTACGGAGACCCTGATGGAATGGGTCGCCGCATGGGTGGAGGCCGGAGGCGAGAGCTTGAACAAACCGACTCACTTCGAAGTGCCGGATGGAAGGTTTTAATCAGATGGATCCATCGTTCTTGCAGATCCTGCGGAAAGGCGTGGTAATCCCCGCGCATCCGCTGGCCCTCACCGCCGAGCGGAAACTTGATGAACGGCGCCAGGTGGCGTTGACTCGTTACTATTGCGATGCCGGCGCCGGGGGAATCGCCGTCGGAGTTCACACCACGCAATTTGCTATTCGGGAACCTCGTATCGCACTCTTTGAGCCGGTGCTCCGGTTGGCTGTTGCCGCCGCGACGGAATTCGAGCGGAATTCAGGCCAGCGTCTGATAAAGGTCGCGGGCATCTGCGGCCAGACCGCGCAGGCCGTGCGTGAGGCTGCTCTCGCGCGTGAGGCGGGATACGATGTTGGACTCCTGAGTCTGGCGGCCTTGCCGTCCGCATCGGACGACGAACTCCTCGAACATTGCCGCATCGTCGGAGAGGAGATTCCGCTGTTTGGCTTTTACCTGCAACCCTCAGTGGGCGGGCGCTTCTTGTCCTATGACTTCTGGCGCCGGTTTTGCGGACTCGAGAGTGTCGTCGCGATTAAGATCGCGCCATTCAATCGCTACCAGACGCTGGACGTTATCCGAGGCGTGGCGGATAGCGGCAGAGTCAACGACATCGCGTTGTATACAGGGAATGACGATAACATCATTGCGGATCTTCTGACGGAATTCCGCGTCTCCGGCGGGCCGGCATATTTTCACGGTGGGCTGCTGGGGCAGTGGGCGGTGTGGACGCGCCGCGCCGTCGAACTCCTCGAATGCATTCGCGCCAGCCGAGCAAATGCGGGGCAAGGGTCGGCGGCGCTGCTTGCCGGGTCCGCGGCTCTCACAGATGCCAATGCAGCGCTGTTCGACGTGCGCAATCAGTTCGCGGGCTGCATCGCCGGCTTACATGAGATCCTGCGTCGCCAGGGTTTGCTCGTAGGACGCTGGTGCCTGGATCCAGCCGAGGACTTGTCTCCCGGACAGTTAGCGGAGATCGATCGGGTAACCCGAAGCTATCCGCAATTGAACGACGACGAGTTCGTCATGAGTCATGTGGATCAGTGGCTGAAATGAGACCGCTCCCTTAACGGTCGCGGCTCGGTAAGCTCCCCAGAAACAGCGCCGTTCGGAGGCTGCTCCGCAGCCGGCAGACCACAAAAAGCGATGGTCTGCCCCACGGGGCCGGTCACTGGCGGCTAAAGGTCGATGGGCTTGGAAGTTGTTGGGGTTAGAAGAGCGCTAGCGGATTGAAGGGCGATCCGGTTGCTCCCGGCACTCTCAACGGAGCGACGGTCATACAGAAGGTCGAGCGCTTCAGCTTGGCCGCCTGATCGGAGGCTGCTTCAAGATCGCAGTTGTCGAATAGCGGCGTCCCCACGGCGACCAGGAGTAGCTGATGGATTGGCTGATTGACGCCTTCCACCCGCGAGGGGCGGACGTCCTGCACGGCGTCACTGCCGAACAGCGCGACGTCCCGCTCCTTCAGCCACTTCGCGCAAGACGCATAGAGGCCGGGGGCCTTCTCGTTGAAATTGAGCGGGCCTTTTTCGGCGACGCGCTTCCAGCGTCCGGTACGCAGCAGCACGCAGTCGCCGCTCTCGATTTTGACCCCGGTCTTCTTTTCCCAGGCGTCGAGATCTTCGGCGTAGATTGCCTCGTCGTCGTCCATGTACGGGACGTTCTTGAACCGCGGCCAGTCGATCAGCACGCCTCGTGTGACGAGTCCATTTTTGAATGGCATCACGTCATTCTTCTCTGCGCCCCAGGTGGTGATGCTGCTCGCGGGAAAGCCGTTGTAAATATGCCCGTTGTAGATAAAGTGCGAGAGGGCGTCGAAGTGCGTGGTGCTATTGCCGTGGAAGTTGACGAAGATCGTATCGACCGCATAACCGCTGGAACCTTTCATGTCCACGCCGGTTGAACGCATGACGTGCTGCCACGTGTATCTGGGGCGTGCGCCGGGCTGCCCGGACTCCGGCCGCGCTCCCTGTGGCGAAATATCGGCGTCCAGGGACATCGAAATAGAGATGCCTTCCTTTACCAGTGACGCGGCCTGTCTGCGCTTCGCATTCGTGATCAGGTTGACGGTGCCGGCCTGATCGTCCTTGCCCCACCGGCCCCAGTTGGCAAGCTCGGTCATCCAGCGGTCGATATCGTCTTTCGTGAGATTGCGTGGATACTTAGGGGTCTCCGCGGCTCTCGCTGGAATCAGGGCCGAGGCCGTTGCCGTAGCGAGCCAACGCAACCTGCTGCGCGCGGTGAAAGTCATACGTCCACCCGTTTGGTCATCCGGTCCAGCGCATCGCGGTCGAACGGGTATCCAAGACCCGGGGCCGTCGGCGCCAGAACATAGCCGTCCTTATCGATGCGGAACTTGTCCTTGTGATACGGGCGGTCCGCATACTCGGCCGGATGCGGCATCTCGAACCACCAGGCATTGGGCAGCGCGAGTTCCAGATGGAAGTGTACTGCCAGGTCGAGCACGTTACCCCAATTGTGAGGCGTACATTCCAGACCGAAGGCGTCGGCGAGCAGACCCACGCGCATGGAGCCGCTAATGCCGCCCACGTTATCCGCGATCAGGCGCACCACGTCCACCGCGCCGCGGCGAATGTATTCGGCGAAGTCGGAGATGGAGGCCAGAAACTCGCCGACGTGCAGCGGGACGTCCAGGCTACTCGCGAGTTCCACCAGACCTTCGAGGTCGGTAGTGCGGATGGGATCTTCGAACCACAGATAATCGAGCTCATCGAGCAGCCTTCCCACTTTGAGCGCTTCAAAACGGTTGTAGGCCTGCACCGGATCGTGCGCGAGAACATATTCGTCACCGAGCGCTTTGCGAAGCTCTTTGATCTCCTCCATGTGGCCGACGTAGGAGGGGATCGGCGGGCCGTCTTTGTGCTGCCCGGAACCGGGATGAATTTTGTATCCCTTATATCCCAGTTCCTTGGCTTTCATGGCGTCGGGCACGTAGTCTTCGATCGCCGGCAAATGCTGCGAACTCGCATAGGCCATCATGCGATCTTTCCTGCCGCCGAGGATTTTGTAGATGGGCCGGTCTACCGCTTTGCCGAGAACGTCCCACAAACAGATGTCGGCCGCGGCCGCTTTGTAATCCGGCCACGTGCCACCGCTGCGGTTGGGCACGGCGACGAAATTCCCCATGCCGGGACGTGCCGGTGCGCCTCCTCCCGGACGCGCGCGAGCGTTGAATCCGCCGGCGCTTTTCATTCCTGAAGTTGCGCTCAGAGTGGGGAGGAGGTCGAGAACATTGTGTCCGACAAGCGTGGCTTTAGCCCACTCCAGCCAGCCCGTGGTGCGCTCCCGATTGCCGATGGTGTAGTTGCCCTCGATACCGCCCTGCGTAACGACCGACAAAATCTCGCCGGTCTCGGTGCTGTTGAGACGATGCAGATTGGCGGTATCGGTCAGGTAGACTTTCACCTGTTTTACGTTGAGGTCGGGCAGGTCGCCCTTCTTGATGCCGACGGATTGCGCGGCTGCGATGCCCGGGTCGGCGAGGGCCGCGAAACCTGCCGCGGTCCCCGCCGCGGTGGCGGTGAAGAAGTTCCGGCGCGTCACCGGATCTTTGAGCATCCGCTGCTGTTTCCTGTTGAGCATGTTTAACCTCGCAGATAAGGCTTCAGATACGTGTTCAGCGCCTCGCGGATCTCTTTCTTGCCGGCTTCATCGAGCGGTTCCATGCGACGGGCACCGCCGCCGGATTGCCCGCCTCCAGATGATGTCATGGCCCGTGCGATGGTGTTTTCCTTGAAGACGCCGCGTGCAATGAGCACGTAGGAGCCGGCATTCGGGATGCTTTCGAACGCCAGCACGCGTCCGAACATATCGAAGCCTTCCCGTTTTTTCCCGGCGTGCCAGAGATCGAACGCCTGCGCGTAAATGTCCGCCAGCCCGGTGGTGGGGCAGTGGCCCGAGAATCCGCGCTCCATCTCGGTGATCATCGTGCGGACGCCGTTGCCGGAGAAGACGTTCAGCTTACCGCCGGTTCTCTCGCGGATCTCGGCCACGCGCTGTATCGGATTCCCGGCCTCGTCCTTGATGACCCGCATGGTGGGGATTTCTTTGAACAGGCGGACGACCAGGTCGACGCTCATGTCGCCGGTGCTCTGGACGAACAGGGGCAAATCGGTGGCTTTGCCGATGGTCTTGTAGTACGCGAGCATGGCGTCGTCGTCCGCCTTTTCGGGAGGCAGTGAGACCACGGCATCCGCGCCGCTGCTGGCCGCATGTCTGGCATATTCAATCGCCTTGTTGATGTCGCCATCCTTGGTTTGCACGCCGATCACGAGGGCAGTCTTGCCACCCTTGCCCGCCGCGAGAATGGTTTCCGCTCCCTGCATACGCTCCTGTTGCGTGAGCCCGGCCCATCCGCTGGCGATCTGCGGCCATACGAAACCATGGACGCCGCCGCGATTACAGAACTTGACTTCCGCCGCGAGGCAGTCGAGATCCAGCTTATTGTCGGGTGTGCATGGGGTCTGGCCGATGGGGAAGAGACCTCGTAGGGGCTTGCCTTCCGCCGCCAGGCTATGGTTGGCAACGGCGAGCGATATCGCGCCGGCGCCGATTTGTCTAAGGAATTCGCGCCGTCCTGGTAAATCGAAACGGGTAGTCATGAGCTGCCTCCTGACGTGTCAGCATATAGCCGGGCGGGTTCCACGTCAATGGGTGGCATGTTTTCAGCCGCGGTTGTGCATCGCGAAACGGCCGGCAACAAGTGGCAGGACGGTTTGGAGGCGGGGCGAGGGTGGGCGTGCGGAGTTATGGCGCTCAAAAGGCGAAAGTGGATGCGATGTAACCCATTGTTAGGAAGAGCATTACGATTCTCCGGGGGTGACTGCTCCCAGCAGTCATAGTCTTTCGTTTGGTCATTTAACATGGGCGACTGGTTGAAGTTTTGAATCAGCCACTACACTTTAAACCTAGGTGGATCAATTGCCTTGGGATCCTGAAGGAGTGACCGCTGGATTCCGTGCGCTTGCCGTTCGGCAGTGTGAGGTGACTTTGCGCCCGCTACTCCTCGCCAGCGGCTCCGCTCCGAGCAACACCCGGGGCGAGTTGGTTCCGAAGCCAGCGCTTGGCGAACCGCCAGTTCCTGGTCACTGTGCTCACCGAGCAGCCGAGACGCTCCGCGCACTCTTCAATCGACAGACCTTCGAAGACTCGCAGTTCGACCACCGAGCGCAATTGCGGGTCGATGGCGGCAAGACCGTCCAGTACATCATCCAGCTCACTCAAAAGGTGGGCGCCGGGTGACGAGTCTGCCAGCGACACGGACAATTCCTCCGAGTCCGCCTTCCAGGACAAGCGTCGCGTGTGTCGAACGAGTAGCCAGTGCATGGCCTGGCTTGCGAGTGCGAAGAATGCCGACTTTTCGCGCTCGTCTTTCGATCTCACAGGGCGCAGAGCGCTCACTTTGACGAGCTCGAGATACAACTCGTTCACCAACTCGGTCGGGCGCCAGGTGTGGCCCGCAGGCTGCCGCCTCATCTTGGCCGCCGCCAGCCGCTTCAACTCCGGGTAGAACGCATCGATCAGTTGTTCCGGACCCTCAAGCGTTCCACTCGTGGCGTCGGAAACTGCGCGAGAGATGAGTTTTTGAGACAGGTTGAGATCACTCATATCCGGGCTGTGGTTAGTTTAACAGTCCTAACCGAATACATCAGTTATTCGGCGATCATGACGAGCGTAAGGGAGCGGTCCAGTTGCGTTCTCAAGAGCCACTGGCCGTCAGGCGAAAGCGAAAGTCCCCGGCCTAGCAGAGTGTTTCCCAGCGGTAGATTCCGGGTCTGATGAGTCTCGAGGTCCACCGCGCGTACGGATGGGAAGGGAACTACGTTCTCCTCATCGGGAGGGTAATAGTAGAGTTCGTGAGGCGCAAGCGTCCAAGTAGCCGCGGCTTTGAAAGGAATGTCTGGGACCACGGCTTCCTCCGGTTGCCCGGCGCCTCGCGCCGGCAGCGCAATTCGCCAGATGCCCTTGCCGCGCTGCACTTTCGAGTAATATAACCACTTTCCATCAGCCGATTCGTGCGCGAAGTATCCGCCATTCCAGGTGATCTGCACCGGATCGCCGCCGGCCGCCGGCATCTTCCAAACTTCGAAACGGCCGCTGCGATTCGAGGAGAAGTAGATCCAGCGGCCATCAGAGGACCATGTCGGATTGGCATCGGTAGAAGGTGACCGCGTCAGTTGCCGCTGAGTGCCGCACGGCTCGGGGCCTTCCGATTGACACAACACCGTGAAGATATCTGCATTGCCGTCCGGATGTGCCGTAAATGCCAGGTAGCGGCCATCGGGTGACCAGTGTGGATCGCCCACGAAGGGTCCCCGGAAACGCGTAGCTTGCCTCTGGTCGGAGCCATCTCCCCCAGCAACCCATATCTCACTGGAACCGGAGCGGTCGCTGCGGAACACCAACCGTCCCGAACTTGACCATTCCGCGTCGACTTCGATACTCGCGGAACTAACCAGAAGCTCCGGTGCGCCGCCACTTTCCTTTACCGGCATACGCCAGATGCTGCTGCTGCTTAGGTCGCGAACCCAGGCGATGGAGCCCTTGCGGCGGGCTACACTGATCTCGCGCGCCCGCCCGACGTCGAAGGCAGCCATACGATAGGGCTCCGACCGGCCGTCGAAAGGCAAACTCCACATCTCCGGCTTGTCGGCCTGCCGTCCTCCGATTGCAATGAAACTATGCCCATCGCTGCTCCAGTCGAAGCCACCGAGCCACCACGGGCCGTGCGATACGCAGCGGACAGTTCCGCCCGTTGCGGGGACAAGGCAGATTTCGTCAGCGGTGAAGGATGCCTGCCGTTTAAAGGCGATCCATCTGCCATCCGGCGAAAAGCGCGGGTTCGCAAGATGACGATTATCAGGCGCAACTATCGGGCGGCGCTGGCCACTTGCCAGGGTAACGAGAAAGATTCCGCTGATATGCTCGTCAAAGAAGTCATCGCTCACGGCCAGCGAACTTCCGTCCGGCGACCAGTCGATGGTGCAGGGACTCCGGGTAAGATTGCAATCTGCTATCCGGGAAACGGGCCCTCCCGTCCGCCTGCTGCGATAGACGGCTCGTTTCCCTGCGCCGTCCAGCCCAACGAACGCCAGTACATTCGAATCGGGCGACCATGCGGCCGGACCTTCCACAATCAGGTCTGTATGGATCACCGTAGGCGTTCCCCCCTGTGTTGGGTGAACTTGAAACTGGGGATGGTCGTTGGCGCGCGCCCGATAGAGACACGATATCCATAAACCGTCGGACGAAATGGATGGAGAGTCCTCGAGTCCAGCCTGGGACGCCATCGGGCGGATATTCATCTTCGAGAGGTCGCGCCGGCCGCGCGGCTGCAAGTAGAGCATCAACAACCCCGCAGCAGCGAGTGCAAGGGCAGTGAACCACCACCACCTTTTGATGAGCGGGCGGCCGGCAGCCAGGCGAAGGCGCATCGCTGCGAGCCATTCGGCCGTCTCGTCCGCTCTCGGCCGTTCTTCGGGCCGCTTCGCAAGCATGGCGACGATCAATCTCTCCAGTGCGCGCGGCAGTTTCGGATTACGAGAGATGGGCGGATCCGGATCCGTAGAGACGATTGCCTGCAGAAGATTCAACATGCCTTCGGCCTGGAAGGGATGCTCGCCGGTTGTCAACTCGTAAAGCAGCACGCCAAAGGCGAAGATGTCGCTTGCAGGCGTTGGGGGCCGTCCCAGACATTGTTCCGGAGACAAGTAGCGTGGCGTGCCGCTTAGCGAAGTTGTAGCCCGATGATCGGGCACCGTGCCCAAGGCGAGGCCGAAGTCTAACAGCTTGACGTACCCGTCATCGCGCACCATAACGTTTTCCGGCTTGATATCGCCATGAATGAGATCGTGGGCATGAGCGACGGCAAGCGCATTGGCAAGTTGCTCGCTCCAATGCAAAACATCGTTCAACAGCGGACGGCTGCCGACGCGAGCGCGCAGCGTAACCCCGGGCACCAGTTCCATCACTATGGCAGCCGTGTCCGCGGTCTCGATCACTTCATGAATAATGATGATATTCGGGTGATTCAGAGCGGAGGCGGCCCGCGCTTCCCGCATGGAACGCGCGGCAACACCTGGCTTCCCGTCATGGTGCGGCGTGAAGAACTTGATTGCTACCGCACGGTTGAGTTCTTCATCAAGGCCTGCATAAACCGAACCGGTTGCGCCCGATCCGAGGAGCATTCCCACGCGGTATTTGCCCACTTTCATCCCAACCTGAGGCGTGAATTTCTCCTCGGGTGAAGGCATTGCGGGCGTTACAGACGTACTGCTAACGACGCTGGCGCTTCCTTCCAGAATGGCCAATGCCTGGTGGATCACAAACGAATCCGCCCGGGCGGCCGAGAGGAATGCGCGGCGCTCGGCTACTGGTTTGCGCTCGGCCTCCAAAACGAGTTGCCAGACCTCGTGCCAGCGGCCGTCCTCCCGTAGGGGGACTGTTTTCCGTCCACGCCCTCCAGCGTTGCTACTCGCTGTCGAGAAGGATTCTCGTTCTGACACCGCTAGAAAATGGTAGCAATTCCGGAGTTACGTTACCAAATTCGGTAGTTACCGTTTGGATGACGAGCGTAGGACTGCTGCCCGTGTTGAAAAGCCATTAAAAAAAATTTCAAATAAACTGATCAGTTTTGAGGCGCTGCTCGCCATATACATGGTGTGAGCAACGACTGAGCAAATTTTTCGGATCCGCGTTAAAAGAAATTCTCGGTTTTAAGTTGGTTCACCGTTCAGCGCGATTGAATTCCCGTTCGGCTCGAAGGACGATTCCAAAATGCTTAGCGGATTTGAGGCTTTCCAATCTCACGGGCTCTTCTCCGATCTCAATCCGGAAATCCTGCTGGATGTTTCCCGTCAGTCGACCGAAGTCTTTGTTCCCGCCGGCCACGTTGTTTTTCGCCAGGGCGACCCGTCAGACTCACTCTACATCGTCGCTGCCGGCCGTCTGGGAATTTCGATTGAGCGGGACGGCCACGAGCCAACCAGTGTCTTTGAGGCCGGGACCGGACAGATCGTCGGCGAGATGGGCGTGTTAACGGGCGCGCCACGGTCCGCTAGCGTCATCAGTCTCAGAGACTCTCTGCTTTTCAAGCTGTCGAAAGATACCTTTGAAGAATTGCTCGAAGCGCATCCTGCCCTGACTCGTCGAATCGCCTGCAATCTTTCTGAGCGACTCCGGCAGTCTAACGTTCGAACCTGCACGCGCAATCATCCGGTGAGAACGTTCGCCATCATGCCCGCCGGAGAGGCTGCCCCGACAGCCGATTTCGTTCAACAGTTCATCCGGGCGCTGAGTGAAATTGGTCCCACCCGCCTGATCACGAAAGAGACCGTCGAACGCCAACTGAACAGCACGAATATGAGCGATCGCCGCGTAGCCTATTGGCTGAATGAACAGGAGGGTAAATTCGCCTTCCTGGTTTATCAAACGGATCTATATTCTTCGCCATGGACATCGCGCTGCCTGCGGCAGGCCGACATGCTTTTGTCGGTAGCCCAGTTCGATCAACCCAAGCAACCAAACGATATTGAGCGAATGCTCGCCAGCACCGGCGCGAGATTCACCGAGGCTTTCGCCAAAAATTCCCATCCCCGCACCGACCTGGTTCTGTTGCATCGCGACGCGACATCCCGTCCCTCCGGGACCGCGGAATGGCTCGCCGGACGTTCTATAAAGCAACACCACCACATCTACCCCAACTCGTCCAACAACGTTGGTCGCCTGGCAAGAGTGCTCACCGGCAAAGCAGCCAGCCTCGTGCTTGGCGGAGGCGGCGCTCGCGGCTTCGCTCATATCGGCGCTATTCAGGCCATCGAAGAAGCGGGGATCACAATCGAAACGATCGGCGGTACAAGTCAAGGAGCACTGATCGGAGCGCAATACGCGATGGGCATGACCCCGGTCGAGATGATCGAGACCAATCGCGCCCTGTTCCGCGATTATCGTCCCTTCAAGGGCGATCTGACGTTTCCCATCTTTTCCTTCCTGACTGGCTCGACCAGCAATAAAGGGTTGCAGTCGCTATTTGGCGCGACCAAGATCGCCGATCTGAAAATTCCCTTCTTCTGTATCTCGGCCAATTTGTCTCTTGCCAAGGTCATTGTCGAGCGCGATGAAGCCGTCTGGAAGGCAGTGCGCTGCAGCATGGCGCTGCCCGGTCTCATGCCGCCGGTCATCAAGGGCGGACAGTTGATCATCGACGGCGGCGTTCTGAACAACCTGCCCGTCGACGTTATGCGCGAAAGCTGCAACGGCAGTATCATCGCGGTGGACGTGAGTCCGCCAGTTGACCTGCTCGCCGACAGCGAGGACCGCGACAGCCTCGGTTTTCTCGATTTCGTTCAGCGCAAACTATTTGGCCAAAGGAGTGGCGGTGGCTCCATTCCGCATCTGATCGAGATTCTCATGCGCACCGCCTTCTTATCGAGCATTCAACATCGCGAAGCGATGGCTAAACACGCCGATCTGCTGATCCATCCGCCGATGTCGGGGTTTTCTCTGCTCGGATGGAAAAACCTGGAGACCCTGGTCGAAATCGGCTATCGGACTACGCGGGAAAAGCTGAAGGGCTGGAACGGTCGATTTCCATCTTCCACGTCTGATGAGATCTCAGATGCCGGATACGCGACGGAAGAACTGTCCGTTGCCATATAAACCAACGCCCGGTGAGCCAACACCATGTGAACCAATGGAGCATCAATCATGACTCAAGAAATACCCAACAGGAAACGGGTCGTCATTCTCGGAGGAGGTCACGCCGGGTTTCGAGCGGCCAAGCAACTCGTGGCTCTTCGCAAGCCTTCCGACAATCTCGAAATCATCGTCGCGAGCTGCGAAACCTCCGAGGTCTACCACGGACTCATGCCCCAAATCGTGGGCGGTAAAGTTCAGGCGCGAAACATACTGGTTCCGTTGCGGCACTTTCTGCCCGGCATCATTTTTTACAACTACGAAGTCGAATCGATTGACGTTGCAAACCGGAAGGTCTACCTCAATCCCGTCGCGGAGCGCGCCAAAATCGAAATCCAGTACGACTACCTCGTGCTGGCCCTGGGTTCCGTGACTGACTTGTCCCGTTTCCCCGGCCTGAAAGAGCACGGTTTGCAAACCAAGACGATCGGGGATGTCTACCATCTTCACGATCATATCCTGGACATGCTGGAGAAAGCTTCGGTGGAAGACGATCCGGCCGAGCGCTGCCGCCTGCTTACTTTCGTGGTGACTGGAGCGGGGTTTGCGGGCATCGAGATTGGCGCAGAAGCCAACAACCTTCTCCGCTCGGCGCTCCGCTTTTATCCCAACATCCGCCCGCAGGAACTGCATGTTTCCATCATCAGCAGCACAGACCGGATCTTGCCTGCCATGCACCAGAAACTGGCCGACCGCGCAGCCGGATATCTGGTCCGCAAAGGCGTCACCCTCCGGCTCAACACGACTTTGTGTAGTGCGAGCGCCGGCGAGGTGGTGTTGTCTGCCGGTGAGCATATTCAGACGCGGACCGTCATCGCGACGGCCGGCATCGCGCCCAATCCCGTCGTCCAGGCTCTGCCCGCGAAGCAGGACCGCGGACGCTTGCTGACCGACCAATTCTGCCGTGTTCCCGGGCTCGACGGGGTTTATGCGGTTGGCGACAATGCCGCTGTTCCGCATGCCAAGACAGGCAAGCCGTGTCCGGCCAATTTCTTTTATGCCTTCACGCAGGGTGAGTGTGCGGCGAAAAATATCATCGCGGATTTACGCGGAAAACCACAACGGAAATATACCTTTCACAACTTCGGCGAAATCGCGCAGCTCGGAAACACATTTGGCCTGATCCAACTCTTTGGCTTCCCATTTTCCGGTGTCATCGCCTCGTTCCTGGTCCGCCTGGCCTTCTTACTGGCGATTCCAAGCTGGCGCTGCCGGTTAGGCTTATTAGCCGACTGGATCTCCGCCTTCACGCTTCCACCGGATGTTTCCCAAATGAAGCTCAAGCGGACCGATATGATCGTGCCGCTCCGGTTTTCGGCCGGCCAGGAAATCGTCCGTCAAGGAGAGCCGGGCAGCCGATTCTACATAGTAAATTCCGGCCAAGTGGAAGTGGTCCGGCGCCAAGGAACCCAGGAACAGATTCTGGCCACGTTGGGACCTGGAAAATACTTCGGCGAAGTCGCGCTGATAAAGGGAATTTACAGAACCGCAACCGTCAGGGCCATCGAGGATACGACGGTCCTCAGCATCGATCGCAAGGATTTCACCACTTTAGTCGAGAATCTTCCCGTGCTCGAGCAAGCCGTCACCGAGACGTCCCGCGCCGCGCTCGCCTGTGCGGCCTCGGAGAACCGATGAAACTGCCAACCCTCCCGATCTTGACATTACTCACGACCAGCGTCATAACAGCGCAGGAACTGACGCTCGAGGACGCCATCCACCTTGCGCTCGAATCCAATCCATCGGTGCGGAGCGCATCTCTCGAGTCCGCAAAACTCGATGGCCGGCGCGCCAGTGTGAAGTCCCAGTTCTTACCAGACGCGCGCGTGTTTGCCATCGGCGCGCAGCCGCTGGGGGCGTTTGACTTCGTGATCGACCGCGGCGCACTCGGAGTTGATTCCGGATCAGTTCCCATACCGGAATCCAACGTAAACCTCCGCACGCCCGCTCATCCCATCGGGCTCACCGCCGTAACCGTAACCCAGCCGCTGTCCTCGATTTCGACCATCAAGAAAAACCTGCAGCTCATTGATATCCAGAAGAAACTCGCCCAGGAGCAGACGCGGCTCGAACGCCAGGCGTTAGTCCGCGATGTCCGTCAGCTCTACCACCAACTCCAGGCTGTTCAGAGTTCGCTTCACGCAGTACGAGAAAACCTCCGGCTCTCGCAAGAGGTGGAGCGTGTCACATTGCAATATGTAAAAACCCGGCAGGTGCTCGACGCCGATTATCTGGAAGCACAGGTCCATCTGGCGAAGGCCATGGAGAACGTTCTCGATCTGGAAAATCAGCGCGAGACGCTCAAAGAGAAACTGAATCACAAACTGGGCCGCGACATTCGCACCGAATTTTCTATACGGGAAATCTCGATGGATGCCGATTTCTTGCTGCCGGATTCGATCGAAAACTTGTCGGAATCAAGCCAACGGGCTCTTGCACAGCGTCCGGAAGTCAGACAGGCGGAACTCGCCATCGAGCAGGCGAAAGCCGAAACCCGCATCGCCGGCGCGAGCTACAATCCGACCGTTGCAGCCCAGTATATTGGCGTCGAAGTTACTAACGTTAACGCTCTTCTGCCGCGCCAGATCGGTATCGCCGGCGTGAGCCTGACCTGGGAACCCTTCACCTGGCGCCGGAAGCAGCACGACCTCGAAGTGCATCGCATAGCGGAGCAGCAGGCAGTCTACAAAGCTGCCGAAGTGAAAAGCGAAATTCAGATTGAAGTCGGAGATCTGTCTCGACGGGTTCGGCTGGCCTCAGCACGTTTGCACGTGGCCGCACTGACAAGACAGATGACGACTGAGAGTCTTCGCATCGCGCAGAGACAATATGAAGCACAGTACACCCTGCTGAAAACGGTTCTTCAGGCACAGTCGTCCGCAGACAACGCCAGCGCTGATTATGAGCGGACGATAAGCGAACTGTGGACGGCGGTCGCCGACTATGAGCGAGCACTTGGAGAAGAGCAATGAATATCGCAACGCTACTCATCATTACGCTTCTTTCGTTCGAGCTCATCTCGTGCCAATCCCGTGCCAACGCGGGGAGTATTGACAGCGGGAGAGAAAAAACTCCGGTACCGGTGCACGCGACGCCTGTCCGGCTATTCACGCCGCAAACCGGCGAACGCTATTCCGCTTCGCTCGCCCCTTTGCGCCAGATCACCCTTTCGTTTCGGGTCGCCGGCTTCGTGACATCTATCTACGGCAGCAGTGATGGCCGGAATATTCGCAGGCTCGAGCCCGGTGATCTGATTCCAAAGGGAACGGTGCTTGCGGTTCTTCGCGCCAAGGACTACGAGATTCCGATACAACAGGCGCAGGGCCAGCTTGAGTCTTTGCGGAGGAATATCGATGTCGCACGTGCCGCCGTGGCCGAGGCAGAGGCGGCAGACGGCAAGGCGGAATCCGCATGGAACCGAGTTAGCGCCCTTTACGAAGAACGTGCGCTGACCATTTCGGAATTTGAAGCAGCGAGAGCCCAGCGCGACATTGCCAGAGCCCAGCTCAACTCGGCGCGCGCCCAAGTGACATCCGCGACGGCACAGGCTGACGCCGCAACGGCAACGTTGTCTTCCGCCGAACTGGCCAAAGCCGATACCGCCATCGTCGCACCTTACACCGCGCGCCTATTGCAACGGTTCATTGAGGTTGGCTCGCTGGTTTCTCCGGGTCAACCCGCTTTCACCCTGGCCGACACCGAAACGCTCAAGGCGGAATTCGGCGTGCCGGACACTTCCGTCATCGAGCTGAGAATTTCGGATCCGGTATCCCTGTCCGTGGAAGCAGTACCGGGCGAATCGACGGGAATCATCACATCGATCTCTGCTGTAGCTGACGCGTCGACCCGGCTGTACATGATCGAAGCATCGTATCCCAATCTTCGCGGAATCCTGCGCCCCGGAATGATCGCAACCGTTAATCTGCACACGGCGAATGTAAACTCCTCGGGCGCACCGCATCCCGTTACCGTCGTGCCGTTGAGTTCGATCATTCGATCCCGGGAAGAAGCCGACGGCTTCAGTTTGATGGTGGTCAATGACAATCACGCCGTCGCACGACCTGTCACTGTCTCGACGACATATGGCGATCAAGTCGCAATCACAGGTGTCCAGCCCGGCGAAATCGTGGTCACGTCGGGCGCCTCGCAATTGGCCGACGGTGAGCGCGTCGAGGTGATCCAGTGAAGTCGTTGGAACCGTCGGTGGACAAATTCAACGTTTCCCGCTTCTTTGTCGAAAGCCGCGAAATCGCGTGGGTCGCGCTGGTCGCGGTCTGCCTTTGGGGAATCTACGGCTATTACATGATGCCGCAGCGCAGGGACCCGGACGTGCCCAACAAACAAGCCGTGGTCGCCACTCCGTGGCCTGATGAAAGCGCCGAAAAGATTGAGCAGCTGGTGACGAAGCCGATCGAGAAAACCGTTGCCTCCAACTCATCCGTTGCTCGTATCGAGTCTGTGTCACGGTCCAACCTTTCCGTCGTTACCTTCACCTTGTCCAGTCACCTCAAACAGACGGGCCAGACACTCGATGACATCGGCGGACGCCTGGCTGCGCTTCGCAGCCTGCCGGAAGGAGCGGGTCCGCCCGTTTTTATCCGTGATTTCGGAGACACCGCGACACTTTTGCTGACTGTCGCCAGTCCTTACGTGGACTCGAACGAAATAGCGTTCCGCGCGTCGGCGATTCGCACGGCGATTGAGCGCATCCGCCCCACTCCAGGCGGCCGGGCCTCCCTGATTCTCTGTTTTCCCACGCGAGAAGACAGGCGGCTGATCTCGCTCGGTGTCCGCCAGTTCGTGGACAACGCCGCCCAACTGAATCTTGTTCAAGACGTGCAGATTCTTGATGGCCCCGGTTTCGCCGGCATCGATTTCACCACCGCGGCTACCGATGCTACTCTCATGGGCGCGGTGAGCGACTTCATCGCCCAGCGCTATCACCGCTCTGAACTCCCGCCGGATTCATGGGCTCCATTCCTGGTTCGCGACACCAAAGACACCTTACAGGCAGTAGCATCCGTGGCCGCGGAGAAATACAGCTATCGTGATCTTGACGAGTTCAGCGGCTTGATCGAGCGCGCCCTCCTCGCGACCGCACGCACTCCTGACGATCCGCCATTAGTTGCCAAAGTAGTCCGGTCCGGTCAGCTTCAGGAAAGAATTTATCTCACCTACTCCCAGCAGCGGCTGGCTTCCTACGGTTTGAAGCCGGACCAACTGATGCCGATTCTGTCGGCGCGCAACATCTCAATTGCCGGAGGTCAACTGGATATCGGGGGGAAGAGCGTGGCCATCCATCCTTCCGGCGAATTACGCAGCGAGCATGAACTGGGCGACGTAGCGGTTGCTTCGACGGCGGCTGGAACCCCGCTCTATCTGCGCGATCTCACAGACACTGCCAGGGCCTACGAGAATCCGCCCGGCTATCTCGCGTATCATTCCTGGCAAGACGCGAGCGGCCGGTGGAAACGCTCACGCGCCATCACGCTGAGTGTGCAGATGGGCAACGGCCAGAATATCCAGACCTTCTCAAAAGCGGTCAACAAAACTCTCGCCGATGTCCTTTCCCGGCTGCCCCACGATCTCATCGTTGAACACTCGAGCGATCAGCCCCAACAGGTAGCCGAGAACGTTCATCTGTTCATGACCAGCCTGTACGAGGCAATTGCGCTGGTGGTTTTGATATCGCTCCTGGGCTTTTGGGAATGGCGCGCGGCCCTCCTGATGGCGCTTGCGATTCCGATCACGTTATTGATGACGTTCGGCATGATGAACGCTGCCGGTATCGATCTTCAGCAAGTCTCAATCGCCACGTTGATTATCTCGCTTGGGCTGCTGGTTGACGACCCGGTTGTCGCCGGCGACGCCATCCGTAGCGACTTGGCAAAAGGCATGCCGGCGTCTCTTGCCTGTTGGATTGCGCCCACTCGCCTCGGCTCGGCAATCCTTTTTGCGACAATCACCAACATCGTCGCGTATCTCCCGTTCCTGCTCCTCTCCGGTAACACCGGCCAGTTTCTGTACTCTCTTCCAGTCGTCATCACCTGTTCGCTCATCGCGTCCCGGCTGGTATCGATGACCTTCATTCCATTGCTGGCGTTCTATCTTCTAAAGCCCAAACCCGAAGCTTCCACAGTAGACAGGACACATGGCTTCGCGGCCATCTATTGCCGTGCAGGCAGGTTCGCCATTCGGCATCGAAAGCTGGCTCTCTTGTCTTCGTTGCTCATTCTTGCATGTGGCGGCTGGATAGGAGCCAATCTCGGCCAGCAATTCTTTCCGAAGGATCTATCCTACCTTGCGTACGTGAATGTCTCATTGCCTGAAGATGCCGTGTTTGATGAGGCCAACGACACAACTGCAAGAGTCGAATCCATCATCGAGCAGGTCGCGGCCGAGAACGGAATTCGCCTCCACTCCGTCAACTCCTACGTCGGAGGCGCCGCGCCACGCTTCTGGTATTCGCTCGCCCCGGAACCGAATCACCGGAACTTCGCGCAGCTTGTGATTTTCGCAGAAGACAAACACGACATCGCGAAGTTGTTGCCGCTCGTTCAGGCGCGAGCATCCCGCCAGGTGGCGGGCGCAATCGTGGACGCGTGGCAACTGGAAACAGGGGATGCCGTCGGAATCCCCATCCAGGTCCGCATCTCCGGCGATCACATCGAGACACTGCGAAAGCTGGCTGACAACGTCAAAGGAATCCTCAGAGGCATCCCGGCTTCTACGCGTATCCGCGACGACTGGGGCGACGATCGCTTCGATGTGCAACTTGTGGTTGACCCCGATCGGGCCGCCGCAGCCGGAATCACCAACTTTGATGTCGCTTCTGCTTCAACCTCCGGCATGAGCGGTATCCCGGTGACGACGCTGCGCGAAGGCAATAAACAAATCCCGGTTATTGCGCGCCTCCGCGCGGACGAACGAGCTCGACTGGATGACATCAACAATCTATACGTGTATTCCCACGCCGGCACACAGAAAATTCCTCTACGTCAGGTTGCGCACGTCGCCTATAGCCTCAAAACCGAGGTAATCCGCCGCCGAAACCAATACCGCACGATCACGGTATCTGCCGTCCCGCGGAACGGCATTCTGGCATCCCGCATCATGGCCGAATTCGGGCCCAAGGCAAAGGAGCTTGCGCGCACCTTACCCACTGGCTATCGTCTGGAGATCGGTGGAGAACAGGAGAAGCAGGATCACGGCAACCAGGAGCTGACGATAGTCCTGGCGGTTTCCGTCGCTGCCATATACCTTGCTTTGGCCCTTCAGTTCAGGAATGCTCTCAAGCCTCTCATCGTTTTGGCCGGCGTTCCCTACGGCATTGTCGGCGCCCTTGCCGCACTCTATCTAATGAACGCTCCATTTGGGTTTATGGCCTTTCTCGGGGTGATCAGCCTGGTTGGAGTCATCGTCAGCCACATCATTGTTCTGTTCGATTATGTCGAAGAGAAGAACCAGCACGGGGAGCCCTTCGAACAGGCCATTCTCGACGCCGGAATCATGCGCCTCCGCCCCGTGCTCATTACGGTCGGCGCGACCGTTATGGCGCTCGTGCCGCTGGCGGTCCACGGTGGACCTCTTTGGGAGCCGATGTGCTACGCGCAGATCGGCGGCTTGGGTGCGGCGACAGTCGTCACTCTGCTGCTTGTGCCGATCATGTACTCCATCTGCGTGCTCGACCTCAAGATCATCCGCTGGAATGGTGTGGCAACACTCGCCGTGCAACCGGCTGAAGACCCAGCAATTGAAAAATTACCTACGCTCGTGGAGTCATCAAGATGAAAATACGCAAAGGCTACCTGGCTCTTCTCGCTGCGGCTGTAGCGATCCCCGTCGTCCTCAGTTCTGGCACCCGCTCCGGACACGTGACCGATGAAGCTGTGCGCGCGGGGCTCAATGCCGCACATTTTAATCCGATTGCTTACGCGAATCCGGCAACCGACTACTTCAAAGATATGGATCAGGGTGTCAAGCTGGAAACTCCTGCCGAAGTCAACGGACGCAACATGTGGCTCCTTTGGACCGGCGGGAATGACCGCTTCTGGGACTTATCGACAAGCCTGAGCTTCGGCAACGTCGATCTGTTGAAATCGATTTCCTCCTACGATCCCGAAAAAGATCCCACGGTGGATGCGGGCAGGAAACAAGAATTGAAAAAGATTTACAAGTTCCGGCGTGAAAACCGCTGGCACTATCTCGGCATTGTCAACGAGCCATGCTTCCAGCAGGCGATGGGGCCGGATTCCGAACGCTATGGACTCTGGCTGGACCGTCGCGTGACTACCTGTCCGCCGGACCCATTCGAAGACGAACAGAAATATCCAGGCGTGAAAATAGGCGCGCGCGGCAAGACCGTTCCCACGGGCTCTTACTATGGCTACGCGACCGGTATCGTGGGCCTTCGGCTCTTCCCGAATCCGAACTTCGATCAAGATGCGGCCGCCAAGTGGGATGCCGTTCGATATTACGCCGACCCCTCATATTACAAGAGACCCGATCTGATCCGCCCCTATCGGGTTGGCATGACGTGCGGATTCTGCCACGTTAGTCCCAATCCCGTGAATCCGCCTCCTGATCCCGAGAATCCCCAATGGGAGCATCTCAGTTCCATCGCCGGCGCGCAGTATATGTGGGTGGATCGACTCTTCTCCTGGGAATCGAGCCCGGACAACTTTGTAAGTCAGCTATTCGGAACATGGCGCCCGGGAACTCTCGATGTATCCTTCGTTTCGCAAGACAACATCGACAACCCTCGCAGTATGAACGCCGTCTACAACGTCGGTGCACGTATGCATGCGGCCCAAAAATGGGGAAAAGAGGTGCTGGCGGCGGAAAACCGCGAGAACAAACAATTGAACGACTTTGTTCCCGCGAACAGTCCACTGGCTGGATTCTTTAAACCGCCGGACGCCGTCTACACCATGCATGTGCTGAAGGATGGTTCCGATTCCGTCGGGTTATTAGCCGCCCTGAATCGGGTCTATCTCAACATCGGACTGTTCAGCGAGGAATGGCTGCTTCACTTCCGTCCGTTGATCGGAGGATCGCGAATGACTCCCATTCAGGTGAAAGTCGTTCGGCAGAATTCCGTCTACTGGCAGGCAACAGAAGCCCAAACCTACGATATGGCCTCATTCCTGTTAAAGGCCGGAAAGCCTCATCGCCTCATCGACCTCCCGGAACCACCGCTTCCACCCGTATCTTCCGCCAAACTCGAACTCGGCAAAAAGGTGTTCGCCGAGCGATGCGCGCGTTGCCACTCCAGCAAACTTCCCGTTCCTCGAGCGGAAGCGAATCTCAACAGTTGCTCATCGGACTACCTGACCTGTTGGAATCGTTACTGGAGCTGGACCAAGACCGAAGATTACAAGACTCAAGCCCGCGAAATCGTTGCTAAACCGGATTTTCTGGACGACAACTATCTCTCTACTGATTTCCGCGTGCCCATAACACTACTCCAAACAAACGCATGCAGTTCGCTGGCGACCAATGCGATCGCGGGCAATATCTGGTCGGAATTCTCGTCCGCAACATACAAGAATCTTCCGTCCGTCGGCAAGATTACTTACTATCAGCCGTTCACTGGCGAGCAGAGAACCTACGACATGCCTGGCGGCGGCCGGGGATATCTGCGTCCTGCTTCTTTGGTGAGCGTTTGGGCGACTGCGCCTTATCTCCTGAATAACTCTGTCGGGCCGTTCAATCCGGAGCCCTCTGTCGAGGCCCGACTGCAAACTTTCCAAAAGTCCATCTCACAGATGTTGTGGCCCGAGCGTCGGGAACGGGACGAACTCCTCGGCGGGAAGATTCCCGGCAAAATCGACCGGACAACCGCACCCAGCTACGTGCGCGTCCCGGCTGCTTATCTCCCAAACGCCGTCCGTCCGTTTATCGGGGTGAGTACGCTTTTGCTGCCGGCCGTTTTCGCTTCACAGGGGCCGGACCGGGGAATCGTTCTCGGTCCGTTTCCCACGGGGATGCCAATCGAGTTGCTTGCAAATCTCCAAATGCAACTGGACAGCGGCACCTTTGCAGATACTCTAGGGCTTGACCGCAACCTGCTGACTGCGGTTCTCAAGCTCAGCATGGCGTTAAACGCCGCTCGCGGCAAAACTGACGATGAGGCCCGGAAGATCGTCTTTCAGTCCGATGTTGTGGAGGCCCTGCTAAAGGTGAGTAAGTGTCCTGACTTTATTGTCAATCGGGGTCATTACTTCGGTACCGGCATGTTACCGGAGGAAACTCAACTAAACGACGATGAGAAGATGGCGCTGATTTCTTTTCTGGCGACGTTTTGATCACAGCGGAGATCTCCATGAGATTTGCAAGGGTCTTATTTCTGATAGCAGGTATTTACGGAGTGTTGGTTGTAACACCGCTTTATTTTATCTTCGACCTGATCGGTCGCAACGACCCGCCTGCGATCACTCACCCAGCATTTTTCTATGGTTTCGCTGGAGTGGCGTTGAGCTGGCAGGTGGCCTTTTTCATCCTGGCCACGGATCCGGCGAGCTACCGCGCCATGATCATTCCTTCGTCCCTGGAAAAGTTCGGCTACGGAGGCGCGGTCGTGGTACTGTTTCTTCAACGGCGAATACAAGCGTCAGACCTAAGCTTTGGAATTGCAGACTTGATCTTCGGCTGTCTGTTTTTGCTCGCATATTACAAGTTACGGCAGCGCGACCCTCAGCGGTGCCCGTCCGACACTTGACCATTGCAAGTTCATAAATCATACGGCGATTGAAGTCTGATACAACCCTCGACAATGTCTTCGCCCCCGGTAGGATTGGAAATCGATTGGCGATGTCGGCCTGTCAGCCGCCAGGTCTAAGACTTTTCCGGAAAGCCGAACAACTTCATGGCATTAAGGCCCCGGATCTTCATTCGATCCTGTTCGCTGGCGAAGGTGAAAATCTCGTCGATTGTGGCCAGCGTCTTATGAAACTGCTCTACGCTGCCGCCGTATCCCTCCCATATCAGCCGGCCGGGCCCAAAAGCATCGTAAACGCGCCGCGCCAAGGTGCCGGCGTTTCCGTACCAGCCCGGCTTGGCCAGGTTCTCCACCCGCATGTACAGTCGCGGCAGGCTGGCTAAGGGTCCACGCAGAAATAACCACTCACCAGTGGGCGTGACAGCTACATTATCCACCGCTGCCAATTCTGGTTCATTCCCCTCACGGTAGTCGACTTCCCCAATTTGGATAGGCAGTTGGAGCCTATCCGTCCCTTTCTCCCATTGACCGCTAGTTATGTTATAGTTGCGATTATAATCTGGTTTCAGTCGTAACTATAACATTATGAGACCTCTCGCCTTCTCTCCTGATTCCTTGCGAAAGCTGCTGCTCCACGACAGAATCGCAACGCTTCCCGACCTGAAACGCGCCCTCGGCACGGACGTCGACCTCACCGTTTTCCGAAAACTCAAAGAACTCGACTATCTGACTAGCTACTCTCATGGCGGTCGTTTTTACACTCTTCGCGAGATCGCCCGTTTCGGAGCCGATGGTCTGTGGTCCTGTACGCCCGCCTGGTTCTCTCGATACGGTACCCTGCTGACCACGGCCGAGACATTCGTCTGTAATTCGGTCGCAGGATGTTTTGCGGAAGAACTATCTGCCATCCTGCACGTAGGAGCGCAAGATGTCTTACGCCACCTTGTCCAGCAGAAGAGAATCGCCCGGGAATTGGTCTCCGGCCTGTTCCTCTATACTGCTATCGATCCAGCCATCCGTCAAAGACAACGTCTGACACGTCGTAGTAACCAGTCCGTTCCCACGGTTGTCGATGCCACTCGTCTGGAAGTGTCTCCCGATGAGATGAAAGCTGCCATCATCTTGTTTTACAGCCTGCTGGACGAGCAGCAGCGCCGCTTGTATGCCGGCCTGGAATCCATGAAACTCGGCCACGGCGGCGACAGCGTGCTGGCCGGATTTCTTGGCCTCGATCCGCACACCATCGCCCGCGGCCGCCGCCAACTGCTCGATCAGGATGTCGAGGTCGGGCGTATCCGACAGTCTGGTGCCGGACGCAAACCGGTGGAAAAAAAACGCCCGAAGTAATCGCAGCCATCGAAATCCTGCTGGAACACGACACCGCCGGCGATCCCATCACGGGCATTCGATGGACTCACAAGACGCCTGCCGGAATCGCCGAACTGCTGCAGCAACTCGATATCGAGATCTCAGCCAATACCGTGGCGCGACTGCTTCACGATATGGATTTTTCCCTCCGCGTGAATCGCAAAGCCATTGCCACCGACTCCAGCCCGGATCGCGACAAACAGTTCCGTTATATCTCGTCATTACGCACTCGCTTTGAACGCCAGGGGATTCCCATCATCAGCGTCGATACCAAAAAACGAGAACTCGTCGGAAACTTCAAGAACAATGGCGTGAAGTGGGATCGCATGCCCGTGCGCGTCAATGATCACGACTTCCGTTCCGATGCCATCGGCGTCGCAATCCCTTACGGTATCTATGACCTGCTCGCCAACCGAGGCTCGGTCTTCATCGGCGTCTCACATGACACGGCAGCCTTTGCCGCCCACTCCATCGCCGGTTGGTGGAAGCGCGACGGCGCTAATCGCTACCATCGCTGCCGGCAGTTGCTCATCCTAGCCGACACCGGCGGCAGCAACAGTTGCCGTACCCGCGCCTGGAAAACCGAACTTCAAAGCCAAATCTGCAACAGCTTTGGGCTCACAGTAACCGTTGCTCATTACCCCACCGGCGCTTCCAAATGGAATCCCATCGAGCACCGCCTATTCTCCGAAATCTCCAAAAACTGGGCCGCCGAGCCTCTTGACGATTACCCCAAAGTCCTCAACTTCATCCGCAACACCTGCACCCGAACCGGTCTCACAGTCTCGGCCTATCTCGACCGTAGGCAGTATCCGACCGGTACCTCACCCGATCCAGAGCAGATCCGCCGTCTTTCCCTCAAACGACATTCGACTCTGCCAGCCTGGAACTATACGATTGCTCCGATGTGAATCTATTGTTGCGTGAGCCCTAAGCGCATCACGTCTTCGTACTGCGATTGGTCACCGTAGGTCGGCAATCCGAAATGGTCAATCTGCACCGGCATCGCGGGAAACTGTAACGCCAGCTCGCGCACCTGGGGAGCGTAATAAGGAATCGACTGCATCTCGATACACAATCCCAGTTCGTGGATCTTGCGCCACGTATTCTTCATGCCGGCCGAGCGCATGTCGCGGTCGCGCATCGGCCCGGCAGTGGAGGGCGACGTTCCCGGCGCGTGAAACTCGTGGATGCGGATGCCGACGATCCGCTTGGGTAAGGACTGCACCAGTTCTCCGATCCGCTCCGGCGTCTTCGGATCGATCGGATCGAACAGACACGTGGCTTTGAAATGGCCCGGCGATGGCTCGTGCTCGAAACAATAAGGAAGGTACCGGTGATCATCCTGGTAAACCTCAGAGTGAATGATCACGGTGTGGTCGATACCGGTGGCATGCACAAACTGCGAGTAAGTTTCCACACTCTTAGGCGGCGGCCGGTAAGTCGCGTTGCGGTGATAAGGGAACCGCTTCTGATCGTCTGACCACAAATGAGTCGAGTTGACAAGGTATCCTTTCGGACGATCGGCCGCCCGGAGCCCGTCGGCGGTCGCGAGCGCTGCGGCGAGAAATTCTCTGCGGGATTTCTTGGTCATTTCGGCCACGGAGTATAACACAAGAGCCAGGCCAAGGCCGATAAAGCGGCTAAGGCCGAAAGCCAGGAAATCGCATGGAAATTAACAATGACGTGATCGACTTTACGTGTGTTAACGCCTCGTTGAGCTACACCCCGAACTGATGTCGAGCGGCTCCTAAAACTTATACCCCCGATCAGAAAAAGACCATTGCAGGCGACGGCTGGAGTATGGTATTTCTAATCAACCGGTAATTGGCCGGATTTTTTTATGGGGGCAGCTATGTCTGGCAGACTGGGGTCCATCTTTTTGCCGGCCGTCACTGTTCTGCTGGCCGCTTCGGCGAGCTTCGCGCAGAGCACATTCGGATCCTTCACCGGAACCGTTAAAGATCCCAGCGGCGCCGTGGTTCCCGGCGCACTGGTCGAGGTGCTAAACCAGGGTACTGGCAATACGCGGAAAGTGGTAACCACGTCGTCCGGCGTGTTCAACGTTCCCAATCTCGATTTGGGATCCTACCAGGTGAAAGTCAGCGCCACAGGATTTTCCACTTATGAGCGTACTGGTCTGACCCTGGAAGCGAACCAGATCATCAACCTGGATGTGAGTCTCACTCTGGGCGCGACCTCGGGGCTGATCGAGGTGCGTTCGGCCAGTCCCGTCATTTCCACGGAAACCAACGATATCTCGGGCGCTGTCTCGCATGACCCGATGGAAGCGCTTCCCACCACCGGCCGCCACACCGGGGACGGCGGGGTGTACGCGTTCACCACGCTGGCGACGAGCACGGCCACGGTTCCAGGAAGTTCGACGCCGATCATCAACGGCACGCGCAACCAGGTCGGCATCCTGCCCACCATGGACGGAATTGCCGTTATGGCGTTCCCGCAGGGCGCCAGTCCCGTGCAGCCGAGCATCGAGGGCATCGAGGAGGTCAAGATGGAAACGTCGGTGGCGCCGGCGGAATTCTCCACTGCCGGCAACATACAGGTCGTGTCGAAATCCGGAACCAATGAATATCACGGCACCGCATTCTGGGTATACAACGGAAACGACCTCAACGCGCGCAATTTCTTCAGTCCCACCGTACCTTTCCGCGTCTATAACAACTTCGGCACCTCCTTCGGCGGCCCGATCAAGAAGAACAAGCTTTTCTTTTTTGGCGATTACGAAGGCTCACGTGAGGCCGCTTCCACCACCCTGGTGGAGACTGTTCCGCTGCCGGCGTGGAGGACTGGCAACTTCTCCAGCTTAAGCAATAACATCAAGGATCCCAGTACCGGCCAGCCGTTCCCGGGTAATGTCATCCCCGCCTCGCGGATCAGCCAGGTATCGCAGAATATCCAGTCCTATGCCTATCCCACTCCCAACGCCGGACCTCTCGGAGCCTTGGGCAATAACTGGACCGCGAACTATCCGAGCAACACCGGCTTCACCCATTACGATCACTTCGACATCCGCGGCGATTACGTCATTACCAGCAAGGACCAGATCTACGTCCGCTATAGCTGGCGCCTCATGCCGCTCACCGTGGCCGGCGTCCCATACCCGCTCTATCGCGATCAGGACCGGCACGCCCAAAGCTCGGTGCTGGCCTGGAATCACATCTTCTCGCCGTCGGCTTTCAACGAATTCCGCTTCGGCACCACCTATCATCGAAATCATTACACGGCGAACGTGGTGGGCAGCGACCTGATCCAGCAGTTCGGAATTGTCGGCGTGCCCACCATGGGCGTGAAGACGGCTCCTTATTTCAACATCACGGGAGTTACTCCGTGGGATCCCGACACGAGCTCCTTTGACTACCAGGACAATCCCGAGACCACGTTCGAGTGGATCGACAACCTGAGCTGGAATCACGGCCGCCACTTCATGAAGTTCGGCTTCGATATCCTGCGCGATCGGTTTAACGGAAACAACATCAACGCCAATGCCTATGGCGAGTACGATTTCACCGGCGCGTACACTGGCAGTGGCTACGCCGACTTTCTGCTCGGCATTCCACAAACCACCGAGGTCGCCGCACCCAATCCGAATCGACATCTGCGCGGCACCACTTCCGGCATCTACGCTCAGGATCAGTTCAAGCTGTCGAGCCGCGTGACGGTGAACTACGGCGTACGCTGGGAACTGGAGCAGCCTTACACCGATACCAAGGGAGCGCTGTACACCTGGGATCCCGCGACCAACGCTCTGGTAGTGATGAACAATGGTTTGAGCCTAGTGAATCCCCTTTTCCCAAAAAACATTCCCATCCAAACCGCGTCGCAGGCAGGTTATCCTTCCAATCTGGTACGTTTCAATAAACACAACTTCGAACCGCGCGCGGGAGTGGCCTGGAAACCCTTCCATGACGATAAAACCGTGATCCGAGCCGGGTACGGCATCTACAGCAACCTCATTTACGCCACTCTTGCCAAGTCCCAATTGAGCGGCGGACCGTTCTCAGGCAGTGTGCAGTACCTCAACTCAATCACTAACGGGCAGCCGCTCTTCGCCTTCCCCTCGCCGTTCCTTACTACAGGTACGACGTCGGTACAGAACGTGAACGGTGTGAATCCGAATCTGATATCGCCGTACACGCAGCAATGGAACGTCACGATCGAGCGGCAATTGGGGCCGGTAGGGCTGAGAATATCCTACGTCGGGAGCCGCAGTGTGGACTTGGTCTATCGCAGCAACATTAACCAGCCATCTCCCACCACAGTCACTTTCACTACCGCCAATCGGCCCGATCAACTCTACAACCAGATCATCATGGCCGACAGCGGCGGCACCGATTTCTATAACGCCTTGGAACTTCAGGTGCAGAAGCGCTACGGGCAGAACCTAATGATCAGCGGAGGGTACACCTGGTCGAAGGATCTTACCGACACGCAGGATTCCGGCGGCATCTCGCCGGGCACGGGTACGACTTTCGCAGGGCAGATTATCCAGAATCCTGCCAGCCGCGACATTGAAAAAGCGCCCGACGGACCGGTAGTGCCGCATCGCTTCTTTGCATACTCGGTCTATACGCTGCCGATAGGCAAGGGCCAGAAACTCCTTTCCAACGCTCCGGCTGCGGTGCAGTCGGTTCTGGGCGGGTGGCGTATCAGTGGCACGGCCGTGTTGCAGGATGGCCAGTATTTTACGCCCACCTATTCCGGCTTCGATCCTTCCAACACCGGCACTATCGGCGGCCTCCCCGACCGCATCGGCAACGGAAATATCTCGAACTGGACCGTGAATCATTTCTTCAATCCGGCGGCCTTTGCGATCCCGGGCTGCCCAGCGACCAATCCGGTCTGCAGCAATCCGGCGCCGGTGGGGCGTTACGGAAACACGGGATACAACATTCTGCAAGGACCTCCCCTCCGCAATCTCGATCTCGCGGTTTTGAAGGATTTCAGATACCGGGATCGCATCACTCTGCGGTTCAGCATGACCCTGAATAACGCGCTGAACCATCCCAACTTCACCACTCCCGCGGCGAACATTAGTTCGCCAGGGACGGTGGGAGTGATCAGCAGTCAGACGAAAGTGTTACTGGGAGGGGTCGCGCCTCGCGAAATCGATTTCGGATTGCGAATGAGTTTCTAGTTTTTGAAGATGGTTCCTGCCATGCGCAAGGGATGTGGGCATCTGGGTCTTTATTCCCGACCGTGGCGGGAGCGACCGTTCGACATGCTCGAGCCATATCGTCGTCTCCGTGGATGTTCGAGGTGTCGGCGAAACCCGCCCGCACCATGCCGACGGCGGCAGCTCGGGCGTGTACCGGCATGTCAGCGACACGGAAACGACGATGCAATATATCGCGTGGGAAATCGACTAGTCACTGCTGGGGACGCGCGCCATCGGCCACGGAATGGGAGCACGCTGGGTCTGTTCGCCCTCTGTCTGGATGAGCGCATCCACGCCGCGGTTTGCGAAGGCGGCCTCGTATCCTACGCGGCACTGGCCTCCTCCGACCGGAACCTGCAAGGCGCCAGCATCATGATCCCGGATGTTTTTGCTGCATTTCGATCTGCCCGATGTGGCCGCCGGCTGGCGTTGCTCTCGCCCTTGGATGCCATGAACGCTCCGGTCCCTGTCGAAGAGGCGCGAAAAGCTTACAACCGAACCGCGGCCGCGTATAGCCGCTCGCATGCAAGTGGGAACTTCACCATCGCCGAACATCACCCCGAAACTTCTGTCAGCAGTATTTGGAACTATTGGGCTGAGCCGTACAGCAAATCCTGACGGAGGGCAAAGCTGCGGTGTAAAATAAGGAAACCTCAGAGGCTGAGATGCTGCGTAGTGTCGTTTCGCTCATTGTCGCGAGTCTGAGTGCGATGGCGGCGTCCGATCGCCCCGTCGCCGAATGGGTACTGCGCGCCCGCGGCAGCGTCATCATCGAGGGCGGTCACTCTGAAATCTGGGATGTCGCGGAGCTTCCCGCGGCCGATTTCCAGCTGCATACCATAAACCTCGTCGCCACGACCTTACAGCCCGGCGATTTCGAGCGCCTCAGCCACCTCAGCGCCCTCAAGGAGCTGTACATTTCCGGCCGCACCTGGCACTCTCTTCCTTCCGCCAAGGCAACCGAATCCTTCGCCGATCTGCGCGGGCTCACCAGCCTCGAGACCTTTGCTTTGAGCCTTCCGGTGCAGACCGAAATCCCGGTGCAGGACGACGCCATCGCCAAGCTAGCGCCTCTTAAGAAATTGCGCGAGTTGCGCCTCGCCCAGACCCAGATCAAGGGCCACACTCTCGCGCCTTTTACCGAATTACGTCTGCTCGAGCTCGACCACACGCGCCTTGATGATGCGGGCATGGCCTCGTTCGAGCACATGCCGCATCTGACCAAACTCTATGTGCGCGACACGCTGATCACCGACGAAGGCTTGCGGCATTTGCAGAACCTGAGGGAACTGACCGATCTAGATTTGTACGGGACGCGGATCGGCGATCCCGGCATCGCAAATTTGAAAGGCCTCACGCGGCTGGCGCGCCTCAACATCCTGGGGGCGTCGCTCACCGATGCGGGACTGGAGCAGCTTGCCGGCCTGACGCAACTGGAAGAACTCAATCTCTATCGCACGCAGATCACGAACGCATCGATCGAGATTCTGAAGCGCTTTCCGCATCTGCGCGACGTGGACCTGCGCTACACGCGCGTCACAGGCGGCGGCGCGGCGGTGCTCAAGGCGACGCTGCCCGGCTGCCGCGTGACGTTCCTGGATGCCGGTCCCGCACAGCCGGTGAACGTGTCCAAGGCTCCGCCGGCCGGATCGCCGGGCGCGATCGTGGCCTGGGTGCACAAGCGCGGCGGGCACGCGGAGATCGCTTCCGGCCGCGTCACGTCGATCAGCCTGGCCTCAGTGCCGCTTGCCGACGCCGATGCGCGCGTGATCGCGACCATGCCCGGGCTGGAGAAACTGGATCTCTCCTCGACGGAAATCAGCGACGCGGCCCTGGCCGGAATTCCGGCGGCGTGTGCGCTGCGCGAGCTGAAGCTGGACGAGACCACCGTCTCCGACGCCGGCGTGACGCACCTGGCCGGATGCAAGTCGCTAACCAAGCTCAGCCTGAGCTACACGAGGGTGCGCGGTCCGGGCGTGGCGAACCTCACTTCCCTGCGCGAGCTCGACCTTTCGGCCTCCGCCACCGATAACGACGGCTTGGCGCCTGTGGCGGGCCTGGAGAATCTGGAGCGGCTGGCGCTGCGCTATTCCGAAATCGGCGACGAAGGACTGGCGCATCTGAGCCATCTACCCAAGCTCATCAGCCTGGATCTCACCGGCTCCGATATCGGCGATGCCGGCCTCGCCCAGATCGCGCGGCTCACGGGCCTGGAAGAATTGATGCTGAATTATGGCCGCTTCACGGACAAGGGTCTGGCGGAACTGCAGGCGCTGACCAAATTGGTGCGCCTCGACCTGACGCGCACGCGGGTCACCGACAAGGGCTTGGTGGCGATTGCGGGCTTAAAGAACCTCGGCACACTGAATCTGAACTACACTACGGTCAGCGACAAGGGTATCGCCAGCCTGACCGGGCTGACCCACCTCACGACGCTGCGCCTGGACAGCGCGACCGTCACTGATCAGGGCATCCGTTCGCTCGAAGCGTTGAACAGCCTGCGCACGCTGAACCTGTATCACACGCTGGTCACCGAGGCCGGGTACAAGAACCTGAAGGGGGCCCTGCCCGCGTGCCAGATCATCTGGGACCGGGAATCGAGCCTGCCGACGAGGCGCGGGAGCTAGCGGATGGCGCGAATCTGGATGGCCGCCATCGCGTTCGGAGTCCTCTCCGCCGCCAGCCTGCCCGACCCATCGGTCGCGACATGGGTCCAGGAGCACGGCGGGCGCATCGAGACGGACACGTCCGGCCAGATCTCGGCGGTGAAGCTGAACCTGGCCTGGGTAGCCGACGCTGATGTCGAGCGCTTCGCCCATCTCTCTCATCTGCGCAAGCTCGATATCTCGTTCACGCTGATCACCGACGCGGGAATCGAGCATTTGAAACCGCTGGAAGAGGTCACCGATCTGAACCTTTACTCGGTGGAGCGCATCACCGACGTCGCGATCGCGTATATCCGCGGGTGGAAGAACCTGGAGCGGCTGAATCTCCGTGGCACCGACGTCACTGATACGGCATTGCAATATCTGGCCGGTTTTCCTGCACTCAAGCTGCTCGACGTCAGCTATACGCAGGTTACGAACAACGGCATGGAGTATCTGTCCTTGCTGCGCTCGCTCGAAGAGCTTCGCATCGGCGGCAACAAGATTACCGGCGCCGGGCTGCGCTGGCTGCGCGTGCTGCCCAACCTGCGCGTACTCGACCTGGAAGGTACGCAGCAGCGGAATTCCGGTTTGTGGTCGGTGTCGCTGACGGATTTGGACGTGGAGACGATCGGCGGCTTCAAACAACTGCAGGAACTGAACCTCGCCGGGGCGAAGATTACCGACGCCGCGCTGGGCGCGCTCGGCCAGCTTGCGCACCTGCGCTCGCTCGACCTCAGCCGGACGCAGGTCAGCGGAAAGGGCCTGTCCGATCTCGCCCGGCTGACAGCGTTGGAACGGCTGAGCCTGTGGCAGGCGGGTGCGCTCGGCGACGAAGCCGGTCTTGCGCTTGGCTCGCTGAAAAATCTGCGGGTGCTCGATCTGACCGACACCCGTATCTCCGACGCGACCCTAACGGGATTGGCGCCGGCGCACGGATTGCGTCATATTTACCTTTCCGGCACGGCCGTAACTGCGGACGGCGTGGACGGCTTCCGTCGCGCGCATCCGGAATGCGAGGTGAGTTGGAAATGACCAGCTGCTGGTTTCAGCTTGGTATCTTCGTATCTCTGAGCCTGTCACTCGCCGCGACGGAAATCCCCGGGCCCGTGCGCCGCCTCACCCACAGCCAGTACAACCACACGGTGCGCGATCTGCTGGGCGACGAAACGTCCCCGGCCGATCAGTTCCCGGAAGAGGATTTTGTCAACGGCTTCAAGAACCAGAGCTCGGCGCAGGATATCCCGCCGCTGCTGGCGGAAGCCTACAACCTGGCGGCCGAGCGGCTGGCGCGCAACGCTTTCCTGGGCGGCAGTGATTCCAATCACCTGCTGCCGGCAAAACCGCAGCGGCCGGGCGATGCCGAGTGTGCCGCCGCATTCGTGCGCCAGTTCGGGCTGCGGGCATTCCGCCGTCCGCTCACCAGCGCGGAGCAGCAGCGCTACACGGCGCTGGTGGTGAAAGAGGGAACGCGCACGGGCGACTTCCTGCGCGGCGCGCAACTGGTGATCGAGGCGATGCTGCAATCGCCCAAGTTTCTTTTCCGGCTGGAGCGGATTGGCTACCCGGACGGTTACGCCATCGCGAGCCGCCTCTCGTATTTTCTCTGGGACAGCATGCCGGACCGCGAGTTGTTCGACGTCGCAGCTTCCGGCGCGCTCACGACACCGGCAGGCATGGACAAGCAACTCCGGCGCATGATCGCCGATCCGCGCGCCCGGCAGGCGCTCGACGAATTCACGAGCGAGTGGCTGCGCTTCGACTTGGCGCTGAACGCGGTCAAGGATCGCACCATCTATCCGCAATTCACCCCGGAGCTGGCCGCGGCCATGACGGAGGAGACGCGCCGGCTTGTCGCGGACCTGGTGTGGAACAACGGCAACTTCATGGACCTGTTCCGGGCCCGGTACAGCTTTCTGAACTCGGACTTAGCCGCGCTCTATGGTGTCGCGGCGCCCGCGGTTGAGTACGGGCGCGTCGAGTTCCCGGCCGATTCCAGCCGCACCGGAATTCTGGGCCAAGGCACCTTCTTGGCCTCGACCAGCAAGCCCGGCGAGACCTCGCCGACGGTGCGCGGATACTTCATCCAGCAGCAGTTCCTCTGCCACGAAATTCCTGATCCGCCGCCGGGCACCAACAGCAATCTACCGCCGGTGGCTGCATCGCATCCGGAAACCAACCGCGAGCGCCTGAAATCGCATATGGCGAACGCCACCTGCTTGGGCTGCCACAGCCTGATGGATCCGGTGGGCCTGACCTTCGAGAAGTTCGACGCCATCGGCCGGTATCGCGACAAGCAGGCGATCACGTTTCTGCCGGAGCATCACGGTGCCGACCGCTACGCCAAGCCGGTGACCATGGAGCTGGACGTCGACACCACGGGCAGCCTGACCGGCGTCAAGGACGGCACGTTCCATTCCCCGGTGGAGCTGGGCGCAATTCTGGCCGGCAATACCGAATGCCGCGAGTGCATCGTCAAACAACTTTTCCGTTATGGATGGGGCCGGCACGAGAAATCCGAGGACGCGCCCGTCATCCAGCGCGCCACCGAAACCTTTCGCGATTCCGGTTTCCATCTGAAAGATGTCATAGTATTCTTAGCGGCTGAAATGGCCCGGAAGGGGAGCTAAATGGCGCTGAAAGCTCGATTGTCGCGGCGTTTGTTTCTGCGGGGCGTGAGCCTGTGCGGGGCCGCGATCCGCATCGGACTGCCTCCCCTCGAAGCGATGTTCAACTCCAGCGGCACCAGCTATGCCGCCGAAAGGGCCGGGCGCATCGGCGAGATGCCCATCCCATCGCGCTTCGTACTCTGGTTCAACGGGAACGGCATCCCGGAGCGCTACTGGATTCCGGAAGAGACCGGCGCCGATTATCCGATGACTCCGTGCCTGACGCCGCTCGCGCCGCTGCGCAGCCACTTCCGCGTGATCAGCGGTCTGGACAATCCGGCGGCACGGAAGCCCGGCCCCGGCAACGATCATCACCGCTCGATGAGCGGCTTGGTTTCCGGCACATCGTTTACGGGCAGAGGCGCCGGCGGACCTTCCATCGACCAGATCATCGCGGCCAAAATCTCGGCGCAGCCCGGCACGCCGACGCGCTTCCGCTCGCTGCAGGTAGGCGTGTGCCAGGAATCCCACGGCGAGAGCATTCATCGCAATATGAGCTGGGCGGGCTACGAGCGCGCGCTGCCGCCCGAGCTGATCCCGCACAACCTGTTCGATCGGCTGTTCGGCAAGCGCGAGCAGAGCTGGATCGAGCGCAAGGAAAGTGTGCTCGACGTGGTGCGAGACGACTTTCAGGACCTGAACGCGCAGCTCGGCAAGCAGGACCAGGTGCGCATGGACGAGCACCTGGCCTCGGTGCGCGACCTGGAGCGGTCGATCGCCGGTCTGCCACCGGAATACGCCAAAGTGGAGGAGCCTGAGATCGGCGGCGACGTCAAGGATTATCCGCGCATCGCCAAGCTGCAGTCGGACCTGCTGGTGCATGCGCTGGCCAGCCGCCAGACGCGCGTCGCCACGTATATGCTGACCAAGTGCCAGAGCCTGGTGCGGCTTCCCTGGCTCGGCTACACGACGCTGCGGCATCACGATTACACGCACACGAATTCGGAATCGCCGCAGGCGCAGCGCATCCTGCGCGACATCTGCCGCTGGCACGTGGAGGAGTTCGCCTACCTGCTGAACCGAATCCAGTCGATCCGCGAAGGCGACGGCACGTTGCTCGACAACTGCTGCGTGCTCTACATTCACGAGCACGCCGAGGCCAACATCCACAAAAACAACGGCCTGATTGCGATCCTGGCCGGTCACCTGAACGGGATGGCCACCGGCACGCACACGAAGGTGACGGGCACGATGGGCGAACTGTACCTCGCAGTGGCCAACGACATTCTGAAGCTCGACGTCGGTGCGTTTCCGACGGCCTCGCAGAAGATCGAAGACATGCTCCGGGCGCCGTCTTCAGCCGCTGGCTGATAACCCGAACCCAAGCTCCGCCCCGGCGCTGAGTTAACGCGCCCTGGCCTGGCGCCGATGAGGATCTTTCGGCCGCTGCGCGCCGATTGCACCGCCGTTTTCAGAGTCTCCATGACGATCATGCTATTTCCGAGCGAGGACATCCCGGAAGATTTCAGCTCGTAGGTTTGATCTGGCGGGCGCTCGGTTCGGCGGCCTGCTGAGACGTCAAACCGCTGATCACTCCCACCGATCCCGGGGAACTGATTTTCGCCGAGGGTACGGTGAAATTGGGGAGGTAGTTCCAGCGGGAGGTGCCGTCCGCCGGTCAGGGCTTTGGTGAGCCGGATCGGGGAAACTCAAAGCCGCCACGCCGTTCCTGATGGCATTGTAATTGTTCTGGTGCGGGTAGAGGGCAGTGCTGAAGGGCGTCATCACGCCGCCTCCAGGAGGAGTTTCCAGAACTGGCAGGAAGTATCTGGGGTAGCTTCCGTGGACGCCCGGCTACTTCGCCGCGACGGTGGACTGTCGATGAGGCGACGATCAAGGCCTACATCGAAGGTCAAAAGTGGGACGAAGACGATCAGGGTTTCAAAATCACAGCGACCCCACCAAGCCTTAAGCCGGAGCAGGCCTCAGGCGGCTTTCAGCCGCACAGGATTCTACCGGCTTCTAAGCCGGCAGTCGTTTAAGGTGAGGTGACGCCGCTATCAGGCCAATCAACAATAGCGGAGATATTCTTCTGCCGACGAGATATCCTTTTGATGAATTGCCACTGCAAATGCATCGGGCTTGCCGGCGGCCTTATAGGCTTGCGCAGTCGGGTCATAGGTATATTGCGCGCGGGCCGCATCGACTTCTGATTTCATCGCATCCAACGGGCCTAGCACCGCGAGACGCCGATCGGCTACCAGCGCGGCGATCTGCGGCAGGTCGAAATGCAGCAGCACATCCGGGATGAAGACGCTCGCGCCGTGCAGATAGCGATCGCTCTCCGTCAGCGTGCGATACGAGAGTAGGCCGCCGTCACAGACTGCTGCCTTAATGCGGTTGTCGAGAGCCGCGGCGAACAGGACCCACAGCGCCCCCATCCCACGGCCGATCGCGCGGACGCCTGCACGATCGACATCAGCGCGGCCCAGCGCGTAATCCACGCTGCGGACCACATCCTCGACGCGCATGCCGAGCAGCGATTCATTCATCTCCCAGGCGATGTACTGCATGACCGTCTCGGCGTCGTCGACATGACGGAATGTTCCGTAACCACCATCATCCGGATGCGGCGGCCTCGTCTCGCCGATGCCCCGAACATCTACCGCGACCACCAGGTTCCCGCGATCGGTCAATTCCTCGATCACGCCGAACTCGAGGCCATCGTAGTCAATGCCGCGGTCGCTGAAGTAGAGGAGTGCGGAGCGGTCGGACGCGCGCCGATCGGGCACGAAGATCCAGGCCGGAAGGTAGATGCCCGGCTCGGAGAGGAATTCGATCTTCTCGACCTGATACCCGTGGCGCGCGACCGTGGCGACCCGGCGCGGCGCGGGTGCGGTCGTCTGGCGATGGTAACGCAACAACTGGCGAAGTTTTTCGCGCGCGGTGCCGGGTGGCAGGGATCCGGCGGGCGGCAACTCGGCCTGCTTCCGGTGCAGGATGTCATATAGCAGGTCGCCTTTGTGCGAATAGCGCAGCGAACCGTTGGGCGTACAGTTCAGGTCGGCGCCCGTTTCGATGCGAAAGTCCGGCTCGACTTTCGGTCCGGGCCGGTTCTGCAGCCAGCGGCAGAACCAGTTCGTATTCGCCAGACGCAGCTTCATCGTCATCATGTGAGGATCGACCGCTTCCACGATCGCGAATTTTTCCGGCACGCCGAGCAATTGGTAGCGCGCCTTGACGATGTCGGCGACATTCTGAAACGAGGCGTCGATATGTTCGATCCCGGCCAGCAACGGCCGCGGCGCGTTTGCCACGTGCAGATCGCTCATGTCGATGCCGTAGATCGCAGCGGGGAAGAAGTGCTGCTCCGTGTCGCCGGTGCCGAGCCGCGTCTCCGGCCGCATGCGGACCGGCCAGCGATTGCGCGAGCCGCCTTCGTGGACCGCGGCGCACTTGATGCGATCATCCAGCGCGCTGATGAACATCGTGAACGTGCCGCCGCCCGATTGGCCGCAGCATCCGATGCGCTCGCGATCGACCTCCGGGCGCGACAACAGATAATCGAGCGCTCGCATGCCGTCCCAGATGCGGTATTGCGTGAGGTCCTGGCCGATCAGCAGCAGCAACTGGCCTTCAAGCGAATGCTCCCAGGTCACCGGGCCGCCGATCTCGTTCTGGCCGGTCGACGGGTTCCAGAAATATCGCCGCTCGCCCTGGCCGATGGGATCATAGGCCAGCACCGCGAAGCCCTCGCGAACCAGCCCAAGGTACATGCACTGGAAAGGCGGCCAGAGTCGCCCGATGACCTCGTGGCCGCAGGGCGAAAGAATGCCGGGAAACGGGCCATCGCCCGATGGCAGATACAGGCTCGCGGTCACCCGGTAGTTCGGCCGGCTCTCGAACATCACGCTTTCGATGCGATAGCCGTCGCGCTGGTTGACGCGCAACACAACGGGATTCAACGGCGTGCGCTCGGGCAGGCCGTGAATCATTTCGATGCAGCGCGCGCGGACAAACCGGTTACGCTCGGCTAGGGCGGCGGGCGTGCGGATCTGCGCGCGCTTTTCATCCCACTGGTCGGCGAGCGCGTTCGTCTTCCGCGCCAGGTAGGTGAGCAGCATGTCCGGCATCGATTCGCGGTACGACCCGGCGCCGGCCGCGAAGGCGGGAGCGAAGGGCAGCGCTGCTGCCTGCTTCAGGAATGTTCGGCGGCTGGTCATATTACTTCAGCTCAATCACGGCGAGATCGTAGGTCGCCAGGTGCGGCACGGTGAAATCGAGTGCGCCGGCCATGACCTGATGCGGCAGCACCGGAGCGCCGACGCGGCCCGGCGAGGGTTTGGGAGATGAGTTAGGCCGTTAATTATGTCCTCGGCGAGTCCGTCGCCGAAGAATTCGTTCTCTTTATCGGCGCTCATAATAGCGAAAGGGAGCACTGCAATCGAAGGAACTTCGCTTGAGAGTATTTGGTGGACGCCCTTCTCAAGTGCTGGGCTTTCGAGCGCCGAACGAACTTCTTCTATCGTTTGGAACCGATCCGCCGGCAACTTGCGCAGGCACCGGGCGACGATGGCGCAAATCTCCGGCGGGGCGTCGAAGGGTGCAGGCTCATCCCTCAAAATGGCCGCCATTGCTTCGACGGCGGACTTTCTCGCAAAGGCGCGGCGGCCGCTCAGCACTTCATACTGAACCAGGCCAAATGAGAAGATGTCGGAACGCGCGTCGGCTTCCTCACTTTTGACCTGTTCCGGCGACATGTAAGATGCGGTCCCTGTGACAGTGCCGGGGCCAGGCGGGACCGTTGCTGCGCTCGCCATGGTCGAGGTCTGGATTTCCATGCTGGACGGCCGTTGGATCTTCTTGTCGCGCCATTTAGACCTTTCAAAAGACGACACGCGCGGATACTTGCATATCGCGCGGGTTGCCTACGATGGAGGTAATTGTGCCGGCCGGCCCGCTTGGTACTGTCGCGTTCGGCTGGCCGAATTGTGGATGGTTGAAGATATTGAAGACTTCGGCCCTGAACTCTACCATCAGCCTGTCACCAATGTGGAACTGCTTGAAGATCGACTGATCGAAATTCGTCCGGCCGGGTCCGAAGAGGGTATTGCGTCCGCAGTTGCCATAGGTGTATGGGGCGGGCGTGGCGAACGCGGTCAGATTGAACCAGTCCTGTATGGTCGGCGAGGACAGGGTGGCGTTGGCGATGCAGTTCGGCCGGCTGCCAGTGTTGTTGTTTACGGTGGAATTGTTCGAGGCAACCGTGAAGGGCAAGCCGGTCTGAGACACGATGATGCCATTCAATTGCCAACCGCCCAGCGCGTATCCCAAGGCCCCCTTGTGCGGACCCGGCAGAAGGTAGGTATAGCTGAGCGTGAAGCGCTGGCGCAGATCGAAGGCGGAGTTACCGCGGTCCCCAAAGCGATTGAGCACATTCTGCGGCGTTCCAGTGCCGCCGCCGAAGTCGGTACCGACATCGTCGATCGCGTGGGCGTAGGTGTAGCCCAACAGGGCGGTAATGCCCTTACTGAGGCGCTTCTCCAGACTGACCTGCAGCGAATAGTAGTTGCTTAGCCCGTCGGAGGTGGAGTAAGTCACGTCGCCGAGATTGGGGTCCGCATTGTAGAACGGGCGCCGGACGTTGAAGTTGGTTCCAGGCCCGGGCACCGCGGTGTTCAGGTTCCATGAGGTGCCGAGACGTCGCCCGAGATTACCGACATAGGCCACGCGCAGAAGCGAGCCGATTTCGGGAATCTCCTGCTCGACGGTGAGGTTGAACTGTTCGGCGTAAGCATTCTTGAAGTTCCCGGCCACCCCCAGGACGGCCCCGCTTGGGCTGGTTTCGGCAGCCGTCAGGTTGACGGTCGGGGCGGGAGGCAGACCTTGACTGAATGTCTGCCCCGGGATCAGGTCGCCGGGGTTGACAAGATAGATAGGGCCGTAGGGAGGGGTTCGCTCCAGGCGAAGATTCACGCCGCCGTTCCCGTTGGGATTGTAGAAAAGGCCGAACCCGCCGCGAACCACGGTGTGGGACAGAGCCTGGTAGGCGAAGCCAAAGCGCGGAGCGAAATCCTTCCAGTCCTGCTGCACGTTGGCGAAGGAACTGACGCCCGGTTGTCCGGCGACCTGCATGGTGACGGTCGACGGATTGAAGTTCGCGATGCGATTGGCCACTTCACTGTACGGTGAATAATACTCCCAGCGCAGGCCGATATTGATGGTCAGCTTTTTGTTGATGCGCCAATCGTCGGCCGCATACATACCGTTCTCGCGTCCGCGCAATCCGGGATAGGCGAGCATGAAATCCTGTTCGATCAAGGTGGGGAGTCCCAGGAGGAAACTGGCCATGGAGTCCCCACCGCTGGCATTGCTGGGCAGGTCGGTGTACGCCGGGCTGAAGTTGAACCGGCCGTTGCCCTGGTTGGTTTGATACTCGGTGATTTGACGACGGCGGAAATCCTCACCGAACTTCAGGGCGTGGCTGCCCAGGTTGTAGTTCACGTTGTCGACGACCTGGTAAGTCGTTTCGTAACGGATAATCGGCAGGGATCGGCTTTGACCGATGCCTTCGTAGTTTGCGGGCGACACTACCGGAAAGGCAGTCTGAAGCGGCTGAGTGTTGGAATTGGCGATGCCGAAGTTATTGCCCAAATCCAGCCCGGCAACTGCGCCCTCGGCGACGTAGTTGACAGTGAACCGATTGACGCCGACGCGCGCCTCGTTCAACAAGCGAGGAGAAAAGACGTGAACATAGCTGACGACTCCCTGTTGGGCGCCTTGAACGTCAGTGCCGGCGAACGAGTCTTCGTTACCAAGTGCGACGGGCTGGGAAATTCCCGGCAGCGTCGTAGCAGGATATGTACTCGGGATAACCGTCGTAGTTACCTGTCTCGACCATCGCCCGAACAAGGTGTCGGTGGCAGAAAACTGGTGATCGATGCGAATGTCGCCCTGGTCCCATTGCTGCGTTTGAATCATATTACTGGTGTAGTTATTGGCTAGACCTGAAGTAAACGGAATAGGATAGGCACTGATCAGCTTGGCTGCCAGGGGATCGAAACGGGAAGACGGAATGATATTCCCGGGAAACGGCATCCTGGTGTACAAGATCGGATTCGAGCCGGCTAAAACGGTGGTCGTTGAAGGATCGTAGATGGTATTCTTAATGCCGCTAAAATTGCCAGTGCGCTCCGCTACCGTCGGAAGAGTTACTACCAGAGTGTTCAGCGAACTGCGCCGGTAGCCCTCGTAATCGGCGAAGAAGAAGGTCTTATCTTTTCCGTTATATTTTGGAAGCACCACGGGGCCGCCCACGGAGCCGCCAAACTGGTTATAGCGGAAGGAGGGAAAGGGCGTTCCGACGACATTGAAGAAGCTGCGCGCATCCATCCAGGAATTGCGGAGGAATTCGAACGCGCTGCCGTGAATCTGATTGGTCCCGGATTTAGTCACAACGTCTACCGCGGCGCCCGAATTGCGGCCGAGATCGGCGCTGTACAAATTGGTTTGCACCTTGAATTCCTTGATGGCTTCTATAGGCGGACGCAGCACGATCGACAGGGTCAGACGGTCGTTGTTGTCGATGCCGTCGTAGAGGAAATCGTTCGACCCTTCGCGGTTTCCATTGGTGAAGACTTCGCTGCCAGGGCGGCGGTCATCGGGCCGGGTACCGCTCATAATCGTGCCGGAGACGCTGTATCCCGTCCCGTTCGAACCGGGGGCCAGGGTTGCCAACTGCACGAAGTTTCGGCCGTTCAGCGGCAAGTCCCCCACCAACTTCGTGTTCGTCACGGAGCCGAGGGAAGAAGACTCCGTTTCCAGCAGGGCGGCAGTTCCGGTAACCTGGACAGACTCGTTCACATTGCCCAACTCGAGCTTCAGGTTGATTTCTGCACGCTGGTTGATTTGTAATTCCAAGCCGTTCTGGACGACGCGCTTGAAACCGGAGGCTTCCGCACTCAGGTTGTAGACACCTGGCTGGAGGGCCGCGAAGAGATAATTGCCGGCAGAATCGGCAACGGTTTGACGCGAAACGCCGGTATCAGCTTGCGTCACCGTCACCTTTGCATTGGGGACGGCAGCCCCTCTTTGATCTACTACAGTTCCATTTAACTCGGCTGTGCTGACCTGCGCATTGAGCGCCACACTGCAGCAGCACGCCACGATAGCGACGCAGAACAACTTGTTCAGTGGCATCTTGGCCCCGCCTCACGAAGTTAGAAACGATTTGGAGTATATCACCGACGGCAGGAAATCGGGGTACGTATGTCATTAGTGTGAACATACGCTGTGTACTCAATAAAACGAACAAGAGGTGCTCTGTGTATTTCTCCGATGTCTATACATCGCCAGGATCGGTGGAAAACCTTAGCTCTTTTCGAAAAAATACTAGGATGGAATTGGCTCAGACGTCATTGAATTGCAATGTTCACCGAGGCTCCTGGAATCCAGGCAGCGGTCACTTGCACCGATGCCGTTCCCTTCGCGGCATCTGGTGGTACGCGGAAATTCACCTGGTAGGCGTCGACCGAGCCCGGGTATCCAACTGCCGCGAGCACCACCGCGGATTCCCCGTTGACCGTCACGCTAACAGGAGAATTGACCGCCGACAGTGGAGCCGATGGAAACGGCTGGCCCGGATTCAGGCTGGCGTTAGTCGGCCCCAAGCCGGTCGCAAACAATGATAACGTCTCGCCCGCGGCGGCCGGGTTCGAAGCGCTGACAAGCGAGAAATCGCTCGAGTGTGCGATAGCAGGGCCGTTGGCTGTGTTTACAACTTCCGGCGTCGACGCCGCGATGACGTAAAATAGCGCCCCAAGATGCCCGCCACCATTCTGCCGGCGCCTCGACGGATCTTCGGTGATAGATGCGGTGCGCGCGGGACTGCTGCTGCTGATCGAACTCCCAAAAACGCGCCGGTGCCGCCCACGATCGTATAGTCTTGGGGTCCAGCGGGTAACCCGGGCGGTGGAGGACTTACACTACCATTCAGCCCGTTGATCATGATTGTTCCGATGGGGGTAACGCCGTCGGGCTGCAGAATATAGTACGTTTCATCGCGCAGGGAGTTAGCGCTGATATCCGAGATCGCGTCGCCCAAACCTGGGGTTGGATTCGGACTCATGCAGACCCCTACTCCCCGGCCCACGTAGGAACCCCTGGCGGGTTTCCCATTCACGGAAACGATATCTCCATATGTGATTATGGAAACTCCAGCGCACGCAACCATACCCTGGGCCTCAAGACCTTGGGTGACGTTGGGATTCGTTCCCCACTTCGAAAGATCGGTGGTGTCCTCCTGGTACTCGACGACATTCTGAAGCTCGACAACGAGAGCCGCAGGGCTTATTTGTCCTTGCGCCGGCCTGACGGCGACGATTGCTACCAACAGGGCGACGACGATCCCTGCTCTGTTCATTTGTATTTCTGCAAAAGAACGAATCCGCATGACTTGTCCCTCCCAACAAATTGATCGTAAACTCCCTCAAGAAAAATTGGGAAGCTGGCGAGGGTTGTGAAAGGGGTTGTGCAACGGGTACAAGTTATGGAGAAAAAAGGGTATCCTCGGAGGGATGGCAACCGCGCCAGGTAAACGCCCATCCCCAAGGGAGGAACTCGAACGAGTCCTTTCGAGCACCTGCTTTGCACGCAGTGAAGGCCTGTCGCGCCTCTTACGCTTCCTGGTGGAACAACGGCTGGACGGCAAGGAGGGCGAACTCAAAGAAACCCTGATCGGCGTCCAGATTTACGGCCGTAAGCCTGAGTACGATCCCAAGCTGGATTCAACCGTCCGGAGCGAAATGACGCGGCTTCGTGCGAGGCTGGCTAAGTACTACTCGACCGAAGGAGTCCAGGATCAACTTATCATCGAGTTGCCGAAGGGCGCTTATATGCCCCGGTTCCGGGAAGTAGAGCCAACGGGACCCGACAGGGAACCCTGGGGCCGCCGCCCTTGGCTCGCCATGGGCATCGTCAGTCTGGGCGCCGTTCTTGCAGCGGTATGCGGCTGGCGGCTGATCCACCGGAATCACCCAATCTCGATTGCCGTTCTACCCCTGGTGGACTTGAGCAAAGACGGGAGCCACGGATACATTGCCGACGGGCTGACCAGCGGGATTATCAGTGAGCTATCCATTATTGATGGGCTGACCGTTCGCTCGCAAACCTCGTCCTTCGCGCTGAAGGGCAACTCTATGAGTGCCCAAGACGCAGGCCGGCGCCTCTCAGCCGACTACATCCTAGAAGGCTCGCTCATCCCGAACGGATCTGGAGTGCGGATCGACGCCAGATTAATTCGAACGCGCGACGACGTCCCCGTCTGGTCCGACAAATTCGAACGCGATGGCTCAGAGCTGCTCGGGGTTCAAGAAGGAATCTCGCTAGGGATTGTCAATAGCCTGCGGTTGAAGCTCGGGGGCGGTCGAAGGCGCTATGAGACGAACCCGGAAGCCCATGATCTGTACCTTCGCGCACGCGCTTTAGCGGCGCGCCGGTTTCCGGGGGACAGCGAGGTCATCGATCTCTTCGAAAAGGCGATTGCAAAAGACCCCTTGTTAGCGCCGGCTTACGCAGGCCTCGCCGGCGCCTATGCGTTTCAGTCATTCGTCGCGCCCAACGGCCGCGATCATGCGGACAAACTATCGAGGATGCGGGCGGCGGCAGAGAAGGCGATTCAATTAGACCCTCTCCTCGCCGAAGCGCACAGCGCCTTGGGGACTGCATACGCGCGTAGCGCGCAATGGGACCAAGCGGAGGTGAGCCTGCGCCGCGCGGTTCAAATCGATCCCAACCTGTCGATCGCGCACGATAATTTGACTTGGTTTTTTCTTTTTCCGCTGGGCCGGCTCGAAGAAGCCATACGTGAAGCGCGCACCGAGGTGAAACTCGACCCGCTTTCTCCCATGGCGCACTACTTGTTGGCTGCAACGCTCACTTCGGCGGCCCGGTATGACGAGGCGGCAAACCAGTGCGAGAAGCTGCCTGAGGACTTTGTTTTCACCGGCGATTGCCTTGGCCGGGCTCGACTAGGCCAGGGTAGGACGGCAGAGGCTCTAAAGGTCTTGGCCACGGCAAACAGTTGGGGTTATCTGGCATATGCCTATGAGAAGACGGGGCGGCGCGATGAAGTCGAGAAGCTCTTGGCCGAGGCACCGCTCGCTTATCCGAACAGGCAAGGCCATTTCCAATATGCCCTGGTTTATGCGGGGATGAACGACAAAGATCGCACAATCGATCAGTTGGAGAGCTGGGCCGGTGTTGGACCTGTGAGGATCGGTTTCACCCTAACGGCGCCGGAATTTGCGTTTGTACGCGCGGACCCGCGTGTGAAGGCACTGCGTAAGAAGGTCGGGTTGCCGGAATAAGATTTATGAGATGAGTTCTAGTTTTGGCCAGGAGATTGGCCGAGGGCGATAGCCGCCCCCCTGACCGTCACGATTCGGTAGTCCGACGTGCGAGTCGACCACGTTTGCCGGCGTGGCCCGAGTGGAGTAAGAAGGCTGGACAGACTGCAGAGGTAGTTGCAAAATTCGGCTAAGCTAACCGCTCCCTCAAAAGCTGCGAAAAATCGGTTTGCATCCGGTAAGGAACAGGTCGCATCCCGCGAAACCGGCCTTCTCATTTCATCTCGGAAGTCATTGCGGAGCCGCGCGCGTAAGCAAGCGGTACTGTACGCCAGCTTCTGCAAATTGATTCTTCGTTGTGGGTTAGGCGTTTTCGCCTGCTCTGTCGCGCTGGCGGGCCGCAGGCCTATCTTCCGAAAACGAAACGTCCACGCCGCGGGTCGGCCGCGCCTTCCAGGACGCCGTCCCTTATGCGAATGACCGTCGGCGCGGACATATTGCTCCATGGGCCCGTTACGTTGACGATGTGTCCTAGTGCGCGCAGGGCCTCGATCGTCGCCGCCGGCATGCGGTCTTCCAGATTCAGCTTTCCGGCGATGAATTCGTGATTCAGAAACGAGCCGTAAAAGTGCTCGGTCTGGAAGCGCGGCGACTCCGCGGCCTGCTGCGGGGTCATACCAAAATCGATGATATTCAGCAGCACCTGAAGCAGCGCCTGGTCCTGGTTGTCGCCGCCCGGCGTCGACATCGCCAGGTACGGCTTTCCATCCTTCAACACCATCGTCGGGCTCAGCGTGACGCGCGGGCGTTTGCCGGCCGCTAGCGTATTGGGATGTCCGGGTACGGTAAGCAAAGTCTGCAGACGCGTGCCCAACGGAATGCCAGTGTCGCCGACAATCACCGACGGCAACCACGCGCCACTCGGGGTCGCGGAGACGACGTCGCCGAGGCTATCCACTACGTTGACGCAGGTCGTATCGCTGTTGCCGCTGGTGGTAGTGGACGAAGGCATCGCGACGGGCGGGGCGAAAGTTCCGGGCCGCGACTCCATCGACGCTTTTTGCGGATCAATCAGCTTACGCCGCTCCGCCGCGTATTGCTTCGAGAGCAATATCTCCTCGGGGATCTTAGAAAACTTGGGATCGCCGTAATAGCGGTCGCGATCGGCAAACGCCAGCTTCACGGTTTCAACCACCGTGTGGAGATACTGTGGCGAGTTGTGACCCATCCCCTTCAGGTCATAGCCTTCCAGGATATTGAGCGCTTCCAGCATTACGGGACCCTGCGTCCAGAAGCCCGGCTTATTGATTTCGAAGCCGCGATAAGTGGTGGTCCGCGGCGTGTCGAGATCGGCATGATAGGCTTTGAGGTCCTCATACCGGATCAGGCCGCCGTTGTGCTCTGAAAAATCGGCGATGCGGTGCGCCAGTTTGCCTTGATAGAACTCATCGCGGACGGCCTGCAGTTTCTTTTCGCGTTTGCCGTGCGTCCGCTTCTCGATCGCGATCAGTTCATGCAGGGTGCGCGCCATGTCGGGCTCGCGGAAAAGTTCGCCGGCCTGAGGTTCCCGGCCGTTGGGCAGAAAGAACGCGACCGAAGCCGGCCACGGAGCGAGGATGTTCCGCGTCGAATGGAGAGTGGAGGCGAAGATCTCGGGCAGCGGAAATCCCTGTTCGGCGTATTCGAGTGCCGGAGTCGCAACCTGCGCAAACGACATCGTACCGAATTTCTGCAGCGCCAGAATCAGGCCATCGAAGACGCCGGGAACGGTGGCGGCAAGAATTCCATTGCCCGGAATAGGAGGCTTCTCCCCCGCTTTTTCCCAGGGTTCGGGTGGACGTTTGGCGAAGAACTCGGCCGTCGCCAGAGCCGGCGCAGTGCCGACACCGCTGATCGCCACTACCGGCTTCCTGGCTATCTTGACCAGCATCGGCATTTCACCGCCGAGTCCGAAGTGGTCCATCTCGGTGATGGCGGCGGCCAAGGCTGTAGCGACTGCCGCGTCGACCGCGTTGCCTCCCTGGTCCAGGATGCGAGTGCCCGCGGCTACTTCCAGGCTGTTACCCGCACCCACCATCTGGCGCGTGCCGCGAACGGCCGGAAACATGGTGCCGTGCGTCGTCTGGCCGAAGGCGGTAGACGCAAGGGCGAGAAGAATGGCGCACACGCTCAGCGGTCCGCCGCGTCGATCAATCGAATTGATTACCAATGGCTACCCCTCAAACCGGTAGAGCGCCTGAGCAATCGGTACACCCACGACCTCAATTCGCTTGAGGTCTGCCGCGCCGATGCCGTTCGCCTCTGCCAGTAATAACGTATTGTCGCAATGGCGGAACGGCGGCGTATCGCGGGGCGCGCGAGGATCGTAACCCATCGCGGCAGTGGCCACGGTGTCGGTACACAGCGCATTCGTTCCGGCAATCAGCATGCCCGGCTGAACGCTCCGCACTCCCTTGACCCACGGGCCTTCTCCAGCCGCCATAGTTTCGATGCCATCGATGATCGCAAGATCGATAGGCCGGGTGGTCGCGAGATCGGCTACGATGCGTGGCATGCGATATCCCGGTGCGCGGCTGGACCCGGGATCGATCTCCGGCAGCGCCGATTTCGAGGGCTGCCGCTTGCCCATGTGACACACACTGACGCGGCCGGCGGTGGGAGTCTCGTTGGGCTCGTCGACACCGGCATTGTCGCCATAGATCGAAGCCGGCGTGATGCCGAAGCAGTTTTTCATGGAGAGGGTCACACCGCACGTCGCGTGGTTCTTAAGCTTTGCCATGCTGACGAAGACGTCGGTATCTTCATAGGCGTGATTGAGATCGAACGCGGGGAAGATGTAGCCGCCGGTCGGCACTTTCAATCTCACATATTTCTTGCCCTTGCCGAGATTGTTGGTGTTCTCGAATTCGACACCGGGTGCGATGTTGGATAGCGCCCGCACATTCCATCCGGAATCCAGCAGATAATCCTCGAGCGGCCCGCTGAGCGCCCAGGCACTCTCGACGAAGCGGATCCGTTTGGCCCCGGCCTTGCCCATCAGGGCAGCCGTGGCCATCACCACTTTGGGATTCGTGTAGTGCGTCACACCGAGCGGCTTACCCTCGAAGCGCAGTCCTGGACTGCCGGTGAGGTTGAGCTTCACGGTCACGGTTTTGTTCCTGACAATGCGTCCCAATCCACCCAGTTGGTCGAACATGGTGTTAAGGACGGCGGTCAGGTCCTGATCATAGGATGGGCACTTCGCGATGGCGACCGGGGCAACGGGTGCCGTGTTGGCGCGAAGTAAGCCCGGAAGAGCGGGAGCCGCGGCGGCCAGCGCCAGGAGTTCTCTTCTGGTCATATCCGCTAGTGTAGCGGTTTTACAGGCTCGAAAAAATGGCGGGATGCGGCCGTCGCACGAGCGGATTACCGAAGGAGCCCGCATGATGCCGAGGCTGCTACTGCCTGGTCTGAGACTGCAGGATGGCCAGGGCCCCAAAACCAGCCGCGATGATGAATCGGAGCAACGCGCCATCCCCGTGGAGTTTGATTACCCGAAACAGCCCGAGCAGAAAAAACCCCAGTGCGATGCACGCGTACCAGATGGCGTAGAGGCGCGATTTCGACATGCCCGACATGTAAAGTATAAGCTCTGATGGATCCTCCGCATTCGGTCACGAGCGTTATCGGGCGCTATCCAGAAACCGCCGCATCCCGCGCTCGAATTCTCGCGTCAGCGCAAAGTGGATATAGTGCGTCAGGTACTGGCGGACGAGGTCTTCCGCAAATCCCCGGCCCACACTTTCCCGAGAGATGATCTCCTCCATGCGCTCCTTTCCAAAGCTGTACGAGGCATGGAGGACGCTCACCACGTAAGGGTCGATGACGCCAGGCCGCGCGGCCCAGACTGCGAAGACCATGGGCAATCCGGTCATCCACTTCCATTCCTGACCCAGATCGTACACGTGGTAGGGCAACTCATCGGGATGGAAACGCAACGCCGCGTCGCCGATTACCAAGGCCGCGTCCGACGACTGCAGCATGACTTCCAGCTGGGGACTGTGCGAAATCAGTTGTGGGGCTACGCCGAACCGCTCGCGCAGTACGACCTCCGTCAAGGCGACCGACGTCCGGGAACTCGAATCCACGGCGACGGTCCGGATCTCCGGCGCCGGTACGTGCGATGCCAGCAGAATGCTCCGGACCGGCCCATCGCAGGCAATCCCCAGGCCCGGGACGATGTCGAGGCCCTGTCGACAAGCTTCGATGACCGGCACCAGACCGATATCGGCGGATCCGGCCGCCAGGCGGTCGGCACATACGGAGGGGATTTCGAAGGAAAGGTCGAAGACGTCCTGCTGCGGCCCATGCTGCAGGCCCCACACCAACGGACAGGTATTCAAAAAGCTGACAGCACAGACGCGGAGACGGTTCAACTCACAGTATGCCATTGAGAGCACCAGGCAGGCTCACGGAGACCGGTTCATGATTGGCTGCTACGCAGGCGAAGCCGGCTCTCTCCTGAAACAGCGCCGTTCGGAGGCTGCTCTGCAGCTGACAGACCACAAAAAACGATAGTCTGCCCCACGGGACAATGGTTGCTGCGGTCGCAAGTGTTTCGGAGAATGAACTAAATGAGATCGATGGTGGTCCCGGCGCTGGCTCTCGCGGTGTCGCTCCTCGCACAGGAACAGCCCGACATCCGCGTCGATGTCGATCTGGTCACCGTCGCCTGCTCGGTCAGCGATCACAACGGCGCGCCCGTGAAGGATCTCCACCTCAAGGATTTCCGTCTGAGCGATAACGGGCAACCGCGCGAAATCCGCTATTTCTGGCATGAATCCGAGTTGCCGCTCACCGTCGCCCTGGTGGCCGATGTCAGTGGCAGCCAGGCGGGCTACGTCAAGAGTCATCGCGACGCAATCGGCGAATTTCTCGAACAGGTGATCGGGCCGCGCGACCGCGCCATGATCGTTGAGGTGAGTCAACAATCCCGGCTGATTTCGAATCTGACCGGTTCGCTCGACGACCTCAGTCGCGCCGTGGAGAAGATCGGCACGCCCGAAGGCAAGCAGTCGCCCCTGCTGGGACCTCCCTGCCGGAATACCAGCTTTCCTCATAGTTGCGGAGGAACCGCCCTGTGGCATGGGATGTATTACACGGCCAAGGAGATGAAACACGTAACGGGCCGTAAGGCAATTATCGTTCTCTCCGATGGCATGGATACCGGCAGCGATATCCGGCTTACCGATCTCATCGAAATGGCACAGGGCGCGGAAACGATCGTCTATGCGATCAAGTACGCCAGCCCGGCTCGTTTCGTATCACCCGGGGTGATGCTCGCTCAGGCGCTCAGCCGCGGTCTGGAGCGCGTCGCGCGCGAAACCGGCGGTCTCACCTTTCCGAATCCGGGGCGGAAAACCTCGGAGGTGTTTACCCGGATCGAGTCCGATCTGCGCAATCTGTACGTCCTCGGGTTCACACCTCCCGCCGACGCGCAGGACGGCGAATTCCACAAGATCAACGTGAAGACAGTCGAGGGCGACCCGGTCGTCCGCTTTCGTGCCGGCTATCGGGCGCAGGCGGGAATCAAAAGACAAACCAAGATAGAATAGACCTGAAAGTGAGGCTTCTATGGGAAGATATTGGATTTTCACGATGATGTTCGCGCTGTTTGCGTGGACTGCGTTAGCCGTGGACGATGTGGCAAGCGCGGTAGTGGTCACGGTAAAGGCTGTCGATCGGGGCGCCAAGACGGTCGTGGTGAAAACCGCAGACGGAACCGAGCATATCATTCACTTCACGGGACGGACCGTGGCACATGGCGCCGAGGGCGTCGCCAAGGGAACGAAGGATGCATTTCTGGGCCTAAAGGAAGGCGATGAAGTGGTCATCCATTACACGGAGAAGGCCGGCGTCAAGACGGCACAGGAGGTCGATCACATCGGCAAGGACGGACTGAAGGTGGTGGTAGTTTCCGTGAAGGGTATCGATCATGGTGCGAAGACCGTCACGGTAAAGACCGCCGAGGGCGCCGAAGAGACCTGGCATTTTACCGATCGCGCGGCGGTAGAGACCGGCAAAGTTACGGAAAAGGCCGGCAAAGTGACGGTTTACTACACCGAAGACGCGGGCAAGAAGGTAGTGCATTTTTTGAAGGACTAGCCACTGCGGGCGCTGATGACCGGCGTAAGGATGGACAAATGGCTTTGGGCCGCGCGATTCTTCAAGACACGCTCGCTCGCCGCACGGGCCTGTGAACTCGGGAGGATTGAGTCGGGCGGCCAACCAGCCAAGGCGTCGCGCGAGGTCCGGGTTGGCGATAGGCTGCGGGTGAAGAACGAGGGCGGCGATTTTCAGGTGGAAGTCCTGATGCTCAGTGAAATCCGGGGCCCGGCAGCAATTGCGCAGACGCTGTACCGCGAGACAACTGAGAGCCGGGAGTTGCGGCTGAAGTTGGCTGACGAGCGCAAGGCCTTGCCGCATTACGAAGCCATGCGGGAAGGCAGACCATCGAAAAGCGATCGGCGAAAGATAGACCGGCTTCGAGGCAGACACTGAGGCTCAAGACCTATCCGGTAAGCTTGACCACGAAGTTTTCCATCACGATGCGGTCGTCCGGACGGGCGCTGCGCAGATCACGGTCCGCCTCGAAGATCAGCTTCATGCCGCGCTCCAGTTGCTCGCGCGAGAATTTGGTCGCGGTCTGGAGCACCTGATCGGCACGCGAGGACCACATGGGAACGCCCATTTTCGTGAAATGCCCCTGAACCTGCTGCGACGACCGTAGATTGGCTTCGCGGGCGATCAGCGCCTGGCGGAATTGCGACGACAGAAAGGAGAGCGCCAGCGGCAGATATTCGCCCTCGCGGCACAGCGTATCGAGCACGGCGAGCGACCGCGCACGATCCCGCCGGCCCAGCGCATTCACCAGTGCGAAAATGGTTGACGCCCGCGCGTCCGGAACCATCGCCTGGATATCGTCCTCCGTAATCGCGTGGCGCGTGGAACCGCCGGACGCCAGCAGCGACAGTTTCTCGAGCTCCGTAGCGATCCTCGCCATATCGGCGCCCAGCGCCTCGACGAGCATTTCCATCGCCGCCGGTTCCATCACGATGCCCAGCCGTTTGGCGATGGACTGCGCTTCCCGCCGTGCATCATCCGGCGAGTAGGGCGCAAATTCCACGACGTCCTTTACGACGGAGAAGAATTTGGCGACTCGCTCGGCCTTCTTCTTGTCTTCGCCTTCCAGGCCGAACCGCGTAGCTTCGAACAACACGACTACACCAGGTGAAGGGTTACGCAGATAGTCGACGAGCGGCGTAACGTCGGAACTACCTCCCGATTCTGCAACGTCCTCGTCGTCTTCACTCGCAGATGCGGTGCGCGATACCTTGGGCATCGCTGCCTCCGCACTCGACGCGAGAATCAGGCGCTTGCTGGCAAATAGTGAGAGAGACCGCGCATCGTCGACCACCTCGGCTATGGTGCTTCGCGAGAGATCGTAGTTCGTCAGCCCTTCGATGAGCTCCTCCGGCGTAAGGTGCGCGTCGAGCAGCGCCTGTTTGCACCGCCTGCGGTCATACCCCTCGGAGCCGAGGAACAAGTACGCCGGCGCCAGCATACCTTTCTTCAGGACTCCAAGAAACTGTGCCGGGTTCATCAGAAATTCTCGAGGATCGCGCTGACCACGGTCTTGGCGACATCCACGCTGAGCCGGCGCATGGCGAACTCGCTCTCGTCGAAATAGGTTATCGGGTCTACGCTGACTTCGTAGCGTTCCCGCACTTCCATACCGGGGCGGTCGAAGAGGACTTTGCCGGACTTGTCCACGAGTTGGATCCGCAGATTCACGTGCACTTCCACGTCGGAGGCGCGAAAGTTTACCGGATCGTAGACGGTGGGGAAATTGAAGACCTGATTTACCCAGCCGCGCAGCGTGGCGTCGGCAGTGCTCGGGTCGGCCGTAATGGTGTACTTAGTCCGCGAAATGAACTCACGCGTCATCGCTTGCGAAAGATCGTCGGTGAGTTTATAGACCGTGGTTCCGTTGCTAAACGCGGGGATCGCGATGGTCTGGATGGTCTTGGGCAGCAAGTTGGTGGTGCCCGCGAGGTGATACCCGCAGGAAGTCAGGATAGCGGCGAGGAGGGCCATGGCTGCGATCAGCAAGGATCGGCGGGCAGAACGCGAGAAGCGATGGTCCGCTCCACGGAGGGTGTTACACGACATCGCGGACCACCATGGCGGCATTCTGCGCCGTCAGCCGCAGATTGTCGAGCGCCATCCACATCCAGACGGCGTTGGGCTGATTGCTATCGACGGAGATGGCTCCGAGCGTGATCTCATTCTGACCGGCCACGCCGACGTTGTTCGGCGGCTCCATATCGCGCGAGCGTACATCCATGAAACGCTCCGACAGCACCTGTTCGATGGCCGCCACCCCTGGATTCTGCTCCAATTCGATCCAGAGCGATGCGCTGTAGCCGTGAAACACCGGCGCCTGAATCAGCCGGATAGAAGGCATGGGTGCATGGGAAGATTTGGCGGCCAGCAGCGACGCCAGATGACGCTCAATGCGCGCTTCGACGTCCTCCAGCTTTACCGGCGCCTGCTCGCCCAGCCTCGCCAGCAAACTGAAGCTGAGCTGATTATCGAAAACGTCTTTCGGCATACTCTTGAAGGACAACAGGCTTACGGTCTGCTTCTGCAATTCGTCTATCCCGGCCGAGCCGCGTTCGCTGGCCGGCTCGAATACCTGAATCACCGCGCGGCGCACCGGGAACACCACGTGCAACCGGCTCAGGATCAGCGCCAGGGCGATGGCTGCCGGATGCGCAACGACATGAATCGTCTCTCTCGGCAGTTCCAGTCCCGCGGGCTCCAACATCGGCGCACGCAGTCTGGCCTGGGGCTGGTCCTCAGCTGCATAAGTTAGATCGATGAGAGGCGCCGCGGGTTTCAACTCGATCACATCATCGCTGATGTCGGAGGGACCCGCGAGTATGATTGCGCGGGCCTTTTCGAGAGATCCGGGCGTCAGCTTGATCAGAAAGGACGGCTCACCTCCGGCTTCGGTCAAGGTGCCGACTTCCTCCTCTTCGGCGGCCACGAGGCGCAAGTCCTCACCCAGTTGCGTGGCGGCTAGAACGTCGCGCACCTCGCGTCCGAGCAATGTCTCGGTGCCGACGATCACAATTGTCCGGACCGGTTTATCTTCAGCCAAGCTGTGCTCCGCTCTTCCGCATCGAAGGCCGAAGCCGCCGAAGGATGCCTGAAATTCGAATCACGATACCGCTCATCACGTATGCCATGGCCATCAGCAGCAGAACGATCTGGGAATAAAACCAGATCAGAATGATCAACGCGCCCAGGATGACGACAATGAGAAACGAACGGGGAGATCGCAGATTGATGTCTTTGAAACTGTAATAGCGCCAGGTGCTGACCATGAGAAATCCCAGCAGGGCCATAGTCGCGATCCAAGCCACCGAGAGCTGCCAGGACGTGATGGGTGCGCTGTCGAAGAAATAGACCACTGCCGCAACCGCCGCGGCTGCCGCGGGAATCGGCAGACCCACGAAATACTTCCGGTCGGGACGGCCGGGATTTTTGGGCACCGGGTTCTTCTGAATATTGAAGCGGGCCAGGCGGGCCGCGCCGCAAATCAGAAAGACGAAGGCAATGAATTGGCCGGCGCGATGCAATTGATCCACCATCGCCAGGCTTGCGCCGGCATCGATGAACTGCACGCCCCATGCGTAGGCCAGCAATGCCGGAGCAAGTCCGAAGCTGATGATGTCGGCGAGCGAATCGAGCTCGCGTCCGAATTCGCTGGTGGTGTTGGTCATGCGCGCGATTCGTCCGTCGAGGCCGTCCAGCAACATGCCGATACCGATACACTTGGCCGCAGTCTCGAAGTTACCAGCGGCGCCAGCGGGATCGGTCGCCACCAGAAGCGAACCTTGAAACGTCCGCAATATAGAGAGGTATCCGAGAAAGATATTGCCCGCGGTGAACAGCGTAGGCAAAGCGTAGGCCGCTCTCGGGCGGCGTCTGACATCCGGTACAGTTAGTTCGGCCACACCGTCACCTCGGAAGGTGTTACGGTTTCGTCCCTCAAGCCGGGCTGGTCCGATCCCTTACGGCGCGCGAGCACACTCGATCCCGCGGTTACACGCATACCCGGTGTCACTTCGAGGTTCCATTCCGGCCCGAAAATAACGTCGCAGCGTGACCCGAACTTGATCAACCCGACCCTTTGTCCCGCCTTCACGCGGTCGCCAGCCTGCACATAGCAGACGATACGGCGCGCGATGAGGCCCGCGATCTGATTGAACACGATGGTCGAGCCGTTGGAGCGGACCGTGAACGTGTTCATCTCGTTTTCCAGCGAGGCTGCCGGCAATGCCGCGTTCATGAATTTTCCTTTTTTATAGCAGATATCCGTAATGACTCCGCTGATCGGCGAGCGATTGACATGTACGTCGAAGACGTTCATAAAGATGCTGATGCGCGTTCGCCCGGAACCTTCAGGACTGACCAGCAGGACCTTTCCGTCAGCCGGAGAAACCGCTACCTGGCCGGGAGGAATCTCGCGCTCGGGGTCGCGGAAGAACCACGCGCAAAAGGCCCCCAGCAGAAAAAGCGGCGTTCCCAGCCAGGGATTGGCGAGGTAGCCGATCAGAATTCCGCCGGCTAAAAAGCCGAGCGCGTAGAAGATACCGTCACGCACCATGTAAATCGCTTCCTTATTTTACGATGCTTGCGAACCGGGGAATCCCTGCGGCCTCGCAATGCATCTCAAGAACGCATGGCCAAATTGCCCGATTCAGCGTTGGACGTCCTGTTCCGCGAAGCTCGCACCCACCGTGCCTGGCTCCCGGCTCCCGTGCCTGACGAGGTCATCCACCAGATGTACGACCTCTTCAAAATGGGGCCGACGAGTGCCAACTCCTGTCCAGGCCGCGTGGTTTTCGTCAAATCGGCGGAGGCCAAAGAACGGCTGGTGCCGGCTCTCGCACCGGGCAACATGGAGAAGACGCGCACGGCTCCGCTCACGGCGATTGTCGCGTATGATCTCGAGTTCTACGAAAGGATGCCGGAGTTGAATCCGTACATGGATGGCAAGGCGATATTTGGCGGCAATCCCGAATTGACCCAGGAGACCGCATTTCGCAACGGCAGTCTGCAGGGAGGTTACCTGATCATCGCAGCCCGGGCGTTGGGACTGGACTGCGGTCCCATGTCCGGGTTCGAACCCGACAAAGTCAACGCGGAGTTCTTCCCCGACGGCAAATGGAAGGTGAACTTCATTTGCAATCTGGGTTACGGAGATCCTTCGAAGCTTTTTCCGCGGCTGCCGCGATTGCCGTTTGAGGAAGCCTGCCGGATTCTGTAATTACCCCAGTAGATTTGTCACGAGCACCTCGTGGCCCAAAAATGCCGCCGTCAACACAACCTCTCAACCGTGCGCACGTGAAGTATTCGCCGCAAGGCTTAGGTTAGTACATCGTTTCATAAATACGGCCTCGTATTCTCACAGTCAATCGCACCGACTCCCTAACGGTCGCGTCTCAGTAACCGGACACTTCTGGGAGTCGGTGTGGCAGAATACGTTGGCGAACTTTCTGAAAAGCTGTAGTTAGTTCAAGCTGGGAAGTTAGAGGAATACTCTTGCTACGTTGGCTTGTGCCTTCGTGTTGATCGAATTGAGCTGCGGACGGTTGAACACGGCGTTGCGTCTCGACGTGGAACCCCCATGCGCTAGTCATTTTTTTGTTGTACACTCCCAAAATGTCCTTGGGGCAGTAAAAAATCGACTATGAGGTAAATTCGCATATGCGAACCACGTTGCTTTTCATAGCAGTCGTTTGCTTTGGACTTCCCGTGTTGGGCCAGACTTTCGGAGAGATTACAGGAAGAGTCAATGATCCGAGCGGAGCCGGGGTACCCAACGCAGTTCTAACCTTAACTAACACCAGCACCAATTCCGTGCGTCAAACCGACAGCACCAGCGCTGGAGACTACTCTTTCCCTTCAGTGCCACCCGGCACTTACAATGTGAAGGCGGAACATCCCGGTTTCAAGGTCGAGAGCAGCCTCAACGTCGAGGTTCAGGTGCAACAAACCGTCCGTCTGGATGTCACACTTCAGGTTGGTCAGGTTTCCGAAACGGTTGAGGTTTCGGCCGCAGCGAATCTGTTGCAGGCCGAAAACGCGACCCTCGGCAGCGTGATCAGCAACACCAGCATCGTCGAACTTCCACTCAACGGGCGCGAGTACTTGAACCTGGTGGCGCTAAATTCGAATGTCAACACGCTTTCGCCGGCGGCTGGTCAGTCCCAGTCCCGGCAAGGCGGCGACCGTTCGAACCAGTCGATCTCGGCCGGCGGGAACCGCATCTTTTTCGACTATTTCACGCTCGATGGAGTCAACAACACAGACCCGGACTTCAACACTTATATTGTGCTTCCCTCGATCGATGCCATCCAGGAATTCAAGGTGCAGACCGGTGTGTACCCGGCGGAATTCGGTCATGGGGCGACGCAGATCAACGTGCTCACCAAATCCGGCGGCAACGTCTATCACGGTGCGCTGTTCGAGTTCCTGCGCAATGACGATATGGACGCCAACAACGCGTATGCTTTCACCGCCAATCGTCCTATCAAGTCGCCTTTCAAGTGGAACGATTATGGTTATGAGCTCGACGGTCCCGTCGTCATTCCGAAGCTTTTCAACGGCCGGAACAAACTTTTTTTCATGTCCAATTTTGAAACGCTGGTGCAGCGGCAGAGTGCGCAGGCCATCTACTCCCTGCCGACGGCCGCCATGCAGCAAGGCAACTTCAGCGGCTTTACCACTATCTACCAATCCGGCACGGGGATTCCTTATCCGAACAACACCATCCCTACGAGCCAGCTCAGTCCGACCTCGCTGCAACTGTTGAAGTACTACGACACTCCGAACTTGCCGGGCCTGGTAAACAATTACACCCAGTACAACTCAAGTCCGTTCAACCGCGACGGCTTCATCATCCGCATGGATTTCGTCGAATCCTCGAAATCACAGTGGAGCGGCCGTTATAGCTGGGGTAGTGAAGTTCAAAAAAACGGCGGCCTGACCATCACGGGAACCAAGATCACTACGGGATACGAGCAGTACCTCGGTTCGAACACGCGCGTTCTTTCGCCCAATCTCGTGAACGAAGCGCGCTTCGGTTACTCGCGCCTCTTCAACGCGATTAGCACCGCCGACGCATTCAGCGTCAACACCGTGGGCACGTTGGGCATTCCCAATTTGGAGGCAGGCCCGCCGGTTCAATGGGGCATACCGTCCGTTTCTTTCAGCGGAGACGGTTTCAGCGCCCTCGGCGATGGGAGCGACGATCCCTATCAGATCTCCGACAACACCACTCAGTTCGTCGATAATCTCTCCTGGATCAGGGGCAAACATACCTTCAGGTTCGGGTTCGAATACAATCGCCAGAATTTCGATCAGTACGGCAATCAATTCTTGCGTGGCCAATTTACCTTCTCTGCCAACGCCACGCAGAGCTTAACCCATACCGGCGGCGACGCTTTCGCCGAATTTATGCTGGGCGACATGTTTCAATCCACGGTAGCCTTCCAGGCTGCCAACGCGCCTAACCAGCGCAATGTAGAGGCGGCGTTCGCAGACGATACCTGGAAGATCACGCCCAAACTAACGTTGTCCTTGGGCTTGCGGTATGAGTTGACACCTCCTTTCACCGATACGGCGAACAACCTGTTCAGCATCGTGATCCCGCAAATATTAGCCGTCTCCGCCGTGCCGCAGTCCAGCGGACTCTGGCCTTACATGATCCGGCAGGGGAACTGCTCGAACCCATATACGGCCAACCCATCCCTTCCCTTCATCTGGGCCCAGACTCCCGCTGTCTGTAGCAACGGTCTCTATAACAACCAGCTTCAAAAAGTGAGGTACAACGACTTCGCACCGCGCATCGGCATCGCCTGGTCGCCCGATAGCAAGACGGTGATCCGCGCAGCCATGGGAGAGTTCTTCGTGCAGGACAACGGCAACTCGATGTACTTTGACCCGGCACGCAATATCGGCGTGCGTCTCACCCTCACTGCCACCACCGGTGGGACAACCTGGTCCTCAGGATCGGGAGTCCAATCGGGGTTGCCCGCCACCTACGCTAATGCCGTCACTCCGCCTGGCGCCGGGGGATTACCAACCCCTTTTCCACCGCCTTACGGTTATGTCGCCGCCTACAGCCACCACACGTCGTACACAGAGCAGTACCTGTTCAACGTGCAGCGCCAACTCGCCGGGGACTGGGCGATTGAGGTCGGCTACCTGGGTTCGGAGAGCCATCACCTCTACGGCTTCCAGAACGCCAACCAAGGCATACCCGGAACAGTGGGCAGTACCATATCGCGTCTTCCGTTCGCCGATTTCGGCGTGATCCAGTTGGTCTACGACGGCATCAACGCCCAATACAACTCGCTGTCGTTCAAGGTAACCAAGCGTTTCAGCAAGGGCATGAGCGTCCTCAGCAACTTCACCTGGTCCAAATCGATTGATGACTCGAGCGGCATTCGCGTGCAGGGCTATGACTCGCTGTTCCCCCAGAACAGCTATTGCATAAAGTGCGAAACGGGCCTCTCAGCCTTCAATGTGCCGCTACGTTGGATCACCTCTGTCCTGTATGAATTGCCGATCGGAAAAGGGAAAGCCCTGAATATTACCAACGGCTTCGCCAATGCAATCGTCGGCGGCTGGCAAACCGGCGGCAGCATGACCGTCCAGGACGGCATACCGGTAAGCTTGACGATCGGCGGTGTGGACAACTCGCAAACTGACGAGGCTTATGACCGGCCGAACTATGTGGGCGGTCCCGTTAATGCTCCGAGCCAAAGTACCGCGGACTGGTACAACCGGGCTGCGTTCGTCGAAGCTCCGCCAGGCGAGTTCGGCAACGTAGGACGGAACACCGCGACTTCTCCGGGGGTTTTCAACATCGATGCCGAACTGCACAAATCGTGGAAAATGCCCTACAATGAGCATCACGAGCTAATACTGCGGTTCGAAGCTTTCAATGTTCTGAACCATCCCAATTGGGGCGAGCCCAACCCCAACATTCTGCAGGGATCGACACTCCCGGGTCAGCCGGCCACGGCGGCGCGCTCCGGATTTGGCGCCATCAGCGGCCTCGCCTCCGGGACCACGATGCGTCAATTGCAGATCGCATTGAAGTATACGTTCTGAAGGTAGGCTTCGTAATTGGGAGGACGGCCGCAGTCAAGGGCAAGACTTGGTGCGGCCGTTCTTCTGGAGGACGGTTCCCGATCTCGCGAAGGCGGGACGCCCGTTTCCGAGCGTCCCTGCAGCGATTAGAACGTTATCCGGCCCGAGAACTGAATCTGGCGCGGCGTCCAGTAGGAAGTCTGAAGAGACTCTGTCCCGTCCACCGCACTCGGGTTGACGCGGCCTTGAATATTGAACGCATTGAAGGCATCGACGTTCACTCTCAGTTTGATCCGCTCGGTAATCGAAAAGACCTTATACAGCGAGATGTCGGCCTCAAAGTTCATAGGGCCGAGCAGGATGGTCTGCGCGAATGGATTGCCGGGGGCGACCACCGTACTGACGCTGGATGTCACCGCTGCCGAAGGTCCGGGTGCGTACGCGGTTGCCACTACATTTCCGTTCTTCAGAGTGACATTCACGTTGTTGTTGCCGAAATTCGAGGTGCCGGGGGTGTTGTTAATCGGCGCTTCATAAGGAACGTAGTTGGCGGGCAGACCCTTTATCTGGCTGAGCGCGGTTGGCGCAATGTAGCCGTTGTACCACAGGTATTCGGGATGGCAAACGCCGCTGCGGCAATCGGTGACGGGTATGCCGCTCCCATAGACCTGCAACGGAGCGGTAGCGCCCCAGTTGTTCGCGGCAACCTGGAACGATTGGGATATCTGCTGCCCGACAAAGGCCACCTGGTAGCCACCGATCAGCGCATCGACGAACTTGTTGGCATTGCGCAAGAAGCGTTTTCCCTTGCCTACCGGTAGATCCACGATCCCGTTGAATTGAAGGTGATATTCGGGAATCGCGGTATCGACGTGATAGTTTTCCCAGCGATTCAATGCCTGGCTCGGATCAGTTAGTGTGCCAGGACTGATATTCGACGGAATGACGCCAGGAGCAAAATCCGCCGCCGGATAGAGAATGCCGTCCCGGAAGGTATTTCCGCCGACCCGGAAGGCGCGCGAATACACCCAATAGATCTGGAAAGCGATTCCGTGCTTGAATGGCCGCTGATAGTTGAGCTGCAGTGCGCTGTCGTTGGACCAACCCGTTTTCTGGGAAAGCGTGTTGCCGCCCCAGGTGGTATTGTCATAGGGATTCGTCGCGACCGATGCCAAAGCTCCAGTCGGAGGCGTCGTTCCAGTGTTCGTCTCCCACACATAAGTGGAGGGGGATTGATTGTATTTAAAGTTCTGATCGAGATTCCATCCGTGCGTGTAGACGTACGTGACGCGGAACACCGAGCCGTCTTTGAGAGGTTGCTCTACGGTAAAGTTGACGTCCCGGACGTGAGCGGGAGGATAGTTCGCTGCGAGTGTTTCGGAGGTCGAGATACCGGGAAGCAGCGCGTTAACCGAATTGGTGTTCACGACGCCCGAGCTGTTTTGCCCGGCGATGACGGTCTGCGGCCCGCGCAGGAGTAAGTTGGGCAAGCCGTCCGGCGCATAAGCAGCGCTGGTGTAACTCTGGGAATAACTAGCGGTAAAGGGGTAGTTGGCGGTGAGGTAACGGACGGAATTGCGTATTGGCACGGGATAGAGGAACTCGCCGTAGCCTCCGCGGATCACGGTGCCCCATTTGGCGAATGGAGGAGTGTACGCAAACCCCAGGCGCGGGTTGAAATTCGCCATGTTGTTGTAGATACCCGACGCCGGTAGCCCGGCCTGCTGGGGGGTTTCGAACTTAACCCCTATGTTCTGCAGATTGGTGACGAGCGCCTGCGTCGTAAGCCCGTTTTGTATGTAATAGGAGAGCGGCTGAGCCAGCACCAGGGCGTCATGATTGAGATCGAAAGTGACGAAATTATCATTGCCGGAGTGCGGGGCCGGATGCATCTCCAAGCGGAGCCCGGCGTTGACGGTGAGACGCTCGTTCACGCGCCAGTTGTCTTGAATATAGGAGTCAATCTCCTGCTCGCGGTAGTGCCCGAACGGCGCGTTCTTCTGCTGGCTGTACGAATCCGCGGCCCCCAGGAAGAAATCCGCATCCGCGTATCCGGTATTCGTTTTGGCGAGGTAATTGGCGCCGGATGTCGGGTCGTAGAGGGCGGTGGCGAGGTTGGAGAAGGCGATCGTGTCGGCCGACCGGTCGGATAGATAGCCAAATCGTTCGTGCCGGTAGCGGCCGCCAAACGTGAACTGATGCTTGCCGCGAACCAGCGTCAGGTTGTCGTCGAGAGTCGACAGGATCTGGCTCATGCCGTAATTGAACTGAGAACCTCCGTAGGGCATGATCAGGTTGGAGCCGATGGTCGGAAAGCCCACCTGCCCGAAGTTATTGGGCAGCCCCAACTGCGCTTCATAATTCTGATTTGAAATATTGTTTCCCTGGACATACATCCTCTGCCATTGCTGGCTCAAAATAGTTTCGGAAAAGAATGTGGGGGAGAACACGTGCGAGTACCCGAGCGCTCCGCTGATGGTCTGGATCGGCTGATCCTGGTAGCCCGTCGCGCCCGCCGGCAGACCACCACCCGCGATGTTGGCCGGCGAATTGAACGGGTAGTTGCGTAGAGCCTGCTGCGTCTGATCGATGTCGGTGAAGCGGAAGTACACGCGGTTGTTTTGGTCGAAAACATGGTCGAGGCGCACGGTAACGTTCGGGACCGTCTGCTGGGTTTCATTTATCGCGTTAAAGTTGGAGTTGACGAGGGGGTTATCGCTGCTGGTGGGCAGCGGAGTCGCGGCATAGATCGCCTTGGCCAGCGGACTTTCGCGCGTGATCGGGATCTGGTTGCCGGGGAACGGCGTGCGCTGCAAGGTGCCCGCCTGGGTGGTATTCGGGTCGTAGAGGATTTGTTCGACACCCGAGCTATTGATCAATCCGCTGAAGTCGCCGTTTCGCATGGCTACGGTAGGAACGGTGGTCAGCTCATTCGAGGATTGCCGCAGCGAGAAGCGCTCCCAGGCGAAAAAGAAGAAGGACTTGTTCTTGCCGTCGTAGAGTTTGGGCACGCTGATTGGTCCGCCCACGGAGGCGCCCCATTCGTTGCGCACCAGGTGAGGCGCGGCATAGTTGGCAGGATTCTGACGGGCTTTGGCGATACCGAAATAGTTGTTCCGCGCGGTTTCGAACGCCGAACCATGGAAATCGTTGGTGCCCGACTTAGTGGTAAGGATGACGGTGGCCGGCGTGGCGAACTGCGCGCTGGAGTTGAGCGTCTCGAATTTGGCCTCCTGCACGGCATCCGGGTCGGGCAGCGTGGATTGTGCCGAATTGGCTTCACCGCCGAAATTACGATTGGTCATCGGAGCCCCGTCCTGGGAATACTCCATTCCCTCTCCCATCAGTCCGTTCGCCCGGGTACCGTTGGACTCGAGACCCGGCACCGTGTTCTGGGCGAGTCCCAGCACGTTGCGTCCATTCTGCGGGAGCTGGTCTATTCGGTTGGAGTCGAGTTGCGTGCTGACCGTGCCGCTGTCGTAGGTCGCGAGAACAACCGTGTCTGCCGACACCGTCACCTGCTCCGCCACATCACCAACCGTAAGCTTGGGATTCAGCACGGCAACCTGCGCGTCCTGAAGCGCCACCACTGTCTGGTACTTCTTCATCCCCTTCGCGGTGAAGGTCACGGTGTAGTTGCCCGCGAACAGGCCCGGCACCGAGTAAAAGCCGCTGCTGTTCGAAGTCGTGTCGTTGGTTACGCCGGTGCTTTGATTAACTACATGGACTGAACCGCCGGGTATCGCGGATGACGTAGCATCTTGAATGGTCCCTTGAATCGATCCTGCCCCGCTCTGCGCGAGCACCCCGGTTGGGCCGATCAGCAAACTGACTACTACAACCAGGAAGGCCTCTAAGTTGTTCTTTGTTTGACCCTGAATTTTCCTTTGCATCACACTCCTCATTTCAATTCGATACAGGACGCCCGAATGCGCCAAGAAAGAGCGCCATAAATTTGACTCAAACTGTCGCGAGACCCTGTATTCTGGACCTTATATCAAAACCAGGAAAGCCGTGCAATGGGGCGGTGCGAATGAGAGGCTGGGTGACTGGCGCTCGGGGCGCGCTATTCCGGACAGGCGAGCCGACGGCGCAGATCCGGGCGGCGAATGCGCAGCGTTGCCTCGCAGAGGTCTCTGCTCACAATCTCGCATGAAGGATTGAGAGTGGGTCCGTGCGGACTGGCTTTGACGGCGCAGCCCTTCGAGTCAACGCCGCTCTGATAGAGTTTCAGCAGTTCGGCGAGAAGACTGTGGTCGCCGCTCGCGAACATTCCCTCGGCTAGAGCGATGGCTGCGTCCTCGCCGCGGTTCTGGGCGAGATCGGCGTCCGCGATCTCCTCGTACACGCCGCTATTTGCCGGATCGATCGTCTGCGCCTGAATCGCCGCGGCCAAGGCTTCCGGCGCCCGGCCCAAATGAAGATAGGCTGATGCCAGCGTCCGGTAACCATCGGCGGCGCTGGCAGGCACCGGGGCTTTTATTCCGTGCCGGCGATCATACGCGGCCCGGGACGCCGCGTCGACCGCGACGGAGCGAAGGGCCAGCCTGGCTGCTTCTTCATATTGCGCGCGGGCAGCGTCCCGCGGCAGCGAATCGCCCTTGACACGATGGCACACAGCCGCGAGATTCCAGGGACCGGGTAAGTTCAGATCGTCCGGCAGTGGCGCGAGGATCGCAACACTCCGGTCTGCCTCGGCGATGGCATGGTCGAGATCGCTGTGAGACGGATCGGTCCCCAGAAGATGGGCCGCCAGCAAACGGTGGAATTTGTAGCTGTGCGGGCTGGTTTGAACGCCGGCCATGGCCATAGTCATGTCATCGGTCCAATCGCGGTTGCGCACCCAGGTTCTGACGGCTAATACGCCGGCGATCACGGCGATGGAAATCGCGAATACGGTCCCGGAAAGACGAAAGCGCGCCGTGACGTCGTCCATAGCGATGACCACAGCGGCAAGGAGTCCTACGAGGGGCAGATACATGAGACGCTCCGCCATGATCGTGCCGATGGGAAAGAGTAGATTGGAGGCTGGCAGGAGGTTGAGAAAGGCAAAGGCGGCGAGAAAAAAAGCCAGACGGCTGCGATGCCAGAGGATCACCATTAGCCCCACGGCGCCGGCGACGAAGAGCCAGCAAATCCACTCCTCAAGACTGCCGTGGATCAGTGGGATCTGGGAGTATGAGTAGTCCGCGGAAAGTGTCATGGGCCAGAAAGCCAGCCACAGATAGCGCGCCAGAACCTTTACGGCAGTAAGGCGGCCCACCCAGAAACCGGCACCGGCGATAGGATTATCGAGGAACGGGTATTCGGCAGGCAGTGACGACGAGAGTACCGCTGCTCTTTGCCACAGCATCAGGCCGATCGGAACGAGAGTCGCGAGGATGCCGGGCAACATTCTCCGCCATTGTTTCCCATAGGCCAGTTCGTAGAGAACGATGACAGCCGGGAGAACGACAGCGCTTTCCTTCGAAAACACCCCAACCGCGGTTGTAACCGCCAATCCCGCAAGCGATGCGACGTGCCGCCAGCCGGTTGTTTCGGTACTTCTCAGGTACAAAAGAAAACCGCTCAGAACCGCGAATCCGCCGAGCAGGTCGGCGCGCCCGATGATGTTGGTAACCGATTCCGTCAGGAGCGGATGCACCGCCCACAACATGGCGACGCAGAAGGCGGCCGGAAGTGCGCGGACCCGTCCGGTCATCAAACGGAGTACCAGCGCGAAGACCAGGAATACGTTGGCCGCATGCAGGAAAAAATTGACCCAGTGATACCCGGCGGGGTGATTGCCGTTTCCCAGAATGGCGTAGTTGAAAAGGTAAGAGAGCGTTGTAAGGGGCCGGTAAAGGCCACTCTCCCCGTTTGGCCACCAGTAAGTGTGGCGGATAATCAGATCGATATTAGCGGCGCTCGCGGTCTGGATGCGGGTGTCTTCCAGGATCAGGTGGTTATCAAGCGCGAACCCGGTCGAAAAGGAATTTGAAAACGCGAGCAGCGTCAACACGGCGAGCGCCGCAACCGCCGCGAAATAATAGCGGCGCGAATCACGCGCGCCCGTTCGCGAGACCGACACCGCACGAGCCGTAGGCGATGGGGCAACCGGCACGGGCTTCCTCTTCCGCTTCATCGCGTTTCATCCTAGCAGCTTTCACGGATGGCGGAATCGATGTTAAACACCGCGTCGCCAGAGTTTGCGCGCCAACCGGAAGACGTTGCTGAGCCGCGCGCGTAGGCAAGCGGTTTCCGTACGGTAATTTTTGCAAGTAGGTACTAGTTCTTCCTTACTACCTCGACAGTCCGGTAAAGCTCGACCTTGTAGCGGTCAATTGTTTCGTTCACTTTGCTTAGGTAATCGTTTATTTTCAAATCCGGATGCACCTTGGTCCACATCTGGGCGCTGTAACCGCGGCCGGCAGTGGCCCAATTGGGAAAGATGTCGACGGTCATGCCGTCGTAGTGCAGGCTCGATCCGCCGGGCATGGTGAGCAGTTCCGCCCTCCAGCCGAAGCCGGGAGTTTCCTTGGCAAGGGCCTCGGCGAACGGTTTCCAGCCTTCAACTTCCATCTTGGCCCATTCGGCGGTGGTATGTCCGGGTTTGGACTTGTAGAGGTTAAGCCGGACATAACTGCCCTTTACCGATCCGGGGCCAGCCGTCCCTCCAGTAGCTCCCCTCCATAAGTCGTCACTTACCAGCACGGAGGTTGCATCGCGCTTCGCCAGCATCTCCGAGTAAGTTCCCGCGATCTTGGCTTTGCGGAAGGTGGCTTCCTGCTGCTCTCTCGTCCGCGGCTCAGGCGGGAAACCCGTATAAAAATAGGATAAAACGTAGTCGCAGCGGGCCGAAGTGCCTGCGGGAATCACCGCTTTCAAGGCGATAAAAGCGGTGAGTTGTCCCTCCTCGATGCGCGCCTGCACTAACTTGGCGGCGTCCGGTATCATCGCGTCAAGGCTTGACAATTTGCCTGCCACGGCCTTGACACAGAATTGCTGCACGTAAGTGGGTTGTTCCTGGGCTATGGCCGCCGGAACGCATGCAGCGGCCATGGATAGCCATATTAAGGCCTTCTGTCTCATTTTTTCTTCTCCTGAACTGCCGGGCTCACCCCGCCACGGCTGCAAAGAGTTTACGCTTCGAGGAGAACGAAAGCAATCGTTTTCTTGTCTAGCTTAGCTATACCTACTTGGCGGCGCAAAACACCGCTCCCTCGCGGTCGCGGCTCGGTCAGTGCATGAAAACACGTCGTTGCGTTTCCGAGCCGCGCGCGTTAGCAACCGGTTTTCGTGGTCTCTGACCACTTTCGCGCCGAGAAGTAGCTAGATACCGGAGGCCCGTGCTTATGGTGCAAGCTGACCCTTATCACGACCAACCTTGACCTCGCCGGCGCCCCTGGCGCGCGATTCGGTGGTGAACGTCTCCCAGCTATTGACTCTCGATCGCGGCTTTCTGACGGAACGTGCCGGGATGTCATCCGGCTCATGACAGATTTTAGACGTCAATGCGAAGAGATAGTAGGTAGATTACTCCCCGTGGTGGGGCTATAAACTCCCCCTACTGCAATGTTCACCGGTACTGCATCGCCCTCGTAGTGCGTGCCGGGAACATAGACATCGATCTGGTAGACACCGACCAATCCGGGCACCAGGCCGCTCCAGTTCACTACCACCGGAGCATCCGAGTACCCAACCGGTCCGAAGTAAACCGAAACCGGAGCAGTGACGGCGAGAGGACTGCTGGGCGAAGGCGCACCGGCAGTAACCGCTCCGCCTGTCGTCGGACCCAGACCCGCGGCGTAGATTGTCAGAGTTTGATCGCGCGTGGTCGGATTGCTGGTGGTGACGAGCGAGCCGTCAGAATGATAAATCGAAGCCTGTCCGCTGGACGTCATCATCACCGCCGGCGCGTATTTCGCAACCGTGACCGTGGCCGACGAGGACGCTGCCTGGTTGGCGATCGACCGCACCACCAGCGGATACTTGCCGGCCGCGAGACCCGGAGGAATCTGGAAATTGATCTCTCCTGAACTCGACAACACCAACGGTACGGCCGCATTGTTCAGGGTTACACAACTCCCGCCCAGTATCAGCGGGAGCGGGCGGGAAGACGCAGTGCCGGCGGATGCCAGATTCGTTCCGTACACTGCAGCCATTTCGTTGGCCGCGAGTGCCGTTCCGGTATTGGCCAGATTGATGACGCCAGTCTTCCCAAGAGCCGGGGCTGAAGAGGCCGGCACCGGAGCCATGGGGATGACCGAGAGTCCGCTGACCGTAATTGCATAGGCGTTTCCCCCGGCGCTGTCGATAACCAGCGTGCGTCCATTGGTTACGGTCCGGGTGGTGCCGGTCACCACCGCGGGCGAGGTCTCGAGAGCATTGGCGCTCTGCAGCGTCTGGCCCGACGAACTGTTCATGATCTGGATGATGCCCGCGTCGGTCGATGCAGACGTCGTGCTGGTCCTGATCGGCTCGCTGAAAACCGCGTAGCTTGTGGCATTCACGGCCGCCACGGCCGATATGGGACGCGTGGTGGCCGTGGTCGTGCCGGTTGTCGTGGTCGCACCGGTTCCTGCCTGGCCGTTCAACACGGGCGTCAGGGAAGAGTTCAGGACCGTGCCATTCACAATGTAGTATTGTCCGTTAGGTCCGGCGGCAACCGGTCCGACCAGGCCGGTCAAAGTCGTGAAGATCTGTTTGCTGACGGTAAAGTCGTCGATCAGGGCACTGTAGAGATACGCGTCTCCCGTGCCGGTGAAGAGGATCACATACTGACCTTCCGGGGACGACGCCATGGTGCGGAAGGCCGCCGTACCGGTGCCTGCGGAGATCGTGGTCGCGGTGCTGCCGAACACCACCGGATTCAACGCGTGCCGAATGGCCTGATTTCCGGAGATCTCGTACAACGTTCCATCCGACATGACTACCAGAGGCCCCCGGATCGTCGAAGCCATCGCCTGGGGAGTGACGATCGCGGCTGTCGAGTCATAGGGAAGGATGGGGAATTGAACGGTGCCCACGACCACTCCCTGATTGAGATCCACCATACTGATCGACTCGCCTCCCGTATTGGCGACATACAGCGTATTGCCGTCCGTTCCGAACGCCATGTTATTCGGCAGTTGTCCGACATTGATAGGAGTTAGAAACTGCTGTTGAACCATGTCGAAGACTTCCACCTGGTTGAGTCCGGCGTTGGTCAGGTAGATTCGCCGGCGGCTGGTATCGTACACCATGTCCATAAGTGCTTCGCCCGCACTGATATTCTGGGCGACCGGGAAAACCGTCCCGCGTGCCTCGGCATTGCGGTTGTTTTGAAAGACCCGGATGTTGGGAGCGATGTTGATGGCCTCGGACGCTTGCAGCAGGAAATCGCTTTCGCCGTTGGTCCCCAGACCGGCCTTGGCCGCGTTCGGGTTGTAAGAGAAAACGAGAGAAAGCCCGCCATTGCTATTCGTGGTGAGCTTGAAGTTGGGCCCGGTATTCGTGGTGGTCGCGGCAGTGGTGGTAGTGGTCGTGCCGGCTGCCGTCGTACCGCCGGCCCCTCCTCCGCCAAACGTGAAACCTCCGCCGCCAGCGGCCGCGCCCCCACCCCCACCTGCGAAACCTCCGCCTCCAAAACCTCCGCCGCCGGCGCCCGGAATCCCCACTCCGCCGCTGCCGGTCGGTAGAGTGATGGTGATCCCGCCCGGTCCGGTAAACGTACCGAGACCCGTTACGCCGGTCACGGAAGGAACGGTGTAAGACTGCACGCTGGCAGTCAGGCGTCCCGTGCCGGCGTTACTGATGTTCACCAGGCCGCTATTCAGATTGGCCGTCGCGCCGCACTGATCGTTGCCCAGGAAGATGGTTGAATTATCGACTGTGATCAGGGGGCTTTGCGTGATCGACCCGACCGGCAGGATGATGAAACCGGAATCGGAAATGCCATACAGCGTGTTCCCGGCTGCGGTGCTGACGATTTTCCCGGCGAGGTTCTCCGGCAACTGGAGCGCGGCCAGAATGCGAAGATTGGTCGGATCGTTGAGCAGCAATTCGGTTACATTGGCGGGCGACGCGGGGTTCGTCACGGGGTTGACGTTGAACGCGGCATACACCATGGAACCGTCGGGAGAGAATACGCTGCCACCCTGATTCTGCGCCAGGTTGAAGTTATTGGTACTCGGGAAGGCAAACGGAGAGTTGGCGACATTCTCCTGCGCGATGACCTGCAGCGTATTGAAGTCGAAGAGCGTCGATCCGGCCATGAACTTCGAGTTATCCGGCGAAATGGAGAGTACATTCGAGAGATTCAGCACCTCGCGCGCGCGCAGGACTGTCGCGGAAGCCGTTTGGTAGACGAAGATCGCACGCTCGGTCGTGCTGACGCCGTTGACTCCGACGATATAATTGCCGTCCGCCGTGGGAATCAAGGCGCTGCTGTAGTCGAGCGTCTGGCGTCCCAGCGTACTGGTGGTAGCCGCGCTCGGCGGCGGTACCGTGAGATTGATGGGAGTCAGCGTGCTGTTTCCCGCACTGGGATCGAAGAGAAACAGCGTGTTCGTAGCCGTACCGCTCCCGGGGCCCACGGTTGTAATCAGGACTCGCTCGTCGGCGCCTACAGCCACGCCTTGTGGATGGTAGGGAACCGAGATCGTCGAGACCACCGACGCAGTATTCAGATTGATCTGATACAACGCCGAGGACGTATAGGCGGTGACATACAGATAGTTTCCATCACGGGACATGGCCTCCGCCACCGGCTGCCCGGGAACGCTGATGGAAGCTAGAAATGTCTTTTGCGCAATCGCATAGACATCCACGGTGTTGGAGGCCGGGTTTGCCAGATAAACCTTTCCGCGAGCCTCGTCGAGGGCGATATCCGAATAAGCGGCGCCGCCCGCCTTCGACACCACGGTCCCGAAGGTTGCCGCGAACAGGAGAACAGTTTGGGTTAGTAATAGGATTAAGAAATACAGTAAGCGCATGGAGGAGTCGCCCTCGCGAAATTCACTATCGCTGGAAACCCTGGGTCAACCCGGAAGTTAGTGCTGTGACTACTGCGCCGCATAAGTTTACATATCTTGCGAAGAGATAACATGAATTAACAGAGACACAGCCCGCGGCTGCGTCTATAGATAAAATGCGTCACGGTTTACAGATGGAGATATTCGTGAGTGCCGGTGTAAACCCCGCGGCCCGCAACGCGGTCTACGCATTCGGATGGAGCAAGTTCTGTTGCCGGAATTGATCGCGGCGATGGCCGAACCGTCCGCGAGAGACCTTGCGGATTTCGATGCCGTCGTGCAGCTGTATCGGGCGTCGATCTTCCGCTACGTCCTGGCCTCGCTACGCGACCGGGATGCTGCCGAGACGCTGACCCAGGACTGCTTTCTGAAAGCGTATTGCGCCCGCAACCAGTTTCGCGGCGAGGCGAGCGTCAAGACGTGGCTGATGCGGATCGCCGTGAACCTGGTGCGCGATCATTTGTCGAATGTGCGTCTGAAGTTCTGGCGCCGAACCCGTCAGTCGTCTGTCGATCCTTCCGTGGCGGAGGGTTGGCTGGCGGACCGGAGGAGCTCCCCGGAAGCGATGGCGCTCGCCAGGCAGAAGGTCGCGGCCGTCTGGAGCGTCGTGGCTGAGTTGCCGCAAATGCAGCGAACGGTGTTTCTGCTGCGCTTTGTGGAAGACATGGATATTCTGGAGATCGCCGCGGCGACCGGCTTGAAAGAAGGCACAGTGAAGATTCACCTGTTCCGGTCGCTTCGTTCGGTGCGGGCACGAGTGGCCCTGAAGGAGAGCCTGTGAGTCAACATTTGTCGCAGCAACAGATCGACAATTGGGTGATCGGCGAACGCTCGCCGGACGTGGAGCGTCATCTGGAGTCGTGCCAAACCTGTGCCGGAGAAGTGGAGCGCATCGCCGGACTGTTGACGCTGTTTGGCGGCGCGGTGCGGAGTTGGGGCCAGGAGCAGATGCCCCCCATGCGGGTGTCAAGGGTGACGGCGGTGACCACAGGGGCGCCCCTGCGGTGGTGGCGGATGGGGCTCGCGATCGCCACGCTGTTATTTCTGACTGCAATTCCAGTGATTCGCCACCGCCAGGTAACGCGTGTAGCCGTCATCGCAGCCCAGACAGCGGCCCAGGACGAGATTCTGCTGCGCCAGGTGCAACAGGAAATTTCACAATCGGTTCCAGCGCCGATGGAATCGCTCGCGAAGTTAATGCCCAACGATTTTAGCCGCTAAACGCGGAATTCAGGAGATGCAAATGAGACGTCAGTGGAAGTGTGTCCTCTTGCTCGCGGTGACTACGCTCGCTTGGGGACAAGGACCTGCGCCGGCGCCCCCACCCATGCACCACGGGGGACCCATGTCAGGAGGGCCGCGCCAAAGTCCGGGCGGCAAATGGTGGGAGAACCCGGAGATCATCAAACGGCTCGCGATCACCGCGGACCAGCAGAAGAAGATGGACGACATCTGGCAGCAGAGCCGTCTGAAGCTGATCGACCTTTCAGCCACGCTGGAGAAAGAGGAAGTCGTGATGGAGGGTCTGTTGAAAGGTCCTCAACTGGACGATTCCAGGATCCTGCCGGCGGTAGATCGCATTGCCCAGGCGCGCGCGGAACTGGAGAAGGCGAATGCCCGATTGATGCTCGCGATCCGTCACGTGCTCACCCCGGAACAGTGGGAGAAACTGGACGAGCCAGGCTCACGGCCGCATCACGAGGGCCCAGGTAGAGGAAATGGCCCAGGCGCAGGTGGTCCCGGTCCCGGACGTCCGCCTCAAGAGGAGTAGCTCCATAGGGTAGATTCTGTGGGCCCTTGGCCCGCCGTAGGGTAGACCTGGGTAGACCATCGTTTTTTGTGGTCTGCCCGGCTGCGCAGCAGCCGTTTTTTGCGACTTGCCGCTATACGGAGTAAGTCTTTGGCCTGCCGTGGCGCAGACCATCGTTTTTCGTGGTCTGCGGGGCTAGTGTTCAGTCTGTCTACACCATCAATGCGAATGCCGGGGCACAGTCTTCCGGAGATCCCGGTATTTCAGCGCGAAATCGAAACACGCGCCGCTTTCCAGTTGGCCCACGTTGGCGCGGTACAATTCCTGCCATGGTGAGTCGTGCTTCAGCGGCTTCTGCTCGAGCGACTTCCATCGTTCGGCGATCTCGTCGTCACTGATCAGCACGTCGACCCGGCGGTTCTTCAAATCGACCTTCACCTGATCGCCGTTGCGAAGAATCGCCAGATTGCCTCCCGCGGCTGACTCTGGTGAGGCGTTGAGGATCGAGGGCGTATCGGACGTGCCGCTCTGCCGCCCGTCACCCATACAGGGCAACATCCGGACGCCGCTCTTGACCAGGTAATCGGGCGGCGTCATGTTGACCACCTCAGCCGAGCCGGGATACGCAATCGGACCTGCGCCACGCACTACCAGCATGCACTTGTCGTCCACGTTCAGTGCGGGATCGTTGATGCGGCGGCGGTAGTCTTCGGGGCCGTCGAAGACAATGACCCGCGCCGTGAAGCAATCTTCCGAACCCGGCGCGGAAAGATACCGTCGCCGGAAGTCCGGACTGATCACCGAGGTTTTGACCAGGGCCGAGTGGAAGAGATTGCCGGTGACGACCAGGAAGCCGGCATTCTCTTTCAGCGGCTGTGAGTAGGGCCGGATGACGTTGCTGTCCTGCGATCGGATGTCGCGATAGTTTTCGCCGACGGTCTTGCCGGTCACCGTAATCGCCTCGTTGTGCAGCTTTCCAGCCTGCATCAGTTCGCCAATGACGGCCGCCGTACCTCCCGCGAGGTGGAAGCCCTCACCCAAAAATTCTCCCGCGGGCTGGACGTTGGCGAGCAATGGGATTTCGTGGCCGACGGTCTCCCAATCCTCGACGTCAAGCGGCACTCCCAGATGGCGCGCGATCGCAATGAGATGCGGAGGACAGTTGGTGGAACCGCCGATCGCGGAGTTCACCACGATGGCATTCTCAAAGGCTTCGCGGGTGAGGATGCGCGAGGGTGTCAGGTCTTCATGAACCATGTCGACGATGCGGCGGCCGGTCAGATAAGCGAATTTGGCGCGCTCACCATAGGGCGCGGGAATGGATGCGCTGCCGGGTAGCGACATGCCGAGCGCTTCGGTCAGCGAGTTCATGGAGAGCGCCGTGCCCATGGTGTTGCAGTGTCCCGCGCTGGGGACTGACGCAAGCGTGCGGTCGATCAGCTCATCGGCGTCGATTTTCTCTTCGGCGAACAGGCGGCGCGCTTCCCACAGGGCCATGCCCGAGCCCGCCAGTTTCCCCTTGTAGTAGCTGTTGATCATGGGGCCGCCATTAAGCGCGATGGCCGGCAGGTTCACGGTCGCAGCGGCCATCAGACAGGCGGGCGTGGTCTTGTCGCACCCGGTCAGCAGCACGACGCCGTCGAGCGGATAACCGCAGAGAACTTCCACGATCCCGAGATACGCGAGATTGCGATCGAGCGCCGCGGTTGGCCGGCGGCAGCTCTCCTGGATAGGATGCACCGGGAATTCGAACGGCACTCCGCCGGCATCGCGAATCCCTGCTTTCACGCGTTCGACCAGTGTCATATGGATGCGATTGCACGGCGTGAGATCGCCTCCGGTCTGGGCGATGCCGATGATCGGGCGTCCCGCCTGAATTTCCTGGCGAGTAATGCCGTAGTTGGGAAACCGCTCCAGATACACGGCCGTTTCGCCCGGCTCCGTCATGTCGTTAAACCAAATTTCGCTACGCAGTGATTTCCGATTCGGGTTATCCATGGGTGACTTCCTATGGTATCGCCGTCGCCGGCAGGACGTAGTTGCTATATTCGACAAATGAATCTCGGGGTTGCGGCGCGGCAACGAATTCGGGACTGGCGGACATCCCTCGCGTTCGTGACTGTGATCGCCGTAGCCGTGACCGTGGGCGGAACGTGGCTCGCAATTGCCTACCCGTTGCTCAAGGGAGCCTTGCCGTTTCCCCAGGCCGAACGGCTTGTGGCTGTCGAATCCCTGAAACCCGGTGGAGAGCGAGGCGGTTTGAGCTGGATGGACGTAGAGGACCTGCGCGCCGGTTCCGTCGAGTCCATCGCCGGCTTTCTGCCGCGCACCTGGGGACTGCAAATCGAGAGCCATGGCCATGTCGAGGTAGTGCTTTCTCAGCAGGTCACCGGCGAGTTCTTCAAAACCCTCGGGGTCGACGTGGCTCTTGGCGCAGCACTCAATCCGGAACATGAGCGCGTCGGAAATCAGAACTGGGTCTGGTTTTCACATGCGGCATGGCTGCGTTTTTTGGGCGGAGAAGCGAGCCCCCCAAACCCGTATGTCTGGCTCAACGCCGTTCCCTACCGCGTGGCAGGAGTGCTTCCTAAATCCTTCAATTTCCCGCATCAGGGAGAAAGTCCGGATATCTATATCCCGCTGAGTCGCGCCGACTATTGGAATTCCCGGGGCGGCGGAGGACTCGGCGCAATCGCGCGGCTCAAGCCGGGCGTCCGAATCGAGCGCTTCCAATCCGAGCTGGCGGTGCGGACGGCCGCACTGGCATCGCAGTTTCCCTCGACGAACCGTAACGTCCGCTTCGCGGCTACCAGAGTTACCTCGTTTCTGCTCGGAGACCGGTTACTGATCTTGCGCTGGCTGATGACCGCGGTGTTGCTCCTGTTACTTGTCGCCATGGCGAATGCGAGCGGAATCTGGCTGGCGCAATGGCTGCGGCAACAACGCAGGATCGCGATTCAGCTCTGCCTCGGCGCTTCGCAATGGCGGGTACTGAAGGAGCAGGCCGCGCAGGTACTGCTGCTCGGCGGCGCGGCTTCCGCCATGGGCCTGCTGGGTGTCGTGGCGCTCTTAAGCGCCTTCCGCGCGTCCTCGCTCTTCGACCCGGAACTCGCGCGATTCGAACTCTGGCAAAAGGCGAGCCTCGACGCGCCTGCTGCGGTTTTGCTGGTCGTCTTTACGCTCATTACCAGTCTGATCAGTGGATTGCTGCCGCTGTTGACCGTTTACGGAGGAGCCACACGACAGTCGCTAGCGGGTGGCCGCACTGCGACGGGCCGCTCATCGAGGCGCTTGCGCGTCGTCCTGGCGGCCGCCCAGTTGACGATTACCGGTACGCTTGCTTACACCGGAATCATGCTGGGCCGCAACGTCCAGACCCTGCTCCTGGCAAACCGGGGCTTCCGGACAGAACAGGTCCTCGTGTCGGGCATCGGCATTTCAGAAGCAAAATACAATACCGACGAGAAGATGATCCGGTTTCATCAACAGGCCATCGCGGAACTCAAGCGCGTGCCCGGCGTGTCCGACGCGGCAGGTGGTGTCTCCCTGCCGGTGAGCCGGGGCCAGACCCGCTTTCTGATTGATGGGGAAAGTGCGCCGCGGGACAAGCAGCGCATGGCTCGAATTGGAGCCGCCAGTCAGGAACTGCTGCCCTTGCTGGGTATTCCTTGCGTCCACGGCCGCCTGTTCGCAGCGACCGACCGCTGGAATTCGCCGAAGGTAGCCGTAGTGAACCAGGCGTTCGTCGATCGCTACCTATCAGGGGATCCCGATCCTTTGCGGCACCGCCTGCGCATTTCCTTTTACAACGGCTTCGCCGCCCGGCCCTACGCGGAGCATCAGATAGTAGGTGTGATCGGTAACACCTTGAATCGCGATCTCGCGATTGAGACCGAACCGCAGATCGTGATCAGCTCGGACCAGATGGCGTTCGAAGGTTTCCAATACTTCCTTCGATCCAGCCTGCCTGCCGCTGCGCTGAAGAAAGAAGTGCAGGAGGCGATCTGGCGGGTCGATCCGGAAGTACAACGAGTCAACCTGCGCCCCTTGGTGGATCAGGTGGAGAGATCGTTGGTGAGCCGGAGGCTCTTAGTTTGGCTGCTGAATGTTTTTGGCGGCATCGCGATTCTTGTCGTCGTGTTCGGCCTGGCGTCCACTCTGTCCGCGACGTTTCTCGAGATGACCCGCGAACTGGGTATCCGCTCGGCTCTCGGTGCGTCACAGTTTTCCCTGGCGTTTGAGTCGGTTCGGTGGGCGGCGCTGGCAATCTTGGTCAGTGAGCTTGTGACCGCGCCGGTGTCGATCGTCCTGGGGCGCCTGATTATTTTGGATCGTTCCCCGGTTGGCTGGGATGGTGCCAGTTGGATGGGTGCTTCAGCCGTCCTGGGATTGATTGGGATGGCGGCGGCATTTGCGCCGGCTCGGAATGCCGCGTCCATTGATCCGGCAGTCACGTTGCGCTGCGAGTAGTTCTAGCTTAGCTAATACTAAGTTGCGAAAGCTCGCGCAACCACTCGGTGGGTTTCACTGTGAGAATACGAGGGCATTTACGAAAAGGTGTACTAGACTAGCCTAGTGTATCCACGAAATAACTGGACAATAGGATTCGTGTGCATCCGTGTCCATCCGTGGCCTGAGCAACATTTTTTCTGAGATTTTCACCCCACCTTGCGCCACTCGGATGGACACGGATGCACACGAATGGGAATCAGATCTGACAGAGGTCGTGATTGGCGCTGCCTTCGAGGTGGCCAACGTGATCGGCGCTGGTTTCCTGGAGAAGGTCTACGAACGAGCTCTGATCCATGAGCTTGCTCGACGGGGTGTCTGCGCCAAGGCTCAGGTTTCATTCCCTATCTCTTACAAAGAGAAGTACCTCGGCGAGTATGCGGCCGATCTAGTGGTCGGCGAAATAGTCTAGTCTAGGTTTTCGCGAGATTAAGCGTCGTCTCGAGTTTGCACGCCAACCGCTCCCTCACGGTCACGGCTCAGTAGGATGAGTGTTAGCGATTCCCAAAATACTTGTGACGCTCTGTTTAGAGAGCTTCCAGGATTTGGCCGGCGTGGCCTTCGGGCTTCACTTTGTTATAGATTTTCTCAATCTTGCCGTCGGGTCCGATAAGAAAGGTGGTGCGGACGACCCCCATGACCTTTTTTCCGTACATATTCTTCTCTTTGACCACGCCGTAGGCTTCGGCGACTTTGCGGTCGGCATCCGCCAGAAGAATAAACGGCAGACCAAACTTGGTCTTGAATTTGGCCTGGGCCTTGACCGTGTCGGGAGAGATGCCGACGATCAGCGCGCCCTTCTTCGTGATCTTCTTCGAGGAGTCGCGGAATTCGCAGGCTTCTATCGTGCAGCCCGGTGTATCCGCCCGCGGATAGAAATAAAGTATGATGCGCTCGCCTTTGTGGGCGGCCAGATCAAATATCTCGCCGGTGTCAGTCTCGAGTTTGATGGCGGGCGCCTGATCGCCTTCTTTGAGAGCTTCGTCTTCCATAGTCGCGTACCCTAGTTTCTTCTTGAGAAGTTCGTTGACGGCTCCGGGATTCGCCTGGCCTCGGGATGCCTTCATCACCTGCCCAACCAAAAACCCGATCACCGAGGATTTACCACCACGGTACTGTTCGACCTGCTTGGGATTCGACGCCAGCACCTGATCAATGATGGTATCGAGTGCGCCGGTATCGCTGATCTGCCGTAATCCCTCGCGATCCATGATGACCGCCGGGGCTTCTCCAGTTTCAAACATTTTCGGAAAAATATCTTTGGCCAGTTTGCCGGAGAGTTCTCCTTTATTGATGAGCACGACGAGTTCGCCAAGGTGAGCCGCGCTGACCGGTGAATCGCAGATCTCCTTTCCCGCGGCGTTCAGTGCGCCGGTGAGATCGCCCATGACCCAGTTGGCCGCGGTCTTGGGATCTCCGGAGACTCGCGCCACTTCTTCGTAATAGTCGGAAATGGGACGAGTGACCGTCAGCACCTGTGCGTCGTACTCACGCAGACCGTAAACTCCGACGAAACGAGCCCGTTTCTGAGCCGGCAACTCGGGCATGTCGGATTTGACCGCGTTGAGCCAGGCCTCGCTGACGCGAAGGGGGACCAGATCAGGTTCAGGGAAGTAGCGATAATCGTGCGCCTGCTCTTTGCTGCGCATGCCGACGGTCTCTCCGGTTTCGACATTATAGAGCCGGGTCTCCTGGTAAATGTTACCGCCGGCTTCGAGAACGGCGACCTGGCGCGCAATCTCGTAGTCCATCGCCATTTTGGCGAAGCGGAACGAATTCAGGTTCTTCACTTCGACCTTGGTGCCGAACTTCCCGGCGCCGCGCAACCGGACCGAGACGTTGGCGTCGCAGCGAAGATGACCTTTCTCCATATCGCAGGTAGAAACTTCGACGAATTGGAGCACCTGCTTCAACTCGGTCAGATACGCGTGGGCTTCCTCCGAGGATCGCATGTCCGGCTCGCTGACGATTTCGATCAACGGCGTGCCGCAGCGATTCAGGTCGACATAGGAATAACGGTCGGAGTCGCGAAAACCGTCGTGGATGCTCTTGCCGGCATCGTCTTCCATGTGAACGCGCGTGATGCCGAGCCGTTTATGCGTGCCGTCCACTTGGATGTCGACATAGCCATGCTCGGCCAGAGGTTCGTCGTATTGAGAGATCTGGTAACCCTTGGGCAGGTCCGGGTAGAAATAATTCTTGCGGGCGAATCGCGACATCGGACGAATCGTGCAGTTCAGCGCAAGGGCCGCTTTGATGGCTAACTCCACCGCGTCCCTGGAAAGGACCGGGAGTGCACCGGGCAGTCCGAGACATACGGGACACACGTTGGTATTGGGCGGCGCGCCGAAACTGGTGGGACAGCTACAGAAGATCTTGGTCCGGGTGCCGAGTTGAACGTGGACTTCCAGGCCGATGACGGGTTCGTATTTCGCGAGCAACTCGGGTGAGGCGAGTTCCATGAAGGAGGACACCATAAATAAATAGTACAAGGGTCCAGGCAGAGGGCATGAAGGCAGAGTGCGGTCCTGCACGCTGGCGCAGGACAGTTGGCTGAGTGATTGCAGTAACCCCTGCCGGAGAGAAGAAAAATGCTTGGAACGATTTTATTGATCATTTTGGTGCTGGCTCTTATCGGATCGCTGCCGGCCTGGCCATACAGCGGCGGTTGGGGATATTATCCCAGCGGGGGTATTGGGTTGATCGTAGTGATCCTGTTGGTCCTGTTGCTGACAGGCCGGTTGTAAACCAAATTGGATCTTGCGGTCCGGCGGCTCGATTCCCATACTGGAAGTTACAACCCGGGGGAAACTTGTTTGGCTGAGACCGCGAGCCGGATGGCTCTGGAAAATGCTCTTTTCGACTACGTTCCTCGGGATCGGGAAACATTTGCGAGAGCTTTTTTATCGGGTCTTTCGGCCGATGAGTTAGTTTTCGTAGCCGAATTTCTCGGCTCATGCATCCTCATTACTTCAGGGGTACGGGTGGATACCTGGGATGCCGTCCGCAATCGGGCTGGTGCTTTCTGCCGGGGTCGACAGTACCAGGAAGATAGCGATCACAAGTACATGCTATTGGGCGAATTCGCGGCCTGCTGCGGGTTTGCGATCAGGTATCGATGAGGAAGTCGTTGCTGAGCCGCGCGTAAGCAAGCGGTTTCCGTCCGCAATTTTTGCAAGTAGGTACTAGGGCTGTGCGTCCTCAAAGGCGGCGATGTTTTTGCGGATTTGCTGCGCTGCGGGTGAGTCCGGAAAGCGGCTGACAAAGTCTTTCAGTTCGCGGAGTGTCGACGACTTGTCTCCGCGACGTGCGTAGATTTGGGCGAGCGTGAGCTGGGGATGCGAGAAATGCGAAGGATCCAAACGCTCCGCGGCTGCGAGATATTGCTCTGCCGGGTCGAGTTGACCCAGCTGAAAATAGTTCATCCCGAGTTGTGAGTTCGCGAGGGCGTCATTGGGGTGGGCTTGCGCTACAAAGCGGTTGTAATCCAACGCTTCGGTGGGTTTGCCTAGATTCAACAGAACGCCACCGAGGTTCAGAGCCGGGGTCCAGTCGCCTGGGGCGGTTTCGAGAGCCTTGCGGAAATATTGTTCCGCTTGGGAGTAGTCGTGGGTCTGGTAGGCAATCACTCCAAGACTGTTCCATGCCTCAGTGTACTTGGGGGCGATCTGAACAGCTTCCTTCAGGTGGGCGATCGCACGTTCGGAATCCCTCCGCGCGAGGTCTTTCTGCGATTCCAGGTATTTCTGGCGTGCGCTCTCAGGAATGGACAACTCCGTTACCGAGACCGTTGATCTCCGGCGCCCGCGATCTACGGAAGAGACCGGCGGCGGAAAGGGAATGGTGATTCGGACAATTCCTTTCGAATCGGCGAAGCTGCTGGTGATAACGGCGGTACGCCGCGCTTCGCCATGATGTCGGATGAAGGCGCTCACAATGTAGGTACCGGGTTGAAGCGCGCGAAAGCGGAAGTGGCCGTGGGAGTTGGATGTGGTGAAGGCTTCGAAGGGCGAGTCTGTGCCGTAGATGCGGACATGGACCGGAGCGGCCGTGTCCTCTATCTGTCCGTCGAGCTCGAGTTGGCCCGTGGCGGCGTGGAGCACCATTGCCGCTAGAGGTACAGACAAGAGTTGGCGTATTGCCGGCATGCTTCCCGACTTGATCCTAGCGCAGTCGGGATCAGGGTTGGGGCTGTCGGGAGGCGCCGAGACGAATCCCGGCGCTGCAGACAAGTGTCTGCGCCACGTCTGCGAGTCCAGGCGGATACCTCGTACTAAAGCTGAGAGAATTTTAGAGAATTTTACGAAGCGACCCGCACTATATGTCCGGGCTAATATGAAGTCGCTCATTCTGGGGGTGATTTTTACCGCCTGGTGTCTGGCAGCGCCGGACGATACGCTGTCAAAGGCCTACGAAGCGTTGAAGGCGAAAGACTACGAGCGGGCGATTCCGGCGTTCCTCGACGCAGTGGCGGCCAGTCCGGCACGAGCGGATATTCGGAAGGATCTAGCCTACACTTACCTGAAAGTGGGCGAGTCGGAGGCCGCGCGGGATCAGTTTGGTGAGGCCATGCGGCTCGACCCCAACGATAGCCACGTCGCTCTCGAGTACGCTTTTCTTTGTTACGAGAGCCGCGACGGTGCGGTTGTCTGGAAGGCTACCGCGCGCCGCACCTTCGACCGCTTGCGCAAACAGGGTAATGCCGAGGCCGAACGAGCCTTTCAGAACGTCGACCGACCTCTGGAGGAGGGCATTGCGCGATGGACTCTAGCGTTGGAACTCTCTACTGAGAGTTTTTCGGCCCATTATGAACTCGCTCAACTGGCTGAGCAGCGCGACCGGCTGGATCTGGCGGCGGAACATTATCTTCTGGCGTGGAAGATTACGCCCTCGGTGAAAGCGGTCCTGGTGGACCTGGGTCGCGTTCTTTTACGGGCGGGCCGGGACGAGGATGCGCGGGCTGCCTGGCTTGCGGCCTCCCGCGGCGGGGAGACTCGCGCGGCGGAGCGAGCTCGCGAGGTCCTGCCTCAACGCTATCCCTACGTTTACGAATTCCGCAAGGCGCTCGACCTCGATCCTTCCAATGTGAATCTGCATCGCGAACTGGCCTATTTGCTGCTCAAAATGTCGGATAGCGCGGAGGGAGAAGCGCAGCGTACGCGGCAGTCGGAAGCCGAAGAGGAGTTCCGCATTATTGTTGCGTCGACTCCGCATGATCTGCTGTCCTGCGCGCAACTCGGCTTCCTGTACCTCGGCCGCAAGGACGTAGAGCACGCGATGCCCTTGCTGAAGCGCGTGACCGCCGGGGATGACAGGGATCTGGCAAATCGCGTTCGGATGGCGTTGCATCTGCATCCAGAGATGGAGAAACGAGTCCAGCCGGCGGAAGAGACGTTTGTCGATGTGCGGCTCATGGCGGAGAGAAGCTACGCCGCAGGATACATGAAGGATGCGCTAAAGTACCTCTCTGTCGCGCATGAGATCGATCCTGACGATTATGCGGTGATGTTGAAGCTGGGGTACACGGAAAATATGCTGCATGACGATACTGCAGCGCTGGTGTGGTTCAACCTGGCGCGCAGGAGTCCGGATCTGTCGATCGCCGAGCAGGCGCGCCGGGCATTTGTGAATCTGCGGCCGAATCTATCCAAGATAAGAACTACGGTCTGGTTGTATCCCTTCTATTCCACCCGGTGGAGCGACAATTTCGCGTATGGACAGATCAAGACCGAATTACGGTTCAAGGGAATTCCGGTGCATCCTTATGCGTCGATCCGGTTTATCGGGGACACGCGGGAGATGGCGCCGGCAGCCATGCCTCAGAATCTGTCCGAGAGCTCATTCATCTTCGCAGGAGGCCTGGCTACGGATACGTGGCACGGCGCGACACTGTGGGGCGAAGCCGGGACTGCGGTGAGCTATCTTGGCGAGCCTCGTCAGAAGGATCTGCGCGGCGGCGTGTCCTGGGGGCGATTGTGGGGCCCGAGTGTTTTGTCGGACGAAAGCAGCGGCTTCGTCGAGTCCAACTTCGACGGCGTTTTTGTCAGCCGCTTCGGAAACGACTCTCTGGCAGTGTTGCAGAACAAGGCTGGATTCAACCTGCCGAGGGTGGGACTGCTGCATAGCCAGGTGTTCGTCAACGCCGATATTACGCAGGATACGCTGCGCCAGTACTGGGCGAATTTTGTCGATGCGGGTCCTGGAGTGCGGCTGCATCTGAATGGGACGCCGCAGTCTTTGGTGTTTTCGGTAAGTCTGCTGCGGGGAGTCTACACGCACAATGAGGACAATCCGCGACGTCCCAATTTCTTCGATGTGAGGGCGGGATTCTGGTATGCATTTACGCGTTAGTGTAGTCGTGGTTGCCGGGCTGTGGTTGATTGACGGGCCGATTTTCGTGAAGGCGCAGAACGGCTGGCAACAAGTGCTGGCATCTGTCAATCTTTCAGCTGATCCACGGATTCACGTGACCGGCACCGGTGAGGCCGCCAATCCCGTTTGGACCGACAAGATCGAAAGAGGAGCGGTATTGATTCTCGAAGGGGAATCGCCGCTCGCTGTTTCCTTAGGCTTCCGGCCCTCCAGACAGACTGTCACCGTGACCAGTCTGCGGGATGTTCACGAACCGGAGATGCGTATCATTCTGGAGAAGCCTATCGAGTTATCGCGCTGGGATGTTCCCGCCGGAGCAACGGTCTTCACGACGGAACGCTGGACCAGCGCGCCTATGGTGGCCGGCTACCGGTCAGGGAAGGGCGCTGTCCTATGGTCGGCGCTGAGCCCTGGCCGGATCGGTTATGAGAGATTCCCGTACCTGATTCATGCTCTCACCGATCTGGGAGTCGAACCGCCATTCCGCGGGAGCCGTTTATGGGCGTTCTTCGATTATTCGTATCGGACGCGCGTGGATGTGGACTATTTTGCGCGCCGGTGGCGGGAGTCCGGCATCAGTGCGCTACATGTTGCGGCTTGGCACTTCTACGATACCGACCCGGAGCGCGACGCTTATCTGCGCCGGCTAATCGCGGCGTGTCATCGCGAAGGCGTGATGGTGTATGCGTGGCTGGAATTGCCGCACGTCAGCGAGAAGTTTTGGAATGATCATCCGGAGTGGCGCGAGAAGACTGCGGTTTTGCAGGATGCACAGCTCGACTGGCGGAAACTCATGAACCTGACGAACCGCGCTTGCTTTCAGGCGGCAAGCAAAGGTATATCAGATATGATATCTCGTTTTGCATGGGACGGCGTGAATTTTGCGGAGCTGTATTTCGAATCCCTGGAGGGCGCTGCGATTCCCGCCCGCTTTACGCCGATGAATGACGACGTGCGCGCAAAATTCCGGTCGACGCCGGGCGGGTTCGATCCCATTGAACTCTGGCGAAGGCGTAAAGATCCGGAGTCGCTGCAGCAGTTTCTCAAATTCCGCGCGGGCCTGGCTCAGAAGATGCAGGAAGAGTGGCTGTACGAGGGAGAAAAATATCGCGAGTCTAATCCGGATCTGGACGTCGTCCTGACACATGTCGACGATCGTTTCGATACTCGCATGCGGGATGCGCTTGGGGCGGATGCGGCGCGTGTCCTTCCGTTGATGACCCGGCAGGACTTCACCTTCCTGATCGAGGATCCCGCAACGATATGGAATCTCGGTCCCCAGCGATACCCCGAAATTGCGCGTCGCTATCAGACGCTGACGCCACGGCCGGATCGTCTGGCCGTGGACATTAATGTGGTTGACCGTTACCAGGACGTCTATCCAACCAAACGGCAGATCGGCGTGGAGTTGTTCGAGTTGGTTCACATGGCGTCGGCCTCGTTCTCACGGGTGGCGGTGTATTTCGAGAATTCGATTTCGCCCTCGGATATGAAACTTTTGCCGTTCGCGGCGGTTGCCCCGCGGAGTGAAGAGAGGACTTCGGGTGGCGTGACGGTGGACTGTCCGGCAGGGTTGGGTTTGCGCTGGGACGGACCGGTTACCGTGGACGGCGCGGCATGGCCGTTTCACAGCCGCGATACGGTCTGGCTGCCGGTGGGAAAGCACCTTGTTCAGCCAGGAGTTGCGGAAATTCCGATGCGAATCCTGGGCTTCAACGGGACGTTGCTTCAGGCGCGATGGACGGGTTCTGGCGTGGAGTTCGAATACGAGAGCGACTCGAGGGCAGCAGCGTTGCTCGAAGAGGCTCCCGCGGGCGCATGGGTAGACGGTAAGGTGCCGGTGATCCTGGCCGCGGGAGATCACACCACACTGCTGTTGCCGCGCGGCCGCCATACGGTTGTGATCCAGGCTCCGGCGCGCCAGGGAAAGGAAAGTGTTCTTCAATCTTCTGCCGTAGTACCATAGCGGAAGGTCGATGAGTGACATTACCCCCGACGGTTCTGCCGCTACTCCCGAGATACCTAATAAGCTCTATTTCAAAATAGGTGAGGTGAGTAGCCTGCTGACCGTGGAACCGTACGTCCTGAGGTTTTGGGAGACGGAGTTTCCTAAATTAGCCCCGAAGAAAACCGATAAAGGCCAGCGCATGTACCGGCGCAAGGACGTGGAGTTGCTTCTCCAGATAAAGCATTTGCTGTATGAGAGGAAGTTCACGATCGAGGGTGCTCGTCAGTTTTTGCAGGGTGCGGCAAAGGTGCCGGCTAAACCTCCGGTGGTTCAGACGCAAGGGGCGTTGTTTGGAAATAATGATGCGCTCCCGGAAATCCGAAAAGAGCTGGCGGCGATTTTGGAACTGCTGTCCAAGGGGCGAAGGTAATCGGATTCGCCGCTCAACCGCGCTGCTGAAACAAGAGTTAGGCTAAACACCAAGGCTTTGGATACCCGCAAAAACGCTGCGGCTGGCAGGCGACCGGGCGGTCGCTCGCTCATTGATGACCACCGCACATTGGCTCAAAAGCGACGCGGTCACAACCATGACCTCAACTGTCCTCAAGACCTAACGACAATCATCCCGTAGATGCGGTCGAGATCGTCAGACGAATAGTACTCGATCTCGATGTGGCCTTTTCCCTTCCCTTTTTCAATGATTCGGACGCGGGTTCCTAGCGCCTGTTGCATTTCGTCGATGGCCGCACGGACATTCGGGTCGACGGGAGGGGCGGGTGGCTTATCCGGGCGGTCGGCGGTGCCTTGGGCGATATCTTTGATGGTTTTCTCGATTTGGCGAACGGTCCAGCCTTCCGCGATCACGCTGTAGGCGATATTCTTCTGGCGGTCCGGATCCTTGATGCCAATCAAGGCGCGCGCATGCCCGGCGGAGATTTTGCCGGACGCTACGATCTGTTGAACTTCCGGTTGGAGTTGAAGAAGCCGGATAGTATTTGTCACGGTCACACGATCTTTGCCCGTTCGGCGACCGATTTCCTCATGGCTCAGCCTCAGTTCGGTCACCATTCGCTCGAAGGCTTCTGCCAGTTCAATCGGGTTGAGATCCTCCCGTTGGATATTCTCGATCAGAGCGACTTCGAGTAATTTTTCGTCGGCGAGTTCCTGGACCACGACAGGAACGACGGTCAGGGCTGCCAGTTGAGCTGCCCGCCAGCGACGCTCGCCGGCGATGATCTGGTACTCGTCGCCCGCCTTTCGAACCGAGATCGGCTGGATGATGCCGTTCACACGGATGGATTGCGCGAGTTCCTCCAGCGCGTCCTCCCGGAACTGGCGGCGAGGTTGAAACGGGTTGGGTTTTATTATCGAGACAGGCAACTCGGTGATCGGATGGACCGGCTGAGCGGACTCCGCCTGTGTTTGCCTCAGGCGGGCCGGAAGGAGGGAATTAAGTCCCTTACCGAGTGCTTGACGATCCGGTGGCTTGCTCATGGGTCAGAATCTCTTTCGCGAGTTGGATATAGGCTTCGGCCCCCCGAGAGGCGGGGTCGTATAAAATGACAGGCTTTCCATGGCTTGGCGCCTCAGCCAGGCGAATATTGCGCGGAATGATGGTTGTGAACACATCGTTGCCGAAGAATTCCCTAAGGTCGGCAGCGACCAACTTGGTGAGGTTGGTGCGGTCGTCGAACATGGTGAGGAGGACGCCCTCGGTTTTGAGGGGGTGACCGAAGGATTCGCGAACGCGGTCGATCGTATCGAGGAGCTCCGAAACACCTTCCAGAGCGAAGAATTCGCATTGGATGGGGATCAGAACCGAATCGGCCGCCATGAGGGCATTTAGCGTGAGGAGGTCAAGAGCTGGCGGGCAGTCTATGAGGATATACGCGTAACGGTCGCGAATAGGGTTGAGTGCGTTTTTCAGGAGTCGCTCCCGGTGGTCCACCGTTACGATCTCGAGATTTGCGCCTACCAGATTTTTGTCAGCAGGCAGCACGTCGAGGCCCTCCATTTCCGTGGGGACAATGGCCTCCTCAGCGGATGCCCCACCTACCAGGACGTCGTAGGTTGAGGTTTTGTCGAGTGATTTTTTGATTCCAAGGCCGGTGGTGGCATTACCTTGGGGGTCCGAGTCTACCAGGAGCACGCGGACGTCGTTTGCCGCGAGGGAAGCGGCAAGATTAATGGCGGTAGTGGTTTTGCCAACCCCGCCTTTTTGGTTCGTGATTGCGATTATACGGCCCAAGTTGGTAATCGTAACAGAGTCGGGTAAGGACGAATACATCCGGGCTCAACCGGTGCTCCGACTGGAGCTAAGGGAACCGGGCTCAAGCGCCGTTCCGATTAGCCTAAACGATGTTCCACGTGAAACATACGGAAGCTGTTTCACGTGGAACATATGGGTGCTTCGGAGAAAGGACAGATTTGAAGTGTGGCCTCTCTTACGGCAAGGTGCGGCCGATGAGACAGACGGCGTGGATCAAGAGCTCGCAGTAGCGGCGTCCAGCCTGCGGGAGGCTGTCAGATAGACGTCGAGCACCGCAATTGCAGCTGGTGTGACACCAGGGATTCGCGCCGCCTGGCCTAGAGTTGCAGGGCGTACCCGGTCCAACTTTTCACGAATCTCGCGCGACAGGCCCGGAATCTCTCCAAACTGGAACATCGCAGGAATCATCCGCCCGTCCGATGATTTCAATCGGTCAATCTGCCGTCGCTGCTGTCCAATGTAGCCTGCATATTTGGCTTCGGTTTCTACAGTCATCAGAAGGCCGCGGACCGGTTCCTCTTGAAGCACCTCTACAACCCAACTCCGGATCTCCTCGATTTTCGAAGCGGGACGGCGCAGCCAGACCTCATGCCGGCTATTCTGCAGTGCGGCCTGCAGACGGGCTTTTTGCTGCAGTTTCCGGCAGAACACCTGCCATCGCGCGTCGCTCACTAAACCCGCTTGACGGCCCAACGGTGTGAGACGCTCGTCAGCGTTATCGATCCGTAGATGTAGGCGGAACTCCGCCCTGGACGTGAACATGCGATACGGCTCATCGGTTCCCTTGGTGATCAGGTCGTCGATCAAAATTCCAACGTAACCTTCCTCCCTGGGAACCACCACGGCAGCCGTGTTACTGATTCTCGCAGCAGCATTCAAACCTGCCATCAGACCTTGGCAACCCGCCTCCTCATACCCCGACGTGCCGTTAATCTGACCGGCCAAAAACAACCCGGGAATCTTCTTCACTTCGAGGCGATGATCCAATTCCCGCGCATCAATGGCGTCATACTCGATGGCATATCCGGGCCGGATCATCTCAGCCTTTTCGAGTCCAGGGATGGATGCGATCATGGCCTCCTGGACGTCGATTGGCATACTGGTCGACATCCCGTTCACGTAAATCTCGTTGGTGTCCAAGCCCTCCGGCTCCAGGAAGATCTGGTGGGCCAGTTTGTCCGGAAACTTAATGAACTTATCTTCGATCGACGGGCAATACCGGGGACCGATGCCTTCAATCTGGCCGCTGTAAAGGGGCGAACGAGCCACGCTTTCCAGCACGACACGCTTGGTTTCATCCGTCGTGTGCGCCAGGTAGCAGTGAATCTGAGGCCGATCGATCGTCTCTGTCATGAACGAGAACGGAGTCGGCACTTCGTCCCCGGGTTGCTTCTCGAACTTGGACCAGTCTATTGACCGTGCGTCGAGGCGCGGAGGCGTCCCGGTCTTCAGTCGAGTCCAGGCAAGCCCGGAACTCCGCAGTTGATCCCCCAGGAGTTGTGACGGCGCCTCGCCATTCCGCCCGCAACTATACTTCTGCTCACCAACGTGCGCCAACCCATTGAGAAACGTCCCGGTAGTAATAATGACCGCGCCACATCGCACCTGCCGCCCATCCCGCAGCATGACACCCGCCGCCCGACCGCCGTCCAGAATCAGCGATGCTACTTCGGCCTGCTTGATCCGAAGATTCGGTTCGGTCTCCAGGACTTCCTTCATCCGGACCCGGTACATCCTCTTGTCGCATTGTGCCCGCGGTGACCAGACGGCCGGTCCGCGGCTGGTATTCAACAGGCGGAACTGGATGCCGACCGCATCCGTGACCTCGCCCATGATGCCCCCAAGGGCATCGATCTCGCGAACCAGGTGACCTTTGGCTATGCCTCCAATCGCCGGGTTACAAGACATTTGTGCGATGAGGTCGATGTTCATCGTAATCATCGCGGTCTTCAATCCAATCCGCGCACAGGCACGCGCGGCCTCACAGCCGGCATGTCCGGCACCTATAACCACAACGTCGAACTGCTCTTGCATTGCTATCATTGTAACTTCTGTGAACATTCTCATCATTGGCAGCGGCGGACGCGAGCATGCCCTTGTCTGGCGGCTTGCGCAAAGCCCTTCCCGCCCACAAGTATTTGCAGCCCCCGGAAATCCCGGCATCGCCGGAATTGCCACGTGCCTGCCGGTCGCGAATCTCTTACCCGCGACGCTGCTCGCGGCTGCTGCGAGCGTATCAGCCGACCTCACTGTCGTAGGACCCGAAGCTCCGCTGGTCGACGGCGTGGTCGATTGCTTCCATGCCGCGGGACGCCAGATCGTCGGTCCGACCGCCGCTGCCGCCCGCCTCGAAGGAAGCAAGGTTTACGCCAAACAGTTCTTCGCCGCTAATGGAATTCCGACAGCGCTCTTCGAAGTGGTCTCCACCACCCAGCAAGCCAGCGATGCCTTTCGCCGCTTCGGATTCCCCGTCGTCGTGAAGACCGATGGTCTCGCCGCCGGAAAGGGCGTCGTCATCGCGCACAGTCGATCCGAGGCCGAGGCCGCGTATCTGTCACTGGGACCCACGGCTGTCATTGAACAGTTTCTGACGGGCGAGGAAGTCAGTTTCATCGTGCTCTGCGACGGCACCCGTTTCACTCCCTTCTCGCCGGCACAGGATCACAAGGCTGCCTTCGACGGCGATCAGGGCCCCAACACCGGTGGCATGGGAGCCTACTCTGACGATCGTATCCTGACGCCGGCACAGCATCAGGAGATCCTCGATACGATCATTGCTCCAACGGTCGCGGCCTCTCGCTTTACCGGGTTCCTCTATGCTGGCCTGATGATGACCGCCGACGGTCCTCGTCTTCTCGAGTACAACGTTCGCATGGGGGATCCTGAAACCCAACCTCTAATGCACCGGCTCGATTGCGATTTTTCCCAGGTGCTTGCCGCAACGGCGCGTGGGGAACTCGGACACATCACCCTTCCTTCCCGGCCCGATCCTTCGCTGTGTGTAGTCCTGGCATCCGGCGGGTATCCCGGTAAATTTGACGTCGGGTTTCCAATCACTGGCATCGAATTTGCCGAAACTGGCGGTGCCACCGTCTTCCAAGCCGGCACGCGTATTCAGAATGGCCGATTGGTGAATTCGGGGGGGCGTGTCCTGGGAGTAACCGCTTCCGGACCGAATCTATCTTTGGCGATAGACCGGGCATACGCCGCCGTCGGCAAGATAGAGTATCAAAACGTACGTTTTAGGCGAGATATTGGCCATAAAGGCCTAAAGCGTTACAATAACCACTAGGATTGTGGGCACGTAGCTCAGTTGGATAGAGCGGTCGCCTCCTAAGCGACAGGTCAGCAGTTCAAATCTGCTCGTGCCTACCACTACCTCTTGCCGGGCTGCTGACGCGCGGAGATTAAATTGCTCTTTCACGTGAGTTATGGAACGGCAGCATTATCTCTGGACCGCCGGAAGTTCGACGGTCAGCGTATCACTCGCCGCCGACGTCATCACACGCCTCAAGGACGCTATCAAACCGGATCGACCAGCAGCCGAAATCGGCGGAATCCTACTTGGCCGCCGGGAGTCTGACCACTCGATCTCCATTAAGACCTTCGAACTCGTTTCGTCTGAACATCGCCGCGGCATGACATTCACGCTGTCAGGCGCCGACAAACGGAGACTCGAGCAGCGCCTCCGTGCGCGCCATCGCGGCTTGCAACCGGTGGGCTCGTTTCGAACCCACCTTCGCCAAGGCCTCTACATGGATCAATATGACTTCGACGTGATGCAAGAATATTTCGCGGCATCGACGGATGTCATGCTGTTGATCCGCCCCACGGATTGGCACGCCGGCTTCTTTGTCTGGGAAGAGGGCGACATCAGCCGGCAGAAGAGCTACGCGGAATTCCCCTTCGATCCCACCGCCTTACAGCTGAGCTTTGATAAGCCGGCAAAGCCTGAACCCACGGTCGCGACAGCGCCTCGTCAGGCCTCCTTACTCCCTTCTCCACGAAGATTGCCGACGCTGATGAAAGCCGGCCTGATCTCTGCAACCGCCGGACTGGCTGCGGTCCTCGCCTTTTACACCCACGGACATCGCGTTCCCAATTCGGCCCACGAGACATTGCCGGCAGCGTCTCCGACGACTATCCTCCCCGCCCGGAACCCGCTACCCCGCGTGGACGCCGTCAATCCCCCCGTCGATCCGGACATCAATCCCCTGAATGCCCAGCCAGACAACCAATATGAATTGCACGTGAAAATCCCCAGCAAGCCTTCACCTTTCCCCAAAGCGGTAGCTCGCACCGAACCGAATCCGACCTCAGCCCCGCCGCGTTCACTGCGACAGGCTGCAACGCCGCTTCCCCAGCCGGCGACTCCTCCGGAGCCTCCCCAACCCATTCAAACAGCAAGTATTACTCCGACTCCGGCGGTAGCCCAAATGATCCTTCGACCCGTGCGGCCGGCCTTCGTCTCCGAGGTCTCGCTGGAACCTTCCCAACCGGGAATACTCCGCCGTGGGATCCATCATGTTCCGGTTCTGAATCTTTTTGGACGCCACAATTACAAATCCGGAAGCGACTTCGCTCCAGCCCGGCCCGTCCGCGAGGTCAGACCGCGGCTTCCCGAGGACGTGCAGCAGGAAGGTCCGCAGCATCCCGACGTGGATATTAAAGTCTGGATTGATGAAACCGGCCAGGTCACCAAGGCCGAGTTGCTGTCAGACCACGTCGACCCGGAGATCGCCGACGTCGCGTCAAATGCCGCTTACAAGTGGACCTTTGAGCCCGCCCGGCTCTCCGACCGGCCAGTATCCAGCGAAATGGTGATGCATTTTCGCTTTGTTCCGAAACAAAGCTACTGAATGGTGCTCTGACCCTCAACACCCATATCGGTACCCAGGACATTGCGGTTGATGTGCTTGTCCAGATTGATGACATACGTCTCTTTGGCGTCGATCAGCACCGGCGAGTGCGTGGCGCAGATGATGCGGAAGTTCTTCTGGTCAGCGAGTTCCAGCAACATTTTGAGGATTCGCCGCTGGTTCGATATCGATAGTGCCATTTCAGGCTCGTCGAGCAGCAGCACGGTTCCATCAGGGAAGGACGGGAAGGTCTGGTTGAACATGGACAGCATCACCTGCCCGTGGCTCGCCATTCTCAGGAATTCCTGCATCTCCGGCTGGTCCTTGAATAAATCCATCTGCATGCGAGGGTTGTGCTGCTCGGCATCGAACAGGAAAACCTTGCCGATCTTCACTCCGCCCGCATCCAGCCTATAGACGTAGTTCTCGACTGTCTCACCGCGCAGCGCGTAATAGATCGAGTGCAGCAGGGTCGACTTGCCCGAGCCATTCTCGCCAGTCAACATCACCACGGGATGGGAAAGGTCCACGATCATCGGCATGTGGAAATTGAGGTTCACGAACACGGGATGCCCAAGAATCTTTAGATACATGTGAAACTCAAGGATACCGTGCTTAAGTTGTCCGGCTAAGCCGAAGTGCGTTCGCAGTTACGCAGATGCTCGACACTACCATCGCCGAACTGGCCAGGATCGGGTTCAGTAGGCCGAACGACGCGATCATCAGGCCGACACTGTTATAGCTGAATGCCCAGAACAGATTCTGCCGGATCACGCGCAACGTGCGCCGGGACAGGAAGAGCATCTCGACCACCCGCCCGAGGTCGTTCTTCATGAGCACAATCGTCGCGGCCTTCATGGCGAGATCGGTACCGCCCCCCATCGCGATGCCAAGGTTCGCTTTAGCCAGCGCTGGTGCGTCATTGATTCCATCCCCGATCATCGCGACCGTCAACCCGCTGCGCTGCAACTCTTCAATCAGTTCCGATTTACCGCCTGGCAAAACCTCGGACCGAAACTCCTGGGCACCCACGGCCCGGCTCGCCCAGCCTGTCGCTGCGGCGGAATCGCCAGACACCACCATCGTCCGAACGCCCAAGGAATGGAGCTTTTCAACCAGTTCGCGAGCCTCCGGCCGTATGCGATCGCCGAACACCAGACGTCCCGCGATGACCCGGTCCCAACCGTAGTAGACGACGGTGCGTCCCTCACTGCTTTCCGGGTCAGGCTCCATTTCAACACCGTCAAACAACTTCCAACTACCCACTGATAAGCGGCCGACACCGATCAGGCCACTGATCCCGAGTCCGCGATGCACTTCAATCCCCGAGGCAACCAAAGGTCTCCATCCGGGCGCTCCCTCTACCTGGGAAAGGCGCTCCATTACCGCGTGGCCCAAAGGATGCTCGGAAAACCGCTCCACCGCGGCGATCATCGGCAAGTCTTCTTCCGGCGCTTCCAGTAATTCGAACCGCCCTTGGGTGATCGTCCCGGTCTTATCGAGTACTACCGCATCCAGTCGGCGGATGGTTTCGAGGACCCGCGCATCACTGATCAGGATTCCGCGGCGCGATGCATAACCTACAGCCGCAGTCAGCGCCAGAGGCGTCGCGATTCCCAACGCGCACGGGCACGCGATCACCAACACCGAGACCGCTCGCAGCACATCGCCCGTAAACACGGCCAGGACTGCGGCGAAGACAATCACCAGGGGCACTGCTATCCGCGCGGCCTTGTCAGCGTTGCGCTCGATCTCGGACCGCTTGCCCAAAGCGCTCTCCACCGAACGGAGAATCTGGGCCAAGGTGCTGGTCTCGCCGACCGCGGTGGCGGACACCCGCAGCACCCCTCCCTGATTGATGCTGCCGCCCGTGACCTTGTCCCCAGCCCGCTTGGCGACCGGCGTTGACTCGCCTGTCAGCAGCGACTCATCGGTGTGCGACTCGCCTGCAACGATCAGGCCATCCGCCGGTATCCGCTCGCCGGCCTTCACCAGGAAGATGTCATCGGCTTTCAAGGCTTCGATGTTGACGAACCTCTCGCCCCCACCATTCGATGCCGTGGCATCCAGCACGCGCGCTTTTCGCGGCATGGTTTCGTAGAGCCCGGCAATCGCGGCCGCGGTCTTCTCTTTCGCGCCTCGCTCGATCCACTTGCCTAACAGTGTCAACGCCGTGATGCCGCACGCCAGGTCAAAGTAAATGTGATTGGACCCGCGAAACGATTGATACGTGCTGTAGGCGAACGCCGTAATGATCCCGATTGCTAAGAGCGCCTCCAACCGGATCGCGCCGTTCATCAGGCCGCGCCATGCCAGGCGAAAAATCGGCCTCGCTGAGTACAGCACCACAGGCGCGGCCAGAGCCATCACCACAAAAGGGAGGTAGGGCCGGAGGTTCACCGGCACGCCGCCGAAATGTCCCGCGTACACGGAAAAGTTCAACAGCATCACGTTGACCCAGAGAAATAACGCCACGCCTAACCGGATCAACAGGTCCTTACGCTCGGCTTGCGATTGATTGGTGCCTTCCCCATACTCCGACACTCCGTAACCGAGGGAGGTGATCCGCCCTTCGAGGTATCCGGGCGGCGTGTACCGGGGATCGTACTGTACCTTAATCAGATCCGAAGCGAAGTAGACTTCGGCCGAAATGACGCCCCGCTCTTTCTGTAACGTATGCTCGATCAACCAGGCACAGGCTCCGCACCACATGCCGGAGACGCGCAGCATCTTCTCGCGGACCACGCCTCCGCCGGGTAAGTCCCTCGGCGGACTCTCACGTTCCGGACGCTCCCGCGTCGAAATCAGCCCCAACTCCAGGCTCCGCTTGAACAGCTCGGTTTCACGCGGGTCCACGCCGGGCTGAAGCACTCCGCTTTCGCGCAGGATCGCGTGGACGTTCAGGCAACCGGTGCAGCAGAAAGCCAACGTCTCAAGGTCGCCCTTGCGCTCGATTGGCTTCGATCCGCAATTCAGCCCGCACAGGGAACAAAGGGTCGCCAATTTACTCTCCACTGAGACCACCTGGCTTTGCTGCTAGCGGACGTGGCAGCGATTGCGAACTTCTATTTCGTAGCGACAGCATTCGTCGGATGGCCATCCTGATCCAGAAAAATCGGATGAGACTGTCGCGCGATCCCGTAGCAAACCATCAGGATGACACAAAAGGTCGTAAAGACCACCCCAAGAAACCAAGCCATTTTCATAAGTTTTACTTTCCTTTCCGCGGCATGATGAACGTTGTGTCGAGCGAATAGACGTCGCCGCCAGGCTGCGTGATCGCGCGAAAGTGGAAATGAGTGACAAAGTCGGGAGTTTCGGCGCCTGAAGGAACCGCTACTGCAATTAGTTCTTCCGTGGTTTGTCCGGGATTGACTGCGATGGTCGAGGAACCGACGATATGGGCCTGGTCCAGACCCTGGAGATCCAATTGCACGCTGGCGTTCTTACGAGTTCGATTGCCCACGATGATCCGGAACTTGTTCAGAGTCGCTCCCGACGCGTCCCTGGTAAACAGCACACTACGGTCGGCCGCGACCCGCACGAATACCGGCGTCCGCATCGACAGAGCCACCGATAAGCCCCCGCCGTAACAGAGAATCACGCCCAGCACGATCGCGCGCTTGGCATCGCGTATTCCCATTTTCTTGTACCACGGTTCTTTTGCGCCCACCCGTACGCCTTGTTCGCCCCACGCCATGTGGATCAGCCCAGGTTTGCCGAGCCGCGCCAATACTTCGTCGCACGCGTCGATGCATTCGCCGCAGTGGATGCACTCGATCTGAAAAGGCGACTTGCGAATGTCGATCCCCATGTGGCAGATCCGGACGCATTTCTTGCATTCGATGCATTGGTGTCCTTCGTCGCGATAGTGAACCAGCAGCGTATTCTTGTCGCCGAGCATCCCTTGCAGATATCCGTACGGACAGACCGAAGTGCAAAATCTCTGGCGAAGAAATGCGAAATCAATAAAGGTGATGAGGGTCGTCACTGCGCCGGCAATGCCGCCGGCAGTCACAATATCGAGAACCATTAAGCGCTTCAGCAGGTCGCGCGGCTCAACAAAATAGGAGATGAAGACGAACGCCAGCACCACCGACGCAGCCGCGAGGATAAAGTAAAACGCCGCTCCCGATACGATGGCCCGGCGCTTGGGCGTCCAGTCGATAAACCGCTTTTTCACCCGCCGCTCGATCCAGTTCTGCAAGGTCAGAGAGGCTTCGCTGAAGATCATCTGCGGACAGGTATAGCTGCAGTACAGGCGGCCGAAGATCATCGAAACCGCGATGATGCAGAACAGCAGGAACATCATGGTGAGAAAGATGATGCCGAACTCGCTGATCCAAAGTTCCTGTCCCGCGAAGTAGAAACGCTCCTTAGGGATGTCGAAACGGACCACGTCGAAAAACGGCAGGGCGCAGAAGATCAGGAAGCAGATCAGGTGCATCCGTTTGCGGCCGGCGTGATAGCCCTTAGGCGGCTGGATCGGAACCGGACGGCCGGGTCTTGGTCTGGGGGTGGTGGGGGTCATAGGTGCATCAGACAGATTGGCTTCAATCCGCGCCAGATGAGTGCCACTCCCATGAGCGTCACGCCCGCTGCCGCGAGGGGTGCGCTGTGCTTGCCAAACCAGCGCAGAAAAGTTGTGGAGAACAGCCCGAGAGCCAGCAGCGGCACGGCTGTCCCCAGACCGAACACGAACATATTCGCTGCGCCGGCAGCGGCCGAACCCGCGGACATCGATTTCAACAGCGCCGCGTAGATCAAGCCGCACGGCAGAAATCCCAACAATGTGCCCAGACCGAATTTCGCCGCGAGGCCCGGGCGACGCAGCAGTTTTCCGGCGCCGCGAATGGGAGCGATTTGGACCAGTTCCGGCCTGCGCAGCGCACCGAACATGATCAGGCCCGCGATCACCAACAGAATCCCGCACGCCAGCGCCGCCGCTTCCTCAATTCCCGCCAGACGGCCCAGCGACGCTATGCCGCGTCCGATGATGCCTGCCACCGCGCCCAGTATCGAGTAGGTCAGGATGCGGCCTGCGTTGTAAGCGAGGCAAGTTCCTCTTCTGTTATCGGTAAGGCTGAATGACAGCACAATTGGCCCGCACATCTGGGCGCAGTGCAGACTGGCCACCAGGCTTAGGCCGAATACCACGGGCAGGTCAGTCCAGTTCATCTGGTTTCCCGCTGAGTTGGTCTGCCCTACGGGGGCCGGTCACTGGCAGTTTCAGACCCCTTTGGAGCGCGCCGTCGCGGCGTGCTCGCGCGGCTGAAAGGCGGCTGCAGCCAGGATTGGCTGCCCCACAATTTGCATTTGCAACCATCATTTATGCCCTCGCCGGGAGGGCGTCCTGGCGATACAGCAACTTCGCATTGCGCACCGGAATGCTGACGCACTCCCGCTGAAACTCGAAGCGCTGCATGGTAATTGCGTGGGTCGGACAGCGCGACGCGCACATCGCACAGCGGATGCACGTGGACTCGTCTTTGGTCATGACTCCTCCGAGCTCATCCAATTGCTCTGGAGGCAGCGACTTCAGATACTCCGGTGGAACATCCAGATCGCGCGCCGCGGCGTTCAACCAGTCACCGTCGTTGATCAGCGTGCTGAGCCCGATCAGCCGGATGATCCCTTGCGGGCACACATCCACGCAGCCGTTGCAGGCGATGCACGTGGAGGTGTCGAAAATGGTATTCACATTGCATCGCAAGCACCGCGATGCCTGTTCCCGGGCCTGACTTTCCTGAAAAGGCAACTCGACCTGTTCAATCGAATTCGCGCGGACTCCAGTCTCCAGCACCGGCGGTTCGTGCCGCCCGATCAGGTTCCAGTCGTCGACCATGGTGTAAGCGGCCGGATGCCACTGCTTCCGCAGAGTGATATCCGTTCGGACGCCGCGTAAATAGTCGTGCATGGACCGCGCTGCCACCTGAGCCGAAGCTACAGCGTGGATAAACAGACGCGGCCCGTGCGCGATGTCGCCACAGGCGAACACGTCGGGGGCTGTTGTTTGATACGTTTCCGGATTGACTTTAATCAGGCCTCGGGCGGTCTCGACCCCGTCACCCGGAGATAAAAAGGTGAGCTCCGAAGTCTGTCCGATGGCGAACAGAATGGTGTCGGCTTCGAGGTCTTCGACCTGGCTCTCGTCGAGCACCGGACTGAACTTGCCGTTCTCGTCGAAAACCCTGTCGCACCTGACGGTCCGCAGCGCGTAGACTTTGCCGTTGCGGACCAACATCTCTTTGGGCCCGCGTCCATCGTGCAGATAGATGCCTTCTTCTTCGCCTTCGTCGATTTCACGTTTATCGGCGGGCATCTCATGTCGCTTTTCCAGGCAGACCACGTGGACCTGTTTGTCCGCGCTCATGCGTAGAACCGAGCGCGCTACGTCGTATGCGGTGTGCTCGCTCCGTTCCATTTCGGCGTCCACATCTTCCCGCGACGCGAGCACGTCGAACGGGCGAACGGCCGAGCGCGCTACGTCGTAGGCTACGTTGCCGCCGCCGATCACCACGATCTTTTTGCCCAGCGGCAGAGGCTTACCTTCGTTAAAGCTGCGCAGAAAATCCAGACCGTCGTATACGTTCGGTGAGTCGGCTCCGGGCAAGGGAAGCTTGCGACCTTTGGGAAGGCCGATGCCGAGAAAGATGGCTTTGAAACCGTCGCGCCGGAGACTCGCCAAGGTCATGTCGCGACCCAGTTTCATGTTGTACCGGATTTCAACGCCGAGAGAGAGAATGGCTTCGATCTCGTTCTTGACCAGGTCCCGCGGCAGGCGGAAGACCGGAACACCCGCCGTCAGCATGCCGCCGGCTTCCGTGTAGGCTTCGAACACGGTGACTCTGTATCCAGTGCGGGCGAGATCGTGCGCCGCGGTCATTCCCGAAACGCCTGCCCCGATAATTGCAACCTTCTCATAGCTGCCTGGCGCCGCAGGGTCCGGCGGCAGCATCTTCACATTGGCGAACTCGTGATAGTACTGGAAGTCGCCGGTTTCAGGACCAAACTGTGCAGTCACGAAACCCTTGAGGGCACGGATCGACACCGGCGAATCCACTGCTCCCCGCCGGCAATTCATCTCGCACGGAGCACCGCAGACCTTGCCGCAGATCGAGGCAAACGGATTGGTCGCTCGCGCGATGCGGTAAGCGTCCCGATAGCGCCCTTCGGCGATGGCCGTCACATAACCGCAGGCGTCGGTGTGAACCGGGCACGCGTCCTGGCACTTGATCATGCGAACCCAGTAGTCGGTCGCGTCCGGAGGTTGAATCTGATACAAGGGCGGCTGCCTGATTTCCTGCATGGGTCAGTTAATCCTTGTGCTTCGTGAAGGCGAATTTGAACAGGATGATCGCAAAGACCACTACCAGGGCGGTCACAAACCACATGAAGCCCCGGGAGAATCCGGTTACGGCGTTGAACTGTTGGACCAGATGGCCGCGCTCGCTATCGCCCGCATCGCCATTAACCCAGATGATGCTGTAGGCGATGCACGACGCGGCGACTACGATGTAAGTGGCTTTCAGGAACGTCGGTACTTCGGTACCTTTGCGCTCCATGATCCAGCCGCCGGCAATCTCGTGAAGATTGGGGTCAGGTGCTGGAACGGCGGCAGGCTGTGCGGCGGCCGCGGTTCCTGTTGTGCCTGTTGTCGGTACGGTATTTTCAGCCATGGTGTCGCTCCTCAAAATCGTCGTCTTCCAACATGCGATACTTGGGCTCTTCGCTCGATTTGCCCCAATACCCGTCTTTGCGCGACCGGATCAAAAAATACGCGCTCCCGCCGAAGATGATGAAGAACATCAGGTTCGCCAGATAGATGCTTGGCCAGGTGTAGTCCATCGTGTCTACCTTTCGTAATCGTTGTCCGGCCGCCAGTTCTTGGTCCGGCCGAGAGTTTGAATGTAGGAGACCAAAGCCTGGAACTCTTCCTCGTTATTCACGATCCAGGGGAACGGCGGCATGACCGATCCCGCGACCAGGTCGCGTGGATTCCGAAAATGTGTGCGATGCCATTGGGTGTCGTATTTCCCGCCGACGCGCGAAAGATCCGGACCCGTCCGCTTGGTCCCGAACAGATGCGGATCGTCGTAGACAAATTCGTCCGGCGTCGAGATCGGAGAATCCACGCCGCGCCAACCGGAGCGTTTCACATCCGAGAGCAGCGTGCGGGTCTGCTGCGTGTGACAATACCAGCAGCCTTCGCGAACGTAGACCGCGCGGCCCTTGAGTTGTTGCGCGGTGTACTGGTTCAACTTGCCGGTCGGCCCTTTGGACGGATCATGATTCTCGAAAGGTCTATTCCACGACTTATCGATCAGCGGAGGCACCACCGTGGTCAACAGTCCACCGGTGAAGAACAGTGCGAGCGAAGCGATGATGAAGTAAGTCGCGTTGGTATCAGCTTTTCCTAACATGTCTTGTCTCCCTTACGCTTTCGCCGTCAGCTCATTCTTGCCCGAGTTCACGACCGTGGACCAGATGTTATAGAGAAACAAAGTAATTCCGGTGAACATCAGGGTGCCTGAAAAGAACCGCACTAACCACACCGGTTTGAGTGCTACCACCGTATCGATAAACGGAATCGCCGGATTGTTCCACTGCCAGCCCTGCCAGAAACCGCCGAGCCACAGAGTCACGAAGAAACCGAGGCCGCCGATCATCAGGAACCAGTAACTCCAGTTGGCCAGCGCATCCGAGTAAAGCCTGGTCCGGTAGATCCGCGGGACCACGTGCAGCGTACCCGCGATCGCGAAGAAAGAGAACCCTCCCAGCAGCGCCATATGCGCGTGTCCGGGAATCCAATCCGTCTTGGACACGATGGCGTTCACGGTGCGCAGGCTGTGCATAGGCCCTTGGAAGCAGGTGAGTAAGTAGAACACCACGCCGGACATCAGGAACTTGAGCGGCACATTGTCCCGCGTCTGGTGCCACTGGCCGCGCATCGTCGCGAAGAAGTTGTAGACCACGGTCCACACCGGAATCAGCAGCATCACCGAGAAGAAGATCGAGATGGTTTGCAGCCATTGCGAGATCGGACCATGCAGCATGTGGTGCGCGCCGGTCCAGACATAGATGAACGCGAGCGACCAGAATCCGATCATCGACAGCTTGTGGCTGTGCAATGGATTATTGCTGGTGCGGGGAATGAAGTAATAGGCGATCGCCAGGCCGATCGGCGTGAAGATCAAACCTACTGCGTTGTGGACGTACATCCAGTTGAGGTTCGCCTGGTTCACGCCGGTCACGCCGAGCACTGCGAAGTTGCCGGTGATGTAGACGAACGCGGTCCAGAGGATCGTGCCCAAGGTGTACCAGATCGACACGTACATCTGCTGGTATTTGCGTGACAGCACGGTTCCAAATATGTTCACGCCGAACATGACCCAGGCGATCACGACCAGGATGTCGAGCCCCATCGGCAGCTCGGCGTACTCGAGGCCCTGGTTGTACCCCATCGGCAACAGGATCACCGCGCCGAGAATAATCACGTTCCACAGGATTCCGGTAGCGACTCCGAGTCTCTCGCTCCACAACCGGACGCCGCAGAGGCGCGGGATGAAATAGTAAGCGAGTCCCATGTCACATGCCAGCAGCCAGCCGAACAACATGCCGTTGACGTGCAGCGGCCGGAGACGTCCGTAAGTAAAGATCGAGACCGTGCCGAGCAGCGAAGGCCAGCAGAACTTGGCCGCGATGATCAGCGCGACAATCCCGACAATGAAGAAGTAACTCACCGAGCTGAGCAGAAACCATTTCGCAGTCGTGTCGAGGTGGCCGGTATCGGGGTGCGGAATATCGACGGACTTAGTTGCTACGGATATCGTTGCCATTTGAAAATCTATCTCCTTGCGGTCCGAATGGGCGCCTGCAGCCGTTGGGCCGGCGTCAGACTGCGAATAAAGTTCATTAAATCGCCTGCATCTTTCTGGGTGAGGCCGTACTCGATCCAGGACGGCATGGCGGTTCCGCGGACACCGTAAAGAATGGAGTCCATCATCCGCTTGTCCGGCAGGGCGCGTACAAAATAGCCGTTGCGCAAGTTACGCGGCCGGGGCGAAATGTCAATCGAATTGGGCCCTTTGCCGTCAGCCTTGCGACCGTGACAGCCGGTACAGCGGGCGAGGAATGTCTGTTCGCCGCGGGTGCGCGATTCGGGAGAATCGGCGACCGGGTTGGTGTCCGGCATTTTGTGATCCTTGGCCTGATCGCCTGGCTGTTTCACGAACGCCGTGAAGATGTAGTCGAGCGTCCCTGTGATCTGGGCTTCGGTAAGAACTTTGCCCCACGGCGGCATGGAAGTTCCGGCCACGCCATCCTGCACCGAATGGAGCAGGCGGTCCCGTGACTTGGTAATCAGGAAGCTGCCCTTGGAAAGATCGCGCGGCGCCGGATCGAGGTAGTTCGCGGTCACGCCGAGTCCATCGCCTTTTTCGCCATGACACCGCGAGCAGATCGCTTTGAAAGTTTCCTGGCCTGGCGCGAATTTGGGAGGCGTCTTGAGACTTTCGAGATAGTTGGTCATGTCATGAAACGTCGCGTCGTTGTAACGGAACGAGGGCATGATCGAATCCGGCATCTTGTTGCGTGGATTCTGGAAGTGTTCGAAGATCCAGTCGGGATCCCGGAGCAGGCCTTCCCAACTGAGATCGGGAGCGATGCCGCCATCTTTGTCATTGAGTTTGTGGCAGGCGAAGCAGGAATGTTGGTCGAGGAGCTCGAGTCCGCTAGCTTTCGGTGCCGCGGGCTGAGGTGCGGTGGTAAGCGATGCTGGAATCAGAGCCGCAGCCTCCGGACCTTCGAGCTTCGGGTTCACCTTAGCGCGATAGCGCTCGAGCCCGGTCTCGTTATAGTTGAAGCCTTTACGGCTCTTGAGGAAGATCACCAGGTCGCGGATGTCATCTACTGGCATCTTGAACTGCGGCATGAAAGATGTCGCGAGATTGGCGCGAGGCTCGACAATCGACTCCCACAGGTAATCGACTTTAAACTTCTTTCCGGCTTCGGTCAGTTCCGGACCCAGCGTCCCTTCCGACAGGCCTTCGATCTTGTGACAGCCGAAGCAGTTGTATTTGAAGAACAACTGGCGTCCGCGGCCCACGTGCGGCGTGCCGGGGAAATTCTCTTCGGTGTGGCACTGGGCGCAGGCGGCTTCCATGTACTCTTTACCCGTGAGGTGCGTGAAGTCCTTGCGCCAGTTCGCCTGCGTCACATATCCCAGCAGCGGATCGGGCCAGAATTCATCCGCCCCGTGCGCGTGGAATTGGTCGAGACCTCGTCCCTGGCCGTCGTGGCAAACGGTGCAGCCAAAGTCGTTGAATTTGTGCTTCCGCTCCCATTCGCCGTTCTTCTTCTGGACGTCGCCCATGGCAAGAGTATAGGGATGGCTTTTCAACGGCTGAAAATGATCTTTAAAGCGCGGATCGTCGGACGCGATGTGGCAGGTCATGCAGCGATCGACGCGCGACTCGCCGAATTGACTGACCAGGATCTGCTCCACTTTCGGACTGCGCGATCCCAGTTCCTCTTTCTCCGACGCGTTCCGCGCGCGGGTCTGAGCTTGCTCGAAATAGGCCTTCTGCTGGCTCGACCAGGGATTCAGAAACTGGTTATAAAAGACGACGCCATGGACGATCAAAACGACCAGGGCGGCAATTGCAAGTGCGGTACGCATTAGTTATCCCTTCGTCCCTCGTGGCACTGACTCGTCACCATGGCGAAATGAATTCCCAGTTGGGTCCCCGGAAGACCGTGCCCACAATGATGAACATCACGTTGAGGAAAGCAAAAGTGATAAACAACGTGTTGGGGAGCATGCGCTGTTTGGCGAACCACTTGCCTACTCCTCCCGGCTTTCGATCCAGGAAGGGCACCAGAAACAAGATGGCGACTTCAATTCCGGGAATCCCGACACCACCCCAGAACGCCGAATAGCTGACCAGTTCCTGGAGTCCGAGGAAATACCACGGCGCTTTGGCCGGGTTCGGCGGATGGCTGATGTTGACCGGTTCCTCCAGCGGCGCCATGAAGCACAGCGAGAGCACCAGGATGACGGCAATCGTCAGCACGAAGACGAACAGCTCAGCCGTCAGCAGGTTGGGCCAGGAGTAAACACTGTTGTCCGGAACGTTGCCGGTCTTGGTGAAAGGTCCCCGCACGATCCCCATGAGTCCGAACTGCCGGGTCTCCTTCTTCGGCGCGGTATCGAGCTGCATCGGCGTGGCATTGACCGTAATCGCCATAGTTGGTCCCGTGCTGGCGGCGAGCCGGACGGGCATTTCATCGGCTTCCGGGGGACGCGACAGACCGCCGTCCTTGCGAATACGCCAGAAGTGCACCGCGATTAACAGAGTCAGCACGGCCGGCAAGACGGCGACGTGGAGAACGTAAAATCGCAGCAGGGCTTCCTGTCCGACGGTGGTGTCGCCCAGCAGTAAAAACTTGATGTCCTTGCCGATAATGGGAGCGTACCCGGCAATGGAGGTTCCGACCGTAATCGCCCAATAAGCCAGCTGGTCCCAGGGCAGCAGGTAGCCGGTGAAGCTGAGAAACAAGGTAACCAGAAACAGTGCGACGCCGAGGATCCAGTTGAACTCGCGCGGTTTCTTATAAGAACCTGTCAGAAACACGCGAGCCATATGGAAGGCCACGATGGCGACCATGCCATGAGCCGACCAGCGGTGCATGTTCCGCAGGAAGGTTCCAAAGGCAACGGTTCCGCGCAGGTCCAGCATGCGGTCGTAGGCTTGGGTAGTGGACGGCACGTAATAGAACATCAGCAGAATGCCGGTGAACACCAGGATCACGAAAAGGAAGAACGACATGAGGCCGAGCCCCAGGGTGTAGAGCGGCTTCAGCGTATGCCGGTTCACTTTCACCGGATGGATGTGCAGGAAGAAGTTCGTGAACGACGTCTGGGAACGGCCTAGATCGCTATCCGGAATCGGATTGCGGAAGACCGAGTTCCACACCGTGCGGGGAAACTCGAGTAGGGTCTTCATACGTTGTAATAGGTCCCGGATTTGATCTGAACGTTGGTGTCGATTTCCAGTTCTCCGTTGGGCGCCAGGGTGACCTGGTACCAGGGGAGAGCTTTGGGCGCCGGACCTCCTGTCACATTGCCGTCCTGGTCATAGCGCGAGCCGTGACAGGGACATGCGAAACCGGTATCCGCTACTCCGACGATGCAGCCGAGGTGCGTGCAGGTAGTCGATATCGCAGCGAGTTTGCTGCCGTCGCGCACCACGCAAACGCGGTGAGAATCGAGCGAGATCCGCGTGCCGGATGGAAAGTCCTCCGGTTTTCCAATGAGGAACCGGCTGGGAGCGCCATAGGTGGCGCGCGGTTTGATGAAGATAAAGTTCGCGGCTGCGGCTATTAACCCGGCGGAAGCCAGGGCGAAACTGCTCACCCAGGTCATCAGGCTTCGACGGGAATGCTGCGGTGCGGAGTGGCTACTGGTGTTTGGGTGCGGAGTCATGCTTTTCCTTCTGCTCGACAGTCGCCTCGATATCACTCCAGAAAACCTGATACTTGGCGTCCTCGAAGTCCCGAAAATGGTCGCGCTTGACGGCAAAGATGAAGAGACAGATCCCGGACAGGCCCATGAGAATGGCCGCCGCGATCGTGATCCAGGTAGTGTCAGCGCCAGACAAGACTCGCTGACTTTTGCACGGTCTGCGCCATTCGGGCGAAACTTGTAATCAACGACTTAGCACGCGGCTGTCGTCGTTTGATGCGGAATGTCACGCACGTGTGAGCGAAATCCCCCAACACGGCTGGGTCAAGATCAGAAAAGAACTTCGCGGACCCGTCGAATAGGCCGGCGCCTCGGGCCTGCCCAGCGCGAATGACGCCCAAAACTTGACATCGCAATTTGCGATGTCAAAGATTCAAGTTCTCGTCCAGATTGCCGATAAACGGATGTAGGAACATGCTCAAGAAATCCACCAAGACGCGGAAATCTTCTTCACGGGGTCTGGTGCCAATCCCGGTCGACACGCCGGTTGAGACGGTCGCGCAACGCATCTACGTCATTCGAAATCAACGGGTTATGTTGGATTCGGCTCTCGCGGAACTATACCAGGTCCCCACGTTCCGGTTGAATGAGGCGGTCAAACGCAACGGACGGCGATTCCCCGAAGATTTCATGTTTCGGCTGACGAAGAAAGAGGCCGAATGTTTGACATCGCAAATTGCGATGTCAAACGGACGCGGCGGACGCCGGACCCAGCCATACGCTTTCACTGAACTTGGTGTGGCAATGCTCTCGTCCGTACTCAACAGTGAACGCGCCGTCCAGATGAACATCGTCATCATGCGAGCATTCGTCAAGCTGCGGGAACTTCTGCTGACGAACAAAGAGTTGGCGTACCGCATCGAGCAGATCGAAGCGACACAGCGGGAGCATGCGTCTATCATTACGGTCGTTGTGGACGAGATCAACGCGTTGAAAGACCCTCCACCGGACCTCCCAAAGCATCCAATGGGGTTCGCTTCCTGTTAGTCTGTGCTACGCCAACCCTGATCTCACCAGCAGCGCTTCGGGATCGGGATCACGGCCCATGAAGCGACGGTATAGTTCCGCTGGATCCTCGCTGTCGCCTTTCGACAGGATATTGCTGCGGAATTCCAGGCCGACTTTGCGGCTGAAAATACCGTGTGCGCGGAAGCGCGAAAAGGCGTCCGCGTCCAGAACCTCGGCCCACTTGTAGGAGTAGTAGCCGGCGCCGTACGCAACCGGGCTCGCGAACAAGTGCGTGAAAGACGCAATCATAGCGTGGTCCGCAGGCAACTTCGCCGCCGAGAACTCTTGCAGGATGTCGCGTGAATACTTGATAACGTCGCCGTCGCGATCGGGCGAGTACTCCCGGTGCAGCTTCAGATCCACGATACCGAAGCTGAGCTGCCGCATCTGCACATTGGCGCTGCGGAAGGTCCGGGCGCGGACCATCTTCTGGAACAGATCTTCGGGAATGGTTTCGCCGGTCTGGTAGTGGCGAGCGAAGAGGTTCAACGCCTCGCGCTCCCAGCACCAGTTCTCCATAATCTGGGAAGGCAGTTCGACAAAATCCCATGCCACATTGGTACCGCCCAGGCTGCGCACTTCGATCCGGCTCAAAACCAGGTGGAGCAGGTGACCGAACTCATGGAAAATGGTTTCCACTTCGCGGTGCGTCAGCAACGCCGGCGTCTCTCCAATCGGTGGCGTGAGATTCCCGCAGATGGAGCCGGAGTGCGGCTCGGTATCCGGCGGATCGTAGATGCCGATAATGAAAGCATCCATCCACGCCCCGCCGCGCTTCGATTCGCGCGGATACCAATCGGCATAAAACGCGCCTAACAGGCTGCCGTCATCGTCGCGGATTTCATAATAACGAACCTCCGGATGCCAGACATGAGCGGCCGGCTTGTGCACCACCTTGATGCCGAAGAGCCGCTCCACTATGTCGAACATTCCCGACACGACTTTCTCCATCGGAAAGTAAGGACGCAATGCCTCTTCATCGAAGTCGTAGAGCTTGAGACGGAGCTTCTCGGCCCAGTAGCCGACATCCCATGGCTCCAACTCGAAACCTGCAAAGTCCCTCAATTCCTGGTTCTCCACGGCAAAGCGCTTTTCCGTGCGCGCCTCTAACCGTTCCAGGAATGCCTGCGCGCTGGCGCCGTCCTTAGCCATGCGGTCCTCCAGCACCAGGTCGGCGAAGTCACGAAAGCCAAGCAACAAGGCCTTCTCCCGCCGCAACTCGAGGATCTGCGCCGTGATGGCGCGATTATCGAATTCTCCGGAACTCGCCCTCGTCGCGTACGCGCGATATACCTTCTCCCGGATTTCGCGATTGTCCAGGTAGGTCATCAGGGGCTGGTAGCTGGGCGCCTGCAGGGTGAAACGCCAACCGCTGAGTCCCTTGCTCTCGGCCGACACGCGCGCTGCGGAGCGTGCCGTGGGCGGGAGTCCGGCCAAATCCTTTTCGTCCTCGATCAGCAACTCAAAGGCGTTGGTGGAGTCCAGGACGTTCTCGGAAAACTTGGTGGTCGCTTTGGCCAGCGCTACATCGATTTCAGCCAGCCGCTTCTTGCCCGCGTCGTCCAATTCCGCGCCATGACGGCGGAATGACTCCACGGTCTTGGTGAGCAACCGCTCCCGCGCAGGGCTCAGCGTCGGACGCGCCTCGTTGAGCGCTTTGAGCGCTTTCCACAGCCCGGCGTGGAGCGGAATACCGGAATAGAACTCGCTGACCATCGGTTCCACGGCATTGAAGGCCGCGCGCAGCTCCGGATAGGTGGCAACGGATTCAAGATGCCGCACTACGCCCATGGCGTAATCCAAGCTCTCGGTGGCCTTTTCGAGCGCCAGCAGCGTGTTGTCGTAGGTGCGCGGGGCGGGATCCGCCGCAATGGCTTCGATTTTCGCCCGGGCATCGGTCAGGAGTTCCGAGACCGCCGGCTCGACGTGCTCGGCACGTACTCGGTCGAACGGAATCTCGAAGTTTATGTGGAGGAGCGGGTTGGCTAAAGCAGACATTTCGTAAAAGCTTACATCTTACAGGATACGGCACCCGGACCCGCTGCATCTAAACTAGTGGCATGACTGACGGATACCGGGCGTTGCGTGAAACCGCGGCACTGATTGATCTCTCGGCGCGAGGCCGCATTAAAGTTACGGGCGAAGACCGGGCGCGGTTGCTCCACGCGATGACCACCAATGATGTGAAAAGCCTCGCGCCCGGCTCAGGTTGCTACGCGTTTTTCTTGAATTCACAAGGCCGGGTCCTGGCTGATGCGAATATCCTTTGCTTCGAAGATCATTTCCTGTTGGATGTTGAACCGGAAAGCCGCGCGTTTGTGATGGAGCACATAGACAAATACATCATCGCGGACGACGTTGCGCTCGAGGATGTCACCGCTGCAACTGTTTCGTTCGGAATCGAAGGGCCTGACGCGTACGCCGGATTTGTGCCCGTTCCCGAAGCGCCCCTGGCTCATTTGACCCATCACGGGATGCTGGTGGTTCGCGCCAGTTCCACGGGCGCTCCCGGGTTGCGTATTATTGGCGGTCCGACGTGCCGGATGGACAGACTGAAGTCCGTCCCACAAGACGCCAAAACGGTTCGTCTGGAGTACTTTTTCCCGCGCTATGGGGATGACATCACCATGGCGAACTTACCGCAGGAAACCGGCATTAGCGATGCGCTTCATTTCAGCAAAGGCTGCTATCTGGGCCAGGAAATTGTGGAGCGCGTCCGTTCGCGCGGCCATGTGAATCGCATCCTCACGGGACTCCTCATCGAAGGAAGCGACCCTCTCAAAGGTGGCGACAAGGTCTTGTTCGAGGGAGCCGAAGCGGGAGAGATTGCGAGTTCCGCGTACTCGCCGGCGCTATCCGCGACGGCTGCCATGGGATACGTACGGATGCATGCCGCCAAGCCGGGAACTCAAGTGTCAGTCAATGGCCGGGTTGGTCATTGCGCCGCCATCAAATCGTCGAGAACCTGATAGGGAATCGCCAGATTCCCGGCATAGCCAGTACCGAGGCGAATGCGCGGTTTGTTGGCTCCGTGGAAATCCGAACCGCCCGTAACCGCCAGGCCGTAACGGTGCGCTACCTCGAGATAATGTCCTACATCACCCTGCTTGTGGTCGCTGTGAAACGCCTCTATCGCCGTCAGCCCGTGCGGAATCATTTCCCGAATCAGGGCATCCACCTTATCGTAGTCATTGCGGAAGATGCGAACGGGATGCGCCAGCGAGGGAATGCCGCCGGCCTGCCGCACTCGCGCGATAGACTGGCTCAACTGGGGATCCTGCCGCTCGACGTACGCCCGCGCTGACTCGTCCAGATACTCGCGAAAGGCAGCCTCCATATCGGGAACATAACCCTTTTCCACCATCACCCGCGCAAAGTGGGGACGTCCGGTCAGACTCCGGCCCTTCTTTTCGACCTCCTCGAGGGTCAACTCGATGCCGTACTGGTGAAGCTTACCGATCAGCTTGCGGTTCCGCTCACGCCGTGTCTCCTGCATCTGACCCAGCCAGGAGAGAAACTCAGGGCTCGGCTCCTGCCCGATGAAATATGCCAGCAGATGCACTGAAGCTCCGTTGTAGCGGGTGGAAAGTTCGATTCCCCGAATCAGCTTCAGACCCGCGTTCAGGGCGATCGGAACAGCGGCTTCATAGCCGTCAAAAGTATCGTGGTCGGTGATAGCCAGCGCTTCAAGCCCGGAGGCCAGCGCATCGGCGATCAGTTCTTCGGGACTGGAAGTACCATCAGAGAAATGCGTATGGGAATGAAGATCGATCAGATCGTAGACCTCACGATTCCACTCTTCCGAGCAGGATAATGGAGATCGGAAGATCACCAATCTTGGTGTTGAGCGTCCAATCGTGATCGCCTTCCTTCGTGAAGGTGGTACTTCCGGAGCCGTTCGACATGCTGAGCACGGCGGGGTGGGCTGTGCCGGAGGCCTTCGTGCTCATCTTCACAGTGGCGTCGAGATCCGGCGTGGCATTGGGGTCCTTGTCATCCGCCGCGGGAATCAGGGCCGCGAAATCGCGCTGCGGAGCGGCACCGAGATGGTCGCCATTCGAAGGCATCAAAACGTAGCGGATCGTGTAAAGGCCGGGCTGGAGCGATTGGCCGCGGCGATCTTCCCCTTTAGCTTCCAACTTGACTACTCCGAGGAAAGTTCCCACCGGAATGGTAGGAAGCGCGATCGAATCGCCGCTGCTCTTGGGTCCCGAGGGCGCTGTTTTGCGGAACCAGACCTCCATGACAGCGGTGCCGTCCGTCTTACTGATCTTGGTACCCTGGGAATCCAGTCCTGATGCGATTGCCGGAGCCAGATCCGATGGCGGGGCACCAGCCGGCTCGCTTTTGTACTGTTGAGCCAGAAGGGTAACGCTAAACAGCGATAAAACTACTGGGCAGATCATTCGTTTCATGGGTTTAATGATTCCTTCGGGGCTTTTCACGACTCGCCAAATCCTGCGATGTGTATGAAAATCGCCTTCTACAAGGCTATTAGCAAGGAAGCTCGTCCACGTAAGAGGGACTGGAGCGGGAGACGGGATTCGAACCCGCGACATCGACCTTGGCAAGGTCGCACTCTACCAGCTGAGTTACTCCCGCACTCTCGAAACCATCCAGTTTCCCCTTTTCGCGCCTTCCTGTCAATAGCACTCGAATGCCAACTGTAAATTTTTGATTACAAGAGGCTTATAATCTTGATTACAGGCACTTCAATTATGTTAGACTACCTTCTGCTGCTCGACCGACTCGCAGTTTTCACCAAAACTTGACAACGTTTTGGCCTCCCCCAACAGCGGCCAACCGCGGTACCGGGATTCCTTGAGCGGGAACCTCCGGGGATTTGTGTGCTCATAAGACGGTGATCAGTGTTTTTGCCATGACGAATCCTTGGGATCTGATCAAACAACAGTTACAGCTGGTGCTAAGCGCCGAGAGTTTCCATAACTGGTTCGGCCGGACGCACTTTTCGCAGGTCGACCGGAATACTCTGCATGTAGAGGTTCCCGATCGGCAAACGTTATTGTGGTTGGAAAGCGAGTATTCGGATCTGGTCCAGTCAGTGGCCCGCGATCTGGGCGTGGGAATTGAGCAGGTGCAGTACGAGATTCAAAAGGAAGAGAGTCGTTTCGCTACGATGTTGCAGTTGCAAGCCGACCCGCGAACAAGTTCCGGTCAGGACGAACCGGAATCGAATCTGAACCCGCGGTTCACGTTCGAGACCTTTGTCGTTGGATCATCCAACCAGTTTGCGCACGCCGCGGCTCGTTCCGTGGCGGCCAATCCCTCACGGTCCTACAATCCGCTGTTCATCTATGGCGCGACCGGGATGGGGAAGACCCACCTGATGCACGCCATCGGGCGCGAACTGATCAGCCAGGGCAAGATACGAGTGCTGTATACGTCAGCGGAGCGATTCACCAATGAAGTGGTGACGGGGATCCGTCTGGAGCGCATGCATCAGCTTCGTGCCCGCTACCGCTCGGCGGATGTCCTGCTGATTGACGATATCCAGATCATTGGAAACAAAGAGCGTACACAGGAAGAGTTCTTCCATACATTCAACGAACTCCACGACGCGCAGAAACAGATCGTCATCTCCTGCGACTCCCCGCCGAAGGGTATTCCCGGCCTGGTGGAGCGGCTCCGATCGCGTTTCGAATGGGGCTTGCTCGCCGATATCCAGCCGCCCGATCTTGAAACCAAGATGGCTATTCTCGACAAGAAAGCGGAACTCGACGGAGTGAAGCTCCCGGAGGACGTCCGGACGTTCATGGCCACCAAGAGCCGTTCGAACATCCGGGAACTCGAAGGCGCGCTGATCAAGCTGATCGCATACTCATCGCTGACCGGCGCCCCGATTACCATGCCCATGGCCCAGCAGGCGCTCAAGCACATGCTCCATGAGCAGGAGCGGCGGATCACCATCGATTCGATTCAAAAGAGTACGGCTGACAAGTTCAATATCAAGCAGTCGCAGCTGAAGGAAAAGAGCAACGCCAAGGACATCGTGCGGCCGCGGCAAGTCGCCATGTACCTGGTGAAAGAGTTGACTCAGGCCTCGCTGCCGGAAATTGGCCGGGCGTTCGGCAACAAGCACCATACGACCGTGATTCACTCGATTCGCAAAATCGAGGAACTGCGCCAGTCCGACTCCGAACTCAACAAGACCATCAACAGTCTAATCGACACATTACAATGACTTACCGCCGATTTCAACAGACCCACCCCTGCAGGCGCTGTGGGCATCTGTGTAAGTTGGTTGACAGCTTTTGTTTTGCTCATTCCGCGCACCGGTTTTCCACAAGGAAGTGAAGCGGAAAGTGTCTTGTTTTGGTATAATTTAGGTAGTCTTCAACATTTCGACAGGACCCATCAATACGGGTTATTCTTTAGATCTATATTGGTGAGTTACGAAGTAGTAGCAGCGCGACGCAGCAACGAGTGCGACAAGTGCAACACTGGCCAGGAACGACCAGTGGCACCAGGTGAGGAGTAAAGTTCTCGACAAATGGAACTGACTGTAAGCAAGGCCGATCTGGCACGTGAACTGGGGCTATCCCAGGGCGTCGTAGAGAAGCGGACCACCATCCCGATTCTCTCTAACATACTTCTGGAGGCGAGCGGTGACCGGCTCACTCTCACCGCGACCGATCTGGAGTTGGGAATCCGCGCCGAATGCCCGGCGCGAGTCAAGAAAGAGGGCGCAGGTACAATTCCAGCGCGTAAACTGCTTGACTACGTCCGTTTGCTGCCGGACGGCGACATCAACATCAAGATTTTGGAAAACCATTGGGCCAGCATTACGGCGGGGCGCTCGAAGACGAAGATTGCCGGCATGTCTCGCGAAAGCTATCCGGAATTGCCGGTAATGCCCGAAGCGATCACCGAGATTCCGTCGCGGCAACTGGCATCCATGATCTCGCGGACGGTCTTCGCGATTTCCATGGAAGAGTCGCGCTTCACGCTCAACGGCGCCCTATTGCTGCTCAAGGAAGACGGCATGGTTATGGTTGCCACCGACGGCCATCGCCTGGCATTTGTGGAGGTGGAAGGAGAGAATCAGCGGTCGTTCAGGGCCTTGATTCCGCGTAAGGCGATGGGCGAAATCGTCAAACTCGCGGATGAGGCGCCGCCTGAGGCCAAAATCTCATTTTCTGGCGATGACAACCACTTGTTCTTTCAGTTTGGCAGCCGGTTGTTGATCACGCGCAAACTCAGTGGTAATTTTCCGGACTACGAACGTGTGCTGCCGGCTGACAACACCCATATCGCTACCTTGGACAAGGCTGAAATCAAGGCTGCGATCGAACGTGTGGCGCAGTTCGCCGACGAAAGATCCAAAGCGATCCGGGTGCAGTTTGCAGAGGGTGAAGTCCGCGTGTTCTCCTCGTCAGTCGAGACCGGCGAGAGCGAAGAAAGCGTACCCACGGAATATCACGGTCCGGAACTCGAAATCGGCTTCAACGCCACTTATCTGCTCGACTTCCTGCGGGCGATACCGCAGGATCGTGTGGCCTTCGCATTGAAGGATCAGAAGAGCGCGGGTGAGTTGCAGCCTTCGGCTGAAGTGTTGAAAGACAAGTATCGCTATGTCGTAATGCCTATGCGCATCTGATTTGAGCGCATTTGATTTGAGCAAGGAACAGGCTGAAGCCTGTGTTTTACGAGATCATGTGGGACTTGGTCAAGAAGAAACTGCAGACGGTAGTCGACGCGGAGAGTTTTAACAGGTGGTTTCGCAACACCCGATTTGGCCGCATCGACGGGCGGATTTTATTCGTCGCCGTGCCGGATCCCGAAACCCTGCGCCGGATCGAAAATGAGTATTCCGACCAGGTTAACTCGATAGCCCGGGATCTTATTCCCGGAGTCGAACTCGTGCAATACGAAGTTCAGAAAGAAGAAAATAGTTTGGCAAACGAAGTCTCCCAGTCCCCCGAAGTTTACGATTCGACTAGTATCACGGTTCTCGAAGGTATCGATGCGGTCCGGTTGCGACCCGCGATGTACATCGGCTCGACCGGAGAGAGCGGATTGCATCATCTGGTTTACGAGGTTGTCGACAATTCGGTCGACGAGGCAATGGCAGGATTTGCCGACGAGGTTAATGTTGTTATTCACATTGACGACTCCGTCACGGTGACCGATAACGGCCGCGGCATTCCGGTGGACATGCATGAAGTCGAGGGCGTTTCGGCGGCCCAGGTCGTCATGACGAAATTGCATGGGGGCGGCAAATTTAATTCCAAGAGCTACAAAGTCTCTGGTGGACTCCACGGGGTCGGCGTGACTTGCGTGAATGCGCTGTCTGACCGGCTGGAACTCGAGATCTGGCGGGAAGGCTATACCTGGGTTCAGGAGTACTCCTGTGCGATTCCCAAGGCTCCGCTAAAGCGGGAAGGTAAAGCTGGAAAGAAGACCGGAACCCGCATCACGTTCCATCCCGACCCGACCATCATGATGTCGACCAAGTTCAATTTCGACACTTTGGCCCAGCGGTTCCGCCAGTTGGCTTTTCTCAACAAAGGTCTCAAAATCACACTCCTCGACGAGCGTGAAGATCCACCCAAGTCGCACGAGTATTTCTATCAGGGCGGCGTGGCTGAATTCATCAAGGATCTCAACAAGGGCAAGTCCGTACTGCACGAGAAACCGATTCACTTCGAAGAGCAGAAGGAACTTCCCAATGGTGGAACCCTCACGATGGAAGTCGCTCTGCAATACAACGACGCCTATTCGGAAATCGTGTTCAGCTTTGCCAATAACATCAATACAGTCGACGGCGGGACGCATCTTAGCGGCTTCCGCAGCGCCCTGACGCGCACCATCAACGCGTTCGGGCAGTCGGCCGGTATGTTTAAAGACAAGCAGGAGAACCTGACCGGCGACGACGTGCGCGAGGGCCTAACCGCCGTGATCAGCATCAAGATCCCGCAGCCGCAGTTCGAAGGACAGACGAAAGGCAAGCTCAACAGCGACATCCAGGGCGACGTTACCAAGTTCGTCAACGATAAACTGACCGAGTATTTCGATAAGAATCCGGCGGTGATGAAGCGGATCGTCGGTAAGGCGATCGATGCGGCGCGCGCGCGCGAGGCGGCCCGCAAGGCTCGCGATCTGACGCGCAGAAAAGGGGCGCTGGATTCCGGCGGACTACCCGGGAAGCTGGCCGATTGCCAGGAGAAGGACCCGGATCGTTGCGAGCTTTTTCTGGTCGAGGGTGAGTCGGCCGGCGGTACTGCCAAACAGGGCCGGGACCGCCGTTTCCAGGCGATCCTACCCCTCAAGGGGAAGATTCTCAACGTCGAGAAAGCGCGCTACGACAAGATGCTGGGCCACGAAGAAATTCGGGCTCTCATTACCGCGATGGGCACCGGCATCGGCAAAGACGATTTCGATTCCGCGAAGCTGCGCTACGGCAAGATCATCATCATGACCGACGCCGACGTCGACGGTTCGCATATCCGCACGCTGCTGCTCACGTTCTTCTTCCGCCACATGACCGAGCTGATCGAGCGCGGTAAGATTTTCATCGCGCAGCCGCCGCTCTATCGCATCAAGAAGGGCAAAAGCGAAAAGTACATCAAAGACGAAAAGGAATTCACGCGCGAGATCATGCGGCGCGCGACCGAAAGCCTGAGCATCGAGACGGCTCCCAACGGCCAGCCTGGCGCCAAGGTGGAGGGCGGCGAGCTTCGCAGCTTCCTGATGACGCTCGACGAGCTCGAGCACATGACTCTGCGGATGGAGCGCCGTTTGCGCGATTCGCGCGTTGTCGAGGTCTTGACAGATTCCTCTCTGCAGGTCGACACCAAGGCCGACTTCGCCGACAAGGCGAACCTGGAAAAATTGGCTGCCCGACTGAAGGAGGCCAAAGTGGACGCGGAAATCCGCGCCGATGAAGAGCACTCAGCCTGGACGGTTTACTATCACGACTCGACTAACGCCGAGCGGCGTATCAACGTCGAGTTGTCGTTAACCCCGGAATATCGCAAGCTGCGCAGCCTTTCCCGGACCGCCAGCAAGTTCAATCATCCGCCGTTCACCATTCTAAAGAACGACAATCGCGACACCCAGCCGAGCTGGCAAGGGCTGCTCGCGCAGGTCAAGCTCGAAGGCAAACGTGACGCCTCCGTCCAGCGTTACAAAGGGCTGGGCGAAATGAATGCCGAGCAACTCGCCGACACTACCATGAATCCGGACAAACGAACACTCCTGCGAGTCGACCTGATGGACCTCGCGGGCAGCGACGAAATCTTCACCACGCTGATGGGCGAAGACGTCGAGAGCCGCCGCAAGTTTATCGAAGAGAACGCGCTGGATGTGAAAAACCTGGACGTATAAGTCTGGGCGGGGGGAAAGCGCCCTACGACGCCTGAAAAGCGGGCGGGACATGAGCCAATCCGGCCACGCCTCTGTGCGGGAATGTTAAGCTTGTTCAGCCCAATCGCGGTCGCCTAGGGAAGAGCGCTGTCCAGTCCCCTCCCCTAGACCGTGAAGTGCTCCAGAGGGCGGTAATCGTGGTCGTGGGTACATTGTAGTAAAACACTGTGAGACCGCCGGAATTTCCATAGCCGAGGATGCGATCAGCTATTTTTTCGGGTGACCAACTCTTTTCCAGAGCCTTCTGCTGGATTGCGATCTTCCCTGCCCGCGAGAAGGCGTCTCTAGCCCTGTTTGCCTCCTGTGGCTCGGTGAAGACGCGCGAAGCGGGCCTGAAACAGCTAAGGTCGCCGGGATCGATAATGAGGCCTGCGATGTTGGGGTTCTGCGTAAGAGCCTTTGCCCGCGCGATAATCTTGTCTAAGCCGGACCGGAAACCAGTTGCGAAGACCAGAAGGACTGGAATTTGGCTGAGTTTTTCCTTGACAGGCTCTGGAAGGGCAGCGACATGCTTCTCATCGAGGTCAGACCCAGAGTCCACAACTCCAAACCATTGGGAGAGAATGGCACCCGCTTGACCCCCGGAGCCGACATTATCGTCGTAGATTACGAGCGGAATGTCGTCCTTGATGTCGCTCCCTGCGGCGATTATTCTGAAGTCCCTCTGTAGCTTAGCCTTAACATCGTCCCAAAGGTACGCGAGATGGTGAGCGCTAGCCGTTGGCGCGCCGAACGCCAAGGCTTGAAAATTCTCACGCAACCGGCTATCGACGGAAAAAGCAAGGGCGTCGCTCAACGCTGCGCGACCCCAAAACCTGAGGCTTTGCAGAACCTTGATAGCAAGCGGTATCTCTTCGTCGCCGAACTGTAGCAACCAATCGCGCGCTGTCCCGGCACCAACTCGCGTTCCTTCGTAGGATTCAAACGTCTTGCAGCGTTCCACAACTTCGCTGATCAAACTGTCGAATTTGGCAATGATCCCCAGCTTACGTTCGTGTCTCTGCAGAAAAGCGCGCCGCTCCACTATCAACTGCGGTTCCGCGAAGACAGGGTGCGCTGGTACCTTCTCTCGGATTTCGGCTGAGAACTCCTTGAGAGCCGCCATGTCGAGTTTTGTGCGGGTCCACGAGCCGTCGTCGAAGCTGAGTCCATTCTCTGACCAAATGAGATCACGAACTGCAAAATGTACTGGAACGGCAAAATCCGGGGAGGTATAAACGTAACCAAGAGTATGTTGGTTCTCATAGGCTTCCGCCCAACGCTCGACCCGAAACCTTTGCCCGTACAACTGCACACCAAGTTGCTCATCTCCGACGCAGAACTTGGTCTTCTCCGCGATCCCCTGTACAGGGGGCAGGTCAATCACGATGAGGTCGTCGGCCAAGGCGTCGGCGAGCGGTAACTGGCCAGTCCAACGAAGAAACTGACGCGCTCTCTCCGCGACCCGTGCCCTGAAGTCAGCGAATTCCTGCCTGCGGCTTGCCGAGATCTTTGGGATCAATGAGTCCCACTTCCTCCTGAACTCCTCTGAATCTTGATCCAGGTCTTTGACCAGACTCGGCCCAAAGGCATAACAGCGCACGAAAGTGTTGCGATCTACGACGTCGCTGATTATCCTTCTTGCGACAGACATGCGCGACGACCGGGCATCGGTGGGAGGCCAATGCTGAAGCAGGAACTCGTCGTCGCTCAGCCGCAGGTATGTGGAGATCTCCTTGAAGGCGGGGTGCTCCAAAGCGAGTATCTCAAGGGCGTTGACAACCGCTCCTTCCAGAGCTCGAATCTTCTGGTGATAGTAGAGCTTCTCGTAAAGTAGGAACCTGCTCAGCACCAACTCTTCGAAGGCTCTAGAGCCCGCAGTCTGTACCGTTAGGACCTCTACGGTGTCCGAAGGGTCGATCCCGGTTTCCTCGGCATAGTCATCAGCGGCCGGCACGCGGTCAGCAGGAACGGTTACCACTTGTATCTTTTCCATCAGCCGATCAACGTCTACGGGCATCGGTACGCCCGCCATGTAGCAGTCGCGCGGAATGTAATCGAGTTTGTCGACATCGAGCGGACCGGATATAATCTCCGACAAGAACGGTCGCCTTGGATCCCGTCCGCCGCAAATGAGTTGGGCCATTCGAAGACTCAGGTCCTGAGCGTCAGACCAGAACGGGATCTGGGCGACAGACAAGACTTCTTGCCATTCGGGAAGTAGGATGAGCAACCCCGAGAGGACTTCTCCGATTGCCGGCGGATTCAAGGCCCCAAAGAACTTCTTCGCTTGCGATCGAAGCTCACGTATCGTGTGCTTTCCATCAATCGTCGGCAGCCGGTCAAGCGCCCTTTCCGATACATGACTCAAGAAACCATGTCCGACGTCGTGCATCAACGCCGTCAAGCGGAGTAAAACTTCGTCACTCGCCGAGATTGGGTCATGCCGAGGTAGGTGCTTCTTTGCCGCGTATGATCTGGCATTTCGCTTTATTGATTCGACCAAACGTTGAGCTTGGTGTAACGCGCCAATACTGTGTTCGAACCGAGAGTAGTTGGCACCAGGGAAGACATATGACGCCAGCCCCAATTGGCCGATCCGGCGAAGTCGTTGGACAAGTGGCGAATCGAGGACAATAATCTCGTACGGTTCGAGCCGTATCGTATGCCAAACCGGATCATGGATTATTTTGGCTGATCGCTCGCCTCGATGCCGCCGCAGGCGAGCAACGTAGTTCTCCAAATCGTCACGAAATCCGGTTTGCAGCTTTGCGCTGAGAGAGGCGAGGGCTTCGGGTAGGTTGGGAAACAGTCTGCGAGGGTTCACCTGTTTTACAAACTGTTACCCCTAGTTGACGGCTTCTCTAGGGAACTTATAAAAACCGTTGCCAGCCTGTCAAACTCGGGTCGCGCACCAATGGCGTCAAGAATGGTCCTGCTCTCTTCCTCCCCGTACCTGATGAAGATCTTGTTGTACCGGGGATTAGCAAAGCTCAGGATTGAATCCCGCTGAGCCGTCGTCAGAGCCCGATCGAACCAGCCGCTTTGCCCGTAAAGCGGGTCATAATCAACGTCGAACAAGTCGACATCTAGAACGTTTGCGCCCGAGACCTCTTTCAGCACTCGTCGGAAGGCCCGGTGGACGTCGGTTTGTTCACCCTCAATTCTCTCTGTTCGAACGCGCACAGCAGCAAGTAGCCCTTTGAAGAACTGCTCCGCCGTCAACTTGATTCGTTCCATAAGCGCTACCCCCGACTAGAGCGATGGTACCGGTAAGAGTTTACTACAGATACGCTTGACGGCAGACGCATTTCTACGTTCCATAGAATTCCGCTCTCTCATAAAGTACAGTATACTATACTATTGTAGCGAAAATCAAGCGAAATATTGTACAGTAAACTGTACTACAGTATAGTAAACTGTACTTACGTCTTCGGCTCGTGGCAGATGACTGACCAATCAAATCCAGTGCCGCATCTCGCCATGGGGCTACGGATAAGAAAGTATCGGAAGCTTCGGGGCTTGACGCAGACCCGAGCTGCCAAAATTATGGGGGTTCAAAGAACGTCGCTGAATCGCTGGGAAAAGGGTCGGGAAATGCCTAACGGCGTCAGTATGACTAAGCTGCGCGATCACCTCAAAATGCCTGTCGGAACGAATGAGGACACGCATGGGGTCAAGACGGAAGAATTCGCCGATCAAATATATCAGTTCACTCTCCCATTCGACGAGTCAATCAGTATTGAGGTCCGGATCGGCCCGGCGAGAGCGGACTCCGCGAACGTTCAGATCCGCTGCGCAAGGATCGCGAGCTGACAGCATGCGTCTCCGACCTATTCTTTGACGCGGACGGAGCGTCTTCGCAACCGGGCACCCGCGCCCTCGGCCTTGGCTGCGCAGCCTCTCCCGGACTGCCAGCAAGTTCAATCATCCGCCGTTCACCATTCTAAAGAACGACAATCGCGACACCCAGCCGAGCTGGCAAGGCTTGCTCGCGCAAGTCAAGCTAGAAGGCAAACGTGACGCCTCCGTGCAGCGTTACAAAGGGCTGGGCGAAATGAATGCCGAGCAACTCGCCGACACCACCATGAATCCGGACAAACGCACACTCCTGCGCGTCGACCTGATGGATCTCGCGGGCAGCGACGAAATCTTCACCACGCTCATGGGCGAAGACGTCGAGAGCCGCCGCAGATTTATCGAAGAGAACGCGCTGGATGTGAAGAACCTGGACGTATAACTCCCTCGCAAGCGGGTATAAACTACCTGCTTGGTCAAAAGGGGTAAGAACCTGTCTGTAAATGTGCAAAACCGCTTTTGCACGATCATGCCCACGTCGCTGGACGGCGCGGGCCGCAGCATCGCCAAAGCCAGGACCGTGGTATGTCATCACGGTCGCGCCTGAAGTTTCTCGAACGCGCGAGAGCAGGCGAAAACGCCGACTTCACAACGAAGAATCAACTGTTTGCAAGCCTTGTAGTCAAAGTCTTCGCGGCCCGCGAAGAATCGTGGCGTAGGCCTTTGGCCTGCTCGCGGCGCGGAGCGACGCGTGTAAAACTCTGTTGCACTTGCGGCTTGCCGCTATACGGAGTAGGCCTTTGGCCGGCGTCGACTTCTGCCACAGGCTGCCATTAGGCCTTTCCAGGGAAGCCGCCTCGTTTTAGGACTGCCAGTACCAGCCGGCGTTTCGGCCATTCAGACAATCCGTTCGTTGCGCATCCGCTTTGCGCCTGCCTCTAGAATGGATCTATGTGTGGAATCGTCGGGTATGTCGGGGACCGCAAAGCTGTCCCGATCATTTTGGAAGGCCTGAAACGGCTCGAATACCGCGGCTATGATTCGGCCGGTCTGGCCGTCTCGAGCGGAGATCTGCCTCTCTCGGTCCGCCGCGCTTCCGGCAAATTGCGGAACCTCGAGGAAGTCATCCGGATGGACCCTGTCGAGGGCTTCTGCGGAATCGGCCATACTCGCTGGGCCACGCATGGCCGTCCGACCGAAGAAAATGCTCATCCCCACCGCGATTGCACCGGTGACATCGTGGTGGTCCACAACGGAATCGTCGAGAACTATCTCTCCCTGAAAGCGCGCCTTCTCAGTGACGGCCACGTTTTCAAAACCGAAACGGATACCGAGGTCATCGCCCATCTCGTCGAGACGCATTTCAAAGGCAACCTCGAGGAGGCCGTCCGGGAAGCGGTCAAAGAGCTCACTGGAGTCTTCGCCATGGCGGTCTTGTCGCGCCTCGATCCCAACAAGATCGTGGCTGCGCGTTCCGGACCCCCCGTAGTTATCGGGCTCGGCGATGGGGAGTATTTCGTGGCTTCGGATGTCCCTGCGATCCTGAGCCATACCCGCGACATGTTCTTCCTCGCCGACGGCGACATGGCTGTGCTGACGCCCGAAGGTGTCCGTCTGAGCGACTTCCTGGGACGTCCGGTGAAGCGCCAGGTCTCGCATGTGCTCTGGGATCCCATCATGGCCGAAAAAGGCGGCTACAAGCACTTCATGCTCAAGGAAATCCATGAGCAGCCGCGGGCTGTCAAAGATACTACGCTGGGGCGCGTCGGCCAGGAGACCGGACGCATTTTCCTCGACGAGATGGATATCTCGCCGCGAAAGTTCAAGGAATTCCGGCAAATCAGAATCGTGGCCTGCGGCACCAGTTGGCACGCCGCGCTGGCCGGCAAATTCATGATCGAAAAGCTGGCCCGCATGCCGGTCGAAGTGGATTACGGCAGCGAATTCCGTTATCGCGATCCCATCGTCAGCGACGAAATCCTGACCATCGTAATCTCTCAGTCTGGCGAAACCGCCGATACCATTGCAGCGCAGCGCGAAGCCAAATCCAAAGGCTCGAAGACGCTCTCCATCTGCAACGTGGTCGGGTCCATGATCACGCGCGAAGCTTCAGGCACCATCTATACGCATGCCGGACCCGAGATCGGCGTCGCTTCCACGAAAGCCTTTACCAGCCAGTTGACTGCCCTGTTCATTCTCGCCATGTATCTTGGACAGGTCCGCGAAACACTCGATGAAGCCACGTCGCGCTGCCTGGTGCAGGAGCTTCTGCGCCTCCCGGGCAAGCTGGAAACCGTGCTCTCTCACGACCCGCACTACGAAGAACTGGCGCGCAAGCTGTTCCGCGCCACCGATTTCCTGTTCCTTGGCCGCGGTGTGCATTTCCCTATCGCGCTCGAAGGCGCACTGAAGTTGAAAGAAATCTCCTACATTCACGCCGAGGGATATCCCGCCGGGGAGATGAAGCACGGCCCCAACGCACTCATTGATGAAAAGCTGCCGGTGGTGGTGCTGGCAACTCACGACCGCTCCGACCCCAACAGCCGCATTCTCTACGAGAAGACCGTCTCCAACATTCAGGAAGTGCGGGCGCGTGAAGGCGTGGTCATCGCTCTCGTCAACGAAGGGGACGAGGAAGCGGCCAGCATCGCGGACCATAGCATCATGATTCCGCCGTCGAGCGAGCTTCTGCTGCCCATCCTCGAGATTGTGCCGCTGCAACTGCTGGCGTATCACATCGCGGTGCGACGCGGCTGCGACGTCGACCAGCCGCGCAATCTGGCCAAGAGCGTGACGGTTGAATAACGCCACGTGAAACAGGCTACCCGCCACATCACGGTCGCGACTCGCGGCAAGGGACTATACAACTGCACTAGCCAGATTGCCGCGTGGCTCCGCTCGCAGGAAATCACGACCGGCATCCTGACCATTTTTATCCAGCACACCTCGGCGTCGCTCACCATTCAGGAGAACGCCGATCCGGACGTGGTGCTCGATCTCAATGAATTTTTCGAGCGCATGGTCCGCGAGGATGAGAGATGGTACCGGCACACCCTCGAGGGCGCCGACGATATGACTTCGCACATCCGTTCGGCGCTCACCCAGACGCAGCTGACCATTCCGGTAGAAAACAAGCATATGTCGCTCGGCACATGGCAGGGTATTTACGTTTTTGAACACCGGAAAATTCCGCATAACCGGACTTTGGTGCTGCACGTCATAGGGGAGTAGCATGCGCTCGCTACTTCTGGCCTTATTCTTGACGATACCTGCGTGCGGGGAAATCTTCTCGTACGGTTTGCTCATCGGTACACCGCTGACCGATGTCACCGAGACCACCACCATCGCCGGCATCAACTATCTCAAGAACAGCAATCTTCTTACCCTCGGCCCGTCCTTTCAAGTAAACCTGCCCGCCGGGTTTCGCGTCGAAATTGACGCGCTGTACCGTCCGGTGTCTTACCAGATCGCTACTGCTGTGACCACGACGAACGTCTCGGGATCCCAATGGCGCTTCCCGGTCCTGCTGGCCTATCATGTCGGCAGATTGCCGCTGGTCAAGCCCTACGCGGAAGGGGGACTCTCGTTTGACCACCTGATGAACCTCGAACAAGCCGCAGCGCTCCTGCCGAACCAGCCGGGCGCAATCGTCAAGACCACAGGCGCCGGCCTGGTACTCGGCGTCGGCGCGGATATCAAGGCTCCGTTCGTCAAGATCTCCCCAGAGATTCGCTACACTCGCCAGTTCACCACCGAATTTGAAGGGATTTCAGAATTGAACCAGGCCGAATTCCTGGTGGGCATCAGGTTCTAGCGAATAGCGAACGTCAGCTTGCTCTATCCTTAATTCGTGTTCATTGGTGTTCATTCGGGGCCCAATGTTCTCCTGCATGCCCTCCAACGCCTTCTCAATATAATGTAGTGGTCTTGAAACTCCAACTGATTGACTACTGCATCCTGGCGCTGTACTTCCTCTTCGTCATCGGGATTGGATGGCGTCTTCGGAAGCATGCGACCACGGCCGGCGATTTCCTCACCTCCGGCCGCAAAGTGCCGGTGTGGATCACCGGACTCGCCTTCCTGTCGGCCAATATGGGCGCGCAGGAAGTAATTGGTATGTGCGCCTCGGGCGCAAAGTACGGCATCATGACGGCGCACTTCTACTGGATTGGCGCCGTGCCCGCGATGATCTTCGTCGGCGTCTTCATGATGCCCTTCTACTACGGCAGCCGCGCCAGATCGGTGCCGGAATATCTCAAGCTGCGCTTCGACGAGAAAACGCGCGGGCTGAATGCCATCACTTTCGCGTTCATGACAGTCTTTTCCTCGGGCGTTTCAATGTATGCCTTGGGCTTGCTGTTCCAGCTTGTGCTCGGTTGGAATTTCACCGCGTCGGTATTGCTCTCGGCGGCGATCGTCTTGACCTACACCTTGCTGAGTGGCCTGACCGGCGCCATTTACAACGAGGTTTTACAGTTCTTCCTGATCATTTTGGGATTCACGCCGCTGGCCATCATGGCGGTCATGCGGGCCGGCGGGTGGGCAGGCATGGCCTCCCGCGTCCCTGAGGTGATGACGCACACCTGGAAGTACGTCGGGTCCGCATCCGAAAATCCCATGGGCGTTGAATCTTTCGGGCTGATTGCCGGCCTCGGCTTCGTGCTGTCGTTCGGCTACTGGTGTACCGACTTCCTGGTGATTCAATGCGCCCTGGCGTCGGACTCCATGCTCGGCGCCCGCCGCACCCCGCTGATCGCCGCGTTTCCTAAAATGATGATCCCGTTTATTGTCATCGTTCCAGGCATTGCCGCCCTGTCGCTGATGAATATGCACATCGGGTACTCCCTGCCCCTCAAGGCCGGCGGCGGCTACGACTACACCCAGACCATGACCACGCTGATGGCCCAGTTCTATCCTTCTGGAATGCTCGGCGTGGGCCTGACCGCGCTGATGGCGTCGTTCATGTCCGGGATGGCCGGCAACGTCACTGCGTTCAACACCGTCTTCACCTTCGACATCTACCAAAGCTACATCCGGCCCGGACAGACCGATCGGCACTATTTCACGGTCGGCCGGGTCACCACTGTCGGGGGGATTATTCTCTCCATCGGCGCCGCCTATCTGGTCGCGAGTTACAACAACATCATGGACGTGCTGCAACTGGTCTTCAGCTTCGTCAACGCTCCCCTTTTCGCCACGTTTCTGCTGGGAATGTTCTGGCGCCGCGCAACCCCCAACGGCGCGTTTTTCGGCCTGATTTCCGGGACCTTCGCAGCCGCGCTGACCTGGCTTCTGACCATCGCCGAGGGAAAGGGCGGCTTGATCGCGGTCCTCCATACCTTTCCATCCAGCATGGCGCAGAATTTCTGGATCGCTATCTTCGCCTGGAGCGCCTGTTTCCTGGTTACTATCCTGGTCAGCCTGATGACCCAACCTCGCCCCGAAGCGGAATTGCGCGGCCTGGTCTATGGTCTGACCGAACTGCCCACGGACGAAGGGGTATCCTGGTACCGGCGGCCGGTAGTCTTAGCTTGTATTGTTGCGGTCGTACTGGTGGTGCTAAATGTCTGGTTCCGATAACATGCTCGATCTCCGGCTTCCTTCCGGACTCTTCTTCGTGCTGACCGGCGCGATGCTGACCGGCGTGGGGCTCCTCGCGAGCGGCGATCAGGCGCCCTTGCAGCAAGCCAATGTAAACCTGTTTGCCGGCGTCGTGATGCTGGTCTTTGGCGGCCTTCTCCTGCTCCTGGCGCGACGGGCCCGCTCATGACAGCGGGCGAACTCGTACCCAGGTTTGCAGCCCATTTCGGTCAAGCGGAACATGGCCGGATTTTCCGCGCGCCCGGACGCGTCAACCTGATCGGCGAGCACACCGATTACACCCTCGGCTTCGTTTTGCCGACCGCTCTCGCAATGGCGTGCTACATTGCGAGCGCGGAAGCGGACGATGGCCGCATCCGCGTCTTTTCCGAAGAACGCAACGAAGAGCGCAGCTGGGACGCAACGGAAATCGCCGATCTCCAACCGGCCCATCACTGGAGCGATTACTTTGCCGGCGTGGCGCAAGGACTGGTACGGGCCGGCATTCCGCTCGAGCCCGGCCGGTTCTTTGTCCACAGCGAAGTGCCGGAAGGTTCGGGACTGAGCAGTTCCGCGGCATTCGAAGTTGCCTCAGCCCTGGCCCTGCTGAATGGCCGTTCATTCGATCGCTTGAAATTGGCGCAACTCTGCCAGCGCGCCGAAATCGATTTCGTTGGCAATCCCTGCGGCATCATGGACCAGTACATCTCGGTGTTCGGCGAGGACCACAAAGCCCTCAAGCTCGATTGCCGCAGCCTGACGCACGAAACCGTCGGCATTCCCGACGGCGTCGCCATCTACGCGGTCAACACCATGGTCAAGCACGAACTTAGCGGGTCGGCATACCGCGACCGCGTCGATGAATGTGCCACGGCGGCCGACGCCATCAGGCAGCAGTTCCCTGAAGTAGAGACACTGCGCGATGCGACTCCCGCGCAACTGGGTCAGGTAAAGATGCCCAGGGTAATCGCGGCGCGTGCCCGCCACGTGATCAGCGAGAATCTGCGTGTCGACCTCTGGACTCATGCCGCCGAACGCGGCGATCTGGATCGCATGGGAGCGCTGTTCGTCGAGTCGCATCGCAGCCTTCAGCACGACTACGAGGTCAGTGCGGACGAATTGGACTTCCTGGTCGATGTCGCGATCGGGATCCCGGGAGTCTACGGGGCTCGCATGACCGGAGGAGGATTTGGCGGTTGCACCGTCAACCTGGTCCGCCCCGACGCAGCCGAACGCTTCCAGCGCGAAATGAAGAGTGCATACCAAGAGCGCTTCCATATCGATCCCGCCATCTACCACTGCCGTCCATCGCAAGGAGCGGGCGAACTCTGAGCTCTTGGCCTTTCTGATTCGTGTTCATTCGTGTTCATTCGTGGCCAAATGTTTTTTCCTAGGGTTGCATAGAGCCCATCCAATATGGCATCATCCAATTTGGATGGATATCCGGCCAAATCTCGACCCAGCCTCTGAGACGCCCATCTACCGCCAGTTGGCTTCGTTTATTCAAGAACTCGTCCGGACCGGACTCCTCTGCGCCGGCGATCGTCTACCGCCCACTCGTGACTTGGCCGGTCAACTTGGCCTGAATCGTACCACTGTCTCGGCCGCTTATGAAGTCCTGGAGGCTGACGGCTTGATAACCGGTCAAGTCGGTCGGGGCAGTTTCATTGCAGGTCATCCTCCCCGTACTTCATCCGGGATGGATTGGGTTCGATTTTTCGAGTCAAGCCCCCCCTTTCCGCCGAGGGTCCCCAATTTCACGGGTAACAGTGTGATCAGTTTTGCCGCCTCGCGCCCGTCCGAAGATCTCTTCCCGCTCGCCGACCTGCGGTCGAGTGCCGAAGCCGTTCTCGCCAGCACCGAACTCAGCTCGATTCTGCAGCTTGGCTCTTCCGGTGGTCACGAGCCGTTGCGTCGCTATCTTCTTGACAGCGCTCGCGAAGAGGGCTTGGCCCGTCCTGGCGATGATATTCTGATAACAAATGGGTGCCAGCAGGCTCTCGATCTCCTGTGCCGGGTCCTGATCCGCGCGGGTGACACGGTGGTTGTGGAAGATCCCGTCTATCCCGGACTCCGCAACCTCTTTGTGGAAGCCGGCGCGAACCTGTTGGGAGCCGATCCCGCGCGATTGGGTTCGATTTTGCAAGGTCGGAATGTTCGGGCGGTTATTCTGACGCCGACCTTCCAAAACCCCACCGGCGAAACGTTATCGGAGAAAACGCGGGAGTCTGTCACTGAAGCCGTCCGGCGGGCGGGAGCGGTGCTGATCGAGAACGACATCTACAGCCAGCTCCGGTATGCCGGTGAGCCTTTGCCGGCGTTAAAGAGACTCGACGAGACCGGCGATTCGGTAATCTTGCGCAGTTTCTCCAAAGTCGCTTTCCCCGGATTGCGGGTCGGCTGGATGATCGGCCCCCGGCCATTGATCGCCCGCCTGATGGATGCTCGCCAATTGGCTGATCTCCATGGCGACCAATTGTCGCAGGCTCTGGTGCTCGAGTTCGCGCGCTCCGGAAGGTTGGCTAGCCATCTGGCCCATATGCTCGAAACCGGGCGCGAGCGTTTGACCGCTCTGCTGTCTGCCTTGGAAACGTACATGCCGGAAGGCGTGACGTACTCGAGACCCGAAGGGGGCATGAATGTGTGGGTAAAGCTGCCCGGCGGGATCGACACATTTGATCTGCTGCAGCAGGCCCATCGGGAAGGTGTCACTTATATCCCCGGCCGACATTTCGGCGTGTCGCGGCCGCATAATAACGCTCTTCGTCTGAGTTTCGCCGGGTTGAAGCCGGAAGCGATCACCAGCGGGGTCGCACGCCTCGCCAGGGCCATCGCCTCCGAATTGGAAACGCTGGACCGCCGTCAACGAGAGCCAGTGCCGGCTCTCGTTTAAAGAAAAGCCGGCCGGTGCCGGCACGGGCTGTAAAACAGGAGAAATTTTATGAACTACCTCAATGAACAATTCCGGCTCAAGGTCGGACTCGCCGAAATGCTCAAAGGCGGCGTCATCATGGACGTCGTGAATGCCGAACAGGCCGTTATCGCCGAAAAGGCCGGCGCTTCCGCCGTCATGGCGCTGGAGCGCGTGCCGTCTGACATCCGGAAGGAAGGCGGCGTAGCCCGCATGTCGCCCATCAGCAAGATCCGCGAGATCATGTCGGCGGTCAGCATTCCGGTCATGGCCAAATGCCGGATCGGACATTTCACCGAAGCTCGTATCCTGGAGGCCCTGGGCGTCGACTATATCGACGAGAGTGAAGTTCTCACCCCGGCCGACGAAGAGCATCATTGCGCCAAGCACGATTTCAAAGTGCCCTTCGTTTGCGGCGCCCGAAATCTGGGCGAAGCCCTGCGCCGCATTGCCGAAGGTGCGGCCATGATCCGGACCAAGGGAGAAGCCGGCTCGGGCAACGTGGTCGAGGCAGTTCGCCACATCCGGACCATCATCAAGGAGATGAAGCAGCTGACGGTGCTCGGGAAAGAAGAACTGGTGCACGAATCCAAGAAGCATGGGGCGCCGCTCGAACTGATCGAATACTGCGCCGAACACGGAAAGCTGCCGGTACCCAACTTTTCGGCCGGCGGAATCGCCACTCCCGCTGACGCCGCGCTGGTGATGCAATTGGGCGCGGAAGCGGTCTTCGTCGGCTCCGGAATCTTCAAGTCCAACGATCCTGAACTGCGCGCCCGCGCCATCGTCAAAGCGGCAACCTATTATCAGGATCCCTACAAGCTGCTCGAAGCCAGCGAAGAACTGGGCATCGGCATGCCCGGACTCGAGATCTCGAAGATTCAAGAGGGCGAGTTGATGCAGACTCGCGGCTGGTAGCCCTTGGCCCGCCGTAAGGCAGACCATCGTTTTTTGTGGTCTGCCCGGCTGCGCAGCAGCCGTTCCGGCGGCTTGCCGCTATACGGAGTAGGCCCACGGCCAGGCCCACGGCCTGCGTCGACTTGCTAGCCGCGTTTCCGAGCCGCGCGCGTAAGCCAGCGGTTCTGGCGAATTTATGAAAAAGATAGGCGTCCTCTCACTCCAAGGCGACTTCGAAGCCCACGGCAAAGCACTTGAACGAGCCGGCGCCGAGGTGGTGTACGTTCGTACCGCGGCCGACCTCGAGGGTCTCGACGGCCTCATCATTCCAGGCGGTGAAAGTACCACCATGCTCAAGCTACTCAATGCCGAGAAGTTGCTCGAACCGCTCGCCGACTTCGGCCGCCAAAAGCCGATTTTCGGGACCTGCGCCGGAGCGATCCTGCTGGCGAACCGGGTCTCCAACCCGGCTCAGCAAAGCCTCGGCCTGGTCGACCTGGCGATTGAACGGAACGCCTACGGAAGGCAGATAGACAGTCGTGTCGTGAAGATCGATGCCGATCCCAGTTTTGCCAGGCGGACGCGGCCGGGTTCGATCGAAGCCGTCTTTATTCGGGCTCCTATTATTCGCGAAGTCGGGCCGAAAGCCCGGGTACTGGCAGAATACGAGGGTGACCCGGTACTGGTCGAAGACGGGCGTCACCTGATTTCCACTTTTCACCCCGAGCTCACCAGCGACTCCCGCGTACACGAGTTATTCTTGAGCAAGGTGTGAAGAAAGTCCACTTCGTTTGTATTGGAAACTGTTGCCGGAGCCAGATGGCTGAGGGCTTCGCCAACCTGTACGGTAAAGATGTCCTGGTCGCGACCAGCTCCGGTCTCGCTCCCACGGAGATTATCGTGCGCGAAACCATCGAGTGCATGCGCGAAAACGGGGTCGATCTCAGCAATCAGTATCCCAAGCGGTACGATCCATCGGCCTCCGGAACCTACGACTTGATCGTCAACATGAGCGGTTATGACCTGCCGGAGCCCATTGACGCTCCGGTTCGCAACTGGCTCGTGCGCGACCCGATCGGCCAGTCGGAACAAGTTTACCGTGACTCCCGCGACTCGATTGAGCGTCAGGTGATGCAATTAATACTGCAACTGCGCCGGGAACTTCGAAAGCCGGCTCACGACATCCCGGTCAAAAATCGTTAAGTCCTTTTAATCTAACCTTCGGGTATTCAAAGGAGGCCGATACTTGTTTCCTTTAGTACTCTGGCTACCGGACTGCTCCCACCATGACATGTCAAGTATCCTCGCAGCGAGCGCCTTGAAGGGTTCGCGGGTCGGCAACTTTGCCGGTGAAGATCTCGGTAAGGTAGATGATCTCGCGGTGGATGTCACCGAGGGGCATATTGCCTATGTCATCGTCTCCATGGGGGGATTTCTCGGCATTGGCGATAAACTCCGCGCGATTCCGTGGGAGCTATTTACCGTTCGTGCCGCCGACCACGAGTTCCTGCTCGATATCGAGAAACAAATGTTGCTGGATGCCCCCGCATTCGAAAGAGCCCACTGGCCCGATATGAGTGACGGTGCGTGGGCCCAGACAATTCATTCCCACTTTGCTCAGAAACCCTACTGGAATAGTGACATTTCCGATGCCGGTGACTATATCGGCGATGACCGGCTGGATAAACCGGATCGCGATCGCGTTTGAGGTACTGACCAGAGACAGCGCAGAAATAAACTCAAGGAAATATTTATGGCCAAAGACGTAAAAACAATGGAAGATTTGTTCCTCGAAGAAATCCGCGATCTGTTCGACGCGGAAAAACAGATCATCAAAGCTCTCCCCAAGATGGCGAAAGCGAGCACGTCTCAAGAATTACAGGAGGGTTTCAACGACCACCTCGAACAGACGCGTGGTCACGTGGATCGCCTCGAAAGCATCTTCTCCTCCATAGGAGTAAAGTCGGGTGGAGTGAAGTGTAAAGCCATGGAAGGACTGCTCAAGGAAGGCGACGAGATGATCAGCATGACCGATCCTGGATTGGTTCGCGACGCCGGTCTCATCGCAGCGGCCCAACGAGTGGAGCACTACGAAATGGCCGGCTACGGTTCGGCTCGTGCCTTTGCGCAACTTCTCGGGCGCACGGATGCCGTGCAGCTTCTCGGCGAGACCCTGGAGGAAGAGAAGGAAACCGACGAGCACTTGACCGAGATCGCGGAATCGATGGTCAACGAGAGGGCTGCGGCCGAGACTGGCGAATCCGGTACCCGTACTGGAAGAGCCGGTGGCAGCAACAGCCAGTAGAGACGTAGGAAAGGGGTGGGTGGCCTCAAGCCCACCCCACGGAGGGCGGACCCATGGAACTCGTACAACGCAGATATATTCAAAACGTAAACAGCCTGGATCGGATTGCCTCGATCGTCGCGGGCAGCGCGCTCGGATTCTATGGCATCCGTGAGAGTTTGAAACATCACTCCGTCCCTGGGGTGGGACTGGCTCTTGCCGGAGCAGCCCTGGTGAAACGGGGGGTGACGGGATATTGCGATCTTTACCGTGCCCTGGGAGTCAATACCATACCGCAACAACCGGGCGCTAACGCCTCCATTTCCTATCAGAAAGGAATTCGCGTCGAACGCAGTATCACCATCAACGCGACCCGCGAGACGGTCTTCTCGTTCTGGCGCAATCTGGAGAATCTGCCCCGCTTCATGAAGCACGTGCAGTGCGTTACGAAAACAGACGAGACGCATTCTCACTGGTTGGTGGCAGGACCGGCAGGTCAGAAGGTCGAGTGGGACGCCGAGATCATCAATGAGATTCCGAATGAACTGCTGGCATGGCGTTCTCTGCCGGGAGCATCGGTAGACAATGCCGGTTCAGTCCGCTTTGAGCATGCGACCGCCGGGCGGGGAACCCGGATAACGGTCTCCCTGCAGTACGATCCGCCGGCCGGCGAGATCGGCGCAATGGTTGCTAAGTTTTTTGGCAATGATCCCGCGGAGGAAATCGAGATGGAACTGCATCGCCTCAAGAACATCCTCGAAGCGGGGGAAATTCCCACCAGCCAGGGACAACCGACCGGACGTATCGACGATCATGAGCAGCAGGCGAAGAAAAGTGCGGTGAAACAGGCCGCGGAAGTTCACGATGCTTCGGAAGCTTCGTTTCCGGCCAGCGATCCGCCATCGCTCTCACATGTGAACGGGCTATAGAGGCCAAAGAGGACAAAATGAAAGCTCTCTGCTGGTACGGCAAGAATGACGTCCGCGTTGAGACGGTTCCCGAGCCGAAGATTCTCAATCCCCGCGATGCCATAATCAAGACCACCTTAACCGCGATTTGCGGATCGGATTTGCACCTGCTTCACGGATACATTCCCATGATGAAGCCTGGCGACATTCTGGGCCACGAATTCATGGGTGAGGTGCTCGAGGTGGGGACCGAAGTGACCAATTTGAAAAAGGGCGATAGGGTGGTGGTGCCGTTTACCATCGCCTGTGGGCGCTGCTGGTTCTGCCAGCACGGATTGACGTCCTTATGCGATAACTCGAACCCCAATGCCAAAGCTGCGGAGAAACTTTATGGCTACAGCCCTTCCGGCTTGTTTGGCTATTCGCACATTTTCGGCGGGTATGCCGGCGGGCAGGCGCAATACGTCCGGGTCCCGTTCTCCGACACGGCATGCCAACCGGTGCCTGAAAGCATCACCGACGAGCAGGCACTCTTTCTTTCAGACATCTTCCCGACGGGTTACATGGCCGCCGAGAATTGTAACATCCATCCCGGCGACACGGTCGCCATCTGGGGTTGCGGACCGGTTGGGCAATTCGCCATCAAGAGCGCGTACCTGCTGGGGGCGGAGCGGGTGATCGCCATCGACGATATTCCGGAGCGCCTCGAGCTGGCAAAGACGCAGGGCAAGGCGGACGTTCTCAACTTCGGCGGCGGCGACGTTGTCGATGAACTGAAAGAGATGACCGGCGGCCGCGGACCCGACGGCTGCATTGACGCCGTAGGAATGGAAGCGCACGGGTCGAGCGTGGACGCCCTTTACGATTACGCCAAACAGGCAGTGCGTCTCGAAACCGACCGGCCCCACGTGCTTCGCCAGGCGATTCAGGCGTGCCGCAAAGGCGGAAATTTGTCCGTTCCCGGTGTGTATGGCGGGTTCATCGACAAGTTCCCGATGGGTGCGGCGTTCTCCAAAGGTCTGACTCTGCGCATGGGACAAACCAACGTCCATCGGTATATGAAGCCGCTGCTCGATCGTATCGAGAAGGGTGAGATTGATCCGTCCTTCGTGATTACCGACAGGTACGGCTTAGACTGCGCCGCGGAAGCCTACAAGACGTTCGATAAGCACGAGCACGGCTGCATCAAAGTAGTGTTACAGCCATAGAAGCTAGTCCCGTAGGGCAGACCATCGTTTTTTGTGGTCTGCCGGCTGCGCAGCAGCCTACCGGTTGATGATATTGAACGCCAAGCCTCGACGGGCATTCAATTGTTTAGTCAGGTCGAGATCTACCAGACTGAGCGAAATCTGGTTGTGCGCGCTCTGCGGCGTCACATAGTTCAGCACGCCATTCTCCATCCAATACGCCAAGGCGGTGTAGACAGAGTGATCCTTATAGGCGATCAGGTAATAGCGCCCTTCATTCATCGCCTGCTCCTCTGGAGACGGAGTCTGCGACTGGTAAATCTGAAGACCGCTGTTATCTGGCTGTGGAACTGGTTCCTGATATTGATTCACGTCTGGAGGAGGAGCCGGTTGGCCGCCCGGGCCGTAGTCCATACTGTTGTCCGGCGGCGGAGGTGCGGCATATCCATAACCGGGATCCCCAGAGCCGTAGCCATAACCAGGCGCAGCGTAGTAGCCATATCCAAACGCCGGGTAAACGTAGGGAACCACAACTGCTCGTCCGCGGTTATAGCTGCCACCGTAGCCGCCTCCATATACATACCCTCCATGCCCGCCAATCGAGCCGGACGAATGTCCGCCGCCTCCGGAAACGTGCCCGCCTCCGGAGTGTGAACCGTGCTGTGCCGCGGCAGTGAAGACCAGGAGCGATGCGGAAAAAATGAAAGCAGCGAGGAGCTTCATATAGGCGCCTTTGATTCGATTGTAGCGCTTACTTGATCAGGCGTCGAAACTCTTCAACTTCGCGCGGAGAGAGCCTGCGGAATTCACCCGGTTCGAGGGTTCCCAGGTCCAGCGGCCCGATCCGGACCCGCTTCAGTTTTTCGACCAGCAGGCCGAAATGCCTGAACATGTTCCGGATCTGATTGGTTCGTCCCTCGATCAACCTCACCTCATACCAGGGATTCTCGGCGCGGCGCGACAGCCTCAGCCCCGCTGGCGCGGTTCGGCGTCCGGAGAGTGGAATGCCGGTGCGGAACTGCTCCTCCTGGTCGCTCGAAAGCATGCCGTTCACCTTGACGAGGTAAATCTTGGGAACGTGGCTCCTCGCGGAGGTGAGGACGTTGGCGAGCTCCCCATCGTTGGTTAGCAGCAGGAGACCCTCGCTGGCATAGTCCAGCCGTCCGACTGGGTACACACGCACTTTTACGCCCTTGATCAGATCCATTACCGTGGGGCGGCGTTGGGGGTCGTGTACCGTGGTCACGTAGTTTCGCGGCTTGTTCAACGCCAGGTACACGTGCTGCGTCGTGGCATGCAACAGCCGGCCGTCGACCTTGATGTGGTCCCGCTCGATGTCGGCTTTGGAGCCCAGTTCGGTAATCACCGAGCCATTAACCATGACGCGGCCTTCCTGGATCAACTCCTCGGCCTTGCGGCGTGATGTAACTCCAGCCGCCGCGATGATCTTTTGCAGGCGTTCTTCGGCCATGGCTATTCCGCCACCGGCTCGCCGGCAGGTTCGGGCTGCGGGGATTCCGGCTGAGGTTCTTCCGGCTTGTTGGCGGGTTCGGCTGCGGCTTCGCCTCCTGATTCGGCCTGACTTTCAACCGGAGCTTTTGGAGTTCCCCCTTCAACCGGGACACTCTCGGGGGCGGACTCGGGCTCGGATGTCGCGAAGCGCGCCAGTTCTTCGAACTCCTTTACCGACGGCAGTTCCGAGAGATCCTTCAGTCCGAACTGGACCAGGAATTCCTTCGTCGTCTTATAGAGAATCGGCTTGCCGATCACGTTCTTCCGGCCGGCCGCTGCGATCAGTCTCCGTTCGATCAGAGTCTTCAAGACACCGGCGCCCTGCACGCCGCGGATCTCCATGATCTCGGGTGCGGTGACGGGTTGTTTGTAGGCGATCACTGCCAGCGTCTCGAGTGCCGGAAGCGAAAGCTTCATGGGAGGCTTGAGGCTTTTCACGAATTGCCTGACCGCATCGTGATGTTCCGGCTTGGTCGCCATCTTGTACCCACCGGCGACTTCGCGGATAGCCAGCCCGTGTTGCGGCTTCTGAAACTCCGCGACCATGTCGTCGAGCAATCGCTTCATGCGTTCGCGAGGCTGCTCCAGGGCGGTGGAGATCTGCTCTAACGTCAGCGGCTCATCGGTAATGTAGATGACCGCTTCCAACATGGCCGTCAACTCGGCGTCTTCGGCAGGCCACTTGAGCTGCTCCTTGCCGGCATCGGGCGCCAGGATCTCTTCCGCCGACAGCGATTCGACAGCCTCCGCGGCGGCTTCCTCTTCCGGAGTGGCGACGCCGGGCTCGCCGTCTATATTCTTCGGCTCAGCGTGCATCTCGTCCGCGAACTCTTCAGCCTGCCGTTCTTCGAGGTCAGGTACGGCTTCGTGGACCGGGGGATCTGCTTCCGGTTCCGCTACATCGTGCTTCGCAGGATCATCGTTGACATCGTGCTTCGCAGGATCATCGTTCACATCGTGCTTCGCAGCACTATCGTTCATATCGTTTTCGTTTTCAGGCATACGTGGGACTTGCCACTACTTGTATTCTTCTTCGATGGATGGAGCTGCCTGTGCGCCGCTGAAAACGGAGTCGAATTCTTCTCCGCGTTTGAGCGCGATCTCGTCGAAAAGCTCCTGCTGAACCAGTTCGACGGCATGCAGTTTGACCATCTCAAGCACCGCCAGAAACAGGCAAATCATCGCCCGCCTGGTGCGCTGCCTTTCGATCACCGGCATAATAAACAGCGGCTTGTCCTTCTTGAGTTGCAGGAGAAGCGACCGCAGATGCCTGACCATGTCCTCGACGCTGACCTCTTCTGTCGCCACCTCATAGGTAGGACGCGATTTAGCCCGCTCCAGCACTTCGTTGAAAGCCTTCACCAGATCGAACAGCGAGATCGCCAGGCCCGGATCTTCGTCCTCGGAGACGAACTCCTTGATCTGGGGATTGGACCAGACGTTCTCTTCCACCATGCGCTTCTGTTGCAGCATTTCGGCGGCGTTCTTGAACCGCTCGTGCTCCAGCAGTTTGTTCACCAGCTCGGTTCGCGGATCTTCGTCGTCGGCTTCGCCGGGCTTGGCTAGCGCGGGATCGCTGGGCAACAACATCTTCGACTTGATGTGAATCAGAGTTGCGGCCATGAACACGAACTCCGCGCCCAGATCGATATCGAGTTCGCGCGCCTTGTCCAGATACGAGAGGTACTGCGAGGTGATCATGGCGATGGGGATATCGCGAATGTCGATCTGCTGCCTGCGGATGAGATCCAGCAGCAGGTCGAGCGGACCCTCGTATTTTTCCAGACGGACGTCAAGCGGTGAAGACACTGTATTTATTGACGATAACATGCGGCGGCCGGGGGAACCTCGGTGCGCTCCCTTGCGGATGGCAGGGTGGCGCTTATCCGCCGGTGCCAGAAGTCTCTCCAGCGCCGGGAGCAGGCGAAAACGCCTACTCCACAACGAAGAATCAACTGTTTGCAAGCCTTGTGCTACTAATAGTCAATCGTGGAGTAGGCCTTTGGCCAGGCCCTTGGCCTGCTCCTTCCCGGGATGCAAACCGATTTTTCCACAGTTTCTAACGGTCGCGGCCCGGAAGTGTCTGGTTGCCGCGACCGTTTCACTGTGAGAATACGAGGTTAGAATTGTACTTGTACCAGAAGGCACAGTTTTAGGAGGAGTTTTAATGCATCGATCGGGTCTGGTGATACAAAGACTACGCGGCATTGACAGGATGATCGTCTGGTTGCTCTGTGCAGCCGGAGCGGCTCTAGCCGCGCCTGCGGATCGCGTGATCGGTCCGGTGGACGCACGACAGGTTCGAGCGGTAACGGGAAACCTGTCACCGCAAGCGAAGCCTCAATTCGATCAAGGTCCCGTGGATCCGGCCATGCGGATGCCGTACATACTGTTCATGACCAAGCCGTCCGCGGCCCAACAGACAGATCTTGAACGGCTGCTCGCCGACCAGCAGAATCCATCCTCTCCACAGTTTCATAAGTGGCTCACGCCGGAGCAATTCGGCGACCGGTTCGGTCTCACCACCAGCGACCATTCGAAGATCGCCGCGTGGCTGCAGTCGGAAGGCTTCACGATCAAAGAACTGGCGCGCGGCCGCAATTGGATCGCGTTCACGGGCACGGCGGGGCAAGTGTCGAAGGCACTGCACACGTCCATCCACCAGTTTCAGGTGAACGGCCAAAAACACTTTTCGAACTCGACCGAGCCATCGGTACCGGAGGCCCTGGCGGACGTGGCCGGCGGATTCATCGGGTTGAACGATTTCCGGCTCAAACCCACGGCACGGCTGGGCCCGGATTACAATTCCGGCGGGAGCCACTTCCTCGCTCCCCAGGATTTCGAGACTATCTATGACATCACGCCGCTATCCCAAGGCGGAGCAGATGGCACCGGCACGAGCATCGCGGTGGTCGGTGAGTCGGATTTCCTGTTGTCCGATCTGCAGTCCTTCCAGAAGCGCTACGGCATTCCGGCCAGTACTCCTACGATGGTCAATTACGACGGAAACGATCCTGGCTACAACGGGGCGCAAATTGAAGTGAATCTGGACCTCGAATGGTCCAATGCCATCGCTCCCAAGGCGACTATTTATTACGTCTACGGAGACGATGCCCTGGGTGCGATTGTCGCGGCGGTCAACCAGAACATGGCGCAAATCATCACCAGCAGCTACCTGGGCTGCGAGGCTCTCTTTCCAATCCTCGCGGATCCGTTCGTCATGCAATCGGCCGCGCAGCAGGGCAACGCGCAAGGCATCACGATCGTCAATGCTGCCGGGGATGCCGGGTCGGCCGGGTGCGACGGAGGGGAGCCGTACGCCACGCAGGGACTGGCGGTAGGGCTTCCCGCTGCTTTGCCCGAAGTCACGGGGGTAGGCGGAACACAGTTCGTTGAAGGGACTGGAACTTATTGGGCAACCACCAACTCGGCGACTTTTGGCTCGGCTCTTTCGTATATTCCGGAGACGACCTGGAACGAGTCCAGCACAGCGGGACTGGCGTCCGGCGGCGGCGGCGCCAGCATTTACTATTCCCAACCGGCTTGGCAGACCGGGCCCGGAGTACCGAACGACAACGTGCGGCACGTGCCGGATATCGCTCTCGCAGCCGCGGGCGGCCATGACGGCTATTTGATTACCTTCATGGGACAGACCACCGTCGTGGGGGGAACGTCGGCGGGCACTCCCTCGTTGGCCGGCATCTTAGCGCTGCTCAACCAGTATCTGGTGACGAATGGCGTGCAGGCCAAGCCGGGCCTGGGCAACATCAACCCGCAACTCTACCGCCTGGCGCAGAGCACACCGGCCGTATTTCACGACATCGTTTCAGGCAGCAATATTGTGCCGTGCGCCCAGGGAAGTCCGAATTGCCTCGCCGGCTCCTTCGGATTCAACGCCGTGCCGGGCTATGACCTGAGCACGGGTCTCGGCTCCATCGACGTGAACGCACTGGCGACCAACTGGAACTCCGCGACGAATGGTGTGACTGTTACGCTGACGTCGAGCGCCAGCAAGGTGACCGCCAACGATACCATCACGTTGACCGCAACGGTGACTCCGGCGAGCGGCAGCGGCACGCCCACGGGACAAGTGGCTTTCAGTATCGGCGGCCTGGAGGTGGCGCTAGGGAATGGCGCGCTAGCCGGCGGTTCGGCCAGCGTGACATTTCCGGCGTATCTGGCCGGAAGCACGGGAACATTAACGTTCTTTGCCCAATACTCCGGAGATGCGGCGTTCTCGGGCGGGGGCGCAACCGTCAAGGTCCAGATCACGACGCCGGCCGGCATCACATCGATCATACCGATTGTCCCGACGACCATTACGGCCAATCCGCCCGACGCTCAAGGCTTGAGCTGGCAGACGCCGGTCAGCCTGCACGAGATTGCCGGTGTCGCCGCGATGCTGACCGGTTTCACGGTCGACGGCCAGGCACAACCTCTGGCGCAAGATTTCCCGCAAACAAGTATTCTGCCGCGGGGGACTCTGAGTTCGTCGTTCGTCCTGCGGAACCTGGTAACGCCGATGAGTCACACGCTCGGCTTCTCCGGTGTCGACGCCACCGGGCAGAGCTGGTCGCGGCAGGTTTCGGTGTTGTTTACCCCGTTGCCGCCGTTTCAGAACGTCAGTCCCGTTGCCACGCCACTCAACGTGACCCAAAACATCACCGCCGATCCTTCCTGCCAGTGGCCCGTACAACTCCATCTGGATGACGTCGGCGGCGGCTATAGCGTGATCACCAATCTGTTGGCCGGTTCGGCCGATGTGTCCAGCCAGATTGTTCCCATCTTCGGTACCACGCGTCTCGATGCCTATGGTTCGCTGGCGGGGACTCTCTGTCTCAGTGGGATCACGCCTCCCGCAATCGAACCGATCGGCTACATTTTCGCCGACGGTTCATTCCTCGACGTGACAGTGTCGCTCACGGGTCCGCCGGCGAATCCCATCCAGCTTGCGGTATCCCCAGCCAATATCCAATTCGCTTCGGCGCCCGGCCAACCGGCGCAAGCCACGCTGGCGATCGCCCCTTCCGATCCAACCCAACAATGGACCGCTTCGGTCTTCCCGGCCAACCGCACGACGGCGTGGCTGAATGTTTCGCAGCTCTCCGGCACGGGACCGTCTCTCGTAGTGCTCACCGCCGACGGCACCGGTTTCGAGCCGGGCGCCTACCGCGCGACTATCGTGCTGCAATCCGCCAATGCGATTCCGCAAACGGTGAGCGTGCCGGTCATGATGGTGTTCGGCGGCAGCACCACCGGAACGGCCATCACCGGGATCGCCAACAACGCTTCCCCGAGCCTGACCACTGGCGCGGCCGGAATGCTGTTGAAGGTGACCGGAACGCAACTGGCGAGTGTCACCGTGAATGCCCCGTCGCCGGCTAGAACCACCGGCTACTACGCCTTCACCCTGGGAGGCGTCGCAGCGTACGTCAACGGGCTGGCTGCGCCGGTAGTGTCGGTGTCCCCGAGCCAGCTCGTCATTCAGATCCCGTACGAAGCGGGCGCCGGTCCGGCGGTATTGGGCATTAACAATAACGGACAGATCGCCGGTTTCGCATTCCAGATGGCTCCATCGGCTCCGGGCATTTACGATGACGGCAAGGGCAACCTCTCGCCGGTATCCACGGCGAAGCAAGGCGCGACCGTGAGCGTGTTGTTCAACGGCGCCGGAGAGGTTCCGCTCAACTCGTTCTTTGAACAGCTCCCCACGGCGTTCCTTTCGAGCGGCTTCCAACCGGCCCTGCCCGTTTCCGTCACGGTTGGAGGAGTTCCCGCGTTCCTGACAACGACCGCCATTTCCTCCAGTATGCTCGGTGAGACGCAGGTGAATTTCACCGTTCCGACTACCGTTCCGACGGGAGTTCAACCGGTGGTGGTTACGGTGGGCGGGGTTTCGAGCCAGGCGGTCAATCTGACGGTGCAGTGAGGCGTTGTCCGTTATCCGTTTTCCGTTACGGATGACGGATGACGGACGACGGACGACGGATGACGGACGACGGATGACGGATGACGGACGACGGATGACGGACGACGGATGACGGACGACGGATGACGCTTACTGTTCCTTCTTCAGGATCTTGATATCCGTCGGAAGCGTGAAGAGCTTGTCCGGCAGGTCATTGTTTACCGTCACGTTTTCGGCAAACATCTGGAAGATCTTCTCTCCGTCGCGTTCGCGCAGGATCGCCCACGGCCACATGATACCGGGCTTCGCCCGGCGGTAGTTGTTGAAGCGCGTCACTTCTTCGCGACGCTCTCTGAGAACCGTATCCAGCATGAAAGTACGCTGCATCACCGGGAGGAAAGTCAGGTGGTGCAAGTAGACGGTCACCTTCCGGTTTTGCGAATCGGTGACGTTGAGGACCTGCACCGGCTGATTCTCAATCACGTCTCCACCCGGCGATTCGAAGAACATGCCCTTTTCTTGCCGGCGCTGGCGAACGATGTAGAAGATATTGCGATTGGTGGTCTCGACGTAGCGCTTCAGAGTCTCGTCGGGGAGTGGGCGCGCACCGCGAAAATTCACTTCGTAAACCTTGCCTTCCGCAAAAATGATGGCATCATCCTGGTTCTTGAGGAAGGCCTGGCGTTCACGAATGGCAGGAAAGTCGCCGGGCCCGGACTGCAACCGGTATTGCGTGTAGAGGTGCACGATCGAGAGGCCCGAAAGCTGCTCGCGAAAAAACGAATACGCCCGGCCCTCTTCGGTGCGGTCGTGCATGTTGAGGAAATAGTCTCCGCCGAGCGCGTCAATCAGTTTGTCCAGGAGCTTGTGTCCGCGCTCTTCGTCTGTCTCGGCATGCAACTTGCGCGCGGCTAGTGCGGCGGGTAGCGTGACTGCAAAAAGTCGTCGCGTCATTATGGTTGTTTGGCGGGTTCTTGTCTGGCAAGATCCTCCGGCTTAATGCCGGAATTGAGCTTGTATTCCGACACCACCGCCTCGGCCACCTTATTGTCCCCCTGGCTCAAAGTCATTTTGAACGGCAGCTTGAGGCCATCGACGTCTCTAAAATCGGAAAGCGCTATGCTCACTTCCGAGGGAGGTCCTGCGGGCTGCATCTGTCTGTAAGATTCGCTGGAGATCAACCTGGTTGCGGGGTCGATCTTCAATTCCACCGATTCTCCTGCTTTATCGGAGATGGTCAGCGTGTCCGGCCCGGTCAAACTGACCGTGCGGTCCGGATGCTGATCACTCTGCAGCAGCCCGACATAATTGCGGAAGATTTCACTCTGGACCTGTTTGAGCTGGGCGCCGGCGAGCGGCATGGGGCCTTGCGGCGAATGTAGCCAGCCGGACTTGCCGTCACTGTATGCGACGACTTTTCCGAAGGGCAACACGTTCTCCTGGCGGAAGATGCCCGGGGCAAGCCAGTAGTTGACCTGCGCGGATTTCAGCCCTCCCGCGGTGGCCGCAAACTGCATGTTGACGGTCTGCTTCACATCCTTGATGCCGGCCAGCTTGTCAGCCCCGCCGGCTGCCGACTGGACCTGCTTGAACAGTGCGAGCCCTTTCTCGATGGCTTGCGGATCGGCGGGCGCCGCGGCTGGAGATGCGGCTTGCGAGGTCTGCGTCTTCGGTTCGGGAATGGTGATATCGAGATTCGATACCGGCATTCCCAGAGTGGTGAGCGGCTGGCCGAATTCCTTGGGATTACCGACCGCGACGAGGGTCAACTGTTTGGGATCGATGCGCTCGCGCGCCACCCGCAGGATGTCGGCCTGAGTCACCGCCAGCACGGCCTTCCGGTACTGATAGATAAAATCCTTGGGGTAGCCGTAGTAGTCATAGATGACCAGGCGCTGCAGGGTTTTGGCAGGAGTATCGAAGTTAAAAACAAAACTGTTCACGACACTCTGCTTGGCCATGTCCAATTCGTCCTTCGTGACTTCCTGCGTGCGGATTTTCTGGAGTTCGGTGAGCGACGCCTGAATGGCCTGGGTGGTGGAGGCGGACTTGGTGCTGCCGCCGATCTGGAACAAACCGGGATGATCGTAGTTAGCGCCCCAGTCGGCGTAGATGTTGTAGGCCAGCCCGAGATCGGTGCGCACTTTGCGGACCAGGCGGCTGCGGAAACCTCCTCCGAGAATGTCGCCCATCACTTCCAGCGGAGCGTAGTCTTTGTCGTTCAACTGGCTGCCGAGTTGGCCCAGCATGAAATTGGTCTGGGTCACGTTGGCTTTGACGGCGAGGAATGCGCCAGGATGCGAAGTTTTATCGACCGGCGGAAAGGGCGGCACGGGATCGCGTTTGACGGTCCAGCCGGCGAAGAGCGTCTCCAGTTTGGCATGCATTTCATCGACGGAGAAGTCGCCCGAAATCGCGATGATGGTATTGGCCGGAAAGTAATAGCGCTGGTAGAACGCCTGGATATCGGGACGCTGGATGCGATCGAGCGTATCGTATTCCATCTGCCAGCCATAGGGCGTGTTCCTGCCGTAGACCATATCGGTGAACTCGCGCTGCGCGATTCCGGCGGCATCGTCGTTGCGGCGCGAGATGGAACTGCGGTACTGCGTCTTGATGAGTTCGATCTTGTCTTCGCGGAATTCAGGCTGGGTGAGCACGTCGTGAAAGACCCCGAGCACTTCGTCGGTGGTGTTCTTGAGCGTGGAAAACAAGACCTGCCCAAAGCTTTCCTCGATGCGGCTCTCGACTGAGGCGGCGATGTTTTCGAGTTGCTCGTCGATCTGGTCGCCGGTTTTGCCGCGCGTCCCGCCGCTGCGCATCACGTCACCGGTAACGTTGGCGAGGCCGATCTTATCCTTGGGGTCGAAGAGATTGCCGGTGCGGATGAGCGCGAAGCCGCGGATGGTGGGAAGTTCGTGGTCCTCCAGAAGATAGAGGCGGATGCCGTTGCTCAGAGTGAAGGTGGCGACGTTGGGAATTTTGATGTCGCGCAAGGGCGGGTATTTCAGGGCTTTGTAGGATGGGACCGGGGTTTGCGCCAGGCATGCAGCGGCAGCGAGGAGAAACAAATAGCCACGAATGAACACGAATGAACACGAATGAGGACGTTGGGTGGTCATTTTGCGGGCTCCGGAGATTCTTTAGGTTGGGCGATCCAGCCGCTGGTGCGCGCCAGGGGATCGAAGAGACTCTTGGCGACTCGCTCGACATCGTCCGCCGTGACCTTATCGATCTCATCGACTTCGGTGAACAGTTTGCGCCAGTCGCCATAATCCGAGTAGTGGGAAGCCAGGGCCTCGGCCAAGCCGGAATTACTGTCCAACTGGCGGATCAGGCCGGCTCGCGTCTTGGTCTTCACGCGTGCCAGGGTAACGTCATCGACTTTCGTCTTGGTCATACGGTCCAGGACAGCGTAAAGCGCCTTCTCGTTTTCTTCCAGGGTCTTACCTAAATTGGGCGCAAGGTAAAAGAGAAAGAGATTGGGGTATTTTCCGCCGGGCATTTCCGAGGCACACCCCGCATCCAGCGCAATCTTTTTGTCACGAACCAGTTCCCGATACAGCAGGCCCGTGCGTCCGCTCGAAAGAATACTGGAGAGGACATCGTAAACCGGGTCGTCCTTATCATACTGATCCGCACGCTTGTAGGCGATGAACTCGAGCGGCTGCGATTGAAACACAACCTCGGCTTTCTTCTCGCCTTCCTGGGGCGGTTCGACGGTGATGACGGGAGTGGGCAGCGGACGCTTGACGACGGGGCCGAAGTACTTCTCGGCGAGGCGGCGGGCGTCGGCGGGATTCACATCGCCTACGATAGCCATGGTGATATTGGAGGGCCCATAATATTCGCGAAAGAACGCCTCGGCGTCCCGCACCCGCAGATGGTCGATGTCGCTAGGCCAGCCGATGGCCGGGTTTTTATACGGGTGAGCTTCAAACGCCGTGGCGAGCATCACTTCGAGCAACTTGCCCTGAGGCTCGGATTCGGTACGCATGCGGCGCTCTTCGCGCACCACATCGCGCTCCTTGTAGAACTCGCGGAACACGGGGGCGATGAAGCGGCTCGACTCCAGCAGGAACCAGAGTTCGATGCGGTTGGACGGAAGGCTGTAGAAGTAATTGGTGGAGTCTTCTCCCGTGGACGCATTCATACCGACGCCACCGTTCTCCTCGATGAGGTTAGGGTAGAGGTTCTCGTCCACGAAGGTGTCGGCCTTTTCGATCGCGGCAGCCACTTCTTCGTGGAGTTTTTTCAGCGTGGCCGGGTCGGCCAGATGGCCTTTGTTGCGCTCGGCATCGTAACGATCGTAGACCTGCTCGATGGCCTGCATGGCCTGTTTCTCGGCCGGCCAGTTCAGCGAACCGATGGAGGCTGTGCCTTTGAACGCCATGTGTTCAAACATGTGCGCGAGGCCGGTCTTACCCGAGGGATCGTCCACCGAGCCGGCGTTCACATAGGTGTGAAACGATACCACCGGAGCTTCGTGGCGCTCACAGACGATGAAGTGCATGCCGTTGGGCAGGGTGAATTCAGTTACTTTTTTTTCGAATTCCTTCAGGTTCTGGCCGGAGAATAAACAGGGCCAAAGCGCCAGGATTGCGATATATCGTCTCAAGACGTGTACTCCGTTCTTCCAATTTAGCAGTGTGTTCTGATTAGTTGACGGACCGGCTGAAGCCGGTGTTACGGCTATGACCACCCGCCCCCTAATGACCGATACAGATTGACGACTGAGAGCAACTCCTGCAGCCGCAGTTCCGCCACCACGAGTTGCCCCGCAAACAAAGTTCGCTCGGAGACCAGTACGTTCAGATAGCTGTCCAGCCCACCCTTATAGCGGAGGGTCGACAATCGCACACTCTCATCGAGCGCATGCACCTGCTTCTCCTGCTCGATCAATTCGGCGTGCAGACGGTCATGGGCGATCAGCGCATCCGAAACCTCGCGCAGCGCCCCGTAAATAGTCTTTCGATACTCAGTGAGGTATTCGCGCTCCTGGGCTTCGGAAAGGCGCACTGTATTTCTGATCTGCCCCGCGTGGAAAATCGGTTGTATCGCCGAAGGACCGATGCTCAGGAGACTCGCCGGGCTACTGAACAGTTGGAACAGCTCCTGACTTTGTCCGCCGGCGAACCCCGTGAGCGAAATGTTGGGAAAATAGAGGGCCCGCGCCGCGCCGATTTGCGCGTTGGCGGCTTTCAACAGGTCCTCCGCCTGCATAATGTCCGGACGGCGGGAGATGAGGGATGACGGTAGTCCCGCGGGCAAATCCGCCGGCGCCGTGACTTGCTCCAGTTTGCGGTCGCGCGCAATATCGTGGGGCGTGTCTCCAAGCAACAGGCTGAGCGCGTTCTCGGTTTGACCGATTTCACGATGTACTGCCTCGATCTGCGCGGTCGCGAGATAGAGAAGTTGCTGCGCCTCGTAGACATCGAGTCCCGTCGCGGCGCCCCGGTCATGACGCAGGTTCACCAGGCGCAGGTTGTCGTTGCCGATATCGCGCGTGCGATTGGCGATATCGAGTTCCAGGTCCTGCTCGAGCAGCGTGAAGTAGCTGGTCATCACGTCGCCTACCAGCGAAACGATCACCGCGCGACGGGCTTCTTCGGTGGCGGCAAATTGAGCGCGCGCGGCCTCCGTGAGCCTGCGGTAACGGCCCCAGATGTCCACTTCCCAGGAGAGCGACGCGCCCGCCTGCGTGTAGCTCACCCAAAGAGGAGTGCCCGCGGGATATTTGAAAGAGCCGATCGCAGAGTTTTTCAGCCCGTTGAAACCCGCCTGCGCATCCAGAAACGGAAATTGGTTGGCACGCGTGATGCCGAGTTGCGCCCGCGCTTCGAGAATCCGCTCCGCCGATATGCGGACGTCGAAGTTATCGTGCAGGGATTTGTTCAGCAGTTGAGTTAGCGTGTCGTCGTGGAACAGGTCGGCGAACTTTGTGTCAGCGAGCGAGGTAGCCGCGGGCGCTCCACCACGATATTGATCCGGTACGCTCACGGTTGGGCGGTGATAATTCGGGCCTACGGTGCAACCGGAGAGGGCGATGGCCAGCGCTACGGCTGCCGGGCAGACCACCAACAACGATGGTCTGCCCCACGGGGAAATGATTCTCATTCGGCTCCCTCCGGGATGGGTTCGCCGGACGGCAATCTGCCTCGTCTTTTCTCCACGATTCCCTCGATTACGACGAACAGCACCGGCACGATAAATACGGCGAGCAGCGTGGCTGCGAGCATACCGCCGAACACCGTGGTACCCAACGATCTGCGGGACGCCGAACTGGCGCCGGTGGCCAGGACCAGCGGCAGCACGCCGAGAATAAACGCGAACGAAGTCATCAGAATCGGACGGAGCCTCAAGCGCGCCGCCTCCAGCGCCGCTTCCAGCACCGATTTCCCTTCTTCCTCATTTGCCACCTTCGCGAATTCGACAATCAAAATCGCATTCTTCGCCGCGAGACCGATCAGCGTCACGATTCCGATCTGGGTGTAAATGTCGTACGGGTAGTGCCGCAGATAAACCGCCGTCAGCGCCCCGAATAATCCCAGCGGCAGCGCAAACAGCACCGCAAACGGCACCGACCAGCTCTCGTATAACGCTGCCAGGAACAGGAAGACCAGCACCGCGGCAAATCCGAAGATGATGCTTTCGTGTCCTTGCGCCTGCTTCTGCTGGTAGGTGGTGCCCGTCCATTCATAGCCGAAGCCGGCCGGCAAGGTGGATGCTACCTCCTCCATCGCGTTGGTCGCATCGCCGCTCGAGTAACCCGGAGCGGGTGAGCCCAGAATCTGTACGGTGCGAAACCGGTTATAACGATAGATCACGTCGGGCCCGCTGCTCGGCGACACCGACGCCACGGTTCCCAGCGGGACCATGTTGTTGTCGTTGGTCCGCACGTAGAATCGATCGATATTGGAGGGCTGGCTGCGGAATTGGTCCTCCGCCTGGACGAGCACCTGCCAGGTATGTCCGAAAAGATTGAAGTCGTTCACATACAGGCCGCCCAGAAAGGTCTGGAGCGCGTTGTACGCGTCCGGCGGCGGGATGCCCAGCGTCTGCAGTTTGTCGGTGTCCACGTTGAGCTTATAGGCCGGAACATCCGCACGGAACGTACTGATCACGTTAGCCAGTTCTTTCCTTTGATGCGTGGCGTTGACCAGCGCATCGGCCGTGCGCGCGATGGTCTCGATGTCGGTTCCCTGGCGGTCCTCCATCATGAACTGGAACCCGCCGGTCGTGCTGAGTCCCAGGATCGGCGGAAGTCCGAAGGCGAACGTGAAGGCTTCCGGGACCTGCGCGAACTGCGCCTGCGCACGCGCCAGAATGGCCGTCAACTGCTCGTCTTTCGACTTCCGCTCATCGAATGGCTTGAGGGTCGCAATAATCGTCGCGACATTCGAGTTTGACGTCTGCGTGGCGATGTCGAGTCCGCCGAGCACGAAATATTTGTCCACGCCTTTCAAACCGCCGATGATCTTTTCGACCTTGGCGGTCGCCAGATCAGTGCGGTCGGTCGACGCTCCATCCGGCAGCCGCACTCCCACGAAAAATGCTCCCTGGTCTTCCTCGGGAAGAAAGCCTTCCGGCAGTTTTTTGAACAACAGGCCGGTCACCGCCCAGAACGCCAACAGACCGACCAGCGCCAGCGCCGAACGTCGGATCAGCAACTTCACGCCGGAGAGATATTTGTTGGTAGTCCAGGCAAACCCGACGTTGAACTTATCGAAGGCGCGGCCCAGGATACTTCTCGTTTCGCTTTTTCGCACCAGCAGCAGCGCGCTCAACGCGGGACTGAGCGACAACGCATTAAACGCGGAGATCAGCACGGACACCGCGATGGTGAGCGCGAACTGCTTGTAAATCTGTCCGCTGATGCCGCCCAGGAAGGCCACCGGGATGAACACGGCCGCCAGAATAAACGCGATCGCCACCACCGGCGCGGAAACTTCTTTCATGGCCTGAACGGTCGCATCATGCGGCGACATTCCGTCGTCGATATGCCGCTGCACGGCCTCGACGACCACGATCGCGTCGTCCACTACGATGCCGATGGCCAGCACCAGGCCGAACATACTCGTGATATTGATCGAGAAACCGAGCAGCGGAAACAGCGCAAAGGTGCCCAGTACCGCGACGGGAACGGTCAGCAGCGGGATCAGAGTCGACCGCCAGTTCTGCAGGAAGATGAAGACTACCAACAGCACCAGGCCGATAGCTTCAAACAGCGTCTGCACCACGTCCTTGATGGCCGCACGCACGAACATAGTGGCATCGTAGGGGATCACGTAGTGCACGCCGTGGGGCAGGTTGCCCTTGATGCTTTCCATGTAGGCGCGAATGAGATTCGCGGTGGCGACCGCATTGGCGCCGGGCGCAAGATACAGGATGGTATTGGACGACGGTTCCCCGTTCAAGCGTGAAAATCCGCTGTACGTCTGCGCCCCCAGATCGACGCGGCCGATGTCGCGAATGCGCAATAACGACGCGTCCGGCTGCGCGCGGAGGACAATATCCCCGAACTCTTTCGGATCCGTAAGGCGGCCGGGCGCCGCCACCGGATACTGGAAGTCAGTCCCCCGCGGCGATGGAGGCTGGCCCACCGCGCCCGCGGGATTCTGCTTGTTCTGCGCCTGGATCGCGTTGCTGATATCGGTCGCAGTCAGCTGCAATTTGGCCATCTTGTCGGGATTGACCCAGACGCGCATGGAGTAGATCAAAGGCGATGCCAGGCGTGAATCACCGACACCAGGCAAACTCCCTAACTGGTTGACGAGGTTGAGTTGCGCATAATCGTTGAGGAACAGCGAATCATAGCGTTTGTCGTCGGATACCAGTGCCACTGCCACCAGGAATGCGCTGGAAACTTTCTTCACCACCACGCCCTGTTTTTGCACTTCGGGAGGCAGGCGGGGAAGCGCGACCGCAACGCGATTCTGGGTCTGCACCGCCGCGATATCGGGATTGGTCCCGAGCTTGAAGGTCACCGCGATAGTCAGCGCCCCGTTGTTGGCGCTGGTCGAGAGATAGTACAACATGCCATCGAGTCCGTACAACTGTTCCTCGATGGGTTGGGCGACGGTCTTTTCCAGATCCGACGCATTGCCGCCGAGATAACTGGCGGTGATCTGAATCACAGGCGGCACCACTTCCGGATAGGTCGCAATCGGGAGGTTCGGAATCGCGACCAGTCCGAGAATGACGATGACGATGGCAATCACCATCGCGAAGACCGGACGCTCGATGAAAAATCTGGCCATGAGTTACTCGCCGCTCCCGTGTCCGCCGCCGGGAGGGCGCCAGGCCCTCGGCTTCACCACCATGCCGGGACGAACTCTCATCAGACCCTCGACTACCACCTCGTCGCCCGGTTTCAAACCCGACTCGACGATCCAGTTCTCGCCGATGCGCTGTCCGGTCGTAACCGGCCGCACAGCGATTTTGTCGCCCGGCTCAACGGTGAATACCGATCTGAGATTTTGCACCTGTAGCACCGCTCGCTGCGGAACCAGAACGACATTGTGCCGCACCTGCGTCTCCACCTGCACGCGACCAAACTGACCCGGCAGCACCAGGTGCTGAGGATTGGGAAACCGCGCCTGCATCTCGAGCGTGCCGGTTTTGGGATCGACCTGATTAGTGGTGTTCTCGATCTTGCCCTTATTGGGAAAAACCGAATTGTCGGCGAGCACCAGGGTGATCGGCGGCGTGTTCTTCACAGAAACAGTGCGCCCTGCCTTCATCGCGAGGTACTGGTCTTCGCTGACCTGGAAGCGCAACCAGATGGGATCGAGGGGAACGATGGTGGTCAGCGGCTGGGTGGCTGTAGGATTGGCGAGGCCGCCCACGGGCACCAGCGTGTCACCGACGAGGCCGCTGATGGGCGCGACGATGGTGCCATACTCCAGGTTCAACTTCGCGGTTGCCAAGGTGCCCCGCAGCGCCTCCACTTTACCTTCGGTGCTCTTGATCTGCGTGCTGGTTTGCAGCCGCGCCTGATCCACAGCCGCCTGTAATGCCCGCACATTGGCCTGATTCGACGACAGAGCCGCAGTGGCGGCGTCGAGGTCCTGCCTGGAGGCCGCATCTTGCTCTGCCAGCGGCTTCACGCGTTCATAGTCCTGCCGGGCTTTCTCCAGATTGGCTTGGGCGGATGCCAGGTTCGCTTCCGCCAACAGCAGAGAAACCTGGCCCCTGGCAAACTCAAGGTCGGCTTCACTCTGGTGCAGATTGCCCTCCGCCTGAATCACCGCCGCCTGCAAAGGCCGCAAATCCAGGACGTAAAGCGGCTGTCCCGCGCTGACCGTCGAACCCGGCGTGAACAGCCATTTGTCGACGTAGCCTTCCACACGCGCCCGAACGTCGACTGTATTGCGGGCGTAGGTCTGCGCCGGATATTCAGCGATGATGGGCACGTCGGTAGCGCTCACCTGCACCACATCCACCGGTGGCGGAGGCGGTGCGCCTTGCGTCTTCTGCTGCGCGTCGGAGGCGCAGCCGGCCAACACGAGAATTGCGCCTGTGGCGCATGCCATTAGAGGCAGGAACGGAATTCGATGCATTCAATATCCAAACTGTTTTCGTCTGAGCCTTGCGGTGAAAAAACGGCTGGCAGGCCGGAGGCCACTCCCCTTGGATGGCTCTTCTGTACTAAGGATTCGCAACCTGCGCCATACTCTTATCTTGAACCAAGTGCGAAGCGGGGCTAACTGGACCGTTTTGTGGAAGACGGTCACCCGCGTGGAGACCGGCAAGATTATTCCCTGGATCGCGCTCCGGAACACTTTCGGAGTAGCCTGCCCGCTCGTTCTGGGACTCCTGTACGGCCAACTTTCCGCCGGCCTGGTGATGAGTCTCGGCGCACTCAACGTATCTTTCTCTGACGGCAAGGATCCCTATCAACAGCGCGCCCGGCGCATGGTGCTCGCCAGTTTCTTCTGTGGCCTGGCAGTCGTGATCGGGTCCCTGACGGGGCGCGACCCCATCGCCGCCACGCTGATCGCCGCATGGTGGGCCTTCGGCGCAGCGATGATGGTCGCGCTCGGCACTACCGCGGGCGATATCGGGACGATCAGCCTGGTAGTCCTGGTGGTCTTCGCCGCGCAACCGATGGAGCCGCACAAGGCGCTGCTCTCCGGCCTGCTGGAATTCAGCGGCGGCTTATTCCAGACTCTGCTCGCCGTCGCGAGCTGGTTCCATCAACGCTATGAGCCGGAACGCCGCGCGCTGGGAACGCTCTATGCCAGCCTGAAACGCATGATCGAGCAGCACGTCGACGCGAGTGAAGCTCCGCCTGCCACCTCGCAAAGCAGCGAAGCGGGGAAAGCGCTGGAGGCGCTCAGCCGGGATTATTCGCTGGAAGGCGAACGCTACCGCTCATTGTTCTCCCAGGCGGAACGGGCGAGGCTCACGATCCTCGCGATCAAACGGCTGCGTGCGCGCCTGCGCCGCGAGGCGGCGGCCGATTCCGCGGCGGTGCTCGACCGGGTGCTGGAAATCGCCGCGCGCGTTTGCGGGGAAGTGAGCCGCCTGCTGCTCCGGGAGGTAGTTTCCATTCACGTCGCGAACGAACTGGACGAGTTGCCCGTGCTTGAAAAAAGCCTTCCCGATGATGCCCGGTTCCTAGTCGCCGCGCTGGCCGGACAGCTTCGCGCGGCAGTATCCCTGGCGTCGCATTCGATCGGCGCGGGACAACGCGCCTTCGAGCGTCAGGAGGCAAGAAAGCCGTTGGCGTTGCGGCTGAGTAGTTCGCTCTCGATCCTGCGCGCCAATCTCTCGCTGCGCTCGGCGGCGTTTCGCCATGCTCTCCGCCTGGCGGTCTGCATTGCGCTCGGCGTGGCTATCGGGCGCAGTCTTGGATTGGCGCGGCCTTATTGGATCCCGATGACCATTGCCATCGTCCTCAAGCCCGACTTCAGCACTACCTTCAGCCGGGGCGCGCTGCGCGCGGCCGGAACCTATGCCGGCCTCATCGTCGCCACGGGACTGTTCCACGTGATGAATCCGACGGCTGCGCAACAGATCGCGCTGATCGCGGCCTTCACTTTTCTCTTGCGCTGCTTCGGTCCCGCCAATTACGGGATTCTGACGGCCGCTGTCAGCGGACTGGTGGTGTTGCTGATCGCGCTGACGGGCGTCGCTCCACAGCAGGTCATCCTGGCGCGCGGAATCAACACGACGATCGGAGGACTGCTGGCACTGGTCGCGTATGCAGTCTGGCCGACCTGGGAGCGTGCGCAACTTCCGGAAACCATGGCGGCCGTGCTGGATGCCTATCGTCAGTACCTTCTGGTTTTGACCCGAGCCTACCAGTCCCGGTCGCAATCCCCTGCGGAATTGGAGTCCCTCCGGCTAGCCGCGCGGCTCGCCCGCTCCAACATGGAGGCCTCCGTCGAACGCTATCGCGCGGAGCCGGGTGCGTCGCACGACGAGATGGAAAGGCTGATGGCGATGCTGGCGAGCTCGCACCGGTTTGTGCATGCGCTCATGACCATCGAGGCGGAGCTTGCCGCCAATCCGTCGCGCTCCATCCCGCCGGCCTTCAACCAGTTCTTCGATGCGGTCTTCCGGACCTTGGAGTTGCTGGTGGCTACTTTGCGGGGGGCGCGTCCTACCGCAATCGAGTTTCCCGATCTGCGCGAGGCCCACACCCAGCTCCTGCAATCCGGCGGCTCCGATTTCACTCTGCTGGCTACCGAAACGGACCGCATCGCCAATAGCCTGAATACGCTGCGCGAGCAGGTCGTGATGTGGTGCGATGCTACGCAGTCAAAGGCCGACCACGAAAGACGATGGTCTGCCCCACGACAGGCTACGCCGTAGCTGTTGTACTATGACGGAAGGACGCCCTCAGATCTCCGTTCTTCCCAGCCTCCCTGCCGAGCTGGCCTTATCAGGGGCTTACTTCCTCAAGAAGGGCTGGCAGGCGCATGGCTTCGAAAAGCACCTTAAAATCGGGCATTTTGTCTCCTATCCAAACCCTCGGACAATCGATTGCAAATGTGGCTCCCACCGCGACCCCGGCGATGATCCTCAGCCAGGTCTTCGCCCTCAGCGGCAACGGTACCTGGCTCGCCTATCTGATTGCTACGCTCGGCGTCGCTCTGGTTGCGGCCAACATCAACCAGTTTGCCCGTAACTCCGCGTCGCCGGGCTCACTTTACAGCTTCACCGCGGACGTGCTGCCCTCTTTCTGGAGCAGTATCAGCGCCTGGTCGCTGGTGATCGCCTACATTTGCACGGCGACCGCACTGACCGGCGGACTTACTTCCTACGCGAACGTCTTTCTGCGAGACCTGGGCTGGCCAACCGTTTCTCCCGCGCTCCTCACGCTGATCGCCCTGTGCGCCGCCGGGACACTGGCCTATCGCGATGTCAGTATCTCGGCCCGCCTGATGCTCGTTCTCGAGGGCATCGCGGTCGTCATCATTTTCGCCATCATGGGCTGCACGCTCTACTTGCATGGCTTCAAACCGGACCACGATCAGGTGGTGCTTCACGGCGCCACGGGAAGTACGGTCCGGCTGGGACTGGTACTGGCAATCTTCAGCTTCGTCGGATTCGAGAGTGCGTCCTCGCTCGGCGCAGAGGCACGCAATCCCTTGCGCAGCGTTCCCCGGGCGGTCATGCTCAGCGCCGTCTGTTCCGGCATTTTCTTCATCGCCTGTTCTTATATCGAAGTCCTGGGTTTCCGGGGTGAATCCCAGGCCCTGGACAAGAGCGTCGCTCCCCTGAACGTCCTGGCGCTGAGAGCCGGCCTGCCCCTTCTCGGCACACTCATCGATATCAGCGCCGTCATCAGCTTCTTCTCCTGTGGTCTGGCCTGTATCACCGCGGCGGCCCGCGTGCTCTTCGATATGGGCCGCAAAGGCGATCTGCACCAGACCTTTGGGGACGCTCACAGCGCCAATCGAACGCCCCACCGGGCCGTGGTTCTGGCGACCGTATCCGCGGTGGTTCCCGGCATCCTGCTAGCGTGGCGTGGTGTACCAGGCTTCGATATCAACGGCTGGCTTGGTACGCTCGCGACCTTTGGATTCCTGGTCGCCTATATCCTGGTCTGCGCGGCCGCGCCCTTCTATCTTCGCTCTCGCCGGGAACTCACGGCGCCGTCGATCGCTATCTCAATCGCCGCCATCGGAGTCATGTCGTTGGCGTTCGAGGGAAGCTTGTATCCCGTACCGGCCGCTCCGTACTCCTGGCTTCCTTACATCTTTGCTTTGCTTCTCGCTGCAGGAGTGGCGTCTTCTCTCACGTTCCGTTCCCGCACCGCGCGACTTCCCGTCCCGCCGGCCTACCCGCAACCCGAGTCGGATTTCGCATGATCGTTGCCACACTCTAAAGGAGAATTTCCCGATGGACCGCCATCCTCTCGAACCGTTGACAGAGACCGAAGTCAGGCACGCGGTGGATTTGCTGCGTTCGATCCCCACCTGGACGTCGCAAACTCGCATTATCAGCGTGATGTTAAAAGAGCCTCCCAAGAGCGCCGTCTACGCCTGGCCCGCGACGCCGGTGTCGCAGCGCTGTGCCACGGCCGTATTGATGGACAACGGTACCAATCGCGCGGCGACGGTCACGCTCGACCTTACCGCCAATTCCGTAGTGCGGATTCAACCCGCACCGGAGGGAGCGCAGCCGACTCTATCGGCCGACGAGCAGGTCGAATGTGAACAGGCTGTTCGAGCCGACAAAGAGTTTCGCGCCGCGCTCGAAAAGCGCTACGGGATTCAAGACACGTCCCTCGTAATGGTCGATATTTGGAGCGCCGGCTACTATGGCGGAGACGATCACGATGGCGGCCAGCGTCTCACCCGTCCGCTCTGCTTCCTTCGCTCCGACCCAACCGACAACGGCTATGCCCACCCGATCGAAGGCATCCGGCCGGTGGTGGACTTGAACCTGATGAGAGTCGTGCGCATCGAAGAATACGGCACGTGGCCGATTCCTCCCGAGCCCGGCAATTACTCTCCCGATCGCGTGGGTCCATTGCGCAACGGTGTCCGGCCGCTCGTGATTACTCAGCCCGAAGGCCCCAGCTTCACGCTGCAGGATCATCGGATGAGCTGGCAAAACTGGAGCTTCGTGATCGGGTTCAATGCGCGCGAGGGCCTGACGCTACACCAGGTCCGCTACGCCGACGGCGGCCGGGAACGTAGCATTCTCTATCGGGCATCCCTCACCGAAATGGTAGTCCCTTACGGCGATCCCCGCCCTACGCAGGCGCGCAAGAATGCGTTCGACGTGGGCGAATACGGGATGGGAATGTGCGCCAACAGCCTCCAGTTGGGTTGCGACTGCCTGGGAGACATTGCCTATCTGGACGCGCATCTATGCGACAGCCGTGGCCGTTCGCTCACCATTCCCAATGCCATCTGCATTCACGAGGAAGACTACGGCATCCTGTGGAAGCATACCGACAGGCGCCTGCAAAACCACCCGGAAGTGCGGCGTTCCCGGCGCCTGGTGGTCTCCTCGATTTCGACCGTGGAGAACTATGAGTACGGATTCTTCTGGTATTTCTATCAGGATGGAAACATCGAGTTTCAGGTCAAGCTGACGGGCATTCTGTCGTTGGGCGCGGCGCATCCCGGCGAGCAACTTCCCCACGGAGCCATGGTAGCCCCGCAACTCTACGCCCCCAATCACCAGCACTTCTTCAACATGCGCCTCGATTTCGACCTTGACGACCAACGCAACACCATCCAGCAGGTCGATGTCGTGGCGGATCCGGTGGATGAGCTCAATCCTTTCGGCAACGCGTTTCGCGCGAAAGCTACCCCGCTGCTGACTGAAACGCAGGCGTGCGCCAACGTCAATATCGAAACGGCGCGCAGTTGGAGAATCACCAATCCTTCGCAAAAGAATCGTCTGGGCGAACCGGTCGCCTACAAATTCATCCCGGGAGACAACGCCGTTCCCTTCGCTTCTCCCGATGCCTGGTGGCGCAAACGGGCCCGCTTCGTCGACCACCATGTCTGGGTTACGCCGTTCGACGAAGCCGAAAACTTCGCCGCCGGCGACTTTCCCAACCAGAGCCTGGCCGATCACGGTTTATCGACCTGGGTGAAAGCCGGCCGCCCGATCGAAAATACCGATGTGGTTCTTTGGTACACCTTCGGCCACACCCACATTCCTCGCGCGGAAGACTACCCGGTGATGCCGGCGGCTTACATCGGCTTTCTGCTGAAGCCCAACGGATTTTTCGACCGCAACCCAGCCAACGATCTTCCCCCCTCGGCTCCGAAAGCTACGACCAGTAACGGCAAGAAATGTTCTCATTGCTAGTCTAGCTGTCTGATCTAAGTCAGAACTTTTCGGTCACCTGACCCAACACCACCGAACTGACCCACTACCAAGACATTGGACATAAGCAGATTCCAGCAGTCCAGGCCCAATATTTCATGACCGCTCCCGCGCCTCATCTGAGAGAGCCCTCGTTCGGTCTTTTGGCCGGTATAAAGCGACTTCACGGGAGTGATTCGCCCGAGATCGTCCGCTTCTGCCGGTTTCCAAGTGGCGACCACTCTTTCTGAAACCCGCCTCCGGGCGCGCTGGACACTGGGCATTGAATTCGGCACGCGCTTTTCGTATAATCTTCAGCCAAATCCCCGAACTCGGGGTGGAGGGAACAATGGCTACTCAAGGTAGAGCCTTAGAATTCGACCAATCGAAGCTCAATGCCTTCATGGAGAAGGCAGTGATGGACATGGGTGCCGCCATGCACGCGACCCTGGTTGTGGTCGGCGACAAACTGGGACTGTACAAAGCGATGGCGGATGGGGGCTGGCTGACGTCTGCGGAACTGGCGGCCAGGACCACGACAACTGAGCGCTATGTACGCGAGTGGTTGAATGCCAACGCGGCCAGCGGATACGTCGTGTACGATCCGGAAACAAAGCGATATCAGTTACCGCCCGAGCAGGCCTTTGCGCTCACCGTGCAGGACCTCCCGGGAGCTTTTCACATCATCTCATCGTGTTTCAAGGATGAACCTAAGATCACGCAGGCCTTTCGTACGGGCGAAGGGGTCGGCTGGCACGAACACGATGCCAATCTGTTCTTTGGCACCGAGCGTTTTTTTCGCCCGAACTACGAAAACAACCTGTTGAGTTCCTGGCTTCCAGCCCTGGACGGCGCGTGCGCGAAACTGTCGGAGGGCGCGGCTGTTGCCGATGTGGGCTGCGGCCACGGCGCCTCCACGCTGCTGATGGCCAAGGCCTATCCGAAATCACGCTTCTACGGCTTCGACTATCACAGTGGATCCATTGAGTACGCGCGCCATGTCGCGGGGCGTGACGGCCTGCTGGACCAAATCACCTTCGAGGTGGCGAGTTCGAAGAGTTATCCGAAAAACGACGGCTACGAGTTGGTCACGTTCTTCGATTGCCTGCACGACATGGGCGATCCGACCGGAGCGGCAGCGCACGTCTTGTCGACCCTGAAACCGGATGGATCGTGGATGATCGTGGAACCATTCGCCAATGACCGGCCCGAGGAAAATCATAATCCCATAGGCCGGATTTACTATTCCGCCTCGACCATGATCTGCACGCCTGCATCCTTAGCGCAGGAGGTTGGGGCAGCACTTGGTGCGCAGGCCGGGGAGGAGCGCATCCATAGCGTCGTGACCGCCGCCGGCTTTACCCGATTCCGCCGCGCCGCGCAAACGCCATTCAATCTCGTGTTTGAAGCCCGGCCGTAAAGAGCGAATCAAGGTGTGCTGTCTCGCGCCGAGGTGGGTGGCCTGCCGCCGGATTCGGGTCGGGCCTGTCACGCACTGCCCGGAGCGAACCCGACGCTATCAACGAATGTATCCAGTTAGGGGTCTGTTGTTTCAATTGAATTGCATCCCCTCCCTCGAGGCCCAGTTCAACCTATATTTCCCATCTCCTCAATATCTTCCAGCCCATCGAGAACGTTTTCGCCGACCTCTGTGCTATGACTGGTCTAGATTGTGATTGGCGTGCCTGCCTCACGATCCCCCGGCCGACATCCTGGGAATCAAATCGCGAACCCATAACAGTTATGGGCTCGCCAGAGGAGAACTACGCCCATGGCCACGCTAGCCCAAATTGAAGCTAACCGCCGCAATGCCGAGAGATCTACCGGACCCCAGACGACGGAAGGCAAAGCCCGATCCTGCCGCAACCGTCTTTCCCACGGTTTCACCAGTTCCGTGCTCTTCATCGCCGGCGAAGAACGCGAGCAATTCAACCTGCTCCTCGCCGACCTCCACAACGAATTTCAGCCCGCCACTGCCTCCGAGCAGATCCTCCTCGAGAAAATGGCTCAGAATCAGTGGTTGAGCTTACGGGCCTGGCGCCTTCAGTCCGTCGCCCTGAATGCTCCCGCCGCCCCTGGCTACATGCCCCCGGACCTGGGCCTGCTCATCCGTTACCACCAGTCCTCCGATCGGGGTTTCTACAAGGCCCGAACCGAGCTTGTAAATGCCCAGAAAGAAAGACGAAAGTCGGAAATTGGGTTCGAATCGCAAAACGACGGTCAGCCTGCCGCCGAAACTCCTGACCCGATCCCAAACCCGCCTGAACCACCCCCGGAAACCACCGCCATGCCCGAACTCTCGATCCCTGAACCACCCAAATGGACTGATTTCGAGTCCCTTGACGACCAACTGAATGCCTTGACGTATGGCCCCGACGGAGAAATGACGAAAAGGCTGATTGACGAGCTCAGAGCCGCCGGAAAGCTGCCAAAATAGTCGCGAATCCTGCGCGGGCCCCGTCTCTACGCCACTCGTGTCGGTCGCTGACCGGCCTGAAGGAGAATCTCGAGACCGATGCAACTATATATAGAAGGAAGTTTCCACCGCAACTCCCCGAGCGTTACCATGTAGGTTCGTCTTGATACACGCAATGTCTGCCCAAATACCGAGCGCTCGCGGACAATCGACCCCTAAAGCGCCGCGCAACGTCCCTATGCCACTCATACGTCATTACTCTGGATTTCTTCTATTATCGCTGTGCCTTTTTCGAACCTGCTTCGGCCAGTCAACCACCTGCTTTCCCCTTTATGGAGCCGACGCTTTGCATCCTAACGGTCTGTTTGTCCAACTGGCCCCGTTAAAACCCGCCAAACTGAATACATCGTCCACCTATATCCTGGAAGCCTCGAGTTACAATCTCTCCCTGGCCTTGTGGGATTCGACACAAGGACCATTCGGTATTGCCGCTACGACGGTCCAATCAACGGTGCAAGCCGGGTTGGCCAGTTGCGTCCCGCCGGTACCTCCCGGCACTTCCGCGAATCCTCCTTCGCAGGCCTTCCGTTACACCAACACGCCCCTGGCGCTGGCCGCGCACGCCTTAGCCATCGCCGACTTTAATAAGGATGGAATTCCTGATGTTGCGGTCATGGTTCCGGGAAGCAACCAGGTGTCGATCTATTTGGGCAACTCCAGTGGCACCTTTCAGAATCCGATCACCACCACATTCGGCAATGCGGCTACCAGGCTTTCTGCCATAGCGGTCGCGGACTTCAATAAGGACGGGAAAATCGATGTCGCGGTTGTCGATACGGCGAACAATGCTGTTTACATAGCCTTCAATAAAGGCGATGGAAACCTGACTCTGCTCCCGCAAACGACCTTGCCGGTTGGACATTCACCTGTTTCTTTCGCCGTCGCCGATGTCAACCTCGACGGGAATGCCGACCTGGTGGTAGCCAATTCAGCCGACGGCACCGTATCCGTGATGCGAGGCAACGGGGACGGCACGTTCATCCCGGCTGCCGCCTTTGCGGTCGGCAAGTACCCGGTTTCGGTAATCGTCCAGGATATGAACGCCGATGGAAACCCGGACCTCGTTGTCGTCGATAACGGTTCCAGCGATATAGCCGTACTTTTCGGTTACGGCAACGGTGGCTTTCAGGTTGCCCAATTCACTAAGACCTCAGCCCCGCCCACTTATCTGGCCAGTGCCGACTTCAATAACGATGGCATCCCCGACCTGGTAGTGCTTGCCGGGGATGCCAACGCAGTCATGATGTTTACCGGCGGCAATCAGGGAAAGCTCACCTCCACCGGCTCGTACCTGGTCCCCAATCTCTCGGCCTCCCTCTCTGTCGCCGACTACAATGGCGATGGCGCTCTTGACCTGCTGATTCCCGACACGGACCGGGGATCGCCCGTATTGCTGCTGGGACGCGGGGACGGAACCTTGATCGCTCCGCCTGTGTATTCCGGCAACGGCGTGACCTCCCTCGCCACCGGCGACTTCAACCACGATGGCAAGGCGGACCTGATCATGACGGGATTGAACTCCACCACATCTAGTCTTTCTCTCCTGTTGGGAAATGGAAACGGACAGTTTCAGGCTCCGGTCAACATTCCTGTCCCCGGCCCCACAACCATGGTTGCCGTGGGCGACTTCAACCGGGATGGCCTGCCCGATATGGCGGTGTTGGGCTCCCAGTTGACCATGATGTTGAATGCGGGCAGTGGGACATTCCGTCAGGGTGCACAATACCCCAACCTGACTCCTTCGGTAATCGCCGATTTTAATAAGGACGGCATACCCGATATTGCAGGACCCTCCAATGGAAGCCTGGGCGTGTTATTGGGTAATGGCGACGGCACTTTCCGCAGTGTCAATCCGACGGCCGTGGGCTCGAATCCCATGACAGCCGCAGCGGCTGACTTCAATAACGACGGTTCGCTCGATATCGCGGTCCTCAACGCTGGAACCATCGGGAACGTCAACGATCCGGGCAGCATTTCAGTCCTGCTCGGTAACGGCGCCGGAGCGTTTCCCAGGATGACTAACGTGGTTGCCGGAGTGAATCCTCGGGCGCTCGGTGTCGGAGATATGAACGGCGATGGTAAGCCCGATCTGATTGTGGCTACCGGAGCCACCGCTACCGCTTTCCAGATCTCGGTCTTTCTCGGAAATGGAGACGGTACGTTCCAGGCGCCCTTTAATATACCGCTGCCGGCGGGAGAAACTCCCAATGCCATTACCATGATGGATATCGACGGCGACGGCAAACTGGACGTGGTGGCCGGCGACTGTTGTAGCGATGCCACCGTCTCGTACATGCGCGGAAACGGCGACGGCACACTGCAACCCCTGGTGCCTTTCTATGGAGGGAATAATGCTCGCGCCATCGTCGTGGGCGACTGGAATGGCGACGGGAAACCCGACCTGGCAATCGCTTACTCTCCGGCGGACAATACATCCTTGAGCGGAATCGTTCCGCTGCTGAACCGGCTGGTCAACGTGCCCGGTCTCGTCAACACGTCGGGCGCCAGCTTTCTGCCCGGTCCGATTGCTCCGGACTCCATTGTTGCGGCATTCGGCGTGAACCTGACCACGGGTACCGCTTCCCCCACCGGTAATCCGTCATCTTTACCCACTACCTTGGCGAATACCTCGGTGACCGTTACGGACAGCCAGGGCGTGGCACGGCAGGCTCAGTTATATTACGTCTCGCCGACTCAGATCAACTATCTGGTTCCATCCGCCACCGCCTTAGGCCTGGCCACCGTTAAGGTGACCGCCCCGAACGGCGTAAGCTCTGCCCAGGTGAATACGCGGACCATCGCTCCCGGACTCTTCACAGTGAACAGCTCCGGGCTCGCTGCGGGCTCCGGAACGCACGTCCAGGGTCCGAACCAGAGTAACTTCAATTGGTCGTATGTGGATAGCAGTGGGAACGTTCAACCGCTTCCTATCAACATGGGCGCCAAGGGTGACGGGATTTTCCTGTCCCTGTTTGGCACGGGATTCCGTTCCCGATCCTCTCTCAATGGAGTGGTCGTGACGTTGACACCAGCCCAGCAGACCATTGGAACGTACACTCCAGCCCTGTACGCCGGCCCGCAAACCGAGTTCTCCGGCCTCGACCAGCTCAACATTCAAATCCCACAGTCATTAGCCGGCTCCGGGCAGTTGACCATTCAGGTCACCGTAGACGGCATCGCCGCCAATCCGGTTTTCGTCGTTATTATGTGACACCGACTTCATCTCTAACCAATGCGACAATCCATGCAATTGCACAATTCAAGGCGAGATTTTCTCATGGGGTTAGGCGCCATCGCAGCCTTCCGCCCCGCTGCGGCGTTGGCGTCTGCCGATGGCGCACCCGGAATTCGTTTTGGCTACGCGGCCATGACCTGGGGCAAAGAAGAGCGCCAGGCCATCGACGATATTTCGGCCACCGGGTTCGCCGGAATCCAATTCCGCATCGACGCGACCACGGAGTTCAAGCCGGCCGAGCTGCGCACCCTCCTGCAGCGTCACCAACTCAATTTCGTCGCGCTATCGAGCGGCGAGGTCTCGATCGATCCGGCTACCGAGGCCGACACCATCGCCAGACATACCGCCAACGCGAAGTTCGTTCGCGATGCGGGTGGCCTTTATCTTCAGGTACTCGACCAGTTAAAACCCTATCCTCGCACCGTTACCCCCGAGGAATGCCGGCGGTTGGGCAAGCTGTTAACGGAGATCGGGAGGCGTACCGCCGATCTTGGCATCCCGCTGGCGTACCACAATCATATGAATACGATCAGCGAACACCCTGCGAATCTCGCCATGGTGCTCGAGGCCTCCGATCCCCAATACGTCAAGCTGCTTCTCGATACCGCCCATTCCGTTGCAGGTGGTGGCGACCCCGCCGAAGCGATCCGGAAATATCACGACCGGATGATCTTCGTTCATCTGAAGGATGTAGTCAATATTCCACTGGACACGCCCGGTGCCAAGTACCCGTTCCAGTTCGTAGAACTCGGCCGCGGCCGCGTGAATCTCCCCGCCGTCTTCGCTGCGCTGAGCCAGGTGAGATTCCGCGGCTGGGCAGTTGTCGAGCTGGATCGCGTGCCGGACAAGTCGACCACACCCAAAGAAGCAGCCCTGATCAGCCGGACGTATCTGGAAGAAAAAATGGGCGTGAAGTTCCCCGGCTAACCGTCGTCCCTTACCCGTGTACAACTTCGCGACGGACAACGGATAACGGACGACGGAAAACGCCTAATGAATCGTATCCGCCAGCGAAAAGATCGGCAGATACAGCGAGATAAGTACGAACGCCACAAACCCGCCCATGAAGATCATGATCGCCGGCTCGATCAGTGAAAGAGCCGCCGTCATGCGAGTGTTGACGTCGTCCTCATAGAACTCGGCGACGCTCGTGAGCATGGCAGGTAGCGCGCCGGTGGATTCGCCGACTTCGATCATGTCGATGGCCAGCGGCGGGAAGACGTGAGTGGTGTTGAGCGCACCGGAAAGCGGTTGCCCTTCGCGCACCAGGCGGCCGGCCTTCTCGAGCGATTTGCGAAGCAGCGCCGTGCCCAAGGAATCGGCCGCGGTTTCGAGTCCCTGAACCAGCGGGATACCGCCGGTCAACAACGTGCTGAGCACGCGGGAGAACTGGGCCACCTGGTACTTGATCCAGATGTTGCCGAGGACCGGCGTGCGCATCCGGACAAGGTCGATCTTTTCCTGGCCGGACTCGGTTTTCGACCAGTAGAAAAGAAAAACGCCGAAGGCAGCTAAAGCGGCGGCGCCCACCAGTACGTAGGCGCGAGCGGTGGTCCCAATGGCGATGAGAAAAAGCGTCACAGCGGGCAGTTTGGCATTCATGCTGGTGTAGAGTTCGGCGAAACTGGGTACCACGTAGGTCACCAGAAACACCATCAACAGAATCACCAGCAGGATCAGGACGCAGGGGTACATCAGCGATACCATTACCTTCTTGCGGACCGCGAGCGACAGTTTCTGGTAAGCAATGAAGCGCTCCAGCGTTTCGCCGAGGCTTCCGCTTTTCTCTCCCGCCATCACGCTGGTAACGTAGGTCTTCGGGAAAATGCCCTGCGCCCGGAAGGCCTCGGACAACAGATTGCCCTGGCGGACTTCATCGCGCACGGATTTGATGTACGGACCGAGTTTGGGGTCGGTAAGGCGCTCGGCCAGAAGATCGAGTCCCTTCAGGATGGGAAGGCCGGCGCGAATCAGGGTCACGAACTGAGAATTGAAGATGAGGAACTTTTCCAGGTTCAGCTTCTTGCGGCGCGCAAACACTCCCGAGTTGGAGATGGCGGCAATACCCGACTTGGGCTTGATCGAATAGATCATGAAGCCCTGCTTGGTATAACGATCCCGCAATTCCTGCTCGGAGTTGGCTTTGGCGACTTGCTGTTTCACTTCACCGCGCGCATCGGCGTACTTCAGGATGTACTCGGACATCAGCGTTCCGCCTCATGCTTGGTATCAACCCTTTCTTCGTCGTTGACGATCTCGGTTCCCGCCGGAGGAGTGAATGTGAACATCGATGCCGTGACGGGCGCGTTGACCTGCTCGTTGTTGAATGTGAATTCAAGGATCGATCGGTCCTGACCCATGATGCGGACGCGGTGGATCTGGGCATCAGGCGCGATCAGAAAGTCGACCTGGGAGTAGGCCAGTTGGTCGGAATTGGGGATCGCGGAAACCCAGGTCGAGTCGCCCTCCGCGCGCGAGGTGAATGAGCGAAACTCCTTCCAGAAATTGAGCTTGCCGAGAAGAAACGCCAGCGGAGCGCGGAGATCTTCGCTCTCCTTGAGGCGGGATTTCTCCAGCCGGTTATTACCGGGTGTATAGAGCAGGATGTTCTTGCCGTCGGAGAGAAAGACTTTGCCCGCGGGCGCGGCATAGTCCCAGCGCATTTTCCCCGGTTTGCGCAGGAACAGGGTTCCACGCTCGACCTGCGTAGGCCGGCGGGAGACACTATAAGTCTCTGAAAAATCGAGTTTTAGGGACTGAGCGTGATTATAGTGATTCTCCACGCTGTGGAGCAGCGGGTCGAGCCGAGCGTCCGGAGCGGCTAGTCCGGAGGATCCCAGTATCAGACACAGCGGCAACAGTTTACCCACAAACTACTGACGCGCGAGGAGCCCAATCCGTGTATTGCGGTTCACCCTTGAAATGTGGGGGGTGTCACTCCACGCCAAGCCTTTACAATGAAGAAGTCTCCTCATGTTATTCCTCCCCGACTCCATCATCAAAGCCCGGGAAAAGCTCTGGCTCAATCTCGATGACGGCAGGATCGATCCGGAACACGTGTACCGGCAAGCCCTGGCGCTGGACCCCGACGATCAGGTCGCACTGATTTTTCTGGCGCAACTGCGCTCGAGAACTGGTCGACGCGCCGAGGCCGAGAAACTCTTGTGGCGCGCCGTCCAGGCACAGCCTTGCGCCTGGATGCCCTATATGGAGTTGTCAAGATTGCTCAAGGATCAGGATCCCCTTTCCAACGGTCTGGCGGAACTGGCGTGCCGCAAGATCGTGTACGATCCGTTGGCGTTGGCGGGTATGGAAGAAAATGACCCGCCATTCTTCCCGATCCCGGAAGACATGGAAGACCTGAAGGGTCTTGCAGTCGACCAAAAGCTGGAGTTGCTGGCCGATGCCCTGTTGGCGCAGCGCAACCTCGAACCCTCGACTGTGACCGCACGCCTGCATTCGCTCCGTCTCGTCCATCAATTGCAGGAAGCCGAATTCTTGGCTCCTGACGAGGTTGATGCCCTGGTACAGGAAGGCGGGTCCATCGTTCCGCTGCTGGTGGGCGCACTGCGGGGATGGGTGCAGGATATCGTACCTGAGGAGGATACCTGGGTTGCGGCCAACAGCATGGCCATCCTCGGCGAGATCGGCGAAGTCAGCGCGATCCCGTACCTGCTGGAGCTCGTGACGCTGGAGGCCCCCGAGTTGTCGGGTCCTTGTACCTGGGCTTTGGATCGGATTGTCGAACAGCATCCGGATCAGGCGGCACGAGTGTTCGAGGAGTTGGCGCCCAAGCTCGCGGTCGGCGAGAAGATCGTGGTCGTGGGGAGGTTGCTGCGCTATCCGCAGATCGCTCCATCAGCGGACTTGTTCCCCAGGCTGTTTGAAAATCTGGAAGGGTTGGAAATCGAGGACCGGGATTCTTGTTTTCAAATCCTGATGAGCGCGGCGATCATGGTGCTGGGCAGGCCGGGCCTGGAGTTCTCCCGAACGATGCTGCGCCGGCACGGCGCCCTGCTCTCCCGGAAGATCCGACGGGAGTGTGAGGAGATGATCGAAGAATTCGGCGCGATCACCATTCCTCCCCGCCCTCCGGCGGAAGAGTTACCCTGGACCGTCTACGACATTTGTGGTGGCAACGTGGACTGGGAAGCGCAGGCGGAAGAAGCGATGGAGGAGGACGATGAGTCACTTCCGCCCGAACCCGTGCGCCGGGCACTGACTCCGGGCCGTAACGATCCTTGCTGGTGCGGCAGCGGCAAGAAGTATAAGAAGTGTCATCTGGATGCCGACGAGGCTCGGCATTAAGGATAGTGAGTAAATCTAGCCCGCCGGGGCAGTCCGGGGTTTGTGCATTTCCAGCCTACCGAGCCGTGACCGTCAGGGAGTGGTTACGCGAACCTTTTGCAACTTGGTAATAGACTAGCTGGGATGTCCATCTATATAGTCCGGCTCGGGACGCCTCGCAGGCCCGGTGAAGGTTTGCGATTAGGTACGGTGCGCCGGCCGCCGCGCGGTGTCCCGAAAGTCGATTTCTCCAAACTTGATTACTACGACGTCTGGTTTCCCAACCTGTCACCTGGCGCCGAATTGGTTCAGGAGGCGCTGCACGCGGCGGATGACAAGGCGTGGATGGCGTTCACGCGCAAGTTCAGAAAAGAGATGAGCGCGCCTGACCGCAGCCGCGAACTGGACGTGCTCGCGGCGCTTTCGCACCAGACCAACTTTTCGCTTGGCTGCTATTGCGAGGATGAGAGGCGGTGTCACCGGTCGGTGTTGCGGGAGTTGTTGATGGAAAGGGGCGCGTCGATCAGGATCGACCGGTAGAATGAGATTACCCGTCGTAACCTCAAACAGCAGGCGAAACGCCTACTCCACAACGAAGAATCAACTGTTTGCAAGCCTTGTACTTGTACTAGGCCTTTGGCCTGCTACTTGGGCAGGGGAACTAAGAATTCCTTCAGGAGCAGTTCTGATATCGCGTCAGCCTGAAACGCGCCGCTGTAGCGCCGCCCGTTGAAGAAGAAAGTCGGGGTTCCCTGGACGCCCGCGTCCTCTCCCTGTTTCACTTCGTTCTCGATTTCGCCTTTGTATTTGCCCGAGTCGATTTCCTGTACGAAGCGCTTCATATCCAAACCGATCTCTTGCGCCCAAACCAGGATGTTCTTCGCCGAGATAGCTCGATAGTTGCCATAGAGTTTGTCGTGCATCTGCCAGAACTTCCCTTGCGCATGCGCGGCCACGGCGGCCTCAGCTGCAAGAAACGCTTGCGAGTGGTCATCCAGGGGAAACTGCTTGAAGACCAGGCGCACGTCCTTCGGATACTTCTCCAGGATCGCGCGGGCCTGTACCACGGCTGCCGCGCAGTACGGGCACTGGAAGTCGGAAAACTCGACGATCGTGATGCGCGCGTCCGCCGGGCCGATCACCGGGTCGCCCTGAATATTGATGGTGACCGGTTCATCGAGGACTGGAGGCGGAGTGAGGGCGTGCAACTTCAGATCGGCGATGATCTGCTTCTCATCCTTGCCGCCTTTCAGGTCCTTGATGACCATGTTCAGCAATTGCCTGCTGTAGCCGCACTTGGGATCGTCGTTGCGGCACTTGGCGATCGTCCAGTTGCAGCCGCAGGTGCAGTTCTGGCTTTGGAGCACCTGGGTCAGAATCTTTTTCTGGACCGGGGAGAATCCGGTAGTGTCGATGCTCTCCAAAACACTTTCCTGCGCGGAGGCGGAAAGGAGGAAAAGCGCAAGGCCCGCGAGGGGGAGTAGCCGCATAACTCTATTTTACAGTTATCAGGTGTCAGTTATCAGGTGTCAGTTTTCAGTCGTCAGCCGGGCGAGCGTCATCACTGATAGCTGATTACTGACAACTGACGACTTTCACTCCGCGATCTGCGTAAAACAGCTATCGAATGCGCGCGCCAGAATATCTTCGTCGAGATGCCGCGGCAGGTCCTCAAACTCCATGAGATCAATGGCGTGTGAGATTACGTCGCGCGGATGGCAGCGTCTGAACTTATGCCCTGTCTTGGTATAGTGCCGCTCGATGAATCCGTCGAGAGCTGCGCGGAGACATTCGAGTTTCCTGGAGGCGCAAAACTGGGCGAAAATCTGAACGAACTCCTCGCGGGTGGGATTCTGCACCAGCATCTTGTACTGAATGCGCCGCAGAAACGCCTCATCCCCGAGTTGATCGGGATTGAGGTTGGTCGAGAAAATGAGAAAAACTTCGAAAGGCAGTGAGAGTTTGCCACCCGTGGGCAGCATGAGATGATCTACACGGCCCTCCATGGGGACGATCCATCGATTCAGCAGTTCGGCCGGCGACACTCGCTGGCGGCCGAAGTCGTCGATCAGATACATCCCGTTGTTCGCCTTCAGGTGACAGGGCGCGTCGTAGATTTTAGTGACGGAGTTATAACTCAGCTCCAGCATTTCCAGAGTCAATTCGCCGCCCGTCACAATGAAGGGGCGATGACACCGGGCCCAACGGCTGTCATACGGCCGCTGCAGGGAGAACAGCGCGTCGGTATCGTCGGAACTTTCGATCGGCTTATGACTCAATGGGTCATAGAACTGAATAATGGAGCCGTTGTACTCGAGAGCATGAGGCACGAAGACGGCACTCGATTCGAGTTTGATAAGCGCTTCTGCCAGGTAGGTCTTCCCGTTACCCGGCTGTCCGTACATCAGCAGAGACTTCCCCGAATTGACTGCGGGGCCGATCTGGCTGAGTGTTCTCGGACCCATCACGACGTGACTGTAAGCCTTCGATAGTATTTCGCGGGTCAGCCAGCCTTTCGGCGGCTTCTGAGCTTCTACGGCGACTACATACTGATTGAGTGGAATCGGAGCCGGACCCACGTACTGGTTGATCTCATAACACTCGCGCGCGCGTTTCCGGCCGGCTTCGGAAAGCGCAAAGACGCTGGAGATCAGACCGTAGCCCAAGGATCGCTTCACTTCGAAAAACTGTCGAACCTTCAGCTCTTCCATGAGCGGCTCGATCACGCTGAAGCTTAATCCCAGCGTGTCGGCAACCTGCCGGCCGGTCAACTCCCCGCGCGCATATAGCGTGTTGAAGATCAACTGCTCAACGGTCGATTGAGCCAGGCCCGTGTCGCGCAACGTCCAGGGAACGGGCGGGAGGAAAACGGCGTTGTCGGTTTCGCGAGCGGGGATTGCGGCGGCAGCCATGAGTACCGTTTCAGATTAGTCAAGCCCGCATCAGGAAGCAATAAATGCCTTGGTTAGTCTTGACCGATCGGGTATGGCCGTTGGTTAGTTTTCAATCGTTATGGCAGTACGCCCGTGCGTAACTGCTCACGGATGGCCGATTCGAGACCCTGGGTCTCGTTGGCTTTGTCAAAATCCGGGTTGGGCTTGGGCATTTCCGCGTTCATCTCCTTCAGCCAGGCATCGAGGCGCGCTTTCATGTCGCGCGCCTTGTCCGGCATGCGCACCGCCAGGTTGTGCGCTTCGCCGATATCATCGCGCAGATTGTAGAGCTCCACCGAGTCGCCTTCGTACCACTCAATGATCTTGAAATCGCCCTGCCGCATGGCCGCGCCGGGACGTCCGCCCTGATTGCTGTAATGCGGATAGTGCCAGAAGAGCGCGTCCTGTTTGGGGATCCCGGTCTGCTTGAGAAGCGGTACCAGGCTGACGCCGTCGGCCGGATTTCCCGGGTCCTTGGCGATGCCCGCCATTTCGAGCATGGTGGGATAGAAGTCCGTGCTGATCACGGGCACGTCGCACTGCGACCCGGGCTTCGTAACGCCCGGCCACTTCACGATCATCGGTTCTCGAATACCGCCTTCGTACAGAAAACCTTTGCCGGCCTTCAGCGGTTTGTTCGACGTCGGAGTCTGTCCCTTGTATTCGGCGGATGCGAGGCCGCCGTTATCGGACATGAAGATGATCGCGGTCCGGTCCGCGAGTTTCATTTCGTCGAGAGCTTTCAGGATCCGCCCGACGCTCTCATCGACGCTGGCTACCATGGCAGCGTAGGTCGCATTGTTCTGCAGCGCACCGGGCTTGACTCGCTGGCTATAGCGCTCGATCATGTCCTGCTTGGCCTCGAGCGGAATATGGACACTGTAATGCGCCAGGTAAAGGAAGAAAGGCCTGGTGCGGTTGTCGCCGATAAACTCGATGGCGCTATCGGTCAGCCGGTCCGGAAGATAAGCGCCCGGCTCCGCTTTGATAGGCGGGTTCGGCGTCCACTGCGGGAAGAAGTAGCTCTTGGGCATGCCCGACTCTGTGCCGGCTACGTTTACGTCGAAGCCTTGTTTCTCCGGGTAGTAATCGGGTCCGCCGAGGTGCCATTTCCCGATTGCCGCAGAGCGATAGCCGGAAGGCTTCAGGGCCTCCGCGATGGTTACTTCCTCGAGCGGAAGTTGCTGGCGGGACACCGGTGCCAGCAACTTGGAGTGCGGGAGATGGTGCAGTCCCGGCAGGAAGTTGGTGATGCCGAGCCGCGCGGGATACTTGCCGGTCATGATGCTGGCACGCGTCGGCGAGCACACCGGACCAGCGGCGTAAGCGGAAGTGAATCGCATGCCCTGCGACGCCAGTTTGTCGATGTTGGGTGTCTCGAAAAGCTCGCTGCCGTTGTAGCCCACGTCGCGCCACCCCATATCGTCGATGAGAATGAAGACGAAGTTCAGCGTCGGTTGCGAAGACTGTCTTTGGGCGTACAGCAGAGGAGCGGCTGCCAGCGTCGAGAGAAAGGTGCGACGGGAGAGCATAGGAAAATTCTATGACACTCCCGCCGGCCGGCGTAGGCGCACCGGGCGTGGCAGCGACATTTCATGGCGCCGGGCGCATGTTACGCTGAGATCAACGCAAGGTCCCTCAACGTTATGCAATCGCGACTGGCAACTATCGTCGGAGCCGCGGCCGTCTCACTCCTGATAGGTGCGATTTATGGCCAGCGGCCGTTTCGCGAATACCCTGGCGTTGAGCACGAGAATTACCCGATTCCTACGGACTATCAGGAGAAAACTGAATGGGTCTTTGCGCGGCTGATGTATCCGCCGATCGGCGGGAATAACTTCTGGCGCGGCACCGGTGACTGGACTCAAGGCCGCTCTAACTGGACCATCGACTACCCTGCCTCCGACCGCCATTTGTCGGCGGCTCTGCGGCGCCTGACGCGCGTACACGCACGCTCGGTGGAGGAACCGGTCAATCTGGACGACGGAGACGAAGTCTACAATTGGCCCTGGCTGTATGCAGTTGAAGTAGGGCATTGGAACCTGACCGACGAGCAGTGTCAAAAAATGCGGGAGTATCTGCTACGCGGCGGCTTCTTCATGTGCGACGACTTTCACGGCACTCAGGAATGGTCGGTGTTCATCGCCAGCATGTCCAGGGTATTCCCGGACCGGCCGATTGTGGATCTGCCGGATAACGATCAGATCTTCCACACGGTCTTCGACCTCAGCGACCGCTATCAGGTACCCGGCGCCCAGTTTCTGTACTCCGGGCGGGTTTACGAGAAGGACGGTATCGGTGCGCGCTGGCGGGGCATCTACGATGACCGGGGACGCCTGATGATCGCTATTTGCCACAATGTCGACCTGGGCGATTCCTGGGAACATGCGGACGAGCCGGAGTATCCTGAAAGATTTTCCGCCATGGGTTTCCGGATCGGTGTGAACTACGTTGTCTACGCTATGACGCATTGACCAAGTACTACTAACAGTCAAGGCCTGGCACCAGAGCCAGTTTCACGACATCGTCCATCGTTTTGACGTAATGGATCTTCACATCGCCGATCTGCTCGCGCTGCAGGTCCTCCTTCACGTTGACTTCGTTTTCCCACGGCACAATCACTTCGGTGATGCCGCTGCGTTTGGCGGCCAGCACCTTCTCTTTAATCCCGCCAATAGGCAGTACCTGGCCGGACAGCGTGATCTCTCCGGTCATGGCCAGATTCGGCTTGATGCAACGGCCCGTGAGCATCGACAGCAACGCACTCGCCATGGTAATTCCGGCAGAGGGGCCATCCTTGGGGATGGCGCCGGCGGGAACGTGAACATGGATATCGCTGGTCTTGAAGACCTCCGGATCGATTCCGTAAGTGACGGCATTCGCGCGGACCCAGGTGAGCGCGGCCTGCACCGACTCCTGCATCACCGAACCAAGCTGGCCCGTCATGATGAGACCCTTGCTGCCGCCGGGCATGCGTCCGGCTTCGATAAAGAGTACGTCGCCTCCGACCGGCGTCCAGGCCAGTCCGACTGCGACTCCGGGACGACTGGTGCGTTGGGCGGTTTCCGCGTCGGCGCGGAATTTAGGTGCCCCGAGAAGATCTTCGATCACCGCGGGCGTGATCTGGGCGATAGGCTCTTTCCCTTCGGCATAACGGCGCGCGATTTTACGGCAGATGTTGCCGATCTCGCGTTCCAGATTGCGGACGCCGGCTTCCCGCGTATAGCGCTGGACGATGAAGCGCACGGCCTCGTCCAGGAATTCCACCGGCCGCGATTCATCCAAAGCATTCTCGGTCTTCTGGCGCGGGATCAGGTAACGGAAAGCGATGATTACCTTTTCCTGTTCCGTATAACCGGCGAGCTCGATGATCTCCATCCGATCGCGTAGCGCGTCGGGAATGGTGTCGAGGACATTCGCCGTGGTGATGAACAGGACCCGCGACAGATCGAACGGCACGTCCAGATAGTTATCCCGAAAAGTCGAATTCTGTTCGGGATCGAGGACCTCGAGCAGCGCCGACGCCGGATCGCCGCGGAAATCGCGCCCCAGTTTATCCACTTCGTCGAGCATGAACACCGGATCGTTGACTCCCGCGCGGCGCAGCGCATGGATCACCTGGCCAGGCATCGACCCGATGTAGGTTCGCCGGTGGCCGCGAATTTCGGCTTCGTCGTGCATGCCGCCCATCGAGATGCGGGCGAACTTTCGTCCCAGCGATCGGGCAATCGAACGCCCCAGCGAAGTCTTGCCGACGCCTGGAGGTCCGACGAAACAAAGGATCGGGCCCTTCGTACCGGGCTTGAGCTGCAATACGGCGAGGTAGTCGAGAATACGGTTCTTGACCTTTTCGAGGTCGTAGTGGTCCTCATCCAAGATCTCGGCGGCATGGGCGACATTCACGGCTTCGCCCGTCGATTTGTTCCACGGGAGGTTGGACATCCACTCGAGGTACGTCCGGGTAACCGTGTACTCGGGCGACATGGGCGAGATGCGCGACAGGCGCTTGAGCTCCTTCATCGCCTCGGCCTTGACTTCGTCGCTCATGCCGGCGGCTTCCAGCGCTTGTCTAAGCTCTTCTACATCCTGCTGCGATTCGTCGGATTCGCCGAGCTCCTTCTGAATGGCTTTGACCTGCTCGCGGAGATAGAACTCGCGCTGGCTCTGCGAAAGCTGTCCCTGGACTTGCGACTGGATCTTGCTGCGCAATTCGGCCAGCTCGACTTCACGGGCCAGCAGCACGTTCATGTATTCCAGGCGCGAGCGAGCGTCGAGCTGCTCGAGCACCGTCTGCCGTTCGACGTGCGTCATGCCGGGAAGAGCACTGGCCACAAAGTCCGCCAGGCGTCCGATTTCCGGGATGTTGGATGCGGTCGTGTAGATCTCGTCGGATAAGTTGGGCGCCGCGGAGACGATCTGTTGGAAGGCGCTCAGGACGTTCTGGCGCAAGGCTTCGAGCTGTGGCGTAATCTCCGGCTCAATCTCAGCGATTCGTTCGATGCGCGCCCTCAGATACGGATCGGTGGAGACAAACTCGATGGTGCGAAGACGCGAGACTCCTTCGCAGAACAGGAGCAGGCCTTCGCGCATGGGCACGATTTTATGGATGATGACCAGCGTGCCGATTCCGTACAGCTCACTGGGAGCAGGCGAATCGGCGCGCGCATCGAGTTGGGACACGATTCCGATGGTGCGGTTTTCACCCAGCGATTTGACGAGGGCTACCGACGCGGGACGCCCCACACTGATGGGCAGTAAGCCGTGAGGGAACAGCACGGTGTCACGGACCGGGAGGATCGGGACTTCTTCGATCACCGGCGCGCCGCTATCCGGCGTTTCCGGGCCGGGATCGCCGTCTGTTAGCGATTCAACAGCGGGGGGTTCTGCCAAGGCCTCGGAGATCGCTTTTTCGGGTTGGTCGGAGGGTTCAGTTTCGAGCGTCACAGGGTTATGGTATGAGCGTAACATACTAAGATCTTCTACTGCCAGTTATTTAGATCGCTTGATAGAAAAAACGCTTCAAAAACTTGGATTCGCGCCAAAGACATACAGACGATATACGTTTGTTGATTTCTTTTCCGGATCTCCGTGGGCGCCCTTTGGCACAGGCGATGTCCACTAGGCATTGTTCCAGTCCTGGCGGAAAACGGGTCGTACTGATTGCGCTTGAGAGCGACCGCGGTGGCACCCCATACAATCCCTGATATCCACGATCTGATAAATTTCTAGCTCGACGGATCAGTTTAGTGTCATCCTAGCTCTAATCAGTCAACCCTTTGCTGCGTTGAGGCATTTGATTAATAACTTCAGGAGAACATCAGGAAATGGTAAACGCACGAGTTACACATCGATCCAGTTCGACATGGCTCACTTCTGCGTGGGTCATAGCAGCGCTTCTAAGCCTGAGTCTTTCGGCTTTCGGACAATCCACAGGCGCGATTCAAGGTACGGTTTTGGATGCGTCAGGCCGCGCCAGTACCCAATGCTGCGGTTACGATCACAGATCAACAGATCGGTGAAGCAGCGTAACTTGACCACGGACTCCGCCGGACTTTATTACTCACCTTCTCTGCGGGTAGGAACTTATCGCGTTGAAATCAAAGCTTCCGGTTTGGCTCCCATGGCCGTTTCCGATGTGGTGGTCTCGGTGGGCAGCACCGTCAGGCAGGACTTCAACGCTCAAAGTCGCCGCTACTTCCGAGGTGGTTGAGGTACGTGCCGGCGCTCCGGTGATCGAGACGAGCACCGTCTCGGTCGGCTCCGTCGTAAATCAGACTACCGTGCAGGAGATTCCCCTCAACGGACGCCACTTCGTCGACTTATCCATGCTGACGGTCGGGACGGTCACTCCGCCCGCGAACGGCTTCCTGACAGCGCCCCTGCGCGGCCAGGGATCGTTTTCGTTTAACTCCGCCGGCGCGCGCGAAGATAGCGTCAACTTCATGATCAACGGGATCAATCTCAGCGACCCGAATCAGAACCAGATTACGTTTCCAGCCGACCATCAACACCGTCAGCGAATTCAAAGTTGACAACCAGACCTTCAGCGCGGAGTACGGACGAAACTCCGGCTCCATCGTGAATATCGCGACCCGCAGCGGCGAGAACACCTGGCACGGCGAGGCCTATGAGTTCCTGCGCAATAGTTATTTCGATGCCCGCAATTTCAGCAATCCGACGCATACAGGTTCGCGGCGCTACGTTAATCGCCAACCCGCAGTCGCCCTTTATCCGCAACCAGTTCGGCGGCGACGGCGGCGGCGCCATCAAGAAGGACAAGGCCTTCGTGTTCCTCAGCTATGAAGCGACTGCGCCAGCGCCAGGCGGTGCCGCTCTCGTCGACCACTTTGACCGCCGCGCAGGTCGCGCAGGCGATGGCATCCAGCGACTCGATTATCAAGAGCCTCCTGCCGTTGATCCCGGCGGCCAACTCCGGAACCAATCAATTTGCCGGCTCAGCGGTGGCGCCGGTCAACATCGAGCAGGGGACGGCCAACGTGCAGTTATATCTTTTCGGATGCGAATCGTCTGAACGTCTACTACGCTATCCAGCAGGACCAGCGCAACGAGCCTCCCTCCACCGACGCCAACAGTTTCCCTGGAATGGGCGACCAGCGCAACGGGACAAGCGCCAGCTTTTAACGATCAACGATTCGTGGGTGATCAGTCCGTCGATGGTCAATGAAGCTGCGTCTCGGCTTCAATCGCATTCACATCGTTTTCGCCGCGGATAACATGTTGAATGCAGCGACCTACGGCATCGATTCCGGCGTAACCGCCGCCATCGGGCTGCCGCAGATGTACGGTCTCGGGCGCAGTTCGAATTCGGAGGCATCAGTGGTTTCCCGCAAGGCCGTGGCGACGATACCGTGGTCTTATCGGACACCTTGAGCTGGATTCACGGCAATCATACGGTGAAGTGGGGCGGCGAATTCCGCCGCGCGAATACGGACAACTTCTCTTACACGCCCGGCACCTTTTCGTTTGCCAGCATCACCACGTTCCTGGCGGATCAGGCCAACGGTTTCACTTCCAACCCGTACAACAAGTCCAACCGCACTTACGGAAACTCCCTCGGCGCTTTTATCACCGATTCGTGGAAAATCGCGCCCTCGTTTACAGCTACGTTGGGACTTCGCTATGACTGGTACGGTACCCCGACAGAAGCCGAGAACCGCTTCGTGGTATTCGATCCCACTACCGATACGCTGCAGCATGTCGGCCAGTCCGGCGGACCCAGCACGGCCTACAATCAAAGCGCCCGAATTTTGAACCGCGCGTCGGCTTCGTGTGGGATCCTTTCAAGACCGGCAAGACCGTTATTCGCAGCGGCTATGCCATCATGACCGACCAGCCGACGCTCGGCCTGGTGACCGGGCTCGCGGCTAACCCGCCGTATGCGTTTCCCGTCTCCTATGCGCCCACCACCGCGGTTCCCTTTGTAACTCTGGGCAACGCGTTGACATGCCTCCTGCAGGCAGCGTAGCGCCTGTATCGATTGCTCACAATTACCGTGATGCGTACGTCTCCGAGTGGAATTTCAACATCCAACAGGAGTTCCGCCATGACTACGGTGTGACCGCCGGTTACTTCGCCAGCAAGGGCACCGACCTCAACATCGAGCGGAATTATAACCAGCCGATTAACGGTGTCAGGCCTTACCCTGCCCTTTCCGCGCAAAGCCCAATCGATCCGGGCATGCCGCTCAGCAATATCCTGGTCTATGAAAGCGACGGGAATTCGTCCTACCAGGGACTCTGGATCACCGCCAACAAGCGTTTTGCGAAAGGTCTGCAGTTCAATGTCTCTTATGCATGGTCCAAATCGATCGATGAAAACTCGCGCAACGTCGAGGGCCTGGTCATCCAGAACAGCTACAACATCAGTGGGGATCGTGGCTTGTCGGATTTCGATGTGCGCAATCGCATTGTGATCAGCGGCGTCTACGATCTGCCGTTCAAGGGCAATCGCTTTAAGGAAGGCTGGGAGATAGCGCTGATCGAGCAGAGCCAGAGCGGCAACCCGATTAACTTCCACACCAGCAACACGGCATTGACCGGCTCGGCGAACCTCCGCCCGGACGTGACCGGGCCGGTACAGGTGGGCTTCGCGCCGGCCACCAACGGCGCCGCGACATCGGTTACTTACATTGATAATCCTTCCGTGTTCGTGAATCCCGGCAATGTCTTCGGCACCTTGGGGCGCAATGTCGATCATCGGACCGGGTGTTTCGAATCTGGATTTCACTCTGGTGAAGAATACTAAGATCAAAGAGCGGCTGACCTGGCAAGTCCGGGCCGATGCATTCGACATGCTGAACCAGACCAATTTCAACCAACCGGTTTCGACCGTAGGGTCATCCACCTTCGGATTGATCACCGCCGGCACGCGTTTCACGGCGGGGGACTTCGGCTCGTCGCGCCAATTGCAACTCGCCATGAAGCTGATCTTCTAGCTCGACGGCCAGACCTTTAGAGGTAGTAGCAAAACTAATAGGACGGGTTGGCGACGATTCGACTTCCGTCGCACCCGGCGGCTGACTACGGACCAGGAGTCAACCAAAGTATAGCTACAATGGTGTAATGACATCACGATTGTGGGGACCATGGACGGTTATCGTCGTCTTCACCTTGGCGGGTGGTTTCATCGGCGGGGATATCGCGTTGTGGGAATGGGATTCACAAGTCTCCCCCATGATTCCGGTCACTGCCGGTTTGCTTACTGGTGTTCTCGGCGGATCGTTCATCGCGTGGTTCGTTCAGCAGATGGAAGAACTGAGCTAGTTGCGCGGGCAACTCCGGCTTGATCGCTATGTTCTAGCGGGAGGAACCGCTGATAGAGAGCGGTGCTTCGAGTAAGTGCTGAAAAATCTGCTTGCCACGGACTCCGCTCTCCAGCGCGTCGACTCCTTCGGCCGTGATCTGAAAGTCAGAATTCTCCACGATGCGGGCGTAGTTCTTTTCGCGCAGATACCCGACCGTGAACATCAGGTGCTCGCGCGGAAAGTCCATTAGAAACTCCAACTGCAATAGGGAAAGTGCCGGGTGATCGGGGTTTGACCTGCGCCGCTTGTAGAGCAGACAGAGAACGCCCAGCCGGCGGTTGACCTCGCCCTCGATGCCGGCGACAAACTCCGCAAGCCCGAAGACCGGAATGGAACCCGGTTCGCGCAATTGGCGCCGCATGTCATATTGTTCGCGGCGTTTGGGATCTACCAGGGTTTCGTAGATGCGGCTCAACATCCTGAAGCGCTCGATGTTGCCTGTCTGCTGGTTATCGGGATGGTAGCGGGCCGCCTGCATGCGAAAAACGCGATGGATGGTCTCGATATCGGCCTTCGGGCTGATCTGCAGGACTTCATAGTAATCGATGAAGTCGTCAGGCGTACGCATTGACGCGCCGCGCTTCTCCAACTCCAGGCCAAGAATATAGCCGCCGGTCCGTTGCTGGCAGTAGCGCACTTTGGCCATGCCCATGAGGCCGAACGAGTCCGCCCTCAGATACACTTGCGCGCCCACTTCCAATGGATCCGGTAGCTGGACCCGGGCTCCGTTCTTGGAAAAATCGATTGCCCTTCCCCGGATAAACTTCTGATCTGCGCCCTCCGAGGTGTTGCTCAACGTGACGATGCCGTCGAACGCTTTCCGCTCTTCCTTGCGCCGGGACTCTGCTTTCGTCATTTAATTCGTTGCTCCAAAATCCTGAAAATCCCTCATTCGCCTGGCGCCGCTCAAGTTGCTAGTAACTTCAGTCAATGTGACGCTTACGATTGGCGTCCGGGAAATAGAGCGCCACCGCCCGTTCCAGATCTTCCTTACTGATGCGGGCTTCTCTTCGTTCATAAGTCATGATCGCCGACAGGATGTCACAGATATCGCGCGGTACGCACGCGCGCAACTCTCCGCACTTGGCAAGGCATAGCTCGCGCAGCCGGCGCGGTATAACAAGGTCCCAAAGCAGACCGCGTTCGTGAGCGACGCGGCGGAAAATCTCGTCGAAATGCTTCGGCTCGAGCGACTCCACGAATATCTTGTTCGGAATGCGCCGCAGGAAGCATTCATCGGCCAGTTCCGCCGGATCGAGGTTGGTGGAGAACACAACCATTAACTCGAAGGGAATCTCAAACTTGATCCCGTAATCGAGAGCCAGATGGTCCAGGCGGCGGTCCAGCGGCACAATCCAGCGATTTAACAGGTCGCGCGGCGATATCATCTGCCGTCCGAAGTCGTCGATAATGAAGACCCCGTTGTTGGCTTTCATCTGGACCGGCGCGGCATAAGTTCCCGCGTTGGCGTCTTTGCGCAGGTCAAGCATGCTGGAGACCAGTTCTCCGCCGACCGTGATACTGGGACGTTTGCAGACCACCCAGCGCTCATCGAGGCCCGGAACTTCTACATCCAAACGTTCATGTACGACCGGATCGTAGAGAATGATGATCTGTCCATCTACTTCCAAAGCGTACGGTACAACGATGGCATCGGAGTGCAGACGATACAGGCGCTCGGCGATGCTGGTTTTTCCGTTGCCGGTTCCCCCATAGAGGAATAGCGACCGCTGCGTGATCAACGCCGGGCCCAACTGGTCGATGATGAAATCCGAGAGGACCAGGTCGTCGAGCGCGCTGAGAATCGTGTTGCGGTCTACGTTCAACTTGGCCGCCTGGGTCTGCGTCGATGTATGATATGCGGCCAGAGGCACGGGCGCCGGCCCGGCATAGCTGCAGCGGCTGGCCCGATCCCCGGCGAGAACTCTTCCCGCCGCAGTCAGGGTAAATTGAAAATCATTCCCGTTCATGCCCAGTACTTCCAGCAGGCGATTGTGTTTGCACTGCCGGAAGACCGTCGTTACCACACTGTCCGGAAGGCGCATGGCACGGCTCAACTCGGCGATGCAGGTAACGCTCCGCTGTAACATGTGGCGCAGGAACAGGTCGTGCACCATGTAATCAGGTAAACCTACGTCCTCCGCGTTCTGCGGCTCCGCGGGAACATATGCAAGGTGCGCGAGGACGGATTTTCCCGCAAGCCCCTGGGATATCGACGGAAACGCGCCACTATTAACTCCGGGTTGGACCGCGGTTGCCATGGTTCAAGCAGTACCTCTGGAACTATCTTGAACCGAGTTATTAGCTCCTGGCAAGGAGAATCAACCAAATTAGGCGACAAAGTACCGGTAAGTGCACGATCTTCTATACCAATAAGTTAACTGGCATGCAGTACCGTCAACCTAAGTTAGTACCCGTGAGTCTCCCAAAGCATTATTTCAAGTAAGACTAAAAACAGCGATGATGACGGTTGAACGCAAGAAGCCTCAGTGTCTCTAACTGTGCTGAGGAGCAGGCACGATGTCACCAGACACCATCATCGCCGCGACGCGCCAGACTGGGTTCCCGGCTATCGAGCCCGGCTCTTTTCGCGCATTGCCTTTGCGCGCCGCATTATTTATCTCATTGGTAGTAGCTACCGGTGGATGGGTGTTACTGCAATCGCTCGCCAACTGGGACGCAGTCGAGCCGGCGCACTTCCTTTTCTACCTGGTCATCGCCATCTTTGCGTCACTGTTAAAAATTGCGCTCCCGACCGTCAATGGCTCGATGTCGATCAACTTCTTTTTCATCCTGATCGGGCTCGTCGACCTCAGCTTGCCGGAAACCATGGTGATTGCCTGCTCTGGTGCGATCGCGCAGAACCTATTGAAGTCACTCCAGCCGGCGCGATTGCATCAGGTCCTGTTCAACGCCGCGAGCATTGCCATCGCAGTGACTGCCTCCTTTGGGGTTTTCCATAGTCCAAGATTGGCGGAAATGAATTTGGGGCTGCCGATCGTACTGGGCATCGCGGCGTGCAACTGTTTCCTTCTGAACACGCTCTCGGTCGCTCTGGTAGTGGCCATGTCGGAAGGCCGCCCGGCGTGGCGGGTATGGCACGACTGCTATTTCTGGTGCTTCCCGTATTACCTCGGCGGCTCCTGTGTGGCCTGGTTGATCAGTTCGCTGAAACAGCAGATGCACTGGGAAGCCTCGCTGCTGATCCTCCCGGTGCTCTTTTTCGTTTACCGCTCCTATAGGGTCTACCTGGATCGCCTGGAGCATGAGAAGCGTCACGTCGAGGAGATTGCGGGCCTCCACGTCCGGACCATCGAAGCACTGGCCCTGGCCATTGAAGCCAAGGACCAGACCACTCACGATCACCTGCGCCGGGTCCGTATTTACGCCATTGAGATCGGCAAAGAGTTGGGGCTTTCCGAGCACGAACTGGAAGCCTTGCGAGCCGCGGCCCTGCTGCATGACATCGGAAAGCTGGCGGTTCCCGAACACATCATTTCGAAGCCGGGCAAACTGACGCCCGAAGAATTCGAGAAGATGAAAATCCACCCGGTAGTCGGCGCGGAGATCCTGGAACGTGTACAGTTCCCTTATCCGGTCGTGCCGGTGGTTCGCTGCCACCACGAAAAGTGGGACGGGACCGGCTATCCCAGCGGACTAAAAGGCGAGGAAATTCCCATCGGAGCGCGGATCCTCGCGGCCGTCGACTGTCTGGACGCGCTGGCGTCCGACCGGCAGTACCGCAAGGCCGTCCCGCTGGCCGAAGCCATGGAGATCGTACGTTCGGAGTCGGGCAAAAGCTTCGATCCGAGAGTAGTCGAGGTGCTGGACCGCCGGCACGTCGAACTCGAACACGAAGCGGTCAACACGAATGCGGGAGTTGCGCGCCTTTCCACCGAGGTCAAGATCGCGCGCGGAAAAGCTCCGGCCCGCGGCTTCGAGAACTCCTCATCCGAGTTCTACCTGTCCGGCAGAAGCGATTCGATGTCGTCGATCGCCGCCGCCCGGCAGGAAGTACAGATGCTGTTCGAACTGACCCAGGACGTCGGAAGGTCGTTGAGTGTAAACGAGACGCTCTCGGTAGTCGGAGCACGGCTGAAGCGGCTGATTCCCTACGAATCGATCGCCGTATATGTTCGCCGCGAAACCAAACTGGAGCCGGCCTACGTGAACGGCGAGAACTTCCGCCTGTTCTCCTCATTGGAAATTCCAATTGGCCAGGGCCTTTCGGGATGGGTCGCCGACAACAATAAACCCATCCTTAACGGGAACCCGTCAGTGGAGGCCGGCTACTTAAGCGACCTGACCAAGTTCAGTACGCTGCGGTCGGCACTGGCTGTGCCGCTGCAGGGAATCAACGGCAATATCGGTGTGCTGGCGATCTACCGCGCGGAGAAGGACGCTTTCTCGCGAGAGGACCTGCGCATCCTGCTCGCGGTCGGCTCCAAGCTGGCGATGTCGCTCGAGAACGCGCTGCTGTACCAGACCGTCGAGCGCTCTGCGACTACCGATTACATGACCAACCTGCCGAACGCCCGGTCGCTGTTCATGCGCCTCGAGACGGAGCTTGCCCGGTGCAAGCGGACCGGCGTTCCGTTCGCCCTGGTGGTCTGTGATCTCGACGGATTCAAGCAGGTCAACGATCGCTTTGGACATCTGGAAGGCAACAAGGTTCTCCGGTACGTCGCGCATAAGTTGCGGGAGAGTTGCCGCGAGTACGACTATGTTGCGCGGATGGGTGGAGATGAGTTCGTGCTTCTGCTACCCGGGATGACCGCGGAGTCGGTGGGACCGCGCATTGCCGAAATGCGCCATTCGATCGCGGAAGCAGTGGATCTGCTGTCCGAGCCCTGTACCTTGGCGATGAGTGCCGGTGCTTCTTTCTTCCCGCAGGACAGCACGGAAGCGGAGGAGTTGCTCAGCACAGCCGATCTGCGCATGTATAAATCCAAGCGCAAACAGGCTCCTCCGCAGAATACGCTGAATCTGCTGATCAACGATCCGAACGTCCTGCCGCTCACTTACGTGTAAGCCGTTGGATTTGGCACATTCTTGTACTACTAACAGTCAAAGTCTCCGCGGCCCGCGAAGAATCGTGGAGTAGGCGGCCCGGTCTTTGGCCTGCGAATCGATTTTTTCTCACCGGAGTCGGCGTGGCGGAATACGTTGGCGAACTTCTGAAATGGTGGTCATGGCGCTGCCGTGACCGTGAGGTTCACCGGCGGACTCGACACGCCGTTGACCGTAACCACCACCGGCTGTATGCCGGCGGGAGTGGACGAGGGGATGGCCACGTTCAATGTAGTGCTGTACGACTCCGTGGTGATCCCGTACGACGCCAGAAAAGCGGGGACGCCTCCGATTGTCAGAGTAAAGGGCAGCGCCGTCTTGTACAGCAGAAGGGAGGATCCCGCTACTCCGTCCCCGATCGCCGGGCTCTTCACCCCGTCGCCGGTCATGGTCAGGCTGATGGTCTTGCCGGCCTGCACCGTTCCCACACTTCCGGTAGTAACGGCGTAAATGCCGGGAGCAGACGGGGCGACCTGAAATACATAAGCGCCTACCTTCGTCCCGTAGCTGATGCCGACCACTGCGGTACCGGGGCTGATTTCGTACGGAATCTGGAAATTGATCTGCGTCGAATTTGCCGTGTTGAAAGGCGCGGGAACACCGTTGACTGTTATGGCCAGAATGCCCGCCGAAAATCCGTAAGCGGTATGGAGGCCGGTATCCGTAAAGTAGAAATAATACGACCCCGAATAGAGGCCCGTACCGGTCAGGGTGGCGAGCATCCCTGGCGCCGCGACGCTCTTACCCGACGCAGTATTGGTGAGGCTGGTGATCGCTACGCCGGTAGAATCCCCATTGACGAAGACAACGGGAATCGTAACGGACGGAGGCGACAGATTCGGTCCCTGAATCACCAGGTTTGCCAGATAAGCGGTTGGGGCGAACCCGCTGCCATTCGCCGTAACCGTAATTTGAGCCGGGCCCACGCCGGTAGCCTGGGAGAGACCTAGCCAGCCGGTAGTGACATTTTGTGGGTTGATGCCGATCGTCCAGGACTGGCCGGCGGGCACCGAGATGCCGAACGTCCCTTGGGGACTCGCTACTGAGAGATTCACCATAGCTGGGGTTACCGAAATGGGCGAAGGATTCACGGCCGGTCCCGCAAACGACACCGCGATGTCCTGCGTGAATCCAGCCGCGAAGGCCAGCGACACCGTATCCGTCGCTCCCACCGTCTCTCCGGACCAACATAGAGTGCCCTGCAGGGATCCATACGCCGCGAGTTGCGCGGTGCCGAAGATCGCGGGGATTTGGTTCGAGATCGAGATGTTGCCGAGCACCAGGTTGCTGATCGTCTGCCCGTACCCGGAAATATCGGTAAGGACCAATTGCTGCGACCATTGGCAGCTTGGATCGGCGGCCGGGTTCTGTTGCATGACCAGCGGAATGGCCGAAAAAATGACAGCCTCCGTACCCGTACCGGGCCCCAGGAACGTGATGCTGACCTGTCTGCTCCACGATAACCCCGTGGCATCCAGCCCCGAGAAAATGAACGTGCGCACCAGCGGATAGGCCAAGTTGCGGAAAACGATCTTCGTACTGGTAATCGAACCATTAGCCGGGATGCTGGGCGAAGGAAAGAACTGCGAGACCGTCTGGTTCTGGCCATCGAGTTTGACGCCTGTGAGGACGGACGCGACCCCGCCACGTTCCAGCAGGCTCATGGTGAACTCCCAGAACAGACCCGTGGAGTCCGTCGTTGCGGCCACGGATACCGGAACGGAGGGAACGATCGCTGAAACTCCGGTAGGGGCGGTGATCTGCACCTTAGAGGTCGCCCCACCCCCGCTGAATGCCGTATCGCCGCGGTATTGTGCGGTGAGAGGGTAAGTGCTGGCCGTCGTAAACAGGTATCCAGGAACATTGAGACTGGCGAGGGCCTGGCCGCTGGTTGCGTTAAGTGTGGCCGATCCCAAAATCATCGAGTTGTTGCTGAAGTCCACCACACCGGTAGGAGTTCCAGCGCCGGACGCGGGGGTCACGGTTGCGCTCATTTGGAAAGTATCGTTGAAGGTCCCTTTGGCAGGATTTACGGAGAAGGTGACGTTGACGGCGTTGGTCGTGCTATTCCACTGGGTAATGAAATTATTCACGTCGAGCGTACCGATGCCCGTCGCCAGATCGTATCCCGGTCCTGCGGTATAGCCAAATGAGCCGGTTCCACAATCGGGGCTGCCATCGATGCACGATTCCGTGTTGCCCCCGGAAGTGATGTCGTGAAAGGCATTCGGAACGGTTTGCGCCATCCGGTAAAGCTGCGGATTGATATTGCCCAATCCGGGCTGGGAGATCTTGCCGCTGACGACCAGGTAATGATTCAGCAGCGCAACGATTCCAGCCATGGAGGGAGATGAGCACGATGTGCCCCCGACAGACTCAGCGAAACCGGTAGTAAAGATTTCGTAACCGTCATGCGTAGACGCGCTCAAGGAAACGTCGGGCAGATCCCTCGCTCCATCCTGTGGAACCCCGGGAGCCGCTTGCCATGCCGGCTTCGGGAAAATAACGCTGGCGCCTCCGCCTCCTGCGCTCCACGCGATTTCGGGGATGTAAGAAAGCGCGGAGCCGGAATTCGCGTCATTGGCAGTTGCCCAATAGGAACCGGGGTTGGAGGTGTCATTGAGCTGCGTGCCTCCTACGGCAGTCACTTCGGGATAAGAAGCCGGCCAGGACACCTCGGGTCCGAATTTGTAAAATGTTCCCGAGTCCGGGAAAGTAGCCGCTCCCGAATCGCCGGAGGACGCGAAGATGGTAATTCCCTGCGCATTGCCTTGCTGCACGACCGGCTCGAAGGAAAGCACCGAATCATCCAGTTCCGCGCCGCCGAAGCTGATGCTGATCATGTTCACCAGGTTGGCGTTAATCGCAGAGGCAATCGCCGTCGTGAGGCTGGTGGAGTAGTAAAAATAGACTGTCGCGCCGGGGGCAATAGCGCCGGACCATTCAACGTCCAGGTCGGCCTCTACTTCATCAGAGATGTTTATGCCGGGGTTGCCGCCGGCCAGGACGGTTATCGGATCCTTGGCCGGCAGGTTGTATTTGGAGCGGAACGTTTCAATGTCGCTGAGCTGAATCTGGCTCTCCCCGACAATCCCGATGTTAACACCCGTGCCGTCAATACCGGCCGCGGCAAGCGGAAGCACGTCGTAGATGGTGGAGAAATCCTCCGGGACGAGATAGTGATTCGTGCCGCTGGTGAGCAGAGGCTTGGGCTTGAAGTCATGCAGGCCGGTGAATCCGCCAATCACACCGGCAAGCGCCTCGGGCACGGACACGGGCATCGAGTTTGCGAAGTGTTTCTCCCCCTTCACTTCGTAACGATCAATCTGCGTATGGAGCGCATTCTCCACTTGGCCGGCCGTTCCGCTGAACAGTATCCAGTTCCTGGCGCGGCCTGATTCTTTAACCTCTAACCCTTGGGAGCTGAGCCAGGCCACTACCTTGGAGTGATCGCCGGTGCTGAGACCAAACCGGTTGCCGAATGCCTCTGGCGTGAGCCACTTCCGGAACTGTGGAGAGGAAGGATTCTGCTGATCGGCGAGCAGTTGATTCAGTTCCGTCTGCTGGGCCGCCGACGGCTTGGTCATGAGCATCATGTACTCCATCCGCATGGCCGGATCGACCGCGCCCTGATCGAATTGAGGCTGCGCCAACCGGTGCCGGCTTCCCGGCACGACCCGGACGCGGCGTGAGTCCACCTGACCCGCCACGCGGTCAACCGGAGCAGCCATAGCCGCTCCGGCCGCGCACACCATAAGCGCGAGCGCGACCGATGGTCCTGATGAATGAGCTGCAGAGACGAGACGCACGAAGTGACCTCCTGAGTTCGGAGAAAACTGAGTTTCAGACCGAAAAACCTAATTTAGCACACAAATGTATAGGATACGCCGTGAAGATCCGGCCGGAATGATACACCACACAGACTCCCTGACGGGTCGCGGCTCCGAAGTGTTTGGTTACCGAGCCGCGACCGTTAGGGAGTCGGTGCGTTTCAATGTGAGAATACGAGGCCGCATTTATGAAATGGTGTGCTTAGTGAAGATATTTCCGCAAAAAAGGCCAAGCCACATCGCCGCGAAATTCGTGCACGCCCTCGAAGGCCTCAAAATCGAAATCGCCAGCATGCGAACCGGCGTAGAAGACTCGAGACTTCTCCACTGCCCGCCGGACATCTTCGATGGGGAAACCTTTGTCGTTGATTCCGTCCTGCACCTGCAACGGTCGCGGCGAAATCAGGCGCACCAGTTCGACGCTGCTGAGATCGTTCGGCCGGCCCGCGGGCTTTTCGGTACGAGCGGCGCCAGTCGGCTCCCGATCGCGAAAAGAACACGAAGCGATCGCCACTTTGATCCGGGGGTCGAGTGCCGTGGTGTAGAGGGTATAGAAGCCGCCGTACGAAAGTCCGATCATCGCCACGCGGCTCGCGTCGACTTCCGGCCGTTTCAGAACCACGTCGAGCGCCCGGCTGATCTTATAGGCTTCCACGCCCATAAGCGTAGTGCCGCGGGCACGCAGTTCATCGTCGAGTAATCCGCGCACGTCCTCCGGAATCGGTGTGCCATGGTCCCGGTCGTGATAGGGGTACATGATGGTCAGCGGAGCGAAGACGACATATCCTTCCGCGGACGCGCCTCGCACCAGATCGTGGTAGTTGCTGCCGCCGTGGAACGTCGCCATTTCCGGAGTGCCTCCGCCGCCGTGCTGCGAAATCACCAGCGGCGCCGGTAACTTCACATTTTTCGGAACGATGTACAGACCGTAGGTCTCCATTTGCGAAGTCACGCGGATGAAAGTGCGATAGTAGATCGCGGCGCTGTCTTCGGCGACTTTGTCGAAGTGTCCGGCCGGTGTTGCGAGGAATCCCGGCGCCGGATAACCGATCGATTCGGCAAAGCTCCCTACCGGCTGCCAGGCCGGCTTTTTCGGAAGAGCCTCGGCATAGGCCTGCATCTGCTTCCACTGCTCGACCCGGATGCCCGCTGAAGCGAGCAAATCTTCTTCGTACAGCGGCACCTGTGCCGCAACGGTGCAGGCGAGAATCGCCCCCAGCCGGACGGAGAGAGAAAGTGCCGAGCCCATCGCGGGCGTTTATGCCGTCTGGAGAGCTTTGACGCGCGCGTGGAGGCGGGACTTGTAGCGCGCGGCGGAGTTCTTCTTGATGATCCCGATGCGGGCGGAACGGTCGATCACGGAGAAGGTCTTGGACAGCGCGTCGGCGGTGACCTTCTGTTCCTTCCCGGTCAGGGCCTTGCGCATGGCGCGGATCTGGCGGCGCAAACGAGTCTTCGCCTCGCGATTGAATTCGGTGCGGCGCGTTTCGGTGCGGACCCGCTTCAGTGCTGAAAAATGATTAGCCATTAACTTACTAACGTGATTCCTTGCAAAGATTTAGATATTTAAGAGTACCACAAACTCCAGAACCCGGCTGAGCCCGTGGCAAAGTGCAGGTTGTCGCTTTTCTTGCGTTATCTGCGTTGATCTGCGTTCATCCCTGCTATTTTTCTGTGCCTTGGGGTTGCGAACCTAGGTTGCCGTCCAAACCTCGACCGTGTCGCCCATCGCACCGGCCAGGTCGCGAATCGCGTCGCGGGCCCGCGATTCCGCGTCGTGCAGGATGCCCATATCGAGAGCGGCTTTCCGAATATCCTCGATGGCGGACAGCCGGGCCTGGTGCTCCAGGTTGGGGTCGGGTGACACCCACGGCGTCCACCAGGTAATGCGCCGGTCCCAGACCTTGGTGTTCTTCTCATCCAGGTAAACGTCGAAAAGCTCCGCGTGCGGTAGACGGATCTTGATCTTCTTCCCGCTGACCTGCACATCGTATTGCGTGACTGCCGACAGGTCCACGCCGGCTTGCGCGCGCCCTTGCACCATGAGCAGCAGCGATTCTTCGCCCAACGGCTGGTGCGCCTCGGTGATCCCGACGACTTTCTGTACCACGTACTGCACCGCCACCAACTCCTTCAATCCGCGAACCTGGTTCACTACAGCCGGTGGATCGACCGGTCTCAACCAGGTCCCGCCGGGCGCGTACACCCTGGCGTAAACGATCAACCCGATGATCAGGAAAACCAGCGAGAAGGTCGAGATGAAAGCAATCATCTTCGCCATTTAGTTCGCTGCCGCCTCATCGGGTGACGGTGCTACCGGCTCGTAGCCGTGCTGCGCCAGCAGGCTTCGAGCGCGCGTTTCGGCCTCGAGACGCACGTAGAAAAAAACTCCCACGCGTTCGGTCTGAAAAACGTAGCCGCCGCGATAATGATCGGTTTCCACGCCGTAATCCACCTCGTTCTCGCTGAGCAGGATCTCGACGGCCAGCGATTCCTTCAGCTTTTTCGCGATATAGATCAGACGAGGATCATGGTCGTCGAAGAAGGATGGGTCCTGGCGCATGGGGAACTTGCTACTCCTATTATGCGGGATCGATCCCGAGGCGAATGCGCACCTCTCTATCGCGCGATGACCGTCTGATTCAGCGTGGGAGCAGTTGCCGGCCACACCAGTTTCTTCCCGTCCGCCGTGACAGTCTGAATGTAGTACTCGACGTCCGCGTTGAGCGCCGGCAGCGTCACGCTATAAACGGCCCGGTTCAGGTGTCCGGCATTCACCTCGTGAAAAGTTCCTGTCCCGAGTGGACGCCAGTATAACGAAACGCTCCTCGCAGGACGGTTGTCGAGCGCGATTAGCTTCAGCGCGACGGCTTCGCCCTTCGTCGCCAGCGTACGAACGGTGGGTACGATAATCCGCGCCGGACCGGCATACCCGCGCGACAACTCGACGGTGTCCGGTAGCGCCGTGCCCAACGCCTTCGCCAGAAGTTCATCGTCGATTTCGAGAAACTTCAACTTCTTGCGGTTGTGCTGTTCCAGGTTCGCCAGCGTGCCGAGTTCGCCCGGCGTATCGGTAGCCGCCACCTGCAGCGACACCATCTGCTCCCACACCCGCGCCAGTTCGATACGCCCGGGCAGAGCCTTAACGGCAAGCTCTTTTTGTTTCGCCGGATCTTTCTCACGCTTGATCGCCGCCGCAGCCTGATCGAGTTGGCCCCTCAGGCAGCCCGCGTGAGCCAGCGTGGCCATATAGCGGTACGTGTTCAGCCAATAATCGAACCGTTCCAGATTGCCCGCGCCTTGCACTTTGTTGCGCAGCGCGGCGAGATCGTCAACGAACTGATATCGGACTTTCACTTCCGTCCACGGAGTCTTCTCCGCCTTAATACCACCCGGACCTCCCAGCCAGGTGGCCGGCTCCGGCAGATTGACACCGTCGATACTTTCGAGAATCCTGCCGGCCGGCTCAGCCACCCGATCCCCGAAGCTGGCTCGCGCGAAATCGACGTAGAAGTCCTCCACCGGCATCGTTCGCCCGCGCTGCGGATTGTCATGCTGATTCGCGCCCGTGAGCGTGGCAGGAATCTGCACCGTGGGACGAGACTCGAAATCCGCCGGTACCCACCCCTGGTCCCATCCCGCCGCGGCTAGCGCCGAGAGATTCGGCGCCAGGATCTTGGTACGCCAGTGAATGCCCAGCAATCCGGTGCAGCCGAGTCTTCGCGCGTCCGCCGCGTCATAGCGCATCCGGCCGGCCCAGGGCTGCGGCGCCGTCAGGTCCGGATCGTTCTCCAGCCACGGGATTACCCATTTAGGCCGCCCCTCAATGCTCGCAAAGCCAGGCTCATCCGGCGCGTGACCGACCTGACGGTTGATCGTGCTCATCGGACACTCTTTCGGCAGGAACCTGTCGAGCGCGGCGCGGTCGTTCTGGGGGCCCAATACCCAACCCGACGTCACCAGCGTAAAGGGCTTGCCGATGGCGCTCAGTGCATCGAGCGCTGCCTGAATATCCTGCGTGGTCGCTTCGAATTGGCCTTGCTTGTCGCCTCCCCAGGTCCAATCTTCGGGCGTCCAGAGCCAGTAATAGTCCACCCGATACAGCGCGGCAATCCGGCGGAACATCCCTTCGTACAACGCGCGCACGACCGCGGGATCCTTGGGATCCTTGCCCTGTGCCGCCAGCCTCTCCTGTACCAGCTTCGGAATCCGGAGCGGAGTCTCGGTACCGATGCACGTTTTCACGCCGAGGGATTTCGCAGCCGAGAAAGCCGCGTGCAACATTGCACCCGTGTGATCGAACAGGCGGTTGCACTCTTCCGGCGTCTTCGGTAGTTCAGACCCGTAGTGGTCTTTTTCAAACAGCAGGCTGGCGCCGCCGATGAAGTCGGACGTGTTCATGGCGGCGTATCCCCACGTGCCGTCGCGCTCCGTATTGGCCCATTGCGCCGGATAGCTGAACCTGACTTTACCGCTCGAGTCCGCATCGGCCGGCTGCCCGATCCACACGCCTGGTTCGGGACCCACGCCGCCCTCGGGATAGTTGTGCAACCCGATGAAGTTCATCCGCATCTTCGGCAGTTGCGCGATGAACGCCAGGTAGTCGTCCTGATTCCACCAGTCCGGACCTTCGGGGAAATCGTGGAACGGCTGGATGCCCCGGATGCTGAACAGGGGGCGGCCCGTCTCTTCAAACTGCGGAACGGCCGCATCGATTCTGACATCCGGCACGACATCGCCATGCAGATAGAAGCGTACTCCCAGCTTCTCCGCGAACCGGTAAGCGCCGTACAGGGTGCCTGCGTCGTCCCCTCCCACGATCCAGGCAGCGCGGCCGTTGCTCTTGAGAAAATGCTCCTCGCGACCGAGCTCTGGCTTGCCGGCGCCGGCTGCAACGGCCCTATCCTGCCGGGCCACGACGATCGTGTCGCCGGCGGGCAGTCGATCGCCCGTCTCGATCGAAAGCAGCGTACCGGTGCGAACGTAAAAGTATCGCCGCACCTCTCGCGCCGCCAGCACCTCCATACTCGAAGCGTTCCTGGGAGACACAATCGTAGTCTTCGCCAATGAGATAGCTGAAGCCGTAAAAAGCTGTATCAGAAGCAGGCCTGCCGTCAGCCTCGACAAGCCGCCCATCAGAACCCCCGCCAGGCTGTCATCGATCGCTTAAGATTCTCCGCACGATCCCCCTTGAGGTTGTGGCACTGCAACCCGATCGGACCCTGATACCCCATCGACTTTACCGTTTGCACAAACCCCCGCACATCGAACGCTCCGCGATCCAGAGTCTGAATCAGCCGGTCCCAATCGCCCTCGTGATCCGCGCCATTGATCAGGATCAGCAGCGTGTGAGGCAACGCCTCCTTCAGCCTCGCGGTCATATTCGCTTCATCCCCGCTTCTCAGCCAGTGGCACAGGTTGAACACGATTCCGACATTGGGCCGGCCCACTTTCTGGCGCACACGCAGCGCATCCTCGATTCGCGCGACATACATTCCATAGTGTGGATAGAGCGCGACCTTTAAGCCCGACTGCGCCGCCATATCGGCCACTTCGCGGATGACCGGAACCGCGAGGCCGTCGCCGTCGGCCGCCTTCCCGTTCACCGTAAACGTGATCAGCGCGCCGGTGCCTTTCAGTTGCCGGATCGCTTCGGGCAGACCCGGATCATAACCCGGCTTGGCGTCCGAGAGGTTCATGCCCGTATAGAGCCCCAATAGTTTCAACCCTCGCGCGTGATTCGCGGCCAGCCGCTCCGGGACGTGATCCGTGCCGGCATACAGGATGCCGGCGTAACCCGTCTTACTGGCGAGTTCCGTCTGCTCTTCAATCGACAGCACGCCCCGGCCGAGGCCGTTGTCGAAGACATAAAGCGGAGTGTCTGCTGCATGCGCCAGCGCGGCCGCGAAAACAATCAGGAGTATCCTCACAATAAAACATCGGATTCTATCACTTAGTTTTTTGTGGTCCGGAGCACACGTCGGGCGGCTCTGCCCTTTTCTTGTACTACTAACAGTCAAAGTCTTCGCGGCCTGCGAAGAATCGTGGAGTAGGCCTTTGGCCTTTTTGTGGGGCGGACGCCCACGTCCGCAAGCGACCCCCTGGTCGCCCTTGTCGCGCAAGCGACAGGCTTTGGTGTGCGAAGCGCCCTGAGACGAAGCCGGAGAAACGAGCTTTCGCCATTACAAAGTGCCCGCTGCTCTCGCAAGAAGTTGAAATTAAAATATCCGAAGTCCAGAGGCGCTTGGCCTGCCGTGGGCAGACCATCGTCCGTTGTGGTCTGCCCGGCTGCGCAGCGGCCATCCGTGACTTGACCCAAGCCCATCACTCACTCATTGCGGAGCGCCACTGCGGGATCGATGCGCGAAGCTCTCTGCGCCGGCAGGTAACCGGCGGCCAAAGCGGCGGCGAGCAGAATACCTGTCGCGGCAGCGATCGCCAGGGGATCGTTCGGCTTCAAACCAAACAGAAACGCCTCGATGAAGCGCGTAGTCAGGCGCGCGGCGCCGTAGCCCAACAACAAGCCCGCAGTTGAAATTGCCAGTACCTCGCGCAGCACCATCCAGATGATGCCCTCCCTTTGTGCCCCCAGCGCCATGCGGATACCGATTTCGCCCGTGCGCCTCGCCACCGCGTAAGCCATCGCGCCATACAGCCCCACGCAGGCGATCAGCAGCGCGAGTGCCGCAAAGCAAGTGCCAAGCTCGGCAAAGGTATGCTCCTGCGAGATCGTCTGGTCCATGACCTGCGCTTGAGTGGTGATTTCGCCGACCGGGACACTTGAGCTGGCGTCGCGCACGATGCGGCGGATCTGCGCCGCCACGCTCAGCGGCGCCCCCGCCGTACGAATTTCGAAGAAGAGCTGGCCAAGCTCCGCCAGGTTATGGGTATAAGGAACATAAACTACCGGCGGGATCTCTTCCTGCAGTGAATTGTAGTGAGCCGCCTTGGCGACTCCCACGATCTCGAACAACGGGTTGGTGCGCCTGCTGAGCGAAAACTGCCGGCCGACAGGGTTCTCGCGACCGAAAAAAATTGATGCAAATTTCTGGTTGACCACGGCCACGTTGGGCGATGCCAGATCGGCCCTCGTCAGACTTCGTCCCAGCAGCACGGGAATCTGCATGGTTTCGAGAAAGGCGGGGTCGACATTCACAAAATCGGTGGAAGGATCGCCCGGCTGGACCTCCCGGCCGGGGACGAAGACCGACGAATTGTTGACGTGGTGCGCCACCAGCGGATAGGCGGACGCGCTGGCTGCCCGCACGCCCGGAATCTCGCGGAAGCGATCCAGCAGGCCCGCGTAGAAACGGGCCAGCCGGGCATCGCGATAACCGGCCTGCCAGCCGTTGAGCCTGACGAGGAGAATATTCTCGCGGTTGAATCCGACGTCGATTGCGTGCAGGTTCTCGAGCGTACGCACAAACAGGCCCGCGCCGATCACCAGTAGCAGCGAAACGGCGATCTGCAGCGCAATGAGCACGTGACCGAGCCGCGGACGGAACCGGAATCCGTGCGCACTCGAACCCTGCACGCGATTCTCCTTCAGCGCCGGCGTGAGATCGACCTTTGTGGCTTGAATCGCGGGAGCCAGGCCAAAAAGCAATCCCGCCACCACCGCGAGGCCGAACGTGAAGCTGAGCACCGGCCAGTTGAGCGCGGCGCGCAGCGTGAAGTGTTCCTGTCCGTTGGCCAGCAGCCAGGTGATGAATCGGATGCCGGCGAAGGCCACGCCCAAACCGAGCACGCCGCCGGCCACGGCAAGCAGCACGCTTTCCGTCAGCATCTGCCGCAGGATTCTGCCCCTGCTGGCGCCCAGGCTGAGACGCACTGCGATTTCCCGCCGGCGCGACGCGGCCCGCGCCAGCAGCAGGTTGGCGAGGTTGGCGCAAGCGATGGCGAGGATCAGCCCCACCATGGTCATCAGCACATAGAGCGGCTTCGAATATTGACGGCGCAGGGAATCGAGGCCATACCCGCCGTCTTCGAGCGACAACTCCGGCAGTACCTCAGCGTCTTTGGGTGTGGCCGCGGTGCCGGCGGCAAAGGCCTGAAACCGCGCGTGCATCGCGGCCTCGGCCCGCTCCATTCCAACACCAGGTTGCAACCGGCCCATCATCTCGATCCAGTAAAAATGGTCATCGAAAAAGCGCGAACGCTGTTCCTCAGCGGGGTTTGGGGCCAGCCCGGGCATGGCGTGTATGGGCAGAAAAAAGGCGGGGTTCGATTGGGGATCGACGCCGAAGAAGCCCGAGGCGGCGACACCGGCCACCGTGAAGGGCAGATTGTTGATCAGAATCGATTGCCCCACCACGGCAGGGTTGCCGTTGAAGCGGCGCTGCCAGTACGCGTAGCTGAGCGCCACGATTGGCTGAGCGCCCATCCGGTCGTCAGCGTCGACGAACAGGCGCCCGGCAGCGGGAGGAACGCCCAGGCCGCTGAAGTAATTGCCGGAGACGTACCCTCCGGAGAGCGCTTCGGCCTGCCCGTTGATGATCACGTTGAAACTCTGCGCATAGGTATAGCCAAACAGGATGGAAAAGATATCTTTCTCCGCGCACAACCTCTCATAAGCGGCGAAAGGGAAGTTGGGACTGAGCGTTCCGCCCTTGCCCTTGCCCTTGCCATACCCGTGTGCCGTTCCATTGATGGCCTTCACCACCGGCGAGCGGCGCGAAGAGTGCCACTCCGCGACCGCCAGTTGCTCCGGATGGGACACCGGCAGCGTGCGCAGCAGGATCGCGTCCATGAAGCTGTAAATGGCCGTGTTGGCGCCGATGCCGAGCGCCAGCGACAGCACGGCTGTGGCCGTGAACAGCGGGTTCGCCGCCATGGTGCGCATGGCATAGCGAACGTCCTGCGCGAATTGTTCGAGAAGTGCAAAGGTCCACATCGAGCGGCTATCCTCCTTGAGTGCTGTGACGTTGCCAAATTGCCTGAGCGCCGCGGCGCCCGGCTTCCCGCTCTCCTCGAGCAGAGCCAGGTGGTGGCGCATCTCTTCTTCCAACTCGCGCTCGTACTCCGCGCGATGGAACAGAAACCGGATGCGGCCCAGCAGTTCCCGCATGGCGTCAAGCTAGGTCGATGACACGCTCAATCGCGGCCATGACGAGTTTGAACTCGCCCACCTCGCGAGCCATCTGTTTGTGGCCCTCGGCCGTCAACCGGTAGTAGCGCGCGCGGCGGTTGTTCTCCGTTTGTTTCCACTCGGCCGCTACCCAGCCTTTGAGGAGCATCCGCTGGAGGGCTGGATAGAGCGAGCCTTCCTCCACCTGCAGCACATCCTCGGAAATCTGTTGAATATGCTGCGCCAGACCGTAGCCATGCATCGGCCCCATGCGCGCGAGCGATTTCAGGATCAACATATATAAGGTGCCGGGCGGAATCTCGGGCCTGTTTCCCATAGCCTGACTATACGACAGTTGGACTATGGAAAGGCGCGGACGGTTAGTCGGACCGTCCGGTTTCTCGCCATTTTTCCCGCGTTTGCGGCGCTGGAACCACCGCAGCGGCGCACAAATCCACATGCGGCATACATCCAAGCAGTTGAAAACAACGACTCTCCAAATCCGTGATCACCTGCTTTGGGCGCAGGTGTCGGGGTTCAGATCTCCCCGCCTCGACCAATAGAATCAATTAGCTGCAAGTCGTTCTTGGCATCTAAGAACCACTGTAGATCATTCTGTAGATACGGAATCCCTTGAGACGGCCGTCGCGGGTTAAATGATCACCCATCGAGGTCGGGAATGTACAGAATCAGGTCGACGCTTTCAATCTCGACAGCGCCGTAAGCAACTTCTGGGCGCACACCTTAGCCTTCTCGGGAGTCTCGGCGTCATTCACGACGTGGAAACCAGAAAAGGACGGCTCATAGGCAAGACTTTTTCCATAGCCTTCTTCCAACTGCCAAATCGCCCACGGATAGCGCCAGAACTAGCGACATTTGAAGCGCGGTCAAAATCATCCTTGGTCAGAATCTCGGTTCCGAGCTGGGCATGAACCCGCTGCATCTCAGCCAGGAGATCGGCTTCATCCACGCCCCTGCCTGCCTGAGCCGTCATCTTTTGGCTCAGCTTTCTCCAGTGCTCCCTTCCATCCTCCAAACCGCCGCTGGATCGCAGACGCTGATACCCGTCCTGACAATCGCTGAAACGCCTTCTTTGTCAGCGGTCCACAAGAATGAGCGGCGGCAACCCGCCTGATCTCATTAAGTAATCGTTCGTCGGTGTAGGAGTCAAGGAAGCTGATCTCAAAGCGGCTCATTGGCCCCGATTATAGAACGACTCATGTGGCGATGACAGGTTCGGTGTCTCTAGCGGCAGATTTGGTTGTGTGAAGTATATCAATGTCCTTTTAATTTAAGCGGTGGCCTCGAAGACCAGGATCTTGGCAAATTGGGTAGTGGGTTCGTCCGGAACCGCTGCTGTAGAGTCCATGATGAGAGTGCTTATGGACGACCTTCGTAAGTGTCTCGTAATCAAGGGAGTAGAAGATGTGCATTAGTCAAACCTCAGCGGGGAAATCGAAAAGAGCACTTCCTCACGAGCTCCCACCAGCCTACTTCATATAGCGATTTTCCTTGACGGGACCCAACCTATAGAGGGATCATCACGAAAGATGGTCGCCCTTTGTCATCAACAGACGCGGCTGGTCCGCAGCGTGGAACTAGGTGTCGTTCTGCGGAATTCATCGCAATGATGGTGAGGGAGAGCACAGGCCCACCGAAAGAATATATGGACATTCGCCTTATGTTCGCCTAACATCATGATGTACTTGCCCGGCGAGAACGAGCCAACACAGCGAATCCGGTGTCCCGTGCACGGCTTCATCACATTTTCGAAGAATGAGCGGAAGGTCATTGACCATCAGGTGTTTCAGCGATTGCGGCATGTCCGCCAACTCGCTATGGAGTACCTCGTATACCCCGGTGCAGTGCATACCAGGTTCGAGCACAGTCTTGGGGTAATGGAATTGGCCACCCAGGCGTTTGACCGCCTCTTGAAGCGCCATAAGGAAGAGATCGTCGAAGATCTAAGGAAGGTACCTGAGCTGAGTGAGGATACCATCGCAAAGTCACGGCAGGTGGCGCGGCTAATGGGACTGCTCCATGATATCGGGCACCCGGCGTTCGCGCACGCAGGGGAGAGCGGCATTCCTGGAAAGAAGAAGCATGAGGACGTTTCCATTCATGTGATCTCGAACGTCCTTAGCGGCGTGCTTGACGGCACGTTTTTCGCTGGCTGTTCCGCCGTCTTGGTACGACTGATTCAGCAGTCCCCGGAACTCGCGTTCCTCGGGCAACTGGTTTCCGGCGAACTGGATGCCGACAGGGCAGATTATCTCCTTCGGGATTCGCTGCACTGCGGGGTTAGTTACGGCCATTACGACTCCGACAGGATGATCCAGTCGCTCACGCTTATCGAAGACCCTGACAGCGGGAGACTTCAATTGGCCCTGGATCGCGGAGGAGAGCACACGTTCGAGGCTCTGATTCTGGCGCGGTATCAGATGAACACTCAGGTCTATTTCCACAAGATCCGCCGCATTTTCGACCACTACCTGGAAGAGTACAGCCAACAATGGGGCCCTGAAAACTACAGAAGCCTCGACGACGTCCTTCTCCATGACGACATGTCGGTCATGATGGACATTCGGGGGGACGCACGTCGGGACGGTCCAAGACGACAATGGGCCTCTCGGATTGTCGAACGCCGCCATCACCGTGTCGTTCATGAGACAGGTGACAACGCGGATCGGGCCAAGCTTGAGCGCGCAGGGCGCATTCTCAAACAACTTCGGAAGACGTACGGCACGATTGATTTTTATCTGGACGATTCGCCGGTATCGATTTACAAGCTCTCGATACCAGGTGAGCAGGAAGAACCTCAGGTTCAGCACCTTTACATCAAAGAGCGTAACGGAAACCTGGTGCTGTTGGCGCATGAGAGCGCAATCATCAGCAAAATTCCGAAGCGGGTGCGGACCGTCCGCATCTTCGCCGACGGAGATGAGAAGACGCTGGCTGAAATACGGGATTACGTGAGCAATCTGGAGAAGACCATATGACGACGAACAGCGAACTCGTCTATTCCAACAACATACGATCCGCCTTTCTGACGGCCATTGTCGCTGCTTTTCAGGAGCATCACCCGAGCTCGTACTTGGGCAGGACCGCGATGCAGAAGCTGACCTATTTCGTGAAAGCATTAGGAGTGCCGGTCCCTTGTTCATTCGGGATCTACACCTATGGGCCTTACTCTGATGCCGTCACGTTCACGGTTGAATCCCTCCTGGCCGATGACGTCATCCAGGACAGGAGTCAAAATCCCAAGTACTCCAATTACCGCCTGGGAACGAACTCCGATGAGATACTTCGGACTTTTGCGGATGATCTGGAACCGTACGAAGGCAGCATAAACCAGGTGGTCAAGGCGCTTGGGGCGTTTTCTCCGAGCGAGCTTGAGTTGATCGCGACGCTTCATTTCATCGCAAAGCGACAGGCTCAGACGTTGCAGCGAGTGTCGAAGAACTCCGTCATGCGCGAATTCAAATCGGTTAAGCTCGACAAATTCCCAGATGCAGAGATCGAGACATGGTTCGACGCCCTTAAAGGGGCCGACCTAATTTGAATCGAGAGGCTCCTGAGGAAGTTTTCCGCCGAGTGGCATCGATCCCTTCGGGCTGGCTGTGCCAAAGCATCAGCGTCAATCCAGAGTCGCAGTGACCCGGCCTTCCGAAAAATCGTCCCAGCTTCTTCAACCACTTCCAGCCAGTCAACGCTAACTCCCAGCTTGACCTCCCGCTACAAATTAATCAGGAAGTGAATCCCACGACCTAATTCATTTGGAAAGGCTTCTCATGTCAACACCAGCTCAAGCCACAGCGAACCTGGCCAACGCCCAGCACAGCACCGGGCCCCGCACCGAAACCGGTAAAGCGGTATCGTCTCAAAACGCCCTGAAACACGGCCTCACCGCCCAAACCGTCCTGCTCCCCGGAGAGGACGAAGCCGCCTATCGCAAGATGTGCGAAGGCACGTTCGAAAAGTTTGCACCCGCCTGCACCCCGGAGCAGGAACTCATCCAGCTTCTCTGCGACACCCAATGGCGGCTCAGCCGTTGCGGGCGCATTGAAGCCGCCATCCTCTCGGCCGACGTCGTGGACTTCAGAGCCATCGACATCATGAGCAAACACGAGGCCCGCTTAAAGAAACAATACTCCGTCACCCTCAACGAAGCCCGGGACATGATCGACCTCCGGTTGCAACGGGAACAGTCCGAAATGAGGGAGGCCATGAGTGTCCGGCGCGCCGATCAAATCAACGGCTGCACCACCAACTTAGAGGACCTTGGCTTCGTTTTTTCAGTCGCGCAAGTAGACGCTGCGATCCGTAACGACGACACTCTCGTCGGGGCCAAAAAAGCTGCTTCGCGCGACCGCTTGAGCACCATGCCGGGCTGGGCCGCCTTCCAAAAAGACATCTTGGGTCGCTAGGTTGCATTGGCTTCGTTTTCTTAACCTGGGCGCAGCCCTCGAAAAGCTACCCAAGTTCCTTGACAATTGAATAAAAGCATCCTGCCGTAGGCCCGGAAACCTGCGCGGGCCGTGTAGCAGCACTCGCATACTCTAATAAGTAAACATGTCCCGCGATACCTTGGTCGATTTCTTCACCGATCTTAGTGCCATCGAGGGCGAGTTCCTGGTCTACGATAACGGCTATCGTCCGCAAACCTTTCGTTATAGCGAGATGGCGGGGATGGCTCGCGCTTTCGCTCTCCGTTTGCGCGCATCCGGGATCCGGAAAGGCGATAAAGTCCTCATCTGGTCGGAGAACCGGCCCGGATGGATTGCAGCGTTGTGGGGCTGCATTCTTGATGGAGTGATTCTCGTGCCCCTCGACTACCGCGTTTCTGCGGAGTTCCTTCTGCGGATTTCGCAGCTCGTAGACGCCAAGGCGCTGTTGATCGGAGATGAGGTGGCTCGCCCGGAAGGTTTTACGGCACAGGTCTGGCATCTCACCGGGATCGAACAGCAGTCCGCGGAAGTGCTCGATCGCGTCACCGATGTCGCGGCGGAAGACACCGTGCAAATCGTCTTCACTTCCGGCGCGACCGCCGAACCCAAAGGTGTCGTGATCACTCACCGGAATCTTCTGGCCAACATGGTTCCGGTCGAGCGGGAGATCGACCGGTACAAAAAATACGGCCGGCCGTTCTTCCCGTTGCGCTTCTTGAATCTGCTTCCGCTCAGCCATCTGTTCGGCCAGGCCATGGCGACTTACATGCCGCCGATGCTGGCCGGCGTGGTCATCTTCATGAAGAGCCTCGACCCGGGAGAGATTATCCGCCAGATTCACACGCGGCGCGTCTCTGTGCTGGTGTGCGTGCCCAAGATGCTCGAAGTCTTGCGCGGATATGTGATGTCGCTCTTTCCCGAAACCGCGGCATCGCCGAAGCCCGGCCCCTGGTGGGTGCAATGGTGGCGTTATCGCCGTATCCATAGCGCCTTGGGCTTCAAATTCTGGGCGTTCGTAGTGGGCGCCGCGCCGCTCGATGCCGAACTCGAACAGTTCTGGTCGCGGCTTGGTTTCCTGGTCATCCAGGGCTATGGTCTGACCGAAACCGCGCCCATTGTCACCTTGAATCATCCGTTTCATGCGCGCAAAGGCACGGTCGGTAAGCCCATCGCCGGTGTCGAAGTGAAGATTGCTCCCGATGGCGAAATCCTGGTCCGCGGCGCGAACGTCACCAGCGGTTACTATCAGGGCCCCGATGCCGCCACTGAGGTGATTGACGACGGCTGGCTCCATACCGGCGATCTCGGTGAACTCGCACCGGATGGGAGCCTGCTGGTGCATGGGCGCAAGAAAGATGTAATCGTCACGCCCGAAGGCCTCAACGTGTATCCCGAGGATATTGAACGAGTCCTCGAAAAAATGCCGGGCGTCAAAGAGGCTGCGGTGGTCGGACCCGACCGGGTCCATGCCGTCCTTGTGCTTACGCCTGGAGCGAATCAGGAGGAGATCCCCAACCTCGCGAACCAGAAGCTGGAGGATTCCCAGCGCATCCGCACGGTCCATGTTTGGCCGGGCGAATCGCTGCCGCGCACCGACGGAACCGGGAAACTGAAACGCGTTCAGATTCGCGAATGGCTGGCCGGTGGGACTCCTCACTTGCCTTCATCCGCGAGCGGAGCGCGCGAAGGAGGTGTTCTGGAGTTGCTGCGAAAGCTCGCGCCGGGGCGTACGATCACTCCCGAAACCACCTTGGAGGACCTTGGGCTGAGTTCGCTGGAGCGCGTCGAACTCATGAGCGGGATTGAGCAACGGCTCGGTGGCGCGCGGGACGAAGCGGCATTCGCCGGCGCAAGGCGTGTGTCCGATCTGCTCGACATTCCGGCTGCGCCGCCGGAGACCATTGAAAATTTTCCCCGCTGGAGCCGCTCGTTTGCCGCCCGGGCGTTGCGTAGAGTATTCCTGCCCACCGTGATATTTCCCCTCGCGCACTATTACGCCCGGATCGACATTCACGGCCGTGAGCATCTGGCAGGCCTGAAGGGTCCGGTGATCCTGGCTGCCAACCATCAGAGCTACCTGGATGGTCCGGTCATCACGATGGCTCTACCCAAGCCGTTGCGGTATCGCGTTGCGCCGGCCATGTCGAAGGAGTTCTTCGCGGCGTATTTTCATCCCGCGGGACACCCGCTGGGCAAACGGCTCCTGCGCGGCCTTCAATATTACCTGGCGGTTCTAGTCTTCAATGCATTTGCGCTTCCGCAACGGGAGTCGGGCGTAGGCGCGGTGATGCGTTATGCCGGAGAACTCACCGGAAGCGGCCTTTCGATCCTGATTTTCCCCGAAGGAAAAATGACGGACCACGGCGAGATCGCACCATTTCAGCCGGGCGTGGCGCTGTTGGCTTCCCGTTTATCCCTGCCCGTTGTGCCGATACGGATCAGGGGGCTTGAAAAGGTGCTGCACAGAAAAGCCAGGTGGGCGACGCCCGGTCCCGTCCAGATCACCTTCGGCCCGCCGCTCCGCCTTCCCGCCGGAGATTGGCGCGACCTGGCCGGCCAGGTCCAAAACGCCGTCGAGCTCCTGTAACAACTGCCGTGGGGCAGACCATCGTCTTTTGTGGTCTGCCCGGCTGCGAAGCAGCCGTTTTTAGCGGCTTGCCGCTATACAGAGTAGTTCGTGCGGGGCCTTGCCACGGCCATACGGGACTAGCCGTGGTCCAGTGCCGGAGTACGCCAAAGGTCGGAAATGTAGAAACTCGGGTGCGCTGGCGAAAGCCTGCGATGGTCAGCCTGCTACGTTAAATGAATACCTATGTCGAACGGGAACGCGATCAGCGTTGAGGGGCTTACGAAAAGCTACGGGACCTTTCAGGCAGTGAAGGGCCTCGAGTTCGAAGTCCACGAGGGCGAAGTCTTCGGCCTGCTGGGTCCCAACGGCGCCGGCAAAACCACTACCGTCGAGATTCTCGAAGGACTCCGCCAGCGCACTGCGGGCGATGTCCGCGTTCTGGACTTTGATCCGGATCGTCAGAAGCGCGACCTCAAACAACGCATCGGAGTCTGCCTCCAGGCCACCAACCTGCCCGACAAGATCACCGTCAAGGAAGCCCTGGACCTCTTCGCATCTTTTTATATCCGCACCATCGACGGCGGCCAATTGCTCAAGCGGCTCCAGCTTTGGGACAAGCGCAATGCCGGCTACGCCACCCTTTCCGGCGGCCAGAAACAGCGTCTCGCCCTGGCCATGGCGCTGATCAACGATCCGCAGTTGTTGTTCCTCGACGAGCCCACCAGCGGTCTCGATCCCCAGGTCCGGCTCGAGATCCGCGACCTGCTCGAAGGACTCCATCGCGAAAAACGCACCATCTTTCTCACCACCCACTACATCGAGGAAGCCGAGCGGCTGTGCGACCGCGTCGCCATCATGGATGCCGGACGCATCATCGCCATCGGCACGCCGCGCGAGTTGCAGGAACGCAGCCTCGGCCAGTCGACGATAGAAGTATCCTGGGACCGCGCGCTCTCGCATGACGACGTCCCTCCATGGACTGGCGCCGTCTCTTCTACCCTAAACGCGGACGGTCGCGGCGTCACCGTCATTTCGGCCCAGCCGGCCCGCACCTTGGTCGAGATCTTCAAATGGATTGATCACCGCGGCCTGGAGATTGAGGATGTACATCTGAAACGGCCCACTCTGGAAGACGTCTTCATCGAACTCACCGGAAAGAAGCTTCGCGAATGAAGGCGTACATCGCGCTGATCAAAATCGACCTCAAGTTGGCATTGCGCCAACGGTCCGTGATCTTTCTGAGCTATCTCTTCCCCCTGATCATTTTCTTTGTGATCGCGCAAGCATCCAAAGCGGACGAGGGCGGAGTGATCACCCAGGTCGTAACCATGGTTTCAGTGATCGGTATTCTGGGTAACGGTCTGTTCGGCGCGGGCGTGCGCGCAGTCCAGGAACGCGAGAACAATATCCTGCGGCGCTACAAGGTTGCGCCGATTTCACCGGCGCCTCTGCTCGTGGCCTCCATGGTGACGGGCCTCCTAACCTATTTGCCCTATATTCTCCTGATACTCAGCCTGGCGCATTTTCGCTACGGAATGGTGTTTCCGACCAACATCCTTTCCGTTCTTCTGTTCGCGTCGGTCGGATTGATCGCGTTCCGGTCGCTCGGCCTGACTGTGGCAGCCGTGGTGAATTCCATGCAGGAGAGCGCCATTATCACTCAGGCGCTCTACTTTGCCATGTTATTCCTGAGCGGCGCTACGTTTCCCGCAACCATGTTTCCCAAGTGGCTCGTGACGCTTACCCAGTTCATTCCGGCCACCTACCTGGTATCCGGATTACAGAGCATTCTCCTGCGCCACGAGTCGATTCTCGACAGCGGTCCGGCCGTCGGCGCGCTCTGTCTGACCACTCTCGTCGCTACGTTCGTCGCCGTCAAACTGTTCCGCTGGGAAAAGGAAGAGAAGATCAGGACGCCGGCCAAGCTCTGGCTCCTCGCAGTCCTGGCGCCGTTCATCGTGCTGGGCGTATGGCAGGCTCATTCCCAGGACAACGTAGTCAAGACCCGTGTCCTGGCGCGCGAACTCAATCGCACCCGGTCGCAATTGATCCGCAACGCCCGAATCTTTACCGGCGACGGCAAGGTCATCGAAAATGGCGCCGTGCTGATCCGGGATGGAAGAATCGCGGAAATTTACGACGGGACCGCACCTGATCCCAAGGAACTGAAAGCTGAAGTGATCGAAGGAGCGGGCAAGACCGTCCTGCCGGGATTGATCGACGTGGACGTCCATCTCGTCCAGACCGGCGGCCTCTACACTCAGACGCTGGACCACCAGCACCTCGAAAAGCAGATGCAGCGCGAACTCGCCGAGTATCTTTACAGCGGCATCACCGCGGTTGAGAGTTCTGGAGACTTGCTCGACAGCGTGCTGCGGGTGCGGAGCGTGATCAATTCCGGCGAGCGCCTGGGCGCGGAACTGTTTGTCTGTGGGCCGGTTATGCTTCGGGGTGGACCCGAAGGCGTGCAGTCGCAACTCGAAGAGTTGCATCGCAAAGGTGTGGATAGCATCGAGGTCCGGTCCATCAAACTGGATCTCAGGAGCCGGCTTGCTATTTCGGCCGAAAGCCGGAAGCGGCACCTGCCGCTCATCGCACGGGTCTACGCTCTCCCGGCGGGCGCGGATGGGATCGAGCCCGGCCCGAACACGGTCATCCCCGCGGAGATCTTCGCGGGCACGAATCAGTCGCACCCGAGCTACATTCCGACTTTGAGAGCCACCACGGAAATCGGGGACCTGGCTGAACTGAACCGCCCGCTGGTGTTGCAGACCGCGCCCTCGGAACTGCTTTCGGCAATCCGCAACGACATGCATTCGCCTGACCTCCAGAGCTTACGTGACGAGCGAGTACCTCTGGACAGTGGGATTGCCAAATCCAATCTCCTCCATGCCTGGCAAGCGGGCGTGACACTGGTAACCGGCTCCGGCGCCGGCAGTCTCCTGATACTCCACGGCCCCACGCTGCAGCGCGAACTGGAACTATGGGTGGAAGCCGGCATTCCCAACGACGTCGCCTTGCAGGCCGCCACCTGGAACGCGGCCAGACTGTTGCGCGCCGATCAAAGGTTCGGCGCCATCCGCAAAGGTCTGGAAGCCACGCTGGTGATCGTCGACGGCAATCCCCTGACGGACATCCGGGCCATGTCGTCGATCACCTCGGTCATTTTGAAAGGCGAGAGAGTCGCGCGGTCAACCCTGTTTGAGGATGAATAGCATTAAGCGATCAGCGCCCGAACCCGCGTTTCGATGCCGGACTTGAGCTTGTCTTCCGGGATGAAACGGCGAAACGCTTCCGGTAGCGCGACGTCGATCGTAACGTCCTTTTCGGTCACGGCGACGGTCCCCAGAATGGGGGTCGACAGAAATGCTACCCCGGCTTTGAACGAAAAGCTCATCGTGTCGCCACACCAGCTTTTCTCGACGCCGCTGACCTGAATGAGTCCGCCCGCCGCTGAACGGAATATGTCCTCGGTGGAGCGCTCGACAATGCGCTTGGTTTCCTCAATACTCTTTTTGTTCGGAATGATGATTCGCACCATTCCTATTGTAGTTGCGGGACGGTCTGGCCACTCAAGCCGGTATCCGCTCCTGCTCCACTTCCCCCGCGGCGACTACGTCGATGACCCGCTGCGCAATCACGGCCATCGGAATGCGCTGTTGCCGGCTCGTCCGGCGGAGGTGATAGTAAGCGTCCTCCTCCGACCATCCGAAGTGGACCTGCAACAATCCCTTCGCGCGTTCCACCAGCTTACGTTCCGCCAACCGCTTTTCGAGCAGCATGTTCTCCTCGCGCGCCGATCGCAACTTCGCGCGCAAAGCATCGACTTCGCGGTGACGTTCCAGTTCCCTCATCGCCGCCGCCAGCGCCTCACCGGCCTTGCGCGCTGCTTCGATCTCGACAGGACCGTACAGGCGCGGCTCCTTGCGGGCTAGAGTCAGGATGCCTGCCGGTTTCTCCTCTATGCGAATCGGGAAAGCGAGCAGGCAGGATACCTTTGATACGACTGTCTCCGGGAAGCTATCGAAGCCGGGATCACCGGCGCGAAGCATGCCGGGCGCGGCCATGCTGGAAAACTGCAGGCTCACCCGGGGGATCCGGCCTTCCTCCGATCGCGGGCTGACGCTGATTAGGCGTAGCTCGTATACAGCCGGATCCATCCAGTACAGATGAGCCGCGTCGGATCTGGTAATCGACGCTACCAGATCTAACACCGAAGAAACTGCGGAAGACTCTGTTTGTTGGCTTAAATCGAAAACAATCAGCCAATCGTTTTGGGTCATCGTTCAAGAATGAATGAGGAAACTGTAATCCCGACAACAGTTCCGTTTCAGTCCGGTTAATCTTAGATCAGCTGTGCCGGAATTCACCCCCCCACAAATCGCCGCCATTGACATCGGACGTCTGGGCCAGGACGCCTGCATCGTCGCCGGCCCCGGGTCCGGTAAGACCACGGTGCTGGTCGAGCGCTACCGCCAACTGATCCACGCCGGCGTGCTGCCGCGCGAGATTCTGGCCATCACCTTCACCGAAAAAGCGGCGGCCAACATGAAGGACAAGATGTCCAAAGCATTTGCCGCGGACCCCGTTGTCCGGCGACAGATCGAGGCCGCCTACATCTCCACCGTCCACGGATTCTGTCAACGATTGTTGAAGGAGAATGCGATCGCCGCGGGGGTCGATCCGCAGTTCGCGATCCTCGATGAACGTCAGGGCCAGATCCGCCGGGCGCGTTGTGCGGTCGAGACGCTCGACGCCTTTTTCAGCGAGCGCCCGGTAGAAACCGGCCGGCTGATGGCCGTGATCGAACAACCGGATTTGGCCGGTCCTCTTGTTGATGTCCACGACGCCATCCGCAGCGCGGGAGCTTCGTTTGAGGAACTGTTCGAAAGGGAAGTTCCCGACGTAGGACAAAGCCTGGATGCCATCTTCACATTTATCGACGAGTACCGCCGCTTTACCGGCAAGTTCACGGAGCGACAGCTCGAGTATCGCGATCAGCTTGTCGCCTGGGTCAAGCCTGCCTGTGTAGAGTACGGCAATCAGCAATGGGATCTCTTAGTTGCTGCGACCGCCAACTTCAAGTTTCAACCCGGTAAAGTGCACCGTGACTGGAAGGCGGATTTTGACGAGGTGAGCAGCCAGGCGGAAGATCTTCTCGGAGCGGCCGTCGTGAAGCTGTACACGCACGAACGCCGCACCCTGACTGAAATTCTGCTGCGCTTCGACCGGCACTACGCCGAGGAGAAACAAAAGCTCGGCATGCTCGACTTCTCGGACCTGGAACACTTCGCCATCCGTCTGCTCGAAGAGCACCCCGCCGTTCGCGACCGGGTGCAATCGCAGTTCCGCCAGATCCTGATGGACGAGTATCAGGACACCAACGGACAGCAGGCGCGGCTGCTCCAACTGCTGCGCGGCCGCGGCAACTTCTACGCCGTCGGCGACATCAATCAGTCGATCTTCGGCTTCCGCTATGCCACCCCCGAAGTCTTTCGCCGGCATCGCGACCAGGTCCAGGGCGATGAGCACCATCACGTCGAGCTATTTGACAACTTCCGCAGCCGGCCCGATATCCTGCGTGCCGTGGAGGCGGTCGTCGAGAGTGCACACGGCGTGGAATCGCGCGAGCTAAATGCCCGTCGCGATCTGCCGCTCAAAGAGATGCCCTGCATCGAGGTCACGACCGCGCTCGGCGAGACCGCCGGCGATGCCAGCCGAATTGAGGCCGAGTGGCTCGCTTCCCGCATCCTGGAATTGCGCAGTTCTCTGACTATTGGTCTGGAAAGCCGGCCGGCCGACTTCCGCGATATGGCGGTGCTGGTCCGCAAGACCGCCATTGTGGGTCCGCTCGCGGAAGCGTTCGACCGGTATGGTGTGCAATACCAGGTCACGCGCCAGGTCGGCTTCTTCGAGTCGCGCGAGATCCGCGATCTGACTCACCTGCTGCGTGCTATCTCGAATCCACGCGATGAGGTGAGCCTGGCAGTGGTGCTGCGGTCTCCCCTTGCCGGCCTGTCCGACGAGGCCTTGCTGCGGCTCAAGAATAGCCAGGACAGTCTGGGAGCTGCCTTGGATAATGGCTCGGTCGCCGGCGCGGATTTCGATCCGCTGGACGCCGAGCGCTTCCGGCATTTCCGCACCAACTTCGCACGCTGGCGAGCCATGGCGCATTCGCGTCCCGTCGACCGGTTGCTCACCGAAGCCATGGCAGACAGCGGCTATCGATGGATGCCCGGCACCGCTGCCGGTACCAATATCGAGAAGTTGCTTTCTCTCTCGCGAAATGCCCCGCGGGATCAGTCCCTCGCCGGGTTTGTCCACGAGATCCAACTCATCCGCGAAGAAGACGCCCGCGAGGCCGATGCTCCGTTCGACGAAGCCTTGAACGCGGTGCGCGTGATCACCGCTCACGCGTCCAAAGGACTCGAGTTCCCCATCGTATTCATCCCCGGAATGCAGAGCAAGATGGGCGTCGGTCTCCCATCGCTTACCTTCACCACCGCCGGGGGACTCGGTACCAAATGGCGCAATCCTTCCGGCGGCGAGATGGTGTCCGATTGGTTTCGCGCGAAGAACAAAGCCGCCATCCGCGAACGCGAGAATGATGAGTCCGACCGCCTGCTCTACGTAGCCATGACGCGCGCCGAGGAGCACCTGCTCTTGTCCTACGCGCTGGGCGAGAAGGACAAGCCACACGAGTGGGCCGAGCCGGTGTCGCGCATTTTCGGCATCGCGTCGCTCGAGCCGGATGCGCCGCCTCGCGTCATCCAGACCGGACTGCCCGGCCGCGAATTCGCTGCCGCGGTTCGGACCATCACTCGCACACCGGCGGCACTCCGTGGAGAGCGGGCCGCATTCTCCGGCAATATCCAGGAGATCGTGCGGCCCAGCCTCACGGGACAGGAGGAATCGAACGTTACCGTAACGTCGCTGACGCTCTTCGCGGACTGTCCAAGAAGATATTATCTGGCGCGGTATCTGGGTTGGGGAGCTGGGCCGAAATCGACTTCCGCGACGGCTGCTGGCCCGCTTACGTCCAGCGAGTTGGGACGCCAGGTTCATGCCCTGCTTTCCTCGCAGGAAGTCCCGGCCCTTGATCTTGAAGCGCTGCGGCTGGCGGACACCTTCGATCGCAGCGATCTGGGGCGACGCGCCAGAAAAGCTCGCCATGTCGAACATGAGTTCGACGTCATGTTCGCGATCGGCGATATGGTCCTGCGCGGTCAGATTGATTTATGGTTTGACGATCGTATGGGCCATACCATCGTCGACTACAAGACCGACGACATCCCGGCGGGCGAGGTAGAAGCGCGCGCCGAGATTTACAAGCTTCAGCTACGCTACTATGCGCTGGCCGTCGAGAAGCTCACCGGTGCGCTGCCCACCGAAGCCTGGCTGCACTTTCTCCGGCCGGACGTGGTCGTACGCGTGGAGTTGACCCCGCGCGGCATGAATGCGGCGCGGCAACTGGTAGACGAACTGGCTGCCGCCCAGAGAGAGAATCAGTTTCCGTTGCGGGAAGGCGCCCACTGCACCCGTTGCCCGTTCTATCGCGGCAAGTGCCCCGCAGGTACTTGAGCGTCTTAGCGTGCTCGCGTCTCGACGGTTCGAAGGAGAGCCTGGATGCGTTCGCCATCCCGTTTAGCGGAATCGAGTAATGTTTCGGTATGCTCAGGGCACTGTGTCGCTTCGAGACTCCGGCTAACCTCTTTCAGTTTCCGCGTCACTGCTTCAAGCCGCTCGTCGATATTCATTCGTTTGCCCTCCGCTACTGTTGCTCGAGATCCGTCAAACGCCGTTCGTGGCTCTCCGCTATTCGGGCGAGAGCCCGGATGTTTTCGCCGTCCCTCTGCGCGGTTTCAACCAGTGTGGCCGCGATTCCTCGTAATGCCTCGATTTTGCCACGTTGTGCTTCGTTATCACGGATGGCCAATTCCAGATTCATCGCCACAGCCTCAAGCCGCTCGTCAATCGTCATCGCCGATTCTCTCCTTTATCTTAACGCGTCAATTCCAATAATTCCGATCCAGACTCCGGTACTGCACGGCCTCCGCGATATGCTTAGCCGAAATCGCGTCGGAGTTATCCAGATCGGCTATGGTACGCGCCACCTTCAGCAGACGGTCATGCGCCCGCGCCGACAGGCTCATCCGCCGCACCGCCATCTCCAGAGTCCTCTCACCCGCCGCATCGAGGCTACACAACTTGCGGATTAACCTCGACGGCATGCGCGAGTTATAAAACCCCCGCCCCTGTTGCACGGTCCGTGCGGCTTCCACGCGCGCCAGGATCTCGGCGGACGATTCGCACCGCTGGTCCCCCCGTAGTTCCTTATAGGGAACTGCCGGCACTTCAATATGGATATCGATGCGATCGAGCAGCGGCCCGCTGATCTTCCCCAGGTACCGCTGAATGATTGCCGGCGTGCAACGGCACTCTCTTGTCGAATCCCCATAAAATCCGCACGGGCAGGGGTTCATCGCCGCAATCAGAGTGAAACTGGCCGGGAAGCACAGCGTCATATTCGACCGCGCGATCGTCACCGTCAGATCCTCCAGCGGCTGCCGCAGCAGTTCCAGGACATTGCGCGGAAACTCGGGAAATTCGTCGAGAAACAACAGGCCGTTGTGCGCCAGGCTGACCTCGCCCGGACGGGGTGATCCCAGCCCGCCGCCGATCAGGCCGGCATCCGAGATGGTGTGGTGTGGCGAACGGAACGGACGCCTGCTCAGCAGTCCTCTGCCCGCCGGCAGTATCCCGGCGATGCTGTGGACCTTGGTGGTTTCAATCGCCTCGTTGAACGTCAGCGGCGGCAAAATGCCTGCCAACCGCTTGGCCAGCATCGTTTTCCCCGACCCCGGCGGACCGATCATGAGGACGTTGTGCCCACCCGCCGCCGCCACCTGCAGCGCCCGCTTGGCCGTAGTCTGCCCTCTCACATCCGCAAAATCCGGCGCCGATTCATCCACTGCCCCGGCCGGCCTCGCCGGATCGGCAATTACCGGCTGAAAGTCTTCCGGACGCGCCAGCAGCGCGACGACTTCAGCCAGCGACCGTACTCCGAAAACCTCCACGCCTGCGACCACCGACGCTTCGGCTGCATTCTCTGCCGGCAGCACCAGCCGCCGGATCCCCTCCTGGCGCGCGCAGACTGCGACCGACAGCGCGCCGCGTACCGGCCGGATGGCTCCGTCGAGCGATAATTCCCCGACCAGCAGATGGTGATCCAAACCAGCCACCGTCCCCATTGCGCCCAGAATCCCGATCGCCATAGGCAAATCGAATCCCGCGCCTTCTTTGCGGACATTCGCCGGCGCAAGATTGATGGTGACGGCCTTGTTGGGGTACCCAAAGCCGGAATTCATCATGGCTGACTTGATGCGCTCCCGGCTTTCCCGAACAGCCGTATCCGGCATGCCCACCAGGACAAAGTCTTTGGCCATCCCCGACCGGTACATATCCACCTCTACATCGATCGGATGGGCATCGATACCGAAGACGGCGGCGCTGCGTGTTTTGAAAAGAGGCACTCAATGGTGAGGTGCCGCGCGGAAGGTATTTCTCGCAACTTTATTTTGCGTCACCCGCTTGCCCGAGCCGCAAGCTAACCTTTAGGTACCTATACAAAGCATTGGTACTCCGATAACATTGGAGCGTTGGCCAAAGTTAGCCGGAATCGTTTTTCAATCCTGCTCCCACAATTTGATGCGCAGTCGGTTTGGCGGCTGGCTGCGCCGCTATTCCTGACCGGCTCCATGAACGCTCAACTGTGGTAGCCGGATTGCACCCTGCCTAACTCCCGCTATTTCGTGACGCCGCTGCCCCCTGCAACTTCGGACACGAGGGGGGGTTGAAACGTATTACCATAGATGGTTCACCCCGTGTCCTCTTTCCCTCGTTTTTTCAACCACTTCGCAGCTTCTTTGGACCGCCGTCTGGAAAGTCGGCCATCCGAACGCCGCCAGCGACGACTGTGGCGGCTCGGTGCTCTCGGCCTCGCGACGCTTGCGTATCTTCCAGTGCTCTCTGCCGCAACGTTTACCGTCGGTGAAGGAGCGCCCACGCCGGAGATCACGTTCCTCTTCCAGGCTGCATGGAGCCAAAACGGCTTCAATAATCAAGGTGTCTACCCTGTCTCGGGCGTAAAAACTCTTCAAGTCGGGACCGTCATAGGACTTTATCAGGAGTTTACGCCGTCTCTGCCGTACCCCCCTCTCTCGGGTCCCAGCGTTACATTAGGGCTGGTTATGCCCAACCAGAATGCCCCGGCGTCCAACACTGCGGTTCTTCAGGTTATGGCCAACGTCTATGCCTACTACAGTACGCTGGGGCTCGGCACTGTGGGCTTTCCTACTACCAACACGCTGAACTGCCCCTCGGTCGGGCCCTCTGCCTGTACTTATCAGATTTTCAGCAACGACTACGCTCTGTTTGCCTACAACAACCCCCTGCCCAACGGACAAGCCTGCGAGTCGGGCGCTGACACCAATTGCGTCTATATGAAGGACCCGGAATACACCAAGTGGCAATCGCTGGGCGGCGTAAGTTCTTCCGTAGGCCTTCCCATCAGCATCACCTCGACCATCACCGCATCGACCCTCACAACCGCTACGCAGCAGCTTTTCACCGGTGGGGCCTTCTATGGCATCACTTCGGGTAACAATACCGGCGGCTACTACGCGGTCACGCTTCCCATTTACACAACCTATGAGGGTGTGGAGGGGCCATTCGGCTCGCTTGGCTTGCCCACCTCGAACCAGCAGTCGCTTCCCGGTGGACTCTATCAGCAGACATTCGAAGGCGGAACCATCCAGTACACCGCCGGAAACACCCCGGTCATACTGCTTCCGGTTGCATCGATTCAGATCGTCGGTCCGGAGAACTCTACTTCCGCTTTTTCCCTCAATCTCAACGCGACCGCTCAGTTGACGGCGCACGCCTACAGCATGAGCGGTGCCGCGATCAGCGGCCGCCCGGTCACCTGGTCGGCCACCAACCCCTCGGTCTTGAGCCTCACCGCCAACGGAACTACAGCTACCGTGACGGGTATCGGCGGTGGAACCTCGAACGTCACTGCGACGATTGGCGGAGTGGTGAGCACCGCCCTGCCGATTACCGTGAACGCGCCCTGCTGTACGATCGGGTATAGCGCTCCGGCTGCCGTCCAGACCGCCTTCCAGGACGCGCTTTCGCGCAACCAGGTAACAGTCAAAGCGCCCGTACCCGCCCCGGCACAAATTGTTGGCAACGGTTATATCCAGATGATGACGCCAGTGGGGGCGACGCAGGCTATTCTCGTGGCGGAAGCCAATGGCAGCCCTCTCGCCTATGTTGTCAGCGGCGCAATCCTCGTGGCTTATCAGAACGCCGGTGGACCCTCTGGCCCCGCCGGCTATCCGACTTCGGATGTCACTCCGGCCGGCCGGCAGTTGTTTGCCAACGCGGCTATCGCCGGAAATCCGGCTTTCGTGGTTTCGGGACAGATTCTGACCAAATGGTCGTCGCTCGGGTACGAGACCGGCTCCCTCGGTCTTCCCACGGCGGCGGTTTCGCCGTTTACCTCCGCGCTCGGCGAGGCCGGACTGCAGCAGCCGTTTCAGAACGGAACCATCTTCGGAATCACCAGCGGACCTCATAGCGGCGGAACTTATGCGGTGAGTGGAGCGATTCTGACGCTCTACAACTCCCTCGGCGGACCCGCGGGAACCTACGGCGCTCCTCTCAGCGATCAAACCCTTACCGGCACGACCTACAGCCAGACGTTCGAGAACGGCACTATCACTTACAGCGCCGGTGCCTCCGCTGCCGTAGGTCATCCCAATCCGCGAGTTCCTGCCATTTCCGCGTTCCCCGCATCCGGTGTGCCCGGTAGCCGTCTTCAACTGACTGTCTCCGGATTCGCGAACGGCGACACCGTAACGGTTTCGATCACGAACCAGCCCAGTTTCACCGTCACCCTTCCGCTTGGAGTTTTCACCTGGAACTACGTGATACCGGCGTCGGCTACCGTGGGCACCGTAAGCCTTCAGGCCGTCGACCCCGCGGGGGTTAGCGCCTTAGGGTCGTTCTCTATTCAGTCGACCGCCAGTCTGGGCGGCAAATTGACCATTGCGCAAGGCAACTCGCAGTCCGCTGGCGTGAGCGCTCTGCTGCCGCTGCCCCTTCAGGTGTCCGTCAAGGACTCGAGTGGCGATCCGATTCCCGGTGTTGCGGTTGCCTTCATCGCCTCTCCCGGCGCCTCGATTTCAGTTACCTCGGCGGTGACGGATCAGAGCGGCCACGCATCGACCACTTTGCGTCTGCCGTCGTCCGTCGGAATTGCCGAAGTTACCGCGCAGGCTCTGGGACAGTATGTCACCTTCGGAGCCCAGGCTGTTGCCGTGCCCGCCTTGAGTGTACCGGCCATGACCGCAACCAGCCAGAATCCGCTGGGTGCCGGGCCCGCGCTGATCTCGCAACAGGGCGCACTGATCACCTCTGCGGCCATGGTGCTCGCCTACTATCAGAATGCCGGACAATTCGCCTCGCCCAATGGTCAGGCCACGCCCGATACGTTGAACAAGTACTTGTCGAATTGCGGTTCAGGTTGCGACGGGTTTCTATCCAACTCTGCCAGCAGTGAACAGGTCGTCAACCTTTGGCGTCTCACGGGATTCAGCGGTGGTCTGACGGATATTTCGGTCGTCAGTCCCGATGCCTCAGGGTCGTATATCGGCCCCGTTCAGGCCCTTGTTGCCGGCGGATCTCCTGTTCTGGCATTTCTATCACTATCGGCTAACGGCGTTCCCGTGGGCGGTTCCACTGTAGTGGTTACAGGCGTGAACAGCGACGGCAGCCTGAGTCTGAACGATCCGAATCCGGTGTTGGCGCGCACCAATATGAACGATTACCTGAATGGGTTCCAGGCTGGCAGCACGACCTGGCGCGGTACCGTTATTTCCGCCGTGCAAATAATCGTCCAGCGGCCACTGGCGACGTCATTCATTCTCGCAGCCGTTTCGCAGCCCACCGTTGCTGCCGGTGGCGTGTCCCTCGATGTCGAATCGCCCGGCGGCGCTTGTGGCTCCGCTGTGGAAATCCCCGACGCGGCTACCATCGGCTCGACCAGTGCAGTGACCCTGCGTTCTTCGCGATTTATCTATTGCAGCGGCTCGAATTCTGCCTATCAGGCCAGTCTCAGGGCGACGGCCTCTTACCAGGCTTTTGTCGAGGGCGCGGGACTGGACAAAGACCTTTCGGGAGCGTCGCCGGCTGCCTACGCCCTGAGTTTCAACTCATCGGGGACCCTCACTGTAGCCCCTGAGACTGCATCGTTCACGGCCAATGGTGTCCTCAATGCTGCCACGTTTGTGTCGGGACTGGCGCCCGGCGGCCTGTTCAGCATCTTTGGCAACGGCCTTTCGGGACCGTCCGCAAAGACGACGGTGGCATTCGGCAATGAGAACGCCAACCTCATCCTGCAGAGCGATTTTCAACTCAATGGCCAAGTCCCGGGCGATCTGGCGCCCGGCAGCTATACCGTGACCGTTCAATCCGCATGGGGCTCCGCGTCGCAATCCGTCCCCGTGAGCCAGACCGCTCCGGGAATATTTGTAGTCTCCACCGAGTCCGGCGCCGCCACCGGCAACCGCACCGTAGGAGCGGTGATCAATCAGAACGGAACGCTGAATGACCTGGGAACTCCCGCGAACCGCGGCGACGTCCTGACGGTATATTGTACGAATCTGGGTGCCGTGCAGCCGCAGGGTAACCTATATACCACGGTAGCCCCGGTCACCGCCGTCCTGAATTCGGTGGAACTTCCTGTCGCGTTCTCGGGTTTAACACCTGGGTTCATTGGACTTTACCAGGTCAATGTGCCAATACCCGGAGGAACCTCTCCGGGAGCCAGTCTTAGCCTGACTCTAAAGGCGGCCGGCGTTGTGAGCAACACCGTAAACGTGGCGATTCAATGAAAATTTCTAAATCCGGCCGCCAAACGATTGACAGTTGCAGCCCTAAACCGCTATCGTTGAAGGGCTAAGAGCGGTGGAAGGTGTACTGCATCGCCGGACATGTGTAAGAAGTAGAAGAATTTTGTTGACAACATTAGCTTTCTTCGTTGACAATAGTGTTCTGCGATCCTGTCCCGCTCGGAATTTTGATATTGATCCGGTGGGCTTAGTTGTTAGAAGTTAAAGATTCGGCCTAATTTAAGGTTGGACTAGCTCATCGGAGGATAGATTGTACGGCCCGGTTGCCCACTTGAGGGCTTCCGGTTACTCCGCCCGACACGGAGAAGTTCCCCGGTTGTACAGCAAGATTTTTGTTGTAGCTTGAGGCTCAGGTTGGAAGAGAACTTCGACCGATTCACACACGACAATTTCAAGGAGAAGGAAATGGCAGATTTTCGCAAGATGTTTTTTGTGCTTGCCGCGCTCGTCATGATTATTGGCGCAGCGGTCCCGGCAAGCGCCCAGGTCCAATGCACGGCCTTCGTTGCCAACCAGCCGACTTTACGGCAGGAAGGTATTACGGAGCCTGCGGGTGACATTATCCTGAGCTGCTCGGGCACGCCTGTTGGAGCCCAGACTCAAACGCAGACGGTTTCTCTGTATGTGAGTGGTACTTCGATCACGAGCCGTCAGCTCTATACGGGCACTACGGTCCCGACCAGCATTCCCACAGAAGCCGCGTTGCTTATTAACGATTGTACTTCGATCTCCGGTACCTCACCGACCTACGGCACGTCCTGCGCTACCGCCGGCCCGGTTCAGGGTTTTCTGCAAAACGGAGCTCTTAGTTTTTCGGGCTTCCTGCTTCCGACCGCTTCACCGTTCCAGATTCGTCTTACCAACGTTCGTGTGAACGCCAACTCAGTAGCAGCTGGAACTTTCATCAACGGAACTGTCCTCGGGACCTTCCCGATTCAGAACCAGTCGAATTTGGTTCTGGGCGTTGCCCAGTCCAGCTTGAGCGTAGCTGTTGCCTCCACCAGCAACTTCGCCCAGTGCACTTCGACGACGACCAGCGGTTCGGTTGTCACCACTCTGACCGTCAAGGAATTGGTTAACACCGCATTCAAGTCTCCCAACGTAGTCACGGGCGCGGTAGGCGGCGTTAACAACAACACTCCCGGCCAGTGGTATCAAAGCACTCTCAATACAGAATCGCAGACGGTGCTCAGCAGCGTGCCGAGTACCTGGACCAATGCAGTCGGTTCAACTCCCGGTCAGGCTGACTCTGCGACCCGTATTCGTGTCAACTTCAGCAACATCCCCGCGGGCGTTACACTGACGCTGCCGGTCACTATCTGCGCCACGGCGACTTGCGGTACCGGTACACTCGCCAGCAGTGCGACGGCGACCACCAGCGGTGACGTTGGTAACTTCTCCCCGGCGAGCAGCAATATCACTTTGACCTCGTCCGGTTCTGTTACCTACCAGGTGACGGCCCAGAACGGCGCCGCTATCGATTCGTTCCTCGTGCCGATAACGGTCACTTACACTTACACTCCGCCGAGCACTCCGGCCGTGGGTACGATCCTCGTATCCGCGACCTATGCTCCGACTTCGGCAGAGGTCACCACGCTCAACCCGTCATTTGGTATCCCGCGCTTCGCCGATACATCGGTGCTGACGCCGGTTATCACCATCGCAGCCTGCCAGACCGACCTGATGTTCACTTTCTTGACCAACCAGGCTGGTTTTGACACCGGCTTCGAAATTGCCAACACCTCCACTGATCCGTTCGGTAGTGCGGCTCAGAATGGTACTTGCACACTTAACTGGTACGGTTCTGGTCCAGCCGCAGGAACTGCGACAACCACTCCGTCGATTGCTTCCGGTAGTGCCTATACGAACTTGGTGTCGTCCGCTGCGGCCGGCTTCCAGGGCTATATGATTGCCGTTTGCAACTTCCAGTTCGGCCACGGCTTCGCCTTCATCAGCGATGGTTACGGTCAACCTGGACGCGGTCTGTCTCAGGGCTACATGGCCAATATCATCCCGACGCCTGGTATCACCAGCAGCGCCGTTTGCGGCACCACTGGTGTTCGTTGCGCGGTGGATGCTTCCGCCGCGGGTACCGCAATTGGCAGAAATGCCACGGGTGAGGCCCTCAACCAGTAGTTTGATTAGCTAGTAGTTTGTTCGAGGGGGAGGAGCTTCGGCTCCTCCCCTTTTTTATTTGCAGCGACCCACGCGGAAGCGCGTCTGTATGCTGACGGTTGATCTCGGACGACCGAAAGCTATAATTGTAGATAGCCCATGCATCGCTTTCTGATACCTGTCCTCGTTGCGCTGACTCTCCACGGGCAGACGCCGGCTCCCAATCAGGCGCTGGATAAACCTCCGCAGGACGTGGACGATGCGCTACGCGCCCGCATCAAGCAGTTCTATGACTACCACGTTGCCGCCAAGTACCGGCAGGCGGAACAACTCATTTGCGAAGAGTCCAAGGACGATTTTTATGTCCTGAGCAAGCCCGAGCTGCATGGCTACAAAATCGGCAATATCGAATACTCCGAAAACTTCACGAAAGCGAAGGCGGTCATCGTCGGCGCCATGCCGGTACTGCTGGCGTGGGCAGGCGGGAAGATCATGGACATACCGTTTGCCAGTTTCTGGAAAATCGAAAATGGACAATGGTGCTGGTACTACAACAAAGAAGCTTCCCGGCACACTCCTTTCGGCGATGTCAAAACGCCACCGGATTCCAGCGGACCCAAGCCCACCGCTCTCCCGGAAATGCCGCATATTTCCCTCTCCGCCCTGCAGTCGGCGCTGAAGCTTGACCGGACTCACGTTGAGCTTTCCGGTGGCAAACCGGAAACCCTCAGAGTGACCAACACTCTGCCGGGTCTCGCCTCGCTGTCCATCTCTTGTCCGATTAAACCCATGTCCGAGGCTGGAATCACCGCGACCTTCGACAGGACAGAACTGAAGGGCAATGAGACCGCGATTCTCACGCTTACGGCCAATCCGGAAACGCCAACTGGTGTTGTCCCTTTGCAGATCGCCATCTCACCCACGAACCAGGTCTTGAATTTTACCGTCAACATTTCGCACTAGACACAACTCCTCAGCTCCTTACTCCCCGGCTCCGGATTGGGTAGTGAACATCCGCGCGCAGCGAATATGTTCGCCTCGGCGATTCTGGTCGGGTACACTTTCGGATGCCGTCAGTGCGAACAAAGCCCTCTTCCATATCGGACAAATCAGTCGTATTCGACACCGGTTCTGGAAAGGCGGTGATCAGCCAGAGTGGCGCTGCTGTTCGAGAAGTCAGGTCGCGCACCGTCCACGCCTGGCTCTCCGGAAACTGCTGCCAAACTTCGCTCGCGGCGTCAAAGGCGCAAGTTCCAGACACCTTCGACCGCGGTCTGCCCCGCGGTTAGCGGCTGAGTCGATAGCCATGGCAGCCCCGCGTAACCGGATCGACTGGCCGCGCAGGCGGGGACTTTCGGGCACTACACTAGTAGAAGTTCTTCGTGCCCAAAACGCGTTCCACTTCAACCAAGCCCCAGGACAAACAGCCCATCGCGCTCGGACCGGTTTCAATCAGCGATCTGGCCATCGGTCTCGTTTTGATTCTGGCGATCTCCGTGGTGTACTTCCAGGTGGGGCGCTTCGATTTCACCGCTTACGACGACAACGAGTATGTCACCGAGAATATTCACGTCCAGTCCGGCCTGACTCCCGAGAACATCAAGTGGGCGTTCACCGCAGTGGTCGTCTCCAACTGGATACCCGTGACGAATCTCTCGCATATGCTGGATTGCCAGTTCTTCCACCAGCAGAGCGGAATGCATCACCTGGTCAACGTCCTGTTCCACGCGCTCGCGAGCCTGTTGCTCTTCGCGTCGTTGAAGCGTGCCACCGGTGCACGCTGGCCCAGCGCGTTTGTAGCCCTTATCTTCGCGGTACATCCGCTGCACGTCGAATCGGTCGCCTGGATCGCCGAACGCAAGGATGTCCTCAGCGCCTGCTTCTGGTTCCTCGCGCTGTACGCCTATGTGCGCTACGTTGAGCGTCCCACCGTCCGTGCCTATCTTCTGATCGCTCTGGCGCTCGCGCTCGGACTCATGTCCAAACCGATGCTGGTCACGTTTCCCTTCACGCTTCTCCTACTGGACGTCTGGCCGCTTCGCCGAACTCAGTTCCCCAGGACTTTGTGGGAGAAACTCCCCCTGTTCGCGCTGTCGGCCGCTGCCTCTTGTGTAACGTATTTCGTGCAGCGATCGACGGGAGCGCTCCAGACGCTTCCGTTGCCGCTGCGCATCGGGAACGCCTTGATCTCCTACGTTGTTTACATCGGGCAAACGCTTTGGCCCACCCGGCTGGCGGTGATCTATCCTTACCAGAAATCGCTCACGATGTGGCACGCCGCGGCTGCCGCGACCGTTCTGTTGGCTGTTACTGTTGCCGTCATCTTTGCGTGGCGAACGCGTCCCTACCTGGCCGTGGGCTGGTTCTGGTATTTGGGAACGCTGGTTCCGGTCATCGGGCTGGTTCAGGTTGGCCAGCAGGCGCGGGCCGACCGATACATGTACATCCCGATGGTAGGTCTTCTGCTCATGCTCGCGTGGGGCGCCTCTGAGTTCCAGGCAAGATGGCCGAGGGCAAAGCTCGCGTGCATACTGGCCGCGGCCGCATGCTGTATCGCGTGCGTTGCTGCTGCGCGTGTTCAGACAGAGTACTGGCAGGATACGGGGACTCTTTTTGAGCGCGCTCTCGACTTGACGCAAGACAATTACATGGCGGAGTACACCCTCGGCAACTACTTGATGAACTCGAGGCGCGAGTCGGAAGCGATACCCCATTTCGAGGCCGCTCTTCGCGTGGCGCCGAATTACGCTGAGGCGCACAACAATCTCGGAATGGTGCTAGGCAACATTCCAGGCCGCATGCCGGAAGCGATTTCTCATTTCGAGGCCGCGATCCGGCTCAAGCCCGACCTGCTGCCGGCCCAACATAACCTCGCGGTGGCACTCGAGCAGATGCCCGGCAGGAGGTCGGAGGCCATCGCGCACTACGAGGTCATCGAGCGCCTTCAACCGAGCCCCGAGATTGCCGGCATCATCAAGCGCTTGCGGGCGGAACAGAAGTAACGCGATCGGACGGCCGACGCGAACCCCGCTCGGGCGCTGGCGCCATGCGAGCGAAGACCTCCATTCGAATGTTTTTGAGTGTGGCAGTCGCCCACCCATCGAGGCGCGCGGTGTATACATTGCTGCCGAAACGATTCCGAGGTGAGTGCCACGCGAGATCCAGCGACCTCAATCGACGGGAGCGCCGGACTCTCGAGGCACGCTCTGCAATCCCGACTTGAACGCGTTCGTCCGATCGTGAAACCGCGCCGGCATCCCGTTCGAAACGAAATTTTACCGCGCCACCACCCCTCGTTCTTCCCTGCCGCGGACCCTCGATAGGACCCCTCTACATTTTTCTCTTGACTTTCTTCGCGAAGAACCTTATATATGAATCACATTGCGATTTTTCAAATCGCAAAATTTGATGTTAGGGAGAATCACACAATGAAGAACGCAGCCAAGAAAGCCGCCGCAAAGAAGAAAGCTGCTCCGAAGAAGAAGAAGTAGCAGCGGCGTTCCAGACAGGACGCAGATTTAACTAAAAGGCCCCGGTTCGCCGGGGCCTTTTTTTATTGCACTTCAGGCGCCTCCGCCCAAGCTCCTGCGCTTGCGCACTTCATCAACGGTCACAGCGAGAATGATTACCGCGCCGATCACCACCTGCTGCACGTAGTTCGAAATGCCCAGCAGATCGCTGCCGTTGGACAGCAGCCCCATGATGAACGCGCCGATCAGCGTTCCCGCTACGCTACCCTCGCCTCCTGTTAAGCTTCCGCCGCCGATCACTACCGCCGCGATTGCCTGCAGCTCATAACCCTGCCCCGCAGTCGGTTGACCTGTCATCAGCCGTGAAGCTTCGATCATTCCCGACAGCCCAGTCAACATTCCGCCGATCGCATAGACCGCGATCGTATATCTGCTGACCGGGATGCCCGCATAGATCGCCGCCGCCGGATTGCTGCCGATAGCGAATGCGTAACGTCCCAGCTTGGTGTGATCCAGAATGAAGTGCATCGCGAGCGCGCACAACAGCAGCAGCCACAGTACAAACGGCACGTAAAGGAAATTTCCCTCGCCGAGATACGCAAAGCCTTGCGGGATCTCGTGCACCGGCAAACCGTTCGAGACGATCAGAGTCGCTCCGCGAAAAATGCCGAGCGTGCCCAACGTGACGATGAATGGCGCGATCCTCAACCGCGCGATGAGAATACCATTCAGCAGGCCGCATCCGAGTCCCGCCAGAATTCCGATGGCCACTCCTGCCAGGATGGGCATCCCCTTCGCCATCGCCATCGTCCCCAGCAATCCGCCCATCGCCAGGATGGCTCCCACCGAAAGGTCGATCCCGCCTGAGATGATGATGATCGTCATGCCCAGCGCCATGATATTGATCACCGCCGTCTGGCGGACCACGCTCGACAAATTCGTGCGCGTCAGAAAGTGCGGCGATGCGATGGCCAGACCCACAAACAAAACGATCAGGCTGGCAAACGGCAAAACCTTCTGCAGCGAAATCCGCCGGTAAGCCGAAGGCAAAGCAACATCAGCCGCGCTCACGGCTTCACCTGCAGGGCTGCGAGTCGCATGATCTCGTTCTGGGTCGTCGATCCCGGAAGTTCCCCTGCGATGCGTCCTTGCCTCATAACCAGGATGCGGTCCGCTACCTGCAATAGCTCCTGCATCTCCGAACTCACCATGAGCACCGCCGCTCCCGAGCGCGCCAGTTCGTCCATCACTTCGAAAACCTCCACCTTCGCTCCGACGTCGATTCCCCGCGTCGGCTCATCGAATAGAAACACCCGCGCGTTGCGAAACAACCACTTCCCGATCACCACCTTCTGTTGATTGCCGCCGCTCAGCCGCCCGGCAAGTTGCTTCGGACTCGCCATGCGGATGCGCAGCTTCTTCTGATACTCTGCCGTCACGCTATCCTGCCGTTCCAGGTCCAGAACGCCCCACCGGCAGATTCCATCCGTGTTGGAGAGCGTCATGTTGAACGCAACCGGCAGCTTGGTGGCAAGGCCCGTGATCTGACGGTCCTCGGTCACCAGTGCGATCCCAGCTTCGACTGCGTCTTGCGGTGAGCTCACGCGCACCGGACGTCCCGCCACGAGCACCTCACCGGAGTCTGGCCGGTCGATGCCGAAGATTGCCCGGCACAACTCCGTCCGTCCGGCGCCGATCAAACCCGCCATCCCGACGATCTCACCCGCTCGCAAGGTCAGAGAGATGTCGATCAGCCTCGCCCCGACGTTCAGATGCCGCACTTCCAGCAGAGGAACTCCCGGCGCCTGTCGCTCGCGGTGATACACGCCCAACAGCTTACGCCCCACCATGTGCGTAATGAGCTCCTCCGTCGAGATACCGGACATCTCTCCATGGTGCACCGTATTCCCGTCGCGCAGCACCGTCACGCGATCTCCAATCGCCCGCAGTTCCTCCAACCGGTGTGTGATATAGATGACGCCCATCTTGCGGTCTCGTAGTTCCCTGACGATGCGCATGACCTCCGTGCACTCATCCACGGTGAGCGACGATGTCGGCTCGTCAAAGATCAGCAGGCTCGACCCGTTGTGTAGCGCGCGGCAGATCTCCACCAGCTGCTTGCCGGCAGGACTCAAGCGTCCCACGCGCCATTCAGGACTCAAAGGAAAATGGTGTTCCTCGATCAGCCGTTGCGCACTGCGCACCATGCTGCCGCGCTTCAGCCATCCCACTCGGTTGGTCTGCTCGGACCCCAGAAAAATATTTTCCGCCACGCTCAAGTGCGGCGCCATCAGGGACTCCTGATGCACCATCGCGATTCCAACAGCCGCGGCCTCGGCCGGTGTGCGCACATCGACCGGCCTTCCGTTCCACAGCATCTCGCCGCCGTCGCGCTCCACCATTCCGGCGACGATCTTCATCAGCGTCGATTTGCCCGCGCCATTCTCACCGAGCAGCAGGTGGACCTCGCCCGCCGACACGCTCAGATTGCCGTCATTCAGTGCGGGCACGCCGCCATAACTTTTCCGGATGTTCTTGAGTTCAAGCACAGACTCGCCGCGTCCACAACAGTTTACAGTAAACCCGAGAGCCCTGGACGATTGTGGCTTTGGCCCGCATCGTGCTCCTATACAAACGTGAAGTTTGTGGCTCTGTTCGCCCTCGTGGGTTTTTTCGCCCGGTCCACATTCTGCGCTGAGCCCGACCCCCGCAGCATCGTCACACAATCCATCGCGAATTACGAGAAAGACTGGAAAGCCGCACTCGACTTCTCGTATACCGAGCGCGACGTCAACAAAGGCTCCTCCGGTCAGGCCAAGAGCATCGAGGTCTCACAGGTGAATGTAATCGACGGCACGCCGTACAGTCGCCTGATCGCTAAGGACGGTCAACCCCTCGATGCCGAAGAAGCGCGGATGGAAGCCGAACGCTACCAGAAGATGCTCAACGCGCGCGATGCCGAGAGCTCCGAACAGCATGCCCGCCGTGTTCGCAAGTACGAGGAAGAGCGGCGATTCCTGAATGAGATCCCGGACGCGTTCAACATGAAGCTGCTTGGACACGAGACCCTGAATGGCCGCCCCAACTTCGTAATCGAACTCACTCCCAAACAAGGTTACGTTCCCAAATCCCGGAATGCCCGAATATTCTCGGATATCGAAGGGAAGCTGTGGATCGATCAGCAGGACGTGCGTTGGACGAAGGCCGTAGCCAATGTGATCGACACGATCTCCTTCGGCTGGGTGCTGGCTCGTATCGGCCCGGGAGCTCACATCACGATGAAGCAGGTGAGAGTTGAGGGCGCCATCTGGATGCCTAAGGAAATCGATGTCGAGGGGGTTGCCAGGATCCTGCTCGTGAAGAATCGTACCGTGGACGAGACGATTTCCTACGACAACTACAAACGGTTGCGCCCTGCTCCTGGAACCGTCGACGCAAAGAATCGGTAAAATCTACTCGCCGTTAGAAACGCGTGCTCTCCCGCCGGCACACTCCCGGTGGTGCTGATAGAATCGTTTCCAAACCTCATGAGTACAGCCAAGAAGTCTCTTTTCGTCCTCCCTGACGGCACCAACCTGATGTTCACTTTCATTCTCGTCAGTTCGTTATTTCTCCTTTGGGGAGTCTGCAACGGCATGATCGATGTGATGGATAAGCATTTTCAGGATGAGTTGCACCTGACGAAGTCGCAGTCCGCCTGGGTGCAGTTTGCGCACTACCTCGGCTACTTCCTCATGTCCATTCCGGCAGGATGGCTGGCCAGTAAACTGGGTTATAAGGGAGGCATCATCACCGGACTCCTGATTGTCGCGTTGGGTGGATTCTGGTTTGTTCCGGCTACTCACATCAACGCTCTGGTCCATCTTGGCCGCGTCTCTTCCACCGCCGCGTTTGTCGCCTTCCTCTTCGGTGTTTGCCTGATCGCCACCGGACTCACGTTCCTCGAAACCATCGCGAACCCGTACACCACGGTGTTGGGCGACATGCGCTACGCGGCGACCCGCATTAATCTGGCCCAGTCATGCAATGGCATCGGCTGGATCTTCGGACCGATCATCGGCAGCATCTATTTCTATTCCAAGGACGCTTCGGGACAGAGCACCGGCAGCCAGACCCTCTACATCCCTTACATGGGCATCGCCTTCGTTGTCATCGTCATCGCCATCATCTTCTACTTCGCCAACGTCCCGGATATCCGGATGGAAGACGATTACCATCTGGACGACACCGTTCCGGGCGTCACCCATTCCATCTGGAAGCACCCGCATTTTGTAATGGCCGTCGCGGCGCAGTTTTTTTATGTTGCCGCCCAGGCCGGCATCTTCAGTTTCTTCATCAACTACATGACGGCAGAGGTTCCCGCTATTCCATCGTCCTGGGACGCCGCTATGAACGGCCTGTCCACTCAGGCCGGGTTTCTGCACGACTGGCTGACCGGCTGGTTTGAAATGAACAAAAACGGCCTGCTTTCCATCAGCAATAAAGGCGCCTCAAACCTCGCGTCTCTGGGATTCGTTTTCTTCCTGGTGGGCCGTTTCACCGGGGCCGGCCTGCTGAAGAAATACCCCGCTCACCGCATGCTGGGCGTATATGCTCTCTTCAATGTCGCGGCGACTTTCCTGATCTTCCTCAAACTCGGCTGGCTTTCGGTAATTTGCGTGTTCCTCAGCTACTTCTTCATGTCGATCATGTTCCCGACCATCTTTGCTCTCGGAATCTTCGGCCTCGGCGTCCGGGCGAAGCGAGCATCCGCCTTCATTGTTATGGCCATCATGGGAGGGGCGATCCTCCCCAAAGTCATGGGTTACGTCGCTGACGAGTTCGATATGTCCCGCGGCTTTATCGTGCCGATGGTATGCTTCGCTTTCGTCGCATTCTACGGTTTCAATTGGCCCAGGTTAAGCAAGGCCGAATCGCTGGGCGCCGTTCCCACTACCGCCGGTCATTAAGATTAAACCGGGGCAGCCTGCCCGACACCCCGCTACAGTTATAAGCCCTGCAAGTCGGTTGATGTCAGATATAGCCCGAAGAACAACGGCAGCCATAGCAGGTTGACGAAGTTCACGTACCAAAATGCCGCTTTTACGTCCCATTTTTTGAGCGCGACCAAAGTCAGGTACACCAGGCCCCCGAGTACGTGCACAGCGTGCAGCCCCGTCAGGATGAAGTACGTTGCGCCGAACAGCGGCACATTCCACGGATTCGACGACAGCGTAACGCCCAGGATCAGGTTCAGCCGCACCCACTCGACTCCTTCGACCAGAAGAAAGCAACACCAGGTCGCGATGGTCACCGCGATCCAGCGTGCAGGGGCTTCCATCCCGGCTTCCCCCCCATGCGTCGCCCGCACCGCCAGGAACATGGTGAAGCTGCCCGATAGCAGAAACATGGTCATTGCCGCCGCCATCAGGCCGGACGGAAAATGAAATGCGGCCGGCCAATGCGGCGCATTGAACCGCAAGTAAGCAAACGCCGCGAACACCGTCAGCGTCATGATCGCGTCAGCCGAGAGAAACATCAGCATGTTTTTCTCGGGCACCGAAAGTTTTTCCGTCAATGAATTATTGGCCCTTAAAACCAAGCGAGAAATAGTGCCATCAGACCCAGCCACAGCACGTCGAGGAAATGCCAGAACACTACGCTCACCGATACCGCCGTACGTTTCGCCGGACCCATTCGAAAACGGAACGCCTGAATCGCAACATACACCAGGGCCATCAAGCCGGCGATCGCATGGGTTGCGTGAGCCCACGTCAGAATGTAGAAGAACGAACTGCTGATGTTCCCTTGCAGATGAAACCCCTGGTCGACAAGTTGTTCCCAACCGATGACCTGGCCCACCAGAAATCCAAATCCCAGCAAAGTGCCACTGAGCCACAACCAGTTGAAGGCCACGCGGCTTCCAGAGCGAAGTTGCCGCCGCGCGGCATCCAGCACCACACTGCTCAATAGTAGTACACCTGTATTCCACCAGAAGATCTGAGGCAACGGAACATGGCGCCAGTCGGTCCCCAATCCGCGGCGTACCATCACCGCACTCAGGAATGCGGAGAACGTCATCACGCTGGCGCACATCAGGACCACGATGCCGGTCAGCGAGTTGCGGCGCGAGGCCCCCCGGTCTTCCGGATCGCCACCGCCGCCTCCGCCGTGGAAGTCGTCGAATTCGGTTGGAGGAGGTCCGCCCTGCCCGGAACCCGTCTCTGCCAGCATGCCCATACCCTAGTTTAGGCATTTTGGAGCCTTCAGTTTTCTCCCCAAGAATGGAAATGGCGGCGGGAGTCGAAGACTCCTGCCGCCGAGTTAGGTCTTGAGGTCGCTGGTTACGACCCGGGCCCTGGTTACTGAATTTGGATAGTGATAGGCAGAGTGCCACTCCTCGGAGCGATGGTGGTCGAATCCGTCGCTGTGATAGTGAAGCTGACAGGCGAAGTCATACTGTCTGCCGTTCCGTTATAAGTGATGATTCCCGCGGTATTCATGGCTACGCCGTACGTGGCGGGGCTGCCAGATATCGTATAGGTGATACCTCCAGTCCCTCCTGTGGGCGCTGACCCGCCGATGTGAGCGATCTGAACCGCAGCGCCGGCCCCACTGCCAGTGGTAGCGCTGAGAGCAGTCCCCGTTGAGACGCTAGGATTCGACACGCCAGCGTCTGCGACGAGGATGACACCTGTCATACCTAGTGTGCCTTGGGTAAGTGAGATATTGAATTGCACAGTACCCGTACGTGCAGTGCCAGGGGTCGAATCAGTTGCCGTGACCGTGAAGCTGGTACTGGTGAATACCGGAGTATTTATCGTGGTCGTGATTACACCCGAGTTCGAGATTGCCATCCCGTTAGATAACGGATCCGATCCCGGCCCCGAAGTCGTATAGGTGAGTTGATAGGTGATGTTCCCTGACCCGCCGGACGCATACACTGTGCCGAGGGTAGTAGCAGTACCGGCGATGCCGGTGAGAGTGCCGGGGTTACTCATTGTTAGTGCCGCACCCTGGGTGACAGTGATAGTGAAGGCTGCGCTGGTGCCCGACAGGCCGTTCGCGTCTTGTGCCGTGACGGTGTAGGAGCCGGCCGATATTACCGGCGTGTTTTGCGTGGTCGAGATTATTCCCGAGGTCGGGCCGATTGCCAGCCCGGCATGACTTGCACCCGTCAGAGTATAGCTGTAAGGCGCTACACCGCCGCTGGCTGTACACGTCTCGACGTTAGGCTGGGCAATGCCGGCAGTAGCGGCGCTTCCGGTAACGCAGGTTACCGATAATCCACCATTGACAACGAGAATAAAGCTGGTGGTGCCCGTGACAGGGACCGTTGCCGAATCAAACGCTGTAACCGTGATGGGGTAACTGCCCGCAGTATTTAGAGCCGGAGTCCCGGCAATCGCTGCGGTGGTATTTGAACTGGTAAACGTAAGGCCGGTGGGTAACACGCCCGTACTGATAATGTATCGGTAGTTTCCCGTGCCGTCAGTTGCTGTCACCAGGTTGGTATCGGTGCCGCTGAAGGAAGCAACCTTCCACGCTTGGCCAGCCGTGCCCGATGCACCGAGGCCAGACGGGGGAACCATCCTCAGCCGAGGCGCCACCCATAGACTGACTTGACCCTGCGAGGTGGTTGTTCCGTCGTGCATGGTGACTTGGATCGGCACTTGCGTCGGTTGAGTGATAGCAGCGCTGTTGTTAAACACGTCCGTGAACGCTACGTTGTTTTGCGGTAGTTGCAAATTGACCTGATACAGGCCGGCAATAGAATCCGGCACCCATCCGGCATACACGACCGGGGCGCTCACGGTGCCGATAGTGGCTGTAATCGTGGGTGTTGGGCAGGGAGGAAGATACGCCGAATTTATGAGGCTGCTCAGCACGACGGCCCCGTCAATCGCCGGGACGGTAGTGCCGGTCAGTCCGGCGAGCGAAGTCAGATAGGATTGAACCGAGATGCAGTTATTGTTCCACGGCGTGGCAGCAGGTAGGCCGGCGTTGTTGTCCATACCGCCGTTGTCGCTTACACCGGGTGCGGTTGCCGTACTGTCGCCGGGTACGCCAAGACCGGTCATGTAGACCTGAATCGTGTCCGAATCTGCGACAGGCGAGCCGGATACCTGGTGTGTGCCGTTCCTAAGGGCGGCCGGGTTGTTCTGGTTGATCAGCGCGTAGGTGGGGTCGAGGATCGCGCCGTTGCCTTGACCGTCGGCTCCGACTGTAAAGATTCCCGGGTCGGTCGCCTTTACGTTTACGGTGTAAGCTGCGCTGCTAATTGGTGTTGTGGCCGGTGCGGTCGTGTAGTTTACGACGATTTGTGCCGCATGGCCGATCTGCGCAAAGACAGTCGATGGAACCACCGCATTAATTTGGTTGTTGGAAGCGAAGAGTATCGGGGCGTAACCAAGCAGCGTTCCGTCCGACTTATTAAACTGGACCTGAAGGGTGTGTGCTCCGTTATCTCCGCTGAGAGTAGTCGCATACACTTTGGTCAGGCTGTTCGGTACCGCAGCCACTGTCCCGTTACTGCCGCAGAGTGGGCAGAAGTTGGTCCCGAAGATGCTGATGAGGTCGAAGGGCGCCACGTTCGGCGTCGTTAACTGCACGAAGGAAGAAGCGCTGGAGACCGCGGTGATGATCGGATTCGAGCCAATGGTCAGCGTCTGCGTGCTAGTGGCGGCATTACAGGTATTCGTGGTCGCGTTAGGATTACAGACGCCCAGAATAACCGAGGTCGGGCTGGTCGCGGTGAACGGTAGGAACGAATCCGCGCCTGCGGGTGAGGGTACCGTAACAACCAGGGTTATGAGCGATGGGGATATAACGAGGGCACTCAGGTTGGCGTCAGGAATCATGGACGTCGACCCGATTCCGCCGGTTACAATTCCCACCTTGGTTACCTGAGCCAGATTCGTGCCGGCGACAAACCCGGAACCGGCGAGAGATATCTGGAAGGTCTGGCCAGGAGTTGCGGAGGTTGGTATGCTCGCGGGAGAAATGCTGGTCAGGGTCGCTTGGCCGGCCAGAACTCTCACATTGAAGTTGACAACGAGTGAGGATGCCTGACTACCCCAGGTAACGGTTACCGTACCGTTCAGCGTGCTGCCTGCTGTTGCTCCCAAAAAGACCGCAGGGTCGAAAGTAACCGGAATCTGGGTGCCGAAACTATAAGCCAGGCCTTCCTGCTCACCATTGCTGAATTTAGCCTTTAGTACGCCGCCACTGACGAGGCTGTAGGAGACAGGCGCGTCGCTCGAGACCAGAGTAATCACAGCGCTGGGAATCGGGTCTCCGACATTCCATACCATATTCTGTACAGCTCCGCTACCACCGATAGAGAGCGTGGAAGCCGTGTTCGAAATCAGCAGAGTGATAGGCAACGCTGTCGGCTCGTAGCCGGGTGAACTCACGAGAACGCCAGGAAGGGTGGTGCTGTAGAGTCCTGGGGCAAGCGAGTCAGCGTAGGCCGTCGAACTGAAGCGGACCGTCTGCGTCGTCGTACCCCCTGGGGTGTCGACACTCAGCCAGGGTGGCATCGCCGCTGTGTTCACCGTGAAGGGTAGGGGACCGAGGGAAGCAGGCGTTGAACCAATCGTCACATCCACGTGGTTGTAAAGACCGGAGCCCTTGGTATAGGTGAGCGCAGTCGCACCGAGGGGCGTGACTGTTAACGCCGGTGCGGCTACCACCATGAGCGTCACGTTTATTAATTTGTCCCCAACCACAGGCAGCTGGGTCAGATGCACTTGGGCAGTAGTGCTGTAGCCCGCGGAGTGGCTGCCGCAAGCTGAAGTAAGGCTTGTGGTGAACGTGTACTGAGGGGGCGATGAAGCGGAAGCGAGTGAGTTCGCACCGACGGCTGGCGTAGAGCCGACGGGTGTTACTGAGAGCCACGATGCGGCGGCTACCGACGCCGTCGTCATAACGAAAGGCGTCCCAGCCGTTCCGGCCGTCGACCCTACACTAACAACTGTCGGAGTATAGGGTCCCGAGGTTAGAGTGCACATCACCGTGACGGAACTTGGCGAGATAACTAGTCCGGATGTACTGATATCGTTGCTGGTGGTGACGGTGAGGGCCACGTCATTGGTCGAGGTGCCCGTCGTAAAATTAGCCGTAAAGCCGGCCGGGGTATTGGCAGTCGCACAACCTGGCACTGCCGGCGTCATCGAGATCTTAACGGGTATGCCGGTGGCCGCGGTTGAATTTGCCGGGGTGAAGGTGAGTGGCCCCGCCGGCGATATGGTGAAGCCCGCGGGCATAGCCGGCATATTGACATTCAATGTCTTGCCGGATGCGATGACAGCGACTGTATTGAGGGTAAATGAATAGGACCCCGGACCGGTCGCGGTACTACAAACGAGGTTGATTGTTGGAATAGCTTTAAGCAAATTACCCGCAGCCTGCGCGGTGCCCGTGCAGACTGCGAGCGCGAGTAGTGCGACGACTACTGTGAGACGCTTCGTTCTAAACGGCGAGTGTTGCATGAAATCCTTTTCGAAAGTTTCTGTACGGCATCGGCCGGCAGGCGGCCGATTCTCCGGTCGCTACCAAAGTTATCGGCACCAGTACTGGGAAACTTTAGCGGGGGCTTCATTATGTTCCGGCGATCATTGGACTTGCGAAGATTCACCGCAATGCTCCCAATGCACATATCAAAGGACTTACTGCCAGAGTAAAGGTGTCTCCGGTGGCCGGGTATGCCGCAAAAAAAATTCACGGGAAATCGGCGACCGATTGGACAGCTGTCGTCGCAAACCTGTGTGAGCCGGAACTTCAACGGAAGTACCCCAGGGACTGCTACGCAGATGGGCAGACGACACAAAACGATAGGCCGCCCCACGGAAGTTTGCGACTTCCAGTTAGTTTGTACGGATTCCAAGCGAGAGAACTTGACCTGGGCTGGGCAAAATGGGAGAAAACTTCCAACTCGCGCCACCATCTGTACTGCGGAACATCCCGTTCGAATGTTCGGATACCGATAGCCATTTTGGAAGGACGTACAAGTTGTTGCTATTGCCGGGATCAGTGAATTCCGTCGCAACATCAACTATCTCCGCACCATCTGAGCTCTTGATCAGATAAGCCACGAAGGGAGTCGGCAAGTCCCCGAGGTTGAGGGTCTCCCACGTGTTGCCGCTATCGGTACTCCGGGAGACTCCACATGGAATGGCTGACCCGGCGAAACAACCCGCGCCGGGCGAAACTGCGTAGACCGTGTGGTTGTTATGAGGATCGATCGCAAGGGCTGAAATGCCTCCAATAAGAGACGCTGAGGTGTCAGGATTCAGGTTAGGTGCGACGGGGGTCCATGTCACCCCAAAATCGTAGCTTTTCAGTAATGGAGACTGTCCCGTTGACGTGCCTGCGAAAATGACACCGGTGACGCTGGGATCCGCAGCAATTGCCGTGACGTTCTCCAGTTGTGTTGGAGTCCAAGTCTGCCCGGAGTCCTCGCTCTTATAAAGTCCGCCTCCAAGGAATGCCAATAAATACAGAACGTTCGTGGAAGTAGGATCAAGGGCCAGAGCCGCGGCGGGTGGGGCGGACGTGCTCGACCAGGTTCGGCCAGCATCGAGTGAAGTGAAGAAAGTGTCTCCGCCTGAGCCGTTCACGCCTGCTGCGTAGATCCTGGATGGATGCAGCGGGTCGACAACAATCGAATGAATAGAGCTCATCGTCCCTGGAGAGGGCAGGCTTGGTTGCCATGATGCGCCCCCGTCGAGGCTCTTATAGATGCCGTTATCTGTCCCCGCGTAAAGGGGTGTCACCGGCACGATGGCGGGGGTAACGGCGACGACATTGGTTATCGCTACATGGTTGAGACGGTCGGCCATCGACGTGGGCGTACCCATCTGCGATGTGGCGGGAGGAGTTCCCACGCTGATATACGCACCCGAAGGCGAACTCACGCCCCCAACGCTTGCCACAACCGCCTGGTCACCGCTGCCGATTCCGGCCGGGACGTGCGCATTGATTTGCACCAATCCAGCCCCGACTACTCCCGCGAAGTCCAACACGGCCGGTTGGCCTCCTATGGTCACAGTGACGGTATTGGCCAGAGGACTCGCCCCCACAAATACCTGCTCCGCTGGGACCGCGGGGCTGGCAGGACCCATACCGCCTCCCCACAAAATAATTACTTCGCCCGGCAGTGCAGGAGCACTTGCCGTTACATAGCTGTTGTCGGCGTGTTGCGCGGCGATATAAGGAGCGGTCGCCGGAAAGAAGCCCGGTGAGAATGGCGCGTAGCTCACCGTGAAGGAACTGCTCGCCCCTCCCGAAGTGGTGGTGACCACAACGGGTACCGGTCCGATTGCCGTATCGTCAGGCATCTGAATATTCACCTGCCCAGGCGAAATGTACTCTACCGTCGCAGCCTTACCATTGACTGTGACCGACGTGCCATCCAGACTGGTGGGCAGCTTGCCGTTGAGGATCTCGGTTGCTGAGTTCCACATGCGTGAATCGCCCACAGGTGCCAGATTAGTCCCGTAGAGCGCCACCCAGGAGCTGGCCGTGACCGGCAATCCAGGCACAGAATTTGCGCTGCTTACCACCGCTACCACGGTTGGCAAGGCCTGGTTGATGGTCGCCTGGTTGATGGTCGACTGGAACGGGGCCGATGCTGACGTTCCCGTGCTGTCAGTTACTTGCACGGTGAAACTGTAAGTTCCAGCGGACGTTGGCGTTCCAATCAGTACGCCTGCCGGACTGAGAGCCAGGCCTGGCGGCAGCATGCCGCTGGACGTGGTCCAGTTCGAATAAGGAGGTGTGCCTCCGCTGGCCGCGAGGGTAAGCGAGTAGGCCGTGTTTATGTTCGCCACCGGAAGAGGCGACGCGGTGGTGATCGTCAGCGCCGCGGGCTTGATGGTCAACTGGAACGAGGCCGATGCCGAGGCGCTGGCGCTGTCGGTTACTTGAACGGTGAAATTGTAGCTCCCCGCGGTAGTTGGCGTCCCACTCAATACGCCTGCCGAACCCAGCGTTAAACCTGCCGGCAACGTGCCGTTGGAAGTACTCCAACTCGTATATGGTAGCGTGCCGCCGCTGGCCGCCAGGGTCAGCGAGTAGGCGGCATTCACCTTTCCTGGGGGTAAAGGCGATGCGGTAGAAATTGCCAACGAAGCAGGATTGATGGTCAACTGGAAAACGTTCGATGTAGTCGCCCCCGCATTGTCGGTTAACTGAATGGTGAAAGTGTAGGAGCCCACGCTGGTGGGAGTACCGTTTAACATGCCTGCTGCATTGAGCGTCAATCCCGGCGGTAGTGCGCCATTGGAAATGGTCCAGCTGCCGTAAGGGGGTGTGCCGCCGGTTGCGGTCACAGCAAGTGAATAGCTGGTATTCACCTTTCCTGCAGGCAAAGGCGAGGAGGTGGTGATGGCAACCGTCCCGGGATTGATGGTCAACTGCAACGAGGTAGAGCTAACGAGACCCGCCTTGTCGGTTACCTGAACATTTAGATTAGAGGTCCCCGCGCTCGTCGGCGTTCCACTCAAAACGCCTGACGAACTGCACGTCAATCCCGGCACGCTGTTCGCGGTCGACCACGTATAGGGCGGCGTGCCGCCACTGGCCGTCAGGGTCTGCGAGTAAGCGGTGCCGACCTGACCAGCGGGTAAAGAAGTGGTAGTGATAGACACCGGCGCGGGACTGATCGTCAATTGGAATGCGGCGGATGCAGTTACACCGCTGGTGTCAGTTACTTGAACCGTGAAACCGGACGTTCCTGCGGCTGTTGGCGTTCCACTCAGCACGCCCCCCGAACTCAAGGTGAGACCAGGCGTGACGCCGGTAGCCATCCACGTATAGGGCGGTGTACCGCCGCTCGCCGCCAGGGATTGCGAGTAGTTGCTATTCATCCGCCCGGCCGGTAGAGACGATGAGGTGGTGATCGCCAGCTTGGCGGGATTTATAGTCAATTGGAACGGCGCAGACGCGGTTACATTGCCGGTGTCGGTTACCTGAACCGTGAAGCTGGATATCCCTGCGGTCGTTGGTGTTCCACTCAGGGAACCTGCCGGACTGAGCGACAAACCCGACGGTAACATGCCGGCAATTACGGTCCAGTTTACATAAGGTGGCGTACCGTTGTTGGCTGCCATACTCATTGAGTAGTTGGTATTCACATTTCCTGCCGGTAGAGGCGATGCAGTAGTGATTGTCACAGGAGACGCAGGAGTGATAGTCAACTGGAAAACTCCCGTTGCAGTGGTGCCGGCGCTGTCGGCTACCTGAATGGTAATATTCAGAGTCACCGGGGCGCTTGGCGTTCCACTCCATATGCCGTCCTGACTGAACGACAATCCCCCTCTGTTATTGGCGGCCCACGTATAGGGAGGCTTGCCGCCGGTGGCCGCCATGGTTTGAGAGTAGGTTGCGTTCACCTGCCCGGCAGGCAGCGGCGAAGTGGTGGTGATCGCCAGGGTACCTGGGTTGACGGTCAATTGGAACGAGGCCGATGTTGAAGCCTTCGCGTGATCAGTGACTTGCACTTTAAAGCTATAGGTACCCCATAACGTCGGAGTGCCGCTTAATATACCTGCCGAACTGAGGGTCAACCCCTGCGGCAGTGTGCCGCTGGCGATGGCCCATGTATAGGGTGGTGTCCCGCCGGTGGCCGCCATGGTCTGCGAGTACGCGATGTTGCCCTGCGCCAACGGTAGAACGGACCCGACGGCAATCGCCAGCGCAGCAGGGCCAATGGTCAACTGAAATGGAGTGGAGGCGCTGGCGCTGGCGCTGTCCGTCACTTGAGCCGTGAAAGTGTACGAGCCTGCAGTGGTGGGCGATCCGGCGAGGTTGCCCGACGGATCGAGCGTCAATCCGGGCGGCGGCGCGCCGGTGGTGATCGTCCACGTGGTATAGGGTGGCGTGCCGCCAATGGCTGCCAGGGACTGCAAGTAGGCGGCGTTCACCTGACCCGGCGGTAGAGACGACGGAGTGCTGATCGCCAGCTTTCCCGGAGCAATGGTCAACTGAAATGAGGCCGACGCGGATGCGCCGGCTTGATCGGAAACTCCCACTGTAAAGTTGTAAGAGCCGGCCAGGATTGGCGTTCCACTCAGCACACCTGCTGAACTGAGAGTCACTCCCTGTGGCAGCGTGCCGCTGCTGATGGTCCAACCTGAATAGGGCGAAGTGCCGCCAGTGGCTGTCAGTGTCTGCTTGTAAGCGGCGTTCACTTTCCCCGCAGTTAAAGTAGACGCAGTGGAGATCGTCAAGACAGCAGCAATGTTCAGCGTCAAGGAGCCGGAAGTTGCCGAAGCGTTGGCACTGTCAATGACTTTCACCTTAATGACGGATGAACCTGCTTTGGTTGGCGTACCACTCAAAACGCCGGACGTGCTCAGCGTGATTCCCGCCGGTAACGTGCCGGTCGAGAGGACCCAGTTCGAATAAGGTGGCGTGCCGCCGGTGGCCGCCAGGGACTGCGAGTAGGCGGCGTTGACAGTTCCCGAAGTCAGAGCGGAGGTGGTGACCGTCAAAACCGCCGTCGTCGCTGCCACCAGCCAAGGGATGTCTGTGCGCCCAACGGACCCGGACGTTGAGAAAGAGGAGTCGCAGGCGAGGTTCAACGAATGTTCGTGACTCGCGGCAGTATCTCGTGAGCGTCCCCTCTGCGGTTGCAGACTCGCAATCCCGGGTTCGGCAAACAGGCAAGCCACTGCCATTAGAGAGATGAAATCCAAACCTGGTCCAGTGTTCATAACTCAATCGAAACTCGCGTGACCCTTACAAATGTGTATATCGGACAGTCTCGGCTTTAACATTAGTAACTTTTTGTGATCCTCCGACTTTTTGGTGCCACACCGAGCGGGCGGCCGGCTTCGCACCTTCTCCGGTCACCTGCACGCGAGACCAGGGTGCGCGAAACCGCGCAGGCCAGGGTTATTGCGCCCAAGCGCTAATGAGTAAAGCTTTCTTCGAATAGCTAACCCAATCGTTTTTCAATGAAGTATGAGGTCCCGGGCAAGTGGCCCCTAAACTGCTCCCAGAGCGGAGACAAATAGAGATCTTGAAACCGGCTTCGTCGACGAAGCTTGTATGGATATCGGTGTATCGCGATACAGCTCCTCGCCGCCAGCCACTCGCAAGGCAAACACGCCTGCCGCGAGTGGTACTCCAGGCGGCAACTTCGGGACGGGCAGAATTGCCCCCTGCTGATCGCCATGACCCACTTCGATACCGTTTCGGCCGCCGCCTCCGTGGCCGACTCGCGCTCCCTCCGGCGCAATCAGGTGGACTTATGTCGTGGCGATCAGCGGAGCCCGATGCCCGCTTCACCTAACCCCCCATGCAAGAAACCAAAGTTCGCGCCATGCGTCCCGTTCTCTTGGACTCCGCGCCGGAATCCGTTTCCAGATATGATTCTTATTAAGACCCACGGCACCGCTGCCGCGCGTGACCCCCGGCGATTCTTTCTGTTGTTTGCAGAAGTTCAGCCGCTCGCGCGAATTCGAGCCGACGTCAGAAACGTAGAATAAGGAGAACAAACTTGGCAGTTACGGTCGGGATTCTCAAGGAAACGGGCTTTGCCGGCGGGCATCCCGAGCGGCGTGTCGCCACCGTGCCGCGCGTAGTCGACGCCCTCCGAAAACTGGGCGCCGAGGTCCTAATTGAAAGCCGGGCCGGTGAGGCTGCGGGCTTTCTCGATAGTGAATATGAAACTCGCGGAGCCAAAATCGCCGCCTCCGCTGCCGAAGTTCTGGACGCGGCGCAGATTCTCCTCCTGGTCCGCATCAACTACTCCCCGGCATTCGACAGCCGTCATACATTAATCGGTTTTTGCGATCCTCTCGGCGATCCTCAGATTTCCCAGGAGCTCGCGCGTCAGGGGGTGCGGCTCTTTTCCGTAGAACTGGTGCCTCGTACCACTCGCGCTCAATCCATGGACGCGCTATCTTCCATGGCTTCTATCGCCGGTTACAAATCCGTGCTCCTCGCCGCTAACGCGCTGCCTCGCCTCTTTCCCATGATGACAACGGCAGCCGGAACCATCACACCCGCGCGCGTCTTCGTGATCGGTGCCGGTGTCGCCGGCCTCCAGGCCATCGCCACGGCCCGCCGCCTCGGCGCTGTAGTCAGCGCCTATGATGTTCGTGAGGCTGTCAGGGAGCAGATCGAAAGCCTGGGAGCCAAGTTCGTCCCCATCACCCTCGGGGCGAAGGCTGAAGGCCAGGGTGGCTATGCCGCCGCCCTCGACGATGAGACCATCCGGAAACAGCGCGAACAGATGGCCGCCGTGTTTAAGGATCAGGACGTCGTCATCACCACCGCCGCGGTCCCCGGCAAGAAGGCTCCGCTTCTGATCACTAAGGAAATGGTGTACGCCATGGCGCCCGGTTCGGTGATTGTCGACCTGGCTGCCGAACGCGGCGGCAATTGCGAGTTGACCCGGCCCGGTGAGACCGTCATCGAGCACGGTGTGCAAATCCTCGGACCGGTCAATCTGCCTTCCGAACTCCCCTATCACGCCAGCCAGATGTACGCCCGTAATCTCCTCGAACTTCTCAAACTGATGTTGATCAAAGGCGAATTCAAGCCCGATACCGAAGACTCCATTCTGACTGAGTGCCTGGTAGCCAGCGGCGGAGCCGTCGTCCACCCGCGCGTCCAGCAGATATTGAAAGAGGTGCACGCGTGAGCAACGAACTCGAACTCAGCATCTACGTTTTCATCCTGGCCATCGCTCTCGGACTCGAGCTGGTCCACCGGGTTTCTCCACTTCTCCACACTCCGCTGATGTCGCTCAGCAATGCGATTTCGGCCATTTCTGTCGTCGGCGCACTCGTCATCGCCGGTTCCGGACACGCTCCGGTACTGAGCCGCGTCCTTGGATGCATCGCCGTCACAGCGTCCACCATCAATGTCGTCGCCGGCTTTCTGATCACCGACCGGATGCTTAAAATGTTCAAAAAGGCACCTTCGAAACGGAGCGGACAGTGACCGGACAAATCTGGCAGTTCACCTACATCGCCGCGGCCATGGCGATCATCGCGTCGATCAAATGGCTCAATTCTCCGCTGACCGCGCGCCAGGGCGTGATGGCCGGACAGATCGGCATGCTCCTTGCCGTGATCGGTACACTCATGCGTCACGAGATCGTGAATTACGAGTGGATTCTCATTGCTCTGTTTATCGGCGCCGCCATCGGTGCGCCTCTTGCGTACCTGATGCCGATGACCGCCGTCCCGCAGTTGACCGCCCTCTCGCACGCTTTCGGATCTCTGGCCGCCGCGCTCGTCGGAACCGCGGAATACTATCGCTACGCCACCGCCGGGGAGAATCCCGGAGCCTTCATCCTTACGGCGCTCGCGATCGAAATCCTGCTCGGCTATCTGACGGCTACTGCCAGCGTAATGGCCTTTGCCAAGCTGCAGGAACTGATTCCTACGCGGCCCATGACATACAAGGGTCAGAACTTTGTCAATCTGATCCTGTTCGCCGCGGCACTCGGGATCGGGTTCTGGATGATCTCGGATTCCGCGCCTGCATGGGCCTTCCCGGTCTACATCGCGCTCTCGCTCCTCTTCGGTGTTCTGCTCATTATCCCGATCGGCGGCGGCGACATGCCCACCGTGATCGCGCTGCTGAATTCCTATGCCGGGTTATCCGCCTGCGCGATGGGCTTCGCATTACAGAACCACTTGCTGATCATTGCCGGCGCATTGAACGCGGCTTCCGGCTTCATTCTCTCGGTGATCATGTGCAAGGCGATGAACCGCTCGTTCGCCAATGTGCTATTCGGAGCTTTCGGCCAGGCTACCGCATCAGCCGCCGGAAAGCAGGACGCCAAGCCCGTCCGAAGCGCCACGGCGGAGGATGCCGCCATGCTGCTCGAAGCTGCGCGTAAAGTCATCATTGTCCCCGGATACGGTATGGCTGTTGCGCAGGCCCAACACAAGCTCGGGGAACTGGCCGACGCTCTGGTGAAGCGCGGAGTTGACGTAAAGTTTGCGATTCACCCCGTGGCCGGACGCATGCCGGGACACATGAACGTCCTCCTCGCCGAAGCCAACATCCCCTACGACCGTCTGGTTGAGATGGAAGACATCAATGACGAGTTTCCCGAAACCGATGTTGCGCTGGTGATCGGCGCCAACGATGTCGTGAACCCGGCCGCCCGTCACGACAAGACCAGCCCGATTTACGGCATGCCCATTTTGAATGTAGATAAGGCGCGCACGGTCATGATCGTGAAGCGCAGCATGAACCCGGGTTTCGCGGGCATCGATAACGAGCTCTACTACAACGAGCACACCCTCATGCTTTTCGGCGACGCTAAAGCGGTGGTAACGGCGATCAACAAAGAACTACCGGCCCTGGTAAGCGCGTAACACTCTCCGCGCCTTCGCCGCGAACCATAGGGTAGACGATCGTTTTTTGTGGTCTGCCCGGCTGCGCAGCAGCCGCCGCACCATTGTCGCCTGCACCATGTTCTCACCACGCGTGGTTATTGATAAACTGGCGTGGCATGTTGAAAACTAGCCTCCTTCTCCTTAGCGCCGTCTCTCTCTTTGCAGCCCAGAACCTCGAAATCTACTGGATTGACGCCGAGGGAGGCGCGTCCACCCTCATCGTCGCTCCCGGCGGCCAGTCGCTGCTGGTCGACACAGCCAACCGGACGCCTGACGACCGCGACGCCAGGCGAATCTTTGCCGCCACCCAGCAAGCCGGCTTGAAGAAGATCGACATTCTGCTGACCACTCATTTCCACGGCGACCACATTGGGGCTATGCCCGCCCTCGCGAAAATGATACCCATCGACATGTACCTGGACCATGGCGAATCGGTCGAGATGAATCGCCCCAATGTCGCGGCAGCATATAAAGCTTACGAAGAACTGTCGTCCGGCAACCGCAAAATTCTGAAAGCGGGAGACCGCATCCCTCTTAAAGGTGTCGACATCGAAGTGATCATGTCCGCCGGCCATCCCATCACCCGGCCGCTAAAAGGCGCCGGCGCTGCCAACCCCGCCTGTGCGGATTTCAAAGAGCACGCACCGGAACCCGATCCCGACAACGATCAAAGCGTCGGCTTCGTCCTGCGCTACGGAAAATTCAGCTTCATCGATATGGGCGATCTCACCTGGAACTACGAACAGAAGCTGGTGTGTCCGTCCAACCTGATCGGTAAGATCGACCTGTACCAGACCACTCACCACGGACTCGACCGCTCCAACTCTCCACAATTTATCTGGGCGATTCAGCCGACCGTGGCCGTGATGAATAACGGTCCGCGCAAAGGCGGCCCCGCGAGCGTTTTCGAAACCTTGCGAAAATCGCCCGGCCTGCAGGATATCTGGCAAGGCCACCTCGCGCTGGGCACTCCCAAGGAAGTCAACACCGACGAACGGATGATCGCCAACCTGGAACCTACAGCGGAGTGCAAGGGCAATCTCCTGAAGGCCTCCGTAGATTCCAAAGGTGTGTTCACCCTGACCAACCTGCGCAACGGCTTCAGCAAGACCTACCAGCCGAAATAGAGAATATGGGATATCCGCTTGACTCAGATATTCGCTCAGGCACGGGCTTGGTGGGGCAGTCCCCGTCGTCCCGCTTTCTGAAGCGGAGCGGACGAAGGCTGTATCAATTCGTTTTTCGACTACCCAACGGCCCTACTTCACCACTTCACTCTTCAATTTGCCGGCATCGATTCCAGTGGAGTTTTTCAGCATAACAGCCGGGCCGGAATCGGTGTCGATGGTGACTCCGCGGAAAACGATATTCCTGGCGCTGGTAATCTTCATCCCGGTCTTGGCCTGGATCCGGACGTCGGAAAAAGTGATGTCTTCGATCGGCATTTCGCGCAGGCCGGTGACTTCTCCCGCGGTAGCCGACCCTCGAGCCGTAATGTTGCTGAAATGGAAGTCGCGGAACCTGGGCGTGCCTTCGTTCACCGGAAAGGGGTCATCCGGTTTGTCCACCCCGTGATAGAAGGTCGTGATGGTAAAGGCTGATTTGACATCCTGCATGACGATATTCGAGGCCGTCAATCCTTCCACCACATTGCCGCGCCCTCGCTGCGACTTGATGCGGATACCGGCGTCCGTGCCTTGGAACACACAATTGCTGACCACCACGTTGCGTACGCCACCGGACATCTCGCTGCCGATGCTCACGCCGCCGTGACCTTTCAGCATCACGCAGTTGGTGATGGTGATATTTTCGTCGGGCTTGCCCATCTTCCGCCCCGCTTCGTCAATGCCGGACTTCAAGGTCACGCAGTCATCGCCCACATCGATCCGGCAATTCATGATCTGCACGTTGCGGCAGGATTCAGGATTGACGCCGTCAGTATTGGGCGAAGGCACCGGGTTTTCGATGGTGATGCCGTCGACCCGCACAAACTCGCACAACAGCGGATGGACCGTCCAACTCGGCGAATTGATCAGGTGCAGGCGCTCGATCACCACGTCCTTGCTGCGAACAATCTTGATCAACTGCGGTCGTCCGTTGACAATCTTTTTCGCTTCCGCGAAGTCTCCAGGAGTTTCGGCCTGCGGCATGTTCTTCTTGGGAGACGCGAACCAGTGCCGCTTCCACCAGATTGAGCCTTGTCCGTCGATCGTGCCCCGCCCCGTGAGGGTGATATCTTCGACGCCATCCGCATAGATCAATGAAGAGACGCGCTTCCGCTCGCCTCCGTAGACGCTCTCACGGAGAGGATAGTCGGCCGGATCCTCACTGCCGAGGATCGCCGCGCCAGGCCCGACATCGAGCGTAATGTGGCTGCGTAGCGACAAGGCGCCGCTCAGATAGCGGCCAGGTGGAAGAAATACCGTTCCTCCGCCGCCCGTTGCGCAAGACTCGATGGCAGCCTGAATCGCAGAGGTGTCCTTACGCTGTCCGTCGCCGGCGGCGCCAAAGTCGCGCACGTTGCAGACCGGCAGATTGGCTGCGGCGAAGGCCGGCAGCGTTGCCAGGATGGCGGACGCGAGAATCGATCTTTTCATTTGGCTCAACTCTACCAGATACCGGCGACGTCGGCGTTGTAGAAGCTGGCGATCCGGATCGCCAAACAGCGTTCGGCGTGTGATATTTTCTAACCATGACGGTTCAGGGAGTTATGCCATGACTTGCAGTAATAAGACCTCAGCTTTTCTCCAAATGCAGGGCGTCTGGATTCGGGTGGCCGCGCTCGGATTGCTTCTGGCGGCCATCGGCTTGGCCCAGGAAGCCCAGCTCAGCGGCAGGATCATGGACAGTTCGCAAAGTGTCATCCCCGACGTGAAGGTGACCCTGACCAACACTGACAACGGAAGTACCCGCGACACCAAAACCAACAGTCTCGGGCTTCACACGCTGCCGCTGCTCCAGCCTGGCAACTATAAGATCAGCGTGGAAAAGCAAGGCTTCCGCCCCAGCGAGCAAACCGGCATCGTCCTGCTGGTGGATGCCTTATAGCCTGGTGGACTCCGGGAATCCGGCCAATAACGGGAGCTTCACGATTGTGAACCGCCCGAACGTCGTCGGCAATCCCTATTCGGTGCCGTGGAGCGTGGGCGAGGCATTCAATACCGCAGCCTTTGCCATTCAGCCCGCCTACAACCTACGGCAGCCTGGGCCGGAACACGATGGTGATGCCGCACGTCAGCAACCTCGACCTCATCCTGTCTAAGATCTTCAACGTGACCGAACGAGTGCGCCTCCAGGCCCGCTTCGAAGTCTTCAACTCGAGCAACACGCCGCCCTTCACTACCGCGCCCAGCGCTACCGTCGGCACCAAAGCGTTCGGGCAAACGACAGCTGCCGGAAATCCCCGGCAGCTGCAGTTCGGCTTGAAAGCGCTGTTCTAAAGCACAGCGTCATAAGTGATTGCGCATTACTGCCGCAGCTCCGTAGGACAGACCATCGTCTTTTGTGGTCTGTCCAGCTGCGCAGCAGCGTCTATTACATAGATGCGGGGGCGGGGATGATAGCCATTTCTACGAAGTTACTGCCATGGCCGGGCATTTCGATGGTCACCGGTATGTTGCCGGTGGGAGTACCCGGCGGAATGGTCACGTTGATTTGGTACAGTCCCACATAATTGGGCGCCAAACCCGCATAAGATGGAACCGCCGACGAGTTGCCGAGGAATCCGCCGCCAAAGTTGATTGTGACGGCATTGACTGTCTCGGCAAGGGGCGGAGTCGCTGGACCGCCGCTGCCGGTTGCCACGGAAGGTGAAACAGGTCCCAGGCCCAAAGCGTAGATGGTGATCACATCGCCGATATGCGCCGGATGCGCCGGGACACCGAGAGTAGACGGCAGAGCGAGTGTGCCATCCGAGGCGTTGATCACGATGCCCCACGGAGAAGTGTCGGGCGCGGGACCTAAACCTGGCAGCGTGAAGAGACGCGGTGCAATGGAATCCACACTCGCGCTGACCTGGTTGCCGGGTTGTCCGTTCCGTGAAACCTGAATCACCGCCGATCCGGCAGATAGACCGAACGGCACTTGAATGTCCGCCTGATTGGCATCGACGTAAAACAGCGGAGCCGGAGTTCCGTTAACCATCACCTGAACATTGGCGAGGGTGGTGGGCAGAGGAACATTGCTGGCATATGCCGGACCGGTTGTCGAGAACTGGCTGCCGAATACGGCTGCGATGGTTCCCGAGCCAACCGCTTTGCCGCTCGAAAATGACGCGTTATCGACGACTCCGCCGAAAGATATCAGCGGGTTTCCCTGCGCCGTCACATTTACCAGTACCGGGATGGGAAGTGCAGTATTCGCGGCGTTCGAAGTCAGCGTCAAGGTGCCGGAATAGTTGCCCGGATTCAATGCGCTCGGATCGATGGTCAAACTTACGGTCGAGTTTCCCCCGGACGTCGTGGCGCTAAGCCAGCTTCCGCCGGACGTGCTCACACTCGAGATGTTCAGCGTGCCCATGCCGATGTTCTGAAGACTGACGTTGTAGGTCTGGGCTGCCCCTTGAATCACGTTATAAGTCAAAGGACTGATTTGCAGAATTGGCTGAGTGGTTACATTTAAGTTGACCGCGATGGTCTGGTTGTCCGCGGCATACGGCGATCCCGTGAGAGTGACCGTACCGGTGTAGTTGCCCGATTGGTTGGGCTGCGCAGTTACCTGCAGTTGATACGGAGTAAAGAACGTGTAACTGCCTCCGCCGGACACTGCAAAGGATAGCCACGGACCGTTGTCCGAAGTTTTGATGGCGGACTTAACGGAGCCACCGGTGTTGACGTTCAAGACTGCCGTGCTGGACGGGCCACCGGCCGGCGTGACGTACAGACTGGCCGTCGAAGGCGCACCGTTCACCTGCACCGTCACCGTCACGCTTTGTGGGGAATCAATGGCGTTGGGATCGTTCAGTGTCAGCGACCCGGTATAGATGCCGAGCGCCAGGCCGGCAGTGTTAACGGCGATGGTGATGGGAAGGCAAGACGGGACCGGCCCGTTCGTACAGGTCGCCGGGCTGCCGAGGGAGCCGGTCAACCAGGAAACGGAGGAGGTGATCGACAGATTCAGCGAGCCGCTGCCAATGTTAAATGCGTCAATCGTTTGCGCGGGAGTAGTTGCGCCGGATTCCACATAAATCGGGCCGACGGCGGTGGTGCTGAGCCGGAGCTGTGGCGCGGCGGATAACGTAGCGGCGCTGAAACACACGAGAAGGATGCTGCAGAAGTTGGGACGCACGCGTCCATTTAGCTTGGCAAACATAGTTTGTTTCACCTTAATAAGTTGGAGTGGAGACGCGGACGCGGTACAACTGATTATACCCGCAATAGCGCCAGTGGACTCGGTTAAAAACTATAAATCAAACGTGGGCGATTTCTTGTCCTCTCAGCCCGCGAAGAATCGTGGAGTAGGCCTTTGGCCTGCGGCGACTTCTGCCACAGGCTGCCAGTCTAGCCCGTCCCCTTATAACCGCGTTGGTTTGGGCGGGAGGTAACTGAGGTCTATTGGAGACTGTAACTGACGGGAAATGGAAAGAAACGCCCCAGACGAGCTATTCCATGAGGAATCGTGTTATTTTCGAGAAAGCGCTCTCCGCGTGCGCCAATCGGAGTTTTAATGAAATATTACCGCCATCTTCTTATTACCGTCGCAGTATGTTCTTTTATATCAATCACCTATGGGCAAGAGACGCTAAATCCTTCAGCCACTCGGGCAATCGGCGCACCCCGGTTGGAACAACTGGGCGGCATAACTAACATTCAACCCAATCTTGTTGAAGGCCGCGAACTAAACGGGCCGCAAGGAATCGCGCTGGATCTGAGTACGAATCCCCCTCACATTTACGTCGCAGACACGTCAAACAACCGCGTGCTGGGCTGGAAAAGCGCCACGACATTCGCCAACGGCGCATATGCCGATATCGTAATTGGCCAAAACGACTTGCTCACCACGACTCCGCAAGGTCCCGGCAACTCTTCCAGCACCCTCAAAAGCAGCGGCTTCACGGCACCCATGGGGATGGCCGTCGACGGGGGTGGAAACCTATATGTCATTGATGCCGGTAACAATCGAATTCTGCGCTTCCCGACGCCGTTCACGCAGACCAGCGGCCAGCTACCCAACATGGTGATCGGGCAGCAGAATTTTTTGAGCAATACGCCAAATTCCGGCGGCGTAAGTGCCAGCACGTTGGAGTTTGCAAACGGGGCCGGGGTGTTCGAAGCCTATATGAAGTTCGACTCCTCGGGCAATCTCTGGGTAGCGGACGTTGGCAACCAGCGTGTGCTGCAATTCCAGGCGTCCGACCTCGCCGCCGGTAAGAATGGCCCGGCCGCGGTCCTGGTATTAGGGCAGCCCGACTTCACCACGAACGCGCTCACCTTGCCCTACGATCCGACTTCAACGAGTGTCCTGAACTATCCCACGGGAATCGCCTTCGACCAGAGCGGCGGGCGTCTGTATGTTACCGAGTCCCAACCCAACGGCACCGGCGCCAACGGCACTTCCACGGGTCCAATCCGCAGCCGGGTCCTGGTCTTCCAGCCTCCCTTTGCCACCAACAAGCCGGCCCAACGGATCATCGGCACGGTTACCGCCAGCAATCCGGTGCAACCGCCGGTTATCAGCGCCGAGCAGTTCTCAAACGGTGCGGCCGCCTCTTTCAACATTAATGACAACATTGCCGTCGCGGACACCAATAACAACCGCATCCTGGTCTTTCCTCCGTTTCAACAGTTCACCTCCGACACGCTGACTCAGAACGCCCAGGTGGTGATCGGACAAGCTGATTTCAACAGCGGCAAACCCAATCGCGGGAATGCCGACGCCAACAGCAACACTCTGCAGACGCCGGTTGACGCAGCGTTTGCTCCCGGGTCACAGTCAGCTGCGGGAGACTCCGCAGGCGAGTTGTACATCGCGGACGCCGGCAATAACCGCGTAATTGTGGTTCCGGTAATCCCCAATTCGACGACTTTGGGCTTTAATAGCGCCGTGCGCCTGCTTGGCCAGCAACAGTATTCCGAGCAGGCGCCGAACTATATCGAAGGCCGCGAATTCCACTTCGCAGACAATGGTGGTGCGGCAGACGCGGGGATCGCGGTGGACAATAACTCGAATCCCCCCCATCTCTATATCGCCGACACTTACAACAACCGCATCCTGTGCTTCGTGGATTACCGTTCCGTCACCACGGGCTCGACAGCGACGTTTGTCATAGGTCAGCCGGATCTCAATCACTCGGACATTAACTATCCGGCAGGGACCTCTAACACGCAAAATCAGGGAGGGCTCTTCCGTCCCACAGGCCTTGCGGTGGATCCGGCAAACGGCAATTTATACGTCGCCGATACCGGCAACGGCCGGGTTCTGCGCTTTCCGGCGCCATTTCTGCAACCGTCCAACGTAAATCAGACCCCCGATCTGGTCCTGGGCCAAGCCAACTTCACGACCAAGATCACCGACGTTTCAGCATCTCGTATGGCTGCGCCGTATGGGATCGCTTTCGTCCCCGGAACGGGCCTGCTGGTTGCGGACATAGTCGATAATCGCGTACTGCTGTTCGCCGGGGCTACCGGAAGCTCGTTTGTCAGCGGAATGGCGGCCACCAAGGTTTGGGGCCAGGCCAACTTTACCACGGCGGCCTCAGGTTCAGTGGACAACCGCTTCAGTGGGCCTCACGGCGTGGCTGTCGATTCGGGTCAGAGATTGTATGTGGTCGATTCAGGAAACAACCGGGTCCTGGTGTTTGACAACGTTCAGACCGCGGGTACCGATCCTCACTCGCTGGTTTCTATTGCCGGCCTGGCAGGGGCGGGCGGGGCGCTTAACCAGCCAAGGTCGATCTTTATCACGACGATGACACCGCAGGTCCCCGCCGATCAGATCTGGATTGGCGATAGCAGCCGCGCCTTACGCTTCTCCGGCGGCTACACTTCGCTCTTCACGTCTAATTTCACGCCGGACGCGGTCATTCCAGAGGCAGGGGCGTTGGGCTTGACCCTCGACGGCTACGGCGCGCTCTATGTCTCCGATGCCACCAATCGGACGGTCATCCACTACATCGCCCTCTCGGCACTCAACGGCGCCAGTTACATTACGAGCCGGCCGGCTCTCGCACCGAACACGATCGTTTCGCTCTTTTCGGAGGGTGGCCAGTTCGGCGCCGGAACACAGTCTTTCTCAACCCTTCCGCTGCCGACCACCCTGCAGGCGATACAGGCTCAGTTGAACGGCGCGGCGCTGCCGCTCTACTACGTATCCCCCAGCCAGATCAATTTGCTGATTCCGAACAATGCGCCTACCAGCGGAACGGCCGACTTGCAGGTGGTGCGAACGGATAACGGTCAGGTGCTCGGCGATACCACCATCACCCTGACCACCGCGGCCCCTGGTCTGTTTACAGCCAATGGGTCGGGCACTGGCCAGGTCGCGGCACTCAATCAGGACAACTCTGCCAACACATCCAGCAATCCGATCGCGCGTGGCAGCATTCTGCAAGTGTACGGAACCGGCGTTGGCTTCATCCCGGGCGCCCCCAACGACGGCAGCGCGGTCAGTACCGCGACGCCGTCGCCGCAGGCCGCAACGGCTTACATCAATGGCATTCAATGCCCGGTATCTTATTCCGGGCTGGCCCCGGGTCTGGTGGGCGTCTGGCAGATCAACGTGCAAGTCTCGCAAAACGTTGTGCCGACCTCCAGCGCGCCAGGCCACGTTTCGGAGCTGATTGTATTCCAGAACGGTACACCTTCGAGCAGCGCGGCGTTGTACGGTATCCAGGTCACCGTCTGGGTCAAGTAGTGGATTGCAATTCGCCAGCCGCTCTCGACTGCCGCGTTAGTGGCGTCCAGAGCGGCTTTCCTTTTCCGGGAGCCGATGATTCATGAGTGTCTACGAGGATCGCCAGGAAGAGCTGGAAAAGCACGAATTTATGATGGGCGTGCCGCGTGGCAGGCTAGCTGTTACTCTGGATATCCTGACCGATGCCCTGGTGCTGGTCGGACAACACGGGGTCTATTGCCAAAGCGCCCGGCAGCCCGGTAAACCCGCCATGGACATCCAGATGATCACCCAGTCGATCAGCGATGCCAAAGAGTTGATCAGTAGCGTCCTGGAGGAGCTGAAGTGACGTCGTCCGTTATCCGTTATTCGTTGCACGTGACCGCGGAGCAGCGTTCACATTCTCTCCGCTTCCGCCCCTTTCACCACCACTTCGACGGTCTTCACCCCTAAGTACGGATGCCGCGCCGTGAGGCGGATGACTCCAGGCGTTTGCTTCGCCTTCAACCAGATCGCTCCGACCCCGCCCATCAGGCCGAACGGATTCTCTCCTACGATTTCACCGGGGCCCTCGACGGTCAACGCAATCCCGCCGGATGCGAATTGGCGGATGTTGCCGAACTCGTCGGTTACCTTGAGGAGGACTCGCGTGGCGTCGCTGCCATCGCCGGCCAGTTCGCGATCGTCGGGATCGACGTGCCATTGCGCATCAGCGCCGCGACCCGACATCATGCGCGTGATCACCAACTTGCCGCCAATGTAGCCCTCGATTTTGAGATCGCCCCAACGGTCGAAACGATTGCGCGCCAGATCGGCCATAAACGGAGGGTGCGGCAGATTCGGGAACGTCTGACGGTCCGGATCGAGCTCGGCGTAGGGGCTTCCGTTGTAGAACAATTTCAGATGATCGCAATTGGAAAGGATCGGCACCAGGCCCGGTCCATTGCCCTGGGGCTTATCGCCCCACGACCAGTCGAATCCCGGCTCCAACACAATCTCTTCGGAGGGGTCGATCTGGGACTTGTAAACATAGCCGGCCGCTTTGGGGACGCGGAAGATGTCGGCCACGCCGTGATAGCAGATGCGGTCGCCGGAGCCGAAATAATCATGTGATGCGTAATCGAAGGCGCACCACCCGATCCCGCCGGCATAGCGATCGTCCCCCGCAAGTTGGTTATGCACGCGGGCATGCCGGATGACGTGCTCAGCCACGCGTTCCACGTTGTCGATCCGCTTGGTGGAATACATGTGGCCGTTGAACTCGGTGTTGAGATAACAGGGATGATTCGGCGGGCGGAGCGGAAAGCCGAAATCGTTCATGGTGAAGACGTCTTCGAGCAGTTCGGAATTGTAATTGTTGCGGATTCCGCCGGTCTGGCGGGAGGGGTCGAGTTTGTGGGCGAGGGAATTGGTGCGCGCGTAGAAGTCGTGATTGTCGGGAGACTCATTGATGCGTACGCCCCAGAGCACGATGGAAGGATGATTCCAGTCACGCCGGATCATATCTTCGACATTCTTGACCGCGAGATCCTGCCACGCCGGACCGCCGATGAACTGCCAACCCGGGATCTCCTCGAGCACCAGCAGGCCAACGTCGTCGCAAGCGTTGAGGAAATGCGGCGATTGCGGGTAATGCGATGTGCGGACGATATTGCATCCCAGGTCCTTGCGCAGGACGATGGCATCCCGGCGCTGAACTCGCGCGGGCATCGCACCGCCGGTATAGGGATACGTCTGGTGACGGTTCAGGCCGCGCAGTTTGACGTGCCGGCCATTCAGGAAGAAGCCTTTTTCGGTGAAGCGAGCTTCGCGGAAGCCGATTCGGACGGTATACTCGTCGGCTAAATTGCTACCGGTGACGCGCACTACGATGCTGTAGAGCTGCGGGCGGGGTAAGTCCCAGAGATCGATGGCCGGGAGGTCCGAGAGAACCAGATCGTGGAAGTCTGCGTTAGTGCCGGGGAGGATATGAGTGACGGATTTTAGAACGCCTTCGCCATCGCGCAGTTCGGCGGTCAGAGTGAGGGGAGTGGAACTCGAGGCGCCGCCCAGGAAGCAGCGAACCAACACACGACGGCTCGACTCCATCACGTCCACCGGCTGGGCGAAGACATTCTCGATGAACGTCGGCGGCACCGCGCGGATGTGGGCTTCGCGGTAGATTCCGCCAAAGGTCAGGTAGTCGACCTTGTTGCCGAAAGGCGGAATATCTTTGCGTTCGGTCGAGTCGAGCTCGATGGCGAGTACGTTGTCGCCGGACCAATTGATATGCGGCGTGAGATCGAACGAAAAAGGAGTGTATCCGCCGAGGTGTTCGCCTAGCTTGTGGCCGTTGAAGGTGACCGTGGCGGCAATCATGGCGCCGTCGAAGTCCACGAAGATGCGGTGCGATTTCAGGTCAGCCGGAAAGCGAATGTGGCGGCGATAGATCGAGATGAACTCGTAGCTCTTATCGTCAAAGCCGTGCCAGGGGAGCACAACGTTCGTGTGGGGGAGCGTGACACGCTCGAAACTCCCGTCGTTGAAACCAGGAGCGGACGCGCCCTCGACATTCTTACCGCCGTAAAGCCAGTTGCGGCTCAGCCGGAAGACGCGGCGTTGAGTGGGCTGCGGAACGGCAGCCATGGCGGCTAGACCGGCGCCGCCAGCCATAAGAAAAGTTCTGCGATCGAGCACGTTATGAGCTTCCCACACGTTGGAAGGGGAGTTGACAATAAGATTACGATCACGCGGCTGCCGCACCCTCTGAAGTCTGTTCTTGCAGTTTGGCCGTTTCAGCCAAACCGTGGCGCAGACCATCGTCTTTTGTGGTCTGCGGGCTGCTCAGTAGCCTTACAGACTGAAGTCTGTTCTACAAGTGCCAGCCTATGGATTGGGGGTTGCGGTGGGTTGGGGCGGCGCGAGAATCACTTCGGGATTTTCGCAGCCGAACCGGGTACAGCCCGCCTGATGTAGTTTTTCGAGTTCGGCTCGAGACGCGACTAATGCGTACTTGAGGCCAATGTCCTCGGCAAAATGGGGGCGCAGCGCCGGAACGTCCGCTTCGTTCGAAACCACCGCAAAGTCGGGGCCCACGCGGGAGCAAATGCGGGCACCGACCAGCTTGGTTTCATAGTTGAGAACGCCGGCAGGGAACACGATCTTGATTACGGCGCCTTCCTTGTGGCAGGCTTCGACCGCCTGCAATAGCTCCATCTCGATGTATTGGAACTGGCGCGAGAGCAGGCGCGAGGGATTGAGGACGAAGTCGATCTCTTTGGCTCCCCGGCGGAGCAGATCGCGGGTTTCGTAGAGTTTGACGCCCGTGGTCTGGTCGCCGTAAGGCCAACCGCAGACGCTGCCCACGCGAACGCCGGTGCGGACAGCCGCATCCACATCGCAGGGCCGCACGATGCAACAGTGCACGGCCAGACGTACCGCGCGCTCACAAGCATCGATCACCTGCCCCTCGGTCCATTCCGGCCGCAGCAGGTTGTAGTCGAGGAGGGTGTTGTAGGACGGGGCGGGCTTACCAGATTCAGGTTCGCTCGAACTCGCCGGCAGAGGAGAGTTGGTCATTTCTTCTTCGCCGGCGTGTTAAAACCCAACGCTTTCATCTGCTCCCGGGCGCGGTCCGCCGCCGCGGAGTGTGGATATTGCTGGATCACCGAGAGGAATTCCTTACGTGCGTCCCGGCTGCGGCCCATTTTCACCAGAGCCAGGCCCTTGTAATAGAAGGCGTCGGCGGTCCTGTCGCCTTTGGGATATTGCTCCAGGACGGCATCATAGTCTTTAACGGCTTGATCGAAATCGCCCTTGGACGCGTGGATGCTCCCGATATAGAACTGACAAGTCGCCGCCTGGGGTTCCTGCGGATACCACTTGACGCAGTTGCTCCACTCAGAGAGCGCGAGGTCGGGCTTGCCGCCGTTCATATCGCGCATGGCGTTTTGGTAGAGGGTGTCCAAAGGCACCAACGGAGCCGCGGAAGCGCCAAAGCCTCCGGGCGCATTAGGATCGGTCCCAGTGGGCGGCGGCGGGGCGGGTGCCTGCATGGCTTGCACCACGTTCTTCAGGTCGTTTAACTGGGTATGCAACTGCTGCATCGATGAGTTCAAGGCCTGGATCGCGTCGTTCAGCGTCTGCACCTGGTTGGCAACCTGGTCGAGGCGGGTGTTGAGACCGGCGACAGGAGCCAGTGCCGCATTCATCTCCCGTTTGATCTGTTCGGGAGTGTTGGTCTGCATGACGCCGACCGAGGTGGAGATGCGGTTGGAGTTGTCGACGGCCTGCTGGGTGAGCGTTTTCAACGCCGCCATCTGCTGGTCGAACGACCGCTGCAACGTGCGGATGTCTTCCTGCATCAGGGCCACGTCGCGCTGCAGCACCTCCATGTCTTTGTTGGCTGCGAAAGATGCAGCCGGAACGAGTAGTAGAAGAGTGGTTATGGCACCCCGAAGTTTCATTTGCTTCCCTCACGTACCACAGGCTTCAGCCCGGGCGTTCATTGGGAGCGGGCTCAATGTAGAGCCCGCCCATGTCTACTATTGTCACAGACTGGGACGCGGCCATCGCCGCGTGTCCAGCGATTACTGGCCGGCGGAGAAATGCGCCCGGCGATTCCGCTGATAGCAATCCTCGGTGGCTTCGGTGCACACCGGCCGCTCCTTACCGTAACTGACGGTCTTGAGTTTGTCGGACGGTACACCGAGTTGCACCAGGAAGTCTCTGGCTCCCGACGCCCGTCGGTCGCCGAGGCCGAGGTTGTATTCCGCCGACCCACGTTCATCACAATGTCCTTCCACGATGATGGTGGCAGACGGGAAGTCCGCGAAAATCTGCTTGAGCGTCGCGGCATCAGCGGTGAGGGCGGACTGAGCATCGCTACGGATATCGTTGCTGTCGTAATCGAAGAAGGCGTCCTGCAGATGCCCGATCTGTTGTTCGAAGCCCTCCTTGGAGCGCGGCGGCCCCGAGGGAGGTGCTTCCGGCGGGACCGTGACATTCACCGTCGCGGTGGCGGCAGCACTGCCGTTTTCACTGCGAGCCGTCAGAGTGTAGGTCGTGGAATCGGCCGGAACGATGGTGCGCTGGCCCGAGACATCCACCGACCCGATACCGTGATCGATTATGACCGAGGTTGCATTGGTGACGGACCATCTCAGCGTCGCGGACTGACCCCGCTCGACTGTGGTCGGCTCGACGGTAAATGTAGCGACCGTTGGACGCCCCATGCCCTCGTTCGGATTCGTGTTCCCGCCAGTTGTCGGCACCGGAGCCGGCGGAGCTGGCGGTACAGTAGGCTTCTTACATCCCACGCTCAGCGTCGCCATCAGGACCATCACGCCGACTACCCCGCGGGAATTCATCTTCAGCATCAAATTCTCTCCAGACTTTGTATGAAATTACTTACTCCAAACTGGTTGCCAGTTTTCACCTTGATTAGTAAGCCGTGTTATTGCCGTGCCATCCGCCAGCATGGACCAGATTTGATGCGAACCGCCGCGGGTGGACATGAATACCAGGTGCCGGCCATCCGGCGCCCAAACCGGATTCTCATTGCGTCCTTCGCTATGCGTCAGTTGATCATAGCGCTGGGACGCCACGTCCATTAAGAAAACATTCCAGTCTCCTTTAGCATAACCGCGAGTCCAGGAAAAGAGTATATGCTGTCCGTCGGGATGCCATGACGGATTGGAGGCTTCGCCAGTGCCGTCCGTGATCCGCTTGACGTCCAACCCGTCCGAATTCATGCTGAAAATCTGCTGCGGACCGGTGCGGCCCGAGACGAATACCAACTGGCCGGGATTTTTGGGATTCACTTTCGGCTCCGTCTCGATGAAATTGGAATGGGAGACTCGTACGAGTGCGCCACCGGTGATGGTCGACCGGAAGATCTGTTCGGGACCGCCTCCGAGCGTCGAGGAGAAATAGAGCAGTTTGCCATCCGGCGTGAAAGCCGGGGTCGCGTTGATGGATGCGCTGGGATTCAAAAAGCCACGCAGGCGTCCGCTGGCGGTCTCGAGGATATCGATCTGCGGACGGCCGGTGCGGAAGCTGGTATAGGCCAGCAGGGTGCCATCGGGCGAGATGCCTGGCGTGATATTGATACTGCGCGAATGAGTTAGCTGGTGCTGATTGGAGCCGTCGTAATCCATAGCCCAGATTTCCTTATTGCCGGTCCGGTTGGAGACAAAAAAAATCTTGCTGCCGGCGAGGCAGGGGGCGCCGAAAGCCACCGTGACGTCGCAGGCGAAGTCGTGGGCGGCTTTGCGGGCGCCGTTGTCGTCCATGGAGTCGAAATAGCGCTTGGCCATCATCTGCGCGCCCGCGATCGGTTGGCGGGCATCGAAGAGATAGCCGTAGACGACGAAGGTGCCGTTCTGATCGGCTGCGTAGCCGAAGGCCAGATGACTCGCATTCACGGGAGGGCCGGACCAGTCCGGCAGGGCGAGTCCCATGCCGCTCTCAGGCCGCAGGTCCGCGGGCTGCTGGGGTGCTTGTTGGGGGTAGTAGCTCTTTGCGGCCATGTCGAATAAGCCGGAACTCTGGAGGTCCGAGAAAACCGTTCCGTTGAACGTGGACATGAAGGCTGCCGCTTTGCCCGAAGCCTTGAAGTCAGTGACCGCCAGTTTGGGTCTGCCGCCTTTGCCGATGATGTCGCCATGAAGGTCGGCCTCCTGGGGATGGGCGACAGAGGCGAACAGCAGGGCCAGGAGCCACGAGAGGAGGGGAGGTCTATGAGTCATTGCTGTAGCTCGAAGTTAAGGTCTACGTTGATTGAGTTGTAGGGGAAGCCGCGCGGGAACTGCGGGAGGGGGACAGCATCCAGCACCGCACGTTGTGCCGAGGTATCCAGAGTGTAACTGCCGCTCGGTTGGATCAGTTTCAGGTTCTGCACGGTGCCGTCACGCATCAACGTGAACCGTACAATAGCGCGCGCGTGAGGCCGCGAGGTCACGTCCGACCGGTTCCATTTCTGGCCCACGCGATCGAAAATCTGCTGGGCGTACCAGCCATATTGATCACCGAACGGGTTGGATGGGCCGACTCCAATGCCATTGGTCCCTTGGATCCCGAAGTCCGGCGACTTCATCGCCTGAGGAGTGTCGGAAAAGATCTGATTCTTCTTGTAAGGTATATCCGGCAGGAAGGGATTCGAGGCCGCTCTCTCGATCTTCTTGGGCTTATCCTTGACCTTGGTGGGGATTTTGATCGCGTCCGGCGGTGGAGCTTTTTCTTTCACCACCGGCTTGTCGACGGGTTTGGGCTCCGGCTTCTGCGGTACGGTCGACTGGGTATCGTTCGCGACGCGGTTTTCGGGACCCTCCCGCTGCGGAATCGGGATTTTCTTGACGATCTCGACCCCGATCGCGCCCGAATTATGGGTCGGACTGCCTAGCGTGACTGGTTTGGGCAGCAGCATCGGTGCAACCACAACCAACGCGAGAATGGCGCCATGGAACAGGAGGGATTCCGTGAATGGGACGCCCATCGGATCGCGTTGGTCGAGAATATCAGTGCCTGGCATGGCTCTTGATCGGCTCGGTCACGATACTGACCGGAAGTTTGGCGTCCGACAGCACGCTCATCACCTGGACGATGGGGTCGAAGGGCGTTTGAGCGTCGGCGCGCAGATAAACGGCTGCGGGATTCCCGTACTTTTGGCGGATCAGGGCCGGCAAGTCGTGGTAATTGGGAGTGGCTTTACCCAGGTAGATCGTGCCGTCCTTGGTGATCTCGACGACCGGCAGATCTTTGGTATCGCCAGTGGTTGTCGTCGTCTTGGGCACGTTGATATCGATCCCGTACTCTACGACGTGCGCCGTGAGCATAAAGATAATTAAAAGAACTAAAACTACGTCGACAAATGGAGTTACGTTAATGTCGGCCATGGCCGTGACACCCCGGCCAGGGCGCCGGCTGCTACCGTTCGAACCTAGGTTGATGGCCACCTGTCACTCTCCAAAGCTTCTTTCGGCCAGGTTGATGAATTCGAGTGCGAAGTCGTCCATTCTCGCGCCGAGCTCCTTCAACATGTGTCCGAAATGGTTATAGAAGATCGCCGCCGGGATCGCCGCAAACAGTCCCACCGCGGTGGCGAAAAGGGCCTCCGAAATTCCCGGCCCAACCGATGCGAGGCTGGTGCCACCTGAAGTCCCAAGCATTTCAAATGCCCTTATAATGCCGAGTACGGTGCCGAAGAGCCCGATGAACGGCGACACCGAAGCGGTGGTCGCCAGCCAGTTCAGATTGTGCTCGAGCCGGGCCAGTTCCTCGTTGGTGCCCAGTTGCAGACTGCGCTCGAGGGCGGCCTTGTTAGTGAACCCGCCGCGGGTCTGGACCTGCCGGTTGATTTCGGTGTAGCCGAAATCGAACACCGAAACCAGTGGGGAGGGGCGGAATTGTTCGCTCGCGACCATCACGGCTTCCAGGCCATTGGCCTTGCGGAACGCGCGGAGAAACCTGGCATTCGCGTTACGGGCGCGCCGGAGGGTGCTCCATTTTGAAAAGATGATGGTCCACGACGAGACCGAGAAAACAAACAGCAGGGCGAAGATCGCAATGTTCACCGGCTGGGTGTGGCGAACGTATTCTAAAAAGTCTACCTGAAGCAGTAAGAAAAATCCGACTGAGGCGGCCAACGCGTCTCCCTTCCAAACTCTATCATAAGACGTGGGTTCAATCGGGAAAGTCTAGGTAGGAAAAAATACGGGGTGTGCGAGGGAAATTTGATGAATAAATATAAAGGATCCGCCTGCCGCGCCGGGTGGCGCAGCACGTGGTGAAAACAACAAAAAACAGACGGTGAAGTCTGTGTTACGCAGCCGACGGCAACGTCAGGGACGCCTTAGCCAACGCTTTCTGGAGAAGTCCCAACGCATCGGTTTCGGAATGAGCCTTGGCAATTGAAATCTCCGAAACCACCATGTGGCGGGCGCGATCCAGCATCTTCTTCTCACGGAAGGACAATGGCTTGTCGGACTGCACGATCAGCAGGCACTTGAGCACCTCCGCCACCTGAGACAGATTTCCGCTTTGCATCTTATCGCTGTTGATCTTAAAGCGGCATTTCCAGTCAGGGCAGATAGGGCACTCGCCGGCGCTGAGGTAATTCAAGACCTTGTTGATGTCCGCGGTCTTGGTAATTCTTCGGAGGCCGACGTTCCCGACATTAGAGAAGGGAACCATTACGGTCATACTGCTGTAAACCAACCGAAGGAGATAAAACTTCTCAAACTGCGATCCCGAGCCAAAAGAACGGGCGCTTATGTTTTCGATGGTCCCAACACCTTGGTTGGGATAGACTACTTTTTCACCGATCTCGAAGGTCATACAAGGATCCCCCCACCTCAACCGCCGGTGTTCGTTTCAAACTGATAAAACTGGTGCTCGAACGGTAATATTAATCTCAACGAATTTTAATGTCAAGAGGGGGGTCGCAATATGATGCAAAGACAGGGAATATGGTTTCACGATTTGTGGTGACGTTATCCCTAAGGAACCCCGGGATGCTCGAATTGTACTAAAGCAATCGCTAACTTACCTGGGTGGTTTATTGGTGAAGACGCAGATAAGGACCGAAGTCCGTGGTTACAAACCGACAGCGGCAGCGGTGCGCGTGAACTGGTAGCGGTCCAGACTGGCCACCACCTGACAAGTGTATTCTGCCTGATCAGTTAGCCGGACGATCCTGAGCACTCGTCCGAGACAACGAATCTGTACCCGGGCAGTCTGGGCCTGACTGAGGGTAACCAGGTATTCTATCCGTCCGCCTATTTCGAAGTCGCGGTTCGAAGAAAAACAGACACCTCCTGAACTGATGTCGAACGTGTGTCCCGGCCGGGAGACTCGTTTTCCTCCAAGTTGAGTGATCTCTACGGGTAACTTAATGCGGAACCGTTTGGTCCGCCGCTGTTCCATGATCTGTGCCACATATCTAATCTAAGGCCTCCGTGCTACAGATGCAATAGAGTTAAAGTACTGATGGAGTAGCGTTTGGTTATGTAACGTTATGGGGCTTACTCAGCGTTTCGACTGAGTACGGAGGTTGCTAAGCGTTATCCGCTGTCCGTTGTCCGTCGTCCAGCGGATAACGGATAACGGACAACGGACAACTCTTGCGTCATAATCGAGATTCGTGAAACTTTGTTATCTGGACGCATTCTCGGGACTTAGCGGCGACATGCTGGTTGGCGGCCTGGCCTCGGCCGGCGCGGACCAGTCCCTGATCGCCGACGCCATCCATTTGCTCGATGCAGGGGCCGAAGTATCCTTCGAACCGGTGAAGCGCCGTGGGATCGGCGCGCTAAAATTCCACGTCAGAATTGCGGAGACCCAAAAGCACCGGCACCTTCGGCACATCCTCGAAATGATCGACAAGGCCGCGCTTCCTGCCAGGACCAAGGCATACGCCTCGGCTGTCTTTCAACGCCTTGGCGAAGCGGAGGCGGCGGTGCACCAGGTCGGTATCGAGAAGGTCCATTTTCATGAGGTAGGCGCGGCAGACTCAATTTCCGATATTGTCGGCGCTTGCCTCGCGTTTGAACTGCTGGGCGTCGAGCGTATCGTCTGCTCGCAGGTGAACGTGGGCAGCGGCACGGTGGAGACCGAGCACGGCACACTTCCCGTCCCTGCTCCCGCGACCGCATCTTTACTGATTGGCAAACCGATCTACTCGCGCGGCCCGGCCATGGAACTGACTACGCCGACCGGCGCAGCCGTGGCTGTCACCCTCGCCGAGAGTTTCGGCTCGATGCCGCCCATGCGCATCCTCTCCACCGGTTACGGCGCGGGAGGACGCGATTTCGTGGAGCACGCCAACGTGCTTCGGGTTCTGATCGGCGAAGATACGCGCGCCACTGAGGCGACTACCGTCTCGGTGATCGAAGCGAATATGGACGATTCGACGCCGCAGGTTTTGGCCTTCGCGCTGGAACGTCTCATGGATGCCGGCGCACTGGACGCATCGTTACAGCCCCTCACCATGAAGAAGGGCCGTCCGGGAGTCTTGCTGCAGGTGATTGCACGACCTGAGGATCGCGAGAAGCTGATGGGGATATTGTTCGCCGAAACCAGCACGCTCGGTGTACGCTTTCATGAGGCGGAACGCCGGGTCCAGGAGCGCGACTGGGTCGAGGTTAGAACCTCGCGTGGGCCGGTCCGCATCAAAGTGGGAGAGGCGGGTGCATTTGCTCCGGAATACGAAGACTGCCGTAAGCTGGCCCTAAGCAGCGGTACACCGCTGCGGGAGATCATCTCCGAGGCGGGCGTTCTGTATGCCAATCAGCTGTTCCTAAAACCATCGAAATGAAATACTACTTTACGACGCCCATTTACTATGTGAACGCGGCTCCGCATATTGGCCATACGTACACCACGCTGGCTGCCGATACGATCAAGCGGTTCAAAACGATGCAGGGCTATGACGTCACCCTGACCACCGGCACGGATGAGCACGGGCAGAAAGTGGAGCGGTCCGCCGAGAACGCCGGCAAGACCCCCGAAGCGTTCGTCGACGGCGTGGCAGCCGAGTTTCGCAAGCAGTGGGACGTGCTGGGGCTGAAGTACGATCGCTTTATCCGCACGACCGATCCTAAACATCTGGAGACGGTGCGGTGGTTGTTCCAAAAGTGTCTGGACAACGGCTACATCTATAAGGGCAGCTACAGCGGCCAGTATTGCGTAGCCTGCGAGCTTTACGTAAACGATGCCAAGCCGGGCGATCCTTGCCCCGATTGCGGACGGCCTACCGAAACCGTCACCGAAGACAACTACTTCTTCAAACTCTCGGCGTTCACCGACAAACTGCTGGCGCTGTACGAATCGCAGCCCGATTTCATCGAGCCCGAGGCGAAGCGCAATGAGACGATCAGCTTCGTCAAGCAAGGTCTGACGGACCTTTCGATCAGCCGGACCACGATCAAATGGGGCATCCCGCTGCCGGTGGAAGGCGGCCACGTCGCATATGTCTGGTTCGACGCGCTGATCGCCTACCTGAGCGCGGTGGGCGGACCGGATTACGAGAAGGAGGGGCTGTGGCCCGCGGATCTGCACCTGATCGGAAAGGAGATTGTCCGCTTCCACGCCATCTTCTGGCCGGCCTTCCTGATGGCTGCCGGACTGCCGATCCCGAAGCGCATCTTCGCGCACGGCTGGCTGCTGTTCGAGAACGACAAGATGAGCAAGACGCGCGGCAACATCGTGCGCGCCGAGCCGATCCAGCGGGTGATGGGCTTTGAAGCCCTGCGCTATTTCCTGCTGCGGGAGGTGGTGTTCGGACAGGATGGCAGCTTCAGCTACGATGCCCTGATCGGCCGCTACAACTCGGAGCTCGCCAACGGCATCGGCAACCTGGTCAGCCGCACACTGACCATGATCAATCAGTATCGCGGGGGCGTTATTCCTTCGGGCTCGAACCTCGTTATCGAGCAACTCGCCACCGATACCATCCCGACGGTCGTGAAGCATTTCGAGGCGTTCGAATTCTCGCGAGGACTGGAGGCAATCTGGACGTTGCTTTCTGCCGTCGATAAGTTCATTGTCGAGCAGGCTCCCTGGAAGCTCGCGCGTAATGCCGATGCCGAAGCACAGGCCCAGTTGGATGCCGCGCTCTACACCTCGGCCGAGACCTTGCGGCTGGCGACCGCGTTGCTGTACCCCGTCCTTCCGGAGTCGGCTGCGAAGATCTGGGAACAACTCGGCATGACCGAGGCCATCGGCGAGATGCGTCTCGACAACCTGCACTGGGGCCAACTCGCGACGGGTCAGAAGATCGGCCAGATCTCCGCAGTGTTCCCCCGCATCGAGCTGAAAGAGGCGGTCGACAAGATGCGCCAACTCGAAGAGGAGGTAACCCTGCAGCAGGCCAAACTGCTGGGGAAGCCGGTCGCTCCGAAGGCGCCTGAGGGCGTGCCGGCGTTAGCCGCGCCGATCGCCATTGACGACTTCGTCAAGGTCGATTTGCGGGTGGGCCAGATTCTGTCCGCCGAGCCTGTTAAGGGCGCCGACAAACTGCTGCACCTCAAAGTCGACATCGCCGAACCCGAACCGCGCACCATTGTCGCCGGCATTGCGGAGGCTTACAAGCCCGAACAGTTGATCGGCCGGAAGGTGGTTATCGTGGCGAATTTAAACCCGAGGAAGCTGCGCGGCATCACATCGAATGGAATGATTGTGGCGGCGTCATTGGAGGGAGGGGGACCGGGCGGACGGCCGGTTCTGGCCGGTTTTCTGGAAGACGTCCCGGTGGGAGCGCGGTTGAAGTGAATCTGGTCGACTCCCACGTCCACCTCGACCACGAACAATTCCGGCAGGACCTCGACGCCATTCTAGGTCGTGCGCAGGAGCAGGGCATTCGCCGCATGTTGACCATCGGGACCGGCGAGGGGCCTCCCAAACTGGACTGCGCCATTGAACTGGCAGCCCGGTACGCAGGTGTTTCCGCGACGGTTGGCGTGCACCCGCATGAGGCTTCGAAGGCCGATGCCGGCACGTTCGACGAACTGCGAACACTGCTTCGCGAGCCTTTCGTCCTGGCACTCGGCGAAATCGGTCTCGACTATCACTACGATTTCTCACCGCGCGAGGTCCAGCGCGAGGTTTTTGTAGAACAGTTGCGCCTGGCGCGGGAGGCAGGTAAGCCGGTCATCATTCACACCCGGGAAGCCTGGCCAGATACCGTGGAGATTCTGCGCCGCGAGTGGAGCGGGCCTGGCATCATGCACTGCTTTACCGGCGACGAACAGCAGGCTCGGGAGGCTTTAGATCTGGGATTTCATCTCAGCTTTGGCGGAGTTCTGACGTTCAACAAGGTCGAAACGGTTCGGCAAGCGGCTGCGATCGTCCCGGACGACCGGCTGCTGGTGGAGACGGACGCGCCTTATCTGGCTCCGGTTCCTCATCGCGGCAAGCGCAATGAGCCGGCGTTCATGGTCGAGACGGTGCGCAAGCTGGCGTCGGTGCGCGGTGTTGACGCGGAGTATGTGGCTGCTATCACTACCGCTAATTTTGAGAAGTTAATGGCTGGTAAGTCTCTGGCCTGCCCGTAGGACGGACCATCGTGGCTTCCGGTCGTTCCGGCTGCGCAGCCGTTGAAGTTTGGATATTTGATCTGAAACTTGTGCCTATGCCGCCGCGAGCGAAGTTTGGCCGCAGTTTCTGGAGAGTCTCCACGTCGCGATGGTGAGGTTTTTGAGGGTGCTACGCGGCCGGCAGACCACAAACAACGATGATCTGCCTTACGGGATTGGCGCCGTAATCCGTCGGCCGGTTAATGTTTCGCTGCGGTTCCGCCGATAGGAGCCTAGATGGGAACCGCCGGCGAACTACCGTGCTTTCTGGGGCTTCCCGCGGTGATCGTCAGCCCGGCCATGCGGCGGGTGATGGAGTTGGTCAAGAGAGTCGCCCGTACATCCGCAGCCGTCTTGATCACGGGCGAAACCGGATCCGGCAAGGAGATTGTGGCGCGCGCCATTCATCATTTTTCGCTGCGGTCAGCGAAACCGTGGGTGGACGTGAACTGCGCCGCGCTTCCCGACCAGTTGATGGAGAGCGAGTTGTTCGGCCACGAGAAGGGGGCCTTCAGTGGAGCCGATTCCACCAAACCGGGCTTGTTCGAAATGGCGCACACGGGAACCTTGTTCCTGGACGAAGTCGGCGAACTGGAGCCGCGTATGCAAGTCAAACTGCTGCGGGTCTTGGACGATGTGCCCTATTACCGGCTGGGCGGACAGAAGAAAGTCCGCGTAAACACGCGAATTCTGGCGGCGACCAACCAGAATCTGGAGGCCGCAGTCAGAGCCGGACAGTTTCGCAGCGACCTGTTCCACCGGTTAAATCAATTCGCGGTGCGAGTCCCGCCGCTACGGGAACGCAGGGAAGACATCTTGCCGCTGGCGGAGTATTTCTTGAGGCAGCAGTCCGGGGAGGCCACCTTTTCGGAGGATGCCGAACGCCTGTTGCGCATGTTCGCCTGGCCTGGGAATGTACGGGAACTTCGCAATGTAGTGATCTCGGCTCTGGTTCAGGCAACCGGCGATGTGATCCACGCGGAGGACCTGGGGTGCAGGGAAACCGCGAGGACGGGCACGGGCCGCGCGACTAGCGGTCTCCGACTCGACGGGTTGGAGCGGTATGCTATCTTCGAGGCTTTGCAAAAAACCGCCGGACATCATCAACACGCGGCCGATATGCTCGGAATTTCCCGCCGGACGCTCAGTCGAAAACTAAAACTGTATAGCGCTGATGAAAGGGAGGACGCCGGTTGCGCATATGAACTTGAAACAGGAAACTGAAAGAAGCTCCGATAGACGGACGGAACCGCGATACTCCGCGGACGGCGAAGTACGTCTCTGGCAAGATTCAAGGGACGCCGCATTCCCGGGCCGTCTCCTGGACAGTTCATCGATCGGATTTCGCGCGAGTCACGGCCGCCTTTCGCTGGCGTCGGGCCAATTGGTCAATTTCGTCTTTTGCGGACGTAGCGGCGTTGCGCGCGCTGTCTGGACCCGAATCCTCAACGGAGAAGTCGAGACGGGATTCCGGATTTTGTCAGTGGATCCGACGCTGTGAAATGAGCCGGAGAGGCCGTCGGCCGCGGCACAGCGGACCCGCCCCACACGGGGCACTATTGCAATGCAACCGGTTCGAGCGTAGCCGGCTCGTTCGCTAACGCACGAGCCAGTTGCACCAGATTCTGGACCGTTTCGGCTTCACCATGGTGCTGCCGCTTGACTTCGTACATCCTGGAATCGGCGATCGCGAGCAGTTCTTCCGCGTTAGTGCCATCTTCCGGATAGTAAGACACTCCCACGCTTAACCGGAGGAAATCGACGCGGCACACTTCGTGCCCCGCCCGTGCCACGACCGCGTCTAACCGATCCACCTGGCGACGGATCATATCGGGCTGAGGATCGGGCAGCAGCAGGACGAATTCGTCGCCGCCCATGCGTGCCGCATAGTCCTCTTCCCGAAGTATCCCTCGGAAACCGTGGGCCGCTTTTTCGAGGACCTGGTTACCGGCCTGGTGACCACACCGGTCGTTCACCTGCTTGAATCCATCCATGTCGGTAACCAGGATAGCCAGACCCGACCCGGCCTCGCCCGCACTTTCGAGCGCCGAGTCGAGGCGGAGGAAGAGCGATCGGGCATTGGGCAGACCGGTAAGTGCATCGGTGACCGAGGTCTCTTCAGCCTGCACGAAGCGTAGCGCGTTTTCGATTGTGAGACCGGCTTTCGAACTCACCGCCAAGAGGACCCGCAGGTGATCCCTCGTAAACGCCCCGCTCTCCCGATGGTACAGGGTGAGCGCGCCGATAACGCCTTTTAGTCCAGGCAGCGGAACGGACAGCGCCGAACGGTGCACGCTGAACTTGGTAGGGTCTTTCAAATAACCCGGCTCCACTGAGGGATTGCCGTTGATTATTGGTTTGTTGTTCTGGGTTACCCAACCCGAGATGCCCTCACCCAGCGGAATCGCAAGGGACGAAAACAGCGCGGAATCTTCACCCGCCGCATAACGGGTCGTCAACCGGTCAGCTTCGAGTGTGTAGATCGCGACGCCCTGGAAGGGAATGATTGCCTTTAAACGGGCAGCCAGCAAGGCTAATGTTTCATCGACGCGCAGCGAGTTACCGAGGTCGTTGGTTAGTTCAAGCAGAGTTTGAAACTCTTGCCGCGCGGCCGCGATCGACGAAATGAAACTCGGATGATTGGATACCGGGGCTGCGGCCGAGCTCTCAAACCCGGCGGCGGGCTCAGTGCCATGCGCGATCCTGACACCGGTTGAAAGCCGCGCCGGCTCTAACGGCTGCCGGCGAGCTATTGCCTCAAATTCGACATACCGGCGCTCAAGAATATCCACTACGCGAGGATCAAAGCTGGTTCCGCGTTGTGAAGCCACGCAACGCATGGCTTCATCGAGTGGCAGAGCCCTTCGGTACTGCCGGTCCGAGGCGAGCGCATCCAGGCAATCCACCGCTGAGACGATTCTCGCTCCCACAGGGATCTCGTCTCCCTTCAATCCATACGGATACCCGGATCCATCCCACTTCTCATGATGAGCTCGGACAATCGGCACCACCGCATAGGGGAATCCCACGCTATCCAGAATCTCGGCGCCAATCACCGGGTGCACTTTCATTTTCTCGAATTCTTCCGGTGTCAGTTTCCCGGGCTTCGAGATGATGTATTCGGGAACCGCCAGCTTCCCGATGTCGTGCAACAGCGCCGCGGCTTCCAGCGCCTTGCGGTCCTGTTCCGCAAGATTCAATTCACGCGCCAGTTCCCGGGCATAAACCTGCACCCGCTGTAAATGCTGGTGGGTAGTACCGTCACGGGCATCGATTGCCAGGGCTAGAGCTTGAATAGTCCTCAGGTGGAGATCGGCGATTTCCCCGACATGACGTTTCTCCTCCTCGAGCCGCCCGAGATAGAGCCGATAGGAATGATAGACCAGGTAAATTGCGGGAAATACCAGCACGGCACTTTGCCATCCCACCCGCCGGTTCCAGTCGTGGAGAAGGCCCGCCAGTGCCCCGCCGACAAGATAGTGGGGCGCGGTCCAGAAGAAGTTCTCCATCCACACCCGGTGAAACTTCTTCCCTTCGGTGAGCGCGATGATCATTCCAACCGCGCCGGTGTTGCAAAGAAAGTAAGTAATCGACGCGCAGAATAACTGGAAATAGAGGTTGTCTGCCGGCCACCTGGATTGATACACGAGGAAAGTAAGCGTGCTCGACAGAGTGAGGCTGGTAAAGGCAAAGAGGACCTGGACGCTATTGGGCCGCGACCGGGCGGACCAGAACAGCTGCGAGACTCCGCTCAGACTGCCGATTATCACCGTCTGAGGCAGAGTCAATTCGGTCACGGAAGCGAGCACGAAGAGATAGTGAACAGAGAGAGTGCCGGTAATGCCGGGCAGCCACACTTTCATACTGGCGCACATGATTCCGCAGACCAGATAAAGGAGAAACTGGCCCATGTTGGCAGTTCGCCACGTGATGGCACAATAAACCACGACCCCCAAAGAGGCCAGAGTCAGCGCCCCAATGTACGATTTCGCGGGCAACGGCAGATGCCCGAGATTCTTCTTTTCAACGCCCATTCCAAGAAACCGTCGGATTCCGTTCATTCCATTCACGCCAGGAGAAAAGAACCCGGCGCGCGAATGCCTGCGCTTCTATCGGCGCGCCGGGCGAAAAGGTTTAGGGTTCAGGGAAAAACTTGCAGTCAGTCCTCTCCGAGGATGCCAGCCGTCTCGCCCCAAATCACGCCGCAGGCAGATAGTGCGCTTTCCGGGGCAGCGGCGCTCGAGGGCCAGACGGCGTGTGAGTCAGCGCCGATTCCTCCCCACACGATGGACATGCTCCAGACCGGGCTCGAACCCCACAGTTCGCCGGTAGCCCGCCCAATCGATACAGTTCCGGCTTCGTTGTGGGATGCCGTGGGTGATCGCGCTGGAAGTTGCGCCAGGTCCCGATTGTTGAGTGCCGCGTTGATATCGAGGTATCCGGCGCCTACGGTAAAGGGATCATAGTAACTGGTGTAGGAGACACCGGTTTGCGGGTCGGTGGCGACACTTACGGCCGGAAAACTCTTACTGGCGGTCTTCATCAATCGGGCCTTGACCTGATCGGGAGTCAGATCCCCGTTCTGTTCGAGTAGCAGAGCCGCCGCTCCCGAAACCACCGGGGCCGCCATACTGGTCCCGCTCAAGACGAAATAGTTCCGCGACACGATGTTCTGCGGATAGGTAGTGGAGAGGTAATTGCCGTTGGCGCCCCGGTCCGAAACTACGCGATTGCCGGGAGCGACGATGTCGGGCTTCACAATGTGGTCGACGGCAGTGGGTCCCTTCGAACTATAGCTGGCGACCTGATCGTCTTCGCGTCCATAGGTGCCCATGGTCTTCATGGCGCCCACGGTAATCACGTACGGATCGTTGCCCGGCGAGGTGATGGTGCCGTAGCCTTGCGTTCCTCCGCCGTCATCCCGTCCGGCGTTGCCGGCTGATGCCACCACGACGATTCCGGCTTTCCACGCCGCCTCGACAGCCTGGCAGAGAGGATCCTGTTCGGACGATTCAAAGACCGGCCGTCCGAGCGACAAGTTGATTACTCTCACGCCGTAGGTGGACTTCAGCTCGATGGCGCGATCGATTGCGGCGATCACGGCGCTGTCCGATCCTCCGCCCTCGCCATCCAAAACCCGAAGGTTCAGCAGGTTTGCCTGCGGAGCGATGCCCTGGTACCTCCCCGAGCTATCGGCCGCGTCGCCTGCGGCGATACCGGCAACGTGGTTGCCGTGGCCATACCGGTCTTCGGTTCCGATCAGGCGTCCGAAGCTCTCCGCGTAAACCACGCGGCTGCCGTGACCGCCTTTCCGAAGCAGATCGCCCGTGGCCGAGATCCCGCTGTCGATGACCGCGATCCCGATGCCGTTACCGCTCCACCCGAATTTCCACGCCATGGTCGCATTTACCGCCGCGGCCGTATAGTCGAGTTGTCCCTTTACCGGACGGTCCGGGCTGATATACGTCACGCCCCGAATCTGTGCGATTTCCGCGAGGGCGCCGGCCGGGACTGTGTAGGCCGCGGCCATCATGTGCGCGAAACCGGCTTTCAGTCTTCCGCCTGTGGAGAGAATCGCCTGATGGTCCGGTCCGGCCGGAATGTGGTCGAATTGGACGAGCACATCCACCTCACTCGCTGGCATCGGTTGAAGGTCGGCGGCGATCTTCCTCTCCTGGCCCGCGGCCAATGGTAGAACGGCCAGCAGTAGGAATAGAAGGAGTTTCTTCATTGGTGGTCTCCCTGTCTTCATGGATGCCCTAGTTTTCGCCGTTAATTGCGACGACGGCTGTTTCTCCAGTCGGCGTTGCATCGCCCCAGACCACGTTGTCTCCCCACACGACGTTGAAACCCGCCACCGTCGAATCGCCCCAAACCACGTTGTCACCCCACACGACATTGTTCGCGAGCAACGCCCGCGAGCCCAAGACGGTAGATAGCGAATAACCCGCATCGCCCCAAACCACATTCGATCCAGCCACGACGCTTACTGTGTTCGTTTTGCTGTTGTAGGTCACGCTGGGTGAAAGCGCCGTCTGGCCTGCCGGAATGGTATCGGTGTTACTGAGCGCTGCCCACGTGTCCAGGTAGCCGGCGCCCACCGTGAAGATGTCGTATTGAATCGTGTAGACGATACCCGTCGTAGGGTCGGTCACCGTGCTGTACTGAGGGAAGGTCTTGGTGGCCGTCTTCATCAACTTGGCTTTCACCTGGTCCGGCGTTAGCGACGGGGTCTTCTGTAATAGCAGAGCAGCACTACCCGAAACCATCGGAGTTGCCATGCTTGTACCGCTCAGCGTGAAGTAGTAGTTCGATCCCTGGTTGGCGCCGTTCACCATGTAATAGCTGTCAAGCACTTTGTTCGCCGGGTATTCATTGGTCAATGCCAGACCGGCCGGCAGAGCTGAGTTGATCCTGTTGCCTGGCGCCACCAGGTCTGGTTTGACCACGTGGTCGAACAACGTCGGGCCTTTGGAGCTGTAACTGGTCATCATGTCGTCGCTGCGGGTCAGCGTCTTCTTATCATTCATCGCGCCCACCGTAATTACGTAGGGATCGTTGCCGGGCGCGTCGATGGTTCCGTAACCATTGGTTCCCGCGCTGTTATTCCGGCCGTCATTTCCGGCCGCGACCACTACGACGATGCCGGCCTTCCAGGCCTGCTCAACTGCCTGGCATAGCGGATCCTGCGTATAGCTCTCCATTGCCGGACGGCCCAGCGAGAGATTGATGATCCGGATGTTGTAAGTGGACTTGAGCGCGATCGCCTGCTCGATGGCCGCAATCACCATGCTGTCGGTACCGGCACCGTTCTGGTCGAGCACCCTCAGATTGACCAGGTTCACGTTTGGCGCAATCCCCAGAAAAGTGTGCGTGAACCCTGAGCCGGTGGACATCGCGGCATTCCCGCCGATGATCCCGGAGACGTGCGTGCCGTGGCCGTAGCGGTCAAAATAATCGTTGCCGACGGTCGGATTGAAGTCTTGATTGTAGACCACCCGGCTGTTGCCGTTGGAGCCATGCAAATCGGGATGGTCCATGATTCCGCTATCGATGACGGCAACGGCGATTCCGGATCCATTGAATCCATACTGCACGGCGATATTCGCGGTTGTGGTGGGTTCGGCATACTCGAGCATCCCCTTGACGGGGCGGTCCGGCGAAATATAATCCACGTCGGGATCGTTGGCGAGGTTCTGCAGCGCAGCGCCAGCCGTTGTATAGACCGTGGCATTCACCACGCCCAGGCTGTTCACGAACGTCCCGCCCGTTCCCTCGGCGCGTTGACGGTTCTGCGCTTGAGGCGGAACCTTGTAGTGGACGATCACGTTGAGGTGTTGATTTGACGGGGCGTTCTGTAAGTCGGGAGAAAGTTTGTTGTTACCGGCGAAGCCAAGGGCTCCGGAGATCAGCATCAGCAGTACCGCGTTGGAGGTTTTATTCATATTGGACGGTGTTCCTTCAGCCCCTCCAAAAGCACCTCCATCGCCATTCCATGGCCTGTATAACTCACTGATAATAATTGAGTTGCTACCACTAAAGTGTTTCTCTTAGGAGACACCCTGTCAGCCGATACTGTGTCGGAAAAGCCGCCAACCCGCTCAAACTGGTGGGGTTCGGCGATGGGCACGCCGTTGGGACATTTTGTCCCCGCCGGCCCGCTAACCGTTACCGGTGAGTTGAGAGGATCAAAGCCATGATTTCCACGTGAAATCACCCTGATTATCTTGTTTATTGCTATGCGGTCGGAGCCAAAAGCTGAGAGTCAGAAGGACGCAGTCGCGGCGCGAGGACGTAAAGGCCCGTCGCCGGGCTCGAACTTGCTACCATCCCTGTTCCTTCTTCTCCAAATCAGGGTCCTTCACGAGGGCGGCCTGCATATTTTTCTGACCCTGATCCTGATTCCCCGACTTGAAATAGCACATCGCCAGATGGAACTGTCTCCTGGGTGTCGGCTGACTGGCGAATGCGTTCTTCAGATAGTCAAGGGCTGAGCCGTAAAGACCTTTCCTGAAGTAGACCCACCCCAGCGTATCTTGCACCGTGGGGTTGTCGGGTACAATCTCCGCCGCCTGTTGAGCGAATTTCAGCGCTTCATCGGGTTTATCGATCGCCAGATTGTAGGCTAGATTGTTCAATGCCGACAGATTGGAGCGGTCCACATCCAGTACCGCCCGATACGCCGCGATGGCATCGGCACGCCTCCCGGACGCATCGTCGAGGTAGGCCAAATGCAACAACGCAGGCACGTTCCCAGGATTCGCCCGGATGATGGCAGTCAGCCGCTGCCGCGCGCTGTCGACGAGATTCTCCCTCTGGTCCAGTTCGGCTAAAGCGAGATCCGCGGTCACAAATTTCGGGTCGGCGGACTTCGCCGCCTCGTAAGCATTGCGCGCCTCCGCCAGATTGGCCGCGCCTGCGTACGATCGCCCCAAAAGAAGATGAAGCGGAGCAGACTTCGGCTGCGATTCAGCAATCTGCTTGAGCCTCTCCATCCCCCTGGCGGGTTGCTTCTGCGCAAGGTAGCTATCGAAGACGAGTTCTGCCGCGCGCACATCATCCGGCCGCGATTTGAGCACCTCCTCCGCGTCGGCGCGCGCACCCGGGTAGTCACGTTGCGACATTCTCAAGGCCGCGTTCTGAAGAAGGAGTTCCGCGTACCTGGCGGTTTTCAATTCCGCATCTAATTCGGCCTGCAAAGTCGTTGTGTCGCCAGTAGCGAAAAGAGCCCAGTTGCGCCGAGTCACGACTCCCAACGTGTGTTGCTGGTCGCTGGGCGCCCTGCTCAGCAGCGCAAGCGCCGATTTGCCGTCGTTCGCACTGATAAAGTAATCCGCCAGCGCCAGGCGCGCAGCCAGCATACCGGGTTTCAAACGCAGGACTTCATCCAGCTCCTGACGTTCATTCCGCTGCATACCGCGCGCTTTGTATACGCTCGCCAAAGCAAAGCGAGCCTCGGCGGACTCCGGTTGAAAATGCAAAACCTGCTGTAGATCGTTATCGGCTTCAATGGCTTTTCCCGATTTCAGAAGGAGCGCACTCCGCTGCAGGAGAGCATCCGTGTCCTTGGAGTTGCGTTTCAAGGCACCGTCCAAGAGCGCACGGGCTTCAGCCGTCCGACCCAACTCCTCATAAGCCTTGAGGAGTCTCGTGCGTGCGGGTCGATCATCCGGATCCTCTTTCTGCAATTTCTCAAACTCCCGCAAGGCTTCTTCGCGCCGGCCGTTCGAGTATAAGAAAACCGCATGGAAGGGCTTATATTGCTTGTCGGGCATTGCGGCGACGCGCCGGTATGTCTGCTCCGCCTCCTCCATGCGTTTGCCTTTCGTTTGAATTTCGCCAAGCGCGAGTAAGGCTAGCCCACTCCCGGGATCCAGGCGCAGGGCACGCTGGAACTCCGGTTCCGCCTTCTCCGGTTGCTTGAGCGCCACGTAGAACTGCCCGATCGCCAGTGCGGCGTCGACCGACTGCGGAGCGCTGGAGACAGCCTTCTTCAATATCTCCTCAGCTCCTCTAGCATCCCTCTGGGTCAGTTTCAACCATGCCAGATCCGCAGAAGCATCCAGATGAGAGGGGAACTTCTCCAGAGTGTCCCGCAGAAGCTTCATGGCGTGATCGGTCTTTCCAAGTTTCCACTCTGCCAGGGCAAGAGTGTCGCTCGCTTCGGTGTTGTCCGGCGAACTCGCCATTATGCCCTGAAGGCGAGAGGATGCCTGCTTGAGCAGGTTCTTATTTCTGGTGGAGGCCAATATTTCAGCAAGTTTTAGCTGTGCCTCGGCGTGTTGAGGATTGAGTAATGTTGCGTTACTGAAGGCAGACGCAGCCGATTGGGGGTCGCCGGCAGCCAGAAAACAGAGGCCCAACTGATAGTACGGCTCGGCGTCTTTGGGCATTACCTTGGAGGCATTCTTGAACTCCAGGAGAGCGCGCGCATAGTCCTTATTCGCTAATCGCAATTTACCATTGGCAAGGTACTTTATTTCTCTGGCTTGCGGAGACTGGTTACAGGCGCTTGAAAGGGACCCGAGGACCAAGATTGAAGAGCACAAACAGCGGATCGTGTTTCTTGTAGGCATGGATGAATAGGTAGGGTTCAGAACCCGGTTGAGAAGCGGTAGCACGCGAAGGACCATTTGTAATACAGGTTGCTCTTAGGAATCGGCGCTGGGTCGTACTTGCGTTGGGAGCCGGCCCGGCGTGGTCGGCTCCGTGGCGCCTCCTAACCGCAACCACGGCAGTTTTTCCTTGAAGCCCAGGAAGCGGCAACTCTTCCTGTTGTTTTGACAGTTCATGGGCCTATACAGGCTTCCCGGCCAGCTTCTGGCGAGCCTGCCGCCTCGGGCGTGCATGACCGCCGGGACGCCCAAGGACCTGCTATCTCGCACATCTCAAGTTCGCCCGCCGCGAACATGCTCGGTGGCCGCATCGACAAAAGCTACGAACTCAGATGGTGGGAGAATTTCGAATTTATTTGGTTTTGTCCCAGATTCTTACAAATAGTACACGCAACCAGCTTCGCCTTAAATAGTTGATAATAAATAACCTAGTTAATGGCCCCAAACGTGTTTAGTATTCCTATTGAGGGGCGCGAGGAGGCGGGGTACGAGTGTGTCTTTGCTTGGAATAATCCGAGCGACTGCCACAGCCGCATTTCGAAGTGTCGGAACGGGGCACCACGTGGACCTCAGAATCGAAAAATGGAGGCATTAAATTGAATCGTAGAATCAGGATGTCCACCTTCCGTAACGCCGCCGTGGTCGGCTTTTCAGCCATGGCCCTTTCAACATTTTCCGTTTCCGCGAAGGCGGATCTGGAAACCAACGGCAACTTCCAAACCGCTACCTGCAATTTCGCTTGCACTGCAGACGCCAATGGACAGATAGGAAACAATACAACTCTCACGGGCTGGAATGCAAATGGCGGCTACAACTTCCTCTTCGCTTCCGGGACCGGATTTACCGACGGCGCGAATGGCAACGCCGGCTTCATAAAAATGGACGCGGCTGTGACCGCGACCCCTAACGGCGACAACTATGTGGCCCTTGATAGTAATTACGGTGTCGAGGCGCTCACACAGACGATTAGCGGCCTGACCGTCGGCGCCAAGTACACGGTCAGCTTCTGGTGGGCAGGGACACAACAGTTGGGCTTCAGCGGTGCCACCACTGATCAATTGGCGGTCTCTTTTGGGGGGTCGCCGCAGGACACAGCCAGCATTGACGTCCCCCAGCAGGGCTTCACTGGCTGGTCTCAGGTGACGGACACGTTCACCGCCACCTCGACCAGCCAGGTGCTCTCTTTCCTGGCCTCCGGCACGCCCGCGAATAGCGAGCCTCCGTTTGCCCTCCTGGACGGTGTCTCGGTTAATGCAGCGACCCCGGAACCCGGATCCTCGATTCTGCTGTTTACTGTCCTGGGCCTGGTGGGTGGTCTAGGCAGACTCAGATCGAAAAAATGGCTTAAGAGCTAGTTAAGAAACAGCAAGGGATCAACTGCCCGCGGAAAATTAGAGGTAGTGCAAGCGTGAATGGCACTACCTCTTTTCATCTTGCGGCTGTTCGGTTCATTACCATGGAAACCTTCCAACAACTGCAAAATCGTCTCCTTCCGGTAGCCGTCGATGTCCTCCGGCTGAGCATCTGGTTGTTGCTGCTCATGGTTGCATTCGTGCCGCTCGAGAGACTCTTCGCCGTCCATCCGCAGAAGGTCTTTCGTAAATCATTTCCCGTAGATTTAGGCTATTACTTTCTAAACAATCTCCTGGCCAAGACGCTGCTGGTAGTGCCTATGGCATTCCTCGCCTGGAGCCTGCACTACGTCGTACCGCACGGGCTGCACTCGTGGGTAGCCGGCCTGTCGCTGTGGACGCGCGCAGCGGCGGCGCTGGTGGTTGGAGAATTCGGGTTTTATTGGGGACATCGCTGGACGCATGAGGTCCCCCTACTGTGGCGCTTTCATTCTATCCACCATAGCGCCGAGGAGATCGACTGGCTCGTCAATTCCCGCGCGCATCCGTTCGACATGGTGTTCGTCCGCCTGTGCGGTTTTGTCCCCATGTATGCGTTCGGCCTGGCGCGGCCGTTGGCAGGGCAGACCCTGGACGTGGTGCCTTTGCTCGTCATGCTCGTGGGTACGCTATGGGGCTTCTTTATCCATGCCAACGTGCGCTGGCAATTTGGCTGGCTGGGGCTGCTGATATCCACTCCCGCATTTCACCATTGGCACCACACCAACGACGAACACGTCAACAAGAACTACGCCTCGATGCTGCCCGTCATGGATAAACTGTTCGGCACCTGGTACATGCCGAAAAAACAGTGGCCGCCAAAATACGGCATCGACGCGCCTATGGCTCCGGGGCTTGTGGCGCAACTCCTGCAACCCTTGTCGCCGCAGGATGAGAACACCCACGTCCCGACCGCCCAGGCAGCGACCTGACCGGCGCGTCCTCCTCTTCCGGTCTCCGCAGCGCCTCTGTCCATCGGTAGTGTAAAAGAATCGCCGCCAAATAATTACGTCATCCGGGTGAGGTGACCGTAACTTCCATCTCCCGAGGAACGAATCCACATCTGAACTCAAATACTTGAGGCGCTGGCCGGTCCAACTGCCTCAACCACGTTCTTCGGAATTGAAAAGGAGAAAGAGATGTCAAAGAAAATGAACCACGCCGGCGGTGTGCTGGCCATGTGCGCCGTCGCAACATGGACCGCCATCGGCACCGGCGAGTTACACGCACAACCCAGGTTCGGCAACCCGGACCCTCTATTTCTAACTGCGACCAACGGAACCACCAACTTCCTGGCGATCGTCGATACCCGCACCAAGGACTTGAGGTATGTGCCGACCGGTGGCTCAGGCGGGGCCAGTGGCAACGCGGGCGGCGTAGCAGTTCAGGGCGAAATCGCCGCCGTAGTCAACTTCGGATCCTCCAACGTCACGATCTTCGCCCGCCGGGGCAATACGATGTCGGCCGTTGAGATGATCACAACCTCCTCCAAGCCGGTATCCGTCGCATTCGGGAACGATCATCTGGTCGTCCTCGGTCTCACGGCCGCGCAATCTTTCCCGGTGTCCGGAAATATGGTCTCGCAGAATAGCGATGGTTCCGTCCCGCTCCTGAAGGGCGATGGTACTGCAGGGCAGATCGTCACCTTTAACGGCGGAGCCATGTATAGCGAAACAAGCGGCGACATTGGCATGGTGAGCTTCGGGATACCGGGATTAGTCGCGCCGAGCGTCCCGGTAATGCTACCCCCTGCTCCGAACAACAACACCCCTTTGGGTATGATCGGCCGGGGCGCCAACGTGTACGTGACCATCGCGCATTCGGATCTGGAGGCGCTGGTGGTGAACGGCAAAATCGTCTCCATGGCTGTCGGCCCGACGCCGTTCCAGGATTCTTCCGGCAATCTCCTCCACGCACCCTGTTGGAACGCGCTCTCAGGACAATTTCTGTTTTCGTCGGACAGCCCTGGCAAGCAACTGTTACGCTACCTGGTGAGTGACAGCAACATCTTCTACGATAAACCCGGGGTAGCCCAGCTGACGGGAGCGCCGACGGATCTGACTGTTCAGAACAACCTTTTAGGCGTCATCGATGGCGGCGACGGAGTGAATTCGGACGCATCGCTATTCGACATCAATTCCGAGGGTGAACTCACTCTACGCTTCGCTCTAAAGATCCCGGGCCCCATCAATGGCGCCGCGATCATCCAATAGTGACTTCGTGCGGACCGTCTGGCACGGTCTCGTCCAGCTATCCGTAAGCGCTCGCCCAATCTCGGCAATAATTGGGTGAGCGCTTTCTTTCTCATGGATTCGGACATCGACCTGCAGTCCCAGATGGCTCGCTATCAGGAAGGCGATTCCGCCGCGGCTACGGCCCTCATCACTCGCTTGAGTCCCCAGTTGCATCGGTTTTTTTTGATGCAGTTCGTGAGCCGGAGGCACGCCGACGATCTGCTGCAGGAAACCTGGCTGCGGATCCACGAGGTGCGGCACACCTATCGCCGCGGCCAACCGGTCCAACCCTGGCTATATGCGATTGCGCGGAATATTCGTGTGGACCATTACCGCAAAGCTCACCGCGCCGAAGCTCGTGAAGAGCGATTGGACGAAAGCTCCGATATCCCGCAGGCGCCTGCGGAGCGCACAGCCGGAACTCCGGATCTCGAAGCGCTGCTGGCCACCTTGCCGGAGAGCCAGCGCGAAGTGATTGTGATGCTGAAGGTGTCGGGCATGTCGCTCGAAGAGGTGGCGCGCGCCACTTCTTCCAGCGTCGGGTCCGTCAAGCAGAAAGCTCATCGCGCGTACGACAAACTAAGAAAGGGGCTGGCCGCGGGGGGACCGGACGCCGGAAGGGTGGTCGTTCATGAGGGATAAAGAGCTCGATGCAATGCTGCAACGGGCAGCCGGCGCGAAACCTGAAATCGATCCTGCTCTCCTCGATCGCATATCGACATCCATCGGTTCCCATTTGTGCCCCGTGGATGCGCTGCCGCCCTCGTGGATTCTGACCGGGGGACTGGTTCTGATCTCTGGTATTGTGGCGGTCGCGGGAGCGATGCTTTTGGGACCTCATGGCGTTCAAAAGATGAGCATGGTAGAAATTGCGCTCATTTTTTCCGTGCTCGCCACGCTGATCTGGCTTGCGGCCAATCTGTGCGTTGCCGAGGCGATCCCCGGAAGCAGGCGACCGATGGCACCCTGGTTGCTGGCTCTATCCGCCTGCATCGGACTCGCTGCTGTATTTGGCCTGCTCTTTCACGATTATCGGACCGAGCGTTTCGTTTCTCAGGGCGTCGCGTGTTTAGCGGCCGGCCTCGTCAACGCCATTCCAGCGTCACTCGGTACATGGTGGATTCTCAGACGCGGTTTTTCAGTGAATTCCGCGGCCGCCGGGTTTGCCAAGGGAGCCCTCGCGGGCCTCGCCGGTATTGCGATGCTGGAACTTCACTGTCCCAATTTTGAGGCGCCGCACGTCATCGTTTGGCACATCGCCGTTCTGCCGGTAAGCGGTGCACTGGGCGTACTTGTCGCGCAGATGGCCGGAGCTTTTGGCCGTCCACACCGCTAATCCGGCAAGGCGGTGATGTAACAAATGCGCGACAGGACAAGCTACTCGACGCGGATCGACGCAGTCAGTTTGTGGGTGGCGCCGGGTAAGAGGTGAACTGCACTGTCAGCGGCATTGGCAGTTTCGACGCAGATCATCTCTTTCCAGTCGTCGGGGGCCATGTCGGACATCCCCCTGGTCTTGTCGATCCACGGATTCCAGACGACCGTAGTGTCCGAACCGCTCTTTTCGACGATGATACGGCGGTTGAAGACCGGGTCGTGTATCACGCAAGTTGCTTTCGTGTCGAGGTGCACCTGGTCGGTTTCCTTGGCGATTCGCATGGGCTCGCGCCCCGACGTTTTGCGTTTGAATCCATCGGTCTTATCGATGTAGGTGGTGTCTTCGAGTCCGGAAAGCGAAACCTCACGAATATCGGCAACGGCGAAATAAGTATGGAGCGCCTCTTCGTAAACGAGCGGCTCCTCTGCATCGTTGCGCGTCTCGAGCTCTATTTCCAGTTCGGCGCCGACCGTCACACGGAAGCGCAAGTGGAACGCTCGATAGCCGAAACCGCGAGTGGTGTCGTCAGGCGAAAGCGCGAGCGTAATTGCCAGCTTTCCGTCGCTGCGTAGTCTTGCTTCTTCAACCTCCCACTGCATAACACGCGCGAAACCATGCATGGGACCCGGTTGGCCGTCCGTGCGAGGACCAAACCACGGGAAAATAACGGGCACGCCGCCGCGAATCGCCTTGCCCGGCGCGAACAGGCTCTTGGGACTGACAAACAGCACCGGTCGTTGCCCGCGCGGCGTCCAGTGTGCCATGTGAGCGCCCTGTAGATGCAGGACCCCTTCTGCCGCCTCAGTGGAGATCACCGCGCGGACCAACCCTCCCGGTGTGTCCTCGAACTGTAGCGCATCAGGAATGTCGAATTGATTGTTCAGCTTTGGTATGGCCATGGTCCGTACACTTTCTGAATTCGTAATTACAGATGCGCCGGCAGGCTTGGAGTTTCTGAAAAGTGATGCAGCGGATATCCAACGGCCGCAGAGGATAAAATAGGCTTCGTGTTGGAGGGTATGAATTATAGCGGCCGCAATAACCCGCTCGATGGACACAACTTAGTTAGGACTTTGCTTTGAACTCTGACAAACGATCACAACTGTTGTTAATCGCTCTGCTCGCCGCCTCCACACTCACCGCGCAGACCTTGCGGCTGGAGGCGGATCGTCTGGGAGTAAAGATTAGTGGCGCGGTAAATCCGGCCCGGTTCAATGAGCCTGCTTACGCGCAGGCGCTGGCTCGCGAGTTGAACATGATCGAGCCGGAGAACGTGATGAAATTCGCCCTGATTCATCCCGAGCGCGAACGTTTCGACTTCCCGCCAGGTGACAGGATCGTCGAATTCGCGCAGAAGAACGGCATGGCTGTCCGCGGCCATACGCTCGTCTGGCATAACCAACTGGCTCCCTGGGTAAAATCCGGCAGCTTCAGCCCCGAGGAACTCTCCTCGATTTTGCACGATCACATCACCACCGTGATGCAACACTTCGCGGGAAAAGTATGGGCCTGGGACGTAGTGAACGAAGCCCTTGACGGCGATCCTCCCAAACTCCGCTCGACGCTTTGGTACGATGCTCCCGGGATCGGCTTCAAAGGGGAGAAGACGAAGTATATCGAGCAGGCTTTCCGCTGGGCGCACGATGCCGACCCGAAGGCTCTGCTCTTTTACAACGACTACAGCGCGGAAACCATCAACCCCAAGTCGGACGCGATCTACGCGATGGCGAAGGATTTCAGGAATCGCGGCGTGCCGCTCGACGGAATCGGCCTGCAGATGCATGTCGGCTTGAAAACGAATCTGTCGCGGCTGGGCGAGAACATCGAGCGTCTCACCGCCCTTGGCCTGCAGGTCCACATTACTGAATTGGACGTGGCCATCCCGGTGAAGGCCGACGGCACGCCAATCGATCCCGATGCCCTGCAGAAGCAGGCGAAGGTCTATAGCGAGATCGCATCCACGTGTCTTCGCTTCAAGGGCTGCACCGCGATTCAACTCTGGGGAATCACCGACCGGTACAGTTGGATACCGGGGTTCTCCAAGGGAAAGAACGGCCTGGCTCTGCCCCTGGACAAAGACTATCAACCGAAGCCCGCCTATAATGCGCTGCTCGATGCGTTGAAGAGCGGTGCCGGAGCGAGGTAGTATCGATGGCCGCGTTTCCAACTTCGTGCAGGTTACCATCCAAGTAATATGAAATACTTCGCGCAAATTCTGTTCGTCTTATGGCCGGTCCTCGCATCGGCGCAGGATACTGTCGTCATCCGCGTCGATACGGCCAGCCGCCAGGGGGCTCTCAAACCGATCTCTTCCTATTTCGGCTATGACGAGCCGAATTACACCTACATGAAAAACGGCGCGAAGCTCATTGCAGAATTGGCCGGCGCGAGCCGCACGCCCGTCTATATCCGGACACACCACCTGCTCTGCACGGGAGATGGCACGCCGGGGCTGAAGTGGGGTTCCACCAACGCCTACACCGAAGATGCTTCCGGCAAACCCATCTACGACTGGACCCTCGTCGATCGCATCTTCGATACCTACATAAAAGTCAAAGCCAAACCGTTTGTCGAGATCGGCTTCATGCCCGAGGCGCTCTCCACCCATCCTCAACCGTACGCGACCCGGTTCGGTCAAAAAGATAGTGGCACCGGATGGTCGTATCCGCCTAAGGATTATCAGAAGTGGGGGGAACTGGTCTACCAGTGGGTGCGGCATTCCGTCGATCGCTATGGCAAAGAAGAGGTGCTCTCCTGGTATTGGGAACTATGGAATGAGCCCAATATTAGCTATTGGCGCGGGACTCAGGAAGAGTACAACCGGCTCTACGACTATACTTCTGCCGCCGTGAAGCGAGCGCTTCCCGGCGCGCGCGTCGGTGGTCCCGGCACCACTGATCCAACCGGAGAAAAAGCCGCTGCTTACTTGAAACAGTTTCTGGAGCACTGCGCCAAGACAGGAGATCCCCTCGATTTCATCACCTACCATGCCAAAGGCTCGCCCAAAGTTGTCGACGGCCACGTCCAAATGGGTCTCGGACACAATCTCGACAACGTCGCGAAGGGCTACGAAATCGTAGCGTCGTTTCCGCAATACCGTAGTCTGCCGATCGTCATCAGCGAATACGATCCCGAGGGCTGCGCCGCCTGTTCGGCGCGCGATTATCCGCAGAACGCCTATCGCAACGGAACCGTGTATCCCACCTACACGGCCGCGTCGATCAAAAACATCCTGCTGCTGGCCGACCGCTACCAGACCAACATTGCAGGCATGCTGACCTGGGCGTTCGAGTTTGAGGGACAGCCCTATTTCGCGGGCTTCCGGACCCTGGCGACCAACGGAATCGATAAGCCCGTGCTGAATGTCTTCCGTATGGCCGGTCTGCTGCGCGGCGATCTGGTCAAGGTATCGAGCGACGGAGCGGTGGGTCTCGACAGTATCCTGCAAACCGGAGTGCGCGCCCATCCCGATATCGATGCGCTCGCCACCCGCGCGGAAACCGAAGCGTCAGTCATGCTCTGGAACTATCATGACGATGATGTCCCCGCGCCGGACGCTTCGATTCGCATGACGGTAGCGGGACTGCCGGCGAGTGCCGCTCGCGTGCTGGTCCGCCATTTCCGCATCGATCGCGACCATAGCAACGCCTACGCGGTCTGGCAGCAATTGGGCTCGCCGCAACAGCCTTCACCCGAGCAGTACGCCCGCCTGGAATCCGCGGGTAGCCTGGGACTATTGGAATCGCCGCGCTGGGTCCCGGCCAGCGGGGGCGTTGTCGAACTGGACTTCGCGCTGCCGCGTCACGCGGTTTCCCTAGTGCAGGTGAGTTGGTAAAAGGAGTCGCTTAGTTTCGCCGGCCGCCCCCTCCGAACAGGCGGAGCAGGATGTTGAGGGTCGCGACGAAGATGTTGAACACACCGGCGAACAGCATCAGCGCGCCGGGGATGGGGCTATCGGCGTCCGGGGTGCCGAGAACACTACTCGTGGAATAGACCAGGATGCAGACGCCAAAAGCGCCGATGGCGAAACTGATCAGGATTCCCAAAGCGCCGATGTTGAGGAAACCGTTGAGGACCATCGCGCCAATAATTGCGAAGAAAAACCCGACCATCAGGCCTCGGGGCGCCGAGAACGTCCGGCCGGAGCTCATGACGTAGCCGGTGACACCCAGGAACACGAAAGCCGTAATGCCCAAAGACGCCAGGATAAGGTCGGGCGCCTGTAAAGCCGCGAAATAGAGGAGCGGCGAAATGGCGATGCCGGAAACGAAACCGTCAAGCACCAGAGCGGAGACGCCGAGTACCGGGTTGTGGCGAACCGCAATCGCGATTCGAGGGACGGCGTTCAAGAGAATAATGGCAAGAATCCATCCCAGCCAGCCCGAGAACAGGTGCACCATCGTCACCGAAGTGGCGCCGATATAGCCACCCGCAAGAGCGCTGAAAACGCTGAGTCCGAACAGTACGTAGGTCTGTTTGATGACGGCGGCGCGATGCGCAGTCAAGGTCGTGGTCGCGGTGAGGTTGTTCCACGGAGAAACTTCCGGACGATAGTCGTTCATATCTCTATTTTAGAGCGTTCCGGATTTTGATGGATCCTGTGCAAATGCACAGGATCCTGTGTTCAGCAAGGCCGGGATAGCTAGTGTTGCGCTTCGACGCCGCCTCTGAAAATTGGCTTGTCATCCGCATCCATATCCGCCATACTGGCAAAGAAAAGGCGAATACATGCTAGATCTCCAGCCCCTTCCGTTAGCTCCGTCCGAAAGCCTGCAGGCGGTGGTCCAGAAGTTGGAGCCGGTGGCCGCGGCGACGCGTTATTTAGCCGCTAAGGAAGGCGTCTATGCTCCCCTGCCGGACACCATTCCTCCGCCTCTCCGGGATGTCTTGCGCGAACGGGGAATCTCGCAGCTCTACATCCACCAGGCCGACGCGTTTGCCGAGGTCGAAGCCGGACGTAACGTCGTCATCGTGACCCCCACCGCCAGCGGGAAGACGCTGTGCTTCAACCTGCCCGTGCTCTCGACGCTGTTACAAGACTCCGGCGCGCGCGCACTGTATCTGTTCCCCACCAAAGCTCTCGCCGAGGACCAGCTTCACGAGTTCAACTCCATCGTCGCGCAGATGCACTCGGAGATCCGCGCCTTCACTTACGACGGCGATACGCCGCAGGATGCGCGTAAAGCCGTGCGGGCGCGCGCCAACGTGGTCTTCACCAATCCCGATATGCTGCACACCGGGATTCTGCCGCACCACACCAAGTGGGCCCGCGCCTTCGAGAACCTGCGGTACATCGTGATCGACGAGCTGCATTACTATCGCGGCGTCTACGGGAGCCACTTCGCCAACGTCCTGCGGCGTCTGCTGCGGGTCTGCGAATTCTACGGCTCCAAGCCGCAGTTCATCTGCTGCTCGGCGACCATCGCCAATCCGCGCGAACTCGCCGAGGTCCTGACGGGCCGCGAGTTTTCCATCGTCGATCGCAACGGCGCGCCCTCGCGGCGAGAAATATTTCATCTTCTACAATCCGCCGGTCGTCAACCGCCAACTGGGCATTCGCCGCAGCTACATCAACGAGGCGCGGCGCATCGCGCTCGAATTCATCGACCGCCGGCAGCAGACGCTGGTGTTCGCCAATAACCGGCTGGCCACGGAAGTCCTGGTGACTTATCTCAAGGACGCCTGCGACAACGGCCGCATTCCTACCGAATCGGTGCGCGGCTACCGCGGAGGCTATCTGCCGCGCGAACGCCGGGAGATCGAACAGCGCTTGCGTAGCGGCAACATCCGCGCCGTGGTCGCCACCAATGCGCTGGAACTCGGCATCGATATCGGGTCTCTCGATGCGGTGGTGATGGCCGGATATCCCGGCACCATCGCGTCGACGTGGCAGCGCGCCGGTCGTGCGGGACGCCGCCAGACGCCTTCCGCCGCGGTGCTGGTGGCTTCCAGCGCGCCGCTCGATCAATACATCGTCGAGCACCCGGAATACTTCTTCGACCGCTCGCCGGAGCATGCCTACGTCAATCCGGACAATCTCGAGATCCTGCTGAGCCACCTGAAGTGCGCGGCGTTCGAACTGCCCATACAGGATGGCGAGAAGTTCGGACCGCACGACGTCGCTGAGCTCTGCATATTCTTACGCGACGCCGGATTCCTGCACCATGCCGGCGGCGCGTGGCACTGGACGTCCGACACCTATCCCGCCGACGCGGTCAGCCTGCGTTCGGTGTCGAGCGACAACTTCGTGGTCATCGATATTACCGGCGAGCCACGCGTCATCGCGGACGTTTCATACACCACGGCGCTGACCACGCTGCACGAAAAAGCCATCTACCTGCACGAGGCCAAACAGTTCCACGTGGAGCGGTTCGATTACAAAGAGCGCAAGGCGTATGTCCGGCGGGTGGATTGCGACTACTACACGGATGCCATCGATTACACGCAGGTGAAGATTCTGCAACGAGGCGGACGGCCGTCCCATGGGCGAACTGCGCGCTGCCAACGGCAATGTCCGGGTGAACCGGCAGATCGTCGGATTCAAGAAGATCAAGTTCTACACCATGGAAAACGTTGGCGCGGGGAAGCTGCAAATGCCGGAACAGGAGATGCACACCACGTCGTTCTGGCTCAATTTTCCCGCTGCGTATCTTGCGGCGATGAAGGAATTCACGAGCGAGGAGAAGCAGAACGGGTTGCATGGTCTCGGCAACGCATTGCGCACGGTGGCGTCGCTGCTGCTGATGTGCGATCCGCACGATCTGGGAGTCGCGGTGACGGAGGAGTCGGGCAGCAGTCTCGCCAACTGGTCTCCGAACCTGTACCTGTTCGATTCGTATCCGGGCGGAGTCGGACTGAGCGAACCGCTCTACCGGGATTCGGAGAAGCTGCTGCGGGAGACTCGCGGCTTGATTCAGGCGTGTGCCTGCGATGGCGGATGTCCTTCGTGCGTGGGTCCGGTAGGAGAGGTGGGTGAGCGTGGCAAAGAGGTCGCGCTACGGTTCTTGCGTCCAATCCAACTGCCTGACGTGCCAGCCTGAACCCTCCGCCACCAGCGCGGACGCGTAGCCAGCCGGAGCCTGCAGCGCGCACATCGACCATCGCTCGCGATCCGGGGCAGCGCGCAACTCCGCCTTTTCTCCCAGCGACACCTCGAAGCTGTCCAGCGGGATGTGCAAACCTTCTCCACGCGCTTTGATGTACGCCTCTTTGCGCGACCAGCAGGCGAAGAAGGCTCCTACCTGACGGTCTGCCGGAGTGGCATTCAGCTCGCGAACTTCGGCCGGCGCGAAGAAGCGATTCGCAATGTCGACCGTCGAACGTTCCGGCCGGACAGCTTCAATGTCCACCCCGACTTCGCGATCGAGCGCGACTGCTACCATGGCAAAACGCCCCGAGTGCGAGAGGTTGAAATGGATGCGGGGATGTTCAGCGAGGTAGGGTTTACCTTTTTCGGCCGCGCCCAGGAGGAGGGCTGTCGGCGCCTGGTTGGTGTAGCGTGTCAGGATGTTGCGTAGCGCGGCGTGCGCCACGATGAACCGGTCGCGGTCGCGATCGAAAATAAACCGCGCCGCCCGCGCTGCCTCTTCGACGGAAATGATCTGCCACAAATGGGAAGGATAGCCGCTGTCAGGAAGCGCAACCAGCCAGACGTCGATCACACTCGCAACTCATAGCCCCATTTGAGCTGCATATTCCCGACGATTCTCTCTCGATAGTCAGTCACTTCCTCCGACGACAGCGTATGCTCGTCCGATGCAACAGTCAAACGGAAGGACATGCTCTTGGTTCCTTCGGCCAGCGGAGCGCCGGTGTATTGCCGCAAATACTCGATGCTCTTAAGCAGTGGTCCGGCATTCCAGCGAAGCTTCCTTTCGATCTCGCCCGCCGGTTCGCGTAGTGGCGTGACCACCGAGAGATCGAAAGCACTCGATGGGAATCGCCGCACCGCCTCATACTTCGCCTGTGCCGGACGGAGTGCAAGCACGCGGTCCAAATTCAGATCGAGGATCGCGGCGCGCTTCGCCAATGCCGGATGCAGTTCGAACAAACGGCCTATGACTTCGCCTTGCCATGCGATCTCAACCGTTCGGGCAGGATGCTCGTAGGCCCGCGGCTCCGTGGCCCGGACGTCCATCCCCGGCGCCAGAATCCCGGCCAGCCGTTTGAGTTCGAAGAGCCCCGCGGCTCCGTCGCCCTCTCGATTGAAGACGACGGCGGCGAGGTGCTGAACCTGTGCGGGAAGTTCTCCGTCGCCTTTATGAATCTCATTGCCGATTTCGAATAACCGGAACGACGCAAAGTGTTTGCTGTTTTCTTCGATGTTCGAGAAAATGCCGGGAATCAGTGAACTCCGCAACAGACTCTGGTCCGCGGCGATCGGATTCAACACGCGCACATGATCTTCCGGACGCAGGCCGAGCTGCTGCACCTGCTCTTCACTCACGAACGAATAGTTGGAGACTTCGCTGAAACCCTGCAGCGCAACTGCGTTCTTGACCCGGCGAATAAAGGTGCGCCGCGGATCTTCGGGGGGTACCGTTGCGGCGATCAGAGGAGGCTTCGGAGGAATAGTGTCGTAGCCGATCATGCGGCCGACTTCTTCTACCAGGTCTTCCGCCATCGCAATATCTTTGGTGGCGCGCCATGAAGGAATGCTGACGGAGAACACCCGCGGCCCGGTTTGCTCGACTCCGAATTCCAGGCTCTCCAGAATCGCGCGAACTTCCGCGGCTTCGAGCGAGCGGCCCAGTTTGCGAGCCAGCCAGTCGAGGTCGAGAGTTACGTGCGAAATCGGGCGCAAAGGCCGCGCCGCGTCTGCCAGACCGCCGACCAGGCGTATCCCCGGCGAGAGTTCCCGCAGTAACTCCACCGCTCGCGCCAGGGCACGCGTGGTATTGGCCGGGTCCTGGGCCTTCTCAAATCGCATGGACGCATCGGTCCGCAGCTTCAACGCCGACGAGGTCTTGCGCACACTGGACGCCTGGAAGTTGGCGCTCTCCAGCACGATAGACGTCGTCGCATCTGAGATCGCGCTCCCGGCTCCTCCGATGACGCCCGCAATGGCGATGGGTCCGCCTTCATCCGCGATCACCAGATTCGACGGGCTCAGGTCGTAAGCAATATCGTTCAACGCGACGATGTGCTCGCCTTGCCGCGCCGGACGGGCGAAGATGGTGTCTCCGCGAAGTTTCGCCCGATCGAACGCGTGCATGGGCTGAGCCAGTCTCGGCCATGATGTAGTTGGTCAGGTCGACGATGTTGTTGATCGGGTTGAGGCCGACGGCAGTCAGGCGATACTGCAGCCACAGTGGCGACGGACCGACGGTCACGTTCTCGAAAACCAGCGCACTGTATCGCGGACAGAGATCCAGATCTTCGATTTCGACGCGCACCGGCGAAGCGTCGCCCGGAACCAGCGACGGCTTGACCGGGTCGACGAGCCTCTTGCGCGTGATGGCCGAAACTTCGCGCGCCATGCCGAAATGACCCCAGAGGTCGGGGCGATGAGTGAGCGACTTGTTGTCGATCTCGAGGATTGCGTCGGGGCCCGGCAACTCCAGGTCCAACAACAGTTCCTCGATTAAGGACGTTTTGAACTCGACGATACCGGAGTGATCGCGATTGATGCCGAGTTCGCTGCCGCTGGCCAGCATGCCGTCGCTTTCCACGCCTTGAATTACCTTCTTGCCCAGCGGCACGTAAACCGTTGCCAGGCCGACCCGGCAATTGGGCGCGCCGCAGACGACGGTCTTCTCGCCGTATCGCGCCGTACCCACCCGCGCCTTCACGTTGTGGCCGCCGGGGATTGGCTCGACATCCAGCACGTCGGCCAGCGAAGCCTCAGCCAGCAATTCGCCGACGTTCTCGATGCCTTCGCACTCGGCGGTCTTCATGGTGATGAGACGCTCGAGCGATTCCGGTGAGGCGTCCAGGCCGTCGATATAATCGCGCAGCCAGTTGTACGAGAACTTCACAGCGCGGCCCCTCCGAACTGATTCAGGAAGCGCAGATCGCCGCTTTGCAGCCAGCGGATATCATCGATGCCATAGCGCATCATCGCGAGGCGCGTCAGTCCCAGGCCGAACGCAAAACCGTTCCACCCAGCGGGATCGATGCCGCCCATCCGCAGCACATGCGGATTCACCAGGCCGCACGGCAGCAGTTCGACCCAACCACTCTGCTTGCACACGGGACAACCACTGCCGCCGCAGATCAGGCATGAGATGTCGAGTTCGAATCCCGGTTCTACAAAGGGGAAGAATCCGGGACGGAGCCGTACCGTCACCTCGCGCTGGAAGATCGCGGTGAGCAGGGTCTTCATGAAATACGTCAGGTGCGCGACGGAGACTTCGCGGTCGATCATCATGCCTTCGAGTTGGTAGAACGTGTGCTCGTGGGACGCGTCGACGCTCTCGTTGCGGAATACGCGGCCTGGCGCGATCATGCGCATCGGCGGTTTCAGACGTCCCATGCCGCGGACCTGCACGGCCGACGTGTGGGTGCGCAGCAGATGGCCGCCCTCCACCCAGAAGGTGTCCTGCATGTCGCGTGCCGGATGGTCCGGCGGAATGTTCAGCGCATCGAAGTTGTTGTATTCGGTCTCCACCTCCGGCCCGTCGAGGACGGCAAAACCGAGCGAACTGAACAGATCTTCGATCTCGCGCTGCAGTTGCGTGACGGGATGGAGGCTCCCCGGGCGCGTTCCCGGCGCGGGTAAAGTGAGGTCCAGCCATTCAGCATCGAGTTTCGCGCGCAAGGCGATCGCTTCGAACTGGCTGCGGCGGTCCTCAATGGCGCGCTCCAGTTTCTGCTTGACACCGTTCAGCAACTTCCCGGTCGCTGCGCGCTCTTCGGGCGGCATCTTGCCCATCCCCTGGCTGACCTGGTTGAGCGCGCCCTTGCGTCCCAGCATTTCCACGCGCACGGCTTCGAGTTCTTCGATGGTGGCAGCAGCAGCGATGCGGTCGAGCGCGCTACGTTCCAGTACAATTAACGGATTTTCCACGTTAGGCAGCCGGAGCGAAGAATTTCTCCGCGCCGAGTAACTCCCACGAAAGATGATTGATGTAGAACAGCAGCAGCGATTCGGAGTACTTGCCGCGGAACTGCTCGAATACCCGCCCCTCCCAACCCTCGGTCAGGTGCGGTTTGGCGTCCAGATCCTTAGCGAAGAAGCCGTCCTCATGGGGGATGCCGACGAAATTGAGCACGTCGACGATCATGTCGAGATGCGAAACCAGCACGGCCTGCGCGAGGTCGGTGGCGTAATCGTCATTGTGGTCCTTGAGCCGCGTCCATAGCCTGGGTGCGGCTTTCCGCAGGGTCTCGACGTTGAGCTTGGGAAGATGCGAGCGCGTCTTGAAGCGTTCGTAGAGCTGAAAAGTCTTAAGCCGGCCGATCGAGATGGAGCTGACTAAACGGGAAAAACGGTCCTCCCCGAGTTCCAGGAAGACATCGCAAAGCTGCATATAAAAGCCAGCCTAGCACAGTGCGTTAAAATTGAGGCTTTGGCTAATGAACAACTTAATCGTATTGGGCGCGCAGTGGGGAGACGAAGGCAAAGGAAAGCTGGTCGATCTCCTCTCGGACCGCTTTGATGTTGTGGTCCGTTATCAGGGCGGACATAATGCGGGACACACGATCCTCATCGGCGAACGCAAGTTTGTGCTCAAGCTGATTCCGAGTGGCATTCTGCATCCGGGGAAATCGGCAGTGATCGGAAATGGCCTGGTGGTCGATCCCATCGCGCTGGTAGCCGAGATCGACGCCTTGGAAGCGGCGGGAGTCGACGTGACCCGTCAACTGCGCATCAGCAATCGCGCGCACGTGCTGTTGCCGTTCCACCGCATGATGGAGCGTCTGTCGGAATCGCGGCCGGGTCGTGTTTCCATCGGCACGACGTCGCGGGGGATCGGACCGTGCTATGAGGACAAGATGGGCCGCCGCGGCATCCGCTTCGGCGACTTCGTGGCTTTCAAGTGCTTCGACGCAGCGTATGAAGCGCTGCGCTCCGAGAAGATCGAGATCCTGCAGGCGTTCGACCTGTTCGACGGCTTGGATGACAGCGCCGAACGCGATCGCTACCGGGAGATCGCCGAGCGTCTGCGGCCCATGGTCTGCGATACCGCCGGCCTGTTGAACCAGCAGATTCGCGAGGGGAAGCGGGTGTTGTTTGAAGGCGCACAGGGCACTATGCTCGATGTGGACCATGGCACCTACCCGTTTGTAACGTCATCCAGTTCGACGGCCGGAGGAGCTTGCACCGGTGCCGGCGTACCACCCAACAAGATTTCGGGCGTCATTGGGATCTGCAAGGCGTACATCACGCGCGTGGGAGGGGGTCCGTTTCCGACCGAACTGCACGACGAAGTAGGCGAGCACATCCGTAAGCGCGGGAAAGAATTCGGCGCTGTGACCGGGCGTCCCCGCCGTTGCGGCTGGTTCGACGTTCCGTTGCTACGCTACAGCGCCATGATCAATGGCTTCGATTCGCTGGTGATCACCAAACTCGATGTACTCGACGACCTCAAGGAGATTCCAGTCTGCCTGGAGTATCAGATGGACGGGGAAGCGACAGAGGATATGCCGATGTCGAGCGAGGATTTGGGCAAAGTGCAGCCGGTCCTCGAAAGCTTGCCGGGTTGGAACTCGACGACGTTCGGCATTTCGGAGTACGACAAGCTGCCGAAGAAGGCCAGAGAATATCTTGAGTATCTCGAGAAGATGACCGGAGTCGAGGTCGGGTGCATCTCGACGGGTCCGGAGCGCAACCAGACCATTATTCGCAAGGGCTCGCGGTTCGAGCAGTTGCTGGCATAATTCAGCTCCAGCAGTTGCAGAACCAGAAAGCGGCCGCACCAGTCTGTCCGTGGGGCAGGCCATCGTTTTTTGTGGTCTGCCCGGCTGCGCAGCAGCCGTTTTCGTGGTACGCGAGAATCGTCGCGCCGGCCCCGGCTGCCAAATTTCAGGGTGGTCGCGCGCATTGATACCGGGTACGCCGGTTGGAGCAGCGAGGCGGCCCGGCAGTCGGTTACCCCCAGGGTCCGGACGAGGACATCTGCTCGCATATCACGCAAAGCCGTGGTCTGGCTTACCCTCTTCCGCGCGCCAGGAATTGGCGAATCGACCCCACCCCCATCGCGTAAGTTCCGCCAAGATAGACGATGCCGTAAGGCGCCAGGGTAGCTGCCGCCATCAGGATCGGGTTCCTGTGACCCAGCACCAACTTCACGGTCCAGGCGGCTGCGGCCCCCAGCAGCGCTGCTCCCCATAAACGGGCCGTCACCGACACAGGGAGTCCGGTAGAACCGATCCTTTGATTCAGCCGACGCCGGAGCAGGACGAATTCGACCCATCCCGCTATGCCTGCCGACGCGGTCAGCCCGGCCGCTCCCAGTCGCGGATCCAGGCCCAGCCAGCGCGGCACTGCCAGTGCGAACAGGAGTCCCAGCACAGTGGTGAGCAAGACGCGGATCACCGCAAATTGCAGCGGCGTGCGGGTGTCCTTGAGAGCGTAATAGGTAGAGGAGTAGAGGCGCCCCAACGTCGAAGCGAGCAGCCCGACCGAGGAGCCGGCCAGAATCTTCCAAACGTACAGTGAGTCCGCCGGGGTGAAGCGTCCGCTTTGCAGCACCGCTCCCGCGATCACATCGCCCAGGCACAGGAACGCAACGGCCGACGGCACGGTGAAGAAGGCGATGCGCTGCAGGCTGGCGTTGAGGCGTTTGCGCAACTGCGCCGCGATCTCGCTGTCGCTCCCCAGCAGGCTCGACATGGCGGGGAGTTCGGCCGCCGAAACGGTCATGCCGAACAGGCTGATGGGCAGGGTGTACAACAACTGCGCGTTGGCCAGAGCCGTCACCGCGCCGGTCGGCAGCCAGCTCGCGATCATCATATCGATGAAGGCGCTGAGTTGCACCACGCCCCGGCTGATGAAGACCGGAACGAAGTTGCGCAGGACCGTTCGCACATCTGCCGAACCTCGTCCGAGCGACAACCGCGGACTCCCGAGCAAACGGAACACGGGCGGAAGCTGCACCAGTACCTGCAGGCAGAATCCGGCCACCGAGCCCCACGCCAGTGTCGCGGCCAGCCGGTTTTCAGAACTGCCTGGACCGTACCATACCAGCGTCGCGATCATGGCCACGTTCCAGAAGGCCTGCGAAGCGTACGACAGAAAGAACCTGCGATGGCTGTTGAGAATCCCCAGGCACCATGCCGACATGACGAGCAGGCCGGCGCCCGGGAAAAGGATGCGTACCAGCTGGATGGTAAGGTCGCGTTTGGCGCCATGGAAACCCGGCGCGATGACGTCGATCAGCAGCGGCGTCGCCAGGATGCCCAGCAGAACCAGGACGGAGCTGACCAGCCCCAGGATCGCGGCGATCGCGCCCGCCAGTTCCTGGGAGAGCTCCTTCTCACGCCGTGCCAGCAGATTGGCATAGACCGGGATGAAGGAAGCCGAGAGGACCCCTTCTCCAAACAGGTTCTGCAGCAGATTGGGAATGCGCAGCGCCTGCATGAATGCATCGCCGGCCATCGATAGACCGAAGAAGTGCGAAAAAATGCTCTGGCGGACGACTCCCATGATGCGGCTGAGCAGTATGCCGGAGCCCGCTAGAAAAGCGAGTTTCCCGGTGCGCGATTCGATGGGTTTGGCGTCCGTAGGGGTGATAGTTATTAGGTTATCAGTCGTCGGGTGTCGGCTATCAGTTGTCAGCGGCTTCAAGCCCGTCAGTCAAACAGCGCCGGTGTTGGAGCATTTTCCAATCGAAGAATGATACTGAAATCGACATTTGATTCCAACACAAGATGATCCTGAAACGGAGGATGGCGAGAAGCGACAGGAATCTCCTTTCGCGAGCGCCCGAAGGGCGCTGCCTTGCTTTTGTTTTTCTGATTGAAATGGGTAAGACCGTAGCCGGCGCTGTGGAAATGTGGAAATCGCGTTGTTGGCGATTTCCAAGGGCAGGGGGCGACGGTGGGAAACTCGATGTCGAGCTTGGGCCGCCCATAACGCGAGACGAGAGTTTTCCACCGTCGCCCCCTGCCCGCCATTTCCACAGCGCTTCCGGTGGCTTGGCTCGTCACACAAATCGCGGTGGAACTGGCGATTCCATCTTGCACTGGCGCAACAGTTTTGCTTTGGCCGCACCCATCTTTTTCGCGCATTCGGTGTCGCTGAGGCTTGCGGCTTGTTTGTCCAACTGGGCAAAGCTGATCCCCGCTTTGAGGCAGGCGCTCGCTTCCGGCAACGACTTGAGCTTCTCGTATGGCGTCGCGTAGTCCTCGGCCTTGTACAACCGTTTGCGTTTCCCGCGCGCATCCACCGTCACGGTCGCGAATCCACACGGACGGTGAAAGTTCAGGTAGGGGTTCAAATGAGCGGCATAGAACTTGTGCACTCGCTCGGCGTGTTCTCCGCCAATGTGGCCGTAGCCAATCAGCTTGCGGATGACCGCCCCATTCTTGCCTTCTACCAGGGCGTTGTCCTGGGTGCGGTTGGCCCGGCTCTTGGTGAACTCCGCCAGCAGTTTCCCGAGCATTCCGGCAACTCGCCGATTGATGAATTCCGACCCGTTGTCGCTGTGGAACCCCAGCACCGGGTAGGGAAACTGATGCAGGATTGCTTCCAGCACCGGCATCAGATACTGCTCGCTGATCTTGCTTGCGCAGCCGATCACTTCCCACTGCAGGACGGCGTCCACCGCATTGATGTGATACACCCCCTTGCTCCGATCCCAGTCCCCTTGGTGCACCGTATCCACCCGCAGATATCCCGGTCGCCCTTGCGGGTCTGGTCGCCGCCGCTCTCCGATGGCCACCGGACTGGGCCGCGTCGGCTCGAAGATCGCCGCCTGCTTCCGATACCCAGCGCTGTTGCGTAGATTGTATAGATGTCCTGTCGAAATCCCCGCCAGGCGTTCGTACTCCCGCTTGCCATATTGCTCGAACTCCCGCTTCAGGATGCGGCGCGTTGCCGGCCCGCTCAGCCGCTCGTGCGCCCGATCCACCCCTGCCAATAGACCCACATCTTCGGCCGTGTACTTCCGGACAAACTGGCGCCGGCGGTATACCTTGACCTCCACCTTCCCGCTGGCTCGATACATCCGGATCAGACGCGCGACCTGCGCCAGACTGAGTCCGCTGACCTTGCCTATGTAGCTTCGGATCTGACCCCGCTGCTTCTTGCCTTGACTGCCGTACTCTTGCGCGATGAGTACGCGCTGAGTCCAGGCATATCGCCCGGCCCGGTTCTGTCCACTGAATTCGATTCCATCGCTGGCCTTCAAAAACTCGCTGATCTGGCCTGGGGATAGCTCTTCGGCATTCTGCATTTGCAATCGCATCCTGCCGCAGCTTGCCTACCCGAGTTTCCACTTTTTCAGGATCATCTTGTATTGGAAACGGATTCGGTTTCAGGATCATCTTGTATTGGACAACTCTGTTGGGCACCCGCCGCGCCGTAGTCCATTACAATGGCAGCGGAAGACCCTATGTTCAAGTTCTATCTTGTGTATTTGCCGATACTGTTACTCGTCGGGACAGCGGCGTCGAGGGGGCAGGACGTGGCGCCGAAGGGGGGCACGCTGACGGCTGAGCAGAAGCAGGTGCTGCAGCAGAAGGTCCAGACCATGGAGAGCAGCGCGAAGGCAGAGGCGGAAAAGCAGAGTGCGAAAATTGCCGAGATCGCGAAGAATATCGATCGCAACCTTCTGTCGGGAAAACCGGATGATGAACTGGATCGCAAACTGTCGGCAGATTTCGCCGCGCAGGTGACCAATATGGTGAACGCCGCGATTCAGGCCAAGCTCGCGGCATCGCGGGAAATCGTGAAGGTGCTCACGCCGGATCAGAAGGCGGCGTTGCTGGCTGAGTTGGACAAACCTGGCGCGAATCCGGACATCACCGAACTGATCAACAAAGCGTTGGCCAAGTGATCAGAGGCAAATGGCGTCCCCAGGGGGATTCGAACCCCCGTTACCGCCGTGAAAGGGCGATGTCCTGGGCCGGCTAGACGATGGGGACGGAACAGGTTGGCACTACTAATGTAGCGTTTTCAGTGGTCTCGGGTCAACTTCGCGCACAGCCTCAAGTTTTTTCCCAACCTGACGATAGAAGAAAGTAGCTGCTCCATGGCGAGGTAGGCGGCAAGTTTCCTGATGGAGCTATTGGGGCTCCAAAGGAAAAGCCCGGGTACTAGCCCGGGCCCTACCTCAATCTGCGGACCAGAAGGAGGTGAAATGCCATGCGTTTCACTTTTGCTTTACGTATTAAGTTCAAATTTCTCAACTTGATCAAAGCGACGCTGCGGTTCATCATGAATCGCAGCTAGCTCTGACGGGCTGGAGTTCATAGCCGTGAACTTCAGCCCTGCGTACATCATACGGCAACCTGGGACGGGAGTCCATAGTACTTCGCATTCGCCACGATATCATCAGTTACGTGGGTCTTGGAAAGATGCTGGCCGCAGCGTTGGGTATGTGGGGCGCCATTGCTTTGGCCGGGGACTGGTTGAGCTGCGGCGGGGATCCGCAGGGCACCAACTGGCAGAGACACGGCAAGACTCTTACCGTCGCGAACGTCAAAAACTTGAAGCTGCTTTGGAAACGGCCACTCGAAGACCACCCGGCCGAGTCCAGTTCACTGTCGGCTCCGGTGATCATGGGACCCACTATCACACACCGCGGGGTTCGTGAACTGGTGTTTATCGCCGGTCCTCACGATGATCTCTACGCTGTCGACGCGGATCTCGGCACGCTTTTCTGGAAGCGGCATTTCGACGTTTCGCCGCTGCCGGAGCGGAAATCGCCATCGCCTTGCCACCCAGGGGGGCCCGCGACGCCGGTGATCGAGCCGGATCCGGATGAGGATCTGTCCGGCGATCCGGCCCCGGTCGACGAGGACGTCGACGATGACGAGGCCGGTCCCATGCGGCCTCTCTATGCGGTTGCCTCCGACGGTCGTCTGCACACGATTCGGGTGTCGGATGGATCCGACGCGAACTCGCCCGTCACCTTCCTCCCGCCGAACGCCAGCTATTCGAGCCTCAACTTCTGGTCCGGCACCGTCTATGCCGGCTCTATGGATGATTGCGGTCGCTCGTCGCACGGCCTCTGGTCGATGGATGTGAGGAATTCGAATGCCAGGCCCGAGTTCGTTTCCGCCGAGGCACGTTACGGGATCGTCATCGGACCGACTGGAAGAGTTTACGGCACAGTCAGGAACGGCATGGCCATCAACTACCAGGGCCGCCAACTGATCGCCGGGCAGGCGCCGGACGGCCGTCTGGTGCTTTTGGATGCAGGGAGCCTCGCCGTCGTTGCGGGGTATCGTCCACACGACGTAACCTCCGGCCTTGCAAGCTGGCTGGATACAAAAGGGGTGAGATGGATTTATGCCGCCACTTCGCGAGATGTGCAAGCCCTAAAACTGAGCGGCCCTTCCAGTGCGCCTGAATTGGGGCTTGCGTGGAAATTTAGCAACGTAGTCAGGCCCGGGCCGCCAGTGATCACGAACGGCACCGTATTTCTGTTATCCGGAGATCCGGGTGCGGGCGCGGGTCACAACACGCTGAAAGCTTTGGACGCAGTGACGGGGAAGGAACTATACTCCAGTGAACCGGCGATCATGTCTCTGCCCGATGCCCCCCATCTGGCCGTCGCGAATGGGCATATCTGCTTCGCAACGGACAACGCTCTTTCCTGCTTCGGTATCCCACTGGAACGCTAGAAGAAAAGGCCCATCGTGTCTCGCCAATTCCTCATCGACACTGACACCGCCTCTGACGATGCCGTAGCGCTCATCATGGCACTGCGCTCACCCGGCATCCGCGTCCTCGCGATCACCACCGTCGCCGGCAACGTCAACGTCGAGCAGGCGACCACCAACGCGCTTTACACCGCCGAACTCTGCGGCTCCGGCGTGCCCGTTTACCGGGGCGCGTCGAAACCTCTCGCCCGGCCGCTGGAGGACGCCACCTGGTTTCACGGCAAGGATGGACTGGGAGATCGCGGCTATCCCGCTCCTCGTGATACAGCCCAGGCAGGTGACGCCGTCGACGCCATCATCGACGTCATCGAACGGCACCCCGGGATCGAACTGGTCACGCTTGGGCCCCTGACCAACATTACGCTCGCGCTCGCCAGGAAACCTGAAATCGCCGCCGGCGTGAGCCGTTGCGTGATCATGGGTGGCGCGCCCTGCTGCGTCGGAAACGTGACTCCGGCAGCCGAGTACAACTTCTGGACCGATCCGGAAGCGGCCCGCGCAGTCTTGCGCAGCACGCTGCCCGTGGACCTAGCCGGCTGGCACCTCTGCCGCGGAGCAGCAGTGTTGAATGCGGCCGACATCGAACGCGTCCTGGCGCTCGACACCACCCTGGCGCGCTTCGCCATCGACTGCAACGCCCACGCACGCCGCGCCTATCTCGAGCAAACCGGCGAGCACGGCATCTCGTTGCCCGATCCTGTCGCTATGTCGATTGCGCTCGACCCGGCCGTCGGTACATCCTGGTCCAGCCACTACGTCGACGTCGAGACCGCCGGCGAACTGACCCGCGGCATGAGCGTCGTCGACCAGTTAAATGTTGCCGCGAATCCCCGCAATCGCCGGACGTGGAGTCACTTCCTGGATCACGCACCCCGCACCAACATATGCTGGACGATGGACGTGCCGCGCTGGAAGAGTGTGCTCCTCAAAGCGCTGGCCTGATTGCCGGCCCTCTCCACGGTAACACCACTTTCAATTCTCCCTAAACCCTCCAGGCAAAAGGGAAAGCGCTCCGGCAAGGGCTGGTGGTCGAACGTTTTTGCCGCCTTCACTGCTAGCATCGGGGCAGGATGAAGGAGTCAGATATTGTATTGCAGATTGCCCGCGAAACCGGGATCACACAGGGCGAAGCAGCTGACCAGTTGGATGAGGTGGTCTCCTCGATTCTCCGAAAGTTGAAGAAGGGCCGCTCTGCCAATCTTCCCGGTCTCGGCCGCTTTCGCCGGGACGTCAAGGGCGGACTTCAGTTCACTCAGGCGTCTCCCCGGGGGACCGATGGCAAGCGGTAGGTTCGCATCCATCGACAAGGTGGCGACCGTCGTTCGTGAAGCGTTAAGCCGCGGCGCGACGGTCGAGATCGACGGATTGGGTTCGTTTCGCAAAATCGGCCGTCGATACCGGTTTCAGCCCCTCGACCTTCCCCGCGTGTTCGTGGCCTACGTTCATGAAGACGCAACTCACGCCGGCCGCATCTTTGACGCTCTCGTCTCCGCCGGATTCAATCCCTGGATGGACGAGCGCAAATTGCTCGCTGGACAGAATTGGGCGCGGGCCATCCGGAACGCCCTGGAGACATCCGACTTCGCAGTGTGCTGCTTTTCTCATAACTCCATCCGGAAGCGGAGCGGATTCCAGGCCGAAATCCGCCATGCGATTGAGTGTGCGCGCCGTTTGCCTCTGGACGAAATTTTCCTTCTGCCGGTCCGCCTCGACAAATGCCCGGTGCCCACAGATGTGGCGCGGGAAATGCAATATGTGGATCTGTTTCCCGATTGGGACGCCGGCATCGCCCGGGTAGTCGAAGCGATCCGGCAGCAGGTGCATCGCCCGCGAGCGGCGTAAAAACCGCATACCTTCGCCTGTCTTCCGTGGGGCAGACCATCGTTTTTTGTGGTCTGCCCGGCTGCGCAGCAGCCTTTCTGCTAACTTATTCCGGAACGTACTGCCGCAAATAACGGTGGGCCATCTTGAAACCCATGGCATACTCCGGCGAGAAATCAGGCCCGGGTCGATTGGGCGACCCGTAGAGCGGATCCTCGTGTTCCAGGCTCATAGCGCCCTGATAACCGGCGCGCTGCAGGACCGTGAAAAACTCATTCCACGGGATAGATCCCAGTCCGGGCAGACGATACAGCCACCACCGGGTGTTATCCACCGGGTTGATACCGACTCTGCGCAGCACGTCCCAGCGCACCTCGGTGTCTTTCAAATGGACGTCGTAGATTTTGTCCACGAAATCCCGCGCAGTCTGGATGCAGTCCATCATCTGCCAGACTAGGTGCGACGGGTCGTACTGGAGTCCCACATAAGGAGAATCCCCAAAGCCCTTAAATAGGGCTTCGAAGCCTGCCGGGCTGATCGCTACATTGGCGCCGCCGGGGTAGGGCTCCCAGAGTATCCGCACTTTATTCGCCTGGCACGCGGGAAAGTAGCGCTCCGTATACACCCGGACGATGTCGTCCACCTGCTGCCGGAACGGGTGATCGGCGTCCTTGCCGGATGACGTGCCGATGTACGGTACACCAAGTTTTCCGGCCAGTTCGATCAGCTTGACGAAATAGTCGTTGTCTTGTTTGCGCCGCGCAAGATCGGCCGCGATGTGGTTCTGCGAAGCCTGGAAAGCAGAGACGTGCATTCCATACTTGGCAAGCGTCTGCTTGACGTTGTCGATCTGAGCGTCGGTGATCGTCGTGGCATCCAGCGAGGACCGCCGGCCGGCGCCCAGGATCATGTTGGTAAAGCCTTCGTCGTGGGCAAACCGCACGTTGGCTTCGGTGAACGGTCCCAGAATTCCGAGCCGCGGTTTCCACTCGACATTTTGAGGCTGACGCTGAGCCTGGCCTGAGGCCTGGGCAGCAGCGGCGGCGGCCGCGGCCCCAAGAAGATTTCGTCTGGTCATAGCCCTTCGATTGTATCCCTTGTGTGCCAGCCTTCAGCTCTGCTGGAGCAACCCTCTGCCAGGCTTTGGCCTGTCCATAAAAATTTGTCTGAGATCTTTCCCCTCCCGCTGGCACCTTGTGGTTATGGACATCAAAGACCGCCAGAAGGCGATCGACCTCACCCTCGTTCAGCTTGATAAGCAATTCGGCAAAGGCGCTGTACTCCGCCTGGGCTCCCGCAGCGTTGTCGCGGTCGACGTAATTCCCTCCGGTTCGATATCGGTGGACGCCGCGCTCGGAATCGGCGGATTCCCCCGCGGACGCGTCGTTGAGGTCTTTGGCCCGGAGTCGTCGGGCAAGACCACCCTCGCCCTCCAGGTGATCGCACAGGCACAGAAACTGGGCGGCCAGGCAGCGTTTATCGATGCCGAACACGCCCTCGATCCCATTTACGCCAGGAAACTCGGGGTGGATGTCGACAACCTGCTGATCTCGCAGCCGGACCATGGCGAACAGGCGCTGGAGATCACCGGTGTGCTGATTGCATCCGGCGCAATTGACGTTGCAGTAGTAGATTCCGTCGCCGCCCTCGTTCCCAAGGCGGAATTAGACGGCGAAATGGGCGACAGCCATATGGGGCTGCAGGCGCGGCTCATGTCCCAGGCCCTGCGCAAACTCACCAGCGTGGTCTCGCGCACCAACACCTGCCTGATCTTCATCAATCAGATTCGCGAGAAGATCGGCGTGGTGTTCGGCAACCCCGAGACGACCACCGGCGGGCGGGCTCTCAAGTTCTTCTCTTCGATCCGGGTTGAGATCCGTCGCACGGCCTCTATCAAGGACGGGGAAAGCGTAATCGGCAACCGCACCCGCGTCAAAATCGTAAAGAACAAGTTAGCAGCGCCTTTCCGCGAGGCCGAGTTTGACATTCTGTATGGAGAAGGCACCTCGCGCGAAGGCGACCTGCTCGACGTGGGCGTGCTAAATAGCGTGATTGAGAAGAGCGGCTCCTGGTTCAGCTACCACGGAGAACGCATCGGTCAAGGCCGTGACAACGCCCGAACGTTCTTAAAGGAACATCCCGACGTCGCCTTGCGTCTGGATCAGGATCTGCGGAGTCTCCTGAAACTGTCTGCCACGCTCTCCAATGGTGCTCCGATGGCTCCAACTCACGGTCATTCGAAGGCTGAATCCGCAAATGCTTAAAAAAAGCCCGAAAAATGGGCGTTTTTGCATGTTTCCGCTTTACAAGCTGCGCATGGTTCCGTATCATTGTAACGATTTGACAATACAGCGCTGATTTGGACGCTGTGAGGTTACGGTCGGGCGGCGTTCACGCCGCAAGAGAAGCAAAGATACAGAGGAGGTTTGATGGCAGCACAAAGAATGACGCAAACGCAATTGGTGAGATCGCTTGCGGAACACTGCGAAGTCCCCAACAAGACCGCGCGTTCCTTCGTGGAAGCACTGGCTTCGATGGCGATTTCGGAAGTCAAGAAGAACGGTGTATTTGTAATCCCGGGTCTTGGCCGCCTGGTCCGCCAGGAGCGCAAGGCGCGCATGGGTCGCAATCCGGCAACTGGCGAATCTATCAAGATTCCGGCCAAGAAGGTCGTGAAGTTCCGCGTGGCCAAGGCCGCTAAGGACGCGATCGTTCCACCGAAGAAGCCAAAAGTCGCGGCTAGCTAAATCGGCCATCGGATTCGATGCCGCTTCAATCAAAAGCCCCGGGCGCTCTGTAAAGAGTTTCCGGGGCTTTTTGTTTGCTCGAAACGTCTGCTCGAAATCCCGGGAGCCGAATGGCCCCAACGTGCGGGAAGTTCCGGAAGCCTACGCCGGCTTCTTCTCTTCCGGTTTCTTGTCTTCAGGCTTCTCCTCGTCACCCTTGATCGAGGTTTTGAAGTTCTTGATGCCTTCGCCCAATCCCTTGCCGAGATCCCCGATCTTCTTGCCACCAAAAAATAACAGGGCCAACAGCAGAATGACGATGAGATCAGGCACGCTACCTACGATCAACAACGCCAGTGATGGGATCATCATGCGGTCTCCTTTGCACTGTCATTCTAGCGCAATGTGAAAACGATGTTGTGAGGCGGACGGCCTCTCGTCACTCAGTGGATATGTCGTTCCTGCTGCAGGCGGTCGACGTCAAGCTCGCTTAACGGCAGGGACTCGGCGATGAGCTGCCGGGCCGACAAGGAGGCCTTTTCGACGCCAGCCTTCGCGTGTTGCTTTGACTTGGTCAGCATGTGAACCAGTTCGTGAGCGACTACCCGGCCCAGGGCGCGGCCCAATAGCATGTCGGCTTTGGCGAAATCGCCGCCGGCCATGGCGCTGTGAAGCGAAGCAACGATATGATCGCAGTCGACTTCACCGAAAGGCTGCACCTCGCCGCCGGTAGTCCGCGTGATGGCATAAGGCCCAAGTTCATCAACCACAATCGGCATTGGGTTAAAAATGCAAGTGCCTTTGAAGGTCATCACTACCAGATCATTGAACGTCGAGTCCGCTGCTTCGCTCCGGGAACGCCAGTCGAGACGGATTCCGCTGGTCTGAATGATTGCACTGGCTTCCCGCTGCATCTCTTTGATGGCAGGAGCGGAATAGGAACCTTTGAAGTTAACGATGACGGTGACATCAGCCTCCGATGAAGGCGTTATCGCCTCAACCGGCATGACGGCAGCCAGACACAGGCAGGCACAGATCTTTACGTAGTGCATTCTCAATCCTGGAGAAGAGCTTACTTAGCTCCGAGTTCATTATATGAGAACTTTAGATCGGCCACATAGCTATTTTTGATACTTCCTGGGAAATGGAGCTTTTCAAGACGCAGGCGAGCCACGCTGGAGTCTCGCACCGAGGCTTACAATGTTTTCAATACGGCCAGATCACCAGCGCAACCGGTTCCAGACAAATCCCGTACGACAGACGCTCGTTTTTTGTCGCCTGCCGGGCCGGCGATAGCCAGCCCGGTTTGCCGCTCCACTCTATATGACTAGACGAGAATTCGCATTACTAATCACTGCACGCCTGGCAGCAGCTCCCGAAATCCCCAGCTATCTGCGCGGTTACGAGAAACTCTACGCGCAGGATCCGCGAGCCGCGGCCACGGAATGGTTCCGCGACGCGCGATTCGGACTGTTCCTGCACTACGGACTTTATTCGCTGTTGGGGCGTCATGAGTGGGTCCAGTATCGGGAGAAGATTCCCGTCGCGGAGTACGCGAAATTGAGCGGACAGTTCCACGCCGATCGCTTCGATGCCGGCCATATCGCCGAACTCGCCGCGCAGGCGCAAATGCGCTACATCACCATCACCACGCGGCACCACGACAGCTTCTGCCTCTTCCGCACCAGGCAGTCGAACTTTGCTTCCCTCGAGAGCCCTGCCCGCCGCGACCTGATTGCGGAAATGGCGAAAGCCTGCAGCCGGCGCGGGCTGGGACTCTGTCTCTACTATTCGCACGGCAGGGACTGGAAGCATCCGCATGCGCCCAACAACGACGAATGGGGTGGAAGCGCACGCCCTGACTACGCTCCGCCCGATCCCGCGTACGCCTACGGGAAAGATCATCACCTCGAAATCTATCTCGACTTCATGACCGCCCAGATTACGGAGTTGCTGACGCAGTACGGGCCTATCGCCAGTATCTGGCTGGACGGCATTGCGACGCCTCTCTCCGGCGACCGGCGCAAGTTCCATTGCGATGAACTCTATCGCCACATCCGCTCCTTGCAGCCGCAGGTGCTGGTCTCCTATAAACAGGGTCTGCTCGGCACGGAAGACTATCTGGCTCCGGAAAACAAAGGCGTGCCCAACACGAGCAGCAAACCCATGGAGATCTGCACGACTTTGCAAATGCATGGCTGGGGTTATGTGAAAGATGACCAGCATCTCAACGCGGACCAGGCCATGGAACGACTGCGCGCCGCAGCTGGACAGAAAGCCAATCTCCTGCTCAACACCGGACCGCTTCCCGACGGGTCCATTTACCCTGGAGACGCGGAGACCCTGGCCGAACTCGGGCGGCGCATTCGCAAGGACGGTTACCCCAAGGAAAATGTATGATCCATCGACGTGAGTTCTTGAAATCGGCCGTGGCGCAAGCGTCTGCCGTGGAAATAGCCAGAGCTGTGCAAGAGACGCGGCCGAATTTTCTCTTCATGATCGCGGACGATCTGACGTTCCGCGGCCTGCAGGCCATGGGCAATCCGGAAGTCCAAACACCGAATCTCGACGCCCTCCTGAACCGGGGCTGCCATTTCACGCATTGCTTCCACCAGGGCTCCTGGTCGGGGGCCGTTTGTGTTCCGAGCCGCACCATGCTGAATACCGGGCTCACCGCGTTCCGCGCGCGCAAGGAAGTGGAGCAGACCCCACTGTGGGCCGAAACGTTTGGGAAAGCCGGCTACAACACCTTCATCATCGGCAAATGGCACCTCAGCAAGACCACGCTGGCGCGCTCCTTCAAGGAAACGGGACCGGTATCCGGCGGCATGTTCGAATCAGGCCCTGAGGCTTACAACCGTCCCAGCCCCGGCAATACCTGGACCCCGTGGGACACTTCGCTTAAAGGCCAGTGGCTGCATACCAAAGAGTGGGAAAAGGCGGAGCATGACGGGATTCGCCACTCAGCCGCGGTCTGGGCCGACGGGGCGGTAGACCATCTTCAGAAGGTTTCGCAGCAGCACGAGCCCTTCCTGATGTATGTCGGCTTCAATTCCCCGCACGACCCGCGGCAGGCGCCCCGCGAAGTCGTCGACCGGTATCCCCGTGCGCGGATTGAGATTCCGCCCAACTATTTGCCGGAACATCCCTTTGACCAGGGCGACCATAAAGTACGCGATGAGTTGTTGGCGCCGTTCCCCAGAACGCGCGAAGCCGTACAAGTGCACCGCTCCGAATACTATGCCCACATCACGTACATGGATGCGCAGATCGGCCGCATCCTCGATGCGCTGGAGAAATCCGGCAAAGCCGCCAACACCTATGTGATCTTCACTGCCGACCATGGCTTGGCTGTCGGGCAGCACGGCCTGATGGGGAAGCAGAACCTCTATGACCACAGCGTGCGGATGCCGTACATGATCAACGGCCCCGGCATTCCCAAAAGGAAAGTGGACGCACTTATGTATCAGCACAGCACCTTCGCCACGGCTTGCGAACTGGCCGGCGTGCCACTGCCGAAGTCGGTAGAGTTTCCGAGCCTGGTCGAACTGATTCACGACCGCGCCAAAGAGCAGCACGACGCGGTGTTCTGTTGGTACCGCACTTTCCAGCGCTCGGTACGGACGCAGGAACATAAGTTGATCGTCTATCCCGAGGCCGGAGTCACGCAGTTGTTCGATATCGTCAAAGACCCTTGGGAGACAGCCAATCTCTCGGCCAAACCGGAGCACGCCGCCCTAAAGCGGCACCTGCTCGATCGCCTGCGCCGCTTCCAGCACGAATTAGGCGATGATTTTGCCAAGCCAGTGTAGTAAGCCTCTGGCCAGGGCCTTTGGCCTGGTCGCGGCGCGAAGCGACGCGTGTACAAACTTGCCTGCACTTGCGGCCCGTGCCGTACTGTAGGGGCGGACCATCCTTTCTCGTGGTCCCGAAGCCGACAGCCTTCAAGTCTATCTCACTGGGAAGCGATCGCCATTTCTATGACGTTGCTGGCTACTCCCGGCATACTGACCGTCACCGGCACATTTCCGGTTGGAGCGTTCTGCGGCAGAAGCGCGTTGATTTGATAGAGGCCCGCGAAGAATGGGGCGAGACCGGCATAAATGGCATTGGTCGAAACGGACCCGGTCCCGCCCCCGCCATATACCACCTGCACGGGATTGGTAGTCTGCGGTGCGACGGACGGCGCGGGTTCGCCGGTCGCCAAGGGTGGCGAGACCGGTCCGAGTCCGAGAGCATAGATCGTCAACACATCGCCCCGGTGCGCGGGGTGCGATCCGGCAATGAGGTTAGAGGGTAGTGCCAGCGTCGAGTCCGAGTTGAACACCGCGCCGTACGGCCCCCCGTCAGGCGCAGTTTGCCCCACCAGAAAAAGCCGCGGCGCGATGGCATCCACGATTGCGCTCACTCGATTTCCGGGTTGCCCGTTTGACAACACCTGGACTATCACCTGACCGGTAGACAGGCCGTACGGAACCTGGACGTTGATTTGGCCGGCCCCGGCATAAAAGAGGGGGACGGGGCTCCCGTTCATCAAAAGCTGGACGCCCGCAAGTGTCGTCGGCAAGGGAAAGCCGCTCGCATTGGCAGGCGCCGAACCTGAGAGTTGGCTGCCGAATACCGCCGCAATCGAGCCTGCCGCCACCGCTTGCCCGCTTGCGAACGCCGCGTTATCGACGACTCCGCCGAAAGCCACCACTGGACCTCCCGCCGCAGTGACGTTCACCTGAACCGGGATCGGAATCGCAGTGTTGGCGGCATTGGACATCAGTGTCACCGTGCCGGAATAACTTCCCGGGCTTAGAGAGGTCGGAGCCGCGGTAATGGCAACGCTGGCTCCTCCGGTCGGCGAAGCACTCAGCCAGCTTCCTCCGGAGGTCGTGGCGCCGGAGACGCTGAGGGTGCCCAATCCGAGATTCTGGAAAGTAACGTTATACGTCAGGGGCGCCTGTCCCTGGACCAGGTTGAAAGTAACTGGCGAAGAAGGGATCTGCAGGATCGGCTGCGATGTAACATTCATCGTTACACTGATGCCTTTGTCGTCCGCAGGATTTGGCGAACCCGACACGACCACCGTGCCGGTGTAAGTACCGGCGGCCTGTCCGGGTTGCGCAGTTACCCGTAATTGATACGCCGTATAAACTACATGGGTCCCGGTTAGCGTGAAATTTAGCCATGAGCTGCCATCTGAAGTAGTGACTGTCGATAGCACCGAAGAACCTGTGTTCACGGTCAGAAATGCGGTGTCCGATTGCGCCGTGGCTACGCCGTTATTCGGCGTCACAAAGAAGACGGCGCTCGACGGCGAGCCGTTCACCTGCACCAGGACGGTCACGTTCTGCGGAGTATCGATAGCGTTCGGATCGTTGAGGGTAAAAGATCCCGAGTAGTTGCCGATGGCCAATCCAGCAGTGTTCAGGTTGACAGTGATCGGGATGCAGCCCGCTACCGGACCACCCGAACACGTCGACGGCTGGCCCACCGAAGCACTCAACCACGATGCGGATGACGACATGACGGCCAGATTCAGTGCGCCGTCACCAAGGTTGAATGCGTTAATGGTTTGCGGGGGGGCATTCACGCCGGGTTCCACGTAGAACGGGCCAATCGCGGTGGCGCTGAGTCGAAGTTGTGGCGCGGCGATAAGGGCAACCGAGCTTAAACATACCAATACAATGCTGGATAAGCTGCGTCGCAGTAACTGCGCCGGCAAGATAGCCATAGCGGCAACCTCAGTATAGCCGTAAGTCGTGCGGAATGAGCTGCCCATAGATCGGCGGGACGTGGTTATTCGCACGTAAGGAGTTCCTGGGCGTAGAGCGCTCCCGACGGGTCTTCTTCATGCTTGAAGAAGACATAGACATCGCGTCCGTTCGTCTCGAGTTCGCGTACTTGTGCGGCGATGCGTTTCCGGTCGTCGGGCGGGTAATCGCCCTTGCGCAGCCGGAAGTACGCGAAATCGGCGGTGAAGACCTTTGGCACTTCGAGTTTGTCGGATTCCGCCAGGCACAGCGAGATCCGGTGTTTGCCCAGCAGGTCGTAGACCGGATCGGTGAGCCAGGATTCGTGGCGAAACTCGAAGGCGAAGCGCATATCCGTTGGAAGCAACGCCAGGTAATCGGCGAGAAGCGGGAGATCGCATTTCAGATTCGGCGGGAGTTGGTAGAGGACCGGGCCGAGACGGCGGGCACTGCGCAACGGATCGATGGCGCGCAAGAAAATTTCGGTGAACTCCGCGGCGTTTTTGAGGCGTAGGATGTGGGTGAGCTTCATGTGCGCTTTGAGCGAAAACACGAATCCGTCGGGCGTAGCTTTGACCCATCCTTCCAGCGTGGCTGCTTTAGGTAACTGGCGATAGGTGTAATTGATCTCGACAGAGTTGAGTTTGGTCGCATAGTAGGAGAGGAAGTTTGCGGATGCGACATTCTTGGGGTAGAACGCGGGCTTCCATGCGGGATAGGCGAACCCGGAGGTTCCAGCAAAGACCGGCATGCCGCTATGTTACCTTTTTTGCTATACTCTACGGACGGTTTACGTTCGTCAGCAACGTGTTCCCGAGGAGAGAGTATGTCCATACGGTTCTCACGAGTGTTCTTGCCGGCTCTGTCATGTGTGATGGCGGTTGCCGTGATACCCACCATCCTGGCGCAGTCGAAGCCCGCCACCATCCGCTCGATCACTTCGTATACGGTCAAGACCGATCGCGCGGGGGACATGTCTGCCGCGATCAAAGAATACAACGCGATTCTCAAAAAGGCGCTGTGGGATAAGAGCTATACCACCTGGCGGTCCGCTACCGGACCGGCCGAGTTCGTCCGTGTGGACTATTACCAGAAGTGGGCCGATCTCGATACTAACGTCTCCAAAGATCCTAAGCTTAAGGAATATCAGAGTGAACTCGCGCGGATCACCATGCGGATTACCGACAGTTTCCTGACGAGTTCCCGCGTAGTAGACATGGTCAACAACGACATCAGCCTTCCCCGGCCGGCGGAGATGCCCAAGATGATCATGCTTTGGACGGCTCACGTGAAAGAGGGCAAGCTGCGGGATGCGATCGCATTGGAAAGGAACGAGTACGCCCCGGCATTGAAAAGCTCCGGGATCAAGACCTATGTCTTCGCAAGAACCCGCTTTGGCGGGCCTGCCAACGAGATCCGCTCCACGACCGGGCTCGACAACTGGGCAGATTTAGATCAGCCCAACCCCATCCATAAGGCGATGGGAGACGAAAAGTATAACGCCTTCACGGAAAAGATGAACGCAGTCTTAGAAGACTATCGTTACGAAATCTTCCGCTACGATGCCGAGTTGAGCTACATGCCCGCAAAATAACTCGAGCGCGCTCTCGCCGCCAACTTTCGCCGCAATCCGTAGGGTAGACCATCGTTTTTTGTGGTCTGCCCCGGCTGCGCAGCAGCCGACTTGGCTCCCCTGCGCGGCCAAATGCTTCGAGACCCTTACGTCGCCATGACCACCGATGGGTGATATAGATTCGGGGCCAGCAGTTCGCCGATGGCGACCAGCGAGCCGTACTCGTCGATAGCTTTCACATACTTCGTGTTCCGGGGAACGTTGAACGGCGACGAGTGAAAGTCGCGTCCCTGGCGGATCTGTCCGGCTGTTAAAGGGTCGACGTGCACCGTCGGGAACGCCGCCAATAACTCCGCCGCGGGAATCAGAACCTGCGGCAGCGCATCCTCCGCCCGCAGGATCTCTAACGCCGCGATAGTGCGCGCCTGCGCGATGTCGAATTCGCCCGAGCGCGTGCGCCGCAACGCGTGGAGGTGTGCGCCGCAGCCGAGGGACTGCCCCAGGTCGTGCGCAATCGACCGGACATACGTCCCGGTGGAACAGCGCACCACAATCGAGGCCAGATCGCCTTCGAGCGCCGTAAGCCGCGCTTCGTAGATTTCAATCTCGACCGGCGCAAGATTTACGGCCTTCTTTTGGCGGGCCAGTTTATACGCCGGAACTCCGCCGACCTTCTTGGCCGACACAGGCGGCGGCGTCTGCTGGATCCTGCCGACAAAGCGGCTCAGTTCGGCCTCCAGCCAGTCGCGATCCGGCATGACTTGTACCGGGTCTCCCGCCGGCACGCCCGCGCGGTCGTAGGTATCGGTCGCGAAACCGAAACGCACCACGGCCTCGTAAATCTTCTCCGCCGCGAGATAGAACTGGGCAAGTCGCGTCGCGTTTCCGATTACCAGCGGCAGCACTCCCGTCGCGATCGGATCGAGAGTGCCCAGGTGCCCGATACGCTTAGTGCCGGCGATCCACCGCATTTTGCCGACAACGTCGTGGGACGTCCAGCCTTCCGGTTTGTCGACGACGATGACTCCGTCCATGGTCTTAATGTGAGTTTCGATCAAGTTAGCGCCATGCCTCTATTTGCGGAATTACGTCTTGGATGACGCTGCCGACGATGCGGAAGCTATTGGCGCTCAGTTTGTCCATCGAATCTTTTTCGTTGTGCCACCAGGAATTATCCGGGCCGTAATCGAAGTCGATCAGGTCGACTGCCTTGATGCCGGCGCGCAGGAAAGGCTGATGGTCGTCGTCGATACTCCCCTGCCCGCGCGGAAAATTGGCGCTGAAGCCCAGGCGGTCCGCGTTCTGCCAGATCAGGTCCCGCACCGCCGACGCCGAACTCTGGTCGTACAGGAGATCGAGATTCTTGTCGCCGATCATGTCGACGTTGATCAGCGCCTTGATCCTGGCCGCGGTTCCGTCGGACAGCCATTTCCGGGCGAGGTGCCGGCTGCCGTAAAGGCTGTCGGTAGCGCTCCATTGTCCGAACGCTTCTTCGCCATCCAGCCAGACCAGCCACACATCGTCCTGCCGCGGCGCGCCTTCGAGCACCGCCAGCATTTCGAGCAGAAAGCCGGTCGACGACCCGCCGTCATTGGCGCCTACAAAACCGGGCATGAGTTTGGTGTCGTAATGGCCGCTGATGACGATTACTTTCCCCGATTTTCCCGGAAAGCGCGCTATGAGGTTGCGCATCTCGATCTCGCCTTTGGGAGTGGTCGCCGTGAAATCGTCGGTGATGAATGTGGCGCCATGAGCTCGAATCTCATCCGAGATGTATGCCTGTAGCTGCTTGATCGCGGGCGATCCGGGCGGTCGCGGTCCGAAGGTCACGGCCTTGCGGGTATATTCGAGTGCGCGCTGGCCATTAAAGTCGTGCGCCGCACTGCATAGTGCGGCCGGCATCAGCCAGACGGCGGCAAGGACGGTAATCGTTGGGCTTCGCATATATATCCAAGTGTGAAATTCTTTTGAGGGTCGAGCGGCTCGCAGAGAGGTAACAACAAGGCCGGAGGTCCCAGGCAGGCGGCCGCCGGAAGAAACAGAATCCAGCGCCAGCCCCCCATAAAGAATTGTATTCCGTTGAGCAGGCGCCGCGAGAGCAGCCGGAAATACCCGCCCGCGGCTTCCATCCGCAGGATCTTGAATCCAGCCTGATGGAGCAGGTGTTCGACGCCATAGCGGGTGTAACGAAAATAATCGTGCGGCGCCTGGTGAACTTCCCAGTCCTGCGGGACGGCGAGAAAAATCCGGCCGCCCGGCTTCATCGTCCGCGCGATCTCGCGGATGGCGCGAGCGGGATCGTGGATGTGCTCGAGGGTCACCACGTTGATGGCGGCATCGAACGCGCCGTCGCGAAACGGTAAGGCGCACAGATCCGAGACGGCGTCGAGTTGGGAGTAGTTCCACGCCGTGTCCCCCACGCCCATGTCTACCGCGATGTAGCGCTGGTTCGCGAATAGCGCCGCATGCCGTGCCTCACCCGCGCCGGCGTCGAGCACGAGTCCGCTCTGGGGCAGGGAACCAGCGAACCGCTGCAACTCGCGTTCGATCAGACCTTCGAAGAAGAGCACATGATCGCGCAGCGGACGTGGCAGACGCGAGGCCAGGCGAGTCGGGGTCATGCGATCTTACGCGCCTCGATCATGACGCTCGACCCTCTTCCGAACAGGGCCTCGATCAACGTGAAGGGTAATGCCGCGGCGGTAATGCCGAAATAGATAAGGTTCTTGATGAGGCGCGCCACTCCGCCGCGATCCGTTCCGCGGATGGCGCGCGCCACCGGATCGAGCGATGGGGCCAGTCCCGTGGCCAGTCCCGCGGGGTGGTCGCGCAACGAGAAATGCTTCTCGCGGACGACTTCGAAGCCGCAGGACAGGAGCAGGCGTCGCAAATCGGAGGCCCGGAAGACATGGATGTGGCGCGGGATATCGAGGCCTGTCCAGTTTTTTCCCAGCATGGCCGCCTCCCAGCAATTGCGGTCAGGGACCTGGACGATCAGTCTGCCCTCGGGATGGAGCAACCGAAAAGCGGCGTGCAGGTAGGCGACGGGATCGAGCAGATGCTCGACGACGTGGTACATGGTGATGAGCGCGCAGGAGCCCTGTTCGATCCGGGCACTGACCAGATCCCCGGTCAGGACGCGGACGCCGTTTTTCTCCCACGCCACCCGTGCAGCCTCCGCTGAGAAATCGAGGCCCAGCACTTCGAAACCGCGCTCCTTCATCATACGGAGGAAGAGGCCTCCGCTGCATCCGACGTCCAGTATCATGCCGGGTGCCCGCGAACTGCGTGCGGCCCGCGCGGCGAATCGTACATGATCGAGGAGCACGATCCGGCGATAAAACTCCTCCATCGCTCCGCCTGCGAACCAGTAATTGGTGGCATAGAATCCGGCCACCTGCTCCGGACTCGGGCGCGGCGAGAGACGCACCAGGCCGCACTCTTTGCACTCCACCAAAGAGTACATTCCGGAGGCGATTCCGAAGAGGCGGTCGTGAGACGTCAGAATCAACTCGGCCTCAGGACAGTTGCAGAGCAGACACGTCTCCCCTCCAATCGTCATCGGATAGCCGCTTTCTCACTGAGGTCGCGGAGTGAGATGCGATTCTCCATGATGAGCGCGCGGACTTGCCTGCCTGACAGTCGGCGAATCTGCCGGAGCCCGGCACGCTTGACGAGCATTCGCGGGATCGCCAGTATGCCCGAGAGATCGCCCAGCAGGAGACCCGCGATCAGCTTGAATTTTCCTCGCCATCCCGGGAAGGCTGCAGTCTCTCCACCGCCGCGGTACGCCGCCCCCGCTCCCGCGATGAGCCTGCCGGCGTAGTAGAAAGGGTTCAACGCCACCAGGCTCCACGGGAACAGCTTCACCGCGAGCAGCAGTCGATTGCGTTCAATGAGCCTTAGACGTCTCACGCTTCCGATGCCGAGGGTCGATCCGCGATGATGCCGCACGATCGCATGGGGAGTGTAGAGGCAGGTCCAGCCTGCCAGGCGGGCTCGCAACCCGAGTTCCGCATCATCGCCGTAAGCGAAGAAATCTTCGTCGAAACCGCCGATCTGGTCGAGCATGGATTTCCGGTACATGGCCGCGCAGCCGTCAGGCCAGAGCACTTCTTCCACGCGATCGAATTGGCCGTGATCTCGCTCCCCGGTCCCGCGGCCTCGATTCTGACCGTCGGGATAAATCAGGTGACCGGCTTTGTCAATCAACCCCGGATCTTCCCAGACCACTATTTTGGCGGCGGCCATCCCCACCTTCGGATTTCCCTCGAACGTGCGCAGCAGAGCGGCGAGAAATTGCGGGCTCGCTTCGGCGTCATTGTTCAGCAGGGCTACGAATTCTCCTCGGGCTGCGGCGATTCCCTGATTGTTGGCGGCGCAAAAACCGTGATTGGTGGAATTGCGGATCACGCGCACTGGATCGCGGCCGGTAGGTATCCCGCTCTGTTCCACCATTTCGCGCGAGCCGTCAGAGGAACCGTTATCGACTACGATGACCTCAAAGTTGGGGTATTCCTGGCGCGCCAGCGATTGGAGGCAGGCGCGGAGCAATTCGCGCCGGTTCCAGTTTACGACGATACAGGAGATCAGGGGATAGGCCGTCATGCCGCATACCTGTTGTATTATAACGGCAGAGAGTAAAGTCTCTCCCTATCTATGGCTGCGATCAGCGAGACGCTGCGGCAGGCGCGTTTACGATCGGGCATCGATCTGGACCGTCTGGCCGACAAGACTAAGATCAATCCGCGCTACCTTCAGGCGATCGAAGCGGGTGACTTCGGCAAGCTGCCCAGCGGTATTTTCGCCCGCATGTTCGTCAAACAGTACGCCGACGCGGTCGGCTTGGACGGCGCATCGTTTGCGGAAGAGTTCCAGCGAAGTACGTCGTTTGGCCAGGATTCCAGCGCGGATATCCAAACGTTAGCATCGAGTCGCCACGATTATCATCCCAGCGTTCCCGGACTTTCATCGGTAGGCGATCGGGTCAGGAGCGATCGTATCGCCAGCATGCTCTCCTCGTTTATGTGGGTGGTCGCGGCAATTCTGGTTTGCGCCGGCGCGTATTACGGGCTGGCTCATCTTCCCAGCCGTTCTGCGACGGTCGGGTCGACTGCGCCCCAGCCGGTAGATAGCCAGGCTCCGGTGCCTTCAAAGAGCGCACAATCGTCATCTGCTGCGGTTCCCGCCCCCGCTCCCGAGACACCCGGAGCGTCGGCCAACGCCTCGAACCCCGCGCCGGGTAATCCGCCTCCCGCTGTCAATCCGGGTGCGACGCCTACCGCAGCCCCGCCGTCATCCGCTGCGATCCAACTCGCGATCTCCGCCTCGGAACCGGTTTGGGTAACCGCCACCGCTGATGGCAAAACCGTTTTCTCGGAGCTGCTGGCTGCGGGATCGAGCAAGATCGTAGCCGCGACGAGCTCAGCTCGCCTGATTCTCGGGAATGCCGGAGGGGCGGATATCACATTCAATGGCAAGAAGTTAGAGCCCTTTGGACCAAAGGGCCAGGTGCGGACGGTGGAGTTCACGCCAGAGGGCGCTCAAGTGATCTCGCGGACATCGCCCAAAGTGGAGCCCCCGGCTAATCCCGACCCGCTTCGTTGACGCAGTTCCGCCAACCTGCGCCGCCGCTCCAGGCGCGCCATCACCAGCAGTTCGCGACGGCGTCGGTTTTTCACCTTGGCGTCGACCCGGCGCCAGAATTTCCAGAAATAGTCCACAGCCGATAACAGTGAGAAAAGTACTACTGCCCACATTAGCCAGTATGCGGGCGTAAGAAAGAATACATGTCTCAAAGAAAGTAATACAGTTGATATCGCAATTACCTGGGATATTGTCTTGGTTTTTCCCAGATCGCTGGCGGCAATGGTATAGCCTTCCGCCGCTGCGATGCTGCGCAGGCCCGAAACAGCGAATTCACGACCGATGATCAGCACTACCATCCACGCCGGGATCGCCCGAATTTGCACCAATGAAATCAGGGCTGCGGACACCAGCAGCTTGTCGGCGATCGGATCCAGCAGTGTGCCAATCGTAGTCACTTGACCCCACCGGCGGGCGAAATACCCGTCGAGCAGGTCCGTCGCCGCTGCCACCAGGAAAATCGCCAGCGCCAGCCAATCGTTGGTCAGCACGATTCCGCGCACCAGTATCTTCACGTCCTGCTGGACCAGGGCGGCCACCAACAGGGGCACGAAGAAAATGCGCGAAATGGTTAAAAAATTTGGAGCGTTCATCTTCCGATGTGGAAAATCCCAACTTTATCTAGGCCATTACGCGATTTCGGCAGTAAATCGCCGTCAAGTCGTAATACAGTTGGTAAACTAAAGCATCCACTAATGTTAGCAGAACTGCTGCATCTTGGTTCGTTCCCTCGAAAAGCACACAAACCGCGCCACTTAGCGAAGCTCTGTTGCCATTGTCCACAGAGTTTTCCACAGGTCGCAGGCGCTGTAGTGCGCTTTATCACGCTATTTGCGATCTTGATCGGGAACGACATATCTAGCCAGCTTCGAGCGGATCGAGTCCGGGACTTCGGCCTCGATCTCGCATGACGATTCGTTATATTCCTCACGCGTCACCCGCGCGGAACTATGCAGCAGCGCAATATCCGCCCCCGCTGCCAGCGGAATTTGAAACCTCTCTGTTCTCACAGTATCAAATGGGAGCGCGGCGTCAATCAAAGAAAGTAGAGTTTCTTGTCCTTCACCGGTGAGCGCGCTCACCATGGCAGCACCTGGCCCGATCTGCGACTCGGCGTCCCGATGGCCTAGGATTTTTTGCGCCAGCGCGCTTACTTCTTCCCTGTCCGGTCCCAACCGGTCGGCTTTGTTCAATACCAGCAATTGAGGAGTCCCGCCCGCGCCGATTTCAGCCAACACCTCCAGGACATGGGTAGCCTGTTCACGGGCATGTTCCGCGGAGCAGTCGACCACGTGCAAAATCAGCGAAGCCTGGGTCACTTCCTCCAGGGTGGCGCGGAAAGCCTGCACCAGGGTCGGCGGCAGGTCGCTGATAAAACCCACGGTATCGCTAAGGAGAACTCTGCGTTTGGAGGGCAGGGGCAAAACCCGGATGGTCGGATCGAGCGTCGCGAACATGCGTGCATCGGCCAGGACCGCAGCGCCTGTCAACCGGTTGAACAGGGTCGATTTGCCCGCGTTGGTATAGCCGGCCATGGCGATCAGCGGCAGCGGAACCGACTGCCGTTTGGCCCGATGGATGGCGCGGCCGGTGCGTACGGCTTCGATGTCATCTTCGACTTTGCGAATGCGCCGCGCAATTCGACGGCGATCGGTTTCCAGCTTGGTCTCACCCGGTCCTCGGGTGCCGATTCCGCCGCCAAGCCGCGACAGGGAAGCGCCCTGCCCGGTCAATCGGGGCAGGAGGTACTTGAGTTGGGCCAGTTCAACTTGCAGACGCCCTTCGCGCGTCCGGGCGCGCCCGGCGAAAATGTCCAGAATGAGTTGAGTACGCGTCAGAATCTTGACGCCGATTGCTGTTTCGAGGTTGCGTTGTTGGGTGGGAGTGAGATCGCAGTCGAAGATAACCGAATCCGCCTGCGACGCCGCAACCAGGTCGGCGAGTTCCCTCACCTTCCCGGAGCCGATGAGAGTCGCGGAGTCCGCCGTTTCGCGAGACTGCAACATGCGCGCCTGAACATCCGCGCCGGCGCTGAGCGCGAGCTGCAGGAGTTCGTCGAGCGATTCGTCGGCCAGCGTATGCGTAGAACGCCCTTTACGTTCCGGGCCCTTGTGCGTAAAGCCCGCCAGGATCACTCGCTCCGGCAGTTGTTCTAATGAGACCGAGCTGTTAAACCTCCGTGCCGCCACTGTGCGTAGCAGGAACCGCGGGGTTATGACCGGGGTGTGCTGTATGGCCACCGGCAGCGGGTCCAGCCGGATAGGCGTGACCGCTTCGCACAGTAACCACCGTCGAGATAGCGTGTTTAAAAATCAGTTGTTCCTGGTTGTTAGTCTCGAGAACCAGTGAGTACTTATCGAAACTCCGTATCCTTCCCGATAACTTGACCCCACTGAGAAGGTAGATCGTGACTACGCCTTTTTCTTTGCGCGCATTGTTTAAAAAGCTCTCTTGTATGTTTTGCGCCGGTTTTTCCATGCCCACTCCCGCCCAAGACAACGGGCCGCGACCAGACTGTATTCTACAACGCGGAAGGGGCGTGTGGGGATCTCAAATGTGAGGCGGGGATGTTTTTCGCCGATTTTCCGTACCGAAACCCGATCCCGCCACGGACGAGAGCAGGCGAAAACGCCTACTTCCTTGTGCTACGCGTCGCGACTCGGCTTTGGCCTTTTGTGGGGCGGACGCCCACGTCCGCAAGCGACCCCCTTGTCGCCCTTGTCGCGCAAGCTAGTCTAAACCAGGTCACCGCAACTCTGGCCGTCGGGCGTTACCTTATTTTCGAGAGTCTTCTTTTGCGTCTTCACAAACATCGAAATGGATAGAGGTGACCGGCGGACGGCGTCTGAGGTGCCCGCTTCAAGGCTCCCGGCGCCAGGTATCGATCCCTCGGCGGCTCCGGGGCCACGATTTGGCGGAGGCCTCGCCGTCGCTGGCATTGCATCTCTACGTCCATTGCCTCCGCGGTCGACCGGGCGGTCTGGCCCTGCCGGCGATCAATTCCCATCGTCAGGCACCTATGAAAAATGCCAGTTTCCGCTAATTAATCCGGAAATCCCTCGACTTACCTAAGTAATAATTCGGATCTCTCTACGTAATAAAAGAGGATAAGTACGGTTACGTCTGCAACCTGCCAAATGATACTATCGGGACAAATCTGGTTTGGAGAAACTGTCTTGATGCCACACATGAATAATGAGACTCCTCAACCGGCAGATGCAGCCGCAGGATATTTGTACCATGAAACAATCGCCTCCGAGTTTAACGGCAACAGCGCCCAGGCGGCGATTTCCATACTCCAGGAACTGGCCCGGTCGCAGGAACTCGAAACGGTGCATTCGCGGGAGGTCCGGACGCATCAGCGCTCGTACGAAAGCACCCCTCCCCTGCCAAAACTACCTCCGAGCGACTGGCGGTCTCTTGGCGGATACTTCGACTATTGTCTATGGGCCGACCGTGAGCGCTTTATGGAACTGGATCGAGCCATAGCTGCGTCCCAACGCACTCAGTTATTCGAGCTTGAAACCGACGCCGAAATATTCTGAACGCGGCACAGGCACCTTGCCGGTGTCCTCGCCTGCTCCGGCGCGCTGTGGCATACTTTCTGCTGAGCGGTAGTGCGCCATGAATGCGGAAGATTTTCGACGACTTGCGCTAAGCCTGGACGGGGCCGTCGAGGGCTCGCACATGGGCGCACCGGACTTCCGCGTGGGAGGCCGCATCTTCGCTACCCTCGCGTCTCAGAACCAGGGCTACGGAAACCTGAAGCTCACGCCCGAGCAGCAAGCGGAGTTCGTCGCAGCGCAACCCGAACTGTTTCTTCCCATCGCCGGCGGATGGGGACGGATGGGGATGACTCATATACGGCTCGCTAAGGCGGACGAGGCTGTGCTGTCCGGCGCTCTTCGCGCGGCGTGGAGTTTGCGGGTGGAGAACAACGCGCGAGCGGATCGGAAGAAGCGGAAATCGGGCGGCTCGCGTCCTGCAAAGCCCCTTCCCCGACCCTGATCTAATGGTTCCGGCGGCAACGCTTGCTAGCGGGCGGCGCCGCAGGAGAACAAGATGATCGACTCCACCATGACGATTATCCTGGGACACCTCGCCTGCGAACGTGAGCGGGTGATCACCTGGGACGAGATGGTCAAGGCTGCCGACAAGGTCGAGGTGAAACTGCAGATCTGATGCGCCTGAAAATCATCAGTTGCGAAGTACTGTTTCGGGAGATCAGCCTGTTGGCGGCACGATCTCCCAACCAGGTCGACATCGAATTTCTGCCTAAGGGACTTCACGACCAGCGCAGCACTCTGATGCTGGACCGGTTGCAGCAAGCGCTCGACGCTGTCGACTCCGCCCGCTACGATGCCGTCGCGTTTGGCTACGCGCTCTGCGGCAATGGCATCGCAGGCCTCACTGCCCGATCGCTTCCCATTGTGATCCCGCGCGGCCACGACTGCATCACCATGTTTCTGGGGAGCCGGCAGCGCTATGACGGCTATTTCGCCGACCACCCCGGAGTCTATTTCAAAACCACCGGATGGATCGAGCGCGGCGCCGCCGGCAGCCAGATCTTCGGTGATTCTTATGAACTCGACGCTCTTATCGATAAGTACGGTGAAGACAACGGCCGGTATCTCTACGAGCAACTCCACGGCTACAAGCGTACTTACCGGCAGTTCACCTTTATCGAGATGGGTGTCGAAGTCGACGATCGCTTCGAGCGCGCCACCCGGGAGGAAGCCTCGTCCAGCGGCTGGCAATTTGAAAAACTGCAGGGCGATCTCTCGCTGCTGCGCAAACTGGTCAACGGCGAATGGGACGATGATTTTCTGGTCGTCGCTCCAGGCTGGCGGGTCGTCGCGACGCACGACGAACGCATCATTGATGCCATAAGCCCTTATGGGAAGCTGTCCAACCCTGATGGCTGACGTCCTCATCAGGCTCGAACCGTTAGGCGAAACGATCCCGGTCCCAGGCGGAACGCCGTTGCGCGATATCCTGTTTGCCTACGGCGTCGAATTTCCCTGCGGGGGCGAATCGCGGTGTAAACGTTGCCGCATCCGCGTGATCGAAGGCCAACTCGACCCTTCCGCCGGAGCTGGAATCCTGACGCCGCGGGAACTTTCGGAAGGTTGGCGTCTGGCCTGCCGCTCGGTCGCAAGGACAAACCTGACCCTCGAAGTGGGGCAGTGGGAATCGAGTATTCTTTCGGACGACAGTGAAGTCGAGTTCAGTGCCCAGCTCAAGCCCCGACCTGGGTTGGGCATCGCCATCGACCTTGGCACCACTACGCTGGTCGCGCAGTTGATCGATCTGCAAACCGCCGCCGTCCTGGGCGTGCGGACCGCGCTGAATCCCCAGGCACGCCGTGGCGCAGACGTTATGACCCGTGTGCAGTTTGCGCTCGAGCCCTCCGGACGCGCTGAACTCTGCGCGCTGATCCGCCAGGAGCTCGGCCGGATGGTGCGGGAACTCGTCTCCGGACACGCCACTCCGTCGGTGATCCACATCGCCGGCAACACGGTCATGCAGCATCTGTTCTGCGGAGTCGACGTGACCCCATTGGCCCACGCGCCTTTCGAGCCTGTGGATATGGATGCCATCACGTTCACCGGGCAGTCGTTGAACTGGCCGGACGCCGCGGATGCCACGGTCCGCTTCCTGCCCAATCTCGGCGGCTTCGTAGGCAGCGACATCCTCGCGGGGATTCTTGCCACGGGGATCTGGCATAGCGCGGATGTGGTCGCATTGGTCGATCTCGGCACCAATGGGGAAATCGTGCTTGGCAACCGGGACCGGCTGACCTGCGCGTCGACCGCCGTCGGTCCGGCTTTCGAAGGCGGCAGGATCTCCTGCGGGATGCGGGCGGCCACTGGCGCGATTGCAGCGGTCGAACTCGATCATGACGGCCTCCGATGCCGCGTGTTGGGTGGTGGTCAGGCGCGGGGAATCTGCGGCAGCGGGTTGGTGGACGCGGTGGCCTGCGGCCTCGGGATCGGCGTAATCCAGCCGAACGGCCGCATTTCGCGACCTGTCCGGCTCACCGATGATCTTCAACTCACTCAGCAGGACATCCGGCAAGTTCAGCTGGCCAAAGGTGCCATCGCCGGCGGACTGCGTGTCCTGCTCCGGCGCCTGGGCGCCAGTGCCGATGATGTAAGTGCCGTCTATCTCGCAGGAGCTTTCGGCAACTATATCAACGTAGCTGCCGCGCGCCGGATCGGCCTGCTCGAATTCGATGACGACATCATCCGCCCAGCGGGCAACACGTCCCTGCTGGGCGTCCGTCGAACGCTTTCTGCAGATGATGATTACCGGGAGCTGCGCGCGAAGATAGAGCATGTCCCTCTAGCGGCTGACCCGGATTTTCAGGACGAATATGTTGGCGCCATGGCCTTCCCGCCGGAGCCGTGAACTGTAGCCCGGTGCCTGCCCACGGAAAGAAAGGAGCGGACACAGACCTCTCTACCGGAACGTGCCTCTCTGACCCTTCGCCATTGTACTTCGACCGGTAGGCGTTAGAGGACCAAATGCGCATTGCCCGGACCCCCGGCTACAAGACGACTTTCGCAAGAGGATTAAACCCAGCTGCTGACAGGGCTTTAGTTGGCGGAGGCTTTTTCCGCACGGTCGATCACAATGACAGTCGACACGCATGAACCGTCCCACCAGGAGTTATTCTGACCGCCCGAAGCGGCATCGAACGCTGCGATCACGATAGCACGGCGAAGCAGAATATTTCGAGGTTGAGCAAAGCAGTCTCGCCTTGGAGTGGCGGGCAGCGGCGTACACTATAAACTTGCGCGTCTTTATCTGTCACGCCACCGAAGATAAGCCACGGTTGCGGGAACTCCGCCGCCGGTTAAAGAAAGACGGGTTCGAGACGTGGATCGATGACGAGCGCCTTCTCCCTGGGCAGGACTGGGAACTTGAGATTGGCGCAGCGGTCCGATCAAGCGACGCGGTTGTAGTGTGCCTGTCGGTGGCTTCGGTGGGAAAGATAGGCTACGTACAAAAAGAGCTTCGCCTGGTTCTCGACGCGGCGGAATATCAGCCGGAAGGGCGCATCTTTGTTATTCCGGTACGGCTGGAATTGTGTTCGATACCCCCTCGTCTCGCTCGACTACAGTTTGCCGATCTCTTTGTTGACGAGGGCTACGAGCGGTTGATTGCTGCCTTGCGTGCGCGAAGTGAGGGGGCGGTCGGGGCCCTGGGGAATGTTCCCCCCGCGCGAGTGGATACGCAGTTTGTCAGACCGCGACCGCGCCGCTGGTGGATGCTTGCCGTTATGGCCGGTTTGGCTGCGCTTGGCGGAGGGTTTGCGTTCTTCCGTTACACGCCAGGGCCGCAGCTAACATCTCAAACGGTGACGCATGCGCGAGAGCCCGTGGGGATGCTGCTCATTCCGAACGGTCGTTTTCTGATGGGCAGAAACGACCGTTCCGATCCGGATGCCGCGCCTGCACACGAGGTCACACTGCCGGCTTTCTACATCGATCGCACGCCGGTGACGAACGCGTCATTCAAAGGTTCGGGCGAAGACCGGATGCCAGTTACTGGCATCAGCTGGGATGAGGCGGCAGCGTATTGCCTGGCGGGAGGAAAGCGGCTGCCGACCGAAGCTGAGTGGGAGTTTGCGGCGCGCGGAGCGGATGGGCGTCTTTATCCATGGGGCGAGAACTTCGAGACCGGTGCGGCGAATACGCGGGAGGGTGGGATTGGACGTCCCGAGGCCGTGGGAACGCGGCTGCGTAATGTCAGCGCATCTGGAGTTGCCGATATGTCCGGGAACGTATGGCAGTGGTGCGCGGACGATTATCGAGCCTATCCGGGTGGGACCGTCACATCGCCGATTCCGCGCGGAGCGAAAGTAATTCGCGGCGGCTCTTATCAGTCCGACCGGTTTCACGCGACGACGGTGACGCGCAATCTGGAACTGCCCTCAACGCGGTCGGCGGCGATTGGCTTCCGGTGCGCGAAGTGAATCTTCAGTCGGCCCGTTTCCAGATTGTGATGCTGGAGTCGTTGTCGAGCAACGCCAACCAGCGGCCATCGGAGCTCAGCGCGATCGCGTTGGGATCGTGCGACGGCCATTTATGCAGGTCGCGGCCCGTCAGCGTGTCGAGGAGCCGAATCCCGATGTATTTGTCGGCTTCGTTATTGGATGCCTTGGTGATCGAGACAATGTATGCCGAGTCCGGCGTGAAGACGGCGGCATAGTAGTAGAGATGTCGCGAGGGTAAAGGCGGGGAGACGAAGGTCCGGCGTTGCCTGCCTGTAGCAACTTCCCAGAGCTCGATTTTGTCATTGGACTCGTCCATTACAGCCAGCCAGCGATCGTCGGGGCTGAAAGCCGCTCCATGGCAGCAGTTCTTTGAGGAGAGTTGTTGAATTATCTTCCCGGATTCGGCGTCCCGGACGGTCACGCCTTCGCTGCCTCTTGTCGCCACACGCTTTCCATCGGGACTGTACAGGATCCAGAATTGGGTTTCCTGCCAACTCTCGATTTGCTCACCCCTTTCGATATCCCAGGAGACGGCTCCGGGGCGATCGTAGGCCGATAGCAACAGCCGTTTCGAATCGGGAGTGAACGTAGCATGAAAGCCGGGCCATGTGCGGACGACGCGTCCGTTTCCGGCCTCCACGAGTTGAACTGAGTTTTCGGAGTTTAAGGTCGTGAATAAGCCTGGTCTGTCCTTGCGAACTTCCAGCGCCGCCCAGCGCAGGTCGGGGCTTACGGCAAGAATCCCGTACTTCGCCTGGACATCGGTGGTTTCGAGCGACCGGCCCGTAGTGGGGTCCCATTGGGTGATGTAACCGGTATTGCCTTTTTGCCCGATGGAGATCAGTCGGCCACTGCTTGCCTGGAAGAACATTTCCTGCACGCGGGCGCCTTCACTCGAAACCAGCCTGCGCTGCAGCGCGTAGTCCGCCGGCGGGGCCGCTGCCGCCTCGCGGACTTCGTCAGCGAGCTTCAAGTCCAGAGTGATTGAAGTAACCAGGTCCGTTGCGAGACTGACGTGCTGTTCTTCCGAGGAACGCCCCGCCTTAGCGGCTCGTACTTTGTACGTCGGCTCATTCAAGCCCCGGATCAGCAGTCTGCCACTTCCGTCGGCTACGCCGGCCGATTTTCCATTGAGCTGGACGTCGGCTCCGGCCGCGGTCAGGACTTCCAGATCTCCTATGAGATCGGCGAGGTCTGCTCGAACTTGTTTCGTTTTGCCGTCCGATACGACAATTCCCTGAGTGAACGGATGCTTGCCCATCTTGGTAATGCGAAGAGTGTGCGAGCCCGGTTTGACGCTGTGGAGGACAAAGCCACCGCTGGATGAAGCGGCGCCCATTTCCACGTCGTCGAGAAAGATGTCTGCGTGGGGTGCGGTTGCGATCACGAGTTGGCCGGGCGTTACGTCGGGGCGAAGCTGCGCGAAGGCAACGAGGGCCGTTGCGAAAATGGCCGCTGCCGGCAAGATGGTATTGAACGGGATACGCATCAGTCCGCCCGCTTCCAGACCGCTATGCTGGAATCGTGGTCGAGCAAGGCGAGCCATCGGCCATCGCGACTCAATGAGATGGCTTTTGGATTCTTCGCCGGCCATTTGCGCATCTCGCGGCCGGTGAACGTATCGAGGATGCGAATTTCAGGCGGGTCATCCCAACCATCTGACGATATGAAGGAAACAATGTAGCCAGCGTCCGGCGTGAAGACTGCGCCATAGAAAGCGAGATGGTTGACCAAGGGCGGGGACACGAAAGTGCGGCGTTGCCTGCCTGTTGAAATCTCCCAGAGTTCCATCGGGCCTGGGCCACCTGTATTCATTACGGCGAGCCAGCGATCGTCTGGACTAAACGCCGCTCCTTTACAGCACCGTTGTGTGGGTAGTCGCTGGATGACCTTCCCCGTTTCCGCGTCGCGGATGACCACCCCTTTATCGCTAGTCGTCGCCACCCGGCGGCCGTCCGGACTGTAGAGCGCAACGGTTTCCGTCGTTGGTGGGTGGCCGTTCGACCAGTATTCGGCTTCCGGCCAAGTCTCGAGTTTCTTACCACTTTCGATATCCCAGGTGACCGCCCCGGGTTGATCGTATGCCGTAATGATCAGCCCGTTTGAATCCGGGGTGAAATCTGCCGAATAGCCGGGCCACACGCGAATAACACGCTCCGTCGCGGCTTCTACCAATCGCACGGAGTTTTCGGAAGGCAAAGGAAAGTTATTGAAGGCCGGTCTGGGCTTGCAAAGCTCTAACGCAGCGAAGCGAAGGTCAGGGCTCACTGCAAGGACCCGGTCCTTGGATTTCAGCTCCACGGTCTTCAGCAACCGGCCCGTACTCGCATCCCATTGGGTGATATATCCGGTCTCGCCGTTTTGGCTGATAGAGATCAACTGGCCGCTGCTGGCCTGGAAGAAGATTTCCCGAACACCTGCGCCTTCAATCGGCACCAGCCTGCGCTGCAGTACATAGTCGGGCGGCGACGACGCTGCGGTCTCGTGGACTTCGTCGGCCAACTTCAAGTCTAGATTCACTGAGCTGACCATGTTAGTCGACAGACTGATTTGCTGTTCTTCCGAGGTGCGGCCTGCCTTCGCCGCGCGTATTTTGTAGTGCGGCTCATTCAATCCGCGAATCAGCAGCTTTCCCGTACCGTCAGCCACGCCGGCCGATTTTCCGTTCAAGAAGATTTGGGCGCCGGCCGTAGTGAGTACTTCCAGATCTCCTGTCACGTCGCCCAGTTCGGCGCGAATTTGGCTTGTGGTGCCTGCCGCGACCATAATTCGTTGGGTAAAAGGGTGTTTGCCTTCTTTCGTAATGCGAAGAGTATGTGGACCTGGCTTAACGCCGTGGATCGTATAACTGCCGCCGGAGGTCGCGGCCCCTAACTCCGCTTCGTCCAGAAGAATGGCCGCGCGGGGCGTGGTCAAGATGACGACGTTGCCAGGCGTTACATCGGGCCGAAGCTGCGCGAAGGCAACGATAGCCATTACAAGAATGGCCGCTTGCGGCGCGACCCTGCGCGGGATGTGCATAGGAGCCTTAACTATAGCTGAAGCAACCACAACTTGCGCCAGGGTGCAGGGTTCACTCCGTTCTTCCGAAAATATCGCGCAACGCCGGTGCGAGAAGGGTGGCAAGTCACCTCAAATCTTCGGCTTATCTGCGTTCATCTGTGTTCATCCCTGCGGCCCTTGCCTTTTCTCTTTTACGTCCGTACAACTCGCGCGAGCTGTGTTCGGTCCCAATTTTCATTTCCTGGGGTGTCCGCGCTTTGGCGGTCAAGGCTTTCGAACCGCAAAACCGCGCGCAACCAGTGGCGCTTCATGCCAAGAAACCAAACCGCCCCGCCTGAGACTCGCATCCTCAGGCCGAACAGGAGTTCGTTTCTTCCGCTGCACCCCAGGAGCTCTCCTCCCGCGCCGGCCCACCAATTCACGTGTGGATTCACCCCACAAGGTTTTTCGCGATCCGTGAACAAGAATGCACAAAACCAGGACCGCTGCCGCTTGCCGCTCCCCGGATAACTAAACCAAAAGACAGCCACTTATCCAAAATTGGCTTCCTTCCGAAATATCGCGCAACGCCGGTGCGAGAAACGTGGCAAGCCACCTCAAATCTTGGACTTATCTGCGTTCATCTGTGTTCATCCCTGCGGCCCTTGCCTTTTCCTTCCACAAAAACGCCCTGTGCATCTGCGGACTCCGCCAGCGGACCCGTCGGGCGGGAAAGACAGCCTTAAGTGAACCGTGTGGGGTCTACCCGGCCCGGTTGCTCCAAAGTGCTACCAACGTGACACCGAGCCAGCACGCGAGATATCCGAGCCCGACACTCCCTAAAAGGTATAGCCACGCGATCCAGCCGGCTCCTCCACGAGCGGCGACCAAAGTCTCCCACTCGAAAGACGAAAAGGTGGTGTACCCGCCCAGCACCCCCGTGATCAGCAGCGGACGCCACAGCGGATTAGTCACATTTGCGAGTAGCGTCGCCAACACCCCGATCGCGAACGATCCGGTCACATTGATCAGAAACGTCCCGATCGGGAACCGGCCGCTCCACCGGCTCATGATCGCAATCCCTGCCACGTAGCGTAGCAGCGATCCCAGGGCGCCTCCGCCGAGCACGCATAAATACCGCATTAATCAGGCCTTACCCGTTGGTCCTGCCGAAATTGAATCATCACCATCCTGATAACTGCTAAAATTCCACCGTGGTCGTCGAAACGCCGCAACAGCAGTATTCGCGAGAAGATGTACGCCGGATGCTCCGGGTCACCGAGAAGCAGCTCCGCGGTTGGGGCCGCCAGGGACTCCTGAACACCGACGCCCCGTCATTCTCTTTCCACGACCTCCTGGCTTTCAAAACCCTCCTGAAACTGAGCGAGCAGCGCATTTCGCCGCGCATCATCAGGCGCGCCCTGGAATCACTTAAGCAAAAACTCGCCGGCGTCGAACACCCACTGTCCGAATTGAAGATTATATCGGACGGCGGCAAGATCACGGTTCAAATCGACGACCAGCGGATGGACGCCATCAGCGGTCAGTTACTGCTCAACTTCGACGAAGCCGACCTTCAGAAGCTGGCTTCGTTCCCGGTCAAGACTGCTGAACCGGTGATCAAGGAGCGGGAGGCCGAGGCCCACTTTCAGCACGGCTTGCAACTCGAAGAGACCGGAGCGCCGGCCGATCAGGTCATCGCCGCTTATCAGAAAGCCATCGCCGCCAACCCCTACGCAGCCGGTGCACTGGTGAACCTGGGTACGCTCTGCTACCGTGAGCGCAGGTTTGCGGAGGCCGAGAGCCATTACCAGCGAGCCATCGAAGCCGACCCCAAATATCCGCTCGCGCATTTCAACCTCGGCAACCTGTACGACGAATTGGGCGATCTCGTCCGGGCCCGGACACATTACGAGCACGCGCTTACCGTCAATCCCGGCTATTCCGATGCGCATTTCAACCTGGCGTTGCTCTGCGAGCGATCAGGGCAGGCGCTGCAGGCTGTAGGGCATTGGAAAGCTTATCTCAAGCTGGATAGCGGTAGCTCCTGGGCCAGCGTAGCTCGCAGGCAATTAGACCGTCTGAAGGCCAGCAGCCTGGTTCGAACCGGCGGCCAGCGGTCGGAATAGGTTCGATACCAACGGGATAGACATGTGCCGCACATGTTTATATCCTGAGCGTCAGGAAATAGCGAAATACACAGAAAAAATACAATGCAGCTCAAATGTTCTGAGCATCTCAGGGGAGAAGCGCGACGAATAGAATTACAGCCCAAGGGTCCAAGAATCGCATTGCGGGCTGCTGAGAGCAGCCCCTACGGCCAAATATTGTAGTGCTTACCCTCGTTCTCGTCTCTATGGTTTTTCGATTGCTTGAGGTTCGGCCAAACTGGTCCCGGACGATTGGCCGGTTAAGATTCACTTGGGTTGCACCACATTATCTCCAGGCCCGACCGGCAGTTGGAGGCATCCCTATCCGAATTCGCCTGACCCCATGATAGAAGTGGAACTAGGTATTGGCGTGTGCGCCATCGACGGAATGAGCCCGCGGGATCGCGATCGTCGTCGTGGTGGCAAAAGCTCTTTGACAATTGAAATTTCTGGAACAGGAATCAGGCAATCCAAATTGGCTTCGTTTCGCGAAAATGCAGTGAGCCAGTCCGGGCCTCCTCGGATTGGCTTCGTTTCGCCACCCGGTGTCCCGACCACCACTCACCCAGATTGGCTTCGTTTCGTCAAAAACGACAGCTCAAGCCCCGAGGTCTGTGCAAAATCTTGTTTCTTTGAAGGCCGCGAGGATTTGGTGGGCGCCAGGGCGGGTGCTGCGCTGTGTTACTCGTAGCGAAGCACCTCGACCGGTGTGATACGCGTCGCCTTATGCGCGGGATAGAGGGTCGCTATGAAGCTGACCGCGATAGCCGTGCCCGCGATCCAGACGCCGTCAAGCGGACTCGATTCGAAGGGCACGAAGCTCAACGCATATATGGTTTCATCGAGCGGGATCAAACGATACTGGTTGGCGAAGTAACACAGCGCGTAGCCGGCAATCAGTCCCACGACCGATCCTGCGACGCCGATGAGCACCCCTTGCAACATGAAAATGTTGCGAATCTGCGAGCGCCGCGCTCCCATCGACATGAGCACCGCAATGTCCTTGTACTTCTCCATCACCATCATCACCAGCGTGATAAAAATGTTCAGTGCCGCGACCATTTCAATGAGTCCGATGGTGATCCAGGTGACCGTGCGCTCCGATTTGAATGCGTTCAGCAAGGGTTTGCTCTGTTCCTGCCACGTGGTTGCCGCATACTTCGGTCCGCCGATCTTCTCAGCCTGCCTCGCAACTTGGGGAGCCTGGTAAATATCGTCCAGCTTGAGTTCGACGGAATTGACCACGTCATTCAACGAAAGGATCTGTTGCACCGACTGGAGCGAAGCGAAAGCCCAATTGTCGTCCAGGTCGTAGAATCCGGATTCGAAGATGCCGACCACATGGAAGCGCGCAAAGGAAGGCCTGTCGCCAAAAGGCGTCAGGGTTCCCTGCGGACTCATCACCGTGACGTTGGCATTCAGCACCATGCCGGTATCCTGCGCGAGTTTCGATCCGAGAATTATGCCTGGGAGTCCGCTGCGGTGCAGACCCGCGAGATTGCCTGTTTTGAGGTGCTGCAAAATGTCGCTGACCTTCACTTCGTATTGCGGGTCGATGCCTTTCAGCTGCGCGAAGTGGCTCTGCACCGGACCGGACAGCAATACCGCGCCGTACAATACCGGTGCAGCGCCCACGACGTGTGGGATGCGCAGAAGTTCCGGGATCAAGCGCTGCCAGTCGGAGATCCCGGTTCCGGCGTCCTTGCGCTCCAGGTTGACGTCCGCCGTAGCACTGAGCAGATTACGCTGCAGCGTGCTGCGGAAACCGGTGTTGATGGCAAGCGCGACGACCAGCGCCATCACGCCGGCCGCAACGCCGGCGATGGAGATCAGCGTGATGATGGAGATGACGGTCTCCTTGCGGCGCGCCCGCAGATAGCGGCCGGCTACAAATAGAGAGAAGCTCATGAACTTGTGTCGAGCCGGCGTAGCCGTTCAGCGATGCCGATCTCTCCTTCCGGCCGAAGTAACGGAAACAGGATCACGTCGCGGATGGACTTCGCACCGGTCATGAGCATCACGACGCGGTCGATACCGATGCCCTCACCTCCCGTGGGAGGCATGCCATAGCACAGCGCGCGCAGAAAATCTTCATCCATCTGGTGGGCTTCGACGTTGCCCTGCTCGCGCATGGAGAGCTGCAGGTCGAACCGGCGGCGCTGCTCCTGGGGATCGTTCAACTCGGTATAGGCATTGCCGATTTCCATGCCGGCCGCATAAATTTCGAAGCGCTCGACCAGTTCCGGCTCGTCCGGTTTCTTCTTGGAGAGCGGCGAGATCTCGACCGGGTAGTCGTAGATGATGGTCGGCTGGATCAACTGCGATTCGGCAGTTCGTTCGAAGATATCGGCGAGCGCTTCACCGGCGGTCTGATGGCGCGATTTGCCGAGTAGCCACTCGGGATCGCGGACGTTGTCGGGAGTCGGCTTCTCCGCGCCGCCGAACAGCTCCGGCTGCCAGAATTCGATGACCGCCTCGCGGACGGTGAATCGCTGTAGCTTGCCGAAGTCGAGCTTCCGGCCGTCATACTCCACTGCCGCACTTCCCGTCGCATCGATCGCGACCTGGCGGAGGAGTTCCTCGCTGAAGTCCATCAGGGCCAGATAATCCGTGTAAGCCTCATAGAATTCCAGCATGGTGAATTCGGGGTTGTGGCGCGTGGAGATTCCTTCATTGCGGAAGTTGCGGTTGATCTCGTAAACGCGTTCCAAGCCGCCGGCCACCAGCCGCTTCAAGTACAGTTCGGGAGCGATCCGCAAGTACAAATCGAGATCCAAAGTATTGTGATGGGTGGCAAAGGGACGCGCCGTTGCGCCGCCGTAAAGCGGCTGCATCATCGGCGTCTCCACTTCGATGAAGCCGCGGGCTTCGAGTTGCCGTCGGAACGAACCGATCACCTTGGCGCGGGTCACGAATACCTTGCGGACGTCAGGGTTGGCGATCAGATCGAGGTAGCGCTGCCGGTAGCGAATCTCCACGTCATCGAGGCCGTGCCACTTCTCCGGCATGGCGAGCAGGATCTTCGAAAGGAAATCGAGCTTCTCCACGTGGACACTCAGTTCGCCTGTCCGGGTGCGGAAGACGTAGCCTTCGACGCCGATAATGTCGCCGAGGTCCAGCAACTGGAACAACGCGTAGTCGCGTTCGCTGACCGCGTCTTTCTTCACGTAGATCTGGAGCCGTTCACCGTTCTGGACGAGGTGCGCGAACGCCGCCTTGCCCATCCGGCGGATGGTGTGGATGCGGCCGGCAAACGTCACCCGATCGCTGGGAGAGAGCTCCTCGGCGGGCCTCGCTCCGAATTCTGCTACGATTTCTGGAATCGTTGCGGTAAAGTCGAATTTGTGGCCGTAGGCTTGAAATCCTAGCGCCTCGATATCGCGTATACGTTGCAGTCGTTGTTCAAATAGACCGTCTTCGAGAGACAATGGAAAACTCCTGTGAGGAAAACCCTTTATTATACGGCCCCGGTCGCAGGCAGCCCATCGAGACCCGCTCCCTTCCATCATTATCCTGGCTTACAACGATCCGTTGTCCGTTATCCGTCGTCCGTCATCTGCAACAGGTGGATCTGCCAGGTGGCGTCATGCGACTGGGATCCCCGGCCTGATGGCAAGACTACTTGCAAATTTGGCAATGTGGGGACGGTCAATCTTGGCCGTAACGGCCCTTCCGGCGGCTCTCTTTCGCCCGTGAATGAATCCTGGCACCAGGCCAAAGCCAGCCGAAGGCCGACTGCCGCCAGGATTGGCTGCCCCGCCAGGTTTGAAGGTACCTCTTAAGTCTGTTTTTGCGGACCTTTCCCGCTGCTGAGATCGTAGTATTGGATATATGAGCGTCATTCGAGGGATCGCTACGATTGTGCTTGCGTCATCTGCGGTATGGGGCCAGACGGCTACGCCCGCTCCGGCTAAACTCGAATTTGAAGTCGCGTCGATCCGCCCGTCGGGACCAGTGGTCCCGGGGGAACTGAAGGTAGGATTGCATATCGACGGCGCGCTGATCAGGGGTCATTTGTTCGCTTTGAAGGACTACCTTCAAATGGCGTACCGTCTCAAGAACTACCAGGTCACCGGCCCCGATTGGATCGCGTCGGACCGCTTCGATATTACGGCCAAGTTGCCGGAGGGCGCGACCCGCCGGCAGGTTGCGGAAATGCTGCAAGAGTTACTGGTGAGCCGGTTCAACATAACCATGCACCGCGAGACCAAATCGCTGCCTGTCTACGCCCTGGTGGTCGGCAAGGGGGGACTGAAGATGGAGGCGCTCCCGGCCGATCCCGCAGCGGACGATCCCGGTAAAATCGCGGTCGACGTCACGGCCGGCGGCTCACGCGGTGGGATGTCGATCGATTTAGGAATGGGCTCCTCCTTTAGTTTGACGAATAACACGTTCGTCGCGAAAAAGCTGTCGATGACCGCCCTGGCCGATATGCTGGCGCGCTTTGAAGATCGCCCGGTGGTCGACATGACCGACTTGAAGGGCAATTACGATTTCACCCTGGAATGCACGCCGGAGGACTTCCGCGCCATGATGATCCGCTCAGCGATCGCAGCCGGCATCACGCTGCCCCCGCAAGCTCTGAGCCTGCTGGATCACGCCTCGGACGGCTCACTCCTGGACGCACTGCAGACTTTAGGTTTGAAGCTGGAGCCTCGCAAGGCGCCCGTCGAGATGCTGGTAGTCGATCATGCAGAAAAGGTCCCAACCGAGAATTAGGGCCGCAGGCCCTCTCAAACAAGGTATTGAACGATATCTTTAACGCATCGGATTGGCGATTACAATAGAGATGGAGCCAGATGTCTAAACTCACACTCGACCGCTATATCCAGATCGCCATGGGCGCGATGGTGGTGCTTCTTCTCGTTGCGATTTACATGCCGTTGCACGAAACGCTCGTTCAGGTTGGCGACCGCGCTCCGGATTTTTCCATCAAGGCCGATAACGGCCGCACGTACACCAAAGCCAATTTCGGCGGCAAGCTTCTCATCCTGAATTTTTGGGCCACGTGGTGCCCGCCCTGCCGCGAGGAGTTACCTTCGCTCGATGCCTTGCAGCGGACTCTGGGCTCTCGCGGACTGGTGGTTCTCGCGGTGAGCGTAGACAAAGACGAAAAAGCGTACCGTGATTTTCTGGCGGCCAACAACGTGGCCATCACCACGGCGCGCGACCCGGCGCAGGACATCAATCGCGAGTATGGCACCGTGCAGTTTCCGGAGAGCTATATCATCGACCAGAATGGGAAAGTGGTCGAGAAGATCATCAGCAGTACAAACTGGATGGATGAACGGATGATCAACCATGTCCAGTCCATGCTGTGACACCATCCCGCCGAAGGCTCGCCAGGAACTGATCGCGGCGCTCGGCGCCCGCGCGGTTCTGGATCGTAAGGAAGATCTCGCTCTTTACGGATACGACGGCAGCGTTGACACCGCGCAGCCGGCGATGGTGGTGTTCCCGCGCACCACCGAAGATGTTGTCAGGATCGTCGAGATCACCGGCCAATACAATATTCCGATCGTCGGCCGCGGGTCCGGTACGGGCTTGAGCGGCGGGGCGATTCCGCGATCCGGGGGGGTGGTGATCGGATTTGCGCGCATGAACAAGATCCTCGAAATCGATCTGGAGAATGAGCGCGCAACTTTGCAGCCGGGTGTGATCAACCTCGACATCACTCTGGCGGTGCACGGCAATGGATACTTCTATGCGCCCGATCCTTCCAGTCAGCGCGCCTGTACCATTGGCGGGAACGTGGCGGAGAATGCAGGCGGTCCGCACACGCTCGCGTTTGGCGTCACGACGAATCATGTGCTCGGCCTGGAATTCGTTTTACCGGACGGCAAGGTATACTCGATCGGTGGGAAAGAAGCCGACCTCCCGGGCTTGGATCTGACAGGTCTGCTGACCGGATCCGAAGGGACCATGGCGCTGGTGACCAAGATCATTGTGCGTCTGATGCGCCAGCCGGAAATGGTCAAGACGATTCTCGCCATCTACGATTCAGCCGACCATTGTGCCGACACGGTGGCGGAGATTACGGCGCGTGCGATTACTCCCGTCGCCGTCGAGATGCTGGACGGCGAGATGCTTGCCATGGTCGAAGCAGCGACCCACGCGGGCTATCCGCCGGACGCCGCGGCCGTACTGCTGATCGAACTCGAAGGCCTGGCCGAGGGCGTCGGGGAGCAGGTAGAGCAGATTCGTGAGGTCTGTACGGCTTGCCACGCGCGCGAGTTCCGCGTGGCCAAAGATACGGAGGAGCGCGAGTTGCTCTGGAAAGGCCGCAAGAACGCGTTCGGCGCAGTGGGTCGCGTCAGTCCGTCTTACTATGTACAGGATGGCGTGGTGCCGCGGACCCAGATCGCGCCCACGTTGCGCCATATTGCCAAGGTCGCGGAGAAGCACGGAGTGCGCATCAGCAACATATTCCATGCCGGCGACGGCAATATGCATCCGATTATTCTGTTCGACATCCACAAGCCGGGAGATATCGAGAAGGCCAGGGCCGCGGGCGAGGACATCCTGGAGTACTGCATCAGCGTGGGTGGATCGATCACTGGCGAGCACGGCGTCGGCATGGAGAAAAACGAGATGATGCCGCGATTGTTCACGCCGGAAACGCTCGAGATGATCGGCCGGTTCAAGCGGCTGTTCGATCCCGAATCCAGGCTCAACCCGGGCAAGGTGTTGCCAACCGGCAAGGGGTGCCTCGAAATCCGCCAGCCGGCCTTGCGAGCCGGCAGCGTGATTTATTAGACCGGCCAGCGCTTGTACGCCAGGACTCCGTAGGACAGACCATCGTCTTGTGTGGTCTGTCCGGCTGCGCAGCAGCCGCAGCGTCTGCTTCGTAGACGGGCAGACCACAAACAACGATGGTCCGCCCCACGGAAACTTGCCGGATTGGCAATCGTGATGGAATAGACTCAAGTTGCAGTATGGAAACAGACAATCGCAATCTCATCAGCCGGCGCAGTCTTCTGACCAGCGCCGCCTCGCTGGCCGCCGCGCCCGCCATGCTCGCACAACGTAGTCCCAATGGCCGCATCGGCGTTGCCATGATCGGCGTGGGTACGCGAGGCAGCTACCTTCTGGAACAGGCGCAGGAATGTCCGAACACGGAGATTCGGGTGATCTGCGATCTGTATGATTCGAATCTCAAGCGGGCTGCCAAAGCGGCCTTCAACAAGAACGCGCAGTTGACCAAGGAGTGGGAGAAAGCGCTGGCCACTCCCGGGATCGATGCCGTCTTCATTGCCACGCCCGACTTCTGGCATGCGCGGATGGCCGTCGCCGCGGCACAAGCCGGCAAACACGTGTACGTCGAAAAGGCCCTCTGCCGCACGCTCGCCGAAGCCAAATAAATCCGTAAAGCGGTAAAGGACAACAAAGTGGTTCTGCAGTTGGGCCATCACCAGAACAGCGATCCTTATTTCATCAAGGCGCGCGAGATCTTTCAATCCGGTCAACTCGGCAAAGTTGCGCTGTGCCGCACCTATATCGACCGCACCAATCCGTGGCCGGAGTGGCAATTCTATACGGCTTACAACATCATCGAAACGCCTAAAGACGCCAGCCTGGAAACCATCGACTGGGAGCGATGGATCGCGAACGCGCCCAAGCGTCCGTTTGACGTGCAACGCTTTTTCCGCTGGCGCTGCTGGTGGGATTACGGCACCGGTATCGCGGGTGATCTGATGAGTCACCAGTGGGACGGGGTCAATATGATCGTCGGGATGGGTATCCCGGAAGCGGTCCAGACGATGGGCGGTTTGTACTTCTGGAAAGAAGATCGCGAGGTTCCGGACCAGTGGCACGTGATGATGGAGTACCCCAAAAAGGACATGAACGTCACGTTTGCCTGCACGTTCCATAACCGCCATCATGGGACCAATACCTTTATCTGCGGACGCGACGCAAGCATAGAAGTCCACACGGATTGGTGCCGGCTGTACGGTGCCGAATGGAAACCCGATTATGGCAAGAAGGCCGCTGCAACTCGCAAAATGGCGCAGTCGGTGGGCCTGCAGCCGCTGGATATTCCAGTACCTGCGGATTACTCGATGAAGAAAGGCGAGATCGAGGTCACCACGCACATGCGCAATTTCATCGACTGCATTCGTTCGGGCGAAACGCCCCGGTGCGGGATCGATCGCGCGTGGCAGGAGGCCGTGACAGTGGTGATGTCGGTAGAGGCGTACCGGCAGGAACGCAAGGTGCGTTGGGATCCGGTGAACGAGCGGATCGTGTGACGGACTTTCAGAGGTATTTGCAAGAGTAACAGCAAGGTCGAGGATTCCTTCGCGGGCGGGAAGAGGCGCCTGAATGGCGGCTGCGGCCAAGATTGTCCGCCCCACAATTTCACTTGCCCGCGGAGGGCTGCTATGATGCCCTCGGCGGCGGAATGCTCCAAGCTTGGCTGGATCGAGCCCTTGGTTCGATTGGGCCTCTCCGGGGTTACCCCGGGGAATCGTGACAAACTCCACATTCGTCGCGTGAGCTTAACTGCTGAGTCGCAGAACTGCTCACGCAAAGTGAGACTCGTTGGAGCATTCCGCAGCCTTTTTTGCGATGCAAGATTCGTTGCTGTTAGACACGCTCGCCAGTGCCCTTCTCGCCGGCGAACAAACCGTCGAGGGGGTGACCGCTCGCGCCAGCCGTACGCTTGGCCGGCGTTGGCGTTGGCTGGGACACCTCGCCCGTCGATATGTCGCCGAATTCGAGGGACGAACACGTCCCCGACATCGCGACGTGATTCAGTTCCTGAGAGAGGATCGGGGCCTGGCCGAGGCTTTGGAGAAGTATCCTCACAGAATCAGGGTGGTCGAACGTTGGACCGACGCGCTGCAAATGCAACCGGTCAGAACGGCTGCCCGCTGGGCTGTTCCGCCGCTTGCATCGGCTGGAGAACTGGCGGAATGGCTGGCGGTCACAACCGGCGAACTGGATTGGTTCGCGGACCTGAAAGGACTCGCGTACGGCGCGAAAACCGGTCCCAGACTGCGGCATTATCATTACCGGGTTCGCGCAAAGGGATCCGGCGGCGTGCGCTTGATCGAGGCGCCCAAGCCGAGGCTGAAGACGATACAGCAGCAGATTCTCAACCGGATACTGGACCAGATCCCGTCCCATCCAGCGGCGCATGGATTCTGTAGAGGCCGTTCTATTAAGACATTTGTCACTCCTCATGGGGGCCAGCGAGTACTTCTCAGAATGGACCTCGAGAATTTTTTTCCCTCGATTTCCGGCGCGCGGATTCAGGCGTTCTTTCGCACGGTAGGATATCCCGAAGCACTGGCCGATGCGCTCGGGGGCGTTTGCACCAATCTTACGCCGCGCGATGTATGGCGCGAGCCGGCGTTGGAGTTCGATCCGCGTCAACTCAGGGAGGCATGGGCTCTGTATCGCCAACCCCACCTTCCCCAAGGCGCTCCGACGTCGCCGGCGCTGGCTAATTTTTGCGCGTATCGCGTCGATTGCCGCCTGACCGGTCTGGCGAAAGCCGCGGGCGCCGTTTACACGCGATACGCGGATGATCTCGCGTTCTCCGGCGGCGAAGAATTTGAGCGATGCGTGCGGAGGTTCTCGACCCACGTCGCCGCCATTCTGCACGAAGAGGGTTTCAGCGTGCATCACCGCAAGACGCGCATCATGCGCCAGGGCGTGCGGCAACATCTGGCAGGCCTGGTTGCCAACCAAAAAGCGAACGTTATGCGGGCTGATTTCGATCTTCTGAAGGCCATACTGACGAACTGCGCGCGGTCGGGTCCGGAAAGTCAGAACCGCGAAGGCATCGCTGATTTTCGGGCGCACTTGGATGGGCGGGTGGGGTTTGTGGAGATGATCAATCCGTCTAAAGGGGAGCGGCTTCGCGCGATATTCGATCGGATCATGTGGGGCAAATGAAGGATCAGCCCTTTTCTGCACAGTTCGGCAGACCACGGAAGGCGATGGTCTACGCCACGCTTGGATCAAATCAGACTTATATCGAGTTCCGCAGAATGTTCGGGTTGGGGAGCCACCTTCCCGGCGAGCGGTTCGGGGAAGAAGATCTCGTCGATTCTCTTCGCGAAGACGCGAGCGATATCGAAGGCCAGCGGTAAGCTGGGGTCATATTTACAGGTCTCGATGGTGTTGATGGTTTGCCGCGACACACCTAGTTCGTGGGCGAGTCGGGCCTGGGACCAGTCGTTCTCCGCGCGTAGAACCTTGATACGATTTTTCACCGGTAGTCTGGATTAATTGTATGGTATGTCGGACTTAATGTAAAGCTTACTTTACCATAAGTAAATAACTATATTAAAGCCGGACGGCCACGATACGCAATCGGCGGTAGTCAATGTGCCACTTACCATCGTAGAAGAGACTCGGGCGAAGACGGTCCTCGACGCTTGAGATAGCGGCACGGCGTCGATCGGAAGGGATCGTATCGAGCGCCTTTTGCTGGAACATCAGCAGCCATTGTTCAAGCCCCCTGACGGGATCTTCGAGTTCGGTAGGCCGGTCGAATAGAGTGGCGAAGCGAACTTCGAAGCGTTCGGATTCGAGGAGGGTCGAGTACTCGCTGACGCTGGGAAAATAGAAGGTGCGGAGCGGATCGCCGGTGCCGGCTTGCATCATAGCTGCGATCACCTGACGGTTGTTGCCCTTACCGCCCAATTCGGCGACGAAGCGTCCGCCGGGCTTGAGGGCGCGGTAGATCGCCTGAATCACGGGACGCGCGTCGGGGATCCAGTGCAGCGCTGCGTTGGAGAAGACCGCGTCAAAAGGTTCGCTGACTGCGAGGGTTCGCGCATCGGCCAGTTGGAATTTAAGCTTGGGATAGTTCTGGCGGGCCTGACCGATCATGTCAGGGGAACTGTCGACTCCCAGGGTTTCGGCGCCGGATGCGGCGATTTCGGCGGTGAGTTGTCCAGTGCCGCAGCCGAGGTCGAGGATCCGTTCGCCCGGCTGCGGGTTCAACAGCGGAAGCAGCGCGGCGCCGTATTTCCAGACGAACGCGTGGCCGCCTTCATAGAGACTGGCGTCCCACGCGGAAGATCGGGGGTTGGACTTTGGGCTATCCACTTTACTCCACGCGCCGGATCTTCGCCCCAACCCCGGCCAGTTTCTCCTCAATCTTTTCGTAGCCGCGATCGATGTGATAAACGCGATCGATGACGGTCTCCCCTCTGGCCACCAGCGCGGCGAGCACCAGCGACGCGCTGGCCCGCAAATCGGATGCGATTACGCCCGCTCCCGTCAGCAGGCTCTTACCTGCAACCATCGCCTGACTTCCTTCGAGGCGGATATTGGCGCCCATCCGCATCAATTCCTGGGCATGCATGAAGCGGTTCTCGAAGATGGTCTCGGTGATGAGCGCGATGCCTTCGGCCTGGGTCATCAGCGCCATGTATTGCGCCTGCAGATCGGTGGCGAAGCCCGGGTGCTCCTGGGTCTTCACGTCGACCGACCGCAGGCTGCCGGTTCCCTTTGCGCGAACGGAAGTCGGGTCTATCTGCTGGACGTCGACGCCGGCCTGTTTCAGCTTCATGGATAGCGCGGCGAAGTGGTCCGGCACGCAACCGGTGATCAGCAGATCGCCGCCGGTGATGGCGCCGGCGACTATGAATGTCCCGGCTTCGATGCGATCGGGAATGATGGTGTGGTCTACGCCGCCGAGTTTGGCGACGCCCTGGATCCGAATCGTGGACGTGCCGGCACCTTCGATCCGGGCGCCCATGGCTACGAGCATCTCCGCCAGGTCGACAACCTCGGGCTCGCGGGCCGCATTTTCCAGTACGGTCTCGCCTTGCGCCAGGACCGCAGCCATCATCAGGTCCTCGGTGCCGGTGACGGTGATCCGGTCGAACTTTACCTCTGCTCCTTTCAGACCGTCGGGCGCCTGGGCCTCGATGTAGCCGTGCTCCTGGAAGATCCGGGCGCCGAGCGATTCCAGTCCCATGATGTGGAGGTTGATGGGACGAGCACCGATGGCGCAACCGCCGGGGAGGGACACGCGGGCGCGGCCGGTCCTGGCTACCAGCGGGCCCAGCACCAGGCTCGATGCGCGCATCGTCTTGACCAGCTCGTAGGGCGCTTCAGGCGAGACGATTTGCGGCGTGTTGAGGACGACGCAATCGTCCTCTATCACGATCTGCGCGCCGATGTCGACCAGCAGGCGCTGCATAGTGCGGATGTCGCGCACGCGCGGAATCCGGCGCAGCTTGACTTCACCATCGGTGAGCAAGGCCGCGGCCAGTGCCGGCAGCGCGGCATTCTTCGATCCGCTGGTGGCGATCTCGCCCTCGAGCCGCGGACCGCCTTCGATAACGAACTTATCCATTTTTCTCCTCCGGAGTTTCTAGCGCCCGCGTGATGCGCCCTCCGGCCGCAGCCAGCCGGCCTCGAGCTTGTTCGCACGAACAACCCGTCCGCGACATGACGATGGCAGTTTTGACATCGCGTCCGGCCGCGAGTAACGACGCGCCTGCCTGATCGTAGGATAAGCCGGTCGCGCCGGCGACGATGCGTTGTGCACGATCCACGAGTTTGGAATTCTTGGGCTGCACGTTGACCATGAGGTTGCCGTAAACGTAGCCCAGCCGGATGAAGGCGCCGGTGGTCAACATGTTGAGCACCAGTTTGGTCGCGGTGCCGGCTTTGAGGCGTGTCGATCCGGCGATAATTTCCGGACCGGGGAGCGGAGTGACGGCAATCCGGGCCACGCGCGACAGTTCCGAATCGGGTGTGCAGCTGAGGCCGATGGTCACCGCGCCCAGTCGATTGGCCTCGGCGATTGCGCCCAGAACATAGGGCGTGCGGCCGCTGGCTGCGATTCCGCACAGGATGTCGGCCGCGGTGAACCCGTGGGCCAGCAGATCTCGCGCGCCGATGGCCGGGTCATCTTCGGTGGCTTCGGTGGCATGGGACAGCGCGGATTCGCCACCCGCGATGATGCCTTGGACCAGGTCGGGCGACACACCGAAGGTGGGAGGACACTCGGAGGCGTCGAGCACGCCCAGGCGTCCGCTGGTTCCGGCACCGATATAGAACAGCCGGCAACCGCGCGTGAACGCGTCCACAATGGCATCTACGGCCCGCGCGATGTCCGGCAGCTCCGGCGTGATCGACTCGGCTACCTTACGGTCTTCATCATTGATGACACGCAACATCTCGAGCGTGGGCAAGGCATCGATGCCACGCGAGTGGGGGTTCGCCTGCTCGGTGAGAAGAGCGCACAGCGGCTTGTCAGGCGCCATTAGTGGAGCGTTCCCATGTATTGACCGGTGCTGGCGTCCACCAGTACGGAATCGGAACTTGTTGCCACGTTCTCGCCCCAGACGATGCGCCATACCGCGTCAGGAACTTGCTGGTTCAGGGTCAGCTGATAGGTGATCACCATGCCCGGGTGCTCCCCCGCATATTTGGCATCTTTCGTGATCGCGGTCTGATACGCTTCATCGCTATCGATCTTGACGGCGTCGAAAGGAAAGGTTTTGCCGCTGCCGGACCATGCTTGGGGCTGTTCGTCGCGGACGCCCTCGTGAATGGACGTGCTGATTTCCGCCGCAGCCCAGGTGTAGGTGCGGGACTGCTGAAGGCTGGGAGAGACAAAGGTGACCTGCCATCCTCCTGCTTTTCCAGGAGCGTCCTTGACCTGGGTGAAGTGCATGCTGGTCATGTTGGCGATCTGCAGGTCCTGCGCCCACGTGCGGGCGGCGACGAACATTTGTTGCAGCGCGTGGCGTCCGGTCACCGGCTCCGGCGGCTTCTCCTCTTTTTTGGGTAACGTCGGTTCGGAGCACGAAACGAGGAGTGAGCACGCCGCGGCGATGAGGAGGGTTGATTTCATGAGGGCCTACCCCATTCTGGCATGGGTGGAACTACTGCCGTCACAAGCGGAATTTTGCCGCCAGCCAGATGGCGGGCGAGGTAAAACGGGCGTCGAACGTGACGGCATGCCGACACCGCATCGCTATCCTCGCGCAAACCCAAGACGGAATACGCCAGACTGCGACCGGCGACCACACACCTAGTAATAGCCAAGGATACTTGAAATCTTGCGGACTGGAGCTTTCAGCGGTCAGCGATCAGCGGTCAGCTTTTTGGATTAGCACAGTCAGCATGCGTTTCAGTTCTATGGCGCGCGGTGATAATTAAGATTCCGGACGGTTCGAGAAGAGATTGTAGACTTGAAATGGACAAAATTATACACTAACGAACAACAGCAACAGAAGAGCGCCTATCGGGGTATTCTCAGGCGCAACCTCCCGGTTGTTGCACAGGCTCCCGAGCACTGCGTATTGACGTCTACCGGTCGCCACGTCGATATCCCGGGTAATCTGCCGTTGGCGTACATTCGTCGGCGCTTGCTGTTGTGCTGATGAGCTGCGTGGGCGAAAGTGACAGAAAACAAATACGGGATGGCACTGATGCTCGGGTTGAGTGATGCTGGCATTCAGCACAAAGGCCACATCATTCCTGCCGCATCTACAATTGACTAACACCTTATTGCTCCTCTTAGCCTTAGCTGAGACATCCCGGCCAGAAGTCGAGCCGGGCTCCCGTCTCGAGATAATCGACGTCGGTTAACTTGTGAAAACCAAGCGCCGGGTGACACGCACGTCACTCTCGGCGCGGACACCGAAGTCCAAGAGATCAACACATCGACCTCCGACTGGAAAGTTGACGCCTCAGGGGTATTATGCAGTACTTCAAGGCGGTGCACGTCTCCGGGTCCGATGGTATTCTTTTGGCAGAGTCGGTTGCGGAACTCAGCTTTGCCCCAGTAGTGGCACGTAGGTCAGAGGATGTGCTCCTTCTAGTTTCTCGTCAGAATAAAAATCTGGCTTCGTTCAGCCCTGGCGATGAGGAACTCTCAATGGCAGCTTCTTCTGAGTTTGTGTTGGGACCAATCCGCGATAGCGCGGAATTCACGCCTTACCGCGCAAGACAGCACGGCAACTCATCGCCTCTTCTGGCGGTAGCTCCCACCGCGGAACAACCGTTGCCTCAGAGTCTGCGACGCCTTGAGCACGAATACCCGCTGGCAGCCGAATTTGAGCCCGCGTGGGCGGCCAAGGCTCTGGCGCTCACGCGTCACGAAGGACGGACAATCCTCGTTCTCGCCGACCTGGGCGGTGAGCCTCTCGACGGCGTTCTTGAGCGGAGCAGGGAGCAGCCTCTTGATCCGGCGCGTCTTCCACGCCTTGCCATTAACCTGGCGGCGGCGCTCGGCCACGTACACCAGCACGGTCTGATCCACGAAGACGTCAAGCCCGAAAACGTGCTCGTCGCGTTGGAGCTAAGCGGGGACGCCGGCCACGTATGTCTCGCCGGCTTTGGCATCGCGTCCCGACCGCCCCGCGAGCGCCCGGCTCCGGCCGAGATCATTGCAGCCACACTCGCCTATAGGTCCCCCGAACAGACCGGCCGCATGAATCGATCGATGGATACCTGCAGCGACATCTACTCCTTGGGCGTCACCTTGTACCAGATGCTTACGGGCGTGCTCCCGTTTGCCGCGGCCGATCCTCCGGAGTGGCTCCGCTGCCACATTCCGCGTCAGCCGGTAGCACCCGCGGACGCTCGGGCGGTCCCGGGGCCGTTATCCACGATTACCTCGCTCCTCGCCAAAAATGCGGAGGAGCGCTACCGGACCCCTGCGGGTCTGGTGGCCGATCTTCGGCGGTGCCTGACTGAATGGCAGTCGCATGGCCGCATCGATCCGCTTCCTCTGGGCACGCACGACTCATCGGACCGATTGTTGATACCGGAGGAACTGTACGGGAGGAAGCGCGAGGTAAACGCTCTAGTTGCGGCGTTCGATCGTGTCGTGACACAGTGGGCCGTTGAATAAGCAGGTCGGTAGCGACTCGGCATCAGCGAGATTACTGTGAAGGCCCATTGAGGACGAATGATTGCAAAAGATGGAGGGCGGTCTTTCTGAAAGATTCGGGGTAGACCGTTTTGTCCGAGATTGAGGTGAGCCATGAAGAAAGACGAAACTGGGGCCCTGGTCACGAACAACGGTCTTGGGGCGCTTCTACGCGCGAAGCGCGCATGGTGGCGACGTTCCATACCGTCAGTAGCATTTGCGGCGCTCTTCTCAGCATGTGGATGGTCTCAAACCCAGCTTGCGACCGTTTCCGGCATCATCACCGACCCAAGTGGCGGCCTGGTTCCCGGCGTCAGCGTTACGATTGTCAACCAGGGTACCGGACTGAAACGAAGTGCTGTTACTGACACGTCCGGCGAATACCGTTTCGCCGGCTTGCCAACAGGAATCTATGATGTTCGCCTAGAGAAGACAGGATTCCAATCTCAGGTTCGCCAAGGGATTGAGATCACTTCGGCTGCCGAAGTGAAGATCAATTCACAACTCGCAATAGGCGACCTCTCACAGCAAGCGACCGTCAGCGCGAATGTTGCCGCAATTGATAGCACGACGTCGACTGTCAATGGAACACTTTCGGACAAAAGCCTGGCGGAACTGCCCCTCGACAACCGCGATCTTTTTAGCGCCGTTACGCTGGAGCCTGGAGTAGCTCCTGACTCGAGCAGTGCTCCTTCGTTGCTTTCGAGCGGTAAGTCCGGGCAAGCGTCAATTAATGGTATACGGCCGAATATGACGAACGATCTGATCGACGGTATGGATGCGACCGATCCGGTCTTCGGATATTCGCCCGCGGGCGCTTCCGGCTTTTTTCTCGGTCTGAATGAGTTGGAGGAGGTTCGTGTTTTGACCCAAACCGTCAATGCGGAGTACGGCGGGCATGGTGGCGCCGTGATCCAGATGATAACCAAGTCAGGCAGTAACCAACTTCACGGATCTTTGTGGGAATTGTATCGGGGTGCGTCACTCGACGCTAAGAACTACTTCGATTTGGGCGCCGATCCGATCCCCCAATTCGTCCGCAATCAGTTCGGCGCCGGAATCGGAGGGCCACTGAAGCGTGATCACACGTTTTTCTTTGTCAACTATGAGGGGTTTCGCCAAGTGCAGGCATCCACGGCAATTGCCACGGTACCCGATGCCCTCACCCATCAAGGATTGCTACCCTCCGCGAATAACCCGGCAGCCTGCACTAACGCCACGCCGAGCGGATGTGTTGCCATTCCGATTAATCCCCAGATACAACCGTTTCTCAATCTGCTGCCTCCTTCAAACGGGCCAGACAATGGGGACGGAACCGGCGAACTGATCACTGCTAACAAGGGCACCACCCGTGAGGACCACGGAATGGTTCGCATCGACCACAACTTCTCCAGTACCCATTCGCTATTCGCGCGCTACACCATAGACGACAGTTCTTCTCTGGTTCCATACGTCGGCACGCCGCCGGGCAGCTATGCGCCGGGATTCCCGGCTTTTCACCTGGCGCGGAATCAGTATGCCACCGTTCAGGACCGCACGACATTCGGACCCGAATGGATCAATGAGTTGCGCGTCGCCATCAACCGGACAACTGCATCTTCTTCGATCGATAATACGCATCCGGGTCTGTCTATTTCTTTGGTTCCTGGCCGGCCGTTCGGAATGATCGATGTTACGGGTATGAGCCTGATCGGCAACTTCCCGGGATTTCCTTTAGGCGATTTTTCGACCGTTTATCAGGTTCAGGACCAGCTGTCGCGGACAATTGATCGTCACACTTTGAAATTCGGCATGGAGTTTCGCAGGCTCCAATACAACGGGCCGTTTGATTTCGGTGTTAACGGATTGTATAGCTTCCAGGATCTCACTTCCTTCGGGCTGCAGGTATCGAGCGTCAACCCTGCTCTTGAATTCTTCCTTAAGGGTTTGCCCCTGTCGTACGTGGGGGTCAATCCCTCCAACGCCAATTCTGACCGCGGATACCGTGAAAATATCGCGTCTGGTTTTGCACAGGACTTCGTGCGCGTGAACAGCCGCTTCACCGTAAATGTCGGGTTGCGCTACGATTTCTACTCCAATCCGACCGAGGCATTCGGGCGCGAGTCAGCTTTTAGAAACCCGGCGACGGATTCCGCGCCAGTTGTCGGCAAGCTATTTGCCGGGACACCGCTCGATCTTTTGTCGCCCCAGGCGGGCTTTGCATGGAACGTCTTGGGCGACGGCAAAACTGTAGTGCGGAGTGGATTCGGCATCTTTCGCGACCAGCTTCCGGCAATCGTGTTCGGTATCGACCGGGCGCTACCGCCATTCTTCGGTCTGGAGGAATTCGTTTTCCCTCAATTTCTAAACCCACAAAATGCTGCCCTGACCCAGCCGCTGGACGCTTTCGCGGCAACCTACTGTCCGAAGTTTCCATACGCGCTGGAATATAACCTCAATGTGGAACGGGAACTCGCGCGGGGCGTGATCTTCAGCGCGGGATACTTTGGCACGCACGGCAATCACCTCACCCGCCAAGCCGAGGAGAACCCCTTTGAGCCGGCGTCAGGCCAGCGCTACAATCCGAACTTGACATCACCTCTAATAGCGGAGTTGACTGACGCGCAATCCTTCTATAACTCTTTTCAGGTGTCCGTTTCGAAACGCTATGCACACAACCTTTTCTGGCAGGCGTCGTATACATTAGCCCATTCCGTGGATGATGCTTCGGTGGATTTTCCCGGGGAATCTGTGAACGATCCCCCCTCATCTCAGAACATTTTTGATCGAAAGGGGAGCAGAGGCCTGTCAGACTTCGACGTTCGGGATAATTTCGTGGCAAACGTCGTTTACGATCTGCCAGGAAGCGGACGTCTTCTGAGCGGTTGGCAGGTATCGGCTGTGGCCAGCGTTCATAGCGGCCTCCCGTTTACCCCGGTGCTCGACTTCGACAATGCCGATATGCAATCGCTGCTGATTCCGGAACGTCCGAACCTGGTTGGCGACCCTTACACGGGTGTTTGTCCGAATGGGGCCAGAGTCGGTACTCCGTCATGTTGGTTTAATGCGAGTGCTTTCGCGGTTCCGCCTGCTGGTGAGTTCGGCAATGCCGGACGAAATATCCTGCGGGGGCCGGGGTTCGCGCAATTTGACCCAGCGCTGCACAAAGATTTTGCGATCACTGAACGACGGAAGATTACGGTTGGGGTGGAAGCGTATAACCTGTTCAATCATCCAAATTTTGGAGTTCCGAGCAATACACAAAATCCGCTTAGCTTGGGTGGTAACGGGGATGCCGTCTTCAAGGATGCGGCGGGCGATTTCGCCGCCAACGCAGGCCAAATCCTGACCACCGCCGGCACCGGGCGCCAGATTCAACTGGCCGGCCGGTTTACGTTCTGAAGGGACTCAAGTGGACGCTCTCAATGTCAGCACCTTCTGAGTACCTGTTGGAGCCAATTCTCGATGGCGCGGAATTCACGCTGTACCGCGCCCGGGAACAGCGGCAATCCAATGCCCCTTCTGATCGTCGCTCCGACCGCGGAACAACCGTTGCCCCAGAGTCTGCGACGCCTTGAACACGAATTTTCGCTCGCCGGCCGAACTTGAGCCCGCGTGGGCGGCCAAGCCGCTGGCGCTCAGGCGTCACGAAGGGCGGCCAATTCTGGTTCTCTCCGACCCGGGCGGTGAGCCCCTCGACCGCGTTCTTGAGCGGGAGAGGGAGCAGCCTCTCGATCTGGAGCGCCTTCTACGCTCTGCCATTAATCTGGCAGCGGCGCTCGGCCACGCCCACCAGCAAGGTCTGATCCACAAAGACGTCAAGCCCGAGAACGTGCTCGTCGACGACTCCAGTCATGTCTGGCTCACCGGCTTTGGCATCGCGTCCCGGCTGCCACGCGAGCGGCAAGCGCCCGCGCCGCCCGAGGTCGTTGCGGGCACTCTCGCCTACATGTCTCCGGAACAGACCGGGCGCATGAATCGATCGATTGATACCCGCAGCGATCTCTACTCTTTGGGCGTCACCTTGTACCAGATGCTTACGGGCGGCTCCCGTTTGCTGCCGCCGACCCTTTGGAATGGGTCCACTGCCACATCGCACGTCAACCGGTAGCGCCCGCGGATCGCCGCGAGGTTCCCGAGCCGCTGTCCGCCATCATCATGAGGCTCCTTGCCAAAAACGCGGAAGACCGGTACCAGACCGCCGCGGGTCTGGTAGCCGATCTTCGGCGGTGCCTCGTCGAGTGGCAGACGCATGGCCGCATCGATTCATTCCCTCTGGGCGCGGACGATTTGTCGGACCGGTTGCTGATACCAGAGAAACTGTACGGCAGGGAGCGGGAGGTTGATACTCTTCTTGCGGCGTTCGATCGTGTGGTTGCCGGCGGAAGGCCGGAGCTGGTTCTTGTCTCCGGATACTCTGGCGTTGGCAAATCCGCTGTCGTCAATGAGCTTCACAAATGCCTTGTTCCGCCCCGTGGCTTATTTGCATCCGGCAAGTTCGATCAGTACAAGCGCGACATACCGTATGCCACGGTAGCGCAGGCCTTTCAGAGCCTTATCCGCCCCCTTTTGAGTAAGCCTGAAGCCGAGCTGAGCAAATGGCGGAACGATCTTCGTCAGGCGTTAAGTCCGAATGGCTCCCTGCTTGTGGATCTCGTTCCGGAATTGAAATTAATCATAGGAGAACAGCCACCTGTTGCCCCTCTACCGCCTCAAGAAGCGAAGGCTCGCTCGCACCTTGCATTTCGGCGGTTGATCGGCGTTTTCGCGCGCCCTGAACATCCGCTGGCGCTGTTTCTCGACGATCTGCAGTGGCTTGATGCGGCAACACTCGACTTTCTGGAGGACTTGCTGGTCCAGCGACGATCTGGCACACCTGCTGGTGGTCGGCGCTTATCGAGACAACGAGGTCGACCTGGCGCACCCGCTGACGCGAAAGCTGTCGGCAATCCGTCAAGCCGGAGGACCAGTCGAGGAGATCCGTCTGACGCCGCTGGGCTCCGGCGACCTGACACACTTGATTGAAGACACCCTTCATTGTGAGCCGCAACGCGCAGTGCCGCTGGCGCAACTCATCCACGAGAAAACTGCCGGCAATCCTTTTTTTGCCATTCAGTTTATCCACGCCCTGGTTGAAGAGGCACTGATTAGCTTTCGAGCATGCACATGCCCGATGGTGCTGGGATCTGGATGCCATTCGCGCTAAGGGACTATACCGACAATGTTGTGGACCTGATGGTTAACAAGCTGAACCGACTTCCAGGTGCAACTCAAAAGGCGCTCCAGCAACTCGCCTGCATTGGAAATAGCGCCGAAGCCGCCACACTTTCTGCTGTTCTTGAGACGTCCGAACAAGAGACCGAAGCAGCACTATGGGAAGCTCTCCAACTGGAGCTGATCGTCCGCTCGGAGGACTCCTGGCGGTTTGCGCACGACCGCGTACAGGAAGCGGCCTATTCGCTCATTGCGGAAGAAGCGCGCGCCGAGGCTCATCTACGAATAGGGAGATTGCTCCATGCGCACACTCCGCCTGAAAAGCGTGAGGAGGCGATATTCGAGATCGTCAATCAGTTTAACCGTGGAGCCGGGCTCATCACTTCGGAAGATGAGCGCTTCCAGGTGGCTGAGCTCAACCTCGTCGCGGGCAAGCGGGCCAAGGCTTCTACGGCCTACGCCTCAGCCCTTCAGTATTCCATCGCTGGCGCAGCACTTTTGACGAATGAATGTTGGGAGCACCGCCACGATCTTATCTTTCAACTGGAATTGCATCGGGCCGAATGCGAGTTCCTGACTGGCGAGCTGACCGTCGCGGCAGAGCGCGTGGAAATGCTTCGATCGCGTGCCGCTGATACCGTCGAACTGGCGATGGCCACGTGCCTGGGTATCGATGTCTACATGACGCTCTTTCAGGTCGACCGTGCCGTCGCCATCGCCCTCGAATACCTGCGCCATCTCGGTATCGAATGGCCGATCCATCCGACGGAGGAACAAGCACGAAGCGAATACGAACTGATCTGGTCGCAACTCGGAAGCCGCGAGATCGAGAACGTTATTGATTTCCCCCTGATGAGCGACCCCGCTTCTATCGCGACTATGGATGTTCTGACCAAAGTATCGATTCCTGCATTGTTTACGGATAAGAATCTTTTCGCCCTGGTCATCTGTAGGGCGGTTAGTCTCAGCATCGAGCACGGTAACAACGACGGTTCGTGCCTCGACTATGTGCAGCTTGGCTTCATAGCGGGGCATAGGTTCGGCGACTACAGGAGTGCATTTCGATTCGGTCGGCTCGGCTGTGATCTGGTTGAAAAGCGTTGCTTGAAGCGCTTCCAGGCTGCGACCTATGCCACCTTCGCCGGCATGATCATGCCATGGATGAAACATGTCTCGGCTTGCTGTAGTGTGATGCGTCAAGCCTTCGAGATTGCCAACAAGATCGGCGACCTCACATATGCAGGGTACAGCCGTGTCGCCTTGAACAGCCTGCTGATCGCGGCGGGAGATCCACTCGTCGAGGTGCAAAGTGAAGCCGAGGATGGTCTTAACTTCGCGCAGAAGGCGAAGTTCGGTCTCGTGAGTGACATGATCACCACGCAGCTACGGTTTATCCGAACACTCAGGGGCCTGACGACAACCTTCGGCTCCTTTGACCATGGAGAATTCGAGGAGATCGCGTTCGAGCGTCATCTGGCCAGTCATCCGGCTATGGCGTCGGCCGAGTGCTGGTACTGGATCCGAAAGCTGCAGGCGCGCTTCTTTGCCGGCAGACTATCATTCGGCCGTCGAGGCCTCACTAAGGGCCCGGCCGCTGCTTTTGGCTTCGCCGAGCTTTTGAGGTGGCAGAATATGAATTTTACGGCGCGCTTGCCCATGCTGCGTGCTGCGATTCTGAAACAGCGGACCAAAGCCGGGAGCATTTCGATGCTCTCGAAGCTCACTACAAACAGCTTCAAATATGGGCGGACAACTGTCCAGAGAATTTCGAGAACCGCGCCGCGCTGGTGGGGGCGGAGATTGCGCGGATCGAAGGCCGCGAGTTGGATGCCGAGCGGCTTTACGAACAGGCCATCCGTTCGGCGCGCACGAACGGCTTTGTCCATAATGAGGCGCTCGCCTATGAGGTAGCCGGGCGCTTTTATGCCGCGCGTGGCCTCGATACATTCGCCGACGCCTATCTCCGGGATGCGCGGAATTGCTATGACCGTTGGGGCGCCACGGGGAAGGTAAGACAACTCGAAGCGCAATATCCCCAGTTGCGGGCACAAGAGTTGCGCGCACAAGCGGCATCGTACTCGCTCCCTTCCACCATTGGCCCGCCGAGCGGGCAGTTGGATGTCGAGACTGTCGTGAAAGCGTCTCAGGCACTTTCAAGCGAGATCGTCCTACCCAGTCTGATCGAGAAGCTCGTCCGAATCGCGATGGAGAATGCCGGGGCTGAGCGAGGTCTGCTGATCCTCTTTCGGGGTGGCGAGCCTCGGATTGAAGCGGAGGCTACCACTGGTCCGGCCGGGATCGAGGTTACGGTTCGACAGATAACTGTCGGGCCGTCTGATCTCCCGCAATCCGCGCTGCATTACGTGATCCGGACACAGGAGGGCGTGCTCCTTGATGATGCCTCGGCCGATAACGTGTATTCAAAGGACGAATATGTACGGCAGAAGCACTCCAGGTCCATTCTTTGCCTGCCAATCGTCAAGCAGGGGAAGCTGGTCGGCGCACTATATTTGGAGAACAATCTGACTGCGGGCGCCTTTACGCCGGACCGGGTTACAGTTCTGCAGTTGCTGGCTTCGCAAGCTGCGATTTCGCTCGAAAACGCCAGTCTCTATTCCGATCTACAAAGGGAGGGACAGAATTTTCGTCTCATCGTCGATTCCGTTCCCGGGTTCCTCGTCACGATGACGCCGCGAGGCGAGGTCGAATTCGGCAATCAAGGAATCCTGGACTATACGGGCTGGACCCTCGAGCAACTGGCCGATTGGCGCCCGCTTCTACATCCGGATGAATGCGAGATGGTGGTGACGCGGTGGATGCACTCGATAGAAACCGGGGATCCGTATGACATTGAACACCGGGTCCTTGGCGCCGACGGTGTCTACCGCTGGTTCGTGGTACGCGGCCGGCCAGCGCGAGACGCAGAAGGCTGTATCGTCCGTTGGTATATCTTGATAACGGATATTGATGAGCGCAAGAAAACGCATGAGAAGCTACAGCATAGCGAGGCTTTCCTGGCTCAGGGTCAGAGAATCAGCCAAACCGGCAGTTTCGGCTGGAGTGCCACCCACGGAGAGGTCTACTGGTCCGAAGAAACCTACAATATCCTTGAATGCGATCGAGCGGTTAAGCCCACATTCGATCTGGTTTTTCAGCGCATACATCCGGACGATCGGGATTTCGTTCGGGAGTCCCTCGACGATGCGACCACGAAAAAGACGGATTTCGATATTGAACATCGTTTGTCGATGCCGGATGGCCGAGTCAAGCACGTCCACGTTATTGGCCGCGCGTTGAAAACAGGCGACCTCGAGTTGGTGGGCGCCGTCACGGACATCACCTCCGCCAAGAAGGCGGAAGAGAAGATCCGCCAAAGCGAATGGGAAGCCAGGCAACTTCTCGACTTGTCGCCGCTCCATATCAGGGAATTGGGGCCCGATGGGGCGCGCATCTACGCCAATCGGGCGACGCTGGACTATCACGGCATTACTTTGGAGGAATGGAAGGACGCCGGCTTGCAGCACGTGTTGCATCCGCAGGATGCCGAAATCGTGACAAAGGACCTTCCCGGAAAACTCCAAAGCGGATCACCGTTTGAGTACGAAGTGCGGCTCAAGAGAAAGGACGGGCAGTTTCGCTGGTTCCACTACCGCTTGAGCCCTCTGTTAGACGAGGAAGGCCGCACGACGCGGTGGTATGCCGCTGGGACCGATATCGATGATCGTAAGCTAGCCGAGCAAAGGCTCCAGGAAGAAAACGTTGCGTTACGCGAAGAAGTTGACAAGGCATCGATGTTCGAGGAGATTGTCGGAGGTTCTGCGCCGCTCAAGAAGGTGCTCTCCCGCATCTCCAAGGTCGCGCCAACCGACTCCAGCGTTCTGATCACCGGGGAAACCGGCACTGGTAAGGAACTGGTGGCGCGCGCCATTCACCGGCGGTCACGGCGTTCTTCATACCCATTTGTGAGTGTGAATTGTGCCGTGATCCCTCGTGACCTCATTGCGTCGGAATTATTTGGCCATGAGAAGGGGGCCTTCACGGGGGCAACGCAGCGTCGCTTGGGACGCTTTGAACTGGCAGAGAAAGGCACGATCTTCCTCGACGAAGTTGGCGAGCTTCCGGCGGAAACTCAGATTGCTCTTTTGCGGGTTCTTCAGGAGCGTGAATTTGAGCGCATCGGAGGAACCGGATCCATCCGGACCGATGTGCGGGTGATCGCCGCCACCAATCGCGACCTGGAGTCCGCAATCGAATCGGGCACGTTCCGCAGCGACCTGTTTTACCGGCTGAACGTCTTTCCCGTTGAGCTGCCGCCTCTGCGGAAACGAAGGGAAGACATCCCGTTGCTTGTCACGTATTTCCTGAATCGCTATGCACGGAAAGCAGGCAGGCATTTTACGGCGGTCGACAAAAAGAGCCTCGATCTGCTGCAATCGTACACCTGGCCGGGTAATATTCGGGAATTACAGAACGTGATCGAGCGGTCCGTCATTGTGAGCGAAACACAGATATTTTCGGTCGATGAGAGTTGGCTTTCCAGCCGGCCTTCGTCCGGTGATGTCGATGTCCAGCCGAGCCTCTTGAACAGGCTCCCTGCTCGAGGAGAAGGCCGTCATTGAGGCGGCCTTGCGCGAATGCGGCGGGCGAGTGTCCGGGCCGTCAGGCGCCGCTGCCAGGCTGGGCATTCCCGGATCACACTGGAATCGAAGATCAAGTCGCTGAAGATCAACAAGAATCGCTTCAAGAGGACAGATCCCTCGAAAAGGAGCTAGTCTCTCCGGCCTAATTCGCACCTTACCAGGAAATCTTTTTGCGAAATTCGTGAATTGACGAAATTCGTCAAATTCTATGGATCCAGCAACGCCTTTCATTTCAATAATTTCCGGTTGGCGCTCGACTTGCAATTCCACACAGCAAGGAACGCAATGCTAAGAATTCACAGGAAGGCAAACGGGGACGTCGTCTTTACCCTAAGCGGCCGGATCGACAAGGAGAACATTGCCGAATTGGAAGCGCTAATCGGCGCGGAAGGGAAAGATCGCCGCATCATTCTCGACCTCAAGGATATGACTCTGACAGGTCAGGACGGCATCGATTTTCTCGCTCAGTGCGAAGCGGCCGACATCGCGCTGGTGAATTGCGATCCATACGTCCGCGAGTGGATCACGAGACAAAACAATGGAAATAGCGCAGCTGGCTTGATCAGAGAAAACGCGGAACGATCCGCATTCATAAAGGAGAAACGCTATGACTACTTTAGATTTGATCGGGTCCAGTCCGAAATTCCGGGCATTGCTGACAGAAGTGGAGAGGGTTGCACCAGTGGACTCCGCTGTCCTGATCCAGGGCGAAACAGGCACCGGAAAAGAAGTGATTGCGCGAGCCATTCATGAGGCTAGCCCTCGCCGTAACCACCGTTTTGTGGCCCTTAACTGCGCGGCGATTCCGAGTGCGTTGCTGGAGAGCGAACTGTTCGGCCACGAAAGAGGCGCGTTCACGGGCGCGTGCGCACAAACCAAGGGGCGATTTCAGATGGCGGATGGGGGCACGCTCTTTCTGGACGAGATTGGCGACATGCCGCTGGAACTTCAGCCCAAGCTCTTACGCGCTCTGCAAGAGCGGGAGTTCGAGCGTTTGGGTAGCACCCAGACCGTCCGGGTCAACGTGCGGGTGGTGGCGGCGACAAACCAGGATCTCGGGCAACTCGTGGCCAAGAAGCTGTTTCGGGCAGATCTGTTCTACCGGTTGAACGTCATTCCCATCTGCCTGCCTCCGTTGCGTGAACGCGTTCAGGACATCCTGCCGCTGACGGAGTTCTTCGTAGCAAAATTCGCCGCCCGTCTCAATAAGACCATCGACTCGATTCCCGATGAAGTGGTAGCGGTCCTCCAAGCGCACGACTGGCCAGGTAATATTCGTGAACTACAGAATTTCATCGAGCGCGCGATGCTCTTTTCGCCCGGGTCGGTGCTGCGTCTGCCGCTGGACTTGAAGCAGACGGTGAAGCAGAGCTCGGAGAGCGTTTCACGCACGCTTGCCGATGCGGATCGGGAACATATCCTGGAAACATTGAAGCAAACCGACTGGCTGATCGGAGGGCAGGACGGAGCGGCCAACCGGCTTGGATTGCCGCGCACTACGTTGATCTATAAGATGCGAAAGCTTGGGATTGAAATACGCCGGTCCCGGGGGGCGCACCTCATTCGGCAGTTGGCGGATGAACAGTGCCATGCCGCCGCGAACTGCTGTGAAGGCGCCGCGTGAGCGGATCGCGTGACGCTGCATTAAGGCGGGATTGAAGGCCTGCGATGCCAAAACAAAGGAGAACGAACATGAAAATACTGATGGTGCCAACGTCGCATGATCGATTGGGCAACACTGGCCACAAGACTCGCTTCTGGCTGGAAGAATTCGCTGCCCCGTACTTTGTCTTCCGGGACGCTGGTCTCTACTGGGTCATCGGCGCTTGTGTAGCCCTGTTCGCCGGTTCAGCACTCTCTGGACAACAAATTCAGTTTCAAGGCAGCGTTCCGACGGGGGTCGCTTCTCCCACTCCCCTCTCGCTGACACTCCATGATGCGATCGATCGCGGCCTAAAAACTAACCTCGGTCTGCTACTCAGCGGACAGGCGCGTGAAACCGCGCGCGGTGAGCGACTGCGGTCCTTGAGCGCGCTCCTGCCGCAAGTGACCGGGGTAGTAAGCGAGAACGCCGAGCAAATAGACCTGCCAACCCGCGGGATCAACTTTCATCTCCCCGGCTTCTCCACTCCGGCAATCGTCGGCCCATTCCAATATACTGATGCGCGCGCTTTCGCCTCCTTTAGCGTCTTTGATTACAGCCTCCGCAAGAGCCATCGCGCTGCCCAAGAGGGCGAGCGCGCGGCTCAACTATCACTCAAAGACGCGCGCGACCTGGTGGTGCAGTCCGTGGCCAACGCCTACCTGCTCGTGATTGCCGGTTCTTCCCGGGTGCAAGCCTTACGGGCACAGGTGGAAACCGACCAGGCCATCTACGACCGCACCGTCGACCAGAAACGCGCCGGGACGACGGCGGCGATTGACGTACTTCGCGCGCACGTCGAGCTACAGCAGGAACAACAGCAACTGATCGCGCAGGAAAATCAGGTCGGCAAAGACAAGCTGGCTTTGGGACGAGTGATCGGCCTACCGGCGGGCCAACAGTTTTCGATCGCCGACACGGAACCCTACTCGCCGTTGGCTGAGATGACCCCGGGCGAGGCTCTGCGCATAGCTTACGAACAGCGGGCAGATTTCCAAAGCGCCAAAGCCTCCGCGCGCGCCGCCGAGGATTCCGTCAGTGCTGCACGCGCCGAGCGCTACCCGAACCTGGGCGTTGCCGCGGATTATGGCGATGTCGGAACGACGCTCAACAATTCCCACGGAACGTTCACGTTTTCAAGCGTTCGCGAAATTCAATATTTTCGACGGTGGGCGAATCAGCGGCGACATCGTTCAAGCCCGGGCGGCGTTGAAGCAGCGTCAGGATGAGTTAGCGGATCTCGGCGGCCAGATCGATTATCAAGTCCGGGCGGCTTTGCTTGACATCCAGTCGGCCGCCGACCAGGTAGCAGTCGCCAGGAGCAATCTGGGACCTCGCGAACCAGACCCTAACGCAAGCCCAAGATCGATTCGCGGCCGGAGTCGCCGACACCATTGAGGTTGTGCAAGCCCAGGGATCGGTTGCCGTTGCCAACGACAACTTGATTGGGGCCTTGTATGCCCATAACCTCTCCAAGGTCGAACTCGCGCGCGCCTTGGGGTCCACTGAACAGCGAATCCAGAAATTCATGGAGGTGAAGTAGTCATGACTGATGTCGAAACAACCCAAGGCCAAGCCGGAAGCACCCGGCCAGCCGATTTGTTACACCCCAAGGTTCCACGTAGCGGGCGTAAGAAGCTCGTTCGCGCAATTGTGCTGCTGGTCGCCTTGGGCGCAGTGGCCGTCGGCTCGTTCTACGCCTGGAGGTATTTCAGCGCGTACGAATCTACTGATGACGCTGAAGTGGATGGACACATCAACGCGATCAGCGCGCGGATCAGCGGATACGTCTTGGATGTGCCGGTCGACAACGAGCGTTACGTGAAAGCCGGCGACGTGTTGGCCCGTATCGATCCCAAGGACTACAGAGTCGCTCTTGCCAACGCGCAAGCCGACTTGGCTGCTGCCGAAGCGGCCTTTTTAAGCTCCCGGATCGACGTCCCGATTACCTCCACCACGACGAGCAGCCAATTGAAAAACGCGCGTTCTGGCCGGGCCGATACGGACGCCGCGCTGCTTGGAGCGCAGCGTCAATTGAGCGCAGCGCAAGCGCGTCTTGATACCGCTGAAGCTCAGGTCCGCGAGGCTCAGTCGACATACAAGAACACCGCGGACGATGTAGCTCGCTACAAACTCTTAATAGCTAAGGACGAGATTCCCCAGCAGCGATACGATACCGCCGTCTCCATATCCAATACCGCAAAGGCGACCGTCGACGCCCGGCAAGCCGCAGTCGCGGAGGCCCAACAGAATGTCCGCGTCGCGCAGAGCGCTATCGATCAGGCCAACGCACGAATCGCGGAGGCGGATGCCTCAATCGAATCCGCGCTGACCGCGCCGCAGCAGGTTGCCGTGAGCCAGGCGCGCGCGAAGAGCGCGGAAGCCCAAGTGGCTCAAAGACGGGCACTGGTCGAACAGGCTCAACTCAACCTCAGCTACTGCACGATTGTCGCCCCGGTGAGCGGCATCATCGAAAAGAAGAGCGTGGAGGTAGGTAGCAATGTCTCACCGGGCCAGGAGTTGATGGCGGTTATACCCTTGGATGACATCTGGATCACGGCGGATTTCAAGGAAGCCCAGTTACGCCATATGAAAGCGGGCCAGCGAGTCACGTTTAGTGTGGATGCTTACGGCCGTGAATACAAAGGTAGAGTCACCGGTATCGGTGGTGCCAGCGGTTCGCTGCTCAGCTTGCTACCGCCCGAAAATGCCACTGGAAATTTCGTGAAGGTAGTGCAGCGCCTCCCCGTCCGGATAGATATCGATCCCAACCAAAACGATGACCAGCGGCTGAGACCCGGCATGTCAGTGGAACCGAAAGTCTATGTCAAATAGCGCCGACGTGCTTTCGGTGCCAGAGGTCCCCTGGCGGCCGAGATTCAATCCCTGGCTCATCGGCGTCGTGGTCGCGATGGCCGCGTTCATGGAGGTGCTCGACACCAGCATCGCCAATGTGGCTTTGCCCTACATGGCGGGGGGCCTCGGTTCGAGCAACGATGAGAGCACTTGGGTGCTCACGTCGTATTTGGTGTCCAATGCCATCGTCCTCCCGATCAGCGGCTGGCTGGCCAGCCTCTTCGGCCGAAAACGCTTCTTCATTGTCTGCATTTTCATATTTACCGTGGCTTCGGCCCTCTGCGGCAGCGCCGCTAGCCTGAACATGCTGCTCCTCTTTCGCGTCATCCAAGGTGCCGGTGGCGGCGGACTCCAGCCCATGGCGCAGGCCATCCTCGCCGATACGTTCCCGCCGGAGAAGCGGGGCCTCGCGTTTGCGCTCTACGGAATCACCGCGATCATGGCGCCCACCATCGGACCGACACTGGGCGGATGGATCACCGACAACTATTCATGGCGCTGGATCTTCTTCATCAACCTGCCGGTAGGAATTCTGGCGATGTTCCTGGTCATGCGTCTGGTAGAAGATCCGCCGTTCCTGCGGCGAACGAAGAGGGCAGGCGTGAGCGTCGACTTTATTGGTATCTCGCTGCTTGCTTTGGGCGTGGGAGCCCTTCAAGTGGTGCTCGATAAGGGACAGGAAGACGATTGGTTCGGCTCCCCGTTTATCACCCGCCTTGTGATCGTCTCGGTGGTCTGTCTGGTTGGACTCGTTATTTGGGAGTGGCGCCATAAGACACCCATCATCGACGTGCATCTGTTCAAGAACTTCAACTTCGCGACTGCCAACCTCATGATGTTTATTTTCGGCGTTCTGCTATTCGGCGCACTGGTGACGATGCCGCAATTTCTCCAGACCGTCTTGGGATACACGGCGGAAAATGCCGGGCTGGTTCTGTCGGGCGGCGGCGCGGTCGTACTAGCGCTCATGCCCATCGTGGGCATCCTGGCCGGAAAATATCCAGCCAAATACATCATCGCTGCGGGCTGGCTGGCACTGGCGATCGGGATGTATGTCTCCACAGTGCAGCTCGATACGTTGATCAGTTTCCAGTCGGCTACCGTGCTGCGTCTGATTCAATCCGTGGGCCTCGGCCTTCTGTTTGTTCCGGTAACAATGGCGGGCTATATCGGGATGCCCGCCGAAAAGGCTAATAGCGTGGCCGGCATCATCAACTTCATGCGCAACATAGGCAGCAGTGTGGGAACCTCTATGGTCACGACACTGTTAGCACGGCGTGAGCAAGTTCACCAGGTGGTGCTGTCGCAGCATACTACTCGGTTTGATCCGGCTCTTCAGAACCAGGTTAAAGCTTTGAGCCTGCGACTGGTACACTCCGGCTCGAGCATTGCCGACGCGCCCAAGCGGGCCTACGGTCTGCTTTACCGAGCTATGGGAGGACAAGTAGAGACACTCGCTTACATCGATATTTTCTGGGTGCTGACCATCGCGGCGAGCATAATGTTTCTGCTCGCCTTCATCGTTCGCAAAAACGATCCCAAGGCTAGCGGCGGTATGGCTGTGGGTTAGCGAAGCTATCTGCTTGGACAATTCCCAGCGGATCCTGCCGGCGCGTTCCTGAAATCAAAAGGAGCATGATCATGATCCGGAAGTTATTTGATCGGCGGACCTTTCTGAACGGCATTTGCGCGACTAGCGGAGCTGCGCTAATCCATCTCGCGGAAAAGACGACCCAAGCTCAAGAACCGACCGGGGGTCTAAGGATCTGGGACGTCCATTGCCATATGGGGCGAGTCCCCGGCGAGCGAATCGAGTTTCTGGTCCGATTGGCCGACCGCATGGGGATCGAACGGCTGATACTCTCGCAAGGCTATTCGGCGAACTTGCATCCAACCGCCGATCAACTTCGCGAAGAGAATGATCGGGTGTTGCGCGCCGCGCGCCGTTTCCCCGACCGGGCGTACGGATCTGTGTATTTGAGTCCCAGCCATCTCGATTTGAGCCTCCAGGAATTTGATCGCTGCGTGCGCGACGGCCCCATGATCGGCATCGGCGAATTGGAAATCGACAAGCGATGCAACGCTGCTGAACTCGATCCGATTGTCGAGCGCGCAGTCTCGATGAAAGCTCCCATTCTGCAGCATTGCTGGCTCAAGACAGGCGGGAATGAACCGGGCGAGTCCAGCCCGAATGATCTGGTGGAGCTTGCCAGGCGCCATCCCGACGCTACGTTCATTTGCGCTCACACGGGAGGGAACCGGGAACTGGGGATTCGCATGATTCGCGATACGAAAAATGTTTGTGCCGAAGTCGCCGGTTCCGATCCCACTTCAGGTTTTGTGGAGATTTTCCGCGTGTGCAATACGTGCGAAAATTCCTCGGAAGGTGCATATTCAGAGAGCTACGAAAAACCAATAACTAACGTGTGCTGAATACGGCGCGGTTGTTCGAATCCCTCTTCCTCCGCCACTTCAAGCTTTTAGCTGGTAAGGTTACGCCGACTCCAACTGTAGGCCGGACGCCGGCACAACGCAGCTAAAACTCCAATCGTAGCGACATCGTGATGGTACGGTTCCCGCTCTTGGTGAGGATCTCGCCGAACGTCGAAGAGGTTACGCTTGCGGTGGGCGCACCCAGATTGGGGTGGTTCAGGATGTTATACATGTCGGCCCGGAATTGCAGTCTCATGCGCTCCCGAATGGGCTGCCAGCGGCTCATGGCCGTGTCCCAGTTGATCGTACCCGGGTTCCGCAAACTCGGTTCCGTACGGGAATCGCTTCCGAAGCTATAGGCTGCGGGATTGACGAACGCGGCCGTGTTGAACCACTCAGCCATGCTCTGGCCGTTCGTAGGTGCTCCACTCGACAGACGGTTCGCCTGGCACCCGTAGCCCTGAGCGCCCGCGAAATTGCAGCCTGCCGTGATGGAAATCGGGGTCCCGGTCTGCATCTGGAGAATTCCGGTGGTCTGCCAGTTTCCCAGAATCCAGCTCAAAATTCCTTTGTTCAAGTACTTTTGTCCGTGCCCGAAGGGCAGGGCATACACATAATTGGCGACCACACGTTGGGATACGTCCCACGGCGAGATGGCTCTCGACAAGCTGAGGTTGTAAGGGTCGACATAATTGGAGCCGCCGAGGAACCGCTCATTGACATCATCGATCAGCTTGGCGGCGGTAAAAGAGACCTGGAAAAGCAGTCCATGCGAGAAGGATCGCTCAGCACGCAGCGTCATGCCGTGATATACGGAATCGCCCACCGAACCACGAATCTGGGTGACCCCGGTATATTGCGGAAAGGGCGTGAACAGCGCTCCCAATCGCACGGTCGCCGCGCTCAGGCTTCCACTGGTGATCTTGCCGTAGTACGGATTGGGCACCAGATTATTGAGTTGGGTGCCAAGCGCAAGAACCTGCGGATAGGTCGCGTCTGAGGTGTAGTTATTCCAAAGGTGTTCACCGCGGCTGCCAACGTAAGCCATCTCGACCAGAAGATTCTTGGTAAAGGTGTGCTGGATGTTGGCGTTCCACATCTGGTTCATGGGAGTCTGCCACGACGGGAAGATGGAACTGATACTGCTGCCAACCAAGGCGTTGGGGTACGGCAATAAGCCCGTGACAAATGGATTCGCGAGAGTTCCGCCTGGAACCGGCGTGCTGGGCGCCGCCGGCGCTTGCCCGAAGTAAATATTCGTGGTCGCTTCCGATCCGCTGCCGAAGTCTCCCGGGCTCGATCCGATACCACCGCTGCCCGGAGCATAAAAGAGGCCGTAACCCGTCCGGAAGACGGTATTCGGCATAAAGCTCCATGCCAGACCGACGCGCGGTCCCCAATTTTTGTAAGAATTGCTGGGATAGGGGTGCGAGGGAGTTGTCTGGACCAGAGACCCAGGCGTGCCCGTAACCGGGTCGGGGGTGGTGGTGCTGAAATAGTCGAGGTGATAATAGCGGTCCTTCCACGGGGTCTGGTATTCATACCGCACTCCCAGGTTCAGGGTTAAGGTGCGGGTGACCTTCCAATCGTCCTGCAGATACCAGTTGTAGCTTTTCTGCAAGGTGGCAAGGGATGGCCCGACCGTAAAGCTGCCTCCATCCGGTTGACCCAGCAGAGCGCTCGCCAGGCCGTAGCCCGCTGTTGCAGATGCCGTTGAAGGGTTCGGGCCTTGCGTGTACGCCGCGCTGAACGAGAAATCGCCCGAAGGATAATCGGGCCGGAAGGTGTTGAACTGGCACCAGAGAAGGTCCACACCGGTCTTGATCGAGTGAGCGCCTTTGAGCCAGGTGAAGTGAGCTTGCGCTTCCGGCGTATTTTCGCTGTCGACGTCCCACGAGGCGCGTTGTGGCCCTATGGCAGTTAATCCGGCGATCGAGATCAGCGGGAAGATCGCGCCGCCGGATGCCGCCTTCATATACTCGGGCAAGCCGAGGGTGGTGATGTTGAAGCCGACGCTGAGCGGTGTCAACTGAATCAGCGAGCGGGCCAAGCCGAAGCGGAATTCGCCGACCAGCGTTGGCGAAAAGGTCTGCGTGTCGCTGAGCCCGGCGATATAAGCGGTGGTTCGCTGGGTTCCACCGCCATTGGTGGTTTCTCCGGGGAAGGCGATGCTGGCGTAGGGGCTGTTGAGATACGGACTCGTCTGCGGCGAAAGCTGGTAACCGTACCGGACAAACAGCCGGTTCTTGGAGCCAAAGTTCTGATCGACACGCGTGAAATACTTTCGCTGAACCGTCGTCAAGGCAAAATTCCTCGACCAGTTGATTCCCAAGGTGGGAGAAAGCGGGAGAGTCGGTTCAGGATAGTAGCTGAGGATGTTCTTTACGGTCGGATCGATGCGGCTCGCGGGAATTATATTGCCGGGGAAGACTGAGCGGATATAGCCGCTCTGCGTGGTTGTACTCGGCACCGTCGTCGTAGGATCGAAGATCGTGATGAGGGCGCCGCTGCTGGTGAATGTCTGGGAGAAATTGCCGCTCTTCTGTAGGTCTGTCGGGACATTTGCCGTGGGAGTCGAAACGCCGTGGTTGTCGGGAAATTCCATATTGACGAAAAAGAAGGTCTTGTTCTTCCCGTTGTACACGCGGGGAATATAGACGGGCCCGGACAGCGAGCCGCCGAACGTGTTGACCCTTTGCCGCCCCCGCGCCACGTTGTTGAGGTTGTTGGACCAGGTGTTGGCGTTGAGATCGTCGTTTTGCAGGTAGTCGTACGCGCTGCCGTGTAACAGATTCGTGCCGGTCTTACCGGCAGCCGCCAGAACGCCTCCGTTCGAACGGCCGTATTCGGCCGAGAAGCTGTTGGTGATAAAACGGATTTCCTGAATGGACTCCTGGGGCGGAGTGTAGTTATTATCCAGCGTCGAGTTATTTCGGGTATCCTGCCCGTCCATCAAGATAGCAGTCGTGTTCGAGCGGCCTCCGTTAACGATCGGTCCAGTACCTGTGTTGCCGTCGGGGATCACCCCGGGCGACAGGGTCAGCATCGCGTACGGGCTACGACTGGTAGGGAGTTCCAGAATCTGCGTTACGCCAGTGACGTAGCCGAGCGAGGAACTGGCCTGGTCGATCATTACGGCGTTGGACTCCACGGTGATCTCGTTATGCACGCTGCCCGGTTTTAAGGTTACATTTATGGTGGCGTTCTGGCCGACGAGCACCGGCACATCGACAACTTTGGCCATCTCGAAACCATCTTTTTCGATGGTCACGGTATATTTGCCGGCCAACAGGTAGGGGACTTTGTAGTAACCGTCTGCCGTCGTTTCCGTTACGGCTGGTGTCGCGGTAGCCTGGTTCCTGATGGTAACTTTCGCTCCCGGGACGGAGGACCCGGTTGAGTCCGTAACCGATCCGGTAATAGCGCCCTGCTCTACCTGGGCGACGCAGACAAAGTGATTGGTTGCTAAAAGCAGCGTGGCGATCAGACAAATTCTTTTGCTCGACATACCTGGTCCTTTCCTCGTTGAAGAGTCGTGGCGAATCATGGCTGTAATTCTGTGGTATGAGGTCCGAAGCCACCCGTCACTTGACCTTCGTGCGGTTAATAATATGAGGTTGCGGGGCCCCAGGCAAGGTTAAGAAGGTTTGTAACGTTGATAACTCCTACCTTGCTGCGGCAGAAACCAGTTCCAGAACAGCGGGAACGCCAACCTCTGGAATGCGGCGGGTTGGTTTCCAGTTATCACGAGAATGGTCGTAACCTTCCAGCTGCGGTAAGCGCGTAAGAGCGGGATTGTAAGCTGCGTCGTTCCCGCCCAGTTTGTAGATCGCCATATCAAGAGAAGGCACGATGTAGATCGAGAAGCCTCCCGCACCCGTTTTCCAGTACGAGTCGCGCGGCGCATTGGGCACGTGGCTGTCCTGGTTCACCTCGAACTGCAAACTGAACGGGTAATGCGGGTTATAGGGTGACGGATGACTGCACTTTTCGATGTAGTCGGCGGGGACCAGTTGCTGGCTCTCCCATTTCCCGTGGTGCAGGAGCAGATAGGCGAAGCGGAGAGTATCGGTCGAGTGGAGGGCGATGCTGCCGGCTCCGTTAGCGTGGGGGAGCGTAACGTTCCCCCGGTACAGGCAGTAATTCCAGGGACCCCACTGCATAGGCTTGCCGAGCTTCAGGTCGATGTAATCCTTCAAATCCATTCCGACGAGATGACGGAGAACGATGGAGGCGATATGTGGAGAAGGTGAGGAATAAGACCATCCTTCGCCCGGTTTGCACCACAATGGGTAGCGAATGGCGCTCATGTCCATGCCGAGTGAACGATCCTGGGGGACGGGTTCGAGCTTAACCTCCTGGTTGTGCGTATAGCCTTGTTTGTTGGCCTCTCCGTGGAAACCGGCCGTCATGACGAGCAATTGGCCTAACGTAATATCCGCTTTGGCCGGGTCGTCCAGCGGGAAAGCCTCCGGAAGATACTCTTTGGTGAATACCTTTGTATCGAGACCTTGCGGAATCAGGTCGTGTTTCTCTTTGAGCATAATGCCGCAAGCGATGCTGGTGAAGGCCTTTCCGCACGACGCCATGTCCGGGTTGCTGTTGCGGGCGGCCCGGCCAAAGTACCTTTCGTAGACGAGATACCCGTGGCGCACAACGACGAGGCCGCCATTTTGGGTGGTCTCTTGCGCCACGTCGAATGCTTCGTCGAGTTTGGCGCGGTCCATGCCGGCTATCTTGCGGAGTTTCTCGGCGCTCTCCGAGGTCAGGGACCTCCATCCGCCATTGGAATCGGGCGGAGGATAATATTCCGACCCGCCAAAGGCCGCATTCAAACAGAAGTATAGAGCAATCAGAAGGAATCCAAAAGAGAGTCGCCGGAGCGTCATGCCAATGCCTCTCGAATCACTCTCCCACCGGTGTCGGTCAGGCGCTGATTCCGTCCGGCGCTGTAGTAAGTCAGGCGCACGTCGTTGAGTCCCATCAGGTGCAGAACCGTGGCGTGGACATCGCGCATACGGTAGATGTTTTCGATGGCCTTGAACCCGAGGTCATCGGTGGCGCCCACGAGCGCTCCGGGTTTAGTGCCGCCGCCGGCAAACCAGATAGTCATGGCGCGGGTGTTATGGTCGCGGCCCGCCTTGTCCCGGAGATCCGCGGGATTGTCGGGGGTGCGGCCGAACTCACCCATCCAGACCAAAAGCGTTGAGTCGAGGAGGCCACGCCGTTTGAGATCTTTGATGAGCGCGGCGATCGGCTTATCGGTTTCAGCCGCGTTCTTGGTGTGGTTCTTCACGATCTCCGTGTGGCCGTCCCACGATTGGCTGGGGGTATAGAGTTGAATGAAGCGAACGCCCTTTTCCACCATCCGGCAGGCCATCATGCAACGCTTGCCGAAGGACTCGGTGACGGGATCGTTCAATCCGTACAGCTCACGCGTGGCTTCGGTCTCGTTTGCGATGTCCAATGTTCCGGGAACTTCGGACTGCATGCGATAGGCGAGCTCGTAGGAATCCATGCGGCCCTGCAGGTCGGGATTGGTGAAGTGTTTCTGCAGATACTCCTGGTTGTACGCGCGAAGCAGGTCCATCTCGCTCGACTGCGCGGCGGGGGCTACGCCGGCGGGAGGCTTCAGGTCGAGAATCGGATCGCCCTTCCAGCGCAACACCGTCCCCTGATAGCTCGCGGGTAAGAAGCCGGGGCCCCATTGTTGGGAGCCGCTGAACGGAAGCGAGCGGAAATCGGGCAGCACAACGAACGCGGGGAGATTCTGGTTCTCGGTGCCCAGACCGTAAGTGACCCACGCGCCCATAGAAGGCTTGCCCGGGATCACGACGCCGGTGTTCATCAGGAATACGGCGGCGGGATGATTTCCGTTTTCAGTCTGGATCGACCGGACAAAGGCCATATCGTCGACACAGGTCGCGAGATGAGGAAACAGGCTGGAGACGCCCATTCCGCACTGGCCGTACTTCTTGAAGGAAAACGCGCTCTTCAGGATCAGTCGCGGCTTGGCAAAAAGATTCGGCTGATCGGTGTTCTTCTCCTTGCTCCAATCCATCACGGTGTTGTCGAATTTATCGAGACCGGTTTTCGGATCAAAGGTGTCCATCTGGCTGACACCGCCGAGCATGGTCAGGAAGATGCAGGATTTGGCCTTCGGCGGATGGTGCGGCACCTTCGGAGCGAGCGGATTGGTCGAGCCTTGCAGATCTCCGTTCAAGAGATTGAGCAATGCGATTCCACCGACTCCGGTGAGGCTCTGATAGATAAAACTGCGTCTCGCAAAATCGGGATTCATGATTACTCCAGATAAAGAAACTCGTTGAGATTGAACAGTACGAGGCCGAGGCGCGCGAGCGCGTCGCGAGCGGGAGCCGCGGTGAATAACTGGACGGCCTTCTCGCGTTCCGCGGACGACGGCGGGCGTCCGAGGGCCAAGAGGAAAGCCTTATCTACTTCTTTCTTCCTGTCATCACCCGCGAACTCGATCACCCGATCGGCGAAGTGTTTGGCTTGGTCGTTCATGAAGGGGCTGTTCATGAGCGCGAAGGCTTGGGTTGGCACGACGGTCGTGCTGCGGCGTGAACAGACTTCGCTCATATTGGCGCCGTCGAAGACTTCGATCATGGGGTTCATCACGGATCGGCGCTGGAACGTGTAGATGGTGCGTCGCGCCTGATCTTTCTCGGAAGACGGGAACCACTTGAAGAACTCGAAACCTTCGGCCACGTCCGACGGCACGCTGACGAACACGCCGGGACCGCCGTCTGAAGTTTGCAGCTCACCACTGATCGCGAGTACGGAGTCGCGAATGGTTTCGCCTTCGAGCCGGATCCAGTTCATACGCCAGAGCAACTGATTCTTCGGATCGGCCTGGGCATATTTCTCATAATTCGGATTCTCGGTCGATTGGCGATAGGCGTTGGATGTAAGCATCAGCCGGTGCACGGCCTTGAGACTCCAATGTTGCGCGACCAGTTGGGTGGCCAGCCAATCGAGCAGTTCGGGGTGAGAGGGGCGGTCGCCGTTGATGCCGAAGTCGCTCGGGGTGCGCACGATTCCTTCGCCGAAATGGTGCTGCCAGAGGCGATTGACGATGACGCGGGCAGTGAGCGGATTGCCGGGAGAAGCGATCCATTCCGCGAGTGCGGTGCGCCGTCCGGAACTGCCGCCGGCAAACGGGATTTTCGCGGGTTCGTCCTTGCCAACGACCGCTTGCAGAAAACCAGGCTCGACTTTATCGCCTTTATTCGCCAACTCGCCGCCGGCCAGAACATAGGTATCGGAAAGCGTGGGAACCTGCGGCGGAACGACGTCGGAAACCGAATACGCCATGGGGCGATAGCGCGCGGCCATTTCGGTCAGCTTGCGTGCGTTATCGCGGGCGTCGTTCCATTCCTGGCGTTCTGCTGCGGAGAATGTTGGATCTTTCGCGTCCTTGAGCGCCTTCATGAAATCGCCGCCCTTTTTAGTCTCGGGCTGCGATTTGTGGACGCCGGCGAATTTATCCTTGAGCCGCTCTTCGACTTTTTTTAGCGCGTCATTGGCATCTTCGGATTCATCCTCGTACTTGCGCTGATTCGCTTTCATCAGCTTGGGATGTTCGGGATCGGCGAATGGTGCAGGCCGATCCTCGACGCGCATGGGAGCAAAGAAGGCTTGCAGCCGGTAGAAATCGCGCTGCGGGATCGGATCGTACTTGTGGTCGTGACAACGCGCACAGCCTACGGTAAACCCAAGAAAGACCTGGCCAACCGTGGTGGTGATATCATTCAGAACATCCTGCCGCAATTGCGTTTTGAAGTTGGCATCGGCTTCCCAGGTTCCCATGCGCAGGAAACCGAGTGCCACCAGGCGTTCCGACCGGTTGGCGCCTTGCATTTCATCGCCCGCGATTTGTTCCTTGATGAAGGTGTCGTAGGGTCTGTCCTTGTTGAAAGAGCGAATCACATAATCGCGATAACGCCAGGCGGTCGGGCGCTCGCCATCGATAGCGAACCCGTCGGACTCGGCGAAGCGGGCGAGATCCAGCCAATGCCGGCCCCAGCGCTCGCCGTAACGAGGATCGGCCAGTAGCTTGTCGACGACCTTCTCATAGGCATCGGGCGTCAAGTCACTTTCGAATGCATCGATTTCGGCGGGCGTTGGCGGGAGGCCGATCAAGTCGAAATAGACACGGCGCAGGAGGGCGCGTTTGGTGGCGGGCGGCGCAGGCTCGAGTCCTTGGGCTTCGAGCTTCGCCAGGATGAACTGATCGATCGGATTCTTTACCCAGCGTGCATCCTTTACCGCGGGAGGAGCGGGTTCGGAGGGTTTGTGAAGAAGCCAATCGAGATAGGGACTGCTTTTTTTCGTTTGGGCCGCCGGCTTCATTTGAGTGACAGTTTCCGCGAGGAGTTTGACGGTATCGGCGTCGAGCGCGCCGCCCATCGGCATCCGGGGACTGCGTTCGCCGCGTACATATTGGAGGAGAAGGGAGCTCGTGGCATCGCCGGGTGCGATCGCGGTGCCGTGTTTGCCGCCTGAAAGAACGGCGTCGAAACTATCCAGGCGGAGGCCACCGGACGCGTTGCCGCCCATGTGGCAAGCGGCACAGTTCTTCGCGAATACCGGCTGAAGGCGCTGCGTAAAGAGCTCGGCGTTTGACTGACCGAGCAGATTCGCCGCCAGAAGAGATCCGAAGAGTAGCGCAGTTGCTGTTTTCATGGCTTGACGACTCCGCCATCCATGGTGCGATCCGTCTTGTAGGCCCCTCCGTTGCGAATGGGACCCAGCGGATATTTTGCCGTCAACTCCTCGTTGATGTCGAGTCCGAGGCCGGGCTTTCCGCTACCGTACAGATAGCCTTTGCGAATTTCTCCCATGCCTGGAAACATTTCGTGTACGACGGGCGGGAAATGATTTTCCTCCTGGATGCCGAAATTCGAACTCGAAATGTCGATATGGTAGCTGGCGATCTGGTTGACGGGATCGTTTTCGCCGCCTTCCTGGAAGGCGGTCTTCACGCCGAAAATCTCGCCGAGTGTGACGAGTTTGCGGAGGGGTGTGATACCGCCGGTGGCGGCGACGCGGCACCGCATGAAGTCGATGAGGCGATCGGTGACCAATGGGATGACTTCGTAAGGATGGGAAAAGACCTCGCCGACAGCCTGCGGAGTAGAACAGATCTGGCGAATGTTGCGATAGTAGGAAAGCTGTTCAGGCGGCAGGATGTCCTCGACGAAGAACATCTGGTAGGGCTGCAAACGGCGCGCCAGTTCGACCGCGTTCATTCCAGTCATATGCGAGTGGACGTCGTGCAGCAATTTGGGACCGAATCCGGCCTTAGACCGAAGGTAGTCGAAGACGGGGGGAATCGTATCGACATACAATTCCTCATCCCAAGCCGGCCCCTGGTAGCCCGTTTCGGGGCGGCTACCCTGCCCCGCCGGAACGAATCCGCCGCCGCCGTAGCCGCCTTCCCCATATTGAATGCGGACGTGGCGGAAGCCGTTGGCGAGCGACTTTTGCAGGGTGTCGAGGCATTCCTCTTTGGTCTTGCCGCCCTGATGATCGTATACGGGAACGGCGTCGTGGGCTTTGCCCCCCAGCATTTCATAGACCGGCATCCCTGCCCGTTTCCCTTTGATGTCCCAGAGGGCCATGTCCATCGCGGAGAGCACGTTGTTATTTACCGGACCGTTTCTCCAGTAAGTGCGCATCTGGGCGGATTGCCAGAGATCTTCGATCCGGTCGGGATCCTTGCCGATCAGCCAGGGCTTGAGGTGCTGTTCGAGTGCCGCGACGACGGCCATGGTTTCGTAGTTATTGTTGGCCGACCCGATCCCATAGAGACCCGGCTCGCTGGTGATGACTTTCAGAAAGATCCATCGATAGTTGCGGCCTCCGCTCGTGGTGATTATCTTGACATCTTTGACCGTGAGTGGCGGGAGCCCGTTTGACCTTTGTGCGACCTCCTGGGCAGCGGCGACGGGGATGAGGGGGATCGATCCCAGCCCTGCCTCGAAGAACTTTCTGCGATTCATCTCCGAATGACTCCTACGGGGTTTGTGTTTCCTGACGATACTTCACTTGCGATGCCGTCAGCAAGGTTATACGTTCGGCGGCCATATATAAGGCGTTTTCAATGCGTTATGCATACGTTAGAAAATCGGTTCTAACCTTTGTCAGGAAGGACGTGAAACGCGATGACGTCGAACGTGTTGAAGGAACCGGCTAACGTCGATACTTGCAAAAGAATCTCGAAGTGACGAGTGGGGCCCGTTGGATCAATGCCGTGGTTCTTCAGGGTCTGAGCCAGGAGTGTGACATTTGTGGCCAGTTTGCCCGCCGCCTCGGTAGCTTCTGCGTTCGACCCTGCAATCAGAAGGACCTGGCCGGTCTGATTGGGATTGCCGACCAACGCCACGATCGAATAGGCTTGACCCGTGTCCCATCCTCCCGCCGTCGGGACATACGTGGAAGACTCTTCTTTCCGGGGGCGCTTGTTGCGAATGAACTCCTGCTTCCGCGCTTCGTCGAACTCGAAACTGAAATCCAGCTGGTTCTGGAACAGACCGACCCAAGGATTGGAACGCGGGCTCCCCAGGATGACGAAGTTATCTTCGGTCTTGAAATCCGCCAGGTGCAAACTTCGCGCCGTGTGGACTTCCATGTCCCGCGCGGCAACGGGGACGCCGAGACTCGAGATCCGCAATAGAACAGCGGCGTCGACGGCAGCCACGGTTGCGCCTCGGAAAGCTCCGGACTGCCGGATCCACTGCAGTTCGGGTTTCGGGGGAAGCGGTGTTGGCCAGTAGTTCTGGTTGGCGTAATCCGATACGGACAAATTAAAGCCCGACACCTTCTGAATCGTCACAATTTCGGGATCGCAGAAGACGAGATGCGTGTGGCGATTGGATTGGAACAGCGCAGACCATGGCAGGAGGCGTTCAGCGGAGGGCCCGGCGGTGGTCAGACGATGAGTTGCCCACAGCCAGACGAGGACACTAACGCAGGCCGACGCGACGATACACCAGAGGAGCGTCCTCGCGGATTTGCGTGGCACAATTTCGGTGCGCAGCGGCTTTTGCTCGCTGACTGGAGGCAGGACAAAAGGCTCGGCGGCTTCCGGAGAGGGACGCACCTCAGACGCCGGTATTCTCTGGAATTCCGGGATATACGATCCTGGTGGAAGGTCGATGCGGAACTCCGAACCCGAATCGACTTCTGCATAATACTGCAAAAGCCGCTTGCGGACGTCACAGGCCGTAACCCGGACAATGGCATCGTCAGCGGTGTTGTAGGAAGGCGGACGATCGAATAATTTGATACCGAGATTGCGTTCTTTCAGATCGCTAAAGTGACCGTCAAGAGCATTTTCGACGACGAATTGAAGGAATTGCTGGCTGCGGCGGCTACCTTTAAATGCAGGGCTGGTAATGATCCGGTGGACGTGAGACTTGAACGCGGAGGAGTGAGGCGCTAATTCGACCACTTTTGAGATCGCGTAAGTTTGAAAAACGTGAGTTGCTTTGCCCGGCATGGGGACATCCCTGATGAGCGAAGCATATCACAGCACTTGCCAGTCCGGCAGATCGGCCCATTATGCAAGAATCTGCCGGATCGGTCCATCACCTTCTTCAATCAAGTGGAAATTCCGCCCGTTGAACCGGTAATCCATCTTGGTGTAGTCAAGACCCATTTGATTGACAATCGTCGCGTGAATATCACTGCAGTAATGGCGGTTTTCGACCGCCTTATAACCGACCTCATCCGTGGCTCCGTGAACCGTGCCTCCCTTAATCCCCCCTCCCGCAAACCACGAGGTGTAGCCCATGGCGTTATGGTCGCGACCCTTGTCATCATGCTGCGACCACGGCGTGCGGCCGAATTCTGTCGTCCACACGACCATTGTGCCATCCAGCATTCCCCGGCCCTTGAGGTCCTTGATCAGTCCAGCGATGGGCTTGTCGGTCGCGCGGCAGAGCGGCTCGTGAGTGGCCATGTCGACGTGCGCATCCCAGGACCCGTTGCCGCCACCGGCGTGACAGATCTGGATGAAGCGAACGCCCTTTTCCACCATGCGGCGCGCCAGCAGGAGTTGGCGGCCGAAGTCGGCGGTCTCCTTTTCGCCGATGCCGTAAAGGTCGAGGGTGCTCTTGGGTTCATCGTCGAAATTAACCAGCGGGGGCGCGGAGACCTGCATCCTGGCTGCGAGTTCGTAGGCTTTCAACCTTGCCGCGATGTCGCTATTGAGCGCGTACTCCTCACGGAATTCCTGATTCAACTTGGCGAGCGTCTGCATCTGGCGATCGCGTTCGGCTTTGCTGAGGTCCTTGGGCGGATTGAGATCGCGAATGGGTGTGTCTCCGGTTTGAAATGGCGTCGCGGCGAAGGTGGCTCCGAGGATACCGCCGCTTAGTTGCACCGAAGAAGACGGACGCCCCATGTTCACGAACGTCGGCAGGTTTTTATTGGCGGAGCCCAGCGCGTAGGACACCCAACTGCCGAGCGTCGGGTAGTCGAATTGACGGCCGCGATGCGCTGTGGTGGTCTCGATCACCGCCGGGAAATGATTGGTCTCGTGCGACCAGAAGGACCGCACCACGGCGATCTCGTCGATCACCCCGCCGACATTCGGGAACAGGTCGGAGACCGGGATGCCGGATTGTCCGTACTTCTTGAAGGTGTGCCGGCAGGGAATCACAGGGCGCTTGCGGGGTGCAAGATTGTCTCCGAATCCGATTGCATCCATGATCATGCCTGCATACTTATTGTCTTTTGGATCGAAGGTGTCGATATGGCTGGCGCCCCCGCACATAAACAGCAGGATGACGGAGTTCGCCTTGCGAGGCAGCGTCTGCGCATCGGCGAGGCCCTGCACTTTGCCGCCGTTTTTGTCGTCGTCGGCCCACATTGCACCGATCGCGGAGCCAAGCAGGCCAAACCGGTAGAGCGCGTTGCGGCGCGTGATTCTGCCACAGGGAAATTCAGCGTGCATATGAAAACTCGTCCAGATTGAACAGCAGCCAGGTGAAACCCTTCAGTTGCGCGGGATCACGGTTGATGTACGTCATTGCCGTATCTTTCTCCGTGGGTGACGGAGAGCGCGCGATCGCAATTCGATAGCCCAAGTCGATGGCCTTGGCGATGTCACCATCGGACTCCTTACGCAGACGGTCGGCGAACTTGGCGGCAGCCTCGATCACCAACTTGTCATTCATCAGGAAGAGGCTTTGCGGAGCTGTGACGGTGCGCGTGCGTTCAGGACACGGAGCCCTGCCGTCATCGACATCGAACGCCTGCAAAAAATTCGGCATCACGTCCAGGCTCTGATGATATCCGCGCTGGATATAGATGCCGCGGCGCTCGATGCCTTTCGACTTGGCTTCCATTTCCTCGGCTTGAGGGCCGCCGCGGCGGCGTCCTTCTTCGCCCGCCACGGCAAACGATTTTCCGCCAACTGTCGGATCAAGAGTCTGTGAGGCCGAGAAAATCGAGTCCCAAATCGTCTCTGCGTCGAGGCGCAGCAACGGGAATTCCCACAGCATAGTGTCGGTGGGATCGATTTGCCGGTCCTGCGACACGAGCTGCGGATCCGCGTTCGACGACATCTTATAAGTGTCGGACATGACGATCAGCTTGTTGATCGCTTTCATGCTGAAACCCTTAGCCACGAATTCCGCGGCCAACCAGTCGAGCAGTTCCGGATTGGTGGGAAGGCCGCCGAGCAAACCAAAATCGCTCGGGTTCGGCTGCAAACCTTTACCGAAATGCCAGCCCCAAAGGCGGTTCACCGCTACCCGCGCAAATAGCGGGTTTTCGGGCGCGACCAACCACTCAGCGAAGGTTTCGCGGCGTCCGTCGCGGAATTCGGTGCCCTTGGGTTCAAATGGAAAACCCGGTTGCACGGGGTGGTCTTTCTCGGGCTGGGTCGGCTCACCGTTGGTGAGGATGTAGCTCGGTTCTTTCAACCGCGCCGAATCTTCTTCGACCATCCAGAACTCGGGGAGGCTCGCCGGCGGACGAATCGCATCCGCCGCTTTGCGCAGTTCGTTATAGCGCTTGAGCAGGTCGGGCGGCATGTAAGGTTTCAAACCGGAATTCATCACCTTGAAGACGACGTGATAGTCGTCCGCGATTTTCTGCTCGGCGGCGGTGCGCTGTTTCTCCGGCTTGCGGAACACCGCCTGCACATCCGGCGTGAGGGCGCTCATCAACTGTTCAAACAGCTTTGCTTTATAAGGCGCGATAAGATCCTCGACCTGTTTCTCGGCGGCGTTCTTTTTGACCTCGTATGCGGAGTAACTCTGGTCGTAATTCAGCGTCTCCTGCGCGGTTGCGAGCCGGACTCTTTTAACCACCAGGGGCTCGAATAATGCCCGCATTGCGTAGAAATCCTGACGCGAAATCGGGTCAAATTTATGGTCATGACACTTCGCACATCCGACGGTAAGGCCCATGAACGCGGTAGATACCGTTTCGACCGCTGAGGTGGGCAGTTCCTGCAGATCCTGGCCGTCGCGGACCACTTGTCCGCGCGCCAGAAAGCCCAGGGCAAACAGGTCATAGGGCCGGGGAAGAGCGCGCCGCCGATTCCCGTTTTCGTTGATGCTGGTGTACTCGCCGTCACGGTACCCGGTCAACTGAGCGCGTACAAACTTATCGTATGGGAGGTCTTCGTTTAAGGCGGTGATTACCCAATCACGCCAGTAATGGATTCCGGAAGCCGCTGCCATAGTGTCATCGATATCGGCGTACCGCAGAACATCGAGCCAGTGTCGCGCGTATCGGACGCCGTGCTGCTTACTCGCAAGAAGGCGGTCGACCACCTTTTCATAGGCGCCGGGGGTCGCGTCGGCGGCGAACGCTTCCTGCTCTGCCGGGGTTGGCGGGATTCCGATCAGATCGAGATAGACCCGCCGGAGGAGGGTCGTTTTGTCGGCAGGGGCCGCGGACCGCAGACCTTTGTCTTTGAGCTTCGCGGCGATGAATGCGTCGATCGGGTTGCCGGCCTCGGTGAGTCCGGCGGGTACCTGCGGGCGCTGCACCGGTTTGAGGTACCAGAGATTGGTATTTCGCGCCGGCGTGGCGCACCACTGAATCGCCGGTAATGCGAGCCCGGCCAGCAGGCGCAGCAGAAGCTGTCTCGTTTGCATAGACTCTCCTTTTATACTTCGCAAACGGTCCGGCCAACAAGGTCAAGAACGTTAGCTAACGTACCTCGATATCATTGAAAACACTTGAGGAGCCGATTTCGGTACCTTTGCGCAGGCAAATTCCTTATGATATGCTCCCAGCAGTTAAGTCAGGTTCAGTCATCGTGCCAGGCAGGTCCAGTCAAGTTAATAAATCCGCCGCGATTTCCAAAGCCATGGAAGTCCAGCCCTACTCAGACGCCGTACGGGATCATGTTCAACAGATCTCGGCCAGCGCGGAGTTCAAGAATAGCGGACGCAGTCGCGAATTCCTCGTCGTGATCGTTGAAAAGGCCCTGGCCGGGCGTTTCGACGAGTTGAAAGAGCGCGTCCTCGGGGTTGAGCTCTTCGATCGGGCGACTGCGTACGATACGGCTGAAGATGCTATCGTGCGGGTTACTGCGTGCGACGTGCGTAGGCGACTTGCGCGCTATTACGGCGCGTCGGGCAAGGCCTCAGAATTGCACGTTTCGATTCCGGTCGGATCTTACATCCCCGAGTTTCACTGGGTTGAGACGATTCCTCCCGCTGATGCGGTACCAACGGCTGCGGTTCAAGATGATCTCGCGGTGCCGGAGATTCGGAAATCATGGCTAATACCAAGGTCGTGGATTTTCCTGGCCGCCGGTTTCGTTTTGGGAATGCTCATTTGGGGCCTTGGCACTCGCCTGCTCGTTGGAAGGAGGAACCAGGAGCTTTTGCCGTGGTCCGCTCTTTTGCAAAAAGGGCGGCGATTGCAGATCGTAGTCGCCGATACCGAAATCAGCAAAATGCAAATGTTCGGGGGCTACAATTTGTCGCTTTCCGATTATGCAAATCACATCTACCGACCGGCGGAGACTTCCATTCCGGCGGACGTAAAAGGACTGCTGGAGACTTTTCGCGGGCAAAGTATGGGTGCGACGGATGTGGCAATTTCGCTCGCGATTTCCCAGCGCGCTTTTGGGATAGCGCAGCAGGTTTCGATTCTGCCGGCTCGCAGCGTACAGCTAAAGGATTTTCGGACGGACGATAATTTCGTGATCCTGGGCAGTCCGCGGTCCGATCCGTGGGTGTCGCTTTTCCAGGACCGGCTGGACTTCCAGTTTCTGTACGATGTTTCGAAAGCGATCGAGGTGGTGCACAATCGTAATCCGCGCCAGGGAGAGCACGAGGTTTACACGCCGAGTGCGAAAGGCTGGGGCACCGGTCAGGCTTTTGGCGTGGTATCTTTCATCGCCAATCCGAATCAGGGCGGACATGCACTTCTGCTTGCCGGGTCGAGCGCAGAGGCCACGGACGCGGCCAGCAAATTCGCGCTCAATCCGGATATGGTCGCGGCGACTCTCAAGGCCAACGGGATCGCTCCGGGAGGGAACCCCGTTTCGTTTCAGGTGCTATTGGGAGTCAATACCATGGCCGGCTCTGCGAACACGTTTGAAGTGCTGGCGTTCCACCGGTTATAGGGCTATTCCGCGAGGCCCGGCATACCAGTCGTGGACGAACGCGCGATACAACGTTAGGTTCCCGGTTGCGATACGGTCCTAACGTCTGCGTCTTTCTTTAACGTTGTCGGCCTTCGACTATCGGTGTATCGTTTGAGAAGCAGTTGAAGAAAATCAAATGACTGGCAGAACCGCCGATCTAATGATGAACGCGGCTCTCGGACATCCCATGTCCACGGCCATGTACGAAGGACCGTGCGCCGGCAACACCCAAACCCAGGTCACCGGAATCGTGGTCTGCTACGCGCCGACTGTCGAGATCCTGCGACGTGCGGTTGCGGAAAAGAGAAGCTTCATCGTCAGCCGCGAGCATCCCTTCTACCTCCACGGCGGCTTGAATTACGCCTACACGACCGGAGGCTTGGAGGCAGCGCTTAAGGATGACCCGGTAGTGAAGGCCAAGCGAGAATTCATCAACGCCAACAAGCTGATGGTCTATCGCTACGGCGCCGCTTGGGACAATTTTCGGCCGCATGCCCAATCGGCCGCGTTCGCCCGTGCGCTGGGGCTTGCGCCGCATCCATGGGAGCCGACCAATCGCGAGCGCGGAGTTGTCTGCGATCTTCCGCGAACGACGCTTACGGCACTAGCCAACACGGCCGCGGTGAGGCTGCATGCAAATTCGTGCCGCACCGTCGGCGACCCCTCGACGATCGTGACGCGAGTAGCGGTGCTGGCAGGCGAGACGGACCCCAAAGAAGCGTTGTCCCAACTTCTCTCCGACCGCTCGATCGATGGACTCATCGCGGGAGGCGGAGGGGTCGTCGACGAGGTAGACGGTGCGATCTCATGGTTTCAGGACCTGATGGCAACAGGTCGCCGGATCGCAGCGCTCATCGCCGGCTACGGCCCGTCGCAAGATCCCGGATGCGAGGATCTCGCGCGGTTTGTGAAGACAGTCTTTCCCGACCTTCCGGTAGATTGGTGGCCAGTACATGACCCGAGTTGGATACCGTGATATGACACGCCGTTACTTTGTTGGCACTCTCGGCGCCATAGCTGCCGCTCCCGCCCAGGACCGCGCGACCGTCACGGCGGCACAAGTAGTGGAACGAATCAAGAACAAGCTCGCGGAAGAGGGTGTGGTGTGGGGACCCTCGAACTTCGACGGGTTTCATCTCGGCAATCCAGACACACCCATCACCGGCATCGCAACCACGTTCCAGCCGACCCTCAGCGTGCTACAGCGAGCCGCGGCGGCGGGCAAGAACTTCGTGGTCTGCCACGAATCGACATGGTGGGATGGATTCGATCCCTACGAATCGCTCGTCAAGGACCCGGTGTGTCAAGCGAAGATCCGGTTCGGCGAAGAGCACAAGATGGTGGTTTGGCGCATCCACGATCATTGGCATCGCCGCAAGCCCGATCCGATCTTCGTAGGGCTGGCCGGGAAGCTTGGTTGGGCCGAATATTACGATGCCGTCAACCGGCCGCGACATTACACCATTCCCGAGATGTCGCTCGAACAGATCGCCAGGCACATTCAGAGCAGCTTGGGGACACGGAACGTCGTGGTGGTCGGTCCACGCGACCTGAAAGTGAAAACCGTTGGCGACTGTGCCCACGTTCTTTCGTCGGTGCTGCCGTCGCTGCGGCTGTACGATGTCGCGCTGGTTGGCGAGACGCCGCAGCACGACACCTTCGAATATGTGCGAGACGCGCTTGCCCTCGGAGAGCGGAAAGGCGTTGTCATGATCTCGCACGAAGGGCTGGAGGAGTGGGGGATGGAGCTTTGCGCCGGGTGGCTGAAACTGTTGGTTCCCGAACTGCCGGTCGATTGGATCCCGACTGGCGATCCTTTCCTTGTTCCGTCCCTCATCTGAGGCGCTTCGTCGCTTACTTGAGCGTGATCGAATACTCCGTCCGAGGTTCGAGCGGCACCAGGATCGTATCTTCTGTTTTTGTCTCAAAGCGAGCAGGCCGGTGACTTTGCGAAACCCCCGTGACATGCTGGCCGTGCGGTATGCGAACCCGGACTTCTTGTGGGACGGAAGATCGTAGCCGGATCATGCTCGCGCGGCCGGCGCTCCAGGCAGCATCCACTTCAACCGAACCTCGCGCCCGCAACCCACGAAATTGCCCGTCTGGCCAGGCTGCCGGAAGCGCGGGAAGAACCGCGATTTCACCCTCGTGGCTCTGCAGCAGCATTTCGGCGATCGCAGCCGTGCCCCCGAGGTTGCCGTCGATCTGGTAGACGCGGCTGCCGTTCATCAGGCTCGCCGAAGAAGACTGGGCCAACAGGTTGTGGATGTGGCTGTAGGCGCCGTCGCCATCTCCCAGGCGCGCTCGTATGCTCGCGTACCAGGCGGCGGGCCATCCTCCGCGGCCTCCGTTATGGGCCACGCGCCGTTCGATCGAGACCCGCGCCGCCTTGGCCAAATCAGGAGTACCGTGCAGAGTGATCACATCCGCCGGGTAGACGGCGAACATGTGCGAGACATGGCCCATTCCGGGCGCGGGCTCGTCGTAATCCTCGCTCCACTCCTGGATCTGCCCATACTTGCCGATCTTAAAATCCGGTATACGCTTGAGCGCTGACGCCATACGCTCGCGGAACTCCGGATCGACTCCCAGAATTTCCGACGCTTGTGTGCAGGCTGCAAACAAAGCGCGAATGATCTCATAATCCATGGTTGCGCCAACGGTCTGGTGCGCGACCGTTCCATCCGCCATTCGATAGCTGTTTTCCGGAGAATAGGAAGGCGCCGTTACCAGATGACCCTTGCCGTCATCAATGAGAAAGTCGAGCAGGAATTCGGCGGCTTCTTTCATGACGGGATAGGCTTCACGACGCAGGAAATCCCGGTCGAGTCCGAACCGGTAATGCTCCCAAAAGTGCAGCGATAGCCAGGCCCCGCCCATCGGCCAGATGCCGCAGTAGGCATAGTCCACCGGGGCGGTGTCGCCCCATGCGTCCAGGTTGTGGTGGAAGCAGAAGCCGCGGCACCCATACATTTCGCGGGCCGTGCGGCGGCCGCTTTCGAGAGACATTCGGACCAGATCGAATAGCGGGCCGTGCGTTTCCGCCAGATTGGTCACTTCCGCCGGCCAGTAGTTCATCTGCGTGTTGATGTTAATGGTGTACTTACTGTCCCACGGGGGCGCCATCTTGTCGTTCCAGATACCTTGTAGATTCGCAGCCATCGAACCTGGCCGGCTGGAGCCCATCAACAAATAGCGTCCAAATTGGAAGTACAGTGCGGCGAGACCCGGATCGAGCTTGCCCCCGCGCAGGCGTGCCAATCGTTCGTCGGTGGGAAGCCCCGCGACATCGCTGTCCGAAGTGCCCAGAACGAGTTCCACGCGGTTGAAGAGAGACTGGTGGTCTGCGACGTGTGAAGCTCGCACGCGCGCGAAGGGACGCGCGGCCCGCTGCAGGGAACGATCGCACGCGACTGCTGGGTCGTCGCCGCGGTAGTTAGTCCCAGCGACCAGGAGGATAGTGAGGGTGTTCGCCTTTGTTACGGTTAACTGACTCCCGTTGACAGCCACCTTACCGCCATCGGCAATCGCGCGCAGCACGGCCCGGAATTTCACTCCCGTGTTCTCCAGTTGGGAACGCTCGGTGGCCAGCCGTTCCGGGCTCAGATTCGGGCTGATCCACGCGTTGGCATGAGCGATGGCTTCGCCGGCCATCACCAGGCGGTCAGGCGGTGCGGCTTCAGTGTGGCTATCCTGCTCGCGAGTCAGCGCGATGCGGATGGATATTTGTGCGGGTTCGCTGCACGAAACATGCATAACAATCGCCTGGTCCGGCGCGGAGGCCAAGATCTCACGCGTGAAGCGTGCGTTTCCGATCCGGTAAGTAATCTTGACGATGCCCGTGGCAAGGTCGAGTTCCCGGCGGTAATCGGCCACATTTTCGTGGCCTGCGAAAGTGAGAATCAAATCGCCCAGAGGTTGATAGGGAGGCTGGCGGTTGGGAACGCCCATGAGTTTCTCGTCCTCCAACCTGGTCGCTTCGAGCGGCTTTCCTTCGAACAATAGCCGCCGCACCTCGGGTAGGAATTTCGCGGCTTCGGGGTTCACGCGATCCCGCCGCCTGCCATTCCAGACGGTATCTTCGTTCAGCTGAATATGCTCTATTTCCGCTCCACCGAAGACCATGCCGCCCAGACGTCCATTGCCAATAGGCAGCGCATCCACCCACTGCGCGGCGGGTTGGCGATACCACAGCACGGTGGGAGCGGGAGCGGGCGCGGCGAGCGCGCTGAAGCCCCAAATTGACAGAAGAAGGAGAGCCGGCATCATCTTTTAGTCAAAACCATACTATCGTCTTGCGCGGGTCGATACATTCAACGCCGTCAGCGAACTTCGATTCGCTCGACACGATCGGGTGTCCCGAGTTCCGAAATAGTTGTGAACGAATTCTCAGGGAAATAGCTGCCGCGACCGAACCGAATATGGCCACGCGCACGATGCCGGCGCTTTTCAGTTCGGTTTCGTGGGCAGGAAATATTGCGATTACCTGTTCCCGGTTCACACATGCCCGGCAACTGTACTGCACGGGCGGCGTCAATTTCAGCGACTTAGGCCTTTTCGCCTTGCTTTCGGCGGGTCACCAAATGTTCTGCATCGTTCGCGCGGAATCTTCATCCTCCCAGTGCTGCCCGTACAGCGAAGAGGAGAAATCAGCATGGCCACGACATCGTTTAAACGCATCATCAAACTCAAGGTCAGCGACACGCCGAGGACGTCGACCAAAGGAGCCTTCATACGGATCGCCGTATCGTTTACCATGGCCGTCTTCGCGCTGGCGCCGTCCAATCTATTCGCTGCCAGTCTAGACGGGGTGACACTGCCGGACACGACCCAGGTCGGAGGCGCGACGCTGGTGCTCAACGGACTGGGAGTCCGAACCAAGATAGGGGTGAAGGTTTACATCGCAGGACTCTATCTCCAGCAGAAGTCGTCGGACGCCAACGCCATTATCAAGGCCGACGCACCCAAGCGAATCGTCATGCAGTTCGTACACGGTGCGAGCAAGAGCCAGATGGCGGATGCATTCGCCGAGTCTTTCGAGGACAATACGCCGGACGCCAAAAAGACGATGAAGCCCGACATCGACAGGTTGCTCGGCGCGCTGGATTCCGTCAAAGATGGCGACAAGATGATCTTCACCTACGTTCCAGGTACAGGCACCACCTTTGCCATCAATGCCAAAGATGCGCTGACCATCGCCGGCGGGGGCTTCGGCCAGGTAATCTTCTCGGTATGGCTCGGGCCGAAGCCGCCCAACGGAAATCTGAAGAAGGGCATGCTCGGGCTGTAGTTCTCAATCACCTAAGCCGGTTAAGTCGCGTTGGTGACGACCGCATTTTCAAGATGCCCCGAATAGAGCGGAGGTGCGACTGCGCCATTGACGCCGTCGCACCAATGAACGGGAAGGTTGCAGGTTATAACTCGGGTTGAAGGTGGATGGTCTTACCAGCCGCAACATAGACGTTTTCGGCGAAGCGGGTTTGTCCGGCTTCACGAATTTCGATATTGTAGCTTCCAGGACGCAGATGCATGGTTTTGTCTTCCTTGGTTGTTCCCGCGTAGGCTCCGTTGATGAACACTTGGGCGTCCTTCACCTTGGTATCCAGTCTTACTTCTCCGGCGTTGGCGAAGGTGTAATACGGGCCAGGTCCCCAGTAAGTAGCCCAGAAGGGGCTGTACCATCCGGGACCGTAGAATGCGGGTCCGCCCACGACAAATCCCGCGCGAATGGCCGCGGAAGCCGTCACCGGCAACAAGGTTATCATCGCAGCCGCCATAATCAATAGTGCTCGTTTCATGATCGTTTCTCCTCGCCGAGCTATATTGCATCTACCGTACCAAGCTCAGGTTTTTGATTATGAATAACTTACACATCAGCGCGTTGGCCGAAGTTCACCGCATGGTGGATTTCCAGCACCAGCGGCGGAATACCGATAGTTGGCTCCGGCGATTCCCGGCGAACGCTTCCTCCATTTTCGGCCGAGCCCGTAAGGCAGATTGCCAGTCGAACATGGGTTTGAGCCACGCATATCGGGCGTGGCCGGAAGGCGATCGACGCGCCCAGGCTCGGTCCCCAGCAGCGACCGGATCTTCATGATCGCGGTTCGCGACCAACCTGCGCGCGATGGCTCCAGCAATATCGGCATTCTAATTTCTCTTCTTCTGAACGAATAGGTTGGTGGCGAGCCGGTCCTATGGACCCGGCGAATCGTATACAATTTTTCGGAAGGAGACTTTACGAGGATATGAAGCGACGACGCGAGTTTTTGGTGGGAGCGGCGGGACTAGCGGCTGGAGCAGCAGTTCCGTCCAAGGCAGCGGCAGCTTCCGGCAAGGTCAAAGCGCCGGGTGGATACAAAGTCGGGAACCTCTATTACAGCTCGGGACTCAGCGGCAAGGGCGCTGACATCAAAGAGCAGACAGCAGCCGCTCTGAAGAAGCACCAGGAGAATCTGGAGGCCCAGGGATCGTCACTCGACAACGTAATCAAGGTAACAGCCTTTCTCGCGGACGTAAAAGCAGAGAAGCCGGCCTTCAACGCCGCCTACTCGGACTTTTTCAAGAAAGACCCACCGGCACGTACCGCCCTCGGAGCTATTTTTCCGGACACGGAGACAAGGGTGGAGATTGAGTTGGTCGCCTGGGTGCCGTAGCTGCAGACTCCTTGTTTTTCCGGTTCGTGCCTACGATTGCACCCGGGCTTCCCCTGTCAGAACCTTCCGCAGCAGAGCAGAAATTGAACTTGAGCTTCGTAATTCGGCGGCTCAGGTCTCTCCGGGGATTATCGTACCTGGAGTGCCGCTACGTGGCTGCCCCGCCGATGATATGATTATGCGCCGACGGCCATGAGTTTCGATGAATCGAGAATTCGGTCTGGTGATAGCATCTCGGCGAAGCGATCCGTATGGAGTGAAACATGAGGAACTCGGGACTGTGTACATTCGTCATCGCGGCGGCGCTGATGTCTGCATTTACGACAGGCTTCTCCCAGGCCGCCGATCTGCCGGACGGCCCAGGCAAGGTCGAAACAACCCGCGTCTGCGGTAAGTGCCACCTGCTCAATCAGGCAACCTCGCTCCGGCAGGGACAAGCGGCTTGGTCGCAGACCATTTCCAAGATGGTTGAACTTGGGGCGGAAGGCACCGAGGAGCAGTTCACGGCGATCTTGAATTACCTGGTCAAGAATTTCGGCTCAGGAAACTCGACTTCACAAACGCCCAGCCCGGCTCCATCCGCCACGACGGAACTTCATGCAGAGCCGACAACCGATGCCGGCGCGCCGAAACCTGAGCGACCGGTTCAGCCGGATCGAAAAACCACGGCCGTCTACAACTCCGGTCCGCCAATTCCAGCGGCGAACCAATGGCCCACTTATGGTCACGATTCCGGTGGCCAGCGATTCTCACCTCTTACTCAGGTCACACGCGCCAACGTCGGCCGCTTGAAGATTGCCTGGACCTATCACATGCGGCCAGCGGGTTTCACCGGAGGCCGTGGAGGCCCGGTGACGATGGAAGGGCGAGGCCCTGGCGGCGCGGTCGTCGAAACCCCGGAAACTCCCGGCGGAGGAGTCCGGCGCGGCATGTTCGGCTCGGGATTCCGGCCGAGCAGTGACACACCGCTGGTGATCAACGGCTTGATGTATATCACGACGCCGTATTCGCGGGTGGCCGCGGTGGACCCGGTCACAGGCAAAGAGATCTGGTCGTACCAACTCCCGTCGGGCAACCCGTCCACGCGCGGGTTGGAAATCTGGAGGGGCGATGGAACCACGCCGGCGCAGGTGGTGTTCGGGTCCAGCGACGGCAAACTCTATTCGTTGGATGCCAGAACCGGAAAGCCGAATCCGGCTTTCGGCGATAACGGCATCGTCAATCTGAACACCGACGCGATCATGCGAGGGCTTCCCGGCCGCAACGGTCTTACGTCTCCACCTGTGGTGTACAAGAACCTCGTGATCGCCGGCGGTACCACGCAGGAGAACCCGCCACACGGCCCCGCAGGCGATGTTCGTGCCTGGGACATGCGCACGGGCCGGCTCGTGTGGACGTTCCACTCGATTCCTCAGGCTGGCGAAAAGTACAACGACACATGGGCGGCGGGCAGCTGGAAAAATCGTTCAGGCGTGAACGTGTGGGGTTTCCTCACGGTAGACGAGCAGCGCGGCATCGTCTACATGCCGTTCGGCGCCCCCTCGGTCGATCAGTACGGCGGCGATCGCGCGGGTGACAACCTCTTCAGCACCAGCCTGGTTGCAGTCGATGCCAACACCGGCAAATATCTTTGGCATTTTCAAGTGCTCCACCACGATATCTGGGACGCCGACATGACCGGCGCGCCCGCACTGATTGATGTGAAGCGGGGCGGCAAGACCATTCCTGCCGTGGTTGCGATGGACAAGATCGGGATGGTATTTCTGCTGGACCGCGTCACCGGTAAACCGATTTATGGCGTCGAAGAACGGCCGGTGCCGCAAAGCCAGGTGCCGCTCGAGCACACGTCGAAAACACAGCCGTTTCCTCTGAAGCCCCCGCCGCTCGCACGCATGACGTTCAGTATGAACGATATCGCTACGGTCACTCCCGAACTCGCAGCAGCCTGCAGAAAGCTCCTCGAAGGTGTTGAGTTCGGCGGCCCGTTCCTCCCGCCGGCCTACAACCATCTTCGCGTCCAGTTTCCGGGCAATCACGGCGGCGTCAATTGGGGCGGCACGTCCTTCAATCCGCAGCTTGGATATCTGTTTGCCAACGTGAACGAGCTTGGCCAGCTTTCCGGCGTGAAGGATCACGACGCCAAGAGCGGTCCTGCGATTGCGAATGGTCAAGGAAACCGCGTTGATCCGGACGGCCCGTATGAGGGTCTCCCGGGCGGCGGCCGATTCAGTATCCGGGGGACGACTCCGCAGCAATTACCGTGTCAGCAGCCGCCATGGGGAGAACTCGCGGCGGTGAATGTCAATACGGGTGAGATCGCTTGGAAAGTGCCTTTAGGTGTTACCGACAGTTTGCCGGAAGGAAAGCGAAACACCGGCCGGCCCGGCAATGGTGGCACGATCGCCACGGCTGGCGGACTCGTTTTCGTCGGCGCCACCGACGACGCGCGCTTCCGTGCGTTCGACGCGAAGACCGGGAAGGAACTGTGGACCGTAAAACTGCCGGGCGCAGCGGAAGCCACGCCGATCACATACCAAGGGGCCGACGGGAAGCAATACGTCGTGATTACGGCCTCCGGCGGCGGTTTCTTCAATAATCCGGTTACCGGTGATAGTGTTATCGCGTTCGCGCTCGACGATTCGGGTCAGTAGTCGATTACTTGCCCTTGCTCGCCGTTCCATCACGTACCGGACGGGGCGGAGCAACATAGTTAACCAGTTCCTCGACCGGCTTCTTACCTGCCCACGCGATGCCCCGGAGCAACATCCGCTGAATCTGGGGATTCGCGAAATTGGCGTAGGTATGGCCCTGCATCCACACGAATGCGCGGGCCGGTTGTCCGCCGGGAAGTGTGTGCTCGTAGGTCCAAAGTTGCGGCACAACTTCATCCTTGTGCTCGCCGGCGCTGCGCGTGGGCGCGATCTTGGCAGTCGCCAGTACGTGGATACCGGGATCCTTGGCCCATGTGATCGTAAAGAAGGCCTCATCGGAAATCGTCAGGTCGGGCAGATCCTGCACGATCGGATTCGATTTGTCCACTACCGTGTATGGGACAGGCGCGTCCAACGTGAAGTTCACTTCGCCATGCTTCTTGGCGCCGCCGACCAGCGTCGCGAAGTACGCCGGGTCCGGCCCGCAGAGCGAATCGTGAAAACTGACCAGCCCTCCGCCTCGCTTGACGTAAGCCTCAAGCGCGGATTTCGAAGCGTCGCTCAGGTACGCGGCATCGCCTTTATAGATCACAACGACGTCGGTGTTTTCGAGGTCAGCGCTGCTGGGCGGGTGCAGGGCGCCGTCCACGACGGCTCCATGCGACGTCAAGATCTTGCTCCAGTCGGCAAGAAACTGTGGGTAATCATGCTGCCCCTCCCCATGCGACTTCAGCCCCGCCCAGATATAGACGTGCATCCCGTTGCGATTCTGTCCCTGTGGCAAAGGGGCGGACTGAGGTCCCCGTCCGGCTTGCGCCGCCGCATTTTGCTGCATCGCCGCGAGCAGAACGGTGAGCAACAAGGCGCTGAGGCCGGCTAGAGTTTTGGCGTTGTTTCGCCTGGCTGAAAGACATTCGTGCACGGTGAGTTTATATCGAAGACCGACTGAAATGTCAATCCTGGTAAAACGGTAAGCGGGAATGGACTGCCTTTTGGAATGTGAGCATCCATCATCATGCTCACGCCTTCAGGCCGCGTGTATTCGATTCCGGTGATGACTTTGTAAGCGTCCTGTGCCGTGAGGGCGGGAATTGGCGAGAACAATAACAAAGACGGCGACTCGCATGTACGCCCTATGCTGACCGCGGTGTACCGGCTTCCCGCACCGACCGGAGGCATTCTCCCTCAGGATCGTTCTTCACGGCGCATGAAGAGTCGAGGATCATCGTTGCGCGTTTTTCCTGCGTGTACCCCGGCCACTCCGGCAGCCCGCGATGACCCGGCTTGCCATTTCGTGCGAAACTGGCCCACCCTTCTCCGACGTTAAAGGAGAGCCGAAGAGCATCGGGTCCGCCCCCCGAGTACCGGGTACATAGATCCGCGTTGTCAAACACGAACGCAATTTCGCTGCTGTGGAAGGTTCCCGGCCGGTCGTCCAGCACTGGAGTTCGCCAGGCGTAGATGTACTGATAAGCCGGCGCCCCACCCTGGGCAGCTTTCCGTTCTGCCTGGGCCGCCGCGTTCTGTCTCATACCCGCTGCCGAAATCGCAGCCCACAAGCCGAAAGCCGATGCCTTCGGATATTCCCGCCGGTACGCCGCAACGATGCCCTGGGCTTGTTCGCCGTACCTCTGGCCGACGCGCTTCAACACCTCTTCGCTGGTGAGAGTATCGACCTCGGGGTTGTCCACTCCGTTCACCATCTCGTTCAGACACGTGCCGATCAGCATGGGCACGTTTCGCGAAACATCAGGCGCAGCGGGATCGAAAGGATGGGCCGGTATCGTTTTTCCGTCGAGCACCGGTCCCCATCCGCCGCCCGCACGCCCGCGATTACCCGCCATACGCCGAAGGACAGCAGCCTGGGCCTGCACCAGAGTCGCAGCTGAAACGGTCTGGAGTTTTTCGAATTGAGAACGTGGGATATTCAGTTCTTCCAGCAGCGCCGCGGCGGTTTTGGCTGCCGCCTCGGCAGAACCCGTACGCAAGGTCGAGCCGCTTTCCACGCCTGCGCGATGAAACAAACCCTTCGCAGCAGGCATGACCATCAGGTGCGACACCTTTCCACCGCCGCCCGATTGTCCGTAAATCATCACGTTACCCGGATCGCCGCCAAAATTGGCGATATTGTCTCGAACCCATTCGAGTACCGCAACGTTATCGAGCATGCCCACGTTGCCGGAGTCGGCGAAGCGCTCGCCACCGATCTCGGCGAGGTTTAGAAAGCCGAAGACGTTGAGCCGGTGATTGTGCGTTACTACAACAACGTCGTGATGGCGCGCCAGGTTTTCGCCATCGTACGAGAGAAGGTCGTTTCCACTTCCGCCCGTGTAGCCGCCGCCGTGCATGAACACCATAACCGCACGCTTCTTTCCCGCGGCGTTTGGCCCGGGAGTCCAGACATTCAGCCGGAGACTATTCTCGCCGCGCGACCATCCGCCGGTGCGATAGAGCAGAAAGTTGTCCTCATCACCACGGGGCGAGTTATCGCCATTTTCGGTTATACCAATACCGCTCGGACAGGCCGGACCGTAGGTCAGGCAGCTTCTGACTCCCGGCCAGGGCTTCGCCTTGACGGGCGGCAGGAAGCGATTCATGCCTTCGGTAGGTTCGCCATACGGGATGCCCCGGAAAACCCAAACCCCGCGATTGACAAAGCCTCTCACTTTGCCGGATTCGGTTTCCACGACGGTCTTGGAAGAAGCCTGGATGAGTGGCCCCCCGGATGTGGCTGCCTGCGTTTTCGTGGTTCCAACTGCCGCCATTCCGGCCACGCCAGCCGCTCCCTGGATCAGTTGACGTCTGCTTACATGAATCATACAATCGATCTCCTCGAAGTCCGTCCGTCCGCGCGTTACCCGGAGATGCTATCACGCGGGCACGCGAGGGTCAATGACCCGCCAGCTTGAAGTAGGTTGTAGTCGATTCGTCGCGAATGGCGTAATACGGCTTGAACTTTAACGGTGGGCGGCCGGCGCGCGTGAATCCGAAAGTCGAATTGGCTTGCGGTTCCATCGCGCCCGGTAGATCGAGTCCGCCAGATGCAATATCCGCCGCGATATCCGTTGGGGCGTCGACGGCGACCATCATACGCGGGCCCTGCATTAACGCCGCGATGTCCCGGTTGCGATCGTCAATTGGTACGGTACGGAAGTTGAATGGCAGCCGCATCTCGACCGTGTCGTTGTTCTTCCATTTGCGATGCAGCGAGGCGAAGGTGGACTTCCCGGCAGCCGTGTCATACGGCTTTCCGTTCACTGCGAAGGTTGCAGGCGCCGATAGCCAGGCCGGGACACGCAACTTGAGCGTGAAGGCCGCCGGCTTGGGCGTCTCGATCCGGAAGGCGACGAACTCATCGTCAGGATACTTCGTGGTCTGAATCAGCCTGATCGGGACTCCGCCCACTTTCCAACGGACTTCCGACGGCGTGAACAGAGCGACATAAAGCGAATCGGGTGAATGGAAATAGGTGCTGATGACGTAATCGGCAACGCCCTGCACCAGCGTGCCGGAGCAACAGGGCCATTTACTGTGATAAAAATCTTTCTTCGCGTTCGGCTGGTAATGCGAGTAATAAAAATACTCGCCGTCCCCACCGGGATCCAAAGACGCGAGCATGGTGTTGTAAATGACGCGCTCCAGTCCATCGGCGTAACGGCTCTCACCCGTGAACCGCAGCAGATAGCGCGCCAGTTTCATGTGCGCATAGCATCCGCATGGCGTTTCGAAATGCGCCGTGGTCGTCGTGAGGCTTTCGGCGAGCTTTCCCTCGTGCGGCACAACGAACGTTTCCTTCGGCCCCCAACCTCCCGATGCGAACTGTTGCGTTTCATCGAGCATATCCCAGGCATTTCGAATGGCGTCGAGATATCGCTGTTCGCCAAGCACCGCATACGCCCTCGCCGCGGAACTTAGCGCAATCACGTGACTGTAAGCGTGTTTGCCCGGCAGAACATTCCTGCCTTGCGACAGAGGATCGAAGTATTCGGCATTCAGCAGATACAACTTCCCCATGTCGTAGAACTGCTTGTCACCCGTGAGTTCCCAGGCGTTGAAGAGATTCTCCGGCAAAATGTACGGCTCGTCATAGGGCGCCTGCTTGGGGCTATCGGGTCCGCGGTCATAAGTATGGTCCGGAATACATTTCATCGCTCCGCGGATTATGCGAGGCAGTAAGTCGCCGGCGAGTGAGACATTCGCGAGGCGGCAGGCGTCCAGCATCCCGATCTCGTATTTGTCGAGAATGTAGCACGGCCACGTGACGGCGGCCTTTTCGCTGGCGTACGGATACCCGCCGGGTCCGAGCGTGGGCGCGAATCCTTCCACGAGAGCCTGTACTTTCGCGCGGGCCGCGGGATCCCTCGTCGTCCCATACATCCGCGACAAACCGGATATATATTGGCCGATCGTGTGACCGGGCACGAATCCCCCTGCGTCGTACCAGCCACCCATATCTTCGCCGGGCGCAGGCAATCCGGCACGCTGGCGATAAACCTTCAACAGACGATCGTTGTCCAGCGTGAGAAAGTGCGCGCGAGTACGTTCGTATTGATCCTTGAGCGGTCCGCCGGTAAGCGTAACGTCGGAATATCGGAATTCCTGCAGCTGTTCGGCAGGCTCGGGCTTACCCCATGCGCTGGTCACTGCGGCCGCTGCGGCTGCGCCCAGGAACTGTCGGCGGGAATGCATACCATTCAGAATAGATCCTTCACAGTAAGTCCCGCCAGCGTGATATTCTGATCAGGCCATGCAGCAGCGGGTCAGTGCACGTTACTGGATCGAGACCGCGTTTCCTCTGGAGCAGGCTGCCGCGGTGATGGCCGGCGAGCAATCGACCGGCACCTTCATTCGCGTTCCCGGCGAGACCGATGAACTTCGCGAACGCCACGCCGCTCGCGTAGAAGGCATCGTCGAACTGGATTGTGTTGGGCAGCCCTCCTTACCCGGCGCGGGTGTTCCCAAAGGGCTCACGGGACGTCCCGCCTATCGCCGCGCGGAGGTGACGCTCTCGTGGCCATTGTCCAACATGGGAGCTTCGCTGCCGAACCTGCTGGCGACCGTGGCAGGTAATCTTTTCGAGTTGAAACCATTTTCCGGACTCAAACTACTGGATGTGACGCTTGCTCCCGCCTTCCTCGATCGCTATCAAGGTCCGCAGTTCGGAGTCGCGGGGACGCGGGCGTTATGCGGTGTTTTCGATCGCCCGCTGATCGGCACCATCATCAAGCCGAGTGTCGGCATGTCGCCCGAGGCTACCGCGGAGATTGTCGCAGCTTTGGTCGAAGGTGGAGTCGACTTCATTAAGGACGACGAACTCCAGGCCGATGGCCCGCATTGCCCGTTCGATAAACGGATGCCGTGCGTGATGGAAGTGATCAATCGCGCTGCCGCAAAAACCGGCAAGAAAGCGATGTATGCGTGCAACATCACCGGCGAGATTGACGAGATGATGTGCAGACACGATGCCATAGCCGCAGCCGGGGGCACGTGCGTGATGGTCAGCCTGAACAGTATCGGATTGCCCGCCCTCGTTGCTCTTCGCCGGCATTCTCACTTGCCGATTCACGGCCACCGCAATGGATGGGGCATGTACGGGCGGTCGCCGGCAATCGGGATGACTTACATTGCCTATCAGAAGTTTTGGCGTATGGCGGGTGTCGACCACATGCATGTGAATGGAATTCGCAATAAGTTTTGCGAAGAAGATGCGAGCGTAGTCGCGTCCGCGCGAGAATGTCTGGTTCCTATGTTCGACACGCCAAACCGCGGTTGCGAGATCATGCCGGTTTTCTCGTCGGGGCAAACTGCTAGCCAGGCGCCGGATACTTACCGGGCTCTGGGCTCGACGGATTTGATCTACGCCTGCGGCGGCGGCCTCGTGGCGCATCCTTCGGGCATCGCCGCGGGAGTGCGCGGCTTGCGGCAGGCCTGGGACGCGACGGTCGCCCGAATTCCTCTCGATGAGTACGCGCGCGATCACGCGGAATTGCGGCAGGCACTCGAAAAGTTCGACTCATGAGCGCCCGGCTCTTCTGTTACTACGGGGACGATTTCACCGGCTCGACCGATGCGCTCGAGGCGCTGGCCGCCAATGGCGTTCCCACCGTGCTGTTTCTCGATGTGCCGGCGCACGGTGATCTCGCAGCATTCCCGGATTGCCAGGCCATCGGTATTGCGGGCGAGAGCCGCAGTCGCAGCCCGGAGTGGATGTCCGCCCGCCTGCCCGCGATCTTCGGTTCTCTTCGCGATTACGGGGCGCCGATCTGCCAATACAAAGTCTGCTCGACTTTCGACAGCTCTCCGGAATGCGGAAGTATCGGCCGGGCGCTCGAAATCGGCCGGGCAGTGTTTCATACGCCCTACGTGCCGATCGTCGTCGCCGCGCCGCATCTCGAGCGGTATGTCGTGTTCGGTAACTTGTTCGCGGCGGGAGGCGGCGCGATTCATCGGATCGATCGGCACCCTACCATGAGCCGGCATCCGGTGACTCCGATGCACGAGGCGGACCTGACTCTCCATCTGGCGCGTCAGACCGGCAGTCGCATCTCGTTGCTCGATATCCGGGCGCTCACCGGCGCACACGCGGATGACAAACTTGACGCGCTGCTGCGCCAACATCCGGACGCCATCGTGTTCGACGGAATCAACGGCACAACGGCCGCCCAAACCGGCCGTCTGCTTTGCACTCACCCTCCGATTCCTTCGTTTGCGGTGGGCAGTTCGGGCCTGACTCATGCGCTGATTCATTATTGGCGCGAGGCTGGTATCGTGAAGGGCGATGCCCGGTCCCCCATTCCTGCCGCGGTTGACCGGCTGATCGTGGTGAGCGGAAGCTGTTCACCGGTCACGGAAGGGCAAATCCGCCGAGCGATGTCGACCGGCTTCGCCGCGATTCGCGTGGACGCATCGGGAGCGGATCGCGAGTGCGTGGTGACGCAGGCTCTAGCCCAGCTACAACAAGGCAGGAGCGTGGTTCTCTACACTGCGCTCGGACCTGCGGACCGTACAACGGGCGCCGGCGGGGAACTGCTCGGTGGTTTATTGGGCGAACTGTTGCGCGAATTGATCGTGCGATCGGGAGTTCGGCGCGCGCTCATTGCAGGCGGTGACACTTCGACGCATGCCGTTCGGAAACTCGGCGTCTTCGCGCTCAGCTTCGCCGGACTCACGGTACCGGGTGCACCCCTGTGCCGGACCCACTCCCGAAGCAACGCCGCGGACGGACTGGAATTGGTATTGAAAGGCGGGCAAATTGGGCCCGAAGATTATTTTGAACGCGTAAAAAGAGGAGGCCAGACTTGAGAATTACTTTGCTTGGAGCCGGCGGTAAAATGGGGCTCCGCATTACGGATAACTTGCGGCGGACGAATTACGATGTCCGCCATATCGAGGTTAGCGAGCGCGGTAAAGCGTTACTTGCCGAGCGCGGCATCCCGGCGGTGCCGGTCGAGGAAGCGCTCGAAGGCAGCCGGGCCGTGATTCTGGCACTGCCGGACAACCGCATTGCACAAGTAACGGCGGGTATTGCGGCGCTGCTTCATCCAGGGACCATGTTGATCGCACTCGATATCGCGGCGCCTCTCGCCGGCTCCGTTCCCGCGCGCGACGATCTCGAGTATTTCGTCACGCATCCCTGTCACCCTTCGGTATTCGGCGGCGAGACCGATCCCGCGGCGCAACTCGACTTTTTCGGTGGCGTTCACGCACGGCAGAACATCGTATGTTCACTGCTGAAGGGACCGGAGGCGAGCTATGAGGTGGGAGAAGCGATTGCGCGCGCCATCTACGCCCCGGTCGTCAAAGCTCATCGCTGCACGGCAGAGCAAATGGCGATCCTCGAGCCGGTTCTCTCGGAAACCGTGCTGGGAACCTGCCTCACCATCGTGGGCGAGGCCGTGGCCGAAGCAGTCAAACTCGGCGTACCGGAGGAAGCGGCTCGCGATTTCGTGCTCGGTCACATGAAAGTCGAATTGGGTATCGTGTTCCATCTCTTCGAAGGCGCAACCTTTTCGGACGGCGCGCTCAAAGCCATCGACGAAGCCAAGCGCACCCTGTTCCGGCCGGATTGGAAAAAAGTGTTCGAGCGCGACGCCTGGATGCGAAGCATCCACCAGATCACGACGCCGCCGGCTGCTGGGTCGACTCGCGGGTAGGAGGCAGAAGCAGCACCGCGCGGGCATGCCGGACCGCCAGTTCGGGACTCGAAAGTATGGGTGGACCTCCATTGATTTCCATACGATCGACCACCCGCGCCATCGACGCCTGCGCTAGAACTATGACGTCGGTCTCGTCTCGCAAGCGGTCCAGAGACTCTATCAGGATGGTGTCGTGCCGCTCGGTGTCGCCTGCGATTACAGCTTCAAAGGCACCCTCGCACAACGATGGCACGATGACGATATGGCGCGAACTGGCGGCGGCGGCTTCCTCGAGGAGCCGGATCGTCGGGTCGAGCGTTGTGCGCAGTGTGGCGGCGACTCCGATTCGCGTTCCGGATTGCACGGCGGCCCGTGCCATCGCTTCGTCGATCCGGAACACCGGAAAATCGTACACATCGCGCGCCAGTGCCGCGGCTTCGCCGATTGACGAGCAGGTCACCATCACGGCATCCGCACCGCCTTCACGCGCCGACCCGACCATCGCCAGCAGGCGCCGCTTGGTTGTGGCCGTGAGGCGCCCGGCACGAATCGTATTCCGGATGAGCGATTCATCCGTCATGTGAAAGGTTTCGAACTCCGGCAGGATCTCCCGCGCCAGCCTGGAGAAAAGCGGGATCAGTACGTGACTGGTGTGAATGAAGGCGAAGTTTGTCATGGGACAGGGCCGCGACCCCCTCGGCATGATAGCATCCCGCCCATCGATCGTGATAGTATTCCTCCCATGATTTCGCCGTACCTTAACCGCCGCACCTTCCTTGCCGCGGCAACCGCGGCGGCAGCGGTCGACGTGGCCCGAGCCGGCGCGGAATCCATTCCGATCATCGACACCCACCTCCATCTTTATGACCCCACACGCCCTCAGGGCATCCCTTATCCGAAGGTTCCCAATCCTCCGCAGGCTTTGCCCTCTCAGTATCGCGAGGATGTAACGCCTCTGGGCATTGTCGGCGGGATCGAAGTCGAAGCCAGCCCGTGGCTGGAGGACAATCTGTGGATCCTGGAAGTCATCCAGAAAGAACCGATCATGGTCGGCACGGTTGGCAACATCAATCCCACGAAACCGGATTTTCCCGAGTATCTCGAACGGTTCCATCGCAACAAACTGTTCCTCGGGATCCGCTACGGTAACGTCTGGGAAGGCGATAGCCTGGTCGCTGCGCTTGACAACCCTCAGTTCATCGCCAACATGAAGGTATTTGCGCAAACGGGCCTGACGTTGGAGGTAGCCAACCCCCGGTTCGATTTGATCGATGCCACGGTGCGTCTTACCGACAAAGTTCCTGAACTCCGTGTCGTCGTTGGCCACCTGCAGACGTTGCCTCTGCCGACCGCTCCGGATGCTTTGAAGACTTACTCCCACAACCTTCGGGAGCTTAGGGGGCGAAAGGTTTATGCGAAGGTCTCGGGTCTGCCGCGCCCGGGCAACGGGCAGTCGGACACCGATCCGGCATCTTACAAACCCATGTTCGATTTCATCTGGGACATCTTCGGAGACGACTTCATCGTCTTTGCCGCGGGCTGGTCGCCCTCATCCATCGAGCGCATGAAGAGCCGTTTAAAAATCTTCCAGGCTTACGTCATGGCAAAGGGGCGGCCGGCGGCTGAGAAATTCTTCTGGCAGAATTCAGTGCACGCGTTTAAGTGGGTAAGGCGCGATTCCAGACAGCCGCAACTGACTTGATCTGCCGCAGACCGGCTGCGGAACCGCGCCCGTACACACCGATTCAGAATAAAAACTTCAGCGCCAATTGAAGGTTTCGGGGCACATTCGACTGACCGGTAATGACGCCAAAGTTCGCCCCGTTGATGGTCGTACCCGGCGCCGAGAAAACCACTGAGTTCGTCAAGTTGAAAGCTTCTGCCCGGAACTGAAGCTTAAACCTTTCCGTCAGGTTGAAGTTCTTGAATAGCGAGAAGTCGAGGTTTCGCAGCATGTTGTTCCGAACTCCCGTATAAGTCCGGGAGAGATTTCCGGATGTGAAATTGGCCGGTTGGGCGAATGCCGTGGTGTTGAACCACTCGTAGATGCTCTGCCCGCTCGAAAGAACCGGATTCCCCACTACGTTGGGGTGCTGGCCGCCGCCGAAGGTGTAGCTGTTGTTTGCGGCGGTGAGGAAAATGAGCGGTTGGCCTGAGGCAAGAGTCAGAATGCCATTGCTCTGCCACCCTCCGAACATAGTATCGACTACCCGATTCCAGTTCTTGCCGAACATCTTGCCTTTTCCAAACGGCAACTCGTAGACGAAGCTGAGCGTAAACCGGGACGGAACGTCGTACGAGCTGACCGAGTGTTCGCAGCTGATGCAGTAGTAACTCCGGATGGCGCCGTTTTCATTGGCGGTAGCCGCATTCCATACACCGTCAGCGATGTCTGACATCAGCTTGGACCAGGTGTACGCTCCGATCAGACTGAGCCCATTTGTATAACGCTTTGTAAAGGAAACCTGGAGGGATTGGTATTCGGAATTGCCAATGGCCTCTCCGTCCATCGCTACTGTCTGCCATTCGGGATACGGGCGTATCAACTGTCCGTATTGCACGGTCGGTTGCGCCAGCGTCCCGCTCGTGATGTTGGGATTTCCGTAGAACGGATTATTCACCGTGGTCAGGAGTTGGTTCCCAAGCGCGCTATATACAGGGTTCAGTTGATTTAGTGAAGAGGAACCGCCTCCTCCAGACCACGGCAAATGCGTTCCTTTATTTCCGACGTAAGCCACTTGTAACAGCATATCCGCGGCCAGGCTCCGTTGGATCGAGAAGTTCCACTGTTGGTTGTAAGGGGTCTTGAGAGTGGGAGGATAAGCGGTGTTCAGACTCTGTCCAACCAGCGTGAGCAAGCCTTGGGAACCGCCCGGAGGAAACAGGAAACCGCTCGGAAACGGGTTGCTCAACAGAGCGGCAGGGTGGATGCCGTCCCCGCCCACGGTGCTCACCATGTTGGTCGTGGTTTGGAATGCGTTGCTGTTGAATTCACGGGTTGCGCCGTCGTACGGAACACCAAAGAAAATGCCATAACCCGCGCGGATGACGGTTTTGTCGTTCAGAGAGTAAGCGAGGCCCATCCTCGGACTCGGCTTTACCTCGATCGGGGCAATCGTCCGGCGGCCCAGGGTATCAGGACCGCTGCCGGGAAATACATATCCGCCGTACAGATTCCAAGGGCTCGTACCCGTAAACGGATTCGTGACCTGGTTCGAAATCGGGTTGAGCACATAAGGATTGATGGCCGCCATCCGGTTATAGCGCTCGGTCGTGGAGGTTTCCTCTTCCAGCCGGAAACCGACGTTCATAGTCAACTTCCTGGTCCACTTGATATCGTCCTGGACGAACTCGCCCCAGTAGTGATTGCCGTTCGAAGGATGAGCATAAAAAGTAACGCTGCCGCTATCGGCCGCTCCCAGAAGCATGGAAGCCACGGCATCGCCCGAATTGGCGGCAATCGTGCGTGGGTTCGGACCTTGTGTCAGGTCGGCACCGAAATTGAACACCATTGGATTGGTTTGCAGGAAGTTCAGGAAGTAGTTCCGCTGCTCCGCGCCGACAGTCACAGTGTGCTTGCCGATCACTCGCGAGACGTTGCCGTTAAAGATGTAATCGAGCTCATGGCTCGCATAGTAAGGTCCATTGTTGTTCCCCAAGGTGGAATAGCCCTGTACCGCGATACCTGGGAACTCATCCACATCGCCTTGCTCCAGGAACGTCTGAAGATCTTGAGGCATACCCAGGGTGGTGATCTTAAAGCCCAACCCGTTGCTGGGACGAAAGGCCGAGAACCGGTTCACCGCGGCGCGTAGTTCCACAACCGTGGAAGAGCCAATCGTCTGCGTATACCCGATGACCCCGTTGTGCGCGCGCACCGTCATGGGTCCATAGCCTTCGTCCGCCAGATTATTGAAGTAGTTGGGGGAACCCGCGACGTTGTACAAGTAGCCGTAGCGGATGAAGGCCCGTTTGTTGGTGCTGAAATTGTGATCCACCTTAACGGTAATCTGCTCCAACGGGTTGGCGCTGACGGCTGTCGCGCCTACATTGTTGGTCAAGCCGGGCAGCGTGGGCGTCGGCCAATAAGTCGCGGCCTTTAACCCTGCCTGGTCGATCATGCTCGTGGGGATGATATTGTTCGGGAAGGGCGAGCGTATGAACTGACCAGGATTATTGGGGTCGGCCGTGGTGCTGAAGGGGTTACTGATGACCTTCAACTGCCCCGCCGAATTGAGGTCCTGGGAGAAATTGCCCGTTCGTTCCGCAGCCGTGGGCACCGTGAAAAGGCTGAACCCGCCCGCGTTGTTGACGTCCCTCTCAAAGGCTCCGAAGAAGAACGTCTTGTTCTTGATGATCGGCCCGCCGATCGAGCCTCCGTACTGGTCTTCATGCAGAGGTGCAATCGCGGCGCCAGCGCGGTTAGAGAAAAAGCTATTGGCGTTTAAGTCGTTATTGCGCAGGAACTCGAAGGCATCACCGTGAATCGCATTCGTTCCCGACTTCGTGACCATCGTCGTGATTCCGCCTCCGCTCCGGCCGTAGCTCGCGGAATAGCTATTGGTCTGAACGCGCATCTCGTCAATCGCATCGACCGACGGAAGCATGGTCAGGCCCATGATGCCTGGAATATCGCTTTGGTTCAGGATGGAAATGCCATCCTGCTGGAAATCTGACGTCGATTCCAACCCGCCGTTGAACGAATATCGAATGGCGCTGGTGAAGAAGTTACTCGAATAGTTGTTTGGAGTCGAGGGCGCAACTCCTGGTTCGATCGCCATTAGCGTCAGGATGTTCCTATTCACAATCGGCAGATCGACAATCGACTTGTTGTTCACGACACCGCCGAGCGTCGCGTTCGAAGGATCGACCATCTGGACCTGGCCTTGTACCTCGACCTTTTCAGACGCCGTGCCCAGTGTCAAGGTCATGTTGAGGACCGCCTCCTGCTTCGCCTGCAACGGAAACTGATCAAGCTCGTAAGTTTGAAAGCCGGCAGCTTCAGCCGTAACTCGATATGTGCTGGGGATCAGGTTGTTAATAAAGTAGACACCGTCCTGATTAGTCGTGGTTGTGAAATGCACGCCACGCGCCGTATCGGTCGCGGTGACCCTGACATTGGGCGCGACAGCTCCTGTGGGGTCGCTCACGATGCCCGAAACGGACGCCAGGAAGCTTTGCGCGTGCATGGCGACCGGGGCAAGCAGCATCAAAGAAAAGACAACTAAGGATACTTTGGCGTAAGGATTCGAGACGAAGAATCCCATAGTTCGACATTGGCTTCGAGGAGTCATGGCGGATTGCCTTTCTTAATTTGTTCGGTTTGAGAGACTGAAACTGGGGTGGAATGTTATCAGATTAACTATTGAAATACTAGTCCTGAAATCGGCCGCACTGTAGGCAAGCTTACAAATCTGTAAATTGAGGCTTTGGCCTCGAAAATAAATAAACACTAAGTTATGTTTTGCATGCTTCCAATTTGCCGCCCGAACAATTGGACAACTGTATGCTTTGACGCCGCTTATTCCGGCGTGATACTCTAATTCGCGTAGCCTATGCCGCCTGCAGTTTGGCTCAGTGGCCTCCCGCGCTGGGCGGTTATCATCATCGTCCCAATCACTTTGGCTGCCGAGCCGCCCGCGGCTTCCAGGCAAGCCCTCCTCAACCAATACTGCGCTCTTTGCCACAACGAAAAGGCCAAAACCGCGGGGCTGATACTGGAGAATTCCGCGCCCGATCAACCGGGTACTCACCCGGATATGTGGGAAAGTGTAATCCGCAAGCTGAGCGCGGGTGAAATGCCGCCGCCCGGCTTGCCGCGCCCCGACACGGCAGTTGCCAAAGCCTTCACTGGCGGACTCATCCGCGACTTGGACGAGGCCGCCCGAAGGTCGCCTTACGCGGGCCGTCCGGTGATTCGGCGCCTCAACCGGTTCGAGTATGCCAATGCGATTCGCGACCTGTTGGCGATCGAACTCCCGGTCGCGGGCGAGTTGCCGCCGGATGGCATCGCCGGGGGTTTCGACGATATCGGAGACGCGCTATCGATGTCTCCGCTTCTGCTGGAGCAGTATCTTAAAGTGGCGCGCAAGGTGAGCGAATTCGCCGTAGGCGTCCGCGACCCGTCGCCAGTGACGGAAAACTTTCCGGCGTCCCAGGCGCAATCGGCGTGGTTGGGGACCGGATTCCCATTCGGCACGCGCGGCGGCATCCGCGTCGAATATTATTTCCCGTACGACGGCGAATACAGCCTGCGCGCTTTTCTTGGTAAAGATAGTCTTCCGCATACCGAAGGCGTCCGGTTCTTTCAAGCGCGGATGGACGTCAAAGCCGGCCCCCACGTCATCGTGGCAACCTTTCCCGACGAGTTCGCCGAACGCGAGGGCCCTGTCCCCAACGTCTCGGGTCTCGGGGGCGCCCCGTTGGGAGGTCCTCTCGATACGCGCGGCTCCGCCATTCATCCAACGCTCGAGTTTCGCGTCGACAGCCGCCGCGTGAAGCTGTTCGAGATCGGCGCTGTGAGCGTGGGCGAAGCCGCCTTCGCCGGCCAACCGGGCCCGCCGACCATGGACAGGTTGGAGATTTCCGGTCCTTACAATGCGAAAGGCGTCAGCGAGACGCCCAGCCGCCGGCGCATCTTCATTTGCCGGCCGTCGAGTCCGCTGGAAGAGCCGGCCTGCGCATCGAAGATTCTATCCGCTATCACGCAATGCGCTTTTCGGCGAGACGTCACCACCGCGGACGTGAAGCCTTTCGTGGCGGCTTACTCGGCCGCAAGGGCCAAACACACTTTCGACGCCTCCATCGCCACTGCCCTCCGCGATATACTCCTCGCGCCCGAGTTTCTGTTCCGGCTGGAATTCGATCCGCGCGGCGCAGCGCCCGGAACTACGCAATATGTGACGGATTGGGAACTGGCCTCGCGATTGTCCTTCTTCCTGTGGAGCAGCATTCCGGACGACGAACTGCTGGCAGTCGCGCGCAGTGGGAAACTGCGGAATCCGGCGATTTTACAGCATCAGGTGCAGCGCATGCTCCGAGACCCGCGCGCTGCCGCAATGGCGGACGACTTCGCCGAGCAGTGGCTCGGCCTTCGCGGCATGGCCGACGTCAAACCCGATCCGATCGTCTATCCAAGCTTCAGTAGCGGCCTCGCGGCCGATTTCGAGCAGGAGACGCGTTTGTTCGTGCGCAGCGTGATCCGCGAAAATCGCAGCGTTCTGGACTTGATCGGAGCCGACTACAGTTACCTCAACGAAACGCTGGCGCGGCTCTACGGCGTCGACGGCGTCATCGGCCCCGGTTTTCGCCGCGTCTCGCTCGCGGGGAATCCGGAGCGGGGCGGTTTGCTGTGTCAAGGCAGCATCCTGCTGTTGACTTCTCACACCACCAAGACGTCGCCAATCCTGCGCGGGAAATGGATCCTCGACAACCTGCTAAACTCGCCGCCTCCGCCGCCTCCGCCGGGAGTGCCGCCGCTCGATGAGAGTGCCGCAAACGGCAGGAAACTGACCACCCGTGAGCAGACCGAGCGGCACCGGAATAACGCCGTTTGCGCCTCCTGCCACGCCCGCATGGATCCATTGGGATTCGCGCTCGAAAACTTCGACGTGATCGGCCGCCGGCGGACGCACGACGAAGGGGGAGAGATCGACCCCTCCGCCAAGCTCCCTAACGGCGCCTCTTTCAGCGGCCCTCAGGGGCTCAAAAAGTATTTACTCAGCCATCAGGATGAATTCGCCGGCGCGACGGTTGCGCGGCTCCTCACCTATGCGCTGGGACGCGAACTCGACCTGCGCGACCAGCCCACTATCCGCGAGATTCTGCGGGAAACGCAGGCGGACGGTTATCGCTTCGAGGACCTGATCGCTGCTATCGTGAAGAGCGTCCCCTTTGAAATGAGGCAAATTCAGGCTAAGCCCAAGGACCAATCATGATCATCACCCAAAAGCACCTTCCCCGGCGGACCTTTCTGCGCGGCGCCGGAATGACGTTGGCGCTACCGTTGCTGGACGCCATGATTCCGGCGTTGAAAGCAGAACGGCTCACCGCTGCCGCTCCGGTGCGCCGGCTGGGATTTATTTATTACACGTTGGGAGTGAACGTGGACAAGTGGCGGCCGAAAGGCGAGGGCGCCAATTATGAGCTCAGCCCAGCTCTCGCTCCGCTCGCGCCGCACAGGAACAAGTTCCTGGTGATCAGTGGCCTCTCCTCGGACCCGGACCGCACCAAGTCCGGTTTCCACGACCGCGCACTGACATCCTTCATGACCGGCGTCGAACTGGTCCGAGGCAAGGTTCACGTCGGCGTGTCGGTGGATCAGGTGGCGGCGCGGGTGTTGGGCAAGGAAACCCAGTTTGCCTCGCTCGAACTCGCCACCGAATACAACGAGGTATTGGGCGGTGTTTCCTATAAGACCGCGGAGACGCCCCTGCCCTTCGAGCCCAATCCGCGCCGGGTTTTCGAGCGTTTATTCGGCGAGGGCGGCAAGATCGATCCGGCGGCCGCGGCTGACCGCGAAGCCGCCGATCAGAGCAGTCTCGATACGGTGACCGAACGTATTGCCGAATTGAAACTGCGCCTCGGCCCGAGCGACCGCCGCAAGCTCGACGAATACCTCGAATCCATCCGCGACATCGAGCGCCGGATCAAGGTAGCTATGGAAAAGAAACCGGTAGAGCTGCCGGAAATGGCACGCCCGGCTGGCATCCCGGATTCTTGGCCCGAGCACGTGAAGATTATGTTCGACCTGCAGGCGCTGGCTCTCCAGGCCGATTTGACTCGCGTGTGGACATTTATGATGGCGCGCGAAGCCTCTTCGATGACGTTTCCCCACCTCGAGGTCACGATGGGTCACCATGAGATCTCGCACCACAATTTCGAACCCGACAAGCTCGAGGCACTGGCGAAGATCAATGTCGACCAGTCCAATCTCTTCGCGTATTTCCTGAACAAGCTGGAGCGGATCAAGGAAGGTAACTCGACGCTCCTTGACCACTCGCTCATCATGTACGGCAGCGATTTGAGCGTGCCTACCGTACACAGCCAGCACAATCTGCCGATCATTCTCGCCGGAGGTGCATCCGGACGTATTGTGGGCGGCCGCTACATCATCTATCCGGGCGATCTCACGCCTCTGACCAACTTGTATCTCACCATGCTTGATAAGGTCGGCGTGCCCACTGAGAAGCTCGGCGACAGTACCGGCAAGTTGAACCGTCTGGAGGTGTAGGGGTATATGGCACGCGCCAAGGGGGCCGCAAACTGCATTTTGCTGGCGATCGCTGCTGTACTGGCCGTACGCGCTGTTGCCGCCACAGAGGAACTGACCGGGTATGGTCCGGCGATCATTCAGGCAGTTCAGAATGATGACCGAGCCGCCGTGGCGGAGTTGCTCAAGCGGAAAGTCGACGTCAACGCACGCGAAGAGGATGGCGCAACGCCGCTGAGCTGGGCCGCGGTGCGTTGCAATGTCGAAATCGCACGCTTGTTGCTGAGGGCGGGCGCGGACCCGAATCTGCGGAATGAGCAAGGCATCGATGCCCTGTACCTGGCGATCGTGAACGGCTCGCCAGCCATCGCTAAGCTATTACTGGAGAACCGCGCGGATGCGAACGCTGCCCGGGATGATGGCGAAACGCGGTTAATGACCGCCGCGCGCCTGGGCCAGCTCGAAGTTGTAAAAATGTTGCTCGACCACGGCGCGGATGTGAACGCCCGCGAGAAAAAATTCGGTCAGACGGCACTGATGTGGGCCGCCGGTTACCCGGCCGAGGTGCGTCTGCTGGTTGATCACGGAGCCGATGTGCGGGCCGTCTCGAAGGTTTGGGATATCACAGCCACTATCTACACGCCGACTACAGCGACTCTCGGCAAGACCGGCATTCCCTGGAACAACGACGGCACTTACACGAGCAAGCAGGGCGGCCAGAACGCTCTTCGTTTCGCGGTCCAGAAGCATGATCTCGAATCCGCCGGAATCCTGATCGACGCCGGGGTGGATGTGAATTCCGCGTCGGCGGACGGCACCACACCGCTGCTCGCAGCACTGTACAAATGGGATCCGCTGGGTAAGGAGTTCGTCGCCGGCAAGGGTGCGCCCGCGCCCTCAGGCAGTTCCGCACGCTACGGCGCGGACCTGGCGATGGCCAACTTTCTGCTCGATCGCGGAGCGAAGGTAAACGTTAGGGATGGTGAGGGGTACACGCCTCTCCATGGCGCCGCTTTAGCTGTCGCGACTGTCACTACCCTGGGACGCGACCGCTCCGCGTATGGCGGCGGCAGAGCCGTGCGCGCAAATTCCCGTCGTGAGACTCCGACTCCACCGTCGTCGATCAAGCTGGATGAAGCGCTCGCCGTGGTGAAGCGTCTGCTCGACCTCGGCGCCGACCCTAACGCGCAGACCTTGTATCCGACCTCCGGCCCGGTCGGTGACGTACGCATCAATCCCGCGCCACCGGGATCGTCACCTTTGCACATTGCCGCCGATTCCGACTGTGTGGAGCTGGTAAGGATGCTTGGCGATAAGGGCGCGAATCCGAATCTCCTCCGCAAGGACGGGCATACGCCTTTTACCGTGGCCGTCAAATCCACCGACGTCACGGTCGTGAAGGAAATGGTCGCGCACGGAGCCGACCTGCACGGCCGCTATAATCCCACGGATCATTTTGCTGATCCCGTGAAACCGATTTCGCTGCCGCGCGGTAATCAGACGGTTATGCATATCGCGGCCGGTGCGGCTGCCGCGGAGGTCGTCGAGTACCTGTATTCGCTCGGCGTGACCCTGGACGCGAAAAACTCCTTGGACGAGACGCCTCTGGATCTGGCTGACGAGCAGGAAAGGTATCACGAAGCCGCCGCGCGTGAAGGCGCCGAGGACAAACCCGATCGCGTGGTCAAGCGCGATACCACCACTACCGACACCATCAAGAAGCTGCTCGCTGGCGCGGAGACGCATGGCCGGAAGAGTTAACACCATTGGCGGCAGAGGCTGGTACCTGCTTGCAAGAGTTCGCGCAACCACTCCCTACGCTCGTGGCTCGGAAGTTGTTGCTGAGCCGCGCGCGAAACCAAGCGGTTCTGAACGCCAATTTTTGCAAGTTGGTACCAGGCGGCAGCGATAACTGGCGTTTGACGCCAGGAATGACTACCGACTTTTACGCCTTAACGCGCCATGAAGTTGCCATCTGTTGGTCGACAGTGCCAGAACTGGTAGCTTTACCTGAACGTTTGTCGAAAATACGTCCGGCGGGGCCGTCGCGACACGCCTTAAGTATTACTTCGTCGACAGCACTCCGCCGACGACCGGCGATCCGGTTCCGCTGCAGCCCGATTCGCCATAGCGGAGGAACTTCTGGATCCGTTTCGCAGTATCGACTTCCGCCGTGTAGATATTGCCCCTGCTGTCCACGCTCACCTGGTGCAGGTAGTGGAATTCTCCCGCGTTGCGGCCATTACGGCCCAGCCTGGCCAACTCCTGCAGATTGGCCCGGCTCAGAATGTAGATCGTTTGGTTGGCGTTGTCTCCGACATAGAGGCAACTTTGGGCCTTGTCCGTCGAGAAGTTCATCGAAACGGCTGTTCCAATTATGTTGGTGTGCTCGCTGACCAATTGCTCGGCCACGAAACCACATTTGCCTGCGTCGCCGCCCGCATTGCGGCACGGTTTGCCCAGGGTGAGATCGTTCTTGTCGAACACCTGAATGCGATCGTTTCCCCGGTCGCAGACATAGATCTTCCCGTCGTTGGCGATCTTGACGCAATGCACGGGGTTGCGAAAGAATGCAGGCTTCTTGTTTCCTTTCGTGTAGTCGGCCATCCACGGACCCGCAGCCTTGGCGGCCGCGTCGTCGACTGGATTGTTTCCATAGGCACCGAAATGGCCGATATACTTGCCCGTCCCGGCGTCGACGATCAGGACCCGGCGGTTTCCGTAACCATCGGCGATGTAGAGGCGGTTGGTTGCCGGATCGACTACCATGTCCGCTGCCTGGTACAACACAGGTGTCTCATGGATGCCGCCGTGCGTGTCGTTGCTGTTTGGCCCTCGGGGAGTTCCGCCGATCCTCATCTTGAAATTCCCGTTCCTATCAAACTTCAGTACGAAGCCGTCGCCGCCGTCCTTAATCGTTGTCCAGGGAGCCTGGCCGACGACCCCTCGCGCGCTGGATGCCGCAGAATTTCCCGAGATCCAGACGTTGTCGTTGTGGTCCACATAAATGCCGTGCTCACTGTTAGGCCAGATGCAGCCTGCCTCCGCCTTGCATTTCCCTCCGAGGAAACCGGGATCAGACGGGCCGCCCCAGGCTTGCAGCAGCTTGCCGTCGGCATCGAACTCCAGAACGGAAGGAGCGGCTTTGCAACAATCGGAGACCGGGCCATACGGGCGCGGTTGGCCCATGCCGTTGACCGGCTGACCCTCGGCATCCTTGGCGCCGGCGACGGGCCCTTCCAGTCCTGCTTCGTCGGTGGTTAGAGTGCGCGGCCGGTTGTAGACCCAGACATGGTCATGCTCGTCGACATAGAGCCCCCCGATCTGGCCCAGCAGCCAGTTATTCGGCAGCGGCTGCGGCCATGCGGGATCGACCACAAAACCCGGCGTTTTGCCGGTTCGCGATGCATTGTACACGCCCGATTTTTTGATCAGCCGTTCCAGAGAGCTACTCTTCTTGAGCACATCGGTATCTGTATCGGCGGCCATAAGCAGGCTGATAAGGGTCAGAATCATCGCAGGCAGTATCGCCGTAAACTTTCGCTGGATCATAAACCTCGCTTCTCCTATCTAACGGTCTCTCCGACAGCCGTCTAGCGGCCCAATCCGCCGGAGCAGAGCAGGATAAAGTATATGACAAGTTCGGCCCGGTCGGGGTCGCACATCGTCGGGCAGAGCGACTCTGGCGCGTTGCCGTTGCCGGGATGATGAATCTCGGGCTGCGACGACGCGCGGAACGTATCTCGGTATCTTAAGTCCGCTCGGGAGTCGAAACCGTCGTGATCGCAGGCCACGGCCATAATGAGCGCGGAGTTTCCAATGTCCAGGCGGTATCACTTCAGCGGCAATGCGAAGGCGATGTATCCCCTGGGCAGATCCGGACGGACGGCCCCGCCGCGACGTGCGTGTCCGCCGCCGGAGATGATATCCGACGACGCCGAAACAACGAGGTATTGCCGTCCCCCGACCTCGTACATGGCGGGGATACCCTCGGAGCCTGCGGGCAACGTGAAGGTCCATAGAACCTGGCCGGTCTGCTCATCGAGCGCCCGACGCTTGCCGTCGCTCGCGGCGATGAAAATCAGCCCGGCTGAAGTCACAATCATTCCGTGGTGTTCGGCCATGAAGGCGCCGGTGTGGTGGGCGCCCTCCGCGGCGGCCTCGGCATCCTGCCCTAAAGGAACCTTCCACTTGATCGTTCCACGGTTCAGGTCGAAGGCCACGACCGACGACCATGGCGGACCGATGACATAAGGCTGGTCGGGATAAAGGCCCCAGTTCGTGTAGTAACGAACGCGCGGGGTATGGCTGCCGGGCGGATAAGGGGGACCGCCGAGGGGACTGTATCGAGTTCCGTTGACAGCCGGGATGTCCAGCCCTCCCGGCGCTCCTCCGGACGCAACAACCGGGCCGCCCTCTGAGCGAGTCGTCGCCCGCGTCTCGCGTGCTCCTTCGGCGGGACTGCCCGCCTCGAGGTTGCCGAGATACTTGAACAGTCCTTTTACTGCAGCATCGTCCAAATCAGGAAACGCGGGCATTTCCCCTCTTCCGGAACGGACAGTCAAACGAAACGAGTCGAGCGAGAGCCTCGTCCCGATTCCGGCGAGCGGCGGCGGACCCACCCCAGAGCGTACGCCGCTTACCCCGTGGCACGCCTGGCACCTTTCCTCGTAGACGGTGGCCCCCGGACTGCCACCGCTCGCGAGGTGGCTAAGAGGGTCTTCGAGACTCAATTTGTATATGGTCGGCCAGTCCTGCGTAGTCAGGTACATCAAGCCATTGGCGGGATTCGCGGCGCCGGTGCCCCAATTCGATCCGCCACGTGCGCCCGGCAGCGAAATCGTCTCCGTCATCCCCGGCGGAGTGAATAGGCCCTCGTTGCGCATGTGGGCGATTCTTGCCTTCCATCCGGCCCGCTCCTCGGGCGTGAGGATGTACGGGTTTACATCGTCAGGCGTTATCTTCTGGCGCGCGAAGGGAGGCGGAACGGTCGGGAACGGTTGCGTGGGCCAAGCCTGCTCGCCCGGCATTTCGCTCCCCGGTACCTTGCGCTCTTCGATGGGCCACAGGGGCTTGCCGGTCACGCGATCGAATACGTACAGGAAGCCCTGCTTGCTCGACTCAGCCACCACGTCCACGACTTGTCCGTCGTGCCGCACGGTAAGTAGTTGCGGCGCGGCCGTCGCGTCGTAGTCCCAAAGATCGTGGTGGATCATCTGAAAATGCCACAGTCGCTTTCCCGTGCGCGCATCCAGGGCCAGCAGACAATTGGCAAACAGATTGGTTCCGATTCGATCTGCCCCATAGTAATCGTAGGTGGGTGATCCGGTTGGGAAGTAGACGATTCCTCGCTTTTCGTCGACCGTGATCTCACCCCAGGTATTCGTCCCACCCACGTATTTCCAAGCATCCTTGGGCCAGGTATGGTAACCGAATTCGCCGGGATGCGGAACCGTATGAAAAATCCATACCATCTTGCCCGTGATCACGTTATGGGCGCGAAGATCGCCGGGAGGAGACAGATAGGCCTCGCCGGTCGATGATCCCAACATAATCAGATCCTCGAAGACCCGTCCCGGGGTGTCGGATTGAATGCGGTTGATGGTCCGGGGATCGCGGCCCAGGCCTTCCCTCAAATTGACCAGCCCGCGTTTCCCAAACGTCAAAATCGATTTGCCAGTTTGGGCGTCGATCTCTTCGAGGTAGTTGTTGATGGTGAAGATCAGGCGCCGGTCTTTACGGTCCTTACTTTCCCAGTAAGCGATCCCGCGGGTCGACAGACCGGGAAGGTCCTCGTGGATCCAGATTTCCCTTCCCGTCCCGGCGTCTAACGCGACCAGCGAGCTGTTCCTCGCCAGTACATACATAACGTTACCGACAATGACCGGATTGAATAGGTAAGAGCGGTTATCTCCGGTTGGATAGATCCACGCGATCTGCATCTGGCTCACGTTGGACCTGTTGATCTGGTCGAGTGCGACGAAGTGGGAAGAATCCGGGCCTCCCCCGTAGCCCATCCAGCCCTTGTGGTTCTGCTGCCCGGCCGCAAATCGGGCCGCCATGCCAATCGCGAGCCACAGCAGCACGGCCTTTCGACCGGTGCCCGGCAAGCCGACGGCCCGTGCACGTTTAACGAAAACCATCGATAGCCCTCCAGATGCAACGACGTTACCGATCATAGCGAAATAACCTCGAAGCTCTCACGGAACAACTGATCGCCGGCAAACGTGCGCTCTTTGCCGATGAGGAGCGACCGATGGAGGAGTTGGGAAGTAACGCGGACCGCGCTGACGCGCATTCCTTGCCGCGGCGCGCGGGCTCGATTGGCCGGAGTAGATCCATATCTCGACCAAGCGTCGGCGTCGGAACGGCTTGGAGCGAGTGACATCTCCTGCGCTGTGCGCATCTCTTCGGATGAAACGTTGCAGGCCCAGCTTCACCAGGAGGAGAGGCAGCGACTTAAGCTGAAGGCAATGGTATAAAATCGCGAGAGCTTCATCTGGAGTCACATCGTGGAATACCTGGCAATTCCCGTGATCCTGGTTTTCGCGTTCTCCCTTCTACCACTTCTATCGTACGGATATAACGCCGGGCGGAGAAGAGGTTACCGTGCGCCGGGAGCGACCGTCATAGTGCTAATGTCCTGGGGGGCGGTCTTCTACTGTATCTACGCCTTCGCGCCTGAACGTATTTCGCGGAGCACCAACGCCCTTCACTTTACTCTGTACTTCTTCTTAATGCCGGCCGTCCTGTCCACGGCGTTTTGCGCGCTTGTGGCTCGTCTGCTGCCTGCGAAGAATCCTCGCCAATTCGGTGCGCGGAAAGTGCGACTACCGTTTCGGTGGATCGGCTGGACGATAAGCGGGCTGGGGATTCTGGTGGGCGCCCTCGCGCTGCTCGCTCTGGTGCCTCCGCCAAGCTTTCAGGCAATGTTGAACTTCTTGGCATTAGGAGCGTTCCTGTGGATCATTGGCCGGTATGTCGGTTACCTGGAACACCGCGCCGAACCGTTTCCGCCGCCACTGGTTGAAGCCCTGGAAACTGCGACGCCCAGTCCGGTGGGAGCCCTTTACCTGCGTTCCTTCAAGCAGGAGACGCAGTGCTTTGTGATCGGCCCGAAAGAGAAATACGGCGGTGATGCCAGACGTTGGATGACAGGAATGGCCGATTCTTACGGACACGTGCACCTGACCTTTGAACAGTTTTTTTACGCCACACTCACTGAGGCATTCGGTCCCTTCGTCGCGCTCGGCAGCCCGGAAGACTACATCAACCCTGAGGGAGCCATGCGGATATATGCCGGGGACACCGATTGGAAGGACCGAGTCAACGACCTAGCCGGGAGAGCCGCCTGTATCGTGGTTGAATTGGGCGAATCGCAAAATCTTCGCTGGGAGTTCGAGCATTTGCGGCGTCAGGGATTACAAAAAAAGCTTTTTGTGGTAACGCAGCCCTCGCATGATGGCGCGAGATTCGCGTGGAAGTTCAGGGGCGCGATCTGGCGACTGAAAGGCATCCCTTCCGTGAGTTGGCGAGAGTTTGCAAGCGATCTCAGAGCGCTGGGCTATAACCTGGACTTGGAGGACCCTGGGCCGGGCTCTGTTATGGGTTTTGATGAAAATGCTCGCGGTATTCTTTTGACCACCCAGGCAGAATTACCGGACGACTTTGTGGAACCGATGACTGCCTGGCTCCTGCGCGGAGAGCGTGCCGGGCAACACGTACCAACTCAATGTTTGTCCTGCGGACGTTCATTCAGGGCCGCGATGTGGGAAGACGGGAAGGTGCGCGATAGATTTTGTAAATCATGCGATGAAGGCCTGAATCCTGCCGAGCGATTCTTAAAGCAACGTCGTGTTTTATTGATTACGATCTCTGCGGTTATTTTGTTGACGCTAGTGCCGATAGTACCCGACTCGTGGTTCGAGGAGCCTCGGTTTTGGACTTACGTGGCGGTAATCGCCGTAGGAAGCGCGATTTTTGGCCAGTTCTCCAACTTGTATCAGAGGCGAATCGGCAAGAAAGTAGTCGGCAAATACCGTCTGCTGGCTGAATCCGGTGATGCGTTTGCGATGTGTTATCTCGGACTGCTCTACGAGTCCGGCGCGAAGGGCCTGCGAAAAGACCATCAGGAGGCGGTTCGCTGGTTGCGCCGCGCAGCGGACGCAGGTGACGGCATGGCAATGTATCACCTCGGGCTCTACTACCACAAAGGTGATGCGGGTCTGCAACAAGATGGCGTCCAGGCCCTGATTTGGTACTCGAAGGCAGCAAGCGCCGGCAGTACATCCGCGATGAACAACATTGGGTATTTGTATGAATATGGGGAGGGCGGCGTGGTCAGGGACAACTCTGAAGCGAGGAATTGGTACGAGAAGGCGGCGAATCTGGGCAATACCGTTGCGCGGGAAAACCTGGAACAGCTCCAGCAAAGCAACGACTAAGTACCTACTTGCAGAAATTGGCGTACATGAACCGCTTGCTTTGCGCGCAGCGGCTCAGCAGGGATTTCCGAGCCGCGACCGTTTAGGGAGTCGTTACGCGAACTTTTGCAGGGCGGCATCCCCCTGGCTGGGATCATGGCCTTGAGCTTTGCGCCGCGTCTGCCCGCTACCACCGTGACGGTTGCAACGCGGGAATTTCAGCAGGCGACCGAACCAGCCCTGGTAAACCTTTCGAGTCCCACACCACAGGGACAAACAGCGCTAAAATGTCTTGCGGAGGTCCCTTGCGTGAAAACTTTTTCCCCGCTCAGATTGACTGTCGGGTTCCTTGCCATACTCGCGATCACCGGTAGCCTTCCGCTGTTTGCGCATCATTCGTTCGCGGCCGAGTTCGACGATAAGAAGCCGGTAAAAATGACTGGGACCATCGTCAAGGTTGAATGGCAAAATCCCCATATCTGGTTCTATCTCGCCGTCAAAAACGACGACGGGACCACTACCACCTGGGGATTCGCCGGTGGCGCGCCAGGCCAGTTAATGCGGCGCGGCATCACCAAAGATCAATTGAGAATCGGCGAAACCGTCGTCGTGCAGGGATTTCGCTCCAAGGACGGATCGAACAATGCCTCCGGGGGACGGCTGACGTTTCCCGACGGCAGGAACGTCCTGACCGCGGGCTCGCAGGATCGCGTGCCGCCAATGACCACTTCGACCAAACCCTGAACCATATGAGACGCGTTTCTTTTCTCTTCGCCCTGGCTCTCGCATACGCTCCTGGCGCGCACACCCAAACCACCGCTCCGCCATCCACTGCCACCGCCATGCCGCGCACGGCGGACGGCAAACCAGATTTTTCCGGCATCTATCAGTGGCCCACCTATCTGCCCGGAGACGAGCGCGGACACTCCAACGCGACCACCTTCGATCGTAAAAACTTTGCGCCCCTCAAGCCGGGCGGCGAGCCGTTCCTCGAACCGCGGACGGGGGATCCGCGCCACGACGAACCGCGCGACTTCTGCATGCCCGCCGGCTTCCCGGGTGGTATCCTTTCCGGGAATGCGATGCAGTTTTTCCAGACGAAGAATTACCTGGTCATGGTGCACGAGTTTCAGCGCATGACGCGGATCATCCCACTCGACGGACGTCCCCACCGCGAGGGACTGGAGCCTATGTACTATGGCGATCCCGTCGGCCACTGGGAAGGTGACACCCTGGTTGTCGAAACCACGAACTTCAAGCGCTGGTCGCTCGACGATTATTACTACACCAATCCCAAAGAATTCCGTATGCACAGCGATGCCTTTCGCATCATCGAGAAGATCCGCTGGAAAAGCAAGGACGCGCTCTTCTATGAACTGACCATTGACGACCCCAAGATATTCGTTAAGGCCTGGTCGCAGGAATTTGAGGTCAAAGCCAAACCGGAATGGGAGTCGGCGGGACTATACGAGTATGTGTGCGAAGAAAATAACCGCTGTCCCGGCGGTAAATGCGAAAGTAAGTAGGAATCGGCTCTTATCTTCAACGGGCCCATAAACATTCATGTCATTAGCCGATCTCTGTCAATGGCTCCAGGACACTCCCTGGGGGATCGGAATTCGCGAATCCGCCTGGGTGTTTCCGATCATTGAGGGCACTCACGCGATCGGTATCGCGCTTTCAGTGGGGATCCTGCTCATCGTGGATCTACGCCTGGCGGGCGTCCTGATGCGCCGCGAGCCTGTTTCTCAGATTCTCCGCCAGTTGATGCCTTGGAGCCTGAGCGGCTTCACGGTCATGTTTATCACCGGCACGCTGCTCTTCTGGTCGCAGGCGATGAAAGCTTACGGCAGTATTTTCTTTCGCATCAAGCTGGGGCTGCTGGTTCTTGCGGCAATTAACGCGCTGGTATTCGAACTGACGTTGCGGCGCAGCATTGCCACCTGGGACACGGCGGAGAAGCCCCCGTTTCGCGTCCGCATGGCCGGTGTACTCGGGATCGTACTGTGGGCGGGAGTCATCGCCGCCGGCCGCACGATGGCTTACAATTTCTAGCCATCGGCCGATATGCACACGCTACTTCCGTTTTTCACGTGGTGCGACAGCACCGCCGCCGGCCAGGCCATTCGTGATTCCCGCTTTCTGTTTCCCATCATTGAGAGCCTGCATCTGTTCGCTCTCACGGTTCTGCTGGGCACTGTCAGTGTGCTCAATTTACGGTTGCTCGGGGCGGGATTGCGCAGTCAGCCCCTGCCGAGGGTAGCACGCTCTCTAGCCCCGCTTACCTTCTGGGGCCTCCTGGCCATGCTGACCACCGGATCGCTCCTCTTCTGTTCCGAAGCTTTGAAATGCTACGACAATCCTCCCTTTCTGGTCAAAATGGTGATGCTCTTTCTGGCCGTCGTTTTTCACTGGACAGTGTTCCGGCCCACGGTAAATTCCCTCGCCGAACCAGGACGCCCGCGCCGTATCGGGACGGCGATGGTATCGATGATCCTGTGGTTTGGCGTGGGCGCAGCGGGCCGGGCGATCGGATTCTATTGAAACTCCTCCGCATCATGGTCGTTGTCCACGCAAGCGGCGTGTTTGCCCAAGCCGTCTTCGCCGGCCAGTTTCTTTCCGGCCTGGATGGCGCGGTGTACTGGCATGAAGTCGTGGGATGGTTGGTCCTGGCGCTGTGCCTGCTGCAGATCGCAGTCTCCGTCGGCCTGCGCGTGCCACGCGGCGGAACGCTGCCGTTCGCCGTCTCGAGCGGTCTGATTTTCTTAGCCGAAGCGCTCCAGGCTGGGACAGGATACGGCCGGTTTCTCGAAGTCCATGTACCGCTCGGCGCGCTGATTCTGGCAGGGGTCGCGGCTCAACTCGTGTGGGTATTTCGCGTATGAAGATCACTCGCCGGAGCGTCATAAAGGCCGCACCGGGACTGATTCTTCCTCTCACGGAATCCTCCTGCGCGCCGCGGAGACCCGAAGCCAGGGTCCTGCCCAGCCGCATCGCTCTGCCCAGGCCGTTTGAAATCGAACTGCCCGTCATTCCCGTGCTGCAACCGTCCACGGCCGATTCCGCCGCCGATTACTACGACGTAACCGTCCGGCCCGCCCGCGCCACCATCATCCCTGGAACCACCACCGAAATCTGGGGTTACAACGGCATCTTCCCGGGCCCGGTCATCCACGCGAAGCGCGATCGCCGCGTCGTGGTGCGCATTCGCAACGGGTTGCCGGTCCTCACTGTCAACCACCTGCACGGCGGCCGCACGCCCCCGGAGAGCGATGGCTATCCTATGGATTTCGTAATGCCGGGCGAGGTCCGCGAATACGTCTACCCCAACGGGCAGCGTGCCGCCACGCTCTGGTATCACGACCATCGCATGGATTTCACCGGCGCCCAGGTCTGGCGCGGACTCGCTGGTTTCTACATCCTCCATGACGATGAGGAAAACAAACTGCCGCTCCCGACCGGGCAGAAGGAAATCGCGCTCGCCATCTGCGACCGGTCGTTCGACGCGGATGGCTCCCTGCAATATCCTTCGCTCGATGCGTCGTTAAAGAACCGACCTGGAGTCACGCACGAATATATGGGAGGTGTCTTCGGCGACGTGATCCTGGTGAACGGCGCGCCTTGGCCCCGCCTCGATGTGGCCAATGTAAAATATCGCCTGCGCTTCCTTAACGCCTCCAATGCCCGGAGATACGAACTGGCCTTTGAACCCGCGCTGCCCTTCATTCAGATTGGTGGTGACGGAGGCTTGCTCGCCATGCCCGCTGCGCACCAGAGCCTGCGGATCGCGCCCGCCGAGCGTTTCGATGTGATCGTGGATTTCTCCCGCTACGCAGCCGGCACGGAGATTACGTTGTTGAATCGCGCCGCCACCGGTCCCGCAGGCCAGGTGATGCGTTTCCACGTCACGCACACCGAGCGCGACGATACCGCCATACCGGCGAAACTATCCGTCCTCGCGCCGCCCGATCCCGGTGAGGCCATCCTGACCCGCACCTTTGACTTCAGCTACAGAAGGGAAACTGGAACCTGGACTATCAACGGCAAGCCCTTCGACCCGAAACGGATGGACGCGCAGCCCAGGCTCGACACCACCGAGATTTGGCGGTTGCGCACGGATTTCAGTCACCCTCTGCATCTCCACCTGGTACATTTCCGCGTGCTCTCGCATAGCGGCCGGCCGGCCCCGTGGGACGCTGGTTACAAAGACACCATCGATCTGGCGCCCGGCGAAGTGGCGAATATCCTCGTGAAATTCACCGGCTATCGTGGACGATACGTGTTTCACTGCCACAATCTGGAGCATGAAGATATGGCGATGATGGCTAACTTCGAGGTCGTGTGAGATGCTGACCGCGGCAATCGCGCTGCTGGCCATAGTGGCCGGAGCCCTGCCTGGCTTCATTCCGATCCACACCGCGCTGGGAATCGCTGCCCTGGCACTCGCCGGCTTCAAGGCCTTTACAAACAAAGCCGCCCGAATCGCCGTGGCGCTGGGTGCAATCGAATGCCTGGTGCGAAACCAAACCCCCGCCACAACCATAGTTCACGCCTGCCTGTCCCCGGTATTCTTCGCTGCCTGCGTAGCCATCGGATTGCGTAGCGCGGATGGTCAACCTGCGGGCGGGTTGGCAACGCGCCGTTCCGGTTTACGGCTGCTGGTAAAGTCCGCCCCCGCCCTGGTCCTCCTGCAGATTATTCTGGGAGCGGCTTATCGCCACAAGGCGATCGGAGTCATGCCGCACATGGCCGGAGCCATGCTCGTCGCGGGTCTGCTGCTGATCGTCTGTACGATCGTATTACAGCGTTTCCCAGAATCTCCGCCGTTACAAACGATAGCCGGGGCGCTGCTCGGAATCGTGCTGTTGCAGGTATCACTCGGCATCGCAGTTTTCGTAATGCGGCTGCTCGATGTCGAGAGCACTCCCGCCTTCCTCCCTACAGCCGTGGCCCACGTCACCGTAGGATCGGTAACGTTGGCGGCAACCACGGCACTGGCAATCCGATTTGACGCGACGCGCTCTACAGGCCTGCAGGATGGGGAGAAGTGGCAATAGAATAGCAGGCTGCTGAAAAAGTTCGGAAACCGCTTGCTTTACGCGTGCGGCATTAATAGTGAAAAATAAAACAAAACAGAATGCAAATACAAATGTTCAGAAAATCTTCAAGGAATTGGAGACCCTCCGCGTTCCTCTGCGACTCAGCGTCTCTGCGGTGAGGTTTAGGCTTCCCGCGTCAGGTAAGTCGGAATATTCGGAGGCAAGCAGTCCGGTAATGCGGTGAGCCGTAGATTACCGCAGAGACGCCGAGCCGCAGAGGAAAACGCAGAGCTGGGAATGAAAACCTAAGAAATCTGTACGCTCCTGCAGCAGACCGACAGGATAACTCTATGCGAACAAAAGAATTGGCCCAACACTTTTGCGCCAGAAAGTAGCTAGGGTTTCAGCGCCTGCTCAAAGAAATCGGTTATGGAATGAAGCATTTGGGTGTGCTCCGGCCCTGTGACTCCATGCGCCTTCTCCGGGTAGACCAGCATGCTGAACTGCTTGCCGCTGCGCTCCAGTGCGGCCGCCATTCGCAGCGTGTTCTGAAAGTGCACGTTGTCGTCCTCGATGTTGTGAATCATCAGCAATTTCGCCTTCAGATTGCCGGCATGGGTGATCGGGGATGTTTTGTCGTAGGCCTCGGGATTCTCGGCGGGCAGCCCCATGTAACGCTCGGTGTAAATAGAATCGTAGGTGCGCCAGTTGGTGACCGGCGCTCCCGAGACGCCAGCCTGAAACCGTTCCGGCGCGTTGCAGAGAGAATAGAGCGTCATGTAGCCGCCGTAGCTCCAGCCATATAGACCCACTCGCTCAGGATCCGTGAAACCGAGCGAATTCAAATAGTCCAGTCCGAGGAGTTGGTCCGCCAGCTCACGCTCGCCCATATTGTGGTAAATCGCCGATTCAAACCTGTGCCCGCGGCCCGTGGAACCGCGGTTGTCCAACTGCCAGACCACGAAACCGCGCTGGGCGAGGACCTGCTCCCAGGTGAGCCCCATCCACTTGTCGCGGATCGATTGAGCGCCGGGTCCACCGTAGACCTCCACGATCACCGGATATTTGCGGCCGGGGCTGAGGCCGGCCGGTTTGATCAGCCGGCCATATAGTAATACGCCGTCCGCAGTCTTGAAAGTGTGGATTTCCGGTGTCTGCAGATCGTACTCGGCCAGCGTCGCGTCAGGCTTCCGCAAGGTCGACACCATCCCTCCGTCCCGGTAAAGAGTCGTCTGGGGAGGTTCCGTGAGGCTGGAAAATGTGTCCGTCCAGAAGCTCAATCCGGGGCTCAGGCTGATCGAATGGTTGCCCTTGGCAGTGGTCATGCGCTGCTTCTGCGTGCCCTCGAGAGAGATCGAATACGCCTGGCTTTCCAAGGGACTAGCCTCGGTAGACTCATAATAAATTACGCCCTTCGCTTCGTCGATCTGCAGCACCTTCTCAACTTGCCAGTCTCCTCGCGTGATCTGCCGCTCGAGCTTGCCGTCCATGCCGTAAAGATAGAGGTGCAGGAAGCCATCCCTCTCGCTGCCCCACAGGAATCGACTGCCGTCGCGGAAGAAATGGAGATGGTTGTTGACGTTGATCCAGTAAGGATCTTCTTCGTGCAGCAACACGTGAGAGGCGCCGGTTTTGGCGTCGGCGACGAGCAGGTCGAGTTGATTCTGAACGCGGTTCAGCCGCTCCACAGCCACTTGAGTTCCAGCGGGCAGCCATTGGACCCGCGCCAGGAGATGGTCGCGTGTGTCGCCGAGATCCAGCCAGCGGGTCGAGCCCCCTTCAGCCGGCACGACCCCAATGCGGACCTCGGGGTTGGGATCGCCTGGCTGGGGATAGCGCTCCGGCTCCAGCTTGCCGGTAACGTTGAGCAGAGACACCTGCGGGAAAATGGGCTCGCGGCTGATGTCGAATTGCATGTATGCGACGCGCCGGCTGTCCGGCGACCACCACCAGGCGGTCGGGAGTTCCAGTTCTTCAGGGTAGACCCAATCCATCTCGCCGTTGAGCAGGGTGGGGCTGCCGTTGTTGGTAAGGCGGGTTAGCTTGCGGTCGTGGATTCGTAGGACGTAGAGATCGGGACCCCGCCGGAAGCCGACGAGCTTGCCGTCAGGCGATAGCTTGGCGTCTTCCTCGGCTTCGGCTGTGGAGGTGAGCTGGGTGAAAGCGGAGCTAGTGTTCGATACAACGATGGGAACGATAAACAGATCTCCACCCTCGCTGACCAGCAACTCTCTGCCCGACGGGAACCACTGAACCGGCTCGGCGGCGACGCGGCGGTTGGTCCAGTCGAAAGCGCCCGGTTGGGGGGGCTTTACCGCTGAGCTGCGAAGTTTGGAGAGGCGAATCAGTTCGGTGTCTTTGTCGGCGGGACAATCCACCAGATGCAAAGTGTCCTCGGATGTGTAGATGAATTGGTTACCGGCGGGAGACCAGACCGGCGACAGCGTACCCCGGCCTCTGCTGTTGGCAAGCGATTCGAGCGTAACGGGCCTTTTTTGGGCGGTGACCAACGAGCACACGGCCAAGGCTAATAGCATCGCAAGAAAAGGATTGCGCATGAATTTTCATTGTAAGCCGCTGAGGCCGTAAGCACCGGCCACCTATGCGGTCCCTCCCCCGCAGTCGTCATCGTTAGCGATAAAGTTATCCTACTTTGTCCGTATTCGTGTTCAATTGTGTTCATTCGCGGCCCCAGTCGTTGCGCTACCATATTATTCGTCCTATCATGCAATGGCGTTACCTTCCGCTCGTCCTCCTCGCCGCCCTCGCGCAAGCCCAGACTGCGCCCACAGAGGCTGGTCTCATCTTCCAAAACACCGTCGGCCCAGCCCTCCGCGACCGGTGCACCAGATGCCACGGGCCGTCACTTCAATCGGGCAACCTGCGCCTCGACTCCCGCGACGCGATGCTGAAAGGTGGCGCACGAGGACCTGCCATTACACCTGGCGCCCCACAGAGCAGCCTTCTCCTCTCCGCCATCGAGCAGTCGGGAAAACTCAAAATGCCCCCGGGCGGCAAACTCCCCGACGCCACCATCGCCGCTGTCCGCCGCTGGATCGAACTCGGAGCACCCTTCACGGAGCGCAAACCCGGCCCCCCCCTCACAACCTCCTCGATCAGCGACAGGTGGGCCTTTCAACCGCTCGCGCCACCCACCCGCTCCAACGCCACCATCGACCGGTTCATCGACGACCAACTCAACCGCCAACACCTCACCGCGGCTCATCGCGCCAACCGCCGAACCCTGATCCGCCGTGCGACCTACGACCTCTGGGGCCTCCCGCCCACCGCCTCCGACATCGACAACTTCTTGAAAGATCCCGCCCCTGACCGGCAAGCCTTCGCCAAACTCGTCGATCGTCTCCTCGCCTCACCTCACTACGGCGAGCGATGGGGCCGCCATTGGCTCGATATCGTCCGCTACGCCGATACCGGGGGCTTCTCCAACGACTTCGAACGTCCCACCGCGTGGCGTTATCGCGACTACGTCATCCGCGCCTTCAATCAGGACAAACCTTACAACCAGTTCGTCATCGAGCAAATCGCCGGCGACGAACTCGTGGGGGACCAAACGCGCGACGAATCCGATTCCGAAAAACTCATCGCCGTGGGTTTCCTCCGTATGGGACCTTGGGAACATACCGCCATGAGCGTCGCCGCGGTCACCCGCCAGGAATGGCTGGACGATGTCACGCATTCCACTGCCGCTACCTTTCTCGGCATCACCATGGAGTGCGCGCGCTGCCACGATCATAAGTTCGATCCCCTGCCCACTCGCGATTACTACCGACTCCAGGCTGTCTTCGCCACCACCGAATTCGCCGACCGTCCCGCGCCTTTTCTGCCCGGCGAAGCCAAGCCGAACTTCACCGCTGGCCGCGCCGTGATGGAGGCCATTGAGCAGCGCGTCGACGCCAAAATCGACGAGTATCATCGCCTGACCCTGACGCGCCTCGCCGCGCAAATGGGCCTCTCGGGTCCCGACGCGATTCCGGCCGAACGCGCCCGCGAAGCCGTCAAAAAGCTGGAACTTATCACTCCGGAGGAGTTCGAGCGCTACAAGATCTTTCAGAAGCGCAAGGAACTCTACACCCGCTCGGTTACCCGTTACGACCCCATCGCGTTCAGCGTAATCGACGGTCCCTTCGACGCAGCTGCCAGGAAAACGTGGACCCTCCCCGAGACCCACATTCTTCCTGTCGGCAATCTGCAAACTCCCGGAGCCTTGGTTACGCCCGGCGTGCCGGGCGCAGTTGTCATTCCGGCGACACTCAGGACCGAGGTGCCGCAAACAATCGGCAACCGGCGTCTTCCGCTGGCCAAATGGATCGCCAGCCCTTACAACCCCCTTGCGGTGCGAGTGATTGTCAATCGCATCTGGGGCTGGCATTTCGGACACGGCATCGTCGCCACGCCTAACGATTTCGGCAAACTCGGCGCACGCCCGACCCATCCCGAACTGCTCGACTGGTTGTGCCACTATTTCATCGACCATGGTTCGAGCATCAAGCAAATGCACCGCCTGATCATGCTTTCCGACGCTTATCAACGCGACTCCGAACCGGCCAGCGAAGCCGCCCTGAAAGCCGATCCCGAAGCCGCGCTTCTCAGCTATTTCCCTCCTCGCCGCCTGGACGCCGAAGAGATCCTCGACAGCATGCTGGCGGCGTCAGGCGAGTTGAGCGCCGCGACCGGCGGCCCCGGCAGCCTGCCTGAGATTAATCTCGACGTCGCCAATCAGCCTCAGCAGATCATGGGCACTCTGATGCCGGCATATCGGCCGTCGCCCACCGCCGATCAACGCAATCGCCGCATGGTCTATGCCTTCCAGAAGCGCGGTCTGCCCAATCCTCTGCTCGAAGTTTTGAACGGACCGTCGTTCAACGAATCCACGCCCACGCGAGATGCCACCACGATTCCCACCCAGGCGTTCGCGATGTTGAACAGCACTTTTGCGAACCATCGGGCGCTCGCACTGGCAGCCTACGCCACAGACCTCGACCGTGTGTTCCTCCTTACCCTGGGAAGGCTGCCGACAGCTAAGGAATCCGCCCTCGCTCACGACTTTCTGAGCCGCCGCGAAGGCTATTACCAGATGCATCCGCCTCCGCCCGGCCCCGAGCCTTCGCCTCTCGTCCGCTCCATCACCAGCGAATTGACCGGCACGCCGGTGCAGGTCGAAGAGGATCAATTGCCGGTGCCTTACGAAAGCGACCTGCTACCGTGGCAGGCTTCCCCGCAAATACGCGCCCTGGCCGACGTCGCCCTGGCGCTCTTCAACACCAGCGAGTTCGTCTATGTCTACTGATTCAACCCGCCGCGGCTTCCTCTATCGCACCGGCGCATCCCTCGCCAGCGTCGCGCTCTCTGCACTCCTCGCCGAAGACCAGGCTCGCGCGGGAGACCTTGCTGCCAAACCGCCGCACCACCCGGCGAAAGCCAAAGCATGCATCTTTCTGACCATGGAAGGCGGTCCGAGCCATATCGATACGTTCGATCCCAAGCCCAAGCTCACCCAGATCCACATGCAGGAATTCGTCCGTCGCGACAAGTTCGCCTCGGCCATGGAAAGCGGCACCCGCTACTATGTTCGCAGCCCGTTCAATTTCCGGCGAGCCGGTAAATCCGGCATAGAGATCTGCGAACATTACGAGCACCTCGCCGATTGCGTCGACGACATCTGCTTCTATCGCGGCGCCGTCGCCGAAAGTTCCAATCACCCTACGGCGCTCTACCACCTCAACACCGGCAACAAGTTCGGCGGCGATCCCGCGATGGGTGCCTGGGTGACGTACGGTCTCGGCACCGTCAACGAAAATCTTCCAGCGTTCGTGGTGTTGCCCGATCTTGCCTATCCACAAGGCGGCGCCGCTAACTGGAGTAACGGATTCCTGCTGCCCAACTATCAGGGTACGCCGCTGCGCCCCACCGGCTCTCCGATCCTCGATATGGATCCGCAACCCGGCATGACGCGTGACAGCGAACGCCAGGATCTCGATCTCATCGTTGCTCTGGACAGGAATCAGCCCGCCCATATCAATCAGCACGAACTCGATGCGCGCATCGCATCGTATGAACTCGCTTTCCGTATGCAAACCGAGATGCCCGGCGCGATCGATCTCAGGCAGGAGAACGCGGAAACTCTCGCGCTCTACGGTGTCGGCGAAAAGGACACCGACGCGATCGGTCGCCGCTGTCTTCTGGCGCGCCGCATGGTCGAGCACGGAGTACGTTTCGTGCAGGTCTACGCGAGTGGCTGGGATTCCCACGATTATCTCGAAAACGCTCATCGCAGCCGTATCCACGCAAGCGACAAACCCATTGCGGGCTTGTTGAAGGATCTCAAACGCCGCGGCCTCCTCGATAGCACGCTCGTCATCTGGGCCGGCGAGTTCGGGCGCTCGCCGGACAATGGTATCCGCCGTGGCTCAACCACCTGGGGTCGCGACCACAATCCGCAAGCCATGACCATGTGGTTCGCCGGCGGTGGCGTCAAAGCCGGACACGTGGTGGGAGCCACCGACGAAATCGGCCAGAAAGCCGTTGAAGTAGTTCACCCGTTACGCGACGTCCACGTGACCATCCTCAATCTGTTGGGCCTGGACGACGCCAGGTTAACCTATTTCCACGCCGGCCGCTTCCGCCAACTCAGCCAGTTCGGAGGCCAGGTCATCACCGAATTGACTTAGTACGAACGTCCAACCCATTTGCGAATACGAGACTGCATTCCGGCTAAGCTGTAAGACTGTGCCGGCTTACGATCCTTCTACCAATCCGCTGAATAATAACGATTGGGCATTTCCGCTCACGGAGTGCTTCCATATTGCGGCCATGGCTCTTTCCATCGGTACGATTGTTCTGGTTGATCTTCGCCTGCTGGGCGTGGGAATGCGACGGCACACGGCGGCGCAACTGGTTGCCGAGATGGAACTCTGGACGCTGGCGGGCCTCGCGGTCGTGATCGCGTCGGGACTGATAATCTTCTCTTCGGACCCCGTCGCGTATCTGAACAGCGGGCCATTCCTGTTCAAGATGGCCGGGCTGCTGTTGGCCATCGTTTATAACTACACGATTCATCGCATGGTGGCGCGCGGAAGCGCCTCGCCGTTAACCGGTAAGCTGGTGGGCGGAGTCTCGCTGGCTCTCTGGTGCTCGCTTGTTTTCGCCGGAGTTTTTATAGCCTTCGTTTAGAACACCATGCCGATCGCCTCGTTCTTTCAATGGATCCGCGACACATCGCTCGCGACGGCGGTACGCGAATCGGCGCTGGCGTATCCGATTATCATGTCGTTGCATCTGACTTCGATTGCGGTTTTCGGCGGCATGATTCTTATGACCGACCTGCGCCTGCTCGGTGTCGCCATGGTGAGCGTACCGATAGCTGACGTGATCCGGCAACTCCGCTGGTGGAAGGGGGCGGGCTTCGTGGTCATGGTCACTTGCGGCTCGCTGATGGCCGCGGCGAAGGCGGATCAATACTACGCGAATCCGTACTTTCTGATCAAAATGGCTTTGCTTGCTCTGGTGGGCGTACACGCCTTGGTTTTCCGCCGCAGCGTTTATGGAAATCGAGCGGAACCGGATCGCGCGCGGGCGATGTCCGCGGCCTGCCTTTCACTCGTGCTTTGGCTGGGGATCCTATCGGCGGGACGCTGGATTGCGTATTATGAGCCGCCCGGGGAGACGCCTGTCCCCCAAGTGGCCACGCGGCGATAGCTGCTAAGGAGCGGTGAAAAAATCGGCCGCAAGCGGCCGCGGCAGGCGAAACCGCCTGCCCCACCATTGGCAACACAGGACTTGCAGTGGTGGCGCAGGCGCTTTCGCCTGCGACCTTTGACTTTTCCTCACCTTTTGAGGGGGGTGGTTCCGCTAACTTCACGGCAGCCGCGCCCGGGCTGCCGACGCGAGCAGAATCAGCGATCCCCCGCAGATCGCCAGAGTGCCTGGCCGTTCTCCGTGCACCAGCCAGGTCCAAACCGGATTAAGGGCCGGCTCGATCAAAAGGAGCGTTCCGGCAGCCACCGCCGGCACGAGACGCATACCGTCGCTCAGTAACAGGTAAGCGAGCGAGATCTGAAACACTCCCAGATAGAAGACCGCGGCAATGTCTATCGGTCCGGTGTGCGCAACCGGGAACATGGCGGGCAGGCAGATGAGGAAGGCGAGGATATTACCGATCGCCACTGTCGCCATGGGCGAGGGTTCGGCCGTGGACCGTAAGCCCCCGCCGGATTTCAGGCTGATCCAGCGGAGGCCAACGATAGTGAAAGCGTACGTCAATCCTGAGAGTAGGGCGACCAGGTTGCCTTCGAAGGGATACGGCGCCGTAGTTCGGGCTGGTTCGCGGCCTAGAAAGAAGCACGCGAGGCCGCAAGCCACCACAGCCATCACCAGAACGTCCGGCAGGCGCACCCGCTCCTTGAGGATTAACGGACTGAGCATCAGTAAATACAACGGCGCAGTCGATTGCAGGAAGATCGCGTTGGCCGACGTTGTGAGTTTGTTGGCGGTGACGTACAGGACCAGGGTGCCCGCATAAGCGAGACCCACTGCGGCGGCGCGCCACGTCCAGTTCCGGCGAGCGCCAGGCATTACGAGGAGGATGGTAATACCGGCAATCAGCGACCGGAAGCCCGCGATCTGCCAGTTATTGAACGAAGTTGCCTTGATGACCGCACCTCCCGTAGAGAAGAGGAGGGCTGAGCCGACAATTTCAAGCCTGTGTTTCAGGTGCAAAGTCCGACAGACAGGCGACGGCAGTCACGTTCCCGCTTGGTGTTAAGGAAACTCGGGCTTCGCCGCAGGTTCTCTACTTTCCGTGTCCGCCAGCCGATCCGCCGCCATGGGACGCTCCACCACCAGCGCCGCCCGAGAAGCCGCTGCCGCTCGATGCGCCGCTGCCGGAAAAACCTGAGGGGCTGCTGCTGGGGCTGGAAGCCGTACCGACGCTCGGAGCAGAGGAATAGGAAGAATTGCCACTGTAGCTCGAGAGAGTGCTGGAGGTCCCGATCGCGGTCGGATAATAGCCTGAGGAATTGTAGGCACCGCGATTGTTGGCGTATCCGCCGCCGCCGTAGCCGCCGTAGTTATAGACTGGGCGGGAGAAATAGTTAAAGGCGCTCATCGGACTGTAGTAGCAGCCGAAGAGAGAGGGAGACGAGAAGGGCGACATAGGCGACATAAAAGTCGCGAAAGGATCACACATGTAGCCCCTTCCCGGGATAAACGTGAACATCGAGTAATACGGGTTGTAGTACCACCCGCCTGTCCCGCTTGTCCCGCCGGAGTTGAAACTTGAACCCGCCTGCCTCGCAGCGGAAAGGTTCGCGACGGCAATATATTCGCTGCGTCGCTTCGCCCAACGATACAGCGAGTCACCCGTGCGGTTGTCGAACTTCTCACTAACCAGCGCGGGTGTAAACGGGACGGCCCGCCCGTCCTTCAAGTTCACACTGCTGGTACCGTGTCTGACGACGGCTTCGCCGGTGTAGACTTTGAACTCCGCCGGCTCTGAATCGAACCGGTAGATGCCCTTCTTGACGAAGCTGATCTTGTAATCCTGGTAACTCAGCGTCACGCTGTTGTCTTTGGCAACTTCAACGAAATCAACGATCGCCGAGCCCTTCAGGAACTCCACCTGGGTGTCTGTGAGCTTGTTCGAGAGCATGCGGATCCCACTGTTCTCCCCAACCCGCAAGAAGACCCCGGGGGTCAGCAGGACTTCAGCACGGCCCACCTGGGTTTGCAGCTCCTGCTTCTCCTTCACTTCGGCGAAAGTCCCGACCTTTTGATGAGGCGTCTGGCCGTCAATCGTCGTGTCGCCTTCATAGTAATGAAGAACGCCGGAATGAGCTGAGATCACCGACTGAGCATTCAATCCGTTAACGGATATGGCCAAGGCCGATGCCGTAATTACCACCAAGCTGGGCGCGCGCATTCGACAAACCTCCACCTAGAATCATCCTCTCCTGAACAGCAAATGTCAAAGAGGAGACTATTTCCACCTGGAAAGACGAGTGACAAAACGTCCACGGTTACGCAAGCGTCAGCCGCTAGCCGCGCGGTTGGCCCGTCAGTTTATCCCTACCGCCGCACGATGATTTCACGCAACGATTCACGCGTCAGGAAAAACTTCACGGATTCGAATTTTGCAAATAGCTTTTCGAGGCCGCGATTGTTGAAAGACTGGGCGGGCTGGCGCGTTCCTCGTTGGATCAGCATGAGAGTGCTCTTGTCTTGAATCCGGAAAGAATAGACGGGCGTGACCCTGGTGCGCTCTTCGGAATTGAAATAGACCAGCAGATAACTCTTCGGTCGAACGATACTGTGAATCCGTTCGAGAACGGCGTTGAGGAGCGCAGGGGCCATAAACTGCAGAGTGTCCCACAGCAGCACACCGTCGAACGTATCGGCCGGGTAATCCAGATTGCTCTTCAGGAAAGATTCGATCTGGTGCGGATTGGACTGATCCGCGTCGACGACCCCACCGAAGGTCTCATCCAAACTCATCAGAATGCTCTGCGGAGTGATACGGTGACCGAGGCCGGTGACGAAGTTAATGTTATCCTGACAGGCACCTCCCATGTCCAGGATCGACAGACCGGTTTGATCCCGGATGTGGCTGAAAAACTGATCGAGCCCCCGGCTCTGGCGGGTGGTCACAATTTCCCTGCTGGAGCCGTGATTGTCTTTCAGCATTGACGAGGACCCGTCAAGCGCGCCTGAACCTCGAAAAATGCCTTTGAGCTTGTCAGGAAGCAACCGTCGCGATCCTCGTTTTTCCGACTGTCTTATCTTAGCCGCTAACCGCGGGGCTGCCCGCGGTCCAATCTGTCTGAAACTTGCGCCTTTGCCGCCGCGAGCGACTTGTGGCCGCAGTTTCCGGAGAGGTTAGCGCTTCACCTCGGCGACGACAGCCGAAGCATTGTTAGGCGCCGGAGTGCCAGCTTTCTTGGCATCCTGTCTCACGATGTCGATACTGCCCTTGAAATACGCGCCATCTTCGATAATGATTCGGGCAGTCTTGATATCGCCAACCAGCTTGGCATCCTTGCGAATGTCGAGCTTGTCCATCGCTTCCACGTTTCCCTGGATCTGCCCGAGGACCACAACTTCGCGGGCCTTTACCGCAGCCTGGACGCGCCCGCTGGGACCGATGGTGAGTTTGTTCTCGGCGAGTTCAATGGTGCCTTCCACGTCGCCATCGACATAAAGATCTTCTTTGCTGTAAATCTGACCGTTAATCTTGACTGCCTTACCGATCGAGGCAGAGCCTCGAGTATCAGGCTCGGGGACTTTAAAAGGGTTGGTAGCCACGGGTATTATTTCCTTCCTGGTTTCAACGGGATTTTGTGCCGCAGGCGGCGTTGGCCGCGCGGGTGGTTGAGATGGTTCTTCCTGACGTTTATTCCACATAAGGTTCGGCCCTCCAGCTTCTGTTTGAGGACATCCTGCGCGCATCCTGAGATGCGGGCTCTTATTAGTACAATGACCAGTCTAGTCGTACAGATTCGATCTGTCCATAAGGGATCGCAGCCTGGCCGTTGTTTTTTCCCTTCGGACCCGTCCGAATTGGTAGCCAACCGGCGTGTGAGAGCCGCGCGTCAGGAGGCCTGAAGACGGATCAGCCCACATTGAAAACAAAGATCTTATCGGCGTTGATCGAATGTCTCCTAACGGAACAACCGGGCTAGGCCGAAGGCAGTGGCGGCTGCCAGTCCCCCGATTAACGTCGTCTGGGCTGCCCCCTTCAGAGGATGAATTCCGGTAAACCGCCCTTTCATATAGCCGAACACGAAAAGTGCGACGACGGTCACACCGACCGACCACCAGAGCCCCTCGTCCACGCTGTGCATCAACATGTAGGGGGACAACGGAATCAGCCCGCCCACGACATACGAAGCGGCGATGGTGGCCGCGCTGTAGAGTGCCCGTTTGGGATCGGGCTCGTCGAGGTTCAATTCGAATTTCATCATGAAATCGACCCAGCGCTTTTCATCCGAGCTGATCACTGCGACAATCGGCTCGATCTGTTGGTCGGTGAGTCCCCAACCCTGGAAGACTTTGCTGACTTCCGCGATTTCCTCGTCCGGCATTTTACGCGTTTCGTCGATTTCACGCTGGCGTTCGCTGGTGTAATGTTCCTCGTCGGTGCGCGCAGCAAGATAGCCGCCCAAACCCATGGCTACCGATCCCGCGGCAATCTCCGCGATTCCGGCAAGGACCACGATGTTCGAGGGGGCATGGGCTCCCGAAAGTCCGGCGGCCAATGCAAATGGGACGGTGAGGCCGTCCGACATTCCAATCACGATGTCACGGACTGTCGCCGGAGAGGAGGAGTGCTGTTCAAGGTGCCGGATGGGCATGTTCAATTAGTGTAAGCGACCCGCCCGATGGCCCCTGTGCGGCCTCGGTCTCTGGAGTCGTATATTCTAAACCTCTTTTAATGTGACTCGCGCGCGCAGGCGCAACCCTGGCCGGGCTTTCTGTGTTACTGTTCCAAACAAATGTCTCGAAATCCTGTTCTCGCGATGGTGTTCCTACTTTTCGGGGCGACGTTCGTATTCGGACAAGCCACCGGACGTCTTACCGGCTCGGTCACCGATCCTTCGGGCGCTGCCGTCCCCAACGCGGTTGTCGATCTTTTGTTGAATGACGGCGGCAAGCCGCTGCTCTCTACCGCGACGACTAGTGAAGGTCTCTTTTCCATGACCGGTGTTCGCACCGGTACCTATAAGATTGCGGTCACCGCGCCGTCCTTCGCCCCGTATCACGCCGATCGCGTGATTATCGATGCCAGCCGCGAAACGACGCTCCCTGCTATCAAGCTGAGTCTCGCCTCCACTACTACTTCGGTAAATGTCACCGAGGAAATCGAAACCCTGCAGACGGCCAATGCCGAAAACTCAACTACTATTTCCACCAAACAAATCGCCAAGCTGCCGACTCTGGATCGCGACGTGGTCAGCCTGATCTCCACTCAACCGGGTGTAGCCAGTAACGGAGTTACCGAAACGGTGATCGACGGGCAACGCTCGTCCTTCACCAACGTCACGCTGGACGGCATCAATATTCAGGACAACTTCATTCGTACCGGCGGCCTCGATTACCAGCCCAACAAGTTGCTTCTGGACCAGGTCTCGGAGTTCACCATTGTGACCTCAATGGGTAACTCGACGTTGGGCGGCGGAGCTTCGCAGGTCAACCTGGTGACTCCCTCCGGCACCAATCAGTTCCATGGCAAGGCGTACGAGTATAACCGGAACAACTACTTCGCCGCCAACGACTGGTTCGACAATGCCGACGGCAACTCGCGCCCGTTCCTGAATCAGAATCAGTACGGAGTGGCTGTGGGAGGTCCGATCAGGAAAGACAAGCTGTTCTTCTATTTCAATTACGAAGCCGTAAAAACCCGCCAGCAGGTATTGAACGACGAACAGATTCTTACGGCTACCGCACGGGCGGGAATTTTCAGCTATACCACCCCGGGTGGATCGGTGGCGCAGGTCAATGTCCTCACGGTGTCGGGGGATAAGCCCGACCCGTATATGGCCTCACTTCTGGCGCAAGTCCCCGGCCCTCAATACATCAATAACTACCGGACCGGCGACAGCACACCCGGCCAACTGCTCAATACGGCTGGGTATTCTTTCAATCAGCGGGACAACGAGAATCGCAATAACGTCACCGGACGTCTCGATTACGTTCTTTCGACCAAACACAGCTTCAGCGCGACCTATGCGTTCAACAACGATCGCGTCGACCGTCCGGATGCAGCCACTAACTTCGCGGAAGTTCCCCCAGTCTTCAACGACAACAGCGCCAAGCTTTTCTCCCTCGGTTGGCGATGGAATCCGGTGCCAAGCCTGACCAACGAGGTGCGGGCGGGATTCAACCTGGCGCCCGCTATCTTTGCCACCACCTCTGCCTACCCTGCATACTTTGTCGACGGCACGGCGTGGAGCAATCCCATTAATGAGTTTCTTCCTCAAGGCCGTTTCACGAACACCTATCACCTCAACGATAATACGGCCTGGGTTCACGGCAAACACACGTTTCAATTCGGCTTTCAGTCAGAGTACATCACTGTCAACGAGTACGACTTCGGTTCGACCATACCCGACTATGCCGTTGCCACCGGCGTGGGTCATGCCGGACTCACCACCCGGCAACTCCCGGGGATCAGCCAGGCGGACCTCGACAACGCCAATGTTCTGCTGGCCAGCCTGGCAGGTCTCATCGACAACGGAGCCCAGTCCTTCAACGTGACGAGCCAGACCTCCGGTTTTATTAAGAACGCGCCCTACCGCCGCAACTACTCGTTGAACAACTTGTCGGGCTATTTTCTCGATACCTGGAAGGTCGCGCCGAGATTTACGGCTACCCTGGGCTTGCGCTACGAGTATTTCACCCCGACCACCGAGACCAATGGCTTGGGGCTCCAGCCGGTTCTCGAAAATAATAACCCGATCACTACGCTGCTCGATCCTAACGGAGTCCTAAGCTTTGCCGGAAACTCAAAAAATCCCTTCTATACTCCTTCGAAGAAAAATTTTGCGCCGAATGTGGGCTTCGCCTGGGACGTTTTCGGCAACGCCAAGACCGCGGTGCGCGGCGGCTACAGTATCCATTACGTGAATGATGAAGACATCGGTGCGGTGGACAACAACTCCACCACCAACGACGGGCTGGTCGGCAACTCGGCGATTATCAACTCCCGATCTTTCGCCAGCAACCCGCAGTCGATTCCGGTCCCAACTTTTGTCTACCCTCCCACGTATGCGAGTAACTATGCCCTTGATCCTACCAGCGCGGTTGGTTTGATCAACTCCCATCTCAGGACTCCCTACGTGCAGGATTGGAGCCTCGGGCTTCAACAGAACATCAAAGGCACCATTGTGGATGTCCGGTATGTCGGCAACCACGGGTCGGAGTTGATTCGTGCGTTCGACTTCAACCAGGTGAACTTCAACGCCGACGGATTCCTGGCAGACTTCCAACGGGCGTATAGTAACGGCTACCTGGCCCAGGCGCGCACCGGGACGTTCAACCCCGCCTACAACAGGCTCATTCCCGGCAGCCAGCCGCTCACCGTCTTTCCCATGCTTGCGGGCGGCGGGTCCTTCAACGATGCCAACGTGATCGCCGATATCAGCGAAGGCCAGGTGGCGGAACTGGCATCGTACTATCAGATCAATGGGCTGAACGGATTGGTCAATTTCTTCCCGAATCCCAATGCGCTGGGAACCAACTATCTGAGTAACGCCAGCACTTCCACTTACAATTCCTTTCAGATCGACGTGCGGCACCGTGTGGATACGGGATTGTACCTGCAGGTCAACTACACCTTCTCGAAGGTGCTGTCCGATTCCGACGGAACCAGCAACGCAGGGCTCGGGACTTACACTCGTTTCGATCCGTATCTGAATGTCTACAACGGCAACCTCGAACGTGCGCGGGCGCCGTTCGATATCAACCAGGTTTTCCATCTTAACGCAAGCTATGATCTGCCGTTCGGCAAAGGACATCTGGTGAGCGCCGGACGTATCTTCGACCACGTGATCGGCGGATGGTCAATCGCCACTGTAACCATGTATCAGTCCGGCGCGCCGTTTTCGATTCTTTCGCAATTAGGCACGTTCAACCGCGCGACGAGCGGAAGATCGTATTACAACACCGCGACCTCGGTTTTGAGCGGCAATGCACTGGCTCAGGCGGTGCAATTCCAGATGACGGGAAATGGCCCTTATGAGGTGGTTGCGTCCACCATCGACTCGAACAACACGGGACGCGCTGTGGCGCCGTTTGGATCTCCGGCGTTTCCCGGCCAGGTCTTCTTCAATCCCGTGGCTGGAACCATCGGGGCGCTGCAGCGCCGCATGTTTACTGGCCCCAATGCCTTCAACGCGGATGCGAGCCTGATCAAGAACACCAAAATCAGGGAAAAGCAGAGCCTGGAATTCCGCGTCGACGCGTTCAACGTCCTGAACCATCCGGCATTTGCCGCGGCCGATCAGAACGTCAACTCGACCACCTTCGGACAGATTAGCGGAGAAGTGAATGCTCGCCGCGTGGTGCAGTTTGGACTAAACTACGAGTTCTGAAAATCGTTGTCCTTCATTCGTTGTCCGTTATCGGCCGGAGGCCTCCAGCGAAGCTAACGGACGACGGATAACGGTTAACGGATAACGCCTACTGCCCATGCCGGATCTGCTCGGCATTTGGTATCTCAGAAGCATTCCAGCCGCCGCCGAGCGCCGCAATCAGATTCACCGCCGCGACCATTCGTTGCTGTAGGATCGTGACTGCGGTGTTCTCGTCGGTGAGTGCGATGGTCTGAGTGGTAATCACGTTGAGATAGGAATCGACGCCGCCCTTATAGCGGTCCAGTTCGAGTGCCACGGAACGCTCGGCCTCTTTGACCGCGATGTCCTGTTGCGCGGCCTGCCTCTCCAGGTAGTGCAGCGCCGCCATATTATCCTCGACTTCCTGGAAGGCGGTGAGAACGGATTGCCGATAAGTAGCCACGGAGCCATCATACGCCGCCTCGGCCATGAGCAACTGCGCCTTGCGCTTCCCGAAATCGAAGAGCGTCTGCGAGATCGACGGCCCGACGGACCAGATGCGGTTGGGCCAGCGGAATAGAGTAGTGATGCCGCCGCTTTGGAGACCTCCCGATGCCGATAGCGTCAGCGTCGGATAGTAGGCCGTTTCGGCGAGACCGACTTCTGCGTTCATCGCCGCGACCGCCCGCTCCGCGGCCGCAATGTCCGGCCGGCGCTCGAGCAATTGTGACGGCAGTCCAACCGGTATGGGGGGAGGCGGGTTTCTGATCGTGCCCGTAGCAATCGTCAGTTCGGCCGGAGGCCGTCCTGTGAGCACCGCGATCGCGTGCTCGTATTGCGCGCGGGCGACGTTGAGACCGGTCCGTTGCGCAGCGGTAGTGTCGAGCTGTGTCCGGGCCTGCGCCACGTCGGCTTGGGATGCGACTCCGCCGTTAAACCGGTTGATAGTCAACTGCAACGCTGTCGTATACGCTTTGATGGTGTCGTCCAGCAGCTTCTGCTGCATGTCGTTGCTGAGCAGTTCATAATAGTCGACCGCCAAATCGGTCTGATACAGCAACCGGGTATTCTCCAGGGTGCCGGCCGAGGCTTGCGCCAACTCGGTAGCGTTTTCGACCGAAAGCCGGACGCGACCCCAAAAATCAGGCTCCCACGACGCGGTGAGGGGTATGGTAAAGAGGTTCGAAACCGCGTTGGAACGTACGATGCCACCGCCCAGCGACCGTGAATTAGTGAAGCTGGGCGAAGCGCCGATGGTCGGGTAGTACCCGGCACGATTCGCGGCCACCAGAGCGCGGGCTTGGCGGAAGTTGGCCTCCGCCTGCTTGATGTTCTGATTGGAAATGTTGACGGCTTCCTCGAGCGAGCTCAGTAGCGGATCTTCGAAAATTTCCCACCACTTGCCCTTGATTTCTCCATCGCGGGGCGTGGACGTCTTCCACTGATCGTCGCCCGGCGGGAGTTCTTTGAACGCGGGCGTCATGGGTGTCAATGGCCGGTTGTAACGAGGTCCCACGTTACACGCGGTCGTCGTCAGCAGAAGGACAGCGATTACGGCTGCGCCAGCGCCTGTCCTTCTGGACTTTGTCTCTCTGAGTTCTGGTTTATCAGTCCGGTCCGGCATCAGTCTCCGCTCTCCACAGGACGCGGTTCGAGTTGTCCTGGTTTGTGTTTCGGGTTGCGCGAAAAAGCCCAGCGCATTTTATCCATATAGAGGTAAATCACAGGAGTAGTAAATAGTGTAAGCATTTGGCTGACGGCCAGGCCGCCAACAATGGCGATACCGAGCGGTTGGCGCATTTCGGCGCCGTTGCCGTGGCCCAGGGCCAACGGCAAGCCGCCGAAGAGCGCCGCGAGAGTAGTCATGGTAATAGGCCGGAAGCGCAGGATACAGGCTTCGTAAATGGCTTCCTCCGGACTCTTGCCTTCGTTTCGTTCCGCTGCCAAAGCGAAATCGATCATCATAATAGCATTCTTCTTGACGATTCCGATCAGCAGGATAATTCCGATCAAGGCGATCACGCTGAGCTCCGTACGGCGGAGCAATAGGGCCAGCAGCGCGCCCAGGCCGGCTGAAGGAATGGTAGAGAGAATCGTGATCGGATGAATGAAGCTTTCATACAGCATCCCCAACACGATGTAGACTGCGATCAGAGCCGTGGCGACCAGGATCGGTTCGTTCTTAAGCGAATCCTGAAAGGCCTGCGCGGTGCCCGCAAATTTTCCTACAACGGTGACAGGCAAGCCCATTTCCATCTCGGCCTCATTGATAGCATCGACGGCCGTGCCGAGAGAAACGCCGAGCGGCAGGCTGAAGGAAATCGTGACCGAGGGGAACACTCCCTGGTGGGCAAGCGCGAGGGGAGTGTTGCCGGGAAGGAAATGGGTAAACGCGGAAAGGGGAACCTCGGCCCCGTTGGAGCTGTGCATGAACACGTGTTTTAACGTATCGGGTGACTGCCAGTACTTGGGCGCCACTTCCATCACCACATGGTACTGATTCAGCGGCGTGTACATGGTTGACGCAAACGACTGCCCGAAGGCATCGTAGAGCGCTGCGTCAATCTGCGAGGCAGTCAGTCCGAGACGCGAAGCAGTATCACGATCCACCACTACCGAAGCCTGCAAACCGTTATTCTGCTGGTCGCTGTTGACGTCGACCAGAAAGGGGATCTTCTTCAGGTGGTCATAAACGATGGGCGCCCAGTACTTGAGCGCATCGAGGTCCTGGCTTTGCAGAGTGAACTGGTAGGCGGCGTTGCTCATACGGCCTCCTACGCGGATGTCCTGGGAAGGGGTGAGGAATAGCTGCGCGCCGGGCATACCGGCAGTTTTGCGCCGAATCCGCGCGATGATCTCCTCGGCACTCGCCTTCCGGATCCCGATATCCTTCAGCACCACAAACATGTGCCCTGAGTTGGTACCGCCAAAACTTCCCCCTAAGAACGCCACAGTCGAGTCCACATCCGGATCGTCGATTACAGCCTTGGTCAGGTAATCCATCTTAGGTTCCATTGCCTGGAAGGAGATGGTCTGGGCCGCCATAACGCTACCGCCCAAACGGCCGGTGTCCTGTTCGGGGAAAAAGCCCTTGGGTATGATGATGTAGAGATATACCGTAACGCTGATCGTGGCCAGCAGGGCCATCATGGTAATAGCCGGATGGCGCAATACTCCGCGCAGGGCGGATGCATAGGATTCCAATACCCAGTTAAATGCGGCTTCGCTCCAGTTGTAAATACGCCCATGCCTGGCTCCTTCGTGGGATTTGAGAAGGTGCGCGCACATCATCGGAGTGGTGGTCAGCGAGATGACCATGGAGACCAGGATGGCGAACGACAATACCATGGCAAATTCCCGGAACAATCTGCCAACGATGCCGCCCATCATGAGAATCGGAATGAACACCGCAATCAGCGAGGTGCTCATCGAAACGACCGTAAAACCGATCTCCGCCGCGCCTTTCAGGGCCGCCTGTATCGGTTGCATGCCTTGCTCCAGATAGCGGGTGATGTTTTCGATCACCACGATGGCATCATCGACCACGAATCCGGTCGAGATGGTGAGCGCCATAAGCGACAGGTTGTCTATACTGTAGCCCGCCAGGTACATGATCCCGAAAGTGCCCAGCAATGAAAGCGGTACGGCTACGCTGGGAATAAACGTCGCCCGGGCGCTCCGCAGAAACACGAAAACGACCAGGACGACCAGGACGATCGAGATAAGCAAGCTGATCTCGACGTCGTGGACTGAAGCGCGGATGGTCGTGGTGCGATCGAGCGCGATTCCCAGGTGGATCGAAGGTGGAACGGACGCCTGGAGCTGCGGCATCAGGGCCTTCACACGATCCGCGCAGTCGATGATGTTGGCGTTCGGCTGACGGTTGACGATGATCAGGATGGCCGGCTTGCCGTTCCATCCGCCGGCATTGCGGATATTCTCCACCGAATCCACCACATCACCGAGGTCGGAAATGCGGACCTGAGCTCCGTTCACGTACGTCACCACCAGGGGCTTGTACTGTTTGGCCTTGAAGAGTTGGTCCGTAGTGCTTAACTGCCATGCATTCTGCGGACCGGCGATCTCGCCCTTGGGCTGGTTGGCATTGGCATTGCGGAGGACGGTCGCAATCTGGTCGATGCCGATGTCGTACTTGTTGACCGCGTCCGGATTCAGTTCTACGCGCACCGCCGGAAGCGAGCTCCCGCCTACCTGGACCTGGCCGACTCCGATGACCTGTGAGATTCTTTGCGCCAGAATCGACGACCCGATATCGTACATGACGGGTTTGCTGGCGGTGTCGGATGTAAGGGTCAGAATTAAAACCGGAGAGTCTGACGGGTTGGTCTTACGGTAGCTGGGATTGCTCGGAAGATTAGACGGCAAGAAAGAGCGGGCCGCATTGATGGCAGCCTGCACGTCGCGTGCAGCGCCGTCGATGTCGCGGTTCAGTTCGAACTGGAGCGTAATGCTGGTCGAACCTATGGAACTGCTCGACGTCATTTCGGTAACGCCTGAGATGCGCGTGAACTGCTTTTCGAGCGGCGTGGCGACCGACGAAGCCATGGTCTCCGGGCTCGCGCCGGTGAGTTGCGCGCCCACCTGGATGGTCGGGAAATCCACCTGGGGCAGCGGAGAGACCGGCAGCAGGCGGAACGAGATAATCCCCGAAAGTGCTACTGCCGCGGTGAGTAGCGCCGTGCCGACGGGTCTGTGAATAAAAGGCGCAGATACGCTCATGTTTACTTGATGTCGCTTTCGAAAGACTAGACTCCGGCGAACCACCCCGCCTGGCGAGCCGCCGTGCAATGCGACCGAGCGCTAAGGCAAATGACCGTCTTCGTGAAAGGAGTCAGAACCTGCATTTTGTGGTTCCGCGCCTGTATGGAGCAGGCATTATCGCTGTTGCCATGCAAGGGCGCATGGAAGAAGTCTCTGTTGGCTGCCCGGTCCGGCATCAGTTTCCGACCTCCACGGGACGCTGCTCCAGTTGTCCCGGCTTGTGTTTCGGATTACGCGAAAAAGCCCAGCGCATCCTATCCATATAGAGGTAAATCACAGGAGTAGTAAATAGTGTAAGCATCTGGCTGACGGCTAGGCCGCCGACGATAGCGATGCCCAGCGGTTGTCGTAGCTCGGCGCCGTTGCCGTGGCCCAGGGCCAGCGGCAAGCCGCCGAACAGCGCGGCGAGAGTCGTCATGGTAATAGGCCGGAAACGCAGGATACAAGCTTCGTAGATCGCCTCCTCCGGACTTTTGCCTTCGTTTCGTTCCGCAGACAAGGCAAAATCGATCATCATGATGGCATTTTTCTTGACGATTCCGATCAGGAGAATAATTCCAATCAGCGCAATCACGCTGAGCTCCGTGCGGCGGAGCAGCAGAGCAAGCAACGCACCGAGACCGGCTGCCGGAATGGTCGAGAGGATCGTGATGGGATGAATCAGGCTTTCATAGAGCATTCCCAAGACGATGTAGACGGCGATCAGAGCCGTCGCGACCAGGATCGGTTCGTTCTTCAGCGAATCCTGAAACGCCTGCGCCGTACCGGCAAATTTTCCCACGACGGTGACAGGCAGCCCCATTTCCAGCTCGGCTTCGTTGATCGCATCGACCGCGGTCCCCAGGGAGACGCCTTGCGGCAAGCTGAAGGAAATCGTAACCGAGGGGAACACTCCCTGGTGAGCGATGGCGAGGGGCGTGTTACCGGGCAGGAAGTGCGTAAATGCGGAGAGCGGAACCGCCAGTCCGCTGGGACTGTGAACGTAGACGCGCTTCAAAGTGTCCGGAGACTGCCAGTATTTTGGCGCGACCTCCATGACCACGTGATACTGATTTAGCGGCGTGTACATGGTGGACACCGGCGCCTGCCCAAAAGCATCGTAGAGGGTCGCGTCGATCTGCGCGGCGGTGAGGCCCAGCCGCGAAGCCGTATCGCGATCCACCACGACTGAAGACTGCAAACCGTTATTCTGCTGGTCGCTGTTGACATCGACGATAAAGGGAATTTTCTTCAGGTGATCATAAACGATCGGCGCCCAGTACTTGAGCGCGTCGAGATCCTGGCTTTGCAGCGTGAATTGGTAGGCGGCATTGCTCATACGGCCGCCGACGCGGATATCCTGCGAAGGAGTGAGGAATAATTGGGCGCCCGGGAGACCGGCTGTCTTGCGGCGAATCCGTGCGATGACTTCCTCGGCTGTCGACTTCCGGACCCCGAGATCCTTGAGTACGATATTCATGCGCGCCGTGTTGGTGCCGCCGCCATAGTTTCCGCCTACGGACCACGAGGTTGACTCGATATCCGGGTCGGAAATGACAGCTTTGCTCAGGAAATCCATTTTGGGCTCCATCGCCTGAAAGGAGATGGTCTGGGCCGCCAGGACGCTACCTTGCATTCGGCCGGTATCCTGCTCGGGGAAAAAGCCCTTGGGAATGATGATGTAAAGATATATCGTCACGCTCACGGTTGCCGCCAGAACCAGCATGGTGAGGGCCGGATGGCGCAATACTCCACGCAAGGCGGATGCATAGGATTCCAATATCCAGTTGAAGGCGGCTTCAGTCCAGTTGTAGAGACGCCCGTGCTTTACCCCTACATGGGATTTGAGAAGATGCGCGCACATCATGGGAGTGGTGGTCAATGAGATCACCATGGAAACCATGATGGCGAACGACAACACCATGGCAAATTCCCGGAACAGCCTGCCAACGATGCCGCCCATCAGGAGAATCGGGATGAACACGGCAATCAGCGACGTGCTCATCGAAACCACGGTAAAACCGATCTCGGCCGCGCCCTTGAGAGCCGCTTGCATTGGCTGCATGCCCTGCTCGAGATACCGCGTGATGTTTTCAATCACGACGATGGCATCATCCACCACAAATCCGGTCGAAATGGTGAGCGCCATGAGCGAAAGATTGTCTATGCTGTAATGCACCAGGTACATAATGCTGAAGGTGCCCAGCAGCGAGATCGGTACGGCCACGCTGGGAATGAAAGTCGCCCAGGCGCTGCGCAGAAAGATGAAGACGACCAGGACAACGAGGCAAACAGAGATAAACAGGCTGACCTCGACGTCGTGAACGGAAGCGCGAATCGTAGTGGTCCGATCGAGCGAGACATCCAGGTGAATTGAGGGTGGCAAAGCCGCCCGCAACTGCGGCAGCAGCGCCTTCACCCGATCCGTAGTGTCGATGATATTGGCATTCGGCTGGCGCATGATAGCAAGCGTGATCGCCGGCTTGCCGTTCCACCCACCGTCGTTGCGGATGTTCTCGATCGAATCCGTCACATCGCCGAGGTCGGAGATGCGGACCTGCGCTCCGTTTGCGTAGGCTACCACCAGAGGTTTGTACTGTTTTGCCTTGAAGAGTTGGTCCGTGGTGCTCAGCTGGTACGCATTCCGCGGACCGGCGAGCTCACCCTTAGGCCGGTTGGCGTTGGCATTGGCGAGGGTGGTCGCGATCTGATCGATGCCGATGTTGTACTTGTTGACCGCATCCGGATTCAGTTCTACGCGCACCGCAGGCAACGCGCTGCCGAACACCTGAACCTGTCCGACTCCAAACACCTGAGAGATTTTCTGGGCGAGAATCGATGAGGCCGCATCGTACATGACCGGCTTGGTTGCGGTGTCGGAGGTGAGCGTGAGCATTAAAATAGGAGAATCCGACGGGTTGGATTTACGCCAGTTCGGATTGGACGGAAGGTTTGACGGCAAGTACGTACGGGCTGCGTTGATGGCAGCCTGGATATCGCGGGCGGCCCCGTCGATGTCGCGATTCAGATCGAACTGCAAAGTAATGCTGGTCGACCCGATGGTGCTGGACGACGTCATTTCAGTGACGCCGGCGATGCGGGTGAACTGCTTTTCGAGCGGCGTGGCGACCGATGAGGCCATGGTCTCGGGGCTGGCGCCGGGGAGTTGCGCTGAAACCTGGATCGTCGGGAAGTCCACTTGAGGCAGCGGAGAAACCGGCAGGGAGCGGAACGCGATGATCCCCGAAAGCGCCACCGCCGCGGTAAGCAGCGCTGTGCCGACGGGTCGATGAATAAAGGGCGCCGATACGCTCATATTTTCGACCAGCCTTTCCGAGCCGGCAGAGGTGGGGCGGACGGCCTCGTCCACAGTGTCCTCTGGACGAGGGCGCCTGCACGCCTGCACGCCTTCGTTCCCCTGCCGGTTCCTCTCATGTCAGTTCTGGTAAGGATATTTGTTCAGTCTCCGGAGAACTCCGCCGCCTGGCGAGCCACCGTGCGAGCCGGTCGAACGCCAGATAGATCACCGGTGTCGTGAATAGGGTCAATACCTGGCTGAAGATCAGACCGCCGATGATCGTGATGCCCAGCGGACGCCGTAGCTCGGCGCCCATTCCGGTGCCGAACGCCAGCGGTACGCCACCGAGTAAAGCCGCCATAGTCGTCATCATAATGGGCCGGAAGCGCAGCAGGCAGGCCTGGAAGATGGCCTCTTCCGGAGGCTTGCCCTCCACGCGCTCCGCTTCCAGCGCGAAGTCGATCATCATGATGGCGTTTTTCTTGACAATACCGATCAGCAGGATGATACCGATCAGGGCAATGATGCCGAAATCCTCGTGACAGATCAAGAGAGCCACCAGCGCGCCCACTCCGGCCGATGGCAGAGTGGAAAGAATCGTAATCGGATGGATGTAGCTCTCGTACAAAACCCCTAGCACGATGTAAACCGTGATCAGCGCGGCCAGGATCAGAGTGGTTTCGTTGGCGAGAGAATTCTCAAACGCCGCGGCGGTACCCTGGAAGGCAACCTCTACGCTGGCGGGCATGTTCAGGTCCTTAGCAGCCTGCCGGATTTCCCGCACCGCCGCGCCCAGCGATGCGCCAGGCGCCAGGTTGAAGGAGAGCGTCGTGGCCGGGAACTGGCCCTGGTGATCGATGGTGAGCGGGACGGTGATCTGCTTGACCCGGGTGAAAGAGTCGAGCGGAGCCTGCATGCCATTCGCGGTCTTAACCCGGATGTCGTGCAGCGCGTCACTGCTGAGCTGCCAGTTGGGCCGGCTCTCCAGGACCACATGATATTGGTTCAACTGCGTAAAGATGGTCGATACTTCACGTTGCCCAAACGCGTCGTAGAGCGTGTCGTCAATGTTCTGCGGGGTGATTCCGAAACGCGATGCTGTGTCGCGGTCTATGTCCAGTTCGAGACCCAGGCCGCCGGTCAACTGGTCGCTGGCGACATCCTGCAGAAATGGAATCTGCTTCATCTTGTCGATCATCTTCGGCACCCAGTTGTTCAATTCGGCCTGGGTCGGCGCTTCCAGTGTGTATTGATACTGCGTCCGGCTCACGCGGTTCTCGACGGATAGATCCTGCACCGCCTGCATGTAGAGATCGATCCCTCCCACCTGGGCCAGTTTGGGCTGCAGACGGCGAATGATATCCGCCGCACTGGCGTCCCGCTCTTCGAGGGGTTTGAGTGTGATCTGGATGCGTCCGTTGTTGGGCGTCAGGTTGACTCCGTCGATACCGACGAACGATGCGAGGGTCTGTACCGCCGGATCTGTCAAAACCACTTTGGCCAGTTTTTGCTGGCGGTCGACCATGGCGGGAAAAGAAATGGACTGCGGCGCTTCCGAGATTCCCAGGATCATTCCGGTATCCTGTACCGGGAAAAACCCCTTCGGAATAATGATGAACAGGTAGATCGTGGCGGCCAGGGTCCCGGCCGCGATCAGCATGGTCAGGGGCTGGTGGCGCAACACCACCCTCAGCATGTCGCCGTATTTCTCGATGGTTTTGGTGAATACCATCTCCGACCAGTGATATATACGGCCCTGTTCGCTCGCCGGCTTGTGCTTCAGAATACGAGCCGCCATCATGGGTGTGAGGGTCAGCGAAACGAAGGCCGACATGATGATCGTTACGGCCAGGGTGACTGCAAACTCGCGGAACAACCGGCCGACAATGTCAGCCATGAAGAGCAGCGGGATCAGCACCGCGATGAGGGAGACCGTCAGCGAAACAATGGTAAACCCGATCTCCGAGGCCCCTTTCAATGCCGCTTCCATGGGTCGGTCGCCCATCTCGATATAGCGCGAGATGTTTTCGATCATGACGATCGCGTCATCCACCACGAAGCCGGTCGAAATCGTCAACGCCATGAGCGATAAGTTATCGAGACTGTATCCCAACAGATACATCACCGCGAAAGTTCCGATCAACGAGAGCGGCACGGCGATGCTGGGGATGATGGTCGCGGAGATGCTGCGCAAAAAGACGAAAATCACCAGCACGACCAGGACGACGGTCAGGATCAGTTCGAACTCAACGTCGTGGACCGAGGCGCGGATGGTGATGGTGCGGTCGGCGACTTCTACTACCTTGACTCCCGAGGGAATCGAGGCTTCAAGCTGGGGAAGGATGCGGTGGATGCTGTCCACCACACCGATGATATTGGTACCGGGCTGCCTCTGGATGTTCAGCAGCACCGCGGGAGTCGTATCGACCCAGGCAGCCTGCTTCACATTCTCCGCACTATCGATCACGGTCGCTACGTCCGAGAGTCGGACAGGAGCGCCGTTGCGGTAAGCCACTACGATTGGCCGGTATTCCTCAGCGCTGAGGAGCTGGTCGTTGGATTGAATCGTCCACGCCTGGGTCGGGCCGTCGAAGTTCCCTTTAGCCTCGTTTACATTGGCCGTGTTCAACGCCGTACGCAGATCTTCGAGACTCAGCCCATACGACGCCAGGGCCATGGGATTTGCCTGGACGCGCACGCCGGGACGCTGTCCGCCGCTGATATTGACCAGGCCTACGCCGGGCAACTGCGAAATCTTCTGCGCCAGCCGGGTTTCCGCCATCTCCTGAACTTTAGGAAGAGGTTCGGTATCGGAAGTCAGGGCCAGCGTCAGGATGGGTGTGTCAGCCGGATTGGTTTTGCTGTAAATCGGAGGCGCCGGCAGATTCGGAGGAAGATACGTTCCCGCCGCATTGATGGCCGCCTGCACTTCCTGCTCGGCAATATCGATACTCAACGAAAGACTGAACTGCAGCGTCACCAGCGAGCTGCCAAACGAGCTGATCGAGGTCATCTGGGTCAGCCCGGGAACCTGGCCGAACTGCTTTTCGAGAGGCGCGGTTACCGACGTTGCCATCACCTGCGGGCTGGCGCCGGGGTAGAACGTCTGAATCTGGATCGTCGGATAATCCACCTGTGGCAAGGCAGACACCGGGAGCTGGTAGAAGGCCACCATACCCACCAGAACCACGGCTGCCATCATCAACGAGGTTGCGACCGGCCGCAGGATGAAGACGCGCGACGGGCTCATTGCTTCGGGTTACCTTTGGGTCCCTTGGGGTGGGCCTTTCCGCCTGGCGCAGCCTGGTCTGTCGGGGCTTCTTTGGTTGCCGCGTTTGCCGGCTGAGCGACCTTTTTCTTTGCGCCGCGTTTGCCCGGCGCGGCCTTAGCCGCCCCACCAATTTCACGAATCCTTACGCGGCTTCCGTTTTGCAGCTTATCGGTGCCGTCGGTCACCACGGTGTCGCCATCGGTGAGTCCGCTGGTCACCTGGGTGAAGTTGCCTTCGGTTACGCCCACCTGCACTGGCTGCACCTTTACCTTGGCATCATCCCCCACGACATAGACGAACTGACCCTGCGACCCCTGCTGCACGGCCTCTTCCGGGACGATTATCTGGTTGCCCAGCGTCTCGACCAGCAAACGAATGTTCACGAACTGGTTGGGGAACAAGGCATTGTTGGTGTTTTCGAAGATGGCTTTGAGTTTGGACGTGCCTGTCGTCGGATCGATGGTGTTATCGATCGTCGCCAGCTTGCCGGTACCCAGCTTTTCCGTCTTGTCGCGATTGTAAGCATCCACCTCCAGGCTGACGCCTGCCCGGAGTTTCTTCAACACTTGCGGCAGACTGTCTTCCGGAATGGTGAACAGCGCCGCGATCGGCTGCAGTTGCGTAATGAGCAGCAACCCGGTAGTGTCGGTGGCATGCACGATGTTTCCGGGGTCGACCAGCCGCAGCCCGATGCGTCCGGTGATCGGCGCGGTGATGTGGGCGTAGACAATTTGCAGTTTGGCATTATCGATGGCGGCCTGATCGGTCTTGATGTTGCCCTCGTATTGAGCCACCAGGGCAACTTGCGTGTCGAGTTGTTGCTTCGGGATGGAATCTGTCGCCAGCAACGTCTTGTAGCGATCGAGGTCGACTTTGGCATTCGCCAGCAGGGCCTGGTCCTTCGCCATGTTGCCTTCGGCCTGTTCCAACATCACCTGGTACGGGCGAGGATCGATTTCCGCGATCACCTGACCCTCGTTGACCAGGTCGCCTTCGTTCACCGGCACACTCATCAGCTGTCCGTCGACCCGGCTGCGCACCAGCACGGTGTAAAAGGCAGTCACTGAACCCAATCCGTCCAGGTAGATGGGGACGTTTCCCCGGTGTGCCTTAGCGACCGCGACCGGCACGTCGCCGGCGGCGCCCTTTCCACCCTTTCCGCCCTTCTTGCCTCCCCCGGTTCCCGGGGCGGGAGCACTAACGTACATGTAATAGGCCAAAGCTCCAATGGCCAGGGCGACTACCAGCCAAACCCAGCCGGTGTGTTTCTTCTTCTTGGGGGACAGGCCAGCCGGCGGGATGGGCTTAGTCGCCGGGGTCGTTAACGGGGGATGTGTAGAGGCACTCATTATCTATCTGTCAAGATTCTATAAGGTTACGCGACAAAGCGGAAGCCAAGCTATGGAGTCCATAGGGACAGTGAGATCCTTTCCGCGGTCCTGGAATCCGGCGGTGGGATGTAATGACTTGTTAAGAACTCACGAAAGAGAAACGACCAAAATAGCAAAAAGGTTTCTCCACTGCTTGTAATATCTCATTTTACCCGTGAAAGCGAGTACTGGGTAGGCCAGATTTTGTCGATCCGGGGGCAGGCTGGTTTGGTTACCCACGTTCGAGGCGAAAGCCCGCCTGACGGCTACAGAGGGTTGGCCATCGGCAAACGGAGCGTCTTGGCGGCCGCGCGATCCTCTATGACCAGCATCCCGTTTTCCCAACGCACGTCGTCCACACGTGTCATGCCGGCAGGGGCATGGGCGAAGAAAAGGGCAAAACGGCTGCTGATTTTGGACTTCGCGGGCAGCCATCGATACAGTAGCGTGCCCCAAAGGTTATTCTGATCGATCACGGTCCTGCGAGGGAGATCGAAGGGCTGGGTGGATAACTCCAACCCGCGCGCCAGTTTCCCGGAGGGCGGATAGTTTTCCCAATTCTGCAGCCACGGGTACTCCTGCGGCTTGAAAACCCAACCGACAATCAGTTGGTCCTTAGGGTTGATTGCGGTCGCAAAGGCCAGTTTGCGTTGGGGATCGATCAACGACGCGGTGTGATCCCCTGAATCCGGGTGCTCCGGCGCGGCTCGCAGACCAACGAGTTTTCCGCCGGCCGCCGGTGCGTTCGGCCAGGTGAACTCAACGTCCGAAGGGAGCCGGTAAGGAAGCCCGCCCCCGGCATCATGCGGCCGTGTCTTGGAACGTACCGCCGGGAAATCGACCACCGTCACGCCGGGCGCGAGGAACGGGGAGCCGATCGTGCAATGCTCGGCCCAGCAGACCGGCCGGTCAAAGCCGAGCTGGCTTTCGAGGGTGGTTTCGTAGATCACCACGTTCTCGCCGGGAGCCAGGGTCATGGTGCGCGTGATGTTTTCCTGCGTATGGGGAAGTTGAGCGGTCATGACCAGCTGCCCGTTCTGCAGCCGGCTTTCCCATTCGGCGAGGTGCGCCTCGCCGTGCCCGGGAAGTCCGGCGGCCTTTTCCTCCGGGGAGACCCCACCGAATCCGTCCACGCACAAGAACTGGCCCGTGCCGGAACTGAAATTGCTCCGGCCGCCTGCTTCGCGCGCCATCCGAGCCGGCTCCCACAGGGGATTGAGCTTGGCCGGATCGTCGCGCAAAGTAACGCTGGCAACCGATGCTCCCTGTTTCAGGACCAGCAACTGCAGCCTGTCGTTGCCCAACGCGATCGCCGGATGTCCCTCGAAAGTCGCGTCTTGCGCCCACCCCGGACAAGCCCACAACTGGACAAATAGTAGAGTCAGAACCGCCATCTTCGCCGGTATGTCAGATGAGTGTAGCCGCATTCCGTTTATCATAAGGGTTCCCATGGATGAAAGGTTACCGGCAAATCTCGAGGCGGATCCAATCACAACCGCGAGTCCGGCGATCGCGGTCACTGATTTGCGGAAAGTGTACGGCGGAAAGGCCGCGGTGGATGGACTAACTCTCACGGTTCCGCGGGGATGCTTCTTTGGATTCCTGGGACCGAACGGAGCCGGGAAATCGACCACTATCCGCATGCTGATCGGCTTGGCGGCTCCGACGTCCGGCAGTATTGAGCTTCTGGGACTCCGCATGCCGGAGCAGGAGCTCGAAATCAAGAAGCGCATCGGACTGGTACCGGACGAAAACCTGCTCTTCGATCGCCTGACGGGCCGCGAGTTTCTGGAATTCGTGGGACGCATGTACGGGCTGGAGCGGCGTCTCGCGATTCAGCGGGCGGATGAATTGCTCGACCTGTTCCTGCTTTCGGCCGAACGCAGGAAACTGATCGCCGAATACTCGAAAGGCATGCGCAAGCGCGTGGCCATGGCTGCATCTTTAATCCACCGTCCGGAGTTGTTTCTCATGGATGAGCCGTTCGAGGGCGTCGACGCGGTGGGTGCCCGGTTGATGAAGGATATCCTGCTTGACCAGGTGCGGCAGGGGGCAACCATTTTCCTGACTTCGCACGTGCTCGAAGTGATCGAACGTCTGTGCGACCGCGTGGCGATCATCAACCAGGGACGCATCGTGATGGAAGGGGTGACGCGAGAACTGAGGCAGGGCGCAGAGTCGCTGGAAGATGTGTTCGTCCGGGTAGTCGGCGTGGAACGGGAGTTCGAAAAACTGGAATGGCTATAAAAAAACTGATACTTTCCATTGCGCTGGCGTCCAACACAATTTTCGCGACGCTGCTTGCCCAAACACCGGCGCCCACCAAAATCTCAGTCGATGCTACGGACGCGACCAGACGTCTGTACCACGTGAAAATGACGATGCCGGTGAAGCCGGGACCGCTTACGCTGCTCTATCCTCAGTGGATCCCGGGCGAACATGGGCCGACCGGTCCGGTCACGGATCTCGTCAACATCCGGATGGCGGCGGACGGCAAGACCATCCCGTGGCGCCGGGATCTCAAGGACATGTATGGCTTTCACGTCACCATTCCGGAAGGCGTGACCTCCCTCGACGTCGCCCTCGAGTACATCGCAGCTAACGAGAATTCCGGATTCTCCTCCGGCGGATCGACTACCGATAAGCTTGCGGTCCTCAGTTGGAATCAGATGGTGCTCTACCCGCAAGGCACGGCGTCGGATGAGATCAACTATCAGGCGGATCTCAAAGTCCCCGCGGGCTGGCGTTTCGGCACAGCTCTGCCGATCGATAGCGAGACCGGCCAGGATATCCAGTTCAAGGCCAGTTCCCTGACGACCCTGATCGATTCGCCGGTGTTGATGGGCAAGTATTTCAAGACTATCGATCTCAGTCCCGGTAGCAAGCCGCCGCATTACCTGCATATCGCGGCCGACAGCGAGCATGCTACCGAAATCAGCTCCGATGAGATTACCCATTACCAGAGCCTGGTGAAGGAGACGGGGGCGCTATTCGGAGCGCGCCACTATCGCGACTATCATTTCCTGCTCACGCTCAGCGATCACGTCTCCCACTTCGGTCTGGAGCACCATGAGTCGAGCGACGATCGTACCCAGGAACGGGCTCTCGTCGACGACAGCCTGCGCCGCGCCGATGCCGACCTGCTTTCCCATGAGATGACTCATTCCTGGAACGGCAAATACCGGCGCCCGGCGGGCCTTGCTACAGCCGATTACTCCGAACCCATGAAAGGCAACCTGCTCTGGGTCTACGAGGGACTCACGCAGTATTACGGCGAGGTTCTGACGCCGCGTAGCGGCCTGCTCACCGCCGATGAATTTCGCGAGGAACTGGCTCGCGAAGCGGCTATGCTGGAGAACCGTTCCGGTCGCACGTGGCGCCCATTGCAGGACACCGCCGACGCCGCGCAAATACTCTATGACGCGGGGAAAGACTACACCGACCTGCGGCGCAGCACCGATTATTACGAAGAGGGCACGCTGATCTGGCTCGAAGCCGACGTCACCATCCGGAAGCTGAGTCACGGAGCGAAGTCGCTCGACGATTTCGTCAAAGCCTTCGAAGGACCACCCTCCAGCGGCCCGATGATGAAGCCTTACACCTTCGAAGATGTGGTGCAGGCGATGAATGCGGTTCAACCCTACGATTGGGCGGGTTTCTTCCGCGAGCGTCTGGAGTCGACGGCGCCGGGTGCGCCTCTTGGCGGTATTTTGAAAAGCGGCTGGAAGCTGGTTTACACCGATCAACCTTCGGAGATCTGGCGGGACCACGAATTTTACGACAGGATAGCCGATTTGAGCTATTCGATCGGCCTGACCGTCAAGGACGATGGCGACATCGACGACGTAAAGATGAACTCCCCCGCGCAGAAGGCCGGCATCGCACCCGCGACAAGAATCGTGGCCGTCAACGGACGCAAGTTCAGTTCGCAACTACTGCGCGAAGCCGTGCAGGAAGCTGTCAAATCCACGGAACCCATCGAGATCATGGTGGAAGATGGCGAGTTTTATAAGACCTTCCGGGTCGATTATCATGGCGGGGAGAAATATCCCAGCCTGGTGCGCGACGAATCCCTGCCCGATCTGCTGAGCGCCATCACCGCGCCGCACGCCAAATGACGCCGCATCGATTTGGGAGCGCGGCAGGTGAGCGGCCGAGGCAGGCGAAACCGCCTGCCCCACCAACGCTGACATTGGACTTGCAAAGGTGGCGCGGGCGGTGTCGCCTGCGCCGGTCGGATTTTGCAAGTACCTCTGAAGTCTGTACTATTGGCCGGCGCCATAGCGGCTGCACAGCCGGGACAGACCACAAAAAACGATGGTCTACCCTACGGTTTGCGGCAAAGGCGCGCTGTGTTACTACGGAAGGCGGGGGATGATCCGAGCCATTCTCCGAGCCCAGTGGCTCAGCATGCGCACCCTGCGCGTCGGGACCAGAATCCGGGGTGCGATCTTTTCCGCCATCACCGGGCTGATGTTCTACGGATTCTGGGCGATCCTCGGCGTCTTCGCCGATGCCTTCTTCGCCAATCCGGACAACGTGGAGTTATTCCGGTTGGCCCTTCCGATGTCCCTGCTGGTGGTCATGTTGTACTGGCAGATCGCGCCGGTGGTGTCGGCCAGCCTCGGCGCATCGCTCGATCTGAAGAAGCTGATTGTGTATCCCATCCCGCGGGAACGGCTGTTTGCGGTGGAGATCCTGTTGCGCATCACCACGTGCATGGAAATGCTGCTGGTCATGACCGGCATTTTCTCGGGCCTGGCACGTAACCCGGCGACCGGTGGTTGGGCCGCCGCGCCTCGACTCGTCGCCGGCGCTCTCGAGTTTATCGCGCTCAATCTGCTGCTCTCGGCGGGCATGCGGAATTTGCTGGAGAGACTGCTGTTGCGGCGGAGATTGCGCGAAGTGCTGATGCTGGTGGTGGTGTTTGTGGGCGTCACGCCGCAGCTCCTGATCGCCTTCAGGGTTACCAACGAGAACGTGACCAACAGCCTTCCCGTGGCCGTATTCTGGCCATGGGGCGCGGCGGGACAGCTTCTGCTGAACATCCATTCATGGCGGTCAATCGCCCTCCTGCTGGGCTACCTGGCACTGGCCTACGGATTCAGCCGCCGTCAGTTCGAAAAGAGCATTCGCGCAGATGCGGGTCCCGGTACGGCAGATCGCGCCGACGCCGTCGGACCAACCGGGTTGTCCTGGTCCGACCAACTTGTCCGGTTACCCTCGCGCGTTTTCAAGGATCCTTTGGGCGCGGCCATCGAAAAGGAACTGCGCACGCTGGTCCGCGCGCCACGGTTCCGGCTGGTGTACATCATGGGATTCTCCTTCGGCCTGGCGGTGTGGCTGCCGATGGCACTGCGCCGCGCTCCCGGCCATGAGTCAGTCACCCGCACCCACTTCCTGACCTACGTCAGCGTGTACGCCCTGGTCCTTCTAGGACAGGTCACCTTCTGGAACGCGTTCGGCTTCGACCGGACTGCCACGCAGGCCTGGTACGCGCTGCCCATCCCGTTCGCGCGAGTTTTCCAGGCGAAGAACGTCACCGCGCTGATCATCGTGATGACGGAACTGTTCCTGGTAGTTGGAATTGCGTTGGCTTTGCCTGTCCCCCATCCTCCCGCACGGATCGCCGAAGCGCTGGCGGTGACCCTGATCTCCGCGATCTACCTGATCGGTTTCGGAAACCTGATCTCGGTGCGCCTGCCGCGCGCCATGGATCCTGAGAAAGTGACGCAAGGCGGATCGGCCCGCAGCATGAATGCCCTGGCGTTCTTCCTCTTCCCGGTGGCGCTGACGCCCATCGGCGTCGCCTATTGGGGCCGCTACGTCTTCTCAAGCGAAATCGTTTTCTTCGCTCTCCTGGGACTGGCAGCTGCCGTGGGAGTGGTGTTCTATTGGGTCGCGCTGGATTCAGCCGTGAAGACCGCCCTGCAACGAAAAGAATCCATACTGGATGAACTGGGCCGCAGCGACGGTCCGCTGTCGACGTCGTGAGCGGATTGTAAGGACGCAAAAGAGAAATGGCAAGGGCCGCAGGGATGAACACTGATGAACGCCGATAAGTCCAAGGTTTGAGGTGACTGGCCATCCTTCCCGCACCGGAGGGGGCCTTTGCGCAGGTCTGTGCACGATTTTTGATTTTGCACAATTCCGAACGGGAATGATGTTGTCGGGCATTGCGCTTCTCCCTGATTTGATGATAGAAATCGCAAGGACGGGTAACGTGACCGGAACTCTCGAAATACTCAAGGCGACCGGGGGGTCGCTTGCGGACGCGGGCGTCCGCCCCACATATTGAAAGGACCATCCATGAAACTCCTCTGGCTAAACCTGTTGTGCTTCCCGGCCCTGCTTGCCACCGGACCTGCCACCAAATGCGACGCCCTCGCCGCTAAATCCTTCGGCGATCAAGTCAAGATCAATTCGGCCACGCTGGTGGCCGCGAAGTCCGACCTCCCGGAACATTGCGACGTCCGCGGCATCATCTGGCCTGAGGCCGGATTCGCCATCAAACTCCCGACTACGTGGAACAACCGCTTTGAAATGGTGGGCAACGGAGGAACTGCGGGCACCATCAGCATGGGCGCGGTGGATAGTGCGCTGCGCAGAGGCTTCGCCGCGGCATCAACCGATACCGGCCACGACGCCAGGAAGGAAGTGCTCGCCACCTTTGCCTACGTGACGGCCGACAATCCCAATGGCCACCGGAAGTTTCTCGACTTCGCCTACCTCGCGGTGCACGAGACTGCCGTACTCTCCAAGCAGGTGATCCAAAGCTATTATGGCGCTGAACCACGCTATTCCTACTGGGTGGGGTGCTCCACCGGCGGACGCCAGGGACTGCAGGAAGCACAGCGCTATCCCGACGACTTCGACGGCCTGGTGGTCGGCGCTCCGGGCCTTTACAACACCGGTAACTCCATGCGCCGCATCTGGATCGGGCAGTCGCAAGTGGGCGCGGGCGTGATCCCGGCGCAAAAGCTCCCGCTTCTGACGAAGGCGATCTACGACAAGTGCGACGCGCTCGACGGACTGAAGGACGGCCTCATCGACGATCCGCGCCGCTGCAAGTTCGATCCGGCGCGCGATGTGCCGAAGTGCTCTGATGCAGATGGCCCCGACTGCTTCACAGCGCCGCAGATCGCTGCTCTCGGCAAGATCTACGGCGGCCCGCATGACTCCAAGGGCAAACAACTCTTCCCCGGAGAAGAGGTTGGCAGCGAGCCGATGTGGCCGGACAACTTCATCGCTCCCGACAAGACGGTGCTGCCCCGCGCCGAGAGCCAGATGAAGTTCGAGATGCTCGATCCGGCGCCAGGCGCGTCCTGGAGTTACACCATGTTCAACTTCGATACCGACCCTCCGCGGCTCGCCAAGACCGGCGCGGAGTTGAATGCGCGCAATCCCGATCTCGCCCCATTGAAGAAGCGCGGCGGCAAAATCGTGCAGTATTCCGGCTGGGCAGACCAGCAGGTGAACCCGCTTCCCGGCATCGAGTACTACGAGACAGTCAGCAAACGTATGGGCGCAGCGGCCACGCGCGACTTCTATCGCCTGTTCATGGTCCCCGGAATGTTCCACTGCAACGGCGGACCCGGCTGCAACACCGTCGACTGGCTGGCGGCTGTGATGGAGTGGGTAGAGAAAGGCAACGCTCCGGCGCAGTTGGTCGGCGCGCACGTGGAGCACGGCAATACGACCCGCACGCGCCCCCTATGCCCGTATCCGCAAGTGGCGCGCTACAAAGGCACCGGCAGTATCGATGAAGCCGCTAATTTCGCTTGCGTAGCCGTGAACTAGTGTCATGAGTTGCAAATTTGTTTAATAAGGCCTCGTAAATAAATAAGCTTTACAACTAACGTTAGTCGTTTGGGCGAATCGTGTAGTTCCATTCACCATGGAATTTGTCGGGCTTCAGATTGACATGGGCGAACTCTTCATCCGTGATCTTCCGCCCAACGGGGTACTTGCAGTGATCCAGGCGGCACGTCACTCTTAAGCCCTTGGCCGTTGTCGTCCCGGCGATCAGACGCACCACCGTCTCGTAATCACGCAGCGGCTCGCCGCGCCAGTTGGACGAGATGAAGGAAAACAACCGGTGTTCCACTTTGTTCCATTTGCTCGTGCCTGGCGGAAAATGGCAGACCGTTAGCGTCATTCCCGTCTGGTCGGCCAGGCGCTGCAGTTCCCATTTCCACAGCCGCAGGCGCCAGCCGTTGCTGCCACCGCCATCGGCGGTAATCAGCAGCCGCCGTGCTCGCACATATAGGCGGCGGCCCTCCGCGCGCCACCAGCCCCGGATCGAAGCCACTGCGAACGCGCCCGTGTCGTGGTCAGTGCCCACGTTGACGAAGCCGGCGTTGCGCCCCAGGTCGTAGATCCCGTAGGGATAGGCGCGGGGCACCTCGGGACCGGGAAAATCGTGTCCGTTGACCTTGTGCGCCGTCCTGGTTTGGCGCCACTGTCGACCCTGGTTGTGGTAATTGCCGATCAATTCCTTCTTCTTCGTGTCGACGGAAATGACGGGCTCGCCCGCCCGCAAAGCGCTTTTAACAGCGCGGTTGATATACCGGAATTGCGCGTCGCGATCAGGGTGATCATCCCCCTCCTCGGTCTTGCGGTTGCCTTGCAGGCTGAAGCCACCCTCTCGCAGGAGTTGGGTGACTTTGGTATGGCTCACCGGGTGGTGCCGGGCCGTCAGTTCCGCCGCCAGCGTGCGGGTGCTCTTGCAGGTCCAACGCAGCGGCGATTGCGGGTCGCCGCGCGCTGTGGGCTCGACCATGCCGTCCAAGACGGGCGCCAAGTCGGGATCGTTGAACGTCAACGCGTGTCGTCCGCCGCCCTCGTGGCGAATCCGGCCGGGAGCCAGCGGCGTGGCCTGCAATTCCTCAACGCCCTTGGTTAACGTGACCCGCGAGAGACCACAAGCCCGGCTGACCCGCGACAGGCCGCCATAACCCAATTCCACGGCTTTGCTGGCGGCCACCAAGCGGCGGGCGTGTTCGTCCAGATGCGGCCACATCCCAGCAAAGTACTGGGTGAGTTGGGATACAGTGTCCATACTCAACGTGATAACACGTCGGAATGACAGATGTAAAGGTTATTTATTTACGAGGCCTAAGTCAAACGCCTAACCGTGGGGCAGACCATCGTCTTTTGTGGTCTGCCCGGCTGCGCAGCAAGCCGTAGACTTACGTCGCGAACTTCTAACCCAGGACACTAGTACTACTGGGTCATAAAATACGTTGATTCAATGACATCCAAATGAGCACATTCAAACGAGTATCCTATCGAGTGAAGTGACTCCACAATCTGGCAGGACGCAATCGTTGGAGGAGATCTATGAACTTCTGCGCACAGCTGGCACCTATAAGCAGCCCGTCGCTGCTATCTACGAAGGGCACCGTCGATTGTTCTGTCCGCATTTGTTGGGCAAGAGCAAGCAAGGACGACGGCACGCATTCTGTTATCAGTTTGGAGGAACCAGCGACAGAGGACTGAAGACCGTTGCAGAAGGAATCGGCGGGTGGCGTTGCATTGTAGTGGAGAAACTCAGCAGAGTTGAGTTGCGATCTGGAATATGGCACACAGAGCCGCGATCGGGTCGGCAGACGTGCATTGAAGAGGTTGAATTCGACGCCGACGCTCAGCGCGGCGAAGATCCACAATAGGGACAACGAGGCAATTGCTGCGTTAACCAGTGCGCCAGGTTAGTGCGGAGCGTTGCGATCGAATAGGGATTATGCCGCTCGGGGCGTACGCGGCGAACCGCGCGGGTGGAATTCCGGCGCCGGCTCGGGGGCAACGAATCCAAGATGACCGGCGCGGGCAGAGGGGGAAAAACGGTTCCGCTCTGCCACCAGGAACCCATAAGCCGCGATGCATAGCGTGGCGTGATGGTGGAACCCGCGCCAGTTGCGACCTTCGAAGTGTCCCAGGCCGAGTTCTTGTTTCAGTTCCTCATAGTCGCGTTCGATGATCCAGCGGTGCTTAGCCATCTTGATCAGAGCTTTGAGCGTGGTGTTTGCAGGTAATGTCGAGATCCAGTACTTAGTGGGCTCCTTCTCGCTTTGCGGCCACTCGATCAACAACCACTCCTCGGCGTGCGGTTTCGCTTTCCAGTAATCCTGATACGCCGGACGGACTCGAACGGCAGCAAAGCGGGATCTTAACGTCCGCTCTGTACCTTCGCGCCAGGCGACGTTCTTAAAGGCGGTGGGAGGCAGGCTCACGGCTAGCTGTTTAACCGACATCGGTTGATGCTCTGGCGAACGTCGTAACAATCGGGGAGGGCGTCCCATTCTTCCTCGCGGTTTGGCCGCCAGAGGTTGTTTACCGGGCTCCCAGACCGTCATCGAGCTTTGCACACCAACAACATATTGCAACCCAAGTTCAGTGACACCATCACGAAACTCATTGCTGCCGCCATAAGCCGCGTCGGCCAGAACTATTCCGCGAGCTACTTTGGCTGCCACTGCGGAGCGGATCTGGTCCAAGGCAATCTCCGGCTTGGTCTGAAACTGAATCCCTTCGGGTACTTCTGCCTTCTCTCGCCGTTCAGTATGCTCGGCCCACTCCTTTGGCAGATAGAGGCGATATGCGATCGGCAGACTCGAACTCCACGTTGATGCCGATAGACTCACCGCCACTCGGCAATTCTCCTGTTTGCCCAGTTGCCCGCAGTACTGGTGCGCCACGCCGACCGAATGCTTTCCCTTCTTCGGAAATCCAGTGTCATCCACGATCCACGCCACCACCGGTCCTTGCGTCTCCATGGCTGGCAATACCTGCTTGCGCACTTCCTCCAATAGCGCTTCATCACTCCATGGTGCTTTGGCCACCAAATGATGTAGAGACTGGCGCATTGGCTGAACGCTGTCCGGAGCCAAGCGTGCCGCCATCGGCTCGATGCTTTTTCGATCTCCCTCCAGCAGCAATCCCTTGCAGTAACTCTTCAAAGGCAGATGCCGGTCTTCGTGCCCCGCGGCATTCGCCAGGCTGTCCATATATGCCGTGAAGCGCTTCTCCTGCGGGCCTGGCGCGGAGAGTCTTGATCCCACAAAACAATTCTACAACAGAATGTTATGTTTGTGACCCAGTAGTACTAGCACCTGCTTGCAAAAATTGGTGTACGAAACCGCTTGCTTAACGCGCGCGGCTCAGCCACAACTTCCGAGCCACGACCGTTAGGGAGTGGTTGCGCGAACTTTTGCAAGTAGGTACTGGCACCTGCTTCGAGAAAGCTCGCGTACCGGCTCCCTAAGCTAAACGGTCGGGGCTCGGAAACGATTGGGATTACAAGTAGCATCAACCGGATTTACCGGCAAAAAGCTCTTGGAGGCGAGTACGCTGAGCCCCGCCAAAGCCGCCACGACCGACAGGCACAGGATCAGCGACTCCAGGCGGAGTATCGGCAGCGACGGAGGACTGTTGCGCCTCAGCCAGAACGCATCCTTGAACGCACCGAGGCAAAGCGCGGTGGCCGTTTGGCGCGCCCGGGAGACGTACCAGAGTTCCGCCAATCACTCTGCAGACCACTCCCCGCGTAGCTCGCGCGGTGCTAAGAGCGCGGCGGCGCGCAGGATGGCGAGATGAATCCTCAAGCCTGCTCCACCTCGGGAGACCGAATCAGCTTTACGAGCAGCGGATAGCGTTTGTGCGAGGCTTCGAGCGTGGCCTTCCCGGTACGCGTGAGTTTGTAGTACTTGCGCATCGGCCGCAGCTCGGCTTCGGCGATAGACTCACGCTCCCACTGCGAACGGATCAGTTCGTCGCGCTCCAGACGCCTTAGCGCGGGATAAACCGTGCCGCTGGGGAGTCCGGTCATTTCCATCACGCTGAAGCCGTACTCGTAGCCGGAGCTGATGGCCTGGAGAATCATCGCTGCGGTATGGGAGAGCTTGGACTCGAGGGCCATGCGGACATTATAATCTATGTAGCATGCTACTTGACTCATAACAGTAGTTTACTACATACGAGTGACATGCTCGAACACAGGCAGCCGGTCATCTGTCGATCCTCGTCGAGTTCTCTCTCGGAGGCCGTCAGAAGATTCCCTTCACCTGTTCCTGGCTACCGGGAAAATCGAATCTTCACATCACGTTCTGGTTAGGTATCGGGCTGGTGGTGGCCCTCGTGACCCAGGGCGCGCAATTTGAACTTCAGGCGCTGCGCAACCGAGGCTTCAGTTTGTGGATCCCGCATCAATTCTCGCGTTAACCGCAATCTGCGACCGCAAGGTGGCGCACGGCGGCGCTGGGAAGTCCCTTCCTGGCAACTCGTCACGCTGGGACTACCGAGGGATGGAGAACTGCCGCTCGAGCCCGGCGATTAGTCAATCTTCCAAATTCCGCAGACGCCCGACTCAAAGGCGCATATTATAGAAGTCGGACATATGCCACAACCCATTTACTTTATCGCTAGCGGTGACCTGCGGTTGGATGCCAACCGTAAATGCTGGCCGGCTCAGGCACAAGTCGAGGCTGCCGTCACCGCCGCCGCCGAAAAACTGGGACGCCAACTCGTTCGAGCGCACCCCTATGACCCTGTCAAACAACACGGGTTCATTGATTCACAGCGCTACGGCATGCAAGTCTTCACCGGTATACCGGCCGATGCGCCCCTCATGGTGATCGAAGCTGTCTGGCAGTATAGCCACCATGTACTGGCCGGTCTCATTTCGCATAAAGGTCCGATCCTCACATTTGCCAACTGGAGCGGACAGTGGCCCGGCCTGGTGGGTATGCTCAACCTCAATGCTTCTCTCACCAAAGCCGGCGTCAAGTACTCGACGCTTTGGAGCGAGGACTTCACCGACGAATTCGCTCTCTCGCGACTCAAGTGCTGGCTCGAAACCGGCCAGATCAAACACGACCTGAGCCACGTCCATGCGCTCGATGGCGCTGCCCTGCCTGCCGCCGCGGTTGCAGCGGCCCGCGAGGTGACTACCCGCCTGCGACGCGAGAAGGCCATCATGGGCGTCTTCGACGAAGGTTGCATGGGGATGTACAACGCCATCGTTCCCGACGAGATTCTCAATCCTCTCGGCGTTTACAAAGAGCGGCTCAGCCAGTCGGCTCTCTATGCGGCCATGCTCCGCGTCGGCGATGCCGAGGCGCAGACGGTCCGTGACTGGCTGGACGGACGCGGCGTGCGGTTCGATCTCGGCAAGGATGAAGCTACCGAGCTCACCGACAACCAGATCCTGCAGCAGTGCAAGATGTACATCGCCGCGCTGCGCATCGCCGACGAATTTGGTTGCGATGCGATCGGCATCCAATACCAGCAGGGCTTGAAGGACCTGGTTCCCGCGTCCGACCTGGTGGAAGGCATGTTGAACAACGTCGACCGCGCGCCGGTCAAATGCGCCGACGGATCTCGAGTGCTCTACGCAGGCGAAGCGCTGCCGCACTTCAACGAAGTGGACGAATGCGCCGGACTCGACGCGCTGCTCACTTACCGGTTATGGCGGCAACTGGGCCTCGATCCGGAGAATACGCTGCACGATGTCCGGTACGGCGAACAGTACGGCGACCATTTCGTCTGGGTGCTCCAGATTTCCGGCGCAGCGCCTCCCCAACATTTCGTGGACGGCTGGAAAGGTTGTTCGAGCGAGCGTCAGGTGCCCATGTATTTCCGGCTGGGCGGCGGCACGTTGAAGGGCGTCGGCAAGCCCGGAGAGATTGTCTGGAGCCGCGTGTTTGTGGAAGGCGGAAAGCTGAACATCGATATCGGGCGAGGACAGGTGGTGTCGCTTCCGCAAGAGGAAGTGAATCGGCGCTGGAGCATTACCACGTCGCAATGGCCGCAAGTCAATGCGGTTCTTTATGGCGTCGACCGCGACCAGTTGATGGCCCGGCACAAGTCCAATCACATTCAACTCGCCTACGCTCCGTCAGCTAAGGATGCGGATATCGCGCTGGCTGCGAAGGCTGCCGCGTTTCGGGAATTGGGGGTGGAGGTTTTCATCTGCGGTAAATCGGCGTAAGGCGTGGGCCTGCTGAGTCGCAGGGCTGGCGTTTCGTGCTGGATCCTTTTGAATCATTAGATGCCTGCGCCTCGCAGCACGGAAGGCTGCTCCGCAGCGACCAAGAGGGTACCCCGACCACGAAAAATGATGGTCTGCCTTACGGGTATTTCAGAGCAGCCCTCAAAGACTGGAGGTTTTACTTTTCGGCCATCCACGCGATAAACAGGCCGTCCGGTTCCACGTCTTCCCAATACGAGATGAACCGGCTCGAGACGTCCCGGCAGTCGCGCCGGAGCAGTTTCTCCAGCTCCTCGCGGTGGAACCACTTTTCCCACGGAGGAGTCTTCATCCGCCCGGCCTGTTCGGCGTTCTTATCGATGATCACCAGCCGGCCACCGGGTTTGAGTACACGGCACATTTCCGCGACCGCCCGATCGATCTCGACCGCGTGCTCCAGCGATTCCGTCGCGTAAACGCAATCGAAGTGCGCGTCGGGAAACGGCAATTCGGTCATCGAGCCGGCGCGCGTCTGAATGCCCCGGGGGACGAACTTCAACATCTCTTCCGAGATATCCAGGCCCCACACTTCCGCGCCGGGATTCTCATCCAGCAGAATGCGCGCGAAGCGTCCCTTGCCACAGCCCACGTCAAGCACACGCTTACCCGGAAGCGGTCCGAAGTAGTTTACGATCAGGCGAACGTGATAAATCCGTGGGTCAATAGTGGACGGGAAGTGTTCTTCGTCCTGCGACGAGTCATCGAACGACCGGCGAATCCGCTCTCGCAGTTCACCGGTCAATTGCATTGGCCCCGGGGGGCGGGCTTTGCGGAAAGCATCAAACAATCCGACGGGCCATTTTACGGGCCATTTCATGCGCGCGTAAGGAAGATCGGAATGCCGAGCTTATCGGCGTAGGAGGGCCGGTACCGGTCGGTGTTATACATGCTCGCGAGATCTACCTTCCGCGGACCCAGTTTCGGATCGGGAATCGGCACCGCCGCATAGCAACCGCTCGCGATCCCCATCATCTTGCCGCTCTCGCCTCGCTGGATGCAATCGATCGCCATGCTGGCAAAGGTAGTGGCGATCATCTTATCGATGAAGTCGGGGCTGCCGCTGCGCAGATCGTAGGTCAGGTCGCTGACGATGGTCTCGTCTCCTGTACGCTTCTTGATCTCGTCGCTCAGATCTTCCGCCACGTTGGCCTTCTTCTTATGGCCGAAGGCGTCGGCTTCGCCGGTTTCGCGAAGCTGATAGCCTTCCCACTGCGCGCCCTCCGATAGCAGCACCAGCGCGTAGTTGCTGGGGTTGTACTTCTTGTCTTCGAGCAACAAGGAGATGAGCTTTTCGAGGTCGACCTTGAATTCGGGGATGCAGCAGCGCATCGAGTTCACGTAGGCGGTGTAGAGAGCCGTGTATCCGGCGTCACGTCCGAAGATCCGGAACACCCCAATGCGCTCGTGCGATCCGACCGTAGTCCGCTGGCGGTCGATGGCTTCAGTGGCGCGGGTAATGGCCGTCGAGAAACCGATGCAGTATTCCGTGTTGCGCACGTCGTTGTCCATCGTTTTGGGTACAGCGACAACTTTCATACCCAACCGGTCGAGGTGCGCGGCGTAGCTCAGCGTATCGTCGCCGCCGATGGCCACCAGATAATCCAGGCCGAGCTTCTCGATGTTCTTCATGACCTGCGAGCTCATGTCGTAGACAGTGGACTCGACGCCGTCCTTCACCGCGCTCTTTGTCGGGAAGGTCGAGTCTTTCAAGAAGTCCGGCAGCTTCTTCATCTTGAGCGGATTGGTGCGCGAGCTGTGCAGCATCGTGCCTCCGGTCCGGTCGATCGCGCGGGTGTTTTCGCGGTTGAGCGGCAAGACGTAACGGGACGCGCTGGAGGGATCGTCCGGATTCAGGTGGGTCAAGCCTTCCCACCCTCTCCGGATACCGATGACATCGTAGCCGATCTCAGCCGAGCGGTAAGTCACGGTCTTGATGACCGCGTTAAGACCAGGGACGTCTCCGCCCCCGGTAAGGATACCAATGCGTTTGTTTGGCATACTGGGTAAATATCATTCTACGGCCTGACGCGCCGGGCTTGCGCAGGGAGTGGCCGATGGTGAATGGCTCACCCCTTGGCCCCTATGAAATCGAATCCCTGAATCGCGACCTGCAAGCTATTTGTCTGAACTGGTTGCCGTCGCCGGACTCATCTTCCAACCGGCGCAGCGGATGACCGGCAGGCGCGGGTATTTCGGAAAGTGCGGGTCGGTGTCGGAGAGACCACAGCGCAAAAAGGTCGAGCCTTTGTCTGAAGTGATGATTTTTGCGTGCTGGCAAGTGGCGCAGAGGCCGGCGGTCATGAACTTATGGCAGGCTGGTGAGGCGGGCGGAGACCATGGCCCCCGGCTCGGTCTCAAACGCGAGGATTTCTTTGCCTTCATTTACCAGAAAGCCTCGCATGGTCATCGGCGAAGAGTCCGACTGGCCGTCAGATGACCGGAGGGTCAAGGTGAAGTGCACGGCGCAGTCGCTGTCCACCTGGAAGTCCCCTTCCCGGACGGTATCGATAACTCCTTTGCCGGAAATGGTGTGCGCGACTTCTCCCGGAAGCATGGGAGTGGTGTTGCCGGAGACGTCGTAGCTGTATTGCGATTTGAGGTCCGACGCGGCGCACGAGTCGGAAGTTTTTTGCATGATGCCGTTGCGAATACCGCCGGGATCGGTCTGGCGGAACTGAACGCGCATTCCATCGGCCGTGTACCTCCCGCTGAAGTGCTGGTAGTTGCCGGAAGGATCCTGCAATTGCCAGGTGGCCGTGCAATCCGGATTAGCCTGGTAGTCTCCGGTGACCGGGTTGCCCAGGAGGAACCCGCCGAATTTGACGGAAGATGTGCCGCTGATCGCGCCGCTGTAATTAAAGCTGTCGCCAAAAGTAATCCGCCCGAGGGCGACGGTCGGTTGCGTCGTTCCCGATATGTTGGTCTGGCCCGAGAGCTCAAAGGCATAGGAGCCGGAGAGCTTGGCCGGGTTACAGCTGACGGCGGCTTGTATGACGCCCACGGGCACCAGGAGCAGCAGCAATGCAATGTACCGCATGCTTATAGAAGAGCACATTGGGGGCCATGGAGCGGCACACGGTTCCCGGCACCGCACCTCCATGGGACGACCGCGTCAAGACACATGTAGGCTAAGCGATGTTAAATACTCTACATTTGCCTTCCAAACAAGAAAATACCTTCGAGCGGCCCATCCGAGTGTCTAACTCGTTCGTACACTCAATGACGCTCGACTTCCGGGCGTAGCTTAGTGCCAAGTTACTTTGTATTAGAGAAACAAGTGGAGGAAGTGTGAAAGACGTCCGATCAATTCTTGCAACCACCCTGTCCATTCTTATCGCGATGCCGGCGGGAGTATTCGCCGCGAGCCACCGCGAAGCGCCCTTGACTGCCCTGGACCACGCTGCCGACATAACCGATTTCTTTGCGTTTCGCAGCTACGAGAACCCGTCCACGGTAACCTTTATCCTGGACGTTGACCCCTTCCTCGAACCGGGCAACGGTCCCAACTATTTTCCGTTCGATCCCAGTATCGTGTATGCGATTCACGTCGACAACACTTACGATGCCATGGCGGATATCAGCTTCGAATTTCAGTTTACGACTAACATCCTGGCGCCGGTAGTCTTCACCGGCTTCGTCGGCGCAGGTAGTGGTATAAATGCTCCAGCTAATGCTCCCACCGGTGGCGCAGCCGCCAATGGCAGTTACTCGGTCAACGTAGGTCAGCCGGTGATCCCGCCGGCGATTACTTCTCTGACCGGTCCGGGCGCAGCCGGTCTGAGTCTGCAACAGACGTACACGGTCACGATGGTTCAGGGCAGCGGCGCCACCGCGGTCCGCACGCCTCTCGGCAACGGCCAGACGCTGATTGCGGTGCCGAGCAATGTAGGTCCGCGAACCATGCCTAACTACCCGGCGCTGGCCGCGCAGGGTATCTTTAGCCTCGGCAACGGGATCCAGGTATTCGCAGGCACCGTCGACGATCCGTTCTACATCGATCTGGGCGCGACCTTCGATTCGCTCAACTACCGGCCGAACAACTTCTTCGCGGGCGCGACCAGCGCATCCGGCGCTGTCCTACCGGTTTTGAGTGCGGCCCAGGATGCCAATGATACCGTCAACTTCCAAGGCGTGGATATGGTCTCCGGCTATAACGTCAACTGCATCGCCATCCAGGTTCCGATAGCGATGGTGACGCAACCGGGCAAGCCGGTCATCGGAACCTGGGGCACGACTTCGCGTCTCCAGACGACCGTTATGCCGGCCAATCCAATTGCTCCGGCTCCCACGCCGTCCAGCTACGTTCAGGTGCAGCGTATGGGCAATCCGTTAATCAACGAGTTGATCATCGGAACCGGCTCCAAAGACACCTTCAGCATGTCACCGCCGAGCCAGGACGCACAGTTCGCGGCCTTTGCGCTCAATCCGCTGCTTCCTCGCGTGCTGAATGCGGTCTTCGGGATACCCGTGCCGGATCCGCCGCGCACCGACCTGCTGCCCCTGGTGCAGTATTCCGGGCCCTTCGCCGGGGCCGGCTCTTCTCCGGGACCGGTGGCCGATCTGCTGCGTCTCGACACGTCGGTAGCGCCGACACCCATGGCCTCACGGAGACGTCTGGGGCTTTTGGTGGGAGACGCCGCCGGATTTCCCAACGGCCGCCGCGTTTCGGATGACGTGACGGACATAGCTTTGCGAGTGGTAGCCGGCGTCCTCTGCTCGGGATGCACATCGGGTGGCCAGGCGTTTTATCCCGCGAATGTTCCGCTGTTGGGCGATGGCGTGAATACCAACGACCGGACCTACCAGGAGGTGTTCCCCTATGTCGCGTGGGCGCATGACGGCCGCGACCGGCGCCATGTGGATCCCAGCGAAACAGCTTGCGCTCCTAACTGTCCGTAAATGACCGCCAATTCCTTGAAAGCTGAGGTGGGCAGGCGCGGCGTGTGTGCGCCTGCCCTTTTTTGGACTTGTGCGGCAAGCTGTGAACGATGAAAAAAATGACAACCAATTATTGCGCCAGTTTTCTGCTGCTGGCAGTGGCCATGAGCGGCGCGGCTACGACGGCTCCGGTCGATCGCGGCACGGCGATACGAATGGCCGTGGCCAAGGAGCAGATTGCGAAGAATCCGGCTCAGCCGGACGGCTATACAGCGCTGGCCCTGGCCCTGTTGAAGGCGGCCCGGGCTACCGATTCCGATGAGTACTTGAAGCAGGCGGAGCAAGCTGTCGCCGATGCCTTGCGGGTCGCACCGGATAATTTCGAAGCGCACAAAGCCCTGGTGCCCGTCCGGTTGGCGCAGGCTCGCTACGCCGAGGCGCTCGCGGAGGCCAAAGCTTTAAACCAACAAGTGCCGGACGATAACCAACTGTACGGCTACCTCGCCGATGCCCAGATGGCGCTCGGGGACTATGCGGGCGCCCTGAAATCGACGCAGTGGATGATCGACCAGCGTCCCGTGAATGCCCCGGGATTACAGCGTGGCGCCCAGTTACGGGAGTACTTCGGTTACGGTGAGGCGTCGCTCGACTGGTGGAACTCCTCGCTGCGCATCACCAGTTCTTCCGACCTGGAAGAACGCGCCTGGATTCTGGTCAACATGAGCCGGGTCACGCTGCGGATGGGAAAGGCTGCAGACGCCGAGAAGAGCGCTCGTCAGGCTCTGGAACTGGTGGCGAACTACCCGCCGGCGGACGACGCGCTGGCAGCCGCGCTGATGGCGCAAGATAAGCCCGGCGACGCGGTAGAGGTTCTGCGCCGCCGTCTGAGCGCTGCCCCAAATGTACGCGCGGAGTTTCACTTCGCCGGGGCTCTGGAGGCGGGAGGTAAGCCAGAGGCTGCGGCAGCGTTCGAGCGGTTCGAGAAAGACGCGGTTGCCCGGGTGTCGGAACCGGACAATGCGAATCGCGAGCTGAGCGAGTATTATGCGGCTCACGGACGAGCGAAGGACGCGGTGAAACTCGCCGGAGAAGAGGCGCAGCGGCGGCACGATATCTACACCTTGTCCACGTACGCCTGGGCGCTCACTGCAGCGGGCCGGTTCAGTGAGGCTCGGGTCCAGATGGACCGGGCGCTCGAGCCGGGCATCCGGGACGCCACGCTCTTTTTGCGTGCCGGGTTGATCGCCATGAAGCTGAACGACAAGGCGTCGGCTGCGAAGTATCTCAAAAACGCTATCGAGATCAACGCCAGTTCGCGGGAAGCGGGGCGAGCGATCCAGTTGCTGGTGAACTTGTCGTAGATGGACCAGTCGTGGCTCGGAAGTCGTTGCTGAGCCGCGCGCGTAAGCAAGGTGTTTCCGTACGGCAATTTTTGCAAGCAGGTGCTAGATTCCTTGAGGCAGAAAACTTGTTGTCTTTGCGTCAAGTTTTACGCAGTCAGTCTGGCCTGTTGCACCCAAGATTCGACCTCCTGTTCGAGTTTATCGAAACTGCGGCGCAACGAAGTTGGAAGGGATGACGTAGCCGGCAGCACAAGTCCGAGGCCGGGCCGCAGAATTCTGGAGTAAGTGCGGGTACAAAAAAGCGCCGACGCGGAATCCGAATTTCGTGAGTTGGTAGCGATTACGGCCGGGCGATCGCCTTACGGTGGTCCCACTCATGGAGGTTATTGAATACCTTCCATCTCATGCACGCAAGCGGAGGCTGCGATCAGTTTGCTTGCGCGTTGGCGTTTCGCCGCATTAGCAGTTGGGTCACGATAGATGCTCCCTCTGCGCCCTCTGCGTCTCCTAAGAAACAAACTGGTGGTTTGCTGGAAACAAAAGACTTAGGTGCCGCGTCTGGATCCATCAAAATTACCCGCCGAAGCCGCTGTTTCCTTCCCCACCAGACTGGGCCGCCCCAGTCAGATGCTCTGTGGTTAATCATTGAACCGGACGCTGGGGTCGACCGCAGAGGCGCGGAGGTCGCAGAGAAAAGGAGCCCAGGGGAGAAGAGCAACCAGGATAAACTCATGCGATGAAGGTCAATGAAGTCACGGAGCGGCGGGCCGATCATGCGCGTCTAGCCGACGCCTTACAACGCCCACATGCTCGTCGGTCTGAGGCGGAGCCTCGTTAGTGTCCTGAGTTAGAAATTCGTTAAATAAGTCAACCGCCCAACCGTGGGGCAGACCATCGTCTTTTGTGGTCTGCCCGGCTGCGCAGCAGCCGTAGGGTTATGTCGCGAATTTCTAACTCAGGACACTACCTATGTGGCAGTAGCAGCTAAGGTTTGGGCGCGCCCGGCCAGTCGACTCCAGAGTAAATCTCGCCAAGGGGGATCTCACACCCAATCGACTCGAGTTTCAGCATGTCATTGGCGTCTTCCAGGAGCACGACGTCCCAGTGATTATTGATCCATCGAACCCAATGCTCAACGCCGATTTTGTCCTGGTCGATGATCAAAAGATCGTTGAGGGTGGGGACCCGCGTGTACATTCGCGCCTTACTTCCCAGGTCGAAGTCGAGAGAATCGGGCGATAGCACCTCGACTACCATTTTCGGATTCGTGAGAGTCTCGTCCCGCATTTCCAGGTACTTCGCTTCGCCTTCGACCACAGTGAGATCGGGATAGACATAGAACGACGTCTCGCGATCCAGGCAGACTCGCAGGCTCGAATCAAATACCCGGCAGTTGCCGCCCGCCAGTCTCCTGCCCAACGCAATACAAGAGTTGGCGGTAATCAGGCTGTGCCTGGGCGATCCGCCCGGCACCTTGATCATTTCACCAAACGCGTACTCGTGTTTAGACTCGGAGACGCCATCGATTTCGAGGTACTCTTCCGGCGTGACGTGGGAGTCCGGTTGCTGCGGCATGGCTACTATTATTAACGATTTCCTTCACGGCGATTGCATCTGCAAACGGTGGCTCTTTTCCAGGAGGAAGTTGATCGCGCAGGCTCGGTCGGGTCGCTCCCACTGGACCGCGCATTGGCGCTGAGGACCCGGACGGATTCCAAGCCCGTCCCTAATCCCCCTCCTTTCCAAAACCTCCAATCTGGTCACCCCGCTTCACATTATTTCTCTCCAGCCTTTTCACTCACTTCCAGCCAGTCAACGCTGACTCCACGCTTGACCTCGCAGTACAAGTAAATCAGAAAGTGAATCTCACGCGACCGAAAGGAAACTCTCATGGCATCAGCCGCTCAAATCACCGCTAACATCGCTAATTCGCAACACTCCTCAGGACCCCGCACCGACACCGGCAAAGCGGCGTCCTCTCAAAACTCTTTGAAACACGGCCTAACCGGCAAAACCATCCTGCTCCCCGGAGAGGACGAGGGCGCCTATCGCACCATGTGCCAGGGCATGTTCGACAGCTTTGCTCCCGGCTGTGTCCCGGAGACCGAACTCGTCCAGTTTCTCTGCGACACCCAATGGCGCCTCCAGCGTTGCGCCCGCATCGAGGTCGCCATCCTCTCTGCCGACCTGCCGGACTTCAAAGCCCTCGACATCATGAGCAAGCACCAGTCCCGCCTGAAGAAGCAGTACTCCACCACTCTCCAGGAAGCCCGCAACCTGATCGATACCCGCCTGACCCGTGAGGTGTCCGAGATGCGCGACGCCGTCACCGTCCGCCGTGCCGACCAGAAAGAAGGCCGTGACATCAACCTCCAGGAAATTGGCTTCGTTTTTTCGAACCCGGAAGTGGATAGAGAAATCCTCCACCAGGACACTCTCGCGAACGCCGCCAAGACCCTGTCGGCCAACCGTATCAAGCCGGACATAAACGCCTTTCTCCAACGGATGAGCGCTTCGGTCCGCTAATTGGCTTCGTTTTTTCACCTGGGTAGAAATACCCGAAAGTTCCTTGCCTCGAAAATACCGTAGGGTAGACCATCGTCGTTTTTCGTCTGCCCGGCTGCGAAGCAGCCTGCGTATTTTCGAGCCTCGTGGGTGAAGGCTCGCCTTCTGAGGGTTTGAAAACTGAATAAACTCGAACGCCGGAGCCCGTATTTTAACGCCTAATCAAAGCCTGGACCGCGCGGGACGCCTCGTCCCACTTCCGGAAGCGGAGGCGGGGGCCTCCGAGCGGGCGAGGGCGCCCGCCCCACGGAGTGCTGCCAACTGCACGGACCTCAAGTCAAGTGAACACCCACCTGTTTTATTTTCCGGTGCAGCGACCCGCACGAAAGCCTCAATTCGGGTTACTTTCTGGGATCATCGACGGCGTACTTCCGGTAACGGCGTCGCGCATAGTCGACGGCTTCCTTGCCGCTCCGGAACTGGGGCAGAACGTGCTTATGACCAGCATTGTGGCCCTCAGGTACCGGTAAACGTTCGGCGCCTTCCGCGAGCGCCATTTCCAGGTGATCAGGGCCTGCCGGGAGTCGCGGCGCCGACTTGCTGGCGGGCACCTTCGACCCTGCCAGCGGATCGTCCTTTCGCGGAGTGGCCAGCGTCAGCACGCCGCCCAGGTCAGGAGCGGCCGCGTCGCGCGCCGTGAGTGGCGCGACGCCGAACCGCTTTTCGAGCGTCGCCAGAATCGAGGTGTGGTCGAACGGCGTGGAGGAAGGCGACCTGTAAACCGTCCCCGCGGCAATCAGCGGCGAAACCAGGACTGCCGGCACCCGCACTCCGAAGCGCTTGAAATCGAACCCGTTCTCGCCAGGCGAGTTGTCCGGTGCGACCGCATTCTCGGGCGGCGGCACATGATCATAGCAACCACCGTGTTCGTCGTACACGATAATCAACAGAGTTCCGGGCCAGAGTTTCGAACCGTATAGCGTGTAATAAATGTCGTGCAGAAACTGCTCGCCGAGGGCCACGTTGTAATTGGGATGCTGGCTGTTTCCCGACGAGCCCCACTGCGGCTCGAGGAATACATAGCTCGCCAGACTACCGGCCGCCACCGCCTTCTGAAAATCGGCGAATTCTCCGAAATGACTCTCCGGGGCTTGCGTTATGTCGGCCACCGCTGTGCGCGTGAGAGGGGGTGCGTTATAGCCGTACACGCTCCAACTCACGCCTTTATTCCCCAGAGCCGTAAAGATGCTGGGCGCCGAATATACGCTGGCTGCCGAATCCGAAAGGTGTCCGCGCGAAGTTGCCATGTGTACGAAGGCCCGATTGGGAAACGTCTCGGTCGGGGCGGACGCGTACCAGTGATCGCAAACGGCATAACCTTGGGCAAGATTCGAGAGAATCGGGAGCAGCGCGGGCGTATACATGCCCATAATCTGCGAGGCAGTGGTTCCCGGCAGTACCTGGTTTTTCTCCTTCGATTCCCAGCTCAACGTGTAAGCAAAATTGGTGACGAAGCCCTGATTCGTAGCGGGCACGATCGGCACGGGTGCCTGGTTGGTACCGAACAATTGCGCGTTGGTGTTCAGATACCCTTCGCCGCAATCCGCGCCGGGATAAAAGTACAGATTCTTGGCCGTGGCCTGGATCGGGAAGACCTTCACGGAACCTCCCTTGCCGTCCGGGTTGGTCTCGCTTCCAGTCAGGCCTTCAAATGGTTGACCGGAGGGCGAGGTGTTCGCGCTGTCCGCGTACAGATACCCGAGCATATGATCGAAAGACCGGTTTTCCAGCATGACGACCACGATGTTGTTAATCTGACTGAGTTGCGAGCCTGCGGCGGTTTTGACGCGGAGAGCTCTTTTCTTGGTCATAACTCAAATCTGCTGGACTATGCGAGCAGCGCTTTCACCACGTTACCCTTCACGTCCGTCAACCGGAAACGGCGGCCCTGAAACTTGTAGGTAAGCTGCGTGTGATCGACACCCAGGCAGTGCAGGAGGGTCGCGTGCAGGTCATGTACATCCATCGGATCCCGCACCACGTTGTAGCTGAAATCGTCGGTTTCCCCGTACGTCATCCCGCCTTTGATGCCGCCCCCGGCCATCCAGACTGAAAAACATCGCGGATGATGATCGCGGCCATAGTTCGCATCCGTCAGGGTGCCCTGCGAATAAACGGTGCGCCCGAACTCGCCGCCCCACACCACCAGCGTATCGTCCAGCATGCCCCGCTGCTTCAAATCCTCTATCAGTGCGGCCGACGGCTGATCGGTTTCGAGACACTGCCCGCGAATCTCTCTAGGCAGATTATTGTGCTGGTCCCATCCACGATGGAAAAGTTGAATGAAGCGCACGCCGCGCTCGGCAAGTCTGCGCGCCAGAATGCAGTTGGCCGCGAACGATCCGGGTTTGCGAGCGTCCGGCCCGTACATCTCCAGAACATTCGCCGGCTCCTTGGACAGGTCCGTCAGCTCCGGCACGGACGTCTGCATACGATAAGCGAGTTCGTATTGCGCGATGCGCGTCGAGATTTCCGGGTCCTGATAATTCTGCTCCTCGATACCGTTGAGCTTCCCGAGATCGTCCAGGAAGCGCCGCCGCATCTGGGCGTCGTACCCTTGCGGATTCGAAAGGTACAACACCGGGTCGGCGCCCGACCGGAATTTCACCGCGGCATATTTGGTCGGCAGAAAGCCGCTGCCCCACATCCGGTCCGCCAGTGCCTGCGAGTTTCCGCCTCCCTGCGACACCATCACTACGAATGCCGGCAGATCGCTATTCTCGCTGCCCAGGCCATACGAGATCCATGCGCCGATGCTCGGCCTTCCGGCGATCTGAAATCCCGTCTGGAAAAAGGTCACCGCCGGGTCGTGGTTGATCGCGTCCGTCTGCAGTGACTTGATCAGGCAAAGCCGGTCGGCGATCTTGCCGGTGTGAGGCAGCAGTTCGCTGAAAGTCGTCCCGCTTTCACCGTATTTCGCGAATTTGAAAATCGACGGTGCAGTCGGGAACTTCGCCTGGTAAGCGGTCATGCCCGTCAGCCGCTGTCCCATGCGGATGGAATCCGGCAGTTCTTCGCCGCGGCGAGCGGTCAGGCCCGGCTTGTAGTCGAACAGGTCGAGCTGCGACGGTGCACCGTGCTGGAACAGGTAAATGACGCGCTTGGCTTTGGCCGGGAAATTGGGAAAGCCTGCGAGGCCGTGGTCCGCTTTGGCTTCGGGTCCGAGCAGCGACGCCAGCGCGGCGATCCCTAGTCCGGTGGACGCCCGATGAAAGAAATAGCGTCTCGTGATATCAACTGGTTCCATGGCTATTCCTTAGTGACCGCTTCATCCATATTCAAAATCAAGCTGGCGATCGAAGCATACGACGCCAGTTCGCACGGATTCAAGGCAGGATCGGTTTTGCTCTCACCCTGCTTCAGCAGCGCTTCTGCATCCTGCGGATGAGTGGCAAATCGATCGCGATGAAACCGCAGGCTGTCAAGCAGGATCTCCATCTCGTTCGCGGACGGACCTCGCGCCAGCACCAGCCGGAACCCGTAGCTGAGCCGCGCCGCATCGTCCGCACCGCCTTCCTTCAACATGCGTTGTCCGATGAACCGCGCGGCTTCCAGGAAGGTGACATCGTTCATGAGATTGAGGGCCTGTAGCGGCGTATTGGTGCGAGTCTCGCGCACTACGCAGCTTTCGCGTCCCGCGGCGTCGAAGTTCATCATCTCGGGAGGCGCCGACGTCCGTTTCCAGAACGTGTACATACTTCGCCGGTAGAGATTTTCACCGTGGTCCTGTTTATAGTCGAGTCCCTGCATGGTTATTTCTGTCCACAGCCCGGCAGGCTGATAGGGTTTCACGGATGGACCGCCGAGCTTCTCAACCAGCAACCCCGCCGCCGCCAGCGCCTGGTCGCGCACCATCTCCGCCGCAAGCCGAACGCGAGGGCCCCGCGCGAGTAACCGGTTTTCCGGATCCCGCTGCAACAGGTCCGGCGTCACCTTGGATGATTGCCGGTAGGTGGCTGACATGACGATCAGCTTCTGCATGGCCTTGATGTCCCAGCCGCTCCGGACAAACTCGGTGGCGAGCCAGTCAAGCAGTTCGGGATGCGACGGCCACTCGCCTTGTACGCCAAAATCTTCCACCGTCTTGACGATGCCGGTTCCGAAATACATTTGCCAGAACCGGTTCATGATCACGCGCGCCGTCAGGGGATTCGCTGGATCGACCACCCATTTCGCGAAACCCAGGCGGTTGTCAGGCGCGCCTTTCGGCAATGGCGGCAGGGCCGCGGGAACACCGGGCTCGACCTTATCTCCCGGTTTGTCGTAAGCGCCGCGAAGAAGGAGGAAGGTGTCGCGCCGTTCCGGCCGCTCGGCCATGACCATGACCGTCGGAAAGGCTCGCTGCAATGCTTCGCGATCAAGCAACAGGTTCTGCAGCGATGCCGTGGTGGTGCGCACGTCTTCCGGCGCTCCCGACTCCAGGAACATCGATCGCAACGCAAACTGCTCCGCGCTCGAACGCTCCTGCAACGGTTTGGCCGCGATCTCGCGAGCGGTCTCTCTCACTGCGAGAGCCGTCAGTTCGTCGTCATTCAGGACCCGGCTGTAAACCCGAACTTCATCCATCGAGCCATGGAAACGCCGCTCCTGGCCCCAACCAGTTCCGAGCCGCAGCGGCTGTGGAAAAATCTTGACGTTATTGTTGAACGGCCGGTAGAGCGTATCGAGCAGGATTTTCACCGGCGCGACCTTACCGTCCACATAGACCCGGAGGCCCTCGGCCATGCGGGAACCCGTGTAGGTCACCGCGAGGTGGTGCCACTGATTGCCCGGGATGGACTGCTCCGTCTCGATACGGATGGCGTCGTCCGCCCACGCGCTGGTCAGGTTGACGTGCACCTTGCCGTGATCCAGATGGATACCGTAGCCTTTACCCTTCGGCATATCCTGCATCCGGCTCACGAGGCTGCCATCCACATTCGCGTCCGGCCGCACCCAGGCCGAGATGGTCCATCGATCTTCGATATCGAATAGCCCTGCCTTCGGCACTTCGATCGCAGTTTTACCGTCGAACTCCTGCGGCTGGTCAGCAAACTTGGCAACTTCGAGTCCGGGCGACGGACCCCAACGGTCAGCGGGAGCCGACTTCTCCCAACGAACTTCATCGACCGAGAGGCGGGCGCTCTGGCGATCGAGCGCGCTGCGGAGTGTTGCAATCCTGGCGTCCAGCTCATCCAGCCTTTTCTGCTGCTCCGCGGTTGGCGCGGGGACCAATGGCGGCGAGTTGCCAAACTTATATGCGCGTCCCAACTCCGGCACGTTATTAAAGAATGCGAACACCTGGTAATACTCTTTCTGGGTGAACGGATCGTACTTATGGTTATGGCATCGCGCGCAGCCAAGCGTAGTACCCAGAAACACCGTCGATGTCGTGTCGACCCGGTCGGCCACATACTCCACCGCATACTCTTCCGGAATGATTCCGTCCTCGGTATTCGCGCGATGATTCCGGTTGAACCCGGTCGCGATGATCTGGTCCCGCGTAGCATTCGGCAGCATGTCGCCGGCAAGTTGCTCCAGCGCGAACTGGTTGAACGGCTCATTTCGATTGAACGCCTGAATCACCCAATCACGCCAACGCCACATCACGCGCTCACCGTCGTACTGATAGCCGTTGGTGTCGGCATAACGGGCAGCATCGAGCCAGCGTGCCGCCATGCGCTCACCGTACTGCGCCGACCGCAACAAGCGATCGACTTGCCTTTCGTATGCGTCGGGCGAGGTATCCGCGACGAACGTGTTCACTTCCGCAGGCGTGGGTGGAATGCCTGTGAGATCGAGTGATACGCGACGGAGGAGCGTTTCTTTAGAAGCCTCGGGCATCGGCTTCAGGCCCTCCCGATCGAGGCGGGCCAGAATGAAACGATCGATCGGATTTACCGGCCATAGCTGCTCACTTACGGCGGGAAGTTCCGGACGCTTGGGGGCTATCAGCGACCAGTGCTTCTGCCACGGCGCGCCCTCCGCAATCCACTGCCGCAGGGTCGCAATCTCGTTATCGGTGAGTTTAAGCCCGGAATAGACCGGCGGCATTCGCATCCCGGGCTTTTCCGCCGTGATGCGCTGGATCAGTTCGCTCTGTTCCGGATGCCCGTCGACGATGGCGTGCCGTCCGCCGCCTAAGTCGGCTTTCGCGGCAGCCTCCGAATCGAGCCGCAGCGGCAATTTCTTGCCGGAGTCCGGACCGTGGCAGGTATAACATTTGTCGGCCAGAATGGAACGTACCTGGGCGTTGAACTCAATCGGTGCGCCGTGGGATAACGCTACCCACAAGGCAAACAACATGGGTCCGCGAAGGAAAGCGAATAGGCGCGAATGGGAAAAGGACACTGCCTATATCTCATCAGATTCAACGGCCCGCAGCAACCGGGCAAGTTCCGTGGGGGCAGACCATCGCCTTTAGGGGTCTGCCCGGCTGCGCAGCAGCCGCAAACTCACGCGCGACCTTCGCGAGCATAGCGGCTGTTGATGGCATCAACCGCTATCTCCTCGATCTCCCGATCGAACGCCGTTTGCCACTCCGCGTGGCGGTTGTCGTGCAGCTTTTCGAGGAGGCGCACTTTTCTGTGGGCCTCGATGAGCGCCTGGCGGTGCTTCTGCAATTCCTGCGCGAGAGTGTTTTCGAGCTTCGTAAGACGCTGCGCTTCGGTTTCGGTCCAATGGAACCAGCCGGTGAGCGGCTCGAGTGTCCCGCCGGCGACGATTGGCAGCCGCGCGACGGAATTCCGGGTTTCCGATTTCGTGGCTGCGAGCGCCGCGTGCTGAGCCTGAATCGTGCGTAGACTGGCTTCGGCCCGGCGGCATTCTGATTCGGCTAGTACCTACTTGCATAAGTCAGCGTATTTTGGCTTGGGTGCTGTAGGATGGACGACCGCCTTCTTCCACTCAAACGGCGACGCCTTCTTGTTGTAAGCTTTCACAAATTTATCAATGGCTTCGCGGAGTTGCTGGGGAGACGTAAAGCTCACGCCCTTGAGCGCCTGCTCGCCCAGGATGCTGAACCAGCACTCTACCTGATTCAACCAGGAGGAGTAGGTCGGGGTGAAATGCAAGTGGACTTTCGGGTGACGCTTCAGCCAACGGTCCTCCTTCGGCTTGTGGGTATTCAGGTTATCTAAGACGACATGAAGTTCGCGGTCGGGGTAAGCCGCCACAATTTCATTCATAAAATCCAGGAACTCCCTTCGCCGCCGTCGCGTATAGTGTCCGGCTATGACCTGCCCGGTGGCGATATCGAAGGCTGCAAACAGCGTCGTCGTTCCGTGTCGTTTGTAGCCGTGGCTGAAGCCGTTCAGGGCCTTGCCGTTGGGAAGTCGGATCCAGCCCTGCGCCCGTTCCAAGGCTTGAATCGATGGCTTCTCGTCGATGCACAAGACTAATGCATTTTCCGGCGGATTCAGATACAAACCCACAATGTCCGCCGCCTTTCGGCCAAACTCCGGATCCGTGCTGATGCACCAACTTCGCCGACGCTCCAGACAAATGTCGTGTTTACGCAGAATGCGCCAGACTTGATCGTCGCTGACGTCCCCCAACTCTTGCGCGACCAGGGAGCCTGACCACTTCCCATACCCTTCCGGCGGCGATTCGTCGAGCAGAGTCAACACCCGCCTCTCGGTCCCTTGATCGTAATGGGCAGGTCGACCCCGCCGCGAAGCATCTACCAGTCCGTCCAGTCGCTGTTTGGCAAAACGTCGCCGCCACTTCGAAACTCGGGCAGGCCGTGTCTTCAACAGCTCCGCAATCTCCAGATTCGCCTTCCCCTGGTTGGCCAGCAGAATCACCTTGGCACGCTCGACCATCCGAAATTCGCGAGTGCCTTCCCGCGCCCAATGCCGAAGGGTCTTCTCCTCGTCAGGAGTCAAAACGACCTTTGCCCATTGGCCCATGTCTACACAATAGCAGAATACGCTTATTTTTGCAATTAGGTACTAGCTGGAATTGCGTGCGCCTGACCGCGAGAACGCGCTGCAGGCGGAATCGGAACGGAGTCATGGGAGTTGCGCGGCGACGGACCCCAGCTGCCGGAGCGTTTCAGTAAGAGAAGAAGCTTGCGTTACCTCCTGCCGGAGAAAATCGATGATACGTGGACGGGCTTTGATGCTGGCGTCGAGGCCCGGGTTGGTCCCGGCGACGTAGGCCCCGAGTTGGATCAGGTCCTCCGCCTGCGCGTAGGCTGCCAGCGCTTCGCGCACCTTGCGCATGTGCTCTTTATGTTCCCTGGATGCCAGTTGCGATTGCAGGCGGCTGACTGAATCGAGCACCTGAATCGCTGGATAGTGGCCCGCGGCGCCAAGCTGCCGCGAGAGGATGATGTGCCCATCGAGAATCGCACGGACGGCGTCGCAGATGGGTTCGTTGAAATCGTCTCCTTCGACCAGGACAGTGAAGAAGCCGGTGATGGACCCGTGCTGAAAATTCCCCGCACGCTCGCAAACTTTGGGCAGCAGCGCAAATACCGACGGCGTGTAGCCTTTCTGGCTCGGAGGCTCGCCTGAAGCCAGGCCGATTTCACGCTGCGCCATGGCGAGGCGGGTAGCCGAGTCCATCACCAGCAGAACGTCTTTGCCCTGGTCACGGAAGTATTCGGCGATAGCCAACGCCACGAAGCAGGCGCGAACTCGCAGCAAGGCCGGCCGGTCGGACGTCGCCGCTACCACCACCGAACGCTTCTGTCCTTCTTCCCCCAGGTCGTGATCGAGAAAGGCGCGAACTTCGCGGTTGCGCTCGCCGATGAGCGCGATGACGTTGACGTCGGCGGAACTTTCGCGCGCCATAGCGCCGAGGAGGGTGCTCTTGCCGACGCCGCTGCCGCCGAATATTCCGATGCGCTGCCCTTTTCCGCATGGCAGCATGCCGTCGATCACTCGAATTCCGGTGACTAGCGGTTCGGTAATGTGGGAGCGGGCGAGGGGGCTTTCGGGACTCCGGTACAACTCGTAGGTAGCGCACGCATGGAGCGCCGGTTTGCCGTCCATGGGCTTCCCGAAGCCATCCAGAACGCGACCGAGAAGCTGCGGTCCGACAGCCACGCGAGCGGCATGAGGACGAGCCAGAATGGTGTCGCCCAACCGCAATCCGTCTGTCTCTTCGAGCGGCATGGAGAGGATCCGGCCATTACTGAAGCCGACCACCTGAACCCGTATGGTTCGCCCGGCGTCGCTGAGGATTTCACAGAAATCGCCGATAGCGGCCGCCGGACCGGTGGACTCGATCAGCAGCCCCCGCAGTTCGACGACCTCTCCGGTGGAACGAAGGGGCTCGATGTGAGGGATGTAGTCGATGTAGCGTTGCAGATCGAGCATCACCTGTTCTCCAGATGGTCGATGAGACCGCGCTCGATCTCATTCAGTTGCGAGTGGATGGAGACGTCAAGCTGCCCGCGCGCCGTTTCGAAGACGATCCCTCCGGCCTCCAGGGCCGAGTCGGGCGCGACCTCGATGGAGCGCGAGACAAGTTTAGCGAGTATGGCACGCACAGATTCTGCGAGTGAGGGACTGACGCGCACCCGAATCTGTTCCTGCCGGCCGAGACGATCGAGGCTGATTTTCACGAGTGCTTCGAGCGCGGTGGAATCTATGGTCAGTTCGCGGTGCAGGATGCGCTGGGCGATCGCCAGTGCGAGCCGGAGCAGATCCGCCTCCGCTTCCTTGCAAAGGCGCGGGCGAACATCGGCAAGTTGTTTGACCGCTTGCGCCAGCCGTTCGGCGGTATTCTGCATGGCCGCGGAGAAACGCTGGTGCGCTTCGGCCTCCGCCTCATGGCGGCCGCGTGCATAGGCTGCGGCTTCGGTTTCGCTCAGCGATTGCTCGAGGTGGGCGATGCGTTGGGTCAATGCGGCCGTGTCGGGCGATTGGGATTTTGTAGTGGCCTCAAGAACCACATTCACCCGGTCCAGAGGCAAAAGATCGAGTTCGCCATGGCCGGAGGCTCGCTCAATAATTCTAGACAACATATTGTTCGCCGACCGAGCCCTTCAGATTGATGATGCCCTCGCCTTCGAGCTGCCGGACCAGCGCTATGATCTGCTGTTGGGCTGCTTCCACGTCGCGGACCTTGATCGGGCCCAGGCTCTCCATGTCTTCCTTCAACATTTCGGAGCCGCGCTGGGACATGCCTTCGAGGAAGTGAGCCCGCAACTGGTCGCTGGTGCCCTTGAGAGCCACGGTCAGGATCTTGCGGTCCACACGCGAGAGGATCTCCTTAATACCGGTTTGGTCGATCAGCAGCAGGTCTTCGAACACGAACATTAAGTGACGGATGGTCTCGACGAGCGGCGCGTTGCGCTCCTCGATCACTTCGAGGATCTCTTTACTGGTGACCGAATCCAGACGATTGAACATTTCGGCGACGGCACGCACGCCGCCGTAAGACTGGCGGCTGAACTCTCCGAGCGCGGAAAGTTTTTCGCCAATGATGTTGGCGATTTTTGAGATAATTTCGGGCGATATTTGATCGAGGCTCGCCATCCGCAGGGCAACATCGGCTCGCATGCCCGGGGGAAGCGAAGCTAGTAGGGCCGCGGCCTGGGAGGGATTCAAGTGAGAAAGCACCAGGGCGATGGTTTGCGGATGCTCGCTGTGAACGAATTTGGCCAGTTGCTGTGGATCGGCTTTCTGGAGAATATCCAGGTTTGCGACATCGTTGCCCAGCGCTTTCACCAGCCGGTCGTACATTTTCTTGGCGACTTCCGGTCCGAAGGCACTGATCAGGATTTTCTTGGCGTAGTCGATGCCGCCTTTGACGACAAAATCCTTGGCCACGACCATCTGGTAGAACTCGTCCAGGATGGACTCGGCCTGCTCGGACGAGATGGTGCGAATCCGGGCGATTTCGCGGCTGACGAGTTGCACTTCGTCGTCGCTCAATTGCTTGATCAATTCCGCGCTCGCAGTGTCGCCAATCAGGACCAGCAGGATGGCGGCTTTCCTAGCGCCACTCAGGATTTCCACGTTCTGCGCGTTGGTAATCATGCTAGTCGGTGCCGCTCTCGGTTAGCCAGGAGCGGAGAATATTGGCTGAGCCCGGGGTGTCCTTGGTAACGCTCTCACGCAAATGCTTAACCAGAACTTCTGATTTCTTGGTGGTGACAGTGGGTAGTTTCAGGCTGCTGAGCGCGGCTTCGTCAGCTTGGGCCTGAAGCATTTGTTGCGCCGCCAGTTTGTCCTGTATCTGATTCTGGATGGCGTCCTTGGCGGCGGAAGCCGCCGGCGAACCGGCATGGCCTGTCAAGGCGGCTTGCGTTTGGACGGAGGCTTTAGCCGGTTTCCGGCGCCTGAACATCGTCAAGATAAGGGCGGTGAGAACCATGAGCACGCCCATCATGGCGCCTGCCGCAATCATTAACATCTTGGGATCGGTGACATAGGGAGCCAGCCATGGCGGGAATCTGGAGGGCGGCGCGGACGAAACAGGAACCGGCGCCGGAGGGGGTTCGGCATTGACCGTGGCATCAAAAGGCAACGTCTCTACCAGGATCTGGTCGCCACGCTCAGTGCTCGTACCGATGACGCCGGCGAGGAGGTCCTTGATGGTTTTCAACTCTTCAGCCGCGGGTGGCTCGAGGATACGTTTGGCTTTTGCTCCCGATCCCTGCCACCGGACCTGCTGGTCGACCAGAACCGACACCGATATCTTTTTAACCACACCTTGCGGGTGAACGGTGTGGCGTACCGTGCGGCTGGTTTGATAGGTGATGTTTTCCGTGTGATGCGAAACTCCGCCCCCAGTCGATCCCGGCCGGGAGGTCGGGCGCGGCAGATTCGATGCGGTTCCCGGCACGCCGGACTCGGCCAGTGTTCCGGTGTCTTCGTCGGTCTTCATCGAAGTCTGCATCACGGACTTCGTCGGATCCAGCGATTCCTCACTCTCTTCGGAGCGGGTGAAGTCACAGTCGACCGTGATGCCTGTGCGATATTTGTCCGCCCCTAATAGCAATACTCGTCACTTAAGTAACATTTTCATGTTATTCTGTTCTAGAACAGGAGGCAGGGAGAATGTCGCGAACCGTTGCCACGTTGCCCGCCGGAAGCCGGATAACGGACTACATCAGCTTGGGGGTGGTGGCGAAGACCTTCCCTTTGGGTAGGATTCACGCGGCGCTGGCGACGACGGAGAAGGAGAGCACGCGCCAGCGCGACCTTCCGGCCCACGTGACCGTTTACTACGTAATTGCGTTGGCGTTGTATATGCAGTCGTCGTATCGAGAGGTGTTGCGGTGCCTGCTGGAGGGAATCCAGTGGCTGGCGGGGCCGTCGGCAAGTATCCACGTGGCCGGCCACTCAGGCATTTCGCAGGCGCGAACGAGGCTGGGATGGGAGCCGATACGGCAACTTCACGACGAGGTAGTAAAGCCGATTGCGGTAGCGGCGACGAAGGGCGCATGGTATCGCGGATGGCGTCTGGTGAGCCTCGACGGCAGCACGCTGGATGTCGCCGATGAGAAGGGCAATGACGAAGCTTTCGGCCGACCGGGAGCGAAGCAGGGCAAGAGCGCGTATCCGCAAATCCGCTTCGTGTCATTAGTTGAAAACGGTACCCATGTCTTATTTGGCAGCCGAATGGCGGATTATGCCAGCAGCGAGGTGGCGCTGGCAAAGATCGTATTGCCCAGTCTCGGCAAGGTTATGTTGTGTCTGGCGGACCGCAACTTTTTCGGGTTCGAAATGTGGAAGGAGGCTTTGGCTACAGGCGCAGACCTGCTGTGGCGTGTCAGGAAAAACATCCTGTTGCCGTGCGAAAAGCGCCTGCCGGACGGATCGTATCTGAGCCGCATCTATCGGTCGCAGCAGGACCAGCGGCGCGGACACAACGGAGTCGTGGTGCGGGTGATCGAATACCGACTGGAAGGAATCGAAGGGGCAGAGCCGTTGTATCGACTGGCCACCACGATCGTCGACCACGAGCGGGCACCCGCCACTGAACTAGCGGCGCTCTATCACGACCGTTGGGAGATCGAAACCGCATTCGACGAACTCAAGACTCATCTGCGAGGCGCGCGTATTGTCCTCCGCAGTAAGACACCGGATCTGGTCCGGCAGGAATTCTACGGTTTGTTGATGGCGCATTTCGCCGTTCGCGGACTGATGCACGAAGCTGCCCTGGAGAGCGGAGAAGACCCGGACCGGTTATCTTTTCTCCACGCCGTCCGCGTTGTCCGTCGCAAGATGGCCACCTTCGGCGCTATTTCCCCCTCAGGACCGGAACAAGTTCCATAAGGCGGTGCTGGAGGAAATCCTCGACGAACCCGCCGCTTCCAGCCGCAATCGGCGCAATGTGCGCGGAGTCAAACGGAAAATGAGCAAATTCCCCCTGCGCCACGGCTACAAACGCTCGCCCTTGATCGATATTTGCGCCGCCATCCGGATCGTTAAGTGACGAGTATTGCCCCTAATAGGGGTTCGAGCGTCGCGTTGACCTTGGCTAGAAGGTCAGCTTCGACTTTCTGCTTGTAGTCCAGATTGGCATCCGGCGGCTGACCGTCGGCTTCGGCATTTTGGGCGCGGGGACGGCTCAGCAGGTTCCCTTGCGCGTCAATGACCGAAATCGATTCCGGCGAAAGTCCTTCGACGGCGCTGGCCGCGAGATTGGTGATGGCGGCCACGTTCTGCTTCGATAGATGAGCACCTGGGTGCAGTTTTACAATGATGCTGGCTTTGCCCGGTTGCTGCGATTCCAGGAAAACCGAGTCGCGGGCGAAAGTGACATGCACTCGAGCGCTTTCGACTTCGGTGAGCGTCATGATGGATCGCTCGAGTTCTCCCTCCAGAGCCCGGCGGTAGTTGACCCGCTCAGTGAACTCGGTGGCGCTGAAGTTCGTTTTGTCGAACAGCTCGAACCCGATGCGGCCAGTCTTGGGAAGCCCTGCCGAGGCGAGTTCGAGACGCAGTTCCGCGATCTGCGCGGAGGGTGCGAGCACAGTGGCGCCCCCCTGATCCAGGCGGTATTCGGCGCCGCTCTCCCGGAGTTTCTGCACCACCGCGCCCGCGTCTTCTGGGGAAAGATTGGTGAAGAGCGGCCGGAAATCGCCTTCTTTCCGCCAATGCACAATGCCAACTATACCCGCGATCACCAGGGCAGCGGCCGCAATCAACGTGATGCGTTGGCTGAGCGACAATGCGGCGAGCAGTTTGCGGATCTGGTCCATCAGTTAACCGGGTGTAGGCATTCTATAGCTGCATTTTCATGATTTCCTGGTATGCGGAAATGGCCTTATTTCGCACCTGAAGAAATAGTTCGCTGGTGAGCTCCGCTTTCTGCTCGGCAATGGCGACAGTGTGAAGGTCTTCGTTCCCGCCGGACAGAAACCGCTGCGCGGCATCCGTCGCATTCTGAGTAGCCTGTTCGACAGTTCCGACGCTGCTGGTAAGCAAATCCGAAAACGACGATGGAGTCGCGCTTCCGGGCGGCTTAACTGAAGGCAACGCTTCGATAGCCGGAAAGTTGGGGCTGCGAATTGGCAGAATGGAAGTGGACATTTGCTATCGCAGGATATCGAGCGACCTCTGGATCATGTCCTTTACTGCCGATATGGCTGCCACGTTGGCCTGGTAATCCCGCGAAGTAGACATCAAATCGACCATGTCTTCCGCCGGATTGATGCGGGGGAATGCCACGTAGCCATTGGCGTCGGCATCGGGATGGCCGGGCAAATAGCGGCTGATCGGATCACGCGAATCGGTCAGAACTTCGCTGACCTCTACTCCCTGGGGCTGGGCATCCAGTTGGGACGCGAGGATGGAATGAAAATCGCTGGATACTTGCGTGGTGACAAAGACTGCGTCTTTTCGCCGGTAAGGACCGCCTTCGGGCGTCCGGGTGGTTTCGGCATTAGCCAGGTTTTCGGTGAGCAATTCGGCGCGGGTGCGCTGCGCCGCCATACCGGAAGCGCTGACCGAGAGTGCGGAAAAGAGACTCATCCTGCCTTCTCCTCAATTGCCGACCGCAGGGTTTTGAGCCTTGACCTTAAAAGATTGGTGGCGATGCTGAAGCGAAGGTCGTTCTCCGAGAGCAGGCGGCTTTCCCTGTCGATGTTGACGTTGTTGCCATCGTTCTTCGTCTTGAGACCGCTGATCTCGGCAGGCTGCGGTTGGCTCGCGTCGATCGCATTTCGAAACTCGGATTGAAAATCGATGTCGCGGGTTTTATAACCCGGCGTGTCAGCGTTGGCGATGTTGGAGACGACCAGCTTCTGGCGGGCGCTCAGCAGATCCATGTAGCGTTCCAGATTCGAGGTGAGAGCATCGAACATCGGTCTTTTTGAGTGCACGCGCGATGCCTTTTCGCTCTAGAAGTCGAATCAGCCATTTAGTGGCGGACTGATTCCCGTACCGCCAAATTCATGGCGTGAGTGGCGGGATTTTTGTCACCCGTTTCTTCCGTTTGACTCCCGCCTGCGATTTTGGCTCTCGTGGAAACCCATCTCAGCCATACCTTCAGCCGATGACGCGCCAGGTCTGAGAGTGTCTGTTGGGCAGGTAAGCGTCGAAAACTCTTTTCAAACGCATCAACTCTTCGGCTATCCGAACCTTCCGCGCGCTCGTGACTTCGATGCCCCATTTAAAGAGATTCCGGGCAGACTCGATTTCCTGGAGGCTTCTGGACCCGGACTTAAACCAGGTTACATACTCCTGCAACGCCGCTTCGGCACGCGGAAAGTCATGGGCTTCCAATGCCGAGCGGAAGGTCTCCTCGGGATGTTGCGGGCCGGAGGGCGTCATGATGTCGACGTCTGGCTGCCGGTAATTGAGGCAAACAGGCCAGTGATGTAGCTGTACTGTTGCTGCATCTCGGCAATCATCGCATCCGCCGCATCCATCTGGTTGGTGAGATTCGTTTGTAGCGCGTTGACCTTAGTCTGATCGTTGCTGATCGCAGCATTGTCGGTAGCGATCTCGGTGGTAAGCGCTTTTTGCTCGACCGGGATGACGCCGGAAGTGGAATTCATGACGCTATTCAGCGTGTTGGTGGCAGCCTGCAAAAACCCGCTGCCTGTCGCGCTTCCGAGAAAATCGGTGACTCCCTGGAGGTTGCTTGACGCGGTTGAAGTCAACACGCTTGGATCGAACGTCAGCGAGAAACTCTGGTTGAATGTCAAACCCAAATCCGCCATACTCCGGATCGATCCTGTGCCCGAGTAGCTCGTAAGGTTTTGAAGCGCTTCGGACAACTGGGTCACCACACCCTGTCCCGCCAGAGATCCCCCACTCGACCCGCGCTGCCCGGCAACCGCTGTCACAGTGGAGTTGTAGTCCGCAACGAATTTGGTGAGGGCGCTGGCAATGCTGCTGGTGCTCTGGCTAACGGTGATCGATGTGGTTCCGACTCCTGCCACCGTGGCTGTCAGGTTTGGCGATAGCGTGAGCGTTTGCGAGTCGGAGGTCAGGCCTGTCTGACCGTTGAGGTCATACAGTACAGGACTGCCTTCTGTGGTGGCGCCGAGAATATTGCCGCTACCAAGCCCGTCGTCAAGACCAATGTCGTCCGATGAGTACGCGCTGCTCTGAAGGGACAACTCGTAGCTGGGCGATGACGACGTGCCGACATTGACCACGGTGGCCTGGACCGCGCCGTTAGTCGTTGCGTTGATTGCGCTCACGAGACTGTCCAGAGTATTAGAGCTCACTGGCGGCTCTATTGTGTATTGCTCGCCGTTAGCCGTAAGCGTGTATACGGTCGAGGAACTGATGTTCTGCGTCGTCGGATCGGTAACGGTGGCGACACTGGTGGCCGTGGACTGTGAGCCGACATTGTCAACCTTGAGGGTGTACGTCGCGGGCAACGCGCCGGCGCTGGCCGTAGGCGTGGCTACGGTACTGACCGACGAGGACACCCCGAGACTTCCAGATCTCACCGCAGAATCTATCGCGGCGACATCCGATTGAAGCGACGAGAACGAGGTACTCAGCGTGCTCAATGCGGGCTCCTCGTCCGTGGTGAGGTTGGTGACTTCACCCGTCAATTGATTCATCGGAAGCGATGCAAGCGAAACCGAATTCGTGATGACCTGCTGAAGAGCAGTGGAGAAAGTGCTGGTGCCGTTAAATAGCGGCGTTGTAGAGGTGCTCATACTAAATTCCTCACAATAATTCGAAGCCAGTTCGTGAAACGCCGGGCCGGTCGTGAGTCGGCCCGGCTACATCACTGATGTTAGAAGTTTGCTGGCCTGCCTAGGTTATTGGAATAGTTTAAGCAAGGCCTGCGGCTCCGCATTCGCCTGCGCCATGGCGGCGATCGATGTCTGTTGCAAGACCTGCGCCTTGGTCAGGTTTGCTGCCTCTTGGGCAACGTTGGCATCCCGGATTTGGGATTCTGCCGAAGAGTAGTTCGTAATCTGCGATTGCGCCAGATTGATAGCGTAATTGAGAGTGTTTTCGCCAGCGCCGATTTTGCCCTGGGTCTGTCCCAGGCTGGCGAGCGCCGAGGTAATGGCGTTGATCGCGTTCTGCGGATTGGCATTGCTGGTCGTCGCTGCGATCGATGAGAATGAGGTACCGGCAACGCCGTTGGCCCCAAAGGTGCCGGCCTGGACGGAGTCGTCCGCAATCGTGAAGGCGGTAGAGCCCTGAAAGCTGATGCCGGTGCCGGTGGTGGCCTGGTCGACTACGGCAGTCAAGGTGGTTACGCCGGCTGTTTTGAGCGCTTGATTGATGGTATCCACACTGGCTTGAATGTTAGCGGGAGACTCGGTCAGCCCCGTCCCAGTCCCAGTCGCGGGAAGATTAACGCCAATCTGGGTTCCAGCAACCGTGATCTGGATATCGTTGCCACCCCCCGCGGCTCCAACGTAAGTATAGTTGTTCAAACCCGTATTGTTAGCCGTTTCAGCAGTCGTGGTCACCAGATTAGCGTTCCCACTCGCACCTGCCGCTATGCCTGACACAGAAAATGCTGCGGCCGATTGGAATTGCAGTTGTCCCTGTTGGTTGAGGCTCGCTGTGATCGAGAGGTTCGCGGCTTGAAGTTTGGTATTCAGTTCGTCCACCTGACTCTGGAGAGTATCGTTAGCCTTCCCGGTGATCGCGATGGTCGTGGTCGGGTTCGCTGCGGTGTTAGCCCCAGTGACGAACGTGAAAGTAGCGGTATCATTTGCCACGACTACGCTGGCGGCAGGGGCGGTGCCTCCCCCAATGACTGCGGGCCCATTCGTGAGCACGTTGGTTTGACCAATACCGAGGGAGTTCGAATCCACTCCGCTGTTGGTGAGGTCGACGTTAACAGACGAGTTCGTATTGGCGTCCTGGCCGCCTCCAATATAAACGGAGATGTTCCTTTCGTTGGTATTGTTAGTCGCGCCGAGGCCGATGTTGTCTGCCTGCCGGTTGATTTCGCTCAGCAGTGATTGATATTCGTTGTTCAGCGTCGAGCGGTCGCCTGTAAAAGTGCTCGAAGCCGACTCGGTGGCCAGCGTCTGGAGCCGGTCCAGCATGGTCGAGACGTTGTCCAACCCGCCATCCATAATCTGCAACTGGCTGGAACCATCGTTGGCGTTCAGGACACCCTGGTTCAGTTCCGCGATCTGATCGCGATACTGGTTGGCCACGGCCAATCCGGCTGCGTCGTTGCCGGCGGAGTTGATTCGGTAGCCCGAGGTCAATTGCTGAATGGTGTTGCTCTGGAACTGGCTGTTGACATTCAGGTTTTGCTGCGCAATAAGAGAATCTACGTTGGTTTGAATCGAGAGCATTGCCTTTTCCTATCGGAGATACTTCCCGGCTCCTTGCCAGGCCCGGGTTCTCCGTTGCCGGATACCCGAGGTATCTGCGTTCACTAATACATCGGCAGGTTGCCGCATGAACTTTAGAGCCGCGACCCGACTTCCCCGGAAATTTTCCCATGGCGCGCTCAGGGTCATTCAATTAGTCTTTCTCCGGTCCTCAAACGGGATTTGAGCATGGTCGCCGCCAGTGACAAAATATGTGGCGGGGGCACAGCTCGCGAAGCATCGCGGTTAAACTCCTCAGTCTGGCGTAGTTCCTTGCGAAGAACGAGCAGTTCGCGCGGCGCCGAAATCCCCAGTTTCACCCGGTTCCCCGTGATTTCCAGAACCTGAATTTCGATGTCATCGCCCAAAAGCACGGATTCATTTGACCGGCGCCGGATCATGAGCACATCGAACCTCCCTCCCGCGCCTGGAGCGGGAAGCGAAAAGGATAGCGATCTTCGCTCTGAATCGCCTGCACTCCCCGGCGGTTCCGCAGATTGACGAGGATTGGCGCGCGGAGATTTGCGGTGGCCGTGCCGTCCTCTCCAAAACACAGCAACGCGAGGCAAAGCGCTTGAGGACCGCGCACGCCGTCAAGACCGAGATCAATCACCGTAAGATCTTCGGAGTTGGCTGAAAGCTGGTAATCCGTCACCAGACAGTTTACCGGGGCAGCCACGAAACACAACTCCGAAGTTCGCAGACTCTGCAGATAAACCAGTGGAAGTTGATCGGGCACCTCGACCGGAAGGAAGTCTGTCTCACGGGGAAAACCAGGCAAGCCGTTCGGGAAAATGAATTGCTCACCCGGAGCGAACTCAACAACTCCGAAATTGCGGCTGGGCACTTTGGGCATTATCTGTACCCTTAGTGCGCGTCCAGGGCGGAAGTTCTCAGAATTTTTGAGAAGGCGCTGGAGTAAGGCCGCGGTTTCAACAGTTCAATTCAAAGATGCCGCTCTCACCTGAAGACTCTTCGGTGCGGACCGCAACCTGCACTTGTCGCACCTTTGTGTCGGCGGTACAGGTCGCCAGGTAACGATGTGAGAGTCCCCTATAGAATCCGGAGAGAGTCTTGGTGACATTCTCAGATACTGCGTAAAAGCCCCCGGTTGCCTGGCAGATTTCGCGAACCTCTTCATCGCGGGACCCGCAGACCGCGTGCACCATAACGTGCGCCTCCTGGGCCGCGGCCGTGAGGCTGACAGGATCAATCCCCCGAGCAACTTCGGGACGAAACAGAAAGATATGAGCGCTGCTTCTCGATGGACGAAGTTTCTCACACAACCCCAAGAATGCGCCCGTAAAATCAAGGCAGGCGGCGGTTTCGATCGCCTTTCGAAGATCATCCGTATTTCCCACAGCATAGATCTTGGATATTTCAGTGCGGTCCATCCGCACCCCAAAAAGGGTTTCGGGTCTGCTGAGACGCTCCCCCGCAACGGAACCTGAATATTGGGAGAAAAGCCATCCGTCGCCAACCCGCCGCTGCTCGAAACACTCTTGCAGCGCCTGCCGGTAAGCCAGACCTCTTTCTCCCATCTGGTCGGCGATTCGTGGGACCAGAAACGCCGCCGAGATCCGGCGATTGTAGTCCTGTTCCTTGATCGAGTAGCGATAGACGAACTCGCCATCCACTAGAATCCGGAATTTGGTTGCCGCGATGCCGGGGATCGGTTTGCCGCCGTCCGAAACCCCAAAAGGAACCTTTAACGTGGTCCCTTCAAAGACTGGCCTACCCAGAATCCGAACATCCAGAACTAGATCCTGCGCGCTTTCTTGCCCGCGCAGCTTTCGAATGGCGCGGAATGCGGCGGCCTTGATGGTCTCATTCGGATCGGTCACAATCCTGGCCAGCAACGGCAGGAATCGTGTGTCTCCGGTTTCGCTCATCGCCCACACCGCAGTGGCGCGAAACGCCGGATCCGGCCGGAAGGCCATATCATATAGGTTGGCAATCGCATTTGCTTCCCCCATTCGGTAAAGGGCCACCAGTGCGTTGCCAGACACTCGGTTGTTTGAATCCGATGCAGCTGTACGGAACAAGGGTTGGAGATCTTCGGCTACGGCTGGCCCGGCCGATTCGATTGCGTTGGCCCGAACGCGCGAGTCGTCCTCCATTAAGCGTCTTTCAAACCAGGTGCGATTCCCGTTCCCTTCTCCTGCCAGAAGCGCGACCTTCGCACGGATTCGCGCGTTAGGGTGACGCACAAGAGGAGTCAAGAGCGGGCGAAAGCTGGCCGCGTCGGGCATGGACTTCAGCAGGCCAAGGATACGCTCGAGGCATTCCGGGGTCTCCACGTCACTTCGTTCTAGAACAAAACCGACCAGTTTCGCCGGTAGTTGAGGGTCTACCCGTCGGGCTATCGCGACTATACTTTCAGCTTTCTTCATGGGTGTCGAGGGGTCGGTCAGGCATGGGATCAGTAGATTGTTGGTCCAAAGCAGCGCTACCAGGTAGCGTTGCACGCGCTCTGAATCTTCACCCCCGAGTAATTCGATCGCCGCGGCACAGAACTCCGCGGGGGAGTACTCAAGTAAGTCCCGGATCTCTCGTCCGCGGGTCAGTGGCTGGGTCAAAAAATCGCCAGCAAGCTTTTTCAATTCCGTTATCATACTTACTGCCCTCAAATCGACGGATATGCGGAAAAACTTTAGGGTGTTCCGCCCGGTTCTTTCTGTACGGCTTCACGGCTCAACACAACGATATCGACGCGCCGGTTGCGGGCGCGCCCTTCCTCTGTGTCATTAGAAGACACCGGGGCAGTGTCGGCGTATCCGGCTACTGCCATGCGGGCGGGGCCTATGTCGAAGCGCTCCGCCAGAAGTTCCAGCACCGCGATGCTGCGAGCCGACGACAACTCCCAGTTATTCTGGAACCGCTCATTATGAATCGGCAGGGAGTCGGTGTGTCCTTCCAGACGGATCGGGTTATCGATCCGGGCGATGGCGACCGCGATTTTTCCCAGCGTCGGGTACATTGCAGGATCAAACTCCGCCGCGCCAGAGTGGAAGAATGCCGTCTGATTCAGTGTGATCACCAGTCCTCTCGCGTCCAGCCAGACCCTCACCTGGTGGTTTTCCACCTCCGGTTCCAGGGACTGCACGAGGTCTGCATAGGTGGAATTGAGTACGGGCTCTCCCGGGGCCTTCGGCTGCGGGAGGGAGCCGCGCCTGACGCCGGAATGTTCAATGGCACTCTCGACAGCCTGTGCGAATGTGCGCACTTTCTCTTTATCGGCGTTGGATGCCGCGAACAACACCACAAATAGAGCGAACAGCAGGGTGATGAAATCGGCGTAGGATACCAGCCAGCGCTCGTGACTGGGGGATGTATGACCTTTGCTGCTTCGGAGAGTCATCCTATTTGGGTCACCTTTTCCGGCGCTTCGCCGTCCGTCTTAAGAACTTCTGCCGTTCGACCGCTGGAGAGGTAGGCATCCAGTTGCAATTGAATCAGTCGTGGATTGGTACCGGCCGCAATGGCCAGGACACCTGCCAGAATCAGTTCGCGAAGCTCAACTGACTTATCGCCGCGCGCCAGAATCTTGGCTGCCACGGGCAGGAGGAGGATATTCGCGAGTGCCACGCCATAAACTGTCGCGACAAAGGCCACGGCAATTCCGCGCCCAACCTCTTCGAGATGGTCCAGATGTTTCATTACCTGAATCAGACCGAGCACCGCGCCGATGATTCCGATAGTGGGGGCATACCCTCCCCCGGCTTCAAAAACCGATGCATCGGCTTCGCACCTTTTCTGCTCGATGCCGATTTCGATCTCCATGATGTGTCGAAGTTCGCGGGAGTCAATGCCGTCGGCCGCGATTCCCAAGGCCTTGCGCAGAAAGGGATCCTGGGTGGTCCGCGCCTCATTTTCGAGCGAAGCGATCCCCACCCGGCGAACCTGCCGGGCGAGATCGACTAAATGGTCCGATATTTCATTTACTCCCGGTTCGTCCGGAGCAATCAGAATGTTCCTCAGGCGGCCACACGCGCTCCGAATCGTATCAAAAGGCTTGCTGATCAATACGGCGCCGACCGTCCCGCCCAGTACAATCGCGGCCGCGGTAATCTGCGCGACGTCGTGTATGTGCCCGCCTTCCAGGACGAGCCCACCTAGAATTCCCCCAAACGCCAGAGCCAGTCCTCCAAAGGTGCCCCAATCAATTCTGCCGGCTAGTCCCCGGCCGGATGCTTTCAACATTCCTGATCCTCACAACGTGGCGGGGAGGCCGGCCTGGCGAAAAATGCGGATCAAGGCTGCGATCTGCTCAGGAGTTTCCTGAACCGTGAGACGATTCCCGGATACCAAGGTCAAAACGGTGTCAGGCACGCGTTCAACGATCTCGATCAGATCCGAATTCACGAAGACCGGATCTCCACATAATCGCGTCAACTGAATCACTGCCAATGCTCCTCATTTGCCATCGTCGGAACGAACTCGAAATGCCAGCCCGTCATTTGTCAACCCGGCTCGCCTCCAGCCACGGCAGCGGAAACCAGCCCGCCCGAGGTTGAAGGCGTCGGACGTTCGATCAAATTTTGCACCTCGAAAGCCAGTTTTTCACCCGAGGAAACCATGCGGCCCCGAAACTTCCGCGTCCCGTTGACACTGCAGTCCAGCGGACGGCGAAGCGGATAGTCGAAGCTGAGGGTATCGCCCTGTTCCAGACGGATCAGGTCCTCCATGCGAATGGTCGGCCCCTCCAAACGTGCTTCGAGCGTCATGCCGGACTCCCGGATCAGGTCCAGCACCCGCATCTGCTCGAGATCGGTCGACTCCGTTTTCCGCACGGACCATTGCATGTCGAACTTCTGCCGCATCATCTTGATGATGATCGAGGGCATGGCGATGTTCATCATTCCGACGCTGTCGCCAATGCGGATCTCGACAGCGATGGTTACCACCGCCTCACTAGGGGCCAGAATTCGCAGGAATTGTGGTTCGGTTTCGAGCGATTCGATAGAAAAATCGATTTGCGTAATCCCTTTCCAGGCTTCCCGCAAGTCGCGCAGGATGATCCGGAAGAGTCCGTCCAGCAGGCTCTGCTCGATCTCGGTGATCTCCCGCTGGAGGTTCATCAGGCTATTTCCACTCCCCCCCAACAGAATCTCGAGAATCGGAAAGATGAGAGAAGAGTTCATTTCGAGAACCGCGTTACCGTCGTAGGGGCGCAATCCCAAAGCCACGATGCACGTCGGCGAGGGCAGGCATTCCAGAAACTCGGCATAGGAAAGCTGCTCGACGCTGACCAGGTTGACGATCAGATAGGCGCGCAGGTATGCCGAGAGGCTGGACACAAGATTGCGCACAAAATTGTCATGCAGGACGTGGATCGCGCGAAGCTGGGATTTGGCGATACGGTCCGGCCGGCGAAAGTCGAACGGAGCTGCCTTTCGCGCGTTGACATCGCTCTTGCGGGCTTGGAGGCTTTGGAATACGGCGTCAATTTCCTGCTGAGAAAGTTGCCGGCTCATGGATTCTCACCTGTGGTCAATGAGGCGGTTGAAGGTTACGCTCTTCAATGCGCCTACATTTGACTATCGGAAGAATCCGGAAAAACTTTAACGATTTATCCAAGATAATCGAAAAGAGTCGTTTGGGGGAACTTGGCTTCGGCGTCGAGCGCGGCCTGTTGCTGCGTCTCTCCTTCGGTTAAGGTTTCGGCAGCCTGCACCGTGTTCGTGTCGCGCATCGCGGAGATTTGCTGTTGCAGGCCCACATTCTCCGTATTGAGTTGATTGACCGCTGCGTCGAGCCGGTTTTCCGCGGACCCGTAGAAGACATCCTGCGAGTTCAGATATTGGGACGCGGCGTCAAGCGATGTTTGAGCCGCGGAAATCCCTGCAGTATCGTTATTTGAGAGGGCAACACGGAGCGAGTTGAGCGCTGCGAAAACGTTGTCAGACGCTAGTGAATCGTCTGCATTGCGGTGATCAAACAGGTCCTGCGCACTCTGGCCCACCGTGATAGACGTGTGATCCCCCAAATCGACGCGGCCGGTTACCTGCTGCGGGGCAATCAGACGGTCGACGCCGTTCGTCAGCGTTGCGCCAGCGTTGCCGTCGAGCACAAACGTGCCGGAGGCCTGGTGATCGTCGGAAATTGAGAAATCGGTGGAGCCCTGAAAGCTGATCGTGTTGGCCTGGGTCAAATCGAGAACTGCGCTTACGCTGCTTATACCTTGCGCTTGAAGCGCCGTATTAATGGCATCCACATCGGCTTGGGTAGGTGCTGTCGGGTTCGCAAGAGTGGCAGTAGCGCTGGCTCCTCCTACCGTGATTTCAACGTCATTACCCCCGCCCGCAGCCGCCGACTGTCCTGTGAATGAATACTCGTTCAAACCCGTATTGTCAGCCGTTTCAGCCGTGGTGCTGACAAGGTTAGCGGCGGTTCCCGCTACGGCGCTTACAGAAAATGCGCTGTCTGATTGGAATTGCAGTTCGCCACTCAGATCGAGGCTGGCGGAAATCCCAAGGCCCTGAGCCGTAAGTTGAGAATTCAGTTCGTTTATTTGATCTTGCAGAGTGTCGCCGGTTTGGCCGGTGATGGTTATCGTCGTACTCGGATTCGCGGCATTGTTAGCCGGAGTGACAATGGTAAAGCTAGCCGTGTCGTTGGGGTTGATCGCCACGGCTGGTGGGTCGCCCACCGCGACGGGAGGCGGGTTCAGATCCAACGCGTAAGGCTGTGAAAGGGTCTGGTCGCCGCCGAAAATGTATTGGCCCGAGACCTGCGTGGCAGCGAGGGCAACCATTTGCTGTTGAATGGTTTCTACCTGTTGCGCGAGTTGTGTCCGGGTTGCGGCGCTGGCTGACGAACTCGCGCCTTCGGCACCGAGGCTGGAGGCCTGTTGCAGTAACTGTATCGCGGAACTGACGGCTTGGTCTGCGCTGGAAACCGTGGACTGAACGCTCGACAGATTCTCCAAAACTGTCTGGTTGTAGCTTTGGTCGGCCATCAATTGCAACAGAGGACTGACCTGGTCGGGGGCGTCCGAGGGTTGGTTGATGCTGTAGCCGGAGGTCAGTTGCTCGGTCGTTGTCGCCATCAGCGACTGCAAACTGGACAGGTTGTTCAAGAACTGATTCGTTGCCGGACTGAGTGATGAGATCATTATGCGGGCTCGGGGATTATATCGATTGCCGCCTGGCTGATCGCTTCGAGAACGGTGATGATCTTGGCGGTCGCCTGATAGGCCTGTTGGAGCGTCATCAGCTGCGCGGCCTGATCATTGAGCGATACTCCTGACGCTTGAGACAGTTGATTCTGCGCCTGGGTCGTCACGTCCTGTTGGGTGGTCAAATTGGCCGAGTTTTGCGAAGAAGCCGCGCCGGCGAGGCCCGCAAGCTGACCATAGTACGAAGTGTAGCTTTGGCCGTCGATCAGGTCCGCGGAATTGGTCGGATTGGTGATATTGGCCAGTTCCAAAGCAACACCATTGCTGGATGCCGTCGGCCCCGGGTCGATGGTCGCGATCTGGTTCGGCGTGATAGCGGGATTGACCGCCAACGTCGCCGCCGCAGTCGTGCCGCCAGTGAATGTGAACAGAGCTGAGCCCTGCACCGGTGGCGGCCCGGCGGAAACCTGGCCGGAAGTCAGGATCGAGTTCACCCGGTCCGCGAAGGTTTGGGCAAGGTTATTCAATTGACCCAGGTACTGCGGAATGGTTTGGTTCTGAACCTGGAGGAGTCCTCCCAGTTGCCCCTGCGACGCCTGAGCCGTGACATCGGTATGGTCCTGGCTCAGGAGTTGGACGGCGCCGGCGGAACTGGGTTGAGAGATCGTTAACGCGTCCGAGGTTTGACCGGTCACCAGGGGCGTTTGGCCATCCAGCAAGACGGATGCGCTGCCGTCAGAAGCATAATTGACGGATATGTTGACAAGCCCGGAGAGGGTCTCCAGCGAATTGCTCAGGTCGGCCTGAACGCCCGCATCGTTCTGCGCGCCGCCTTGAATCTGCGCATTTAGCGCTGCTATCTGCGCCGTCAGAGAGTTGATCTGTGTTACGGTCGAGTCTGCCTGGCCGGTTGCTTCCGACGAAACCTGTGAGATCTGCGCGGCGGTCTGGTTAAATGCCTGGGCCAGAGTGGCCGCAGCTTGAAGAACATCGGCCTGAGCTGAAGGGTCGTGCGGAGAGGTGCTGAGTGTGGAAAAACTGTTGGCAAAACCGGAGAGTGCGCTCGGGATGCCGGAATCTCCCGATGCGCTGAAAGCGCTCTGTAGAGATGCGAGCAACGGATCCTGTTGTTGCAGTGACCCTAGAGCGCTGTTCTCGGTGCGAACCGACCGTTCCAGGTATAGGTCGCGGGTCGATGAGAGGTTCACGTCGACCCCGCCTGCGAGACCTTGCTGGACATCAAACGACTGCGCCGAAAAACTTACCTGTTCCGCGGCGTAGCCTGGCGTACTGGCATTGACGACGTTGTTCTGGACTGCGTCCAGCGCTTGCTGAATGGCATCCATCGCGCTGGCCGTCATGCCGAAGGATACATTGAACCCGCCCAAGAGCTTTTAGCCCTCCCACCCTGCAGTGACGATGCGCGGCAAAAGCTCCTGCGCGCCTCGCCTTGAATACGATCCAGTTCTGCAAAGGATTTCGACCAGGGCCGCAAAACGCAGATCTGCTTTGCCTGAAAGACGGGTCACCCGGTGTAGCAGAGCCGGACTAAAGCCCTTGAATCCGCTGCCCGCAGCGAACTCCGCCATTTCACTACATAGCAATGGAATCAGCCGCAAACTGGCTGGAGTTCCGTCGATCCATAACGCGATGAGCTGCTGAAGCCCAACGTCAATCTCGCTCGTTGCATCGCTGATCTGGCTCCTTCCAAGTTGTAATCCTCTAACTGTACTCATACGATTCACTTGAGCGCCGTTCGCGACAATGCCTCGCTCACCAAAGATTGACTGACGGCCTCAGCTGGCGGGTCATACTGGCCTGACGCGACCAGGCTCTTAATTTGCGACAGCCGGGCTGAGTGTTCTGCGAGGGCCGAAGCAGCCAGTCGCGAAGCGCCCGAAAGCTGGACCTGGTCCGACGGCTGACCGTACCCGCCGCGTCCACCCTGGCCATATGCGCCGATTCCAGACGCCGGAGATGCGCCGCTCGGGGATAGACCGCTAATGCCTGAAGGATTTAGATCACTTATTCTCATGGCAAGCCGGGCATCGATTGCCCTCACAAATACATATCGTCCAATCGGTGAAAAACTTTAGGCCGGGCTACAGGTCCGTGGCGGAGTTGATTCCTGACATCCTCAAATTCTCGGCCATCGCGCGCAACGCACCCTTGTGAATCTGGGAGATACGGCTTTCGTCCAGCCGCAGTCTCTCGCCGATCTCCCGCATGGTGTATTCCTGCTGGTAATACATTAAAATGATTTGCCGTGGACGATCGGGCAGTTGATTGACCGCGAACCTGACAATCTTCCGGCGCTCCATGTCCGATTGAAGTGCATCGGGGCGGGATTCGCTGGGTCCAGGCTGTTCTTGAGTGGCCTCCTCCATACCGTCTGAGCCCTGCGCGGACCGGGTTACGGCGCAGGCTGCACGGATATCGAGATTCTTCTGCCGGAGACGATTGAGTGCCACTCCGAGCTGCCCGCTGATCTCTTCCTCGCTCGGTTCGCGTTTCAGGTGAATCGAAAGATCCAGAACCGTTTTGCGAATCTTTCGCTGCCAGTTGCGAAGTGTGCGGGACGCGGCATCGAGTCTCCGGAGGGTGTCCAACATCTCTCCGCGGATGCGGAACCGCGCATAGATCTCGAACGGAACCCCCGTGTTTTGACTGTAGGAGTGTACCGCATTGACTAAACCGACATTTCCGGCCTGGACCAGGTCCTTTAGCTCGATACATGCAAAATCGGGGATCGACGCTCGAATTCTCCGGGCCATGGAGTCGACCATGTGGCCGTGGGATTCGACTATTCCTTCCAGGGTACTCAGCCCATCTGCGTTACCAACGTTCTTCCGGCATGGCTCGGCGAAGTGAGTCTGCGACATCCGTATCTCAATCCTTGACGTGACAAAAGATTGGTTCGCGGAGCCCGGGTTTATTCTCACTGGATAGAAAAAATTTTCGGAAATTCTCGCCTTTCGCGGATCTAATGACTCAATGCCACGACCGCGCTGCGCAAACGGTTGCTGCCATCCTGATCCGAACTTGGCGCCAATACGACTTTCACTTCCAGTGGCTCGGAGTTCCAGCGAAATGCCACGGACGCTTTCACCGTTCCGGTGAGGCTTCTAAAGTGAAAGTTGCGGCCGTATATAACCGACGGGATACTGATGGCCATTGGGCCAATGTGACACTCGAGAGTATTCTTTATATTTCCGACCACCATGTTGGTGACCTCCGCCACCGCATCGAGCACTTCATCGTTGATGGCATTCGGATCGCCCGCAGATTCGGACATAAACATGGCCGTAGACGCCTTATTTCCAAGAGCCGGACTGCACAACAGCGTCCCAGCCCCGCTCCAGCCTCCGGTGAGTCCAACCAGCGCCATCAGACCGCTGTCCGGATCACTTTTGGCGCTTTCGTCAAAATCGATCACGGCACCAAGCATGGTTGCAAAAACTTCTTCCGTCGCGGCGCGAATCGCGCGCTCAACAAGATCCTGATCCAGCATGTAAGCTCACTTTCACGAATTAGGTACTGGTGCGACCCGGACTTACGATGTTTGAAACAAGTCGGCGCACACCTTAAATATCGGAGGGATCGTAGTGGATCTTTAGGTAGCCGGCATAAGAAAGATTTGTAATGTAGGTAAAAAAAATAGTTAAAGGTTCTGGTAATTGTGCCGATGGAAGAAGTGTGGACGTTATCAACCAAATCCAGCGAAAGCTCTTATGGCTCCCCTCCGGCGCTCCCGATCTTTGTGAGCGACGCCTGTGGGACCGGCTGAGCCGGTTCCGTCCGGTTGTCTGCAGGACGGAGCAGCAGGCAGTCGATGCCTCTCGAAGTCAACGAATCATTGTCGCCCTGGCCAACGGCCCGGCGGAAGCATGGGAATCCGCCTCTCTTCTGACGGCCATTCAGACCGAATGTCCGAACACGACGTTCTTCCTCCGGGATATAGCCCTGACTCTCTCAAAAGCAGGACAGCTTGGCCGGAAAGGTGCAGCCGGAATCTTTGGACCGGAGGATGACGAGACCACCGTAGCCGAAGAAGTGGAGTCCGCCCTGGGCCGGGCGGATGCTGCACCCTCCGAGTGGCGTCACCGCCTGATCGGCGAAAGTGCTGCCATCCAAAGGATCTGCTCGATCGTCCAGTTGGTTTCGCAAAGGAGGGGTACGGTTTTGCTTTGGGGCGAAACGGGTACCGGCAAGGAGGTGCTGGCCCAGGCGATCCACGCCGCGGGGAACCGGTCGGCACATCCTTTTGTCGCGGTGAACTGCAGCGCCATTCCAGGCACGCTCCTCGAGTCGGAGCTGTTTGGCCACACCCGGGGTGCTTTCACAGGTGCTCATGCCCACCGAACGGGCCGCTTCGAGCAGGCGCAGAATGGCACTATCTTTCTCGATGAGATTGGCGACCTCGACGTGGAGCTACAAAGTAAACTATTGCGAGTCTTGCAGGAGCGGGAGATCGAGCGGCTGGGGAGTTCCGAGAGGGTCCGGCTGGACGTGAGGGTCATCGCGGCGACTCACATCGACCTCCATGCGCGGGTCCGCGCGGGCGCGTTTCGCGAGGATCTATATTATCGGCTAAATGTCATTCCGATCGAAATCCCGCCGTTGCGCGCGAGGAGAAGCGACATTCCGTTGCTGGCCGAGCACTTCCTGCGGAAGATTTGCACGCTCGAAGGAATCAGTCCGCGAGTCCTCACCGGAGGCGTCATGATGCACTTGATGGAACACTCCTGGCCAGGCAATATACGCGAATTGGAGAACACTCTGGAGAGAGCCGTGGCACTAAGCGGTGAGCGCCTGCTTCTCGGCGAGGAGGACTTCGATTTGCCCAAGGCCAGCCTGCAGGGCGAGTTGGACGTCGACTGCGAGCTGCCGGACGGCGGATTCGACTACGACCGGGCCGTGAGCCGTTTCGAATGGAACCTGCTCTCTCAAGCTCTGCGCAAGGCGGGCGGCAACAAAAAGGCGGCAGCCGAGATGCTCGGACTCAAGCGCACAACGCTAGCGGCGAAGGTCAAGACTCTGTCCACAACGGCCGAGAACATAGTCATGTGACAGCGGTCACCGACAGGCAAGCTAACCCGGTTCGTAGACTGCGGGGTAGGCGTCGATCGGAGATCCGGCATGGAGTGCGATCCGCCGGCTAGCTACTTTCTGGCGCAAAAGTGTGAAGCCAATTTCTTTTGTTCGCATAGGGCATCCTGCCGGTCTGCTGCACGAGCGTACAGATTCTTACGTTTTCGGTCCACTTTACCCTGGACAAAGATCTCCTCTGCGTTTTCCTCCGCGGCTCGGCGTCTCTGCGGTAACCTACGGCCCACCGCATTACCGGGCGACTTGCCTCCGAAAATTCGCTTACCTGACGCGGGAAGCCGGAACTCCACCGCAGAGACGCCGAGCCGCAGAGGGTCGCCAAGCTGGCCCAATTATTTCGAACATTTGTATTGCATTCTGTTTTGTTTTATGTCCAGGCGCGGCAAATCGGAGTGAAACGTATTTCGGTTCCAAGCCGTTCCACGAAAAGCGTTGAACTAAAACGTGAGCAGAAGAAGCGTTGGTTTAAAAAAGGTCAAAAATGGCGAACCGGATGCGAAGGACGCATCAGCGTGCTTAAGCGGCGACACGGGCTTAATCGTTGCCGGTATAAAGGCGTTAGCGGAATGACGCGGTGGACCGGACTTGGCGTGATCGCGGATAATCTCATCAACATCGGCCGGGCCATCGACAAACGACGGCACTCCGCAGAGTAACTCTCCTCGGCTTTTCCATTCTGATTTGCTTGAACTCTCGTCGGAGAACCCGGCGAGAGTTTTTTCCTTTTCAACCAAACACCCGATGACATTTGCGCCATGCGCCTCCATGCAGACCAACGAATTTTGCGCCGAGAAGTAGCTAGGGATTTGGTCTTCAGGGCGGACCGGCCCGGGCGTGCAGACGTCCCAGCGCCGCCGCGATTTCGTTGAGGGGCAGAATATGATCCACGGCGCCGGCACGGATGGCCTCCTTCGGCATCCCAAAGACGGCGCAGGACGCCTCATCCTGCGCGATCGTCAACGCTCCCGCGCGTTTCATGGCCAGCAAACCGGCGGCGCCGTCATTACCCATCCCCGTGAGGATCGCGCCGATCGCATCGGCGGCAATCGTTTCGGCAACAGACTGAAACAACACATCCACCGATGGCCGCTGAAAGCCTACGCGAGGTCCCTGATTCAGGGAGGCCTCAAATCCGCCCGAACGTTTCTGGACCGTCATATGTTGGTCGCCTGGGGCGATAAGCGCCAAACCAGACCGGATGGCGTCGCCGTTCGCTGCCTCTTTTACTTGAATCCCGCAGACCTGTCGAAGACGCTCGGCAAACATGTTCGAGAATCTGGCCGGAATGTGTTGCACGATGACGATTCCAGGACAGTCACTGGGCATACGCCGCAGAATGGTCTCAACGGCCTCTGTGCCCCCCGTCGATGACCCTATCGCGATGATCGCGGGCGCCCGCAGTTTCAGCGATGAGGCGCCGCGGGCCACTACCGGGGATTGCTTTTGAACTCCTTCACGGCAGGCAAATGCGGCTCGGACCTTAGCCGGCAGAGTAGCCCTGAAATCGAGGAAACCGGATTTGTCGACCGGCTTGCCGATGACTTCTACCGCGACCGCGCGCAACGCTTCCAAGGCCGTCCGGCAACCGGCGCCAGTGATGGCGCTGACAACTACAGCCGGTACGAAGTTCCGGCCCTTCACTTTCCTCAAGAATGTGAGGCCGTCCATGCCAGGCATTCCAATATCGAGCGTGAGGACATCGGGCCGCAGCACCGCCACCTGGTTGTAGGCCGAATAACCGTCCGCGGCACAGCCGGCTACCTCGATGTCGCCGGCTTCTTCGAGCGTGTCGGTGATTAGCTTGCGCGCCAGCGCGGAGTCATCCACCACCAGCACCCGGATCTTTCGTTCGCGAGGTTTTGATGGGCACGCTTCCTTCAAGGATGCGATTGGGCTCATAAGACCCTCTGGTAGGCCGCCGGTTGCACGTATGCGAGATCATGGCGGATGCCCATCAAACTTTCAGTATGTCCTGTCAAAAGAAACCCCCCGGGATTTAACCGTTCCGTCATGCGGGTCACAATGCCCTCCTGAGTGCTGTGCCCGAAGTACAACATCACGTTACGGCAAAAGATCACGTCGAAGGTTCCAAACTCGGCGGCGCTGTCCAGAAGGTTGAAGCGCTGGAATCGAATGGTATCGCGAACCGCCCGCTTCACCTTCATCCAACCGGACCATCGCCCGGAGCCGGTCTCAAAGAATTCGGTCAACCATGGCAGAGGCAGATCGCGCAGTTTTTCGTTCGGATACACCGCCGACTGGGCCGCCGCCAGCGCTCTCGTCGAGATGTCGGTCGCCAGAATCTGGAATCCTGGTATGATTTCATGCCGCCGTTGATCGAGCAGAGTCATCGCGATCGAATAGGGCTCCTCCCCTGTGGAACAAGCCGCGCTCCAGATACGGATGGGCCGTCCACGAAACGACGTCCGTCCGAGTTTGTCACGCAGGAACCCGAAGTGATCCGCCTCGCGCAGGAAATTTGTATGGTTGGTGGTCAGAGCGTCGATAAACTCCCGCAACGCGGCACCGGAGGCATCATCGCGGACGTGCAAGTAGTAATCTTCATAACACGACAGGCTAAGCTTTCGCAGAGCCCGGTCAAGCCGGGACGCAACCATGTCCTTCTTTGAATCTGCGAAATCGATCCCGCACGAGTCGAAGGCAAGTTTTCGGATGCTGGAAAACTCGCGCACGGTCATGGGCCGGATTGCGTATTGGCCTAAGGCAACCGCCGGCTCACGCGTCACTGTCGTCTCCTCCACCAATTCCGTGTACATCGAGGATCAAACCGACCCGCCCGTCCCCCAGGATCGCCCCGCCAGCCACTCCAGTCACGTTTTTAAAACAGGCTCCAAGGGCCTTAATCACCACTTCCTGCTTCCCTAACATACGATCGACGACCAGACAGAACTGCCGTGCCCGGCCTTCCACCACAATACCGATCTCACTCGAAGCGCCGTCCTGACGAACGCGCGCAAAAAACTGATCGAGCCGGACCACCGGCAGCAAGGCCCCGCGCAGCAACACCATTTCCGACCGATTCTCGACGGTGAACACCTTGTCCGCGGTAACATGAAACATCTCGCGCACCGAGTAGATCGGCAGGATATATCGCTCGCCGCCAGACTCCAGGATCAGTCCATCAACCATCGCCAGCGTCAGAGGGACCTTGAGAGTGAAAGCGCAACCCAATCCCGGTCTGGAGTCGATATGGATCGTGCCGCGGAGTTTTTCGATTTGCCGCCGCACCACGTCCATCCCGACGCCCCGCCCGGAGATGCTGGTGACCCGTTCCGCTGTTGAGAAACCAGGTTCGAAGATCAGCTTATAGATACTCTGGTCGTCGGGTTTGGATTCCGCTGAGATTAAGTCTTTTTGAAGAGCCTTTTCCCGGATTTTCGCTACCGAAAGTCCCCTTCCGTCATCCGACATGCGGAGGTTGATGTACCCGGCCTGATGGAAGGCTTCCAGAGTAATGAAAGCCGTTTCGCTCTTTCCCGAAGCCGCCCTTGCTTCGACGTCTTCAATCCCGTGGTCCACTGAGTTTCGTATCATATGGACGACTGGATCGGTGATCTCTTCGACGATGTTTCGATCCAGTTCAACCTGGTCGCCGATCCTTCTCAACTCGATCCGTTTGCCCGATTTGCGGGCCAGGTCGCGAACCAGACGAGCCATTTTGTCGTAGAGCCGGGAAATCGGTACCATTCGCATCGACATAGCCGTTTTCTGGATTTCACCGGTCACCCGCCCCAGCTGGGCAAAGTTTCGCGACAATCCCGCCGACGCACTGCCGTCGTTCCCGGGCGAAAAGTGAATCAGCGACTGGGCGATCACCAGTTCGCCCACCATTTCCACCAGGTACTCCAGCTTAGCGGTATCCACGCGGACCATGCTGGCATCGTTTTTGGGTGCTGCCGGCACCGCAGCGCGTTCCACTTCCGGAGATGCCATGACCTCGGAAGCCAAATTTCCCGGGGATTCAGCCGCTCCGCCCGCCGGAACGTCGACCGCTGCTGCCGCGATCTCTTTCAGCAGAGTTTCATTTGAGGGCAACGCATTCATTGCCTCTTGCGGCGGTCTCGACGACAGCGCATCCAGCGCGACCTGAACGAAATCAGCCGCTTTCAGCGCCGCATCAATCAGTCGCGGACCGATCGATAGACGTCTCTCACGGGCATGGTCGAGAAGTGTTTCGGTTTCATGCGCAACCGCTTGTATGGGTCCTAGCGCCAGAAATCCAGCCAGGCCCTTGATGGTGTGAAAACACCGGAAAACGCTGTGCACCGCGTCCGGCAGGGAAGGATCTTTTTCCAGGGTCAGCAGATTTGCTTCAATGCTCGACAAGTGTTCCCGAGCCTCTGCCACAAATTCCGCGATCAGTTCAGGGTCGTCAGCTAAGCTGTTGCCGGCTGCAGCCTGAGCTTGCGCACGGTCCGGTGAAGGTGGCGCAGCGTCACGTCGTACCGCTTCCTGCAAACGAAGCAGGCCGGTACTTAGCCATGGATCACCATCTGGCCCGCCAAAGGCGTGGCCGACATTTTGCTTCGGGACTCTCCGAATCTGATCCAGCAATTCAGCGGTTACGGAAGCCGCTTCGGGAAACGCGTTGAAAGCCAATTCGTTAATTCGAGCAAGAACTGTCTCGATGTCCGGGGTCGCGCCCGATTCGACTGACCTGAGTCTCTCTATTTCGGCTTGAATCTGTTCCTGGGCGGTCATGCAGTCTCGTTCCACTAAACACATCGGCAGAAGACCACAAAAGGTTTATAGTTGCCCTGGAATCCATGTGCGGTTGGCGGCGACCGGTCAGGCGCCCCGGACCAGAGTGAACCACATCGAGAGCCTTCCCTGGGGGGTCTGTCGAGTTTCCAGAGTAAAATTGGCTTAAGAATGAAGATTTGCAACGCAAAATAGCACTCATCCCTTGACAAGTCGTGCTGGATCATTAAAATGGGTCGTATCTCAGTCTCTTTCTTATGCAATCCCCCTGTGACCACAAGCGAACGCAAGTGATCGCGCGCCGGGACGGCGTCGACTATGTCGAATGTCTCGATTGCCGGCAGATCTTCGAAGCGGAAGACCTTGAGCCGGTGACTGTTGAAGACGAGGACGAATAGCGGCGGGCGCCCATCCCCACTCCCTGGCAGATCAGAACGTCCATGCCTTCGGACCGAAGACGTTCCGCCATATAGGTGTGTACCGGCAGTGTCCACCGCAAGGGTAGCTCAGCAAATCACTGATATTATCTTTTGCTAACTTACGCGGGACGCGATCTTGCTCCGCGACTACAACCCTGGCACGAGCTGATGCTGGATGGTTAGTGATGAAACTGACAACTCGTGAGTTTCGGCTTCAGCCCAGGCTGCGACCCGAACCAGTCCAGGTGCCGGCGGATGTCGTTCACCAGCATATCCGCCAGATCGCAAGTAAATCCGTTGCGGACCACCACTCGTTGGACGATCATATCGTCGCGGTTGGCCGGCATCCGGTAGGCCGGCACTTGCCATCCCCGGTCGCGCAGACGGTCGGCGAGATCGTAGAGCGACCACGTGGTAGTCTCCCTGAGTTTCCACGCGAACACCGGAAGATCAGTACCGTGGCTGACCAGTTCAAACGGTCCCAGTTCGCCGATCTGCTTCGCCAGATGAACCGCGACATCCTGGCAGGCCTGGTGGACGGCCCGGTATCCGGCCTTACCCAGACGGATCAGATTGTAATATTGCGCCACCACCTGGCTTGCCGGCCGCGAAAAATTGATCGCCAGCGTAGGCATGGTCCCGCCAAGGTAATCGACGTGAAAAATGAGGTCCGGGTGGAGATCTGCGGCTTCTCTCCAGATCACCCAGCCGACGCCCGGAAACACTAATCCGTATTTGTGCCCCGACGTGTTGATCGACTTGACGCGTGGGATCCGGAAATCCCACCGGACACCGGGTTGCAGAAACGGCGCCACGAACGCCCCGCTGGCGCCGTCGACGTGAATCGGAATGTCGAGGCCGGACTCTTCCTGCCGGCGGTCCAACGCCGCGCTGAGGGCCTCGATGTTTTCGTAGTCGCCGGTATAAGTGCTGCCCAGGACGCCGACCACACCGATGGTGTTCTCATCGCACGCGGCGGCGGCGCGCTCCGGGTCCATCACCAGGTCGTTGCCCTCGAGTGCGACTTCGCGCGTTTCGATGTCCCAATATTTGACGAATTTGTGCCAGCAAATCTGGGTATTGGTACCCATCACCAGATTAGGACGGTCCGTGGATTTCCCGGCTTGCTTCATCTTTTCGCGCCAGCGCCATTTCAGCGCCAGTCCACCCAACATGCAAGCCTCGCTGGACCCGATGGTCGACGTGCCGATAGTGTTGTCCGGATCGGGCGAATGCCATAGCTCGGCCAGCATTTTGACACAGCGCATCTCCAGTTCCGCGGTCTGAGGGTATTCGTCCTTGTCGATCATGTTCTTGTCGAACGTCTCGGACATCAGCTTGTGAGCTTCCGGCTCCATCCAGGTGCCGCAGAAGGTCGCCAGGTTGAAACGGGAACTCCCGTCAAGAATCAGCTCATCGTGTATCAGGTGATAAGCGGTGCCCGGCGACATGCCATCTTCGGGAAGCGCATGCCGCGGCACCGGGCCCAGCAGCGACTGGCGCGCGTACATCGGGCGCATGCCGGCGTGGAGTTCGTGCCTGGGACGGGCTGGAGGCGGGGAGCTCATGGGTTCGCATTTACCCTACACTGAAAGTATGGAAAAAGCAACGTTTGGGGCAGGTTGTTTCTGGGGCGTGGAGGAGACTTTCCGGGCCATTCCGGGCGTAGTGAAAACCTCTGTGGGCTACATGGGTGGAAGTTTGAAAAACCCTACTTATAAGGACGTCTGTACGGATCGCACCGGCCATGCCGAAGTGGTACAGGTGGAATATGATCCGGCGCAGGTGGATTACGACGACCTGTTGAATGTGTTCTGGGAGAATCACGATCCCACTACCAGGAATCGTCAGGGACCGGACTGGGGTACGCAGTACCGCTCCGTGATCTTCTATCATTCGCCCGAACAGGAAGCTGCGGCTCGCCTTTCAAGAGAACGAATGGACAAGTCCGGCCGTTTCAATCGTCCGATCGTTACGCTGATCGAACCCGCAACCGACTACTGGCTGGCGGAGGACTACCATCAACAGTATCTGGCCAAGCGCGGTCTGAGCCACTGCCACATCTGAGTTTTCCGTTGTCCGTTATCCGTTGTCCGTTAAGACGTGACTCTCCAGAGGACGGTTGAACTAAAGCGGACAACGGATAACGGAAAACGGAAAACTCTTCACCAGAACCAGCGCTTCTTCTTCACCTCCGCCGGTTCCTCGACCTCAAGATACTTTCCCGTTAGGGTCGCCCGCGGATGGTCCGAAAACAGGGCTTGCGCTCTATCCGCGCCGTACCGGTCCACGATGTAGGCAAACGCCTCACCTAAAAGAGTGGTCCGGTCGGTTGTTCCATGCGCGTCGCTCGCGACGAAGTGCACCATGCGCCGCTCCATCAATTCGTCGGCTGCATTACGGGCGCGCTTGCCGAAGCGATCGAGAAACGATAACGCGGTCACCTGCACCAGGCATCCCAACCGGATCCAATTCGCCAGATCATCCATCCGGCGCTGCAGCAAAGGGTTACGTTCCGGATGGGTGATCACCGGCGTGATATCGAGGTACACCATCCGCCCGAAAACCTCTTCCGTAGTCTTGGCAATTTGAGTATCGGCGAACTCCACCAGCAGGTAGCGTTTGTGGTTAATAGTGTACTTGGTGGGGTTCGCCAGGCAATCCTGGATATTATCGAAATGGAGATGGAAGTCGCAGCCCTGATGGATTTGAATTCTGCCCTCCATCGCGACATTCAGTTCACGCACGCGCTCAGCGACGAGTTCGGGTTGGAATTGATAAGTCAGGTCGGAGTGCGGCGTCGCCACCAGGTCGGTAGTACCGCCGTATGCCGCCATCTGCAGCATGGCGACCGACTCCTCCACGCTTTTCGCTCCGTCGTCCAATCCGTAGAGCACGTGGCTATGGATATCGACAAAGCTACAACTCGGGATAAAATTCAAAGAATGCGTCGAGCGAAGCGAGTAGCTGCTTTCGGATTTCGGTTTCGCTCGAGCCCTCGATCAGATGCATGGTGACCCCGGCCGTACGGCCACTCTTCAAGTTGATTTTCGCGGGCTCGAAGGATTCCAGTTCGTCGCAGGGAAGCAGGCGCAGCCCGTACACTAAAGCCAGGTTAGCCATGGACTAGATGAACATCTCCTCATCCTGCGTGGCGTGATCCACGGATTGCCGGCGGCCGTGCGAATAGACCGATATTGCGGTCTTGATGCCCGCCAGCACTCCGTTGACTTCACGCACCGGCTTCAGCACCGCATCCTTTACAGATTCTCCCGCGTGCTGAACACTATCTACGGTCGACTCGACCGCGCCGTCAATTTTGGCTACCTGGGCTTTGGCCTGTTGGGCGAAGTCCGTCAGCAACTCCCCCACGCGGTTTACCTGGTCACGGGCAGTCCTCGAAAGCTCTACGACATCATCCGAGACGGCCACCAACTTAGGGACCAGTTCGTTCATACTCGATCGAACCAGTTCCAGAATCGGCTCCGTCTTGTCAGCCAGAGGCTCGACCTTGTCATGGATTTTGTTAACGGTGCGCAACAGGATAAACGCCGCAATGGCTTGCGCCAAAAAGCATAGTGCGGCGAGTGAAATACCACCCGCAATGACCCATTTAAAGGTATCGTCCGACATAAGCACCCCTACTGATGATTACCAGCGGGCAAGTCATCCAGCCACGAAATTCGCCAGAAAGAAGCCTTGCCCCTCGCAATTCCATGTCCGCTATTAGCTGGGCAGGTTCTCAGCAATACGGGGTTCAACCTTCTCCCGGTAAGCCTGTTTTCCGGCCTGCAGTGCGTCGTTAATCGTATCGCGCTGGCGGCCGATTACATCGCGGCTCTTCTCTACCAGGGTATTGGCCGTATCCTGCAAAGTGGCCGTCTGTTTTTTGATGAATTCCTTGCCTTGATCGGCTTTGTTCAAGATCAACTCACGCGTCTCGTTCCCTGACTTGGGCGCGAAAAGCATGCCTAGGCCGACCCCTATGCCTAAGCCCAAAAAGAAATTAGCCAAACCATCCCGATCCATTACATTTCTCCTTTTCTTGCGTGGCCGCGATCTCTGTCTTGCACGAAGACGGCCATTCACAGTATAACCTCCCAACGCTCGTTGCACACCCAATTCGGGCGAATAGAGTAAACTCCTGTACAGATGAAGCGGCCCCGACAACTGTCATCGGATGAACTTTTTGCCTATGCGGTAAAAAAGCTTGGGCGTCGCGCGGCCTCTGTGGGAGAAATCCGAAGTTCGCTCGCGGCGAGGGCCCATGACCCTGTCGATGTCGAAGGCGTCCTGCAGAGATTGAAGGATTACGGGTATCTCAACGACCAGCGATTCGCTGAATCCTTTGCCTCAGCCCGGCTGGAGAACGAGGGATTCGGGCAGTCCCGCGTACTCCGCGACCTGCGGCAGCACCGGGTGGCTCCCGACCTGGCCGAGCGTACGGTGGCGGAAATGTACTCGGGAAAAGACGAACTTGCACTGATCGAACAGTTTATTCGCCGCAAATACCGGTCAGCCGCCCGCGAAGGTCTGTTCGAGAGCGATAAGGAACTCGCCGCCGCCTTCCGGCGTCTGGTACGGGCAGGATTCAGTTCAGCCAACTCAATCGGTGTTCTGAAGCGGTTCGCCGCAAATCCGGATTTACTGGATGCGTTGGAGAATATGCCGGAAGAACCTGAAGGTCTGGACTAACAGGCCGCGGGGATCGAAAACAATAAGTTCTTTTTCAGCTGCACTGCCATGAAGAGACAGACCATCGCTTTGTGTGTGTTCTGTCCGGCTGGGAAGCAGCCTCCTGTTCCCGCGCCACCCCTCTTCGGAAAAACCGGCATGACGCGCTAGCGGGAGGACGCCGTCGCTTACCGGCGAGGCCGTTCGCCGCTGGAAATGGCCTGCCTAGAAAACCGCATTCAACACATCAGCGAGACGATATCCGGCCTTCGCCAACTGCTGCTCGATTACCGGTATCGCCGCGGCCGCGTACCTGGCGTCGATGTGGATGTTGAGTGCCGCCGACTTCTCACGCTCGGCCGCGCAGCCCGGACCGCCCCCACCGGGAGCGACCGGCAGCCTGGGGCGCAGTTTGTCATAAGTAACCCTTTGCGCGAGGCGATGGCCTTCCTGGATCCACTCGCTGAAGTCGATCCGTTCGTGCAGCCATTTCTGCCCGTTCGACTCATAGCGCCGATCGAGTTGCGCGGCCATTTCCTGCGGGGTCTGATGATTCTGTTTCAGATAGTGCGCGATGATTCCGTAGTCCCAGGCACCGTGCAGATTCGCTCGCTCCGAATTTTCGAAGAGAGTCACGGAAGTGCAATTGCCGCCCTCATCGTCATTCGAGGTGGTATGAAGCGGTTGGTGCATATCGCCGATAAAGTGAATCACGTAACGCAGGGCCGTTGCTCTCTCGGCAGACGACCGGTTGCGGTCCTTCAGGATCTCGAACTCATACTGCAGTCCGGTCAGCACGCACCCCGGACGATCCTTATCTGCGCCCGCGCTGCCAATGGGCGCATCGCCGACCGGCGCGCAGTACTTCATCAGATCCGCGTGTTCGACGCCGCGAGGGATATCGAGATAGTGCCACGTTCCGGTCTTCTCTTCGCGCTTGGAATCGTCGGCCCAGGTGGACGCATCCTCCATAGGATCGCCGGCCGCGGGTTGGCAGAAGCGATCGAGAGCCGGATCGATCGGATTGTCTTTCAATAACTGATAAACCGCCGTGCGAGCTTGCGGCGTCAAGTGCTGGCTGGCGATGAAAGCCACGATCCGATGCCCTTCGCAACCCCATCCAAAAGCCCTGGTGCAGGCGATTGCGATGAGGAATATACCCTGAAGAAGTTTCATTTGTCCTACTTGATACGGCGGAGCGCATATGACTCGTGTTTCATGTTTTCGTGTTCCAGCTTTTTCCAGTCGTCGGTGACGTGGATCAGCTTGCCGGTGATGTGATTGGACTTTTCCGACGCCAGGAAAAGTGCAAGCTGGATCTGCTTTTCAGCGGGAACGCCGCCGGTGATGCGAATCTTCTGGGCTTCTTCGAGCTCTTTGGCTCCCGCGCGGTCGCCCGCATGCAGGATTTCGTCGGTCATGCTGGTGTTGGCGCCGCCCGGCAGTAGACAGTTGATCTGCACATTGTGATCGCGGACTTCTTCGGCAATGCTCTCGACCACTCGCGCCAGAGCCGTTTTGGATGCGGCATACGCCGAAAAATTGGGCCGGCCGTAGGATGCGCCTCCGCCGGCCAGGACAATGATCTTGCCCGATCGCCGGTCGATCATCCGGGGTAGCACCACACGGATGGAATTCATCACTCCAAACAGATTGGTCTCGATGGTCTCGATCCAAGCCTTCATTTTGCAATCGTGGAACGGACCGATCGGCCCTTGGATGGCGGCGGCGGCAATCAGAATGTGGGTGCCTCCGAAGACCACCTGCATGCGGTCCACGGCGGCCGCCATCTGTTCCATGTCGCGCACATCCGCGCGAATACGCAACGCCACGCCGCCCGCGTGTTCGATCTCCAGCTTTGCCAGATCCAGTTCCGCCGAACTGCGAGCGAGGAGGCCAACACGGGCCCCCGCCGTTGCAAAACCGATCGCCAGCCGCTTGCCGATTCCACGACCCGCACCGGTGATCAGGACGCCTTTTTCTCTAAATGGATGCAACTATTCATTTTAACGGGATTGCGCCAGGGTGGGTGCAAGCCCGCTCCGCCAACCGCCTCAAAGCGGTGAAAACGGGCGCGTGTCGGTTCCGACAGCCATCGCCGGCGACGCTTTACTCCCGGGCGGCTCGCCGATGACGTAAGGCTTCATGAGGATGATAATGTGGTCGAGATCCTTTTCCGTGTTTTGGGTCTTAAAGAGCCAGCCGAGCAGTGGAATACGAGCTAATCCGGCTACTCCGCTCACGGATTTGTCTCTGGTTTCGTCAGTCAATCCGCCAATGACGGCCCATTCATCTTTGCGAAGTGAAATCCGCGAAGTATATTTCCGGTTGGTGAGGATTGGGATCCCGTTAATTGATGACGCGCCCAGTAACTCGTACTCGCTATCCACGTCCAAAGTCACCAGGTCGTTACCAACAATGGGCGTGATCTTCAACGAAACCCCCAGATCCTGGTAGGTGAACGAGGGAGGCGGCGTGTACGCGCCGGCTGTAGAAGCCGTCGTGCCACCGATATAGGCCGAAGTAAGCACCGGGTATTTTTCACCGGAGTGAAAGGTGGAAGGCATGCCGCTGACTCCGCGCACCTGCGTCACCAGGAGGGTGCGCGACGACGACTGCGTCAGACTGGCTACGATACTCGCCTCGACCACGTTGATTGCGAAATTTTTTCCTTGCAACAACGATCGCAGGATCGTGGCCAGCGTCGGGTTGGTTACATCCTGGTAGACGATGTTAAACGTGTTGGTCAGGTTGACGCCGTACGACAGGATGTCCGAGGTGGAGAGCTGAAGAAAGCGCAGTTCAATCAGCACGCTGCCGCGATAGGCGATGAGTTGCTCAATGAGCGCCCTGGCGGGAACCACGCGCGAGACACGGTCGCGAATCAGGATCTCATTAGTTGCCGCGCTCCATGCCAGCTTTTCGATGCCGGTGACCTGTTTGACCGCTTGCGAGATCTCCGTCAGATCCTGCACGGTGAGAGCCGTAGGGACCGGGATCACGACGCTCATAGTCTGCTCGTTGGCAGTCCGCTTGGCGGGAGTGTCTTTCGTAACCAGTATCAACTTGCTGGAGAGGGTAGCTACGAACGAATTGGTGGCGGCTTCGGCAGCGTGCAAGGCGTTGCCGCAATCGGCGTCGTCGAGGTCAAAGCGGACCTTCAGGGGCGCCAACTGGTACTCGCTGTCGAATATCGTCTGCAGCCCGCATCGCCCGGCCACCTGGTTGAAGAGGTCTTTGGCGTCACCGCTGAAGTGAAAGTCGAAGCGTCCACCGGTGAGTTTGAGCCGGGCCGGAGGCAACGCCTGGCGTGCATCGGCCATCTCTCGGGCGGTAATACTGTCATACTCCGGTGCGGGCTCCATTGCAGGCGAATCGCCGGCGACGGCAGGTGCGGATTTAGCGCCGGAAGCTGGAACCGCGGCTTTGACCTGGAGTTGATCCGCCCTGGACTTGAGAGCGGCGGTTTTGGTGCGATAGAGCTGGTTTGCCGGATCCAGCGCCGCAGCCTCGGCGTAGAGCAAATAGGCCCGAACCAGATGGCCCGCCTTCTCCTGCTTTTCGCCGTTACGGAAAACTTCCGCGGCCTTGTCGCCGAAAACCGGGGTCGCGAGAGCACAGATCGCGACGATAGACGCAAATATCCTCAAACAAGATAGACGCAGGTGTGGGAACTTGCGTGTAGAGAACTTTCCATATGGCAGACCGTCGTTTTTCGTGGTTTGCCCGGGTCGCAGCAGCCGCCTAGTTCTCCGTCGGCGTCTTCTCCAGGTGATCGATCACCAGGACTTCGATGGGCAGTTTGCGCGAGTCTATCTTGAGCCCCAGTTGCTGGACGGCGGTGAAGATCGACGATCCGCCGGGTGTCGACGCTGATTCCGCCGGTCCAGGGGCTGCCCCTCCTTCGCTGCCCGCGCGACGAGCCATCATCATACCGCCGCCGGGCCCCATCGCAGGTCCCATGCCTGACGCCATCGCGACACTCCGCAAATCGTCCATGGAGAGGTTCAGGGCAATCTCATAGTTTCCTTTCAGCTCCGTCATGTCGATCACCGGCTTGCCAGTGAAGCGCGACAGCGTATCGGCCAGCCCCGGCATCGATAACCTGGCAAACTCCATGCGCATCAAACCGCCCTCGCCCACCGACACCTTCATCTGGCCGAATTGAGGGCTGGACACCGTAGCCCCTTTTCTGTCAGCGGACGGCTCGACCCGCACCTGGGTGTCTCCACCGCCGATCGTCACGGTCCCTTTGGCTGGAGTCGCGGCGCTGTCGACCGCCGGCGGAGGAGTGGCCAGAGGCTCAGCCTCTTTCAATTTCGGTCCGTTCTTCCCCACCACCAGCGCGTACGCCGGAAATTCTTTACTCTCGCGATGCGCGGTCAGCTTGAACCGATCCGCCAGCAACGCCTGCAGCATTTCGGGGACTTTGTCCTTCGCTGCACCTTCCGGCATCTTGGCCATAATGTCGAACCGCTCGGCGCCCATCCAATCCGGACCCGAAATCTGATAAGACTTCATGCGGTAAGCGATGCGGATTAATTCAGTTAGCGACAGGCTTCCGATATCGACCCGGGCCGCATCGATCGACATGCCGACGTGAACCTGTCCGGAAATAATCTTTTGCGGCTGGAGCGGCCCGGCCAGCTTGACGGACGCGACTTCGAATTCGAGAGCAGGCGCTGTGGGGGTAGGCGCTGCAGGTGGCGGAGCCTGCGCCCGAAGTGCGGTAGCCGTGAAAGCCAATAGCAGGCCCGAGGCCGCGGAGAAACTCTTTCGCATATAAGGATGTCTTCAGGATAGCCCCTTTATCTCGCAGCCCGGCTCGCCAGGTAGCGTAGGCGTCTTCCGTCATTCGTTGTCCGTCTTCGTCAGGACGGCTGACGACGGATAACGGACGACGGAGGACGGACAGCGTTCTTATCGGCGTTAATCCGCGTCCATTCCCGCTTCCTCGGCTTTTCCACCCAGGCCGCAGTGCACAATAGATGTTTATGCTTCGGATGATGATTCTGCTCTTGTTGATCGTTGCCTCGCTGAGCGCATTCTGGATGCGGTTTCGCCGCGTAGTGCGGGTGATCGCCGCAGCCAAACCAGATCCCGGTTTTCAGTTGAAAGACATCCCCAGGCGCAGCGGTCAATTCATCTCCGAAGTCCTGTTACAGAGCAAAGTCATCAAGGAGCGTCCGCTGCCCGGGATCGCGCATGCCTTCGTATTCTGGGGATTCTGCGCGTTCGCTTTGATCACCCTCAATCATTTCGCGGAGGGCTTCGGACTCACACTGCTTTCGCGCGATAGCGTATTCGGACATTTCTATTTCGATTTCGTCGCCGTCTTCGCCGCCGCTGTGGCGATCTCGATCACGGGTCTCGCGATCCGCCGTTTTGGGGTGCGTCCGCGGTGGCTGGGAAAGACATCGCCCGAATCGGGGATCATCGCTCTGCTCATCTTCGTGTTGATGGTGACGTATCTCGCCGGGCTCGCCATGGCCGCTGGCACTAACTCGTGGTGGGCTATCTGGTGGTGCCACACGCTAGCTCTGCTGATTTTCCTGCCCCTGATTCCCCACACCAAACACCTGCATCTGGTGCTCAGTCCGGCGACCATCTTCGCCAAACGCGCAGGCTTCAGCGATATCCCCCCTCTCGCCGGCGATGAGGACTTCGGGCTCACCGCAGGCAAGGACGTGACTCAACTCGACGCGCTACAGGCGTTCTCCTGCGTCGAATGCGGGCGGTGTTCCGAACACTGTCCCGCCTTCAACACCGGCAAGGCGCTCAATCCCAAAGAAGTGATCCTGGGGTTGCGCGAGTATCTGAAAGAAGCAGGGCCGGCGAGCGAATCGCCTCTTCTCGGCAAGTTCATCTCACCGGAGGCAGTCTTTCAGTGCACGACTTGCGGCGGCTGCGAGTATCAATGTCCCGTGGGAATCCAGCACCTGCCGGTGATCATCGGCCTCCGGCGCGGCGCGGTCAACACCGGAACCTGGGACGACGATTACGGCGGCAAATTTTTCAATACGCTGGAGCGCAGCGGGAATTCGCTCGGCTTCGCTGTCGGCGAGCGAATGAAGTTTATCGAGAAGAACGAGTTGCCGATCTACGACGGCACCCAGGAGTATTGCCTGTGGCTGGGCTGCATGGGCGCCTACGACCCTTCCGGGCGCGAGATTGTACTGTCGCTGGCCAAGGTGCTGCGGCATCTCAACATTACGTTCGGCGTACTGCGCAAGGAGCGCTGCACTGGCGATCCGGCGCGCAGGCTCGGCAACGATCTGCTGTTCTCGCAACTGGCGGAGGCCGGAATAGAGAATGTGAAGGAGAACGTAAAAACAAAACTGCTCTCGATCTGCCCGCATTGCGTCCGGACGATCGGGACGGATTGGAAGGAATACGGTCACGCTTTCGAAATCGAACATCACAGCGAATTACTGGCGCGCTACCAGGCGCAGCTTCCGTCGACGGCCGATGGAAATGAGAAGGTCGTGTATCACGACCCCTGCTATCTGGGCCGTTATCGCGGCACGTACGATGCGCCGCGCGAACTGTTGTCGCGTAGCGCGGAGGTAGTGGAGGCGCCGAAGAATCGTGAACGAAGCTTCTGTTGCGGGGCCGGCGGCGGGTTGATGTTCCTGGGAGAAGAGAAGGGCGAGCGGATCAATACCACCCGCGCGAAAGAACTCGTAGCGACTGGCGCGACCACCGTGGGTACGGCTTGTCCTTTCTGCCAGTCGATGTTCAAAGACGCGCTAAAGTCGGTGAGCCAGGATCCACCCCGATTGCAGGATATCGTGCAAATCCTCTGTGACAGACTTTAGAGGCACTTGCAAAACTCGGCCGCCAGCGGTCGGATTTAGCACGTACTTCTTTAGTCTGTCCAACTTGCGCCGTGGGGCAGACCATCGTTCTTTGTGGTCTGCCGCCTGCGTAGCAGCCGTTGGCCGCGCTGGCCGCCGCATCGTTCTACATGGTCAAAACGTAATGCGGAATGCAGCCTGGGCGCTGCGGCCATTCGTCTGGTAGGGGTAGCTACCAGCTGCGTTGGCCGTCCCCGCTCCCGCCACAGGATGCAGAACTCCCGCCGTAGCCGAATAAGCCATCGTATTCACTCCTGTGGTCCACTGCGAGTTCAAGAGATTGAAGACCTCGAACATGAGCGTCCCCTTGATGCGTTCAGTAAACGGCAGTGACCGCGAAATCCTCAAGTTCCAGTTATACTGATTGCCGGTCCGGTAAGTAGCCACCGGTAAAAACGGTACGCGATCCCAAGCCCCCGAGCCATCCAGCGTGTTACTGAAAAGCGGAGTGATCCCCGACAACTGCAATCCGGTGGTGGCGACTTCCGCCGTCTCTGGAAGTCCGGTCGCCATGGTGCCGATAGTCGACAACTGCCAGCCATTAAGAAAATAGCGCGCGGCGATGGAGTCGCCTTTAGTGACGGTTGGCTGCCAGGTAGCGTTCAGCGTCAGACGCTGGCGCTGGTCGGTCGTTGAACTGTCGCGATTCGTAGAATTATACGTCAGGGGGACGATGAGCGGGGCGCCGCCTTGAATGAGGGCCCCATTCACAATGTCGATCGAGTGGGACCACGTGTAGGCCGCCTGCAGGTTGAGGCCGTGCGACAGCCTCTTGTTCAACGCCACTGCTAATGCGTCGTACCAGGATGATCCCGAGTTCTGGACGTCGTACGCGTGTGAGATGGTGGCATCGTTCTTCGCCGTGTAGACCGGAAGCAGGAAGGTGCGCACCTTGTTACCGGACGCGTCGTCGATGGTGTACGTACCGGTTTTGGTCGGCGCCGCGAGATTGTCGTCGCTCACGGTCCAGAGTCTGTCACCACGGACGTCTAAGCCGTTGAGGGAAATGCTCGTACCGAAGGGCAGTTCCCGTACGATTCCCAAGTTGATCTGTACGGTGTGCGGATTGCGTAGCTTGGACGTAGAGTACATCACCTCGGCCGTGTTGCCCGGAATCTTTGCTCCGATCACGCTGGGAAACGCGGGCGCATTGGTCTGATTCGGAGTGATCTGGATGGAAGTCTGGTAGATCGCGTTACCCAGGTACAATGCGTCGAGAAGTTGGCCGTAAAAAGGCGTGAAGAAAAATCCGTAGCCGGCGCGAATGGTCGTCTTCGAGTTTAATTGGTAGGCGGCGCCGACGCGGGGCATGAGATCCAGATTCGGCGACGAGATGGATGCGGTCTGGTAATAATTGGGATTGACATCGGCCAACTTGGGCTGCGGGTTCCCGGGTTTTTCCCAGCGTAGGCCGAAGTTCACAGTCAGCTTTGGATTCACTCGCAAGGTATCCTGCCCATATACGCCGAGTTGCTTGTAAGGTAGATCGCGGCCTGGATTACCGAAACTCTGCGTGAAGGAAGTGTAGGTCCTTCCCGTGGTGGTCCCGAGATCGGTTGCGAAATTGGTCAGCGACGAGTAGAAATATTCGCCGTCGCTGGCCAGTTGATCGATAAAGTAATGGGTCCGGATCCAGTCCACGCCGAACTCAAACGTATTGGGTCCGCCGGAGAAAGTGAAGTTGTCATAAACCTGATAGCGCTGCGCGGTGTAGAGGCTGGAGCCGGTCGTCGAGTTGCCGATATTGGAGCCGTAGAGAGAGATCGCGACATTGCCGGTGGCGAGCCGTGAAACCGTTGCGGGATCGAAAATGTGCTCCGTAGCAACGCCGGCCCGCAATTCGTTCACGGAGCTGGACGAGGGTGTGGAGATCCACGAGATACCCCCGAAACGCGTATTCTCGCGTGTATTCTTGATTCCCAACAGCCCGCCATTGGCAACCGCATTCTCCACTTGCTCTCCGTTGGGCTGGTTCGCATTGGCGAGGTCGAAATCGAAGCTGATGCGGTTATTGCCGCTGAACTGGTAGTCGAGCCTGGCGAGTCCGTTAAGCGAACGCTGCGTGAGCGGCAAGAAAATGTTCATCTGCGATTGGATGAACTTAATGGCGTTAGCGCACGCCGTTGCACTGGCCTTGCAATTCGCGGGCGCTACGACCGTTCCGCTGGGATCGGAGATCAAAGGATTGGTGATACGATTCCAGGCATCGAAGTGGTCGTTCAGGATTTCGAGATTGGTGAAGAAGAAGAGCCGGTCTGCCAGGATCGGGCCGCTGACGCTCGCCCCCGTCTGATTCAAGGCGTGAAGAAGTGTGTTGCCGAGAGCCTCACGGCCGACTGCAGTCAGGCCGGGAAGACGAAGGTATTCGTATGCAGTCCCATGGAAGTCGCTAGTTCCGGCGCGCGTGACCGCATTGACGATGCCGGACATTCCGTCCTTAAACTCGCCCGGCGCATCCGCGACCATCACCTGCAATCCTTCGATCTGGTCCATCGACGTCGCGTCGTTAGTCGGCGTCTGCTGGGTAAAGTAAGTGTCGCTGGTCTGAATTCCGTCCGTGTAGGTTTCGTTGGTGTTCCTCTGGCCCAAAATCGACACGTTGCCGGACGCTGTATTGTTGCTGACCCCTAGCGATTGCAGCACCAGCGGCTCCTGTTTGCGCTGCTTCAGCGGAAGCGAATCGATCTGCTTTCCAGTGATGGGCGTATCGATGCTCAACTGATGATCGTCTGTCTCGCCGCCTGCCTTGGCGGACCCCGACTTTCCGGCAGTACGGCGCGCTCTGGCATTTTCCTGAAGACCGATGCGAAAGTTGACCGTCTGGCCGGCGGGGATCGTGAAGACTTCGCTGTCGAAATTGACAAACCCACTGTGGGACGCCGTCAGCTTATAGCCCGCGGCAGGCGGAAGGCCCGTTGCACGGAAGATTCCGTCGTCGGTCGTGATGACCGATTGATGCACTCCCAAAACCTCGTTGGTAATCGCGATCGTGGTGTCGGGCATGCCGTCACCGTAAGTGTCGTGGACCAAGCCGGCAACTGCGCCGGAACCCAGGGTGGCCTGTGCAAACACAGCGCCCGAACACACAAGTGCAAACAGACATAGTTTGGGTATTTTGTACATTACTGACCTTTGAATGGTTAATCTAACATAGAGCGGAACAAGCCCTTACGGGTTTCATTAAGAAACGTAAATATTGACGGGTGTCCTGGGGATGCCCCGGGGAGCCCCGCGACCGTCAAGGGATCGGTATCCAGCCCGTTAGCGGCCAGGAAGCGCGACGTCAATACGCTAACCGCGGGGCAGGCCGCGGTCCAATAACTGACGACGGATAACGGAGACTACTCATTTTGTGCGTGAGGTGGGTTCAGGGCATCGCATACCGGCCATGCGCCAGGCACAGCTCCACGAACTTCTCCACGCGGCCGGGCGAAACATCCGCTTGCAGAATGTGGGCCGGCGCGATCATGTAACCACGATCCTCCCCTAGAATGCCGATTTTCTCTCGAATGTCGGCCTCCAGTTCTTCATCACTGCCTCGCGGCAGCAGGTCCTGCTGATCGATAGCGCCCCAAAAGCACAGCTTGTCGCCGAACTTCTGCTTCAAGTCCGCCGGGGCGTGTCCCGGAACACCCGGTTGCACCGGATTGAACACCTCGTACCCCATTTCCCAAAAGTCGTTCAGCAGCGCGCTCACGGCTCCGTCGCAGTGCAGGATCAGCAGAATGTCCGGCTTGGCTTCGCGAAATACCCGGTTCATGCGCTGATAGTGAGGTTTCAGAAGGCGGCGGAACATCGCCGGAGAAAACAGCAGGCCTTTTTGCGTCCCGAAATCGTCACCCGCCCACAGGGCATCCACACCGGCTGCGATCAGCCGTATCCCGATCGCAGTCTGAAACTCCGTGCAGGCGCGCAGCAGCGGCTCGATATATTCGGCTCCCATCGCCATATCCAGGAGCAGTTTCTCCATGCCGGCGAGTTGCTGCGCCAGGCTGAAGATAGTGACTTCAATGTCGCCAATGATGAGGTACTCGTCCTGATAGCGCCGGATCAACCGCTCCGCGTCACCATAGCGGCCGGCTGCCAGGGGATCGGGGAAACGGTAGGCCGCGAGGTCACTCTCGGTTTCCACATGAGCCAGCGGATACTCGATGACTTCCGCATAGATCTCGCCCTGGCGCATGCGCATTCCATATTCGTTGAGCCAGGTTCCATCCGCAGCCGGCTCCGAGCGAAATCCGTCCGCTGTGCCGGCGCCGGTGATCACGACGTCGCTGCCCATCGCAGTGCGGATTTCATTGCCGCTGATGCGGTAGGTGACATCCTCGTATAAGTTGGAGGTGTAGGAGACCGGAATTCCGAGCTTTCTGCCGAAGTACTCCAGCAGGTTCCGGCTCAGATCAAATTGAACCGGAACGCGATCCGGCGTCCCCGAAAGCCTGCGCCAGGCCTTCAGGACTCGTTCTCTGGGAGACATTCTCGTCTGTTTGATCTTATATCCAACCGGAAACCCAAAGGAACGCAAGCAACGCCGCACATTCCGAAAGCTGGAGGTTCGCGCCCAGTGTGTCTCCGGTAATGCCGCCGATGCGCCACCGGCAGTAGTAGCCGAACACGGCCGTGACTGCTATTACTGCGACCACCGCGATCCACGCGCGGCCGGACCTCGAGGCAATCAGCACCACTAACATCACCACCGAGCCCCACAAGAGAGATCGTCTCCCCATTCCCTCGATCACGGACGAAGATGATCTGGCGTAAGGTAATGCTGCAGTGAGAAGCAGCATCGACCACCGTCCCAAAGCCGGTGTCAGAACCAACGCTATAGTCCAGTTGCTCTGCGTCAACACTGCGGCGTACGCCATCACCTTCAGAGCCACCAGACAAGCCAGCGCTGTAGCGCCATAGCTGCCGACCGCGTGATCGCGCATGATACGCAGGACGTCTTCACGACTCCTGCCTCCGCCGAATCCGTCGGCTGCATCAGCCAGGCCATCGTAGTGCAGGGCACCGGTCGCGGCGGCGTCGAGAATCACCAGCAGCACGGCAACCACTACCAGAGGCAGGTGACCTCTCAGGAGAGCCGCGGCCAGGCTATAGATCGCCCCCAGCAGAATGCCGACCAGCGGAAACCAGCCGGCAGAGTGCGCCACATCCGACGCGTCGAAAGCGACGATCCTGCCCACGGGAAGCCTCGTCAGGAAGCCGATCGCCGCGAGCAGCGATTTCACTTGTTGGAGACTCCCGCCGACGCGAATGTCGCCATCTGCGTGAACGCCGCAATGGCCCCCTGGATCAACTTCATCGCCAGTGCCGCGCCGGTTCCTTCCCCGAGCCGCATCCCCAGATCGAGCATTGGCTCAGGCTGGAACATCGCGAGCAGATGCGCGTGCCCGGGTTCGGCGGAGCGATGCGAAGCCAACACATAGCCGGACGTAGCCGGGCAGAGGTGGACAGCCAGAGCCGCACCGGCGGTCGCGATAAAGCCGTCCGTGACCACGGGTACTCGCCGCGCCGCAGCCCCGAGGCAGAAGCCGCACATCGCCGCGATCTCGAGTCCGCCAACACAGCGCAGAATCCCCAGCGCATCTCCCAGACTCGTGGCGTGCAGAGCCAGGGCGCGCCGCACGGCGGACCGCTTTCGCTCGAGACATGCATCATCGGCGCCTGCGCCGCATCCTACGACAGCCTCCACGGCCTGGCCCGTCAACGCGGCAGCAATAGCGCTGGCAGACGTTGTGTTCCCAATGCCCATCTCCCCAAAGCCCAGAAGATCGCAACCGGCCATCACGGAATCGCACGCGAGCTCAATGCCCGTCTCCAGCGCAGACGTCATCTCCGCCTCGGTCATGGCTGGCTCCTTACAGAAATTGCGAGTGCCCGAAGCCACGCGCCGGCTGATCAGTTCACTCGAACGCGGAAGGGCCGTCGCGACACCGACATCGACCACTTTCAACTCGATTCCTCCCGAACGCGCCAGTGCGTTGATGCCGGCGCCCCCGCGCAGGAAGTTCAAGACCATCTGCGCCGTCACCTCCTGAGGATAAGGACTGACGCCTTCCGCGCACACGCCGTGATCCGCGGCGAACAGCACGATGCGCGGATGGCCGGCGGTCGGCGCAAAGCTTTCCCGGATGGCGGCGCACCGGTTGGCAATCTCCTCCAGACGCCCCAGGCTCCCTGGAGGCTTCGTCAATTCCAGTTGACGTTCTCGTGCCGAATCCATCCAGCGTGAATCGATTGGGCGAATTTCTTTTAGAGTCGTTTCTAGTAACTTCATGGCAATCTCAATTCGTCGGCGAGAGCCTGGCTCAGGCGGCAATTCTCTTCACTGGAGCGCACAGCCACGCGCACATAGCGTCCCGGCGCGAGCCCTTCGTAGGAATCGCAGTTCCGGATCAGGATTCGCTTCGTTCGCATCAGGCGTCGACGCAACTCCGAAGCCGTACGCATGTTCGCTCGTAATTCAAGGAGCAGATAGTTCGCCGCGGATGGGAATACGAAGAGGCCCAGGGCGCTCAAGCTTTCCGTCAAACGCGCCCGTTCGAGAGCGTTTTCACGCAGGGTCGTCTCGGCAAATTCGCGGTCCAAAACCGCTTCGGCCAGTGCGTCGATCGCCAGTTGGGTGACCGACCAGGTCGGCAGCCAAGCTTGAATCCGCTGGATAGTCTCCGGATGAGCGACGGCATAGCCAACTCTCAGCGCGGGGCATCCGTAGAACTTCGTCAGTGATCGGACCACAATGAATCCGGGCCGCGTGGCAGCTTCACAGACGAGGCTGGCGTGAGGAGCGTAGTCGATGAACGCCTCATCGAGCAACATCGCCGCACCCGCATCGAGGACGCGGCGGACTTCGTGCGCGTCCAGCATGGCGCCGGATGGGTTGTGCGGATTGTTCAACAGCACGACGCCGGGCTGCTCCAATTGGATGCGCCGGCAAAGACGATCCACGGGCAGCCGGAACAATTCCGCACGCTCGAGCGCAAACGGCACGAACTCAATCTGCTGCTGCTCGCAGACACGCCGATATTCGCTGAAAGCCGGAACGGGAATCAGCGCCTGTCGAGGCCGAAGGCACTGCAGAATGGGAGCCAGCAGAGCCTCCGCTCCAGGCCCCACGACAATCGCGTCCGCCGGCACGGCAAGGCGTTCACTGAGAGCCAGACGCAGACGCCGCGCGGAGGGATCTGGATAAGACCCCAGCAAAACCGGATCGGACGCATCCCGCACCAGCCGCTCCCGTGCCCTGGGCGGCAGCCCGCGCGGATTGATGTTGGCGCTGAAGTCCAGGAACTCCGAGGCTGGAATTCCCAACTCCTCACCGGCCTGCCAAACATCGCCGCCGTGTACGATCACTTGCGCCGCCTTCCGACAACCATCAACAGCGCCGCGCCGAACGCCAGGCCCGACACCATCGCGACCAGCGATAATGCCGCTTTCGCATCGCGCACGGATGGAGCCCGGCCTTCAGCATGGAGCAGAGGCGCCTGGTGGGCCTGGCCGTCATAAGAACTCGCGCCGCCGAGCCGTACCCCTAGCGCTCCTGCCATGGCGGCCTCGCTCTGTCCCGCGTTCGGACTCGCATGCCTGTTTCCATCGCGCAGCCAGATCTGCCGCGCACGGCCGCCATCCGATCCCAGAAGCTTCGCGGCGGCCACCATGCCCAAGGCCGTCAGGCGCGCCGGAATAAAGTTCGCTGCATCGTCCAGCCGTGCGGCGACCCGTCCGAAATAGCGATAGGGAGGCTCCCGATGCCCGATCATGGAATCGAGCGTATTGACGGCCTTGTAAGCCATGGCGCAGGAAACACCTCCAGCCGCCAGCCAAAACAGAGGAGCCACAATGCCGTCGCAGGCGCTCTCGGCCAGCGTCTCTATGACGGCCCGGCAGATTTCGGCTTCATCCAGAAACCCGGTATCGCGGCCTACAATGCGCTTAAGCCGCGTCTGCGCCAAATCGAGATCATCTGCTTCGAGCGCACGGATCACAGCGCGCGCTTCGTCCAGCAAAGAGCGCGTCGCCAGAGCCGTCCACGCGAGCAGCACCTGCCACATGGCATTCTTCGGACGTCCCAAAGCCCAACCGATCGAAACCACGGAACCAGTGAGCGCCGCGCCTGCCAGCAGTTCGCTTCCGGGCCCGCTGCAGAGCGGCCGCAGGCAACCCTCGCCCACGCGCGTTAGGTAACCAAACCCTCGGACGGGATGCGGGAACCATTCCGGGTCACCCGCCAGAAGGTCTAACCCGTAAGCGAGAGCGAATCGAGGCGCGGTCATAGGTTGGCCCATTCGCGAATCAGGTTCATGTCGAGCGATTGCCGCAGATGGCCGGCCCAGCGGTCGATACGCGCCTGCCGTTCGGCCGTGACGCATACGTGGCTCCGCGCTGGCGAAAGCCCGCATCCCTCCCGAGCGAAGTCCAAGAAGCTGTGGCGGAAAGCATCGTCATCGAAGATCCCGTGAACGTAAGTTCCCCAAACTTTCCCCGAGGAAGAACCCCAGGAAGAACCCCAGGAAGAAATCGCCCCGTCCAAAATTGCTTGTGACTCCCCTTCGCGCAGGATCTCCGCAAAGGTTTCTACGCCGCCCTCGTAAAGCGTCTCCCCCATGTGAATCTCGTACCCGCTGAAGGCAGGCGCGTCCCACAAGCGGGTTCGACCAGACACACGCCGCACCGTCTTCTCGCCGCGCAGGACGGTGCGCACACGGAGCCTGCCCAGGCCGTTCATGGTGCGACGAACTCCGCCGCTCTCCACTCCCGCCGGGTCCTCGATCGAGAGGCCGAGCATCTGAAATCCACCACAAATGCCGATCGTCATTCCGGACCGCGTCGCGAAAAAGTCGGCCAATCCCCGCTCGCGAAGCCACAGCAGATCGTCGATCGTCTGCTTGCTGCCGGGAACGATGAGCACATCGGCGAGACCCGCCTGAGCCGAGTCGTCCACAAACGCAAGTGAGACGGAAGGTTCCGCGGCGAGCGCGTCAAAGTCCGTGAAGTTCGCCATAAACGGCAGCGCCACCACCCCGACTCGCAGCGGACGCTCTGGCGAATCCCCTGTAGCCTGCCAGGCGCGATCGACAGTCCGGCAATCCTCCATCGCTACGCTATCTTCTTCTTCGAGCCCCAGGTCGTGCAGAAATGGGACCACTCCGGCGCATGGAATCCCCAGCCGCTGTTCCATCATCTCCACGCCTGGACGCAACAGTTCGACGTCACCGCGGAACTTGTTAATCACGAACCCCCGGATCCTCGCGCGGTCTTCAGGCTCGAGCAATTCTATTGTGCCCAGCAGCGCCGCGAAAACACCTCCGCGATCGATATCCCCTACCAGCAGACACGCTGCATCCGCGGCGTGCGCCATCCGCATATTGACGATGTCATGCTTGCGGAGATTGATCTCCGCGGGAGAGCCTGCGCCTTCGAGCAGGATCAGGTCATGGCGCGCAGCCAATGTACGATAGCTTTCGAGCACGGCCGGAAACAGGTCCTCGACGCGTCGCTGATGGTAGTCTGACGCCGTCACCTGTCCCCACACACGGCCGAGAAGAACGATCTGCGCCCCGGTATCCGACGAAGGCTTGATGAGCACGGGATTCATCTCGGCGCAAGCCGTCACGCGGCAAGCTTCGGCCTGCAATGCCTGCGCCCGGCCGATCTCGCGGCCATCGGGAGTCGCCGCCGAGTTCAAGGACATGTTCTGCGCTTTGAACGGCGCGACGCGTATTCCCTCGTCCGAGAAAATCCGTCCCAGGCCGGCAGTCAGCAGCGACTTGCCGACATGCGACGCCGTGCCCAGAATCATAAGCGCGCGCCCGCTCATATGTGGGGCGGACGCCCTCGTCCGCAAGCGACCCCCAGGTCGCCTCCCTCACACCCTCTCATGCACGCCCCATCGATCAAAATGAGTAACGCTCGAGAGACTACTCCGCGTCTCCCACCCCTTCTCTTCAAGATCCGGTTGCGTCCGGAATTCCGACACATATCCGACACACAAGTACGCGACCAGCGTCAGCCCCGGCGGGATACCCAGTGTCGCCTTCAGTTGTTCGAGATCCAGAATACTCACCCAGCCGACACCCAACGACTCAGCCCGCGCCGCGAGCCAAAGATTCTGCACCGCGCAAACCGCTGAGTAAAGCGCGGTCGCCGGATCGGTCTGACGTCCCAAGCCACTACCCTTGGCGCGATCGAGATCGCAAGTGACGCATACATTGACCGGCGCCTCGATGATGCCCGCCAGCTTCAGACTGTGGTAGAGCTTCCTTTGCTCGCCCTGATAACCTTCGGCCGCGCGGCTTCTGGCGCACTCGAAATTCCGGTACACAGCCTCACGCACGGCAGCATCCCGAATCACCAGGAAATCCCAGGGCTGCATGAAGCCGACCGACGGCGCATGGTGCGCCGCATCGAGAATCCGGCCGAGCACATCGTCGGGTACCGGGTTGGGTAGAAATTGCGAGCGGACATCGCGGCGTTCGTAGATCGCGCGATAAACGCCGCGGCGCTCTTCGTCGGAGAAGCGGTCATTTCCCCGCATAGCCACTCCTCACCACGCTCGCGACCAGCGCGGTCCCGCCTTGTCTTCGGTACGTAAAGTGGAATCGACTCCCCGCCGCGCTTCCACCAGTCTTCCGAAGAGCCAGAGCAGATCGGAGAGCCGGTTGAGATAAGCCAGAATGGACGGGTTCTGAATCACTCCGGACTCCATCAAGCCGGTTGCCAGGCGCTCCGCCCTGCGGCACACCGTCCGCGCCACATCGAGTGCCGCCGCGTCGGGAGCGCCTCCTGGCAGCGACCAGTCGGCGAGAATGCCCGGCTCTGCTTCGATCCGATGGACCTCGGCCTCCAAAGCATCCACCATGGCCGAGGTGATCTCCGGCGGAGTCTTCTTGGATTCCGGCGGCGTAGCCAGCGCCGACCCGACCTTATAGAGTTCGCGCTGAATCTTCTCCACACGCTCACGTACCTCGGCGTCCTGGCAAATGGAGCGTGCGAAACCCATCTGCGAAATCAACTCGTCAATCGTGCCATAACATTCGACGCGCGGATGCGTCTTGGATACGCGGATTCCGCCGGCGAGACCCGTCTGGCCGCCGTCACCGCGCTTGGTAGCAATGCTCATCGGATAACTGCTCCTTCTTTTGAAATTGCGAGAGAATTTGTTTGAGGCCAATCCCGGCGCCCACGCCGTGTTCGAAATAAATAGCGACAAACCCTTCGTCGGGCCGCACTGGTTCGAGCGCAGCCAGCATCCGTTCCATGCGTTCTTCGCTCAAGCGCCCCGCGTCGCGTCGCGCGTTTCGCTCCCGGCAGAGCGGCTTCGGCGTGGTCATCACCACCGCGACTGCCGGACATGAAGCCTCACGCGCGATTTGCAGCCAGCGTTCGCGGTGCGCGCGCGTCCGGTTGGTGCGATCGACGATCACCGTGTGGCCGGCTTGAAGCGCGGCGCGTGCCACCGCGTCCTCTGCTTCCCGATAGACAGGACGGTACGCATGCTCGAATCCACCCGGCGTGATCGCGTCGATCAGGCCGTCTTGCGACACATGCACCACGCCACGGCCGTTGCAGCGCGCCCATGTGGTCTTTCCGGACCCCGGAGGCCCCACTAAAACAATCAGGCAAGGAACACCGAGTGGAGGATTAGAACTCATACTCCGATCTCCTCGTTACCTCTCTTCGAGCCGTGTCGGTTCAACGAGCCTTGTTGCGGCGATTTGGGCTGCCGTGGGGCAGACCATCGTTTTTTGTGGTCTGCCCGGCTGCGCAGCCGAACCCGCACCCGCCAGGCAAATCTGCGGAGCAGTTCGAACTCGCAGCGGGACCCGCAAAGCGCGAAGGTACTGCACGAACCTGGCTTCATCATTACTCCTTACATTGCCGAGAACTGTTGCCGCCGGCGCAGCAGCCAGAGAAATACCGGACCGCCCAGCAAGCCGGTGATGGCCCCCACTGGAAGTTCGCTCGACGGCAGCGCGGTCCGCGCCAGCGCATCCGCCAGAATCAGGAACGCCGCGCCCAGCAGCAGCGAACCCGGCAGTACGATGCGCAGGTCTTCGCCAAACATCAACCGTACCGCATGCGGCACAATCAGACCCACGAAACCGATCGCGCCGCCGGCGGAAACAGTCACGCCGACGATCAACGCGCACAACGCGTGCACAATGGTTTCGCATCGGCGCACATTGACGCCCAGCGTCTCGGCCGTATCTTCGTCGATGGCCAGGAGATTCAGTTGACGCGAGAACGCGAGCAGAGCCAGCCATGCCGGCGCCAGCACCAGCAGCATGCGGGCAATCGGCTCCAGCCCAACTACGTCGAGACTGCCGATCAGCCAGCGCAGGATGCGCAAAGCGCTGGCGGGGTCGGTGAGATATTGGATCGTCAATACGCCGGCCGAAGCGATCAGGTTCACCGCGACGCCGGAGAGCAATAACGCACCGGGTAGCACCACCGCTCCTGTACGGGCAAGCGTCCTCACCAGCGAAACTGCCAGCAGCGCGCCGGCGAACGACGCCGCGAATACCAGAGGAACGCCGGCCACTCGCGCGCTCCACCCCAGTGCAATCGCGATGCTGGCCCCCACGGCTCCGCCTCCCGACACACCAAGCGTGTAGGGATCGGCGAGCGGATTACGGAAGAGCGCCTGCAGGGCGCCCCCCGTGACGGCGAGCGATGCGCCAATCACCAGTCCCATCAGGACGCGAGGCAGGCGGAGGCGAAAGAACAGCGTGCGCGAAAAGGAATCCGAGAACAGGCTCGCGGGGTCGATGTGTTGGCTGCCCACCGCTAAGCCTACCCCAATAGACGCGATCAGGACGACCGTCAGAATCGCTAACGACGTGAAGACTCGCGTGCCGGCTGGAGTTTGTATGATCACCGGATCTCGGGATGAATCAGCTTCGCGAAGAGTTCCGCGGTCTCCACGATGCGTTGCGAGGCATGTGGCACGAAATCCTCATTCACGCCGTAGATCCGATGCGTTCGCACGGCTTTCAATTCCGGCATCTCCTGCCAGGCCTCCAGCGGATCGCCGGCAAGAACGCTGTTTGAGCCGTGAATAAAGTCGAGAATCAGGTCGGGATTAATTGCCAGCAGATCTTCCTTGCTGAGTCTCGCGTAACCGCTCCTGGCCGGCGGCACCACGACATGGCCGCCCGCAATCTCTACCAACTCCCCGAGGTAGCTGCCTTCGGTGGCACTCGACAGGTCGCGCAGAGTCCCAGGTGTCCGATTAACAATCAGCACCACCCGCGGTTTAGGAAGATGCGCTGTCTTGCGCGCGACGCGATCGAGCCTTGCGCGAGTGGCCGCCACCAGCCTCACGGCGCCGCCATCGTTGCCTGTTGCGTGTCCGATGGCGGTCATCGCGCTATACACCTCTTGCACGGATCGGTTGGAGGTTTTCAGAACTCGCAGTCCCAGTTCTCTGAGCGTGTCTTCGAAGAACGCGGCCTGGGCACCGTTGATAATCACCAGGTCGGGCCGCATACTCATGAGTTTTTCGAAATCCGGACTGTGCAATTGGCCCAGGTGGGGAAGTTTCGCGGCCTCAGCAGGGTAGGTGTCATAGTTCGATACCCCCACCACCCGGCTGAACGCTCCCACGCCATAGAGTATTTCAGTCAAATCGGGTGACAAAGAAACAATCCGCTGCGGTACATCCGCGCCCGCGGCGCAGAGCACCAACGAAAGCCCGAGAAGGAACGCGCGTCCCGGTTCAGAATTCATATTGCAGACCGCTCGACGCTGTCCGACCCGGAGTGAGAAATCCGTTCTCAAAAAAGGTTTGGTTGAAAACGTTATCTGCCCGCAGGAAAAAGCGAATCGCCCTGTACTCCCTTAGCGGAATCCGATAGCTGGCTCCCAGGTTCACTTTGTGAGCGCCGCTGAAGCGATAGGTTTGCGTTACCACGTCACCGTAGATCGGCGCCAGATAGTTGCTGGACGCGATCGTGTCGAAGCTCAGCAGCAGCCGCGAGGTTGGCTGTTCGGTCACCAGCACCGAGAACTGATTTCTGGGAATCCCGAAGGTTTGGAGCACATCGCCGACGATCGGCGCGCGCTCGATGGCATTTACGTACGTGTATGCAGTGGTCACTTTCAGCGACCGTGTCGCAGCCACGGCTGCACTCACTTCGAAGCCTCGCGAAATTCCGCCTTGCGTATTCACATAGCCGACATAACGGCCGAAAGGGTCGGTGGCTGGATTAATCGCGCCCGACGTGTCGAAGCTGATGACGTCCTGCAGCCAGGTGTAGAAATAGCTCGCCGAAATCTTCACGCGGCCCTGCAGGAAAGTCTGGTCGAAGCCCGCATCGACACTGATCGAATGCTCGGGTTTCAGGCGCGGATCGCCGTAGACGGAATAACCGAAAACCGGATCGAAGCCGGCGCCGAACCTTTCGAACAGAGAAGGCGCTCGATAGCCGCGCCCCACATGCGCGCGCACCTTCGTCCCAGTCTTGCGAAAGAAATAGGCCACCGACCCATCGCCAGTGTATGCGGGAGTAGGCGACGGAAACGTGATGCCTTGATACGGCGCCGACTCGAGGGGCAGAAACATCGGGCCGTCAAGTGTGAAGAACTGCGCCCGAAATGCTCCCGAAATCTGCAGGCGGCCTCCTAGAAACTGCATCTGGTCCTGCGCAAAAACAGATTGGCTCCGCTGCGTCACATTTACGGCGTTAGCCGCGGCGGGATTGCTCTGATCGGTGTTGTCATTCGCATAGTTCTCGTTTTCGAATTCGTAGCCGCCGCTCAGCAGGTTAAAGCTGCCCAAACGGTAATGAAACTGTGCATCCGCCGTCTGGATGCGCCCGTCATAGAGCGAGCGCGTGCTGCCGTCGGGTTGATAGTCCACGCCGGCCGGCCCGTTGCCATAGCGCCGTCCATTGGAAACCAGTTGATAGCTCACGGAATAATCGAGCGCGGGTGAAGCCTGGCCGTTCAAAATGAGAGCTGCGGAGACAAAGCGCGCGGCGCGCGTGTAATCCGGATCATCCGGCGCCGGAATGAATGTGGCGCTTCCGGTGTTGAGCTGCGAAACCGGAGTTCCGTTCTCGAAGAGCTTGAACAGCGCCGGCGAAAGCGGTACGGCGTTGACGATTCCCAGGCCTGACGGGTTGCCCAGGAGGTCCGCCTCTCCGAGAACCTTGCTGAAGGAATCCGCGCCGAAAAGACGCGCAGTTAAGCGGATCGAGGGCGAAAGGTGAAATGTCACGCGGCCCTGCGTGCTGGTATTGCGGAACGGAGCGTCTCCACCGACGCCGCTGGTCACATCCGTTTCCCCCACTCCCAGGCTGTACTGGATCCGGTCGTCAACGAATGCGCCCGCGAGTTGCGCCCGTCCGCGAAACGCTCCAAGAGATCCACCCTCCAGCAGGATGCTGCCCCGCGTGCGCCCGCCGCCTTCGTCCGTAATGACGTTGATCACTCCTCCGATCGCATTAGTCCCGTAAAGCGACGACCCGGATCCCCGCATCACTTCCACCCGGTTGGTGTCGGTCAACAGCAGGTCTTCTATCAGTCCGGAGGCGTCCGCTTGAGTAGCCGATGCGTCCCGCAACCTGAGGCCGTCGACTAGTACCGCGGTGTCCTCGTCGCGCAGCCCGCGGATCTGGATGGTGGTGAAAGCTCCCGGTCCCCCGAGTTGTTGCACGCGCACGCCCGGCGCCATCGCTACGACGTCCGAGAGAGCCGCGGCATCACGCACGTCGGCATCCGTCTGGTCGATCACGGTAGTCGCCTTGGACACGTGTTCAGGAAGTTGCGGCGTACTGGATGCGGTCACCACGATTTGTTCGTGCACTCCCGCGATTTTGAGCGCCACGTCACGAGACTCCGATACTCCGGCGCTGAGGTGGATGTCCTCGGCAAGAAACAGCGCAAAACCGGCAGCTGCGGCGCGAAGCAGGTAATCGCCCTCTGGCAAACCCGCGAAGCGGTAGTTGCCTTTGGAGTCGCTGGTAGTGGCACTGCCCGCGGCGCCGGTACGTGAGAACAGCGTAAGCGTAGCCGCAGGAACCGTCTGCCCCTGCGGATCTTTCACGATCCCTGTAATCGAAGCGCCGGATTGCGCACTGACCGACGAACCGCAGATCATCAGAATAAAAAATACGAGCGCCTTAATATCCATCTGTTCAATCGCCTTCCAACTCCCGTGGGGCAGACGATCGTTTTTCGTCGTCTGCCATCTCCGACAGCTGCCCCACAGGTATCCGCTGAGCGCCCTTCAAATACATCGGAAGCCCGGCGACCGTTAAAATCACTTGGTCCGCCGCCTCCGCGGCCCACTGGTTCAAGAGCCCTTGCACATCGCGGAAAGCGCGCGTTACAGCAGGCTCCGGAACCGTTCCGCAACCAAGTTCATTAGAAACGAGAATGACGTGGCGCTCGCCGGCCAGCGGCGGCCATCCGCTGGACTTCAGCCCGCGCCATATCTTCCACCTGCCGCTGTGCGCCGTCACGATGCTCCCAGAATAGATTGCTGAGCCAGACAGTCAGGCAGTCGACCACCACGGCGTCTGACTCATGCGCCGCACGCTCCACTGCATCGGCCAGCGCCAGAGGCTCTTCGATCGTTCGCCATTCGACGGGCCGGTCTGCGCGGTGCCGTGCAATGCGCGCAACCATTTCCGGATCTTGTCCGGCCTGCGCCGTCGCTACATAGCTGACGCGTCCGGCCGCTGCTGCCAGCCGCTGGGCCAGACGGGATTTGCCGCTTCTAGCGCCGCCGAGAATCAGTGTCAACATCGCCGAGGAGTCCGGGCCTCAATTCAATGCACCGCATTTGCCTCACAGCGAAAGTGAATGGGGAAAAACGAGAGGAAACAACCTGCGAAATGAGGTTGTCTTCTGCACGATCTGCTTTCACCGGAAGCATAGCGCTCAATCCACCTGAGGCAGGTCTCCTGACTCGCAGGTCGTCACGCACCGGCTTGCCTTCCCATTCGAAGAACAGTGGACTACTGCGCCGGTGGCTCGCTGCTTACAGTGGCGGGACCGTGCGGGAATTTCACCCGCTTCCCTTTTTCACTCGCCGCAATGACGAGCACCTCAGGGAAGCCTCAAACTACCACATCGCTTCCGGTCGGGTCAATCGTATTTCCATCTGTTTTACAGCACCCCATTCGCAAATCTCGCTATAATGCGGCATCTTGCAATGAATCAAACGGAAACCTCCACTCCCCCTCCGATCCTGTCCTCCGAAGCGGCCCCGTCGGGCTCCCTGGGACTCTATGCGGTCACCATTTTCTTGAGCGCGTTCCTGCTCTTCCAGGTACAACCCATGATCGCCAAGCTGATCCTGCCCTGGTTCGGCGGATCGGCCGCGGTCTGGGTCACCTGCATGCTGTTCTTCCAGATCGCCCTGCTTCTGGGCTACGGTTACGCGCATTTCATCGTGCGCACGGTACCGCTCCGCCACCAGGCGATAGTGCATATCTCGCTTCTCCTCATCAGTCTGGCCACCCTCCCGATCCTGCCCAATCCGCGATGGAAACCGGCGGGCGGCGATGATCCGCTCCTGGGCATCATGGGCCTGCTTGCAGTCACCGTCGGCTTGCCTTACATGCTTCTGTCCTCGACGAGCCCTCTGCTGCAATCCTGGTACTCGCGTTCCCGCGAAGGCGGATTTCCCTATCGTTTTTTCGCCCTCTCCAACCTCGGCTCGATGCTGGCTCTGCTCAGCTACCCGATCCTGGTCGAACCCTATCTCAGTAACCAGACGCAGGTGTGGGTCTGGTCGTGCGCATTCTTTGTGTTCGCCGGTTGCTGCGTGGCCGTGGCGCTTTCGAGCCGCAGAGGACACGCTGCGGTGGTACAGGCGCAACAGGAGGTCCCCGCGCCCGGCTGGGGCATCCGCGTCCTTTGGATGTTGCTGGCGGCCGTCGCCTCCGGTATGTTGCTGGCCGTCACCAACCATATGACCCAGAACGTAGCCGCGATTCCGTTCCTCTGGATCGCGCCCCTCAGTCTTTACCTGCTATCGTTCATCCTCTGCTTCGAGAGTCACCGCTGGTATTCGCGCACGGTCTTCGTGCCGATTTTCGCGGTAGCCGTGGGGTCGCTGGCGTGGTTCATCACGGCCATGGAGACGCCGGACAAATTGATCCTCGCGCTGGTCTACCTGGCGATGGTTCTCTTCGTCGTCTGCATGGTATGCCACGGTGAACTCTCGCGCCTGAAACCCGATGCCGCGCACCTGACAGGCTTCTACCTGACCATCTCCGTGGGCGGCGCGATCGGCGGCCTCTTCGTCGCGTACTTCGCGCCGCGGGTCTTCAACTCGCTCTACGAATTTCCGGTTCTGGTTTGCGTCTGCCCGTTATTAATTCTCTGGGTTTTCCTGCGGGAGCGTCTTCAGGGCAGGGAGATCGTGGTTGACCAGGTCGCTTCCGACCAGGTTGTATCCGACGAAGTCCAGCCCGTCCAGACCCGGCAGTGGCACCCCAGCATCTGGTGGGGCGCCTGGAGCGTCGCCTGCGCGTTGTCTCTGGCCATGGCGGGCTATCTGGCGCGGGGACAGTTTAACAACGTCAAGGGCGCCCGGTTGCTCGTGCGCAATTTCTACGGCGCCCTCCGCGTCGCGGACATCTATGATGAAGGCATTCCGGTCCGGCAGCTCTCGCACGGCACCATCAATCACGGCGAGCAGATCATCGATCCTCTGCGCGGCCGCTGGCCCACCACTTACTACGGGCCAAATTCCGGAGTCGGCTTGACGATCAAGAAGTTGCAGGAGAGCGGACCTATCCGCTACGGCGTGATCGGCCTGGGAACCGGCACCCTATCCACCTACGCACGCAAGGGCGATTACTGCCGCATTTACGACATCAACCCCCTGGTGATGGATATCGCGCGCACCCAGTTCACCTTCGTTCCCGGGAGTCCCGCGAAGGTCGAGACAGTCCTCGGCGATGCGCGTCTCTCGCTCGAGGGTGACTCACCGCAGCGCTTCGATGTGCTTGCCGTCGACGCGTTTTCGAGCGACTCGATACCTATCCATCTGCTCACGCGTGAAGCGTTTCTGGTGTACTGGCGGCAACTGAAGCCCGACGGCGTACTAGCGGTCCACGTCTCCAACCGTTATCTCAACCTGGAGCCGGTGGTGGACCTGGCCGCCGGATCGATGGGTAAGCACACTGCCTTTATTTCGTCGGAAGAAGATCTGGCTTCCGACGTTTTCACATCCGACTGGGTACTGGTTACCTCCCGCCCCGGGTTCCTCGAGAACGAGCCCATCAAATCGGCCCGCTCCGACCCCGCCACGCGTCCGCACATCAGGATGTGGACCGACGATTATAGTAATCTCTGGCAGATCGTGAACAAGTAATTGTCGGTTGTCAGCTACCGCTCCCTTACAACTGAAGACTGATAACTGACAATCTTTTACAACCTGACCGCGTAACGGCCCCGCAAATTGCTCGTCTGTCTAGGTGGAAGGCAAGTTGAATCGGCCGAGTCGCCGCGCTAGCCAAGATCCAAAATCATTCAAACATCGAATTAAAGGATTCCAATTATGTTCAACGCTATTCGTGTGTCCCGCGTCGTTACCGCTGCCGCCGTAGCTGCGCTCGGCGTAGTTTTTATCGTAGGCGCTTCGTCTCCTCTGCAGGCTGAATCGTTGACCGGAAGTGAGGCCACGGTCACGTTCGATCGTCCCGTCGAGGTTCCCGGAAAAGTGTTGCCTCCTGGCTCCTATGTTTTCAAAACCATGAACAACGAGGACATCGTCCAGGTTTTCAGCGCCGACCAGAAGCATCTTTTTGCCACGCTCTCAGTCATCCCGGAAGACCGCCCCGCGCGGGACGACAATAGCGATAGCTTTGTCCAACTCAATAAGACTCGCGCCGATACCCCAGAGGAAGTCGGAAGCATCTTCATCGCCGGACACTCCACTGGCTTTCAGTTCGTCTACCCCTCCGCTCAAGCTCGCCGCTAATCACTGCCCCTGGTGACCGCCTTCAATCGTTGCCGCGAGATCTCCTCCAATCTCGCGGCAACGGGCTTGGAGCAACAGCGGGGCCGCGCGTTCTTTTCAGGCGTGCGGCGTCCAATTCAGAATCACCTTCCCCGCACTTCCTCCCCTCATCGCGTCGAACCCCTTCTCAAATTCCTCGCATCTCAAACGATGAGTAATCACGGGCGTGATATCCAGGCCGGACTCCACCATGACGGTCATCTTGTACCAGGTGTCATACATCTCCCGGCCGTAGATACCTTTGATCGTGAGCATGTTGAAGATCACCTGGTTCCAGTTGATCGCCACTTCCTTCGACGGGATCCCCAGCATCGCAATCCTTCCGCCGTGGCTCATGTTGTCGAGCATCTCGCGAAAGGCCACCGGACTGCCTGACATCTCCAGGCCCACGTCGAAACCCTCGAGCATTCCGAGTTGCTTCTGCACCTCTTTGACCGGAGTCTTGGTGGGATCGATCGCCAGCGTCGCGCCCATCTTGCGCGCCAGTTCCAGTCGCACCGGGTTGAGATCGGTCACCACCACATGCCGTGCCGCGGCATGGCGCACCACTGCGGCCGCCATGATGCCGATCGGTCCGGCGCCGGTAATCAGCACATCCTCACCGAGCACCGGGAACGACAGCGCCGTGTGAACTGCGTTTCCGAACGGATCGAAGATCGCCGCGACCTCCTGGTCGACCTGGCGGTCGTGACGCCAGATATTCGTCATGGGCAGCGAAATATATTCCGCGAAAGCTCCGGGCCGGTTCACGCCGACGCCACTGGTATGCGCGCAAAGATGCCGGTGCCCCGCGAAACAATTGCGGCAGCGGCCGCACACCACGTGTCCTTCGCCACTGACGATGTCGCCGGGATGGAAGTCGCTGACATTCGATCCCACCTCGACAATCTCGCCTACGAACTCGTGCCCGATGGCCATGGGTACCGGAATGGTGGCCTTGGCCCAATCATCCCATTCGTAGATGTGCAGATCCGTCCCGCAAATACCGGTGTAGTGCACGCGGATCAGGACGTCGTTAATGCCGTACTCCGGTTCAGGAATGTCCTCCATCCAAAGTCCTCGTTCGGCACGCGCCTTCACTAACGCTTTCATATTTTTATGGTATATTTTCCGCCCGCGCGCCCTTGCGCTAAACTAATTCACATATGAAATACGCCCTCTTCCTGCTCGCCGCCCTTCCGGCCTTCACTCAGATGATGGGAATGGGGATGCACCCTCCCGAAATCCCCGGCATGTTTCACCCGGTCGTCGGGGCCGGTGCGGAGTACCATATCTCGACCGCGCGCCAACCCAATGCGACTTTCGCTTTCGTGATCGTCGGTCAGGAGGGAGACGGCTACTGGATGGAAATTCGGTCGAGCGCCAACGGCAATGCCGTCCTGATGAAGGAATTGATTGCTGGCGAACCGCCCCAACCCAAGCGTATGATCTTCCAGTCGAGCGGACGGCCACCCATGGAAATGCCGATGTCGATGATGGGCGGCGCAGGCGCTGCCAGTGCCGCTCACACCGGAGGAAGCGGAGCCTCGGGCGGTGGTATCGGAGCGAAAGTCGGGACAGAAACGGTTACGGTCCCCGCCGGGACTTTTGACTGCGAGCATTACACCAGTGACTCCAACGGCAAGCACTCCGACGTCTGGATCTCCACCAAAATTTCACCCTACGGCTTGGTGAAGATGACCTCTGCCGGCACCCATATGGAGTTGCAGAAGGTCCTGGAGCATGAGACGTCGCAGATCAAGGGAGAGCCCATGAAAATCAACATCCCGGGCCGCTGACCCGTGGGGCAGACCATCGTTCTTCGTGGTCTGCCCGCTGCGCAGCAGCGTTCTTCTCTCTGCACAGCAGACATTCCGTCCCCCGAGTCCACCCACGCCCGATTTGACTTCCAACCCGGCCACAGCCCGTACGGCAGACCATCGTTTTTTGTGGTCTGCGGTTGCGCAGCAGCCTTCTTAAGTCTCCGCAGCAGACATCTTGTCCCCTCGACTGCACCCACGCCCGATTTGACTTCCAACCTCCGCCCTCCGTATATTTAAACTGACGGAGCATATTTGCCATGGGTCTGCAGCAAATGCGATCGTACGCGATCCCGGGAGGTGAGCCTTCTCGAGTACTCGCGTAGGCTCGGCCGAAGCGCTCTTCAACCTCGCCTGTAAGATCCCGCATGGGTTTTTTTCGGTTCTGTTTCCGGATGAGTGCCGGATTTGTAACCAGCCGTTAACCCGGATCACCCGGATCCCGGTGTGCCCCGACTGCCTGAATGGCCCCAAACCGCTCCTGGCGGCATATTTCTGCAGATGCTGCCATACCCCGTTCAGTAACAGCTTTCCTTTGGATGAGAACGGGCTTTGTACCTTGTGCGCGGGCGGGATGCGCGGGTTCGATCGCGCCTATTCCTACGGCTTCTACGAAGGCCCGTTGCGTAAACTGATTCATCTTTTCAAGTACTCCGGAATAAAGCCGTTGGGTAAGCGACTCGCGGGCCTCCTGTCGCGGGCGTTACCCGGCGAAGATGATGCCGGCTTCGATGCTGTCGTGCCGATGCCCTTGCACTGGCGCCGTCGCTGGAGGCGTGGATTCAATCAAAGTGAAATATTGGCGCGTCTGGTTGCCGCCGAGCGCCGCATCCGTATGATCGATGTCGTGAAGCGCGTTCGTGCCACCGCTGTACAGGCGGGTTTAACTAACAGCAATCGCAGGAAAAACGTTGCCGGCGCGTTTCGCGTTTTCAAAAAAGCGCAAGTCGCCGGCCAACGGATTCTGCTGATCGACGACGTCATGACCACTGGAGCTACCGCGTCCGCGTGCGCTTCGGCGCTGAAGCGGGCGGGAGCCCGTTCGGTTACGCTTCTCACCCTGGCGCGGGTGGACCGCCGATTCGCGCCTCTCCAGTCCACTGCCATGAAGAGACCTGCTTCCGAGGAAAAAATGCGATGAGTTCAACCAGACTGCAAAAGCCCGTGCTTGTTCTCAACGCGAGCTACGAACCGATCAATATCTGTGCGGCACGCCGCGCACTCGTGTTGGTTTTAAAGGGCGTCGCGTCGGCCGAAGAAGAAACGACGCTCAACATCCATTCCACGCGGCGCAGCGTGCGGCTGCCCTCGGTGATCCGGCTCCTGGAATATCGCCGCATTCCGCACCAGACCCGCGCCCTGTCGCGCAAAAACATCCTGATGCGGGATCGTTATACCTGCCAGTATTGCCACAAAACCCTCCCGTCCGGCGATCTCACGCTCGACCACGTGATCCCGCGTTCCCGCGCCGGCGAATCGGCGTGGGAGAACCTGGTCGCGTGCTGCCACCATTGCAACAACCGGAAAGGCAACCGTACGCCCGAAGAAGCAGGCATGAAGTTGGCCCGTGCACCGCGTCCTTTCAGCCTTCACACCAGCCGTCACCTGATGCGTCTGCTGGGCAAGAGCGATGAACAATGGCGCAAATATCTGTTTTACTAGTTATCCGTTGTCCGTCGAACCAGCTTTCGGGAAAACGGACAACGGATAACGAATAACGAATTTTTCCAAAACTGTTCGGAGGACTCCATTCGAGCGTCCCGACTTGTATCTTCCCTTACGAGTTCACCGCCCGCGCTCTTGCCAGATGTAATGCGCGCACACTAACCTTAGTAGCCATGGAGAATGCGACTCCCAAGAAAACTATCTTGGTCGTAGATGACGAACCGGAAATCCGGAAATTGGTGAGTGCCATGCTGACACCGCACGGTTACCACATCATTCTGGCGGATACCGGCGAACAAGCCGTCAAGATATTCCGCAAGCAGGCTAAGGATATCGACCTGCTGCTCACAGACGTAGTCGCACCCGGTATGGCCGGGCCAACTTTGGCCGACCAGCTCACCGAACTTAAGCCGGACCTGAGTGTCTTGTTTATGTCCGGCTATGACAGCCGCCAGGTGGTTCAGAAATACGTCGTCGAAAAGGGTTCGCTTCTTCTTCCCAAGCCTTTTACATTGAAACAATTGAAAGATAAAGTTGAGGAAGCCCTCCGGCACCGCAAGTTGACCAATTCTATCGGTCACGCCTGACCACTCCATCGACTCTTCCAGCGCAAACACGCACAGGATTCGAAATTTCCGTGCAGGCTTTTTCGAGCGCGACCTCTACAATATTAATAGGCGCGTATTCGCCTCCCGAATGGTCTTGCCCCGGCTTACCTTTTGCTTTTTCCTCATTATTCTGATTTCCTGCGGTCCGGCTACTCCTCGCGACCCGGTATTGGGAGAAGCCTTTGTGGGCCCGGCCAACGTGAATCTTCGCAAGCAGATCGGACCGTCGTCGATCGTCGCCACCCTCCACTTCGGCGACAAAGTTCAGATAATCGCGATCAGACGTATTTTCATCAAAGTCAGGACACATAGCGGAGCCGAAGGGTGGGTTGACGAATCCATGCTGCTCGGCCAGGGCGACATCGATCAGATCAAGGCACAATCCGACGCCGCCCGCAACTATCCGTCGCAAGGCATTGCGATCACCGATACCGCGATGAACGTCCACGCGCAGCCCAGCCTGACTTCTCCCAGCTACATTCAACTCAAGACCGGCGAGAAATTCGATGTACTGGAACACCGGTTGCTGCAGCCGCCGCAGTCGCCCGTTCGAAAAAAATTGATCACGCCGCCTCCCAAGATAGCCAAAAAACCCAAGAAGGAGGCTAAGAACAAAATTCCACCTCCGCCGGCGCCCGGGCTACCCCTGGACTGGGTCGATCTGTCGAAGGAGGGTGAAGACGCCATCCCTCCCAAATCTGATGACACGCCGGCCCCCTCTCCGCAAGACTGGAGCATGATCCGCACCACGTCGGGTCAGAGCGGTTGGGTGCTCACCCGGCGATTGTATATGGCGGTCCCCGACGAGGTGGCGCAGTATGCCGAAGGTCATCGCATTACCTCCTACTTCCCACTGGCCAAGGTGCAGGACGAGGATCGGGTCAAGAACGTCTGGCTATGGACCACCAGCGAGCCAGGCCTTCCCTACGATTTCGAAAGTTTTCGTGTGTTCATCTGGAATCTGCGCCGGCATCGCTACGAGACGGCATTGATTCAGCGCCACCTGCGGGGCTACTTTCCGACCCTCGTGGACTCGTCTGCCGGCACTTTCGCCGTCTGCCTGCAGAAGGCCGATGGGCTTCGCTACCGCCGCGAATACCGTCTGGTGGAAAATATCGTGAAGTTCGTAGAAGAGAGACCCTGCGAGCCGGGGCCTGCCCATACCGGCACGTCGTCCGCGACGGCCGTTCCCAATGCCCAGTCGCCCCACCAGGGAACCTTCGACAAACTGAAGGGCGAACTCAAGTCAATCATGAAGTAAAGAGCAAGCCCGCTCTAGCCTGCTGACTGGATGTCAATCCGACCCGGTCGGCTTTGTCCTTTTGTGGTGCTTTTTGTGGGGCGGACGCCTACGTCCGCAAGCGACCCCCTGGTCGCCCTTGTCGATCGCGCAAGCGACAGGCTTCGGTATGGGAAGCGACTGCTCGCGCGCTATTTCTTTGTCTTGGCTCCGGGAACCGGCGGAGCGAGGTCCTTCATCAAAAGACCGGAAATCTTTACCGCAGTCAGTTCCATCTCCTTCGGTGAGTGGTCGGGTGGATGCTGATAGGTGGACCAAACGACCTGTTGAGCCCGTACGTGCACAATAAAAATCGTGCCGTGCGCTGTGTGAAACGTATTGATTGGCGCGGCCAGATCGTCCGCCGCCTTTTCGTCCTTCTTGTCCTTATCGTCGTCCTTTTTGTCTTTGTCGGCGACCGCTTTCTTCGGTGGAGGCGGCTTCAGCTCCGGCCGCAATCTCAGTAACTCAGTCTCGAAGCCCTCCCCCAGTTTGTCCGTGATGATCGCGTCCGCTGCCTTGGGATCGGTCACGACTTGGAACACATGATCCCGCGTCAGGCGATCGGCCAGATATTGATCCATGCCGTTCGACATCGGAAACAGGTAAACCGATTTCACCTCCGCTAGCGAGGCCGCGCGGACTCCGGCCGCCATGAGTGTTGAAATAAGGAGTGTTGAAATCAGGGCTGGCGCTAGCCAACAGGTTCCGCGTTGTAGATTCATTACAATCACCATAATATCCAACGTGTATAAAGGCCACTCGATTACCGCCATCATTCCGTGTCTGAACGAAGAGCAAGCCATCGGGCATGTGCTGCGCGAGATCCCCGATTTCGTTGACGAAGTGATCGTGGTCGACAACAACTCCACGGACCGCACGCCGGAAGTCGCGCGCGAGTTCGGCGCCAAAGTGGTGCATGAGCCGGTCGCAGGTTATGGCCGCGCCTATAAACGCGGCTTTGCCTGTGCCACCGGTGACATCATCGTCACGTTGGACGGCGATCACACTTACCCGGTGAGCGGCATCTCCTACCTGCTCGAAGCTTTTCTCCACCTCGAGGTCGACTTCCTGAATGCTTCGCGATTTCCCGTCCGTGACCGCCGGGGTATGAGTTTCAAACACAAGATCGGCAACATTCTCCTTTCCTGCGCCATGTCCTTGCTGTTCTTCACGTGGGTGCGCGATTCGCAATCCGGGATGTGGGTCTTCCGCCGTAATCTGCTCGAAAAAATGCAACTCGAATCCGACGGCATGGCGTTCTCCGAGGAGATCAAGATCGAGGCGCTGCGTCATCCCTCGGCCCGCTTCGGCGAGATCTCCATCCTGTACAGCACCCGCATGGGAGAAACCAAGCTCAATCCCTATCGCGACGGCCTGAACAACCTCTGGTTTCTGGTGCGCAAAAGATTTGGGGCGCGCCGGTCGTGACCGTGCCCGTCTCGATCGTGATCCCGGTGCACAACGGCTGCGAACTGCTGCGCCGGCTCCTCGTTTCGATCAGCCGGCAAACGGTCGAGCCGCTGGAAGTCATCGTAGTGGATAACGGGTCGACCGATAACGCCCCGGAAGTCGCCGCGCAAATGGGCGCTCAAATCATCGCGATGGGCCGGAATGCCGGTTTCGCCGCCGCCGTGAACCGCGGAATAAAGAAGGCTAAAGGGGAAGGGATTGCGCTGATTAATTCTGATGTGGAGCTCGATAGCCGCTGGCTCGAGACCCTCTGGAGCAGTACCGGTGACAGAAGTTTCGCGACCGGAAAGATCCTCCAGGCCGGGTCACTCGAGACTCTGGACGGCGCCTACGACTTGATCTGCCGTGGCGGATGCGGGTGGCGCGCGGGCGCCGGCCGTCCTGCCTCCAGCTTGCCCGCCAGGGAACAGATTCGATTCTGTCCCGCGACCGCCGTCATCTATCACGCCTCGGTTTTCCGCACCGTCGGGCTCTTCGCGGAGACCTTCGATTCCTACCTCGAAGACGTCGACTTCGGGCTCCGCTGCGCCGCCGCCGATCTCGCCGGCTGGTACTTCCCGGATGCGATTTGCTGGCACCGCGGCAGCGCCACTTTCGGCCGTTGGAGCCCGAAGGTCGTCCGGCTGATCGCCCGCAACCAGGTTTTTCTCATTGCCCGCCACTATCCACGGGCGCTCATCTTACGCTGGCTTTGGCCCATCCTGGTCGCCCAGTCGCTTTGGGGAGGGTTGGCGCTGCGTCATGGCTGCGGCTTGGCCTATCTGCTCGGCAAAGTCCAGGGCCTGCTCCGTTTCCCGTCCATCCGGCGCACGGCAACTCAGACCGCCGCACTGCAACCGGTCATCGAAGAGAGCGAGCGCCAGATCCATCACCTTCAGTCCCAAACCGGATTCGACGCCTATTGGAAGCTCTATTTCCGCCTGGCCGGCCGCACCGAGTAAATATCATTGATCTAAATCGTCATAGCGGTAGCCGCTGCGATAACGGCGGCGTTATGCACCCGAGCCTCGCGGACGCTTTCTGGACCAGCAGACAGGCATACCCTTCGGAAAACCCTCAGAATATTTCGCATAACACTTGACTTACAGATTTGGGGGGGTAAACTCCTCCTTTACCCGCAGACTGACTAATGGTTCCGTGTCGTAGCAGTTCTCCGGGGGCGGCACCACGGTCAACGGGCCCCCGGGAGCGCTTACATGGTCGGGCACCATGGTCCAAAGCGGCACGATCTCAGCGACCGTTCGCGGGGTTCCCAGCGCCCTAACGTCACCGGTCACCGTCGTCGCCCGGTGGTGGCACGTCAGCCCCGCGCAACCGGCGCAGGTTGAAAACGGACAACTCACCGTGAATGATGCCCCCTGCACCCTTCCCGTCCCACCGGTCGCAGGACCGGCGTGCGGGTCTTCCGACCCTTCGGGCGGCCTCGGCGTTTTCGGTTGGCAAATCTCCTACGGGGGCGGCCAGACGACCCACTATCCAGGCGGGGCCTAACGCGGGGTTCATTTACTTCTCTGCACCTCCTACATTCACAACGGTCGCGCAGCACATTATCAATCCGGACTTGCTCAACTCGGCGTCGGTCTTCTCTCAGAGCCAATGCGGCAACTACAACGCACAGACAAACCCCGCCGGGTTTATTTCCTATACCAATCTGCTCACGCAAACCGAGCGCCATGAATACAACAGCACCACGCAGAGTCATTACGCGTTCTATGCAAACGCGATGAATATGACCAGCCCCAACTACAATCCTGGCGACTACGTCGAGTCGCAGGTCGCGGCGCCCGGAACGGACTTTAACAGCTTCATCACAGCCACAGCGACCGGCATTACGAACGACATTCGCGCCATAGGCACAGCGACCGCAGTCGAGCCGTACCCAGTAAACTATGACGCATCCGGAAATTTTCTCGGGAACATAAACTATGCACCGTACACAAGCTGCAACTGAAAGTTTCGCCAAGGCCGCTCTGCGCAAGCTGCTTCACACGGGTGCCGCGCTGGCCATCTTATGTCAACCTGCGGCCCTACAGGTTTGGGCGGCGGAACTTCACCTCGATCTCACGCACGACGATTTTGAGCCGGGAGAAGCCGAGTCACCATGGGCGCACGGCCTGCCCTCAGGGACTTTTGGCGGGGTCGGGGGCCTGAGACCATTGCTGCCGGTCAAGCTATCGATCCGCGACATTTCGCCCCGTTTGGTAACATCGCTCGATCACATCACCGTCGACGTGTTGCTTCGAAACGTGGGCAAGGCGGCGATTGAACTCCCTTTTAGGAGCGGAAATCATTGGAGGGCAGGGGTGCATGGACAGCGTAGCATCGACCTAGCCCTTGAGCTGACCGCGCCCAACGGAAACCGAGTCCTGATTCCCCTCGGCAACGCCTACGGTGCATCGGATATTCCAGGGTCCATGGTTGCGCTTGCCCCAAATGACACCCTGGCTATCCACGCGTCCGCCAGTCTCCGAGAGACTTGGGCATGGTCCGGGGCACTGCCGAGCCCGGCCGAGGTCAAGATCGCGGTTACCGTGGGAGAGCTCCGGTGGCACGATACGCGTTTTGAAATAGTTGGCGGCTCTATGCTCGATAAGGCAACCAGTCCAACAGTGCTGACATGGTCAGCGGCGAAATAACAGAACCCCACAGAGGCAACGTCGGCATCGGCACTACGGACCCGTGTAACACCGCCCTCGCGGGCTGCACTCTCAGCGTGAATGGCGGCATCCAGGCTAAGGAAGCTGAGTGGAGACGGGATGGTCGGACCACGTGTTCAATCCGGATTACCAGCTCCGCCCGCTAAAAGACGTCGCCGAATACATCCAGGAAAACCACCACCTTCCCGACATCCCCTCAGAGGCGGAAGTGAAAGCCAAAGGCGTGAGCCTCGGCGAGATGCAATCGAAGCTCCTGGCCAAAGTCGAAGAGTTGACCCTCCACATGATCGAGGAGCACGACCGGAACACTCGGCTGGAGCAGCAGAATCGCGATCTCCAGCAGCGCATCGCGCGCCTGGAACGCGACGCGCCGAAGAACGAAGCCGAGGGCCGCTAGACGCTCGAAGATCCGCGTCCAGCCGCAGCGGGAGAACGAACCGTGCCTACAAAACTTCATCCAAACAACCGCGGATACCAACCGTCGCGAAAACCTGGCCTTGCGGGGCCGCGCCCTCCCTCGTCCGTCCATCTACGCCATGCTCATCATGACCCTCGCCATGGACTCGCTCGCCCAGTCGCCACCGGCAACCTTAACCGTCCCCAGCGGGACCATCAACTCAGGCAGCCCGGTTTACCAGGCCACGACTTCGATTACGACGGGCAACAACACCATTTCCGCAGGCGGCAGCGCCAGCGTCCTTTTCCAGACTATAAACACAAGCGGAACCACCATCACTCTTCTGCCCGGCTTCACCGCAACTGCTCCAACCACGGGCGCCGCGGCGACTACATTTAAAGCGCTCATCGGACCCCTGGCGTCAACGTCGGCGCCACCCCAATCACTTGGACAGAGCAGGCCGGCGCGCCCATAACGACGACCTTCACGTTCCAAAATGCCGGGGACTCGCAGCCCATTGCCGGCGGCGACATCGGCTTTATGTTCACCGACTCCTCCGGTAACGTGGAAAACCAATGTCCCGTCGAGTTCGTGATCAACGGGCGCACCATGACCCTAAGCCTCCTGAGCACCTCCGCGACCTGCACGGTCAGCCCCGTAGGCATCAGCGTTGGCTCCGAGGTCGTCACCGTCACCCTTACCATCACATTCCCCGCAGCTGCAACCTACACCGTCACCTCCGACACGATCGACGCTTCCGGGCTCGTGTCTCCGATCCAAAACCCCGGCACTTGGACAGTAACCGCAACACCCGCGATAAGCGGCTTCTCTCCCATCTCTGCTACGCAAGGCACGCCATTAACAATCTACGGGAGCGGCTTCGCCGCGACGCAAGGAACCGTCCAACTCGGCGGCGCGGCGGTCCCGCCTGCAAACATCACCAACTGGAGCCCCGGAGCCATCGCCCTGACGGTCCCCTCCAACGCGGTGAGCGGCGCCATCGCCGTCACGGCGGGCAACCTCACTGCAAGCAGCGCCTCCCCGTTCCAGTTCGTGCCCCCGGACTTCACCATGAGCCCGCCGTCCCCGTCCGCGATCACAGTCTACCCTACAAACAGCACCTCGGGCGGATTCGCCGACGTGATCAGCGGCGCGAACTTCGTGGGGACGATCAACTTGTCCTACAGCGTGCCCTCTCAGGTGTCCGGCCGTCTGACGCTATCGCTGCCCTCATCCCTCTCCGGCCCAGGGACATTCACGGCCACTGCGACCGCGTCCACGGCAACGCCGCAGGGCACCTACAACCTGACCGTCAACGCCACCGGAACAAAGTCGGACGGCACCCTGAGCACCCACTCCGTCACGGTTCAAGTCACGGTAACCGGGCCTCCGGCGGTCACGATGAGCTCGCCATCCCCGTCCCCGGTGATTGTCTCGTCGAGCCGAACCGTCACCTTCACCCAAACCGTTACTGCGGTCAACGGCTTTACCGGTACCTTTGGGCTCTCGGTTCCCGCGAATCCGACGTGCTGGGGAGGCTCAGCTTCGTTCCCCTCCTCGGTGACACTCACCGCAGCTAACCCCAGCCAGACGGTGACCGGCACGATCGTCTCCGGCTCCAACCTGAACAACTCCACGAACGTGTACGACTGCGAAGTCGACGCGAGCAACGGGTTTTTCGCCCCAAACGGAACACTCTCGCTCTACGTCCCGGTGCAGCTGACGGCCGCGGGCACATTCACCGTGAGCGGCCCGGCAGCGCCGATCACCCTCTACGCCAACTCGACCGCGACGCCCGTGAGCCTGCAAATCAATCAGGTCAACGAATTCAGCGGCAACGTTACCTTCACGACGCCAACGACGAACGTCACCGTCCAGGGGTCGATCAACGTCAACGCTGCGCAAACAACCGCGCCGATCACGGTTCAGTGGACCTTCTCCGCGTTGCCGACAGCCAACCCGATCCCCATCACAATCCTTGCTAACAGCCAGGCGGTGCTCACCATATTGGCCAACGTCCTGCCCAACCCAGGCACCACGTTCACGCTCACGTCCTCCCCAAGCAGCCAGAGCACGAATGCCTCGGGCGGAGCGACTTTCCAGATCAACGTGAATGCCTCCAGCGCCTTCACGGGCAACGTCACATTCTCGGCAACCGGTCTGCCGGCGGGAAGCTACTCCTTCGCTCCCTCAACCGTGACCGGCCCCGGCGCAACCGCTCTGATCGTCACGCCCCCGGCAGTCACGGCCACAACCGTGTACCCTGTTATCGTTACGGGAAACAGCGGCAACACGAGCGCGCAAACCACAGCGTCCCTCACGGTGAACCCGCCCGGCGCCGCAGCCCCTGCCACGATGCTCCTACCCCAGCCTTCGCCCGGGAACTCCCCAACCCTCCCCTTGTTCTACCCGATCTATACCTGGACTGCGGCGGTCAAGGCATCGCAAATCAACCTGTCCGTCGGCCGCTCGCCAGGAGGAACGGACTTCGGGAGCACAAGTCTCGCCCCGTCGACCACGCAATTCAAACAGCCGGTGAGCCTCCCAGGAGACGGCAGTCAGATCTGGGTAAGGCTCGGCTCACTCATCAACGGCGCATGGCAAAACCTCGACTATTCCTATACCTCACAGTGCCACGGCTCCGGCGGCGGCGACATAGCCCCTAGCTTAGCGGTTTTGGAGCCGGACCCGAACGGGACCCCTGCTACGATCCTGAATAACGGCATGCCGGTATCCTATACCTTCTATCCCAATGTCGGAAGTGGGTACAATTTCACGCTCGGACAAGGCTGTTCCGCGGGATCGGCCGGGCCGGGCGTGACGGCGGTGCCTTCGTGGCCCGACGCATATGGAGATGGCGGGTTCACCGTCACATTCCAGGCCAACGAGACCGCGGCGTCGGGCCTCCGCACCGTGACTTGCAACTGGGTGCCGCAAGATCAGAATGAGGATAACACCTCCGACTTTAGCCCATGGGTGCCGCTCGCGATCGGCGACCTCGGTAACCTGCAAGTGCTCCAGGTCTACGACGCCACCCCTTCGATATCCAGCGCCGGGACGTCAGAAGTCCTCTACGCAGGCGACAAGGGCGACCCCACGACTAAGCATGGCACCGTCCTGCTAGTCATCACGGGAGCCAATTTCGGAGCGTCGGGCCAGCTCGCGTTCTGTCCGACTGGCACGACGTGCAGCGCGAGCAGCCCCGCCTGCGACGGCCAGATTGGGTCCAGTATAGACACGTGGAGTCCGGGATACATCACCGCGTGGTTAACAGCCGGACAGAACGCAGGGACCTCTTACGACGTGATGGTCATCTCGAACGGCGTCAACGGCCTCGGAAACGGGTTCTTCCAGGCCGGAGGACAGACAACGTCCAAGTCGAGTAACCAACAGACCGGCGCCAATCCAACGCAGCCCCTGATGCATCTCGAGATGGCAAACCCGACGAGCCCGACTGTTATAAGCGCTGATGGGAACTACTCGGAGAACACGACGATCAAGGTAACGGCCGTCCAGGCGGACGGTACTCCGATCAGCGACTGGAGCGGAGTTGTGAATCTCTACGAGGACAACTCCGCTCCCGGCTACATTACCGTCTACAACGTAGGCAGTACAGGATTGCCGGAGACCGTCGCGATCCCGCCGAGCGCCGGCGGATCGACCACGTTCGTTGCGAAATCCGTGGCCGCCTCCCCTGACGGACGGAACCCGCCGAATCAGGCGAAGATTACCACGAGAAATGTTCAGGGCCTTATCATCCCAGGCGACTACGTCGCCTACGGGGGCTCTCTTCCAGTTCCGCAGTGGATCGCGACCAATACTATCGACACCGCCCACGCGACGAGCGGTACCTACGACTGGGTGGCGGCGCGCGCGCGGGACATATTCACCAATTACTCGGCGGGAGATGTCGCCACTATCCTTGCGCACGTTCAGTCCTACAGTGTAGCCGCCCTGACGAGCTCGAATGCGCCGCCGGGGACTGTGGTTGCAGGCGAGACGGTCCTCGCAATTCCGCACCAGAACACCGTGCCTATCGTGATCAATCCTTACGCGGGATACCAGATGAGGAATGACAACCGGACTGGCGTAGGCTGCGGGTACTCTATCCCAAAATACTTCACCGGAACCTTCATCCACGAGGGTAGGCATACGTACCAGGGATTCCTCGGTATGTTCAACGACACGGACGGCGACTATCTAATCTACAGTATGCCCCCGAACCTGCCAGACGCATCAACGATCATTGACTCGGAGGAGAACCGGACCGTTTGCAACCCGTTCGGCAGCCCGATGCTTATTCCGGGGAGCTACCAAGGGGACACAAACCCAGACCCACTCAACCCCGCCAATCCGAGTAACCCCGGCAACATCACCTACGTTAGCTGGGCAATCGAGCAAGACGCGTACGCTTGGGTGGCCTCCGTGCTCGGGCCGTGACCCTGGGCGGCGATCACCCGAAAAGATAAAGTGGAGATACGATGCGACATATGACAACGATCGTAATTCTGGCGTTCGGCCAGTTCTGCTGTGCGGAAACGATCAGCGACCCTCGCCCGACGAGACTCCTTTACGAAGCCTCTAACGCGGCGATGCGTGGCGATCCCGCCGCTCTAGAAACTATGGAAGCTGTGGCGGACGGCAAGCCGACGGAGGCCATTCTCGCGGCTGCGACGCGCGCCGGACTACGGGCGCAGTTCGCGGATGTGCCCTCATTCAGAGAGACCGATTACTCCGTGCGGGTCTTTGCCATGGAAATGATCGGCAGGACCGGGCTGCCGGAAGCCCTCGATTATCTTTCCGCGACAACCCCGCAGAGCGTTGGCGAGGACGACAGCCGGAGTGTTTACCCGGCCTCCAAGGTGGCGCTTCACAAAGCGCTCTTGCGCCGCGAGACGGACCCTAATCAGCAGATCGCCTTTCTCGAATTACAGCTCACCTCGGCTCGGGTCGGACAGGTAGCCCTTTGGGCACAGGAAGAGCTCTGCAATAGGGGCAGCATGCGATCGATGGAACTGATTGAGACATTCATAATGCGGCTGGAACCATCTCCGCGTGGAGACGCGAACGTGGCGTTTTGCCGGAGACGCATGGAGATCATCAACAGCAATCCCGACCCGGCCACTGCCATCGGATCTGTCCTACGGGCCGACGCGAAGGCCTCGGACGAAAGGATTATGCGTTGGGCGATCGAGCAGCTATTCGCGTTTCGGAGCCCCGACGCCGAGGCGGTCCTCGACCGATACGTGGCCGAAGTGGCACAGCGATTCCCTCCCGCCGCCTCGACGGTGCTTACCCCGGAGAGCTATATGCACCGTGGCTTCGCCGAAGAGATTCGTCGCGCCGCCCCGGAACGAAGCCAGAAATAGCCATGGGAGGTCAGGCAGCCCCGAAGCGACTGACAACATTCCGCGCCGATGCGGTGACCGGCACGACCGTCTCCGACTCCAACCTGAGCAACTCAACCAGTCGCGTGCGGGCACGCCGGGGATACCATATATCAAACCCGCTTGGATTCAAGGACGTGCGCAGTGTGACTGGAAACAGTGCACCTCCCAGATTAATGTTTTGCCGCATCCTCCACGGTTTACCCAGACGTTTTGGTGGAAGTGTTGACGTGATGCTAGGACAGCAGCGATAAGGATACACCAATGACGTTTACTATGCAGGCGATCGCCCTATGTGCGGTCGCGACTACTGCGGAGATTGGATTTGCGGTCCAGGACTGCGCGGAACTGGAAGGGAAGAGCGTCGAGGAATGCGCGAAATACCTGGCCCAACCGCGTGCCTCGGTTGAAGACCGATGTGTCTCATACTCGATGGACCAGATCGGGGACAAACGGTACGTCCCAGCAGCGGAGATTCTCGTTCAATACGTGGACTATCAGATTCGCGACTTCTCGCACGAAAGGAACTTCCGGGTCAGGCTCGGACTCGGCCGATCCGGCGCGTTTCCGGCGGTCGACGCACTCTTTGAAATCGGACGGCCAGCTATCGTCTACCTGGTCAATAGGCTCGCGACCGAGGACAGGCCTGGTACTGCTCGCGACAACGCGGTTCTCGCATTGCAGTCTATATGCCGTAGGAACATGGCAGAGGCCGTCAGCATCCTGGCTGAGGCCAGCCACGAGGCCGCGGACAAAATGAGGGCGGAAAACCTGATCCGCGCGGCGCGACTCGCCTCCGACAAGTGCCCCGCCCAGCTGAAGACCCAGTGCATAAGCGCGTTGACCCAACAGCGCCGCGACGAAAAGCGGAGGCGGGCAGGCGCGCTTCATCAGCCGCGCGCCAAACGCGAGACAAGCCCGGCCACTGCGCGCGAGGCACAAAGCCGACATTTCAAAGAAGAACCCAGTTAGTGCTTTCCTTTATTCTTCACGAAAGTGAGACTTTGGGATACTATGCGACACAATAAAGCAGTGGCCGCGTTGGTGCTGGCGCAGGCGGGCCTTGCTGAGACGCTCATCGCCCCCGCCCAGAGAGCGGCGCTCTACCAAGCCTACGATGCCGCAATCCACGGCAAATCACGGGCCGAGGCGCTGGAGGTCATGGAGGACGTCGCGGAGGGCAAGCCGGACGACGTCATAGAAGGAGCCGGTCGCCGCGCCGGGTTGCAGGCCTACTTCACGGACCAACTTCCTTTCACCCCCCCGATGGTCTCCCTTCGCATATACGCGCTTGAGCTGATTGGCCGGTCCGCGCTGCCGGAAGCAATCGAGTACCTTTCAGCTATGACTCCCGAGAAAATGGGCGCCGACGACAGCCAGTCACTATACCCACATTCGAAGCTCGCGCTCCGGCAGGCGCTCCTCATAGGCGTGACCGACCCCCAACAACAGATTGCGTTTCTTGAGGCGGAACTCACCAACCCTACCAACGGCTACACAGCCCTTTGGGCGGAGGAGGAACTGTGCAACCGCGGAAGCGAAGGCTCAACGGAGATGATCACCCAGTTCATTAAGCGCGTCTATTCCGGCGCGCGCGGCGACGACCAGGCTGCATTTTGCCAGGCTCGCATGGACATTGTGAATCGCGACCCCGACAGGGCAAAGGCGCTGGGCACGGCCCTCCGGCTCGACGCGACCCGTCAGGACGAGCGGACCATGAGATGGGCAATCGGCCAGCTTTTCGCGATGCAATCCGCGGAGGCCCAGGCCGTCCTCGATGCCTACGCGACAGAGGTGGAGAAGAGGTTCCCGGACGTCCCCGCAATTACCTCAGTTCCGGACAACCAGATGCATCGGGCGTTGGCGTACGAGATCCGTCGCCGGAACCCGCGAGATCGCAGCGGGCAACCGTAGATCACACGGCCCCCCGTTCACGACGCGGACGCTACACTCTCTCACCGGGCGCACCTACCAGCCCAACCGCCATCACGCCACCAATGCCAAACTCAGTCTTGCAGAATCAACAGCCTACAGGCGATGACCATTTCCCATCATCTGACGCCAGCTATCCTGGAAACAGGAGGGAAAAAGTGCGCAATTTGGGTTCGTTTCGTAAAACATCATTGGCAGCGCAAGCAGGAAAAAACGCGACAAATCCACAAATCTGTCACCAACTCTTGCCCTCCGTCCATCGTAAATTCCGCGCCATCGCCGCCCACGTAGAAAACAAAGAATTCTCCGCACTAACCGACAAATATCGACCGGACAGGCCCGCCAGTTCGTCATTTCAACCGTGCGCTCCTCAGCATGCCTTCTTACACGAACAAACCCAGTTGATGTTTTCTTTATCATCCAGGAGAGCCCCCACGAGATCGAGCCGCCAGCCCGAACGAAGCACCAAAAACATAATTTTTACCATTGAACCCACTTTACGTTATCTTTATCTTTCCGCGAACCGCGCCCTGTCGCCGGCAACCGCAGATACGCCAATACGACCTTCAACTGCGGCTCTTCACCCACGCCCAACCGTGCAAAAAACCGCCAATTCTGCACAAAAATGCACAAGACCTTACCGCCGTCCAAAACAAGCCCCCAGCCATCTGCGCCTTTCCTTGCTGCTTTGTTGCCCGCCGCTTGCGAACCCCCTCCCCGCCATGCATAGAATAAACTTCACTCCACCCCTTCCGGAAGGGACCCAAATATGAGACGTCTCCTCACTATCGCGGTCAGCATCTGCCTCGCCATCCTCGCCACGGCGCCGTGCAATCTCTACATCCTGGCGCAGAATCGCATGAACTTCCCGCTGGTCGCCCAGGACAGCGGCCACGTAGCCCTCGGCCTCGCGCTCCGCAAACTCACCGTCTCTGGAACCTTCCTGCAAGTCGCCGCACACCCCGACGACGAGCACAATGCCCTTTACGCCATGTTCACGCATGGCATGGGATTCCGTTCCATCTGCGTGCAAACCACCCGCGGCGAAGGCGGCCAAAATGAAATCGGCCCCGAACTGTTCCACGATATGGGCGTGCTCCGGACCTCCGAACTGATGTCCGCCCACCGCCTGGATGGCGCCGAGCAGTACTTCACCCGCGCCATCGACTTCGGCTATTCCTTCGACCCGCAGGAAGTCATCAACAAATGGGGCCGCGCCGAGATCGTCGGCGATTTCGTCCGCCTCATCCGCACCTTCCGCCCGGACGTCGTGCTCACCATGAATATCCAGGGCCGCGGTGGCGACCGGGCCCACGAAGCCACCACCATCCTCACCCGCGAAGCTTATAAGGCTGCCGGAGATCCCACCCAATTTCCCGAACAGCTCCAGGCCGGCCTTCGCCCCTGGCAGGCGAGAAAACTCTACTTCACAGGCGGCTTCGGAGGCCCTCCCACAGGCGGTCCCGCTGGCCGTGGGCCCGGTGCTCGTCGCGGTCAGGGCGCCCCTCCGCCACCTCCTCCCGAGCGTCCCGCCGCACCCGCGATCAAGTTGACCCGAGTCGATACCGCGCATTATGACCCGCTGCTCGGACGCACTTACGCCGAGATCGGCTCCGACGCCCGCAGCAATCACAAATGTCAGGGGATGGGAGGACTCCCGCCCTTGCCGGGACTCGGCGGCGGACGCGGCGGTCGTGGCGCGACCGGCTATCAACTCGTCGACAGCACCCTTCCCGGGCAAAAGGACAAAGATGAAAACTCCCTGTTCGACGGCGTGGAAACCACCCTGCAATCCCTCGTGCAGTACGCCGGACCCAACCCTCCTGAAGCTCTGGCAGCCGGGCTCGCCGCCATTGTGGATCACGCCCGCCAGGCGCAGAAAGCCTTCGAGTCCGGCAACGACGCCGGCACCGCGGCTCCCACTGAGGCCGGTCTCGCGGCCGTACGAGCGCTTCGGGCGCAACTCGCCAGCCTCGCTCTCAGCGACTCCGCGCGCTATGAAATCGATTTCCGCCTAAAGATCAAGGAACGCGATTACGAAGACGCTGTGCTAGCCGCGCATGGCGTAACCTTCGACGCCATCGCCGACGACGGACTCGTGGTCGCCGGACAGCCGGTCAAAGTCTCGGTGCTCGCCGTGAATCGCGGCCCGTCCGAAGTCGCCGTCACCAGCCTCGCCATCGCCGGCCTCGACGTAAAGGCCGCCTGCCCGCCCGGACCCGTGAAGAAAGACGGCGTCTATACCTGCACCGCCGACGCGCACGTTCCTAAGAACGCCGAGCTCACCACGCCCTACTTCACGGACGATTACTGGAAGAAGCCGGAGAACTCCGCGATCAATATTTACGCGCCGGATGTGCCGTTTGGCCTTCCCTTTCGTCCCACGCCGTTCCGTGTCACTTTCCATCTGAAAGCGGGCGACGTCGAAGTCGCCAGGGATGTCCCGGTTCAATTCCGTTATGTGAAGGACATCTACACCGGCGACAAGCGGATGGAGATGAACGTCGTGCCGGCCTTCTCCGTGAAGGTCACCCCGCCGCTGGTGGTGATCCCGGCTCCTGTCCGCAGCCCAGCCGTCAAACCGGTTCAGCGTGAGGTGTATGTCACGGTCACGAACGGAACCAAGGGAGTTGCGCAGGCCAGTGTGGCCGTTGAACTCCCGCAGGGCTGGAAGTCTGTGCCCGCCAGCGTTCCGCTCAAGTTCGCGCACGAGGATGAATCGCTCTCGGCGCGTTTCCAGGTGACCGCTCCTCTGCAGGTGAAGCTCGGCGATTACACCTTGCGTGCCGTAGTGAAATCGGAAAACGCCACGTTCTCGAACGGCTATTACGAAATCGACTATCCGCACGTCGAACGCCGCCAGGATATCAAGCCGGCCGAGACCGCGCTCAAAGTCGTCGACGTAAAGACCACGGCCAATGTCAACGTCGGCTACATTGTCGGTGCCGGCGATCAGGTGCCTCCGGCCATCGAACAGTTGGGTGCGAAGCTCTCGTTCATCGACCAGGACGAACTGGCTTGGGGCGACCTGTCGAAGTACGGCGTGATCATCACCGGGGTCCGCGCCTATGAAGCTCGCAAGGACTTGCGCGCCTACAATCACCGGCTCCTCGACTACGTGGAGCGCGGTGGAACGGTTATCGTGCAGTACAACAAAATGGAGTTCAACCAGGCGCAATACGGTCCCTTCCCCGCGGAGGTCAGCGGGAATCGCGTCTGCGATGAGACCGTTCCCGTCAAAGTGCTGGCGGCGTCTCATCCGGTATTCAATTACCCCAACCGGATCGGGCCCGCGACCTGGGCCGGCTGGGTGCAGGAGCGCGGTCTCTATTTTCTGGGAGAAAAAGATCCGAAATACGTCGATCTGGTTTCCATGGTGGATTCATTTAAGGACAATCCGGGCGAGAAACGCGGCTCCTTCGTCGAAGCGAGATACGGCAAAGGCCGGTGGCTCTATCTCGGACTCGGCCTATGGCGTCAACTGCCCGCCGGCACCCCCGGAGCCTATCAGCTCCTCGCCAACCTGATCAGCCTCTCGTCAGCACCACCAGCCCACCCTTAAGCCCGTGGGGCAGACCATCGTCTTTCGTGGTCTGTCCGGCTGCGCAGCAGCCGCTCGGAGGCCATTAACCATTCGCCGCCCCGCGCCCTCCCAATCGCTGTTAGAATGACCGTCGTGTCGAGACGGGGAGCAACTGTAACAATCAAAGACGTCGCCCGTGAAGCTGGCGTAGGTCTGATGACCGTGTCACGCGTCATTAACGGAGTGCCGGGCAGGAAGTTCAGCGATGCGACGGCCCAGCGTGTGCGCGAAGCCATCAAGCGGCTGGGATACGAGCCCAACCATGTAGCGCGGAGCCTGCGCGGTCAACGGTCGGGCGTAATCGGGCTGGTCACCACCAACGTCGCGGATCCCTTCTGGGCCAGTTGTGCCCACGGGGTCGAGATGGAAGCCCGCAAGCAGAACTATGTTCCGATCCTGGTGGCCAGCGACGAAGACTGTCTGTTGGAGGAGCGTCAGGTCGCGGCGCTGCAGGCCCATCGCGTTGACGGTTTGCTGCTCGTCTCAACCTATCGGTCCAAGCGAACCACGCTCACCACCCGGCTCGCCAGAATCCCGACGGTCGCCATCGATCGCCCCATCTCCGGCTTCAAGACCGATTGCGTCCTCATAGAGAATCACGAAGCGGCCTACAACGTGACTCGCCATCTCATAGGCCACGGACATCATCGCATCGCTTTTGTCGGCTACGGCGAGCGCCTCTATACAATCCGCGAGCGCATCGAGGGCTACACCCGCGCCATGCAGGAAGCGGGTTTCGAGTGCCTCGTTCGCGCCGGCGCCTCCGGTCCGGCGGACGCTCGACAACTGGCTCACGACGTGCTATCCATGAACCGGCCCCCGACCGCCATATTCAGTTCCAACACACTGGTCCTCCACGGAATCATGGAGGCCGCGGCCAGCCTCGGTCTCGAGATCCCCGGCGATGTCGCTCTCGCCGGCTTTGAAGACTTCAGATGGGCCGGACTGGTCAAGCCCGGACTGACGGTGGTTCGCCAGCCCGGAGAAGAAATGGGACGTCGCGCGGCACAGATGCTCTTCGAGCGGCTCGCCGGAAAGAAAGGTCCGCCCCAGCGCGTGGTGCTCGATACCGAACTGATTATCCGCGAGTCCTGCGGTTGCGGTACTCCCGCCGTCCTTACTGCGGTACCTGCGTAAACGTCACCCGGATACCCGACGAAACCAGCAGGTCATTGGTCTTCCGTCCCGGCGCCGGATTCGTGATATAGCGATCGCTGGCGGTCAGTTGCCACGAAAGCCACCTGGAGATCTTGGTCACCATTCCGAGATCGAAATTGACGCGATACTGGCCGGTATCGCTCACGTTGTTGAACATGCGGAACGATTGCGTCAGAGTGCTTAGTTTGTTGACCTTGAATATAAGATCGTCGCCCCAATACGCCTCTCCCGAGTTACGCGACATAAACGGCGGAGATCCTGCCGGCGCAAGGTTCACACTGTAGGACTCGTGGTTCAGGTTAAAGCCGGCCGCCAGGTCGAGTTTGGTCCGGTCGCTCGCCTTCGCATGGAAGCCCAGACCGCCGCCGAAGACCCCCCGGAATCTCAGGTTCTGAAACTTATCGGTTGCGTAATCGTCGAAGGCCGACACAAACGTACGCTTGCTCATGTTGCGCTGGTAAGCCCATCCTCCGCGAAATGCGTTCGCAGTCACACCCTCCGTGGTGCCGACCAGACCCTTCGCGTAGATCTGGTTCACATAGATGGAGATCTTGTCCTTATTCGTGACCCGGGCTGCCGTTATCGCATTGGTAATCGACAGCGACTCGGAGTTGCCCGAAGTGTCCGCAATGCCCAAATCGTAATAGCCCGCCCACAGATCATAGATCGGCGGGTGCAGAAAACGTTCGTACTTGGCCTGCTCTGCCGCGTTGCGAACCGTAGTAACCGAAGGCAGCGGCGCCGTCTGGCCGCCCACCTCCACCTGGTCTCCGGATGTCGCCAGCTTTCCCTCCACGGTTTTCCCGCCGGCCAGCACCACGGTTACCGGCGCGTCCGTCACCGCCGACTTCACGTGCGCCCACTTGATAGTAACGGCGCCCATCAGATCGCTGGTAATTGTGATCGAGTCGCCATCTTTCTTCGTAATTTTTCCCGTGACTCGATCGCCGTTGTCTAATACCACCTGATCCGCGAATAATAATGGCACTGCTATCAGTGTCGTTAATGCAGCACTTACATACAGTCTCACTTGTTTATCCTCCTGATTGTTTGCTTCGATTAACTTACCAGGATGCCACAAGTCACAGGCGCAGCTATACTCTTCCGGCTAGTCGATCTTTGCCCACACGAAGCAGCGCGATGCGGAGATCTGAACCTTGATTTCTCCCCGGTCCAGGGTTATCGTACCTTCACCGCCAAGCAACTGTAGGGCATGTCTGCGTGAGCCAAAGGCCACTGGCAGGCAGCCGAACGCCAATACCACGGGGCACAACCATCGCGAGGTGAGGTTCTTCATCGCAGGCGATCTTTCAAACGCGGTTCCAGTTCCGTCAGCTCTTTCATGACTAAGGCAGCGATGGCACGGGCGCCTTTCTCGTTGAAGTGCGTCTGGTCATGGTCGTTGGCGGCCAGTTCCTCGGCGCCGCCTTCTCCCAGATCGCGGTAGAGCTGGCCGCTCGATGCGTGCAGGTCGATCAGTTCCGCGTGTTCCTCCGCAGCGACTTTCCGCATGGCCTCGGCGTAAGGAAGCAGTGTGTCCACCTTCGTCCTGCGCTGCACCGGAGTAATCAGGATCGGAGTCGCTCCCGTCTCGCGAGCTTCGGTGACGAACTGCCGCAAGTAGTTCGAATAATCGGTAGCGGCGTCCGTGGCTTCGGGCATCTTCGGATCATGCGAGTCGTTGTGTCCGAATTGAATCAGCAGGATGTCGGGTTTGAGCGCCAGCGCCTTCGCCCAGAGTCCCTCATTAAGGAAGGTTTTAGTGCTCCGGCCACTCTTTGCCAGGTTGAAGACGCGCACGGAGTCGCGGAAATAATCCTGGATGTACTGGCCCCAGCCTCGCTGCTGGGTCGTCGCGGGATACTCCGAGACAGTTGAGTCTCCGGCGATCACCAACCGGAGAGGCTCTTGGGCGAACATCGGCAACGCGAGCAGGAGCAGAGCGAAGATAGTTTTCATCCAGGTCTACAAGAATCGTATCTCCACAGGCGCGCCGGTCTCGCAGCCCAGCATCTTCGCGGCCGACTCCTGGTTCGCGGAGATCTCCAGGTACCCCGAACTTCCTACAATCGCGAATAACTCACCCGGCGGCATTTCCGCATAACTACGCGCCAGCTTCTCTACCGTCCGGAACCCCACCGTCACTTCGAACGGCTGATGTTCGATATGCGGAAAATCCACGATCGGGAAGTTGGTGATGATATTGCCGAAGTGATCGACATGCATAATCGCGCCGGTCCATCCGCGCCGCGCCGTCCGGTTGGGCCGCTCCAACGTCAGCCGCAGATAGTTATCGATTCGCGGACCCAGTTTGGCCGCGGTCACGCCGGATGCCACGTGCGCCGCCACCGGTGCGAAGATGTCGCGTCCGTGGAAGGTTTGACTTACCGTGTCACGGAAGTATTGCTCCGCAGTAATATGCCGGACTTTGCATCCCTCCCGTGTCAACAACGGCGTCAGAACTCCGTTATCCGGCGCGATGAAGCGGTGCCCGTCCGTTTCCGCGAGGATCGGCCGGCGCATGCTGCCCACCCCCGGATCAACCACCACCACATGCACCGTCCTTTTCGGAAAATAGCTCCACGTCTGCGATAATAAGAAAGCGGCCTCGGCAACTTCGTACGAACTCACCTCGTGGGTTACATCAATGATCCTGGCTTCCGGACAGAGGCTCAGCATCACTCCTTTCATCGCCGCCACATAGTGGTCGCGAAGGCCAAAATCGGTCATGAGCGTAATTACTGGATTGCGGATTGCCATTGTTAAAATAGGGAAAGCAGCCTAAGTCAGATGCAGCATATTTACTTCGACCATAACGCGACCACACCGGTCGCGCCGCTGGTTCTCGACGAGATCAGAACCTGTCTGGCTGAAGTGTACGGTAATGCATCCAGTATTCACTATTTCGGCCAGCAAGCGAAAGAGCGCCTGGAAACCGCCCGCCGCCGCGTAGCCGGCCTTCTCGGGGCCGGTGAGAAAGAAATCGTTTTCTTGAGTGGTGGCACCGAAGCCGACAACCTCGCGATCCTGGGTACGGTTCACGCTTCCGGCCTTCCTACGCGGCACGTGATCGCGAGCGCCATCGAGCATCCCGCGGTGCTCAATACCTGCGCCCAATTGGAGCGGGAAGGTGTTGCGGTGACCTATCTTTCCGTAGGATCCTCCGGTGTCGTCGATCCTGACGACGTCCGCCGCGCCCTGCGTCACGATACCGCCCTGATCACCATCATGCACGCCAACAACGAACTCGGCACCATTCAGCCCATTCGCGACATTGCCGCAATCGCGCGAGAAGCCGGCGTCCTGTTCCATAGCGATGGGGTGCAGGCTGCCGGACGCATTCCTACGGCAGTCCACGACCTCGGCGTGGACCTCTATTCCATCAGCGCGCACAAGTTCTACGGGCCCAAAGGCGCTGGCGCCCTCTATGTCCGCAAAGGCACGCCGCTTTCGCCGATTCTCTTCGGCGGCCATCACGAACGCGAACGCCGTGCCGGCACTGAAAACGTTCCCGTGTTCAGCGCCATGGGAGTAGCTGCTGCGAATCTCCCAGGCACCGACCTCGCTGCGCTTCGCGACCACCTGGAGCAGGCCATCCTTGATCGCGTGCCATTCGCGCGAATCAACGGCGCCGCGAGTCCCCGGATTCCCAACACCAGCAACATCGGTTTCGATTTCATCGAAGGGGAGCCGTTGGTCATTTCGCTCGACCTGCGCGGCTTCGCGATTTCCAGCGGTTCGGCGTGCTCCAGCGGCGCCGTCGAACCCTCTCACGTGCTCCGCGCAATCGGCTTGAGCGACCGCGAGGCGCGGTCCTCGATCCGCATTTCGCTCGGCGCGTCCAACACCATCGAACAGGTAGATGCCCTGGTCGACGCCATCGTCGACAGCGTCACGCATCTTCGCCGCATCTCTCCTGAGGGTCGTAAGTCACGAGAAGGGTGGGTCGCAAGCACCAATGCCTGAAACCATTCTGGTCGCCATGTCCGGCGGCGTCGATAGTTCCACAGTGGCAGGCATGCTGATTCGCGAAGGGCATCGCGTCATCGGGATGACAATGCAGCTCTGGAACCAGCGCCGTCTTCCGGAGATTGCCACCGAAAACGCGTCTGGACGCTGCTGCTCGCTTGACGATGTCTACGATGCCCGGCGGGTCGCCGCGCAGCTCGGCATCCCGTATTACGTCGTCAATTTCGAAGAGCAGTTCGAGCACGAAGTCGTCGAGCCGTTCGTGAACGAGTATCTCGCCGGCCGCACGCCCATCCCGTGCACTCTGTGCAACAACTTCATCAAGTTCGACAGGTTTCTCGAAATGGCCGATTCCGTTGGGGCGCCTAAGATCGCAACCGGCCATTACGCGCGTGTCGATTACAATGCCGCTTCGGGCCGCTACGAACTCCGCCGCGCCGCCGATCCAGCGAAGGACCAGACCTTCTTCCTCTTCGGACTGACGCAGCCGCAACTCGCCCGCACGATTTTCCCGTTGGGCGATCGTCTCAAGCCGGACGTGCGTAATATCGCCCGTGAAATGGACCTGGCCATCGCGGATAAGGGCGAGAGCTTCGAGATCTGCTTCGTCCCTAACGGCGATTACGCCGCGTTCATGGACGCGTATCTGCGCGAAAAGGGCAGGCCGCGCGAAGCCACCCACGGCGACCTTGTGACTGTCACCGGCGAGAAGATTGCCGAGCATGACGGCGTTCATCACTTCACCGTCGGCCAGCGCAAGGGCCTCGGCGTCGCTAAGGGCGAACCACTGTATGTCATCTCGACAGATCCGGCGTCGCAGCGCGTGACCGTCGGCTCGAATGCTCACTTGCTGCGCGCCACGCTCATCGCGCGCAACGTCAACTGGGTCTCCTGGCCAGGACTTTGCGCACCGGTGAGAGCCGAAGTCAAAATCCGCCATCGGCATCAGGCCGCTCCCGCGACGATCTCGCCAATCGGCGACAATGTCGAAGTCCATTTCGACGAACCCCAGCGCGCCGTGACACCTGGCCAGGCCGCAGTTTTCTATCAGGGCGACCTGTTGCTTGGCGGGGGTTGGATAGAGTAATTGCGGCATACCCTCGAGTACCTCGGCGCGATGCTGCTCTTCAGATCGCTCGAACTCACGCCACTGCCGCTCGCCAAACGCCTCGCCGGTCTCTATACCAAAACTCTCGACCGTGCCGTACCCCGCCTCCGGTGCGTAGCAAGAGCCAATCTCGCCATGGCCTTCCCGGAGAAACCGGCGCACGAACGCGAAGTGCTCATCGACGGGATCTTCCGCTCCATCGGGCGCGTCCTCCTGGCCATTGCCCGTTTCCCCACCATCAATTGCGACACCGTCGCCCAATGGATTCGCTACCAGGGCTACGAGCATTTCGAAATCGCCATGGCTCGCGGCAAAGGCGTCCTCTTCGCCACCGGACACCTCGGAAATTGGGAGCTCAGTGCGTTCGCTCACGCCATCATGTCCGCGCCCATGGGAGTAGTCGTCCGCCGTCTGGACAATCCCCGTCTCGACGCCTGGGTGGAGTGTCGCCGTGGTCTCTCCGGCAACCACCTCATCAGTAAGCGCGACTTTGCCCGGCCCATCATGCAGGCTCTGCGGCATAACGAGGCAGTAGGGATACTAGTCGACCAGAACGTAGTCCCGGAACACGGCGCGTTCGTCGACTTCTTCGGTAAACCCGCGTGTAGCGGAACCACCTTCGCCAGGATTGCCGCCCGCAGCGGCGCTGCCGTCATCCCGGGCTTCGCCTTCTGGTCCGACGAGGAGCAGCGCCACATTCTGCACTTCTATCCTGAAGTCCCTATTACCGGCGACGAAAAAGCCGATACCGCGGCGATCCAAAAGGCCGTCGAACAAGCCATCCGCGAGCACCCGGATCAGTGGCTCTGGATCCACCGCCGCTGGAAGACCCGCCCCCCGGGTGATCCGCCGCTCTATTAAATTCAGCCGCCCTACCGCCAGCCATCCGCCACGAACAACTCCGACAACCGCCGGTGGGCGGCATATACATAAGTTTTCTCGTCGTTCGAAATAATGGTAGCTCCGAGGCCTTCACATTCATCATCCGGCCCTTTCAAATTGCGCCAACGCGTGGCTTTCCCGGATTTGAGATCCATCCATTCCAGCCATTCCGATCCTTCGCCGTCGTCGGTCCGGACCAGCAACCGCGTGCCATCGCTACTCCACTTCACCGGTGCGGCCATGGTGTCGATCGGCAGAATTTCGGGAGTTCCCCCAGTTGCCGGAATCACCACGATCTTGTGATTCCGGGTAGTTCCGGCAATGCGCGCACCGTCGGGTGAAATCCTGGGCACATCCAGAGTCGTCTCGGGGTTCAACGGCGTCAAAGGGCCGCCATCGATCGACTGAGTATAAAGCCTGAGACCCTGCCCCGGCATACTGCCATTCACCAGCAGTTTGCGGCCGTCCGGAAAAACCTGGGCGCCCTGATAAGAGAAGCCCTTCCCCGTCGAGTCAATGATGCGCGGTTGGCCGGCACCCAAAGGAACCACGTTCAAGTGGTTGTTCTCCCGGGGCAACATCGTGAGTACGGACTTGCTATCTGGCAAGAAAGCAAAGCCTTCGCCGTCGGAGATTTTGGTTGTCGCGCCGGTGGAAAGATCCCGCACGTAGACTGCATACTCCCTACCGCCGCCTTCACCGCCTTCAGTGAAGAGCAGGTAGCGGCCGTCAGGCGAGATGTCATCTGGTTGAGACCAGTCGAACCAGGACACGTCCTTCTCCTGCTCCTGACCGGATGTGCCGTTGATCACGCCCAGCGACATCACTTCCCTGAGGGTGTCGCGGCTCAGGACGACTTGGCCTCGGGGAGAAATGTCGTGCAGTGTCATGGTTCCGGGAATACCGGCGACTAGCCGTACTGAGCCGGCTCGAGTGGCCGCGTATAGGGCACGATTAAGACCATTACGGCTGGCTGTAAACCAAATTTCGCGGCCGTCAGGGGACCATGCCAAGCCATCCTCACTCGCCCATCCTTCGGATACGCGGTGTGTGTTTCCGGACGAATCCACCCATACCACATTGCCCCCATCGTCCACGGTCATGGGATGTTCGAGGAAGGCCACGGCGTCTCCGCCGGGCGACACCCGCAAGCGGCTGATATATCCCGCGGTTTGAAATACCGGCCTTCCCCGGGGAAACTCGAGTTTTGCCTGTCCGGCCTCCTGGCGTACCAGAGCGATATCCCCTTGGGAAGTCCAGTCCGATGACGTGACACCGTCCAGAAATAATTTTGGATAACCTCCGTTCATCGGCACACGGTAGGACGACCGCTTCTTCGTGAGAATCAGCTCACCGGATTTGGAAACTGACATCAATTCGTAACCGCTGAAGCCCAGGGAACGGGATTCCGGACTTCCCGGACTCACCATGAAAACAGTCGAGGGTTCACCGCTCCAATGCGCGTCATACAATACGGTCTGTCCATCCGGCGCGAAACGAGCCTGGTCGACGAAACCTCGCCTGAAAGTAATCTGCCGGAAAGCGGCCTCCTGGACGGGTTTCCGTTGCGTTAGATAGATAACTCCGGCAAGTAAGACTGTTAGAGACGCTATACCAACCCCGATCAACCAACGGTTTGCGGTGTTAGGTGCCTGCGTCATCGCCACGTCCCCCGGTGCTGCCGCAGTGACAGCAAGAGTAGGAGTGACGGGCGAGGATTCGACCTCCGGCCGCGGCGCAGCCTCGGTCACCGAAGCGATGAAGCGGTAGCCCGTGCGCGACAAAGTTTGAACGTAGCGCGGATTCTCGGCAGAATCGCCGAGGGTCAGGCGCAACCGGTTGGCTGCGGTATTGAGTCCGCTCTCGAAATCGACGAACGTGTCGGCCGGCCACAGCCGCTTGCGCAAGTCTTCGCGAGTGACCACTTCTCCCGGGCGCTCGAGCAAGGCCTGGAGAATCTGAAACGGTTTGCCCTGCAACCGTACCCGAACTCCGCTCTTACGCAATTCCCCTGTTTGCATATTCAGTTCGAATACGCCGAACTGAACCAACCCCTTTTGTCCGGACGGCTGAGCCACGGAACCGGTGAATTCCTGCGTACCGCTATTCATAGAAGGTTCTGACGCGCGAAAAGTCTTGAAGTATGCAACTATCTCGGGATAATTGTGACACCAAAGCGCCCAATAACTGACCGTACCAGCGAGCATAACGAAACCTCACTCTCACTTGTTCCAAATTCTTGTCCAAGTTAGGTGTGTGACGGCTTTATGCCTGTGTAATCGGGATGAATGCGAACACAAGTGAACGCTAACTTCGATACCAGCCGTGCTCCGGCCATTTGGGCGCGCTGTTCTGCCGGATGCGATGCGTGCGGCCCGCATCCGGTCAGGAGGCTGACACGCGCCGGTACGCAAAGAGGCGCGGTCGTATAAGCGCAGTCGAATGCGACTCCGCTCTGCGCGCGCCGGTCCAGCGACGGCAATCGATCGGGAAGCCGCTGCGGCACGTGAGACCGGCGCGATGCTTATTTTGGCGTCCCGTGGTGGCCACCTGGGCCAGAGGCGCGGCTGCGGATGCCTTCAGAAAATCCCGCCGGTCTATCAGCATCTCAATCGCGCCTCCAGGTAAGTCATGATTTTCTCCACGCTCTCTTCCACCCTCTCCCGATCGGTATGGCATTCCACTTCCGGATGGAGGGGTGGCTCATACGGATCGTCGACGCCTGTGAGACCGGTCAATTCCCCACTTCTAGCTTTGCGGTATAAGCCTTTCACGTCACGCAGTTCGCACGTCTCGATGGGCGCGTTGACATAGACCTCAACGAAGCAACCGATGGAAGATCGTATTTCGTCGCGCACCGCGCGGTAAGGTGAGATGGCCGATACCAGAACGATGACGCCGTGCCTGGTGAGCAAACCGGCCACATAGCCGATCCGCCGAATGTTCTCGTCGCGATCTCTCTTGCTGAAACCAAGATCACGGCATAACTTCTTCCGGACCACATCGCCGTCGAGGGATTCGATACGCAATCCCGGGAAGCGGCTATGGCTCGCCAGACGTTCGCCTACCGCGCGATTAAGAGTCGTCTTTCCAGCCCCGCTCAGACCGGTGAACCAGATCGTCAAGCCGCTTGGCAATAGCCTTATTCCTTTCATCCTCGTGCGCGCCGTGCACTACGGAACGGCTGCAAACCCCAGGATACAAGAGAATTCGATAGACTCCACAAAAAGAATCAATCGGCATATTATTGCAATGTTTGTGCTTACTGGGGCATGATACTTGCATGAAGTGTCCTCAGGTATGCGTAGTGCGGGAAGTCCCCATGGGCGTGATCTTTGGCACCGCCGCGACATAACATAAAACAAATCCCCTAAGCGCGATAAATATATTTTCGATCGCCCGCTTCGTCGCCGAATGAATCGGTCTGACCTAGCCGACGTGTGTTCAATTAAGGAGCCGTCAATTGACGATAGAAAAAACATTGCCTGGTCTGCTGTGGGAGGAGACGGTTCCGGCGGGAGCCAGTTGGACCCACGTGTTAAAGCGCGGTACGGCTCTGCGCGTTACAGCTCTCGGTGACGGCGCAAATGTTCCCGCAGTCTTCTACAACTCGGAATTCCCGGTGGAACGCTATAACATGCCGGATACCGCGAAAGCCCAGCACATAGGACATCTCAGCAAAGGCTTTGTCCTCTATTCCGACATGGGCCGGGTGCTCTGTTCGATCGTCGAAGATACCTGCGGCTGGCATGACTTGATCGGCGGCCATAGCACCGCGTCGACAGTCCAGGACCGTTTTGGCAACCAGCGTTACCAGGAGCATCACAACGATTTCTACCGCAATACTCGCGACAACTTCCTGATTGAATTGGCCAACTGGGGTCTCGGCCTGCGCGACCTCAGCAATAACTTGAACTTTTTTACCAAAGTCCAAGTCGATTCCGACGGAAATCTGACGTATATTTCCGGGAACTCGAAGGCCGGCGATTTCGTGGAACTTCGCGCCGAGATGAATGTTCTGGTAGTCATCGACACTGGCCAACATCCGCTCGATCCAGCGGACAGCTATGCTCCGGTACCGGTCCAGGTCGCGATCCGGCAGGCTGCTGTAAAAACAGCCGACGATCCATGCATCATCGCGTGTCCTGAAAATGGCCGCGGCTTCACAAACACGGACCGATACTTTCTTTAAGAGACTAATCGCCATGCGCGCAACCGCTATTTCCAGGACCTCTCCGGCAGGCAAACTCAAGGCCGGTACCGCGGCCTATAATGAAATCATCGCAGCCGGGGAGCCGTGGATCCATGAAATCAAAACCGGCCAGATCTTGCGTATCGTTGCCATGGGCGGCAGCCAGTCCGTCGATTCGCTTTTCTATAGCGCATGGGACACATCCGAGCGCTATAGTGCGCAGGACACCATTCTCGCGCAGCGCAACATCTATCTCACATTGGGCACCAGGCTCATGTCTAACCTGGGGCGTCCGATGCTGACGATCGTCGGCGACTCCTTCGGCCGGCACGATACACTGACGGGTGCCTGCGCCGCCGAAAGCAACCAGGTCCTCTATTCGCTCGACAAGCGCCATCTGCATAACTGCCGCAGTAATTTTCTGGCAGCTATGGCCAGTTGGCGCACCAGCATCGATAAGCGTGACCTCAGCCCCAACGTCAATTTCTTCCTCCACGCCCTCGTGACTCCGGAGGGTGAACTCGAGTTCGCCGAAGGCATCGCGGAGACTGGCCGGTACGTGGAAATGAGAGCGGAGATGGACGTGATCGTGCTCATCAGCAACTGCCCGCAACTGAACAACTCCTGCAACGGGTACAATCCGACTCCGATTCGCGTGATGATCTGGGACTTGTAGCACAGCTTCAGGCTGACTTTCGCAGGCGTTTAAATACAGTACAATGTCGCTTGCGTCTCCCACTCGTCAGCGCGCTCGTTTTTTTGCCTTTCACTTTTAGTCAACAACTCCCTGACATCTACAAGGATGAATCGCACGGCGATCCGCCATTCCTTTCTCAGCCGGGATGGCGACCGCTTCTCAACGGCGCCGATCTGACGGGTTGGCAGAGCGTGGACGGTTCCGCCCACGCGTGGTTCACGACCAGGAGCGTGATTTGGAAACGCGTCTTCAATCCGATTCACCTGGTCGCCGAACCGGAGCCTGGCAACCGGATCGTCAACGGACGGGACGGCAAGACTGCCAATCTGGTCACCGTGGCCAAGTTCGGGAGCTTCGAGTTGTACGTCGAGTTCCTGCTCGCCCGCGGCTCCAATTCCGGCGTCTATCTTCATGGGCTCTACGAGGTCCAGATCTTCGACAGCCAGGGCTATTTCGGTCCGCTGACCGTGGGAGACTGTGGAGGCGTTTACCAGCAGGACGACGGGACAGGCGGATCGCCTCCCGCCGTGAACGCCTCCCGTCCACCGGGCGAATGGCAGTCACTGCACATCTGGTTTCAAGCACCTCGTTTCGATGCCAGTGGAAAAAGGACAGCCGCCGCCAGAGTGCTGCGCGTGCTGCTCAACGACACGCATGTGCAGGAGAACGTCGAGGTGCCGGCGCCAACCGTGAGCCATATGAATATTCCCGAGGCGCCCAGCAATCCCATCATGCTGCAAGGCGATCACGGTCCGGTGGCGTTTCGCAATATCTATATCCGCAGCCTGAACCGTTAGGCTTTCTTACACCCAGTCCAGAGCCGAGAAACCCACCGCAAACCCAAGAACGCCGGAAAACAGCAGGGATAAACCCAGATGAACGCAGATAACGCGCGTGCAGGCCTCCGTCGCCCCCTTAACAAACGCGAATGCATTCCATTCCTAAGAGTTGACCCAGTTTCTGCAACTTACCGCCGATGTGTCCCACACCCGCTGCGCAATGATGCGCGGGGCCGTGCCGGTTCCATTCGTTAACGAAACCCCGCAGGCCCACGGGGAAACGATATCGGCTGTTGGTGTTGCCGATTTCCAGAATCGGGCCCGGCACCGACTCGCCTTCGGCCACCAGCAACTGCACCTTCCCATCAACTGTCTCAACCACGGAAAGCATGGTGACGGGGCCATGTTTCACGCTCATCTCCACAGACAACCCGCGCCCCACCTTGCCGTGATACACTTCCAGCGGCCGGACCTTGGTCTTGCCCTCGGCAATCGCGATATGTCCCGGGCCATCGTGCCCCATCAACACCACGTCATCCTTGAAATCCATCGCGTAGAACTCGGTAAACGATCCCCCTGCGCCGAAGGCGTCCATGATTTTCATAGCTTGCACGTTCTTGATCTCCAGTTCGCCCGCAACGGGAATCCCACGTGCCGTGAGCAGGCTGTTACCCAGAATAATGGAGCTGATCGCATCCTCATTCGCCGCGTTTCCAGTCCCGCTGTAGAAATAAGCGAGCGAACCGAGGGCGTGGATGTCTACCAGGCGGTCGAGCGCCAGCGATGTCCGCGCCGCGCGCGCCAGTTCTTCGCTGGAACAATCCGGCTGCACTTCGAAGACGGCGCGAAACTCGCGCACCCGCGCGGCAAGTTCAATGTCGGTCAACTCTGAGCGCAAGGCGGCGAGTTCATCCACTTCGATCATCTCGACGTGCCCGCCAAAAGTCGCGCACTGCCGGGTCAGGTCGGTGTAGATATCGAGCATGCCACCGTAGTAGTGGCCCATGACGCCCATGCGGTTGTGCTCCATTACGGTGGCGACGCGCGCGGCCGCAACCCATTCTTCGATCTCGCGCCATGCCCCCGGATCATTTTCGAGCAGGCCCGTCACCTGGAAGAACGGAATCCGGCTGCGAGTGAAGACGTTGGCAATCTCCGGCACCGGGCATGCCTGACAGAACGCCAGCCACTCGCCCGTCATTTTCGTGCGATCGCCTATCCGGTTGAACGCCGCGTAATCGATTGCTTCAGCCGGGGCCAGATTCAGTACGATCACGGGGACCTTCGCCCGACGCACAACAGGCAGCACCGTCGACGAAAGGGCGTAAGTCGTGACGTAAAGAAAAATCAGGTCGACATCGGCCTGCCGGAACTGATGGCCCGCACGCATGGCCTTCTCGGGAGTATCGATCAAGCCCAGATGGACGACGTTGGCATCCATCGCCTGCAATTTCTGAGCGACCCGTTCAGAGTAACTGTGGAGGCGTTCCTGGAGCCCGGGAAACTGGGCCCAGTAAGCCTCAAGACCGATACTGAACAGCCCAATTGTGGGACGGCTTTTAGCGTTCAATCCGCTAACGTAACACAGTCCGCGACAGTATCACCAAACTTTTCGCCGACGGAAGAGTCTGTCTGCGAGCTGTCGATCGCCACAGTGATATAGAGTAGCTATGCGTCCATGTGTTCTACTCCTCTTCTTGACGCCCCAGCTCTTTCTCCGTGCCCAACAGCCGCCGACGCTCGATATCCAATGGGACGCCGTTTCCCAGGTTTCAAGAACGACTCCGACATTGCAGGTGGTGGTCAACCCGATGCTCAGCCGCTCTTCCCCGGTTCACGACCAGGTCTTCCGGGCGCTGCGGGACCTGGGCGCCGATTATGTCCGATATGTTCCATGGCTTCCCTATCCGCGGCTCGCAATAGCGGAACTCGAGCCTGGCATCTGGGACACCGGCGCGATCGATCCCATGACCGTCGACTTCTTCAAGGCCACTGAGGGTCATTCCACTATTCTCAACTTCAGTACCATACCCGCGTGGCTCTTTGTAACTCCTCAGCCAGTAACTTATCCCAAGGATCCAAATGAAGCGTTCTGGAGTTATACCCAAGGTAAGGAACTTCGTGAGGGCGGCTTACAGGACTTAGCGAACTATTATGCCCGGTTGGTGAGTTGGTATACCAGGGGCGGATTCACCGATCGCCAAGGCAAGGAGCACAGGTCCGATTTTCATTTCCGAATTCCATATTGGGAGGTTTTCAATGAACCGGACATTGAACACGAGACCTCGCCGGAGGACTACACCGCGCGTTATGACGCGGTCGTCGCGGCGATTCATGCGGTGTCTCCGGAAACGAAGTTCGTCGGATTAGGACTGGCCTTTCCCAGCCGGTTCCCGGAACATTTCGAGTACTTTCTGAACCACCAGAACCATCGGCACGGCACGCCGCTCGACATGATCTCTTATCACTTCTACGCCACGCCGGCAGTTGGCGAGACGCCGGATCACTGGCAGTATACATTTTTCGATCAGGCCGAAAGATTCATCGACACCGTACGCTACATCGAGCAGATCCGCAAACGTCTGTCGCCGGAGACGCGGACTACGCTCGATGAAATCGGCAGTATTCTACCCGGCGATCCGGCGGGCTCGAAGACGGGCATTCCAGATATCTACTGGAATGCTTCCGGCTCGCTCTACGCGCATGTTTACCTGGAGACGATGAAGCTGGGCATCGATATTGTTGGCGAATCCCAGTTAGTGGGCTATCCTTCGCAGTTTCCCAGTGTCAGCATGATCGATTGCAGCACCGGACGTCCCAATGCACGGTACTGGGTGCTGAAGCTGATCCACGATCACCTGGGTCCCGGAGATAAACTCGTGCAGACGAGGCTAGGCGGCCAAGCCATCGATGCACAAGCCTTCGTGACCGCGAAGGACCACGCGCTGCTGCTGATCAACAAGCGCAATAGTAAGGCAGCATTGCATCTCCGCGCTCCGTGGAACGATGCGACGCTGGCAGTCGTGGACTCGGCCGAAATCCGCTCAACGCCGTTTTCAGGAACAACGATAGAACTGGCCCCGTTTGCGGTGGCTGTATTGTTCGGGAATTGAGAACGGGAATTGACTTGGCCCAAGACGGAAATTGCATTCGGACAGACCGGGCAGGAACGCCCGTCAGGCCAGTCGGAGACTCAGAACTAGCGTTGTCAGGTCGAGGGTCTCGACTCGTTCATTCACTTGAGGTGTATGGCGTACACGCGATCTTCGGTGCCCGCGGGCATCTTCACCCACAGACACAGGAATCCGGCTGCGGGATCTGGAAGTGCGGAAGGCGTGACCTTGTAAATTGAGCCGGATATTGCCTCGGCGCTTGACGGTATGGGCTTCGAATCACCCGCATCGACAAAATGCCTGTGCCAGCGTCCCGCTTCGATGCTCGGGAGAAGGAAGACCTTTGCCTCTGCAATCACGGCATTGGGTATGTTGGTGACAAAGCCAAGTGGAACGGCAGCCTGGGCAATCGGTTGATCGAACTTGAAATTAATCTCCTGACTTATCGGGTCGAACGTCGTGACTCCGTATTGCGTGATCTCCAACAACCCGGTCGTTGTCAGGGAGTAGACTCCCAAATGAGTCACTTGTTTCGCAATCGCCTCGTCTGATCCGTGGCCGCACCCTGACGAAACCAGAATCAGGAATGCGGGAGCCGCGAGAGAGAGTTTGTTCAGCATTAAGTTGTTCACCTTGCTCTAGCGTCCCACAAGTGTATCTGATGATCCGTTCTTCACGCATCCCGGAGACAGCGGCAGGCTGACATTCCTTACTAGGTGATCAAGGCTTGCAGGGGCGAAGTCAGAGGTGAATAAACGTTGTCGCCGAGATATACCGCGGTGACCGAATAGTTACCGGCGACTGGAGTTGTCGGGCTAAGCGTCGGGATGGTGGCGTTTAGACAAGATCGATGCCTTTAAAAACCTGTTTGTACAGGACTCTTCCGTAGGTCGCGATGCCGCTGGTCCATTTCGCGGGATCGCTGCCAAGGAAGTAATTGACTCTTCCGGGAAGCGGCTGGGAGCCGGAGATTTCGGCGGCCTGCGCACCGGCGCGTTTCATCCGCACCAAGGCCGGAGGCTTGCCCTTACCAGAGATGGTTGTTTCCGAGAGATAAAACCCCGGCGGGGACCGCAAGAATCTGAAGACGGTGTGTTATGCCGCTCTGCGGGCCTCCGCTCCACATGTGCGGCCTGGCCCAGCACTCGCCGCGCAGCGGACGCGAGGGTCACCCAGACGTCAATGTGTTCAAAGAAGTGCTCACAGACGAACGGTAGATTAGGCGCGAAGACCTGCTAAAGGGCAATCGGCGGTCAAGCCGAGCCGAAAGGTTTTGATACAGTTTTGAGACGCTTGGCCGAAGAGAAAGCGAAAGCAGCAGAAAGCGGGTTTGGAAAAAGTTGAGAAGTGTCCTAGAATGAATAAGTCAGCAAAATGTCGGGGCGTAGCGCAGCCTGGTAGCGCACCTGCCTTGGGCGCAGGGGGTCGGGCGTTCAAATCGCCCCGCCCCGACCAATCTTCCACTGATTCTAAAAGAGTTGATCAATCGCCGTTCCATCGTTTTCGCCTATCCTTTGCCTCGACTGTGCCAAAACTGTGCCGAAATCCCTCTCAGTTTGGCCGCACTGTGCCAAAACTCAATCCGCTTTCGTTTGCCTGGCGATTGAGCTTGGCTGAGGGCAATGGAAGCCGCATGGCCGTTACGTTGGGCGTGAGAGCGCTTCGTTAGAAAACGATGCAAACGCCGTAGGATTTGATCGAGAGCGCGTAGGGATCAACATCGCACGGCAACTAGAAGACTGGCAGACCGCGGGCGATGAGCGAATCTGGAAGTTAATCATCTCCCCGGAATTCGGTGATCGGGTAGATCTCTCACCCTGACACGCGATCTGATCGAACGGATGGAGAACCATCTCGGCACGGACCTCGAATGGGCGGCGGTGGAGCACCACAATACGGAGCATCCGCATGTTAAGGTGGTGGTCCGAGGAGTGAGAAGCAGCGGCGAATCTCTTCCTTTGAACCGGGACTATGTGCAGCAAGGGATTCGGAACATTGCCGCGGATCTGTGTACCCGCCAACTTGGTTACCGCACGGAACTCGATTCGTTCGAGTCCGAGCGCCGTGAAATCACCGAGAAGCGCTTCACCTCGCTCGACCGGTAGGCTTCTGAGAGGTGCGCAGGCGCCAAGCTCAGACCTTGAACCGCAGTACTTCGCGGTTATTCGGAATCCGTCCGGCCCGGACGAGGTGGATGAAGCGTTCTATAGCCAGCATGCGGTCGGCACACTCCCGGCACTCAGACAGGTGGTGCTCGATTCCGGCGCAAATGTGCCCGCCTGAGGCAATACCGGCACCAAAGCAAGTGTTCCTCGATCAAATCGAGTTCTGGCCCCGTGATCGCATCGAGTAAGCAGCTACAGCGTACGGGCTTGCGCCAAGCTGTTTGTGCAATCCATCAGTGAATAACGTTGCACGAGAGACTGCAAACTGGAACAGCTCATCGTTCAGCTCCTGGCTGACGATTCACCAAGGCGCTCCGTGGCAAGTTCAGGGAGTTCCGGAACAGGCTAGTCTGGAGATACCACTCGGTATCCGCGACATCCACGTGACCGAGGTAAGTTGCAAGTTTCGACGGTTCACACCCGACGTCGAGGCCGGCTCGGCACCATTCCACGAGCTTGCGGCGGCGAAACAGCCTGGTTCGAAGGGAGCGCGGACTTTGCTTCCTTGTTGAGAGACGATTATTGAATGGGCAGCATGGCAGCCGGGCTTGATACTCCGTTGCTGGTAATCACGACCGGCTGATTGCCGCTCGCAAGGCCGGAAGGAATCGCCGCATTGACCTGATAGAGTCCCACGTAGCCTGGGGCCAGGCCGGCGTAGGAGACCGCAGCCGGCGATCCACCGATGGACACCGTCGGAGTGAGAGTGGTATTCGCCGCTCCTGAGGCTGCCGCGCCGTCCGCGGGGGCGGAAGTCACCACGCCTAAGCCGGTGCAATAGATCAGTACCGTTTCGCCGGCAACCGCCGGACTGCTGGTATTGGCGAGCGAAAAATCAGCATGAAGAATAGCCCCGTAGACGATCGAGCCGGCGGTAAAAGTGAAGATTCCTGGCTGCACGCCAAGCACCGGCGCCGTGATTGTGTTGCCGGAGACGCCGTTATCGATGACCTGGACCGTCGCCGAAGGCAAGCCGGCGATTTCATAAGGGACCTGGAAATTGATCTGCTGTTGGCCGCCGACGTTATCGACGGCGAAGATCGGCGCCGCGGTCCCATTCACGAGCACCTGGACGTTCAGCAACGCGGTGGGCAGCGGCAACCCGCTCGCCAGGTTAATACCGTTGGCGGAGGTGAGATTCGTTCCGAAAATGCTGGCGATTTCGCCTGGCACCAGGCCGCCGGAAAGAAAGCTTGCGCCATTGACCACTCCGTTATTCGCGATGGCGGGCACCTGAACCGTTCCGGTAGCGGCGGACTGCGCCAGGCTGAAGGTCTGGCCAGCGATACTGACCGTCGCGGTGCGCGCGGCGCCCGCGTTGCCGGCTGTGTTCAGGGAGACGGAACCCGATCCGGCGCCCAGCGCTCCGGCCGTTACCGAAACCCACGGCGCCCAGCTTGCAGCGCTCCATTCGCAGGAGGCGCCGCTGGCCGTTACGTTGACGGTTGCCGTTCCGCCGGAGAAGGCGACATTGGTGGAAGAACTGCCCAGGGAGTAGGTGCAGGCGCTCGCCGGAGCACTCACCGTTACCGCTACTTTAGCCGAAAGACTGCCGACCGTCGCGGTCACTGTGGCAGTACCGTTTCCTACCGAAGTCACCAGGCCATCGGCGCTGACGGTTGCGACGGACGGATTGCTGGACGTCCAGGTCAAGGACGGGGATACGGTCAGGTCCTCCACCGTGCCATTCGCCAAGGTCCCTCCGGCCAGCACCGGCAGTTGCGATCCGATGCTCGTGAAATTGAGATGGGCGGGGCTGGCGTGCAGGGACACCGGCGTTCCGCCTGGCCCGACCAGCAGCATGAGTGGGTTGGAAATGATCAGGGCGCCGGCGGTGGAGTATCCGATCGCCGTGATCGGATAGGACGCGGACTGAAGATTAGCCGGTAAGGCGAGGCTGAAGTTGACGGAAGCGGCGGACGCCTGCGCGCCGATCAATCCCAATGGGCTGCCGCCGGAAAGGGAGACGGCCGTGAAATCGGAGGCTGGAGACATTGTCACGGTGAAGTTGACGGTCGTGCCGGGTGTTGCCGCCGTGTTGTTGGCAGGCGCGGTGATGGTGACGCTCTGGCTGAAGGCCATGGACGACAGCAGCAGTCCGGCGGCGAGCACACGCCCCAACTTCACTTGCAGCCTCCCACCTGGCCCACGGCGACGATGGGCAGGACGGCGAAAGCCGGATCGCTCACTCGGGCATTCAACAGGTTGATGGTCTCGAACGGGACCCCGGTTATGGCATCCAGGAGGCTGGGAGGCGGAAAGCCCAGCTCGGTCACGGTTCCCGCGCCATGCACGGCATACTGCACGAAGGTCATGTTGCAGGGAGGTTGCGCAGGGGTTTGGTTCATCTGGATGGAGCAGGCTCCAGTCTGACTGAGCCCGTCCACGGCGCTCGTCAGCGGTACAATCGCATCGCTCTGGGTGGCCACGCCGGTGCGGTTCAACGTCAACCATCCCGTAGAGTTGTAATCGTGCAGCGCATAGTCGGTGGAGCAGGCCAATGCCAACACGCCACTGGTGAGTGGGGAAGTCAGGAAGCCGGCCTCGCGCGACTGTGGGGAGTTGCTGAGGCCGGCGAGTTGCGCGGCGCTCATCTGACCGGCAATGAGCGCCACGGGTATTTGCTTGTCCGCCGAGCCCTGCAGGGTTCCCAACGCCGGGCTGACGCATTGGCCCTGACCGTCGCCCACCAGGTCGGCGGTGCCCCCGGACACCGTAATTCCGGCAACGGTCGCGGACTGGAGCGGATACTCTCCCGCGACGGCCGCCAGGAACCAGAAGCAGGGATTGAGAGGATCGAGCGCCACGATCGATAAAGGAGATCCCAGGTGCGGAGAACCGATGGTGATCATCTTATGAATCAGCCCTTGCCCGTAATTGGCCGATTGTTTATAGCTGTTGGGCGACGCGGTGAGCACATAGGGCATGGTGCGGGCAATCAGGCCCCCCATACTGTGTCCCACCACGTCCACCTGAACCGATGCGATGGGCATATTCATCGCCTGTGGAGACGATTGCGAATAGTTCATCAGGGTGTTCTGCATCTGGGGCAGGATCACCTGCGCGTTATAGGCGTACCCCAGCACGTTTTGACTGACGGGATGCGACTGCAGCAGAGTGGAACCCCGCGCCAAATAATTGGGCTGGATCGCGGTGACGCCGCTCACGATTTTCGACCAATCGGCGCATTGGACATAGAAACGCGGATCGCTCGAGGCCGAATCGCCGTTGCTGGTGCAGGCGGTCACCAAGGGCGTGAACGATTGCCAGAACACCGGGCTCGACGTGATCCCGTGGATCAACTCGACCGGGGGTCTGACGAGAACCACCTTGTAATTGGTGAGCACCGTTCCGCCGGCGGTAGAAATCTGAATGTTGACGGTGCGCATGGCCGCCATCTGGTCGCTCGAGCGGTTGGCATCCGAGCGCACGAAATCGGCCGGCGACTTGTAGACCACGAATGCCATGGACTCGCCGTTCACGCTCGCCGGTTGTGCCGAAATCGAAGTGGAGAAACCGAAACTGGGGCCAACGGCCGGTATCAGCGAGCCGTAGTCGACCGACGGGCCAACCGGGTTCATGTTCTCGTCCAGCAGCGTGTAGGTGAGAGTCAGCGAGGTGTTTCCGCGGAGGAGCACGCGGCTGACGCCATCGGCCGCCACTCCTACTACAGTCCGGCCATTCGTAGCCAGCATCGTGGGATCGGAGATCAGTCCCGATGGGTTGGCCGTTATTGACCCTGGATTGACGAAATTCGGCTGCGGGTCAACCAGGGTGAGTCCCGTGATTGTCTGGGAAGGAGGAGCACCCGCGGAACCCAGCCCTAGTTTGTAGATTGAGCCGAAGCTGTTGGGGATAGCGCTGAGCGCGCCATAGAGTGTGCCATCCGGAGTCTGGGTCAATGGCCCCCGGCAAGCGCTCCATTTTCATAGGGAAACTGATACAGCGGCGTGAACTGGCCGTCGGTCGTAAACTCGAATATCGTGCTGCCGCATGGCGTGCTGAAGGTGCCTCCATTAAACGTGGTCCCGTACATGTTCCCGTTCACTCCAAGAATGAAAGGAGCATCGGGAGCCCCGATTGCCGAGCCGGTGGCGACGGTACAGGTTCCCGGGACGGCCAGCGGCGGATAATTCATCGTATTGATCAATGTGGTCAAAACGCCCGTTGGACTGAGACGGAAAATGTATATGCCCTGCTCGGCGCCATAGAAGTTGCCGTCGCCGCCGTTCACGAGGGTGTAAAGCGGGGATTGGGGGGGCGGCTGCCATCCGGATTGGCATTCTGCGGCGTGATGGGCAAAGGTGCGATGACCGTGACGTCGCCATCGGGCGTCATCTGGAAGAATGTCCCGAGGTTGTGCGGCCCGCCCAGGGTGGTGGTTCCGTAAAAGTTGCCGTCGTCGCCTTCCACCAGGCCTAGCGGCGACGAGCCTTCGGTGGTGGAGTTGAACTGGTGAAGCGTGTTCACGTCGCCCGCGATTGTGACCTGGAAGATCAGATCGGATTGTCCCGCAAAGACCGTGCGGGCCGTTCCATAAAGATTTCCGTCGCTGGCCGCGAGCAGTGGACCCCTTGCCTGTGCCCGGTTGGCAAGCGTGCCGAGAACCGTGTAGGTTCCGCCCGACGTTATGCGGAACACCACGCCTGAGATTGAGCCGTAGAAACTGCCATCCGAGCCGGTAGTCTACCCAATATTCGAGCCTCCGTTGGCATAAATCTTCGTGAATGAGCCGTCCGGCGTCACACTGAAGATGAAGTTGTTCGTCGACCCGTAAAGGTTCCCGTCAGCACCCACCGCCAAGGGGGACGTGGGCGGTCCCCCTGTTGCTGCGTTGAAGGTGTAGATGGTGGAGAATTGGGGAGCGTTCTGCGCCAGGCAGCGATTCGCGCAGGGCAGGCAGCCCGCGGCTGCCGCGATAAACGCCAACGTGATGAAACGAGGCGCCGCCCTTCCTGGCGTTCCACGCCGGTTTTCCATGGTGTGCAAAGCGGCCTCCCTTCACTCACGCTGGGAATTCGGTTGCCAGAAAGAATATCACAAGGGGCGTATTTTGCGCCAACCACATAAAGGATGGCGGAGGACAGGCGCCACCACCGCTACTGCACCGGCAGCAAGGCGCCGGAGCAACCCTCACTTGGTAGAAATTCGCGTTAGGTAAAGTTGACTCATGTGGCGACCACTCTCTCAAGTTCCTCGAAGGCCGTATCATGCCAAGGGACCGATTGCCGGTTGGAAGGCTGTTTGCGCCAGCTACGGAACCCCCGGGCGAGAAGCCAGGTGCAACGTACCCGGTTCCCACGCACGCGAAGGGTCTGCCGCCTGGCTTAGTTCAACCGGCGTTATCGGAAACCATGCGTCGAGGTGGTCTTGCGCGGTGAAGTCCGGGCCCCAGTTCGGTAATAGTTGCGAGATCTCCTGCGCACCACCACGCTTCACTTGGCAGAAAGTCGCGTTGTGTTCCCTTGACCTTTTCGGGACAACTACTGTCTCGTCTATTTCCATAATCGCCGTATCCCGGAGAGTTGGAGTCGCCAGTTCTACCGCATGCCAACTGGACCGTCCGAATCGACAAACGCTGCGGCGCGAGCGAAGAAATAACCCTCCGATTCTTTCACAAGGTCGGCGGTAGGCGCCTGAAACGGCCACGGCGGCTGCGGCAGTTGAATACTATGGCTTTCGCGGAGGCCACGCGACGGGAGTGACGGGATCAGCCGGTTGCGTGTAGCCTTATTAGGTGGGTAAAAAGGATAATGACGGCGCTGAACCGCTTACCATTGACGGGCGGGAGGTCCGCATAACGAATCCCGGCAAGCTCTACTTCTCGAAAGAAGCGAAACTCACCAAGCTCGACCTCGTGCGCTATTACTTGTCCGTTGCGCCCGGCGCGTTGAATGGAATTCGTGATCGCCCGATCGTGCTCAAACGCTTCGTCAATGGCGCGGAGGCAGAAGCGTTCTACCAAAAGCGTGCACCCTCCCAGCGCCCCTCCTGGCTGCGGACTGTGATCCTCTCCTTTCCTTCCGGCCGCACCGCCGAAGAGGTAGTTGTCGACGATGCCGCGGGGCTGGCATGGATCGTCAACCTCGGGTGTATCGAACTGCATCCGCATCCGATCCGCTCCGCCGATCTCGACCACCCGAATGAACTGCGTGTGGATCTCGATCCCGGACCCGGCGTTCAGTGGCCGGATGTGCGCACGGTTGCGCTCGAAGCCAATGCCTTCCTCGCCGAGATGGGTCTTCAGGGCTGGCCCAAAACAAGCGGCTCGCGAGGCATGCACGTCAATGTACGCATCGAGCCGCGTTGGACCTTCAACGAAGTCCGGCGTGCGGCAGTGGCGCTCTCACGCGCCGTCGAGCGTCGTGTGCCCGCTCTCGCCAGTTCGAAATGGTGGAAGGAAGAGCGTCACGGCGTTTTCCTCGACTATAACCAGAACGCGAAAGACCGTACTACTTGCTCTGCTTATTCAGTACGGCCACTACCCGACGCGCGCGTATCCACGCCGCTGACGTGGAACGAGGTCCCCGCTTGCGATCCCGCCGATCTTACGGTGTTCACTGTGCCCATGCGTTTCGCGGCACTCGGCGATCCTCACGCAGGCATGGACGATGCTCCTGGGTCCCTCGAAAAGCTTCTGGAACTCGCCGCGAGAGACGAATCGGAAGGACTCGGCGACGCGCCCTGGCCCCCCCATTTTCGCAAGATGGAAGGCGAGGGCTCGAGGGTAGCGCCGTCGCGCGCCAAGAAAGCTGCCGCCGAAGGGCCGCTGCGGGCCCCACGGGCAAAGATGCCGTTGATCGTAGTGGCGAACTCACCAGACAAACACGTGGCCCTGGCCGGTCTCGAAAGGTGGAAGAACCGGCACCCAGAAGCAGCCGGTCATCTCGCGATCGACGACGTCCTGGTAGACTCGATGCGCGGCCGCTCCTCTACCTGGACAAGGATTCGAATCAACCTGCGAAACGTGCCCGAAAACCTGCGGCCTGCGCAGGAGACGCCCGATCCCGACGACGACCCAACGCGCGAATGGCGTGCGCGTTGGTCTACTTCCCGCTCCCGAAAATCGCAGTAAGTTCCTGCGCCGGGACCACCTCGAGTTGCGCGTAGGTGCAGTCCTCCGGTCGCTTGTCTGTGCGCCACCTGCGGAACTGAGCCATGTGACGGAAGCGGGAACCCTGCATATGCTCGTACGCCACTTCGACCACCAATTCGGGGCGCAAAGGCTCCCATGACAGGTCCTTGCCCTGACTCCACCGGCTCTGGCCGCCTGGCATGCGTTGCGGTTCGCACGCGACATCGGGAGCAGCCCATTCCTTCCATGGATGATCAGCGAGCGCGTTCTTCCGATACGGTGTCAGGAAGTCTGCCAACTCCTTACGTCTCGCCTCGGAGAAGCTCGCACAGACGCCGACGTGCTGCAATGCGCCCGCATCGTCGAACAGGCCCAGCAGGAGAGATCCGATATTGGACCGCTCCCCTTTCTTATGCCAGCGGAACCCTGCGACCACGCAGTCGCAATCGCGCTGATGCTTAACCTTGAGCATCACCCGCTTGTCCGGTTCGTAGACTCCCGCGGCAGGCTTCGCCATGACACCGTCAAGCCCGGCACCCTCAAATCGCGCGAACCAGTCCGACGCGACAATCGGATCGCGAGTCGCCGGCGTGAGATGAATCGGAGGCGTGGCGCCCGACAGCATCGACTCCAGTTCCCGGCGCCGGGTCGCAAAAGGCTCGTCGCGCAGGTCCCGGTCGCCGATGCACAGAACGTCGAACAAGACTACCGATGCCGGCATCGTCCCCGACAGCATCTTCACGCGAGAAGCCGCCGGATGGAGGCGAAGCTGTAGCGCATCGAAATCCAGGCGACCGTTTCTAGCGATGACGATTTCCCCGTCCAGCGCACAACGTTCCGGCAACTGGGCCAGCAGCGGTTCGACCACTTCCGGAAAGTAGCGGTTGAGCGGCTTCGAGTCGCGGCTCTGTACAAGGATCTCGTCACCATCGCGGAAGATCAGAGAACGAAATCCATCCCATTTCGGCTCGAAAATCCACGCGCCCCCCTCGGGTAGCTGGTCGATTCGTTTGGAGAGCATCGGCGGTACCGGCGGGTTGACGGGAAGGTTCACGACTTCATCCTAACGCGGCCTGCCCTTTGGCAAACTGCCAGCCGCAAATTTCGCCTTCTTGCATGCAGGCGGACGTAGTCTGAATCTGCCCGTCATCCAAACCGATCAATCCTGTACATCTTCGGAGGCGCGGTGTGGAAGCCGCTCACACGACGGAATGGCGTTGGTCGCAAAGTTCTGGCGCTTGTGCGAAGGGCCGGCGGTGCGCCCTCCGCGAGTTTCAACAGTTCACACCGGCCGTCGAGAGTGGAGAACAGATCTAGCTTTTTTGCCAACGGGACCTCAGTTTCCTCGATCCGTTTCGGGCCAACAGTCTTTAATCTTGCATTGTGCATCATGCGCTGAACGTGCCCTAAAGAGGCACAATATGCACATACAACATCATCAGAGGCAACCTCAAATTATCGACATCACGTGACGCCGCTGCTTTCCAGTTGAGCCAAAACTGTGTCCAAACCGCATCTGTTGGAGCTACCTGGGTTAACTGTCGAGCGAAGAGCAGATTCCCCAGTATGTTGTAAACATTAGGAATAGCCGAAAAACGATGGATCCGTTGGAGCCGACGTCACTCCCTTGGGCGCAGGGGGTCGGGCGTTCAAAGCGCCCCGCCCCGACCAATTCCCTCATTGATTCTAAAAAGAGTTGATCGTTTGACCTTTCATCGCTTTCCGCTATCCTTTGCCTCGATTGTGCCAAAACCCGCTCAGGTTGGTCTCATTATGCCAAAAGCCGGTCCCGTTTCGTTCGCGAACCGGTTCAGCTTGGCCAACGCCTCTCGTTTCATCTGAAGCTTCATCTGCGAGTACTTCTTGAATACCTTTGCATCGCCTTGCCGCAACAACTGGGTGAGCAGGGGGCAGTGACGGCCGAATTATGGGTTCGCTTTCTCAAGCCCGGAACCTACCGGCTGCATGTCGTAAGCCACCGGGTCAGTCGCATTACGCATCCTGAAAGAGCAAATCCGTCTCTGCTCTACCCGGCGGGCGAGATGACGCCTGTCGTCGTGGATTCTGACGCTATCACGCTGGAGATCCATGCTGCTCCTGACGAATGGGTGAGAGAACAGATCTCAGCAGCCACAAGCTTTATCGACGGACCACATTCACAATTGCCATCGGATTCGGACGCCCGCCGAAAAGCAATCCTCACGTTGCGATTCCTGAACACACCCAAATCGGCCTTGGAACTCGCCAGGCGCATGGACAACGGAACTGGTGTCACGTATTGGGATTTGATCGACACGTCTTACCGGCCGCATGTCCTCGACGTTCTGGAGAAAAGGCTGGTCGGAGCGGCCGAATCAATCGACATCGATTTTTTGGCTGGTCTGGCGGAACTTGCAGAGAACGTTGCGTCGGGCGGCACGATGCCCCCTTGCCCAGACAAAGAATCGGAGAAGAAGGCTTGGCAAGGCGAATCGGAACGACGGACGAAGGTGCGGCAAGACAAATTCAACTTGTACACAAGACGCCTGATTTCAGCCTTGCCGGACAAACAGCCGAATGCTCGCGCGCATTGCCTGGTCGGATTGCTGAACGCCTCGAATCGCACCGTTCCAAGACCGGACTGGATGGGCATGTTGTCCACAACCGTAGTCGCCGATTTCCAGCAGTTGCCCGCGGGAACGCAAGAGGTGTTGCTCGCCAGTCACTGGCCGGCGGTCAAAGCGCGGCAGATATTGCCAGTCTTGCAGGATATTTTTAGCAGTCAGTCAGCCAGCGAATCGCTTCGGGATTTGGCCTTGCGTCGCATTTATGATCTTGATCCTGACGAGGGCCGGCGTTTGATCATCGAAGAGATCCGCCGCCGTCAGCGGCACATCCCGTTCTCAACGCTTGCGATGCTTCCAAACAAGAGTCTCCCCGAACTGGACGACGTGCTGGCGGCGAGCTATGACAATAACGCCATGGACGCGGATCGGTTGATTCTGCGCTACGCGACGGGCGTCGTCGCGGGCCGCGTCAGAAAGGAATACGAACAGCGGGAGGAGAGGCGCGCGTCAACTATGGTCGGACCCGTGGTCTACTACCTCTTCAAATACGACCCGAGATTCGCGGAGCAGGAATTACGCCGCAGCCTGACAACGTCTGGAGGTCCGCCCGCGCAATACGATATCGGATTCCAATTCCTGGCGTACGGGCCCTGGGCTATGAGTCCGGCGCTGGAGCATCTGGCCATCGAATTACTGTCCAGTTCGTCTGTGCCGGTCAAGAAAGGTGCGGCGGAGATCCTCGGAAAGTACGGCTCGCCTAACGCCAAGAAACCGCTTTGCCACACCCTGGAGTTCTTTCACTCCTGGTGGAAAGGACGTGAAGAGGAGTTGAGCCAGCCGCCATTCCGGGAAGGACCAGAGTTTGAGAGAACCCTGGTTTCAGCACTGGCGCAAGCCGATAGTTGGGTGCTCACCGAACAGGAGTTCGCTGAGCTTGAACAACTTTGTATCAGCCGCATGTGCCGGGAGCAAGTTCGAAAGACGCTAGCAGAGACTAAAGCGCCGGTTCACATCGCGGTCCAACCTAGCGCCCTGTTTCCGATCACGATCGGGCCGTTCACGATTGCGTCGGAGGAACAACTGCATCGTAAGCTATCCCAGTATCCCGCCGGCAGCACCTTTCGCTTCGACCACTACGGTGGTGGCTATGAACCTCCAGCCGAAGTGAAACAGGCTCGACAGTACATAGAAAAGGCGATCAGGGATGGTGGGCATACCGTCGTGGAGTAGCCGCAGCTATCGTGGGGGGAACTCGGGCCGCACGCGGGATACTAAACTTTCGGAAAAATGAAAAGAGGAAGACTGGAAGTCCTGATGGGTAAGAGCGGCGGTTTTTAGACGTGCCGTTAACGTCAGGCCGATGAACACGAATTTGGTACATGTACAAAAGATGTACTTCAAAACGGACTCGACGAAAGGGAGCATGCTCACATGGAGAACAAAAGTCGGCCGCTTGAGCGGCTCTGGGTGAACCTGCATTCAAGTGCACCAGCCCGAGCCGGAAGTTTCCCTGCAAGCATGGTCTCGGTCTGCTGTTGCTTTGCGAAGCGCAAGCCGCCAAGTTTCCGGAAGGCGAACCGCCGGGTTGGGTTGTCCAGTGGCTGGCATCGGGCGATGGACGCGCCATCGAAAAGAAGAGGCGCGAGGAGTCGCCAGCGGCAGCGCCTGATCCGGAAGCGCAAGAGCAACGCGCAGCCAATCGCGATGTGCCCACGACGACGCGTCCATCCGCCGACTCCATCTGCGAACAGTTGACCGTCGCAGTCTCTTAGCGATGGTGTCGCCGCGAGTCGAGGCCTCCGTCAATCTCGCTGCCTCGCGGAATCCGACCCTTTACTTTATGTCGATCGACCTGGCAATGCCCCGTCACCCTCAGACGCGGCTGGCCACTTACTTCAACGTTCAACCTCTTACCGTGGACCACGGAGCACCGCTTCGCCTCCTGGCATTCGTAAAGCTGGGCTTCAATAATGCGAGTTCCAATTACAGATTCCCTGGAGTGAAATTCGCTGCGGACTCACTCCGTCAACCGGGTGGCACGGACTCCTGTCTCCCTGTTGACACAGTAGGCTGACCTTCGTCATCGGCGGTTTGTCCCAACCTCGCCGTTGATATCTGTAACCCGTTGCTAACGCTAATTTGACTTACGAACGGCCATAAGTGGCCCCCATGGACAGATAAATGCATTTTATCGGGCGTATGGTTTCTCGATACGTCACCCCGGCTAAGTGCTGGTTCAACACAATCATGATCGGAAAAGAATCTATGTCGACTCTTCGAAGTATCTCGTTACTTACGCGGCAATTGAAGTCCCTCTCACGTGGGGTCATCGCTGCCCTCTCATTCGCCTGCGCATGTTCAGCGCAGTACCACCTCGAAACTAACTACGCCGAAGCTAATCCCGCAAACGATAGTCCGTATCTCTTCGGCGACCCGTTTGGCATCCGCGCCGCGTTTGCGCAGAAGGGAATCACTTTCAATATCGAGAGCGACACCGATACCATGGGCGTGGTGCACGGTGGTCTTTCCGACCAGCCGGCTGCGTTTACTCGCATCCGCGGCACTCTCGATATCGATTTCGATAAGCTTACCGGCAAGAAGCATGAATTGAGCTTTCACGCGACCGGGCTCTGGCAGACGGGCGACAATATCGGCGCTAAGCTCGGGAGTTACGCCAACCCTAGCGGTCTCGCCAGTGTCCACGTCTTTCGCATGGATTCGTTCTGGGTGCAGAAGCAATTTGCCGACGGCATCGTTACGCTGCGGGCGGGCCAAATGGCCGGCTGGGACTTCTTCGGTAATCAGGAGTATGGCGGATCTTTCACCATCGAGCCTTTGAACTATACGTTAGGCAACATCTTCGGCGCGACTTACCTGACTTACAACCCGGCGGGAGTGCCCGCTGCATACATACGCCTGGACGGCTTTCGGAAGGGGGAAGGTCCCATCAGGGGAGTCTACGCCAAATCGGCCGCGTTCTCCGGTAACAAGAATCCTTATCAACAAGACCCGACTGGCTTGCATTACGTTGTAGCTAACTCGCCCGTTATCGCCTCGGAAGCCGGCTATGTTTGGGATGCGCCGGCCGATCCTGATCAGGCTCCGCCCAGCGATCGCAAAATCTATCCAGGTATCTACCGCTTTGGCGGCGTCGTTAATTACAACGGAATTTTCACCGATCCGTTGACGGGACAAATTACGAAAGGATCTTATCTTTATTACTTTATGGCGTCGCAGGCCGTCTATCGGCCCGAAGCCGGATCAAACCGGGGGTTGGATGTGACGTTCGCTTACGACAACAGTCCCAACTCCACCAGTCAGCAGAACTCCATGATCACAGTCGGCGGGGTCTATCACGGCATTATCCCGCGGCGAACCACGGATCAACTTTCATTCGGGTTCGTCTCCACGCGCACCAGTAACGCCTCCAGCCAACTGAATGAATTGCTTTTCGGATACCCGCTTGGCTGGGAGAAAGCGTACACACTCGATTACCGGGCCCAGCTAAAACCGTATCTGGTAGTGCAGCCGACGATCCAGTACTTCAACACGATCGCGGGTAATCCCTACCGGCCGAGCGGAGTGGTCATCGGTCTTCGCACCGATGTAAGGTTCTGACAAATTAGTCCTGCAAGTAGCTTCGAGACCAAGGAGTCTTCGGATGCTTATCAATGAATTGGAAGAGAAGGGGTCGAGTAAAGGTGTTCCGCACCGGCGTTGGTTGATCGCCTTTCTGCTGGCATTCGGTGTACTTGTCAACTACTTCGACCGGGTGAATTTGTCGGTCGCGAAACAAGCGCTGGAAAAAGATTTCGGAATCAATAATATTGTCTTCGGCTACTTGTTGAGCGCTTATAACTGGACCTACGCCGCGCTGCAACTGCCGATGGGCGTGCTGCTGGACCGCTTCGGCGTGCAGGCGATAGGCCGGATCAGCGCTCTCATCTGGAGCCTGGCGTGCTTCGCGGGCGCTTTTGCGCCGGGAGTCAGGACGTTCTTCGGGTCGAGGCTACTGCTTGGGGTTGGTGAAGCGCCCACCTTCCCCTCGAATGCCAAAGCTACGGGGATGTGGTTCCCACGGCACGAGAGAAGTTTGGCGACCGCCATTTTCGATTCGGCGGCAAAGTTTGCGACGGCGATTGGCACGCCACTGATCGGTATCGTTCTGATCCACTATGGATGGCGCTTCAGCTTTGCAATGACAGGCGTTGCGAGCTTCCTGTTTTTCCTTGCTTTCTATTTTCTGTACCGAAATCCCAGCGTCGACAAGAAGCTTTCGGAAAAAGAGCGCGAATACCTGCGGCAGAACGATGCTCTGAGCGACGAGAGATCGAAAAGCGACGGCGCCGGATTGTCCTACTTACTCAAGAAGCGCAAGGTGTTGGGGCTGGCGATCGGTTTTGCGGCTTATAACTACTGCTTTTATCTTTTCCTGACCTGGCTGCCAAGTTACTTTACCGGCGCGCTTCACCTCAATCTGCAGGCCTCCGTATTCTACACATCGATCCCCTGGCTATGCGCCACTGCGACGGATCTCGCGGTCGGTGGTTGGTTGGTGGACGAATTGATCCGCCGTGGATTCAATGACAGCAGGGTTCGGCAGACGATACTCATTGGCGGCATGGTGTTGGGTTTGGGTCTGCTCGGAACCATCTTCGCCAAGACGCCGGCGATGGCCGTCTTCTGGATTAGCTTATCGATCAGCGGTTTGGCAGCATCCGCGCCGGTTGCATGGTCCGCCCCCACTCTGCTTGCGCCTCACGACAGCGTAGGCAAGGTGGGCGGCATCATGAATTTTGCGAACCAGATTGCCGCTGTTGCCGCGCCAATTGTGACGGGTTATCTGATCGGCTCCCGCGACGACTACTCGCGCGCATTCGTTGTGGCAGCGGCAGCCATCCTCGCCGGGATTGGCGGTTATGCATTTCTTCTTGGCCGAATAGAACGGGTCCCCGATCCGGAACAACCCGGGCAAGTTTCTCCTCCACGTATCCCAACCACGTAGACCATTTCACTCTTTGAGGATCAACTATGAAAGACCGCAACGAAACAATACAACGACTGCAGGACGAAACGTTCGATGTGTGCATCATCGGCGGCGGAGCAACCGGCGCCGGCTGTGCCCTGGATTCACAATTGCGCGGCCTTAGAACCGTGCTGTTGGAGGCCGAAGACTTCGCGTCGTCGAGTTCCAGCGCCTCTACCAAGATGGTTCATGGCGGTGTCCGCTACCTGCAGGAAGCCGTAAACGATCTTGACGTGAACCAATACCACCTTGTGGAGTCCGCTCTACAGGAGCGTTCTTTTATGCTGCAGAACGCCCCGTTTCTCACTCGTAAGCTGGAGTTCCTGGTACCCTGCTTCAGCCATTTCGAAAAATTCTACTACGGCCTTGGCATGAAGATGTACGATTGGATCTCCGGCAAGGCCAGCTTGTTTCCCAGCCGCCTCCTTTCGCGCGATGAGGCGGTCTATCGCATGCCCGCCATCCGGTCTGAGGGGCTCGTCGGCGCGGTGGCGTACGCTGACGGCCAATTCGACGATGCCCGATACGGCGTCACGCTTCTGAATACTTTCACAGGTGCTGGAGGCGCAGCCTTAAACTATGCCCGCGTTACCGCCTTTGAAAAGAATCACGCGGGCAAACTTAGTGCTGCGAAGGCTGTGATCCAACCGTCGGGCCGCGAGCTGAAGATAGCCGCGCGCGCCTTCGTCAACGCGACTGGATCGGTCTCCGACACCCTGCGGCAGATGGCCTCACCCACCGTGCCGGCGCGCATGCGGCCCAGTAAAGGCGTGCACATCTTATTCCCGCTGGATGGCTTCCCTAATTCCGATGCTCTGCTGGTTCCTAAGACGGAAGATGGGCGCGTGATCTTTGCCGTCCCGTGGAACGGGCGTCTCATGGTGGGAACTACCGACACCGGCTACACGCCTGGAGAGGAAATGGTCGTGACGCAGGAGGAAATCGAGTACCTGCTCCGTCAGTTGAACCCCTACCTGCATAAGCCCCTCGCCGTCGATCAAGTGGTCAGCGGCTTTGCGGGCATCCGTCCACTGGTCGCATCCAAGGATGTTGTTGATACCAAGAAACTCATCCGCGACGACGAGGTCGAGTTTGACTCCGACAGCGGCCTCGTCAGCATCTTGGGTGGTAAGTGGACGACTCACCGTCTGATGGGTGAAGAGACGATTAACAAGGTACAGGAGTATCTTGGCGGGCACGTGACACCGTCCACGACCCGCGATCATCCGCTTCAAGGGTCATCCGGAGGATGGCTGGCCATTGCCGCGGGATGGGCGTTCGCAGTGCTGGTCGGGGTATTGACCGCGATGGCGTGCGGTAGCCCGGATGCGCATTTGAACCCGGCGGTTACGCTCGGCATGGCGATTACTTCGGGCGATTATTCGAAACTCGTACCGTATATTGTGGCGCAGATGCTGGGCGCCATCGTGGGCGCGATTCTGGTATGGCTCCACTTCCTTCCGCACTGGCGCCTGACTGAGGACCCCGACGTCAAGCTGTCATGTTTCTCGACGCTACCGGCGATCAGAAGTACCGAGGCCAACCTGACGAGCGAAATCATCGGTACGTTCGTTCTGGTGATGGTGATCTGCGCAATCTTCTCCAAGCAAGTGGCGCCCCTCGGTCTGGCTGCCGGTGTGGGACCTTATCTGGTTGCTCTTCTGGTGTGGGCGATCGGCCTGTCCCTCGGAGGGACAACAGGATATGCGATCAATCCAGCGCGCGATTTGGGGCCCCGCATCGCTCATGCAATTCTGCCTCTTGGGCAGCGGCCGTCATTCAACTGGAGTTATGCTCCGATACCGGTTATCGGCCCGTTGATCGGCGGCGCGATTGCTGGATTGTTCGTGCATGCGGCCCATTTCTAAATAGTCTGTTTGGACAATCGGTTGTTGTCTATGAGGAGGTCTTCTTTGCTTGCCGCAGAGCTGGATCTCCTCATTTACATTTGCTGCTTTATGAAATAACAAAGCAATGCGCGGACCATCACCCTTGTCAGCAGACGTGGCCAGGATTGAAGTGTGCCTGTGCATTATTCAGGTGAAAGTGTCGAGCCCTTGCCGATTTCAGTGGGCCGGCAGGCTGGTGGAGGCCTCGGGAGTGAGTGATTCAACGCTTCAGTTGCAGGTGGTGGCTGGGAGAGAAAGATAAAGTTAGATCCTGGTATCGCCGAGACCTGGTCTGGACCAGCAGCGTCTTCGGGCGGTCCTCAACCCCGGCCATGGCTAGGGCCGCAGCTCTAACGCTGATACGGCCGGCAAGATCGATCGAGATGAAGTTGGCTTGCAGGCCTTCAGTAACGAGCTTGGAACCAGCTTCTTCGCCAGCGTCTTATTGCGGGCACCTACACGGACGGCGCCACCACGGAAAGGCTCGCTCACGGTGCGGCAGATTAAAACGCAACCGGTCCTACCGCTCCGATCCAGCGGCTAACTCTGGTTGGGTCATTCTTGTCCATGTAGAAGAAATGAGCCATGGAAGGTTTCACAATGCTCTTGATGGGGTCGTCTGGTCTCATGGTCACGATTCCCCGAAAGACCTTGAGCGGCCCGCCATCCCAATACTCCACCACGTCATGATGCGCGGTAAAGCCCGTGTCGATGAATGCTTTCAGGTTCTTCCGGATCGCTTCGCGTCCATGCCAATCGGCAACGCCGAGATTGCAAACTGCATCTTCCGCAAAGCAGTCGAAGCCTTTGCCGAAGGTCTTGTCATCGATTTCTTTCCAGAATGCTAATAGCCATTCCGGCGGTGCGGCTTTTGTGAAGAGGACGGTATTCTCTTGCGTAGTCATGCTACTCTCCTTGGTTTGAAGTGGGTTGCTGATAGGCGCCGCATCGGCACCCTGAAGAGGAATGGTGGCCAACGAGTAGATCGCGGCGAGTGATTCCTGTTTGATCGCTGGCGCCTGAAGCGCCCCCGCCAACCGCTCTCTCAGAAATGCGCCCATGGCGTCAAGAGCCTGGTTGGCGGCGTGCATTCTTCCGACGGCGTTAGTGAACCCATGGGCCATGCCCATCCACACGTCCAGCGTTGCATCGACGCCCGCTGCGACGGCACGCTCCACATAGCGGCGCGAATCGTCGAGCAGCACTTCATCGTCTCCGACGTGCACGCGGATCGGGGGCAGAGCGGTCAGATCTCCAAAAAGAGACGAGGCCAGCGGATTCTTCGGATCTGCGTCGCCCAGGTAGGAACGGACGAGTCCGGCGGCCTGGGACTTGAGGAAATACGGATCGGCCTCTGCGCGCGTTTCATAGCTGGCGCCGCTGAGCGCGAGGTCCGTCACCGGCGATAGCGTAACCGCTCCAACCGGGAGTACACCTCCCGAGGCACTTTGCGCAGTGGCGATGGAGAGAAGCACGAGGGCCAGATTGCCTCCCGCCGAGTCGCCGCTCAGCGCGATGTTGCGCATTCCCTTGTCCACGAGCCCGCGGTAGCAGGCCTCGGCATCCTTGACGGCCGCGGGAAACGGATGTTCCGGTGCGAGCCGGTAGTCGGGTATGAATGCCGCTGCTCCAGCTCTCAGGGCGATGTGGCCCACCAGGTTGCAGAATGCCTGGGCTGTCCCCCAGTTAAACCAGCCGCCGTGCAGGTGAAGGATTGCTCTGCCTTCGCGCGTCTCCGCCGGCTTGGCCCACCAGCCGGATATCCCTCCGACGGCGTCTTCCTCAAAGGTAACGCCTTCAGGGGCTTCGACCCGCTCGATGATGCCGTTGAACGGAGCGCGGGCGGTTATACCTTCGAGCTTGCCCTTCATGCCCGCCACGGCGGATCGCAAGGCGGTCATGGCGGCAGCGTCCTCAGAGGTGAGGGGATGGACGAACGACCAGGGACCGTTCGCGGGTTCGCTCTTGTGCATAGCGGATTGCATTTTTCCTTCTCCTTTGTTTCATTAGTGTTGTCTGCCGGTAAACACAGGCGGCGTTCGTTCTCAACCAAGCCGCCGGACCAACTGGAGTTCGAGGCCGATAGTGGAGCGCCGACCTCATGCGTTGCACCACCTGTTGCGAGGGACCCCAGTCTCTCAGCGGGCGCTGAGCATCGTTCAGGGTTATTTGGTTGTCACAACTGACGTGACGAATGGTCGAGGCTCGGTTGTCGATCCATCGGATTTGCGCACCAGGCGGCTTACTTGGAGGCGGTGCCACCATCCACTGGCAAGTCGATTCCAGTGATGAAGCTGCTCTCGTCGGAAGCGAGGAACACGGCTGCCGCGGCAAGCTCATCTGCGGTTCCAAGTCGTCCCATTGGGATCATCTTCCGGAAGTACTCGCTTGTACCCTCCGGAGAACCTTTAGACCCGACATGGACCATGGGCGTCTCCGTCGGCCCAGGGCTGATCACGTTCGCTCGGATGCCGCGGCTGGCCAACTCAGCGGTCCAACTCCGGACGAAGGAGACCAAAGCAGCCTTCGTCGCGGAGTATGCGCCGTAGCCCGGAATGCCCATCTGCCATGCCGCCGATCCGGAGAGGATGATCGATCCGTTGTCGGTCAGCAGCGGGAGCGCCTTCTGCACCGTAAAGTATACCCCGCGTGCGTTCAGATTGAAGTGCTTGTCGTACGTTTCTGGCGTCGATTCTGCGAGTGAGACAGGATCTACGACGCCGGCATTCGCGAAGACGACATCGACGCGTCCCTTCACCTTTCGCACCACTTCGTAGAGATGATCAAGATCTTCGAGCTTCGAGACATCTCCCTTAACGGCCGTTACATTCTTGCCGATCAGCAAGACCGCCGAATCCAATTCGGCTTGACGACGCCCGGTGATAAACACGTAGGCCCCTTCCTTTACGAAGCGCTTGGCCGTAGCAAGGCCTATCCCGCTATTGCCACCAGTGATTACAGCTACCTTCCCGTCTAGTGCGCCCATTTACCTCTCCTTTGACCATCGCTGCTCCGCGTTATTACGGAACACTTCTACTGATGTGGCGCGGGCGCACCCGATTCACGACTTGCACTGTAATAGGAACGTGGCGGGCAAATGTACGAAAACAAGCAAGAAGATGGGACGACCGGTCAACTCGGCCGAACCGAAGCCCTCGACCGGATATCCGGCTGATTGCACCTGAGTCTCC
>CAVVFX010000018.1:0-205434 GCA_963747535.1 Terriglobia bacterium
GCCGGTCAATGTGCACCGATCGCGGAAATATGCACGGTGCACAAAACCGCCAAACCCATGGCCCGGTCGGGAGGAGATGAAAGAAGCGCAAGAGGGTGGATGCGGGCGCGTTCCACGCTTGGACTGGTTTCGGGTCTTTCGGTATCGCGGAACCTGAGATTTCCTGATATGCAAGTTTCTGCGGCGAGACAAGTCGGCAGGCGAGGCGTAAAAGACGAGCAACGTCGGCAAATGGCACTCCTCAAATTTCAAAAAGGTCGCGCACGGGCGACCGGCAGACGGCAGACCTTGGCCGTCCTACTTTCACGTTGACACGCGAGGGCAAGGATTTTGAGGGGGCGGCGCCGATGTTGCTGGGATGAAGGGGAAGAAATGGGCGAAGGGCTGGTTACCGGCAAGCGGGTCAGTTTGGAAAGTGCGCAGACCGACCCTCCGGTCGGTACGCAACATGGCAATTCGGCCAGGCGGGTCGAAGAATGGAAGCGCGTTTGAACTAAGCCGCCCGCGCGGCGGACGCTACGCGTGGGGCACGGAAGCGCTATTCGGCTACGCAAGACGCAGTTAAACCGCGGTTTCTTTGCGTTTTAGCACCTTGGCGAGAAACTGGTGTTATGACTGAGAACGCCATCGCCAAGGAGATTGTCGACGCTGCCTACCGTATTCACACCACGTTCGGTCCGGGACTACTCGAATCCGTTTACGATACGGTTCTGGCATATGAGTTGGGCCGCCGAGGTCTGCGCACCGTGCGCCAGCAAGCGATTCCCGTGGTCTACGAGAACGTCCGCATCGATGCAGGGTTCCGCGCCGACATGATCGTCGAGGACGAGGTGATTGTGGAGGTGAAGTCCGTCGAACTCCTCGCTCCGGTTCACAAGAAACAGCTCCTGACGTATCTTCGCCTCGCTGACAAGCGCCTGGGCCTGCTCATCAACTTCCAAGTGGCGCTCATCAAAGACGGCATCACGCGGATTGTCAACGGACTCGAAGAAGAAGACTCTCACGGTAGAGTAGGAGAGAGGGCGACACAAAGTGCGACCCACTCTCCCCTCGTCGAACCGGACAAGCGGATTTCCCGGCATCCGGCTCTCCTGGAAACGTATCGTCTCAGGCGTGCGCAGGCAGTTGCACGGCTGCCAGCCACTACAGGCACACCAGTCCAAAACGCTGGATTTGCTCATAGTAACTGACCCCTTCCGGCGGTCGGAAGGGCCGTTGGCTGCGTCGTCTCAGATGCTGCGTAATACGATCACGAACGTACGTGTTGATCTCTCCGAAGGCCACCCGCGGGTATCCAAAGTCAAAGTAGTTCTTCCATCCCTTCAGGTGTCGGTTCAACCCTTCAATCAGTTCCGGGATCGGCTTGAAGCACTGCCGATGATCGGTCATTTCGTGCAGCTTCTCCCGTTCCTTCTTCAGTGCTTTCTCCGACGGACTCACATTTAGATACCGCCATCCGCGCCCTTGCAGGTCATCGTAATAGCGGAACGTGAACCCCAGAAAGTCCAGACTCTCTCCTCCATCCTTCAGATTCACCACACGCGTTTTCTCCCGATTGATCTCCAACCCAAGCCAGCCTTCAAGTTTCGATTCAATCCATCCCGTTAAGCGACTGCCTTGATAGCGCGCCAACACGACAAGGTGAGTAGCCCCGGGGAATCTCACCCCGAGGCTCTCTCAGAACCGTACTTGAACCTCTCAGCTCATACGGCTCCCGCCATGGAGCCTCGCCGCACGCCCATCTGCCAGTGCGCCCACAACTTCGGATCGCGTCTCGAGATACGCGCGACCCAATGCGTCGCCCTGCGCAGATGTCCGCGCAGCTTTTTGTACTTCCGATAAGCCCATCGGGCCAATGATCGATCCAGTTGACGCGTTGGCGGGTAAAGCGCCGAGCGGTAGAACCGCCCGTAATACTGAAGCCAGCCTCGAATCACCGGGTTAAACATCCGAGACAGATCTTCGATCGACTTGTCGCTGCGTAAATGCAGGTTCCAGCTTCGAATCTCCACCCGAATCTCCTTCACTGCTTTGTCAGAAACAGCCGGACTGAAATTGATGAAGTACTTGCCGAACCGATTTTTCGATCTCCGGGGACGAAATGTGTACCCCAGAAAATCAAATTTCTCATGTTCGTATCTCCTTCGTCGATCATCATCCTTGCAATAGACGATCTTCGTCTTTTCCGGATGAAGTTCCAATCCGCACTCCTTCAAACGCGCGGCTATGGCCGCCCGGATTTCCTGAGCTTCCTCCTCCGTCCTGCAATGCACGATGGCATCGTCAGCGAACCGCTCAAACGGATTTTGCGGATACTTCACCGACATCCACCGATCAAAAGCATAGTGCAGAAACAGATTCGCTAACAAGGGACTGATCACGCCGCCTTGCGGCGTGCCTTTCTCACGCGGAACCAGTCGACCGTCCTCCTCTTGCACTGGAGCTTTCAGCCAGCGCTCGATGTAGAGCACCATCCACTTTTCCTTGGCATGTTTCTTCACCGCTCGTATCAGCAGATCTTGCGGGATGTTGTCGAAGAAGCCCTTGATGTCCAGATCTAAAATCCAGTCATGACGCCAGCATCGCTGTCGCGCCTGTCCCACTGCATCCAGCGCCGACTTCCCCGGTCGATACCCGTAGGAATCCGGATGGAACAATGGGTCCACCATCGGCTCCAGCCTTGACTTCACCACTTGCTGCGCAATCCGATCCGATACGGTCGGGATGCCCAGTTTCCTCTCCCCACCGTTTGCTTTCGGTATTTTCACCGTGCGCACCGGCGGTGGAAGATAACTGCCCGACGACATCCGATTCCAGATCTTGTACAAGTTCCCTTTCAGGTTCCTTTCAAAATCTTCAATCGACTGTTCGTCGACCCCTGCCGCTCCTTTATTCGCCTTTACTCGCTTATACGCCTCCCAGACCTCCCACTTCGAAATCACAAACGGCTTTGCTTCACTCATCGGCTCCTCCCATTTCTGGTTGGCTCATTGAATTCGGCTCCATCAACACAACCCCTTGGCTCCATCCCCTTTCAGGGACTTCATCGCTACTACGGGTTGTTCCGCCCCTCGGCTCCGCATCCATACTCTCACTCTCATGGTTCTTCCACTTGAGCTTCTCCGTTTACATCAGAGCCGCAGGTTCCCACGTTCCACTCAACCGCCATCCAACAGACTCAGGCCACCTCAATGCCGGATGCCGCTTCGGTCCGTAAACAGGTTCCGCCGAAGCTTGTCCCGCGTCAACGACTCTCCGCGGTTTTGACATCGTCCCTACGCTTTCGACACTTCATCAGTGGTTCCCTTGCGGTCCTCTCTCTGTTAGTCACCTGATCTGGTTCTTCCCAGACCTTTTCCTTCCGCGCTCACGACCATGGCTTTTGACCACAGCCGCCGGAGGTGGTTTGAAACCTGCTCCTGCAAGCCGGTTCCGAGGGGCCTCCCCTCATCAGTCAAGCAGTTACACACATTGGACCCTTTCGGTCCTTTGCGCTCGTGGCGCACAGTCATCGGCATAACGCACCAGCTTGGCTCCCGCCCATTGGACTGGTCCATTGGCTCGATGGAACAGCTCATCGAACCAATGAAGATACAGATTACTGAGCAGTGGCGAAATCACCCCACCCTGGGGAGTCCCCTTTCGTGGGCGATTCCACTTTCCCGGCTTGCCCTCGCCCTCCGGCTCTACTACCGGGCTTTGCAGCCACATCCGGATCAGCTTCAGCACACTCCGGTCCACCACTCGCATACGCACGCAAGCCAGAAGTTTGTCGTGCGGAATCGAATCGAAGTAGCCCTTGAGGTCCGCGTCATACACCGCCTGATACCCAGCCTTCAAGTGGCCGCGTATCTCCTCCAGCGCCTGGTGGGCCGAGCGTCCCGGACGGAACCCGTAGCAACAATCCTCGAAGTCTTCTTCGAAGATCGGCTCCAGGATCAACAGAGTTGCCATCTGGACCACTCGATCCCGCACCGTCGGTATTCCCAACGGCCGCAACTTTCGATTTGCCTTCGGGATGTAGACGCGCCGTACCGCCTTCGGCTCATAGGTCTTGGCGCGTAACGACTCCTGAATGTCATCCAGGAATCCTTTCACGCCGGCTTCTGTCGCTTCGATCTGTTCGATCTTCACGCCGTCCACTCCAGGCGCGCCCTTGTTGGCTCGCACCCGCGCCCACGCCGCCTCCAGCACATCGCGCCGATAGATCCGGTCGTATAAAACGTAAAACCGGAACTGCGGCTCCTGCTTGGCCTTTTGACTCAGCTTCTGTCTCAGCAAAGAGAGTTTATCTGTGAACTCATCTCGTAACGCCTGGTTATTCAGGCCTTCGATTCGTTCCCGTTCTTCCGTAGTGGGAATTTCTTCCAAGCGGTTCTCCTTTCCTCTTACAGCAGCAATATTTCCAGTAAGGCCCCTTTGCTCCACGGGCGTTACCCCGCTTCTTCGCTCGTACGGGCCTCTCCGACTCCCGGCCAGAGCCGTTCTTCGGTTATGTATTCCCTCAGACCGTTGGGGTCCGGTTGCCCGTTCCCCGCCCTGCCGGGTCTCCCAGGTTCCTCGACTGATCTATTCCTGCGCGCTGTCCCCAACCACCCCGGAAGGTCCGGCGAGTGCTTGCTCATTGCTTCCCCGCCGATTACAGGCTTCATCATCTTAGGCAGACTGGCCACCTCCACTAGCGTCACGAGGCCGAATCAGGTTCACTTGCGTTACGGCTCGCAGGTTCGCTTCCCCGGTTTCCACCAGATAGATCACTCCATCCCGCTCCGGTTCAGCTACACGTATGAACGAGCAATTTACATGGTGAACTCCTTTCAGTTCACAAGATCAGCCAGGCTTAGCCTCAATACTCGTCACTTAAGTAACATTTTCATGTTATTCTGTTCTAGAACAGGAGGCAGGGAGAATGTCGCGAACCGTTGCCACGTTGCCCGCCGGAAGCCGGATTACGGACTACATCAGCGGGTGGTGGCGAAGACCTTCCCTTTGGGTAGGATTCACGCGGCGCTGGCGACGACGGAGAAGGAGAGCACGCGCCAGCGCGACCTTCCGGCCCACGTGACCGTTTACTACGTAATTGCGTTGGCGTTGTATATGCAGTCGTCGTATCGAGAGGTGTTGCGGTGCCTGCTGGAGGGAATCCAGTGGCTGGCGGGGCCGTCGGCAAGTATCCACGTGGCCGGCCACTCAGGCATTTCGCAGGCGCGAACGAGGCTGGGATGGGAGCCGATACGGCAACTTCACGACGAGGTAGTAAAGCCGATTGCGGTAGCGGCGACGAAGGGCGCATGGTATCGCGGATGGCGTCTGGTGAGCCTCGACGGCAGCACGCTGGATGTCGCCGATGAGAAGGGCAATGACGAAGCTTTCGGCCGACCGGGAGCGAAGCAGGGCAAGAGCGCGTATCCGCAAATCCGCTTCGTGTCATTAGTTGAAAACGGTACCCATGTCTTATTTGGCAGCCGAATGGCGGATTATGCCAGCAGCGAGGTGGCGCTGGCAAAGATCGTATTGCCCAGTCTCGGCAAGGTTATGTTGTGTCTGGCGGACCGCAACTTTTTCGGGTTCGAAATGTGGAAGGAGGCTTTGGCTACAGGCGCAGACCTGCTGTGGCGTGTCAGGAAAAACATCCTGTTGCCGTGCGAAAAGCGCCTGCCGGACGGATCGTATCTGAGCCGCATCTATCGGTCGCAGCAGGACCAGCGGCGCGGACACAACGGAGTCGTGGTGCGGGTGATCGAATACCGACTGGAAGGAATCGAAGGGGCAGAGCCGTTGTATCGACTGGTCACCACGATCGTCGACCACGAGCGGGCACCCGCCACTGAACTAGCGGCGCTCTATCACGACCGTTGGGAGATCGAAACCGCATTCGACGAACTCAAGACTCATCTGCGAGGCGCGCGTATTGTCCTCCGCAGTAAGACACCGGATCTGGTCCGGCAGGAATTCTACGGTTTGTTGATGGCGCATTTCGCCGTTCGCGGACTGATGCACGAAGCTGCCCTGGAGAGCGGAGAAGACCCGGACCGGTTATCTTTTCTCCACGCCGTCCGCGTTGTCCGTCGCAAGATGGCCACCTTCGGCGCTATTTCCCCCTCAGGACCGGAACAAGTTCCATAAGGCGGTGCTGGAGGAAATCCTCGACGAACCCGCCGCTTCCAGCCGCAATCGGCGCAATGTGCGCGGAGTCAAACGGAAAATGAGCAAATTCCCCCTGCGCCACGGCTACAAACGCTCGCCCTTGATCGATATTTGCGCCGCCATCCGGATCGTTAAGTGACGAGTATTGGGCTTAGCCTGGTATTCCCAAGCCGCAAAGTCGCCAAGACGCGGTGAGACGAATGTTGTAGCACTTGACAAGAACGATATCTTGGGGTCATAAGGAGGTCTCTGTGAGCCAACTACGAAAAACGATGCGGGAAGAACTCCAGCGTCGCAATTACGCTCAGACTACCGTGGATGGCTACCTCAAAGTAGTGGCAGCCTTTGCTAAAATATTTCAGTTGCCCACCCGATCAGCTTGGGCCAAAACACATTCGCACTTACCAGGCGCATCTGTTCCAGGAAAAGAAACTGAATGCACGCACGGTCAACCATCACACGGCTGCCTTACGATTCTTCTTCTGCAAAACCCTCAGGAGGGCGTACCTTCTCGAAGAAGCGCCGTATCCGAAAACGCCGCGCCGCCTGCCTGTGATCCTGACGCGGGAGGAAGCAGTTCGATTGATTGACTCAGCGAGCAATCTGTTTCACCGCGCCATGCTGATGACGGCCTACTCGACGGGCATGCGCCGAGCCGAGATATGCCGGCTGTCGCCAGCACGCGGCGAACCTGCTCGATTGCGGCAGGCTCACGGTGCTGCAAAAACCGGAAGAATGACCGGATGGCAGCCAGGCGACGGAATCAACGATTGGATATTCGCAACTAGAGCCTCCGTAGGAGAAGGCTTATGGAGAGCTCTAGCTAGTGCTTAATCGCAATAATACATTTCTGTATTAGAAAGTTTGGTAGATGCCCAGACATGCGCCTGTGTTGGAGTGCTCTGCCGAAGACAAGGCAACGTTGATTGCGATCACTATGAGCCGGGCTGAGGAGGCGCGCTTGGTGGAGCGCGCCCGAATCATCTTATCCCGTCTTGACGGAAAAGAGATTCAGCAGGTGGCACGGGAACTGAGAGTCTCCATCCCCACCGTTACCAAGTGGTCCAAGCGATTCGCTTTTTGGGGCGTGAGGGGACTGGGCGACGAACCGCGACCGGGCAAGCCGGTGACATACGACGCCGCATTTCGGAACCGCGTCCTTGCACTACTTGAACAACCGCCGCCTCCGGGCATGTCCCATTGGGATGGACCCGCGGTAGCAGAGACGCTCGGATCTAGCGTCTATGCAGTCTGGCGTATACTGCGCCGCGAAGGCATCCACCTGCAACGACACCGCAGTTGGTGTGTAAGCACGGATAAGGAGTTTGCGCCCAAAGCTGCTGAGGTGGTGGGACTCTACCTGAACCCACCGTTGAATGCGGTAGTGCTGAGCATGGACGAGAAACCCAGTATGCAGGCCACGGAGCGGACGGCCGGTTACGTCGAGACCGACAGCGGCGCTGTGGTCCGCGGGCTGAAGAGTACCTACAAACGGCACGGCACGCTGAATTTGTTCGCGGCCCTGGATGTCGCCACCGGACAGGTCAAGACAAAGTTCACGGAAGCCAAGAAACGGGTAGATTTCCAGAGCTTTCTGGAAGGCGTAATTGCAGAACAGCCGACAGATAAAGAGATCCACGTGATCCTGGACAATTACTCGCCGCACAAGAAGAACGGCGACTGGCTCGCGAAGTACGATGGCCGCGTGCACTTTCATTTCACACCGACTTCGGCAAGTTGGCTAAATCAGATTGAAATCGTCTTCAGTCTACTGCAACGGAAGACTCTCAACGGAGCCAGTTTCAAGAGCAAAGACCAGCTGCGCGAAGCGATCGAAGCCTTTATTCGCAAACACAATGAACGTGCCAAGCCGTTTCGCTGGCGCAAGCGTGATGTGAAGGGCACCCAGCTCCGAAATACACTTGTCAACTTATGCAATTAAGCACTAGCTAGTGTCCTGAGTTAAAGATTCGCGACATAAGTCTACGCTAGGCTGCTGCGCAGCCGGGCAGACCACAAGAGACGATGGTCTGCCCTACGGTTTGCGTTGGATACTCCCCTACGGTCATGGCTAAGGCCTCGTAAATAAATAAGCTTTTACAACTAACGTTAGTCGTTTGGGCGAATCGTGTAGTTCCATTCACCATGGAATTTGTCGGGCTTCAGATTGACATGGGCAAACTCTTCATCCGTGATCTTCCGCCCAACGGGGTACTTGCAGTGATCCAGGCGGCACGTCACTCTTAAGCCCTTGGCCGTTGTCGTCCCGGCGATCAGACGCACCACCGTCTCGTAATCACGCAGCGGCTCGCCGCGCCAGTTGGACGAGATGAAGGAAAACAACCGGTGTTCCACTTTGTTCCATTTGCTCGTGCCTGGCGGAAAATGGCAGACCGTTAGCGTCATTCCCGTCTGGTCGGCCAGGCGCTGCAGTTCCCATTTCCACAGCCGCAGGCGCCAGCCGTTGCTGCCACCGCCATCGGCGGTAATCAGCAGCCGCCGTGCTCGCACATACAGGCGGCGGCCCTCCGCGCGCCACCAGCCCCGGATCGAAGCCACTGCGAACGCGCCCGTGTCGTGGTCAGTGCCCACGTTGACGAAGCCGGCGTTGCGCCCCAGGTCGTAGATCCCGTAGGGATAGGCGCGGGGCACCTCGGGACCGGGAAAATCGTGTCCGTTGACCTTGTGCGCCGTCCTGGTTTGGCGCCACTGTCGACCCTGGTTGTGGTAATTGCCGATCAATTCCTTCTTCTTCGTGTCGACGGAAATGACGGGCTCGCCCGCCCGCAAAGCGCTTTTAACAGCGCGGTTGATATACCGGAATTGCGCGTCGCGATCAGGGTGATCATCCCCCTCCTCGGTCTTGCGGTTGCCTTGCAGGCTGAAGCCACCCTCTCGCAGGAGTTGGGTGACTTTGGTATGGCTCACCGGGTGGTGCCGGGCCGTCAGTTCCGCCGCCAGCGTGCGGGTGCTCTTGCAGGTCCAACGCAGCGGCGATTGCGGGTCGCCGCGCGCTGTGGGCTCGACCATGCCGTCCAAGACGGGCGCCAAGTCGGGATCGTTGAACGTCAACGCGTGTCGTCCGCCGCCCTCGTGGCGAATCCGGCCGGGAGCCAGCGGCGTGGCCTGCAATTCCTCAACGCCCTTGGTTAACGTGACCCGCGAGAGACCACAAGCGCGGCTGACCCGCGACAGGCCGCCATAACCCAATTCCACGGCTTTGCTGGCGGCCACCAAGCGGCGGGCGTGTTCGTCCAGATGCGGCCACATCCCAGCAAAGTACTGGGTGAGTTGGGCATCAGTGTCCATACTCAACGTCATAACACGTCGGAATGACAGATGTAAAGGTTATTTATTCACGAGGCCTAAGTTCTACAACTTGGTACTAGCACCGGCTCTCCGGATGAACGCTCCGAGATAAGCGCCCGCGCAGCCGATCCCGATCGTCAAGCCGGCGATTGCCAACAGGCCGCCCACAGCTTGCGAATGCCTCCAGGCGTTGCCGAGAATAATTCCGGACGGCACGATTACGCCCCACATCCACGGACGCCGCGGCTCGACCAGCGACGCAAGAAACCCGCCTACGCCGATCAGTCCGACGAGGATGCCGGTGTCGTCGGTATGCATCTCCGCTCGCGCCAGCCACGCCGCAAAGGTAAGCGCGAAAAAGCAAGCCGCGAACCATCGGAAACGCATTATAAAAGTACTCTACACTGCAAAGTTATTTCTGTCAATAAGAAAAGACGTGCGATAATCTCCGAATGAGCTGGCGCGCCGCGGCGCACTTCGTCTTTGAGACGCTCGGGTATGCTGCCGGTTTCAGGCTCTATCTGCTGGCCCGCCGGAAACAAGGCGATTTCCTGGCTACCGAGACCCGCACCTGGATCGTGGTCGCAGCCATCCTTGGTGCTGCTCTCGGCTCCAAATTACTCTTTTGGTTCGAAGATCCCGCGCGGACCCTCCGACACGCCGGCGATATCGCGTACCTGCTCTCCGGCAAGACTATCGTCGGCGGACTCCTCGGCGGAACCATCGCCGTAGAATGGACGAAAGCGCTGCTGGGACTCCGCCGCCGCACGGGCGACCTCTTCACCGTTCCCATGGCCATCGGCATCGCTATCGGACGCATCGGCTGCTTCTTCGGCGGACTGGCGGACGACACCTACGGCATCCCGTCGAACCTTCCGTGGGCCGTCGATTTCGGTGACGGAATCCCCCGCCACCCGACGCAACTGTACGAATCGATGGCGATGTTGATCCTCGCATTCTGGCTGCACCGGCGCGCGTGTGAGCCGCAGCCCGAGGGCGCACTGTATCGGCAATTTCTGACCGCTTACCTCGCCTGGCGGCTGGCCATCGATTTCCTCAAACCCGGCGTGCCCTTGGCCGGGCTCACTGCCATTCAATGGGCCTGCGCCGCAGCGCTAACCTGGTACGTCACGCATCCGATTCAGAAACTGGAGCCCGTACATGGCTGACCGCGTTCGTCCCTATCTCTTCTACGACATCGCACTCTCCATCTGCTCGACCTGTTATCGCAAAGTCGAAGGCAAGATCGTTTTCCAGGATGGAAACGTCTATCTGCTGAAGCGCTGTCCGCAGCACGGAAGCGAAAAGGTACTTATGGCCGACGACCTGGATTACTATCGTCGTTGCCGCGAAGGTTTTCTCAAGCCGCCGGAGATGCCCAACCACTACAACACTCCGGTGAAGTGGGGCTGCCCGTATGACTGCGGTCTGTGCACCGATCACGAGCAGCACTCCTGCCTGACGCTCATCGAGATCGCCGACCATTGCAATCTCTCCTGCCCGATCTGCTATTCTTCGAGCGGTCCGGAGCGCAAAGAATTCCGCACTCTCGCCCAGATCGAGAAGATGCTGGACGCCGTGGTGCGAAACGAACGCGAGCCCGACGTCATCCAGATCTCGGGCGGCGAGCCCACGCTCCACCCGGACTTCTTTCGCGTGCTCGACATGGTGAAGGAGCGGCCGGTCAAGCACCTGATGGTCAACACCAACGGCATCCGCATTGCCCGCGAATCCGAGTTTGCGGAACGGCTGGCCGCGTACATGCCGGGCTTCGAAATCTATCTGCAGTTCGACTCGCTGGAACAGCGCCCGCTCATGGAACTGCGCGGCGCGGATCTACGAAGTATTCGCCGGGATGCGATCGCCCGGCTCAATCAACTGGGCGTCTCCACTACGCTCGTCGTTACCGTAAAGAAAGGCCTCAACGACGGCGAGCTTGGAAGCATCATCGATTATGCAGTCCAACAGCCGTGCGTTCGGGGCGTGGTCCTGCAGCCGGTGCAGGCTGCCGGACGCCTCAAAGGCTTCGATCCGTCGACCGATCGCCTGACCCTCACAGAGGTCCGCCGACGCGTGCTCGAACAGACCAAAGTTTTTCGTCCCCAAGACATTATCCCGGTGCCGTGTCATCCCGATTCCCTGGCGATGGCGTACGCGTTGAAAATCAACGGCTGCACCACTCCGCTGACCGGCATGATCGATCCGGAAGTTCTCATCAACGCCGGCCGTAATACTATCGTTTTCGAATCCGACGAAGGACTGCAGCAGCATCTCTTCAAAGTTTTTTCCACCAATCATTCGCCGCAGTCGAGCGCCAGTACTCTTCGCCAACTGCTCTGCTGTCTGCCGAACGTCGACGTGCCCCAGGGATTGGGCTACGACAATATTTTCCGCCTGATCATCATGCAGTTCATCGACGCGCATTCCTTCGACGTGCGGTCGGTCAAGAAGACCTGCGTGCATATCGCCCATCCCGACGGGCGCATTATCCCGTTCGACACGTACAATCTCTTCTACCGCGACAATCTGGAACGAGACGTCCTCGAGCCGCTTCGCCATGAGCGACAATTGGTAGACATAGGATGACACCGGAACCAGCAGATCCAGCGCGCAACTCATTCCTCCGCGGTTTCGGTTTCGCTATGGTGCTGAACCTGATTCAGATCCCGCTGGCGGTTATGACCATGGGAATCGCGTTATTTGTGGTCGGGCTGACCCAGCTCTTTTACGTCATCCCGATTGCCTGGAAGGCTTACAAGCGGCACGAGACGGCTCGTCTGCAAGGCATCGTCCTGGCGGCGGGTATCACTATACTCATTAACGGTATCTGCGATGCCAACTTCAAGATCGGTCATTGATAACCTTCCTTCTCAACGGTGTCTGGTGCGCCTACGTAATCAGAGGCTTCCGACACGTTTCATCGCATGATCTACTACTCTTTTCACCCTCATCCTTCAGGCATGTTAGCCCTCGTTGCCTCCGACGACGGTCTCGAACAAATCCGTTTCGACGCGACCTTCCCATCCGGCGCCGTCCGCTGCGGCGAACACCCTCTACTCCGCGAAACCGCGCGCCAGCTCGATGCCTATTTTGCTCGCGACTTGCGGGAATTCGATCTTCCGTTGATCTTGCGCGGAACGCCGTTCCAGGTGCGCGCGTGGCGTGCACTGCAAGAGATCCCTTACGGCAGGACCCGTTCCTACGCCGAACAGGCCCGCGCGATCGGCGCGCCAGCCGCGGTCCGCGCCGTCGGCTCGGCGAATGGCCGAAACCCCATCCCCATCGTCGTCCCTTGCCACCGCGTCATCGGATCAAACGGCAAACTTACGGGCTTCGGCGGCGGGCTCCCGCTCAAGCGCTGGCTCCTCGAACTGGAAGGTAGCACAGAGTTCGGTCTGTGTTTTTGATGGCGGTGCGGCGGTGACGATTCTCTTGCACGAAAAGGAACAACCGCAACCAGGCTGCTTCGCACACCGCAGCCTGTCACTTGCGGGACAAGGGCGACCAGGGGGTCGCTTGCGGACGAGGGCGTCCGCCCCACAAAGGCCAAAGCCGGGCGTCTGCTGCGCAGACGGGCAGACCACAAAAAACGATGGTCTGCCCCACGGGTGCTGTGTTACGGTGAAACTTCATGGTTGTCCTCACCGGGCCGTCGGGCTCGGGCAAAACTTACCGCATCCTGGCCGAGTTTCGCGAGGCCGTTAAAGCTCGCCGCTCCGACATCCGCCTCGTCGTTCCTACCGCCACGCTGGTCCAGCATCTGCGCCATGAACTCGCGCGCGAGGGACTGGTCTTCAGCCCTCGTGCGATCCTCACGCTCTCCGCATTCACTAGCGAGATGTGCGGCGATCTTGCCCTCGCCGACAATGCCACCGTGACGCTGGCCACCGAAGCCGCGGTGCGGGAAGTGAATGCGCCCGAGTTCGCGCGCGTCAGCCGGCTGCCGGGATTTCATGCCGCACTGGTCGACACGATCGGCGAACTGGACTCCGCGGGTTGCACTCCGGAACAGTTCGCCCGCGTCAGAATGGATGCCCCACTGGCCCGTCCGCTGCTCGCAGTCTGGCGCAGCATCGAGCGTCAACTCGCGGGACGGAAAGTCTTCACCCGCTCGCAAATCCTGCGCCGTGCAGCGCGCGAAATGCAAACCCGCTCCGATCTTCCGCGGCGCATCTGGTTCGACGGTTTCGTCGGGTTCCCACGCCCAGAGCTCGAACTGATCGAAGCTCTGGCCGCCAAATCCGAGGTCACGGTCGCGCTGCCCTCTCTCACCACCGCGGTCTCGGCACTTGCCGACTTGCGCGCCGCCGGCTTCGACTTCGAAGAACTGACGGTCGCGAGCGATCCAGAAGAGACCACCCCGCTCGAAGCAGCCTGGTTCCAGGCCGAGAACCTGGAGCGCGAAGTCGACGAGATGGCGCGCCGCATTCTGCTGTATCACGAGAGCGGCCCTGACTTTCGCGATCTCGCGGTGGTGCTGCGCACGCCCGAGGACATCGTCCCGCTCCTCAAAACCACTTTCGAACGCTTCGGCATTCCCGCGCGTTTCTATTTCAGCGAGGCATTGGCCGATCATCCCGCGCCCGGTTTCGCCATGCGCGTGATCGAAGCCCTGCTCTCGGGTTGGGACCTCGAGGCGACGCTGGCCGCGTTGCGGCTGATGCCCGGTCTGGCACCGAGCCCGACGCTCGACCGGTGGGACATCACTATTCGCGAACACCTCCCCGGCGCGGGTCTCGACCTGCTGCGCGAACTCGGGGGCCCAGGCGTTGATCATTTCGTCGATCGTTTGGGGGAACTCGACTCCTGGCGCGCGGCGCGCTGGAGTGCGGAGCGCTGGGCGGACGTGCTGTCGGAGATCCCCGAGCGCTTCCATCCTCCCCGGCCACGGGATGGTGGGGATTCCGCGGCGGGTTCGTGGACTGTGACGTCCATCGAGCGCAGCCGGGCCGCAGCCACCAAAGCCTGGATCGAGGCCATGGAGGTAGCCGCAAAATGGCTCGGCACGGAGCCGTTCCTCACGCTCGAAAATTTCTGGCAGACCGCCAGTTCCGTGATCCGCCTCACTCCGCTCACGGTCCCCGATGCCCGCCGGGACGTGGTCCACGTGATGAGCGTTTTCGAGGCGCGCCAATGGGACCCGGCGGTGATGTTCATTCCGAACCTGACCGAAAAAGTCTTCCCCCGGTATCACTCGCAGGATCCCTTTCTGCCGGACTCGGCGATCCGCGAATTGCAAGCCGCCGGCATCCGGCTGCGGAACAGCCGGGATCGCGACGAGGAAGAATCGTGCCTGTTTGATGCCGTGGCGCAACGTCCTCTCGGTTTGGGCCGGAAACGCCGGGAGATCTGCCTGAGCTATCCACGGCGGAACGCGCGCGGCGACGAGAATCTGCGGTCGTCTTTCTTCGGACGCCTGCGAGCCGCCGAGAGCCAAGCGGTGCTCGCACGCCCGGCGCTCGCGATGCCGCCGATCTCTCTGCGCGCGGGTTCGCCGATACGGAACGCCGATCTTCTCGGCGTCCTCGGGGCGCGGCACACGCATTTCAGCCCGAGCAGTCTGGAAGCCTACGCCCGCTGTCCGTTCCAGTTTTTCGCCGGCCGGACGTTGCGCCTGAAGGCGCTGCCCGACACTCCCGAAGAGCGTCTGAGCTACCTGGTGCAAGGCAACATCGTCCACGAAGTGCTCAAACAATGGGCTGCCGTGCGAGGCGAGGTGAGGCCGCTGTTCGACGCCGTCTTCGCTGCCGCCCGCGAGAAGGAGCACATCCAGCTCACCTACCGCACGGAGGTTCTGCGCAGGCAGATGCTGAGCGACCTCAAGAACTTCTGCGAAACTTTTCAAACCTATGGCACGGGCGCGAGCCTGACGGAGCAGTCGTTCGAATTTCCCCTGTTCCCGGACGTGCGGCTGCGCGGCCGGATCGACCGGGTCGACACGACGGCGGACGGTGGCGCGATTGTGGTCGATTATAAATATTCGAACAACATTAAACAGAATGTCGGCGACGAGACCAAACTGCAAGGCGTCCTTTATACGATTGCGGCGGAACGGCACCTGGGGCTCAAGCCGCAAGCGATGGTGTTTGTCGGCGTGAGAAAGGAAAACCGGCCGTTTGGATGGGGAGATTTGCCCGGTTATAACCTGCAGCCACTGACTTCCGAATGGCTGGAAAAGGGCCTGGAGACGGTGGCTCGCGTGAGCCGCGAGATTCGGGAAGGCGCGGTGCAACCCAGCCCGTCGAATCTGAAGCACTGCGACTATTGCGAGTTTCGCGATGCGTGCCGGTATGAGGGGGCGGAAGCTGTTCGGGGTGTGTGAAGGCAATCGTTCCATAAAGAATTCGTAAAGTGGGTTCAATGGAAAAAAATACATTTTTTTAAGAAGCTGTTTATCCTGATAACGCCCTTTTGCACGAGTGCTTGCGCTGCATAGGGAAAACATTAACTGGGTTCTTCCGAAACTTACTTGCCAACGGGCCTGTTTCGGCGTGCAACTTCCTATCGACCAATAGCTCACGACCGCACAGGACGGTAAAAGGATTTCCTCCGAGAAACCGTGTTTCTGCAAGTAGCCATCGTAGATCGAATAGCTCATCAGGCATAAAGGAAAAGTTAAGTGGCTTCATTCGGGCACATTTTCATTTCCGGGGGACATGCCCTCACCGCACATCTCATTTTCTGCTCTCCTCATTTTTCTGCTTCCGTGCCGGCTCGGATTCATGAACGTTCGAAGCGGCGACACCTTCATCCTCCTGTTCCGACTGTAACAGGCCCAGGCGGCAATTGGACGGCGGTCTTTGTGAAATTAGGGGAGATAGAGGCGAAAAGGCGTTGTCACCGGAAAGATTTGGCCGCGAATACACGCGAATAATGCCGACCAGTTAACCTTCTCCCCGGTTTAATCGGAAAGCGGAACGTGTCTGGTGAGGGATTTCGCGCAGTGTAGCTCTGGCAGGCTTAGCTAAGTGCTTGTTTGGCACAGGGATGAGGCCTGGGTGAAATCGCTCGCGGCCATGCGGAAAGAATCTACATTGCAGATTGCAAGGAATATACGCTAATATTCCTCTCTAGAAATGGCAGTTTAGGATGTAGACATCTTTTTAAAGAGGAGAGGTGTGTGCTACTACGGGTTGCTTCGATCGCGTGCGGAGTCGCAGTCGGGACCGCATTAACGATCTTCCAACGGGGCGGGCACGACAGACTGACACCTATCTCGATATGGGCACGGCGAACCAGCGCCACTCCTATACCACGACCACTCTGGACTCGCATGGCTACGGGAACGTGATCTCCAGCCAGGTCTACGACTATGCGGCGAACGGCAGTTCTCCGGCGTTGTTGCGCACCACCACCATGACGTACCTGAACGACAGTAATCCGGCGTACGACAACGCCTACATCCGCAATCGCGTGAAGACTAACACCGTCATGCCCGCAGGAGGGTCGGCTATCACGCTGGCGTTCAATACTTACGACAACTACCCTGTCTGGTATCCATACTATGGGATGGCTGTCGATGCCGGCAACCTGGCGCAACACGATCCGAGTATGGGGACCGGGATTACGCTCCGCGGCAATGTCACCCAGACGACCACGACCACCGGGACTACCGCCAATAATTACGACATTCAAGGCAACGCCATCCAGACGCAGGACCCGCTCGGCAATATTACCAACGTCACAGTCGATCCGTTCGGCAACGTGCCGCAAACGGTGACGCCCAACAATAATGGCAATCTCTCGACCAGTTTCAGCTTCACCTCGTTCCTGGCTCCGACTTCGGTGTCCCAGCCTTCGAACGGCACTTCGGCCACCGCGACTTATGACGCTTATGGCCGAACGTTGACCACCACTTCGCCGGGCGGCGCCGTGACCCACTATTACTACTGCCCGGATGCCTGCAACCCCGGCATCAGTCTGCCGGCCACGCGCAATGGCCAGAACAACGCGACCATCACGGTGACCAACACGCGGTGGTCGCGCGATCAGTACGACGGCCTGGGCCGGGTGATTCGAACCGACCGCGGGGATACCAGCGGCAACGTGATTTCCAACGTCGATACTAATTACAATTCCTGCGCGTGTTCTCCGACGGGCAAGATGGTTGCTAAGTCGCAGCCCTATGCGACTGGCGCTGGGGTCTACTGGACCAGCTACACTTACGATGGACTTGGGCGCACGATCCAGGTTACGGCGCCCGATAACGCGAGCCACACGAACTACGCTTATTACGGCAGCACCACACTGGTGACCGATCCGGCGGGTAACTGGAAGGCGATGACGACGGACGTCGATGGAAATTTGAAGTCTGTCATTGAGCCAGACCCGGCTTACAATCCTTCCGCTCTTACGACTGCGCAGACGATCGATTGCGTTTCGACACAGGCTCCGTCGGGCATGATGGGGACGTGTTACGTCTACGACGTGGTCAAGAATCTGACCACGGTGACGATGCCGCGCAGCACCGGAACCCAGAGCCGCAGCTTCACTTACCAGACGGGGACGAATTGGCTGCTGACGGCCACGAATCCGGAGAATGGCACCGTGACATATACGCGGGACGCAGCGGGTCATGTGACGAAGCGCGTGGACGCCGAGGGTCAATGGACGAGTTACAGCTACGATAGCTATAACCGGCTCAAGCAGGTCGGGCGGGCAATCGCGCCGGGGTACGGCGCCGACCCGTGCCAGACGGAGAATTATTACTACGACCAAGGTATCGACCCGTCGTTCCCCAGCGGCGCGTCGTGGGGTAAACTGACCGCGGTGCTCTTTGGGACGGGGCCGGGTTCGGCGTGTCCGGGAACCGCTCCCGATGGCTCCACGTGGGGTGGACTGGCGTACGAATACCAGTATAATTCGGCGGGCCAGACGACCGGCAAACGGATGGCGATTTCGCGAGGGGGCTACACTGGCGGGAACGTGAATCTGGACGCCTACTGGACATACGATAATGAAGGCAGAGTGCTGACGGAGCAATATCCGGTGGCGACCGATCCGAGTACCGGCAATCCGACTTCAACCGCGTATACCTACACGTACGACACCATGGGTCGTCCCATCACGATGACTACAGGGAGCCAGTACGACTACGTGGTGAATGGACTGCAGTACAACGCCAGCGACCAGATGCTGCAGATTGCATATGGGCTCAACGGCAATGGCGGCAACGCCCCCGGCGCAGTTGGAGAGTCCCGCACGTATAACGCGTTGAACCAGGTGGCTACGATATCGGCCAGCGGGTTCTCAGGGCAGTACGTGTACGCAGCCGGACAGAATAATGGCCAGATTTCGTCGGTGGTGGAGGGTACGGGCGAGTCGGTGTCGTATCAGTATGACAAGCTGAAACGGCTGGTTGCGGCGAGTTCTTCGTTGGGTTGGTCGCAACAGTATAGCTACGACGGGTTCGGCAACATGACTTACAAGAGCGGCAACTTCAACGTGCTGATGAATCCGGCGACCAACCAGATGAGCGGCTTCAACTACGACGGGAACGGGAATTTGAAGCTGGGCAACTGGATCTACGATGTGGAGAACCGGTTGATCAGCGTGGACGCGGCGGGCGGGGAGAATTACATGTACGACCCGTCGAACAAGCGGATTTACAAACAGAATAACAGCGGGCTTTATAACGGCGGAGGGGAGACCTACTACTTCTACGGCCTGGACGGCAAGGTGATGGGCGAATATGGTGTGTCGGCGGGCAGCGGCGGGACCATGTCGCTGAACCTTGGCACGGAGTCAGCGTACTTTGGAGGGAGGAGGGTGGTGCCGTCGATGGCGCGCGACCGGCTGGGCTCGGTGCGGGCCTGGGGTGGTGCGGCGAATCATCCGTATGGGGAGAATTACTCGGGGAATAACACCGATGGGTTTGCGACTTACTACCAGGATTCTTCTACCGGGTTGAACTATGCGGATCAACGATACTATAACGCTACGTTTGGAAGGTTCATGACGGCGGATCGGCGCTCCAAGAGTATCCATGTCGGTTACCCGATGAGTTGGAATCGATACGCTTACGCCCTTGATGACCCAATCAACTTAAACGATCCTACCGGCAACTGCGCCAGCGGGGGATATGGCGAGGCGGGCACGGACTCTGACTGTGCAGATCCGTCGCAATCCTTTCCGCTGCCTCCGGTCACCGTAACCGCCCCTCCGATACCAGAGGACCCGATTTTGGTGTACTGCCTTGTCAACCCTAGCGACCCAACGTGCCTTGGTGGAATGATTGGGTATTTCGCGGGCGGCGGAGGGGGTGGAGGCGGTGGAGGCAATGGGAAGTGGGATGTTACCAAAGACTATGTTAAGACGATGCCTTGCAATCTGAATGCAGGTCAAGTGATGAGTCAAGTGGAGAGCAACTTTGGGCAGTTTGGCAACTTTAACACCACCGGGCCGCTAGGAATATCCGAAAGCGTAACATTTAAACCGCCAGCTGGCGCTCTGACGGTTGGCGAGTCTATTCCGATTACAGTCATCGCTGGCCCGACAACGTTGAACACGTCGGTTAATGTTACTGCTGTCAGCTCTACGAGCTTGACTTTTTCGACTGTCCCCGGCCACCTTCTCTACCCTGCTAGCATTACGTTCTCCGCCACGAACGCTGGGAACGGGTCCATCGCTTTCGACATTAGCCTGCAGGGTAATCTTTCAAGCTTGCTCAACAGAGCAAAGTTCGCGCTCGGGGGTAGTAGCTTCGAAGATGCGCAGTGGAATAATTTTGAGAATCAGGTCGGAGTCCTCTGCAGCAAGAAGTAGCAATTGGCCAGCGGTCAGGTGAGGTGCACGAGTTGATACCCGAGCGATTTGCGTTGATTCTTGCGATCCAGAGTCTGCTGATAGCTGCAATCGGCGGTGGTGTGTTAGGGGCCGCCGTTTCGCTCATGCTACGGCTCCGATGGAGTTGGGGACGGCTCTTGGGCGACATGCTTGCTGGCGTCGTGGCGACTGCCAGTCTCGTGTTGGTTGTGGTTTTGTACGACGCGCGACATCATACGAACCATGGTCAGGGCTGGATTTTCGTGTTCGTCGGGGCGGCGATCCCAGCTCTGGGCCACCTTTTGATCTATCTAATTCGCCGGGCTGGGTAGGCCATCTAGTTCTAGAGCCACGTTTTTGCAACTGTCAAACACCATGAGAGACTTAGCTCTTCTTCCGGCGCTTTGCGCCTTGACCGCGGCAAGCGTTCTTGCTCAGCCGCAGGATCCGCCTACCGGCCTCGAACCGAGAGCAGAGACCATTAGTTCGACCACACAGACGGTACTGCTGGCAGGCGAAATTGAGTATCTTCTGCACTGGCGGTCCGGACATTCCATCGCCTGGAGCAACGCACAGGCAGCGGGTGGCTCCTCTGACCTCTTCCGCGGGCTGCTTAGCGAGGCGCTGTCGGTAAATGAGGCTCGCCTGGTGCATGCGGACTCCGAAATCCCTAGCGGCTGGCTTCTCCTTCGAACGGACTCGGGAATCGTTAGCCTGCCGAGTGCGATCGGGAGGGGGCCTAATCGCACCACGTTAGCGGTCTCTGACCTTTCCAGCCCCGTTGAGACCGATGCGGCTCTCATGGCTAACGCCGACGATGGTATTCGGGTTTGGGTGAACGGCGAACTCGCCACCACAAAATCTGAACACGAGGAACTGAAGTTCCATTACCGTTTCGCGAGAGTCCATCTCAAGAAGGGAACGAATCGCATCGTTGCGAAGCTTGTGTACATGGGGCCGCTGGAGAAGAAGGGCAAGTTTCATTGGCGATTCGCGGTCGCGCTGACGTCACTAGAGAACGCCCGCAAAGAGAAGGCTGCGCATACGGTTCTCAATGGTATCACGACTCCGCTGATTGGAAAGGACGCCAAACTTGGTCTCGATCTGACGCTTTTCGAGAGGGAACGTCCGGTCTCCGTCGAGTTGTTCAACCACAGCCACGAGCCCCTTAAGACCTTGCAACTGGAGGGCGGGAAACGGCAATCCCCAGTCTTGAGCGATCTTCCGGACGGGCTTTATTACTGCACTCTCGGCGACTCAATCCCTAGCGATGAGCTGGCGTTTTACAAGGGCGATCCCGGAGCTCTCTTTCAGGAATACAGGAAAAGGTCAGCGGCCTTGTTGAATGACCCGAATGTCGCGGCACTGGTCACGCGATATGAGCATCTCAATAAGTCGGAGAACAAACGGCCCGCCGACCGGATCTGGCAGGCGAAGATCGTCGGCACATTCACCGAGTGGAATGAGATTCTTCGTGCGGTTGAGCAGCAGAAGGACGCCTACGTGGATGTCCCAGGCACTCATACTCGCGGGTTCCGTTCCCCTATCGACGGCCAGGTGCAGCACTATATCGTTCATGTTCCGGTCGGCTATAAACGGACTTCGGACCGATTCCGCTGGTGGTCGTCGTGCCATATTTCGAATCGCCGCTCCGTCCGTTTCTCGAAAGCTTCCGCGTGGCGTCGATCGGCAACAATCATGAGTTCGCTGCTGCTGCCGATGAGAATGGGTTTGCCTACCTCATGCTCAACAACCGCGGCAATACGTTTGGCAGCGATTTTGGCGAGACGGATATGTTTGCCGCGATCGAGCAGGTGAAGCATGATTATGCGATCGATCCGTCGCGCATTTATTTGTTCGGCTCGTGCAGCGGCGGGCGCGAAGCACTGGCTCTGGCGGCGAAGTATCCCGACAGCGTCGCCGCCGTAGGGCTGGTGTCGCCGGAAGCGGAGTTCCATCCAGTGGCTCCCCTGCGCCCACCGATCCGATGGCTGCGGTGTGGATCAACCAGAAGACGCCGCTCTCCAATATGGCCAACCTTGTTAACATCCCCGTCTACGATATCCACGGTGACGAAGACGACCACACACGATTGAATTACTCTTACGTATTGCGCGATGCGGCCAAGAAGGTAGGCGTCGATTTTCATCTCGATGTGGTTCAAGGCGCCGGGCAGTGGCAGTTTCCAGTCGATCCGATGAAGACGATCTTCAAATGGTTCGCGCACTACCGAGTGAAGGCCAATCCGGACCATGTGGTGTTCACGACCACGCAGATGCGCTACCACCGGGCGTATTGGGCGGACATCGAGGGGATTTCCGATCCGTCGCAGGAAGCTAGTTTGGAGGCTCGGTACCGGAACGGGTCGGTTACTGTTGAGGCGCACAACGTGCGGTCCTATGTCTTGAAAGCCGATCTGTTGCGGCAGAAGACGGGCATCGTTACCGTGACCACAAATGGCAAGGAAAGCTTCGATGGGCCGCTGACCAGCGACATTCGGGTACAGGTTGCCGGAGGAAGCAAGGCGGCTCTCACGAAAACTCCCCAGATCGGCGGACCGCTGTCGGATGTGTTCACGGGGCCCTTCGTGGTTGTCGTCGGGACGTCCGGCGGAGCGGATCGGGCAAAGGCTAACGCCGATTTCGCAAAGTTCTTCGCATACACATGGAAGCAGCGGTACTTTGTCGATTGTCCGGTGAAGGACGATTCCGACGTGACCGACGACGATGTGCGGAACTCCCATCTTGTGCTGATCGGCGACGCGGAATCGAATGCGCTGATTGGACGGATGGCCGGAAAACTGCCGTTCCACTCGCAGGGTGGAAAGGTGGTGAGTGCCGGGCGGTCATGGGATGGGAATGGCGTTACGGCACAGTATGTTTACCCCAACCCGCTCAATCCTCACCGGTATGTCGCAGTGCTCGGAGTTCCTCCGTGTTTGAAGTGTCCGGCGGATGCGACGCAGTTGACGCTCAAGGGATGGTACGACTTCGCGGTCTGGAAATGGGACGGGACGGGGAACGCCACGTTGCTGGACATCGGGCGATTCGATCAAGATTGGATGATGCCGCCAGCCACAGCGAGTGTTACGGCAACCGCAAAGGGGCGCTAGCTCTCTGGCCAGAACGGCAGTCGCGAAGTCGCAAAGGGCGAGCAAAGTCGTTCCGGTCCGGCGGTTAGCGGGCACCAAGGCGATTGCCGCGGCACAGGCGATTGGCGTCGTGGCGATGTTGGTTGCTGCCTATTTTCGCGCCACAGGCACGCTACTTCTGATCGGCGTTGCATGGCTTACGGCGACGATCATCGTCTCAAAGACGTCGGCCAGGGCTTGCGCTCTCGACCGGTCGGTGCTCGCGGTGGGCGTCTACGAGATCGTTTCCTTGTGGACGACTACCTACCCGGCAAACTCCGTCTGGTATGCGGAGATCGTTGAGTTTGCTGTGCTCGTGTACTTGCTCATTCGGCTGGCGATTGGGACCGCGTGGCAGGTGCTCGTTATCGCCGGGGCGATTGGCATTACATTCCACTTCGACGACTATAGCCCGTTCAACAACCCTGCGGGCCATTTAGCTGTTGACATTCTGCAGGGGCACATGCCAGGGGTTTGCTTGGATCCAGCATGGCATTGATGAAATTTAATCGAACTATCTGGCTAGTCGTTGTAGTGCTGGCTGGCCAACAATCCGCCCGCTCAGGAACTCTTCGCAAGATCTGGGAACTGGACCTGCGGAAGATCATCTCGGGAGCCCCAAGCGCCAGCGCGAAAAACCTGCCGGTGCAGCTAATCGCGTTTTCGCCAGACGGCCGGCAACTGGCAGTCGCCGTAGCTTGGGACACTTCCCGGAAGGTCTTCAAGAGTAAACTCTTCGTGATTGAGCCTCAAGCCGTCGGGAGCTCGGCCAGGCAGTTTGAAATCAGCGCCGGAATAGGCAACGAGGAGATGCCCGGACGAAGCCTATTCGGATGGTCCCCCAACGGCAAAATCCTCTTCGCGGCTGGCAAGGTCATCCACTTGCGAGATGGCACAAGCTGCGAGCCGCCTCCGGGATGGACCTCGCTGATTGATGATAACCATCTGGTCCTGAATCAGCTCGACCCATATGATGCCGTCGCCATCCGGGCGCAAAGGGACGCGATACAAGAATTGCTGAAAGCGAGCGGAGGGCGTCCAATCGCATCGTCTAAGGTTCCTTCGGTCCCCGAGCGGAAGTCGCACCTGAGGTTTCTCGACGCAGAGTGCCAGCCCCAGGGAGCAGAATGGCAGGTTGCGGAAGAATGGGAAATCCACGACGTCTCGACCGAGCGGAGACTGCTCGCTGTCACACGGAGACGTGGCTTCATGAAAAATGAATTCCTGATTGTTGACCCGGTCGCCAGAACAATTATCCGGCGATGGCCTCCAGGTAGTGGAATCGGAGGCCAGTTCGCGGAAGGCGGCAAAGCCCTCTGCGAAGTTGGTGAGGTGGAAGACACTCCCAGAGCACCGCTAACCTGCTGGGATGTTGACAGCGGAAATAGGATCGGCGGAGCCCCCCATATTAACGGCGGCGTTCCAATGGCCACAGCGGCGTACTCCAGCCGGATCGTCGCGTCGGACTACCAGCGCATCAGAGACCCCATGTCCGCAAACGAGTACGGCCAGTTGCTCAAGAGACGAGTGGTCTGGGCTCGGTGCGGGCCTGGGGTGGTGCGGCGAATCATCCGTATGGGGAGAATTACTCGGGGAATAACACCGATGGGTTTGCGACTTACTACCAGGATTCTTCTACCGGGTTGAACTATGCGGATCAACGATACTATAACGCTACCTTTGGGAGATTTATGACGGCGGACCCCTATCAAGCCAACGACGATGGGTCGGACAACCCCGGGGAGCCGCAAAGCTGGAATCGGTACGCATACGTCTTAAGCGATCCAGTCACATTCTATGATCCGGACGGGCTCATGGCCCAATGCCCGGCTGGCACGCATGTGAGCGCTGACGGGCACGGCTGTACGTCGATCCTCCAACCCCGGGGTGGGGGTGTTCAGGGCGTCTTCAAGAAAACCCCAGTGCACCAGATGCCGGGAGAAGGAGGCGGAGGAGGAGGTGGGGGTGGGGGCTCGGCCCCGCAGGTGCCCTGCACTAATGCCTACAGTTCAGCCCAGTTGAATTTCGTCAAGAGTAACTACGGGTCCGCCGTTTCCCTTTCGGTTCTTAGCAGGCAAAACGTCTCGATTATTCTCGGGTGGGGCGCGTTGGAGACTGGATTTGGGACGAACACTGCGGCCAACGTGAACCGCAATTTCTTTAGCTGGGGCGGTCAAGGGAATACCACGTGTCCAAACGGGGCGGATCAGCGTTGGGGTTGTTACACCAACCCGGGGTTCTTCAACTCGGGGTCTGATGCGCTATTTTCCACTCAAAATTACTTTCAGTGGAACGGGCAGAAGGGGGTTTCCGCGAACACAATCCTCACAGACAGTTTCAACAGTGGGGACACGATCAGTCAGGCGTTTGACGCGCTGGCTCAAGCTGGCTACACGCCCGATCCGGGCTACGGTGCCGGGGTCGCTGCCGACACCGGCGTCTCCGCCAGCATAATAAACTGTCTTCAGTCGCTTGGCCAGTTAGGTTTTCCGAGGTATGCACAATAAATGAGCTACCGTTTGGCGCTGCAGTTTTGGTGCCTGGTCGGCGTAGGCCTCGCCGCCACTCCCCGGTTCGTAGTTTCAGACGGGACAGTCGTCTACACTTCGGAAGATGGGAGTCAAAAACGGCTGGATGTCGGCAAAAGGTGCTTGGATCTCTGGGTGTCGCCGGACGAGAGCGTTATTGCGTTCGTTGGCATTGACAAGACGAGGATGCCCGATGAAGCGCCGCTTTTTGGTAGCAAACATGCGATGATCGAGCAAAGTACGATTTACGTCGCGACGAGCGCTGATCACTTCGTTCCGAGACCCGTGGTTTCCCGGTCATTTGACGTTGGCGGTCGGTTATGGTCGGTTCTGAGGGAGCCTTCGGTCGCGCCAGACGGAGAGACGGTGTTCTTCGAGATCCCCATCTCAATGACGACATGGAGAGTGATGAGTTTATCGTTGTCCTCAGGCGCGTACCGATCCGTCGGTAACGGTACTCTCTATTGCGTCGTTTGGGGAGGCTGGTACGCCGGTTCCCTGCTATTGCAGGAACGGTACGTGCGCCGGGATCTGTCCGCGGGCGCTCAGGCCATCGCCTATCGATGCCATCGGGTGGGCCGATCTGGAGCGCTGGACACGCTCAGTGACGACTGCTCTGACTTCGGCGCTTTCGTGGACCAATGGAGCCGAGTGCACGCCGCGTCCTGCCGCGTTCCAGTTGAGTAGGGGTGGGGCGGCGGTGCCATTGTCTAGTCTCTGTCCGCGTGTGGGTTGCCGGTTACCCTGATACCGGGGAACGGGCGCCTAACCCGCTGGCTGAAAGAGGTGATACGCCGCCCCAGAACGGGCGCTGTATACAAACCTGGGTTCCCATGACCGCGGGTGCGGCAGCCCGCGGTAGCAGTGACGTTCTTGCCGCGCAGGATGGTCGCCAAGTCGCAACCTTATGCGCCTGGCGCTGCAGTCTATTGGACCAGTTACACTTATGACGGACTTGGCCGCACGATCCAAGTTACGGCTGCGGATAGCGCGAGCCACACGAACTACGCTTACTACGGCAGCACCACGGTGGTTACCGATCCGGCGGGAAACTGGAAGGCGATGACGACGGACGTCGATGGAAATTTGAAGTCCGTCATTGAGCCAGACCCCGCATACAATCCCGCCGCTCTCACCAGCGCGCAGACCATTGATTGCGTTTCGACGCAGGCCCCGTCCGGCATATGGGGACGTGTTACTTCTACGATGTGGTCAAGAACCTGACTACGGTGAGGATGCCGCGCAGCACGGGAACCCAGACCCGCACGTTCACTTACCAGACGGGGACAAACTGGCTGCTGACGGCCACTAATCCGGAGAATGGCACCGTGACTTATACGCGGGACGCAGTGGGTCATGTGACGAAGCGCGTGGATACGATCGGTCAGTGGACGAGTTACAGCTACGATAGCTATAACCGGCTCAAGCAGGTCGGGCGGGCAATCGCGCCGGGGTACGGCGCCGACCCGTGCCAGACGGAAAATTATTATTACGACCAAGCCATCGACTCGTCGTTTCCCAGCGGCGCGTCGTGGGGAAAACTGACCGCGGTGGCCTTTGGGACGGGGCCGGGTTCGGCGTGTCCAGGAACCGCTCCCAACGGCTCCACGTGGGGTGGACTGATGTACGAATACCAGTATAATTCGGCGGGCCAGACGACCGGCAAACGGATGGCGATTTCGCAGGGGGCTACACTGGCGGGAACGTGAATCTGGACGCCTACTGGACATACGATAATGAAGGCAGAGTGCTGACGGAGCAATATCCGGTGGCGAATGATCCCAGTACCGGCGATCCGACTTCAACCGCGTATACCTACACGTATGACACCATGGGTCGTCCCATCACGATGACCACAGGGAGCCAGTACGACTACGTGGTGAATGGGCTGCAGTACAACGCCAGCGACCAGATGCTGCAGATCTCCTATGGGCTGAATGGCAATGGCGGCAACGCGCCCAGCTATGTTGGAGAGTCGCGCTCCTATAATGCCTTAAACCAGGTCACTTCGATCACGGCCAGCGGGTATGAATACGGGTATGGGTCTCAAAGTTTCTTGGAGCAGTACGTGTACACGAGCGGCCAGAAAATGGGCAGATTTCGTCGGTGGTGGAGGGCACGGGCGAGACGGTGTCGTATCAGTACGACAAGCTGAAACGGCTGGTCGCGGCGAGTTCTTCGTTCGGATGGTCGCAACAGTATAGCTACGACGGGTTCGGCAACATGACTTACAAGAGCGGCAACTTCAACGTGCTGATGGATCCCGCGACGAACCAGATGAGCGGGTTCAACTACGACGGGAACGGGAATTTGAACCTGGGCAACTGGAGTTACGACGTGGAGAACCGGTTGATCAGCGTGGATGCGGCGGGCGGGGAGAATTACATGTACGACCCGTCGAACAAGCGGATTTATAAACAGAATAATAGCGGGCTTTATAACGGCGGAGGGGAGACTTACTACTTCTACGGCCTGGATGGCAAGGTGATGGGCGAATATGGTGTGTTGGCGGGTAGCGGCGGGACCATGTCGCTAGGCGTTGGCATGGAGTCGGCGTACTTTGGAGGGAGGAAGGTGGTGCCGTCGATGGCGCGCGACCGGCTGGGGTCGGTGCGGGCCTGGGCGGTACGGCGAATCATCCGTATGGGGAGAATTACTCGGGGAATAACACCGATGGGTTTGCGACTTACTACCAGGATTCTTCTACCGGGTTGAATTATGCAGATCAACGATACTATAACGCGACCTATGGAAGGTTTAATAGTCCGGATAGGTACAAGGCAAGCGGTGGGCCGAGGGATCCGGGAAGCTGGAACAGATATGCCTATGTTGGAGGGGACCCGATAAATTATTACGACCGATCAGGGCGAGAGCGGAGTCTCACCGTGCCATGCGGTAGTGTAAATGATCAGGCCTCCGACTGCGAGGACGACGGTGGCGATGACGGCAACAGCATGTGCGCCTCGGAAGTCACATATAATCCAGCGTGCGGGAATGCGCCTCCGCCTCCTCCACCACCGCCTCAGCCCACGTCGGCACCGTCTCCCGAGTGCTTCGCGCAGCTTAAGGATCGACCGATTGACGACCCAGGAGCGCAGAAGGTGGGAGCTGTGCATACGTTCTGGTGGGTCCAAGGGTGGGTCCAAGGCGTCTCGACGCAGTTTATCCTTTCTGCAGGACCTCAGAAGCCAACAGGATCGACTACGGCGTATCTCAACGCGTGGGCGGTCCCTGGCAATTCAAATGGCAAAGACAACAGCCAACAGCATCTGGACTGGAACAGTGGAATCTCAGGCAGCCTCTGTGCACAAGTGGACGAGATGATCGTGGCCGCGGAGAGTTTTCCGAATAACACGATTCGGTACAGCCCCTATGCTCTCGGGCTGTTTGGCGGGCCCAACAGCAACAGCGCGGCGCACTATTTCGGGTCGGCCGGAGGTTTCAATGATGTCACGGCTCCTTTGACAGCATACGGTTGGAATGTTCCGACCTACTCCCATGATGCGCACCACTGGACCGGCAACTATATGGCAATATCCTGGAGCACTGCCGACTCTAGCATTTATGGTCGCCTTGCTGGCTTGCTTTACACCGGCTTGCGTCCGACCGGCTTCCAGGGATCCGCTCATTGACGAGTACAAGCGTGCGAAGTGCATCCGCTTGCGACCATACCAATCGTGCGGCCGCATACTCGCCAATGGGATACCGAACTGACCTTTTCGCGTGGACTGCAGGTGATTGTTAAAGCCATGCAGTCTCCTGGCGGTAGGGTTACGGTGCTGTATCCCAAGGCCGGCACGGCGTCCGTTGCTGCCGACCCCGGCGACTATATTTATCCGAGTGACATTCGTGCCGATTACCCAAACGATTTGCTTTTTGTCAGGGCGCGTGGCCTCGCCGGTGGTATGTCGGAGCAGACTTGGCTGTTCGAATATGACGTTCGCCGTAAAAAGGTGATCAAGAAACTGCGAGTGGAGAACCATGTTCTGTCGGCAGGAGTGCCCGGATTCCTAGGGCCGTAGCACACAAGGGATGGATCAACGATACTATAACGCCACGTTTGGAAGGTTCTTAACTGCGGATCCGCTCCGCGCTGGGACTCTCAGCATCCGAAGGGCTTTCGAGCTGTGCATCCGATGGATCCCACTAGTTGGAACCAGTACTATTATTCCAGCGACGATCCGGTCAACCCTGCTGGGCAAAATGAGAATAACACTTACGCTACCCTTTCAAACCTAGCGGCGAATGTAGAAACCGTGTTCCTCGCATCCGATCCAAGTGAGACGTTCGCGGAGAAGACCGCTCTGGATCTGACGCTCCAGACGGATGTGGGTAGTGAGTGGAACGCGATGAACAACGAAATGGGGGGAGGGGCCGTTCCGAATCCCTCAGTGTGGAACACACTTTCCGTTTCGAACAATCCGCTCACCAAAGACCAATTTAACGGAGGGCATTTCGTGCTGTCCGGTGTGAGCATCCAAGCAATACAGGCTGACTTGGGCGGACCGAACTCAAATGACTATTTGGACTTCGTCAAGGACTTCACGGGAAAAGTGAACGGGAAGTATCAGCGCGCAGTGTCCGGCCAAGCCGCCCAACACGGCGATTGGCTTCACTCACACATGCGGACTGAGTCCGGCGACTTTACATTCCACTTCGACGACTATAGCCCGTTCAACAACCCTGCGGGCCATTTAGCTGTTGACATTCTGCAGGGGCACATGCCAGGGGTTTGCTTGGATCCAGCATGGCATTGATGAAATTTAATCGAACTATCTGGCTAGTCGTTGTAGTGCTGGCTGGCCAACAATCCGCCCGCTCAGGAACTCTTCGCAAGATCTGGGAACTGGACCTGCGGAAGATCATCTCGGGAGCCCCAAGCGCCAGCGCGAAAAACCTGCCGGTGCAGCTAATCGCGTTTTCGCCAGACGGCCGGCAACTGGCAGTCGCCGTAGCTTGGGACACTTCCCGGAAGGTCTTCAAGAGTAAACTCTTCGTGATTGAGCCTCAAGCCGTCGGGAGCTCGGCCAGGCAGTTTGAAATCAGCGCCGGAATAGGCAACGAGGAGATGCCCGGACCAAGCCTATTCGGATGGTCCCCCAACGGCAAAATCCTCTTCGCGGCTGGCAAGGTCATCCACTTGCGAGATGGCACAAGCTGCGAGCCGCCTCCGGGATGGACCTCGCTGATTGATGATAACCATCTGGTCCTGAATCAGCTCGACCCATATGATGCCGTCGCCATCCGGGCGCAAAGGGACGCGATACAAGAATTGCTGAAAGCGAGCGGAGGGCGTCCAATCGCATCGTCTAAGGTTCCTTCGGTCCCCGAGCGGAAGTCGCACCTGAGGTTTCTCGACGCAGAGTGCCAGCCCCAGGGAGCAGAATGGCAGGTTGCGGAAGAATAGGAAATCCAGGACGTCTCGACCGAGCGGAGACTGCTCGCTGTCACACGGAGACGTGGCTTCATGAAAAATGAATTCCTGATTGTTGACCCGGTCGCCAGAACAATTATCCGGCGATGGCCTCCAGGTAGTGGAATCGGAGGCCAGTTCGCGGAAGGCGGCAAAGCCCTCTGCGAAGTTGGTGAGGTGGAAGACACTCCCAGAGCACCGCTAACCTGCTGGGATGTTGACAGCGGAAATAGGATCGGCGCAGCCCCCCATATCAACGGCGGCCTTCCAATGGCCACAGCGGCGTACTCCAGCCGGATCGTCGCGTCGGACTACCAGCGCATCAGAGACCCCATGTCCGCATACGAGTACGGCCAGTTGCTCAAGAGACGAGTGGTCTGGGACTTCAGGAACTCCGAGGAACTGGTATCGTGGCGTCCCGATCTCCAGTCCTACATAAGCCCGCAAAACGTCCGAGACCCGTTTAAGTTCGCAATCTCGCCGGACGGCCAGTACATCGCCGAGGGCGGCAACGGAATCGTTCGCCTTTTCAAGATCGAACCCTGAAAGGTTGTTGTCGTCTGTTGTCGCCTGTAGCCGCTTTAATTGGTCAGCGGGGAAACCTTCTCCACATCCGGTGGAGTTACCGCAACTTCACCTATTTAGGCGGGAGGACCCTGCAGGAGGCTGCCACCCGATATCTACTGAAGGACACCACGGCGGCCCGGGCGACTCGCGCGGTGGTATCGGATTATCGACGGAGTTTGATCCCGCTCGATGATGCGTATGGGATCAGGCTCAGGGGCCAGTACGTGTGGGACTTCGGGACGGGCAAGGAACTCGCGTCATGGTACCCGGAGTCCGAGACCTACGCGAATGTATTCACGCCCACCAAACGGATCACGGAGCAATTCAGGTTCGCCATTTCGCTGACGGAGAGTTCATCGCAGAAGGCGGAAACGGGCTTATTCGGCTATACAAGATCGTGCAATCAAATTGCACCCGTCGGGGCGCTTTACAAATGCCCGGTTGGTTGGGAGCTTCATAAAAGCTTCATTAGTGCGCTCGCGGTGGCTTTGGATGCCTGTTGGTCGCTGGTGGTGGCGTAGCGGATGGCGGAGCCGATCGACTTGTACCCGAGCGGTTGTTTCACGAAGGCGAGATTGGCGTTTTGGGAAACCAGGTGACTGGCCGACCGGCTGATCTTCAGCCGGGGAATTGTATGATGGGTGAAGAGGTTCAAATGAGCGCCAGCACCGGACTCCTGACCGTTGCCGACTACTTGAATGTCCCGGAGCCAAAGGAAGGACATCTTGAGCTGCATCATGGAGAGGTCGTAATCGCGCCTCCGCCCAAATGGCGTCACCAGATATTGCAAGATCGAATTTCGACACTGTTAAAGGCGCGGATGGGCGGCTGGGGCACTGTGCTTTGTGAGATGGCGTTTCGTCCGACTCCAGAATATGAGGTATGGCAAGCCGATGTCGGGTGCGTTCGTGCGGATCGGGCCGCCAGTATCAGCGAGGACGACTACCTGAAGGGTGCTCCGGAACTGGTTGTCGAAGTCCTTTCTCCCCGGAACACGGCTGACGAAATCGACGACAAACGAACCATCTGCCTGGAGAATGGGTGCCTGAGTTTTTGGGTTGTCAACGACAGACGCAAACAGGTGTCTGTGACGGAAGGCAATTTGACAAAACACTATGGGCGTTTGTCAAAGATTGCTTGTGTTCTGTTGCCACAAGAAATTTCGGTCGAGGATATTCTTGCATGAAGGCTCGCCCGGGCATTGGCTCTGCTTCGCACGGCTCCACATCTCGGCGTTAAGCTCGACAGGATCAGCCGGGTTGGCCAGGAACTCGGCATTGCGATCGAAGGGAATCCTGAACCTGTTGGCCATTTGAACTTCAACTTCTTGCGAATCAGCGGGCACGTGTAATGGGGAAAGCACGTTTCTGCGGCTTCGTCTCGAATGGCCCAAAGCCGCAGAAACGGCCGCAACCCACGCCGCTTCGCTCACCAAAGCCTGTCGCTTGCGCGAACAGGGGCGACCAGGGGTCGCTTGCGGACGTGGGCGTCCGCCCCACAGAGCAGCATAGACGCAACCAAACTATCTGGCCCTCATTAAATCTTCGCGCGCCGGAAAGATTCTCAGGTCTAGCTTGCAGAAATTGGCGCGCGCGGCTCAGTAATGACTTCCGAGCCGCGAATTAGTACAAATGGCCAAGGCCAAGACGGCTGGGTTATTTCGGGGTTGGGGTCAGCTTCTTCAGACGGTGGTTTTCACTGTCGTCGATGTAGACGTCGCCGGTGCGGGTTGCCAGGATGCCGTGCGGGCGGGCGAGTTGGTCCGGGCCGTCGCCGCGTGTGCCGGTGCCCGCTACCGTCGTGATGATGCCGGTCTTTTCATCCAGACGCCGGATGACGTGATTCTCGGTGTCGGCGATGTAGATGCCGTAAGGCGACCAGGAGATGCCCTTGGGGCCGTTGAAACGGGCCAGCTTGGCATCCGCGCCGTCGCCGGTGTAGCCCTTTTCTCCCGTGCCGGCGGCGAGGTAAATCTTTCCCGCTTTGGGATCGATGCGATAGATCGCGTTGCCCTCGCGCAGCACCAGCCAGAGGTTGCCGTGGTCGTCGACGTCGAGCGCACGGGGTCCGTTGAGCGGGGTGCCTTGGAGAGGCGAGCCGTCGGGCGTGGGTTTCTTTTCTCCAGTGCCGGCGAACGTCGTGATGATCCCGGTCTGCAGATCGACGCGCCGGATGCGGTTGTTGCCGATGTCGCAGATCAGCAAGGCTCCGTCTGGCGCGAAGGCAATGCTGTGCGGTTGGCGGAATTGGGCCTGGATCGCCGGTCCTCCATCGCCGCTGAAGCCGGGCTCGCCGGTGCCTGCCACGGTCGTGAGGATGCCGGTTTTCCGGTCAATGCGGCGGATGACGTGGTCGGGCATGTCGGTAAAGAAGAGATTGCCTGCGTGGTCGAAGACGACTTCGTAGGGCTCGTTCAATTTCGCCTGGAGCGCCGGACCCCCGTCGCCCGAGTTGCCTTTCTCTCCCGTTCCGGCAAAGGTGGTGATCGCGCCGGTCTTGAGGTCGACGCGGCGGATACGGTGGCTGCCGATGTCGCAGAGGTACATGAGTCCGTCCGGACCGATGCGCAGACCGTAGGGGTTGTTGAGCTGGTTGTCGGAGCCGGGCTGTCCGTTACCGGCGATGGTGCGGATGCCGGCCGCGGCGCAGATGGAGACGAGGGCTAAGGCGAGTAAGATGCGCATCGATTTAATATATGCCGAATTCGGCTAGCGCGGCTATGACGGCCTCCGGTGGGATGGGGGACATTTGTGGGGCTTGAATGATTTTCACCAGTCTGCCGCGCGGCGACCAGATCGCGGGATCGGTTGGCCCGAAGAGGGCAATGGTCGGGACGCCCACGGCTGCAGCGAGATGGGTGATACCGCTGTCGTTGCCGATGTAGGCTCGGGCGCCGGCGAGGAATCGCGCCAGGTCGAAAAGGTCGGGGATGTAGACGGCGCCGGGAAGTTGCTCTTCGGGTCCGCGGAGTTTGATTAGATTGACTCCGGACAGGCTGAAGTCTGTCGCACAAGCATGGGGCCAACGTTTGTCCTGGCGCGAAGCGAAGGGGTGAAGGATTACGCTGTTGTGATGCTCCACCGGGCCAACGTCGATGTGCGGGATGGCGCCTGACGGTGCGCCTACCTGGGCGCAGTAGTAGTCGACGGCGTGCATGATGCCGCCAGCTTCGGAAGCGACTGCTCCGCCGCCGGGCAGACCACACAAAACGATGGTCTGCCCCACGGGGTGGGTTAGAGGTAGGGCTGGGAGGAACTCGAACGGCAGTCCGGCGCCGACAATGAGTTCGCGGAAGTCGGGACGATTGGTTCCGTACCAGGAGACGATGGAGTCGAACTGGCGCAGGCGGGCGATGACGTCGTCGGCGGGAAGCAGTCCCAAACGGTCCAGTCCAGATGCGATAATCGACCTTTTGGCATGGGCGAAACGGGCCAGCGGGAGGTTGGTCTCGCTGGTCCAGATTTCGGTGTAAGCTGTTCCCGCTGCGTGTTCCAGGGCCGGGAGGGAGACGATGAAATCGCCGATGGCTCCGGGCCGGATCAGGAGGCGGCGGTGGGGGATCTCTATTTTGTTGAGCAACATTGGTACGATAGTCAGAGTCGACGCATCTACATGAGTGTGAACTATTCATCGGCGGGCATGGCTTCCTCGGCCACGCCTGCGACGGACATTCTTGCCCACATCGGCAATACGCCCCTTTTGCGCCTCAAACGTATTACGCGAGACCTACCGGGGATCGAGATCTACGGCAAAGCCGAATACTTCAACCCCGGGGGTTCGGTGAAAGACCGGCCCGCGCTCAATATGATCCTCGATGGGGAGCGCACAGGCAAGTTAAAGCCCGGCGGAACCATTCTCGACTCGACCAGCGGCAACACCGGGATTGCCTACTCCATGATCGCGGCTTCACGCGGATATAAGGTCAAACTGTGCGTTCCGGCCAACGCGTCGATGGAGCGCAAGCGGATTCTGCAGGCTTATGGTGCGGAGATCGTATTTACCGATCCGGGCGAAGGGTCGGATGGGGCGATGCGCAAGGTTCATGCGATCTACAAGGCCGATCCCGACGCTTATTTTTATCCCAACCAGTACGACAATCCAGCCAACTGGCAGGCGCATTTCAACACTACCGGACCGGAGATCATCGAACAGACCGGCGGACGGATCACGCACTTTATCGCGGCGTTGGGGACCAGCGGGACGTTCATGGGCACCACGCGGAGGCTCAAGAAAGAGTTGCCGCACGTGGAGTGCATCTCGGTGCAACCGTCGTCCGGATTCCATGGGCTCGAAGGGCTCAAGCATATGCCCACCGCGATTCAGCCGAAGATTTACGATGACCAGCTGGCGGATCGCAATATCTGGATGGAAACCGACGACGCCCACACGATGGTCAAACGCCTGGCTCGCGAGGAAGGCGTCCTGATCGGCATTTCGGCGGGTGCGAACGTGCATGCGGCACTGACGCTCGGCAAGGAGTTGCACGCGCAGGGACGCGAGGCCGTCATCGTGTCCGTGCTGTGCGACAGCGCGGATAAATATCTCAGCGAGCATTTCTGGGATGAATAGAGAAGGCCGCTGCTCCGCAGCGGGCAGACCAAAAAAAACAATGGTCTGCCATACGGACTTAAATGATCGATATTGAATTGGAACCTTTTGGAGCAATGGTGGCGCATGCGGAGGCCACTTATCCCAATGAGTGTTGCGGCGCGATGCTCGGCTCGATCGATGGCGACCGGAAAACGGTGCTGGTGGCGCTACGCCTCGATAACGCCGCGGCGGGGTCGCGGCGAGCGTATTACGAATTGCGGCCGGAAGATCTGTTGCGCGCCGACCGGGAAGCCCGCGAGCGCAAAATGGATCTGATCGGCATCTATCATTCGCATCCGGACTGCGACGCGTACTTCTCGCAGACCGATTTGAAGAACTCGTGTCCGTGGTACTCCTTCGTAGTGATGTCGATTCAGGAGGGCCGCTTCGACCATGCCAATAGCTGGCTGCCGAATGCGGAACAGACCGCGGCGGAAAAGGAAGAACTGAAATGGCAAAAGTCCTGATACCCACCCCATTACGGCAATATGCCGGTAAGCACGATACGGTTGAACTGAAAGGCGCGACTGTAGGCGAGGTCTTGAGCGGCCTAACCTCGCAATTCGGCGATCTGCGAAAACACCTTTATAACGACGAAGGCAAGCTGCGCAGCTACGTGAACGTTTATCTGAACGATGAGGACATTCGCTACCTCGACAAGGAGTCCAGCGCGGTGAAAGAGAGCGACACGATTTCCATCGTGCCCAGCATTGCGGGAGGTGCGATTTGGGAGTAACGCTTTCCCCGGAAACTCTCTCCACGGAATCTCTTTCCAAAGAAGAGATCCTCCGCTACAGCCGGCACATCATCATTCCGGAAGTGGGGATGGAAGGCCAGCTCAAGTTGAAGCAGGCGAGCGTGCTGCTGATCGGCACCGGCGGGCTCGGCGCCCCTCTGGCACTATATCTGGCGGCGGCCGGGGTGGGGCGGATCGGGCTGGTGGATTTCGATGTAGTCGATTTCACCAACCTGCAGCGGCAGGTCATTCACTTTACCTCCGACGTCGGGCGTAAGAAGCTCGATTCCGCGGCGGCCAAGATGCGCGAGATCAATCCCTTCGTCAAGATCGACCGGCACGAAGTGGCCTTGAGCAGCGAAAACGCCCTGGAAATCCTGAAGAACTACGACATTATCGTCGACGGCACCGACAACTTTCCGACCCGGTACCTGGTGAACGATGCCTGCGTCCTACTCAATAAGCCCAATGTTTACGGGTCGATTTTCCGCTTTGAAGGACAGGCTACGGTATTCGCGTACCAGGGCGGTCCGTGCTACCGGTGTCTGTATCCCGAACCGCCTCCTGCCGGCCTGGTGCCGAGTTGCGCGGAAGGCGGTGTGCTGGGCATCCTGCCGGGGACCATCGGACTGATTCAGGCGACCGAGACGGTGAAGCTGATCCTGGGGATCGGCCAGTCGCTGGTCGGGCGTTTGATTCTCTATGATGCGCTGGGGATGAAGTTTCGCGAGTTGAAGCTGCGCCGGAACGTCGATTGCCCGGTCTGCGGGGATCATCCGACCATCACTCAGCTGATCGACTATCATCAATTCTGCGGCGTTCCGCGGCAGGCCGAAGAACCCAAGCCGGTGGCAGGCGATATCGAGCCGGCGGAAGTAAAGGCCAGGATCGACCGCGGCGACAAGTTCCAGTTGATCGACGTCCGGGAGCCGCACGAGTACCAGATCGCGCGCATCCCGACGGCCAGATTGATTCCGCTGGGTGAATTATCGAAGCGGCTCGGCGAACTGGATGCGTCCGTGGAAATCGTGGCGCACTGTAAGAGCGGAGCGCGCAGCGCCAAGGCGGTCGAGTTGCTCAACAAGTCGGGATTCCACGCGCGCAACATGAAGGGCGGGATCCTGGCTTGGAGCGACAAGGTCGATCCAAGCGTGCCGAAGTATTAGGCTGACATTTACCGCGGTAGCTCCTGGTCCTCCTGAATGGTGAACTCGACTTCAGTGCCGGGAGCGCCTGTACCGGGCTGGCCGCCTCCGACAAAGAGGCGGTAGGCGCCCTCTCACGCAGCTCAAGTCTCGCGGATAACATCGGGATCGAAGATTAGACCAGATTAAGGTTCCGTTGCGTACCAGCGCACACATAAAATGCTCACTTCCCCCGGGTGCTGGCGGCCCTTGAAAGGATTGTTTGACAGTTTGTGGGCCGGAAGTTCGCAACGGAACCGGCCTCGCCAACACCGCACTGCGAACTGATCCTTCCTGGTGTGAGGCCAACGACGTGCGTTATCAACTAATATCGGGAGCCAACCCGGGTTTGCCCGCCGGGCGGCTCACGAGCCGCTCAGGTCACGCACACTATTGGTTTTGCGATTCAGTTCTGTTACGAGGACCGTTTGGAAGACCTCACTGATCTGGGCTGCCGTCCAGGGTTTCGGAAGCACTGCATCGAAGCCGTACTTGCGAAACTCGGACATGGCCGCAGCGTGCGAGTAGCCGCTCGACACGATCAGTTTTGCAGATCGGTCCAGTTCCTTCAGTTTGGCCGCAGTTTCGATGCCACCCATCCCGCCGCCTACCGTGACATCCAGAAGGACGGCGTCGAAACCACAGCCCGAAGCTTTTGCGGCTTCATAGAGGACGATTGCCTCGGCTCCGTCCCGGGCAGTCTGTACTTCGTAACCGAGACGAGTGAGAATAGCGCTTAGCAGCTTCCGGATAGCCTCTTCGTCGTCCATCACCAACAATCTTCCAGTGCCCCCTCGCAGTCCGGCACTGACCGAAGACTCGGCTGCGGGACTCTCCTGCGAGGCCGGGAGATAAATGTTGAATACAGACCCATGGCCGGGCTTGGACTCAACAGAAATATGCCCGCCATGTTTGGAAACGATCGCGAAGGAAGTGGATAAACCGAGTCCTGTGCCGCCCGCCTTCGTACTGAAGTATGGGTCGAATATTTTAGAGAGGACCTCGGCCGAGATGCCGCACCCGTAGTCGCGAATGGAGATCCGCACGGAAGGACAGGGCTTGGTTCGGCTTCCCTCGTCTTGGGCGACATTCCCTGCGCGCACTTCAATAATTCCTCCTTCCGGCATCGCCTGCTTCGCATTGAGGAGGATATTGTGGAGAACCTGGCCGATTTGGCCACCGTCGACGTTGGCAAACCAGAGACCGTTCTGGATATCGACGTCGATGCTGATCTGAGCACCGGCGCGTACAAGGTCGACGGCATCCTGGACGAGTTTGGCGACGGAAACTACGCGGCGGACGGGAACCCCGCCCTTGGCGAAAGTGAGCAGTTGGGATGAAAGGAGAGCCGCGCGCTGGCAGGCGCCCGTGCTTCGTTCCAGAATTGCCAGAACCGGGTGGTCCGCACCCAGTTCCAGCTTGGCCATTTCGGCGCTACCCTGGATGACAGTCAGAAAGTTGTTGAAGTCATGAGCGATGCCACCGGCCAACACTCCGAGGGATTCCAACTTGCGCGCTCGCAACAACTCTTCCTCCATTTGGACGCGCTGCTCGATCTCGGCCCGCAGGCGTTCGGTGATCTGCTGCAATTCGGACGTTCGCTCCCGGACGCGAAGTTCGAGCTCCTGATTGAGAGCTTCAGCCTGATTGTTCGCAATCTTCAGTTCATCCGCCAAGTCCTGGTTATCGAACCGAAGGTTCAGTGACGATTCGACCGTGCGATGGATGCTCCAGGTAGTGGTTATTGTGGCGATAGTGAAAACTCCAGCGAGCAGTCCCATGGCGAGATGCGCGTGATCTCCCTGCAAGAGGAGACGCGCCGACGGGGCGAGACCCGCGGGGAGTAGAAAGACCAGAAACGTGGCCGGTCGGGGCGCCAGCAAGGAGGCCGCGCCGAGCATCATGCCACCCAGTACGAAAACCAAGAAGACCTGATGCGTCAGATCATCCGGATAGAGCAGGATACCTGCGGCACCCCACCCGGCGCCCGATAGACCGGCGCCAAAGGTAAAGGCGGCACCCCACTCATCGGCCCTCTCACCTGTCGACGCGGTCCGCCGATAACGGTGCGCTACCACGAACCTCGCCGCCGCAACACCCAACATGTACAGCGACCAACAAAAGATCACCCGATTAGAAATTACCACCCACTGAAGGTAGCCCAGGATCGGAATTGCAATACCCGTTACTACAATGCCTAAATTCGCATTCGCATAAAGAAGCTGATTCTCTGCAGCATAGATCTGCCGTTTCCTGCGATTGTGGTCGGCGCGCGCAACTCTGCGGAGTGGGGTATCCGGAGCCATCTGGGGAACCCGCGTGTAGGGTTTTCCTAGGCTACCACACTGCAGACAATGGCATCTGACGCTACGCCGAGCGCGCGCTTCGGAGGCGCGTGGCCTGCGGCCGGAAGCCTGATGGCGGTTCGTGTCCAGGGAAAGTCTCGGTAACCTGAATCGTTTGAAAAGCGGGCGTTAAGGCAATATATCGTCATCATTGAGGCAAATGGTCGCGTTCGATCGGCGCATGTTTTTGACACATTACGCTAACTATGGGCAACTGGGTACTACGCTCAAACTTCCTGATGTAAGTCAGATCTTGACAAATGTGACAAGATTTCGGGCGTTTCAAGATGCCTTCATTTGAGGGAGGGCGTCATAGATGAGCTCATCGAGTTGAGAGTCGACCTCGCTCACCTACGACGCTCACTCACAACGGAATGTAGTTAGAGCAGTCTCATATTGTGTTCGACCGTTTTTATAAGGCTGTCCATTTTGCCGCTCAACACCTGTTTCGCAACGCTTAACGTGTAGCCTTTCACGGTATGAAAAGGGACGTGCGACGGCATGGCGAGTGCATAAGGGTCGACCACGACATCCACTACAACGGGTCCGGTCTGGTGTGAGAGAGCTTCAGTCAGACCATCGCTGACCGCGTCAGGCTCCTCAATTCCAATCCCCTTCGCGCCCATTGCTTCGGCCACTGCGGCGAAGTTCGGGTTCTTGAATCCCACTCCATAGGGAATGAAGCCAGCTTCCTGCTGCTCGATACTTACGAAGTCGAGCGACTCGTTGTTCAGGAGGATGTGGATCACAGGTGTCTTGCGTTCAACCTGAGTTAAGAGATCGCCCATCCCAAGCATCGTGAACCCGCCGTCCCCGCAAATGGCGATCGTTTGGCGGCCAGGATAGGCGAGTTGTGCTCCGAATGCGTTCGGCGCTGCGTTGGCCATGGACGCCCAGGAGAACGATCCGAAGAGCCTTCGATTCTTGCCGCCGTTGATGTGCCTCGCGAGCCACATTACCGCCGTGCCGGTATCCGCGAAAAACATGGCGTCATCCGAGGCCAATTTACACAGCGTAGCGGCGAGGTATTCCGGACGTATTGGTTTGATGCCCGGTCCGTTGTCAACATAATGCTGTTTCAGTTCGGCAAAAGATTCAGTCTCGACAATATACTTGCGCAGGAAGCGGTCATCAGTCTTTTCCCGGACATTTTCCAGAAGTGCTTGGAGGGTCGCTTTGACGTCGCCCACGAGTCCGAGATCGAGCGAGGTTCGGCGGCCTATGTGTTTCGGATTCTGGTCGATCTGGACCTTCCTTACTTGCGCTCCTGGAAGGAATTCCGAAAACGGAAAATCGGTCCCGAGCATCAAAAGGAGATCGGCATGGTTGATCGCTCCATAAGCGCCGCCATATCCCAGCAAACGGGGCTGGACGTCTTCGAAGGCGAACCAAAGCTTCACGCTGGATACGTTGCACTCAAGAACACGTTTCTGTTGCCACATATGGGGAGCGCGACAGTGGAAACGCGTCTAGCAATGGGCATGCTAGCCGTAGACAACATAGATGCGGTTCTGGACGGCAAGCCTGCACCCTCGCTTGTGACGAAGGAGCCGGTTGTCGCGTAGAATGCTGTGGTCGCCCAGTTAGGCAGACAATTGGGAGCTCACTCGTCCGAACAGGGTCGTCAGGCCAATCCTTGGGAAGAAATCGGCCTTCGCGATTCCGATGTTCGCTGAGGCTGCAACCAGCAACTGCTCCGCTTCGAGCTCCTCGGCGATTTGGGCCGTTGCGGCAGGAGCCGCAGGGCCGATTTTCACGGGAGGACAATTGGCGGGGCGGTACCGAGCTGCTGTGGCTGCAGAAGCTGATCGAACTGGAAGAACAGCAGAAGCGGGAAGTGTCGGCTTTGAATGACGTTGCGGCAATCGCGAATAAAAGATACCGCGGGGGTTTGGCGAGTTCTTACGAGGCGCTCGAAGCCCAGCAACTTTTGTTCCCGGCGGAAATGGCTTTGTCCCAAACGGGGCGAGACCGGCAGCTTGCCGTTGTCCAGCTTTACAAGCGCTGGGTGGCTGAAATGTTCCGCTGAACTCCCTTCAATCCTTCTTTTGGATAAAGGGGGCTATGGGCAGGCTCAATCATTCGCGCGTCGCCCCGCCGCTGGAGATTTTCGCCTCGTATCAGAGCCTGGAACCCGGCGGCATGCCGGACTCTACTTAGTAGCGGCGACATCCAGGACGGCATACCACACGAATTTCACCAGCCCGTAGAGCGAGTCCTCGCTAAGGCGCTCCACGTCGCTATGCCATCCGTGCTCGGCGAACTCGGCTTCGTCGAACCGCGGTCCGATGCCGTAAGCTTCGACGCCTTTGGCCCGAAGCTGGGCTAGATCGGTCGCACCCGTTACCATGCCGGGAATGGTGATCGCGTTCGGATAGAGCCGGCGTTGAGCGGCTTCGAGGGCTCGAAACATATCCGTGTCCAGGCGGCTGGGCGGCGCGGCGGGCCGGCCAGGGGCGCTGGGCGCAATTTTGACGGCCGGATCGGCAATGATACGCGCCATCTCGGCGTAGAACGCTGTAATGTCTTCGTCAGGCACCGCGCGGATATCGAGCATGGCTTCCGCGTGTGAAGGGATGACGTTCTCGCGGAACCCACCGCTAAGAATCGTCGGAGAGATAGAGGTGCGTAATATGGAGTACTTTCCGAGATCGTGCTCGGCGAAATAGTTCTGAATGGCTTTGGTCTTCTGCGGATCAACCAGGCCGGTATAGCGCGCCGCTTCCTCGGGTGGGCTGATCGTGGCGAGACGTTCGAAAAAGGTACGCGTGACGTCGTTGAGGCGCATGGGGGGCTCCCAAGCGGCGATCTTGCTCACTGCATTCGCGAGATGCACGATGGCATTGTCGCGTCTGGGCCTCGAACCGTGGCCGGACGTGCCGGTAGCGATGAGCCTGGCGCGGCGCGGCACCTTCTCCGTGGCGGCGATTTCCACGTAACGAACGCGACCGCCTTCGGAGTGCACGAAACCTCCCTCAGCCAGCGCGTATTCCGCTTCAATATCCGGCCAATGTTCCCTAACCAGGTAATCGATTCCCACGTTGGTGGTGCCACTCGCGGCCTCTTCGCTGGCCTCGGCTACGTAAATCACATCGCGGTCCAGCGGGACATGGTGGCGCTTAAGTTCCAGGATCAGCATCAGACCAGCCGTAACGCAATCCTTGTTGTCTGAGGTACCGCGGCCCCAGATGTAGCCATCCTTGCGAATGGCGCCGAACGGATCGACGGGCCACACCTCGGGCTGTACACCGACCGTATCAGTGTGTCCCAGCATCAGAACGGGCTTTTTGCGTCCGTTTCCTTTCAACCGTACGACCAGGTTCGCGCGGTTGGGATCCAGAGCGAAGACCTGGTAGCCGATTCCTTCGTGATCGAGGACGTTCTTGAGATAGTTGACTACCGAGGTCTCATTTCCTGGCGGATTGGTGCTGTTGATGCGAACGATCGACTGGTAGTGGAGCAGAGTCTCAGTCTGCGCCTTGTCCCAGTCTACGACCGGCTCTACGGCGCGCGCAGAGAGCCCCAGAAAGAACAGGGGTACGAACAGGAACGTCGGGACGTTGAACATTGCTACAGATTATCAGGACTGGTTTCAGAAGGCCGGCTATCGCCCGGCCAACAAGTAAATCAGCAAGCGGCGGCTGAAGGACAACTGAAGTGAGGCCGACTTCTACGCGATTCGCGCTTTAGCTCTGGAACGCCCTTGTCGGGCAGAATACGGGCTAGTTGCAATGACCGTCTCGATCCCGGATCGCGGTGCAGAATAGATACCAATATTTAGTATTAACCCCCGACGAAATGCGCGCAGGGTCGCTTCTGAACATGCAGCCAGCATTTGCCGCTACATCGCTGCAATGACTCGCGCAAGCAGACGCTAATCTAATTTAGTCTTAATTCTATTGGACTGCTTTCAGGGTTACTCGTAGTCCAGCAGCGTGTGGCAGAAGTCGCCGCAGGCCAAAGGCCTACTCCACAAGGCTTGCAAACAGAATGTGAGCCTGTTCGGCACACTCACGAGAGCGTTTGACGAACCAATCCCAGAAGATCGCGGAGCGAATACGGCTTCCGGATGAATCGCTCGACATCCGCTTGCAGTGAGGTGGCCGCGAATTCCTTGCCGTACGCGCTGGCGACGATCACTCGCATAGCGGGTCTGAGGCGCCTGGCCTCCGCCAGGACCTCCCGGCTCGGAGCTCCGGGGAGAGTGACATCCAAGAGAAGCACGTCTATGGCACCGTCACCCCGAATCGCCGCAATGGCCGTAGTCCCATCCGCGGCCTCAAGGACAGAGAGACCACTATTGCGGAGCATCTTCGCGGCTGCGCACCGTAGGGAGTCTTCGTCCTCCACAATTAAGGCTGTCGCGGCATGAGTTGCATGTGTTGACTCAGCGTGGTAATACGGGCCGGGAGAAGCGTTCGCCGTACCCTCAGCACAAGGCAGCAATAGTCGAAACGTAGTGCCCTTCCCCGGCTCGCTGGCAAGATGGATCGCACCTGCCAGCCCTCTGACGATTCCAGAAACGACCGGAAGCCCGAGGCCATGGCCTAACGGTTTTGTCGTAAAGAACGGGTCAAATATGCGAGCCCGCGTTTCCGGAGACATGCCTCTCCCCGTGTCAGCGACTTCCAGGAGCACGAAATCACCCTCCGCCAACTCCTTCGAGATCCACGCCAGCCGGTCGTCTCCTACCTTGACGCGCCGCACGGTCAAGCGGATCACTCCGTCTTGATCTCCAATCGCGTCGGATGCGTTTATTACAAGGTTCATCACGATTTGCCGGATTTGTGCGCCACTGGCCCGTACGGCGGGAAGATCCTTGTCAAGATCAGTGTGCAGAGAAGCGCGCTTCGAGATCGAAAACCTGAGGATCTCAGCCATCTCCTCTACCGTCCGCGCAACGTCTACCAGATCGGGCGCCGCGCGCTCTTGTCCCGCATAGATCATCAACTGGCGGACGATTTCGGAACCACTCTTCGCGACCGAGCAGATGGCTTTCAGCTCCTCTTCCGGACGCGATCCCGCGGCGAGTTCCGACAAGGCCAGTTCAGCTTGCGCCAGCACGCCACCCAGGAGGTTGTTGAAGTCGTGTGCAATCCCATTGGCCAGCGTTCCCACGGTTTCCAGCTTCTGACGGGCGAGGGATTCTTCCTGCATGCGCCGATCACCGGTGACATCCTGGCAGGCGCCAAAGATGTGTCGTGGTGAGCCTTCTTCATCGAGCAACACCTGGCTGGTGAACGTAACCGTACGCAAGTCGCCGTCCGGCCGGACGATCCGAAACTCGGTAGAGCACCCGGTCTTCTCTGCAATGCCACGTTGGATCTCATTGGCCACGCGCTCCCGGTCGAGCGGCGTGATGATTTGGAGAAGTCCTTCCAGACTGGGCGCATAATCCTCTGGCTGGCCGAAAATGCGTTTGCATTCTTCGGAGCAAACCACTTGATTCGCCCCCAGGCTCCAGTGCCAACTGCCCACATGAGTCAGGCGCTGGGCACTCTTTAGACGCTCTTCGCTGTCCTGCAGATGCTCCCTGATTTGAACTAATTCGAGGTTTACCGCAGATAACCGGTCGATGCCGGCACGCAGGTCGAAGGCGTTCCTCTGGGTGTCGCGGGCGATCCGGCCACCAATGATGGCCATGGCCAGCAGATTCAGGTCTACATAGAATATGGAAGCGTAGCTCGAATTGGCGGGCGCCGTGGCTCTCGTGAGACCCTGTCTTACGGCAATCCCCAGTGCCGCCACCGCCACCAGGACGATGCCCGCGGTCATCACGTAGTAGGCGCGGTCCAGCAACATCACGGAGATGAGCAGCAACCCAGGGAAAATCAGCATCGCGTGACTGCGGAATCCGTCACGGGCGTCGAATACCAGCAGAATTGCCGTCGACAGCACGGCCAGGAAGGCGGTCCGCGCCGCCCAATCCGACCATCCCACACGATTCATGACCGAGGCGGCAACCAAGACAGCTGCGGCGAAAAACAATCGCGGCGTTTCTTGCGGCCCATTGCCAATGGCATCCAACATCGCGACGACACCGATAGCGAAGGCCAACAGAAAACAAGAGAATTGCAGCGTTCGGGCGTTGCGGTCGCGGCCCGGGTCGCCTGTCGACTCGGGATAGAACCAGGATGACGATTTCCGATCCAACATGAATTATTTGAAACCTCTTTTGCGCCTCATCGAAGCTGAGTGGTCGCCGCGTAGCAGGGCTGCGGTTATTCTACTCTGACTCGCCGGTTGTCGTTGCGACCATACTGCGGTGTCGAATGGTTGTTTGAGTCGCCAGGCTGCTCGTCGCGTTCCAAGCGGATTGTGAAAGGAAGTAGTTTGCCCAAAACTACAGTTTCTTCGGTGCTGAACCGGGATCGCGAGGCACTGGGAAAGAGCGGCCGATGCCGTCGTTCAGAGTCGCGGTTAGGCCGGTTGCCAGAGGAATCGCTACCGGTTAATCACCATGAGCGCGCCGAGCTTGTTCATGAGGTCCTATCCTCTCAAAATGGACGAGGTGATCTAGGAGGCCGCTCATTGGTTTGCTACCGATATATTTTGAGATAACGCCCCCCTGAGCGCACGATGTGACCGCCAGAAGAGCGTTCTGTGCCCAGTTTTCGACCGGCCGACCGACCCCGGGCGTCCGGTTGTCTATTCAGGCTTTGGCAATTCCCGCCGCGGCAGCATTTCCTTGCGCGTGGCAGTCTGATAGACAACGGTCGCGATCACGGCAGAAGCCTGCATTAAATCCTCTGGGACGGCATGATCCCATGTGTCCATATCGGAGTGGTGCGCAATCGTGGAGTAGTCCAGTGGGTCCTGGATGAACTGGAAGCCCGGAAGACCAACGGCTGCGAAACTTAGGTGATCGGTGCCACCTGTATTTCGGATCGAAACCGTCGTCACGCCCATGTCGCGGAAGGGAGCCAGCCACGCCTCGAATATCGGCCTCATGGCTTCATGGCCCTGCAGGTACACGCCTCGAATCTTCCCGCTTCCGTTATCCAGATTGAAATAGCCGGAAAGTTCGCCATGTTCGGAAGTGATCTGCATCGTCTTAGGATCGCCAAAGTGCTCCTTCACATAGGCGCGCGATCCGAATAGTCCCTCTTCTTCACCGCCCCACAGGCCGATGCGGACTGTGCGGCCGGTTTTCAAGTTGAGTGCCTTCAGGATGCGCATCACCTCAATCATCACAGCGCTGCCCGCACCGTTGTCGGTGGCGCCGGTCCCGGAATGCCAGGAGTCGAAGTGGGCACCTACCATCACGACCTCATCCTTTTTATCGCCTCCTGGGATCTCACCGATGATGTTCAGGCCGTCCATGTCCCGATCAGACATATTGGCTTTCAGACTCACGCGGACTCGCACGGGTTTTTTGTTTTCAAGTAGCCTTGCTATCCGGTTGTACTGTTCAGCGGTGACCACGAACGTGGGCGGCGCCGGCGTTGCAGACGCCTTGAACGCGCCGGCCGCTTCGCCGAAAAGCATGCCTTCGTGCGCTCGCCGGTCTTCCAGCAGTGCGCCGATTACGCCTTCCCTGGCCAGGAACTCGCCGCGCACAGCTGCCACCTGGTCGTAAAGATCGTAGTATTGATCCATCAACGCGTCGGGAAGGCTGCTCAAGAATTTGCCGACTTCAGTCGGGTCTTCGGGCCATTCCAGCGCGTCCAGCGTCTTGGCGGTTACCTTGACAGCCGGCTGCGGGGCAATCGCCAGATCAGACAGTTCGGCCGACGTATAGCGCCGGAACTGTGGGTTGATCTGCTGAACAGGCACCTTGGGATCGCTGAGAAGCACGATTTTGCCACGCAGCTTTCCAGCCCATTTCTCGCGATACACCCGCATGGCCTCGGCGAACTTCTTCGGGCCGTCGCGGGGCGAGGCGCGCAGCGGCGCCAGCACAACTTCACCGCTGACCGGGCCGCTGGTGGAGGCGCTCCAGGCTAACGGCACAGCCGTAAGCTGTGAGTAGCGCGGCTCGATCAATTCGAGTGACGACTGTTCGAGCGTCCAGGCGCGCCCGAACGGTCCCCACTTTTCGAGATGCACCTTCTCCAGTCCGTAACCGTTCAGTTCTCCCATCGCCCATCGCGCGGCGTCTTCGAAACCTGGGGAGCCGGTAAGCCGAGGGCCGTGCACATCGCTTAGTTCGCGCAAGGTGTTCATGACTTTCGACCGTTCGAAGGCCTCAGCTTTGATGCGGTCAACGATCCCCAGATCGACATGCTCTTGAGCCAGCAGCGGAATCGCGAAGAGAGCAAGAAGAGCCGTTTTTCCCATTCCCGCAGTATACAGTGGGAGGTGAACGCGGGGCTGCGCATCAAGGTCCATGACTACTTCGCCGAGGGCGGTCACGGATGGCTGCGTCTACATGAGAAAGGCGGCAAGGAGGATGCGATTCCCTGCCACGATAATCTGGAGCGGTCTCTCGACGAATACATCGCTGCTGCGGATCTCGCCGGCAACCCGGACGGCCCGCTCTTTCGCACCACCGGCCGCAAGACGGGCGAAAAAAATCCGATGTGGCAGCAGGACGCCTACTGTCGGATTCAGCGCCATGCCCGTGCCTCTGGCCTGAAGACGAAGATCGGGAATCAGACCTTCCGCGCGACCGGCGTCACCGCGTTCTTGAAGAACGGAGGCGGATTGGAAACAGCGGCGCGGATGGCCGGACATGAATCAGCGGAAACGACCCGACTCTATGGCCGGCGCGACGATGAAGTATCACACGCCGAGGTCGAACTTATTGGGATTTTGAGGCAGCTATAGCCTCTCGCGTTCGAACCATACGACGGTACCGATCGAATCATCGGTGCAGTCAGACCGGGGAGTGCGATTGGAACTTTTTCCAAATAGCCCATGCATGCCGACAACGCGATCACCTGAGTCGCTTCCGGCTGGCCGGCCACTCGGGAATGAATTCGCCGGGAGAGTCTTATCCCCTGGCAGATTGGGTCTGCGGTCGAATATTCTGGCTGCGGCGGAAAGTATTCCGGGATATCGGGCGTTTAGAAATAACCGACTTGGTCGGACGACGCGCGATGCTCTTCAAAGCAGAACTTATGGAGTCGAAAGCGGACCTCACATCGTCAGAACGACACGGAACGTCGCGTTGCCGCTCAACATGCGCGCATAAGCCTCCGCCGCTCTTTCGAGTGGAAAGGTTTCGATCATGGGTCGCACGCCGCTTAATTCGGCAAAGCGCAATGTGTCCTCGGAGTCGGCTGCAGTTCCCGCGGCCCAGCCTTGAATACTTCGACTCCCGGTAATGAGCTGGATCGGTGTGACCTCGATTGGGTCAAACGTCGCGCCGACTACGACGAGCTTACCGTTCGGTCCCAGCCCGTCGATCAACTCGGACATGGCTTTGGAGTTCGGAGCCGTCGCTAGAATTACCTGCGCGCCGCCCAATTTCTGCAACTCCGCCGCCGCGTTGGTCGCTTTGCTGTCGATGTACACGTTGGCTCCGAGTTTCTTCGCGAAAGCCGCGTTTTCGGCGCCGCGCCCGATCGCCACGACCTTGTAACCAAACTTGCTCGCGAATTGAATTCCGAGGTGGCCCAGACCGCCGATGCCCTGCACCGCGACAAGATCCCCAGGCATGGCGCCGCTGTGCCGCAGTGCGTTGAAGGTCGTAATTCCGGCGCAGAGCAGCGGCGCCGCTTCGACGTCACTTAGAGTTTCCGGTATCGCCGCCAGTGCCTGGACGGGAGCTACCATGTATTGCTGGTACCCGCCGTCATAGCTGATGCCGGGAATTTTGAAGTTCCGGCAATTGCGAAAATCTCCGCGCCGGCACGAGAGACAGGTGCCGTCCTGACCGCCATGCCAACCGACACCAACGCGCTGCCCCTGCTTCCACTCGGAAACGCCGGCGCCCAATTCATCTATGACGCCCGCGACTTCGTGCCCTGGTACGCGTGGATACTGAATGCCGGGCCAAAGCCCTTCCTTTGTGAGCACGTCACTGTGACAAACGCCGCACGCCTGCACCTTGATGCGTACCTCTCCCATACCCGGCTTAGGAATCTCGCGCTCGACTATCTCGAAATCTGCTCCCGGTTTAGAAATCACCGCCACTTTCATTGGCGTAACTGCGATCTTTGTAGTTGCCATAATGTCCCCTTTGAATGCCTTTACCCTTCCACCTCTAAAATTACTTCCAGTGCGACCGGAGCGCCGAACGGAAGGCTTGCCACGCCATAAACCAGGCGGCTTGGGTTCCTCTCCTTTCCGAACACGTCCTGTAGTAACTCCGAAGCCCCGTCAGCCACTCTCGGATGATCGCGCACATCCCCGACAGTTGCCACCGACACGCCGAGCCGCACCACCCGCGTCACTCTGTCGAGCGATCCTAAATGCTGCCGCACGACGGCGAGCGCGTTGATTGCCGCGAGGTGAGCCGCTTTGCGTCCCGCTTCCACGTCGAGCTCCGCACCCACTCGCCCGATGAATTTCGCAGCACGGCCCTCAGTGGGAAGCATCCCCGTCAGAAAAAGCAAATTACCCGTCCGCACCGCTTCCACATAGATTCCGAATGGCTCAGGCGGCGCGGGGAGAACGATTGCCAGTTCCTTCAACCGCTGCTCCGCGCTGGTTGGCCGAGAGCCTTCCCGGGGTTCGGTTTGCTCTTTCAAAGTTGTCATGTGTTTCTCTCCCCTTCCTTGATACTCTCGGGTCGTGGACACGGAGCAAGGCAGCGCCTGGTAGCCACTATGGTCGCGCGCTTTTCGGCACTTATTACCATTTGCCGTTATGCGCGCCGGCATCCACGTGCAGCACTTCACCGGTCACGTGCCGAGCTTCCGTCAGGTAAACGATGGCCTCGACGATGTCGTCTATATCCGAGATCGCCCCCATAGGCGACTGGCTTTTCAACAACTCCTGATCGTCGTTCTCATGCATCGGTGTCGCCACGACCCCAGGAGCGACCGCGTTGAAGCGGATGCCTTCTTTCGCGTACTCCATCGCAAGACTGCGCGTGATCGCCTCCAGACCGCCTTTCGTGACCATCGGTATGGAAGCGTTTATTCCGGCGATGGGATGCTCCACCATCGCGCTCGTAATGGAGGTGACGCTCCCACCCGTCTTTTGCGCCAGCATCTGCTTGACGGCCAGCTGGGTAATGTAGATGTAACCTTGCAGATTCGTTCCGGAAAGCACTTCAAAATCGTGCGCTGTGTAGTCCGTAAACGGCTTCGTGAAGAAGATGCCGGCATTGTTGACGACACCATCGATAGAGCCGAAATGGCTCATCGCCGTGGCGGCAATCTTGGCGGCTGTCGAAGCCTCGCCTATGTTTCCTTCGACTAAAGCCAACCTTTCCGTCGGCTCAAATTCGGACCTGGTGATGCTCAGCGAATTAGCGACCACATTGTAATCGCGCTGTAAGAACGCCTTGGTGACGCCGGCGCCGATTCCTTTAGAAGCGCCCGTTACGATCATGGTCTTGGGTTTGCCGTTCTTCTCTTTCGATTGCATCGTTCTCATTCCTGCCACGCGCAGTGCTCAGTAGTCGTTGGTCTTTTAACGAGAGCAAGGCGCGGGCCGCAGCCAAGCTATTGGAAACAGGTCTCCGATGGAAACTGTGACAGGCGAATGTCAGCAGGCAGTGTCGGAAGATGGACAGATGCGCTCACCTGCACCTCGAGAGTCAGCTTCTTCCTCCTACTCGACGGCGAACGCTACGGAGATTTGCAGTAAGAAACCGAACCCGGAACGGATCCCGGCGGTGTTGAACACAGCGTCGCTAGAGTATGCGCGCCAACCGCTCCCTCACGGTCACGGCTCAGTAGGATGAGTGTTAGCGATGCGCAAGGCGGTCACCGGCGGTACAAGTCTCCCCGGCGCGCGAGAGCAGGCGAAAGCGCCTGCTCCACAACGAAGAATCATACCAGCTCCTCAAAGGTTCGCGGCGGCCTCGAACCGATCAGCCCTACGCTCGTCGTCTATCTGGTGAACGGGTCGCCGGTGCGAACGACGCGTTTCAATGCCGAGCTTGCGCATCTTGTAAACCAGGGTCGTACGCGGCAAGCCGAGTCGCGTGGCGGCGCCAGCCTGGCCGCCTATCAGCCAATCGGTTTGCTTCAATACTTCCAGGATGTGGTCGCGCTCCGCATCGGCAAGCGTGCGCGAGTCTGACGACGGCTGCTTCGTCATCTGCCTGGCGTCAAGCAGCGGAAGACGCAATACCGATTCAGGAGAAAAGACCACAGCGCGCTCAATGAAATTCTCCAGTTCCCGGATATTACCCGGCCAGTTGTGTGCTTTGAGCACCTCCATTACTTCATCCGGAATCACATCAATGGGCTTGTTGAGCCGTGATGAGCATTTTCTCACGAAGTACTTCACCAGCAACGGAATGTCCTGGACGCGCTCCCGCAAGGGCGGAAGGGATATCGGAATGACGTTCAGCCGGTAGTACAGGTCCGCGCGAAACTGTTTGATCGCCACAAGCTGGGCGAGGTCCTGATTGGTGGCCGCCACCACCCGCACGTTCACGCGAATGGTCTGGCTGCTGCCTAACCGTTCGAACTCCTGTTCCTGTAAGGCGCGGAGGAGTTTGGGTTGAAGTTCCAGCGGCAAATCTCCTATTTCGTCCAGAAAGAGCGTCCCTTTGTCGGCGAGTTGGAATCGCCCCTTGGTCTGCGCACACGCCCCAGTGAAAGCGCCTCTTTCGTGGCCGAAGAGTTCACTCTCAAGCAGGGGTCCGGGAATCGCGGCGCAGTTCAATTTCACCAGCGGCCCGCGGCTACGCGAACTTTGGTCGTGAATGGCACGGGCTATGATCTCTTTCCCGGTGCCGGTTTCCCCTTGAATCAGGGTCACAGAGTCGGTCTTTGCGATAATACGAACCTGATTCAAGATGTTTTGAAATGCGGGACTCTGACCGACGAGCTCCCCTTCGAACTGACTGACAGCGCCTGATTCGTTATACATAGAATGATTTCCTTTCTGGCATCTGGTCTCCTGCGACTCCATTTCACGGTCGGAATGAAACGCCAACACGTCGCCTCCACAGAGCTTTACCCGAGCTCTTTGTTTTACATATGATAGAAATTCGGCCGAAACGCCCGCGGGTCTGCACCATGGGAGACCCGGAGGTGTGCCTGGAATCAATCGGCTTACTGCCGAATCGCCGCTCCGATGATTTTCAGCAGTTCTTCCCGCCGGAACGGCTTGGAAAGAAAGCCTGCTGCTCCTTGCCTGATCGCCTTTTCACGGTTCGCGTTAGTTCCTTGCGCGCTCACGAATACGATCGGCACCTGATTATCAGCTCCCGCCAGTTTGTCCTGAAGTTCCAGGCCGGTAATCCCGGGCAATTGCAGGTCAACGATCAAGCAAGCAGCGCTCCCAATCGATCCCGACGCTAAAAACTCCTCTGCCGAACCGAAGCCTTTAACACCATATCCAGCGGATTCCATACAGTCCTCTAGTGCTTGACGCACCAACACGTCATCGTCGATGACCGCGATATTACCCTTCAATTCTCTGCTCATCTGGCTACGCTTGCCATCCCCGCCGAGGATTTCATACCCTCGATAAGGAAATACTAGCAGCGTTCCGGATCGAGGTCTATTCTACTTTGGTAGAATGCCCGGCTAAGTACACCATTTCTTAAATGGGGCCTGTATTCTCGCAGTGAACCGGACCGACTCCCTCACGGTCGCGGCTCGGTAACCAAATGCTTAAGGAATGGCTAAGAAGAACTTTTGAGCTTCTCGGCCATACGGACCAGATCGGCCAGTGACCCTGCGCCCATTTTGCGCATCACGCGGCCACGGTGCGCTTTGATCGTCAACTCGGTGGTACCAAGCTCCCCGGCGACCTGCTTGTTCAAGAGGCCGGTAACGACCAGTGCGAGGACCTGTCGCTCCCGCGGAGTCAGCGTTCCCAGCCGGTTTCGTAGCTCCAAGGTCTCCGCCTTGTGTTTCCGCAACTCACCGTCGCGAACCAGCGCCTCTTTGACAGCGTCGAACAGCGGCTGTTTGCGGAACGGTTTCGTCAGAAATTCTACCGCGCCCGCTTTCATCGCCCGCACACTCATCGGAATATCTCCGTGTCCGGTGAGAAAGATGATGGGCATCTCTATGCCTGATTTGACCAGTTCCGTTTGGAGGTCGATGCCGCTAAGATCAGGCAGTTCGACGTCGAGAATCAAGCAGGCCGAAAGATCCGGACGTTGGCTCTCAATGAACTCTGTTGCCGATCCAAACGTTCGCACCGTGAAGCCGGCCGAGCTAAGCAGATCCGCAACGGAATCGCGAACCAAGGGATCGTCATCCACCACGAACACCACGCAATCCGGATCGCTCATTCGCCTGGTCTTCCGGTGGGTAGGATGAAATTGAAGACAGCGCCGCGAGGCTCGTTCTTCTCGGCCCAGAGCCGGCCCCCATGCGCCTCGATGATCGACCGGCTGATCGGTAATCCCATTCCGATACCCTGTGGCTTGGTCGTGAAAAAAGGAGCGAACAATCGATCGGCACGCCCCGCATCGATTCCCGGGCCCGTATCTTTCACCGATACCAGAAGTTCGCCTGGATTCGAAAGTGCCGATTGAATCAGCAGCCGCTTAGGTCCCTCAACACTGGCCGTCGACTCGATGGCGTTCATCACCAGGTTGAGAATGACTTGTTGCAATTGAACCCGGTCAGCACTCACCGCGGGAACGCCGGCGTCAAGTTCCGTGCGCAAGGAAATATTGTGCCGCTGGGTCTCGTGGTGCAAAAGAGAAATCGTGTCTTCGATTACGGCATTCACATCTACTGACGAAGCGATTGAACTGGTCTTTTTGAACAGCGCACGGATACGTTGCACGGTCTCGCTCGCCTGGGTAGCGGCTTGAATCATCCGGTTCGCGGCGGCGCGGGCTCTCTCGAGGTTCGGAGGCTCGTTCGCCAGCCACGCCGTACAACTATCACCGCTAGCGATGATCGCGGCAAGCGGTTGGCTCACCTCGTGAGCAATCGACGCCGTAAGCTCACCCATCGTCATGACCCGATTTACGTGCGCGAGCTCCGCCTGTGTATTGCGCAGGTCTTCCTGCGCCTGCCTGCGATCGTGGAAGTCGACGATCGTGCCATACCACTTCAGAATGTCTCCATCGGGGCCGCGCAGCGGCAGCGCGCTGGACACGCACCAACGGTACCTGCCGTCCAGCGCATGGAGGCATCGAAATTCAAATTGGAACGGGCTGCCGTGCTCGACCGAATCAGCCCATGCCAGCGCCATGCCTTCGACATCATCCGGATGAATCGTTTTTATCCAACCGGCACCATCGATTTCATCTTGAGCCATGCCCGTGTAGTCGAGCACGCGCGCGTTGCAGTAGTCGACCGCGCCATCGGAGGTAGCACTCCAAAGCATCTCGGGAATGGTTTCGATCATCCTTCGAAGATTCAGCTCGCTAGTCCGCAACTGCTCCTCGGAGCGCTTACGGTCACTGATGTCACGGATAAAAGAGCTAAACGTCCAGCTATTGCCAAACTTCAAAGGGTTGACCGTGAGCTCGACGGGGAATTCCGTGCCGTCGCGACGGAGAGCAGTAATTTCGATTCGCCGGTTCAGAACCGGGCCTTGAGCAGTCTTGAAAAATTGCCGCAGCCCGGTTTCATGCGCCAGACGATATCGCAGCGGAATGATTGTTTCCGACATCCGCCGGCCCAGGGCTTCCGACCGCTGCCACCCGAAAATGTCTTCCGCCTGCTTGTTCCAGTCCGTGATGATTCCGTCCGCATTCATGGAAACGACGGCGTCCAAAGCAGTCTCGACAATTGACCGCGCGTGCTGCTCAACTCGTCTCAACGCCCCCTCGGCGTGCTTCCGTTCGCTCAAATCGAGCACGAACGCGACACCCTCGTTCCCGCCTTTCTCGAAGAGCGCGCCGCCGAGCAGGACAGGCGCGCGGCTTCCATTTTTCCGGAAGTACTCCTTCTCGTACGCTTGGAAGACGCCGGTCGCCTTTAACTCCGCTACTGCCCGTTCGTCACGATCGCGCCATTCCGCTGGGGTCAGGTCCGTCCAGCGCACGCGGCCGGTGACGAAGTCTTCACATTGGTATTGGACTATCTGGAGAAACGCTTGATTCGCCTCGCTGATCGCACCTTCGAGATTAAAGATGACAATCCCAATGACATTTGCGTCTACTAAACGCCGGATCTTCGCCTCCAAGCACTTGGCCAACTCACACAATGCTGTTTCTGCGTTCTCACGCGCGGCGATCTGGGCCCCGAAGTTCTGGATTGACTCCACGGTTTGATACGCCAGCGAGGCGAACTGTCCGAGTACGGTCATGAGGCGCTCGTCTTCGGCGTCGAACTTGCGGCGAGCGGTGTGCGTAATCGCCCAGATCGTCCCTACTGCCTTGCCTCCCACGTAAAACGGAACCAGCAGGCACTCCTCGGCGGCTGGGATTACCGGCAGCAAATAGGGGTAACGCCTCTCGAAGTGCCGGAATAACAGCGTGCAATCCCGATCCAGCACGTCTCCACAAGGACCGAAATTGCGCGGCGTTCCGCCTCCGGCATGCGGCTTCCATGCGCCGGCGATAGCGGGCCAGTAGAACCGCTTCCCGCCGTCTTTGGTGAGCAGACTGAGGCCGGCCGAATCGCACTCGGTAACTTCCAAAATGGTGTCGGCAAAGGTTTGAAGAATATTGGAGTTTGGGTCCGCCATGGCGCTGGCCAACGCCACCAGGGCCCGGTTCTCCTTCGCGTAATCGGGTGGACGCGAGGGGCGACGACGCAACTCCTCGGTGCAGAGGATCGATTCCAAAGAAGCCGCCCCCTCCGGAATCGACGCCTCGACAGGAAAATCATCTTGCGATTCGTCAGACAGCGCTCTACCTCCACGGCATTCATTTTCGCGTCTCAGATGCAGGAACGCGAAGCAACTTTTTTGATGACTCTATTTTGCCACTTCGGCTAACTGTGTGTGTAGCAGTCTCTCCGGCGCGCGAGAGCGGCCGAAAACGCCTACTCCGTATAGCGGCACGCCGCAAAAAAATGGCTGCTCCGCAGCCGGCAGGCCAAGGCGGGCCGGGAGGCTTCCAACTGTTAGTGGTACAACGAAGAATCACATTGGATAGGCAAGTGCAAGTGGTCCGATTGCATGGGGGAAAGCATGCCAAAGAAAGAACCATCGCCGCTGGTAATGACGATCGGTCATTCCACGCGGACGCTCCAGGAATTCATCCGTCTGCTTCAGGCGCATGGAGCAACTTGCGTAGTGGATGTGCGCACAGTGCCGCGTTCCCGGCACAATCCGCAGTTCAATAAGGCTTCCCTGCCTCGATCATTGAAGGAGATCAGCTTGGGATATGTCCACATGCCGGGGCTCGGCGGCCTTCGCCATGCCAGACACGATTCGCCCAACCTGGGCTGGCAAAATCTCTCCTTTCGAGGTTATGCCGATTACATGCAAACCGCCGAGTTTGCGGAGAGCCTCGAAGAAGTGATCCGCATGGCGAATCAGGGTCGAATCGTCTTGATGTGCGCTGAAGCGGTGCCCTGGCGCTGTCATCGTTCGCTCATCGCAGATGCCTTGCTGGTTCGTGGAATTCGCACCGAGGACATCATGAGTGCGACTCGCCGTCAGGTTCATACGCTCACACCGTTTGCCAAAGTCCTGGGTACCGCGATCACATATCCGATCGAGGCTTTCGAAGAGCACGCAAAAGAAGCCGTTAACAAAACGCCCGCGGCCGGGGCGTAATGCTGCCCGGCTTCTTTATCCTCAAAAGGACCAGACCGCGCCGGCGTCCTGGCGCTTCCCCTTGATTCCGGCCGACGGGTTACTCGAGAGTGCCCTATTTCTGCGTGCGGATTCTTTCCTGCACGGCGGCGATCAGGTCGATGCCGGCCGAGTTGAAGCGCTCCACGCGTACCGGGTCGCCGATATTGAGCCAGAATTCGTCTTTCGGATTGTAGAGCGGCCAGTTTTCGACGCCCGGCCCATTGGGCGTGCCATGCTTGGCAAAATTGGACCACCAGGTTGCCATCTTGCCGGCCACGGCGCGGTCCGTATCGGTCCAGGGGTAATCCTTCATGCGGAGATTGTTAAACACATAGATCACTTCGGAAAAGTGGGTGGCGCCGTTTCCCCCCTCGGGATTATTTCCGTTGCCTTGAGGACGAGGCGGGATGTGGCTGAAATTGTAAATGAAAACCGGACGTTTGCCGGTGGTGGCCTGGAGCTTCGCCCAGGTGCGATGGCCTGCGTAATTGATATCGCGATTGACGTCGTGGTAAGCCTTTACAGCTTCGGCGTCGGTGGTCGCGGGGTAGAGCGCGAGCAGGCGGTCGGAACGGTCGCCGAAGTTCTGGCTGGCCCACTCGCGATACCTGGCGAGCGTACTTGGGGAGCCGCCAGGCCCGCACCAGTGCCGACTCCGAGATTGCCTCCTTCGTCGTTGGTGCCTCCCGTGATCAACGCAAGGTCGTTCTGCTTTCCCTTGGAGTAGATAGTGTAGATATCTTCCGGCAAGAACCAGCCGTCGACGATGGCGGCATTAAAGCCGGCCGGATTTTTTTCGAACACGTCCACGAGATCCGCTGCTGACATCGCCCGCAGATCAGCCACGGAGGTCTTGCCCGCAGCCTTCGTGAACGCCACACCTCTGGCTTCGGCTTCGCCGAGAGTGGTCATGCGTCCGAAAGACGTGTGCGACTCCGCAATGGCGCCGTGCGCATATCCCTGCAGCAGCGGTGAAGCGGCCAGAAAATTCACGCTCCGGCTGCCGCCCGATTCGCCCCAGAGGGTGATTTTGTCGGGATCGCCGCCGAAATGCGCGATGTTGTTCTTCACCCATTTAATGGCCGCCAGCTGATCGAGCGATCCATAGTTCCCGGAGGAGTGGTGGTCTGACTCCCTGGTGAGATCGGGATGCGCGAACCACCCGAAAACGTTGACGCGATAGTTCATGCTGACCACCACCACGCCTTTCTTGGCCATAGCGTTGCCGTCGTAGATGGGTTCGGCAGAGGAGCCGTGCGTTCCGCCACCGCCATAGATCCACACCATTACCGGCAGGCGCTCGCCGGCTGAAGCGGCGGGCGTCCAGACATTCAGATACAGGCAGTCTTCGCTGGTATTGATGAGGCCGCGATTCCAGGAACCGCTATTGGCGGAATATTGCGGTTGCATGCAGGCGGGAGCGAAGCGGTCGGCCGCGCGCACGCCTTGCCAGGCGATCACGGGCAGTGGCGGGCGCCAGCGCAGGTTTCCGACCGGCGGCGCCGCGAACGGAATGCCGAGATATTCACGAATACCCCAACCCCATCCTGGAGTGCCTGTGATTTGGCCGCCATCCACTTGTAGAGGCTCTTGAATTCCCGCGAACAGCCGTCCACCAAGCAAGGCGAACAGACAAACACGCGCAATCGACATCACTGGTGTCCTCCCGAAATAGCCTATCACTTGTCACCCGGAACGCTCAGTCGCCGACAGGGTACACCTTAACATCTGGCGGGGTGTCCGCTTACCACCTGGATGCCGGGACACGGGCGTTCTGCCAAGTTATGTCAGACACACCGAATCGTTTGAAAGGTCTTGTGGGTCGGCGCCGAACTATTTACTGGGACCGCCAGGAAGACAGACCGCAAGCTGCCGCCGGTCAACTTCATCCAGTTCGCCGAGCGGAAACACGACTGTCTCGCCGGGGAACAGATCGGTGATCGTAAGAGTTTTCTCAGGCAGGGGCGCGTTCAGCATTGCCGCCGCTAAACCAGTGGTTAAAGCAGTGCCGTTGCCCATCTTTTCCTCCCTGCCTTCCAACCTGTGCGGTATTCCTGCGTTTCCGTCCGCCGATACGGAGAACGTCCGGTTGGTTTGCGGCGCCGGCGACCAAGTCAGTTGGATCTCGCCCATGCGGCTGGCGATATTGCACGCCAAGGTGAGCCGATAAACCGGGGTATCAGTGTACGGTTTCCGTGGCGCCACGTCGCGCACGATGCTGGCAGTAAGAATGGGTTCGTTCGACCCAGGCGCTTCGGTGCGGATGACAGTCCAACCCTTGGCCCGCTCCGCTTGCGCCGCGGTGGCCGCCACCCACGCATCACGCGTGGCCGAGTCCGGAATTCCCAATCCCGCCGCGCCCATGGCGCCGTTTCGCAACTTGCTAAGCAACATCGCCGCCAACGCCGGATCAGGCTGAGCTGCGTCGTAATGTTCCAGCGACAAGCCGCCGTTCTTCACCGCATCGATATGGCATACCGCGCAGTACTTCTGCACCAGCGCATTCTGTTGTGCCGGAGGCATGAGTTCGGCTGCGGGAGCCGAAATTGCAAACGGTCCCGCCATCATTGCCACCAGTACAACAGTTCGAGTGCCGCGTGAGTTCTGCTGAGCAGTGTGCATTTCCGTGTTCCCTCCCCGGCAATCTCAGTCTAACGGATTTCCGCCTCTGACGCCCTCGCTGCCTACGGCAAAAGTCGACGCAGGCCAAAGGCCTACTCCACAAGGCTTGCAAACGGTTGACCGGAGTTTTCACGGTGTTGGAGCGAGAGATGGGTTCCGCCGCTTTTGGGATACGCTGAGACATGCGATGGCCGGGCGCGGCGCATCCACGTATGAGCAAGATTTACATTTCCTCCACTTACGTCGACCTTAAGGAACATAGAAAGATGCTCGAGTCGGCGCTCCGCCGCCTCGGGCACATAGACATCGCGATGGAACACTACTCCGCCGATGTCCGTGACTCGGTATCCAAATGCCTGAGCGATGTCTCCACCTGCGACCTGTACATAGGGATTGTTGCGTGGCGCTATGGATGGACGCCTCCGGTTGGAAATCCCGAAGGATTCTCCGTCACGGAACTGGAATATCTCGAGGCGCTGCGGGCCAAGCGCCCGTGCCTGATCTTCCTGCTCGATCCGGCCGCGCAATGGCCGCCCGATTTCATCGACGACGACCGGACACGCATTCGAGGTCTACGGGAACGATTCTCTAACCAACATCTGGTGGCGCACTTTGCAACACCCCAGGAACTCGTTACCGCTGCCGTGCAGGCGATCGTCAATTGGGACCGTAACAGGACCGCAGCGGAAGTGGCGGCGGGCACGGCAACGCTTGATACGCAACGCTATTACCGGGCGCTGGAGCGCCGGTACCGCCGTCTGGATCTCGATGCCCTGACCCCTCCGCAGAAAGAAGAGTATCTGCAACTGGAGTTGAATTCCATCTTCGTCGAACAAAACGCGGCGGTGAAGCGGGAGGTGGATGCGCAAGAGCAGGAACAGCAGCAAGAAGGCCTTGCCGGGCTCGATCAGGAAGTCGAGGAAGGCCCCGTGATCTCGTGGCTCAGCGATCCGCGCAATCGCCGGACCGTCATTCTGGGCGATCCAGGCTCAGGAAAATCAACCTTGGTCCGTTATCTGCTGCTCTCGCTGACCAACCCCGGACTCGACCCCAGGATCACCGGGGCGCTCGAAGGTTTTGTGCCGTTTCTGATTGAACTTCGATCGTACGCGTCGTTGAGCGCCCGCGGCAAATGCGAATCGTTCGTCGAATTCCTTGATCACGTAGGCAGGATTGAAGGCTGGCAATTCGGCAGAAATGCGTTGGAAGAATTCTTCAACCGGGGCGGAGCGGCCTTCGTGCTTTTCGATGGACTCGACGAGATATTCGATCCGGAGGAGCGAGAACGAATGGCGCGGCGCATCGTGACCTTCGCCGAAGATCATCCGGATAGCCGGGTGGTGGTGACGAGCCGCATGATCGGATACCGTCGTCAGACTCTCGTCGAGGCAGGCTTTCGGCACGCGGTTCTCTCGAATCTGACGCCGGAGCAGGTAGCCGCGTTTGCGACCCGCTGGTTCGCCTTAGCGCTCTACGACCGGCCGGAAGAAGCCGAAAGCCGCCGCGACCGCCTGCTGAGGAGCTTTGCGGAGTCACCCTCGATCCGGCAGCTCACCGGTAATCCGCTGCTGCTGACGATCATGGCGATCATCGGCAAACACCAGGAATTGCCTCGTGAGCGTTGGAAGATCTACGATCATGCCGCGGGCGTACTGATCCACCACTGGGATGTCAACAAGCACCTCAAAAGCACCGGCGTGGAAGCCGATTCAGTCGATGAAGAAGACAAGCGGCGACTTCTCAGCCGGCTAGCTTTTCGGATGCAGGATGGCCATGCAGGTCTCGCCGGCAACCAGATTTCACGCGAGGCTTTGCAAGAGGAATGTGCGGCCTACGTCCGCGAACGTTACCAGGAGTCTCCCATGCGGGCCCTGGTCATCGCGCGGGCCATTGTCGATCAACTCCGCGAGCGGAACTTCATTCTCTCGCTCTATGGCCCTGGAGTTTACGGGTTCGTCCACCGCGCGTTTCTGGAATACTTTTGCGCACTGGCCTATGTCCACAAGTTCGAAAGAACTCAGGAGCTCACGCTCGAAGGCCTGCGTAAGGATGTATTCGGAGCACACTGGCAGGATCAAAGCTGGCACGAAGTGCTGCGACTCATCTGCGGGATGATCGGCGAGAAGTTTGCTGGTGAGGCCGTAGCTCTACTGCTCGAGGCAAAACCGGAGCCGCACTCGCCAGAGGCATGGAACGTTTCACTGGCGATCCGCTGTCTCGGCGAGATCAAGAACCTCAACCTGGTGGCGCCGACGGCGGCGCACGCTCTCCAGAGACTCTTCCAACTATTTGATGATGTAGATATCGACGGACGCTTCCTGCACGACCACCTGGTAGCCCCCGCCATTCAAATCGGACGATCGTGGCCCGCATTGGAAGTGACCCGAATCTGGCTCGACAACCGGTTGCCGTCGGGTTGTTCCTGGGCGACGGATCAACTCTTCGCCACTTTGGTAGCAGCTGTTGGGGGTGGCTCGGAGCCTTGCCGGCGTTCTCTGCTGCGATATTTCGAACGGCGTCCGCAGTTTCACCAGACGGGCGCGGTGCTGGCGCTGGCGCTTGGCTGGCGCGACCACCCCGGCACGGTAGCCTGGCTCAAACAGACACTGGTTTCGGCGCCGGACGGGGAGTTGCGGGTAGCGGCGTTGCTCGCGCTTGCGTCCGCAGCGCCAGGCGAAGAAACGACTTTCGGGATGATTCGGGAACGGGCGATAGCGGACCGCTACTGGATGGTTCGAGCGGCCGCGGTCTATGAGCTGGGCTTGCGGTTCAGCGGCCACACGCAAACCTTTGAAGTCCTGTACGACCGGGTGCTTCACGATCCGGCTTCACATGTCCGCAATGCGGCGCGGGAGCGCCTCGCGGAGTTTTTTCCGGGCGACCGCAGGACGCTCGCGCTGGTTCTCGACAAATGGAAGCTCGAAGACATTTGTAATCTTCACGACGGCAGATTACCGGATCTCACCGAGATGATTGAACTCGCGACGACGCACCCGGATTATATGTTCCGAGGCCTCGCTATCGGGGTTTTGGCACAGCACTTTCCGGATATTCCGGAGAGCTTTCCGCTCATCCGCGAGCGTGCCGTCCACGATCCGAATTTTTGGGTCCGTATCCGCGCGGTGTCGGCTCTGGCAAAGCAGTTTGCGGAAGCACCGCAGGTGTTCCGGCTGTTGCGTGAACGAGTCTTCAGGGATGATCACCCGTGGGTCCGCGATGCGGCCCTGGAATTGGTTGTGGCGCACGCACCAACGGACGAACCGACCGGAGAACTTCTACGGCACCGCGCGCTGAACGACCCGGACGACGGAGTGCGTTGGTCCGCTCTTGGCTTGTTGGCGAAGAATTTCGGGTCGGACTGGCGGACCTTCCCGACATTGCGCGAGCGTTCGCGATGGGATCCCGACGATCAGGTGCGCAGAGCCGCAGTTTACCTGGCCGCGGAGAGTTTTTCGGGCGACCCTCGAGTCGATGCTCTGATCGCTGCGGCGGCGTACCATGATCCTTCGGAGTCAGTCCGCGAGAGCGGGGAGTTGGCGGCCTACAGCCTCGATCGCATGAGACGAAGCGGGGATTTTTCGAAGAGCGGGTTCGATCCCAACCAACTGGTGCTGTACGAAATAGAAACAAGGTCCAATGAAGACCTGGACGAACTTTGGGGCTGCGTGAGTGAACTGCGCTCCCGGATCGAGGCAGCGGCGGTAAATCACACCCGTGCTTCCGTTCGGTCCGCCGCGATGCTCATGCTACGCAAAAAGTGGAAAGTGTCGCTCGACTTCGCGCTCGATCGTCTCGCGGCCGACGCAGACGGGTCGGTTCGCTGCGAGGCCTTGAGGCTGCTGGCTGAAAATGGCGACGCATATGCGGCGATCTTCGCGGATCGTGCGGCCAACGATCCGGATGGAGAAGTGCGCGCTGAAGCTATCCTTCAACTGGCTAAGGTCCAGAAAAGTGAAGGATTCGAGCGGTTTCTGGCAGATAGCTCGCCGGCAGCGCGTCGCGCAGCGATCTACGCCCTTGCCGAGGTGGAGGGCGTCGAATGGCATGTCAAACTCCTTTGCCAGGTTGCCGCTTCCGACGCCGACGGGCGAGTTCGCCTGGCGGCGACGACGCTTTTGAGCCAGTCCTCGTCGCCAGCAGAGCTGGAACACCTATTGGAGTGTGCGGAAAAGGACAGGGATCCCGTAATAGTGAGGGCTGGTCGCGAGGGAATCGCGAACGTGGTGAACTTCATGTTCACGGACCGATTGCTGAAATGCATGAGGAGCAGCGAGAGTGCGTACCTCCGTTTGGCAGCGGCCGCTCGTCTCTGCCGTGAAAAGAAGTATTTCGTCGCGGAGGATCTTTTATGGCGGGAGTTGTGCGAAGTCAGTTGCACTGACCCGTCTCCGAAGGTCCGAAAGCAGCTTCTTCGTTTATTGGCTGCGCATCAAAACTATCGAAATTCGACTGCGGAGCTTCTGGAACGCGCAATCTCCGCCGATAAAGCAGACGACGTTCGCGAAATTGCGCGCACGCTACTTGAAGAGCTTTGGTGATACCGTGGCTTGTGAGGTATTGTTACCATTGCCGGCGACAACGGGGCTCACAGCTCCCGCCACCGCAGATTCGACGTTGCCAAATTCAGTCGCGCTCCCGCCGGCGGCTAGCAACCCTCCACCCGCTCGGGTGAGCGACATGAAAGTGGAAGTCAAGCGGCCCGGCGACCTTCCCAGTAGTCCTCGAAGCGCCCGTTGAGATGACAACAACGCAAGGCGAGGATGGCGTTGGCACCGCGGACCGTCCAGAACATTCCGGACCGCTTCAGGCGGGAGCCGATTACCGACTTGCAGCCGGCTTCGATGACGCCGGAACCAACAAAAAGATGTTGCCGACGAAACTTGGGGTATCGCATTCGTTCCGCGTTGCGCTCAAAGTATTCCGCTTCGATGCGTAGTTTCTCTGTGACCTCGGGATTGTTGGAATCGATGGAGCGAAGCGCCGCCACCAGTTTTTCGATTTTGCCTTTATCGAGCAGGCGTTTCTGGTGAGTCTTCATCCAAGCTTTCTGGCTGGCCTCGTCGTTGGGGTGCAAGCGCCGAGCCAACTCCCACAGATGTTGACGGGCATGATAAAGATCGACAATCTGTATCGCTCCGGGGAAATGGAGATCGGCCTGATTCCAGCACCATTCAGCGCCATCGGCTATCACAACCTTCTTTTCCGCGCGATTCCAGCCGCGATTCCAGGCCTCCAGATAAAGGCGCTTGCCAAACTCATCCGCCGTTTCAATAGCTCCCGTATAAGTGGTTGAATGCGGGTCCCGGATGGGATAACCCTCCTTATCCCACGAGGTCTGGGTGAACACACAGCCCAACTTGGCTTCGCGCGTATGCGCCGGTTGGCCCTCAGTCTTGCCTTGCCGGCCCAGCGTCTCTTTTCTCACCACCGGCACTCCGGTCCCATCCATCTGCACATACAGAATGGGAATCGGCTCACCAACGATGACAGGCAGATCTAACTGGACGGCTCGCTGGATCTCCCGTTGCGCGCGTTGGGCAATGTCGTCCCCGATCACCTCCGCTGCTCGCTCCACCGACTTGGTCGTCACCTCCAAGCCAGCGAGCAATTTCATTTGTTCACGACCGTGATCAAACGGCGCGTCCTGACCGACTATCGCCTGCATACGGCGGACCCCAGGTGAGAACTCCGTATTCTCCACATCCAATTCGGCATCGGCCGGAAACTGGCCACCGTGACAGTCGGGGCACAGGTAATAGGGGCGTGATATCTCCACCTGACCCACGGCGGTGAGAATCGATTTGGAGCGCAACTCGCAGTAACGGGCTTGCTTGCCACAAGGACAAGCCACAGTGCGCTGACCGGCCGCCGGAACCGGAAACTGCAGGAGTCGGCTGAGGGCTGCTGCTGCGGCCTGATGCACAACCGAGCGGGCCGCCATTTCGATGGCTTCCAGATCCAGATACCCGCACTTACTTCGGCCGTTGAAGACTGCGTGCAAGAATTGTTCTACCTCCCGCGCGACCTCTTGCTGGATCGCTTCCGCCGTTTTTTTTCCTCTGACGAAATCGTGTCGTCGACCGGGCGCGCCCGACAGATCTTCTCATTCACTTGCAGCAGTTCCAAACAGAGTTGGCGAAAGCGATGAAAAGCTTCCACCTCCCGCTTGACTTTGGATAGTTCAGCCCCAGAAGAGAAACTTTCGCTGACAGTTTTCCCATTTACCTTTCGAGTCAAACGGATATTAGGACCATGGCCAGGCTGCCCTGGTTGATGGCAATGGCAGTTTGGTTTACCGCAACGTCCACTGATGGGTGTGATGGAGCCACTGCGAAAATCACCTAACTGCAAAATCTGGGACAAAATGCCGCTGCGACGTTGTTCAAGATCGATAAGCGTATCCGGCAAGGTGCACCTCCTATCCTAACGTATCACTACGTTCGGATTTAGCACACAAAAAAAGAGAACTCAACAATCGTTCACTTTGAGGTCGCACACCCCACCCGCTCCCTTTGGTGGTGGATTTTCTGTAGGATAGAAAGGTTCACGAAGGGAGCGCTATGAAGAACATTTGGAAGCGAACGTGTTTGTTGGGCTTGCCGCTGGTCCTGCTCGGCGTCATGGTAACGTTGGCCGAAAACGGCAACCCGGCCTACAAGGCGAAGCGGATCAATCGAGCCGTCGAGTTGTTGGCGGATGGACAGCCGATTTATTACACAGGTTCACACACCGGCTCGCCCGCTGGATCCGGGGACGTCAACGCGGCCTTTGAACAAGGCAAGAAGGATGCCCAGACATACGCCGACTATATCAGCTACGACATGGAGCACACTGCCTACGACATCGTTGGGTTGACCGCGTACATGAAGGGTCTGGTGGCGGGCGGACCAACCAGGAGCGGCCATCGGACGCCGGCGGTGATCGTGAATGTGCCGGTCAATGGCCTCGACGAAGTCACCGTCCGTGCGAACTCCTGGATGTTTCAGCAGGTACTGGCTGCCGGCGTCCATGGAATCATGCTCACGCACGCGGATAATCCGGGCGCCATCCGGGCGTTCGTCGAAGCCGTCCGTTTCCCCATGCACAAAGAAGGGGTAGGCCCGCTGCTCGGCGAGGGGCATCGGGGCGTACACGGGTCGGGACCGGCGGCGCAGATCTGGGGAGTCTCCGTTCAAGAGTACGAGCAAAAGGCCGACACGTGGCCGCTTAACCCCAACGGGGAACTTCTGCTGGGCGTAAAAGAAGAAGATAAGTACGCTCTCGAGAACGTAAGTCAGAATCTGAAAGTTCCGGGCATCGGGATGGCGGAGTGGGGGCCGGGAGATATGGCCATGTCGCTGGGCGTGACGTCGGGCCCGGATGCGACGAACGATCCCAGGATGGTGGCTGCCAGAGGGAAAGTACTCGCTGCCTGCAAAGCCAACCACGTCGCGTTCCTGAACACGATGACTGCTACTACCGTAGTCGCGATGATCAAGGAAGGCGTCATGGTTGGGCCGGCCAATCAGGCGACAACCGAAATCGGCCGCAAATACACCAAGCGCCAAATGCCGTGGTAAGCCGGGTTAAGGGTTCTCGCAAGAATAAGTTGGCAAGTCGAGGCGCGCAATTAATAGGGTCGAGATGAGTCTCGACCCGGCAGACATGAGTGTCTGCGCCACGGAGCACCAAGTTACGAGGCACCAGCGGAGACAAGAGCTATGAAAGAATCTGTAAGTTCGATTGCCCTGACGCTAGTCATTACAGCGGGACTGTTTGGCGCGGACAATGTTCTGACGCCCCGGGAGAAAACTGAGGGTTGGGTTCTCCTGTTCGATGGCAAGACGCTCGATGGCTGGGACTCGACCGTTCCGCCGCCGGCGCCTCCACGTGGGCCGGTGGGTGCTCCGAAGAAGGCAAAAGCGCCTGCCCAGCCGGGTGTGGCGCCCGCGCAGGGCTCGAAACCGTGGCCCTGTTCCACCCCACTTGGGCAGTCCAAGATCGCACCGGGCGCTTCCCACTGGGAGGTCGTTGATGGAACGCTCTCACCATGCGGCGATATTGCCGGCTACCTGATGTCGAAGGAGAACTACAAGGATCTGGTCCTCACGGTCGATTTCAGAACCGGCGAGGACACCAACAGCGGCGTGTTTGTGCGCTCTCCAGGAGGCAACCTTGGCTACGAGGTGCAGATCTGGAAGGCGCAACCGGCGGGTTACAACACGGGTTCGATCGTGGGGGCAGGCAAGACTGACAGGGAGTACAAGTTCGTAGCGGACCACTGGAACCACTACGAGATTACCGCCGACGGGGATCATTTGGTCGTCGTCCTGAATGGAACAAAAACGCTGGATGTCCATGACTCGCAATTCTCCGATGGCCGTATCCGGCTGCAATATCAGAAATTCCCGATCGAGTTTAAGAATATTAAAATGCGAGAAATCAAGCACTGATCGATAGGCATCCGTACAGGGAATGCGTCCGGACCTTGTGTGGTCGGAACGTCAGAGAAGTTTGGGAGGTGATTCCTCAGTACACCATTTCATAAATGCGGCCTCGTATTCTCACAGGTGAAACGCACCGACTCCCTAACGGTCGGGGCTCGGTAGCCAAACACTTCTGAGCCGGTGTGGATTTAGCGGGCCGGTACGAGTTCGTGCAGCTTCACTTCGGCCGAGGTCCCCGGCCTTGGTGGCATGGCGACGGTCAGTGGGACGTCGATGTTCTTACAGACCGTCTCGGTGCACGCCTGGCCGCGAATGCGTAGCTTTGCGGAACTGGCGCCTGCTGGGCGGACCTTCACGGCGAAGATTACGTCGCGGTCGTAACCGAAGCTGAACATCCTCAGGTTGGGACGGGAGAAATCCTTCGGCGGCGATTGATACCAGGGACCCTCTACCGGGACTCCGTCCACCGCGATCTCGGTCGAGCGATCCATGCTCAGCGCGGGCTTGCCGGCCAGTTTCTCCTTCACCCGCTGGACGTTATCCAGCGCAAAGGTGTGCCAGCCCTGCCCGATGTTCGCGCGGACCACCAGGTAGGGACCGTCGACACGCGCTGTGTACGAGATCACCAGCGCGTCCTCGTACCGTACCTCGACCGGCGGCGACCAGTCAGCGGCGCATGCCAGGGACGCAAACAGAAGCAGGTTGGAGACGCAGGCGATCGAAGCAATAGTGCGGGTCATTTTCGGAAGCTCAATATGTACGTCTGGATCGGCATCGTAATTCGTTTGCCGTCGCGGATGACTTCCAGCTTAGCCGACTCGCCGGCCTTCGTATGCAGCTTGAGGTAGAGTTCCGCAGTGTGGGCGAACTCATCGCGCTCAACGCCGTCCACGGCGACGATCACGTCGCCCACGCGAAGGTCGTGCGTGTTGCGGACCTTCGCCATCTCGGAGACATACTTCACCTGGCTGGCAAAGCTGTCGGGGTTAAGGCCAAGCTTTTGCTTCTCGTCACCGGTGAGCGGGCGGTCCTCGAAATCGAGACGCGGGTCGACGCTCGACTGCCGGAAGCGCAGGTCGGTCCACCACCATCGCGGCGGTAACTCGACCGTCAGGCGAAGGGACTGGCCGCTGCGATCAACCGTAATCTCGAGGCTCCTGGCGCGGCGGTCGACTTTGTCGTAGCGATACTGCACATCGCCGAAGGTCCAGACGGGGACACCGTTCCAGGCGGCGATGCGATCGCCCCGCTTCATCCCGGCTGCGGCGACTGCGCCAGTCGCTTCCTTCACCACGAGGCCCTTGGGCACGTCGAGCGAGATCCCGATTGTCTTGATATCCGGCGAGCGGTAGAGTTGGGCCAGTTTGTCCAGCACGCCGTCGCGCTCGCGCTGGATGTTCTGGAAATCTCCGATCAGGTGGCATTCGACGCATTGCCCCTGCGCGAACGTGCGCGCGACCAACAGCGGCATTTCGCGTGGGAACAAGGATTTCGGGCGCTTCTGTTTGGGCAGGCTTCCCTGCAGGTATTGGCGGTGCAGAACGAGGCCCTGCTCGAGGGCGATGCGCAGGCTGTCGAGAGAGTTGTAGGTGTCGGGCGACTCCGATTCGCGTCCGCCATAGCGCATGTAGATCTGCTCATCGGCGTTGAGCACGAAGAAATAGATGGCGTTGTTCCAGTCGCGGTCGAACAAGCCGACGTCCACGTCATCCATGCGGACCACGCGGACACACACGTACTGGCTCAGTACCTTGCCCAGCGGAGAATCTTTCGGCGACAACACAACCTGTGCGTCGAATACTCGACCCTCCATTCAAGCTTCGCAGCGGAACTCGAGAAAGACCGGCTTGTTCGCCGCCTTTGCGTCCGTCAGGGCTTGACGATAGTTGGTCTGCCAATCGATAAACTGTTCCTGGGCGATAACTACCGGCACAAAAAAGGCAGCGAGGGCGATCAGACGCGTCATGATAGGTCCAGGATACATCTTCCGGACCGTTCGTCGCTCGGCCGAGCCGGGGACCGTGATCTGGACGGCTATCACATAACTGACGTTGCGGGTCACCGCGAAGCGGGAGACTCGCGCCACCACTCCCTGACGGTCGTGGCTCGGAAGTTGTTGCTGAGCCGCGCGCGTGAAGCAAGCGGTTCTGTACGCCAATTTTTGCCAGTTGGTACTAGACTCGACGGAGCAAGAACCGCCGGGATCAAACGATCCGGGGTACTCCGATAGTACGATCAACCAGGAGATTTCGTCGATGTCGTCCAATTAATACACTGGCAAGAGTCTCAGGCAGGTTAACATTGTCAAGATGACCTGTCGGCTGCTTAACACGTTCTTACTCGTTGCCGGTTGTTTTCTGGGGTGTCCGGCGCTGGATGCTCAATCTATCTTCGGGCCAAACCTTATCGTGAATGGGGGCGCCGAGTCAGGTCCCAGCGACCCGGACGGGTCCAGCCCGATTTCCACGGTTCCGGGCTGGACTGCCACAGGAGCTCCGGATGTGGTGCAATATGGCTCCGGCTATGACATCTCGACCAACGATGTCGTTCCCCTCGCGATTGGTGCGAGCTATTTCTACGGCGGCAAACCAGCCGCGACTTCAAGCCTCACGCAGACCATCAATCTGTCGTCCGGAGCTGCAATCATCGATGCGGGTACGGTTACCTTGGCGGCGTCGGCTTACCTTGGCGGCTATGAGGACGAACCTGAGAGCGCACAGATGACAGTGACGTTTCTCAATTCCGGCGGCGGCACGCTCAGTTCGGTAACCTTGGGACCCGTGATGAACGCCGATCGCGACAATACAACCGGGCTGTGGTACCGCCGGACGGTTGGCCAGGTTCCGGTTGGCGCGCGATCGGCCCGCGTCGTTCTGCAGATGAATTGGGTGTCGTCGCGCACTAACGATGCCGCGGCGGATAATCTTTCGCTCGTGCTGAACGCTCCGGCGGCTCCGGCGTCTCTGCTGGGCCGCAACCTCGTCGCAAATGGAAATGCCGAGATCCCCGCCGTTGCCGATCCGACGAAAATCAGAGACTCGGTTGTGGATGTTCCCGGCTGGAGCAGGGAGGGATCGTTCACTATTGACTCTTATACCGATCCCGATGCGGACCTTGACGGTTCGACTCCCGGTCCGCCTGATGCGGGCAACTTCTATTTTTATGGAGGACCTGGCAATCCGTTGTCCAGTGCTACCCAGGATATCGATGTGTCCTCCGCCGCAGGCCTGGTAGACGGCGGTACCGTCACCTACGCGCTTTCGGGGTGGATCGGTGGTTACTCAAGCCAGGACGATAATGCAGTATTGGCGGTCAAGTTCCAGGACTGGAAGGCAAATGTCCTCGGCTCGGCCACGCTCGGGCCATTACTCGCGGCAGATCGCAATAATGTGAGTGAGTTGTTGCAACTTTCTCAGAACGGCGCGGTTCCATCAGGCACTCGAGTGATCCACGTCTCGCTGACCATGACCCGCCTCGAAGGCTCGGATAACGACGGACTGGCTGACAGTCTTTCGTTGGTTCTTTCCGCCCCGGGCGTTACGCCCGCGATGCCGACGATCACAGGCATCGTGAACGACGCCAGCTTTGCGGCTGGAGGGCCGGTCTCGACCGGTTCGTGGGTAGCCATCTTCGGAACCCTCCTCGCGCCCGTTCAAGACTCGCGCAAATGGAACGAAGCGACGGAGATTATAAACGGCCAGCTACCGCTCAGCCTGGACAGTACGTCGGTGACAGTTAACGGCAAGCCAGCCGTGGTGGAATACATCTCACCCACGCAGGTCAATATTCAACCGCCCGACGATTCCACTGTCGGACCCGTGCAGGTTGTCGTACAAACGGCGTCCGGCGCCACCGCTCCATTCACGGTCAATTACGCGACATTCGCTCCGGGCTTGTTTCCGGCATCTGCCCCGTACATCGTGGCGCAGCACGCCGATAACAGCTATGTGACCTCAGCGGCGCCAGCCAAACCGGGCGAGGTCATCATTCTGTGGGGTACTGGATTTGGGCCTGCCAAGCCGGCCGTCCCTGCCGGACAGGTGTTCTCCGGCGCCAACGGGCTGGCAAATTCGGTGACCGTTACGATCGGCGGACAAAACGCTCAGGTGGATTTCTCGGGCGTCGTGGGCGCTGGACTGGTTCAAATCAACGTGCACGTGCCCTCCAGCGTCAACAACGGCGATGCAGCCGTCATAGCCACGGTCGGCGGCGAATCGACTCAGACGACCTCGAACATGATCCCGATCCACAATTAAGTACACCGTTTCAAAAGTTCGTCAACGGATTCTGCCACACCGACTTCCTAAAGAAGGAGAGAGAAATCGATTCGCAGGCCAAAGGCCATGGGGCTTCTCTCACGAAGTCCCAAACCCCGGCATCCTCGGCGCTTCGGTAATGGGAACGAGCGGCGCGCGTAATCCGACCCTCACGGTGCAGGCTCTCTCCTGGCGCACAGCCGATCATCTTGTCAGGAATTGGGAATCAATAACCTGATTGGGACGAACTACCAATTCTCTCAGCATCGATCGGAAAGAGCAGGCGCCGGGCGTACTTTCGCCGGGCGTTAAGGCGCTAATATCGGAAGGCAACTCAAGTCTGCGCGCCCGTCATGCACCTTCTCCGGCGAAAGAAAAAACCGCCTTTCCGCGAAGACTGCCATCGTTTACCTGGGTGAACGCCTGACGCGCATCATCCAGACGAAAACGCTTCACGACCGGAACGGGCTTGAGCGCGCCGGATTCAAAGCCGGACGCCAGTCGCTCCAGTATCGCTGCGGAGCCCACCGTGTCATAGACGCGGCTATCCACACCAAAAAGGCTGAGGCGGCGATGATAGAAATCCACCAGATCGAAGCAGACTTGCCGGTCTCCAACTGAGGTGATATTCACCTGCCGGCCTAATTGGCCGAGAGTGCCGAGACATGGCGCAAACAAAGGACCACCCACGCAATCGTATACAACGTTGACGCCCTTGCCTTCGGTGAGTCGAATCGCTTCGTCGATCATACTTTTGTAGCCCTGCTGCGCGCCTGTGACGAGCGAGTGGTCGATGCCGTATTCCCTTTGACGGTCCGGGGACATCGGCTGACGATCCACACCAATAGTTCTTCCCCCTTTCCACTTCGCGATCTGAGTGACCGCGCTTCCCACTCCGCCCCCTGCACCTGTCACGAGCACAGTCTCTCCCCCTCGGAAGCCGGCAGTCTCGACTAATCCAATCCAGGCAGTTACGAAGTTCACACCCGCGGCAGCGGCCTCTTCAAAAGTCAGATTCTTCGGTTTCGGCCGCACACCAGCGAGAGGCAACACCACCAACTCGGCATGCGTGCCGTCGCGGGTGAAACCGACGTCTCCACCTGTACCCCACACTTCGGCGCCAATCGTATTGGTTGGACCATCAACTACAATTCCGGCGAAATCGCGCCCTGGCGTGCGCGGCAGTGTGGTCCCTTCCATGCGACCAAGAATGTTCTTGGCATCACTCGGATTCAGCGACGCCGCCCGAACACGGACAACGACCTCGTCTGCCTTTGGTTGCGGATCAGGGATGGTTTCGACCGCTAACTTTTCAAAACTGCCGAACTCATGAAATCGTAGCGCTTGCACCTGGACCCTCTCTTTGGAATATCCTACGATATCTCTGACGGCGACGGCGTACTCTTAAGTATCGGCTCGACTCCCGCCGAATCCCTCGAGATAAGCCAGAACGCTCTCCAACGGCAAGACATCCGCCAGGTCCAGATCGATATCCAGCAGATTCACTTCGTGCATAATCTCGCAGCGCTCGCCGACAGCTTCCCGCGGAACGATTACACGGAAGCTGTCCGTGGCGTCCCGGCAGGTGGCGTAAACACAATGACTGGTGCTGACACCGGCCACTATCAATGTATCCACACCGAGCGCAGTGAGGTTCTCATTGAGATTCGTGCCCTTGAAAGCCGAGGCGTATCGCTTGGGGATGATCCGTTCGTCGTGCCGGCGTTCGAGGCGAGCGTCCAAGTTAAACAGCTTCTCTTCACCGGGCTTCAGTTCCATCTTCACTTTGAGATCGTGAGGAGACGGTGGCATGGATCGATCGCAGTCCCAAGTCGTAAAGAAAACGGGGATCGTTGCCGCTCGCGCCGCTTCGAGCAGGCGGCAAGCAGCTCGCACGACAGAGTCCACATCGCTGCCCTGGGACGGATTACGGGCGTCGGTCCACCAGAGCGCCAGGTCAATCACAATCAGCGCTGGACGTTGGCCAAAGCCCACGCGACCGGCCCAGCCGCGATGAACGTAGCGTTCGCGCAGAGCGGCCAGATGTGCCCGTAGCGGCATCCGCAATTCGTCCGGCAGGCGCAGATCTTCAGAGCCAAAGGGCAATGTATTCGGTTTCGGTTCCGCGGCCACGACGATTCTCTCATCGATTGTACACGCGGTTGGACGTGGGCACGATTCGCACGGAATCCACGCGTCCTCTGAATTAGCTAGGATACTCGCATGGCCACTCAAACGGTTCCGCTCGCCGAGTCCAAAATTTTCCAAGCATACCGCGAAAAGACACCGCACTCGCGGGCGCTCCATGCGCGCGCCGGAGCGTTGTTGCCGAACGGCGTCACCCACGTGGCCCGCTATCTCGAGCCGTACCCCGTGTACGTCACCCGCGCCTCCGGCGCCCACAAATGGGACGCCGATGGCAACGAGTACGTCGACTACTTCGGTGGCCACGGCGCGTTGATTCTGGGCCACAATCACCCCGCGGTCCTCGATGCGGTCGGGAATCAGGTGGCGCTCGGCTCGCACTATGGCGCGTCGCACGAGCTCGAAATCGTCTGGGCTGAGCTGATCCACGAGATGGTCCCGTCGGCGGAGCGCGTGCGGTTCACCAGTTCCGGCACCGAGGCCACCCATCTCGCACTGCGCCTGGCCCGCGTCTTCACCGGAAAAAGCAAGATCGTGCGCTTCTCAGGCCATTTTCACGGCTGGCATGACCACGTCAGTTTTCCGCAAGGAGGCGCCGAAGGAATCCCGCGGGGCATTGTCGATGAAGTCCTCTTCGCCGACCCCAATGACGTGAGCGCCGTCGAAGAGTTGCTTTCCACTCATCGCGACGTCGCCGCGGTGATCCTCGAGCCCACCGGCGCCACCTTTGGCAAAATTCCGACCGGCGGTGAAACGCTGCGCACTTTGCGGGACCTCACCTCGCGCTTCGGCGTGCTCTTGATTTTCGACGAAGTGGTCTCCGGCTTCCGCTGCTCGCCGGGTGGCGCGCAGAAATTCTTCGGTGTCACGCCGGATCTGACCGCGCTGGCCAAGATCCTCGCCGGAGGACATCCTGGAGCGGCGGTCGCCGGCAGAGCGGACGTCCTCGCGCTGCTCGAATTTCGACATCTTGGGCACGCCATCGCGCCGCCGCGCGTGCCGCATCAGGGGACTTTCAACGCCGCTCCCGTATCTGCCGCCGCCGGCATCGCCACGCTGAAGATCATCCGGGACACCGACGCTATCGAGCGCGCAAATCGCTCGGCTGCCGCGATCCGTGACGGCATGGAGGCCATTCTCCGCCGGCGCGGCTTAGGATGGTGTGCGTATGGTCGGTTCTCTGGATTCCACATCTTTACCGGTAATGCGACCGCTGGGGATGTCGACGCGGGCCGCGTCCCCTGGCAGGCGCTCAAACCCAAGGCCCCGTCCGCGCTCCACCACAAAATCCGACTGGGCTTTCTGCTCAACGGCGTCGATATCACCGGCTGGCCCGGCGGCCTGGTTTCGGCGGCGCACACGCCCGAAGACGTCGCGCGCACCCTCGCGGCCTTCGACACCACTCTCGACCTGCTCGCCGCGGAAGGCGAATTGTGACGCCGGCGGTCGATGTTCGTCCCACACGAGTCCGCTACGCCGTGCTGGCGATGGTCTTCTCCGCCGCCTTCATCACCTATCTCGACCGTGTCTGCATCTCCGTGGCCGCGCCGTTGATGCAGGCCGATCTCCACCTGACGCAGCTCCAGTTCGGCTGGGTCTTCACCGTTTTCTACATCTCATACGGCGTTCTGGAGATGCCGTCCGCCTGGCTCGGCGACCGCTGGGGCCAGCGTCGCATGCTGATCCGCATTGTGACCGGCTGGTCGCTGTTCACCATTCTCACCGGCGCGGTCCGCAGCTTCGGAGCGCTGCTGGTCACCCGCACTGTCTTCGGTGGGGCCGAAGCGGGCGCCTTTCCGACGCTCTCCCGCGCGCTCTCCCGATGGTTTCCGCTGGAGGAGCGCAGCCGCGCGAATGGCGTTCTATGGATGGGCGCGCGCGCCGGCGGGGCTTTCGCTCCTCCGATCGCCGTGATGCTGATCGCGGCCGCGGGCTGGCGCTGGGCCTTCGCCATCTTCGGCGCGGTGGGCCTCATCTGGGTTCTCGTGTGCCTCCTCTGGTACCGCGACGATCCGGCTGATCATCCTGCGGTCAACGGCGCCGAACTCGAGATGGTGGGCGTCGGCGCCGCGTCCGCCCCCAAAGAGTCGCAGCCGGTCCCCTGGGCCCGCATCGTCGCCGACCCCAACATGCTGCTCCTGTTCACCGCCTACTTCGCCTCCGGCTTCGGATTCCAGTTCTTCGTCACCTGGATGCCGACCTACTTCACGCGCGAGTTCGGAATCAGCCTGACGAAATCGGGTTTCTACTCTGGCCTGCCGCTCGCCATGGGTGCCGTGGGCTGCGGCCTTGGCGGCGTGATCGCTGACGCACTCACGCGCCGCACGGGCAGCCTCGTCCTGGGCCGGCGCGCAGTAGGCTGTGGCGGATTCGTCCTGGGCGCGGTCGGTTACCTGGCGGCCATCTCGATGCGCTCACCTGGCGCGGCGGCAGCCAGCCTGGCGCTCGCCTCCGGTGCGCACGACCTGACGCTGCCGGTGCTGTGGGCCACCTGCACCGACGCGGGCGGCAGATTCGGCGGCTCCTCGAGCGGTTTCGTCAACTTCGCTTCCTGCATTTCCGGCGTCGTCGCCCCCCTCGCCGCGGCCAAACTCGAGCAGATGTTCGGCTCGTTCAACTCCGTCTTTTACGTCGCCGCGGGATTGTATGTAATGGGCGCCGTCACCTGGCTCTTCATCGATCCGCGCAAATCCATCGACTCCTGAAAGGACCTGACATGACCCGCCAGCCTTATCTCTACCAGCACTACACATGGCCCGAATTGGGCGAGATCGCGAAACGCCAGCCCGTGGTTGTGCTGCCGATCGGCTCCGTGGAGGACCACGGCCCGCACCTGCCGCTCGACACAGACAATTTCCTCATCTGGGAAATCTGCGAAGAGGCTGCGCGCCGCGCCGAAGGCGATATCCTGCTGATGCCCATCATTCCGTTCGGCTACGAAACCCATCACATGGACTTTCACGGCACTATCGACATCCAGATCGAGCACCTGTTGCATTTCACCCTGGACGTGACCAAAAGCGTCGCCCATCACGGCTTCCGCCGCATCCTGATCGCCGACGGCCACGGCTCCAACATGCCGATTCTCGAGTTGGTCTCGCGCCGCACGATCCTCGAGACCGACGCTCTGTGCGCCGCCTTCCTGTGGCCGCAACTCGCCATGCAGGATATCCGCCGGCTACGCCAATCCGGACGCAGTGGCATGTCGCACGCCTGTGAGCTGGAGACGTCGGTCTATCTCTATCTCGACGCCGCGCGCGTCCAGATGGACAAGGCGCGCAAGGAGACCAACCAGCCGCCGTCGGATTTCATCTGGAACGACCTGACCGACCCGGGCCCCATCCGCATGATGGATTACTGGACCCGCTTCTCGAAATCCGGCGTCAACGGTGACCCTACGCTCGCGACTGCGGAGAAGGGCAAGCTCATCTTCGAGGCCGTGGTCGGTAATTTCGTGAAGTTCGCGCGCGAATTCAAGGACCGCCCCATGGGCGAGCGGGTCGATTACCACCAGAAAAATTCCCCCGGGTAAAATGCTTCCCTGTTTCTTTGTCAGCGAGGGCCGATCAGCCGCTTCAAGACCGCCTGTCCCTGGACAGCGCGCGCCGTCGGGACGAGGCGATGAGAGTAAGTGCGGCGATGCCAGCTGCGCCGATCAGAAACGAATCGAAGGATGAGGGCTCCGGCGTGCTCAGTGACACGCTGTCGACTAGAACGATCGGCGGCATCCCGGACGGTCCGCCACTCGCCAACATACTGAAGACGTTCGATGAACCGTCCCAGATGAAGCTCCAATCGGTCGTCATCCAGCCGCTGAAGCCCTCGCTCGGCAGGCTATATGTCGAAGTGGTGAATGTCTGATCGCCTAAAGTGAGGGTGAGCATTTCAGTGGTGGCCCCGGTGTTGAGAGACCATTGAGCCGCTGCCCAGTTCACCGACAGCGAATAGGTCTCTCCCTTGACCAGGCCACTGATGTTCTGAAGGATGGCCTGTGAGTGATAATCGGCATCCATGACAAGGATATTTCCGCCCGCTGGATCGGTGCCGGTGTAGCCGTTGTTGGAGCCATCGTTCGGTCCCCAGATGTTGCGAAGCCCGCTGTCCCAGGCATCCCCGAAACCCTCTCCGCTCGTGTCAATCTCGGAGGGCGAAGCCACGAAGAGGAACGGAAAGCTGTCGCCGCCGGTTGTTTTGGTTTGCGCGGAGTTGTACGCGACATACCATGAGGTGGCCTGTGTGGTGTCGGTACCCGAGGTCAGAACCGTGCCATTCGATTGCACAACGTACTCACCGTAGCCATTGGTCAGGCTGGTGAACGTGGGGTCTTGGATCAAGTTACTGGCGCTCGCGGGGACTGAGGACACGACGCACAAAACCGCAGCCAGCGAGAGGAGCCTGATTTTCGGGGCATCGACCCGCGGCGAAGAAAAGGTAAAGAGAAACTGCTCACAAGGCATAATTCTGGTATTTGAACATTAGCCAATCCGGCTTCGCCAGATCGCCTTTAGGATGTATTCGTTAGTCGGTTCGCGCAGAATTTGGCTGCGTCCACGAGCCTCGAAGAAAGAGAGTATTGGTGGAAAGATGAGTCTCTTCAGCCGGTTAGAAGTGACGACCAGGTGGATCAACAACCTCCCTGGCTTCGTTAAGGCACAGAGGAATGTGGTTGCAAGGAGGCTTTTCTCCGCCCATTTTTCGTACGGTACGTCCAAGGAGCACCATAACTAAAGGATGATTACACTCGTCAGTATTTTCTTGTTCCAACGCTCCGCGTGCGAAGCGACAACCGAGACGTGGTGATCCAATGATATAATTGCCTAACAGTTAACGTTGAAGGTTGCGAAAATCCATTCTCTAGGAACTCCTTTGCGAGCCCTCACTGCCGCACTCTTAGTGCTCGTTTTCGGTCTTGGCGTAGGCCACGCTCAGACATCTTCCCAAATCGAGCTTTTCGAAAATAACGCGCGCCCGCTCTTCGCCTCGCATTGCCAGGGTTGCCACAACGCACGCTTAAAGAGCGGCGGTCTCGATCTCAGTTCCCCGGAGACTATCAAAGAGGCCGCCTCCATGGGAATCTTCGGCAAGCCGGCCGAACCGGAGAAGAGCGTGCTGCTAAGAGCCCTAAGCTATGAGAACCAGATCAAAATGCCGCCGCAGGGCAAGCTGCCTGCGGAAACGATCGCCGCTATTCGGCAGTGGTTGGCCGCCGGCGCTCCGACGCCGGCCGCCACTCCTTCCGCCGGAAACTCTCTTTCCGGAACTGGAGTCCGCCCAGTAGCACTGCGCGGAGTCATCACGGATGCCGACAAAAACTTCTGGGCGTTCAAGCCCCTCTCCACAGTTACGCCTCCCACGGTCAAACGGAAGGCATGGGCCGTTAACCCGATCGACCAGTTTATCCTCGCCAACCTTGAGAAGAATGATCTAAAACCAGCTCCGCAAGCCGGCAAAACCACGCTGCTACGCCGCGCTACCTTCGATCTGACCGGCCTTCCTCCCACCGAAAAAGAACTGGAGGAATTCCTCGCCGACAAGTCGCCGCAAGCCTTCGAGAAGGTAGTCGACCGCCTCCTCGCGTCGCCCCGCTACGGCGAGCACTGGGGACGCCATTGGCTCGACGTCATGCGTTACGCCGACTCTACCGGCAGTGATGAAGACCACCGCTACCCCCACGCGTGGCGTTATCGCGACTACGTCATACAGGCTTTCAACGACGACATGCCCTACAACCAATTCGTGCGCGAACAACTTGCCGGCGATATCCTGGCGGATGATCCGAACTCCGGTGTCGGATATCGCGGCATCGTTGCCACGGGGTTTCTCGCGCTCGGCAAGAAGGCGCTCGCGCAAAAGGATCTGCCGCTCAAGCGCTACGACGTGGTCGACGATCAGATTGAAGTGACGGCAAAGTCTTTCATGGGCCTCACCGTTAACTGCGCACGCTGTCACGATCACAAATTCGATCCCATTTCGACGAAGGATTACTATCAGTTGGCTGCCATCTTCGCCTCGACGCTCAGTTATGCGAAGGGTGAGACTGGTAATCCCATCCAAACTCCGCTGGCCCCACCGGGCGAGTTCGAAGCCTTTAAGAATCAGTGGAGCGCTTACCGCGAGCTCGAAAAGAAGGTCACTTCCATCATCGATTTCGATCGCGACGCAAAGAAATATCGCGACATGGGAGAGAAACAGATCGCTGTGTCCATGCTGGCTGCGTATCGCGTCTACTCGAGAGGCGAAGGAGTTGCCGGCGTGGCTGCAGAGACGAAACTGAACGAGAAGCAACTCAGCCGCTGGATCGATTATTTGAGGGACGAACAGCGTCCCGAACTCGCGAAGTGGCGCGCAGCCGGCGACACGGACCGCAAAGATATCGCGGCCTGGTACCAGGAAGAATTCCACCGCAGCGCTTACCAGTATGACCAGGATATGAGTTGGTGGAAGCAGGCGCAGAACAGCTTTCCCAGTGCGGGCAAGGTCGCAGGACCGCACCCTAAGATGAGCGCGGAGAAAGATCCCTTCTTCGTCGCTGTCTGGCAGAATGACGGTCCTCTGCACCGAACCCCGGACGAACAGTTGACGACTCTTTCTCCCGAAAAAATAAGCGACGTACAGAAGTTGCTCGCGCAGGCAGCCGGGATGGAAAAAACTCTGCCTACCAAGGAAGTTCCCATGGCTTGCGCCGTGAAAGAGGGCGAGACTGAGGATCAAAAGGTTTTCGTGCGCGGCGACTACCACAGCCTGGGCGATCCGGTGGAACGTACCGTTCCGGTAATTCTGCGGCTCAGCGCTCCCGCTCCCGAGGTGAAGACGAAGAGTGGACGGCTCGAACTCGCCAATTGGATCGTCGATCCGCGCAATCCGCTACCGTCGCGCGTAATGGTGAACCGAATCTGGCAAGGCCACTTCGGTGACGGCATTGTACGGACTCCCGATAACTTCGGCCGACTGGGCGACCGGCCCTCGAACCCCGAACTGCTCGATTACCTGGCGAAGACGTTTATCGACAATGGCTGGTCCATTAAGAAAATGCACCGGATGATCATGCTCTCGAGAACCTACCAGATGAGCGCGGCTTTCGATGAGGCCACGAAATCGAAGGATCCTGAGAACCGGCTGATTTCGCATTATCCGCGGCAGCGTCTCAGCATCGAGGAAATACGTGATGCGTATCTCGCGATGGGTGGCGACCTGGATCTGACGATGGGAGGAACACTCGACCCGGGCGTCGGTACCGATGGTGAGACCAGTGCCAACCGCATCAGCATGAATCCGGAAAAGACGAATCGCCGCAGTGTCTATCTGCCGCTGCGTCGTTCCAACCTGCCGACCCTATTCACACTATTCGATTTCGGCGATGCCACGACACCGGACGGTAAGCGAAGCTCCACTACCGTCGCGACGCAGGCATTGTTTGTCATGAACAGCCCGCTCGTGATCCGCGAGGCCAAGTCGCTGACGGACGCCGTTTTAAAGCAGGAAACGCTTGACAAACGGCGCATGGAAGAAATCTACCTGCGCGTATTGGACCGCCGGCCGGATGGAAGCGAGATCGACAGCGGGCTCACTTACGTGCAAAGTCTCCGCCACAAGTGGAGTCAAATCGATGAAGAGAAGGCGTGGACCAGTCTTACCCACGCGCTGATGGCTTCAAACGAATTCATGTTCGTTTATTAAGAGGGTGCAGAAGAAGATGGATATCCGATCGCTCATCATCAAAGCTCCGAAGAGCTCCGATCTTTCCCGCCGCGCCATGCTCCGCGCTGCCGGTTGCGGGTTCGGCTACCTGGGACTGCAGTCGCTCATGGCCGAACTGGCACAGGCGACCACCGCGGTTGATCCGCTGGCGCCTAAACAGCCGATGTTCCCGGCCCGGGCCAAGCGCGTAATCTTCTTGTTTATGCACGGCGGACCTTCATCCATAGACATCTTCGACCCCAAACCATACCTCGACGCCAACGACGGCAAGCCGCTGCCCATCAAGCAACCACTCACGTTCGCAGCGGGCAAAACCGGCGGCTTGATGAAATCGCCATGGAAATTCAAGAACTGCGGCCAAAGCGGACTGCCCATCAGCGACCTGCTGCCGAACATCCGCGAGCGCGCCGATGATCTCTGCGTGATTCGCTCGATGGTCGGGGAAGGGGTTGACCACGGAGCCGCATTGCTCCAGACCTTCACCGGAACCTTCACTTTCACCCGCCCGAGCATGGGCTCCTGGGTGCTGTATGGGCTGGGTTCGGAGAACCGCAATCTGCCAGGCTACATCACCATCAAGCCGGCGCTTTCGCATGGCGGCTCGAAGAACTGGGCGTCCGGCTTCCTGCCGGGATCGGTACAGGGAACCGCTATCGGCAACGCCGGCATGCAGGTGAACGAAATCCAAAAAGAACCGATCGAGTACCTGGTCAACCAGGGCTTGACTCGCGAACAGCAGCGTTATGAGCTGGACATGATCCAGGCAATCAACCGCAAACATCAGGATTTGTGGAAGCTCGACGACGAGTTGGAGACGCGCATCCAGTCGTTCGAGATGGGTTTCCGGATGCAAGCCGAAGCGTCCAAAGTGTTCGATGTATCGGGCGAATCCGAGGCGACGAAAAAGCTGTACGGCCTCGACGAGCCTAAGACTGCCGATTTCGGTTGGCAGTGCCTTCTAGCACGCCGTCTCGCCGAAGCGGACGTCCGCTTCATCCAGTGCACCCACAGCTACAAGTGGGACCAGCACTCCGACCTCTTCAACAAGCACAACGAGAACGCCGCCGAGGTGGATAAACCGATCGCCGGGCTGCTGACGGACTTGAAAGCGCGAGGCCTACTGAAAGACACGCTGGTGATCTGGTCCGGCGAGTTCGGCCGCACGCCGGTTTCGGAAGGCAATAATGGCCGGGATCACAACCCTTACGGCTACTCGCTCTTCATGGCGGGCGGCGGAGTTAAGCCCGGCTTTGCATACGGCGCGACGGACGACTTTGGATACCACGCAGCGGAAAACCGGATGCACATCCACGACTTCCACGCCACTGTCCTGGCGCTGTTGGGCCTGGACCATCTGAAGCTGACGTATCGTTACTCCGGCCGCGACTTCCGCCTGACCGATACGGCCGGTAACGTTCATGACGGCATCTTTGCGTGACGCGACGCAGGGGTTCCCCAGATATATTCAGAGGGTCTCTGACGCTCGAACAGTATCGATGTCGGTACCGACAGCTTCGCCCAATGAGCGGGTTTGATGCTTGGGAAGCGGCATCCTGAGAACCACGAGAGCGCCGGCCGCTGAGCAGAGAGCCAATGCCGCGCTACCGAAAAACGCATAGTCCCACGTGCCTGTGCGCTCAAACAGGGTAGCCGCTAACCCACCTGCGAGGATGGAAGCAAGGCCCTTCGTACTGTAAAGGAAGCTGTAATTCGACGCCGCGTGGCGCGCCCCGAAGAGGTCTGCGAGCAACGATGGGAAGAGGACGTACGTTTCGCCCCACGTCAGGAAAACCAGGGCCATCGTCACGACGAACCACACGTTGCCCTGACGTCCGAGTGTTACCACGCCGGCCAGAAATATGGCCTGCAGAAAGAAGGCTACCGCCATGGCACGTTCCCGTCCCAGCGAGTCGGAAACCCAGCCCCACAAGAACCGGCTCGCGCCGTTGCAAAGCGGGTTCATGGATAGTGCGATAGCCAAAGCCCCTGCGCTCACTTTGAAATTCCTAGCCACCGGAGCGACCTGCGCAGCCGCCATCAGCCCGCCGATGCCTGCCATCAACATCATGGTGTACAGCAGATAGAACTGTGGAGTGCGCAGCATTTCGAGCGAATTGAACTGCTCACTATGACGCCGGACTTTCGGCTGCGCACCCGCCGGAGGGGCAGGTAAGAACCCCTTCGGGGGATACTTCAGGAACTGTCCCGCGCACAGAATCAGTGTTCCCAGCACCACACCTGTAAACATGAAGGTGGCGTGATACCCCCGCGAGCCGATCAGCCAGGAGCAGATCGGATTCAGGAGCGCCGCGCCCGAGCCATAACCCGCAGCGATCAGGCCTGAAGCGAAGCCTCGCTTGTCCGGGAACCACTTGAGACCGAGGGCTGTTGAGCAGCAATAGACAAATCCATTGCCAAGACCCGCGGCGGCATACAGCGAGTAGAACGCCGGCAGACTGTGAACCTGTCCCAGTCCGCACCAGCCAACCCCGCACAAAATGCCGCCCAGGCTCATGAATGTGCGCGGCCCGAGCCGGTCGATCAGCCAACCCGAAAGCGGCATGGACCAAGTCATAACGGCGATGAAGACGGTGAAACCCCACTGCACGTCGGATAGTTTCCAGTGGTTGGCGGTCATCAGAGGCTGAACAAACAAGGTCCAGGCGTACTGCAGGTTGCCGATCATGATCATCGCGATCACGGCAGCGGTCAGTCTGATCCACCGGCTGATCTCAGGCTTCATCCATTCCTCCCCGCCCCCCCGACAGCGGCTTCAAGTAGCTTCGTGCAGGCATATATCGTACGGGTTCGCGGCATGTCGACTCCGAACCGTGCCCCAAGTTCTACGACTGCCCCCACCATCGGCTCGATCTCCAGGGGGCGGCCTGCCTCGAGATCCTGAAGCATGGATGTCTTATGCTCCCCTACCTTAGCGGCGCCGGCGATTCTTTGCTCAATCGATACCGGAAGGTCCATTCCGAGTTTGTTCGCCACGGTCTCCACCTCGGTCATAATGCCCTGCACCACGGCGCACATGTCGGGGTCGCGGGTTATTCCCGCGAGCGTGGCGCGCGTCAGCGCGCTGATAGGATTAAAGGCTACATTGCCGAGCAGCTTGACCCAGATTTCCTGTCGAATACGGGTGGTGACAGGACAGCGCAGGCCCGCCTTGATGAGCGCGTCCGCAATACTGCGGCATCGTTCGGACCGCGTGCCGTCAGGCTCGCCCAACGAAATGCGATTTCCTTCAGTATGGCGGATCACGCCGGGTTCTACGATTTCAGTTCCCAGATAAACGATCGAGCCCACCACGCGGCCGGGATCGATCGAGGAAGCGATGATTCCGCCCGGGTCGACAGACTCAAGATGACAGAACCACCAGGGAACCCCGTTCTGCATGCTCACTACCGTAGTCTCGTTCCCGATGAGCGGTTTCAGTTGGGGTGCCAGTTGAGCCAGGCCATGCGCTTTAACGCCGAGAAAGATCGCGTCGAAGGGTCCCGTCCCGGCGAGGTTGCCGACGATTGCCGGGTGTACTGCAAAGTCACGATCAGCGTGGTTCTCATCCGAGTGAACGACGCGCAATCCATGGTCTTCGATGGCCCTCAAATGGGCGCCGCGCGCAAAGAGTGTAACGTCCTCGCCCGCGCGTGTCAGGCAAGCGCCAACGTAACCGCCGATAGCTCCCGCGCCAGCGATAAGGAACCGCAAGGTCAGGCCCCCGCTAGCGCTTGCGCCACCACGCCTCGCTGGATTTTTCCAGTCGCCGTCCGCGGGATCGCCTTCGTGATGTAGATTTTCTTCGGGCACTTGAATTCCGCGAGCCGTTCTTTGCAAAACGCCAGGATCGCGGATTCGCCGGCTGGTGCGTCCAGTCCCTCCTTCAGAACAATCGCCGCCGCGACTTCCTCGCCCCAAGTGGGATGCGGCACGCCGAACGCCACGGCCTCGGCCACCGCGGGATGCTTCAGCAGAACCTCATCGATTTCCCTCGGCCCGATCTTCTCGCCGCCGCGGTTGATGAGTTCCTTGATGCGGCCAGTCAAGGTGAGATATCGGTCTCCATCGAGATAACCTTGATCGCCGGTCCGAAACCACCCATGGGTGAAGGACTTTTGGTTGGCCTCGGGGTTGTTTTCGTAGCCGGAAACTACATTTGGACCCTGAATCACTACTTCACCGCATTGGCCGGTTGGCAGCAGATTACCCGTCTCATCCATGATGCCGAGTTCCACGCCGGTTCCCGGTCCCACCGAACCGGGTTTCCGCACCGCCGGTGGCCGCGGATTCGACGACATCTGATGAGAGGCTTCGGTCATTCCATAGGCCTCGAGCACCGGGACGCCGAAGACACTTTCCATCCGCTCCATCATTTCAGCCGGCAGCGATGAACTGCAGGAACGAATGAACCGTAAGCCCTCGGAGCCGGCAGGGCGCTTGTCGCCGGCGCGCGTGAGAAGAAGATTATGAATGGTCGGCACCGCCGAATACCACGTCGCACCCGTGTCGCGCACAGTTCGCCAGAAAGAAAGTGGACTGAACTTGTCGGGTACCACAACGACTCCGCCTGAAAGCAAAGTCGAAAGGGTCGATGCGACCAGGCCATGAACGTGGAATAGCGGCATTACGCAAAGGGATACGTCCCTCTCTGAGAGAGCATAGTGCGCCACGATATTGCGCATCGAAGCCGCGACGTTTCGATGCATGATCGGGACACGCTTCGGGCGCCCCGTGCTTCCACTGGTGTGAAGGACGAGCGCGATGTCGTCGGGCGACGGCGCGGACGCGGTTGCTCCATGCGGCGCTCCGGCGATGACCACGCGTCCGACGTTATCCATCTCGACCAGATATACGGGAATTCCTCTCGCTTCAGCCGCTTTACGCGCGGCGATTGCGTCAGGGAGACACAGAAGAAGTTTCGCTGCCGTGTCTTCGAGGTAAAAACTCACTTCTTCTTCGCGATATCCGGGATTCAAGGGTGCAGCCGTTCCCGCGACCGATGCGGCCAGGAAGGTCACAATCGCCGGTAAGCCGTTCGGGAGGCTGGTGGCAACACGGTCGCCCCGGCGGATTCCCAGGCTCGCGAGTGCGTCCGCCATTTCGCAGACCTGGTCGCGCAGTTGTTTGTAACTAACCTGTATCCGCGCCTCAGGGAGGATGACAGCTGTCTTCCCGCCGGGTGCAGCATCGAGGAGTTCGAGCAAAGTATCGGAATTGGACATCAGCATTATCATGCCAGAGTTGAGGGCTTCCCAGCGCGAGATGTACGCCAGACAAAAGAGAGAGCCGAATAGGACGCGATCCCGGCAGGTATTCTCCATCTGCACAGACACCGATCCTGACGAGTAATAACCACTTGGGTCACACAGAGGTCATACACAAAGAAGGGTTCTTAACGCTGCCCGGGCATCAGGAGGCCAGTCAAGGCAACACGAGCGCGGGGGCAAGTCAAAAAACCTTGACATTCTTTGTCACGGCATCCGCTTGCCGTGGCGTACAGGGTAGAAGCCGCCGGCGTCACACTGCGAAGGAGCCGGGGACAAACCTCGCCGCGCATCGCCGATTTCGCAGCCTTCTGCGTCCTTACGCACCCTAAAAGCGCGTTTTGAAAAAGCTGCCGGAGCGTGTCTACTTGTGTATTTGCGCGCCGCCACCCACGGCTACACCGGCTCCCAGATCTTGTGCATTCACCGACCTGTGAACGCTCGGCCTGATGCGCGCCGTTCCTGCTGCGCGCCTACCGCCGTGCGGGCGACCGCCTGGAGCGCGCTGAATTAAGCTCCAGGAAAGCGATCACGCGTCACCAATAGAGTTTGGCCGCAACCTGCCCGATGCGCGGAGGGTTCGTGGCGGTCACGATGCCAAACGTGGCCGGAACGGTAATTGTGGCGGAAGGGTTCGAAAACTGGGTATGGTTGAATACATTGAAAAACTCGAATCGGATCTGGAGGCGTGACTCCTCTCCGAATTTCCGGATGGGGAAATTCTTAATAGCCGAAAAATCCCAGTTGTTTATGCCGAAGCCTGGCTGCGTGTCTTCCCCCGCATTGCCAAAAGTATACTTGGCGGGAATCGAATACGCCGCACGATTCAACCCGAGAAGATTGTTCGTCCTTGGATTCAACTTCGCCGATGGTATCCCGGTCGCATTCGCCCTCTGGCCGCCTGTAGCTACGTTGGCGATGTCACCCGCCGTAACGATGGTATAAGGCATACCGCTCTGAAACGTCGTAATTCCGTTGATCTGCCACCCCCCCACGAATCCGTCCAGCAAGGCGTTGTTGATATTCACGCGCTGCCCTTTGCCGATGGGCAACTGCCACACGTAGTTGCCGATAAAGTGATGCCGCACATCGTTGCCGGCTAATTCGCGGTCCAGTCTGCGATTATATTGATCCTGTCCGGCATTGTTCGCCCCAACGCCGAGACCGCCCTGGCCGCCGCTGTCCAACTCCTTGGAGTACGTGTAAGCGAGCGATAGGGTAATGCCCTTGCTGTAACGTTTCTCATATTTCACATAACCGGCGTTGAAATCCCCCCACTCGTAATTGGCGGCTTGCGTGAACGTGGGAGACCACAGAGGATACGGATCCCGCGCCGCGTACGGGCTGTTATCCGTCGGGCCGGAGGGCAACACAGGTTGATTCACATACACCGTTCCTTGCAGCTTCTGGGCGGTATTCCCCATATACCCAGCCTCGATGAGCATGGTCGGCGTCAACTGGTGCTGCATATTGAAGTTATACGAAAACACGTAACCGGTGCGCGCGTTCAGGTCCAAGTTAGAGGTAACCCCTTGGGTCGTCGAAGCGGCAGAAGGAAAGAGTTGAGAAATAATCAATTGCGGGACCGTGTTGCTGGAGGTGAGGCTGGCGGTAACGTAGTAAGGTGGAGTGGCGCCCGCGATGGCGCCGAGGTCGGTGCCCGCTCCATTGAGGGCATAGAACACGCCGCCACCTGCCCGGAGCACGGTTTTGGAGTTCAGACGGTAGGCTATGCCCAGCCGGGGCGCAAAATTGTTGGCATCGATGTTTTGGGGCCGCTCGGGAAGAAGAGGGTTGCCGGTCCCCTGGATCAGGCCGACTCCGGGCACATAGTAATCCGGACTCACCGTAAGCAGCGAACGGCCCTGGTTCAGTTCGAACTCGGCCAGGCGCCCCCGCCAGGGAAGCATGACTTCATACCGGAGGCCGAGGTTCAGCGTAAGCTTATCGCTAACTCTCCAATCGTCTTGAACGTAGGAGGCGGATATTGTCCCGATGGCGTACTTGGCACCGCCGCCGAAGTTGCCCAGGCTACCAACGCCGCCGGTGGCGGATTGGGCAATCCCCAGCAGATAATCGCCGAATGAATTTCCGGTGAAATTCCCGCTGAAACTGAACGATCCATCTTCGCTGTTAGCGGTGTTGTAGCCAACCATAACCCGGCTGATTTCCGTGCCGAATCGGATGTTGTGGTTCCCCTTGACCCAGGAGATGGTTTCGCCGAGGCGGTAATAAATGTTGTTTTGAGTAGCGCAGCACGCGTAGCCCACAAACCCGGGTGCATTGCTGTTGCCTCCGGTCGTATAGCCGGTCAGACTGACATTCGGGAGGGAATAGAACCCGGGATCCGGATTCAGGTTCTTAATCCCCAATTGCGAGACGTAATTCGTGGATGTAGTATTGCCATCGGGGATGCGGGAAAGATAGGCCTTGAAAAAGCTGGCCCGCGTTTCGCTGATCAGTCTCGGAGAGAATACATGAGTGATACCCAATACCGGGACCTGGGTGTGATCGGGACGGACGAGCCCCAGGCCGACACGGTATGCCGCGTTGATCAGCGAATCGTTGGCAAATGTGTACCGGCCAAAGAGGTGAGTGTTGTCTGAAAAGTCGTGGTCCACGCGAACCGTGAACTGGTCCCGGCGTTCGTGGTCGGTCGGAGTGTCGAGGAAGTTGACTGCTGGCCTGGTAATATTCGCACTGGGGAAGTACTGCAACATCGCGGCGGCGAGGGGGTCCCACCGGGTCTGCGGAATGATGTTGCCGGGAAATGGCGCATTGCTAGCGAAAGGGTCGCGGATCACGGTCGTGAGACCGCTAAAGTTGCCGGCTTTCATCGCGTCAGTTGGGATGAGACCCTGGTAGACGTCACCGGTGGCATCGCGGCGCCCCTCGTAATTCCCGAAAATGAAGGTCTTGCCTTTGCGGATGGGTCCTCCCGCGGCGGCGCCAAACTGGTTGTAGCTGAAACGCGGCGCCCCGGTAGCCGGGCGGAAATACTGACCGGCCTGAATCGCGCGGTTGCGGAGGAAATCATACGCCACTCCATGAAACTTGTTTGTACCGCGCTTGGAGACCATCTCAATGCCGGCGGCTCCATGCCCATACGAGGCGTCCATAAAGTTCATCTGAACCTTGAACTCCTCCACGGTATCCAGCGACAAAGCAACCGCCGGACTGTTAACATTCATGACCGTGAAGTCTACGCCATCGAACAACGTGTTGGTAGAGGTGTTGCGAACCCCTGCGATCTCCACAGACTCGCTATTCATGACGCTGGAACTGCCAGTAACCTTCACCACTCCGGGTGACAGCGAGACCACGTCGAAGAGGTTGCGCCCGTTGTAAGGCAGTTCCACCACAAACGTATTCGGAATCTGCGTGCCCACCGTGGCGGTGCTCGTCGCCAGTTGTTGGGCGTTGGCGGTGACTTCAACACTTTCCGTGGATTGGCCCACCTTCATGGTCACATCTACACGAACCTGGGAAGTCACGCCGAGGATCACGTGGTCCACTTGCGTCGTAGCAAAACCAGGCGCGCCGACAGTGATGTGGTACGTGCCCTGCGGCAGCGCGTTGAAGCGATAGTCACCCGAGGAATCCGTGGTGAATGTACGTTCTTCGTTCGTGTTCACCTCACGCGCAGTCACCTTGGCATTGGGGACAACCGCGCCACTCGAGTCGGTGACGGTCCCGAGAATGTTTCCAGTATCGAATTGCGACCAGGCAGCAATCACAATCATCAGGCTCAAGAAGAGCGCTCTTATATTTGCAAGCATCATGGCTTTACTTTCCCCCTCCTTTGTCCCGACTCCTCGGGGTTTCCAGCGCCGGCGCGGGATCTTGCGGACCCGCCAGGCACGTCAGACTTTGTAATGCTCGATCGCGTCCTCGTTCAGATCCAGGCCATTTCCAGGGCCCTGCGGAACTTGTATTTCGCCGTTACGAAAGCTATAGAGTTCTCTCTGTTTGAGAATCTTGAGAGCAGGTGCCCATTGCTCTTGCGGAAGAAGCGGGGGGGTCGCCAGCGCTAGTTCTTCCAGTGGCGCCCCCCATGCGGCATGGGCCTGAATGCGGCCCGCGACATTTAGCCCGAATGACCCGTGGCCGATGCATGGCTTGTGAAACGCTTCGCACATGGCCGCTATCTTGCGTATCGTCAGCAGGCCGCCGCACGTATCCAGATCGGGCTGGAAGATGTCATAAGTCTCGTGGATCAAGCCCTCCCGGAAAGGGTCGAGACCACGCCAACCCTCGCCACCCGTGATCAGCAGGCCATCGATTTCACGGCACAACCGCGCGGGGGTCTCGAAGTCATCCCGGGCAAATGGTTCTTCCAGCCAATAGACACCGACCTTCTGGAGCGCTTTTGCGGCAGCCAATCCCGTGGTGTAATCCCAAACCCAGCCAGGGATGTGCGCGGTACGGTCCACCATCACTTTGAATCCGGGCGCTGGCCCGCAGGCGTCAATCACACCGGCGCAGGATTCCACATCGTCCATGAAGTTCGGGCGGAAGATCCGCATCTTGAAACCGGTGAAGCCCGCGTCCTTCAGGCGGCGGGCATAAACAGCCTGATCCTTGATGGGAACCTGCGACTGATCCATTGGACCGGGCCAGACCGCGGTGATGTAGACCGGGATGCTGGTTTTGGAACCGCCCAGCAACCGAAAGATAGGCTGGCCGACGGTCCGGCCGATCGTATCCCAGAGAGCCTCTTCCAACACGCCGTAGTAGAGCAGGCCCTTCTGCAGGTGCTGTTCCATCGCGAACAGGTCGGATCCAATCAAGGCATCGCGGAGCTGCGCAAACGAAACCGGGCTGGGGACTGGAAGCCCTCCTGGACCCCCCACCCGCCCGCCACCGGCAGCCGTGTTCGTTCCTCCGCGCCCGCCGGTTCCAGATCGTCCGCCGCCTCCTGCGCCGCTGAAGGAGTATCCGCGCACACCGGATTCGGTTGTCACGCGAGTCACTCCTATCCGGTTCATGACTCCGGCCTGCACTTCGGATGCATTCGCTGGAATCTCAAGCCGGAAAGTCTCGATATCCTTGATTCGGATCGGCTTTACATCGGCGGCAAGGGCGTCTACCGGCGCGAGCAGGCTCTTCCATGCCAGCCCCGTAAATCCCGCCACCACCGATGAGGAACCCAGGAATCCCCTGCGATTCATATACGAATTCCCCCCTCTTTGTCATTACTCGGATCTCCTTACTGCGTTTTGGAACCGGTAACTCGTCGTGATCAATAGGAATTTTGGGGGATAACTCGTCCTGTGTCAATAGGACAAATTAAAACCTCGTCAGCGAGCCGGCGCGCCCTGCGTTCTGCACGGACGGCGGGACCTCATTCTCGAACGGGAGCACCGAGGGCTCGCCGATTTACATAACGCCAGGGATCATCCGGAAGCTAATCGAAGCCTGAACCGCAGCACAAAAACCACCGGGAAGTGTCTGAGGTGTCTGAATCCTCACGGTTGTCAAACAGCCATTAGTAATCGTGCTTGACTTGCAATAGATCAGATATATGCTCTAAGGATTCCAAATTTCATGCGCAAGTTCAGTTCAAAAAGGGGACTCCATGCTACCACGAAATAGTAGCTGTATTGCGAAGCCTGCACGAGCTATCGATCGCCTGTTGATTGGCGCATTGTGTCTTATGGCCCTCTCGCTCGCGGTATTCTCCCAGACCACCGCGGGCCTGACAGGGACCGTAACGGATTCGAGCGGGGCAGTGATGCCGGGCGCGAAGGTTACCTTGACGAACTCGGAAACCGGAGCCCAGCGCGACGGCCAATCGAATGAGTCGGGCTCCTACGAGTTCAATGCGCTTCTGCCGGGCGGCTACAGGCTGACGGTTCAAAAGGAAGGCTTCTCCAAGGTCACTCGCGAGGGAATCCTGCTCGAGGTCAATGAGGTTGCGCGGGTGGATGTCGCGCTGCCTCCTGGAGCTGTCAGCGAAAATATCGAAGTCACCGGCACCGCGCCGCCTCTCGAAACGAGCACTTCCCAGGTCGGCCAGGTAGTCGAGTCGAAAGCCGTGAGCGACCTGCCTCTGAACGGCCGCAACTTCGCCCAGCTTGCTATTCTCGGAACTGGCGCAATTGGCGTTGGCTTTGGGCCCACCGGCACGATTGGCAGCGGCACGCGTCCGGATGACCCGCGTCCCGGGGCCGAACTCATGGTGAACGGCAACCGAGAGATGTCCAACAACGTCCTGCTGGACGGCGTGGACGACAACTTCCGCCGGAACGCGATGATCACGTTGCGTCCATCCGTCGAGGACATTCTGGAGTTTAAGGTTCAGACAAACCTATTCGGGGTCGAACAGGGCCGCAGCTCCGGCGCCTCCGTCGACGTGATCACTAAGAGCGGTTCGAACAATTACCACGGCAGTGCGTTTGAGCTTGTCCGCAACAACGATTTTGATGCTCGTAACTTCTTCAATGCAGCAGGCGTCCAACTGCAACCCGCGTACCACCAAAACAATTTTGGCGCCAGCGCGGGAGGGCCCATCATCCACAACAAGGTTTTCTTCTTCGGCGATTATGAAGGCTTTCGCAAGCTGCAGGGAACAACCACGGATGTAAACACGGTCCCGACGGTGGCCGAGCGGACTGGCAACTTCAGCGTCATCGCGCAGCAGATTTACGATCCGTCCACGTTAGTCACGGCACCGGGGACCGCGAGTGGCTACACGCGGCAGCCATTTCCCGGGAATATCATTCCCGCCAGTCGCTTCGACCCCATTGACGCCCGCGTTATTCAGGCTTACCCACTGCCTACGCTGCCCGCATTGGTCAACAATCAGTTCACCAACCCTGTGCTGGGACAGAACTACGACCAGGGAGATGGGCGCGTCGACTGGATTATCAGATCCAAGGACACTATGTTCGCCCGCTTCTCCAAGCAGGACTACTTGACCAATACGCCGTCCACATTCGGGTTGCGCGATATTCCGGGCATGTCCGTACCCGTGAACTTGGGCAATAACACAACGTATGCCGGCCGTGCGCCTATGGCTAACTACAACGCCGTTATTGCCTTGACACACCAGTTCAGCCCGACGTTTCTGGTCGATGCCCGAATGGGATATTCGCGCTTCAATATGCACAATATAGATGCCACGGCGCCCACTTCCGGAGAGGGCCTCGGGCAGATGCTGGGCGTTCCGAATTCAAACCAGGAGCCTGAATCGCTCGGCTTTCCGATCATTGCGATCAGCGGATACACAGGAATCGGCGGGGAGGCGTCGATACCCACCATCCGCCTTGAAAACACTTTTAATCCCATTGTCACCTTCACCAAGGTGATGGGTGCGCATACTCTCAAATGGGGCGCCAGCTTCGTGCGGCGCCAGATTATCGACTTCCAGGATAACTCGGGCAACGGATCATTTAGTTTCGACGCCACTTTCACAGACAACCCGAACACGCCCGCTAATACAGGCAACGCGATGGCAAGCTTCCTGCTTGGGGCGTACGGCTCAATTTCGCAGGCCTATCAGTTGGTTTGGGCGGGCACGCGCGTACTGGAGGGCGGCCTGTATGTGGGGGACGACTGGAAGGTCAACAACCGGCTTACTCTGAACCTGGGACTCCGCTGGGAGTACTTGCCGCCGCCGGTCGAAGTGGACAACCGCTACGCCAATTTCGACACCGCGACCGGCAAGGTCCTGATTGCGGGTGTGAACTCGGACAGAAGCGTCGGCATTCAGACGGAGTACAAGATGTTTGCTCCCCGCCTTGGCTTCGCCTATCAGTTGGATAAGAACACCGTCCTGCGCGGCGGCGCTGGCATTTTCTACAACGCCAACGGCAATGGCGGCGCCCTGTACAGGTTGCACCGGCAGTTGCCATTCGGCGGAACCAATTCGCCGCTGGTAAATGAGTTTTCGGCAACCTACGGCACGGTCGCGGAAGGCCTGCCGCTGAACCCGTCTCTCAATGTGAATTCGATCATCAATAATCCCAGCGGAACCTGGTATAGCATTCCGCCGAATTACAAGAACAGCTACGCAGAGCAGTTCAATTTCGGTGTCGAGCGTTCGTTGCCGTATAACATGGTGCTGAAGGCCTTCTATCTCGCCAATCTGGGTCGCCATCTGGACATCACATACAACCTCAATCAGCCGGTTCCGGGGCCCGGCGCTTTGGGGCCTCGTGAACCGTTGTATACCATCGCCCCGGGTGTGACGGGTGACGATTATGCGGCTACCGATGGGCTCTCCGCGTATCACTCCTTGCAAGTAACCGCCGAAAAGCGGTTCTCTTCCGGCTTGAGCTTCCTGAGCTCTTACACCTACTCGCATTCGATCGACGACGTCCCGCTGCAGGAAAGTGGTGGAGTGGATGGACCGATCCCACAGGATCCCCGGTACCGTTTCCTGGACTTCGCCAGCAGTTCGTTTGATATCCGGCACAGGTTCACGCAGACGGCTCTCTATGATCTGCCGTTCGGAAAAGGAAAGCGGTTTGATCTCAAAAAATCATGGGCGGATAAAATATTCGGCGGCTGGCAACTGAATGTAATCCTCACGGCGCAAACCGGACTTCCCTTTACACCAACACTGGCGAATTCGGTGGCTAATACCGGTTCGGGCAGCCGGCCCAACATCATATCGGGTGTAAGTGCGACGGTCCCGGACCCCACCATTACGGATTGGTTCAATACTTCCTTCGGCGTGCCAGGGGCGGTGTGGGCCACCCCGGCTCAGTATACGTTCGGCGATGCCGGAAGAAACATTCTGCGCGGGCCCCACCGCACTAACCTGGATACCTCTTTGTTCAAGGATTTCGCCCTTTCGGAGCGATTCCATTTACAGCTTCGCGGCGAGTTATTCAACGTACTCAACCACCCGCAGTTCGATTTACCGAGCGCGACGATCGGCCAGCCGGGAGTGGGAACCATTCCGGACACCGTAGGTACGCCACGGGACATTCAGATCGGCCTCAGACTGAGGTTCTGAAACCGATTTCGGAGCTTCTCATGGAACGATCTGACGGGCAAAGCGATGATCGCGAGCTACATTGGCGCGAGGTTGGGGCGTCCATGAATGAAATGAAGGTCACCTGAAAAGCTGACTAGACTAGTACCGAGTTGCAAAAGTTCGCGGAACCACTTCCTAACGGTCGTGGCTCGGAAGCTGTTACTGAGCCGCGCGCGTAAGCAAGCGGTTCCGTACTCCAATTTTTGCAGGTTGGTACTAGGCCAATAGAGAATTGAGGCCAGGATTATCCAGCAATTCAGATGAGCCTTCAGAGGAGGATGAATGGGGAAACTTGAGCAGACCTGGCTCGCAAGCCGAAGCCGGCGGGATGCCTTTCGCTCGTTGGCGGGATTCCTCGCCGGATCTCCGTTGTTGCGAGCCCAGCAGGATCCGTTCCGCGATCACAGCCGCGTGCCCGGGATCGAGGAAATGGTAACTGCCTTCGATTTCGAACCGGTCGCCTACGCAAAACTGCTTCGCGAGCCTTATGACTTTATGGCGCACGGGGCCGATAGCGAGTTTACACTTCGCCGCAACCGCGAGGCGTATGAATGGGTCGAACTGATAGCTAGAGGCGTTGCGGATGCCTCTCCGATCCGTACTGACGTCGAGTTATTCGGCTCCAAGATGCCCTTCCCCATCATGGTGGCTCCCAGTTCCGGCCAGGGGAACATGCATCCGGACGGTGAGATGGCGATGCATCTAGGCGCCACCGCGGTCGACGCGAAAATGATCGTCAGTAATGCGTCGAGTTTCCCGATCGATAAAATCGGCGCCGCGGCGAAGGGTCCACTTTGGTTCCAGCTTTACCCCAAAGAGATTCTCGATGCCAATCGCGAGACCCTGGATGCGGCTCAGACGGCGGGTTGTACTGGCGTGGTGGTGACGATTGACGTGCAGGCCGTTTCCTACGAGCGGGACTTGCACGACCGCCGCTTGAGTACCGGTCCTATTCGGACCGGCCGGCGGGGGCGTGCGGGAGCTACCGATGCGCCGAGGACACCCAACCCGTACGGCGTCCCCGAAGGACGGATGTGGTTCGAGTGGAAATTATTCGACCAGATCCGCCCGTTTATCAAGGGGCCGATGCTCGCTAAGGGAATTCTTACACCCGAAGATGCTCGGCTGTGCATCGAACATGGGTGCGATGGCGTATATGTTTCCAACCACGGAGGCCGGTCTTTGGACTATGCGCCGTCTACGCTGGAAGTGCTGCCAGCCATCGTGGATGCGGTCGGGGGGAAGGTTCCGGTGATCTTCGACAGCGGCATCCGGCGCGGCGCCGATGTTCTGAAAGCTCTGGCGCTTGGAGCCAAAGCGGTGTGCCTGGGTCGCGCCCCTCGATGGGGCCTGGCGGCTTACGGCGCGCCGGGCGTGCAGCGGGTCCTCGAGATCCTGCACGCCGAGTTGGTTCAGGCAATGGCGTATACCGGGCGCACTTCTATTGAGTCCATTAACCGGACGATCGTAAGGACGGACTTCGCATGAAGTGGCGTACCTTCTCCAGACGGCGGGCGCTAGCCGCCTATGGATCTCTCCTGGCGGGGTCTCCGGTTCTCGATGCGCAGCAGTTGATTGGCGAGCCGCCCGGCCGCATCGCGCCGGCTTCCGAACTGGTCAACGCTTATGAATTCGAAGGTATGGCCAAGCGCATTTTGGGCAGCGCCGTTTCCGCGGAGATTTCCAGTGGAGATCGCAAGGCCATGGACCGGATCACGTTCAACCCGCGGATGATGGTTAACACCCTCAAACTGGATTTAACCACGCCTCTGTTCGGCGAGAATTTGTTCGCACCCGTTCTGATAGGCCCCACGTCCGAACACAAGCGGTTCCATCCAGAAGGTGAACTGGCGATGGTACGCGGCGCCGCGGAAGCGAAAACGTTGATGGTCGTGTCTGACCGGTCCAGCTACCCGATCGATGAGATTGCAGCGCAGGCCAAGACACCTCTCTGGTATCAAGTTTATGCGGAGCCGGACACGAATGCGGTACGCAGCCGTATTGACCGGGCGGTGAAGGCAGGCTGCAAGGTAGTGATCATTACGGTCGGCATCCCGGGCCAGTCCGCCAACGGAGTTGGCAATACACCGGCGCTGGTAGACTGGAGCGCGATCGACCGCACGCGCCAAGGCGTCAAGGTACCGGTGGTATTGAAAGGAATCATGGCGCCGGAGGACGCTCGGACTGCCGTCTCACGAGGCATACAGGGTATCGTGGTTTCCAATTATGCGGGCCGGCCGATCCCCGGAACGGCGTCGAGTATCTTTGCGCTGCCTGCGATCGCCGATGCCGTCGGAGACAAGGTGCCTATTCTGATCGATGGCGGTTTCGCTCGCGGAAGCGACGTGCTCAAAGCGCTGGCCCTTGGCGCCCAAGGTGTACTGCTGGGCCGGCCGGCGCTGTGGGGCTTGGCCGGCTACGGCGCCGACGGCGTGAAATGCTTGCTTCAACTGATTCAGAACGAGCTTGCGCGCGACATGGTGATGTGCGGCCTGGTGAACATCAAAGCCATTACCCGCGCCGCCGTCACGATCCATCGCCGGTAACTTTGCTTTGGGTAACAAACCATGAAGACTGCCTCGTTCGCTCGGGCATCTTCGTAGCGTGCGGAGTTGGCCTCACAGGACTCGCCCAGGGAGCCGGACGATACCAAGGTTGGGGACGCCAGTGGCGAGGGGACAGAAGTAGACAGCCGGGCAGCCTTTCTGAAAAACGCGTTTTCGCGCGGCCTGATCGATCGGTCCCCTGGAGTCGAGAAAGTGGCGGTCAAGTTTGACACGACGCCGTGTGCGCGGCTGTGCGGACACGGATACTCGTTTGCAGTCGAACGCGACGCCGCTTCTGGTTATCAATTGCCCCGGGAGACTCTCGAAATCGTGGCCGTTGGTCATTTTCGACGGTCATCGAAGAGCACAATCGCGACGCCATTCCAGGTATCTCGTCCGGCGCAATGCGGCGGCTTGTCCCGAAGGGGAACGACTCCGACGTCGCTGTGTACGAGGTGAAAATGCGCTTCGAGGTATTCGCGAACCAGATCCGCGCGTCTTCGCGACGTCACAAATTCCTGGTCGGGGGTTCCCGTACCGGAGTAACCCTCGACGATAACCACATGATCGGGCAGTGAATCCACGACTGGTGCAACCGCACCGTCAATCGCGTGGCGCCCGGTTTCGTCTAGTTGCACTGTGCCATTGCTGCCGGTAGCAAACAGGTTCGCCGCATCCAACCAGGTCCGGGACCCGCAAGCGTCTTGGCGCTGACAGGCCTTGAGGTAATCGGCCGACGACAACTGCTCCAGGTCATAAAAACCGCGCTTCTTGAAAAACCCCCGGAACAAGAATTCGTGTTTTAGCGCTTCCGTGTCGTCCGCAAGATTGGCAGTTCCACGATTCAGATTTGAAAGTGTCTCACGAATGTTGGCCGCTCCGTCCTGGCCCATGTTATCCGGCGCCAAAGCGCCTTTGATGGTCTGATTGAGCTGTTCCGACATCGCCTGCACGTTCTCAAGAATTACCTTCGCTTTCGACGCGAGGTCACGGGACTGCACATCCGCGAGAATCCGATCGGCGCGCGCCGAAGCATCGCTCAGGTTTAGGGTGGCTTGCTGCGCATTGGATAGAGTCGCCTGCAGCTGCTTTCTCGTCGCTTCATCTTTTAAGAGCAAACCAGCCGGCCCTTTACCCGCATTCAAATCCGACACAATTGCGTTGATCGTGTCCGTGATCTGGCCGGCATTGCTGGCCATCTTTCTGATGTCCGGCTGCACTACCGTTACGACACCGTCAACATGATTCACTGTCTTCGTCACCGAATCGAGCGCGACGTCAAGCCGGCCGTGAAGATCAGTAACACTGCCTTGAAGTTCATCCAATAGCGTGGAACTTTTGTCCAACAACGCAGAACCTTTTTCCAGTACCGCACCTATGTCGAAGGGCTCCTTACTGGGAAGCGTGGCTCCGTCCGGCGCCTCTGCGACGGTGCTGGTACCCTCCCGAATGAAGACGTACTTGTCACCAACGATGCCCTCGGTTTGAATAGAGACCAACGAATCGGTGCGGATCAATCCTCGCGCGTTCGCTCTCACCTGGAGCTTCAGCCGGAACTTCGACGCTGGGCTGGCCGGGATTTCAATGCCCTTGACCTCCCCGGCCTCGATGCCGGAAACCAGCACCTGGGCGCCACGCGGCAATCCGCCGATGTCCGAGAATTCGGCGAAGAACTCCACGTGTTTCCCGAAAATATCGTAGCGGTTTCCGATTAGAAACAGGATGGCTGTGAAGAATCCAATCCCCAAGATCAAGAACAGTCCAATGGCCCAGCTATGAATGCGCATATTATTGTGCCTCGGAAACCAGTGCTCTCACCAAAGCGCTTTGATTCGTGGCTAACTCTTCCATGCCACCTACCGCGATGAGATTACCGTTATCTAGGACCCCGACGCGGTCGGCGACGCGACGCGCTTCGCGGATGTCGTGAGTAACAATCATCATCGTGGTGTTGTCTCTTTTTCGGACGCGTAATAAAAGATCGTCGATCTCCGACGCCGTCACGCGATCCAGTCCGCTGACTGGCTCGTCCACCAGCAGGATACTGGGGTCGAGCATAAGGGCTCGAGCCAGTCCTGCCCGTTTGCGCATGCCCCCTGACAGTTCCGCCGGTGACTTCTGGCCGTCTTTTCCCAGCCCAACGTCATCCAGGCTTTTTTGAACGATGGCCTCAATCTCTTCATCCAGCATTTTCTTCCGCAAGCGCTTCAAAGGCACCGCGAGGTTGTCGTGGAGCGAAAACGAATCGAAAAGCGCGGCGCTCTGAAAAAGGAAGCCGATCCGGCTTCTTACCTTGGATATACCGTCTTCGTCCATCCCCACAATGTTGTCGTTTTCAACGCAGATTACGCCTGCATCAGGTTGCATCAAGCCGATAGTGAGTTTCAAGGTCACGCTCTTTCCCATTCCGCTCCGCCCTAAGAGACAGAAGGCTTCTCCTGGCGCAACTTCGAACGAAACGTTGTCGAGAACCGCCCGGCCCCCGAATGAGCGGGACACTTCACGGAAAGCAATCGCCGGAGAACTGCCGCCGTTCATATAGCCGTCTCCGGGAACAGGAAAAAGATGGCCTTTACCAGCACAACGTCGATAAGAATGATGGCGAGGGACGAGATGACGACACTGCTCGTCGCAGCGCGCCCAACGCCCTCCGCGCCCTCATCGGTGGTGTAGCCAAGGTAAGAGGAGATAAGACCAATAACGGCTCCGAAAACGGCCGTCTTGAGAGTTGGAGGAATGAAGGCTGCCCAGCTCACGTTGTGGAAAGCTTGGGAAACATAGAGTTGGACGGATAGATCAGAGGTCGCGCGTTCCGCTAAGTAGCCTCCCGCAAGCCCCATCACATCCATGAAGACCGTAAGTATGGGAAGCGCGATCGAGCAGGCAATGATACGGGGAATCACCAACATTTTGAAGGAGTCGATGGAAAGCACTTCGATCGCGTCAATCTGTTCGGTTGCGCGCATGTTCGCCAACTCCGCACCTATGCCCGCTCCCACTCGCCCAGCCATCAACAACCCGGCAAGGAGCGGGCCAATCTCGTTGAAGAATGCCAACGACTGGACCGCGGGCATCTCTGCTTGTGCCCCAAATTGGACCAGAGTGGTCCGCGTGTGAAGGGCCAGGACGAGCCCTAAAGCGAAGCCCGAAGACAACACCAGTGGCAGTGATTTCCATCCAGTCACTTCGATCTGTCGCAGGATCATCTGGAATTCAAAGGGAGGAACCAGCACCCGCTGCGCGGCGCGCAGAGCAAACAGGCCAATGTTCCCGATGAAGTCCAGATACCTGCGCATATATTCCTTGGATCACTTCAATAAAGATCAGTTCGGAGGCATCTCGCGCCTGCCTCCGAATCCCTTTCTCCGCGCGAAGTTTCTGTTCAATTAGCGACTGGACGTTTGCGCGATGGTTGCGACGAATGTCTGCGCGCCTGAAGGCGCTGTTGCTCCCGCGATAATTTCGCCGTTGCTTACCGTCTTGCCATAAAGGGCTTTGTTGCTGGAGTCATCGGGTTTCAGGGTTGCCCCATCGAGATCGAAGCCCGCGAAGGCTCCCTTGGTGTGGCCGTAAAGAAGAATCTTTGCGTTGGGATCGCCATGTGCCGACGCGCCGTTTCCCCAGGCAGCCGAAGCGTCCACCCCGATCGCGAAACGATCAGAGAGCAGCTTGGAACGCATATCCTTGTCCATCGACAGTATTACGATGTTCATCTCTTCGCCACCGACCTGTACGCCCAAGCTGCCGCTATCCAGGGCGATCGCGCCCGGTGCCGACCAGTTGCCCCCATTCCGACACGAAATGAATCCCCGTCCATGGCCTACTCCAACAACAATCGCTCCTTTTTTGAAACCCGGAATGACGACGACGCAATCGGCACTGGCGAGTTTTCCCGCCGGAATGTCGTGCCCAGATTGCGTCATCTTATTGAGAACATCGGTGGCTTTTCCCAGCCGTGTGGTTGTGTCGTCCGCGCCCGCCGCAGTGAGAGCGGCAGCGATCATCAATGACAGAAGGTATTGCGGTTTTCGCATGGGTGTTGTCCTTTCTTATGCAGTGAATGCACGCAACATTCCAATCGGACGCATCGATGAATGTCCGTAAAACTGAAGCACTTCCCCCCATAACCGGCTCACCGCACCTGAGGGAAACCAGCGACGACGACCAGTTGTCGACGCGGCGTATGGTCACCTGACACGTCACATCATCGGCCCAGCATTGCAGGGAAATTGTCCCTGGCGGTTTCTTGCTATGGGCCGGCGACGGTCGAGCGCAGCGACGAACGCGGGATCGCCCTACGGCGTCCGCGATTCGCGGGTCGACAGACGGGTGCCGTGACAGGAAGAGTTTGAAATCTCTCGCGAGGACCGCGCACGAACGTCCAGCGTCGGCGGATCAATTCGCAATCGAGCGGAAAATCGCCGTCCCCGGCGCCTGACCCATCCCTGCGATCGTGCACGGTCTGCCCGATGATACTGCCCTCGGCTTAATGGCGAACCAAGTTTGTCAGATTAGGTGGATCCACGGACCGACAGCAACACTACCCGCCGCTTCCTAAGAGATACTCGCGGTTCGCCGCAACAAGGCGTCCCCGGCGTCGCTATTGCGAGAGAGTGTACGTTATCTGGTCGACAGGTGAGGCCTGATCGAAACCATTGTTAGTGAAGCTCGCGAACGTAATGGCGTTTCCGGTCTGGCTCACACCGATGATCGAACCGTTGCCCCAATGGAACGACAGGCTTCCACCGCAGGAGAACGCGATGCCGTTGCCGCCGATACCGTAACTCCAGGCGGTGGAGGTGATGCTGGCCTTCTTGAGCCGGGCGGCCATGGGGTTGTTGTCGATGGGGCCAACGTACCAGGTCATGCTGACCGGAAAGGTGCACGGGTCAGCATTGCCGGCCGTGATGGTGGACCATGCCGTCGATCCACCACTTACTACTCCTGGACCGTTCACGGTGATCACGGCGTTCCCGTTCGCCACGCTTCCAGGACCAACATATTTGCCCGTCTGAAACGAGGAGACCTCCAGACTTGGCGACGGGGCCAACATCGGAAAGCCACTGGTCAGCGTGAGGTTACCGTTGCCGTCGTTGTCGAATTGCAGGGTGATGTCCTGGTATACGGTCTGACCAGAAGACGTTACCACCGGTACCCGCGTCAAGGTGATGGTGTTCCCGGAACCGGTCATCGCGGCGTATTGAAATTGCGGGCCCGGCGTCGGGGAGCCGCCCGACTGGGCTTGAGCAACATCCATGCATAGCGCGGCACAAAGGCAGGCGAGTACCCACGACTTCGAATTCAGGGGAAATGCAACCATTACGATCATCCTCTCGGCGCGAGTATAGAACGCCAGCGCCAGGCTAGACAAGTACACGGTGGTTATTATTTTAGTAACGAGAATGAGGGTTTTTAGCGCCACGGCTCCTTTGCGATCAAGCTCACTTATCGATTTGAAGATTTGTATCGCAGGCAAGAAACCTATCGCTGAGATCGTACAGTTCCATAGCGGAATTATATAAAGCCCGACGGTAATGCACCCGTCGGGTTGTGCCAGTGTGAAGGCGTACTTGAAGAATGCCTTCCTGGTGGCCTCGGTACGCCAAATAGATGCTTGAGACCAAAGGCTGCGCCCCCACCCTCCAAACGTTGAACTTTGAGAGCCGCGAACCCGCCTGAGAAAAAATCAAAAGAATAAGAAAAACTGAAAACTTTCCAGGGAGTCCGATTAGCGGATGCGCAAGGCCTGGTACACCAGGTCTGCCCGATGATACGGTGTTCTCGGTGACTTATAGCGGAGCGGGTTCGTCAACCACTTGGGTACACGGAACTGGTCGATACTACGTGCCGGTTCCTGAGAACGACCTTACCCGTCGCAAAACCGACCGTGCGTGTAATCGACCCGAAGGCCGCCGTTGGGAGTTTTTCCGAATGTCGTTCTGCAGGCAGAGCCAGTCGGTCTGCACCACGCGTCAGGGAGAATCAACCCACTGGTAGCCCCGTCAACTTCCGGATGCGCGATGACTCAGGATTTGAGCCTGGTTTACAGTAAAGTCAGGCAAGCTATGTTCTCTTTGGCTGCCGGTCAAAACTCGGCTTTGAAGGAGATCCTCACCTGAACAGATACCTCTGCGCATCTCTGGCGGTCGTACCTCTAATCGCGATTGGGCAGACTCCCTGTGAGCAACTGAAATCGCTCAGGCTGGCCGATACTACGATTACCCTGACCGAGTCTTCCGGTCCCGGAGAGTTTACATCGTCGGGCTCCACACCGACGGCCGGTGCGCCGTTGCTGCCGGCTTTCTGTCGCGTGGCTGCGACGCTAAAGCCTTCCTTGGACTCTGAAATCAAGATTGAGGTCTGGCTGCCGGCGGGCGGAGTATGGAATGGGAAATACCTGGCGGTTGGAGGAGGCGGTTGGGTCGGATCGATCAATTACCGGGACATGGCCACTGCTGTCCAGGAGGGCTACGCAACTTCATCCACCGATACCGGGCATGTCGGCGGAACCGAAGAGTTCGCAGTAGGTCACCCGGAGAAGGTCACGGACTTCGCCTATCGTGCGGTCCACGAGATGACGGTGAAGGCCAAGGCAATCATGACCGCACACTACGGCCGGGGTCCTCGCCTTTCCTATTGGACTGGCTGCTCCACCGGCGGCCGCCAGGGCCTCATGGAGGCGCAGCGCTATCCAGCCGATTTCGATGGGATCATTGCTGGTGCTCCGGCGAACAATCAGATCCAGTTGTGTGCCTGGCGGTTCGCCTTGGAAACAGCCGCGCTAAAAGATCCAGCTCGCGTGGTTCCACTCGCCAAGACCGCTCTGTTAAATCGAGCCGTGCTCGCCGCGTGCGACGCCCTCGACGGCGTCAAAGATGGATTTTTGTCCGATCCGAAAAGCTGTCGCTTTGACCCATCTACGCTGTTGTGCCGTGGAGCCGAAGCCGCTGATTGCCTTACCGCGCCGCAACTGGAAAGCGTCAAGCAGGCATACTCACCCGTCAACAACAAGATCGGCGAACGCATTTACCCCGGCCTGGTACCCGGCAGCGAGGCCGGTTGGGCATTGTTGGCCGCTCTCCGGCCCGAGCCCAACGTGATCGACCTGGGAATGTTCCGTCTTGTTGCCCACCAAGATCCGGCATGGGACTGGCGTTTGTTCGACCTGGATCGGGACGTGACGCTCGCGGATGAGAAAGCCGGGTCAATGACCGCCGTGAATCCGGATCTCTCAGCGTTCAAGGTCCGTGGCGGAAAGCTGTTGATCTACCACGGATGGAACGACGGCGGCTCCGGTGGAGCGATCTCGCCCTTGAACACGCTCGACTACTATTCCAGCGTGATTGCCAAAATGGGCCGGAAGCAGGACGACTGGTTGCGTCTCTTCATGGTGCCTGGCATGGCGCACTGTGGTGGCGGCCCGGGACCCAATCAATTCAATATTCTTGCGGCGTTGGAACGCTGGCGGGAGGCGGGCGTCGCTCCTGGGCAGATCACGGCTTACCATGTCGAAAACAACCGGGTGACCATGACACGTCCTCTGTGTCCGTATCCTCAGGTGGCGACCTATAAAGGGACGGGCAGCACTAACGACGAGGCGAATTTCGCGTGTAAGGCCCCGTAAAATAAACAAGGTTGGGCTTCCTGGGGTGTGCGCCAGCCAACGTTTGGGACACGAGTGCGACGATTGGCCGGTTATGTCGGGCATCCGGGACTTATCCACTTGGCTGGTCTTTACTCGCGGAACATGCTGCTACTGGGCACGGCCACCGACCCACGGTAGTCACGTAGATTTGCCGATCTCCTTTGCTCAGCGGACTACAACGCAACTTGGCGGCAAGCGGAACCGCGCCCCAGCGTTCGCGGCCAACTTCCGGATGGCCATCCGGACGCGAGTCCGAGGGGAGTAGCCCAGAGTCGCGGCCCAAGGCTCAACGCTGATCGGGAGCGTCGGCCCCGCAGCGAGCGTTCTCGAAATAGCCGGCTACTCAGCATCGTGCGGCGGCGGTATCCAGGCTGGTATGTCTGTGGCACTCGTTCGCGCGGTAAGCTGACACTTAAGACGACAAGAGGAGATTCACTATGTATCGCGCGTTTCCATCCACGTTGGTGATGTTCATGTATGCCTTCGAGCTTCTGCCGAGCGGCCTCTGCCAACAACCGGCCGCGTCCGCGACAACCGCTGCCACTAGTCTCTGGACAATCGGCATCTATACTGGTTCGTCTCCACTGCAGCTTAAGCCGCCGGCCAATGTTAATAACCCGATCCTGCGAGGCGCGGATGTCAACGATCTCAAGGTCGATACCCTCGCCCACCCATTCATGCTCGTTGAAGGATCCCGCTATTACCTGTTCTTTACGGCTAAGGACCACAAGACGGATAAGAGCGGTATCGGACTGGCGGAAAGCAGGAATGGCCTTGACTGGAAGTACAAACGAATTGTCGTCCACGAGGCATTTACCCTCGCTCATCCGTTCGTATTCAAGTGGCAGAACGAATACTACATGATTCCGGAAGCCCATACGGAGAAATTCGTCCGGCTTTACAGGGCGACGCAGTTTCCGAATAAATGGGAATACGAAAAAGACCTGCTCAGGGGTGATACGTTCATTAGCCCGACATTGGTGTGGTACAAGGACACGTGGTGGATGTTTATCGGCCGCAGCGGGAATGAAGCGTTGCGGCTGTTTTACGCCTCCGACTTCAAAGGGCCATGGACCGAGCATCCTTTAAGTCCGGTGGTTAAGAAAAACCTGAGAACCGCGCGGCCCGCCGGCCGGCCTTTTGTGCTCGATGGGAAACTGTACCGGCTTGGTCAGGACTGTTACCCAACATATGGGAGCCAGGTGCATGCTTTCCAAATTACGGACATTAGCTCAAGTACCTACGTCGAGACGATGATAGAGACACCCTTGGTGAAAGCCTCGTCAAAGGGTTGGAATGCCGAGGCGATGCATCATATTGACGCTCATCAAATCGGCAAGGATAAGTGGATCGCAGCGGTTGATGCGCTCGGCAAATAGCCCCGATGCCTCGTTTTCACCCAAGCCTACCCTACCAATTTCCGCAAGTGCCGGTAGAACTCCGACGGCGAAGGCGACTATGGCCGCGGGGTTGCCGATACACGGGATGAAACGCGTTCCCGCCTGCGTGATTTCGAGCGGTCGAGCGGGGAAAGCGCGCACTCCGCCGCCTCCACCCGCGCCGAAACCATGGGCAACGTTGGCAACTGGAACAAATGCCTGTCCGCGCGCAGCGCAATCGCGTGAATCGCACGTCCCCACACGCGGGCCTCACCGACGCTGAGGGCGGTTACCTTGCCGTCCGAATCGCGCAGGAAGCGGATGGAGGAGCCGGATGGCGTGGCGAAGGAGTCGCGGAATGTGGATCGCAAGATAACCGGTTGATTGTTCCGAGCCGATGACTCAGATCGTGTCTTGCGTCGAGCGCGAGAGTGAGAGTCGTCCCTGTCTCGTGGCTCTCGTATTCACCTGTAAGGGCCGCGAGTTCGCCTACCGTCGGCTGGGCAGGCTCCACTCGCTCGTAGAGAATATCGCCAGTTGGCGTAACCACGCGGAGGCGAATCGGCGAGCCTTCTTCGAAGTCGAACTCGCGCTCGCTTGCGGCACCCAGGAATTTGCCGGCCGATATGGGCGCGAGTTCTGTCGCTGAATCTACAGTCAGCTGCCATTCAGCCAGCGCACCTCGGAGACGGTGTTGTCGCGAATCTTTCGGTACATGCCGGCGAACGACTGCACTTCGTCGGCTCCGCCGCGTAGGTTGCGGAGGGCGCGTTGGGCTACCACCTGTCCAAATGCGCACCGTGTTGCGGCCGAGCACGACGGGATTCGCCTGGCCGGCGTTGCAGAGGACCGCAACCGACACCCCCTGATCCGGATAGCGAGCGAGCCAGGTGCGGTAGCCGCCAGTTACGCCGCTGTGCGAAACCTCCGGGAGCCCATCGAAGGTAGAGACACTGAGACCGACCGCGTCGGTAATCTTGCGACCGCCGCGCAGCGTTGCCGTCGTCTGCTGTGCTCGCACCAGTTCCTGGCCGCCGACCCTGGCGTGAGTGAAACTCTCGTTCCAGAGCAATAAGTCGCCAACGGTGGTGAGCAGGCCTCCCGCTCCGATGATATTTTCGACCGGGGTGTCCTGCGTCCACACTTCCCCGGTTGATCGCTCATACGCAAGGGCTCGATTCGGCAGCACGGTACGAAAATTGTCGCGCCAACTGGAGTGCAACATATTGAGGGGTTCGAAGATCATTTCGCGGGTGAACATCTGGAACGTCTTGCCGTTGCCGAGTGCCCGCTCGATCAGGATCGTAGAGATGTTGAAGCCGGTCTTGGTGTAGCTATAGTCTGTGCCGGGGACGAAGTTGAGAGCGCGCTGTCTGGCGGCCATCTGGAGCAGGTCCTGATTGTTGTAAACAAGCTTGCCCTCGGGGAAGCCGCTGAATTAGCCGATGGCGCGCCATTCGCGGAGACCGCTGATATGGCTGAGGACGTGTCGGATCGTGAGAGGCGTGCCATAATCCGGCAGTTCTGGCCGGTACTTGCGCATCTGGTCGTCGAGCGAGATCTTCCCTTGTTGAGCCAGCAGCAGAAGCGCCGCCGCCGTGAACTGCTTGGCCACAGAGCCGCTTTCGAAGACCGTGTCGGGCGTGATTGGGACGTTGCGTTCGAGGTCGGCCATGCCGTAGTCAGCATTAAGAACGACAGCTCCGTGAAGTGCGACTCCGACTGCGCAGCCGGGCGTGTACGTATTGAACGCGGAGAAGATCCGGCCAACATCGGCCTGCTTTTGAGGGGGCTGAGCCTGAACTAAGGCCTCGTAAATAAATAAGCTTTACAACTAACGTTAGTCGTTTGGGCGAATCGTGTAGTTCCATTCACCATGGAATTTGTCGGGCTTCAGATTGACATGGGCGAACTCTTCATCCGTGATCTTCCGCCCAACGGGGTACTTGCAGTGATCCAGGCGGCACGTCACTCTTAAGCCCTTGGCCGTTGTCGTCCCGGCGATCAGACGCACCACCGTCTCGTAATCACGCAGCGGCTCGCCGCGCCAGTTGGACGAGATGAAGGAAAACAACCGGTGTTCCACTTTGTTCCATTTGCTCGTGCCTGGCGGAAAATGGCAGACCGTTAGCGTCATTCCCGTCTGGTCGGCCAGGCGCTGCAGTTCCCATTTCCACAGCCGCAGGCGCCAGCCGTTGCTGCCACCGCCATCGGCGGTAATCAGCAGCCGCCGTGCTCGCACATACAGGCGGCGGCCCTCCGCGCGCCACCAGCCCCGGATCGAAGCCACTGCGAACGCGCCCGTGTCGTGGTCAGTGCCCACGTTGACGAAGCCGGCGTTGCGCCCCAGGTCGTAGATCCCGTAGGGATAGGCGCGGGGCACCTCGGGACCGGGAAAATCGTGTCCGTTGACCTTGTGCGCCGTCCTGGTTTGGCGCCACTGTCGACCCTGGTTGTGGTAATTGCCGATCAATTCCTTCTTCTTCGTGTCGACGGAAATGACGGGCTCGCCCGCCCGCAAAGCGCTTTTAACAGCGCGGTTGATATACCGGAATTGCGCGTCGCGATCAGGGTGATCATCCCCCTCCTCGGTCTTGCGGTTGCCTTGCAGGCTGAAGCCACCCTCTCGCAGGAGTTGGGTGACTTTGGTATGGCTCACCGGGTGGTGCCGGGCCGTCAGTTCCGCCGCCAGCGTGCGGGTGCTCTTGCAGGTCCAACGCAGCGGCGATTGCGCGTCGCCGCGCGCTGTGGGCTCGACCATGCCGTCCAAGACGGGCGCCAAGTCGGGATCGTTGAACGTCAACGCGTGTCGTCCGCCGCCCTCGTGGCGAATCCGGCCGGGAGCCAGCGGCGTGGCCTGCAATTCCTCAACGCCCTTGGTTAACGTGACCCGCGAGAGACCACAAGCCCGGCTGACCCGCGACAGGCCGCCATAACCCAATTCCACGGCTTTGCTGGCGGCCACCAAGCGGCGGGCGTGTTCGTCCAGATGCGGCCACATCCCAGCAAAGTACTGGGTGAGTTGGGATTCAGTGTCCATACTCAACGTGATAACACGTCGGAATGACAGATGTAAAGGTTATTTATTTACGAGGCCTAAGGCCGCTAGCAACAGAGCACTGGCAATGGTTCGCATAAAGAAGTTCGACTATTTTAGCACCCGTATAATGCCGGATTTTCTATGCTGCTTGGGACGCGAACGTTTTGAAGTCGTCGAGCGAAGCACCAATATGAAGATGAAGTTGGCGGGGAGGCGGATAGAACCAACGCCCGTATGGTCGCATCCGGAAGCTACTTTTTGGCGGCTCAATGGCGGGTTAACTTCCGTATGCCGTTATACAGGAGTTCAGCACAGCAGTACGCGCAAATCGTGAAATGCCCGACCCCGCAGGAATGTGGCTGGCTGGATTCCATCTGGATGGGCGGCGAAGAGAACGTCAACGGCGTTACCGGAGTGGTATCTTCACTGCTGAACCGGCGTGTGGGCGAATGACGGCCCACGCTTCCATAGCTTCCTTGGAACGGTCCCCCAGAGGAGCGGCAACTGACCTTGTGCGAGTGCCCGATCCGGGGCTGCGCGGTGGATCGGTAACGCTGCGCGGCCAGGGAGGATCCGTCTACTGACTGGCACTCATTGAGCAGCGGGCCTCACGCGGACTTGCTATCGCAAACGAATCTGGCTTTCCACATTTAGGCCACAGGCTGTTAGACTTGAAGCCGTCGTGCCGATGAAATTGTGGCCCTTGGGATTGCTTCTGAGTGGATTTGCTTTTTCCGCTCTGGCCCAGCCGCTTGAGGTCCGCAATCCTTCTGGCGTGCCCATTTCGATAGACGGGGAGGACCGTAACCCTGCTCCGAGTGTTGTGGTGCCGGACGGACCGGAGAGCTAGCGCAGATCCAAAATCCTCTTTCCCGAGCACGTAACGGTACACGCCCATGGCCAGATTGAACAGAAGCATCTCTATATCTTCCGTCCCGGACGGCAGAACGATTCGCCACAGTGGACGAAGATGGGTAACGTGCTGGAGTATGCGAGCGATTTTGGCGAGATTCATTTCGTCGCACGGGCGTCCCTATTCCGAGGACGGCGATCCAGGAGGCGAATCAGCGTGGCGCGGAGTCTACGTACGACTCGTGCCATTTGATCCTTCCCCGCCGGCTTCGACTCTCGCATTCAGGAGAGCAGTCTAGCTGTGACCCGGTCAAGCCTGCCGCCCATGACTTAACTCACTTTCTGAACTGGCGTAAATCCTTCGCGCTATTTTGCCTATGAGCGGCTGCGACAGAAAAAGGAATAATTGGAAGCGGTCGCACCGTAAAGCAAGTCGCACACGTACCCATTCCGGGAGATTTTCGCGCAACCACTCCTGACGGTCGCGGCTCGGAAGTCAATCGCTGAGCCGCGCGCGTAAGCAAGCGGTACTGTACGCCAATTTCTGCAAGTTGGTACGAGGGCGGTTATTGCGATATATGAACCTGATAGGCCTTCCCGAGTCTATCTCGGAGTTCGGAAAGGTTCTTTAGTATCCCGTAGCGAACGTGTCGCTCCACAATCGAACGCTCGACCGATGAGAACCAACCCTGAAGTCCATCTGTACGGGAGCGATTGAAGTATGCAACCGATATCAACGGGTTCGCCAGGTCCGCCGATTCCTGAGCGAGCACTGTCAAGCCGAGGGAGGCCACGAAGTAGTGATCGGCATAGATCTGTTTTGATGCGATAAACGCCCACGGCCTGCCTTCAATCGTCGTCTTCAGAACTAAGACGTGTGTTACGCTCACCACGGGCTTCAACCCGAAGCTCTCTTTAGACCAATAAAAGAAATCATTGATCTGGGGGCGCGGCGTTCGAGGAGAATCCGCTAAGGCCTTTAACAGGAGGGGGGCGTCCCTTTCCAGCCAACCGAATTGACCGAGGATCTCAAGGAATTCTCTAGACGTCTGAACGGGAGGGTCTGTATCGCTGTACGTGATCATTGCCGGAGTGCCCTTCTCCATGTAGCTAACCACGTAGTCAAAGAGGACGGCGCGAAACTCACTCTCAAACCTGGGGCCTTGGCCGCGGGCTGCAATGCTCCGCAGCCGAGCTATCATCTGGGCCGAGAGTTTCAGGCTGCATTTTCCTGGCTTGCACCCGGCGATCGCGTCGAGTTCCTTATTCCCCAGGGTCAATCTCTCAAGGTCCTGTTCTTGAGGAGGATCGCCGAATTTACCGACGCTCAAGACAGCCGGCCCTTTCTTAAAGTTCTCAATGTCGCGGAACTGGTGAAGGAAGAAATCGATCGTTACCGGAATCCGAACCGCACCGACCGTGGCGACTTCCCCCGCCCAGATGTGTGGGAGTATCGTGGCGAACACTCCACCAGGTTGTAAGTAGAGCTTTAGGTCACGCTCATTAGCGCCGGCCTGCTGTCGTAGAAGAGCGGAAAACGTCTGAGAATCCGCTGGAGATGCTATGGATTGAGCGAGAACCAATCCAAAGGTGAGGAGTTGTGCGGAGTTCTTAGATGACATCTCGCAGGTACTTGTCGATCATCGTATCTTCATGCAGACATCCGTGCAACGGCGAATCATCATCTCCGTGTGGTTTTAGGTCGCGTTCCTCAAGCAATCTGTGGGTCGGCACTATCGTGGTTCACCCGGCGTGAAGACTGGCTCCCATCACCACGGCGAACTCGAAACAGTGCTCCACAACGTTCGCGGCAGCTTGCGTACTCCGCGCGAAGGCGGAACCCTCTCGTAATGTCAGCGCACATTCTCCCGCTTGATGAACACGAGATTATCGATAGATAGACAATTCTCTGGTCACGCCAACGCCAGGTCACTGTAAAGATTCCAAAGGCGTTATGGGGAGTAAGTTTTGAAATCTTTAGGAACATAATCTTATCCGATAATCTGGCAGAGCGAGACCTCGCGCTTGGTGGTCTGGACCACCTCATCGACACCCACGTCACTCGCATGGGCACCCCAACCGTGGTTCGTGGCAGAACTCCGCCGTCTGATTGGCGACCGCATACCCGTGCTGGATCTGCCGGAAGACTATTGCATGATAGCGCTGAGTGATCGAGCTCTCGGGTCCGCAGGTGCTTGTCGGCAATTGGTGTCGCCCCATCGACACTCGACACTTTCGACAATGCCGCTGCGCGGCGCTAGTCGGACAATCCCTTCCACTACAATCGCATAAGACAAGAGGCGATGTGGCCTACTGCTTGCGCTCCTGTCGACCGGCCGAAAGGTCAAATGACTCTTAAAGGAGCAAGGCACCATGACCCAAGCCGCTGTTGCAGAACGAGGCAGTAAGCAAGCAGCTGATAACACCGCAATTCGCCCATTTCAGGTGGATGTTCCGGAAGCGGAACTCACTGAATTACGCAGGCGGATCAACGCGACCAAGTGGCCCGAACGGGAAACGGTCACGGATGCAACTCAAGGAGTACAGCTCGCGACGATGCAGGCGTTAGCGCGCTATTGGACGGCAGAGTATGACTGGCGCAAGATAGAGGCAAGGTTGAACGCTCTGCCGCAGTTCATCACCGAGATCGATGGGCTGGACATCCACTTCATTCATGTCCGTTCGAAGCACGAAAATGCGCTGCCGCTGATCGTGACGCACGGATGGCCCGGCTCGATCACCGAACAGATGAAGATCATCGATCCGCTGACCAATCCCACCGCACACGGCGGAAATGCGTCCGACGCGTTCCATGTCGTGATTCCGTCGATGCCCGGCTACGGTTTTTCCGGCAGGCCGGCTACGACCGGGTGGGACCCCGCCCACATTGCACGTGCCTGGACCGTGCTGATGAAGCGCCTCGGTTACACGAAATTCGTGGCGCAGGGCGGCGATTGGGGTGCGATCGTCACCGAGCTAATGGGAGTGCAGGCGCCACCGGAGTTGCTGGGCATTCACACCAACATGGCTAACGTGATTCCACTCGACATCGACATGCTGGCCTTTTCCGGTGCGCCGGCGCCGGCGAATCTCTCGGCCGACGAGAAGCTCGCTTACGAGCGGCTGAGCTTCGTCTATGCGAAAGGCATCGGCTACGGCTTCCAGATGGGGTTGAGACCGCAGACGCTGTACGGGATAGCGGATTCACCCGTAGGCCTGGCGGCGTATTTCCTCGACCACGACGCGCGCAGCTATGAGATGATCGCACGTGTCTTTGCTGGAGGGAGCGAAGGCCTCACACGAGACGACGTCCTCGACAACATCACGCTCACCTGGTTGACGGATACGGCGCTCTCCGGGGCGCGTCTCTACTGGGAGAACAAGGGTGCGTCGTTCTTCGCCGTAAAAGGCGTCGTGGTTCCGACGGCCGTGAGCGTCTTTCCCGATGAACTCTATCCTGCTCCCCGGAGCTGGGCGGAACGGGCGTATCCCAAGCTCATTCACTTCAACAAGCTTCCCAAGGGCGGGCACTTTGCGGCCTGGGAACAGCCGAAGCTCTTTTCAGAAGAGGTTCGCGCGGGCTTCAGATCGCTGCGGTAGGTTCTGCCAATCGACACAGGAGATACGCCATGCTTGACCATTTGCAGTTCAACATCGACCGCACTGATCCGGGTCTGTGGACAATCACCTTCAGCAACCCGCCGATCAACATATTTGTTCCAACAACGATCGTCGAATTGGGAGCGCTAATGACCGACCTCGAGGCGGACCCGTCCGTGAAGGTCGTAGTGTTTCAGTCGGCGAATCCCGATTTTTTCATCGCCCATCTCGACGTAGCCAGGGCAGCGGAACGGCCAGAGGCGCTGGGCCTTTGGCGCGACTTTGTGCTGCGCCTCTCGTCCACGCCAGTCGTGAGCATCGCGAAGATTCGCGGCCGCACGCGCGGCATCGGGAACGAGTTTGTGCTGGCTTGCGACATGCGTTTCGCCAGCCGGCAAAGCGCCCTGTTCGGCCAACCCGAGGTCGGCGTCGGATTAGTCCCGGGCGGCGGAGCGCTGGAATGGCTCCCGCGTTTGGTCGGCCGTTCGCGGGCACTTGAGATCGTGCTCAGCGGCGACGATTTCGATGCTGATATCGCCGAGCGCTATGGCTGGGTGAACCGCACGCTGGACGATGACGCGCTCGACTTGTTTGTCGATACGCTCGTCCGGCGTCTGGCCTCGTTCGACCGTGAAACGCTGGCTGCGGCGAAGGCGCAGGTCAATCGGTTCGGGACGCCGACAGCTACCGAGCTTCAGTCGAGCAACGACCTGTTCTTCCCACTGCTGGCCTTGCCAGGTGCGCAGGCGCGCCGTGCGAAGGTTCGTGATATCGGTTACGGTGTTCGGAGCGACTTCGAATTGAACTTCGGCCGGTACCTCCCCGCGTTCGGGCGGGCGGACGTCGATCACACGGATACATAGCCCGGCTGATCGTCGCCCTTCATCGATCCGGAACGGCGCGTGTCGGCCTCAACGAGTCGCAGGCGCGGGAACGTGGCTTAGCCTACCCTGTGGCGTCCGTGCCAGTCGTTTCCGGCTCGCGGCCCTGGACCATTTCTGAGACACGCGGGTTCATGAAGACGCTCATCGACGCGCGCAGTGACGGTATTCTCGGATTTATGGCGTTCGGGCCGGAGGCCGGAGAACTTATGGGTACGGCTCAACTCGCGATGCTGGCAGACCTGCCGTATACGACTTTGCGGCACGCAATGTTTGCGCATCCGACGATGACGGAAGGGCTGAAGGCCTTGTTCATGAGCGTGCCCGAACGTCTGGAGAACCATGCCGAGCAACTCCAACACGCGCGAACGCCAGCCGTTCACACTATTGTGCCTTAGCCGCCGGCGGCGCTTGTGTCTCCAGCGAGACATCCGAGAATATGACGGTGTCCGATGCGTCCGCTCTATGCGAGCAGACTGCGAGCCCCACCAGGACCGCGCCCCTGAACGAAACTTCGGTATGTGCAATTTCCTTCGGCTCAGAGCCATCCTTGCCGATGTACATGAAAATCCTGACGCCGGTACGGACCAGCTTTACCCGGAACGTGCCCGGACCATCGAACGGCAGATCGAATGCGTTGGTGTCTTCGCCCTGTTTGCTTCGCCACTGAAGCCCGGGCATGCCGTTGCCGTGGACCACGACGTCGGCGTAGGCCGCGTCGGTGTCCAGAGACTGGCGGACCATCATGCCAGCCTTCCGATGTTCGGCACCCTGGCCGAGGAATCGAATGGTGGCCGTGACAGTAAAGTTGCCGGTCATCTCTCGCCAGACGTATTGGAACTGGTCCTGCTTGTCCCAGATGTTAGCCCCGGAGCCGGTGATCCGGTACTGGCCGTTGGAAAACGCCGCGGAACCTTTGATCGCAGGACCGCCAACATCGCCGGAATTGGTAAAGAGTCCCAAGTTTCCACTCTGAGCCATAGCCGAGGCAGAAAGCAGGAAGGCAGCCAGCCTGGAAATCAGTGTCATCGTCGCATCCCCGCCGGCAGTTTCTCCACGGACACATCCGAAAACAACACGGTGTTGGTCGCCTCCTTCGTATGCGAGCTTACCCCGAGTCCGACCAAGATCGGACTGCCCAACTGATTAGGGGTGTGTCCCAGCTCTCTCAATGGCGCGCCGTCCTTGGAAATCCACACGGTGATGGTCGTGCCCTGCCGGACCAGCTTCATCTTCCAAGTTCCCGGACCTTCTATCGGAAAATCGACTGTGTTGGTATTGTCACCCTTCGTCTTTCGGAACTGAACGGCCGGCGTGCCGTCGCCGTGGATGGCGAGTTGAACGAATGGTGAATCGGCGTCGAGACTCTTGCGAAGCATGATGACGGCCTTGCGATGCCCGATTCCGTCAGTAAGGAATTTGGCTGACGCGGTGACGGCAAAGTCGCCGGACATCTCCCGCCAAACGTAGTGGAACTGATCCGCCGTGCCCCAGATATCGGTGCCGGAGCCCGTGATCTTGTATTGGCCGGTGGAGGCGTCAAATTCGGCGCCCCCTTTGAGGGGAGGAGCGCCGACGTCGTCGGAATTGGTGAAGATGCCAGTCTGCGCTAAAGTCGAAACCGCGAATAGGCAAAGGAGCAACGGACAACGCACGTCAAGATTGTATCCGAATCCTAGACAGGCCGCAGACCATATCCTTAATTCAGGTGTGCGCAGCTTCTGCTCGCAGGTCCTTGAAGAGTTCGTCTCCCATCTCGTCTTCCGGCGGCAAAGGGCGCAGGAAGTCTACAGCCAGCCGCTGCATCTGATCCATGCGAGATCCATCCGGACGGGTTGCCCCGACATTTGATGAGCGACTCGACTTGTTGAGTATCGGCAGGTAGACCGACACTTCTTTACTTGCCCAATTCATTAGGCCCAATCAGTCGCCTGCAACTCCACTGCTGGGTTCCACCACTGTAGTGGGTGATGTGGTTAAATCCACCCACGTTAACCACCGTTCGGCTAAGGTGTTTCGGCAATTCAAACAGGGACCACTATTGTGGCCCCTGGCCCTGAGGGAAGATCACCCTGATCCGTTGTGCCAACGCGCCTATGCGGCTGGCTCCTCCGAATCGGATGCGGTGGGAGCACTAGCCCTCACGCTTCGATTGTTGCCATTCAGCCGGCGCACAATCAACACACGCTTTGGTTCACACGGTGTTTACAGTGTGAACAGATTAACTACCGCGTGCGCCCCGGACAGCCGTCTGCGCACAATCCGGTAGCCCGTCCGAATATCAACCAAGACACACCTTCCAAAACGGCGGGTGTTCCCATATAAACGGGCTATCAGACAACCACCTTCAATGCTGTTTCGATTGTCGGCGGCGGTTCTCCTTCCGCTGCTATTCGGTGGGGCGGCAGTGGCGAAACCAGCGCCGGTGGTCACTGCCGCCGATTAATGGCAGTCACTTTGGGTATCGCAACTGCCGTTGATCAATCGATTCGCCGTACAAGTTTGACCGGAAGTGCAATCTACATGTCACATAACGAAGTGGGTAGCGATTTGCGCAAACACCTAACTGACGAACAGCGCTCGCAAAACAGTTCAGTGTTCACGGAGAGCGATGACGAGCAGACGATAGAGGCAGTAAGAGAACTGACCGTTAACCGAGGCATTGCACGTTAGCAATCCAGTTCGCCGCGCAGACTACTCATTCACACTGCGGCTTCAACCACAGCCGGAACGGTTGCCGACTTCTTCGCCGCAGATCTCTTGACCTGCTCAACCTTCTTCGCCACCTTCGCCGGTGCCACCTTCTTCGCAGCCTTTACAGCGGCCCTTCGGGGGCGGCTTTCTTCGCAGCCGCTCGTAGACGCCAACGTTTCTTCGTGGCGGCGATGATTCTCTTCATGCCCTCTGCGCTGATCTGACGTTTTGCCTTCGTCGCGACTGGTTCCGGCGACGGCGGTTCAGCTTTTCCCTTGATCTTGGCCCATCTTGCTTTTTGAGCTTCGGCCATCCGTCTGCGCACGGCAGCACTTCTCTTACGTCCACTTTTTTTGGCGTTAATTCAGAGGCGGATTTGCTTGTCGCCGGTGATCCCCCGCCACCCAACATGGTCTGGACTTCGGCAATCTGGACGTCGATGCGCTGTTTGTCTAATTGGAATACGGCAAGCGCGGCCAACAGAATGTCTCGGGTAGACGTGTGTGTGGGCATGGTCGGTATCATTGTACAGGGGTGAGTCGCTCGCTTGAGAGTTCATAACATGAATTCCTCGTTTGCCTGACGGGTTAGATGGGGGCTGTCCGGTTCTGCCGGTGCTGTGCAGCCCGCCTGGGGGACCAGCTTTCCTTGGGCGCACTACTCCGGCGGTCGGGTCGTGTGGCGCGCACCATGGCGACGGCGTCCCTCATCGTTTACATTGCCAAGGGAACCCAGGTAGCGTCCGTGAACGCCTCGCGCATTGTCTCAAGTCGCGCACCCGCGAGGGTCACGTGATCGATTTTTGAGATCCACCCAACAGACTGCGGAAGCCATGATCAGAGCGCAAAAACAAACCGCATCTGGTTTATCTGAGGAGTCTGGCCGGCTTCAGAGTCCATCCCTGAAGACGCCCGAGTTCCAGCAGTGGCAAGCCGTTGAAACCTTCCGGATGGATTACCCAGTTGAACGGCTTCCGGCCATCCGAGGCGAAGTAACGGTCGAACTCAATGTTGCCGCGGATCACCTTAACCTCGCCGCCTCCATCCATGCTGCCTGCCAGCGTGGCAGCGAAATCGGCCAGCGAAAGCGTCTCAGACCCGACGAACACCTCATTGGGTAGGCGGTGAAAACGCCGGACAAAATCTGCCGAATCCGCTGCCGCAATACGAAAAGCGGCAACGGGAATGGTGGGCTTAGAATAGGTTGTCGTTCCAGGCCCCGTCGGGCCGTCAACGATCTGCGGCTTCACTTCAAGCAAGGCCAGCAGCATATCCGACGGCGACAGCATCTGGCCTTGGATCTCTCCGAAAACGATTCGCCGGCTCAGGTGGGCAGCCACCTGCTTGCGATCCACGACTTTCGCGGCGGGATTCTCGTAAAAGCCGGGCAGGTCTTGCGCGGTCACGAAGCGGACTGCCGGCTGCGCCTTCATATGCTGCACAAACCGTCGCAGCACTCCAAAGCACCGCTCTGAATCCTCTGCCGTCCTGCGCCGCGGTTTTACCCACGCATCCGGAGCTGGATTCGCGCCGCGCGCGAAATTCACGCCGTCCCAAAACTCGGTAGTCACGAACTCGGTGGGATGGTAATAGATGCTGATTACGCCGCCGCCACTCGCGGCTAACCGTGCCGCGGCTTCGTCGAATCGTTTGTAGGCCGCGGTGTCTTCCGCTCCGGCGTTTAACTGTGCGCGAAACTGGTTTTTGCCCATTCGGAATACATAAAGCAGCCCTCCGTACCAGAATGGTTGCTCATCGACACCTACCTGTTCGCCTTCATCCAGATACACAGGAATGCCGAGCTTTCGCAGTGCCAAATTACTTTGTGGGCCCCAAGAGTTGCCCGGCTGTCCATAGCAAACCGGTTGGGTTCCGAAGATCCGCCTCACATCAGCAACTCCCGGTCCTTCACGTCTTTCGAACTCCTCAGCTCCTTCGAGATATCCGAGGCGAACCAGGTACTCAGCGGGAGTGGGGTGGACGCTGTGCCAGTTCGCGTGATACCCAATGGCGTGCCTGGAGAGCGCCTGGATAACGTCGCGCCGGCCGCGCTTCTCCAGCACACGGGCCTTCTCGCCCACTACCTTGAAGGTCGCCCGAACACCCTCTGCGGATAAATCGTTTGCAATGCGGAGCGCGGCGTCGTCGGCCGCCGGCTCGATATAATCCTCCGTATCAAACCAAAGCACCACATAGACGGGAGTCGCCGAGAGGATCGAGCATGCCGTCAAAAAGAGGCCACAGATCAATGCACGCATCATTAGGTCCTAATCATATCTTGCTCCGTTTGCTGCTGAACAGTCCTGTACGTGCATCGATTCCAGGATGATAAGCGAGCTGCGACAGCCGTTATGATCGTGCGCAAGCTTGCCCGTCGTCTGCTAGAGTTCATCGTTATGGAACCCTACATTGTTCGTTTCCCGATCACGCACTCCTGGCGAGCCTCGCTGCTCGTCCTGATGCTGTGCGCCACACCACAGCTGCTGCGCGGGCAAGGGCCCGGCGCACCGCCAACACCTACACCCAACGTGCCGGATTGGGCGTTGCCCGGTTCCCCTACGCATAAGCAGGTACCGCCACCGGCAGACTTTCACAGGCCGAGCACGAATTTCGATGCGCCGATCGGCGTGTTTCAGGGCCAATCTGACATCGGCAGCGCGGTAGCGCCGGGCAGCGCCAGTTACGACGCCAGCACGAAGCAGTACACCATCAACTCCGCTGGCTACAATATCTGGTACTCGCGCGACGAGTTCCGTTTTCTCTGGAAGAAGATGTCCGGTGACGCTTCACTCGCGGCCGACGTAACGTTCCCGGACCCGAAGGGCTACGGCGACCGCAAGGCGGTCCTGGTCGTTCGGCAGAATCTCGATGACGATTCCAAAGAGGCCATGGTCGGCGAGCACGGTGTGGGCATGATCCACTTGGCACAACGTACCGAGAGAGGCACGCAGATGAAAGATATGCAGTATCGCTTTGGGGGCAGCCTCGCCCATGTCATGGCTAAGCGCATCGGAATCGAGAAGCATGGCGACTCCATCGCGATCTTCATCAGCCTGGAGGGCGAACCTATGAACCAGCTTGGCCCACCGATTAACCTACACTTCGACGAACCTTTTTACGTGGGTATCGGCTTCTGCTCGCACTTGCCAGACAAGTCTGATACTGCTGTGCTCTCCGATGTAGTTCTCGAGAACTCGGCTGGCAAGGTGCGCTAGAGTCGAACGACGGTTATCCGGAAGGATTTTCGATTCAGGCACTGGCGTGTCGTGGGTGACGACAGTGACCGTGTAGCCGGCAGCGTTCCGTTGCCGGAGGCTTCGCCCCGGCCCGGCACATTGGATATAGTCAGCCGAGCCGGAGCACCTCTGGATTTATCACACGGACCGGCTTTCCGTCGAGAAAAGCGAGTGCATTCTCCAGGCTCTGTCGGTAAAACTCCGCCCAGGTCTCCTGCACGCCGTAACCGAGATGGGGCGTCATCACTGTGTTGGGAGCGCTGCGGAGCGGATGGTTCAAAGGCAGAGGCTCGCGGTCATAAACATCGAGCGCGGCTATGATGCGACGCGCTTGCACGGCTTCGATCAGAGCCGTCTCGTCCACTATCGGACCACGCGAAGTGTTAATCAGAATCGCACCCGATTTCATTCGTGCGATATCGGCGGCACCGATCAATCCACGCGAACGCGATGACAGCACCAGATGGATGCTGACCGCGTCCGAACGCGACAGTAAGTCCTCCTTAGAGACGAGAGTCGCGCCTGCCGAGTGTGCCTTCTCCGCAGTCAGGTTCTGGCTCCAAGCCAGAACGTTCATATTCAGTGCCCGGCAGTAGCGGGCCATGTGCGATCCGAGACGACCGAGGCCGATGATCCCTATTGTCTTTCCCGCCAGGCTGATACCTACCGGTACACCCATCTGGAACCGCCCAGCGCGGATATTGGCGTCGCCGGCGGGGATCGCCCTGGCCGCTGCCAGCAGCAGCCCGAGAGCCAACTCGGCGGTGGCCGCCTCGCTTGCGCCTCCGCCAACTGTGTTGCACACCACCACGCCTCGTACGGTGCAGGCGGGCGTGTCGAGCGAGAGGTTGCGCGCGCCGGTTATACCGAGCATGCGCAGCCGCGACAGGCGGTTGATAAGAGAACCCGGCAGCGGCGTCCGCTCGCGCATCGACAGGACAATATCGAAATCCACTAGCCTTGTTGCGGCGTCATTCTCGTCGTCAAACGCCTGGTCGAAGAAGACCACTTCTGCGCGCGCCTTAAGCGGCGACCAGTCAATACTGCTTTGCGCCACACCCTGCCAGTCGTCCAGAACCACCACCCTCATCATGGTTTTTTCTCTCGATAGATGGCGTGCCGGGCTTCGCAGTCTTGTCTTTGTAGATGGCCTGCGACGCGTTGCCGAACACGAGGATGAGCCGTAAGGGGCGAGTGCGACGCGGCATGCCTTCTATTTCGTGCCCGGCATCGGCGACGCGTCAGAGTGATCCTGAGAGGGTGGACTGCGACTGCGAGCGCGTCCTCGTGCGGTTCCCGGATGGCGAAGAAAGACGACCGGCGATTCTGGTCGTTGCCGCTAATGGCACATCCAAATCGCCTTTTTGTTTTTCGGCACTTTGTCACGTTTATTGCCACCAGACGTGTCGAGCGGAGTATTGGCTTCCGTCCTCTTCATCCATGCCGGTGGTCGGCCTCGTTTTCGTTTTGATCCCGCTGCGATCCGCTCGAAGATAGTGATGGCCTGATTGACTGCATCAAGTTGATCACGAAGTTTCTTGAGAATCGCCGTTGCGTCCATGATGTCTTACAGTATAGTTTGCTGAGATTCTCGGCCCGTGATGAGTTCCGGCAAGAGGGATCTTTCCTCGACCACCACTCTGAAATCGCAATCGGAACGAATCGATCGCTGCGCTTTGGGCAAGGGATATGGTCGTGTTTTCCATCGCCGAGGCCTCAGGGAGCAAGTGTCAGAGGACTCATTGCTATACCATGGTAGTCAACACGCGAGGGTAGAGCGAGGACTTAGCCGATTCCATATGAAATTTCTCGATTCGCTCCTTTCAGCATTGCATGGCATCGGACGGTCCAATCAGGAAATCCGTGATGCCATTCGCGCAAACACGGAGGCTTACAAGCAGCAACAGCAAATGCCAAGCTCTTCTGGGGCAACGGTCCAGTTGCAACTGCCAGAAGCCATCACCACCTATTATGAAGCTGAGCGGAACGCCACGCCGCGAAACGATAAGTGGAAGACCGTTGAGAGGATCGCTGCCTTATCCGCCCTGGTGCTGTCGGTACTCGCCGCACTCTTCACTTATCGAACGTTGCGCCAAGTCTCAAGACAAGCTGATGTTATGGAAGCTGATACTCGACCTTGGGTAAAAGTCGTAGCAGCAACTTTGAATGAAGCAGACGCCCTGATCTTTAACCCCAAACAGCTGCCACTGTTCCATGGCGAAACTCTGACCATGCTTGCCCCAAGACGCCCAAATCCGATCATGCAGGTTGTTGTGCGAGCGACCTTTCGGATGACGAACATTGGTAAATCTGTTGCTCAGAACATCAGTGTGTTCCCAGAGGTGTTCATTGAACCACCAGGAGAGGCCGATGCGGTTAGTAAAGAACAGCAATCTTTTTGCGGACAAATCGCTCCCGGGCGACTGGGTCCGCAAAACTCTTGGTCGGCTCTGTTTCCTACTGATGAGTTTTCCGTGCCCCTGACCGCCACTGGGTGGGTTTACCGAGGCGACACGTCCAAAATAAATGGCGTTGACTCCGTCGATGTAGTATTGATCGCATGCGTCACATACCAAAAGCCCAGGGATTATCAAACGAGAGTTGCGTATGCTATCGCCCCAATAAATTCGCGCTTGGTGAAACTCGGCGAAAGTCTTACGAAAGAAGAAATTCGCTTCATACGCGATGAACATGCTGAGTATGCTCAGTAGCAGCAGCCGAAGCGTCATTGCCATCGAACTCCGGGGAAAAGTACGCTTGAGTTCAATGCGCCCTTTCTAAACCCATCGCCTTTCATGTGAGCTGCTTCCATCCACGGTGCTGGGAGGACGCTTCCGACCCGGCTCAGGCGAGAAGCACCTGAGGATTTGCCTTTCGAATCGAGGTCATCACGCGATCGGGTCTTTCGTTCATAGGCGGCATCAAGCCTTCCTTGCTTAGCGAGAGATCGTTACCTGCCATGCTGAGGCGAGAAGGAGGTTTATAGATTTCACGCTCAAACTCGGCTGCCATGACGGGAAAAACCGAAGTCACCGCCTAATCGCCCAAACTCGAATCTGAGAGCTCGGCGAGGGCCAGGTGGTGCAAGGCAGCCATGTGACCGAACTGCCGTAGCTCAGTCGCGGTCCCTCTGGTGGCCGGCATTGCGCCGCCGCCTCTAAACCGCTGCGTCACGAACCAAGCAGGCGACGCACGGTTTCCAGCAGTACCTCCGGTGCCGCGGTCTTCGGGAACACGCCATCGACGCCAATCGCCGCAAGGTCTAAGGCGCCGGAGTGTTCGAAAGCCGCCGACATCAGAGCGATTTTGATCTCGGGACACTGCTTGCGGATTTCCCGCGCCGCCTCGAGGCCTCTCTGCCCCGGCGTGTTTTCGTCTAATAACGCCAACTGTACCTGGCACTCCTGCAAGCGTTCCACGGCTTGCAATCCGTCATTCGCCTCGATCACCCTAAACCCAACCTCCCGCAGAATTTCCGACAAGACTTTCCGGACTGGCGTGGAGTCTTCGGCCAACAATGTCTCGCCAGGCGCAATGTAGATGTGGCGGCACGCTACGGCGGTGAGGAATTCGGGTTGATTCTTCCGGAAACTAATGCTGATGGCGCAGCGCGGTATGCCGAGTCGGTACGTCTGGCAATAGCAGGCCTCAGGTTACCGCATCCCGCATCGCCGGTTGCGCCAGTCATCACGGTCAGCGTGGGCGTCTCGACGGCAAACCTTGCTTCCTGTAATACGCCCGAGCAACTGCTAGCGGCAGCGGCGCTCTCGTGCGGGCCAGTGCCAAGGTAAGCCGGAGTCTGAGTCCCTCCCCAAGTCGATATGGACCTCCTACGACGCCGCCCAATACGATATGCTGGTCGGCTATGAGAATCGCGTATTGGTCTGCGCTCGTCCTGGTAACCGCCGGATGGCTCCCAGCGCAACAGGTCGACCGGAATAAGCCGTTCCCTGCCCACAAAGTGATCGGCAATGTTTACTTCGTAGGCACTGCAGACTTGGGTAGCTATCTCATCACCACGCCCGAAGGGGACATCCTGGTGAATACGGATTACGAAACCACCGTTCCTCAGATCCGCACTTCCGTTGGAGAGCTGGGCTTTAAATTCACTGACATCAAAATTATTCTCGGTAGCCACGCTCACGGCGACCACATGGAAGGGGATGCTATGGTCAAAGAACTTACGGGCGCACGCGTGATGGCGATGGAGCAGGACCTCCCCGCGCTGAAACGCATCACACCTGGAGGGAAGCCTCACCCCGTCGACCGTGTTTTACACGACGGGGACGAAGTGAAGCTTGGTGGTTCGACACTCACGGCGCACCTGACTCCTGGCCACACGAAAGGCTGCACCTCCTGGTCGATGAAAGCGACCGAAGCCGGTAAAACCTACGATGTCGTCATTGTATGCAGCGTTGGCTGGAATCCAGGCTACATCCTCGTAAACAATACGGACTACCCCCAGATCGCCGACGACTACGTGCGCAGCTTTGCGATCCTGCGCAAACTTCCATGCGATGTCTTTCTCGCCGCCCATAGCGGATTCTACGATCTCGCCGAGAAATACCCGAAGCTCGGAACTGGCGGTCCCAATCCGTTCCTGGATCACGCCGGTTATCTGGCGTACATTGATGAGAAGGAAAAATCCTTCTACACCGAACTGGCACGCCAGAAAGCTCTACACGACAAACGATAACGACCCTGTGGGTTTTCCGGCGAGCTTTGTGCGACAGACCGGGTTCCTCAATGACTGTCGTCCAGCGCGCCCATGTGGAATAACGTTTTCCGGTTGCACGGATCTCAGGTGTGCCGCCCGCCTGCGCCCCTCGGATATAGGCAGGCCCCCACGAACCGAATCGTCCGAGGTGTCGCTTGCCAACGGAAACATTCAATGCATTCGCTGTGCCATAATCATCCCGGTATGGGAACGGTTGCCGTCGAGCCGCAGTGCCTGCCTACGCAGCGCTGTGATGAAGTCGCCTTGATCGAAATCGTGGGGTGCGCGATGCATCCTAAGGCATCGGAATGGCTCTTCCTTCGCGAACTGCGAGTCGGAACGGGACGCCAGAACGGTGGCGCGCAGCGCCTCGATGCTTTCGCCCTGAACACGCTCCCTCACATGGCGATGAAGCGGGTCTGCTACGAAGTGAAAACGTCGCGAGCGGATTTTCTGTCGGAACTCAAGCGACCCCTCAAGCGTAGAATTGGGATGCGTTACTCGAACGAGTTCTATTTTGTAACGCCTGCCACTTTGGTCGGCATTGCGGAGATTCCGCCCGAGTGCGGGCTCGTGGAGGCGGGCTATGCGACGTTCTCGGACTGGAAGGAGCTAATCGGTCGCCATGCGGGTTTCTTTAACTACGATCCCGAGACCCGGGCCTATTGCATGATTACCGTACCTGCGCCGTGGCGTGATACTCCGGGCCCGACGTGGCAACTCGTCGCCGCCATGCTTCGCAACCAGCGCCGCCAATTTTCCGAGACGCCGCCCGGTCGCCCTGTTCAGGAGCGGCTAGAACTGCTCAAAAAGACAATCTGACGAGTTCCCCACCCGCGACGCAGCCAGTTCTGATCGCGTTGACCGGCACGTGCTAATCGGCGCGGTGGGCGGGCCACTTTCCTTGCAGTTGAAGAACGCGCGCGCCTGTTGGCCGGACAGTGTCCGATACTGGTTGTATCCATGTCGCCGTACGATGAGGAGCTGAATGAATTGGTTGGCCAGCTAAATCGTCAGGTACAGGTACGCACTACCGGCTCGAGATCGGCCGACGAGCCCGGCAGGGTTGAGCAGTCCCAACTGACCACCGCGCTTAGCCAGGCAATACGGTCAAATGCGTCGGACATATTGCTCGTGCCCGGAACCGCGTTGGCTCAAAGAATCAATGGCAAGGTTCGTCTAACCGCGGGGCCAGCATTGACAGAGTCGGACGTCCGATCCATGGTTCTCCCTCTGCTTAGCCCATTGGAGTCCGAGGCCTTGCAGAAAGAGAGGTCGGTCGACCTCGCATTTCAATCGTCCTCAGGTCGCCGCTTTCGCGTCAATATTCACTTTCAACAGACGAGGCTTGCGGCTGCAATCAGGCTCCTTCCTGGGGACGTTCCACGCATGGCCGTGCTCGATCTTCCACCTCAAATTGGTCAGTTGGCTTCTCTCTTGCGCGGGCTGGTTCTCATCACCGGGCCCACAGGTTCGGGAAAGAGTTCTACTCTCGCTGCGATCACGGACGAGATTAACCGCAATCGGGAGTGTCACATCGTGACAGTCGAAGAACCGGTTGAGTTCCTGCACGTCAACCGCAAGGCCATCGTGGAACAGATTGAAGTTGGCATCGACACGCCGAGCTTCAGCAGCTGTCTGCGAAGCATTCTCCGGCAATCGCCCGATGTGATTCTTGTTGGCGAAATGCGCGACCCTGAGACCATCTCGCTCGTGCTCACGGCAGCAGAAACCGGCCATCTGGTGCTCTCGACGCTTCACACCAACGATGCAGCTCAGGCGATCTCGCGGATGGTTGACTCGGTCCATCCAGGTAGTCAAGGCCAAGTCAGACAACAGATTTCGTTATCACTCGCCGCTATCATCACCCAGCAGTTAATTCCGTCGTCCGATGGTACGCGAAGGCACGCCGCGTGCGAGATCATGGTCGCGACCGATGCAATCCGCAATTTGATTCGGCAAGGCCAGGATCATCAGATCCGCTCTCAAATCCTGATCAGCAGAGCCGCTGGCATGATCACGATGGAACACTCGCTCGCGGAGTTGGTACGCCGGGGACAGATTAGTCGGGAGGCGGCGTTGGCCCATAGCTTTCGTCAGGATGAATTGAAGGGATTGCTGTCTTCGTGACCTTGAGAGTCATCCGTGCGGTAAGCGCAGGCGCTTGCTCGTGATCGAGGGAAACTGCCTGCAGAAGGCCGGTTGCTATCGCATCTGTCGGGCGGATAGTCTTTCTAGAAATTCGGCCTTGGCCGTATCAAGTCGCGAAGCGCCCATCTCCACCTTGTCGCCGAAGATCATGACGCGGTCCTGTTTCTCCTCGCTGAACGCAGTCCAGCGCGGCAGGCCCCTTCCGTTCGGATCGCCGTTATCTGCGAAGTTGACCCAATAGGAGGAGATCATGTCTTCTAGTTGACGATCCCAACTGGCCCACTGCTGCGGAAAGAGATTCAAGTTGTGAAAGACATAGTAGAGTTCAGCGTCATGCGCGGCACCTTTGATTGGCGCGTCCGGCGGTGGTTGGCGTGTGAAATAGTACACGTAAGCCTTGGACTTGCCCGTCTTGGTCTCCCAGCGAGCCCAGGTGCGCATGCCCCAAGCCATAGAATCGTTGAGTGCCGTCATCTGCGACGCTTTGGCCTGATCATCGGAGCCGGCTGGATACCTGACCAGGTAGCTGGCTGCCATATCCCGAAACCGTTGATTGGTCTGCTCGATGTATTGGTCCTTAGGCACCGGATGGCCGATCACGTTGGCCTCTTCGGCGTTCGAGCCGGAGATCAGTGGCACGTCGTTCTGTTTGCTGGCCGCGAAGATAGCGGCCTCGTCCTGGGGCAGGAGCCAGCCATCGACGATAGGGCCACCAACAGTGACTCCGAGCAGTTCGCGCATTGGTTTGGCGCGCAGATCTTTGAGCCGGCCCAGCTTCTCGCCGGCCTGCTCAGCCTCCCGCAGCGTGCGCATGGGCGTCAACCCGGGACCGCCGCTCTCGCCGATGGCGCGTTGGAACAGGCCTTTCGCGAGGGGCGAGGCCATTAACGCCAACACGCTGCCTGAGCCTGCCGATTGGCCGAAGATCGTGACGCGTCGCGGATCGCCGCCGAAACCGGCTATATTCCTTTGCACCCATTGCAGCGCGGCAACCTGATCCATCAAACCATAATTGCCAGAGGCGTGGTGGCTCGATTCTTCGGTGAGCTCAGGGTGCGCGAGGAAACCGAAAATGCCGACGCGGTAGTTGGTGGTGACCAGTACGACGCCCTTTTTGGCCAGCGCCTCTCCATCAAAGACTAGCGCGCTCCCAGAACCATCGCGATAGCCGCCGCCGTGGATGTAGACCATAACCGGCAGGCGCTGCGTGGCCGATTGGGCTGCGGTCCAGACGTTCAAGTAGAGGCAGTCCTCGCTCGTGGAGCCGAGCCGCTTGGCTGTCGGCAGTAACAAGGATTGGCCGGTGCGCTGAGGCTGGGCGCAGGTGGAGGAAAACTGATCGGCCTTGCGTATACCGTCCCAATGTGCGGTTGGCTGCGGCGCTTTCCACCGCAGTGATCCGACGGGCGGCGCTGCGAAGGGGATCCCTTTAAAGACGCGTACGGCTGAATTGACATCCGCGGCGCCTGCGACCAGACCGGTATCAAGACGCACGGGTTGATCGATGGCTGCCAGCATGACGGTCGCACCGCAAATGGACAACAGTAGATACTTCATGGTTGCTGATTATAAAGCAAACGAGACGGCTTGCGACACCTGCGCATTCAACGCCAGCGACTTTGACGTTGCCGCCTACGGCCTTGCCTCATTTGTACCTCGATTATAACGACGGAATTCGAAGATGCTGATTCGGCGAGGCGTTGCGGATTCAGGAGTTCGCAACAGAAGCGCGCAAGTGTTTCAGATTCAACTAACGTCTTGATTCCCAAGCTGGACGTCGCAAATCCAACCGCTAGTCAATACTCTGCCACAAAGTTCTCGTGAACAACTTGTTTTGCTCTATTAGCCCAGGCCCCGCTCGGCGTGGCTTTAAACCTTCAGTGCTTTGCCTGGCTTGCCATCTTCAAAGCCAGGATTTTCTATTGGTCCGCGCTATTCCTGAGCTCCGCCGTCAAAAACCACGCTGACTTCAAACAAGAGGAATGGCGAAGAACGTGGACTCATAAACTCAGATCGGAGTGTAACCTTAGCCGCACCCCCGTGTGGCCGGCGTTGTTCTGACAAGCTATGAGTATCAAAAACCTAACCGACGTCGAAGTCACTCCTCACCCCGGGCCGAGTTTGCGTTAACGTCCGGATACCGGACCAAACATTGGTGGTGGCACTCGATGGTGAGTGGCGGCTTCGTAAGCGGAAGCTACTTTGATAACGACAGAGTCGAAACCGGGTCCGCTCCAAAACATCAGGCTGATCGGCATGGGATGCGCCATGCGCAACTTCATATCGCCGGTGACCTCAATGTAAGCCGTCTTGTCTTCGCTCAACTCATATTTCGGATCATAGGTAATCTGGTTAAAGCCTGCGGGCACCGCGATCTCCGGTCCGCCCAGAAGTGCCGTAAGGCGCTCGCAACAGCCATGCGATCCGCGTCCATTGGCTTCGGGCTCCGACGCGTGGCCCAGAAGATATTGTGGCGTTGTCTGCTCGGGATTCACGAAGACGTCGATTTTGTTTTCAGACATCACCTTGAGGATCACCATACGCAGCACCGACTGCATCTCCAGGTAGGGAATCGCTCCCGGAGCAGGCCGTGGATCCTTGTTGTGAACCGAATTGATGGCCCGCGCCCGTTCCTCGTCCGTCTTGAAATTGGCGTTTGCAACCCATGCCGGCCAATCCTTGATCCGCTGGTCTCCCCGGTCCATCAGGTATTCGTTCGTCGCAATCAGGCTGGATGGATCGCCATAAGCCGCCTTGGCAATGGTTCGCAAGTTGATCTTGGGCGATAACGGAGCCTTGTGCTGTGCCAGCGCCACATCGTAATCGACACTTTTTACATCCCAGTCGGGAACCGCATACATTAGCTGGCCATCCTTACCCGTCTGCCAGAAGAACTCGGGCAACGTGCGCGGCAAGACCTCGGCAAAAGCATCCTGGAATGTATACTTCATATTTGGAACCGCAGGGTCGTCGAGGTACATCTGATCGACCGATTCAACGAGCGTCGCCCCTAGCTTATCCCGCAGGACTTCTTTGATCTCGTTGTCGAGCTGATCGCTGATAGCAACATCATTCTTGCTGTGCTTCACCATGAACTCCCGCACGATGCCGATGCGCACACCCGTAAGTGGCTTGCTCGGAACTGCCGAGTTCGGCACAACAAAACTGGAGTACGGCTCTTTCGGGATGATGCCCTTCGGAATCGCGCTGAAGATATCATCGGACTGGAAACCCTTGAGTGCATCGAGTAGCAGCACACTATCTGCGACTGACTTACAATGGAAGCCCGCTCGCTCCCCTGGGCTCTTGTCCGTGACGCCTCCGTCCCCAAGAATTCCTTTTGTCGTCAGAAGACTGACAATGCCATTTCTCGACGCGGGACCTTTGCACGACGCACCCGTCTGCTCGCAAATCCCGCAGGTGGAAAGGTTAGCCGACACAGCCACAGCGGAGCCATTGCTGGTACCGCGTGGCACGCGCGCGGTGTCATATGGATTACAAGCCTGTCCGCTCCACAAGGAATATTGGAGGTTCCCTTCGGCCGCCACCGTTTTTGCCTTTTCAGCACCGTGAGCCCCCGCGGATTCCGCGAGGGTGACGTTACTCGCCGATGACACGGCAAAGATGATCGCACCCTTGGCTCGCAGGACCGCAATATCGGGCGAATCCCTCTTCGGTACGTCCAGCGCGAACTTTACGTCATTGCCGCCCGTGGCTCGCATGTCCTTGGCGTCGTACCAGTCCTTAAATGACATCACGACGCAATACAGCGGGAGCTTCGCCAAGTCGGGGTTTCGTCCGTATTGCTGATCCAGCTCCGCGGCGCGTTCCAGTGCGTCAGGCTGTCGGCGAAACTCTTCGCAGGCAGCCGGCGCTCCCGGAGGGAGCGGACCGTCCGATGGCGCGCGATCGAAGTTGCCCTTGCACGTGACTGAGCGTTCGCCGCGAATGTTCAGTGTCTCGAACGCATCGAGCTGTCCGGCATCAGGAACGCCAACTCTCAGGCCGAATTGCAACTGGACGGTCGGATCGGAAATCGAGGTCGCCATGTAACCGAATTCGAGTGGCAGCCCCTTATACTGATCGAGGTTGGGAAACACGGCGGACGCCGGAACAGTGTTCGTCAGATACTTGATCGGCGCGCCTGCGCGAACCATGCCGGTTGCTGGCAGAATCGGCGCTCCGTCTTTTGTCAGCAGCTCTGTGCAGGTGCCATTGTATGTCTTCACGCGGTCCAGATAAGCCTGCACAACTCGCTTGCAGGAAGTGCGTCCCGAGCGGATCGCATTCTGAATATCCGCGATCGACGCCTCTTCCACTTTGAATTCCCCCTGAGCAAACAACAAGGAACCGCGAATCACACAGAATGCAAGAGATAAGTTTTTGAAGGCAGACACCAGGAACCTCCCATTATTAGGTATCGCTCAGCGATCCCGTCCAGAAATTGATGCGAAGCCGCCAAACGACATTTATCCAACGCCCGAGAGGCCGAAGTCAACTTCAGTAGCGCATGACGTCCGCCACGACGTCCCTTCGATCCACCTTCCACCAGTCCTCCAGAAGGTCATCTTGAGTGCCAGTTGCAATTGCCGTCGGCCCCGCCACAATCTCACCGAGCTTGTAATGCTCCACGATGCCCATCACCGTTTCGGCATCGCTGATCGATCCTTCCCGATCGTTTCAGCTGTTGGAAACTTTGGCTGCCGGATGACCGCGCGACTTAACTACCGCGAGCGGACCATTCTCAAGACATCGCACGCTGCACGTCGTCACGGTCGAGGCCCACTCCGACCAGCGCTCAATGTCGCGCATCACCACACCCGATCCCTCCGGACTTGCATTTGGGGCAGCGGCACTGAAACCCAGCATCTACGGTCAGTCTCCCGTGACAGCTGCCACGATCCTCTGGATCATCCCGTCGACCCCTTTACCCGGGTCGTACCAGCGCCACACCAGAACGATGTCATCCTCGGGATCGATCCAGACGATATTTCCGCCATGCCCAATAGCAGCGAAGCTCGACGCCGGCCCGCTCGGCCATTGCTTCCGCCTGGTATTCAGCCACCACAGGTAGCCGTAGTCCGGCCCGTGCGCCGACGGCGTGGTGGCTTCCACGATCCATTTTTCCGAGACCAGTTGCTTGCCTTCCCAATTGCCTTTATTGAGAATTAGCAGCCCGAAACGCGCCACATCCAGGGAGTTGATCCATAACCCGCCACCCCAACGCGTGCCGCCACTCACCGACTCAACCAGGTTCCCATCGATTTCAACCGTCGATTTCGACCCATAGCCGTGCCATGCCCATTGGTGGGACGCGCCGATCTGTTCCATGATGTTCTCTTTGAGCACTTCGGGTAGTCCTCTGCCGAAGACCCTCGCAAGGGAGAGCGAGAGCCGATTGATGCGCACGTCGTTGTACTCGTAATACGTGCCCGGATCGTGAATCTCGCGTGGTTTCATCTGACCATCGCCGAATTCGTCCACGCCCAGGAAGTTAGCGTTCTTGCCCCACATCTCACCTTCCCACTCGCTCTCCTGCTGCAGGTGATTCTTCCACGTGATCTTCGCGTTGTGCGGTGAGTCGTAGCCGCCGTCGTGGACATAGTCGGCGACCTTGTCATGGACGGTGTGGATCAGGCCCTTCGCGAACGCGATTGACGCGGTCGTGGAGAGGAAGCTCTTGGCCATGCTGTAGACCGGGTCGTTGGCATCGATATCGCCAAATTCGGCCACGATGTAGCCGTGGCGCAGAATGATACCGTTGGTTGCCGTGCGTTGCGCAGGCAGTGGCCCAAGTACTTTACCAAAGACACGCACCTGATCCTTTTCGAAGTCCCACTTCGAGCCATGGGACTCGGCCCACTCAACGGCTTCCTTCAGTTTCCCCGGGTCCATGCCCAACTGGGCGGGTTCCTTGTGCTGCCACGCACCGGCATGGGGGAAATAGGTAGCACGCTTCAATGGCGCCGTCTGCGCGGCAAGTCCCGGAGCCAGGATGGCCGCGATCAGGGGCAGGGTCAGGAATGAACCTCGGCACGACCAGTGAGTCATCAGAAACAAAATACCTCCGGAGAAAGTGTCCCACATTCCGCTCGGCCAAACATAAACACTCTTTCGGAAACTGGCGCGCACCAATTCAGGGAGCGCGTCGCAGGCGTATGGCCATAAATAGATCCTACCCTGTCGCTAAAGCGTTTTGGATGCTGAGACCAAAGGGCGCTGCCACCATACCCCCAACCAAGACCTTGAACTTTGAGAGCTCCGAACTCAGGCTAGGCGAAAAAATAGAAAAAACTAAAAAATTTCCCGGTCCATCCATAATATGTCGCTAGCGTGATTGATCAACTCGCATCCCAAGATGCGATCTTCACTTTTGACGTCGGAACGCCGGTCGCCTGGGCTGCTCGCTACGTCCGGATGAATGGCAAGCGCCGACTCGTTGGTTCACTCACCCACGGGTCAATGGCCAACGCATTACCGCAGGCCATCGGCGCACAGGTCAGCCACCCCAGCCGCCAGGTGATCTCAATGTCCGGCGATGGCGGCTTGGCGATGCTCATGGGCGAACTGCTTGCGTTGCGGCAGCGCCGTTTGCCGGTGAATCTGGCTGTTTTCAAAAATGATTCGCTCGCCTTTGTAGAGCTCGAAATGAGGGCCGGCGGCTTTCTCGATTTTGCGACTAATCTTCAGAGGCCCGATTTTACAATTGCGGAGGGAGCGGGCCTTCTGGGTCTGAGAGCTGAAACGGCGGACCAGGTTGAAGCTGTGATCGCGCAGGCGCTCAAACACGACGGGCCGGCACTAGTCGAGGTGCTGGTCACGTCAGGAGCTTTCGATACCTCCAACGATCACCTACGAGCAAGCCACGAGCTTTGGCCTTTTCATGCTGAAGGCTGTTCTCAATGGACGCGGCGATGAAATCGTCGATCTCGCGCGAGTTAATCTCCTCCGCTAGTCGATTCCAAGTCCAGCGATCTTGGCCGATGTGCAATGAGGCTGGATCGTCGAAGTGCTGGGTGATGTGGCTCGAAGCCTCGTCGTCTTGCTGAATTTGCTTGGTACTATGGTCCTGGCGCCGGATATGAAGCGTTTCTTCGCGGCCCAAGAGAGGAATCGATGCCTGCTTACACTATCAAACCGCTTGTCACCGCAATCGCAATCAACACGGGTGGACGGAATGGACATTCGGAGACTACCGATCACTCCGTGAGCGCCAACCTGTCGGTCCGGAAGGAAATGGGTGGGCCCGGATTACCCGACACCACGACGCCTGAGCACTTGTTCGCGGCGGGGTACGCCGCTTGCTTCGGCGGAGCGATCGAATTCGTGGCACGGCAACATAAGAAGGATGTAAAGGGCGCTGTCGTCACATGCCACACTTCCGTCGGGCCGCGCGAGGGGGGAGGCTTCGGCATTGCCGTCAAGATGCAGGTCCAGATTCCGACGCTGTCGAAGGCCGAAGCCATCGCTCTGGTCGAAGAGACGCACGAAAAGATTTGCCCTTACAGCCATGCAACGCGCGGAAATATTGACTTCTCTCTCGAGGTCGAAGGCGCCGAGTAAGCACAATACCTACGCCAGCAGCCTGTGGCAGAAGTCTCTCCAACGCGCGAGAGCACGCGAAAAGGCCTACTCCACAACGAAGAATCAACGGTTTGCAAGCCTTGTGGAGTAGGCCTTTGGCCTGGTGTCGACTTCTGCCACAGGCTACTGGTCTAGTCTAGGCTAGCCTTCTGTCTCGGAAATGAGATAGCTTGGTGCGGTCGTCCTTCAGCTCCGTGTGAAATCTTCCGACATCCGACTCGGCTCCCAAACACGGTTGGCCGAACCGTGAGGTTGTGCGCTTTGAAAGTCCGCCATTACTATCCGGCGGCCGCTCCGCCCTACGGAGAAGTGGTAGGGGCCTCGTTTAACGTGTGGCGGGACGAGCACGTTCCGCGCCAACTACCCATTTTTAATTTGCTACGGCCTCAAACTTCTGCACTCACAATTACTGCCCCGGTTTCGTCATTTGCCGAGCGCAGTTTCATGACGTTGATCACAACTTTTGGGAAACTTGCCGCTTGTATGGCTTGTCGCACTCCGCGGCATTCAAACAAAGGTTGAATATTGTTGCTCCTATTCGTCGAGTGGTCCGATGAGGAAATCAACAACTGCAGCGCTGCTGATCCCGTTTATGGCTTTGGGCGGATGCGCCAAGGTGCGCTATCCGAACTATTACGTGTTGAAACTGCCCGATCCGGTCTCCGCCGGACGCAATTCCGGGCCGATCCCGGCAAGCGTTGCGGTGCGGGAGTTTCGAGCTCCACAGTATTTGAGACAAGGACCGATCGTGTACCGTCCGGAATCCGAACGGATCGCTTTCTACGATTACCTCCGCTGGGCTGAGGATCCGAGGCAATGCGTAACAACCGCGATCGTGCACGAGCTGAAACAGGTCTTCGAATCGGCCGAATTGTACGACGGACGCACAAGCGCAGAATTCCTCTTGACCGGCTCGCTGGATCACCTGGAGGAAGTCGACAGCGAGCGATCCGTCTCAGTCGAAGTCGGGATTTCCGCAAAGCTCCCGAACGTGAAGACCGGCGACGTGATGTGGTCGGACACGTCTTTCAAGACATCCGAGGTTAACCAACGTTCGCTCCCGGCAGTCGTGGCGGAAATGTCTCGCGATCTAAGCGAAGCGGCGACGGAACCAGCTTCGTCGGTGCGGAGCCATGTCTCCCAAAGCTCTTTTCGCGCCAATAACGATTAATGAAGGAAGCACAAAATGGCTGAAACCAAAGTTGTTGAACAACAGACAAGCTTTGCGGGCCGATTGAAGCGGCTTATAGTGCCCGCGGTGATCCTGCTGATGGCGGTCGCAATCGTGTTCCTGATCACGGGAAACTGGAACGTCTGGGCCATCGAGAAGGCCGAGCAGGAAACGGACGACGCTTACACTCGCGCGGACCTGACGCCCTTGAGCACGAAAGTCGCAGGCCTCGTCGCTACCGTCGCTGTTTCCGATTATCAAAGCGTCAAAGCCGGTGAGCTTCTCGTCCGGCTTCGTGATGACGACTTCAGCGCACAAGTTCAGCAGGCCGAAGCCGGAGTAGCCTCGGGCGAGGACGCGTTAATCAACAATCAACGCCAGAAGGAATTACAAGACGCTCGCATTGTGCAGGCGGGCGAGAGTATCCACGCGGCGGAGGCGCAGATCGCCGTCGTCCCCACAGACATGTGACTCGAGGCGAGCAGTCGATCGGACAGGTTTTCGAAGTCGATCGTCTCCACTTCGCGGGATCGCTTTCCGTAATGGCGGCACAGGACACTTCGAGCGATCTTGAACAGCCAGGCGCTGAACAGAGTGCGATCCCGAAGTTGTTCCGCTTATATGCCCCTCGCCCTTGAGGAGCGTGCCGGGGTGCTCCATGTTGGGAGAAAGTTTCATTTGCGATCCAACAATCGTGTAACGTCCGAGAAACGAAGGGAGCCTCCTCCTGCACTCAGCCCGCTGGAGCCGCGGGCAAGTGCCGGTCCGATTGCTCCTCTGATACGACGTTGTACGAAATAGGGATCGGTTCGCTGGCGAGTCGTGCTGGACGTATTCGCCGCTATTCGGTGCGCAGGGCACTGGCCGGCGAGATCGAGGCGGCACGCGTAGCCGGAATAACTGCTGCGATGAAAGTGCAGGCCGAAAGGGCACACGCCGCGATTAGCAGGGCCAGCGGATCCCAGTTCGTGACGCCGTAGAGTTCTGCCGATAGCAGGCGCCCCGCTCCGATGGCGAGCGGCACGCCCGCGGCGATCCCGATCACCACGCGAGAAGATGCTCCGCTCAGCACCATGAGGACGACTTTCGCCCGATCGGCGCCAAGCGCCATCCGGATGCCGATTTCCGAAGTTCTTCGCACAACGGCGTAAGCCGTGACGCCGTACATCCCGACCGCGGCCAGCAGGAGAGCGATAATTCCAAAGAGGCTGGCTAGCGTCGCGACGGCACGCTCGCGATCGAAGCGCAGGTCCACCTGCTCCTGGTAAGTCCGTAGGTTGACGACCGTGAGGTTCGGATCGACCTCAGCCAGAGCCTTCGTGACCACTGGTTCGAGGACGCCCGGCGGCATATCCGTCTCAAGGGTGATGCCGTGGACGAAATGCGAACTGAGCTCGATCCGCGACATCAGCGCGTCCGCTTCGTAATCAACGTTCTGGGCAAGCGGGACATAGAACATCGGGCGCGCCGGACGGCTGAGTGCGAAGCCGGCAAATTTGGCGTCTTTCACGATGCCGATGATCCGGAACGAGCCCGCGTACTTTGGATCGTCGAGCCCGAAGTGTTGGTCGAGCGGGTCTTCGTTTTTGCCGAAAAATCGCCTGACGAAAGTTTCGTTAACGATCGCGACGGGTGCCGTGTTTTCGTTGTCCGCGCTGGAGAACTCGCGGCCGCGCACCATCTTCATGCCGAGAACGCGGAGGTAATTGGTGCTGACTCGGTCCCAGGAAGAGCCGGCGTTCCCGTTCATTTTGCCGGGCGGGTGTCCGGCGACCATGATGAGTTCGCCCCAGTTATCGACGAGGGGGTTGTAGAGCGCGAGTCCCGCGCCCCGCACACCGGGGATCTGATTGAGCCGCGCTTCCATCTGACGATAGACCGATTGCAGCTTCGGAAGAGCGTACGTGCTGGGCGGTGAGTTCAACTGGACGGCAACGCGTCCTTGCAACTGATAACCGAAGTCCTGATGTTCGAGATTATTGAGGCTTCGCGAAAGCATGATGGCGCCCGCGACGAGAACCACGGACAGCATCGCCTGCACGATCAGCAGGATTTTGCTTGCAGAGGACGAGCGGTCCGTGCTCCCACGCCCTTGCGCGCGCAGCACTTCGGCGGGGTCTGTGCGCGTCACGAACCAAGCGGGTGCTGCTCCGAAGATCAGGGCGGTCAGCAGCGAGATGGCGCAGGCGAAGCCGAGTACGGGAAGCGATGGCAGGACGGAGACGGGCAGGAACTTCGCGGCGCTGAACGCGAGTGAAAGCAGAAGGCGTGCGGCGCCCATCGCGACAATGAGCCCGGCAACACCACCGCCGAGCGCGAGCAGGGCGCTTTCGGTCAGCGCCTGGAGCACTATCTGGCGGCGGGTTGCGCCGACGGCAAGACGCAACGCGGTCTGTCCACGCCGGCCGACGGCCCGCACGAGGAGCAGGTTGGCCACGTTGGCGCAGGCGGTCAGCAGGACGAGAGCGCAAACGAGGAAGAGGATTTTGAGGCTGCGTCCGTAAGCCTCTTTCATCTCAGCGACGCCGCCGCCCGCGGGGATGACTTCGATGACCTGCTTCGGCAGACCGTTGATGATGTCTGGCATCCAGTTCGCCGGGTATTGTGATTCGTACTGCATCCATTGGCGGAGGACTACCGTGAGTCTCGGGGCCATTCCGCCAATGGTTGCGCTGGGACGAAGGCGGCCAATCATGCGCAGCCATGCGGAGACTGGTTGGTTGAGCAGAGAGCCATCTCCTGCAAGGACCGGCTCCTGGTGGAGGGGAATCCAGATATCGGGCGGATCGCCTCGGAGGGTTTCGCCAAAGAATCTAGGGGGCGCGATGCCTACGATTTTGAACGGATGACCATCGATCACGAAGGTCGAGCCGACTATCGAAGGGTCGGCGCCGTAAGCGGTATCCCAGACGTGATGGCTCAGAACGGCGACGGGAGGGGCGCCGGCGGTGTCGTCGCCTGGCGTGAAGACACGCCCGCCGAGCGCGCCGACTCCGAACACGGAGAAGTAGTGGCCGTCGATATATTCGGAGCGGAGGGGTTTGGGGGGTACGTTCGATCCGGAGCGGCGGACGCTGACGCGGCCCAGGCCGGCCTGGAATGCCGTGACTTCGGCGAACTCGGGAGTGGCAGCCTTGAGGCGCCGGAAGAGCGACCAGGAATAGAAGCCCCATTTGTCCTGAGGGCCGCCTTGCACGCAGCAGTCGTCACCTTCGCCGACTCTGTAGAGCGTGGAGGGTTCGGTGACCGGGAGCGAGCGGAGCATCACGGCGTCGATGAGAGTGTCAATTGCGGTAGTGCCCCCTATCCCGAGAGCAAGGGTCAGGACTGCGGTGGCAGTGAAGCCGGGGGCGAGACGGAACTGGCGGAGGGCATAACGGACGTGCGCAATTGTGGCGGTCATCCTGGACGGTAGTACTGCGGAAAGCGGAAATGGTTACCTGGAGAAATAGCATGGCTTGCGCCGAGCGTCAAGTTTGTTGCCCATGCGCGAGGTCTCCCTTGATATTCGGCACGGTGTCCAAGTTCCGCCAGCCGCTCGCGCATCACCGCTGTATCGACGCGATGTTGGAACATGCTGTCGTGCACCTCATCCGCCCTCCATTCCAGCTGGATGAGTTCCGGAAGGCCCAATTGGCGCATCCCCTGCTCCTCGCGACCCATGAGTTTCACTCGATCTTACGCGTAGCGCTAATAGAGCATCTCGTAGCCGATCGTCGTAATCCGTCGTTTCGTATCAGCGTCCAGCCCGTTCAAGAAATCTCCGAATCGAGGCACTTTTTGCTTTACATCCAAATAGCCATAAGCCCGGCTTCGCGGCGGCTTTATACGCGACGGGTTCAACTCCAGGTTGACCGACATGACTTCAGCAATCCTGCAAAACTCCCGGCACGGATCGAGCATGAAGTCCTCAAGTCGTAAGGTGAGCGTGGCGGATCGGTGATGAAGTTCGGTTTCCTCGACAAATTCCGAAAAAGACAGAACTCGCGGGCCTGGTACGCGCGACAAAAAATCGGGGTCACCTTCGGCAAAAGCTTTAAACTCAGGAAAATTCGCTTCCAGATCGGCACAGAGGTCGTCTCTGTTCCTATAAACCTGCGAGATCCCGGAGATCCACCTGTTCTCGCGAATATAAGTTCGCCACCAGACCCAGTTTGTCAGCAGCGAATCGAGCGGATGACGATAAATGAAAATTGAGTCGGCAATTCCCGACCTCACTGCTTCCACTATCCCCCTCGTCACTTCCGGCGAAGCCTGATCGCGCGAGGGATATTTCATCGTGGCATGGCCGCTGTAGATCATGGATGTCGGACCCGGTTGCAAACGGATCGTATCCCTGAAATACTTTGCCCGCTTACCGATGTGCTGCAGCATCAGCTCGTTGATATACCAGCGTCCAGAGCCGAAGAGTCCGATGACATACGTTGTTCTGTCGTCTCCCAGACGCGGGACTTTCCACCCCCTGTCTTCGAGATCGGAGCGGAGTCTCCTCCGGGTCGTCCCGAATTCCAGCCATCCATTGTTAAAGGCGTTTAGCGCCCATCCGACGAGCTTGCGAGATGTCTGCATCGGCTCCTCTGATGCAATCCAGAAAGAGTTAGTTTAGCTCCGCCGCAGGAGTTCTGCCCCGCAGGAGCATCTAACCGGGCGTACGATTATCAACGATTAGCATCAAGCGCTCGTAACCAGTGGAACGGAAAGAGAGTTAATAAGTGCATAGCCCTTAACTTAGCGAAAGTTGGAGAGCGATAAAGTGCGAGGCTGCACACTTCTCGAATTCTTATGCCGGCAGGAACACCACTTACGGCCCGCCAGACCGAAGGCACACAGGGACTTCCCACGGGGAGGGTCTTCTGGATTACCGGGCTCTCTGGATCCGGCAAGACAACCCTGGGACGGGAATTGTGGAGGAGGCTGCGTGCCGCGGGCCGGGTGGTCACCTTTCTCGATGGCGACGCTCTCCGTGCCGCAATCTCCGATGATCTAGATCACCGTGCGGATCATCGACGGCGATCTGCGATGCGCAACGCGCGCTTATGCCGGTTGCTGGCTGAACAGGGCGGCGACGTCGTCTGCGCGACCATCTCGCTTTTTCACGAAGTGCAGCGTTGGAACCGTGCGAACATTCCCGGTTATCGCGAAATCTATCTGAGAGTCCCCCTCCACGAGTTGCGGCGTCGGGACAGCAAGGGGATCTATGGGGGGGCTGGGCACCGCGATGGGAGCAATGATGCATGCAATGTCGTCGGCATCGATGTGCCTGCTGAGACTCCAGAAGCGCCGGACCTGATTCTCGACAATTACGGGGACCTAGACGCCGTTACCGCGGTCGACCGAATTTTCGCGGTATGTGTTGGACGGAATAGCGCGGCTGCGGGTGCGCCGCAGCCGGCCCGATCCGTCGCCTTCAAAACCAAGGCAGAATCTCTCGAAGCGCTCACTCCGCTGCTGCGCAACGGCTGTGTCCTTCCACAGGTCCGGTTCTCCATAGACGATTGGCGCTCGGACTCCGATGGTGTGCTCTCCGCCGTTACCGCGGCGCCATGGGGGTCCGGACGCGTTATCGTGCGCAGCAGTGCGCGGGCCGAGGATAGTGTCGCCAGGAACTCCCAGGCCGGTAAGTATGATTCGATACTCGGTGTTGTTGGCAGCGCAGAAATAGCACGGGCAATCGACCAGGTGATTCAGTCGTTCGGTGATGATGCGAGCCACGACGACCAGATTTTCGTGCAACCGATGCTTGACCGTGTGAAAATGGCCGGCGTCGTTTTTTCACGCTGTCCCACCGGCGGACCCTATTTCGTGATCAATTACGACGATTACTCGGGTCTGACTGATCGCGTGACGGCCGGCGCCGGCGACAATCTCAAGACGTTCCTTTGCCTGAGATCCCAGCGGGATAAGTGCCCCCCATCGCTGTCGCCGGTTTTGGCGCTCACGAGTGAACTCGAAACACTTCTGGAGTCTGACGCACTCGACGTGGAATTCGCCGTTGGCCACGATGGGCAGCTTTACCTTCTCCAGGTTCGCCCCCTCGCCGTCGAACTTGAGGGACGGGTTGCGGACGCGAAGGTCGACACCGCGCTCGGTGATGTCGCACGCAAGGTCGAACTTCTCAGCCGTCCGCATCCCTACCTGCACGGCAGCCGGGCGGTTTTCGGCATCATGCCCGATTGGAACCCGGCCGAAATCATCGGGCTGCGTCCCTGGCCGCTCTCGCTTTCGCTCTACTCTGAGCTCATCACGGATGCGATCTGGGCCTATCAGCGGGACAATTATGGCTACCAGAATCTTCGCAGTTTTCCCCTTCTGGTTAGCTTTCACGGACTGCCGTATATCGACGTGCGCGTCAGCTTCAATTCGTTCATCCCTCGCGATGTGCCGGACGATCTAGCCGGGCGTCTCGTGAACTACTACATCGATCGCCTTCTCTCCGAGCCGCATCTCCATGACAAGATCGAATTCGAAATCATTTTTTCCTGCTACACGCTCGATTTGCCGGGGCGGATGGGCAGACTCTCCGAGTGCGGATTCTCTGCTGAAGACCTTACCGAATTCTCGAGTGCCTTACGGCGACTCACCAACCGCATCATGCATGGAGACACCGCGCTGTGGCGCTCTGACCGCGCCAAGATTGACCTGCTGGCAGAGCGGTTCGGGACGATCAGCAACGCCAGGCTCGACAAGATCAGCCGCATTTACTGGCTGATAGAGGACTGCAAGCGGTACGGCACTCTGCCGTTCGCCGGTCTGGCGCGGGCAGGCTTCATAGCGGTCCAGATGCTGCAATCCCTGGTCGCGGTGGGTGTTCTCAGTACCGAGGAGTGCGCCCTTTTTATGGCCGGCGTCGATACCATCGGGTCGCGGATCGGGCGGGATTTCGTGCAGCTTTCGAAGGCGGACTTCCTTCTCCGCTACGGCCACCTCAGGCCCGGGACTTATGACATCCTATCGCCGCGCTATGACGAGGCGCCTGATCTCTATTTCGACTGGTCGAGTGCCACGACGCCAGTGTCCGCGACGCCGCGCTTCGCCCTTTCTGGCAGCCAGTCCCGTCACATCGGGCAACTGCTCAGGGAACATGGGATTGAGGGCGACGTCCTGGATTTGATCGATTTCATCAACGCGGGCATCGAGGGCCGCGAATACGCGAAGTTTGTATTCACGCGAAGCTTGAGCCACGTACTCTCCCTGATCGGTCGATTAGGTGAGGAGCATGGTCTTTCACTGCAAGACTGCGCATTTCTGAACTATAACGTTATCCGCACGCTTTATAGCGGGAGCGCTTCGGTGCGCGAGGCGTTGCTCCAGGGTGTTGCGCACGGCAGAGAACATTACGCGCTGACGAATGGTCTTGTGCTCCCGGCAATGATCGCGTCGCCCGAAGATGTATTCGCATTTCATCTTCCCCCGAGCCAGCCTAATTTCATCACGCGACGAACCATCACCGCGCCGGTCGCATCGGTCGGCGAACCGCCGGAGAGCTTCGCCGGGCGCATTCTTTTTGTGCCCAGCGCGGATCCAGGCTTCGACTGGATTTTTACTCGCGGCATCTGCGGATTCGTGACCCAGTTCGGCGGCGCCAATTCGCACATGGCGATCCGCGCCAGCGAACTCGATATTCCCGCTGTCGTCGGCGCTGGGGAAGCGCTGTTCCGAAAATGGCGCGCGGCGCGCACGCTGTGCCTCGATTGCGCCAACCAGAAGGTTCTGGTTGTCACATGAACTCGGTCGCCACTACCCAGCACAGTCGAATCCGTCTGGCGTGCGGGCTGCCGGTTCTCCCCTCGTGCCATGTTGTCAACGCGATTCGCCACCCGGCCCAACTTGTTATCCAGCCGGCCGGCGCACTTCTGCTCCGGCAGATCACCGGAGTCAGATGATCCGTGCAGTCATTCTCGCTGCCGGCCGAGGCAGTCGCATGCGGCATTTGAGCGACGACCGTCCCAAATGTCTCGTGGAACTCGGAGGTAAGCCCCTCATCGAGCGCCAGGTCGCGGCGCTACGGCGTGGGGGTGTGGACGAGATCGGGATCGTACGCGGCTATCGCGCCGAGTTGATCGATTTCCCCGGGCTTTTTTATTTCGCCAACAACCGGTGGGCCGACACCAATATGGTGATGTCGCTCGCCGAGGCCGCTTCTTGGCTGCGTTCAGGAACGGTCATCGTCAGCTATGCCGACATCTTCTATCGCAGCGAAATGGTGCGCAGCTTGGCTGGTGCTCCGGGCCCATTGGCTATTAGTTACGACCGCGCCTGGCGTCGCCTCTGGACGCGGCGCTTCACTGATCCATTGGCCGACGCCGAGTCCTTTCGGATCAGCGCCGACGGACAGTTGCTCGAGATTGGCGGCAAGACCACGCGGATCGAAGAAATCGAGGGGCAATACATGGGCCTCCTGAAGTTCACACCGATTGCATGGAGCGTCGTCGAGGCGCTATTGTGCACACTCGACCCGGCAGTCCGCGATCGCCTCGACATGACCGGTTTGCTGCGCCGGTTGCTGGACGCGGAGGCTATGCCCATAGGTACGTGCGCCACGGAGGGACAGTGGGGCGAAATCGACAATCCGACAGATGCGGCGCTGTACCAGACGATGATAAGCGAGGGAGAACTGCTACTCGAGGAGCCGCTGTCCGGCAACTCCCGCGGCCTGATGAAAGATAGATGAAACATGGAGACTTTACGGGCCTGGCCGGCGATTACGACCGTTTCCGGCCGGGCTACGCGCCCCAGGTTGCAAACGCGATCTTGAGTTATGTGGGGCGGGATGCCGCCACCATCCAAGCCGCCGATATAGGAGCCGGCACCGGCATCTGGACACGCGTACTCGCGGCTCGCGGGTTGTATTCTGTTGTCGCAGTGGAACCTAACGACGAAATGCGCAGCCAGGGAATCGAGAGCTCGCGCGGTTCGAAAATTGTCTGGCGCAAGGGTTCGGCCGAAGCCACTGGGTTGCCGGACAGTTCAGTCGACCTTGTCAGCATGGCTTCGTCGCTCCATTGGGCGGATTTCGACAAGGCCTGCGACGAGTTCCATCGCATTCTACGACCCGGTGGCGCCTACGCGGCCTTATGGAACCCACGCCTCATCGAGGGAAACCCGGTTCTGGTCGAAATCGAGGAGCATCTCACGCGGCTCAAGCCCGATATCCGCCGCGTATCGTCCGGCCGGTCCGGCATCACGGAGCGGCTGACCGACAGGTTGAGCGCGAAACCGCAATTCGCTGACGTGCTGTACATTGAGGGCAAGCATTGCCTGCGCCAAACGCCGGAGCAATATATCGGCGTGTGGCGCTCGGTGAACGATCTGCAGGTGCAATTAGGTCCGCAGCTATTCGCGAAGTTCCTGGAATTCACAGCGCAGCGAATTGCGGATCTGCCCGCGATAGAAACAACTTACCTGACTCGCGCGTGGGTCGCCCGGCGCGTATAGGCGAGCGGCCCGGCCCTATCTTAATACTCTGGCGCGCCACCTAACCTCTTTGTACGGGAAACGCTATTCGCTTATTATGAAGTCCGGTAAGCGGAACCGAAAACAAAAGTGTTTCTGAGGAACTCCAGCTTGTTTCACCCTGGCGTGGGGAGCCGGATCCGAACCAGTCTCCGGTTTGCGTGGAAATCATGCGACCTTCGAGTAATCCTAGTGCGGGCCGGCGGGTGAGCAGGAAAACACTGGCGATCTGTCCCGCTCCAGTCACTCTACTCACAGACGTACTGCAACCGTCATCCATTTGCTGAGAATTGGCAAAGATCTGCTGCACCATTTGCCCGCGCGGACTTGCGCTTTTGACTGGAACTTGCTGCCAAAACCATGCTGGAGTCGACGTGCCATCCGGATCCGAGTTCTGGCTGCCCACGAGATCGTGCCCGCTGAAAATCCCGAAGAGGTTCGACCACGTGCTGACTCCCACATTGTTCCACGCTTCCGCCGAGGAATTAGAATAAGGCGAACTGGCCATTGAGTACGCGTTCGGTCCGTACGTATCGGTTCTCTGGAAGTGTGTTCCATTCGTGGTCAGCCACGCGTGAGTTGTGATATAGCATTCGCAGTCGAAATTTGCTTGCATTACGTTGTAGGCCCAAGACCACGCGGCATTACCGGCGAAGAAATCCATCGCCAGGAAAAGCATTCCTATGCCGGATATGACGAACTTTACCGCCGTGTTGGCTCCGGTACTATCATAAGACCCAGCCCAGTAGGCCATGTCGCCATCACCAAGGTCGATGCCGGAGCCGTAAACCGAAGCACGGTTCTTCGCGGAGAAGTAACCGGAGGCGAATTGCGATCCGAGCTTACTCCGGGCATCGGGTCCCCCTGTATAGTCGTGGTTCCCTGGAGGGGTGGTAAAGGCGAATCGATTCGCGTCCAGAGTCTCCCAGGCTATCTGTGCATTCAAGTATTCATTAGCGCCCGTGGTCGAATTCACGCAGTCGCCAACGCCTACGACAGCCTTGATGTTCGCCCCGAAAGACCTCTCGCGGTCCGTTAGAACTTTGTTCCTGTTTTCGACGATCCATCTCATCATGGCCGAATAATATCCGCCAAAAGCGTCAGGGCACGACTCCGCCAGAAACTGAGGATCTGGAATCATGGCAATCGTGAAATCGGGACCCTGTGCCGCAATAGGAGGTCCACCAGTGAGGCGTGATGCCGCCGTAACTGCGAGGCCACCCACAATGGACGCCCCAAACCCTCGCCTCGTAATTTTCTTTAGGAGGCTTCTAGGAGTGAGCCCACCGTTCTTGAGCACGTACTCCAACTCGTTCATTCCTACAGCGCCTCTCGAGTAAATGTAATTTCTATTACAGTTATCTAAAGTTTATCACACTGATTGAATGATTAGCCGAAAGTACGCCGGGCGACGAGAGTCCTCCGTTCCATATGACGGCCGAAAAAGTTGTCTTGGAATCCAACAATGCTCGACCCTCGTCTTCGGCATCGACCGCGAGAAGTCCCGCCGCAAGGCCGTGGCGCATCAGCAGGTTGGTTTATACAACGCCGGCCCGCTCATTGAGTCTGGGTGACAACTTTGGCGTGAGCAAAGCAAACGGCCCCCAGAGAACCTCTGAGGGCCGCAAAAGCCTAACAGTCGTAAGTCAGATGCTAACTACCAGCGTGATCCGCCGCGACCACCGCCACCGCCGCCACCGCTGCGTCCGCGTCCACCACCACCGCCGCCGCCGCCAGCCGTCTTGGGACGGGCTTCATTGACGTTTAGTGCTCTTCCGCCCAATTCCTGGCCGTTGATGACCGCGATCGCATTGTTGCCCTCGGCATCGTTGGACATCTCGACAAAAGCAAACCCTCTTGGCTGCCCTGAATCACGATCCGTCACGATGTTCACCCGGTCAACGGTACCGTATGCCTCAAAAAGCCCACGGAGATCCTGCTCGGTCGTACCGAAGCTTAAATTTCCTACGAAAATATTCTTCATCTATTCTTCCTTTTGATTTGAGAGCGAAGCAATTCGGGGTGGGAGCGAACTCGTGCCTAAATTAGCGGAGCGGTCAAATACAGCCTTAAGGTTAGCACGTTCCGCCTCGAAATTGCGGCACCACGTGATGTGCGGCGGTGGCGAACCGTAAAAAAGCGCACGCTTGCCGCCAATTGATACAATTTTCAACGGAAGCCAGTCTTGGCCGGTGCTGGGCCCGGGCTTCAAACCCGGCGAGCGGTACCTCGTATCGCTGGTGGGTTCGACCCCCACTGGCTTCCGCCACCTTCAGCAATCCTCCCCGTGAGGTAGCAACTCGATGCCGAACCTTTCGGTGAGTTCCTCCAGCTTTTGCGGTTCCGGCGGACCCCCTTCTGCAAGCGCGCTGAGATGCTCAAAGAACACTTCGACCCCACCCGGCGACCGGATGGTAAGAATTCTACCGGGTTTGTCGGACAGGTTTTGGAAACGGTGAGGCGGGCCTTTGGGCAACAGGACAAACGTGCCGGGACCAGCCCGGAAGATCTCGCAATCACATTCGATTTCAAATTCACCGTCAAGAATGTAGAACGCCTCATCCTCGCGATGGTGAATGTGCGTCTGCGCTCCCCGGTAGGGCGGCACAGAGTCTTCAGCCAGCGCATACTGTCCATTGGTGTCTCTACTTGTTGCTTTGTACGTGGAGATCATGCCCTGAACATTAAGGCGCATCCCTTCACCTGGCCGCAGAATCTTGGGTCGGCGCTGCCACTCCATGCAACCATTGTGCCCGCGGGGTCAACATGGTTTCAGTCGCTTTTGATACGGTGGGTTGGGATCGCTAGGGTTGGATGTGAGGCTCTGCCCGTCAGCGCTTTGTTCGTTTGTTTCTGCCGGTGTTCATACGAAACACGCGGCGGCTCTCCCACGTCCATTTCGTGGGACCGAATCATACGAGTGAATTGGAGTGACGCCGAGCGCGCCCGGTAACTGAAAATAGGCCGCATGTTCGGGTAAAAAAACTTTCGAATTTCCAAAACATTTTGCATTGTTTGCGTTATTTTATATGTAAGCCAATAACATGAGAACGCCGCCTTCGTTTCCTGCGTTCCTGACCGTTCCGGCGCTGCTGTGCGCGCTCGCGGTCCAACCCGTCCACAGCTTTTCAGGCGAAGATTATTTTACGCCCAGACACCGGCTGTCGGCCATCGGCGCGTCCCGGCCGGACCTCGACCCAATCACCCTGGCTGCGCGTACGGGCCGGATGATCGAGGCGGAGACCTTCACCATTCTCCGGGAACCCAATGCTCTGGTCGGCGCCCAGCGAATTGCGTCGCCCCATCTGCAGCAGATCTTCAGGCAGGCTTCCGCACAGACCGGGTTTCCCGCATCGACCCTCCAGGCCATCGCCTATCTTGAAAGTTTCGGCGATCCTCATGCCGCCAGTCCCGCGGGACCCAAGGGCATCATGCAGTTCTCCGAAGCCACGGCGCGCTCCGCCGGCCTTAGCATTGTGACCGCCACGCGTTATCGTGTCGCTACCGAAAAGACGCTCGTCCGCCGCACAGGCAAGAAGCCGATCTATAGGACTGTGCAACACCGGATCCCGTACACCGTTGTCCTACGCGATGACCGGTTGTTGCCCGAGAAGGCCATCCCCGCGGCCGCCGCCTACCTCAGCCGGATGTCGGCCAGGTTCGGAGGACGGGATTGGGCGGTATTTGCCTATCACTGCGGCGAGGGCTGCGTGTCTTACTTTCTGAACCTGCGCGATCAGCTCACCTCGTCCGCGCATCCTCTAACCACTTACCCTTCGGTCTTTTTCAGCGGCAGCCCGGTATGGCGGCGCGAACTTTACGAACTGGTCCAGGAACACATGCTGCGCGACTGGTCTCCGACTTATTACTTCCGCGTCATGCGCGCCGAGCAATTGGTGAATCTCTACCAGAAGGATCGGGAGGAGTTCGAGACGCTGTTTGCGGCTTATCGCAATGAAGACAAGCCGGAGTTGCGCGCCGGGCATCGTCTTCTGGTGTGGCTGCGATCCGACGACTTCACGTTCCAGAGCTGCGACGATCTTCGCAATGCCGGCAACCGGTTGGTCCGGTTGCCGGACGATCCGGCATATTACGGCTTCGAAATCGATAAGAGCATCGGTTTGGATGACCGGCCGCACCAGCAGTATTTCTGGCAGGCATCCCCCTCGGCGGCAGGCACGCTTCTGTATATCGCTTATGAGACGCGCCGCCTCTTCGATCTCGATAAACCGAAGCACGAGAAGTTCGTGCCGCTCGAAGTTACTGACGTCGTCTACCCGTTGGACTATCACGGCCATCTGCAGGGCAGCGCCGGCGAAACCGCGTCCGACTTCAACGCCCATTGCACCGGCCAGGTATTCGATCTCTCGCTGGGGCGCCTGGGTCCTCGCCAACTCGAGTGCCTCCGCTTCGTGTTGGATGAGATGGGTTGGGACGGGTATCTCGGATTCAGCCAGGAGACGCCGTCAACCGACATGCTCCACATCGGTGCCGCGCCTTCTTCGCGCGACTTCTTTACCCAGGTGTATGAAGATGCCGTTGCCGAGCGGAAGCCGGTGAGCTAGCACCCGGTTCGCTCGCGATAGTCTTTTTGTGCCAGCTACACTATACGTTTGCCTTCTCATTCTTCTGGCCGTCTTTGCGGCACCATAGCTTTCCTCGCTGTAACGCTGGCATTTTTCTTTCAATGGTCTGTGGTCCACACGACGTTCCAGGGAAACTGGACCGGACTCTTCTGTGCGGGCGATCGTTTCAACCGGCCGCCTGAGATTCAGCAACGCGAGTATGTTTTCCACGCGAGCTCAGGTTACGACGGGCAGTTCTACCAGTTGATCGCGCACGATCCGCTCCTCCAGCGACGCTATGATACCTTCATCGACGCGCCGCGGTTGCGTTACCGGCGCATCCTCATGCCCGGCTTGGCTAACATCCTGGCCGTAGGACAGCCTGAGCGAGTCGACCCGGCCTATATCGTGGTCTGTTGGCTCTTTGTCGCACTCGGCACATTTTGCCTCGCGCAGCTTGCGGTGGATGCCGCACGAAGTGCGTGGTGGGGACTGCTCTTCTTCATCACACCGGCCACCTTGTTGGGGATCGATCGCATGACGGTCGACATCAGCTTGGCCGCGCTGGCTGCGGCGGCTCTGCTGGCTGCACGCAGGCAACGCTGGCTGCTCCTGTGGTGCACGTTGGCGGGAGCCGTCCTCAGCAAGGAAACCGGAGTGCTGATGACCGCCGCCGTAGTCATTTGGCTTGCCAAGCAGGGCAGGTACCGTCTCGCCGCCTCGCTCAGTTCCAGTCTGTTGCCCGCCATCGCCTGGTATGTTTTCATTCAGAGCCACTTGAGTGGTGACTATGCCACTTCCGGCTTCCGCTTGATCTCGCCGTTCTTTGTGTCGCTGACCCTTCCGCTCGATCCAGGCATACCCTCGCTGATATTCAGGATCGCGACCGTCGCCGCAGTGTTCGGACTGCTATGGGCTGCGATCCGGAGCGTTGTGCTCGCCGCGCGGAACGGGTTCTATGATCTGGAACTGCTGTTTGCGTTTGCTTTCGGCGCCCTGCTCCTGCTTTTCCAGACCGATTCCATCTGGGGGGATCCGGACGGTTTTCCTCGCATCTATAGTCCTTTGCTGGTGTGCCTGATCGCCGCGACCTGGAGAAAAGGGTTCGGTCAAACCCTCGCATCGTTTGGCCTCGTGGCCTGGCCTATCTGCATGCAATCGGGTTGGGATTTCGCCCGGCCGGTGTTGGGATCGATGCTGGGGCGTTAGCCGCGACTGCTCTGAAAATATCCGTGGAGCCCAAGGCTCAAGTAGCCTGGCACTGCCATCACTACAGTTATTACAGACACCAGCAGCCTGTGGCAGAGGTCTCTCCAGCGCGCGGGAGCAGGCGAAAACAGTTTGCAAGCCTTGTACCACTAACAGTCAAAGTCTTCGCGGCCCGCGAAGAATCGTGGAGTAGGCCTTTGGCCCGCGTTGACTTCTGCCAAGGGCAGCTAATCCAACCTAACCTAAGGAACTGCATGAAATAGGTAACCCAACTTGAACTTGAGCCAAAGGCAGGAGACAATGCGGCATCATCAGACTGATCCTCCGTGTCCTCCGCGGTTCTCTCCGCCTCCGCGTAAGATTCCGGCGTCTAGCCCCAATGCTTATAACATATGCGAGTCCGCCGACCCTGGCGATGACTCTAACGCGGAGGCGCGGAGAACCGCGGGGGACACGGAGCGCAACGTTCCCGTTCTTAGATGTTCCTATCTATTTCGTGACAGATTCTAATCTCCAGTGGACAGGCTCCCATTTCTTTTTCGTTCGAGTTGTCAAACCTGAGCGCACTCAATGCGACGCCGGACCTTGCCGCAGATGCTCGCCGGCCTCCTGGCGTTTACCTTCCATCATGAGCACCAGTGCAAGATTGCGGTGGGCCTGCACGTCGTCGGGAGCGATTTCGAGCACCTTCTTCCACCACGCGGCCGACTCGTCGAAGCGCTTCCGCCGCTCGAAATACATGGCGCGATCGAAAAGCTTGTAATAGTCGAGCGCAGGCCCGCCCAGTTCCCGTATGTCATTATTGACGAACTCCGGGATGTTCACGGCCCGGTTCGCCGCGGTCGTGTTTTCAATGAGAATCGGCGGCGTAGTGTTGCCCAGAGCATCAATGTGTGTCAGGAACATCTGGGTGTAGGGCGAGCGCGCCTTGGACGAAAACACCAGCCAGCGCCCATTGGGCGAGAAGCTATGCCAGGAGTTCATCCGGGGAGTGTTAGCCTCCAGCCTCCGCGCCACGCCGCCAGTGGCCGGCACAATGTACAGCTCGCTATCGGGACGCATCAGCAATCCATTGCGGCAGCGCACGAACACGATCCAACGGCCATCGGGAGACACTTTGGGGAAGGTGTTGCTGAAACCGTTCGCCGCGGCGCCGGCTACCGGCTCCGGCGTCCCGCCCTTGCCATCGTTGAACGGAATCCGATACAGGTCGTACTGGACCTGCAGTTCGTTCGGGTCATTGGCGAAGGACGCCAGCGCCACCCCTTCTGGATTAGATTCTCTCGCTCTCGCGCGGGCGAACACCAGGTATTTGCCATCGGAACTCCAGACGGCGTTGGTCTGGACGAAGCGCGGATCGTCCGCGCCGGAAAGCGGCTGCAGGATGCCCGTCGCGCGGCTGTACCAGGCCAGGATGCCGCGAGTGGGATAGAAGACCTGTAGAAACCGGTAGTCCTTGAAGTTCGCCACGTAGTAGTTACTCGGCGATTTCGCGGATGGCTCGGCGGAATCGATCGTCGTAACGACGAAATCGCCATGAGGCGACACCTGGGACATGAAACCGACGCGCAGCGAGCCTTTCAGTTCGCCCTTCGCGGTGCTCCATTGAATCACGTTCTCTTTGCGGATGACCGTCTGGCGCGCGACCGGTGTCAGTGTGTAGAGGCCGCGATTGTTCTGCAGGCCGTCGAGGTCCATGCCGAGCGTCGAGCCATCGGCGGAAAAGGAGTGGCAGTTGGCACAGACCGGCATGCCTTCGAGCAGCAGGCGACTGCCTGGTTCGGCAATATTTCGAATGCGCCAGGCGATCAACCGGACCGCGTCGTTCGCGATCGGCTTGATGACACCGGTCTGGGTCTCGGTGGGCATCAGCGGCACGTCGCGATAGAAGATTGGCGCACCCACCCGATCGCGTGAAGTGCGGATGGTGACGCTCCCGCGTGAGACCGGCTGTCCGTTGGCGAAGCCGGTGAACGTGACAGTCGCGGCGGAGTGCCTCTTGACTGCTTCCCAGGTAGCGGCATCGGCAACCCAGGTGCGGAAGTCGGGGACGGCCGGTAGGGCGTTGGTGGGCGCGATGCAGTCGGGATCGATCGGGCCTACGCGCAGGGGTTCACCTTTAGCAGTCGAGTGCAGCGCAGGAGAGCCGTCACTGAATGCGACGTCTACGCGCCAGGCTGTGGCCGTCTTCGCGCTATCGTGCCAGAGAAATTTGGGCCGGGTGATCTCCGGAGGGAACAGGGTGCCCGTCACCGGATATTCCACGTAAATCGGCGCAAGGGCACTCGACACTAGAAGAAATGCTAGCCACACGTCCCCTATTATCGGAGATGCTACGAACGTGCCTAACACGTTGATAGAGGCGCGCTATGCGCTGTTTTTATTTCTTTATGTCTTCTTATGCACGCTCTTTGAGTCGTATGTGTAGACAGCGAAGCGGCGACCGACTACAATTCTGTATAAAATGTTCCAAAGTCTCTTCGTGGAGGTCTTGAACCCATGCGTCTTCTCGCGTCGCTGCTTCTTCTTTCTTCACTCGCGCTGTCCCAGGAGTTTCGTGCAACTCTAACCGGCCGGATAACTGATCCTGCGGGCGCGCCGGTGCCGGCAGCGGATATTACTGTCCGGAATACCCAAACTGGGGACACAACCAGAACTAAGTCGGGTGACGACGGCAATTACGAGGTACCCTTTCTTATCCCCGGCAACTATGCCATCACCGTCGAAAAGACCGGCTTCAACAAAGTAAATCGCGAGGGCGTTACGCTCGACGTCGCCCAACGCGCGGTAGTCGACATCGCGCTGGTAGTGGGAGATGTCAACCAATCGGTGACCGTCGCGGCCAACGCCGAAACTCTTCAAACACAAACCGCCGATCGGGGGGTGACTATCGATTCCATGCAGGTGCTGGATGTCCCGCTGATGGGACGCAATCCATTCGCTGCGGCGTGGTCGGCCCCGGGCGTAATCCAGGATGCGTCTACCCAGAGGCTGCGCCCGTTTGACATTTCCGGTTCCTCCAGCATGGCCATAGACGGCGGACGCCCCAGCACGAACGAAGTGCTGGTGGACGGCATCAGCAGCTTGTATGAGGCGACATCCGTTTCATACGTTCCCACGGCGGATGCGGTGGGGGAATTCAAGGTGCAGACGACTAACTTCGACGCGCAGTATGGCTGGACGCTCGGTGGCGTAATCAATATGGTCACCAAGAACGGCACCAATCAGTTGCATGGCGCGCTGTTCGAGTTTTTCCAGAATACTCACCTGAATGCCAATACCTTCAACAGCAACCTGACCGGTGTACCCAGGCAGTCTTCTCACATCAATACTTTCGGCGGCGATATTGGCGGTCCGGTCCTCAAGAACAAGCTATTCTTCACTTACACTTTCGAAGATATCCGCCAGGTAATTCCGGATCCGTTTACCACTTCGGTTCCGACCCCTTTGCAGAAGCAGGGGAACTTCTCCCAGACTTACTATGCGCGGGACTCCTCCGGCAATCCGCTGGTCCAGACCATTTACGATCCATTCTCGACCACGACCGGCGCAAACGGAACGCTGGTGCGTACGGCGTTCCCGGGCAACATCATTCCGACGTCGCGCCTCGATCCCGTTGCGGTGAAGGTTTTCTCGTATGTTCCCCTCGGCAACGTACCCGGCGACCCACTTACTGGCCTGAACAACCTGACTAACAACGGCAGCACGCGCAAGTTTACTGACTACTTCCCGGAAAATACCGGCCGGGTGGATTACGATATCAACCAGTCGACACGCCTGTTTGTACGTTATTCCCGCAACGCGCTGCAGGAAGAGCGCAGCTTCCATTATTCGACCAACGCGGCGATCAACGCGGCGGATACCGGCCAGAATAACCCGTTCACGCGGGAGAATCACAATGCCACCGTCCAGTTCACCAAGACCCTGAGTCCTACCATGGTGCTCGATCTTCGCGCCGGTCTGGAACGCTTCAAGTCCGAGAGCGGGGCCAACCAGGGTGCATCAGTCGGACCTTCCACTCTAGGCTTTTCTTCCACGTTCGTCAGCGAGGCCAATAATTGGTTCCCCAAATTCAACTGGGCCAATTACGAAGGCGCCGGAGCGCAGCCGACCTACACCAGTCCGATCGCTCAGACGACCTCGTTTCAGGGAGGACTCTTCAAAACCATGGGACGCCTGACCACCAAGGCGGGCGCCGAGTTCCGGCTGATTCGCGGGTACTCGCAAACGCCCGGATATAATGCCGGCAATTTCAGCTTCGACCAGACGTTTACCGGCGCGAATCCTACGCTGATCCAACCTTCATCGGGCAATGCCCTCGCATCCTTCCTGCTCGGAACCCCGCAGAGCGGGTACATTCAGATTGCGAGCGAACCGGCGCGCCAGGAGAAATTGACATCCCTCTATTTCCAGAACGATATCCGCGTCACCGAGAAGTTGAAGTTGAACGTGGGACTTCGTTGGGACTACCTGGGTCCGATGACCGATCGCTTCAACGAACTGCCGCGAGGTTTTGCGGCGACCACGTTGAACCCGATCAGCACGCCGGCCTTTCCCGTGTACGGCGGCGTGCTGTTCGCGGGCGTCGGCGGCAATCCGCGAGGCATTTTCAATCAATCGTGGGGCAACCTCGGGCCTCGTTTCGGCGCAGCTTATCAGCTCGATCAACATACCGTGCTGCGCGGCGGTTATGCGCTGATTTACGGACAAACATGGTATGACCCGGGCAACGCTCCCGGCTTCACCCAGACCACCAACATGGTGACTTCGATCCAGACGGGCATCCCGACGAACACGCTCGACAATCCGTTTCCGACGGGCATTCTTCAGCCTGCCGGCGCTTCTCAAGGACTATCGACGGCGCTGGGGCAAACTTATTCGTTTGCCGATCCCGCCGGAGGAGCCCCTCCTTATGTACAGCAGTTTTCGTTCGAAGTGCAGCGAGAGTTGGCCAGGGATTTCCTGGTGACCGCGGCGTACATAGGGAGCCGGTCGTCACGATTGGCGGTGACCCAACAACTTAATGCCCTTAGTGCCGCTAATCTCGCGCTCGGAGCCACGGCTCTGACCGCCAACGTTGCGAATCCGTTCGCCGGCAAGCTTCCCGGCACATCTTTGAACGGCGCGACGATTGCGGAACAGCAGTATCTGGCGCCTTATCCGGAGTTTTTGCTGAATGGCGTGACGGAAAACTTCGTACCGATCGGCAAGTCGAGTTATAACGCCGCTCAGTTCGTCGTGATGAAGCGGCTTTCGTATGGATTGAATTTCAGCGTTTCGTATACCATCTCGAAACAAATTGACCAGACCAACTTCGCCAATCCTCAGGATACGCAACTGGAACGGGTAATCGCCGCGTGGGACATCCCGCAGAATCTGCAGATCAACTTCCTTTATCAACTGCCTTTCGGGACGGGCAAGCCAATAGGCGCCAATCTCGCCAAGCCCGTGCGGTATGCCGTGAGTGGCTGGGAGTTTTCGACGCTCACACGGTTGCAGAAGGGGATGCCGATGAGCTTCCCGTCCGGTGCCGCGCCCACGGGAGTCGACCCCGCCCTCTCCGATCCGTCTCTCACGCAGTGGTTCAATACGTGCACGATGCTGGCAAGCGGAGCCAAGCAAAATTGCGTGGGGAACGAGCAGGTGGCGTGGACCATCCGGCAGCCGGACACCCTGCAGCTGTGGTCTTCGCGTCTGGCCAGCGTGCGCATTCCGGGGATCCACAACGTGGATATCTCGGTGATGAAGCACAACCGCATCAACGAACGCTTCGAGTTGCTGTTCCGCACGGACTTCATCAACGCGTTCAACTCGCCGCAGTTCTTCAGCGGCCCGATCACGACGATCACGAGCGGGACTTTCGGCCGCATTTCCGGCGCCATGGACCAGAGTAATTTGCCGCGGTTTATCCAGTTCTCGATGAAGCTGCAATTTTAGTAAGCAGCATCCTCCGCACAGCCGCGAAGATCCGCTCGACAGCCGGACGGCGATAGGCCCAGCGTTCGTCGGGCTCGGGCGGATTGACCACCATAGTGGCATTAGCTTCGAAGAGCAACAGATCTCCCGTGGCGCTCAAGCCGAAATCGATGCCGGCATAATCCAGACCGAGCGTGGCTTGAATGTGCTTCAGCGCCTCCATCGCGCGAGGCCCCAGCACCCCCGGCATATTCGCAAGGAACTCGGCGTCTTCCGCGCGATGATCCTGCCGCTCCGCCATTTCGGCAGTGAAATAGTGAATCTTCCACTGGCTTGAAATCGCCACGTGCAGCGGATAAAGCTGTCCATCGATCATCATCACGCGATACTTGCGCACCTTCCCGTCGGCACCGCGCGCGTTGAGAAACTCGATGACGGTCAATTCCCTTCCCGGAAGCTGCGCTACCGCACCTTCCAGCGCCTCCGGACCTTCTACCCGCAGAAAATGGCGTCCCGTGTGAAAGCCGGGAGTCCGCACCAACAGCGGAAAACGGAAGCCGTGACGCGCGACCGTTGCTGCGGCCTCCGGGGAGGAGAGCAGTTCGCGAGGCAATGTCACAGTTAACGGCATCACCACGCCCGGCAGGTGCGCCAGCCGCGCGTGATCGGCACGTCCCGTAGCCAATACCGCGGAAGGCAGATTGATCACCGGCGCTGCGGAAAGCGCCACAACCGACTGCGCGGCAACCAGCGCGTCCGCGGCCAGGTCGGCATCGCCGATAGCATTGAATATGATTTGATGCGGCGGCAGCGGCACCTTCGAATCGTAAAACTCGGGCGCCACTACGAACGTCTGGAAGACGCGGTCATCCAGCAAATGCCGTGTCGGTATGTTGCCGCCGACCGACGAAATCAGCAGCAGCAACGATACCGGCGGCCCTTCTCCGCGATACGGCAGCGCCAAAACCGCACGATCCTGAAACCCTTTGCGCCGGTGCCATGCAGCGCCTTCAGCGTCGCCCATTTCGGCCAGCACATACGCGAGGCCTTGATGCGCCTCCGCGTGGGCAGGGTCGTAACGAAGAGCAATTTCATAGTGCTCGCGAGAGGCAGGTAAATCGCCGCTTTGGTAAAGCAGGTTGCCCAAATTCACTCGGCTCATGGGATCGTCCGGATGGCACGCGACGGCTTGCGTGTAAGCCGTGCGCGCGGCCGTTCGATATCCCGTGGCCTCGAGCAGCGTGCCCAGATTATTCAACGCCAGCCGGTGGGAAGGCTCGCGCTTCAGTACTTCGAGATATGCGTTCCTGGCTTCCAGCGTCCGGCCCATTTCGGCGAGCAGGCAGGCCAATTCGAACCGCGGACTCACCGCGTCGGGATTGGACACGATGCGGCTGCTGAGTTCTTGCAGCGCATTTTCCCGCGCGCGTTGCGGAAGCCAATCTGCACTCGATTCGCGCTGCGGTGCATGGCTGCGGGCGGCACTCGCTTCCAGGGCACGTCCCAGTTCCACGGTCTTTTCCACCAGCATGTCGATTTCCCTGCTGCTGGCTCGATGATTGACAATAGCCGCGCGAATAGCGAGGCGCCCTTCGAGAATCGTCGTGGACGGCGCCACCACTCCGGACTCCTGCAGTTCGATCACGATCCTCGGATTGATGCGCTGCGCATCCTCCGCGCGATAACGGAAGCAGACCACGTTGAGATCCACCGGAGCCAGCAGTTCTAAGTCCGGCGTCGCGGCGATGCGGCCCTCAAGATATCGAGCCAGGGCGCAGGTATGCGAAATCATCGATCCCAGCGCTTCGGTGCCGTACACCTTGAGCGTGAACCAGGTCTTCAACGCGCGAAATCCGCGCGATAGATCCGGACCGTAATCGCAGGGCCACGGCGAACCCGCGGCCAGGCCTCGCAACTCCTTTCGCAAATAAGGAGCCGACGAGGCAAACGCATTGCGATGCAGCACGCCATCGCGCACCAGGATGAAGCCCGCGTCATAGGGGACCTGTCCCCACTTGTGAAAATCGAAAGCCAGCGAGTCCGCGCGCTCGATGCCCTTGAGACGCGGCGCCAGATCCGGAGCCAGAATTGCCAGCGCGCCATACGCACCGTCGACGTGAAACCACAGCCGTTCGCGACGGCAGATACCGGCAAGCGCATCGAGATCGTCAATGGCCCCGGTGTCGACGGTGCCCGCAGTCCCCACCACCAGGAACGGCGTGAGGCCCGCGCGGCGATCCTCGGCGATGGCGCGCTCCAGGGCGTTCAGTTCGATTCGATAGCGTGCGTCGACTGGAATCAGGCGGAGCGCGTCGCTGCCGATACCGGAGATATCCATCGCTTTCCCGATGCAGTTGTGGGCCGCGGCCGAGGTGTAAGCTGTGAGCCTTTTCGCACTCGCGAGCACACCCTCGCTCCGCACCTCGAAACCCAGCTCAGTATCCCGGGCAATCAGCACGCCGATAAGGTTCGCCATGGAGGTTCCCGTGACGAACAGGCCGGTCGCGCTTTCTTCAAAGCCGAAGATTCGCCGCATCCACCGCACGATCTGGCGCTCCACTTCGATGGGTGCGTGATCGCGTCCTCCCAGATTGGCGTTCAGCCCCGCTGCGAGCATCTCCGCCAACATGCCTACGGGTGTCCCACCTCCATGCACCCAGCCCATGAAACCGGGGTGAACATTGCCGGTCGAGTAGGGCAGGATATCGCGCATGAATTCCTCATGGACCGCGGCTAGCTCGGAAGGCGCTTCGGGAATCTCGCCACGGAAACGTCGCCGCACCTCATCTGGAATAGGCTGCCAGACGGGACGTTCACGGATATTCTCGATGTAGTCGAGCATGTCTTCCAGCATCCGGTGAGCCTGGGTCCGAAGGCCTCGCCAGTCGGCAGGGTCGAGCGCGTGATCCTTGCCGGAGGGCAGGTGCTCGTTGTTCATGAAAGGTCATTTCAATTATGCATGACCGAAGAGGGAGGGCCATTGTGTTCGTCCGACTGATATAATCGCAACACCAAATGGTAAGGAAGCGTACGTCAGGATTTACGGGGGCTGTGGCATGCGTTCTGGTCGCATGTATAGTCTTCGTAGCGTTTACCCTGACATCCGGTGCTCACGAGCACAGCGTCTCGCATTGTTGCGCTTTTTGCCATTTTGGGCAACTACCTTGCATTGGGGTAACCCAAGTCCCTAAAATCCTGCCTCCGGTCACGCGCCAGGCCAGACCGGTTCTAAGACAAGCCGCGCGCACTGTTGACGGGGTTGCGATCACCAGACCCGGCCGTGCTCCTCCTGCCTGCTGACGTCGTCTCCAATCTGACACAGCAGTTCAGTCGATAACGAGGAGTACCAAATGTGGAAGTGTGAGATCACGGCACTTGCCGTGTGCGCGTCAATTGTGCAATTCGGTTGTACCCGCGGCCCTGCCGAAACACAAGCCGCAGCCGCCGAGACTGCGTCGCAGCAGCCAGGACTATTCACCGTTCCCAGCGATCAACTCGCGCGTTTGCGGGTTACCACCGTCCAGAGGGCCACCTGGAAGTTAACCATCCGCACCACCGGAACCGTGGACTGGGACGCCGATCGCACCACCCAGGCCATCACTCAGGTGAACGGCCCGATCTCGCGGATTCTCGTTGACACCGGTTCCATGGTCGGCAAGGACGACCCGCTTCTCTACGTGTCCAGCCCGGATGTTGCCGCTGCCATTGCGACTTACAAGAAAGCCCGCAACCAGCAGAATCTGGCCAAACAGTCGCTCGATCGCGGCAAGGAACTCCTCGACCGTGGAGCGATAGCGGAAAAAGACCTGGAAGCCCTTCAGGCCACTTACAACGACGCGTCTACCGATGTCCAGAATAGCCTGCAGGCCCTGAAGATTTTCGCTGTGACCAAGGCGGAATTGGACCAGGCGGAGCAGCAGGGGGTGCCCGTCAGCACCGAATTGGCGGTTCGCTCGCCCATCGCGGGAATGATCGTACAGAAGCTGATTTCGCCCGGAATGTTAGTCCAGGCAGGCCAGACGGTCTGTTTCATGGTGAGCGATGTCTCCACGGTTTGGGTACAGGGCCACATTTTTGACCGCGATCTTCCCTCGGTGCGCGTAGGCGACCGCGTCGATGAAACCAACGCTTCGATTCCCGACGTGTTCCACGGCGTGATTTCCTATGTGGGAGCGGCAGTGGATACCACGACCCGTACCACCCCGGTGCGCATCGTCACCGAGAATACGCGAGACCTGCTCAAGAAAGATGCCTTCGTGGAAGCCGTCATTCACAGTACAACCCTAAAGCACATTCTCGTCGTGCCGGTTTCAGCTGTGCTCCGGACGACCGAGAACGAGCCTTTCGTTTATGTGGAGGTTGAGCCCGGCAAATTCGCCGAACGCCTGATCCGCACAGGCGACCAGCAGGACAACCACACGGAAGTGCTCAGCGGGCTAAAAGAAGGCGAACGGATTGTCTCCGAAGGCAGTCTCTTTCTCCAGTTCGCTAATAGCAACCGCTAAGGCTCACACATGATTGCGCGCCTCGTTAACTTCGCCCTTTCCCAACGCTTCCTGATCGTCATCGCATCTCTGATGCTGATGGCATGGGGCGCCGTGTCGTTCCAGAAACTGCCGATCGACGCGTACCCGGATCTTTCGCCGCCGCACGTGGAAATCATCTCGCAATGGCCCGGACATGCGGCCGAGGAAGTGGAGAGGCTGGTCACCATTCCGATTGAAATCGAAATGAACGGCATTCCGCGCCTCGAATACCTGCGGTCGATTTCGCTCTATGGACTATCCTCCGTCCAAATGAATTTCGAGTTCGGCGCAGATTCCTATTTCGTTCGCGAACAGGCTTTCGAACGAGTGAGCGACGCAAATGTTCCGAGCGGCGTCACTCCCGGACTATCCCCGCTCTTCAGCCCTAGCGGTCTCATCTACCGCTACGTGCTGCAGAGCACCGACCGCACCCCGCAGGAATTGAAGACCATCGACGATTGGGTGATCAATCGGAAATTTCGCGCCGTGCCGGGCGTGGCGGACGATTCCGGCCTCGGCGGAACGGTCATGCAATACCAGGTATTGCTCGATCCGAACAAGCTGTTCGCCTATGGCATCACGGTACCCCAGGTAGTCCAGCAGTTAGGCGGCAACAACGCCAATGCCGGCGGAGGGTTCATTTCGCAAGGCGGGCAGTTTTATTACATCCGCGGCTTGGGACTGGTTCGCGACACCGCGGACATCGGCAATATCGTTCTCAACGTCCATAACGGCATCCCGGTTTACGTGCGGGACGTCGCGGAGGTCCGGATCGACCACGCGGTGCGCCTAGGCCAGTTTGGTTTCATGAGACAGGATGAGGCCGTGGAAGGTGTCATCCTGATGCGCACTGGTGAACAGGCGCAAGTGGTCCTCGATCGGCTGGAGAAGGTAACCGACGATCTCAATAAGAACGTGCTGCCGCCCGACGTGAAAGTGGTTCCTTATTACGATCGCCACGATTTAATCGACGAAACCACTCACACAGTCGAAAGAAATCTCCTGCGCGGTATGCTGCTGGTCCTGGTGATCCTCGGGCTCATGCTCTTCAATCTCCGGACCGCGCTGATTGTGGCCGCGACCATCCCGTTCGCTCTTCTCTTCTCCTTCATCTGCCTGGACTGGCGCCATATCCCAGCCAATCTTCTCTCCATCGGCGCCATCGATTTTGGAATTATCGTCGACGGCGCGGTGGTCATGGTGGAGAACATTTTCCGCGAGTTGGCGCAACGCTACGGCCAGGAATACAATGTCGTCGATGTCATCCGGGCGGCTGCGAAGGATGTGGAACGTCCCATCTTTTACGCCGTGGCAGTAATCATCGCAGGATACATTCCCATCTATGTCCTTTCAGGACCTTCCGGCAGGCTCTTCCAGCCGATGGCCGACACCATGTCGTTCGCGCTGGTCGGGTCGCTCCTCTGCTCCCTGACTCTGCTCCCCGTACTCTGCGCCTACTTCCTGAGCAAACGCATACACGAGCCCAGAGCGCGCGTTTTCGGGTGGATCCAGCGGGTCTACGGCGCGATGCTCGGCGTCTGTCTGCGCTTTCGCGTGCTCACCGTCATGGCCTGCCTCGCCGTATTCGGCGCTTCGCTGCTGTTGATTCCGTTCATCGGCGGCGAGTTCATGCCGCACCTCGACGAAGGCGCAATCTGGGTTCGGGCCACCACTCCCTATACCATCTCCTTCGACGAGGCGTCCAGGCTTTCGCCGCAGATCCGCAACATCCTGCTGAGCTTTCCGCAGACCACCACTATCGCTAACGAACTGGGACGTGACGATAGCGGCACCGATCCGACCGGATTCTTTAACAACGAATTCTTTGTGGCCCTGAAACCTTACGACGACCCGGTTTGGAAGTCCGGGTCCATCCGTGACAAACCGGCACTGATCAAAGCTCTGCAACAGAAGTTTTCCTCATTTCCCGGCATCATCTTCAACTTCACGCAGCCCGCTGAAGACGCCGTCGACGAGGCTTCGACGGGACTGAAGAGTTCACTCGCCGTCAAGATCTTCGGGGGCGACCTGATTACGCTCGACAAGAAGGCGGAACAAGTCAAAAACCTGCTCAAGAAGGTTCGCGGCATCACCGAGATTACTGTGGTGCGGGAACTCGGCCAGCCCAGCCTCATCGTTACACCTAACCGCGCCCAGATCGCACGGTACGGTCTCAACGTGAGCGACATCAATACCCTGATCGAGACGGGCGTAGGTGGTACCGCCGCCACCCAGGTCATCCAGGGAGAGCGCCAGTTCGACCTCGAAGTGCGCATGCAGGAGCCCTTTCGTAATGACATGAACGCGATCAGGAATCTGCTGATTGCGACGCCGGACGGCAGCTATCTGCCGCTCCGCCAGTTTGCCGATGTCAGCGTGGAAAATGGCGCCTCGTTCATCTACCGCGAAGCCAATTCCCGTTACATCGGTATTCAGTTCAGCGTGGAAGGCCGCGACCTGGCGGGTGCGGTAGGAGAAGCTCGCCGGATTGTCGAACATGATGTGCCGCTGCCGATTGGATACAAGTACGACTGGGGTGGCGAGTACAAGGACTATCTCGAATCCCGCAGCCAGATGAAGATCATCCTGCCGATGACGGTGCTGCTGATCCTGTTAATTCTCTTCGCGCTCTACGGCAATCTGAAGTTCCCTCTGATCATCTTCTTCAGTGTCCTGGTGACGGAACCCGTGGGCGGGTTGCTCGCCCTTTGGGCCACCGGGACCAATTTCAGCGTGTCTTCCATGTTGGGATTCGTGGCATTGATGGGTGTCGCGGTGCAGACCAGCGTCATTCTGTATTCCTTCATCAACAAGCTGCGGCTGGAGGGACGGGACCGCATCCAAGCCACGTATGACGCCTCGCTGCTTCGCTTGCGGCCCATCATGATGACTGCGCTGGTCGCGTGCCTGGGGATGCTGCCGGCCGCCATGTCGACCGGTGTCGGCAGCGATTCGCAGAAGCCGTTCGCCATTGTGATTGTTGGAGGGCTGGCGTCCCGGCTGCTGCTCTCGGTGTTCCTGTCGCCGGTGCTTTACTCCCTCGCCGCGCGCGAAGACGACACGCTGCAGGTTTGAGAGGGCTCAAGCAGCCTCCCCCGTGGGGCAGACCATCGTTTTTTGTGGTCTGCCAGGCTGCGCGGCGGCCATCGGCCGACTTTCAGCCGGCCATCCCGGCTTTGCCAAGCGGCTTCAGTGGCTGGTGCCTATTTCTTCGCGGGCGCTTTCTGTCCCCCGCCCTCCGCCTTCACGAACGCCCCCTCCTGCACGTCGTCGCCAGGATTCACGACGAGCAATTCGTTCCCGACGAGACCACTTAGAACCTCCGTCTCAACCCCATAATCCCGGCCGATCTGCACGGACTGCAGGTGGACCTTCTTCGCGCCTTTACCTTCCTGAGGAGCATCGAATAGCACGGCCACCTGCAAGCCGCCGGCACCGGCAATCAGCGTATCGCCCGGCACCAGCAGCGGAGGCACATCGCGATGACTGCGGAAATGCACCTCCGCATACATCCCGGGAAGAAGCTTGCCGTCACGGTTTGGCACCTGTACTTCCACCAGCAGCGTGCGGGAATTCGGATCGAGCGAATTCGTCGTGCGTGTCACTTTCCCCAGGAACTTGCGGCCCTGGAATTCGCGCACGGTCAGCTCCGTGGGCATCCCCACGAAAATGTCGGTGGCGTTGGCCTGCGGGACGCTGGTCAAAATTCGAATCGTACCGATCTGCGCCGTCCGAAACATTTCGTTTCCGTTGGCTGCCTGTGCGCCCCCTACGCTCATCGGCGATGCTCCCTGTCCCGCTCCACTCGCCGAAATCAACGCACCCGCATCAACATTACGAGCCGTCACGATTCCGTCGAACGGCGCCCGGACGCTCTTATAATCCTGCAGTGCCATCACCCGCTCCAGGTTCGCCTGCGCCTGCTTGACGTTGTCTTGCGATGCACGGACGCTGGCTTCCTGCGCGTCCACCAGGGCTTGCGCAGTCTTAAACGTGGATTCCTGGTTGTCGGCGTCCTGGCGGGCAATCGCGCCGCGTCCCACCAGGTTGTTGTAACGGTCGCTGGTAATTTTCGCGATATCCCGCTGCGACTCCGCTTGCACCAGGGCCGCACGCGCCTGGGACAGTTGCTGCTCGGCCTGCGACACCAGGGCGCGAGACTGCATCACCTGTTGATCCAGTTCCGGCGCATCGATCTCGGCCATCAATTGTCCTTCCTTTACGCGGTCGCCGATGTCGACGTAACGCTTGCGAACGTACCCGGGAGCACGCGCATAGATGGAAGCTTCGACCAGCGCCGACAGAGAGCCGGGAAGCAGCACCTCGCTATCCTGCGCGGCTCTGCGGACCCGCGCCGCGGTGACCACCGGCAGATCGTTTTTTTCTTCACGCGCGGCACTGGCAGCCGCCGCCTCACGCTGCTTGCGCGGAAGATATCCCGCCAGCGCGATGGCGGCAACTACGGCAACAAGCAGCAGCGAAACCAGAATGATTTTGCCTGGCGCGATGTGATGTTCTGGAGGACCGGCTTTTTCTAGTGTGTTGGGACGGCCCTCGGCCGGCCGTTCCAACAGTTTCGGTTCTTCGGTTGTGGGCATCGGGTTCTCTTTCATCTCTGGCGACCTCACACGTGCATCATCGGATGATGCGGCACCAGCTTTTCGTACCTTTCATGTTCGATCTGCTCGTCCTGGTCGATCGGCGGCGTCTTGCGCAGGAAGCTATACACGATCGGGACGAAAAACAGCGTGCTGAACGTCGCGAAGATCAGCCCGCCGATCACCGCGCGTCCCAGTGGAGCGTTCTGTTCTCCACCCTCTCCCAAGCCGAGCGACATGGGAAGCATTCCGATCACCATCGCCAGCGCGGTCATCAGCACCGGACGGATGCGCGTGTAGCCGGCCGAGATCGCTGCTTCGACCTCATTCTTGCCTTCGGCGCGCTCGTCATTGGCGAACGTCACCAGCAGAATACTGTTGGCGGTAGCGACGCCAATCGCCATAATGGCTCCCATCAGGGACGGTACGTTGATGGTCGTCTGGGTGGCGAACAGCATCCAGAGGATGCCGGCGAACGCACCGGGCAGCGCGGTGAGAATAATAAAAGGATCCAGCCAGGACTGGAAATTCACCACCATCAGCAGGTAGACCAGCAGGATGGCGAACAGCACCCCCAGCCCCAGGCGGCGGAACGAGGTCTTCATGGTATTTGCCTGACCGCGCAGGACAATAGTGGACGCCTTCGGGATCTTGGTCTCGTTCATGATCTTATAGATGTCGCCCGCCACGCCGCCCAGGTCGCGTTGATCGACGTTCGCGAAAACGTCGAACACCGGCTGCACATTGTAATGATTCACCAGCGAGGTCGTCAGCCCGCGGTGAACATTGTTGACCAGATTATTGAGCAGTTGCGTCTGCCCGCCGTTTCCACTTGTAATCGGCGTCCGTCCGAGGGCATCCATCGAGTCGACTTTGAACTGCGGCGTCTGCACGTTGACCTGGTAGTTCACTCCGTTGATTGGATTGAGCCATTGATTTGGCGCCGTCTGACCGCTCGAACTGAGCGAGATCAGCACACTGTTCGCCACATCGCGCTGGGTAAGCCCCGCCTGGTCCGCTTTGCTGCGGTTGACGTTCACTTCGATCTGCGGCGTATGCACCTGCTGGTTAATGTGGACGTCGACCGCGCCCGGAACAATCGCAACTTTGCGCTCGATCTCCTCCGCAATCTTGTACCCGGCTTGCGCGTCGCGGGAGACGACCTGCACATCGATTGGAGCGGGCAAGCCGAAATTCAGAATCTGGTTGGTGATGTTGGCAGCCTGGAAGAAGAACGTTTCATCCTGATAGCGCTCGCGCAGCGCCTTGCGAAGCAGCCTCTGCACCTGCTCAGTCGGACGGTGGTGCTCCTGATTCAGTGAAATCAGGATCTCGCCGTCCGCCGCACTGATGGTCGCCGAGTCTCCCCAAGCCAGGACAAACGAGGAATTGGGCAAACCGATATTGTCGGTAATGCCTGACAACTCGCCCGGCTGCAAAGTCTCGCGTATGGTTTGCTCCACCTCGCTGAAGACCCGTTCGGTCTCTTCGATGCGTGTCCCCTCCGGTGCCCGGACGTGTAAGCGAAGCTGGCCGGAATCAACGTAGGGGAAAAAGTCCGTGCCGGTCACCAGGACTAGGAACAGTGAGGCGACGACGAACACGACATAGATTCCCGTCACCCGCACACGGTGATGCAGGCACCAACCCAATACTTTGCGGTACTTCCCGCGCATCTTTTCGAATTTCTTATTGAAGGCGTGATGAGTCTTCCAGAAAGGACCGGTTGCGTTCTCCAGACCCTCTTCGCCGTTCGCATAGATCTCCACTTCCGGCCGCAACATGTAATGCACCATCGTGGGCACCAGGGTGCGGGTCAGAAAGTACGACATCAGCATGGCGAACGCTACGGCCAGAGCCAACGGCGTAAACAGGAATTTGGCAGGTCCTGTGAGCAGCAAAACCGGGACAAACACGATGCAAATCGCCAGCGTGGAGACGAAGGACGGCAGCGCAATTTGCTGAGCGCCATCCAGAATCGCAGCCGTCAGCGGCTTCGCCATTCCCATGTTTCGGTGGACATTCTCAATTTCCACCGTGGCGTCGTCCACCAGAATTCCCACCGCCAGGGCCATGCCGCCGAGAGTCATCACGTTGATGGTGTAGCCCAGGCTCCATAGCACGATGCAGGAAGTCAGAATCGACAGCGGAATGGACGTGCACACGATGACCGTGCTCCGCCAGCTCCCCAGGAAAAGCAGGATCATCACCGCGGTCAGACCGGCTGCAATCAGGCCTTCCCGGATCACCCCGTTGATCGCCGCGCTGACAAACAAACTCTGATCGAACAGCGGTCGCATGACGAGCGAGGCCGGCATGCCCGCCATCACCTTGGGGATCTGAGCTTTGATGGATTTGACGATATCCAGAGTAGATGCCTGACCATTCTTGATCACCGTCATCAGCGCCGAACGGCGTCCGTTTTCCCGCACGATATTGCTTTGCACCAGGAACCCGTCGCGGACCTGCGCGACGTCGTGCATATACACCACTGCTCCGTTCACCGTCTTGATCGGCAGGTCGTTCATGCCCTGCACCGTGGTCGGGCTGCTGTTGAGGTGGACGAAGTACTCGCGGTCGCCCATCTTGGCTGTGCCAGACGGAAGAATGAGGTTCTGATTGTTCACCGCATTGGTGACATCGGTAGCGGAGAGCCCGTGTGAGTACATGGCTTCCGGATCGATATCCACCATGATGTTGCGCTGCTTCCCTCCGTAGGGCGGCGGGATGGTCGCGCCCTGAATAGTGGCAAGTTGCGTACGAATGAAGTTGGCGCCGAGATCGTAGAGTTCTTGCTCGCTCAGCGTCTTGCTACTCAGGCTCAACTGCAGAATCGGTACGCTGGAAGCGTCGAACTTGATGACGCCCGGCGGGAAAATGCCAGGCGGCAAAATGCGCTGGATGGGCTGGCACACGGCCACTACCTGGGCGATCGCCAAGTCGATTTTCACATTGGGCTGGAAGAAGATCCGGATCACCGAAACACCGTTGTAAGACGACGATTCGATGTGTTCGATGTCGTTCACGGTACTGGTAAGCCCGCGCTCGAATACAGTTGTGATACGTCCCGCCATTTCGTTGGGAGAAATACCCGTATAACTCCAGATCACGCTGACCACTGGAATATCGATATAGGGAAAAATGTCCTTCGGCATGGATACGATCGAGATCCCGCCCAGGACTGCGATTAGCACCGCCATCACTACAAACGTGTACGGGCGGCGCAATGCAAGTTTAACTATCCACACGTATAAAGGTCTCCGGAGAAATGCTCCATTAGTAAGTTTACAGGCACTAGAGGAGTAAGCCTTACGGATGATCGTGGGACAGAGTCCGATTCACACCCATGATAAAGAAGGCGTCGGCGTCGGGGAAATAGTTAGCAGACACACAGATTTTGTACGACATAGTCAGAATCGTCGCGGGCCTGCGACGAATTTTGCCGTAGGGCGGACCATCCTTTTTCGTGGTCTGCCCGGCTGCGGAGCAGCCGTTTTTGCGGCTTGCCGCTATACGGAGGCCTTTGGCCTGCCTTCGAGCACGGCGAAGCAGGCGGTCAGCGTCCAAGCCTAGAGAAGCTGATCGCAGACCGCGGACTGCCCCGCGGTTAGCGGCTGAAAGCTTCACCGGTGCGCTATCCAAAGAATCGGACAGCTGGCAGCCAGCCGAGCGAAACTCCCGTCATCACGATGCCGATCACCACGATCACCGCGGCCGAAATAACGGGCAGCGCCAACATCCCCGGACTCTCGGAATTCCGATGCCGCTCAGGCACCAGATTCTTGGCAAAAAGCACCGCCATTCCCGTAGCCATCAGGACCATCGCCAACCCTACACTGAACGACATAAGGAGCATCATCCCGAAGCCCGGCCTGCCCAGTGAAATGCAGGTCAGGAGCAGGATCAGCGCCGCGGGACACGGCACCATCCCCCCGCTGGCGCCTAAAGCGATGAGACTACCCATCGTGATGTCGCCCTCCGGCACGTGATGGTGAGCGTGGCCGTGCGCATGATCGTGGCCATGACTATGGCCATGATCGTGGGAGGGGACGTGGTCGTGTGAATGCCCGTGGTCGTGCGAGTGCGCATGCCCGGCAGGGCCGTGATCATGCCCGTGAGCGTGCGGCGCGTGAGAATGCTCGTGCTGATGAGCATGCACGGCAACCGCCGTGTGCTCATGTGCCGGCTCATGGGTATGCGTATGTCCGTGGTGGTGGTGAGTATGCGAGTGCCCGCCCATCAGCTTGCGCCACCTCCGGTACAGCATGATCCCGCCGATCCAAACGATCGAGACTCCCGAAACGATTCCCAGCACTTTCGTCATCTTCTCGGGCATGATGTAGCGCGAGAGAAACAGCGTGACGAAACCCAGCAGGAACACGCTGACCGTATGCGTGAACGTCGTCATCAATCCCAGTAGCACCGCATGTTTCGGGGTGCCGCGCGAGCCCACCAGGTACGCCGCGACCATCGTCTTTCCATGCCCCGGCTCGAAAGCGTGCAGTGCCCCCAACCCGAACGCCACCAGCAGGCAAACCAGCCCCACTCCGAAAGTGATGTCGCCACCATGCAGAACCCGCGACAGATAGTCCCCGCGTTTCAGCGACCCCATCGATTCCGCTTGAGCCGGCGTAGCCGATGTCAAGGAACGCGGAGCCGACATAGCCGCAGGCGGGACCGGCTTTGGTTCCACTTGAGGCTCTGCCGCAGGCGCCACTGGAGCGGCAACCGGCGCAGCGACTGGCCGTGCAGCCTGGGCAACAATCGGACCGCTGCCCGGAATCTCCGCCGAAGCGCGCAAATCCTGTGGCTGGGGAACGGTCGGGTCCGTCGGATACGCGGTCAACGCCTGACTGCGATCCGGCCCGCCACCGATCACAACCTCCTTCCATCCGGTCCGCTCGGGATAATTATGATCCTCGTACTGTAGCTTCCCCGGACCACCCGTCACCGCGACTTTCATCTCGACCCGCATCACCTTCATGCCGCCGACTCCATCGGTCAGCGTCATCCGCACGCCCTCAAACCGGGGCTGGACTTCGCTTCCGCCAATCGTGATCGCGAGGTTGCGAACCCATCCGCGCGCCTCTTCCTGCACTCGGCTCTCCAGCACCGCTGGCGGGCTGCCGGCCTGCAGATTCCACTTCTGGAACAGCTCGAAAGTGGGAATTTCAGCGAAGTCGATCACGTACGAAATATCCGCGCCGCCCTCGTGCGGCAGGATTCGTGCGTAATGATTGACGCTGAAATTGCCCATTGGATGGGCATACAGCAGGCTACCCCAGACTCCGGTAACGATTCCAGCCACAAACGCAAGACGGGCACGTTGCATCACATCAACCCATACGAATTGTACGATGGTTTAGATGCTGAATTCAGAAATTGCCCGTTTGATCGACCACACCCTCTTGAAACCCGACGCGACCTACCACCAGATCGTCAAGCTCTGCACCGAGGCCCGCGAGCACGGATTCGCCAGCGTGTGTGTGAACCCCTATTGGGTGCCTGTCACGGCACAGGAGTTGCTAGGGAACGCCGTGAAGACCTGTACGGTTGTGGGTTTTCCGCTCGGTGCCAATACTACCTCCACGAAAATCTTCGAGGCAGGCAAAGCCCTGCGCTCCGGGGCGCTTGAGATCGATATGGTGATCAACATTGGCGCGCTCCGCTCCGGTGACTTGGCCGCGGTCCTCTCCGACATCCGTGGCGTGGCGGAAGAAACTCACGGCGCCGGTGCGATTATCAAAGTGATCCTCGAGACCTGTCTCCTGACCGACCCTCAGAAAGTCACGGCGTGCCGGCTCGCGGTAGAGGCCGGAGCCGATTTCGTCAAAACTTCGACCGGCTTTTCTACCGGCGGCGCAACCGTGGAGGATGTCGCACTGATGCGCAAAACGGTGGGGCCCTTGACCGGCGTGAAAGCGTCCGGAGGCATTCGTTCCCTGGCCGACTTGGAGAAGATGGTGGAAGCCGGTGCCACTCGCATCGGGACCAGTTCCGGAGTCGCCATACTCGCAGGCGCGCTAGCGGCGGAAGGAACGTATTAATAGCCTTGCGAGGCGGACCGCCGGACCGACGCCGGCCTCACGTTCCCGGTCTGAGCGCGCACTTCAGCGATAGAACCGTCAACCATGGAGATAAGAATCTGTCACGAAATAAGTCGGAACATCTAGGAGCGGGAGCGTTGCGCTCTGCGTCCTCCGCGGTTCTCGGCGCCTCCGCGTTTAAGATTTCGCGCCGAACTCCAGGATACTGATTGGGTACGTGAGTCCGCTTGCCCGCGCGCTGACTTTAACGCGGAGGCGCCGAGAACCGCGGAGGACGCAGAGGATCAGCCTGATGATGCCGTATCGTCTCGAATCATGCCTTTGGCTCAAGTTCAAGTTGGGCTACCTATTTCACGGCAACTCCTGAGCGCCTCATCTAACGGAGCTTCAATCAACCTTTGGCCGCATTAAAACGACAATTGGCCCGGAGTTCGCCGGCGCCCAACTGTGCAGCCCAAATCCCGATTCATGGGAACATTTGCTGATCCACGGCAGTCTATTCATTCAATGAAAAGAGCCATTTCGTGTATCGGGCTCGTGGCCGTCCTGGCACTCCTCGCGAGGGGCGACAGCTCCGATGGGCAAATGATTGATGTGGGTGACCATCAGCTCTTCGTTCACTGTACCGGCCAGCCATCCGAGACATCTGTGATTCTCGAGAATGGGGCCGGCGCCGGGCTCGAAACTTGGAAGGCCGTTCAAGCGAGAGTACAGGAGTTCTCCCAAGTTTGTAGCTACGATCGAGGCGGCGTGGGGCGCAGCGACAAACCTCCTCACCCTGAAACCCCGGACTCCATAGTCGATGAGTTACACAGGCTTCTTCAGATGACAAAAGTGCCGGGTCCTTACGTGCTCGTGGGCGCTTCCCTTGGCGGAATCTTTGTAAGACGTTTTGCGTCACGTTATCCGGATCAAACTGCGGGGATCGTTTTGGTGGACTCCTCGCATGAGGAACAGTACAGCCGCTATTTTGCAATCTCGCCCTCCATTGCAGAACGCTTCGCAACCCAGGACGGCCGGTTTGACCGAAATGACCAGTTGCGAGCCAGTGGCCAACTAGAGCCCGGAAAGCGCCTGCAGTGGCATCTCGACGTCCCCCTCATCGTCCTGGAACATAAGCGGCTGATCGGTCCCCCTCGCACTGAAATGGACCGGTTGGCGGTCGTCTGGCACGATCTTCAGATGGACTTGGCCGGCCGATCCAAGTATGGCAGTCTGATCGAAACCAATAGCGGACACTTCATGGCGGGCGAGCAGCCGGAAATTATTGTTGACTCTGTACGCGATGTCATCAAGCAGGCGCGAGCTCTGAAGACGGTCGAACGATCGAAGTAAACCGCGAGGAAGAATATTGCTGGAAAGCTCGTGAGAAATCGCGCAGCGTTTACCAGCCATCACCTTGCGGTCGAGTGACGCGGCACTCGGAAACCGCTCGGTAGCGTGCCTCGAACGTCGCCTATCCGAGGCCCGCTCCCCGGCGCGTCGGGTAACGGCGAAAGGGGCCGCCCAGTTTGTTGACGGGCTCGGTGAGGACTTACTCCAGATCGAAACCACACGCAGTCAGCAACGCTCTGCGTACCTCAGGCCAGCGCTGCTCAGACAGGGTACACAGTACAGACCCGAAGCGATCCCGCTGGCCTAGAGAGAGGTGATCGAAATTCAACGCGCATGCTGCGGGCATGCCGTCCTCTTCAGTCAGGAGCACCTCACTCCGCAATCCTCGAATGGTGCGCGTCACGGGCGCAACGATGACCTCGTTGAGATGGTCGATGACTTCATCGCGGGTGAGCACCAGAACCGGACGGCGTTTATCGGGGAGACGAAATGTATACCAGCGGATCTCGCCCCGGGTCAATGAAACTCTTCCCAGCCGTCAGCTTCCCACGCAAGGGGGTCGTCGTCGCCTGAGAACTCATCGTCATTTGGTGGCGCAACCCTGTAGAGCGAAGCGTCCGGGCCGTTGGGCGAGGCGATCCACCGGAGTAGTCTGATCCGCTCGCTATCAGGCAGCGATGCCACCAATGGCATTATGTCGTCTGCTGTCAGTAACCTCGGCATCACTTGAATTCTATCAGGCGGCGCCAGGAACAGCCGGGTGGAGGGCCGAAAGATGGCCAGCCTGGCTTCCCATCTACCCGGTTCTGCGGACGATTTGGCGCCGCAGATCCGCGCGCAACGGCAACAACTCCCGCGGATTCTGGAACTCGGTCTTCGGGAGCTCAATGCCGGTAGCCAGTCAGGGTTTGAGGGCGCCGCCGATGTTCTTGAGTTGCTCGCCGCGCTACCCACGCCCGAAGAGATCCTGAACCTGCGCACGTCTCCGCGCCTGTCGGCTCGGGTAGCGGAGATGATCGAGAAAAGCCGCTCCGGTGAAATGACGCCTCTCGACGAAGAAGAATGGGAACGATACGAGTATCTGGAACACCTCGTCCGGATGGCAAAAGCAGCTGCGCACCGGAAGCTCGATCGCTCCGCGAGCGATGCCTGATATCGATCCCGCACTTCGCGAGCTTGTGCGATTGCGTGCTGCCGGATTGTGCGAGTATTGTCGCATTTCAGAGCGATTGACGCTGGCCGAACGCGAGATTGATCACGTGATTGCAGTGAAGCACGGCGGGCAGACAGTCAAGGAAAATCTCGCCCTATGCCGCAGCCTTTGCAACCGGTATAAGGGCAGCGATATTGCTTCGATAGATCCTGAAACCGGAGAACTCACGTCTCTGTTCCACCCTCGCGGTGATCGCTGGGAAGACCACTATCAGGTTCGCGATGGAGTCATCGTCGGCCTCACCGCCAGAGGCCGGGCTACCGCCCGACTTCTGCGAATGAATCGCTCCACTAGAGTCAAAGAGCGGCAGTTGCTGCAGTATTGACGATGCATCGAGCTTCATGGGATCTTAGCCACTCCGCGCTTGCTGACGCCCTGCACTCGAATGCGCATCCATATCGCTGAAGTGGGTTCGCCGGCCAGTAATGTCCTCCCGTTGAGCATGCGGTGGCAGCCCATCGGGAAAATAGAGACTTGTGAAACCGCGTTACCGGAAAACCGTACCCGCCACTCCCGACGATTGGTAACGATAACGCGCTTGTCGTATCAATCCGCGTCGCCGACAGGCGAGCGGTGACACATGGTCTTATGCGCCTCGACGGGAATCGGCGCTTCCTGAACCAGATCGGGCGTGAAAGCCTCAAGCACACCGTCACGATAGCGAGCGCGTTTAAGCCCTGGATGCGCACTTGAATCGCTGAGGATCCTCTCGCCCGGTGACCGCCAGAATCGCACGAAAGTTCGCCTCATAGTTCGTTCCATCCCGGTCATTTTTGCCCTTCCAGCACAGCCACATAGACGCCAAGCCTGCCAAAAATCTTGCCGTGGCGTGCGAATATGAAAGCAGATGGGCCAATGTGTGCCGTCTGCCGGGTCGCGCCTCCGTGTGCGGCCTTTTCGAACCGGGGGAGTGCTACTTGCCGACATCTCTGCCTATCCATACCGCTTCGCCGCAGCCCTCGCAAAGACCCTATCCTGTGAAACCGCGAAATCCGTCACCCCACGACCCGGGGAGAGACTTGAAGCCGGTGAGCCAATGGGGGAACGGGCCCGAATCCGTCTCCTGGAACTTCTCGCCTGTCTTCCTGTCTGGACCGCCAGTCTCGCGGGTTTGCGTACTGTGCACTTTTCCCGTGCCCCCTGCACAGTCCTGCACAAACGCGTTATCATTTGCCGGCTCACTCCCCCTAGACAAAATTGGGTTCGTTCCGAAAACATCGCGCAACGCCGATGTGAGAAGGTTGGCAAGTCACTTCAAATCTTGGACTTATCTGCGTTCATCTGTGTTCATTCCTGCGGCCGTTGCCTTTTCTCTTTTACGCCCGCACAATCCGCGCAAGCTTTGTTCGGTCCCGACTTTCATTTCCTGGGGTGACCGCGCTAGGACGGTCAAGGCTTTCGTTCCGCAAATCCCCGCGCGATCCGCCCCATCGAGTGGGGCCTGCGACTCCGGCCGGAAATCGAATCCGGGAAAATCGCGAAATCTGTCCAAATCGGGTTTGTTTTTTCAGCTAGCCCCGGACGCCCCGGCGCTGTGCACCATGCTCTTTCGTGCACAATTCCGCACAAGCCTGAAACCGACGCCGATCCACGGAATCCTCATAACTCACACAAAAAAAAGCTATTTACTACGAATTGGGTTCGTTCCGCAAAAGCCTGCACCCAAGTAGTCCCCACCGCCTTAACCTAAAAGTGAACCGTATCGAGCCCAGTCCAATCCACTAACTGAATGCCAACCACCACACGACGCTCCAGACTTCATTTTCGCGAGCGAGCCGAGTTGCTCGACTTTCTGCTCGAAGTGTCGGCTGCAACCTCCGAAACCCTCGACCTCGACGAACTGCTGCAGAACGTCAGCAATATCGTCCGGCGTGTGCTCCACTACGAACTGTTCGCCATTCTGCTCTATAACGAACGCGAGAAGGACCTGCGCATCCGCTACGCCGTCGGACACCGGGAGGAAATCGTCCGCAATCTCTCCATCCAACTCGGTGAAGGCATTACCGGCGCGGCCGCGCAGAAACGGGAAGCCATCCTGGTGCCGGACGTGCGACTGGACGATCGCTATCTCAGTTCGATCGACGCTGTCCGCACCGAACTCGCCGTGCCCATGCTCACCCGCGGCCGCCTGGTGGGTGTCATCGACGTGCAGTCCACCCGGCTCGGCGCGTACCAGGAAGACGACCGGTCCATGCTGCGCCTGATCGCCTCGCGCGTGGCCACCGCTATCGACAACGCCCGCCTCTACCGCCGCGCCGAGCGGCAGTATCGCACGTTGAAAACGCTGCGCAAAATCTCCAATGAGATCAGCTCGATTCTGAAGCTTGACGAGTTGCTCAGCACCGTCGCCGCCAGCGTCCGCACGCTGATGAGCTATGACGCCTTCAATATCCTACTGATCGACGAAGGGCAAAAGGCGTTGCGTCACCGTTTCAGCATCCGCTACGACCAGCGCGTCAACATTGACAACGTTCCCTTGGGCAAGGGCATTACGGGAACTGCCGTCGAAGAGCGGAAAGCCATTCGCGTGCACGACACCAGCGTCGACGAACGCTACATCGCCTCTCATCCGGACATCCGCTCCGAGATCGCGGTTCCCTTGATCCTGCGCGATCAGGTGATTGGCGTAATGGACGTCGAGAGCGAGCAGCTCGGCTACTTCACCGAAGATCATGAACGCACCCTGGTGCTCCTGGCGCCCCAGGTCGCGGCCGCTATCGAGAATGCCCAGTTGTACCAGGACATCGCTCAACGCGAGCAGCATATGCAGGAAGACCTGGTCGCCGCGCACGAATTGCAGACCATTCTGATGCCCACCGAAGCGCCGGAGGTTCAGGGCATGGAAGTTGCCATCGGCTTCCGGCCCGCGCGGCTGGTGAGCGGCGATATCTTCGATTTCTTCGAACACCGCGACGAGCAGACCACCATCGCGTTCGGTGACTCCTCTGGAAAAGGCGCGGCGGCGGCTCTCTACGGCGCGGTCGTCGGAGGACTCATGCGAACCATGGCTCGCCGGCATCGCAGTCCGGCCCAGCTCATGAAGGCCCTCAACGCCAAGCTCCTCGAGCGTAAAGTGGAAGCTCGCTATGTCACGCTGCTGGTATTGCAATGGAACCCGCATTCACGCGTCCTGATTATGTCCAACGCTGGAAGCACCGCGCCCCTGATCTGCCGCGGCGATGAGATGATCGACCTCAAAATGGAGGGAGTGCCCCTCGGGCTGCTGCCGGACCGCGACTATGACGACGTGCATTTCCAGGCTGAGCCAGGCGATCTCATTGTTCTGTATTCCGACGGTGTCAGCGACCACATGAGCCCGGAGGGTAAAGAGTACGGCCGCGGGCGCCTCTCGCGCGTGGTTCATAAGCGGTGCTGGGAAAAACCGGAGACACTGGTCAAAGCCATCCTTGCCGACCTCGATAGCTTCAACACCACCTTGTTCGACGATCAAACCCTGATTGTCATGAAAGTGAAGTGACGCGCGACTTGTTCATCTATAACGACAAAACCCTCTACTGCGAGGCTGTGGCTCTCGCCGATATCGCGAAGAAAGCGGGGACACCCTGCTACGTCTATTCCTCGCGTTCCATCCTGGACGCCTGGCGCGCCTATGATGCGGCGTTCGCCGACCTTCCGCACACCGTCTGCTACGCGGTGAAGGCCAACTCGACGCTCGCCGTGCTCGCGCTCCTCGCCAGGCAAGGCTCAGGTTTCGACATCGTGTCCGGCGGAGAGCTCTATCGTGTCGTGCAAGCCGGCGGAGATCCGGGCAAAGTAGTATTCTCCGGCGTCGGGAAGACCGCGGACGAGGTGGAGTACGCGCTCAAGTCGGGTATCCACAGCTTCAATTGCGAATCGGAGGGCGAACTCGCACTCATCGATTCGATGGCTGCGCGCCTCGGTCTGAAAGCTCGGTTCTCGTTACGCGTGAATCCCGACGTTGACGCCCGCACGCATCCCTACATCGCGACCGGCCTGCGCGACCACAAATTCGGCATTGATTTCGATGTGGTGGAATCGGTCTACCATCGCTCGCGTAATTTCCCCAATTTGATTGCCGAAGGTGTGAGCTGCCACATCGGCTCGCAATTGCTCGACACAGCTCCTATGCTGGAGGCGGCGGAGAAAGTGCTCGCTCTTGGCCGGCGTCTGCGCGACCGTGGACACCCCATCCGCCACATCGATCTCGGAGGCGGTCTCGGCATTGCCTATCAGGCCGCGGACCGCGCTCCCGAAATCGGCGAATTCATCCGGGCTATGTACCAGCGCATTTCGAGCAGCGGATTCGAAGTTATGATTGAGCCCGGCCGCTCCATCGTCGGACCCGCCGGCGCTCTCCTGACGCGTGTCCTGCACCGCAAACAGAGTCCCCAAAAAGAATTCGTGATCGTGGACGCCGCAATGAACGACCTGATCCGTCCGGCGCTCTATCATGCCCACCACGAGATCCTGCCGCTGCGCCAGAATAGCCTGCCGCAGATAACCGTCGATGTGGTAGGCCCGATTTGTGAAACCGGCGATTTCCTGGCGAGGAATCGCCAATTGGCGAACGCTCTTCCCGGAGACTACCTCGCCGTGATGACCGCGGGCGCTTACGGTTTCGCCCAATCCTCCAACTACAACTCGCGACCCAGAGCCGCGGAGGTGCTGGTGGACGGCAACCACTGGCGCATCATCCGGGAGCGGGAAAGCTTCGCCGACCTGATCCGCGGCGAATCGAGATGAAGCTCTTGGCCTGCCGTAGGGCAGACCATCGTCTTTTGTGGTCTGCCCGGTTGCGGAGCAACCGTCTCGGCTTTGGCCTTTTGTGGGGCGGACGCCCACGTCCGCAAGTGACCCCCTGGTCGCCAGGCTTTGGTGTGCGAAGCACCCTGGCTTGCGGCTGTTTCTGCGGCTTTGCCTCTCACCCGGCCATTCGAGACACTACAACTGCCCGCTGCTTCGCAAGAAGTTTAAATTCAAAGGGCCAAAGTCCAGCCGGTTGCGGAGCAACCGTTCTTGCGGCTTGCTGCCAAACGGGAGAAGTCTTTGGCCTTCCCCGCGGTTCCTCTCCATCGCCTCTTTCGCTTGCGGCTCCATAGGTTGTCGCGGCGAGACTGTACAATAGCGCACATGGAGACCGTGAAGTTTCTTTTGCCGGAAGATCGCATTCCGCGCGCCTGGTATAACATCGTTCCCGACCTCCCGAAGCCCCTCGCTCCGGTGCTGCACCCAGGGACGCATAAGCCTATCGGACCGGACGATCTCGCACCGCTGTTTCCGATGAGCCTGATCATGCAGGAGGTCAGCCAGGAGCGCGAGATCGAAATTCCCGATCCCGTGCGGGCCGTTTATGCCCAGTGGAGACCGTCGCCGCTGTTTCGCGCGCGCCGGTTGGAGGCCGCGCTGGATACGCCGGCCAGGATTTATTACAAGTACGAAGGCGTCAGTCCGGCAGGATCGCATAAGCCCAACACCGCGGTCCCGCAGGCGTTCTATAACAAGCAGGAAGGGACGAAGCGTCTCATCACTGAAACGGGCGCTGGACAGTGGGGCTCGGCCTTGGCGATTGCGTGTGCCTTCTTTGGACTCGAATGTAAGGTCTACATGGTGCGCGTGAGCTACGACCAGAAACCCTATCGCCGCGCCATGATGGAGACTTTCGGGGCGTCCGTGACGGCCAGTCCGAGCAACGAGACCCAGTCCGGACGCGCGATTCTCGCGGAGCATCCGGATTCGTCGGGCTCGCTGGGAATCGCGATCTCGGAAGCCGTGGAAGTCGCGGCGGGAGATCCCTCGGCGAAGTACGCACTGGGCAGCGTGCTGAATCATGTCCTGCTGCATCAGACCGTGATTGGCCTGGAAGCCATGGAGCAGATGGAGATGGCCGGCGCCGAACCGGACGTGATCGTGGGATGCACCGGCGGCGGCTCGAATTTTAGCGGCTTGGTGACGCCGTTCCTCGGCCGTAAGCTGAAGGGCCAGGGCAATCCGCGCGTGGTGGCTGTCGAACCGGCGGCTTGTCCGAGTTTGACTAAGGGCAAATTCACTTATGATTTCGGCGATACCGCGCATCTGACTCCGCTGGTCAAGATGCATACGCTCGGCAGCACCTTTGTACCGCCTGGCTTCCATGCCGGTGGTCTGCGCTATCACGGTATGGGTCCGCTGGTTTCACACATGCTGGATCTGGGGCTGATCGAAGCGAGTTCGATACAGCAACTGGAGTCGTTCGCGGCAGGTGTGCAGTTCGCCAGGGCGGAAGGCATTATTCCCGCGCCGGAGGCCAATCATGCTGTCGCCGGAGCGATTCGCGAGGCCTTGCGCGCCAAAGAGGAAGGTGTCGGCCGGACGATCCTGTTCAATCTCTGCGGCCACGGACACTTCGACATGCAGGCTTATATCGATTACCACGCCGGTAAGCTGCGCAATTTCGAATATCCCGAAGAGGAAATCGCAATGGCTCTGGCCGGATTGCCATCCGTGTAGCGCCAGTGTTATTATCTTGAGCCGAGTCCGTCGGCTCCAGTCGCAGGTTTGCCGCAGCTACTGCTGAAAATGGTAGCCGGGTTTAACCTCACACCGGTACAGCTTATTGCCCCCTGGAGCCACCTCGACGCTGCAAGTTGTCCAGGACACGATCAGGTTCGGCCCAAGAGGGAAAACGATCTCTTCTCCATTGACGTCGGCAACGATGCATGGACCTTCCGCCGCGGCCGGCAGCGCAAAGCTCATCGTTTGTCCGATGTTGAATGGATAGGACTGGCGTACCAGGTCGGTCGTCATGGTACGAGTTACCTCTGCTTCCACCAGAAAGCTGGCCGTGTCCGACCAATCGAGCGCCGTTATCTCCAGCTTGCGGGAGGGGATGGAAAGGTCCACCGGTCGCAAGCTTGTGAAGGGACACGGCCCGGCAATACACGACGTCCGGACGTTGCGAAACTCGTTCCTGGACCCGGCATCGAGTGAAAGCGTACTGGTAGCTGCCTTCCATCGGCCGTCAGGCGAGCACGGCCGCCGCCCCTTGCAGGGAACATTGCCGATGTTCACCACGTCAAACTGTTTGACCAGACTGCCGACGTTGATCAAGGTTTGGCTTTTGACGGAGTAACGCACGCGAACACCCGCGATCTGCACCACCTTGGCGGTAGTCTCTGCGTGGTCCACCTCCTTGATGGACTTGTCGGCCAACGGCTCCATGAAGACCACATACAACCGATCTCTGCCGCCTGTAGTGATCTGGCGTGGGCGGTACCCGGCATGTTCGAAGTTCAGGACGATCGGCCGGTTATACACCAGGCTCGGACGAACTGTCAGTTTGAAGAGGCCGGACGCATCGGACTTTGTCTTCCCGGATGGTGCGCCATCGACCACGCTCACTTGTGCTCCCACAATCGGCGCTTGCTTCCTGGGATCCGTGTCCTGCCGGACCACCGCGCCCGTCAATATCACCGGCCGAAAACGAGCGCGATAGGTATAGATGAGCCGCGCTGCTGCTCCGGCCACGATCACACCTGATACGATCCAGATGAGAACCTTTCGTCCCCGAGGCCCTGCGGTCCTCTGCATACGATTCTATAATCCATGATTGCTAAACTGGTTTCAGGACGCAGTTGGGCCGAATGGCACATCCACGATGGATCGCGTGAACGGCAAAATCTCGCGCCGCATCATTCTGCAGCGCACCCTGGTTAGCACCTTCACCTGCCTCGATGCGGCCGCACAACGCGCGCCCGGCGCTCCGAAACCTCCCGTAGCACTGCCGGCACTTTCGCCGGATGACGCTGCATTTCTCGAAGAGCTGGAGCGCGCCAACTTTCAATTCTTCCGGGAGCAAGCTGACCCGCACAGCGGCCTCGTGAAGGATCGATGCCACGTTAGCGCCGCCGACAATAGCGTGGTAGCCAGTATCGCGGCCACCGGGTTTGGATTGACAGCCCTCTGTATTGGACAACAACGGGGATATATTTCGTATGGGGACGCTCGCGACCGCGTGCTCAGCACGCTGCACTTCCTCTGGAACGAAATGCCGAATCACCGCGGATTCTTCTATCATTTTGCCAATGGAAAAACCGGGGAGAGAATCTGGGATTCGGAAATCTCGTCGATTGACACGGCCATCCTGCTTTGCGGCGTCTTGACCTGTCGCGCGCACTTCCGGCATGCGGAAATCAGTCGCCTGGCTTACGATATTTTCAACCGCGTCGAATGGACATGGCTCTCCGAAGACACCTCCCTCCTGCCCCACGGATGGGCGCCGGAGGTCGGCTTCCTGCCATATCGCTGGGATTACTACAGTGAGCTGATGATGATGTATCTCCTCGGCCTGGGATCGCCAACCCATCCTTTACCGGAGGAAACCTGGAGCAGTTGGAAGCGAATCACTTTTGAGTACGAAGGGCTGCGCTATATCGGTTCGTTCGCACCTTTGTTTATTCATCAGTACTCGCATGCCTGGTTCGACTTGCGCGGCAGGCGGGACAAATACGCGGATTACTTTCAGAACTCGATGATCGCAACCGAAGTGCATCGCCGGTTCTGTTTGGAACTCGGGAAGCAGTTTCCCGATTACAGCGACGACCTTTGGGGTATCACCGCCTCGGACTCGGTAAACGGATACGTGGTGTGGGGCGGTCCGCCCGAGACAGGACCGATCGATGGCACCGTGGTACCGAGTGCTCCGGCCGGATCGCTCACGTTCATGCCGCAGGCCACCCTGCGCGTTCTAAAATCTATGAAGAATCGGTACGGCGACCGTTGCTGGTGCCGTTACGGCTTCGTGAATGCATTCAACCCGCTGATTAACTGGTACGATCGCGACGTCGTGGGGATTGATACGGGCATCACCATGTTGATGGCCGAAAATCTCCGCTCGGGATTTGTCTGGAATACTTTCATGAAGAACCGGGAAGCGCAGAAAGGCCTGGAACGCGCCGGGTTGAATGCGACTTAGGCCGGGCGACGATCCGATCACCCGTTCATGCTCAGGCCTCAAATTTCGGCCCCTCAAAACTGATATATTTAATCAGATTCCCCGGTCCGGAGGCCCCATGAGTTCAGGTACGCCGCGTTTTTTTGGCCTCGTCCTCGGCTTGGTAACGCTTGCCGCAGTGTACGCCGCAGTTCCGTCCGCGCCGGCTCACAAACCGTTTACTGAATCGCAGAAACGTTGGTGGGCCTTTCAACCGGTAGTCAAGCCGGCTGTTCCAAGCGTCAAAGAAGCGGCCTGGGCGCCCAACCCGGTCGACGCATTCATCCTCGCGAAGCTGGAAGACAAAGGCCTTTCGCCATCCCCTCCAGCCGATAAGGTCACTCTAATTCGACGGGCTTCGCTCGACCTCATTGGGCTGCCGCCGACGTCCGAAGAGGTCCAGGCGTTCGTCGCCGATTCATCGCCGGATGCTTTCTCTAAAGTTGTCGACCGGCTGCTCGCGTCTCCCCGTTACGGCGAACGCTGGGGACGTCATTGGCTGGACCTCGCACGCTACGCTGACAGCGAAGGCTTCAAGAGCGATGAAACGCGGCCTAACATCTGGCGCTATCGCGACTACGTCATCGATAGCTTCAACGCCGACAAGCCTTATGATCGCTTCGTAAAGGAGCAGATCGCGGGCGACGAGATTTATCCCGGCGACGCCGCGGCCCTGGTGGCCACCGGCTTCAACCGTCATTTCCCGGACGAGAGCAATGCGCGTAACCTGATGCAGCGCCGGCAGGAGTTGCTGAACGACATCACCGATACCGTCTCGGCGACCTTTATCGGCATGACCTATGGCTGCGCACGCTGCCACGACCATAAGTTCGACCCAATCCTGCAGCGTGATTACTATCGTCTGCAGGCCTTCTTTGCCAATACGCGCATCGAAGACAACGCCGCTCTGATCTTCGGCGAGAAGAAGAAAGAGTACGACGTCAAACATGCGGTCTGGGACGAGAAGACCAGGAACGTCCGGGACCAGATGGCACAGTTGGCCGAGCCCATGCTGAAGGCCATGAACAAGGAGAACTTCGACAAGTTCCCACCGGAAATTCAGGACTCCATCACCACGCCGCCCGACAAGCGCACGCCCATCCAGTGGCAGATGTACTACAAGGCTAAGCCGCAGGTGGAATTCACCGTGGACGAGGCCGGCAAGAAGCTCAAAGGCGACGCGAAGAAGGCATGGCTCGCGCTGAACGATCAACTCGCGGAGTTGAACAAACAGTATCCCGTTCCGCCGATGCCGGTCGCGCAGACCATGATCGACAACGACGCAAATGCGCCCGCGACGCACGTGCTCAACGTCGGAGTTTACGACGCCTACAAAGAGGAAGTGCAACCGGGCTTCCTTACCATTCTCGATCCCAACGATCCGAAAATTACGCCGGCGCTGGAGGGCAAGTCGACGGGCCGGCGAACCGTGTTAGCCAATTGGCTGGCGGATCCCAGGAATCCACTCTCGACGCGTGTCATCGTGAATCGTGTCTGGCATTACCATTTTGGACGCGGTATCGCCGGCACTCCGAGCGACTTCGGTGTCATGGGCGAGCGTCCCGTTAATAAGGAGTTACTCGACTACCTGACCTCCACGTTCGTCGAGAACGGATGGAGCATCAAGAAACTGCACCGCATGATCATGCTGTCAAACGCATACCAGCAGACATCGTCGTATAACCCCGAAGCGGCGAAGGCGGATCCGGATGACAAGCTGGTGTGGCGCTACAATCCCCACCGGTTGGAAGGCGAAGTGATTCGCGATTCCATGCTGCAGGTCAGCGGACTTTTGAACGAAAAGATGCACGGTCCGGGAGTCTTTCCGCCGCTGCCGCCGGGAATCCTGCCATCGCGCGGAGGGTGGAAGGACAACGAGTCGCCAGAAGAGGCGGACCGGCGCAGCGTTTATATTTTTGTGCGCCGCAATATGCGCTATCCCATGATTGAGGTGTTCGATATGCCGGACACTCATGAGAGTTGCGCGCGCCGCGATGTGACCACCACCGCTCCTCAGGCGCTGGAGCTGCTGAACAATGAACTGGTGCTCGATTGGTCGCGTTCGCTGGCTAAGAGGGTGGCGAATGACTCCGGGTTGTCGCCGGATGAGATGGTGAATCGGGCGTTCCGGCTGACGTTCTCGCGCGCGCCTTCGGAGCGGGAGCGGAAGATCGCGCTGGACTTTCTGGCCCGACAGGAGCGCATTGCAGGTACAAAGGAGGCAGCTGTAACAGACCTGTGTCATATGCTGCTGAACTCCAATGAATTCGTATATATCAACTAGTCTCTTGTGTGACAGACTTCAGTCTGTCCAGTCGAAAGAAGTCTGAACCATGTTAAACAAGCTATCGCATCACTGGAACATCTCCTCCCGCCGTGAGTTCTTCACCCGAGCCGGCAGCGGCCTCGCAGGCATAGCCCTAACCTCACTTTTGAAGGCCGACGCCCCGCCAGATCCTCTGGCGCCCAAGACGCCGCATCACCCTCCGAAAGCCAAATCCGTCATCTGGCTTTTCATGGAAGGTGGACCCAGCCACGTCGACCTCTTCGATCCCAAGCCCAAGTTGACCGAACTGCACGGGCAGCCGATGCCCGCGTCCTTCGGCAAGCCCATCACCGCGATGGGAACCAGCAACAACTCGCTCATGGCCTCCAAGCGGACGTTCAAACAGTACGGCCAGAGCGGACTCTGGGTCTCGGACTGGTATCCCAACATCGCGCAACATGTCGACGAGATGAGCATCATTCGCTCCTGCTGGGCTGACGGCCTGAATCACGTCGGCTCGGTCTGCCAGATGAACACCGGATCGATCCTCGCCGGCCGTCCATCGATGGGCGCCTGGGTAACCTATGGCCTCGGCACCGCCAACAAGAACCTGCCGTCTTTTGTCGTCTTGCTGGATGACAAGGAGCCCGTCGGTGGTCCCAAGGACTGGAGTTCGGGATTCCTGCCCGCGACTTACCAGGGCACCCAACTTCGTCAGGGCGACACGCCTATCCTGCACCTCAAGCCGCCCAAAGGCATATCGGACGAGGAGCAGCGCAGCCAGCTCGAGTTCCTCAAACAGGTCAACGCCGAGTTCGACCAGAAGCATCCGGGCGATAGCGAGATGGAAGCGCGCATCGCATCGTATGAGCTGGCGTATCAGATGCAGTCGTCGGGACCCGAAGCCGTGGACCTGGGCAAGGAATCGGATGCGACTAAGCAGCTCTACGGACTCGACGACCCTGCCACGGCGGCTTACGGACGCAATTGCCTGCTGGCGCGGCGGCTGGTCGAGCGCGGGGTTCGCTTTGTCGAGCTGTATGCCGGGTCAGGCAGCGGTTGGGACGCCCACACGGACATCGAAGGCAATCATAGCCGGCGCTGCCGCGCTTCCGACAAGCCAATCGCCGGTCTGATCGCGGATCTCAAGTCCCGCGGCATGCTGGATGACACGCTCGTGGTGTGGGGTGGAGAGTTCGGCCGGACGCCTTTCAACGAGAAGGGCGACGGGCGGGATCATAATCCCTGGGGCTTCTCTATGTTCATGGCGGGCGGCGGGGTGAAGAAGGGGCAATATGTCGGATCGACCGACGAGATCGGGCTGCGCGCGACGGAACGTCCCTGCCACGTTCACGATATCCATGCCTCGATCTTGTGGCTGCTCGGGATCGATCACGTTTCACTCACTTTCATGCACAACGGGCGCGCGGAGAGACCGACCATCACCGATGGAGCGATAATCAAAGAACTCTTTGCATGAACCTACTCGGGCTGCTGCTGGCGCTGGAATTAAGTGAGGGCGCGAATGATTCAGAACTGGCGCGGCGGCTGCAGCGCCGCGAGCCTGAGGCGATGGCCGATCTGTACGATCGATACGGCCGCCTGGTCTACACCATCATCTACGCGGTAGTGCGCGATACGGGGGTGGCCGAGGACCTGGTCCAGGAGACCTTCCTGCGCATCTGGAACCGCGTCAACGGGTTCGATCCCGATCGCGGAGCACTCGGCCCATGGCTGCTGGCAGTAGCTCGAAATCGGGCTATCGACTACATTCGCTCCGCCCGTGCCCGGATGGACCGGAATCTCCTCGAGCTGGATTTTTTTGAACGCGCCGAGCACGGAAGCCCTGCGAATTTCGTAGATATGGAAAGAGACGTTCTGCACGCGGATTCTGCGCGGCGAATTAAGGCCGCCATGGCGACGCTCAATCAGAACCAGCAGAAAGTGATCGAACTGGCCTACTACGAGGGACTTTCGCAGACCGAAATGGCCGCCCGGCTGGGTCAGCCGTTGGGTACCGTGAAAACCTGGGTTCGAACCGCGCTCAAGCATTTGAAGGAGGAACTGGGTGGCGGCGCAGTGATGACCGGCAATCTGGCACAATGACCTGCGACGAACTCAAGGACGACTATGGGACTTACGCGCTGGGCGCACTGGATGGCGATGCCCTGAACGAACTGCGCGAACATTTGGCCCGGCAGTGCGAGAACTGCAGTCCCGGAGTCCGGCGAGCGGAGGAATTGGTCGCGCGGATGGCTTTAACCGTGAAGCCGGCGGACCCACCCAAACGCCTGCGTAAGCGCGTGATGGCGCTGGTGAATCCGAATGCCGGGGGGTCGCGTTGGACGAAAGTGTTAGTGTTCGTCACCACACTGTCCGTGTTTTTTACGGTGCACATCTGGATGCGGCATCAGGAGATGCACCGCGTGTTCAATGTGTTCGAGCAGAACTACAACCGGCAAAGGGCCGAACTGGCCCGCTTGAACGAGACCCTGGCCCTGCTGGAGGATCCTGCGGCGAAGGAAGTGACTTTCGGGAAAGGTGCACGCGGTCGCGTGGTCATCAGTCCGAAACACGGCGTCGCCTTCTCAGGTCAGAATATGGCTGCGCTGGCGCCCGGGAAGACTTACGAGATGTGGATCATTCCCAAGGGCGGCAAGCCCGTCCCGGCCGGCACTTTCGCACCGTCGGCAGATGGCTCAGCGCTCCACCTGCAGCCCGGACCCGTAGATCTCGCCTCCACCGCCGCGGTGGCAGTGAGTATCGAGCAGCAAGGCGGCGTTGCCTCGCCCACCGCCGACCAGATCATCATCGTAGCGCCGGTAGGGCAGTAAAATAAGGCACGCCATTTCGCCTGCCGACGTGAATACCGATAACAAAGCATCCGCCACATCCGCGTTTTGGGGGAGCTTCGAGGTTGGCTGCGCTCACACCGACTCGCGGTCAGACAAACACTTCAAGCAGTGACACGGTTTGAAACGGAAGAGTCCGGAGAACCCGGTTGCCCCTTGCAGGCACCCGGCACAAGCATACGGGTCATGCGGTCCGGGTTGCGTATGCCCTGCCCGGACATGAACTCTTCTGCCGATCGGATCGCCTCGGGCTCGTCGCAGATCTGTCCGCGGCAGCGCCTGATGGCCGCGGCATACAAGCGCATGTCCACGCCGAGGAGGGCGGTCTCCGCCTTGCGCAACGTCTCCGCACAGGGCTTGCCGGCCACGCACTCGGCGGACGCCCGCAACTGCAGCGCCAACGCGGTGCCCCATGGAGTTTTCTCACGCTCGAGCACACGGGCATCCGCTACGGCAATCGACGCAAGCTTGCGCGCGTCCTTCCCGCTAGCGGCCAGCGCCAGGGCCGCGCGGGACCGCAGGTGATGCAGTTCGATTTTCGAAAACTCCACCCTGAGGGTCAGCGATCTTTCCAGCAGGGGCCATTCCCGGCCGACCCGTTCCCACGCCGAGGCCGCGTCTCCGCAGTAGAGATCGATCTCGGTCTGCGCAATCAGGGCCCATACATGTTGCCAGTGATACCCCTTCTGCGACCATCGGAGAGTCGCCTGGCGCACCGTTTCGCCGGCTCCCTCCGGCTGATCCGCGCCGAGCCGGGCTAGATGGCTGCACCGGCAGAGCAAGCTGACCTCGGTGTAGAGATCCGCGCGCGCCCGGCAATCGGAGAGCCAGTCTACCAGGTGCGCCGTTACCTGGTCCAGGTCTCCAGCAAACCACCAGGAAAACATCGCGCAGAGACGCCGCACGGTGACTTCCCAGGAACTGCCGCTGCCGGCAGGAGGCCGCATGCGCTCCGCAACCTCGAATAATGTCAAGGCCTCTTTAAACCTGCCGCGAAAGAACGCTGCCAGACCCGACGTACCCGCCAGCGAGTACTCCGCCTGCGCATCGCCGGTCTTCTCGACCATCTCCCGGGCCAGGCGCAACACCTTCTCGGTTTGCGGCCATGCCCCTTCTCCGCCATAGCCTGAAACGACGACTTCCAGGGCTAGGGCCCTCGCCAGGCGAACGGGCTCACCCGCCCTCAATGCCCGCATCATCAGGCGTGCCTGGCCGTCCATGCCGCGAATCGGTTCGATGCGGCCGAACGCACCTACTGCCGAGGTGCAGGCATCAATCCGCAGAAGTTCCTGCGAGTCGACGCTTTCGGCATGTGTTGGGCGGAATCGGAGTCCTCGCAGCCGCAGCCAGGCGCGCCGCCAAATGATGGAACGAAGCGCTGCGCCCGGGGTGGGGGCGAGGTCCATGCCCACGCTGTGCAACACCCCGCGCATCATTTCGTAGCCTTCGTCGAAATGGCCGCTGACCAACAGCCGTTCGGCGGCCAGGCGAAGCAGGTCGATCCTTTCGGCGGCCCCGGCGACTTCCGCTGCCTGGCGGTAGGCTTCGGCGCCTTCGCGGGCGTGGCCGGCATCGGAGAGCGCGTTACCCAAACGGCGGCGCAAGGATGTCACATGCTCGATGCACGTGGCGGACTCCAGAGCAAGACGGTAAAGACGGGCCGCCCGCTCGAACGCCACCGCCTGCACGGCGCTGTCGGCAGCCGCTTCGGCATATGGCGCAGCGGCCTCGATTTCCCCCGCGGCTTGAAAATGGAGCGCCACGGTTTCCGGTTCCGAATCTGGCAGAGCGGCGTAGGCGCGCGCCAGGAACAGGTGATGGTCGCGCCGGCGCGGAGGGTCCAATTGGGCAAAGATGGTTTCGCGGATGCGATCGTGATAGACCTCGATCTCCTCAGCTTTGCGGCTCCGTACGAGCCTTTCCGCATAAAGTAGAGGCAGCAGGGTGGCATCGACCAGATCGCCTAATACGCCGGGGGGCACGGGCCGCGCAGCTACGGCAAGCACTTCGACCAAAGAACGCGCCCTTTCCGGAAGACGGCCCGTCTGGCGGCGTATGACTTCTTCCAGACCCAGGAAGGGCATTGTCCCGTCATCGCAGCCGTGCCGGAGGAGTGTATCGATCAGGAAGGGATTGCCCCCAGCCTCCCGCACTATGGTTTCCGGGGACCCTTGGGGGGCCAAGGCCAGCACCAGCTCACGGGCTTCGTCCGGCGGCAGTTCGGAAAGAGCGATTCCCGGCCCACGGCAGGTTTCGAGGACTCGCACCAGGCGCTCGAGCACCGGATTGGATTCGGCTTCGTCGCGATAGGAGGCTACCAGCATCAGGGCAGGCGAGTCTGGCTCGCGCAACACGGTTTCCAGCAAGGGCACGCTCTCCGTGTCGCTCCACTGCAAGTCGTCAATGAAAATGACCAGGGCTTGCTCTGCGGCGATCCGGGCGAGCATCTCGCGTAATGCGACGAAGGCACGGCGGCGCAATTCCAGCGGATCAGCCGTCTCTTCCCTGCGCCGGCGGGCTTCCGCCACTGCCTCCACGCTGCGGAGCACGGGAAACAGGCGCGCCAGGGGCACGATATCGCGCGGCAATAGTTCCGCGCAGTGCGCCGCCGGCAAGCCCCGCAGCAAACGTGTCATACCGTCGACGATGCCATCCAGAGCTTTGTATCGAACTGATTCGCGATCAAAGCAACGCGCTGAAAACACCAGGGTCTCGGGATACCTCTTGCGGATTTCGTCCCGGAACTGGCGCGCTAAAGCGCTCTTACCTATCCCCGAGGTACCGCGGATGCGCGCCACTACCGCGCTGCCTTGCGCGGTGGCGTGATAGGCTGCGTGCAACGCTTGGAGTTCCCGTGACCGGCCCACGAAGACCTGTTGTGGCAAAGGGGCCCGAGCGCCTGACTGATTGGCGAGCACCTCCAACACGCGGCCCTCGCCCTTCCGCATAGCAGGATTGGGGTTCAGCAATTGCACGCAGAGCCTTTCGAGGTCTACCGGCGCACCCGGATTCAACCGGCATGGCGACGCAAACGTCCCGGTCGAGGGCAAACACCCAGTCAGGCACTGATAGAGCATCACGCCGGCGGAGTACCAATCGGAGGCGGACTCGGGTCTCCCTGCCCTCTGTTCGGGCGCCATGTAGGCCGGCGTACCGCCGAATTCGCTCGCTGATCCATTGCTATCTTCGTCGCTGACCAGACCGAAATCCAACACCACCACGCGCCCGCTCTTCTCGACCAGCACGTTCGCGGGCTTGATATCGCGATGCAGCTTGCCGACCGCGTGGATCGCACGCAAACCATGAGCCAGCTGAAGAAAGGCATCGCGCAGACCACCGTAGTCGATCGATGCCGAAGCATCAGGAGACGTGTCGGGCGAAATCGCTGCACCCGGACGTTCCATTGACAATGTAGGAGCGCTGGTGCTTCCGCTCGCTACCCTGGTTCCGCGGACGTGATCCACAAAGGGAACGCCATCGATGAGCTCCATGGTGAGAAACCACTGGTCGCCTTCGTCGAGTAACTCATAGAGCGTCACCAGGTTGGGATGGACAATGCCGGCCAGGGACCGGAATTCCTGTTTCAAGTGATAGAGACGGGAAGAGTCGACGCGCTGTAGCGTCTTTAACGCAACGCGGATGTTGTGCTTACGGTCGAACGCCTGATATACGACACCGAAACCGCCGCTGCCCAGCCGTCGCTCGATGGCGAAGCGCTCGAATCGTGGCGGATCCGTTTCCGGGTCCATTAGATAGATAGTATTATCAAAACCGCTTTGGTCCGCAACTTTGGGGTGGTAGAATACTCGCACTGGAGGCGACGATATGACGCGGCAGACGGCCGCTTTGCCGCAAACCACTCCCACGGGAGCTCTTTCAGCTCTCGAAACCAGGGTTCTGGCCGCCGCCGACACCAGTTTACAAAGAGGACTCGCTTTGAAGCGCTGGTTAGACGGAGCGCTCCAAAGCAACACCTTTGACCAGCGTTTCGACCTGACGCGAACCGGCTACCGCAACGCGGAAAGCTTCGGCTTCTTCGGCCGTGCGCCCATGGAGGACGGCACGATGCTGCCGGTGATGGGCAACGTGCAGGAGATGTTCTACGACCAGATGCGCGAGCTCAGGCATCACCCTCCTGCGGTTCACAGTCTCAATCGGCAGCTTCGGGAGTTCGTGCTGCAGTATTTCATGCGCGTCAGTTCCTTTATCCAGCCTCAACCGGCTGCGCCCGACATCGCGGGACCAACCTCAACCAAGCTGGACGAGGCGGATCTGGATGGCTTTGGCTACACCCAATACTTTTGCAAGAGCGCGGAGGACGGTAGGATCCTGCGCTTCCCGCCCGAAGAGCGTTTCAAAATGACCGATCTTCGCGAGTTAGGTTCCCTTTATCGATGGACCCTGGGAATGGTGCGCTTCTGGAATTTCCGGATGGGAGTAAACCTGCCAGGCAAACTCGCACCGGGGGCTTCGGTTGATATTCCAACGCATAGCTACATCATGATCCCGCCCGAGTTCGTCATCGACCGGGAAAATCCCGAGCCCGGCGTTGTGGGTGAATACGGCGTGGGTTACGCGGGGATTCTGGACCCCTATCCGACCTTCATCAGTTTCGGCCCCGGGCATTTTGTGGCCGCCATCCAGCTCTTCCGATGGCGGCTGCACACCTCCGGTGAGATCCGGATACGAATGGAGTTTGTTTCCAACACTCTCTCCCATTGCACCCAGCTCACGGTCGATCCGGTCGACTGGGCGATGCGGTTAGGCAACGCCGCGACCCTGGGACTGGCAGCGCCGATATTCCGCCCCCTGGAAAATGCCTGGGAGGCGGTACCGAAACCCGCGTTCACATTCGACCCGGTGTTCGACTTCATTGATGGTCTCAACCGTGTGACGCGTGGGCTCGCCGCGCGCGACTGGTCGATCTCCCGCGAGCAGTTCGACAAGAATCTGCTTTTGAAGCACTTCCAGGAGCACTATACAGCCATCATGGGTTCGGCGCTGACATGGCGTGAAGTACAGGACTGGCTGGACGAAAGCAAAATCCCGCAGTGGGTCGTGAAAGGCAAGCCCGAATAAGCACTCCCGGATCAGCGCCCTTGGCGCACATTACTGACTCTCCGCAATCCAACGCTATTGCGCTAATTACACTGGAGGCAAGAGCTAGAACTCCAGCCGGAAACTTCCTTGACATTGCCTCGTCTGGAATCCATAAGCACCGTAGGAAGTATTCAAGTCAGTGATACCGTTGGTTCTAGGCGCGTTCAATCCCTGGTTGTTAAAGAGATTGAAAACATCGAGCGCGACACGCAGGTTGACGTGTCCGCTTTCGGTCAAGCGGAATGTCTTGCGGATAGAGGCATCCTGATCCCAGTTGAAGGGCCCCAGCCGGTATTGGTTGCGGAACGGATTTAGCCCGGTGTTATAGGCCACCACCTGATTGGTGCCGTTGGTCAGCTTGATATACACGTTGTTGGTGTCGTAATTGCCCGTGATCGCACCGGGAGCGCATGTGGGACCAGGGGGGTCACAGACGGTGTGACATTCGTCGGAAGGCCCTCGATTCCATTGGGCATCCCATAGGGGTTCTTGCTATTGATGAGTTTGGGGGAAATGTAGCGGTTCCAGTAGTAGTAACCGTTGTAACATCGAGTGGCTGAGGGTGTCTGGACGCTGGCGGGAGCTGTGGCGCGTCTACTTCGCCTTTTGCTCGGCGATAAGTTGAGCCACGCGGGAACTCGGGTTCACCGGCTCAATAAAGACAATGTCGTTGGCATTGAGGATCATGCGATCCGGTCCGTGCAGTTCGTTGCCACGCTTCACCAGCATGTTCATTACCTGCTTGGTCTCCGGATTCTGCCGGCTCTGGACGTAGTAAACCTCCCTAAGAATCGGGTACGGCGTACCAAGTCCTTCCAGTTTGCCGAAGTAAGCGGCGCCGTTACTGAGCAGAACCGCCTGGTATGGCGTCGTGAGATCGACCTTGGCATGAAAAACATGCTGGCTAAAGTAAGCGGTCACTCCGCCCATCACCATGGCCACAAGAGCGGCAATCAAAATGGTCAGGTTCAGACTCGTCTTACCAACGTTCTCCGTGGTTGTCATGGCAAACAACAGTGTATCCGACCGACATCACCGGTACTTCCGCAATACCCACGTTGTCATGCAACGTTGATCCTGCACGATCGTTGTTTTCAACGGGTCGACCCATTGCCCACCCAGTTCTTTCGTCAGCCTGGCCAGTAAGTCCGCGTCGACCAGATAGCGCTCGGAGCCGTCCGGTAACAGAAAACGGCGCCCGGCAATATGCCGGACCTGTCGCTCCATTCCGATAGACGACGCCAGGCGGCAGAACAGGAGGCCACCCGGCCTCAAGACGCGCCAGGTCCCTCGTAACATAGCTTCAAATTGTTCGTCATCGCGCGCGAAGTGCAACACGGCGCTACTGATCACGACGTCGGCAAAGGCATCCGGAAACGACATGGCTTCTATCCGCTCCATGCGAAAGTTTTCCGGAGGGACCGGCGAAGCCAGCCGTCGTGTACACTCAATCGCATACGGATCGGCGTCCACACCGAAGACCTCGTATCCTTCTCGTAGAAAATAGAAGAGATTGCGGCCCGAACCGCAGCCCGCATCGAAGATCCGTATCCCGGGCACGATGTTCTTTCTGAGGAGTTGGTCAAAGAGGTAGATGTCGATCGCGCCGAACAGTTCTTCCGGTTTTTGCACGGTTCTCCGATCATATCTACTTTCGATGCAACGATCTAGCGGCCGTCAGAGAGCCTCAACTAAACTCCTCGCAAAATCCTCATGTCTTCCTAATGCCTCGGGGCGCATTCTGATAGCGGGCAGTTTCCAATGAAGCCAAACACATACGCTCCGAATTTGCCGTTAGAAACCCGGCCGGGTTCGTCGGGTCTCGACATCGTCGTCCCATTCACGACCCGCCCTTTGACCCAAGCCGCATTGACGGCTGCGGGGCGGCTTTCAGCGGGGCTCCTGCCGCTGATCCGGATGGTGCGCACGCAGGTGGTGCCATTCCCGCTTCAACTGGAAGCCGCCCCGGTGTCTACAGCGGTGCTGCGCCACCAACTCGTTCCCCTTGCGGAGCAATTCGGCGCGCATCTGCAGATCTGTTTCACGCGTGACACGCGGGAAGGTTTGTTGCATACTTTGTCTAAAGACTCGTTGGTAGTCATCGCGGCGCGCCGCCACTGGTGGAAGTCGCGCGAAGAGCGCCTGGCAATCTGGCTGCGGCGGCGCGGCTGGAACGTGGTGCTCGAATTCGTGGAGAATAACCATGCTTGATCTCGCCTATATCGCAGTTGGAATTCTGTTCTTTCTGGTTGCATGGTGGATGGCCACGGCCTGCGACCGCCTTTAATTGAGGAGGAATTATGGAAAACGTACTCGCGGCAGTCGTGTCATTGGCGCTGGCAGTCTATCTGCTTTACGCGCTCTTGCGTCCGGAGAAATTCTGACGTAGCACAGACTTTCGTCTGTCCAAGGAAATCGTATGACTCTACAGGGTTGGTTACAGATTGCGTTGTTCTTCTTATTGGTTCTGGCTTGCGTCAAGCCGCTGGGCACTTATATCGCCGCGGTGATGGAAGGTCGTTCCAACTGGCTGTCCAAACCGCTCCGTCCGGTCGAGCGGCTCATTTACCGCATTTGCGGAGTGGATGAAGCCAAAGAGCAGAGCTGGCTCATTTACGCCGGATCGTTGCTGGCGTTCAGCCTGGTTAGCGGGCTCCTGCTTTATGCATTCGAGCGCCTGCAGCAGGTCCTGCCGTGGAACCCACAGGGCTTTGGGTCGATGTCTCCGGATCTATCGTTCAATACCGCCTGGAGTTTCACCACCAATACCAACTGGCAGGCTTACACGCCCGAAAGTACCATGGGTTACTTCATCCAGATGACCGGGCTTACGGTGCATAACTTCCTTTCGGCCGCGGCCGGTATGGGCTGCGCGATGGTGCTGGTGCGCGGGTTCGCGCGACATTCGATGAAAACGGTCGGTAACTTCTGGGTCGACCTCACCAGAGCGACCTTATATGTCCTGATGCCCATTTCGTTGGTCGCCGCGCTGGTATTGTGCTCGCAAGGCGTCATTCAGAATCTGCACGGCTACACCACGGTAACCACGCTGGAGGGCGCCAAACAGGTTATTGCGCAAGGTCCCGTCGCTTCGCAGGAAGCCATCAAAATGCTCGGCACCAATGGCGGGGGATTCTTCAACGCCAATTCCGCGCATCCGTTCGAGAACCCGACGCCCTTCTCCAACCTGTTCCAGATGTTCCTGATTTTCCTGATTCCCGGAGCGCTGACTTACACGTTCGGAAAATCGGTAAAGGATACGCGACAGGGCTGGGCGTTATTCGCTGCCATGTCTATCTTATGGTTTGCGGGCGTATTGACGGCCTATCATTACGAACAAAAGGGCACGCCGATTCTCGCCAACGCAGGGATCGAACTTGGCGCTTCCGATACCCAATCCGGCGGCAACATGGAAGGCAAAGAGACGCGCTTCGGGATTGTAAATTCCGCGCTCTTCGCCACCGTGACCACCGACGCAAGCTGCGGAGCAGTCAACTCGTTTCACGACAGCTTCACGCCGCTGGGCGGCCTGGTTCCCCTGTTTAACATCGAGCTTGGAGAAGTGGTGTTCGGAGGCGTCGGGGCCGGACTCTACGGGATACTGATGATCGCGATTCTTTCGGTCTTCATCGCCGGACTTATGGTGGGACGGACTCCGGAATACCTCGGCAAGAAGATCGAGCAGAAGGAAGTGAAAATGGCCATGCTGGCACTGCTGGTACTCGCGGCCAGTATCCTGCTCTTCTCCGGTGCAAGCTCGGTAGTGCAGTTCGCCAAGAACAGCTACTGGAATTCTCCGGGCGCCGCCACCGCGAATCTGGGCAATCCAGGCGCGCACGGCTTTAGCGAAATTCTGTACGCTTACACCAGCGGCACAGGCAACAACGGCAGCGCTTTCGCCGGCATTAATCCAAACACGCCCTGGTATAATCTGACCATCGGATTCGCCATGCTGATCGGCCGTTTCCTGATGATCATCCCGCTCCTGGCCGCCGCCGGATCCCTCGCGGCGAAAAAACAGGTTCCAGTCTCAGCCGGAACTTTTCCGACGCATGGACCGCTATTTGTAGGATTGCTGGTCGGCGTTATTATCATCGTCGGCGCCCTGACGTTCTTCCCGGCATTATCGCTGGGTCCAATCGTAGAACACCTGATGATGACGTAGCACAGACTTCAAGTCTGTGGACTTGTGTTAAGGAAAATCGAATGTCCACCATGCTAGTTAATCCAGAACCCCAAATCCAGGATCCTCCATCGATGGAACTGACGCGAGGCAAACGCGCCCGCCCGCTGTTCGATCCTCCCATTGTCAAACGAGCCATCGTCGACTCCTTTGTCAAGCTCTCGCCAGTCACGCTGATGAAGAATCCGGTGATGTTCGTGGTGGAAGCAGGTGCGGCACTCACCACAATTCTCCTGGTCAAGGCCGCATTTACGGGAGGCGCCCTCATCGGCTTCCAACTGCAGATCTGCCTGTGGCTCTGGTTCACGGTTTTGTTCGCCAACTTCGCTGAAGCCATGGCAGAAGGACGCGGCAAAGCGCAGGCCGACAGCCTCCGCAAAACCAAGTCCGAAACGCAGGCCAAGAAGCTGATCAACGGTAACGGCAAGGTCGAATTGACGCCGGCTTCAGCTCTCCGCAAGGGCGACGTGGTGGTGTGCGAACCTAACGACATCATCCCCGGTGACGGAGACGTTATCGAAGGCATCGCCAGCGTAGATGAATCGGTGATCACCGGTGAATCCGCGCCGGTCATCCGCGAATCCGGCGGCGATCGCAGTGCCGTCACCGGCGGGACCAAAGTGCTGTCGGACCTGATCAAGATCCAGATCACATCGAATCCTGGCGAGACCTTTCTCGATCGTATGATCGCCCTGGTGGAAGGTGCGCAGCGGCAGAAGACGCCCAACGAGATCGCCCTCAACATCATGATCGCGGGCTTGACGTTGATCTTCCTGCTGGCGGTGGTCACGCTGGCCCCGTTCTCGAGTTACGCCGTCACGGCTGCGGGCGCAGGCAAGCCGCCCAGTATCCCGGTGCTCGTCTCACTGCTGGTTTGCCTGATTCCCACCACCATCGGCGGATTGCTCTCCGCCATCGGCATCGCCGGCATGGACCGCGTCATGCAGCACAACGTACTCGCCATGAGCGGTAAGGCCGTCGAAGCCGCCGGCGACGTAAACACGCTGCTGCTCGATAAAACCGGCACCATCACGCTGGGCAATCGCCAGGCCGTCGAGTTCCTTCCGGTCGACGGCGTAACGCCGGCGGAACTTGCCGACGCGGCACAACTTTCGAGCCTCGCCGACGAAACTCCTGAAGGCCGCAGCATTGTGGTTCTCGCTAAAGAAAGATACGGACTGCGGGGGCGCCAGGTCGCTTCGCACGAGGCGGAGTTCATTCCCTTTACAGCGCAGACCCGCATGAGCGGCGTAAACATCGATGGCCGCGAAATCCGCAAGGGCGCGACCGAATCCGTCAAGCAGTACGCCATCGATCATGGCGGCAGCTTTCCACAAAAGGCCATTGATATCACCGAACAGATCTCGCGCAGCGGCGGCACGCCCCTGGTGGTTACCGATGGCCCGCGCATTATGGGCGTTATCCATCTGAAGGACATCGTTAAGGGCGGCATGCGGGAGCGTTTCAACCAGATGCGCACCATGGGCATCCGCACCGTCATGATCACCGGTGACAACCCTCTCACTGCCGCGGCCATCGCAGGTGAAGCCGGTGTCGACGACTTCCTCGCGCAGGCCACTCCCAAAGATAAGCTCGATCTCATCAAGCGCGAGCAGGCGAGCGGACGCCTGGTAGCTATGACCGGCGACGGCACCAACGACGCGCCTGCGCTCGCTCAAGCCGACGTCGGCGTGGCGATGAACACAGGCACAATGGCAGCCAAGGAAGCCGGCAACATGGTCGACCTGGACAGCAATCCAACTAAGCTGATTGAAATCGTAGCCATCGGCAAACAGCTTCTCATCACACGCGGGGCTCTCACTACGTTCTCGATCGCCAACGATGTAGCCAAGTACTTCGCGATCATCCCGGCAATGTTCATGGTCACTTATCCGGCGCTCGACAAGCTCAACATTATGCGGCTGCATACGCCCGAAAGCGCCATTCTCGCGGCGGTGATCTTTAATGCGCTGATCATCATTGCGCTGGTGCCGCTGGCGCTGCGCGGAGTAAAGTATCGCGCTCTATCGGCGGGCGCGCTGCTGCGGCGCAACCTTTTGATCTACGGTCTGGGTGGCATCCTCGTGCCCTTCCCCGGTATCTGGATCATCGACGTTATTTTGGGATGGATGCATCTGGCATAGTCGGCAAAGGCCTACCGAGCGGTCAGGCCGACTGAACAGGAGAATCAAAATGTTATCTGAACTAAAACCGGCAATTCTCATTACCATCGTCTTCACGCTGCTGGCTGGCATTCTGTATCCGCTGGCTGTTACCGGAATCGCCCAGTTGGCCTTCCCTCACCAGGCCAACGGCAGCCTTGTTCCGGCGACTGGCAAGAACGTCGGGAGCGTCGGCTCAAACCTGATTGGGCAGAACTTTACCCGGCCAGAATACTTTCACCCGCGTCCCTCCGCAGCCGGCGACAAAGGCTACGACCCGACGTCTTCCAGCGCGTCCAACCTCGGGCCCACCAATCCGGCGCTGGCCGATCGCCTGAAGAAGGACGTTGCGGCTTTCCACAAGGACAACCCCGATTACACTGGCCCCATCCCAGCCGACGCAATCACCGCATCCGGCAGCGGACTCGACCCCCACATCAGCCCCGCCAACGCCATCGCCCAATCTGCGAGAGTGGCCAAAGCCAGGAACGCATCACCGGACCGTATTTCCCAATTGGTAGCGGAGCACACCCAGGGCCGCCAGTTTGGCTTTCTGGGTGAGGCCCGCGTGAACGTTCTCGAGCTCAATCTGGCTCTCGATCAAGCGTACCCTGCGCCTTCGGTAAAATAGAATACCGATGTCCACGCGCGAGTTCTGCCGACCCGATCCTGAAGAACTTCTCCGTAAGATTGAAGCCGAAGAGGCGCAAGCCCGCCGCGGACGTCTGAAGATTTTCCTGGGGTACGCACCCCGCGTCGGCAAGTCCTTCCGCATGTTTGACGAAGGACGCCGCCGTGCGGAGCGCGGCCAGGATGTCATTGTCGGCGCGCTGCAAAGCAAGGGTGCGGAGGACCTCGCGCCGCTCCTCACCAAATTTGAGGTCATTCCGCCGGTGGACGCCGGCAACGGCTCCGCTATGGATGTCGAAGCGATTTTGTGCCGCGCCCCGCAAGTCTGCCTGATCGATCAACTGGCCAGTGACAATCCTCCGGGCGCCCCGAACGAACATCGCTGGCAGGACGTCGAAACGCTGCTGGATCGCGGCATCAATGTCATCAGCGCGATCAACCTCCAGTACATCGCGGAACTCCAGCCGGAAATCGAGAAACTGACCGGGCGTCGCGCGCCCAGCTCAGTCCCCCAAAGCTTCATCCGCTCAGCCGACGAGATCGTTGTCGTGGACGTCCCGCCCGAGGACTTGCACGATGACGGCAGGAGACCCGAAAGCAGCCTCACCCCGAGGCAGCTATCGAATCTCCGCGAACTCGCCTTGCTGCTCGCCGCGGAGGTCGTGGAATCGCAGCTCCAACGTTATATGGACGCCCACGGCATCCGTCAATCCTGGGGCACCCAGGAGCGCATCCTGGTCTGCATGACTCCGCGCAGTGAAGCGCGGGCAATGTTGCAGACGGGCCGCTATTCAGCCGATCGTTTTCACGGGCACCTGATGGCGGTTTATGTCAAACAGAAGGAATTGATTCGCGAAGCCGAGGAGACGCTCGCTCAAAACCTCGACCTGGCCCGGAAACTGGGCGCCGAAGTCCACGTCCTGGAGGGCGCGGACCCGATGGGAGAGATCATCAAATTCGCCCGCGAGCAACGCGTGACTCAAATTTTCATTGGCCACACCCAGCGTAGTGCGTGGCGTATCTGGGTCGCCAATCCAGTCGACCGGCTGATCGAGGCAGCTGAAGGAATCGATGTCCGAATCTTCCCC
>CAVVFX010000019.1:0-247393 GCA_963747535.1 Terriglobia bacterium
ATTGGGACCCCGACGAGAATTTTGTTCTCGTTAGCCGATCAGTCAGGCCGCGATCTTCAATCCGACGGCGGCGGCCAAGTGATCGAGGGCGGCTGTAACTGATTGGTAGAGTCTGTCGAGTTGAGTCAGCCGTTCTTCGGAGATGAGCCGATCTCCGCGGTACGGATTTAGGAGCCCGGCGACAAGGGGTGCATAGATTTTGTCGAACAGTTTGAGGAAGACCAGGCAGATCTGGTAACCCTTCGGCAGGAGCTGGTAGCGGCGTGAGTGTGGGAGTTTCTCAACCAGGCCCTTGGCGCGGAGTTTCGACAATTCATACCGTACCGATCCGAGGGGGCATTTCTCAATAGGGATGTCGAGGGCGTCAGCCACCCCGGCCTGCAGTTCCGACGTGGTGAAGGTATCGCCGGCGGCGACGTGAGAGAAGCGCACCAAAGAGCTCATCAGGGCCAGTTGCCGGGGATGATCCAGTTTGAGCCCAGGAATCCGCTTGCCGTTAGGAAGCACGGTTGGCTGGCCGAGGCTTCGCAGTTCGCCGCGATCCAGAAACGTCTCAAGGATGTCCTGCTGCACCTCCTGATAGCGCGTGGTGATGCCTTGCAGTTTTTCGCGGAGGAGGGTCAAGTTTTCCACTCCTTTTTTGATGTTGTAGTCCTTGTACACATTGTTGGTCGCGGCCTCGATGCGAAGCACATCGTGGTCCCGGACATAGTGTTTGGCGAAGCCATTTTTGTAGTAGCTCCTCATCACTGGGTTGCCCAGGTGCATATCTTCGATTTCGGTTTGCAGTTTGCCGTTGTACTGTTTGTTGACCCGCCGGCCAAAGATCACCGTCAGCTTGTCGGGTCGGCCGATATTGCGATTGGCGTCGAGCAATCGCTCTCCCAGTTCATCCAGTGCCGCGCGGCGGCGGAAGATCAGGTTCTCGCAATACTCCACCTGCGCAAAGAACAACTGATGCCAGCAGCCGGCCTCCCGCCGTTCTGGGGCTTTGAAAAAGGGAATCAACCGGTTGATCCATTTGTGTCCACACCGGGTGAGATCGTCGGCTGTTAGGGAATCGGCCATCTTTTGCAGGGCCGCCGGATCACTACACTGGCGGAAGGCATTCTTGCTTTGGGTAAAGTGAATGCCGGCTTGTTTCATTTTGTGGGCAAGCCAGTGGTGCTGATTCAGGCAAATCCGCGTGGAGAAAGGGAAATAGGGGCATACTCGAACGAACATCGGTCCCCATTCGGCATCCTGTAAATAGAAGTTATACTGATCCACCCAACGATACTTAGTCTCCAGATGCCACTTGTCTGCTGCTCCAATCGACGTCATGATGTTGGCTGGTTCACGCGCCTTGACGATCACCACGACTTGGTCCGCCTTGGCGTTACGAAAGTACGGCTCGACGAATTCGTCGCGGCGGCCCTCCGGCGCAGCCACAACCTCCGCACCCCACTTCTGTGAGCTGTGCGTGACCCAGTTGTGATAGTCGTTGGCAACGTCCCGCAAGACCTTTCGGCTTACCGGGTAAGTCTTCCGATACACCCAGAAAAATCCTTGTGCTCTGGCTCCGTCCAGGAAGGACTGAATACAGCCGTTTAACAGCAGGCGGTCGAAGCATCCATAGGAGAACTTGATGCTATCCTTGTGGTGCTTGGAAAAGGCGTTCATGGGAACCTCCAGTGTGGTGAGATACCTGGAGCATAACTCCTGTGGGCGCCTTTCTGGTTCTGTTCATGCCTCGACCTGCCGCGCGCACGTTTTCCGACCTGCTGGTATGGCGCAAAGCACATGAGTTCGTGCTTGCGGTCTACAAGTTCACGGCAGACTTTCCAAGCCGGAAACTTACGGCTTGGCGGTGCAGATGCGCCGCGCGGCCGTGTCCATTCCGGCCAATATAGCGGAGGGATTTCGCCGGCGCGGCCAAGCCGACAAGGCCCGCTTCATGAATATGGCTGAGGGCTCAATCGAGGAGTGCCGCTACTACTTGATTCTTGCCAAGGATCTCGGCTATGGCGAGACTGCTGGTCTGAATGCCACTCTGGAAGAAGTCAGCCGCATGCTGAACGCATATGCCGCCGCCATTCTGACTTCTGGCTCCTGACTCCTTACTTCCATATCCCAGAGGGATATCAAGGGCGGTAGCCCTTGCTTTAGTTAGATTCCGCGACACGGCAAGTAGCGTCAGCGGGGTATTCCAGCCCTTCGCCGGAGATTATTGAATCGCCGATGCGCGGCTGCCAACCATCCGTGCCTTCAGAAACCGGCCGGTATGCGAAGCCGGGCATGCGGCGACCTCCTCCGGCGTGCCCGTCACCACAACCTCGCCGCCCGCGTGGCCGCCATCGGGTCCGAGATCGATTACATGGTCCGCGGTCTTGATGACGTCGAGGTGATGCTCGATCACCAGCACCGTATGGCCCGCGTCCACCAGACGGTTCAGACACTCCAGCAGGCGCTCGACATCCGCCAGGTGCAGACCCGTGGTCGGCTCATCGAGGATGTAGAGCGTGTGCTTCGAGCGCTGCAGCTTGGAAAGCTCCGCTGCGATTTTGATGCGCTGCGCTTCGCCGCCGGAGAGCGTAGTGGCGGATTGGCCGAGCGTCAGGTATCCCAGGCCGAGATCGCTCAGCACCTCGATCTTCTTGCCCACGGAAGGCTCGTCCGCGAAGAACGTCGCGCCTTCCTCGACGGACATGTTGAGAATATCGGTGATGGTCTTGCCGCGCAGCGTGACTTCCAGCGTCTCGCTGCCGAAGCGCGCCCCTTTGCACACTCCGCAGATCACCTCCACATCCGGCATGAAATAGAGTTGCGTCGTGATCACGCCTTCGCCCTGGCACTCTTCGCAGCGTCCGCCCTTGACGTTGAAGCTGAACCGTCCCGATTTGTATCCGCGCTCCACTGGAGAGCGGCGCGCTGCGTGAACAGGTCGCGAATGGTGTCATAGAAGCCGATGTACGTCGCGGGGTTCGAGCGGCTGTTGCGGCCGATCGGCGACTGGTCGATATTGACCACCTTATGCACCTGCTCGGCGCCGTCTATGCCGTCGTGCTCGCCCGGCAGCGTCCGCGTGTCCACCAGCCGCTTCCACAGCGCTTTATACAGAATCTCGTTCACGAGCGTGCTCTTGCCCGAACCCGATGCGCCCGTGATCGCGACCAGCTTGCCGAGCGGGAAACTGACGTCCACCTCTCTTCAGGTTGTTCTCCCGCGCGCCGCGCACGGTCAGCATCTTGCCCGTGCCTTTGCGGCGCTGCCGGGAGTGGCGATCGAACGCTTGCCGGAGAAGAACTGGCCGGTCGGCGAAGCCTTGCAGGCCATCAAGTCGTCGAGAGTCCCTTGCACCACCACCTGTCCGCCGTGGACGCCCGGACCAGGGCCCATCTCCACAATGTGATCCGCGGCGCGTATGGTGTCTTCGTCGTGCTCCACCACGATTACCGTGTTGCCGATATCGCGCAGGCTTTCGAGCGTCGCAATCATCTTCACGTTGTCTTTGGGGTGAAGGCCGATGCTGGGCTCGTCGAGCACGTAGAGCATGCCCATAAGACCCGAACCGATTTGCGTGGACAGGCGGATCCGCTGCGATTCGCCGCCCGAGAGCGTCCCGGAGCGGCGATTGAGATTCAAATAGTCCAGGCCGATCCCTAACAGCAGTTCCAGACGCCCGCGCATCTCGTTCAGCACCTGCCGGCCCGCGTCGCCACCCCGGCCTGAAGGCTTGAGGCTGCCGAGAAAGGCGTGTAGTTCGTCGAAATGGAGGTTCCCCACATCGTGGATGGTCTTGCCCGCGACGGTAAAGAGCAGCCGCGTCGCGCGAAGGCGTGCTCCGTTGCAATCGGGGCACGTGCGCTCCACCATGACCTTGTCCAGCCACGCTTCCATCCCCGAACTGGCTTCGCCGCGCTGCCGGTAGCGCCGGTAATGCCTCTCGATTCGCCGCGCAATTCCATGGAAGCCGACTTCGTGGCTTCGGAATTCATCCCGCTTGGTCTTGGCATCCGGCGGCAACAGAGATCACGAGTTTCTTCCCCTCCAGGCCGTAGAGGATCGCATTGCGCACCGGGTCCGGCAGATTGTTCCATGGGGTATCGAGCGAGAATCGCAGCGCCTTGGAAAAGCTGTACATGATGCGTCCATCCCAGGTGTCCGGGTTGTACTTGTACGCCTCTCGCACGAAACAGCCGCCGCGGATGCTGCGCTTCGGATCGGGCACCAGCAGTTCCGGATGCGTGATCTTGTGAATGCCGAGTCCGCCGCAGGTCCGGCAGGCGCTCTCCGGATTGTTGAACATGAAATAGTCGGGCTCGATCCCGCCGTAGACGAAGTGATGCGTGGGGCTGCATAGTCCCTTGTAGAAACGCTCGGTCTCTGCCTGGCTGGCGGCATGGGTCGCGCCCTTCACCACCTCTACCCGCATGAGACCATCGCCCACCAGCAGCGTGGCGGCAATCCCCGCCTTGATCGCCTTCTCGTGCCGGGGACCAACTACGAAGCGGTCTACCACTGCGTCCATGTCGCGAACGTCGTCTTCGTCAATGGAAGGCTTGTCCGAGATGTCCAGGCGCTTACCGTCGATCACGATCTCCCGGCAGCCCTTCTTCCGGACCTCGGTGAAGACGAAGTCCAGTTCCTCGCCGTAGACCTTGAATACCGGAGCCCGCAGCTCAATTTCAGCGCCGTCCGGCAGCGACAGAATTGCTTCCAGGATCTGATTGGCGCTGCGGCTGGCGACGCGCTCGCCGGTGCGTGGACAATGCGGCTCGGCAATCGTCGCGAAGAGGAGGTTGAGATAGCTGGCGATATCGGTCATCGTGCCGACGGTGGAGCGGGGATTGCTTCCAGTGGTCTTCTGCTCGATCGAGATCACCGGCGAGAGTCCGAAGACAAAGTCCACGTCGGGCTTGGCGACCTGCGAGACGAATCGCTTGGCGAAGCTCGATAGCGATTCCAGGTAGCGCCGCTGTCCTTCGGCATAGATGGTGTCGAACGCAAGGCTCGATTTGCCCGACCCGGAAAGCCCTGTGAACACGATAAGCCTGTCGCGCGGCAGTTCGAGCGACACATTCTTCAGGTTGTGGAGGCGCGCGCCCTGAATCGCAATGGTCGTCCTGGGAGAAGCTTTGGGCTTGGCCGCAGTTGCCTTACCAGACATCCGGCGCGCCTTTCCGGTCTGGCGAAATGCTTCCATAGAAAAACGCCAACTCCTCCACCGCGACATTACTCTTTTGGGTCAGCCGCACCGGCAGGGACGCCTTGCCGATCAGCCCCTGGTCGGCCAGGTACTCACATACTCCAGTCACTCCGTGGGCTCCGAAGTTGCGCTTGAAATGATCTTCTATTTCGGTCGCGGAACGTGCCTCGCCGACTTCGCGCAGGTAGTCGATGACGGGGCGGAACAACTCCTGTGCGCGCCCGGCCAGGTAGCCGTCGATAGAGGTTAATGCCGCCTGCACGTTCTTTGCAGTCTTCTTGGAATTCAGGAGATCCGTGTAGATGATTTTGAAGAAGGCGGGATTCAACTTCATCGCCTGTGGAATTACCTCGCGATCTACGAGAAGGCCCGCGCCCAGCACCTCGATCTTGGCCAGGGGAGTGGCGGAGTACAGGATCCAGAGCGCCGTATATTCCAGATCGCCGCGCGTTCGAAACCATTTGTGCGCTTTGTAAATCGGCGGCAGCGCACAGCCGGCCGCATTGAGAAGCTGGACCTGGATATCGCGTTCGCCGATCACGTGCAGCTGCTCACAGAGGCCGGCGATGGTTTCGTCGTGGGTATAAAGCAGGCGCCCCTTGGCGAGAAAGGAGTGCTCGAAGCCGCTGCGGATCGACCCTTCGACCGTCTTGCGGAACTCCGTCCGTGAAACCCGTAGCGCGTGCACGTTGATCCCGTCGGCGTAGAGCGCGAGGGATTCATCGGCTGTCTTCCTGTCGTCGATCGTTACCAGCACCAGGTCAATATCGGATTTGTCCCAGACCGTGTCGTGAGCCAGGCTGCCGCAAAGGATCACGGCCAGGATGGACCGGTCGCGTTTTACACGCTCGACCAGCGTCTCCAGCGCCGCGTTGAACTTTTGATGGGCAGTAATCGCAGCCACAACTGAATATTCTACAAGGACCTCCCATACAGTTAGCGGTCCTGTTCCAAATGCAGACCCGATGGCGCCGTCTCCCACTCGTAAAGGGCTCCCGGGCCGGGAAGGGATGCCAGTAAGGCCCGAAGATTCCGGGCTTCACTGGGTGTCTTCGCGAGGAGCATGAGAAAACCGCCTCCGCCGGCGCCGGCCAGTTTGGCTCCCGAGATGTAGGGGCGCACCTGCTGGAGCAGCGTGTTGATCGGCGCGTTGGTGGTGTGCGGATCAAGGATCTGGTTGAGCTGCCAGTGACGATCGAGCAGACTGCCGAGATAATCCCAGTCGGATTCCCTCATCGCGTACGCCATCTCTACGGCCAGCGTCTTGATGCTGTGCAGCACTTGTACGGCCTGAACTTCACGCGCGAGGTAACGGCCCACAACCTGCGCCAGCAGGTCCTTCGCAATGCGACGAATTCCGGTGTAATAGAGGACGAACCGCTCTTGAAATCCTTCAGGACACGGAACTGGTTCCACGCGCAGGCGCTGGCGGGGACCGGGGCCGGTCATGGTCAACTTCGCGCCTGGATAGACACCTCCGACCTGATCCTGCCACCCTCCACCAGTAGTCATGAACTGTTCCAGCGCCAGAACCAGATCCGAGAGATCCTGCACGCCGATGTCCTCCCCTCGCATCGCAAGGAGGGCCCTGACAACGGTAGCGGCGAGGACGCTGCTGGTGCCTAAGCCGGAGCCCATAGGCAGATTCACTTCCGTACGAATCTCGAGGCCGGCGATCGGTTCACCAGGTTGCACGAAACCCAGCATCTGGAGGGCGGCACGATGGATTGCAAACGGGGAAGCCACATCGGGGGTGGACAAGAGACTCTCCGAGGTCAGCAATTCGGTCGCTTCGGAAGAGGCCAGAAGGATGACGGGCTCGGACATCGGACGGACGATGGTGCGGATGGGGTACTCACCATTTACCGTGATGGCCATATTGAAGACTGTGCCGCCCCAATCGAGGCAGAATGGCGGTGTATCGGACCATCCGCCGCCAAAATCGATACGCGCGGGAGCGGATACTGTGACGGATGCGGTGCGTCGAGCACGGCCGATGGAGCCTGGCACGAATGAGGAACGGGTGCGCGCGGCTACCGCTTTCTGCACGGACGCGAAGGCCGCGGAACGGGCTCCGGCAGACTTCTCGGCAAGCCCGGCCTGGTCGTAGAAGAGGCTGGCCTGAAAATGGCGGCTGGCCGCTTCGGACGGGGAACCGGCATCGAGCGAGGCGGCTTCGGCGCTCAGCGTGCGGCCAGTTTCCGCAAGAGCGCTGATGCCGGGTGAGTGGAGCAGCAGCGGCCGCACGTCGGTCTCGGCGCGCGCCAATGCGACGGCTGAAGCGAGCCAGTTCGCGTCGCGGCGGCGGTCACGAGCCTCGGCAAGGGCCTCGGCATCCGCGAACTCGGTGCTAGTGGCTAGAGACAGGAGGGGGAGCGTGTGGTTGTTGAAGAGGAAGACCCGGGCGTTCCAGAGGCAGCGCTCGGGTTCAGGAACGCCGGGCCAGACGGCATCGGGGTCGAGATTGAGGGTCTTGAGGACTTCCAGGATCGGCCGACCGAACCACGTGGGGGTCTTGGGGTCGTCTTCCACTCCGTAAGTACGGACGACGAAGCCGCGCCGGCCATCCGGCAGTCGCACCGGGACCTCGTGGACAACAGTATCCTCGGCAACGGTCATGGGACCGGACGCAGCGGTCAAGCCGTGCACGATGGCGCCGGCGCCGGCCCGGACGGGCTCTTTGGAATGACACTCGATCACGAGCGCACCAGGGCCAAGCTCGCTTCCCTCGGCCAGGATGCTGTCTACGACACCGCCTTTGAAGAGCCGGCGGAAGTGGGAGGTGGTGCCGACGTGGGTGAAGGTACCTTTGACCAGCGAGCACTGGAACGGGACGCCCTGCAACAGGGCGGACAGTTCGGGTAAGCCGCACAGCGCCTCACCGGTGAGGGGGAGGGTGAAGTCCTTGTAGAGATCGAGGAAGGGGATCCCGGGTAAGGAGGAGGCCAGATGGGAGAGGGCCGCGGACAGGTGGGGGTCGAAGTGGAGCAGGCCAGTATCGAGCGCAACGTGATCGTCCGGCAGCATCCCGCCGGCGGCCTGTACCTGGGCGGCGGTGGGCTTCTGCAGGAAGGAATAGACCCGGCCGTGCTCGTCGAGGACGTAGACACCGTGCCGGGAGCCAACCTCGGTGGGCTGGGAGATGGCTGCACCGGCGACACCGGGACGCTCCCAGTCCAGGCCGGCGGAGTCGAAGGTCAATACGACATCGCCGGACGAGACGGCGAGGCCGCAGGAGAAGCGCTCCAGCCAGAGCGTGGAGAGCGCGAGGGTCTCGTCGAAGACGGTGCTGTTCGCGCCCCAGGGTGTGCGCTCGGGCAGGATGCCGAAGAGCTTTCCAGTGAGACTGTACTCCGGCAGGCGGCGGGACTCGCCTCCGGCATGGATGATGAGGACCCGGTTACGGGCCCACCAGCCGGGATCGGACTGGCCCAGAGACTGGAGAGCCTTCAGAGTGGCTCCGCCGCTACCGATGTGGCGGCCTTCCGGATCGGGTACGACCTGCCAGGAGACATTGCGCGGCAGGTAGCCACGCTCGGAGCGATCACGGATCTGGCGGCGATAGAGTTCGGCCTGGGCGTGAGACCCAGCTGTGACAATGACAGCGGACCACCAGGGTTTGGCGGCCGGTGATTCGGCGAGGTGCTGGAGGTACGCCTGGCGAGATTGGTGGCTGATACCGCCCGGTTCGGTGTCGTCGTAAGCCCTCGGGACAGCAGTCGTAGTGGCAGTCATGGCTGGAGTGTTCTGGCGAACCGGTAAGACTGATTCCCCTCAATTGTATTCCGGAGGTCGACAGGGTCCTCGCGCCCAGAATATCGCTCCTTCATTGCTCAAGTTAAACACAACACATTGCTCGAATCCGGCCATGCCGCGTTCCCGTGGAGCGGTTATACTTTGACCAGCGGCGACGACCCGCACTTCAGAAAGGAGCAATCGACCTCGATGAAATCCGCATACCTCCCGCTGATTCTCCTGATCTCTCCTCTACTGGCCCAGGACGTGCTCCAACATCACCTCAACGGCGCACGGGATGGTCTGTACGTCGAACCGCTCATCACCCGGGACTCCGCGCCTTTCATGCATCGCGATCTCACCTTCTACGCTCCGATCCCCGGTCCGACTTATGCCCAACCCCTCTACGTGTCGAAAGGTCCGGGCGGCCGCGGCACTCTGATCGTGGTCACCGAGCAGAATATCGTCCTGGCCCTTGACGCGTCGGATGGCTCGCAAATCTGGACCAGCACTCTCGGCACCCCTGTTCCCCTTGCGCAACTTCCCTGCGGCGACATCGATCCGCTCGGCATTACCGGCACTCCTGTGCTGGATTTGCCCAACCGCATCCTCTATGCCGATGCCATGACAACCCCTGACAACGGGGGCACCAAACTGCACCGGATCTTCGCGCTGTCCCTGGACGATGGCTCGACACTTCCCGGCTGGCCACTCGATCTTTCCAGCGTGAGTTTCCAGGGGATTTCTTTCGACTCGACGTTTCAGAACCAGCGCGGCGCACTCCTGCTGCACGACGGCATCCTCTACGTCCCCTACGGGGGCCACGCCGGCGATTGCGGCAACTACCACGGCTGGGTGGTCGCGGTGCCCGTAAATAATCCAGCCCAGGCGACAGGCTGGGCGACCGGGGCAGTGGCGGGCGGCATCTGGGCGCCGGGCGGCGTGGCGACGGACGGGAGAGCCATCTTTGCCGCGACCGGCAACACCGGCGGTGCGAATGTCTGGTCGGGGGGCGAAGCCATTGTCCGGCTGGGCCGTGGGGCAACCTTCTCGGGCAATCCAGACGACTACTTTGCACCTTCCAACTGGCTTTACCTCGACGAATACGATTTGGATCTCGGTGGTTCCGGACCCGTGCTGATCGACGTGCCGGGTGCAACACCCTCGCATCTGGCAGTCGCCCTGGGAAAGAACGGCGTTGCCTACCTGTTGGACCGCGAGCACCTCGGCGGTCTGGGAACCGGTGACGGAATCTCCGGCGAGGGTTTGCAGAGTGCGCAAGTCTCCGTTGGATCGATAATCAATGCTGCTGCTGCATTTACCGCCGCCTCCGGCTCATACGTGGTCTTCCACTCCACGGATATCGGCACCGGCTGTCCGGGTGTTCCCGGGGACCTGATCGCCCTGCGGATCGGCGCCACTGCACCACCGACCCTCACGGTTGCATGGTGCGCCAACGATCTGGGCGGCGGATTACCGATCGTGACCACCACCGATGGCACTTCGCAGCCGATCGTGTGGACCATAGGAGCCGAAGACACCAATCAACTGCACGCCTTCAACGGGGAAAATGGAGACGTGCTGTTCGCCGGCGGAGGACCGGACGACCAAATGAGCAACGTGCAGCACTTCCAAACCGCCATAGCGGTCAACGGCCGGATCTTCGTGGCCGCCGACAACGAACTCTACGCCTTCACCACTCAGTAGCTGAAGCGCGGAGTTTCCCGGTAACGCCTCCGTCACGACGTGAACCAATGTAGGCGCATGTTTCCACCCGGCGCTATAATCGGAACTCGCGAAGCAGGAACGGGAGGTTGTGGTGAGAATCGGTCGTACGCCCGTCATGGTGGGGAGTTTAATAGCGCTGGCAGTATCGGCGCACGGGCAGAGTGTGGATATGGCCGGCAGCGTAGTCGATAGATGGGAAACTGCGGTGCCGGACGCGAGACTGACGCTGACGAGCCCGCTGACCGGCGCGTCGCTCATGTCCACCTCAAATCCGGCCGGCGAATACGTGTTTCCGCAAATGACGCCCGGCCGCTATGATCTCGCAGTTCGCGCCGGGGGGTTCAAGCTATACACGCGCCATGGCATAGAGATCGTCGGGGCGGCGGCGCGAATGGAAGTCAGAATGGACCGCGAGAAAGACAACTCCGGAGCTACTATACGGGAGTTGGAGACCGTGGCTGCCGCCCAGCCTGACGACTATCTGGCGCACTTCGTGCTGGGACGCGCCTACTTCGCCAAAGGGGATCTCGACAAAGCTCTGAAACAGTTCCAGGAATCACTCAAGCTGCGCCCGGGTGATGCGCCGGCCAGGTTGGGCGTGGCCCAAGTGGCGCTACGCGGCGGCGGGCCGGCGACGACTTTGAGGATCGCACAGGAGTTGATCAGGTCGGAACCTGGAAACGGACTGGCAACCATGCTCGCCGCCGCAGTTTACCGGCTGACGGGACAGCCGGATGCGGCCGCGGACCTACTTGCCAGGTTCCTGGTGAACAATCCGAACGACACCGAAGTGCTGATCGAATTGGGAAGCACCGATGCGCAACGGAAGCAATATCCGGAAGCCGCGAAAGCCTTCGTCCGGGCCTACGACATGGATCCTTCCAACATTCAGGCACTGAGGGGCCAGATCGAGATCCAACTGGCTTTAAAGGAACCGGAAAAAGCCTTGCAGCTTATCGCCGGGGAGGTGGAGAAGTATCCGCAGCGCGGCGATCTGCGCAAGGAGTTGGCCGCGACTGAAGTTCGGACCCGGCAGTTTGACAAGGCGATGGCGGATTATCAGTCCATCCTGGAGAAGTACCAGGAAACTCCGCAGGAACAAGCCGATACCTATGCCCGCATCGCAGGGGTTTATCAGATCAAGGAGGATCTTCCGCATTCGATTGAGAACCTGAAAAAAGCCACGCAACTCGCACCGGGCAATGCCGCTTACGTCACCAGTCTGGCGGTCACCTACGATCTTTCGGGCAAACCGCAGGAAGCGTTGGTGTGTTATAAACACGCCCTCAAAATCGACCCCGGGAACGCGCTGCTCATGAACAACGCTGCCTATAGCATCGCAAGAGCGGGTGGCGATCTGGATGAGGCGCTGCGGTTGGTTCAACTGGCCAGGCGTCAGATGCCGAACTCGAGTGACATCCTCGATACGCTCGGCTGGGTTTATCTGCAGAAGAACATGGTCGACAGCGCCACTCAGATCTTTGAGGAGCTGGTAGAGAAGGTACAGACCAATGCGACGTATCACTATCACTACGCCTTGGCGCTCGCCCGAAAAGGCGATAAAGCCGCGGCGCTGAAGGAACTGGATCTGGCGTTGCAGAACAGCCCGGGCAAAGGCGAGCAAGCGGAGATCAAAGAGTTAATCCGGAAGCTATCCTGATTAGCGGACACGCGCCGGAGAAGCGTTCTCGAAAGACAGGGCTATTGCCGCATGTCCCGCCGGTGCACTTACTCAAATCAATTTCCCGCCCCCGCAATCGGGTAACCCTGCCATATATACTCCAGGGCCTCGGGCAGGGTTTGCTGCTTCACGGTGCGGTCGGTGTGTCCGGCGTTACGCGCAAATACAAACTGATAATGATAGCCCTTCGCGGCCAGCACTTTGGCCATGTTCTCGTTGGCGAGAACCCAGTCGTGAAAGTTGTCGCGCGTAATTAGATTGTCCCTGTCACCGACTTCCATCCAGATGCGGAGCGGCTTAACCGGGCTGTTGGGGATGAGGTGCTCATGGAACTCCCAGGCGCCGTGGGGAGTCTCGGAATTCGACGGCCACTGCTGGTTGACATAGGTACCCGAGTAGGTGAGAACGCGGTGGTAGAGTTCCGGGTGGTACCACGCCATGATCAAGGCGCACGAGCCACCGGAGCTACCGCCCATCGTCGCGCGACCTTCGGGATCTTTGGTCAGTTTCACGTTGTATTGCTTCTCCACGAGAGGCAGCACTTCTTTCTCGACGAACTCCGCGTACAGTCCGGACATGGTGTCGTATTCCAGGCCACGTTCGCTTCCCTGTGCGTCGCCCCCACCGTTGCTGATCGAGATGGCAATCATCACGGGGACGCGATGTTGGGCGATCAGACTGTCCAGGGCCGTGAACAACGCCTTGTCAGGTCCGTCGGCCCCGACAATGAACGGCGCGGCCGTGCCGGCGACGTACTGTTTAGGGACATACACAGTCACCCGGCGAGTGTAAGGAGCGGGGTGGCTGTTGACTACCAGCTTGTTCGGGTCGGCTGGATCCGGCCTGCCAAAGGTGCCGGCCTCGCGGGCGATGCCCGGATAGAACTTGCTGTCGGCCGATTCCATGGTGAAGGTGGAGACCGCCCCCTGCGGCAGGCCGTCTGGCGCGGTCATTTCCGGCGCGGGGTTGTGGGTGGGACCAAGGATGAAGTTTCCGTCAGCCTTCGCCGGAGCGTTGGCGCCATCAGGTAATTCCTTCGCCGTGACATAACCGGGTGTGTTGGGATCGCGCGTCGGCGGAGTCGGGCGCGCCGGGCGTGGGGCGGCGGCCGGAGCCTGGGCGATTGCCGGATTAGAGCCGGTCATCAGGCTGAGAAGGAACGCGATGTTTAGAAGACGGAACATTAGAGACTCCTTTTGTCTTAGCGATGTCAATTCCCGCCGCGAGGGAGACGAGTCGATTCGTCTTGTACCGGGTTGGACACCAAGCGAAATCATCACCAATCTTAACTCAATAGTCGGTACGGTTTCTGGATGAGACAAGAGGCGCAACATCGCGGACGCTGCGGTTCTCACTGATCGCGGCTGAGAGATAACCTCGCCAGTTACCTGGCTTTCGTTCGACGCGTTGGCAGCCAGTATTTCAGGCAGGATGGCCGACGAGTGTCAATCAGCGGGGTCCCCTTTCACTCGTTCTTGCGTTTTGGTAGACTATCGCCAACCGTCTCACAATTTGACCGGTTTAGCCAAGGAGGCAAAGGGACCATGATTAGTCTATCGCGAAGTGTGTTTCTCGCTCTGATTGCTTTTCTTGCAGTCGCCCTGCTCGGGCAGGATACGCGCGGCAAGGTTCAGGGTATTATCAAAGATTCCTCGGGGGCTGTTATTGCGGACGCTCTAGTCGTTCTGCTCAATAATGATACCGGCGTCCGAACGCTCCAACACTCCAACGCCAGCGGCCAGTACCTGTTCGAAGCCGTGATCCCCGGCATGTACAGCGTAGAAGTGGATCTCCCCGGTTTCCGTTCGTTTGTACAGAAGAATGTGCTTGTCGAGGCACTCGGCGACGTGACCGTCAACGCGGCCCTTTCCGTCGGCAGTGCGCGTGACGCAGTGACGGTCGAGGCCACACCCGTCGCGGTCGAATTCAACTCCTCGACCATGTCGACCACGGTGGACACCAAGATGGCCAACACGGTGCCATTGATCAGCCGCAACCCATACCTGCTGGTCGAACTGAATCCCGCGGTCGTGCTGACGTCGACCACGCAACAGGAGCCGTTCCATTTCTGGGCAGGCTCGCAGTTCGATGCGGGCGGGAACACCAACGACAAAAACGATATCCTGCTCGACGGTTCACCTTCCATGACTGCGCAGAAGTCGAGCTACACTCCACCACCGGATGCCGTCGAGCAAGTGAACCTGCAGCAGAACTCAGTGGATGCCGAGTATGGTCACAGCGCCGGCGGCGTGCTCGCGATGCAATTGAAGTCGGGCACCAATGCTTTCCACGGCACCGCCTATTTCGTCGGCCGCAATCCGGACCTCAATGCCATGGCTGACAGGGTCACAGGCGCCGCGAACAATACCCGCCAGAGCACGTGGGGAGGCACCATCGGGCACCCGATCATCCGTAACAAGCTTTTCAACTTTTTTGCCTATGAAGGCATGCGGATCAGCAGTCCGCTGTCGATTATCGACACGCTGCCAACCGCGGCCCAACGCACCGGCAATTTCTCGCAAAGCCTGAATACCCAGAGCGCGCTGGATACGATCTACGATCCCTGGACAACCGTCACGAACGGGAACACCGTGACTCGCACGCCTTTCCCCAATAACACCATTCCCACTTCGCGTATCGATCCGACGGCGGCCAAAATCATGGGCGAATTGTGGCAGCCTAACAATCCGGGATCCGGGCCTACCCTGGCCAACAATTTCCAGGCCGGCTACGCCGATCCTTATCCTTACTGGAACACGATGGATCGGGTGGATTACAACATCTCCGATAAGTGGAGAGTTTTTGGACGCTTTAACATGCTGCGCACCACCGAGGCTATCCAAGACTATACGGGCGGTTCCGCGCTGCTGCCTCTCTACGGATCGATTCGCAACGCGACGACCGTGTCAGGCGATGCTTTATACACGATCAACGCAACCACCGTGTTGGATATTCATGGCGCCTATAACAGCATCAACGATTCTTTCGGATATCCCAACCGCAACCTTACGGCCTCCGATCTCGCGAGCTACTGGCCCAATAGTACCTGGTACTCGTCCTATATCACGACGCTGCCGCACATCTATCTGCCCGGCTTCACTATTAACCAGGGTTCGGGAACCGCATTGGGCGTTACGAGCTACTGGTACCAGACGCCGAACTCCTGGAACCTGGAAGGTAAGATCTCGAAGAACATCGGCCGTCATTACCTGAAGTTCGGAAGCGAATACCGGCGCGAGAACGTGAATGCCGCGCGCCCGGAACTCGCCAACTTCCAGTTCAACGGAGCGCTCACCGCCAACACTTATAACAACCCTAATACCAACCTGAGCGGCAACGCCTGGGCGACGTTCCTTTTGGGCGCGCTCGATAACAACACCTCGGCATATGAGATTCCCATTCAACAGCCGCGTAACAACTTTATCGGCGCTTTCGTGCAGGATGATTTTAAGTTCAATTCGCGCCTGACCTTCAATTTCGGTTTACGTTACGAGTTCTTCTCCGGATTGAAGGATCCGCAGCACCGGCTGAGCGCCGCGATGAATCTGACGAATCCCATCCCCGAACTTTCGGGCGCGAACACTCCTACATTGCCCGCGGCCGCGCTCGCGCTGCGTACGTCGGCGCCGATTTACGACGGCGCATGGAATTTCACCAGTTCCAGCAGCCCCGATTCGTGGAATCCGCCGATGCTCCTTTTTGAGCCCCGTCTCGGCATTGCCTACAAAATCAACGATAAGACAGCGCTACGAGCCGGTTGGGCGCGGTTCATCGTTCCCGCCACGCTAACCGATGGTTTAAATATCCTGGGCAGCGTGCCTTATCCCGGTTACTCGGCGCAGTCCACTGTGATTGCACCGCTCGTCGGCATACCTCAAGCGACACTTTCGAATCCGTTCCCCGGCGGAGTGGTCCCGCCGACAGGTAACTCGCTCGGCCGCTACACAGAACTGGGCGATACCTCCGGGGGCGCGCAGTTCTTCGATCCCAACTTCAAGCCGGGTGTAAACGATCGCATCAACGTAAGTCTGCAGCGGCAGTTGCCCGCTCAGATTTTGCTCGACGCGACATTTTTCGTCAACCTGAGCCACGATCTGCCTTATGCACAGAACCTCAACCTGGCCGATCCGCGAATCGCTTTCCAGAACGGCAATGCGACTAACGCATCGGTACCGAATCCTTTCTACAACCTGCTGCCGGCGAATTTGATGCCGGGCCAGTTGAGAACGACGGCGAATGTTCCGGTGAGCCAGTTATTGACGCCCTATCCGCAGTATGGCCCTCTGTGGGAAGGGTTGATCGGCGGGCGCGGCGACCGCTACAAGTCGTTGCAGATCTCGGCGCGCCGGCCTTTCGCCAACGGCTTCAATCTCATTCTGGCGTATAACTACAATCGCGAAACCGATCAGGAGTATTACGACCCGTTGGCCGAGTATCTGCACCAGTTCACCTGGACGCCAACCCAGACACCCCATCACCGCCTCACATCCGCTATGGTCTACGAACTTCCATTCGGCAAGAGCCGGAAGTATATGTCGAACGCCAACCGCTTCGTGGACTACGCGCTCGGTGGGTGGGTGCTCAGCGGCCTATACACTTACAATTCCGGCGTGCCATTGCGATTCGGTGTGACGTCGACCACCGCGAACGGTGCGAGCAACTACGTGGGAGCGTCTTTGAATTCCGCGCCCATTGCGAGTTGCTCCTGTGTGGTCGTCACAGGGGACCCGGCGATCTCCAATCCGACGAGGGGCCATTGGTTCAACACCAGCGTGGTGTCGGTGCTGCCCTCTTTCACCGAAGCGACCAACCCCACGCAGTACTCAAATTGGCTGGGACCGCGTTTCGTCGATATCGATATGGCGCTCGCCAAGCAGTTTGCGATCGTCGAGAGGGTGAAATTCGAACTGCGTGTCGACGCTTTCAATCTGGTGAACACGCTAACGCCGGCTAACCCGATTACCTCGCCGACCAACGCGAATTTCGGAAAGTCGATCGATGAGGCTGCCGGCACCTACGGCAGGCAGATCCAGTTCTCGGGGAAGATTCTTTTCTGAGGCTGGTGATATCAGTAGCGGGCCTGCTGCTGATTCCTTTTCTGCCTGGCACTGCCGCCGCATCCGATTATGCCGGCGCGGCGGCTTGCCGGCCATGCCATCCCAGTGAGTTCGCGTCGCAGACGTTGAGCGCCCATGCCCGTGCACTCGAGCGATCGAAACCGTCGCAACCCGGCGAATGGGCCTTCGGCGCCGGGTTGCAAGCCATCACTTTCGTGAGCCGGGTGGACGGCGAAAATTATCTCGAACTGGGTGAGAGCTGGTATCGCAAACTAAACGGCATGGCGCTGACGCCGGGTCATCGGAATTCCGCCGGGGTACGATATCGGATCTTCGATCCTTCCGCCGCAATGCTCCGCTGTTTCTCTTGCCATTCCACCGGTCCGGTCAGTGTTTCGCCTGCTGATGAAACGATCGTCTCGCAGGAAACCGGTGTGCGGTGTGAGGTGTGCCATGGTCCCTCGGCAGCCCACGTGCGCGAACCGCAGCAGGTCCATCCGCGCAATCCGTCGCGTCTCTCCGCCACTGAGATCGACGATCTTTGCGGCGCCTGTCACCGGATGCCTACTCCCGCGGGCAGCGCCACGGATTTACGGAATCCCTGGAACGCCCGCCATCAGCCGTTGATGCTGGCAGTGAGCGCGTGCTTTCGCAAGAGCGACGGTAGCCTGAACTGTTTCACCTGTCACAATCCGCACGCGCCGCTCGAGCAGAATCTCGCGGCCTACGATACGGCCTGCGGCAAGTGCCATGCTTCGCCTCGTCATACGCGCGCGACACAAGGCCGGCCCTGTGCCGGGTGCCACATGCCCGCCGTCCGGCCGCTGCCGAACCTTGCCTTCGCCAACCATCGCATTGCCGTGTACACACCCGCCGATGCGATGTGGCCGGCGCGCTAATTGGTTACCGCGTAACTCTACCTAAGCTAGGGCAGACCACAAAAAACGGGTCGGCCGGCAACTTGTGCAGTTGCTGAACTCTGTCATCGACGTTCTAATTGGTCGGCCTCGGCGGCGCGGCCGGTTTCGCGAAGGAATTCGGCCAGGTTGCGAACGTCGGTGAGGGTCTCGGGATGTCTGGGGCCAAAGGCGCGCTCGTCGATATCGAGGGCGCGGCGATACAGACGTTCGGCTCCGGCACGATCGCCTTGGACACGTAAAGCATCAGCCAGGTTGCTTGCCGCGGCGGCCGTGCGCGGATGATCACTTCCGAGTGTGGCGTCGAATGCGGTAAGCGCCAGCCGTCCCATGCGCACGGCGTCCGTCGTACGTCCCGCGGCCAGTAACAGACCTGAGAGGTTGGTTTCGGTGGTCGCGGTCTCCGGATGACGCTCTCCCCACACGCGACGGTCGATTTCGAGTGCCCGATTGAGTAGCGGGATTCCCCGTTCAGGGCCTGTCGCGAGCGCCAGAGAATTTAATCGAACAGCCACGCGCGCGCTTGCTGGTCCGCCGGCTGCTTCCTCCTTTTCGAGAGCACGGCGATAGAATGCAATCGCGGATTCGCGATCGCCGGCGTTCTCGTGCAACTCGCCCAACGCCGCGAACGCGCGAGCCGCCAGACTCGCTTGCTTGCTGCCGGCCGCGCGTTGCCATAGTGCTTCGGCTTCGGCAGGTAAAGAGACCGCGGCGAGTTCGGCGGCGTCTTCGAGCGTCGCTTCGGCGGTTTGACCCAGTGCCTCTCCGTCGATGCGAAGCGCTTCCCATAGTGGTACACGGGCGCCTTCCTCATCCCCTTGGGCTTTCAAGAATAGCCCGAGATCGCTGGCGGCGCGAGCCGTTCGCGTATCCAACATCCCGTACTGGTGCTCGCGTCTTTGAAGTGCCTCCTCGAACAGCCTCCGAAGCACAGTGGGGTCGGGCTGCAAAGCCCGCGCACGCGGCGCAAAACTGAAGTTGCAAACCAGCAGCAACAGGAACGCGGTGTGGTTCTGCCGCATACGGCCCATATGGTGAAATGTTCGCATACGACCGGAGTGCTGCGAAATGCACCGGCGACGGCGGCGATTTGGATCGGACGCCGTGGCAGCCCCCAAAGAAGCCTCGTTGCGGTATAAAATGACTCTCAAATGTGCGCTTCCAAGATCTTCCTATTGCTTTTGCCGGTTTGCGCCTTGCCAGTTTGCGGCTTGTATGCGCAGGCGCCCGAGGCGGGTCGAAAATCGTTTGAGGACCGCTGCTCCGGATGCCATGGCTCCGATGGCAACGGCGGCGAACTGGGGCCGCCGATCGCGCGGCGTATTGCTGCGCGCAGCGACAGCGAAATCACCAAGGTGATTACCGAGGGCATCACCTCCCGCGGAATGCCGGCCAACAAACTCCCCGACGCGGAGATGAAAGAAATAATTCGCTTTCTTCGCACATTGCGCGCCCGCGGCTTCGGGATGATGCAGCCGGTTAAAGCCACGATCCAGTTGAGCGATGGAAAAACGCTCAGCGGTTTCATCCTCAACCAGAGTTTCGGTGACATGCAGTTCCGCACCGACGACCAGCATATTCATCTATTGCGAAGGTTACCGGGAAGCGAGCGGCTGCTCGAAGTTACGTCCAGCGTGGATTGGCCGAGCTATGACGGCCAACCGCAGGGGAACCGCTATAGCGCGATGGATCAGATCAACGCCGCCAATGTCAGCCATCTCGCGCCTAAGTGGGTATTCACGCTGAATAACACATCGCCGCTCGAGACCACGCCCGTCGTCGTGGAAGGTGTCATGTATGTGACCAGCGCGAATGAATGCTATGCAGTCGACGCGGGCAGCGGACGCCAGATATGGCATTTTCAGCGCCCTAAGACCGAAGGACTCACCGGTAATGCAAGGGCTGGTATGAATCGCGGAGTTGCGATAACAGGAGACCGGCTGTTTATGGTGACCGATAATGCGCACCTGCTCTCCCTCTCGCGCGCAACCGGTGAAATCCTGTGGGAAACCGAGATGGCCGACTGGCACATCAATTACAACGCGACATCGGCGCCGCTTGCGGTGAATCATCTGGTGATCTCCGGGACGGCAGGTGGCGAGCAGGGTGTGCGTGGATTCGTGGCGGCATACGACCAGTCCACCGGCAAAGAGGCGTGGCGATTCTGGACCGTGCCCAAGCCGGGCGAACCAGGGTCGGAGACATGGACGGGAAAGGGCATCGAGCACGGCGGCGCGCCGGCGTGGTTTACCGGAACGTTCGATCCGGAGACGAACACCGTATACTGGCCGACGGGCAATCCCGGCGAAGACTACAATGGCGACGAACGCGCGGGCGACAATCTCTATTCCGACTGCATCCTCGCGCTCGATGCGGGCACGGGCAAGCTCAAGTGGCACTACCAGACGACACCGCACGATCTATGGGATTGGGACGCGACGGAGACGCCTGTCCTGGTGGATGCGACCTGGCATGGCCAGCCGCGCAAGCTGTTGCTGCAGGCGAATCGGAATGGATTTTTTTACGTATTGGATCGCGCTGATGGAAAGCTGCTACTGGCGAAACCATTCGTCCAGAAGTTGACGTGGGCAAGCGGCGTGGGACCCGATGGGCGTCCGGTCAAGCTGCCGAATCACGAGCCGACTGCCCAGGGAGCCTCGGTGTGCCCGTCCCAGGAAGGCGGCACTAACTGGTTCTCTCCGTCGTTCAATCCAGCCACCGGGTTCCTCTATGTGCAGAGTCTGGAGAGGTGCAGCGTCTACTACAAGCGTTCCGAGGAATGGGCGGCAGGGCATTCGTTCCTGGGCGGGACGATGCGTATACCGCGCGACGACAAGTCAGGGAAGCTACTCCGCGCCCTGGACATTCAGACAGGTGAGGTGAAGTGGGAATTACCGGAGATCGGTTACGGGTTCTCGTGGGGAGGCACGCTGACCACGGCGGGCGGGATCGTCATCTTCGGGGAAGATAGCGGCGCGCTGGTAGCAGCCGATGCGAAGACAGGCAAGCCGTTGTGGAGCTTCCAGACTGGCGCGCTGTGGAAGGCATCGCCTATGACCTATATGTTCAATCGGAAGCAGTACGTAGCGATCGCTGCCGGTTCGGATATTCTGGCGTTTGCTCTGGCGGACTAGAGTTGCGATACGCCGCCGTATTCGTGATGGACGTTACGGCGCTTCCGGGCACAAACGTCCTAGAGTCTGTCCAACAGGAATCGATTGACACCGGGGGATAGTTCCCGGCGCTTTCCGACAGCTTCGAAAGTTCCCGCGACTCCCGGGGGTAAGGCCACGACCGCCGACCATCCGGCGCCTTGCGGCTGGAAATCCACCTCGACCGCTCCCTTCGGGTGGGGCACGGAACCTCGCGCGTGCTTCAGCTTGCCCAGGTTCGGACGGATCGAAACGCGGCTGAATCCTGGAGCGGCGGAATCGATTCCCAGTACGGTGCGAAAGATTTCGATATTGGGACTGGCGCTCCACGCGTGGCAATCCGAGCGCGGCGGATCGTCAGGGCGCTCCTCCCATTCGGCGAAAGTGGTGAGGCCGTCATCAAGCATGCCGCGCCAATCGTCCAGCAGATCGAGGTAGCGATTCCCTTCCCCCACATGGCGCACGGCCTGGTGAAGATAGAAGCGGAAGAAGAAGGTGGCTTGGGCGATACCCGGCTCCGCTAAAACGCGGAGCATCAGGTCGTGCGCGGGGCGTTCCGTAATTACGTTGCCCAGTACCGCGAGTGTATTCGTATGCTGAGAGAACTTTTCCTTGCGCGGCGTATCGGCGTACATGCGGCGGGCAGCATCCCAATAGAGTTGCTGCGCCGTTTGCCGGAGCTGTTGCTCGCGACGGCGATAGACGTCCGCCATCGCGGCAAGTCCGAGTTTGGCTTCGAGGTCCGCAGCCCAGCCGTACGCCATCATCAGCAGGAGATCGAACGGCGCCGATGAGCCATCCTCTTCCTGGGGCGCTTCACCGTTGGGCCAGGACGGCACCCAATCGAAATAGCGCCACCAGGGGAGGCGATTGAGCGATCCATTTTCCTTCTGATAGGCTTCGAAGAAACTCAGCACCGCGCGCACGCCAGGGAGCATCCTGTGCACAAACCCGGAATCGTCGACGTACCACCAGTAGTCGTGCACCATCCCGATCCACCAGAGGGAGAACCCGGGAATATACTGCTCCAGACGCGACGGATAGCGGCTCATGGTCGCGCCGTCGCTTTGACGCGAGTCGTTGATCAGGTCGATGGCATTGCGCATCAGCCGCGTGTCGCCGGTGTTGAAAACCGAAATCAGGCACTGCGTCCGCGTGTCGCCGACATACTGGAGTTGCTCGTAGTAGGGGCAATCCATGTAGGTCTCATGGGCGCACAAACTGGCCGTACGCCAGCCGACGTCGAGGATCCTCGTGATATCTTCGGAGCCGGCGTCGAATACGGCTTTGCGTTCGAAGGGATACCCGACGTGCGTACAGGTGAGACGGTTGATGTCGAGCGGCTGATCCTCTGTCGTAATATCAAGTTCGAGATATCGCCACGTGCGCCACCACAGCGGACGAAACGAGCGATGGTCTCCGCCGTCGGCGATGAACTCGTCGTGGTAGCCGATGAGTTCCTTACCCTCAATTTCGTCGCGATTGCCTTTTACGAGGCGCCGGCCGCCGGGCACAACTTTCACCAGAGTCTCAGCGTAGCGGAGCTTGATGACACTGTCTTTTCCGCCGGTCACGGTGAGTTCGGGGTGACCCGTGGTGAGGTGCTCGTGGTCGATCAATAGGGTGGCGTGAGTGCGTGCCGGGATGGCTAAGAAGAGAAGGCCCCCCGGCTGAGGCACGCCCGTGGCGCGGCGCACCTTGCCAATTGGTTCAAAAACTTCTCCCATCGGCGGAATGGGCCGTTCGACCAGCATCCACCGGCTGTGCACGTCGCGAGCCTCACGTCCGGCAGCCGGAGCGACGACCACTGCGTTCTTCCATTGCGTATCGTCAAACGCGAGCGTTTCCCATCCCCAGGAATGCCGCGCCGCGGCGAGACGATCGCAAGGACCGGCGGCAAAGTAACCATGCAACTCGCCGCTGTCGACGCCAACGAGCGTATACGCCTCATCGCGTTCGCACTTCCACTCGGGGCCGGTGTCCACGTCCTGGCCTTGCAACAGAAATCCGGTTTGCATCGTGATCTGGGCCTCGGGCGCTACATCGGCGAAGTTCCAGACTGCGGCGGCGAGGACGTTCTTGCCGGCCTGGAGCCACGGTGCGATATCGATGGTTTCATACCGCCAGTGAAAGAGATCGCCGCGTGCGGGCCCCCAGATGACACGCGTCCCGTTGACAAAAAACTGATAGCGATTGTCGCCGCTTAAGTGAACGATAAACTGTTGGGGCCGGCCGGGAAACTGGATTGTCCGGCGGAAATGATAGACGCCATAATCTGTTGGTGGTGCGCCCGGCACTGCGATCCAGCGCGCGGTCCAGGTTCGCCGGAGCAGCGGATCGACGCCTGGATCAGCGGCAAAAACGGGAAGCGCGGCAGCGGCGCTGAGACTGGCCAGAAAGTGACGGCGGGTTGATGGGCCCATGGCCAAGAACTTATCATGTTCGAGACGCGGCCCCCGTAAATATGCGACCACGATTGGAGTCCAACATGGAATAATGGGCCGTATCTTATGAAACTCGTGAAACTCGCGCCGTTCTCGTTGAAGGAAAGATGGACAAGTTTGGGCCGGTGTGCGAGGTCCACTTACGCCACTTTTTAAGGAGAGATTATGATCACCAGGCAGGAAGCCACCGAACACATTCTTAGGGCCAAAGAAGAGAAGCAGCTGACGTTCGACCAGATCGCTGCCGCCGTCGGACGCCACACGGTCTGGGTGACGTCGGCGCTACTGGGCCAGCAGACCATGTCCGCCGCCGAAGCGGAAGCGGCTACCAAGATTCTGGGACTGGGGCCTTTTGTGTCCCAGGCGCTGCAAACTATTCCTACCAAGGGATCGCTGGGTAACACCGTACCGGTCGACCCGCTGATCTACCGCTTCCACGAGATCACGCAAGTTTACGGCACAACGCTCAAAGCGTTAATCCATGAAATGTTTGGCGATGGCATCATGAGCGCCATCGACTTCGAGATGGATATCAAGAAAGTTCCTGATCCCAAAGGCGATCGCGTCGTGGTCACGTACAACGGAAAGTTCCTGCCCTACCGCAAGTGGTAAACATAAGGCTGCCAAGGCCCGATGATCATCCGCAACTTCGTGTGTGATCACCCGCTGGCGCTCGAAATGCTCCCCATAAGACGTGTACGGGAATCGACAAAATCGCGGGGTGTGGCAAAGACTGCTTCGGGGACTATTCGCGGCAACGGCGATTACGACCTTGTACGGCGATGAACTCGAGTTGAAACCGGAAACGCTGAAAGTGTGGAACGAATATGAGCATGCTGCTTATCTCGCGATGCAACGGGGGGTGCATGGCGACGGCTCCTTTCTTAGGGTGGACCAGTATCCGGATCGTCTCACGCGCACGCGAGGAGGCGAGATTGTCGTATGGTCGGCATGCCCAACGAACCCGCGGCGAATCCCGTCCGGATTGATTCACGACTGGATCGCAGCGGCGTTTATTCCAAATGCGCGGATCACGGATGTAATTTCGGTAACCCGCGACTATCGTCATTACAAGGATGTCTATAAGCCGGGAATCCTCAGCGCGCGCGTCCTTCGGCAGACCGGCACCGAGGACCAATTCGCCATGGTTCTGCGGAGTCCCACATTCTTTAGCAAGACAGCTCTGGAAGGCGAGTTCGAGTCCACCTATTCCCGGCTGGATGACATGCGATGGTATAGCGTGACTCGGGTAATTCGCTTGCAGGAAATCGATGACTATGGACAAGCTGACGAACACAAGTTGCCGCCGGACCAGGGCCATGGATACCTTTGGCGGCTCACCAGCTTATCCCGGATGGAGGAGCGAGACGGCGGAGTTTACGTAGAAGAAGAGGTCATAGCGCTGAGCCGGGACGTTCCTGCCTCGATTCGTTGGATGGCAGGACCCATTATCCGGAGGGTAGCAAAAGAGTCGACCGCAGTGTCTATTGAGAAAACTCGAGCGGCGGTGGGATCCAAATCCCAGGTGATCAGCGCTGCGGAAGGATCGAGGGTCGGCGAGGGACATAACGCCGCGGTGATTTGCGGGCGCGGATCGGCAACCGATTGTTGGCGGTAGGGTTTGTCTCACAAATCTCCTATATCGACCGTGGCATTATCCCGGATCACGGCGCGGCGGAACGCTTGGGAACCCTTTTTCTGCATCGCCTCGGCTGCGGCAATTTCCTTGTTCTCGCGCAGAACGCGGGCATAGTTCAGCATGACTTTCGCGGCGAACCGGCTGTCTGGACCGAACACCTCAGTGGCCGCGGACAGAGCGCGCTCGAACATGAGCTCGGACTCTTTTTTGCGGCCCAGGTCGGCGAGCGAGCAGGCGGCATTATTGAGGGACGCCACCAGAGTGGCAGCGCGTGGGGATTGAGAGTGGTCGAGGAAGGCGATCACGTGATCGGACTCGGCCAGCGATTCGGCGTGACGGCCTTGTTGGTCTAGAACCGCCGCCAGATCGACCCGCACCTCCTCGCTTTGAGAAGGATTGCTGCCGGGCGTTTGTTCCAGCAAACTGATCGCCTGACGATAGTAAGCTTCGGCCTGCACATAGTTCTTGCGTGCCCGGGAGATGGTAGCCCGCATCGAGACCAACTGCATCTCATCCAGCGGGCCTGACCGGGAATTTTGCAACGTGGACTCATACGCCCGAAACGTCTTTTCGGCTAAGGCAAACTGGTCGCATTCGCACAAAGTGCCCAGCAGGCCAATGATGGAATTGAAGACATACTGGGGTTTCGCTCCTGGCTGCTTCTCCCACACAGCGATCGAATGCGAATAGTTAGCCTTCGCCGCGGTGCAATGTCCCCAATCGCGATAAATGTTACCGAGTTGGTGATAACTGGCGGCCAGGTGACTGTTCGAGTCGCCATCGTGTTTGGCAATCCGGAGGGCTCGTTTCGCGGCCTCGGCGGCTTCAGCAAGCTTATGCTGCCGGAATAGCGTCTGGGCTTGCACTGCAGCCAGACCCCACGCGCCGTCGGCGGGAACTCCAATGGCAGGTATCGGATCGACGGCGGCGTGCAGCACCGGGGTCGCCAACGTGAACAGGAAAAGAATCGACAATGACTTCATGAGACCTCCAAACGTTGACCGGCCCAAACGCAAAAAAGGCCGCCGTGAAAAGCATTGAGCGCTTTTCGCGACGGCCTCCAGTGGTCTGGTCAGCCGGGTGATGCTGTGAGCTAAATAGCTACTTGGTAAACTTTACTTTCTGTCTTACGGTTTGGGCCAGCAGCGGTAAGCCATCCTGGATCTTGAGCTGATCAATCTCGCCGTGCTGCATCTGGCGGCAGAACCGGATGAACTCGATCCATGCCGGGTGCAGGGAACAGCACACACGTGTCGCCTCTCCGTCCGACTCCACCCCGCGCCGCATTGGAACATTGTGATCCACTCTGTACTAAGACTGATTTTCAGGACAATTTGTTCACAAAAAATGTTCCGCGCACTTGGGTTCCCTGTGCATAATACGTTCAGCAGGCGAAAAGGTTGGCAGAACACTCAATGAAAAACGATCTCCGTGAACGATTCCAAGTCAAGCCAGGCAAAAAGTTCCGTCTCCGGGAACGCAATCCCGAGGACACTGCGCATGTTCCTGATAAAGACATCGCCGAAGCGATCCAGCTAAAGAACACGCAAAAACTAGTAGACTTGCACGATCTGCTCTACGCCGAACAGAAACATGCGCTGCTGATCGTGCTGCAAGGCATGGACGCCGCCGGTAAAGACGGCACCATTAAACACGTCATGTCCGGGGTCAACCCGGCTGGATGCGCGGTCACTTCGTTCAAAGTCCCGACCGCGGAGGAAGCCGCGCACGACTTCCTCTGGAGAATACATAAAGCGGTTCCGCAGAAAGGTTACATCGGAATCTTCAACCGTTCACAGTATGAAGATGTGCTGGTGACGCGGGTCCACAAGATGGTCCCCGAAAAGGTTTGGAAATCGCGCTACGGGCGGATTAACGATTTTGAAGAACTGCTGGTTGAGAACCAGGTGGTTTTGCTGAAGTTCTTCCTGCACATCAGCAAAGACGAACAAGCGCGGCGTTTCGAAGCGCGTAAGGACATGCCGAATAAGAATTGGAAAATCTCACCCGCGGACGCCCGGGAGCGCGAGTTCTGGGACGACTACCAAGCGGCTTATCAGGATGCGCTGGAGAAGTGCAGCACTCAAGACGCTCCCTGGTATGTGATACCGGCGAACAAGAAATGGTTCCGTGACCTGGCTGTGTCACAAATCATCGTGGATGCGCTCGAAAGCTTGAACATGAAGTACCCTGTCCGCCCACCCGAGCCGAAAACCGGCAAGGGCCGGTGACCGGACAAGCGTAGGTTGGAGAGCGGTTCGCGTCCCCACCGTACCGGAACGAATATATTCTTGGGTCGGCTTGAGACTGTAGACGTATACTACTTCGCTATAGACCTCCGGATGTTCGATACCTTACCGTAGAGATATGGGTAACAGGCTTCTCCGTGCAGCAGTTTGTCTGGCGCTTGGGTCTCAAGCCGTAGTTTTCGCCGATGAGGCGAACTGGACGCACGATATGGACATCGCGCTGCAAGCTGCAGCACGTCAGAACTATGCCCAGGCGGAAGCCGCTTTCGTGGCCGCAGTGAGAGAACTCGAGTTGATTGGTCCTAACGATCCGCGGCTGGGACCGACAATCAACAGTCTGGGGCTGGTCTATCGGGCGGAGAACAAGCTTCCGGATGCAGAGAAGGCCTTCCGGCGGGCGGCAGAGTTTATCGATAAGGGCGGTAACCCGGCGAGCATTGACGTCGCTAACTCCAATCTGAATGTTGGTTCCGTGCTGGTTGCCGAAGGGAAGTATAACCTGGCTGAGCCTTTCCTGCAGAGGGCGCTCAAGATCTATCAGAAGCAACTGGGCGATAAGAGTCCAAAGACGGCCACCGTCGAGGCCCAGATGGGCGAGATGTACCGGAATCTGCACGACGGGCAGGCCGAATCGATGCTGAAGAAAGCCTTGGATGTTCAAGAAACGGCACGAGGAATCGACGATCCGGACGTCGCTACGACGGTGAACAGCCTGGCGGAACTTTATGCGGGGCAGGGCCAGAACGAAAAAGCGGAACCTCTATTTAAGCTGGTGATGAGTATTCGGGAGTCGACTGCAGGAATGGACAGTCCTGAGTTTGCGGCGGCGGTCGAGCGGTACGCCCTGATTTTGGAGAAGACGGGCCATTACCAGGAAGCGGAACGCCACAAAAAGCTGGCCTCCGCGGTACGAACGATGATCGCAAAAAAAATGGGCGCGGCGTCGGCTAAAGCCAAGAACACCCTCGACGTGGTTCCTTCCAGGACGCTGTCTTCAACGGGACTGCCGATGAAGGGCAACCAGGTAGCCCGCATTCAGTAGGCGCAGCCTTTATCGCTGTGGCCGACGCCTACAGCCACTCGCACGGCAGACAGCCTCCAGAAAAGCTGCTGCGCAGCCGGCAGCCCAAGGCCTAGTCCGTATAGCGGCAAGCCGCAAATCTCCGACGCTTGTTTCCACGCGGCTCGCTTCGCTCCGCGCTTGGGCAGACTAAAGTCTGTCCCACTAGAGCAGGCCAAAGGACTACTCCACGATTCTTCGCGGGCCGAGAGGATTCCAATCGTTAGTAGTTCAAGTCGCGATAGACTTTAGGACGAGAGCGATGTACAAGACACACCATAGTATGTTGACGGGTTTAGCGGCCGTGGTTGCCGGACTGCTTTTCGCGCAAGCGCCTCCGGGGTCGCAGGCGCATCCCAAACGCATTCTGTTTATCGGCGCATCCAAAGGGTTCCAGCATGATTCCATTTCTTATGCGGCTGGGACTATCTGGAAACTGGGGCATGACACCGGCCTGTGGGACACCTACATCCGGACCGACACGGAGCTTATTACAAAGAAGAAACTGACGGCTAATGCGAAGAACCTGGACTACTTTGATGCCGTCTATTTCTACTGCAGCGGGGACCTGGATCTTGACGCCGAACAGAAAGCTGCTCTGCTGGCCTTCGTGCACGACGACGGCAAAGGTCTGATAGGCGGCCACACGGTGACGGACTGTAACCAGCACTGGCCGGAATGGGTGGACATGGTCGGCGGGATATTTATCAACCATCCCTGGCATCAGAAAGCGACGGTGAAGGTGGAGGATCGCAGCTTTCCGGCCACCGCGCACTTCGGGCCGAAGCTGGAGATCACCGATGAGTTCTACGAGAATAAGGAATTCTCGCGGGATCGTGTGCGCGTGCTCATGAGCCTCGATACTACCTCGGTGAACATGACTTTGCCGACGATCCAGCGGAAGGACGGGGACTTCGCGCTGACGTGGGTCCGCGATTACGGTAAGGGGCGCGTCTTCTGCAGTTCGCTGGGTCATGAGGACCAAGTGTACGACCGGCCGGATATGCAGAAGATGTATCTGGAGGCGGTCAAGTGGGTGCTCGGGATGACGAATGGCGACGCGTCACCGCGGCCGGGACCGAACGTCGATATCCCGTTGCTGAAGCCGAAATGATACGCTGGCTGATCTGTTGTCTGGTCATAGCGGCAGCGGCGCAGCCTGACTTCCGCTGGCGCGAGGTGGTCCCGGGATACCGCTTCGAGTTTCCGCGCGACCACTTCGATCATCCGGACTACCGGACCGAGTGGTGGTACTACACCGGCAATCTCGAGGACAACGACGGCGGGCGCTTCGGCTTTGAGTTGGTGTTCTTCCGGCAGGGCCAAAGGCGCAGTCCCAATCCGAACTATCAATCCGTCTGGCGCATCGATGACCTTTACCTGGCCCACGCGGCCGTCACGGAGGTCAACGGGAAACGCTTCTTCTACGAGGAGCGGTTGAATCGCGCGGGCCCGGAAATTGCTGGGGTGAATTTCGACACGCGCCACATCTGGAACGGGAACTGGTCGGTACAATGGTCCGGCGATTATCAGACTCTGAACGTGGTGGCGGCGGATTTCCAGTTCTCGCTGAAGCTGCTGCCGGTCAAGCCGGCGATCATCAATGGCGTCGACGGCATCGACAGGAAGGCAGAAGGACGCGGCAACGCTTCGTATTATGTCTCGTTTCCGCGGTTGTCGGTCATGGGGTCGATCACCGCCGGGGGTATGGGGCGTATTGTGCGAGGAACCGCGTGGATGGACCACGAGTGGTTCACACACCAGCTTGACGCGGGGCAGACCGGTTGGAACTGGTTCAGCGTGCAACTCGACAACCATACCGAACTGATGCTGTACCAACTGCGCCGGAAGGATGGGTCCATCGATCCGTACTCGTCCGGCACTTATGTGGACGCAGCGGGAATGGCGCATCATCTGGAGGCGAAGGATTTCCGCCTGACGCCGCTCGAAAAGTGGACGCTGTATCCGGTGCACTGGCGAATCGACGTGCCGTCGCTGAAGGTCCAACTGGATTGCCGCGCGATGGTGGACGATCAGGAACTGAAGGCGACGAAGGGCGGCACGACTTACTGGGAAGGCGCGGTGCGTTATTCGGGTAGTGCACCGGGCGTCGGGTACCTGGAGATGACCGGGTACGATAAGCCGGTCGAGTTCTAGCAAGCGGGCGCTGCGCAGCCGGGCAGACCACAAAAGGCGATGGTCTACCCACGGGGCTAGGCGAGGAAGCCGAGGTTGTTGGACGGGAAGTTGCCGATGTTGGGGAAGACGGCGGACAGGTTGCCTGCGCCGACGCCGAACCACTGAGCCAGCGTGGCTCCATACTGATCGACCGCGGTGGTCGGAATGAGCGTACCGCGCGTATTGGCGTCGTTGGGGCCTCCGAGGGCCAGCGAGGGGAAGTTGCCGTAGAACTTGCCTCCGGCTACACTGCCACCGATGACGAAGTGGTGATTGCCCCAGGCATGATCGCTGCCATCGCTGCCGCTGGGACTCAGGGTCCGCCCGAACTCCGAGGCGGTGAACGTGGTCACGTTCTGGACGATGCCGAGTTCCTGGCTGAGCGCGGTATAGAACGCGGACACGGCCTGGCTCAACTGCTGCAGCAACGGCGTCTGGGTCTCGAGCTGCTGGCCGTGAGTATCGAAGCTGCCCAACTGGCAGAAGAAGATTTGCCGCGAGAGCCCGAGTTGACTCTGCACCGACATCACGTTCGCCACGGTCAGCAACTGGCTGGCGAGCGGATTGTTGGCCGGGAACACGGTCTTGATTTTGTTGGTGGGCAGCAGGCCGGTCAGGGTGTTGGCGTAGCTATTCCCGTTGGCCACAATGCCGTTGCCGGCCTGCACCAGGAGCAGGCCGTTGCTGAACTGCAGTAACTGCTGCATGCCGTTGGCCGTGGTAGCGGCAGGCTGCAAGCCGCCCAGGACCGCCATGCCGGTCCCGGTTCCCTGCCCCGAATACGGCGGAGGTACGGTGGCGGGAGAGGTCTGGTTGCCGTTACAAAAGAGGCCGCACCCGCCGACCGAGGCGATAGGCGGAAATTTCGCGCCGGCATTGAACGATTGCAGCGAATCGGTGATACGTCCGCCCCAGCCGGTGGTGCCGAGGCCGGTGGGAATGCCGGTCTGCCATTGGCCGGTCTGGTCCGAGTGGGAGAAGAGCTGGGCCGGTATCTGGGTGCTGTTGGCGCTTAGATATTGCGCCTGGCTCAGCGGCTGGACCAGCATGCCGACGTTGGCCAGGATAGCGGCTTTGCCCTGATTATAGAGGCCCTGGATTTCGACCAGGCTGGGGTGCAGACCGTAAGTATCGCTGCCATTGGCGATGGGCAGCAAGGACGACTGCGCGAGCGCGAGACCGCCGCGATTCTGTTGATAGAGGCTGTAGTTCTGCTGTGCGGTGGTGATCGGTATGACGGTGTTGTGACCGTCGTTGCCGCCGCTCAGGAAGATACAGACCAGCGCCTGGTAACCGGAGCCGCTTTGCGCCAGCGCATTCATCTCGCCGAATTTGGACATCGCGCCGGCTGCGCCTAATGCGGTGACCGAACGAAGCGTGGCCCGCAGAAAATCACGTCTGGAACGTATATGCATGTAGAGTTTCCCTTTTTCGTTTCAATTGAGGAACTGCGGGGCGGGCCGCTGTCGCCAGCCGAGTTCGTTGATAACCCGGCCACCTGCCGGCTGCCGCCGGCCGACAGACGACAAAAAACGATCGTCTGTCGTACGGACTGGCTGGAATGCTGTTCGGGGGCCTGGGGAAAGCACGTTTCTCCGGCCCGAGCCTGTCGCTTGCGCGACAAGGGCGACCAGGGGGTCGCTTGCGGACGTGGCGTCCGCCCCACAAAAGGCCAAAGCTGGCAGCGGCTGCTGCGCAGCCCACGGGAGTTTTAGTGCCAGACATTGTAGTAGTTGGAGGTCAGAATCAGGTAGCAGGCCGTCTGCACTTTATGGAGAGTGCCGAGCGTATCGGCGGCGACTGCGTTCACGACGGCGGTTTTCATCGCTGCGGGCATTACGCCATGAGTCAAGGTGAGATCGAGCGCGTTGACCAGCGTGGCGGGGGTCGAGGCCAGCGGCAGGAACGGAGTCAGGTCGACGGTAGTGCCCGGCCCGTAGCTTTGCACCGGGTTGGAGTACTGGCCGAACAGTGCGGCGACCAGGTTGGCGCGGTAGATCGCACTGTTGGGCGTGCCGATCTGAAACTCGGGGCCGAGCAGGGATGTACCGGGAACTCCGTACGCCGGCGAGTAGTAGTTGAACACGCTCGCAGGATTGAAGATGTCCTCGCCCATGTTGGCGAGATCGGTCGAGTAGTAGTTCGCGTCGGTCATGGCGCCTCCAAAAGCGCGCACCATGCCGGCGATGAAGAGGCCGGGTTCCTGCAGGTGACCATCCGCCGGCTGGTCGTTGCCTCCGTTGTCATTGGCGGTCGCCTCCGGATCGAGAAGGATGGCCGTGATGGTGGCTTTCATGTCGCCACGCGGGCTGCCGGTGCCACCGTTGAATGCCGCCGCGACGCGCGAAATATATGCCGGGCTGGGATTGCTCTTGACGAGGTGCTGGATGAGCAATTTGCCGACAAAGGGTCCGACGTTGGGGTGGTTGAAGATGTTGTCGAGCGCATTGTTCAGGTCTGCCAAAGGCGAAAGGCCGGCTGGGGCGACGGAACCTACCGGCGAGGCGGCGAGCAACTGCTTGGCTCCTGAATCATGCTCGGCCGGATAGGGAACCATGGGTCCATTGCCGGTGATGTAAGCGCCCCACTCGACGGGTTGGCCGGCGGCAGGCGCGTAGGTCCAGCCGGTATAAACGCGTGCGAATTGCGCTACCGTAGGCTGCAGGTAAGTCGGTATGGGGAGACCGGTATTGTTCACCTGCACGCTGCCGTCCTGATTCAGCAGGTTGGTGCCGATGGTGAATAACTGCATCAGTTCGCGCGCATAGTTTTCGTTGGCGACGATATCGGTGCCGGGAACGGCCGCGCCGTTGTTGGCCATATCGAGATACTGGCCCATGGCGGGGCTCAGCGTGACGTCGTACATGATCTGCCGGTAATTGGTGAAGGCGTCGGCCAGAAGCATGTTCTGGTACAGGACCATATTGCCGTTCCAGATCAGCTTGTCGATGGAAGTGACAAAGATCTGGCTGAGCGCGAAAGCGACTCTCTGGCGGAGTTGATCCTGATTGGATACGGCGTTGGTCAGGAAGTGATTCGGCATGCCGCCCTGGTCGCTGGTGATGGTGTTGTAGTTGGAAATCTGCGGCAGGTTGAACTGTTGGGTGATCCAGGCAGCCTCACCGATGGTCTGCACATTGGCGGCGTCGGTAGGGGTGGGGCCGAAAGCCGCCCGCTCCAGGAAACGCCGCGCCGCAGCAGCAGTGGTGACTGCGTTGGGTATGCCAACCTGTACGACGAACGGCGCCGAGGTGGATGCGCCGTTGCTGACGGTCAGGTTCGCCGATCCGGACTGAGCAGCAAAGCCGCTGATGGTAAGCGCGCCGTTGGAGAGACTGGTGGTGAGCGCCGAGCCATTTAGCTGTGCCACGGAAGTGGAAAGGAACCCGGAGCCGGTGACGGTCGCGGAAAAGAGTCCGAGGGGCAACGGGTTGGTGCTGATGCCGGTGATGGCAGGCGGCGGGGGAATCAGCGTGACTGTGGCCGTGGCCGTGCCGTTCGGACCGGTTACGGTCACGGTGTCCGTGCCGGAGGTAGTCATGGCGGCGGGAGCGGTGTAGGAGCCAGAGGTGGTGATGGCGCCGGCGATGGCTGCCCATGCGGTCGCTCCGGCGGAAGTAAACTGCTGGGTCGCTCCAAGATTCAGAGATACGGCGGTGGGTGCGATCTGCTGCGCATTGGGATTGACCAGTGTCACAGTGGCCGACGCCGAGCCTCCAGCGCCAGTGGCCGTTACGGTCACCTTACTGGATCCGGGCATCGTAGCCGGAGCGGTGTAGAGTCCGCTTACCACGGTTCCCGCGGTGGCCGTCCAGGCGGTCGCGTTAGTGGACGTAAACTGCTGCGTCGCACCGAGGTTGACCGTCGCGGTGGTGGGAGAGATGGTCTGCGGCGGTGGAGGACCGCTCGCCACGAAAGTCACATTGAACACCGGACCCCAAAGGGTTCCCGGGTTCTGCACCATGAACGGAACGCTCCCCGGGCTACCCTGCCAGACACTGACGGTGAGGGTGGTTGAACTGATGAATTTGGCCGAGGTATTGGCGCCACCTACCTGGACGATGGCATTTTTCACAAAGCCGGTTCCGGTGAGGGTGACGGTCGTCGTGCCGGTCGGAACCGGGCTGGGGGAAACCGACGTAATGGCCGGCCCGGGGGGCTCGACGTTGACGTAGACCTCGCCCAGGGTCTTGCCGTCGGAACCCAGCGCTTCAATCAGGGTCGAGACGGTTGGCACGGTGGCAGGGGCGGTGTAAAGCCCGGCCTGGGTGATGGTGCCCAATTTGGCGTTCCCTCCCGTGACGCCGGAGACTTCCCAGGTAACGGTCGGGTTGGTCAGGCCGGTGACGGTGGCCGTATACTGCAAGGTCTGGTTAACGCCAAGGTTGGTGTACCCGGGGCTGATGGCAATCGACTGGGCATGCAAGGCGTGCGTCACGAAGGGGCTGATGGCGCATAGCACGAGGGAAAGACTTCTCGAGTGCAGGTTCATTTTGATCGTTTTTCTCTGGAGGGCGGGGCGGTCGCAATCTCAGCGGCGTGGGCAATAGATATCAAACTAATGGTACTCCTCCAAATAACAATGCGCAGATTTTTTGAATTTTGCCAGTCTTTTTCGGTTTAAAATGTCGAGTCTTTTTACTGAATACTTTTGTGGTTAATGCTTTGGTTCCGGAGAATATGCTTTCAATTGGGCACTATGGCTGCCAGGCGGCCGAAGGACTGCTACGCGGTCCCGCAGACCACAAAAAACGATGGTCTGCGCCACGGGCGGTGCCAGGCAGCCGGTCATTACATGACGTCTTTGGCGATGAACAGGTCGATTTCGTCGTCCGTAGCGAAGTGGGTACAGCCCTTACTGGCCGTTCGGAGCCGGTTCGCGAGGTTGAGTTGGCTGTCCAGCAACCCGGGCGAAAAAACGAATCCATCGTCGGCGGGGTTCCAGGGGATGTTGTTGGTTTTGTTGTAGTTATAGAGGATGACGGCGATGCGGAAGTAGAGGGCGGCGTCCTTTTTGCGCTTCGCCTGGAGATCAGTCAAGGTTTTGAGGGTGGTTTGGATGAGGCGGGCGAAACGCTGGTCGTAGATGCTGTAGGTGTGCATGAATTTGCGCTCGGGGTCGCCGGATTCGAGGGATTTCTCGATGGAGTCGGCTTCGAGGGCGGGGATACGCCGGCGACGCCACTCGGTTTGGGCGAGGTGGATGACGAGGTCTTCCTCGGTGGTTCCTTTGGGCTGGTGCTCGCGGTTGTAGCGGTAGAGAAATCGGTCGAATTCTTCCTGGGATTCTCCGGCGAGGAGGAAGGATCTGGTGGAGAAGAGTCCGTGTTTGAGGGAATTTTGGGAGGAGCGCTGTTTGCCTTCTTCGGTGTGCGGTCCCGGGGATTTTTTGTCGATTTCGGTCATGGTGAGCCTCTCAAGGAGTCAGGGTTCGAGGGGGCGCGGATCGCCTTGCCTGATTTGAGAGTTGCAGATGGGATGGGCGTTTTTCGGCGGTGATTTTGGTATGTGGTTGAGGGGTGGGGAGATATTATTGCGAAGAGGGTGCGACTGAAAAGAGGAGGTTCTGAATTGACCGCGGAGGCGCCGAGTTCGCAGAGGAGGATGTCAGCGATCATCTGAAAACGCACTGCGGTAGCATTTACCCATGGCGGAGCCGACCTATCGTGTCTTCCTCAGTCACAGCAGCAAGGACAAGGATTTCGTCAGGGAACTGTATCGCCGCCTGACTCGCGATGGTGTGCCGTGCTTTTTTGACGCTGAGTCGATCGGATGGGGTCAGAACTGGGTCAGGGCCCTGGAGCGGGCGCTCGACCAGTGCGAGTTCGTCGTCTTTGTGCTGTCGCCGGATTTCGTCAACTCCGAGTGGGTGGAAGTTGAACGGACCAGCAGTATCGCTGACGAGCCCGGAGGACTACGCCGCAAGGTGCGGCCATTGTTACTGCGGCCATGCGGGGACCTGCCCAACTTTCCCCGCTTCCTCCGCCAGGTCCAGTTGATCGATGTCTCCACTACCGGGAACTTTGAGGCGAACTACCCCCGGATTTGCCGGGAGCTCGGCGGCACACCGAGCGATGATGCCGTTTTCGCGGACAGAACCAAGCTTCCGCCAGTCAGCCCGCTGCCGGTCAGACATCGCATGCCGTACCGTTCGCTGGGCGAGAAGTTCATCGCGCGCGTGGACTCGTTCTGGAACCTTCATGATTCGCTGTTCCGCGACGGTACAACCATCCTCGCGGGTGAAGTCGTGGTAGTCGGGACGGGTGGTCTGGGGAAGACGCAACTCGCTATCGAATACGCGCACCGCTTCGGGTGTGCTTATTCGGGCGGCGTCTATTGGGTGGATGCTGATCGGGGCTTGTCGACGCTCATCTCGCAGGTCGGTGACTCCGCCGGCATCGACTTCGATAAGAAAGCCGATGAAGAGAGCCAGATACAGCAGATCTGGCACGGCCTGAACCGGCTACCGGGCCCGTCTCTCCTGATCCTCGACAATTTCCCCGAGGGTGAGAAGCTTCAACCGTACCTGCCGATTGGCGGACGGGTACACACGCTCATCACCACGCGGCGGCAAGACCTCGACTATCCTTCCGTCCGGCTGAATATCCTGACAACCAAAGAAGGCATCCGGCTCCTCGACTCGGGGGCAAGACGGTTCGGCGACGAGGCAGCCACGCTGGTCGAGCGGCTTGGGGGCCTTCCGCTTGCGCTGGAGTTGGCCAAAGGCTATCTCAACTACCGCAAGAACCTGACGATCCCCGCGCTGCTGGAGGAGATGCTCGCCACCGACGATATCGCGCTGCTGAAGGAATTCGCGTCGGAATACCGGGAACACCTCCCGAGCCGCCACGAAGTCGATATCGTCCGAACCTTTCAGTTGAGTTGGAATGCCGCGCCGGAACTTGCCAGGCAAGTACTGCGTGCCATGGGCGAGCTTGCGCCGGTGGCAGTTCCTCGAACCTTGCTCCGTTCGGTGTTGAAGCTGCCCGCCGGTTCGGGCATTCGCGATCAACTGGACAGAGCTTTGGACGAACTTGCAAGACTCTCTCTGGTGGAGTTGGATACGAGCGGGAATCCGATTGCTCACCGGTTGGTCCTCGCTTTCGCGCGACACCGCAACGTGGCCGACTCGGCGTCTGCTTTCGATCTGTGCCTAGCCGCGATTCAGGAACGAATGAGTCAGGCAACTCTCACTCCGGATGCCAGGACAATAAACGAACTGAACCTGCTCGTGCCTCACGTGGAGTCACTTCTGGCGCGGACTCTGATTCGCCCGGAGGACCTCTCTAAGCTCGCGGACCGGCTTGGAGTTCATTACCAGGCACTGGGCCGGTACTCGGATGCCAGGCGCGCGCTCTCTGAGGCGCTGGCCTCAGACGAGAAGACGTTCGAGCCCGGACACCCCTCTATCGCCATCAGGCAATCGAATCTGGCGACGGTGCTGCAGGATCTAGGGCAGTTGGAGGAAGCGCGCGATCTGCTGCGCAGGGCGCTGGCCTCGGTTGAGAAGACGTTCGAGCCCGGACACCCCTCCATCGCCATTAGGCAATCAAATCTGGCGTTGGTGCTGAAGGATCTGGGGCAGTTGGAGGAAGCGCGCGATCTGCTGCGCCGGGCGCTGGCCTCCGATGAGAAGACGTTCGAGCCCGGACACCCCTCCATCGCCATCAGTCAATCGAATCTGGCGTTGGTGCTGAAGGATCTGGGGCAGTTGGAGGAAGCGCGCGATCTCCAGCGTCAGGCGCTGGCCACGTTCGAGCCCGGACACCCCTTCATCGCCATCAGTCAATCGAATCTGGCGATGGTGCTGAAGGATCTCGGGCAATTGGAGGAAGCGCGCGATCTGCTGCGCCAGGCGCTGGCCTCAAATGAGAAGACGTTCGAGCCCGGACACCCCTCCATCGCCCGCAGTCAATCGAATCTGGCGAGGGTGCTGCTGGATCTGGGGCAGTTGGAGGAAGCGCGCGATCTGCTGCGCACGGCGCTGGCCTCCTTTGGGAAGACGTTCGAGCCCGGACACCCCTTCATCGCCATCAGTCAATCGAATCTGGCGTTGGTGCTGAAGGATCTGGGGCAGTTGGATGAAGCGCGCGATCTGCTGCGCCAGGCGCTGGCCTCAAATGAGAAGACGTTCGAGCCCGGACACCCCTCCATCGCCATCCGGCAATCGAATCTGGCGATGGTTCTGAAGGATCTGGGGCAGTTGGAGGAAGCGCTCGATCTGCTGCGCCAAGCGCTGGCCTCCGCTGAGAAGACATTCGAACCCGGACACCCCTCCATCGCCATCAGGCAATCGAATCTGGCGTTGGTGCTGCAGGATCTGGGGCAGTTGGACGAAGCGCGCGATCTGCTGAGCAGGGCGCACCGCGCATACCTGAGCCGCTTTGGGCCGGACCATCCGGGTACTCAGACCTTTTGGCGGAACCTGGAGGGCTTGGGTAGTTGAGCGCATCCCGGAACCGCGCCGGAGCGGGCACACACGCGCCGAGGGTGAGACGGCCCTGCCTCGCAGGCATACCGTGCTTGGGCGCGATGTCCCGCTTCCTTGGGAAAGCGCCCGCGTTCCAGGCGAATCGTCGCTTTATACCGGCCAAAAGACCGAACGAGGGCTCTCTCAGATGAGGCGCGGGAGCGGTCATGAAATAAGTGGCATTGCTACAAATTGAACTTCCGTCAAAGTCGCGATCCGAGACGATTCGGCATCATCACATTGATCCTCCGCGTCCTCGGCGGTTCTCGGCGCCTCCGCGTTTAAGATTTCGGGCCGGGCTCCAGGATCCTGATGACGTACGTGAGTCCGCTTATCCAGGCGCTGATTTTAACGCGGAGGCGCCGAGAACCGCCGAGGACGCGGAGGGATTCCAGTGGATAAGCGTCCATTTCTTTTTTCGTTCGAGTTGTCTTACCTGAGGGCGCGCTCACGCCACGCTCGGGAGGTTGCCGATCAAGTTGCACAAGGACCCCTTGCGGTCCGCGCCTTCATTGTCCAGAATGGTCCTGCGTAGGTCTTGAGTAACTCGCCACGCCACCGCACTGGATCGAGCAGACTTTAGCCGGTTAAGTCGGCAATCCGGGAGGAATTCGGCTCCTTTCTGTTTGCCCGTCATCTGACGCGCCGGGATTACATTCAACGGTTTGGGCGTGATGCTGGCGCAAACCCCGGCGACTGAAGACCAGGGACAGTTCTCGCCCGATGGCCATTGGGTGGCCTACACTTCCAACGAGTCCGGCTTGAGCGAGATTTACGCGATACCCTTTCCGCCCTCGCCGGGCGGCGGCCGTTGGCGCGAAACCCGTATTCAAGTCCGGCAACCCGCACGCATTGTTCCAGACCGACATCGTCGACACCGGAATCCGCACCGGCCCGATGAGCTGGGACATCGCGCCCGACGGCCGCATCCATAACGGTGGTCCTGAACTGGCGGGCAGCAGAAGCGAACTGAACGCGCGTCGCTACGAAGCGCGTCCGCATTCATCGTGGCTGTAGCACTCCCCAGGCTGAGAGTTGGGCAGACGCTGGCAACTCTGAGGAAGTCGCGTGGGGGGAGACTGATCAGCCGTCTCCAACCGCGATCCAATCGCCGTCGAGCCGCGGCACGTCGCCGCAGGATAATTTACGGTTCTGAGCGGCACCGAAATGTGAAGGCTTGGGGATAATTTGGAATAAGATGTGCACAAGTTAGAAAGGGTCGTATAAAAAATACGCTCATTTTACGCGGCCGTAAGGTTAAGGTAAATCTATGAAAATAATGAGATACTTAGGTTTGATGACGATTGCCACGGGCCTGATTGTGGCTACCGCTCACAAAGCGCAAGCGCAGGTTTCGGTAACTATCGGTCCCCCGCCGGTTTGTCCTTATGGGTACTACGAGGTTCCTCCATACAACTGCGCGCCCGATGGCTACTATGGCCCGGAGTGGTTCCAAGGCGGTGTATTCATCGGTGCCGGACCCTGGTTCCACGGGCCAGAGCATTTCTATGGGCACGTCGATCATCACTATGATTTCCGGGAGGGATACCACGGTGGGTTCCCGGCGCGCGGCGAGCACCCCGCCGAACACCGCCGAGCGTTTCACGGTGAGGCCATGCATGATGCTCATGGCCATGAAGCTCCCCATGAACGCAAGTAGAATCGGTAACCCGCTGCCGGAATAAACTATTGCACCGGGAGCATGACTACGGCGCTCCCGGCGCCACCGATGGTGATGGCAACGGGTTGGTTGCCGCTGGCGAGACCGGAGGGTACTACGGCATTGATCTGGTAGAGACCGACGTAGCCGGGCGCCAGGCCGCTATACGAGATTGCGGCCGTTGCGCCGCCGATGGTGACCGTGGGCATGAAGGCCGTCGCAGCCGCTCCGGTTGCGGCCGCGCCGTCTGCCGGTGTTGGCGATACCGGGCCGAGGCCGGTGCAATAGATGAGAACTGTTTCACTTGCAACGGCCGGGCTGGCGGTGTTCGCCAACGAAAAGTCGGAGTGCAAAATCGCCCCATAGGATGTCGATCCGACGGTATAGGCGAAGATGCCCGGCTGAAGGATCACCGGAACCGTGAGGGTGTTGCCGGCCAGCCCATTATTCACCACCTGGATGGACGCCGTGGCGCCGGCTCCCGCTTCGTAGGGAACCTGGAAGTTGATTTGCTGCTGCCCATTGACATTGTCCACGGCGAAAATGGGAGCGGCTGTGCCATTCACGAGCACTTGCACGCTCATCAATTGTGCGGGCAACGGCAATGAGCCGGCGAGATTGATTCCCGTCGCCGTCGTCAGATTGCCGCCGAAAATGGTAGCGATCTCGCCGGGGACTACTCCGCCCGAAACAAAGCTTGCGCCGTTGACGACCCCGTTGTTGGCAATGGCCGATATAGCCGCCGGTCCGGTCGACGCCGGCTGAGAAATGGTAACGTTCTGGCCCGCGATGGCGACTGTCACGGTGCGGGCAGCGCCGGCGTTTCCGGCAACCGCCAGTGCGGCCGTCCCCGAACCTGTCGAGAGCCTCCCCGCTGTCACCGTGACCCACGGCGCCCAGCTCACTGCGCTCCATTCGCACGTCGTGATATTGGTGGTGACATTCACGGTTAGGCTGCCACCAGAGGATGGGGCATTAGCCGACAAAGTATTCAAGCCGTATCTGCACGTCAAGGCCGGCGCCGACACGGTCACGTTCACGCTCCCGGAGTAGCTCCCGTATTGCGCGGTCACCATCGCGGTGCCGTTGGCTATCGCGGTAACCAGTCCATCCGCGCTGACGGTCGCAACGTTATTGTTACTGGACTTCCAGGTCACCACCGGAGATTCGGTGAAGTCCTCAATGGTGCCGTCTGCGAGCGTCCCTCCGGCGAGCGCCGGAAGCTGCGCGCCGATGCTGTTAAAGAACATCTTCCCGGGAGTGACGGTGAGCGAACCTGGCGTCAGGCCTACCTGCAACGTCACGGGCTGCGAGATCACCACCGAGCCCGTAGTCGTATAGCCGACAGCCGTGACCGGATAGGACGCCGGTTTCAGATCGGTGGGGAGCGTCGCGCTGAAGGAAAGAGAGGCGGCGGCCAATTGACCGCCGAGCAACCCCAGCGGGCTCGTACCGAATAGCAAGACCGCGCCGAAGTCGGTTGCCGGATTGAGCGTCACGGTGAATTTCACGGTCGCGCCCGGCTGCACCTGCGTCTTATTGGACGGCGCCGTGATGGTGAGGGTCTGGCCGAGCGCCAGTGGCAGGAGCAGCAATCCGGATGGGAGCAGGCGTTTCATTCGTAGCCGCGGGCGTTTCATTCGTAGCCGCGGGCGCTTCATTTGCAGCCGCCCACCTGGTTGAACATAACGGACGGCAGCGTAGAGAACGCCGGACTTCCGACCTGGGCGTTCAACAGGTTGATGGTCACCATGGGAACCGTCGGGTTGTCCAGCATCTCCGGTTCGGGAAAGCCGATCTCCGCCGTAGTTCCGGGGCCGTGAACAGCGTACTGAATCAACGACAAATTGCAGGGAACCGGTGGCGTCTGGCCGGTGGGGACAATACAGGCTCCGCTCGCGCCCAGGCCGTCGAGTGCGCTCGTGACCGGCACGAATGCGTCGCTCTGGTTCGCCGAGGTGGTTCTCATAAACGTCAGCCAACCGGCGGCGTCGTAGTTCGGCATGAAGTAGTCGGTCGAGCAGGCCAGTTGCACCGCTTTCACGCTGGAGACGAGTTTCACGGCGAGCGCCTGCAGCGAAGAATTGAGGCCGTTCAATTGCGCGTCGCTCATTTCGCCGGCGATCAGAGCTACCGGAATCTGCTTGTCGGCCGTGCCCTGCAGAGTGTTGAGAGCCGTGCTGACGCAGTTGCCCTGTCCGTCGCCGGTCAGGTCCAGCGCGCCTCCCGAAGTGACGCTCAGGCCAAAGTTCGCGGAATTCAGTGGATAATCTCCCGCGACGGCGACGGCGATCCACGAGCAGGCGTTCTTCGGGTCCAGCGTCACAATCGCCATCGGCGATCCAAAATGCGGACCCGCGATGGAGATCAGCTTGTGCATGATGCCCACGCCGTAGTTGGAGGTTTGCAGATAGCTGTTGGGCGGCAATAGAGCATAGGGCATGGTGCGGGCAACCAGATTGCCCATGCTGTGTCCCACCGCGTCCACCTGCACCGAAGCGACCGGCTGATTTCCCGCCGGCGGCGCCGCGAGCGAATAGTTCGCCACCGTATTCTGCATCTGGCCGAAGACCACCGGCGCGTTGTATGCGTAGCCCAACACGTTTTGCTTGATGGGCTGGAACGCCATGAGGATCGACCCCACTCCCAGGTAGTTGGGGTCGATGCTGATGACTCCGGGAACTATTTTTGACCAGTCAGCGCAGAGCACATAGAATCGCGGATCGCCCGATACCGTGGGCGCCGCGCAGTTGTTCACCAGCGGCTTGAACGTTTTCCAGAACCTGGGCTCCGACGTGATCCCGTGGATGACCACCACGGGCGGCCTGACCAGCGTGATCGGGTAGGTTGACACTACGGTCCCGTCGCCCGCCGCGACTTGAATGTTGACCGTGCGCGAATTGGCCATCTGGTCGCTCGCGTTGAAATTGGGATCGGAGCGGACAAAATCCATCGGCGCGCGATACGCCACAAACGCCATCGAATTGCCATTGACAACTGCCGGCTGAATCGGAATCGCATTGGAAAAGGGCGTACCGGGACCGGTCACCTGCGCCAGGCCGCCGTATTCGGTCGAATGGCCGATCGGATTCATGTTCTCGTCGAGCAGCGTGAAAACCAGCGTGGATGCAGTCGCGCCTCGCAGCAGCACACGGCTGACGCCATCCGCCGCCGCTCCCACGACCGCGCGTCCGGAGCCGATGAGCAGGCTGGGGTCCGAGACCAGTCCGGACGGGGCCGCATTCACCGAGTCCTGCGTCACGAAATTGGGCTGAGCGTCGAGCAGTGCCGGCCCGGTGTAGAGGAGCGGTGTCAGGCTGCCGCCCGTCCCAGGTCCGAAGCGGAAGATGTAACCGTTGGGATCGTTTATACCTCCGCCTGCCCCGTAGAAGGTGCCGTCCGGCGCCTGCACGAGCCCGGTGGCATCGGAAGAAACGCCTTTATTCAAATTGCCTTGGTAAAGCGGAGTCAAAACGCCAAGCGTGGTGAGTTGGAAAATCGTCCAGTTGCTGCCGAGTTGGATCTTGCCATACAGATTCCCATCCGCGCCTGGAATCATCGGCGCATCCAGTTGCCCCGTGGCCTGCTGCGGCGGGTACGACAGGTCCTTCAGCCACGTGAGAGAACCCGCAGGCGTAAGCTGAAAGATCAGGCGGTCATCGTTACCGTTAACGTCCCTGCCAAAACTATAGAAGTTGCCGTCGCTGCCCTGCGCAAGTCCGCCGGGATCCGGCACTACTTCGAAGGCCGCTCCCTCCGGTCCCAGATTGCCCGATGTGATTGGAAACGGGCTGATGATGGTAAACGTACCGTCCAGCTTCATGCGAAAAAACGTTCCGTGCCCCGCCGCCGACCCGCCCCCGGTGGTCGTTCCATAGAGAAAACCATCGAAGCCCTGGATCAATCTGTTCGGGTTACTCCCTTCCGTAGCCGGGTTGAACGTGTGGAGCAGGGTCACGTTGCCGGCGAGCGTGATCTGGTAAATCCCGATGTTGTTGTCGTTATTGCCGAAAGCGTAGAGATTTCCATCGTAGGCGGCCAGCAGTCCAAAGTACGGTGTCGACAGGAAACTCGCCGGGGCTGCGTTGGCGATGATCGAAAAAACTCCGCCCGTGGTCAGCCGGAACACGGACGCGCTGTTGGCGATATCGATCCCGTAGAGGGCGCCGTCCGCGCCCACGACCATCGGGCTGGGAGCGGCATAGCTAAATGCGCCTGGTTGAGGGTATGTATAGACGTTGGTAAATGTTCCGGACGGGGTGATGCTGAAGATCGTGCCGAAGCTGTAGCCTCCCGCGGGGGTCGCTCCGTAGAGGTTGCCGTCGGGACCCACCACCAGACTGGTGCCAGGGCCGAGCGGTCCGCTGTTCTGGGGAGTTGGCGTGGGGAAGGTGTAGAGGATGGAATACTGCGGCGGGGCCGCTGCCCAAGCGCTACTGGAAAGAATCAGACAGGCGGCGGCCCGGCCGATGCCTGCTCCGACGGTTAGGACCCTTTTTAGTCCGAGCTTTCCCGAGCGTAAAAAGCTACGGCTAGTCCACAGTCGCATAAGCTGCCCTCCCTGGCTCGGCCGCATCTTGAATTGATTTTCAGTATCTTACTACATCTTCTTCGCGCGTGCGTCGACCTGTAAGTGCCTCACGGCGGAGAGAAGTAAACGAGTGGTTCTGGAAGGGTGCAGGGGGCAAAACGGCTGCTGCGCAGCCGGGTCGGACCACAAAAGACGATGGTCCGCCCTACGGCCGGTTAAACGGATGGAAATCAAGGCTGCTCCGCAGCCGGGTCGGACCACAAAAGACGATGGTCTGCCCTACGGCCGGTTAAACGATGGAAATCAAGGCTGCTCCGCAGCCGGCAGACCACAAAAGACGATGGTCCGCCCTACGGCCAGTTAAACGGATGGAAATCAAGGCTGCTCCGCAGCCGGCAGAACACAAAAGACGATGGTCCGCCCTACGGCCGGTTAAACAGATGGAAATCAAGGCTGCTGCGCAGCCGGGTCGGACCACAAAAGACGATGGTCCGCCCTACGGCCGGTTAAACGGATGGAAATCAAGGCTGCTCTGCAGCCGGGTCGGACCACAAAAGACGATGGTCCGCCCTACGGCCAGTTAAACGGATGGAAATCAAGGCTGCTGCGCAGCCGGGTCGGACCACAAAAGACGATGGTCCGCCCTACGGCCGGTTAAACGGATGGAAATCAAGGCTGCTCCGCAGCCGGGTCGGACCACAAAAGACGATGGTCCGCCCTACGGCCAGTTAAACGGATGGAAATCACGGCTGCTCCGCAGCCGGGTCGGACCACAAAAGACGATGGTCCGCCCTACGGGGAGCTAAGCGGCGGACCACAAAAGACGATGGTCTGCCATACGGGGAGTTGAATCAATCAGTTGGATTGCTGTGTTGGAATTTGCAACATGCGTGGCGGATTCCGACAGGCCCAGCTAACACCCGCGTTTGTCAGGGATTGGAGTCTATTGTCGAGATATTGCAGGTTGGAACCGTTGAGAAACACCGCATTCCATAAGTGTGGGGATTTCCGCAAGTTCAGCAAACAGCTTGAGTTACCAATGTGGCACGGCACCTGCCCTTATAGAAAGCGAAGGGAAGATAAGAAAATGACGGTTATTCTGGTGTTGGCAACGTTCTTCGGATTCGTAGCTTTGGATTGGTTTCTGCATCGAGGGAAGGCACCTGTGGTCGCGATGGCCAATGAGCCCGCGCCGGTCGGACAGATCAACAGAATTGCTGGGTTTCTTGCCCCAGATAACTTGCGATATCACGCAGGCCATGCGTGGTTACAACGCGAAAGACGCAACATTGCGCGTACTGGAGCCGATGAGTTCGCCGCTGCCCTAGCCGGAGACGTCAGCAAGATAGAGCTTCCGAAACCGGGACAGTGGGTCCGGCAGGGGCAAAAGGCATTTACGTTGCATCGCAACGGCGAGACCACGGAAATGGTTTCCCCGATCGAAGGCGAGGTGATTGAAGTCAATCAGGAAGTGGTCAAAAATCCCTCACTTCTGCGCGAAGATCCTTACGGCCGCGGGTGGCTAATGACCGTGAATGTGCCAGATGAAGAGAGCACGACGCGGAATCTGATCCCCAGGAACCTGGTTCGCAACTGGATGCGCGATGCAGTGGAACGGCTCTATGCCATGCAACCTGAAACCGTTTATGCAACGGCGGCGGATGGCGGCGAACCGGCACGCGATCTGCTCGCCGGGATGCCCGAAGTCGAATGGCAGAAGGTCACCCAGAAGTTCTTCCTGACAGAGGAGTAATACCTCTTCGGTATCGCTCTCCCTGGTTTTCCATTATGGTTTTTCGATTGCATTAGCAATCGCTACTTACCTAGGGAGAGTGCAATGGCCAGAGCCATTCTTTATGACAGTACCCTCTGCGTAGGCTGCCGCGAATGCGAGAAAGCCTGCGCAGCCAAGTGGGGGCTGCCGTATGACGACAAAATCGGATCGGAAGAAAAGTTGTCAGCCCACAAGCTGACAACTATTCGCGTTTTCGGCGATCATTTCAGCCGGAAACTTTGCATGCACTGCAACGAGCCGACTTGTGCTTCGGTTTGTCCGGTAGGGGCTTTCACGAAAACGGCGCTCGGGCCGGTGGTATATGACGCGGAAAAGTGCATGGGATGCCGGTACTGCATGGAAGCGTGTCCCTTCCAGGTGCCCACTTACGAATGGGACAAGTTTGCGCCGCGGGTTCGTAAGTGCGACATGTGCTTCGAGCGGCAGAGTGCGGGTAAGGTTACGGCTTGCACCGAAGCGTGCCCGGTACAGGCGACGATCAACGGCGAGCGCGACGTATTAGTCGCCGAAGCGCGCAAACGACTGGCTGAGAAGCCCAAGGATTACTACCAGAAAATCTACGGCCTGGAGGAGGTAGGCGGCACCTCGATCCTGATGCTTTCGGCGGTTCCTTTCGAACAGATCGGACTCAACGTCAATCTGCCGCACACTCCCTTGCCGCCCCTGACGATGAACGTGCTGAACCTGATCCCGGACATCGTAACGGCCGGCGGAGTCCTGCTCGGCGGCATTTTCTGGCTGACTCACCGGAAGCGCGAGGTGGCCCGGGCCGAAGGACCGAGGGCCAGAAACCTGCGGAAGTCCAATGCGGCGGATGACCCGGCGGATGACGTCGTCATCAGCGGGAGGGAACGGTAGTCATGACACGCGTCCAATCTTATATCTGGCGGACTATCTTTCTACTGTTGATGGCCGGCGGCGCTTATGCCATGTTTCTCCGGTTCGGCTTCGGACTCGGCGCCGCCACCAATCTGACCGACCAGTTCCCGTGGGGTATCTGGATCGGGTTTGACGTGCTCTGCGGCGTAGGGCTGGCAGCCGGTGGTTTCACGCTGGTGGCCGCGGTCCACATCTTCAACATCGAGAAATACAAGCCGATTCTGCGGCCGGCAATCCTGACGGCTTTCCTCGGTTATCTGCTGGTGTGCGTGGGTTTGATGTTCGACCTGGGAAGACCCTGGCGCATCTGGCATCCGCTGGTGATGTGGAATCATCACTCGGTGATGTTTGAAGTGGGCTGGTGCGTGACGCTCTACACCACAGTGCTGGCGCTGGAGTTCGCACCGGTAGTGTTCGAGAAACTGTCGTGGAAGGCTCCGCTCGACGCGCTCCACGCGATCGCGGTGCCGCTGATGATTCTGGGCGTGCTGCTCTCCACGCTACACCAGTCGTCGCTGGGGACACTCTACCTGATCGTGCCCGAGAAGCTGCATCCGCTGTGGTACTCACCGATGTTGCCGCTGTTCTTCTTCATTTCGTCGATCGCGGTGGGCCTGGCGATGACGATCTTCGAATCGTGGCACTCCAGCCGCGCGTTCGGGAGGGCGCTGGAGCTGCCCTTGTTGCAAGGTATGGGACGGCTGCTGGCGGTCATCCTCAGCTTTTACCTGGTGCTCCGATTTGCGGATCTGGCCCAGCGCGGCTCGCTGAAGTATATGCTCGACGGGACGGTGGAAAGCTGGCTGTTTCTGCTGGAGATCGGGCTGATGCTGTTGCCGGCGCTATTCCTTTTCCAGAGCCGCATTAATGAGAGCCCCTCAGGGCTTTATGGATGCGCGGTACTGGCGGTGTTCGGATTCGTCACCAATCGCCTGAACGTCAGCATCACGGGTATGGAGAGAGCCTCCGGGGTCCATTACATTCCCCGGTGGACGGAAGTGGCTGTCACGCTGGCTATCATCGCATTCGGATTCGCCGTATTCCGTCTGGCGGTGAAGAACCTGCCCATTTTTGCCGAGGCCTGATATGGAGCACCGCGGCACGTTCCGCGCCGGTCTGACGGTCAAGCTTGCCATCGCGCTGGTGGCCAGCACGGCCGTGATCCTGGGGGTGTTCGGCTGGCTGAACCTGAGAGCCCAGCGGCAGGAGGCGGAAGATCTGGTGCAGCTCAGCGCGGATCGCGTGGGCGACATCATCAAGCGCAGCACGCGATACGGCATGATGAACGACGATCGTGCGTTGCTGTACGAGGTGATTCGCGATATCGGCACGGAGCCGGCGATCAAGCGCATCCGCATCTTTAACAAAGAAGGCCGTATCACTTTTTCCACCGACACCGCCGAGATCAACCAGGCGGTGGATAAACGGGCGGAACAATGCTACGCGTGTCATGCGCAGGCGCAGCCGCTGGTCAAGCTGAACCAGACCGGCCGAGCGCGGATCTTTACCAACCAGCAAGGTGAAAGAGTGCTGGCGGTCATCCGTCCGATCGAGAACGAGAAGTCCTGCTGGAGCGCGGCTTGCCATGCCCATCCGGAGGGTCAACAGATTCTGGGCGTGATCGACACGCACATCTCGCTGGCGGCAGTGGATGCACAGGCGGAAACGCGGCAGGCCCGAATCACGACTTTCACAATTCTGGCGATGGCGCTCATGTCGCTGTTCAGCCTGGTGTTCGTTTGGGTGGTGCTGTACCGACCGGTGCAGGAGTTGCTCAGTGGGATTCATCGCGTGGCGGACGGCGACCTGGGTTTCAGCCTGCCGGTACGTTCCAACGACGAACTCGGCGAACTGGCCGCGGCATTCAACAAGATGAGCACGGAGCTGGCATCGGCGCACAACGAAATTACGACCTGGAACCGCACGCTGGAGGACCGCGTGGCGCGCAAGACTCGCGAACTCGAGCGCACCCAGGCGGGACTGATCGGCGCCGAGAAGATGGCGTCGCTGGGCAAACTGGCCGCGACGGTCGCCCACGAGGTCAACAATCCGCTGTTCGGCATTCTCACGTATGCGCGGCTGGCGCTCAAGGACACCACCGAGGAGAAGCAGAGGGAGCGTCTCAAGACGATCGAGCGCGAGAGCCTGCGCTGCGGAGAGATCATGCGCAACCTGCTGACCTTCGCCCGCCAGACTCCGAAGAAGCGCGAACCGAACGATTTCAACGGGCTGGTGGAGCGGGCCGTGAAGCTGGTCCATCACCAGGTGGAGTTGCTGCAGATCGATCTGGAAGTGAATCTGGCGTCCGACCTGCCGATGGTAACGTGCGACGCCGGACAAGTGCAGCAGGTCGCGCTGGTGCTGATGGTGAACGCCACGGAGGCCATGCAAAACAATGGTCAACCCGGCGGGCAGTTGTGCGTAGCGACGGAATACGATGCCGATGGCGAACAGGTGCGGCTGCGCGTCCGCGATACCGGCTGCGGGATCACGGCCGATGCCATGAAGAAAATCTTCGAGCCGTTTTTCTCCACCAAAGAGGACCAGCACCGCACGGGACTGGGCCTCGCCATTGCGAAGAACATTGTCGATCAGCATGGCGGGACGATCGAAGTGAACTCCCAGCCCGGGGTGGGCACGGAGTTTGTGGTGACATTACCGCTGCTGGCCCCCGAACCGGCCGCCGCGCCAGACGGTTCAATTTCCGCGAATTCAAAGAGTGAAAATCAGGTTGCCCATGGTTGAGCCAAATAAAGGAAGAATCCTCATCGTCGACGACGAAGATGTCGTGCGCGAATCGCTGCATCAGTGGTTCGACAGCGAGGGATACCAGACCCGGGCGGCCGCCTCGGGCAAGGACGCGCTGACGACCGTCGGCGAGCAGCAGTTCGACCTGGCGCTGCTCGATATCAAGATGCCGGGAATGGACGGCATCGAACTGCAGCAAAGGCTGAACGAAGCCGATCCCGATCTGACGGTGGTCATCATGACCGGGTATGGAACGGTGGAGACCGCGGTACAGGCGCTGAAACACGGAGCGTACGACTACGTCACCAAGCCGATCGATCCGGACGATCTGTCGCGCCTGGTGGCTAAGGCCATCGAGCATCGCCGCACGACACGCGAAGTGGTCCGGCTGCGGGAAAATCTGCTGGAGATCTTCCCTACGAAAGAAGCGGTGGGCCGGAGTCCGGCGATGAAGAAGGTGATGGATATGGCGGAGACGGTCGCGCCCACCGATGCTACCGTCCTGATAACGGGCGAGAGCGGCACGGGTAAAGAAGTGATCGCCCGCGCGATCCATGCGGCCAGTCCGCGCCGGCACAATCCGATGGTGACGATCCATTGCGGCGCCCTGACGGAGACCCTGCTGGAGAGCGAGTTATTCGGCCACGAGCGGGGCGCGTTTACGGGCGCGCAGTTTCGCAAGAAGGGAAAATTCGAAGCGGCGGATGGCGGCACGATTTTCCTCGACGAGATCAGCGATATTTCCCTGCGTACGCAGACCGATCTGCTGCGCGTCCTGCAGGAGAAAGAGATCGTCCGGGTGGGGGGTACGCAGCAGATCAAAGTGGATTTCCGCTGCATTGCGGCCACCAACAAGGACCTGCAGACGCTGGTGAAAGCCGGGACGTTCCGGCCGGACCTCTTTTACCGGCTACACGTGGTGGCGATCAACATGCCTCCGCTACGCGAGCGCCGCGAAGATATCCCGCTGCTGGCCGCGCATTTCTGCCAGAAGTTTGCCGCGTCGATGGGTCGTCCGGAGGCACCCCGCATTCCGCCGGAGACGATGGACAAGCTGATCAGTTACGATTGGCCGGGCAACGTACGGGAACTGGAAAACGCCGTGGAACGGGCCATGGTCATCAACCGTGGACCGATGCTGCGCAATACCGACTTTCTGCTGCAGACTTCGGCTCAAGATGGATCGGACAACGGCTACTCCGGCGGCCAGAAACTGGACGACGTGGAACGCGTCCATATTGAGCGGGTGCTGAAGGAGTGCGGCGGAAACCACTCGCGAGCGGCGCGCATCCTGGATATCGATCGAACGACGCTTTACAGCCGGTTGCGCCGGTACGGCCTAAAATAGGAATGCAATAATGTGGCAGCCGCGATTCATATCGTGCCCGTTGGTCCCGGCGTTCCGGTCGGGCTGCTGGACCATCTAGCCGCGGCGCTGGCCAGGATTTTTCGCGTGTCGTGCCGGGTGCAGGCGCAGTCGGGGATCGATGCCGGCTTCGCTCATGATGCCCGCCGCGACCAGTATCATGCGACGCAGATTCTGCGGCGGATACGCGACATTGAGCGGGATGAGAATATACGGGCCATTGGGGTCACGCGGCTGGACCTGTTTGTCCCGATTCTGACTTTTGTCTTTGGCGAGGCGGAGCTGGGCGGACGGTGCGCGGTGGTCTCACTGCAACGGCTCGACGAACGATTCTACGGCTTGCCCGCGCGGGAGGAACTGCTGCGCGAGCGGCTGGTCAAGGAGGCGGTGCATGAACTGGGGCATACGTTCGGACTGCGGCATTGCGAGGACTGGCGCTGCGTCATGACGTCCAGCCATGCGGTGGACCGGCTGGATATTAAGGCGCAGGAGTTCTGTAAGTGGTGCCGGCGGGCGGTGGTTTAGAAATATGGTCTGGAGATGCGGAGCCGCTCGATAGCGGTATCAGCGGTATGCATCCTTTCGATCCAGCACGCGGGAGATTTCCAGGTGATCGCCTTTGTCACGGAAGAAAACGCGGTGGTCTTGGGAGCGAAGCCGGATCAGCGGCGGAACGACGGAAAGAAGCTGCTTTGTATCGCCTTCTCCCGTGTGCGCATAGCGGGCCAGAGTTTTAAGAATCTGTAAGGCGATGGGTTGCGGAGCGGAGCGAATATCGGCCTTGGCTTGTTCAGTCCAGACAATCCGCTTGGCCATTGCCTACGGTTCTTGCCCCATCTTGTTCCAGTCCGCCATGGTCAGGCCGAACTCCGCGAGAACTTCCTCGTGCGGAATCGGCTGGTTGTCCTTAAGCCACTCGTCAGCATCGGCAATAGCCTGCCGCTCAGAGTTGCTCAAGGTGTCTGTGTCGTCGTGAGGCGAAACGATAGCTTCGAGAAGATGGACCACGGCAGCCAACTGGGTTGGACCGAGTTGGTCGAGCAAGTGGTGGGCGTGCTGTCTGTCAGCGGTCATGGCGTGACCTCGGAGAACCGTGCCTGCGCACAAGCGGTGCCACCGTCGCTTCGCACGAATTCGGTAAGGCCATGCATATTGCCAGCCGTGGGCATGTCGAGCAGCGGGCGTTCCTGAATGAAGTTCGGTCCCATGGATTCCGATTGGCGGCTAAGTCAGCCAACACTACATTATCAGCATGGCATACAGGTGGGTCAATTTGGATTTTCTCGCGGCTGACGGTAGCGCGCGAGGAGCCGCTTGAAAAGCGGCTGCGGCCAGGATTGACCGCCCCACAAGTATCAAGCAATTACATTTCGCGGCGGCCTTCCATGGCCTTCCACATGGTTACTTCGTCGGCGTATTCGAGGTCGCTGCCTACCGGAATTCCCATGGCTATGCGAGTAACCTTAACTCCCAGAGGCTTGAGTAGCTTCGATAGATAAGACGCCGTAGCTTCACCTTCCACGGTCGGGTTAGTGGCGACTATCAGCTCGGTAACTTCGCCGGCGCCAAGACGTTGGATCAGGTTCTTGATCTTGAGTTGCTCGGGACCAATGCCGCGCAGGGGCGAGAGTGCTCCGTGCAAGACATGGTAGAGGCCGTTGAACTGCCGGGTGACCTCGATCCCGACAATGGCGTGCGGCTCTTCCACCACGCAGATAACGGTGCGGTCGCGATTGGGATCGCGGCAATACTGGCACTGTGCCGAATCGCTGATGTTATTGCAGATCTCGCAGAGGACGAGCTTATCCTTGACATCCAGGACGGCTTGCGACAAGCGTTCGGCGTCCTCGCGGCCAGCACGCATTAAATGGAACGCCATCCGCTGGGCGGATTTCTGGCCGATGCCGGGGAGACGTTTGAATTCGGTGATGAGCCGGGCCAGCGGCTCGGCGAAATCGGGCATGTCCTAGAATAAGCCCGGCGGGAGGCCCATTCCACCCAGCATGCCGCCCATCTTTTTCTGGCTCTCCTCGTCGACTTTGCGCGCGGCGTCGTTGCTGGCGGCGGTGACCATGTCCTGCAACATCTCGACATCACCGGCGACTTCGGGATCGATTTTGACGCCAAGGACGTTCTTATGGCCGTCCATTTTGATGGTTACCATTCCGCCACCGGCGGAGCCCTCGACGCGGATCAACGAGACCTCGTGCTGCAGCTTCTCCTGCATCTGCTGGGCCTGTTTCATCATGGCCTGCATGTTCATGTTGCCTGGCTTCATAAATCATTCACTCCTTCAAGTTTCGTACGGCCCGGACGTCGCCGCCAAACAGCTCACGAAAATGTTTCACTTCCGGGTGGGAGAGGGCGCGAGCGGTCACCTCATCCTCGGTTGTAGCCTTTTTTTTTCGAGTGCCGGGCTTGCCTGGGTAGGCTCGCCAAAGCTGATGGTCATTCGCTGCGGGGGAAGGCCAAGGTGCGTGATGGCTTTCTGGAGATCCTCTTTTCTCATCGCCAGCGAGAATTCCTTAGGCGTGAGAACCTTCAGCTCCCCTTCACTTTCAGTGAACTGGGAATGCTCCACGGCGTCGGCGGTGAACGCCATGCCGAGTTCGGTGAGCGCAGCATGCAGTTTCTCCCGCCAGTCGCCGGTGGACGCGGAGGGGTCGGGCTTCGGCGCGGGAGGCGCAGGCGGCTCGGTGACGGAGCCCAGTGGCGCGGCGCCGGTCTTTTTAATCGTGTCGAGTTCGAAGGGCGAAGGGCCGGTCCGCGGCGGAGGTGGTGCGGGACGCGCCGGCGGCACCGGTCGTGCCGGAATGGGCGGAGTAGCGGCACGGGGCACGGGTGTAACCGCGGGCGCCACGACCCGCGCTGCCGGACCGAGGTCGGCCAGGGCCTGTTCGATTTCGACCAGATTGCCGGCCTGGATCATTTTGAGCAGGCCGATCTCCAGGTGGAATCGCGGCTGCAGCGAGAACTGCAGCTCGCGGAAAAGGTCGAGAGCGATTTGCAGGTAGCGCGTCAGATCGGCTTCGCTAAATGAACTGCTGATCCGCACCATCTCTTCGCGCTCGCGAGGCGACGCGGCTATGAGGCGGCTATCGGGTCCGGCGATGCGCGCGACTACCAGATTGCGAAAATAGCGCGAGAGTTCGCGGCTGAAGTGCTGCAGGTTCTGGCCATTGCGCTCCAGTTCGTCGACGATGGAGAGCATGCGGGCGCCATTCGATCCGGCCAATGCTTCGGTGACCTGCGACATGAGATTGATGCTGTAGGCGCCGAGCAGCGCCCGAACGGATTCCGCGTCGATCCGGTTGCCGCAGCAGGCGATGGCCTGGTCAAGCGCCGAGAGAGAGTCGCGAACCGAGCCCTCACCCGACTGGGCGATGACAAACAGAGCCTCGTCGTCGGCCTCGATGCCTTCTTCGGAGCAAATCCAGCGCATGCGGTCGACCAGGTCGTTGAAATCGACGGAGCGAAAGCTGAAGTGCTGGCAGCGCGACGCGATCGTCGCGGGGATTTTGTGACTTTCGGTGGTGCAGAGAATGAAGACGACCCAGGCCGGCGGCTCTTCGATGGTCTTGAGGAGCGCGTTGAAAGCTTCGTTGGTAATCTGGTGAGCTTCGTCGATGATGAAGATCTTGAAGCGATCGCGTTGCGGCTGGTAGCGCACGTTCTCGCGCAACTCACGCATGTTGTCGATGCCGCGATTGGAGGCCGCGTCGATTTCGATCACGTCGACGGCTTCACCGGCGGCAATTTCGCGGCAACTGGAACAGACGCCGCAGGGGGTCTCGGTGGGTCCATTGATACAGTTGAGGCAGCGGGCGACAATCCGGGCGGTGGTGGTTTTTCCGGTTCCCCGCTGGCCGGAAAAGATGTATCCGTGGGCGATGCGATTTTGCGCAATCGCATTACGGAGGGTCGTCTTGATGTGGTCCTGATTGACCACATCATCGAAGTTCTGGGGCCGGTATTTCCTCGCGATGACCTGGTACATGAGTTAGGAGGGGCGTCGCGGAATCGCGTTCATGTCAAGCACCGGGTGATCCGCGGCACACAGGGTAAGCCACTACCGTTGCTCCCTTCCGGACCTGGCGGGGTTTGCAGCCGCCTGTTGCACGGAGCCCGGCACCTGACAACTTTCCAGTTTAGCAGGTACGAAGAAGTTCAGCCGCTAAGCGCGGGGGAGGCCGCGGTCCAAGGTGTGTGACTTACGCCTTGGTCGCCGCAAGCGACGTTTGGCCGCAGTTTCTGGAGAGCCGCTAACCGCGGGGCAGGCCGCGGTCAAATGTGTCTGAAACTTACGCCTTTGTCGCCGCGAGCGACGTTTGGCCGCAGTTTCTGAAGAGCCGCTAACCGCGGGGCAGGCCGCGGTCAAATGTGTCTGAAACTTACGCCTTTTGTCGCAGCGAGCGACGTTTGGCCGCAGTTTCTGGAGAGCCGCTAACCGCGGGGCAGGCCGCGGTCAGTGTGTCTGAAACTTACGCCTTTGTCGCCGCGAGCGACGTTTGGCCGCAGTTTCTGAAGAGCCGCTAACCGCGGGGCAGGCCGCGGTCCAAGGTGTCTGACTTACGCCTTTGTCGCCGCGAGCGACGTTTGGCCGCAGTTTCTGAAGAGCCGCTAACCGCGGGGCAGGCCGCGGTCCAAGGTGTCTGACTTACGCCTTTGTCGCCGCGAGCGACGTTTGGCCGCAGTTTCTGGAGAGGTCACGCGATGCGGGCTGCAATTCCGACAGGCGGGCTACTGCGCAGCCTGGCAGATTCACAAGAAACGATGGGCTGCTCCACGGGGAATGGCCGGGGGTGGCCCGGGAGCCGCCTGGGTTGCGGAGCACGGCGGTGTCCCCATATCTGACCGGAGTCGAAATTGGTGATACTGGCTATGCTCCTGGCTGTGTCGGGAGCGCGCGGGCAAACGGCTGCTGCGCAGCCGGACAGACCACACAAACCGATGGTCTGTGCTACGGTTGGGCCAGGCGGGAAGGTACAAACTCGAGACGGTTGCCGCGCAGCCGGGGTAACGACAAAAAGCGATGGTCCGCGGTACGGTACCGGTCAGTTGTTACACCAAAGTAACTACGCCAAAAGGCATCTTGCGGGCATGGCTGCTTTGCGGTCTACTTGAACTGGACAAACACTGCCATGAAGGCTATTTCCGGACTCTCTTGCATCGTACTGCTAGCCTGCGCCGCAATTCCGGCGTCCGGCCAATATGTCTACGTCAGATCGAACATCAGCCTGCCCTGGGGACAAACCACCAACGAAAGCGCTATGGATAGTGTCTTCGGAGCGGGCAACTGGACGACCCAGTATTACGAAACTTTGGATCCCAGCGGTCTGTTATCCTCAGCCAACCAGTTCATCTTCCTGGAGGGCGGAGACTCCGCCTATATCGCTTTTGCGGATTTCATCGATACAAACGGCGTCGCCTTGACTACCTGGATCTCCAACGGCGGACGGTTGCTCATCATGTCCGCGCCGAACAACCCTCTGAACAGCGTGAGCCTGTATCTCCCGGACAATGTCTTACTCTCCGCTGACGCTTTTTACGCGTCGGCAGCCAGCTCAGCTTATGCGACCGACATTTCGAATCCGATATTCAGCGGACCGAATTCGACGGCGTATTACTTCACCGGCGACTTCCTGGCCCACGGATATTTTTCCGGCACCGATGTTTCGGACATCATGATCAGCAATCTCGACGAGGTCGTTTTGGGGCAAGACACTTCACTGGGAACAGGTCTGATGGTGTTCGGCGGCATGACGACTGACAATTTCGATCTACCTCAGCCAGCGGCGCACTCACTGCTCGAGAATATTATTTATTACACGGCGTATACGACGCTGTAGACGTCTTCCGTTGTCCGTTGTCCGTTTTCCGTTGTTCGTTTCCAGCTAGCTACGGGATGCATACCAGCTGAAAACGGATGACGGATGACGGAAAACTTTTTCCTCACCGTTTCTGGCAATGGGCGCAGAAATGGGTGCCGCGTTGCGCGACCAGCGTGCGGCGGATGGGACGGCCACACACGAGGCACGGTTCGCCGTGCCGCTGGTACACCCGGTGCGATTGTTGAAAACTCCCCAGACGGCCATCCGCATCGACATAATCGGACACCGAGGATCCCCGGCTCTCGATGGCTTCCGCCAGCACCTCCCGTACGGCATCATAGAGCCGCCTGGCCCGCATGGCACCGACCTTCGAAGATAACGCCAGAGGATGTATGCCGGCGCGGAAGAGGGCTTCGTCCGCATAAATGTTGCCTACGCCGCCCAGAAACTTCTGATCCAGCAACAACGCTTTGATCTTCGTTTTGCGGGCATGAAGTTTCTTCCAGAACTCGTCAAAGTTAACGAGCAGCGGCTCCGGACCGAGTCTGGCTACGCTACGCGGCACGCCCTCGCTCCATTCGAGGCGTCCGAACTGGCGAGGGTCGTCGTAGGTCAAGACGCCGCGGTCGAGTTGCACGATGGCGTGGGTGTGCTTGCCGATTACGCCGCCGATGAGCAGTTTGCCGGTCATCCCCAGATGTACCGTGAAGATTCCGCCGCCGGCTCCCAGGTACATCATGATAAATTTTCCGCGGCGTTCGAGGCCGGTGATTTTGCGGCCGACCAGCCGGCGCGCGGTCTCTTCCGGATCACCGCGCAACACGCGCAACTGCCGGAATTCGGCACTGCGAATCACCCGCCCCTGGAGATGCGGCATCAGGCTGCGGGCTACGGTTTCAACTTCAGGTAACTCAGGCATTCGTAAAGTCCATGTCAATCAGGATGTCTCCGGCTTCAAGCTTCACAGGAAAGGTCTGAACGCGAGAGTCCGGATCGAAGTCATTGCGTCCGGTCACGCAGTTGAACTCCCAGCCGTGCCATGGACACGAGATGCTCTCTCCGTTGATCGCGCCATGACCCAGCGGACCGCCCCGGTGCGGGCAGATTCCCCAAAGCGCGCGAACTTCGCCGTCCACGTGACAGAGCGCGACGGGTAACCCGCCGACCATGACCTCGGCCGCACTGCCTGGCGGAAGCTGCGCCAGGGATAACACTTTGACGAACGCCATAACTTATTTGAGCATTTTCATTGAACCACGACCCCTGGATTTCCGACAGTAGAGGCAGGTGCTGGCAAGCGGGCGAGGCGCTCTCGACATGCTGCAGGACTTCTGGCCCTGCTTCCGGCTCATGCTGCAGGAGCGGCAACGGGCTGCTCCGTAGCCTGGCAGACCACAAACAACGATGGTCTGCCCCACGGGAAAAAGCGTTAGAAGTGCATGCCTCCGCTGGCTATGAGGGTTTCTCCGGTCACGTAGTCGCTGAGCGGCGAGCAGAAAAACAATACTGGACCCGCGGCTTCTTCGGGCGTACCGGCCCGGCCGAGAGGAATAGCGGCGGAGATGGAGTCGCGATGCGCCTTTTGCACTCCAACCGGGATCTCCCGGCCCTTCATGTTGATCTTTGCGTCCGGACCCAGGACCTGGGTCAGGCGGGTATCGATCAGGCCGAAGCCGACAGCGTTCACGGTCACGTTGTAGCGTCCCCATTCCTTGGCGAGCGTCCGTGTCAAGCCGATGATCGCGGCCTTGCCCGATGAGTAGCCGGCCTGTCCCGCGATGCCGTTGGTACCGGAGATGGAGGTGATGTTGACGACCTTGCGCATGACGCGGCGGCCCTCGGCGATTTCGCGTTTGGCCGATTCGCGAATGTGGCCGGAAGCCGCACGCAGCACGCGAAATGGCGCCACGATATGGATGTCGAGCATGGCCTGGAACTGCTCGTCAGTGGTTTTCTGGATGACGTTGTCCCAGGTGTAGCCGGCGTTGTTCACGATGATGTCGAGCCCGCCGAGTTCTGCGACGGCCTGGTCGACGAGGCGCTGCGGAAAGTCGGGCGCGGTCACGTCTCCGCTCAGTTGCGCTACGCGGCCGCCCTCCGCTTCGATTACGGCGTGGGCTTGCGATAAGGGCTCGGGGTCGAGATCGTTGATCATGACCGCTGCGCCGGCCGCGGCTAGTTTTTGGGCGACTGCACGGCCAATGCCGCGTCCTGCGCCGGTGACCAGGGCGACTTTACCGTTTAGTGTGAATGGGGGCGTCATTTGAGTTCTCCAACTGGCTGCTGCGCAGCCGGGACAGACTGAAGTCTCGTCGCGCCGAGAGCGGCTGCTGCGCAGCCGGGCAGACCACGAAAAACGATGGTCTGCCCCACGGAATTTGCGGCGACTAGCGTAATAGGTCCTCCAGTTGGATTTTAGTATCCGTCTTCTGGTCGCGGTATTTGACGATGATGGGCGTATAGAGCGAGATGCCCCACTCCCTGCCCTTCCCGCCGGTGACGGCGCGGGAGCCGGCTACTACGACGGCTTCCTCGGGAATCACCAGCGGGGCGTCATCGGTGGCGCGGTATACGGTTTCGCGCACCAGATCGTAGACCGGCGTGGAGCGGTTCAGGATGGTGCCGGTGCCGAGCACGGCGCGGCTCTTGACGACCGTGCCTTCATACACGCCGCAGTTTCCGCCGACCAGCACATCGTCTTCAACGATGACCGGCATCGCGCCGACGGGCTCCAGCACGCCTCCGATCTGCGACGCGGCGGAGATGTGGCAGTTCCTGCCCACCTGCGCGCAGCTTCCGATGAGCGCGTGCGAATCGACCATGGTGCCGTCGTCTACCTACGCGCCAACGTTGATGTACATTGGCGGCATGCAGGTGACACCGCGTCCGACGAAGCAGCCGTCGCGGATGCTCGAGCCGCCGGGCACGATGCGCACGCCATCCTGCGCGGTCATTCGGCGAACCGGGTACGTGGACTTGTCGAAGAAGGGCTGGCGGCCGACATTGATCGACATGTCCACGATGCCGCCGATGCGGAAGCCGAGCAGGATGCCTTTCTTGACCCAGGCGTTGACGCGCCAGCCGGTGGACGATGCAGCGTCCGGCTCGGCGGCGCGAATGGCACCTTCGTTCAAGGCGGCTTTGAAGTCTGAGAAGAGGGCGAAATGCTCTTCGGTGTATTTTTCCGGCTTATTGTCGAACAGGTTCTCGATGGCGGACGAGTCGATGTTAGCCGGCAATGCGAGCGCTCCCGACCGGATTCAGGACGCCCGCGGATTCGAGCACCGCAGCGATGCGTTTCAGGCTCTCCGGCTTCGGCGGGCACATGGGCAAGCGGTACACGGGATCGAGCAGGCCCATGAGGCCCATCGCCGCCTTGACCGGAATCGGGTTCGATTCGACAAAGTTGATGTCCATCAGTTCGAGATAGCGATGATGCAGTTGGGCGCGCCGGCGAAATCGCCTTGCAGGCAAAGCTGTGCGAGACGCGTCATCTCAGCGGGGATCTCGTTCGCGGCCACGGAGATGATGCCCTTGCCGCCGAGCGCCATCAGGGGCAGCGTCATGGAGTCGTCGCCGGAGAGCACCAGAAACTTCTCGGGAACCTGGTGAATCACCGCGCCGATCTGGTTGATATTGCCGGACGCTTCCTTCACGCCGATGATATTGTCGATCGCGGCCAGGCGCGCCAGGGTGGCGGGCTCGACGTTGACGCCGGTGCGGCCCTGCACGCTGTAGACGATGATGGGAAGCCGGATGCTGGCGGCGATGGCGTTGTAGTGCTGATACAGGCCTTCCTGGGTGGGCTTGTTGTAGTAGGGGGTGACGGAGAGAATGCCATCCACGCCCATACGTTCCAGTTCCCTGGCCAGTTCGATGACTTCGTGAGTGTTGTAGCCGCCCGCGCCGGCCAGCACGGGCACTTTGCCTTGGGCCTCTTCGAGCGTGATCTCGACGACTCGCAGATGTTCCTCGCGAGTCAGGGTGGGGCTTTCGCCGGTGGTTCCGCAAGGGACCAGGAAGTTGATGCCCTGATCGATCTGCCGGCGGACCAGCAGCCGGAACGCCGCCTCGTCGAGGGGTTGACCGTCCGATGGACGAAACGGAGTCACTAACGCCGTACCGCATCCTGTAAACATGTCCCACCTCCTACTTGAATAATATGTCTGCGAACTCGAAAAATCCCTGCTTACCGATTACCCATTGTGCCGCCTTCAGCGCGCCGCGCGCGAAACCTTCGCGGCTGCGCGCCGTATGGCGAAGCGTGATGGTGTCGGCCGACGAATCGAAACCGATCTCGTGCGTGCCGGGAATGGCGCCGGCACGATTCGATGCTACATCGATTCTATGATGATATCCGGCGCTCTTCATCTCTTCGACCAGCTTCAGCAGCGTACCCGACGGGGCGTCCTTCTTGGCCGAGTGATGAATCTCCCAGGCCCAGCTTCGTACAACTTCTCGCTGGCCAGGAGCCGCGCGGCTTCCGCGACGATGCGGAAGAAGGCGTGCACGCCGATGGAGAAATTCGGACTCCAGACCAGGCCTGTTCCAGCGCTCTCCACGGCCTGGCGGACTTCCTGTATCTGGTCGAGCCAGCCGGTGGTTCCGACGACCAGGTTCACGCCTAGCGCCGCGATCCGGTCGCACATTTTCCGGCACGGCGGCGGGGATGGAGAACTCGATGGCGACATCGATGTCGCGAAAGTTGTCCGCGGTGATGCCTTCGAAATTGGCGTTGTTTGAATTCGTCGAGCTTGCAGCGTCACTGCGAAGCCGTATTCCGGGGCGAGGCTCTCGATGAGCTGGCCCATTTTTCCGTAACCTACGATGGCCAGATTATGGGGCATGGGTTAGAAACCTCCTGGGGTGGCGGGGCAGGCAAGGCAGACCACATAAAACGATGGTCTGCCCCACGGCTCCGGGCGGCGGCTCGACAGGCTGAAGTCTGTCCCACAAGGATATTCACAGGTCGAATACCTCCGGGTCGAGGTCGGGGAAGAATTCGGTGTGCAGGGATTCTACGGCCTGATGGAGATCTTTTTCGGCGACCACTAAGCTGAGATTCAACAGCGACGCTCCTTGCGAGATCATGCGGATGTTGATGCCGTCGCAGCGCTTCGAAGACGCGCGATGCCACGCCCGGCGTGTAGCGAATATTTTCTCCCACCAGGCAGACGATGGCCTGGTCGCTCTTCGATGCGACACTTCGGAGAACTCGCTCAGCTCCTCGCAGATCGCGTCCAGCGTTCGCGGTGTTGTCGATGGTCAGCGAGACACTGACTTCACTGGTCGCCACCATGTCCACGGGCGTTTCGTAGCGGTCGAAGACTTCGAAGATGCGGCGCAGAAACCCGTGCGCCATCAGCATACGAGTGGAGTGGATGTTCACCAGCGTGATCTTCCGTTTGCAGGCGATGGATTTGACCACGTTGCCGCAGTGCACCGCTTCGGCGACGATGCGCGTGCCGGGCACGTCCGGCCGGCGCGAATTCAGAATCAGCACCGGAATGTTCTTCTCGACGGCCGGGACGACGGTGGCCGGATGCAGCACTTTGGCGCCGAAATAGGCCAGCTCCGCGGCTTCGGCAAACGAGATGGTCTTTACGCGATGGCCGCCGGGAAGAATGGTCGGGTCGGCGGTCAGCATGCCGTCGACGTCGGTCCAGATCTGGATCTCTTCGGCGCCGATGCCCGCGCCGACGATGGAAGCGGTGAAGTCCGAGCCGCCGCGGCCGAGCGTGGTGGTGACGCCTTCCTCGGTGGCGGCGATGAAGCCGCCCATCACCACGACGCCTTCCCCGGCGAGCGGAGGCACGACGGCGGCGAGGCGCGCGTAGGTCTCCGGAAAGAGCGGCGCGGCCTGGGTGTGGCGGTTGTCGGTGACGATGACGTGGCGGGAATCGAGATGCACCGAGGGCAGTCCGAAATGCTGGAAGGCCAGCGTCACGATGTAGCTGGAGAGGCGCTCGCCGTAGCTGGAGATGGCGTCGATGGAGCGCGGGGTCAGTTCGCCCGAGGACGGCGAGGCCTTTGACGAGTTCGGTCAGCTCCTGGAAGTGCTCGTCGAGGGTGCGGTCGAGTTCGGCGCGTTCGGCGAGGGGCACCACCTGGCGGGCTTCACGGGAATGGAAATCGCGCAGGTCGTGAATCTGGCGGATGTAGTCTTCGCGCTTGCCGGCAATGGCTGCTGGGCGATGGCCAGCAGCTTGTTGGTGGTCTTGCCCATCGCCGAGACCACCACTACGGGCTTGCGGTCCACGCGAGACTTGACGATACCGGCGACGCGTTCGATGGCGGCGGCGGATTCGACGGAGGTGCCGCCGAATTTCATGACAATCATAGAAACGAAACAAATGGCCACGAATGAACACGAATGAACACGAATGAAAAGGCATTAGTCGAGCATTCCTTCCGAATGCATCAGTTCGGCGTTCAGCACCGCCGCGCCGGCGGCTCCGCGAACCGTGTTGTGGCCCAGCGCGACGAACTTGTAATCGAATACCGGGCACGGCGCGCAGGCGTCCGATGAACGCCGCCATGCCGCGATCGCGCTCGGCATCTTTGCGCGGCTGCGGGCGGTCGGATTCTGGCATGTATTGCACCGGACGCGGCGGGCGCGCTGGGCAGGTTGCGCTCCTGCGGGATACTGCTGAACGATTCGAAGGCGTTGCGCAGATCGGCTTCGGACGGCTTCGCTGACGAGCTCGACGGAGACGGTCACGGTGTGGCCATCGACCACCGGCACGCGATTGCAATGCGCGCTGACTTTGGCCTGCAGCGGCTCGATATGGTCGCCCGTGAAGTGCGCCCAGAATCTTCTGGGTCTCCTGCTGCATCTTCTCTTCTTCGCCGCCGATGAAGGGGATCACGTTGGCGCTGATGTCCATGGAAGGCACGCCCGGATAGCCGGCGCCGGAGATGGCCTGCATGGTGGTCGCGATGACGCGCGTCGATGCCGAACTGCTTCAGCGGTCCGAGCGCCATGGTCAGCACGACGGTGGAGCAGTTGGGATTGGTGACGATCTGGCCTTTCCAGCCGCGCACGCGCTGCTGGCCGGGGACCAGCTTCAGGTGGTCGGGATTGATCTCCGGGACGAGCAGCGGCACGTCGCGATCCATGCGGTGATTCTTTGAATTGGAGACGACTACATGACCCGCCTGCGCGAAAGCCTGTTCGATCTCGGTGGCGACGGATGCGTCCATGGCGGAGAACAAGAGCCGCGGCGCGTTGCCGGGTTTGCACTCCTCGACGACACGGTCGGCGAACCGAGTCCGGCGCCAGCGCCGCCGAGATGCCACTTGGCAGGCGTCCCGATAGTTCTTGCCGGCGGAGCGGTCGCTCGCGCCGAGCCAGGTCAGCGTCAAACCACGGATGGCCCTGCGAGAAATTTGATAAAATGCTGGCCCGACCATGCCGGTGGCGCCGAGGATGCCGACTTCGATTTTGTTCATATTTCAATTGCCTGACCATGCGTTTGATAAATCTCGACGGCTTCGAGCAGTTGCCGTTTGGGCACGCGCTCGTCGAGGGTGTGCGCCACGTGGATGGTGCCGGGACCCATAGAAAAGGCGTGCCCCATGCGCCCGCAAATGCGGGAATGTCCGTGGTGTATGCCACGACAGTCGGTCTCGAAACCGGGAAGGCTGCCGAGACGCACAGCGGGGATCTCCAGAACCTCGTGGAGTTCCGCACGTCCGGCCACGGCTGCCTTCGATGGCGGCTTTGGTCGAGGCCGAATCGCCGACCAGACGGACGAAGATTTCGGCGCGCGCTTCATCGGGGATGACGTTGGGCGCGCGTCCGCCGTGAGATGGTGCCGATGTTCAGGGTGCTGGCGCCCAGAATTTCATCGACGGGCAACCGGACGCCGCGGACGGAGTCCAGGACGTCGAGCAGTTTTAGATGGCCGAGTCGCCGAGCTCGGGATAAGCGGAGTGCGCCATGCGTCCGCGGGCAACGATCTCGTAGCGGAGCGCGCCTTTCGAACCCAGCGCCAGCTTGTTGCCGGTGGGCTCGCCGTTGATCAGAAAGCGCGAGCCACGCGGATGCCTGGCGGCATGATAGCGCGCCTGCGCTGTTGCGTTCCTCGCCGACCACGAAGAGCAGCCCGAAGTCCCGCTCGCCGGCTTCGAGCAACTGCGCGGCCGCGTGAATCATGGACGCGATGATGCCCTTGGTGTCGCACGCGCCGCGTCCCCAGATGAAGTCCGTCGTCTTCGCCGGAGGGGAAGAAGGGCGGGACCGTGTCCATGTGGGTGGAAAGAGTGACGATGGGGGTGCTACCGAACTGCGCAAAGACGTTGAAGCGGTGCGGCTCGACGGCAATTTTTTCGACCAGTATTCTGTCGGAGGGACTATTGAATACGGCGGCGAGAGCGGTGAGATGGTCGTAGAGGAACATCCCGACGCGTTCCTCGTTAGGAGTCACGGACTCAATGTCGATCAGCGTTCTTGTCAGCTCGAAAACATTCATCGCAGAATCCACGGTAGTTGGTAAAGGATGATGCGAGCGCTGGGGGGAGAAGGCGGGTAGCGGCCTGACCTCCGGATAGCGCTCCACCCGCCGGCCACGGTGAGGTTGGCGACAGATGACAGTAGCCGGGATTTAGCCCGAACTACCAGCCGCGGCAGGTTGCGTCTCCTGTCCGGCTTCGGCGGAAAAAATAGCCCCTTTCGCCGGGATCCGAAACGCATCGGAAGATCTGCCCGGCTAGTTTTGACTACCGCACCTCTACCAGAATTTCTAAGGATAACACGGGGTGCATGGAGGCGGCACGAAGTCGGCGAGCGAGCCCGTCCAATGGACACTTCAATCGAAGTAGCCGTTTCGCGAGCGGCCTCGGCACTCGTGTGGGCTAGGTTGGGGACGTCACCAGGACGACTGCGAAGCCGAGGAGTTGCAAGCCGTGCAATTTAATCTGTTAGCAGCTACACTAACGAGGCTCCGCCTCAGACCGACGAGCATGTGGGCGTTGTAAGGCGTCGGCTAGACGCGCATGATCGGCCCGCCGCTAGGAGCTAGGACTCATCGAATGCCAGTACCCGCCCTACAATGCCATCACGCAATAGCGGAACGTTGAAGTTGATGAGGAGGCCCGCCTTCCAGCCACCCAGACGCAGGTATGTCAGCAGTTGAGCCTCGTGGAGGGGGGTGATGCGATCAACGGCCTTGACCTCCACTACCCACGGCGTCCGCCACGACCAGATCGAGCCGATAGCCACAATCGAGTTTAAGTCCCTTGTATTGTACCGGCAGCGGCAGTTCCAACTGGAAGGGTATTTGGCGCAAAGCTAATTCGTAACAAAGACATTGGACATAAGCAGATTCCAGCAGTCCAGGCCCAATCGTGCGATGCACTTCTATGGCGGCGCCGATAATTGCCTCCGTGACTTCATTGACCTTCATCGCATGAGTTTATCCTGGTTGCTCTTCTCCCCTGGGCTCCTTTTCTCTGCGACCTCCGCGCCTGCGGTCGACCCCAACGTCCGGTTCAATGATTAACCGGTAGAGACGCAGAGGGCGCAGAGGGAGCATCTATCGTGACCCAACTGCTAATGCGGCGAAACGCCAACGCGCAAGCAAACTCATCGCAGGCTCCGCTTGCGTGCATGAGATGGAAGGTATTCAATAACCTCCATGAGTGGGACCACCGTAAGGCGATCGCCCGGCCGTAAAGGCACCCCGCAAGCGGAGCCGCCATCGAAATTACCACAGACCGTGGCCGAAGTATTGGACCGGCACGTGACGCTGCAAGTGGAATCGATCGACCGCATGTATTTGAACGTAATCGTAGGCCGACCTATCAACTGCGCCGGCTCCGCCTTCACGGCCTGATCGAACGGATTCCCAAGACCCATCGCTACCAACTCACGAAATTCGGATTCCGCGTCGCCGCTTTTTGTACCCGCACTTACTCCACAATTCTGCGGCCCGGCCTCGGACTTGTGCTGCCGGCTACGTCATCCCTTCCGACTTCGTTGCGCCGCAGTTTCGATAAACTCGAACAGGAGGTCGAATCTTGGGTGCAACAGGCCAGACTGGCTGCGTAAAACCTGACGCAAAGACAACAAGTTTTCTGCCTCAAGGAATCTAGCTGCTACGCAGCCGGACAGACCACAAAAGGCGATGGTCTGTCCTACGGGGAATTGGCTGAAGTGCTTTGTCGTTACGATTCCGCCGGATCCCCGGTTTCCCCGCGCAGTTCGGCGATGCGATTCTTCAGTTGGGTTACCAGGGTGGCGTGGGAGGCATCGGTGTAGAGATTATTCCGCTCGCCCGGATCGGCGTGCAGATCGTAGAGCTCCCATTCCTGCGGTTCCTGGTAATAGTGGATGAGTTTGTAGCGCTCGGTCCGAACGCCGCGGTGCGGGAGCACCTTCTCGCCCGCAGGATATTCGTAGTATTCGTAGAGCCAGTCTTTTCTCCAGCCACCCTCATCTCCCCTGGCCAACCTGACGAGGCTCTTTCCCTGCATCCTGGCAGGAACCTCAACGCCGGCGAGTTCGAGCAGAGTAGGGGCGAGGTCAAGGTTGGTGATCATCGCGTCCACTTTGCTACCCGCTTTGAATGCTTTCGGATAACGAATCATCGTCGGAACACGAATCGAAGGCTCGTGCATAAAGCGCTTATCGAACATTCGCCACTCACCCAGGAAGTAACCGTGGTCGGAGGTGTTGAGAATAATGGTGTCGTCCAGCTGGTTGGTGTTGGTCAGATGGTCGAGCACACGGCCGACGTTCTCGTCAATCGCCACGAGGCCCGCGCAATAATCCTTCACGAGTTCTTCGAGGGAACGGGCGCAATCTCCGGCGACGGTGGTTCCGACCTTGTTCTCCGCATTCGCGAAAGCGCGAGGTTTGCCGGGATAGTTCTTCTTGTCCTCGTCAAAGGTGGCCGGTTTGGCGATCGGAATTCCGTTGTATAAATCGAGATGCCGGCGCGCGCGATAGAACGGCGCATGCGGAGCCGTCCACCACAAGAGCAGACAAAAGGGCTTCTCGCGAGGCTGCTTCAGCCATTCAAGCGCATGATCAGTGACCACGTCGTCGGCGTAGCCCTCATACGTGTGCGGCCCTGTAATATTGCCCTTCCCCCCATCAAACACGACTGGATGATAGTAATTCGTGGCCGGATTGTTGTAAGCGAAATAATAATCCCAGGGTCGTTCCTTGGCTCCGTTGCCTACGTGCGCTTTCCCGCACAACGCGGTCTCATATCCAGCCTCGTGCAGCAGATCGGTGAACATCGGAATAGACGCCGGAAGGGGATCACGGGTGTTGTTGCCCAGGGCTCCGGTGGAATGAGAATACATTCCAGTCAAGGTCGCTGCCCGCATGGGCGCACAGAGAGCATTCATCACGAATGAATTACGGAAATAGACTCCTTCGTGCGCGATGCGATCGTGATTCGGCGTTTTGACGAGGGGGTGCCGCTCGAGACTCAGCGCGTCGGCGCGATGGCCTTCGCCGAGAAAGAAAATGATATTGGGCCGCTTGCCGCCGGTATTTTGTGCCTGGGCGCGCGACGCCATCAGCGTGGCAGCAGCGGTGCCGGCCTGAAGAAAGTCTCGTCTGGTTTGTTGGGGTTCGGGAGGATTATCGCTCATGCGATTTCAGGCTATCACTAAGTACAGACTCAAACGCTCCGGGACCGCGCGGCGCAAGCGGGAACCTGCATCTGAAAGTCCACTCACGGCGGTCGAGCGGAGTAACGACATTGGCCGTTTCAGATGTTTGCCGACGTTTCTGCCCCACCGACTCCGTAACTGAGAAGGTGAGAAAAAATCGATTCGCAGGCCAAAGGCCTACTCCACGATTCTTCGCGGGCCGCGGAGACCTTGACTGTTAGTAGTACCATTCTTTGCGACCTGCGAAGATTCAGACTATTAGTTGTACATGGAGTGCAAACCCTTCTGAGTCAAAGTGGAGTAGGCCGTTTCTTAAGGGTCGCGGCTCAGAAGTGTTTGGCTAGGCGGACTGCTCACATCGATCGTATGCGATCGTAAATCTCCACGTACCGCTGGCCCGGGTGGTTCCACGAGAAGTCGTAGCGCATTCCGTTCCGCATCAATTCGCGGAACAGTTCAGGATAGGAATTCCACAAGCCGATGGCGCGCACCAGGGCCGATTCGATGGCCCGCTCGTCGGTCTCGTGGAACACGTAGCCGTTGCGTTCATCGAGTGGTTTGTCGGAGTGATCCCAATCGAAGACAGTGTTCGCCAGGCCGCCGACCGAACGCACCACGGGAACCGTACCGTATTTGAGGGCGATCATCTGGGTCAGCCCGCAGGGTTCAAACAGGCTGGGAACGATAAATATGTCGGAGCCGGCGTAGATCAGGTGGGAAAGCTCCTCGTCGTAGCGCAATTCCAGGTGGCAATCGGGATTGTCGTTCAGCTGGTGCTTGAGCTGCCAGAAGGCGTGACTGATGCCGGGTTCGGGGCTGCTTCCCAGGAGCACGAACTGGGCGCCGTGAGCCAGCGCGAAACGGATTGCGTGCCGGACCAGGTGGATGCCTTTCTGCGGATCGAGGCGGCCGACGAAGGAGATGATCGGCTTGAAACCGCCGGCCAGCAGGAACCGGTTCCGCAGAGCCTCTTTGTTACGGTATTTGTCATCCAGGTTGGAGAGGCCATAGCGGGCAGGGATATTCCGATCTACCTCGGGATTCCAGACATCCGTGTCGATACCGTTCAGCACGCCGCTGAACTTGTTCTCGTGGATAGTGAGCGTGTGCCGCAGACCGAAGCCCTGATCGGTGAAACGCACCTCCCCGGCGTACTGTGGAGAGACTGTGGTGACCGCGTTCGCGTATACAATTCCGGCTTTCGCGAGGTTGAGGGCGCCCGGGTCGAAATTGTCGCGCATTCGATCATAGTGGAAGAAATACCCCGGCCGCCCCAGCCCCGTGGCCCACAGGATGTCTGCGCCGCAGATGCCCTGATGTTTGAAGTTGTGGATCGTGTAGCAGACCGCGGAATTCTGCATCCCCTGGAATTTGTAAGCCTCGAAAAGCAGCACCGGCACAATCCCTGTCTGCCAGTCGTGGCAATGGATGATGTCGGGCCGGCGGTTGGTCTTCAGCAGAAACTCCAGGGCCGCCTTGGAGAAGAAGGCAAACCGCCTGGCATCATCGCGGAAGCCATAGTAATCGCCGCGATTGAAGAAGTTGTCCCCCGAGTGAGGGCCAATGAAGAAGCACCGAATGCCGTACACATGACCATGCCAGACCGAGCAGTGGATGTGGCCGCCATACCACGGGACCCACAAATCCTGGTAGACCTTCTCCAGCCCCCAGATCTGGTCATAGCGCATACAGTCGTACATGGGCAGGATGACCTCGACCCAGTGGAACCGTTTTTGCAACTCGCGGCTCAGTCCGTAGATAACGTCGCCCAAACCCCCGACTTTGGCGACCGGGGCACATTCCGAAGCAATTTGGGCAATGTACATGGCGCGATCCTGAACGCTAGTAACCCTGGCCCAAGACGTCTTCCCGGTCCGGCTTGAAGAACACTACCGCCAGGGGTGGCACAGTGATCAGGATGGAATGCGGTTGCCCCTGCCAGGGAGTCGGCTCGGCAGGCAATCCGCCGGCGTTCCCCATGTTACTGCCGCCGTAGAGGGCCGAATCGCTGTTCAGCAACTCGCGATAGAAACCCGGGGAAGGAACGCCCACGCGATATCCCTCGCGCGGCACCGGTGTGAAATTCGCCACCAGCACTACGAAGTCGTTGGGATCCCTGGCCATTCGGATGAAGGAGACAATGCTGTTGTCTACATCGTGAAAGTCGATCCACCGAAAGCCCGCCCAACCAAAGTCCACCTGATGGAGAGCCGGTTGCGCGACGTACAAGCGGTTCAGTGCTTTCACGTACTCCTTCAGTCCGCGGTGAGAGTCGAAATCGAGCTGCGACCAATCCATCTCCCATTGGTAATTCCACTCGTTCCACTGGCCGATCTCGCATCCCATGAACAGCAGTTTCTTTCCTGGGTGGGCATACATGTAGCCATAGAGGGCACGGACGTTGGCGAATTTCTGCCAGTAGTCGCCCGGCATCTTGCTGAGCATGGCGCCCTTGCCGTGGACTACCTCATCATGCGAGAACGGCAGAACGAAATTCTCGGTGAACGCGTAGAGGAGCGAAAAGGTCAGGTCGTGGTGGTGATAGCGGCGATGAACGGGTTCTCTCTGGATGTATTCGAGCATGTCGTGCATCCACCCCATGTTCCACTTCACGTCGAAGCCTAAACCGCCGAGGTAAGTGGGACGCGAGACCATGGGCCAGGCAGTGGATTCCTCGGCGAAGGTCAGTGTATCCGGATACTCCAGATGCACGACCTCATTAAAGCGCTTGAGAAAGTCGACAGCCTCCAGATTTTCGCGCCCGCCGAACTGGTTCGGTTCCCATTCGCCCGACTGGCGCGAGTAGTCCAGGTAGAGCATGGATGCGACGGCATCCAAACGGAAGCCGTCGACATGGAACTGTTCCAGCCAAAACACAGCGCTGGAGAGCAGGAAGGCCCGGACTTCATTGCGCCCATAGTTGTAGATGAGGGTACCCCAGTCCTGGTGCTCGCCCTTGCGTGGATCGGCGTGCTCGTAAAGGCAGGTGCCGTCGAAAAAAGAGAGGCCGTGCCCGTCTTTGGGGAAATGGGCCGGAACCCAATCCAGGATGACCCCTAGTCCGGCCGCGTGGGCTTTGTCGACGAAGTAGCGGAAGTCGTCGGGGTTGCCATAGCGCGAACTCGGCGCAAAGTAGCCGATGGTCTGGTATCCCCACGAACCGTCGTACGGATGTTCCGTAACCGGCATGAGCTCGATATGGGTGAATCCCATGTCTTTCGCATACGGCACAAGCTGCTCGGCCAGTTCACGATAGCTGAGCCAGCGCATGCCGATGGGGTCGGCTGTGCGCTTCCAGGAACCGAGATGGACTTCGTAGATCGCAATCGGCGCGTCAAGACTTTGCCGCCCCTTTCGCGCGGCCATCCATTCCCGGTCGTGCCATTCGTAGCCGCGGGAATCCCAGACGATGGAGGCCGTGTTAGGGCGCATTTCCGAGAACTGGCCAAAGGGGTCCGACTTGATGGCGATGTACCCCTGGTAGCGGGTCTTGATCTCGTACTTGTACAGTTGGCCCTGGCGGAGGCCGGGAATAAAGATCTCCCACAGGCCGGACGAACCGCGCGACCTCATGGGATGGCGGCGGCCGTCCCACTGATTGAATTCTCCGATGACACTGACGCGTTCGGCGTTGGGCGCCCACACGGCGAAGCACACACCTCGTGTACCGTCGTGCTCTATCGGGTGCGCGCCGAGCTTTTCATACAGCCGGTAGTGGGTACCCTCACCGAACAGGTGCAGGTCGAACTCGGTGAGAATCGGCGGGTAGCGGTACGGGTCCTCGATCTCGTAGGCGGCGCCTGGATGTCCAACCGTGCCCGAGGGGCGGATGGAAAACCGGTAGGGAAAGAACTCCGTCTCGTCCTGGAAGACTATTTCGAAGAGGCCGTCCGGATGGACCCGGCTCATCGGATACAGTCCCTCCTGCCGGATCAGCGAAACCGCGAGCGCCTGCGGCTGAAAGGTGCGAACGACGATGGCCGGTCCTCCGGGACCGGCCTCCCGATGGATGCCGAGGATGTCAAAAGGCGCGCTGTGGTAACCACCGACGATTGAGGCTACCGCGCCGGGATCGACGGAAGAGGCGCACAGTGAAACCTCGTCCACTTGCTGCGAGACGGTGCTGGTTCCGGTAAACCGATCGACCGGGTCGCGCTGAGGTTCAAGGGGTTCCGTCACAGACATAACCGCAGTTCCTTACCTCTCCTGTTCCCGCCATCCTCCAACCTGGCCGAGAGGCGCACATCGGCCGTGACAACGCTGAGAAGCGGCGCTGTCCTCGTTTCCCGGCTCTCCAGAAACAGCCGCAACCCAGCCCGCTTCGCACACCAAAGCCTGTCGTTTGCGCAAGGGCGACCAGGGGGTCGCTTGCGGACGCGGGCGTCCGCCCCACAAAAGGCCAAAGCCGAGAGGCTGCTCCGCAGCCGGCAGACCACAAAAAACGATGGTCTGCCCAACGGGGGCCGGGGCGGGCCTTCGCGGCGCGCTGGCGGGGCTGAAATCATATCGCTGACGAGAATATGGCATTCTCCGTGCCCTTCAGTTTAACTCACCCCTTCACATTTCCGGCGCAGAGCCGGCGATCCCTGGGAGAGTCATTCGCCATGCGGAGCGCCCTTCCCGACCTCCTGTGCCGCAAGAACCAGCAGATGATTCTCATGAAGCACCGAAAGCCAATAGTTCATACGTTCCGCGTTGGTTTGGTCCCGCCAGTGTTCGAAGAGACAGGCCGCGTCCCTCAGGGGTAGCCTTCCTTCTGTCGGGTGGATCTCCAGGGTGAAAGAGACAGCAGCGGGGCCCGTAAGTTCCATCGCCTTCGAAATAATCCTGAAGAGGCCGGCCGGACCGTACATAGGATCGAGTGACCACTTGTGTTCGAATTCAAAAGGAATGGGGATTTGCGAAAGAAAGCTCAAATGATCGGAAACTCCATACCGGCTGAGCTTCGAAAGCGGGTGTCCGTCATGCAAATGAAAGTGCAATGGCTTGGCGAAGCGGCTTAAAGCCTCGATCAGGGTAAGCACCACCGGCAGGCTGGAACGGACTGCGGCCTGGACCTCGGCGACCACGTCCGGAATTCGCCGATCGTCCGGAGCCAGGCTACAAACTTCTTCGCCAGGATGATTTCGGGAATAGAAATCCCGAAGCTGCCGGATCCCAACGTGGCCGACGTCGATACAGGCGCTGATGGACTCGAGCTCGCGTGCCTGCTCAAAAAACCCGACGAATTGGGCCGGCTCCAAACCCGTGGCGTATTCAATGAACAGGCGCGGCCCGTCATGGATCAGTGCGAGCTGTGAGGCAACCTTTCGAGCTGCGTCGAAGTAAGCGTCCGGCCGGGAAACCAACTCGCGCTGGTCATGGATCACGAGACCGGAGACGCGCCCGCGAAAGCGCCTGGCGAAATCTATAATCAGGCCGCGGCTCGGTTCCGCAAGCAGATTGATGCTTCGGTCGAGGTGGATTATCGCAGGATCTTCCGGAACAGGCCTGAATTCCCACAGGGATTCCAGCTCATCCGGCGTGGCTGCGTAAAGCTCGGTCCCCAGTCCGGCCTGACGGAATCGCAGGCACGCCAGGCGTAGGAGTGAATCATCTCCCTGGACCCTTTTCTGAAAGAGGGCCAGTATGCGCCCATGGTTTGATGAAGCCATCGCTCTACTTTACTCACCTTGAAGGTAATACGGTTCACTTAAGGGGTGTCTGTCCGCCGATCCTCCGATCGGTACGCAACATGGCAATTCGGCCAGGCGGGTGTAATTGCTACCAAGGAGCAATGCGTAGGGCCCTGACTCCTCCAGAAAGTAGCGCAGCCGGGCGAAATCGACCCTGTCGAAGCTCGATCCGAATTCGAATTGGCTGCTCAGGTTCGCTACAATTGGAAACGAGGGTACCGTGCCAAAGGAACGAATCCGAGAGCGCAGCAGGGAGAGCCGACGACGGGATGGGCGATCCGGCCTCGACGATCGCAAACGCGATACGTCCGGCGCCGTCCATGAGAAGAGAGGCGACACTCGCATCGACACACTGCGGCAGACTTGTGGTGAGGGCTTCGCTCCAGGCGTTCGTGGCGACACACAGCTGAAAACGCTGCTCGATCGAAGAGGGAGCAGTTCGCTTTCCGAGTACTTGAAAACTGCTGGCCAATCGCCGGTCAGGCGAAGTGGCACAGAAGACCGCGCGGGCCAACTGCGGTGGCTTGAAACACGCCAGGCACGAAAGTCGACCAAATCAGCTTTGAGCCCTCCGGTGAAAACTTCGCGATAAAACCGGCGTCACAGTGTCCGCCGCAATCCTGGGAGATTACTCCGGGGCTGGCTGGAAGGGTCAAGCCGTAAGTGTTGCCGGCGATGATGATGTTCCCGGAAGGATCGAAGCCGATGCCGTTCGCAATTGCTGACCCCTGAGCTACCAGAAGCGCCGGGCTCCCGCCAAAGTACGAGGAGAATACAACCGAAGTGCCGGTCGAGTTGATCTCGGTGAGAAATGCAAACTCACCATAACCGTTGGGAGGTATGGTTTGGTATGCGCCAGGCGTCACAGGGAAATCGTTGTCGTATGTGCCGCCGGCGACGTAGATATTCGGGGCGCCGTCAATTGCCAAGGCTTGAATGTCTGTTTCGCCTAGCGCCCCCCAGCTTTGTCGAGAATAGAATATTCCGTAGTTGGGGGTCGAGTTTCATAATGAACCCGGAGTGACCGCTGATGGTGATTAAAGGCGAGACCAAAGGAAAGTCCATCGACGTAGCTGTGCCGGCCAGGACGAGCGCTCCAGTTGGATCAACGGCCGCAGCCACTACTTGGTCGCCGTCCGCCAAGCCGGTCCTCTGCCCTCCGAAATCGATGCTCCCGAGAAGATTATCCTGCGGGTCTACCTTTAGAACACGAAACACATGGCGTCCGGAGAGTTCAGGGACTATGGCAACCACAAACAGATTGGATGCCTGGTCGACCGCAAGGGCTTGCATACTAGCACCCGGCGGAAATCCGGGATAACGCAGCGACGCTCGTTCTGAAATGCCGGCGACAGCACTCAGCGCGCAGGCCAGCAACATCGCGCAAAAATATAGCTTCATAACCGTTTCGACGCAACCAGTGTATCGCGGAGCAAATGCCCGAACAGCGTAAGCAGCCCCCGTGGCCCGGCGCGGCAGGACCAGGCAGGTTCGTCCGGATTCTTGAATTCACGAAGCTAAATTATGCGTTCACACGGAAAACACCGCAAGCATGGCCGCCCAAGGTCGGGAAGAGCGTCCGGAGCGTGCAACGCGCGTCCGCCAAACCGGAACCTACAAGGTCCGTCCGCATGCTGGCAATCGCTCCTGGCAGCCGCCGCTCACGCAATTTGACGTTCAAACCAAGAGTCGGGTTGTTTTGCCTCAACTATGCCGGCGACTTTCGCGTCTGGAGCCAGCGCCGAAGCGACGTCTGACTTTCACCTGATCTCCGTCCTGCTAACAAGCTCGCCACGCTGATATCCTCGTCAAGGTCGGGCCAGTGAATCCCCTCCCGGTTTCCAATGAAGCGCCAATTAGCACATTCAGCCGGAGTCCCATTTTCCAAACGTGGGAACCAGGCAAGCGGTACCGTAATCGTTCGGCCATCGGCAAGATCCACCGCCAGAGAATCATCCGTGACACTCACATTCTGTGCCGTTATTTCCCTTAGGTCAGTTTCCGAAATACTCATGCCATGCCTCCAGCAACAAACCTGCGTTGTCCGCAACCAGCCTCTCGATTTGTCGAATCTCGATCCGCCTAAAGCCGCGGCTATGCTCAAGGCGAACCGGATCAAGCCAGAACTTGGCCTGCCTTCCCTCCCGCTCCACATGGACATGAGGAGGCTCGTGATGATCCGCAGAGTAGAAGAACAGCCGGTATGGACCGGAACGAAAAACGGTCGGCAACGATTCCAGTGTATACGATCGTTCGATTGAAGAAAGGAAAACCGCAGCAGCAGAATCAAGACTCCATGGCCCGAGCTGGACCATCCTTGCGGGCGACCGGTTCCGTGGCGCGATTCCTCCCGTGAAACGCCGTCCACGGAATTAGGAACGGGAGGTCGGCGTCGCTACTGGAAAGTGTACTTCCATCGACTCGCGCACTTCCATGGAATGCGCTTTGCTCGACCAAGTGGAAACGCTTCAGTGTGCCGCGTCGTGGTTCAAAGCAATGCGACGAGTGACTCGATGGTCGTCGACCGCATCTGGGCGACCTCAGCGAGTATTCCGTGAAGCGTGCCGGTCTTTAGTGGATTATGCAAGGGGACCGTAATTGTGTGAGCGGGAGGTCCTTGATGTCGGAGCCTGACGTGGCTCCCCCTTCTGCCGAATTTCCGCATACCCGAGATGTTCCAGCGTGTGGATCAGACGGTCGCCGGACACCCCGCGCGGCAATTTCATGCCGCTTCCACGGGAATCAGTTCGTCTTTCACATAGTGCATCTGGACAAGCCGAGGACGCGTTGTTGCGTCTTCAAAATGAAGTGAGACTGCCTCCAGCATGTTGGCACGGAGGTCATCCCAGTTTTCGCCTTCGGTGAAAATGGCGTGGCCCAATGCGCGCGCAAAAAACCCACCTTCCTCCGCGTCGCGAACTTCGAAGATCAACTCCATGAGTTTAGGATACCCAAACACGAGGTAGGCCGCCCCACGGCGAGTCAGCCGGCATCCTTTAGGTTAGTTTAGGGGCCCCATGCGTTAAGTGAACAGCATTGACCCTAAAGGCGGCCCTGCTGCGGACGCGATTGCAATATATAGACCGCCTCACCAACCATGGCGCCTTCGATATCCTGCGGGCCGCCCAACGCGTCCTCCAGGAATCGTGCGATCGCCGCAAGACGCTCGCCAACGCTCCTCGCAAACTCTGGATCGCGAGAAAGCCTTAGGCCGGAATATTGCACGACTCTTCTGGCGGTGCCACCTGCGGAATCGGGCTGGATGGCGTCGCTGAAGCTGGCGAACGCCAGTATCCGGGTCTCTTGCGAAGTCTTGTTGCAGACCAGCCGATACGGAGAGCCCGGTATCGACGCCGAGGCCAGCACCTCACCGAGGCCCGCGGCCAGTTCGACATAAACCTCGTCCCGAGCGCGGCTAATGGGATTGACTGTGTGCATGATAAACGAGTACTCGGGGATGACCATCTCCTGGATGAGCACGGCCATGTGGGCCTTTTCATGCGGGATGCCGCTTTGTTTCCGGCTGAGCACCGCGCGCTCGGTCCAGAGCGAGGCCCATACCTCGCGGACCGCATCGTCCATTGCCTGTGGCGAGACGTTGGCAACCGAATCATAGAGTCCGGCGCCCGCCAGTTCAGTCAGATCCTCGCAGTTCGCGCTCGAGCGGACCATCATGCCAGGCACTTTCAAGTTTCGCGCCACCATCCCGGCGATCTCTTGCGGCACTGGCAACCGCATCACGATGCCGCGAAGACGTTCTGCCACCGCGGGCGTTTCGGCTGCCGGCAGTTGGTTCAGCAGAACACTGAGCCGCTGGTATTCGGACTCGCTTCCGGGAACAGAATGCAACGCACGTTCCATCACGCCGAAAGGGACTACCAGCCCAGGAGGCGTTTGAAACCCGGCCCCGCGGCTACGCGACAGAGCCTCGATCCGGCTTGCACCGGCTGCCTTTTCCCCTCCGTTTTCCGGCACAACCCGATCCAGAGTGATGCATGGCGACGCTGGTTCCAGGCAGACTTCGGGAACCCGAATGGGTTCGAGGCGCTGCTCCTCCGCCTTGGATCCGTCCGCGGACGCTGAGGATAGTCCCAGTGTGAATTGCTGGGTATCCGCGTCCAGGAGAGCCCAACTTCCGTCGAGGCGCTGGAGTCGCGAAAACTCTTCCGGATCCTCACATGTGACGAGTACGACGTTAGCCTGTCGCGCCCTTACGCCGAGGTGCGAAAGATGGGGAATCTCGTGCGCCAGGACAATGCCTTTTACCGGCGCCGGGATTTCTTCGTCGCCGGCCGCGCTCTTCAAGAGCGCCAGAACCTGCCCAACCGATGAATCCCTGAAATCGTTCAGGGAATCGGCGAGGGTCACCCGGCCAACCGCTTTTCCGCTGACAAGAATGTCGCCAGCGGGCAATCCGGCGAGTCTGCGGATGTTCCCCGACAGAAAGGAGGCGAGTTTCGAGAGCTGGAAGACGATATGCCCGCGGATATCGCCCTCAACGAAAGCCTGGATCGCGTGCTCCGCAACACCGAGGGCGCGGCCTAACTTCATGACGCGGCCATGGAACAGCGACATGGCGCGATCGGAGTACGCGTCGCCCAGGCGTCTGGCGCGATCGAGCGTAGCCTTGAGTCGCAGCAATTGTTCGCGATCGGAGGGATCGAAGGACTGACGCCAGAGAGCCAGGTCGCCCTCGATCGCCCGGCATTCCGCCGAAGAGAAACCGCTCAGGGATACATTGCTGATCGTCAATTGGAACGCCTCCAATAAAAGATCCCAGCGCAGCCTCTCTCCCTCATTTTCGTTGACATTGATGATGTGGCTCAGCAGTACGAAGGCGAAGTTTTCCAGGGCGATGTCCGCGAGCCGGAGTTCCTGGGCAGCGCTGCCGGGGTGCGCATCTATCTGGGTGATGAACGCACGCCGAAGTTCCGTTAAACGCCGGAGTACGGTCAGATCTCCATCAACCGTGCCCACGGCTCTTTCTTTTTCCGCCAGAAACTCCCGGATGAGGCTGGACTCCCCGGCATCTACCGTTTGCTGGATCGCGCGGAGTTGTTCTTCCAGCGAGCGTGCGTTGAAAAACTCTCTCAGCTCTTCGTGGAAAATTCTGAATTGCTCGACAAATTCCGGCGCATAGTGGGCGCCGGGCGCGGTGATCCGCTCCAGGATCGCGGCGGACGTCGCCAGATCTTCCGGCCCTGCGCAGCGGTGCAGTTTGTTCTGCAGTCTGTTCTTGATCTCGTGCTTGAGATCCTGCGGAATATCGTTCCGGTGCGCGATGTCGCGAATGCGGGTCAGCGGTTCCGACCTCATGAAAGCCTCGCCGGACGAGGGAAGCCACGGATAGATCTTCCGCAGCAGGAGTGTTTTTTCCGGGTCGGCAATTTCCGCTAATCGTTCCTGGATGGCTTGCGAAGCCCGGGCCGCGTGATTGGGACGGAAGTGGCGGCCGTCTTCCGCGGAGGCGATCTCGCCCGTACCCAGAAATCGAAGATAAACAGCCAGGTAAATGAGCTCCCCGAAAGTCAGTTCGCGTGCCTGATCGGCCAGGAGATCGCGAACGAACTCGAGCTTCTCTCTCCAGCTCCGGCAACGCAGATTGCCTTGAACCAGTCGGTCCGCAAAGGAGTCCTCCTCCAGATCTGCAGGGAGGGCCTGCCCCGGTGAACGGGAGAGGGATTCACCCAGCAGTCGATGCAGCCTGTCGCGCCCCATGTTCAGTAGAGAAGGCGGCTCGGGCCATTGTTCGAGGATGATAGAGCCCGAGAAGTTACGCCTGATGAGACGTTCCAGCAGAATCTCTATGCCCTTGCTGTCTTTTCCCGCCGGCCCCGTGAAGATCGGCAAATGACTGTCACGGTCGCCCCAGTTTTCGTGAAGGTGGATATGGATAATGGGCACTTGCGGATCCAGTGCGGCGAGGTATCGCAGATAGTCGTTACGGGTGGACGCGCAGAGATTAGCGTGCCCGATGTCGAGACACATGCCTGCATAATCCGCACCGGCCGGGCGGTGCTCGCGAAGGAGGGCGAAGAGCTCATTGAAGTGCGCGGGAGTGGTTAGCGGCGTGTTTTCGATGGAAAGGCGGATGCCGGTTTCGGGCAAGCGGCTGAGAAGGGGCTCGATCGCCCTTACATACGCCTCCGCACCCTCTTCCGCATAGAGATGAATGTTGAGAAGCGGCGCACCGATCGCGATGGCAAAATCGAGGCTGGCTTGAAGCAGCGGCTGGGCTTCGGACCGCAGCGGATTGGCCTGCCACGGCGCATGTACACTCTGACGAATATCGTGGCTCCGGGCGGTACTTCGAATCCGGCTGCGGGTATCCGGATCCATGTCGTTTTCGACCCAGCCCCGGCCCGAAGAGTCCCTGTCTGGAAACCACTCGAAAGCATCAAAGCGATTCCCGACCGCATACTCAAAGGGCGCCATGAGAGAGGGTGCGGAAATTGCAGTTTGATTCCCGATGCGAATGTGGCTACGTTGCATAATTGATCACCATTGAAAAAACGTCGGTGCACGAACTCTCAGAATTAAACGAGCCGACCTGGGGGTCGGCAGCGGACCAGGGGTCCGCCCCACTTTTATGTGGCGCACCACCACGAAAGCGCCGGTATGCAACCGGCGCGCAGGATGCCATCATGCCCGCTCGTGAGCCGCGGGCCTTCCGAGGCCCGGCGCCGGCCTACACTGCCTGAGCCCGGGTCTGCACGACGTAATACGCGCCCTTTGCCACTGCGCCCTCGATATCCTGAGGAGAGCCAAACGCGTCGGCGATGGCGAAGCCGATCCTCGAAATAGCGAGCATCAGGCCGGCCCTGAAAGCCTCGTCCCACACCACGCGCTCCTGCGAGTAATCGAGAACCACCTCCCGATACGGGTTCAGCGTGATGCTGTCATAGAGGCCCGCGCCCGCGTAGCCGGGAAGGTCCTCACCGTTCGAGTCCGAGCGGAAGATCAGGCCGGAACCGTACAGGCCGATGCGTTTACTGGGGAAGCCCAGCAGTTCGGGCTGCATCGTTTTCCTGCTGCAAAGGAAGCTCAAGGCCGCGCCGGGATAGTTGCCCACCAGACTCTCGCCGAGTCCGAGGACGACTTCGGCATACAATTCGTCCTGGTTACCGGTGGATGGGTTTACGGTGTGAATGACGAACGCATACTCGGCTTCAATCACCGGTTGGATCAGCACGGCCATAAAGAGGTCGTCGTCCATGATCTTTTTGGCGCGGCGGCTGAGCCAGGCCCGGTCATTCCATTTCGACGCCCAGACGCGTTTCATGCACGTCCAGGCTTCCTCCCACGAGTCCGGCCACGCCAGGTTGGCGTTCTCCATGACTTTGCGAAGGGTTACGGGCAACTCATCCGGCGCAACCAGTTCCAGGCTCAGCCGGCGAAGCTCGGAAAGTACTTTCGGCGGGTCGCTTGCGATTTCCGGTACTAACGAGCTAAACCGATCCCGAGTCATGCGGTTGGCGTCCAGCGCGAGTACTTTCTCCCATACGCCAAAGGGCAACGCTACCGAGGCCGGTTGCTGCACCCAGTCAGGCGCCTGTCCGCGAAGGCGCTTCAAATTGCAGGATTTGCCTCCGACCGTGGTCTCATTGAATTGGTTCTCCGGGATCGCGTACGTGGAGAATTCCGGCCTGGCGATGCGAGTCTTTGGCATCGAAACCGGCGGCATCGGACGGCTCACCTCTGGCCCACCCTCTTGAAAAGTCACGTCGCCGAGCGCATTTACTTGGACCGTAATCACATGCCCGCGGAGAGATTTCAGCCGGTCGAGGGTCGGAGGATCAAAACAAGCCGCAAACAGCACCTTGGCGTCCCTCGCCCGGACTGCCACGTGAGACAGCACGTCAATCCCCTCGGATACAATGACTGCGGCAACGCCCTGGGGGATTTCTTCATCGCCTGCAACTGAATCGGCGACGATCACAGCGGGCTCGGTAAAATCCTTGCCCTGCACGATTCCCAGGGATGTCACAACTTCGATCCGGCCGCTTCCGCTACCCCGGCTGATAATCTGCCAGTTGCCGAGATGTGCCGCCTCCCGCAAGACCGGATGCAAATGATGCACCAGCATCGAAAGGGTTGACGCCAGGCCGCCGCGAATCACTTCTTCACTAAAGAGCGTGATCGTCCATGGGGCCGCATGAAAACCGTTGCCCAGGTATTCGGCCTTGGCCTGCAGCGTTTCTCTGTACCAGTCAATCAGGCCGCCCAAGGCATGGTCGATGCGATCGAGCACGGCCCTGGCGTGAAGAGACCAGTCCCGGGTGAAGCGCGGCGTCGCCTTCAAACGTTCCCATTCGACGAAGCATAGGGGGAACTCCGCGCCGCCGCTGGAGAGAGTAAGATTCTCGAGCAGCCGGGAGATCAAATCGACCAGTTGATCGCCATGCAAATTCAGGTGGATGCTGCGTTCCACGAGGGTCCGCACATATTGATCAAGAGCGAGATCGAGGTATAGAAGATCGCGGGTTCCATGATCCCCGCTTAATCGCGGACTCAGGTGGCTGCGCGCCCCGGTCGCCTGGCCAACCAGTTCCAAAAGCGGCGCTTGCGGATTGTTTTGAGCATGGCATAAGTGCCAGAGCAGACCGCGCATGCCGTCGTCCAGAAGATAGCTTGCGGAATGGATGGCGGTTTCGAAATCGGTTCCGGAGTGCACCGCCTTGAGGGTTCGCAGGAAACTCTCGAAGTCGTGGATCAAGCCATCCTTCAGGTAGGGGACGAAGTCAGGAGATGTTCTGATGGGGCGTTCGAAGCTCTCGAGACGGCCTTTGGTTACTCCGCCGTCCTCCAGTGTTTTGTAAAAGGTCTGGAGATTTCCATTGCTTCGCAAGAACGCGAGGTAAGCTTCGCAGATTACGATGTCGTCGGGAGTCGTATTGTTGTGTAGTTTCTGATGCCACTCTTCCATGAAATGGCCGGTGACTTCCTTGATCCGGTGGCGATGCATGATGGCGAGTATCTCGTCACGAATCTTTTGTCCCTCGCCGCCACGCCCTACGCTTGCGAGCATCAGACGCACCAGAACGCGCCCGGCGGGCTCGCGCGAATAAATTTCGGCCAGTTTCTGAGTGAGACGATCCTGGGCGTGGCTCAACTCCCTCGGTTGCGTGTTGTAGTTCCGCTGCCAGTCCAACTGGCGGATGGAGGAGAAGCGCAGCCATACAAACAGAAGCGCCAAGGCTTCCATGTTGGACCGATAACGATCGAGGAAGTCATGACACATGTTGAAACGGTGCATGAGCGTCCAGGAGTTCCTGCCGGTTTCGGCCTGGATGATTTCGTCCGCCAGACGGGCCAGGTCTCCTGCCGGTAATGGTCCTGGCGCCGAAGGAACCGCGACGGGAACGAAGAAGTTATTGCCCCGGTCCTTGATCCAGCGGCCGGTATTCACCTGCTGCACGACAAACCGAACGCCCAGCGGGAGTTCCGGCTCCGTAAAATCCAACTGAACCTGCAACATGCCATCCTCACCGGGCACAAAGGGCGTTTGGGCAGCACTATTCTGGTACACCACCGTCCCGGGCGGGTATGTCGAGGGATCAGGCAGGAGCCACTCCTGGGGAGAACGCCGCGCAACTCCCCAGTGGAGGACCAAGGGTCCGGGTATGCCGGCAACCAGCGTCACGCGGGTCCGGCCGGTCTCTCTCGCTACTGCTGCGGCGAGACGGCCGTTGCCCTCGGTCCGGTATTCCTGTTCGAAGGAGGCAGGCTGATTTCCCGTAGAGGTGCGCGACGTGCCGGGGATCTCAATACGATAGTTCTTGCCATTATTACTGTCCCACCGGTTCTCTTCGGGAAAAAGAAGCGCGAATTCGATGGCGGAATAATTCGAGGGCTGGGCGAGATGGACAAGAATCCGCCTCTCGCCTTCGCCGCTGGTGAAGGAGGTCCGAACGGCTGGTTGTCCGGCTTCCGCGGTAGTCCCGTCCGGCCAGACCGAACGCGGCGGCATTTGCCAGCCACTCCGGCCATCCTGTCGCAATCCCCAATGCAAGACCGCGGGTTTGGCGATGTCTGTCCGGATGGAGATGTCCAGGTTGCTGTCGTGTAGGGCCTGCTCGATCAATAACTTCACGCCACTCCGCGTGGTGATTTGACTGGTCATAAATCGCACTGCCTAAAGGCGGCCGTTGCCGCTGAGACGCTGCTTTATTGTACGGGTTTGCCTGACGGACGCCGGCGCTAACAGCCCGTGACAAATGTCGACGCAGGCCAAAGGCCTACTCCGTATAGCGGCAAGCCGCAAAAACGGCTGCTCCGCAGCCGGGCAGACCACAAAAAACGATGGTCTGCCCTACGGCAGGCTACTCCACAATTCTTCGCGACCCGCGAATAGTACAAAGCAGCAAGCCGCAAATAACCCTCCTGCGACCTGGGGGTCGCATTGCGGACGAGGGCGTCCGCCCCACAAAACCTCGCTGAATCGTCGTGTCCTCCAAAGAAGCAAACACTGAGCTGTACAAGGCTTGCAACTGCTAAACCCGGTCCTGCTCGGTGACAAACACAAAGCCCTGGCCTGGCCGCAGATCGTAGGAAAAAGGTTTATTGGGGATAAAGTCCAGCGAATATTCCGGGGAAACATCCCGCAGAGGTGCTCTCGCCCGTACTGCGGCATTCATATTCTCCATGTAGAAGTGTTGATGATGCCACACATCTTTGTTGAGGACGATCAAGGCTTCTTCCGATGTCCTGGAGGACGCCTTCCACAGCAGCAGGATATTAGGGTTTTCGTACGGCAGGACAGCGGTGGGACATTCTTCCTTGAAGATCTTATACCGTTTCTTGACACCGTTCACCCTGCCAATTAAATTACGCAGGTCGATGTTGGGCGTCTCCCATTCCTCCGACCGCGTCTCCACCACGTGCAGACGCTTGCGGAACCCGAACTCAAAGCCACAGGGCATCATGGAACCGGCAGAAAAGAATGAGGCGAGGAGAAAGCGCTGTTTCACGATCGCCACGTTGCCATTCATTTCCTGAAACAACCTCTCGGTGTCATGGCTTTCAGGAAAGCTGATGGAAGGTGCAACTTCACGGGTAAGCTGGTATTGAGCTAACAGCCAGGGGTTGTGAAGATCCCACCACTTGGAACTGTTGAGCACATAATCGAAGCCGGCCCCGGCAGTGTGCCTGGTCTGGTCGGCAGTGCAACCCAAGGTTTCCGCGACGAATACCGTGTCCGGATAACGGCTTTTCACTTCACCAATCAGCCTGGCCCAGAAAGGGCGCGGGATTTGATAGGCCGCATCGCAGCGGAACCCTTCAAAGCCAAGCTGGAGCAGGTATTCTACAATTCGCCAGACGTACCTGTAGAGGCCGTCCGGATCCGGCGTGTGTTCATGATTGAAGCGGGCGAGATCTTTCCACACCACCGTCTTCCCCTTGTCAATACAAGAGGGGTGGGCGATGCGGCCGTCGGATTCGTGAACAAACCACTCCGGATGTTGACGGATCAGCTCGGAATCCGCGGCACAGTGATTGATGACGAGATCGACCATCATCCTCAACCCTAAGTGGTTCGCGGCCCGGGCGCGCGCTCGAACCTGTTGGTCGGGCGAGAGCGTCTCACCGGTGTCCAGGATTCGAGGATTGATCTGAAAGTAGTCCGCGATGGAGTAAAGGCTCCGCGATCCGCCGGGCTTTTGAATGGGGTTCACGAAAATCCATTCAAAGCCCATATCGGCGGCCCGCTCGTAATGGCGGTCCCATTGCTTCAATGTGCCGGCGAGCGGCGGGAACAGGTTATAAATGATCATCGTCGCTCCGGAACGCCGGCGGTCCGCCTTCGCCGCCATGGTGGCCTGCGGCTCTTTTGGTTTTCGATACGGCGGTCATGTAGGCCGGATTAGCCAGCTTGAAACTCAACTGTACCCCGGAGCGGTTCGAAGACTCTGCGCCAGACCGAAATACAAGTTGCCGTTGCCGCCTGCGGCGGAAGACCGCCTCGGCGCGGTACGTGGCCTCGGCGCCCTGGACAAACAAAGGTCTGCCCGGCTGAACCGGCGCCTCATTGACCCACGACCAAATAAGCATTTGCCGGCGACGTAATCCCATTCACCGTAATAGTCAGCGGCAAACTGCCCGGGACAACGTCGCCCGGAACGACGAAGTCCACCTGATAGATTCCGGCGCAGCACGGTGAAAGCCCGGCATACAGGATGTCGGCTGCCGGGACCGCCTCGTCGCCCAGCATGAGCGACGGCAGCGCAGCAAGTTGGGTCGCGCCGCCTGGCACCGTTCCCGGCGCAACTGCGGGACTGGTCGCCCCCCAACCTGTGCCGTAAGCCTCGACGATCCCTCCCGCAACAATGGGACCGTTAACTCCAACGGCAGCAACCGCACCGGACGAGGTGAAGAATTCTGGAGATGCCACATCAACTTTGACTCCGCCCATATTGCCGTTAACGGAGTGGGTGCCGCCGCAGTTCGCCATCACCTGCACGGTCGCGGGCCCGGGAGGCACAGCCGGGACCAGCACATTCAGCTGATTCGGAAAGACGCCGGCGATCGACGCGCTCACACCGCCAAAGCTCACGCAAATCCCTGCCAAACTGGTGGGCAGCTTTCCCAAGTTAATATCAGCCGCCGCTAACAGGCGTTCGGTGCCTGGCGGCGAGAAGTTCGATCCGAAGATGCTGACCATCCCGCCCGGCGAGACGAGTTGAACCGGCGGGGTGCTCCCGCCTGCGCCAATCACGCCGCCCGAACTGATAACCGGTGGAATGCCGCCCGGTCCCACAGGCATTGCCTCGCGAAGATAGATTCCGCCGTCCGAGAGATACAAGTTACCGGACGGATCGACCGCCATTCCCGCGATGCTGCTAAAGGTTGCCTGCGCCGCATTGCCCCCGTCGCCGCGCGACACAAACGGCGTCGTATTGCTGCCCGCGATGGGCGTTAGCGCACCGGTTGAGTCGATTTCCACGGCCTGGGCAAATGTACTGATGAAAATGTCGCCGACCGAATCGATCCCGACGGCGGTTGGCGCACCAATGGCAGTCGCCGTTGGTGTGCCGGCCTGGATGGCTCCGCCGGGCACTTTACCATTGCCTGCAACGATGGACATCGTCCCCGAACTGACGACGCTCACACGATTGTTCACCGAGTCGCAGATGTACAAATCGTTCAGGCTGTCCGTGACCAGACAGTAGGCGTATCCGATAGGCGTGCTGAGGGCCGGCCCGCTGTCTGCGCCTTTGCTGGCCGAGGACGAACCCGCAAACGGTGACAAGCGGCCGGTGGGATCGACCTTGTAGACGATCGGTATGGATGCGCCGATGGCCATGACCACCTGGCCGAAGTAAAGGTTGCCGTTCGTGTCGACCGCCAACGGACCCGGAAGAATCGCGGCCGATGTGGCGCTGATACCCGCTGCGATCTGCGCCGCCCCTCCACCCGCCACGGTGGTGATTACGCCGGTCGAGTCAACCTTGCGAATCCGGCCGTTGCCGTAGTCTGCAATGTACAGGTTGCCCGATGAGTCCACGGCGAGGCTATTCGAAAACTGGGCTGCGTGTTTCAGGTTGAGCCTGGCAGACGTAGCAGGTCCGCCGTCGCCGGAGAAGCCGATGATGCCGGTGCCGGCGACCGTCGAGATGATGCCGCTCGGGTTAATCATGCGAACGCGGTTGTTGCCCACATCCGCCAGGTAAAGATTACCTTGCGAGTCCGCGGCGACCGAATCGAGCCCATTGAACATCGCCATGGCCGCAGGCCCGTTGTCTCCCGCAAAATGCGCCATTCCCGCCACTGTCTGGAGATAGCCGGTGGCCGCGGAAATCGTCTCGACAAAGTTGGAATTGAAGTCCGCCAGCGCGAGATCGTGGCTCAGCGGATTGATCGCCAGCGATTTCGGAGCCAATAGCGTGACTTGTAAAGCCGGGCCCGGATCTCCCGGGTTGGAGTCACCACCCCCGGCATAGGGCTGAGGCGTCGTGGTGTTGGCGTAAATGCGATCGATCGTGTTGCCGTGCTGCAGGTAGACCGAGCCATCTGTGTCGGCCGCCAGACCATCATTACCGTTGTCGCTCAAGTACGATTGGATCAGTTGCACCAGCGTCGTGATGACACCGCTGCGAAGGCTGACCTGCCGGATGCGAGCGCCTCCAGCCTCATTGATGTACAGGACTCCGTTAGCTACGGCGATGGTACCGGGGAAAGTAAGAGACGCATTGGTTGCCAGTCCGCCGTCACCTGCGGATTGATTGCCATGGTTGCCGGCGACCACTTTGGAATTCTTCCCGTCGAGCGTGAAAGCGACCACACTCCACGTGGAATCGTCGGATACGTACAGGTAGGTGTTGTCGAGAGCCAGAGCGCCTGGATTCAGCGGTACTTGCAGCGCCGCAACGCCCGTCGCGGCGTTAGATGGCGCGAGATAGGCAGGCAGTGCGCCGGTGCCGGCGAACCGTTCGATAGTTCCATTCGGGGTCACCTTGCGGACCTCCATAGCGCCGAAATCGGCGATATAGACGTTCTGTTGCGCGTCGATCGCGAGCCCTCCGATCCAAATGAGGCTCGCCGCCGTTGCCGGTCCGCCATCCCCGAGTTGGGAAGGGTTACTCGCGCCGTTGCCGGCAATGAGGGTAGTGGTGCCGTCGGGATTCAAGCGCCAGATCTGGGCGTAAGTCCCATAGTAAAGATTGCCGTACGGGTCGTAAGCCACTACCGCAGGCTGAACGAGGCGCTGCTCTATCGCGATCGAACTCGCCCCGGGAACTAGTCCCGCCGCCGTGGCCATTACAAACGAAGGAGGATCAGCCCATAGAGTGGAACTGATAAAGAGAAGCAACGCCAAGACATCCGAAGCAACCTGTGGCAGAAGTCTCTGCAGCGCGCGAGAGCCGGTGAAAACACCTACTCCGTATAGCGGCAAGCCGCAAAAACGGCTGCTGCGCAGCCGGGCAGACCACAAAAAACGATGGTCTCCCCTACGGCAGGCCAGGGGCCAACGAAGAATCAACTGTTTGCAAGCCTTGTGGAGTAGGCCTTTGGCCTGCGCAGTAGCCGTTTTTAAGGCCTGTCGCAAAATCCCCATATAGGGGAAATCGGCAACCTTCAATTATTCTTGAACGATTGACGCAGTTTTTATGTAATCGAGCTTGGGGAACTCCTGCTGGACATAAGCATTCCCCTCATTTTCAATGCGATGTTGATCAGGCTGTTCTCCATAACCGGAATAGATCTGGTCGACCACGTTCATCCCGTCGATCACCCGTCCAAATGGCGCGAACCCTTGCCCGTCCAGCCGGACGTTGTCGTTGGTGTTGATGAAGAGTTGCGTGGTACGGGTTCCCGGCCCGGCAGTGGCGAAGGTAACGGTGCCCCGCATGTTGTTCTCTTTGACCGGATCGTCCTGGAGGTTCGCCTGTCGCCAGCGTGCCGTCAGCTTGGGATCGCCGCTGATGCCGAACTGGATGATAAAGTTCGGCACCACCCGGAAGAAGCGGTCGCCGTTAAGGTAGCCGGTCTTGACCAGCGTGTAGAAACGGTCCGCGCCGATCGGCGCCCAGTCCCGTTCCACCTGGATCAGGACCGGCCCCTTGGTGGTATCGAACCGCACCTTGAAATGATCGGGAGCCTTTTCGTTGGGAACCGGAGCCAATTCCTCTTTCGATCCGCCTCCGGACGAACAAGCCCCGCAAATCAGAGCCAATACGATTGCTGCGAAAACCCCTCGGTCATTCGTCGACAGTGCCATAAGTTGAAATTTACGCTGCGCCATGTTGTCTAAAGTGAGCTACCCATCAAATGGGATTGTAGCAGTGCCGCGCGAATGCACGCGATCACATGGCGTGGAAGGTGAGCTTGGAGCCGTCCGGTCCGCCAATGTAGACGCGTTGTGTGGCTTTGGTGAAGTCTCCCGCTAAGGCTTTCGGAATATCCATAAACTTCTGCGGATTACGATCGGTCAGCGGAAACCAACTGCTTTGAATCTGCACCATGATGCGATGGCCGGCGCGGAAGGTGTGGGCCACATCGGGTAGAGCGAACTCGATCCGGTCGGGTTTTCCGGGCTCGAAAGGGACCGGTTTTTCGAAGCTCTTGCGAAATTTGCCGCGGAAGGGTTCGCCGCGGATCAATTGCTGGTATCCTCCCATCACCGAAATGACCGTGGCAGCGGTGGCGTCCGGGGCAGGTGCGGCGGGCGGCGCAGGGGTATTGTAGTCGGGAGTGTCCGCAGGATAGACGTCAATGAGCTTGACGTCGAAGTCCGAATCGGTCCCGCTAGTGGAGACCTTCAGGTCGACGGCGATCGTTCCAACCACGGTTACGTCGTGATCCAGGAGATCGGTTTTGTAAACCAGCACATCGGGACGGGTGGCGGCGAAGCGTTGGTCTTCCGTCATGTAGGTATTGAGGACGCGCGCACCAATCAGGGAACCGAGGTAGGGGACCGGGCGGTTGGGATCGGCGAGGTATTCATCAAAGGCCGCCTGAGCGGGCGGTTGCCAGGCGAGTTTGCCTTTGGCGTCGAGATAGATCGTGGCCGGCTTAGCTTCATCGGGGGGCCACTGGTCGAATTTGCGCCACTGATTCACCCCGGTCTCAAAGACGTAGGCGCGCGGAAACTTCCCGTCACCGCGCCCCTTCAAGTGGAAAAGGAAGAATGGGAATTCGATCTTCTCGCGGTAATAGAGGGCGGTCTTGGAGCCGAAATTGACATTGCCGAGGCGATCGCCGTCGCCGCGCGAGAAACCGCCGTGGTTCCAGGGTCCCATGACCAGCATGTCGACGGCGGGCGGCGAGTGCTTTTCCATGAAGGCGTGCTGGCGCAGCGGTCCTTGCGGATCCTCGGTGTCGTACCAGCCTCCGACCAGCATCACGGCGGGCTTAATGTTCTTGAGGTATTTCCAGATGGCCCGAGACTGCCAGACGTCATCGTAAGTGGTGTGGTCGATGTTGAGATTCCACAGGGGCTGCTTGTGTTTGAAATACTTCTCGTCGGCGTTGGCGAGCGATCCCATCGCGAGATAGAAATCGTAGCCGTCGGGCGTGCCGAACTGGAAGGGGAGGGTCGGCTGGGGCGGCTCGGGATCTCCTTCGCGGGCGCGGAAGCCCATGTAGAACGCGAAGCGGTGGGCCAGCATGAACGCGCCGTTGTGGTAGGAGTCGTCGCCCATGTAGTAATCGGTCACGGGCGCTTGAGGAGAGACCGCAACGAGTGCGGGATGGGCATCGATCATGCCGGCCGTGGCATAGAACCCGGGCTGAGAAATACCCCACATGCCCACTTTGCCGGTGTTGCCCGGAACCTGGTGGATAAGCCAGTCGATGGTGTCATAGGTGTCGGTGTTCTCATCCGTATCCTTAGGTCCGTTCTTGACGGGCTTGTGGGGGCGGATGACGACGTATTCGCCTTCGCTGAGATAACGGCCGCGGACGTCCTGGTAAGCGAAGATGAATTTCTCGCGGGCGAAGAGTTCGGACGGCCCGAGGTTCGAGCGGTACTGCTCGATGCCGTAGGGCGCAACGCCGTACCCGGTGCGCTGCAGCAGGATGGGGTATGTCCGGTTGTCGATAAAAACGTCTTTGGGGACGTAGACCGAGGTGAAGAGTTTGACGCCATCGCGCATCGGAATGCGGTATTCGAATTTGGTGTAATTCTCGCGGACGAAATCCCGGCCAGGAGATCCGGCGGCCGAAGGTGCGGCAGGAAGAGGCGCAGGAGCAGGAGGGGTCGCGGGAGCGGCGGATCCGGTTGCGCGGCTCTGAGCCTGAAGGAGGGACGCGACAAGGAAGAGCGCGAATAGGTTAGCCCGCATTTGGTCTTTCCGGTATGATAACTCACGGGCAGGCGGATTGAAGTCTGTCTGCCAAGGAGTGTGCTGGATGAGGAACATTTTGCGCGTCGGACTTGTGCTGCTGGTTGGGGCTTCCGTACTGGCCGGGCAGGTCGCGACCAAAGCCAACGAGAATTATCAGACCGAGCAGGGCCGTGCATCCGTGGCCAAGGGTCTGGGAGCGCCGGACCGGGATCAAAAACAGCGCCCCGAGGAGTTGGTTAAGGCACTTGGGATCAGGCCGGGGATGACGGTAGCGGATGTGGGGACTGGAGTCGGCTACATGCTTCCGTATCTGAGTCCGGCAGTGGGACCGAAGGGCAGGGTTCTGGCGGAGGATATCTTCGATGATTTTCTCGCGAAGGCTCGGGCAACTGCGCAAAAAGCGGGGCTGAGCAACATCGAGTTCGTCAAGGGCACCGAGCACAGCGCCAACCTCCCGGCGGGCAGCGTGGATGTGATCATGGCGCTAGATTCGTACCATCATTTCAACTATCCGAAAGAAATGCTGGCGGGATTCAAGTCGGCGTTGAAGCCGGACGGACGCCTGGCGATCGTGGAGTACTACAAGCGCGCAGGCGCCATGGGCGGCGGAAACTCCGCGCTGACGCACATCCGGCTGGACGATGCAGACGTGATCAAGGAAGTAGAGAGTGCCGGCTTCTCGCTGATCGAGGAGCGCGAGCAGATTCCCAAGAGCCAGTACATCGCGCTGTTCCGATTGAAGTGATTCAAAGGGAACTATTTGATATTGATATTGAGCACAGCGTCTGAATGTTCGTGACGCCAGGCCCAATAAGCTTGCTGATCCTCCGCTTTGAGCTTGGCGAAATCGACGTTCTTCCGGTGGTTCTGTTTCACCCAGATCCGATACGCCTGATCTTCATGACTGTTCCACTGATGGTCGTCGTTGTGTTTCTGGTCGTGGTAGGTTTGCGCCATCAACACGGTTGGAATGGCTGCGGGGATTAGAAGGGCGGCACTGAATAAAGCGGCAGGTAAAAAACGACGCATAATTACTCTCCTGCCGGTAGGAGGTGCAATTGCCGTGCCAGAGATTCCAATGTAAATTGCGGGCGGGCAATTCGGAGGCTGCTCTGCAGCCGGCAGACCACAAAAAACAATGGTCTGCCCCACGGCAGCCCAAGGGCCTACTCCATGCCGGGCTGCGGACTTCAGTTGGCGTCTTTGCCCAGCAGCACTTGCGGGATGGTTTTGAGCAGGATCTTACAATCGAGGCCCAGGGACCAGTTGTCGATGTACTGCATATCCATTCGCATCCAGGTCTCGAAATCGAGGCGGTCGCGGCCGTTCAACGCCCAGAGGCAGGTGATGCCCGGGCGCATGCGCAGACGGCGACGCTGCCAGCGCTGATACTGATCGACTTCACTGGGGATCGCGGGACGAGGTCCGACGAGCGCCATGTCGCCTCGCAAGACGTTATAGAACTGCGGTAACTCATCGAGCGAAAACTTGCGCAACCACCGGCCGACGGGAGTGACACGCGGGTCGTCACGCGCGATTTTAGCGGCTATGGTACGCGCAGGCCGGTCGCCGCGTGGATTTCCCGCCGCGACCGCGGCGGCGGCTGAGTCGATACGCATGGAGCGAAACTTATAACAGATGAAGCGACGCCCGTTGAGACCGCAGCGCTCCTGGCGGAAGATCACTTTTCCGCGAGAGTTCAGGCGGATAGCAGCGGCGATGATGGCCATGAAAGGCGCGGCCAGCACCAGCGCGGCGGACGCGAGCACCACATCGATGGCGCGTTTGGCGAACAGGCGGACTTCGTCGTCAGGGGCAGCCGAGAAAGTGAGCAACGGCGTGGATCCCAGGCGTTCCAGACACACGTCGCTGTTGACGTGCGGAAAAAAATCGACGGCGATGCGGGTGCGCACACCTTCCTCGTCGCAAAGGAGGAGCACTTCTTCGAGCTCGGGGACGCGCGCGGCGTCCACCGCGAAGACGATCTCGTCGATAACGTGACGGCGCAAGAGAGGCGTGATCTCGTTGGGCGAATACAAGGGGTAGGAGGCCAGGAGACCCGGCTGGTCCGGCATCATCGCGGCAGGAGCGGCGGGACCATCCCATTCGACGAAGCCCTTGATGCGAAGACCGCGATCGTTGGCCGCCTCGATAGTTTCGGCGAGTTGGAGAGCGCGCGGTCCGGTGCCGACGATGAGAATGTAGCGTAGCGCACCGAATTTCTTTCGCACCCAACCGATCAGCGGGCCGGAAAGCAGGCGGAACAGCGAAAAAAACAGCCAGCTGAAAAAAGCAAAAAAAACGATGAACGGACGGCTCAGGTCCAGGCGGACGAGGTATTGGAAAACTACAATGGCTAGGGCCAGGTATGCTGCCTGACTGAAGGAGTCGCGTAGAATGGCAATCGGCTTACCGGAATCGAGCTTCTCATATACGCCAAGCCAGCGGCCGAAGCATACGGCGGCAACTAGAACAAAACCCAGGATGAGGACTATATGGGCGGGGAGGATAAAAAAATCGTGTTCGAGGAATGTGATCTGCGAGCGGACCTCATAGGCGGCGTAAAATGCCGCTATGGTCAAAAGCAGGTCGGATAACTCAAATAGTAGCCGCGCCTTGCGATGCTGGCTGCTAAACATCGTTTCAAGCGTAACATACAGCCAGCCTCCCGGCGCGGCTACATAAGTAATGGGACGAACACTAATGCGCGTGGTTGAACACAAACCATAGGACAATAAGCCCACCGGGCACGCCCAGGAGCCATGCTGCAATATATTTCATCGAACCGTCCTCCCTGTCCGTGGAAAGAGCAGTTTACGGGCCAGTTTTCGAGGTTGAGGCGTTCGGAGCAGGTGCTGCTGTTTTACTTTGCCTACACCACCGTGATGGGCCTGACGTTCGGCGTGCGAGCCGTGAATCGTGCGGAGTTGCTGGCAATTAATGCAGCGATCTGGGTCGCGTTCCTGTGGCTGCTGACCCGCGTACCGCGCGCGGCGGCATGGCGCGACTGGCTTCCCTACCCGCTCAGTCTCCTTTGCTTTCGCGAGGCGGGCTGGCTGGCGTCGGCGGTTCACCTTCACGATCTGGAACGTAAATGGATCGTGTGGGACCGACTGCTGCTGGACACCCTCCATGGACGCGCGGCGATCGAATCGCTGGGGCCAGTGATTCCGACACTGCTGGAGACGGCATATCTGTCAGTTTATGTGATCGGCCCGCTGGGCGTCGGAGTCTTGTATGCGTTCCGCAGGCGAGATCAGGCGGACCGGTTGTGGCTGGCGTTCCTGTTGGGGCTGCTGTTGTCGTATATGCAGTTCCCCTTCTGGCCGTCGGAGCCGCCGCGCGTGGTGTTCCATGATTGGTACCTGCCGTCCTACCTGACTCCGGTGCGGCGACTCAATCTGTTTCTGGTGGGCAACTACGGCATCCATAGCAGCGTGTTTCCGAGCGCGCACGTGTCGGGCGCGATAGCGGCAGCGCTGATGCTGCGTGCCATATTGACGGACCGGCGACGTCTGGGCGATGCGCTAGTGGCCGTCGCCATCCTGATTGCGGTAGCGACGGTTTATGGACGCTATCACTACGCCGTGGATGCAGTGGCGGGTATGGCCGTGGGAGTCGTGGCGTACCGGTTGGCCTGCCGGATCGCTTAGTAGGGTCCTGAGTTAAGTTCGCGACGTAAGTCTAGAGCTGCTGCGCAGCCGGGGCAGACCACAAAAGACGATGGTCTGCCCCACGGAGTAGCATAGCCGCAACCAAACTTTGCCTGCTTCGCCGTGCTCGAACGCAGGCCAAAGGTCTACTCCACCAAGAGATCGTCGCGGTTATCCGGTATTGGGCTCGGCGGTTAGGTAAGCACAATTGTGCTAACATCTAAGTGCGTGGCCGAATGGCAACTCAAAAAAAGCCGAGTGTCCAGCGACCCTCTCAAAAGACTCCTGGATACCGCGGCAAACTGACCCGAACCGGCAACTCACTAGGTTTGCGCTTCGATCGAGCGCTGTTTCAGAGCCACCCGGAATTCTCCGGCGAGGTTCGCGCGCACGTGATCGCACCCGGACGGATGCTAGTGGTGGCCGAAGAACCCATTGAGCCGCGCAAAGAAGAGGACCCTGTAATGGAAGCATTCCTTATTTTTCTCGAGCACGACATGGTCAAGTCTCCGCAGCGCGTCAAGCCGCTGAGACCCAAACTGGCGGGACGCGTGAAGACCATCGTCGGATATCTGCCGGTGGACCCGGAAGAAGAACTGGACGAAGAATATTTTCTCTGATGGAGGTCCATGGCTGGCGAACTTTCGTACACCCGCTATTGGAAAGGCAGTTAGAGAAACTGACCAGGCAAGTGGAGCGGCTGGAATCCCGTGACCCAAAGGGTTATGCCGCTCATCCCGCAACCAAGATCCTGGCCACCATCAATTACTATATCCGTGAGGCGATTCCTCAGGAGCCGGACCGCGAGGAGTTCCGGTTGCAGTCATCGTCGCGGTACTGGCGACAGGCCAGATTTCACGGACACTACCGGCTGTTTTTTCGGATTTCGAGCGAACGGCGAATCATCATCTACGTGTGGATCAGCAATGATCACGACTCGCGTACGGGCCCGTTTGGCGTTTTCCGCGCGATGCTGGAGCGCGGGGACCCGGCGGAACTCGAAACGCGACGGCACTCGCATTCTCGCCGGGACTGAAAACACGCGGCTACCGGCGCGTATCCTACGCCCTGGCCGCGGGGTGCCGGACATCGATGCCTTGCACCATGAAGATCACGTCCTCCGCGACATTGGTGGCGTGATCCGCAATCCGCTCCAGGCTGCGGGCGATGAAGATGTAATCGAGCGCCCGCTGGATATAAGACGGATCGCTCTGCATCAGCGCGATCATCTGTTTGGAGATCGCGTTCCTCAGCTTATCGACCTGGTCGTCGGAGGTCAGGATGGAACGGGCCTGTTGGGCATCCCTTTTGACAAATGATTCCAGACTTCCCAGAACCATCGATTCCACCACATTCGCAATTTCGGTAAAGTTGACGTTCCCTGCGACCTCGGGCTGGCGCATGAGGGAAAGCGATCGCTCCACGACGTTGACGGCGAGATCTCCCATCCGTTCGAGATCGGTATTGATCTTGATCGCCGTCACCACAAAGCGCATGTCGCTGGCAACGGGCGCCTCGCGGGCAATGACGCTGGTAGCGAGGTCATCGATCTGAATCTCAAGCTGATCGATGCGCGACTCATCACGCAGGACCTGATGAGCATAGTCTTCGTTCTTTTCCACCAGCGACAGGACGCTGCGATGAATCGACTGGGCTACCAGCGCTCCCATGTCCTGCAAAGCCGCATTCAGCGACTGCAGACCTTCTTCGAACGGTCTCAATATATGGCCACCCATCTCACTATCGGCTGCTGTCAAAAGCGGCTGCTGCGCAGACGGGCAGACCACGAAAAACGATGGTCTGCCCCACGTGCGGTGCGGCGATGCGGTTTATCCGAAACGGCCGGTGATGTAATCTTCAGTCTCTTTTCTATGGGGAGTCTTGAAGATGACGTCAGTCTTATCGTGCTCGATCAATTTTCCCAGGAGGAAGAAGCCGGTCGAATCGGCCACGCGCGCGGCCTGCTGCATATTGTGCGTCACGATCACAATGGTGCACTGTTCTTTTAGAGCGAACAGCAGATCCTCAATCTTGGAAGTGGCGATCGGATCGAGAGCCGAGCAAGGTTCGTCCAACAAGAGGACTTCGGGATCCACGGCCAACGCCCGCGCGATACACAGCCGCTGCTGCTGGCCGCCGGACAAAGCATAGGCCGACTCGTGCAGTTTATCCTTCACCTCTTCCCACAGTGCGGCGCGGCGGAGGCTCTTTTCCACTAATTCCGGAATCCCCTTGCGGTTTGCCAGGCCATTGACGCGGGGTCCATAAGCAATGTTTTCGAAAATCGATTTCGGGAAGGGATTCGGCCGCTGGAACACCATCCCCACCCGCCGCCTGAGACCGGTAACATCCATATCGAGGATATTCTCCCCATCCAGGACGATTTCACCTTCCAGCCTGGTGTTGCGCAGGGTGTCGTTAATCCGGTTCAGACTCCTCAGGAACGTTGACTTTCCGCAGCCCGACGGTCCGATCAGAGCCGTAACGAGATTAGAAGGAAACTCGAGCGAGATGTCATGCAGCGCCTGGTACGTCCCATAGTAGAAGTTCACATGGTCCGCGCGCATCTTTATGTTGGGCGGACTCGATAGCGTATGATCGGGCATCTTATTGGGAGCAAAATGTTGAGGCTGCGTACTGGTCATAGAATGGGGTGTCATTGGGTTAACTCCTCGGAACCGAAATTCCTCGGGCGATAACGGTCCTGGCGAGAATGTTAGCGAGCAAAACGAGAGCCAATAGAACCAGACCGGCTGCCCAGGCCTGCCGGTGCCAATCGTCGTAAGGAGAAATGGCGCGGTAGTAGATCATCACGGGCAAGGTTGCAGTAGGCTGGGTGATGCCGGAACTCCAGAACTGGCTGTTCAAGGCGGTGAACAGCAGCGGAGCCGTTTCACCTGAAATCCGGGCCACTCCCAGGATCATACCGGTCATGATCCCTTTGCTGGCAGCCGGCACGATCACACTGGCAATCGTGCGCCACTTGGCCGCGCCCAAAGCCAGCGATCCTTCGCGTAACGAACTTGGCACTTCCTGGAGAAACTGCTCGGTGCTTCGCGCCGAAATCGGAATCAACATCAGACTGAGCGCGAAGCCGCCGGCCAGGGCGGAAAAACCGTGCATGGGGACCACGATAATGCCCCAGGCAAAGATGCCGATCACGATGGACGGTACGCCGTTCAGCAAGTCGGCCGTGTAGCGAATCAAAAATGCCATCGTCTTGCCCCCGAACTCGGACAAGTAGACGCCGGCCATGAATCCGATGGGCAGTCCGATTAAGCTTGCCAGTAAGATAATCTCGCCGCTGCCCACGATCGCATTTGCCAGACCGCCTCCCACCTCGCCGGTGGAGAGCGGCAATTTGGTGAAGAAGTTCAGGTCGAGCGATTTCCCGCCGTTATAGACCAGGTAACCCAGAATCAGGAACAGGGTGGATACGGTCAGAAAGGCGCAGACGCCGGTGAGCGTCAGCATGACGTTGTTGACCACCTTCCGCCGCCGGTTGCGAAACGTCATGCGCGGGCCGATCCCTTCCTGGTCGTCAAGACGATGAGTAACTGCGCCAAGCCGTTAATAATAATCGTGATAGCGAACAGAACCAGCCCCAACTCCACCAAGGCGGATAAATGCATGTCGCTGGTGGCTTCGGTGAACTCGCTGGCGACCACGGCGGCAATGGTGTAGCCCGGCGCCAATAGCGACGCATGAACTTCCGGACTGTTTCCTATCACCATGGTGACGGCCATGGTTTCACCGAGCGCGCGGGCCAAGCCCAGGAACACGGAACCGAAGATGCCGAGCCTCGCGAAGGGCAGGACTACCTGGAAAGTCGATTCCCATTTGGTCGCTCCCAAAGCCAGAGCGGCCTCGCGCTGCTCACGGGGAACCGCCATGAGGGCTTCGCGCGAGACGGAGATGATGAACGGGAAGGTCATGATGGAAAGAATCACGCCCGCGGTGAGATAGCCAACTCCAAAAACCGGGCCTTGAAACAACGGCAGGAAACCCAAAGACTTCTTCAATGCGGGTTCCACGTAACTGCGCATCAACGGCACCAGCGTAAAGATCGCCAGCAGTCCGTAGATCACACTGGGAACCGCGGCCAGTAGCTCGACCAGAAAAGTAAGCGCGTTGGAAACCCTGGGCGTGGCCAGTTCCGAAAGAAAGATTGCCGCGCCGACGCCTAAAGGAACCGAGATCAGGAGCGCGAGAACCGAGGTGACAATCGTTCCATACATGAAAGGGAGCGCGCCAAACTCGTTGGATACCGGATTCCAGAGCGAGGAGGAGAGAAAGCGGAAGCCGAACTTGCTTCGTGCAGGATCCGAGTGGACCCACAGACCCCACAGCAGGGCGAGCGTCAACGCCAACACTACCAGGGCAAAGAAAAACGTAAGAGCATAAGCGATCTCGTCACCGCCGCACAACCGTTGGAGAATAGTTCGCGAGCGTCGTGGTGCGGCGATGACAGGGGTAACCATAGCTATCGTGACAACATCACTTGATCTGGGCGATCTGTTTCTTTTCCTTCGCTATGATCGAATCCGGCAGTGGAGAAAAATCTAAACCAGGCGCCTCCTTCTGACCGTCAGTCAGCATCCAGCCCAGAAAATCGACGATGGCTTTTTTCTTCCTGGCGTCTTCGATCTTGCTCGGGATCAGGAGGTAGGTGAAAGAAGAAATCGGATAAGCGCCGTCACCATCGGCATTGGTGATGGAGATGCGGAAATCGGCTGGTATTGCCTTGGCGGCGCCGGCGGCCGCCGCGGTGACGCTGGCGACGCTGGGCGTAACGAATTTGCCGGCCTTATTCTGCACCGCGCCGAACGCCATCTTGTTTTGCGCCGCGTACACCAGTTCGACATAGCCGATGGAGTACGGTGTCTGCTTCACCGTTCCGGCGACTCCCGGGTTACCGTTCCCCGCCAGGCCACTAGCCGGCCAACTAATCGAGGCGTTCGGTTTACCGACCTTGCTGGCCCATGCCGGGCTGACTTTGTAAAGATAATCGGTCCACACGAAGGTGGTTCCGCTGCCGTCTGAACGATGCACAGTAATGATGTCTTCAGCGGGCAACTTCACCCCGGGATTCACCGACGCGATCTTGGGATCGTTCCATTTCTTGATGTCGCCGAGAAAAATGCCCGCCAGCGCGACCGACGTGAACTTGAGTTCGCCGGTAACACCCGAAATATTGTAGACTGGCACGACCGCTCCCAAAACCGTCGGGAAGTGCAGGGGCTTCACTTTCAGACCTGCGATCTGCTGGTCAGTCATAGGCATGTCCGACGCGCCAAAATCGACCGTGCCGGCAGTGAGTTGCCGGATGCCGCCACCCGAGCCGATGGCCTGATAGTTAACCTGTGCCTCTTTGAATTCCTGAAACCACTTCTGATAAATCGGTCCCGGGAATGTCGCTCCCGCGGCGTTGATGGAAATGGTCTGGGCTGCGGCCGACCCCGCAAGCAAAACCGGCATGGCAGCGAGGCCTACCCAAAATGAGCGCGTCATACGTATACGATCCCCTTTTCTACGAATAAAGGGGTAGACCACTAGTGTCCCACCCCAATGTTACAAATCGATTACTGTGTTCTTGCAGTTTGGTTGGTTCGCCACTCCAAGGGCCTTCCGACCCTCAGAGCAGGTAGCTAAGCCTTTTACTTCCTAAAACTTTGGCATGCTTCCCGGCAGCGTGTAACGAATATCCATATAGATTGTGCTGTCGTGGGTAGCTTTGGGCGACCCGGTAGCGACATACCAGGGATCGCGCATCAGGTACTCGTACTGGCCAATGTAGTTGATGGCGCCCCATCTGGCATCCCTCCAGATGGTCTGGTTGAACCCGAACGTAATCTCGTTAATGCTGCGGTTCTGGCTGTTCGACGAGCCAGTGTAGCCGTAGCCGATGGGCGTCTTTCCGTTAGCATCGAGAAGTGCAGCGCGCGCAATATAGATGTTGCCGTAGTAGGCGAACAAGAGCCAGTTCTTGCGGTTGTACTCAAAGCCTTCGTTGAAACCGGCGGAATTGACGGTCTGCAAACTTCCGTCGGCCCGGACGACCACGTCCGGCGCCTGGCCGAACAGGTAGCGTCCCCCTCCGGCACCATAGAAGTTGTTGCTGATCAGGCGAAGACCCTTGACAATTTCGAGATTGGCGTTGAGCGATCCACCGCGTCCGGTGGTCGTCGAATAAGTGTTGTTGGCCGAATTCCAGATCTTGAACTCGCGAAGGAGGCCGGCCACTTCAACGTGCACCCTCGAATTGGGGTCGAACGCGACCTTGGCAATGATGTCCGGCATGAGGTTCGGGGTTGCCAGCACGTTGCCAGTGGTGTTGTCGAGTTGGGTACCGGCGAGGCCGGAAAGGGATGGAGCAGCGGGCAGGGTGATACTCGAACCGCCGGCGGAACCGCCAATGTACTGATCGGGATCTTCGAACGCGACGCCCATCGCGACCGTGTCACTCGGGTGATAGACGATGCGGACACCTGGTTGCCGGGTCCATGTCAAGCCGGCCAGGTAGTTTACGTCCATGACTTGCGAATAGAAGATATCGCTGGGCAACGGGGAGAGCCCGGTTCGATTGGGCGTAAGCATGCTCCAGCTCTGGCCGGCCAGAAACTCGAGTTTGCCCTTGCGAACATCGACCCAGTAAAGGCGCATACGGGGCACAAAGGCTCCGTTCGTCACATCTGAACTGGCGGGCGTCGCGCTACTCAGGAAGTCAAACTCGTTGTAACCGATGAAATGGACGTCTTTCCAGTTACCGTCGACGCGGAAACCGATACGCGAGTTCTGCGGGCTGAAGCGAAATTCCGAAAGCTTGGCGGTTGCAACGTTATTGTAAGGAACGCTGCCGAAGTTGCTGCCGATACTCGACCCGGCATTCTTGTCGCGCCAGACGCCCGTGAGATCCATGAAACCGACAGGAGTAATGCAAACATTGCCCAGGCGCAGATAGGGTGGCACCGAATTCCCTTCATAGCCTTGTTCGCAGGGATTGCCGGAGCTGCTCTGAGGTGTCTGTGCGACGGCTGGAAGGGCTGGAATCGACGGCGCCTGCGGAATAACCGGCGTCAGGCTGGTCACTTCGCCTAACTTGGCGGGACGTACGAGAGGGGTTGGAGCGGGCTGCCTGGCCGCCATGCGGTCCAGCAGTTTCTGCTGATCCGCAATGGCCACCTGCAGGGCCTGGAGCTGTTTCTGCTGGACGGCAATCTGGGCTTTCAGAGTGGCGATATCATCGGCATTGCTGCCGTCGGCAGCTCCCAAAATGCGTGTGCCTGCAAGCAAACCTGCCAGGAGCAGCGCGGCGCAACAGCCTGACCTCTTCGTCAAAATCATTCAAGTTCCCCTTGTGTCAAAGAGACAAGGACCGCAGCTGCGCCCCTGCCCCGAATCGGAACTTCGATTCTAGGGGAGCTTGTTATAAATCGGATTACTGGATCGTTACAGTTCCGTTACGTGATCAGCGGCTTTGATGCAGCAAGTACCACCGCGAAGGGACGCATGGGTGACCCCGTACCCCCGCGAATCTTCAGCGGGCTGGCGACGAAGAGGAACTCGTAGATTTTCTCCGCGGCGAGAGCTTCCAGATTGAGACATTCGATAATGTGAATTCCGCTCTCCACCAGCAGGTGAACGTGAACCGGCATGGCGGGATCCGGAACCTTCTCGAAGGCCACCGTGTCCGATCCGCCGGCAAACACGCCTCGCGAACTCAGCCAGCGGGCTCCGTCGATCGAGGGCCCCGGCCCACGGACTTCGGAGATGAAACGCGGCGCATCTTCCCAGAATTGCGCCCAGCCGGTGCGCAGAAGAACTACGTCGCCCGCTGCGATGCGGACGGATTGCTCCGCCGCGGCGCGGTCGAGTAATCCCGGGGTGATTTCGCAATCGGCCGGCAGAGGCTGATTGCCATTGAGACCTGCAATATCCAGGAGCACGCCGCGCCGCAGAATAGGTTGAACCGTATCGACCGTCAGCGCGCCGATGCCTCCGGCGTACGATTGAATGTCAGCAGCCTTGCGGCCGCCATGCAGATTTCCGCCGCAGGAAAAATGGCAAAGCGCGTCGAGATGCGTGCCGACGTGTCCGCCGAGCGCGAGTGATTCGGAAGCCGAACTGACTCCTCCCGGCCCCATATAGTCCCCGTGCTTTTTATTCAGTGAAAACAGGAAAGGAGGATGAGCGGGATGGTGCGGCATGCCGACAAACCAGGGCTGGCTCAGGTCAATGATCCTGGAGGCGGAAATGATATCGAAGAGATCGGGAAGACCGTAGCTCATCGTTCCTTGTGGGACAGACATTAGGCGGTCCAGCAATACGGGTTAGTCACGCTTCGAATAGTAGTAGGTGTACTTGCTGTACAGTTCGGTGGCACGCGCTCCGTTGGCAACGATACCGATCACATTGTTTTCGCACAATGATTGCATCGCCCGTACGATGTTGTCATAAGTCGTGGAACCGATTCGGACGACGATCAGGGTGGCATCGCTCAACGTGGCGAGGAGGTTGGCATCTGCCGAAAAGAGCAGCGGCGGCGTATCGGCGATGACCCAGTTGAACACCCGGGGCAGATTGGTCAGGAGGGTCCGGACCTGACGCAGGTTCAACAGTTCCAGCGGATTCTTGACGGCCGTGCCGGCGGGCATCAGGTAGAGGTTGGTGTTCCCGACACGCCGGATCACAGATTCTAGCGGTGCGCCATGAATCAGGTAATCGGAGAAGCCGGGACCGCGCTCACTTTGGAACAGGTGATGGATAATCGGGCGGCGAAGATCCAGATCGGCCAGGAGGACCGGGTTCTCCGCCAACTGGGCCTGCGCCAGAGCCAGATTGACTGCCGTGAAGGTCTTGCCTTCCGCGGGCGACGCGCTGGTCACAATCAGGGAGTGAATATTCTGCTGTCCCTGGACATGATTCAACCGCGTCCGCAGGCTGCGAAACTCCTCTCCAGGCACCTCGTGCGGACGATCAAGGTTGATCAGGTGCGCTTCGGGAGCGATCTGCATCGGGATTTCCTGAATCCGGCTCAGCAGGTTCGTCCAGTCCCCACCCTCATCCGCAACTGGCGGCGCTGGATAACCCTCCCGAGGGTAATCGGCCGCCAGCACCGCCGGACGATCGAAGAAACTCTCAGGCGGATCCGGACGCAGTTCCCCGGTGGGCACTTGTCCCAACTGCTCTGCCCTCCGCAACGCATCATGTACTCGGCTCATCTGCTTTGGCCTTCTTCTTCTGATTTCTGCATACGACTACTTGGCACTAACTTGAAAATGATAGTAGAGGGAGATTGCCGTCCCTACCAACCCTACCATCACCGCAACGGCCCAAGCCATGTAAGCCAGGCGCCGCTTCCGCCGGACCAGCATGGCGTTTTCCAGCAGCGGGATGCTGCTCAGCACCGGGAGATTGGTGTAGGCGCGTACGTCCTTCAGGTTCTTAAGGGATGTGTCTCTCATCTCTTTCGCTCCTGCCATGGCCAACCCTGCCATCAACCCGCCAAACGCGCCGATCATGACGATCTGCCAGCGGTTGGGAGCGGTAGGAGTTTCCGGCAGGGACGCCGGATCCAGCAGATCGAGGCTCTCGCCCGCCTTACGGCTGTTGACCTCTTTGCCCTGCTCCGCCAACTGCTGCTTGTGCTCCAAGTCCTCGTAATGCTGCGCCGCGACACCTCGTTCGCGCATCATGGACACGTACTTCTGCTCATTAATCGGACTGGCCTCGATCCTGGATTGGAAATTCGCCAGCTCCGAGTTCAGCTTATCCTGCTCCTTCTGTTTTTCCACTCGTTCCAGTTCGAGTGCCGTCAACTGCGCGGCGGTGGCATCAATCGAGGCCTTGACGGTTTGCAGGCTCTGTTGATTCTGGAAGCTCAAAGCCCGCTTGGGTGTGGGCGTTTTCGGCTTGCTCGATTCAGCGGCAAGGGCGGCCGCAGCCTCAGCGGCGTCTTCTTTCTTCATTTGATCGCGACGTTGCTTCAGGGCTTCCAGTCTGGCTTTGAAATCGATCATATCCGGATGGTGTTCGGTAAGGCTCCGGCGCAAGACCGCCAACTGCGCTTCCATTTGAGTAATCTCGTGGGTGAGTTGGAGCACTTCCTGATTCTGCACAGTCTGGGCATTGGCGGTCGCCGTCTCCTCGGGAGTAGTCGAGACCGCGCTCTCCAGTTGCGCGTAATTCGCCTTCAGGCTGATCAGCGCCTGTTCTCCGATCAATTTCTGCTGCGCATTCCGGCTCAGTGCGTCCTGGATGCCAGTCAGCCGGGCCTGCAGGGAACTCATTGCGGACACATTCAATTGGAGCTGTTCGGGAAGCCGGCCGGAATTGGCTACCTTAAATGCCGTGAGTTCCGAATCCAACTTGTCGAGCTCTTCCTTGGCCGCCTTCACCTCATCGGTCATCAGGTCCGTGGTGATGTTAACGCCGGTACGCTGGGCAACCTGATTCGCGTCGGTCAGCTTGGTTACCAGGGCACTCACTACCGCCTGGGCTTTGAAGCGATCGGGGTAACTGTACGAGATGGCGAACGCCGAATTCGGTTTGCCAGCCGATTGCTGAACGCCAAGGATTTCGAGATGGATATCCTTGTTCTTCATGTCCTCGATCACATCCTCGAGCGGCTTCCGGTTTCGCTCGGTCTTATAGAGGTCGAGCGACGGTCGCTGGATCAATTCCGACAACTGGCTGCGGCTGAGCACATCCTGCCACATCGACATGATGCGATCTTGCATCTGCTGGTTAAATGTGGCGGGGACGAGGTTTTCAGGAATCTGCGAAGGTGTGATGCGCAGGACGGCGCGCGATACGTATACGTTGGATAGGAAGAACGCAACGATGGTGCTAATGGCTATACCGGCATAGAGAGGCCCGACTATCCACGAAACGTGGCGCCGGGCGATGTCGATGTAGTCTTCCACGTCCAGAGCGCGGCGGGAAATACTCAGCTGAGGCTGTGGAACGGCGGTCATAAGGGTTCCTCCGGGTATCGCGTCTTGCCACTTGCGCAAATTCGCTTCATACCACTATAAGACGAATCGGGGCATTCCGGCAATCTAATGCCATACAAATGGTTATGTACCGAAGGTTATTCAGGGACTACGATTACGTCGCCATTTTGCAGGAGAATATTCTGCTGCAAATTCCTTCCCTTGCTGACTTCCTTGTAATTAAACCTAATTTGCTGTTGACCCCGAAGCACGTAGATTTTAGTTTGCTTGGCGAAGTCCGCGAGACCGCCGGCCTCAATCAGCGCTTCATAGATAGTCTTCGGGGCCGTTAAAGGATAGGCGCCACCCTTTCTGACCCCACCCGAAATATAGTACTTCTTGCTGTTAATCTTAAGAACCTGGATGTTAACTTCCGGATTATTAAAGTAGGTCTTCAACTTTTCCGCGATGGAATCGGAAAGCTGTTGAGTGGTTAATCCGGCGGCCTTTACCTCCCCGGCGAAGCGTACCGAAACGAAACCGTCCGGCCTCACCTCCAGGTTTTGGCTGACATCCGGCTGATGCAGCACATTGAGGTAAAGGTAATCCTCGGGACCGATTTCATAAGGCTTTTCCTGGACCCCGGTGGTCGTAACCTGGCCCGAACCGGAAGGTTTCGTGCTCTTGGCCTTCTTCGCGGGGGCACTCGCCGGAGCCTGGCTGACGGCAGGCGCCGGCACAGACGTCTGGGGTGTGCTCGCCGCAACTGGAGTGGCAGGCGTTTCCACCGGTGGGACCGCAGGTGGATTGGCCACGGCTTCCTTGGCGGTGTCTGGTTTCGCGGCGTCCTGTTTCGCGTCTGGGGATGGGGCAACCGATTGCGAAGTTTGTTCCTGTGCAACGCCCGCGGCAGCCAGCGGCCCCCATAGCACAAAAAATGCCAAGGCGCAACGCGCCGCTCGGCCGAAGCGGATGATCTCACTCATGTAGACATTATCCTATCAAGTTCTGCGCTCTACGAAGATTCGAAACGCGTTTTTGCTTCAAAAAAAGCTTCGCCGCACGCATTTGAGAATAAACGCGGAGGCAGCGCACCTAGGTAGTGTAACAAGCGCTCCCGCTTCCGCCTTGCTGCTGTAAATTGGTCAACACCTTCCATGACGGGTTATGATCAGAGGCAAGGCAACGATGAATCGAATCTTCCTACTGGCAGTGCTGGGTGCTGCCGCTGTCTCCGCCTTTGGCCAGGGGCGGCGGTCCGGTCCACCACCGGCGGCGACCGCGACTGCGGCACAGGAGGCCACACCCCCCGGAACTCCTCCCGCCGCGGATACGGCGAATGCTCCACCTGCGGTCGAAAAGTTGTCCACAACTCAGCATACGGTGCATGCCGGAGGAACCGAACTCAGCTACACGGCCACCGCCGGCACCCTGGTTCTGAAACGCGAGGACGGAAAGGCTCGCGCCAGCATTTTCTTCGTCGCCTACACGCTCGACAGCGCGACCGACAAAGCCAAACGCCCGCTGACCTTCGCGTTCAACGGAGGTCCCGGCTCTTCGTCGGTGTGGCTGCACATGGGGGCTCTCGGTCCAAGACGCGTCAATCTGCCTCCCGACGGCAGTGCACCGGCCCCGCCGTACCAGATCGTGGATAACGAAGACACCTGTCTCAAATACACCGACCTGGTATTTATCGATCCGGTCAGCACCGGCTTCAGCCGCGCCGCGCCGGGCGAGAGTCCGTCCCAGTTCCACGGGTACGATGCCGACCTCGAAGAGGTGGCCGACTTTATCCGCCTCTACCTCACCAAATTCGACCGCTGGCCGTCGCCCAAGTTCCTCGCCGGCGAAAGCTACGGCACTACCCGGGCAGCGGGACTGTCCGAATACCTGCTGCACCAGGACGGCATTTACCTCAATGGCATCTCGCTGATTTCATCGGTACTCAACTTTGAAACCATCAACTTTGCGGCTGGACACGATCTGCCGTACATTCTGTATCTCCCCAGCTACACGGCCGCTGCGTGGTACCACAAAAAACTGCCTCCCGATCTCCAGAACGGGACACTTCTCAGCGCCATCGATCAAGCGCGAAAGTTTGCCGCCGGCGAGTACTCTCTCGCCCTGATGAAGGGCGACAAACTGACCGCGGCCGAGCGTACTGACCTCGGAAAAAAGCTGTCCCGGCTAACCGGACTCCGGCCGGAGTTCATCGCCGAGTCCAACTTCCGCGTCGTGGTGTTCCGCTATTTCAAAGAGCTTCTGCGCGACGAACGCCGGACTATCGGCCGCTATGACGACCGCCTCGAAGGCATTGACCTCGACGCCGCGGGTTCGAACGCCGAGTATGATCCCAGCTACGCCGCGGTTCAGGGCGCCTTCACGGCTGCGTTCAACGATTATGTGCGCAGCGAGCTGAAGTATGAAACGGATATCCCCTACGAAATTCTCACCGGAAAAGTACAACCGTGGAGTTACGCCAAACAGCAGAATCAATACCTCAACGTCTCGGAGCCTCTCCGCCAGGCGATGACGCAGAATCCGGCGATGCGGGTTCTCTCCATGAACGGCTATTACGATATGGCCACGCCCTTCTTCGCTACAGAGTACGTAGTCAGCCACATGGGACTCGACCCATCTCTCGCGGGGAATATGACTTTCGCGTATTGTGAGGCCGGACACATGATGTACACCCGCCAGGTGTGCCTGGACTCGCTTAGCAAAGCGATGACAAACCTGTACACCGCCGCGCTCGAAGCCGGTCCCGCAGGCGGCAAGACCGGGGCATCCACCGTGAAGTAAGGCGCCTTTCGAGACAAGTCTCGCCGCAGTTTCTGAGGGAGAGGGACTTGCAAAATTCGGCCGCAAGCGGCCGAGGCAGGCGAAAGCGCCTGCCCCACCGTTAGCACACCAGACTGTTTCGCCAGGACATGCCGGGCATTGTTGGAATCTTCACAGAAATCGCCGGCGCTCACCGCGCGGATGTGAGCTTTTCCATAATACGGGGAAGGCCCGGTGGTTACGTCGCGAATCGCATTTGCGCCGTCTTTGCAATGAGCGATCATCGCCTTGGTTTTCTTTTCTGTACGGCAGTCGTGTTCCCATTCCTGGCCTTGGCTCAGACCACGGGCGGCATCAAAGGACAGATTATGGATGCCACCGGCTCTTCAATTCCCGGCGCTACGGTCACGGTGGCGGGACCGGGCGGTTACAACAAGTCTGTTTCGACCGACGCGCTAGGCGCGTTCGCAGTCACGGGACTCGCGCCGGGAAAGTATACCGTTACCGTCTCTCACTTCGGCTTTACAAGCCTTCAATCCAAGCCGCTGACCGTGAGCGCAGGACAGACCGCCAACCTGTCCGTGCCATTACAGATACAGGTCCAACGGCAGGAAGTGACTGTAAACTCCGAGACCACGGGGACGGTGAGCACCGACCCGTCTTCCAATGCGGGACAACTCGTTCTCAAGCAGACGGACATCGATTCGCTGCCGGATGATCCCGACGATCTGGCCAGCGATTTACAAGCCCTGGCTGGTCCCGCCGCGGGGCCGAACGGAGGCCAGATCTACATCGATGGGTTTACCGGTGGAACGCTGCCGCCGAAGAGCGCCATTCGTGAGATTCGCATCAATCAGAATCCTTTCTCCGCGGAATACGATCAGCTGGGCTTTGGGCGCATCGAGATCTTCACCAAACCTGGATCGGACCGGCTGCACGGAACCGCGTTTTTCAACGATAGCGATTCGATTTTCAACTCCCGCAACCCGTTCCTGGTGAGTTCGGCTCCGCTCAGCACGGCGGTCGGTACGACAGCCCCGGGCAGTACACCGGTAACCAACTTTACGCCTTCTTATCAGTCCCGGCTCTATGGCGGAGATTTAAGCGGGGCCATCAATCGTAACGCGTCCTTCTTTCTGAATGTGATGCGCCGCGAGATCGACGATAACGCCATTATCAACGCGGTGACTCTGGGCACCAATCTTCAACCGAGCCCCTTTAGCCAAGCCTACCCCACACCCAATCGCTTCACCGACCTCAGCGGGCGGATCGATTATCAGTTGAGCAAGAACAACACACTGGTCACGCGCTATTCGTACGAAGACCGGAAGGCAAGCGGCGCGGGAGTCGGGAACTTCACCCTGCCCTCGCAAGCCTACGACGCGCTGACTACCGAAAATCGCGTACAGATGACGGAGACGTACGTCATCAACCCCACCGTCGTCAACGAAACGCGCTTTCAGTTTCTGAACGATCTCACGGCTCAGAACGCAAGCAATGACCTTCCGGCCATTAACGTCCTGCAATCCTTCAACGCCGGCGGCGCGCAGGTCGGCCGGACCTACGACAAGGAGCAACATTACGAGCTGCAAAATTACACGTCCTTCTCACGGGGCACGCACTCCTTTAAGGCCGGTGTGCGGATACGCTCGGCCGTGGTGAACAACAGCTCTCCGAATAATTTCGGCGGCTCATTCACTTTCGCCGGCACCATGGCGCCGGAACTGGACGCCAACAATCAACCTGTGTTGGGCGCCAACGGCCAGCCGGTTCTGGTTCAGATCAGCTCGATCCAGCAGTATCAGCGCACCTTGCTGTTTGAATCCATGGGGCTTCCGTTCTCGCAAATTCAGGCGCTCGGAGGAGGCGCATCGCAGTTCTCGATCTCAGGCGGAAATCCCTTCGTCGCGCTCAACCAGACGGACGCCGGACTCTTTTTCCAGGATGACTGGAAAGTAGCCAATAACTTCACCATGAGCCTGGGTTTGCGGTATGAAATCCAGAACAACATCCACGATCCCAACGATTGGGCTCCGCGTATCGGGATCGCGTGGGCGCCCGGCGCAGCGGGCAAGAAAGGCCAGGGGAAATGGGTAATCCGCGCCGGCTCCGGCTTCTTTTATACCCGTGTGGCCGATACGTTGTACCTGAATGCGATCCGCTATAACGGAGTGAATCAGTTGAGCTATACCATCAACAACCCGGGCTTCTATCTCAATGACATTCCTTCTGTCGGCTCCATCACTTCGACTTCACCGCTGGTCCGGTATGAATTTGATCCCAATCTGCGGGCGCCCTACATTATCCAGACAGCGATAGGCGTGGAGCGGCAACTACCCGGGCACACGACTCTGGCCGTCAACTATCTGAACAGCCGCGGTAACCATTTATTACTGACGCGCAACATCAATGCGCCGCTCGACGGCACCTACACTGCTGGAGTTCCTACGAGCGGCATCCGGCCATACGGACTCGCGGCAGGCGCCATTTATCAATATGAATCCGTGGGCATCCTGAATCAGAATCAACTGATCGTCAATGTCAACAGCCGGCTGAACAGCAATACGACGCTCTTCGGCTATTACACCTATGGCAACGCCAAGAGCGATACCGATACTTCAGGCACGTTCCCGTCCGACCAGTACAACCTGAGCCAGGATTACGGAAGAACCGCGTACGATATCCGGAACAAAGTGTTCTTCGGCGGCTCGGTCGCGGTGAGATACGGCATCCGCCTCAGCCCCTTCATGATTTTCAATTCGGGACTTCCCTTCAATATTACGACCGGCAGCGACCTGAACGGCGATCTGCAATTTACCGACAGGCCTTCCTTCGCGCCGGCCTCCGCGTGTGGCCAGACCAATATCGTCTGCACCCGGTATGGAGATTTCAATCTGGACCCGGCGCCGGGCACACCGGTCATTCCGCGCAACTACGGCAATGGCCCCAGTTACTTTTCCTTGAACTTCCGGCTTTCCAAAACCTGGGGATTCGGCGAGACCACATCGGGTCCCAGACCTTCGGGAGGTGGTGGCGGCCGCGGAGGAGGCGGCGGCCGGGGAGGCGGTGGCGGCGGCAATATTTTTGGAGGGGGCGGCGGCAGAGGCATGGGCCCCATGGGAGGCAACAGCAATCAACGGTATCAATTGACGTTGTCGGTGTACGCCCGCAATCTGCTGAACAACGTGAACGACGCGGACTACACGGGAAACCTGACCTCACCTTATTTCGGACGCGCGGACGCTCTGTCCAACGGCTTTGGGGTGGGAGGCGGCGGTAACGGATTCGGCGCAGGCTCGTCGGCGGGAACCAACAATCGAAGGATCGAACTGGGCCTGCGCTTCACGTTCTGATCCAACGCCGGCTTGGAATTTCAGTGGGGAAGACCAAGAATTGGACATTTTTGCGCCTGCCTCTCAACGCTCGATATTGCATTAAATTAGCACAATAGGCCCGTCGAACTCTTGTACAATCGAGCGGATAGCGAGCTACGAGGCGCCCGCAGTACACTACCCGTGAGGATCGCATGAAAAAGTTTACTCTCGCGGTGTTGTTCGCGACTGCAATCGGGCTGTGCCAGACGCCCGTGAAGGAACCCGATACCTTGCAATCGCTGTTGGCGGAAGTCCGGCAGTTGCGCCAGGATATTGAGACCATGACGGTGGCGTCGCAGCGCGTGCAAATCGCGCTCTATGGATTGCAGATACAGGATGCTGCAGTGACTCGCGCCGCGCAGAGGTTGGACGCTGCACGGACCCGGCGTTCGGGAGCAGAGTCAAACCGTCAGCATTGGGCCGGGGAAATTCAAAGGCTGGAGGCTTCCCTAAATTCCGGGACGCCGCCCGAGGCCCAGACCAAAGAGATCCAATCGGCGCTGATTCAGGCGAAGAGTCAACTCGACTCCCAAACGACAGAACTCCAGACCCTGCAGGCAGCGGAGTCCGAAGCATTGAGCCAGTTGCAGAACGATCAGGCGAAGTTGGCTGAACAGCAGGATCGGATTGAACGTCTCGATAAGACTTTGGAGAAATTGGGCGGCGATGGAAAATGACCGTCAGACCATAGCCAAAGGTTTATATAGAAATTGCAACCGAAAATCAGTACACCAAAGGCGATCTTGAATAAGGGTTATGTTACTGCCATAACTTAGGTATTATGCAGCAGCCTAAGCGGGTGCAAGTTTTATCGTCTGCGAAAAGGCGCCATCGGCAGCAAGGCCAGGCCGTCATGCTGGTTTCGGTTGGGGTTGTCTTGCTATTCGGGATGTTGGGAATCGCGGCTGATACCCTATTCGGCCACCCCCTCGGGAACGTCGCACCGGTGGGCGCCCATTCTGCCGCTTTGGATACAGTCGGGATCGATCAGACAGCCGGCAGTTGTGGAACGAGCAGGCTATGCGAGGCTGCCCCTTCAGTCTTGAGCAGCGTCACAAAAAACTGGGCCTCCGCGTCCCGACAGACCTTTCTTGGGTTTGCTTCCGTCATCGGCGCCCGGGGTGGATCGTACTCGGCGCTGTGGTTGGCAGGCGTGGCTGCGGCGGCTTTGTGCATGTTTTGCACCCGGCCTTAAACGTTCTCACAATTCGCGATCCGCCAGTATTACCTCACGGTGCCGACCCTTTTCCGGTCTTGCCGAAAAATCGGATCCTCACCACAAAGTGCCGGCCCTCGTCGCCTAAGAATTGCTGAAACCCGGGCGCGCCAACCACATTGTGAACGGCGGTTGGGTTAGCTTGGCCGGTGACATTGTTCATCCCGCCGCGCAGAGCAAAACGATACCCGTGGAAAGTGACCATCCTTTCAATCGCGATGTTCAAGTTAAAGTTAAGCGGATAGCGATACGAATCGAATGGCCCAACCACCACCCCGGTCTGATCCTGTATGGAATAGGGAAACCCCGTACGCATATCCGCCAGCGCCGACACTGCCCAGTTCTTCCAGGGTAGCGGCAGGTATGCCCACCCGATGAACCGATTCGGCGCATCCCAAGGTACCGGCGCAAAATACGGCAATACTTGCAACGGTGTAGTGAGAGTGGGATCGGCAATGGCATTGGATTGCGCCCGCGATCGCGTATAAGAAGCCATCCATTCGTATTGCCCCGACCAGGTTTGGCGGACGGCGACCTGAACCGAATCGTAATCGTCGCGGCGGAGATTCGTGAGTTGGTAGACCCCGGGTGACTCGGCGTCGGGTAAAGGCAGTAGCGACGGCGGCCCATTGGGAGCCGATTGGTTCACATATGCGAACCCGTCTGTACCCCGCCGGCGCAAATACTTCGCCGTCAGATAAATGTGGCGCGAAAGCTCATGATCCACCGCGAGAGTCCAGTTCGTGGCGCGAGGCAGAACCAGCGGGTTGTTAATCGCGAAAGTGGTGACAGCGGGAGGTCCGGCGGGCATGCCATTGGGACTGTATTCGGTGGTGACCGCGGCTTGATTCTGGGGGCGTCCCAAGGTATCGAGTGGTACTGCGTCGTGCGTTACCGCGTAGCCCCCGGAGATCCGGGTATGGCCACCGGCCAGCGGAGACCAAGAAAAGGCCGCACGTGGCGACCATGCGATATGGTCTACGCGCCGGTCCCAGTCCTGGCGCAGCCCCAGGTCGAACTGCAGGCGTTTGGAGATGCGCCACGTATCCAGCAGATAGGAGGACATCTCGGTATTGCCGAACTGAAAGATGGCGGGAATCGGGAACAACGTCTGCGAAATCAGTTGACCCGAGAGTCCCAGCAATTGATACCCGGTGAGGTGAAAGTTGCCGTGGTAATTGAGCACGTCGCCATCTGCCCCGGCTTCCAGATGATGCGTACCCAGAAATCGGAAGGGCGGCAGGTAAGCATGAAGCAAGCCCTGATCCCGCGTGGCTGTCTGCCGGGAGTTCACAAAGTAGTTACCGCTGTTGCCTTCGGGCGCGAAGATATAGAGGCTCTGCCCTTGGGGTGTCTGCGTATCCGAAAAGGCATTGTGAGCGTATCCGAACTCCACCAGCATGCCGTGGCCGAAGTAGGCCTGATCCTTCAGGCTCGCGAAATATTCGTGCGTGTGCAGCGTGGAAGTGGTCGACACGGGATTCAGCGGGCCCAGTCCGACGCGGCCTTCGTCATCGATGTTCACCAGAAAATCGGCAAACAGAATATTGGACGGGGTCAGGTTGACCTGTGTGTGGAGCAGGTTGCTGCCGGCCCATCCGCTACGCGTGTTTTGGCCTGCAGGCAGACCGGTCACCAGCGCCTGGTTGTATTCGGAATCGAAAGTGTCGGCGAACCATGCCCGCCCTTCCACGATCGGTCCGGAGACTCCCACGCGCGGATACCAGTTTCCCAGGCGCACCCCCTGCTGGACGTCGAATCCGGGAATAAAGTCGGTCGCGGTGTAGTGAAACGTATCCGTGCCGGTTTCGGTGTTGATGGCGAGCACACCGGCGGTTCCTTTTCCAAATTCGGACGAGTAGCGGCCCGAGGAGACCTCCAGCGAACGAATGCCTTCCACGGCCAGCAGGGTTTGAAACTGTCCGGAAACCGGGTTGGTGATATTGAAATCGTTGAGAAGATACAGGACCTGGTTTTCTGAAGAGCCGTTTACGTGCAGCGCGCCGGTGGGGTCTTGTAACACGCCGGGCATCAGTTGCATCACGGTCCGCAGGTTATGGCTGTTCTGGTAGGGCATGTCGTTCACTTCGGTTCCGCTGAGGCGTTCCTGGTTCTGTGACTGCCCTACGTCCACCGGCGAAGTCTCCGCGTTGACGTTCTGGGATTGAAACACTTCCCGGACGCTGTTGATCACGAGCGTCAATTCCTGAGCGGCCGCGACATGTACGGCCCGGTCCTTCAGCGCGTAGTAGCCTTCGCGCTCGACGCTGATCAGATAATCACCGGGATTCGGGAGAGCAACCTGGAAAGCTCCGGTAGGATCAGTTTCCGCCTCAACACCTGCTGGAAGAACGATGACTCGGGCGGCGCGCACCGGAGCCTCGTTTTCGTCCACCACGCGGCCGCCAAGCAAGACGCCATCCGCGTAGAGCGGAAGAGTGACAGAGACAAGAAGCATGACCACGTGCCGCATCACTGCAGCTACAGGATAACCCGTTATACAGGCTTCAGTCTGTGTATTTGTGCCCGCTTCCGCAGCAACTGCAACTCGTGTAGTGTCCACGAAATAACTGGACAATAGGATTCGTATGCATCCGTGTCCATCCGTGACCTGAGCAACATTTTTTCTGAGATTTTCGCCCGCCTTGCGCCGCTCATACAATGGGGCCACGGATGGACACGGATGCACACGAATGGGAATCAGATCTGATCCATGAGCTTGCTCTACGGGGTGTCTGCGCCAAGGCTCAGGTTTCATTCCCTATCTCTTACCTCGGCGAGTATGCGGCCGATCTAGTGGTCGGCGAAAAGGTCATCTTCGAGTTGAAGTGCGTGGACCGCTTTGCCAATGAGCATCTGGCGCAGTGTGTTAATTATTTAAAGGCATCACGTCTAAGCGTGGCGCTGCTCATCAACTTCCAGAAGCCCAAGGTGGAATGGAAACGAGTCCCCCTGGATCGCTAATTCCGTAGATTTACACCGGCGACCGTTCTGTCCAGTTATTTCGTGGACACTACAGTCACCGCACGGAGGTCGAGTTGAATCTCGACCCGGCAGGCAAAGTGCCTGCGCCACGGTCTCTCGGCGATTTTGTGACCCAGTAGTACTAGGTCAAAATGGTGAAGAGTTCAGCCTCGGCCTCGGCTTCACCCGCTTCTTCTTCGCTCTTCAGATAACGTGTATCCAGCAGTCGCGACAGTTCCACCTTACCCATCGCGGTCAGCATAGTTTCCTTTAGATGCGGATACTCCGTTTCCATATCGGCAAACATGCTGCGGATCGAACGGCGGACCGTGCCGGCGCGCAAGGAACATCCGCACGGGACAATCGGTATGCCTTTCGACTCGACATAACCGCGCGTGATCTCTTCCGTCACATAAACCAGTGGACGGATCAACCGGAAATCGCCTTGGCGCGAATGAGTGATAGCCGGCAAAGAACTGATACGGCCCGTAAACAGAATATTGCGCAGCAGCGATTCGCAGAAATCGTCGGCGGTGTGCCCAAACGCGATGACATTGGCGCCGAGTTGCCGGGCGATCTGGTACACGGCGCGGCGGCGGAAACGACTGCACAGGTCGCACCCGTGGTCAGGTTGCTCTTCGAGCAGCCGCAGCGACGGATTGTCGCGATGGTACAGCCATTCGATGCCCAGCGACTTCAAATATTCGCCCACCGGCTCGATAGGCCGCAAAAACTTGCCCTGCTCGACCGTAAATGCGCAGACCGTGAAGTCGATCGGAGCTCGTTTTGCGTGGAGCAGCAGCGCCTCGAGCAGGGTGAGCGAATCCTTGCCGCCTGACACCGCCACGGCTACCCGGTCGCCGTCGCGAATCATCTTGAAACGATGAATCGCTTCGCCTGTCTTGCGCAGTAGTGTTTTTTCAATGTCCACGTCCTCATTATCGCCTGCCTGTGGGACCGACTCCAGTCTCACAGCATTTTGTGAGCGAAGGCCTCGTTCGCTAGCGACCCGCCTGGTCGCCTCCCCGTTTCAACGCGCCGGTCGTTTGTTTTCTTCACGGGAACCTTTTCCCCCGCCGCGGTGTCTGCTAAGGTGGAATAAGTTCTGTGGACATCGGCTTACTGCTGAACCAAAAATCGAACCTTTCTGCGGAAGATGAAAGTCTTCTGGCTGGTCTGCGTGCCGGCTGTGAGGACGCGTACGAAGAACTGATTCAACGCTATCAGACACCCGCCTATAACCTGGCTTTCCGCCTGTTGAATGATACCGGCGACGCGTGCGACGTAGTGCAGGAAGTTTTTCTGAAGGTCTTTCGCGGAGTTAACCAGTTTCGGGGTCAGAGCACGGTCAAGACCTGGATCTACCGGATTGCCGTCAATGAGGCGCACAACCGCCAGCGTTGGCTGTTCCGTCACCGGCCGAACTCCGTGGGACTTGAAGAGGCCGGCCCGGACGACTACTTGTATGAACGCCCAATTGAGGACGGCGGGCCGTCACCTTTTCAGGTTGTATTTAACAGTGAGCGCCAGGCCTTGATTGAGCAGGCGCTGAACGACATCAACCCGAGTTTCCGCGAAGCCCTGGTGCTCCGGGAAATGGAAGACTGCAGTTATGAGGAGATTGCAGAGATTCTGCAGATCTCAATAGGGACCGTGAAGTCCAGAATCCTGCGGGGTCGTGAGGCCCTGCGAAAGCAACTGGCTGGCCGGGTAGAGCCCGCTCCGTCTTTTGGCTGGGCTCCCAGCCGATGAGGTGTATTGATGACGTGTAGCAAGGTGCGAACATCGTTGTCCGCAATGAACGACTGCCGGCTCCGTGAGCCGGAGCGAGCGGTCGTCGTGCAGCACCTGGCGGACTGCGCCAATTGCCGCCGGATTGAGCGAGAGTTCCGTTCCGTGTCGTCGGCCCTCAAGGAAGCAACTCCGAAGCGGCCTCCGTTGGACCTCACGTATCGTCTCCGCGTGATCGCCTCCCACGAGCGCGCCCGGATGCTACAGGGCTCGGACTGGTGGTCCACCCTCCGGTTTCGTATCCATCAGATTCTCCGCCCATTGGCTGTCCCGGCGGCCGGGGGCATTTTCTCATCCCTGGTGTTTTTCGCCATCTTGACACCCAGCTTTACGGTCCACGCCAACACCCACAATGATGTGCCGGTGGGACTGTACACTCAGTCTTCCATCGTGGCTCCGTCTCCATTCGGGTTCAACGGGCGGGACATCACCGTTGAAGTTACCGTGGACGAGACCGGTGCGGTTTCCGATTATTCGGTACGGGGCGGGAAGGTGTCTAAGGACGAGATGGGTGCAGTCGCCAATTTCATCCTCTTCACCACGTTTAAGGCTGCCACGGCATTCGGCCAGCCGGTATCCAGCAAACTGCTCCTGAACATCAGTCACATCGACGTGCGAAGCTAGTTTGGCTCAAAAGTTCGGCCAGCATTTTCTCTCCAGTCAGGCCATTCTGGACCGTATTGCAGGCTTGATTTGCGGCACAACCCGGCCGCACGTACTGGAAATCGGACCCGGTCGCGGCGCTTTGACCGAAAAGCTGCTGGCCTGCGCCTCCCGCGTAACGGCCGTCGAGATCGACCCGGAACTGACGTCTCATCTTCGGTCGCGATTCGCCGCCGCCGCGAATCTGGATCTGATCCAAGCCGATGCCCTGGAGGTCGATTTCGCGCTGCATCGCCCCGACATTGTTGCCGGCAACCTTCCCTACTACGTCGCGACCCCGCTGATCGAGCGCACCATTCGGGTGGGACTTCCGGGCATATTTTTGATCCAGAAGGAAGTGGCTCAACGCCTGGCCGCCCGCCCCGGCACCCGCGATTATGGCTTTCTCACCGTTCAGACGCAGTTGTTCGCGATGCCGGAGTTGATGTTTACCGTCCCGCCCGGCGCTTTCAAGCCCCCGCCCAAGGTGGATTCGGCGGTCGTGCAACTAACGCCGCGCAATCGGGCCGGAGAACTGGGAATCGGCGATGTGGAACCATTTCTCGCCTTCCTCAGCGCCTGTTTCCGGCAGAAACGAAAAACGCTGCGTAATAACCTCCGTGAGATCTTCCCGATCGATGGACACCCTGAAGCCTCTCTCCGTGCCGAGCAACTTTCCCTCGACCAGTTCGCGTCCTTGTGGGATAGACTCCAGTAGAGGTGCTGGCAAAATTCGGCAAGACCGCTGGCTCAGAGGTGAGACAAATTATGCCACCGATGAACCAGTCATGGGCGGCCAAGCTGAAGCATGAAAAGGAGGTTTTGGTTTGGGCACGAGCGGGCGGCTAACAGCCTGCCCCATCAAGAGTTAGCAGGTTGAGCACCCGAAGAAGGGCAGGCACTCCTCCACGGAATATAATGTGGCGTAGGCTCACATGAAATACTTCCTCGCTAAAACCGAACCCGGCACCTACTCAATCGACGATTTGGAGCGCGATGGCAAGACGTCCTGGGATGGCGTGACCAATCCCCAGGCGGTCAAGAATATTCGCGAGATGCGTGCTGGTGATCATGTTTTCATCTATCACAGCGGCGGGGTGGCGGCCATTGTAGGCCTCGCAACGGTCCGTTCAGAGCCTCGCGACGATCCGAAGAATCCCAAATCGGCCGTGGTCGACCTGGAATATTCGGGCCGGATTGACCCGCCCGTTACCCTCGCCGAAATCAAGCAGTCCGGGAAGTTCGATGATTGGGCACTGGTCCGCCAAGGCCGGCTCTCGACGATGCCCGCCCCGGAGAAGTTCGTCGAGTGGATGCGGAAACGTCATCCCGACGCTAAACTCTAAGACGAAATACAGTCGCTGCCTCCGAGTGTTAAGCTAGTAAGAAGTCGCCTCATTGCCGTCATGTACAAAGCCTTCTTCGGATTAACTGACAATCCGTTTAACCTGAGCCCGGACCCTGCATTTCTTTACAAAAGTGTGCAGCACGAGGAGGCTTTGGCGAACCTGATCTACGGCGTACATAGCCGTAAAGGCTTTATTGTGTTGACCGGAGAGGTCGGAACCGGTAAGACCACGATGCTGGAATGCCTCCGCGATTTCCTGACGGCCCAGCAGATCAATTTCGCCTTTCTTTTCAATTCCCGCCTCACTCCCGACCAGTTCTTCGAGATGATGGCGTATGATTTCGCGCTTCCCTGCTCGCGCACTTCGAAGACGGAAGTGCTATTCGCGCTCAATGCTATGCTGCTCGAGCGCGCCAAGGCGGGGAAGATTACCGTCCTCCTGGTCGACGAAGCCCACAACCTCGAATGGGATGTTCTCGAAGAGATTCGCATGCTGGGGAACCTGGAGAACCGGCGGGGCAAGCTGATGCAGATCATCATCGCCGGGCAACCCGAGTTGGACGCCAAGCTGGAGGCGCCGCAGTTCCGTCAGCTCAAGCAACGGATCGCGCTACGGTGTCAGTTGAGACCCTTCGAGGCAGCCGAAACAGCCCAGTATATCTGTACTCGTCTGGCCCGCGGCGGGATGAAAGATCAAAACGTCTTTCCGCCCGAGTTGATGAACGAGATTCATCGCCGGACGCAGGGGATTCCCCGTTTGATTAACGCCGTTTGCGATAATCTGCTGCTGACTGCCTTTGCCATGGAGAGCAAAGTAGCTACCCCCGAGATGCTCGACGAAGTCAGCAACGACCTGCGGCTCGACTGGCCCGGCAACGCGAACTACCGTGCACGTTACCAGCAGGAAGAACCGGCTTATTTGCGTAAGCGCTGATGCCTTCAGCGGGCTCGATGCAAGCTCTTCGCGTTACCGCGATCTCGTGTTGGCTGATGTGCGGCGCGGCGCTCTCGTCTGCGCAATCTTTCAGCATCGACCAGGTGCTGGGCGCACCATTTCCGTCCGATCTCACCGCCTCCCCGACCGGTAACAAATTGGCCTGGGTGTTTGAGGCGCGCGGTGTACGCAATATCTGGATCGCCGAGGGCCCCGATTTCAAGGCGCGGCAACTGACCGCCTATACCCGGGACGACGGCCAGGAGATCGGCAACGTGGTATGGAGCGGTGACGCCGCGGCGATTGCTTATACACGCGGCGGCGATGCTAATGGCCGGGGCGAGATTCCAAATCCCACCAGCGATCCCGCGGGCATTACGCAAGCGGTTTATGTGATCGCGGTCTCGGGAGGGGAAGCGCGAATGGTGGGCAGCGGTTCCTCGCCGGCAATCTCCCCGGACGGCAAGACTCTTGTTTATCTGAATCACGGCCAAATCTGGTCAGCGCCGGTAGATGGCAGCCAAGCTACTCAACAGCTGATCCATGCGCGCGGCTCCGCCGAAGACGTGCGCTGGTCGCCGGATGGCTCCCGGTTGGCGTTCACCAGCCAGCGCGGTGATCACTCGTTCATTGGAGTCTATACCCTGGCCGACAAAGAACTCCGTTTCCTCGATGCCAGCGTGGATCGTGATGGCGACAGCGCATGGTCGCCGGACGGAACCCGCCTGGCGTTTCGCCGGATCCCGGCAGAGCGGGTATTTTACGATCATGCGGCGCGTCCCACTGCAGCCCATCCCTGGTCGATTCGGGTGGTCGATCTCAAAGCGGGAGTGGGCCGCCAGGTATGGATGGCCGACCCTGGGGCAGGCAGCGCGGCGCATGACATGACCGCGCCGAATCAGCTCTTCTGGGGCGCGGACGATCGCATCGTCTTCGCGTGGGAACGCGATGGCTGGCTGCATCTCTACTCTGTCGACGCTGGTGGCGGCGCTGCCACGCTGCTGACGCCCGGAGAGTTCGAGATGGAAGATGCGGCGCTCACTCCCGACCGCGCCAGCGTGGTGTATTCGTCGAACCAGGGCGACATCGATCGCCGTCATCTCTGGCGCGTGCCCGTGGGAGAGGCCAAGCCGGTTCCGCTGACGCACGGCGAGGGCATCGAATATGCTTTTGCCCTGTTGGCAGACAAGACGACGGTTGCGCTGCTGCATAGCGATGCACACGTTCCGGCCCGGCCGGCGGTTCTTGCGGATAATCAAACCGTGCGCGATATCGCGTCTGAAACCATGCCGGCGGATTTTCCCTCGTCCGCCATGGTGACGCCGCAGGCCGTCATGATTTCGAGCGCGGACGGTATCCAGGTCCACGGGCAGCTGCTTCTGCCGGCAGGATACGACAAATCCAAGAAGTATCCCGCGGTAGTTTTCTTTCATGGTGGATCGCGCCGCCAGATGCTGCTCGGCTGGCACTACATGTTTTATTACCATCAGGCGTACGGCTTCAATCAGTATCTCGCCAGCAAAGGGTATATCGTCCTGACGGTGAACTATCGAAGCGGGATCGGCTACGGACTCGACTTCCGTGAGGCCAGGAATTACGGACCGAATGGCGCAAGTGAGTACAACGACGTGATCGGCGCAGGGTTGTTTTTGCGCGCGCGAGACGACGTGGATCCGGCACGCATCGGATTGTGGGGCGGTTCTTACGGCGGCTACCTGACGGCGCTGGGCCTGGCTCGCGCATCGGACATGTTTGCCGCGGGCGTCGATCTGCATGGCGTCCACGATTGGAATCTGGAGATTCGCAACTCCTGGCCCGCGTATGAGCCGGAGAAACAGGCGGCGATCGCGCGGATCGCACTCGAGTCTTCGCCGATGGCCTATGTTGACACCTGGCATTCACCGGTGCTGCTTATACAAGGCGACGACGATCGGAATGTAGTGTTCTCACAAACCGTGATTCTCGCCGAGGCTTTGCGCAAGCAGAAGGTGCACTTCGAGCAGTTCGTCCTGCCCGATGAGATCCACGATTTCCTGGTTCATGACCATTGGCTCCAGGTGTATCACGCGGCGGATTTGTTCTTAGCGAAGTATCTGCTGCGGTAGCCCTTCAACCCGACACGGTCGCGTCGCCTCGCCGAGGGCAACGTTGACTGCTAACGTCTTACGACTCTTTACGAACTCTGTTCCCGGCGCTCGACAACTACCGTGCAGTGTGTGACCATCGCGGCGATTGCCCCGACCGCGGCCAGAACGGGAGCAGCGACCGCTCCGACGGCAGCAATGGTGATCGGCACCTCGATCAGCGTGTGGCCTTCTTCGTTCTTAATGATGAGGCGGTGGATGTTGCCTTCGTGGATAAGTTCTTTGACTCGTTCCACCAGGTCGCGTCCCGCAACTTTGATCTCTTCCAGCTTAATCTTGATTTGTTCCATGCCACAGTTAGTAACGCAGCGAGCGGGCGAGAAGTTCAATGGGTGGCTTGACTCTTCTTCGCAGGTGGCAGAAACTGAACCTCAATGGCAATTTCCAGGTATATAGTTCTGGCGTGCAGTTTCCCACTGCTGCTCTCCGCGGGCGACAAATCGGCGCCGGCCAACTTTAATATCCCGCTGTGGGAGGGCAAGGTACCGCTCGCCAAAGGCGACGGACAGCTCGATCGGCCGTTCCTGACGGTCTTTCTGCCCCCGGAGAACAACCGCAACGGCGGCGCGGTAGTGGTCGCGCCAGGCGGCGGGAACATCATGCTGATGTATGGCGCCGAAGGACTTACCATCGCCGAACGCTACAACGAGTGGGGCGTCACAGCCTTCGTCCTCACCTACCGTCTCTCGCCGCGCTACGGCGAAGATGCCCGGGTGATGGACGGCAAGCGTGCGATCCAACTGGTCCGCTGCCGGGCGGCGGAATGGAAGCTCGATCCCAAGCGCGTAGGCTATATCGGTTTTTCGGCCGGCTCCAGCCTGGGGCACTCGGTGGTCGCGGCCTCGGGTCCCGGAGACCCCAACGCGCAGGATCCCGTGGATCGGATGAGTTCCCGGCCCGATTATCTGGCGCTGGTTTATGGCCCGGGACGGGCGCGCGAGGGTGAGTCGTTGAAGGACTTCCCGCCGGTATTTCTATTGGCGGCGGCAGGAGACAAAGGAGCGGCTTTGGGCTCCGCGCAGTTGTTCATGGACCTGACGCGGGCCGGCGCGACCGCGGAAATCCACGTGTATCAAAAGGGTCACCACGGTTTCGGCGATGGTTTTGCGAGTGGGACCTTCTCCGACTGGATGCCGCGGCTCGAACATTTTCTCAAGCAGGGCGGCTTCATCCCCGGAGGCCGGCCCTGATGCAGCTCGGTGCCCGTCTCTCTGTCCTTCTCTGTGCCAGCTTGCTGATTCTGATCGGCGTAGCTTCACCAGCGGCTGCCCCGGTGGTAAACGACGGTTATGGCGACTACTGCTACGTCCCCGGCGGTGCCTTCAAAATGGGTGATAACTTCGGCGATGGCGAAGCGCGCGAGCGCCCGGTCCACACCGTCGAATTGGATGCGTACTATATCGCGAAGTACGAGATGACCAACGGCGAGTGGCGCAAGTTTCGCGACGATCCGGGCTATGAGGAGAAGAAGTTCTGGCCCAACGGGCAGGTGGTGCCGAAGGACCAGGGCTCCTATTGGACCGATGCGCACAATCATGGTGGCGGGACGCCGGATAGCGACTCGTATCCTGTCCTCGGTGTCAACTGGGACTCGGCTACGGCCTATTGCAACTGGTTGTCGGCGAAGACCGGGAAGAAGTATCGCCTGCCGACCGAGGCGGAGTGGGAAAAGGCCGCACGAGGCACGGATCAACGCCGCTATCCCTGGGGCAACGAGATCGATCACACCCGCGCGAATTACGTGGGCGCGGCGGCGTTCGACACGGGCTCCGTCGTGGGATATTACAAGAGCGACGTGTCGCCCTATGGAGTCTTCGATATGGGCGGCAACGTGATGGAATGGTGTGCCGACTGGTATGCTCACGACTACTACTCGGTGTCGCCGCGCAAGAATCCGAAAGGGCCGGCCACGGGCGCCTATCGCGTGGTGCGGGGCGGATCGTTTTTCCTCGAAGGGTTCGACTTACGAAGCTACGGCCGCTCAGCCGCGTGGCCGTCGTTTATGGCGCACCGCATGATCGGATTCAGGGCAGTGAGGGAGCCGTAACATCGTCGTCCGTTATCGTCGTCGTTATCCGTTTTCGTGGAGCGGCGACGGATAACGGATAGCGGAAAACGCTTATGCCCCAGATGCCGGTTATTTTCTTCGGACATGGCAATCCGATGAATGCCATCGCGCAAAACCTCTACACCGAAGGCTGGGCGCGAATCGGGCAGGAGATCCCCAGGCCACGCGCCATCCTCGCGATTTCCGCACACTGGTACACGTCGCAAACGGGCGTCACCATCAATACGGCTCCCCGCACCATTCATGACTTCGGCGGTTTTCCTCGCGAACTTTATCATGTGCTGTATCCCGCGCCCGGCAGCCCGGCTTTGGCGCGAAAAGTCCAGGCGCTGCTGGCCCCGCTGCCGGTCACGCTGGACGAAAGCTGGGGACTGGACCACGGCACGTGGTCGGTGCTGGCGCACGTTTATCCGGCAGCCGATATCCCGGTAGTGCAGCTCAGCATCGACGCTACCGAGCCGCCGTCTTTCCACTACGAAGTCGGCAGACGCCTTGTCTCATTGCGCGATGAGGGTGTCCTGATCGCTGGCAGCGGTAACCTGGTCCACAATCTCCGCGCGCTGGACTGAAGCGGCAACACGCGCAGTCCTTATGACTGGGCCGCCAGATTCGAGCACCAGGCCCGCGAAATGATCCAGGCGGGCGAACACGCGCCCCTGCTCGACTACCGGAAACTGGGACCGGATGCGGCGCTCGCGATCCCCACGCCCGACCACTTCCTTCCATTGATCCACGTGCTGGGCACCCAGCAGTCGACCGATCAGGTCAGCTTCCCGGTGGAAGGCGCCGACGGCGGGTCTGTTTCCATGCTTGCAGTGAAGATTGCAGCAGTGGGCTGAGACTGGAGAGCCGCAAACCGCAGACCACAAAAAACGATGGTCTGCGCCACGGAGCCCCTCTTCTATTCGATTCTCTTGCAGGGAATATCGGCGCCACCCTGGTGCAGGACCACCTCGGTGGCCTTGCCCTGTGCATCTGTCCGGAAGGTTAGCTGAGCATCGAATGATTTGACGAAGAATTCCTTCGGGCTCTCGGCGAACACCTCGAATTTCGGCTGTCCCGTCGCCTGCGTAAACAAGCGGTTGCCCTCAAGGGTGACGGTCAGAACCATAGCGGGCGTTACCTGATACCCTCCCGTATAGCCTCCCAGAATGGCGGGATCGACGGCGACCTCCTTGCGTTCTTTCGGCTTCTCGGGCTCGCCCTCGATACGCTTGGCGGGCGTATTCATCCCGCCCTGATGCACGACCAAACCGGTGGCCTTGCCATCGGCGCCGGTGTTGAACGTGATCTGAATATTGGCGACCTTGGCGAAATACTCTTTCTCGGCTTCAGGAAAGATTTCGAATCTTCCCTGCCCCGTTGCCTGCGCGTACAGGTGATCGCCGTCGTGCGTGATGTTGAGGATGAAATTCGGGGCCATCTGATAGCGGCCCGTGTAACCGTCGAACAATTTCGAATCGACCGATATGGCTTTGCGCTCTTTGGTATCAAATGTCGCCAGCGGGAAGCCGGCGTTGAGCAGATGGCGTCCGATATCGTCGGCCCCTTCCGCGGTGGAGGTGTTCGACAGCACTACCACCCCGGTGCGGGTTTTCGGATCGAAGCCAATAAAGGTCCGATAGCCGCCGGTGCCGCCGTTGTGCCAGATGATGGACCGGTCGTCCTTCGTAATGACGTGCCAGGCGTAGGCGATCTCCATATTCGGCACGCCGGTCGGGCGGCGAACGGAGATTTCCGCGGCCATCGCCGCCGCCAGGGGCGTGCGGGTGTAGCCGAGGTTCGCGGCGAGGAACGTGAGCATGTCGTTGGCGGTCGATCGTAAGGCTCCGGCACCGGCAAACGTCGGAATGTCCCAGGCCGGCACCGGCTTCAACTGGCCGTTGTGCCCCACGGCGAACCGGGCTTTCATCTCCGGCGTAAGCGCGATACTCGTGCTGGTCATCCCGAGGGGCCCGGTGATACGCGCCTTTACCAGAGCTTCATAGTCCATCGCTGCGCGCCGCGACAGTGCGTGACCTAACAGTCCGACTGCGAGATTGGAGTACTCGTACTTTTCGCCGGGGTCGCGAGTGAGTTCGTAGCCGGAGAGAAACTGGTAAAGCTGTTCGACGGAATAGTCGGCGTAGGGATTCGCCGGGTCTTTGGGAGTGAAGTTCGACGGCATGCGAGGCAGTCCGGAACTCTGGGTGGAAATATCCTGCAGAGTGATTTTCTTGCCGTTCCGTTCGGGCACTTTGACGGTGGATGGCAGGAATTTCGCGACCGGATCGGTGAGCGACACCTCGCCCTTCTGCACCATGTCCATCAGGATCAATGACGTAAAAACCTTGGTGATGGAACCGATCTCGAAGACCGTGTCGCCGTTGAGTGGGCGCTTGTCGTCCTTATCGAGGCTGCCATAGGAAACCACGCGGCGACCCGCGGGGTCGATAACGCCGACGACGATGCCGACGCTCTGATGGTCCCGATCGATCCGATCGACTAGGATTTTGCGGATCTCGGCGTCCGTCTGCGCGGGCGCGGATGGGAGCGTCAGAATCCATGCGAGACCGAATAGCACGATGTGGCGTAAAGTCATAATTCTCCGCTTGTAGTTATAGCGTAGTTCCGAATGGGATATGCGGGATCGCACACAGCTTGCGCGGATTGTACGGACGTGAAAGAGAAAAGACAAAGGCCGCAGGGATTAACACAGATGAACGCAGATAAGCCGAAGGTTTTAGGTGGCTTGCCGCTGGAGGCAGGCCGACGAGGCGGCGAGCATAAGGGAAACATAAGTTAGCTTTGTTCGTGCAAATTTGTTGGGGCGAAACTGCGCAGCCGGTTGGAACTCGATTGGCCGTGAACGAGCATCGTCTGCTGACGCGCCAATTGAACTGATGATTCCACGAAAGGACATAATTCCTCCTGATTTCATGGTAACCGGGGTGGGGTCGGGTGGAATTGGGGCGTGTTGATTATAGGGGAGATATTGGCAAAAGTGCGATGGACCGCGAATACACATTTCCTATTTCGCCCCGGGGCGAACGAGTATTTGCGCGCCACCAGAGCATCAGCATTGCCCTTCACGACCGTCGACGCCAAGAATAACTCGGGCGGATGCAAGCGTACAATCGATCCAATGCCCTCGAACGGCGTGTAAAGACTTCGGCGTTTTGTGCAGTGATCTTGAAATGAGGCGTCCGAACCGCACTCGTTCGCGTAGAATGAAGATTGCGATGGTCGAGATCCAACCAATCCGAGTCGAAATCGAACGTGAAGACGACGGTCGAATACTGGCTTCGGTCCCGGACCTGCCCGGCGTAATGGCCTACGGCAGCACTGAGGGCGAGGCCGTCCGAAAGGTCAAGTCAATAGGCCTTCAGGTATTGGCCGATATGATCGAGAACGGCGACGATGTGCCTGGCCCGCTGAAGTTGCTCTTCGCCGCGTGAGCGTCTGACACGCCGCAAAGGCCAAGCGAGCTTACGCTGCTTTGTTGCGCCTTGGATGGACGCTTAAGAAGCAAGTTGGGTCTCACCGAAAGCTTCAGCGTCCCGGCTGGTCAAATTTCACGTTCTGTTTCCACAACAAAGAAGAGATCGGCCCGGCGGCACTCGCCAAGATCGGGAAACCGGTCTTCGGCCAGAGGATCTCTGAATCTTCTGTGCAGTGTCGGGCTGGAGCTCTTCGATGCAGGCGGTATGGCCTCCGGACAGCGCCGTCCGGCTGAGCTACAGTCGCTGCAGAGCGGCTACGCCGTTCGCTTGCTGGCGGATTGCCGACGCATCCCAGATCCCCGTTTATCTTCCATTACCGGGCAAATCGGTGAGTCGACAAACCGTCAAGGTGGCGGGCGAACGGCTTCGCTGACGGACTGGGACCAAGCCGCGCGGGGTCAGGTCCTTGCAAACCATTAAGGCTCCCCGGACGTGACATCGTGATCGGTTTCGCGATCACAGGGACTCTCGCCGCGCTTGTACATCGCGCATCGGGGGCTTTCCGAAGAAGCGCTTGTACTCCCGATTGAACTGGCTTGGACTTTCGTATCCCACCGCGAACGCAGCACTCGCAGCATCAAGTTCCTCTGTGAGCATCTTCTGCCGCGCTGTATGGAGCCGAAGCTGTTTTTGAAACTGAAGAGGACTCATTGCTGTGAGACCACGGAAGTGATGATGCAGAGTCGATCTGCTCATACCTGCCATCGATGCAAGCTCATCCACATTCAGCGTCTTTTCGAAGTTTTCACGCAGCCAAGTGACCGCCTTAGCCGTTAGATAGCTTTGGTTCGCCGTCGTTGCAACCGAACGCAGACGATCTCCTTGGGGTCCCTGCAGAAGCCGGTAGATGATTTCTCGCTGGAGCAGCTTGCCAAAGAACGGGACATCCTGCCGAGCGCCTAAAAGCTGAACCATGCGTAAGCATGGCGTAAGCAGTCCTATCGTCGCTTCTCCAAGAACCATGCCGCGCGTGCCACCGGGCGGTGCAGGAACCCGCACCTCCTCGGTGTGAAGAACGTCACGGACGATGCCCATATCAAGCTTGAGGAAGAAGGCAAGGTAGGGCTTCTCCGCACTGGCGACGGATACTCGGCTGACGATCGGAAGTTCGATTGATGTGAGCAGGAAGGTTGATTCACCGAAGACATAAGTCTGTTTGCCCAGGTCAACGCGCTTCTTTCCCTGCGGAATGAGGAGCAGACTCGGCTCATAGGTACAGGGATTCGGCGCGGTAGGAGCAGTGTTTCGATAGAGCGCAAGTCCCGGCACGCCTGTTGACAGATCGGCGGCACCATCCAGCGCTTTGTTAATCGCTCCAGCCAGCTCTTTGAGCACCTGCGTCACCCTGGGATCGTTCCTTTGTTGGAATTGTTGGCTATCATTCATTTTGCTCGACCTCTCCAAGATAAGGCACAAGCGCGGCAAGCGCAAAGATTTCGCACGTGCCTCGGACAAATAGGCAATGATTTTAGTCGATCAGGCTACCGGCAACCGAGCGTTTCGGCCTAACCTTGAGGTGGAGAAAAGACATGAAGACGCGAAAGCTTGGAACGCTGGAAGTTTCGGATCTCGGATTTGGCTGCATGAACTTGGCCACCAACTACGGCCCAGCAGCCCCCATCGACGACGCCATCCAGGTCATCCGTGCGGCGTACAGCAGCGGTGTGACGTTCTTCGACACGGCTGAAGTGTACGGCCCGTACATGAGCGAAACCATCGTCGGCGGCGCGCTCGAACCGTTCCGTAACGAGGTGAAGATCGCAACAAAATTCGGCTTCGACCTCACCGATCAGGGCGGTCTGAACAGCCGGCCAGATCACATTAAGAGAATGGTGGACGGGTGCCTGAAGCGCCTCCGGACGGACCGGATCGATCTCTTCTATCAACATCGAGTCGATCCAAATGTTCCAATCGAGGACGTTGCGGGTGCCGTGAAAGAGCTGATTGAGAACGGCAAGGTGTTACATTTCGGTCTCTCGGAAGCAAGCCCCAACACCATCCGCAGAGCACACGCCGTTCAGCCCGTCGCAGCGCTCCAGACAGAGTATTCGCTCATGAATCGTGACCCGGAAGAGAACGGATTGCTCGATACATGCGAAGAACTGGGAATCGGCTTTGTGCCGTGGGGTCCAATGGGCATGGGCTATCTGACGCAGAAGGTTAATGCACAGACGAAGTTTGATTCGAAATCTGATCTGCGTTCTGGATTTGACCGTTTCAAGCCGGAAAGCATAACCGCGAATAAACCATTTGTCGATCGCATCAGCGAGCTTGCGAAGAGAAAAAACGCTACCACAGCGCAACTGTCGCTTGCCTGGCTCCTGGCCCAGAAGCCGTTCATCGTTCCAATCCCCGGAACCGGCAAGGTCAAGCACCTTCAGGAGAACATCGAATCCACCAAACTTGTACTGACCGCGGAAGACCTGAAAGAGATCGCTAGCGCTCTCGCCGGGTTCAAGGTGCACGGTGGCCGAATGAATGAAGAGCAGATGCGGGTCGTTGACCAATCGGTGTGACCCCGCTGAAAACCGATATGACAACGGAAAACAACAAACTCACAATGCAGCGTTTTACCGAGTTCATCAACACCGCCAGTGAGAAACTGGCCGCGGAACTGATTTCTCCAAACGCCGTATTCCATGTTCCTGGACGCTCCGAACCGATGCGGGGTCCGGCTGGATACCTCGCGATTATCGGGATGATGCGAGGGGGCTTTCCCGACATCCAATGGACGCTGGAGGAACTGATCGCCGAAGGCGATAAGGTAGCCGCGCGCTTCACGATGCGGGGCACGCATCTAGGGGCCTTTTTTGGCGCACCGTCAACGGGGAAGAAGATCGAGGTGCAGGCGATGAACTTCTATCGGTTTTCGGACGGGCAAATCGTCGAAGAACGGGGTCAGCCCGATCTTCTGGGGTTGTTGCAGCAAATCGGCGCGGTGCCGAGTTAGGAGCCGTTGACGTTCACCTCGGTGAACGAACAATAGGTGAAGGTCGTAGAGTAGTAGGGATGGTTCGCGCAGGGCTCGTATTAGTCCTGAGAAACGCGTTGTGAGAGATTACTCCCGGGAAGTCGCGGTCCGCGTCAACTTGACGGAAACGCGCTAGTCGTCGATATGCACCTCGGTCACTTGGCCCGGTGTCGCGCTGGGTGAAGTTGACCTATTCGTGATAGCTGCTGTCACGTCAGTTTCCTCGATCCCATATCTTGCCGGTTCAAGCCGCTGACCCACGGCATCCATGCTGTTCGACACTTCCATTGTTGACCCCTCGCAGCGTCGTTTATCCGGTGATATACTGCCCTGACCGGGTGCTGTCTACAAGTTTTGTCCGAGGCTAGAATTCGAGGTGAAAAGGAGGAATTAATCCATGAAATGCGTCAGCGTTCTCTTGACAATCGTAGCGTTAGCCGCTCCATTAGCGTCTCACGCACAGGTGCTATATGGCTCACTAACGGGAAGTGTCACCGATACCAGCGGCGCTGCCATTGCGGGCGCCAAAGTTGAGGCGCTCCACGTGGCCATGGGAATTTCGAAACGTGCCGTTTCTGACGATCACGGCGCATACGTGTTGAATGATCTCCAGCCCGGGACCTATCGCCTGACTTTCACTGCGCCGCGATTCGGCACCGAGGTCCAGGAGAATGTCCAGTTGGACGCCAATACGGACCATCGCGTCGATGCTCAACTACAAGTGGCCCAGGTGAACCAAAGCGTAACCGTCGATGCGTCGGCGGTAACCCTGCAGACCGAGCGCGCCGACGTGAGCACGCAGCTTCAGCAGACCCAGGTTGCGAATCTACCGCTCGGCGCAAATCGCAATTTCCAGACCTTGATGAGGCTGGTGCCCGGTTCAAGTCCGCCCGCGGCCGCGCACTCGTCCGCAGGAAACCCGACCGGAGCCTTGCAAAGTTACGTCAACGGCGGCGCGGATACATCCAACTCAACGCGAATCGACGGAACGGCCGTGCTCAACTTCTGGGAGGGCAACATCATCGCTTATGTGCCGCCCGCCGAAGCCATCGAAGCGGTAAACCTGGTGACCGCCAGTTTCGATGCCGAACAAGGACAGGCCGGCGGATCCGTGGTGAACCTGACCATCAAATCCGGCACGAACGAGTTTCACGGCGCTGCATGGGAATACAACACCAACAGCGACCTGAAGGCCCGGAACTTCTTCTACTACGGCAAGAACAATCCGAAGAACATTCTTAACCAGTTTGGTCTTTCGACGGGCGGTCCGATCATCAAGAACAAGCTTTTCTTCTTCGTGGACTGGGAGCGCTATATGCTACGGCAGAGCGTTTCCGGCTTACAGTCGGTTCCCACAGATCCGCTACGGCAAGGGAATTTCGCCGGTACCGGCACAACCATTTACAACCCGTCCACCGGTAATCCTGACGGCACGGGGCGAATTCCATTTGCCAACAATCAGATTCCGGTGTCCATGCTCAGCTCGGCGGCAATGAAAATGACGGCGCTGATTCCAGAGCCAAACCAGGGGTCCGGCATCGCCAATAATTACTTCGGGTCGGCCAGTCTTCAGTACACGCGCGACAGCGTGGACAGCAAGGTCAACTACAACCCCAATGACAAAAGCACGGTTTTCGCCCGGTACAGCGCCATGCCGGCACTTATCTTCGACCCGCAGGCGCTCGGTCCAGCCGGCGGCAACACCTTCGATGGAGGGCAGCCCGGGACGGCACCCAGTCTGACGCAGGTCGCGGCACTGGGCGGAACTTACACCTTCACGCCCCATCTTTTACTGGATGGCAACATCGGATACGTGCGAGAACCCCTCTCGGCCAAGAACGTCGATCTGAACAAAAACTACGGCTCGGACGTGCTCGGCATTCCCGGGACGAATGGTCCGAATCCTCTCCAGGGCGGATATCCCAACTTCGTTATCAGCGGCTTCTCCTCGCTCGGCAATCCGAACGTATCGAATCCATTCCAGTTTCGCGATAACAACTATCTCTATACGGCCAACGTAAGTTGGATCAAGGGGTCCCATTCGGTCCGATTTGGCGGCGAGTTCGACCGCTGGCAGATTAATCATTTCCAGGCTCAATTGAAATATGGCGTGCGCGGCGGGTTCAACTTCACTGGCGGCCTAACCGCGCTAAACGGAGGGCCCGCGCCGAACGCGTACAACGGGTGGGCCGATTTCATGCTCGGTTTACCGCAAGCCATGGGCAAGGACAACCAATACATTGATCCGGCAACGGTCCGAGAGAGCACTTATTCGTTCTATGTCCGCGACCACTGGCAGGTCACGCGCAAGCTGACCGTGGATTACGGCGGCCGCTATGAATTCTACCCGTTTGCCACACGCGATCACTTTGGAGGCAACCGCTACGATCCCGGCACGAATCTGGCCTTGCTCGGCGGCGTGAATGGCGTACCCAACAATGTGGGGGTTGACGTAGGGCTCGGACAATTGGAACCGCGCATTGGCCTGGCGTACAGGCTGGACGAGAAGACCGTTATCCGGGTGGGCTACGGGATCAGCAGCGACCCTTATTATTTCACGAACATGCGCGACGCGTATCCCGCAGTCATCTCGCAACAGTACGCAGGCGCGAATTCCTACACCGCCGCGGGGAGCCTGGCAACCGGCATTCCCGCATTGGTCGGGCCAGTCATCAGCCAGGGAAGTTTTCCGCTGCCGGCGAACGTCGGCACTCTCACTTTCCCGAAGGATTTCAATCGCGGCTACATCGAATCCTACAATTTCACGGTGCAGCGGAACATGGGCCTCGGTTTCAATGCGCAGGCGGCTTATGTGGGTACGCGCACCGTGCGCCCCGTTTCCGAGGTTAATATCAATGCGGCGGGGCCGGGCGGCGGCAATGCCGGTACACCGCTCTTCCAGGAATTTGGAAACGCGAATACCATCAGCGACCAGATTCCGTTCAATGGCGGCCACTATAACGCGCTACAGAGCCAGTTGAAGAGGAACGTCGGAAGTGCGGTGTTTGGCGTGGTCTACACGTTTTCCCGCGCGATCGATTATTTCGACACAGAAAACGCTTCGCTTACCTGGGCGTGGGAACCGATGTGGAACAGAAACAAAGCGCTCGCCGGCTACGACCGCACCCAGAATTTCCAGACCTATGCGGTGTACACACTGCCATTCGGCCACGGCCACCAGTGGGCCAACCACGGTATTGCCGCGATAATCGCGGGCGGTTGGACGGTAAACACCGTCCTCAGCCGCATGAGCGGTACGCCTTTCAGCGTGGCGTCATCCGGAACATCCGTGAACGCGCCCGGGAACACCCAAACCGCCGACCTGGTGCTTCCCACCGTAACCATTATCGGAGGTCATGGTCCGAATTCTCCTTATTTCAACCCCCTCGCGTTCGCGCCCGTGTCCGCCGTTCGTTTCGGCAATTCCGGTCGAGACATCGTGCGCGGGCCCGGGTTCTTCAATCTGGACGCCAGCGTTTTCCGCGATTTCAAAATCCGCGAGAACATAAAGCTGCAGTTCCGAACCGAAACGTACGGATTGACCAACACTCCCCAATTCGCGAACCCCGCGGCTACGGTTTCGAATGCGAGCTTCGCGAATGGCGGCATTACCAATTTCAATGGCTACGATATCATCAGCTCTTCGACTGGAGATCGGCAGATCCGGTTTGCGTTGAAGCTGATGTTCTGACGCGGACTGGCCAGCCCGGCCTGGGATCACTTGGGCTATAGCCCAGCCGACGAAAACGCCAAAGGAAGAGTAGCAGGGGGCCGGCCCGTAACGCGCCCATGTGCCTATCCACCGTGGCTTATGGTTGTGGCGGGGTAGGCAAACGGATGCTCGGGATACCTGGGCCAAACTGCCTCGGGGCTGCTGCGCAGCACGCATTGTAATGGGGAAAGCAGCCGCAACCGAGGCCGCTTCGCACACCCAAGCCTGTCGCTTGCTCGACAGCGGCGACCGGGGGGGTCGCTTGCGGACGTGGGCGTCCGCCCCACAAAAGGCCAGCCGGCGCGGCTGGAATGCGGGCACGTTAAAATAGAAATTAACTCCCCCAAGAAAACGAGGCCCTCTATGAAGGTCGGTGTAATTGTCTTTCCCGGCAGCAACTGCGACCACGATGCGTGGTACGCCGTCCAGCACAATCTCGGCCACCAGGCTGAGTTTATCTGGCACGACTCCGGCACGCTCGGCGACGTCGATGCCGTCATTCTGCCGGGCGGGTTTTCTTACGGCGATTATCTTCGCTGCGGCGCGATCGCCCGCTTCTCGCCGGTCATGCGCGCGGTCCGCAAATTTGCAGACGATGGCGGGCTGGTGCTCGGGATCTGCAACGGCTTCCAGATTCTGGTCGAGTCGCATCTGCTGCCCGGCGCACTGCTGCGCAATGCCGGGCTCAAGTTCGTCTGCCGCGAGGTCACGCTGCGCACCGAAACGGCCGATAGTCCGTTCACTAACGCGCTCAGGAAGGGCCAAATCATTCACGCGCCGGTGGCGCACGGCGAAGGCTGCTACTTTGCGGACGCACGCACACTGGATGAGCTCGAAGCCGAAGATCGCATCGTCTTCCGCTATCTCGACAATCCTAACGGCTCGTTGCGCGATATCGCGGGCATCCTCAATAAAGGACGGAACGTCATGGGCATGATGCCGCATCCCGAACGCGCCTGCGATCCCCTGATGGGCTCCGTTGAAGGCCGCGCGGTGTTCGAATCCATGTTCGCGGCCGCCGAGTCCACTTGTCTCCCATGACCATCACACCCGAACTCATCACCCAGCATCAGCTCACGCCCGCGGAGTATCGCAAGATCGTCGCGCTCCTGGGACGGGAACCCAGCTATACCGAACTGGGAGTTTTTTCGGTGATGTGGAGCGAGCACTGCTCGTATAAATCGTCCCGCATCCATTTGAAGAAGCTGCCGACGCGCGGCAAAGCCGTCGTGCAAGGGCCCGGTGAAAATGCGGGCATCGTCGCCATCGGCAAGGACGCCGAGGGACACGACTGGGTCGCCTGTTTCAAGATCGAATCGCATAACCACCCGAGCTACATCGAACCGTTCCAGGGTGCGGCGACCGGAGTCGGCGGCATTCTGCGCGATATCTTCACCATGGGCGCGCGACCCCTCGCGGTGATGGATTCGCTGCGCTTTGGCTCTCCCACCGATCCGGACCCCATCGTGGCCGCGCGCAATCGCCGCATTATCGAAGGCGTGGTGGCGGGGATCGCGCACTATGGCAACTGTTTCGGCGTGCCGACGGTCGGCGGCGAAACCATCTTCGAGCCGTGCTACAACGGCAACCCTTTAGTGAATGTCTTCGCGCTGGGGGTTTGCCGCAAGGACGAGATCTTCTACGCCAAGGCTTCGGGTATCGGCAACCCGGTGATCTATGTCGGGGCAAAAACCGGCCGCGACGGGATTCACGGCGCATCCATGGCATCCGCCGAATTCACCGAGGAGTCGAAGCAGAAGCGCCCGAATGTGCAGGTCGGCGACCCGTTTCTGGAGAAACTGCTCCTCGAAGCGTGCCTCGAGGTCATGAAGACCGGCGCAGTGGTGGCCATTCAGGACATGGGCGCGGCGGGGTTGACGTCGTCGTCCTGCGAAATGGGCAGCCGTGGAGAGGTCGGGATCGAGATCGATCTGGACCGTGTCCCCCAGCGGGAGACCGGCATGACCGCATACGAGATGCTGCTCTCGGAATCGCAGGAGCGCATGCTGCTGGTCGCAGAGCAGGGTAGGGAGGAGGAGGTTTTTCAGGTCTTCAGAAAATGGGGACTGGACGCCGTTACCATCGGCACGGTGACCGCGGATGGCCTTCTGCGTGTGCGCCATAAAGGCCAGGTAGTGGCCGAAATCCCCAACCGCGGACTGGCCGACGAAGCTCCGCGTTACGACCGGCCGTTTACCGCGCCGTTGCGCACTGCTCACATGGAAGCTCCGGCTTTCGTCGGCAGCGCGGATCTGACTGCGGACCTGTTCAGGCTAGTGGGTTCCGCGGACCTGTGCAGCAAGCGTTGGATCTGGCAGCAATACGACTACATGGTCCGCACCAACACCACGGCCGGGCCCGGCAGCGATGCCGCGGTAGTGCGCGTGAAGGAGATCGATACGTCGATCGCGATGGCGCTCGACGGCAACGGCCGCTACTGCTATCTCGATCCCCGTGAAGGCGCCAGGCTGAACGTGGCGGAATGCTGCCGCAACCTGGCGACGGCCGGCGCGACACCCATCGCGGCGACCAACAACCTGAACTTCGGCAATCCGGAACGGCCTGAGATCATGGCCCAGTTGGTCGAGGCCGTCGAAGGCATGGCGGAAGCGTGCGCATTCTTCGAGACGCCCATCACCGGAGGCAACGTGAGTCTCTACAACGAGACGCTGGGAGAGGGCATTTATCCGACGCCGGTGATGGGCATTATCGGGCTCATGCCGACAGCCAAACCGGTCTCGAAGCATTTCCAGAATGAAGGGCGGACCGTCCTTCTACTGGGAGGGCTGGGCGAAACGGACGATATACATTTCGGCGGGACGCAGTACGCCAAGGTGATCCTGGGCACGCTCTGGGGTTTGCCGCCGAAGCTGGATATGGGCTACGAAAAGCGAGTCCACGATACCATGCGAAGCATCGTTTCGGAAGGGCTGGCGGAAAGCGCGCACGACCTTAGCGACGGCGGTCTCGGTTGCGCGCTGGCACTCAGCGCCGGCGGTGGAGTGGGGGCCGACATCACGCTGGACTCTGAGCTACGCGTGGAACACCTGCTGTTCCACGAGGCTCCATCCCGAATTCTCATTTCGACCGCGCAGCCGGATCAGGTGCAAGCCCTCGCCGGGAAATACCAGGTCGCCTGTACACCGATCGGCGTTACAATGAAAAAGCGGTTACAAATTCGGAACGCGGACCAAATCTTGATCCAAGCCAACACATCCGAACTTCAGCACCACTTCGAAGCTGCCTTTCCCAAACTTCTACATCACAATGCTTGATAAATTCCGAGAAGAATGCGGCGTAGTTGCAATTTACGGCCACCCCGAAGCATCCAAGCTAGCGTATCTCGGACTCTACGCCTTGCAACACAGAGGCCAGGAGTCCGCCGGAATTTCGACGTCTGACGGCAAGGAAATCCACACCCAGAAGTCCATGGGGCACGTCGCCGATATTTTCACCAACGAGGTTCTCAGGGAGCTTCCCGGCGACCACGCGATCGGCCACACGCGCTATTCGACGGCCGGCGACACCGCCATTCTCAATGCCCAGCCGTTCTCGGTGGCGTGCAACAAGGGGCTGATTGCGGTAGCTCACAACGGCAACATCACCAACGCGCTCGAACTCCGCCACGAGTTGGAAGACCGGGGCGCGATTTTCCAGGCCAACAGCGATACCGAGGTGGTGCTCCACCTGGTGGCGCACTCGAGCGAACGCACGCTGGCCGGCGCTCTGCGCGATGCGCTGCTGCAGCTTGAAGGGGCGTTTTCGCTGGTCTTCCTGGCGCAGGACCGCATCATCGTGGCCCGCGATCCCCACGGCTTCCGTCCACTGGCCATGGGACAGAAAAGCGCTACGGGCAAGAAGCACTGCTACGTTTTCGCGTCGGAAACCTGTGCGTTCGACCTGATTGACGCGGTCTATCTGAACGACGTGCAGCCCGGCGAGATGGTGATCGTGGGACCGGAGGGAGTGACCCGTGAGCGGTATGCTCCGGAGCAGCCGTTGTCGCAGTGCGTCTTCGAACATGTTTACTTCTCCCGGCCGGACTCCATCGTTTTTGGGCGTCCTGTGCAGCAATCGCGCGAAATGCTGGGGCGGCTTCTCGCTCGGGAAGCCCCGGCGGACGCGGACATCGTGGTTCCGGTTCCGGACTCCGGCGTCGCGGCCGCACTGGGCTACTCCGAGGAATCCGGACTGCCCTACCGGCAAGCGCTGATCCGCAACCACTACGTCGGCCGGACCTTCATCGAACCTTCGCAGGCGATCCGCGATTTCGGGGTGAAGCTGAAGTTGAATCCTATCCGCCATCTGCTGGAGGGGAAGCGGGTGATCCTGGTGGACGATTCCATCGTTCGCGGGACGACCAGCCGCAAGATTGTCCGCATGGTTCGCCAGGCAGGAGCCCGTGAAGTGCACCTGCGCATCTCGTGCCCGCCGACGGTGTCGCCTTGCTTCTACGGCGTCGATACGCCCAACAAGAACGAATTGATCGCGGCCAACAGCACTACCGAAGAGATTCGCCGGTTTGTCGAGGCCGATTCTCTGTCCTACCTGTCGCTCAGAGCCTTGCGCGAGGCCGTCGCCGACGATGCCCAGGAATTCTGCTATGCGTGCTATACCGGTAACTATCCGACGGAACTGACCGACCACCAGCGGCTGGTTTCCATCCAACTGAAATAGCCTTGTGTGACAGGCTCTAGCCTGGCTTTAGCCTGTCCAAAGCGACCAGGGGGTCGCTTGCGGACGTGGGCGTCCGCCCCACAAAAGGCCAAAGTCGAGTGACAGGCTTTAGCCGGTCCGTTCGCCGAGCGAGACAAACTTCTGAGACAATAGAACTTAACATGTCTGACGAGAATCTACAGCTAGAACTCGAACGGTTGAGAGCCGAGAACGAGAATCTCAAGAAGAAACGGAATGCCGCGGTATCAATGAAGGTCAGTGAAAAGGGCGCGGTGTCCGTTTATGGGTTGGGGCGCTTCCCTGTTACGTTGTATCAGGAGCAGTGGCAGAAACTGCTCTCCGTAGCCGACGAGATCAGGAGCTTCATCGAAGAAAACAAGGCGAGCCTGAAGGTCAAAGAGTAGCGTCGCTCGTCGTACCGTGGCCTGCCAGAAGGTCCATCATCTTTGCCACCGCACGGCCCCGGTGGCTGACACTTTGTTTTTTCGCGACCGGAATTTCGGCGAAGGTCGCATCAAATGGAGGGTAATAGAACAAGGGGTCGTAGCCGAAGCCTCCAGCGCCTCGTGGCTCGCGCAGGATCCGGCCCTCCACGATGCCACGGAACGTCTGCGCCGCCTCTCCAGGCAGGATCAAAGCGATCACCGCGACGTAACGGGCCCGGCGGTCAGTCGCATCCCGCAGGCGTTCGAGCAGGAGTTGGTTATTGGCTGGATCGGTTGCATCCGGGCCGGCGAAACGCGCGGAGTACACGCCAGGTGCGCCGCCCAGGGCGTCCACCTCGAGACCCGAGTCTTCCGCGAAGATCGGAACCCGATCCGCGAACCGAGCATAATACCGGGCCTTCAGGATCGCATTTTCCTCAAAAGTCGCGCCGGTCTCCTCGGGGGAAGCAATACCGGCGAGACCGGGCAAGGGCTCGATCTGCCAGGGAGTTTTCACTGCGCTGCGGAATTCACGCAGCTTGCCGGGATTGCCGGTGGCGCAATAAAGAATCACTTGAGCTTCACGAACTGCCGCTGGATCTCCACCAGTTGACTGATTCCCACCTTCGCGAGGCCGAGCAACCGCTCCACATCGGTGTCGCCAAACGACCCGCGTTCGGCGGTGAATCCCAACTCGACGAAGCGGCCGGAGCCGGTCATGACAATGTTGGCATCCAGATCGGCCCGCGAATCTTCCGTGTAACAGAGGTCCAGCATAGGCTCGCCGCCCACGATTCCTACGCTGGTCGCCGCCAGGTAATCGATGACCGGCATCCGGGGGATGGCCTTAGATTCGACCAGCGCGCGCATCGCCAGGCACATGGCGACGAACGCTCCGGTAATGGACGCGGTGCGGGTGCCGCCGTCCGCCTGCAGGACGTCGCAATCCAGGATCACGGTGCGCTCCCCGAGCGCAGCCATATCGACGACTGCGCGAAGGCTCCGTCCGATCAGCCGCTGAATTTCCTGGGTGCGTCCCGACGGCTTTCCCTTCGTCACCTCGCGCGCGGACCGCTGCGCTGTGGCGCGGGGCAGCATGGAATATTCGGCGGTCACCCACCCGCGGCCCTGATTTCGCATGAAAGGGGGCACCGCCGGTTCAATGCTCGCCGCGCAAATCACGCGCGTATGGCCCAGGGAGATGAGTGCGCTCCCTTCCGCAGTCGCCAGGTAGTCTACTTCGATCGATACCGGGCGGAGTTCGCCGGACTTACGGCCGTCAACTCGCATGGCTCATCACCAGATAGAGGAATACCATCACGAGCAGAACCGCGAGGATAACGAAGATAACGCACGGCAACCCGCCGCGCACGGGCGGCACCGCCGCCTTCTTGGGGCGCGCCGATTTGATTTTAGCCATTACTTTGAGACTAGCCCATCCGAAGAACCCGGCGAACATCTGCAAGCCAAATAGTAAATCCGGGGCACCGGAATGTTAATATGAAGCGAATCGTTTATGTCGACGGCAGTTTTGGGAGACAAGAAAGTCCGAATCCCTGTCGCTTCCTGGCTCCTGGTGGGCTGGGTGGCCGGATTGATTGTTCTCTGCTATTACCCTGTCATCCGTCATCTGGTTTGGCAATGGGCCAACGATGATGATATGGGACACGGCTTCTTTGTGCCGGTGATTGCGGGCTGGATTGCCTGGCAGAAGATGGAGCAAGCCCAATCCATCCCGGCAACGCCGGACTGGCGCGGGTTGGCGGTGGTGTTTTGGGGAACGTTGCAGCTCTATATTGCCACCATTGGCGCGGAGCTTTTCCTGGCCCGGACCGCACTCGTCATCACCATTATTGGCGCCGTCTGGCTGCTCGGCGGAATTCGCTATTTGCGTATTTTTTCCTTCCCGCTTTTCCTGCTGTTTTTCATGGTCCCGATTCCCGCCGTCGTCTACACCCGCATTACCTTCCCTTTGCAGCTTTTCGCCAGCTCGGTGGCTGAGTTTTCGCTAAACGTGTTGGGCGTTCCAGTGATGCGCCAGGGAAATGTGCTGGAACTGGCGAGCATGAAACTCAATGTGGTCGAGGCGTGCAGCGGTATCCGCTCGTTGCTCTCGCTCACGTTCCTGTCCCTGGTCTACGGATACTTCTTTGAGACCAGCGTTCGGATCCGGACGCTTCTTTTTCTTTCCACCATCCCTATAGCCATCGCGGCGAATGCGGGACGTGTCACTATCACCGGCCTGCTGGCGCAAGTCAATCCGGAACTGGCGGAAGGCGCGGTCCATGAAGCGGAGGGGTGGGTAATTTTCATGATCGCGCTATTCATCATGGTAGGAGTCCACCAGATCCTGACGCGCGGTTGGGCGTTGATACAGCGCAGGAGTCATTAGTGGAAGCCATCTGGAAAAGTAAGTATCTGCGGGTTCTGACGCTAGTCCTCCTGGCTCAGGCGGTTCTTTTCTACACGGCGTCGCATGGCGACAGCAGGCCGCTCCGGCAGCCGCTGAAACAGTTTCCCCTGACTTTGCCGGGCTGGCAAGCGGTCACCGACGGAGTGGTTGACCAGGATACTCTGAGCGTTCTGAAAGCGGACGATGTTTTGTCGCGATTCTATGTGAGAACACCCGTACCTGACGCGAGCCAGATGACACAGAACATGAAGCTCGCTCTGATCAACAGCGCGGATGAGCTTTTCGTGGCCTACTTCAGTACTCAGCAGACGGGCCAGTCGCCGCACTCTCCTAAGAACTGCCTGCCGGGCTCAGGCTGGCAGCCATCGGTAACCGGAGAGATGGTGGTCGCAATTCCGCGGAGGGCTGCCCCGATTACGATTAACCGGTACATCATCAGCCGGGGGGATGTCGAGAGCGTGGTTCTCTACTGGTACCAGTCTCATGGCCGGGTTGTGGCCAACGAATTCGCCGCGAAGTTTTACCTGGTAGCAGACTCGATGCGCTATCATCGCAGCGACACGGCGTTGGTCCGGGTGATCGTGCCGGTCAGGCGTGATGGCGTAGACGTCGCGGTGAAGAGCGCCACCGATCTGGTCCAGGCAGTTTACCCGGCAATCTTGAATTATTTACCCAATTAGCCGCTAACCGCGGGACAGGTTGTGGTTCAATGTGTCTGAAAATTGCGCCTTTGTCGCCGCGAGCGAAGTTTGGCCGCGGTTTCGGGAGAGTAATTGTGGGGGACGGCCCGTCCGCTAGCCTGGCAGCCTGTGGCAGAGGTCCTCTCCAGCCCGCGAGAGCAGGGCGAAAACGCCTACTCCACAACGAAGAAATCAACCGTTTGCAAGCCTTGTCGACTTCTGCCGCCTCTACTACGGCGACTTCTTCATAGCTTTGGCCCCCAGCCAGCCGACCAGTGCGGCTACCGCGACAACTCCGGCTGCCATTAGCCAGAGCCCGTGCATCACTGAGAACACCAAAGCTCCCGTCAAGCCGGCCAGGAGGAAACAACCGCAGGCACACATGGTCTATTTGCCTGTCTCCGGATCGCTCTTCAATTCGATCCGAACCAGTTCCAGCGGGCCGGTCTCCGGCTGAGGTGACCAGAGGATCTCGCCGCGGCGCGTTCCGGAAAGGATGACCACCACCGCAGGATCGCGAGGATGCTCGCTGCCCGGACACTTCTCGCCCGGAGCGCAGAGGACGCGCACAATGCGGAGTTGCCCATTTTCGAATTGCGTCTCCGCCCCGGAGGGTTTATCGAAGGAATAGGGAGGTAGTCGGACATCGCGTACCGGCACATCGAGCGGTTCGGTCCGCAGTTCGATTCGTGCATACTCGGTGGGTTCGTCGCCGAGGTACTTGACAGAATGCGTCTCGGGCTGCCCGTGCGATACGCGGATCGCACCTGCCTTGACCGGCGGCCGGTCGATCACCACTCCTGGTGTCCGGAAACCCGTCATGTGTTTGAATTCGAGGACACCGCTGTCGGTGACATACACATATACGGTAACGGGATTCGGTGGATGATTGTGTACCGGCGCAGTCTCATGTGGTCCGTAGGTCACGCGGGTAGCCCTTACCCACTGGTTCTCGAAGACCAGATGATAATGGTCCCCGGCAACCACGTACGGATCCTGCGAGAGGACAACGGCGGTGGTTAATAACGTGAGGATCGCGGGTTTCATCATCCGGCGCGTCAATGTATCATGATATCTGTTGTCCAGGCCGCATAATTGTGTGACGGACTTTAAGTCCGCGAGCCGTTGCGCTTCTCTGCCTAGCGCTTCACTTTTTCACTTTCCGGATCCCAGCGGAAGACCAGGTCGGCATGGTCCTCCCGGACGCGCCGAATATCGATGTCGTGCCCGACTTCCAGGCAATCCGGCATCCCTTTATGGAAGAAATAGACGCCACGCAGTACGTTGGGAAGATCGAGTACGGTCACCGTCTTCTGGTTGCCCGCGAGCGACGCAGCCACGGAATCGCAGGCCTGTCTCGCCACCAACGCGACTCCTTGCCACGTGACGAGATTATGCTCCAGGCACGCGGTTTGAAACACCATGATCGCGATAGCGGCCGGGATGCGCCAGTTGAGGTTGCGCAGACTCTCCAGCGACGCGGCGAGGAACAGCGCAAATCCTACGGAAGGCAGATAGAGAACGCGCGACTTCTCGAGATCCGGTCCGATGAGCAGAAGTTGTTGCACTGGGAGGGCCGCCACAAAGGCGAACAAAAGGAAGGCGAGAGTGCGCCGTTGCCGTCCCCCGCTGAGTCCGATGGCCGCGTAGCCTGCGATGCCGATCCCAAGCGCGATCCAGAGCCACCACTGCGGCGTTTCGGTCCAGTTGATAGGGAAGAAGAGCATCGCCCAAAGGCGTAGCAGAAGCGCGTTGGCCGTGCGGAGAATGCTGAAGTTGAGAATCGCGGGCGTATGGGAAACGGTCTGATAGCCACCGATGCCGGAGAGCAGTTGCCAGCGGTACAGAAAGACCGCGCAGGTTAGAGCGGCGAAGGGAGCGACGCGGCGCAACGTTGCGGTACGCAAGGGCTGATCGGTGATGAGCAGGAGCAGGACGGGAAGAACATAGGCCGACTCCTTACTGATCAGTGCGAGGAAGGCCGTCGCGAGAGCAGGCAAGTATTTGCCGCGTAAGAACAGGGAGAGCGTAGCTAGCACGAACAGCGTCGCGATCAGGTCGAAGCGGCACGCGATCCAGGTGACAGTTTCAGGACGCGAGCCGTGAATCCCGAAGATCACCGACGCAGTCACCGCAAAAAAGCGTGCGAGACCAGTCTGCCGGGCGACGACATAGACCAGCAGGCAGTTGGCGAAATGGATCAGGAGAGTGGCCAAATGCCAGAGGGCCGCACTGTGTCCCGCCCACCGCGCATCGATGGCGTAAGAAATGTAGCCCAGCGGTCGAAAAAAATGGTCACCCGCCGGGATGGTGAAGAGCCCGACGATCTTGTCGGGAGTGAAGTGCAGGGCGTAGCCGATGTGCACGAAATCGTCCGAGACCAGTGGAAAGGTGAGGGTCCAGAGCAGCGCTGCAGGGATGGCCAGAAGCAGGAGCAACCACGGTTTGCGTTCAATCCGCTCGCATCGCCGGGTGACCGACGGCATGAAGCCTGCCGCACAAATGACCAGCAGCGCGAACGCCGCTTCCAGGTTTATTGCTGCGCGCATCCGACGTATTGAACTTCTTCCTGGACTTCGATACCGAACCGGTCGCGCACGCGGCGTTTCAGTTCGCCGATCACGCGGCGGAGTTCGCGGGCCGTGCCGTCGCCGGTGTTGTAGATGAGGTTGGCGTGATAGTCCGCCACTTGGATCCCGCCTTCGCGCATACCTTTTGCGCCAACCTGCTCCAGGAACCAGGCGGACGGGACCTTGCCTTCGATGATGGAGGTCTTCGGCACCTGAGCGGCAACGCCGGCGGGAAGTTCCGCGAGCAGAAAATTCTTAAAGATGCTGCCCGCGCACTTCATGCTCGTAGGATACTTGGCGTTGCGGACGGCCAGAATCCTATCGGCGGTGGCGCGCAGGACGGTCGAGTCTGCCGCTGTCATTTCAAGATCGGCACTGAAGACAATCCAATCTTTCTGCTGCTTGAAAATGCTTTCGCGGTAGCGGAACTGGCAGGTCGCATTGTCGATGCGGCGAATTTCGTGGCCATCGAAGAACTCGACTGAAGTGACGCGCTCGGAGATCGAGTGGCCGTACGCGCCGGCGTTGCCGTAGACCGCGGCGCCGGTGAATCCCGGGATCCCCGTCATGGTCTCGAGACCCTGCAGGCCATGGTCAATGGTACTGTCGACCAGGTCCTGGAGCACGACGCCGGCGTCGGCAGTCACCTGTGGGCCGTCGATCGTGATGCTGCGGGCCGTGAGCTTCAGGACCACGCCGCAGAAGCCGTCGTCCGAGACGATGAGGTTCGTGCCTCCACCGATGACCACGTAGTCGAGTCCGCTCAGCCGAGCGATCTGCAGCGCGGCGACGAAGGACTCTGGATCGGGCGCCTCCACCAGGATGCTTGCCGGTCCGCCTATTCCGAAACGTGTGTATTGGGAGAGCAATGCGTCGCGCGAGACCGTCAACGGCTCGATCTCACTGAGACGCCGAGCCGTCTCATCGACAGTGGCCATCTGAATTGACCGTAACACAGCGGGCTTCATTGTGGGACAGACCTTAGGGGAACTTTAGGGGTACTTGCAAAATTCGGCCGCCAACGGCCGAGGCAGGCGAAACCGCCTGCCCCACCCACGCAAACATGGGACTTGCAAGGGTGGCGCGGGCGGTTTCGCCTGCGGCGGCAGCCGGCAAAATTGAAGTCTGCGTTACTGGCAGACCGGCAGGCCCTTGAGATCGCCGGATGTGAATGGCACTCCCAGACACCGGGCGAGGGTTGGTGCGATGCTGCGCATGTCGATGGAGCCGAGGTCGAGACCGTGTTCGATGCGGGGTCCGGCGATAAAGAAGGACGCCTGCAATTCGGGATGAGATGGCATGTAGCCGTGCGTGCCGCCTACGGGTTTGGGGCCCGTCTGCCCGGTCGAATTAGACTCCACCGAGAAGTTCGCCTTCATATCCACCCAGAAGGAAGCCCCCGGATCTCCGCCCAACGCGGCTATTTCCTTCGCATCCAGAATTTGATGGATGCCATTTTCGCTATTCGCAGCGAGCCTCAGCAATAGCTCGTTCGTCTTCTGCCGTGTGGCTTCGTCATGCGGATCGTGCAGATAGATCTCGGCCGAGCCTCCATCCGCCTTAGGATAAGCTTGCCATCCGGTGATTTTTCCCGCGCTGTCCAAAGTGACGAGACCTGCTTCAGCGAACGGTCTCAGGATATTGAGCCGGTGATCCGTCCGCGCGAAACCGTGGTCGGACAGGACGCAAACCGTGACATTCGGGAAGACCGATTTCGCCGCCTCTTCCAATTGCCCGACCTGCTGATCGAGTTGCTCCAGTGCCGCGTTGGCTTCCGGACTGAAAGGGCCGCCCTGGTGCTCGATGTGATCGAGCGCCGCCAGATGGACAGTCATGAACTGCACTTTCTTCTCACGCAGGATCGCGACAGCATATTTGGTTCGCTGCCGATCGCCTTGTACGGCTGCGTCAAGATCCATCACATACAGGCCCGCCTGCTTCTGAATCTCGTTGATGAGTCCCGGCGTCGCGATCACCCGCATCAGTTTGAGATCATCCGCAGTCTTCTGCGCGCGCCAATATTCCGGGATGAGATAAGTCACGCCCTTCGCGCCCACACTCACCGGCCAGGATACGCTCCCGACCTTCATGCCGGCTTTAGCTGCCGCTTCCCACAGAGTCGGCACGCGGATGTCTTCGGCGTACCAATACCAGCCGTCCAGATTCTTCCCCAACGGATCGGTCACTATGTTGGAGTAGATGCCGTGCTTCGCCGGCCAGACACCGGTCATGATCGTGGTGTGGCTGGGATAAGTCACGGTGGGCAGCACACCAACCACACCCGAAGCGTGGGCGCCTTCCGCTGACAAACGCCGCAGATGCGGAATCTTCAACCCATGCTCGCCGGCCATCAGAACATAGTCGGGCCGCATGCCATCGAGAGAGATCACCAGCAGGGCGGATTGCGCATGAGCCGACAACGCGATGACAAAAAGAAGAATGGCGACGCGCATGGCGCAATCATAGCATCGCCATATGAAGCCGCCGTCACATCTCTTTCTTCACGGCACTATCAACCTGCGTATCCGCGACGGGCGTGGAGCGATGCACGCTGAAATCCTTGACGTTTTTCAGCACGAACGTTGGAACTCCCGCGGCTTTTTGCGCTTTGACGTGTTGAAAATCGACGCCGGTGGCCTGGTCGAGCACAAACGCCGGACGCCGGTCTTCCTGCATGTATCCGACCTCGACATCGTTCAACTCGACGTTCCTGGCATGGCGCAGGAAGAAGCCGTAGGCGGGCATCATCCCGAACATGGAAGGCTCCGGGTATTCTTTCTCCCTCTCGGGCGTGTCGTAAGGCTCGCGCGGAGGAACGCCGCCGGACTGCCGGAAAAAGAAGGTGTTGACCAGTTCGGCAGGCTGCTTCGCCACCTGCTCCAACGTTAGCCCGCCGCGATACAGAATCCGAATATTGCTGAGCTTCACGTCTTCGACATCGTGACCCGGGATGCCGCTGATGATCGAGCCGTAACGCGGGTCGGCGTTGTAAGCGATCACGTTGCTGATACTCACCCGCCGTATCGAACCGGTCGGCGTGCCCTCCGGCGCGCGCATCCGGCTGCCGAGCCGAAGAAAAATCGGCGCGTTCGAGACGTCCCGCATGGTGATGTTGGAGACGACGATATCTTCGATGTTCGAGCCGTCGACACTCTCCAACGCGAGCCCGCGGGAACGGTCGAACACCACGTTCGAAATGGTGATGTTGCGGAAGTCGCCCTCGGACTCGGTGCCGATCTTGACCCGTCCCGTAGGCCCATCGCGGTCCGGCGCGTGCATGGCCGTTCGCCTGTAGGTCGCATCCAGCAGGGAACCGATGTCATAACCGCTGACGAAACAATTTGTGATCGTGACGTTTTCCGTCGAACGGGCCGCTCCAAGCGCGTGGGTGCCCTTGAGAACGATCGCGTCGTCGTTGGGCGTGTTCACGCTGGTATTGGAAATCCGTACATTGCGGCACGAGTCGATGTCGATCCCATCGCGGTTGCTATCGATTTTTAGATTGTCGATGGTGAGGTTGTCGACTCCGGTGGCCAGAATCCCGAAGTGCCCGCCGAGCGAAATCGAAAAGTCGCGTAGCGTCACGTTGTGGGACAGCTTGAACGCGATGGCTTTATCGGCCCCTGCTCCCCGCTCTCCGCGCATCAGAGCTTTGCCGCTGATCAACCCGCTGCCGGAGATCGAGATGTTCTCGAGGCCCTCGCCCCAAATCAGGCTGTTATGCCAGTGGCTGTGGCCGAAGTCCTGAAACTTGTCCGACGAATTGGGCTCAGCGGCGTCATACGCGCCGGTCTCGGCGCTAGCCTCGATCACGCAGCCGGGATCGAGTTGCAAGGCGATGTTGCTGCGCATTCGTATCGACCCGGTCAGGTAGGTCCCGGCGGGAAACGCCACGGTGCCTCCGCCTGCCGCGGACGCCGCATCGATGGCTTTGTTGATCGCGTCGCGGTCCTGGGTCTTGCCGTCGCCTTTGGCTCCGAAGCTCCGGACGTCGAAGACTGCTGCGCCCGCGCCGCTGGACACGCTCCAGACGGCTATCATGTAAATCGCCGTTCGTTTCATCAGTCGCTCATTCTATTCCATTGCGGTTCGTCTCATGCTAGAATCGGGTCTTCCAACCATGAAGCAAGCCAGCCGTCTTCTTGCCAGCATCGATAACCTGCGCCTGTCATGCGACCCAGGGGATATCGTTTGCGCTGCGTGGAAACCCGCGGTGGGAAAGAAAGTTGCCGAGCATACCCGCGCCTCCAAACTGGTCCGCAACACGCTCGTGGTCGAGGTGGAAGACTGGCTCTGGCAGCGCAATCTGATGGGACTCAGCCGGCAGATTCTGACGAACCTCGACAGGGCAGTGGGGCCCGGCATCGTCACGGACCTGGAGTTTCGCATCATGCCCCCACGGCGCGGCCCCATGGTTGCCAAAACCAGCATCCCGGCTTTCGCATTGTCAGACGAGGCGAGTGGCATTGCCGACCCCGGACTGCGCCGAATCTATCGCACCAAGCGCCAGAGGGAGATCGCTTGAAGATCACCGAAAAGGAAGTCCGCTACGTCGCCGATCTCGGCAACCTGAAGCTCAGCGAAGAAGAGGTTGCAAAATTCACTAAGGACCTTGATGAAATTCTGGTGCACATGGACAAGCTCGCGGAGATCGATACCCGCGATATCGCGCCCATGTCCCAGGTTCTGTATGAGGCCGCCGAAACTGCCACGCTGCGGCCGGACGAAGAGCGCCCGACCTTGGGACCGACGGTGGCACTGGCTAACGCACCGCAAGCCGGCGGCGGCTACTTCAAAGTCCCGCGCGTTATCGAACGCTAGCTACTTTCTGGCGCGAAATTGTAGGGCTAACTCTTTTGTTCGCATAGAGCGTCGTGCCGGCCTGCTGCGGGAACGTCCAGGTTTCGTCTGTTGTCATTTCAGAGGTCCCTGGACAACGACCTCCTCCGCGGTTTCTCTGCGGCTCGGCGCCTTATAGTAGATCCAACCCACTTTCTATTCCAATGGTTTGTTCTTCGGCCGGAGTGAACGCTGCTGGTCAAGGTTCGAGCCTTTGGTAAAAAGTGTAGTTGAGCGGGCATCCCGCTGCTACGAATTTCAGCGCCAAGCACTCGATGCTTAGCAGAGTGCTTCGAGCAGCGGGCTGCACCTGGTTATGACGAATTCTCAGAAATCGTCTGTCTCAGACTCTACTATAAGACTTTCGCGCAGCCAGGACTGCCCGCTATTGAGGAGATCCTATGCCCGATATTACGTCAGTAGCTCAACCCGAGCCGGAATGGGCCGCATTTGCGGCCATCGACTGGGCCGATAAGAAGCATGTTTGGAGATTGGTCCCGGCCGACTCCACGCGTCACGAACAGGGCGCGTTGGAAAACACACCCGAAGCGGTGGATGTTTGGGCCAGAGGTTTAGCCGTGCGGTTCGGCGGACGGCCGATTGCGGTCTGTCTGGAGCAAAGCCGCGGCCCCCTGGTTTACACGCTCAGCAAGTATGCGCACCAGATTGTGACTGAATCGGCCAACTGGTTCGTCGAAAACGCCCGATTCGTAAACGCTCGGGCGTCAGGGAAGACAAGGTCGCATTTTTAAAACCCAAGCGGTTAGGAAGTCACGTACAATGAGCTTGTGCCGGCGGTCCTCAGGTTCGACGGACTTCGGGTTGTCATCTACCCGAACGATCATCGGCCCGCCCACGTCCACGTGATTGGCGTGGGGCACGAAGCCGTCTTCGATCTGAACTGTCTGGTTGGTCCCGTTGACCTCCGCGAGAACTATGGATTCTCGCGTCGCGAGATCAAGCACATAACAGGAGTGTTGACGAATCATTTGGTTGAATTGTGCCGGGCATGGGAGAGAATTCATGGCATCGCGTGACGATTTCGAACAGGCAACCCATCGTGCAAAGGAGTTGCGCGCCAAGTTCCCACGGGCTGTTTCCGCCCGTTATGACCGCAGAAGCGGGCGCGTAGTGATTCATCTGAGTTCTAACCTGATCATCAGTTTCTCGCCTGGAGATGTCGAGGGTCTGCAATTCGCCCAGCCCTCACAGCTCAATGAAATTGAGATCAGTCCATCGGGCTTCGGTATCCATTTTCCGGCCGTTGACGCAGATATCTACGTGCCCGGCCTCCTGGAAGGTTTTCTGGGCTCAAAATCCTGGATGGCGTCCAGGTTAGGTGAAATAGGCGGCCGATCAACTAGTGAGGGCAAGAAAAACGCTTCCAGAGAAAACGGCAAACTTGGGGGCAGACCACCCAAAAAAATCGCACAATGATTTATCGACATCAGAATGCCTAAGCGCTAGCGCGTTAGGGAGGATCTATTCACAATTGGTCGTGCGCAGGGATATCGCGCCAGGAACCCGGCGATATCGACTAGCCACGTCAAAGCCGGAAGCCCACCACTCCAGACCGATCGGCGTGCCACTATCCAACACGGCCGAGTCGGAGCAAATTGGACGGGCGACCAGTCCCTGAGACTTTATAATAGGAGCCCAAAGGAGATTCCACCGTGCACTGCCGACGGTTCGCTGGCCTGCCCTTTGAAGGGAAGGCGACCTAAGTATGGCTGAGACGCTGAATCCGAGCTCATCTCGAACCTGGATTTTTCAGGCGAGTCCCAAGTTATACGACATCGATGCAGCCTTGACGAGTCTGCCCGAGATGTCGTGGTCAGTTAACCAGTACAAATCATCGATCAAGCCTGGGGACCAGGTGTTCCTGTGGAAGAGTGGCGCGGAGGGAGGTATCCTCGCGGCAGCGACAGTACTCACGGCCCCCACGATCATGGAGCAGGATGGCCTCCAGTTTGCCGTTCAGCCAGATAGGTTCGACAAGCAGGGCCTGCGAGTCCGCCTACGCGTCGAGCACGTCTACCCGACGCCGCTCTCGCGTGACGTCGTCAGAGCAAGGCTGCCGGACCTATCGGTTCTGCAGTCGCCGCAGGGAACAAATTTCCCAGTCACCCCGGAAGAAGCTGTGGCGATTCGCGAGATGTTGGCAGCTAACGAAGGGGACGAAGATGAGATTTCCGGCGACACCGGCGTCGATCCGGCAAGCAGTTCGAGAGTCTGGGCCTACGCGCCCGGACCCAAAGCCCAATTCTGGGAGGAGTTCTACCGTGAAGGGATCATGGCGATCGGGTGGGACGAACTTGGAGACCTCAGCCAATACCCAGATCATGGCGCGATCGCGCGGAAACTCATCGAAGTTTATCGGCTGAAGGGCTTCCCCATTAATGACACCCGGGCCTGTCTTGACTTTCTCCGCTCCATAAGGCCCGGCGACCGCGTCATCGTCAAGAGGGGCCGGGATGAAGTCGTTGGGTATGGAACCGTGACCGGCGAGTACGAGTTCCGACCGGAAAGGGCCACTTATCGGAGCGTGCGGCAGGTCCGTTGGGAGCGTCGTGGCAACTGGAAATCAAAGCCAGTATTCGCGGTAAAGACCCTGACGGATTTCACGCCTTTTCAGGATACGGTCCGGTACCTGACCGCGTTAATCGGAGTCTCCGACGCGTTGCCGCCCACGCCAGTCGCGCCAACTCTCCCTCCCTACACTGTAGATGAAGCGCTGAGAGGGGTAGCCTTTGAGAAGCCTGAGTTCGAAGCCATCCTCGACATTTGGCGGACCAAGAAAAACATCGTCCTTCAAGGGCCTCCGGGTGTGGGCAAGACGTTCCTTGCCAAGAAACTGGCCTATTGCCTGATCGGCCACGAGGTGCCGTCGCGTGTCAGCATGATCCAGTTCCACCAAAGCTACGCATACGAAGACTTCATCCAAGGTTACCGGCCGGTTGAAAATGGCTTCGCGCGACAGGACGGCGTATTTGTCCGCTTCTGCAAGCGCGCATCCCTCGACCAAGACTCAACATATGTCTTTATCATCGATGAGATCAACAGGAGCAACCTCGGAAAGGTCTTCGGCGAGCTGCTCATGTTGATCGAGGCGGACAAGCGCGGTAGCAGGAACTCGCTTGCACTTACCTACTCTGCCTCCGAGGACGAGCAGTTTTATGTGCCGTCCAATGTCCACATTTTGGGTATGATGAACACGGCCGACAGATCGCTGGCGCTGGTGGACTACGCCTTGAGACGTCGTTTCGCATTCGTGGAACTGGAGCCCCTATTCGGGTCGCGGGTGTTTATTGATTTCCTGATTGGCTGCGGAACGGAGTCGAGATTTGCTGCAGCCGTTGCGGAACGTTTGCTCGCGCTGAACCGAACCATTGCGGAGGAGCAGAGCCTTGGCCCTGGTTTCGCGATTGGCCACAGCTATTTCTGCGGGGGTGGCAGCGCCCTAACAGAGAAGACGTACGCCGATGTCATTCGCCACGAAATTGTTCCACTTCTCAAGGAGTACTGGTTCGACGATCAAGAGCGGGTCAGGGATTGGGCCGATAAATTAGAGGCAAAGGCCAAGCAGGACTAATGGCATCCATCCCGGTCGCCAATATCTACTATCTACTCTGCTACGCGTGGAACGAGTTCGCCCCGCGGCAGATAGACCGGTACGCAGCTGAGAACTTCCCGGACACTCTTCACCTCTTCGCGCACCAGTTGATCGTAGGGCTTAAGGCGTTGCGTCGTCAGGGGTTTGAAACTGGCTATGTATCGCTAGACGAATCGACAAGTGCCCCGCGCGGCCGGATTCTCATGGCGCCGTCCATCCGCACTATGACGGCGCAACCCGGGAGAATCCACTGCTCATTCGACGAGATGAGCGCCAACATCCGGAGTAATCAGATACTGAAGGCGACGTTGAGCCGACTGCTCGGGGAAGAAACGCTCGAAAGTCCGATCCGGCGAGAGTTGCGCCAGGCGATTGGCTTGCTAAGCAACGTCCGGGGCATAGAACTGAACGCCCGGCTGTTTCACGACGTGCGTGTCCACCAGAACAACCGACTGTATTCCTTCCTCCTGACCATCTGTCGCTTCCTCTACGAGTGCATGGAGGCTCAGGATCAGGCCGGCCACTATCGCTTTCGAGAGGTCGCCCGGGATGAGATGCGGATGCGGCGGATATTCGAGAAATTTGTGCGAAACTTCTTTGCCCGCCGTCAGGTCCTCTTCAAGGAGGTCAAGAGCGAGCGGATGGATTGGTTCGCTACAGCCGAGGGCGGCTCGGACCTAAGCTTGCTGCCGGCCATGTACACTGATGTGAGTTTGCGTTCAGCTAGCCGGACAATCATCATCGAATGCAAATACACCGAGTCTCTGTATCGGAGCCGTTTCCTCGCTGAGAAGCTACGATCGTCACACCTGTATCAGCTAATCGCCTATCTTCGAAATGTTGAAAACAACGGGGAGCCAGACCGGGCAGCCGAAGGGATTCTGCTGTATCCGACCGCCGGAAAATCACTCGACCACTCATTCCGCCTGCACGGCCACCGAGTCAGTGTCAGGACGCTGGATCTGAACCAGCCTTGGACTGGGATCGAGGAGCAAATGTTGTCCCTAATTCGAGCACCGGGGGAATAGAATGCCTAGAGGCAATAGGGGCGTCTGCCGAGTCCCGAGGTCCGACGTGTGGCCCCAGCCGGTTCCCTTCCACATGCCCGTAAGGGATGCGCTTTCACCTGGTCCGGAAATGATAGCAGGCGATAGCAGCCCCTTCTATCCTTTAATCAGCCACGCGGTCTCGACGCTGTGCTCAGTGGGGATAGATCCTCCCTTGTCGCCCAGCGTTTTACCAACGCTGCTGTTTTGTTGGCCGGATAGCCTCCGGGGCGTTACTCCCGGCAAGTCGGCATGTGACCGCGGATACGGCCGCTGCGGCGCCTGTCCGTGGAACACCCATAGAAGGAACTCGACGGCCCGGCCGAGGGTGCAGGATTCCTGACGCAAGACCCAGCCGCACGAGCATTCGGTCGGCACTCAACTGAATCTTGAGAGCGTCTTTATTCTCAGCGCCTCTGCTCGGCCGCCGTAACTCCTCGCAATGGACCTCCGCCGCACCGTTGCAGTCATTCTGGTGCGCCGTCCCCAGTCAACGCGCGTATTCTCACCACCGGCGGCGCCTCCAAAATTCGACTCAATCCCGGCGGGCGTAGCGAGCCTGACCCCTGCCTTCCGTCACTCTTCAGTCAAACTTATATTCCCCTCCTGCCGAATCACTTACCAACCTCGGAGAACGTTTTCGCCTTCCTCTCTGCTATAACCAAATCAGCCGGGGACCGCTGTGCTCGCCTTCCGGCTACACATTCACTAAAGAACCAGGGAAATTATCGCGGCCCCACGGGGACCGCCAGGGAGAGTTGTATCCATATGGCCACCGAGGCTCAAATCGAAGCCAACCGCATGAATGCGCAGAAGTCCACCGGCCCCCGCACGGACGCGGGAAAAGCCCGCGTCAGAAGGAATGCCGCGCGTCATGGCCTCTGTATCACCTTCGCCGCGATGTCCGACGAGGATCGCGACCAGTTCGAGGAACTGCTGGACGACCTCAACAAAGAGCACCAGCCGCAAGGAACTACTGAAGCCATTCTCGTCTACAAAATGGCCCAGGCTTTTATCTCCAGTTGGCGCGCCAACATCCTCCTGACCGAACGCCTCGACCTCAACGACACCCAGGACGACTCCAAACAGGTCGCGCTCATGCTCCGCTACTACAACACTGCCGACCGCGCCTTCAACCGCAACCTGCATGACCTCCGCAAGCTGCAAAAGGAACGCCGGCAAGAAATTGGGTTTGTTCCGCAAATGCCCCCGTTGCCGCCCCTCAGGCCGGTAAAAACGCCCAAAATCGACGACGTCCAGCCCACTTGTAGCTCGATCGACCCGAACATTCAGCCCCTTGACTTCATTCAGCCCTGGAAATCACCCGGCGAGCCGCCCCAAAAGGCCGCCTAGCCAATCGAAAATCGCATGCCGGCCACTTCAGAAACCCAAGATGCGGCAGTTCGGCACAACCGTGGGGCAGACCATCGTTTTTCGTGGTCTGCCAGCTGCCGCTCGCGGCGAGTTTATGGCCCGGACCTCCGCAGATTTATCGCTGTAGGCCGGCCGCCCAGCCGAAATCCCCTGCCCGCCAGCGCAAACATTGGACTGGCAAGGGCGGTGCGGACGTTTCGCAGCCGCGCAGCCAGTTGACAGACTAGAGCCTGTCTCACAGGTACAATAAATTGATCCAACATACGACTGTCGTCGACGATTTCCGTCCGACAGCCTCGTCTTCATCAGGAGAGAGTTTATGTCAACTGCTACGTGCGACATCGGGCTGATCGGCCTCGCTGTCATGGGCCAGAATCTGGTCCTCAATATGAACGATCACGGCTACCGCGTGGCCGTCTTCAATCGAACCGTGTCCAAAGTGGACGAGTTCCTCAACAACGAAGCCAGGGGCACCCCGATTGTCGGCGCCCATTCCATCCCCGAACTGGTTGCGGCTCTCAAGACACCGCGACGAGTCATGCTCATGGTCAAAGCCGGCGACACGGTCGACCACATGATCGAACAGCTCGTTCCCCACCTGGAAAAAGGCGACATCATTATCGACGGCGGCAATTCCCTGTACACCGACAGCAACCGCCGCTTTAAAGACCTCGCGGAAAAGGGCCTGCGCTTTATCGGCACGGGCGTATCCGGCGGTGAAGAAGGCGCACGATTCGGTCCTTCAATCATGCCGGGTGGCGATCCTGAGGCATGGCCGGCCGTGAAGGGAATTTTTCAGTCCATTGCCGCGAAAGTGGAGGACGGCACGCCCTGTTGCGACTGGGTTGGTGAAGGCGGCGCGGGTCACTACGTCAAGATGGTGCACAACGGCATCGAGTATGGCGACATGCAGCTCATCGGCGAAGCCTACCAACTGCTAAAAGACGGGCTCGGGCTGAACGCTGACGAACTGGCAGGGATTTTCTCGGAATGGAATAAAGGCGAACTCGATAGCTTCCTCATCGAGATCACGGCCGAAATTTTCGCCAAGAAAGACGATGACGGGCAGCCGATGGTCGATAAGATCCTCGACAGCGCCGGCCAGAAGGGCACCGGTAAATGGACCGCGATCAGCGCGCTCGACCTCGGGATGCCCGTCACGTTGATCGGTGAAGCGGTTTTCGCGCGGTGCCTGTCGGCTCTGAAAGACGAGCGAGTGCAGGCCGCCAAAGTCCTGAACCCCGCCATGAAACCTGCCGTCACCGGCGACAAAGCCGCGTTCATCGAGGACGTTCGCCGCGCGCTGTATTGCTCCAAGATCATCTCCTACGCACAGGGCTACATGTTGCTCCGCGCAGCCGCGCACGAAAACCACTGGAACCTGAACCTCGGCGGCATCGCGCTCATGTGGCGCGGAGGCTGCATCATCCGCAGCCGCTTCCTCGGAAAGATCAAAGAAGCGTTCGACAAGAACCCCACCCTCCACAACCTGTTGCTCGACGATTTCTTCAGCCAGACGCTGAACAAGTATCAGGGATCGTGGCGAAAGGGCATCATCAGCGCGATCGAACACGGCGTGCCCACGCCGGCCTTCTCGACGGCCCTCTCTTTCTACGACGGTTACCGCACCGAGCGCCTGCCCGCCAACCTTCTCCAGGCCCAGCGCGATTTCTTCGGCGCCCATACCTATGAGCGCGTCGACAAACCGCGCGGCCACTTCTTCCACACGAACTGGACCGGCCGTGGTGGTAGAGTGTCTTCCGGTACCTATAACGCGTAAACGAAACAGCGAGTAAACATGAGCAACGCACTGAATATCAAATCCGACGGCGCCCTCGACTTCCTGTCACTCGGCGCCCTGGTCCACCGTCTGGACCCTGGCATCATCCCCTTCCGCAAGGCGCATGAGGTCGCCATCCACGTCAGCGGAGGGGAGTTCAACGTCGCCGCGAATCTCTCCGATGCATTCGGCATGAGAACCGGCATCTGCAGCGCGATGTCGCGTTATCCCATCGGCGACCTGATTGCAGAGCGCGTCCGCGCCATGGGGGTCAAGCCTTTTTATAAATACTTCGACCACGATGGCGTCACCGGCCCGAATATGGCAACGGTGTACAGCGATCGCGGGCACGGTATCCGCGGACCGGTGGTGTTCTACAATCGCGCCAACGAAGCCGGCGCGCTGCTCAAGCCCGGCGACTTCAACTGGAAAGAGATCTTCGGCAACGGCGTCCGCTGGTTCCATAGCGGCGGCATCTTTGCGGCCTTGTCGGAGACCACCGGCGAGCTCATCATCGAAGCCATGCAGGCTGCCAAGGAGTCCGGCGCGGTGACGTCGTTCGACCTGAACTTCCGCGCCAAACTCTGGAAGATTTTCGGCGGCGAGAGTCGCGCCGTTTCGGTGATTGACCGCATCGTGAAGAATGTCGATGTACTGGTGGGCAACGAAGAGGATCTGCAAAAGGGACTGGGCATCCCCGGACCCGAAGTTGCGGCGAAATCCAAGCTCGATCCCAGCGCATTCTTCGGCATGATGGACAACGTGCTCAAGAAGCATCCGCACATCAAGGTCGTGGCGACCACGCTGCGCGAAGTCCACTCGACCAACCATCACGGCTGGAGCGCAGTGGCGTGGATCGACGGCAAGACGTACCAGGCGCCGGAAGCCACTCTCCACGTGGTGGACCGCGTGGGCGGAGGCGACGGTTACGCAGCCGGGTTCTTCTACGGGCTGCTCAATGGAGAGAGTCCCGAGACTGCCGTGCGGCTCGGCTGGGCGCATGGAGCGTTGCTCACCACCTACCCCGGCGACACGACCATGGCGACTCTCGACGAAGTCCTTGCATTTGCGGCGGGAGGCAGCGCGCGGATTCAGCGGTAGTTTTTCAGTCGTCAGTTATCAGTTTTCAGCCTGCCGGCGATGGGTTTTCCTGTCGCCGGCAGTTTCCATTTTTGGACGCTTGGTCTTGGCTCACCAAGCGGCGGAACCGACTTGCGATAGATTACAGATTACAGGGTCTGTTAGTAAGTTTCACTCTAACGATTGGAAAATGGGAGATATCATGTCTGACCTGTTCTCACGCCGTGCGCTGCTGCTGGCGGCCATCCCGCTGGCGGCTGCAGTGCGCGACACGGACGTCACGGATTTCGGAGCGGTGGGCGATGGCGCCACCTTGAACACCAAGGCCTTGCAATCGGCCATCGACGCGTGCGCCAAACGTGGCGGCGGCACCGTACGGCTGCCTGCGGGGAGATTTCTCTCGGGCACGCTATCCCTGAAGAGCGGTGTCCATCTGCATCTGGATGCCGGAGCGGTCCTGCTCGGCAGCACGCGTCTCGATGATTATCCAGTTACGCCGGGCGGTTTCCGAAGTTACGTCGACACTTACACCGACAAGAGCCTTCTCTATGCGGAAAATGCGGAGAACATCGGCATTGGCGGCGCGGGTTGTATCGACGGTCAGGGAAAGTCGTTCCACGGACCTTACAAGGTGCGCCCGTATCTGATGCGCCTCATCTCGTGCCGCGGAGCGGAGGTGAGGGATGTGACGATCCGCAACTCTCCGATGTGGGTGCAGCACTACCTGAACTGCGAGGACGTGCATATCCAAGGCATCACGGTGAACAGCCACGTCAATGTGAATAACGATGGTATTGATATCGATGGCTGCCGACGCGTCCGCATTTCAGACTGCAATATTTCTTCGGGTGACGACGCGATCGTCCTGAAAGCCACCGCCGATGTGGTCTGCCGCGACGTCGTGGTGTCGAACTGCGTTCTCAGCAGCGATTGCAATGCCTTGAAGCTGGGCACCGAGAGCAATGGCGGATTCGAGAATATCGCCTTCTCCAACTGCACGATTTATGACACCAGGCTCGCCGGCATCGCCTTGGAGATGGTGGACGGAGGACCTCTCGATGGCGTGAGCGTCAACAATATCGTCATGAGAGGCGTGGGCACGCCGATTTTTATGCGCCTGGGCAATCGAGCACGGCCCTACCGCGAAGGTGATCCTCGTCCCGGTATGGGTACATTTCGAAATGTCCAGATTACCAACGTGCAAGCTGTTGGGGCGGGCAACACAGGATGTGCGATTGCAGGACTCCCGGGCGGCCGGATAGAGGACGTGACTATCGAGAACATCCGTATCGAGTTTGCGGGTGGCGGCACTGACGAGGACGCCAGACGATCCGTTCCCGAGAATCCGGACAAATACCCGGAGCATTCGATGTTCGGCAGGTTGCCGGCCTATGGGTTCTACGTGCGCCACGCGCGAGGCATCCGCTTCCGGAATCTTCGTCTGACCACGCTAAAATCCGACGCGCGGCCTGCCGTGGTGAAGGATGACGTGGAAGACGTGCCGGTGGAGGCCGTCCGCCCCACGCGGTCATAAATAAGTTTAGCGGGATAAGACATGGAAACAGAACTTCAGATAGAAACCGGGATTCTCTTTACGCGAATCGAACAGAACGGCACAGCATGGGCGGAGATCACTCTCAACCGTCCGGAGAAAGGAAATGCTCTGACCAGGCCGATGCTCGAACAGTTGGCGAGCAGCGTCTCGGAAATTGAGTCGGACCGGTCGCTGCGCGCGGTTGTCCTGCGTGCCCGCGGCCGCTTCTTCTGTACCGGCGGCGACATTAAGGCCTGGGGAGCGTTGACCCCCCATGAGATGGCACGGGATTGGATCCTTCCCGGCATCCAGGTACTGGATCGCATTGCGTCGCTTCCCCAACCGGTGATTGCGGTCCTGTCCGGCCACGCTCTTGGCGGAGGGCTGGAACTCGCGCTGGCCGCTGACCTGCGCATTGCCGTTCGCTCCGCAAAATTGGGCGTTCCGGAAGTGGCGATCGGGATGATCTCCGGCTGGGGAGGCGTTCGCCACCTTGCCGAGACTATCGGAGTCGCGCGGGCAAGCCACATGACCTTGTTAGGACTCCCCATTACCGCCGCGCAGGCGCTCGATTGGGGACTGGTCACCGCAGTTGCCGAAGATCCCGCCGACCTGGAGCAGCAACTCGGAGTGTGGCTGACGAGACTCTGCGACAATGGGCCCGCTGCCATGGCTCTGACGAAAGGCATTCTCGCGACGATGCACCTGGACCTGCGTCAGCACCACGCGAGCGCGGCCGCCCAGGCGGCGAGTACGGAAGAGTGCAAGGAAGGCGTGCGCGCCTTCAACGAGAAGCGGAAGCCGGTCTTTCGCAACTGCTAAAGAGATACTCGACATGCGCACCACGCGATTCGTGAATGCCGCCGAAGCCGCGGCCCTGATCAAGGATGGCGACACCGTCGCAATCAGCGGCAATGGCGCCGGAATGATCTCCGCCGAAGCGGTCTTTGCCGCTGTTGAGCAACGCTTCCTGGAAACGGGGCACCCGCGCGGCCTGACCCTGGTACACTCGCTCGGCCTCGGAGATCGCGGCGTGTTGGGCACCAATCGATTCGCGCATGAAGGCATGCTCCGCAAGATCATCGCCTCCCACTTCACGTGGTCGCCGAGAATACAGCAACTCATTCGCGAGGAGAAGGTAGAAGCCTACTGTTTCCCAGGCGGCGCGATCCAGCAACTGCTGCGTGAAATTGGCGCCGGACGCCCTGGTTTGTTCACCCACTCCGGGCTGGGAACTTTCGTCGATCCGCGCCAGGACGGCGGCCGCTGCAACCTGCGCAGCGAAGAAGCGCTCGTCGAATTGCTGCACATCGACGGCAAGGAAGTGTTGCGCTACAAGCCCTTCAAAGTCGACGTCGCCATCATTCGTGGTACCTATGCTGACACCCGCGGCAATCTCAGCCCTGAAGAGGAAGCCGTCGATGCGGACATCCACACCATCGCACTCGCGGCTCATAATACCGGCGGGGTCGTCATTGCACAGGTCCGGCAGGTGGTGGAAGCGGGATCCCTCCACTCGCGTAGCGTACGCGTGCCCGGCATCATGGTCGACGCCGTGGTGGAGGAACCGGGACAGCAGCAATTCTACGATCTGGGCTATGATCCCGCCATTAGTGGTTCACGCCGCGCTCATCTCGCGGGAACGCTCGGTGCCGGGATTCCCGCCAAGCTGGAACGACGTATTATCGCGCGCCGGGCTGCCCTGGAACTGCGCGCCGGCGCGTCGCTGAACTTCGGTTTTGGTATTCCGGGGGGAATCTTCGGAGTCATCGCGGAACAGGGCATCGGGAGCGATTTATGGATGAGTGTCGAACAGGGAACGCACAACGGCGAAATGCTGGATGAGCACCTCTTTGGGGCCGCGCGCAACACCGACGCAATCATCCCGTCCATCGAGCAATTCGATTACTACAGCGGAGGAGGAATCGACATCACCTTCCTCGGCATGGGCGAGGCCGATTCCGCCGGCAACGTGAATGTGTCTCATCTCGGCGGCAATCTGATCGGTCCTGGGGGTTTTATGGAGATCGCTCAAAACGCGAAAAAGGTAGTTTTCTGCGGAACCTTCGATGCCCAGGGCGCTCGCCTCGAGTGGTCGCAAGGACGTCTGACGGTCCTGCAGCCAGGGAAGGTGCGCAAGTTCGTCAACCAGGTCGAACGCATTACCTTTGCCGCCGCATATGCGCGCAGGATCGACCAGGAAGTACTCTACGTCACCGAACGGGCCGTATTCCGGCTCGCTCAGGAAGGCCTCGAGTTAATCGAGGTCGCGCCGGGCATCGAGATAGAACGCGACATCCTGCCCTACATGGATTTCCGTCCGCACGTCTCTGCAGTTGCGGCCATGCCTCCCTCGGTCTTTGCCGGGTGAGGGCGTTTATTTCGGCTCGGAGCCGAAAACCTTTTCCGCATACTCACGGCTGATCCTGATATCGTCCTCGAGCGGGCGAGTCGGATTCGTACCATTCTCATACGCCAGTTCCACTCCGATCAGCCCTTGGTACTGGATTGACTGCAGGAACTTCGCGACCGCCCGATAGTCGACGTCGCCGTCACCAAGGCTCTCGCTCCACACGCCGTTCACCGAGTTTCTCACGTGCAGGCTGGCAATTCTTTGGCCGCACTCCTTTAGCAGTTCCATCGGATCCTGCTTGCCGCGATATACCCAGTGCACGTCCACGCAGAACCACACCAGCTTAGGATCGGTATGCTGCAGGTTGCTTCGCCATTCCCGGGCCCCTTCCGCCATGTCAGGATCGTGCTGGTGCAGCATCAGCCGCATGCCCCGGTCTTTGAGGCGCTGGCCGAGGCGGTTTAGAGAATTTGCCTCGACCGCCAACTCGTGGTCCGTCTTTCGTTCACGGGCCTTCTTCGGGTTGCAATTGGTATTGATCCAGCCGGTGTGTAGTTCTTTCGCCGCGTCGGCTGTGGCTAGGATCTCGGTAATGGTCTGCTCTACCGCCTCAGCATCATGAAACGAGCTTCCATGGTAAACCACCGGAACTTCGAAGTTGTAGCGCCGCACCAACGCCGCGGTGGTCTCCCGCAGGTCCGGGGTCAGGAAGGAGTTGAGCAACTCCATCCGCCGGTAGCCGGCGCGTTGTGCCGCCGGAAACAGTTGTCCGAGTCCCTCTGCCAGCGGGATCTTCTCCTTTTGGAAATACTGCGTCCAGACGTAGGGTTGCAGCATCAGCTTCGGCTCGTAGCCGGACCTTGCCTGCAAGCCCGCAACTGCCGTCAATCCCGCAATGAAGTCTCGTCGTGTCGTCATAATCCAGACTCCCATTCATTCTCATACAAGCAGCCCGGTTCGGTCGGCGCAGCGCCTGGATCGGCGCTTAGCGGGAGGCCAACAAATGTGAGAACCAGACGGAGTTCAAGCTTGTAGAATTGGCAGCTATTCGAACTGGATTTGGGCGATCACCAGATCGGGCATCGCCTGGTTCCAACCTTGCGGCGGGTTCTCGAACGCCAGGCGGAACGGCTTCGTCTCACCCGGCTTCAGACCGGCCTTGCCGACCACCGTCGCGAGTTCCCTGCGGATCGTTTGGCCGTACACATTGCGAAAAATGCAGTTCACCTGCACCAGCTTGACGCCGCGCTTCCCCACATTACTGACCTTTCCCAGAATTTCCACCAGCGACGAATTGATATAGCTCTCGGCCGCCTGCAGACCAACGTCGCTCAGCTTCAGGTTCGGCAGATAGTCCTTGGCCTCTTCGGTGAGCACTGGAGGAGGCGGTGGCGCCGGTTTCGGAGCAAAAGTCAAATATGCCGCCACGCCGCCGGCCAACAGGACGGCGATCACGCCAATCACGACGGGCGCGGATAGCGTAAACGCGGGCTTCTTTGTGGTTGTAGCTTTATCTTCCACCAACGGTCATCTCCCCAATCATCAGGGTAGGCGATTCTATGGAGCCGCGGAAGCACAAATCGTTGCCAATGCCCACAATTCCGGAGAGCATCTCCTGCAGCGTCGACGCGATGGTCACTTCTGATACTGGAAACGCCAGTTCGCCGTCGCGGATCCAGATACCGGCAGCGCCCCGAGAGTAGTCGCCCGTGACGATATTCACGCCCTGGCCGATCAACTCTGTCACGAAGAAGCCATTCTTCACTCCGCGGATCAGTTCATCCTGACTCTCGGTTCCTTTCTCCAGATAGAAGTTACCATTGCTGATGCCCGCATTACCGGTAACTCCGCGGGACGCGTTCCCCGTGGTATGCATGCCAAGCTTTCGCGCCGCATAAGAATTCAGCAGATAGTTCCTCAGCACACCATTCTCAATCACGACAGTCCGCCGGCTGGGGACGCCTTCGTCATCGAAGGGCGAGGTGCCCATCAAGCCGGGTATAGTGCCGTCATCAATAACGTTTACGCTTTCCGCGGCGATCTTCTGTCCCAGTTTGCCGGCGAGGAACGACGCGCTGCGATAGATCGAGCGGCCATCCGCGGCTTCGAACAAGTGACCGAGCATCGACCGTGCGGTGCGCGGCTCAAAGATTACGGACACTTTCTGGGTCGCGACTTTCTGTGCGCCCAGCCGCCGGATGACACGTGCCGCCGCGATCCGTCCCACTTCTTCGGGCTGGTCGAGTCCGGCCAGCCGTCGCGACGACGAATGCCAGTAGTCGCGCTCCATAACGGTGCCTTGCTTAGCCACCGGCATCACGCTGATGGAGCAGTAGCTGCTGCGATACTCTCCGGAAAAGCCGAGCGAATTCGAAAAAACACGACGTCCCGTATAAGTATCGAAGGATGCGCCCTTGGAGTTGGTAATGCGTGGATCGTAGGCGAGCGCGGCGGCTTCGGTGCGCCGCGCCAGTTCAATCTTCTCCGGCGTCGAAAGCGAGTCGATGTCATCCGAGTAGAGTTGCAGATCGCCGTCCAGCTTGCCTAAGTCGTTTGCGTCCGGGAGACCGGCAAAGGGATCTTCGGTGGTAATTTCGCCGATCTGAAAGGCTGCATCGAGCATTTGGGCAATGCCTTCGGAAGTCAGATCCGACGTGTAGGACGATCCTACCCGTTTGCCCATCAGAATGCGGATTCCCGCGGACCGCGAACCTGCTTCCTGCAGTGTCTCCACTTCCGCCATACGAACTGAAACCGAGAATTCATCGCCCTCGGACAACGTGCACTCCGCACCCGATGCGCCCCGAGCCATGGCCCTTTCGACAGCGCCAGCCGCGATATCCAATAAGTTCAAGCCGTGCCCCCCACCGTCATCTTGTCGATGCGAACGGTTGGAATCCCCACGCCGACAGGCACGCTCTGCCCTTCCTTACCGCAGATGCCGATGCCCTGATCGAGCTTCAGGTCATGGCCCACCATACTGACGTGGCGTAGCGCCTCAGGACCGTTTCCGATCAACGTGGCATTGCGCACGGGCCGGGTGATCTTGCCGCCCTCGATGAGATAGCTTTCGGACGCGGAGAAAACAAAATTACCACTCGTGATATCCACTTGGCCACCGCCAAAATTCACGCAGTAAAGGCCTTTTTCGACCGACCGGATGATGTCTTCGGGATCGCTTTCTCCGGCCAGCATAAAGGTGTTGGTCATGCGCGGCAGGGGGATATGCTCGTAGCTCTCGCGCCGTCCGCTGCCGGTGGGGGCGGAGCTCATGATGCGGCTGGAGAGCTGGTCCTGCAGATAGCCGCGCAGTACACCGTTCTCGATGAGCACGTTGCGCTGCGTAGGATTGCCTTCGTCGTCGACGTTCAGCGATCCGCGGCGGCTGTCGATGGTGCCGTCGTCGACCACCGTGCAAAGTGGGCTTGCCACGAGTTCGCCGATGCGGCCGCTAAATGCCGACGTCCCCTTGCGATTGAAATCCGCTTCGAGGCCGTGCCCGACGGCTTCATGCAGCATCACGCCTGGCCAGCCCGGACCTAGCACTACAGTCGTTTCTCCAGCCGGCGCCTCTACTGCGTCCAGTTGCACGACAGCCTGGCGCGCGGCTTCGCAGGCGAACTGCTCGGGGGTTTTAACATCAAAGAAGGAGAGTTCGACGCGTCCGCCGCCGCCATCGTAACCGCTCTGTGGCGGACCACCGCCCTGGCGCGCCAGTACCGACACGTTCAAACGCGTCATCGGCTGGCGATCATAATTCAGCACTCCGGCGCTATTGGCGACCAGCACGTGCCGCAGACTGTCGGCGTAGGTTGCAGTGACCTGAAAAACCCGTGAATCGTATGCTCGGGCTGCGCGGTCGGCGCGTTTGACCAGTTCAACGCGTTCGTGTAGTCCCGTGTCTGTTGGGGCGGTCAGCACGGGATACAGATTGCGCCGCACTCCCTCGTGAAGTCCGACGGATTCTGCCTTCGCAGGTCCGGAAGCGATGCAGGCAGCTACTCGCGCGGCCTTGCGAATCTTATCGGGTTCCAGGTCGTCGCTGTGGGCGTAGCCCGTCCGCTCGCCGGAGATCACGCGCACGCCCACGCCCAGCGAGACGCCCTGCGTAGCTGACTTCACGATGCTCTCATCGATGCTGATCGCACTGGTGGCGAGGTATTCGAAATAGAGATCCGCATAGTCTCCGCCCTGCGACAAAGCCTCAGACAGATAGTTCTCGAGGTCACGAGTCTCAATGCCAAACTTCAAGGCGAAAAACGACTCGGAAAAGTTCATACCCCCAGCGTAGCAGCCGCACGGGTTTCGACTAGGCTTTGCGCGTAAGACAGATGTCCGCCACTTGATTCTTCGCGAGCCGAAGAAGTTCTCAACCGTTAGCGGGACAACGAAGTTTGACCGGTACCTTAGTACGTCTTAACCTCGCCAAATAGTTCTACTTTTCACCAGTACTGTTTTGACCTCCGATCCATTTTGTTTGCGGTTCACGATCCCTACACTGAGATTGTGGATGACGAGTTCAATACGGTAACTCGCAAGTCAGCAAACGAACAATGGCATAGAACGGGGAGGAACGATAGTCATGCGAGCGACATTATTTTACACGATGCTGGCGATGGCGATGCTGAACGCGGCGGATTCAAGCGGCGACGTGCCTGCGGAGTTGAAGCCCTTCGCGGGAGCGCCCGCCGTTGGTGCGGTCAGGCTGGAATCGACGCGTCTGGTGACATTGGTCAATACGTCCGAGTTGATCGAAAGTGATATGTCGATCCGCCGCGTGTTGGTGGATAATCCAGAACTGATCGAGGTAGTGGCTGTCGGCAATCGGGAGTTAGTCGTGAATGCGAAAGCAGCGGGTGAAACTACGCTGATCGTGTGGTCGGCGGCTGGGAGGAAGCCATTCCACATAGTGGTTTTGCCGCTGCCCGAAGCACACCATTCATGCCAATAGCCCGCGCGACGCGATTCTGCGGCTGGAGGTGATGGTCGGCCTCGCGGGCGAATGGGTTCAGCGGCGGTCGATTTGTTCATCCAAGCTTCACGCTTTACGGATGGGACCCGGCGCATGACTACGTGACCTTGCGCTCCCGTGCCCGCAGTACGATTACGCCGATCACAATTGAGAGCATCACGATAGCGCTGCCGGTAATGCATGCGCGGAAGTCACACTTTCTTTTTGTGCTTCCCTGCGATGTTGATCATAGTGGCGGGACCGGGGATTCTTCAGTTCATGAAGAATCTGTCCCCGATGATGCGCCAACTGCATTAGATGTGAGCCAGCCTGCTCTGTGAGCCTACCGCTTCCCGGCAGCGGCTCCCGACACGAAATATTCCCGGCCTCGTGCAGTGACCGGTTCGATAGACTCCACTTTTCCGGCGCGGATAATCACTGCCCGGTCGAAGTTATTTACAGTGGGGCAAACGTGGGTCGGAATCAGGTAGAGAAGTTCGCCGCGTGGGGGGATTTCGCCGCTGCTGACGTCAAGCGGTAGATGTTCTTCGCTGGGTTTCAATCCCACCAGTCCTGGCCAGCCCAACACTTCGCAGGTCGGTACACCGGCGTCCGCGGAGACGGCTTTGTGTCCGGCATCGCACGTCACTCGATTGGGCAGCGGACGGCTCACCACGGTCGACAGTACCAGCGCCGCCGGCACGAAACCATAGTCCGGCAACTCTTTCAAGCTGGAGCGATCGTTGTAGATGATGGTGCCCGGCGAGACGCGATGCACGAAATTTGCGGTAGTGAATCCGGCGAAATCAAGCGCATGCGGCATTGCCGGCGTACCCGACGTGATGACTTCTTCTACTTCGATACCGCCCTTGGCGAGGTATGCAATCAACTCAAGCAGTTTCGCATAGCCCTGATGAGCCGTGGCAGCGGCTGAGGCGTCGGCGTTGTGGATATGGCCGTCATAGAGGTGCAGGCCACGAAACCGAAGACCGTCCTGCAACACCTGCTGCACGAATTTGCGTACGTCCTCAAAGCGATCCTCCGAGATTCCTGTGCGATTCATTCCGGAATTCAGATCGACAAATACGCCCACGGAACTTCCGCGCCATTCCTCAAGCTGGTCGGGACCCTCGACCAGCGCCGCGATCTTGCGATCGGGATGTGCGGCGGCGATCTCGCGGGCACGAGCCGCGTTGGCGCCCATAACGGGAAACGCAAGCACCACGTCTTGCATGCCCGCATCCAGCGCCGCCACCAGTTCCAACGTCGTGGCGCATTTCGACGCACGAATTCCACGTTCCACCATCCGCCGTATCGTATAGCCCAGCTTCGCCGTCTTCAGGTGCGGCCGCCAACGGTTCGCATCCCCTTTCATCATGCGGAGCGCGGCGTCAATGTTAGCGTCGATCATCTCTGCATAGATCAACAGCGCCGGAGTGGATAGTGCGTGCGCGTTCGCGACGCGATAACATTCAAGAGTTGCGTTCATGGTTTGTATTCTTTCTGCCGTTGCCATACGGGACTTCTTACCCTGAACTAACGATTCTTTCATAAGATCGAGGTACGAGACAATTCCGCTCGAAGTCGCTGGCTCGCCTGTCAGTTTTCGGGCGATCGCGCATACCGGCAAGGCGTCCGCCCGCGATCCTCGCGCGACGTTTCATTTGCAGAGGGATAATAAGTCTACAGGCATTCCTGGACAGGCTGAAGCCTGTCCCACAATCCATGGACTTCGTTGAACACCTAAAGTCGCAAGTCGATATTGTCCAGACCATTCAGACCTACGTGAAACTGCGGCGCGTCGGCCATCGCTATACCGGACTGTGCCCGTTTCACAGCGAGAAGAGCCCGTCGTTCTCGGTGAATGGGGACTTACAGTTTTATCACTGCTTCGGATGTAAGGCCGGCGGCGATGTCCTCAAATTCATCGAGCAGATCGAGCACGTCAGCTTTTATGAAGCGCTGAAGATCCTCTCCGAGCGCAACGGCATTCCCATGCCCAAGCGGGCCGAATATGCCGATGCGGATTCCAAACTGCGCGGCGCGGTCATGACCATGCACGAGATCGCCCAGCAGGAGTTTCGGGATCTGCTGAAGTCCCCGCAAGGCGCAGACGCGCGAGCGTACATTACCCGGCGCGGCGTGGCACCTGAGATGGTGGAGCAGTTCGCGTTGGGTTACTCCGATCGCTCGGGACGCTGGCTGGTGCGCGCGTTCGAGCGCCACTCGTTCACTCCCGAGCAACTCGACGCGTCCGGCCTCGTCATGAAACGCGACAATGGCACTGGATACTTCGACCGGTTCCGCGGCCGGCTCATGTTTCCGATCCACAACGAGTCCGGCAAAGCGATCGGGTTCGGTGGACGCGCGCTCGAAGCCGAGGACAATCCGAAATATCTCAACTCGCCCGAAACGCCGATTTATAAGAAGAGCAACGTCCTCTATAATCTGCACCGCGCCAAAGAGGGGATTCGCAAGCGCGACCGTTCGATACTCGTCGAAGGCTACATGGACGTGATCGGCGTCTACGCGGCAGGCGTCACGGAAGTCGTCGCCAGTTGCGGGACCGCGTTGACCGATGCCCAGGTGCGGATGTTGAAGCGCCACAGCAGCAATATCACGGTGAATTTCGATCCCGATGCGGCCGGCGAGAATGCAGCCGAGCGCTCCATTAAGCTGCTGCTGGATGAATCGATGCATGTGCGAATCATGGAACTCGACGAGGATCTCGATCCCGATGAGTATTGCAAGAAGCGTGGGGCGGACGCGTACGAGGCGCGGGTCAAAGCGGCTAAGACTTATTTCTACTGGCTCGCGGATCGCGCCCGGGCTCGCTATCCGGAAAAGACTTCGGAAGCGCGGGTCGCCATTTTCCAGTTTCTGCTCCCGGCGATTCAGGGACTTCCCGACAAACTGGAGCGTGCGGCCGTGGCCAGCGATGTGGCGTCGTATCTCGGAATCGAACGCGGGCTGGTGCTGGAGAACTTTCGCAAAATGGCCGTGGAGCGGCGGGAGAAGCCGGTGCGCATTCGCGAGCCGCTGCCCAACACGGATCGGATTCTGCTCAATCTGCTTCTGACCAACGCCGAGGCTCGCGATCAGATTCTGCCGCAACTGTCCGAACTGCCGGCAGTCAAGACATCCCCTGCCCGGCGCATTTACGAAGCTCTGTTCGCGCTGGCCGCGAGCGGGTCGCCCATTAACTTTTCCCAGTTGCATGGACGGTTGGAAGATGAGGATCGCCAGGTGCTTTCTGAATCGCTCTTCCGCGAGGGCGTGGCGCCGGGTCTGGAAGACGGCCTCGCCTGTTTGGATTCGATGCGCCGTACCGATCTGACTGCGGAGCGCGATCGACTGAAGAATGAGATACGGGAAGCGGAACGACGCGGCGACATGAAAGAGGCGCTGCGGTTGATGCAGGAGTTGGGAAAGCTCAAGTAGAGCTCAGCACTATCTTTTCTCCTTTGGTTGTCGGGAATTGCAGTATGGGGCCGGTTAGGGATTCGGTCTTGCCTTCGCGCTTGAGAACTACCGGGCTTTCGCCCCAAGGGTTTTGCAATTTGCACTCGGCTCCAGACTTCGACTCCAGTTCTACGTTGATCACTTTGCCTCCGCGGATCGCCGAACGGACCAGGAAGTTTCCTCGCGCCAGCAAAAGGAACTCCGCGTCCCAGTCTTTTGGCCACGCGGGAAACAGATGAATCACGGGCTTGCTCTGGAGCAAGGCGAGATGTAGGGCTTCTGCAGCTCGTCCCGGGGCTTCGGCATCCGTCGCTTGCACTCCCTCCCGCAGGCTCATACGGTTCGGCATGATCATATTTGGACGTGCCGGCGAATCTCTGCGTCCCGGCAACGTTCGAAGCTGATTGGGAAGCAGATACCGCACCGCTTCACTTCGGCCCAGGGTCGCAGCCGCCATCGGCACTTTCGAGAGCAACCCGACGGGCGTATTCGGGCCCGGGTCTCCGCGTAACATGGCCGTCAGCGTGTTGTTCGCAATGTCGAGCATCTGCGAATCTTCATTGCAGAGATCGAAGAGCCACGCCGGCAGACTGTTGCCGTCCGGAAGCATCCCCATACCCGTACCTCCGACCACCGGTTTCCGGCCCCGTACCCATACGCGCGGACCCGCATAGTCAGGTGATTTTATGGCATCGGGATCGTCACTCGTGGCGAGCAGCGCCAGGTTGGCCAGCAGGTCACGCCATGCCGTGCGCAGCGGCACGTCGACCCCTAAAATCTCCGACGCCTGGATCGCCGCGGGCAATAGTCCCCGCAGCGCCGACAGGTCTTCGTCGGTATCCCTCGCGCCCCAGATGCCCTCATTGCTGTTGACGTTATGGATGTGATATTTGCCATCCTTCTCTTTCGAGAGGCCTGGGAAGTTGCGATAAAACTCGGCCGCACTCTTGAGCATCGGATAGGCGCGTGCGCGCAGCCACTCGACGTCCAGCGTGTATTCATAGCGCCGCCAGTAGAGATACGGAATCTTTGCCGATGTTCCAAGAATGTGGCTGACCGGTCCGTAGGGTCCCGATCCGCGCTCGGTATCGATGAGCCGGCCGTTGACCCATTCGGCCTTCTGGATCCAGTTCCACCGGCTGGAGTGCGGATGCCGGTGCTGCGAATACTCGATGAATTTTGCCGACCGCTGGCTCCATGGCTTGCGCAGCACATAGAGCTCGCGCATTTCGGCGGCTATGTCGTCGGGCATGCGTTCGAGACCGTCGAAGTACATCGTCTCCGGAATGTAAGCGCCCTGGCTGCCCCACTCCTGCTGGGCCGCGATGGCGCAATTTTCGTGCGCGCCGGAGTACATGTCGAAAACGGGCTCCATCAGTTCGTACCGGTTGGAAGCCGGGATCGCTTCGTAATAGCAACTGAGATTGGCGTACCAGTGCTGCGCACCCCAGGCACGAGTGTCACCGCCGGTGCTCCAGAGCATGCCATTGAACTTCGGCGGAAACTTGCCTCGCGACGACGACGCCATCAGATAGAGGAAGTAATGATAGAACTGCTGCACCATCCCGGCCGATCCATCGGGACTGCTCAGACGCACGAAACCTCGCGACCAGAATGCCCGCCACCAGTCGGCAGTCTCGCTGACCAGGCCGGCGAAACTTTTGGCTCCGGCGACATCGAGGCGATGCATCGCCGCGGCAAGTATATCCTCTTGCGGATCGAACGTGGCGCTGGATGCGATGAGCACAACGATGGGTTCCGCGAGTCCGTCCGTGGTGAACCGGACCTCGCTTTCGTTCGCAATCCCGGGGTTCATGCGGCCTCCGAGAATGGCAATCGCGACTGCCGACTTGCAGCAATAATTCCCCTCGCGAAATTCCTGCGTCAGGGCGATGCGATCGCCTGCTATACGCAACTCGGAGGTCGCGGTGTGGCTGCGCGTCTGGACTTTGGCCAGACGCAACATGCGAAGTCGGATCGCGGATGCCTGGCCTTCGACTGCGATGACATCGTCGTTTTGCCAGGCGATGAGTCGGTGACCGTTGACGTCGAGCAGACCATCGTAAATCGAGAGATGTTGCAGGAAGCCGGAGTCCGGAAAGGCTTCGTCGCCGCATTCGATATCGACATACGCGCAACCGCCGCAGTAGTCCTGGTTGCGCTCGAAGAAACTGTTGGTTTCGCAGTTGCTGCTGTACACGTCCACGCGGTTGATTTGCATGCGCAGTTGCGATGGGGTGGTCCAGACGAGCGTGCCCATACGGCCGGTACCGATGGGGATGCCGGCTTCGCTACGCGGCGCGGGCTTGTCGTAGGTCAGGTCTGATTGCGCGATGGTGGGACGCAGTTCGTCGGGTTGCGTTGCCGCTGACAGACTCAAGTCTGTCGCACAAGAAGAGGCGGCGAGCAGACTCGTGAAGGCTCGTCTGGTCATAAATCCATGTACCTTATTATCATTTTGTTTGCGGTCCCCTTGCGCCCCAGCGGGTCGGGCAGTTTTTGCGAATCGAAGCCAATTTCCGATAAGGCGGTGCGGTTTGTGTAAGTTACGGTGAGGCGACCGGATGCGGCTGTGCGGCGCATTGTGCATTTTTGTGCACGAATTCGGAGTTTGCACAAGAGACCAGGCGCCGGGGTCAGTCCCGAGAATGTAGTCTGGATCAGATTGGTCACACTTCTCCTCATCTGATTCCAGCGTAAACGATGGTTTGCGGAATTCGCCGAGGAGATGGCTGCAGGGAGTTGAAACCATTAGCAAACATTTTCGGCAGGCGGCGTCACCGCAATGTGAGATGGCTAATTCTGTGCGCAGTGGACGCCCTCAATGCAGGCCGCGGCCCGATCTCAAGGTGTCCAGCGACCTCCGGCCGCGCAGGCATTCAATGCGCAATTCGCGCGCTGGGCGAAAAACTGGTTGACAGGTTGACACGTAGTTAACGTCAGTTGACAGTCAGCAATAAGATCAGTTCAGCTTTCGGATTTAACGAATGGATCAGAGCAGCCGTTTACACCGGCATGCTTGGTAAATGCTGGACTACGGAGGATCAATGTCCCATATCCCCGTTTGAACGAAGCGACGGGCACCAGCAGACCCGCAGAGGGATCTGTATGACGTTCGTCACTCCGCCCGCGAAGGCGCCAAAAGCGGTAGTCAGGAGGAACCGGAAGAGGCGGTGTGGAAGTGCGTCCCGCTGGGACGAGACGAGGCGCTCGCACTCCTCAGTGTCGTGCGCAAAGCGTGTAGTTTCGCAAGCTCGGTCTATTCGTTGGTCTTGGGTTGTTCTACTGAGTCGAAACAGGCGGAGGGCGGGTTCGGGCAAACCGCAGCGACATTGGCGGGAAAATATTGCTATTCACTCCGCGTGAGCACTTTTGACCAGACTCACGAAGCGAAGTCCACTAGAATATCCCTGCCGGATTTGATCAGCCGTGCAATCCGTCATTTAGATACCTAAAAGATATAAATCATTGATGTCTAAAAGATATAGGTTCGACGTATCAAAATAAATGCTAAAATCGTGGCTAGCATTATTCAATCAAAACTTCTTTAAAGTAAAAACTCCTCTGAATATTATTCCCTGGACAAAACAGTCTAACGTTTAGTTTGAATAGAGCTGTGTAGCGGACTCATCGCGACGTGATTAATAGTTAGGAGCAATAAGTAATGAAGGCACACGGCATTGGTTTGGTAGTTCTCTCATTTTGGACATTGACCGCTTTTGCTAACGCAATCGACGTCAATCTCGGAACAGCAGGTTCCTTTGCAGTTCTCGCAGGAACGACCGTGACCAATACCGGTCCATCCGCGATCGATGGAAATGTCGGTGTTTCGCCGGGGACTGCAATCACTGGTTTTCCTCCTGGGACCATAATCCCTCCGTTCACGGTGCACGCTGGGGACGGAGTGGCGGCGCAGGCTCAGGTTGATCTGACCACGGCTTACAATTTTGCGGCAGGCGAAGTGCCGAGTGCCAACTTAACCGGTCAGGACCTCGGTGGACTCGTCCTTACACCGGGAGTCTATTTCTTCTCGTCGTCGGCACAATTGACGGGAACGCTCACGCTGGACGCGCAAGGCGATCCGAATGCCGTTTTCCTTTTCCAGATCGGAAGCACATTGACGACTGCCGGCAACTCATCTGTTGTTGTCATTAACGGCGGTCAAGATGATAACGTCTTTTGGCAGGTTGGCAGTTCGGCATCTCTGGGAACCAATACAGCGTTAATAGGAAGTATTCTGGCGCTAACAAGTATCACCCTAAATACCGGCGCGGACATTTTGGACGGGCAGGCCTTGGCGCGCAATGGCGCTGTAACGTTAGATGCGAATGACGTGTCCATTTCTTCGACTCCCGAGGCGAGTACCGGCACGCTACTCGGAATGGGTCTCCTTCTCAGCATGATCGTGTACGCAAGGCGAATGCACGCGACGTAGGTTTCACCGGTACGACGGGCGTTATCTCCAATATCGGTAGCTAACCAAGCCGGCAAATCCGGCCGCGGGGTCAGAGCCACGATACGCTCTTTCCGAGCGCGCCGTATTACGACCAGAGCGACGGAGGCGCTGCTCGAGCTACCGGAACGCCGTATCCGCGCCTCGGATTTTGCGGGGTTCACCTTTTCGGAAAGATGACCAACTACAACACTGCATCACACGCTAGCGAGCGAGCCAAGCTATCCTAGACGCAGAAGTGCAACTCAACGATCGCTACACCATCGAGCGCGGGATCGTATATCTCACCGGGATTCAGGCAATCGTGCGTCTACCGCTCGACCAGATGCGCCGCGACCGCCGAGCGGGGCTCAAGACTGCAGCTTATATTTCCGGATACGAGGGCTCTCCGCTGGGCGGCTACGACATGGCGCTCCGGCGCGCGGGATCGCTGCTTACGGATCTTGGGATCCACTTTCAGCCCGGCGTTAACGAGGACCTGGCCGCTACCGCGATCTTCGGCAGCCAGATCCAGCATGTCGTCAATGGCAGCAAATGGGACGGCATCGTCGGCATCTGGTACGGCAAAGGGCCCGGACTCGATCGCTCCAGCGACATTCTTCGCCACGCAGGTTTTGCCGGAGCAGCCGGCAGTGGCGCGGCCCTGGTGCTCGCGGGCGACGATCATACGGCGAAGAGTTCCACCATCCCGCATCAGAGCGACTTCAGCCTGATGAACTTCTGCATCCCGACCTTGTTTCCCGGCAACACGCAGGAGGTCCTCGATTACGGGCTCGCGGCAATCGCGCTCTCGCGTTACACCGGCGCGTGGGCCGGGCTCAAGATGGTGACCAACATCTGCGACGGCGGGGGCACGGTGAGCGTCGATCCGGACGCACCAGAGTTCGTGAGTCCGGCGGGCTATCAGAAGTTCAACGACCACCGTCTGCTTACCCCTTATTCGCTGCCGATGGAGTACGAGATGAACCGGCGGCGCCTGGACGCCGCCAAACAGTGGACTCGCGCCAACCGGCTGAATCGATGGCATGGGGCGAAGGCTGGGGCGCGAATCGGTATCGCGTCGGCCGGCAAGGCTTACTACGATCTGATGCAGTCGCTGGCGGATTGCGGCATCACGGCGGATGAACTCGTCGCGCGTGGGATTCGCATTGCCAAATATGCGGTAACTTACCCCGTCGAGCCGGTGTTCACCGCCGAATTCGCCGAGGGGCTCGAGACTCTTATCGTGGTCGAAGAAAAGCGTAGTTTTCTCGAGTTTCAGATCCGCGATGTTTTGTACAACCGTGCGGTTCGGCCTTTGGTGATTGGTAAGGAAGACGCGAAGGGTGATCCCTGGTTCCCGGCGCATGGGGAGTTAGACCCGGATATGATTACGGTTTTGCTGGGTTTCGGGACGGCCGGACGGCAGACCACAAAAAACGATGGGCTGCCTGACGAGACGTTGACGCAGCGGGTTCCCAACTTTTGTTCCGGATGCCCCCACAACCGGTCGACGATCGTCCCGCCGGGTGAGATCGCGGGAGGTGGAACCGGCTGCCATGGAATGGCGATCATGCTCCAGGACGCAGGCCGCGGGTTCGAGTGGATCACCCAGATGGGCGGCGAGGGTGCGCCCTGGAACGGTATCGCTCCCTTCGCCGACCGCAAACACATTTTTCAGAATCTGGGCGATGGCACGTTCCTGCATTCCGGCATGTTGTCGGTGCAAGCCAGCGTGGCCGCGGGCGTCAACATCACTTACAAGCTGCTCTACAACCGCGCGGTCGCCATGACCGGCGGGCAGGCTTCGGTCAACGCCATGGACCCGCCTGCGATCACGCGCATGCTGCAAGCGATGGGAGTGCGTAAGATTTTCGTCCTGTCCGAGAATCCATATCCGAAGGACGCGGAGTGGGCTTCGATCGCTCACGTGGCCGACCGTCTCGAACTGACCACGGTGCTGCGCGAGGCGGCCGGGATCGAGGGCGTGAGTGTGATTCTCTACGACCAACAGTGCGCGGCCGAGAAGCGGCGTCTGCGGTCACGCGGGAAACTCGCTGAGCCAGTCCATCGACTGGTGATCAATGAGCGGGTTTGCGAGGGCTGCGGGGATTGCGTGAAGCAGTCCAATTGCATGAGCCTGCAGCCGGTCGAGACCGCGTTCGGCCGCAAGATGCGGATTCACCAGGCGTCCTGCAACAAGGACTATACCTGCGGCCTGGGAGACTGTCCTTCTTTTGTGACAGTGAAGCTGAAGGCCGGGGCGCGCGCGGTCTCGCGAATGTCTGCTGCACAGCCAGCCAAGCCACAAAGAGCGATGGTCTGCCCCACGTTCGACAAGGTGTACCGGATTCTTTCACCTGGCATTGGCGGGACCGGGGTGATCACCATCAATGCTTTGCTGGCAACGGCTGCAGCGATCGACGGGCTTTCGGTGGTTACGTTGGATCAGACGGGATTGGCGCAAAAAGGCGGCGCAGTGGTGTCTCACCTGATCCTGACTCACGAGCCCGCGGAACTTGCAGCCCGTATTAATGCCGGCAATGCCGACCTCATTCTGGGCTTCGATCTCCTCGGCGCCACCAGCCCTGAGAACCTCAAGTGCGCCAATCCCGAGCGAACCGCCGCGGTCATCAACGCCGATGTCACGCAGACATCGGAGGCCATCCGTCATGATCAACTGTGTGATGCGCATCCACTACTGGCCGCCATCGAAAGCTCGACGGTGCGGGGCCGCAACATCACGGTGAATGCTTCGCGGATCGCCGAAGAACTGTTCGGCTCCCACCTGGTTGTCAACATGTTTCTGGTGGGCGTCGCGTGGCAGGGTGGTTACATTCCCATCCGGTCCGAGTCCATCGAGGAAGCCATCCGGCTGAACGGGGTCGACGTCGAGCGCAACCTGCAGGCGTTTTCAGCCGGCCGCGGATACTACGATAGCCCTACGGTGGCATCGCGAACGAACGGTGACGACTCGGATGCGATTGGCAGTGAAGCGGTCGATTACTACAAGGAGTTGATCGCGTATCAAAATGAGGCTTGGGCTAACACGTGGCGCGAAGTCGTGGACCGGGTAGCCCAGGGCCGGCCCGAACTCGCAGATACGGTGGCTGCCAATCTCTTCAAGCTGATGGCCTATAAAGACGAGTACGAAGTCGCGCGCCTGCTCACCGAGCCTGCGTTCGAGGCCCGGACTCGCACCCTGTGGGACGGCGTGGAGTCGATCAGCTACAATCTGCATCCGCCTCTGCTGCGATCGCTCGGGCTCAAGAGGAAGGTCCGGTTTGGGCCCTGGTTCCGGGTCCCGCTGAAAATTTTGGCCGCCGGTAAGGTATTGCGCGGGACGCCGTTCGATCTATTTGGATATTCGCAGCACCGCCGCGAAGAGCGGTCGCTGATCGGCTGGTATCGCGATCTGATTGACGAGGTGCTAGGGGGAAAGGCAGCGCCGGAAGTCTTGGCGCTGCCTGAGAGTATCCGCGGCTATGAAGGGATAAAAGCCGAGAGCCTAAAGCGGGCCCGGCGCGATGCAGGCGACCGCTCCCTCAAAAGCTGTGAAAAAATCGGCGGAAGGCCAAATAAAACATTTTTATAGATAAATGTTTTATTTCTATGAGTACATGGGCAAGGATCATCAGGCGGAGGCCATACCCGAGCAACCCGAAATAGAACGGCGAGCCGTAACGGCGGGGGTAAAGCTGAGAACTATCGACCGCAATCGACCGATGTGGTCCAGTATTTACGATCACGGCTCAGAAGAGGGGGTCGGTGTGGCAGAGTCGGGCGCAAGGTAAGCGACCCCGGTGCGTTCGCGTGCCCGGGTAAAAAATATACCAGGATGAGCATGCCCACCATTCAGAAGGAACGGCTCATTCGCCGCCTGCTGATCCATCACCTCCCCTTACTCGTCCTGAGTGCAGCCGGCGTATTTCTGTTCTATGTCGCGCGACCGATTCGGGATCTCATTAGCAGACTCAGTTTTGCCACCGCGTACCCGGCACTGATATTCATGGCCACGACTCTGCTGATCGGGCCATGGAACTTGTTGCGAGGAAGGCGCACGCCGATATCCAGCGACTGGCGCCGTGACGTAGGGATATGGGCAGGTATTCTATCGCTGATCCATACGGTCGTCGGCCAGTGTGTACACCTGCGCGGCCGGCCGTGGCTTTATTACGTCTATGGCCCCCGGGAATCACACGTAATCTCCGTGCGTCACGATCTCTTCGGGTTTTCGAACTACACGGGCCTGTGCAGCGCGCTGGTCGTGCTTCTACTGCTGGCAACTTCGAACGACTTCGCTCTGCGGGTGCTCGGCACACCACGCTGGAAGCAGCTTCAGCGTTGGAATTACGCCGCGTTCGCTCTGGGTGGAGTTCATGCTCTGGGATATCAGGCCATCGAGAAGCAGAGAATCCCCTTTGTAGCGGTGGTGCTCGGATGCATGCTCATCACTGGAGTCCTGCAAGCCATCGGTTATGCCCACCGCCGCAAGGACAGATGGAACCGTTCCGAAAGCAACGCACAGGCTCTCTTCAAGAGCTGAACCGCCGCTAACCGCGGGGCAGACCGAAGCCGGTTCTTCGGTAACAGCGCCGTTCGGAGGCTGCTCTGCAGCCGGCAGACCACAAAAAACGATGGTCTGCCCCACGGGTCGTGTGTTATGCCGGCGTCGGTCCTAGATTGCCGGCTAACGCTACTGCGCTTTCCGTCGCACCATCCGCCAGCGCGACGGCTTTGGTGCTGCCGCTGAAATCGTTGCCCAGCAGACGCAGGCCCTGACTCCCTGCGCCACGAACCTCAATCGCGACACGCGACTTTGCCGGTGCGGCACAACCGGTTACCAGACAATCCTGCACGTCGACCATGCGCATGACCGGTTGATCGGAGGATGGAGCGCTGGCCTGCAGTTTGGCGAGCCGCAGCCCTTTTACATCTTCGAAGTGCATCGCAGGACGCTCGTCCGGGACGGTGGAGGTGACTTGCACATTATCCATCTGCAGCCCGCTCACGTGCCGGCAATAGAAGCCGTAGGATGACAAGCGTCCGAACATGCGGGCTTCCGGATACGCGGGAATCTGCTCGGGAATCTTGCGATCGATCCACTCCTGCTTCCCTCCCTCGCCGGTCTCGATGCGGATGTTGCTCAAGGCTACGTCCTGGACGTCGGAGCCGGGGATGCCCGTGATCGACGACGTCAGAATCGCGCCGGTGGCGTGCACGTTGTCGATCATGACGCCGCGCAGGAAGCTCGGATTATTTCCTTTCCGGCGCGCACCGAGGCGAAGGAAAATCGGAGTGCGGACGCGTTGCATGCTGACGTTCGAGATCACCACGCCATCCACCCAGCCGCCGTCGACCATTTCGATCGCGATGCCGCTGATGACGCGGGCATTGAGCGGCACATCGTCATTGTGGATGACGGAGTTGGTGAAGGTGATGTTCTCGTAGCCGCCGAAGGTCGCGGTACCGAACTTCAGCCCGTTGCAGCAGCAGGTCAGCACGCAGTTGGTGATGGTGATGTTGCGCGAGAGTCCCAGGACGCCGTAAGGCTTCTCGCTCTTCAGACAGATGGCGTCGTCGCCGGTGGCGATGTCGCAATCGGAGATGGAGACGTTGCGGCAGCAGGTGAGGTCGATGCCATCGGTGTTGGGGCCGATCACCTGGTTGCGGATCTTGAGACCGCGGATGACGAGGGTGTCGCATTCGATGGGACGGAAGGTCCAGCCGGACGCGTTTTCGAAGGTCACGTCCTCGACCCGCGCGTTCTTGCAGTTGAATAATTCGACCATCGGAGAGGCACGGTCGAGGGGCTTCCAGTCGTACGTGGCGACATCTTTCCAGGCGTCTTCGGGCGGTGGAATTTTCCGGCCGCTCGGGATCCAGAACGACGGTCCCTGGCCGTCGACGTGGCCATTGCCGGTGATGCTGAGGTTTTCCGCGTCGCGGGCGAAGATCAGGTGCTTGGCATTGGCGTCGCCCGTGAGCTTGGGTCCGGCTTCGTTGGCCAGCGGTTTGTAGTCGGCCAGATCTTTGCTGCCGAGGATGGTCGCGCCGGACTCCAGATGAAAGTTGACATTGCTCTTGAGCACGAGGGTTCCCGTGAGATAGGTCCCTGGGGCGACGTAGACGGTGCCTCCGCCGGACTGCGTGCAGGCGTCGATGGCGCGCTGGATGGCGGCGGTGTCCTTGGTCTTGCCGTTGCCGGTGGCGCCGAAAGTGCGGGCCTGGAAGAAGTGTTCGGAGTCGGATTGCGTGGACGAGCGTGCCGCTCCGCGCGCCGCCAGTGCGGCAGCGCCGCCCAGCGTGAGAATGTCGCGTCTGTACATGGCGACTCCTATTTTATGCCCGTGGTAGGCTCAGTCTGATGCGATACAAATGTGTATTTGCCCTCGTTGTGGGCACCTTCGCCGCGGGAATCGCCTCGCCGCAGTCGATCCCGTCCGACCTGGCAAGCTATCTTAGTCTCACCGAAACGCAGGTTCAAGCGATTAACTCGCTGAATATTGGGTTCAACCAATACACTCACAGTCAGGAGAATCTGTATTACGACCTGCAGTCGCAAGTCAGTGCCGAACTGGCCAAGGCCTCGCCCGATCCTGGCGTGGTCGGCAGTCTTTATGGGCAGATGGCGATGATCGGCCGCGATTACAACACCCATCTCGCGCAAATGCAGACGAACGTCGGGGCGGTGCTGAGCACGGCCCAGGTGGCGCTCGTCAATGCGCTGTTGGGTGTTGCGCGCTTACAACCGCTGGTGTCGGACGCGCAGAGTGTGGACATGGAGCCGGCTTCAGCAATTCAGAGAAGCGGCGGCTTCGGCGTGATCGTGGTCGCCAATGTCTGCGCTAGCGCTTCGGCCGGCGCCCCCGTTCAGGTTCCGCCTCCGCTAGTGAACTACTTTAACCTTTCGGACGCGCAGAGTGCCGCGATCCAGAATGCTATCCAGGCTAATCGGGACTACGTCAACGTCCAGTCACAGAAGATCCGGGAGTTTCAGTCCGCGATCCAAACCCTGACGGCTGCGCAGACAATCGATACGACCGCGCTTGGCGCCGACTACATTGCCATTGCGCAGATCCAGAACGATGAGAAAACTCAGGCAGGACAACTGATTACTACGGTCCGCAGTGTTCTCACAGTTCAGCAACAACCTCAGTTGGCGGCTCTCGATAACGCTATGAGCCTGAGCCAGGTAGAGTCCGAGGCCGTACAGTACAACGTCCTGGTACTCCCACCGGACCTGGGGCAAACGTACAGTCCCTTCGGCTTCAGCGGCTTACCTTTAGGCACGTTATACTAGGCTCGGAACAAACTTCACAGATTCTGCGTAGCCACCTAGGGAAACTTTTATGACAGCCACTGTTTCACCTCAAATCGACCAAGTAGCCGCGCTTCTTGCGAAGCAGGGCTATGATGTATCTCAAGCCGGGCCGGGGGTGCTGGAGATCCGCGAACTGCGCAGCGGCATCAGCATTCACGCGGTGCTCGAAGGCGACATCATGTTCTTCACTCTGCCCTGCATGAACGTGTCGGCAGACAAACTCACGCCGGACATCCTGAAAAAGATGCTCGCCGGCGAGAATGGCATTTCCACCTCTTATTTCCAGCTCTACGACGGGCCCGACGGGACCGTGACGATCGCGTTGAACAACTTCTGTAAGCTGTCCGACATGGGGCCGGATAATGAAGACGATATTCTGTCCTGCGTGCATTTTCTGCTGGTTGACGTGATTGCGGCTCGCGACCTGGTAGGCGCTGCCGCGAAGTAAGAGCCGACATTCTCCGAGGAGCCATAACGACATGGGATTCATTTCTGACTTATTTGGACGTGCAGGCCGCGTAGCGCGTGGACAGGCCAATCAGGGCATGAGCGCGGTGGAAGATGCGACATTCGAAGCGACGGTCAAACAGACGGTCCTCGACATGCGCACGGAATTGAACAAGGCCGTGCAGGCATCGGCCCAGGCGATGAGCAATTTCAACCGCCTGGAAGCCGAATATGACAAGTACACGCGTCAGTCGCAGGACTGGAAAGACCGCGCGGGCAAAGCGCTGGACGCCGGCAACGAGGATCTCGCCAAGAAAGCGCTGGCGAAGAAGGCCGAGTCGGACCGGCAGGTCCAGTCGCTGCAGCAATCGGTAGACCAGGCCCGGGCTGCCAGCGAAACGCTGAAGCAGCAGGTTGGGGAACTGAAGCGCAAGATCGACGAGGGAGAGCGCACGGCTACCACGCTGGTGGCGCGCAAGAATGCCGCCACGGCGCAGCGCAAAGTTGCGGAAGCTCTGGCCGGCGCCGGCAATGCCAACAACGCATTCACCGCATTGGGGACGTTCGAAGAATCCGTGGCGCGTGAAGAAGCGACGGCCAAGGCCTTCAACCAGATCGCGGCGACGGGCGAGGACCATGAGCTCGAATCCGAATTCGCCAAACTGGAAGGGCACAGCGTCGACGATGAACTCGCAGCGCTCAAACGCGAGCGCGCGCTGCCTCCGCCGTCTACGCCCAGGGCCATTTCGGCGCCCGTGCCGGATACGGCTAATGTGTCGGGTGGGGCGCAGTAACCATGTTTTTCAAGCATAGTTCCGGTTCGCCAGATCCTCAGCCGGATCTGGCGAACCTCTCTGTTATCGACGCGATGCCCGGCGATAGTCTCTCGATCGTCGCGGCCGGTCCGGACTTCAGCGATCTGAATTTCACGGTGGATCGCCGCGATCAGCTCGAGGCGGGACAGAAGATCTGGTACGAGATCACCGGACCCTATGGCGAGAAACGCGTGCGCCTGGAGATCATCCCAGGTGACATCATGGAGGTGCGCGGCTGGTTCGACGGCCGCACCCTCACGCTCGACCAGTTCGGGCTCAGCGAAGACGATCTGGCGTCGATGGATGAACGCCAGAATCCGGCGGACTTCTTCGATTTCGACGGGAAGTTCTGGCTGTTCCGATGGAGCCGCGAAGTGGGTCTGTTCCACCGCGAGCAGTCCGAAGGGACGGGGTTTTACTGCTGGGAATTCCAGGAGCAGGACGGCGACCGTTTCCTGCAAATCCGTAAATACGAGGGCGAGCCCTTCGCGGCGTTCATATCGAACAAAGTGAATCCCGGGGACGTAACTGTATTCAGGGGAAAATAGATGTCAGCCACCAGCAGCCTGCGGCAGAAGTCGACGCAGGCCAGAGGCCTGATCCACAACGTTTTCTGGTGGGTCTTCGCTATTTCCGTCGCTCTCGTGCTGGCCGGCTGCGGTAATCCGCTGAAGCCGCGCATCGACGCCGAGACTCGCCAGGTTGCCGAAGCCAAAAGCCGCGTCGACAAGATTCACAAGGAAGTAGACAGCGACCTCCAGAAGGAGCCGGACCTCTTCAAGGCGGCGAATGTCACGGCGGCTTGGCGGGACCGGTTCCAGACCGACCAGGAAAAGCTGAATGACGCCTTTGCGGATCTCGAAAGGCTGAACCATCGGGACAAGCGAATGTCGCTGTTTAGCGACGTGGATCGTTTTCGCGAAGCCGCGGTGGCGGATGCGGTGGCGATTCAGACCGAAGCCAACCGGTGGCTCGATCTCAAGCGCAATACTCCGCAGCACCTCAAACACATGCAGGCGGACTACGACCAGGTGCGGTCCGCTGACGTATCCAAAGTGACCGCCGTCCTCGAGAAGGCCGCGCAGGATTGGCCGGCAAAGAAAGCCGATCTCGATGCCCGGCTGGCCAGCCTGAAGTCCGAGCAACCGGCAGCCGAAGCGGCTTGGAAGGATGCCCAGGCGGCAGCGTCTCCAAGCGGCGGCGCGAAGCCGGACTACGCCGCATTGATGAGCGCCGAACGGAAGCTCGATACGCTCGCCGCCGAGCCGGAGCTGGACCGAAAACTGGCCGGCCAGCTTTACACTTCCTACGACAAGGTGCTGGTCGACCTCGAACCTCCGCACGGGGATGATTTGACGGCCAAAGAAAAGGTGAAGACCGTTCGGACGGAGATCACCGATGTGCAGAATCATCAAAACCAGACGAACACTCAGGAGCAGTGGGTGAACATTCCGGAGTCGACCTACGCGTCGCTCGACAACGACATCGGAATGACGATCGAGCACAAACCGGCCGGCGCGTACGATAGTGAAGTGCAAACCGTGCCGCAGCCACCGGGGTTCGCCTACATGGCGCCGCCGGGACAGCAGAATCAATACGGATATTGGGAGCAGCATAACGGCACTTCGGTCTGGACATGGCTGCCGGAGTATCTGCTGTTGCGGGAAGTGTTGTGGAACCACCACTACATGCCGGTGCCGTCTTATGAGTACGACGGCTACTGGTCGGCGCGGCGCAGCGGCACCACTTATTACGGCGGAGGCTACTCTGGCGGGGGGTATTCGGGGCCGAGTACACAAGCTCCAGCGGCGCCGAAGTATGGCACCCACGGGACGTTCACGGAACATAGCTATGCCAACAGCCGGTACATGAACCGGGGCGGCGGCTATAGCACTTCGCAGTACAGGAATCAGAACGGGAGCGGCTATCGAAGCTCGGGCTACGGCAGCGGGCAGTCGGCCGCGCCATCCTCGTCCAATTCGTCCAGCGACCACGGACACCAGTTCGGACGATCTCCCGGCAGCGGCGGTTCGGGCCAGCGATTCGGGGGAGGCAGTTCCCACCATAGCGCTCCTTCCGGCCGACGGTACGGAAGAAGATAGCCGCTACCCGGGGTCCAGTGTGTCTGAGGCTAGCGCCGTTATCGCCGCGAGCGAAGTTTGGCCGCATTTTCTGGAGAGATAGACGCTCGCTCGCGTCGAAGGCTATACTGGCAGTTCGGCTGCTGGCGCAGCCGGGCAGACCACGAAAAACGATGGTCTGCCCCACGGAAGCCTTCGGAAGCCCGGGAGTATGATTGCAACTAACCTATCTTGACTGGTGCTGGATCGCTCTCTATTTCGTGATCAACGCCGGTATCGGCTTCTACTACAAGGCTCGCGCGGGCAAAAACGTCAGCGAATTTTTTCTCTCGGGGCGCAACATCCCCTGGTGGCTGGCCGGCACCTCCATGGTCGCCACTACCTTCGCCGCCGACACCCCCCTCGCCGTCACCGGCATGGTCGCCATGGGCGGCATCGCCGGCAACTGGCTGTGGTGGAACTTCGTGGCCAGCGGGATGATGACCGTCTTCTTTTACGCCCGCCTCTGGCGCCGCTCAGGCGTCATGACCGACATCGAGTTCACCGAGATCCGCTACTCCGGCAAGCCCGCCGCCTTCCTGCGCGGCTTCCGCGCCCTCTATCTCGGGATCCCCATCAACTGCATCATCCTCGGCTGGGTCAACCTCGCCATGGTCAAGATTCTCATGCTGGTGCTCGGCGTCACGCGCCTGGAGGCGCTCGGCATCGTCATCGGCCTGATCGCCGTCACCTCGTTCATCTCGACGCTCTCCGGCCTCTGGGGCGTGCTCGTCACCGACCTGTTTCAGTTCGCGATCAAAATGACCATGGTCATCGTGCTGGCGTTTGCGGCCGTGGCTGCCTGCGGTGGAATGGCCGCACTGAAACTCAAGCTCGCGGCGATCGACGCACTTCACGGCGTCGCTCCCGGCGGCTCCGGATCGGTCCTGAGCTTCATCCCCGATTTTCACTCTCCATGGATGCCGATGATGACCTTCTTCGTCTACATCGGGATGAACTGGTGGGCCACCTGGTATCCCGGCGCGGAACCCGGCGGCGGCGGCTACATTGCGCAACGCATGCTCTGCGCCAAGGACGAGAAGAACTCGCTGCTGGCCACTCTCTGGTTCAACATCGCCCACTTCGCCATCCGTCCGTGGCCCTGGATCATAACCGCGCTGGCGTCGCTGGTGCTGTTCCCCGGACTCGCCGACCCCGAGACCGGCTATATCCGCGTGATGATCGCTTATCTCCCGGCCTCGCTGCGCGGCGTCATGCTGGCAGCCTTCGCGGCGGCCTACATGTCCACCATCGCTACCCAGCTCAACTGGGGCGCAAGTTACATCGTTAACGACTTCTATCGCCGCTTCATCCGCGCCGACGCCAATGAGCGCCACTACGTGCACGTCTCGCAATGGGCTACGGTGTTGCTCACGGTCATCTCGGCGGTCGTGACGTTCTATCTGAGCTCGATTGCGGGCGCCTGGAAATGGCTGCTGGTCATTGGCGCGGGCACCGGACCCGTGCTGATGCTGCGCTGGTATTGGTGGCGGATCACCGCCATCAGCGAGATCTCGGCCATGATTTTCGCGTCCATCATTTCGGTGATACTGCAAACCGTCTACGGCCTCGATAGCGATCGTCCGCTCGACTTCGCATGGCTCATGATTATCACGGTCGCGGTGACTACGCTCGGTTGGTTGACCGTAACCCTGCTGACCCGGCCGGAGGCAGACGACGTGCTCGTCAGCTTTTATCGACGGACGAGGCCCAGCCTCCTGGGATGGAAGCGCGTTGCGGCGCTGGCCCCGGACGTGCACCCGTCGCAGGACGGCTGGCACAATGCCCTGGATTGGGTCTGCGGCTGTGTCCTCATTTATGGCGCGCTGTTTGGTTCCGGGAAGTTGATCCTGGGAGAGACGCTCCTGGGCCTGGGCTTGCTGACAGCGGCAGCTATAGGAGGCCTGGTCATCTACATCGATCTATCGCGTCGTGGCTGGAGCTCGGTGGTTGTGTGACGGACTTCGGCCGCCAGCGGCCGAGGCAGGCGAAACCGCCTGCCCCACCAACGCAAACACTGGACTGGCGAGGGTGGCGCGGAAGTGCATCTTCAGTCTGTCCGCCGAGCCAGCACGTAGGTGCCGGCAACTACCAGATTTCCGGCCAGATATTTCCAGCTGGAGGGAAGTATCCACTTGGAGACAGGCACCTCGAACTTGCGATGGCAAGTCTCCATATGCTCAATCCGAAACACTTGAGACACCTGGGCAGCAAAGCCGGAAGCAGTCCAATGATGAGGATGCAGCCGGTCGACCCAAAAGAACGGCCGGGTCCAGCCAGGGAAGGTATGAATCATGAGCAGCAGCGTCCCGCCAGGACGCAGCACGCGGTGCACCTCGTGGAGAGCGGCTCCGGGATCGCACATGTGATCCAGAGCATTAAAGCAGATCGCGACATCGACCGAACCCGAAGCCAGCGGGAGATGTTCACCCAAAGCGGATAGTGAAAGCTGAGGCTCAGGCAAGTTCATTTTGCTCTCGTACTGAGGCAGGAGCGGGTCGATGCGGATACGCAATACGGCGTTATCCAGAAAGTGAATGAGCCCGTACGGACCGCATCCGATGTCGAGCACGCGGCGCCCGCGGAACAGATCCCGCGTGTAGCCGAAGCGCGCGAGTTCCTCCGTCCAGTATTTCGGGATGTCGAGATTCTGGTAAGGCGCGGCCTGCGTCCAGTGCTTCCAGAAGTCCAGTTCCAGGCGCTGTGACGCTTGCCAGCGATCGCGGGAAACGGCCTTCACTTCAAGTTGGCCGTGACCTGGTTGGGTATGTTGCCCAGGCTGATATAGGGATGCAGCATGGAGTCCAGCCGCACGATCCGGAAGCCCGATGGATCCGGGCCGATCGGCATACCCACCGCGCACGTGACTACCATGTCGAGGTCGCCGTCGCGGCCTTCGGCGTTGCGGTGGTAATGTCCGGCGAAGACGTACTGGACTCCGTACTCGTGGAGGAGCGCGAGATAGCGGCTGCGGTGTTGTTTGGGAATGTTGAAGTACTGATCCGGCTCGTCCGCTGATTGGAGGAAGAACGGGATGTGCTGGAAGATGACGATGCGTTTGCCGTCAGGCTTCGCCTTCGCGAGTTGCTCGCGAAGCCACTGCTCTTGTTTGCCGGCTTCGCTCTGTACGTTGATGGGCGCCTGGATCAGGCTGGAGTCGAGCACGATGCCGCGCATGTCGTCATAGTCGAACGTGTAGTAGTCGGGACCCCAGATCTTGCGGTACTTAGCCAGTGACTCAGGCGTGGGCTCGTTCCCTACGTCGTGGTTGCCGGGGACGTTGTACAGCTTGATCGATGGGTCGAGCTTATTGGCAATGCGATGATATTCGGCAATCTGATCGGCATCGGCGGCCTTATTGGTGAGGTCGCCGGTAACCACCACGAACTGAGGCTTGAGCCGGTTGACGCTGGCGATGAAGAACTCGAAGTTGGCCGTTTCCTGCACGAAATTGGCGTCTTTGGCGTACATCCCGAACTGCGGATCGGAGGCCTGGATGAAGAATTTGGGAGGTGGTCCGGATGGTGCGGGCGCGGGCTCGGCAGCAGGGGGCGCCGGCGCGTGTTGCGCAAATAGAGCGATGGAAAAGAAGAATATGGCGAGGTGCTTCATGCGACGAACCCGTATTCTAGCGCACGGTGCCGGGCAGATCACGGAAAACCCGGCAGACCACAGAAAACGATGGTCTGCCCCACGGGTGACAGCCGGGGTTAACGGGCGCGGGTCAGCCCCAGGGCCCGGATGCGCTTATGCAAATTGGTCCGCTCCATACCGAGTACGCGTGCGGCTCCGGAGACATTCCAGTTAGATTCCTCCAGCGCGCGCAACAGATGATCGCGCTCGGCCGACTCCCGGGCCTGCTGCACGGTGGAACGCGGGCCGCTCTCGCGCTCCATCCGCACTTCGATCGGAATCGACGACGTCGGAATCACCTCTTCCGGCGTGAGAATCGCCATGCGCTCGATCACGTTGCGCAACTCGCGAGCGTTGCCGGGCCACGAATAGGCTTCGAGCAGGGGATAAACTTCCGCACCGATGGTCTTGGCGCGAAAGTTATTGCGGGAGCAGAAGTCATCCAGAAAATAATTAGCCAGCTGGTGAATATCGCCAGGACGTTCGCGCAGCGAGGGAACCCGGATCGGGACTACGCTGACCCGGTAGTAGAGATCCTCGCGAAATTTGCCCTGTGCGACCAGCGCGCTGAGATCGCGATTGGTGGCCGAGACCACCCGCACCGAGACCCGGATGGTCTGTTCTCCGCCGACGCGGTGGAACTCGCCCTCCTGCAGCACGCGCAGGAGCTTGGCTTGCGATCCGGCATGCAGGTCGCCGATTTCATCGAGAAACAGCGTGCCGTTGTCGGCCATTTCGAATTTGCCGCGCCGCATACTGGCCGCTCCCGTGAACGACCCTTTCTCGTGGCCGAAGAGTTCGCTCTCGATCAGTTCGGTCGGGATGGCCGCGCAGTTGACTTTGATGAACGGACCGCCGGCGAACGGGCTGTTCTGGTGGATGTGCGCGGCAAGCAGTTCCTTGCCGGTTCCGGATTCGCCGATGATCAGCACGCGGGCGTCGGATCGCGCAGCCATGACGGCTTGCTCTACGGCGCGCAGGAACACCGGGCTGTTCCCGATCATTCTGGAACTCGCTCCGACGATCTCCTTGAGCCGTTTGTTCTCCTCGCGCAGGTTGCTCTGCGTGGTGGCGTTCTTGAGCACCATCAGGACGCGCTCACGGCTGAGCGGCTTTTCGAGGAAGTCGAAAGCGCCGCTGCGCGTAGCTTCGACGGCATCGGCGATGGTGGCGTGGCCCGAAATCATGATAATCGGCGCCGGAACTTCAAGCTGCTGCAGCCAGCGCAGCAGGTCGATACCGCTCTCGTCCGGGAGCCTGACGTCGAAAATATAGGCGTCGCCGCGGGGCGCTTCGGGAAAGCGCCGGAAGTCGCCGGCGTTCCTGAAGATATTGACTGCGTAGCCCTCGCGCTCCAGAATCATGCGCAGGGACCGGCCAATGTTCTCTTCGTCGTCTACGATGTAGATGCGTTTCATGTTGAGGTCAGAGCGGCTCTCGAAAAATGGCTGCTGCGCAGCCGGCAGACCACAGGAAACGATGGTCTGCCCCACGGAGTTTTACGCGGCCGGCAGGATCACCCGGAAGGCTGCGCCTCCTAGTTCTCCATCGATCAGGTGGATATCGCCTCCGGAAAGCAGGGCGCCTTTGCGGGCGATCGAGAGTCCGATGCCCATGCCGCGCTTCTTGAATGAAATGGTGGGCTGGAAAAGCGATGTTCGCGCCTGTTCGCTCAGCCCCGGGCCGGAGTCGTGGACCTCTATGGCGATACGGCCTTCGACCACCTTGGTGAATGCCAGGATCCGGCCGCCGGTGCCCGCAGCCTCGGCGGCGTTTTCAAGAAGATTAACCAGAATGCTCTTCACCAGATCTTCGTCGGCTACGGCGCTGGGCGTGTTCTCCGCGAGGTGGACGATGTAGCTGACTTCGGGATGCGCCGTTTTGAGAAAGCCAATGCGCTCTTCCAGGACGGCGTTGATATCGAGCGTGGCGGGATGCACGGGGGGTTCGGAGGACAGTTCCGAGAACGCCCGCACTCTTCGTCCCAGGGCCTCGACTTCGTCCACCACGATCTGCGCGGCTTGTTCCAGAAACACCCGGTTGGGTTCCGACGCTTCGCTGCGTCCGCGCGCCACCATCTCTTCCACGGTCAGGCGGATGGGAGTGAGTGAGTTCTTGACCTCGTGGGCCATCTTGCGGGCCAGGACCTGCCAACTGGCAAGTTGCGTCAGGTACACCAGGCGGTCGCGGTTCTGCTGGAGTTGGCGCGCCGTATGATTGAAAGCTTCGGTCGCGCGGCCGACCTCATCGTCGCGCAAGACCTCAATGCGGGTATCGAAGTTGCCCGCGGCCAGACCCTGCAAACCCGCGGTCAGCTGTTCCACTGGCCGGCTGAAGCGGCTCGCGATGTAGACTAAAGTCCCGGCCGAAGCCATCCAGATCAGGGCGGTGAGGAGGATGTAAACCCAGGTGAAGCCGCGCAGGTTGTGGGTCTCGCTTTTCTCCACCAGCGCGCGCGCCTTCCGATACTGCTCCGAGAGCGATTCCATGCCCACCGGGAGCAGTTTGGAATAGACGGAAACACCCGCCGGGTCGCGGCGGTAGAACTCCAGGCGGTTACCGGAGTCTCCTGAAAGATTGATCTGCTCGGCCTCTCCGCTGTCCCAGAATTCGTTCATCGGTTCGGACCAGCTACCGCGATTGGCGAGGTCGAAACGCAGCGGCGGGATAGCGCCGGTAAGCGCTTCGCTGCGCAGGCTGCGCCGTGCCTGCTGGTAGTACTCTTTACCGGTCTGCTCGATGGCGCGCGAGATTCCGTCCAGATCGCGGGCCGGCGTCAGACTGAGGTTGAACAGCGCCATGGTCAGAACTACGGTAGCCAGAACCGGCACAATCGTGGCGCCGAGGAACAGCAGCACGAGTTTGTTACGCAGACGGTTCATAAGTGCGATTTCCGTAGATCTTCAACCTTTACGGGACCAATCTGCTCGATCAGATGTACCTGCTCGTCCTTCATCGGGTGGCTGAACACCTCGATCAGCTTGTTCAGGCTGATGCCCGGCGTGTCGATAATGCCGGCGGTCTCCTTCTGGTTTTCCGAACGTATTTCGAGACGAACCCAAATCGGGCGATCGCCGGGAACACGCACCAGGTCGATTTTGAGCTGCTCCAGACACCAGGCTTCGGCGGCGATGTTGCTCAGCCTCTTGGCGGACGGTTTGTCATGCAGGCCCGGGGTGACGAGAGTCACCCTGAAACCGGCATTGGGTTCTTCCCAAACGTCGTGGCTGATGGCGAAACGGGCAACTGCCCGGCTCTGTACCGTCGCATCCGGTCCCGGTCCGTTCAAAACGGTAAGCTGTCCGAGATAACCAACCGTGTTGCCATCCCGTATGCGATCCAGCGGTTTATCCTTCAGAAAATGCAAGTTGGGTGCGCTCACCCGGAGATAATCGTTGTCGACGCGCACGGATAGCGCCTGAGCCGTGAGACCCACCACGATCGGCGCGCCGGCAAATGCCAGAAGCCACCATCTCCGGATGATGTGATTCATCTAATAGTTCATGCCCACCATAAATACGGGGTCCATATGGCCATCCCGCAATGGAAAAGCCACTGCGAGTGTAAAAATGCTGCGGATGACGCCGGCACCCACCGAATGGCGGACACTGGAATCTCCCGACCCGTGCCAAAGTGATCCGGCGTCGTAAAAAATCTGGCCGGTGAGCCACGGGAGACGGTACCGGTAGGTGACGGAGTTATGGACCAGACGGGTTCCTCCCAGGGGATCGATTTCGTAACGATTCCAACCACGTAGCAGAGAGCTGGTACCGACTACAAAGCGCTCGAAGAACGGCGCATCTCCAGAAATGAAACCACCCGTAAACTCGTCCAGGAACGTCTGATTGCCTCTCGTCACAGTATACGCTACGTCCCAATGTTGACGCGTATAGGTGTAGTCGCTGTGAAGCGCATGACTGGCGGTGCGGATGTCGTAATCGAAGGCGATATCCCGGGTTTGGTCGGTATCCTCGAACTGGCGATGGAAGCGCAGCGTGGCAAACAACGCATTGGCAGAGTCGGTGTTGCCGCCTGAAGCGCCCGAAAGGGACGGGCCGGAGAGCATGCTGACCGGTTGCATCTCCAGTTGCTGGAAACTGGCGCCGGCCTGGAAAGTGAAGGGACGAGCCAGGACTACGGTTACGGTCGGCTGAAAATTGCGGCGGGCGCGGTACGTCTGGGGAGCTTTGGGATCTCTGGCGATAGCCTGAACGGTGGCATTATTCCATTCCTCGTGGAGATCGTCAAATTCGAAGCTCAGGTGTACGCGGTCGGTGCCCACATGGGTGTTTTCGTAGACGGCGGCAGTGCCGGCGAAACGTTCCGTGAGGGCATCCCCGTCGCTGACCAGCCCGAAGCTGAGATGGTTGTCGTGGGCGATGGTGGTACTGGCAGTTCCTTCCGCGCTCCATCCCTGCCTCGAATGGTAGAGGAACCTGGGAAGCGTAACGTCAAAGACGATGGACCGGCGGTGGACTTCGAAATCCACCCGGACGGTGTCCGAGCGGCTCCCGCGGATCAGATGCGGCGTGACTGATTTGAGGTGAAGTTCTTTGCGCATCTGCCGGGCGAGTTCTTCAAGCTGTTCCGGATCGAAGTGCGTACCGATCAACCGGTGGAAAGTCGCTTCCAGTGACCGGCTCAGTCTCACTCCGGTTTCACCGCTCACCTCAATCGCTTCGATGACGTATTGGGTATTGGCGTTGGCTTCCGCTGCCACATCCGGCGCTAAGAATCCCTGTCCGGCCGCAACTGGCATCGCGGCGTAACAGGATAACAGAGCCGCCAGATAACAGGAGGCTCGTACCCCGAAGAGTGTCATATAAATCGTGGGAAGCACAGCGGATGCCATGCGCCAAGCGACAGAAAACAGAATGGATGGAAGGAGAGCAGGTGTGCCTGCTCCGCACAGGTGTGGGGACCGATTACTTCGCCAGCGAGTTTGCCAGCTCAGTTGCAAAAGCGCTTTTGGGTTCATGATCCCGCTCGCGCCGCTTTGGCTTACCGCTGCCGCTGCCGCCGCTGCTACCGTTACCGCTGCCGTTACCTCCTGGGCGGCCGATGGTTCGCTGCTCCCGGCCGGGTGATGCCTGTTGTGGCGTTGGTGGTGCACTTTTGCCCTTGGAAGGTTGCGCGGGATTGGCCCGGAGCAGTTTGTCTTCCAGCGGCGCACGGTCGAAACGGCGAATAATCGCCTGCATTTCGTCCTGCGTGGGCGCTTCTACGAACGCGAATCCTTTGGATTCCTGCGTCTCGTGGTTGCGGATGACCTTAACAGAATCCGCGACCAGGTCGTCAGCCGCCAGCCATTGCTTAATATCGTCGGCGGTGACCCACATGGGTAGGTTGCCAAGAAAAACAGTAAAGCTCATTCAGTGGTTTAGTTTACTCCGTTGTTTGGATTGTACTTCAAAAGGAGGGTTCCGATCTCTGCCAGTTCGATAGTAGCAGACCTCGAAAACCCTTGCAAACAAAAAAGCCGTTATCTCGTTGGAAATCCTTGGGCAAGTGCGGCAAAAACTCAGGTGACACGGGCTCGCCAGGGGTTCCTGCGGGTCCCGGATTAGTCTCATTTGGAATACTTTCGTGAGTCTCCGGTGCGGGCTGGTTGGCACGCACGCCGCCTTCCTGATTTCAATGTCTCACGCGGAGTGCGGTCAAACAGCTGGGTGTGATAGCTAGTTTGCTGAAAATGAAGCAGATATAAGTCGACATCGAGTGAACCAGAGTTTGCGCCACGAGTATGGCAACCCGGCGAACGTGCCCAGAGAGGCCGACGACAGCGCGATCCACCCGACAAGGCGGCTGCGCAGCATCCGGTACTCGGCAGGTTAAGCTGGAATTATGAGAAAGGTAATCGTGGCGGGGACCGGGAAGACGCCCTTCGGAGCGTTTGCCGATCGGGATTTGCGCTCCCTCGCGGTGGAGGCGGGAAAGAAGTGTCTGGCGAATGCGCACATGCAACCGGCGCAGGTCGAGGCCTTTTACCTGGGGAATTTTGCCGGACCGTCGTTCGTGGGGCAGAACCATCTGGCGCCCTTCGTTTCTACCGCACTGGGGATGGCCGGAATTCCTTCGACGCGTATCGAAGGAGCTTGCGCCTCGAGCGGGTCGGCGTTCTTTCATGCGGTCCAGGCGGTAGCGGCGGGCCTCTACGACGTCGCCATGGTCGTCGGGGTTGAGAAAATGACCTCGCAGCCGACCGCCCGTGTGACCGAGATTCTCGCGGGCGCCGGAGACACGACCGGCGAGGTGCGGGCAGGCTCCACGTTTCCTTCACTGTTCGCGATGATCGCCCGGCGGCATATGCACGATTTCGGCACCTTGCGCGAGCACCTCGCCGCGGTCGCGGTAAAGAATCACGAAAACGGGGCGCTCAATCCGGATGCGCAGATGCGCAAGGTGATTACGATCGAGCAGGCCATGGCTGGAAAACCGGTCGCCGATCCGTTGAACCTCTATGATTGCTCGCTCATTAGCGATGGCGCCGCGGCAGTGATTGTGACAACGGCGGAGCGTGCGGGTGAGTTTACCGAGAAGCCCGTCCAGGTGCTGGGGATTGCCCAGTCATCCGACTACGTGGCGCTCGATCAGAAGAACGACATTACGACCTTTCCAGCCGTGTGCGCGGCAGCCAAGAAGGCCTACGAGCAAGCCGGGATAACGGCTCGAGACGTGGAGTTTGCCGAACTGCACGACTGCTTCACGATCGCGGAAATCGTGGCAATGGAAGACTTGGGCTTCGTCGCCCGTGGCCAGGGCGGTTGGTTTTCGGCAGCAGGCGAAACGCGGCGCAACGGAAAGATGCCGATCAACGCGAGCGGCGGTCTCAAGTCCAAAGGTCATCCGGTAGGGGCAACCGGCGCGGCACAGATTTGCGACGTGGTGGAGCAGTTGCGTTGTGAGGCCGGAGCGCGGCAGTTGACGCGGCACTCCCTGGGTCTGGCGCAAAATCTGGGCGGCTCGGGAGCTACATGCGTAGTCTCGGTGCTCGGGAAATACTAAGGCGAGACATCGGGCCACGAATGAACACGAATGAACACGAATACGGAAACAGCTTGCGAACGGGAACTGTTTATACCGAGACGATCGTCCACATTGCGCCTGAGGCGTTTCAGAGGGATGTGCCTTACCAGGTTGCGATTGTGGAATTCGAAGACGGGTCGCGTGTGACGGCACGGATTGCAGGCGATCGGGTTCAGATCGGCGATCGCGTAGTCGAGACCGGGCAGCAGAACGGTGTATCCTTCTTTGAGATACAAAAATGAAACTAGCTGACAGAATGTCGCGCATTGGCGTGGAGTCGGCGTTCGAGGTCCTGGTGCGGGCACGAGCGCTTGAAGCCACGGGAAGAAGTGTGGTGCACCTGGAGATTGGCGAGCCTGATTTTGCGACTCCGGCGCATATCGTGGAGGCGGCCAAGAAGGCGCTCGATGACGGATGGACGCATTACGGTCCGACACAGGGGTTTCCGGAACTACGCGAAGCGATCGCGCAGCATATTTCGGCGACTCGCGGGATTGAGGTCGGGGCGGAACGGGTTTGCGTGGTGCCGGGCGGAAAGCCGATCATCTTCTTTCCCATGCTGGCGCTGGTGCAACCCGGCGACGAGGTCATTTATCCCAACCCGGGATTCCCGATTTACGAATCGATGATCAACTTTGCGGGCGCCAAGGCCGTACCGGTGCCGTTGATCGAAGAACGCGGATTCTCTTTCGATCTGGATATCCTGCGCGACAGTCTGACGGACCGCACCCGGATGTTGGTGCTCAACTCTCCGCAGAATCCCACGGGCGGGGTGATTCCGCCGGAAGATATCGTGGCCATCGCCGAGATGGTGCGGGAACGCGATCTGATGGTGTTGTCGGACGAGATTTACTCGCGCATTTACTACGGTGAAGCGCCGTCGTCGATCGCGAGTCTGCCGGGGATGCTGGAGAAAACCATCATCCTGGACGGCTTTTCGAAGACTTACGCGATGACCGGATGGCGGATGGGCTATGGCGTGATGCCGCCGATGCTGGTCGACGCGGTAAACAAGCTGATGGTGAATTCGAATTCGTGCACCGCCAGTTTCACGCAGCGAGCGGGCATAGCGGCGCTGACGGGTCCGCAAGACGGGGTGTACAGCATGGTGGCGGAGTTCCGGCGGCGGCGGGATGCATTTTGTGCGGCGCTGAACCAGATTCCCGGGTTCCACTGCGAGATTCCGGGTGGGGCTTTCTACGCCTATGCCAACGTTAAGAAGACCGGGATCGATTCGAAGGTGCTGGCCGATCGTCTGTTGCAGGAGGTCGGCGTCGCATGCTTGACCGGCGGCGCGTTCGGACATTTCGGTGAAGGATATATCCGATTTAGTTACGCGAATTCTTTGGAGAATCTGATGGAGGCTGCGCGGCGCATCGAAAGCCTCATTGCTAAAGGCACAGACTGAAGTCTGTACTACTAAATCTTCTTTTTGAAGACCGCGAATATTTGGTGGGCGCCCAAGCGGCTGCTGCGCAACCGGGGCAGACCACAAAAAGCGATGGTCTACCCTACGGTTTGCGGTAAACGCGCCCTGTGTTACGCGCCGCGCGCGCAAGCAAGCGGTTTCCGTACGGCAGTTTTTGCAAGCAGGTATTGGAATATCACCTTCACGCTGGCCTGCAGCGCTAGACCGACCTGATTGCGAGCCGCCAGTCACCTTCCATCGGCGGCTTGTCGCACTTCAACAATATGCGGTAAAGGCGATCTCCCCAACTACTGCGCAGATGACCATCGGTGATGTTGATCTCTTCAGTGACTACATGGAGAGCCTTGGCGTCGAAGCCGATCTTTATGCCTACGGGCTGCAGAATCAGCTCGCCAGGAGCACTTTCAACCACGCGGCATGGAGTCATGAGCGTGAGCCTAATATCGCCGGCGGCTTTACTTAACACGTAGCGGTCGCGAATCTCGATTTCATTTTGGTTACGGTCGAAGCGGAACGTCCGGCGCCACGATTTCAACCCGGCTTCGGCAGGATACGCGTGCTCAATATTCATGGCGAGTTGCGCAACCTGGTCGTCGGCCTCGTGAGTCACTTCCGACGCGGCGTACTGACGGCCTGCATTCTGCATCACCCCGCCGATAGTCGGACAGTTGTGGAACGCCGACTGCATGGTCCAGATGTCGTAACGCTGGGCGCTGAAGGTCTTGGCCGAGTACGTCTCGACACCGACGTCGATGATCGCGGGCTGGCCGTTCGAGAAAACGATAAAGTTGCCGACATCGTTATGGTTATGGCTCTTGGCGTTGTGGCCGCCTTCAGCCGCCAGATAGAGGCCGTCGACCGACCCTTCCCGCTGCCGGGCACTCATTACCTGCAGCCCGGGGAACCAGACGTCGCGAACGTAAGGGGCACTCCCCTTTTCCGAGCGCAGCGTGGCGAGATCGAATAACGCAGGCAGTTGACGCCCCAGGCTACCACCCGATGGCGCGCCGTGATATTGCTCCTCTTCCGACCAGGCTCCGAGAGCCACCATCTTGTCATCTCCGATGCGCTTGCCGAAACGATAAACCATGTCGGCGCTGAGCGTGACTTTGGCGGGAGCGTCGGAGAAATTGGTGAAATAGGGTCCGGCGATGTGCGCCCGGTAGATGTACCGTCCGATTTCCTTGACCAGCGGTTCGTTGAAGAGGTCGATCGCGCCGTTCGATGCCGAACGCAGGAGTTCGAGATTGTCGAACAGCGCTCCGCCGGCTTCGTTCCAATATCCGGGACCTTCGTCGCAGCCTCCATCGTCGGCATAACCGTTCATGAAGCGGTCGAGACAACCGAGGATCTTATGCGTGGCTTGCACACGGCGCGCCTCGTTCGCCTCGGCGATCAGCGCGGTGGTCAGCCAGTTGGAGCAGATCCAGGGAGTCCAATTATTGAGGCTGCGCGGCGGATGGCCCGGCTTCGTGATGCCCATCCAACTGAAGTCGTCGCGCTCCAGGTTGGGCGTGAGGATGCGATGGTCCATCTCGAAATTGAGGCGCGGCAGAAGCATCGGAGAAAGCCTGGCAAGGCTGGGTTCGAGGAGGTAGAGGGTCCAGGCGACTTGCGCAGAGGTCTCGGCGGCGAAGAGTTCGACGATGGGCTCGGTGACGTCCGGCAAACCGAAGCCGGCCTTTTGGGCGCTGAGGTGCGCGGGAAGTCCCCAATAGGTTTCCTCGCAAGTGGCCCACAGGCCGTTAAGGATTTCGTCCATGAAGCGGCCTTTCGCTTCGACGCATTCGGCGAGAGTGAGATCGAGCAAGCGGCCGCGGCGGGCACCACGGAGCGCCTCGTAATGGGAACGGTTGCCGTTGCGTTTGAATTCGAGGAAGACGGTCGCGGGCAGGACGGGCCATTCGCCTTTGAGCTGTTTTTCGCCGCCGGCCAGGAGACTCTTGCGCACATCGGCCGGGAGGCCTTCCCATGGTGTACGTTCGGCGGCGGTGGGCCAGGGGTGCCACTTCTCGCGCGGCAGGAGAGACGAACGCAAGGTGTCGAGGGTGACGCGTTTGGCGATGAGGTTGCGTGCGGCGGGTGATGCGGCAGCCCTACTCCGGGGCGCCGCGAGGAGGGCAGACGAGCCTGCCAGGAAACTGCGGCGCGTCGGCTGCCACAGCGCAAAACTGGAATCCATGGCTCCACTATATGCGAGTTGGGTTTCCAGCCCCGCGTGAAAACTGTAACAGCCTGTGGCAGAAGTCTCTCCAGCGCGCGAGAGCAGGCGAAACGCCTACTCCACAACGAAGGACCAACTGTTTGCAGGCCTTGTGGAGTAGGCCTTTGGCCTGCTACGCCGCCTGCCTGGCGTTCACAAACGTGCTAACGGTCTTGGGTTGCATCCCCGCCTTGGCCAGCGCCATATAGACCAGGAAGCCCGCAATGAGACTAAAGAGCGGCGCCGGTTGCGAGTAGCGCGCTACCTCGGGAGACACCGGCAGGAACGGCAGTATCCCGACCAGGAACCCTACCGCCCAGGCAATGTAGCCCGCCCAGTTGATGCCTTCCCGGGGACCCGCCCACTTCTTCCCGGACAGCAGATAATCGGCCGCCATCGCGCCGCAGATCGGACCGAAGGATGCTCCCACGATGGTGAAGAACGAGATCAGGTGCTCCGCGCCGCCGGTTACCGCGATGACGATCCCCACCACCGCGCCCGCCATGGTCGACGCGACGCGCGGTACGCCCGGAATCATGGTCGAAAAGCTGTTGCCGGCGATGAAGGCGCAGAAGCACGTCGGTGGAATGGAGGCAATGGCGAACAGGAACAACATGACCGATGCGATCGGCCCTCCGATACTCTTTACCACATCGCCGTAGTCGAAACTGGTCAGGGCGGGATTCAACCCGTGCGCGCCGGCGACCGAGAGCAACGGCAAGCCGGCGGCCACCAGGACCGCCAGAGAGATGCCCACCAGCCCGCCCAGCTTCACATCCTTTTCGTCCCGCGAATTGATGCCGAAGTCGGCTCCGGCCGCGCCGGCTGTCGCGAAGAATCCGATCACGCTGGCCAAAAGCAGACTAACTGCCAGGAAATGGCTCCCCTGTGCCGGCGCAACCTGATACTGGCTGATTCCCCCGGCCGTCTGGAAAAAAACATACAGCAGCATGAGCAACGGAATGGCGTTTAGAAATAGCGAGACCTTGGCGACATACTGGATGCCCTTCGCGCCCACCCAGGCCAACGTAATACCCCACAAAAGGCCGACCACGATGAAAGGCATCGTCATGGGTTCGGAATTTACGCCGAGCCCGTCCAGAATGAACTTGGTCGAGAAGAACGTCGCCACCGCGAACCAGCCCACCTGCAGCACTCCCATCAGCAGCCCGGGCATGATGTAGCCGCCCTTGGTTCCGAACGTCGAACTTCCCACCACGTACAGCGGGAAACCGGTCTGCATCCCGAGCATCGCCGGGACCTTGTAGTAGAACGCGTAGCAGAGCAATCCCGCAAGCACCAGCGCAGCCATGCACCAAAGCAACCCGGCGTGCGCAATGGTGTCGCCTGCCAGTTTCTGGTAGAAGGCGATCCAGAGAAAAATGCCCGCGTAGGTGGGCGCGGTATTGGCATACCACGGCGCGCGATTCCCCTTAGGGTTCGGTGCAGCTTTTGAAAGATAGTCCGGCAGCATATTATTTAAAGGCCTAAGACTGCTAATCTATACCCGCTGGTAACGCGATGCAAATTTTTTCGGACTTTTTTTCCAGCGCGGACCGTCCGAAGACGCCGGAAAACAGATAGCAGGGATGTAACGCGGATGAACCTGGCGCAACCGTTGGCCGCAACCAAAGCACCTCCAAGGTCAGGACGATTCTTCTCTGCGATCTCTGCGCCTCTCGCGTTAAAACACGGCCCTGCACCAGCCGGTTCCCCTCGTTAAACGCGATTCGGGTCGGGCCGTGCTTGAAGCAAACGCGGAGTCGCAGAGATCCGCGGAGTACGCGAGAGAGGCTTCCGAAATCCCCCGAAAACGGCTCTCTAGGCGGGGGGCAGTTCGCTCGAGATCATCGGTTGCGCCGCCAGCGCCGGTATCGCGTGTCATCGCGACTGTAAGACACATACCATCACGCGCTCCGCAACTCAATATTCACCGCTTGCGCAGTCAAAAACCATCCTTACAAAAAAATGTTGAAAAACAATTTACATCGCCTCTGTTCTGCGATATTCTGAGTACGCTCTGGCAAATTGAAATCCGCGCGCTACAACGAATGATAGCCACCGAAGGCGTTCTGTCACGCGAGGAAATGGAAACGAGACGGCTGGCGGCTGCTGATGAGCTGCTCGGCGGTCTTACTCAATCAAAGGTCGCGACGAAATACGGCGTCAGCCGCACTACGGCTTCACGTTGGGCGCGCGCCCTCACTCACAATGGCGTCGAAGGGTTGCGCAAGCGGCGCGCTACCGGACGGCCCAGCCGGCTACGGCCGGATCAACTGGCTCAACTCCGTGAAATCTACAGCGAGGGTGCTATTGTCTCCGGGTTCGAAAGCGACCGGTGGACTACGTCCAAGCTGGCGCAGGTGATCGAGCTGAAGTTCGCCGTACGCTACGACCAGGATCACGTCGGGCGTTTGCTCCATAAATTGGGGCTGCGTACGCGCCGGCGGCCCCTGCCCGCGCCGTCTTATGCGCCTTCCGTATACACCCCGAATATGGATCGCATCGCGTCGGAGATTTCTTCAACCGTCGCATAGTATCGGGCCGCATCGAGGATCGCCGGCATCAGATTAGCAGGACCGTGCGCGGTTTCGCGAAGCCTGTTCAGGCGATCTTCGACTGCGGATCGGCTACGCGTAGCCCGCAATTCCCTCAGGCGGGCGATTTGTGTCTGCTCGTTCCGCGGATCGATGCGGAATGTGGCGATGGAGCCGGCATCTTCCGATCGAAAGCGATTGACTCCCACGATAATCCGCCGGCCCGATTCGACCTCGCGTTGAAACTCGAACGCGGCATGTTGGATCTCCGCCTGGATATAGCCCGTCTCAATTGCCCTCAACGCGCCTCCCATCGCATCAATCTTCTCGATATACTCCTGTGCCCCGGCTTCGATCCGATCGGTGAGTTCTTCAATATACTCGCTGCCTCCCACCGGATCGGCCGTATTGGTGACCCCGGTTTCGTAAGCGATAATCTGCTGCGTCCGCAGGGCGAGGCGCGCGGACTCCTCGGTGGGAAGCGAGAACGCCTCGTCGCGCGAATTGGTGTGCAGAGACTGTGTCCCACCCAGCACGCCCGCCAGCGCCTCGATTGCCGTCCTGACGAGATTGACATCCGGTTGCTGCGCCGTGAGCGTGGACCCGGCGGTCTGCGTGTGGAACCGGAGCATCCAAGACCGCGGATCGGTAGCGCCGAATCTCTCCCGCATCAGCCGCGCATACAGTCGTCTGGCCGCCCGAAATTTGGCAATTTCTTCCAGAAAATTGCTATGTGCGTTGAAGAAGAAGCTGAGCCGCGGCGCAAACCGGTCGACCTCCAACCCGGCTGCAATGGCAGCTTCCACGTAAGCGATGGCGTTAGCAAATGTGAACGCCACCTCCTGTACCGCCGTCGATCCGGCCTCTCGAATGTGATAGCCGCTGATCGAGATCGGATTCCATTCCGGCATCTCGCGCCCCGCCCATGCCAGCATGTCGGTGACGATCCGCATCGCCGGCCGCGGGGGATATATATAGGTCCCGCGGGCAATATATTCCTTGAGAACGTCGTTCTGCACCGTACCCGAAAGTTTACGGGCCGTCGTGCCCTGACGCTCGGCCGCCAGCACATAATAAGCCAGCAGCGTCGCAGCCGTCGAGTTGATGGTCATCGACGTCGAGATCTTTTCGAGGGGGATGCCGTCGACCAGGCGCTCCATGTCGGCCAGCGAAGAGATCGCAACCCCAGCCCGGCCGACTTCGCCCGCCGCCATCCCGTTGTCCGAATCGAGACCCATTTGGGTGGGCAGGTCGAAAGCAATGGAAAGTCCCGTGGTGCCCTGCGAGATCAGGTAACGGTAACGGCGGTTGCTCTCCTCTGCAGAGCCGAAACCCGCATACTGGCGCATGGTCCACAGCCGGCCGCGGAACATGTCCGGATAGATTCCCCGTGTGAAAGGGAACTCTCCGGGACGGCTGTCGTCCGTCATAACCGTGAAATTTTACGCGCTTTTACAAATGACGAAATTCCGTACGCCAGCATCACGATGATGAAGACCACGCCCATAAATAGTTCGGTCCAGCTCCTGGCGTCGCCCTTGAAGGTTTCCAGAACTTTATACTCAAAGCGCGCCGGTGCGACGGCCAGGACCAGAAACAGGAATCCGATCATCTGGTGCCACAGAATCCGCGCGGGCCGCATGGCCACAGGCAGGGTGTGGCGCGCGAAGTGCACCGACGCACCGATCAGATGCTTGCGGCGCGCACCGAAGAAAATACCAAAGTCCACGCTTCCATGTTACCAACACGCGATTTTTCTTTCGATACCTCTACGTTTTCCGGAAAATCCGCCGATAAGTATAGTGTGGGGTGGAAGGTCGCGTCCCGGGGATCCTTTGTCATCCGGCCCGCCGGGCGCCGGCCTCAGGTTGGCCGTCCTGCCGTTTACACGGAATAGTGACAAAAGTAACCTTGTGAACCCAGGCAAACCTGGATAAAATGAACGGAACGGCGCCGGTGGTCGACCGAGCCGCAGATGGAGGAAGATGTGATTTGCACCGTGGAGATTTGTAACTGGTGGCAATTGAATTGCATCTGATAGATCAGGGAACCGGGGGCGCACGGCAGGCCCAGGGAAGGAAGGCACATAGTGGACGACAATCTGAAGGTCTTGATGCAGGAATTGGGAAACGCTATCAACGAATCCCTTTCCGAGTCCGAGCGCATCGCGGAAGCCATCGGTGAGATCCGGCAGGCCGGCTTCGATGTCTTCATGGTCCTCGAAGCAACCATTGGATTTAATCGCCGGTCTGACAACGAGGAGGCAGCCGAAGACCAGGAACAGGTCTTCGAGTCCGCGGGTACCGTCAAATTCAGCAGCCAGGATCAACGTTTCCTAAAAGCTCTCAAAATAGCGGTCGACGAGTAGCAATGAACCGGACGTCAAACCGATACTTCGTTGTATCCTGAGGGATACCCCTGTCTATCCGAAAAGTTTGCCGTTCGTAGCAGAGAACACGCGGCGATAGCCGTGTTTTTCGGGCCTGAAAGCATTGGTATTGACCGGACGAATCCGCTCGTTGTGCCTCTTTGATGTAGGTGAAGAAATTGTCCTTTCCCGCGTTCGGGATGTGCTTGGCCCGCCCCCCTCGGAACCCTCCCTGCCAGTTTCACGCCCGGGTCCTGACTACGTCCGTTTCGAGCGCCCGCCCGTGGTCGAACTGATCGACGGCGCGCAAATCAAGTATTACGACTACGGCATCGTCAGCTACGAGATCGACGAGCCCTTCTGCTGCGACTGGAAAACTCTCATCGCCGAGACCAGCCGCCGCGTCCTCGACCCAACCGGCGAGGAGCGCGCACTCGAAGCCGTCCGTCCTCATGTCGAACGCATCCGCGCCGCGCTTGTCAAACCCTATACTTCGTGGCTCACCGAGGACTACCACTTCGTCACGGTCACGCCGGAGGAACTAAGTGCCCAGGATCTGTTGAACCAGTTCGGCAACGAAATCGCACAGATCGTCCGCGGCGAAGCCTTGCCGCTCTCCGACGGCGAACGGCAGGAGGTCCTGCAGTCCCGCATTTCCTACTACCCGAACGACCTTCTGGTAGTCGGCTGGAGCGCAGCTTTCGTCTATGATTCGCCCGCTGCCTCCGGCCCAACCCTGCAACTGCTCGAATACGCCAACGCTCAACTCCTCGAACTCCGCCACTATGACGACCTGCTGACCAGAGTGCTCGCCGGCGTCTATATCTCGGTGGAGAAGCGCGGCTTCTTCCGCCGCTGGCGCTTAGCCAGCGAAGCCGAGCGCCTCAACACCATCCGTCTCGACGTTATCGAGCTGACGGAACGTCTCGACAACGTCATCAAATTCGTCAGTGATATGTTCTATGCTCGGATGTACCGCATGGCGTCGGCCCGGGTCGGCGTACCGGACTATCGCCGTCTGGTCGAACAGAAACTGCAGACCGCCGGAGCGCTCTACGAGTTCATGGTGGATCAGTTTCACCAGGCCCGCGGCTTCGCGCTGGAAGTGATGGTGGTAATCATCCTGCTGATCGAAATCGGATTTCTGTTCCAAGGAAAAGGTTGATGAAGCCAACCGGTTGGAAGAAGGCAGACCACAATAAACGATGGTCTGCCCTACGGTGAAAATCATGGAACTAGCTCCAGTGCGCCTCGGAGAAGAGCTCGACCGCGCGCGCCTCGCCCCATACCTGCGCAGCCGCCTCGCCGGCGCCGGCGAAATCACCGTCGAACAATTCCCGGGCGGACATTCCAACCTCACCTATCTCGTGCGCACCGGCGGCCGTGAGTACGTCCTCCGGCGCCCACCCCTCGGACCGGTCGCCCCGAAAGCTCACGACATGGCGCGCGAATACCGCGTCCTGGCCAAGGTGCACCCTGCGTTTCCCCCGGCGCCCGAAGTCTACCTGCTCTGCGAGGACCCTTCCATTATTGGCGCCCAGTTCTTTTTGATGGAGCGCCGCCACGGTATCGTCCTGCGCGGGCGAGGACCGGCCGGTGTGCCACTCCCGCCGGACTTCGCCACACGTGTCAGCCGCGGCTTCATGGATTGTTTCGTCGCCTTGCACGCGGTCGACCTGGCTGCGCATGATCTGCTCACGCTAGGCAAGCCCGAAGGCTTCCTGGGCCGTCAGGTGCACGGTTGGGCCGACCGCTGGTATCGTGCCCAGACTGACGACCAGCCCGATATCGGCCGCGTCATCCAATGGCTCGCCGATCACGTTCCACAGCCCCAGGCGCCAACCCTGGTCCACAACGATTTCAAACTCGACAACCTGATGCTGAATGCCAATGACATTGGCCGGGTCGAAGCGGTCCTCGATTGGGAGATGACCACCATCGGCGACCCTTTAGCCGACGTCGGACTCTCGCTTTGCTACTGGACCTCGGGCATCGCCGGCGGCCCTTCGCGCGACATCCCCGGCTGGTTTAGCCGCGACCAGTTCGTCCATGAATATGCCGTCCGCACGGGCCGCGACGTTTCGAATCTGGCCTGGTACGAAGTGCTGGGAATCTTCAAACTGGCGGTAATTCTGCAACAGATTTATTTCCGGTGGAAGGCCGGCCAGACCCGCGACGAAAGATTCGCCACCCTGGGCGCCCAAGTCCGCACCCTGGCTGACCAGGCGCTGGACACCCTGCCGTAGGACGGACCTTCGCTGCTCGTCGAATGTCCGGCTGCCGCCTCAGCCGGCAGGCACGTTGTCGCAGGTCGTGGAAAAAAATCGGTTTGCATCCGGGAAGGAGCAGGCCAAAGGCCACGCCTTTGACCTGCCGTGGGGCGGACCATCGTTTTTTGTGGTCTGCCAGGTTGAACAGCCGTCTTTGCGGCTTGCCCCGACAAAGTTGCGCCGCCTGCGCCGCACGGTCTCGAACCTGATCGTTCGGCTGTGCCGGGGCTGTTCAGCCCATCCATTCTGGATGCTGGGCCGTTCCGTCAAACTGCGTAGTAGTCTTGAAGGGCTCAAACTTCCCGGTCATCGCGGCTTCCTTTGTCTTCGAAACAATTGCCTGCAGTTGCGGTTCGGACATTGGCTTGAAGGTCCGCACGGCCTCGAAAGCCTGGTCCAGCCGCTCCATTGAGTCACATCCGTTAATCACCACCGACGTCGGTAGATTCAACGCGTAGTGCAGGCATTCGATCGGCGTGGCCACGCCGGCTTTCAGGACATTGCCAAATGCGATTGGCTTCATCCCGAGAACTGCGATGCCTTCCTTCACCAGCCGAGGCACCACCTGGTGCGCGAAGCTGCGGAAGTGATAGTCAAGCACGTTCAGCGGCATCTGACACGAATCGAAGTGAAACTTGTTTTGCGCAGCCACGTCCAGCATGCGCAGGTGTACGGCCGGGTCTTTATGGCCGGTAAATCCGATATAGCGTACCTTGCCGGCCTTCTTCGCCGCCATCACTGCTTCCAGCGCACCGCCCGGAGCGAAAAAGCGGTCCGGATCCTCCATCCTTATGTTCTCGTGGAACTGGATCAGGTCGATCGTCTCCACCTGCAGGCGTCGCAACGATTCGTCAATCTGCTTCGCCGCCATCTCGCGCGTGCGCCCGTTATATTTGGTCATCAGGAAAATGCGCTTTCGGTATCCGTCCTGCAGCGCCTTACCCATACGGATTTCGCTGAGCCCGTTGTGGTAGTCACACGAGTTATCAAGGAATGTGACACCGCGATCAATGGCGGTCCGTACAATGCGGATGCTCTCGCTCTCTTCCTTCGGCACGCCCATGTGGTAGCCGCCCAGGCCCAGAGCGGAAACACGCTGACCGGTTGTCCCGAGATTCCTGTAGATCATCCCGTTCGATATCTGCGCATCAAGCTTCGCCGCGACTTGAAGAGCCGCGAGGGTTGTCAGAAATTCACGCCGTTCCATGATTGATAGCTTATTAAACTTCGTGGTCCAGCGCTGAGGAGGCGAATGACGGATAACTGCGGCATCGGCAGAGGAAGAGACTCGCGACCTCATCGACTCCCCGATGGCAGTGGTGTAGTAACCTGAGTCTGACCTGATTACGGGAGGCTGGATGCTGACTCGACGTCAACTCGTCTTCGCAAACGCGTTGGCTATGACGAACTGTGGCCGGGGACTTCGCAGGATGCTCGCGATCATCCCCAAGGCGAATGCCGACCTGTTCTTTCTCACCGTGCATGCCGGCGCAGAGGACGCAGCCCGTAAGATGAATGTGGGCATCACCTGGAGCGGACCCGATCAGGAAACCGACTACGGCCGCCAGATCCAGATTGTGGACGTCATGATTGCCCGCCGTGTCGACGGCCTCGCCATTTCCGCCACCGACGACCGGGCGCTGATAGCTCCGCTGCAGCGGGTCAGCCAGGCAGGCATCCCCATCACGATCTTCGACTCCGCTGTAGGCATTGAGAACTACGTGAGCCTGGTGGCGACCGACAACTACGGCGCGGGTTGTACCGCGGCCCGTTCGTTAGCAGCCCTTCTGCCCGGCGCAGGAACCGTGGCAATGCTGATGCAGAAGCCCGGCGGTACGTCGACGGAGTTGCGGGAACGTGGATTCGAGGAAACCCTGGGCAGGGAATTTCCGCGTCTGCGCATTGTCGCGCGCCAATTCGGGATGGGAGATCGGGCGCGATCCATGGCGGTAGCCGAGAATTTCCTGACGGCGCATCCGGATCTGGCTGGAATTTTCGCTTCGAGCGAGGCCAGCTCGATCGGTTCGATTCGGGCCATTCGGGCCCGGCGGTTGTCGGGAAAGATAAAGCTGATCACATTCGATATCAGCGACATTCATTTGGATGCGCTGCAGGATGGTACGGCTGACGTAATGCTGGTGCAGGACGCATTCCGGATTGGCTATGAAGCAGTCAAGTCTCTAACCGATAAGCTAAGCGGACACACCCCGGCCAGGCGCCTCGAAATTCCCGCCCGAGCCGTCGTTAAGGGGGACTTGGAAAAACCGGAGGTGAAACAACTGATAAACCTCGTGCGGGCAGCAGCTAAGAATTGATCGCTGCGGGCCGGAGTGCGGGCCTTGCCGGCGCGACTGGAGCCGCGTCATTTGCCAGCCCGCGAAGGTTCCTCTCATGCGCGACAATGAATCAATCCCGATATTGCACAAGGAGGCAAGCCATGAACCGCCGCGATCTCCTCACCGGACTCGCCTTGGCGAGCATTGAAGCGAGGGCCCAAACCCGCACACCCGAAGCCGCCGCCGAATCACTTTATATTCCCAAACCGCAACTCGTTGCGGACCGCCGGTTGCTCCACGATTTCATGGACGAATTCGCGTTCGTCGATCTCGTAACGGTCTCGCCCTCGCTACGTATCACTCATATTCCGGTTTGGCTCGACCGGGCCGCAGGCGCCTATGGAACGCTTCACGGCCACATCTCGCGCCAGAATCCGCAGAGCGGCGCTTTCGACGGCAGGCAAACCGGCGTCATTGTCTTCCATGGACCGCACGGATATATCTCGCCAACCTGGTACGCAAAGACCGGAAACGTCGTGCCGACGTGGAATTTCGCCGTGGTTCATGCGACCGGGAAGCTGCGGCCCGTGGAGGGCAGGAAAGAACTGAACGAGTTGCTTTCAAAGTTGATCGCCAAATTTGAGAGCTATGAGGGCACGAGCTACGATTTCGCCAAAATCGACGATAGCTACAAATACGGGCTCATGGGAGGCATCATCGGCTTCGAACTCGAGATTGAACTGCTTGAGGGTAAGTTCAAGCTCGGCCAGGACCGGAGCCCGGCGGACAAGCAGAGCCTGCTGAAGAAACTGGGAGACGCAAAGGCGCCGCCCTCACTCCGCGATTTCACGGCCGGTTTCTACGAGCGGCAGAGCAAGGCCTGACCTGCCGGCTTCTTCACTTCTTCGAGATATTGACGGCGAGTCCCAGCCAGTAACTCCTCGACTATCGCTGGCAGGTTGATATCCAGCGTGGTAGCGCGAGACAGCTTTCTGATGGGCGCGAGGTGCAACTGCGCCTCAAACAGATTCTCGGTATCGGCATCGAGAGCCGCCCGAATCAGTACAAGGTCCGCCCGCCAGTCAAAGTTACCCCGCGTAAGAATGACGGATAGCTCATAGCAGTTGAGCGGGAGGACTGAGTAACCCGCGAGAATGAGTATGGTCGCCGCCGAAGAAAGACGGGCTGGATCTTCATCGATCAAAAGGATTCTTGCCTTTCGCTCCGCCATGAAGCTAACGTATCGCTCCCAAATGCGTTTGTCACGGCCTTTTGCATAAGCGGAATAGGACTCTTAATGAGCGAGACAGATTGGCGGGCGGACGGAGCCGCAGGGCGCTCGCGTCGGGTCTCGAAACAATCGAAAGCGGCTGACTGCCCCCGGTGCCTCCCCATGGATTACGCCCGCATCCGTGGTCAATGGCCCCAGGATGTAAATCTGGTGTAACCCTGATTCCATTCGCGGCACAATCCAGCCCGCAGACCTCCGGGCAACCGTCCGCCCGCGAGTTTCTTCTTGGCTTTCTTTGATTACTGGCGTAAGAGTAACTTAAATGGATCAACGGGCGATGATGAGAACCTTGATCGTGGACGATGAGCCGATTGCTCGGACAATCTTGCGCGAGGAATTGGAACACTTTCCGGAGGTATCCGTGATTGGAGAGGCGGACAACGGCAGGGCGGCTTTGGAGATGATTCGCGAACACCATCCTGACCTGGTCTTGCTCGATCTCCAGATGCCCGTGATGAGCGGCTTCGAGGTGGTCCGCAACCTGGAAGCACCTCTTCCGGTGATCGTAATTGTTACTGCCTTCGATCAGCACGCAATCCAGGCGTTCGACGCGGGCGCTGTCGATTACCTCCTCAAACCTGTAAGTGAAGAACGTTTAGCCAAAGCGGTTAACCGGGCGAAGAGTCTGCAGGGCTATCCTGCTAAGGTCGCGGACGCAGTCGTCAGAATCGCCGCGGTCCCCGACGCCTCCAGTCCGGCCTCGCACGATCCTGCTTCAATGATGAGCCGAAGAGTAGTCGGCCGGGTCGGCGAGGAATACCACCTTCTTGACATAGACGAAGTCCTTGCCTTTCAGGCGGATCGGGAATTAGTCTGGATCGTCACCGCCAGGCAACGCCTTCTGGCAACTCAATCTCTGCGTGCCCTCGAGAGCCGTCTGGGTGCGCCTCAGTTTCAGAGAGTGCACCGCAATGCGATTGTGAACGTGAACCATGTCCGTAAAGTTGCGGCATTGAGCAGCCAAAGGTGGCGGATTACTCTGAGCAACGCTCTGCAGATCACCGTAAGTAAACGTCAGGCGCACAACATCCGTAAGATCCTCCGATAGTAATCATTTATGGTTGTTCTCGCGTCAATATAAAGCCGTTTGCCATAGAACTTGTCCCGCTCCTCGCATAATCAAGACCGCTCGCAAGATTAAAGTAGGTGTCCCAGATACTTTCTCCGATACTGTGGCAATGAGTCAGACACTCGCTTCTATCGCAGCCGTGCTTCCTAAGATTTGTAACCTTTTGAACAACACCTTGAGAGCTCCAGCTCTCGTCCTCTTGGTTGTGTCTCTGTCTCCATGGAACAGTTTCGGGCAGTCGGGGAATGCGGGAACGATCCGAGGCTCGGTGTTGGACCCGTCGGGGGCTGTCATCAAAAATGCTGTAGTAGAGATTCAGAATCCGGTTTCTCATTATAGCCGCGCCGTCCAGACCGATAGCCGCGGAAACTATGAGTTCGATAACGTCCCGCTCAACCCTTATCACCTCTCAATTGTGGCGCCCGGATTCCAAACATCAATAGAAGACATAGACGTACGCTCGTCCGTGGCGCTCACGCTGAAGACCAGTTTGAAAATCGGTGAGTCGACAACCAGCGTGTCAGTGGTCGCGGCTGAGGATCTGGTCGAAAATGACTCGGTTGCCCACACCGACGTCGATCGCGGACTCTTCGACAAACTGCCTCTCGAAAGCGCATCATCGTCGTTGAGTTCGCTCGTAACACTCTCCTCACCGGGGGTCGCCGCGGATTCAAACGGCCTCTTCCATGGACTCGGCGATCACGCTTCCAATTCATTTTCCGTGGATGGCCAACCCATCACGGACCAGCAGAGCAAGGTATTTTCCAATCAGATTCCTCTGGACTCGGTCCAGTCACTCGAGGTGATCCAAGGTGCGCCGCCGGCCGAATATGGGGGCAAGACGAGTCTGGTGATCGACGTGACGACGCGATCGGGTCAAGGTGTAACTACGCCTCATGGCGAGGTCACGGCCTCTTACGGCACCTTCGGAACTTCAAACGGCGGCTTCAATCTCGCCTACGGCGGCCAAACCTGGGGCAACTTCATTTCCGCGAACGTACTGGACACCGGCCGGTTTCTCGATCCGCCTGAGTTCACGGTCATGCACGACCATGGGAATGAAGAGAATTTATTCGATCGGGTCGATTATCAGCTCGGCAACAACGACTCGCTGCATCTGAACCTGAGTTTCACGCGTTCCTGGTTTCAAACTCCCAATTCCTACGATCAGCAGTATCATCCCGGCGACTACAATCCTATAACCGGCGCTCAGCTAGGCCCATCGGATCAACGTTCGCAAATTAAGACCTTCGATTTCGCGCCGACCTGGACGCACATCATCAATCCCAACTCGGTGTTTACATTTGGCGCATGGTGGCGACAGGATCAGTACAATTACTACCCGAGCCGAAACCCTTTTGACGATTTCTCTCCCGACCTTCTGAGCGAGAGCATCTCTCAGTCCAGGAGGCTGCTCAACGTCGGCGGCCGGTTCAGCGTGTCGTACGTGAAGGGCATTCACAACGTCAAGGTCGGGGGGCAATATGAGCACACCTTTCTCACCGAAGGCGACAGTATCGGCATCGTCGATCCGGGAGTCGTTTCGGGACTCAACTGTCAGGACACAAACGGCAATTCCTTGCCTGGTACTCCATGCGCGATCCTCTCGCCTTATGACCTGACGCAAGGAGGGAGCCCATATCTGTTCCACGGGCACACGGACATTAAAGAGATCGGGCTTTACGCGCAGGACACCATTACCAAAGGTAGGTGGTCCATCAACCTCGGAATTCGCTTCGATCTGTACAATGGCCTCTCGATAGCCCGGCAACAGGAGCCCCGCCTGGGCGTCGCTTATAACCTCAAACCAACTAACACGGTGTTTCGCATTTCGTACGCGCGAACCTTAGAGAGTCCGTTCAATGAAAATCTGATCATTGGAAGTGAGGGATGCCAGTATCCGTTCCTTGCGACCCTGATACCTCCGCCGGGCGTCACCTGTAATCTGGGCGCGATTCAACCAGGCTGGCGCAACGAGTTCCATGCCGGCATCCAGCAGGCCTTCGGGCGTTATCTGGTTTTAGACGCCGAGTATATCTGGAAGTATACGCACAACGGCTATGATTTCGGTGTAGTCGGCAGCACGCCTATTACCTTCCCGATCGAGTGGACCAGCAACAAGATCCCCGGATACACGGTGCGCGCCAGCGTGCCAACAACCCACGGCTTTACGGCCCAGGTGAATATGTCCGGTGTGGCCGCACGGTTCTTCGCTCCTCAAGTTGCCGGGGTACCGATCATCCCACCGGTGTCCGGAGTTTTCCGCATCGACCACGACGAGATTTTCAACCAGACAACGCATTTGCAATATCAGCCGTGGCAGCGTGGACCGTGGCTGGCGTTCAACTGGAGATACGACAGCGGCCTGGTCGCCGGCGCGACACCGTGCGTCGCCCTAACCGCGACATGCTCCGCTTCAACGCCGATCGCGGACGGCGGATCAGCCGATATCCCCAGCGGGCAGGTGGCCCTGGTTAACACGGTCAATGGCGCCCCGCTGACGGCCGATCAGGAATTCCAGGCCGGGCTCACCTGCAACGGCAAACTCGCCGCTCCCAACCCTCTGGGACCAGCGCTGGCCACGTGTAGCGCGGCAGGACTCGGTTCCCTATATCTCAAAATACCGGCGCCCGGCACGGAAAATGACGACCACAATCCGCAGCGGATCCAGTCGCGCAATCTCTTTGACATTGCGCTGGGACATGACAATCTTCTCCACGGCGACCGGTTCAAGTGGAGCGCTCGCGTGGAGGTCATCAATCTGACCAACAAGGTGGCGCTATACAATTTCCTTTCGACCTTCAGCGGAACGCATTATGTTACGCCTCGCACTGTGACAGGAACCATCGGCTTCCATTTTTGATTTATGAGAGTAGCCGGGGTCGCCTTCAACTGTCGCTTCGACAGCGGGCTGGTAGCCGATCCACTTCCCGGCCTCAACAGGAGTATAATTCCCCAAATGACGCGGTTCTGTCTGCTCCCGATGCTGGCACTTTCAGTGACCCTGCAGGCAGCTCCCGTTGGACGCGAGAAAGCAGCAGACAGCTTCCAGGAGCGCCTGGTGCTGGGCACTGTGATTGCAGTGAGACCCGAACGAGCTCTGATCACCATTCGCGAATCTGACCTGCTGGGACGTCTGCGGATACGATTCAAATGCTATCAGGTGAAGCAATCGTTTCTTCTTTATGGACTCCGTCGGGGAGACAGGATCAGCGCGGTCTTTGCCACTAAAGACAATATGCTTCACCGGGTGAGGCGCGTGCAGAGTTACCGGGCCTTCTCAACTGATCCTTCGCACTGAGAACCCGGATTCTCTCCTCCCGGCGAACCAGGTCCATACGACGCATGACAGAAAGAAGCTGCGCTTTTCATGGAGCGGCGCGGTGATTTCGAGCACGCCGTTGTCGAACTTCGCCCGCGCCGCTTTTGGTTTCGTGCTCCACCTTGCGCTTGCCCTGCAACACCACCGCCTCGCTAGTGCATGGATCAGAGTTCGTAGAGCTTCTCCAGGAAACCAGCGCCGATCACGTTGGCCACCTCGAAGGCAGCGCCAATCACGACCTCCGTCAGATCTGATTCCCATTCGTGGACGTCCACGGATTTGACCCCAGGGCGTACCGCGCGCAAAACGTCCGCCCCGAACAGACAGCTTTCGTCTCGCCGCTCGGTCAAACCGAATTCCCCGAATACACCGTCCATCTCTTCAGTTATTCTCCGCATCAGACAAAATGATGCCATGCGGAACATGTCGCCGGCCACGAGCATCGCCCCGAGTGACCGGTCCCGCACCGCCGGCGCGCCGAACCCCGTCGTCTACCGGTTGACTACGGCCTCCGCGGGCCCCGCCTTATCGGGTAATCTTAAGAAAGTTCATCGAACAGTTCACGTACCGCAGACCCGGATTCGTATGGAAAGCACTGCCGCTGCCCGCCGGCTACCATCTGCGCTCCCCGGCTTTGGACTCGCCATTGCGCTTGTCGCCGGCGCCCTGGGCCTAACCTTGTTTCTGCAGAATGTTGTCTCGACGGCTGGGTATCTGTTCTTCTATACAGCCGTAGTGGCGAGTGCCTGGTTTGGCGGCAAGCGGTCCGGCTGGCTCGCGGTCATCCTCAGCACTCTGGCAGTCGCTTACTTCTTCATGCCTCCGATTTATTCCTTCAAAGTGAATCGGGAGTCTTGGCCCATATTTGTTGAGTTTGCGGCGTCTTCAACCGTCGTCAGCTGGTTCAGCACCTGGCGAAAGCAAGCTGAGACCGCTCTCCGGCAAGCCCGCGATGAACTGCAAATGAGAGTTGAGGAACGGACTGCTGAACTCAAGCAGGCCAATGAGCAGTTGATGGCGGAGATGGCCGAGCGCAGACGCGCGGAAGAGGCCTATCGCGAAGCGCAGGCCGAACTGGCTCGTGTAACCCGAATCAGCGCCCTGGGCGCGCTGGCAGCATCCATCTCCCATGAAGTCAACCAGCCGCTCGCTGCCGTTGTCACTAACGCCGATGCGTGCATGATGTGGCTCTCCGGCGAGCCACCCAATCTGGCGGAAGCGCGCTCTGCGGTGGAATGCATCGCACAGGAAGGAACACGCGCCAGCGAAGTAGTCCGGCACATTCGCGCCATGTTCACTAAGGCGACGCCGGAGAGAGCCAGGGTACAGGTGAACGAGTTAATTCGCGAGGTTGGCGTTCTCATGGAACCGGAGGCCGCCAGAAACCAGGTTGCGCTTCACACCGACTTAGCCGCCGATCTCCCGGCTGCAACGGGCGACAGGATCCAATTGCAGCAAGTAATCGTGAATCTGATTCTGAATGGCATTGAAGCCATGAGCGCCGTTCATGATCGGCCGCGGAGCCTCCTGATTCGGTCGCAAGTGTACGACTCGGACGAGGTACTCGTGTCGGTGCGAGACTCTGGTATCGGAATCGATCCCAAGAACGACAGGCGGATTTTCGACGCCTTCTTTACGACCAAGGCTCAGGGGATGGGCATGGGCTTGTCCATCAGTCATTCCATCATCGAGGCTCACGGTGGCCGGTTGTGGGCCGGCGCCAACGCCGACCACGGCGCCACCTTTCACTTCACTCTGCCGGCCAAACGCGAAACCGTTTCATGACAGACTTCGATCCCATTGTTTTTGTCGTTGACGACGATGCGTCGGTTCGTGACGCGATCAGGAAGCTCATCTCGTCGGTAGGCTTGCGTGTTGAGACCTTTGGGTCGACGCGCGAGTTCGTCAGCAGCCGGCGGCCCGATGCGCCCGCATGCCTGGTGCTCGATGTGCGGCTGCCGGACGTTAGCGGACTCGAATTCCAGCGTGAACTGGCCGAAGCCGGTGTTAACCTCCCGATCATTTTCATTACCGGCCATGCGGATGTCGCGATGTCCGTACGCGCCATGAAGGCGGGAGCGGTTGAGTTCCTCACCAAACCGTTCAGGGGTCAGGAACTCCTGGACGCGATTCAGGAGGCGATTGCGAAGGATCGTACCGCGCGGAGCGAGCGCGCCCAGATGAAGGAGATCCGTGCCCGTTACGACTCCCTGACAGCCCGCGAGAAGGAAGTGCTGAAGCTGGTTGTCTCCGGGTTGCTCAACAAACAGATCGGAGCCGAGTTGGGCACCAGCGAGTTAACGATAAAGACTCACCGTGGACGCATCATGCAAAAAATGGGGGCAGAGTCTTTGGCTGACCTGGTCAGGATGTCGGAAAGACTCATGCCTTCTGCCGCAAAATATAGGTGAGCAGGTACTACCAAGGTAGGATGGATTCCCCTGGAAGGCCCCCCTATGATAAGAACAGATGAAGATTGTCGAGAAGAGTGCCGCCGGAGTAAAAGAGAGCACTCAGTCCCATCGCATTTCGATCGTCGATGACGATGCGTCGATCCGCGAGGCGCTGAAGAGCCTCATGAGATCGGTTCGCTTCGATGTGGAAGCTTTCGCGTCGGCGGAGGACTTTCTGGCTTCCGACCGTCTCAACAACACTACGTGTCTGATCCTGGACGTCTCCTTGCCCGGCATGAATGGCTTCGAGTTGCAGAATCATTTGAACATCATGCGACGCGCCATTCCGATCATCTTTATCACCGCCCACGCGGACGAGATCTCGCGGCAGCGGGCACTAAAGGGCGGGGCGGTAGACTTCTTAGGTAAGCCGGTCCGCCGGGAGCCTTTGTTCAAAGCTATTCAGTCGGCTATTCAGCAGTAAGCATTACGGGCGGGTTACCGTGCCGTGACCGTGAGGGAGCGGTTCCCTCGCAACCATTCATGTCGTTACTAACTCGCCAGTCCTCCTCCACGAAACGAGGACCCGTATCCTACCAAAAGAGGATATCGCCCGGGCCGCAAAACCGTCTAACATGTCATCAGATGAAGGTCGACGACAGTAATAAAAGATAGAGGAGATGTAAAAGAAAATGTGGACGAGTCTTATAGAACAAAGTGAGCAGGACACTGCTCCGCATGGAATTATCGGAACCAGCCGCCTTCTGACATCAGTCATGGAGCAGATCGGTGTCGTAGCGCCTACCTCCTCGACTGTTCTCATTCAGGGAGAGACCGGGACTGGAAAGGAGTTGGTTGCGCAGGCGATCCACAAATTAAGCCCCCGCCGCAATGGGCCGCTTGTCAAATTGAACTGTGCCGCGATTCCCGCGGGTTTGATCGAAAGCGAGTTATTCGGTCACGAGCGCGGCGCTTTTACCGGCGCGCTGACCCAACGGCTTGGCCGCTTCGAAATGGCTAATGGCGGGACACTTTTCCTGGATGAGATTGGTGAGCTTGCTCTGGATCTTCAAGTGAAGCTGCTGCGGGTCCTTCAGGAGCAGGAGTTTGAACGATTAGGGAGTACGCGGAGCATCCGGGTGAACGTCCGTCTGGTGGCGGCAACCAATCGCGACCTGTTGCAGATGGTCGAGCGCAAAGAATTTCGCGCCGATTTGTACTACCGTCTTGGAGTGTTCCCCATTTCCCTACCCCCGCTACGTGACCGCCGCGAGGATATTCCGGCGCTGGCACGACACTTCGTCGCCAAGTACAGTGCATCGATGAACAAGATAGTAGAAGATATTGCTCCGGAGACCATGGATGCCATGATTGCTTACGATTGGCCGGGCAATATCCGCCAACTGCAAAATTTCATTGAGCACGGTGTCATTGTTTCTGAAGGTCCCACATTCCAACCGCCTCTAAGTCAGTTGCGGTATCAGAAACATAACCTGACGAGAAATAGCCCGCCGAAGAATGTCAAGACTCTCGAAGACGCCACTCGGGACCATGTACTACAAGCTCTGGAAGACTCCAAGTGGGTAGTGGGAGGGAGGCACGGAGCTGCCGCTCGCCTGGGAATCGCACGAACTACTTTGCTGGCTAAGATGCGTCGGCTTGGGATTGAGTTTGCGCGAGAAGAAGGATATAACAAGAGCGCAAACCACCAGGAAGCATTCCACGCAATGGCATAGCAATTCAGCACTAGCACTGGATGATTGGTGGGGCAGGCCGTTTGGCTTGCCCCTTTTTTTAATTTCCCACCACAGACCATCGCACACTTCAAGCTGCTTTTAACCCACAGAAGTCTCTCCAGCGAACGAAGAATCAACCGTTTGCAAGCCTTGTGGAGTAGGCCTTTGGCCTGCGTCGACTTTTGCCACAGGGCTGCTAGTCTTGTCTCGTCTTCCCACCCCAAGTAAACAGACCGTCATGCCGCCGCCACACCAGAGCCCTCCCAATCGAATCATCATATGAAGCGCTATTGAATGTCACGCATGGTGACAAATGCGTCGCAGGGTTTCGTCGCGCCGTGCCAGGTTCTCCGATCGTCGCTTCGCGTGGCGTTGGGATGGCAACTCCCAAGTTGTTGATGGCAAGTCGCATATCGGTGTCTCTTACAGAGGCCTGCGTTTGGCTCGTCAATTGTACATTACATCGTCGTCAGGCGATCAAACGAGTCCAAGACTTGTCGCCTACTAAACTTTCTTAAGGAGAAAAGAAGATGAGCAAGTTACCAACGAAAATGATTTTATTGGCCGGCCTGGCAACTATCGTGTTGTTGCCCGGCGTCAGGGCCGATGAATGGAACCAGAAAACTGTATTTACCTTTAGCGGCCCGGTCGAGATTCCTGGACAGGTACTGCCCGCCGGAACCTATGTTTTCAAGCTGGCCAATTCGCACTCGAACCGGCATATTGTTCAGGTGTTCAATAAGGACGAAAACCACGTATTCGGCACGTTCCTCGCGATTCCCGATCACCACCTTCGTCCTTCAGACAAACCCATCATCAAGTTTCACGAGCGGCCCGGCGGCTCGCCGGACGCCATCAAGGCGTGGTTCTATCCCGGCAGAACCTATGGTCATGAGTTTGTGTATCCAAAGACCAAGGCCCTCGCATTGGCCCAGGCGAACAACACGCCGGTTCCAGCCATGCCGGCCGAGTTGACGTCCGACACGACGAACCCCGACGTTACGATGGACGGACCAGAAATCGCGGCAATGAACACAGCTCCTCTAAAGGCTGAAGAACCGGGTGGAGAGGAAGTCGAACTCGCTGAGGCCTTCGACATCGGGGATACTCAGGCTTCCACGCCGCAGGCCGAACTACCCGATAAGCTGCCCGGCACTGCAACGTCTTTGCCTCTCGTCGGTCTCATCGGCTTGCTGTCGCTCGGAGCCGCGGTCACTCTGCGACTCGCTACGGCAAAAGTAAAGTGACCGGATGCGCGGCTGAATCTGGTGCGGAGCGGCATATGAATAGCAGCCGTCTTATGCGAGCCCGGAACCTTCTTGTGTTCCGGGCTCCTTTCTTCGTCACCTTCTTCACCATAGTGGGCCTGCTGGCCCTGGGTTATTGGGGAGTCGAGGTGGTAACTGCACGGCGATACCAGGCCCGGGAGATGAGACGCTTTGTTAGCGAACGGCAGTCTGAACCAGCCCGCCGGATCTACCCCGTTGCCGGATCGACTGTTGCGATGTTAATAATCCCCCGCCTTGGCTTATCGACGGTCGTGGTTGAGGGAACAGGCGAACGCGAACTGAAGCTGGGACCCGGACACATACCCGGCACGTCTTTGCCGGGAGACGGCGGTAATGTAGGTGTGGCTGGCCATAGAGACACATTTTTTCGTCCGCTGCGGCTCATACATACAAATGACACGATCAAAGTAGTGACTCCCGGGCACGAGTATCAATATAACGTCGTCTCCACCGAAGTTGTCGCACCTGGCGATGTTCACGTCCTCTACCCGACGGAGCGAGAAGCGTTGACTCTGGTCACGTGCTATCCATTCAATTTCGTGGGATCGGCGCCCAGAAGATTCATAGTTCGTGCCGTTCGCGCAGACTAACAGCGCGGACATTCTCGTGGGGCAGCGAATCCTGGCAGCCAAGCATCGCCGGCGCGCACGCCAGTCCTGACAACGCGGACTTGCAACTCCAGCACAGCGGTCAGCGGATCGACCCGATTGAACGAGTTTTTGAGTTCCTCCGCGCGTTCCTTCGAGTCGCGCTTGCCGCGCCGTCTTCGCGTTTGACACGGCTCGCTACTGGACGGCGTCCGGTGCTAAGCGCTGCGCCATTATTCTGTCTCGGATGGATTGAATCTGGGTTTGGGCGGTGAGCCGCGTCACTTCCAGGATGGGTGGGCTTTGACGAAGTTAGACTGCGCGGCGACCCAGGTTGGCTTCCACTCTTCGTAAACGCAACTGGGCCGCAGAGGCCGCAGGTCGGCTGGCAGGGCCACTAATCGATGTGTCCCTCCACTCTCCCGCGAACCTCCGTCATGTTTGAGGTCTTCCTGAACTGCAACCCGCCAGCCTCGCGATATAGTGCCGGCGGGAATGCTTTCGACCATTTAGACAATCTCATTTGATTCACTTCGAAGGATTGTCATTCGACCTGAAGATTGTTGGTGACCGAGAAGACCCCGTGGACTCCGTTCGCTCGCAGGTACGCGATATTCTTGTCTGTGCCATTAGCAACCACGCCCTCGAGACTGACGTGGCCATTCTTCACGATGATGCGAATCGGTTTCAACACTGGCATCGCGTAGCGATTCAGCGGAGTGTAGCCATAGATCGCCCGATAGAGCGAGCGCCGCAGCCGGTCGTCATTGGGAGATAGTGGCAAGACCTCGATTTGGTTGTCCACGCTCTTCACACCTTCAATACGCTCCACCACTCTACCGGCGTCTGCCTTCAAGGTGGGGCGAGTCACCTGACCCCTCAGTATCACGTTGTCACCGTCTATTTGGTAGGTCAGGTTGTCGAACACGTCCAGATACGGAAGCATCACCAGTTCATGGCGAACCTCCTTATTGATATTCGCCATCGCCTGATCGTTGTCAGCGAGGGCTATTCCTGTTGTCAGCACAGCGATTGCACAAATATACTTAATCATTTTGATCTCCTTTTAAGTTTTCAAGACACAGTTATATTTCCAGCCGGCGCGTCGCATCTGTCGCGAAGTACCGGCCGGCACTACCGGCGACGTACATCGACCGAGCGGACCCTGCCGGCACTGAAGTCCACCGAGCAGGAGAATGAAAACCGGGTGGTTTCATATCCCCGTCTTCCACTTACCGTCCCGATAACCCAATCATTGCGGCCCGGCCCGTCGTCGGGAACCGTGCGTTCAAAAGTGACATACGGAAATCCGTCCCGATTCAGCCGGTCCGTCACGGAATCCTGACAGACCCGGATGGCCTTCGCCATTGGGAAGCCTCCTGGACCCGGCCCGTGGCCCGGTGGGACAGATGGCGGCATGGGTGGCTGTGCCGGTGGCCAGACTCCTGCTCCGGACCCGCGCCACACCAGATCAAACGTGTAGCCTTCCCGGCCGCCTTTGGGGTCGTTGATCCGAACCACGGCCCTGCCTCCGTTGCTGCGAGGGTCGCGGAGCAGACGGACCGTTCCCCTGCCGTCGATCCCGATGAAACGGAAGTCGCCAGGGCTCCTGGGCATCGGTACATTGCACTGGAACCTCCGCCAGACCGACGGCTGTCCCGAGAGTGTTCTCAACAGGCCAGTGGTGCCTGAGATCTCGACTTCCGCCGCATCGTCCACGTTGACTTCAATGGTGCACTTTCCATTTCCGCCACCGCCGCCTGTAATCGTGGCTTGGCGGGAGACAGTGTTCGCGCGCGCCGGGTGTATGAGGACAGCTAGAACTGCCGCACCCAGAAACAGTTGTTGGTTCACGTTATTGCCCGCTCCCGTTTAACGCTGCCCGGCTATCCGGCACGACGCGCAGATTGTCGGAGACGTGCGCGGTTACTTGCAAGGCCCGCAGATGAAAACTGCTGCGATCGGCATCCGACTCAACGACGCCTTCGAGCGTGACCCATCCATCTTTCACGATAATGTGAACTGGAAAATCCGCATGGGCGCCGGAATTCTCCTTCTCGTAGATGGCGCGGTACATATTCATGCGAAGGGCGTTATCTCGCCGGGATGAAGGAAGTACCTCGATGTGGTTGAGTACGCTCTCGACACCTTCAATCCGCCCGACTGCACGCTCGGCTCTGTGCCTGACTCTCTCGCCAACTACCTTTCCTGTCAAAGTGACAGTCTTGCCTTGTACCTCGAAATCGATGGTGTCGAATACTCCATAGGACGGAAGCACCGCGAGTTTCTCATGGATAGCCCACTCGAAGTTATCAAGCGCCCTTCCGGCCCATTGATGCTCTTGTCCCAAGGCGGTAAGCGCGAATACCAGTGCCGCGCACCCCATCCCCGCGAGCTTTTGCAGTAGATTGTTCTTCATTGTTTGTCTCCTTTGCGGATCGATTTGTCGCTCCGCATGCATGAAGGGGCAATCGTCACTCCAAACACAGCACGTCGCGGGGAGAAAGCGATCAGATGAGTATTCAACAGGTTGCGGGTAGTAAAGACCAAGGTCACGATCGCGTGCTAGCCGATGATTTGACACCGCGGCGAAACTGGGCGACACCATGACTCGGTAGCAGGGGACCTACCGGGCGCAACTGTGGCCGTAATCGACTATTTCACAGCTCTTGAGCTTAGATCGAGACCAGGCATACATGGAATTGCAATTGCCTTATGGTGTTTCATGAAATCACTTGACACGCTGATTCTGTTTGTTCCACTTATCGCAGGCTTTGCGCAGACGGCTGATCAATCACCTCCTGCATACTTTACCGTCTACAACGAAACCGATAACAACACTGTGTCACAGCAGTTTGTCGTCAAGATCAACAATCCGTCAGTCATCGCGCAAGCCCGCGCAATGCTGGCTAACCCTGCGGCGGGGTCCGCACACGTCATAGGCACGGTCGTAAAAGCTCCTTCCTACTTCAATGCACCCTGGAGTTTTCACGTTGACCCGGCATCAGTCAGTTTCTCCGACTTTAGCGTTGAAGTTTGCGATGCATCTACCTCCTATGTTGAAGACCATCTCACCGAGGTGGGAGAGGCTCTCCTGCCTGACAACGTTTGGTGTCCCTGGAGTTCGCACCTACTGGCCGAGGTTCCCGCACCTGCAGGCGCTGCGACTTCCCTTCGCGTCGCGTCCGCCGCCAGCGACAGCGAGGCGGCCATTAGTCCCGGCGCCCTGATTTCCATAGACGGGCAGAATCTGACCGGCCAAACCGAACAGGCAGGCTCGTCGGAATCGGTCCTCACGCTCGCAGGTGTAACCGTGGATATCAAAGCCGCGAGCGAAGCGGAAAACCGGCATCTTAACCTGCTGTTTGCTTCTCCTCTCCAGGTCAATGCGTTGCTTCCTGCCGATCTGCCACCGGGGCCGGTGTCGATCTCCGTAACGAGTGCGACTGGAGACGCGTTCCAGGGAGCCTCGTACGTAGCAGCGATTGGACCGGCACTGTTCGCCGTTTCGCAAAACAATCTTGACTATGCCGCGGCCACTCTCCAGCGAGTCCATGCGGACGGGACCACCTCAATTGAGTCGCTGGTCGCAGTTGACCTCGGGACCGGACAACTCGCACCCGTACCCTTGGACTTTGGCCCGTCCACCGACGAGTTGTACCTTTCGCTCTATGGAACCGGTTTTGCTACTTCGAATGCGAGCGCAGTGTCTCTGTTGCTCGCCGGTGAGTCAACGCCGGTTTTATTTGCGGGGCCTCAGGGTCAGGTTGCGGGCCTCGATCAAATCAATATCCCCCTCTCCCGGACACTCAGCGCTCAACCGTTCGTTGATCTTCAACCAATCGTGAGGAATCCGAACGGATATCCGGTAAAGACAAATCTGGTTCGCCTCCTCATTCACAGTTCTGCCACAGATTCTGTGGAGTAGGCCTTTGGCCTCCCGTAGGGCAGACCATCGATTTTTGTGGTCTGCCCGGCTGCGGAGCAGCCTGTTAGGATCACGCTCCTAAACTACTTTATGCTGTCTCGGCTGGGCTCCAGCCGGTAGTAATTAAGTTGCTGCGGCTGGCCGGGAGACTCCGGAACCCAGCACAGTGGTCCCGTGGCCAGTTGAGCGCCGCGGACTGCCTGCCATCGGATAATTCCGCGTCTATCTCGGAACAGAACCTCTAGGTTTCCGGTTCCCCCTCGCCAGCCCGTTGGCTCATTCGTCGAACCGATGATGGTCGAGCCCGCGGGAAACGTGTCAGTGACCTTCTGATCGTGCAGCGCAGGAGGCGCGCAGGCGAGAACCCCGCCGCTGGTAGTCACGCTGAGTGGCAAACCCCAGACGGTGCCGCTTGCATCCTGAAAGAGCCCGACCCGCTCCCCGGTCCCGTTCTGATCCGGCGTGGGGTGGTTCCCGGCGGTAATCAACGGGCCGTAGGTGGCTTCGACTTCGCCTAGCGACAAGTAAGGCGCCTGCGCCGGATCGTGGTGTTTGCCGCACGCCGTAAATGCCATCGTGACGCCCGCGACGACCGCGAAAGTCCAGGACAGCGCGCGTCTATCCCTTTGACGCTTCTCGGTACCCGGACAGCTCCGGAACCAATAAGTATTCTTTTCAAGTAAGTCGGCCACCGTGTTTACGGTTGCACGCGAGTGTCCATTCAGCTCGACGCTCGGCAAGCCTTGAGCAGTCCTCATGGATCCATTTAACCGCCACCGTGTCGAAAGCTTACGACACATCGTCGCCACGTTTCACGGCGCCCGCCTCGCTGTTCGTCTGTAAGCTCTTTAAACACCCCTCCGGCAGGTGCTGGAGGCCCTTTTTTCCTTTGGACCCGCAGTTGCCTTGTTATCGAAAGTTAGCCGCCTGACTTTTCTTGAAGGACCGATTTCCGCTATGACCAACTTTCTCCCGCAACGCAACTCCATTCCAGACCGAGCACTGCTATGAACGAGCCCATGTTCATCTTTCGCGACATCGCCACGGTCTTCGCGGGCGCCTTCATCGCCAGCCTCTTGTTCTGGCGCCTCCGCCAGCCGCTGATTCTCGGCTACGTCTTCGCCGGCCTCCTCCTCAGCCCGCTAACGCCGGGGCCCCAGGTCCATGACGTCCGGACGTTCGAAATGATGGCCGAAGTCGGTGTCATCCTCCTGATGTTCTCAGTTGGCATCGAGTTTTCCGTTCCTGACCTGCTCCGTGTGAAGTGGGTCGCGCTCATTGGCGCGCCAGTCGGCATTTCGCTTTCCATTGGGCTCGGTGTCGTTGCGGGCATTGTGCTGGGCTGGCCGCTTCCCCAGAGCGTCACCGTCGGCTGTATCATCTGCGTTGCCAGCACCATGGTTCTCATGCGCCTTCTCATGGATCGCGGCGAACTCGGCTCCGAACCCGGCCGCCTGATGGTCACCCTCACGCTCGTCGAAGATCTCGCTGTCATTATTCTCACGGTGCTCCTTCCCGGCCTCGGTTCTTCCAGCAGTGCGGACTTTGCCCAGGTCTTCTGGAAAATCAGCAAAGCTGTGCTCTTACTTGTCCCGGTTGTCGTCGTCGGCTGGAAAATCGTTCCAGGGCTGCTCGCTCGCGTGGAAAAAACCTGCAACGACGAGATCTCTCTTCTTCTCGCGCTCACCATTTGTCTTGTGGTTGCGGCCATCTCCGAGGCCGTTGGCCTGTCGCTCGCCCTGGGTGCGTTCGTCGGTGGCCTGCTTCTCGGCAACTCCGGTTACGCCCACAAACTCGCCGCGAAAACGCTTCCCATTCGAGATGCCTTTGTTGCCCTCTTCTTCGTCACCGTCGGCATGCTCCTCGATCCGCGCACCTGGCTCTCCAGCTGGCGTCTTCTCGCCGTCATGATTGGGTTGATCCTGGTCGGCAAATTTGCGATTTGGTTCGCGGTCGTTCGCCTCTTCCGTTATCCCGCGAAAACAGCTTTGCGTGTCGGTGTTGGTCTCACGCAAATCGGCGAGTTTTCCTTTATCCTTGCCCAGGTCTCACTGCACTCAGGACTGATCGGGCCCGACGTTTACAACGCCACCTTAGCCGCCTCGCTCATTACCATTTTGGCCAATGCCACTTTCTTCAAGCTGCTCAAACCCGTGCCCGCCGCTCCGGCGCAACAAGAAGTTTACGCGTGAATCGCAGCCGCTCTGATTTGGCCATATGGGGCCGCGAAGTTGGCAGCGTTCGGTGGGGCGGGCGCCCTCGCCCGCTCGGAGGACCCTGCCTTCTCTTCAGAAAGCGGGACGAGGCGTCCAGCGCGTTCCAGGGGGGACCGCCCCACCAAGCCCGCGCCCGAGCGATTACCTGAGTCAGGTGGATATCCCCTGCGGCCATTTCTCTGTCTGTCGAAAATCCTTGTTCCCCACGAATCATCGCGTATAGAATGATCTTCAGGGCGCAAACCGCGCCAAACGGAGGATGAAATGTTCTGTCAGAGTTGTGGCGCCCAGGTAACGGGAGCCTTTTGTACTAAATGCGGTGCACGCGCAAGCCAACCATCACCGCCTTCCGCACCCCCACCGGCTTATGCTCCGCCCCCGCCGCCCCCGCCCGTACAATACGCGCCTCCACCTCCGCAGTATGCCCAGCCTCTAACTCCGCCGGCCAGGACTGGCGCGGGGTTGAAGATCCTGTTCGTCGTCCTGGCGATCCTGGGCGCGATGGGTATGCTCGCCATCGGAGGAGTCTGGTACGCCTGGCACAAAGCCAAGCAGGTCGCCGCGATCAATGGAATCGATCTCAACGGCATCACCGAGACGCATCACGGACCCGTACGGCGCATCGATGCCTGTGCGCTGCTCACCAAAGAGGATCTGTCGCAGATTCTGTCGCTAAACGTCGAACGTTCGGAAGGCTCAGGCAAGTCCAGCCACTCCACTTGCCGCTACTACTCCTCTGGCGCCCAACAGCGGGCTCAGGATGAAGCCGTCGCTGCTAAGAAGAAACTGGAAGACGAGAGTAAAGCCGGAACCCCCGTCGATCAGGAACAAAAGGTAAGGGACGTCGGCAATATGATCCGTGGCATCACCGGCGCCGCCGGGGCTGCTGGGGGTGACGCTCCGATGCTGACCATCGAGGTCGAAGCGGAGAACGCCAAGGCCGCCATGGCCGGGTTCAAAATCGCGATGGGTCTGACGGGCGCTGCTATGAATGCCGAAGCCGACCATGATAAGTCTACTCGGGCCGCTCCCAACCTCGTGCACGAAAACGTGAAGGGAGTCGGCGACGAGGCCATGTTTGGACCCCTTCTGAGCCTCTCCATGTTTCGTCAGGGCGACGTCTGCGTGCAAATCGACGGCCGTATGCTGCCCGGCGGACGCGACGCGCAGATCGCCATCGCCAAACGTATCTTCTCGAAATTGTAATCCTGAAGAAACCGTGCGAGCAGGCCCAATGCCCGCTCCACAACTACAATAGAGAAGAATGATCCAAACCCTCTTCGGCTCTGTGCCCCAGGAGCCGACTCTTCTTGAAAAACTCAAGAGCGGCGTCGAGAAAACCCGCGCGGGCTTGGTCTCGCGCATCGAAGATGTCATCGGCGCTCAGAAAAAAATCGACGCCGACCTGCTCGATGAGCTCGAATACACGCTCATCAGCGCCGACATCGGCGTCGCCACCACCCAGGAGATTCTCGACCGCATCCGCGAGCGCGTCGCCCGGCACCTCGTCAACGATTCGGCCGAACTGAAATCCCTGATCCGCGAACAGCTCCTTGAAATCCTGGAAGGCGCGCAGCGTCCCATCCTGCGCGTCGAATCGCCGCCCGCCGTCGTCATGGTCGTCGGCGTCAACGGCGCGGGCAAGACCACCACCATCGGCAAACTTGCCCAGATGTATCATGCCGACGGACGCTCCGTCCTTATGTGTGCGGCCGACACCTTTCGCGCCGCGGCCATCGAACAACTGGAGGTGTGGGGCGAGCGCACCGGCACCGAAGTGATCCGCCAGAATCCCGGCTCCGATCCCAGCGCCGTGCTGTTTGATGCCCTGCATGCCGCGAAAGCGCGCCAGACCGACTACGTCATCGTGGACACCGCCGGCCGGCTGCAGACCAAAACCAATCTCATGGCGGAACTCGAAAAGATGAGCCGCACCGCCGGCCGCGTCGTCCCCGGCGCACCTCACGAAGTCCTGCTGGTGCTCGATGCCACGACCGGCCAGAATGGCCTTGAGCAGGCCCGCAAGTTCACCGAATCTTCCGGCGTCACCGGAATCGTCCTGACCAAGCTGGACGGCACCGCGAAGGGCGGCATCGTGGTCGCCATAGCGCGCGAACTGTCACTGCCCATCCGCTTCATCGGCGTCGGTGAAAAGGTCGACGACCTGCTCCCCTTCGATCCCGAGCGGTTCATCGATTCGCTTTTCGGCGCGCCGGCTGCTGCGCCCGCATCATGAACACCGGACAGGACGCGGTCTGGCTCCGGGAAGCGCTGGAACTGGCCCGCCTGGGACGAGGCCAGGCGAGTCCCAACCCCATGGTCGGCGCGGTGATCGTGCGCCACGGCGACGCCATTGGCCGCGGCTTCCACGTCTATGCCAACCGGAAACACGCGGAAGTGTTGGCCATCGAAGAAGCCGTCGGTCACTCACCCGAAGGCGCCCGCGGCGCGACGCTCTATATCAATCTGGAGCCTTGTTCACACCAGGGACGCACACCGCCTTGCGCCGACTCCATCATCGCCGCGGGCATCGTGCGAGTGGTCGCCTCCATGCAGGATCCCAACCCTCTGGTCGCCGGCGACGGCTTCCGCAAACTGCTGGCTGCGGGCATCGCCGTCGAAGTCCACCAGGAGAGTTCCGCGGCTGCCAAAAAACTCAACGAAGCTTTCGTCCACTTCATGCACACGCGCCGACCTCTGGTCACGCTGAAAACCGCTCTGACCCTGGACGGCAAAATCGCCGCGCCCGACGACAATCGCGGCTGGATCACCAGCGAAATCGCACGCGCCCATGTCCAGGGACTGCGCCATCAATGCGACGCGATCCTCACCGGCATCGGCACCGCGCTCGCCGACGACCCCCTGCTGACCGATCGTAGCGGCCTCCCGCGCAGCCATCCGCTCCTGCGGGTAGTGCTCGATTCGCGCCTGCGCCTCCCCATCACGTCGCGCCTCGTCACCAGTTGTCAGGATGACGTTGCCGTGGTCACCACTTCCGCCGCGCCTCCGGAAAAGCGTAAGGCGCTCGAAAAAGCCGGCGTCAAGGTGCTGGTCTTCGACGGCCCTTTTGGCCGCGCGGATGTGCGCCGCACCATCGACTGGCTGGGCGAGCAGCGATGGCTCTCGGTGCTGGTCGAGGCCGGCAGTCATCTGAACTGGTCGGTGCTCGAAGCCGAGTGTGCCGACAAAATCTTTTTCTATTACGCGCCCAAAATCCTCGGCGGCACGCAGTCGATGTCCATGGCCGGCGGCATCGGACGGCGGCGGCGCATCGATGCCATTCGCGTGCGCGACGTGCAGTTGCATCCCATCGCGCCGGACGAGTTCGCGGTAGAAGCTTATGTTGTAAAGGAGCTGGATGTTCACCGGGATAGTTGAAGAGCTGGGGATTGTCGAATCCATCGATCATCACGACGCCGGCGCGCGTCTCGTAGTACGCAGTCGGATTGCGGCGCGCCTCTCGCAAGGCGGCAGCATCGCGGTGAATGGAGTGTGTCTGACGGCGCTTCATCCCGACAGTAGTTCGTTCGCCGCCGACCTCGCGCCCGAGACCCTGCGCGCCAGCAACCTGGGCGATCTTCGCGCCTCGTCGAGCGTCAATCTGGAACTGCCGGTGACTCCTCAGACGCTGCTCAGCGGGCATATTGTCCAGGGTCACGTCGACGGCACCGGCGAGTTGCTCTCGCTGGAGGCCCTGGGCAGCGAAAACTGGTGGCTTCGGGTGCGGATACCCGAGGAACTCGACCGCTACATAGTCTATAAAGGTTCGCTCGCCATCGATGGCATCAGCCTGACGGTAGCGGCGATCGCTGATCGCATCGCCTCGGTAACGATCATCCCGCATACCCACGCCCACACCACCCTCGGTACTCATAAACCCGGAGACCGTCTGAATCTCGAATGCGACGTCCTGGCGAAGTACGTCGAAAAGCTGCTGACCCCCTAACGATCTCAGCCGTAGGACAGACCATCGTCTTTTGTGGTCTGTCCGGCTGCGGAGCAGCCGTCCCGGCTTTGGCCTTTTGTGGGGCGGACGCCCACGTCTGCAAGCGACCCCCTGGTCGCCCTTGTCTCCCAAGCGACAGGCTTTGGTGTGCGAAGCGGCCTGGGTTGCGGCTGTTTGTGCGGCTTTGCCCCCCACCCACCATTCGAGACGAAGCCGGAGAAATGAGCTTTCGCCTTTACAAGTGCCCGCTGCTTCGCAAGAAGTTGAAATTCAAATGGCCAAAGTCCAGCCGGCGGCGGAGCAGCCGTCATACCGTCCCCTACGCGCCATTGCGCGCCACCCCATCCCTTCCCTCTCCCCTCCCCACGTGGCATAATGAAGCCAGCTTTTTATACGGAGGTTCCTTATGCGGAACTCGGCGCGCATCCTTTTCCTGACGACCGCCATCTGCGCTTCCCTGTATGCCCAGGCCAAAGGAGGAGGCGCACCAATAGGAGCCGGAACGCCCCCCGGCACGCCCACGACTCCCACCACCAACACCCCGACAACCAACACTCCGACGAACACCACCCCGAACAGTTTCCCGGGTATGTCACGTCCGATATACGTCTCCGGACGAGTGATGACAGAGGACGGTACTCCCCCGACCGGTTCCGTCAGCATTGTCAGGATCTGCAACGGGGTAACGCGAAATATGGGCTACACCGACAACAAGGGCTACTTCAGCTTCGACTTGAACCACGCGGATAGTTCCTTTCAGGACGCCAGCAATCCCGGCACGATTGGCACCGCCTCCGACCCGACGAGCACCAGAGCCTCGCTGGACAATCCGATGTCCACCATGAGAGGGAACAACTCATCCTCCATGGGCATGGGCGGCCTCGGCGGCGGTGGAAACTCGAACGCGCTGATGGGCTGTGAACTGCGCGCGCAGTTGTCTGGTTATCGCTCGAGCGCGGTTCAACTGGCGCAGCGCCGGTCCATGGACGATCCCGACGTTGGCACCATTTTCTTACACCGTATGGGCAAGGACGAAGGCAGTACGGTCAGTATGACGTCCATGCTGGCGCCTAAAGACGCGAAGAAGGCCTTCGAAAAAGGCATGGACGCGCTCAAGAAGAAAAAGACCGAGGACGCTGAGAAGGACTTTCAAAAGGCGGTCGAGGCATATCCCAAGTATGCGGATGCCTGGTTCCAACTGGGCATGCTGCAGTTGAACCAGAAGAATACCGGGGCGGCGCGGACCTCCTTCGGGCAGGCCATTGCCGCCGATCCGAAGCTGGTTACGCCTTACGTGCAACTGGCCATTCTCGATGCCCGCGAGGGCAAGTGGAAAGAGACGGCCGAGAGCAGCGGTAAAGCCATTCGCCTGGACCCGGTCGATTTTCCCGTAGCTTTCTACTTCGACGCTGTCGCCAATTACAATCTGCAGAACTATGACGAGGCGGAAAAAAGCGCGCGTCAACTTGAAAAGCTGGACACCCAGCATCGCTATCCCATGACGGACCGCATCCTTGCCTCGGTGCTGGCCCAAAAGAAGGACTATCCCGGCGCCGCGCAGCAGATGCGAGACTATCTGAAGTTCGCCGGCGACGCCAAAGATGCCGATGAAGTTCGCGGACAATTGCAACAACTCGAAAAGTTGATCACCGAGCAATCGGCGACCGCACAGCAAGCCGACCCCGCCCCCAAAGAGCAGTAACACTGACTATTTTCAGCCAAACCGTGGCGCAGACCATCGTTTTTTGTGGTCTGCGGGCTGGGTAGCAGCCTTACAGACTTCAGTCGTGCTTTTGGCCGGCCAATCCTGGCTTTAGCCGGCCTTCCCTGCGCAGCAGCCACCCGCGAACAGAGCTTCCTCGCCTGAAGGATGAATCTGCTTAGAGAAGAACCCAATGTACGGCCGCAGAATGAAGGGAAATGCGGCCATTGGCTACGCGCTCGAGCAGGAGGAGTTTGAGTCGGGTCTCCCATTTCACCTTACGCAAGCCAGTGACAACAACTAAAGCAAAGCGCGCTATCCTTTAATAAGGAGAGGTCTAATTAAAGTTTCGCTCACCGCCATGCGAGCCCAGGACAGTCAGAGGATCGGACGCTTTGTCATCTCCAACATCGGCGGAGAAACGGTCCGGGCGTATGTCCCGCCGCCACTTCCTCCTGTACCGCCGGTCCATCTGGATTCGATTCAGCTTCTCCTTGAACAAGCAAATCAAGCATTGGGAAGGCTTGACGGACTTGCGTCATTCCTCCCGGACCTCAGCCTCTTCATATACGCCTATGTCCGAAAAGAGGCCGTGTTGTCATCGCAGATCGAGGGGACACAGTCATCTCTCTCCGATCTCCTACTTTTCGAAAACCAGGAAGTTCCCGGCGTTCCCGTCGAAGACGTCCAGGACGTTTCCAATTATGTCGCGGCCCTCTATCATGGGCTGAAACGGATACGGGAAGGCTTTCCTCTGTCGCTCCGCCTCATTCGCGAGATACACGAAATCCTGCTTTCGCGCGGGCGGGGAAGCAACAAGGAACCCGGCGAGTTTCGCCGGAGCCAAAACTGGATCGGAGGCACACGCCCCGGCAATGCGGCCTTTGTTCCGCCTCCACCTGAGCTCGTCATGGAGTGCTTGGGCCAACTCGAGATGTTTCTCCATACGGAAGCCAAGGACCTGCCACTTCTTCTCCGGGCGGCCCTCGCGCACGTGCAATTCGAGACCATCCACCCATTCCTCGACGGTAACGGCCGCCTCGGGCGTCTACTCATCACTTTCCTACTTTGTGCGGGCGGCGCGCTGTCCGAGCCGATCCTTTACTTGAGCCTTTACTTCAAATCCAATCGTCAGGTCTATTACGACCTGCTCACGAGCGTTCGCACGTCGGGAAACTGGGAAGCGTGGCTCGAATTCTTCCTGACCGGCGTGAAGGAGACTTCCGGGCAGGCGATCGCGAGCGCCCGCCGCATCATCGCGTTGTTGGACGCCGACCGAAAAAAGATCGAGGCTCTTGGTCGGCCGGCAGCCTCCGTCCTGCGGGTATTTCACTACGCTCAGACACATCCGATCCTCTCGATAGCCCCCACAGCAGAGAAGACCGGATCGACCTTTCCCACCGTCGCCGCCGCTATCGATCACATGCAGCGACTGGGCATTCTGCACGAGATCACCGGCAGGCAGCGACACCGGCTGTTCGCTTATCGCGGTTACATGGACATCCTCAACGAAGGAACCGAGCCTCTTCGATAGAAGACGCTCCTGACGGTACTGCCGCTTGCAGTGCATCGACCGCCTGTTTTCGCCTTATGAGCGAGACTCGCGTATCGACATTCTCGCTTCACATCGAGCGTGTGTTAGTGCCGGCGAGAATGATGAGACCTTCATCGGCGGTAAGGCGCGCAACATGCACACCGACAAGCGGGCGGAAAAGATCACGGGCCGTGGTCCTGAGAGCAAAGCCATCGTTGCCGCTGTCCTGGAAGCGAGGCGGAACGGTTCGCGCGCAAGTCTGCACGACTCGCCGGAAGCCGGAACTTCAGGAGATGATTCGCGAGAACGTTGAAGCGGGATCGGCAGTGTACAGCGACGCGCTGAAGTCCTACGACGGTCTTGACGAATTTGAGCATCAAGTAGTTGACCACGCAATCGAATACGTTTGCGGAAACGTCCACACGAACGGCTTGGAGAACTTCTGGAGTCAGCTCAAAAGCAGACGGAATAGACGGATGTCTCGGTTGAACCGTACCACCTGTTCAGCTACATCGACGGACAAGCGTTTCGTTATAACAATCGCGAGATGACGGATATTCAACGCTTTGTGTTCGCGATGCGCCATATCGTCGGATGCAGACTTACCTACAAGCAACTGATAGTCAGTCTGATGGAAGATCAGAGGCGGCCGGTGAAGCGGAGACGCTTGCTGGAGAGCGGCGTCAAGGAATAGCCGACCGGACTCATCGCGGACGATGACGAGGGCGCAGCGCGAGCTGCGCCTTCCACGAATACATCGGACCGATAGATCCCGATGCCTCCACTCTAAATCAGACTCTACATTCTGTTCGCGTCAACTGTTCAATTTCATGCTGGGGGAATGTCGTCAGCGAGGATCGCTTCATGACCGCGATCACCGATTTCCGAGCCGTCGGGGAAACGCGACTACTGCGCGCACAAACGCCGATGCAGCGCTCGCCGGACAGGCCGGTCACGCGATTGCCAAACTGACGGTCTCTCCAATTCTGCTGCTCACGTGGACGGCGCGGGAGGGTGCCAGCTTGTATTGATTGAAGGTCGCCTGACTTCCCGCACTCGACCCGTAGGCCCGATCTCGCTCACGGAAGAATCTCGGCCCATGGCTGCCCCGGCTGTCCGGCGGCTGGCGCCGACGTGTGTCCGCCCGGACCTGACCGCCGGTTTTGGCAGCACCAAAACCGGCCAAAGTGGTGCCGTTTTATCCCGGCCCTAACAAGCGTGTGGCCCAGGTTGGTCGGCAACGACCTGCGCGGCCACAAACCCGGCCGCACAGCCGTATGCCCGCCGTTTTTCCGGCCAGCGAGGGAGCAACCTACGTTTTCTGAAGATCGACTACACACATTCGGGCCAGTCGTCTCGCCGGAGCCCGCAAGATAGCACGCAACCGTGACTCACGCGCCCCGCTGTTCGCGGAGCGGACGCCTACTCGCCATCACGCCACCAACGCCGAACTCAGTCTTTCAGAATCAACAGCCTACAGGCAACGGCCCATTTCCTGTCATCGGACGTCAGCTATCCTGGAAACGGAAGGAAAAGGTGCGCAATTTGGGTTCGTTTCGCAAAACGGCATTGGCGGCTAAGGCGGGAAAAATCGCGGAAAATCTTCAAATCTGTCACCAGCACAAACATCGACCGGACCGGTCCGCGAGTTCGTCTTTCCAACCGCGCCCTCCTCGGCATACTCTCTTACACGAACAAACCCACTTAATGTTTTCTTTATCTACCACTAGAGCTCACACGAGATCAAGTCGCAAGCCCAGACGAAGCACCAAAAACATAATTTTTACCATTGAACCCACTTTACGTTATCTTTATCTTTCCGCGAACAGCGCCTCATCGCCAGCAACCGCAGATACGCGAATACGACCTCCCAGTCCGCCCTTTCACCCGCGCCCCGCCCGACCACCCTCACGCTCTCTAGTAAACTCAAATGTTCGCATCCAAATGCAATCAGCCCTCGACCAGATCGTGGATCGCCTCAAAACCGCGCTCGGTGACCAGCTCATTTCGGTGATTCTCTACGGCTCCGCGGCCACCGGCGATCTGCAGAAAGGCTATTCGGACCTCAACGTCCTCTGCGTCCTGAGCGAGATCACTCCTCGTGACCTAAGCCACGCCGCCCCCGTGTTCCGCTGGTGGCGCGAGCAGGGCAATCCGGCGCCGCTGCTGCTCACCCGCCGCGAGTTCGAGACCTCGACCGATTGTTTCGCCATCGAATTTCACGATATCCGCGAGCAGCACCGCATTCTCTTCGGAGAGGATGTGGTTCAGGAGTTACAAATCGACGATTCGTTCTACCGCGCCCAGGTCGAGCACGAGTTGCGCGCCAAGCTTCTGCGCTTGCGGCACAAGGCCGCGGCCGTGCTGGCTGACCGGCAACTGCTCTGCCGCCTGCTGGCCGACTCGGTGTCAACGTTCAGCGTCCTCTTCCGCCATGCCTTGATTCTGCACGGCGTCGAAGCGCCCCTGCCCAAACGGGAAGTCATCGCCAAAGCGGCCGCCTATTTCAATTTCAGCGCCGAACCCTTTGAGCGGCTGCTCGACGTGCGGGATGGCAAGCCCGCGGGACAGGATATGGATTTCGAAAAGCTGCTGGCCGATTATATGGCGCAGGTCTCCACGGTCATCGACGCGGTGGACCGTCTCTAATGCGGACCGCATTCCCACGGTCTCCGTGGCGCAGACCATCGTTTTGTGTGGTCTGCCCGGCTGCGCAGCAGCCGCGGAACTTCAGGCACCACAAATGAGGATCGCGGTCTTCTGATCGCTGTCTTTGTTTATATTAGTTAGGACGTGAGGAAGTGAGGAGACACAAGTGAAAGTGCTGATTGTCGTGCTGCTCATCCTGGCGGCGATGGGTCTGGTGATCGGGGCGAAGTTCGTTTCCGTGCGCAACGAGCTCGCCACCCAGAAGGAAGAGATCAACCGCGCATGGTCCGATATCGATGCCGATCTGCAGCGGCGCGCCGACCTGATCCCGAACCTCGTCGAGACGGTCAAAGGCTACGCCAAGGAAGAGACCGGCATCATGGATACCATCGCCAACTCGCGCTCCGCCATGCTCAACGCGCAGTCGCCGCAGCAGAAGATCGACGCTTATAACCAGATGAATAGCGCGCTGGGGAGATTGCTCGTAGTGGTCGAGAACTACCCCAACCTCAAGGCCAATGAGAACTTCAAGAGCCTGCAGTTTCAGTTGGAGGGCACCGAGAATCGGATTCTCCAGGCGCGTCGGCGGTACAATGAAGCCATCCAGAAATACAATACTACGCTGTCGCTTTTTCCGAACAATATCGTCGCGTCGCTCTCGGGGTTCAATCGCGAAAACGCCTACTTTAAGACCGACGTGAATGCGCGAACCGCGCCGAAAGTGACTTTCTAAGCTTCTACAGAATATGCCTACATTTGCAAATTACATCAACGGTGAATGGGTCGAAAGCGGTAAGACGTTTGAGAATCGGAATCCCGCAACCGGCGAACTGGTCGGTTTGCACGCCAAAGGTTCAGCCGCCGATATCGAACGGGCTGCCGGCGCGGCTGCCGCGGCGCTCCCCGCATGGTCGTCCATGCCTGCGCCCGGCGCGCGGCGCGATTCTTTTCAAAGCGGCCGACCTGCTCGACAAACAGTTCGAGCAGCTAGGCGAGGAGATGACTCGCGAGGAAGGCAAAACCTTTCCCGAAGCCAAGGGCGAAGTGCGCCGCTCCATCAATATCCTGCGCTACTTTGCTGGCGAAGGCGCGCGCCTCAACGGCATGCTAGTGCCTTCCGAACGCGACCGCGTCCACATGTTCGCGATTCGCAAGCCTATCGGCGTGGTCGGGCATGGTGACGCCGTGGAATTTTCCCAGCGCGATTCCGGCCTGGAAGATGGCGCCCGCGCTGATCTGCGGCAATACGTTGGTCGTGAAGCCGGCGTCCGCCGCGCCGCTGAGCGCGTGGCGCATCGTCGAAGCGCTGCACAACGCCGGTGCGCCGAAAGGCGTGGTCAATTTCGTGGCAGGGCTCCGGCGGCGAGTTGGGCACGGCGCTGGTGAACGCCAAGCCGCTCAAAGCCATCTCCTTCACCGGCTCCTGCGAGATCGGCAACTGGCTGCACGCCGAAGCGTCCAAGCGCCGCTTGCGAATCCAGCTCGAAATGGGCGGCAAGAATCCCACCATCGTGCTGGCGGACTGCGATTTCAATTCCGCCGTGGAGAACGTGGTCAACGCCGCCTTCTTTTCGACGGGCCAGAAGTGCACCGCCACCAGCCGCGCCATTGTCGAAGACGGGATCTACGATAAATTCGTCGCGGCCGTAGTCGAGCGCACCAGGAAGTTGAAGGTCGGCGACGGGATGCAGCCGGGCATCGAGATCGGACCGTGCGTCGATGCGGCCGCAGCTGGAGACCGTTCTGCGCTACATCGAGATCGGCAAGAAGGAAGGCGGCAAGCTGCTCTGCGGCGGGAATCGGCTTGACCGACGACGGCCGCGACAAGGGCTATCTTTGTCGAGCCAACCGTGTTCGCGAGACGTAACCGAGTCGATGACCATCGCGCAAGAGGAAATCTTCGGCCCGGTGCTGGCCATCATGCGCGCCAGCGATTTCGAAGACGCCATGCGCATCGCCAACAACATTCCGTTCGGGCTTTCTTCGTCCATCCAGACCACCAATCTCTCGCGAGCTTTTGAATTCATCTATCGCTCGGAAGCCGGCCTGTTGACCGTGAATCTGCCCAGTGCGGGCGTCGAGTATCAGCTTCCCTTCGGCGGCACCAAGGATTCCAGCTTCGGACCGAAAGAACAGGGCCCGGCAGCGCTTGATTTCTACAGCGACTATAAAACCATCTACCTGAAATATTGACTCATGCGAATAGGACAAATCCGAAGTAATGGCTCCATTGTGGCCGCCGTGTTCGAGGCCGACGGAGCCCACCAGATTCCCGCGCACACTTTACACGATCTGATTCGCCGTGCGTCCGCGGAATCGATTTCACTCAACGAGCTGGCCCATAATCTGGCCAGCCGTGTCGCCGATCCGGCGCCGCCCATTCTGCCGATTCATCCGCCCGAAGTCTGGGCCTGCGGCTGCACGTATGAACTGAGCGCCGCCTTTCGCGACGCCGAGCATGGCACTCGCGAAGGCATGTACGCCTACGTTTATCGCGAGGCGCGCCCGGAAGTTTTCTTCAAAGGAACCGCGCGCGTCTGCGTGGGTCCCGGAAAGAACATCGGTATCCGTAGCGATTCCCATTTCACTGCGCCCGAACCGGAGCTTGCCGTGGTGCTCGGGCAAGGCGGCCAGATTCTCGGCTACACGCTCGCCAACGACGTTTCCGCCTGGGACATCGAGCGCGAAAATGCACTCTACTTGCCGCAGTCGAAGGTGTATAACTGCTGCTGCGCGCTCGGCCCGGTGATCGTCACGGCCGACGAACTGAAGGACCCGTACAACCTCACCATCACCTGCACCATTCAGCGCGGAGGCGGTACCATCTTCCAGGGCGACGTGTCGACCTCCCGTCTGCATCGCAAGCTCGAAACGCTGATTGAGTATCTCTTGCGCGCCAATAACGTGCCTGCCGGGTCGGTGCTGCTGACCGGTACGGGGATCATCGTGAAAGAGGATGCCGCGCTGGCTGCGGGAGACTCGGTGTCCATCTTTGTACCGGAGATCGGGACGCTGACGAATACCGCGGTCGTCGTTTAGAGCGGCATGGCAGCGGTACTACTGAATTGCCAGGCGATCGAGAAGTCTTACTCTTCCACTCCTGTCTTCCGCAACCTTTCTCTCAGCGTGTTCGAGGGCGAGCGTCTGGGGCTGATCGGCCCGAACGGGTCCGGTAAGTCCACGCTGCTGCGCATCCTGGCCGGTATGGATGCGGCGGATGGCGGAGTGGTAGCCGTACGCAAATCGGTGCTCGCGGCCTACGTAGGACAGGCTTCAGCCTGTCCACCAGACAAAACTGTCAGCGCCGTTCTGAACGAGGCCCTCCTCGATCTCGAGCCCGATGAAACCGAGCGCGCCGGTCGCGTAGCGGTCATGCTCGGACGTGCTGGATTTACCGATCCCGACGCGATCACCGCGCATCTCTCGGGGGGCTGGCGGAGGCGTCTCGGAATTGCGCGGGAACTCATCCGGCGGCCCGACTTACTGCTGCTCGATGAACCGACCAACCATCTCGACATCGAAGGCGTGCGATGGTTGGAGGAGCTTCTGTTGTCCAATCGCGGCGCCAGCGTGATCGTGAGTCACGACCGCTACTTTCTCGAGAACGTCTGCACCCGCATCGCGGAAGTGAATCGCGTCTATCCGGACGGCGTTTTCACCACCTCCGGTAAGTACAGCGACTTTCTCGAGAAGCGCGAGGATTATCTGGCCTCTCAGGCCAAGGAACGCGAGGCGCTGGCCAATCTGGTGCGCCGCGAGATCGCCTGGCTGCGCCGCGGCGCCAAGGCTCGAACCAGCAAGTCGAAAGCGCGCATCGCGGATGCCGGGGAACTCCAGGTGAAGCTGGCCGAATCGCTGGATCGTGCGCGAGTAGGTTCCGCCGATATCGACTTCACCGGCACGGGGCGCCGCACCAAGCGACTGGTGACCGCCGAACGTATCGCCCGCGGCTTTGGAGAACGGATGCTCTTTCGCGACGTCTCCTTTGCCCTCGGACCGGGGATGCGATTGGGGCTGCTGGGAGCGAACGGCTCCGGCAAGACGTCTTTGCTCAAGATACTGGCTGGCGAAGCCCGGCCGGATGCCGGCTCGATGGAGTTCGCGGATGGGCTGCGGATTGTGTACTTCGATCAGAATCGCGAACAACTGGAACCGGAAGTGACCTTGCGCAGGGCGCTGGCGCCGGCGGGAGACTCGGTAATCTTTCAGGACCGCGTGATTCATGTGGTGTCATGGGCCAAGCGCTTCCTGTTCCGGCAGGATCAACTGGAATTGCCGGTAGGGCGTCTGTCTGGCGGCGAGCAGGCCCGCGTGCTCATCGCGCGTCTGATGTTGAAGCCCGCGGACCTGCTCTTACTGGACGAGCCGACCAACGATCTCGACATCCCGACGATCGAGATTCTGGAGGAGAGCCTGCTGGAGTTTAGGGGAGCGATCGTGTTAGTCACGCACGACCGCTACATGCTGGACCGCGTGTCGACGGTGTTGCTGGCCCTCGACGGGGCAGGCGGTGCGGAGTTCTTCGCGGATTATGCGCAGTGGGAAGCGAGTCTGGACCGGCCTCTGGCGATCCCGGACAAAAAGGAGCCACCACGAGACAGCCGTGCACCCGCCCCGAAGAAGCTGTCCTACAAAGAAGCCCGTGAGTACGAAACCATCGAAGCGCGGATTCACGAAGCGGAGCAGATCTCGGAGCAAAAGCAGGCGCTGCTGCACGATCCATCAGTCACCAGCGATCCAGCCCGCCTGCGAACCGCCTACGAAGAAATGCAAGTGGCGCAGGCCGTCGTCGATTCGCTGTACGCGCGCTGGGAGGAACTGGAAAGCAAATTGGCATGAGAAGCAATAAGACTCTGGTAAACTGAAGATTCACCAAAGGCCAGGTAGCTCAGTTGGTAGAGCGCAGCCCTGAAAAGGCTGGCGTCGGCGGTTCAATTCCGTCCCTGGCCACCACATTCTAAACAACTTAGCAGCAGCCAAAAACATACGGTTTTAGTCATGCGAACAATACGCGAACATCGTCAACCGACGTTCGCGTTGCTCGCAATTCTCCTTCCATCAGCTTCCAGATCTCCCGAGCCGTGTTGCCGGTCCTGGCGATGTGCTGCCGCGCCAGCTTGGCATAGCGTTCGGTCATCTTGATATTCGAGTGGCCGAGGATTTTGGCGAGCTCGTAAAGATCGCCGCCGTTCATCATGTACCAGGACGCGAACGTGTGACGCAGGTCGTGGAAGCGGAAATCCTTGAATGCCGGCCCTTTCGAGCAGGTCCTCAAAACTTCCTTCCACGCGCTGCCGTCCACTCGTTGCCCCTGGCTTCGGCGGAAAAATCCGATCCTCACCAATCACGGCGGGAAACCGCCGCATCTCGCCGGCGAGTTCGGGAGGCATCGGGACGTACCGCATCTTCCCGCCCTTCAGCTTTGCCCGCACCGCCAACAGCCCCTCGCTGTACATCACGTCGCCCCATCTCAAGGCCGAAAATCTCCGCCAGCCGCATGCCCGTTGTGAGGGCGATCAGCACAATCAGCCTCAGCCGGTAGAACGTCTTGTTGATTCCTTCGTACCCTGGCGGTACATCTTGTCATCCAGCGCCTGCTTCAGCCTGCGAAGTTCGTCTTCGGACAAATAACGGTCCCGTTGATCGTCCGGCCGCTTCACCTCGACCTGGTCCGCCGGGTTCCGGTCGATGCCGGTTTCCTTGGACCAGATCGTGGAGGCCTTCTCCATCATGTGGTGCATGACGTTGAAGTGCCGCACCGCCGTTCCCGGCGACAGACTCACGACCTGCCGTGAGATCCTGATACCAGCGATCCACCGCTTGGCCATCTACCTCCCGAACGAACAGGCGTCCCAACTCGTACCGAATGCCATCCAGAACACTCTTCTCCCGGCTCGCCGAATTCTTCTTGCTGCCGTAATGCATCCAGTAGCGATCAATCAGCGCCGACATCCGAAAGTTGACCTCTTTTTTGACATCAAGATGCCGGTTCTCATCGCGAGCCGACATCTTCTTCCGCTCGATCTTCTTTGCGAGCTCATACGACCCATGCACCCGCAGGCTTCTGTTTCTGCCTCCTTCCCTCCAACGGACTTCAAAAACTCCATCGGCTTTCTTGTGAATGGACATCATGCTTCTCCTTTCAGTCAATGGTTTCGATCGTGTGCTGCTCGATGAAGCGCTCCAGCGCTTTCACATCGAACCGCAACGCTCGACCAACCTTGACGCAGGGAAGCTCCCGCAACCTGGCTTTCTTGTAGACCGTGTCCACTTCGAGCCCGAGGTATTGGGCGGCCTCCCTGACATTCAGGAGCCGCCTACCGATACCTCCATTTAACACTACTGCGCGTTCGCCGTCTTGGCGAACCTCCCTCCGATGCGCCGCTACCCCGAACCCACTCATGCGGGCCACCTGCTGTCCGTGTGATCGGCATTGCCGTTGACGGTGTTGGGCTGCGTTTCTCGGCAAACAGAAGCAGGCGCCCGTCGAAATCGCGTCTGAAAATCGCGGTCAGCCGATTCAACCTGTCGAGCGCGTTCTAGAAGTTGTATACCGTCCTCCGGTAGTTGCCGCGGATTCCCTGCGGACTGCTCTGTGGTCTTGATCGCAAACCGAATACGATCGATCGCTACCTGTACCTGG
>CAVVFX010000020.1:0-978109 GCA_963747535.1 Terriglobia bacterium
GACGCCGGCACGACTGACTATGCCTATGAAAGATTGGTTCCCCGTCCGCTATCTGGCGTCCTACACTGTGCCTGTCCCGGCAGAGCGCGTGCAACATCGCGACGACGGGATCACGTACCGCCACAAGACGCGACCGGTGGATGTCCCGATGGTCGCTACGCTCTCTACAGACCGCACCTGGATAGCGGCGAGCTTTGCGCGTGATCCAGGAAATGTATGGAGCAATCCAGAGCTCACGTGCCAGCACGCTGACCCGGAGAGGCGGCTTCCTCGTGATGCACGTGCCGTCTATGAGGTAAAGGTTCTGATCTTTAAGGGTTCGCTTGATGACGCACTACGTAAGGTGCTTGCGCAGCGCGAGGCTTTAAGATAGACACCTGGGAGATTGAAAGCTTCGCCGTATTGCAGGGGGCAAGTTGGTGGCTGCTGGATTCGTCTCCTGGATCGCCGTCCTCGGAAACCACATGACTGATAAGTCTGGCGACTCGCGGAATGTCACGGCCCACTGAAAATGAGCGGCCTGCAGGGCCCTCCAATCCAGCGGCATTCGTCAGTCTTGTCGTCCAAACCACTAGCGGGCGGATCGTGGCACGGGGTTGCATCGCGTTGCCGCTATCCTCGGCGATCTCCGGTGAAACGCTGACTACTTGGGTGTGCGCCTACTTTCATTCGGCCCTCGCAAAGTGTACCCTATCCCGTCTAAAGTCGGCGCAAAAATTCACCTGAAAGTCGAGGCTTCCAATTTTCTAAAAAAATAAATTAGAACTGAAAAGTTTTCGGGCACGGACAGCCCGCCGTAACGGATAGGGCAGTTCCCTATCAGGACGCGTGGAGCCCACTCCGGCACGCCAGTGCATTGGGCATTTCTGTCAGGTTGACGTGATCAGCACTTACCAGGACTGACCCTGGAAATGGCACGTAAGACTCGGCGAATCAGCACGTTAACGCCCAGCGCTGGCCCATCACTGGCGGTAATGAGGGATGTCGCTCCAGCTATCGAAGGCATGGGCTTCCTATCCGACGATGGTTTGCATCCCGGCCAACAACTCTTCCGCGCCCATGAACGGTCCGACCAAGGATCACGCCAACTCCTGAACCCAGGCGTCGACCTGCGTGCGCACACCAGAAGGATCAAGAGCGCTGAACGGGCGATAGAGCTTGCCGACGAGGTCAGTGGGCAGCGCTGGCATGCCGATGTCTTTGAGGAGTAGGACCTCCTTTCCGAGCGCAAGCATGAACCCCACCTCCATAGCAACACTCGGGTTGAATTCGTGGACAGTAATTCGTTCGAAGATCGCGATTCCCCTCTTGCACGCCAACATGTACACGCATACGTTCGACCACAGATCATCGGAGTACAGTCGCTCATCAGCCCGGAGCGCGTGATATCCCAGATTCTCTAAGGTGGCTCGCGTCGTATCAAAGATTTTGGCGTGCTGAGGAGAGTCGGCAAAAGTCATCATGACGAAAACATTCCTTTCGTAGTCCGGATACTCTCTACGAATGCGGGAAACAGACGCCGCCAAATGCACGAAGCAGGGTGGTAGAACGGGAGCGGAGTAGACGGACTTCAAAGCCGATCTAATATCGCTGGTCACAGTTTGCCAAATACCGTTCACCTGAAGCTGAAGAGGGTCGCTGCCTTTCATCGAAAATACAGCACCCACCAGACGGCGCTCGGTGGTAGGCGGCAATTTCGCTGCCCGAATGCCCTTAATTAAAAGATCGTAGTCTTTCGCCACAACTTCTGGCTGCAAAACCATTAGGTGCATGAGTACTGGAGCATCCTGCATCGTCGTGCTTAACATGACGGCAATGCGGCCACATTGCTCTCCCAAGGAGAACAGTCGTTTTGCAAAGGTTCCAAACGCGATCTCAACCAACGCGCTGGTGCGATACCGCCAGCCGTGCCGGATTAACTCGCCAGCAACCATGACCTCGTCACGAGAGGGGGTTTGTCCCACCTTGAGGCCATCGCTAAATTGCTGAACCGCCAGTTCAGCTTTCTGAATATCTTCGTGGTCCGGGATGCCGAGGGCCCGTGCCAGAGCGCTCGCAATGTAGAAATTGTGCGCAAACAACTGCAAAGCCGAAGCCGGGTATAGCAGGCACGTATGGTGCAGGAGTGACGTATGATAGCCGAACGCAAATGCCGCATCAAGCGTCTCCGGAGTTGAGACGATCTCCTTCCCATCTGGTTCGATATACTCGATATAATCCTCAAACCAGATTCGTGCCTCTTCTTTCAAGCAGACGATTAGTCGACGGAGCCGTTTGGGATCGTTGCAGCTTTGTTCGAAGTTGCCCATCGACTGATGTACAAGGTCGATGTCTCCCATAAACTCTGTTACAGTCTGATGTACGGGCGAACCGGAATGGCTGGCGGAAAGACACGCCTGTATGTTTACGAGACCATAGGCAAGTATGTTCCTGGTCTGCTCCTGCCCGAAGAACTCAACGAGAGCCTTGCTGTTCCGTGTGTTTACTGCGTCCGTAACAATGGCGAGTTCTCGGAGGTGGTATGATCCAGCAAATGCGACGCCCGCTGAATGGCCCTCCATCGCCTGCAACTCCGCAGTCAACCGTCTGACAACCTCGCGGGCTTCCATCGCGATGTCGTCAAGTGGGGCGTCCTCGCGGATCCTGTCGAGAAGTCGACGTAAATGCAGATCGCCGCTTTGCGTGAATCGAAACCGGTTCGCCAGGACCGCAACCGCCTCGGCTCTTCCGACGCGCAGTTGGCGTCCCGTGTCGCCGGATAATCCAAGCTCCGGGTTTTCTTTGTAAGGCACGCCCCAAGTGATCACGGCCTCACCTAACTGATGTCCGAGCAGGGCAGCCATCGCGATGCGAGGCGGAAGTGTCCGAGTGTTGCTGCGTTCGATCTCTTTCGTCTTCGCTTCAGATGCAGAACTCGCCTGGTTCTTGACGCGTTTCGGCATTAGAGTAAATTATCACATCGCCGAAAGGTGGCCCCACGGAGTTGAGCCGTGGCGAAGCATAGCTGGCGGCAACAACCCTTCCGCCCAACAAACGGGATAGATCCCGGCGATACGCCGTCTACAACCACATGAGTAAGTAGTCGCCGGCTCGCGCAACTGACTGCGACTGGGCCCGGCCTCCCTATCCTGCCTAAAGTCCGTGCAAAGATTCACCTGCAAATCGACGCTTCCATTTTTTTCAAAAATAAATCAGAACTGAAAACTTTCCTTGGCCAGCGTCGGATGGGAACCGGCCAAGGACGCGCGAAGCCCACTCCGGCGCATCAACGCATCGCGCGTTTTGCGGCAAATTGACTCGAAACTGTCAGACTTCCGGTTGGCGCGTCATACCGTCGCGATTCGGCTGGCGCTGGAAAGGCAGCGGTAATTGTGCTGCAATACCTTAAGTGAAACGCTCGGCCTTCTTCGCTGCTTTGCTGGCTCTTCTCGGACAGCTACTTTGCCCGGCGTTGGCGTTCGGCCAGAAACCCGAGTACGAGTTCTACTACGAGTTCCGAACGGACTTCTCGCAGAAGTTGCAGGAGGCCAACCACTTCGCGCTGACTGGCGAGCAAATTTTGGAACGATACGCCGCCAAGCTGAAGAGCGACGGTGTTTCCGATGCGGAGATTGCCCGGAGAATCCGGCTGATTCGAACGGAGCGTGCCGCTCTGGATGCCGATTATTACAGCCGCTTCTATCTCGACAGCGATGCCAATTTCAACCATGAACCGAACGCCTTTCTCGTGGAAGTTGCAAGAAGCCGGCAACCGGGTGTGGCCCTCGACTACGGGATGGGACAGGGGCGAAACGCCATCTACCTGGCAGGTCTCGGATGGGACGTGTGGGGGTTCGATCCGGCCGAGGGAGGCATCGCGATCGCCCAGAAGCAGGCCAAGGAACTGGGGCTGAAGCTGCATACCGCTGCCGTTCGCGACGATGAATACGATTTCGGCCAAAGCAAGTTCGACTTGATTCTCTTCAGTTGGACCAAACCGCTAGTTCCGGTTCAGCGGGTGGTTGACGCACTTAAGCCTCGCGGAATTATTGTTAAGGAGTGCGGGGATGAATTTGTCCCCGAGCGCAATGCTCTGCTCCATCAATTCGACACCCTTCAGATCTTACGGTATGAAATCGCTCTCGCCAAGGCGGATTGGGGAGGACGAACGGAAACGCACGTCTATCGTCTGGTGGCTAAGAAGCCATAGCGGCACAGCCCTGATTGACGGTGGCGGCACTATTCTTGCCGGGAGAGCCGTCTTGGCAGTCGCGGCGGCGCTCCTGCTAACAAAGAAACAACAAGTCTGACCGCGACACAGGTCAACGGCGGTTTCTACCCGATAAGCGCCCCACAACCCTGGCGATCCAATTTGGACGTGTAGTCGACTCGCGGAACTGACTTCGACTGGCCCGCCCACCGATTACCCAGGTGTACCTATCCTGCCTAGTGTCGGTGCAAATGTGGGTAAAAATATACTTGACGCATCCACTGTTTTTCGATACAATTGATTCATGGAAGCCAATACCCCGGCGACTTTGAGAGAGGCTATCGCCTACTTTTCCAATCCCGATAACTGCGTTACCTACATGGTTGCGAAGCGCTGGCCCAACGGCGTGGCGTGCCCAACTTGTGGGAGCACGAAGGTGAGTTATCAAGCCAAGGCGCATCGCTGGCAGTGCAGTAGCCATCATGCCAAACGACAGTTTTCTATCAAGACAGGGACGATACTGGAAGACTCTCCGCTCGGCCTTGAGAAGTGGCTGCCGTGTGTCTGGCTCGTCACAAACTGCAAGAACGGAGTCTCGTCGTGGGAGATTCACCGCGCCCTTGGCGTCACTCAAAAGACGGCGTGGTTTATGTTGCAGCGTGCACGGTTGGCTTCAAGGTAAGAATGGGGGGAAACTCTCTGGACAAGTCGAGGTTGACGAAACCTTCATCGGCGGCAAGGCCCGTTTTATGCACAAAGACAAGAAGGCCGAAAAGATCACGGGGCGTGGTCCTGAAGGGAAAGCCATTGTTGCCGCTGTCCTTGAACGCGGCGGTAAAGTTCGCGCGCAAGTCTGTCACACTCGCCGCAAACCTGAACTTCAGGCCCTCGTGCGTGACAATGTCGAAGCCGGATCGGCTGTCTATAGCGACGCGCTGAAATCGTACGATGGACTTGACGAATTTCAGCATGAAGTGGTTGACCACGCGGTCGAATACGTTAATGGTAATATTCACACGAACGGGCTGGAGAATTTCTGGAGTCTCTTGAAACGCGGACTGCACGGAACCTATGTGAGCGTGGAACCATTCCATTTGTTCCGGTACATCGACGAACAGGCATTCCGGTACAACAACCGGCAAGATATGAACGATGCCCAACGTTTCGATCTGGCCGTGTCTCAGATCGTGGGCAAGCGGCTTACCTACAAAGAACTGATTGGCAAGATTGAGGAAGATGACGATTTTTAGTTGTCGAACTTCGTCAGGTCTTGGATCTCGTTTTTGCGCTTGGGTCCGCGCCGGTTCGGATTGGCATCCACCTTTTTCCGATAAGCCTTTTGACGTCGAACGATGAGGGACTTCGGGACTGTCAGTAAGATTCCCATCGTTGCGTCGAAACGCTCGTATGCCTCCGGCCCTTCGTGGCAGTCCGGCAACACGTTCTCTTCCACTACGTTGCTCCCTATTTGAGTTTATCAGCATAGATCCTAAGTATCTGCCCACATCTCCGAATTCCGTCAATGGTACTTGCGGCAAATGAACCATAGCAAGAATATGCATCATTTGCTTTATCGATAACGATTCCTTCCAGTTCCATTGCACTGAACACTGAGGCCACCTCGCCATCAAATGCCACAGAGTACTGCCGTTGCGTCTCGTTGGAAAACCTTAGAAACGCCTGTCGGCGTGCCTCGGCATCTTCCATTTGTTGAGCCAGTGTCGCATTTGGTTTTACCTGCAGGGGGCCAGGCTCTTCCTTCGCCTTGTCGAAGGCGAACTGGAGGATGTGTTTTGAGAGACCAAGCACCCTGGCCCTCAAGGGAGAGTCAGTGGACGCCTGCATCAGTGTGTCGCGCTTGGTCGGCTTGTTCCCCTCCCTTAATGTGGCAGCCTCACGCATCGCATCATCCCGTTCTCGCAAGGTGTCATGGAGTGCACTGGCGAGAATTTGTAAACCTTCATGCGATGCATTCTCGTGCTTGGCGGATACGCTGAGACCCGAGTAGTCGCTCCAAATAACGCGGCCAATGGCAATCACAAAAAGGGCGGCCCATGAACAAGCGGCGATTTTAGTATCGCGACTTTCAAACGCGGCTAAAAGAGAGCGGGTGGCTACGTCCAAGACAGCCCTCGAAGATACCCGCGAATATCTGCTTTGATATAGAACCTTGGTGTTGCGAGAAATCTTTCTTCCCAAGAGGAGAACTGATACAAGAACTGCCGCCCATCCCAACCCGCTCCATGACCATAGCAACAGGAAAGCCCGCCACAGCACATGCCACAAGTGCGGTACCCATTGGAAACCCATGGCGCTACTCTACCACAGTCTGGACGCAGCAGGTATATTTTTACCCAAATGTGCACCCAAAACTCGAAGTTTCCATTTTTTTAAAAAAAATGAATTAGAACTGAAAAGTTCCGGCCAGCCGTCGGATTGGGTAACCGGCCTGACAGATGGAAATTTGTCGATCCCTATCTGCCAAGGACGCACAGAGCGCACTCCGGCAAATCAGCGCATCGCGTCAAAGTGTCTGCACATTGTTCACTTACGTGATCAAAAATCGTGTTCCTCATTGCGGCCGGCCACATTCCGGTAGCGCCGTATCTCAGGCCCAAGCTCCGGATGAACGATCCACTCACAGGCGTCTCGGCAATGGCGGATCATTTGCTCGAATTGACAGCCAAACTGCCCCGTGAAGCTGGCTTTCCATGAACCCAAACGGTGACAATCGTGTCGTACGCTTCCACGCTTTCTAATGGAGATTTTTTCACTAGGACGAGATTCGCAATTTTCCCCGGTTCAATCGTTCCGAGTTGTGAATCGAGTTTGAATTCCCGTGCGTTATTGATGGTGGCAGCTCTGAAAATCTGTTCGAGAGACAATCCGGATCTTTGAAGCTGCTGCATCTCCAGATATCCGTTCAAGCCCGGCAGATTTCCATAGGTCGGTGCCGAAGGTGTATCCGTGCCAAAGAGGAAGTTGGCATCCTTGCCCGCCAGGTAGGAAACCACCTGGTGCCCACGGCGGATCGGACCCTTGTCGAGTCCATCACGCATGGCCGCGTCCGGCGTATTGTCCTGAGCCAATTCTTTTTTGAACCATTTACCTTCCGGAGATTCGAACCACTCCAGCATTTCCGGAGGAATGACCTTTGGGATTGCCGTCATCTTCAGATATTCGGGATCGAAATAAGCGCGCAGGCCCTGGATGACCTGAAGAGTCGCTTGATATCCAATCTTCTCTTCCGCGATCTGATCCAGGACTTTCCTGATTTCCCCGGGGAGATCCGTCCGCTGGTCGAGGCCACCCCAGTTCCACATTCCATGGGCGATCACGTCCACGTGCCCGTCCGCCGCGAATTTCTGAGCTTCAAAGGAATTGGCGTGCATCATCAGCAACAGGCCGCTTTGAGTTGCGGCCTTCCGGACGTCCGCCAAAACGTCGAGACGCATGACCGGCAAGTTCCTGTCTGCCCCAAAGCCGCGTTCGAAATAAGTCTTAACGCAAATTCCGCCGGATGCCTTAACCACAGCCACCGCTGCGGCAGGAGTGTGGTCTTGCGGCCCGTATTGAGCGGGAATGTTGGAAGCTTGCTTCGGGTCGTAGATAAAATTGGGGAACAGTTGGAATCGTGCTTCAGGCGGCGCAAACGACATCGGGTACCCATTGGCAAAAGGCAAAGACTCTCCGCAGTCACTTAAGTCGGGGTGTAGCGGAGCCTGCCTGAATTCGTTCAACACCCGACGATCACCGCCAAGTCAACGAGCGTGGTATAGCCGAAGTAAAGGTAGGAACGAGGAAGCTGTTTGAAATATCCCTTGATCCAGGTGGGTTTGGCTTCGGCCGGACCAAAGTTCATCTCGGGCCTCGTTCCAGGAATGGAAGCAAGATGGACGTGCGAGTCGATCAGGCCCGGAATGAGAAACTGTCCTCCTCCCGGAACCACTGTTGCGCCGGCAGGGTTCTTCGCTCCTTTTCTTCGCTCGACGCGCACGATGCGTCCGTTTTCGATCAACACGCTGCCACTCTCGATGCGATCCAGTTTCTCTGGCGAAAGAATCCGGACATCAATAATCCAGGTTCGCTCCGGCGCTCTGTTTGGCGAGGGTTGAGCAGTGCCCCCAACCGGGAAAAGCGACGCAAATAGGAGGAGGAAAATTTTCATCCCAAAGATCCACTTGTCGGTCATGTATGCTCCCTGTTATGCGCTGTCTCCGCCATAATACTTAAGGTTCGTCGGCTCCTTGAAATACGGACCAAATGCGGAACAAGTTCCGCCATATGAGTTCTGGCGAGGTACGCTATCCGGAAAATGAGGCTGGAAGACGGTCTGTGGCTCCGCCCGGAGAGTCCCGAGTCCTTCCCTGCAGTTCCCGGAGCGGGTCGCACCACAGAGCCGGATACGTTATTACAGCTGCCGCCTCGATGTTCGGTCAGGCTGGCTTTCTTGGGTGTACGGCGACTCTCATTCGGTCTCTCGCGAAGTGCACTACCACCCTATCCTGCCTAGTGTCGGTGCAAAAATTCACCTGCGAATCGATGCTTCCGCTTTTTTTAAAAAAATAAATTAGAACTGAAAAGTTCCCGGCATCCGTGGGATTAGGTAACCCACCTGGCGGACAGGGCATTTGTTGTTCACTACCGCCAAGATGCGCGGAGCCTACCCCGGCACATCAATGGAGAGGTTATACATCCTTGTGGCCCAGGGGGAAGGTTTACCCTTGGCAACCACGGAGGATTAATTCCACCAGTTGTCGTGGCGGTTGCACCTATCCAGTTTCCGTTGGTACTCTACAGGCGGGACTGGAAGGGGATTGCCGCTCGCTTAACTTCCCGATCTGTGAGGTCCGCCGGGATCATGTGTTCTTGTCGTCGCTGTCCGCAGTCACAGGGTCGTCTGGGAATACACGCCAAACCTCAAGACGCGGTTCAGCCAGCAGGCTCTCGGCCAAGGCATTCGAACCGGCAACCAGGGTGCAGAGCAGGTCGATTTCGGACGCGACGCACCAGGCGTGGTCCGATGGCCAGAACAGATTCGGCGACTGCGAGACAAAGCCTCCGCCGGACATATTCCAGCCAATCTCGTTGGCGGCTTCCAGCGGGCCCTCGAACAAAAGGTAATCCCGGTGGGGAAGATTTACGCACGGTGCGTTCAGCCAATCGGCAGGTACACGTGGTAACCTCGACGCCGAGTCCGTAGCGTCGTTAAAGGCTGAGACTGGCGCTGCGAACGCGCCCGCCGGTCTGAACTCTATCACGGCTGTGGCTGTGTCGTGTAGCCAACCATAGCCATTCCACAAGCAGAACCAGCAGTCCGTTGTGCTCGTTTGTTCAGCCAGAGCTGCGCAGACAACCCTAAGCAGATCGGACGGCAGATTGCCGGGCTCTGGGGAGGCGGCGATCTCCGAACCAGAGGCAGACGGTCGATTGATGGCGTGAAACTGTACAAGTCGATGCATTGTGCGGTCTGATTTGACCGCAACCTCGGCCCAACGGAGGCGCTCGCCGCGCATGCCACGCGCGGGGTGCAGGATTCTGACATAAGCGGGGAAGCCGCCGGGTACTACCGAGGCCACGCAATAGGATCCGAAAGGTGCCTGTCGCGGCACTAACCAATCGGCCGCGAAGAGTCGCGACGAAGGATGCAGTTTAAGCGGACCCATGACGGATTCTTCTTCAGAATACCCTTTGGCCGATGCGCTTGTGCGATGCGGGGATAAGGCGTTACCGGAACGGTGTCGAGGAGTGACGTCCTTCCACCCACCCGGGAAGGAAGCGTGGACATTGGACGTAAAAGTATCAGCGACGGTGTCAACGCAAGCGCTACGAACGCACTTGGCGAGTCTGTCGGCGACTCGCGGAACTAAGTGGGCCTGGGCCCGGCCACCGACTACCCATGGGTAAGTCGGCTAGCGCTTACGTGTTTGTCGGGTCCTGACGCATTTCGGCCCATGGGGGCAGAACCGGGTAGTAGAAGAGCACCCGACAATCCGGTTTCCTGTCCGCTCAAAGCATAGATTCCCGGCAATCTCCAGATGCCGTTCTTCAGTGGCGCTAGGCTCCCGGAGCGCGATAGGCCACAGGTTTGGAGAGCGCCTCATCCGCCTCCCCTACTGTCAGCAGAACCGTGGTCTTGGTGCGCGCCATTCCGCTGGCGCACGCGGCAGAACCGAGCGCAGCCGCGCTGATATGATCCGGCATATCGACAATTAAAATGACATCGTTCTCGCCGAGGCAGAAGTAAATGGCATCCAGTTTCCCGCCCAGCTTCTTGACGGTCTGCGTGATGGCCGTCTTCCGACCGGAGGGCGTGTCTTTGGCTAGCCCTTTGTGCCCTTCGGCTGTATACGTCGCTTCTACCAGGAACTTCGGCATCAGATGGTTCCTTTCTGTTCTTCATTTCGACAGACGACTGCGCCGCCTGTACTGCGTAAGTATACTCTACCGTCGTGGCGAGAATTTATCCTTGGATCACGGGATAAGGCGCATCCGGAACTATCCATCGCCGTCGGCCTGACCGGAGGTAACTTCCGGTTATTGCCGATAGTCTTGGGGGCATCGCTCTACAGTACGCGTCAGGCGAGATCTGCGGAGCTGCCCAACGCAGCGTTGCAATAGAATAGAAGACATTGGTAAAAATATACTTGACAACTCCGTCGGATTCCGCCATACTTAATTCATGGAACCGACCAGCCTCCTCGAAGCAGTTGAATACTTCAAGACTCCAGGAAACTGCTGGGAATATATGGTTCCAAGACGCTGGTCCGATGGTGTAGTCAAGTGCCCGACATGCGGGACGGATCGCGTCACATTCTCTGAGAAGCATAATCGCTGGCAGTGCGCCGTTCACCACGATCGTCGCCAATTCACTCTGAAGACGGGAACCATCATGGAAGATTCACCCATCGGCCTGGACAAATGGCTTCCGGCGATCTGGCTACTCTCCGCCAACCGTAACGGCATCTCTTCCTGGGAGCTTCACCGTGCGCTCGGAGTGACGCAGAAGACCGCGTGGTTTATGCTTCAGCGTGTTCGGCTTGCAATGCAGGACGAATGCCACGGCGGAAAACTGGGCGGCGAAGTCGAGGTCGACGAAACCTTCATCGGCGGCAAAGCGCGCAACATGCACGCCGACCGCAAAGCGCGGGCCCAGATGGATGGCCGGAATACCGGAAACAAGGCCGTCGTGCTCGGTATCCTGCAACGGGGCGGAAAGGTACGCGCCACTGTCACCTCTGACCGCAAGAAGAAAACCATCCAGCCGTTTGTGAAAGAGAACGTCCAAAAGGGTTCCGACATCCATAGCGACGAGCACGCGGAAACTTGGCGCATGGATGAGTACACTCATAACATCGTGAACCATCTCGAAACCTATGTGAACGGGAACATCCACACCAATGGGATCGAGAATTTCTGGAGTCTATTGAAGCGCGGAATCGGCGGCACCTACGTGTCGGTTGAACCGTTTCACTTGTTCCGCTACGTTGACGAGCAGGCATTCCGCTATAACAACCGGTTGCCGTTGAGCGATGCTGAGCGGTTTAGTTACCTTGTGCGGAAGGTAGTTGGCAAGCGCCTAACCTATGCACAACTCATCGGAAAGGCGGATGAAAGGTCGGACGCTTTCTAAGAAGGAGGCGAAACGCCAGGGACGCGGGAAGCGTTAAACCACTCGGCGGCAAGTGCTCACAGGACCGGGGTAGAGCGGGGGCCGCTTAGCGTTTCCGGACGCAACGCAGGTTCCAAGACGCGTCTCGAAACTTCATCGGCATCGCACTTCTCGCTGCCACATTTGATATAGGCCGATTCGTGATCGGCCTCAATATGAAAGGTCCGACTGTTAACGCCATTCGAATACCGTGCGATAAACTTGTTTCCATTTAGATTTACGTCGATGGTCACTGTTCCTGCAGTTGTCGGAACGGCTATCCGAATACGGGAACCTTCATCGGTATCGATGATTTCAATTTGAGTCCCATCTTTCCGATAGTGCCTGTTCCAACTAGCCACGGCTGACGAGATCGCCGCACACACATCGGACCAAAGACGCGTCGCGTCCTTTAGATTCTGCTCGCGCGCAAATAATCGATCTACCCAGTTCATTTCACCACGCTAGCTATCATGTCGACTAGAACCCACAGTGCGCCGAAAATGAACGGCACCAGCATAAAGAGTATCCATAAATGCTTAACTATGTGCTTCGCGTCGGCTGATACTTCGGTACGGGGATCGAACGGGTTATTGTGAAGCTCCTTCCTTCTGCCCGTTTGGCGTTCAGCCAAAACCTCAGCGCAACGCGCCATCTCAAGGCAATCCGGGTCCGTCCCCCATTGCTCAAGCTGCTCATCCGATGCCTCGGTTAAAATCCAGGGAGATCGCGCGGTATAGGCATGATACTTCACGCCTTTCTGCCGGGGTTCGATGTTTGGAACCATGGGTCTTTATTTCACCACCCGTCGATTCGCCGTGGCCTTAGGCTTCGGCCCACGCCTCCTAGGATTGAGCGCCGACTGCCTCTTGTACTCCGCTTCGCGCCTGACGATTTCGGAGTGAGGCACCGACAGTATCTTCCGGACCACAGTATCGAACCTTGCGAACTGGTCCGGCCCCGTGTACTGAGCGGCGAGTTCATCATTGATCTCAACGGGCTTGGGTTGCCTCATTAATTACCTCCTGCTTGCGGACCTTAGCGGCCGAACTGACTTCTCGCACCATCGCGGGGTAGTTGAGCAATGTAAACGCAAACGCCCCTTGTTTGGGATTTTTGGCCACCTTGATAATTTCGTTAGCCTTCACCCAGGTAATCGTCTTTCCGATTGCAAGAAAGCGGTATTCGGAAAGTGCATCTTTCACCCCGCGCACATATTCAACAGCCATGCATAGCGCCCGAGTGGAGACGCCTTGCTGTCGTAGCTCCTTGGCGGCTCGAAGAGCTAACAGGTCCTTGAAGTCATACCGCCGCTCCGTACCGCTTCCGTTCGCGTCGGCGATGCTCGGGGTGACGAGTTCCGTTCTCGCCCAATAGTCGACGCTCGTATAGGGGACGTTAGAGATCAGTGCTGCTTCGCTTGCTGAGAATGTTTCAACGCTCTTGGCCATCACTTTTCTATTGAAGAATCGACCGCACTCGATTTATACTGATCATGTCGCCCCGGACTCTTCGGTTACTTCCGGCTCTCCCCGCTCTTGCGCCCATAATGTAGCACACTCAGGTCTTAGTCTACAGCCATGGGGCGCTAGATCAAGCTTAAAACGATTTACATGAGGAGGGTAGCGTCTCTCCCGATCCTAGTTCACCGACGGGAGAGGCATCACTGCGGGAAGCTAAAGAACCAGTTCGCCAACTTTGACCCGCGAACGAACTGGTTTCATGGTGGACGCTGTAGCTTTACGCGCACGGAGCTTGCGACCCGAGGCGCATTTACACCGATGCGGAGGGCGGCTGCCTAAAGCGGATCGCCCTCTGTCCATGCCCATTATCCCACCCAGATACACTGAAAATGGCCGCCTAGTCCCGGCCTCATGAACCGGGGCGAAAGCAGGGGGTCCCTTTGACTTGTTGGCGGCCACCTTCTGTTTTGAAAGGGAACGCTTTGAAGGGGAGCGAAGTAGATGGATATCGGAAGGCTTGCCGCCTATGCCAATATCGGCAGTTTTGTACTTGGCTGTTTCTTTGTGTACGGATATTTTCACCCTATCGCAGCCGCCGTTCCCCTGCTGGGGGTCCAAAACTCCGCGAATATTCCCGCGCTCATGTGGCTTTTCCTGTCGGCGCTAGTGTTGGCCGGAATGCTGAACGCGGCGGCTTTTGCCGTGCCGCGGTTGAAGGCTTTTTCACAATCCCACGCTGAGGCCCAACTGTTACGCGGCGATAGGTATAGGCCTCTCGCACCCAGCAACACATTCGAGATGATCGAGGCCAAGCCAGAGCAGCCGCAAACAGACACGGCACTTAAATGGCAACGCAAGCTCCGCGTGATTCTGAGGAACCAGACAGGCCGGCGGGTTACCGCCGTGGCACCCGACTGGATGTCAAGCAACGGCTATATCCCATTTCAGTCGCAGCATGCATTTTGGTCAAATCTCGAACTCCCTGAAGATTCTTCGGAAGAAGGATACAAAAATGGCAGATGGAAGAGCGGCCAACCGTCCCTGGTTCTAACTCCGAATGCCGTGTTTCGAGCAGGTGTCGGGCTCGACGCCTGCTATTCCGTTGACGAGATCACCGCACGGCTGGCAACTCAGAGAGTCGGCCTGCTTATCATTCCCGTGACCATCGACGGACGGGAAATGGAATGGCGCACGCGGCTGTAGGTAACCCCCGGCCTGTCACATAACGCCAGCATAAAGAATTGGCGCGGAGTTGTCAAGTATATTTTTACCAAGACATTCCCGAAATGGAAGTACCCCTTATGTTCACGCCGGAAGAACGTGCTCGCTTGCGCCTCGACCTCCTTGACTGTGCCGCCCGGGACGGTCGTATCACCGGTACGGCAATCACTGGTTCGGCTGCGGCCGAGCGCGAGGACCGATGGTCGGACATCGACCTCGCTTTTGGCGTTGTCGATGCCGCCGAACTTCCGAATGTCCTCTCCGATTGGACTACGCGAATGTACGATCAGCATTTGGCCTTGCATCATCTTGACGTGAAGTCCGGAGCCTGGATTTACAGGGTATTCCTCCTCCCGAGTACTCTGCAGGTTGATCTGGCCTTCGTCCCTGGCACGGAATTCCGGGCCTTGGCACCAACGTTCCGTCTCATGTCCGGAAGAGCGAATGAGCCCCGGCACGCTCCGCCACCGCAGCCTTTGGACATCATCGGCCTTGGGTGGCTTTACGCACTCCACGCCCGAAGCTGCATTGCGAGGCACAAGTTATGGCAAGCCGAATACATGATTAGCGGTATCCGCGACTACACGCTTGCTCTAGCTTGCATTCGCCACGGCCTGTCTGCTGCCCACGGCCGTGGCATAGATCAGTTGCCGAGCAGCGTGACGGCGCAACTCGAAAGCTCTCTGGTCCGACAACTCGACATCACCGAGCTCGTGCGGGCGTTCCGGGTCGTAACCGAGGGCTTGCTTAGCGAAATTCGAAGCGCCGATGCGGAACTAGCAAGACGCTTGCAAGAAGCGCTCATACAACTGACTGAGAACCCGTATTGACAGTCACGCCTGGTTCGTCCGTGGGTTTACCGATGTGCTCTCTCTGGACGTGCCACGGCACGCTCAAAAGGAGCGGCCCGCAGGGCCCTCCAATCCAGCGGCATTCGTTGGTCGTCTCCTGGCGGCAAGAGGTGCCTATCCCGCCTAAAGTCGGTGCAAAAATTCACCCGACACTCAAAGCTTCCATTTTTTTTAAAAGATAATTATAACTGAAAAGTTCCCGGGCATCCGTCGGATTGGGTAGCCCGCTTGGCGATAGGGCATTCGTTGTTTCCCATCTGCGAGAGGCGCGCGGAGCCACCCCGGCACATCAACGCATTGGGCGTTTCCCGGCAACGTGACGCCGAGTAGCCCAGGTGGCGAGCCCGCGACTATGCCGGGAGTATCCGTAGACGGTTCGTGGCCCGATTCCATCGAGGAGAGGCGGGTTCAGAGATATACTCCTACTGATGATTGGTCAGGCGCAACGACGTATGGCAGCGGTACTGGAGGTGCTCGGAATATACCTTGCAGCGATCTGGTGACGGCGCAACTGATCCGGCTTTCCGGCGTTTCGGTTACAAATCCGCTAGAGAACTTGAGTATCAACATCACTGGCACTGAGCTGATTATGGCATCGCGCCAAATGTTCGTGTCGGAGATGTTCGGATACGCCGGTTTATCCTGCTCATCGTCCCAATCAACTGGTGGTACCGGCGGAGAGGTCCGGCGGCCTATGGCCTCACGAAGGCTGGCCATTCCTGGAAGACGCTGCTCCTGGCCGGGCTCGGAGCTGCCGCTCTATCGGAGTGGCTGGTGCTGGGTGTCGGTTTGGTTAACTATATCCATCCCAGCCAGACCGCGCCGTGGCGGCAGGCGTTTTTTGACATGTCTTGGCGACGGTGGGAATTTTGGTTGTTTTCCGCTGTCATGAGCTGGGCGCTCGTACCCGTCCTGGAGGAGCTCTTCTATCGCGGCTACTGCCAGAGGCGGCTCGCGGAAGATTGGGGAGATGGCCCTGCTATTGTTGGAGCCGCCTGCCTGTTTACGTTTGCCCACACGCAGTATCAGATTCCAGATGCGTACAGTGCCGGTATGATCGTGGGCCTCCTCCTATCCGCGATCGGGTTCGGAATAGTGTTTGCCTGGACGCGATCCTTGATTCCAGCAATGATTGCCCACGCCGTCTTTGACATCCCTATGACGCTGGCCTGGCAGGGTGTGCTTGTGGCGGCGCTCGTGATCGGCGCTATTTCCATCGCACGGCGAGAACTGACAATAGGCAGGCAGGTCTTCTCGGGAGGAAGCCCGGCTGCGTACGGGACACTGGCATTGCTTGGCACGGGTTTCGCAATCGCAGCGGCTCGCGTTCGCAGTTTGGAGTATGTGGCAGTCGGGTTGGTCGGACTCGCAGTCGCAATCGAGATGCGGGACCGCCGACGGAACCGGACTACCACGGAAGTTGCAGCATCCTCGTAATCAGAAGTAGTGTCCACTTTGCCGCAATCCGGAAGCAATCCACATGAGCGAGGAGTCGCCGCCTCGCGGAACTGACTGCGGCCCGGCCACCGATTACCGACGTATTCTCTCTGGGTCTGTGCGCTGCACTCGAAATGAGCGATGGGCCCTACAATCTGGCGCATTGTAGCTTAGTCCGAGTGTCCGACCTATTCACCGGTCAGGTAAACTTTACAGGCGATCTACTCAGTCAGCCGATCCTCGCCGATCTGCCAGGTCCGGAAGCTGAAACCGGCGCGGTCCGCTTACCACTTGCCCGGAGGACCTACTGAACCGGCCCCGTAGTCGGCAAAAACGGATCATACTTCCCTGCCAGCCGATTCACGATTGCCCGTGACGCATCCTCAAGACAACCATTCACAATCGCCCGCTGTTTCTCCGTGGGGTCCGCCACGTGCTGGATTCCGTTCTTCCCCATGTCCTTCAGCCCGTTCAGGCTCAAGCCGACAATTTTGGTTATGAAGGCTCCGTCGCCGAGATCTTGAGCCGTGATCACCAGGAATGCCTTGGCTTCCGCTGACTCCGGCGCTGGGTCCCACTGCTGGAACCCTTGGTTCATGACGGTGAACATTTCCAGGCGAAGTAACGTGGGGTGCTTTTCGAAGAATTGAGTTGGCATGTCGTGCCCATCTCGTGCCATTCTATCTGAACAACCGGTTTTCAGGTACGCCGATTGGTGGGAGGATTTCGCACGGGCCGAATCTTTGCCGGCAAAGAGTAAGCATATGCAGTCTACGCACACGGTCAGGAAACAGTTAGATCCTGAGTTCCGCGCAAATCATCGTTACCGTTGGCGGCGAGTGTTCGCAGAATCTCCGATCTGCAGTCCCTACCTAGCGCTGGCGTCTCGGCCACCTCCGGCTCCCGGTACAGTTGAATCCTCGATCTATGCCAACCAGTTCCGGATCACTCCTGTCCGGACGAGGTGGCAAAACCGCTCTATGGCCAACATCCGCTCCGCGCACTCCTGGCACTCCGACACGTGTTGCGCAATTTCCGCCCGCGTTGGATTCTCATTCAATCGACCATGCTTGATAGTGTTCAAGATCGTCAACCGAAATGTGTCCCAAGTGGGCCGCCCTTTCCCGTATATGCTTCGGAGTTCTTCCTGTGCCGATTACCGCAATCTCGGTACTGGAGCAAGTGTCTTCGATTGGGCGAGCTCAGACGTCTCAATCGAACTCCGAACCTGAGCAGCCGACGCAGTCTGGCACTTCACCTGGCGCTCACTTACCTCCAGGCGCAGCAGACACTCATCGCACCACAACAGGTGTTCCTCGATCACGATCATTTCCGGCCGGGGCATCATGTCGAGGGTGTAACGTTCAAGGTCGTAATCAGAGATGTGGTGGTTCAATGCGACTCCTTAGTGTCAGTCCCCGAGGTGCTCACCCTAGGGACCTTCTGGCGTAACACGTCGTTCCGCGACCCCAACTGTGGCACTGGCACCGTTCCCACCGGTAGCCTTCAACTATACTTCAGACTCTACGAGAATAGCGCTGACAAATCCATTGCTTTATTGGTATTTGTAACTGCTAACTGCCGAGGCACCCTGAAGAGCAACGTTTGTGTTGACAGCAATTGCCCACGGGCCTGAGTATGTGGAAATGGACAAAAACAGCGAGTGTCTTAATTGTGGCGGAACCCTACCGGAGGGTTTCATCGAGACGCAATCCCTTTCGGCTCCGCGCCAGTCGCGTGGAATCAAGGACCGTTAGAGCGGAGTCGTTGGATGGGAGTCATCAGGGCGGCCCTGAAGAACGGACACTCTCCGGGGCCGCAAACGATTTCGATGAGCGAAGACATACCGCGCCACATCTCCAACCACGATCTTGACCGCTATCACGTCGCATGGATCCCAGAACCGGAACGTGCATTGATCACGGCGCACCTGCTTGGGTGTCTTGATTGCCATAAGCGGGCGGAGGAAAACCTTCGTAACATTTGGGAGAAGGGGCGGGTTCATCTGGGCCATATTTCAACTGACGACCTTGAACGCTACCGGCGCGGCCAGCTGAATGACGGGCAAATGTCTGCAGGAATCGAGCAACATATGTTGGAGTGTCGTGAGTGCGCCGACCGAATGCTGGCTATAGAACAGTTCGTAAAACTCGTCAGAGCAGGAGTGATCAGGAGCGAGTTTGCGTAAGAATACCCGCTTCACCCGAACGAATCTTCGGGTTAGCCACTCCGGCAAATACTTCCCTTATGGACAATGACCGCGACTTTTGCGTCACGATTAAAAAACGAGGCAGGGTTGCATTTTCGCGTAAGCTGCAAAGAAATCAACTCTTTAGAGCCTTCGACAATGGTGAAGTAACCGTGTTACCCACTTCGTCGTGGAGCATAACGTCCTATAGTGTCCGAACAATTTACCGATATTTCTCACGGCGTTATTAAAAAAACCTGTCACGCTTTTGAATATAGTTCGCTAGACTGTAGGTACTGTGAAGTACCCTTGTGACGTCCTGGAAAGTTGAACACAGGGTTGGGGCACTAAGTCCTGGGTGGCGCCAAAGAAGAAGAGGCTGATGAACAAAAGCTTCTAAGAAGTTCGCGCGAGGTTCGCGATAAATATTGTACAAGGAATAGCGCGCGAGGTCTAAAATGAAGCGGATTGAAAGGCTATATGGCGAATATTCTGGTGATTGACGATGAACCGCTTTTGCTCGACCTGATTGCCAATATATTACGACTCGACGGTCACAACGTCAGAGCCCAGTGCGACCCGATCGCAGCGCTACATTTTCAGGAGGCAGGAGAAGCCCCAATTGATCTGCTCGTCACAGATATCAGTTTGAAGCCGATAACGGGGTTTGAACTGGTTGCGGGTCTCAGCAAAAAGGGTTTCAATAGTCCGGTGCTGTTCACGTCTGGATACCCGGCCCCATACTGGGCTGCTGCCAACAGGGTGAGGAATTACCCGATCCTTGAAAAGCCGTTCACCGCAGCGCAGCTGCGCGCTGCGGTTGGCAAGGCCTTGGCCAGCAGTAAGCCGAAGGCCCCCCCAGTCTCTGCAACCCAGGCCGTCACGATATCCAAGAGTATCTTGATGAGTGGAACGGGCGCTGGAAGCTAGGCAGGCGGCCCCTTGACCGTGCACGACGGCAAGGTTCACGGTCCGGTGGCGAAAAGGCCTTCCGCGTAAACCACAGGACTAGATCCGCCAGCGTCGCCGGAGCTTTGCCGAGGAAACTGGCCACGCAGACCCATTCGTCATCACCGCTATTCAGACGGCGATCATCGGATATTTAATCCAACTTTGCCAAAGCTAACTCCGGTTTGCGTAGTACTAAAAGGGCGTGATGCCGATAAAATGTTCGTTTTGATATTGCCTTAATTCGTTATGTCTTTCTACACTGGTTTTTGTGGAGGGTAGTTCATATGGCGCGCATTCTGGTTATTGACGGCGAAGTTGTTCTGCTCGGCCTCATTTCGAACACGTTGCGGCTAGACGGCCACATCATCACGGATACGAGTGACCCAATTGAGGCTCTGTCTATCGTGGATCAGCGGAGACAGGAAATCGACCTTGTCTTGACAGATGTTGAAACCAAGCCCATTAGCGGGTTCGAATTTGTTAAGCGCATGACGGAGAAAGGAATTGATATTCCCGTGCTCTTCATGTCGTGTTATCCGTCGCTCGTCGGAGTTATTTCGTCCACTCTCGGCAAGCGTGCCGTAATCGAAAAGCCCTTCACGTCCACCGCACTGCACCAGAGCGTTACTATGGCTCTGGCAAAACGTAACCGTCGCCTCAACACCAGCGGCACGCGGGCCGCATAGCGCATAACGACGGCCGGTCCACCGGGCCCGCAAAACATGAGGTCGTAACTATGCCGATGACGCCCAGTGACGAGGTAAGAGAGCTCTTCAGGACGATCGAATCTGAAAGAAGGAAAAAGATTCAATATGCTGTTGTCCCGGTGGAGAGAAGCATCGGCAAGGTACAGGTCAATATTTATCCCGCAGTTGGTGACGCAGCGTTTCGTGTCTTCGACCTTCGTGACGGCCTAACTTTGCGCATGCAGCAAATTATTCGTGAGTGGTGCGGGTCGTTCGTGCTTTCCCCTGAGGATTTCACCGAGGATCTGAAGCAAAAAGCTGTTAGCGTCAACTAAGAAAGCGGCGGCACAGAGTGACCGGGCTCACTATGAATAGGTCCGTGATGTTTTCGCGGCGATTGCCCTCATCGATCAGCTTCCGGGCGTGACGATCTGCTGCCGGGATAGCGTCGGTTTCGGTCCGGGCCTGACGCCTCGGGCTCGGGTTGCCTTCATCCCGCTCCCGAGTCATGCTACATGATCACCACGGCGGTGAAGGATATTTCGGCAGACATCGCACTCTTCTCAAAAGGTATTTCGACGCGGAACTGAGAAAGAGCGGCCATACGGCGAGGTGATCCCGAGCCTTGGTCGTCTCGATCCCAGTGGGTACCGTGTGGCGGTCCATCGCCAGGGACGTCGACCTTGGTCGAAATCGTCGGCCTTCGCCAGCCGCTTATCGACCGGGAGTTCAGGATCGGCTTCCATCGGCTGCTCTGTCAGGCTCGTCCTACGGCCTGGACGAAAACCAAGTCTTGGAGTTGAAGTTGGAGACCATCCACCGCCGCAACGAGACCTCTGGCATCCACCGTCCCGACACGCAATGCATGGAGTTGTAATCTAAACTCAATCAACACCATGGCCCAAAAGAACGTTACTCGGCATCGGTAGAGCGCTTTCGCCAAGTCTGGAAGGTCACGCTCCGATTCAACTAACGCCTCTCGGATACCCGCCACGATCCGGGCATGGTCAGCTCCCAAGTTGCGCAGATAGATCCGGAACATCGATCTACGCTCGGAGCGAATGCGCCTCAATTGTGAATTCCCGGGGAATACCGCCGCAATCGATCGGCAGTCCGCTTCGTCGAGCAACCAGAGCATCGGACGATAGCGTGCGGCCACGCTATCCTGACTAACAATCTCAGCTGGAACTGAATGATCATGGATGTTGCGAAGCGCCTTACCCACAACAAAAAGCATCATGAGGAAGAAAATGGTCGCAAGGGGTATCATCAGCATCATTACCTTTGATAGTAAATCACAGCGAATATACGTTTATCAACCGATGTCTACCAAAGTAGGTATTAGTACACATACTCCACGATCACATCTCGGGATGTCACCTGGAGGCAGAACCGCGTATGGCAATTCGAAATCCACGCATGCGTCTCATGAGCATCCGACTCTCCGAAGAGGAGTTTGCCGGCCTTCAGCGAGCCACTAACAAGTCTGGAGTCCCCAGTATTTCGGACTTTTGTCGCAACATAATCTTAAAATCCAATGGCAGCACCCCTCGGCAGGACCTGCACGAAGTCGAGAGCCGTCTCGGCAGAACCATGACCCAGCTGGCTGAGCGTCTGTACCAGCTTTTCCGGAGAAGGGTCAGCACGCGAAGGATGGTGAGGTATGGCACGGTGAGTTGCCTGGTCAGCGCGTGTCCGTCACCCGCGGCATAAGCATGCCAGCTGCGAGACAAAGTGGCCGAATCGTCGCGCAGGTTTACGTGCGCGGCGGACATGCAACCTCGCGGCAACCGTCCCCGACTTCGCGTGGGCCCTCATCTACTGCAGTTCGCGTCGTCGAGCACGCAAAGGACCGCCTGTGTTTTGTCGGAAGTGATCCGGCGGGGCGACAGAAATAAGGGCTTGGGCCTCAGACTAAGCGGCCGTGCTCTTCATCCAGTAGCGATGAACCAGACGGAAACGCGACCGCAGAATCGTCCCGTCTTCGGTGCGAAGACGAATCACCGACGGAGCCCCTTCTTCGCCTTCCGGCTCCGATTCGGACTGTTTTAGTTGGACCGCGAGCACCCGCCCTCGGCAACCGCGGTTCGAGCGAGTAATAACGGCTGCAAATCGGAATCCTACATCAGTTAACGCCGGTCTGATGCGGCACTTAGACGATCGACTTATTCCTTGTCCTCCTCGCCTCTGGCCGGATTGTGCCCGGATTAAGCGGACTCGGAGACCGAGCAAATGGCCGGAAAACGAGGCTATATGGATCTGTTGCAGCGGTGGTGGAGCTTGGGTCGGTATGGGAGCGGCAAAAGCGCCCAACATGAACAGGGCGAGAGCGAGTGTGATTATGCGGCGCTTAGATTGCTCCTCTTTGATGCTTTGGAATCAGCGTTACCTTAATTCTTAACGGTCATGGCGTCCGAGTTCACAGCTTTCTTGCCTGTGACACCTTCCAATCCGGCCAACAGACCACGGTAGTCTTTTTTGTCGGCTTGTAAAGCGAGACCGCCCTTCTTCCCGCCATCGTCCCAGGTGAGCCCGATGAAATGCTTCTTGGATTTGGTCAATGCCATCAAAGCGCCGACGCCGAATGAGATGACCGCAAGGCCGATAGCAGCGCCAACCCGCCGATGAACGTCCTGTCCATAGCTGATCTCCGTCACTGAGGCGACCGGAATCATAAAAGGCGCTTCTTTTTTGTTTTTGATGAGCCGAATCTGGCTGGAGTCGAAGACCAGCTTCATACCGGTTCCGGATTTGACGTCAGGGATCGATCCGCCATCGTACGCTACCTTGTAGCCGTCGTCGGCGAAGAGTATGCCGGGAATCACGGCACAGAGAAGAATCGCAAGCACTCGCTTCATATGCCATGAGTCTATACGACATTTGGCACACAATACTAAAACAAATGTAAAATAAAAGCAAACAGGCCACAATGTCCTCAGTGAACCCGCCCATGGCCACTCTACGCCGTCTCTTTGCTCTTCGGCGGTCGGCCACGTTTAGGCGTGTTCATCTTGGCTTCAGCCAGCCGCTTCATCCATGCCGGTGGTCGGCCACGCCCCTTTCTTTGCCCCGATGCGAGGCGCTCAATGCTAGCGATTGCCTGATCGACTCCATCACGATGGTCTCGAAGTTCCCTAAGAATTGCCGTTAGATCCATTTTCGGCCACCCTTGGGCCTGTATTCCTCTGCCAACACTTCCACATCGAATCCGCCTCGAATGCAAGCTCCCTGTAACGCCTTAATGTAGTGCTCAACGACCAGCAAATCGATCCTGGCAAGCGTGACACCACAACAAGTGCTCCTCAACCGTGGCAAGTTCCGATTCAGGAATGTCGCCAAAAAAGTACTCTTCGATTTCGTCTTCAGAATGTGGTTCTACAAAGTTGACCGGCGCTAGAAAGCGGATTTTCCTCATGGGGGATATACTGCATACGCCCCGACTTAAGCGTGATACATCTGATACATCCTACACTTTACACGACTGTGATTAAAAATACAATTAGTTTATCCGAGTGAATGATCATAGCCACATTGACGGGCTTCACTGCCCTGCAAGCGCACGAGCACCTATGAACCGCACCCCGACGTTGCTACACGGAAGAGTTCGGCCATTCCGTAGCTCTCACATTGGTTGGTGCAGTGGTGCTGTGGAAACCTATCGTGGAAGGAAACGAGAAGATACTGTCGTGCTGCTTGAAACGAATTCGTTGTCGTACATGCCTCAATGCCGGGACCGGATATCCGTGCAGCCCACGTCTTGCTCCTAATCTTCGTGGCCACGCAACTAACAATCAGGCCATCGTCGGTCTTGTGAATCCACCACGACGTTGGGCTATCGTCGCCGTGTGGCTTCCGGCATTTGGTTTGTCCGACAAGCATAGCTTCAGCAAACTCTGGCGCAAACCGTCACTGCCGCCCAGTGCCTCAACGAATCCCGGCGACGGCGAAAGCTTCAGTCTCTACAACCTTACGTCTGTGACCCGATACTTCGACCCAGACTTGAGGATCGCAAGACGGATATCGACCCACTTTCGCTCCCTGAATTATGGCGGATCTTAACAGCCTTCTTCTTGGCTTCACCCTCCGATTCGAGCGTTCCAAAACAATCCAGTTCGGGATAGTCGAAGTCGTGGATGTAATAGTTCCATCCCCGGCCTTCTGGATAGACTTCCATTACGAATCCGTCGTATCTCGCTCTCTGCATTTCAATACTTTCTAAAATCCTGCGTCGGAATGAAGAAGTGGTCATACGATTTCCAACCTGCCCGAATCATTCCGGCCCGCACTAATTTTACGAACCGATCAATGGCCAGCATCCGGTGTTCGCAGTCGATACACTCGCTCAGGTGATGGTCGATTCCGGCGATCTGATCGTCTGTCATGCGACCCAATTGGTAGAGTTCCAGATCGTCGGTGGTGATGTGACCCAAGTCAGCCCGCCTTTTCTCCCTAATGCACCGCAAGTTTTTCTCTTCCCGGCGCTGGCAATGAAAGCACCAGAGCAAGTGTTCCTCGACCATCGCAAGCTCGGGTCCTCTGATCGCATCAAAGTGGTAGCGGTCCAAATCGCCGTCCGAAATGTGATGGAGTTCGCTCATGAGGTTCTTGCCCAGCTACTCGGGGCCGTTCATAATGGACGGAAGCGGATCGTACTTACTTCGTACTTTACAGCAATCATCAGCGACGATAAAATTCTTTTTGGGTATTGATTAAGTTAGTGTCCGCTCTTTGCCAGACAGACTGATCCCGGTTAGGTTGAGCGAAGGTTTAGCATGAACACTGATCAAGAATCCGGCCACCGGCTCTCGTTGGTTCCCCGGCAACGAAGATTGCCAGCCACCCCCGTGACCAGCCATACTTCAACCGTGACCATGAAGAATGCGGCGCTCCTGGCGTTCGTCGGAACCCTTCTGCTGACAGTGGTCGTGACGGTGGATTTCATCAGGGCCATCTCGGGCGTCCTCGGTGGATTCGTGCCAACGATGGCGCTTCTGAGGTCGCTGGTTTATCTGTTCGCCAGCGTTAGCGTCACGATGTTTTTCTGGGTGTTCGGAAGAGGACAAAGCCGATAGGGAGCGAAATGAAGGCAGGGTTCTTCGAAAACGGATCGAAGCTCACGGGCCGTCGATCCTCGCACTGTTCGGAGAAGCACACGATGAATGATCGTACGATCCGTTCATATCTACGACAGATTCTCAGGAGTAAGGGCTATCGGGATGTTCAGGCTCTTTCCATTTCAAAACCCGCCTGACCGTTTGTACGTGACGGCTCCGAAGAAGCCAAGATTCCCCAGTCGGAGCGCTCCCGGTGTCGCCGAAGACCCGTAAGGCTGATTCTGAAAGAGCCAATCGACCGACTTTACGACTATACTCAACTGGAAAGGAGCAGTATGGCTAATCCAGCAGATCCGGTTCAGGTTGACGCAAAGCACTACACGGTGGAATTTGAAAATGACAAGGTTCGGGTGCTCCGAATCAAGTATGCCCCGCATGAGAAGTCACCAATGCATGGTCACCCGCCGCTCGTCGGCATTTTCCTGACGCCGCACAATAGCCGTCATACTCTTCCGGACGGAACGATTCTTGAGATGACCGGGAATCCAGGCGACGTGCGCTACTTGGACGCAATTGAGCACGCACCAGAAAATATGAGCGATGCGCCTTTTGAGTTGATCGCCGTCGAACTAAAAACCTAGCATGTTCCGGTTCTCTCAGCACACGGCAACCTGATTGGAAGGTCGGACAAGCTGTTAATGCAATCGCCTGGGCGGGCCGATCATCAACGACAAGATGGTGTCGCCTGGATCCGGAGACTAGCAGCCATGCTTGAGGATGTGTTCTTCCAGTTCGTTTCGGGCGGCATCGCACTCGTTGCGGGCATCTTCAGAGAGTCGCAGGAGATCGTTATAGGCGGTTTTGTCGGCAGTCGGACGGATGCGCTGGAGTTGATCCATCGCCTGTGAATAGAACCTCGTGGTGGTATAGTACGCCAGTAACAAACGCTTCTTGTCCTCGCACTCCATGGACGTTTTGTAAAAGCGTAGCGTGCCTTCGTGCAAATATCAGCAGTGGTGTTTAGGTGGAGTGTAGGATTCCAGTCCAATCCTCGAAGCGTCTCCGATTTTATCCAGAGGTTTTGACAGATCTGAGATCGACCGGGATCTTGCGATCAACGAAAAACTCCGTGTACCGATTAGCGCCCGTTCAAAATCCACTCGTCGGTCTTTGCTTTTTTCAGCGTCGAATCTTTCACGAGCAAGCGCCAATTCTTCATATAGCGTCTGCTCAATTTCTGCACGAGTCATCGCTGCTACATTTGTATTGGCGTCATGTCGCCCTTCGAATGTAACACTGGGAGAAGTGCCAGGGGTTTGGGTGCCTAGTATTCTCCCTAGTGGACTATACAGTACGTCTTCAACGAAGATGCCAATGGACATGACTGTCGTATCCCGAGTGGGCTGGCTGTGGCGGCTGGCCCATTTCTGGAGTGGGTTTGCGACAAGACGTTTGTCAAGCCTTTCGGAAGGAGGCTCTATGGCGAAGTGCGTATATTGCGGTGAAGAGACGATCCTTCACGTCAACAGCGTTCCTGTGTGCATCAACTGCGATGAACTACCCAAAACCCTATCGAAAGACAAAAAACCTGTCGGGCAATTGAAGCCGCCCATGAAAGCGGAGCGAAGCCGGGAGGTGCCTCGGAGCCTCACAGAGAGACGTGCGAAACAAGTGCAACCATAGGAGTGGAAAAGTGTTAATGCTGAACAAACCATGCGGCCATTCCTGTTCGGTTTCAATTCACCATAACGCACGTCGATCAACCTGTTTTCTCCGGTCACGAGAGTGAGGCCCTGGCGTTCATTTATCACCATCTTGTGCAAGGGAAGAGCCAATGTACCAGGGGTGGAGAAGCTAGACCCTTTCCGGAAACCCGTCTGATCTTGTCGAGTTTTATGCCGTGACCGCCTGAAATAAACCGGTCCGAGCCGTTTCGTGATGTTCTAAGACGAGCCGTAGGTTCACCCCGGCGCGGATCGAGTGAAACCGCATCCTGACCAAAGATGTGGAATTCTGGTTGCCACTTGCCGCCTCCGATCAGGAGAAGTAGCATTGACTCAGATGGAACCAATTGATGTTGACGAGATCATCGACGTGAATTTCCCCGACCCATCCGACCAGGGCAAGGCTCAGAGCGTCGAACTGGTTTTCAAAGACGGGACCAAGAAGGTTTTCAGCGGTGCAGAACTGCCCGAAGTGCTGGCGATGTTGAACCACTGGACGCCGCCGACTGCGTAAGAGTGAGTCTGTCGAGCGCATTTTAAGCCCACCCCGGCGCTGGAAAGTTGGATAGAACTGGGGCGATCCGGCCACGTAATGAAGGAAGGCGGTCGTTCGACATGAAACGCCTTTACAGGCGGTCTTCCAAAGCAACACAAGTGCTATACTGAGACCGTTGAATCTTTGTGTCAATTGCGGCGCTGAAACCGTGGTGCATGTCCACGGGTTGCCTTTTTGCGGAGATTGCGACACGAATGATGTGCATCGAAAGTTTCTTCTAGCATCGGATGTCCGTCTACAAGATTCCAGTGAGATAGGCATGGGCGACGACATGAATCCGGATGTCGGCAATGGACCGAAGCAGAAAATCACGTGACGGTTCCAGATCCTTAACGATCAAAATACCGGCTCACCTCGTTCGTTCAGATCGATTGTGAACACGGCCAGACGTTTCCCTCGCCACTCAACGTCTGACATTCGGGGATCGCTTCCGTCATTGCCCGCCAGGATCGAAATAATCGCTCATTTAGGAAGTCTGGATGCGCTTGTGGTTCTCAATGGCTATTGCAAGGAGAAGATACATTCACGTTTACGGTTCAATTATGAGCCCCGAAATGGCAAATGATGTGCTTGCCATTTCCACGCCCATGCTTTGCCGTGCAGGAATGACGCTCCTGACCAATTACAAGGTGGCTACTGCTGCCTATGCCGAATGCGTGTCAGAGCTTCACAGGAGAATCGGCGTCTCCTCCAAAAGTGAATACGAGCTTCTCAAAGGTAGATGTGAGGAGGGCCGACACGAAGCGGATCGAGCGTTCACTGAACTTGAACGCCATGTGAAGGAACACGGCTGTGACTCGGAGCCGCTACGAATGGGGGCTGACGTAATCTGATGTCTATCAGCACACGAAGGAACTAACAGGTGATCAGTCCCTAACGGTGATATAGTCTTTTTCTTGGTTCAGGGTGAACGTGGCAAGCAAGCCACTTGTTTCCCCCAACGGGATGGTACATTCCTCCGGTGTCCATCCCGTTTTTTTGTTTTCTGTTCCAGCGGCGTGTCGAGAATCGTCCTGCCGGAAATCCGACGACTGTCTCATGGCGGAACTCGGCTGGGCGTCAGCTATGTGATCTGCGAGGCTGGCTTTTAATCAGGAGTACCGTTCTAGACACTATTCCCGATCCGACCATCCTTGTTTTTGGAACATTACGAATCGCCCCTATTCGGCCCTGTCCCGCCCTTCCTTACAAGCGAGATACATTTGCGCCAGAACTTCCGGCCTTGCAAATCGGCGGTCGAGAAATCGGATCGGGCGCTTAAGTTATATGCGTTCCATATCAGACGCATTACAACAATGGCACCAGCCGACCCCGGCGTTCAGAAAGCAAGCCACCCGACAGGACCGCAGATACGGTGCTCGTTACGAGGGACAAATCGACAGAAGCCATCCCAAAACGCTCCGATGGGCCAGCCGCTGAAGCCAGCCCACCAGAATGCACGGGGTTTGCTTTGTGTCGAATATTAGTTCGTAACTCTACTAAAAGGCAACTAGGGAATATTTTAGGTCACGCCGTTGAGCTTTTCAGAGGGCGAAATTCAGGCAGTGGGTTGGTTTGAAGCTTCGATATGAGGAAAACCCGTATTCTGTGTAACAACCATGTAAAATGTGAGTATAATCACTGTCGGGGCGGTTCAGCTTCAACATGAGCGACAGCAAACATATTTCCGAGGACGATCTTGAGGCTTATCACATGGGCATCGAGACTGAAATGGACCCCGTGGAGGTCACGCAACACCTGTTATCGTGTCAGGATTGCTTGGATCGCCTAAAGGCCGCTGGTCGCTATGTGGATGACATTCGGCGGGCGGCGACCGTTGGAGAGTTCGATTTGGACACGCCGAATAAGAGAACGGCGTAGAGTCGATCCAGGGCGAGTTCGACACACTCGACTAGCAATGATCGAATTGCACGTCATCTATTTGGCAGGAATAACGACTCTTCGTACACTTACAGCCTGAACACCCTTCGGCCCCTTTAAAACGGCATACTCCACCTGCTCACCTCCTTTAAGGACCCAACTGGCGGATTCCTGAATGGCTGAGATGTTAAGAAAAATGTCCTCTCCGCTTTGCTGTGTTATGAACCCATAGCCCTTGGCGGCACTGAACCACTTGACGATTCCCGTCTCGTGTCTCATGTTTTTTATTCCGGCTCACTGTGATCAATTTACGATTGTAGCTCTTTTGTCGGCAAAACGGAGGCCGTGGGTACCGTTTCGCCGAATGTTTTTGTGCTTTTGCCGCCTACTCTAGACCGAAATTCCCGTCTTGACAATCATATTGTTGGTGGTAAGGCCATCAACGATTGAGGAAATCACCCGGCGCTGCCGAGCCTTCTTTAGTCGGTGTATACGTGATTCCTGCCTATCAAAAATTAGGGTGGGACAACGGCCTGCTGGTGGTCCTGACCCCTTCTGAGTGCTTGTAGATGCTAGTCGAGAGCAATCTGCTTAAGTCGTGTGCATTTTGTTACAAGAGCGATACAGGCCGACGCTTGACGAACTACTGCGATAGCTTTTCCACCGGCTTTTCCACAGAAATGGAGTGAAAAACCTCAGTCTTTTAGAAGTCCACACCAGCGCTTCAGCCGTTGATCGGGAAACCTTCAACACCTCGCCGGTAGTGGTCACCGATCAGGTGGCAATCCTCGACAGCCCTCCAGCGGATCGGGATTGGGCGAGACGGTGATTTCGCGTGGCGGGCGCTATGACGGTTCGATGTGTTCGTGGCATCGAAGAGGTTCAGGATGGTGTCGTCAAGTTGCTGTAGGCCGTTTGTAGGCTACTGGAGGCGCATTCCTGTGGGTGATTCGAGATCGCGAAGAGAGAGGATGACCGGCGATCCTGCTGTTCACCAACGGCTGCTTGGACGGTTTGAATTCGAGATGCAGCTTGGGAGTAAGGTTGAGTTTCACCGGCATCCTTGAATCGATCTGGAACGTTTCCGTGCAAGATGAAGGCGCTGAACTCATGCAATGCTGTGATCCAGGCATTCCTCGCGGGGTCGTTTGCGCTGCCGGATCTAAATGCCTCCTGCGCAATGTCATATGCCATGCGTGCTTGGTCCACTTCGGCGATCAACAAACGCTCGATTTCTTCGTGCCTTTCCATAAAAAAACTCCGACCTCCCAGGAACGTCAATTGCGGGATTCCCAGTGACGAACCGATGATCCACGTTCGTACTACATGTTAACTATAGTACACATTCCGGTCTAGAATCAACTAGGGACTTTTCATGGGCGGTGAGACCGGGGTTTCGACTGCTCCCCTGGGCCTGCCCAGATTGTTGATGAACCGGAAGAGCCCAGGCCGCTTTGGAATGAGGCGAAAAGACCGAGACGTTCAGACCGTCTCTTTGTTCTTCGCCGCTTTGCCACGTTTATTGCCACCAGACGGGTCGAGCGTAGTATTGGCTTTCGTCACGCTCTTCATCCATGCCGGTGGTCGGCCTCGTCCTCGTTTCGATCCGGCTGCGATCCGCTCGAATATGGTGATGGCCTGATTAACCAAATGAAGTTGGTCACGAAGGTTCTTGAGAATCGCCGTTGCGTCCATGATTCTTCACAGTATAGTTTGCTGAGATTCCTGAGCCGTGGTGAAGTTCCGGCGCATGGGGTGATGGGTTGTTCCGAGCCATCTTGCGGTTCCGGCGACATTCTGAGGTGATTTCTGGAGGGCATTGTTCAGTAATATTTCGGCAATTCAAACAAGGGCCACGATTGTGGCCCCTGGCCCTGAGGGAAGATCCGTTGCGCCAACCACACCTATGCGGCTGGCTCCTCCGAAATCGGATGCGGTGGGAGCACTAGCCCTCACGCTTCGATTGTTGCCATGCAGCCCGCGCACAATCAACGCACGCTTTGGTTCACTCGGTGTTTACCCTGTGAACAGACTAACTCCTGCGTGCGCCCCGGACAGCCGTCTGCGCACAATCCGGTAGCCCGTCCGAATATCAACCAAGACACACCTTCCAAAACGGTGGGTGTTCCCCTATAAACGGGGTATCAGACACCACCTTCAATACTGTTTCGATTGCCGCCGGCGGTTCTCCTTCCGCTGTTGTTCGGTGGGGCGGCAGTGGCGAAACCAGCGCCGGTGGTCACTGCCGCCGATTAATGCTGTCACTTTGGGTATCGCAACTGCCGTTTGATCAATCGATTCGCCATACAAGTTCCGCTGGGAGTTGCAATCTACATGTCACATAACGAAGCAGTAGCGATTTTTCGCAAATACCTAACTGACAAACAGCGCTCGCAAAACAGTTCGTTGTTCACGGAGAGCGATGACGACCAGACGATGGAGGTACTAAGAGAACTGACTGTTAACCGAGGCATTGCACGTTAGCAATCCGGTTCGACGCGCAGACTACTCATTCACACTGCGGCTTCAACCATAGCCGGAGTGGCTGCCTTCTTCGCCACCTTTGCCCGTGCCACTTTCTTTGCAGACTTTACAGCGGCCTTTTTGGCAGCGGCTGTCCTCTCAGCCGCTCTTTGTCGACGCCACCGCTTCTTCGTGGCGGCGATGATTCTCTTCATGCCTTCCGCGCTGATCCGCCGTTTTGCCTTCGGCACGACTCGTTCTGGCGACCCCGGTTCAGCTTCTCCCTTGATCTTCGCCCATCTCGCTTTCTGAGCCTCGGCCATCCTGCGTCGAACAGCAGCACTCCTCTTGCGTCTTCTCTTTTTAGGTGTTTTATCGGATACGGATGGGCTTGTCGCCGGTGATCCCCCGCCGCCCAACATGGCCTGGACTTCGGCAATCTTGCCGTCGATGCGCTGTTTGTCCAGTTGGAATCCGGCGAGAGCGGCCAACAGAATGTCTCGTGTGAGTGTGGGCGTGGGCATGGTCGGTTTCATTGTACCTGGATGGGTCGTTCGCGTGAAAGTTCAGGACATGAATTCCTCGTTTGCCGAGCACGTTAGAGGGGACTGCGCCAGGGACCCGCCGGGGCTGTGCAGCCAGTGGTGCCCGATTTCCCTGGGTGAACTTGCTCCAGCGGTCGTGTGGTGTGGCGCGCACCATAGCGACGGGGTGCCTCACCGTTGATACCACCAAGGGAACCCAGGTGGCGGCAGTGAAGCATCGCGCATTGACTCAATCGCGCGCCAACGTCCGATATTTGCTATTCGTTCCACCGATCATTGCACGCTATTGCACACTGGGCGTCGTTGCTTGTTCGGAATCCTCGCGTTTTCTGCGCGCACGGGTTTTCCCAAGATTTTTCTTTGCCATCGCCAGTCGCGTCTGCGATTCTTCGACCTGGCGATACGCAACCAACCAGGCCGCCTCCAGTTCACGTACTTTCAGAGTCTTCTCTCTTAAAGCATATGAGGAGGTATGCAGATCTAGCCATTTCTGCAATCCTTCTTGCATCGCTTTTTCAACGTTAGGCAGAGTGGATTTCTTCCGTACCAGGTTGTCATAAAATGCGGAAAACAAGGCTGTCAGCTCCATGGCCGCGTCCTCAGATCGCTTGGTCAGATTACGCATGGCATCCAGTGTTGCCGGGACATCGCGGCCCCGACTACGGAAGGCCAACCCACTTGCATCACTCTTGTACAATAGCCCGTGGATAACCGCGTTACTATCTTCTCCGACCCCCCTCACCACACTAATGTTCTGTTCGATTGTATCGGTCTCAATGTCATAAAGGGTACCGGCGGCTTTTATTAACATTCCGTAAAGATTCAACTTTTCACTGAGCTGCCGGGCGAGAACGGGCTTGTTATGGGGATGGAATCCCGTGAGCTCAGGTCGCAACAGGAGCGTTTCGCAATACAGTGCTATGGTCTCTTCAAGGCCAGCGAGACGCATCGTAAGGAAACCTATTTCTTCAAGTTCTTCGGGGTTCAGGCTAAGGCTCGCGCGACCTTGGGCCGCAGATGCTGCGCTCACAAAATTTGAGGTTCTTGAGCTATTCGCTGAATTCGCCACTAATCCCGATTCTACTCCGGAATGTTTGCCGGCTGGGCTCTCTGCCCCCTGGTAGCGTTTTCGAGAAGGACTCGATCCGACAACTACGTGCCGACCTGGATAACGACATTGACTATGGTAGCCGGCAGCCTCCCGTTGCCTGAAGTCAACTTCGCCCGCCCGGCACATTGAAAGGAATATAGTCAGCCGAGCCGGATTACCTCTGGAATTATCACACGGACCGGCGCTCCGTCGAGAAAAGCGAGTGCGTTCTCCATGCTCTGTCGGTAGAACTCCGCCCAGGTCTCCTGCACGCCGTAGCCGAGATGGGGTGTCATCACCGTATTGGGAGCGCTGCGGAGCGGATGATCCGTAGGCAGAGGCTCGCGATCATAAACATCGAGCGCGGCTATGATGCGGCGCGCTTGCACGGCTTCGATCAGAGCCGACTCCTCCACTATCGGACCCCGCGAAGTGTTAATCAGGATCGCGCCCAATTTCATTCGCGCGATATCGGCGGCACCGATCAGCCCGCGCGAGCGCGATGACAGCACCAGATGGATGCTGACCGCATCCGAGCGCGACAGTAACTCCTCCTTGGAGACGAGAGTCGCGCCTGCCGACTGCGCCTTCTCCGGAGTCAGGTTCTGGCTCCAAGCCAGCACATTCATATTCAGTGCCCAGCAGTAACGTGCCATATGCGACCCGAGACGACCGAGGCCGATGATCCCAATTGTCTTTCCCGCAGGCTGATACCTACTGGTACGCCCATCTGGAACCGCCCAGCGCGGATAGTGGCGTCACTGGCGGCCTCGCTTGGGCCTCCGCCAACTGTGTTGCAGACCACCACGCCGCGTGCAGTGCAGGCGGGCGTGTCGAGTGAGAGGTTGCGCGCGCCGGTTATACCGAGCATGCGCAGCCGGGGCAGGCGGCCGATAAGAGAACCCGGCAGCGGCGTGCGCTCGCGCATCGACAGGACAATATCGAAATCCACCAGCTTTATTGCGGCGTCATTCTCGTCGTCAAACGCTTGCTCGAAGAAGACCACTTCGGCGCGCGCCTTAAGCGGTGACCAGTCAGTACTGCTTTGCGCCACACCCTGCCAGTCGTCCAGAACCGCGACCCTCGTCATCGTTTTTTCTCTCGACGGATGGCAAAACGGGCTTCGCAGTCGCTCGACCCCGTCTTCGTGTCCATGCGTGGAATCTTACCACTGCCGGCGTTGCTTTGGCGGAATCTTGCCAGGGTTCTATTCCTTGCAAGAATCGAACACTAAGAAGCTACTCGAATCCTACTCCTCCACTTAAATGAGTTGCAAGCACATTCGTATCCGTGACTGTAAATTGTCCGACCATAGTACTTACTCGGATTTACCCCCCGGTAGTGTATGGGACCCATAGAAATCGGCGACCCGTCTACCCCGCCTGCGGTCTCACGCGAGGATCAAGACCGGCCAGATGTGCGGAGTTTCATATCTATGTATCTGTCTGGTGATTTTGCGCACGAGTGGCGTAGCGGACAACAGCTATCGTGATCCAGCGCTTACGACGCGCGGAATCTGTAAGATAAAAACGGTAAAGAGAAAAATGGCAAGGCAAGCGGAACCGCGTCGGCACCATTATGTGCCGCGATGCTGGCTGTGTGGTTTCACCGACACGTCAACCCAAGAAGGCAAGCTCGTAGTGACCGATCTGATCCGTAAAAACCAGTGGGTAACTAAACCTGCAAATGTGGGATTTGCCCGTGACTTTTATCGGCTGACCGATGAACGGATTAGTGACCCTGTACTCGTCGAAAAGGCGCTCTCCAGAATCGAAAGCGAGATTGCGCCCATTCTCAGACTCATGGATGAGGAACATAGGGGGCCGACCGTTGAGGAACTGGAGCCGCTTCTGTACTTCATTGCGATTCAGTGGACGCGGGTTCCGGCATTCCGCCCGTTCATCTTGGATGTTATAGACGCCGTTTCGTACGAACGGCTCAGCGAATATTTGAAGAGTCCGAAGACGTGGGAGCGCGCATTGCGCAAGGCGGGAATACCTTCGGATGCGCCGGGCGCTGAGTATGACCGTATGAAAGAGTTCTACGCAGCCAAGGCTTACACACTCTCGGCCCCTACGGACTGGTACATGAAGCGGGCATTCAAAGCGGCCGAAGATGTTCTTCCATCCCTTAGGAAGAGGCTGTGGAGCACATTCATCAGTCCGACCGGTAGCTTCATTGCGAGTGACAGCCCGGTGGTGCTCGAAGGACCGAGAGACGTGAAGGTTGGGTTCGAGAATGCTGAACTGATCACCTATGTCGTCAGTCGTCACGTGACGTTGTGGGGGACATTATGGCCCATACAGCGACCGCTCGTGAATAGGAAATTCATTGCCAAGATGAATACGCTATCGCTTCTGCAATGTGAAGAGCAAGTGTTCTCGAACGTTCCCGCCTTTTGCTGGATGGATGAGAATAGCAAGTATCAGACTGACTGGAAGAAGTTTTCCAAGGACAGGTACTGACGAGTCTATTGGTGGGCCGCGTACGACCTTGGAGCAGTCGCGTGAGGAAGGGCCGGGCAGCGTGTTGCGGCGGTTGGCGCGGGAGGAGCGGTGCCGCGATTTCGGGACAAACGGTATGGGACAGCGGAGGGCCCGTCGTTGTTGGTTTGGTGGTTCGTCCCGAGACTTAGGAGTTGTGACTCGTAAGGATTACCAACTACTCCTTTCCCTTCGCTTTATTGCCAACTGCGTTGACTATCGCGACGATGCTTTGGATCAGCTGCGGATCGATGTCCTCAGGGTTTTGAGTAAGGAATGAAGAGCCAATATCGATATTCCAGGATCGGAATGCATCCCTAGTTTCTGGCCAGGTTATATTTTGCCGAAAAGCCTTCAGATAGAACTGGCCAAATGTAATTGCGTGGCGACGATTGTTGTTGCGAATCGCCTCAACCATGAAGGACTTGCCCATTATAAACGCAAAGCGCGCCATTCCGCTTAGGAGTGCGATAACTATCAAGCTCGATGCTATGGTTCGAACAACTTCCTGCCAACTGAGATTGGCAATCAATTCGCTTGACTTGTAGGCTCGATACATCGCAAAGCCCACCGCGAGCGCCATTATGAAGCCCACGATGCGGTACCACAAAGTTGCACGTTGTTCAAAGAGTGTTGCCCGACCACTCAGGAAATCCAGTTCGCCGTTGACATATTCATCGAGATGCTTATCCACGTCCGAACGTTGAAGATTAGCAGCCGCATCGCCAGTAGTCTGCGATGTACTCATATGGTGCCCAATATACAGGAAATGCCGCCCGCGCAGGGTCACGCCAGGAAGCGGTAGCAAACTACTACAGGGATGAATCCGTCGAACTTCAAGGTGATCCTGGACGAGTTCATCGCGTCCGGCGTCAAGACGCAGCGCGCAGCTGGAGCAGGAGCATGTGGTGACGGCGGGCGAGGTGTTGCGAAGGTTGGCGGGGGAGGAGCGGGGTTGATCGGTTAGCAAACGCTAAGAATTGAAGATGCTCGGAAGGTGTGTTGTTATGTGGGTCGTCCCGCTTGCCGCACTTCGTAGAATATCGAATGAATGCACGATCCGGCCACTGATATCCGACACCTCCACGATGCTTCGAACCGTCAACGAATAGCGCGCAAGAAAGCTCAGCCAGTCTTCGTGTGTCATTGGTGGGTCAGGAACCATCGTGAACATAGCATGCGCTTTTTCTCCATGACGTAGAAAACGATTTGTCAATTCAGGAAGCGGGCCATCTCGAAAATGAGCCTCAGCCTTGAATTCGTTGGGATTATACGGGCCGGGTGGAACAGGTGGATCTGACCATTGGTGGATTATCCCGCCCACCACCTTCGCCCTAATAATCCGCGAAGGTGGAAGCCCTTCGTTTGAGGCCTCGATCAAAAGTCGGTCCCGACGGTTGCTTGGGAAGTCTATATCAATTCTGCCGACAAGATCGGGCATAAAACCGGAGCGGATGGCGGCGTTGCTTGCTTCGAGAAGTCCGCGCGTTAGGTAGGCATACCATCCTGTGACGCCGATGAGCACAGCAGTGAAAATGCCCGTGATGATCGCGGCGAGCGCCTGAATAGCCGCACCATTTTGCCCGAGCCAGTAAATTAGTCTGCCCCATTGGCTGGTGACTTCGCTCACAAGTCCTTATCTTACATTGTCCGGCGCTGGCGCTCATGCGCGGAGGCGGCTAAGGGAGTCGGCGGCGGTGGTGATGCAGGCGGCGCAGCCGGTGGCGCAGCGGAGCTGGAAGCGGAAGGGGCGAGCGGAAGCCGAAAGACGAACCACCACCGGAGCCGACGAAGCCTCAGGGCCTTCGCCGGGGCCACTGTTCGACGCATGTGTGAGCCAGCTAAGCCAGAGAATCGTACAATCGAGACTCTTCCACGGGGAGACGACGCCCATGATGGCGACGGAAGCGTAGGCCGTTTTGGTATCGTGTCCTGCATGGCCAACCTTGAACACCTCGCCAAGTTAAAGGAAGGGGTCGCAGCTTGGAATCAGTGGAGAGATGATGCGGACGTTGCTATTGATCTGAGCGGTGCGAATCTGAGCGGCGCGGACCTGCGACGCGCCAATTTCAGGCATACGAACTTCTTAAGCCACGATTATTTCGACATTGATGAAGCGGGAAGACCCATCAGAACGGCCAAATTTGGAGCAGTCCTCAGCAAGGCGGACCTCTCCAGTGCAAATCTCGCCGGGGCGGACTTCAACTTGGCGGACCTCAGGGGCGCGAACCTCGACGGGGCGAACCTCAGCGGTGCGGAATTTGGTAATGCCCAGTTTCATCGCACTGTGCTCACCGATCTCGACCTGAGTGCCGCAAACGGGCTAGATACAGTGATTCACTATGGCCCTTCCAGCATCGGCATCGATACGATTTACAAATCGGGAGGAAAGATCCCAGAGGTTTTCCTGCGTGGAGCTGGCGTTCCGGGATCATTCATCGTCCAAATGAAAGCTCTGGTCGGCGCGATGGAGCCGATTCAATTCTATACGTGCTTTATCAGCTACTCCAGCAAAGATCATGATTTTGCCGAACGTCTACACGCTGACTTACAGGCTAAAGGGGTGCGGTGCTGGTTCGCGCCAGAAGATTTGAAAACAGGGGACCGTTTTCAGGAACGCATTGAAGAATCGATTCGGGTCTATGACAAGGTAATGATCATTTTGTCGGAGTCCTCGGTGAAGAGCCGCTGGGTGGAACGTGAAGTGAACGCCGCACGCGAACGGGAGGAACGTGACAACCGCCTGGTGCTTTTTCCGATCCGTATCGATGAGGCTGTCATGGAAGCTCCCCAGCCTTGGGCGGCTGACGTTCGCCGCGCAAGACATATTGGCGATTTCCGTAATTGGCACCAGCATCCCACTTACCGAAAAGCCGTTGAGCGATTGCTCCGCGATCTGAAAGCAAGCGTGTAAAGAATAGGTCCGTCCTCGCATGCCGCAAGCTGGCTAGCGAGGCATCGCGAAGGTGGTCGAAACGGAACGTCTGCGGAAAAAGGGCTGGCGCACCAAGGCAGAAATAAAACAACGTTTTCCTATTCGATACGGGCACTCTTGGCGCAACCAGCGGTAAGTCGCCGAGGGTTGATGAACAGTTTTCCGGCGTTGGCTGGCAGGGTTACGGCTTGGGCTACGATCCCGGCGATATGGAGCGGCTGAACGAGTTGATCAATGCCGGGGTGAAGACGCCGAGGGCTAAGCTGGAGGCGCGCCGGGTCGAGAGGCCTGGCCGGTCGGCAGTAAATGGCTAACGGCTTCGGCTCAGGTGTATCAAAAAAAGTTTCATTGATACACCCCGCGCATCGGCGTTTACAGCTAATATGGGGTGCGTTCAAGAAAGGAAGGTTTGTTATGCCTGAGGTTTGTTGTTTGGGCACAAAGAAAGACGGCGTGAAGATCTGCGGGCTTCATGACCGACCGCTGGTCGATAAAGAGGAAGCGCTCGCGCTCGGTTTGACCCTCGGATTTGTCGGGGAATTGTTCTGTCCAGTTACGGGCTCCGCCATCAGCGATGCTTTCGGTAGAGCTGATGCGCTTCACGACGAAATTGCCCAAGGTTGAAGAACACCCCCATTCCGCATATCGCAGGTGCGGCGGGATTGCGGCAGGCCTGGCCGAGAGGAGCGGTGACTCAGTTTCCGGAAAGAGCTAAAGTGCCCGTTTTGGAACATCCATTCCTTAGGGTGAGCGTCCGGAATGAAGAAGGGGAGCCGACGCTCCCCTTTCAGGCCGCTCTCCCTAGGTTTCGCAGGGTCGCCATTTCTGGTATGGAAGGCAACCTCCGGGCGATGCTCCTGATTTGGCTTTGCGCTCGCGGCGGCTCTTGATACTATCAACGCTACGGAGTCGGAGGGTGCCCCACTAATAGTTTCATAGAACACCTCCAAACCGATTATATCGCGTCAGCCGTGCAGACCCAGGTGATGCCGACAACCTGAGCGATGAAGGCGATCCAGCTATTCACCGCCGGATCGCGCCCGCCGGGATCGAAGCGCCGGTCAGCCAACGCGGCCAAGCGCAACCAGGCACACCTCCCGATGCGACTGATCAGCACAGCCGGAATTCGTGCATGGGCTTCCGGCTTTTGTATCGTACGATAAAGACGCAAACGCGGCCATCGGCGACGAGCACCGGGTCGGGGGGTAGCGTCACGGTGGCGAGAATCCCAAAACCTCAAGTTTGTCGCGGTTACGAGCCGGGCGACCGAGGCGCGCGAGTTGCTCAGGGACGTTTCAGAAATCTCAAATAGAAAGCTGCGGATACCAACACAATTCCTATATTCACCATCAGCCGTTCCCAGAATCGGCCCCGGAAAAACAGGAAATCCACTCCCACGATGACGGCTACCATCAGCACAACGAAAAGCGCCAGCGTCAGGTGTCTGCCCATTTCAGATAGAACCTCTGTTCACAATGTGACCGGGATTTCCATCTTGACATCCCGGCCTGACCGATATCGTACGCCTGATCCTGTCGGCAAGACGGATAGCCCCGGCCCGGGATCGAGCTGTCGGTCAGCTAACGCGGCCAGCGGCAGCGCCGGACAGCAACGACGCAGCCGCTTATTACGATCCCGGCGACGGGCAGGAGCTGGGACGGGTATTCGCGTCGGGCTGGAAGGTACCGGAGTTAGCGGCTAAGGTTCGCGCTGAAAGGCCTCCAGCTTTTGTGTTGGGCGAGCTTTATGGACGCTCGACGCAAAGTCGGACATCACATTTCTTTCAATGTCCTCCGACATGTAGATGCGTTTGGAGTGAGCGGCACAGTAGGCCCGCTCCACATCGGTTATCCCTCCGCCAATAAACAGATAGAAGGAAATGCCCGGTATGGTAAATCGGTAATGATGGAACTTCCCTTGCCGAACGCCGTACGGGAAGCTGCTGGCAGCTATATCACGCTTATCGGGAGATAGATCTCTATGCCCGGAACGGCCAGCCCGGTTGTGCCCACGAGGGGATTTTGATTTAAGGTATTAAACATCGCAACGGGGTTGTCGCTGATATAAAAAGGGCTTTGATGCGACGTCCCGTATAGAATCCAGGATTTGGAGAGGATGTGCGGAACAGCGCTCCGCGTAAGATACGGAATCATACTGATCGCTTCGGCGTACGACTGCTCTTTCGTGGAAGTTGGGATGAAGTCCGCTGCCCCCGGGCCCTCACGCTCCTTCAGTGTTTGCCGCAGAAGTTCTCCGAAATCCCAATACTGTTGTCGTTGGGCATCCGTCCTGAGCTTTTGAATGGCCACAAACGTTGCCAACCGGATTCGCGTCTCCGGGTCGGCGGGGAGTGAGCGCGTTTCGACGATCTTGCAAATGTCTTGACTGACTGTGGACTCCAGTCGCCCCATTGCTGGATCGACCGAGTGGCGCTTGCCGTTCACTACGAAGTCGTAAAAACCGCCTTCGCTCGCCACGTTGCGGACGAGAGTTCTAAATTCTTTTCCGGTTTGTTTGTCGAAAGTCCAGAAGTGGGGTTTACGCCTACTGCCCGTAGCAAAGCGTCTCAGCAGAAGCTGCGGCACGGTATGTTGGTGGTCGTCGGGCACGTTGATATTATCCCAATCAACTTCTCCGGCCATACGAAAGCTATGTCGCCGCTGGATCGCGCCATACACCCGCTGTTCGCGCTGGATAACCGACCGGTGTTAGTATTGTTGCTCATGAACCTTGGACCAGATGCGGCGCAGTGGTACGCGAATAACATAGCAATTTGGGCACTAATCATCACGGCGATCGGCGTCGTGGTTAATGCTGCAATCGCTTATCTTGCGATTGGCCAATTTAAAGCTGCCAAGGCATCCGCCGATGCAGCGCATCAAAGCGTCGCGGAAGCACATCAAAGTGTTCAGTTCGCCAAGGATGCCCTACAGACTGGCAACCGTGCCTGGGTTCACGTAAGGGGTACACCTGTTCATCGTGTCAACCAGCCCCCGGAATCGGGACGAGTGCCATGCCGAGTAGATCTAGTGCTTCAAAATTATGGATCTACCCCGGCGGTGACATTTATGGCCGAAGGTCACCTGGAGTTACTTTCCGATTTTCCAACGACTGAGGAACTTCAATTCAATGTCACGGACAAGAACGGCGTGAGTGTCATTTCACCCGGCAATGAGTTTCCGCTCCCAACAGCATATATATCTCTCGATCTTCAACAGTGGTCTCAGGTTGAAAACGGAAATCGAAAGCTGGTGCTGTTAGGCCGGGGGCTTTACGATGACATTTTCGGGAGGCAACACAAGAGTGCATGGCTGTACTGGTATGACAGCAAAGCCCAACGGTTCGTTGTTGGTCCGTCTCACAACTACGTCACGTAGGGGGGCATAGACTCCATCCGCATCATCCAGGCCGTCGGCGGCGAGTACGCGACTGAGCGCTGCGGCTGCCGCTGATTGTTTTGGTTCCGTCCGTATCGATCCGGTCTGCTGCTGACACGCTCACGTTGCGCTCGTAATTTATACTCGTGAGCAGCTTGCGAATCCTTACGTTCTCCGACATTCATCTCGAATTCCGGCCCGGCGCAATCGATGGTTTCAACGGGCTCGACGGCGACCTGCTCGTGCTCGCAGGCGACATCGTCAACCTGATGGACATAGCGCCACTCGACGACATTCTGAAGCAGTGGCAGAAGCCGGTCATGTACGTGATCGGCAATCATGAGCTGTACACGCGCGGACCCATGGACGCCGAGATCGGCAACTTCAGATCCTGGCTGGCCGAGAATCATCCGCATGTTCACCTACTCTGCGACGAAGCCATCACTATCGACGGGGTCAACTTCTTTGGCGGGACGATGTGGACCGACTTCAACGGCTCGGACCCGCTCGCAATGCAGATCGCCGGTGAACAGATCAACGATTTCGAGCTGATCTATCGCACGCGCACGCAGCGCCTCACGCCAGAAGATACCGTCACGATGCACTCCAGCTACAAAGGCAAACTCCTGGAGTGGCTCGGCAAGGACCTCACTGGCCCGCGCGTCGTCGTCAGTCACCACGCGCCGGTCATCAACCCGGCGACCAAGTACCGCACCAGCCCGCTGCAACCGGCCTTCAACTCGCTCGACATGCTCCCGGTGATCGAGGAGTTCCAGTCCGACCTGTGGATTTACGGTCATACCCATGAATGCGACGACTAGATGTTCGGCAAAACGCGTATCATCTCGAACCAACTCGGGTATCCGCAGGAGCCAGTCGCCGGGTTCGATCTGAAGGGCGAGCCGGTGGCCCTTCAATAATCCCTGTCACTGTTGTAGATCACGTGCGCCGCCGTTCTCGATCAGCAGATGCGCTTCACCGTCGTGTTGCGCGCACCGGACGGGTTGATGATAAAACAATATCGATGATCAGCAATCCGCCGCGCAATGCCCTCCATGACGGCCTGCCTCCAGACGAATTAAAGAAACTCGTGAGCCGTTCGGGCTATCCGCTGCAAGGCGTCGTCGCGAGGAAGATGCAGGAACACTTCGCCGTTACCGAGGAATGGAGCTACCCAGACCGAAAATCGCAAGAGCACCGGTCTCTCGATGTTTTCGGGTACAGAGTCCTCTCCGAGCGCGAGAACAACCGGCTCACAAGCACCTACCTTGTCTTGCTGGTGGAGTGCAAGCAATCGGTGCTGCCTTACTTCTTCTTTAAAAGCGTTGCGTATGAGACCCAGCCGATTTCCATGTTTCCGACGATAGCCGGAATTCGACGGTTGGAGCTTGCTGTGGGGCCAGCCATCTGCGTAGCTTCACCATCACAATGTCTCGGTCTGGCTTCTGAACCGTTCTTTCAAAACGAACCGCCGGTCTGCGTTTCCATTGCGCGGGCCGCGAAGAAAAGCAACGCCAGTGATCAAGACGTTATGGGCACGGCATCCGCTGGACAGTTGAAGGTCAAGAATCTCGAAATAACAGGAGCCGATGCCTATCAAAACGTGATCCTGCCACTTGCAGGTGCGATGAGCCATGTCTGTGAGTTGTATCGCCCCGGTACAGATCCCACGACTGGCGCGTTTTTGGCTCTCGCCACTTGCGTACTCGATGCGCCTATGATCCTCGTTACCGGTCCGCCTGAAGATCCGAAACTGGAAATGGTTCCGTGGGTACGCGTCGTCCGCAAGGAGACCCAGAAACTGAACCAGGGATTTCATCACTCGACCGAGATCGTGGATTTTGTTCATCGAGACGCTCTTAGCTCGTTTCTTGAATCGCTCCTCAAAGCGGCGGACGTATTCCGCGACCGGGCCGAGTGTGTACTTCCGCTCTTCCGAAATGGCCGCGCCAAGGCACCTACTCTCACGGGTTGGTCGTGGGATCAGATTGTTACGCCGTAGGCTTTCACGGAGGTCACGGTTGGCGTACGGAAGCCACCACGGCTTGTTGCGGAGTTCGCCCCTCCGCGTGGCCACGATGCCGGTTACGATGGCCGCGATCTGGAGCGGCTGACCGCGTTGTTCGCGGCGAAGTGCAAGGTGCCGCGACCGGCTGCTTCAGTACGCCGGGCACCACAAACCACGTCGGGCCCCGGCCTTCGAGCGGACAAGAAGCCAGAGCGGGCTGACCCGCGTTTTCTCTGGAGAAAACAATCAGACCAGCCGGATTCTGCCGGGCGGGCGGCTAGTTCCGATCTCGGTATCTGATTTCAGTGGTTGCCCGCAATGGCATCGAGAAGAGTAGTAGGCAAAGGAGAGGAAGGCGGAAGCCTTGAAGTTCGGGACTGCTGCGGCCACAGTTAAAAGGGAGTCCGGTTCCGGCAAAACACCGGCACCGGATAACTCACAGAAAACAAGCCGGATCTTCAGCTCGCCGCGTCAGCGTGTCGGTCGCCCCGGATAAGGTGATCGGCTGGACCCTCGAATCGCGTCAAGGGCGAGGTGGCTGACCTCTATCGAACAGAACCCTTGGCAACGAGTTGGGAACTCAAGACCAGGGAAAGATGGATTTGATGATCCCATGCCTGCACATCCAGTCTACGGCACCATAGAAGGCACCCATCCCAAGAAAGCCAACTATGAACCCCGCGATCCAGTTGCCATCGAACAGCATCGAGAGGAGGGCAGAAATGCACGCATAGATGGAGAGGACAACTAGTATCATCCACGCTGCGAGGAGACCTTTCCAAACTGAAACGACCAAATTGCCCTTCACAACGGGATTGTACCAATGTGACACGCTGTCCATAATGGATCGGCCTGACCAGGCTCTCAGCGAGCCCGGAGCGCGACGGGCAGCGTCGCTGGCGGTTGTGGCTATAATCTCCATTGATACCCATGCAAATCAGTCCACAATTCACAGACACCAAGTTGTCACCGGGGTGCACGGTAGAAGATAAGATCGACGTTTTTGAGGACTGGATGAACGGCTGGCTTCTGCGGCATGCTCACGCGCTGTCCGATGAGAAGTACATCTACCGCAAGGAGGCTGGCTTCGCGGTGTTGATGCTAACGACAGCCTACTTTGAACCCATCGAGTCTTACCACGTGGGTCGGTCAAGTACCAACCGTTCCAGGGCATTCTTCAAACGGGGATTCCTGCGGGTATTCAGTGGCTTGCCTGCAACGCTCAAACCGTACTATACTGATCCTGACCGCGAGGCGGAGGAGATCGCTGGTGAGATATATACCCATTTGCGTTGTGGCCTTTTCCACGAGGGCGGGACTAGATACAAGTTGATGATCCGGGAGGACACCGCTCCCTTAGGTTTCATGTTGGAAAAAACGACCGGCCACGTCGGGTCCATTGTGATAGACCCAAGGAGTTTCCTCGCGGAGGTTCAGCATCATTTGGAAGGGTCTGTCCAACAACTCCTTGATCCATCCCACATTGATTTGCGCCAGAAGTTCGAGACGTTCTTCGATCACAGGACGTCGCGGTCAAATCAGACGGTCTTGCCGCCCTCGGTCAGTCCTTGAAGAATGGGATGCACAGATGAACCCGGTTCAAACTGAGCCGGATTCGAGGCGGAGTTGGAACCTTCCACTGGCCTTTTCACTGCGATCAGCGGCGAGCACGCCACCGGGCACGCTCGACAACGCTATCCGCATTGCTGCTACTTCCCAAACTGTCGGTGGCACTCTGAGATTTCATCTTCTTTTTGATGGAGCAATTGATTTGCCACCGCTACAGGTACGCTGTATCCACCGTGGCCATCTCGTGTTCCGTTACCCGCAACGCGGGAGGCATAGTTTGTGTTGACCTCTGCAAGACAAGACGTCAGAGCGACTTTTCGCCGCGCCCGCTCAGTTAATTCTCGTTCAGCGAATTCCTTCTCCTTCTGCTGCTGGTCAAAATATTTTTGCTTCTCGAAAGCCAATGTCTCTTTGTTATGGGCTGGAAGGGCGAATGCGAAGTAGTACGAAACCGCAATCGCTGGAATAGCAATGAGCACAACGATCAGCGATTTGAACACCATGGAGGCGATTCTAGCACCGGCGATGAAGTGCGGCGTCTAAATGCAAGACCTGCCTCTCTCTATGCCGATCTGGCCGAACTGGCGACGACCGCGCGCCCGAGGCGCTGCGGCTGCTGTTGGGCCGAGTTGCTTCGGTGGGGCAAGCATAGCAGCTGTCCTATTGAACCTTTGGCGGCTCCACTTGCACGGAGTTACCGCAGAGGGGACAGACGAACGCGGTAAGTTCGTCCATCAGTGTCGCGTGAGGCGCGCTGCAGTGGGGACAGACTGCCGACGCGCCGATTCTTGGCGGCTGGAACAGGCGACGCGACGCGCGTTCTCTGATTTCGGCGCTCAATCCGGCGGCGTAGGTCGAATTCGGATAGAAGTGCGCAATCGCTTCCTGGAGCCATGGCATGATTTCAGCGACGGACGTCACGGTCTGTTGCGCCAGATAGCCATTGAGGTCGTCGCCGAGCCAGACATCGAGTCCGCCAGCCCAAAGCCAACTGATGCGGACATTGATTTCGCTGTCATAAATCTTCTGAAGTTCGTCGGCGAGGTTCACTGTTCACCTTCTGCAATCATGCGTGGGCCGGGACCTGATGGCACGGGCATACGCAGAACACAGGTTCGCCGCCGTGTTCCTCGGACTCCGTGAAGCCGGGGCATCGGTCGTGGTTGCCTTCAGCGCAGAAGTTGAGAACCGTGGTCAGCACTTCCAGCTCTTCGCCTTCGGGAAATTCATGCCACTCCATGGTTCGATTATGACGCGTTGGCGGATGTCGCGAACAGCGCGGCAACGGTTCTCATTGGTGCCGAAGCCGAAATCTGCGCCGTCGCTTCCCTACTGACCGGCACCAGCAGCAGTCACAGCCGGAGTAAGAGCCGCTCTCTTCGCGGGCGCTTTCTTTGCTCCCTTCGCACGGGCTGATTTCTTGGTCGCCTTGGGAGCAGCCTTCGCCGCAGGCGCAGCCTTGCCCTTCGCTGCCGCCTTCTGCCGCCGCCACCGCGCCTTCGTGGCTGCAATAATTCTCTTCATGCCCTCTGGGCTGATTTGGCGCTTCGGCTTCGGCGCTTCCGGCGCTGGCGCGGCTACTTCCGGCGCTGGCGACGGGCCCTTCCGTTTCGCCCAGCGTGCTTTCTGCGCAGCAGCCATCCTCTTCCGGGCCGCAGCGGAAAACTTCCTGCGCCCACCAGTGGAACCTTCGGTGCCAATAGCCGGACTATCTGGCTTGCCTCGGAGCATTGCTTCGACTGCCGCAATCTTCCCGTCAATCTGCTGTCTTTCGAGCTTGTAACCGGCCAATGCGGCGATCAAGATATCGTTCGGGATCTGTGCCATTCAGTTTTGATTGTACAGGAGGTGATGCTGTAGAACAGACACTTCGGACTAACTTCCACCTCGGTTTCTTCCACACGCGAGTCATATATTGCCACTCCCCCATCGTAAAGTTGAGGATAAAATCGAATAGCTTCTGCGCCCGTAGCCTTTCCGTCGGACGCGCCTCGCGTGGATCGCTGTACTCGTATTCGCAATCTTCGATACTGAACAATGCGCCCACCGCGTTCGGCACCTGAACGTGTACGTATCCGTCCTCTTCGTCAAACGACAGGAAACCTATCCCGTGAACTTGTCAGGGATAAGCGAGTTGTCCTCGCATGCAGCTCAAAGCGGTATATCCTAACGAGCACGATTAAACGTCGCGATGTGCTGTACTATACTGAAAGTTTCACGCTGAAAGGTTTCCTCTAGCGTTATGGGTTGGAATTTCCGTCGTAGCGTCAATCTCGGCCCTCTCAGGATCAATGCCTCGAAATCAGGCATCGGTTATTCGATTGGAGGCCGTGGGTTCCGGATCGGGAAAGACTCTAAAGGTAGGACTTACACTGCCGCCTCGTTACCGGGCACAGGCATATATCGCCGGGATTACCAGAAGAAACCGCCCACCCAGGTTTTGCCTTCTCAAATTCCTCAAACACGGCCGGCACCGGCAATCTCGGTTGGCCAGACATCAAACAAACTGGCTTGGGTCCTATACGTGGTAGGCGCGATCTTGTTGTACGCAGCAATTCGGTTCGTGTTTCACTAGCTATTTCACTAACTTAAAGGAGTAGAAGTCAATTGTCTACGGAGCAGATTCCTTTCGGCGCGAGTGCGGAGTTTGCCGATAATCCAGAACCGCGATGCCCTTGTCTATTGCTACTCGACACCTCAGGCTCGATGCATGGGCAACCGGTGGCTGAACTAAACGAGGGCATCCGCCTCTTTAAAGATGAACTAAGTGCTGATCAAATGGCCGCCAAGAGAGTGGAAGTAGCTATTATTAGTTTCGGCCCGGTGCAAATCGTGACGGACTTCCAGACTCCAGACGGATTTCGGCCCCCGATCTTGGCGGCGGGGGGCGACACACCGATTGGGGCAGCCATCGAGGCAGGCCTCTCGCTCCTTGATCAACGTAAGCAGGCTTATCGCAGCAACGGTGTTTCGTACTATCGGCCTTGGATCTTTCTTATCACGGATGGCGGACCCACCGACCATTGGCAAACGGCTGCTGAAAAGGTTAAGGCAGGCGAACGAGCAAATCACTTTTCCTTCTTTTCGGTCGGAGTGGAAGGGGCGCGGATGGACATTTTGGGTCAAATTGCGATTCGCGAACCACTCAAACTCAAAGAACTACGTTTCCGTGATCTGTTCGTCTGGCTTTCGAACTCCCTCGGTTCGGTGTCGAAATCGGCGCTTGGGGACAAGGTCGACCTGCAAAATCCCGCGACGCCCAGTGGTTGGGCATCCGTGTGATCGAGGGGGGATGGAAGTTCGCAGGTGCTTCAGTGATCGGCACATCCCACCAATCAAAAGAGGACGGCGTATGCCAAGACTTCCATGCTTGCTGCTATTTGGAAGAATCCTCAGCTCTCGTGGCGGTTGTTTCGGATGGTGCAGGCTCCGCATCCCACTCACAGTATGGATCGCGCTGCACTTGCGACTACGTAATAGAGCGGGCGGGTCAGGCGGTGCCTGGAGCGCTCCTGAGTCACGGTTTTGCTGTCGATGTACTGAACGGCCTCAGGGGATGTTTAAATGACCTTGCTAAGGAAGCAGGCGTCGCCCTTCGCGAGTTTGCCTGCACGATGCTGGTTGCAATCATCAAGGAGGGCCGCGCTTCGTTTTGGCAGATTGGGGACGGCGCAATTTGTTTCCGATTAGATGGAATAGACAGGTTTCAATATGCGTTCTGGCCTGAAAAGGGTGACTATGCAAACGTCACGTTCTTCGTGTCTGACGCAACAGCTGAGCAACATCTGGAATTCGACGAAACGGAGGGCAATCTCATCGACCTGGCTGTATTTAGCGATGGTCTGGAGAGACTAGCACTAGACTTCGTTGCAGGCGAGGCCCACACAGCATTCTTTAACGGCCTCTTCCCATATCTGAAACAACTGGAACCTGGCTATTCGACAAGCTTATCTTCGCAGATCTCTACTTTTCTCGGATCGGAGCGCGTGAATAAACGAACTGATGATGATAAGACGTTGATTCTGGCGTCGCGAGCAATATGAGCACACTGCAGTTGCGACGGGGAACCGTCGTTTACGACAGTAACGACGGCGCGGTCGTGCTGGATAAGGAGATTGGCAAAGGTGGCGAAGGGTCAGTGTGGTCAATTGAAGGCGATCCACTGAAAGTTGCCAAGTTTTACCACAAAGCATTGGCTCCGGAGCAGGCCCGAAAGCTTCAGGCGATGTGCCGCTTGAGATCTGAAGACGTGCTGAAGATTGCGGCGTGGCCGACTGCTGTCCTCAAAGTACACCGGGCAGGTGATCCGGCTGGCTTGCTTATGCGGCGCATAAATGGATATCAACCAGCTCATCTACTTTATAGTCCGAAGAGTCGCCGCATTAGCTTTCCCGAGGCGCAATTTCCTTTTATCCTGCATTCGGCCACCAATGTCGCAAGGGCCTTCGCCGCGATACACAACGCCGGCCAAGTAATCGGCGACGTTAATCACGGCAACTTGTTGGTCTCTAGTAACGGCATGGTCGCGCTGATCGATTGTGACAGCTTTGAGATTACTGACCATGGCAGTATCTATCCCTGCTTGGTCGGAGTACCGACCTATACACCTCCGGAGCTTCAGGGACACACTTTCCAGGGAATCCGCCGCACAACGCAGCACGACGGGTTCGGTTTGGCCGTTCTGATTTTTCACATGCTTTTCCTGGGCCGGCATCCGTTTGCTGGGATCTACAGAAACGGTACCGCCGACATCACCATCGAACAGGCGATAGCAGAATATCGTTTCGCATACCTTCCCGACAACAGTTCCACACAGATGCAGCCACCTCCGTCTGCACCTCGCCTCTCGGACTTTCCAACCTTTGTTTCAGATCTTTTTGTTCGGGCTTTCACGCGGGTAGGAACGATGGCTGGTCGACCGTCAGCTAATCAGTGGATTGAGTCGCTGGATCGCGCGTCAAAGAATCTGAAATCATGTCCGGCTAACCTTTCCCATCAGTTTTTCAACCATCTATCAGCCTGTCCTTGGTGCAGGGTTGAAGGAATGGTTGGTATTCCGATGTTCGGTATTAGGATCACAGTTATCCGTGACCAGCAGTTCAATATAACGTCAATTTGGGCGCAAGTTGAGGCAATTCGACCGATGCCAGCACCCACTTCGGTTCCGACAAGCCAATGGTTCCAAAACGTCTGCGCTGCAAATATCAACATTGCCAATTTTGTTACAAGACGAAGGAAGCTGCGTCTGTTGAGTGCGGCTGTCCTCGTCACGTCGGTCGTGCTTGTTGGCTTGGTTAAGCCGGATCCGATGATCTCGATTGCGATTTTACTGGTCAGTCTGTTTGGCATGACGAAGTTGTGGCGGATCGGGAACGCCGGGCCGGAGCCGTTCAAGATTGCCTACGCGTCTGCGTTGAGCGATTACAGCGCAGCCATGATGGAGTGGAACAAAGTCAAAGAAACGCCATCAGCCTTTGTAACTGCCAAGCAACAGCTCACAGTCGCGAAGTTAACCTTCGACAAACTACCGGCCTTGCGAGTGCAGAGGTTTGCGGAACTGAACGCAAGCCGCCGGCAAAATCAACTTCAACACTTTCTCGAAAGCCATCGAATTGAAGATGCGGTCTTGCCCAACATAGGCAAGGGACGCAAGGAATTGCTCCGCGTATTCAACGTCGAGGATGCCTCCGACGTGGAACCATCGAGGATTTCGAACATCAAGGGTATCGGTCCGGCTATGCAGGGGACTCTGCTATCGTGGCGCATGTGGGTAGAGCAACAGTTTCAGTTTGACCCCAACAAAGGTGTCGACCCGCAAGACATCAGAGTCATCGAGCAGGAAATTCAGCAGAAGACTCTGGAGTCGATCAGTATACTGTCGGGGGGGCCAGAAAGACTAAGGCAGACATTGAATTTCTGGCAACTTCAGACGACCCGGTGCATGGACAGACTTCAGGAGTCGGCTAAACAACTCGCTCAGGCCGAAGTCGATATGAAGGCGTTGCGTCGGTGGTAGAGCCACTTTTGAAGATTATTACATTACATGGCACGCGAGCGATTCGAGAAGTGCTTTTATTCCGCAGGAAGGAAGGCGTACAGAACCACCACCGCCTTACATCTGCGCTTGCAAAGTGCCTGGAGAGCGTCAACTATTTCTGCTAGTGGATGTGGAGATAGACCCTGTACCAGTCAGTCGTAATGGCGTTTTGGGCTTCCTGAAGGGTCATAGCCCCCATGCAGACTTGCGCGTGAAGATACCTATCGACGACATCCTTCTGTCTGGCACCCGGGCTAATGCCGTAGGGTTCTGGCCACAGGTTACGAGGATCTGTTGGGTTACCTCCAAGATCCAGGCTGATGAAATGGTCCTCATCATAGTCTGCGGTGGTCCCTGCCAAGCCCCACTCACGAATCTGCTCTCTCTTAAGCCTAGTGTCCTGGGTGATGTCGGGATTGGTAGATCCTGGCGTGCAACTTGGCTCCGGATAGGCCCAGGGCGGACCCGCCTTGTGAACCGCGATGGCCGTTGATGGGCGCGGTACGAAAACGGGAGCCTTCTCCAGTTGTATTGCCAAGAAGATCGCGACAAGTGCGACAGCCGCCACCACGATTGCGATGCGCATGCTCTTTTGATACATCTGGCTGAGCTGACTATATCTGCCCTTTGGGGACCAATCAGTCGTACATGGCTGATCTGGGATTTCTCGACATGAATGAACAACGGCTTGTGCATTCCGTTTCCAGGCGACGTTATCCCGCTGCCCTCATGGACCCTGCCCCAGCGCGAGTAATGAACCTGTTGCCACCGCAAACGTCTTGCAGGGACAGTGCGGCGACCGCCGGGTTGACGATCTGTTCCAGTGCCAACGGGATGTATTCAACGACGGGCAACCTGCCCGCTGCCGGACATTTCTCAATTGGAGCAAGCACGCTGAGCAACCTCGCAAACTTCGGAGGTTTCGTCTAGATACCACAAGTCGGCCCCATAACCCGTAACTATCACGTTCGCCCTGTACGTGGACGGCAGAATGATTGCAACTAACAAGGTCACCTATCCGGTCATTCAACCGACTCACTAATGGCTTCACGCAGTTGTGCTGCGATGGTAACTAAGACCAGCCCGCACGCAGCCATGCCGCGCTGCTCGAACAAGTGAAAAGTTAGGACGTGGCGTTCCGAACCCGTTAGGTTGGTATTCAGTCAACGCGAAAGTTCGTGCCGTGAATACCGAAGCCACTAGGGAAATTGAAAATGGGACACGTAAGTCCTACGTCTTCGGGGGCAGCGTCACTGGCATACAAAGACTTTCAGCGGGAAAGCTGATGATTAGCGCTGTTGCGTGAATTAGGTCGTTCATGGCCTGAGCAACAACTGCGGGAGATTTATCAAGTTGCAGTAGAACGCGGAGTCGCCCTCGTCCGGCAGACCATCGATTATCCCATTCGATCTTCTGAGTTCCTTCGGATAGCACTGCGCCGTTCAAAGCGCTCAGTTCGCGCGCGAGAGGCAAGGCCTCGTCGCCCTCGATGTGTAACTCCACTCCCATTGATCGTTGACGTTGCACAAACTCGTAGTGCAATTGGGACGCTCCCCAACGGCCTGCCCGGATTTGACGGTAATTGCACTGTGACCCAAACGTCTTCAGCTCCACAGGCGCTGACTGGTTATAAGCATCGATCACGGAATGCAACTCTGGAAGGGGCTCACGAACGGGGCGAGGTCGGTGCCCTACGTCCTCAGCTTCAGGGTCAACCAGTAGCTGGGATGCAAATATTTCACCAAGGGATTCGGCCCTGTGGCGTTGGACCGTTACAATCCGTAGATCGAGGCTAGAGTACCGGGCGAGGAAACGAAAAATGCGCTGCAAATCTCGGGGAGCTTCATCGAGCGCAACGATGAGCCGGGCACGACCTGAGCGTAGGTTCATTCCCGTTGCATCCCACACCTGCGCGAACAGGCTTTCATCACCGCCAGCGAGTTTCATGAGAGCTTGTTCCAACTTGCCGCCTGACATGCGGTCAAGCTCATCTACGGTTAGATTGGTTAGGGAAGAAACATAATCAATCGCTTGCGCAATGACATCGCGCCTCGACTCGGCGTTGCGTACGAGTTTCACCTCCACGGCTATAGGTAAGCCCTTTGCGTCCACCATGAGAAGGTCCAGTCTCCCAGCGTCGGGCAGGTTGAGTTGGCTCGTCACATGCGCCACGTGAGTTTCGGCGTCGCAGCGTAATAAAGCGGGATTGTGAGCGAGAAGGCTTTCTAATTCTTCTTCGTTCCTGAATTCTTCAGGCGATGGTGTTACCGTTTTCTCGTCAGTTCGGATAACAATCGGCATGATTTGCAGTTAGCTCAAATACGCGATGAGGTCCTAGACTTGACGCAAAGAACTCGCAGACTTAGCCCCTTGAGCGTACAACGAGAGTCAGCCAGAGACAACGTGCTAAAAGGCATACACCTGCTCGCATAGCGCAAATGTGAGGCGCGTAATACTCGCGGTGCCGGAAGCTGCCGACGGCCAAACAGAAACCACGCCTCCCACGCCAAACTGACAGGGCTACGACGGGCGGCGAAACTGCGAGCACGGGACCTCCCGGTACTCTAAAATCAGGAATTGTTCAGCAGATCCCGCCACTTTATATCCAGAGGAACCATCTCATCGCCTCGGAACCAAGTCAGGCCGTCAGCCGCCTCGGTTTGTGAGTAAGCCCAGGCCGCAACCCGATTCGACGCCGCCAACTGCGATACGATGCCACGGTCTTCCAGCGCCGCAGCGATTTGATCACCGTACGTGCCGTTCCGGTCAACCCAACGTCCGAGATGCTCGCAGGCTGGAAGCCGGTCACGTTTCTGGCCGTTGCACCGGCTATCCGCCAGAACAATATTATGTCCAAGGTCAACAGTATAGCGGGCCCATGCGACGAAATGACCAACGTGAGTGCTGATAGGCCTCAATGCTGACCTGCAGTAGAAGCACGTCCCGTGCTGGAGATCCATTAGCATGGGGCGGACCGCCGCCAGATTGGCACGTTCGCTCCCGAAGAGAAATTCATTTAGATCCGCTGTTTCTCCGAGAACATCCAGGTTTTGTTGTCGGACGAATTTCACCCACGCTCCCCGGCCCAAGTCCGAAATCAAGCCGTGAAACTTGCGGAAGCAGTATGCTATGCCCGCCCGCAGTTGGATCGTTCTGCCGGTTCCGGCATTGTCGTAGAGAAAATCGAGCCGCTCTCGACCAATAGTCTGCGGCTTCCAGAGCGGCATAACCCGTACGACGGTCGCGACTTCCAGGACAAGGACCTTCCAATCTTGCCGCTTCATTACGATGGCGAGCGAGTCGCCGTGGTCCCGGCGCGCGTCGCGGAGGAGATTTAGGATCGCGGCCTGCTTGCCGGTGTTCTGCTGAAGAATCCGCGCGTGAGCTGGAGTCGTGTATGGCGTCGCCTGCCGCCAGTAATACTGGATAAACTTCTCGGCGATTGCTGCGACGTTGAGCGCCAGCGGCGCGCCGGAATCGTCACCCCGCTCCACGGAAAGGTCAGCGATTGCGAGCAGCAGAGCGAACTTGTATGACGCCACGAACAGGCCTTCGTCGAGCAGGCGCTGGATATTGACCAGGAAGCCGATCTGTTCGTCGGAGGTCGGCGGCATGGCTACTTTTTCCAATATGGTGCCTTACCGGGAATCACCCACCGAATGCCTCCACGCGGGTCCGGGACATCGCCGTTGCGCCTGGGGATGACGTGAACATGGGCATGCAGTACCGTCTGTCCAGCAGCCATGCCATCGTTGAGACCGATGTTGAAGCCGTCTGGTCGGCTTCGCGTCAGCAGATGCTGGCGCACTTCCGCGACCAACTCCCATATCGACATTTGTTCCGGGCCGGGCAATTCGTAGATGCTGCCCACGTGTTTTCGCGGGACGACAAGGGTGTGACCCCTCCGTAACGGGGAAACCATCCGGGAACGCGATGGCGTGCTCCGCTTCGATGAGAATACGCTGGTGCTCGACGGCGCAGAAAGGGCACGAGTCCAAACCATGATGATACGCCAACCACGACACTGATCTGGGGGACTCGACACCCCCGCTAGACCACGAGGGATGCCAACTGCCGACCGTCTCGAATCAGTTGCTGAACGTCGGCGAGGACAACGGGGGCCTTGGGGTGAGCGCAGTTATTGGCGATCTTGAAGAGCGTGTCGAACTGCGATTTTTGAATCGCGGTGATCACCCCGCTCTTCGTGAGGGTTTGCAGGACATCCTCAACATCTGGATGCCTCTTGTTTGGTGGGTTTTTGATGATCTGCAGATTTCGCGAATCCGCGACCGTGAACAAATGACGCTCCAGCGCCACCCTTGCAATCACACCGCTTGCCCGGAGGAACACCTCGGCACCATTGGCGTTATCCAAAATGCCTTGTGCGCTATCGATCTCACTGCTCGCGACTTCGAAGCTGAGAGCTGTTTTCACAGGTAGTTCTCGCGAGACGAGTTCGGATTCAAGCGCTTCGAGCAGAGCACGCGCTTCGAGAAATCGCTTCTTAAATATTTTGAAGCCCTCGGGTATGTTTGAATCGGACCCATACTCAGTCCAATCTTGGGTCAGGTACCGGCCAATATCCATCCAACTCTTTGACGTAGTACAGCAATCGTCGAACGCCTCAAGCCCAGAGTACTCTTGCGCTACCATAAGCCCTCGCGCGCCCCGAACCCATTGTTGCCCTTTAATTGCGAGGTCGGGCTGAGCGGTCTCATCCCTCTTGCTGAACCGTTCAGCCAACAACAAGACTTGATCCGCGAGCGCACTGAGCTGGCGTACGCGCTCTCTTAACTGAGGCAGCATATTTGGATACCGAACACTATTGTAAGGCGGGGTGGGTCGCCGACCGTTAGCCAAAGTCGTGTTCTCAGAGATCACACCCGCCTGACGCGAGGGCCACGAACATTTCTTGAGAATCTTCCGGCTCTTGCCGCACTATTCATTCGACCAGACTCAAACAGGAAGATTTTCACAACGGGGTTGCGGCAATGTCCACGCAGCCCCGCTTCCTTTTCATGGACGTCATTGACTGGAGAATGATCTGTGGAAGGTAAACTCTGAATCCGGCGGCGGAAATTGACAGCATCCGGCTCCTCGGGTGGGAAGCTATCGACAAGTTGACACCGTGCAAGTGCGGATCGCGCAAATATTGGTTCGACGGCGATTGCTGGTGCTGCGCGGTCTGCCTTCCTTGCCCCTTGCGACGCCCGATGACCGTCCTGCTGGATAATCCGGCTCAGCGTCCAAACTGATCCGCAGCTTCGGTAGCTCTACCTCGCTACCCGTAGAAGGACCGCGCTGCGGTGGAAGTCCAGATATGCGCGCTGGCCCTGACTGAAACCGCCGACGTTAAGTACACGACGCGTTTCGATACCCATCCGTTCGAGAGACGGGCCGTGGGCAACCGGCGAAATAATAAGGTCGCCGGAATTCTCGAAGCCGATAAAGCCGCGATCAAACAAATGATCGATGCTCGGAGTGAGCAGTAGACCGTTTTCTCCGTCGAGCCGCTCCTCGTTCGTCGAATCGCGCCACGGCTTACAATGACTGGCCACTAGATGAACCGGGTTATCTACGCGAGTAATGCGGCACCGCTTTTCGATGGCGGAGACGCGTTCCTTAAATAGCCCCTGCCCGCGTCTGGAACGGATGATCGCCTCGCGTTCAGTGTCCGGGATTCGCTGGTCCTGCTCCACGACCTGCTCAATCTGATGTTCCCAGTAATCGAGATCGTCTCTGACCCGCAATGGCTTATGCGCAGCCGCCCGAGATTTCCCGGCCATAACCAGATTCTGGGCCTCGCGACCGATCAGCCCGGCGAGTACTTCCGCAAAGGGGTCAGGAATCTCGGCCAGATACACGGACTGCAATCCCTAGCCGCTCGGTTGTAGCGGGGAATATTTGGAGGGCAGCACCGGTCGGAGACGCCCATGTGATCCTTAGGCCGAATCTGATTCAGAAGACGCGTAAATTCGACGTTGATACGCCAGCCAACGTTTTCCCAGTACTGGCCGGTACTCCCGAACTCCTGCGGTTTGGGACTTTCCCAGCAGTAGGACCGGGCTATGCCGATTGCCGCGATGTGTGTATCGACGAAGGAAAATACGGCGTCTCCGGGTGATACTTCCCGCATTGATTCGTAGAAGGGGTTTCGCGCACCATTGGCGTTGCGCTTCGGAGACCAGAGGTATCCGCCAGCCAATTCATGGCGGAAGTTCTGGTTCTGATTGACCCACCAGTAGCGCATCAAGGCAAACCGAGAAATCGTAGCCTATCACGTTATTGGGCAATGGCAGAGCGTCGCGGAAGCCCGCGCGAAGGACCGGATCGAATAGCCGATTTGGATTAGTGCGCTCAGAGGAGTGGCTACACGGTGGAGCAAGAAGTCCGAATGAGCAAGTCGCGAAGGCAAAACTGCGCGACATACTGGGCGAGGCACCGGGCTGACGACGCCCACCGCCCGGACATCTCCCGCGCCGACTTCACCTGGTGCATGATCGCAGTTGATTGGCGATGGAGCATATGAGAGACAGCACGACAACTGCTCATGGAGAGCCCAAAGGCTCCTGAGAACGGCGGACGCTACGCAGTCTGACTGCAGAGCGAGCCGCAGCCGCCGCAGAACGCGGTAGAGAAAATAAGAAAACTTGGACAGCCGATTCCTGTCATCCACGAGTCATGAAGAGTAACAACTCGGCCAAATAGTCGGCAGGGACCGCACACAGCATCGTGTCCAGGATGCCGGTTGGCCCCTTTGCAATAGGTTCGCCCTCTACCACGCCGACAACCAAGCCCCTCAGGATAACCGGACTTCCGCTGCAGCCGGGAGCCGCGATCCTCGTGAGCAGGAGCGACTCGCGGGCATTCCGCGAGATTCGGGGGGCGTACATCGCGACTTGCCCGGAGGCAGGATACAGCGTCGGCACGTGGAAGGCTATATAGGGATACCCTAAAACCAGGACGTCGTCAAGCGGGCGTGCCGCGTTTCTACGCCAATCGATCCGCAGCGGCAAAACGTTGGCTGGTGTCGTGCAACGAACAATGGCTAAGTCCAGATCTTCCGGTCCAAACGCAACCTCTGCTCTGTCTCCACAGACCCGGAGCCCGTCAGAATCGTTGATTCCGATCACCTTTTTGTTCTCAATCACGTGCCTATTGGTGACCACGCAATCGGCGGGATCGTCCACGTAAAAGCCAGTCCCGGAATTCTCGTCGCCCTGGTCATTCCGAACAATAATCTGCACGACTGCGCGCGAGTACCTCCAAATGCAGAAGTTCGATCCAAGGACCACTTCAGGTACGCAACGCAAGTCGTGTATTTCCTTTCCGAAACTTGAGAGCTCCACGACATCATTCCGTCTGTCGTACCAGACAATTTCACTCTCGTCCAGCTTTCCGAGCATCCGGTCGATGTCACGCACCTCGTGTTGGGACATCGCTGATTTAATCTCTCCGACGCTCACTTTGTCATCTGGGTGCGACTGACCGTACAAGTATCGAGTTAGACCCTCGATCAACTCCACTTCACGCGAATAATCGGACGAAGAGCCCATGATTGTCAAGCTCGTTCGCTAACCCAGCGACTTTCTGGTCGGAAGGAAATTCAGGACCGTTTGCAGAATCGACTTCCTGAGGATGTAGCTTGCAGCTTCTCTAAGGGTGTCGGCATATTGCACGATTGATCCCCCTGGAGTCGAATGCCCAGATCGATCTTTCCATTCGTCTGGGACCCACAGGCCGTGAGCTAGTCGGTTTCTGAGGTCGAAAAGGTCCGGGAGAACATCTCCGACCGTTAGCCTGAAATCTCCAAAATATCTGCGCATGGCCGAGTCTGAGTAGATATCTGACTCAGCTTGAAGGAGAGTCACGATTCGACTGAAAAGTTCGTCTTGCGACATACCCTCGTCTGAAACTCTGTAAATCGACTCAATACCTATCACCCAGGTAATTAATTGGATTACGGAGTCCTGCATACCTTGATAGCCGAGGTTCAGAAAGCGTATCGCGCGTCGAAAACCGGCCGGGCCAGCATCAGCCATTTCCAGGAACGCAGCGGCGCACTGATTCAGGGCACGCAAATCCGTAACGTCCGTTTGGTTAAGGGCTTCCGAGCTTGGGACATTCAACCCAACGTGGGAGGGCGGAGTCACGCTGAATACATCCATTTGCCCGCCTTCACCGACTTTGGCTTGCACAGCGGTGAATTCATCCCGAGTCGGCTTTATCAGACGAAGGCAAGTGACGACCTTGAAAAGAAGATCCTTAGATTCCTCCTCACGACGCCCAACGAGATCGTCTGAGGAGTATCTATGAACCATCGCAACTGGCGCGGACGCAAGCCTCTTGCGACTTCGTTGATCGATGTATTCGCGCCACAGGCTAAAATGCTCCGCAGTTAGTAGTCCTTCCACGTTCTCGATTGCGATATCGCCCCAGATTGGGAAAGGCGTTCTGCTCAGAACATCGTGGTCTACGTAAAAGAGAGGAATCAGTGTCGCTTTGCGGGTTAGGCTGAGTGCCTTTCGCACCTCGTCGTGGATGAAGTCCGGGGTTTGCTCCACTGGGCCAAAGAACCCGCGCCGCCACTTGAAATTTGGACCGCGAATATCAATGATGTAATCCGGTCGATCCGCTGGTTCATCGATCCGTACGGTCCAAAGCTCGGATTCCGGCCTTTCTCCAATCGCGTCTAGCACTGCCTGCTCAACGGCTTGTTGCTCGTCCGGCAACGGAATGGTGTTGCTCAATATCCGCGCGCGCATATTGTTATTGGCAGCCCCCCCGATTGGGAGCCCTGCAAAGCACCCATTTTAACCTGCTCCACGACCAGCCGATGGCAGAATACAGGAAAGGAATGATCGATGTGCCGTTCACCCTCACGAAAATCCTGGAGTCTGGATGATTGGGCGCTACAAGCAGGGAGAATTCGTGAAGGTTGAGATTCGAGACGAGTACGGCGGCGAGCGCGAGTGGCTCTGGGTGTTGGTGGAAAGCTCCGACGACGAACGGCGGCTGGTGTTCGGCAAGTTGGACAACGAGCCGGTCGTCCACACCGACATGCGGCTGGGGATGGAACTGGCCATCAGCTAAGACAACGTGCGGGATCATCGCACGGCGGTATCGTTCAGAATTTTAGCCCGAGCAATTCGGGTTTCAGGTCAACACCACTTGCGTAGCGACCCAAGGCAGGTGTACGGTGGTTCGTAAAGTTCAGATCGCCGGCGTTGGCCAGGTTGGGATTCGAGGAGATAAGAGCTATGCCGAAAAAGAAGTGGATCACCGTCTCCGAGGCAGCAGAGATCACAGGCAAATCGAGGCATCGTATCTGGGCCCTTGCAGCGAAGGGAGTGCTGAAATCCAAGCACGTCGAGCGCACGCTGTTGATCCACGTGGATAGCCTGGAGAAGGTGAAACAGGTAAGAATTGGTCGACCGCCGGGCAGCAAGAATAAGCGCCCGGCCAGGCGCGATCTCGGACGCCAGATAGTGAACTTCGACAGCCTGATCGGGAAAAGGCCCCGGGTGATGAACCGGGAGGCGAGGGTCGGATCAATCTCCCCAGTACTTGAACCGTCCTTTCGAGCCCTAATTGACCGATGGCCTTGGCACAACTCTTCCGGGGTGGTCTTCTTTATTGGCAGCGGTTTTTCGCCGGCTAAAATCCCTGGTCAACTTTTGGACTAACTGGCCGGGGTGGTGTGAAATCCGGCTGATTGAAACCGGAATGAACATTCGTTGGTGCGAACCCGTACGAACTAGCCCGCTCGAAATCGCGACTGCCTGTTGGAAGGTTGCAAATGCGGCACGATCCTCTCCAGCCGACGCCATGGTGTCCTTGGTAGCTAGGATGTATCTTCATCTTCCGTCGCCCTGGGCCGTGAGATTTTCGCTCGCATGTTGAGTAGGTGGGCGATGGGCCGATTGTACGGCTCCAGAATTTGGAAGATGTCGATCCATTCCTCTTCACTTACGCCCAACTGTATAAGGACGCCTTCCATCGTGCTATGCAATTTCAAGAGCTTAGCGTCACTGGCTTTCTTTCTCGGGTGAATGGCGTGGGTATCAATGTATTCGTGTCGTTCGCGGAGTTTGGCCCGGTAGCAGGTATTGCACATTCCACGGGCCCAAATCTCCTTCCATTTGCCACAGGCGGCACAGTAATCCAGACGTCGCAGCGGTCTGGACGGTAGTTGTTGATCGATTGGGTCCTGGTCATCATCCATATGCCCTCCAAGGTGGACACGTGGACGTGATAATCAATTGTCCACATGTCCACGGCTCTGATCTCGACTATGCTTTCCAGGCCCCGATCGCATCCCAGATGAACTCCAGTTCGCGACCTGCGCGGGCACCCGAACGCTTCGTCGAAACTTGACGCGCTCCGAGCATTACGTCCATTCCGTCGGCAACGCCGCCGACCATCGAGTAGAGTTGTTCGCCGATCTCGCGGACTCTCTGCTGATGTTCAGGGCTGAAGCCAAATGGTGATGATTTGTCCTCCACCAGCAGCAGTTCAACCAGTAGTTGTTTTTGCTCCTCAACCTGTAGCCCAGGCGGGCGACGTCCATGTTCAGTTGCCTGGCGAGCAGCTCGATTTTTGACGACCGACAGGTCTCTTGTGACGCGTCTTCGTCGCCAGTTATGTCTGGTATACATTCCCCGCTCAGCAGGTACACGATAACAGCGGTGTTGAACAGGTTACCGGTTGCGGAGTCACGCCAGCGAAAATCGGAGTAATCCAACTGTAACTCGAATTCGAGGTTGCCATACGCGTAACAAGCGTCAAAAGTCCGAGTCAGCCGGGCCGGGGCACGTTGACTGGTTTTCAGATCGTCGATCTTCTCACGCGAGAGGCGAGGAGTGAAGTCAATGGTCAGGGTCGGGATGGCCTTGGAGAGATCATCCGGCGCGTTAGAATTGAACATGATGCGGATATCGCACAATCCATACCCGAAAACATCAAGTTCGATATCGAGAGTCGTCTTATCCGCCTTAATGACGGAGCTATGCAGTCTACTGTAAATGACGACTGCCTCTTTGATCTTCAGCCACGAGAATGCAGCTTCGGTGAGCAAATAAGGCGGAGTGGTCAAATCGGCTTCTTTAGTCATCGTTAGAACTCCTTTCAAGTTGTGTTCAAGTTTTGTCACTGTCGTCGTCCATGAAATGGCCCTCCTTCTGGGCATAGAAAACCACACTACAGGCTAAATCTTAAATTGATTGTTTCTCAACAAAGCGGATTCTGTACTCAGTTTGAGGACCTGCGTTGAGATGAACAGGTCCTGCGCATTGATTGAGCCGCGTCGGGATTCCAAACCCCGACAGCGATAATATCTACCAAATCGGTGGACGGGAGTCAATGGGGTCACCGGCGGGGCGGTGTAACCGCTTCAAAAGGGTAAAACGAGGATCCATTCTCGTCGGCACCGTGATGAACTCGCTGGAGGGCCTGCAATGCGCTCAGCGGGGCGCTGGCGTTTTTGGCGCTCCGCACTTACGCAGCCGTCGCCAGCGTCAGGCCCGGAGATGCCGCTGCTCTCCGCCCAGGCGTTTCGAACTTGGGCGCGACTGATTATTTTCGCTGGGTCGCAGAAGATCCTTGGCACGCCGGTAGTCGCGCGCGTAGCGACGGCCAACAACGAAGGGGATAGCAAACTAGTGGCGCGAACAGATCGTGCCTAGCGGCAAGTTTCCGACCCCACTAAGCTCCGTGCAGGAGTTCAACATCCGCCGGGACAAGATAAGACCATTGCCTATGTCGAGACCACGCAGGATGGCCTCCGTGTCCACTCGGGACCGGACCGACTGGGCCGATGGACGCCTACCAGTTCCTGCTGTTGATTGCGGCACATTCAGCGCGGCAGACGGCACAAATCCGCGAAGTGGAAGCCAATACCCAATATCCGAAAGCGAATGCCAGCGACGCCGCCCCACCAAGCTATCGGCCTGCGGTCGCCTACAGGTAACGGCCAGGGCTTATCACGCTACACAAGTCAGTGCTGCCACAGATCGCAACGGACTATTTTTGCGCCAAAGCTGGGAGGGATCACGCACTTCACCACCGCGCTAGCTTTCCTTACCGTCCAGAAACTTCGACAAGCTGCCAGCAACATGAGCAAACTCGGCTGGAATCATGATGACCGTAGTGCTGTTGTTCTCCGCCCCCACCTCAGCTACCATTTGCATCCGGCGTAATTCGAGTGCGGCCGGATTACCGACCATCAGTTGCGCCGCTTCGGTCAGCTTCTTCGAAGCCTCCAGTTCGGCTTCCGCCTTTATGATACGGGCTCGCTTCTCGCGCATGGCTTCAGCTTCCATTGCCATCACCCGCTGCATGTCCTGCGGTATCTCCACATCTTTCATCTCCAACAACTCCACTGCCACTCCCCATGGGGCCGCTGTTTCGCTTACGTTTTTTCGCAGAAGAGCGTTGATCTTATCTCGCGCCTTTAACACTTCGTCGAGATCATGCTGGCCAATCACGTTGCGCAGACTCGTGAGCGCGACCTGTTGCACTGCAACCCGGAAGTTCTCCACAGTCAGGACGGCCTTTTCCGGGTCCTCAACGCGGAACCAGAGCACTGCGTTAACTTTCACCGTGACGCTATCTCGGGTGATCGTCTCTTGCTGCTCAATGGGATTGGTCACGATGCGCAGGTCGACACGGGTCTGATTTTCGATTCCAAGTGGAATCAGCCAGAACAGACCCGGACCGCGAAGTCCAGCGTACCGGCCCAACCGGAACACGACGGCACGTTGGTACTCCCTTGCAGTTCTGATTCCCGAGATGAAAATCACGAACAGCAAGGCAAAGACCACAAAGATCATGCCGCTAGCGTACTACAAATGCAAGAACCCAATATGACGCGGGTTGGTGGCCAGTGCTGTGATCAGCACCTACGCGAACTAATTGTGGACCGGAGGCAGTAGGACGCGTTAGGGACGCACTCACTGCTCGTGCCAGCGATGGTGGCGGTCACGCCAGGTGCCGGGCACGGGTGTAGCTCCATCAACTCCCGTCTGGCGCTGGAACTCCGGCGGATGCGACCGCTGGGCGTGCGTTCGCAGGTGTAGCAGTATCCTGGTATGTCATGATGCGCTCGCTTCGCCAAACAATGCTAAACCTCCTGTCAGCCGGACTATTTCACTTAGTAGAGCAACAGCTTGCTGCGTTCGGAAGGGACGGCGGATTTATTGCGACGGCTCCGTCAGATACGAAAATGTCAGAGCTCGTGAAGTGGTACCAAGTACATATCCACGTTGATTTGAGAAGTCTGCCTTCATGGGCGCTTGTCGATGAGCTTCGCCTGTGGTAGCCAACGCGGTCAAAGACGCAGAAGGTGGCGCAACAAAGCAGCTTCGCACGCGTCGTCTAGTTCTATTTAGCGACCCGGAATACTCCTTCATATACGAAGAAGACGGAGAGATCCCCGATCCGGCAGCAAGTCCTGTCTCTTCTCCTCTGACAGGGGAAGACCTATACGTAAGCGAGGACCTGTTGCGACAGTACGCGAATGGAGCAGAATCACTCTTCAATGAGATCGCCGACTACCTGTTGTCGCATGAGAATGACCATTTTTAGATGATGCTGGCATCGGCCCCCCATTTTCTTCGCCAGCATTCTCCACGGTGATGCGGACACAACCAGTGTCGCCGCGCGCGATGCTGTGAGCGGTCCCGGCTGCGGCTGATTCACTGGACTTTCAGCGGCGGCACTTCAGCGGCGGCACCGCAATGCAGGCGTGTGAACGCGATCAGTTAATCGAACGTGACGGGCGATGGATGCGGAACGCCGCAGTGCGGGCACCGAACTGACGCGCCAATCCGTTGAGGCCGGAACCGCCGGTTCGAAGACCGCACCCTTACGTTGGGGGCGACCGGGCAGCATAATTTGATGGTTAGGGCGACTCAGCCATTCACAGCACATGGGTCAACGAACGATTCAGGCTCTTCGGTGCCGAGGAAAATAGCGGGGCCGTCTCCCGACCAAACGTGCCCTGCAATAACCCGCCCGTACATACTGTCAAGGATCATGGTCATCATTCGCTTTTGGACGTAGCTCCAGAGCAACGGAATGCCGCAATAGAGATGGGTGCCGTCCTCTCGCCCCGGCGTGGTGTCGAACGCGATGTCGGGCGCGGCGCGATCCGCGAACCACGCGTGTTCGGCCATCATGCTTCCCTCTAGCCATGAATACCCCTCGCAGTAGACGTACCGCGCGGGGTCTACTTCGACGTTTAGATAAGCATTGCGGTAGCAGCCTCTTGGGGTGCGATTCCAGCCGCCACGGAGTTTCGGCGGAACCCCTCGCTCAAACCATCTACCATGCTCCAAGAGCAGTCCGGGAAGGCCTGCGTAACGCCAATGCGGATTACTCTCCTGCCATAAACAGCACTGCGGGCGAGGTCTCGGTTAACTGGCAATCTGTTTCTCCTTTTCAGCGCACCTCTCGATCAGGTGCGTAATCATAATGACGCAGGTCCACGGTTTCAACTGGCGCTTCATCGAGCGGATGAACTACCGGTCGCACTCCAAGCTAACACTCAGTTTTCTTGATGGAGAGCTTAGTCAGCAACCATCCTGGAAGATTGCGCGTGAGCACCGGGTCTGGCCCGCCCGCAGTGCATTTGTTAAGATCGCCTCCAGTGGTGCTGGCCGATGTTACAACGGCGATGGCCGAACCATTCTTCAGCACAATCGGAGAACCTGACATCCCGCCAGCAATCGGTTCCGTTGCATGGTCGGTCCACAAGGGACCGCCCGGGCAACGAGCCACATGGACATTGAACCATTTCCCTTCCAGCGACAACATGAACCCTTCACCCTTTTCAGGAGCATCTGCGATGGAGAACGGCACCACATTCCCCACCAGCCCATCGTATCCCTCCGCCTCTTTAGCTAACTCCTGGTTATCCGGCTGACCTAGTACAGCAATGTCGGCAATCGGATCAACAAACAAGCACTCCGCCCAAATGTTCCGGCGCTTGGTTCTGAGTTGGCCAAGAAGACGTGGGTAAGTCCGCTCTTCCGTGTGGGAGAAAGACGCACGTGGCGGCAAGCGTGGTAAACAATGCGCCGCAGTAATAATATAGCGATCAATGTTCTCAGCATCCGCTACGATAAACCCGCGACCGCGCCAAACCCGAATGACAGCTTCTGTATTCATAAATCCGCTTCCAACCACATGGTCTGGCCGTGAGTTGGTGGCCCGGGGTTCGTCGGCTGGATTACTGCAATATCACGTCCTACTCGTCCGGCCAAGCCTTCCAAAAACTTCCGCACTTCATTGATCGGGGCATTCAGGCACTGCGTCTGTGCTGCCTCGGCCTCTTCCCGCGTCGGGAAACCAATCAGTTGTTCGGGCGTAGGGATCACCTTCAGCGTGGGCGGTAATACCGTCGGTGACATAGCGCACGATCCACCATTGATCGCAATCCAGTAATACATCTTCGCGTTCTTCATGTTTGTCTCCATTTGCCGGCCCCCAGGCATACCTTCCCCTACAAGCCAGCCGGATAGGGTAGGCAGTGATTAAGTGACTCGTGCGAAAACGACAAAGGGCGGCGTGTTTACCTAAACCTGCCGCCCTCTACATGCGCATTAAGCGCGCTCGCCGTGCCAAACTATGCCGGCTCAGCCGGGCCCAGTGAGATAAGGTGGAACTTCTCCACCCACGCCACACCAAGCCGAGCTAAACCGGCCTTGCTATGCCACGCCATGATGTAACAACGACCAGAATTTGGCGCTTGCACTCGGCACTCGGCAATGGATGCTCAACGCATCACCAGCCCCTGGCCATCGCTGCTTACTCCGGTTCCTGGATACCCGGTTGCGCTGTTACGAATATGAGTATGCGTCCATCTCCGCTGTTCGTCAAGAGATTTTAAAATTGGCTTGTGTGCGGGCGAATTATTTTCGAGCAAGCCTACCTGGTGCAGTGGGTTAACTGCGTATTTGCAGTACTCGCAAATTCTTCTATAACCGGCAATTAATACCCATAAGTATGAATTATACGATCAGGATCTCCAGCGGCTAATCGGCCTGCCGCGCGGCGTCGGGTTTCCGGGTGTTGGGCGACTCTTGGCTGCTTCGATCTGCTTCGGGTTTATCACCCAGTCAGGGCCAAACTTTCGCGCTTTAATTACCCCGGAGCGGCATAGGCGGGCGACGGCGTTGCGCGTGATACCGAGACGGCGCGCGGCCTCGGAAGTGGTGAGATCTGCGGGAGATGTTTCCATACGTTTGAACGATAGATTGTGAGACATCCCTGCGAGTTCGTCAAGCGGCTGATTGCGGCCTGACGGTGTTTCGTCGGATCCCCCTGCGCTAGTTAAATTACAGAATCAATCCCCATTTCGAGCCTTGGCTGTCCATTTGCTGACGGTACCGTGAACATGTCCCCGAAATTTTCGAATGCAAATCGACGATTCAGCCCTCCGTCGGGTACTGGCGGAACGATTGCCTTTATACTCACGATTGTCCTTCTTTGCATTGTGGTTGCCGTAATCAAGGATTGTGACGGCGGCGGCCACCTGTTTGCTCCGGCTGTGGAGGGGAGAGCGGTAGATCATTAAAGACGTCTCCGCTGATACGTTGTTCAATCGAACAGCTAGAAATATCTGGGTGAGCCGGCCAGAAGATCGTTTCCGATTGGCCGAACTGCTCGCGGTAAACTCTTTCATGGCCTTTGGTTTTCATCGATGTACGAAGCTCCTGCTCTGCTCGGCTGCCGCCATGCTTACTCCGGTCGTCGCACAAAACCGTAGTGTCCGCCTCGAAGATCTGACCTGGAAAGAAGCGGCGGACGTTCTGACCCCTAAGACGGTTGTCATGATTCCGCTGGGAGCAGCGTCCAAAGAGCATGGTCCACACTTGAAATTGAGCAACGATTTCATCATGGCGGAATACCTGGCGAAGGAGGTCATGGCTCGAACTGCGGTGGTTGTGGCACCCACCATCAACTACAATTTCTATCCGGCATTCGTCGAGTACCCGGGAGCGACCTCATTGCGGCTGGAGACAGCGCGTGACTTGATAATCGATATTTGTCGGGGCTTGGCTCATTTCGGCCCACGAAAGTTCTACATCCTCAACACTGGTGTCTCCACGCTTCGCCCACTGCGCGCAGCGGCGGAAGAGTTGGGCCGAGACGGGATCCAAATGCGGTTCACCGACATCCTTCACGCCTCGACCGATGTAGAAAAGCAAATCGCAAAGCAGACTGAAGGTACCCATGCTGACGAGATTGAAACATCGATCATGCTCTATATCGCGCCGAAATCGGTAAATATGGCCAACGCCGCCAAGGATTTCCCCCGAGGTAGCGGTCCGCTCCAGTGGCGGGACCCCGATGCGCCGCAGTATTCGCCGTCCGGCGTTTTCGGCGATGCGACGCTCGCAACCCGCGACAAGGGGGAGAAGATCGTGCGAGCGCAGATCAATTTTATCCTCCGCGAGATTGAAAACCTGCGGGCTCGATGAGAGGCTACGGCGAGTCGATGGTGCCGGCCATAAGAACAGACGAAGGGTGCAGAGTCGGACCGCATTAATAGATCGACCAGACACCCGGTGTCGCGATCTCGATCAGATGCCGGTCTGGATCGCGAAAATAGATACTTTGGCCGCCCAGCTCCCACGTGCGTTTTTCTTCGATCCTGATTTCATTTTCTCCGAGCCACTCTAACCAGCGCGGCAGTTCCTCGGCACTGATCGCGAACGCGAGATGAAGTTCTCCACCACCATCGTGCGGCGTCTGCATCGCACGCGAGCGACCCTTCAGGAATAACAACAGTACTTGGCGGGCACCCGCTTCCATGGCGCAGCCGCGCTCGCCGAAGTCGTTAATAACCCGAAACCCGAAGATCTTCTCGTAGAACCGAACAGAGCGGGCCACGTCATCCACGTAGAGTGACGACTCCAGAATTCCTTCCGTTTTCGGATGCATATCGCCCAATACTACCCAATGCGTTTATTGCGGTGTGGGGTTGGCTGGCCCGCAGGGGAGTGTCGCCTCTTTCATAAATTGCCTCCGAAGAGCCAGCCAGAATCATTGCCGAGCAGAGTCGGACCACTCGCAAGCTCTTCCAGACACCGTGCGTACATACAAATGCGCTACATGGGTCGACGTTATAAAAAAATAATTGTAATACTAATCACATTTGTGTGAAAATGTAAGATATATAACGCTAAATTGGTTTCGGAGGATGGCCCTGGGAACCTTCCGGGGTCGTACCACTTTCAATATGAGCGAAAGCAAGCATATTTCAGACGACGATATTGAGGCTTATCACATGGGCGTCGAGCCCGATGCGCAACTTATGGAGATCGAGGAACACCTTTTGTGGTGCCATGATTGTTTGGATCGCATGGAAGCGGCTGGGCGATACGTGGATACCGTTCGACGCGCTGCCATCCGTGGCAACTTCGATGTGGTTCCGGCGGAGGGATACAGGCACAGGGGAAAAGCATGAACCTCCCAGCTATCATTAAAGAACTGCACGATCACCTCGAAGCGGTCAAGGTGGCAATCGCCGGTGTTGAGCGCCTTGCGGCTGGACAGCGCCAGGGCCCAGGGGCGACCACCGAACTGGGTCAAGGAATTGAAAGACACGCCACCCAAGCGCGGACGCGGGCGACCGCCGAAGACCAAGGAAACGCCTTAGACGGGTCGGACGGTTTTCTAGACTCGGCCGACACACGCGTCTGACTTCGGTGGAGGGTTTGCGAAAGCCTAAGGCGTCAGCAGTCCCGGCGGAGAGCGCTCGGGTGGCTTCGCACTCCCCGCACAGACCCCGCGTCCAGCCAAACGACGCCCAAAGAGGTAACCGTTTATGTCACTCGCACCGGAAAGGAATATCATCGCGTCGGGTGCAGTTATTTGAGGCAGAGCAACATTCCTCTTCCATTGAGCAAGGCCAGGGAGTGGGCCTACTCACCGTACAGTCGGTGCCATCCGCCCGAACTGAGCCAACAGAAACAGCCCATGGGTTACCGCCGTCATACGATGGCAACAAGCTTTGCGCTTTCGAGGGGCTCAAGGGCTTGAGTCCCTGCTGGCAAAGCGGAGAAAGAGCATAGCGACTGCCACCTTTTGGGGGCTCATGCCGTGTCCACTATTGTCCACTATCCCGCGCTTTGTCCACTATTGTCTACTATCCAGTGTCCGCATGGGGCCGGGTCTTGCCTATGTCGGTATAGTTAAATCAATAGCTTGGCCGCATTGGACCGCATGAGTACGATACGGGACCTGCTATATTAGCTGACGTTATTGCTGGCATTTCTCTCCTTGTCCTACACTTCCGCACGAGCATTCACATGCTGTTGCGGTTACTTAGCTCCTCAGGGTCTGAGTTGCAACTCGTAAAATCTCTTGTCGTGCTCTCTCCAGATCTTCCTTGGACATTCCTGGCCCGATCTTTTCCAGATCGATACCATTTGAGACCGGTGTCCGGTGTGTGTTGGTCATACCGCTTCCCCCCACGATGCGGGCGGGAAGAAACTCGGGGTTGTCTGCGACAAACTGCCGCAGGTATTCGCCGGCCGCTGCGTCGCCCTGCCCTGTGCGTGCCAACAACCGGCCATCCTCGCCGCGAAAGATATCGCTCTGCACCGCGCGATACGCCAAGTCGATCTTAGATACTCCGAGCTTCTGCAATTCTGCCCGGATATTGGTGCTTCGCTCGGCCTCTTCCGCGACCTGGCGGCTGCGCCGGTTCTCTTCAACCAGTTCATTGACGCGCCGTTCCAGTTGCTCCCGGCGCTTTCTTTCTTCCTGTAATTCCGCTTTGTATGCCGGCTCTCGCCGCGTTGTGTCCTGCCGCAGATATTCCTGCACGGCCTGCTGTACGATTCCCTGGACGTCGATCGAGTCCGTCGAATCTCGTTTCTGTTCCATAAGCCTCCGAATGCTTCTATCGTTCAATGTTGTGACGCATCTGTCAGCGACACATCGATCTCTTCAGAGATCTTGTTCTTTAGCTCCTGGCGTGAGTCGCTCAGATACTTGAAGGCAAGTTTCTTGAACATCTGCTGCTTCAGCGTCTTGGAATTAATTCCTAGTGCTAGAAGACTCTTGGCATTCTCTAGTTCTCCGCTGAAGTCCCCTATGTCGAACTCATCCAGGCCCGATACATCGACGAGTAAGTCATCCTTCCGTGCCAGCGCAACGGACTGCAAAACCTGACGCATGGCATTCTTGACGATGTCGCCGTAGGCCAGCAGGATCTCCTGAGTAATGCTGAAATCCATCTGTTTGCTGAGCCCGGACTGGGGCAGTCCACTTGAGTCATTCGTGGCGGCCTGGGAAAGCAAGTAGCAAACCCTGTAGATCTCGTTCTTCAGAGTGTCCAGATTGTCGGCCGCGAGACTGTAAACGCGGCCTTCTGGCTCCGCCCACCCGAACCGGTCCCCTTGCCCCATCTGGATGTAATATGACTCGCCCACCACCTGCTGCCACGGCTTGTCCGAATAGACGACCGGAGTCGCAAACAGCCCCATAGTTAAAGCCCAAGCGAGCGCATTGGACTTATTGAAGTGTTCGAGCTGCAGAAGGGCTGCTTTGTTCATTAACCACAGTCCATCTGAAGTCCTGATCTCAAATATCGGCACACGACGTTGTAATGCCAGTCCGTGCACTCCCGTATGAGTGAGAGTAACCTCGGACGCCGAGTCCGGGCCTCCCTGGCAGCGATAGATCTCATAAGTCTCGCGGTCGTAGTAAGTCCACAGCGTCTCGAGGATCGGTTCCGATCCCGGTGAAAGCTGATGGATGGACTCGGTCTTGAGCACCACCCATTCGAACTCCCCTTGTGGCGTCTTACCCCAGTTAGTAACCTGTTCCGGCAGATATCGTGTCAAATAACCGCGCGACATTCCCGTCGCGTCTTCTTCTCCGCGGTTTGTAACCGGGCTTATGACGCGGGGGAAATCAACGACGATATACGACTTGCCGTAGATCAATGTATCTGTGATCTGTTGGCGGAAGAAGTCTGCTAACGGCGTCCCCTTGCGATCGCAATCCTGAATGAACTGGTCGAAGAAACGCTTTCCGTAATTGTCTTCCCCAGTGAACTGGACGACTGGCTCCCTCCTCAAGAGAGTCGCCGCAAACCAGTCGATGATCGAGCCGATATAGTTTTCGTAGAAAACCCTGCCTAACCGCTCGTAATAAACCTCTGCCGGCTCTTTGTGTCGCTGGATCAGATATTCAGCAGCCCGCGTTCTGATCTGTTCACCTCCGGCATATAAGTCGCTGTATCGCCGCCACAAGGCCCGTTTCGCGACAAACTCGGGATGTTCGTTTTCAATTGCATGTTTTTGCACGTAAGTTCCTCAAAACAGCCGCTTGTCCCGCGACCCACTCTCAATCTTCTGATTTGAGCCTAACAAGTAAGAATCGATAATCGTCTAGCCCCCTTTTCGTAAGTGATGCAAGAATAAGAAGTTAAGGGTGTTTTAGGTGTTGTGATCGCTGGTTCGCGTCAAAAATCAAATGTCGGGCTAACTTGGACAAGTGAATCTGTATCAGTAGTTTGCGCGGACCTAGCGTCTGTTGTGACGCACGGACGCCGCGGAACCGCCGCGCCTGGAGCACACGGTAATAGCTGCGTTTCTTGCGACTCTGAATACTTCTTACTCTTCTGGCTGCGGTCTGAGTCGCGGGGAACTTGCACCAGCACAACGATCTGAAACGGATTTAGTATGAGATATCAAGTGGATCTCCCACGGATATTCGTCCGGTTTAGCCCTAATTGTCGCGCCGTGATCCACCGCTCGAACCGCGTCCGGTCGATAGAACTGGCCCGTACGTTCTTGTCGCATCGGACTACACCCTGAAGTAGGCTCCTCAGTTCGCTCCGATCGCCGATCGAGGCTGCACCCCCAAAATCGGAAGCGACCAGGCGGTCGCTCGCGGACGAGGGCGTCAGCCCCACAGAGCAGCACGGCCGCAACCAAACCGTCCGTCTTTTGGGCGCGCCACGCTCGCGCAAATCAGGGTCTGGCGGGACAGGTGCGTCACTTGGCTACGGCTGATCTTGGGGCGACGGATACTGGCTTGACGGGTAACCTTAACAAGCTACAGCCTGCCACGCAAGCGGCTAGGGAGATCCATTGTTCTAGCGTTAGCGGGCCCCCCAGCGGGTTGGCTTCGTCGTGCGCCCGTACAAATTCTACTAAGAAGCGGGCTAGGCCGGAGAGGATGAGATAGAGCGCGATGATCGAGCCTTCTTTGTGCGGCTTTTTGGCTCGCTGGTAGAGGAAGATGCAGATGAGTCCCTCCATACCGGTCTCGTAGAGTTGCGTGGGGTGCACGGGGACGCCCAGCGGGGCTCCGTTGGCATCGGGATTGGTGTAGGTTACTGCCCAGGGTAAGTGGGTCGGCTTCCCGTAACAGCAGCCGGCGGCGAAACAACCCAATCGTCCGATGGCGTGCCCGATGGCGAGACCGGGAGCGAAGACGTCGCACGTTTTGAGGAACGGGAGACGCTCGCGACGCATGTAGAAATAGGCGAAGACCAGGGCGAGGATGAAGCCGCCGTACCAGATGCCGGCGGATTGTAGGGTACTTAAGGTGAAGATCTGTCCCGGGTTCTTGCGGTAATAGGGATCGAGCACGATCATCAACAGCTTCGCGCCCACGATTCCGGCCAGAGCGCAGTAGACACCGAGATTCATGATGGCGTCGCGGCTGAGTCCTTGCATGCGTCCTAACTTGCCTGCCATCCACAAGGCAGTCAGGAAGGCAGTAGCCACTAGAACGCCGTAAGTCGGTAAGTAAAACGATCCAATCTGAATTAACTTAGGTAACATGCGGAGGCCTCAACATACTCAAAATGAGTAACCCCGCACCGACACAGATCGCAGTATCAGCCAAGTTAAAGGTGTACCAGTGGTAAGTGCCGAGATAGAAGTCGAGAAAGTCAGTTACGGTTCCGGCCCGGAGGCGATCGTAGACGTTGCCCAGGGCACCGCCGAAAACCAGGGCGACGCCGAGTCCGGTGGGCCGGTCCCAGCGGCGGATGCGGGTAAGGAGGACGGCGAGGATCACGATTGCGAGCACCGAGAAACCGATCAGGATGGCGGTGCGGAAGTGCGAGCCGGATTGCGAGAAGAGACCGAAGGCAACACCCGGATTCTGTGAGCGGACGATGTCGAAGAAGCCGGGAATGACCTTTTTGGTGTCCCAGAAGCTCAGGCGAGTTTCGACCAGGTACTTGGTCCAGCGATCGAGCGCAAAGACGGTAAGAGACAGCATCAGCGCAAACCACGGAGGAATGCTGCGGCGGCGGTTGTAGAGCTGGAACTTAGCCATGCAGATTCTCGCGGACGGCGGACGAACAACTGGCACATAACGTGGGCAAGGCGGGATCGGAACCGACGTCTTCAGTGTATTTCCAACAGCGTTCGCACTTCATGCCGGCGGCCCTTTCGACGCCGAATGTCGCGTCCCATGGTGGGAGCGTCTCGGCCAGTTGCAGGTCGACCTGGCTTACGATGAAAAGTCCGGGGAGCTCTTGTGCGTATCCTTGCAGGAGTTTGAACAATTCGCTGCCGGCCGCGATACCAACGCGCGCTTCGAGGGGCGCTCCGATGAACTTCTCGTTGCGCTTAATTTCGAGTTCTTTCAGAACTTCCTTCCTCACTTCCATTAGACGGTCCCAGTTGGCGGCCTGTTTCCGATGGTGTTCATGGAGTCCTGCGGTAAGTTCCGAAGGTTCGGGAAACAGGGCAGTGTGGACAGTGCCCGGCTGGCATAGATGCGGCCAGACCTCTTCGCAGGTAAAGCTGAGGATCGGGGCGAGCAGGCGGACGAGCGCATGGGCCACGCGATACAACGCGGTTTGCGCGGAGCGGCGCGCATGGGATTTGGTGGCCGCAGTATAGAGGCGGTCCTTCAGGACGTCGAAGTAGACATTACTGAGATCGACGGTGGAGAAGTCGTAGATCGCACGATAGACCTTATGGAATTCGAAATCGTTGTACCAGACGCGGCTGCGCAGAACCAGTTCTTCGGCTTTGATCAGGATCCACTGGTCGATTTCCGGCATTTCGGAGGCCGGCACGATGTCGATTTCCGGATCGAAGCCATGCAGATTGCCGAGGATGTAACGGAAGGTGTTGCGCAGCTTGCGATAGGCCTCGCTCAAGCGGGTGAGGATGGTCTCGGACATGCGGACGTCCTCGTTGAAAGAGACGGACGCGGTCCAGAGGCGCAGCACGTCCGCGCCATGGTGTTTGATGATGTCTTCGGGTTCGATGGAGTTGCCGAGCGATTTGTGCATGGCGCGGCCTTCGCCGTCGAGAGCCCAGCCGTTGGTGGCGCACTCGCGGTAGGGAGCGCCGTTGCGCAGGCCGACTCCCACCAGGAGCGAACTGTGGAACCAGCCGCGGTATTGGTCGCCCCCTTCGATATACAGATCGGAGGGCCAGGCGAGGTCGTTCTTTTCGGTGAGCACGGCAAGATGGCTCGAGCCGGAATCGAACCAGACGTCGAGGATGTCGTTCTCCTTGGTGAATTCGGTCGAGCCGCACTTCGCGCAGGTGGTCCCGGCTGGGATGAGTTCGGCGGCAGTGCGCTCATACCAGATGTCGGCATTGTACTGGCGAATGAGGTCGACGACTGCATCGAGGATCGGGCGATCAACGAGCGGTTCGTGGCAATGGTCGCAATAAAAGACAATAATGGGGACGCCCCAGGTGCGCTGGCGCGAGATGCACCAGTCCGGCCGGGTGGCGATCATGTTGGAGATGCGTTCTTCGCCCCAGCCAGGCATCCATTTGATGGCTTTGATGGCGGAGAGGGCCCGTTCCCGGAGGCCGTTGCGATCCATGCCGATGAACCACTGATCGGTGGCGCGGAAGATGGTCGGATTGTGGCAGCGCCAGCAGTGTGGATAGCTGTGGTCGACCTTTTTCTGAGCTAGCAAGGCGTGGTGCGCCCGGAGGATATCGATGACGATGGGGTTGCCTTCCCAGACGGTCTTGCCGAGCAGTTCTTCCGGAATCGTGCCGGGTGCGGCATTGCTTGACCCGACTGGGGCCTGGAAGAAGCGTCCGCGGGCGTCGACCGGGCAATAAGTTGCGATGCCGTATTGCTGGCCAACAACGTAGTCTTCCTGTCCGTGGCCGGGAGCGGTGTGTACGGCACCAGTGCCTTGCTCCAGGGTGACGTGGTCAGCGAGGATGCCGAGGGAGTCGCGATCGATAAAGGGGTGACGGAAGACGGCGTGTTCGAGGCGGGAGCCAGGGAAGGTCGCGAGAATGCGGGGGTTCTCCCATGTGCAATTTTGTGCAGTTTCTGCAAGAAGGTCGCCGGCGACGATGTAGACGGCCTCGTTGACCAGAACGGCGGCGTACTCGAACTTGGGGTGGAACGCGATGGCCATGTTGGCGGGGATGGTCCACGGGGTGGTGGTCCAGATGAGACCATAGACCTGGTGGTTATGGAGTCGGGGATCGATGGCGCCCGGTTCAGAGGTTAATGCGAAACGAACCCAAATGGACGGACTGGAGTGGTCGGCGTATTCGACTTCAGCTTCGGCGAGGGCGGTGCGGTCGTGGATGCACCAGTTGACGGGCTTCAGTCCTTTATAGATGTAGCCTTGGTCGAGGAAGTCCACGAAAGCGCCGGCGATGACCGCCTGATACTCCGGGCTCATGGTGAGGTATGGGTCGTTCCAGCGGCCGAGGACGCCGAGGCGTTTGAACTCGACGCGCATGGCCTCGAAGAACTTGGTGGCGTACTTACGGCAGGCGAGACGGATTTCGAGGGGCGAGAGTTTGGCCTTCTTGCCGCCGAGTTCCTGGTCGACTTTGAATTCGATCGGCAGGCCATGGCAGTCCCAGCCGGGCACGTAGGGCGAATCGAAGCCGGCCATGGTTTTGGACTTGACGATGAAGTCCTTGATGATCTTGTTGAAGGCGGTGCCGATATGGATGTGGCCGTTGGCGTAGGGCGGACCATCATGGAGTACGTAGCGAGGACGTCCGGCGCGAGCGGCACGGATTTGGCCGTAGAGGTCTTCGGCTTCCCAGCGGGCGAGCATTTTGGGCTCGGTTTGCGGGAGGTTGGCCTTCATGGAGAAGGTGGTCTTGGGCAGGTTGATCGAGCCCTTCAAGTCGAAGTTTTCTAAGTCCATTGGTTATTGAGGGATACCTACATTATAGAGGTGCGGGAAACACTGGGCCGCGAATGGCACACGAATGCACGCGATTGAGCAAAGGCGACATGGATAGCTGGCGAGTTGCAACGGAGTGACAGGATTTGGACGTCAGACGAACACAGATCAACACAGATAAGTACGGAGTGAAAGGAACTTGATACTTTGACCTTCGCGAGTGTCCTGAGGTGCGGTCGATTCGATGGAGACCGCTCCTCGCGCGTCTGAGACAATGATCATTCTCCCCAAATGGACCGCGGAATTTTCATCACATTCGAGGGCATCGACGGCAGCGGCAAGACTACGCAACTACGCCTGCTGGCCGACCGTCTGCGTAGCGCCGGCCGGGACGTGGTCGAAGCAGTTGAGCCCGGCGGCACTGAAATTGGGCGTCAGATCCGCGCCATCCTGCTCGACGGCCGGAACACCCAACTGACGCCTCGCGCAGAGCTTCTTCTCTATTTTGCAAGCCGCGCGCAGAACGTGGAGGAAGTCATCCGGCCGGCGCTCGCGGCAGGGCAGATCGTGTTGTGCGACCGGTTCACCGACTCGACGCTGGTCTATCAGGGATACGGGCGTGGCCTCGGAGCAGAAGTGGTCCTGACGCTCGATCAGATCGCATGCCAGGGTCTGCAACCGGACCTTACTGTTTTCGTGGATATCGATCTCGACGAGAGTCTCGATCGAGCGCGCGGCCGCAACTTCACGAGCTCGAGCTCAGAAACGCGCCTCGACGACGAATCGCGGGAGTTTCACAAAAGAGTCCGGGACGCCTATCTGGCGTTAGCCGCGCGAGAGGCGCACCGCTTCATCGTGATCGACGGCGCAGCGAGCGTCGAGGAAGTCGCCGGACGTGTCTGGAAGGAGGTTGGCAAACGTGTTTGAGAAGTTTTGGGGTAATGCGCAAGCCGTGGCTACGCTCCAGCAGATGATTGCCGGTGAACGGATCCCCCAGACCCTGATTTTCGCTGGCCAAGGCGGCTTGGGAAAAGCCACTCTGGCCCGGCGGTTCGCACAGCAACTACTGGACCATCCCGAAAAGATCGAACACGACGACCTGAGCCTGCCCGACAATGTCGCGTCGATTCAGGAGCGAGAGAAACTGAGTTCCGAGAAGCGCAACGAAGATCCTCTGGTATTTGCCTCCCATCCGGACTTCCTCACTTTCCCGCCCGACGGGCCTTTGCGTCAGATCTCCATCCCGCAAATGCGGCTGCTCAAGGAGCGGGCGCAGTTCAAGCCGCTGCACGGACCACGTCGCATTTTCCTTATCGACCATCTCGATCGCGCCAACGAGCAGGCCGCCAATTCGCTGCTGAAAACGCTGGAAGAGCCGCCCGATCATCTCATCTTGATTGCGACCGCAGAGAACATGTACGATCTGCTGCCGACTATCCGTTCGCGCGCAATTATGATCACGCTCTCAGCGCTGTCCAATGACGAGATGCGCGATTTTGCCCGCACACACCAGTTACAGGACGCCGCGAAGCGGATCGCTTTGTCCGGCGGAAGTCCTGGATATGCGTTGTCGCTTGACATTGCGGCCTACGAAAGGCGCCGGACTGCGATGCACGCGCTATTGAAAACCGCGTCCGGCGATAGCGGTTTCGGCACATGGACGCCGTTTTCGGAATCGATCAGCCGGAGCAAGAACGAGAAACTGGAATTCCATCTCACCATGCTGTACGGGCTGCTGCGTGATCTGATGATCCTGCGCGAGACTGGCGGCGATATTCGCAATGCAGATCTGCGCGGAGAACTTAGTGCGCTGGCCAATCGCGTGAGCACCCGCTGGATCATTCAAGCGGTGAAAAAAGTGGATGACATCGCGGAGTTGCTACGACGAAACATTCAGAAGACGATAGCGCTGGATGATCTGATCGTGGAGCTTCGTTCGGTTTCGTAACACAGGCTGCGGACGGTTGCACAAGCACAGACTGAAGTCTGTGTTACGAAAGGCTACAAAAAGCTGCTCCGCAGGCGGCAGACCACAACAAACGATGGTCTGCCGTACGGAAGACCGATTACATCTTGATTGTTACGGTTTTCACTTCAGTGTACTGCTGCAAGCCGTATTCGCCGAGCTCACGGCCGATACCCGATTGTTTGAACCCTCCGAACGGAGCCGCTGCGTCAAACACGTCGTAGCAGTTGACCCACACGGTGCCCGCGCGTACGTTGCTCGCGATCGCGTGAGCTTTGGTGATGTCCTTGGTCCAGACTGCGGCTGCCAGGCCATACATGGTGTTGTTGGCGCGTTGGACTACCTCTTCGATGCTCTTGAACTTGATGATACTGAGCACCGGTCCGAAGATTTCTTCCTCCGCGATCTTCATGTTGTCCTGCACGTCGGAGAAGACGGTCGGCTCGATGAAGTAGCCGCGGTCGCCTACGCGTCCGCCACCGCACACCAGCCTGGCGCCATCCTTCTTGCCGGACTCGATGTAGCCCATGACCTTGTCGAACTGAACATCGTCGACTTGAGGTCCCTGTTCCACATCCGGCGCAAAGGGATCGCCGACCTTGCGTCGTCTGGCGCGAGCGGCGCTCTTCTCGACGACTTCGTCGTAGACCGACTCTTCGACGAACAGCCGTGATCCGGCGCAGCAGCACTGGCCCTGGTTGAAGAACAGCGCGAAGTGTGCGCCCTCAATGGCCTGGTCCATGTCGGCGTCCGCGAAGACGATGTTCGGACTCTTGCCACCGAGTTCCAGGGTGACGCGCTTGAGATTGGTCTTCGCCGCGGCTCCCATGATGATATGGCCGACTTCGGTTGAGCCGGTGAAAGCGACCTTGTCGACATCCATGTGGTTTGCGATCGCGCCGCCGGCCGTGGGTCCGTAGCCGGGGAGAATGTTCACGACGCCCTCGGGGAATCCGGCTTCGAGGATCAGTTCACCCACGCGCAATGCGGTCAGAGGCGTCTGCTCCGCGGGCTTCATCACAATGGTGTTGCCAGTAGCCAGTGCCGGAGCCAGTTTCCAGGCGAACATCAAGAGCGGGAAGTTCCACGGAATGATCTGTCCGACCACGCCCACGGGCTCCAGTTTCGTATAGCAGAAATAATTACCGCTGATGGGGATGGTCTTGCCCTGCACCTTGTCTGCCCAGCCCGCGTAGTAGCGGAAACAGGCGACGGTGAGCGGAAGATCGGCTGCGCGGGCGACCGCGTAGGGCTTGCCGTTGTCGAGTGCTTCGAGCTTGGCCAATTCGTCTGAGTGTTTTTCGATGAGATCGGCGAGCTTGTTGATGAGCACACCGCGTTGCGCGGCTGCCATCTTTCGCCACGGGCCGTTGAACGCGGCGCGTGCGGCCTTGACGGCGCGGTCGACGTCGGGCGCGTCTGCTTCGGAAATCTGGCAGATCTCTTCGCCGGTGGATGGATTGATGGTCGGGAACGTTTTACCCGATGCGCTGTTTACCCATTGATTGTTGATCAATAACTTAGTTGCGGAAACTTTGACGGGACTTTCAATTGCAACTGCCGTAGCCATATGTGGAATCTCCTTTCCCATTCCGCACTCTCGCGCTCCCGCGAGCTTCGTGCAGTTCCATACCGAACTTGCCCGAGTGCGTAAAAAGGGTTCGTAGGCATGATAGGCTAATTTTGGATTTCTCACAAGCGGCTGAACGGCCCGGTACTTGCTGTTGTCAGGGCGAAGGAAACAACGATGGCTATCGATGTAAACGACGTACGTTCGATATTGAATGATCTGATACAAATCTGTAAGGACGGCCAGCAGGGCTTTCTTGACGCCGCGCACCATGTGCGGGATGCCAACGTGAGAGCGATGTTTCTGGAGTTCTCGCAGCAGCGCTCCAGGTTCGCGGGCGGGTTACAGCAGGAAGTCATCCGGCTCCAGGGCGAGCCGCAGACGAGCGGGAGCACTGGCGCAGCCTTGCACCGCGGGTGGATCGATCTCAAGGCAAAGATCAGCGGCCAAAACGATCAGGCGGCTATCCGCGAGGCGGAGCGAGGCGAGGATGCAGCAGTGAAGGTCTACCAGCAGGCTCTGGGAAAGGAACTGCCTGCCGACATCCGGGACATCCTGAATAGCCAGTTCAACGCCATTCTGGAAGCCCACCGGCGTGTCCGAGCTTTAGAATTGCGCAACACCAGCGGCGTAGTTTAGAGCCGCAGACTCAAGAGGTAATCGCAGAATTCGGGCAGAAGGCCTTGCCTGCGCGCGGCTCGGAAACTCGGCCCGACAAGACGGCCGGACAGACAAGGTTAGATCCTGCGTTACTGGGTCACGTCGATCTGCGCGGCTACGCTGCTGTTGCCCCCGACCGTCACCACCACATTCTGGAGACCCAGTGGCGCATTGGCCGGCACCGCGAAATTGACCTGGGTCTCGCCGACAAGCCCGTAGGGGACGCCAATGAATAGCGGCGTGACCGCGAGGCCGGCGACTTTCATAGAGAACGTATTTCGCGGCGACGGCAACTGATTCACCGGCGTGGTTCTGAGCGGAGTTGCTCCGGTTACGATCGGGGGACTGACGTCGCCTTCACCCGTCATGAAAAGACTGAGAACCTGCCCCCGCGTCGCGCTTGCCACCGGGACCAGCGAATTCGCTGAGCCTACGAAGATGCCCGGAGCCGTATCGGAAATCTCGAACGTGTAGGTCGCTACCTGCCCGTTGTTGATCACTGCGAGGAGGGCTGTTCCTTCAGGCGTTTCATAAGGGATCTGGATGTTCAGCTGTGTCGGCGACGCGTAGTAAAAAGGCGCAGGGACGCCATTAACCGTCGCGGACGTGCCGCCCAGGCCGAATGGCAGAGGTACGCCGGGAGCATACAATGCTGTGGGCGAATTCGTCAGGTTGGCGCCGAAGACGGAGAGAATCATGCCGGGCGCAAAGGTCTGGTTGAAGGCTGCACCGTTTGCCACCCCGTTGATCTCGACCGCGGTAGAACCGCCGATGACCAGCGACACCGGCACGTTGGCGAATTGCGGGATCGTGTTCTCGGATTGCAAGACCAGGGTCGCGGTGTACGCGCCGTTGTTGAAAGCCGACGCCGACGCCGTTACGTTCACGGTGGTCGTGCCGGAGCCTGAGAGGGGCGAAACCTGCAGCCACCTGGTGTCTTGATTCGACGGGAATACGGACAACGTCCACGGCTGTCCGAGTGGAGCATATACGGTCAGGGTGGTCGCCGTGGACTGACCCGGGCTGAGGCTAAGCGGCAGGGAAGATTTCGACGCCGAAAGCCCCCCGACGTTTGCGCCCGCACCTTGAAACACCACCGCTAGCGTGGTCTTGACGGTATTGCCTTCATCGTCGATTCCGTCAACCTCATAGTTGAAGGTTTGCGGCGGAGGCGCAGCGAGGTTCCAGCAGATATCGGCTTGCAAGGAGCCCAAAGGAGCCAGACGCCAGGAGTTGAACCAATACTGGATGCTGCTGCTGTCGTCGTTCCCGGCCGCCAGAAACCTGGTTAGATAGACCTCGTGTCCGTTCAACTCCTGCAGATTCAGTTCCTGGTAATAGGGGTGCTCGGGATCGCAGTTGGGGTCGCCCTTCGGATTCAGGATTTCGGTGCCCGGTGAACTGGAAAGTGCCATGGCCGCCGATAATTGCGGTCCGTAGAACGGAACCGTGATCTGCTCGCTCCACGTGACGCCGCTCAAGTCGGCGCCGCTGAAAACAAAAACCACATTGCCCGGAACCTGCAGGCCCACACCGAGAGCCAGGGAGCCGGAGAGAGTCCCGTGGGCGGGGAGGGCCCGGCCTCCGAAAAGGCTGCCGATGCTGGAAGAATAATCCTGGCCGTTGATGGTCAAGTTGTTGAATGAGGTGGCGACACCGGCGATTTCGCTAAGCCGCAGTGTCACGAACCAGCTATTGCCGTTGGCGTCCGGCTGTTGCTGGTACACGGGATCGGGCACTGCCGACGGGATAGCCGCCGAACTCGAAGTGGGCACCGTCACCGTTACGGGACTCGCAGTCGAACCCGACGAACTGCTAAAGCTGCTGCTCCCGCTGTAGGTTGCCTTGATGCTGTTGGTCCCTATGCCCAAGAGAATTCCTGGAACACTCGCGGAAGCCGTCGCCGTTCCTCCCGTGCTTGACAGATTGACGGTACCGAGCGACGTGCTACCGGCCGAAAAGCTCACCGCGCCCGTAGGAGTGGTTGTGCCGGAGGCCGCCTTTACGGTGGCTGCCAAGGTAGTGGACGCCGTGATCATAATGTTTCCGGGATTCGCCGTCACGGTCGTGGTCGTCCCGGTAGTCGGGCGCGAAGTCCACTCCGTGACCAGGTTGTACGCGTCAGCGGAACCGAGTCCCGATGGAAGATCGTACCCCACAGTCGTCGCATAGCCCATGAACCCGCCAGTGCAGTCCACAGTGCCGGTTTGGCAGGGCACGTCATTGGTGCCCACGGTTATGTCATGAAATATCCCGGGCGTATTCTGCGCCAGATTGTAGAGGATGGGATTGATATTGCCCAGTCCCGCCTTCCCTCCGTTCGAAACGATATATTGATTAAGCAGCGCCAGGACGCCCGCGAACACCGGCGTGGCAACCGAAGTCCCGCCGAAGTATCCGATTGAGCCGCCGGTAAACACAATATACGGGTCATGCTGGCTAGCCGCAGCGAAAGAGATATCCGGCACATCGCGTACGTTATCGGGAACCACTCCGGGACCGGTTTGCCATGCGGGCTTGGAGAAAAAAATGCTCATACCGCCTCCCGTGGCGGAAAGGCTTCCGGTGGTCAGGGTATCGTTCCACGCCATCTCCGGGATGTAAGACAACGCCGATGTCCCGTTGGCGGAGTTGGTCGAATTCCAATATTTTCCACTGCCTTCACTAAACTCGGTGCCGCCGACGCCGGTAACTTCCGGAACACTGGCCGGAAGATTGACGGCCAGGCCCTTGTTCGCGGGGATCTTGCCGGAATCGCAAGCCGCCGCGCCCTGGTCCCCGGAAGACGCCAGCCACGTCATGCCCTGCGAGTTGGCCTGCTGCGCCAAAGAACGAAAAGCATTGGCAGCACTGGCCGAGGTGCCCGAGACCTCCTGTTCGCAGCCACCGTAGCTATAGCTGATGACCGGGGCAAGGGCCTGATCAATGGCGTACATCGTGGAATTAACTACGTCGGTCGAGTACACAAAGAGGATTGAGGCGTTGGGAGCGATCGCACCCGACCACTCCAGATCCAGGTCAGCTTCGGCCTGGTCAGCGGTGATCCCGGGATTGGCAGAACCGGGCACGAGAATCATTTGCGGATTGTTAACCGGCAGCCCGAAATCGCTGCGAAAGGTCTCGATATCGGTGAGGTCGACATTGGTCTGCCCCATGACGGCGATCTTTTGCCCAGAGCCGGTTATGCTTTTGGCGTAGAGGGGGCTAACGTCGTAGATGACGCCGATATCGCCGGGCGCCAGGTAGTGCGTTCCGTTGAATGTTTCGTCGGGCTTTGGGACCTGAACCACCGGCCGCAGCCTGCGGAGCGCCGGTTTCATGTGAAAGTCATCGAGGCCCATGATGGTCTGGACCAGGGGCGCGAGGACGGCGGGTATCGAAGGCTCAGTGGAATTGGCGTAGTGTAGTTCACCGCCCACCAGGTAGCGATGAATTTCTGACCCGAATGTCGCCTGTACCTGCCGCGCCGTCCCACTCAAGAGGACCCAGTTGCGCCCTTGCGCCACGTGGCCGATGCTGAGACCCTGGTCCTTCAACCAGGCGGTGATCCGGCCCATATCGGAATTACTAAGGCCGAAGCGGTCGGCATATTGCATGGGAGTCAGCCAGTGCTGATAATCGGGCGAAGAGACGTCCTGCTGGTCGGTCAGCAAGCGCTCGAGGGCAGCCTGCTGTTCCACAGACGGCTTAAGCATCAAGATGATACCGTTAACTTGGGCATCGGCAGCTAGGGGTCCCTGGTCGTTCAGCGGCTGCGCCTGGGGACGGATCGACCCTTTCAGGACGACGCGTTGACGCGCGTTAATCGGCTCCAGGCGATCGTCCTGGGCGAAGAGGGGGGAGGACAAGAAAAACGCCAGGAGAATGAGCCGGTAGCGTAAAAGCCGAGCGATTCGAGGCATGGTATGTTTCCGCACAGTCTATTCGACGTCCGCGAGTGTAGCACGGCGATTGATTGAGCGCCATACCATTAATTACGCAACCCGACCGTCCTACCATTGGTACAATCCTCTCGTGTTCCGCAAAGTCCTCATTGCCAATCGTGGAGAGATAGCCGTCCGGATCATCCGCACGTTGCGTGAGATGAATATCCGGACGGTGGCTGTCTACTCGGACGTCGACCGCGCCTCGTTGCACGTCCGCAAGGCTGACGAAGCAGCCCATATCGGCCCCGCGCCTTCCAGAGAAAGCTACCTCAACATCGGGCGGATTATCGAAGCGGCCTGGCGCCATGGCGTTGACGCAATACATCCCGGATACGGATTCCTGAGCGAGAATGCCGAGTTCGCTCAAGTGTGTGAGGATGCCGGCATCGCCTTCGTTGGTCCACACTCCTCATCGATTCGGAAAATCGGATCCAAAACCGGGGGCCGGCAAATCGCGGTGGCCGCGGGCGCGCCGATCGTCCCAGGCGCACATGAAGGATTTCTGGAGCCTACGCAACCCCGTGAGTTTGCCCGCGCTGTGCGGTATCCGGTGATGCTAAAGGCGGTGGCCGGCGGCGGCGGGAAAGGGATGCGCCGCGTAGACTGCGAAGCGGATCTCGACGCGTCCTTCCGCGATGCCTCCAGCGAGGCCGAGCGGGCGTTCGGCGATGGCGCCATTTATGTCGAGAAATTGATTGAGAATCCGCGGCACATTGAGATCCAGGTGTTCGGTGACCATCACGGCAACGTGATCCACCTTGGCGAACGGGAGTGTTCAATTCAGCGGCGGCATCAGAAGATTATCGAGGAATGTCCGTCGCCATTAGTCGCGCTTCACCCGGAGATGCGCGCCGAAATGGGCGGCGCGGCGGTAAGGATCGCCCGGGAGGCTGGCTACTACAACGCGGGAACGGTTGAGTTCCTGGTCGACGAGTCGCGCAACTTTTATTTTCTGGAAATGAACACGCGGCTGCAGGTGGAACATCCGGTAACTGAACTGGTAACCGGTCTCGACCTGGTGCGCTGGCAGATCGAGGTGGCCGCCGGCGCCAGGCTGCCTCTCACCCAGGAGGAGGTTGGTTGGCGCGGCGCAGCCATCGAATGCCGCGTGTACGCAGAAGACCCGGACAATCAGTTCTTTCCGTCGCCCGGCAGAATCGAGCGGCTATCGGAACCCTCGGGTCCCGGAGTGCGTCTCGACTCCGGTGTTTATGCCGGATGGAACGTGCCGATCGAGTACGATTCGATGCTCGCGAAACTCGCGGTCTGGTCCAGCAACCGTCCGGAGGCTATCGCGCGAATGCGGCGAGCGATAGGCGAATACCGCATCTCTGGAATCCACTCCAATCTTCCTTTCTTCGATCGGATTCTGGCCGACCAGGAATTTCGCTATGGGCAACTGGACACAGGCTTCATCGAGAGATTTTTTGCGCGCATGCCGGAACGCGCCGAGCCGTCGCCACAGGTCGTATCGCTAGCCGCAGGGGTGGCGCAAATTCAATCGAGGGCCATTCCCGCGGTGTCGGATGTAAGTCCAGCCGGACCATCCTCCTCGCCGTGGCTGCTGGCAGGAAGGGAACAGGTGCAGCGATGAAACCCATTATCCGCGTCAACGGTCAGCTGGCGGAGCCTGAACCGAAGGCTGATTTTGTCGAAGTTGGACCGGGCCTCTATTCCGTAATCCTCGACGGGTGCAGTTATGAAGTTGCCGTCACGGGCTCCGAGGTCGAGATCGGCGGCATGCGGGTACAGATCGAGGTGGAGGATCCGCGCAAGTGGAATCCCGCGGGATCGTCACGCAAGAGGGAGGCGCGAGAGTCTATCAAAGCGCCGATGCCGGGGAAAGTGCTGCGAGTTCTGGTAGCGGTTGGTGATGAAGTCGCGGCAGGGCAGGGTCTGGTGGTACTCGAAGCCATGAAGATGCAGAATGAGATGAAAGCGCCACGGGCAGGGCGGGTGGCGAGCGTTGCGGTGAAGGAGCATGAGGCCGTCAATGCAGGGGAAGTGTTACTCACGATTGAGTAACACGGATTTCGGTCTGTGCCTTTTCGCGAGTAGGCTCATAATTGGAGAGTCATGCCGCTAGAGAACTGCACAAAATGCAACGGAACGGGCTGGATAATCGTCCAGCAGGAAGAGGTCTCCGGTGCGCAGCGCTGCGACTGCGAAGCGGTCTCGCGTGCCGCCGGACTGGAAGAGAAAGCACAACTTCCGCCGCTCTATCGGAATGCGTCGCTGGATACTTTCTTCCTGCCTCGCGACAATATGCTTGCGGAGCGCGATCTAAAAACGGTGATGCACGAAATCAAACACTTCGTACATGAGTTTCCCAACGAAAAGCGTCCAGGGCTGTTACTCATTGGCGAGCCGGGAACGGGGAAAACGCATCTCGCGGTCGCGGCACTGCGAATGTTAATGAAGCGGGGTTTTGCCGGCTTGTTTTGCGATTACCAGACGCTGCTCGATACCATGCGGGCCGGCTACGATCCCGCGGCCGGAACGTCGAGCAAGCAGGCATACCGAATGGCGCTGGATGCCGAAGTGCTTTTGCTCGACGACCTCGGGGCACAACGCGTTACCGATTGGGCTCTCGATACGGTTACGTCGATTATTACTCATCGCTGCAACTTCAGGAAGCCGCTGATCGCCACTTCGAACATGCCGGACCCGGAAGCCGGCAGCGTTATCACGCGCCGCAATTCGGCCACTAACCAACCGGAGTACCGGGAAACTTTATCCGATCGTGTAGGTCCACGGGCGCGGTCGCGGTTGTTCGAGATGTGCCGTGTTATTAAAATGCCATTGGTCGAAGATTACCGGATGCGCTCGGGCCCTCGTTCGTGAAACGGCTTTCTTGCCTGTTGATTCCGCTTGTCGTAGTTTGGTCCCTTATGGCGGCCGAGACCGTCTTCGTGCAAGCTGTCGAATTCCCGTACCGCTCGTTTCCACCGCAACTCCAGGAACGCGAATTGGTTTGGATGAAAAATATCGGCATCGACAAGATTACCATCCCGGTCACGCGCGGCTGGACGGAAGCGGAAACTGCTCCGTTGATCAAGACTGTCAGACGGCTGGGCATGAAGATTTATCTCAGGCCGCAGATGGGCGCCCCCAGTGTGCCCGAACTCAGCGCATTGCTTGCCACCCAGCTTGTGGAGCACGGCGGACCGGTGGTGATCGGCATTCCGCAACCCGGCGCGAGAGTTTCCCTGAAATCTCCCAATGCTCTGCAGTTGAGCCGCGCGTCTATGGCTGCCCGCGGTTCGCTGACCTGGATCGACGTCGAGGACACACGTGACCGGTCCGGATTTCATCGCGGAGCGGTTTCCTTCACTGGTGACGAGCAACCGCTGACCGGCGTGTTGCGTCGTGACGCATTGTTGCTGCAATACTGGTCCGCAATGCTCCCGGCGATGCGGACCCAGAAAATGACTTACAACCCCGGCACGAAACGCCTTTATCCGCTATCGGTGACGGAGCTCATTGCTCCAAACGGGGCCGCAGCACTCAGCGTGGTAAACGATTCCGTACATGATTGGAATGGTGATGTGGGCGCTTATTTTTCACCCGCGAAGCAGCACCTGGCGATTCCGAATATCACCGTCAAAAAGGGCGATGCCCTCTTTCTCCCGGTCAACATTCCTCTTTCCGATAAAGCGTTTTGTCACAATTGCCAGGCCCTCTCGAAGAACGACCGCATCATCTACGCGACGGCCGAACTCACCACGGTGGAGTACGAGAACGGCATCCTGGCGATGGAGTTCAACGCGCCCTCAGGTGGAGAAGTGATTTTGCAGTTAACCAGCGAGCCATCGGGCCCTTATCTGGCGGGCGGCAAACCGACTAAGTTCGATTGGGACAGCGGCAATATGCGGGCGCGATTGCCAATTCCGGAGGGCCAGGGACCGGCGTCCCGCACCCGTGTCGGACTGGCGCTCGACCCTCCGGATGAGTCGGCGTTTTTTGTCGATTCCCAACCGCTGGTCATCGGGCAGGCGAACACTCTGGCTACCCTATATTCGTCTACCGCAATTGCTAAGCGCTCGCGCCTGATTGTGCCGCCCAATCTGAAAGCCACCCGGATGGCCTCTGCGCCCGGGGATTCGCCGCTCAATATCAACTATCGCGTGGACGTGGCGGCAGAGTCGGTACACGGCGATCACGTGGAACTCGCGCTGGAAGCAGACGGGGTGCAGATGGGTCATGTGCGGCTGCAGGTTTTGCGGCCGGCTTCCTTGCGCTTCCGGCAGGCCGTCTCGTTACATTACGGCGCGGACCGCGAGTTGATCTCCGACCCACCGTTGATTCCTGTCGAGAGCCCAGCAGGACGAAGCGTCGACGTCGTGATTCGCAACAATTCGCCGGAGATCCGATCGTTCACGCTGGAAGCTTCGGGTGAAGGCGTGGAGTTCACTCCGCCAAAAACCGAAATCTCGATCGGTGCATCGATGGAACGCGACGTGACGCTGCGATTATTCACCAACCAGGCCGGCCCCGGGCTTCATAAATGCAAATTTCGTTTGCGCGGCGCGGCAGACGTAGACTCTGCGGTCGTGGTGGTGGTGATTCCACGCGACCAGACGGTGGTCTATTCCTACGATCTCGCTGCCGATGGGCAGCCCGAATATGTGTTCGAGAACCAGCATCTGCGAGCCGTGTTTTCTCGGCCCGATGGGGGGCGATGGATGGAGTTTGTCTGGAAGGATTCGAACCGCAACGTGCTGCCCGAGAACGGCGTGGAGATCGGAAAGGCGGCCATCGAACTGCGCGGGTTGGAATTATCCGTGGAACGCGCATCGCCGATTGAAACCGTCCAGCCCGGAAAGTTCGGCGAAGCGACGTTATCGGTTGAGCATCCGGATCCAGGTACGACCGTCTTTTCGCTCAAGCGCACCAGCCCAACCGTTCCATAACGCTACCGGTGCCGACCTATCGAGATCGTAGAGAGCGGTGCCGTAAACTACAAGACAGATGTCGACTCAAGTCTTCCCGATCATCCCGGCTCATGCCAGCGTGTACCTGATCCTGGTTCCAATCCTTCTGGTCGTGCTGATAGGCGGTGGCGTAGCGACATGGGCGGCCTTCTCCTCCCGGCACGTTAAGTTCGAAGTATCGAATGACGGCATCACGATTCGCGGTGATATGTTTGGACGCTTCGTACCCAAAGACAAGATGGTGCTGAAAGCCGCGCGTGCGGTCGATCTTTCGCAGGACGAAAAGCTGAAGCCCAAATGGCGCTCCGGCGGGACCGGGTATCCCGGGTACAAATCCGGCTGGTATCGCCTGGCCGACCAATCCAAGGCGCTGGTATTCATCACCGATCCGCATAGCGTGGTGTACATCCCGACCGTGGATGGTTCCTGCCTGCTGATGAGCGTCGCCAATCCGGAGCAGTTTCTGGCAGCGCTGAAGCAGTAGCACCGGGTTTCCTACGCTACCCCGGGGGCGTTGTATACTTCTCCCGTGAAGTACACTCGCAGAGATCTCTCCACGCTCCTCCCCTTGCTCGCTGCCCAGGTGCCTTCTGCCCCAACAGCTTTCGCCCAGACCGCGTCGCTCCCTTCCAAGATATACGCGTTCGACGACCTTCCGGTAAAGAAGAACGGGCCCAACAGCTCGCGGGCGGTTTTGAAAGGCGCGATGCACGATGGCTGCCCGCTTGAAATGCACATCAGCGAACTCGCTCCCGGGATGGCGCCCCATCCCCCGCATCATCATGGCCACGACGAGATGGTGATCATCCGTCAAGGCACGCTGGCGGTAATGATAAGCGGGAAGACCACCAACGCCGGTCCGGGAGACGTGGTGTTCTTCTCTTCCGGCGAAGAGCACGGCTTCAAGAATGTCGGCAGCGACAACGCGATGTACTATGTCATCGCGATGGGCAAAGACTGACCACCGAGTCCCCGACGCCCGATTTGCGCCCAGCCGTCCCAGCGGCAGACCTACGCACCTTGTTGTGAACTGAGTTTTGACACATTTGGCAGGGCCAGCGCTTTACGCACTCCTTCGGCGAGGAGTCCCGGTGTGAAGGGCTTCGCCAGAAACCCGCTGGAGGGAAGCTGCAAGCCGCGCTTGGCAAATGACTCCAGAGCGTACCCGCTCATGTACAGCACGCGAATCTTCGGGCGACTCACCAGGATGCGTCTTGCCAACTCGTTTCCATCCATCCCCGGCATAATGAGATCCGTCAGCAGCAGGTCGATCTGACCTGCGTATCGATCACATAAAACCACGGCATCGGATGGATTCGAGCATTCCAGGATCGTATAGCCGAGCTTTGTCAGCACCGCGCGGACCAGGTTCCGAACTCCGTCCTCGTCCTCCACCAGCAGAATAGTCTCGGTCCCGACAGGCAGCAGGCTGACTTCGTTTGCCGGTTCCTTCTCTAAGGTCTTGCGCACAACAGGCAAAAGGACCTCGACTTTCGTACCCTTGCCGATTTCGCTGCTCAACTCGATCTCACCGCCGGCCTGTTTGACGATGCCGTAAACAATTGACAAACCCAAGCCTGTGCCATGTCCCGCTGACTTCGACGTAAAAAACGGCTCAAATGCGTGCGCCTTGGTTTCGGCGTCCATCCCACAGCCGTCATCAGTAACCGATAGGCTGACATGAGGTCCGTAGCAAAGTTGCGAACTGGGATGAACCCGCAGGTACCGGTCGTCCACCACTACATTTGCCGTGCGGATTTCGAGATGTCCACCTTTTAGCATGGCGTCTCTGGCATTCGCGGCCAGGTTGACCAGGATCTGTTCCATCTGCCCCCGGTCCACTTCCACCCTGTCCAGGCCGGGTATGAGGATGCTATTCAAGACAACATCTTCACCGATGAGGCGCCGCAGCATTTGCTCCAACCCGGAAACCACCTGATTCAAGTCGAGTACCTGCTTCCGTGGCACCTGACGCCGGCTGAAGCTGAGCATGTGTTGCGTCATCCCGGCCGCACGAGTTGCCGCCGCGGTAATCTGCCGGGCGGCTTCACCGAATTTGGCGGAAGGCGCCGCATCCACCATCATTTCGCTGTAGCCGAGGATAACCGTAAGCAGGTTATTGAAATCGTGCGCCACGCCGCCAGCGAGTCGCCCCAGTGCCTCCATCTTCTCGCTATGGCGGAGCCGTTCCTCGGTTTGCCGCAACGCCTGCTCGATCCGGGTTCGTTCCGTCACGTCTTCGCTGGCATCGAGGAGCAGTACGCAATCGTTCTCCCCAGCCTGAAACAAGTGGATGTCGGCGAACACGCCGGTCGTGGTTTCCACGCGAAACAGTGTGAAAGGTTCACCACCGGTCGGCAGTAGGCCTTCCAGAAAATACGCCTTTTCCGCCGCGCGGTCTCCCTCGTCCAGATCGTTCAGCCCGTACAGAGACAGATCCCCACCATGAGTCACGACCCCGCCCTTCGTATCGCAGAAAAGGAATGCCGGCGAGCGGAAGTCGAGAATCCAATTCTGAAGGTATTCGGCAATGGCGGGAGGCAAACTCCGATCCCTAGCCACAAATCACCTTCCGTGCCAAGGTGGTAAAGGCTTCTTCCACCCCGCGGCCCGACTTGGCGCTCGTTAGGACTATCGGCCATCCCTGCTTCACGTGTTCATCCAAAATGGCTTCACCAATGGCCCAGTCTTCGGAGCGGTCCGCCTTGTTCACCACCAGAACGAACGGTACCTCGCCGACCATCGCACGCGCCCGGCCGTGGAGATCGATGGCTTTGTCCAACGTATCCCGCCGAGTGCCATCCACGACCAGAATGTAGCCCGCGGCACCCCGTAAGTATTCGATTCGCAAGCCTACGAGTTCGTCTTCGCCCGCCAGATCCCAAATAATTAGGTTGATGGGTTGTTGATTCAACTCTACCGTCTTCTTACAAATCCGGACACCGACCGTCGTCCGGTACCGGTCTGAGAAGATACTCTCTACGAAGCGGTCGGCCAAGCTGGTCTTGCCGACAGCAAAAGTGCCCAGTAGACAGATTTTCTTCTGCATCATGGCAGGCTCCTCGCCGGGAGTTCGCGCTGCGCCAGGCGAACGACCACCTTCCGCTGGTTCGCCGGTTCCGTGATACTGTCTGATTTGCCTTCTCCACGAACGATGAGGTACCTGCGGTCGACCCCGCGTGCGTTGAGAAACTCCGCGACATGCTCCGCGCGCAGGCGGCTCAAGTCCAGGTTTACCGCCTCCGTCCCGGTTGAATCTGCAAAGCCCAACAGATTGAGCTGGGGGATCCTACCGATGCCGATCATGCCCTCCGTCCATTCGCGCGTTCTGTCCGCCAGAAGTTTCAATGGGCGGTCCTGCTCCAGCGCGACCTCGCTGGAACCGGAGGCGAACAGGATAGTCGCGGCCTCGACTTCACCTCGCAGTGCCTCCAGATCGCGATCGATTAGACCGCCGGTGTGCACCCCCTGGATTCCCGCCAGGGCCAGCAGCCTTGCCGCATTTCTTGCCTGGAGAATCCACGCGTGAGATGCCGTGCCTTCTAGGTTCATTACATCCTGGTCGAGGAAAACTGAGACGCCGGATGGCGCGTCAAGGGCCACCCGCGCTCGCCTAAGCAAGACTTCCGGTTCGAGTGATAGAAATGACTGGAAGCGCAGCGAAACCTTGCGCAAGTCGATCCCACGGTTCGACAGCACGCTCTCCGGGGACACCGCGAAGGGGTCACGCAAACCTTCCAGGAGATAGCGTCCGTTCTGGCGACCCTCCCCGGTGACCGCAATTCCCCGGGTGTTCCGCAAGGCGGCCACAGCCCGGTCCCAGCGCCGCGTCTGCGCCACCATGAATCCGATCCAGACGGCCACCAATAAGGCCGCTATCGTCGTGATAACCCACAGTTTCCGGTAGGAGCGTGTGTCGGGCGTCTGGTATTGGGCCTGCAGGCAGCCCTCGAGAATCGTGGCGCTGCGTTCAAAGGGCTTAGGGTCGCCGTGGAACTCACGAAGTTCGGACCCGAATTCCTGATGGATAAGGTCGATGGCCGCTCGCAAAGTCTCGTGCAGTTCGGCGGGGGGGGTGCCGCGCACCGCGGCCGCCAGTGTCGCCCGCTGTCCCTGTTCGACCAACAGGCTGAAGTCGCCCACGTGGAGTTCGCGAATGCCGGCACCACGATCGGCTTCAAAGGAATCGCTGGTGAAGTCCTGCAGAGCCGTCAGCATCCCCGAAACCAAGCCAGTGTCCTTCGGCGTGACACCGGCTGCTGCCACCGATGCAAGAGCGAGTCCGGTGTGCCCATCCAAAAGCAGAAGTTGCTCGACACGGTACACCAGCGTCCGCAGGAGCACGATTTCACCAAAAGTCTTACCCGTACGCCACGCCTCTAAGCGCCACCGCCAGCTTCGTAATGAAAGGCTGTGCTCCAGCACCTGGTTCAGCGTGGTCACCAGGTCCCTGAGAGCCGAGGTGACCGCCATACGAATCGCCGGCAAAAGAATTGGGTAAAACGCTCCGGCCCAGACGCGCGGCTCACACTGCACGGACCGCCGCAGCGCATCTTCGACCGAAGGCCTCAGGGCTTCAGCCAGACGGGCATCTGGCGTCTTGGCCGAGCTTAGATCGTCACGGATTTGCTCCGGCATGTGCCGCATCCTCTATGCCGGGTACTCGAAACTCGCCGCGAATCCGCAAAGCTACTTCTCCCAGAAGATTCGCGAGCGCTAACCGATCCATTGTGTCGGTCCGCAGTTCCTCCAAACGGTGATTCTGGAGGATTTCCATCTTGCCAACGCACTGCGTCAGTTCATCGGAAAGATTCCGATGCTGGTCCATCATGAAGTGCCGCAGTTCGCGCAGATCCTTCGACGCTTGCTCACTTGATTCGGCAAGCCGGCGCTCCAGCCCGCGGGTCGCCTCACCGAGATCACGTAAGATCCGATCCACGGCTTCCGTCCGCTCGGCGCGCTCCGTTTTTTGACGATCCGACAAGCAGGCGATTTCCTGCCGGGTGTAACCTTCCAGGGAGTCCAGCCGCCGGCGGAACTCGCTCTTTAACTCGCTGGTTTCCCGCAAAAGCCGTTCTTCCAATTGGGAGAACCGCTGCTCGTATCCACGCATCTGCGATCCGAAAAGGATTTCCCGGATCCGGTCCACGTTCTCGGCTGGGCCAGGTATTCCTGTTTGAACCGCTGGCGCATTCTTGGGTTGCGCATCCGTTTCTATGCGCGCGCCTTCCGGGGCCATGGTTTTACCTCCTATTTCAATTGAACAGTTAATTTTACATCCAGGGAGACAATTCGCTCCAGCAAATTACTCGTTATTTCCGCGGTAATCTATTTTAAGGCGCGATCCTTCGAACCAGCAGGCGCAGAAATCAAGTCATTTGCATGCTGCAATCGAAACATTCGTCAGTTATCAGTTATAAGTATGGGGAGAAGTTCTTGGTCTATGCAACACTCGATCTATTCTTTTCGAGAACCCACGCAACTAGCGTGAAAAAAGATACATATCCTCGCTGATGCGGCACGGGGGACGTAATGATTTCATAGCCACTGCGAAGGTCCGAATATGTCGGGGCTGGTGGTGGTCAAGCACGGTAAGTTCCTTCAACTTCCGTGTTTTCCGCCTTCATCTACCAGCCTAATCCCTTGTCTCCTGCGCCGCGCAGATCCGCACAACCTGGGGTCGCCCCAATTCTCATTTGCGGGTGACCGAGCCGGGAGTCAAACCTATGGTTTCGCACCCAGCCCTTCAAACCTGCGGGCTGACTCGCGCAGTTCCTCGACAGCTTGATTCACGCGATAGATGGCCGGAGCTTCACTCCCCGGCTACCGATCGTTATAGATTCGCTCTTCAATCCGGGCGCTGACGCTTCCACAACAATGTCCCCAGCCTGTTTGGACCCCTGAACAATCGCCATACAAAACCCATTGAACGCGCGCCGCTTGCCGGCTTTGTCCGATTCGTGACTGCTTGGATCGCCATTGCCAACCCCCAGCAGTTTTCCGGCGCCTGTGACCCTGAACGTCACTTCGTTGTCCGCAATTGGAACGGTGCGCCCCTGCGTATCCACCACTTCAATGGTCACCATCGAAACATCTGCGCCGTCCGCCGAAATCTCCTTGCGGTCCGGACGCAATCGAACGGCGGCAGCCGGACCTGTCGTCTCGCGCTTAGCCGTCAGTTCCAGTTCGCCGCTCTTGTAACCGCGTGCCTCCAGCGTGCCCGGTTCGTACTTCACCTTCCACATCAGGTGCCTGTCTTTCACCGGCGTTTGCGAGCCAACGCTCTTGCCGTTGAGAAATAGCTCGACTCGATCCACGTTCGCGTGGCACCACACTTCGATCTCCTGACCTTCTTTCCCGGGCCAGTTCCAGTGAGGAAATAAATGCACGACAGGCTTCGTCTCCCACCACGCCTGGTAGTAGTAAAAGTTGTCCTTCGGGAAACCGCAGGTGTCCATGATGCCGAAATGGGAATTGATGCAAGGCCATCCGTAAGGCGTAGGTTCGCCGCGGTAGTCGAAGCCGGTCCATGCGAAACCGCCCGCCATGAAGGGCCGCGCGTCATAGATGCTCCACCAGTTTTCAGCTGTCGTCGCCCATGGCGGGTAGTTGACATCGTAGGCGCTGACGTACCCTTTCTCCTTGTCGTTCGCATAAATGCCGCGCGTCGATACGGTGCTGGCAGTCTCTGTCCCGATCATGGGCTGCTTGGGATGATCGCGATGATAACCATCGACATCCTTATCGTGGTAGTTGCAGCCAAACACATCGACCACGCGCGAGATGCCTTTCCCCCAGCCGCCGTCCTGCGCGGCCGTCACCAGGCGCGTCGGATCGAGCCGGCGCGCGAGACGCTTCATGGTGGTGAATATTCGCAACCCGCGTTCGCTGCCCTGCTCCGGTTCTTCATTCCCCAACGACCAGATCACCACCGACGGATGATTTCGGTCGCGCCGGATCAGGCGTTCGAGTTGACTGAGTCCTTCGGGATTCGACGACATCATGCGTGTCTCGTCCATCACCATCATTCCCAGCTGGTCGCAAGCGTCGAGCAGCTCCGGCGCCGGCGGATTGTGCGACGTGCGGTAGCCGTTCGATCCCATCTCTTTCAAGCGTTCGATCCGGTAATACTGGATGCGATCCGGTAGCGCGGAACCCACGCCGGCATGATCCTGGTGGTTGCACGTTCCCTTGATCTTGACGGGCTTCCCGTTGAGAAAGAAGCCCTGATCGGTATCGAAACGAAGGGTCCGGATGCCGAACGTGGTTTCGTAACTGTCGACTGCCGCGCCGTTGACTTCAATCGTCGTAAGAAGTCGGTAGAGATTTGGCTGTTCAATGGACCACAACGACGGATTGCGCGCCTCGAGCGTGTGTTGCGCTTCGATCGTCTTCCACGCGCCGGCCGACACAGGCGCAGGGCGCACGCTGGCAACGGTATTGCCGTGTTCATCCATGATCGTAGAGCCGATATGGCAGCTTGCGTCCAGGTCGCTGTCGTTCTCGGTCGTGATCCGCAGCGTCGCGCTTCCGTCCCGCACTTCCGATTGCACGAAAGCTCCCCAGAGGGCCACATGCACCGGATGCATCTTGGTCAGCCAGACGTGCCGGTAGATGCCCGCACCTTCGTAGAACCAGCCTTCATTCAACGTAGCGTCGACACGCACCACAATCGTATTCTTCGCGCCATAATTGGCGAAGTCAGTCACGTCGTAGTGAAAGGGCACGTAGCCGCTGAAATTTTCGCCCAAATAGTGGCCGTTGAAGATCACGGCGGCGTGGCGGAAGACGCCATCGAATTCGAGGCATAACCGGCGGCCACGATCGCTGGCCGGAAGGTCGAAAATGCGGCGGTACCAGCCGATGCTGGTATCGGGATAGTTGCGGCCGAGCGGTTTGGAGCCGTGCTGGATGAGCGGTTTGTCCTCATGGAAAGGCAGTTCGATGGCCCAATCGTGCGGCAGGTCGACCTTCTGCCAGGAACTATCGTCGAAATTCACCGCAGCGGCCCGGACCAGATTCCCTGATTTGGCGAACGTCTGGCCGCTGGTTCCAAGATTGAAATCTTCGGTCTCGTTGTCGGCATTCCCGAGATGGAATCGCCAGCCGAAGTCGAGAAGAAGTCGCTCCCGTCCTTTTGCGATCTGCGCAGGACCGGCAACTGCGAACGGAGATGGGTCGTGCTGGGCCGATTGAGGCGTAGCCGGAGTGACACCGGCAATCGCGATTCCGCTCTTGATAAGGTCGCGGCGAGTCAGGTTAGGCATTTTCTTTACCAAGCCGCCAGTATATACTGAGCTTCAGACCATGCGACTGTTAGGTTTATTACTTTTGACGTGCCTCCTCGCCTTTGGAGCGGACGTCGCCGGCAAGTGGAAAGCCTCTATAGAGGGTCAAGACGGACCGCGCGAGGTCATGTTTACCTTCCAGGTCACCGACGGTAAGCTCACCGGAACTGCCACCGGACCTCAAGGCGAAGCCCCCATCACCGAAGGGAAGGTCGAGGGCGACAAAGTCAGTTTCACGGTGGAAAGCGGCCAGTTCAAAGCCGTCATGACAGGAACGGTGACCGGCGATGACTTGAAGCTCACCGGACAGGTCGGCGATCGCAATTTCGAATTGGCGGCCAAGCGCGTCAAAGAGTAGGCTACCTGGACAGATTGAGGTCTGTCAGACAAGCTGCGAACTTTCCTGGCTCTGCAGCGTATAACTTTGCATGGCGGTAAGGAAACGCAAATACTTCCTGTGGGTCACGCCGACTGTCCTGATCCTGATCAGCATGGGGATCTTTGCGGCGAAATCCATCTGGACCAAACCGGTGAAAATCGATCCGGAGAAACTGGCCACTGTAGAGCGGATCGACTTGGCACGGTCGGTGGTAGCCACGGGCAAGATTCAGCCTGTAACACAAGTCGAAATCAAGAGCAAGGCAAGCGGCATTATCCAGAAACTGCCCGTCAACGTCGGCGATGTCGTCCGTAAGGGACAGGTCATCTGCGAACTCGATCAGAACGATCTTCTGCCGGCATTGCAGCAACAACAGGCCGCGTTGCACGTAGCCGAGGCCGCACTCAAGACCGCACGCGCGGATTACGACCGATATAAGGTCGATGCCGAGGGCCGCGATGTGCCGTTTCTCAAACGCGACATGGAACGTGCGCAGAAAATGTTTGCCGGCAAGTTGATCGCGCAGAATACCCGCGATGATGCCGAGAAAAATTATGAGATAGCGGTACAGAAGCAGGAATCGGCGGTAGCCAATCTTGGCTCGGCCGCGGCTGCGATCACTAAAGCCCAGGCTTCTCTGGAACAGCAACAGGCCACCCTCTCGGAGGCGGAAGAGAACCTTCGCAACGCCACCATCGTCTCGCCGATGGACGGCGTGGTGCTTTCGCGCGATAGCGAAGTCGGCACGGCCGTGAGTTCAATCTTACTGGTGGGATCGAGCGCCACGCTCATCATGACCATCGGCGATCTCAACGAGGTTTACGTAAAGGGTAAGGTGGACGAGAGCGACATTGGAAAAGTGTATCTGGGGCAACGCGCCCGCATCACGGTGGAGTCATTCAAAGACCACAAGTTCGACGGTCATGTCACCAAGATCTCACCCATGGGAACCGAGAAGGATAATGTAACAACGTTCGAAGTGCGCGTGTCCATCTCCAATGACAAGCACATCCTGAAGGCCCTGATGACCGCCAATGCCGAGATCATTCTCGAAGAGCACAAGAAGGTGCTGGCCATTCCGGAAGGCGCGGTGGTCTATAACAAGGACAAGTCGACGGCTGTGCAACAACCGGATCCGACCAACGAGAAGGGGATGCGGAAAGTCGCGATCACGACCGGCATCAGCAACGGCGCCAAGACCGAGGTTCTTACTGGGCTTACCGAGGGGCAGAAAGTCATTCTGCAGTGAGCAGCTAACCTCGGGGCAGGCCGCGGCCCGGCGTTTCAGAAACCTGCTGAAGTTGCGTCCGCGAGCGAAGTGAGCCACGGAGTTTTTGGGGAGTTATGACCTATCTCAACGAGCTGCTGCGACAGGTGTTAGGCAGCCTGTTGCGCAACAAACTGCGCAGCTTTCTCACCATGGCCGGCATCGCCTGGGGGATCGCGTCCATCGTGCTGATTGTGGCCATGGGAGACGGCTTCAAAGAAGGGCAACGGAACAATACCAAATCGCTGGGCGAAAACATCGTCATTCTGTTCGGCGGGCGAACGCAAATGCAGGCCGGTGGCGAACGCGCCGGACGTCGTATCCGTCTGAACTATTCGGATGTCGAAAATCTGCGGCGGGAGTGCTATCTGGTGAAGCGCGTTGCCGCCGAACTGGAAGGCGAGGTCAAGGCGACCAGTCCCTTTAACAGCGGCACCTTCGATGTCGCCGGCGTCGAGGCGTTCTACCCTGAGTTGCGGACCATCCCGATCGATCAGGGACGGTTCTTCAATGAGCGGGAGGAAAAAGCCGGCCAACGTGTCTGTGTGATCGGTCTCGACGTGAAGAAGCAGTTATTCGGGACGCGTCCCGATGTCGCGGGCGCCACCATCGCGATCGACTCGCTCCCTTTTCGAGTCATCGGAGTCATGGGCGATAAGAATCAGAACAGCAGTTATTCCGGCATGGACGAAAAGAAAATCTGGTTGCCGTACACCACCATGGCACGGGACGTGCCGCCCACTAAGTCCTACACGCCGGGTGACCTGGATGAGATTCTGTATCAGCCGCGATCGCTCTCACAGTTTGAAGAAGCGCGCAAGCAAGTCACGAAAGTGATTGCGAGAGCGCACGAATTCAATCCCGCGGATGACAGCGCGATACACGTCTGGGACACTGTCGAAAATCAGAAACAGGTGGATGCCATCTTCGATTCCATGACGTTGTTTCTCGGTTTTATCGGTTTCGTCACCCTCACTCTCGGAGGCATCGGGGTGATGAACATCATGCTGGTGACAGTGTCCGAGAGGACGCGCGAGATCGGCCTGCGGAAAGCGCTGGGTGCCACTCGGTCGAAAATCCTCTTCGACTTCCTGGTTGAGGGATGCCTGCTCGCGTTTTCGAGCGGGCTGATTGGCTGGGGCGCGGCATTTGGGATCTCCAGCATGCTGAAACTGGTCAAGATGCCGGAAATGTTTCCAGGGTTACCGGTGAGCCAGGACACCAGCGCGATCGCCTTCGCGGCGCTATCTGTAATTGCGGTGGCGTCGGCCCTGATCCCGGCATGGCGCGCCGCATCCCTGACGCCAGTGGAGGCCCTGCGCTATGAACGGTGATTCTGACCTCATCGCTACACCTTCTAAGCCGCCATCGTTAGGGCATGATTACACAATCCCGAAGGCACTCGCATGACCCTCCGCAGTATTATCTCCGAAGCGGCCGCCGCACTCAATTTCAACCGGCAGCGCAGCCTGCTCACCATGGCGAGCCTCGCCTGGGGCGTTGCCTGCTTTGTGATTCTTTACTCGTACGGCGAAGGTTTCGGCAAGGCTCTTCAGTTCTCGTTTCAGGCCGTCGGGCAGGATCTTATACTCATGTTTGGCGGCCAGACTTCGACTCAAGCCGGCGGCGAACGGTCTGGGCGGGTGATCCGGCTCGCGCTGGAAGACTCGCAACTCATTCGCGAAACGGTGCCGCTGGTGGGAGCCGTTTCGGCTGAATTGTTCGTTCGCGGCGCAACCGTCGTCCGCGGCTATCGCCAGCAGAATATGTCAGTACGCGCGGTCGAGCCGCCGTATGGAAAAGTGCGCAACATGACGGTCGAAACCGGCCGTTGGATTTCTCCCGAGGACTATCTCACCAAACAGCGCGTGGCCGTAGTCGGCGCTAAAGCCGCGGCCAAGCTTTTCGGTGAAATCCCTCCGGAGGGCGAGGCCATCGCGATCAACGGGCTGCAGTTTCGGGTCATCGGCCTGCTTAAAAGCAAAACGCAGATATCGAACTACAACACGCCCGATAACGAATGCGTGTTTATCCCCCTGAGCACAGCTTCCTTGCTCCGCGATATCAAATACCCGAGCGACATCGTCTGGATGCCGGCCAACCCCCTATTTCGCAAGGAGGCCGTCAAGAACGTGCGGGAGGTTCTCGCCCGGGTTCACAACTTTGCGCCGACGGATGAACGCGCGCTGGAGTTAATCGTCTTCAACGAATTCATGAAGGTCATCGACGCCATGTCGATCGCGCTACAAGTGCTGCTGGGCTTGATCGGCGCCTTGACTCTAGCCATCGGCGGTGTCGGACTGGCGAACATCATGCTGGTCTCGGTCACGCAACGAACTCGTGAAATTGGCATTCTGAAGTCCATCGGCGCGACGCGACGCGCCATCCTGCTACAGTTTCTATTAGAGGCTATGGTGATTGTCACCGCAGGCGGACTGCTGGGATGCCTGATCGGCTGGGGCGCGACTGCCGGTATCCAGACGCTGCCATTGCTCGGTCCGATATTCAAGGATGACACCGGGACGGGCGACATCCATTTGCAGATTTCACGCTTCGCGGTGATTGTCTCAACCGTCGTGCTGGAAGTCATCGGACTGGTTGCAGGTCTGCTTCCCGCCATCAGAGCTTCGCGGCTCGACCCGATCGACGCACTGCGTTACGAGTAGCTCCGTCAGGCAGACCTCCCTCTGCTACCCTCAAGGTAATGCGGTACAAGAGGGCCTCCGAGGCCCTGATTCTACTAACCCTCATGCAATCGGCGCCGCGTCCGGCGTCCGCCGCCAGCCCGTGGATCTGCATGCACTCTCGCAACTTCGAGTTGTGCACTACGGCCGGTGAAAAGGCCGGACGGGAGGCGCTGGCCGTATTTGAAGAGATCCGGACGGCCTTCACGGATATCCTCGGAGTGAAGCTTCCGGACGACAAGCCGATCACGGTTCTCGCCTTTCGCGATGAACAGGAGTATGCGCCTTACCGGCCGCACGACGGCGCCTTCGCTTACTACATGCCCCTGTCCAGGCACGATTTCATCGTGATTCAGGACCTGCTTCCCGAACACTACCCGCAGGTCTTACATGAATACACGCACGCGGTCATCAATCAGGCCGGCATGAAACTTCCCTTATGGCTGAATGAAGGTTTCGCGGAATTGTATTCGACGCTGATGCCAATGGGTGGAAAGATTCTCGTCGGGCGGATCATCCCCGGTCGCCTGGAGGTGGCGGAAGCGGGGCTCATCGACCTCCACGAGATTCTCAAAGCCGATATTCATTCCAAGGCCTACAACGAAAATGATCGCATTGGAATCTTTTATGCCGAAAGCTGGGCATTGGTGCACATGCTGAAGTTCAGCAAAAAATACTCACCGGGGTTTGAGAGCCTGCTGGATGCTATCGGTCGGGGAGAGGCGAGTGATCTGGCGCTCGAAAGGGTCTACAGCAAATCTATCGAAGCCATCCAGGCGGACCTGCAGGCCTATGTTCGTGGAAATCACTTCTATGAAGGAGTCATCCATGCAAAGCTCGGGAAGCCCAGTATCGAGCCCGTGGTAACGCCGAAGGATCCTCTGGAGCTTGCTCTGTTGCTGGCCTCGGTCCAGTCTTACGGACCGCAACGCGCCGGAGCGATCAAGGCTCTGGAAAACCTCGCGAAAGCCAACCCTGGGAGACCCGAGCCGCTCGAATCCCTCGCGTGGACGTATCTCAACGGACCGAATCCGCAATCCGCGACTATGCCCTTCCGGCAGGCGCTCGAATGGGGCACACACGACGCCCAGCTTTGTGTCAGTTACGCGGTCAAGCTGCGGGCGTCCATACCGGAGGCAGACTACGTGGCGGCGCTGCGGCGCGCAACCGAGATCGATCCCGCATTCTCCGCTGCCCAGGGGCTTCTCGGGGCTTACGCGTTCAACAACCGAAACTATGCTGAAGCTGTCACGCGGCTACACCTCGTCAAGAAGTTGGACCGCGGCCAGGCTTGCGCCTATTATCGGGCACTCTCCTATGCGGCTTTCCAGATTGGCAACACGGAGGAAGCCAAATCCGCTGCCCACAAAGCGCAACAGTATGCGACCACGAGCGAGGATCACCGTCTCGCCGACGAAGTCAACCGCTACGTGAGCGGTGCAACTCCGTCGCTGAAGCCGCCCGAGATCCCGAGCAATCCTCCTCCGCAATAATTTCCGGGCACGCCGATGGCTCCCTGTTGCCGGCTGCCCTCGGTATTGCGGCTTCTCGTCGCTTCCGCCTGTTGACTAGGACCTTAGTACCGAATACAAATGTAACTACTTGTCTATTGTTTGTCACTCGAACGTGGAGCAATGATTGAGTATGATCGAAGAACGCCGCCGAAGGAGAAGATTTCCACTCCGGAGGGAAGCCCGCTACACTATTCTGGAGCCGCATAAGAGGCATACACCGATAGGTGCCGAAACCCTGGACATCAGCAGCGGCGGAATGTGTCTGCGGTGTACGGATGCTCCGCCGCTGGGATCGCGGATGGATGTGGCGGTCAGCTGGCCGGCCGCCCTGGAGAATGGCTGCCGGCTCAAGCTGGTCGCCCGTGCACGCGTCATCTGGCGGTCGCCTGACATGGTCGGCCTCTCGATCGAGAGACACGAGTTCCGCACCCAGGGAAAAGAGTTCAATTCTTCTGCTGGGGCTTGAGCCTAGCGGAAGAAGTAGAAGCCTGACATTTTTGCCGTCGCGCCTCGCAGCCTGCGGCAGGCCAACGGAAACCGGACTACTGACGACGTGCCTGAGAATCGTGCCCGCCCCGCACGGCTGGGACTTCGGAGCGGGCCAATGCCTTAACTCGCGGCGGCAGCTACCACGGAACCTACGGACGAAAAGATCGTGCTGATACTCGTTGCCACATTCGGCAACAGAGCGCCTGCCGATACAGCGACAAAACCCGCCATTAATGCGTATTCGATCAGGTCCTGTCCGGCACAATCGCGACGCAATCTATGGAAAACCTTCCACACTGTATTAGCTCCCCCTTTTAACCGACTAACTTGCGGCGCCGGTCATCACAGACCCCACCTTGGAAAACACCGTGCTGATGCTCGTGGATATGCCTGGCATCAGCGCTCCTGCCGACACCGCAACGAATCCAGCCATCAGGGCGTATTCAATCAAATCCTGTCCGTGACTGTCCTTCCAGATCCGAAAACGCACGACTGCGGAAATGAGTTTCTTCATGTATTTGATCTCCTTGAGTGACGAATGATGATTCGCCTTGCCTATCTATCGACACAAGTCGGGAAATACTTTAGCCTGTCTTACGGGAAAAAAAGCTTGGAAGCGAGGGTGCCCAACGTCTGCGCGGGAGTCTGCTGACACCCGTGAGTCTGCGCACGAGGCCATCCATCGACTCACCGAGGCGGCAACTCGACAACGCCACCTTTCCCTCCAAAATAGCCTTCTGGACCGGGGAATAGTCATTTGGCAAGGTCCAAAACACCTCAATCTTCAGTGCAGTTTCGATCGCTTCCCGCAGCAGCCCGTTATCTTTTTCGTAGCGGTTGACAATCAGCCGCATGTGACTCCGCTCGGCACCCACATGCTCCAGCAACTGGATCGCCCGCAACGTTGCGTGCACCGCCGCAAGTTCGTTCGTCGTAACCAGAAGAACTTCATCCGCGCTTCGCGCCAGCGATAGTTGCCATTCCGACATCGGACCTGGGCTATCCAGCACCACCGCACCGTAGTTGAGTCGGATGAATTCCAAGAAGGATGGCAAACCGGAAGACATCGGGGTTTCAAACCGGGGGACTTCCGGACCCAGCAGGACGTCTACACCTTCATACGGAACGATGATCTTCCTCCACAGATCCTTATCGATTGGGGAGCCGTGATTCAACACGTCGATGAAACTGAAAGCCGACTTAAGCTTCAGCGCGAAGCTGATGCTGCCCAGTAGCGGATCCAGGTCCGCAAGCAGAACAGGCCGCTCTAAAACCTGCCGCATGCGGACGGCAAGATTGCAACTGACTGTCGTGGCGCCATAGTTGGGCTTCGCCGGCATGACTGTCCAGATCTTGCCGGGCTTACTGTTTGGGGAATTCGAACCCGATTTTCGCAGCAACCGTTCGAATGCCTCGACGACATCCGCGGTTGCGATCGGCGCAAAAAGAAATTCACTGGCGCCACATCGGAAAGATCGCAAGATTAGATCGGAGTCGTTGTTGAGATGCAGGGCCGCAACCGGCACATCTGCGCCTGCCAACTCGTGCACCAGCGCCAAAGCCCGATCACTGCTTCCGACGTCGATAAAACATACCTGTGGTTTGTAGTGCAGGACCACATCCGGACTCGGATAGACCGCGCTACCGGAGCAGTCGACCACCCGCGCCCGTCCCGCCAGTGCGTCAACCACGCTGCGCCGTAACTCAGGCTGCGGGCTGACGGCTACAACACAGGCAGGTTCGGTTTCATCCTGTCTGTACTGTGAAAGCGAAGCCATAACGAGTCCAATCTCCTATCGGAAGATGGGCACCGTAACTTTAGTGCGCGCCAACGAAAGACGGACCTAATTGCTGACGATCATCTGCGCCGTCCCCGAGACCTGAAAATTAGCGTGCAGAGTCACTCCAGTCAGGGGAATTACGGTGTACACCACGGTGACCTGCACGGTGCTCCCTGGACTGTTATTGGGCGTCCACGTGGTCGTAACCGTCAGCGCATTGGTCAGCCCGATCGCTGCGTTTGTGACGTAGTTTTGAACGCTGGCCGAGGTCGCGGGCGTTGGGTAGTTGGCCCCTCTGGTGCTCGCCCAGCGCGCGGCATCCTCAGCTGCGTAGTGGCAAAAGTTATACCCGTACACCGCCATCGCGAATTCCATCACGCCAAAGGTGATGAACAGAAACGAGGAGAAGCACAGCGCGCCCTCGATTAATCCGCTTCCTCTCTGGCTGGTGCGCCGTCGCGACCGCGCGGTGAGCTGTTCCTGAGTCATTGCACCCGCACCACGGATCTGCCTGACAGATTGGTCACCTGCGGAATTCCGGGATAAGAAATCGTAGTGGCATAAGGCATGGAAACGACCATCTGGATGTAGGTCTCCGGAGACCCCGACGAACAAGTGGCAGGGCAGCCCTGTTGCGCCCCACCTATGCTGCACGCGCAGAACTGGGATGCGGTCGCGGCCATACCGGCCGGGCTGCCGGCGTTGGCCAACGCAGCATTTTGCATGCCCGCAAGATCGTTGTAATGAGCGGGGCTGAGCATGCCGTACTGCGTTCCTGCGCGCGCCGCTCCCTGTACCGCGCACGCACTCGAGAACATGCGCGAAAAGTCGAGCACGCCAAACATGATAAGAAACAGTAAGCTGCTCGAGAGAGCAAACTCGATCAGCATGTTTCCCGCTTCGAATCTGGATCTCCGGGGCACGCGTCACTCCACCAACCCGCCGCCCGTCGATTGGGGCGCGAAATAGTTCGAACTGCTTAGCGACGAGTAGTTGTTGCCGAACGAAGAGTTGCCATTGATCACAAACATATCCGCCACGATCACCATGTATCCGTTGACCGAATTCGCGCCGCTGAACAGCAATTCGGTGTTATGGAAGTACAGTGCCCCGTTGATCGTAATGCTCGACGCCCCCACGATCTGGTTGGGATTCGCCGTCGGATTCGAGCCCGTCACGCCGGTGCTGCGATCCTCGAAAAACGCAATCCCGGTAAGTGGCCCCGACACCGGCGCGTTCATCGTGAGGGTGGCCTGGCCGCTGACCGAAACCGGCGAATAGGCGGACGTCGAACTGCACCCCCACATGTTCGCTGCACTGGCAGACGTGTTGTAAACCGTCACGCCCGGGGTGGCATCGACGATGGCCTGGGATTGGAAACGCAGCCCTCCTCCCGCCATAATAAACGTGCCCTGTGCCATTTTAAAAGTCGCGCCGTTGGTGTTGTTGACCGTCAATCCGCCACAGTAAACCCCCGGCTGCATCGTATTGTTGGCAGGTTTGTTATTCATGTCGTAGCTGACCGCGTGGGTGCTCACCACCGATCCCGCCGGTGGTACGGGCACGGCCGCCAGAGGGTCGGCCACCCGCGAAGCAATTTGTACAGGATTGGTTTTCGCGTTGGAAGCCACGTCCCAGACTTGTGTTTGCCCGTTCAGTTGCCAGTTCCCGTACACTCCGACTTTGGAATGGTTCTGCATGTACAGCGTCTCTGTACCCTCCATTTCGAAGGCCTGGCTATTGTTCGAGTCCACGATCACACTTCCGGCTGAGGTGACCGAGGTAGCCCCGGCGATCTGGAAGGCTCGTGAAGCCGTCGGGTCCAACGCGAAGATAACACCGCCGATACTGCCCGATGATGACGTCGTCATCGCTACTGCTCGCGCCGCAACCGACACGCTGTTGCGGCCCAGAATCATCATGAAAAAAGTCGGCACATTCCGCGTCACGATCGCCTCCACTGCGCTTGCATTTCCTTGATAACTGCCGGAAGCGGGCGGATTGTTGAGGGTAACCGTAGTGTTGTTGACTCCGTTGGTGAAGCCGTTGAGCGAAGCATCGTTCTGTCCTGCGGTGGCAATGAGGTTTGTACTGCTCAATTCCAACTCCCGCAAGCCGCCCATTGCCGCAGCGTCAGCCGCACCCTGCAGATTCATCCGCGACCACTGAAGGTAACCGACATCAAAAGCGAGACCGGTGAACGCCAGCATCCCGGTAATCACCAGCGCAGACATGATTCCCACAAAACCGCGCCTTCTGCCGTAGGACAGACTATCGTTTTTTGTGGCCTGTCCTGCTGCGTAGCAACCTGATTTCCGATGCATCGGCTAACCTCGATGCTTATGTTAAGTGGGGCGCGCTCGAGAATCAATCCATCAAAGGTACTGAGGTGTGCGAGGACCTTAGGGCATTTGACGTACCTCGGCGATGAAGCCTATTGAAAAACCATTGTCCTGCCGATGGATCCCAGGTGAGTCCTCCCCGCATCCCGGAGATCCTGTTCGCGGCCGTGCTGATCTGGCTCTTCGCCACGGGCCAGGGCTGGTCGGTGCTGCTGGCGGACGGAGACACCGGCTGGCACATACGCAATGGAGAAAACATTATCGATACCGGAAACGTCCCCCGCTCCGATCCGTTCTCTTTCGGATGCGGGGAACACCCGTGGTTTTCATGGGAGTGGCTGTCCGATGTGCTCTTCGCCGCACTCTTCCGCCAGGGAGGATTGAGGGCGGTTACGATCTTTTGCGGAATCGTTATAGCTGCGTCGGTATCGGTACTCTTACGCCACATGCTTTGGCGATCCGTGGGCGTCTGTGTCGCTCTTCCCCTAGCGTTGTTGGCCGCCGGTGCGTCAAGCATTCACTATCTTGCCCGCCCGCACGTGATCGGCCTACTGCTGTTTGCGGTGGTTGCCTGGATCATCGATTGCGATCGTTCGTCTCCCCGCCGGCTCGTTTGGAGCCTACCTTTCGTTTTCCTGGTCTGGGCGAACTGTCACGGCAGTTTCCTAGCGGGTCTCGCGATGCTCGGGCTGCGACTTTTCGAGACAGCCGTACGGCCGGCAAGCCAGAAGCGACGGACTTTGATGCGAGCTGCCCTCGTGCTGGGAGCCACCAGCGCGGCAACCCTCTTGAATCCGTATGGCTGGCGGCTGCACGCGCACGCGATCGAGTATCTTCAGTCCGCGTGGATCCAAGCCACCATCGAAGAGTTTCAATCGCCTCGTTTTCGATCGGAAAGCCTGCTGCAATACGAAATTCTGCTTCTCGCCGGAGTTTCGGCGATACCCTGGCTGCTGCGGCGGAAGGAATTCTACCCGGGTTGCCTGATCCTTCTTTGGGCCCACGAGTCGCTCACCGCTGTGCGGCACGTACCGCTATATTGTCTGGCAGCCAGTCCTTTCCTTGGCAGCTGCATCCAGGACAGCTGGAACCAATGGCTTCGAGGTTGCGGGCCGGATTCGCTCTTGCGGGCCCTGCATTCGATCAATCTGACGTGGCGGCCCTGGTGCAGCGGCTACACGGCCTTCCCGGCGCTAGCTTGCCTCACGCTGGGGTTTACGGTGGGCAACGCGTCCCATAGCATCGATTTCCCTCCCAACAAATTCCCCGTGAACCTGGTCGCAAGAAATTCTCATATGTTGACCTCCGGCGCGGGATCTCCGCGGAGAATCTTCAGTTCCGATCAATGGAGCGACTATCTCATCTTTCAGCTTTATCCCTCCGTTCGCGTCTTTTTCGACGGACGCAGCGATTTTTTCGGACCTTGGCGAGGAACGCTCTATCAGCAACTCATGGGCGGGGAGCCGGATTCACCCGGAATACTCGACCGCGATAACGTCGAGTTCGCCCTGGTCCCGAAAGCTTGGGCATTGGCCGGACTGCTTCGAAGATGTTCCGGATGGCGTGTGGCGGACGCGGACGGACAGGCGGTTTTGTTTGAGCGAACTCTTCCAAAAATTACACTCACCCCTAATCAAATGGGAGAGGACCGCCGATAGAGTTTGTAGAATGACCAGCGTTGCCTTCGCCCCGATCCTGAAATTCGCTCTGGCCGCGGCAGTGTCGACTGCCGCTGTTTCAGTGGACATCCGGCATCGTCAGATTCCCAACGCGCTGTCCGTAGGCCTCTTCAGCATCGGCATTCTATCTGCCGGATTCAGCCGGGGATGGATTGGCCTGGCGGACGGGATGCTCGGCGCGACGCTGGCATTCGCGGCATTTCTTATCCCCTATCTGCTGGGAGGAATGGGCGGAGGTGACGTGAAGCTGATGGCCAGCTTTGGCGCACTGATTGGAGCCCAGGGCGTGCTTCCAGCGCTCGTGCTGGTGGCCGTGGCGGGCGCCGTGACGTCGCTTCTGTTTCTGGTCTGCCAATGGCTCCGCGGTCAGGCATCGTGTGCGGCGGTCCCATATGCGCCGGCTATTGTGATCGGGAGCCTCTTAGTGGCTGCCAGCCAGATCGGAGCAAAATAGTGTTCGGCCGATTTCTCATCGTCGGTCTGGCCAGCCTGGCGCTGGCGTGTGCTATCGCGCTGTTGTCTTACAAGGTTCTTGGCGTCTCCTCAGGCAGCCAGTCTGCGAGAGTAGCCACTCGCAACGTCGTGGTAGCGACGGCAGATTTGGCCGTCGGCACCGTCGTCCGGCCCCAGGATCTTCGCGTCGCCTCGGTACCGCAAGAACTCGCGCCCCATAATTCGTTCGAGGGGATGGACGGAGTTAAGGACCGGGTGGTCATCAACACCATATTGAAAGGCGAGCCGGTGGCGGCCAGCCGCCTGGCCTCGCCCGGAAACGGACCTGGACTGGCGCCCATGATACCGGCCGGATACCGCGCAGTTGCAGTGCGGGTCAACGATGTGATCGGTGTGGCAGGTTTCATTCAGCCCGGCATGCGGGTGGATGTTCTGGCGTCTGGGCGGTTGCCCAATATGGATGACAGTGTGACCCGCACGGTTCTTCAGAATGTGTTGGTCCTTTCGGCAGGCCAGGTTTTGCAACCCGAGCCCAAAGGCCAGGTAATCAACGCCCAGGTAGTTACGTTACAAGTACGGCCGGACGAAGCCGAAATCCTCACTTTGACGAGTGGAGAGGGAAGGATCCAACTGGTGCTTCGAAACTCCTCCGACAACAAAACAGAACCGACCGCTGGCGCCCATCTGACGGCGATATATGGATCCGTCGACCGCTCCCCACGGAATGGCGGAAGCCGACCGTCCGAAAAGACGTCCTCAACAACCCAGCCTCCGCCAAAGCCAGCCGTATTGATCGCTCCCGCGGTTCCGGAACCGCTGCGGCCGCGGACGGTCGAAGTGATTCGGGGCACTACGCGATCGGACGCCCCGATCGGATCGGAACCAAAGCCTGTCCAAACTAAACCTGGTGGAGCTAAGGCTCCCGTGACACAGAGCGGCGAAACCCAAATCGAAAAAGTGAAGGAGCCGCTCTATGCGTCCTATCTCCTGGATTAGAGTTGCGACCCTTCTCTTTGCGTCGCTGCTCTGCCACGCAGGTGCCGCGGAGCTTCCCCGTGCGCTCGAACTCACCATTGGCCAGGGCAAGATCCTCGATTTCTCCACCGAAGTGACTCGCGTCTATACCAGTAGCCCCGAAGTGGCGGATGTGGCCGTCATCGACGCGCACGAGATCATTGTCAACGCGAAGGGCGCAGGGCAAGCCACCTTGGCGGTCTGGCTGCAGTCCGGCGGAAACGAATCCATTCCGGTCACCGTGGAGTTCGATCTCGCGCCTATCCAGAAGCTGCTGAACCAGGCCTTCCCCGATGACAAGCTGACGGTCAGTGGAACCAAAGAGGCCCTGGTGCTATTAGGGCAAACTCGCAAGGCGTCTACCGCAGAGCGGGCGTTGGCAGTGTTAAAACCCTTCGCCCAGAGTGTGGTCAGTAGCGTTGAGGCCTTCGGCGAGGAAAAACAGATAGCCCTGCACGTACTCTTCGCCGAACTCGACCGAACGGCCTCGGAGTCCTTTGGCGTCAACCTCATATCTACCGGGGCAGGGAATACTCCGGGACAGATATCGACGGGGCAGTTCTCTCCGGGTTCGGCGTCTCCGTTAGCGGCTGGTGCCGGCACGACCTTCAACCTGGCAAACACGCTGAACATCTTTGCTTTCCGGCCGGACCTGAACCTCGCCGCGACCATTCAGGCGCTTCAGTCGAAGGGGGTCCTGCAAATTCTGGCTCAGCCGGATCTGGTCACGACTGACGGAAAAGAGGCGCACTTTACCGTCGGAGGAGAGTTTCCCGTACCGGTGCCACAAAGCGGTGCAGTCGCGGGCGCCATCACCATCCAGTTTCGAGAGTATGGCATCCGGTTGAATTTCACTCCAACCACGACTCCGCACGGCACCATCAAGCTGCACGTGCAGCCGGAAGTCTCCACTATTGACACAGCCAATGGAATCGTTCTTTCAGGCTTCAATGTTCCCGCACTGTCGACACGTAAGATTGAAACCGAAGTCGAGCTGAACGCGGGCCAGAGCTTCGTGATCGCAGGTCTGTTGGATGATCGTGTAACCCAAAACCTTTCGAAAATTCCAGGCATCGGCAACATTCCTCTGCTGGGCGCTCTGTTTCGCAGCCATTCCATCGTCCGCTCCAAAACCGAACTGATTATCGTCGTAACGCCTGAAGTCCGCACACCTCTGGCCCAGGGAACTACCGCCGCCGTGCCGGAGATGCCGGTACCTTTCCTGCCGCGGACGGCGGGCAAGCCTTCACCGGAACCCGGAGCGAAAAGAAAATGAGCACGTCCTCATCCTATCTTCCGTCCGAACCGCCACCCATCCCCGGACCGGCTCCGCTCCGGACCCAGAGGGAGAGCCGCCTGTTGCGGCCCGAGGTCCAGGAACTGAAATTCATCCTGCATCGCAAGCTTCTGGACAAGATCAACGTAGAAGCGTTGGCCGCGACCGACGAACGCAGGGTTCGGCAGGAGGTCCAACAGGCGCTCCTCTCTTTGATTGACGGCGAACCTGCGCTGCTGAACGCGCTGGAGCGCGAGCAGATCGCAGGCCAGGTGCTCGATGAGATTTTTGGTCTCGGTCCGCTGGAGTGTCTGTTCGACGATCCTTCTATTTCCGACATCCTGGTCAATGGGGCCGGGACCGTCTACGTGGAACGCGCTGGTCGACTGGAGTTGACCAAACTCCAGTTTCGTGACGATCAGCATCTCATGCGGATCATCGACCGCATCGTCTCGAAAGTCGGACGCAGAGTCGATGAATCAAACCCCATGGTGGATGCCCGTCTTTTGGACGGATCTCGCGTGAACGCGATTATTCCTCCTCTCGCCGTGGACGGTCCGCTGCTCTCGATCCGACGTTTCTCGCGGGACAAGCTGAGTCCTCAGGACCTCGTGGAGAAGCGCGCGATTTCGCCGGCCATGATGCAACTGCTCGAGGCCGCTGTCAAGGCCCGCTTGAACATCGTGATTGTCGGCGGTACGGGAGCGGGTAAAACGACTCTCTTGAATGCCCTGTCGGCATTCATTCCGCCGCACGAACGGATCATCACCATCGAAGACGCCGCGGAACTGCAACTAAAGCAGCCTCACGTCGCTCGTCTGGAAACGCGCCCGGCGAACATTGAGGGTCAGGGCGCAATCCGACAGAGGCAACTCCTGATCAACAGCCTCCGCATGCGCCCGGACCGGATCGTCATCGGCGAGGTCCGTGGCGAGGAAGCCCTCGACATGCTACAGGCCATGAATACGGGCCACGACGGCTCGCTGACGACTATCCATGCCAACAGCCCGCGGGAGGCCGTATCGCGCCTCGAGGTAATGGTTTCGATGGCGAATTCTGGCATGCAGATGACTTCGATTCGCCAACAGATTGCATCCTCGATTCATCTCTTTGTTCAGGCTGCCCGACTGAGCGACGGATCGAGGAGGGTCACCAGCATTACAGAAGTCTCAGGAATGGAAGGGTCAGTGATCACACTGCAGGAAATTTTTTTCGTGGAAAGGCTCGGCCTCAACCAGGACGGCAAGGTGCTGGGACGTTTTCGGGCTAACGGCATCAGGCCCCGTTTTGTGGAGAAGATGATGGCCCAAGGTATATCTCTACCCACCCAGATGTTTGAGGGGGACATGCCCATTTAGGGCCTTCCGAAGACTATGTTCATCGCGCTGTTCAGCCTTCTCCTCTCGTTTGCCATCACGACTTTTGCCTACTACTTTTTCCAGCAGCGCGTCAGATCGTCCGAAGTCACCAGGGTTCGGCGACGGCTCGGCGTGGAAACCGAAGCCGAGAGACTCGCGGAGTCCGACGCCCCGTCGCTGATCCGTACCGCGGACCGAAGCGAGCCGCGTTGGTTACGCACTCTTGGGCCGTATCTGCGAATCAATGAGAAGCTCCAGTTGCTGATAGAAAGTGCTGGGCTGTCAGCTACGCCTCAGCGCATTCAAAAGCAGTGCGCGCTAGCGGCCATTGTCGCCGGAGGCGCGACTCTGTTTGCCGGAGAACGCTGGGTGGCGGCCCTGGCATTACCGGCCGCGGTTCTCGCAGCCGCGCTCCCGATCCAACTGCTACGCCGTGCCGCGCGTAAGCGCCTGGCTTTGTTCGAATCGCAGTTTCCAGGGGCGCTCGAATTCATCGCCCGTTCCATGCGTGCCGGACATGCATTCTCGGTTTCGCTCGAAATGCTGCACCACGAATTTGAGCAGCCCTTAGCCGGCGAATTCCGGCGCGTTTTTGAGGAGCAGAATCTGGGTATGCCCCTCGATGCGGCGCTCACCCGACTGGCCTCGCGCGTCCACCTGATCGACGTTCAGTTCTTCGTCTCTGCGGTAGTGTTGCAGCGCAAGACCGGCGGAAATCTCACCGAAATCCTCGATACCCTGGCCGAAGTCATTCGCGAGCGTTACAAGTTAAAAGGCAAGGTCAAGGCGATCTCAGCCCATGGGCGGATGACGGCGCAAGCGCTTTCGGCTATACCCATCATCGTCGGAGCCATGATGTTTGTGGTGAATGCGGAGTACAGCAACTTCTTCTTACATACCACCCTCGGCCTCGAGATGCTGTCGGGATCGGTAGCTTTGCAGATCCTCGCTTACGTTGTGATCAGGAAGATCGTAACCATCGAGGTTTGACATGGTACTGGTGCTGACGTCCATGTTGTTCGCCATTACCGTAGTCTTCGGAATCGCGGTGGGGGTGAAGTTTTGGATTAGGCCAAAAGCGGCGATCGAACGCCTCACCGGGACCTCAGCACCGGCCTCGCGAGCTCGCCAACCCCTGAAATCGAGCCTCCGCGCCCTGATTGACGCGGCCGGACGGAGGATGGGCAGTCGCGATAAGGATCGGGAATGTGCTATCCAGCAATTGGCGCGTGCCGGTTTCCGCAAATCCAACGCTCTCAATCTTTATAACGGGTCGCGAGGGCTAGCCTCGGCAATTCTCTCGCTCGCGCTCACCGGTGTCTGCCTGCTGCAGGACACAGATACCTCAACCTTGATCATGGCCGCACTCGGAGGAGCCATGGCGGGCTTTTTTCTGCCCAGTGAATTTCTCCGTCTGATGATCCGAAGAAGAGCGAGAACCATCCAACGCGCCCTGCCGAATATGCTCGATATGCTCACAATCTGCGTCGAGTCGGGTCTCGGACTGGACCAAGCCATCCTCCATGTCTCCCGCGAACTAGGCAGGGCCCATCAGGAGTTGAGCCAGGAACTGTCGATGATCAACTTCGAGACGCGTGCCGGAAAATCGAGACCCGAAGCGCTGCGTAATTTGGCGGCCCGAACGGGAGTCCAGGATGTCAAAGAGCTAACCGCAGTGCTGATCCAAGCCGACAGATTCGGGACCAGTGTAGCCCAAACCTTACGCACGTATTCGACCCATCTCCGGATCCAAGCCCGCCAGCGAGCCGAGGAGAAGGCGGCTCAACTGAGTGTCAAACTGGTCTTCCCCATCTTCTTTTTTATTCTGCCGTCGCTCTTTGTAATAACCGTCGGGCCGGTGGTTGTCCGGATCGTCCGCGATCTTCTGCCGATGATGAATTCTCTTTGAAAACGTCTAAAGCTCAGACCGAAATCTGCCGATAGAAGAGCAGAACAGGACATTGGAGCACATCGCACTGAAAGCTCTTGTCCGGGTTCAAAGGAGAAAGATAATGGATAGTTCAACCATCCGGTTAGTGTGTGCCATCTTCGCAGCTGCTCTTCTTTTCTTGATCGTGGCGAGACGGCGCAAACATCCAGAGTAACTATGCGGCGGAGGGAGCGCGGAGTCTCGCCTACTGACTGTGGGGCGGTTCGCCTCGACCGCGCGGGACGGCCTCGTCACGTTGCCGCAAGCGGAAGCACTGGCTTCGCGTCAAGCGACGGCGGCCGTTCCATGAAGTGTCCCGGCTACAACAGATGCTCCACATCGCCCCATTTCTCGCGAAGATACTCCGCGACCAAACGGCGATGGCGGTGGTGCGGCTTTTCTTCGAGGCACAAAAGACACCCGCCGTCAAACAACTGGCGCGAAGCAATTTTTTCGATCCGGCGCTTCGCTATCAGATCGCGGAACTGCTGCTTATAATGCCCCCAGTCGCCTTTCAGCCGAACGAACACGCCGCGACGGCGCGCTCCAAAGGGTCTGAAACTGCCAGCCAGTCACCGGCCCCCGTGGAGCAGACCATCGTTTTTTGTGATCTGCCGGCCGCAGAGCAGCCTCCGAACGGCGCTGTTTCTGGAGAGTTTCTCGTAAGCTTCGAGAATATTCTGCGTCGGCGCGAGTTCCGGGACCTGACCGAACATTCTTTGCCGATCGGATTACGACGGATCCTACCTGCCCTTAGAAGAGCAGGCCCCGGGTATCATCCTCACGCTTCGTGCTGTCCCCCGCGGCCGTCCTTGAATGTTTAGTCTCCTCTGCAACGCCGCGCTACCCAACTATGGTAGACTTTTGTGTGCCACGCAGAATCCTGGGAGTGATTCCAGCCCGGTACGCCTCTTCCCGATTTCCCGGTAAAGCCCTCGCCACCCTTGGTTCCAAAACCATGCTGGAGCACGTCTGGGAGCGGGTGAAGATAGCGCGCTACCTGACTGATGCTGTCATCGCCACCGATGACCAGCGCATCTACGACGCCGCCCGCAGTTTTGGCGCTTCGGTCAAGATGACGCGCTCCGACCATGTCTCTGGTACCGATCGCGTCGCCGAAGTCGCCTCCACCAGTGACGCCGAACTCATCGTCAACATCCAGGGCGATGAACCCCTTATCGATCCCGCCGCCATCGACGCCGCTATCCTCCCCCTCACCCACGAGCCCGCCATCCAAATGGGCACGTTGAAAAAGAAGATCGAAGACCCGCGCGAAGTAGAAGATCCTAACGTCGTCAAGGTCGTGACCGACCGTTTCCAGAACGCGATCTACTTTTCCCGGTCCACCATTCCTTACTTGCGCGGCCCCCTCACCGGGGGCTCCGCCGCAGTCCACCATAAACACATAGGGCTCTACGTCTACCGCCGCGACTTTTTGTTGCGGTATTCGGATTTGCCCATCGGTCCGCTTGAGGAAGCTGAGCGCCTCGAGCAACTGCGCGCACTGGAAAACGGTTTCAAAATTCGCGTAGTCGAGACTGAATACGAATCGCTTGGCGTCGATACACCGGAGGATCTCGCAAGAGTTTCACAATTGTTCGAAGCAGTTTTACTTGGGAGTCAGGGCGGAACAAAATAATGGCGAAATACATCTTCGTAACCGGCGGCGTGGTCTCGTCTCTCGGAAAGGGAATCGCAGCCGCATCCATTGGCTGCCTGCTCGAGAGCCGTGGCCTCAAAGTCACCTTGCAAAAATTCGACCCGTATCTCAACGTGGATCCGGGAACCATGAGTCCGTTCCAACATGGAGAAGTCTTCGTTACCGACGACGGCGCCGAGACCGATCTCGACCTGGGCCATTACGAGCGCTTCACCCACGCCCGGCTAACACGCGCCAACAATCTCACCTCGGGCCGCATCTACGAGCAGATCATCCAGCGCGAGCGGCGCGGCGACTACCTCGGCAAGACCGTGCAGGTGATCCCGCACGTTACCAACGAGATCAAGGCCGGCGTGCGCAAGGTTTCCGAAGGCGTGGACGTGGTGATCGTCGAGATTGGCGGTACGGTCGGCGATATCGAATCGCTCCCTTTCCTCGAAGCCATTCGGCAGATCCGTCACGAACAGGGCCGCGAGAACTGCATCTTCGTGCACGTCACGCTGGTCCCGTGGATTGCCGCCGCGCAGGAACTCAAGACCAAACCCACGCAGCACAGCGTCAAGGAACTCCGCGCGCTCGGTATCCAGCCCGACATCCTGCTCTGCCGCTGCGAGCGTTTTATCCCGCCCGACATGAAGGAAAAGATCGGTCTCTTCTGCGACGTCGACCCCGCCGCGGTCATCACCGCGCGTGACGTCAAATCGGTGTACCAGATTCCGCTCACCTTCGCCGCCGAAGGTGTGGACGAAATCATCCTGCGACAGTTCAAACTGGATGCCGGCCCGCGCAACCTCAGCCAGTGGAGTTCCATGGTCAGCCACATGGAGAATCCGCGCGACGAAGTCACTATCGGCTTGGTGGGTAAGTATGTCGAGTACGAAGATTCTTACAAGAGCCTGAAGGAAGCGTTGAGCCACGGCGCGCTGGCCCACGGGTTGAAGCTTAAGATCCACTGGATTGAAGCCGAAGGCGTGCAGGGTCCCGACTGGGAGCGGCAACTCGAAGGCTACGACGGGATTCTGGTTCCCGGCGGCTTTGGCAAACGCGGCATCGAGGGCATGATTCGCTCCATCCGCTACGCCCGCGAGCACCGGGTTCCCTACTTTGGCATCTGCCTCGGCATGCAGACGATGGTGATCGAGTTCGCCCGCCACATGGCCGGACTCGACCGCGCCGATTCCACCGAATTCGATCCCGCGACGCCGCATCGCGTAATATTCAAGCTCCGCGAACTGAAAGGCGTAGACGAACTCGGCGGCACCATGCGTCTGGGCGCGTGGCCTTGTGTCCTGGCCGAAGGCAGCTTCGCGCGGCAGGCCTACGGAACACGCGAAATCAGCGAACGTCATCGCCACCGCTTCGAATTCAACCGTGAGTATGAAGAGACCCTGAAAGCTGCGGGACTGCGCATCACCGGCGAGACCCCCGACCGCACCTACGTGGAGATCTGCGAGATTGCGGATCACCCCTGGTTCCTCGGCTGCCAGTTTCATCCCGAGTTCAAATCCAAACCGATGGAACCGCATCCGCTCTTCCGATCGTTTATCGGAGCCGCGTATGCACATCGCCAGCGCCGTCTGCAAGCCGCCCAGGATGCCATCCGCGAAGAGACTGCCAGGCAGCTTGTGTGACAGGCTTTAGCCTGTCAGTCCCAACCCTGACTGGACCCGTAACATTTGGTCCCGGCAGCCTCGGCCTGATCGCCGGACCGTGTGTCATCGAGAGCGAGGCCCACGTCCACTACATGGCGGAAGCCGTCGGCCGCATCGCAGGACCTTTCATCTTCAAAGCCTCGTTTGACAAGGCCAACCGCAGCAGCCTCTCCGGATACCGCGGCCCCGGACTAGCAGAAGGACTGCGCATCCTCGGCGGGCTCAAGCTTAAAGGCCATGCGATCCTGACCGACATCCACGAACCCGCGCAGGCGGCAGCGGCGGCGGAAGTCGTCGATATCCTGCAAATCCCCGCGTTCCTCTGCCGCCAGACTGACCTGCTGCTCGAAGCCGGCCGCACTGGACGCATCATCAACATCAAGAAGGGCCAATTCGTTGCCCCGCATGACATCCATTTCGCTGCGGAAAAAGTCGCCTCCACTGGTAATAACAACATCATCCTGACCGAGCGCGGATCGACTTTCGGCTACAACAATCTGGTAGTCGATATGCGCGGGATCCGGATCATGCTCGATGCCGGCTGGCCGGTGGTCTTCGACGCCACGCATAGCGTGCAACTCCCCGGCGGAAAAGGCGCGTCCTCCGGAGGACAGCCGCAGTTCATCGAGACGCTCGCCTCGGCAGCCGTAGCGGCAGGCGCGAGCGGATTGTTCGTCGAAGTCCACAACGATCCCGCTAACGCTCTTTCCGACGGTGCCAACGCCCTCCATCTCGACCTGCTCCCGGCTTTTCTTCGCCGCATGCGTCTGTTACACGCCACGCGCCACAGTCGCGAATACATCCACGATTGACCCTATCGCTTCGTCATCCATTTGCGAGGGGCTCTGGGAAATGTCTCATCGCTATCGACCTGCTGCGTGGCGGTCGCCCCGATCCGCTGTGGAAGATCGACTCAATTTGCGCACGAACTGGGCGCGATAAAGACTCTGACGGTGTTCGCTACCGGATCGCAGCATTTCAGCCGGTTCGGCAGATTCGCCGGCTCCTTCGAGGAACTCACATCCGCGGACGACACCCTCCGCCAACTTGCGCGAACCGGCGAACGAGATGGCTACAAGTTCACCCTGTCGCCGATCGCCCACGGCTATGCCATCAACGCAAGCCCCGCAGGCGCAAGTAGCGGGATCCACAATCACTACGGCTCCGAGCCGGCGACCGCGTCCGATCCGCTCGTGAAATGAGCTCAACGAATCGCCTCCGGCTTTCGTCATACACTCTTGAGGTGGAGAATATCGTGAATCGTACCGTAAAACGGATGTCCCGCCGACAGGCCGGCTTCTCATTGATCGAATTGCTGATTGTCATCGCGATCATTTTGATCATCCTGGCAATCGCGCTTCCCCGGCTCGGACGAGCCCGCATGTTCGCGCAAGAGATGGCAGCCATGAAAACCATCACCACGATTCACACGGCCCAAGCCCAGTACTTCTCGCAATTCGGAAAATTTGCGGAAACCCTAACGGCGCTCGGGCCACCGGCGAGCGGCGCACCAGGACCCGCCGCAGCAGATCTGATTCCCGCGGGACTCGCCGCCACTGGCGAAGGGAGCGGCTACAAGTACGTTCTGACCATCACGCCCACCGGCTATACGATCAATGCCAACCCGGATGCCTTCGGGACCACCGGCACGCGGACCTTCTTCTCCGATCAGTCCCTCACCATCCATAATCACTACGGCCAGGAACCAGCGAGCCTCACCGACCCGGAGGTGAAGTAACTACCGGTCTTATCCCATCAGGTGCGACAATGGGACCACTCCCTTGGACCCTAAAGAACTCACCGACGGCCTGATACAGTTCGTCATCTTTCTCTTCTCGACCACCTGTCATGAAGCGGCCCACGCGCTCGCCGCCAAGAAAGGGGGCGATCTAACGGCTTTCGACAGCGGCCAGGTGACTCTCAATCCTTTGCCGCACGTCCGCCGCGAACCCATGGGCATGATTCTCATGCCGCTCCTGTGCTACGCAGCCGGTGGTTTTATGATCGGCTGGGCGAGCACTCCCTACGATCCTCTTTGGGCCAGGCGCCATCCCCGGCGATCTGCGATGATGTCCCTCGCAGGACCCATGGCCAACTTCAGCCTGATGCTGATCGCAGCCGCATTTTTGAATCTGGGCTCCCTTACCGGCTTCTTTCGGGAATCGGACCAAGCCGGCGGAATCGAGTTTTTTTTGAGGATCCTGTTCAGCCTGAATCTGCTGCTGGGCATCTTCAACCTGATCCCCATTCCTCCCCTCGACGGATTTACCGTACTGGCGCTTTTTCTACCCGAAAGCGCTGCGCTGCATCTGTTTGACTTCGGCGCCCGCATCCGCAGGTTCTCATTTCTCGCGCTGCTTCTCGGCTGGCAATACTTCGGGACGATTCTGAACCCCCTGAGAGCCCTCGCTGTACATTACCTGCTGCCGCTCTACCGCTAAATCGTGCGGATCATCCGGCTTTCTGTATCCGCGTGTACCGGCGGCAAATATTCAGGCTATTACAGACCAAATTCCTTCCGGATCTTTTCCAGGAACGCAATAATCTTAGGTCGCGGATCCCCGGCGCCCAGAGCTTCAAACGGCACGTATCCGCGATACCCTGACCGGTCGATGATCGCCTTGATTTTCCCGAGGTCGGTCGGCTCCTGTTTGCCATTGCGTCCGACGTTTTGCTTGATCTGCCAGGAGACCGCATACGGCACCAGTTTCTGAATCTCCGTATACGGATCGCCCTGCTGCAAACTGCCGATATCGAGGATCGAGCCGAACCACTCCGAATCCACGGCATTAATCACGCGAATCGTCTCGTCGGCGGTCTTCAGGCAATCGTTGTGTTGCTGCAGACCCACCACCACCCCATGCTGTTTGCCGAATGCCGCGCACTCCTTGAAATCGCCGACCATCCATTCCACGGCCTCATCGAAGCTATGGCCTTCCGGGCGCTTCGGTCCCGAGAAGACGCGGATCACCGGTGCGCCCAGTTTGCTTGCTACCACGATCCAGTCCTTCACCATCTGGACGTCGGCATTGCGCGCGGCCGCATCCGCCACAGCGAAGTCATTACGGACGCCGGTGCCGCTAATGCTCACACCGTTGACAAACGCGGTGCGTTTCAGGTTATAGATGTAGTCGTCAGGCGGCGCCTTGGGATAGCCCGGAAAATAATAGCCCGTCGTGTCGATCGCATCCACTCCTTGCTGCGCGCAGAAATGCACCGCATCGGCAAGTGTCATGCTTCCATCCTTCAGTTGCTTGTCGAAAGAGTACGCGTTGAGTCCCAATTTAAGCTTGACTCCGGGCTCGCGCACTACTTTTTCATCCGCACGCGCCGCAGAGAGCGCGCTGAGTCCCGCGGCGGCCAGAAAACACCGGCGATCAATTTTCTCGTTCATAGCTGCCGACGATTATACTGCGTTATGAAGGAGAGAGTGCCTCGTGAATACGTGCGGCACGATGGGACATTCGCCTACCTCCACTGGGAGATCGCGGGCCATAGTGTAACCTGAGTGCTTGCTGAACGCATGTTGAGTGTGATGATCGACGCAACTTCGCTCCTGCTTCGGAGCGCCGGCGTCAAGACGTACACATACGAATGGATCAAAGCGCTACGACAGGACCCAGGCGCCGGCGACGTGCGGCTGTTTCCATTTCTTTCGCTTCCCGCTGACTACCATCACGAGCGTTCGCCACTGCCCTATCTCTCTACCGCTGTCCGCGTTGCGGCGCTCCACTTCGCCAACATCCCGCACAATCCAGCGTGGAAACTGATGAGCCGCAACATCGATATTTTTCACTGCTCCAACCAGTGTCGGAACCCTCCGGTCAACACCATCCTCACGGCCACTATCCACGATATGACCTGCTGGCTGACACCGGAATTCCATTCTGCGGCCAACGTGCGGGCCGACGCCAACTTCTCGGAAAAAGTGCTTAAGCGGGCGCACGGGTTGATCGCGGTATCCGAGAACAGCCGGCGCGATGCGATCCAGGTATTGGGAATTCGAGAGGACCGGATTGTCGTCATCCACCCCGGAGTAGCGTCCCATTTTTTCGATGTCCCAGCACCGGAAATCGATCGCGTGCGGACCAAACTGCGGCTCACCAGGCCCTACGTGCTCTCGTTGGGAACCGTTGAGCCACGCAAGAATACCGATCGTCTATTGACCGCGTGGGTGGCGCTGCGCCAAGATCTGCGGGAACACTTTGACCTGGTATTCGCCGGGCCGATCGGCTGGGCTTCGGACGCAACCATGGCGGCGTTGAACCAGAGTCGGGATGGAGTGCGGTATCTCGGCTATGTCGACGAACTGGATCTCGCCGGGCTAACTGCGGGAGCGGCCGCGCTCGCCTATCCGTCGCTCTATGAAGGCTTCGGGTTCCCGGTGGCGCAGGCTATGGCATCCGGTGTAGCGGTGGTGACGTCGAACGTTTCCTCGTTGCCGGAAATCGCGGGTGATGCCGCCGAATACGCTGATCCCCGTAGCGTCGAAAGCATCCGGCTTGCGTTGGGAAAAGTGCTCGAATCTTCGGACCTGCGGCGGGAACTGGGCCAGCGCGGAAGAAAAAGAGCGGAGAATTTCCGTTGGGAAGTCGCCGCGAAACGCACCTGGGAGTTCTGGAAGGGGCTTGGGTAATGGGTCAAAGGCGGAAAAAGAACTCAGGTGACGTTCCTGGACTCTCCAGAAACTGCAGCCAAGCTTCGCTCGCGGAGGCAAAGGCGTGAGTTTCAGACACATCAGACCGCGGTCTGTCCCGCGGTTAGCGGCTGAAAGGCGGGCCCGCCGGTAGCCTATGGCAGCCGAAATCGGCCGTGCTATCCGCGATTGCCGGATCGAGCGATGAGGGTTCTGAGAAGTTGTCGAAAACCAGAGTTTGACGAGGCGGCAGCGTGGTTTTGCCAAACCAGCCGTCGCGGTTTTGACTTGCTGAGGAGTGACAGGCGGCAAGGCGGAGCGTCAGAGCCGCCAGCCATCAGTACCGGACTTCGCTCATCCTCGCAACGCCGCCGCTCACCCTTTTGACCGGTTCGGTTAGCACACATTTGCTTTCGGATGCTACGGGGCGATCCGATAAGCTCCGATAAGCAAGGTCACGTTGTGACCCATTCTTTCTTATTCGTGTGCATTCGTGTGCATTCGTGGCCCAATGTTTAAGGCTTTTCGAACGTGATGCTCGATGCCACTCCGAACTTCTTGTACTCCGAATAGTGAATGGTCAGACGTTCCCGCTGAGCTTGAGTCCGGAAGTAGAGAGTGTCATCGGCAGAAGTGAGGGTGGGAAACCAGAAGCCATTTATCGGGTGGCGAATCGTGGTGAAGCGCGGAAACAGATTTTCCTGCTTGGTGGTTTGAATCTGGGGAACCGCCTGTCCTTCGCTCTTCACCACCGAATAGTCGTCTTTCTTGACCCAGAGCATTCCGTCGAAGAGGCGCTGTTTGTCCAGGATCTGGCGCGGCCGGATCTGCAAGACCCAGCAGTCCATCCCGTCGACCGGCTCGTCGCCGCGGAACGTGGTTTCGTAGAGGAACAACCTGTCATCGGTAAGGACGAACGGTTGGATCTCGCGGATGTCCTGAAAGTCTTCGTCGGTCAGAATGAGATGCTTGAGGGTGAGGACGGGTGACCCCACCATCTGCTCAGTGCGTTCGTGCGTGGGAGAGAAGATCACGTCCCGTACCTCACGGTATTCACCGGACATGGCGCCGTGATTGTCGAGTTCCTGTAGCCTTACGGTCTGGCGGTAGGCATACTGGTTACGTTCGGCTTGTGTTGCGCTTTCACGATGAGCGACCTTGCGTGCCAGCCCGGGCGGAGCCTCTTGCGCGGATAGAATGCAGATTGAAACGGTGAGCAAAAAGACGACGGAAGGGCGCCCGCGGGAAATCGAGCCGAGCCTGCGTGCATATCTGTGCTCGGTCGCGGTGACTTGGCTGTTGATGATAGCGGCTGGTGCAGAGTACGCGCGCATGCGGGGAGTCGCGAATAGAATCGCTATCCCGATCATAGCTGCGTTTCTGATCGAGGCGCCACTCTACCTCGCCCCATTCTTCGAAAGCGTGCGTGCGAAGGCCGCGCAAATGGGACGCTGGGTATTCGCCGGCTTACTGGCGGCGACAGCAGTTCTGCCGTATTTGATATACAGCCTGCCGACCGGATGCTTCAACGCGTTGGACTTCTATCGGCTCGCCGGCCTCGCCGTCACCCTCGCGTTCTGGTACCTGGTCGTCCCGCCGGCAATTTGGAGCGATCTACTGTTTCTCGCGGCTCCCACGGCCGTCATGATCAGCAAGATCATGAGCCGGATCTATTGGTCACCGCTGCCGAAGGAGCCCGTCTACATTCTGGGAAATCTTATGCTGGTCCACGTAGCTGCGTTGGCCATCCTGGTGTTGCGAGGGATGCAAGGCGTCAATCCCGGCATGATCCCCACGCGCCGCGAAGCCTGGCTCGGAGTGCGGGCTTTCGTGTTCTTCCTTCCGGTGGGGTTCGCGCTGGTCTGGCTATTGCACATGAAGACCCGCACCGCTCCCCTGGCGCTTTGGACCGCGGTACCTGTATTCATTGGATTCTACGTGGCTACAGCGTTCTATGAAGAGTTTGGATTTCGCGGCGTACTGCAGCAGCAGTTGTCGAAAGTCCTGGGGTTCTGGCCCGGTCTGGTGAGCGCATCCGCCTTGTTTGGCCTGTCGCATTTGAACTTCGGCCACATGTTTCCAAACTGGCACATGGTTGCCCTGGCCACTCCGGCGGGATTATTTTACGGCTGGGCCTATCGGGAGGCCGGGAGTATTCGGGCCAGTATGGTGACGCATGCCTTGACCGCAGCAGTGTGGACGTTATGGTTTCGCTGATGCCCTGGCGCCTTACGTTTGCGCTTCTGCTCCTCTGCGTTCCTGTGGCGGCACGGACGCTGAATCGCTATGCTCTGCTGTTGCAGGATCCTCCCGCGGCCGCGTCCCGATCGGTTGTGCGAATCGGTATTGGACCTGAAGTCGTAGCCGCCCGGATAGCTCTACGCGGGAAGCAAGACACGCTGCGCGGCGAGTTGCTCCGCAGAAACTTCCACGTCACCGGCGCTTCTCAAGTATTAGTGAATGCCGTATACGTAGCGGCGGACCCTTCGCGAGCCGCGGAGTTATCCCGTGTGCCGGGCGTACGGCGCGTAGCGTTTCTGCCGCTCCTCAAACCCGCGCTCGACCACGCGGAGCAACTGGTCAACACTTCGGCAGCGTGGGATTTCTTTGGAGGAGTTTCGAACGCAGGGCTCGGCGTGAAGATCGCGATAATCGACTCCGGCATCGATCAGACCCATCCTGCTTTTCAGGACCCACTACTGACTCCGCCTCCCGGTTATCCCATTTGCCAACCGGAAGATTGTGCTTTTACCAATAACAAAGTGATCGTGGCGCGCAGCTATATCCGGCAACAGGCTGCCGGGAGCCCTCCGGATCCGGCCCTGGATTCGCGGCCCGACGATTACTCCCCGCGCGATCACCAGGGCCACGGAACCGCCGTAGCCATGGTCGCCGGCGGAGAGACGAACACCGGTCCAGGTGACACCATCACCGGCCTCGCGCCCAAAGCTTTTCTCGGCAACTATAAGATCTTCGGCTCTCCCGGCGTGAATGATTCCGCGTCCGAAGACGCTGTCATTCAGGCGCTCGAAGACGCCATCGCGGACGCTATGGACATTGCCAATCTTTCGCTCGGCGGCCCTGCGCTCACCGGAGCGCTGGATTCCGGCGCCGCTTGCGGCGAAGCCTCGGGAGTGCCCTGCGACACTCTATCCCAAGCCGTCGAAAATGCGACCAGTCTGGGTCTGCTGGTGGTCGTCGCGGCAGGCAACGAAGGCGGCGCGGGAATCCTCTATCCGACCCTCGCCTCGGTGAGCACTCCGGCCATCGCGCCAAGTTCCATCGCAGTAGCGGCGACCACCAACTCGCACCGATGGATAACCGCATCGAACGGCTTCACGCCAGTGGATGTGACCAATTACAATACCGTCGCGTCCTTCTCGTCGCGCGGCCCGGCGATCGGGACCGCGGCCATCAAGCCCGACATGACAGCCGTGGGAACCAATCTTTTCCTGGCGGCCCAGGATTACGATCCCAGTGGCGAACTCTATAGCCCGTTGCGCTACACGGTATCGAACGGAACCAGCTTTTCGACTCCCATGGTCTCCGGCGCCGCCGCATTGGTCAAGCAGCTCCATCCGGGATGGCAGCCGTGGCAGATTAAATCCGCGCTGGTGAATACCGCGACCCAGGACGTTACTGACGGCGGTCAGACTGCCGGCGTGACCTCAGTCGGAGCGGGTAAGCTGAACGTGGGCAGCGCGATGGCGCCGAACGTCACCCTAAATCCCGCTGCCGCCTCTTTTGGAGTGCTGCAGAGTGTCCTTGCAGCCCAGACCTTTGAAGTGCAGAACAACGGTCCAGTCGCAGCCAATCTGCAGATCAGGGTCCAGCCCGGCAGCTCGACAGCCGGCGCAGTCGTATCAACGGACCAGCCTAACCTGACCATCGCGCCCGGACAGAGCCAGACACTCCAGGTTTCTCTCACAGGCAGCATGCCGCCGCCAGGCTCCTACGAAGGCTCCATCGTGCTGCAGGGGGATGCCGTCACTTTGCAGATCCCATACCTCTATCTGGTTGGCGACGCCGTGCCCAACAACCTCATTCCGTTGCTGGGCGACGGCGATTTCGGCCAGGCCGGACAGGAAATCCCGGACGGCATGCTGGCGTTCGAGGTGATCGATCAGTACGGTTTGCCGGTACCCGATGTGCCGGTTTCGTTCGGCGTTTTGCGGGGTGGCGGACAGATCGCCAGCCCGGATTCAGCTACCAGCCAATACGGAATCGCGACCGCCCGGGCCATTACCGGAACCTCGCCGGCCGTCAACGTGTTCACTGGAACGGCTGCCGGAATGACCGCGCAGTTTGTCGCCACCGGTGTTGCGCAGCCGGTCATTTCAAATAACGGAGTCGTGAACGCGGCGAGCTACCAAGTCGGTCCGGGGATCGCACCGGGATCTTATGTTTCGATCTTTGGCTCCAATCTTGGTACCACCAACGCAGGTGAGACGACCGGCAATCTCCCCGTGTCGATTGCCCAGGTCAGCGTGAGCTTCGATGTGCCGGAAGCTAACCTGAGCGTGCCGGGACACCTGATCTACGTGACATCGCAACAGGTGAACGTGCAGGTCCCATGGGAACTGCAGGGGCAGCAGTCGGTCGAGATGAAGGTCAGCATCGGGAGTGTTTCCGGTGCGGTATCAACCATTCGAGTGTCGGACTACTCACCTGGAATCTTCGCTGAGGCAAGCGGCCAAAATCTTGCCATTGCTCAGGATTCCAATCTCTCGGCGATAACGCTGGCCAATCCGGCAATCCGCGGGCAAACCGTCAGCCTGTATGGCACCGGCTTCGGACCGGTGAATCATTCCCCCGCGAGCGGCGATCCCGCGCCGGACTCCACTTCGACGACGCTCGCGGTCCCGTTCGTTACGATTGGCGCTCTTCCAGCGACAGTCCTGTTCAGCGGGCTCGCTCCGGGGTATCCGGGTCTTTACCAGATCAATATCAACATTCCTCCGGAAGTCTCGCCCGGAGTTCAGCCGTTGGCGATCTCGGTGAACGGAGTCGCGGCGAACCTGGTGCGGTTACCGGTACAATAGCGTCGATGACAGCGAAGAGAGTCTGTGTGGCATTGCTGCTCTCAGTGTCTCTCGCTTCCGGACAATTCGGCTGGTTCAACACCAAGCGGAGCCCTAAGAAGAATCCCATCCGGGAAGACGGCGTGGCCGGAGTTGTGGTCAAGACCGGCGCCGGGTCATTTGTTATCCGCGCCGGCGATATGCGCGTCATCACTTTCAAGATCGCGGATTCCACCCTTTATTTTCACGGCTCGAAATGGTCCAGACCGGAACAACTTAAACGTGGCGCGGTGGTTTCCGTGCAGGCACTGGCGGACCCGGACGGTATCCTGACCGCCGAGGAAGTAGTGTTTCAGGACAATTTGCCGCCGCTACAGGTTCCCGAGGACGCCGGCGCGATGTTGCCGGGCGCAGTGAAGGATGACCCGTTGGTCGAGCGAGCTCGTGTGGCCTCGAGCCAGTTCTTCAGCATGCTGCCGAACTTCCTCTGCCAGCAATCCACCACGCGATCCTATGGCGGAGCCGATCGCCACTGGCGGCCGCTGGACCAGGTAACGGCGGAGATCCTCTATGAGCACGGCCACGAATCCTACCGCGATGTGAGACTGAACGGCAGGCCGACGGGACGGTCCATGATGGACCTGCCGGGTTCCCGATCGACTGGCGAATTCAGTTCCACCTTGCGCGCGCTTTTCGCCCCGGAGACCGGAGCGTTGTTCAAGTTCCAGTCCAACGCCGCTCTTGCGGGATTTTCCACGGCAGTCTACCAGTTTGCTGTTTCGGGGGACAAATCCGACTGGCGAATTACGGCCGGCTCCCAGATGATCATGACGCCCTATACCGGCCGGATCTGGATCGACCGCATCTCCAGCAATGTCGTGCGGATCGAGATGCAAGCCGTGGAGATCCCCAAATTATTTCCTTTCCAGCGTGTGGAGGCAGACGTGGAGTACGGCCCTGTGAACCTGCCGTCCGGTCGCTATTTCCTGCCGGAAAAAGCGGAAAATGTGAGTTGCAACGATCTCAAGTCGTGCAGCCGGAACGTAATCGAGTTCCGAAACTATCACAAGTACATCGGCGAATCGTCCATCTCTTTCGACATGCCGGAAAAACCTTAAACCATATGGCCACGAATGAACACGAATTAACACGAATAAAACAAAAAATAAAATCTGAGTTTTGCTTTGTTTTTATTCTGGTTCATTCGTGTTCATTCGTGGCTAAATGTTTTTGGTCTTATCTCCCGGAGATCATCGACAGCAGTTTTTCCTCGTCGATCACCGGTATGCCCAGCGAAAGGGCCTTTTCGAGTTTCGACCCAGGTTCTTCGCCGACGACCACGAAGCTGGTCTTCCGGGTCACGGACGCCAGCACTTTTCCTCCGGCGGCTTCGATCCGGCGTTTGGCTTCTTCCCGGGTCAGGCCGATCAGCGATCCGGTGAGCACGAAGCTCAGACCCTTTAACGGACCGTGGCCTTTCTCCTTAGTCGCGCATTCGAACTGCAGACCGGCAGCACGGAGTTTGTCCAACAGTTCCTGATTGTGCGGCTCACGGAAGAACTGGTAGATGGCTTCGGCGACCCGCGGCCCTACTTCATCCGCCGCCTGCAACTGCTCACGCGAAGCGGTCGACAGTCTCTCCAAACTACCGAAGCTTTCGGCCAGGATTTGTGAAGTCCGCTCACCCACGAATCGGATTCCAAGCGCGCTGATCACCCGGGTCAGGGGATTGCGGCGCGAACGATTGATATTAGCGATGATGTTGGCGGCCGACTTGTGTCCCATCCGCTCCAGCTCCATAAGCTGGTTTTCAGTGAGGTCGTAGAGATCGGCGACGTTCTTTACCATCTTCCGGTCGACCAGTTGATCCACCAGCGCTTCTCCCAGGCCATCGATGGTCATCACGCCGCGAGAGGAGAAGTGCAGAATGGATTCCTTCAGCCGCGCGGGACAGTTCGTATTGATGCACCGGCTGGCGGCTTCTCCCTCCTCCCGGACAATCTTTCCACCGCAAACCGGGCACTTCTCGGGCATCCGGAAAGGCTTTCGATAGGAGCCCTGCGCGGACACGCGAACGATTCTTGGAATGACGTCGCCGCTGCGTTCGACGATGACCGTGTCGCCGCCCTCGACGCCCAGGCGCGCGATCTCGTCTTCGTTGTGCAGCGTGGCACGCGATACCGTCACACCTCCCACCAATACCGGTTTGAGATGAGCGACCGGCGTGAGCGCCCCGGTGCGGCCCACCTGAACCTCGATACTCTCGATCTCGGTGACCGCCTGGCGCGCGGCATATTTGAAAGCGATGGCCCAGCGCGGAGACTTTGCGGTCCAGCCCAATGCACTCTGCTGGTCGCCGCTGTCGACCTTCACCACTACGCCATCGATTTCATAGGGAAGCTCTTCCCGTTTGTTCTCCCACTCCCGGCAAAACTCGAGCACTTCGTCGAAGGTGTTGCACCGCCGCCGCTTGTTGTTGACCTTGAAGCCGTGAGCCGCTAGCCATTCGAGCGTCTGCCACTGGCTGGGAAAAGCGGCCCGTCCGTCTACCAGCACGAAGTAGGCATAGAAGTCGAGACGGCGCGATGCGGTGATCGACGGTTCCAATACTCGCAGCGATCCCGCAGCTGCGTTTCGAGGATTGGCGAACCGGGAAAGCCCGCGCTCGTCCCGTTCGGCGTTCAAACGCTCGAACGCAGGACGATTCATCACCGTTTCTCCGCGAACTTCAAAATCCCGAATGTCACCCGGCACGCCGAGGGGCAGCGAACGAATGGTACGGGCGTTCTCGGTGACGTCTTCGCCGACAATTCCGTCGCCTCGTGTGATCGCCTGGCTGAAATGTGAGCTTACGTATAACGCGGCCATCGATAGGCCATCCAGCTTCAGTTCCACCACATAGCGGTAGCTGGCTCCTCCCAGACCTTCTCGCACACGCCGGTCAAAAGCGGCCAGTTCATCCTCATTCAGCGCATTGTCCAGGCTGAGCATGGGCGAGCTGTGCGGAAATTTGCGAAAGCCTTCGCGCGGCTTCCCGCCCACTCTCTGCGTCGGAGAGTCGGGTGTTAGAAGCTCGGGATTTTCTTGTTCGAGGGTCTGCAGTTGGCGCATCAGTGCGTCGTATTCGGCGTCGCTGATCTCGGGCTGATCCTGGACGTAGTACTGGTATTCGTGGTGTCGGATCTCATCCCGCAAGCGCTCGGCAGCCGCCCGGGTGTCGGTGCTCATGAACATTCCATTATAATGATCGAGAGGCTTGGGACCAAAGCTATACCCACTTTACAAGGTAATGCGGCCTACCGCCGCATTGCGCTCATCTACAATCCGTTTGCCGGCGGTCTGCGAGGAAGCAAAGCCTCTCACCTGTTGGACGCAGAGAAGGCGCTCGGCAAGTACGGCGCCGCAGTCGAAAAAATGGCTACCGATGCGCCCCGCAGTGCTGGAAAACTGGCCGCACGCGCGATCGCGAACGGGTCTGATTTGATTGTAGTCGCAGGCGGCGACGGCACCATTAGTGAAGCTATCGAAGGCGTGGCCGGAACGGATATGCCGGTTGCCATTTTGCCTGCCGGTACCGCCAACGTCCTGGCCTGTGAGATGGGAGTGAGCCGCAATCTCGGCAAGGCAGCCGAAGCGCTGCTCTCCTATCCCGTCGAACGAATCTCTACGGGGCGCATAAAGTCCCGCGACGAGGCTCCCAGATCCTTTCTCCTGATGGCAGGAGCCGGACTGGACGCCTATATTGTGTATTCCCTGGATTCCTCGCTCAAACAGAAACTCGGGAAGGTAGCCTACTGGCTCGCCGGTTTCAAACAGTTTGGTCGTACGCTCGAGGAGTTCTCCGTGTCCGTCAACGGCCGGGAGTACCAATGCAGCTTCGCGCTGATCTCCAAGGTCCGGAACTATGGGGGCGATCTCGAAATCGCGCAGGCCGTTTCATTGCTCGATGACGAGTTTGAGGTGGTACTGTTTCATGGCCGGGCGGCTTGGCGATATGTGGGCTACCTTACGGCCGTCGCGGCGCGGTTGCACGGCCGGATGAAGAGTATCACCGTACTGCGGACCAGCGAAGTGAAAATGTCGCATGCCGCCGATGACCGCGTGTTCGTGCAGGTGGATGGAGAGCTCGCCGGCCATCTGCCGGCGAGCGTAGAGATCGTACCGGATTCGCTCAGCCTGTTAGTCCCTCCGCAATATCTGCGCGACCGACCCCGACCCCGCAGAACGGATCGCATATGTGACGGATGCCCCACCATCCCCTGATCGCCGATCGGTGCCTTGCGGTCAAGCCACCCGATCCGCTCATGATATCCTAATGAATTGTGGACGGTGAGCCGAAGCTTCCGTCCTCTCCTGAAGGAATCCTCTTGAAAGTCGGATTTGTAAGTCTCGGCTGTCCCAAAAATCTGGTGGACAGTGAAGTCATGATGGGTCAGCTCGCGGCGCACGGCCACGAACTCACCCCACATCCCGCGGACGCCGATGTTCTGGTCGTCAACACCTGTAGTTTCATCGATCCGGCTAAGCAGGAATCCATCGACACCATCCTCGAGATGGCGGAGTACAAGAAAACCGGGCGGGCGCGCAAACTGGTCGTCGCCGGATGCCTGGTCGAGCGCTATCGCAAGGACATCCTGCAGCAGATGCCCGAAATCGACGCGCTGATCGGCACCAACGAAATCGAAAAGATCGTCGAGGTTTGTGAAGACGCCGAAGGTACCGATGCCCCGGTCGTCCCCTACCTCTATCACGACCTTACGCCGCGCGTTCTGGCCACGCCCAACCATTTCGCCTACCTCAAGATCGCCGAGGGCTGCGACCATCCTTGTACTTTCTGCGTGATCCCGCAATACCGCGGAGCTTTCCGCAGCCGCCGCTTCGAATCCGTGGTGGCTGAGTCCACGCGCCTGTTCTCGCAAGGCGTACGGGAAATCAACCTCATCGGCCAGGACACCACCTGCTTCGGCGAGGATCTCGGGATCAAGGACGGGCTCGCCGTGCTCCTCGCGCGTCTGGCTTCCATCGAAACACCCCAGCAGAAGTGGATCCGCTTCCTGTACGCTTATCCCAACCGGGTCACCCAGAAGCTGCTCGACACGATTGCAGCGCACGATTCGCTGGTCAAGTACATCGATATCCCGCTGCAGCACGCCAGCGCCCCGGTCCTGAAGCGCATGAAGCGCGGCGCATCGGGCGAGATTTTCCTCAAGCTGCTAGAGAAGATCCGCGCCACCATCCCCGGCGTCACCATTCGTACCAGCTTCATCGTCGGTTTCCCCGGCGAGACCGATGCCGATTTCGAGACGCTGTGCCAGTTCGTCCAGGTTGCGCAGTTCGACCGGCTGGGCGTCTTTTCGTATTCGGATGAAGACTCCAGCCGTAGTTTTGAACTTGAGGGCAAGGTCGATGCCCGTACCATCTACAACCGTAAACGCCGCCTGATGTCGATCCAGCGCAAGATCTCGGCCCGCCGGAATCGGCAACTTGTCGGCCAGACGGTCCCCGTCCTGGTGGAGGGAGTCTCGCCGGAAACGGACTTGCTTTGGCAGGCTCGCCAAGCCGGGCAGGCGCCGGAAATCGACGGTGTCACGCTGATCAACGATTTTGAAGGCGATGCGCCGAAGCGAGGCGAGATCCGCCGCTTGCTCATTACCGAAGCCCACGACTACGATTGCCTCGGCACGCTCCTGCCCGGCGATGAAACCTACGTGCCTGCCGCCGTACCTCTGGGACTCATTAGCATTCAGTCAGCGCCATCCTTCGTGGTGCCCAACCTGATTCCAGCCCGATGACGATCAAGTGCCCAATCTGCCGGAAAGAAGTCACCAAGGAGAATCCCGAATTCCCCTTTTGTAGCGAGCGTTGCCGCATAATCGATCTTGGCAACTGGGCGTCGGAAAAGTACGTGATCTCGACCCCGGCCGATATCCGTTCGGATCCGGAAGACGAGGAATAGGCCTGCCTCGTCTGCATCTTCTTCTCGCCACGTGGTTTGGCTGCGGCTATGCGCCCGCTGCGCCCGGGACCGCCGGATCAGCCGCGGGCATCCTGATCGCCTGGCTGCTTATCTCCCACGTCGGCATCGCGCCCGCCTATCTCGTCCTACTAACCGTTATTATGACCGGGCCGGCCATCTGGGCCGCCGGTGCCACCGCGCTTCAGTTGGGAAAAGAGGACCCCGGCCTCGTTGTGATCGACGAAGTTCTCGGCCAATGGCTGACCGCAGGCGCCATTGTCCGTCCGACCTGGCAGAGCTACGTCCTGTCATTCGCGCTTTTTCGCATCTTCGATATCACCAAACCCTGGCCGATCCGGAAGTTGGAAAACCTGCCCGGCGGGCTCGGGATCGTGTCTGACGATCTCCTGGCCGGCGTTTACGGTGCGGCGATCATGTGGTTGGCGGGACATTACAATTTCGTATAACTTGTTCCGGCCGGAAGGCATCCTACAATAAATTTTGTTGCGGGAGATCCTCCAAATCGCGTCTACTTAAATATATGGGGCTACGTAAAGACCCGAACGGGGTCAAGCCAGCAATCGCTCAGGTTTCCCCAGCCGCCGCAATCGCGGGCGGCGAGTTTTACATTGAAGGTAAAGGGTTTGCACGCAAAGATCGGCCGCGAGTCACCATCGGCGAAGTCACCGCACCGGTGATTGTGGGATCGGACTCATTTGTCATCGTTCGCGTTCCTGAAAACGCGGCCGCCGGCGATCTCGTCGTGGCCAGCGGCGAGAACTCGAGTCAGGTCTGGGCGTGTGACATCGGTATTGGAATTGCCGACAGCCTGCATCCGGTCTCCAACCCGGCCATTGACGGCTACGGCAACATCTACACGACATTCAGCGGCTCGCGCGGTCAAAAAGTGCCGGTTGCTGTTTACAAACTCGACTTGAATTACAACATCCGGCCCTTCATCACCGACATGATGAACGCAACCGGCCTGGCTTTCGACAGCAACGGTCTCCTCTACGTGAGCAGCCGGTTGGACGGTATCGTGTACCAGGTGACCCCCACCGGAAACGTCTCGATCTTCGTCGAAGGCATGGGGATTGCCACCGGTCTGGCCTTCGACATAGAAGGCAACCTCTTCGTCGGCGACCGAAGCGGCACTATCTTCAAAATCAGCCCGACCCGCCAGATCTTCGTTTTCGCGACGCTCGAGCCTTCCATCTCGGCCTACCACCTGACGTTCGGACCCGGCGGCTACCTGTACGTGACCGGGCCGACCACCTCAAGCTTCGACACGGTTTATCGCGTCTCGGATCACGGCGATGTCGAAACCTTTTATCGCGGACTGGGACGCCCGCAGGGTATGGCCTTCGACGATCAAGGCCGTCTCTACGTGGCGGCTTCGCTGGCCGGACGCCGCGGTGTGGTCCGTATCACCCCCGATCAGAAGGCGGAACTCTTCCTGTCCGGTCCCGGGATCGTGGGCCTCGCGTTCACACCCTCAAAGGCCCTCGCGGTCGCCACCACCAACGCACTCTACCGTGTGGATGTAGGAATTAAGGGAAGACCGTTGGTGTGAATTCCGAAATCATCGCAGTAGGCTCGGAGATGCTGACGCCTGCGCGCGTCGACACCAATTCCCTCTATCTCACCGAACAACTCAATAGTCTGGGCGTCGAGGTGGTGACCAAGTACGTGGTCGGCGACGATCGCGACCGTCTGGCCTCCACCATTCGGTTGGCCGCCTCTCATTCTGAGATCATCCTGCTGAGCGGGGGTCTCGGGCCAACCGAAGACGACGTCACGCGGGACGCTCTGGCGTTGGCGATCGACCGGCGGCAGATTTTCCACCAGGAAATCTCCGACTTGATCGAGCAGCGCTTTCATAAAATGGGGCGTCGTATGGCCGAAACCAACAAACGGCAGGCTTTTATCCTGGAAGGCGCCGAAGTGCTGCCCAACGACCGTGGCACCGCGCCCGGACAGTGGGTCGAGGACTCCGGGCGCGTGTTCATCCTGCTACCCGGTCCGCCGCACGAGTTGAAGGCCATGTTCGAGCGCCAGTGTCTCGCGCGACTCACCCGCATTGTCCCCAGACAGTTCATCGAGACCCTGATCTTTCGCGTGGCCGGGATGGGTGAAGCGGATCTCGACCAGGCCATTTCTCCGGTATATAAGAGATACTCCAACCCGGCGACCACGGTCCTGGCTCACAATGGCGATATACAGGTCCACCTGCGGGCGCGCTGCAAAACCCAGACTGAGGCGTTGGCGCTGCTGGCCGAAGTCGGTGGCCAGATCGAGGTGCTGCTCGGCGATCGAATCTATTCGCGCAACGGCGATTCTTTAGAAGTGACCGTCGGGGAGACCTTGCGAAAGCAGCGCGCCACTCTCGCGGTCGCCGAAAGCGTGACCGCCGGTGGCCTGGCGGATCGCATCACCGGCGTGCCCGGCGCATCGGATTACTTTGTCGGTGGCTTCATAACTTACACTCGTACGGCAAAGACCGAGATGCTGGGAGTCGATCCGGAGCTATTGCAACGCTTCGGACCGGTCAGCCGGGAGGTGGCGGAAGCCATGGCGCAAGGCGCGAGGCGCCGGACCATCGCAACTCACGCGCTGTCCATCACCGGCAACGCCGGTCCCACCACCGACGGAGACCAGGCGCCCCTCGGCATGGTTCACATTGGCTTGGCATCGCCCTCCGGCGTCACCTCGACGCACCGGCAGTTCCTGGGCGATCGTGCCAGAATCCGAGCCTTTGCCGCCCAGATGGCGCTAGACTTTCTTCGCCGCAGCCTGCATTAGTGGGTGGACGCGCATCGGCGCTAACTTAAGGTGCGTAGCCTTTCCGTCCAGGAATCAGGAGTGAGGAGCGAGTTGCATTAACAACCCGAGTTGTCGCAGCCGAGGTATGTAACGGTCCGCCAGGCCGCAATCGCTGGCAGACCACCTGACAGAGTGGATATCCGTGACACAGACCTCAGTGCTTGGGCAGTCGTTTTGCGAAACGAAGCCAATCTGGCTGAGTGATGGTCAGGGCACCGGGTGGCGAAACAAAGCCAATCCGGGAAGAGTCCGGACTGGCTGATTACCTTTTTTGCGAAACGAAGCCAATTTTGGGTGAGTTACGGTCAGGCACTATGTAGCGAAACGAACCCAATCCGAGGAGGCTCGGACTGGCTCACTGCATTTTGCGAAACGAAGCCAATTTGACTAAGCGACAGTCGGGCACTACGTGGCGAAACGAAGCCAGTCCGAGGCGGCCCGGACCGGCTGGTAGCGTTTATTACGAAACGAAGCCAATTTGGGCTTGATTCCCTGTTCAAAAATTTCAACTATCAAAGAACTTTTGCCAACACGACGACGATCGCGATCCCGCGGGCTCATGCGTCGATGGCGCACACGTCCAATCTAATTCCACTTCTATCATGGGTTCAGGCGAATTCGGATAGGGATGTCTCCAACTGCCGGTCGGGCCTGGAGATATTGTGGTGCAACCCAAGTGAATCACTTTGGCTACGGCACCCAAGGCCAGTTTGGCCGAACCTCAAGCAACCGAAAAACCACACAGACGAGAAGAACGGTAAGCACTACGGTATTGACCGTCGGGGCTGCTCTCAGCAGCGCACAACGCGTTTTTGGGGACCCTTGTGCTGAGCTTCTGCGCGTCGTGCGCTTCCCGCTCATCTGGATAGCTTCCGGATGCTGTCAGGCGCCTAGAGCCGGCACGGTGGTAAACGCTGGGCGACAACAGAGGTCAATCTCCCAGAATGCCGTTACAGTGGAACTTGCGCCTTCGCGATTTCTTGCGAACCGCACGGGATTGGCTCAGGTTGGACCATAGTCGCATGTGCGGGTTAACATAGTCAGCAATAGAGCGGACCATGCACTTCGGCTCTATCGACTTTCCGAGCGATCTGATTGAGTCTCGCGCGGCGGGCAACCTCGTGGTGTTCGCCGGCGCGGGGGTGTCGATTCCACCGCCCTCAAATCTACCGGACTTCAAGAAGCTAGCGATTGAATTGGCGCAGGGCACCGCGACCCTGGAGAAGGACGAGCCTCTTGACAGGTTTCTGGGGCGCTTGGACCCTGGGCTTCGAATTCATGAGCATACCCGTGACCGGCTCCTTCACCCAGACTCCAAACCGAATCCCCTTCATTTTAGTCTGCTGAAGCTTTTCGGTGGTGGGAGTGGCGTCCGCCTTGTGACCACGAACTTTGACAACCACTTTGCAACAGCCGGTGCCGAGATGTGGGCAAGCGAGACCCCGGAGATGTTTGTGGCCCCAGCGCTGCCCCTGGGAGGGGACTTTCAGGGATTGGTCCACTTACACGGAAGTGTGACGCGGCATCCGAAGTGGATGGTTCTGGACGATAAAGACTTCGGGAGGGCATACCTGACAGAGGGATGGGCTCGGCGTTTTCTTCAGGAGATGTTTTCGAAGTATGCTGTGCTTTTCGTTGGGTATAGCCACAATGATCCCGTAATGCACTATCTCGCACGAGGCCTGCCGAGTTCGACGGATGGAAGGCGCTTCGCCTTGACGCCGGAGGGTCAAGACCGGTTCTGGAAACATTTGGGAATCGTTGGTCTGGAGTACCCGAAACGGCGTGGCAGGAACTCCCACCGCGAACAAGGGCTTGCGCTAGCCAAGTGGGTGACGTTTACCGCCGAGCGGCCGTTGGAGAAACGGGAGCGAATCCAGGAGATTACGTCGAAGTTTCCTCCAGGCGTCGGAGAGGACCACGATTACCTTGTTGATGCTCTAAACGACGTATCGACGGCCCGCTTCTTTACCGAGTTCGCCGGAACGGTTGAGTGGTTCGAATGGGCGCAGGGACGGGCCACGTTTGTCCGGCTGTTCAGTAATGTTGGCGAGTCAAAGGACACTGATGAGCCGCTGGCTTGGTGGTTCGCGGAGAAATTCGCGATCGAGCATGTTGGCAGGGCAATGGAGTGGATCGCGCGGAACAGACTTACATTGGGGATTGTGTGCTGGGTAGCGGTGGCGCGCACGTTCTTCATGCGAGGCCCTTCCGGCGTAGGCTGCCCGGGACTGGAGAGATGGGTGCCGCTCTTGATTCAGACGCAACAGGGGTACACGGAGCTACTCGAGGACATTCTCTCGCAATGCCGATATCCAGAGGACGCTACAGCCGCGCTGCTGCTGTTCAGACACTTGCTGCGCCCTGTTGCCGAACTGATGCCAGATCGCGCGCGGAAGATCCTCGATCACGCCAGCGCGCCGGACGTGCATTTGGAACTCAACACTCCCGGAGATTCCTACCGCACCCGCGAGGTCTGGCAGCGTTATTTTTGGCCGAATCTTCAGCAGTTCGCGGGGCAACTGGCGGGGTTTGCAACTGCACACTTGGAGGAGGCGTCTTTGCTGTCCAGGGCATATCAGGATCAGTGGGATTTTGTATCAATGAAGTTCTCTGATCTCAACGCGACAAGTTCCTATGGGGAGAAGAGCGCCTTGGGCGTTTTGGTTGAAGTGGCGCGGGAAACGCTGTTTTGGCTGATTCAGAACGCCCGTAAGCGCGCCGACGCGCTGATCGAAGTTTGGTGGAATTCGGGAAGCGCTGTGCTTCAGCGGCTGGCGGTCTTTGGAGTCGCGCAATCAGGATTATGGGCTGCTGATGACAAGTTGGGCTGGTTGATCGAGCGAACACTCCTTTATAGAGGCGGCTTCTGGCGGGAAGTTTCAACCGTTCTCGCTCGGGCATTTCAGGATGCATCGCCTGAAATGAAGGACCACATAGTTGCAGCGGTCCTGGACGGTCCGATGAACGATGACCAGTATCGAATCGACTCGATGCGCCGGAGGCTCCGGGCGCTGCACGTGGCCGATCCGGATTGTACCCGCGTCGTAGAAGAGCTCTCGAAGATTCCGCAGCCGCCTGACTACGTACCAGAGGCCGAGCCGACTCCTCCTTCCCCACGCGACCTTCTGGCGAGGCCCGGAGCCGATCAAGTCAATGAACTCGTGGCTTACGGATTGCAACACGCAGAGCAGCGGGACGGCGGCGGGTTGACGGCTTCCGTCCGGGCGGCCGTCGTGGAGAATCCGGAGTGGGGTTTTGACCTCGCGGATGGGCTGCGTGATCAAAGCATATGGAACACCGTTCTCTGGGGGAGCATCATCGCGGGCTGGAATCAGGACGCGCTTAGTCTCGGTCAATGGACCAGAGTCTTGAATCTCCTCCTCGATTCAAGACGGATTACGTCGACCGCGCTCGACGAGGTCGTTGACCTCCTCGAACGCAGAGCATCGAGCGACTCAAGCCCATTTAAGGGACCGCTCCTCGGGTTGGCTGTGGGGGTCGGACTGGAGGCATGGACGGTTCTGGAGTCCAGGAAGCCCGAAAGAAAGTCAACAGCGAAGGACTGGCTGTTTGTTGCGATCAATGACCACGGAGGACGACTCGCAGAGTTCTTTTTGCTTGTACTGTGGCAGGCGAGAAAGGAATCTGGCGACTCGTGGCACGGCTTGACGGACGACTTCCGACGTTATCTGGACAGTGTCATTCGGGGAAGCTCCTGGGCGGCCGAAATGGCGAGAGTGGTGGTCGCAGGTCAGCTGAACGTGTTGTTTGCCATGGACTCGTCGTGGACAGACGAGAACATATTCGGGCTGTTCGACTGGAGCGCTGACGGCCGCCGCGCGCAGCAGGCGTGGCACGGCTATCTGACCTGGGGGCAATGGAACAACGACCTGCTCGAGAAAATGCTTCCGTGGTACAGGGAGACGTTCAGGAGGATCGAGGGTGATCTTGGCGACCGCGCAGAACAGTTCTGCGGACACGTGGCTGGTATCGCGTTGTATGGGGCGGTCGACCCGATGAAAAGCGGATGGTTGCCGGAGTTCATTCGGACTGCCGGGTTGAAGGCGCGGCGGAGTTGGAGTTCAGCGGTGGGCAGGGCCCTCCGTCGGTACCCCGCAGGGAGGCGGCACGACGTCTGGGCGCGTTGGATGAAGAGCTACTGGGAGTTTCGCCTCGAGGCCGTTCCGGCCCTGGACTCAGTGGAGGTTGTCCGCATGGTTGAGTGGAGCACTGACCTTGAGGAGGCATTTCCTGAGGCGGTGTCACTAATCCTGAAAGGCCCCGCAGAGGAGAGCGGAGACAAGACCATGCCGTACTTTCAATTGCGGGAGTCAGGTGTTTGGCGTACTTACCCTCGCGAGTCGGCTCGCCTGCTTCGCTTCCTGCTCCAAGCCCAGAGCAGGTTGCCGGGTGGGGACTATGTCGACGATCTGGTAAGGGGGCTTGCACCGCTAGGAGCGGAAACTACAGTACTTGTCGATGTCTGTCACCGACTCGCCGAACTTGGCGACCTTGGGGCTGGGGATCTCAAGAAATACGTTGAGTCCCAAGACGGAATGTGAGGAACCCCCGCGCCCCTCGGTCGGGCGGATAACGCATTTGCGAAAAAGTGCGAAGGTGAGAGCTCTCTCCAAGTCGCGATCTGGGAAAGTGAGTGGATACCTGCGATTAATGCCCTAGTGTCACACCGGCGAGTTTCAGTTCCCAAATTATCGGTTAACTCCGGAAGTTACCCATCTGGCGTCTGTCGCACGGAAATCTTGCGTTGGATGGACACAGTTTTGCGGCGCAGGCGCGCTGTGTTACGGTCTAAATGGATATGGACACTCGCAAACTTGGACATACCGGACTCACTGTTTCCCGCATTTGTTTCGGCACCATGACCTTCGGGTCGCAGATCGATGAAGCTGCGGCGCACCGCACCCTTGATTACTGTGTCGGCCATGGCATTAACTTCATCGATACCGCCAACGTCTATAACCGCGGCGAGTCGGAGAAGATCACCGGTAAGTGGCTGGCCGGTAACCGGGACAAGGTCGTACTGGCGACCAAGGTGCGAGGGAAGATGGGCGACGGCCCCGGCGAGCAGGGTCTGTCGAAGGCGGCCATTCTGAAAGCCATCGATGCGTCGCTGCAACGGCTCCAGACCGACCACGTCGACTTATACTATCTGCACCAGCCGGATTACGACGTGCCCGTCGAGGAGTCGCTCGAAGCCATGGAATCGCTGGTTAAGGCGGGTAAGGTGCGGTATCCTGCGAACTCTAATTACAGCGGTTGGCAGGTGACTGAGATGCTGTGGCTGGCGGACCGGCATAAGTGGACTCCCGTTTCGGTGACTCAGCCGATGTACAACTTACTGGCGCGCGGCATCGAGCAGGAGTATCTGCCCATGACGCAGCACTTCGGGCTCGCGAATTGTGTCTACAATCCACTCGCGGGCGGCATGCTGACGGGCAAACAGCAGCGCGACAAACCGCAGCCCGGGACGCGTTTCGACAATAATCAGATGTATCTCGACCGGTACTGGCATCCGGCGTACTTCGATGCGGTGGACAAACTCGGGCAGGTCGCCGCTGCGGCGGGGCGCTCGATGGTCAGCCTGGCGTTGAACTGGATCCTGCATCATACCGCTGTCGACTGCGTAATTCTGGGGGCGTCACGGCTGGAGCAATTGGCGCAGAATCTGCAGACGCTGGATGATGGGCCGCTGGGCAAAGAGACGCTCGATGCCTGCGACCAGGTCTGGCGGGACCTGCGCGGCGTGACGCCGAAGTACAATCGCTAGTGATGCAACATCAGGCAGGTCCATCACAAGCTAATGACGTTTGACCATGTCCGGGAGTGGAAGCAGGAGTTCGAAGCCTCCGGCTGGTGGCACAGCTTCGAACTGCCTGACGGCAGCATCCTGGAAGGGAAATGCGATCTTTCCGGGCTCAAAGCGCGCCTCGCTGTATTCCCGCTTCCCGCCGATCTGACCGGTAAACGTGTGCTGGACGTCGGCACCTGGGACGGATGGTTCGCCTTCCAGTTAGCGAAACGCGGCGCCGAGGTGGTGGCCATCGACACGTGGGACAATCCGCGCTTCCGCGAGATGCGCCGACTGCTGGAACTCGAGGCACAAGTGGACTACCGTCTCATGAACGTCTACGACGTCTCGCCCGAATCGCTGGGCCGGTTCGATGTGGTGATGTTTATGGGGGTCCTGTATCACCTCAAGCATCCGCTGCTGGGCCTTGAGCGGGTGTGCTCTGTGACGCGCAACCTGGCTTGCGTAGATTCGTTCGTGTTACGCGAGCCCCATACTCCGAATCTGGAGTTCGAAGGCCGCCTCGTCATGGAGTTTTTCGAAACCGACGAATTCGGCGGCCAGACCGACAACTGGGTGGCTCCCAGCGCATCGTGCCTCGCCGCATTCTGCCGGACCGCGGGATTTGCCCGCGCGGAACTGGTGGGCAACCTCCCGTACAGTGCGTCGTTCGCCTGTCACCGTCACTGGCTGCCCCCGCAACCGGAATGGGGCGTCGAGCCGCGGCTGTTGGACGCGGTGCACCACGTCGACTTCGGGATGAACTTCAGCACGCGGCGCGACGACTACATCGTGGCCTGGTTCTCAGTCGATAGCGCCTACCTGGGGATTAAAGATATCTTTCCGGAAGTTTCCGGCTACGGCGTCCGGCCGATTCACGTGGCACGCGAGGAGTCGAACTGGATGGCCACCTTCAGGCTGCCGCCGGGGCTCGAACCCGGCTGGCACGAGGTCCGACTGCGAGTGCGCGGAAGCCGGCTGAGCGCGCCCGTGCGGATTGCGGTCGATTTATCGCTGGCGACAGAGGAGATTCGCATCACTTCAGTGGCCGATGGGGTGACCTGGAAGAATGACGAGATCGATCTCACCACCGGCAACACTCTGGCAGTCTGGGTCACGGGACTGCCAGAAAGCACTGACCGCATGTGTATCTACGCGCGGGTGGACGGACGGCCAGTCGAGGTTAGCTTTGTCGAGCCACCCGGCGAGGCAACCGTCCGCCAGGTGAACATCGTCATGCCGAGCAAGGGTCCCAGCGAGTCTACGATCGAGGTTGCGATGGGAACGGCGAAAGCCGATGCCCGCGTCCGCTGCATCCGATGATGGTGGCTGAGCCGTTTCTAGGAGCCCGCCGCAGCGGGCATCGCCTTTTCGCCGGCGGAATTCTCCTCGGCGGACGACGGCCGAGGTTCAAACGAATAACCGAAGCCGCGGACCGAATGGATCATCGCCGGATTCGTCGGATCCTTCTCCACCTTCTGGCGTAGCCGCAGAATATAGACATCGACCGTGCGATCGGTAATCGCGCGATCCTGTCCCCATACGGCGTCGAGCAGTTGCTCCCGGCTGAAAACCACGCCTACGCGATTCATCAGGAACTCCAGCAGGCGAAACTCCGTGGCCGTTAGCGATAGCAGTTCGCCATTCAATCGCGCCTGGCAGCTGCTGCGATCCAGTTCCAGACCTCCGGCCTTCAGCACTCTCGACGGCCGGTGCTGCGAGCGGAACTGCAGCTTGATGCGCGCGATCAGCTCACGCACGAAAAACGGTTTGACAATATAATCGTTGGCGCCAAGTTCCAGGCCGACGATCCGGTCGGTCTCAGAAGCGCGCGCGGTCAGAAAGATAACCGGGGTCTGGGCTAATTCGATGTCATTGCGAATTCCCTTACAAATATCCAAGCCATCCGAGTCCGGCAACATGATGTCGAGCAGGACTAAGTCGGGTTTCACGCGGCGGCATAAATCGAGAGCACCTTTTCCAGTTTGCGCACCGGTTAGTGTAAAGCCTTCCTTCTCCAGGTTGTATTTGAGGAGAGAGAAAAGATCCGCATCATCTTCGATTAAAACGATCTTTTTCATGTCACACTCAGGTTAGCTTTGGGGACGTTACAGACTCGTTAAGAAAACGTGAACCGTCCGTGAAGTTTCATGCCACATAAAGGTAAGATATGGACTTTGATATACGTTTGTCTTTAATTACCATGGTAAGCGTACTAAGGAAAACGCATCATCCCGCCCATAAACAAGGTAAACTGTTCCTTTCATGACAGATACCCGGTTAGAAGCTGTGGAAAACCGGCTCGAACGAGAGCCTCCCGGTGTTGCCCGGTACAAATCTTCTTCCGGGCGGACTATCCTACCCGATGCTGCCGCAGTTCCTAAAACCGCGCCGAACCTGATCCTGCGTTACGCACTGGGGATCTTCGCGGCTTTGCTGGCGTTATTATTACGATGGCCCCTTTGGTTCGTCGCAGGCGCCACGCGCCCTTTTCTCACCTTTTATCCAGCTATTATCCTGAGCAGTTGGTACTGCGGTTTTGGCCCCGGTGTCATTACCGCTTTATTTAGCGGAGTGTTCTTACTTTTCGCAGTCGATCACGGCCAGGCTCTGAATCAACGGGACTATTTGACCGGGGCAATGTTCGTGGTCGCCGGTTTGACCACCGCAGCAATCTCTTACTCTCTGCGCAAGACGCGCCAGCAGTCACTCGAATCGCAGGAGAAGCTCCGCATTTCGGAGGAACGGTCGAAATACATACTCGAGAGCATTCGCGACGGCTTTATCGCATTGGATTCGAACTTTGTCATCACCGATGTTAATGGCGCCGCCGAACAGATCCTTAAGATTGACCGGCGTGATTTAAGGGGCGAGAATTTCTGGCAGCGATTTCCGGAGCAAGCCGGAACGGAAACGGAAAGAAGTTACCGCCGGACCATGACACAGCTGGAGTCTTTGCGCTTCGAATACCTCGAGCCCAAAACCAGCCGATGGTTCGAGATCGCCAGTTATCCCTCCACCAGCGGCGGCATCTCAATCTTTTTCCGGGATATCACCAGCAGTAAGCTCGCGAGCGATGCCCTCCGGCTCAGCGAAGAGCGATTCCGGGTGGCGCTAAAGCAATCGCCCATCGCGGTTTTCAACCTCGATCGCGAGCTGCATCTCACCTGGATCTACAACGCACAGCCCACATCCCGCGCAGCCGGCGTTTCTGAGCGTAATGGCTCCGCCGCCGGTAGCAGACTGTCGGGCGATTTCCCACCCGGCCTGTCCGACCGAATCGTGGCTGCCGCGCAAGAGGTGCTGCGCTGCAGATCGGGTGTGCGTTTCTGCCATTCGGCGCGCGACGAGTCCGGTCTGCGGGCCTATGACGTGACCATCGAACCGCTGCGCGACGCGGCATCGCAGGTGACCGGAATCACCGGCGCCATGATTGACATCACGGCTTCCAAACAGGTGGAGGAGGCTCTCAGCCTGTCCGAAGAGCGCCTGCGCCTGGCGAATGAAGCCGCGCACATGGGCGCGTGGACTCACGATCTGGTTACCGGGAAAATGGTTTGGTCCGCCGAATTGGAGCGCGTGTTCGGTTTGCAACCCGGCAGGTTCGGCGGGACTCAGTCTGCGTTCCGCGAGTTTGTTTATCCGGACGATCGGGAGCGGATCGAGGAGACTGTCGGCGCCGCGGTGGGTCGACTCTCGGACTTCGAGATGGAGTTCCGCTTTACCCGCGCCGACGGTGAACTGCGCTGGATGCTGGCGCGGGGACATGTGTATGCCTGCGAATCCGGAGAACCCCGCCGCGTCGCTGGAGTCGGCATGGACATCACCGACCGCCGCAAGCTTGAAGATAAGGTTCGCCACGCCGCCAAGCTGGAAAGCCTCGGGGTGCTGGCCGGCGGCATCGCGCATGACTTCAACAACCTGCTCACCGGCATTCTGGGCAACGCCAGCCTGCTCAAGGAAATGGTCCCCGCCGCCAGTTCCTCAAGCCTCCTGAATAATGTGATCCGGGCGTCCGAACGCGCCGCGCAGCTCAGCCGGCAAATGCTGGCATACTCGGGACGCGGACATTTCTCGGTTCAGCCCATCGATCTTTCGCGCCAGGTCCGTGAGTTCGTCACCTTCCTCGAAACAACAGTTTCGAAGAACGTCGCAATCCGGCTGAGAACAGCCGATTCGCTTCCCGCGGTGGAGGGCGACGAAGGGCAGTTGCAGCAGGTAATCATGAATCTAGTGGTCAACGCGTCCGAGGCGATTGGGGAGAAGGACGGTTGGGTAGAAGTGTCTACGCGCGTGGAAAACGCCGCCTCCTGTTTCTTCTCCGATCTGCTTCCCTCCCAGGAACTCCCGCCGGGCGAATACGTGGTCCTGCAGGTGGCCGACAACGGCTCAGGGATGGATGACTTGACGCGAGCGAGGATCTTCGATCCGTTCTTCACCACCAAGTTCACCGGCCGTGGGTTAGGATTAGCCGCCGTACTAGGCATCATTCGCGGGCATCGGGGCACGATCCGGGTCAATTCTCAGCCTGGTATCGGAACCTGCTTCCAGGTTTTCTTCCCGGCGTCTCGAAAAGCCGTCGAACAGTCGCTCTTCGCGTTGTCCCACGATACCTACCAGGGCTCCGGCACTATCCTGGTGGTCGATGACGAAGAAATCGTCCGCGTAGCCGCGCGCACGGTCCTCGAAAGCTTTGGCTACACCGTGCTCGAGGGGGAAAACGGCCGGGAAGCCGTGCGGGTATACGAGCGTCACCCAGGTGAAATCGACGTCGTGCTGCTCGACATGACTATGCCGGTCATGAGTGGAGTCGAAACTTTGCAGCACTTGCTGAAGCTGGATCCAGAAGCGATAGTGATCGCCACCAGCGGCTACAACGAGTCCGAAGCCATGCAGGTTTTCGGTTCCTCCATCGCCGGTTTCATTCAGAAGCCCTACACCGCTCCCGAGCTGGGCCGCAAAATCAAGTCGGCATGCCAGCGGCCGGCCAAAACTGCGGCGGCGCGTGTTGTCAGCCAGGCAGGCTGATTGTTAATCTGGTTCAACCGCTCCCTTAACGGTCGGGGCTCAGTAGGTGCTGCGGGGCCCCAGATGCACATTAGAATGAATCATGGGCCGAACCTTAGTGGTCTTCGCCATTCTACTCACGTCCTGCGCTCCTGCTCCTCCTACCGTCGCCAACGCCAAGAGATTTATCGAAGACGCCGAAGTCAAACTCCTCGCCCTCAACACTGACGCTCAGCGCGCCGATTGGGTCCGATCCACCTATATCACCGACGATACCGAAATCATGTCGGCACAGGCCGATGAAAAGGCTATCGCGCTCCAGGTCGAGCTGGTAAAGCAGTCGCAGCGTTTTTTGAAGCTCCAGCTACCATCTGAGCTCGCGCGTAAATTCCAAATTCTCCGCACTTCCCTCACTCTCGCCACGCCCGCCGATCCGGCACTCAGTTCAGAAGTGACGCGCATCGGGTCCAATATGGAAGGCGAGTACGGCAAGGGAAAATACTGCAAGGCCGGCAAGTGCCTCGACCTCGACCAGCTCTCCGAGATCCTCTCCAGCAGCCGCAATCGCGCCGATCTCGTGGACGCCTGGACCGGCTGGCACGCTATCTCCCGGCCCATGCGCCCGCAGTACCGCCGCTTCGTCGAACTCTCCAATCAAGGAGCCAAAGAACTCGGCTTTCCCGATACCGGAGCGCTCTGGCGCGCGCGCTACGACATGCCTCCGGATGCCTTCGCGGCCGAACTCGATCGACTCTGGCTGCAAGTCCGCCCGCTCTACCTTTCACTTCACACTTACGTTCGCAAAAAGCTGCGCGAACATTACGGAGCCGAAGTCGTTCCCGCCCACGGCCCCATCCCCGCCGACCTGCTAGGCAATATGTGGGCCCAGGAATGGACCGACATTTATCCCCTCGTCGAACCGAAAGGCGCCGAATCAGGCTACGACCTCACCACCATCCTGAAGAGCCGGAAGACCGACCCGCTGCAAATGGTCCACTACGGCGAACATTTCTTCGAATCGCTGGGCTTCGCGCCGCTCCCCGGGACATTCTGGCAGCGGTCGCTCTTCGTGAAGCCGCGTGACCGTGAAGTGGTATGCCATGCCAGCGCCTGGGACGTGGACTTCGCGGACGACTTGCGTCTGAAGATGTGCATCGAGATCAACGACGAGGATTTCCGGACGATCCACCATGAACTCGGCCACAATTTTTATCAACGCGCTTACAAGAATCAACCGTTCCTCTTCCGCGACAGCGCCAACGACGGTGTGCATGAGGCCATCGGCGACACCATCGCGCTGTCGGTGACGCCGGAATACCTCGTCCGGATCGGTCTTCTCGAGCATGCTCCGGACGCGTCGCGCGACATCGGCCTGCTGCTTCGGAAGGCGCTCGAAAAGGTCGCATTCCTGCCCTTCGGCCTGCTGATCGACAAATGGCGCTGGGAAGTCTTCTCGGGAAAAATCACTCCGGAGCATTACAACCAGGCGTGGTGGGACCTGAAGTTGCAGTATCAAGGTGTGGCGCCGCCCGTGCCGCGCAGCGAGGCCGACTTCGATCCCGGCGCGAAGTACCACGTCGCGTCCAATACCCCTTACGCGCGCTACTTTATCGCCGACATTCTCCAGTTCCAGTTCCACCGGGCGTTGTCGGCGATTGCGGGGTGCAAAGAGCCGTTGAACCGCTGCTCCATCTACGACAACAAAGAGGCCGGCCGCCGCCTGAACGCGATGCTCGAGATGGGCCAAAGCCGGCCGTGGCAGGATGCCGTGCAGACCCTGACCGGATCGAAGCAGATGGATGCCACCGCGATCCTCGACTACTTCGCGCCTCTGCAGAAATGGCTCGACGAACAAAATAAGGGTGAGCAGCCCGGGTGGTAATTCATGAACCAGCACGAAAAATTCGTTCACTTCCGTGAACTTCATCTGGCGCCGGACATCCTGGTCCTTCCCAACGCGTGGGACGTGGCCGCGGCGCGGATCTTCGAGGTCGCAGGCTTCGCCGCGATTGGATCGACCAGTGCCGGAGTCGCGAACTCGCTTGGCTATCCCGACGGAAACCACATTTCGCGGGAGGAGATGCTCGAAGTGGTCGCTCGCATCGCAGGTGCAGTCGAAGTGCCAGTCACCGCGGATGTCGAGTCCGGTTATGGTGATCCTGTCGCGACTGCGAAAGCTGTGGCTCGAGCGGGCGCGGTCGGGATGAATCTCGAGGACGCGATCGGAGACCAGCTCGCCGACCTCTCGACTCAGACCGCGATCATAAGGGAGATTCGCGCGTTGGATACGCCGGTCGCCATTAACGCCCGCACCGACGTTTATCTCGCCAACATCGGAGATCCCGCGACCCGATTCGGCCGCGCGGTCGAGCGCCTTAACGCGTATCGCGAAGCCGGCGCCGATTGTCTGTTTGCTCCGGGAGTACGCGACGCCGTGACCATCGCGGCACTGGCCCGGGAAGTACGCGGCCCGCTCAACATCCTGGCCACTGTGGGAACACCGTCGGTAGCCGAACTGCATCGCCTGGGAGTCGCGCGTGTGAGTGTCGGATCCGGACCCGCGCGCGCCGCGCTAGGCCTGGTCCGCCGCATCGCAGAAGAACTCCGCGATAAGGGTTCATACGAGTTGATGTTGGAGGGTCAGATCCCCTACGCGGAGATCAACGCTATGCTACGGCGCGCAGGTCAATAGGCCGACGAGGCCGGGCGCGGTCCGCTGGCTCACAACCAGCGAATCACGCATGTTTCAGCCTCTTCAACGCCGTCTTCAGCACACGATCGAGATTCCTGGTTTGTTCTTGCAGCAGGACGGCGGCTGTTCCAGCGGCCAATCCCATATTCCAACTGATAGATTTCATTTCTCAGGCCCGCCCTGATTATCCTAAGACGCGCATCAGATTCCGCCAAGCAGTCAGTCCCGGCTCTCCTCCTCCGGTTGCGCCTGGTTAGTGACAGATGCCAGGTATTCGGACATCACCCTCAGGATGAGTTGTGGCCTGCTGCCGATATGGAGCTTGGTGTAAATCCTCTGGATATAGGTATTCACGCTGTGCGGCGAAATGCCTAGCGCGTAAGCGATGGTTTCCTGTTTCTGGTCTTCGAAGATGCCCTGGACAATCTGTAGCTCCCGGTCGGAAAGCTTTAGAGTATCGCGCAACTGCGTCCACACATCGCCGGAGAGAAGCGAAGAGCCGAGGGGTGGACTGGCTCGTTGAGTCGCCGATCCCGTCGAGCCCCGGCAGCCTGAGGAAAACCTTGGAACCATGACGCGAAATTCCTTATTCCTTTGAACAGCTTCCTCGTTTACAGTTGACCTGCCATCGCCAACCGCGAATTAGGCGATTGTATTCAGTGGAATACGTGGCTCGTTTACCAACGTCAACGGTCGGGCTATCCATTCGGTTAGGAACCGCGGTGTGCACTCTATCCGATCGGCTATAGACGCTTTCGGATCGTGCCCAAAGGGACGGCGGGGCGCGACGGCTTCATGTCTGGCTCACAAGGGGTCGGACAATCACTTTCTCGCTTTTGCCCCAGCTCTGTAGTTTTTCCATATAAATGTAAATCACCGGCGTGATGTACAGTGTCAGGAGTTGCGAGACCACGAGTCCTCCGACTACCGCGAGGCCGAGGGGTTGGCGAGCGTCGGCACCTTCGCCGTAGCCGAGCGCGATGGGCATGGTGCCGAACAGCGCGGCTACCGTGGTCATCATAATGGGCCGGAAACGGAGCAGGCAGCCACGATAGATGGCGTCGTGAGGACTCTCGCCGCGGTTGCGCTCCTGGATGGCGAAATCGATCATCATGATCGCGTTCTTCTTCACCACGCCGAACAGCATGATGATGCCGACGAACGCGTACAGGTCCAGCTCTTTATGAAACAGAAGCAGGGTGAGCAGCGCGCCGAACACCGCCGATGGAAGTCCCGAGAGAATCGTGATGGGGTGAATGAAGCTCTCGTAGAGAATTCCCAGCACGATATAGATCACCAGGATCGCGATGATCAGCAGGACGGTCAGGTTACGAAAGGACTCCTGGAATTCTTTGACGGTCCCCTGGAAATTGGCGGTCATCGTCGAAGGCATGCGCATTTCACGGAGGGCGTTATCCACTTGTTCGGCCGCCTGGCCCAGAGCAAAGCCAGGCTTCAGATTGAAGGAAACCGTCACCGCCGGAAGCTGGCCGAAGTGGTTGATGCTGAGAGGACCGAGCGAGCGCTTGACGTTGACCACCGAATCGAGCGGCACCAGCGGCCCGGTCGAGGAATGGATGTAAAGGCGCGACAGGGCGTCGGGCGTGCGCTGGAACTGGGGCTCGACTTCGAGGATCACCTGGTACTCGTTGGCCGGCTGATAAATCAGCGACACCTGGCGGTTGCCGTAGGAACTCATCAGCGCATCCTGAATCTGCTGAGGCGTGACGCCGAGTGAGAGCGCGCGGTCGCGGTCAATGTCGACCATCAACTGCGGGCTGGCGATCTGCAGGTCCGTAGTCACGTCCACGAAACCGGGCAGTCCAGACATGGCTTGCACGACGCGCGGAGTCCAGGCGTACAATTCCTTCAGATCGGTGCTCTGCAGGGTGAGCTGATAGACACTGAGGGAGTACTGACCGCTCACGGTGATAGGCGGCGGGTTCTGCGGGAAGGCCAGGATGCCCGGTACCTGCAGGAAGTATTTCGGACGCAATTCCGCGATGACCTGGTCCACGGTTAGCGGACGCTGGTTGCGAGGTTTCAATTTGGCGAAGAAGCCGCCGGTGTTGCCGCCCATGTCGAAAACGCCCACATCGTCCACATTCGGGTCGCGGCGGGTGATTTCCCCCAACGTGTACAAGTGCTGCGCCATCGACTCGAACGAAATGTCCTGGCCGGCCATCGCACCGGCAAAGAAGAAACCGCTGTCCTGGCTGGGAATGAAGCCCTTGGGCATGATAGTAAACAGCCACACGGTTCCAATCGCCATGAGAACCGCGATGGAAAGCGTGGCAAACCGAAAACGCAGAGCCACCAGCAGCGTGCGGTCGTAGGCGCGCGCCATGCCGTCAAAACCGCTTTCGAGTGCACGGTAGACGAAGCCGTGCCGGGCGTCGTGATTCATCTTCAGGAACCGGCTGCCGAGCATGGGGGTGAAAGTGAGCGAGATGAGCCCGGAGATCAGGATCGCCACCGCGATGGTGACGGAAAACTCGTGGAGCAGCCGGCCCACGATTCCACCCATGAACAGCACCGGGATGAACACCGCGACCAGCGATATGGTCATGGAGAGAATCGTGAAGCCGATTTCCCTCGAAGCCAGCAGCGCGGCGTCCATACGCGTCTCGCCCATCTCCATGTGACGCACGATGTTCTCGAGCATAACGATGGCGTCATCGACGACGAAACCGACCGACAGCGTCAGGGCCATCAATGAGAGATTGTTGAGGCTGTAGCCGAGCAGGTACATCGCGGCGAACGTGCCGAGGATGGACAACGGCACGGCGGCTCCGGGGATCAGGGTCGCGGAGAGGTTGCGGAGGAAGAGGAAGATGACCATCACGACCAGACAGACAGTCAACACGAGGGTGAACTTGACGTCGTCGATGGACTGTTTGATCTGTCCGGATGAATCGAACGCGATCTCCATCTTGATGGCAGGCGGGATGCTCCGGCGCAATTGGGGCAGCAGTGCCCGGATGCTGTCCGCGACCTCGACCGTGTTGGTTCCGGGCTGCTTCTGGATGGCGAGAATGATGCCGCGCACGCCGCCATACCAGCTCGCGGCCTTGTTGTTCTCCACGTCGTCGATGACGTTGCCGAGTTGTTCGAGACGAATGGGAACGCCGTTGCGATAGGCCACGATCAGCGGCCGATAGGCTGCGGCATTGGTGAGTTGTCCGTTCGACATGACCGTGAAGGACTGGCGATCGCCGTCGAGCTTGCCGGTCGGCAGATTGGTATTGGACTGTTCGATGGCGTGCTGCACGTCGTCGATACCCACACCGTGCGCGGAAAGCTGATCGGGGTTCACCTGTACCCGGACCGCGTATTTCTGGGCGCCATACACCTGGACGCCGGCCACTCCGCTGACCATGGAGAGGCGCTGAGCCATAAGTGTCTCGGCATATTCGTCGATGGTGTAAAACGGGACCGTCGACGACGTGAGCGCGAGATAGAAGATCGGCTGCTCGGCCGGATTCACTTTCTGGTAGGACGGAGGCCGCGGCATATTGGGCGGAAGAGTGCCTCCGGCGCGCGAGATGGCCGCCTGAACATCCTGCGCGGCGGCGTCGATTTTGCGGCTCAGGTCGAACTGCACCGTGATGGTCGAGGAACCCTGGCTATTGGAGGAGCTCATCTGCTTCACGCCCGCGATGGTGGAGAACTGACGCTCGAGCGGCGTGGCGACGGACGAAGCCATGGTTTCGGGGTCGGCGCCGGTCAGGCTGGCCGATACCTGGATGGTCGGATAATCCACGCTAGGCAGCGCCGCGACGGGCAGGACGCGATATCCCAGGATGCCGAACAACAGGATGGCAAAGACCACCAGCGTCGTCATGATGGGACGCTCGATGAAGATTCTGGAGAAATGCATAAGGGCTCGCTATGGGTTAAATAACAAAACGCTGGCTACGCTGGCGTCTGGCCATTTGAATTTCAACTTCCTGCGAAGCAGCGGGCACGTGTGATGGGGACAACAACCCAGGCCCCTTCGCATACCAAAGCCTGTTGCTTGCGCGACGAGGGCGACCAGGGGGTCGTGCCCAGAGGGCGCCCAGCACGTGGGCGTCCGCCCCACAAAAGGCCAAGGCCGAGACGCCGGCTATGCCGGCGGGCAGACCACATACAACGATGGTCTGCCGTACGGTGGATACGAAGAGTGGCGGCATAGGGTCTCTCACGAAACTCCGGCGTCGCCTTTAGGGGCGGAAACGACATTCACACGCGCTCCCGGGAACAGGAGCATCTGGCCGTCCGTCACGACTGTCTCACCGGGAATGATGCCGCTCTCGATGATGACTTTGCGGTCTACCGTCCGGCCCACCGACACGAGGCGCGGCTCCACAGTTTTGTCCGCCTTCACGACGTAGACGAACTGACCCTTCTGTCCCGCTTGCACGGCTTCCGCGGGGATGACAGTCGCGTTAACGCCCTGGTTCAGCGTCAGGACCACGTCCACGAACTGTCCAGGCCAGAGCACGCCATTCGCGTTGTCGAAGGTGGCTTTCAGATGAATGGTACCGGTCTGATTGTCGACGATATTATCGATCACGCTCAGATAGCCGGTCTCCTTGCTCCCGGGATTGTCGCGCGAGGTCACTTCCACGGGCAGTTTGCGCTGGGCGCTGTACTGGCGAATGGTTGCCAAATGCTTCTCGGGCACGTTGAAGCTGACGAACACCGGAGTCAGGCGATTGATCACCACCAGAGCCACGTCATTCACCTTTACCAGATTCCCGGCGTGTACCAGGAGATTGCCCACGCGTCCGGCAATCGGTGCGCGAATTTCGCAATATGCGAGATCTAGTTTGGCGCGCTCCACGGCGCTTTCGTCCACGTTGATACTGGCCCGGGCACTTTCGATGGCGGCCTCGTCACCGCGGATGGCCTCTTTCAACGTATCGGCATTGGTGCGGTATTGCAGGTTCTGCTGCTCGGACACAATGCGCTGCTTGGCGAGGGCGGCGAAGCGTTTGGCATCGGCGTCGGCGGATTCAGACTGGACGATGTCCTTTTGCCGGGCGAGTTCCGACTGGTGAAACTGGGCGCGGTCGCGGGCGACGGTGGCCTGGGCCTGCTGCAGCGCGTCGACATACGGCTGGGGATCGATTTTCAGCAACAACTGGCCCTCGGTCACATTCTGGCCCTCGGTGAAGTGGACGCTCATGAGCTGGCCCGCGACTTGCGACTTGATCTCGACCTTTGCTGAAGGTTCGACGCTGCCGACGACGCGCACGTCCAACGGCACTTGCCGGGCAGACGCGACGGCCGTCGTGACAGGCATCGGAGGTGGAGGGCCGGCAGCCCTTCCTTTGGGTGCCTGTTGACACCCGGCGAGGCCGATGAGGGTGAGCGCGATGATTAGAATAAAAGGCGAACGTAGCACTGGAAACTCTCTTTGCTCAAAGGAACCAAGTTGAGCCCAAACTGTCCGGTGAGGATTACCTCTTAGTGTAGCGAATGGTGGGAGGCTGGGTCCCGGTCCGCAGCCTGGCCGCCGGTGTGGTATCAATTAAGCGAAAGGAGTGTTCCACGTATGAACACTAAAAGTAAGCAGGACCAGAAGAATAAAGGACAAAGGACCCGACAGGAGAATGGGCCGAAGAAGAGGAGTCAGACTACCAACATGCCTCAGGATCACGAGCATCCCGAGACACGCATGACCCGATAGTTTCATCAGCTCGATTCAAGCTGTCAGCAAAAGCTCCCTCCGCGGCAACGTTGGAGGGAGCTTTATTTTTGGCCTTCATGGCTACGTTCTGCGGTTGTGGGGCAGACTAGGGCCTGTCTGGTCCCGCTACGCGGCCGACCCAGAGGGTGTTCCGGACCACAAAAAACGATGGTCTGCCGTACGGCGGTGACGCTAGTACCAAGTTGCAAAGTTCGCGCAACCGCTCCCTGACGGTCGCGAGACAGACCAGGGAGGTACTTGCAAACTCCGGCCGCCCGCGGCCGACGCAGGCGAAATCGCCTGCCCCACCAACGTGATGCTAGGTCGATCGCGGAGAACGCACTACTCGCGTCAACAACAGCAACGTCCCTCCGTAGAACAGGAGCGACAGGGCTAGCGCGGTGGGTCGGCCGTTGGGGAAGTCTTCCACCAGCAGACGGTAGGCTCCGTAGAGCATCAACGGATAGAGCAGCCAGACGCACTCCGGACGATCGCGTGAGCGTACACCGGCCAGCGCGGAGCCGAGGGCCAGTAAGCAAATGAAGCCGGTCCGCAGCGTGCTGCTGATGAACGAGTCCGGTCCCAGCGTCGAGGTGATGGCGGCAGCACCCAGTCCCAGCAGGCTCCAGCAGAGCAGGGTCGCGATCAACAATGCCGGCACGCGCGCGTTGCCGGAACCACCGATGCCTTCGAGCCAATAGCACAGCGCCAGCGCGACGGTGGTGAGCACGATTTCCAGCAGAGGCGCACCCGAGGGCGCCGCAGTCCCGTGCAGCGCGTGCACCGAGAATTCTATCAGTCCGGAAACCAGCGCAGCAGAGGCCAGGTAAACGGGCGCGTGGAGTTGCAGACTGATGTGGCGTTCGTGCGTGCCCAACCAAGCCGTGGCAATAGCCAAGGCACACCAGACCAGCACCAGCACTACTCCGGAGAACAGCATGGAGACTCCCGCCATCACCAGCGCCAGTCCGAAGAGGCTGTACATGAAGAAGTTTCGCAGCCGCTCCCGGCGTGAGAGAAACAGGATTGCGGTTGCGTAGCAACTCAACCCCGCGAGCATGCAGAAGGCTTCTACGAAGTGACGAACCAGGCGCGCCTCGCGTCCCATCAGCACCGAACCCCAGATGAACAACGCGATCGCAACGACGTTCTGGCCGGTCTCGAAATGGACGATATCGGCGCCGTCGATCAGCGTGCGATAGCCCATGCCGAGCACGTAGATGAGGACGAGTCCGATCTGTAGCGCTACAACTTGCGACATGTTGAACATCGGGTAGCCGTCCGGCAAGCCCTCCGGACGCGTGATCGCCCAGGCCGTGAGGAATATGGCGAGGTCGGCAGCGACGGCCACGATCCAGCGCTGGCCCATTAGCGCGCCGCGGCAAGCCGCGAATTCGCTTGCAGCGGCGATCACGAGGAGCGCCGCGGTGAAAGGCACCAGGTGATGGGTTGCGATCAGCAGCGCCAGGGGCAGCGTCGAGCCTACGACCATCACGACCGAGGCAACCGCGGGCAACCGGCGCCGCCAGGCGAGGAATAGTCCGGCGCAGGAAAACGCGGCGACCAGCGAGGCACTCCAGGCCGACGTCAACTGTTGCACGCGTAACGAGTTTTCCCAGATGAGGCCGGAAAAGATCAACGTCGCGGTGCAGCTGTCGAGGGTCGAAGCGAATTTGTCGGCGCGATCCTGGCGCGTCGACCATACCAGCCAGGCTACGGCGTACAGCAGGCCAGCCAGTATCCCGAGGGATTGGGGGAACGATCCGGACTCGGCTACGGCGCGAAGGAGATAAGCGCCGGCGAATCCGAGCAAGGCTTTGGCGATGGTCGCAAAGGTCCCTCCGGAGAGAGAAAAGGAAGGTGCGAGTAACGGTGGAGTTGCGACGGGCAGGGTTTCGGCGGCTACCGGCTGCGCGGCCGGCTTCTCGTCACGCCGTTCCAATGTTGCGACACGGCGCTCGAGTTCCTCGACCCGGAGAAGGACTTCCTCCAGGGTCTCTTTCCGAACAGCAGTTGTCCCCATCGGGACACCTCCTGGCACAGACTGAAGTCTGTGCCATCGAATCCTGGCGGCTGCTGCGCAGCCGGGGCAGACCACAAAAAGCGATGGTCTACCCTACGGCGGACTTCGGCCATGGCGGCAAGAGCTTTATCAAGACCGCCAGGATCCCAAACGGCAGAATCATCAAAATGACGGCGGGCAACAAACCTTCTTTATCAAAGATGCCCATACGGTACGTGGTGTACCCCAGGAAGCTCTTGGAGAATATCTGACCGCCAATCACTACGTTCCAGCGCATGGAAAAAATACCGACTAACGTCATGAATCCCGCGAACGAGTAGAGTTGAATGCGGCGTTTCTCCGCAAAGGTCACGACCTGCATCACGCCCAGAATCCCCAGCGGCAACAACGTTCCGAGCAGGATCTGCAACACGATGTGGGACATGAAAAGCTTGGTGTGAACCATGAAATCGAGGCTCTTGAACGACTCGTCCGCTTCATAGATGCGGTGCAGCAGGTCCAGCATCTCAAGGGAGAAGTCGATGATGAAGGTATAGAAAAGATAGCGCGCGATGGTATCCACACAGGGCATGTTGATTTTGACGCCGCGCAGCTTCGAAGTGTACATGTAGATCAGCATCACGGCCGCGATTCCGGAGACCATCGCGGAGAAGATAAACACGACCGGCATGAGCGGCGACGACCACCAGGGGTTGGCCTTCACCGAGCCGAAAATGAAGCCTACATAGCCGTGCAGCAGGAAGGCCGACGGGATACCGATCATGGTGATGATGTAGCCCACGCGGTCGTCGATCGCAAGCGCCCCTTCGCTGATGTTTTGCGACCCGAGCGTCAGCACGCGATAGACCAGCTTCATGAAACCCTTGCTCGATCTCGAGAGCAGTACAATTTCCTTGCGATAGTCGAGCCAGATCTCGAGGAGCAGAACCACCATCAAGTACCACAGGTAGACGAAGCCGAACATCGCCATGGCCGACGAGGTATGCGGGGTCAGGTACATCTCGTAGGAACGCTCGGGATGTCCCAGGTGAAGCTGCAGAGGCAGCGGCGCAACAAGGAGAAACGCGAGGGCCGTTAAGAGGGCCAGCCGGTAAGTCGGCTTCACCTCTTCGACGCGAAACACGCGTTCGAGCGAGGCCAGAATGAAGGCGCCCGCGACCAGTCCCGTGATAAAGGGGTAAAGCACGATGAGGACGCTCCACTGAAGCTCCGCCTCATTGGGATACATGAAACCTTGCACGCCTGGTATTTGCATGAATATTTTCCTAGCGAACCGACTCGTCTAGACCGTTGTAGAAAACTTTGGCGCCGGTCGCCATATGGGGTTTGAGGACTTGCACACTGTGGGTGCGCAGAAATTCGTGAATGGGGTCCTTGGGGTTTTTGAGATCACCGAGCTGCCGCGCCGCGGTAGGACAGGCTTCGCAGCAGGCCGTGGTGAGCCCTTTGGTGATCCGGTGATAGCACAGAGTGCATTTCTGGGCGGTGTTCGTCTCCGGGTTGATAAACCGGCAGCCATAAGGACACGCCTGGACGCAATAGCGGCAGCCGAGGCAGTAGGTCTGGTCGACCAGCACAACGCCGTCGGGAGAAACGAAAGTTGCACCCACCGGGCAAACCTGCACGCAGGGAGAATCGGCACAATGATTGCAGAGTTTGGGAACAAAGAAGCTCTTGCCCGGCTTCTCGTGAGTCACTTCCGGGAAGCCGTGGATGGCGCCATCAGGCGAATCGACTTGCGGATTCTCCGCCTGCGCATCCCAATCGTCAGGGATGTAATAGCGTTCCACCCAGGTGCGGAAATAACCTTCGGGGACATTGTTCTCTTCCGAGCAGGCGCGCACGCAATTGCCGCAACCGATGCACTTCTCGATGTCGATGATCATGGCCCACCAGTGCTCGGTGGTCTTGTAATTGGGAGAGGCTTCGGCGTTGCCGGCGAGCACATACTCCCACGCCGCGGTGGCAGCGCCGGTCAACAGGATGTACTCAGTGGTTTTGGCGAGGAATTCGCGGCGAGTAGCGGTCATTTGGAGTCCCCGTTTATTCCTGGTTTGTGCGGCTGATGGCAGGTTTTGCAAGCGGTGTCGCCGGCATGATCTTTCGAAATGACCTGCGGGAACTTAGCCGGCTTGGCTGAATTCGCCTCGTGACACTTGACGCAAAGCACCTTGGTGTCCGGTAACACGGGGACGAAAGCCGCGGGATCTTCGGCATGTTTGGCGAGGGGTCCGTGGCATGCCTCGCAGCCGACCTTGGCATGCGCGCCGGTCTTTTTGAGGTCGGCGATTTCGGAGTGGCAGGCTTCACAGGCTTCCCTACCCGCGAAAAGAGGAGGGCGCGCGGCAATTTCACCGAGGGCGTCGGCTCGATAGTGGCCGTATTGGCCGAAGCTCTTGGGGACGATTAATCCCCGTGCGATGAGGAAAATCACGAATCCGACGACGAATACCAAGGCGACGCGGATGAGGTGCTCGGCGTTCTTGAATCGATTGCCCATTGAGTATGCGGGGGAAGGAGCAAATGTAGGACCAATCCACACTTTTGCGCGAGGGCAGTGTTTATGCGGGTCTCGGGGTTCCCCGAGGTTGGTCGAATAGCGCGAGTCCACCCATTCGTTGGGTGTTTCAACGCGGTCGAGTCATCTTATTCAGTTGGCAAAGAGCGGGTGGGCCGGGTCGAAAGACGAAAGGCACGGGGCCGCGAATATACGCGAATGAACCAAGCGCAACCGTTGGCCGCAACCAAAGCACCTCTAAGGTCAGGACGATTCTTCTCTGCTATCTCTGCGCCTGCGTTAAAACACATTCCTGCACCAGGCGGTTCCCCTCGTTAAACGCGATTCGGGTTGGGGCCGTGCTTAAAGCAAACGCGGAGGCGCTGAGATCCGCGGAGTGCGCGAGAGAAGCTTCCGATATACCCCGAAAACGGCTCTCTAAACTAGCAGCCTGTTGGCAGAAGTCTCTCCAACGCGCGAGAGCAGGCGAAAACGCCTACTCCACAACGAGAGCGCTAGCGCACTGCTGGTGTCTCGAGCAACAAACATACCGCTCTTGCACGCCTGCGCCCGTACTCATTCTCCTGGAGCAGCGTGACGAGTTCCTCGCGACGCCGTTTCCAGTCTTTAGCCGATCACCAGCAGCAGCCCGGCAAACACGCTCTCAGGCAGAGCGTCATTTCTTCAGCGCCTTCCCCAACGCGATCAATTGTTCCATGAACTCCGACGGCAAGGTCCCGCCCAACTGAACCGGCACGTCCCAGGTGATCGCTCCGCCGGCGTCCACCAGCTTGCGGCTCCACTCTACAATCTGCCCGATCTTGAAGCGCGGCGCGCCTATCCCCCACTGCTCGCCCAGATGGCTCAGCACCTGGATCTGCGCTCCGTCAATCAGGCTGCCCGTCTGCCTCTTGATCTGAATGAGCGTAGGATCGTCGATCTCTCCGGCGATGAAATCCTGGTGCGGGGTCATCGAGACGATGCGGTGAAACACGCCCGGGTTGAAGGCGATCGCGCTATCCGGATTCCCTGCCCGCGCGGCCGCCGCGAAGGTGGCGAAGTTGGGAGCGTCGTCCGTCCGGTACATCGCGTTCGGCCAGTAGCAGCCGTCGAACCACCAGCCCGACACTTTCGTACCCCACCGCGTCGACCACTCCCGGATGATGGCTTCCCATTTCATCTGGAACTCGCGATTGCGGTGGGGGCCATTCTCCCATTGCAGCGCCTGCCGGGCCACAGCATCCCCACCCGGCGCTCCCGACGGCAGATACACCATCAGCCGGATTCCGCGTTTGTGGAGCGCGTCATAAAGATCCGCCACCAGGTCACGGCGCGAACACTTGGACGGCTGGATGCCGGTCAGGCGGTCGTAGGTCGCGTTGGGAGCCAGATAGTGGCCGGAGTTCTGTCCAATGGAAATCTGGTAGTAGCCCGCGCCCACCGACTTCAGTTGCTCCGCCAGCGCCTCGACGTCGAAGTGGTCGACCAAAGAATTCCAGCGCTCGACCGTCATGGGCTGATGGGTGGTCCGCGCGATCCAGTCGGCGAGGTAATGGTTCATGACACCCCAGCGAGCCGCCGGCATCCACGACGCCCGATCGGCGCCCTGGACGCTTACCGCGACCAACAGAATCAACGCTGCACAGACTTTGGAGGTACTTGCAAATTGTGGGGCAGTCAATCCTGGCCGCAGCCGCCTTTGAAGCGGCTCTTTTCGTCGGCGAATTAATCCTCGCAACGGCAAGAGCCGGCTGAAAGGCCGGCTCTGGAGTTTGTACATTTTTCTGGGTTTGGCGCGGAGATTTCTCTGGGCTTTTGCGTGAAGCTTCTGTAACGTAAGCATGAGGACCTGCATTGGGCAGGTCGCATGCGATGCCTATCACAATTGGTGACGGCCTTTCGTTCTGCGGTCACACATTGAGTCAGTCCGAATTGGATCTAATTCGCAGCATCACGCGCGAGTTTGCCGGTCTGACTTTGACCGAACTGGCGGCAACCCTCTGCGAACTGCTGGAGTGGCGACGTCCCAACGGTGGGCTCAAGAGCCGCGAGTGTTATCTGTTTTTGCGCGAACTCCACGACCGTGGATGGTTGCCTTGGTTGCCCGCCCCGCAGCCCAGACATCCCCGCGTCTCCGCACCCAGACCGGCAGTTTTGCCACTCGCGGCTCCCCCTGCGCTCACCGGAGCGCTGGAGTCCTACCGTCCCATTTCACTGCAGCTGATTGAATGCCCCGAGCAACGGCTACTGTTCCGTCGATATCTGGAACAATATCATTACCTCGGCTACCGTGCTCCTTATGGGGCGCAACTTCGTTACTGGGCCCGGGCAGCGAATCCGGATTTGCCGCCGCTGGCCGCCCTACTGTTCACCAGCGCTGCGTGGCGGATGGCGCCGCGCGACGGCTGGATCGGATGGAGTGACCAGGTTCGTCAGCGCAATCTCCCTCTGGTAATCAACCACAGCCGCTTTCTGATTCTCCCCTGGGCACGCGTTCCCCATCTGGCCAGCCATATTCTGGCGCGAGCCGCGCAACAACTACCGCGCGACTGGCAGGCCCGCTATGGTGTCACCCCTGTGTTGATGGAAACCCTGGTGGACCCGACGCGTTACCGCGGCACTTGCTATCGCGCCGCCAATTGGATCGAAGCCGGCATGACCACCGGCCGCGGACGCATGGACCGTTCCGGACAGGCCCAAGGGATCCGCAAGCAGATTTTTCTCTATCCCCTACACCGCCTCTGTCGCCAACGGCTATGCGCCGACCTACCTGTTTTGAGGAACTGACATGCAACCATCACTGCCGATTCCGCAAGAAATTGGATCGCGTTCCAGAACGGACGGAGGTTCTTCGGCGGAAGACCCGATGACCCTACTGGGCTGCTTTCTCGATATCCTGGCCTCCTGGGTGACGGTGTTCCCCCAGAAGCGCACCTTTCTCCGCGCCGTACGCCAGGCGGTAGGTGGGCTGGTCTGCCTCGGCCGCCACACTCTGTCTCGCATCATTTGGACCAACGGCGACCAACACCAGGATTGGCGCGCCGAGTATTTTCTGTTCTCGCGTTGTCAGTGGGAGCTCTCCGCCTTGTTCGCTCCCCTCTTGCAGCGCGCCTTGCCCTACTGTCCAGGCCGTTATATCGGTGTGGCCATCGACGACACTCGCCTGCACAAAACCGGATTACGCATTCAGCAGGCTTTCCTGCAGCGCGATCCCCTCTCCCCCAAGTATCGCGTCAATTTCATGCTGGGCCTGCGGTTCCTGCAGGCCTCCCTGCTGGTTCCACTGTTCCGCCACGCCAAGGTGGGTGCCCGCGCCATACCCATCGCCTTTGAGGAATCCTCAGTCGTCAAACGGCCCCGCAAGCGGCGCCCTAAATCCTCTGGCCGGCAGAATCAGGCGGCCCAGAGCAAGCGTCCACGCAAAGCTGGAAAGGCAGAGCCGGTACCGCAACCGGAGGCGAAAGACGCCGCCTTAGAGAAGGAGTGGAAACAGTATCGCGCGGCCCAAAAACTCCATAATCTCTCCACTCACTTCATCCACCTGATGGGCCGTCTGCGCACAGGCTTCGATGCGGCCGGAGCCGCTAACAAGATTCTGCTGCTGGCAATCGACAACAGCTTCTGCAATCGCACGGTTTTCCAGACCGTAGTCAAGGGCGTCGAACTGATCGCTCGCGCCCGCAAGAATGCGGTTTTGTGCCACCGCGCCGAGGACCGATCGCGCCGCTTCTACGATACCCACAAATTCACCCCGGAACAGGTGCGGTTCGACGAGTCCAGGGCCTGGAAGAGCACCAAAATCTTCTATGGTGGAAAACGGCGCCAGGTCGAGTACAAACAGGTAGCAGGGATCTATTGGCAAGGCGGGGCACGTCAGCGGCCGCTGCGGCTGCTCGTGGTCAAACCCACGCGCTATCGCAAGAAAAACAGTACCCGCTTCTGTTACACCCAGCCTGCCTACCTGCTCACAACCGTGGTCGACGGCACAGTGCGGCAACTATTGCAAATCTACTTCGACCGATGGCAGATTGAAGTCAACCACCGCGAGGAAAAGGACACCCTCGGCGTGGGGCAAGCCCAGTTACGTAACTTTATCTCGGTGCCCAAGCAGCCGGCCTTCGCTGTGGCCAGCTACAGCGCACTCCTCCTGGCCTCGTTGCAGGCTTTCGGAGCCGAACGCGGCACGGCTTACGCCGCCCTCCCCAAGTGGCGCCGTCGCGCTGCACGACCCTCGGCTTTGGATCTGATCACGCTACTCCGCAAAGAAATGGCCGAACACCCGGAACTCGTCGCCCACCTCGGCTTGAATCCGACCGATCGCGGCTTCAACGCTGCTGCCGCGGCCTGAAAAATGTACAAACTCCAGAGCCGGCTGAAAGGCCGGCTGCAGCCAGGATTGTCTGCGCGACGGTTAGCGCGCTCCCAAGTTTCACCGAATGGAATCCTCACTTTCGACACCTCCGGAAATCGAGTAGCATACCATCATGCGAATGTGCGCATCGTTCAGGCTCTCCCTGCTGGCGGTCGGACGTCGGAATTGACGGTATCCACCCGTCAGCCGCGGGACAGCAAAAGATCGCCACCATGCTGCTGACTTTCTTCAAAACCGATCCGGCGGCCAAGACCTGGTTTCTCAAGTAACCATCCAGCCTGGGGCGGAAGTCGACGGTCGCGGCTTATTTCACCACAAGCTGGTACTCCCTGACCGGATCTTCCTTCTCCTTTAACAAGATGCGGACGTAATAGGTACCCGCCGTAAAGGGCTTGGGAACCACTGCTGTAATAGCTGTATCCGACCAGTTCCCGACTCCGGTCCAGACCCTGGAGCCTTCAGAATCTACAATCTCAATGCGCCAGGACGGCAAATCCTGGAGACCGTGATGGTCCAGGTGCAGGCGCAAGGAGTGCCCGGCCTGCACCGTTGCCGTGGACTCGCCCCGCATGGCCTGCAACTCGACGTCTACCCCCGCGCCAGGACGCTGGTGTAACTGCAGGCTCACCACCAGGAACAGGACGGCCATCGCCACCGCCCCACACCATATGGGTATCGGTACATGAGGGACCCACCCAAGCCACCGCCAGCCACCGGAGAGTGCCCTCCCTTCGCCTTCTTCCTTTCTGACGCGCATGGCGGCACTGCGCATGGCCTGCACGTAGCGCTCAACTGACTCCAGCTGATCCTGGCAAATCTCACAAAACAAAAGATGTTCTTCCACGCGTGCGAGTTCCTCGCCAGCCAGTGCGCGCGCTGAGTAGGCTTCGAGCCGCTCCTCCCCAATATGCTTCTTGATCTCTCTCTCCATCTGTTGATCCTCCCCCTTTATCCCTTGAGGAGTATTCCTCTGCCCGTGTAGTGGGTTGAGGGAAGGAAATTTCTCAACTTTATTTTTATTTCTCACTTTTATTTTTTTGGAGACCCGAGTTTGCAGCCGGCGCGATACTATCGAGAACTTGTCGTCCACTATAACGCTTTGCCCTTATAGAGATCCGTGGCCTGCCGGGGACCGGGACGCGAATTTCAAGGCGGAGGTCGCCTGCTATAGTACGGCGGATCCGCTACCCACCCTGGAAAACCTGAGCCGCGTCACTGGCATCCCGGTCGGGTGTCTGGCTCGCTACATCCTGGTGAAGTGGGCCGCGTCCGGTTCCGAAGCGCTAATGGCTATGGGACCGATCGTCCTGACCCAGATGCAGCAGCAGATCGAAGAGGCCGAAGCAGCCAATACCGGCGAAGCCCGCCTAAAGGCCTATCAGGCCCTAAGGCAAATTGTCTCGTGGCTCGCCATGGGGCTCTCGGGTTGAGTGGAGTGGACCCGCCGTGGGGCAGACCATCGTCTTTAGTGATCTGCCCGGCTGCGAAGTACCACGCGGAGGGGCGCCTCCAAAGTCTGTGCTACGTATAAAACGATGAAGAGAATCGTTACCGATATGGATGATGTAATCGCGGACACGCTCGCCAAGTACATCCGCGTCTGCAATGCGGAGCTCGGGCTCTCCGTGTGCAAAGGCGATATAGGCGAAAGAGACCTCTGGGACCTCGTGGGTATGGAGAACTTCCAGAAGATAAGAACCATCGTGGAACACGTCGATTTCTTTGGCGATCTCGAGGTCATGCCGGACAGCCAGGATGTGCTCCGCAAGCTGACGCGCAGCTACGAAGTCTACGTCAGTTCATCCGCGATGGAGGTTCCCTCATCCTTCACGGCCAAATATCGCTGGCTGGAGCAGCATTTCCCGTTTATCCCGGCGAGCCACCTGATCTTCTGCGGGGACAAGGGCATCCTCAATGCCGACTACCTGATCGACGACCGCGAGCGGCATTTCAAGCGTTTTCGCGGCGAAGGCATTCTGTTCACCGCACCGCATAACACCCACGTGCAAGGCTACCGGCGGGCGAATGGATGGCGCGAAGTTGAAGCTCTGTTACTTGAACAAAGCTAAATCGATGGCTTCGCCCATCGCCTTGTAGCCGGCATCGCCGGGATGCAGGTGATCTCCGCCGTCATAGGCTGCCAGCATCCGGTCCGGATGGGCAGGGTCGCGGACGGCTTTTTCGAAATCGACGAAGCCGTCAAAGGCATGGCCATTACGGATAAATTCGTTCAGCGCTTTCCGTTGGACCTCTTTCCCGGGCGTGAAGTAGCCGTTGAACGGCGTGCCTTCAAACGGCGTCAGGGTCGCGCCAAACACCTTGATACCGTGTTCGTGGGCGCGTTCGATCAACTGCTTCATGCCCGCGATGAGGTCGTCGGTGCTGACGGCTTCGGAGGCCGGCGCGGACGACCCGGCGTGTCCCAGGTCGTTGATGCCTTCGAGCACGATCACGTACTTGACGCCGGGCTGTGCCAGAACGTCCCGATCGAAGCGGGCCAGCGCGTTCACGCCAAACCTGACGTTGGATGTGGCGTCGTGCAGGATCCGGTTCCCGCCGATTCCGGCATCGAGCACGCCAATCTCGCTGCGTCCGTGACGGGCCAGCAGGCGGGCGGCAAGGAAGTCGGGCCACCGATGATTGGCGTCGACCGTGGATCGGGCGCCATCGGTAATCGAATCGCCAAAAGCCACGACGGTCGAAGCCGATTCGGGCGCCAGCACCTCGACCGCGGTCAGGAACACCCACGAGGTCATGGACGCCGGCGTGTCAACGGAAACCGCCTTCGTGACATCGCCCGATCCGACATAGGAGGTCTGCTGTGACGAGTAGTGGATGCCGGCGCCCACGGTTTTCGGCGCGATGAAGATGCTGATGGCGAGGTCGCTCGCTGGTTGCACATCGAGGTTCACGGGGTCGCTCAAAACCAGCGCATTGGGCGGAATGGCGGTGGCAGGATGGCCTCCGAAGGTGAGAGCGCGATCGGAAGCAGCCACGATATCGGCTCCCTTGTCGCGTACCGCGATGTGGGCCGAGCCAATTTCCACCGTATCCTTGCCGAAAGCGTTGGAGAACCGGACCCGCACGGTATTGCCGCCAATGCTGGTATGGATGATTTCGCGCAGGGTCTGATTCTCAAACTCCAGTTTGGCGGCGCGCATCTGCGCTTCGTCGGAGAGTTGCGGAGCGGGGCTGGCTCCCCAGGTCACCACCCAGTGGGTTTTGCCGGCCGCCAGCGCAGACGAGAGAGTGAGGGCGACCAGGAATGCAATTTTGATTTTCATCTGTTTCAAAGATGATGTTACACTGCGCGAGGATGGCGCAAGTCAGATCGCCGCAGTAAATCCGTTCGTCCTCATTTGTGTTCATTCGTGTTCATTCGTGGCCCAATGTCTTCCTGTCCGGTTTTACTGTACAATCCGACCATGAGCATCACCCGACGAATTTTCTTAGGCGCTACCTCTCTCGCGCCGTTTTTGGCCAAAGCCGCTACCTTGTCACAGGTACACATTTCGGTCATCGCAGATGAGATCGACGAAGACCTGGCACATGATGCCGAGTTCCTCCATAGCTTTGGCGTAAGGTTCGTCGAACTGCGCCAGATCTGGGGCAAGTACAACACCGAGCAGCCCATCGACAAGATTCGCGAAGCGCGTTCGATCCTGGACGCAGCTCAGATTAAGACATCCGTCGTGGGCACGGCGTTCTTCCGCATCCCGCTGCCGCCCGACAATGCCGCGGGGCAGGCGACCCTCGATAAGCAATGGACGCTGCTCAACGCCGCCATGGATCGAGCCGAGATTCTCGGTACGGACAAGCTGCGCACCTTTGCCTTCATGTCGCCGAAAGACGGCCAAACCAGCGATCGCGACTACGCGCGCATCTACGAACTGCTGAATGAAGCGGGAAAACGAGCGAAGGTTCGCAACGTGAAACTGGCGATCGAAAATCTGGGCGGAAGCTGCGTTTCCAAGGGCTCGGATTCGGCGAAAATGCTCAAAGCTGTGAAGGAATCGAATGTGGGGCTGACCTGGGATCCCAATAATGCTGCGGAGTCGGGTGAGAAGCCGTTCCCCGATGGATACCGTCTGCTGGACCCCGCGCGGATTTACAACGTCCACATTCGCGACTTCCGTCATACCCCGGACGGCAAAGTGGAGTGGATGGCGGTAGGCGAAGGCGAGGCCGACAACCTGGGACAGATTCGCGCGCTGTTGAAGGATGGCTACAAAGGCACCTTCACATTGGAAACGCACTACAAGAGTCCGAAGGGAAAAGAGTTCGCGACAAGGACCTCGCTCACAAACCTGCTGAAAGTGGTAGGGCAGGTCTAGCCTTGTGTGACAGACTTTAGTCTGTCAGGATTTCTTCACCGTGACGTTGCCGCGATCCGTAGTCACCGTGATCGCCGGCCCGCTCGCGGACGCGCTCTTCATAGACGCTGTCCGGCCCTCAGACGTGGTGGATATGCCCTCGCCAAACTGATTGTCGACGTCGCCTTGCGAAGTGCTGGCGCGGAATTCAAACTGCGCCTTCTCCGGAAGCGTTAAGTCGATATCTCCTGCCCGCACGCGCACGTCCATCTTGGCCAGTGGAGTTCGCTGCGGATTCAATTCGATATCGCCGCGATCGACATTCACTTCCACTTCATTCGAAAAATTCGTGATATGGACATCACGCGATTCACAGCGCAGGCGTAGCGGCCCGGTGACGTTCTCCGCCCGGAAGTCGGCCAGATCCATGGAAATCGATCCCGGCAGCTTTTCCACCCGCAGATCGGTCTGCTCGCTTTCGAAGTGCAGCGGCTTCGCCAGATTGCGGAAATCCAGCGTGCCGAAGTAGCTGCCCTGGATGGTGACCAGACCCTCGATATCTTCGAGTTGCAGGTCGTTGCCGGTGCCCCGCAAGTCGACCTTGCCTTTGATCCCGACAGCCCGCACCAGATCCTTGCGGCGGGTCGTTTCGATTCTGACGTCGCCTCCAATCGAGGTCAGCCGGACGTTGCCGGTGCCACCCGAAATGTCGACGCTGCCGTCCAGCGATTCAGCCGTGACATTTTCCACCGAGGACTGGTTGGCGAGATTCATGCGGCGCGGAACCCTGATGTCGATATCGTAAGAAACGCTGGCCTCAGCCAAAGCCGACGTGCGCAGGACGATGTCGCTGCCATTATCGACCAGTCCGAATTGCACCCTGGAGTTGACCTGGTCTGCCGCATGCTGGCCGAAAGCATGAATGATCCGGTGACCGGTCACCGTAACGGTACTCGAATCGTCGCCCGTGATCGTGACGTTGCCGGGCAGTCCTTCGAGCACCAGGCGGGTATCCAAGGCGGTTGCCGGCAACGACCGCTGGACGTCGAAATCATACTCGTCGCCGAACATTCTGGTAGGATCCATCCCGAAATGAAAGGGCGGGTGTCCGTGCCATGCAGTGTGGGCGCCCTTGGACACACCCCAGAACAGAAAACAGGCGATCACCAGCAGAACGATCCCACCGGCCGAAATTTGCGAAGGCGGTAGCGGCGTCGATCGTCCCGCATCGATGAAGACTTCAATCAGGCGGATGACGCCGAGTCCAATCAGCAGAAACGGCCAGAAGCGAAACAGCGAACGGAAGGTAAAAACGTCCGGATAGAAATTATTCAGCAGGAAGAGCACGCCCACCGCAATGACCGTCAACGGCCCGCTGATCGACCGTTTCATTGCGTGGCTCCAGGGTCGTCGCCGGTCGACCGGGTTTCCTTCGATTCCGCACTTTTGGGCTCAGAGCCACGAGACGGAGAGCCCGGAGCGGTCTCGTAGGCGCTGCCGCGGTAACTGCCCGGCCCGGCTGCCGGCGGCACGGACGAAGGAGCAGGCTGTCGCGGTGGAGGCGGTGGCGCGGGCGGCTGCGGAGGCCCCCATTTGGCCTGGTATCGAACCCCTCCGTGGAATGATGGGGCCCTGCCGTACTTTGACTTACCCAGACTCAACAGTCCGGCGATCACCAGCAGCAGCGGCCACGTCCGGCTGAAGCTCAGCGAGGTGAAATTGTCGAGCGCAAAAAGGACTCCCACCGTGATCATGATCACGGGTCCCTTGATGGCGCGCAGGAATGCAGCACTATCCTGGTTCATTGCGTACCTCCTCGCATCCGCGCGTACAACATATACACGCCGATCAGGATCAGGCCCAAGGGCCAGAACCGCAGCACCGCCTCCATCGAAATCAGGTTCAGGGTATTCAGCAGTAACAGGCAACCCAGACCGATCAGGATGAGCGCGCCGGTGGGAAAACCAGCCTCGCTCGCGCCGGCCAGGCTGGAGAACTCTTCAACCGGTTCACCATTCTCGCGTTTGCGGGCCGTGTGATAAGCCTCGAGGGACATGTAGAACACGAAAACACCGATCAGGATGCCCAGCAGAGGATCGAATCCGCGCAACGTGTTGGACGTTATGGCGGTGACCAACAAGCCGAAGACCACGGCATGAACCAGACCTTTGGCATATTGACCGTTGTAGATGGCTCCCACTCCGGGAATCAGCCCGAGTAGAAATGCCAGCGCCGGTGAACTCCCGGCCATCGGGTTCGGTGATGGCGGCGGAACCGGCGCCGTATAAGGGCTGTCGTTTCCCGGGGCACGGTACGACGAAGAGTAGGGAGGAGCCGATGCCGGCGTGGGCGGCGCGTGTTCCGCACAGAAAACCGTACCGCCGACCGGCCGCCGGCAAGCGCTGCACAACGGTTTCCCGCAGGTCCGGCAAAAAGATGCCACCGGAACCTCCGGATGGTTGGCGCACGTGATCGTAGTAGTTGGGCTCATATCAATTCTTCCCTGCCTCGTTCGCGGCCGGACTTCGCGCCGGAATCTCCCGGCTCTCTACAGGCGCAGCCGCATCCTGTTCCTGCTGTTGCTCGTTCCACTCGCGCAATTCCTGCCGTACCTCGTAAACCAGCCGCATGCTCTGGTAGGCTTTTATGCTGCGGTCGTACACCCTCTCGACCTTTGTTTCGAGGTTGACCCAGACTCGCTCCGGGTTCAGATCCTCGGGTTTCAGGTTGCGCACCTGAACCCCGGAGCACTGCGTCATCATGCTTAGCGAGAGGATAGTCATCATCGCCCCGGCTACCAGGCGCGGCTGGAGCACCGGCTCCAACATCCGGTGCAGCCATTTCTTGAAGCCGCCGGACTCCCGCCAGCTTACGACACTCTGCAGCAGCCCTCCCGCGGGCGCCTGCAGCATAATCCGCGTGATCAGTTCCTGCGGCGGGATCGCGTCCGGAACATGCTCCAGGAGCGCCAGCCCGGCGCTTGCATCCTTGGCGAATTCAGCGCACAGCTTACACGTTGCAAGGTGCGATTCCAACTCGGTGCGGCGCTCAGCCGCAAGGGTGCCGTCGAGGTAATCGCACAATAAGATCTCGACGTCCGCGCAATTCATAATGCTGCCTGTTGCCTTCTCAGAAGCCTTGCCAGTTCGGCCCGTCCGCGGTTGAGCCGCGACTTGACCGTACCCTCCGGAATATCTAACACCTGGGCGATCTCGCGGTACTCCAATTCCTGCAAATCTCGCAAAATAACCGTCTCACGAAGCTCGGGCGACAACTTTTCAAGCGCCGCCTGCAGGATCTCGCCCGTCTCCCGCATGGCTACCGCGCCCTCCGGCCGGCTCGCCGACGGAATCGATTGCTCCAGCATGGGGAGCTGGCCTTCAATAGAATCGGTGACCCGGTCCTGCCGCGTCCGCCGGTAATTGTCGATCAGCAGGTTCCGCGTAATGCGGGTCAGCCACGTGGTAAACGACCCTTCGGTCGCCCGAAAACTCTTCAACGTGCGGAAGACTCGCAGAAACACGTCCTGCGTCAAATCCTGGGCTTCGCCCTCGCGTCCGACAAACCGATAGCAAATGCCATACACTCGACGGGTATGGACTCGCACCAACTCTTCCCAGCCGCCCGCGTCGCCGCTGAGGCAGCGTTCAACCAGACTGATATCCGGATCCAAGCAGTTCCTGACGATTCCTTTGGCGACCATCAGCCCTGTGCCGGGCGCCATTACCGCTGTAGCCATGTTGCCTCACTTCAAATAACGAGGCTTACTCATGATAAGTTCATTGTAATGGTCACGTGGAGTAAGTCTTTAGCCCGCCAGCCGATTCCGCTGGCAGGGGTTCTGCGAAGGATTGCCGGATGACTTGTCCGTTCTGCGGGCATATTCACGACCGGGTGATCGATTCCCGCGAAAGTAAAGAGGGCGATTCGGTTCGCCGCCGCCGTCAGTGCCTATCCTGCGAAAAGCGCTTCACCACCTACGAACGGATCGACGAGGTCCCCTATATGGTCATCAAGAAGGATGGCCGCAGGGAGAAATTCGACCGCCAAAAGGTGCTGGGCGGGTTACTGAAGGCTAGCGAAAAGCGTCCCATCAGTGTCGGCAGGTTGTCAGAAATGGTCAACCAGGTGGAAGCTAAGGTGATGGACTCCGTGGACCGGGAGATCTCGACCATCGACATCGGTGAATACCTGATGGACAGCCTGAAGGACATCGACAAGATAGCCTATGTGCGTTTCGCCTCGGTTTACCGGGACTTTCAGGACGAGGAGGCCTTTTTCAACGAGTTGAAGAACCTGATGCGAATGAAGTCCCCCTAACCCTCGTGTGACAGACTTTAAGTCTGTCAGCGCGCTAGGGCGCACCTTCCCCCGGGAAGCGGGTTTAACACACTTGACGGGCTGGAACCTTGAAACCAAACCGGGCCTGACACATCAGTAAGATTAGGCTTAACATATCGTTAATTTGGTGGTATGATCAATTGATCCAGTGTCAGCGACTGGTACTTGCCGTTCAATCGTTCACCGCGATTTTCCGAGCACTGAAAGCGATCTGTGCACCTCAAATCAAGAAAAATGAATCAGTTAAAAGTAACGCTTGGGGGGAGGTGGGTCTAAGATGGATCATTTTGACGATCAGTTTCTAGCCGAGAGTCCGCTCGGTATCAATTTCGACGAAGACCCCAAATTCTTTGAGGCCGATGCCACTGAAGGGGATTTCCTCCATCCTCAGCAGCAGGTGGAGGAGTCGATTTATACCGACGACCCGGTACGCGTGTATCTCCGCGAAATGGGTGCGGTACCTCTGTTGACCCGTGAGGGAGAAGTGGACCTGGCCCGGCGCATGGAGCGCGGGAAGCTCCGCATGCAGAAGGCGATCAGCCGGTCGGCCTTAGTCCAGCTTGCCGTAGTGGAAGTGGCCGAGCACATCCGTAAGGGCTCCGAGGAGTTGGAAAACGTCGTCGATGTGGGTGAATTCGAAGAGGGAGCCGGCGCCGCATTATTAAAGCGTCAGGAAGAGCTTCGCCAGCAGTTCGCCGACCTCATCAACTTGCAGAAAAAGCAGGCCCTCGTCGAGGAAAAGTACGAAGCCGCTCCGCTGATCAACAAAAAGGCGCGCAAAAAGCTGATGGGCAAGTGGATGCGGGCCAAAGTAGAGCTTTCCCTGGCCATCCGCCGGGTTCCGTTCCTGCTGGGCCGCTGGAAAGACTTCGCCAAGGAGATCGAGCGGGCAGTCGATGAGCTGACCCAGCTGGATCGTGAGATGAAGAAGTCGGAGGCCAAAACGGGTCCGGTCGCCCAAAGCCGGGTTCGCGAGCTGAAGAAGGAAATTCGCAAACGCGAACAGACCGCCGGCGCTCCACTCGCCGATCTGAAGCACACCCTGACGGTCATCCGCCACGGCGAGCAGGAAGCCGAACGCGCCAAGAAGGACCTGGTTGAAGCCAATCTCCGCCTGGTGGTTTCGGTCGCCAAGAAGTACGTTAATCGCGGGCTGCACCTGCTGGACCTCATCCAGGAGGGCAACATCGGCCTGATGCGCGCAGCCGACAAGTTCGAATATCGGCGCGGCTACAAATTCTCGACCTACGCCACCTGGTGGATTCGTCAGGCGATCACCCGCGCCATCGCCGACCAGTCCCGTACCATCCGTATTCCGGTTCACATGAACGAGAGCATGAACAAGTTCCTGCGCGCGTCCCGTGAACTCGAAAAAGAACTCGGCCGCACTCCGACCAACGAAGAAATCAGCCGCCGGATGGACATTCCGGTGGAAAAGGTCCAAAAGCTTAAGACCATTTCACGCGATCCCGTGTCCCTCGAAACCCCCGTCGGCCGCGACGGCGAATCCGCCCTGGGCGACCTCATCGAGGACCGCTGGGTAGGGTCGCCAGTGGACGCGGTCATCGATTCCAATGTCCGCGACGAGACCGCCGGCATCCTGAAGACGCTCTCTCCCAAGGAAGAGAAGGTCATCCGGCTGCGCTTCGGCATCGGCTGCGAACGCGAGCACACGCTCGAAGAAATCGGCCAGGAATTCGACGTGACTCGCGAGCGCATCCGGCAGATCGAAGCCAAAGCACTGCGCCAGCTTCGAGCTCCGGAACGGGCTCGCCGTTTGCGGGCCCTGATGGCCGCCCGTTAAGGGCACAGGCGCCCGGTAGCATTACCGCACCTTCTCGCTGATTCTGTAATCCCACGAATCAATCGTGACTTCGCTGTGGCCGAAGAGAAACGAATCCGTGTTCGAATGATTGAACAACGGCAGCCATACGTCGCCGAACCTGCTGGACTGCTGCACCACTCGGGTATCGTGAATGAAGACTGAAGGGTTCTGCGCCGGAGCGGCGTCCACCCGCATGATGCCGAAGTTCTCCGCGTCCACCCAGACTCGTCCCCGGATCAAAAACTTGTTGCGCGTCTTGGGAGCCACTTCCAGAAGATATGCGGGGCGGCCTTGCTCTACCTGCTCGCCAAGTAACTTGAAGTCGTAATTCAGCGCGACGATGCGCGTTTGCGGATTGATGTCATCGCGTCCGGCTTCTGTTTCAGCGTCCAGCATCGGCCGCAGGACCCTTTGCCGCAGGATCGCAGACCCCTGTTCCTCTAACACTTGGAACGTTTTGTGGCCCGGGGACAGGTAAGTCATCCGGACGCTGAGTTCCGCTTTCTTATGAAAGCGCTGGTTTACCAGAGTGTAGCGCCTCAGGCAGGTATATCGGACCAGTGATACCGTCATGGCCCGATCATGTTCATCCATGCAGCGAATAATCTGGTCTAACGCCAGGGATTCCGGCGCACTCGTGATGGTGGCTGCTTTCATGACCAGCGGCCAGAGAAACCCCGCCGCAATGACCGCGCGCAGGATCTTCATCTCAGCGCTTGGATCGCCAGACCCGATGTGCGCGGAGGCTCCGGAAGAGACGAACCCGCCGGCCCGTAAGTCGCCAGGAGCGTGCGCATTTCCGAAGCTTTTCGCCTTCGATAGCGCACATATTCAACCGCCCAGCGCGATACCTCGTAGGTCCGGTAATAAATGTTGGTCCGCAGTAAATCGCTGCGCGTTACCAGGACCTCGCGCCGCAGGAACCGCTGCCATCTGCCCCCGCGCTCCACCAGCGGCTCCGCATCTTCCGTCTCGGTCGCGAGTCGGGGCGAAGTGCAGTCGCTGAATTGCATCACCACCATCCGGGTATCGGTGCCGATTGGGTCGCCGGTGCCATTGCGAGTGAAGCGGGGCGTGCCTTGCCGGGTAGCCCATACCAGCGGACTGGCGCACGAGGTGAATTCCAGGTCATAGGCTACCTTGTCGCGCTCTTCGTCGACCTTCGGGTCGATTTCGTGCGAGAAGTAGCGGCCCTTGCGCAGATAAGCGAAGTCGACGTCACGAGTTGCCGCCGCCATCCACACTTCCTGGCCGTTCCAGGTTACAGGTTGCTTCCAGATACGGATATGATGCCGCTTGGAAACGTCGTTCAAGCCCTTCTGCCATGACATATCGGCTTCGGCGCCCTGGAGCAGCAGAGAAGTCATGGGAGCATCCACAAAGCCGTGGATCTCAGCGGCCGCCCGGATCGTCCCGATGCGCGAGCGAATCGAGTCAGGTTGCGCTTCACTCCAACCAGCGGCGCGAAACGCCGTGGAAATCTCCTCACGCGACCCGATCAAGAGCACATTAGTCAGATCCGACGGGCGCTTGTTATCCGGATCCTGGGTCCGGATCGGCATCGACGCGACCAGGCTGCGAAGATGGCTCATCTCGTCGTCCGATAATTCATCGCTCGCGTCCGGTGCAGCCGGCGCTACCAGAGCCATCTGCCTGGTGAGCGTGACCTTCAGCTCTGTTCCGGCAGGATAGTAGATCTCCGGTTCCGGCAGTTCCACCAATAGCGATCTGATGGCCCACACGGCCATCTCTGCGTGCACATCCCAGAGCAACGCTGTCCTGACGTAACCGCTAACCCGATATGAAATGCTCCCGGTCGAGCGTACACCCTGGATGAGTCCTGCCGAATTGACTTTTTCACGCGCGTTATCCACCTCGACAACGCGTGAAGCCATCGGCACCGTCTCGCCGTCCGGCAGAATCAATTGATTGAACTCGAGGCGCAGAGAGGCCGTCTCATGCCGGACCCCGAAGCCCACTCGCGTTACGCTCTTGACGTTTCCGGAAAACGTGAAACCCGGAGAGAGAAGTTCACGACCATCGACCACCACCGGCGCGATCAGCACGGCTCTGATGGGGTCTCCGGCCTTGCTCGAAAACGAGCCTACCGTGTTCTCCAACCTCAGTTGCAGTGGAGTTCCGGCCGGCGCCTGCTGGATCATCAGCGAGTGCATGGAGAACAGAAGGTATCCGAGCGGCGTCATACCTCTACCTCCTCGAGATCCGGCTTTCGCCGTCCGATCATTTCCAGGCCCGCTTCGTAGGTCCGGTACACCTGATCGAAAACTCCGTCCCAGGACTTAGCACGGGAAAACGCGCGCGCGGCCAAGCTCATGTCGCTCTGCAGACTTTCGTCTTCCATCAGGCGAATAACGCTTCGCGTCATCCCCAACAAGTCGTCAACATGAAATCCCGTGATACCATCCCTGATTCCGACCCTGGCGCCGGTTTCGCGGCTCACCACCACGGGAACACCCGATGCCATCGCTTCGAGCAGCACCAGGCCAAACGTATCGGTACGGGATGGGAACACAAAGACGTCCATGTCCGCAAATGCCGCTGCCAGCGCCTCGCCGCGCAGTACTCCAGGAAACTCGCCGAACTGAAGATGTTTCCTCAGCCAGTCCTTATCGCTGCCTTCCCCTACCAGACTCAAGCGAAAGTCGCGCTGCCCCCCGGCGATCAGCGCCTGTTCCAACCCGGCTATCGATTTTACATTTTTCTCGGGCGTCAAACGCCCCACGTACCCAATACAGAATGGGCCGCCGCGTCGCTTCCTCCGGCAGGGCGAATAGACCTCCGTATCGACTCCGTGCGGCATGAGAAACGACGGCCGTCCAGTCCGCTCTTCGAGGAGGTTCACCATGTCCTGATTCGGCGCCAGGGTGAATCGTCCGTAATGGTAGAACCACATGCAGGCGCGCAGACTCTGCCGCTCAGTCAGACTCGAAAACTTTTGCCGCCACGCGCCGGGCAAATAGGCCACGCTCTTCTCCAGACGGCGCGCGGCGTACTCGTGAAGGTTGGTATGCCAGGAGGCGACCAGCGGGACTTGCAGAAGATGCGCCATCCACAAACCCATGATCCCCATATCGCCGGGACCGGTAATTTGCACCAGATCCGGTTGGAACGGCCGCAGGGCATTCAGGACCAGATTCCTGTAACGGCTGAGCAGCGGATCGCAGTAGAGATCATGATCCAGGCGGAACGCCGCGAAACCACGCTTCAGTTGGAGCGTCGTCTGGAATTCATCGTGAATCAGCCGGGTGCAGGGACCGCCGTGTGCGCAGAAAAAGGGTGTCTGCCTGCGCGCCGAGTGCGCGGCAAATTCACGGCTTACGGTCGCCACTCCGTTGGCTTCGGCGAAGGAATCCGTGAAGAGGGCAACGCGCAATGCAGGTGTCAGCGGGCCGCCTCGAAGTCCAGGATGGAACCTAAATACTTGCTAATAACCTGGTGTTTCATTGAAAGCATGTGGCTTGGGGTATATTCGGTCCGACTGAGAGGCGTAGTGCTGAAAATGGCTCGGACGCGATGCACGACAGCGTGGTTTCGATTCACATCCTCGCTCAATTTCACAAACGATATCAGATGCGCGACCAGAGTGCAATGACAAAATGACGCCAAATGCGGTTAGCGAATACTCACTTAGAGAAATGTCAACCGTCAATTGTCACAGTACCGTCTGTTGTCATGAGTTCGGTGTGTGCGGTGCCGGATAGCTGAGAATTTGCCAGCCTGAGAAATCGCCTGACAAATCCTGCGGGCCGTCATTCGTCAGTCGCGATCGGACAACGAATGGCGGACAACGGCTGACGGACAACGGGCGTTGTCTCCGTGAAAGAAATTGGCCTGGGCGGCCGTGTTACGACCGTCGCGTGGATTTCGCGTTTGCCACTCGTGTGACCTCCGACTCGGACATCATGGCTGCTGCGGCAGCCTGTGTCGGCGTCGTGGCATCGGTCATCTGAACCATCACGTAGCCGGGAATATTCTCGGCTTCCTTGGTGAACGTGAGGATCCCGAGTTCGTGATCGAAATCGACCTGAATCAAATCCCCATTCTGCACCTGGCCCGAGGCGATCAGGTTCGACAGCGGATGCACCAGTGACCGCTCGATCGCTCTTTTCAGATGCCGGGCGCCGTACTTGATGTCAGTCCCCTCTCGAAGCAGAAAGTCCTTCCCGGGTTCCGTCACGTTGAAAACGAATGGCGTGGTCTGCGCCGAGTTGAAAATGCGCTGCTGCAACATATTCAGCTCGATGGAGAGGATCTTCTTGAGATCGCTCATCGCAAGCGGCCGGAAGACCACGATGCGGTCGAGCCGGTTCATGAACTCAGGCGTGAACTTGCGGCGAGCGGCTTCCGCGCCTGCGCGCTGAATCTTGCCGTGCGTCCCGTCCTCGATCTCGCCCGTTGCTTGCCGCCGTTCCGTTTCGCCCGCACCGAATCCCAGTTTGGGTCTAATAATGGAACTCATCTCCGCCGCCCCGAGATTGCTCGTCATGAAGATCATGGCTCGCGAGAAGTCCACCCGGCGGTTGTCGCCGAGTGTCAGCGTCCCCTTGTCCAGAATTCCAAGCAGTAGGTTCCACAATGCGTCGGACGCCTTCTCGATTTCGTCGAACAACACGAAGCTCACTTTTAGCCGGTCCGTGTGATATTGGTTCAGCACTTCCTGGCTCAACAACGGATGCGTCTCGCGATGCCCCAGGTATCCCGGAGGCGATCCGATCAGCTTGGCAATCTCGTGGCTGTGCTGGAACTCCGCACAATCGATTTTGATCACCGCGCCGCCATCGCCAACCATTGATTCCGCAAGAGCTTCCACCAATCGTGTCTTCCCGGTGCCGGTGGGACCTAGAAAAAGAAAGTTGCCGATGGGCCTGCCGGGACTATTCATTCCGGCCAAAAAGGTTTGATAGATGTTGACGATCTGGTTGATCGCTTCATCCTGTCCGACGATTCTCTTGTGTAGGTTTGCGTTGAGTTTATCAGCCTCACTCCCGCTTTGACCCGGATCTAATCGTTTATTCAACCGCAGCATGGAATTATCCTCCCACCGTCCTCTAGCTTGAGGAGACCTCTCTAGTGACGTCCAACTTAGCCTCACGCTTGCAATGCGAGCACGCTTTGGGCCAAACTACAACGCGAGCCTTAACACTATTTAGGTGGTTTCAGCGGACGAATCTCCACACGACTGACCAAAGTTCGTTGGGGCAATGCAACCAGCATCACCACCACCTCGGCAATGTCTTCAGGCGCGATTTTCCAAGGGGCTGCAGCACCGTGTGAGAATTGCGTGTCAACACTTCCCGGCATAATGTAACTCACTCGAATGTCGTCTTTGCGATGGTCCAGCATCATGGCTTCGGTGAAACCATTGAGTCCAAATTTCGAGGCGTTGTATCCAGCGCCCCCGGCAAATGGATTCTTTCCCGCCAAACTGCTGATATTGATGATGTACCCTCCGCCCGCGGCTTTCATTCGAGGTATCACCTCGTGGCAACAATAGTACACGCCCGACAGATTGAGGTCGATCATCCGGCGCCACTCGGCGGGTGTCAATTGTTCTACGGGAGCGAAGATTCCGACACCGGCGTTGTTCACCAGGATGTCGACAGCCCCGAGCTTCTCTTCAGCGAAGCGGAACAGTTCTTGCACCTCGTCCGGCTTCGACACGTCACATTTCTTCGCAAATATACGATCGGGATACAACTGTGAAAGCTCGCCCAAAGCTTGCCCCACACTTTTCTCCGACTGCCCGCAAAGAGCCACCCGTAGCCCCTCCGATAGCAGCCTTTCGACGATCGCGCGTCCGATTCCTCGTGTTCCTCCGGTGATAATTGCCGTTTTGTCGGTGAGTGAGTTCTTCATAGTCGTATATTGAAGTAGAATGCCCGCTAAGTGGAAGGATCTCCTCGCCGGGCTCCCGGGGGCGGTGGAGGAAGCCGTTGACTCAGCCTACCGGGATGCCGCCGAAGCTTTAAACCAGGCTGTCCGCCGGATCGCCCAAAGTTCCAGTGTCTCGGATGCGCTGGCTGCGCTGGTGGATTCAACGTCGCCTTTCAGTGCGGTGGCAACCGTACTATCGCTAAAGGACGGCCATGCCAGCATGGTGCGCTCCCGAGGCACTAGCCCCGTCGGAGAGCCTTTCGGGATTGCATCTTCCCCTGCGCTGGTCTCACTCCTGAGCACGAAAGAGCCGGTAGCCGCTGCAGCTACGCCCGAGCAGTTGTCTTCCGCTCTCGCGGAAACGCTGGCCGCACCGCATGGGACTGCGTACCTGTTCCCCTTGAAAGTACGTCTCGAAGTGGTAGCGGCACTGGCCGCTGCGGGTACCGTGCATGCCGGCGCGATGGAGTGTTTGTGCGAAGCAGCGTCCTTGAAACTCGAGATCCTGTTGCCGCCTCTGCCGCCTGCGCCTCAGCCCCAAGTAAAGGAGGCTAGACGCGAGCCCAGTGCCTGGGACAGTTTGCCGCCGGAAGCGCAGCGTCAGCATTTGCAGGCCCAGCGGTTCTCCCGGGTGAAGGTGGCCGAATTGCGCCTGTACCACGCGGACGCCGTGCGTGAAGGCCGCGTCCGGTTGGACCTTTACGGTGCATTACGAGAAGATATCGACAAGCTTCGCAGTGAGTACAAAAAAGACTTCGCCTCTTCGCCAAATATGGTCGACTATCTTCACCTCGAACTTCTCCGAACCCTGGCGCATGATGATGACCGTCTCCTTGGAGCAAACTATCCCGGCCCCTTACTGTAAAACAGCGCGCGTCAATCCCGAGATTCCGCGGGGCAGACCATCGTTTTTCGTGGTCTGCCCGGCTGCGCAGCAGCCGCCCCGGCCCCAAGGATGGTGTCTGGCAGCCACCGCTCTCCTGGCCCTGGCGCTAACCCCCTGCCTACCGGCACAGGACTCTCTCGCCCTCACTGTCGCCGCAGCCCGGGCCCCCAAAGCACCCGCCGCTGCCCAGGCGCGCCTCGCCGAATTCGCCCGGTCCCATCTCAAGTCGACTGACGGTGCGCTGGCCCAATTGGCCCTCGGCTTCGTGGAATACGAACACAACGATTTCGCCGGCGCCGTACGGGACCTCACCGGACTCGCCGCCCGCCTTCCGAAAATCGCCGACTATATCATTTACTATCAGGCCTCCGCGCAGGCTCGCCTGAACGATCAGGAGAGCGCCGCCGTCACCCTGTCGCAGCCCGCCGCCACCTGGGATCGGCCGCTGTCACCGCTAAGGTCTCGCGCCGTGTTACTGCGCGCCGACGCGCTGTCCAAATCCGGTCACCCGGGCGAGGCCGCCGAACTGATCCAGGGAGCTTACAAAGATCTGCCGCAGCCGGACGCCGCTTTGGCGCTGGCCTCCGCGTATGATGCGCGAGGAGAAAGTCCCCAGGCCGCCGCCTATTATCAACGTGTGTTTTACGCCTATCCGGCGACCCCTGCCGCAGCCACGGCGGCCGCCGCATTAGACCGCCTGAAAATATCTCTGGGCAAGAACTATCCACTTCCCTCGGCGCAGCAACTCATCGATCGTCCCAGCCGTTGGATTGAAGCGCATCAGTATGCCAAGGCTAAGCTCGAGCTGCAGTCCGCGCTCTCTCAACTGACTGGCATCGATCGGGAGCAGGCGCAGGTCCGCATGGGTCTGGCCGATCTCCGGGCGGGCAATGCTCTGGCTGCCATGCATTACCTGAAGGCTTTGCGTCTGCCTCATTCGGAAGTCGCTGCGGAGCGCGACGAATATCTGGTCGAGTGCGGGCGCCGTGTGGGCGACGACGCTGCGGTCAACGAAGCCCTGCTCGATTTGGAAAAGCACGTTCCCAAATCGCCCTGGCGTCTCAAAGCTCTTCTCAACGCCGCGAATAAATATCTGGTCGATCACCAGCCCGAGAAGTACGAGCCGCTCTACCGCGCCGCCTTCGATGGCTTTCCCAACGACACCTCCACGGCCCTGACCCACTGGCGTATTGCCTGGGATGCGTATATTTCTCGTAAGCCGGATGCCGGGAGCCTGCTGCGCGAGCAGGTCGCCCGCTATCCTGGCGACACCAAGGCCAGCGCCGCTATGTACTTCCTGGGCCGTCTGGCCGAAGACCGGCAGGATTTCGCCTCCGCCCGCGCCTGGTACGAAGGCATCATCCAGGTCTTCGCGCACTATTATTACGGGCTGCTGGCGCGCGGCCATCTCGCCCAAAAGGACATCGCCGCCGCCACTACGTCTCCGGAGATCTCCGCGTGGCTTGGAACCCTCGCCTTTCCGGTTCCCAGTAAGTTCGTCGATGTTCCCGACGCGTTGACCAGTCTCCGGATCGAGCGGGCCCGTCTTCTGCGCACCGCGGGGTATAACGACTGGGCTGAGCATGAATTGCGCTTCGGCGCCAAAAACGGGGCCGAACCGCATCTGATCGCCATGGAACTCGCCACCTCCACGGATACCCCGGCCGAGAGTCTGCGCATGATGAAATCGATGGTCCAGGACTACCTCTCGCTTAGCTTCGACTCCGCGCCGCTGCGTTTCTGGCAATTACTTTTCCCGCTACCCTTCCGTCCCGCGCTCGACGATTTTGCCAAACTGCGCGATCTCGATCCGTTCATGGTCGCGGGACTGATCCGGCAGGAGTCCGAGTTCAATCCCACGGTAAGATCCCACGCCAATGCCTATGGGCTCACGCAGATCATTCCGTCAACCGGCCGTCTGCTGGCGCGCAAAAACGGCATCAGACCGTTCACCATCTCCCTGCTGCTGCAACCCGACACTAACATCAATCTCGGGACCACCTACCTGCGCATGCTGCTCGACGAATGGGGCGGAAAGTGGGAGGAGACGTTGGCGTCCTACAATGCCGGCAAATCCCGCGTGACAAACTGGGTTACCTGGGGCCAATACCGCGAGCCGGCCGAGTTCGTTGAATCGATCCCGTTCAACGAGACCCACGAATACGTGCAAGCAGTCATCCGCAACGGAGCGATCTACCGCGAACTCTACGGGAAGGAGCGTGAGTAGCGTCAGTTTTCAGTCTTCAGTTTTCAGTCGTCAGCTCTCCTCTTCAGTCTTCACACTCAAGATCCGCCGTAAGACAGACCATCGTTTTTTGTGGTCTGTCCGGCTGCGCAGCAGCCGCGTTTAGTCCTTCACCACGCGACAGCCACCAAAGCGCCGATGAAAATCACCTGCACAACGGCACGAATTCCCAGCGTAGTCACCGGTCGCCCGCCGATCGTCATACGCGCGCGCGCCGCGTGAACATTCGCCGGGAAAAGCGCCATCAGCAACAACGCCAGACACGCTGCGGCAGCACGCGCAGTCGGCGGGAGCAGCAACCCGATAGCCCCCAGAATCTCGAGCACACCCGACGCGGTGACCATCAGGTCGGGACGCGGAAACACCGCCGGGACCATGCGGAGCAGATCCGGTCGCCGCTTTCCCCAATGCGCCGAGCTCGTGAAGAAGAACATCACAGCCAGAGCCGCCCGCAGTGAGATGCTCCACGCATCGAGCAGCGATATCCCCAACCCTCCCGCTGCGCGAAAAGTCACGAACGCAACGATCAATACGTACAGTGGAATCATTGTTCTCGAACCACCGCACAATTCTAGCGCCGGCTCCGGATGCCTGCACTACAGCCCCAAAGCTGGCAGCCTGACATTCCTTATTCGTGTTCATTCGTGTTCATTCGTGGCCCAATGTTTTCTGGGTTAAAATGGACCATGCTGAGGTTGCAGAAAGCCATCGCTGTCTGTTCTTTTGCCGCGGGTCTTCTAGCTCAGGAAAGATCGTCCGGCACTCCGCAGTCTTCCTCGTGGGATCCGAAGTCTGCAGCCAATTATCTGGATTCGCGCCTCCAGTGGTGGAGCACCTGGCAGACGGCCTCGCGCGATCATCAGACCTTCTGCATTTCCTGTCATACCGCGGCGCCTTACGCCGCCGCACGTTCGAGTCTCAGAACAGCCCTCGGCGAACAGGGTCTCTCGCCGATAGAGCAAAAACTAGTCGATAACGTGACCGCCCGCGTGCGGATCTGGGATCAGTTGGCGCCCTACTATCCCAATAAGAACGAGGCGGATTCGAAGACCGTTGAATCCCGCGGCACGGAATCGATTCTCAATGCGTTCGTTTTGACGCGCTACGGCTCCGGCGAAGATGCGCGCCGCGCGCTCGATCAGATGTGGGCCCTGCAATTGACCTCCGGAGACGCGAAGGGCGCCTGGCCCTGGCTCCAGTTCCACAACCGCCCGTGGGAGGGGGATTCGCAATATTACGGCGCGGCTCTGGCAGCCATCGCAGCGGGCAATGCGCCCCGCCCCGGACTCGATTCCCTTAAGGAGTATCTGCACAAAGATTATTCCGGCCGTACGCCAATCGATCGCGTCATGCTGCTATGGGCTTCCACCAGGCTCCCGGGGCTTCTCACGGCCACCGAACGAGACGGTATCATCTCTGAAGTTCTCACTCAACAGCAGCCGGACGGCGGCTTCAGTCTGACATCGTTGGTCGGAAATTGGAAGCGCAAGGACAACACTCCGCTCGAAACCAAAAGTGACGGCTACGCAACCGGCTTGGTGGCATTCGTGCTCGAGGAGGCGGGAACGCCGTCGAAGACGGGTCTTCGATGGCTTGAAAAGAACCAGCAACCGGACGAAGGCCGGTGGCTCGCCTACTCGCTCAATAAGCAGCGCGATCTCAGTACCGACATCGGGAAGTTTATGAGCGACGCCGCGACCGCCTACGCAGTCTTAGCGCTCAGTCACGCTACCAGGCCTTGAACAGCAATTCCGCGTCGGACCGCCTCACGTAATTCGCATCGAGCCCAGCCGGATCACCCGCGTCCCCCGACGCCAGTCGCTCTTCCGCGATACGCGCCACCATGGCGGCCAGCGCCTGCGGAGCCGTCACCACCGGACACACGGCGAAACCTGTCGCCGCGAGCTGCGCCTGGAACGGCTCGAAGTTCTGCGAGATGAACTCGACACGACCTTCGCCCAACCGCGCCAGCAGCGCAGGAAATCCGCAGACCATTTCCACGCCGTCAATGGCCGCATAAACCTCGCCCCGGCGCGCATCGATCACCGGAACCTTTCTATCAGTTGAACCGAACCTGGCCAAAGCCGCCAGATTCGATATTCCGAATGCGGGCTTGCCTGTAGCTTCTGCCAATCCCTTCACGCAAGCGAGGCCGATCCGCACGCCCGTAAACGACCCCGGTCCGGACGCTGCGGCGAAACCGTCAAGGTCCTCCAACCGCAAGCTCATGTGTTGCAGAAGGCGCTCGATCTGCTCGAAGATCACACCGCCGAATCCCCCCGGCGCATGCAGCAGGACCTCTTCGCCGCCAACCGCGATGCTCCCGAATTCCGCCGTAGTATCGACTGCCAGAATGCGCACGCTCACCGGTTCAGTTGAAAGTTGCGGTCGGCCTGATAGGCCTTACCATAACCATTCAGTCCGATCACCCGCAGATGAAACCCCGCGGGAAAGCGCGACGCGATATTCTGTGGAATATTGAAGATGCCTTCCGGCCCGGTCCCGATCACCCGGAACCCCTGCCCTTCCGCGGTCACTTCTCCCGTCCACAGATACATCATCTTCTTGCTGGCCTTGGTTTCCTTCTTCAGCTTAGCCTTGTAGGGCGGCTGCACAGCCATCGAAAAGTTATCTTCAGCCGGCTTCTCGATATCGAACGGCACCTTGTCGGCAGCTACCTCCACGTCCTGCATGACGATTTCCCACGATTCGAACTTGTAGCTCTTCGCCATCCCCGCCTTATGGCCTTCGCGCGAAATGTGCAGCACCCAATCGTGCGCGTTGTCAGGAGGTGAACCTTGAAACTCGTCGCTCTTGAGGTCCTTCAAGGCTGTCCGCTCGCCATCGATCGGGTTGATCCAGGCGACATCCCAGGTGTGCTTGTCGTCCAGCCTCACGTCGACCGGACCGGGCTTCTCGACATAGATGATGTATTCGACCGTCGGGAGACACATGCCGCGGCCGCCATCGACGTCGAAGAATGGCTCCAGATCCCAGTGCCGCATGCGGGCCGCGAACTGATACCAGACCTCCATCGCGCGCGCTGCTTCCTCGTTGGGCACCGTCGCCTCCGGATACTGCCCGCTCATCCACGCGTTCCAGAGCCGTTTGCGAAACGTCGCGGCATCGTCGCCGCCAAAGTCGTTCACCTGCGGCGCGGCATAAATCTGGTGCTCGATCGCGCCTACCTGCGGGTCGTCCGAATGGTAGGTGATGTACTTCATCCAATGGTCATCGAACAGCGGAGAGGAGGTGATCGCCGCGCCGCAAGAGGTCGGATGATGATAGGCGTCCAGTTCATTCAGATACCCCCCGATCTCCTTCATCAGTTCGCGGCCGTCGCTGTAAGTCTCAAAACGGTCGACCCCTTGCCATGTCATGTTCAGCCCACCGTAACGCGCCACCACGTACTGCACGAATCGACGGCGCTGGGTATGCTCCGGAAAGAACCTGGTAAACAGATTGTCGGGACCGGCCAGCGACAGGTCGATTGCGATCCCGACCTTGTTAGCCGCGAACAATTTCTCATCGATCTCGCGGAATGGAGCCGGATCGAAATCTTCCGGACCTTTGAACGCTTTCACCATTTCCGGTTCGAGCAGAGTGACCCGGAAGTGATTGAACTTTTGCTTCGCACGGGTCGCCGCTAGTTGGGCGAACTGCTCGCGCGTCAAGGCGCTCAGTTTTGGGATCGTCTGGCCCATCCAGAGATGCGGGGTTTTCAGGCTGTTGTAAGCGAACGGACCGCTGTCGGCGAAATGGTGGACATTAGCCGTTTCCACAAAGCCCGGCGCGGAGGATTCAGTGGCCGTGAAGCTGAGTTCCTTGTCGTTCCAGGTCGCGACGTTGCTGATGATGCGCCCGATCCAATTGCCGGTCTCGTTGGGCATGAACCGTACGCGAAGTGTCTTCCCGCCGTCCCAGAAACCCGGTATTGCAAACGTGCGGGCGCGCGGCGATCGGAACTCCATGCGCAACTCCACGTCGCGATACGGAGCGGGATGCGCCGTAGCGTCGGACCCGGTCAGTTCGAACGTGATCTCGCAGGTGGAGAAGATCGGCGTCGACGGGCAGACTGTTTGAGCCCAAGCCAGAGGCGCGAGCACGATCCAGGTGCAACAGAACCAGGCAAACCGCATGTATCTTAATTTTTCCACATTTACTTCCCTAGCTCCTCAACCGCACAAAGAACCAGGTCATTCCGAAAACCAATAACAGCGCCGCGCTCGACTGCACCAGCCGGGTAATCGTCCAGCGCCGTTGGAGCATCCAGACACCGAATCCGAGAACTGCGATCACGGACAGTTCCGAGATCGCCGCGCCTCCCAGAACGTATGCGGGACGGAATCCGCTGCCGGCCAGAACCAGGTACAACGAGAGTCCATGGAAACCACCGAGAATTCCGGCAATCAGCCAGCGCATCCCGGCCTCGGGGAGAAATATGATCTCCACCGAAAGATACGCGATCGACAACGCCATCGCGGCTTCCACGAAACGCACCGGCGGCTGCCAGTGCAGGACTCCCGCCAGCAACGCTGTTCCCGCCTCACCCGCCAGAAACATGAATGCCAGCAGCGCCAATTCGCGCCGTCCCCGTGCCGCCAGCACCAGCGCCGCCAGGAACAGCAGTTGCACGGGACCCGCAACCGCTCGCAGCATCCCTTCGAAACCTTGCTGGACCGCTATCTCGAAACGGGTCGGTGGACGGAAACGCAGCGTAGTTTGGGTGAAGGAATAATCGAAAATGGCCTGGTCGTGCTTTTCGCCATTCTGCGCGCGCAGTAGATGCACATGGTTCGGGACGGTGACCTGATACAAAGTGCACTCCACGTCGAGGTGCTCGATTGCGCGCGGAAAGCTATATTCCGCCGCGCAGATGTACATCCCATTGGCTGGCTCTTCGTGGCACGACTTCTGGATCAGCCGCCCGGTTTCGCCGCGACTCGAGAAGCGGATATGTTCGAGGAGTGTGGTCTCGGGGTGCGGCGTGTGAGCCGCTTCGTACATTGGCATACTGAGCACGAAGTCGAGATGGTCCCCGCGGACCGTGGCTTCTCCGTTACTCATGCTGATGACATGGGCATGAAGGAGGGCGCCGGAAAAGAAGCACAGGGCCCAGGGAGCAACCCAGCCGGTGTTACGTGGCTTCCACATGTTGCGGTTCTAAAACGCGCTGCTTGCGGATGCGGCGGATGACGATTCGCGCCATCGCCAGCACCGGCACCGAAAGAAAAATTCCGGCCACTCCACCGAGTTGGCCCCCGGCGAAGACCCCGAAGATCACCATCAGCGGATGCAATTCCACGCCCGCAGCCATCAGGTTAGGACTGAGAACATAGTCCTGGAACAGCCGGTATACACAGAGAAAAATGAAAACCCCAATCGGATGGGCGTAGCCGGAAAACACCACTACCACCATGATGATCACGGCGCCGGTCAGAGGTCCCACCAGAGGCACGAATTCGAGCGGGAAGGCAATGGTTGCGAGCAACAGCGCATCGGGCACTCCCATCAGAGTGAACACTAACGCGAAGCTCGCGAACACCGCCAGGCAAAGCGTAAACAGCGCCCGCATATACTGCAGGAGCAATAGGTGGATATCGCGTAGAACATCTTCCACCAGATCCCGACTTCGTCCACTCGAGAATAAATCGATCAGATCCTCGCGCATCATTCCGCCATCTTTAAGCATGAAGAAACTGATGATCGGAACCACGATGGCGAGCAACAGATAGCGCGACCCCGACAGCAGCTTCATCGAGTACTCCGGCACCATAGACAGGAGTGTCCCGGAGTTGGCGGTCAACTGAGTACGCACCTGGTTGATAATCTGATCCTGGATGGTCTTCACGTGCTGCGGGACATTCGCCTGATCCGCCTGGCCCTGAAACTGTTTGAGAAGGTTGGGGAGTTCCGTGGCGAGAGTACTGGCCTCTTCGGCGACCTGGGTTCCGACGGTGAGAACCATAAACGTTACGATGCCGAACAGGATCACGTAGACCAGGGCCAGCGCCGGCCCTCGAGAGCGCCCCGGCAGTATCCCGTTCAAAACCGCAAACAGCGGATAGAGCAGGTAGGTCAATAGCAGGGCCACGGCGAACACGATGATGGCTTCGCGGATCAGGTAGACGCAACTCACCAACAGCAAAATCAGCACTGCCGTCCAGGTGTAGCGCGCCGCCTTTTTTTCGAATCCCAGCATCTACCCTATCGTAGCCCGCCTGACCCTTTGTCCCGCAGTGTGGGCCAGCAGATCGCCGATCGTGCTCTTTGTCACAGGGTCGCGCAAATCGGGCGCCAGTTCCGCCAGCGGCGCCAGCACGAAACGTCGCTCCCGAAAACGAGGATGCGGAATCTCGAGCGCCGGCATCGCCATGATGGCGCGGGCATAAAGGACGATGTCGATATCGATCGTGCGGGGGCCCTTGGGCACCATCCGCTTGCGTCCCAGCGACGCTTCGATCTTCTTCAGCCGCCGCAACAATTGCAGTGGGAAGAGGTCGGTCCGGCACTCCACCACCATATTCAGGAACCAATTCTGCTCGCGCAGTTCCATCGGTTCCGTCTCGTACACCGAGGACATTCGAACCACCTCGACACCCGCGCCAGGCAGCAATTCAATGGCCTGTTGCAGCATCGCCGCACGGTCGCCCATATTCGAACCCAGGCTCAGATAAACGGTCTTCAAAATAATTCAGGCTGCTCCATACGCCTCGCCAACCCGGGCTCGATCTTAAAGTAGTCGAACGCCAGATGAGTGGCTGTCCTTCCCCGCGGGGTACGGTTGAGGAAACCGAGTTGCAGCAGATAAGGCTCATATGCCTCTTCGATGGTCTCCGGCTCCTCGCCGATCGAGGCCGCGATGGTATTAATGCCGACCGGTCCGCCGCGATACTTCACCAGCACAGTCATCATGATTTTCTGGTCGATCTCATCGAGTCCGAAGCGATCCACTTCCAGCAGGTCCAACGCAGTTTCAGCTACCGGCAGTGTGATGTGGCCCTGTGCCCGTACCTGCGCATAGTCGCGGACGCGGCGCAGCAGACGATTCGCGATACGCGGCGTGCCCCGGCTCCGCCGCGCAATTTCCTCGGCGCCCAGCGGATCGATTCCGACACCGAGCAGTCGCCCGGAGCGGTTTACGATGGTCGTCAGCTCTTCGACGTTGTAAGGATTCAGCCGCAGCACCAGGCCGAAACGTCCGCGTAACGGCGCGCTGACCATACCCTGCCGCGTGGTTGCTCCGATCGCAGTGAAGTTCTGAATCGGAATGGAATGAGTGCGTGCGCCCGGACCCGTGCCGATCAGGATGTCCAGATGGAAATCCTCGAGCGCCGAGTAAAGCATTTCTTCGATGTCGGGAAGCAGCCGGTGGATTTCGTCGATGAAGAAGACCTGGCGCGGTTTGATATTGCTCAGGATGCCCGAGAGATCCAGCTTCTTCTGCAACACCGGACCGGAGGTCTGGTCGAACGTGACCTCCAGTTCTTCCGCGATAATACCCGCGAGAGTGGTCTTGCCGAGACCCGGCGGCCCGTAGAGCAGGACGTGGTCCATGGCCTCTCCTCGCTGTCGCGCCGCGGCGATAGCAATGGCGAGATTCTCTTTAAGCTTGGTCTGGCCCGTGAAATCGGCCAGACGGTGCGGACGCAATCCGGCTTCGAACTGCGCTTCTTCGGCGTCGGATGCGGCGGAGACGACCCGGCTGTCGGCCATGCAGTCAGGTTACCGCAACAGTTCGAGAGAGCGCCGGAAGAGCGCCTCGAAATCGGCGGCCACGCCTGTCGCTTTGGCTTTGCGAATGGCGGTTTCGGCGGCCGGACGCGCCGATCCCAGATTTAACAGCGCCGAAAGCACGTCTTCCTCGACGGCGGATAGCGACGGCGGGGCTTCCGCGGTTTGCGGCTCGTCGCCGGCGGGTGCGGGCATTTTGTCACGCAATTCCAGCACCAGGCGCTCGGCCGTTTTCTTTCCGATTCCAGGGATGCGTACGAGTTTGTCGAGTTGGCCCGTCCGGATGGCCAGGATCAGGTCGGCCGGCGTAGCCGACCCGGAGAGAATCTTGATCCCCAGCGTGGGTCCCACGCCGCTCACGCTGATGAGCTTTTCGAAAAGATTTTTTTCGTCGGCCGAAGCAAAGCCGAAGAGTTGGAGCGCGTCCTCCCGGACATGCGTGTGGATGCGCAGTTTCACTTCTGCGCCGGCCGCCGGCAGGTGAGTGAAAGTAGACACGGGAACGGTGACGTCATAGCCGACGCCGCCCGTTTCGACGATGACCTGATTGGGGTGCTTTTCGAGGAGCACGCCGCGTAAGTGAGCGATCATGAAATAGCGTAAACATTGTACATGGCCCGACGCCGCTTCTTCGTCGACCGCATTGCAGGCGACCGTGCCGACCTCCTCGGACAGGACGCGCATCATCTCGCACGCGTGCTCCGCGCCGAGCCGGGACAGCGTTATGAGATCACCGACGGGGCCTCCCTCTGCCTTGCCGAGATCGAGATCGCCGAGCCGCGCCAGGTGGTGTTTCGCGTAGTGGAGGCGCTCGATCCAGGTCCGCCGCTGCCGTCGATCGTCATCGTCGCGGCGCTGATCAAGTTCGATCGATTTGAATGGATGATCGAAAAGGTGACCGAACTGGGCGTGAAAGCGGTGGTCCCCGTGGAAGCGTCGCGCAGTGAAGCAGGATTGTTCCAGGCTGCCGCCAAGCGCGTCGAGCGGTGGCGTAAAATCGCACGGGAAAGCAGCCAGCAAGCGAGGCGGGTGCGCATTCCGGAGATCCGCGAGGCCGTTCGCCTGGCCGAAGCGCTGCGCCAGCCGTTCGGGTTGAAGATCACGCTCGAAGAAAATCCCGGATCGCCGCCATTGCTGGAAGTTGCTGAAAAGTGGGATCGAGCAATCGACCTGGCCGTGTGCATCGGCCCCGAAGGCGGCTGGACCGATGACGAGCGCACGGCAATGAGGAATCAGGGCTGCTTGTCTGCGTCGCTCGGAGCCACGGTGCTGCGCGCGGAAACCGCAGCCATTGCAGCAGCCGCGGTTTTAGTCCACCCGGTTTAGACTCAAATAATGCGCGCCGTTGCGACCCTTCTGCTCGTCACAGTCAGCGTACTTGCGCAAGTCCCCGCAACCGGCCTCGCGGACTCCGCGTTCGCGTCCTACGACCGTTTGATGGTGGATATCCTGCTGCGCTACAAGATTCCCGGCGGAGCGGTCGCAGTCACCCGAAATGGGAAGTTGGTTCTCGCACGAGGCTACGGTTACGCCGATAGGGATCGTAAAACACCCGTCCAACCGGACTCGCTGTTTCGCATCGCCAGTATCTCAAAAACCATCACCTCGGCCGCGATTCTGAAGCTCACCGAAGAGGGTAAGCTTCATCTTGACGACAGGGCCTTCGAGTATCTCAAGGATCTCCAGCCTCTGAAAGGCAGAAATCACGATCCCAGGATCGCGACCATCACCATCCGCCAGATCATGCACCACACCGGCGGCTGGGACCGTGACGCCGGCTTTGATCCAATGTTTCGTCCCACGATGATCGCGGAGGCGTTCGGTCAACCTTCGCCTGCCGGGTGCGCAACCGTCATTCGCTACATGCTCGGCCAGAAGCTGGACTTCGACCCCGGAACGAAGTTCGCTTACTCCAACTTCGGATTCTGCGTGCTCGGCCGGATTATCGAGCGAGTGTCCGGGAGACGCTATGAAGAATTCGTGGAACGCGAGATTCTTGGGCCAGCCGGAATCTCGCGCATGAAGATCGGCAAGTCGCTCGACTCGGACAATGCCGCCGGAGAAGTCCACTACTATTCCCAATTCACGGGCCGCAGCGTGTTTCCGCCGTTAGACAAGATCGTTTCATTGCCGTACGGCGGATTCAATCTCGAAGCGATGGACTCTCACGGAGGATGGATCGCTTCCGCTATCGATCTGGTGAAGTTCGCCAACGCGATCGACGGCCGGCGAGGCAAGCCCTTGCTCAGCAGGGCTTCCATCCGCGAACTGACCTCGCGTCCACCCAGCCCGATGGCGCAAGATACACCGGCTTATTACGGTCTCGGCTGGAACATACGGCCGGCCGGCACGGATGCAAACTGGTGGCATACCGGATCGCTTCCCGGAACCACGACGTTGCTCGTCCGCACGCACCACGGCTACTGCTGGGCCGCGGTATTCAACTCGCGCGCGGAAGCCATAAATCAGCTCGCGGGAGATATCGACAGCGGCCTTTGGAAAGCTTTCGAGGAAGTCAAGTCCTGGCCAAGCCGCGACCTGTTCACGGATCGCAACTCGGGTTTGAGCTTCGTCACTCACTGATATTCGCTGCGCAGTAGCAACGACATGCCTTGAAGGGATCGGCCGGGAGCTGGCCTAAGCTAGGTATGTCCATCCTGACTCGACTCATTTTCGCGGTCATCACCGCCTGGCCCTTGTCGCAGCGACGGCCAACCTCGCCATTCTGAACGCTCCTGCGCCCACACCCAATCGCGCCGCTGCACAAATGTATTCAGCAACGGTTTCAGGACCGCAGGGCGTTCGGAATGTCACGTGTAATTCCGTATCGTGCCCATGGAGTCAGGCAATTTCACCCCGAGAATACGACGGAGCTGGAGAGTCATCTTGACACGGCGGTTGTTCGGAAGCATGGTACGGCGGATTGAGGCTCTGCCGGTCCTAGCCGGATAGGGATCATGCGGAGGAGGAGAGCAAACCCGTCGAGACAGGGAGAGGTGTCTGAGAAATCGCTTGAAATGTCGCGCTTGCAACTTTTTGAGCAACTGGAGGTGCCAGAGGGTGGCACTTCGTGGGCGGCTGGAGCCGCTTCGGGCAGAAAAAATGAGAAAAACGGCTCCGACATTATCGGTTGGGAGTATAATGTGGCCAGCAAGCCGGAAAGGAAATCCGGCTCATGTGTGTCTGGGGTCCGCTTGGATCTCAGGGGTAACAGGTTAGTCTGAATTGTCGAGAAATCCAGCTTCCAAGGAGAGGCCATGAAAAAAGGATTTTCGCGCTCAAGCGCTTTGGGATTGTCCATCGTAATCGTATTACTTCCTCTTCTCTTTTCCCTTTCTATGTTCGGCCAAGCCGTCAACGCGACGGTGCTTGGAACCGTTACCGATTCATCTGGTGGGGTTTTGGTAGGGGCCAAAGTGACGGTTACCGAGGCCGATACCAACGTCGCCCGCACAGGTCAAACCAACGAGAGCGGCAATTTTGTTTTTTCGGATCTGCCTCCAGGCAATTACTTTGTCACGGTGGAGATGACCGGATTTAAAAAGGAGCAGCGCCGGGATATTGCGCTGCTGGTGAACACCACCCAGCGCCTGGACCTTCAGCTTCAGCCCGGCAACATCTCTGAAAGCATCGAGGTTACCGGTACACCCGCGGTGTTACAAACGGACCGCGCCGATACCGGCCGCAATATCGACTCGATGGTGGTGTCGCAACTTCCGGTTCTGGTTAGCAACCGCAATTATCAGGCCCTGCTGGCCCTGGTGCCGGGCACGACGCCGCCGACGGAGGAGCACTCCCAGTTCTTTAACGCTTCAGACTCGCTGCAGACCCAAGTCAACGGGGCCCCGCGCGTGGTGAATAATTACCAGATTGAGGGCATCGACGACAACGAGCGCACCGGCTTGCTGCAAGTCCTGATCCCGCCGCTCGAAGCTATTCAAATCGTGGACGTCTCAACCAGCAACCACTCGGCGGATTTGGGACGCGGCGCCGGCGCGGTCACTAACGTGATCCTGAAGTCGGGGACCAACCAGTTCCACGGCTCCCTCTACGAGTTCGTTCAAAACGGGGATTTCGACGCCCGCAACTTCTTCCAGCCCTCGGTGGCCGCGGTCCACTACAACTACTTCGGCGGCACTGTCGGCGGCCCGATCAAGAAAAACAAGTTGTTCTTTTTCGCCGACTTCTTGCGCACCACGGATCACGAAGCCAACGCCAATACCGAGACGATACCGTCGCCCCTGTCGCGCACCGGCAACTTGAGTGAGGCTCTGGCTGGCTCCAACCCCGCTCTGGTTTACGATCCGCTGACCGGGACTACGTCCACCGGTGTAGGAAGGACTCCATTCCCCAACAACATCATTCCTACATCGCGCCTGAACCCGATCGCGCTCAAGATCCTGGCCCTGGTGCCCAATCCGAACGAAGCGTACAACACCTTGGCGCCGTCCAACAACTACTTCGCCCTCCTGCCCTTCACCAAAGACACCAACTTCACGGACGGGAAGGTGGACTACACCATCAGCGACAAGGACCACCTTAGCGGTCGATTCAGCTTCCAGCGGCCAGTGGTCTACCAGGCGCCCATTTTCGGCCCTGCCGGCGGCGATGCCAATGGAGCCTTCCAGGGCACGGGAGTGCAGAAGACTTACAGTAGCGGCATCAACTGGACCCACATTTTCACGCCCACTCTCCTGAACGAATTCCGGTTCGGCGTGGCGCACTACAACAACACGGCGCAACAGAGCGACTATGGAACGAACGATTCCACGAGCCTGGGAATCCCTAACATCAATACCAGCCAGTTCAACAGCGGCTTGGTGGGTATCAATATTGGCGCATTTACCGAGCCGCTGGTGGGATATTCCGCCAGCTTACCCTGGGTCCGATCGGAGGCCAACATCGATTTGGTGGACAACGTAACCAAGACGCTCCGCAACCACACCTTTACGTTCGGGTTCGATCTGCGCCGCATTCGTGACGATTTACTGCAGACGCAGACCTACAGCCCGCGCGGCGCCTACTTTTTCGGCACTGCCCAGACGCAGTGCGCGGGCAATTGCCTGCTCGCCAATGGCACTACCAGCTCGGCGACGACTCCGAACAGCACCACCTCGTGGGCCAACGACCTGGCAAGTTTCCTGCTGGATAGTCCCCAGGCGGGCAGCACCGGGCGCGACTTCAGTGGCACCTTCCCGACTTACCGGGCCTGGTACTTCTTCCCCTATGTCGCCGATACGTGGCAGGTCAGCAAAAAGCTGACCGTATCCATCGGGCTGCGCTGGGAAATTTACCCGCCAGGCCTGCCCGCCTTCCCCGGCCAGTTTTCCAACTACATTCCGTCGAGCAACGCGCTGGTGGTCGGCGGTGTGGGCGGCAACCCCAATAATGGGGGCCTGGTCAACCACCTGAACTACCTTGCGCCGCGCTTGGGAGTGGCGTACCGCTTAACGGAGAAGACGGTTATCCGGACGGGTATCGGCGTCAGTTACACGCCGTTTGAGGACAATACGTACATTAACAATAATTATCCGACAAAAGGCAACATCGGAGCGGTCCAAGGCGCCAGCGCCTATACATCGGCGTTCTACAACGGGTCCGTTCTGAGTTTCGAGAGCGGTCTCCCGACGCCCGCGCCACAGCCCATCCCGTCCAACGGGATTTACAGCGTCACAGCCTTGGGCTTCAACGGTTCTACCGAAGACTTTTTCCCGACAAACTACAAGAACCCTCACATCATTGCCTGGAACTTCTCGATCCAGCAGACGTTGCCGTATAACTTCACGCTGGACGTTGCATACGTGGGCAATCACGGCGTAGACATGGGCTCGTCGCAAAACATCAATGCCAGTCCGGTGATCGCACCCACGTCCACAGGCGACACCGCCTACCTGCCATATTTCCCGCACACTGGCACCGTATCGCAGTACTTCGTGCCGGTCTCCGCGATGTATAACGCCCTGCAGGTGAAGGTCGACCGGCGCTTTGCGGGCTCGCTAGGCATCACTACCTCGATCTCCTACCAGAAGGGCATGGCTTACTACAACGGCGGAGACGACGATGGATTCTACGGCTTCTATCTCAACGGACAATATCACCGTAATTGGGGCGTGAACGATTTCAATCGTACATTCAGCTTTGTGCAGAGCTATGTTTACCAACTGCCCTTCGGCAAAGGGAAACACTTCCTGGACTCCGCTTCGCGCGGGCTGGACAAGATCGTGGGCGGATGGCAGGTCGAGGGCATCCTGACAGCGATGACCGGACTTCCCTTCACGGTGACTTACAGCTCGACGTACTTGAATCTGGCCCAAGGCGGCACCAATACGCCGGAACAGATGACTCCGTACGTCCCCATTCTGCACGGAATCAACACTACCTCGAACGGTGGAAGTGCGTGGTTTAATCCAGCCGCGTTTGCCGCGCCGCCCTGCCAGTCGGCGACGCCTAGCGCGTCCTGCCCGACCGGAGCCGTCGATCAGATCGCTGGCGCTGCCCAGCAGGTCGGCAACGTTGGACGCAATTCCATGATTGGGCCGGGATTCTTCAACGTAAACCTCGCCCTTTCCAAGACCACCCAGCTCAGCGAGCGCATCGCCATGCAGCTTCGGCTGGAAACAGTGAATACAACCAATACCCCGCAGTTTGCCAATCCGAACGGCAGTTGCTGCACCGCGAACAACGCCAACTTCGGATACGTGACCGGCACGCTCAGCAGCGGCTCCGGCTCGGTCAACTCCGGTACCGGCGGCCCACGCAGCGTCCAATTGGCGGTGAAGTTCACCTTTTAGCTTTTCGAGCAGTTTAGCCACCGGAGCGGCGCCCGCCGCTTCGGCGGTATCGCGGTTTCTCGAGACGATCCAGCATACTGCCGGATCTCGGGGCCGGGCTTGATGCGCAACCTCGCTTCGAAATGCCGAATGGCCTCCGGCATCCAGCCGGGTAGCCCCGATAACGCAATCCCAGTCAATCTTGGCTGCCCCACGGTCAACATTACGCGGTCAGAGCGTTTTTGCAGTACGCTACGCACTTTCCGATCTCTGTCAGGACATCTGACCCTGCCGGAACCGGATATTCAAACTCGATCGTCCCCTGAAATGGGTACTTTTCCTTCTGCATTAACTGCAGCACTTGCGTGATCGGCGTGTCTCCCTGGCCGAAAGGAAAATTCGGCCCGTCATGCATCTTGCGGTCCTTGATGTGCACGTGCGTGATGCGATCATGGTGCTTCATGATGAAGTCCACCGGCGAAACATTGTTGGCGGCAGTGAAGTGGCCGAGGTCCAGGTTGATGCCGTTGTACTTCGAGTAAGTCATCGCCGTCTCCCAACTCTCGGGCTTGGCAAAAGCTTCCGGATCGTCCACTTTGGCGTGGCCATGGTAACCCACCATCAGGTTGTGTTTGGCCGCAAACTCGCCCAGCCGTTTGGTTTTGCTCAACGGGATTTCGCAGGAGAGCGCTTGCGCTCCCAGTGTTTTGGCCAGAGTGAAAGCGTAGTCGACCACGTCATCGGGAAACGCGTCGATGTGGTCGACTTTGACGATCTGGATCAGAATCCCCGCATCTTCGTACTTCTTGCGAAACGCCTTCATCTGGTCCACCGAGACCGACAGGCGCCATTTCTGCAGAGCTCCGGCAGCGGCCATGCGCGCTTCCTTCTGCTCGGGAGTTTCCACTTTTTTGCTTCGCGCGTTGGGAGCGTCCGGTACCACCGGCGCGCCGAGAAAAGCTTCCACCGGCTGGGTTCGCAGTTCGACCGCACTCAGGTTGAGCTGCGTACAGTAGTTGATGATGTCGTCCGCGCCCCCAGGCATGCCGTGGAAGCTGTAGGGCGCATTGATGCCGATCTGCACGCCGCCCCACTTCGAATTCGGCTTCGCCAGCAGGCTACTCGCGGGAAATGCGGCGAGCGCCAGCTTTCCCAAGTCGCGTCTAGTAATTTTCATTGGTTGTCTTTGTCAATGTATCACCTCCCCATTTCCTGTCTCTCCACTGATTGCGCTCCCAGCCCGCGGCGGCAGCCCACAGTCGGCGAGAACTCTGGATCGCGGGCCAGCCCCGCGGTTAGCGGCTGACAGACTTTAGTGTGTCCCGCCAGCCCGTCTAGGAGATAATGCCGCATGGAGCCATCCGCTTGACCTCGACACCCGTCATCACCGCAATGCAAGTCATCCCCGTAGCCGGCCACGACAGCATGTTACTGAATCTGAGCGGGGCTCATGGTCCATTCTTCACGCGTAACATCGTCATCCTTACGGACAGTGCGGGCCGTATGGGCGTGGGAGAAGTGCCCGGCGGCGAGCGCATCCGCCAGACTCTCGACGATGCGCGTCCTCTGGTGATCGGACAGCCGATCGGCCGGTATAACAATATCCTGAGTGCCATCAGGCAGCAGTTCGCCGATCGCGACGCCGGCGGGCGCGGTCTTCAGACTTTCGATTTGCGCACCACCATTCACACCGTGACAGCTATTGAAGCAGCGCTCCTCGATCTTCTCGGACAGTTTCTTGAAGTGCCAGTAGCCGCGCTCCTCGGCCAGGGACAACAGCGCCAAGTTGTCCAGGTGTTGGGTTATCTCTTTTATATAGGCGATCGAAATCGTACCAATCTGCCCTACTTGAGCGCCTCAGCCTCAGATGACGATTGGCTGCGCCTGCGCCACGAGCGCGCCCTCACCATCGAGGCCATCGTCCGGCTCGCCGAAGCAGCCCAGGAGCACTATGGTTTCCACGATTTCAAATTGAAAGGCGGCGTTCTTGAAGGCGCCCGCGAGATGGAGGCCGTGACCGCCCTAGCCGAGCATTTTCCTGAAGCGCGCATTACGCTGGACCCCAACGGCGCCTGGCCGCTCGAAGAAGCTATCAGGCTATGCCGCGGTCAACACCAGGTTCTGGCGTATGCCGAAGATCCGTGCGGCGCCGAGAAGGGCTATTCGGGACGCGAAGTGATGGCCGAATTCCGGCGCGCCACCGGCCTCCCGACTGCTACCAACATGATCGCCACCGACTGGCGAGAATTGGGCCACGCCATGCAATTGCAGTCTGTCGACATCCCACTCGCCGATCCGCATTTCTGGACTCTGCAGGGTTCTGTAAGGGTAGCCCAGATGTGCCATGAATGGGGCCTCACGTGGGGCTCACATTCCAACAATCATTTCGATATTTCACTGGCCATGTTCACCCACGTGGCCGCAGCAGCACCCGGCAGAATCACCGCCATCGACACGCACTGGATCTGGCAGGACGGTCAACGTCTGACCCGGGAGCCCTTCCCAATCACGGACGGATTGTTGACCGTTCCCGACAAACCCGGCTTGGGAGTGGAGCTAGACATGGAACAGATCGCCGCCGCGCATGGCCTCTACCTGCAAAACGGCCTCGGTGCGCGCGACGACGCCGCGGCCATGCAGTACCTGATACCCAACTGGACTTTCAACCCGAAGCGTCCCGCTCTGGTGCGTTGACAATTATGCGAATCCTCATCGTAGGAGCCGGCGCGACCGGCGGCTATTTCGGCGGAAGACTCCTTGAGGCAGGACGCGACGTGACTTTTCTCGTGCGCCCCAAACGTGCTTTGGAACTCGCACGCACAGGTCTCGCGATCCGCAGCCAGTTCGGAAATGTCACCCTTCCCGACCCGCCCACCATCACCGCCGACAGGCTGCGCGAACCCGTCGACCTCATTCTGCTCAGCTGCAAAGCCTATGACCTCGCCGCCGCGGCGGACTCGTTCGCGCCCGCGCTCGGCGCGGAAACCGCGATCCTCCCGGTACTCAACGGCATGCGGCACCTCGACACTCTCGATGCCCGCTTCGGCCCGCCGCATGTGCTGGGAGGCCAGTGTCTCATCTCCAGCGTGCTCGATCCCGAAGGCCGCATCGTCCATATGAATGACACCCATGTGCTCTCGTTCGGGGAGCGCGACGGCAGACGCACCGCGCGCGTGGAGCAGATCGCCGCCACTCTGTCGGGCGCTCGTTTCGAAGCGCGTTTGAGCGGCAACATCCTCCAAGCCATGTGGGAAAAGTGGATTTTCATCGCGGCCTTCGCCGGTATCACTTGCCTGATGCGAGCCGCCATCGGGGACATCGTGAACGCAGGCGCTGCCGGCCTCGCCACCGAGCTTCTCGACGAGTGCGCAGCCATCGCCGCGCGTCATGGCTTTCCAGCCAGCGAATTCTCCCTCGAGCGGAGTCGTGGAATTCTGACCGCCCCCGGCTCACCGTTGACCGCCTCTATGCTGCGCGATCTGGAAAGAGGCGCGCCGATTGAGGCCGATCACATTGTCGGAGATCTTCTCCAGCAGGGCAGGGAGTATCCGGAGTCAAGTCCGATGCTCCGCATAGCGTATGCACACTTGAAAGCCTATGAAGCCCGCCGATCAGGAGACAGACTTTAAGCAGAGGGGTCATGAGTAATTGGTCAGATAAAATGGGGCAGTCAATCCTGGCTGCTGCCCGCTTTCAGCCGGGTCTCGGCCTGATGCGAACATCTGTGCCCGCGAGCAAGAGCCGCTTGAAAACTGGCTGCGGCCAAGAATGACCGCCCACAATTTTGCAAGGTTTCTCTAGCGTCCGGCAAACAAGGAACGTCGCCGCACCAGGCCAATGCAGAAAATGGCGGCAGCTACGGGAATGACGGTCGCGGGCTCCGGTACCGCAGAAGTTTCGCTGGTGGTGACCCACGTCGAAGTGCTACCTTCATCCGAGGCGCAGTCCGCACCGGCACACCAGGCGCCAGCGCTATTGCCGAGCGAGCTAAACATCACGGTGCCGGCGTCCAGGAGTTCGACGGTTGCGGGCCCCGGTAGCGATCCGGGCAGCATTCCGGCCAGGATCACGGGATCAGTTGGCGCTGCAGGGATGGAGAAGGAGAGGACACTCGAACTATATGTAAAACTGACGAAGTTAGTGCTGCTAAGTGACGTTCCAGGGGTATAGTTCACCAATGTCAACGAACCAATTCCGGTTCCGATGCAATCGCTGCAAACTCCGGCGAATTGATAAGTTACATCAATGGGGTCGGCCTGCATTGCAAGCGGAGCCAGCATCAAGGCAGCTGCTGACATAAATGCCGAATAGGCGAAACGTCGAATGTAGGTCAAGATTTACCCTCCTAAGGGTCCACGCAGAAATAACCACTCACCAGTGGGCGTGACAGCTACATTATCCACCGCTGCCAATTCTGGTTCATTCCCCTCACGGTAGTCGACTTCCCCAATTTGGATAGGCAGTTGGAGCCTATCCGTCCCTTTCTCCCATTGACCGCTAGTTATGTTATAGTTGCGATTATAATCTGGTTTCAGTCGTAACTATAACATTATGAGACCTCTCGCCTTCTCTCCTGATTCCTTGCGAAAGCTGCTGCTCCACGACAGAATCGCAACGCTTCCCGACCTGAAACGCGCCCTCGGCACGGACGTCGACCTCACCGTTTTCCGAAAACTCAAAGAACTCGACTATCTGACTAGCTACTCTCATGGCGGTCGTTTTTACACTCTTCGCGAGATCGCCCGTTTCGGAGCCGATGGTCTGTGGTCCTGTACGCCCGCCTGGTTCTCTCGATACGGTACCCTGCTGACCACGGCCGAGACATTCGTCTGTAATTCGGTCGCAGGATGTTTTGCGGAAGAACTATCTGCCATCCTGCACGTAGGAGCGCAAGATGTCTTACGCCACCTTGTCCAGCAGAAGAGAATCGCCCGGGAATTGGTCTCCGGCCTGTTCCTCTATACTGCTATCGATCCAGCCATCCGTCAAAGACAACGTCTGACACGTCGTAGTAACCAGTCCGTTCCCACGGTTGTCGATGCCACTCGTCTGGAAGTGTCTCCCGATGAGATGAAAGCTGCCATCATCTTGTTTTACAGCCTGCTGGACGAGCAGCAGCGCCGCTTGTATGCCGGCCTGGAATCCATGAAACTCGGCCACGGCGGCGACAGCGTGCTGGCCGGATTTCTTGGCCTCGATCCGCACACCATCGCCCGCGGCCGCCGCCAACTGCTCGATCAGGATGTCGAGGTCGGGCGTATCCGACAGTCTGGTGCCGGACGCAAACCGGTGGAAAAAAAACGCCCGAAGTAATCGCAGCCATCGAAATCCTGCTGGAACACGACACCGCCGGCGATCCCATCACGGGCATTCGATGGACTCACAAGACGCCTGCCGGAATCGCCGAACTGCTGCAGCAACTCGATATCGAGATCTCAGCCAATACCGTGGCGCGACTGCTTCACGATATGGATTTTTCCCTCCGCGTGAATCGCAAAGCCATTGCCACCGACTCCAGCCCGGATCGCGACAAACAGTTCCGTTATATCTCGTCATTACGCACTCGCTTTGAACGCCAGGGGATTCCCATCATCAGCGTCGATACCAAAAAACGAGAACTCGTCGGAAACTTCAAGAACAATGGCGTGAAGTGGGATCGCATGCCCGTGCGCGTCAATGATCACGACTTCCGTTCCGATGCCATCGGCGTCGCAATCCCTTACGGTATCTATGACCTGCTCGCCAACCGAGGCTCGGTCTTCATCGGCGTCTCACATGACACGGCAGCCTTTGCCGCCCACTCCATCGCCGGTTGGTGGAAGCGCGACGGCGCTAATCGCTACCATCGCTGCCGGCAGTTGCTCATCCTAGCCGACACCGGCGGCAGCAACAGTTGCCGTACCCGCGCCTGGAAAACCGAACTTCAAAGCCAAATCTGCAACAGCTTTGGGCTCACAGTAACCGTTGCTCATTACCCCACCGGCGCTTCCAAATGGAATCCCATCGAGCACCGCCTATTCTCCGAAATCTCCAAAAACTGGGCCGCCGAGCCTCTTGACGATTACCCCAAAGTCCTCAACTTCATCCGCAACACCTGCACCCGAACCGGTCTCACAGTCTCGGCCTATCTCGACCGTAGGCAGTATCCGACCGGTACCTCACCCGATCCAGAGCAGATCCGCCGTCTTTCCCTCAAACGACATTCGACTCTGCCAGCCTGGAACTATACGATTGCTCCGATGTGAATCTATTGTTGCGTGAGCCCTAAGGTCTTTCCGATCTTAACAATCACGCAATAACCTACCAAGTATGTATTGGAGTACAAACTACTGCTAACCATACTTAGTATTCCCACGTGAGTCAGCAGGCCAAATTATCGCACCACGAGCTTCTCCAGAAGCGCCACCGCGCGGTCCAGCGTTTGCGGCTTGCGCAGGACGTCTGCGAATAAGTCGCCCGCCGTCTCGAAGCGTTGCGCGGCATTGCGAATGGTGAACTGGCTTGGATAAAGTCCCGGCTTAACTTCGTCCCATCGCAGCGGTGTCGCTACCGGTGCGCCGTCATAGGCGCGTACCACATAGGGGGCTGCAATCGTTTTTCCCGAGCCGTTTTGCAGGTAGTCGAAGTACACGCGATTCTTCTGGCGCTTGGCCACGCTGCGAGGTGTGGTGAACAGATCGGGTCGCTCAGCGCCCAGCGTACGGGCGATGACTTCGGCGAAAGATTTGGTCTCCTCGTAAGAATAGTGAGGTTCTACCGGAATATAGATGTGCATTCCGTCGCCGCCCGTAGTCTTCGGATAGCCGGCCAGCTCGAGAATGTCAAGCTTGGTCCTCACCAGCAGAGCCGCTTCCACGATGCGATCGAAGGAACATTCCTGTGGATCGAGATCAATCAGGATCCAGTCGGGATGATCGATGGTCTCCACACGGCTCATGAACGGGTTCTGATCGATGCACCCTAAATTAGCCAGGTAGAGCAGCGCCGCGCGGTCCTCGGCGAGCACATAGCGGATATCCTCTAAGGTTACGAAGCGCAGCCAGTCCGGAAAGCTCGCCGGCGAATCTTTCTGGAAAAAATAATCCGCGTGAATCCCGTTGGGATAGCGTTTCAGCGAAAGCGGCCGGTCTTTCAGGTGCGGCAGCAGCCAGTCCGCCACCGAATCGTAGTAGCTGATCAGGTCGCGCTTGGTATAGCCGTCATTGGGGAACAGGACCTTATTCAGATTAGTCAGTTTCAACCGGCGGCGATCGACGTCCACTACCGCTTCCGCGCCCTCCAGATTCACATGCGGACCCGCCGCTCCGGCCGGCGGCTCTTTGGGCAAATCCTCCCGCAGCCCGAGAAATACAGGCGCACGGAGAATATGATCCTTCGTCCAGGTTAGAAACTTGATCTTGGCGACTAACTCAGGACGGAGCCAGAAGATGTCGCCGGCGATCTTAGGCTCAGGTTCAAAGGGACATTGATCGGTGACCAGCGGCGCCATCTTGCGGAATAACTCCTCAATGGTCCGGTTGTCGAAGCCGGTCCCGACCTGACCCGCATGCCGGAGTTCTCGGTCCCGATCGTGGCCTGCGGTGTAGTGGCCGAGAACCAGCGATCCGAAGTACTCACGCTTCTTCTTCAGGAATCCGCAGATGACAAAGTCGTCTTCGTTCACCAGCTTGATTTTCAGCCAGTCGCGGCTGCGCTTCGGCTCATACACGCTGCCGGCACGCTTGGCCACTACGCCTTCAAGACCATATTGCCGCGCCGCCTCCAGGATTTCTTCTCCGGTCCCCGTAAACGCGCCGGAAACCTTGATCAGGGGATGCGGCTTGACGATCTCCGTCAGCTTTTGCCGCCGTTCCTCGAGCGGACGCCCGCGCCAATCCTCGCCATTCAGCCACAAGAGATCGAAGAGAAACAGGTGGACCGGAGTCTTGCGTGCCATGTGAGCGACCGAGTTCGGATCCTGGTTCATGATTCGCGGCTGAATCAGCGCAAAACTCGAGACGCCGTGTTCGTCGAGCACCGCGATCTCGCCGTCCAGGATGGCCTGTCCGGCGTCGATGTAATGCGGCAAAACGCTGAGTTCCGGGTATTGCCGCTCGCAGCGGTTACCGTTGCGTGAGAGAATTCGCAGTTCGCCGTCCTCGATGTAGCACAGGCCGCGGACACCGTCCCATTTGATCTCGAAGAGCCAGTCGTTGCCGCGCGGAGGCCGCTCGGCGATGGTGGCCATCATGGGCTCTATCTCGTCCGGAAATGGGGTAGTGGCTACTTTTTTTTTAGGCTTCGCGACGGATGCTGCGGGAATCTTGGCCGGCAGGTCCTTGGCGATCTCTTCCTGGGTCCGCCCGGTTTTGACGCTGACGGCATAGTCCTCGACGTCCCATCCGGGCTTGGCGAAGGCGTCGCGCTTCTTGAGCAGCAGCCACTCGTTCCCCTTTCCGCGGCCTTTCATCAGCACCAGCGCAAACTCGCCCTTCAGTTTCTCGCCGGACAGGCGGAATTTCAAATCCCCACGCGCAATCTGCTGCAGCGCGGTGGCGTCGCCGAGCAGTTCGAAGGTGCCGCGGTCCCACAGCATCACGCTGCCGCCACCATACTGGCCCTTGGGAATGTTGCCTTCGAACTCGCCGTACTCGAGCGGATGATCCTCCACCATGGCTGCCAGTCGTTTGGGCGCGGGATCGAGCGTGGGGCCTTTCGGAATGGCCCACGACTTCAATGTCCCATCGATCTCCAGGCGGAAGTCGTAGTGCAGCCGCGAGGCGTCGTGCCGCTGAACGTAGAAATGGGGCGCGCCCGGATTCGGCGCGACTTCTCGAGGCCCTGGTTCCGGGGTCTGTTCGAAATTGCGTTTTCGGGTGTATTCTTTGAGCGACACGAATGGCCTGCTCTCCGCCTTCATCGTACCGTGTAAGACCGGCAGCCCGGTCATCGCTGAATCTTCCAGAGGACCGGGAAAAACCGTGGGGTGCAGGTTGCTGAACGTTCGTCATATTGACTGAAAGAAGCCAAGACCTGACGCCACGTGTATTGACAATATCCTGCCTGGAGCACAGAATGTTAGCCAAGTGAAAAAAAAGAACCCGGAACCGGAGCAAAAGGATCTGATTTCGCCCTCGGAGAGATCTGACAGCGCTGCGGAGAGCGCCGAGGTGGTGGTGCTGGATCCACCCATCGAGGAGCGGCAAAATGTCCTGCCCTTCCCGATTGTAGGAATCGGCGGCTCGGCGGGTGGTCTCGAGGCATTCGTCGAACTCCTGCAGAATACGCCGGCCGATACCGGCATGGCGTTTGTGATTCTCTCCCATCTGCCGCCGCACCACCGCAGCCTGCTTCCGGAGATCCTTGGCCGGACGACGGTAATGCCGGTTACGGAAATCGAGAATGGGAAGCGGCCTGAGCCCAACCATGTTTACGTCATTCCCTCGGCTTCACACGTGGTATTGGCCAACGGCGTTTTTAACCTGCAAGCCCGTCCTGAACGCGAAATGATGCCCCGGCCGTTCGATCTGTTCTTTCGTTCACTCGGGCAGCAGCAGAAGAGCCGTGCAGTGGGCATCATTCTTTCCGGAAGCGATTCGGATGGAGCGCTGGGATTGCGGGCCATCAAAGGAGATGGGGGCTTCGCCATCGTCCAGGACGAGCGCACCGCTAAATTTGAAAGCATGCCGCGCAGCGCGATTGCCGCCGACCATGTCGACTTGGTACTTTCTCCGCGCGACATCGGACTGGAACTAGGGCGCATCGCGCGCGATTTGAAATCCCCCAACCTGATTTCGCCGCCGGTGCCCGCCGGTGCCGACGAAGAACGCTGCATGGCGAAGATCTATTCCGCGCTGCGCACCATCTCCGGCATCGATTTCAACCGTTATAAGCAGACTACGGTGCGACGGCGCATCGCTCGCCGCATGGTATTGAAAAAAATGGCGACCCTTGACGAGTACGCCAGGCTTTTGCAGAGTCAGAGCAGCGAAGCTCGCGACCTGTACGAAGAAGCGCTGATTGGAGTGACTCGCTTCTTCCGCGATCCGGAGGTTTTCGACGCGCTCAAATCCGAGGTCTTCCCGTTGATTCTGAAGCACCGCGCCCCAGGCGCGCCCGTTCGGATCTGGGTGCCTGGATGCGCGACCGGCGAAGAAGTGTATTCCATCGCGATCTGTCTGGCCGAATACTTGGGGAATCTGACCGATCAGACTCCCATTCACATCTTCGGCACGGATGTCAGTGAACGCTCGATCGACCGGGCGCGGCTGGCATCCTATCCGGAGACTGTGGCCGGAGAGATTCACCCTGGCCGCATAACGCGCTTTTTTACGAGAACAGAGGGCGGCTATCATGTGAACAAACGTATCCGGGATAACTGCATCTTCGCCCGGCACAACCTGATCCAGGACCCCCCCTATTCGCGCCTCGATTTGATCAGCTGCCGCAACGTCTTGATCTATCTTGGAGCGCAAGCCCAAAAGCATGCTATCTCAGCCTTTCATTACGGCTTGAAACAGACCGGCGTCTTGCTGCTGGGGCAATCGGAGGCTATACGGGAGTATCCGGACCTGTTTTCCTTGACAGACCGGCGAAACAAGTTTTACACGCGTCAGGGCGGGGCCTCGCGCATTCACGTGGATATCCTGCCTCACTCGTCTGCATCCGGCCTCAGCGGCGCGGTCCGCGACGCAAAGTTGACGCGGGAGGATGGGTTGAGCGATGTGGACCTGCAGCGCGCAACTGATCGGATTGTCATCGCTCGTCACGGTCCTCCGGGCGTTGTGGTCGACGAAAAAATGAACGTCGTGCAAACCCGCGGGGACACTAGCGAATATCTGATGCTCGCTCCCGGGTCCGTCAACCTGAATGTATTTCGCATGGCCAAAGACGGACTCGGACAGAGCATTCGGGACGCCTTGAGCCGCGCCATAGACGATGAGATCCCGGTGGTCGTGCCGGGCCTCTGCCGGCGTTCTGACCGGGCGTCCGTTACGCTCGAAGTCCTGCCGGTCCCCAATCCCCAGTCCCAGCACCGGTATTTTCTCGTGCTTTTTAAAGCCCAGGAAGGCTCGGGATCAGCCACATCGCCGGCGGACTTTTCTTATCCCGTTGGAGGTGACGAGAAGGACAAGGAGATTGCGCGGCTTCGGCGCGATCTGGCGTCCACCAAGACCTACCTGCAAACGCTGATCGAAGAGCGTGACGCCAGAAATCAGGAGCTCGTCTCAGCTAATGAGGAGATCCAATCGTCGAATGAGGAACTCCAATCCATCAATGAGGAACTGGAGACCGCTAAGGAGGAGTTGCAGAGCCAGACGGAAGAGTTGCAGACCGTCAACGAAGAACTGCACCGGCGCAATGAGCAGTTGACCCGAGCAAGCAGCGATCTGGTCAACCTGCTGAACAACATCACGATGCCGGTGCTCATTTTGGGCGCGGATCTTCACATCCGGCAATTCACGCCGCTGGCGGAGCGGGTCCTCAGCATTCGTGCTGCCGACGTAGGGCGTCATATGCGCGAGATTCGTCTGAACCTGCGCGTGGAAGGATTGGAGAAATCGCTTATCGAGGTGCTTGACACCCTGAATACCCGGGAACTGGAGGTGGAGGATTTCCAGGGACACTGGTATCTGTTGCGCGCACGTCCCTACCGGAGCGTCGATAACCGGATCGACGGTGTCGTCGTGGTTCTGATTGAGATCGATCAGATGCGCGTGGCCCGGCAGGAACTTAAGGCGGCCCGTGATTTCGCGACGTCGGTTATCGAAAGCATTCCCATTCCGCTGGTGGTGCTCGATGCCGAACTTCGGGTCCGGCTCGCCAACCATGCATTCCTGGACACCGCGCAGTTGCGGCTGGATGAAGTGTTGAAACACGCTTTTCCGGACCTCGTGGATCCCCTCTGGCAGATGACCGGCATTCAGTCCAGACTGGCGAATCTTCTGCTCCAGGAGCCGGATGGTGGAAGTCTCGCTTTTGAACATACGTACGGGGAGCGTCCACGGACCTTGCTGGTTCACGCGCGGGCCGTCCACCTCGACGGTAGCCTGGGGGTAATCATTGTCATAGAGGACATCACGTCGCGCCATAATGCGCAGGTAGTGTTACAGGAAGAGAAAGATGTTCTCGCCGAAAAGGTTGAGGAGACGGAGACTGCGTTGAGCGTCTACAACCGGGAACTGCAGCGCCTGACCGCGAGCCTCTTTGCCGCGCAGGAAGACGAGCGGCGACGAGTAGCCAGGGATCTGCATGACGATCTGGCACAGCACCTGGCCATGCTCGAGATGCAAGTCGAGCAACTCGAACAGAATGCCGGTCCTGACGAGACCGTTCGCGAAGGACTGACCGCCATTCATCGAAAGGCCAATGACCTGGCGGATGGCTTGCGTCGGGTTGCCCACGAATTACACCCTCAAATACTCGAGGATCTCGGGTTGGCGGTCGCGATCGAACGGCTTGCCAAAGAGTTTGAATCGCGCGTGACCATGCCGGTGGAATATGTCGCCCGCGGCGTGCCGCCGGACCTTTCCCCGATCATCGCTACTTCGATATATCGAGTGACTCAGGAGGCTCTTCGCAATATCTCCAGGCACGCGGGAGACACGCCTGTCGAAATCTCGCTTACCGGAATCCAGGAAGAACTGCGGCTTGTCATACGTGACCAGGGCCTGGGTTTCGACACGACACGAATCCGGCGCGGTGAAGGTCTGGGACTGGTGAGTATGGAGGAGCGCGCGCGGCTTCTGGGGGGCGAGCTCAAAGTCACGTCCAGCGTCGGGAACGGTACCACAGTTGAGGTACGCATTCCATTAGTCCATAAGAGTCAATTATGAAGCCTCGTGTGATTATCGCGGACGACCACAGCGTGGTTCTCGAAGGTTTGCGCCACATCCTGGAAGCGGCTGGATGCGAGGTGGTGGCTCTGGCCGAGGACGGACACGCGGTAGTCAAGGCTGCCGATGAGATGAGACCTCATGTGGTTCTGCTGGACATTACTATGCCCGGCCTGAACGGGATTGAAGCCGCGCGTCAGATTCGGAAGAACGACGCTCATGTCAAGTTGATTTTTCTCACCATGCATGCTGACGCCGTCTACGTTCGCGAGGCATTTCGCCGGGGAGCCAACGCGTATCTTTTGAAACGCACAGCCGTCTCCGAACTCAAACGAGCGATCACCGAAGTGATGGCGGGCCGCTATTACATCTCGCCTTTGGTGACGCAGCAGACCGTAACCGAACTGTTGTCCGCTCCGGACTTCGGAGCGTTCGGGAAGGAATTAACCTCTCGGCAAAGAGAGGTGTTGCAATTGATCGCGGAGGGCAAAACCGCCAAGGAAATCGGCGTCACGCTCGGCATTTCGATAAAGACGGTTGAGTTTCACAAGCACGCCATAATGGATTCGCTTGGGCTGCGCACCATTGCCGAACTCAGCCGGTATGCGATGGAGCACAAGATCGTCGGCACATAGAGGCTCGATCCTGCACGGCGCGCGACGGGTACTGATATTTACTGCGGCAGGGCGGGCTTACTTGCGGCCCCTTCACGCACCGGTAAGACCAGCAATTTTCCGATGCTCACGGTTAAGATGTGCCGTGAGAAATCCCCGGCCGGCACGAAGTGACAGGTAGCGGCAACCGTAGGGGACGGGATTTCGCGCTTCCAGGCGGATTCAAAGGTTTGCAACCATTCGGGCTCCGCTCCCCGGATGAGTGCCCGGAAAGCATCGAGGCGACCCACCATTCCACACGTATTCAGGAGACAACCGCGTTGAATCAAATCGCGAGTGATCTGCTGCGAAGGCCGGTCCCAGAATCGCAATACCGGGCGAACCTTTCCTCCGGAGCATCCCAGAATAGAGGGCTGAGGTTCGATCCATCCACAATCCGCGTCCAACTGATTGGGTGGCGTCCCGAGCATGATGACAGCATCCTGACAGAAATTGCTTTGCACCAGATTGAATGCGTCACGAACCGCCTGAACGAAGCCACCTGCGTCCTGAGAAGATGCGCTGAGCGGGAGAAAACCGACTACCGCATCAGGATCGAGCCGTGCCAGATGCAGCAAGCTCCATAGCATGACCGGCAAAGTTCCTACATCCGTGGACTGCAGGATTATGTGCTCAGCGGGGTACCCGGTCACCGCATCCCTGGGAAAAGGATCCTGCTCATTCCGTACAACGAGGAAAGTGTGTTCGTACGGAATGCACTGGCCAATCCGCCCTTGCGCTTGCCTGAACGTTTCTCCTGATGCGGATTGACGCGCCTCGCTGCACGAGATGAAACGGCACTCCCGTCCGCTTGCGTTTGCGAGAATCACTGCCCAGCGATGCGCTTTTCGACGCATCTCTTCTCTCATTCGCCGGACCGGCATCAATCTTGCGGGTGTCTCCTCGTTTGCGGGGATCATTGCTATAGTCCTGATCTCGACATGCGACGTAAACGGGTCTGCCATACGCTTTACAGCGCTACCCGGTGAGCCAAGGGTAACTTTGTAAATGAAATCCCAATTTGTCAAAATGTTGACAGCGTGGCTACTGGAGGAAATTCCAGGGTGGAATCATCCTGTTCCCGGTGCCGAGCGCGGGCGACTGGAATCCGCGGCAAACGGCGCGTCGATGGAAACAAACTGCCATGTAACTGCAAAGCTGGCGAAACTGCACTGCTTACTTCCGACATGCAGGACACCGCAGCATTTTGCTTCAGATGGAGCGCCCAAACACTGTCGACTCGATGTGTGGCCCCGTCTCTGGGCGTGCCCGTTTGGACGCTGTTGCCTTACCAATCGAGGGTGACAGGGAGTGCTGTGAGTTGCGGCCGCTCGCCGGTCCAGAGTGACGAAGTTCGGCAGTCTTATCGGCGATGCCACATCGATAAACGGGAAAAGCCGGAACCGACTTTGGGGCATGCCTGGAAATGCGATAACTACCGGCGGCTGGCCGGTAGTTATCGCGAGCACGACTATCTAGCATCTAAGTTGCGAAAGTTCGCGCAACCACTCCCTAACGATCGCGACCCGGAAGTCATTGCTGAGCCTGCGCGCGTAAGCAAGCGGTACTGTATGCCAATTTCTGCAAGTTGGTACTAGACGGTTTTCTTAGCGCGACGGAACGTGCAGAGCGAAAGAAGAATCAGGCCAGCTCCGAAGAGCGCGTAAGTGGCGGGTTCGGGCGTGATCATTATAAACTCCTGATCCCCGCCGGTGGGACCAAGCTTCGTTGTGCTATTTGGGCTACCCACGACCGGAGTGAGGATAAAGATATCCTGCGCCATATTTACGACCGCAGTCTGACGCGCAGACCCGACAAAGTTAGTCGTCCCTCCGGTTGTTGAGCCGGTTAAAACCATGTTCACCCAACTCTGATAACCTGATGAGAGCGCAACTCCACCCGCGCCACTCCCACCCCCAAAAAGGTCCCAGATCGCGCTCTGGATCGCCTGCACGGTGGAGGAGCCTGGGGAAGCCGCGTTGTAGCTGAGCTCCTGTATCGCTAGCCATGCCACTTCCTCATACACCGTAGTGGAGTAATTGCTGCCGAACCTGAGGTTCGAATCGCTGCCATTGGTGTAAGGGCTAGTGGTGCCGATTACCTGGGTAAAAGAAGTCTCGTTATAATCACCCCCGGCGCTGATCCCATTATCGTTGGCATAGTCGTCGTCGCAGAGGATGTTTTCTTGCAAACCGTTAACATCGACAGTGTAAGGAGCCGCCGAGCCGTTGGTATCTTTCAAATTACTGAGCGTTACTGACCCGGCAAACATGGCTACGGAGCTTAGCGCCGCCCCAGCAAATAACTTTACATACCGTCCGTTCATCCGTTTTCCTCCAATTTGTGTCCGTAACCGAACTTTACACCGTCCGTTTACTAACTATTCTATATATACAAGAGGAAGTCAACAAACCATAGCATGAAATGACCTAAGTACTGAATAAACAGATCATTGGAGTCAAAAAGTTTGGTAGTACTAGTACTGCCGCAGCTTCAGCCACGAGCCTCGGAGGCCGGCTAGAAGTGCCAGGAAGGCTGGGAGCGCATAGTTGCGCAGATCAGCCGAATAACGGGAGAGATTTATGCCGGGTCTTTTCGACGCCCGGCTAATATAGGGGGGTTAGTGCGAAAGCCGCAGAACCTCAGACGCTACTTGTCCGAAGGCCTGCTGCAATTCCGCCGCATTCGACGCCGGAACGTACAAGCCGCTCTGATAACTAGAGTTATATGCGGCTGAAGACTGCGTATTGGCCATGCGATTGAGCAGCGCCGCATCGACGCCGCCATCCCCGGTGAAACCGATCGTGTAAATCGCAACGTTCATGGAGGAGTCGGCGAGGATTTTCTGCGCAGCGTTATCTGCTACGTTCCAAGAGGCAAGGCCCATTTGATAACCGTTAGTGGGCTGGGCGGGACTGTATGCGATTCCGTACTGCGCGTACAACGCTCCCTGGGTGTAAGCCGTGCCGCTGCTGCTGTTGCCGTAGTAGTCCTGCGGCGGAATTTTGGCCAGGCCCGACATGTCCGTTCCCGGTCCCAGCGAGCCATTCGCGCCAATGTGCTGGCAGCCGGTCAACGGAGTCCCGCTAACCTCTATCATGTCATCCACGTAGGATCCGCCGTTCAGATAGGTGGCCCAGTGATACGCGGTGTTGGTCTTGTCAAAAATCAGCGAATTAAAGAAGCCGATTCCAGAGGCCTGAGAAGGAGACGGATTGAAGTAGGTAATACCCGTCGCGGAGCCGGCGGTGGCAATCCAGCCGATCATCTGGTTGGAGGAACCCGTAGAGGGGTTGTAGTAACAGTTACTGTTGCTGCCCAGTGCGTTGCCGCTCGGGTTGTTCAGATAGGCAGTGAAGCCGTTAGGAACGCCGTCGGTGAACAGGACAATCACATTGGCTTTGGTTGGGTCGTTGTCAATCGCGGCGGCCTTTTTCAACTCCACGTAGGCCAGCCAGATGGCTTCGGACGTGTTGGTATCCGAGCCCAGTTGAAGAGCGCTGATCAGCGTGAGCATGTTTTGATTGCTACCCGTGACCGGATCCGCGAAGTGCACGTCGGGGCCTGTCCCACTGGTGAGACTGTAATTCGGCATTTCACTGGTGGGATAAGCGACAAAGGAACTACCCGATAAGATAACTAAACCGAGTTCATCGGTCCCCGGATTGAACATATTCACAAAGCTTGTCGCCGCAGTCTTGAGATTGGACATCTGGTTGATCATGGAGTAAGAGCGGTCGAGCACCAGTTCGACCCGGACATCCCGCCGGACGGCTGTCGCGCTCGCGGCCACTGTACAGTACTGTTGCCTCAGTAACCGAAGAAACAGGAGCGGGACCTGGACCGTAGCGTTGACGGCTATTGTGTGCAAGCTGGCATTCGTTGTGACGGTAATGGTGGGGGCAAGATTATAACTTCCCCAGAAGCCGGACGGATAGTTTGCATTGAGAAACTCGCCGGCAATTTCACTGGTATTCGCCGTCGTCCCTAAAAGACGCCCGGCGCCCAACGCAGCCCCATCCACGGCCGAAGAAAGCCGGGTCTGGACCACGTATAACATACTTAAATCGATTGCCAGGCCACAAAGTAGCAGAATCGTAGGAAGCAGAACCGTGTATAGTACTAACGCCGCGCCGCGACGTTTATTTACCTGCGCTCCCTGAAGCATTAGTTCACACTATAGCTAAATCGATGGCGAATCAGAATAGCCCAAAAGCATACGTTGACCCGACGCCGTACGGGGGCACTGCGAAGCCGGTGCCGCTGGCTTCGGCGAAATACACGTCCTGGCCGGAAGGCAGACCCGCAATCGTGCCGCTGATATCCGAATACGGATTGATCGAGGTGAATTGAGCTACCGCCCCCGCCTTGGTCACATAGTCGGAGGGTGCAATACTGCCATTCGAACTGAGACTGACCCCGCTCGGTGTGCCAAGATTACTCGAGCGAATACTCGTGTTGCCGACGGTCAACCGCTGTGTGAATACCCACTTACCCAAGTTAGTACAGCCGCTCGGTTGGCCATTTGAATTCACGGCTCCTCCCGCGGTGCAGGCATTATTGTCGACGTAAGTGAGCTTCGACAGGATTACCACGGCGCTGCCGGACCCGGAGGTGGCGCTCAGATTGAGGCTGCTGCCGATGTTTGCCAGGATCTCTTCGTTTCCGCTGGCCGAGAAGTCCACTCCCCGCGCGAACATATGCCCGGCGTCCCGCGCCAGTTGTTCAGTCTGCAGGGTTCGGACGAGATTCACGCCAATGACGCCCGCGCCAATCAAAAGCGGCACCAGCGTGAACGTGATGAACGCAAACTCGACGACTGAAGCTCCGCTTTCGCTATTTCTCTGTTTTCTCATTGCACTCTATGGGGCCGTTCCCACGCACGGCGGCGTGCGGCTCGGTTCGATCAAATCTGCGGCGTATACATTCACGATGAAAGGGCTATTATCCGGAGATTGGTGCCAACTATAAACCCGGGGGACGATGGGGACCAGCGAGAACCCTTGAACCGAGACCTGCATGATATTGCCGCCCGCGTCGGCGTTGATAGCGGTTGACACATCGGTAGGAGCCGTCGTCGAACTCGCAGAGGGCGGGAGAAAATAGTTCACCTTGATGTATCCCAGCCCGGTGCTCCCGTTCAGCAGTCCCAGGGAGTTCGCCTGCACGGTACTCTTGACGACGTCGGTAAGGCAACTCCCGGCGTTCGTTGAAGTAACGGTAATCCCATAGCGAACCGCAATCCTGACAGCTCTCTGGAGGGTACTCTCGGCAAACACTGCCCAGGCGATGTTCAGTAGAACAAAAATCATCGCGAACAAGGGCAGCATGACAAAAGTGAATTCAATGGCCTCCGAACCGCTTTGACCAACTGACCGCCGACTTTTAGGTGTCTGATTCACTGTGAAGTTACTCGCCAAACAAAATCGACATTGAAATGCTTCCGACAATCCAGATATAACTTCTATCGGCAACCTGAAACAATTATTAGAGCCGGATTGGCTGTACTCCAAACCGTTTGGTTCCATAACTGAAGTTCATTAGATAATAGTCCTATCCGGCTCAGAATGTGTTGCCGCTACTCGCCATCCCGTCACAAGCGGCTGAGTTGATGCAACTTGCGCCGCTCTCTGGAAAACTCGATGCCGACTGAGAGCAGTACCATAAGTAATGAGGCAGGCGGCCACACCACCGCTCAAGTTCCGCACCGGCCCCGCAGCAAAAGATGTTGTGAGCGGACCACCCCGCCAGCGACCTCCCGCCATCCACCCGGGCATTTATCCGCCTTGAGTCGGACGGTCGTGTTGGCTGCCGGGCTTGGCCGTGCTTCGATCGACTTGCACATCTTGTTTCGCTCGTGTTAATCTGAAGACGTTCCCAAACTACGGGCTCAGTGGGAGGTCTGTGTCTTCGCGGTAGGATTCGCGTAAGGCGCAGCAGACCGCTTGCACCAATGAGGAAAAATGGCACGCAAACCAGGTAAGCAGTATCAAGCTGCGCAAAAACAGGTAGAACCGCGCGAGTATCCCCTCGATCAGGCGGTTCCACTTCTCCAAAAGATCAAATACGCTAAGTTCGATGAGACTGTCGAAATTCACATGCGACTGGGCGTCGACCCTAAGCACGCCGACCAGATGGTCCGCGGCACCGTGGTGATGCCTAACGGCCTTGGCAAGTCCAAGAAGGTTCTCGTGATCGCAGCCGGTGACAAACAGATTGAAGCCCGGGAAGCCGGTGCGGATTTCGTGGGCGGCGATGATATGGTCAACAAGATCCAGTCGGAAAGCTGGACTGATTTCGATGCGGTGATCGCCACACCGGATATGATGCGGTCGGTTGGTAAGCTCGGTAAGATTCTCGGACCTCGCGGCCTGATGCCCAACCCGAAGACCGGAACCGTAACCGTGGATGTCGCCAAGGCGGTGAAGGAAGTGAAGGCCGGTAAGGTGGAGTTCCGGGTTGACAAGACCGGGATCATCCATGCACCGGTCGGCAAGATCAGTTTTTCATCGGCCAAACTGGTGGAGAATGCCGCCAGCCTGATCAACGCGGTACTCAAAGCCAAACCGGCTGCGGCCAAGGGCAAGTACGTCAAGAACGCCACGCTGTGCTCCACCATGGGCCCCGGTATCACGGTCGATGTGGCTGAATTGACCGCCAAGGCCGCGCTGGCCGCGCAGTAAGAGCGCAGGCGAAATCTAAACCAATCGAAGCGAGGAGACGCATGAAGAAAAAGGAAGACAAGAAGAAGGACCTCGAAGCTCTGCGCGCCGAACTGGAGAAGTCGAAGAACGTCTTTATTACGGGCTTCGAAAAGATGAAGGTCGCTCAGGATTACGAACTGCGCAAAACGGTGCGCGGCGCCGGCGGGCACTATCAGGTCATCAAGAACAATATTGCCGCCAAGGCGTCTGAGGGCACGGCGTCCGAAAGGGCTATGCAGGACCTCCGCGGGATGACGTCGATCGCCTATACGTTTGACGATCCGGTGGCCCTGGCGAAAGCCTTGACGGCTTACGCCAAGACGAACCCGCAGTTCACTTTCAAGGCGGGAGTGGTCGAAGGCCGCGTAGTCGACGTGAAATCGATTACGGACCTGGCGGCAATGCCTCCGAAGGAAGCGATTTATGCCAAGCTCCTGTTCCTTATTAATGCTCAGGCGCAGCGTTTGGTGACAGTCATCAATGGGGTCGGCCGCAATCTGGCGGTGGTGGTCGATCAGGGCGTGAAAGAAAACAAGTTTCAAGGTTAAGCGGTCAGCGCTCAGCTCGAGCTGATGGCTGATGGCTGAGAGCTAAATTTACACAGGAGTTATAAAATGGCGGACATCAACGCAATTGCAGAACAGATTCAAGGGCTGACGCTGCTCGAAGCATCCCAGCTTGTGAAGTTGCTAGAAGATAAACTGGGCGTATCGGCTGCGGCCGCGGCCGTGGCAGCAGCACCGGCAGCAGGCGGCGGTGCAGCAGCGACTGCACCCGTCGAGGAGAAGACTGAATTCACGGTCGTTCTGACCGCGGCGGGCGCCAACAAGATCAATGTGATCAAGGCAGTGCGCGAAGTCACCAGCCTGGGTCTCAAGGAAGCCAAGGACCTGGTCGACGGCGCACCCAAGCCCGTCAAGGAAGGCATCAGCAAGGACGAAGCGGCAGCCATTGCCAAGAAGTTCACTGACGCCGGCGCCACAGTCGAAGTCAAGTAAGCCGTTTATCGTGGTCCGTTGTCCGTCAGACAAGAAACGGATGACGGACGACAGATAATGCACGACGTCGTGTCGGAGGTTTTGTAGGCGGATTGTCCGCTTACAGGGTATTTGACGAAATGTCAAGATGCGTGTAACAATAAAGTCTTGGCACTGGTTTCAACCGGGTTAAACCCCGGATTGGTGACTGTGAATCTGGAATCCTGGCATTTAACGTGCAGTGCTCCTCCTACTGCTAACGGGGAGGCTTTGCGCCCAAAAGCATGCGCCCGGAGTGTACCCGTACTTCCTGGTTCTCTAAATAGCTATTATTCTCGCTGCGGAACTCCTGCGCGCTTCCGTCCGTCTATTCTATTGCGCGCATTTCCCGATTCAGCTCACATCCATCCGCGCTCCATCCGCTGTACAGTTGTGCATCATGCAGGGACTTCGGAGACGGCGGCGGAAGTGATCCTACGTGCATTCAGGCAAATGATGGTGGGCGTGCGGAATCCCTTACCGCAGCACCCGCCAGTTTTTTTGTTCTCGTAACGTTCTCGGAGCCCGGAGGCAGACCTGGTTTCGAGCCCGTTTGCGTTGACTTCAGGAGTTTTTTGACAGATGACTAATCTCGCACATGCGGCTGGCGCTCCGGAGAGGGTTGACTTCTCCAAGATTAAGACTTCGATTCCGATCCCGAATCTGATCGAGGTACAGAAGAAATCCTATGAACGGTTTCTGCAGATGGACCTGTTGCCGAACGAGCGCGACGACGTGGGTCTGCAGACCGTTTTTAATTCAGTTTTTCCTATCTCTGACTTCCGCGGCGTCAGCCAGCTCGAATTCGTCGACTATTCGATCGGCAACTGGGAGTGCAAGTGCGGCAACCTGAAAGGGTTACACCATCTGCGGTCCACGTGCCGCAACCCGGCTTGCGGCGCGACCATTAAGACCGATCCGTTCCACTCGGGCGATGTGCTGTGCCACCATTGCGGAACGTTCAACAAGAACGTGGTCACGTTCTGTAACAAGTGCGGCGACCCGGTGGGTTTGCAACTGAAATACGACATGGTGGAGTGCCAGGAGCGTGGCATGACTTATGCCGCTCCGCTCAAGGTCACCATCCGCCTGACGGTTTATGCCAAGGATGCCGAGACAGGCGCCAAGAGCGTCCGCGACATCAAGGAGCAGGAAGTCTTCTTCGGCGAGATTCCGCTGATGACCGACAACGGCACCTTCATCATCAACGGTACCGAACGCGTCATCGTTTCGCAGTTGCACCGCTCGCCCGGCGTGTTCTTCGAGCGTGTTCCGGCGCAGGGCTATTTCCTCGGCAAGATCATTCCCTATCGCGGCAGCTGGGTGGAGTTCGAATACGACACCAAGAACCTGCTCTACGTTCGCATCGATCGTAAGCGGAAGTTTTACGGGTCAGTGTTCCTCCGTGCGCTCGGCCTCAAGACCGACGAACAGATTCTCCGCACGTTCTATCGGGTAACGAAGCTGAATGTCCGGGACAAGAAATTGTTCTGGCAGGTGGACGACAATCTGGGCGGTCTCAAGCTTTCGCACGCGATCACCAGCAAGACGGGCGAGACCGTTGTCCCACAGGGCAAGAAGATCACGCCTTCGTTCATGAAAGAGATCCTGAAGGCCAAGCTCACCGAAGTGGAAGTCGCGGCCAACGATCTCGAAGGTGCTTTTATCGCCGGCGACGTCGTCGACATGAACACCGGTGAAGTCATGATCGACGCCAATCAGGAGCTTACCCCGACGATCGTCGGCAAGATCCTGGAAACGGGTATCGAGACGTTCGATGTCTTCTTCCCGGAGCGCGACGAGGTCGGCACGGTGGTTTCCGCTACTCTGCGCAAGGATCCGGTCAAGAGCGAGAAGGACGCGCTCATCGAGATTTATCGCAAGCTGCGGCCGGGCGATCCGCCTACCTTCGACACCGCGACGCAGCTTTTCCATGGCATGTTCTTCGACCATCGCAAGTACGACTTCTCGCGCGTTGGCCGGATGAAGTTCAACATTAAGCTGTTCGATAAAGCCGACGCCACCAGCCTCGATAAGCGTACGCTCGACCCGGAAGATTTTTACGCGACTATCCGCTACCTGTTGAAGTTGCGGAGGGGCATCGGGGCGGTCGACGATATCGATCACCTGGGCAACCGCCGCGTTCGCGCAGTGGGCGAATTGCTGGAGAACCAGTTCCGCATTGGCCTCGTTCGCATGGAGCGCGCCATTAAGGAAAAGATGTCGGTTTACCAGGAAATGTCGACCGCGATGCCGCACGACTTGGTGAACGCCAAGCCGGTGATGGCCGCGATCCGCGAGTTCTTCGGCTCCAGCCAGCTCTCGCAATTCATGGATCAGACCAATCCGCTCTCCGAGATCACGCACAAACGCCGTCTCTCGGCTCTTGGACCAGGGGGTCTGTCACGCGAGCGCGCCGGCTTCGAAGTCCGCGACGTGCATCCCACGCACTACGGACGTATTTGTCCGATTGAAACGCCGGAAGGTCCGAACATCGGTCTGATCTCGTCACTCTCGTGCTTCGCCCGCATCAACGAATACGGCTTCATTGAGAGTCCTTACCGCAAGGTGCTGAAAGGCGCGGTGACCGACGAAGTCAAGATCCTCAACCCGGGCGACACTCCATATAAGGTGGGCGACATCGTTCGCCGCGCCGATATCGAGAAGGCCAACGCCGACATCGAAGGCAAGAAGCAGATTGCGGAGTTCGAAGCGCACTGCGAATACCTTTCGGCGTGGGAAGAAGACAAGTACACCATCGCCCAGGCGAACGTGGAGATCGACGATAAGGGTAACATCGTCAACGATCTTTGCAACGCCCGCCAGGCCGGCAACTTCGTGCTGAAGCATCGTGATGAGATCGAATTCATCGACGTCAGCCCGAAGCAACTGGTCTCGGTCGCCGCCAGTCTGATTCCGTTCCTCGAGAACGACGACGCCAACCGCGCGCTCATGGGATCGAACATGCAGCGTCAGGCAGTTCCGCTACTGCGCGCCGACGCTCCGTATGTCGGAACCGGCATGGAGTACGTTACGGCCCGGGATTCCGGCGCTGTGGTGTTGTGCAAACGTTCCGGAGTGGTGGATTCGGTGGATTCCGAGCGCATCATCGTGCGCGTCGAAGGCACCGCTCACGAAGGGCAGATGTCGCGCGAAGTCGGCGCCGACATTTATCAGCTCACCAAGTTCAAACGGTCGAACCAGAACACCTGTATCAACCAGAAGCCGATTGTCCACCAGGGGCAGCGGGTGTCGAAGACGCAGGTGCTGGCTGATGGTCCCTGCACCGATTTCGGCGAACTGGCCCTCGGGCGCAACGTGCTGGTGGCGTTCATGCCCTGGCGCGGCTGCAACTTCGAAGACGCCATCCTGGTCAGCGAAAAGCTGGTCAAGGAAGACTACTACACTTCGATCCATATTGAAGAATTCGAGATCGAAGCTCGCGACACCAAACTGGGGCCCGAGGAAATCACGCGCGACATTCCGAACATCGCCGATTCGTTCCTGCGCAATCTGGACGAGAGCGGCGTGATCCGGATCGGCGCTACGGTGAAGCCGGGCGACATTCTGGTCGGCAAGGTCACTCCGAAGGGCGAAACGCAGTTAACTCCCGAAGAGAAACTGCTGCGCGCCATCTTCGGCGAAAAGGCCGGCGACGTGAAGGACGCCTCGCTCTACTGCCCGCCGGGCATCGAGGGCACCGTGGTCGATTGCAAGATCTTCTCCCGGAAGGGTCAGGAGAAGGACGAGCGCGCCCGGGCCATCGAAGATTCCGAGATCAACCAGTTGCAGCGCAACCTGCAGGACGAGATCCGCATCCTGACCGACGAGCGTGCCAAGCGTTTAGGCAATCTGCTCGAAGGTAAGGAACTGCTGGCCGACCTGCACGACGAAAAGACCAATAAGAAGCTGCTCTCCAAGGGCACGCCCATCACCAGGGATCTCATCGAGAAGGTGAAGTCGCGCGATCTGAAGCGCATGCGCCTGAAGGACAAGGACACGCGCACCAACGATCAGATCGACGATATCGAAGAGATGACCGGACGCCAGATCGCGGTGCTCGAGAAGATCACCGACGAAAAAATCGCCAAGCTCCGCAAGGGCGATGAATTGCCTCCGGGCGTAATCAAACTGGTGAAAACTTACATCGCGATGAAGCGCAAGCTTTCAGTCGGCGACAAGATGGCCGGACGCCACGGGAATAAGGGTGTCATCGCGCGGATTCTTCCGGAAGAAGATATGCCGTACCTGCCGGATGGGCAGCCGGTGGAAATCGTACTGAATCCGCTGGGTGTGCCTTCTCGTATGAACGTCGGTCAGATTCTGGAGACGCACCTCGGCTGGGCTGCCAAAGCCTTGAACGTTCACTTCGCCACGCCGGTATTCGACGGCGCGACGGAGAAGGAAATCAAGAAACAGCTCACCCTGGCCAGTCTCCCCACTTCGGGCAAGACCAAGCTGTTCGATGGCATGACGGGCACCGAGTTCGAACAACCAGTGACGGTCGGCTACATCTACATGCTGAAGCTCTCGCACCTGGTGGACGACAAGATTCACGCGCGCTCCATCGGACCGTACTCGCTGATCACCCAGCAACCGCTCGGTGGTAAAGCGCAATTCGGCGGACAGCGTTTCGGCGAAATGGAAGTCTGGGCCCTCGAAGCTTACGGGGCAGCTTATATTCTGCAGGAACTGTTGACGGCAAAGTCGGACGACGTATATGGCCGCGCGAAGATTTACGAGGCCATTGTCAAGGGTGAAGCGGCGATCGAGCCGGGCGTGCCCGAATCGTTCAACGTGCTCATCCGCGAATTACAGAGTCTGTGTCTCGATGTCGAACTCATGAAGAAGCCGAGAGACATACCGGATACAGCGTTGGCAGCCGACTAAAGAAGAAAACATTGGGCCACGAATGAACACGAATGAACACGAATAAAGCAAAAACCGAGCCTTTTGTTATTCGTGTTTATTCGTGTTCATTCGTGGCTAAGGGTTTTGAAGTTTTTGGGTCTGAAGGGTATACAGGAGACTTTATATAATGCGTTCCTCTCCGTACGATAGAGCTAATTTAATCGCAGATTTCGATTCGATCCGCATTTCGCTGGCTTCTCCGGAAAAGATCCGGAGCTGGTCCCACGGCGAAGTGACCAAACCCGAGACCATCAATTACCGGACCTTCAAACCCGAGCGCGACGGGCTGTTCTGCGCTCGCATTTTTGGACCCGTAGTCGATTGGGAATGCTTGTGCGGCAAGTACAAGCGCATGAAACATCGCGGCGTAATCTGCGACAAGTGTGGCGTGGAAGTTACCTTGGCCCGTGTGCGCCGTGAGCGGCTGGGTCATATCGAACTGGCCAGCCCCTGCTCGCATGTCTGGTTTTTCAAGGGCCTGCCCTCCCGTATCGGGCACCTGCTCGACATCACCCTGCGTGAACTCGAGCGCGTTCTGTATTTCGAAGCGTACGTGGTGGTGGACGCCGGCGAGGTCGCCGATATCTCGCAGAGCGAAGTGATCAGCGACGAGCGTAAGCGCCAGCTCGATACCGAGTTCCCCGGCAAGTACGTCGCCATGATGGGCGCGGAAGGCATCAAGGAACTGCTCAAGAAGGTCGACGTCGAAGCCCTCTCGGAAGAGATTCGCGAGAAGATGAAGACCGAGACTTCGCAGCAGAAGAAGCTAAAGTACGCCAAGCGCCTGCGCGTGGTCGAGAGCTTCCGTAAGTCCGGTAACAAACCGGAGTGGATGATTCTCGATGTCATCCCGGTGATCCCTCCGGAACTGCGGCCGCTGGTGCCGCTCGATGGCGGACGTTTCGCCACTTCGGACCTCAACGATCTCTATCGCCGCGTCATCAACCGCAACAACCGACTCAAAAAGCTGATCGAACTACACGCGCCGGACGTCATTGTGCGCAACGAAAAGCGCATGCTGCAGGAAGCCGTCGACGCGTTGTTCGACAATGGCCGCCGTGGCCGCGTGCTGCGTGGCGCCAACAACCGCCCGCTCAAGTCGCTGTCCGATACGCTCAAGGGTAAGCAGGGCCGTTTCCGTCAAAACCTGCTCGGCAAGCGCGTAGACTACTCCGGCCGTTCGGTCATCGTGGTCGGTCCCGAGCTTAAGCTGCACCAGTGCGGTCTTCCCAAGAAGATGGCGCTCGAGCTTTTCAAACCGTTTATCTATCATCGCCTCGAACAGCGCGGCCACTGCACCACCATCAAGCAGGCCAAGGAATTGGTAGAGCAGCAGGATCCCGTGGTTTGGGACATTCTGGAAGAGGTCATCAAGGACCATCCCATCCTGCTCAACCGCGCTCCCACGCTGCATCGCCTCGGCATCCAGGCTTTCGAGCCCGTTCTGGTCGAAGGCAAAGCGCTTAAGATTCATCCGCTGGTCTGCACTGCGTTCAACGCCGATTTCGACGGCGACCAGATGGCTGTCCACATTCCACTGTCGCCGGAAGCGCAGATTGAAGCTTCGACCCTGATGCTGGCGTCGAACAACATTCTGTCGCCGGCGCACGGCGCGCCTATCGCCATTCCGACCCAGGATATGGTGCTCGGTTGCTACTATCTGACCAAAGCCCGCCCCAACACCAAAGGTGAAGGCAAGAAATTCGCGTCAATCGACGACGTGCTCATCGCGCTCGAAATGGGCGAGGTGGAAACGCTCACCCCGATCAAGCTTCGCTACACCGGCAAGGTCATTGATCTGACCAAGGCGTTCGACAGCCAGAACATCATGCACACCGAGCCGGCCGAGTATATCAAGACCGACATAGACACCACCGTCGGTCGCGTGATTCTCAATGACCACCTGCCTTCCGACATGCCGTTCATCAACGGCTTGCTGAAGAAGAAGGGTCTCGCTCAACTTGTCCACTATTGCTACTTGAAGTTCGGGCTCCAGACCACTGTCTCAATGCTCGACAACATCAAGAATCTCGGCTTCCTCTACGCGACTCGTGCGGGCATTTCAATCGGCATCGACGACATGGTCGTTCCGGAATCGAAGCCCCAGTTGGTTCACGACGCCGAACAGGAAGTGGTTGCGGTGGAAGGCCAGTATCAGGACGGCGCGATCACTCACGGCGAACGCTACAACAAGATCATCGAAATCTGGTCCAAGGTGACCGAGCGCGTTTCGGAAGAAATGTTCTCGGCGATGGAAGAAGACGACCGGACCGGACGCTATCTCAATCCGATTTACATCATGGCCGATTCGGGCGCCCGCGGCTCGAAACAGCAGATCCGGCAGCTCTCGGGTATGCGCGGTCTGATGGCCAAGCCGTCGGGCGAAATCATCGAAACCCCGATTACGGCCAACTTCCGCGAAGGCCTCAACGTGCTGCAGTACTTCATCTCGACGCACGGTGCACGTAAAGGACTGGCGGATACGGCTCTCAAAACGGCCGATTCCGGCTACCTGACCCGCCGCCTGGTCGACGTGGCGCAGGACGTGATCATCACCGAAACCGATTGCCAGACCACCGATGGTCTTCCGATCGGCGCCATTATCGAGTCCGGCGAAACCATCGAGGCGCTGCGTGACCGTATTGTCGGCCGCGTGGCACTCGAAGATGTCCGGGACTATGAAGGCAACATTATCGTCGCCATCAACCAGGAGATCACCGAGGGTCTCGCGGTGGCGATCGAAAAGGCCGGCATCGAGAACGTCAAGATCCGTTCGGTGCTGACCTGCGAGTCGAAGCGCGGCGTGTGTGTCATGTGTTATGGCCGCAACCTCGCGACCGGCCGTCTGGTCGAGCGCGGCGAAGCGGTGGGTGTGATCGCCGCACAGTCGATCGGCGAACCCGGCACACAGTTGACCATGCGTACGTTCCACATCGGTGGTACGGCGAGCCGGATCTCCGAACAGTCCACGCAGGATTCCAAGTCCGACGGTTTCATCAAGTTCGACAACCTGCAAGTGGTTCGCAATGAAAAGGGCGAACTGGTGGCGATGAACCGGATGGGCTACATCCGCATCGTGGATGAAAAGGGCCGCGAGCGTGAACGCTATCAGGTGGTTTACGGCGCGCGCGTTTTGACCAACGACGGCGACGCCGTCAAGGCCAATCAGATCCTGCTCGAATGGGATCCGTACACCTTCTCGATCCTGACCGAGGTTTCCGGCGAGGTCCACTTCAAGGACCTGGTCGACCAGATCACGGTGCAGGAACAGGTGGACGAGATCACCGGTATGTCGCAGCTCGTGGTGGTGGATTCGCCCGACGAGAAGCGCCAGCCGATGATCCAGGTGAAGGGTCCGGACGGATCGCGCAAGTACCTCATGCCGACCCACGCTCACGTCATGGTGAAGGACGGCGACACCGTGCACGCCGGCGACGTTCTGGCCAAGATCCCGCGCGAAACGACGAAGACCAAGGACATCACGGGTGGTCTGCCGCGCGTCGTCGAACTGTTCGAGGCCCGCAAGCCTCGCGAGTCGGCGATCATCTCGGAGATCAACGGCGTGGTGAAATACGGCGAAGTCAGCAAGGGACAGCGCAAGATCTACGTGGTCGGAGAAGACGGCGAAGAGCGCGAGTATTCCCTGCCCCGCGGTACGCATATCAACGTTCAGGAAGGCGAACGCGTGGAAGCCGGCGATCCTTTGATGGATGGTCCGCGCAACCCGCACGACATTCTGGATGTGCGCGGCGAGAAAGAACTGCAGAAGTACCTGGTGAACGAGATCCAGGAAGTCTACCGTCTGCAGGGCGTCAACATCAACGACAAGCACCTCGAAACCATCACGCGGCAGATGATGCGCTGGGTGAGGATCGAGGACATCGGCGACACTGAATTCCTGCCGGAAGAGGTAGTGGACAAGTTCAAGTTCCGCGCCGAAAACCAGCGGGTGATCGAGGCAGGCGGGCGTCCGGCGGATGGTAAGGCGATTCTGCTGGGCATCACCAAGGCTTCGCTCTCGACCGATTCATTCATCTCGGCCGCGTCGTTCCAGGAAACCACGCGCGTACTCACTGAAGCCGCCATCAACGGCAAGGTGGACTACCTGCGCGGTCTCAAGGAGAACGTGATCATGGGACGCCTGGTCCCGGCCGGCACCGGCATGGAGTATTACCGGCAAGTGAAGATTGCGGGCGAAGACGTGATCGAAGAACCAGTAGTCGAGCCGACGCTCGAGTCGATCCCCGGTTACGACGAGGATGCACGCATCCAGTACGCCGGCGGGTTGACCGAAGATGTGAGTCTAGGCGACGATACTCTGGCGGAGTAATTGGTACGTTGGTTACGAGGGGCGGGCCGAAAGGTCCGCCCTTTTTTTGTGCCTGGTTGTGATACCCCCGGCTCGACGTTGCCGAAGTCGCGCAGATCGGTTCGGAAGGTGAAGTATTATTCGGCAGAATGGAACTGGCAGAAGCCGCATCGGAGGCGGTAAGACAATGGCGGTACCGTCCCAAGACATGCAACGGAGCACCGATCGATTACGACCCAAATCGATTTGGAGTTCACGCTCAATAACGGCGGCGAAGTGAATTTCCGATAACGATGGGCCGTTCGCCGCTCGCGCGATTACCGAAGCTGGCCAGTACGCTTGGCAATGGTGAGCAAGGCACGTAGAGCATCGTTAACTGCCCCTGAGTCTGGAAACGCTGCGGCGATCTCGGGATCGAGCAGCACCACATTGTTTTCACGGCGATACCGTTCGACGTACTTGCCGCGGATACCGCCGGAAAAATCGTAGTTCGGCCTCATTCGGTTGGTGGCCGATTTAGAGCTTCTCTTCCTGATAGATTCGTCTTTCATGTCCATTCGCTTCGCGCGCGCTGATCAATCGGATTCTATTTCCTCTATCAGTATGAACCACAACCAGTAACCTATGCGCGTGTGACGTTCCAAGGGTTATGCATCGGTCCTCATCGAACCCGTGGTCCGGATCGCTGATCGTGACAGAAAGCGGATCGCCGAAAACGGTTGACGTCTCCGCGAATTCCACGCCATGTTTCCTCTGGTTCGAATAATCTTTCTTCGGGTCCCACTCAAACATCGCGCCGTCGCTATGAATCAGTGTATCCCGCGAGATCGGCCCGCTCTCCGCCGCGCGTCGTCGAGCTGTTCGAGCCCCGCAAGCCTCGCGAGTCGGCGATCATCTCGGAGATCAACGGCGTGGTGAAAATACGGCGAAGTCAGCAAGGGCAGCACGGAACGGGTGGCCCGAAAAGGTCCGCCCTTTTTGTGGCCACGGGGGCATAAATAAAGGATAAAGTGGCTTAGCTTGTGCATTCCTAGCCAGGCATAAAGGAAATTTTAAGTGGCTTCTTCCGAAAATATCGCGCAACGCCGGTGCGAGAAGGGTGGCAAGTTACCTCAAATCTTGGACTTATCTGCGTTCATCTGTGTTCATCCCTGCGGCCCTCGGCTTTTCTCTTTTACGTCCGTACAACTCGCGCAAGCTGTGTTCAGCCAAAATTTTCATTTCCTGGGGTGAACGCGCTTTGGCGGTCAAGGCTTTCGTTCTTCCGAAAATATCGCGCAACGCCGGTGCGAGAAGGGTGGCAAGTTACCTCAAATCTTGGACTTATCTGCGTTCATCTGTGTTCATCCCTGCGGCCCTCGGCTTTTCTCTTTTACGTCCGTACAACTCGCGCAAGCTGTGTTCAGCCCCAATTTTCATTTCCTGGGGTGAACGCGCTTTGGCGGTCAAGGCTTTCGTTCGTGCACTTTCATTATCATTTTCCTGGGAGGGCCGCAGCATCGCTGTGCGGAAATCGATCCGCCCACGGTCCCGAGCCGCAGCAGATTTAAGGGCCGCGGCTTCGGGCTACACGTTTGGCAAGATGTCAAAGAACTTTTCCCGCATCAGGAACGAGCGCAGAGCGTGATCGTTCACGCGCGGAGTACCCTTCATTACATCAGACGACTTGCCCGAAATAACCGGTTAGTGCTGGTAAGTGGTTTCGCTGGCAGGCGATGCGACTCACAAACCGGCGTGACTACGCGTTCGCGCGAGGATTAGCGCACCCCTAGGCGCGAGGGGGACTCGAAACGTCGCGAACCATGTCAAGATCAGTCGTCAATCCGTCGTGAGGCCCAACCAATTCCGCAGGCCAGCCGTGACTGGCGCCATTTGGTCTGGCGTGAGTACGCCAATCTTGCGGATTGCCCAGGGCTTCGGTTGTGTCGATATACCTTGGACCAGGAAGGCGCCCGGCTGAAGGAACGGGACACGCACGGAGATTTCAATGGGTGACCCGCGAAGCTGGGTCGAGTGGGGGACGACGGTGACAACGGCGCGATCAAAATCACCGTAAGCAACACTCACAACCAATACGGGACGGGTTTTCGTCGCCATCCCGAGGTCGAACAGCCACACCTCACCCGGTGTGGGCTGCATTCTCTTCCTGGTCGAGGAGAGCGAAAATCGCCCTGCCCGCTTCGCCAATCTCCTCGCCGGCGAGTGTGCCGGAGTCAAAGGGCAACTCGCGGGTTCGCCGCATGATTTCCACGACGAATGCCTGCTTGTCGTCAGACGGCAGCGCCTCAAAGGCATCCAAGAGCTGGACGGTCTGCTCGCTCATATTCTAAAGGTAGCTGGTTTTGCGGCAAGTCCTGGGCGAAACTGGCGAGGTTCTGGCGACCCGGGGGTCGCATGCGGACGAGGGCGTCCGCCCCACACTTGTGGAGCTGTTTCTGGAGAGCGGCTAACCGCGGGGCAGGCTGCGGTCCCATGTTTGGAACCTGCGCCCTTGCCGCCGCGAGCGAGGTTTGGCCGCAGTTTCTGGAGGGTAGAAAGAGGCTATCCGGAACCACGACAGCATTCAGGCCAGTGAACTGATCCGAGATGAGTTGTAATAGGTGAAGCCATGATTGTAGCCGAAGTACGCCGTAACAGAGGCTGCTTTCGAGCGCGGGCCGGTCGGAGGTCAGTTCAGGATCGCAAGAAGCTAACGGCTGAAGATTCGCAAAGCGGTTCCGCGATAGACGGCTTCGAGTACTGCGTCGGGGAGCTCCAGCCCGTATAACCGCCAACCGGCCGGACCGGGCATATATTCATCGGAGCTCTCAAGCAGGCGCCACCATGAGCGGTACAGTCCGAGGGTCGGGGTTCCGTCGGTTCCGAACAGGAGCCGATCTTTGTACTTGGTGATGAATTTCGCGGCCGTACGCGGTTCGCGGCCGATTTCGTAATTCCGCCCCGAAATATCGAGGTAAAGATTTGGAAAGCGATCCATGGCTTTGGTCAATTCGGCGAGATCGTTGCCCTGGTTCGAAAAGTGACAGGCGATGAAGAGGGTATCGGGGTGGCGCGCCAGCAGGTGGTCCCGCCGCACCATGAGTTCCGCGTATGGCGCGCCATTCTTTCCGTACTGGTTGAAAATCTGAGAGCGCGGCAGCCGTTCCTGGTGATTGTCGGGTGGGCGATAGGCGGAAGGGTGATCGGCTACATGGAGGTTCACCGGTATTTTGAGCTCGGCGCATTTCTTCCAGAACAGATCCAGCCGAGGATCGTCAAGATGCATGCGGCGCTCAGCCGGAATGGCGGAGGAGTCCCGGTAAGCCGCATCCATCCCACCCATGATGCCGAAGCCTTTATCCGATAGCTCACCCACGCCGCGGGCGCCCTTACGATAGCAACGCTCCAGTTCGGCAGCGGCGCGTTGCGGATAGTCCGGATTGTCGATATCGCGAGTGTCCAGACCGCACCAAAGCTGGAAACGGTCAGGAGAGACCTTCCGGTAAAGCTGAGCTAACCGATCGAACTCAGTGCCGGTGGCTTCGGTGAGCACAATCAGCTTCTCCACCCCCACCGCGTCCATGACCTTCATCCAGGCTGCAAGCGACTCGGCTGTGTCGCCGCCGCTCAGGCTCGTTCCACTCCTGCCGATGTGTATGTGCACATCTATCGCCGGGTAGCGAGCCTTGGGAATGTCGGTGACCGGAACCACGAGCGATGAATCGGGAGTCCAATCCTTGAGCAGGACAGAATCCATCGCACTCTTTGCCGGCTGCGCATGCAAGCCTGTCGCGCCGATTACCAAAACGAGCAAACACGGGGTAGTCCGCATGATGATTTCTCATTCAAGAGTTTCGCTAAGGGCTGGACTCACTGTCAACCGAACCAAACTTTGGAGCTGGGGCTTGCCTGCGGACAGAAGTACACACCCCCGCAGCTTTTCTGAAACGCGTTTTCGGGGTGTTTCGCGCTGGTCGACGTCCACGCAGGTTCGAGATGCCGCATAGGATAGCAGCCTGTGGCAGAATTCTCTCCAGCGCGCGAGAGCAGGCGAAAACGCCTACTCCACGATGAAGCGCTTCCGCGCGGGATCGACGGCGAACGGAAGACCGGGTGGCGAATGGATCAGTTGTGGACGGAGATCATATTCGCAGTAGCCTGCGTTGACACCCCATTGACGGTCGCCAGTACTGCGGCGTCCCCATTGTTGATGCTGGAGGGTACCTGTACGTTGATCTGCACGAGGCCCGCGCCAACGACTCCCGCGAAATCGACCGTAGCGGGCTGTCCGCCGATCGTCACGGTGACGGGATTCGCCAGCGTGCTGGTACCGGTAAACACCTGTCCAGCGGGAACCGGCGGACTAGCCGGACCGAAACCCGTTCCCCACAGCGTGATCACTTCACCGGGCTTGGCGGGCGTGGCGCCGGCGTACCCGCCGACATAGCTACCATCGGCATGCTGCGCCGCAAGGTAAGGTGTTGTGGCAAGGAAGAGCCCGGGCGCGAATTGGGCATAATTCGCTGTGAACGAAGCGCTCGCGCCACCGGCTGTGGTTGAAACCACCACTTGAACAGGTCCGACGGCAGTATCGTCCGGCAGTTGGATGTTCACCTGGGTAGGAGAAATAAACTCGACGTAGGCGTGCTTTCCGTTCACGGTGACGCTGGTTCCGTCCAGACTGGTCGGAAACGCGCCGTTCACGATCTCGGTCGCGGTATTCCACTGCCTGGAATCCCCCGCCGGCGCCAGATTGACTCCGAACACGGCTGCCCAGGAGCCGGTCGTGATGGGTGCTCCAGAAGTGAAACCGGCGCCATTGACGATAGCAGAAATCGCAGGCGTATTACCTGGCCCGATTGACAGAGCCGCAGTGACCGTAGGGCTGGGCGAGACGCCGCTCGCGTTAAAGGTGATGAGGCAGGAATGATTACCGGGCGTAGCCGTGGCGGAATTGACGGACGCGGTGACAGTGGTCGGAGTGGAACCCGAAGTGGGAGATAAGGTCAGCCAGAGGCAGTCTGAACCAAGCGTGGACGTGAACGCCAGGCCGGAGGCGGGACTGGCACTGTTAAGGGAAATGCTCTGAGCAGCCGGCACCGTGCCGCCAACAATATAAGAGCCGAAAGACAGGCTCGCGGGTGAGGCCAAAAGCGTTGGAGGAGCCGCAGGAACGATGGCGCCGCTGAACGCTTGTGACGCGGATTGCGCTTGCGCGCTGGTATCGCTGACGCCGATGGTGAAGCTATAGGGGCCGGCGGTCGCGGGTGTGCCGGAGACCTGGATTGTCTTTCCAGTGCCGGAACTCAGCGCTATCCCGGCAGGGAGAGAGCCCGTGCTGATCCGCCAGAGGTAAGAGTTGTTCCCGCCGGAAGCGGTGCACGTGGTTGAGTAAGCAACCCCTACTTGCGCAGGACCGGCCGTCGGGACACAGTTCAAAGTAAGCTGCGAATACACGGTCAAATTCACCGGCACATTCTGAGGGATGCATGGAACGCCACCGGCGCACTGAACCAGCAGGCTGCCCTGATACGGCGTCGAGGATGCGTTGAGGCCCATGGAATTCACGGTCACGGAAAATGGACTGGGCGCCAGCACGTCTGCATCCGCTGTGAGCCAGGCGCCGCTGGTTACTGTGATCGTGACGTTGGTATTGCCGTTAATCTGCGCCACATTCGAGAAGATTTGCTGCGTGCCCGCTAGTACGGACAGGGAGATGGGATTCGGAATCACCACGATCGAGGTTCCGGATACGTTGAGAGTCACGCTCAACGGAACGTTGACCCCGTTTCCTTGAGGCGTTATATTCGCCACGTAGCCAGTGCCTGAACTGGGTTTGAGGTTTGCCGGGTTAGCCGTGACCGTAATGGTTACGGTGCTGCCGGGCGCGAGACCCGTTCCGCGGGCGGGGCTGGCGGTGAGCCAGGGCGCCGTGGAATCGACGGCAATTACCCAGTCCGTAGCGCCCGTGCCATTGTTCAGCAGCGTAACAGTCTGCGTAACTGCCGAACCACCCGAATTGCCGGAAAACGTTAGGCTGCTCGGGCTGAAGTACAGAGCTGCTCCGGCCGCTTGCAGCGATTGCCCGCAAAAGGTAATAGCAAAAAGTGAGGGTAGTAAAATGCCGGGTCGTAGCAACATGGGGTATCTCCGATACGGGTTCGCTATCGTAATATAGCATTCGACATCAGCCGCTAACCGCGAGGCAGGCCGCGGTTTCTGGAGAGGATTGGATAATTCCTCAGGTTTCTCAGGCCCGCTCCAGGCGAGGACAAAGGATCGACAGAACCGCTGGCTTGCTTTACGCGCGCGGCTCAGAGATGCAGTTCGACAACTCAGTACACCCTTTCATACATCCGGCCTCGTATTCTCGCAGTGAAACGCACCGACTCCCTATCGGTCGCGGCTCCGTAACCGAACACTTCCGTTTTGCGCGGACTCCCGGCCGATCCCGTCCAAAATGCAATATCATAGTTCCTGATCCAGATGACTCTTCGCTCTTTCCTCATCTTCGCCGCGTCCTTCGCAGTCGTGGGCGCGCCCTTATTGGCCGAGACCAAAGTCCTCACCAACTTCACACTCATCGATGGCACCGGCCGCGAGGCCGCGCCCAATTCCGCGATGATTATTACCGACGGCCGGATCACCTGGGTGGGACCGGCGTCTACGTTGAAAAAGCCGCCAGCGGCTACAACCACCGATCTGACGGGCAAGTTTGTGATGCCCGGCATCATGAACATGCACGGCCATCTCGGCAATGTGGTGGACTTCGTTCAGGACCCCAAAAACTTCACCCGCGAAAATGCCGAGAAGCAGCTCAAACAGTATGCGCGCTTCGGTGTCACGAGTATGATCAGCATGGGCAGCGATCAGCCGCTGGTCTTCGATATCCGACGGGAACAGCGCGCCGGACGCCCGCACGAAGCCCGCGTCTTCACCGCCTACAAAGGCTTTACCGGAGTCGGAGGCTATCCAACCACCGCGCCGGGAATGAAAGGCGTCCCGTTCGAGGTATCGACGGACGCGCAAATCGATGCCGATGTGAAGCAACTGGCCGGCTTGAAAGTCGACCTGGTAAAGGTCTGGGTTGACGATCACCTTGGCAAAGACAAGAAAATCCCGCTGGACCTGGTAAAGCACATCATCGCCGACGCGCACCAGTACCACCTGAAGACAGCGGCGCACATCTTCTATCTCGAGGATGCCAGGACGCTCATTAATAGCGGCCTGGACGCCCTGGCGCACAGCGTTCGCGACAAGCCGGTGGACGCTGACTTTGTCGCGCAAATGAAACGCGGAGGCGTCTATCAGATTCCCACGCTTTCCCGCGAGGCTTCGATGTTTGTCTACGGAAGCTATTCCAAAATGCTCGACGATCCGCTGTTTGCCATGGCTGTCTCTCCCGCGATGCTGAAGACGCTCAAGTCGCCGGAGTATCAGAAGAAGTCCGCCGCAGATCCTGACTTCAAAGAATATCCGCAATTCCTGAAGACGGCGCAGGCCAATCTGAAAAAGCTGCATGATGCCGGAGTCAAGATCGCTTTTGGCACCGACACCGGCGTGCCGCTACGCATCCCCGGCTATTTCGAGCACTGGGAAATGCAGCTTATGTCCGAAGCGGGAATTCCCAATCGCGACATCATTGTCTCGGCCAGCCGGACCGCGGCGGAGTTTCTAAATGTGTCGCAAGATCTGGGTACGCTCGAAAAGGGCAAATGGGCCGATCTGATCGTACTGACCCGGAATCCGCTGGATGACATTAAGAATACGCGAACGATCGAGTCCGTGATGATCGCGGGCAATACGATCGCGCGCTGATGGTCGGCCTATAACGCCGCGATCACTGCGTTGGTGAACTCCTCCGTCGAGGCCTTGCCGCCGAGGTCTCCGGTGAGCTTGGAGCCGTTCGCGTAGACCGCTTCGATCCCCTTCTGCAAGCGCTGCGACGCTTCGCGTTCTCCGATGTGCGCAAGCATCAACCGTGCCGACTGCATCAGCGCCGTGGGGTTGGCCTTGCCTTGTCCCGCGATATCCGGCGCACTGCCGTGCACGGCCTCGAACACGGCCATGGTGTCTCCCAGGTTGGCGCCCGGCACGATGCCCAAGCCGCCGACCAGCCCGGCCGCGAGGTCCGAAACAATATCGCCGTAGAGATTCGGCAGCACCAGAACATCGAACGTCTCGGGACGCATGACCAACTGCATGCAGGCGTTGTCCACGATCAGTTCGCCGTATTCGATTTGCGGAAAACCCGCCGCAACCTCACGGCAGCAGCGCAGGAACAGGCCATCGCTCATCTTCATAATGTTGGCCTTGTGAATCGCGGTCACTTTGCGCCGCTGCTCCAAGGCGGCGTACTCGAACGCGGCCTTGGCAATCTTCATCGACGCCACTTTGGTGATGACTTTGAGGCTCTCGACGACATCGGTCACCACCTCGTGCTCGATGCCGGAGTAGAGATCTTCGGTATTCTCGCGGAAGATGATCAGGTCGATCGGCAGATCGGCGAAACGGGTCTTGAGCCCTGGCAGCATCTTGACCGGGCGGAAATTCACGAACAGGTCCAGTTTCTTGCGCAGTGCGACGTTGACGCTCGGATGGCCGCTGGCAATCGGCGTCGCGATAGGTCCTTTTAAACCCACGCGAGTGCGCGCCAGGGAAGTGAAGACTTCGTCCGGCAGAAACTTGCCGGTGCGTCGTTCGGCGCCCACGCCGGCTTCGACGCGTTCCCATTCGATATCGACGCCCGTTGCATTGACGACACAGACCGTAGCGTCGGCAACTTCCGGACCGATGCCGTCACCGGGAATTAATGTGATCTGATGAGCCATCCAGTTCATTATATCGGCGAGTGTTAAATTGACAGTGTGCCGCAGTTCCGACAGCGTACCGCGCAGGGGAAGCTCAAGATCGAGCACAGCATCATTGACGGGGTCCGGGATGTGCTGGAAGCACTCCTCGCTGCCAGCCCGGAAATCCGCTCCATCATCCCGGGCGTGATCCGACCGGTGCGCGATGCCCGTGGCAAGATTCAGATTCGCATCACGGTACCGACCCAGAATGGCTGGAAGGCTATCGCACTCAGCGCCGGCGCACGCCAGGAGCTGTTCATCAGCACGGCTTGGGGCAAGGAACAATTGGCCGCGGCCATCGAAAAGGCTCTGGCCGGCTAAGGCTGCCCCCAGCCCGCAGACCACAAAAGACGATGGTCTGCGCCACGGTTTGAAATTGCCAAACTCCAGAGCCGGCTGAAAGGCGGCTGCGCTACAAAAACTCTTGCCTCATCGCCCCCCAGTGCGTCATATTGGGAGGGACGCGAGTTTACCTGTGGGACAGCGACATGGCGGACTCATTTCTGTACTTTACCGAACTGCTCAACCTGCCTGTCTACGACCTGAAACATCGGCGCATCGGCCGGCTTCGGGACGCGGCGCTGGTCCCGCTGGTCCATTCGTCTCGCGTGGATCGCTTCCTGGTCGGCGCCGGTAGCTCCTGGTTTTCGGTCCGGTACGACCAGATCTCCGCCGTGGGGCTCGATGGCATCCAACTCAGCGACGAAAAGCTCTTTCCTTATCATTCCGACGAATACATGCTGCGGATGGGGCGCGACCTCCTCGACCAGCAGATCATCGACGTGAATGGACGCAAGGTCGTGCGCGTCAACGATGTCACGCTGGAGATCCAGCGCACCTCGGGCTTCGATCAGCTCTACGTGTTCGAGGTCGATATCGGAGTGCGCAGCATTGTGCGGCGCCTCCTGCAGGGCGCTGTGCCGCGCAAGCTGATCCGCGCGCTGCAGAAGCCCATCGGCGCCAATTCGATTCGTTGGGAATTCTGTAACATTGTCGAGGCCGACCCTCAGCGCCGGCTCCGCCTCAACATTTCGCACGACAAGCTGGAGTTGATGCACCCCGCTGATCTCGCCGACATCGTCGAAGAACTCGGCCCGGCCGAGCGCGAGGCCATCTTCGAGACCATCGATAGCGAGGTTGCCGCCGACGCGCTCTCGGAGATGGATTCGAAGACCCAGGCCAGTATTCTGGAATCCCTCGAACCGGATGTGGCCGCGGACATCGTGGAAGAGATGTCGCCGGACGAAGCCGCGGACGCGCTGGGTGAACTGGAAGAGGAAACCTCGCAGGAAATCCTCGAAGAGATGGAACAGGATGACAAGACCGAGGTCAGCGAACTGCTCGAATTCGAGGAAGACACCGCCGGCGGCTTGATGAATACCGAGTATGCCAGCCTTCCCGAAAACGCCACCGTGACGGATGCTATGGTCATGCTGCGGGCAAACGAAGAGCTGCTCGAAAATCTCAACCTGATCCTGTTGGTGGATGGGGAGGGCAGGTTGACTGGAGCGGTCCACCTGGCGCGTCTTTTCCTGGCAGCGGGAGAGACGCCGCTGAAGAGCCTGGCGCAGGATCCGCTCATCTCGGCGCCGGTCGATATGAGCCAGGAGCGGGTCACGGAGTTGTTCGACAAGTACAACATTTTCACCTTGCCCGTAGTGGACAAGCAGTGGATTTTGTCCGGAGTGATCACGGCTGACGATATCATCTCGGTGCTGAGGCAGAAGTAGCGCGATGGCGCATCTGTTGAAGCGCTTTCGTTATCACATAGCCGTTTTTTTCGCCGTCATCGGACCCGGATTTATCACCGCGGTGGTCGATAACGATTCCGGCGGCATCGTCACTTATTCGCAAGCCGGCGCGCGCTGGGGTTATCTCCCGTTATGGACCCTGCTGCCCATCACGGTCGTGCTCATCATCACGCAGGAGATGTGCTCGCGCATGGGCGCGGTCACCGAAAAGGGCCTGTCCGACCTGATTCGCGAGGAATACGGCTTGCGTGTCACGTTTGTCATGATGACGCTGCTGGTGCTCGCCAACCTGACCAACATCATGGCGGAATTCGCGGGAATTGCCAGCTCACTGGAGCTGTTCCACATCAGCCGTTATGCTTCCGTTCCGATCTGCGCAATGGGAGTGTGGTTCCTGGCCGTCAAAGGCAATTACCGCAGCGTCGAGAAGATCTTCCTGTTTGCCTGCGTGGTCTATGTCACGTACGTGATCTCGGGCTTCCTCGTCAAGCCCGATTGGAAAGAGGCGGCGATCTATACCGTGAGGCCGGTCCTGATGCTGGATGCGTCCTACATCAACATGCTGATCGGCATGGTCGGCACCACCATCGCGCCGTGGATGCAGTTCTATCTCCAGGCGGCCGTAGTGGAGAAGGGCGTGACCGCAAAGGAGTACGCCGAGAGCCGCATCGAAGTGATCGTGGGATGCCTGATGACGTCGGTGATCGCATTCTTCATCATCGTGGCGTGCGCCGGCGCGATCTGGTCGGTGCACCCTCGCGACATCAACGACGGCAAGGAGGCCGCACTGGGACTCAAGCCGTTCGGTGAATACGCGGTGCTGCTGTTCGCCGCCGGGCTCTTTAACGCGTCGATTTTTGCCGCGTCGATACTGCCGCTCTCCACGGCCTACTCGGTGTGCGAAGGCATGGGGTTTGAAGCGGGGGTGAACAAAACGTTCCGGGAGGCGCCGGTCTTCTACTGGCTCTATACGTTATTGATCGCGATCGGCGCGGGCGTCATCCTGGTTCCCAATTTCCCGTTATTCAAAATGATCCTGTGGTCGCAGGTATTGAACGGCGTGCTACTGCCGTTTGTGCTGATTTTTATGATCCTGCTGATCAACAATAAACGGCTCATGAACGAGTGGACCAACTCGCGGCCGGCTAACGCGATCGCATGGTTTACAGTGGTGGTGATGATAGGATTGACGCTGGCGCTCGTGGCCACTTCGATCAAAGGAATGGGATGACGGATCAGGAGTTTCATCAAAAGTCGGACGAGGCTTTAGCTGCTCTGGATCGTGCACTGGAGCAGGCCGCCGATGAACACGGTTTCGATGTCGACTCGAACGCCGGCACGCTGACGCTCGAATTCGAAGATCCCCCTGCGCGTTTCGTCGTGAGCCCGAATTCTCCGGTCAAGCAAATCTGGGTGTCGGCGCTGAACAAAAGTTTCAAACTGGATTTCGATCCGGGTCATAATACCTTCGTGCTACGCGAAACTGGCCAGACATTGACGGAGTTGATCAGTTCCGTGGTGGGCCACCAGTTAGGTGAGTCGATCGATTTATAGGGCAGATGAAGACGCGAGGGCCTGCCCGCCGGTCTAGGCTTTTGGAGGTACTTTAGCGGTGCTGCGACATCGGCGCCCGGCAGGCATCATCCTGGGAACGCTGGCGGTGACGACTTACCTCACGCGCGTTCACTTGTTCCCGGCACCGGGCATAGTGCATGCCCAAGGTGCGCGTGCCCAGAGCGAAGCTTCCTATGTGGGCCCCGAAGTATGCGCCGGCTGTCATCGAGACATCTGGGAGACTTACCGGCGGACGGGCATGGCGCGATCCTTTTATCGGCCCTCACCGGTAAACACGGTAGAAGACTACACCAGGAAAAATACCTTCTACCACCAGGCTTCAGACAGTTATTTCACGATGCTGCAGCGCGATGGCAAATACTATCAGCGCCGCTACCAGATCGGTCCGGATGGCAAACAGACGAACGTAATGGAGAAGCAAATCGACTTCATTATGGGTTCCGGTAATCACTCGCGCGCGTACTTGCATCGGACCGGCCGCAACACGCTGATCGAACTCCCGCTTGCCTGGTACGCCGAAAAGGGAGGCTACTGGGCGATGAACCCGGGCTACGACCGTCCGGATCATGATGGCTTCCGCCGCCCGGTAACGTATGACTGCATGTTCTGCCACAACGCGTATCCGGAGATCCCGGCGGGGCATGACCAGCCGTTAGCGGATCCCGTTTATGCGGGTTCGCTACCCGAAGGGATTGATTGCCAGAGATGCCACGGTCCCGGCCGCACACACGCGCAACTGGCGAAAACCGGCGCCACGCCGGAAGCGATACGCAACTCCATCGTCAACCCGTCACGGCTAGGTGCGCAGCGCCAGATGGAAGTGTGCATGCAATGCCATCTCGAGACTACGAGCTTCCCCTTGCCGAACTCGATTCAGAGATATGACCGAGGCCCATTCTCCTATCGGCCCGGTGAGCCCCTGGGCGCATTCATCCTCAACTTCGACCACGCCGCGGGACAGGGCCATGACGACAAATTCGAGATCGTGAACGCCGCCTACCGGCTGCGGCGCTCCGCATGTTTTCTAAAAAGTAATGGCAAACTGCTTTGCACCACCTGCCACAATCCCCACGACATTCCGCACGGCACCCCCGCCAACACCCACGGCAAAGACGAAGCGGCGCTGCGTTATAACGCTGTATGCCGCGAGTGCCACGCTTCCGGTTTTCAAAAACAAGTCGCGTCCGGGAAACATCCGCGTTCGGCCGATTGCATCGATTGTCATATGCCAAAACGGCGCACGGAGGATGTCGTCCACGTCGTCGCAACCGATCACTACATCGTGCGGCGCAAACCCGCCGGGGACCTGCTGGCGGAAATGGCGGAACGGCACGAGACAGCTGCAACCGCCTACCGCGGCCCGGTAGTGCTGTACTATCCCGAAGAATTGCCTCACACGCCTGACAACGATTTATATCTCGCCGTCGCCCAGGTGAACCAGAGCAGCAATCTCGAGAGTGGGATCGCGCAGCTCACCGCGGGGATCGAACGATACTCTCCCCAACGCGCCCAGTTTTATCTGGAGCTCGCGGAGGCGTGGCGAAACAAGGGGCAGTTGGCAAAGGCCTTGCCGCTTTATAAGGAGGCGGTCCGGCGAGATCCCAACGTTGTCACCGGGCTGCAGAAACTCGGGACGGCCCTGAGACGTTCAGGACAGGATACGGAGGCTGCGGAGTTCCTGAAACGAGCTGCTGCCATAGCGCCCGATAACCCCTTCACGTGGCATGAACTGGGCCTGACCTACCAGGCGCAAGCGAAAAAGGCGGATGCCGTTGCCGCGCTCGAAAGGGCTGTTGAACTGGATCCGGATATGTCCGAAGCGTACAACAATCTCGGCGTAATCCGGCTCGCCGAAGGGGATCCGGCGCGAGCTGAGTCAGCCTTTCGAGAGGCGATCCGGATTCAGCCGGATTACGCCGACGCGCACGGCAACCTCGGCAATCTTCTTTCTGGAACCGGCGATTTCACCGCGGCGCGCTACCACTTCGAAATTTCGCTTCGGCTGCGGCCGGACGATGCCGGTACCCGATACAACTATGCCATGGCCCTTGGGCGGGCCCGGCATTTCGACGAAGCGCAGGGTCAGTTGGAGGCGTCCTTGCGGGCCGACCCCGAACTCGCCGACGCGCACGAACTTTTGGGAGACCTGCTGATGGCCAGGGGGCAAGCGCAGGTTGCGCTCTCGCACTATCGCGAAGCGGTTCGGATCCAGCCGGAATTTGGCCGGGCGCAGCTGGGCCTGGCCTCGGCGATGGTCGCTGTCGGCGACGTGACCGGGGCCATCCCGCACTTTCAGAAGGCGGCTGCCGACTCCGACCCCGCAGTGCGTGAAGAAGCGGCGCGGGCGCTTCGAGGGCTGGGGAAGGGGCGGTAACTCAACGTCCCTTGCGGAGCGACGCGACAGCGGCCCGCATGCATGTGTTTTCGCCGGCACGCAAACGGCGAGCTTGCGGTATAGCATGGAAGAAAGGGTAAGGAGCCAGTTCACTCGCAAAGCCGGCTGGGCTTCCATGGATAACGAATTCCATTCTGATCTGAAGACCGCGCTATACTACCCGCACATTCACTTTCGGAGTCGGGATTGGCTAAGAACCGCCCTGCTGTACTACGACCATCTAAGCCGGATCATTCCGCGCGGGCTCGAAGTCGACTCACGAAATTACTATCGGGAGTTCCTGCCGAATCCCGATCCCCTGCTCGATGATATCCGCGCACTGGCGGACAGTGGATTCTTGATCGAGGATGAACCTGAGTGCTATGTGGCGAAAATCGCGGACGGGTTTTTTGACTTTGCGATGCAGCATTTGCAGGATCCCGGCCAACGGGCCTCGCTGCTGCCGCAACTGGCAAGCCGCCGGACCTTCTACACGATCCACCCGGCGAAAATCGATGCCAGCCTGGCACAGGTGCTGGTGGAGCTGAAACTGGCGCACAAGAGGCAAGGCGACCCATATAGCGATCTGGACATTGAGCCTGTCACGGGCGGCCTGTATATGCTGTTCCTGGCCAGCCACATGGCGGGACACCGGAATCTCGTCAGCGACAGTTCCGTTTACCAATCACTCATGTATCAACCCCTTCCGCCGTCGATGGTGACTAATCCTGTGCGGGGCGGCCGCGAATTCCGGCTTGCGACAGCGGTCCTCAGCACTGCTGCGCCCCGCTCCCTTGAAGCGGTTCCGATTGATACACTTCTTCGGGTGCACCACGATCTTAGTGAGCAACGCACCAGGTTTCAGGACAAGGTTGCCGCACTGGCTAAAGACCTGGAAAATGCCAAAGAGGATGATGTCCAGGGAGCGATTAGTGCCCACCAGCGGAAGCTGGACGACGAGTATCAGGAACTGACGGACAAGCTTCGTTCGGCGAACATTACCTTCGGGACGGGACTCTTCGCCGTGTCCGTACCGAGCTGGGCTACGGCCACATGGGGACTTGGTATCGCGACTCTATCGCCATTGTTAGCAGGCGTCGGCGCGGTCGGGATTTCCGGTATGGTGATGAAAAATATTTTTGACCGGCGCGCCGCAAAGCGGACCAACGCGGCGACCTATCTGCTCAGCCTCCGGAAGCGTCTTAGCGTTCGAGCCATGGCCGAGGACATTATTAAACTCAACCTGGGCAACCCCGGCGACAAGGATGCCAGGGGACGCTTCGACCACGAGCCCGCGAAACGCGGAGCCCGGAGCAGATCTGTAAAGCCGCTTTAGACCCGAAGGACAGATGCGAAGCCTGGCGCCAGTCAATTCCGCGAGGATAGGGCCACGAAAGAGCGGCCTTAGCTGGTGTGACCACCAGTCGAATACGATCTGGATCGGGAATTACGATTCAGACGATCAGGAAGAGATCGCGACGCGGCACGAGATGAATCATTTCTGGATGCATGTCTCGACGCCATACGGCCGGCTGCTGGATGAAATGACGCTCGCGCGGAACAACCAGGTACTGCAATACTGCATCCGGCAGTTTCGGGCCTATCCTTTTGCGCAGATCCTGATACCGGTGTATGAGGTTACCGAGAGACTGCGTGCGGGGCGAACGAACCTCGGCGGTCCAGCATTGCGAGATCTGTGCGAAAGATTTGCGAGACCCTGGTCGCACACCGTTTTCCTCGAAAACATCATGGAAGGGGAAGCTTTCCCGGACGTCGCGGAGGCAACGATCGCAGACGTTGTTCATACTTTCCAAACGGTCGAAGCCTATCTTGAACAACTGAACGCGCTGCCAAATGCGGATCCGGACGTGCCCGACGACTACCCCGAAGCAGATACACAAGGGCTCGCCGTTCTAGATGCGACCATGCCGGACCGAAGGACGTTCCCGCTGGGCGCGAAGCACGTCTTTGAAGGCATCGCGACGCAGATGACTCTCGTCTCCCCCGTAAAGAAGGAAGACTTGCTCAGCGGCACGAATCCTTACTATTGGATCCTCTGGTCTCATTGGGTCAAGGAGACCATGCATGACAAGCCTGTCCAATCCGCAGACGACTATAGACGTTTCAAAAATGCGTTCTACGCCCTGTGCGACTTAGCGCTCTTCGTTCCGGCCGGCGCTCTCTACGCACAACTTCGAGGGCGCGTTCTCAGTTGGCCGGATATTCAGCCGGGATATCGTTTCATGTCTCTGGTGAGGGAAGCGAAGAGGCTGGGATGGATCGAGGATTTAGACAGCGAGATGCTGGCCTATCAAGAGGAGCTATCGAGCGTCCTTTCGTGGCCGTCTCCGAGACGCTTCCTCGAGCTTGGGGCCAACCTTCAAGACTCTGACCGGAGCGCCCGCCGGCATCGGGACGCATGCCGGATACGGCTGACGGATCACTCGGCTTTTCTTGATTTTGGATCGCGGATTGAGAAAGAGGCCTCGGCTGGTGTACCGCAGGGTGCCGGTCCGGCACAAAGATTCTGGACCGAACATCGCCCAATGTTGTACCGTCCTCAAGAGGACGAACTGCTCGTCCGGCAGGGTGAGACCGTAAGTGAATCTCTTTCTTCGATCCTGGACTGGTTCTTCGTGAATTTTAACTGGTCAGTAATGCAACAGGGGCAATTTAGTTACGAGGAGTTTCTTCCGGAGAAAGTAATTTACGGTAAGGCGTTTCGGAATATCGCAACGCGATCGGATCTGGTTAAACTGATCCATCAGACGATTCCCGTACTCAGCTCCGGGAGATTCCGGGAACTGCAAAAGGACGGTTGATCGACTGCTCCGGGTTGCGACCAGGGGGTCGCTCGCGGACGTGGGCGTCCGCCCCACGGATATTTCGCCTTGGTCCATAACGCGCGCGACAACGGCTGCCGCGCAGCCGGGGCAGACCACGAAAAGCGCTGGTCTGCTCCGATTGCGCGGTCCTTGCGATCAGAACGATATCCGGCCCGAGAACTGAATCTGACGCGGCGTCCAATAGGAAGTCTGGAGAGACTCGGTGCCATCCGTCGTATTCGGATTGACCCGGCCTTGAATATTGAGCGCGTTGAAGGCATCGACGTTCACTCTCAGCTTGACCCTCTCAGTAATCGAAAATACTTTGTACAAGGAGATGTCGGCTTCGTAGTTGTACGGTCCCATCACTACAGTCTGCGAGAAGGGATTGGCGCCCAAGGGTCCGGGCGAGTAACCGGTCACCACCTGGGTGCCGTTCTTCAGATTGACAGTCACGTTGTTGTTGCCGAAGTTCGGGGTGCCGGGCGTGTTGTTGATCGGCGCCAGGTAGGGAACGTAGTTAGAGGGAATCCCGGAGATTCCGTTTTTCGCTGCACCGATGACGGTCGGCGAGACATAGCCATTGAACCAAAGATATTCGGGATGGCAGACGCCGCTGCGGCAATCGTTAATCGGAACGGAACTCCCGTAGACCTGCAGCGGGCCGGTAGCTCCCCAATTTCCGGCGGCCACCTGGAACGATTGCGACAATACCTGACCGACGAACGCGACCTGGTAACCACCGACCAGCGCGTCGACGAACTTGTTGGAATTGTGGAGGAAGCGCTTTCCCTTGCCTATCGGTAAGTCCACAATCCCGTTGAACTGAACGTGATGCTCGGGAATAGCGGTATCCACGTGGTAGTTTTCATAGCGATTCAGAGCCTGACTCGGATCCAAAAGGGTGCCAGTGTTCATTCCGGCGGGGAGCACGCCAGGAGCAAAATCCTGAGCCGGATACAGCAGGCCATCGCGGAAGGTGTTGCCGCCTATGCGGAAGGCCCGCGAATAAACGTAGTAAATCTGGTAAGCAAAACCTTTCTTGAACGGTCTCTGATAGTTGAGCTGCAGTGCGCTGTCGTTAGACCAGCCGGTTTTTTGAGATAGCGTGTTATCGCCCCAGGTGGTCTGGTCATAAGGACGCGTCGCGACCGAGGCTAGATTTCCCGTCGGTGGCGTTGTTCCCGTCACCGTCTCCCAGACGTAAGTCGAGGGGGCGTTGTTGTAATGGTAATTCTGATCGAGGTTCGATCCGTGCGTGAACACGTAGGTGATGCGGATCACGGAGCCATCCTTGAGCGGTTGCTCGAGAGTCATGTTCGCATCCTGGACATGAGCCGGAGGATAGTTCGCGGCGAGTGTTTCAGAGGTGCTGATACCAGGCAGCAGCGCGCTGGTCGAATTGGTGTTCACTACGTTGGCGCTGTTCAGTCCGGCGATCACGGTTTGAGGACCGCGCAGGAGTAAGTTGGGCAGGCCGTCCGGCGCATAAGCCGCGCTGGTGTAACTCTGCGAGTAACTCGCGGTAAAGGGGTAGTTAGCCGTGAGGTACCGGGCCGAATTGCGGATCGGCACCGGATAGAGGTACTCGCCGTAGCCGCCGCGAAGCACGGTACCCCATTTGGCGAAAGGAGGCGTCCAGGCAAATCCCAGGCGGGGGTTGAAATTCGCCATGCTGTTATTCATGCCCGCCGACGGCAGTCCGGCCTGTTGCGGGGTTTCAAACTTAACCCCCAGATTCTGCAGGTTGGTGATGATCGCCTGAGTGGTAAATCCATTCTGTATATAAGTTGAGATTGGATTGGGCAATACCAGCGCGTCATTCTTAAGGTCGAAGGTAACGAAGTTACCCTGGTCGGAGTGCGGCGCCGGATGCATTTCCCAGCGGAGCCCGGCATTGACCGTGAGTTGCGAATTGACGCGCCAGTTGTCCTGAACATAGGAGTCGATTTCCTGTTCCCGGTAGTGCCCGAATGGAGCGTTCTTCTGCTGTCCGTAGGAATCCGCGGCGCCCAGGAAGAAATCCGCATCGGCGAAGCCGGTATTGGGCTTGGCGCCATAGTTAGCCCCGGTGGTCGGGTCGTAAACGGCGGTGGCGAGATTCGAGAAGGCGATGGTGTCCGGTGAGCGGTCGGACAGATAGCCGAACCGTTCATGCCGGTAGCGACCGCCAAACGTAATCTGGTGCTTGCCGCGAACCAGCGTCAGGTTGTCATCGAGGGTCGAGAGGATCTGGCTCATGCCGTAATACCACTGAGAGCCGCCATAAGGCATGGTCAGGTTAGCTCCGATGGCCGGAAAGCCGCCCTGTCCGAAGTTATTGGGGAGTCCCAACTGGGCTTCATAATCTCCCAGCGAAACCTGGTTTCCCTGGACATACATGCGCTGCCATTGCTGGCTCAAGATGGTCTCGGAAAAGAATGTCGGGGAGAACACGTGCGAGTACCCGAGTGCTCCGCTGATGGTCTGGACCGGAATGTCCTGGAAACCAGTGGCGCCGGCCGGCAGACCGCCTCCGGCGATGTTGGCCGGAGAATTCGCGGGGTAGTTGCGCAAAGCCTGCTGCGTTTGGTCGATGTCGGTGAAGCGGAAGTAGATGCGATTGTTCTGATCGAATGCATGATCCAGGCGGATGGTCACGTTCGGGACAGTCTGCGAGGTTTCGTTGATGGCGTTGAAATTGGAATTGACCAGCGGGTTATCCGCGCTGGTGGGCAAAGGAGTTGCGGCATACAGGGTTTTCGCCAATGGGCTTTCACGACTCAGCGGGATCTGGTTGTTGACGAAGGGCGTGCGCTGCAGGGTGCCGGCCTGGGTGGTATTGGGGTCGTAGAGAATCTGCTGGATGCCCGAGCTGTTGACCAAGCCGCTGAAGTCGCCGTTTCTCATGGCGACGGTGGGCACGGTCACCAGTTCGTTGGAGGATTGCCGCAGGGAGAACCGCTCCCAGGCGAAAAAGAAGAAGGTTTTGTTCTTGCCGTTGTAGAGTTTGGGAATGCTGATCGGGCCGCCTATCGTCGCACCCCATTCGTTGCGCACCAGTGGAGGCGCAGCGAAGTTGGGCGGATTCTGGCGCGCTTTGGCAATACCGAAATAATTGTTACGCGCGGTTTCGAATGCCGACCCATGGAACTCGTTGGTTCCCGACTTGGTGGTGAGGATAACGGTCGCGGGCGTGGCAAATTCCGCGCTGGAGTTGAGCGTCTCGAATTTGGCCTCCTGCACGGCATCCGGGTCGGGCAGGATGGCCTGTGAAACGTTGGATTCACCGCCGAAGTTGCGGTTGGTCATGGGCGCGCCGTCCTGGGAATATTCCATCCCTTCTCCCATAAGACCGTTGGCCCGCGTGCCGCCGGACTCGAGACCCGGTACGGTGTTCTGCGCGAGGCCCAACACGTTACGTCCGTTTTGCGGGAGTTGATCCATGCGGTTGGAGTCGAGCTGCGTGCTGACCGTGCCGCTGTCATAGGTCGCGAGAACAACCGTGTCTGCCGACACCGTCACCTGCTCCGCCACGTCGCCAACCGTAAGCTTGGGATTCAGCACCGCAACCTGCGCGTCCTGAAGGGGGACCATAGTCTGGTATTTCTTCATCCCCTGCGCAGTGAAGGTCACGGTGTAGTTGCCCGCAAAGAGGCCCGGCACCGAGTAGAAGCCGCTGCCGTTCGAGGTCGTGTCGTTTATAACGCCGGTGCTCTGGTTAACTACGTGCACCGCAGCGTTGGGGATCGCGGACGACGTGGCATCTTGAATCGTGCCTTGAATCGAGCCCGCGCCGCTCTGCGCGAGTGCGCCGGCCGGGTCGAGCAGCAAGGTGGCCAGCACGACGAGCGATGGCACGAATATCTTGTTTGTCTTTCCAACAGTCCTATATGTCATTAAAATCCTTGATTCAGAGGGGATAAGAGATCGCTGGATCTCTCAGAATTGATAGCTCAGCCGGATTATTGTCCGACTCGCACACTCGCCAAAAGGTAGGTCAGGTATTTTTCGCCAGGATACGTTGTCAGTCATTTCGTATCTTAGATCGTATATCAAAATGATGGCGAATGTGCAACCTCTGTATTTAGGATACCGACGTACCGGTTGGCGCGAGGATCAGATTTGTATCGAAATGCTCCTCGACAAACAGCGGTGGCAGAAGTCTCTCCGGCACGCGAGAGCAGGCGAAAATGCCTACTCCACAGCCGCGAGTCGGGGCTCCATACGGGAGATCGCATCGGGCACTCGCGGACCGCGATAGAATGAAGTTCCCATGGGCGTAGACTCTACTCCGCTGCGCTGGCCCGCTGCCTGGAAGGATCCAGGGATGCTGAGCCTGCTGCAGGCGACGCCGATCCGTTACCTGATCATCGATCCTGGAACAAGTGTTCCAGGCCTCGCCGAACAGGCCCAGCGCGCCGGATTCACGGTCGGCGAAACCGTGCCTTCCGGCGTGGCTATCGTCCGGGGACCGTGGCCCGGCATTCGGATGTCTCACGCCGGCGGCGATCATGCTACTGCCGGACCCACCGGCGAACCTTGGGTCGACTCCAATGGATGGCGGATTCGCGCGGCGAGAGCCTTGCAGCCTGACATGCACTTCTGGGTGGATGCCAAACCACAGCCGTCCCGGTCGTCAGCCCAGAACTACGTGCTGGCCTTCGCCGATGCGGCCGCTCACAGTGCGCACTGGATCATTACGCTCGATGACCGGCTCGCGGAAGGTATCGCATCGAAGCGTCCGGACGCCATGGATACCTGGAAGCGCATCGTGCAGGCATCGGCTTTCTTCACTACGGACGATACTTATACGGACGACGCTGTGATTGGCGTGCTTTCGAGTCTGGCAGGTCCCAAGGTCGGGTTCACGGATGAAGTTTTGAACAACCTGGCGCGCACCAAACAGCAATACCGCGCGCTTGCGACAAGTCGTTTCATGCCTGCATCGCTCGCCGGCTTGAAAGGGGTCATCTACACCGACGCCGCGGAACCTCCCGCAAATGTACGCAAGCAGGTTCTTGATTTCGTGAGCGCCGGAGGGATGCTGATCACCGGTCCGGCTTGGGGATCGCTGCCCAAGGGACCCGCGGTAGGCAGTCATCCCCGATTCGCGATTCGTGCGGTTGGCAGCGGGTCCATTGCCGTCGCAACCACGTCCTTCACCGATCCGTATGTGGTCCCGAACGATGCCGTGGTGCTGGTCAGTCATCGCCACGACATGGTCCGGTACTTCAATGGCGGCGCCATTACTCCGTGCCTCGGCACTTTGCCCGACAAACGGCGAACCGCGCTCCGCACGGTCTTCTACTCGCTGCGGCCGGTGGAGGACGTTTCGGTTTGGGTGAAGGGCGCCTGGCGTTCCGCGCGGCTCCGCACCTGGAACCAGCCTGAGCCGCAAGACGTTAAACTTGAGGTGCGCGATGCCGGTGTCGAGATGTACCTGCCTGCGGTCGCCCAGTACGCACTGATCGAACTCGAGTCCTGAAAGGAGCACACGATATGCATGCCTGTTACTCACGGAGACAATGGCTGAAGACCGCAACCGCGGCAACCGGTGCGGTATTTAGCGAGCCTTTTATCCGACGCGCGCTAGCCGCGCCCACGCAGCCAGTGGCAGTGTCGCGGTGTATGACTTACGGTCCGGAACTGGTCCCGGCTCTCGACAAAATGTTCGACCAGCTTGGCGGACTGGGACGCCTCGTCAAGGGCAAGACCGTCGCCATGAAAATCAACCTTACCGGCTCGCCGACGTATCGCGTCGGATACCTGCCGTGCGAGGATACGCATTATACGCATCCGCGGGTAATTGCCGCAACCATCCACCTGATGTCGAAGGCGGGAGCCCGGCGCATCCGTGTGCTGGAGAGCCCGTGGTCGACGGCCGATGCGGTCGAAGAGTACATCCTGCAGGCCAACTGGCAACCGCGCGATATTCTCGGCGCAGGGGAGAACGTGGAGTTCGAGAACACCAACTTCCTGGGTAACGCGAAGAAATACGCGCGCATGAAAGTGCCGTTCGGCGGCTACATGTTCCCGGCGTTCGATCTCAACCACTCCTACAACGATTGCGACGTATTTGTCAGCATCGCGAAGATGAAGGAGCATGCCACCGCCGGCGTAACGCTATCGATGAAGAACTGCTTCGGCATTACACCCGCGACGATCTACGGAACGGGCGCCGGTATCAACGAGCCTTCCATCCTTCCCAAAGGCGGACGCTCCATTGTGCACGCGGGCGACCGGCAGCCGTCGAAGAGCGCACCCTCCGAATTGCATCCCGATTCGCCGCGAGTAGATACGTATCGCGTGCCACGAACTATCGTCGACCTGGTATCCGCGCGTCCGATCGATCTTGCGATCGTAGAGGGCATCAAAACCATGACGGGCGGCGAAGGACCGTGGATTCAAGAGAAGTTGACCGGCGTAAACCCGGGAGTGCTGGTGGCGGGAACCAATTGCGTGAACACTGACGCCGTGTGCATGGCCATCATGGGGTTCGATCCACTCGCAACCCGCGGAACTCCTCCGTTCGAGGTCTGCGACAGCACGCTGGAATTAGCGGAAAAGGCCGGCCTGGGCACGCGTGATTTGAGCAAAATCGAAATCGCCGGAACGCCGGTGAAACAGGTCATGTTCGATTTCGCCAAAATCCGTCGTGAGCGCCGGGCCCACGCGTAGCCAGGAATGGGTCCCACGAACAGCCGTGAAAAGCCGTAAGACGTGCTTCAGCCTGTTCTTCTGTTGTGTGTGACGGGCTTCAGCCCGTTAGCCGTTGCGGCTCGGTAAGGGAGTCGGTGGCTGCTACTCGGTGCAGATGATCCGCTTGGGGACCTTCCCTACCGGTATCTTCGTTACTTCCTTGCGCAACGTTACATCCAGCACCGATACCGAGTTCGAGCCGGCATTGGAAACGAAGCAGCGCTTGCTGTCGGGTGTAAACGTCAGCCAATCGGGGCCGCGGCCGACGGGAATCGTCGCCAGCCTCTCCAGATCCGGCATCGAGAACACCGACACGGAGTTGTCCAGCAGGCTGTTCACCCACAGCGTCTTGCCGTCCGGTGCGATCCCCATCCCATGCGAAAAGGTTTCCGGGATCAGGGGTTTGGCCCCGGGCGGACCATCGGGCAGCAGCACGCGGCGGGTCACTTTGCGGGTCGCATAATCGATGACGGCGAAGCCGTGCAGATTCGAAAGCTGCACAAACAGGCGGTTGGGCGTCCCTTCCAACGGATCGAACACCACCGGGCGCGGGACTCCGCCTAAGGGAATCTCGAAAGCCGGCGATTCAGTCTTCACATCGATCGCCGTGATCTTGCGATCATCCATCGCGGTCGCGAGCATGTATTTGCCGTCGGGCGTCAGATAGACGTTATGCGGTCCGTGTCCGACCTCGACGCGCTTCACCACCTCGAGCGAGGCCGTGTCGACGATTGCGACGACCGTCTCCTGCCGGATGCAGATGTACACGCGCCGGCCGTCGCGCGTGATGGCGACGTTATTTGGCCGGCGTCCCAGCGGCACCCTGCGGATGATCTTGTTGGTGTGCCGGTCCAGGACGTCGAGCACGTCCTGGCTCTCGCTGCTGATATAGAAGCGGGTTTTGTCGGGCGAGGAGACAATCCCGTGAGGATTGGCCGACACCTTTATGTCCTCGACAACCTTAGCGGTCACCGGATCGATCACGGTGATATGGTCATCGTCGCTGTTCGTTACATAGACACGGACCGACGCTGAGAGCAGGAACGGCAGAAAAAGCAACAAGGCTCGCATAGTACAGAGAATAGCGGAATGATGGCTCGTTTGCTGAGCCTGTGATACCGGCAGGCAGAACCGTGTGCCGCCCGATGGACCGCGGCTTAGCTATTGAGGTCGATGCCGAACTTCTTGAGTTCTTCACCGTAGTAGCGGCGATGGAGCAGATCCCATTCCTCTGTGCCTTCCGGAATCTCGCGCTTCTGGCTGCGGATCTTATCGCGTGACGCCCGATCGACCCTCTCTTCGATGACCAGAATTTCGGAAATCGCTTTGACAATCCCCAGACGGACTTCATTCTGGTCTTTGCGAATCCGCACCTCATGAGACTTCTTGAGACCCTCCATGATCTTGTGCGAGATATCGGTAATCTTGTCGCGCGACAGCTTCATACTGTCGCCGGTGTCGCGCCCCGAGGCACGAATAATCTTGCGCTGCGAAATCAGGGTGTTCTTGATCTTGCGGAACATATCCTGATAGCTCACGCCTTCCCGGCGCATATACTCGGCGTACTGGTCCAGAATATCCCGGACCTCGTCATTCAGGCGGTCTTCGGTCTGCAACTCTTCGGAGATAATCCCATCCATGAGTTCGACCACACGCTGGGGCGAGGGTGTTTCGATGAGTCCCGGGGACAGTTTCCGAACAATCTGCCGGGACAAATAAGTGACGAATTCTCGGGCTAGCAACATCCGATGTGTATTGGGCTCCGGATCGAGGCGATCTAGGACAGTGTAGCAGACGCGCGTGTCCGGCTAATGCTCCGCGGGCACAGTGGAAAGCAGGAAGCCGCAAAACGCGATCCCGCCGGCAACCAGCGCCCAGGCTGCCAGCCACCCCCGCCCGATCAAAAACCCCGAGAGCAGCGGCGCAACGATTTGCGCGATAGACGTCAACGATTGTGTAAGACCGAGCACCACGCCCTGTTCCCGTTTTGATGCCTTCCGCGTGATCAGGCTGGTGACCGCCGGGCGCAAGACCCCGGTCCCGTACGACGCCACGGCACTAATCCCCAGAAGCTGGGGAATTCCGTAGATGAACCCTAAAAATCCGTATCCGATCGCGGTGCACAAAAAACCCGACTTGACGAGCCTGGGTTCGCCCAGCCACTTAACCAGGCGGCCAATCAGACCTCCTTGAAGAATCACTCCCAGGAACCCGACGTAAGCGAAGACATATCCCACCTGTTTGGCGCCGAACGCCTGGCCGTGCCAGGTGAATCGCCGCTCCGCGAACAGGGCGAAGCCACTCGTAAAGCTCGAAAAGCAGAGCGCAAACAGAAAGAACTCCAGTAGCAATTCGCGCAGGCCTGGGCGCCGAAAGAATTCGATGTAACCGGACCATTCGAGGAGCCCGAGACGTCTGCCTCCAGGTCCGGGGTTCTCGTCCGCGCCTGCGGACAAGCCGCCGGCATGGCCTGGGGTCACCTGGGGAAGCAGAGTCCAGGTACAGACGATGCTGGTCGTCGAAAGCACCGCCGCTGCGTAGATTGGGTAGGCGTAGCCGAAACCGGCGAGGAAGCCGGAGATTGCCGGTCCTACCAGAAAGCCAAGTCCGAACGCGATGCCGATTACGCCGAAGGATTGCGCCCGCTTGTCCGGTTCGGTCACATCGGCGATATAAGCCTGGGCCAGCGAAAGATTCCCGGCCGTCAAGCCGTCGATGATCCGCGAGAAAAAGATTAACCACAGCGTTGTCGCTTGCGAAAGAATTAGAAAACCGACGAGCGTCCCCATCTGGCTGATGATCAGCAGCGGACGCCGTCCCGCACGGTCGGAGAGACTCCCGATGATCGGGCCGGAGACCAGCTGGCAGATTGCGTAGGTCGAGATCAGCAAGCCGACGACGAACGGCGACGCCCCAAGACGCTCGGAGTAGAAGGGCAGTAAAGGCAGAATGATGGTGTACCCGAGGATATCCACCAGCACGATTAAAAAAATGGGAAGTAGCGGGGATTTTCTCACTGCGCCAGAAACCCGCCGGGCGGTTTGCCTTTTTGTGTTTGCAATTTCTCATTTTAGCTCCCTTTGCCGGACGCAAGCTGTAGACGTCATTTGCGGCATTCCGATCTCCCAATCCGTTTATCTAGTACCTGCTTGCAAAAGTTCGCGCAACCACTCCCTGACGCCCGTGGCTCGGAAGTTATTGTGGGCCGCTCAGGTAAGCAAGCGGTAGCGTATGCCAATTTTTGCAAGCGTCGGTCAAAGGGCATCACCCTAGATATCGGCAAGCGGTGCGCGAAAGTTTAGAGAACCAACCGGGAATTGTTTTTTCTTGCTTCCCCGGCCTATTCCTCTTGCGGCAAACCGCCGATAGATGGGCAGGAAGATTATTATGAAATGTTTCCTGCACAGTCTACCGTTTCTGCTGGCGGCCCTTCCGCTGATGGCGAATCCGATAGAAGCTACCTTCGTCGGAGTCAATGGAGTCGAGGCTTTCGGCTATTATGTTGGACCGTATTACGGAGACCTGGGTCAACAATCCGTGGTCTTCGATTGCGTCGATTTCGCGAACGACGTCTACTTCGGACAACAGTGGGCCGTGAACCTGAGCCCGATAGAAACCCAGGCCGACTTGGCCGATACCCGCTATGGCAACCTGCCAAACGCCTTGCAACTCTACCAGGAGGCGGCGTGGCTGACCGGCCAGTATAATCTTAATCCGGCCTCGGACTACGGCGATATTCAGGCGACCATCTGGCAGCTTTTCGACCAGTATGCGCCGACTCCATCGACGAGCTATTGGCTCAGTCTGGCCGAGGCCAGCTACGCGACCGGGAACTACAGCAATTTCTTCCTGGTAACCAATGTCGGACCTGTGAATCCGACCGGTCAGGTGCAGGAGTTCCTGACGGTGCTCAATCCCTCCATGACGATCTATCCGGAGTCTGAGGCCGGTTCGACCGGTGTCACGCCGACTCCTGAGCCGGAATTGATGGGCGTGCTGGGGGTTGGGTTGATTTGCCTGGCAGCGTTGGTCCGGTGGTGGCTTGGACATCGGAAGCCCGGCCCCATGCCTGCTCCACCGGAGCCGTGAGCGCACAGCCGCTAACCGCGGGGCGGGGCGCTTCCCATGCCTTCTCACCCCTGTTCCGAGGAGGGTTATCCCGCACTTAAGATCGCGGCAGTTTCGAATAGCGGCTAAAATGACGGCAGGTACAATGTCGCTGAATATTCTGAAAGACCTCAAAGCCGCCTACTCGAATCTGAATGCGGCAGTCGTGCGCCAGACGGCTGAACAGCACCTCAGCATTGGTTTGGTCGCCTTAACCGAGGGCGCATATCGCGCCATGGAGCGCTTCCTGCGGCCTCCCCTAGAAGGCTCTGTCTCAGCTCGAATTTATCGGGCAAACGACCCCGGCCGGCCGGACGGGTTTCATTTGGTTTTATACGATAGCGCGGTCCCTTGTCCAGAGAATGCGTTTGTTTTTTACGCGGGCGACGAGCCGCGGACGATAAGGGAAGTTTTGGATGCCCGGCCCGAACTGGACCTGCCATTAGCACGCAATTTCGACGTGTTTCGAGAACCGGTGATGGATGACATCCTGCAGCGGATCGCGAGAGAAAACGCTATGTTTTCGATTGCCTCGGCGCTACCGAACGTCATCCCGACGTTCTTCGAATTGCCTTGGGCGGTCGGGGAATTCGCCACTGACACCGCATTTCTCACGATGAATCAGGTGCGCATGGCGTTGCTGATGGCCGGCGCTTGCGGCGACCCCGTGGGTTACGCCGAACAGACGGCCCAGATCGGTCTGATCATCGGTGGCGCGTTCGGCTGGAGGGCGATCGCGAGAGAACTCGCAGGCAAGATCCCGCTCGGCGGCGGGCTGATTCCCAAAGGTGCGATTGCCTACGCCGGCACCTATGCGGTCGGCGCCAGCCTGAAGCGCTATCACCTGCACGGCATTAAGTTGTCCCTCAAGGAAAGGCGTCAAGCCTATCAGGCGGCATTGGAGCGGGGACGCAAGGTGGTCGGCGGTCTGATTTCCGGACTCCGAGGGCACCGCGCGGCATAAGCGATATTAGAGTCCACCTCAAACCCTTCCGCATTTCGCACCTGAGCACGGTTCTGGCCATCGAACGGACCTCATTTGGCGCCGACGCCTATCCGGAATCGCTGTTCCGCCTCTATGCCGCCGATCAGCGAACCCTGTTTCTGGTGGCTGCCGCCGGCAAACAGATTAAAGGCTATATTATTGCCCGCCGTGACCGCTGGGGAGCGGAGATCGTCTCCCTGGCTGTCCATCCGTCCGCACGCAATCGCGGCATCGGAACCACCCTGCTGACAGCCGTGATCGGTCGCATGCGACGGCGGCAAGCCCGGTCCATCCGTCTCATGGTGCACGTAAAAAATACCCGGGCGGCCCTGTTTTACCGCGGCTTGGGATTCCGTCCAACAGCCCGCGTTCCCGACTACTACGAAGATGGCGGGACCGGGATCCGCATGCGTCTCGCGGCCCGCAAGCCCGAATAGCACCCCCGGCTCGTTCTCAACTCAGGATGGCCTTGCGAACCCCAGCCAGCGGGGCCTGATCGTCGAACACCGCGGTGTCGCCCTGCCGTTCCACGCCTAACTCCTTCCACAACGCAGCCAGATCGACCGGCACCGCCTTCCCGCCCATCTGCTCGTAAAGCGACATCAGCACCTTCCCGCCGACCGCCTTGTCGCCGGCGTCGAGCGCGCGCTCAATAGGCCATTCGACTTCAATGTTCCCGCCCTGTCCTACGATCCCTCGCAGCGCATCGCGAAGCCCTTTGGCATTATTGGTGTTCTTCCGGATGGCAACATCCGCAACCAGGCAAAACATCGCGCCGCCCCAATACGTTCGTCCCCAGGTGTGAGTATGATCGAGCCCTTCGTCACCCTCTTTGGGCTGGCCTTGCGGCATATCGCGAAGCATCTCGAACCATGCGGTCGGCGCATCTTGCGTACCCACGGCTACCCTGGCGATCGGTTCTACATAGGTCGCCAGACCCTCCTCGATCCAATGATTCCGGTCGGGCATGTCGGGAAAGCCATAGTGCACGAATTCGTGCGTCAGCACCCAATCGTGCCTCAAATCGCTCACACTGGTATGTTGACCGATCGAGATTCGCGTATGCGCTCCGTGCTCGCCCCACGTCCGCCCTCCGGAAACACCCCGCCTGCCCTCCCGCACGAGAATCGCCAGGCGCGCTCGGGGTACAGGGAATCGCCCAAAATATCGAATCACGGCTGTGGCACAGTTGCTCACCCATGTGAAGACTTCGGACTGTTTGAGATCCGTCATCGCCCCACTGATAGTGACCTCTACGTCGGACTCCCCAACGCGTATCTTTGCGGGCTCGTCGTGTGAACTCTCAGTCTGTCCGGAACACAGCGCTGCCGCGGCGAGACTGGTGATGCTACGCACCATGTCTCTGCGGCAAATTCCAGGCATTTTCATAACAGCTTCTTAATTCTATACACGCGAAGAAGTTTTTTGCCGCGACAAGCCACTAAGTCAAAAGTGAGGATGAAAGGCAGCAAGCAAAAAACCGTACACATCCGGGTTGGCATTTGTGCTCGTAGTCCCCTATGATGATGGAACATTCGCCGGCGGTTACTCTTGAAGTTTGCTTCAACCGGCGCTCGATCACGACAGTTCAATAAAGGAGATTCAGTCATGAAGATTTCAAAAAGTTCTATGATTCTTACCGCGGCCTTTGCCGGCTTGCTGGGGGGCACGATGAATCGCGTCAACGCCGCTCCGGTCAGTGGAAGCACCGGTCTCAACATGTCCGTCGCCGCTGCGCTGCCCGGTCAGTCGGCCGGCCTCGCCGACGTGGAAAAGCATGCCTGCAAGGGTAAGAACTCCTGCAAAGGCAACGGCGGATGCTCGAGCGGCGACCAGGGATGCAAAGGCAAGAACTCTTGCAAGGGCAAGGGCGGGTGCGCCACCGACGGTTCGATGGATAAAAAGAAGAGCAACTAACAATACCCGAAACGGGGCCGGGCTCACACCTCCCGGCCTCTCGTCTTTCCTTTAAAATGCCTGCGAATCGTTTCAACGGCTTTACCGATTACGAAATCGGTATCGGCCTGCGAATCCCTCATTACCGGTACATTTTCGAGCACCAGCCGGTAGTCGGCTGGTTCGAGATCATCTCGGAAAACTTCATGCTCGATGGCGGCCGGCCGCTCGCCGTGCTCGATCAGATCCTCGAACGGTATCGCGTCGTGCAGCATGGAGTGTCCATGTATTTCGGATCAGCAGAGAAGTTGAATCGCGATCATCTCCGCCGTTTGAAAACCCTCGTTCAGCGCACCAAAACTCCGTGGCTCACCGATCATCTGTGCTGGGGCAGTGTCGATGGACGCTACTCGCACGATCTTCTGCCCATGCCCTATACCTTCGAAGCGGCTCGTATCACGGCACGCAAGGTTCGCGAGGCGCGCGATTTTCTCGAAGTACCCATCGCCGTCGAGAACGTCAGCAGCTATGCCGAATTCCATGTTTCCCAAATGACCGAGTGGGAGTTCCTCAACGAAGTCGTCGAGCGCGCCGATTGCGGCATTTTGCTTGACGTCAATAACATCTATGTATCGTCCCGCAACCACGGCTTCGACCCGTTTGAATACCTGAACAGCGTTCCCGCAGGGCGTGTGGCGCAGATCCATATTGCCGGACATTCGAAGTTCGAAAAATACATTCTCGATACTCATGATCACCCGGTGATTGACCCGGTGTGGAAGCTCTACGATCATGCCATCCTCCGCTGCGGCCCGACGGCTACCCTGCTCGAGTGGGACGACCGCATTCCGTCCTTCGCTGAGGTCCACGCCGAAGCGCGCAAGGCGGAGAAGTTCCTCGCCCGGGAATTGGCTGTCAAAATGGAGGCGCTGGTTTGAAACTGCTCGAACTGCAGCGCCGCATGGCGGCCGACCTCATGCGGCCGCTGACCCGCTACGACCATCTCTCGCGCACGGTCAACGCGGCGGAATACGTCGCGGCCAACGACCGCCTCACCTCTCACGAGCGCCTGGAGATCTATAGCCTGAGCTATTGGTACCGCATCCTCGACTCGCTTTATGACGACTTTCCCGGACTGCGCGCCATCCTTGGCGACGAAGCTTTTCACCATCTCTCCCGTGCCTACCTGGCCGCGCATCCGTCGCGCTCTTTCACCATGCGCAATCTGGGTTGGGCACTCGAAGCATGGCTGCGCCCGCGTCGCCGGTATACCTGCGGCAAGCACGCGCTGGCCCTCGATATGGTGCGGCTCGAGTGGGCGCACATTGAGGCTTTTGATTCGCCATCCGTCAAACCCTTGGGACCCGAAGATCTGCTGGATCTCGACGCCGGCCTCCACATGAGTCTGCAGCCTTACATCACTTTGCTCGACGTGCATTACCCGGTGGACGATCTGCGCATCAGTGTCAGCCGCAACGAGAACTCGCACGACGCAGCCAGCAACGCCGTGACCGCGCCCCGGCATCGCGCCACGAAGCGCAAGCTCGCGCGCCGCCAGAAAGCGCCGATCTTCATCGTGGTCCATCGTTTCGACAACAGTGTCTATTACCGGCGCATCGAGCCGGAAGGTTTTCGCATTCTGACAGCGCTCCGCAGGGGGGATTCGATCGGGATGGCTGTCGGGGCCGGTTTCGAAGGCAGTTCGCTCTCCGCGGAGCAGTATCAGGCCGGCATTGCAAGGTGGTTTGCGGTCTGGTCCGAGTTGGGATGGCTCTGTAAAGCCGGTGCCCTGGCATGATCCAGACAGCTACCAGAGCTTACGAGCTGTTGATCCGCGTAGCCAACACTCTTCAATCTCCATTTCTATTGGCTGTGCGTCTCTACTGGGGATGGCAGTTTGCGCAAACCGGTTGGGGCAAACTCGGCAACATCCACAAAGTCATCAACTTTTTCACCACCCTGGGAATTCCCGCGCCGGCCCTGAGCGCCGGGTTCATCAGCGGACTCGAATTCGCCGGAGGCATCCTCCTGATTCTGGGACTGGGGTCTCGCCTCATCGCGCTTCCGCTCGTCATCGATATGATCGTCGCCTATATTGCGGCCGACCGCGAAGCGTTGGGCCAGATCTTTTCCGATCCCGACAAGTTCTATGCTGCGGCCCCCTACACTTTTCTCGTCGCATCGCTGATCATCCTGATCTTCGGCCCGGGGAAGTTCTCCCTGGACGCAAGGTTGACCGAGAAATTCAAAACGTAAACGGACTTCAGTTCGCCATGGTTAAATACATCATGCGCCGCTCGATCACGCTGGCCCTCGCTATCTCGTCGCTCTCCCTCGCCCAGACCAGACTCCCTTTCGAAGAACGCGTGAAAGCCGTCATAAGCCGGCCCGAATACCGGCACTCGCGCTTTGGCATGGAGTTCTATTCGCTCGACGCGGGCAAGATGCTATATCAGTGGAATTCACAGGAACTCTTTATCCCCGGCTCGACCACCAAGATTCTGACAGTCGTCCACGATCCACGCCACTATCGGCCCTTGCTTCTGCATGGCTGGCAAGACCTGCTTGCGCACCTCCTTCAGCAGCCGTCCATCGCTCCACGGCGCCTTGGCCACCAAATGATGTAAAGACGTGCATCGCCTCAACGCTCTCCGGCGCCAGACGTGCAGCCATCGGCTCGATACTCTTGCGTTCTCCCTCCAGCAGCAATCCCTTGCGGTAACTCTTCAAAGGCAGATGCCGGTCTTCGTGCCCCGCGGCGGTCGCCAAGCCGTCCATATATGCCGTGAAGCGCTTCTCCTGCGGGCCTGGCGCGGAGAGTCTTGATCCCACAAAACAATTCTACATCAGAATGTTATTTTTGTGACACAGTAGTGCTAGTACCAAGTTGCAAAAGCTCGCGTAACCACTCCCTAACGGTCGTGGCTCGGAAGTCCCTGCTGAGTCGCGCGTAAGGCAAGCGGTTCATGTACGCCAATTTCTGCAAGTAGGCATAGCCGCCGACCGAAGTTCCGAAGCGGACAGGCCGTCCCGCAAAATGCTTTGGCGGGCCCCCCGCCCAATGCGGACGGGCCCGTCCCGGCATCAAAGCTAAGCGAACTGAATGCAGGATCCCATTACAGTTGATACGTACAGGCCCGCAGGCGTGAGCATTCCGGTTGTTTTATCCACCTTGAATGTCACGATATTCGAGGAACTCCCCTGGTTTACAGCGTGGATAAAGTTACCGCTTGGATCGAAATTGAAATGCCGCGGTGTTTCGCCCTGCGTGGAAACCCAGTTGAGCATAGTAAGTTGGGAAGTCGTCGGATCAATCGAACAAATGAAAATGTTGTCGTTACCTCTATTGGATCCATACAGGAACTTGCCAGCCGCGTCCACCATCACCTCGCCGGCGCCGCTGACACCTTGGAAGCCCATGGGCAGCGTGCTAAAGTCTGTCTGTATGGGAGTCAGGTTCCCGTTGCCGTCCCAGCTATACACGTTGATCACGTTTCCGAGTTCACAAATCGAGTAAACGACCTTGCCGTTAGGATGCCACGCCAGGTGCCTCGGCCCGTCTCCGGGGGTGACCGCGATACGGTTAATCTCGGTCATCATTCCAGCTCCGGCATCGAACGAGTAGACGATGGTGCAATCCAGGCCGAGATCGTTCGTGAGGACAAACCTACCAGTTGAATCCGGCAAATTCATGTGCGGATGGGGCGCTTCCTGGCGGGCGGCATTGGGTCCCAGGCTGCCGAAGTGAGTGATGATCTGGGGATTGCTGCCCAGGGAGCCGTCGTACTGAATGGGGAAGACGGCTACGGTTCCTCCAGTGTAATTGGCTGTCAGCAGGTACTTCCCACTCGGATGAATAGCGACGTGAGCGGGTTCTCCGCCCGCGGCGACCGTGTTGAGAAACTTCAATGCGCCGGTTTGCGAGTTCACGCTGAAGGCGGATGCACTGCCCGCACCGGACTCATTTCCGGAATAGAGAAATTTCTTGGTGGCGTCCAGAGTGATGAAAGATGGACTGTTCACCGGTGCCACGATACTGACAAGCGTTAGTTGATTCGTGTTGGGGTCATAGTGAAACACGCTGATCCCGCGCGCATTCGTTCCTCCTGTGTAACAGCCGAGGTAGGCATACGGCGGCTGGGGATCAGCGTCTGCCGCGACAACCTGAGTCATCGGATGAGTGGTTTCATCAGCTGCCTTCAGGCGGCTGACAGCGACGGTCGTGGCCCCTATCAATAAGCCACGGCGAGAAATGGAGTTGGGCTTCATGGGTTATTCTCCTTCGTCCAGGTTTTCAATTTTCTCGAGGAGATTGTGGCTTCCGCGATTTCGGAAGCAGTCTCCTTCCCAGGGTCGGAATTCTCAGAATTTATCACAATTGAGCCGTTACGGCACTACTTGTAGACAAAAGACGCATTTGAATTCGCATGGTAGCGGAAGAAGCATACGCGGACTTCTTATTTGTGCGATAGAATACGTGGTGCAAAACTGGGGGGTTTTGGGATATGAAATTTCACACATTGGCTGCGATCGCGTTGCTCGCGTCGGCAGCGTCATACGCGCAAGAGTTCCGCGGCACATTCAGCGGCAAGGTTACAGATGCGCAGGGGGCTGCTATGCCCAACGTCAAGATCACCGCGATCGAAAAAGCGACCGGCGTCAAATCCGACACTGTTTCTTCGGCAACGGGAGAATATACCATCCCGTTCCTGGTTCCCGGAGAATACGAGATTATCGCGGAAATGAGCGGGTTTAAGACCTCCAAGCGCGAAGGACTCACGCTCAGCATCGGTGAACATCCGGTGGTCGATATCAAGCTCGAGGTCGGAGTTGCGAGTCAAAGCGTCGATGTGACCGCGGAGGTGCCGATGATCGAATCCGCCAACGCCAGCGTCGGCCAGGTGATTTCGTCCGAAGAAGTAGAAGATGTGCCGATGAACGGCCGGACGCCGCTGATGCTGACGCGGATTTCAATGGGAGTGACCGGCACCAACGAGCCCGGCCAGGTGCGTCCGTTCGACAACGCCGGTGGTGCGTCCTTCAGCGTTGCCGGGGCGCCGACGCAAACCAACGAAGTGTTGGTCAACGGCGTTCCCGATACCACCTGGGACAAGCGGCTGGCCTACAGTCCGCCGCAGGACGCCGTACAGGAAGTGAGTGTGCACGCGTTTGAGTCCGACGCGGCTTACGGACACACCGGCGGAGGTGTGGTCAATCAGATCACCAAGGGCGGCACCAATGGCTTCCACGGATCGATCTATGATTTCAACCAGGTTTCCAGGCTGTACGCGAACTACTTCTTCAACAACGCCACCGGAACTCCCCGGACCAATGCCAACTTTAACCAGTATGGGTTGAGCGCCGGCGCTCCGGTGATGATTCCGAAGGTCTACAACGGAAAGAATAAGGTCTTCTGGTTTTTTGCTTTTGAGAAACTGAAAGATTCCGATCCCACCAATGCCACGGTGGAAGGGGGCTCGTCTTTCACCACGGTCCCGACGGCAGCGGAGCGAACCGGGAATTTCTCGGCTTTGCTGTCCGTTCCGGGGACCGGCGCCTCATATCAGCTTTACAATCCGTTCTCCGGATCCCAGACGGGCACAAGCACCACCGTCAATCGCACGCCGTTCCCGAATAATATACTTCCGGCGAGCCTGCTCAATCCGATCGCGCTGAACTATCTCAAACTGTATCCTTTGCCAAACATCGTGGGAAATGTGAATGGCGAAAACAACTATGGCATCGCGGTCGCCGATTACGACACCTACAACAACGAACTGGGACGCCTGGATTTCAATATCAGCGATAAGAACAAGCTGTCTTACGATTTCCGCCATAACGATCGCCTGCAGCATAAGAATCTGTATTTCAACGATCCGGCGTATGGCACTCTGCTCGCCCGGAAGAATTGGGGGACGTCGCTCGACGATATTTACACCCTCTCGCCGACGCTGATTCTCGACATGCGGGCAAGCTGGACCCGGTTCCACGAGATCAGCGGATCCCCGGGCGATGGCATCGATCCCACGACCTACGGATTCCCGTCTTATCTGAACGCGGCTTCACAGTTCCCCGGGCTGCCGTACATGCAGTTTGCCGGCGGCTGCGGAGCCAATTCCGTAGCCTTTCAATGTGTCGGAATGACGGGCGACGCCAATACGCCATACGACATTTTCCAGATCTTCTCGTCGATCGTGAAGATCACCGGAAACCACACCATAAAAGCCGGCGTGGACCTCCGCGACTACCGCGAGAGCACCTACCCTCATGGCAATTCCGCCGGAACCTTTTCGTTCAATTCCAATTGGGTTACGGGCCCTACGGCCACTTCGGCCGCGCAGCCTTTCGGCGGGGATATGGCGGCATTCCTCCTGGGACTTCCCAGTAGCGGCAGTTTTGACATCAATACGCACGCTACGGCGCAATCCGATTACTATTCGTTCTACGTGCAGGACGACTGGCGCTTCAGGAGTAACCTGACGCTCAACCTCGGGCTGCGCTGGGAGCATGAAACTCCCACGACCGAGAGGTACAACCGGGTAGTCAACGGCTTCGATCCTACGGCGGTCAATCCCGTCTCGGCGCCGGCCGCCGCGAATTACGCGAAGAACCCGGCCGCGCTGGTGCCCGCAAGCCAGTTTTCGGCGTTGGGCGGCTTAACGTTTGCGAGCACGAGCAATCCGGACGTCTATAACACGAAATCCAGTATTTGGAGCCCGCGCGTGGGCGCCGCGTGGACTCCGTCCAAGTTGGGGCGCAGGACCGTGCTGCGCGCCGGGTTCGGACTCTTCGTCTCTCCCAATGGAATCAACGGAGCCCAGACCCTCAATCAGGAGGGCTTCAGCCAGACGACCACATTTGTCGGAAGCGGTACCGGCAGCAACTATCTGAGCCCTGCCGCAACACTCTCCAATCCGTTCCCGAACGGGTTTGTGCAGCCTTCCGGCAGCGCCAACGGAACCGGCACGGGCCTCGGGACAGGAATCATCATCTTTAATCCCCATGTACTGAACGCCTATTCGGTCCGTTGGAATATGGGGATCCAGCGGGAGATACCGGGAGGAATGGTGCTCGAAGTGGCCTACATCGGCAACCACGCGGTACACTTGCCGATCACCACGCAGCTCGATTACATTCCCCGGCAATACCTGAGCACGTCTCTTTACCGGGACGCCTCGGAGAACGCCACGGTCAGCCTGTTGGGAAGCTCGGCAAAAGGCGCTAACGGGGTTGCTATCGTCAATCCCTTTCAGGGACTGCTTCCGAACTCCAGTTACAACGGCGCGACCATCAACTTACAACAACTCCTCATTCCGTTTCCTCAATATCCGGTTCCGTCCGCTCCGCAGAGCACCAGCAACGGGATCGCCGAGGAGTACACTAATGCCGGCGAATCTTATTACAACAGCCTCAACGTCCGGATACAGAAGCGTTGGACGAATGGATTGCTGCTGATCGAAAACTTTGCCTACAGCGCCCTGGTGGAGAGAGTGAGTTATTTGAACGACAGCGATCAGGCTCCGGAAAAACGCGTAGGCGGGGATTCGCGGCCGCTGCGCGAGACACTGGCGGTAAGCTACGAACTGCCCTTCGGTCACGGAAAACATTTCGACATCCCAAACAAGATTCTGAACGCGATTGCGGGGGGTTGGGCGATGAACGGGGCGCTGATTTTCCAGTCCGGTCCACCGCTGAGCTGGGGAAATGTGGTCTATCTGGGGGGCCCTCTGGATTGGAATGCTCACCCGCAGAATCCCCTCACGCCCGGAGCCACGCTGAATACCACGCAGTTCTATACAGCGTCGAGTTTGCAGCCATCCGACGGACTCCGGTGGTTTGACAGCTATTTCAATAACCTTCGCCGCGACCCCACCAAGAATGCCGATCTGTCTCTGTTGAAGAAGTTCCAAATACGGGAGAAAATGTATCTGCAGCTTCGATTCGAGGGCTTCAATATCACCAACCGGGTGGGTTTCAACGCACCGGTTTCTTTGACTCCGACGAGTGCCAGCTTCGGTGAAATCACCACTCAGGCGAGCACTCCGCGACGTATTCAGATCGGCGCGCGCATGGTTTGGTAACACAATCTTCCGTAGGGCAGACAATCGTTTTTTGTGGTCTGCCCGGCTGCGAAGCAGCCCTCGGCTTTGGCCTTTTGTGGGGCGGACGCCCACGTCTGCAAGCGACCCCCTGGTCGCCCTTGTCTCCCAAGCGACAGGCTTTGGTGTGCGAAGCGGCCTGGGTTGCGGCTGTTTCTGCGGCTTTGCCCTCCACCCACCATTCGAGACGAAGCCGGAGAAATGAGCTTTCGCCTTTACAAGTGCCCGCTGCTTCGCAAGAAGTTGAAATTCAAACGGCCAAAGTCCAGCGGCTGCGAAGCAGCCCGTTTCGTTTCGACAGACCTGGCGCGAAGGCGGAGAAACTATCGGGCCGAGGCGGGCGCCCGGCAACCGCGTCTCTGCAAGCCGCGAAGAACCGGGACGCAGCCGGGCAGACCACGAGAGGCGCCCTACGGAAGGCCAAAGCTGTCAGCCCCGCCCGACGAACGGCATCGTCGTGGCCATAATCGTCATGAACTGAACGTTGGCGTCGAGCGGCAGGCTGGCCATGTAGAGCACCGCGTCGGCGACATGCTGCACGTTCATGCGCGCCTCGACCATGGTCGATCCATTGGCCTGCGGTACGCCCTGCGTCATGCGCTCAGTCATCTCGGTGGCGGCATTGCCGATGTCGATCTGCCCGCAGGCGATGTCGAAGTTCCGGCAATCGAGTGAGATGCTCTTGGTCAGCCCCGTGATGGCGTGCTTGGTAGAGGTGTAGGGCGCGGAGTGCGGGCGGGGAGTGTGCGCCGAGATGGAACCGTTGTTGATGATGCGGCCGCCGCGTGGTTCTTGCGCCTTCATCATTCGGATGGCTTCCTGGGCGCAAAGAAACGCTCCCGTGAGATTGACTCCCACCACCGCCGTCCACTGTTCGTAAGTGAGGTCCTCCATCGGGATGGCGGGCGTACCCCTGCCGGCGTTATTGAAGAGCAGGTCGAGACGTCCGAAGCTATCTTTGGTTGCCGCAAATAGCTCCTTCACCGGGCCAGGTTGGCTGACATCTGTCGGGACCGGAAGCATGCGTCCGCCATGCGGATCGGCCAGAGCGGCAGTGCGCTGCAACTCCGGCTCGCGCCGTCCGGCGAGGACCACCGAATAGCCCGCACGCTGCAGGGTCAAGCTGACGGCGCGTCCAATCCCACTTCCCGCGCCCGTGACAAGAGCAATTTTCATATCGCCTGTCAGTGTAGCGCGACACCGATTGCATAATGGTAGATTCATGGCGATGGCTGACCAACTTTCCCTGGTGGATACCTTTGATACATCGCGACCCGCCAATCCGCTTTTCTGTCATCAGGACTTTCTGGAAAAGTTAGCTGAGCACAGCCGCGATGCCACCGGCCGCCGCGCCGGCTTCCTGATGCAACGTCTCGCCGTCGATACCGGCAGGCTGCACTACAAGAGCACCAGCGGCGTGAATCGCGGCTGGCGGAGGTCGCGATTGGGCGGGAGTCACGGCAGCCACTTCTACGCCTGGTGGGCTCCCAAAGACGCCTCGCCATTCAAAGGGTGTGATGACTTCGCCATGGCTCCGGATGGGGCGCTTATTCTGCGCGACATCCGTCACCACGACGACCATTCGCTCTTGACCCCACAGAACCTCGGCGTGCATTATCTGCCGCTCACCGTCCGCGATTTGCGACGCGATGAGTATGCGCCTTCGCCCTGGAGCCAGGCCCAGGCACGCTTCGCGGGAGCGCGGCAGCCGGTGCGTATTCTCAAAGGCCATCCCGGCTCCGGCAAGACGACGGCGCTGTGGCACGCGGCCGATTCGACGAACGCGCAGCGGGTCCTCTATGTGACCTATTCGAGCGATCTCGCGGCGCTCGCCCGCAACCATTTCGACCGCTACTGCTCGTCGGAGAAGCGTTTCCACGTGGTCACCTTTCCTCGCCTGGTACGCGAAATCCTGGGCAGCGATGTGCCGGCTGTGAGTGAGCCTGAATCGCGGCGCGCCTTCATGCGCGACCTGGTTCCGTTCGCCAGGAATATCGGCGTCTGGTCCAGTGCACAGACTGCGCTCTATGACGAGCTCCACGCACACCTGATCGGAGACGCGCTGCCCACTGCGATCGGCCGCTTCGCAGCTTGCAAAGGACCGCGGGTTCCGGACGCCGCTTATTCCGAGCGCCGCACCCGCTACCTGGGCGCCAACGCCGTCGACTCGGCCCTCGATGCAGCCAATCGTTTGGCGCGGATCGACAGCGCTACGCTGGCCGATCGCTATTTTCCCGAGCTCGCGCTGGCCTGGAAAGCGGTGGAGTATTTGCGCACGTCACCCGGGATCGCGGCCACCGAGTTCGACTGCATCGCAGTGGATGAGTGCCAGGATCTCACGCCGATCGAGACCACGGTCTTCATTCAACTGGCACACCTCGCTAACCGCGGGAGGCGCGTCCCTTTGCCGGTGCTGGTGGCCGGCGATGAAGCTCAAACCGTCCGGCCCACCGATTTCGAATGGGGCTGGCTCAACGACTTATTGCATGCCGGGGTGGGCACGCCGTCTGAGTACCACCTCAAGTCCAATTTGCGAAGTCCGCGACGCATCGCGGAGTTGGTGAACCGGGTCTGGGATCTCTACGCGCACCTCGATAAGCGCGATCGGCCGAGCGGAACCGGCTACGCGGAAATCGACGACGATGCCACCGATCAGATTCTTTACTGCACCGCCGCGCCGGGCGCTGAACTCAACGAATTACTGACCGTGCTGGCGGCACGCGAAGGCCTGGCACTTATCACGTTGGACGACACCGTTCCCGCGTTCGTGCCGGAATCGCTGCGGCCGAATGTGCTGACCGTAGAGGAAGCCAAGGGCCTCGATTTTCACTCGGTCTGTGTGCTCGATGCCGGCCGCCACGTGGAGCGAATCACGAAGTTCAACCAGCGTGTGCGCCCCAATTCGGATATTGATGCTCTGTACAAGCGCTTGGCCATCGATCAACTGCGCGTCGCCGTCAGCCGCGCGACGGAACGCCTGCTCTGGCTGGACATCAGTCCGACCGACGATACCGTTGATCAAAGCCTGGAGTTTCTCAACGGCGAAGAAGGGCTCGGCGGGATCTCCGCGTCTGTTCCAACGGCGATTCTGAAGACCCTGGAAGAAGATCAGCTGGACGTTGAGGAGCGCATCCAACTTTGCCTGTCGGACGCGCGTCAATATCTGAGTGTAAAGCCCGACATGGCCTGGTCGCGCGCGCAGCAGGCTGTGACGCTGCTCGGGCCGGAGGGCGCGCCCGCCTCGATCACCGACATCTCGGTTCGTACCGCGGCGTATTTAACTGCGGGCGAGATTTGTTTCTGCCTGGCGTGCCGGGGCAGCAAACTGGCCGCGGAACTGGGAAGTCCGGACCTGTTCAAGGAGTCGTATCGGCACCTGATCAATGCCCGGCGGATCGGCTTGGCCGGCAGCGTCAGGGTGATCGAACACGTGCATCGGCCTCCCATGGGCATGTCGCATACGGCTGCACTCCTCGAACTGGCGCGTTGTCTGCCCATGTACAAAAAGGACTACGAACCGTGGCTCATGGCGGAGATCGAAGCCCGGTCCAAGGTCTGGATCGAAGAGTTGGAGGCGGGGCTGTTTAATGCCACCAACGCCGCTCAGCTCATTAAATTGCTCCCGCCCTTCTACGAGGTTTTGGGTGTTCCGGATCGCACCGCCCGCACCGAGAAAATGCGGCAGAAGGCCATTAATCTTCTCATCCGGGACAAGCAATTCTCCGCCGCGCTCGATGCCCTGAGCTCCATGCCGGAACGACAGCCCAAGCTGGAAGCTGCCTGTTACGAGGGGCTGCAGGACTATCGCAAAGCAGCTGAAAGTTACCGGGCTGCCGGAGACTTGAAATCGGCCCTGTCCTGTTATCGAACCGTACCCGACCTGGAGGCCGCTCTTCAGTTGCTGCCCGAGCTTGGAGATGCTCATCCCGCCGCGGATACTTTGCAGTGGATGTCGAGGATGCAGAAGCTGGTTGCGGAACGGCCGGAGAAGTTTACCAAGACTGTTACGCCTGCCGAGAAAAAGCTGTTGGAGGAGATGCTGGAGCGAAGCCTCGGTGTCACGCGCCGCAAACCGGCCGTCAAACGCGCCCCGGCGGTGAAGAAGGCTGCGCCAAAGGCTGCGGTGAAGAAGGCTGTGCCGAGGCCCACAAGGGGTAGGACAGATAAGGAGCTCTTTTGAAGCGAGTGCGTGACCTCAGTTCCGCCGCAGGTTCTTCACCACTTTGCCCCCGCGCATTACCCAGATCACCCGGCGCACCGCGGTGATGTCTTCAAGAGGATTGCCGTCGACAGCCACCAGGTCGGCTTCCATTCCCGGCGCGATGGCGCCAATTCGATCCGCCATCCCGAGCGCCTCCGCGGACGTCGATGTTGCGGCGACAATTGCGTCCATCGGCTTCTGCCCGCCCTGTTGCACCCGCACCACGTACTCCTCGGCATTGTGGCCGTGTGCGCCAGCCACCGCGTCGGTGCCGAAGACGATCTTCACATGGTGCGCCAGGGCTCGCCGGAAAGTATCCAGACCAGTCGCAATGCCTCGTTGCATGTAGCCGAATCCGGCTTCGTCGAAGTTGCCGATGCCCAGGAACCGTTCCGGGTTCTTGAGGTAATTCTGCAGGACCACGCCGACGTTGGGATCGAAATATGCGCCCTTTTGCGCCATGAGGTCGAGCACCTCGTCGGAAAGCGAGTTGCCGTGCTCGATGGAGGTGCAGCCTGCCAGAATAGCGGCCTTCGCACCCTCGCTTCCCTGCGCGTGAACCACACTGCGCCGGCCCATGCCTTTGGCTTCATCGCAGGCGGCTTGGATCTGGGCATCCGTCATACTTTGCGCCCCGCCTTCACGAATACTCTTGGTGGCGAAGATCTTGACGACATCCGCCCCGTCGATCACCATCTGGCGGACGCGGGCTCGGATCTGTTCGGGGTCGCCCGACTTCTCGTCTATATGCCCGAGGCTGGTCAACAGCCGCGGACCCGGCAGCACGCCGCGATTGATGGCGTCGCGTAAGACGCCGTCGAGCGGGTCTCCCAGGCTCTGGATGGTCGTAAAACCAGCCTGCAGCGTCGCCCATGCGTTCTCCGTTGAATACAGCACTGCGACCTCCGGCGGTTCGGGCGCGACCTGGTACTTCCCGTTGGAGCCAAAGTGCCACCCGATATGGACATGGGTATCGATCCAACCGGGCATCAGCGTCAGGCCGGTGAGTTCGTACTCATTGCCCTTGGTCGCCGGATCGACCCGCAGAATACGGTTGCCCTGGATCATCAGCGTCTTGTTCTTGAGCACGCCGCCTTTACCATCGAGAATGAGCGGTGCGTGCACCGTGACGATCGGCGCGGGCTGGCCTAACGCCGTTTGTACGCAAATATTCAGCCATAAAGCACTAAGAGAAAGGCTCAGTGGCAATAGGTGGTTTATGAAAAATTTCATCTTTTCACTTGCTTCATATTAAACTTGTTTCGCCTGAATGCCGATGGTAGAACGTATGCTGGAACGAAGATGGGAACGGAGGCTCCTATGCGCCGACCTGGTTCAGGTCGAGTGGAGGGATCGGGCGGGACAAACCTTGAGCGCAACGGCGATTCTGGAGGATATCTCGCGCACGGGCGCTTGTCTGCAGACCGATGTCCCGCTGCCGGTGGAAGAATGGGTCCAGGTCAAGCACGGACGTAAGACCCTGGACGGCAAGGTAAGCTATTGCACCTACCGCGATATAGGGTATTTTGCCGGGGTTACCTTTACCGGAAAGCAGCACTGGTCGCGGCGTTTGTTTCGTCCGAAACACCTGGTTGACCCTGCAAATTTGGAAGCGCCGCCGGCCGACATTTCAGGTTAAGTGCGGTTGCGCAGCAGTCCATTCTGCGCGACCGCGCGCGCCTACCAGGTGAAGGCTTTGCCCGGTTCCAGCGTCACAACTTCCGCACCGGTGTCCTTCGTCAGTTCGCGCAACTGATCCGGGTGTCCGATTAGCGCAGGAAAGGTGCCGAAGTGCATGCAGATCACTTTCTTAGGCTTCAACAACCGTACGGCGGCGGCGGCTTCGACCGGGCTCATGGTATACAGATCGCCAATCGGCAGAAACACCAGTTCCGGATGGTAGAGTTGCTCGATGAGCTGCATGTCGGTGAATACATTCGTGTCTCCGGCGAAATATAACGTGCGGCGGTCATCGAAGCGGAGCACATAGCCTGCGGCTTCGCCACCATAAATAATCTTGCCGTCGTCCAGGATCCCGCAACTGTGGATGGCGTGCGTCATGGTGATCGTGACGCTGCCGATCTTCTGTGTCCCGCCCTTGTTCATCGGGTGCAGGTTTTCGACACCCTGGCTCTCCAGCCAGTGACAAGTCTCATAGATCGCGCCGACTTGTGGCGAATGCTTTTTGGCGAGCGGCACCGCGTCGTGAATGTGATCGAAATGACCGTGCGTAATCAGCATGAGGTCAATCTTGTGAATGCTGAAGCCCTCCGGATATTTAGGATTGCCTTCGGTCCACGGGTCCATCAGGATGTGCTCGCCGGATGGGAGAAGAAACATGAAAGTGCCGTGCCCAAGCCAGGTGATGTCCATTTCTCAAGTCTCCTACAACATCATAGGCCACGAGATAATACAGCAACGAAGTTTGTGACTGTTCCTGGTGGTGTAAACTACACCTCAAATGCCAATTGTGCGCCGGCCTCGGGTAGTGCCCATCGTCCTGGCCATTTTGATTCTCGGTGTCGTCGGCCTCGGGCGATTCAGGGCCGCGCCGCAACTCGCTCCCGCCAACCTGAACCAGCCTTCCGGCGTCGGACCCGCGCTCACCGCGCCGGGTGCGCGTGTGGCCTGGCTGTCAGGCTTAGGGCAACTCAGCGACGCCCGGCGCGAAGACGACTTTCCCTCTATTGCTGCAGCTCCGGACGGCACGATATGGAGCGTTTGGGCCAGCTATAGCGGTCTTTATGACGAGGTGCGGGCCCGTTGCTTCCGCAACGGCTCATGGACGACCTCGTTCCCGATCCCAGGCGTTACCGGCGATGTCTGGATGCCGCAGGTTTCGCTCGACGCCACCGGCACTCCCTGGTTCGTATGGTCGCAGCAGGTCGACTATCCCTCGCGGGACCCGGAGCGGGTGCGTTGGAATCTCTTTGCCATCTCCATGGAAGGCAGCCGTTGGAGTAAGTTGCAACGACTGACCACGGAGGCCGGTCCCGACCTGAATCATCGCCTCAAACGCGACTCCGCCGGCAGGCTTTGGCTCGTCTGGCAGGGCTTTCACAATGGCCGCAGCGGTATCTTTCTCAAGTACCTCGACGGTGGGGAGTGGTCCCAAACCTATCCGATTACTGACACCGGAGCGAGTAGCTTTGATAACTGGTATCCCGACGTTACCGTAGACAGTAAAGGTACCGCGTACATCGCGTGGGACACTTACCGCAACGATAGTTTTGACCTGCTCATGCGAACGTTTCGCGATGGCCAGTTGGGCGAAGTGGAAACCATCGCGGCTACTCCGGAATCCGAAGCCAATGCAGCCATTGCTGTCGACAAGCAGGATCGTGTCTGGATCGCCTACGATCAGATGGGCGTTAACTGGGGTAAGGACAACGGCGCGGTCATTCGCGCCACCCAGCCCGGTATCCCGTTGAACCACAAGCGTCAGGTGCACGTGGTGGTCCGCACGCCCGGGGGACTGGTTGAACCGGCGGAACAACCCGCTGAAGCGATGCCGCCCAACGACCAGGGGAACAATGAGCTGCCGCGGCTCTACTGCGATAAAGACGGCCGCGTATGGATTACGATGCGCCATAAAACGGAGCGTCCTGCCACGTGGTCCAGGCCATGGCAGGTCAATACGGAGCAGGTCCAGAGCATGGCGGCCGTACGGGGCTTCTGGGAGACTTACGTGACTTACTACGATGGCGCCGGCTGGATCCCTGCCACGCAAGTTCCCCACAGTAAGGACCGGATCAGTTCCTACTCCGATCTCGCAGCCGCGCCCAATGGTCAGATGTGGGCCGTCTGGCATACTGATAATCGACCCGACGACCAGGTGCAGATTCCGGTCAAAAACGACATCTGGACGGCCGTGTTTACCCCCGCGGTCCCGGGCAAGGACCCATCCCTTACATCGGTCTCGAAAGTCGCCCCGGTCAAGCAGAAGCCGGGCCATGTCGATGAGGCCGGCGACGTGAAGACCATCCGGGCGCATCGCATTTTAATCGGCGGAGTGGAGCATCGCATCGTGCGCGGCGACCTGCATCGCCATACCGAACTGTCTACCGATGGCGGCGGCCGCGCCGACGGCTCGCTGGTCGACTTCATGCGCTACATGTTCGATGCGGCCAGCATGGACTTCGGCGCCGTCACTGACCACAATGCCGGCGGCGACAACGAATACTGGTGGTGGTACACCAACAAGCTCACCGACCTGTATCACGTTCCCGGCCGCTATTCGGCACTCTTCGGCTACGAGCGGAGCGCCACTTACCCCAACGGCCATCGCAACATCATTCATCCCTATCGCAACATCCCGGTCGTCAAGTTCCATTTCCGCGCCGACGTACCCGAATACTGGTCGACCTACGAAGCGGTTTCGCGCGACATGGTGGATAACGAGACTCAGCAACTCTACGACCACATCCGCCGCACGGGAGGGATCGCCATTTCTCATACCAGCGGCACGAATATGGGTACCGATTGGCGCGATAACGATAAGGAACTGGAACCTATCGTTGAGATCTACCAGGGCTGCCGGACCAACTACGAGCACGAAGGCGCGCCCCGCTCCGATAAAGCACCGGCCAATGCCGGCGAGCCGCAAAGCTCCTATCGCCGCGAGGGCTATGTCTGGAACGCCTTGACGAAGGGTTATCGCCTCGGTTTCGAGGCCAGCAGCGATCACAACTCGACCCACATCTCCTACACCATGGTGGTCACCGATAAAACCACCCGGGTAGGTATTATGGACGCCATCCGCAAACGCCACACCTACGGCGCGACCGACAACATCGTGCTGGAGTTTTGGGCCGGCGACCATTTCATGGGCGACGAGTTTCGCTCTGCTACGATTCCTCCGATTCGTGTCAAGGTGCGCGGTACCGGCAAGATTGCCAAGGTCAGCATCATTCGCAATCAGAAGTACGTTTACGAAGCCAAGCCGGACCAGCAGGAGGTGGCTCTGGAGTACCGTGACACCAGCCCCGATCCCGGCACGAATTACTATTACGCGCGCATCGAACAGGCCGATGGCCAGATCGCCTGGGCCAGCCCAATCTGGATTATGAGATAGGCGCGGACGGTGGTATATTTGTTGCTGGAGCGGCTAGCAGGTCGCACTGCCAGCCGCTTCCGGTCTAAGGCCAGAGATCGAGTTCGATCTTGAACCGTGACCGTCGTGTCCTGAGTACCAGAACAACGATCAGCAACAGAAGAGTCATAGCTGACCCTCCTTTCCACTCCGTAGATTTACGAGACCCCGCCCTCGAAGCGGGGTCTTGCATTTTGGTAGGAGTTCCGGACACCCTCCCGCCACGCAAGCTGCGACTCTCTAAAGTTCGGGAGCAGACGTCCTCAGAGTAGAGGTTTGTCTGACGATTGTCGATATCTCCTCATGCGTGGAGGGGGTATCTTAGTTCTAGAAGCACTTGGACCAGAACACCTCACATCCGTTCCTCCTGCGCCTCCTGCATGGCAGCCGGACGCTCGTGCTGCTGCGCGCCGCGGCAATTATCACGGTGGTCGCGGTGGTCGACTGGCGTTTCGACGTTAACATCTCGTTCGGCTTCCTCTACCTTTTCCCGATGTTGATGGTGGGCAGTTGCCTGACTCCCTGGCAGATTGCCGGCGTGGCTGCGCTTTGCACCGGCCTGGTGGAAGCCTTCGATTCGTTCCCCTGGGTCACTTCCGTCGCGATCCCGCGCATGGTTCTGAGTTTCGCGGCGTTTACCGGCGCCGGGCTCTACGTCTTCGAGTCCGCGCGCAACCGGATTTTGGCCAGCCAGCACCTCGCGGACGTGGAACGTGAGATGGTTTTGCGCCGCGAGGCCGAAGCCCAACTCAAGGTGCTGATTGAAAGCAGCCCGGCGTGCATCTTCACCGTCGACGCAGGGGGCAAAGTGCTGCTCTCCAATGAGGCCGCGCATCGTCTCCTTGGTCTCGAAATCGGCGATCTGGCGGGGCGTTCGATTGCCCGGTATTTTCCCGCCCTGACCAACATACCGTTTCCTCAGGGCGAATCCCGGCTTTTCCGGACAGCCATGGAGTGCCGGGGAAAACGTCACGATGGCAGCGTCTTTCTGGCGCAGGTCTGGTTCTCGACGTATCGTACCTCGGCCGGACCTCGCCTGGCTGCCGTGGTCTTCGATTCGTCGGACGAACTTCGCGATCGGGAGGAGTTCAGCCTGCAGCACTTGCTGGCCGGTTCCAGAATCCTGGTGAGCGCGGTGTGCCACGAAATTCGTAACCTGTGCGGCGCGATCGCCGCTGTCCACGCTCAACTCGTGCGCGACCCAACCCTGGCCGCCAACGATGACTTTCGCACTCTTGGATCGCTGCTCGAAGGACTCTTGAGAATTGCCGGGCTCGAGTTGCGCGAATCGAATTCCGAAGCCGAATACATTGACGTTGGACCAGTGCTCGAGGAACTCCGGATTGTGATCGAGTCCGGGTTCCAGGAAGCCGGCATTGCCATCGATTGGCAGATCGGGGAGTGGCTGCCGCCGGTCTGGGCGGCGCGCCAGGAATTGCTCCAGGCGTTTCTCAACATCACCAAGAACAGCCAGCGGGCCATGGAAGAGAGCCCCGTCAAGAGACTGATTGTCAAAGCGACGCTGGAAGAGGGTTCAGTGGTTGTGCGGTTTATCGATACCGGCAAGGGCGTTGCGGAGCCGGAGCGCCTGTTCAAGCCGTTCCAGCCCGGTGCGGAGGCCAACGGTCTGGGCCTGTATCTTTCGCGTGCGTTTGTACGCTCGTTCCGGGGTGACATTCACCATCAGGCGCAATCATCGGGGGCCTGCTTCGCGGTGTTACTGGTTACCGCAGCCGAGCCGCGGGGCGCGTTCACCGACCCGCAGGCGCGTGCCCAGGAGCCGCGTGCGGCCGAGTTGGAGGAGGATCATGGTAACCATTCGTCTCTTGCTGGTGGACGATCACAGCCTGTTTCGCGAGAGCCTTAGCCGGCTGCTCGATTCAGAGCCGGACTTTCAGGTGGTGGCAAACTGCGGGACTACCGCCGAAGCGCTTCAAGCTCTGGCCGCCCATCCGATCGACCTGATGCTGCTGGACTATGATCTGGGTCACGACAACGGCCTCGACTTTATTCAAAGAGCCCGTGGCGCCGCATACGCTGGCCGGATTTTCATTATCACCGCGGGTATGACGGACGCGGAGTCGGTGCGCGCCCTTGGCCTCGGGGTTTGCGGCATCTTTTTGAAACACAGTCCGCCCGCGCTGCTGTGCGAAGCCATCCGCAAAGTGATGGCCGGCGAAAGCTGGATCGATCAGCGGTGCATTCAGTCGCTGGTTCGCGCCGTCGGGACCGCTGGCGAGCAACCCGCGCGCAAACACCTCACCGAACGCGAGAGTGCTGTTCTCAAGGGGGTGTTCGAAGGTTTGAGCAACAAGGAAATCGGGGCGTCGCTCGGAATTTCGGAAGCTTCAGTCAAGTCCGCGCTGCAGCAGTTGTTTGTGAAAACGGGCGTGCGCACGCGCAGCCAGTTGGTGCGGGTCGCCTTGGAAGAACACGCGTCTTTGTGGGGTTCGCGGGACTAAGCGGAGTTCACTGATGCTCGTCGAACTCCACTGCGGCCGCCGGCATCGTCTTACAGTACTGCAAATTTATTCTTCATAAGACCCGCTTAGACTGCCCTAAACTTTCTCGTCGAATTCCGCCTCCGGCGCTGGCAGTACGTCGTTCCGCCCGGCCATCCAGACATACAAAGTCGGGAGCAGGAAGATGCTCATGACCAGATCGGAGAGCAGTCCTCCGACAATCACGATGGCGAAGGGCCGCTGCGAATCCGAGCCGATGCCGTGAGACATGGCGGCGGGGAGTAAGCCGAGCGTGGCCACCAGCATGGTCATCATGATGGGTCGCAGTCTCAGTACGGCTCCCTCGACCGCCGAATCCGCGATGCTGTGACCACGCGCTCGAAGTTGATTAATGTACTCCAGCATGATCACTCCCGTTTGTACGGAAACGCCGAATAGCGCGAGCATTCCGACGCCTGAGGACACGCTGAAGTTGGTGTGCGTGACCAGCAGCGCCACCAGGCCGCCGACCCGCGCCAGCATCACGTTGACCAATATCAGCAGCGCCCACTTGAAAGAACGAAACATCGTGTAAAGAATGACCAGGATCAGCAGGACGGTGAATGGCACGATGATTTGCAGCCGCGCTTCGGCGCGTTTTTCGCTTTCGTATTCGCCCTCCCAGTCGATGTGATAGCCCCTCGGCAGTTGAACTTTTTCGCTTACCTTCTTGATGGCTTCTCCCACCGCGCCGCCCAGATCGCGGCCGCGCACGCTGTACTTGATGGCGACATATCGCTGGTTCCCTTCCCGGTAAATCTCGGACCCGCCATCGCGCTCTTCAACTTTGCAGAGCTGGGCGAGTGAGACCCGCTCCCCACTGGGGGCCAGCAGACGGATGTTTTCGATCGCCTCCTTCGTGTTGCGGAACTGCGGCAAGTAACGCAGCACCAGGTCGTAGCGCTGTTCGCCCTGTAGGACCTGGGTGAGCGCGTTCCCTCCCGCGGCGGTGGCGATGGCATCCTCCACGTCAGCGACATTGATTTGATAGCGCGAGGCTTGCTGGCGGTCGACGACGAAGTTGTCGTTCGGTTGACCCAGCACCCGAAAGACCCCCAGATCCTCGATTCCCTTTACGTGGCGCATGACTTCGACAGCCTGTTCGGCTTTCTCCTCGAGCACCTTTAAGTCGTCGCCGTAGACCTTTGTGGCGAGCTGCCCCTTCACTCCGCTGACCGCTTCTTCCATGTTGTCGGCGATCGGCTGGGAGAAGCCCCAGACTACCCCCGGCAGTTTCTCCAACTCGCGGTCCATGGCCGCAATGACCAGGTCCTTGTTCTCGTGAAAGCCGGGCCGCCAGTTATCTTTGGGCTTCAGATCCGCAAAGTACTCGGTATTAAAAAAACTGGTTGTGTCGGTCCCGTCATCCGGACGCCCTGTCTGACTGGAGCATTGCGTCACCTCGGGAAACGAACAAAGGATGAGCCGGGCCTGATTCATCAGCCGGATTCCCTCCGTGGGTCCGGTGCTGGGAGCTAGCGTGCCCCGTACCCACAGTGCGCCTTCATCCAGGTGCGGAAGGAATTCGGAGCCGATCACCCCGCCGACCGTTAGATAGATAACAAAGCAAAAGCTGATAACCCCTATCCCGACGGTCACGTAACGCAGGCGGACGGCCACTCGCAGCGCTCGCCGGTATCCCTTGGTGAGCCACACCATCACCGGGTTGTGCCATTCTTTAGTCCCCCTGGGATAGAAAAGACTCGCGAGCGCCGGCACGATCACGATCGAAAAGATGATCGCGCCCAGCAGGGCGAACGCGACGGTCCACGCCATGGGCTTGAACAGGCGCCCTTCCACGCGCTGCAGCGTGAAAATAGGCAGGTAGGCCGTAATAATAATGGTGATTGCATAGAACACCGGCCGCTGGACCTCGTGTGCCGCGTCGAAAATTTTCTCTTTCGGTGTTCGGTTGTCCTGCCCCTGACGGCCGAGGTGCCGTACGATGTTCTCCACCATCACCACCGCGCCGTCCACGACCATGCCGAAATCCAGCGCGCCCAGTGACAGCAGGTTCGCGGGAATCCCTTTCAGGTTCAGACACGCGGCGGCGAACAGCAGCGCAAATGGGATGGTCAGCGCTACGATGATGGCCCCGCGAATATTCCCCAGGAACAGAAAGAGAATGATCACCACCAGAATGATGCCTTCTCTCAGGTTGTGCAGCACGGTATCCGTGGTGTAGGTGACCAGATCGCTGCGATCGATGAGGGGGACTACCGTCACGCCTTTGGGAAGAATCGTCTCGTTCAGTTCCTTCACTTTCTTGTGAATCCCCTGCAGCGCCAGATCGGCGTCGGCGCCTTTGCGCAAGAGAGCGATCCCCGACACCACATCGTCGTTATCGATGAGCTTTCCGTCTTCGTGCCGGATCGCCTTGGCGAATTGACCCAGCCGGATTTTCGGACCCTGCGCGACCACGGCAATGTCTTTCACGCGGATCGGAGTTCCGTTCTTGGTCATGATTACCGTGTTTTGGATATCCTGCACATTCTTCACCAGGCCCACTTCCTGGATGTTGATCTGCTGCAGGCCGGCTTCGACAAAGCTTCCACCCGAGTTCGCGTTGTTGTTGCTGAGTTGCTGCTCCACCTGGCTGATACTGAGGCCATACGAGATCAGTTTGTCCGGATCCAGACGAACCTGGTATTCCCGGGTAGGGCCGCCGAAACTGGCCACATCGACGATGTTGGGAACAGACTTCAGGTTCTTCTCGATTACCCAGTCTTCAATCGACTTCAGTTCCATCACGTCATACGCCGGATTGGTGCTGTGCAGCGTAAAGAAATAGATCTGACCGGCCGGGCTCCAGTCGGTTTGGATTTGCGGCGACACACCGGCGGCAACCGCGGCAGGCGGAAGACTCACTTGCGAAAGCCGCTCGAGCGCCCGTTCACGGTCCCAGGCATTCAGTTCCTCGTCGTCGAAAATGATCTTGATATCGGACAGGCCGAACAATGAGAACGACCGCAAATGAGTAACATGCGGCATGCCGTTCATCACGATCTCGAGCGGGATCGTGATCTGTTGCTCCATTTGTTCGGCGGAGATTCCCGGCCACTGCGTGACGATCTCCACGTAGTTATCCGCCACGTCGGGATAGGCTTCGACGGGCAGTTGGTGGAAGGAAATCCCGCCCCAGACGAACAGCAGGAGCGCTCCCACTATCACCAGGAACCGGTTATTCAGAGCGAAATCGACAATCTTCGCAATCATCTATTGCTCCACCGTGTTCTGCAATACCAGCGCGTTCAATACCACCCGATCGGTCGGCTTGATCCCGCTGAGGACCTCCTGCATGCCGTCGGGAAGCATGTTCCCGGCGGCAACCTCCAGGCGCCGGAAGCGGCCATCTCCCAGAGGCACGTAGACCCACTCGCGGTCGTGCAGGTGCAGAATCGCGGTTGACGGAACTTGAGCGTGCCGTGCCGCCTCGAGTCCATGGAACGTAGCAGTGACAAACATGCCGACCCGCATGAGGCCTGGATTTTCCACCTCCAGGCGAACCTTGGCCGTGCGAATATTGGGATCGACGATAGGCAGAATATTGCTGATTCGCGCTTTCAGCACCCGGCCGGGATAAGCGACAAGATGGATATCCGCAAACTCGCCGATGTGTACCTGCGACATGTTGTTCTCCCACACGTCGCAGATAACCCAGACCTTCGACAGGTCGGAAATCGTGAACGGCGTCGGCGTCGAATAAGATTGCACGGCCGACTGGTTGGTGATTTGTTGGTCGGTAATGGTTCCTGACACGGGAGCGAATACCTGGACGATCCCCGTGGGATGATCGGGGTCGGCTCCTAGCAGCCCGAGTTGTTCCTTCGCGGTTTCGGTAACGATTCTCGCGTCTTGCAGCGCCGTTTGCGTACCAACTTCAGCGTTTTCCGCGATTTCGAAAGCACTCTTGGTGTATGCCCCGTGTTCGAACAGAAGCTTGGCACGATCGAGCTGAATCGTCGCCAGGCGTTCGTTGTCAACTGCCAGTGATTCGTTCTTGACGGCCTGCCGGTAATTGGAATACGCCCCTGCGATGTCCGAGCTTCGCACTTTGAACAGAAGCTGCCCTTTCTTTACTTCATCGCCAAGCTGGGCGTCGATTTCCACGATTCGTCCCGTGGCGAGCGAAGGTACCGGCACCTGCAGCGATACGTCAGGACTGACCACGCCCGTCACGTTCAACTCGGGCGCAGCCGTGTACTCGCCCGCCGTCGCCAGCGGAAACTGTTCGGGATGATCCACTTTGAAATTGTTGGCGTCCAGATCGGGTTCGACGGTGGTCGGCACCGGCCCGGTGCCGGGGGCTATGCTGTCTTTGGCAGCGACTTTCCTTTCGCAGGACATGGTGAAGAGAGCCAGCGATAGACACAGGCAGGATAAAGTCTGTCTCACAGGATTGTTCATTGCGCTACCTCTTTCCCCGCGGCCATGTTCATTTGGGCCGCGGCTGTCATATAGGAACTGATTAGATTCAAGTACGCCAGGCGCGTGTCGCGATAGGACTTCTCGGCGTCGAGATAGTCCAGCAAAGACGAGCCCCCGTTACGGAAGGAAAACGAAACCTTGTCGCGAACATCCATGGCCATCGGCAGGTATTTGGTCTTATAAGGGCGCAGAAGATTAAGGTTTTGGACCAGCGTCCAGTAGGCGGTGTCGACATCGTTGAAAACCTGCGCCTCCGCGGCGTCTCGCAAACGCTCGTTTCGTGTGATATCGACCTCCGTTCGCGCCTTTTCGCCTTGGTTCCGGTCAAAGATCCGAAGAGGGATGCTGACGCTGGCGCCGATCGTGTTGTTGTCAAACGGATTATTAAACGAAGGGTTGTGCGTCACCCACACGCTCCAGGTCGGATCCGTCGAGCCATTGGCAACCGCCAACTGGTGGGTGACCTTGGCCAGGTCCACGTTCTGCATGGCAACCTTCAGATCCGGCCGCGTCTCCAATGCGATGGCGCGGAATTCTTCGAGGGGCCTCACCTCGGCGGGAAAATCATATGGTCCGGATACATCGAATTGCTCGATCGGCGTCCTCGCGTTCAAGAGCATCAGAAGCTGGATCTTAGCCGTGCGCAGATTCACCATGGCAGTTTCAAAGTCGGATTCAAACTGCACACGCTGAAGTTCGAGGCGGTTGAGGTCCACCTGAGCGAGGTCGCCCGCGTTGTATCGCGTTCGATTGACCTCCAGTTCGTGGTCCCAGTAGTCCAGGTTCTCTCTCGCATTCTGCAGAAATGCCTTGGACTGTAAGACTTGGACAAAGGAACTCCGCAGAGTGAACACGAGACCACGTTCGTTGTCGAGATAAGTCGTCTCCGCGATAGTGGTGGACTCCTTGGCTTGATCGCGCCGCAACTCCCGCTTGTTCTGGCGTTCGCGCAGATAGCTCACACCGGGCGAAAGCTGAGTGCCTGCGAACGGCCGGTAGATTCCTTCATAGCGAGTGAGCTGCGTCCCGTCCGCCGACAGACTGAAGTCCGGGTTGGGCCGGAGATAGGCCGTGATCTCGGCTGCCCGCGATTCATCGATGTTGAGCCGCGCAGCCTTCAGCGTCGGATTCGAAAATTCAAATTTCTCCTTGATCTGATCCCACGTGTAAGCGCTCTGCGCGTTCACGCTCGTCACGCATAGTGCCGCCGCAACATACAATCGTGCTGTGGACTCGCGGATTTTCATAAACCCGAGAGCAAATGCATCTGCCTCATAGGAGTCGAATGTAGCGGTTCCACGGGGCAGACGCTACTGATCTTGCTTCCAAACGGCGCGTCGTTCGACTAATCGTTCGACTAACGGCGGGCAACCTTCGGTCGGTCGCCGATCGATAGATTGAGCGTTCCATCTTCTGGCTAACGACATGCGTCTTTCGGGTTGAAGTCTTGGCGAAGACCCCATCAGCCTTTACTATTGACCGTAAGAACAAACGGCGGCGAACAGGCAAATGGACGAACAACCAAAAGCGCAGCGAATACGGCTAGCCCTGCTCGATGACCATGGACTCTTTCGGGAGAGCCTAGGTCACCTGTTATCGGCGGAGCCCGATTTTGAAGTCGTAGGGCACTGCTCCACGTATTCCGAGGGTCTGGACCTCCTCGCCCGGACGGCCGTGGATATGGTTCTGCTGGAGTTTACCCTGGAAGCCAAACGCAGCGAGGGTTTTATAACGGCTGCCCGGCAGGCGGGATACGGCGGAAAGTTTCTGATCGTCACCGGCGGCATCGATGCCGCCAGGTCCATGGCGGCGCTGAAGATGGGAGCCTCGGGCATTTTCCTCAAGTGCAACTCTTCGCGTCGCCTGGTGCAGGCGATTCGACTCGTCGCGAGTGGGGAAGCGTGGATGGATCAGAGCGTTATCGATCTGATAGCTGAACGTTTCCCCCATCAGAAACATCAGCAGTTGGGTGAACTCACGGCGATGGAACAGACCGTGCTCCACGGTTTATTTGACGGGCTTACGAGCCGGGAGATTGGTAACAGAGCCGGCGTATCGGAATCGACTGTAAAAGGAATAGTGCAGCAGTTGTTCGACAAGACCGGCGTGCGTAAGAGAAGTCAGCTCGTGCGGATAGTCCTTGAAGGGTCGCTCGGTTCCTCGAATGACGGGTCGCCGGGTGACGCGAAGACTCATCATCCGCATGTAATCTTTTGATTGGCTGGGATAATAGACTCCCGGCAGTGCTACGGTATCCTGAATGGCGTGAGGTTCAATGTTCTCGACTCTCTTCACAGGCTTTGGGCGCTCGGCCAGACGCCATTCTGGCCGGCTTGGTCCATCCTCACCATCGCAGCGGCAATTTGCACCGCATGGCTATTCCGGCGATCCGCATGTCGGATGGCCCCCGGGAAGAAAGGCCCGCTCAAAGTTCGATTCGATTGGTCCCCGGGTACGGTAGTCCCTCTCACCTTGTTGGCGTTATTCCTCTGCGCCTATATCGCCATGATTCTGGTCGGGGAAGATTTCGCCTGGTACGACGATTCTGTGTTGACGGCGTTCTCGCTTCGCGGAATCAACTTCCCTGTCCCCGTCTGGCCACAGGGCGGACGCTTTTTCCCGCTTGGGGAGCAGGAATACAACCTGATTGGGCACTTCACCAGAACTGTGGCGGGTTATTATGCGTTGACGATTGTTGAAGTCCTCACTCTTGCTGCGGTTCTTCTTATTCTGGATGACCAGTTGAGTATCGCCGCTAGAGCGGTGATTACGAGCCTCGCGCTGATCACACCGAGCGCTGTAGTTATCTTCATGGGGCTAACCTATCCGGAACGCAACCTCTTGTTCCTACTCGTCTGCCTCGCGCTGTTCGTAAAACTGTTCGAACGAACCCGCTCCGCCCCCTGGGCGGTCGGGGCTGTAGTTTGCTCGCAGCTCATGTTGTATTTGAAGGAGCCGGTTTTCTTGCTGCTGCTGAGTTTTGCGGGGGCAAGGCTGATCTTGCGCAGCTGGAATCCCAACGGCGGCTGGAACTTTCGCCGGCTGTGGGACCAGGAAAGCCGGTTGGATTTATGCCTCGCTGCCGTCTCGCTGGCGTTCCTCGGGTTCTACGCGATCATGATGTTTCCCCACACCAGCGCGGAATATCTGGTGTCGGTTCGCGTGTCGCAGGTGCAAGCGGTTCGCTATTACGCCAAGGTGGATGCGCTCGCCTGGGTGTTTACGGCAGTGTTCGCGGCCAGGATGTATCGTATCTTTCGCGGCAGGGGGGCGCCGCAATTGTTATGGGATGGTCTGGCTTGCGGGGGCGTGGCTTATTTTTGCGCGTACCTTGGCATCCGGATGGCAAGTTCCTACTATCTGGCCCCGGTCGATCTGATTGCCGTCCTTTACCTGGGGCATTTTCTATGTTCATCATGGGGAGAGATGCGGCTGGGCGTTCGAGCCGCGGCGGCGGCGTTGGCGGTAATCATCGTCTATCAGAATGTCGAGCTGTCCGCCTTTCGAGTGTTGGAACGAAAGTTTTTCATCCGCCAGAAGACCGTCATCGCCCGCCTGGTTCTCGACAGGTATCAGCGCCACCCCGAGCTCGTGCGGAAGCTCTACTTTCCGTTTACCGAACCGTACATGCTGGCGGAGTTTGCGGCGTATATGAGTTACCTGGGCTTGCCGGTGGAAGAGGACGGCGACGGATTTCGGGGAGGTGCCCATGTCGCGATTGTCGGGGCTAAGATTGCCGGGGACGGCCGGTGTATACCAGAGCGGAGTTTCGTGTGCCATACGGGCGCGTCGGATGCCGGGAGCCTGGTGGTGGTGTTGCCGGACGATCCTGTGTTACCGGCAGAAACAGAATTGCGCAGGGAGTCGGAGGAGAAGTTAAGGTCCTATGATCCTCGGGTGCAGCCTCCTCACTTGTTGATCCGGGCGTTGGGCTTCATGTGGTCCAGGAATTTAAGTTAACGGCCTTCGTCTAACTTCATCCGTATATGATCTTTTGATTGGCCGTCAGAGTAGATCCCGGTAATGTTCCAGCGCCACTCGAACGAGTTGGGCGCGAGTCCGCACGTCGGTCTTGGCGAAGAGTTGTTGAAGCGCATTTTTGACGGAGCTCTCCGAGAGGCTCATCCGGCCCGCAATCTCCTTGTTTGCCAGACCTTGAACGAGTAGCCGGAGCACCTCGGTCTCCCGGTTGTTCAAAGGAGCATGCTCGTGCTGGTTCGACGAAGGCGGAATGGAGGCTGCTGCAGCCGTTTCTTCCGTGACGTCGGCGATAATGGCTGCCACTTTAGGTTTCGTCCCTTCCTTGTAAGTGGAAAACCAGACGTCCGCCAGGAAGGATTCTCCATTCCCACGGTGACCCCGGCATTGCATGGAAGTGCGAAACTGCGGCCCTTCCTCCCACCGCAACGCATGGTGCAGTTCGGGCAGGAAGGCCGCAATCGGATTGCCGACCAGATTTCCATCGCGCGGCGCGATCATTTCCGAAGCCGCCCGGTTAGCCAGTTCGATGAAACCGCGTTCATCGACGGTCACGATCGCCGCCGGACTGGTCTCGACCAGGACGTGTAACCGCTGCTGCGATTCCAGGCTCAGCCGGCGATTGCGCAGCAGTTCGCTTACGAATAGTCCGCATCCTGCAAGCGCCAGCGTTTCGAAGCCCAAACGAGTAAGCGACATTTCGAGCGAACTGAATAATGCACTCAGGACGGCACACGCCAAGCCGAGCATCGCCAGTAACCAACGAGGAAGAAAGCCGGCCGCAAGCATGATCGGAAACAAATAAAGGAAACCGATCGAAACATAGGGCTTGGTCCACCAATCTACCAAAGCGAGTCCCAGGATGAGTCCCATGCTCACCACCAGGACCGCGGTACGGCTCCGTTCTTCCCACATCCAGTCCAGGCGCATGGTCAATGTTTCGGGTTGAGCGCTCATTATCCCATCCCAGTTTGACTGCGGCGTAGCAATCAAACGATTAGTCGCATGACTCCCAGCCATCATCAGGACACTCGAAAGATTCGAGCTTTGGATATCGTTCTCTGCAGTCCGGTCGAGTTGCAGGAATCAGAAAGAACTCAACATTCGATGAGGAATGTCTTTATCGCGTAACCCAGCCCGACCCCAACCAGGCACCTACCGAGCCGTGACCGTTAGGGAGCGGTTGGATAACCGAATATTGCAAGTCCGTCTCATCTTTGTGCCCTAGCTAATTCCGTATTCAGCGCGGGCGCGTTGTACGATGCCGAGGAACCTGCCCACCAGTTCCCTGATCCAACGTTGATCCCTTTTCTGGATAGCTTCCGGGGGAATTAACTTTCCCCGAATGCCGAGCGCGTCCGCTCCCGCGCGTATGAAATCGCTGGCTGTCATCTGGTCGACACCACCGGAGGCGATGAATGGAACATGCGGGAATGGGGCCTTAAGCGCCTTGATATAACTGGCACCGCCGACTTGGGCGCAGGGGAAGATCTTGATAAGATCGGCCCCGGCGTCGATCGCCGTCATCACTTCGGTAGGCGTCAATGCGCCGGGGATAGCGGCGACATTATGCCGCACGGTGAATTCGACGATCTCCGGATCGATTCCGGGGCTGGACACGAACGCCGCTCCCGCGTCCAGGCAGGCGCGCAGAGTTTCAATATCCCGCACGGTCCCGGCGCCTACGATGAGTTCCGGACTGGTGCGCGCCAGTTCGGTGATGACACCGATGGCGCCGGGAACCGTCATGGTCAATTCCACCACGGGGATTCCCCACTCGAGCATCTGGCCGGCCGCAAACAGCGCATCCCTCGCCGACGGGACCCGTATGCCGGGCAGAATGCCGATTGCCTTGATTCGCGCGCAAACTTCGTCTTTCGTCATTTACACTTCCAACTCGCCTTCGGGCGCCGGCAGTATGTCGTGTTCGCCCGCGATCCAGACGTAGAGCGTAGGCAGCAGGAAGATGCTCATCAACAGGGCGGCCATCAGTCCGCCGACAATCACAATGGCGAATGGCCGCTGCGAGTCCGATCCGATGCCGTGCGACATCGCGGCCGGCAGAAGGCCGAGCATGGCGACCAGCATGGTCATCATGATCGGGCGAAGTCTCAGTACCGCGCCTTCCACGGCTGCGTCGAATATCGTGTGACCGCGGACGCGCAGCTGGTTGATGTACTCCACCATGATCACGCCCACCTGCACCGAGACGCCGAACAGACGCCAGGAATCCCACTCCGGAAGACACGCTCAGGTTGGTTCCCGTAAACAAAAGCGCCAGCAGACCGCCTACGGGCGCCATGGCGACGTTCATCAGGATCAGCGATGCCCATTTCATGGACTTGAACATCGAGTACAGAATCAGAAAGATCAGCAGCAGCGTCAGCGGAATGATGATGGCCAGGCGCCTTGCCGCCCGCTGCTGCGACTCGTACTCGCCCGCCCAGTCGATGTGGTAACCCGCCGGCAATTTCACCTGGGTATCGACTTTCTTGATGGCTTCCTCGACGGCGCCGCCCAGATCGCGGCCGCGCACGCTGTACTTGATGGCCACATAGCGCTGGTTCGCCTCGCGATAGATTTCCGAAGCGCCGTCCAGCATTTGAATGTCGCAGAGTTGCGCCAGCGACACCCGCTCGCCCGAAGGCGACACCAGCCGGATGTTTTCGATCGCTTCCTTGCGGTCGCGGAACTGGGGCAGGTAGCGCAGCACCAGATCGTAGCGCTGCTCGTCCTGCAGCACCTGAGTCAGCGCGTTGCCGCCGATCGCGGTCTGCACCGCGTCCTGCACATCCGCGACATTGATCTGATAGCGGGCGGCCTTCTGGCGGTTCACCGTGAGGTTCAGGTTCGGCTGCCCGATCACGCGGAACAATCCCAGATCCTCGATTCCCTTGATGCCGCGCATCACGCCCATGATCTCGTCGGCCTTGCCTTCGAGCGTTCTCAGGTCGGTGCCGAAGATCTTGATGGCCAGTTCTCCTTTGACTCCGCTGACCGCTTCCTCCATGTTGTCGGAGATCGGCTGCGAGAAGCCCCAGGTCACGCCGGGAATCTTGTTGAGTTCGCGGTTCATGGCGGCGATCAGTTCATCTTTGTCCTGATGAAATGCCGGCCGCCATTCTTCCTTCGGCTTCAAATCGACGAAGTATTCGGTGTTGAAGAAGCCCGTGGTGTCCGTCCCGTCGTCGGGCCGGCCCACCTGGCTGGTACACTGCGGGACCTCCGGAAACGAGCACAGAATCGCGCGCGCCCGATTCGACACCGCGATTCCTTCAGTCTGGCCGGTGCTCGGCGCCAGGATCCCGCGCACCCAGATCGCGCCTTCGTCGAGGTGCGGCAGGAACTCGGAACCGAGCACGCTGGTGGCCAGATAAATCGTCAAGGCGAAGCCGGACAGCGCCACGCCCAGCGTAAGCCAGCGCCAGTGGATCGCCTTTCCCAGCACGGCGCGATAGATGCGGGTCAGAAATACCATCACCGGGTTGTGCCATTCCTTGGTCCCTTTGGGGAAGAAGATGCTGGAAAGAACCGGCGCGAGCAGCATCGAGAACATCAGCGCTCCCAGCAGAGCAAACGCCACCGTCCAGGCCATCGGCTTGAAGAGCCGGCCTTCCACGCGCTGCAGAGTGAAGATCGGCAGATACGCCGTGATGATGATCCCGATGGCATAGAACACGGGACGCTGGACCTCATGCGCCGCCTCGCGGATCTTCTCCATGGGTGTCCTGGCATCCCCCTCACGGTGATGGGACAGGTGGCGCACGATATTCTCCACCATCACGACCGCGCCATCCACCACCATGCCGAAATCGAGCGCCCCCAGCGACAACAGGTTAGCCGGGATGCCTTTAAGTTGAAGACACGTTGCCGCGAACAGCAGCGAGAAGGGAATCGTCAGAGCGACGATCAGAGCGCCGCGCACATTTCCCAGAAACAGGAACAGAATAATCACCACCAGAATGATGCCTTCCGTCAGATTGTGGAGGACCGTGTGGGTGGTGTAATGCACCAGGTCGCTGCGGTCAAGAAACGGGACTACCGTAACGCCGTGGGGAAGAATGCCATGGTTCAACTCCTACACCTTGGCGTGGATCCCTTCCAGCACTGAGTCCGAATCGGCGCCTTTGCGAAGCAGCACGATGCCCGAAACCACGTCGTCGTCATCGACGATTTTTCCGTTGGCAAGATGCCTCGCTCGCGCGAACTGGCCCAGACGGATCTTGGGACCCTGCTCCACCACCGCGATGTCCTTGACCTTCAGCGCGGTTCCGGTCTTGGTCGTCAGCACCGTGTTTTCGATATCGCGCACGTTTGTCACCAGGCCGACTTCCCGCACGTCGATCTGCTGCAGGCCGGATTCAATGAAACTGCCGCCGGCGTTGGTGTTGTTATTGGTGAGCTGCTGTTCCACCTGGCCGATACTGAGACCGTAGGAGATCAACTTGTTGGGGTCGACGCGCACCTGATACTCGCGCGTCGGGCCGCCGAAACTGGCCACATCGACAACATTCGGCACCGACTTGAACGATTTTTCGACAACCCAGTCTTCGAGCGACTTCAGCTCCATCACGTCGTAGCGCGGATTGGTGCTCCGCAGCGTGAAGAAGTAAATCTGGCCGACCGGACTCCAGTCGGTGCCCATCTGCGGCTGTCACGCCGTTGGGCAGCGTCACCTGCGCCAGCCGCTCCAGAACCTTCTCCCGGTTCCAGTCGTTTAGCGCCTCGTCGTCGAACGTCATCTTCAGATCGGAAAGACCGAACAGAGAGAACGAGCGCAAAGCGGTCAGGTGGGGGATCCCGTTCATCACGATTTCGAGCGGAATCGTAACCTGCTGCTCGATCTGCTCCGCCGAGATACCCGGCCATTGCGTGATCACCTCGACGTAGTTGTTCGCCACGTCGGGATAGGCCTCCACAGGCAGCTGATGGAACGAAATTCCGCCCCAGATAAACAGCAGCACCGCGAAGGCGACCACCAGGATCCGGTTGTTCAGCGCGAAATCGACGACCTTGCGAATCATTTTCGCTTATTGCTCCACCGAGTTTTCGAGTACCAAGGCGTCCCGCACCACTTTCTCCCCGGGATTGATACCCGAGACCACCTGCTATTGTCGGGCAGCGTGATGCCGCCCATGACCTCGGCGCGCCGGAACGACTTTCCGCCTCCCGGCAGGTACACCCAGTCGCGATCGTGCAGATGCAGGATGGCTGTGGCGGGCACGATCGCGCGAGACCTTCTTTTCGCGTGCCATGGAAGGTCGCGGTAGCGAACATTCCGATTCGCATCAGCCCCGGATTCTCGACTTCGAGACGCACCTTGGCAGTGCGGATGTTGGGGTCGAGGATGGGGCCGATATTGCTGATTCTGGCGCGGAACACGTCTGATCCGGATAGGCGTTCAGCCGCACATCGGCGAATTCCCCAACTGCACGTTTCGCAGGTCGTTCTCAAAGACGTCGCACACAATCCACACGTTCGACATGTCGGAGATGGTGAACGGATTGGGCGACGCCAGCCCCTGCGTTCCCGCGGCCAGCGTCACTTGCTGATCGGTGATCACGCCGGAAACGGGCGCGAAAACGTCTACGATCGCGGTTGGATGATCCTTGTCGGCGCCCAGCACCCGGAGGTGGTCTTCCGCGGTTTCCACCGTCACCTTGGCCTTATCCTCGGCATCCACGGCTACTTCATAATCTTTTTGCGCCATGGCCCCGACATCGAGCAGCGTTTTGGACCGGGCCAGCTGGGCGCGAGCCAGCACTTCGTCTGCTACCGCTTGCCGGTAATCGGAGAACGCGCCTGCGATATCCGCGCTCTGCACGCGGAGCAGAAGCTGCCCCTTGGTAACCGTATCGCCAAGCCGGGCATGGATCTCCAGCACGCGCCCCGACGCAATCGAAATCACCGGAATATTACGCGAAACGTCGGGCGTCACCGTGCCGGTGACATTCAGTTCGGGCGCGGCGTCATACCTCGCTGCGGTCACCACCGGATACTGTTCCGGGTTGTCGACCGTTACCACGCTCGAGTTGCCTGCGGGCACTACCTGCGCCGGTGGTGGCGCCTCGTCCTTGGGATCGAACTTAGGTTCGGCTTTGCCGAGCCCGCAGCCGGCTAGCGCTACGGCGGCAGCCAGACAGAGAATCAGTTGGACTAGGGTGAATCGCTTCATTGGATGACCTCACGACCGACCGCGAGATTGAGTTGGCCCGCGGCCGTCAGATACGAACCGATCAGGTTCAGATAGTTGAGTTGAATGGCCCGGTAATCCTGCTCGGCCTGAAGAAAATCGAGCAGGGAAGCGCCGCCGTGTTGATAGGCGAACGAAATGGTTTGACGAACTCGTACAGCCTGTTCCAGATAATGAGACTTATAGGAGCGCAGCAGGACCAGGTTGCTGTCTACGTTCGCATAAGCCGAATCGACATCGCTGAAAACCTGCGCCTCTGCGGCCGATCGCAGCCGCTCATTTTTCTTGATGTCGAGTTCGGTGCGAGCTTTTTCCCCCTGGTTACGATCGAAGATGCGCAGCGGAATGCTCATGCTGACACCGAAGTAAACCGAGATGGGAGGATTACGCCCAAAATCCACTCCGAAAGTCGGATCGGTGCTTCCGTTGGCCACCGCGAGGTGAAAATCGGTTTTGGCCTTATCCACGGATTGCACCGCAGCCCTCAAATCCGGGCGCGCTTCGATGGCTGTCTGCCGCAATTCCTCGAGCGGCACGATCTGTTCGGCAAACTCGTATGGACCGGTGACGTCGAAACGCTCCACCGGAGAGCGATCGTTCAAAAGCTGGAGAAGCTGGATCTTGGCCGTCCGCAGACTCACGGTCGCATTCTGCAGGTCGGATTCATACTGCACGCGCTGTAACTCCAGCCGGTCGAGGTCGACCTGGGCGATGTCTCCTGCCTTCTTGCGATCCCGGCTGACCTGCAGCGTCTTATCGTAATATTCGAGATTCTCTTTCGCGAGCGCCAGAACCGCTTTGGCTTGCAGGGTCTGGACAAAGGCACTGCGCAAGTTGAAAATCAGGTTTCTTTGCTGATCCTCGAGCTGCGATTGGGCTACGACCGTACCCTTTTTCGCGCTCTCCAGGCGCAGTTCCCGCTTGTGTGCCCGCTCGTGCAGATAGTCGAACGACATGTACGGAAAAAGATTTGTAAACGGCCGGTAGGGGTCGGTGGAAAAGGGGTCGATCTGATCGATCCCAGCCGTAAAGTCGGGATTCGGACGCAGGTAGGCCGTGGTCTCCTGGGCGTGAGACTCCTCAATGCCGATCCGCGCCGCCTGCAGCGTCGGGTTCGTGGCCAGAAATTTCTCCCGGAGCTGCTCCCACGTGTAACTCTGTTGTGCCGGCGGAGTCTTTTGCGCCGGCGCGTTGGCTGGCGCCAATCCTGCTGCCAGAATTATCAGATGTAGCCAGTTCCATTTAATTCCGCGAGCGTTCAGGGTGCACATCCTCTCATTTTTTCATACGGGCTTTTGATCCACGCTTTGTCAATCCCTGCCTGCGAAAAGACGATTCCAGCCAAAACATGACCGGAATTGAGACGGACACCACTGCAACGGCTGTTCTCGCGAGTCCGGGAGATCGAATCTTGAGCGATCTCGGATCGGACAGGGATTCAAGAAAGAGCATCAGCGAGATCGCCAGGGTCGCAGTACCCAAAATCGATACGGGATAAGGAATCCGTAACCGACCGTTCGACTTACAATGTCCGCGCCTGCGTGGCGCGGCTGGTGAATTGTAAGAGCGCATCTGTCAGTATCGCGGCAACAAAATCTGCCGAATCGGGTGGTACTCCGTTGCCAACAACGACTCTTTCCTAAGTTTAGGCAGATGTCTGTCATCCCCTCAATCAGTCATTCGTCGATTCCACTTATATCTTTTGTTTGTATCTTTCGGTTAAGTCAAAACCGCTTTTTCCACTAATAAATACTTACCACTCAATAAGTTTCCAGTTGTGTATCGTGTCTCGATCTTAGAGCAAACGAAGTGAGGGAGGCATAACAATGGCATCAGGGCCAGCCGCATATCCCCATCAATATTGTTTCTTCACTCCATTGAAGTTTCTTGTGCAGCTGAACTTAAGGGGTATTGGCCCACGGCAGGAAGGAGGACGAGCGGTGCCGGGGGGTGGTCAATGTGTGCGTTTGTGAGGTGCTATACACTGGATGTAGTGCAGTTGATCACGTGTATCTAACAACCGCCCTCAATTTATTTTGGGTCTTGCTGGCTGCCTCAGTTTTCAGTGTTTTGATCCTGGGTCATACCGGTCACGGGCCGTGTCTCCCTCGGAGGGGTGCATGGCGCCGTTTTTTCGCCGTAGCTATCACAGTACTGGCGTTGTTTCCGTGCATCTCGGTGAGTGACGATCTCGCCGGATTTGCCCGGTTGAATCCGGGCAGGCAGCCCGATTCTTCAGCCGTAGATCCGGTGTCGGTACAGTTTGCCAGCCTGCTGCAGTCGCTTGAGCAAATTCAGGTATCCGAAGTCTTCACGTTGGTTTTATCTCTCTTTTTTCTTGAACTCGTTACACTCTCCTGCTACGAATTCCGCGGGCTGCTGCTTCCTGCGCTCCAGGGCCGCGCTCCCCCCTTGGCCTAGGTCCCTTTTTCTCTGTTGATGGCATTGAATCAGAAGGATTGAGTGACTGCGCGGCGCCTTTGGTCGGGTGCGCCCGTTCTGCCTCGGCGCGGTGGGGGATTTGAGAACACAGGACCAAAAGCGGCGCGAGTTAGGAGGCAATTCGATGAACACGCATCGGGAAAAGAACGAAGAGGTAGTTGCAAAATCCGACCTACGTCGGCGAAACCGCCGGCGCCACCCCTGCAAGTCCCGGGTTTGCATCGGTCGGGCAGTCGCTTTCGCGTGCATCGGTTGCTTGCGGCCGAATTTTGCAACGACCTCTCTCCAGAAACTGCGACCAAACCTTGCTCGCGGCTGCCAGGGCGTAAGCTTCCGACACATTGGACCGCGGCCTGCCCCGCGGTTAGCGGCTGACGTCTGTCTGGCAGCGATACTGGCGCTCATGCTTTGCGGGTGTGAGTCTAAGGGTGCGGGAAGGATAATCGATACCAACGACCAACCGAAGATTGTCGAGGCATCGGATGCCAGTGTGGTCCAGGTGCCACATCCAGAGCGGTTTCCGCTTGTACCTGTCGAGCTTCGGAACGAGACCGATGAGCTGAAGGTTACCGGCACAGTTTCGCCCGACGTCAGCCTCGCGGTCCCAGTGGGCGCGTTGGTGAGCGGCCGGGTTTCCGAGATCAGGGCGCGGCTTGGTGATTCGGTCCATCAGGGCGATGTCTTGTTAATCGTGAATAGCCCCGACCTCGCTGTGGCGTTCCAGGACTATCAGAAATTCAAGGCCGACGAGGCTCTCTCCAGGAGTCAATTGGAGCGGGCCCAACTTCTCTACGACCACGGGGCAATGGCCAGGAAGGATGTGGAGATCGTGGAGGAAGTTTACACCAAAGCGCAGGTGGACACCCGCGTGACCGCCGAACGCATCCGGCTGTTGGGCGGCGACCCCGACCGGGTGTCTCATACGTTTCAGATTCGGGCTCCGGCCACCGGCGTGATCACCGAGCAGAATGTGACGGCCACATCTACGGTAAAGACTCCCGACAACCAGCCCAACCTGTTCACTATCTCGGACCTGTCAACCGTGTGGGTGCTGTGCGATGTCTTCGAAAACAACCTGGCGCAGGTCAAACTCGGCGAAACAGCGCAGGTGCAACTTAACGCATATCCCGAACGCTTGTTCGATGGGCAGATCAGCAACATCTCTAGCCTGCTCGACCCCGCTACCCGAACCGCGAAAGTTCGGGTCGTGCTTAAGAATCCCAGCGGAATTCTGCGTCCAGGGATGTTTGCGACGGTCACTTTTTTTTCGCCCGGAGGCCAAAAGCGTGCGTTTGTCCCTGCTACTGCTGTTTTACGTCTGCATGACAGAGACTGGGTATTTGTGCCGGAGGGCGGCCACTTTCGGCGAATTGAAATTCACACAGCCGCCGTTACCAAAGACGGATTCCAGCGAGTGGTGTCCGGTATCGACCCCGGCATGAAAGTAGTGAAGTACGCTCTGCAGTTTTCCAGCACCGCTGACAACAACAGTTGACCCGAAATGATCCGCGCCCTCGTTGACTTCGCGTTACACAACCAACTCATCGTCATCTGTCTTGGCGTACTCCTCCTGATCTGGGGGGTGATTTCATTTGAGCAGCTTCCGATAGAAGCCTATCCTGACGTAGCCAACGTCTGGGTGCAGGTGATTACGCAGTGGCCCGGCCATGCGGCGGAGGAAGTAGAGCAACTCGTCACCATTCCGCTGGAAACGCAGGTGAATGGTGTTGCCCAGGTCACCAACATCCGCTCGACTACGATTTTCGGACTTTCCGTGGTGACGTTGATCTTCGAAGATAGCGCCGACACGACGGGTTTCCCGCCAACAGGTGCTGGAGAAAATCTCGCAGGCTGACTTGCCGCAGAATCTGCAGCCGGTTCTGGGTCCGGACTACAGTCCCGTCGGGCAGATTTACTTCTACACGTTGAAGAGCACCAATCCCCGCGTCGACCTGATGGAACTGAAGTCGATTGAGGACTGGTTCCTGGAAAAGCAGTTCAAGACCGTGCCGAATGTGGTTGACGTGTCCAGCTTCGGCGGGATCACACGCGAATACCAGGTGCAGCTGGATCCCAACAAACTGGTGGCGTACGGTTTGAGTATCGCGCAAGTGGAACAGGCGCTGGCCGCGAACAATATCAACGCGGGCGGAGGATTCATCGAGCACGGGGTCGCAGGCTTTCAACATTCGTGCGGTCGGCTTGATGACCAGTACGGATGACATCGGAGCGACGGTGCTCAAGGCGCAGAATGGCACGCCGGTGCGGGTGCGCGATATCGCGATAGTATCGCAGGGTCCAAAGGTTCGCCTGGGGCAGCTCGGAAGAGCCATACGGCGCGAGAACGGAGAGGTCGAGGATAACGCCGATGTGGTGGAAGGAATCGTGCTGCTGCGCAAAGGTGCGCAGGCTGATTCGACGCTCGAATCCCTGCACGCCAAGGTCAAGGAGTTGAACGCACATCTGTTGCCGCCGGGCGTCCGGATCGTCCCGCACCTCGATCGGAGCGATCTGGTCCATCTTACTGTGCATACGGTGCTGCACAATCTGACCGAGGGCATCCTGCTGGTGGTAGTGATCCTGCTGATATTCCTGGGGAGCCTGCGGTAGTTCATTAGTCGTCGCGATTACCATTCCGTTTTCGCTTTTGTTCGCCGCGATTCTACTGCAGCTTTCGGGAATTCCGGCCAATCTTCTTTCGCTGGGCGCTCTGGATTTCGGGATGGTGGTGCGATGGCGCGGTGGTGATGGTCGAGAACATCCTGCGCCACGTTAGCCACCGCGGGCGGGATGACGCCGAGCATGCCGGAAACCATCCGCACAGCTGCACATGAAGTTCAACGGCCGGTGTTCTATTCGATCGCGATTATCATCGTTTCCTATCTGCCGATTTTTACCCTACAGCGGGTTGAGGGGCGTCTGTTCAAACCGATGGCGTGGACGGTCGCGTTCGCGTTGTTGGGCGCATTGATCTTCGCCATGCTGATCGCTCCGGTGCTGTGCAGTTTCTTGTTCCGTAGGGGCACCAAGGAATGGAGGAACCCGATTCTCGACCTTTCTGACCCGCCAGTACGCCAGGAATCTAGGGTGGTGCCTGGCGCATAAGGCTCTCACCATGACCGGTGTCTGCCTGCTGCTGGCCTCGAGCTTCTACCTGGCCTTCTCGGGACTGATCGGCTCCGAGTTCCTGCCGCATCTCGACGAAGGTGCAATCTGGGCGCGCGGAACGCTGGCATCGAGCACTGGCCCTACGGACGGTATCGCAGTCGCCAATCAGGCGAGGCGGATTCTCGCGACCTTCCCGGAAGTCACCGCAGGTGGTTTCCCAGGTGGGACGTCCGGATGACGGTACCGATCCCACGGGTTTTTTCAACACCGAATACTTCGTGGACCTGAAGCCGCACAGCGAATGGCGCCCGCAGTTCAAAACCAAGGAAGAGCTGATTGCGGCGATGGATGAGAAACTGGAGAAAATCCCGGGAACACTATGGAATTTCTCCCAGCCGATTTCCGACAACATGGAGGAAGCCGTCAGCGGCGTCAAAGGTGAACTGGCGGTCAAGCTGTTTGGCATCGGACCTCAAGACGCTGGAAGCCACCGGCGACAAGATCGTCAGCGTGATGAACAAGATTCCGGGTGTCGCCGATCTTGGCATTTTTCGTGTGATCGGCCAACCCAACGTGAACCTGATTATCGATCGGGAAAAAACCGACCGGTACGGCATCAATGTGGCTGATGTTCAGGACGCGGTGGAAACCGCGGTCGGTGGGAAACCGGTGTCGCAGATCCTGCAGGGAGAGCAGAAATACGACCTGGTAGTCCGGTACCAGCCACCGTTCCGCTCTACGGTCGAAGAAATCAAGGATATCCGCATTGTTGCCCCGTCGGGCGAGAGAGTGTCCTTGGGTCAATTGTGCGACGTCCGGGTAGAGGATGGAGCGTCGATGATTTACCGTGAAGACAATTCGCGCTACATCGCCATCAAATACAGCGTCCGCGGGCGCGACTTGGGCACCACCGTCGAGCAGGCGATCGATGTCGTGACCAGGCAGGTCAGATTGCCGGAAGGCTACTACCTCAACTGGGCCGGTGAATACGAGAGCCAGAAACGCGCCAACAAGCGGCTGGCGGTGATCGTGCCGATTACGCTGCTATTGATCTACCTGATCCTTTATTCAATGTTCAATTCGTTCAAATGGGCGACGTTGATTGTGCTGAGCCTGGCGCTTGCGCCGATCGGTGGTTTGTATGCGTTGTTTCTCACCCATACTGCGTTCAGCGTCTCGTCGGGCGTCGGGTTTCTGGCGTTGTTCGGCGTTGCGGTTCAAAGCGGCGTGATCCTCGTCGAATACATCAATCAGTTGCGCGCTCGTGGCCATGCGATTCGCGAAGCCATCGTCGAGGGATCGATCCTTCGGTTACGTCCGGTGATGATGACCATGCTGGTAGCGGCCCTGGGGTTGCTGCCGGCCGCGATGTCGCACGGCATCGGATCGGATGCTCAGCGGCCTTTCGCTATCGTGATTGTGGGCGGATTGATGGCGACGCTGTTGATGAGCGTGTTCGTTCTGCCGACTTTGTACATGTGGTTCGCCGGCGAGCGCGACTTGCTTCCGAAGCGGGAGGAGGAATTATAAGCCATTCTGGTTCGCTCCTCGGACCACTTGGACCGTGGTACAAGTGGATGGATAGCTACGATGACAAAAGAACAGGTTCAGGCGCGCATTGAAGAGATCGGTGTTATCCCGGCTGTGCGCTTATCCTCGGCCGAGGACGCTCTGTTTGCCGCTGAGGCAGTCTGCAGTGCCGGAATCCCCATCGTCGAAGTGACCATGACGGTGCCCGGTGCGCTCGACGTTATTGCCACTTTGATCGACAGTAACCCCCAACTGATCGTGGGCGCAGGCACAGTCTTCGATACGGAAACAGCCCGCCGTTGTCTGGGCGCGGGTGTCACGTTTCTGACCAGCACCGGCCTCGACTTCGAGATCCTTGAACTGGCGCACAAAGAAAAAGTCCTGGTGTTCCCCGGCGTGTTGACGCCGACGGAAGTCCACGCCGCGACCAAAGCGGGCTGCCAGCTCGTCAAGGTGTTCCCCTGCGCGCAGATGGGTGGCGCCGCTTACATCCGCGCGTTAAAGGCGCCCTTCCCGGACGTTTCGATGATTGCATCCGGCGGCGTGATGCAGCAAAACGCGGCCGAATTCATTCGCGCTGGCGCGGCCGCGATCGGTGTCGGCCAGCATCTGATCCCCCAAAAAGCGATCGACTTGCGAGAGTCCGGCTGGATTCGAGAACTGGCGCACAGATATATCAACATCGTGAAAGACGCCCGCGCGATCGCATTCAAGGGGACACACGGCGGCGAGTCGCGTTCTCACAGGTAAACAAATCCGGCCAATCTGAGCCTATTTTTCGCTTTTCGGCCACTTGACACTGCGTGGTCGCCGGTGAGCTCTCACCCTGAGTCTGCTGCGACCCGCACCCAAAGAACGAGATTATCTGGCCCAACCCATGACTTGGTTGGCCGGAAGTTCTCTGCGTCTTCCTCTGCGGCTCGGCGCCTCCGCGGTCATCTTGAACGCCAGGTCCGGCCAGCCCACCTGCCGGAGGCCCCCGCCTATATGTCAGCTCCAGCGCTGAACCTCATCGCAGAGGCGTCGGTCGTGAGAAAAAATCGGCCAAGACAGGCGAAACCGCCTGCGCCACCTTTGCAAGTCCACTGTTTGCTGTGGTGGGGCAGGCGCTTTCGCCTGCTAATGCCGCCTACGGCCGATTTTTTCTCACGACCGCCGAGCCGCGGAGGAAGACGCAGAGTATGATGGGGCTCCGGATTGGCCACCCATCGAATGGCCACGATCGGTGAGAGAAATGACTGAAAAAGAAATGGTTGTCCTGGTATTCTGCCATTTCCAACATTAGCCGGTTTTCGGTGACGCGCGTCCTATTTACACTGAAACCATGCTTTACTTGACGGAACAAGATGTCCTTCGGGCGCTCGATATGCCGCGGGCCATCCAACTGATGCGCGAGGCTTTTGCGGGACTTGCGGCCGGACGCGTGGTCAATCACCCGCGGCGGCGCCTGATTCTGCCCAACGGCTCGGTGCTCCATTACATGGCAGCCGGTAACGAGGGCTACTACGGCGCCAAGGTCTATTCCAGCAACCCGAAAACCGGAGCGCACTTCCTGTTTCTCCTCTATTCCTCGGCCGACGCCACGCCTCTCGCTATCATCGAGGCGAATTATCTGGGGCAGATCCGTACTGGAGCAGCCAGTGGCTACGCCACCGATGTCTTGGCCCGTCAGGACGCGCAGGTACTTGGGGTGATTGGGAGCGGATTCCAGGCCGAAACGCAGGTCGCGGCCATCGCCGCCGTCCGCAACCTCACCGGGATCCGCGTCTGGAGCCGGAAAGCCGGCCGCCGGGAAGCTTTTGCGGCCAAACTGCGGGAGCAGGGATTTTCCGGAGTAGTAGTCGCCGAATCCGCTGAAGCCGTAGTGCGCCACGCCGATATCCTGGTAACGGCTACCAATGCCAAGGATCCGGTATTCGACGCCGCTTGGGTCTCGCCCGGCACGCACATTAACGCGACCGGATCGAATCAGGCCCGGCGCCGCGAGCTTCCCCCGGAGATCCTGGGCCGCGCAGCCGTGGTCGCCGTAGATTCAAAAGAACAGGCGGAAATGGAGTCCGGCGACCTTCTGCTTGCCCGCGCTGCCGGTATATGGAATGGCGAAAACCTGGTGGAACTTCAGGATGTCAGCGGACGGCCCGAGCCCGGCGCGATCACCATCTTTAAGTCCAACGGGTTGGCGATCGAGGATGTAGTTGCTGCCGGCTGGGTGTATGAAAGAAGTTGTCAGTCGCCTCGCCGTGTCGAACTGCCGGCCGACAACTGACGACTCCTACTCCTGCACCGGCGCCTGCTGCTCGATGTCCCGCCACGCGCTGATCTTCAGGCGGCGGCAAACCCAGCACAGGTCGTCGTGGGACGACGGGCTCCCGGGAGAACCGCAAACCACGCAGCGAGAAGGCGCTTTGGCTTTGTCCGGAACGATCGAGGCCTTTGCGTTCGCCAGAATCTCGATGGGAACCACCGGTTCGGATTTGGGTTGCGGCTTCCGTTTTGTCATGCTATCTATACGATAAGTCAAACGCAGCATGGTTACAAGGTAGTCAAATTAGATCGGGAAATCTCATGCTGCTTCCCGGTAGGTCAGTACTACTGCGACGTCGAGCGTCGAATGGCACCGCGGGCATTTCTGTCCTGGTACGACGCGGGGCATTTTCTTGACTGTTTCGACGCGGGCGGGGACGTTATGGGTGCAAATCGGGCAGTGCACCAGGTCTGTCAGATTAGAATTGTCGATAACGCTGATTTGGCTCGGCATGGGGTCGTGTCGCAACCTCCATGCCTAAAGATGCACGACAATGACCAAAGGTTTAAGAAAGTTTCGTGTGCGCGACACAAAAGTGGGGCGGACCCCTGGTCCGCTGCCGACCCCCAGGTCGGCTCGTTTAGCGCTCAGTGCAAGCTCTTGCAGCCCTGGATCGATCGCCTCCTGGATGCAATTCGCACGGGTCCCTTCTACCTTCACCAGCCAGCCGTTGCCGATCAGGTCGTAGAGGCCTTACTTTACAACATGGGCAAGGGATCTGCGTCTGTAAGTACGAGGTACGCTCAGATTTGTTCGACTGGCGTGAACTTCGGCGGCTCCCCCCTTTCAGTGCATCCGAAAGTTTCGTGTAACTACCTGGGCGTCTGCAGTCTGTGTTACGTGATCAGATCGCACCAACGGCCGAAAACGTGGGCCGCAATCTCGCCCATCCGGGTCCCGTGCGCCTCGGGGTCAATCGGGCCCTCGGCCTCCCGGAGATCCCCGCAATTCAAATCCTCCCGAACCCACGACGCAATGATCTCCGGCGTAACCTCGGGATGAAATTGCAGGCCGTAGAGATTCGACCCGCACCGAAACGCCTGCTGGGCGCAAAGCTCGCTCTCCGCCAGCCACTCGGCTCCCGGAGGCAGCCGGAATGTCTCGCCGTGCCATTGAAATACCGTCTCCACGGGCTGCAATCCTCGAAACAGAGGATCGCTCAGGGCAGCGTCTCTCAGCCGGATCGGGTACCAGCCAACCTCTTTGCGTCCCATGGAGTATACCTGCGCCCCCAGGCATCTGGCGAGAAGCTGCGCGCCCAGGCAAACGCCCAGCACCGGAACTCCGCCGGCAATGGCGCGCGTAATGTAGCGTTCCTCCTGTCGCAGCCAGGGTAAGGAATCATTGACTGACATCGGTCCGCCCATGCTGATCACGGCCTGCGCCTGTTCGACCGGCAGATCCCCTTCCGGCAGTTGCCAGAGGTCCACATAGCGCCACTCGACTCCGCGCCCGTCCAGCGTCTGCGCGATCCGGCCTGCCGGTTCAAATGGAACGTGTCGGAAGACCAGAACCGGCATGCCGATGGAAATTATTTCGCTGCGCCGGCGGCCGGTGTGGGATCCCGGTCCGGTTTAGCCGCCACCGGGGCGCTCGCTTGAGTTGCCACCTGAATATGGCTCAGGCTGTCTGAGTAACGTGCGAGACCCTTGTAGAGCGCTTCGGCGATCTGCTGCCGGTAGTCTGACCGCTTCAGCAGGGACTCTTCCCTCGGGTTGCTGATGAATCCGACTTCGCTCAACACCGACGGCATCTGCGCCCCGATGAGGACCACGAACGGCGCCTTCTTGATCCCGCGATCCGGGGCCGTCGAAATATTGCGCGCGGCCAGAGCCTCCATGGAGCGTTGTATGTCGATGGCGAACTCCTTGGATTCCTGGATCTTGTCATGCAACGAGATACGCTGGATCAGGGATTGCAGCTCGGAAACCGACATCTGCGCACTGGCGTTTTCGCGTTCGGCCACGTCCATGGCATCCGGAGACGTGGTGAAGTTCAAATAGTACGTCTCGACTCTCGCCGCCGGTTTATACGGCGAGGAATTGGCGTGAATCGAAAGGAACAGGTCGGCGTGACTGCGATTCGCTATGGCGGTGCGTTCCTCGAGTGCGATATACGTGTCGTCGTGCCGCGTATAGATCACGTCTGCGCCCAGCCGTTGTTCGACGAGTTTACCCAACCGGAGCGCAATATCCAGTACCAGGTCTTTCTCCAGTAACCCGGTTGGTCCGGTCGTGCCGACGTCATGCCCCCCGTGTCCGGCGTCGATCACCACGCGGTTGACCTTCAGTCCCAGCGCCCGGATAAGCGTTCGGGAGCCATCGCTGGTAGATTTGCGTGCCGGAGTAGCGGCTTCGAGCGGCGACTTGGGTGGGTCCGGCGCGGATGCCGTCGGGAGATCCGGGACTGTCGCCATCGAAACCAGTGTGGGGGTCGTCACCGGCAGCGGTTCCGGACGAGATGGTTTGGCGAGGTCCGCTGTCACCACTGGAGCGGCCGGCGTGACCACTGGGCTCGGGACGGGAGTCTGATTGGGCGAAATGACCGCCGGTTTTGCATCCGGCTTCTTCTGAACCGGAGAAGTCCGCAGCTCGATCATCAGGCGGTCTGGATTTTCCAGCTTGGAAACGGTGCAATCGACTGGCCCGGTCAAATCTAAAACCACACGGGTCCGCCCGGGCATGGTCTCCGCGATTCGAATCTGCTTCAGGAACCGGTCATTGACCTGACGGGTACTGAACCGGAGGCCGCCGCCCAGGTTAGGGCGCGCATCGACGATGTCGAAAAACAGTCTGTCGGGGTTATTCAGGCGATCTCGTTTGAAAGTGAAGTCGCCATTGACCTCGATCGCGACGCGGGTGACATCGCTCAACGTCCAAAACCGGACGGCCGTGACCTGAAGGTCAGCCGCCGGCCTTCCGGAGACGGCACATGCCGCCAACACCAGAAGGACGGGAACGAGCGGCGCGCGCATAGGGTTACTGGGTCCTGTAAGTTACTCTACCGTCTTCGGAAACCGACGCCCGAATCGGGTTATAAACTTCTGTTGGTTTTTCTTGCCCGCCTTTTTCCAGGGCGGCTTTCTCCGCTGCGATTTGCTCGCCGGCATGCTGCGCAGCTTTCGACTTCACTCCCTCCGCCTGCCTGGCTGCCCTCAGATTCTTGGCCACCTGATAAACGTAGTTTCTCGTTTCGGTGTATGGCGGGATGCCTTGGTACCGGTCGACCGCGCCTTCTCCCGCGTTATACGCGGCAATCGCTTTTGGGTAGTCGTTCTTATAATAATCTAAAAGGAAGCGCAAATACCGTACGCCGCCCTCGATATTTTGCTTCGGATCGAAAGGGTTCTGCACGCCGAAGCGCCGGGCCGTCGACGGAATGAGTTGCATCATGCCCATGGCCCCTTTGTTTGAGACTGCCTGGGGATTATAGTTGCTCTCCGCCCGGATCACCGAATGAACCAGCGGTCCCTCAACGTCATACAGTTTGGCAATCTGATCGATCATTTCGATCACGTTGGTGCTCAAGGGCGTTGTGACGCTGGCGCTTTCGGCATTCTCTGCCAGGGGCTCGTGAATCCTGGCCACCACTTCCCTGGGTTGCACCACGACGCTGCGAATCAGTTTGCCGGTCTGCAAGTCCGGGCGCACGACTACCGTGACGTGACCGCCCTGCGCAACTAGCGGAAGTGCTGTGGCGAATACCATCATCCAGCCAAGAATTATAGAACAAATATTTGCCAATTTGTTCCCATTTAAATTGAGTCGCAAGATTAATCCTGTGCCTTTAAATCCCCGCGCTTCCGGCCGGAAAGCAGGTAACATCCCCAAACGGCATAAACCCCTAATGATATCATCGGTTTCATGCGGACGGCGGGGTATGTGCTGGCGGGTGGCGCAAGTTCCCGCATGGGGCGGAATAAAGCTCTCCTGGTGCTGCGCGACCGTACTTTGATCGAAATTGTGGCTTCCGCGGTCCGCGAGGCGGCCGGAACTGTATCCATCATCGGCCCCCCGGAAATCTACGTGCCGTTCGGATTCCCCGTAATCCCGGACCGGCATCCCGGCCTGGGCCCCCTGGGAGGCATCGAAACGGCCCTGTGCGGGACCCCCGCCGGTTGGAACCTGATCGTCGCCTGCGACATGCCCCTCGTGACGCCGTTTCTGTTGCGCCGGATTCTCGACGAAGCGGACGCCCATTCGGATGCCGGCTGTGTTCTGCCCGTAAGCGCCGGCGGTCTCGTCGAACCGCTGTGTGCCGCGTACCACAAACGCATCCTTCCGGCGGTATCCCAGGCTCTCGCGGCGGGCACCCGCAAGGTAACTGATGGCTTGCCGCGGGAATCCATTCACTATTTGCGCATGCCCGATGATCTCGCTTTTCAAAATATCAATACTCCCGACGAGTGGCGCCGGGCCGGCGGCCCAAGCCGCGACCCAGCCTGACGAATCGCACCCAAACCCTTATGGCTGAACAATTTCCGCATTACATCGAGTTCCGCAATGTCTATAAGACGTTTGATAAGCCTGTTTTAGTCGATTCAAATTTTTACGTCGATGGCGGGCAGACCGTGGCCATCATCGGCCGCAGCGGTGTCGGGAAGTCGGTCACCCTGGCCCACATTATGGGCTTTTTGAAACCGGATTCCGGCCAGGTGATCGTAGCTCACGAAGACATCACCGGGTTTTCCGAAGACGAGATGAAGCGTATCCGTAAGAAAGTCACTATGGTCTTCCAGTCCGGCGCTCTGTTCGATTCGCTGACGGTCGCGGAAAACGTGCTGTTTTCCCTCGAACAGCGGGAGGATTACGACGAGACCAATAAAGAAGAGATCGTGAACGGCTTGCTGAAGATGGTGGACATTCAGGAGGCCAGGGACGCCTATCCTACCGACCTTTCCACCGGCTACCGCCGCGCAGTCGCTATCGCCCGTGCCTTGGCCTACCAGCCCCAGTGCATCCTGTATGACGAACCCACCACCATGGTGGATCCCATCATGTCCGACCACCTTGCCGAATTAATGCTACGGCTCAAGAAACAACTGAAGTTGACCTCCATTGTGGTCACGCACGATCTCGACCTCATGTACCGTGTGGCCGACCGGGTAGTAGTTCTGGCGGACGGAAAAGTGATCTTCTTCGCGCCTCCGGCCGACCTCGCAAAATCCGATCATCCCCTGATACAGGAGTTCCTGGAGATGGATCGCGTAGTGCGTGCGTAAGGCTGGGCTACCGTAGGACAGACCATCGCTTTTTGTGGTCTGTCCGGCTGCGCAGCAGCCTCGGGCAGGCCGTTTGGCATCCAGTTTAGTTGCGACCGGAGCCTGTTAGTCCTGGTTGCCTACCTTCTGTTCGTCAGCGCTCTTCTTGGCGACGTGACCCACGCCGCAGGAATCCTTCATTCAGGTCGGAACCCCAAGTCTCGGGAGCACCCATCTCATCAACACCACATACGCCGCCAGTACCGCAAACAGAATCAGCCACTCGGGCATCCGGTTAGCTCTCCTTCATCATCCCGCACCGCTGATTGGCAAAGCGGTCCACGACACTTCAACTCGACGATGACCTTTTCGCCGACCACTAGATCGGCCGCATACTCGCCGAGGTACTTCCCTTTGTAAGGTATAGGGAATGAAACCTGAGCCTTGACGCAGACACCCCGTAGAGCAAGCTCCTGGATCAGAGCTCGTTCGTAGACCTTCTCCAGGAAACCAGCGCCAATCACGACCTCCGTCAGATCTGATCCGTTTTCAGTCACGAAGTAACGTTCTGATAACGGACAACGGACAACTAGCTCTTCAACTCCTCCACGATCTCCTTCGCTACCTTCCGCGCCTCGTCGAGCGCCCCGGGCTCCAGGCTGATCGCTCCGACCCGCGCGTGTCCGCCGCCTCCATAACGCTCGCAGATGGTCGCCAGATTGTGCTTGGGCTCCTCGATCGCCCACGGGTTCGAGCCCACCGAAATTTTGGTGCGAAAACTCGACGGACTCACCGCTACCGTGTAGACGCTCGTCGGATAGAGATAATAGGGAATGAACTTGTTGTAGCCTTCGAGATCATAACCCGTCAGGTCGAAGGTGACCACGCCATCCTCCTGCCGGGCGCGCTCCCGGATCATGTCGATCGAGCGCTGGTGCCGTTCCCATAACGGCTGAAACAGCGCCTGCACGTCCGGCTGCGCGACAATCTCGTCGAGCGTCATGTGCTGCATGTAGCCGATGATCCGTTGCACCATATCGGAGCCCTTCGACCCCTCGATCACCAGCGTCAGCTTCATGGCCGCTTCGCCCAGTTCGACCGCCGTCTTGGCATCCTTGTATAACGCGCCGTCCACCACATTGGCCCACTTCACCAGGTTTTCCAGGTCCGGCGCGTTGAAGTTCCACTTGTCCCGCGCGACGTCGCGAATGAAACAGGTGCAGGACTTGTAGCTCGGATCGTACAGCTTCTTCTCCGTGCGTGTACGGCGGTAGTGTGCCGCGTCCTCAGGCGTGAGGAAGGCGCTCTGATGGTGATCGAACCACCACGTCAGGCGGGGATTATTGGAGTATTTGAAATCGACGATGGCGTTTTCGTCGCCATCGAAGAGCCTGTCTTCGAAAAGCTGCGAGGCCTTGTGGGCCATCCCGGTGTAGAAAAACTCTGCATCCGGATGAAATGTCCCGCGGATGAAGCGGCTGAAGATAGCCGCGGAGGCGGCGCCGTCGAAACAATGGTCGTGATAGAGAACTCTTATGCGCATTCCGGCGTTATCCGAATGTCAGGAGGAAAACCTATCATCGTGCCTGAATATAAAGAAAAATGCAACTGTTTTGGAAAACTTTCTTGTGGGGGCTTTCCGGAACTCTCGTACACTCCCCGCCGGGGCACGCGATAATGGAATCTTGGCGGACACGTTCTTCGTTCAGAATTTCGGTTGCCGGGCTTCCCAGGCCGATGGCGCCGCGCTCCAGGTCGGCTTGACGGCCCGTGGCCTGCATCCTGCCGGTGCCCGTTCCGCCGCCGATTTGGTGATCCTGAATACCTGTACAGTCACCGCCTCCGCCGATTATGACGTCCGCCAGACCATCCGCCGCGTCCACCGCGAGAATCCCGCCGCTCGCGTTCTGGTAACCGGCTGTTACGCGCAGCGCGCGCCCGCCGAACTGGCGGAATTACCCGGCGTCGAGTGGGTGGTAGGGAATTCTCACAAGACTGAAATTGTCAATATCCTGGATCAGAGCGCTCCGTACCATGGTCAGGTGGGCGGACAGGTCCTGGTCGGCGATGTCTTCGCCCGCCAGGATCTGCTGACTTTCCCGATCCTCGCAGCGGGCACATTTGCCAACCCGGAACGCGCGCGGCCCAATCTCAAGATTCAGGACGGCTGTCACAATCGCTGCTCTTTCTGCGTAATCCCGTTCGTGCGCGGCGGCAACCGCTTCTCGCCGGCGGATCAGGTGGTCGCGCAAATGCGTGCGATGCAGGACCGTTATCGCGAGGTCGTGCTGACCGGCATCAACCTGGGCCGCTGGGGACGCGAGCCCGGCAGTACGCTGCGCCTGGTGGACCTGCTGCGCCGTCTTCTGGACGAGACCGCGATCGATCGCATTCGCATCAGTTCGGTCGAGCCCATGGACTTCTCCGACGAATTGCTGGAACTCATGGCCGGATCCCCGCGCGTCGCGCAGCACGTACATGCGCCGCTGCAGTCAGGGTCAGACGCCATTCTTCGCCGGATGCACCGGAAGTATCGTCCGCGACATTATGCCGCCCGCGTCGAAAAGGCGCGCCGTCTGATGCCCGATGCCGCCATCGGCGCCGACGTCATGACCGGTTTCCCCGGTGAGACGGATGCTTTATTCGAAGAGTCCCGTGCATTCATCGAGGCCATGCCGTTCACCTATTTGCACGTATTCACCTATTCTGAGCGGCCCGGAACCAAAGCCGTGACCCTGGACGGCGTCGTGCCGGTCGAGATCCGCCGCGAGCGCAATCGAATCCTGCGCGAAGTGGGCGAGGCCAAAGCGCTGGCGTTTCGTGCTCGGATGATTGGGCGGACGCTGTCCGCCGTGACGCTGGAGCAGCCCCGGGTTGCGCTGACAACCAACTTTCTCCGCGTCGATCTCGACCACGATGTAGCTCCCAATCAGTTGGTGGACGTTCGCATGCCTCCCGTGGGGCAGACCATCGTTTTTTGTGGTCTGCCCGGCTGCGCAGCAGCCGTTTGAGAGACTTCAGTTCCGTCAACACACTTACCTTCGATAGCTTGGCAACTGTATCGTCCATAACATATCCTGGTTGACGGAGGACGCCCCACTTGCTCAAAACCCTCTTTCCGGTGGTGGCACTTTGTGCAGCTTTTACCCTTCCCGCTCTCGCCCAGACCACCGCAACCATCGCCATCGACACCACCACGACCACCCCGGTCCGCCCCGGACTCTCCGGCTTCAACGACGACGAAGCCATTCCCATCGAATATTGGGACTATAATTTCAACGCGCAGACCAACCAGCTTCACCCCGGCTGGATCCGCTTCCCGGGCGGCGACGACAGCGAAGGATTTAATTGGCAGACTGGCCAGGACCCTCTCGCCTGGGTGGACCAGTTCGACCCTTCCACCACCACCGGCAGCGGACTCCGCAATCAAATTAACTGGCTGTCCGGTAAAGGCGGCGCGAAGTTTATCGATGCCGCCAATCAGGCCCACCTATGGGGCGCTCAAATCGTCGTCGACTTCAACACCTTCACCGACACACCCCAATCCGCGGGTCTGATGGCCGCCTACGCCAAGGCCAACGGGATTCACGTAGCCGTCTGGGAACTCGGCAATGAAGCCTACAACCAGACCACTTTCTATTCCAGCGGCCAGGACTACGTCACCAAGGTGAAACCGTATTACGACGCGATCAAAGCGGCCGATCCCAACGCGATCGTCTCTGTCTTCTTTGACGATCCCGGAAGAACCACTGCGGCCAATCCCCCGTGGAATAAGTCCATCGAGGGAGTCGCCAACAAATACTGGGACGCCGTTTCCTATCATTTCTATCCGGCGGACAGCACCGGCGCCTTCAGCAACTGGATGGCCGACCAGAGCGCCATTCTCGCCACCCAGACCGATGCCTACATCACCGGCTACCTGGCCGGCGTCAATCCTCCGGGGACGCTGTTCGCCATCAGCGAATTCAACACTTCGTTCGGTACCGGCGGCACCAATCAGGGCGTAACTACCGGGACCCTGTGGGGCGCCGTCTACTGTGCCGAGTTCATCATGCGCATGTCCAAAGTCCCCTCTCTGCTGGTCGTGGGACCCCACGCGATCTACAACGATAGCGGCGTCAATGCGAACGATTTCCATTACAACGACGTGAATGCGGCTGCCGCGGCCGGCAAGCCCATCGACACCTCCACCCTCAATTTCGGCTATTTCTTCAGTGCTCAAGGCCTGGGCCCCGGCATCGTTAACGGCGTTCTGAAGAACGCGACCCTATCTGACAAGACCACCGTAACGGGCGGAGCCACGGTTCCCGCCACCGGCCTGGGAACCATTCCGGCGCTATACGCGCAAGCCTACTCCACGCCTTCCGGAGCCTTGTCGGTCGTCGTGACCAACAAGGGCGCAACCGCGCAACAGGTTACCATTCAACTGAACGGAACCACCCTCTCCGGTCCGTTTCCACTCGAATACATCTCCGGAACCGATCCCACGGTCACCAACACCTTCGCCAATCAGACCGTTGCGATCCGGACGGCGAGTTCCTCCAACCCCGTGACGATTCCTCCCTTCAGTGTCGTTCGGGCGGACGTGCTGACCCCCGCTGTCGCGACTCTGGTGCACGCCGCGAGCTACCAGTCGGGCCCGCTCGCGCCCAACCAACTGGTCTCGGCCTTCGGCTCGGGTTTTGCTCCGCAGGCCATCGGAGCCTCGACGCAGCCGCTGCCCACGGTCCTCGGCGGAACGACGATCGCGATTACCGATAGCGCCGGCACGGTCGCGATGGCGCCTCTCGACTACGTTTCTCCGGGACAAGCTAACTTCCTCATCCCGGCCGGCCTTGCGTCGGGCCCGGCGACTGTAAAGGTAATGCAAAGCGGCGCCACGGTCCTGACCGGTTCCTTCACCGTGGCCCCGGTCGCGCCCGGCATCTTCACCGCCAACGGCAACGGTGCGGGAGTGATCGCGGGTGCTGCATCGCGCGTCAGCGCCGCGGGAACGACTACGCCCCTGGCGCTATTCTCCTGCGCGACGGCAGCCTTCAGTTGCCTGGAAACCCCGATCCCGCTCGGCTCCTCAACCGACACCGCCTACATCACGCTGTACGGAACCGGAATTCGCGGAGCCAAATCCGTCCAGGCTTATGTTGCAGGAGTGTCGGTGCCGGTCGCCTACGCCGGACCCCAGGGAACCTTTGCCGGGCTGGACCAGATCAACATCACCGTGCCATCAAGCCTCGCCGGAACCGGAGAAGCCAGCCTCTACCTGATCGCAGACGGTCAGCAATCCAACATAGCCAGCCTGAAAATCCAATAAAGCTTTGGGCTTTTCCCCTATTCGTGTTCATTCGTGTTCATCCGTGGCCAAATGTTTTTGCGTATATGATAGACACGGGAAGCACCTATGCAACGACGTGATCTACTGAAATCCGCAGTCGGCCTGACGATTTTGAAAAGCGGCATGCTGAAGGGGCAGAACGCCCCCAGCAACAAATTGAATGTCGCCCTCATGGGAGTATGGGGACGGGGAACTGCGCACTATAACGTCCTCAGGAATGAGAACGTAGTGGCCCTGTGCGATGTGAACGATAACCGCACCAGGGAGGCGCTCGACATTTTCCCCAAGGCCAAGACCTACTGGGACTGGCGAAAATGCCTCGAGCAAAAGGATATCGAAGCCGTAGTTATCTGCACCGCGGATCATCACCATGCGTTCATCGCCAACTGGGCGATCAATCGCGGCCTCAATGTTTATTGCGAAAAGCCGCTCGGCATCACCGTGGATGAAGTGCGCACGGTGCGCGCGAATTATCTCAAGAATAGAGTCAGGATCGCCACGCAGCACGGCACCCAGCGCCACGCTTATCCCAACTTTGAGCGCGTGCGTGAGCTGATTCTCGATGGGGCCGTAGGCGAGCTGCATACCATTCACGGTTGGGACGCCCGCGAGCTTCCGCGGCCCGGATATCCGGCCGGCGAAGGTATGGCGCCATCCTTTATGCACTACGAGCAGTGGATCGGCCCGTCGCCTTATCATCCCTACAGCCCGCAGTATTTTGGCGGGACACCAGGAATGAATTGCCTTTTCTGGAATATGTATCGCGATTTCGGCGTCGGCCAGATGGGCGATATGGGCGCCCACACCATGGATCTGCTGTGGAACTCGATTGACGCCGGCGCGCCCATCTCGGCCGATGTCGATCGGGAAGTCAGCGACAAGTACGACCCGAATATCTGTCCGGTAAAACTGAAGGCGATCTTCGAGCATCCCGCGAACAGCTGGCGCGGGCCCGTCAAAGTGGTCTGGTATCAGGGCGGTTTGAAGCCTGATCCTCCCAAGAATTATCTGGACGTCAAGAACATCCCCAACGGCGCGATTTTCGAAGGCAGTAAAGGCGCAATCCTCGCCGATTTCACCACTCGCGTCATCATTCCCAACAATGACGACGGCGATTTCACTTACTACAAACGCCGCAGCCGGGAAGAGCTTCTTCCGCTGATTGAGGGCACCGGACAAATCACGCAAGCGGCCGCTCCTCCTCAACGGCGCGCCGCTCAGAATCGGCCCACCCTTCCCCCGGGCTTTACCGCGATGCCCAACTCGGCCGAGCTCGGGCCCAGCGGTTTTCCCGTAGTTCAGTATGTGGACGGAAAAATCCCGGCGGCTTTGGGTCTGCCCAATCCTGCTGTCGAAGCCTACGACCGGAACCCGGGACCGCCCCCGGCCACCGGAGACGTTTTCCAGCGCGAATGGATCGATGCCTGCAAAGGCAAGAATAGTAGCGTCGTACACGGCACCAGCAGCAAGACCCATTGCGACTTCGATTATTCCGGCTCGATGATGGAGCAGATGCTGCTCGGCCTGGTCGCCCATCGTGCCGGCAAGAAACTCGAATACGACCCAGCCACCGGCCGCGTCACCAATTTCGACGAAGCCAACGAATACCTCAAACGCTCCTATCGAGCCGGCTGGACGCTCAACGGCTAATGCCGTGGGGCAGACCATCGTTTTTTGTGGTCTACCGGCTGCGGAGCAGCCTGTGGGGAGGACTGCTGGTCCGTAACCGTACTTCCAGCGGTAGGCGTTACACGGCCAAATGCCGCATCGCCCGGCGACTTTCGAGGAGTAATCGGTCCCGGTGATGAGTGCATGGGCGATTGATCGCTCACGACGACGGGGCATCGCGTGAGTGCCAAGACTCGGCGAGTTCACTTTGCCCAGCCAGAGGTTCCCGCTGCGCCATGACGCAGAGTGCCACCATGGCAGCGGCGAAGCCTGACGCCGCACCCATACCGAGGGCCCACCGCGGACCCAAGCGGTTTGCGACCCAGCCGACGATGGGAGCCCCCATCGAGGTTCCCCCGAGCGCCACGCCCACACGAATCGCCATCACCCGGCCGCGCATAGTGGGCTTGGTTGAAAGCTGCATCATGCTGTTCGTTGCGTTCGTCAAGGTGAGGGCAGCCACTCCGATCAGCCCGAGGGCCGCAGCGAACCACCAGTATCCAGGAGAGAACGCAGCCAGCGTACAACCGATTCCAAAGACTCCGGCGCCGAGGAGCAGCGTCCCAAAATTTGGCTTGTCGCGTCCTGCCGCCAGAAGCGCTCCGCTCATTGTGCCGATCGCCATGATCGACGACAGCAGACCGAATCCGCGCGCATCGGTATGGAAGACATTCACCGCCATGGTAGAGATGAAGATCGGGAAATTCAGACCGAATGTGCCGATCAGAAAGAGCATGACCAGGATCGCTCGGAGGTCCGGTCTAGCCCATACATAACGGAGTCCTTCGATGAAGCCACCCGGCGCACGGGAAGCTCTCGCGTTTGTCCTGAGCTCTTGGACGCGCAGCAGATACATGGAGAGCAGAACAGCGCCGAAGGACAGCCCGTTTAGGAGAAATGCCCAGCCGGTCCCGATCTTTGCGATGACCAGACCGGCCACAGCCGGGCCGATCATCTGGCCGGCGAAGAACGAGGTCGAGTTGAGCGCGACTGCATTGGGCAGGTGCTTGTCACCCACCAGCTCCCCAACAAAGGTTTGCCGCACTGGCGCATCCAGTGCCGCAGCGGCGCCAAAGACAAAGGCGAACACATAAACATGCCAAAGCCGGACGTAACCGGAGATCGTCAGGATTCCCAGCGCAGTCGCCAGCACACCCATGGATGCTTGCGTCAGCATCAGCAGCTTGCGCTGGTTGAAACGGTCCGCTGCCAAACCGCTCCAGGGCAGCAACAGCAGCTGCGGAGCGAACTGCAGGCCCGTGACAATGCCGACGGCAGTCGCGTCATGGTGAGTCAGTTGCGTTAGCACGATCCAGTCTTGCGCCACGCGCTGCATCCAGGTCCCGATGTTCGATACCAGACCGCCCGCTGTCCATAAACGGAAGTTGAAGTTCTCCAGAGCGCGAAAAGCTCCGGCGAGCGGATTCCTCATGGGCGCTCCGGGGTGTTGCCTCCGTGAAACTCACCGAAATGCCTTGCTGACAGCAGGCCGACGAGGAGTGCGCCAGCCGCAAACGGCGCGATGCAGGCGTTGGATCGCGGATCGAACTGGCCGACGCGCAGCAGAAGCACATAGGCGAACACGAAATTCGCGAAGCCCCATAGAACATTCACTATCGAGGACGAGAGACCTTTTCCCGGAGGCTTTGCGAACGGTGTCTGAAAGGGTCTTCCCATAATGCCGCTAACAAAATGCGGCACGGCGTTGGCCAGCAACAGGCCTCCGAAAAAGTAGGACACGAGATGTAGCCAGTTCATTGTTAAGCGCTCCTCTTCGCGAGTAAATCAAGGACGTCCCGGGTGGAACCAGTCTCGCCAAGGCGAGGAAATACGTGCTTGAGACTGTATTCGTGCGCTTCCGGGCGCACATCGGTCATGGCATCGGTCGCCAGGGTGACGTTGAAGCCCTGCTCATAAGCTTGGCGCGCGGTGGCTTCTACGCCGGTTCCAGTCGCGACACCTGTGATGACGACCTGCGTAACGCCCATTGCCTTTAACCGGGCCTCCAGGTCCGTGCTCGCAAATGCTCCCCATGTTCGCTTTGTCACAAGAATGTCACTGGGCTGCTGACCTGATTCTGGAATCAGATCGGCCCAACCTTCGGGCAGTGTCTGATGACGTCTCGGTTGTTCCGTTCGACCTGGCGCTCCGCCCGCGACATTGACGAGCACGACGGGCAGGTGGCGCCGGCGAAACGCATCGATGAGGGAGCCGGTCTGTGTGATCACACCCGCAATGGGGTGGATGAACGGTGAACCGATGATGCCTTGCTGAAGGTCGACGACAATCAGAGCGGTTTTGGGGTCGAGCGCCGTGAGGGACATATGGATTGTTCTCCTGAAGACAATTTCTATAGCGGACTTGCTCGTCTGCGATCAGTAAATGAAGAGCGTTAGTCCTCGACGAGTCTGGCCAGGATTTCAAGAGCTGCCGCGAGCTTCTCCTGCTCTTGAGCAGAGAGCCTGGTCTGGATGGTTCTGGTCAGCCAATCCTGTTTCGCCACTCTGCGCTCCTGGATACGCTTTCGGCACATTTTGGTTAATGAGAACAGGGTCTGCCGCCCGTCGTTCGGATCGGGCGTGCCACTGACGAGGCCAGCGGCCTCCAGTGGAGCCATGACCGCACTCATGGATTGCGGACGCATTGCTTCCGCCCGAGCGAGATTCGACACCGTGGCAGGCCCGTCCTTTTCCAGGCAAAGCAGTACGGATACCTGAGAGGTGGTGAGGTCTTCGTGCCCCGCCTGGCCGCGCAGCTTGCGCTTCAACTTGCCAAGCGAGGTCCGCAGTTCCAGCGCCAATGCGGAGGCGCGCTCAGGTGAAGAGATGCCGGGTCGATCACTCATGTACTGAGCCTATCATATATGAAGTTTACCTGTACAGATAAGCTTAGCAGATTTCCTGTCAAGCATTTATGACGATCCAGGCATAGCTGGTATGGTTCTTGGGATTGTGCCGTTTCTCGGTGCGATAGACCGTGCATCTCTCCTGTGCCTTGCCAATGAAAACCACGCCTTCACGGTTCGGGTATTTGGCCCGGAACCCAGCGGCTACATCATCTTTGCGTTGCCCCTTTTGGAAGGTAATCAATGGAATCTGATGGTCTGTGGCAAACTGCTCGATGGCTTGGACGAAAGCCCGCGTCATCGGCTCCACGACTTTAGTGGAAAGGACTTTGGCTTTCCTCTGGACACGAAGGAAGCGAAGTGCCCCCTCCAGGATCTGCAATCGGCCTACGATTACGTTCAAATACATGCGGTCGATCGATTCCACTTGCAGCGTCACGTGCCGGTCCAATACTTCGGCCACGGTCTGTGGTAATTTCGATGGCGGCTCCGCTTGCGCGTTGGCGTTTCGCCGCATTAGCAGTTGGGTCGCGATAGATGCTCCCTCTGCGCCCTCTGCGTCTCTGCGGTTAATCATTGAACCGGACGCTGGGGTGGACCGCAGAGGCGCGGAGGTCGCAGAGAAAAGGAGCCCAGGGGAGAAGAGCAACAAAGATAAACTGGCCTTCGCATCCAAGGAGTTTGTATGCCGAAGGGCGGCCGTTTCAGCTTCAAAATTCCGATTAGGAACGCCAACCGCCCTGCGGCTGTCGGGGACTGGAAACTGCGGTCCTGGGTGCCCACTCAAATTGCGGACCTGGCGTAGAGACAACCGGGGTGAGCTCTTCGTATGCGATCGAAATTCTCTTCGACTGCAGTCGTTTTTGCATCGCTTCATAGCAGTTGCTAGTCTGGACACCTTCCTTCGCAGTACAATAGGACCGACTATGCCCGCTTCCACACTTTCACGAGACATACTATTAGCTGCTCTTGCCGGATTCCAACTGGACAAACAGCGCATCGATGCCAAGATTAGCGAAGTCCAGGCCATGCTGGACGGCGGTAGTTCACCAGCCCCCGGCGCACCTTCCTCCGAGCCTAAAAAGACAACAGGCAACAAGAGGAGTGCTGCCGTCCGCAGAAGGATGGCCGAAGCGCAAAAAGCACGATGGGCCAGGATTAAAGGCGACACGGAGGCAACGCCTGCTGCTCCGGAAGCTGGAAAGGCCAAGCGAAAGCTGAGTGCGGCCGGCCGGGCGGCCATCGTCAAAGCCCTGAAGGAACGTTGGGCATTGAAAAAAGCTGCAGCGGCTCCAGCGAAGAAAGCGTCCCCCAAAAAAGCTGCCGCGAAGAAGGCCGCACCGGCCAAGGCTACGAAAAAGGATGCGCGGGTGAAGAAAGCCGGGGCCAGGAAGCTGGCCAATCCACCGGCCATCGCCGAAGCGGCAGGGCAGTAGACCGCACCAGGCATTCCACCGGTTTTCGCGTCTTGGAATCCCGTGGCTGCTGGTACACTGTGTGGCATCAGGTCGAGGTGACCAAATATGGTCTGGTACTACGTGAAGGATGGTGCTCGTCAGGGCCCCGTGGAAGAAGCCGAATTGAGCCGGTTGGCAGGCCAGGCAATTGTCCGGCCTGACACTCTGGTCTGGTGCGAAGGGATGTCCGACTGGCGTCCCTATTCAACTGTCGTGCCAGCCGCCGCGCCTCCAGTCCCGGTTATCGCCGAAGTTCGCGTGGAGCCGCAAGTCGCTCCGACGCCGGAACCTGTCCCCGTCCAGGAACAAATTCAGCCTTACGTAGCCGCCGCCATCGCTCCTGTTGCCGCGGTTGCGAGTCTAACTCTCTACTGCACTCAATGCGGCCGCCCCTACCCCGGCGAAGAGATGGTGCGCTTCGGCGCCGCCACCGTCTGCGCCAACTGTAAGGACATTTACGCCCAACGTCTCCGTGAGACCGGACAGGTGGCCGGTGCGCGCGTCTACGGCGGGTTCTGGATCCGCTTTGCCGCTATATTCATCGACGGCATCGCTCTCTGGATCGTCAATTTTGCCATTCAGTCGGTTACCGGCACGCGCATCACGAACCCCCGCGACCTCGGCGCCATGATGGGCTTCATCGGGATAAACTTTATCATCTCCGTCAGCATTTCACTCTTCTATGAAGCGTTCTTCCTGGTTCAGTACGGCGCTACGCCCGGCAAGATGATTTTTAAACTGAAGGTCATCACCCCCGATGGCGGCGGCATCTCGTGGGGACGCGCCATCGGACGTTACTTCGCCAAATACCTCAGCGGCATCACGCTGATGATCGGCTACATCATGGCCGCCTTTGATTCGGAAAAACGCGCCCTCCATGACTACATCGCCGGCACTCGCGTGATTCGCACTGCCTAGGACCAAGAGTGGCAATCCGCTGCACGGGGTGCGGTTCTCCGCTCTCTAACGATGTTCTGGAATCAGGCAACTCCTCCCGTGAGTTCCGCGCCTGTCCCCTCTGCGGTTCCGAGACCATGGTGCTCGTCTTCCCCGCCATGTTCACGCCGCCATCGGTCCCCACCGCCGCCGGGATGGCCGCGGGTATCGGTGACGCCACTTGCTTCTATCATGCCTCCAAACGTGCCGCCGCTCCCTGCAGCCAGTGCGGACGGTTCCTGTGCGCGCTCTGCAGCGTCCAGTTATCCGGCGCGGTCTGGTGTCCCGAGTGCATCGAAGCCGGACGCACCCGCAAGCGTGTCGTCAACCTGGAGAATCAGCGTACCCTGCACGATTCCATCGCCCTCGCGTTATCCACCTGGCCGGTCCTGTTTTTCTACCCGTCCCTGGTGACCGCTCCCGCGGCGCTGTTTTTTTCCCTTGCTTACTGGAACCGGCCATCCAGCATCGTCCGCCGCCATACCAAGTTCCGCCTGGTGCTCGCCATGATCTTTTCCGTGATTCAGATCGCCGGCTGGATCGCCCTGATCATCTTCGTGGTCTACCAGTTCCGCAAAGGGGTTCTGACCCATGTCCCCAGGTGACTATCACAAACTGCCCGGCGACTTCCGCGGCTTTCTCCGCCGCAACACTTTGTGGCTCGGCCCTGACCATCTGCTTATGGTCGATTCCACCCGTTTTTCGGAAACCTACAAGCGCTTTTACCTGCCCGATATCCAGACCATCGTCATCCGTAAGACGCCCCGATTGGTGCTCCCGTATTACTGGATCGTGATCGCCGTTGCTTCTCTCATCTTCGCGCTGGTCGCCAGGCCGGCTCGACCCGTTCTTTTTTGGCCTGCCGTAGCCGTCCTTGCCGCGATCGTCGTCTATCTTTATGTGGCGTCCATGTTCCAAAGCTGCACCTGTCACCTGATCACCCGCGTCAGTAAGGTCGAATTGAATTCGCTTTTTCGGCTTCGTTCCGCACGGCAGTTTGTCGACCAGGTCACACCCCGGATCATCGCCGCTCAGGGCAGTCTGCCGGAAGGGTGGGTCGAGCGATCCTTCACCCTCGCCGAATCCTCCACCGCTGCCGATCGCAATCCGGACACGCTTGCCCCCGCGTTACCGGCCGGGAGGTTCAGTTGGGCCACGGTCGCCATCTTTGTTTTCGTTCTGATCGACGCTGGGATAACCTGGTTACAGTTGCGCACCTCCGACTCCCGGTCGCTCAACATTCCAAACGTGATCAATATGATAGCGCTCGCAGTCTGCGCCACCATCTCTATCGTCGATCTGAGCCGTGGCAAGCGTCGCCATAAAGGAGGAGGTGCACTCCGCATGCTGGTTCTCGCCGGACTGCTGGTCGTCGCAGCCGCGCTGTACGGCAGTGTCTTGCTGGAGTCTTTCGACCAGCAGTTCTATCACCAGACCTTTGAAAATGTGCTGGCCTATCCCGGCATGCGACCCCTCGGGATCGTCGAAATCATCCTCGACACAACGGTTGCGATACCGGGGCTGATCCTGGCTCTGAGCCAATCGAGAGGCGTCACCGGAGTTCCGCCAGCATGAGCGATCTCGCTCGCCAGCAGTGCTTTAATCATCCCGGACGGGAAGCCATTGTCCGTTGTCCTTCGTGCCGGCGCGATTTCTGCCGCGAATGTGTCACCGAACATGACGACCGTTATCTTTGCTCCGCCTGTCTGCGCTTGCACGCGGCCCGGGACGACCGCCGGCCGCGGCACATTCGCTTCCCCGTTGGAGCTTTCATGGCTGTCGCCGGTTTGCTGACCGCCTGGGTGGTGTACTATGCTTCCGCTCAGTACCTTACCTTGAGAAGTGGAGCCGATCAATCGTATCGCGTATGGCACGCCCGCTGACAGCCCCGGGTCCGCTCGACACGCTGGAGGAGGCCTTCGACCTCCTGCAACATGCGCCCGCATCGGTTTGGCTTCGCTATCTGGCCGGAACTGCGCCCTTGATCATCGGCCTGCTCTTTGTCTCCAATGAATTCTCCAGCCCGGACAGTGCCGCCCATAACCCGGTAATCGCGGCGCTCTGTCTGGTCGCCCTGCTGGTCTGGTTCTACCGCTGCCGGCAGATTTTCTCGGGACACCTCCGCCGCCGCCTGAGCCTCACCGCGGCATCCGGCGTCATGCCGCTGCAGGGCTGGTGGTTAGCCTGTTTCGAAGGCACCAGGCTGGTCGCGATGCCGCTGGCGATAGTCAGCCTCCTTCCCCTCGCCTACGCCACGGCCTTCTATCGCAGCCTCACGCTATTTGCCGCCGAAGGGCTCTCCCCGCTCGATGCCACCGCCAAAGCCTGGAAAGCCGGCATCGTATGGCAGCGCGAGAACTGGTTCGTCCTCGCCATCCTGAATCTCCTCGGCGTGGCAGTTCTCGTCGATGTGGCCGCGACAGTCATCCTCGCTCCCTTGCTCGTGAAGATCTTCACCGGCTATGAAAGTATCTTCACCCTGCGAGGTACTGCCGCGCTGGGAATCCAGTTACCCATCATCCTCGCCCTGACTTGGCTGTGCTTCGACCCGCTGCTGCAAGCCGTCTACATCGTCCGCGCCTTCCAATGGGAAGGACTGCGCACCGGGGAAGACCTGCTGGTCCGCCTGAAACGTCTGGCCCCGCTGTTGCTGCTTTGTGTGACATGCTTAAGCCTCTCAGCCGCGCCGCCGGCGCCAACTCTGAACCGCGCCAATCTCGACCAGGCCATCGACCAGACCCTCCAGTCCCGCGAGTACAACTGGCGCAACCCGCCGCCCGCCTCCGCAGCGGAGAAGAAAGACTGGTTCATCGACACCGTCGACCGCGCCGTGGCCCTCATCGAGAAAGGCTGGAAGGCCATCACCGATCTCTGGTCCGATCTCCTGGACTGGATCGCGAGCGCGCTCCGCCACACCGTCCCGGCCGTCGACCGAACGCAGCCCGGCAAATCCTCCGCCGTGCGGCCAGTCTTTTACCTCATCGGCATAGCCATCATGGCTCTGGCGCTGGTTCTTCTCTGGAAGTTTGGTCCCCGCAGGAAGACGGCCGCGCCGGCCCCTGTCGCCGGTCCGCGCACCGTGAATCTCTCGAGTGAAGCCTTGTTGGCCAGCGATCTTCCCGAAGACGAGTGGCTGCGGATGGCCGAGCGCTACGCGAATTCCGGCGACCTCCGCCTGGCCCTGCGCGCCCTGTACCTCGGGACGCTAGCTCTGTTGAATCACCGCGGGCTGCTGACCGTCCATGCCTGTAAGAGCAACCGTGATTACGAAGGCGAACTCCGCCGCCGTTCCCGTGACTCCGGACTGACCCGGATCTTCCGTTCCAACATCCGTTCGTTCGAGCGGTCCTGGTACGGCTTCCACCAAGTCACGGCGGAGCAACTCCAAAGCTTCCGCGACAATCTGGGAAGGATACGATCCCATGCCTCGTAACCCGGACCGTGGGGCAGACCATCGTTCTTCGTGGTCTGCCAGGCTGCGCAGCAGCCGTTCGAGCCAGATCCTCGCCATAATCGCCGTTTCCTGCGCCGCCGTAGCCGGACTCGCATCCATCCTCCAGCGCCGTGCCCAACAGCCCGATAGCTATCCGGCATTCTCCTCCTACCGCACGCTGCCGGAAGGAACGAGCGTCGTCTACCAAGCTCTTCGGCGATCTCCAGGCATGACCGCGGATCGCAACATCCAACCGCTCGGCACCGTGCATTTCAACCACGCCGCCATCCTGCTGCTCGGTATCGTGCCCGCTTCAGTCAGTGCCGATGGACAATGGTTCAGCGATATGAATGAACTCGCTGAAACAGGGAACCGTGTGATCATCGGTCTCTTGCCGCATCGCAGCCGCTGGATTCAATCTGGCCAGGAACCGGTGGAAGACGCGCTCAAGCCCTGGGGCGTCCGCCTCGCCTTCGTCAGCCAGACCGATTTTCGCGACGAAGAAGAGGACCAGTTGACGCCGGGCTGGCCCATGTACTTCTCCCAATCGCAGGGTTGGGATACCCTCCGCGTCGAGAACGGTAGACCCGTCGTCATCCGGAAGACCATGGGCAAGGGAACCCTCGTGCTGCTGACCAATCCCTTTCTGCTCACTAACGCGGCCATGGTGGAAGATCGTCAGACCACCTTCCTTGCGACCCTCATCGGCCCGGTTCATCAGGCCATCTTCGACGAAACGCACTTCGGCATTGAGGAAACCGGAAGCATCGCCGCACTGGCGCGCCACTATCGCTTGCAAGGTCTGGTGCTGGGTCTGGTACTGCTCGCATCGCTCTTTATCTGGAAGAGTGCGGCAGGCTTCCCTCCAACGCCGGACAGGCTGCAGCCTGTGAAGGCAGTCACGGGAGAAGACAGTGCAGCCGCTTTCCTCAACCTGCTGCGCCGTAACATCCGCCGTGACGATATCCTGGCCACTTGTGTAGAAGAGTGGCGTAAAATGTATCGACGCAAAGCCGGCGCCGGCCTGCAAACCGCCATCGACCTGGCCGAAAGCGGCCGCCGGAACCCGGCGCAAACCTACGCCCAAATCCAGCAGATCCTCGGAGCCAAACCAAACCCATCATGAATGCCAGCCTGGAGCAGCTTCAATCGGCGCTCGCCCGCGTCAAGACCGAAGTCGGACGCGTGATCATCGGCCAGGAAGAAGTGATCCGCCAGTCGCTGGTGGTCATCCTGACGCGCAACCACGGCCTCATCGAAGGCGTACCCGGCGTCGCCAAAACTTTGCTGACCCGCACCTTCGCGCAGACCATGGGCTGTGAATTCGCCCGCATCCAGTTCACGCCCGACCTGATGCCCGCCGACATCACCGGAACCAACGTCTTCAGCCTCCAGCGCAACGAATTTACCCTGATCCCCGGCCCGGTCTTCACCACCTTCCTCCTCGCCGACGAGATCAATCGCGCACCGGCCAAGACGCAATCGGCCCTACTGCAGGCTATGCAGGAGCGCGCCGTCACCATCGATCGCCAGACCTACACTCTGTCGCCCAACTTCACAGTCTTTGCTACCATGAACCCGGTCGAATCGGAAGGCACTTATCCGCTGCCCGAAGCCCAGAAGGACCGCTTCATGATGAAGATCGTGATGTCGCCGCCCAGCCGCGAACATGAGCTGGAGCTCGCCACCCGCATGCTCAGCGGCAATGCCCCGGAAACGGTCCTGTTGCGCGGAGAAGTTCAGCCGGTCTTGCGCGAGGCCGACCTGGAAGCCATGCGTGCCTGTCTCGATCTGGTCTCGCTGCGCACGGAACTGATGGAATACCTGGTCGACGTCATCCGTATGACCCGCTCGCACGAGAGCATCCTGGCCGGAGGCGGTCCCCGCGCCACCCAGGCGCTGCTGCTGGCCAGCCGCGCCGTGGCTGCCATCGACGAGCGCGACTTCGTCACTCCGGACGATGTCCGCGGTATGGCCCGGCCGGTCCTCGAACACCGCCTCATTCTGCGGCCCGAATCCGAGATCGAAGGCGTGACGGCCGGCGAAGTCATCCAGGAAATCCTGCAGAAAGTTCCGGTGCCCAGATGATGGCTCCCCGCACCAGGCTGATCCTTCTGTCAGCGGCCGTAGCTCTCCCGCTGCTGACCGCGGCGTGGGTCGTGCCTTCACTCGCGCTCCCGGTTGCCGCGGTGCTCGCCATTCTCTTGCTCTTCGTCATCACGGACGCCATCCTCGGCACGCGGGCTCTCGCCTTAGTTACCGTCGAGTTCCCTCCGGGAATCCGCTGGACCAAAGACCGCGAATCCAAGCTCACCATCAAGCTGGAGCACGCGGCGCCGGACCTCGTCGTCAACGCCGATTTCCCTAAAGAAATCTTGTGTGACAGACTTCAGTCTGTCTTTGTTTGTACCCCGGTAAAACGCGGCGACTACCAACTCCACGAGTGCTACCTCGAATCCTCCTCGCCGTTAGGCCTTTGGTCGATCCGCTCCATACGCCCCATCCGCACGCTCATCCGCGTCTACCCCAACCTGCGGCACGACAAGACCGCGGCCGCGTTCCTGCGCCGGTCGCTCGGCGGCATGCACCTGCAGCGCCAGCTCGGCAAAGGCCGCGAGTTCGAGAAACTCCGTGACTACGCGCCCGGCGACAGTTTCGACGAAATCCACTGGAAAGCCACCGCCCGCCGTGGACGGCCCATCAGCAAGCAGTTCCAGATCGAGCGGACGCAGGAAGTTTACGTGATCGTCGATTCGTCGCGCCTCACCGCACGGGCCGACGCGCTGGAACAATTCGTGAACGCCGCGCTGGTTCTCGCCATCGCCGCCGACCGCCAGGGCGATCACTTCGGCCTGCTGACCTTCAGCGACAAAGTGGAGCAGTTCGTCCGCGCCCGTAGCGGGATGACCCACTTCCTCGCGTGCCGCAACGCCATCTACGATCTGCAGCCGCGCCCGGTGTCGCCCAGTTTCGAAGAAGTCTTCACCTTCATCCAGATGCGGCTGCAGCGCCGCGCCCTGCTGATCTTCCTCACCGCGCTCGACGATCCGCTCCTCGCCGAAACCTTCAGCCGGCACTGCGGGGCCATTGCGCGGCGTCATCTGGTAATCGTCGCGACGCCGCAGCAGTCGTCGGATCAACCGCTCTTCGCCGGCGAATTACCAGCCGGTACGGATGAAGTCTACCAGCGCCTCGCCGGTCACCTCGCCTTCCGGGACCGCACGGAACTGAAAAAAAAGCTCGAGCGCCAGGGCCTGAAATTCGCCATCCTGCGCCCCGAGAGCATCTCCGCGGACCTCGCCGCCCTCTATCTCTCGGTCAAGCGCAGCCAGGCCCTATGAATCCCCCGGCCAGAGAATAACCGGATATATCGTGGGGCAGACCATCGTTTTTTGTGGTCTGCCGGCTGCAGAGCAGCCTCTCGGCTTTGGTCTTTTGTGGGGCGGACGCCCACGTCCGCAAGCGACCCCCTGGTCGCTTTTGTCGCTCCAGCGACTGACTTTGGTGTGCGAAGCTGCCTGGGTTGCGAGTCTTTCTGCGGCTTTGCCTTTCGCTCGACCATTCGAGACGAAGCCGGAGAAACGTGCTTTCCCCATTACACGTGCCCGCTGCTTCGCTAGAAGTTGAAATTCAAATGGCCAAAGCCGAGCGGCTGCGGAGCAGCCTCCCAGCGGCGCTGTTTCTGGAGAGGCGGCTATCGCCGTTTGCGGAACAGTCCATTTATTTTGCGGACAGCGATCGGCGCTATACTCCTACTTTAGGAGGCTTCCGGTCATGCCGCGGACCATTTTGCTGAGCCTGTTTGCGCTTCTCGTAGGTGATGCGAGCGCCCAATATAGAGGTGGAGCCGGCTTTGGTTTCGGCCGGAGCGGCTTCGTTCGGAGCGGTCTTCGGCAGGGCCAGTTCCATCGCGGTCCCTTCGTGATCCCTTACGGTGCCGCCTACGGTGATTACGGGTTGCCCTATGACGTCGGTGCCCCCTACGGATATTCACCCCAGCCGATTGTCATCGTCGTTCAGCAACCGGCTCCGCCACCGATCGTCCAGGAACCGCCGCGTGAAGCCCATTCTGTGATCATTAACTATGCACAGTCAGCCCCTGGGCCTGCCGCACCGGCTGAAGGCGAACCGCCAACCTTGGGAATTGTCCTGAAAAACGGCTCGACCCGGTCAGCCATAGCCGTGGTGGTCGGGACCTCAGACGGTATGCTGCATTACATCGATCCGGACGATCGGGACATGCGGATTTCAATGACGGAAGTGGATCGCGCAGCGACGCAAAAGCTCAATCGTGAGAGAAAATTGCCTTTGTGGCTACCGTCAACTCCGCAATCCACCGCCGCGCCGGCTCCGGGCCACTGAACCCGAGCTTGCTTAATTAATACGGAACGACTTACTGAGCCGTGACCGTGAAGGGATCGGTACCGGAAATTACTGAGCCGTGACCGTGAAGGGATCGGTACCGGAAATTACTGAGCCGTGACCGTGAGGGAACGGTGCCGGAAAGTTTCTTCAGCAGCCTGCTAGGCTAGGAGTTCAACCTGGGATTTCAGACTCATTTATTGCCCGAACCGCCAAGAGGGTAAGGCTTTGCCGAGACCCGCGAAAGGGAATATCCATGCATGACTTGGTTGTGCGCAATGGGACGTTGATTGATGGGACCGGGGCCGCACCCCGCCAGGTGGACGTCGCGATCGACGACGGATTGATTACGGCGCTCGAACCCAAGGCCGGTGGTGCGCGCCGTGAAGTGAATGCCGAAGGTTTGCTGGTAACGCCGGGGTGGGTCGACATCCACACGCACTACGACGGTCAGGCAACTTGGGACCCGGCCATGACGCCCTCATCGTGGCACGGGGTGACGACGACCATCTTCGGCAATTGCGGGGTAGGCTTCGCCCCGGTTCGCCCCGGTAGCGAGACTTATCTCATTAACCTGATGGAAGGGGTCGAAGACATACCCGAGATCGTACTCTCGGAAGGACTCGACTTCCGTTGGGAAACATTCGGCGAGTACCTCGACGTCCTCGAGGAATCGCCGCGCGTGATGGATGTTGGAGTCCAGTTGCCCCACGCGCCGCTGCGTTTTTACGTGATGGGCGATCGCGGCGCGGATCATAGAGAACGCCCGACCGAAGACGAAATAACGCGGATGGGTCACCTCCTCGAGGAAGCCCTGGCGGCCGGCGCCTTCGGCTTCAGCACGTCCCGCACCACCAAGCACCGCGCCGCCGATGGCCGGCCGACGCCTTCCCTCAGCGCCGCGGAACCGGAACTCGCCGGAATCGCTCGCGCCATGAAACGCGCCGGCAGCGGCGTGATCCAGGTGAACTCCGACTTCGGCGCTGGAGAGTTCACCCTTCTGCGCGCAGCCGCGGAACTTGCCGGGCAGCCCTTGTCGCTGCTGCTGGTTCAGATGGATATCGCGCCCGACCGCTGGAGCGAGACGCTCCTGTCGTTGGACGAAGCGTGTGCCGCCGGGCTCGACTTTACGGCGCAGGTAGGATCGCGCCCGATCGGCATCCTTTTGGGCCTCCAGGCCTCCAGGCATCCCTTTCTCACCCACCCCCTGTGGCACTCCCTGGAGCCGCTTGATCACCACGCGCGCATCGCCCGGATTGTCAACGATGGCGACCTGCGCCGGCGGCTGGTCGAAGATCGTCCCGATGACGATTACACTCGCGATATGACGAGGATCCTGGAGCGCACCTTCGAGCTTGGCGAGCCCTTGAACTACGAGCCGGACTTCGCGGCCAGCATCGCCAACCGCGCTCGAGCAGTTGGCCGCGATCCTTTCGATCTCGCTCTGGAATTGCTACTGCAGAACGGAGGTACGAATCTCCTGCTGCACCCCTTCGAAAATTACTGCAGCGGCGATCTGAGTGTCGTGTACCGGATGCTCGTGAACCGAAACACGGTCTGCGGTATCGCCGATGGCGGCGCCCACGTGGGGTACATCTGCGACTCCAGTTCGCCGACCAGCCTTCTCACCATTTGGGCGCGCGATCGAACGCGCGGCCCGAAACTGCCGCTCGAGTTCCTGGTCTACAAACAAACCTTGGCGACAGCTCGGGCTTACGGATTACATGACCGCGGAGTGATTGCCCCGGGCTATCGCGCCGACCTCAATGTTATCGACTTCGCGAACCTGACGCTCGAGCGGCCAGTCGTCGTACACGATCTTCCGGCGGGCGGAAAACGGATCGTGCAGCGTGCCAGGGGCTACCGGCACACGTTCGTCCATGGAACCGAAGTCGCCCGGGACGGAGAAGATACCAGTGCACGGCCCGGCCGGTTACTTCGCGGATTCCAACCCGGCCCGGGCGGGCGAACCCTAAGTCCAAAGCGGTTCGCGCCGTGTGACCTCCCGTAGGGAGCAGCCCCCTGGAGTTTACAGTCAAAGTCTTCGCGGCCCGCGAAGAATCGTGGAGTAGGCCTTTGGCCTGCTCGCGGCGCGAAGCGACGCGTGTACAACTCGGTTGCACTTGCGGCTTGCCGCCATAGGGAATAGGCCCGCGGTCTGCCGGGCTGCGGCCTTTTGTGGGGCGGACGCCCACGTCCGCAAGCGACCCCCTGGTCGCCCTTGTTGCCCAAGCGACAAACTTTGGTGTGCGAAGCGGCCTGGGTTGCGCCTTGCCCCTATACCGCGAGCCACTCGTCATTTCGATTCTCCTGAGCCCATGCGACAACGGCGCAAGTTTCAGACACATTGAACCGCGGCCTGCCCCGCCGTTAGCGCTCCCAGCCTTCAACAGGTTTCCCGGTGCGCACTGCGGAATTGAAGCGTCTATTCCACGATCGACTGCATGACGGCGTTTTCGAAGTCCCGGTCCACCTGACGGTCCGGGTTGTCGGTCTGGATCATCATCACGCCGATCAGTTTTTCCTTCGGGTCGACCCAGAAGTGGGTACCGTAGGCGCCGTCCCAACCGAAGCTGCCCTTCGAAACGCGGTGGCCCGCGGCGATGGGGTCGCTGACGACTTCGACGCTGAGCCCATAGCCTCGGCCGGGCCCGCGCCCCGGGAGCGTGTCGGGCACGAATACGGAGGACATCAGTTCCACCGTCTTCGGGCTGAGGAGTCGCTTGCCGTTCCACTGACCGCCGGAGCACAGCATCAAAGCGAATTGTGCGTAATCCTCAGCCGTGGAGACCAGACCGCCCGCGCCGGAGAAATAGGTCTTGCTCTGGAGACGGTTCGGGTTCTGCGTCTTCGTCAGCGAGCCGTCGGCGCGGTGATAGGCCGTCACGACGCTCGACCAGCGATCGTCTCCCGGATGGAAGGCCGTGGTCTTCATGCCCAGCGGTGTGAAGATGCGCTCTCTCAGGAACTGATCGAAGCTCATGCCGGATGCGACTTCGACGACTCGTCCAAGCGTGTCGAATCCAGCCAGCGGGCTGTAGGTCCAGCGCGACCCTGGTTGGAAATCGAGCGGAGCAGCGGCGAACTTCGGCATCATGTCGGCGAGTGTTCGGCTGCCCACCATATCGATCAACCCTGGCAATTCGTGTGCGCTGGCCGGGCCGCCGCTCGCCAGCCCGGACACGTGCGTCAGCAGGTCCTGAATCGTGATATCACGCGTAGCTGGAACGGTATAGTACTTCGGCTGATCGGACGCGGGCGCGTTGGCGGGGCGATCCTGAACGATTGCGACCTTCGAGCCTTTGAACTCCGGAATGAATTTCCAGACGGGATCGTTGAGTCGCACCTTGCCTTCTTCGAGCAGCATCAGGATAGCGGCGCCGGTTATCGGTTTCGACATGGAGAAGGCGCGGAAGATGGCGTCCTTCTGCATAGGCTTGTTCGCTTCAATGTCCATGAGGCCCTGCGCGTGAAACCAGGCGATCTGTCCCTTGCGCGCGACCAGGGTGACGGCGCCGGAGATGTCATGCGCGTCAATGTGGCGTTGGATCGTGTCGTGGATTCGAGAAAGGCGTTCCTCGGAGAGCCCGACCGATTCGGCTTTGATGGTTGCCGCGGCCAGGGGAAGGGCGACGAAAGCGAACAGGCAGAGGGTCAGGCAAGACTTCATCAGACGCATAGTAAGGAAGTTTATCGCATATTCTCCCGTTCCAGTACCACGCCGGCACCGCTTATCCCGCAGCAGGGCAAACCTACGGAAGAGGCGTACAATGCTGCAATGCTGCATTTCGCGCACAGCCATCCACAAAGACCTCAATCACAGTGGCATAGACTCGATCGCCACCTTGAGTCCACGGCAGAGCGCGCGGAGCGGTTTGCCGCGCCCTTCGCGAAGGAGTGGGGCCGGCTCGCGGGGCTATGGCACGATGCGGGAAAGTACCAGCAGGCGTTTCAGGACTATCTCGCCGCTACGGGCGATCATACTGGCCCGAAGGTCGATCACTCCTCGGTCGGTGCGCTGATTGCTTGGGAAAAGCGAGCCGCCCCGCTGGCGTTTGTGGTGGCGGGACATCACGGAGGGCTCTCTAACAAGCAGGAGCTTATCACACGGATGCAGAACAAGCGCGACCTGCTGGACGCGGCGCGCGAATCCGGGCTTCCACCTTTACTCGAAGACCAAACGAAGCCTCTCGACCCAAGCGGTCTATCGGATACCGCGCGGGCGTTATGGATACGATTTCTTTTTTCCGCCCTTGTCGACGCCGATTATCTTGACACTGAGTCGTTTTTCCAGGAATGCGAGCGAGACATTCCTCCCGCAGATCTTGAGAAGCTGACTGTCTGCCTCGATGCACACCTCGACGCGAAAAGTGTGGAGAGCGACCCCACGCCGGTTAACCTTCTTCGCGCCCGCGTTTTGCGAAACTGCCGGGAAGCGGCTTCGCGGCCGAGAGGCTTTTTTTCTCTAACGGTTCCCACGGGCGGTGGCAAAACCCTCTCCTCTCTGTCGTTCGCCTTGCGGCACGCGGTTCAACACGGGCTTCGTCGAGTCATCTTCGTTGTGCCGTATACCAGCATCATCGATCAAACCGCGAAAACATACCGGGACATTCTCGGCGACGATCGGGTAGTTGAGCATCACAGCAACCTGGACCCGGACAAGGAAACCCCGACAAACCAGACGGCCTGCGAGAACTGGGACGGGGCTGTCATTGTTACAACCAGTGTGCAGTTTTTCGAGAGCTTGTACGCCAACCGGACCTCACGTTGCCGCAAACTGCACCGCATCGCCGATAGCGTCGTCGTATTCGATGAGGTGCAGACTTTCGAGCCTTCACTGCTGGAGCCGATTAAGGAGGGTCTGCGAAATCTGGTCAAACACTTCGGTGTTTCGGCGGTCTTCTGCACCGCGACGCAACCAACACTGGGATTGGGAGCGCGCGAGATCGTCGAAGACGTCGCCCACGAGTTCGAGGTTGTGCGCGAACGGTGTCGAATTCGGATGCCAACCCCGGACCCGGTGAACTGGGAGCAACTCGCGCGCGAATTGCGTGATGAGAGGCAGGCTCTTGCGATTGTAGACCGCCGTGCGGACGCCGAAGAACTGGCTCGGCTGACTGGCGACGAGTGCATCCACCTTTCGGCGCGGATGTGCCCCGCCCACCGGTTGGAAACCATCGCCCGTATAAAAGAGCGCCTCCGGTTGAAAGAGCCGTGTCTGGTGGTTTCGACGCAACTTGTCGAGGCCGGAGTGGATATCGACTTTCCAGTCGTCTACCGCGCATTTGCCGGCGCGGGCTCCATGGCTCAGGCGTCGGGCCGTTGTAATCGCGAAGGCCGCATCGAGGGGGGCGGAGAGTTGCGCATCTTCTTTCCGCCCAAACTGCCGCCGCGTGGGATTCTTCGCATAGGTTTTGAGCGCGCGCAAGGGATGTGGAAAGAGAAAATTCTCGATCTCACCGGTCCGGGTACGTTCAGCGAGTATTACAGGCGGGTTTATGGTCTCTTGGAGCGCGACCCTGGGGTGCTGGCTGCCGAGCGCGAATACCGATTCAAGGATTCCGCGGAGCTTTTCAAGATGATCGCCGAAGTGGGCGAACAGATTGTGGCGCCGTTTGGAAAAGCTGAAGAATGCGTCCGAGAGATCCACCACAAAGGTATTGAACGCATGGCCATGCGGCGACTGCAGCCATACTTGGTAGCACTCTACCGACAGGAAATCGAGGCATTGCGGAGGGCAGGGGCGATTGTGCCGATCGCGGAGGATTGCGAGGTGTGGCACGTGCTGCCTCAATTCAAACACGTGTACGACAACAGATTCGGTTTCGGCTGGCAGGGGCTATTAGCAGCTGATCCTGAAAGTCTTATCGGATGAAATTGATCGTAGCTCTTTGTCATCCGGATTAAAACTACAACTATGTAGTTATAAAAGTTACAATTTGCTCCCATTGGGTATATAACCGAATGGGAGGTTTGTGATGTCCGTTACAATTGGTCGTTACGAAGTCCGGGTGCGGGGCGGATACGCCTGCTTTACGCGCCCGGAGTTCAAGACGGAAAGACTTTCGTATGAAATTCTCACTCCGTCCGCCGCTCGCGGGGTCTTGGAAGCGATTCTCTGGAAACCCGCCATTTTCTGGCATGTCAAACGAATCCGGCTTTTGAAGCCGGTCCGCTTTGTCCAATTCAAACGAAACGAGGTAAATTCCCGCATCGCCACACCCAAGGCCGCGAGCGCAAGCCGCTCTGGCGTTGGGATTGACGACTACTTTGCCGACGAGGACCGCGCACAGCGCAATACCGTCGCGCTGCGGGACGTTGATTACGCAGTAGACGCCGAGATGGTCATGACGTCGCGGGCGGGCTCCGCCGACAACCCCCGGAAGTTCGACGAAATGTTCCGGCGCCGGCTGGAACGCGGGCAATTCCATATGCAGCCCTATCTGGGTGCAGAGAGTTCCCTGCGATTGTTGAGCCCTACACCGGCGACCCACCACCGCTGGAGCAGGAGTCCCGTGATCTCGGGCTCATGCTGCATGATATTCGGTACGCCTCGGCGCGGAATGAAGCGGTTTTCTTTCATGCTCGGATGGATAAGGGAGTGATCGACATTCCGGAATGGAGGGTCGCTTGATTCTCTCATCGCTGAAGGATCTAGCTCAGGGTGAGCGATTGACCGAGGATCTTGACTATGAGCCGAAGTTGGTTGCGTGGGTGGTCTCGCTGGATGCGGAGGGTCACTTCCTGGGCCTTATATCGACCGCAATGCCCCAACCGCCCAAAGGAAAGCTGGTTGCGAAGACGATGCAGATTCCCCGCCGCGCAGGGCGCACAGTGAACGATTGCGCGGACTTTCTTGTGGACAAGCCCGAGTATTTGTTCGGCATTGTGCCGGACGGCGATCTTAAGGAAAAGCGAACGCAACGGCTCGAACCACGCAGGAGGCTCTTTCTCGGTGAGATTGAAAAAGCAGTGAAGGCTACCGGCAACTCAGACCTGAAAGCGGTAATCGCTTTTCTTCAGTCCGATTCGGATCGCGCCAAGTGCGTTGCGATACTGCGGCAGAGCTATGCGTCAAACGATCTTTGCTGTTTTGAGGTACAGGGGCGACTGGTTCACGAAGAGGCCGACGTGCGGCGCTATTTTTCAAGCTTACGTACTACGTCGGACGAACGGAGTTCGCAATGCTTGACCTGTGGCGAGTTCAGCCCCCCAGTCGATAAGCATCCCAGTGTTCAGATTCGCGGGGGATCGTCAAGCGGGATCGCACTCGTAAGTTTCAACAAGAAAGCCTTTGAATCTTTCGGGTGGGAAGGCAATGAGAACGCGCCCGTCTGCCGCAACTGTGCGGAAGCCTATACCACCGGGCTCCGGCGGCTGGTGAGCAGCCGATATCCCGACCCTCAGCATCCCGGCGAGTTTCTTCCCCGTCGCTTTGTCGGGCTCACCGGCGACACAATCGCGGTGTTCTGGACAGATGCGCCGAGCGAGAGTCTCGATTGGTTCGCGGATATCTTTGAGAAGCCCGATCCACAAGCCGTCAAGGCTCTTACTCGACTCGCCCCACAAGGGCCGCGAAACGCCCGCTCTCTCGGCCCGGTTTTACTGTCTGGTCATCTCCGGTGGGCAGGGCCGGGCCATAATTCGCGGCATGCATACGGGCGTCCTCGGCGACGTGGAGGCAAACGTCAAAGAATATTTTTCCGTCATCGCACCGCTCTCGGAAAACCCGCTGCCGCTATTCTTTCTGCTCCGATCTCTTGCAGTTCAAGGAAAGGCGGACAATCTACCACCGTCGCTTGCCGGCGAGGTATTTCTGTCGATCCTTTTTGGCTTCAAATATCCACACTTGCTACTTTCCTCCGCCGTCCAGCGTTGCCGGGCGGAGCAAGAAGTGAGCCGCGAGCGCGCGGCGATTCTTCAACTTTATTTTCAACGCAACTTAAAAAGACAGGAGCTGACCATGGGACTCAACCGCGAATCCCCAGACACCGGATACCGCCTTGGACGTCTGCTTGCCGTACTCGAACGGCTGCAGGGCCAAGCCAATAACAACCTCAACAAGACCATAGTGGACCGCTACTACGGCGCAGCCAGCACGCGGCCAGTGACGGTGTTTCCGTCGCTGATCCATCTTGCCCAGCACCATGCGGGCAAGGCGCGAAATCCGGGCTTCTTTCAGAAGGAGATTGGTGACGTCCTCGACGCTGTGCAGTCGTTCCCGTCGCATCTTTCGCTGGAGGAGCAGGGACTCTTTGCGTTGGGTTACTACCATCAGCGCCAGGAGTATTTCAAGAAACGCGAGGCCGCTCCGAACGAGAGCACGGCCGCTTCAGAAGATGGAGAGTCGAACAATGAGTGAAACGAAACCGATTGAAAAACGATGTGAGTTCGTGTTCCTGTTTGATGTCATGCATGGCAATCCGAATGGCGATCCGGACGCGGGCAATCAGCCGCGTGTCGATCCGGAGACTGGGTATGGCTTGGTGACCGACGTTTGCCTGAAGCGCAAAATACGAAACTATGTGGCATTGACCAAGAAATACACTTCGCCGCATGACATTTACGTCAAAGACCGGGGCATTCTCGCGAACGAACAGAGGCGCGCGTACAAGGCGTTGGGGATCGACGCCACGGATCGTCCTAACATAGCCGCCCGGAAATGGATGTGCAGCAATTTCTATGACGTTCGAACCTTCGGCGCCGTCATGACCACCGGCAAGTCGGAGCCAGACGACAAAGCCTGAGGATTGCGCGCCGGTAAGGGTGGAAAGAAAGCGGCAGAAACTCTGGAATTGCGGTCAGGTGCGCGGGCCGGTGCAGTTCGGCTTCTCCCAGTCGCAGTCTCCCATCAATTCCTTCGAACATACGATCACCCGGACGGCCTGACGAATCCTGGGGACGCGGGAGCCGGGGCATCGGACGACGATAAGGCCGCGAGCGGCCAGATGGGCCGCGAAGTATACCGTCGCCTTACGGCCTGTATCGCGCGCACGGATTCGTCTCTCCGTTCCTCGCAGCGGAAACTGGTTTCGGAAAGCGGATCTGGACCTGCTATTTGAGGCCCTGACTTCGCTGTTCGAGTTGGACCGTTCTGCTGCACGAGGTGAGATGGCGGTTCGCGGACTCCTCGTCTTCGAGCATCGATTCGGCTCTCGGTAACGCGCCCGCCCACAAGCTGTTTGAGTTAGTGCGGATAGAAGGGCCGCAGACGCCGCGTTCATTCTCCGACTACACGGTTACGACACCAGCGGATGGCGATTTGCCTTCCGGCGTTTCGTTGCGGCAGGTGGTTTGACAGACAATGTCTAGGGAAGAAAAGCGGGCTGCTTCGCAGCCGGACAGACCACAAAAACCGATGGTCTATCCTACGGCTGAATTGCGGTTCTCCGAAGATGACCTCCTGCCGCTCTCCGGACTCCAGCACATGGCGTTCTGCGAGCGGCAGTGGGCGCTGATCCATATCGAACAGCAGTGGAAGGAAAATCCGCTCACTGCCGAGGGACGCGTCCTGCACGAACACGTACACGAGTCGGGCTCCGAGAGCCGCAAGACGCTGGTGGTGGTGCGAGGCCTGCCTTTACACTGCTTCCGCCTCGGAATTTCCGGCCAGGCGGACTCGGTGGAGTTCCGCGCGACCCAGCCTGACGACGCGAACGGTGTGACGTTTGAGGGCAAGTCCGGGCGCTGGCTGCCGTCGCCGGTCGAGTACAAGCGCGGGAAGCCGAAGAGGCAGATTTGCGACCTCGTCCAGGTGTGCGCACAGGCCTTGTGCCTTGAAGAGATGTTCGGCATCGCAATTCCCGGCGGGGCGCTATTCTACGCTACGCCCCGGCGGCGACAGGAGGTCGCATTCTCTCCCGAGCTTCGCGGTCAGACCGAGCGGCTCTGCGTGCGCATGCAGCACCTCTACGGCCGCCGCGAAACGCCTCCTCCGGTCTACACGCGAGGTTGCGAGAGCTGTTCACTGAAAGACATTTGCCTGCCGCGCGCACTCGCCAGCCCGCGCGATGTGCGGGCCTATCTCGAATCCGCCATACGTGAGTGAGAAGATGCGTCAATTCTTAAATAGTCTGTACGTGACCACGCAGGGAGCCTGGCTGCACTGCGACGGCCAGAGCGTCGACGTGCGCGTCGAGAAGGAAAGCAAGCTGCGCGTACCGATCCAGACGCTATCCAGCATCGTTTGCTTCGGACAGGTGTCGTGCAGTTCGTTCCTCCTCGGCCTGTGCGCCGAGCACGGCGTGAAGGTGGCGTTCCTGACCGAGCATGGGCACTTTCTCGCCCGTGTCGAAGGACCGGTCTCGGGGAACGTGCTGCTGCGGAGACGTCAGTACCGGTGGGCAGATTTGCCCGAGCACGCGTCGTCGGTGACATTTTCCGTGGTTGTGGCAAAGCTGGCGAACTGCCGGAGCGTGTTGTTGCGTGGGGCCAGGGATTCTCCAACCGCCGAGGGCGCGGAGGCTCTGGAGCGGGTGGCGAAGCGCATGGCGCAACTGGCGGGCGAGTTGAAGCCCACGCTGCCGGTAGCGGAGTTGCGAGGTCACGAGGGCGAGGCAGCACGAACCTATTTCTCAGCGTTCGATCATTTGATCGTGGGCGACAAGGCCGGCTTCTTTTTCCGCAACCGCTCCCGGCGTCCACCGCTCGATAACGTGAACGCCTTGCTGTCGTTCGTCTACACGCTCCTGACGCACGATATGACCGCGGCCCTCGAAACCGTTGGGCTGGATCCGGCGGTTGGATATCTGCATGTGGAGAGGCCTGGACGTCCGAGTCTGGCGCTCGATCTGGTGGAGGAACTTCGGTCCGTGATTGCGGACCGGCTGGTACTGACACTCATCAACCGGCGTCAAGTCGCGGCCGGGGGGTTCCATCGGGTAGAGACGGGCGGCGTGATGATGAACGATGCGACGCGCAAGGAGGTGCTGGTGGCGTATCAGAAGCGAAAGCAGGAGGAGATCGTGCATCCGTTCCTACGGGAAAAGATTCCTTTTGGGATGGTGCCGTTTGTACAGGCGACTTTGTTGGCGCGGCATTTGAGGGGAGACTTGGAGTCGTATCCGAGTTTCCTGTGGAAGTAATCCCATGATGCTGGTAGTGGTGGCGTACGACGTGAATACGGAGTCTGCGGAAGGCCGGCGACGGCTTCGGAGGGTGGCGAAGGTCTGCAAGGACAACGGGCAGCGGGTGCAGAATTCGGTGTTCGAGTGTTGGATCGACATGGCGCGGTGGGTAGCGTTCCGATCGCGGCTGTTGAAGGAAATCGCCGAGGATCGGGATAGTTTGCGGTTCTATTTTCTCGGGGACAACTGGAAGGGGCGAGTGGAACACGTGGGTGCGAAGGAGTCGTACGACCCCGAAGGGCCGTTGATTGTGTAGCGCGCGGACGTGAAGTGCACAGGGAATTGCTGGGAGGTCCGCGCCGGAAGACAAGTTATGTGGAATACGAGGATTGCCGGGGCCAGACGACGGCACCCGACGTCGGATTGGATACCGAAGAGGGAAGGTACGCGTTAGGATATGGAAATGGTCTGTGGTTTGAGTTGCTTACAGCAGGCCTGTCGCTCCCCGCGCGGGGAGCGTGGATTGAAACAGTGCTGCCAGGATCTTGCCGAACTGCCCTGCCGTCGCTCCCCGCGCGGGGAGCGTGGATTGAAACTCACCGGATGCCCCTCGACCACTGCTCGTGCGCCCGTCGCTCCCCGCGCGGGGAGCGTGGATTGAAACCCAGCATGAACGCCCAGCACGGTACCGCGCCCCGTCGCTCCCCGCGCGGGGAGCGTGGATTGAAACCTTACTGCCGGTAGGCCTGCGCGCAGCGAAGCGGGGTCGCTCCCCGCGCGGGGAGCGTGGATTGAAACTCTCGCAGGAAAACCACCTTACCCGGAACGACCCGTCGCTCCCCGCGCGGGGAGCGTGGATTGAAACCCATTTGATCCGCTTGCCCAGGTGTTTGGATCGGTCGCTCCCCGCGCGGGAGCGTGGATTGAAACTAACGCGTCGCAAACTCGATTTGATGCATTCGGACGTCGCTCCCCGCGCGGGGAGCGTGGATTGAAACCGCCCCAGCACGTGCACTGCATACTGCCCGGTGCGTCGCTCCCCGCGCGGGGAGCGTGGATTGAAACTGCACCGCACCATGAGCGCCAATGCACTCTTTGAGTCGCTCCCCGCGCGGGAGCGTGGATTGAAACGGCCAGCTCGGCATCAATCCTCACCCAATGGCAGGGTCGCTCCCCGCGCGGGAGCGTGGATTGAAACCCAGCCCATGCGAGCAGCGTAAGCGCGTAGCTCCGGTCGCTCCCCGCGCGGGGAGCGTGGATTGAAACCACAGAATGATCACCGCAATGATGAGCGCCCCAGTCGCTCCCCGCGCGGGAGCGTGGATTGAAACTGTCTTAATGCAAGTGTATTATGTCCGACTTGAAGTCGCTCCCCGCGCGGGAGCGTGGATTGAAACTTCGCCAGAGACTCCAGGACGCCCGTCAACTGCGTCGCTCCCCGCGCGGGGAGCGTGGATTGAAACCCGATGAGAACCAGATCCTCGCGCCATGCCTCTTGGCGTCGCTCCCCGCGCGGGAGCGTGGATTGAAACATCGGACGGGCGCTCCTGGGCGAGTGGGAGCCGCGTCGCTCCCCGCGCGGGGAGCGTGGATTGAAACCGTCTAGTCGCGCGCTACGCGATGGACTATGCCGTCGCTCCCCGCGCGGGGAGCGTGGATTGAAACGCGGTAACCGTGCCTTGCGCGTATGGCCGCGTCGGTCGCTCCCCGCGCGGGAGCGTGGATTGAAACATAGTCGTTGCGCGACATTTGCAGGATTACTTCGTGTCGCTCCCCGCGCGGGGAGCGTGGATTGAAACGCTGTTCGTGACTGCGCAGCTGGATTCCGGCTTGTCGCTCCCCGCGCGGGGAGCGTGGATTGAAACTCCATATCCGCTGCACACGTCGGATACAGCGCATGTCGCTCCCCGTGCGGGGAGCATCGCAGGCAGATACGTTCGGGAACAATCGCCTCGACAATCTATCCGTCATGCGTTTGGCTTTATCGCCATCCCAACTTATGGGAACCAAGGTGAGTGGTGCGATCTTACTGCCACCACTCCTAATACGCGTATTGCGTTCTTAAATGTGACGCGAGGTGATCGTCCGCTAGTTTTTCTCTGACTCAATGTTACCGCTGGCCTGGCGCGGCCGGGCCAATGACCCCGGCCGGAAACGCATGGGCCGGCTTGAAAAGCCGGCTCATGCAAACACTATCTTCTAGGCGGTATGAGGCTCCCTCGCTACTGGCTAGTGGGCGCTGAGCATTTGCGCCGCGGCGGGTCCCCCGCCCTTCATAAAAATATCCCCTAGCCCATCAATCACTTACAAAATTCCTCCACAAAACACCAACCCTCGTCTGCCACCTTGAAAACAGGCCAGGCGAACCGCGCCCCCACACGAGGAATCATGACCGAATCAGAGAACAAATCCACCGGACCGCGCACCGACGAAGGCAAACAGCGCTCCTCCCAAAACGCCCTCAAACACGGGCTCTTTTCCACCAAATCCTTCCTCCTCCCCGGAGAATCCCAGGAAGAATTCGACCGGCTTCTCTATCGCTACAACCGCGAGCACCAGCCCAAAACCGCCACCGAGGAGGATCTCGTCCTCCACCTGGCCCATACCGAGTGGCGTCGCAGGCGTATCCCCGCCCTCGAAGTCGATTCCATCGAAAGATCCCTCGAATCCGGCGACCCCGACCGCAAATTCATGCACACCTACAGCCTCTACGACCAGCGTTTCCTGCGCCTGATCCAATCCACCCTCAAAACCCTGCTCGAGCTCCAGGCGAAGCGCAAAAGGGAAACCGCTATTCAATTCCGCATCGCCGTCGTCCTCTATAAGTACAACAAAACCAAATACATCCCCTGGAACCCCGCCGACGATGGGTTCGTTTTTTCACCCGACCTGCTCGGCCGCCAACTCTCCATCCTGGATCGCATAGTAGAAGCCAACGATAAAAACCGCGCCTTTGCAACCGACGACGAAATCGACGCCTTCATCGCCAAAGATGTCCTCTAACGCCGCTTTTCAACTCGTGTGGCAGACTTTTAGTCTGTCGATAGATGCACTTGCGCCGGTCACCAACGCTTAATTTGTCTCCATGCCATCCCTATGGCCCTTATTTTCTATTCATTGCCTCCCAAATTCGCCCTTCACGCGAGTCCTGGCGGGCACGAATTCCGCATCCCGATTGATAACGTGAAATTGTGAGTTTCATACTAGATCGATTGCAGCAGGAATCGTCGCCCCACGGGGCGCGGGCGGCGGAAGAAGACCCTGGAACGGGGCTGTCGTCTCTTCAAGCCCGGATTGGGATTCAGTTGGATGCGGTGCAGGCGCGGGTGTTGGAATCCCGCACACGCCGCGGGATTTTGAATTGCACTCGCCAGTGGGGGAAGTCGACCGTGACGGCTGCCAAGGCGGTGTATGAGGCGTGGTCGCAGCCGGAGAGCCTGACGCTGGTGGTCAGCCCGACGGCGCGGCAGAGTGGCGAATTTGTGCGGAAGGCGTCGGGGTTTGTGCAGCGCTTGGGTCTGAAGCCGAGAGGCGACGGGGACAACGAGATTTCGCTGCTGCTTCCCAACCGCTCGCGGATCGTCGGGCTGCCGGGCTCGGAGGCGACGGTGCGCGGCTTTTCGGCCGTGTCTTTGCTCCTGGTGGATGAGGCGTCCCGGGTCAACGACGCCCTGTACCTGGCGGTCCGGCCGATGCTGGCGATCAGCGAAGGGGCTCTATGGCTGATGAGTACGCCTTGCGGCAAACGTGGCTTCTTTTATGAAGCGTGGGTCCATGGCGGCCCGGAATGGGAGCGGATCGAGGTTCCGGCGTCCCAATGCCCCCGGATTTCTCCGCAGTTCTTGCGCGAGGAGCGAGCGACCATGGGGGACCGCGTGTTCCGCCAGGAGTATGGTTGCGAGTTTACGGGAACGGAGGACGGAGTCTTCGACCGTGATCTCGTGGAAGGTGCGATAACCGACGAGTTCGAGCCGCTCATCTTTCGCTGAATCCCATGACGTGGGGCAGACCATCGTCTTTAGTGGTCTGCCGGCTGCGGAGCAGTCGCTCGGCTTCAGCCCTTCAACCCCCCGTCCCCGACACAAACCGGTACCCGACCCAAGGCTCCGTCACCAGGTACTTCGGCTTCGAAGGCACCGGCTCAATCTTCTTCCTTAGCTGATTGACAAAGAAACGCAGGTATTCGACTTCGTCTCCGTAATCCGGCCCCCAGATGCTCTGCAGCAATTTGCGGTGCGGGATGGCTTTGTTGGGATTCGCCACCAGCATACGCAGCAGATCGAATTCTTTAGGCGTGAGCCGGGCGGACTTGCCCTCAACCACGACCCGCCGCGCGGTGAAATCGATCTCCAGATCGTCCGTGCGGAACACCGTAAGCTCGTTTTCTCCGGCGGCCGGCGACCGGCGCAGAGCCGCCCGAATCCGCGCCAGCAGTTCCTGGATGCCGAATGGCTTGCTGACGTAATCGTCGGCGCCCGCGTCGAGCGCCTGGACCTTTTCGCGTTCCGTGTTGCGGACGGAGAGAATGATGATGGGCACTTCCGAGGTTTCGCGAATTGCCCGGCAGGTCTCCAGTCCGCCGATGCCGGGCATGTTGAGATCCAGCAGGATGAGGTCGGGCTGGTCGTGGCGTAGCATCTCCAGCGCGTCCTCTCCGGTTTTGGCATCGATCACGGTATAGCCGAGATCGGTCAGGGTCGTGCGCATAACCCGCCGCAGTTGCGGTTCGTCGTCGACCACGAGAATAGTTGCATCGTTCATAGATTATTTGCCGTCCTCGGCCGGCAATAGCCGGCAATTTGAGGTGTCCGCGCGGTCCCCGTGGGACAGACGATCGTTTTTCGTCGTCTGTCGGCCGGCGATAGCCGGCGAATTAGCGGTTTTTTCAAGGGTCTCAGCCATTGTCCGGAGCCTGCGGAATCATGATGGTGAAGCGCGCGCCGCCTTCCGGATCGTTTTCCGCCCAGATTTTTCCGCCATGCGATTCCACGATCGCTTTGGCGATGGCTAAGCCCATTCCGGTGCCGTCTTTCGTCCGCCGTCCCGCCGAGCCGCGATGGTAGCGCTCGAAGATCCGCTCACGCTCTCCCGCTTTGATGCCCGGCCCGTGATCGCGGATGCTGAACGACGCGACCGGCGGATCGTTCCGTGCCTCGATGTGGACTTTGCTCTGGGGCGGCGAATAACGGGCAGCGTTTTCGATGAGCTGCTTGAGTGCCAGGGGAAACAGTTCCGCGTCGACATCCACCGTGAAGTGATCGGCTGAACTGACGAGAATGCGATCGGGATCGGCGCGGCTGCCGCGCACGGCCCGGCTGATCAGGTCTGTGGCCTCGTAGGGGGCGCGATCCAGATTCACTTTTTCGGATTCCACCCGCGCCAGGGTCAGCGCTTCGCTGATGACGCGGTGCAGCCGGTCGGCTTCTTCTTCGATGATGGCCAACAGATCCTGGCGGCTCGCTTCAGTCCGGAATTGATGGGTCAGCAGCGTGGTCACGGAAGTTTTGATGGCGGATAGTGGAGTGTTGAGGTCGTGCGCGAGGCCGTCGAGCAGAGTCGATTTGAGTTGCTCGTTCCTGCGCGCCGCCTCGGCTGCTGCAGCGCGATCGAGCGCCTGAATGCGTTCGTGGTTGATAGCCACGAGGGTCGCGATAGATTCGCGCACTTCCGGCGTGACGCTCCCGCCAATCATCGCCAGGCTGCCGATCGCTGTGCGGCCGAGGCGGACCGGCAGGATGGCCATTCCATCGTCCACTTGAGGCTCTTCGCTTTCCGCGACTTTGAGCAGCATGTCCCGTAACGGGCCGCTGCTGGCGGGCACCGAGTAGATCTCGTCGCGCGACCGGTCGTAGAACGCGATCTGATCGAGGCCGAAGATGCGCGAGGCTTCCCGAAGGCCGAATTGGATCGTGGAGCCTTCGTCGGTCAGCATCGACCGGCTCAGTATGTAGAGGTGCTCGCTTTCCTGTTTGCGGAGCATGGATTCTCGTGCGCGGCGCTGGGCTCTCGCCGATAACTGGCTGGTGGTGATCGCGGTTACCAGGAACGCGAACAGGGCGATCCAGTTCTGTGGATCGTCAATGGTCAGCCGCCCGATGGGAGGGAGGAAAAAGTAGTTGAACGCTACGACCGCGGCCAGCGAAGTGAACGTGGCTTCGATCAGGCCCCAACTGGTAGCCACCCCGAGCACCACCAGCAGCATCATGAGCGCTACGGTCGTGGCGTTGGCATGAATGATGCGGAAGCAGAACAAGGTGACCAGCGCCACCACCCCAAGGCACGTCGCGAACCGCGCGGCCCTGCCGGTGTAGGTTGCAACCATCTCACTTTATTATGACGGGCTCCCGTAAGAGAGGCCATCGTTTTTTGTGGCCTGTCCGGCTGCGCAGCAGCCCATCTGTTGCCCAAATCGTCGCGCCGCGCAAAGAAACGAAGATTTGGCAGTAAAAACTCAGTGTGTCGGTCGCGTGAACCGGCCGCGATGCGGACCCCCCGCAGTCTAGCTGAAAAGCTTCTTGGTATACGCGATGCTGGCCTCCAGATCCTCGCGCTCGCGTTGCTGCGTCTGGTCTTTCGGCGCAGGGTGGATTTCGTACGGCTTGCCGCGTTCCGCGATGCTGGCGAAACGCTCGAATTCCCAGGCCGGAGTGGTGCGGTAGGGGTCCCAGAACTTGGGGTCCTTATACGGAAACATGCGCGGGCCCATGACGATGCATTCCATCGAAAGCGCGCGTCCCGGACAAAGCCGTACGTATTTGTGCACGTACTCCTCGATGTTGACGTTGCCCTCGCCCATCCGCACCCACGAGACTGCGGCGCCTTCCGGAGTGCGCCAGACGGCGCTGTCGCGAACGTGGCTGGTAAGGGCGTAGGGGTAGAGCGTATCGAGCGTCAGGTGTGGGTCTTCGATGGTCCACAGGGGATTGCCGGAATCCAGGCACACGCCTACGAAATCGCGGCCGGCCTCTTCCACCAGCGCCTTCAGTTCGCGCGCCTGCATGTCGCCGGCATGGTTTTCGATGGCGATTTTGAGATTGGCGTCTGTCACGCGCGTCCTGACATTGTGCAGCACCTTGACCATGCTCTCCATGTGGCGCTCGATGGGCCCGGCTTTGCGGTCCTCCACGCTGCCCAGCACGCAGCGGATGATCTTCGAGCCGACTGTCTTGGCGGCCGTGATCATGTTCGCGATCTGCTCTTCGGCCGTACCTGCCTTAGGTTCGAACATCTTCGACGTCGGGCAGATGGATTTCATCCCGATCTCGACTTCGATGCCGAGTTCGCCGGCATGCGCCTTCACCTGGCGGAGATTGCTCTCGGCGAGTCCGCCGATGAAGCGGACTTCAGAGAAGTGGACTACCTTGGCTTGCTGCCTGGCGCAGTAGTCGAGGTATTCGATTGGCGACCAGTTCTGGGAACGCAGGCTGAAGATGTCGATTCCCAGTTTCAGCACGGGAGGGGTTTCGGGTTTGGCCATGAACGGGACTCCGGCGGCGAGCTTTAGGAAACTACGACGATGCATGAAGGAGGATTGTATCAAGCTCCCGAGCCGCGACCGTCAGGGAGCCGGTCGGCATGCCTAATTTAGGGGATACTGCGGATAAGTCTGAGGAATCGGCTGTTGCGACGGCTCCTCGCTGACGCGAACCACCAATTTCCCGGTGTTCGTCCCATCGAACAGCCGGTTCAACGCTTTCGGAGCGTTCTCCAGGCCTTCAACCAGATCGACACGATAATGAAGCGTACCCGCCAACAGCCATTGCGCGATCTCGCTGAAGGCTTCCATGGCGCGGCCGTAATAGTCGCTGCAAAGGAACCCTTCCATGCGCGCCCGCTTGACGATCAGCCTGTCGAGGTTCCCGGGACCATGGGCGTCCGCGCCGTTGTACTGGGAGATCATGCCGCAGGCGACGATCCGGGCGCGCAACGCGATGTGGTCCAGCGCCGTTTCGAGGATTTTGCCGCCCACATTGTCGAAGTAGATATCGATGCCCTCGGGCGCGTGGCGGCGCAAGGCTTCCGTCAGCATTTCGATGCGGTAGTTGATCACGGCATCGAAGCCCAGCTCATCGCGCATCCAGCGGCACTTGTCTTCCGAACCGGCGATTCCGACGACGCGGCATCCTTTGATTTTGCCGATCTGTCCGGCCAGCGATCCTACTGCGCCTGCCCCGGCGGACACCACCAGTGTCTCTCCGGGTCTCGGCTTGCCGATATCGAGAAGCCCAAAGTAGGCGGTCAAACCAATGTGTCCCAGCGCTCCCAGATACGCGCTGAACGGCACCGGCAAAGGCGTCACTTTGGCGAGCCCGCGGCCATCGCTGATGGAGTAGCGTTGCCAGCCGAGGAGGCCTTGGACCAGGTCGCCCGGAGCCAGTCGCGGGTTGCGCGACTCTTCTACCACGCCGATTCCGCCGCCGCGCATCACACTTCCCAGGCCGATGGCTGGAAGGTAGGAATCGGCCTCATTCATCCAGACTCGATTGGTCGGATCGAGGGAGAGGTGAACGGTGCGCACCAGAACCTCGCCGTCCGAAAGTCTTTCGGTCGGGCTTTCATCCCACGCGAAATCGCTCTCCCGTGCAGGGCCGTGGGGGCGAGTGGTGAGCAGCCAGCGTTGATTGATTCGGGGATTCATGTCTCTCCACGGGTGAGTATATTACAGCCAGGCGAACAGATGCGGAGGGTTTCGTCCTGTTTTCACCCGTCCTCAATTTATGCCTCCTTGAGGTTTGCGAAGATTAACATCCCTTCAGAATTTACAATTCTGGCCTGAAAGAAGAGGTTGGGTCGTGTTACACTACCCTTCATGAAAGATTCGTAACCCGTTCCGGGCCCCTCCAGGGAGCTAGCAACTCCCCATTCACAGAACGCGCAATTCTTCGCGCCAATCAGCCGTCTGGCTGAGAAAAATCTTTAAGAAACGAGGTACTTCGACTTTGAAGAAACTCTGTTTGCGTAGTCTTTGTGTTTTTGCCGGTTTAGTAGTAGTTCCCGCCACGGTTACAAAGGCGGATAGCCAGGTTCCACAAGTCCGATCAAATCCTGAAGAAGATTCCCGCCTGAAGGCGTTGCGTAAGTTTTTCCTTACGCTTAACTGCCCGCTGGCGCCGGTTGCCGAGATCTTTGTGGCTGAGGCCGATTCCCACAACCTCGATTGGCGCCTGCTTCCCAGTCTTGCCGTGATTGAATCCGGCGGTGGTAGGGTTTCTCGTGGCAATAACATCTTTGGTTGGAACAACGGCCATGCCTCCTTTGCGACCCTTGGCGCTGCGATCCACCAGGTTGCCAGGACGCTGGCGGACGGCAGCGCGTATAGAAATAAAAGCTTGCTCTCCTTGCTGCGCACCTACAATCCGGTGCAAGGCTACGCTGAGAAAGTGCAGTTGATGATGAGTCAGATTGCTCCGGTCCGCATTTCGGCGAACTAACCCGCAAAGCGGAAGTTGGAAGCCGGGAGTCAGAAGAAAGAATACAATAGGCGCATGCATTCTTTCTGCCGCGCCTCGTTGCTAGCATTGGCTGCCGCTACGGTGGCCCTGACTGCCTCGCCAGAGTATGTGACCTTTATTGGAAACTATGGAACCGGTATACCCGCGTTCCGTCTCGACACCACGAGTGGTAAGCTCACGTCCTTAGGGACGGTGGCGACCACGCCAACTCCTGCGTGGCTCACCGTTGCACCCGGCGGTAAATTTATTTATGCCGTCAACGAGCAAAAGGACAGCGTGTCGGCGTTTGCGGTCGACGCAAAATCCGGCAAGCTTACCCCGTTGAACACGGTGGCTACGAAAGGCAAAGGTCCCTGCCATGCGTCGGTAGACCATACCGGCAAGGCGCTGTTTGTCGCGAATTACGGCAGCGGCAGTCTCGAATCGTTTCCGATCCTCGCGGATGGAAGTATCGGCGAGCGAGCCAGCTTCATTCAGAATGAAGGCTCCGGCGCGAATAAGGCCCGGCAGGAGGGGCCCCACGCGCACTCCGCCAACGTGTCTCCGGACAATCGATTCCTCGTGCTGGCGGATCTTGGACTCGACAAGCTTTTCGTCTTCAAGATCGATCCCGCTACCGCCAAGCTGACCGCTAACGATCCGCCGTTCACCAGTATTAAGCCGGGGTCCGGTCCGCGCCACTTCGTTTTCAGTCCGAATGCGAAGTTCGGCTACGTGATCGATGAAATGGGCAACACCATCATCGGGTTTTCTTACGACAAGCAGAAGGGCACACTCAAAGAAATTCAGAGTATCGGCACTCTGGCCGACGATTTCAAGGGTGAGAATACGACCGCGGAAATCGCTATGAGCCCTGACGGAAAGTTCTTGTATGGTTCGAATCGGGGCTCCGGAACGGTTGCCGTGTACTCGATCGACAAGACTACGGGAAAGCTGACCAAGGTGCAGGACGCGGCGACCGGGGGCACTACCATCCGCAGTTTCGGAATCGATCCCACCGGGCAGTTTCTGCTGGCCGGCCTGCAGGAAAAAAATAGTGTTGTCGAGTTTCGCCGTGACAAGAGTACCGGGAAATTGACACTGACAGGCGAAAAAGTGGATGCGGACACTCCCGTGTGTGTCGTGTTTCTCCACTCGCGGTAATCGAACCCGCTGGCTTATGGGCTGCTCTTTGAGCCCGGCACGGTAAGAGACTCCGCATTGAGTTTCTCGATGCGCACGCTTGCAATGCGATTGCGCTCGGTCGAGAGCACGGTAAACCTGCGTCCATTATGCTCGACATGCTCTCCCGGCGCGGGGATATGTCCGAGCCGCCAGAGCATGAAGCCGGCTACCGTTTCAAACCCCGAGTTGGCCGGTAACTCGATGTCGTATTGCGTCTCAAGGTCCCGCACGGAGGTTGCTCCATCGATTTCGATGGTCTGCATGTCGGACGGGAGACGGAGAACCGTGTCGTCGAACTCGTCTTGAATCTCGCCGACGATCTGCTCGAGAACGTCTTCCACGGTCAGGAGTCCGGAGATGGTCCCGAATTCGTCGACCACCAGCGCCATATGGCTCTGTCCGCGGCGGAATTCCGCGAGCATCTGCAGCACCGGTTTGGTTTCCGGCACGATTTGATGCTTGCGCAGCAGGCTTTGCACGCGAAACGGGCGCGGAGTCCGGCCCGCGCGAATGGCGGCGCGGCGTTCCTCCCACAGCGCCAGCAGGTCCTTATAGTGCAGGATACCGATGATCTGTTCGGGATTGGTCTCGTAGACCGGCAGGCGCGAGTGCTTCTGGCTGGTCATCACGTGCAGCACGTCGTCCATCGAAGCGTTTTCCGGCACTGAAACGATACCGTTGCGGGGCACCATGATTTCCCGTACCTGCAAATCCTCGAGGTCGAGTACGCGGTGGATCATCTCCTCCTGGACTTCCGGCAGATGGCCTGAACCGCGAATCGAACTCACGATCAAGCGGAGCTCTTCAGCCGAGTGCCCGCCGCCGCGACGATGGCCCTTGACGCCGAGGGCTTTAGTCAGAGCGGCGGCCGATCGCTCAATCACTACCACGAACGGCGCGCTGATGCGGTAGAAGATCAACAGCGCCGGGGCAAGGATCGTCGCGAGTTGGTCCGCGCGTTCGATGGATAAGTTTTTGGGGACCACTTCGCCGAGGATCACGTGGACGTAAGTGATGAGCAGAAAGCCGATGATGAAGCTGCCGGCGTGTAGAATGCCCGAAGGCACCAGCCCGGCCAGGCCTCCGAACGCGTGCAGCATCACGTTGTACATGGTGTCCTCGCCGGCCCATCCGAGGCCCAGGCTGGCAAGCGTGACACCGACCTGAGTCACCGATAGCAGGCGTTCCGGATTTGCGAGCAGATTGAGTGCGACACGCGCGCCCGCCTGTCCCTCTTCGGCGAGTTGCTTCAAACGCGATTCCCGCACCGAAAGCAGCGCGACTTCGCTTGCCGCGAAGAAGCCATTCACGATTACAATCAGCGCGAGCAGCAGTAACCGTAGTCCGAGATAGGGAATGGGAGCGAGCGACATGCCAGTACTTAAGGATACCGAGCCGCCCAATGTGCAGCATGGCAAAATCGAGAGATACCCAAAACGATGTTCTTACTCGAACTGGAATGTACTGATGCCGACCGCGATCTGCTGATCGCCGAACTATGGGACCGGGGATCGGCCGGGATTTTCGAGACGCCCAGCAGCCTTCGCTCTTTCTTTGATGACGAGGGACTGATCCCGCAACTACGCGTCGACTTCGCTGCAAACCATCCTGAAATCTCACCTGTCGCGCAGGAGGATTGGATCGGATTTGCGCGGGCTCAGACCGGCCCGATGCTGGTTGGTAAGCGCTTATTTCTGGCTCCCGATTGGCGCGACGACCCTACACCCGACGGCCGGCTCCGCATCGGCATCAATCCAGGCCTGGCTTTTGGCACCGGTTCGCACGAGACTACGCGCATGTGTCTGGAATGGCTCGAGGAACACGTTCGGCAGGATACGACGCTGTGCGACGTAGGAACGGGCTCGGGCATTCTGTGCGAAGCTGCAGCGCTGCTCGGAGCGAAACTGGTGGTGGCGTGCGACATTGACGTCACGGCAGCGCATATTGCGCAGAGGAACATCGCGCGAACGGCCTCCCGTTTTCTGGTGTACACGGGTTCGGTGATGGCGATCGCGGGCGGCACGGCCGATCTGCTGGTCGCGAACATCAGTCCGGATTGGATTTCAGCCTTGGCGCGCGAGTGGCCGCGGGTGCTGCGAACGGGTGGACGAGGATTGCTGAGCGGGTTCGACGAATCGGATTTGCCGCATGTCCGCGTGGCTCTCGAGAAGGCCAACGTGAAGGTAACCGACTCGCGCGGTGAGAACGCCTGGCGGGCGATCGAGATTGCCAGTTAGAAACGCGAGTGCGCCGCCTCCGCCGTGCAAACAGCCGACTCAGGTACGGATCCATATCCTCCGTGCAGGGTCACGTCTCCTGAGGCCTCATTTGGCTGGTTTGGTGACTGTTTTCGGACGGTTGCACCGGCGCATCGCGTAAGCAGATTTGAATTTAGCATCCGGCCTCGCCGCAATCAATGCCTTTCTATCGGGGGACAGTTGGGGATTGTACGAGTCGCTACAGGTGTAACTGAGAGAACGCTAATCTCTAACCGGAACTTCAGGTTCTATATCACTTTGCTGGCGGCCACCTTTGCCGGCACAAACGCCCGGCGACTCATATCGGTGAAACTCTCAAGCGACAACGAAACCATTAGCGGTTCTGTCCGTTGGGATGCATGGCGTGCAAGAGAGGAGTTCCTCGGATGACGGGACAGCGCGGCTCCGGGGCCTAAATCTCCTTCCCCGCGCCGGTATCAACGATTCTGGTAATGCAGATTCCGGCGGTATAATCTGCCGTGAGTCTTTCTTTGCAATGGCGCACCGTACCGTTGATAGTTAGCCCGCCGCACACTACCACAACATTGCTTCCAATCAGGATGGGTGACGGCGTGAGAATCCCTAGTCCCGTGCGGGAGACGTCTCTGATCTCTATATCGATGGGCGCTCGCGCAGCAACACTGAGGGTCGCACGCGTGAACTTCGACGCCATCCGAAACTCTTTTCGCCGATCGGCGCCCCGCCTCCGGTCCACGAGCGGTCCCAATTCAGGGAAATTTCTGCTATCGGGTACCAGTGTGGCCATAGGACAGTGTTTGTTTGAGCTTTCTATTGACCACTGTACTCTCTAATCCGCATTCCTGTCGAGATGTATTAATGCTCATAACCAATGAATATAGACACAAATAGACAAAGGCGTGCCCAGCGGATTTTCTCAGTTAATGGGTTATCGAAATTGCTTTTTATAGATAAAGTTGACACTAAGAATTCCGTTTTCATCCCTGGTGGACACGGCGGACCAATGTTGACTGAAGGCCCATTCGATACGGATCACGGTCGTGTTGGGATCATTTAGAGCGGAAGCATAGGTGAACGTAATATTGCTCGAAATCCTTTGCTGCAATGAGAGCCTCGCTTGGGGAAGTTGCGATCCTTCGATGAATTCCGGGTCGATCTTCAACTGCGTCACGCCGAAGACGCGCTGCAGCCGGCTGGAAACGGGAGTTGCGATCGCCTGGTCAAGCAGCGCCGACTCGCCCATCTGCTGAAAGGTTTGCTGCGGCTGTGCCGGTTGATTGGCTAGTAGCGTCGGATCCGAGGTCGGCGTTCTCCCGGCGGCCAGCAGGGCGACAATTTCCTGGAATTGGAGCGGGGGATCCGACGTGTAGCTCAGTTTCAGGTTGTCGATCGGGCCAGTGACATGCAGCACCACGTCGACCCCGTTTGCCTGGGTCTCCAGACTTACGTCGAGGATGGGGTCGATCCGGACCGGATTGAAGAAACCGATGCTCCCCGAATTGACCGTATAGGTCGAACCAAAGAAGACCAGCTTTCCCTCGCTGATGGTTACCCTTCCGAGCACCCCGGGTTGCGCCGCGGTACCGCGGATGCGCAGGTCGGCGTCCGCCTGCAGATTTTGCGCTTGCGACGCTTGCACGGCGAGCGCAGGCGAGGTGCGGACCCGAATGTCGAGCCGCATGCCGTCCAAAAACGGCGAAACTACCGAGGACGCCTGTACGGGTGGGGCTGCGAGTGAGAGCATTGAGCCGATATCGCTCTGCGGACGGTAGCTCAGCGACTCGATAGTGACCATGCCGGCCACCAGACTATTCTCCGTCGTACCGCTCAACCGAATGTCGGCGTTGGCCACCGCGCTGACTCCTTGTTGGACCAGGACTCGAGCATTGGAGGCGGTCGCGCGGAGGCCGAAGCGTATTTTATCGGTGTAGCCGACGAATCCGGACGCAATAACGCTCCCTCCGCCGGTCTCTGCGCTCAGGTTGCGGATGGTCGCGCTATTGCCATTGAAAACGATAGTGCCGTTGGCGTTGGATATGCCGTTTGCCAGTGTTGCGTAGTGGAGTCGCGCGCTGCGTAATTCCATCGTGCCGTTGACGAGCGGTTTGGTCGTCCAGCCGCGAATGGTGGCGGCCACAACCACGCTGCCCGCGGAATCGATGTCCTGGCTGAAGTTGTCGAGCAGTGCGAGATCCGCATTGGCGTTCAGTGCCAGGTTCATGCTCTGGTTCGATAACGATGCGGTACCGGTTGCCTGGATCGTGGTCTTCGGACCGGACAGTTTTACGTTTCGCAGACGGACGGACCCATTGTCGAGGTCGATCACGATGGCTCCGTCATTTTGGACCCCGACCGGCTTCATGCCACTGCCGGGGCGAGGCAGACTGGCCACGTTGAGCCGCGACAGAGTCAACGTACCGCGTAATTGATTGGTATCCAAAATCGGTCCGGCCACTGTGACCTGGCCGTCGACTGCGCCTTCGAACGACGGCGGTGCACCGCGGGAGGTTCCGAGCAGCGGCTCCCACTTTGTCCACGTTGCGTTCTTAAATGAAAGTTGCGCGTTGACCGGATAATTGCCGCTCAGCTGAGCGTTCCCGCTGCCATTGATCGAGGACCCGGCCAGATTGGACTGCAGCGCGAAATTCAGACGGTCGGCCGCAGTGGTGTTGGCGTTGAAACTGAGGTCGCCGAAACTCTTCCCCTCTGCTGAAATTCCGGTGGCAGCTACGTTGGCATTGAGATTAGACAGCAGCATCCGCGGTGACTTCGCGCGAATATTGGCGACACCTTCACCCGAGACTCGCAGGCGGCCGGCAAGTCCAGGGCGCAACCTTTGCAAATTGGCGATGCGCGCGAGATCGATCGGGTTGGAGTTAACGCTGAACTGCAGTTTGCCTGATTCGAGGTCAGCCGGCGGATGGTCGTAGTGCGCCGTCAGATCGATATGCGATGGGCCGGAGACGATGTCCAACTGTTGCACCTCGATCGAGTTCGCAAGGTAAGTGACCTTGGCGTGGACATGATCGAGCGGCTCATCGTAGACCTTCGCCGAAGTGAGATCGACATCAGCATTGCCTTGCGGATTCTCGATCGTACCATTCAGATGCAGGGTTCCAGAGAGGGAGCCTTTGGCCGGAATGGCGGATTGTCGAGCCATTGCGAGTACGGGCGCGATCTGCAGATTGCGAATGGTGGCGTCGGCAGTAGTGGGGTAATCAGTAGCCAATTGCGTCCTACCGTCTACGTGGACGGCGCCGCCCGAGAAATCGGAGTCCGCCTGATACGTGACCGTCTGTCCGCTGGTATGCGCGCTCGCCGTGAGATCGCCGTAGCTCTGGCCCTGACTTCGGAAACTACGCAGCGCCGCAGTCCCATCGACAGCGCTAAGGACAAATGTCGCGCCGAGGTTACCGGTTACGTCTGCATTGATCTGCACGGTGCCTGAGGTGTTGGGAACTTCCTTCTGGAGCACCGTGAGTCCGGCCAGATTGACTGCATTACTTTGCACGCGAACGTGTACCCGGCCAATCGAAAGACTGTCGGGCGGGTGCAGGAATTCGCCGCCGATGTCGATGCGCGATGCACCCGACGTAATGTATGCCGCGGGAACCGTAATCAGTTGATCGGTGAGCGTCAACCGGGCCTGAAGCTGATCGAAGGGCTCACCATCGAGCAAGCCATTCGCGCCTTGGATCGACGCACTGCCTGTTGGATCGCCGACCGTGCCGGTGATGTGCGCGTCCACGCTGAGTGCGCCCGCGTAGCCCGCAGGTTGCTCACCTGCCAACACGATCATGTCGGCAAGGTCGCCGTTGCGCAAAACAATATTGACAGCGATTCGTTCGCTTGGAGTCGCGCTCCAGTCGCTCAGTCCCAACACGCCGTCGTATGTAGCTCGCATGGCCGCACGCGCCAGAGTCCCGTGGTTGACGGCAGCGTGCGATTTCGATACCGCCAGATCGGATTCGAGCGAATCGAACTGCCGGCCTTCGACGGTGAAGCGGTTGGCAGCCAGGTGTCCGGAGATGCGCGGCGCCGTGAGGCTGCCGGTGACCGTGCCGGCGAACGTCGCATGTCCGTGATTGAGCGTTACGGGTAGATCGGCTACAAAGTCGCGCAGATCGGTCGAGGTGAGCGTCACATCCAGTTGTTTACCGACCGAGCCGTTTAGCGTCAACTTGCTGTGCGGGAAAGACAAGAACGAGTCATGCAGCGCAATCTGATCATTCGAACCGCGGTAGTCCGCTTTGACGCTGCCGCTGACCGCAATGCCTCGCCGTCCCGGTGCAATCGTGAGCCGCGTCGTCGCGGCGAGACTCTTCAGGCCAGGAGTCTTGACATCGCCGGAGATGTCGATCGCGCCGGAGACGATGCCCTCGTAGGACAAGTGCTCTTTGGGAAGGCCTTCCCGCAGGATTTGCTGCAGATCGAAATTGCGCAGGTTACCTGTTACCCGATAGCGCGCGAAATCCTCAATAGCAGCATTTCCAGTGAACTCACCGCCGATCACGGAAAGGCGGAGTCCGCGAAGTTCGATATCGTGCGGGTCCATGTGGACGGCGGAGACGAGATTGATGTTTCGAAAACTTTGCCGGTCCTGTACAACGGAAAAATTTTTGGCTTGAATGTTACCATCGGCCTCGTATTGGTATGAGGCGTTGAGCTTGGCCTTACCATTCAAAACGACTTCGCCATCGGGCCTTAGACTTGAGGCCGCCAGTCGTCCGAGTTCGCCGAGAGCCAGCGTACATTTGAACTCGAGAGCCCCTTTGCTTTTCGGATCCTGGAGCATTCCGGATGCTTCTAAATTAGACTTGCCGGCAGTCGCTCGCAATCCTGTGACCTGAATAGTGTCGCTTGAGATGGTCGCATTGGCGTCGAGGTCGAGCGCCACCGGCACGTTCCTGGCGCCGGGGTAGATCGGCAGATTGACCAGGTCCTTAATGTCCGCGAGCGCGACATGGCCGTTGATGTGGGCCGCCGTCTTGGGGCTCTTGATGTTCTCAACCGACACATCTATTCTAAGCTCCGAGTGGGGTGTGGTAACTCTCGCGTTCCGGATGATGATGCGATCGCGTTCGAGAACTGCAGGCAGCGTGACCTGAAAAGTGACCGGCGTGCTGCGGCCGGACACCACGTAGATCGGTTCCATGGAAAACTGCCCTTCGTAGCTCTGCTTCACGACGTTCCAGTTGAGCAGCGCGCGCAGGTGATTGCCGCGCAGGTTGACTGCCTGCTTGCGGTCATTGAACTCCACCAGTCCGTCGCTCAATTGAAAGCGTCCGACGGCCAGATCGACGACAGTGGCAAGCGGAGATTGGTTCGAGGTTCCTGCTCCCTGGGGACTATGGGGACTGGGAATGTTTGTCGTGCCATCCGGAAAGACCAGAACGTTAGCCTGCGGCTGCTCGATCCCCAGGTAGCTGATGTCGACGATGTGTTTGAGGCTGGTGAACAAGCGAAGATCGACCTGAGCTTTGGCTACGCGCAGGAAGGGAGCGGCGCCGGCCGGTTCTTTACCGCGGATCACGAAGTTCGTTATCGACGCGCGAAGATGCGACTCATCAAAGTCGAACGCGCCGAGGGAGACTTTGCCGCCGGTCGCTTCTTCGGTTGAGCGAATGATTTTACGTTGTACAGTCTCACGAAACCAACCTGTGTGTACTATGATGAGCGCGGCTAAGACCACCAATACAATCATCGCCGCGACACCGATACCGGTATTGCGCAGAATCTTTACGGGCCGGCTCATTTCATCGCCTCCTCGTGGAACACGATAGAGACCCTGGTGTGAGCCTCTTCGAGCCATGCTTCAAACTGTTGGTTGGTCTGTTCCCCTTCGAGCAACTCTTGGATCTTGGGTTCGAGCGCGGTGAAACTGCTGTCGCGCGGATATTGGCGTTTCAGCTCCGCAACATGCTCGTCATAGTACTTACGAACGTCGTCCTCGGACACCAGAATGCCGGGCAGAAATCGCTCGTTGATGAAGCGCAGAACGGTCAATTGCCAGAGTAGTTCGTCCTGGAGTTGAGCTTCTGTCAAACCGTAGCGGCTGAGTGCGGCGCGCATTTGGACGTCGGAACCGCCGAAGCGCTCGTCGCGAATCTTGTTGAGCAGCGCGGCAGCGTCGTTGTCGCTCGCTCGCGCATACTCGCCGGTGGCGATCTCCTGCCGGATGATCTGCTGGTCGACCAGCCGGTCGGCGGCTTTCCTCTTGGTGATGGCGTTGACGACGAGCGGCTCGCGGTTCAGGAATGCGGTAAGGCGCAGATCGCGCTCGATGTCGCTCGACTTGATGACACGCCTCCCTACGACTACGGCGATGCGATCGAGAACGACGGTCCCAGGCGAATCGAAAGCCAGAAAACTCAATACGGCGATGATCGTGGTCGACATCAAAAGGTTTGTCCGATCGAGAAGAAGAACTGGAAGTGATTGATGCTCTGGCGCGACGGCGTGCAATAGGGCAGTGACGGATTAGGCTCGTTAGGGTTGCATTGCAGCAGTTGCTGCGTCGTTCCGTTGAAGCCGTTGAATGACGGTGGATTGATGTCGTAAGCAAAGTCGACGCGAATCGGTCCGACGGGCGTTTTGTAGCGTAGACCAAAACCCACGGCATGCACTGTGTAATCGAAATCCTGTAAATTGCGCTGCGTAAAACGAAGGCTCATATCGCTCAAACTGGTGAACACATTTCCCATGTCATGGAACAACACGCCCTGAATGTTCTGGCCGATGAGGGGGAAACGAAGTTCGACATTATTAAAGAAAAGCGCATTACCGCCAAGAGGAAATCCCGTCGGCTGAGATGACGGACCACTGGTAACCAGCGGAGCGCCAATATCGCGCGGACCCGCCTCGTTATAGGGGAACGCGCGATCAGAATCCGCGCCGCCGCTGAAAAAGCGTTCCGGTAGAGGAACGGATTGGTCAGCCTCCAGGCCGGTGGGTATGTCGAACGGAATAATCACGCCGAACTGCGTCTGGCGGGCCAGAATCAGGCTCCTGGTGAGCTGATAGTAAGTCGCGTTGCGCACCAGGATGCGGCCAAAGCTGCGTTGGGATCCGAAGAACTTGCCCGCCAGGCCGATATCGGCCGTGTTGTACATCCCGTGATGAGGATCAGCGGGATTGTCGCGGCGGTCCTGCGAAATATTCCCCGAGACGATTCCGATCCGCACCGGCTGAAGAAACTGCGGGACCAGAAGCACCGGAATCACGACATCGCTAACGCTCACGCGGCGATACGCCGCCCGTATCATAGCGGTGATGCTTTTGGAAACCTTCTGAGTCACCTGGACCGAGGCTTCCAATCGCCTGGACGCAAACGTGCGGACGTTCAGCTCGTCGTCATAGAGCAAGGTATATCTGATGTTACGGCCCTTCACGTTCATGAAGCGCGGTTGCAGATAGCTGAGGGATCCCAGTTTTTCGAAGGACGAATACATCCCGCGCAAGCTGACGGTATCGCCGGTTCCCAGAAAATTCAGACGCGAAAGATTGGCGGAGAATTCGGGGGTGAACCCCTCGCTCCCGGCTGGCGCTGCCAGGCTGGTGATGCTGGGAGTGCCGATTTGGGTGATTTGCGCCCCGATTCCCAGGCTCAACGTATAGCGGTTGGCCTCCTGGAAATTGTAGAGGACGTACTTGTGATCTTCCTCTTCTCCGTCGGGATTCTGGACAGCCGTGTCCACGCGCGAAAAGATGCCCAAGTCGTAAAAAGTCTTCTGGATTTCGGTTTCCTGAATCGGTGAAAGAGGATCGCCCGGTTTCATTGTGATATCACGATCGATCAGGCTCTGGCGGGTCACGTTCAATCCCGAAGTAACCACTCTTCGCACGAATTTGCGATTGCCTTCGGTGATGGTATAAGTCACGTCGACGTGATTCGGCTTCTCCCCGGGGCGCCATTCAGCTTTGAAATCGGCGTTGGGGAAACCGTCACTGTAATATCGCGTCAGGACAAGGTCGCGGTCGGCAACGAGATTCAGTTCTGCAAAAGGTTCTCCACTCTCGGATGCCAGCTTCGGCAGGAGATCTTTCAGTTTGTCCTCCGCCACTCCTTTGACGTCCACGTTGTCGACGATCCACTGTGGCCCTTCGGTAATCGTGACGGTTACCGCGACCCGGCCGTTGCTTTGAAAGTCGCGATCCACTTTCGATGCGACGATTACGTCACGGAATCCGTTTGACTTATACAGATTGGCGATGTTCTCCTCGTCCTTCCGGCGGAAGGCCTCGCTATAGCGGCCATGGCGTAAAGTGAACGAGGCCGGCGCCATGAACATCCTCTCGCGTATTGCTCCGGCCGTGAAGTAATTGTTACCCGTAATGATGAGCCGGACTAGCTTATAACGCTGACCTTTCGATATTACGTAGTTGATGGTTTCCAGGTCGTTCTGCACCGGTTGCACGCGATAATCAACCTCGACATCGTAGTAACCCTGACTCTGAAAATAGTCCTGTAAATTGCGTTTGCCCTCGACAAGTAAGTCGTCATAGACGGCGCGTTCCTCGAACACCGGGACATAGCGCTTCATGATCCGCTTCGACACCTTGGCTTCAACCGCCTTTACCTCCACCCTGGGTCCCGGTTGAATATCGAGTTCCGGGCGCACGCGGCGACGTTGTGCGTCGTAGTCAAGGTCTTTGAGTTCGACCTTGGCGATCAGGTGATCATGGCTCTCGAGCTTATTTTGCACGTGTAAGACGCCTTCATTGGTTCGCGAGTCGGTAACCTCCCGCCACCAGTGAATGACGGGGGTGCGCCAACCGGTCGCGCGCACAATCGTTGAATCAGAAAGAGCCGTGCCGGAAGATGTCCGGTTGCCTTTAATCACCGGTGTCTCGTACTTGGCCCGCTTCCCCGGTTTGACTGTCAGGGTGATAAATAACTGCTGCGCTTCGGTGTCGCGTTCGACTGCCGTTGTGGTTTTCGCCTCGTATAGCCCATTCGACTTCATGAGGTGCTCGATACTTTCGACTGCGGCAACCAGGTCTTCGGACCGGAAATCCGTGCCTAAACTGAGCTGGGTGCTGGTCGAAACCTGTCCCCGATTGGGAGGTTGAACGATCTTCCCCGCGACGTTCACACCTCCGATGAAAAAATTGAGGCTGGTGACGAAACGCACAATCACCGCATCACCCGCGGGTTGCGCCTCCACAACGATGTCTTCGAAGCGTCCGGTAGCGAAGAGTCTATCGATGGCCTCCGCGACCTCGGTGGCGTGCAGCGTACCGCCTACTTTGAGCGGCTGTGCTTTAGCGAGGTCCGCCGGATCGAGCGTCTGACTGGGAAGATATTGGATAGCCGCGATTCGTTCGCCCTCGAATCGACTTACTTGAGCCTGCGCGAGAGAGATGATTGATACAAAGATGATGCTTATTGGAAGATACCTGCCCTGAGGTCGCATCCTACCGGTTTCTGTCTTCGTAAGTTAGCACGTTGGCTTCCTTCGGGAGGGCTCCGGAAGTGCCCTTTCGTACAAGCGGTGCAGCCTCGCGGTTAGTGTTACGTTTAAGCGTGATGAACTGGCTGGCGTGGTCGTTGCTTTCTGCTTTTTTTGCTGCGCTTACCGCGATTCTGGCGAAGTTAGGCGTCGCCGGTGTCGATTCCAACTTAGCTACGGCCGTGAGAACATCTGTGGTCGTTGTGTTCACCTGGGGGCTTGCCTTTGCTCTTCGCCAGCCGACTACCTTTCAAGCGCTATCCGGCAGGAACTGGGTATTTCTGGTCCTGTCCGGCCTGGCCACCGGCTTTAGTTGGATCTGCTATTTTCATGCGTTGCAGGTCGGCCAGGCATCTCGCGTCGCGCCGGTTGACAAGCTCAGCGTAGTGCTCGTTATCCTGTTCGGCGCACTGTTCCTTGGTGAAGGGATGACTTGGGGCAAGGCCGCCGGAGGCCTGCTAATTATGGCGGGCGCCATTACTATCGCCCTGGCGTAAGACAGATTTCAGCCGCTAACCGCGGGGCAGGCCGCGGTCCAAGGTGTCTGAAACTTGGGCCTTTGCCTCCGCGAGCGAAGTTTGACGGCAGTTGCTGGAGAGTCTGTGCTTTTTGTCCTCTCGCTCCACTACGCTTTAAAGGATTAAGCCCCTCGTACCCTGGATCAGGTACCCCGGGCGGCACACCTTTGCGCGCAAACTCCGCGCATGCGGGATAGAATGCATGTGATGCAACGTCGCGCTTTTTTCAAATCACTCGCCGTCACCTCCGCCGCCGCAGGGATGGCTCACATGCCGCGGCTTCAAGCCTCTCCGGGCAAAATGAAGATCACCCGCGTGCGCGCCTACGAACCCCCCAACCCGAATCCGCTCTTCAATCAGAGCGACATGGTCGTCACTATCGAAACCGACGCCGGCATTACAGGCATTGGAGAAGGCGGCTCGAAGGACACGCTGTCCCAGAGCGCCGGCCGGTTAATTGGCAGAGACCCGCAGTACATCGAGCGTCTCTGGCAGGATATGAATCGCGCCTTCTTTTATCCCGCCGGCCGCGAGAAGACCGACGGCATCGGCGCGCTCGATCTGGCACTATGGGATATCAAGGGCAAGGCCCTCGGTCTCCCGGTACACGCAGTGCTGGGCGGTATGGTGCGCAACTTCTGCGAGTGCTACAACACCGCCGGCCAGATCCCCGGGATCAAGCCCGGCATGAGCGTTAAGGAGCGCGCGCAGCTTACGATCGGAGCAGGATATCGCGCCTTCCGGATGGGCGCCGCGGATGCGCCTGCCAACGGCCCCTTCAATATTCACGAGAGAGTCAATCAGCTTTACCTCGATTGCGTTCAGGCGCGCGAGGGCGTCGGCAAGAATGGCGACTGGTGCGTCGATTTCCACCAGCGCTTCGACCTTAACGACGCCGTCCGCGGCGCCGATATGATCAAGGACCTGGCGCCCTACTTCATCGAGGACCCGGTCCGCACCGAAGCCTTTCTGCAGGATATTCCGATCCTGCGCCGCATGGTCAAAGTTCCGATTGCCGCGGGCGAAGAGTGGGGCAACCGCTGGGACTTCAACCGTCTGGTGGAGAATCACGATCTCGACTACATTCGCGCTACGCTACCCAACGTCGGCGGCATCACCGAGATGCTGAAGATCATGGCGATTTGCGAAACCCATTTCGTCGGTATCATCCCGCACTTCACCGGACCGATCGCCACCGCGGCGCTGGTCAACACGCTGGGCACCTTCTCAGGACCGGTCCTCATGGAGTATAACTACCAGGGGCGCACGCTGACGCACCTCCCGGTGTGCCTCGACTTCAAGGAAGGCAAGCTTTATCCGAACGATCGTCCCGGCTTGGGTGTCGAAGTGGATTTTAAAGCGGTGAAACAGGTGATGGAAGTAACTCAACCGGTGACCGCGCGAGCCCAAACCTACTTCCGCCCCGACGGCTCCATCACCAACTGGTAACCAAGTTAGATGACCGTCACGCAGATTGCGCACCCCGGCAGACCACAAAAAACGATGGTCTGCCGTATGGCGGGTTTCTGTGCCTTTCTCGCGCTGTCGAGCATCGCACAGGCCCAGCCATTCCGTCCCCCGGCTGTCCCCCTCATCACTCACGATCCTTATTTCAGCGTATGGTCCATGTCCGATCATCTCAACGACGAAGCTACCCGGCACTGGACCGGGAAGAACAATAGCATCACGGCGTTCGTCCGTATCGACGGCAAACCTTACCAGGTCATCGGACGCGAGCATCCCAATACCGCGACGCTGAAGCAGACCCAGGTGGAAGTTCTGCCGACCCGCACCATTTACGGCTTCAGCGGCTCGGGCATCAAGCTCAATCTGACGTTCCTCACTCCCGCGCTCCCCGACGACCTCGACGTGCTCTCACGTCCGGTCACCTATATCGACTGGACGGTGGCATCGAGCGACGGCGAGCCCCACTCCATCCAACTTTACTTCGAAGCCTCGAACGAACTGGTGGTGAATACGCCAGATCAACCCGTCGTCTGGTCGCGCTACCTCATCGACGGTGAACCTGTTCTGCGGCTGGGATCGAAAGATCAGCCGGTGCTCGGCAAGCGTGGCGACGATCTTCGTATCGACTGGGGTTACCTCTACCTCATGGCCGACCGTCATGGGGGACTCACCTCGCAGGCCGCACAACATGCCGAGACTCTGTCGACGTTTCTCGGTTCTGGAAAACTGAGTGACTCTGACGACCTGTCAGAGCGCATGCCCCCTCGTCGTGGCTTGGGAGGCGGGATCGCCGTTTCACTCGACCTCGGACCTGTTACCGCTCCCGTAACGCGCTATCTCCTGCTCGCCTATGACGACATCTACTCCATTGAGTACTTCCAGCGGCATGAGCGTGCCTGGTGGCGTAGAAATGGCGCCGAGGTCAACGACCTGTTGCGCAGTGCCCGCCATGATCACGACTCACTGCTCGCGCGCAGCAAGTCCTTCGACGAAGAATTGATGGCTGACCTCCGCAAAGCCGGCGGTGAGCATTACGCGCGTCTCGCGGCGCTGGCCTATCGCGAGGCTATCGCCGCCCATAAACTTGTGGCCGATGTCGACGGCACAGCCATGTTTTTCCCCAAGGAGAATTTCAGCAATGGCTGCATCGCTACGGTCGACGTCATCTATCCCAGCGCGCCCTTCACGCTTCTCTTCAGCCCCGCGCTGATCAAGGCGCAACTCCGTCCGGTGCTCCAGTATGCCAGTATGTCGCGGTGGCGCTGGCCCTTCGCGCCGCACGATCTCGGCACTTATCCCTGGGCCAACGGGCAAGTCTACGGCGGCGCAGAGCGTACTGAAGAGAATCAGATGCCGGTCGAAGAGAGCGGCAACATGCTGATCATGCTGGCGGCTCTCGCGCAAGTCGAAGGCAATGCCGACTTCTCTGCAGCGTACTGGCCACAACTCACCAAGTGGGCGGATTACTTACTCGAGAAGGGCCTCGATCCGGAGAATCAGCTTTCGACCGACGACTTCGCCGGGCACCTCGCACACAACGCCAATCTCTCCATCAAAGCGATCATCGCGCTAGGTGCATACGGACGGCTCTGCGAAATGACCGGCCGCAAACAGGAGGCCGCGCGCTATCGCGCAAAAGCGGAGGAGTTCGCGAAGAAGTGGATGGAGATGGGCAACGACGGCGATCACTATCGCCTCGCCTTCGACAAGCCTGGCACCTGGAGCCAGAAGTACAATCTCGTCTGGGACAAACTGCTCAAGCTGAATCTCTTCCCCGCCGGCGTCACGCGCAAAGAGATTGCGTTCTACGAGACAAGGGAGAACAAGTTCGGCTTGCCGCTCGACAATCGCAAAGACTATACCAAGCTCGACTGGCTGATCTGGACCGCGACGCTGGCGGACAATCAGAAGGATTTCGAAAAGATCGCGGATCCCGGCTACAAGTTCGCCGATGAAACGCCGACGCGAGTTCCGTTGAGCGACTGGTATGACACCGTCACCGGCAAGCAGCAAGGCTTTCAGGCGCGCTCGGTGGTCGGTGGCATCTTCATCAAGATGCTGGACGATCCGGCGATGTGGAAGAAGTACTCTCAACGGGGACAAAAATAGTGAGATTCCAGTCTGCGATTTGGCCCGTCGCGGTGCTGATCGCCACGGGTTGCGGCAACCCTGCGGCGACGGAGAAGAAGCAATATTTTGTCGCGTTCAGCCAGTGCAACAATGCCGAACCCTACCGCGCCGCGCAGAACGCGCTGATGCAGAAGCTGTTCAATGAAGCCGGCGACGTCAAGCTGGTCATCGCCGACGCGCAGCAGGATAACAGCAAACAGGTCGCGCAGGTTGAGACCTTCATTCGCCAGAAACCCGACCTGCTGATCGTAGCGCCGAATGAACGGGCCGCCCTGACCGCGATCATGGGCCAGGCGATGGAAGCTAAGATCCCGACCATCTGCCTCGAACGCGACATCCTGCAGCCCAACTACACCAGCTATGTGCACAGCGACAATCTTGCGATTGGCCGTCTCGCGGGCCAGTACATTGTCGATCAGCTCCAGAAGAAGAACGGCAAGCCCGCGGGCAACGTCGTACAGATGCGCGGGCTCCTGGGCGTGGAGGGTGAGATCAAACGCGATGCCGGCGCTAAAGAGATCTTCGCCAAATATCCCCGGATCAGGATTGTTGCCGAACCCGTCGCCGACTGGATCCAGGCGAAAGCCAAGGACCGTATGACCGAAGTTCTCCGTTCCCAACCGAAGATCGACATCGTGTACGGCCACAATGATCCGATGGCGATCGGCGCCTATCTTGCGGCCAAGGAACTGGGCCGCGATAAGGAAATGATATTCGTCGGCGTCGACGGACTGGGCGGACCTGCGGGTGGTATCAAGAAAGTGATCGACGGAGTCCTGGGAGCGACCTTCGTTTATCCGCTATGCGTCGATAAGACTGTTGAAATCGGGCTCAAAATGCTCCGCGATCCGGCGTTCAAACCCGATAAAGACGTGCAGATCCCATCCGTCATGGTGACGCCGGATGTGGCTCCGGACCTCTATAAGAAGCTGACTGTAGAAGGTCCGTGACTGTCGTGGATCGCCGCGACGGTTTACATTTGGTGACGTCGGACCAGCCCCGTTATCAGGAAGTTCTGCGAACTCGCGGCCCCTCTGCGGCGTACTCATCACCATGAAACCCTTGCAACACGCCTTTCGCCGGTTGGGGCGCGCTCCGGTGTTTACCGCGATTTCACTGGTAACACTGGCCCTCGGCATCGGTGCGAACACAGCCATCTTCAGCGTGGTTGACGGCGTGCTGATCAAGCCGCTGCCGTATCCGCAATCGCAAGATTTGGTGGGGGTCTGGCACCAGGCGCCCGGGATCGCCGGGATCAACGGCGACCTCAATTGCTCACCTACCATGTACTTCACTTATCGCGAGGAGAACCGGACTTTTCAAGCGGTCGGGTTGTGGTCGAGCGGTAGTGTCAGCGTAACGGGACTGGCTCAGCCCGAACAGGTTCAGACGGTGTTCGTCACTTACGGCGTGCTGCAAGCCCTGGGCGTCCAGACTGCAGCCGGGCGCTGGTTCTCGCAGGCTGACGACACTCCCGGGACACCGCGCACCTTGATGCTGACCTACGGCTATTGGCAGCGGCATTTCGCGGGAAACTCGTCAGCGCTTGGGCGCACTCTCATGGTGGATTCACAACCTCGCGTCGTGATCGGCATCATGCCGCGGACTTTCCGCTTCCTGAACTCGGACGCGGAACTGATTCTCCCGCAGCGCCTCGACCGCAACAAGATCTTCCTGGGAAATTTTAGTTATCAGGGGATCGCTCGGCTCAAGCCCGGTGTCACTCTGCAACAAGCCAATACAGACGTCGCGCGAATGCTCGGAATCTGGCTGAAAGCCTGGCCGACGCCGCCGGGCTTTAGTCGTACCCTGTTTGAGAACGCGCGTCTCAGTCCCAAGCTGCAACCGCTGAAGCAGGAGGTGGTGGGCGACATCGGTACTACATTGTGGGTCCTGATGGGCACCATCGGCCTGGTGTTGTTGATTGCCTGCGCGAACGTGGCGAATCTGTTGCTCGTTCGCGCCGAGGGCCGGCAGCAGGAACTCGCCATTCGCGCCTCCTTGGGCGCCGGATGGGGAAGAATCGCGCGCGAACTCCTGCTGGAAAGCGTGACGCTCGGTGTGTTGGGTGGCGCCTTGGGCCTGGCGCTGGCGTATGGGGCGTTGCGCTTGCTGGTGACCAGGGGACCGGCGACTCTGCCACGGCTAAGCGAGATCGGAATCGATCCGCTGGCGCTCGCGTTTACGCTGGCGGTCTCCCTGTTTTCCGGCCTTCTTTTCGGTCTCATCCCGGTGATCAAGTACGCGGGACCCCACGTGGCGATGGCCTTGCGCGGCGGCGGACGGGCGATGAGTCACAGTCGTGAGCGTCATCGGGCGCGAAACACTCTGGTGGTGGTACAGGTTGGTCTTGCCCTGGTGCTGCTGATCGCTTCCGGTCTGATGATTCGCACCTTCCAGGCTTTGCGCAATGTCCGCCCTGGGTTTACCGGCCCCGAGCAGGTCCAGTTAATGCGGATTTCGATTCCCGATGCCCAGGTGCACGATCAGGAACGGGTGATGCGCATGGAAAACCAGATGCTGGAAAAGCTGGCGGCGATCCCCGGTGTCGCCTCGGTTGCGTTTTCAAGTGCAGCTCCGCTCGAAGGAAACAACTCCAATGACCTTCTCTACGCCGAAGACAAGCAGTATGGGGAAGGGAGGATTCCTCCCGTCCGGCGCTACCGGTTTGTCTCGCCCGGATACTTTGAGACCAGCGGCACACCGCTGATCGCCGGGCGTGATTTTACCTGGACCGACCTGTACGAGAAGCGGCACGTAGCGATGGTCTCGGAGAACCTGGCCCGGGAGGTCTGGGGCGCGCCGCGCTCGGCGTTGGGCAAGCGGATACGGGAGGGCTCCAACGATCCCTGGCGCGAGATCGTAGGTGTGGTGGGCGATGTATATGATGACGGCGTGCAACTGAAGCCGCCGGCGTTTACCTACTGGCCGGCCTTGATCGACTCGTTCTGGGGAGACTCCGTGCATGCCAATCGCAACGGTGTGTTCATGATCCGTACCAGCCGCGCGGCGACGCAGAGCTTCCTGGCTGAGGCCCGTCAGGCCATCTGGTCGGTTAATGGCAATCTGCCGGTGTTCAAGGTGCGGACGCTCCAGGACTTGTACGATCGGTCCATGGCCCGCACTTCTTTCACCCTGGTGATGCTCGCGATCGCGGGCGTCATGGCGCTACTGCTGGGTGTCGTGGGCATTTATGGCGTGATCGCTTACACCGTCTCGCAGCGGACGCGCGAGATCGGCATCCGCATGGCCCTGGGCGCGGAACCTGCCGGTCTCCAGCGGATGTTTGTGCGCCACGGGCTGCTGCTGGCGGGCATCGGCGCAGTGCTCGGCCTTGGCGCAGCCTGCGGAGTGACGCGCCTGATGTCGTCGCTGCTGTTCGGAATCACCCCGCTTGATCCGGCGACCTACGCCATGGTCTCTATGCTCCTGATTGGGGCCGCGGCATTGGCCAGCTACCTTCCGGCGCGACGCGCAACGGCGGTCGATCCCGTGGACGCACTTCGCTCCGAGTAATTTTGCGACGGCGTACCCCCATTACTGGACCGCGCCCAATATATGAGATAAACAGCTCCGATAGTATCGATTGGGAGTATACTCGGTCCAGGTCCTGGATGGAAAGTGGAAATCCACGGCCCGAAAGGACATCGAAGTGAGGATATCGAGTATTAGTATGGCCCTTCTGGCGCTGGCGTTGGGGGGCAGTCTCAGCGCTTCACAGTTGCAGACATTCGAAATCTATAGCACCGCAAGTCCGTTTTCCTCCACAGGGGGAACCTTGAACGACGGCGGATCCTACTCTGGGACTTTCACACTGGACGTGAGTCAGATACCTTCTCTCTCCAATGGGGGATCGTTCTCCTTGTCCAGTTGGGACATCACCTTAACTGCGGGAACTTTGTTTGGCGCCCAGCAATACTCTTCCTCCTTGCCCGGACAAAGCGCGACCTTTGAAATTCATGAGGAATCGGTCGCCTCCCTCCCTGTGGATCTTGATGTTATCTATTTCTTCGCCCCCAACGACACCTCCATCTTCTCCCTAGTATTCGTAGAGCCCAACGGCACCTTCTCCGGTGGAATCATCCAGGAGGCTAAACAATCGAAAAGCAAGAAGGCGCGCACTGACACCTCCGGCTCCGCCATGGCTCTCGACCCGGCGCAAATGGCTCCCGAGCCCGGCACCCAAAGTACACTCTTAGGAGGAATGGCCGTCGGATTTGCCCTGCTGGTGCGGGCGCGCCGTGCTGCCGGGACCAAAACAGCGTCTAACGGGCGCTAACCCTTCCCAGTGGCGGACGAAGGAGAGAATGCAACACTATACTTGTCATGCCTTCGCCGCGCAATGCCTGCTCAAGACTCCTCGCATGGTTGGGTAGTTACGAAGCGGCAGTCCTGTGCGCGGTGGGCGGCATCGCCGCAGGTATCTGGATATTCGCCATGATTGCCGGCGAGGTGAAAGAGGGCGGAACGCTTGCCTTTGACCGCCAGCTTCTCCTCGCGATGCGCCATCCCGATCTTTCGCTCAAGGGCTCGCCGGCCTTCCAGGAAGCGGCGCGCGACGTCACTGCGCTGGGCGGCGTCGTGCTGCTTACGCTAATCACAGTCGCGACGGCCGGCTTTCTTGCGCTGGACGGCAAGCGCCGCATGGCCGCGTTCCTCTGCGCTTCCATTTTCACCGGATCGCTGCTTTCCACTATCCTCAAGGACCTGTTTCATCGACCGAGGCCGGATATCGTCCCGCATGCTGTATACGCCTCGTCGGGCAGCTTTCCCAGCGGCCACTCGATGCTCTCCGCCATCACGTATCTCACTCTCGGCGCCTTGCTCGCCCGTTCCCATCAACGGCGAGCGTTGAAAGTCTACTTCCTGTTCCTCGCTGTGCTGTTGACGTTAATAGTTGGAGTGAGCCGCGTCTATCTCGGCGTCCACTGGCCTACCGATGTCCTCGCCGGATGGACGGCCGGCGCAGTCTGGGCGCTGCTCTGCTGGCTGGTGGCCCGACACCTTCAGCTTCACCATTCGCTTGAACTTGAAGCGGAGCACACGGGCTGACCCCGCAGCTGGGGTCAATTGGAAGTTGGTACGGACGACGAAAACGGCTACTGGATGTGGCTGTGCAGGGACTCGTTTACCGTGAGCCAATACACTCCGAGAGCCTGTACGGCGCGAACAAATTCAGCAAAGTTTACCGGCTTACGAACGTAGCTATTCGCGCCCGTATCGTAGCTTCGCTGGATGTCCTGGTACTCGGAGGATGAAGTCAGGATCACCACCGGCAGCCCTCGCGTCCGCGCATCCGAGCGGATTCGCTCCAGCACGTCAAAGCCGCTCAACTTCGGGAGTTTAAGGTCGAGCAACACCAGGTCCGGCGTTCTCGGAGCAGCATTCGTGCCCTCTTCGGTGAAGATCCAGTGGACTGCCTCCGCGCCGTCACGCGCCACCACGACATCATGCAACAATCCGCCGGTACGCAAAGCGTCCCGCGTGAGAAACTCATCGTCCGGATTATCCTCAACCAGTAGAATCAGCTTTTTCGGCATGCCGCAGCAGTCTATCCTCTATCCCTAAGACCTCGAAAAGATGTGCCTTCAGTATATAAGCCCATTCGACTCTTCACCAAATCGACGGTGGAATTCGCGATCGGAGTGACTCGTGACGCTCCTTCTCTCAAGACGCCTTCGATGTATCCTGGTTCCGCGGCTATCTCGCGATAACGTTGTTGGAACGGTTCCAGCTTGGACACGACCATATCCGCGACCTGCTTCTTCAAATCGCCGTACCGCATACCGCTGAAGTGCGCCTGCATCTGCTCGTTGGTCCATTCGCTGAAAGCCTGAAAGATGCTCAATAGATTGCGGACCCCTGGCCCGATCGTCTCGAAATCGACGGAAGGATTCGAATCCGTGGTGGCACGCATGATGGTTTTGCGAATCTGAGCCGGCGGATCGAGCAAAGCTACCGCATGTCCACCGCCCTTGGCCGACTTGCTCATTTTGGTGGTGGGATCGTCCAGCCCCATGATCCTCGCGCCGACCATCGGCAGTTCGGTTTTCGGCATGACGAAAGTTTCGCCGTAGAGCGAATTGAAGCGCTGCGCGATGTCGCGCGTCAGTTCCAGATGCTGGGCCTGGTCGTCGCCTACCGGGACGATCGCCGCCTGATAGAGCAGGATGTCCGCCGCCATGAGCACCGGATACTGGAGCAAGCCGTCGAGGATAGTCTCCTGCGCCTCCGATTTGGCCTTGTACTGCGTCATGCGATACAACCATCCCTCAGGTGTGATGCACGTTAACATCCAAGCGAGCTCGGCATGCGCCGGGATGGTCGACTGCACGACGATGCTGGAGTGCTTCGGATCAATTCCCGCGGCGAGGAAGATGCCGGCAATCTCGCGGATCTTGGCCCGTAACTCCTCCGGTTCCTGGTGCACGGTGATCGCGTGCATGTCCACGATGCAGAAAATGCTCTCGTAATCATGTTGGATCCGCACCCAGTTTCCCAGCGCGCCTAAATAATTACCGATGTGTAAATTGCCGGAAGGTTGGATTCCGGACAGGACTCGTGCTCTCATGAGATGGAAAGTCCATCGTATCAATTGAGCCAACAACAACTGACAATCGAAAAGCTGGTCTACGGCGGGGAAGGCCTGAGCCGCGGACCCGAAGGCGTCGTATTGATTCCGTATACGCTCGCTGAAGAGACCATCCTTGCTGACGTCGGGGCACAGGAGAAAGGTGTTCTGCGCGGACAACTGGTGCGAGTCGAGATGCCGTCGCCGGCCCGGATCGAGCCGCGCTGTCCCTATTTCACCCTCTGCGGAGGCTGCCATTACCAGCACGCGGCTTACGACCCCCAACTGGCAGCCAAACGCGAGATTCTCGAAGAGACGCTCTTGCGCTTCGCCAGACTGACCGCCCCGGGTCCTATAGAAACTGTCTCGGGCGAGCCCTGGCAGTATCGCAATCGCATTCAGCTTCATTTTGAAGACGGACGTATGGGATATCGCGCCGCGAGATCGCGGCAACTGTTCGAGATCGACCATTGCCCCATCAGTTCGCCGAAGCTGAACGAATGTATCGGCAAGTTCGCTGCGATGGTCAAGAGCCCTCGCTGGCCGCGCTTCCTGCGCACTCTCGAACTGTTCACCAATGAAGAGTCGGTGCAGTTGAACGTGGTCGAGACAGAGCGCCCAGTGGCCAAGCGCTTCTTCGAATGGTGTGCGGAAGAGATCCAACCGCTGGTCGCGGGGCCACTGAATTACGCGGGGTTCCAGGTCAGCAAGGGAAGTTTCTTCCAGGTGAACCGATTTCTGATTGACCGCCTGGTGGACGAAGTGGTGGGGCCGGAGGCCGGTGCAACCGCGCTCGATCTTTACGCTGGTGTTGGACTCTTTACCCTGCCCTTAGCCCGCCGGTTCCAGCGCGTGATCGCCGTGGAATCGGGCACCGGTGCGGTGCGGGATCTGGCAGCTAACGCCGCCGGGATCGAGCAGACGATCGAAGCCGGCAAGAGTACCGTCGCTCAATTTCTGGAGACGTTCGCCGAATCGTGCGATCTGGTAGTTGCCGATCCGCCGCGCTCGGGACTCGGCAAGTTAGTGGTCAAACGTTTGATCGCTCTTGCGCCGCGGCGCATCGTGATAGTGGCGTGCGATCCGGCGACGCTGGCGCGCGACTTGGTGCCGCTACTCGAAGAAGCCTACGTGATCGAAAAGATGACTTTGATAGACCTCTTCCCGCACACATACCACATCGAGACTGTGGCGAAGCTGAAGAGGATTTGAAAAGCGGAGTGGGTTTGCGCCTGGAGACTTACGCGGCCTTCTGCACTTTATTGTTACGGATGCAGGAAGTGCAGACGCGAATTCGCTTGGTTGCGCCGGCAACTACTGCCCGAACACTCTGCAGGTTGATATTCCAGCGCCGGTTGGAAACATTGTGGGCGTGGCTGATTTTGTGCCCGAACATCGGGCCGCGACCACATACAGAACATACTCTTGCCATTAATTTGTCCTCGGAAACTACTCAGGATACCATAACCGGCAAATGCGCCTCGCCGCTATCCCCTCGCCGGCCACGGAGATATATACAATCGTCAAGCAAAGCGTTAGTCTGTGAGCGTCTGCTCTCGAACTTTACAGAGTCGCAGCTTGCAGGGTGGCAAGGATTCCGGACTCCTACCAAAATGCAAGACCCCGCTGTATCAGAACGGGGTCTGTAAATCTACGGAGTGGAAAGGAGGGTCAGCTTTTATGATCCACCTGTTGCTGATCGTCGTTCTGGTAGTACTCAGGACACGACGGACTAAGTTTAAGATCGAACTGGATCTTTGGCCTTAAATCCGAGCGGGGCAGGCAGCGCGATCTGCCGGCCCCGCCAGCAACAAATATAGCACCTTCCGCGCCCGCGCGAAAGATCCCGGACATCATAATTGGTACCATGGCTCTAAGACCGTATTCCTCGATTTCAATTGCATCATCCGATCAAATACGGTAATCTCTATAGATATACAGGAGATTCGTCCAGTGACTAATCTGGCCCCCGAGACCGACACTAACGCTCGCGCCGACTTCGAACACCAGCACGACGATACCGTTCGCGCGGAAATCGAACGTTTTCGCGGCACTATCAACGAGTATCTGGCCGGCAGCCTTACTGACGACCAGTTCCGTGCCCTGCGCCTGCGCTTCGGCTGCTATGGACAGCGCCAGCCCGGTGTTCAGATGATCCGCACCAAGATCCCCGGCGGTAAACTCACGGCCACCCAACTGGACGCGCTCGCGGCCGTTTCCGACGAATATGCGGCGGGTAAAGGCCATTTCACCACACGGCAGAATCTGCAATACCACTTCGTTCCCCTGGCGCGTGTTCCGGACCTCATGCACAAGCTGGCGGACTACGGTCTCACCACGCGCGAAGCCTGTTTCAACACTGTGCGCAACGTGACTGCATCACCTTATGCCGGCTTGACGCGCGACGAAGTTTTCGACGTAATCCCTTACGTCCAAAAGGTGGCATATACCTTCCTGCGCAAGAAACTCACCGATGCCATGCCGCGTAAGTTCAAGATCGCGTTCGATGGCGGCGGCGCCAAGGATCGCGCTCTGTGTGGCATTCATGATTTCGGAATCCGTGCTGTGATCCGGGACGGGAAGCGCGGTTTCCATGTCGTCATCGCCGGCGGTCTCGGACCCTTGCCGACTGAAGCGCAGGTCCTCGACGAATTCCTCCCCGAAGAGCGTCTCGTGAACCGCATCGAAGCGGTTCTGCGCGTGTTTAATCAATACGGCAACCGGCAGAACAAAAACAAGGCGCGCCTCAAATTTGTGCTGCGGGAGCGTGGCATTGCGTGGCTCAGGGAAGCCATCGACAAGGAATACGCTGACATCCTGGCCAACGGCGGGATCGAGCCGGCGGCTTTCGTGCCGGAAGGATTCGGTGGCTTCGAATCGCATCCGCAACCGCTGGGCAACGGCTCGCTGCTGCCGGTGGTGAACAAGACTTTGAGCGGCGATCCGGAGTATGATCGCTGGCTGGCCACCAATGTCGAAGAACAACGCCAGCCTGGCTACGCCATTGTCACCGCGCTGCTGAAGCAGGGCAATTTGACCGCTGACCAGATGCGAGGCCTAGCCGGTATCGCGCGCACCGCTGGCGACGGCACGTTGCGCGTCACCGTCGATCAGAACCTCCTGATCCCGTTTGTGCAGCTCGGGAATCTGCCTCGTGTTTATGCGGCCCTCGGCGAGCTCAAACTCGCGGACGCGGGAGCCCACGAACTCGAAGATATTACCACCTGTCCCGGCGCTTATTCCTGTAACCTGGCGCTGACCAAGTCCATGAACCTGGGCGCGGCGCTCAGCGAGACAGTGCGACAATACGATCACCCCGAGTTGCGGAAGCTGTCGATCAAGATCAGCGGCTGCCCTAACTCCTGCGGACAGCACTGGATTTCGGATCTGGGCTTCTACGGCAACGCGCGCAAGATCGACGGCAAGGAAATTCCCTACTACCAGATGCTGCTCGGTGGCGGCGTGGATGAAGATGGCGCCACGCGCTTCGGTCTCGCGATCCAGAGCATCCCGGCAAGGCTGGCTCCCCAAGCGGTGCAGCGCGTGCTCGAACATTACCTCGAGGTTCGCCAGGAGGGCGAGACCTTCCGCCAATATGTGCTGCGCCACAAGGTAGAGTTTTTCCGCCAGAAGATCGCGGACCTCGCTAAACCGCCCGAGCTTTTCCCCGAGATCTATCAGGATTGGGGCGACGAAGGGGCCTTCTCGCTGAAGCTGGGCCGCGGCGAGTGCGCAGCGTAAGTTAGCTGCCTATTCACCGGTCAATTCGTCGCGAACAGCGGAGAGAATGTAGCCCCTCTCGTTAAGAATTGCTACTGCCAGGCTGTCCTCTTCATGGAGGATGCCGAGCAGCAGATGGCCGGTTTTTATCTCCTCGTGGCCGAGCCTTTCTGACTCCGCGGAAGCGAATCTAAGGGCACTCAAGTACTCGTGGCTCAACACCAGATCGGCGTCCGCCGGAAACTCCTCGCCCGCCGGACTCTCTGCTTCGATCTCCCGACGAATCGATTCGAGTGCCGCCTCGGAGCGGAGAAAACGGGTCGCCTCGAGCGTATCCTCCCGCAGAACCCCGAGCAGTAAATGTTCGACGTCGATCGCCGGACTGCCGAGTTCACTGGCTTCCTGGTATGCCAACAAGGCCGCGCGCATGGCGGGTGCCGTAAAGCGCTCAAACGCGATCGGTTTAGTTGCCTGACGCCCTCCAGTCCCGGCAATCGAATCCGGATCCCGCCAGTCGATCGGCCGAGGCCCCTCCGGTGCCCGAGACTCATCCCGCGGTTCATCTTGTAATTGCTGGCGAACCGTCGGGAGTTGCAGTCCACGCTCATGCAGGAGTGCAGCTGCAAAGGACTTCTCTTCCTTCAGAATGCCAACCAGTAAATGCTCAGTTCCGATGTGTTGGTGTCCCAGCCGGTCGGATTCTTCGCAGCCGTACGCCAGGATTCGCTTACTCGCCTGACTCATCGGAAGATCGACCGAAGCCGGCACCTTCTGGCGCGTTGTGGTGTGACTCGCAATCTGATCGCGAATCGAATCGACCGACGTATTCGAACCGAGGAATCGATTCGCCACCGTCTTGTCTTCGCGCAGGAGGCCCAGCAACAGATGTTCGGTCTCGATATAAGGGCTGCCGTACTCACTGGCCTCATAACGTGCGAAGAAAATGACCCTCCTCGCCTTCTCCGTGTAGCGCTCAAACATAATCCATAAGCTCGCAGAAATCCTATCACGGGCGCTATCCCCCCGCCTCACGATAAACTGATAGTTACCCGTGGAAATCAAACACAGTGTGTGCGCGCTGGACTGTCCCGACGCCTGTTCGCTCCTGATCAACGTCGAGGATGGCCGCGGTTCGAAGTTGCGGGGCAATCCGGAACACCCCATCACGCGCGGCTTCCTATGCGGCAAAGTTGCGCGGTACCTCGAGCGCGAGTATTCCCCCGACCGGCTGTTGTATCCCTTGCGCCGCAGCGGACCTCGCGGCACCGGCCGGTTCGAACGTATTTCCTGGGATCAGGCTCTCGACGAAATTGCCGCGCGCCTCACGGCTATCTCCGCCGGGTTCGGACCCGAGTCCATCCTGCCGTATAGCTATGCCGGCACCATGGGCTATCTGAATGGCTCCAGCATGGACCGCCGGTTCTTCCACCGCCTCGGCGCATCCCAACTCGACCGGACCATTTGCTCATCCGCCGGCGGCGCGGGACTGCTGGCTTCAGTTGGCTATCGTTACGGCACAGAGCCCGAACAGTTTCGACACTCCAAGCTGATTCTCGCGTGGGGCGCGAATGTCCTCGGCACTAATGTTCACCTCTGGCCCTTTATCGTCGAGGCCCGCCGCAACGGTGCCAGATTTTATGTCATTGATCCTCACCAGAATCGCACCGGAAAAGCGGCCGACCGCTGGTTTCCCATTAATCCCGGAAGCGATGCCGCCCTGGCGCTGGGAATGGTGCACGTGATTCTCCGGGAATCGCTGCACGACGCCGATTACGTCGCGCGGTTCACCGAAGGCGTCAGTCAACTTAAACAGCAGGTCGCGGACTACACTCCGGCACATGTCGAACAACTGACGGGCATTGCCGCCGAGGACGTCGTCAGCCTCGCACGCGAATATGCGACTACTCGCCCGGCGGCGATCCGTTTGAATTACGGTGTGCAGCGCAGCGAACGGGGAGGGCTGGCGGTTCGCGCCATTGCGTGTCTTCCCGCACTGACCGGCTCCTGGCAGGAGGTCGGCGGAGGGCTGCAATTGACCACCTCCGGCGCCTTCATGCTCAACCGCGCGGCCCTCGAGCGCCCGGATCTGCAGCTGGCATCGCCGCTCGGACGCCACGCTCGTGTGGTAAACATGTCCCGTCTGGGCAACGCCCTTGAGTGTCTTGTGGAACCGCCTGTGAAAGCGCTGTGCGTCTACAATTCGAATCCGGTAGGGATCGCGCCAAACCAGAGTGCCGTGGTGCGCGGCCTCAACCGTCCCGACCTTTTCACTGTGGTCATCGAGCAGATGTTGACCGATACGGCGCGATACGCCGATATCGTACTTCCCGCTACGACCTTTCTCGAACACACCGATCTCTACATGGCTTATGGCCATTACTACCTGCAACTCGCGCGCCCAGTGTTGCCGGCTCCCGGCGAGACGCTCTCGAATGTTGAGATCTTCCGGCGTCTGGCGGCGCGGATGGGACTCACGGACGCCTGTTTTCGGGATTCGGACGACGACATGATCCGACAGGCACTCGATTCTGCGAGTCACTTTGTCCGGGGGATAACACTCGAGGAATTGGAGCGTGAGCACTTCATCCGGTTGCGCGTGTCCGACGAAGGTAAGCCTTTTCTCCCGTTTTCAGCAGGTGGGTTCGGGACGGAGAACGGTAAATTTCCATTCGGCCGCCCGCTCGAGTACCGGCCGCCGGCGGAATCCCGGCTGGGAGACCAGGCGCTTCGTGCGAAATATCCCCTTGAACTTATTTCCCCAAAGAACGACGACAGTATGAATTCGACCTTTGGGAACCGGGCGGATGTCGACAGGCAGACGGCAGTGGCCACGCTTCATCCTTCCGACGCCGAAAAACGTCACATTTGCGCCGGAGATCAGGTACGCTTATATAACGAACGAGGAACCCTTGTGTTTCAGGCCCGCATTGATGAAACGGTCCGTGTGGGCGTCGTTTCGGTTCCGTCTACCCGATGGGCGTCGAAAGCTTCGGATGGCAAGAGCGTCAATATTTTGACATCTGAACGTCTGACCGACATCGGCAACGGGCCGGTATTCTATAGTTGCTTAGTCGAGGTAGAGAAGAGTGGCGATTGACGCAGGAATGACACGCTGTGCGGCGATTCTAACGACCGTCGCGGTAGCATTGACATTTGGTTGCCGGCACAAAGAGAAAGGGCTGTCGAGCATGGTGAACATGGCCGACCCTTCCACCGCTAACCAGTTGGTTTCGGGATTCCATGCCGTTGAATCGGGCGCCTGGCGTTGGACGATGCGCAGGTTTTCGGTGGTGCTGAAGCCGCCGCAGGGCTCCGATAAAACGGGCGCGACGCTAAGGTTTCGACTGTTTATTTCCGACGATCAGATCAACCGTTTGGGCCCAATCACCCTCTCGGCGGATGTTGACGGCCACCAACTAGAACCGCAAACCTTTGCAAAACCAGGGGATTACGCCTACTCCCGTCCCGTTCCAGCGGACGCGTTGCAAGCTCCGAGCGTCAAAGTAAACTTCAGCCTCGACAAAGATAGAGAGCCTGACAGTGTAGACGGGCGGCAGCTTGGTGTGGTAGCATCGTTGATCGGTTTGCAACCCCGGTAGCGGCATTCCTCCCAACAGCAGTTTATCTTTTTGAAACTGCGGAATACTTCCATCTCGTATACACATCTAGTACTCATTAAGAAGTGGAGATAGAAGGAAATTCGGGTAACGTCGCTCTTTTTGAGTTGGCGTTAAAGTTTTGCATCCAACTGGCCGATTATGTAATCAGCTGATTTCGAAAGAAGCGGCAACTTTTCGGCAGGCTAGGTGTTCTTCGATATGCGGACGAATGGCAAGAGAGTTGCTGGGGAAGTGAAGTCGTGAAGCTGAAGTCGACGGAACCGGGGAGACACCAAGGTCGCGAGACAGGTAAACGCGGTGGATGTGGGGATCTCGTCGGAAGATCTTAGCCCAAGGCGCTAAGATTTCTTGAAACTTTTTTGTCAGTATTATCGTCTGATCTAATCAGCCGAACGAAGATGAGGCGAACAGAAATTTAGAGGAAAAGACCATGACCAAGACTGAGCTGGAAAAATTTAAAGCTATCCTGGGGGCGAAGCAGGCAGAACTTTCGAACGCAGTGCGCAACCGCGACGATATCGCGATTGAAAAGACGCCCGACGCGATTGACGAAGTACAGTTGGCCGGCGAACGTGAGCTGGCGATTCGCAATCTTGACCGCGAATCGAACCTGCTCCGGCAGGTTCGCGCCGCTTTAGGCCGTATCAATGACGGTAGCTATGGCACGTGCCTGCACTGTGAAGAAGAGATTAGCCCCAAGCGTCTTAATGCGGTGCCACAGACGCCGTATTGTATCAAATGTCAGGAAGCTGCCGATCGTCACGAGTTCGAGGCCAACGAAACTATGGACGATCTTCTGCTGAACGCCGCATAATCCGAAAGGCTAGCGGACGTACAACCGTTTCGCCGGGCGCGGGAGCATTCCCGCGCCCGAACTGTTTTCCGTGGACCACAAATCCTGGCCGTCGAGAACACCAGCAGGGAAAACCTGTAATTGGGTTGGGCTGCGCTATTTCGCTGCTTCTAGGTGATTTCGCACGGTTGCGACAAGGCTGTATGTATTTTAATGAGGCCGCCCAGGCCTGGCAGCCCTTCGTTGTGGAGTAGTCGTTTTCGCCTGCTCTCGCGCGTTGGAGAGACTTCTGCCACAGGCTGCCAGGGTAATCTTGTCGTTTCTCCGTACGCTTTGCGCCGCAATCCGGGAAAACATTGGCTTCGCTTTTTCACACCTCATGTCGATTTTTCCCGCCTGCGGATCCATCTGGGTCACTCCGATAAGGGTGTCGGAGCGGAAGGCCTTGTCGTGAGGCCCCCTGGGTACGTTTCGCGAAATGCGAAGCTCCTCGCATCCTATTCACATCACAATGCTATGGTGATCTAGATGCCGCTCGATAACCCCTTTCAAGACCCACTACGGTTTGAACGGAAACTCCCCGAGTGCGCCGTTGTCATTTTCGGTGCGAACGGGGACTTGACCAAACGTAAGCTCCTGCCGGCTCTCTACCGCCTGGCTCACGAACGCCGCCTGCCGCCCGGAATCGCCATCCTCGGTATCTCCCGCACCCCGATGTCCGACGATGAGTTTCGCGAGAAGATGCGCGAGTCCGTCGAGAAGTTCATCGAGGATTCCGATGTGGACCCTGCCATCTGGACCGCTTTCGCCCAGGGACTCTTCTATATGGCCGGCGATGTCGGCGATCCGCAGTGCTATCGTGACCTCGCCGCGTGCGTCCAAAAGATCGAAACCGAGCGCCACACCAGCGGCAATGTCCTCTTCTATCTATCGACCCAGCCCAGCCAGTATGCGCCCGTGGCACGCGGACTCGGCGAAGTCGGCCTGGCGAAAGGCGCCGGATGGCGTCGCGTCGTCATCGAAAAGCCGTTTGGCCACGACCTCGCGAGCGCCCGCCGGCTCAGCGATGAGGTTCACGAATACTTCGACGAGCACGAAGTCTACCGCATCGATCACTACCTGGGCAAAGAGACTGTCCAGAACATCCTCGCCTTCCGCTTCGGTAACGGTATCTTCGAACCGTTATGGAACCGCCGGTATATCGATAACATCCAGATCACGGGCGCCGAGTCCATCGGGGTCGAGGGCCGCGGCGCGTATTATCAGGAAGCCGGCGCGTTACGCGACATGATCCAGAATCATCTGCTGCAGGTAATGGCGACTGTCGCCATGGAGCCTAGCTCCACCTTCTCTCCCAACACCGTCCGGGATGAGCGCGCCAAACTCCTGCGCTCCATCCGCATCATGAAGCCCGAAGACGTCGGAAAATACACCGTTGCCGGCCAGTATGGTCCGGCGCGTATCGGCGGCCAGGAGATGCCCGGTTTCCGGCAGGAGAAGGGCGTCAATCCGGAATCGCAAACCGATACCTACGCCGCCGCTACCTTCTTCGTCGACAACTGGCGCTGGGCGGGCGTGCCATTCTATATACGCAGCGGCAAGCACATGCCCAAGCGCGTCAGCGAAATTGCGATTCAGTTCAAAGCGGCGCCGCATCACGTCTTCAACGACGGCAGCGACAACGGCGCGGGGGGCGCCATGCCGAACCTGCTGATCCTTCGCATTCAGCCCGAGGAGGGCATTTCGCTGAAGTTCGTCTCCAAGCGCCCCGGCGCGGGCATGACGCTGCGTCCCGTCTCCATGGATTTCAACTACGGATCGAGTTTCGGCGAGCGTTCGCCGTCGGCCTATGAAACGCTCCTGCTGGACGCGATCATGGGCGACCCAACACTCTATACGCGTCAGGACATGGTGGAGGCCAGTTGGGCCGTGGTCGAGCCAATTATGCAGGCATGGTCCAGGGTCAAGCAGGAGTTTCCCAATTACCCCGCGGGAAGCTGGGGACCCAAAGCCTCCGACGAAATGCTGGCGCGCCAGGGCCACGAATGGAGGAAGCCCTGATGCCGACAAAAGAGCCGGCGACCATCAAGCCCGAGAAGATTCTCAAGGAACTGGCCAACCTGTGGATCGAGACGGCGCTGCCTTCGGCCGACAACGCCGGTGGCGAATCGAGCGGTGTGCTGCGCGCCTGCGCCATGACCATGCTGGTGATTGCGGACGAGTCCGACGATCCCCTCGGCATTGGCGAAACGCTGGCGCAACTGATGAAGGAACATCCCAGCCGCGCCATCGTGATCCGTCTGCGCAAATCCACTGAGCCGTGGCTCGAATCGCGCGTCTTCGCTCAATGCTGGAAGCCTTTCGGCAGCCGCCAGCATATTTGTTGCGAGCAGATCGAGATCACTTCGTCGGATGCCAGCCTGCCCGACGTTCCCGCAGTCGTGTTGCCGCTGGTGGTAGCGGATCTGCCGGTGATGTTATGGTGCCGTAGCGGCCGCGCGACCGAACTCGAAGGCTTTCGTGAGATCGAGGCCCTCGCCCAGAAAGTAATCTTCGATTCGGCCTCTTTCCCCGATCCGGACAAGGCACTCAGCAAGCTGCTGGGGGCCGGTCTGCCCGGCACGCGTGTGGCGGACCTCGCATGGGGACGACTGACCGGCTCGCGCGAGCTTATCGCCCAGACGGTGAACAGTGAGGACATGCTGCAAAGCGTCCGTCGCGTGGATGAAGTGCACGTGCACGCGCGAGGCCCTAAGCCCAACATCCCGGCTTTATACTTCGCTGCGTGGCTCTCCAATCGGCTCGCGCTGGCGGGATCGTACCCCAAGATCGAGTGGGATCTCGGAGAATGGCGCGAGCCTCTCTCGCTAAAAGGCGTAACGCTGAAGGGACCAGATGGCTTTTCACTCTCTACGGAGGTTAAAGAGATCGTCGGCAACGGCGCCGTTGTGGATCTGAAAGTAAACGGTCGCGTCAACTGTGTCGTACTGTTACGTCCCTCTGAATACAAGCTCCTCCTGCAGGAGTTATCGATTCCCGGCCGGGACCTGATCTACGAAGCCGCCCTCCGCCGCGCCGCAACAGTAACGTAACCGAGACTTCAGTCTGTGCCTCTATGGGCATCCAACTCCCGATCCTGAACACCCCGCAAGCCATAGACCCGGTCTGTGGCATGAGAGTCAATCCGAATACCTCGCTTGCCACGGCGCAGTGGAACGGCAAAACCTTCTACTTCTGCAACCCGCACTGCCGGGAGCGCTTTGTAGCAAGCCCACTGCAGTTCGTTGAAGAGGACGGCAAACGAGTACCACCCAAACCGAAACAGGTAGCCGTTGCGGGAGCAATCTATGTGTGTCCGATGGACAAGGAAGTCCGCGAGACTAAACCAGGAGCGTGCCCCAAATGCGGCATGGCATTGGAGCCCGAAAGCGCAGCCAGTGCCACCGAAGAAGATAATCCCGAACTCCGCGACATGACCCGCAGGTTCTGGATCGCCACCGGCCTGAGCGCGCCATTTCTGTTCTTCATGCTCATGGGTGCGATGTATCCGTGGGTGGAGTTCGCGCTCGCGACCCCGGTAGCGCTGTGGTGTGGCTGGCCCCTTTTGCAGCGAGGCTGGGCATCGATCGTGAATCGCCATGCCAACATGTTCACGCTGATTGCGATCGGCGTCGGAACGGCCTATGTCTATAGCGTCGTCGCATTGTTGAAGCCAGGGATGCCCGACCTTTACTTCGAACCTGCGGCGCTCATCACGACGCTGGTCCTGCTCGGACAAGTCCTGGAACTGCGCGCGCGCCGGCGCACCAGCGGCGCGATCCGCGCATTACTGGACCTTGCGCCGGCTACCGCGCATGTCGTCCTCAGTTCCAACGCGGAGGAGGACCTGGCACTGGAGTACGTCCGCGCCGGTATGCGGCTGCGGGTGCGGCCGGGCGAGAAGATCCCGGTTGACGGCGTTGTACTCGAAGGTCAGAGCGCGGTGGACGAGTCCATGATCACTGGCGAGTCGATGCCGGTGGGGAAAACCGCGCCCGACAAACTCACCGGGGGCACCATCAATGGAACCGGTGCGCTGATGATGCGGGCCCAGAGGGTCGGCGCGGATACTGTCCTGGCCCACATCGTTCGCATGGTCGGCGAAGCCCAACGTAGCCGTGCGCCCATCCAGCGGATCGCCGACAAGGTTGCGGGGTACTTCGTGCCCATCGTACTCCTCTGCGCCGTCGCTGCTTTTGTCGTATGGTTCATATGGGGACCTGAGCCGCGGTTCTCTCACGCACTGGTGAGTGCCGTGGCAGTTGTGATCATCGCGTGTCCGTGCGCTCTGGGTCTCGCGACGCCAATGTCCATCATGGTCGGAACCGGCCGCGGCGCCCGTGCAGGCGTGCTGATCCGCCATGCCGAAGTGCTTGAAGCGTTGGAGAAGGTCGACACGCTGGTTATCGATAAGACCGGCACACTGACTGTCGGCAAGCCGCGCGTAATTTCGTGCCCGTCAGCCGAAATCCTGCGCCTGGCGGCCGCCGTGGAACAGTCGAGCGAGCACCCTCTGGCGTCCGCTATCGTGACCGCGGCGCGTGAGCAGGGCATCGACATCCCGAAGTCCACCTCATTCCGTTCGGAGACCGGCAGAGGCGCCATGGCAGAAGTGGAAGGCCATCACGTCGCAGTGGGAAACTCGACGCTCGTGCCCGGCGAATTCCCGGACGTTGAACGCCTGCGCAGCGAAGGACAGACGGTCGTATTCGTCAGTATCGACGGCCGTCCGGCAGGCATTATCGGGATCGCGGATCCCATTAAAGAATCGGCCACGGACGCCATTCGCGAACTCCAGGCCGCCGGCTTGCGCGTCGTGATGCTGACCGGCGACAATCGCGTCACCGCCGAAACCGTCGCGCGCAAACTCGGCATCCACGACATCCACGCCGAAGTGTTGCCGGACCAGAAGCATGCGGTCATCAGGCAACTGCAGTCGGAAGGACGCCGCGTAGCCATGGCCGGCGACGGCATCAACGACGCGCCTGCCCTCGCTCAGGCCGATGTCGGCATCGCCATGGGCACCGGAGCGGATGTTGCTATGGAGAGCGCCGGCATCACGCTGCTGGAAGGTGATCTCCGCGGCATTGTACGTGCCCGCCACCTGAGTCAGGCGGTGATGCGCAACATTCGCCAGAATCTGTTCTTTGCATTTCTCTATAACGCTCTTGGTGTACCGATTGCGGCCGGCGTACTGTATCCCTTCTTCGGATTACTGCTCAGTCCCGTCATCGCCAGTGCCGCGATGACGTTCAGTTCCGTGTCGGTGATCACGAATGCGTTACGCTTGCGGAAGGTGCAATTGTGAATCTTGAGACTATGCCGTCGCCGCCTGCCAAGACCTATCGGATTGGCGCTGTGGGTGCCGGCTTCATTATGCGCGACTGCCAGCTGGTGGCCTATCGCAACGCAGGCTTCGACGTAGCTGCCATCACTTCAGCCGATCCTGTTGAAGCGCAAAAGGCCGCCCAGCTTCGCGGCATTCCGCGCGTATATTCCAGCCTGGACGAGATGCTGACCGAAACGAGCATCGAGATCATCGACATTGCCGTCCCTCCGCACGCGCAGCTGGACATCATTCGACAAGTGACGGCTTACAAACACGTCCGCGGCATTCTCGCGCAGAAGCCTCTGGCGATCAATTACGCTCAGGCTGTGGAGACCGTGCGCATCTGTGAGCAGGCCGGCGTCCGGCTGGCGGTCAATCAGAACATGCGCTACGACCAGTCGATCCGTGCGCTCAAAACTCTTCTGACACGAGGCGATCTCGGCCGGCCGGTGCTGGCTACCATCGAAATGCGCGCCATTCCCCACTGGCAGGCGTGGCTGCGGGACTACGATCGCTTGACGCTGCTCAACATGAGCATTCATCATCTGGACTGTTTCCGCTTTCTCTTCGGCGACCCCGCGAGCATTTATTTGAGCGTGGCCCAGGATCCTCGAACGGCGTTTCCTCACCGCGACGGAATCACGCTCTACATTCTGGAATATTCTGACGGCTGTCGGGCTTGCGGGTGGGACGACGTATGGGCCGGTCCCGCGCGCGAAGGCGCCGCAGCCGATCTCTACATCAAGTGGCGCGTCGAAGGAACCGACGGTATGGCGCAGGGCACCATCGGCTGGCCGCATTATCCCAATGCCGTGCCCAGCACCATTGAATTCACGACGCGGAATGGAACTCCGACCATGCTCACCCCTCAATGGAAACAGGTCTGGTTCCCCGACGCATTTTCCGGCCCTATGGGCGAGCTCATGGACAGCATTACGATGGACCGCGAGCCAGTCATCGGCGGCCATGACAACCTGCAAACGATGGCGCTCGTCGAAGCCGGCTACCGGTCAATGGAACAACATCGCCCTGTAGATATTAGCGAAGTGAGAGGAGAACAATTTTGAAACTGGGACTCATTACTTCCGCCTGGCTCGGTTCGCCGGTCGGAACCGCGGATGGAATCCGCCAGACCAAAGCGATCGGCTTTGACACCATCGATATCTTTGCCGATCCGATGGAGATCGATATTAAGGAAAGGCGCCTCATCAAAGACACGTGTATCGCTTGCCAGTTGCCAGTGGTTTCGACGGTTTGCTGCGCGTTGGGAATCGCGGACTTCAACAGTCCCGTCCGCCGATTCCACGTGGACCGCGCCAAACAATACCTCGACTTGGGTTATGAATTGAATGCTAAGAACCTGCTGCTGGTGGTTGGAGAATACATCTGGCAGCAGGAGGTGATCGCGCCCAAAGACCAATGGAATTGGGCAGTCGAAGGAGTCCGGGAGTTGGGCGTGCATGCCGCCTCTCTAGGGCTTGAAATCGCGATTGAGCTGGAACCGTTCACACTGTCGCTGGTCAACGACCTGCCGAAGATGGTGGCATTTTTGAATGACGTGAATCATCCGGCGGTGAAGGCCAATCTCGACATTTCACACCTGACACTTTCGCACACGAAAGCTTCGGAGATTCGAAGTCTGCAAGGCCGCATCGCTCATGTTCATATTTCGGACTGCGATGGCAGGAAGCATGGCGACCTGCCGCCGGGACGGGGAGTTGTCGAGTTCATGCCCTATTTGAAGGAACTGCAAGCCACCGGCTTTGATGGCAGCATCAGCATTGAACTCGAGTACTCGCCCGAACCCGACCGCATTGTCGATTGGGTCCGCGAAGCCTACCGCGAAACCGATCGCATGATGCGCGAACTCGACATGCGCGGATAGTCTCAGCCCGCGAAGAATTCTGATGAGTAAGGCCTTCGTCTGCCATGGGGCAGACCAGGGCAGACCATCGTTTTTTGTGGTCTGCCCGGCTGCGGAGCAGCTGCCCGGCTCTTGAGCAGCCGTTAATGCGGCTTGCCACGCCGTGGTTGCCTCGCCGCGCTGGGAACGCGACCTCGGGCTTGCTAGTCTCTCGCCTTCGCGTTCGGTCTGTCAACCGACACGAAGCGCGAGAAGTGTACCCTGCCCGTCGCGTGTGCGGTCTGCTGCGCAGACAGTCAGACGACAAACAACGATGGTCCGCCCCACGGAAATTTGGGGGCAGTCTAAAGGTCTGTCCCCAAAGGACGGTCCAAGCCAGGTTGGATCGACACAGTTTGCGGCGAAGACCCACCGCCTTAAGGCCGTGGTGTTGCCGGCGTCCCTGGCGCCGGACTCGCGGGTATCGCCGAGGGAGGACGCTTCACGTTCGCGCTCTGCGCCTCTTCAAAGCTGATATTGTGAATTTCGAGCGTCCTGCCAGTGGCGCGCTCGAGAGCCGTTCGAGCTTTCACATAAGCCCCGCGGGCTGCGACTTCGGTGGAGCGCGCCTGTGCCACATAGCTTTGATACTGCAGTACCAAAAAGGTAGTGGAGAGGCCGTTGGCGAACTTCTCGTTCTCGATCTCCAGCGACTGCTCCTGCAACTTCCGTGCTTCTACCGCGGCCTCGTAAGCCGCGCGCGTGCGAGACATCGCGATGATCGCGCCCTCCACTTCCAGCCGCACCTGGTTCTGTAATCGCTGCAGTAGGACTTGGGACTGCCTGAGTTGCGTCTCGTCTCGAATGTAGTCGGCTTCCGCGATGCGGTTGCGCAACGGCAAATTCAAATTGATCCCGATGGAGTAAGACGGATAATTGTGAGCCAGAATCTGTTCGAGCGTGCCGCCAAAACCCCCGACCAGGGCCTGGTCCAATTGACTCACCGTAGCCCCCGTCGTGATCGCCGGATTGAGTGAATTCGGCTGGCCTGCCAGGCCCCCATTTTGTAACGTGCCTACGATATCAAGTTCCGGCAGCATCTCATTGCGCGTGCCCTTCATCGCGATCTGAGTGTTCTCGATCTGAATTCTACCGCCGGCCAGCTCCGGACGGTTCCCAAAGGCTTGACTAATGTACTGCTGAGGCGTCGTAGTATCGTCGGTCGGGGTAACTTCGATTGGCGTCGTAGGAATTACGCGGGCTTCACGCAGCAAAGGATCGGCAGTACCCTTGCGCGAAAGCTGCGTCTTGACGATCAACTCCTGTTGCAACTCGAAGCCCTGGGAGTTGGCGAGGTCCTGGCGCGCTGCCGCGACCTGGGCCTGCGCGCGAACCAGTTCGATCGGCGCGATCGTTCCCTGCTCGACCTTGGCTTGGTTATCTTCATAGAGCTTCTGTGCGGTAGCCAGTGTCTGCCGTTTCACTTCCACGTCGTCGAGAAGGCTGACCAGGTCGTAGTATAGATAGGTGATGCCGGTGACGGTTTCGATCGCCTGTTCGCGAAACAGTTGGTCCGCGGCCTTCTGATTGTTCTTCGCGATGCGAATGTAGCGCCGGTTAACGGTGGGTCCGAATCCGCGCAGCAGCGGCTGCGTCACCGTAATTCCGAGACTGGAACTTACGTACGGATTGTAAGTAGTGTCGGCGGCATTGGAACTTTGCGCCAGGCTGTTAAAACCGGCGTTGATGAATGTGCCGGTGCTGAATCCTTGAGTCAGTCCGATATTGCCTGCGGTGGTGTTGCTGGTAAATACCGGTACGCCGGCGGTCAATGCGTTGTCTTCGGGGGTGGTGCTATGCTGCGCCATCACGCTGCCCGTGATCGCCGGATCAAATTGCGGGACCGGCGAACCGGAGGACGGCGTCCCGCTTGTAATCGAGGAATTGGTTTGACCGGGGACGATGGCGGAGAGTTCCAGCAGAGTCGTGCTCAGGGTAGTGGTTGGAGTGGAACCGGTCGCCGGAAGATTCAGCAGTGGACTCTGTGGACCGCCGATGCCCTGCGGCAACAGGTCCACGATCAGCGGCAGCCCGCGCGTAGCGCCGCCGCCCTGCGCGCGTAACAGATCGGAGTCCGCGGTGGGATAAGAGTAGCGCTGGAGTTCGACGTCGAGATTATTCTCGATTGCCAGCGCGATGGCGTCGTCGAGCGAGAGATACAGTTTGCCGCCGCGCAGGAGCGATGCCAGGCGCGGCGAGTCCGTGAAGTTCGCCTGGCGTACCTGCCTGGGCATGTAGGGTAGCGTGAAGCCGCTGAACCAGTGATGATCGGTTGGCGGCGTAGTGTCGCGCACTGTCACAGATTGCGCATCGAGGATGGAGAAGCAGGTCAGGCTGCAAGCGAGAACTGCTGCGATTCTACGGTTGGTCACTTTTTGGAGAAGAGCCCTTTCTTGTTCGAACGCCGTGCGCGCAAGGATGTCGAACTCATACCGATAGCGGGAGCTAATAGCAATTCCTAATATAAACCGGGCAGTCGGCGCGCCGCACCACCGCGTCCGCTGGATTGAAGAATCTCTCAAGAGTCAATAGATATCGGAGTCTCAATACACTACACTAGAAAGCAGGGAGAATCATTATAGTGGCAACAGCAAAGAAAAGCGCAGCAAAAAAGAAGGCAGCACCCGTAGCGAAGAAAGCGCCCGCCAAGAAAGCGGCACCCAAAGCCGCCGTCAAGAAAGCCCCCGCGAAGAAGGTAGCTAAGAAAGCCGCTGCCAAAAAGGCGCCAGCTAAGAAGTAGTTCGAACCCTAAACCCTTGCGCGGCGGTCCTCCGCCGCGCACAATAAATCATATGCCCTCCATTACATCTCTTGCGACTCGACTCACCGGCAAAGGCAGTCGAGACGAATTGATGGACGCTGTTTCCATCCGGGAAATCGTGCGCGCCAGTGTAGCGGAATGGCCCGTGCATGCGCCTGCCCGAGTGCTGGGCATCATTCCCGACAAGACTCGCACCTTCTCGCCAAAAATCATCCATGAACTGCTCGCGGCGTGCCAGGATCGCGGTCTCCAGCTTGATTTCCTGATCGCCACCGGTACCCACGCGGCAATGACCGATGCCGAGAGCGCTTATTTCCTGAAGAGCGCCGGGCACGAGGATCTTTTCCGTAACGCGGCGATCGCGAATCACTCGACTGATCCGTCGCAACTCGTCAGCCTGGGCACTCTGGAAGCGAGCACGGTCCGTGAGTTATCGAATGGTCTGTTGACCGACGAGATTCCGGTTCGCGTCAATCGCCTGGCTCTCGAGTACGATCTGCTGGTGATCATTGGCCCGGTATTTCCGCACGAAGTGATTGGCATGAGTGGAGGATGGAAATATTTTTTCCCCGGAATCTCTGGCGCGGAACTCATCGACCATTCGCATTGGCTGGGTGCTCTTCTTGGAATCAGCAAGGTGATCGGACGGTCAGAGACTCCGGTGCGCCAACTGGTCGAGAGGGCGGGGGAGATGGTGCTGGCCAGGCGGCCGGTGTTGTGCTTCAGTCCGGTGATCAGCCCGCGCGGATTGCACGGCCTGTTTCACGGCGATCCCGTTGAATCGCATCGCGCCGCGGCGCGTCTGTCGCGCGATGTGAACGTAGTGTGGACCGATCGCCGGTACCGGCGCATCGTCGCCCAGTGTCCGACGAAATACGACGAGTTATGGACCGGTGGCAAGTTGGCGTATAAGACGCAGGAAGTCGTCGAGCTGGGGGGCCAGATCGTGTTGCACGCCCCGCATCTTGACCTCATCGCGCCGCAGCATCCGGAAGTGGAGAAGATCGGCTATCATTGCCTGGACTATTTCACCGGCCAATGGGAGCGCTTCAAAGACATCGAGCGGAGTTCGCTGGCGCACTCGACGCACGTGTCGGGTCCCGGAGTATACGGGAACGGCGTCGAGACGCTGCACGCCAGACGGGTGCTATCGTCGAAGGTCAGCCCCGAGCACTGCGCCTCGATCAACCTGGACTATCTGCCGCCGGATTCCATCGATTTCTCCACGCACCAGCCGTTCGGTGACGATGAAGACACGCTGTGGGTACCGCAAGCGGGAGAGCAATTGTATCTGCCGGGAGACAAGCGGGCGGAGTTCGAGGCCGGGGAGTAGTCGTCCGTTATCCGTCGTCCGTTATCCGTCGACTGTGCAGAATTTTCGCGATTTACGAGTCTGGGGTCTGGCGCACGAGGTTACCCTCACGGTCTACCGGATCACCGCCGCATTTCCTCGCGAAGAAGTATTCGGACTAACGAGCCAAATCCGCAGAGCGGCATCTTCAGTCGGCGCGAATCTTGCGGAAGGATGCGGACGAAACGGTAATGCCGAATTCGCCCATTTCTGTTCCATTGCCATGGGCTCCGCCAGCGAGTTGGATTACCACCTGCTCTTAGCAAAAGATCTGAATCTGTTGAAACCTGACGATTACGAAGACCTGGCCCCACGCATTTCCGATTTGAAACGCATGCTCACAGGCCTACGCAAAAAGCTTTTGACGGAAAACGGATAACGGACAACGGATAACGGATAACTATACAGACAACTACCTCTCAAACAGGTGCGCTATATCCGGATATCCATTCATCGCAAACCGGCACGATGCGCCTTCGCTGTACCATCGCGGCGCGTGGAAGGTGAAGCGGGGTACGTAGACCACATCTCCGGGGTTGGCGATATAGACGCCCTGGCCTTCGATCTTGTACCGGATCTGTCCCGACATGATCAGCCAGAACTCGCAGCTTTCCGGATGGTAGTGTCCGTTGTCCGCCTCGTTAATCGGCGGCAGATTCTTCGCGTACCCGTAGAGAAAGTTACCCACGCCGCGGTCGTCCTGGACGACATGCAGAGGCGCGCGTTTCTCTTCGGTCAACTTGGCGAGCTCATCGTAGGTGCGGTACGGTTTGTTCTCCCACTTGTACAGGCCGGGCCTGCGAGCCATTTTGACGGGCATCCAATGGAAGCCGACCATCGGTGGCGCGTCCGCCTCATTCGCGTACAACGTGTGCGCGTGGCCGATGTTCACTTCCCATCGCAAGGACGGCTGGTCACCGACCGTCTCCATGGAGAAGAAAGTCTGAAACGGCACTTGCACGATCCAGCCTTTGGATGCCGTGAACGATTCCTGCCCTTCGATGTCGAAGCGGATTTGCCCTTCCTGAATAATCCAGAACGCACGCGTGTCCGGGTGGAGGCACTTGGGCACTTTCGTACCGGGCGCGGAGGAGATCCATTCGCCGTGCAGTACATCGTCGTCGACGACCACCTGGTGCCAGTTCGCCTGACCGGCATGTGCGGCTTTGACCTCAGCCAGTTTGGTGAGAGGCTTGTGCGGTGGGACGTACACCGGCGTCTTATCGGGCTTCGGCGCCCAGACATTGGACGTGACCGGAGCTTGCCCAAGCGCGGCACAAACCGTGGCACAAACCAGGACAGTAAGAGCGTAGACGAGCTTCATAGCGCGTCGAATCTTATCACATTTAGCTGTGAAATTTCCGGCAGCGCTTAAGCGACCCGCTCTTTGGCAGTCTCGAATTCGGAGTAGGGGCCGCGGAAATCCTCGATGTGATGATTCTCGAAATGCCAGATGCGAGTGGCGACTTCGTCCATCAGGTCCTGATCGTGGGTGACCAGCAACACCGTACCTTCGTAGCGCTGTAGCGCGATATTCAGGGCATTGATGGCTTCGAGATCGAGGTGATTGGTGGGCTCGTCGAGGACCAGGAAATTAGGCTTTTGGAGCATCAGGCGGCAAAAGATCAGGCGCGCAGCTTCGCCGCCGGAGAGCGCATCGGTAACCTTCAGTGCGTCCTCGCCGCTGAACAGCATCTGGCCAAGAACCGCGCGCAACTCAATTTGCGAGGCCATCGGGTCGTAATCGTGGAGCCACTCGAGCAGCGTTGCTCCACCACGAATGGTTTCGCGGTGGTCCTGCGAGAAGTAGCCGACAGAGACTTCATGGCCCCAAGTGACGGTCCCGCTATCGATCGGGAAAGACCGTTCAGAGTCATCGATGAACCCGGTAGCATTCCGGATCAGCGACTTCAGCATGGTGGTTTTGCCGGCGCCATTGCGTCCGATGAGCGCGATCTTTTCCCCGCGGCTGATGCTGCCGGCAAATTTCTGGACCACCGGCAAACCGTCGTAAGACTTCGAGAGACCTTTCACTTCGAGGGGATGGCGTCCGGATGGACGGTCGATGGTGAAGCGGATGAATGGACGCTGGATGTTCGAACTGGCCAGTTCGGAGGTCTGCAGCCGCTCGACTTCCTTCTTGCGCGAAGTCACCTGCGAGGAGCGGGTACCAGCCGAAAAGCGCGCGATGAATTCGTTCAATTGCGCGATCTTCTTTTCGCGCTGGGCGTTTTGAGCTTCGACGCGGGAGCGGATCTGGGTTTTCGCAAGGACCATGTCGTCATAGCCGCCGGTGTAGGTGATGACGGTTTCGTAGTCGATGTCGGCGACGTGAGTGCAAACGTCGTTCAGGAAGTGCCGGTCGTGCGAAATGACGATCAGGCAGCCTTTGTAATTACGAATGTAGTCCTGGAGCCAGCGGACGGATTCGAGATCGAGGTGGTTGGTCGGCTCGTCGAGCAGCAGAACGCCGGGTTCGCCGAAAAGTGCCTGTGCAAGCAGCACCCGCACTTTCTGGCCGCCTTGCAGTTCACTCATCTTGCGGTCGTGCAGGGTTTCCGGGATGTCGAGGCCATCGAGCAACACCGCCGCATCGCTTTCCGCCGTATAGCCACCCTCGTCCCCGACGACGCCCTCGAGTTCGCCAAGGCGCATGCCGTCGTCGTCGGTGAGAGTGTCAGGATCTTTGGCGTACAGTTCCTCGCGGGCTTGCAAGGCTGCCCAAAGCGCGCCGTTGCCCATGATGACCGTATCGATTACCCGAAAGTTGTCGAACGCGAACTGATCCTGGCGCAGCACGCCCATCTTCCTGGGGCGCGTGACGGAGCCTTTACCAGGGTCGATCTCGCCTGTCATGATGCGCATGAGAGTGGATTTCCCTGCGCCATTCGGGCCGGTAATGGCGTACCGCCGGCCGGCAAGGAACGTGACAGTGACGTCCTCAAAGAGAACCTGGGCGCCGAAGCGCATGGAGATATTGTTAAGAGACAGCAATTGCGGAGAAGTTTCCTGTTTGGATTGCCGGGACGTCAGCGATGCGAGGCTGAGAGATTGGCTAACTTCCATTATAGCGTGGTTCGAGGCCTGTACCAAGTTGCAAAGCGTAATCACCCTGACGGTCGTAGCTCGGAAGTTGTTGCGGAGCCGCGCGCGTTAAGGAAGCGGTTCAGTACGCCAATTTTTGCAAGTAGGTAGTGTCCTGAGTTAGAAATTCGTTGCATAAGTCGTCAACCGCGCCGTGGGGCGGACCAGGGCGGACCATCGGTGTATGTGGTCTGCCCGGCTGCGCAGCAGCCGTAGACTTACGACGCGAACTTCTAACTCAGTACACTAACGAGGCTCCGCCTCAGACCAACGAGCATGTGGTCGCTGTAGCTCGTCGGCTAGACGCGGGTGGCTGCTAGGACTCGCCGAATGCGAGGACCCGCCCTACAATCCCATCACGCAATAGCGGAACGTTGAAGTTGATGAGGAGGCCGCCTTCCAGCCACCCAGACGCAGGTATGTCAGCAGTTGAGCCTCGTGGAGGGGGGTGATGCGATCATCGAGCCGATAGCCACAATCGAGTTTAAGTCCCTTGTATTGTACCGGCAGCGGCAGTTCCAACTGGAAGGGTATTTGGCGCAAAGCTAATTCGTAACAAAGACATTGGACATAAGCAGATTCCAGCAGTCCAGGCCCAATCGTGCGATGCACTTCTATGGCAGCGCCGATAATTGCCTCCGTGACTTCATTGACCTTCATCGCATGAGTTTATCCTTGTTGCTCTCTCCCCTGGGCTCCTTTTCTCTGCGACCTCCGCGCCTCTGCGGTCGACCCCAGCGTCCGGTTCAATGATTAACCGCAGAGCATCTTACTGGGCCGGGCCCAGTCTGGTGGGGAAGGAAACAGCGGCTTCGGCGGGTAATTTTGATGGATCCAGACGCGGTACCTAAGTCTTTTGTTTCCAGCAAACCACCAGTTTGTTTCTTAGGAGCATCTTACTGGGCCGGGCCCAGTCTGGTGGGGAAGGAAACAGCGGCTTCGGCGGGTAATTTTGATGGATCCAGACGCGGTACCTAAGTCTTTTGTTTCCAGCAAACCACCAGTTTGTTTCTTAGGAGACGCAGGGCGCAGAGGGAGCATCTATCGTGACCCAACTGCTAATGCGGCGAAACGCCAACGCGCAAGCAAACTGATCGCAGGCTCCGCTTGCGTGCATGAGATGGAAGGTATTCAATAACCTCCATGAGTGGGACCATTGTAAGGCGATCGCCCGGCCGTAAAGGCACCCCGCAAGCGGAGCCGCCATCGAAATTACCACAGACCGTGGCCGAAGTATTGGACCGGCACGTGACGCTGCAAGTGGAATCGATCGACCGCATGTATTTGAACGTAATCGTAGGCCGATTGCAGATCCTGGAGGGGGCACTTCGTGTCCAGAGGAAAGCCAAAGTCCTTTCCACTAAAGTCGTGGAGCCCATGACGCGGGCTTTCGTCCAAGCCATCGAGCAGTTTGCCACAGACCATCAGATTCCATTGATTACCTTCGAAAAGGGGCAACGCAAAGATGAGGTAGCCGCTGGGTTCCCGGCCAAATACGCGAACCGTGAAGGCGTGGTTTTCATTGGCAAGGCACAGGAGAGATGCACGGTCTATCGCACCGAAAAACGGCACAATCCCAAGAACCATACCAGCTATGCCTGGATCGTCAAATCGACCGCCGTGGTCAACCCCTATTATTTCTATTGTGTCGACGAGAACTTCGGCCCTTTTTTCCTGAAGTTCTGCTCCTACTTTCCCTACAACGCCAAGCTCTGTCTAAACGGCCACGAATACGCCAAACGCCAACTGGAACGCCGACAGATTACTGATCAGGCTTTGGATAATGGCATCCTGTCTTGCGCCGATCCCCAGCGATTGCAGGCCATCTGTGTTTCCTTATCGGCCGATAAGATCGATGGCCTGCTCCGCAAATGGTTCCGCCGCCTGCCCCATCCCTTTCCCGCCCGAGACCGGCAGGCCGGATACCGATACCAGATTTCCATCCGGCAAATCGAACTGTCATTAACTCAAGTCTTGGATCGCCCCGTCAGTGGCCGGATTTTCTTCGAGGATGTGATTCGCGAAAACCTGGATATTGGCCGGCCCAAACAGGTACAATTGATCTTCGACCGCGGGGTGACCAAGGCCACGCCCGGCAGTTTTCGCACCCGCGTCATTACCGATGGTGTGATCCCCTCACTACACGTCGACTATCAGGGTACCCGCATCAAGCAGTATCACAAAGAAGGCCAGGCGCTGCGCACCGAGACCACCATCCACAACACGCGGGATTTCTCTATTGGAAAGAGTCTCGGTAACTTGCCGGCCTTGCGTAAAATCGGCTTCCAAGCCAACCGCCGCCTTCTGGCAACACAACGCATCCCTCATGACGGCATTCTCGCTGAACAGACCTTCCAACAACTCAATCGCCCGCACCTGGTAGATGGGCAACGAGCCTCGGCTCTCCGCTTCGCCGATCCGATGGTTCAGAGCCTCTGGAACGCTTTACTGCTTTTCGATCTGTTGCCGGCCGGATTCTCCAACCGGGACCTGCGGCGCAAATTGGCCGACTTGCGGGGCCAGCCCGTCGCTCAATTCACCCAAGGCCGTATGACCTATCAACTGCGCCGGCTCCGCCTTCACGGCCTGCTCGAACGGATTCCCAAGACCCATCGCTACCAACTCACGAAATTCGGATTCCGCGTCGCCGCTTTTTGTACCCGCACGTACTCCAGAATTCTGCGGCCCGGCCTCGGACTTGTGTTGCCGGCTACGTCATCCCTTCCAACTTCGTTGCGCCGCAGTTTCGATAACTCGAACAGGAGGTCGAATCTTGGGTGCAACAGGCCAGACTGGCTGCGTAAAACTTGACGCAAAGACAACAAGTTTTCTGCCTCAAGGAATCTAGTTCCCAATGTAGCGAGAGTAGAGGCCGCGTGCTACACCCACGTCGGTGGTGCCTTTGACGATCGCGCGGCCGTCGGGAAAGATGGTGAGGTCGTACGCGTCGACCTGAAAGCGCAGGGCAAAATCATTCGCCCGAACCTCGCCTAGGTTCGCCAGTTTCTCCCTCAATTGGGCAAGGTCGAGAGGACGCCCGCGGTCGTGAATCTGGACCGCGTTGCGCCCACACAGGCTGACCGGTGCACGGCGGCTCCTCTCCAGATACCCGAAGTCATGGCCGGCGCAGCAGGGGCATTCGGGATCTCTCGGCGGCTGGGCGATGGTCCGGGACGAACCCGTCCACACGTCCCAGGTGACGATGCGCAGTTCCAATTCCGCGCTGTGGCCGCTGAGCAGTTTCAACGCCGTCGCCGCCTGCCATGCGCCGACCACCGTCGTCACCGGATTCAAGACCCCCGCGGTCTCGCAGGTCGGCTGGTCGCCGGAGGGGGGCGCCGGGTAGATACACCGGAAACAAGCCCCACGATCGGGAAGGACGGGCATCGTGATGCCGTAGCTGCCGACGGCCGCGCCGTAAATCCACGCAATGGAATTCTGTACTGACCAGTCGTTGATCAGGTAGCGGGTCTCGAAGTTATCCGTGGCATCGAGGATCAAAGTTACCTGGTCGAACAACTCCGCTACATTCCGGGCGTCCAGATCCTCGACGATGGCGCGAACCTCGATTGCCGAATTGATCGCCGCCAACCGGCGCTGGGCCGCGATGGACTTAGGCAAAGCCGCCGCGGCGTCGGACTCATCGAACAGAATCTGCCGCTGCAGATTGCTGCGCTCGACGTAATCCCGATCGATCAGGGTTAACCGGCCCACACCCGCTCGCGCCAGCAGCATTGCCTGGACGCAGCCCAGAGCGCCGCAGCCCACGATCACGGCATGCGACTTCGCCAGGCGCCGCTGGCCGTCAACACCGATGCCTGGGAACAGAATTTGCCGCGAGTAACGATCATCCATGGAGTAGCGTCCCGATCGTATCAGACCTTACGTTACGATGGTCAAGGTGCGAGCGGGTGCTCATCTTCTCCTTATTATCGCCGCATGGACATTTGCCTGTGCTGCTCAGGGTGACAGTGCGGGCGGCGCGGCTACGCCTATCTTGACGGGCAATTCGCTCTATGAAGACCGGCTGATTGCCGGCATCACCTTTGTTCCTGCCCGGCAACCGCTTGAAACCGAGGTGATCACGAAGATCCTCCCGCTGAAGGTCGGCGCGCCCTTCCACACCTCCGATGCCCGGGAAGCGATACAGAAGCTTTACGCTACCGGACGGTACGAGGACATTGTCATCGACGCCAGCCCTGATCGCAATCCTGCCGGCGGCGGAGTGGCGATTACCATCACAACACGCAACAGCTGGTTCATCGGGCGTGTGGAGATTCAGGGAGATATTCCCGAGCCGCCTAACGCCGGTCAGTTAGTCACAGCCAGTCGTCTGGACCTCGGCCAGCCCTTTGATAAAGATCAGGTCAAAAAGGCCTCTGAGAACCTGGGCAGGCTGCTCGTCTCGGACGGGTTCTATGGCAGCCACATCGACTCCGACCTGGAATACAACGATCTCACCCAGGAGGTCAACATCACCTTCACGATCACGGCCCGGCATCGGGCGCGCTTCGCTCCGCCGGTGGTCAAGAGCGACAACCAGGTACTGACCGAAGAACAGATTGTCAAGGCGAGCCGCTGGCGCTGGATTCTGATACCGAAGTGGCAGCAGATTACCCTGCAGCGGGTCACTACGGGCGTCGAAAAGATCCGCCTGAAATACGAAAACGCCAACCGCTTGCTGGCCAGCGTGACGCTCGATTCCCTGGATTACCACTCGGGAACCAACAACGCTTCTCCCCATCTTTCGGTGACGGCGGGACCCATCGTGGAAGTGAAAGCCAGCGGGGCGAAGATTTCAAAAAAGCGCATCAAGGACCAGGTCCCCATCTACGAGGAGCACACCGTCGACCGCGATCTGCTGATAGAGGGTCAACACAACCTCCGCGACTACTTTCAATCGCAGGGCTATTTCGACGCGAAGGCCACGTTTCAGGAGGGCCGGATCGTGGAGGGGAAGCAGGAGATCGATTATACGATCGAGCCTGGAATGCGGCACCGGCTGATGGCGGTGTTGATCAGTGGAAATCATTATTTCAGGACACGCGTTATCCGGGAGCGCATGCTGACAACGCCCAAGTCGTTCGAGATCCGCCGCGGCCGCTACAGCGACGCGCTGCTTCGCCGTGATCAGGACACCATCACCGATCTCTATCGTTCGAACGGGTTTCGCGACGTCAAGGTCACCGGTCGCGCGGTAGACGATTATGAGGGGCGGCAGGGCGACATCGCGGTGTTTGTCAATATCGACGAGGGCGCGCAATGGCTGGTGGGCAAGCTGACGATCACCGGTCAGGAGAAGCTGGATCTTGCGACCGTGATCGCGAGGCTGAGTTCGGCTGCGGGCCAGCCGTACAGCGAGTTTAACGTGGCTGCGGATCGCGATACGATTCTGGCCACATACTTTCGTAATGGGTTTGCCGGCGCGATATTCGAATGGAATTCGGTCCCCTCCGCCGAGCCATACCACCTGGACCTGGAGTTTCACATTACTGAGGGCCGGCAAGAGTTCGTGCGCGGCGTTCTGGTGGAAGGCCTGCATACGACCAGGGAAACGCTGGTGGACAGACAACTCCGCATCAACCCGGGAGATCCGCTGTCGCCCATCGCGATGGCTGAGACGCAACGAAGATTATATGATCTCGGCGTGTTCGCGCGCGTTGACGCCGCGGTGCAGAATCCGGATGGCGACGAAGACAGCAAGTATGTTCTGTACCAGGTGGAAGAGGCACGCCGCTACTCGATCACCGGCGGTGTAGGTGCGGAGATCGCGCGCGTGGGGGGAAGCACAGCCCAAGCGGACCTGACCGATCCCGAGGGCGCAACCGGGTTCAGCCCCAGGGTCTCGCTCGATGTGAGCCGCATCAATGCGTTCGGCAACGGCGATACCATTACCCTCCGCAGTCGCCTTTCGACGCTGCAAAAGCGGGCGGCTCTCGATTATTTGCTGCCGCGCCTGTTCGGCAATCGCGACCTGGACATCGACTTCTCGGCCCTTTACGACGATTCGCGCGACGTTCGTACATTTGGCGCGAAACGCGCGGAGGTCGCAATGCAGGTTACGCAGCGGCTTACCAAACCGATCACGCTGTTTTACCGGTACTCGTTTCGCAATGTGAGTGTCAACAACCTCAAAATCGACCCGCTCCTGGTGCCGCTGTATTCACAGACCGTGCACATCGGCATGCTTTCGGTGAACCTGGTGCAGGACCGCCGGGACGACCCGGTGGACGCGCACCGGGGCATCTACAACTCCCTGGACCTGGGCCTCGCTGATCATGCCTTCGGCTCGGCCAGCGACTTCGGACGCGTGTTGGGGCGCAATGCCACGTACACTCCCCTCGGTCCTAAATTGACACTGGCGCGACAGACCACCTTCGGCATTCTGCCCGCGTTCAATATTCCGGCGAACGCGGACCCGACCGATCCGATTCCGATTGCTGAAGGTTTCTTCGGCGGCGGCAATCTTTCGCACCGGGGTTTTCCGGAAAACCAGGCGGGTCCGCGCGACCTGGTTACGGGATTCCCGCTGGGCGGTTCCGCGGAGTTTTTTAATAACACCGAGTTGCGTTTTCCGTTGTACGGAGAGAATGTCAATGGTGTACTGTTTCATGACATGGGCAACATCTTTTCCAGCATCGGGCAAATGAGTTTCCGGGTGGATCAGAGGAGCCTGAGCGATTTCAGCTACATGGTTCATGCCGTCGGTTTAGGAGTGCGCTACCGGACGCCCATCGGGCCGCTCCGGCTGGATCTCGCGTACAGTATCAATCCGCCGCGTTTCAACGGGTTTTCGGGTACGTACACCGACCTGGTCAACTGCACGGCGACCAATACCTGCACTTCCGCGGTCCAGCAGATCAGCCACTTTCAATTCTTTTTCTCCATAGGGCAGGCCTTCTGATGTGGTCGAGATGCTACATGATCCGGCAAGGGGCTGCTGCGCAGCCGGCGATGCTGACGATAGTCGCCGCGCTGTTTTGGTGGGCTCCTGTTGCGAGCGCCGTCGTCGTGGACCGGATCGCGGTTACCGTCGGGAACCAGGTGATTACGGAAACCGAAATCCTGCGGGACATTGCGCTCGCCGCATTCCTCAATGGTGAGAAACCTTCCTTCACTCCCGAGAACAAGCGCAAGGCCGCCGATCGAGCAGTGGAACAGAAGCTGATTCGCAGAGAAATGGAACTCGGTCAATATCCTGAAGCTACCGAGGATCAGGCGGCCGAGTTGCTCGACAAAACCGCGAAAAACGTCGGTGGAGAGCCCGAACTGGAACGCCAACTGGCGGCCGACGGCCTGACTGTCAGGGATCTGGAACAGCAACTGCTCTGGCAGTTGACGCTGGTACGCTTTATCGACCTGCGATTCCGTCCCGCGATTCAGGTCACGGCGGAGGATGTGCAGCAGTATTACACGCGCGAAATTCTTCCCAGACAGAAGCCCGGACAGCGGGTCAGGTTGGCCGATGTGCGCGATGAGATCCTGGAGACCCTCTCGGCGCAGCGCGCGGACCAGCAACTCGACGAATGGCTGAAGCACGCGAAGGCGATTTCGCGTATCGAATATAAGAAGGAGGCCTTCGAGTGAACCGGCCTGTGCGTATCGGTCTCATCACCGCAGCGAGCCTTCTGGTGCTGGCGCTGCTGGCGGTAATTGCCGGAATCGAGATCCTGCGCAGCGACTGGTTTTTCCAGCAGGTCCGGCACAGAGTCATTGCCGAGATAGAAAAATCTACAGGCGGAAAAGTTGAACTGCGCGAGTTTCATTTCGATTGGAGCACACTCACCACCGAGGCCGGCGGACTGGTGATTCATGGTACGGAATTGCTTCCTGAAGCACCGCTCGTTGGCGTCCGGAAGATCGTCATCAGACTGAAACTGATCTCCATGATGGAACGGCGGGTAGACGTCGCATCCGTGGAGATTGTCGAGCCACAGGTCAACCTGATTGTTTCCGCGGACGGCGGCACCAACATTCCTCAGCCGAAGACGGCGCGGTCCAGTAAGAGCATCGATCAAACGATTCTGGATATGTCCATTGGACGCTTCGGCGTACAAAACGGCACCCTACAAGTAAAAGCTGCAGGCCGGCCGGCCAAGACGTTGGCCTGGTCTGTGAGCGGCGAGAAGCTGACAGCCCGGTTTCATTACGCGGCGAAGACTTACCGTGGCAACTTCTCGATCGAGCCCCTGCAAGTGACGTACGGCAGCTACGGACCCATAAACGCCGCTGTAGAACTGGCAGTCATGCTCCAGCGCGACCACTTTCAGGTGACCGGCGGCAAGCTTCGCACTGCTACATCGCGAATCGAATTCAGCGGAGACATACGAAATCTCACCGCGCCGCAAATTGCCGGCAAGTTCACAGCTCATATGGCCGCGGAAGAGGCTGGACGGCTGCTCGCGTGGCGTGCCGGTCAGAATGGCATGATCGACGCATCGGGGGACTTTCGCTTCAGCAGCGCCGAAGATTATCGCGTCACCGGTCAACTGCGGGCAACGGAGCTGACCTATCGCGACCCCGATCTTCATTTTGACCACGTCCAGTTGTCTTCGAGAATCGACGCCGATCCAAAGAAGATCGAGATGACTAACCTTCACGCTGCATTGCTGGGCGGCCAGGTTCAGGGGCGCGCAACATTGATGAATTTCGATCGTTTCGAAATCAAGGGGAGTCTCTCCGGCTTCGTCGCCACCTCGCTGGCCGAACTGATGCATGCTACGCCTCTGCCGGTAGACGCGCAAGTCTCCGGACCCTTCGAGGCGAGCGGTTCGCTCAGCGCACTGAAGTACCGGCGCATCGATGCTTCGGCGCAACTGACGCTCACTCCTTCGGGCGGAGCGCAAGTGAATGGATACATCGATGCCCATTACGATGGCGAGCGGCAATACTTGGATCTCGCGAAATCGTTCATCGCATTGCCGTCATCGAGAGTCGAACTCTCCGGCGGAATGGGCTTGCAGTCCGGCGGCTACAGGGGGCAACTTCAAGTGCATTTATCCTCCCGAAATCTGGACGACCTTCTGGTTATCGCACCGGCGATCAAGACTCTTCCCGTAACGTTGCAAAAAGGCTATGCCGAATTCAAAGGTACGATCAATGGCGCGCTGGATTCTCCCGCCATAGCCGGACACGTCAATGCGACCAACATCCTCATCGAAAAACAGAGCATTGAGGCCTTTTCGGCGGATGTGAACGCCTCCGGGAATCAACTCCAGGTCCGAAATGGCGTGCTGGCCTACCAGACCATGCGCGCGCGGCTGGCGGGCACGCTCGCGCTGCATCAATGGAAGGCGGACAACCAGTCCCCGGTGACCGCGACGGCGTCCATGCAGAACGCGGATATCGCCAATCTTTTCGCGCTGCTGGGACAATCGCAAATTCCCGTCAGAGGATCGCTCATCGCCGAAGCGCAGGTGAATGGAACACTGGCCGATCCACGCGCTACGGCGACCTTGCGCGGCGGCAGAGGATCGGCTTACGGTGAGACCTTCGATCGTGCGGCCGCCAATGTCACTTACGTGAACGGCGGACGCCAGGACTTCGATATCGAGGTCGACGCGGCAACCAGGAAGGTGAGCCTCACTGGATCTTTCCAACACGCTGCGACGGATTTCCGCAGCGGCACGATCCAGGGCAATATCAAGACCAGCGATATAGCGCTGAATCAGATCCAGGCGATCGGCAAATATCAGCCGGCGATTGGCGGTATCGCACACGGCAGCGGCGATTTCGTGGCGCAGTTGGTGCCTGCCAAGACCGGTACGCAGTTGGAGGTCGCCAGCCTGAACGCAGATCTCTTCACGCGCAATCTTGCGCTCGCGAACAAACAATTGGGCGATGTGCACCTCACCGCCCGCACGGTTGCCGGCCAGCACCGGCCGCTCGTCACGGTGCAACTCGAAGCTAATGTCGCGCACTCCACGATTCGGGGAACCGGCAACTGGCGTCTTGCCAGTGACTATCCGGGATCGGGCGAAGTTACCTTCAGCCAGGTGAATCTGGCCGAGGTGCGAAAGTTGTTCGCGCCCAAAGCGACGAGCCTGGCTTCGGTTGGGGGGTCGGTGGAAGGCAAGATCACATTCAGCGGGCCGGCCGAAAAGCCCCGCGCGATGACCGGCACACTGGAAATTCCCAAGCTCGAAATCAAGCCGGAGCCGGGAGGCGAGATCCCGATCCCGGAGAGCCTGCGCGACATCGTCATCCAGAACCAGGGCCCGATCCGCGCCGCCATGACCAACGGTAATATTCGCGTCGAGGCGGCGCGTGTGACGGCCCGTTCGACCGACCTGAGCCTGGCCGGGACGATCAACCTGAACGCCGCGTCGCCGCTCAATCTGCGCGCCAGCGGAAATCTCGACCTGGCGATTCTGTCCATGTTCGAGCGCGACCTGGTTTCATCCGGCGCGGTGGCCGCGACGGCGACGATTCGCGGTCCGTTCACCCAGCCAGACGTTATCGGCCGGCTCGACGTCAAGAACGCCAACCTGAATCTGGAAGGACTTCCCAACGGTCTCTCCAACGCGAATGGCGCGATCCTCTTTGATGGATCGCGAGCCACTATCAAGACGCTCACTGCCGAAACCGGCGGCGGCAAAGTGAACCTGACCGGTTTCGCTTCCTTCGTCGACGGGCTGATGGCTCTGCGGCTGGAGGCCGACGTGAAGGAGGTGCGCGTCCGTTATCCGGAAGGAGTGAGCACGGTGGCCAATGCGAGCCTGCGGCTCATCGGAACGTCCGAACGCAGTACGCTCTCCGGGACCATCACGGTGGTGCGCAGCGCTTTCGCGGTGCGTACCGATCTGGGGCGAATGCTGGAGAGCGCGGCTGCGCCCGTCCAGACACCCTCGGTGCAGACCGGCCTCGTCGGCAACATGCAGTTTGACGTCGACATTCTGACCGCGCCCAACGTGACCTTCCAGACGTCGCTGGCGCAGAGCCTGCAGGCGGACGCCAATCTGCGGCTGCGCGGGACACTCTCCAACCCGGTATTGCTTGGCCGTGTCAATATCAACCAGGGCAATCTGAACTTTTTCGGCAACAATTACACCATCAACGAAGGCACAATTTCATTTTTTAATCCCGTCAAGCTGGAGCCGGTGCTGAACGTGAGTCTCGAAACCAGGGCCCGCGGCGTGGATGTGACGATCAATGTTACGGGGCCAGTGAACAAGCTGAACGTCAGCTACCGTTCCGATCCTCCGCTGCAGTTTGCCGACCTGGTGGCGCTGCTCGCCACCGGGCGCACGCCCGAGAATCCCAACCTGGCCGCCAGCAATTCCGGGACACCGCAGAACTGGCAGCAAATGGGGGCGTCGGGATTGCTCGGGCAGGCGATCGCCAACCCGTTAGCCGGCCGGCTGCAGCGGTTCTTCGGAGTCAGCAGAATTAAAATTGATCCACTCCTGACCGGTGTTGCGGGCAATGCGCAAGCGCGGGTTACGATTGAGCAGAACGTCACGCCCGATGTCACGCTTACCTATATAACGAATGTCGCGAGTACCACCGGGAGTGCGCAGGTGATCCGCGCCGAGTGGGACTTCGCGCGGCATTGGGCGGCGGTCGCGATACGGGATGAGTATGGATATTTTGGAATCGATTTTCAGTACCGGAAAAGATTGAAGTAGTTATCCGTTGTCCGTTTTCCGTTATCCGTTGCGGCCGGCGTTATTCAGTTGTCAAGGAGCGTTTGGGCAGCGTTTCTAAGGCTGCGGCCGGGATGACGAAACGAAGCCAAGTCAGCTTAGCGACCTAAGATGTCTTTTTGGAAGGCGGCCCAGCCCGGCATGCTGCTCAAGCTGTCGCGCGAAGCAGCTTTTTTGGCCTTGGCGAGAGTGTCGTCGTTACGGATCGCAGCGTCCACTTGCGCGACTGAAAAAACGAAGCCAAGGTCCTCTAAGTTGGTGGTGCAGCCGTTGATTTGATCGGCGCGCCGTACACTCATGGCCTCCCTCATTTCGGACTGTTCCCGTTGCAGCCGGAGGTCGATCATGACCCGGGCTTCGTTGAGGGTGACGGAGTATTGTTTCTTCAAGCGGGCCTCGTGTTTGCTCATAATGTCGATGGCTTTGAAGTCCACGATGTCGGCCGAGAGGATAGCGGCTTCGATGCGCCCGCAACGGCTGAGCCGCCATTGGGTGTCGCAGAGAAGCTGGACGAGTTCCTGCTCCGGAGTGCAGGCGGGTGCAAACTTTTCGAACATGCCTTCGCACATCTTGCGATAGGCGGCTACGTCCTCTCCGGGGAGCAGGACGGTCTGGGCGGTGAGGCCGTGTTTCAGGGCGTTTTGAGAAGATACCGCTTTACCGGTTTCGGTGCGGGGTCCGGTGCTGTGCTGGGCGTTGGCCAGGTTGGCTGTGGCTTGAGCTGCTGTTGACATGAGATGTTCCTTTCGGTCGTGAGATTCACTTCCTGATTCATTTGTAGCGGGAGGTCAAGCTGGAAGTTAGCGTTGACTGGCTGGAAGTTGTTGAAGAAGCTGGGGCGATTTTTGGTAAGGCTGGGTGATCGAAGGCGAAGAACATCGCGCTCATCGGCAAAGGCGGGACGGGGAAGTGGGGAAGGCACACGATCCACGGGTACTCGGCTAATTCGTTCAATCAAAAGATTGAAGGACTCGAAGAACGGATTCGGGAACTGCGTCAGATCAAGGATTTGCTCTCTCGCAAGGGCATCGGTGCGAAGGGCAACGGTAACGGCACGGGCAAGACTTCCGCCGGCGCCCGACACTCGTCACTCCAGTTTTCACCGTCGCAATTGCCGCCGAAGGCGAGACAGTTTTGGGACTGGGTGAGAGCGCATGCGCCGGTCGCCCGGGAGGACATCAGAGACAAAAGCGCGTCTCGGAAGGGACGGTGTCGAACTACCTGAAAGCACAACACGGATTTCGGATGGTATCTCGGGGCTTCCGGGATGTTGAGGGAGTGAGCCGAGAACAACGACAATAGACGCCAAAGGCCGGATCTTGCAAACCCGGCCTTTCGCATTTCGGTAGAGCGCCAAAGTGTTTGAATGGCACGATTCGAGGGCCACCAGTCAATACCCTAGCCCAGCTATTCGTGTGTCTGGTCACAGAGGGCTTTGGCTGTAGCGGGGAGCGTCTTCCGGCGCTCCCTCACTCGACGTCTTCACCCTTTGCAGCCATGCCCGGTGCAAGGAATGTAGAAACGCTTTCGCCATGGCGAGCAAGAATGCCGGTTTTGAAACGCTTGTACCATTCGCCGTTTGGCACGGTAGGCTCGGATTCCATCCACCGTTTCAATTCGAGTAAATCGGAGCTTTGAATTCGGCCCTCGTGGTAGCGCTGAATAAGGTGCTTCAAGATCCTCTCTGGCGCTGGCTTCTTTATCTTTGGCATTAGCGATGCCGTTCCTATGTAGACATCGGAACGTCAGGCGGTTAGGGCTGAACAAGTGTTGTTTAGGCTTTGACGTTTTCGTACTGTTTGTGGAAGATCATTCTTTCAATTTGTTCGGAAAGCGCTTCCATTTCAGTTGGATTGTTAATAGCTTTGTATCGCTTTAGCAAGGACATAAAAGCGTGATCGGATGTGTCACTGCGAACGGCAGCAGAAGAAGTAGCTTCACCGATTTGAAATTCATTAGATGTCTTCGTGTCCGCAGTCGTCTCTCCCTTATTCACTATATTGTCGGCGCTTGTTTTGGCTTTCAACTTGGCCCAACGTGCCTTGACAGCTTTGCGTGCGCTTTCGCTTCGCTGTGCCGGTGTGAGTTTGGCGGCTCTTGCGAGACCGCCCTTTTTGCCGCCCTTGCGCCCTAACGCTACGGCGGCTGGATCTTTCTTTCTTACTTTTGCGGCCATGTCTGCATTATACGTGAGCGGTCACGAGTTAACAAGTACTTAGGCGGTCACGTATAATATTGGTGTGGTGATGGTGGTGTTGATGTCGATGGTCGCAGTGACGGAGGCGCTCGTCTGTGCGAGCGCTGGTATCGAAGGCGTAACCAAAAGGGCTGTGCTCAGAAAATACACCCATCCCTTTTGGTTTAGCGCGCATTGGGACCTTGGCTGGTGCGGGGGGATTGAAGCGATTGCGGATGTGTTGTTGCTTTAAACCGGCAGGCTCGAAACTACGCCATTTCGGAACTGCTTACGCGCGCGGCTCCAACCGCTCCCTAAGAAGCTGAGAAAAAATGGGGGCCACGGATGCACGCGGATAAACACAGATTGAAAACAAGGATCTTATCCGTGTCTATCTGTGTGCATCCGTGGCTAATAAGGAATTTTTCTCACCTTCTGACGGTCGCGGCTCAGAACCTGGAATGGTTATTCGGAGACAGACACTTAGTGGCTTATCGCGGCAAAGCACGAGGCACCAAAATCGCTATGATAAGCATTGGCCGCAAAGAATAATCCGTTCTGCACTGGGAGACGCAGCCAGGTATTACCATGAGCATCAGCGGTCAAAGACATACTCCCCAGGAGCAGCAAGGCAAGTTTCAGCAACTCCTGGATCTGACTGGCGTGATCAGCCGTGCACAAGGGCCGCGGGAGATCTACCGGGCGGTAACGCAAGCCCTGGTACAGGCACTCGGCGCCGACCGTGCCGCCGTGCTGCTTTTTGATCCGGACGACGTGTTGCGATTCGAGGAGTGGGTGGGCCTCTCAGACGACTACCGCAATGCCGCGAACGGTCACACGCCCTGGCCGCCAGGCGCGCGCGATGCGCAGCCAATGGCCGTTTCCGACGTAACGCAGGAGGCCTCCTTTGCGGTTTGCTCGGATACGTTGGCCAAGGAAGGAATCCGGGCCGTGGCTCTCTTTCCGCTCATGGGAAGCGGCGGGGTGGCCGGCGAAATCATTCTCTACTACAACACGCCGCATGTGTTTCAAACGGAAGAACTCCAACTTGCCGAAGTGATTGCCGGTCACGCAGCGCTGGCGATAGAACGGCAGAGCGCCGAGGCCGCGTTGCGACGCAGCGAGGAAAGATTCCGGACCACATTCTTCCAAATGGCTGTCGGCATTGCCCAGACCAGCCTGCAGGGGGAATGGCTGCTTCTGAACGACCGCTTCTGCGAGATTCTCGGCTATACACAAGCCGAACTGCGTGGGAAGACGTTTCTGGATATTACGCACCCGGACGACCGGGAGGAGGTTCTCGACGGAAGACGCCGGGTCCTGGCAGGCGAGATCCTGTCGCACACCATGGAGAAGCGTTACGTCCACAAGAACGGCACGACTGTTTGGGCGCGGTGGTATTTGTCACTGGTGAGGGATCACTGCAACGTGCCTCAATATTTCATCGCGGTGATTGAAAACATCGCCGAAGACGAGGCGGCGGTGGAAGCGTTGCGCCAAAGCGAACTGCTGCACAAGCAAATATGCGATAACATCCCGGAATGTATTTTCCTGCTTGACGTTACATCCGACGGCCGGTTCAAATTCAGAGCACTCAACCCGGCCGAGGAAAGGGCAGTGGGCCTCAAAAGCTCAGAGGTATCCGGCAGATTCATCGAAGATGTGCTTTCCGAAAAGGTGTCCCAAAAGGTGATCGCGAACTATCGCCGTTGTCTGGAAGCGGGATCGCCGATCAGCTACGAAGACGAACTTAATCTGGAGACGGGGCGCCGGTATTTCCACACGAACCTCATTCCGTTGCGAAATGCCTCCGGCCGCATCCACCGAATCGCCGGATGTTGCACAGACCTCACCGACGTCAGGCGCACACAGGACGAGGCTCTTGCCAGACAGAAGTTGGAAAGTATAGGCGTGCTGGCTAGCGGTATCGCCCATGACTTTAACAACCTGCTGGGTGGTATTCTGAGTTGCACCGAACTCGCATTGACGGAGTGCGCCGGCGGTTCGCCGGTTGAGGAACAACTCCAGCAAGTGAGGACGGCGTCAATTCGGGGCGCCGAGATCGTTCGTGAATTAATGATCTACTCCGGGCAGGACGAAGCGGGTCCCCTTGAGCCGGTAGATTTGTCACGGCTCGTCGAAGAGATGCTGGAACTCCTAAAGGTCTCCATCTCGAAACAGACGGTCTTGAAGACTGACCTGCACCGGAACCTTCCCGCCGTGCCGGGCAGGGCATCACAGATCCGCCAAATCGTGATGAACCTGGTTATCAATGCGTCAGAAGCGATTGGCGACAAAGGCGGCGTAATCAAGGTGACGACGTCACACGGTCCGAACAGTCCGGCGAATTTGCCGGCGGGAGATTACTTGAACCTGGGGGTGTCGGATACGGGAGGCGGTATGACAGAAGAGGTGAAAGCCAGAATCTTCGATCCGTTCTTCAGCACGAAATTCGCCGGCCGTGGCCTGGGGCTCGCGGTCGTTCAAAGCGTCGTTCGAGATCACGGCGGCGCCATCAATCTCGTAAGCGTGTCCGGCCAGGGGACTACGTTTGAGATTCTCCTGCCTTGTGCCGGTGAGACGGCTCAAGCGAGCCACGGTGCCATCACGGTGCCTTCCCGGAGGAAACAGCAGCCCTGGCCGGGGACTGTTCTAGTCGTGGAAGATGAAGAACTTTTGCGATTCGCCGTCTCAAAGATGCTGCGAAATAACGGGTTCGGGGTAATTGAGGCAGGCGACGGCTCTGCTGCGTTAGAACTGGTCCGGGCAAATAAGGATGAGATCGATGTAATGCTGCTGGATATGACTTTGCCGGGGGCATCCAGCCGGGAGATCCTCCAGGAAGCCCGGCAGATTCGCCCCAATCTGAAAGTAATTCTCACCAGCGCCTACAGCAGAGAAACTGTCGACGGCTCCTTTGCGGGGCTGCCAATCGAGTTCTTCATTCGGAAACCTTTTAAGCTTGCCGACCTCATGGGCTTGATTCGGGACGTCCTCTCTCGCGTAATCTAACAACGGACCGACCCACGTGGCACGATCATATGTCGAAGACCTTTCGTACGCGGCGCGAAGTCGATTCATCTTTCTTTCGTGAGAGAGCACGGTAAAACGTCACACACGCCTGCACGGGCCTTTTCGGAAGGAGCAGGCCAAAAGGCCTACTCCGTATGGCGGCAAGCCGCAAAAACGGCTGCTCCGCAGCCGGGCAGACCACAAAAAACGATGGTCTGCCCTACGGCAGGCCAAGGGCCTACTCCACAATTCTTCGCGGGCCGCGAAGACTTTGACTGTTAGTAGGCTACAAGGCGCACGTCCAGGCGGGCGTTTCGGTCCCTACCGGCGACTTCGACTCTAAGAGCGTGAAGTCGGCAGTTGCTTTCGCTACATGATGCCATGGCGCTTGTTCCGGATTGGGGAGGATCGATCGTGCCACCAGGAAGTCGCTTTCCGGATGATCGTGAATGATCTGCAGCAGGCCCGGGATATCGTGGGCCGACAACCCGGTGGCGACGGCGCGCGTCGAGTCGAGTCCCCAGGCGCGCAGGCGGCCGCGGTAAAGAGGCAGTTGGTTGTCAAGGCGCGGCAATCCGGCGGCCGGAATCAGAATTCCCAGGTAAGCCAGGTGAGGATGCTCGCGCGCGACCATGTCAGTGGGATCGATCCAGCCATAGCGGACGCGATGCAGCGGCAACACGGCGCTATAGAATTCATCGTCAACGCCGAGGATGTACAGGCTCGTGGCGCGATGCTCCGCGCAGTATTGAGACAGCAATGGCGCAGCCGCGATGGTGCTACCCGCGCGAATCGAAACTCCAAAACCGCGGTCCGGATTTGCCAGCTTGATGCCGAACGCGAGGCATAGTATCGCGATCATGACGGACGCGCCCTTGCCGTCGAGGAGCGGCGAATAAAATCCCGCGAGCAGGATCAACGAAGGCACGAACCAGCACAGATACTGTTCGGAGTGAAAGCGAAACACCATGAGCGCGACGAAATAGATGGCGAAATAAGATGCCGCGAGCCACCCCGCAGCCTCCCGGTTGCGCATTGCGCGGACTAAGGCCGGTACGGCTGTCAGGGCGAGAAGCAGAGGCGCCAGGTCTGAATTCAGAATCCGGAACAGATAAAACCAGAGATGATTCTCCGGCGAGGTTTGATGGGAGGCAGTGCCGATGGTGATGAGCTGAAATCCCATGTCGGAGAGAAACCAGTCGCGATGCAGGAGCAGGTTATACAGAAACCAAGGCGACGCGATCACCGCGGCAAAGGCTGCCGCGAGCGCGGCGCGCCCCCACCGGCGGCTCCCGAAGCCGACGACCATTCCCATCACGGCCAGGACGAGGAACCCCGCGACGCTCTTGGCCATGATCCCCGCGGCCGCCGCGATGACAAAGGCGGCAAGGCTGCCGGCGTCAAGAAGTTCCGGATCGCGCAGCAGGATCGCGAACGCGCACATTCCCGCGGCCGCGAGCAGAATATCGGTCATGTTGTGCCGCGACATGGTGAATAGAATCTGACTCGATAGCGCCATGGCGGCAGCGGCGAGTCCCGCAGTCACGGATCGACGGCGACGCACCATGGTGAAGCAGAGCGCGCAGATCAGAGCTCCGGCAAACACCACCGGCAGGCGGGCCGACATGCGCCCAATCCCGAAAACCCTCATCGAGACGGCAGACAGCCACATCAACAACGGAGGCTTTTCGAAGATCCAGCGGCCGAGGAAGGTGGGCGTCATCCAGCCGCCGTCCCGGGCCATGGTGATGGCCTCACGCGTATAGGTCGCTTCGTCCTGCGCGCCCAGATGCATCACCGGATCGATGTAGCCGCTGGCAATCCCGACATTCCAGAGGTTCCATGACAGGATCACGAAGGCGGCGGCGAAGACTATCCATTCGAGCCGAAACAGTTTCATGGGGTCGAGACGTTATCATAAAGGTTCCTGGTGCCCGGTATCTACATCAGTTATCCTTTTTGCGCACAGAAGTGCACGTATTGCAACTTCGCGTCCGGGGTCTTGCCTCGGGAACTGGAGTCGCGGTATCACGCGGCGCTGCTCCGCGAGATCGCGCAATGTTCGTGGGAGTGGACGCCGGATACCGTCTATCTGGGCGGTGGGACGCCAAGTTCCATGGAGCCTGAAGCGCTGCGCGAGATTCTGGAGGCTTTGCCCCGGCTTGGGATAAAGACCTCGGCTGCTACACAGCGGGCTGCAGGAGTAAAAGCAAGGGCGGCCGCTACGCAGCCGGGCAGACCACAAAAAACGATGGTCTGCCCCACGGATCACTGGATCGAGTGCACGATGGAGGCCGCTCCCGGCACGATTACGGCTGCGAAGGCTGAGGCATGGGTTGATGCCGGAGTGAACCGGGTGAGCCTCGGCGTGCAGTCCTTTGTGGAGCATGAGCTGAAGCAAACAGGCAGGAAGCACCGCGCCGCCACGGTTGCTGCCGACGTCGCCATGCTGCGAGCCGCCGGCATTACCAACCTCAATATCGACCTGATCGCCGGACTCCCGTTTCAGACCGAAGCCAGCTGGCGCGAGTCGCTCGAATGGATCGCACGCCTGGACCCGCCCCACGTTTCGGTTTACATGCTGGAAGTCGACACGGATAGCCGGCTGGGACTCGAGATCATCGGTGAAGGCTCTCGCTATGGCGCTCGACAGGCGCCATCGGAAGATCTCACGGCAGCGCTTTACGAAACTGCCGTGGAGTTTCTTGCCGCACACGGCATCCGCCGCTACGAGATTTCGAATTTCGCCAAACCGGGCTTCGAATCGCTGCACAATTTGAAATACTGGCGGCTCGAACCGTACGTGGGCTTTGGTTCCGACGCGCACTCCTTCGATGGTTCCCACCGCTGGCAGAATGTCGAGACCGCACAGGAGTACTGCGCGAGCGATAATCCGCGCTGCGAGATGACGGAGAGCCATCCGCGGGAGGAGAAGTTCTTCGTGGGCCTCCGGCTACTCGACGGCGTCACACCGGATGAGCACGATTGGAACGAGCACGGTCCCGCGATCCGACGCTTTATCGAAGCCGGACTGCTGGAGCAGACGGGTCCGGCGATTCACTTGACCGACCGCGGAGTTCTTTTATCCAACGAAGTTTTCCAGGAGTTTTTGGACGCATGATCGATCTACGCAGCGATACAGTCACCAAACCCACACCGCAGATGCGCCAGGCTATGGCGAACGCCGAAGTCGGCGACGACGTGTACGGCGAGGATCCAACGGTGAACCGGCTAGAGCAGCGAGCCGCCGAAGTCACCGGCATGGAAGCCGCGCTCTTCGTCCCGACCGGGACGATGGGCAACACCATCGCGATCAAGCTGCTTACAGAACATGGCCAGGAAGTGGTATGCGATGCGCGTGCTCATCTGCTGGACTACGAACTGGCCATGACCGCGTGGTTTTCGGGTTGCTTAGTCCGGGCCGTGCAGACTCCGGACGGGATCCTTCGCTGGAGCGAGATCCGGCGGTTCGTGAAGCCGCTGGGTCCGCACTGGGCGCCGACGGGCTGTATCGAAATCGAGAACACGCACAACATGGCCGGCGGCCGTGTCTATCCGCAAGCCGTGATCGACGAGATTTGCGATGAGGCTCACGCGCTGGGAGTCAGGGTCCACATAGATGGCGCGCGGATTTTCAATGCAGCCGAGGCAGCCGGACGCCCGGTTCGCGAGATTGTCGCGAAGGCCGATACGGTGACGTTCTGTCTGTCGAAGGCGCTCGGTGCGCCGGCTGGGTCCATGGTCGCCGGTTCGAAAGCGCTCATCGCCAAAGGACGCTTGTATCGCAAGCGGCTGGGAGGCGGAATGAGGCAGGTCGGGGTGCTGGCGGCCGCGGGCCTGATCGCGCTGGACGAGCATCCGGCGAGGCTGGCGGCCGACCATGCTAATGCGCGCGCGCTGGCCTCCTGCCTCGCGACCATTCCCGGAATTTCCATTGATCCCGCAGCGGTCGAATCCAATATCGTGATCTTCGACGTTTCGGGGACCGGCATGAAGGCTTCCGATATCAGCGCGCGCTTGAAGTCCGAGGGCATTCTGATGAACGCGATTAACGACCGGCAGATGCGCGCGGTGACGCATTACGACGTGACGCGGGAAGAGTGCGAGCAGGCTATCGCGGTGTTGCGGAGGATTGGTGCAGCGTCGTGAGTTGAGAAAAGGCAAAACAGCACGGATGAACGCGGATGAACGCAGATAAGAATTAGAAAAATTATGAGCGCGTTTATTTGACCGGAAGGCCATTTTGCTTTAGGAACGCTTTGATCGCCGTATACACGCCGACATTTTCCGGGGCGGCAAATCCGCCGTGATGCCCGCCGGGAACCGTGTAGAGTTGATTGGGCACGCCGGCTTTGTCGAGCGCTTCCTTTAACCGGACGCTGTGCTGATAGGGCACCGTCGGGTCGGCGTCGCCGTGGATCATCAATATGGGCGGGAGTCCCGCGCGCACGTATTCGAGCGGTGAAACGCGCTTGGCAATCTGCTGCCGGTCGGGCATGCTGCTAAGCCAGGCGACCGCATAGGTTTTGCGATTGGGTCCGTCGAGAAGATCGTTGACGTCGGTGATGCCATACCAGTCGACGATGGCCGCGAGCTTGGGCAGCGGCACACCGGGACATTCCCGATCGAGCCCGGCGCTTTCGGGAATCATGCCGGTGGTGAGCGCGAGATGACCGCCGGCCGAATCGCCGGTAACCACCAGCCGGGTCGCGTCGATGTGATGCTGCTTCGAATTTGCCGCGATCCAGCGAAGCGCGCACAGGCAGTCTTCGACCGCGGCCGGCGCCAGGGAGACCCTTGCCAGACGGTACTCGACGTTCACTACGTTCCAACCCATTTCGAGATAGGGAAGCACCTTGTTGAAGCCGCCCTCCTTCGTGCCGCCGGTCCAACCGCCGCCGTGGATGTAGATCAGGGTAGGCTGGGCATCCTGCACATCGCGGCGTTCGTAGAGGTCCAGCTTGGACTCATAGTTATTGGCTGTCAGATAAGTGATGTTAGGCAGCACATTGTAATGGTTGGCGAACTCGAAGGTCCAGTTAGTGTTCTGGGCGAAAGCGCCGCAGGCCAGCGCGAGAATTAAGATCAACAGTCGCATCGCCACACTTTATCAGAACTTTCGCCCGCGATGGCCGACCTATGAAATCAGGGATTACTGCAACGAGATTTCATAGGTATCCTTCGTTACAGGGCCGACTGGTAAACCGAATTCACTTGGTATCTAATGTCTGAAAGAAGCGGCTTTGGAGTCTCGCAACATTGATCGAAGGCGATCGGAGGCAATCTTGACTACAGTTGGTTTGCGGGTTGTACTTTTGTCATTGGTTCCAGCACTTGGTTGTTTCGGCCAACTCGCCACCGTGCAGGGTGAAGTTCGTGATGCCTCGAATGCGGTAGTGCCGGGCGCGGCCATGAAGATTACCAACGTCAGGACCGGTGTGTCGGAAACGACTTCTTCCAACCAGAGCGGTTACTATTCCGTCCCCGGCCTGATTCCCGGAAGCTACACGGTGGAAGCCACGGCGAAAGGATTCCAGACGGCCCTCTACAAGAACCTTACGCTGGACGTGAATCAGATCGCACGCGTCGATTTCTCCCTGCAGCCAGGCATAGTCTCCCAGACGATCAACGTTTCCGGCGAAGTGACCGCGTTGAACACGGAAACATCCACTGTCGGTCAGGTGATCACGAATCAGACCGTCGTACAACTGCCGCTGAATGGCCGAAACTATCTTCAGCTCGCTCAGTTGACGGCCGGCGTTACTCCGCCGACCGGAAGCCGCAACCTGGCGTCAGAAGATGCATTCGCGGCCTTGGGACAACAGGTATACCAGACCAACATCCTGCTGGACGGCCTGGACAACGCCACGCGCGCGTCCGGAGGCGAGTTGGGTTATCAGATGCAGGCGGTGAAACCTTCCGTCGATGCAGTCGAGCAGTTCGAAGTGGTTACCAACAACGTTTCGGCGCAATACGGAGTGCGCATGGGCGCTACCGTGATTGTGGAGACGAAATCCGGCGCCAACCAGATCCACGGCTCGCTTTACGAATTTCTGCGTAACGGGGACGTGGATGCGACCAGTTTCTTCTCCGTGGGACAGGTGAAGCCGCCTTTCCACCAGAACCAGTTTGGCGGGACGTTTGGCGGTCCGATCAAGAAAAACAAGCTCTTCTATTTTGGCAGCGCCGAATCTCTGCGAATCGATGCGGGGACCAGCAGTATTGCATTCGTTCCCACCGATGCGGAGCGAAACGGCAACTATACGGGACGGCCGACCATCTTCGATCCCGCGACGACCACTGCGGTTAACGGCGGCGACACGCGGACGCCCTTCCCCGGCAACCAGATCCCAGTCAGCCGCTTCGACCCCGTAGCCACTAAAGTGATCGCCCTCTATCCGCAGCCAAATCTTGCGAGTGCCGCGAACAACTACTATTTCTCCGCTCCCGAGCCCAGCGTGCAGAATGAATATGACGGCCGCGTGGACTACAATGTCAGTTCGAGCGAGCGGTTTTTCGTCCGATACAGCCACAGGAACTTCAACGAGACCGAGCCCGGAAATCTGCCGCAACCGGCTTCGGGAGGGTTGTGGGAAACCATCACCCTGGCAGCCAATAACATTTCCGGCAACCTGGATTCGACGATTACACCGACCGCCACCAACGAGCTGCGCATCGGATATTCCAGAGTGAACAGCCTGCTCGGTGTTCCGGACACCGTGGACTACAACGCGCAGTTAGGCATCAAAGGAATACCGCCGGGCCTCGGCAGCGCGAACGACACCGGCCTGACTCTATTCACGCCCAGTAACTATGCCCAGGTCGGAACTCAGAACTTCTGGCCGAATACCAATAATTTCGGCATCTACCAGATCTCTGATACATTTTCGAAGGTGCTGGGAACTCATGTGATGAAATTCGGTGTTCAGCTCATGCGGGAATATAATTTCCGGCTCGCGAGTCGATACGCACGTGGAAACATGACGTTTAACGGGTCCTTCACTCAGGACCCCAACAATCGGGGCGCTACCGGAGACGCGATGGCCGACTTCCTGCTTGGCGACGCCAGCGGAGGAACCCTCGGAAATCCGGACGGCGAGTCCATGTTGATGCACAACTATGGCAGCTTCTTTCAAGACGACTGGCGCCTCACTCCAAAACTGACTCTGAACCTGGGTGTCCGCTGGGACCGTTTTGGCCCGCCGAGCTTTCACAATAATGTTCCGGCGAGCCAGTTCCAGTTTCAATACGGAACCCCGAATTACTCGATCATCTACCCCCAGAGCACGAGCGACTGTGGTTGTGTCCAGAATAATTTGAACTTCTCGCCGCGCCTGGGATTGGCCTATCAGGCTACGCCCAAGACTGTAATTCGCGCCGGATTCGGCACCTACTATGGCGAACCTAGCGTTGAAGACCAGGACGGGGCGCGCTTTTTCGGTCAGCCGCCCGCCTGGACCGAGATCAGCTTCCCCACCGACAGGTTGTTTTCCCCGGCGCTGATTGTCTCACAAGGATTCCCGGCGGGACTATTTCCGGTTACGGTTCTCCAGGCAAACACCTCCGTGAGTGCGGCTTCCGCCAGTAAAGCCAATCAGTACACCATGGAATGGTTCTTCGACGTGCAGCGGGAACTTCCGGGCAAGATCGTATTCACCGCCTCTTATATGGGTGAAGGTGCGCGGGATATCGCCTGGACTCAGAATCTCAATACGCCCCTTACGCCCGGACCGGGAACGCTTCAACTTCGCCGTCCCTGGCCTTTTTTCAGCACGATCAATTACTACCCCGCGGGCGCCAACATGAATTACAACGGCCTGGCCTTGAAAGCCGAGAAGCGCTACTCCAACGGCCTGGTTTTTATTGCCTCTTATACCTGGTCACACGATATCGACAGTGGTAACGGCTTGTCGCTGAACGACAATACCTCGAGCATCCGGGATCCCTACAACCTCGCGCTCGATCGGGGCAACGCCGCCTATGATCTGCGGCAAGCCTTCGTGACCAGCTTCAGCTACGATCTGCCGTTCGGAAAGGGGCGCCACTGGATGCATGGCGGCGGCCCTGAGGATTGGTTTTTGGGAGGCTGGCAACTGGGCGGAATTCTCACCCTGCAAACCGGCTCGTACTTCACTCCGACTCTATCGGTTGATCTGGCCAACTCCGGAACCACTGATTTCCCGAATGCAGTCGGGAATCCCAACCTCCCGTCGGGCCAGCGCTCCATACATGACTGGTTCAACCTCGCTGCATTTGCGTTGCCGCAGCAATATGTCTACGGCAACGCGGGGCGTGGGATCGTCGAGGGCCCTCCACTCCATTACATGGACCTCAAAATCGGCAAGATGATTCCCATCCACGAGCGCTTTCATCTGGACTTCCGGGCCGAAATGTTCAACTTCACAAACACGCCGAATTTCGCGGCGCCGACAGGCAGTTCCATTACTGTCAACTCCCCTCAGGAAGGCACGCTCACTGCGATTCGAGGAAATCCGCGGCAAATCCAGGGAGCTTTAAAGCTGGTGTTCTGAAGTTCGCCGCTTAACCGCAGGGCAGGCCCGCGGGCTGGGACCGCAATTAAAATGAGCCGTGACCGTGAGGGAGCGGTTGGCGCGCAAACTCTAATGACGCAGTGTTTAGAGAAGAAGCGGCTCCTTCCGTCTGCAAATGCCGAAAGCCGGCTGCAGCCAAGATTGCTCCTTACTTCCCGCAGCAAATCTGTGTCGAGATCAGGTCGGTCGGATTGAACGCTCTATTTCTGGCGGACACGACGTACTTATCCTGGGCGAGACGGCGGTATACGTCGCCTGCTACACCGGCAGCCATCGGTCCAATGGACGGACGTCCTCCGGTCAGCAGGACCACCACGACCAGTTTGCGTGAACCGGAGTCGTCGAACGAACCGAACCAGCCGAGGTGCGTTCGACCCTGACTGCAGGTCCCGGTCTTGCCCATGATGGTTTCGTCCTGTTTGGCTCGCTTGGCGGTCCCGAATTCGACCGCACCCTTCAGGCCCGGCTTGATCTGTTCGATCAGGGGCTTGATGTCCAGCTGGCGCTTGACCTGGGGAGTGAAATTCGTCACCTCGTCCTGAGTGGTGGGATACTGCAGCCAGTACAATGTGCCGCCGTTGGCGACCGCGGACATCAGCGCCGCCAGTTCCAAGGGCGTCTGCGAGATCTCCTCGCCGAAACTGGTGAGCATGCCCATGCCACCGTTTACGGGGGGCTTAGGCGGGAAGTAACCGGGATGCTCGCCGGGGATGTTGATGCCGGCCTTTTCGCCGTAACCGAAGAGGTGAGCGTACGAACTCACTTTGTCATACCCCAGTTTGATCCCCAGGTTGGCGAAGAAATAATTGTTAGAGTGCGCAATGGCCTCGGTCAGGTCCAAATGGTTGCGGCTGGTCAATCGAACCAGGGAGTTCTGCTTAATGACCCCTTCGTGCAGAGCGGCCAGTGCTACCGATACCTTGATCGTGGAGCAGGGCTGGAAACCTTCGCCCAGCGCCAGCCGCTGGTTTACCATGGTCAGAATTCGTCCGGAATTTGGATCGACGACGACAATGGAGCCGTTGTACGGTCCGAGCGCTTCGACCGCGGCTTTCCGGACTTCCAGGTCTTCGCCTTCTATGGCGTCGCCGTCGGTCGAGTCTTTAAAGGTCGGTTCATCCCAGGTCTGGACCCAGGTGGGCTTGACGCGACGCCGGGCCACCGTCCGCGAGACGGGAATGACGGTCGGGCGCGCTGTAGCCATTGCGGGTTTGACCAGAGACGCATGGGTTACTCTAGTCGTCTTCGTGGTCGCCACTTCAGGTTTGGCCGGAGGCTTGGCGGCAACCACTCCGGTGGCCGGCTTTGCGGCACCTTGCGGAGCGGTCTTGGCAGCCGGGTGCGCGGTCGATTTCTTCCGGACAGCCGTTTTTGCCGGGGCCTTGGATTTCTTTGCTGCGGTGCCAGAGGGCGCAGGGGCAGCCGGGGGGGTGGTGTCTGCGAAAGAGCTGAAGCAAATGAACGTTAGAAGGGTGACGAGGAATAGAGTTGAGTAATATGAACGACAGTACATCTTCATAGTTCGGCCGACTGCGGGTAAGAGCCAGAGCGGTGGCTGTAAAAGCGGGCAACCCGGTGGAGCAACCGGAATACTCATTTTGTATTATCGCCTCCGTTCACGTCAATGCTTTTTTTATAGACGCAAGTTCGGCCTAAATTGGGTACACGTGGCTCTGCCGCTGGTATCGTTCTACGCGAAATACCGATGGTTTTTCGACTCAGGGGCTCCCGGAGGTCGCTAGCGGGCCAATCGGCGGAAAGAGCCGCTTGAAAAGCGGTTGCGGCCAAGATTGACCGCCCCACGCGGACCTAGAAGCGCAGACTGAAGACGAAGTTGCAAAATTCGGTCGCCAGCGGCCGAGGCAGGCGAAACCGCCTGCCCACACCAACACAAACACTGGACTTGCAGGGTGGCGCGGTTGCGGGGAAGGTGTGCTGTGTTACGGCTGTCTAGAACAGAAGCTTGGCCGAGATCTGGATCAGACGGGGGAAATTCTGTTGCGCGACGGGTAGCATGCCGAACCGGGCATCGGTATCGATGGTGTCAGGCGCCCCGTACAGCGGATGATTGGCCAGATTGAACGCTTCACCCCGCAGGTTCAGCCGCCAGCGCTCGGTCACCTGGAAAGTTTTTGACGCCAGGTTCATGGTCATGTTGTCCATCTGGCGCAGCCAGGGATAGCGGTCGGGAACGGTCCGCAGTTAATAATTGGCCAATGATTTATAACAAGTCTTGCTGTTTCTGAACCGGTGATCGTGGGACTGATCGGTTACCAGAAGGCGAGGCTCGCGGCGGTGACGGGGGAGGTTTGCGCGTCCGGAAATTACGACGTGAACCTGCCGTACGATGCCCGGATGTCGAGAATCGAGGTGGGAGACAGAATGCGCGTATACTGGCCGTGCTGGAAGGTGATCACGGCGTTGAACCGGTCGTTGGCATCGATCATCCGGTCGTAACGCACGATGGGCTGGAAGTAGTGATAGACCCGGTGCCACCCGAGTCGACGAAGTTCTGCGTAACACCATAAGTGTTCGGCGCGGGATAATACGACAGGATTTTGGCGCCGATGGGGCTGATACGGCTCAGCGGAATCACGTCCCCGGGGAACGGCTGGCGGACGAACGTGCTCGAACAGGTGCCGCTCACCGAAACTTTGCTTACGCACGTCGTGCCCGTCGCCGGATCGTAGATGGTCTGTCCGTAGCTCTGGAAATTCTGCCCGCTGACCATATCGAGCGGCGCCACATCCGCTACCACGGGGAACGGGACGATTTCATGAAAGCCTTCGAAGCTGATGAAGATGAAATCGCGGTCCTTCTTCAGGGCTCCGCCCAGGGTCCCGCCGAACTGGTGGGTGATGTGTTTGGTGCGCGGTGCGCCAATCTGGTTGTTCTGGGTGTAGTTGGCGTCCAGAATCTCGTTGCGCATAAAGTCGAAGAGAGTTCCGTGCCAGTTGTTGGAGCCCGATTTGAACGTTCGTATTCACAGTTCCTCCGCCGGTCCGGCCGACTGAGGAATCATAGGTATTGGTTTGGACCTTGAACTCCTGGATGGCGTCGACGTTGGGAGCGAGTTGCCATGTGCCGGTGATGCTGATCGGCGCCCCGTTGAGGGTGAAGCTATTGGTTCCCTGGACGCCGCCGTTCATCACGTACGAACTCGTTACGTCCCAGCCCCGCGTGCCCGAATAACCGGTTGCGCCGAACTGTTCCTGGGTGAAGAGCACACCGGGGGTCAGGGACATGAGCATATAAACCTGGCGCCCGTTCAGAGGATACTCGGAGGTCTGGTTGGAGTCGAAGTTCATGCCGCCCGAAGCGTCACCGGTCTGCAGAATCTCAGTCGTTGCGCTGACGGTGACCTCCTGATTTATTTCACCGATCTCGAGTTGAAACGGCAGATCGATTTTGTCAGCCACGAGCAAGGTGACATTGTCGCGCTTCAGGCGATTAAAGCCCTGAGCTTCGACTTCGACGTTATAAGTGCTGGGCAGAAGATAAGTGAGGGTGAAGTAACCCTCCCGATTAGTGGTCTGGGCGGTAACCTGGTTAGTCGACACCTGAGTTGCAGTGACTTTCGCGCCGGGAACGGCGGCGCCGGTGGCATCGGTCACCCGCCCTGAGATAGTGGCACGAAAATCCTGCGCCAGTAAAGGCAAGCCAGCTAGTGCGCACGCTGCGACGACCGTACAGGCGCGTATCTTTAGAACGTCGATCATCCTAGCGCGAAATCCTCATCAGTATACACCGGTAGATTTCGCTGCCGGCTCGATGGGTTGTTGGTTTTCGGCCGGCTTCGGCCACTGCAAGGATTCCTTCACGGACGGAAAGAGCCCCCTCTCCAGAAACAGCTCCACGAGCGTGGGGCGGACGCCTCGTACTGGGGGCCCTCTGGGCACGACCCCCAGGTCGCCGGAATCGCAAGTTTCAGACCCCTTTGGAGTGCGCCGTCGCGGCGTGCTCGTGCGGTGCAAATGTCAAACCCCCTTGACTCAGGTACCGCGCGAGTGATATAGATATCCCCAATATTATTAGGCGTCAGGCGGAACACGTTAGTCTGTTACACGACAAGGAGTTATATGGCGAATATGCGAAGTCTCTGCACCGGCGCAACGCTTGCGCTGGTAATTCTGGCGATCACTGCAGCGCCTCTTGCCGCGCAGGAAGCGCGCTCAACTCTAAGCGGGACCATTACGGATCCGTCCGGTTCCGCGATTGTGCACGCGCAAGTGCACATCACCAACGCAGAGACCGGGGTGGTGCAGTCCGCCGTCTCCAACGAAGTCGGACAATACCGGTTGCTCTTCGTCAATCCAGGCACCTATCGCATGACCGTGGAGATGGCGGGGTTCCGTACTTACGTGCGGGAAAAACTCCTTCTCACGCTGGGTGAAGCAGCCACGCTCGATGTCCCCATGGAGGTCGGAGCGCAAACCGAGACCGTGACCGTGGCGGCGCAGGCGGCGTTGCTCGACGGCGAGAAGGCCGATCACGGTACGGTGATCGATCAGAAGAACCTGGCTGGTCTCCCGATCATTGCGCGGGTGCCCAACCTGATGGCCCAACTGGTGCCGGGAGTGATCTGGACCGCGCCGAACTATACTTCGCTCGCACCCTTTTCCAATGGCGCCTTCTCGGATTTTTCCATCAACGGCAGCATCTCGCCCAGCGCCGAGAACCTGCTCGACGGAGCGCCCAACAATATGATCTACCAGGCTGCGCACAGCGTCGCGTACGTGCCGCCGGTGGATGCTGTAGAGGAGTTCAAGGTAGTGACCGGCGCTTATGATGCGCAGTATGGCCGCAATGGCGGCGGAGTGGTGAACGTGGCCCTGAAGAGCGGCACCAACAAGTTCCATGGCACGGCGTACGACTTCATGAAGCGATCGTTCCTCGACGCCAATACCTTCGCCAACAATGCTGTCGGCGGCGCCAAGAACTACGACAAACTCGACGAGTTCGGCTTCACGATAGGAGGCCCTGTCTGGATTCCGAAGGTCTACAAAGGGACGGACAAGACGTTCTTCTTCGTGGCCTATGAGCACTATCACTGGAACACGCTGGCGCGAGGCCAGGTCTCGAGTGTGCCCACGGCGGCGCAGCGCAACGGCAACTTCTCGCAGACGTTCAACAGCGCGGGCGTGCTCAATGTGATCTACGATCCCGCCACCGGCCAGAATGTCAACGGAACGTTTGTCCGCACTCCGTTTCCCGGCAATATTATTCCGACTAATCGCTTCGATCCCGTAGGTTTGAAAATGGCGAATACGTATCCCCTGCCGAACATCGTGCTGGCGGGGCCGGTGAACTGGCAGAACAACTACTTCTCGCCTCTCTACACCTATTACATCTTCCCCAACATCGTGGCGCGGGTGGATCACAATTTCAGCCAGAAGGAGCGGATCTACACTCGCTACGTTTACAACAACCAACTGCTGGACGATATCAGCAACAACTATCTCACCGGCCTGGGTGCCGACAACCGCTACGGCAACAAGGTCAATAACGCGGTGGTACTGGACTCGGTCACGGTGTTCGACGCGAGCACCACGCTCGACGTTCGCGCCTCGATGAACCGCTGGACGCAAAACTATTCTCCGCAGGTCTACAATTCCTCTACCGGCGCGGCAGCCATCGGGCTGCCGCCGTCGCTGGTAAACCAGTTCGAAGAACCGTCACGGTTCCCGTACATCACGGCCGCGAACTACCAATACATGGGTGAATCCTCGAGTAACATCTGGTACGCGCCCAGCACCAACTGGAGCCTGGCGCCGACCTATTCGATGGTCCGTGGGCGGCATTACATCAAGGCGGGGATCGACATGCGCCTGATGCACCTGGCGAACTACCAGTCTGCCTACGCGGGCGGCACGTTTGCCTTCGATCAGACTTTCACCCGCGCCAACTACCTGACAGCCGATTCCACGAGCGGCAATGCGATCGCTTCGATGCTACTGGGCGCGGCCACGTCGGGTGAGGTGGATTACATTGCGCGACCCTATTACAGCTGGCGGTATTGGGCGCCGTGGGTGCAGGACGACATCAAGCTCACGCGCCGGCTCACGGTGAACTTAGGGCTGCGCTGGGACGTGCTCGGTCCGCTGGAGGAAAAGTACAACCGGCTGAACTATGGATTCTTCCCCAACGCGGTCAATCCGATTTCCTCGGAGATCAATCAGACGCAGTTTCCGGGGTATAAGGCATATGGCGGCATCGGGTTCACGGGCGTTGGCGGATTACCCAAGAGCGCATTCAACACCGATTGGAATAACATCCAGCCACGGGTGGGCGCGGCATTCCAACTCACGCCGACCACGGTGCTGCGGGGCGGCTTCGGCATTTCTTATATCCCGCAGGTTTCCTTCGGCGACAGCTATGGATTCAGCCAGACCACTCCCTACGTGGCTACACTCAATGCCAATCAGACTCCCGCCGGCACGGTCTCCAATCCGTTCCCCAACGGCCTGGTCGCTCCCGCGGGATCGTCCCAGGGGTTGGCGACGCTGCTGGGCCAGTCGCCGAATTTCGCCGACCCCAGCGGCCGGATCGGTTACGTCTATAGCTACTCTTTCGGCATCCAGAAACAGTTGTCCAACCAGATCAAGGTCGAGGCTTCGTATGTGGGCTCGCGAACTTACGATGCTCCTGTGACCAACACGTACAACGCCTTGTCGAAGCAGAATCTGGCGCTCGGCGATACCACGCAGGGCGGTAATCCGAACACTCTCAATGCGCAGGTTCCGAATCCGTTCGCGGGCCTGCTGCCAGGCACTTCGCTGAATGCGGCCACGGTGACCCGGCAGCAACTGCTGCTGCCTTTCCCGGAGTTCACCGCCTTGAGCCAGCAGAATATTCCGTCGGGAAAAGTCTGGTACAACTCGCTGCAGACGAACTTACAGAAGCGCTACTCCAGCGGCTTATCGTTGACGGCATCGTACACGTTCTCCAAGAATCTGCAGGCGCTTAGCTATCTGAATGCGCAGGATCCGGCGCCGGCGAGGACGATGGTGCCCTTCGACCGTACGCACGTGTTCGTCGTGGCTCCGATTTACGAACTACCCTTCGGTCCGGGCCGGACGTTTCTCAATTCCACCCACGGCCTGGTCAGCCGTCTGGTGGGCGGCTGGCAGTTGATGGGCAACTTCACCTGGCAATCGGGCGTGCCAATGACGGTGCCGAGCGGCGTATTTGTAGTCGGCAACCCGATACTCCCGAATCCGACGCCCGCAAAGATGTTCAACACGGGTACGATAGAAGCGAACGGCACGATAGTGGACCAGGTGGGCAATCTGGCGCCGGCGTTCCAGATCCAGCCGGCCTTCTCGCTGCGGACGGCGTCGTTGTACTTCGGCGACATGCGCGACCGTTGGGGTCCGCAGCTCGATCTCTCGATGGTGAAGAGGACGCACATCCTGGAAAGATTTGATCTGGAATTGCGCGTGGATGCGCTGGACGCGATCAATCATCCGTTGTGGGGCGGCGATCCAACGATCAGCACCTCATCTCCTACTTTCGGACAACTGCTGCTAAACAGCGGTCAGACGAATGAGCCGCGGGAATTCCAGTTATCCGCGCGGCTGGTATTCTGATGGCAACAGAGGCAATTATGTTAACCAGACGAAACCTACTGACGATGGCAGCGGCCGCTCCCCTATCCGGGACACTGTGCCGCGGCCTGGCGGCCGCGGCAGAGGCCAGGAAGCAGATCAAGATCACCGGGCTGGAGACCGATTTGCTGCGCGTGCCGGCCGCGCCATACAGCGACGCGATCCACGACTTCGGCGGAGACGGCGGCGGCGTGGTTCTCCGGCTCAAAACCGACGCCGGCATTACCGGCTGGGCTTATAGCAGCTTCGGCATGGTCTCCGGCGGACCTCGCGTGGTGCAGAGCATCCTGGAGTACGAAGTCAAACCGGTGCTGATGGGCCAGGATCCGGCGTTCCCCAAAAGGATCCGGGCCGACCTGTGGCGCGCCCTCGAGTATCAGGGGGTGCAGAGCGTCACGCAGTTCGCCATGTCCGCGGTGGACATCGCGGTCTGGGACATTCTGGGCAAAGCCGCCGGACTGCCGGTTTACAAGATGCTCGGCGCGGTGCGCGACCGCATGCCGGCGTATGCGATGTGCGGCTGGTATCGCGAAAACGACAAAGACCATTCGCAATATAAACGGACGATCAACGAGACGCTGGAGACGGGCTATCGCGCGTTCAAGGTGAAGGTCGGCAAATTCGATCTGGATGACGACGTGGAGCGCATCGAGGTGGGATTCAAGACGGCGGGCAAAGGCATTCGCATAATGGTCGATGCGAATCAGGCGTACAACCGTCCGGAGGCGTTGCGCCGGGGCCGGGTGTATCAGCAATTGGGATGCTTCTGGTACGAAGAGCCGATCGTGCCCTATGATCACGAAGGCTATGCGGAACTGGCGGCGGCGCTCGACATGCGCGTGGCCTGCGGCGAGAACGAGTACAACAAGCACGCGTTCATGGACCTGTTGATGAAGAAGGGCGCGGACGTGGTGCAGCCGGACAATCGCCGCTCCGGCGGTCCGACCGAGTGGATGGAGATCGGCGCCATTTCGGATGGGTTCGGTGTGGAACTGGCGAGTCACGGCGGCGGTCCGGTGAATATGAATATTCTGTGCGCGATTCCCAATGCGATTTACATGGAGAGCGGCGGGAAGCAGAATATGGTGAAGGGCGAAGTGCTGGCGCCGGAAGCGCCCGGCATGAGCAGCGAGCCGGCAGCGGATTTTATCGCCAAGCATAAGGTGTAAATCGGCGCGCTTTGCCGCGCCGTTCATGCGGAATCGCCCCGGGAGTCTCGATCGCCAGGGGAGAGGGCTACTCAGCGAAGATTTCGTTGCGGGAGATCTCGACGGACCGATCTCCGGTCGAGATGGTTTCGCCCTCGATCTCGACGAGCGCCGGCGGGCGGTAAGTGTACAGTAACTGAAGACGCGGATCGATCAGCCAGATATTCGGTGCGTCTTTCCTGGCGTATTCTTTCAGCTTCTCGATCACGGTGCTCATCACGTCGCCTTCGGAGAGCACTTCGACCACCAGGAATGCGGCGTCAAGCAAGTATTTAGTTTTCGGCGCAGCCAGCAGCACGCACACATCAGGCAAACGATAGCGTGTGCTGGTCACGCTGTACCGCAATTCAGCGACAACTTTCAGATGCGGATACTTCCGTCGCAGAGCAAAAAGAACATTACTCTGAATCAGCGAGTGCAGCCAGTCGCCGACGTTGCGCTCCACAAGAACGCCGTCTACAAATTCCACGTCGGGGTCATAGGGGGTGTTCAGGTATTCTTCGACCGATATCAAGTTTACCTCCTTCCCGCTGCCGCGATCTTCCGACGGGGTGCGCGAAATCGGCTTCCGCGTCGTTTTAGCCGCCGATCCCTCAGCTCTTTTCCGCGGTGGCTTGCACGGCGGCTTCATTCACTTCGAGCCCCAGTCCGGGGCCGGTGGGGACGATCAGTTCGCCGTGGTCCCACTGGATCTCATTCCTGAACAGCGGCTTCAGGCGCGCAGCCGGTCCGGTCCATTCCTGCGGGTACACGGCGTTGGGGATGGAGGCCACCAGGTGCAGTGTGGCCGCTGTGCCCATCGCCGGCTGGGTATTGTGGCAGACAATCTGCTTGTTGTGGGCCTCGGCCAGCGCGGCGACCTTGCGACTCACAGTGATTCCGGATTTGGTCATATCGGGTTGCACAAATGCCGGATTCCCCTGCTCGATCAGGTCCCTATACATCCAGATGTTGTATTCCTGTTCGCCGGCCGCGATGGGAAGATCGGGGAGTGCGGCCTGCACTTGCGACATGGCGGCATAGTCCCCCTGCGCCGTCGGTTCTTCGTAGTGCACGATGTTCACGGCCTGCTTCAAGCGCCGGCCCATCTCGATGGCGTGTTGCGTGGTGTACCCGTTATTCATGTCGATCATCAGCCGGATCTTGTCGCCCACGGCCTTGCGAATCGCGATCATGTACGGTTCGAGCGGGTCGTCCGCCGCGTCGGTGAACACGCGGTTCGGATCACGCCAGCCCATGCGGAATTTGAGCGCCCGGAAGCCCAGGTCGATCTGCTTCTTCATCAGGGTGGTGACCTCCTCGATGGACGCTTTGTGGTCCCACCCGTAGCTGTAGTACGCCGGGACTCGCGTGCGATAGGCGCCGCCCAGAAGCGTGTACACGGGGGCTTTGAGGAGCTTGCCTTTGAAGTCCCACATGGCGACGTCGAGCCCGGCGATGGCATTGGCCAGGGTGCCTCCAGGACCGAGTTTGTAGGGGCGAAAGAGCATCTGGTCGTACAGCGGGCCGTTGTTCATAGGGTCCTGCCCGATCACCAGGGGCTTCAGGACCTTTTGAATCATGGCTTCTTCCACGTAGGCGTTCATGGGACTGCATTCGGCCCAGCCCGAAGTCCCTTCGCTGGTCAGTACCTGCACCAGCAGCATGCCCCACGGCATGCGATAAGTCTTGATGTCCGTGATCTTGATTCCGGAGGCTTCGGCCGCCCTCCCGGCGGACGCCAGCGACGTGGCGGCCAAGCCGGCTTGCAACAGGGTACGTCTATTTATCGTCATGATGACAACTCTAAAAATACAGCTTTAGGGCCAGTTGGATCTCCCGCGAGGTCCGCTGGAACAGGGGCGGCTGACCGGCGCTGGTGATGGTCCCCACCGTCGCGGAGCCGATCGACGCGTTCGGATTGTTGAACTGCGGCGTGTTGAAGATATTGAACACTTCCGCGCGAAATTGCAGGCGCATCGCCTCATCCCTGGTGAAGTGGAAGTTCTTGAATGCCGAGAGGTCAAACTGCCGGGTCCCGGGTCCGTACACGCTGTTGCGTCCTTCATCGCCGTAAATATATGTGCCCGGAGAAACGAAGGCACTGGTGTTGAACCACCGGCTGACGGTCGGATTCGGCAACGTGGCGGGTCCGATGGTGTTCGGCCACTGTACGCCGCTGCCGGCGTTCAACAGGCTGGATGCCATAGTCGCTGTGAAGGGTGAGCCCGTCTGGAAGGTATCGATGCTGTTGATCTGCCACCCGCCCACAAGCATTTGGAGCGGCCCGTGCGCATCCCGCAGAAAAGGCTTGCCTTTGCCGAACGGCAGTTCGTAGCTCCAGCTCAGAACCAGGCTTTGCCGGACGTCGAACGTCGAGTTACCGCGATTCAGATACAGACTGTAGGGTGTCTGGACGGTTTCCGAGCCGGTGCCGCTGGAATTGTCGATGCTGTGGGACCACGTCCACGCGCCCAGGAAAGTAAGGCCGGCGCTGAGACGCCGCTGGAAAGTAGCCTGCAACGACTGATACGTTGAATCGCCCCATGGTCCCACCGCGGTTCCATCGCCGAGATTCGGATAGGGACGGCGGGCCGCCACTGCTCCTGGCCCCGGTATAGCTTCGTTGATGTTATCGGTCACCAGGATATGGGTTCCCTTTTCGCCCACGTAGCCCACCGTGAGCACGTTGTTGGTGCCCAATTGACGTTGTATCGTGAAGTTCCACTCGTAGGCGGCTTCCGTCTTGAAATCCCAGGGATAATAGATCCAGCCGAGACCGGCGACGGGGAAGAGCGCGGGACGCGCGGCCGGGAAACCGGCTGAGATCGGAGAAGCGTCTACCCAGTCGGAGGCGTTGTTGGAAGCCTGCAGCGAGCCGCTGAACGGCGGATTCTTGGCCGGAGAGTCATTCGAGGTTTGCATCGCGTACGAATAGAAGACTCCACCTCCGGCCCGAATCACCGTGCTCGGTGTAACGTTATACGCCAGCCCTGCACGGGGGCCGAAGTTCGTGTTCCGCCCTACTGTTACCGCGTCGCCGCTATAGGGAGCCGTTCCCACGGGAACCAGGTTTCCTCCGCCAGTGTTCACGAAGCCCGCCAGCAGGTTATGACGCTCTACCCACGGCGTGACAAAATCATTTCGCAGTCCGTAAGTCAAGGTCAGCTTTGGCGTCACTCGCCAAGTATCCTGTGCGTAGACGTTGGCCATGTAACGGTGCAGGCTGAAGAATCGGGTGATGTCGATATCCGAGCTGATAGGATGGCCGAAGAGAAAATCGGACAGTCCGTAGCCGGTGTAGACGCCGGAGAAGACCATCTGACCCACAGGATAGGTCGGCGAGAAGAAAGAGAATCGCCGGCTCATGACCGAGCCGCCGAATTTGAACTCATGTTTGCCTCGCACCCAGCTCAGCGCCTGCGAGTATTCGTAGTTGTTGTTTACTTTGGCCAGGCTCCCCGAGCCGTCACCCAACCCCACGGTGCCGCCGCTGATGCTGATGTTGGTCAACCCGCCCGCGCCGCCGAGGTTCGCGTTGGGAATACCCAGCGATTGCGCCAATGTCAGTTGGCCGCTGTCGGCATCTACGATGTACTCCACCATGCGCGAGTATCCGATGCGGGCTTCGTAATAGATGGTCGGCGAGATCGCGCGGCCGTAGCCGATCACGCCCTGCCAGGCGGGAACTTCGGTGTTGCCGGGCCGCGAAGGACCTCCGCCCACGGCGGGGGCCGGCAGATAGCCCGGCGTGACGGTAACCGGATCCTCGTGACTCATGCGTCCGAAGAAAGTTGACGCGCCGGTGCGGTAGTCGAACCGGAAATCATATTGATTGACGGTGGTCTGCTGTCCCGGATTGTAGAGGTAATTGTTCACGATACCCGGCATGTTCTGCGCGGGATAGAGCGCCATCAGGTTCGCCGAGGTCGGATTGATCGCCGAAGTCGGAATGATATTATTCGGCAGCGGTACGTGCCCGTTGCCGCGCGGATCGTAGATGATCGTTTTCGGCAGCAACGCGGAAAAATCGCCGGTGTGAAACGCCGGGATCGGCACCGTGCTGATGAACGTCTGCGCCTGATAGACCCGTTTGCCTTCGTAGTCGCCGAAGAAGAACAGCTTGTCCTTCCCGTTAAAGACTTTCGGTATAACCACCGGACCTCCGGCGTTGAACCCGAACTGGTTCAAGCGGAACGGCGGGATAGGATTGGTTTGCGAATCGAAATAATTCTTGGCGTCGAAGTAGGAGTTGCGCACGAACTCGTACGCTACGCCATGCAGTTGGTTGGTGCCCGATTTGAAATCGACGTTGATCAGGCCCGCCCCGCCGCCATAAGCCGCAGGCGCTGAACTGGTCTGCACCTTGAACTCCTGGATCGAGTCCACCGGCGGAAAAAAGATGATATCGCCGGCGTCGTTATCCATACTCTGAATGCCATCGAACAGGTAGACCACGCCTTCCGGCGTCGCGCCGTTGATCACGGCTCCATTAGTTCCCCGTCCGCTGGTATAGCCCTGCAGGACCGAATTCGACGAGCTGCCGCGGTTGTTCACACCGGGAGCCAGATCCACCAGTTGCGTGAAGTTGCGTGTGTTCAGAGGCAGGTCCACCACCTGCTTCTCGTCTCGCACATTGCCGACTTCGGAGGACGCGGTTTCGAGCAGCGGCGCCTCGGCGGACACGGTGACCTGATCGGTAACGTTTCCAATCTCCAGGGTGATGTCCGCCTGCAGGCGCTGATCCACCGAGAGCTGGACCGAGCGCGAGGCGGCGCGGAAACCAGCGTGCTTCACCGTGATCGTGTACTGATCGGGCGGCAGTGAAGCAAAGTTATACTCGCCCGATGCAGGAGTGGTCATCTGCTGCGCGACGTTGGTAGTCTTGCTGCGGATCTCTACCGTCGCGTCCGGCACGGGTGAGTGCGACGGGTCTTTGACCAGGCCATTCACGCTCCCAAACTGGAACTGGCCCATGAGAATGCCACACGCGGCAAGGGCACACGTTGTGACAACGACAAGGTTGCGCATTCGAAAAACCTCCAAAAGTAAGTGCAGACCAGTCTATCACCGGACGGCGAACAATTCATCCGGGTCAGCGCGACAGGCACAACAACGCGACCGTAAGCCCGGTGCCGCGCACGAAGGGTCCTCGACACCTCCCGTGGAGTTGACCGGACGGGCGACCGGGGGGTCGCACGCGGACGACGGCGTCCGCCCCACGTCATTTATAGGAAGAGGCCAATTCTTAGTAAGTGGAAGATACTATTTCACACAAATGGCCGGCGGTAATGGAGCTTCCTTTTTGGGCAACGGGGCGACTACGCGCGGTGAAAAGTGGGGTTAGAGGACGTCTTTGGCGATGAAGGCGTCGATTTCGTCGTCGGTTGCAAAGGCGCGGTTTTTATCGTTGGCTTCTACTATGCGATCCAGGATGGAGAGTTGGCGGCCGAGCAGGTCGGTTGAAAAAACGAACCCATCGTCGGCGGGGTTCCAGGGGATGTAGTTGGTTTTGTTGTACTTATAGAGGACGACGGCGATGCGGAAGTGAAGGGCGGTCTCCTTTTTGCGCTTGGCCTGGAGCTCGAGCAGGGTTTTGAGGGTGGATTGGATCAGGCGCAGGAAGCGCTGGTCGTAGAGGCTGTAGGTGTGCATGAATTTGCGGTCGGGGTCGCCGGATTCGAGGGATCTTTCGATGGAATCGACTTCGAGGGCGGGGATACGCCTGCGACGCCACTCGGTATGGGCCAAGTGGAGCACGAGATCCTCCTCGGTGGCTCCTTTGGGCTGGTGCTCGCGGTTGTAGCGATAGAGAAGCCGGTCGAATTCTTCCTGGGATTCTCCGGGGAGGAGGAAGGATTTGGTGGAAAACAGCCCGTGTTTGAGGGCGTTCTGGGAGGAGCGCTGTTTGCCTTCGTCGGTGCGCGGTCCGGTGGATTTGTTCTCTGATTCGGTCATGATTCCTCGTGTGGGGGCGCGGTTCGCCTGGCCTGTTTCCAAGGTGGCAGACGAGGGTTGCTGTTTTTGTGGGGGAATTTTGTAAGTGATTGATGGGCGAGGAAATGTTGTTATGAAGGGAGCGTTACCGAAAACCGGCTAATGTTTGGAAATGACAGAATACCAGGACAACTGTTTCTTTTTCAGTCATTTCTCTCACCGATCTTGGCCATTCGAGGGATGGCCAATCCGGAGCCCCATCATGCCCTGCGTCTTCCTCTGCGGCTCGGCGCCTCTGCGATGAGGTTCAGCTCTGCAGTTGACGTAGAGGCGGGGACCTCCGGAAGGCGGGCTGGCCCGGCCTGGCGTCGCAAGACGGCCGCGGAGGCGCAGAGCCGCAGAGGAAGACGCAGAGAACTCCCAACCGACCGAGTCATAGGTTGGGCCAGATGCTCTGGATCTTTGGGTGTGGCTCGCCGCATACTCAGGGTAAGAGTTCACCGGCGATCACGCAGCGTCAAGTGGCCGAGCGGCGAAAAAATCGGGTCGGATTAGCCGGATTTGAGTAATGTTTACCGGCCAATCGGAAAGCCCGGACGCACCAAGCTTTTTCCGGTTATCTGTTCGGAGTGCTTCCCTCTCTGCAGCTTCAAACACAGTGCTTACGCCCACGGCTGCCCGCTTCCCGGAAGGGACATGAGGAGGTTCCCCGGCTTTATCCACGATGCTACCGAGCCGCTCATGACGCCCGGGTCGCACCGGTCCAATAGCCTGAGTACGTTAGCGGCATTACCCGGTACCGAACATCAAGCCTGGCGAGGGGTTCGACCGGTATCTGAAACGGACCGAGTCAGCAGTTGCAGCCCCGATCTCGCCAAAGAAATCACGGCTGTTGGTATCGCGCCTCATTATTTTGAGTCGGTGGTCAGCAATCATACATCACCCATCCCGCCGACCCCTGGTAGTCGCGAAAGGTAAATATGAACGCTCAAGGAACAGTTTCCAGGAAACGCCCAAATATCGTCTTCATGCTCACCGACAACCTCGGCTACGGCGAACTGGGTTGTTACGGTGGCGGCATCCTCCGTGGTGCGCCAACACCTCGCATTGACAAGCTCGCCGGCGAAGGGACGCGCCTTCTCAACTTCAACGTAGAGGCGCAGTGCACGCCCTCCCGCTCGGCATTCATCACTGGCCGCTTCTCCATCCGCTCCGGCACCTACGAAGTCCCCATCGGGGGGGTCCCGGACGGTTTGACGCAGTGGGAGGTCAGTATTGCGCGAATTGCTGTCGGCGCAAGGCTACGCTACCGGCATGTGGGTCAAGTGGCACCTTGGAAGCGCAGAGGAGCGGCTCCCTACTCATCAGGGATTTGATGAGTGGTACGGCATCCCGCGCACCTACGACGAGGCGATGTGGCCATCCTTGAATCAAGCGCAAGGCATGTGGCCTTCGGTCGGCAACGAACAAGGCTGGAATGCGAAGATCGTCTCACCCGAACCCATCTACGAAGCACGCAAGGGCGAAAAGGCCAAGCAGGTCGGGGAGATGAATTTGGATAGCCGCGTCACTACGGAAGCGGAGATCACGAGCCGCGCCGTAGAGTTCATCAAGCGGAACGCTAGCGTGGGGAAGCCGTTCTTCGCCTACGTTTCGTTCTCGTTGATGCACATGCCGACGATGCCGAACCCCGAGTTTGCCGGAAAAACCGGCAACGGCGATTGGGCCGATTGCCTGGCTGAGATGGACCACCGCACCGGCCAGATTCTCGATGCCATCAAGGAAGCTGGCGTCGAAGACAACACGCTGGTCATCTTCACGAGCGACAATGGGCCGGAGGCGACCCACCCCTGGGAGGGCCACCCTGGGCCGTGGCGGGGTACTTATTTCACAGCGATGGAGGCCTCATTGCGTGCGCCGTTCATCATCCGATGGCCGGGGCAAGTGCCAGCAGGACGCGTCAGCAACGAGATCGTTCACATCGTGGACATCTTCACGACCTTCGCGCGCGTCGGCGGAGCGGAGGTCCCGAAGGATCGCCCGATTGACGGCGTGGATCAGTTGGATTTCTTCCTTGGTAAACAGGAAAACTCCAACCGCGAAGGATTTCCCGCCTATGTGGCCGACCGGCTGACAGCAGTGAAGTGGCGGAATTGGAAGATGCATCTGATCTGGCAGGAAAACATGTACGACCCGCCAGTACATCTGCCGGTGCCGAAGCTCGTCAATCTTCTCACCGACTTGAAGGAGGAGCGCGACGTGGGCGCGAAGAATTCCTGGGCTGCTGAGCCGATGATGAAGATCCTGGGGGAATTTGTCGGCAGCCTGCAGAAATATCCGCCGATCAAGGTTGGCACGCCCGATCCGTATCTGCCACCGAAAGAGGTGCTGCGCGCCGCTGCCCGCTGACAGCGAGCGCGCGCGATAGAAGGTCGCTCGCGGGTAGACAAAACGTCATAGGAGAAACAATCATGAACCCGCAAATCAAAGCAGTAGCGCAAACCACGTCAGAAAGGCTTATGGCGAGGGATGCCGTTCCAAGGTCGAATACGGAGGCGGGGCGACGCATCCTGAAGGATGCACCTGTCGGGGGCCGGTCTTCAAGACATTTGCCGACTTCCTCGGAGGCGTGGCGTTACGTAGGGTTGCACCAATCGACATGCGCCCCGCAGTCCCAGACAGCGTCAGTGCCAATCTCGATGTGACCTTCCAGACGGGAGATAATTATGAACTCAAACTGAATCTCTTCACCCCGAAGAACTCAGCCAAAGCCCTCCCGCTGGTCGTCATGATCCACGGCGGTTGCTGGATTGACGGCGGTCGCGCCGACTACAACTTCTACGGCGTCAAACTCGCCCAGCTTGGTTACGCGGCGGCTACACTGGACTATCGTGTAGCGGACCAGGCGCCCTACCCGACTGCGATGGATGATTCGCGAAACGCCATTCAGTGGCTCAAAGACCACGCCAAGACTTACAGTATCGACCCCGATCGCATCGCCTTGCTTGGAGGTTCAGCCGGCGGCCATCTGGTCGAGCTGATTGGCTACGCCGCCAACACCCCGACCAAGCAGTATCCCAACGGGCCAGGACCGAAAGTGAAGGCCATTATCGCTTTCTATGGCTGGAGCGACTTGACCGACCCGGCCGTCCGCGATCCTTACTGGAATGAAGCCTTCCTCGGTAAGAAGTACGCAGACGCCCCGGACCTTTACAAGGAAGCGTCACCAATAACCCACGTCAGCAAACAATCCCCCCCGACCATACTCTTGCAGGGCACCATTGACGCGATTGTTCCCATGAGCCAGTCGGTGAAGTTGGCGGAAAAACTCGAGGCCAATAACGTGCCCTATATCTATGTGCCATTCGAGGGACAGTTTCACGCCTTTGACTTTTTCCAAACAACGATCTCGCGCGCGTTGTATTTCATAGAGAAGTTCCTAGGCGAGTACTTATGATAACCGCTGGGCCCGAATTGTGGCCGACCGCGCGTCCGCTGTCAAGTGCGTAATTGGAAGGTGCACCTGATCTGGCAGCAAAACACGGACGACACGCCGCTGCATTTGCCAATCCCGAAGTGAAGGAAGGGCGCAACGCCGGTGCCAATAAGTCGTGGGTAGCTTAACCGATGAAGAAGATCCTTGGTGAGTTTGTAGCCAGCCTGAAGAAATATCCACCGATCCGAGTCGGCACGCCCGATCCATATCTTCCGACGAAAGAGGCGTTGCTGAAGGCTGTCCGGCCCGGTTTGACCGGTCGGCCAACCGAGGCGAATCACTTGGTTGCGTAAGTCAGCAACACGCGGAATTGACTACGGTCGAATCAGGAACGATCAGTCGGCTGGTATCCGGCGCTCCTGGCACTGCAACACTTGACTGTCAAGCTGGTGGAGCGGTCAGGAATTGGATGGTTCAGGTACCCACCACGACAGACCGGCACGACAAAGAATGATAAATTGGTCTCGCCCAGCCGGGCTGAGGTTGCAATGGACATCAATCGCCGTGAGTTTATCGCCGTGCCGGCCGCTGTCGCCGGCGCTTTAATGGCCGCGACCCAGGAGATTCCCTGGCAGCGAAAGATTCGCCGTCTGGGCCAACTCAATATGACGGAGCACGATCCCGTGGTGTTGAACGTCGAGGAGTGGGCCGATTACTGGGCCAGCCTGAAAGTGGACGCCACGATGGTGAGCGTCACCGGCATACTCGCTTTTTACCAGACCAAAGTGCCATTCCATCGCAAAGGCAAGTTTCTCGGCGAGCGGGATTTCTTCGGCGACTGCTGCTCCGCCGCCAAGAAGCGCGGCCTGCACGTGATCGCGCGCATGAGTCCGGACCTGAACTGGGAAGATGCGGTGCAGGCGCATCCGGAATGGTTCCAGCGCGATGCCGCGGGCAACCCGGTACACCACACCGAGGATCGCAGGTTGTTCCGCACCTGCATGTTCTCCAGCTACATGACCGATTACATGCCGGCGATCATGAAGGAAATTAATTCGCTCTACGACGTGGACGGCCTGTTCACCAACGCCTGGCCGCCGCTGGGAAACATGCCGGTGTGCTATTGCGAGCAGTGCCGGAAATTGCCCAAGCCCGGGAGCCTGAGCCTACTGGGACAAGTTCAACGAGCGCACCGTCTATCTCTGGAAGCTCTACGACTCCATCGCCAAGGAGAAGAGCCACGCGAACTTTTACTTCGCCAATCTCGGGGGCGGCGTTCGCTCTACCGCCAACCTGGTGGAACTGGGCGAACTTTGCGAGTGGTTTCAGTGCGACAACCAGGGCCGCGGCGGCGACGATACTCCCATCTGGGGATGTGCGCTGCAGGGCCGCGTGTGCAATGCCGTGCAGAAAGGCAAGATGGCCACGAACGTGACCGGAGCATGGTCGACAGGCCGTCCGCGCTGGCGCAACTCGTACAAGTCGCGCGAGGAAGAGCAGATGTGGTTCGATGAGACCCTGGCATCCGGGATGGTGCCCTATCATCACATCATCGGCGGTGAAGGCGGTTTGGGTGAGGATCGCCGCTGGCTGGAGCCGGCCCATCAGTACTTCGACTGGATGGCGAAACACGACGTCCACTTTGTGAACAAGCGGTCCATTGCCAATGTGGGCGTCGTCATGGGCCAGCGTACGCACCTGTTCTACCAGCCGCCGCGCGGCACGCTGATGGCGCAGTACATGAACGGTATGTATTACGCGTTGCTCGAAGGCCGCTTTCTCTTCGATTTCGTGCATGAGGACAAACTCGCGCTGCCGGATCTGAAGAAGTACTCCGCGCTGGTGCTGCCCAACACGGCGCTGCTCAGTGACGAGCAATGCGGATTGCTGCGCGCCTATGTGGACGCGGGAGGCTCGCTGCTGGCAACGTTTGAGACCAGCCTGTATACGGAGCGCAACGAGCGCCGCGCCGATTTCGGGCTGGCCGATGTGTTCGGCATCCGCAAAGCGGGCGATATCACCGGCACCACGGGCAATGCCTATCTGGCGCGGATTGAGAAGCGGCATCCGATTCTCGACGGCTTCGTCAATACAGCCTGGATCCCCGGCGCCGAGAATCGTATCCCGGTAGCGCGCGTGGATGGGCCGGTCCTGACGGTAGTGCCGGGCTTTGTGGCCTACCCGCCGGAACTCTCCTATCCCGTGCAGGCGCACACGGACGAACCGGCGGTGGTCGTGCGGGAAAAAGGAAAGAGCCGGCTGATCTACTTTCCCGGAGACGTCGAGCGCACCATGTGGCAGTCCGGCCACACCGACCTCGCCCGCCTGCTCAAGAACTCCATCCGCTGGGTAGCCGGCGCAAATCCACCCGTGACGATCGAAGGCGACGGCGTGATCGAGACATTCGCGTGGGAGACGCAGGCCGGTTTCGCGCTGCACGTCCTGAACTACACGAATCCCGCGATGCACCGCGGCTGGATCCGGAATTTCTATCCCATCGGAGCGCAGAAAGTACGCATGACGCTGCCGCCGGGCCGGAGCGTGAGCAAGGTGGAACTGTTGCGAGCCGAAACGGTAGTGCCCTTCCGGGTCAGCGGAGGTGCTATCGAATTTACCATACCCAAGGTCGTGGATTACGAAGTGGCGGCCCTTTATTCCGTGTAGAATCCCGGATCGGGTCTAACCAGTACGGTAACGCTTGTAAACCGGTCGTTACAGTTTGCGTACCCTTATCGCTTCACGACAGAATGATGGGGACAGCATGCCGGACGAGGAGTACTCCTTCCGATGCGCACCCTGGAAATTCTTCTGGCCATCTGTTTCTTTGGATCGGTTGGGATGGTCGTGTGGAAGGTAGTCGAATGGTCCATCGATCACGTGTTTCACGAAACACCAACCATGATAGCGCCGACCCTTGCCGAAACCGACGCGGAGGAAACTCCCGCCCAGAGCAAACTCGCCAGGAAAACCCCGTTACCATCCGCATCCCGGCATAGCCGCGCCAGTAATGTGGAACAGCCCCCTAGCAACCACCCTCAGACCAATGAGCCGCCGGTACTGTCCCCTCCACCGATTCTCAACTTCCCGAAGACGACGGTCGTCAAACCATGGCCTGATGTCCTCGATTCGTTAAAACTTGCTATCGGCAGCACCCGCTCCGAGCTCCAGAGGCGCTGTGGAAGTCCGAAATTCGAGGTGACCGGCACAAGCGGCGGCATTTTGGTCGAGCGTTACTACTACTCCAATGCGGGGTACAACAACATGGCGGTTGCGATCCTCCGCAATGGCAAGGTCGTGTCTGTGGAGAGCGTGCCGTACTAGCTCATCTGAGCCTCAACTGCTCTCGATCGGCGGCACGGCTCAGCCTTCAGGAGCCAGCCTGCCGCCCGGCCGATAATGAGGAATGAAAAGCGGACGGGACCGCGGCCCAGTACCGAGACCTCTCCCGGCGCTGCAGACACGAGCCTGTCCGCGGTCCCGATTGCCCGGACGGCCACGCGTGGATGTATAGTCTCTATATGCACCGCCGTGACTTTCTCAAGGCAACTGCCGGTATTGCTCTGCTGTCTCATCAGACCAGACGCGCCTATGGCGCAGCCGACATGGAGGCCGAGATACTGGAATACAAGAAACCGGTCTTCAACCTGCACAAGTTCTTCGACGCTCCCGTGAAGATCTCGTCGATCGAACTGCTCCAGGCTTATGGTCAGTACTTCCTCCGCACGCGGTCGGCCGATGGCGCGGAAGGTATGGTGCAAACCAAAGATATCGTCGACTATATCCAGATACTGGCGCACCGCGTTATGCCGCATTTCCTGGGCAAGGACGCGCGCGACCTGGAAAACCTGGTGGACGAGGTCTATGCGACCAATTCCAACTACAAGCTGGCGGGACAGGAGTTCTGGTGCCCGGTGGCGTACATCGAGCAGAGTCTGTTCGACCTGATGGGGAAGGCCCTCAAGAAGCCCGCCGGCGAACTCATGGGAGGTGTGCTGCGGAAAGAAATCCCGGTGTATCTTTCGGGGTCGGGACGGGACACCACGGCCGAGGAAGAGGTCGAGGTTTATGTAAAAGGTGTCGAGGACACCGGCGCGAAGGCGGTGAAGTTCAAAATCGGGGGACGCATGAGCGACAATCGCGACGCGTATCCCGAGCGCACGAATAAGCTGCTGGAACTCGCCCAGAAGAAGCTTGCGGGCAAGGTGACGCTCATGGCGGATGCCAACGGTTCGTACGACTCGAAAAACGCCATCGAGATCGGCAAACGGCTGCAGGAGATGAAGTACCTGTGGTTCGAAGAGCCATGCCCCTGGGAGGAACTGAGCGAGACCAAGAGGGTTGCCGACGCTCTGGATATGAAAGTGGCGTTTGGCGAGCAGGACTCCAGTTTATGGCTGTTCCAGTGGATGATCGACAACAAGGTCATGGACGTGGTGCAGCCCGATTTGAACTATAACGGCGGTTTCATCCGGGCGGCAAAGGTGGCGCGGATGGCGCGCAAAGTGAATATGTGGATCTGCCCGCATGATACGCAGACGGGCGCGGCCTCGGTGAACATTCTGCAATTCGCGGCGACCACTCCGAATATCGGGCCGTGGATGGAGTACGTGCACCGGAAACCTCCCAAGAAGGAATCCTGGTACTCGCCGAACTTCGAGATTAAGAACGGTGTGATTCCGGTTCCGACGGGACCGGGCATGGGTCTAGAATTCGCTCCGGATTTCTTCAAGAATGCCAAGGTAATCAAACTCGCGTAGCAGCCTGTGGCAGAAGCCTCTCGAACGCGCGAGAGCAGGCCTTATCCTACTAACAGTCAAAGTCTTCGCGTCCCGCGAAGAATCGTGGAGTAGGCCTTTGGCCTGCTCCTTCCCGGATGGAAGCCGATTTTTTCACCGTGAAAGTCCTCCTCAGTCTGCTTTTTAATTCGTGTTTATGCGTGGCAAAATGTCTTCTAAACCGCCAGCCCGATCTGCCACAACGCGAACCCGACCGCCTGTCGAAAGTACTCCCACCACTCCTTCCACTCCGGCTCCGGGTGAGAGACCCGCGGCGATCCGAAGACCGTCAATCCCTCCGCTTGCAGAAATTTCTTGGCCCGGAAAATATGATACCCGTCGCTCACCACGATGCATGACCGCAGCGACATCCTCTGCATGATCTCGAATGCCGCGGCCAGCGACTGGGCTGTCGTCTGCCCCTGGTTCTCCACGACCACCCGTTCCGGCGGAATCCCGCGATCGATCAGGTACGACCGGCCCACCTCCGCCTCCGTGAACTTCGGATCCCCGCCCGCGCCGCCCGTAGTCAAAAACAGTGAGGCATACCCGTTGCGATACAGGTCTACCGCGTGGTCCAGGCGCGCGCGTAGAACCGGCGACGGCCGGCCCCGGTATTCGGCGGCTCCCATCACGATAATCACGTCCGCCCGGCTGGCCTCGTCGCGTACCGATTGCTTCTCAATCCGCATGGACAGCGAAATCAGGTATCCTGACACGACCGCAGCCGCCAGAACCGGAAGAACCCAAAGATTGCTTCTCACCTGCGTTATGCTGATGTCAACATTGTAATGTGGAGCGGGTTGCCCGCCATCATGCGATCACCTGAGACCATTACCAGCGCCGATAACCCGCTATTCAAAGATGTGCGTAAAGCGCTCGTCCGCGGTGGACTCACCGCCGGTGGTTGTTGCGTCGTCGAAACCTTCCATTTGCTCGAGGAAGCCCTGCGCAGCGGTTGCGGCATTCGCACCGTAATCGCCGCCGAGAGCGTGCGCGTCTCTGTTGAAGACCGTCTCCGCGACCGCAACAGTATTCGGGTCGTCATCGTACCCGACAAACTGCTCAACGCAACCGCCGGAGTTGCGACTAGCCAGGGAGTCGTCGCGCTCGTCGATCCGCCCGAGCACACCGTGGAGCAGACCCTGGGCCCACAGTCCCTCGTCCTGGTCATTGACGGCCTCCAGAACCCCGGGAATCTCGGCGCCATTCTCCGTTCCGCCGAAGCCTTCGGAGCCACCGGTCTTCTGCTGCTGAAGGGCACCGTCAGCCCCTTCAATTCCAAAGCCCTGCGCGCCTCCGCCGGCTCAATCTTCCGCGTCCCCTTTATCCACGCGATCGAGGAAACTCTCGCTCTCGAAGTCTTACGCGACAGCGGCGTCAACCTTTATGCTGCCGTCACCAACGCCGGCGGTCATACCGGCTCATCTCCTTCCGATGCCGATCTCACCTGCCCCTGCGCCATCATCATCGGCAGCGAGGGACATGGCGTCAGCCCGGCCTTACGAAACGTGTCCCGTGATATCACCATCCCGACGGCCGGCGTCGAATCTTTGAATGCCGCGGTGTCCGCCGCCATCCTGTTATACGAAGCCCGGCGCCAGAGGTCCCGCTCATCATGAGCCTGTTTGATTCCGATCCGATCTCGAGCCAACCCGTGCGCGACAAGACCCGCCCGTTAGCGGACCGGATGCGGCCCGAGACGCTCGAAGAATTCACCGGACAGGAACACATCCTCGGCCCAGGTAAGCCGCTGCGTGTGCAGATCGAGCGCGACGCCGTGACCTCGATCATTCTCTGGGGACCACCCGGTGTCGGCAAGACCACGCTCGGCCGGCTGATCGCCCGCATGACGCGTAGCGAATTCCTCCCCTTCAGCGCGGTGCTGAGCGGGATCAAAGAGATCAAAGCTGTCATGGCCGATGCGGAGCGCCTGCGACGCCTGGGCCGCCGGACCATCCTCTTCATCGACGAGATTCATCGTTTCAACCGCGCCCAGCAGGACGCCTTCCTGCCCTACGTCGAATCAGGCGATATTATCCTGATCGGCGCGACCACCGAGAACCCTTCGTTCGAAGTCAACGCCGCGCTGCTCTCGCGCTCCAAAGTCTTCTCGCTGCGCGCCCTCACGGTACCCGAGATCGCCGGTCTGCTGGCCCGCGCGCTCTCCGATCGGGAACGGGGACTTGGCGACCGGGGCATCACCGCCGCGCCCGAACTGCTCGAACAGATCGCCATTATCTCCAATGGCGACGCACGCGTCGCCTACAACACCCTGGAAGCCGCCGTCGCGGCAGCTACCGGTACAGAACTGACGCCGCCTAATATTGAAGACGCCATCCAGCGTAAGGTGCTGCTCTACGACAAGTCCGGCGAAGAGCACTACAACCTGATTTCCGCGCTGCACAAATCCGTACGTTCCAGCCAGGTGGACGCCGCGCTTTATTGGTTGGCCCGCATGCTCGAAGCCGGCGAGGACCGACTCTATATCGCGCGCCGCCTGGTCCGCATGGCCATCGAAGATATAGGCCTCGCCGACCCGCGCGCGCTCGAGCAGGCCATCGCGGTGAAGGAGACGGTCCATTTCCTCGGCATCCCGGAAGGCGACCTCGCGCTGGCCCAGCTTGCCATCTATCTAGCCCTTGCCCCCAAGTCCGACGCGTCATACAAGGCGCTCGGCGAGGTTTTGGAAGACGTGCGTAACAGCATCGCCGAACCCGTTCCGATGCATCTTCGCAACGCTCCCACGCGTCCAATGAAAGCGTGGGGCTACGGCGAGGGCTATCAGCACGCGCACCAGTTCGAGGACGCCATGGTCGACATGGAATGCCTGCCGCCGTCTTTAGCCGGACGCGAGTGGTACCATCCGACCGAGCGCGGTGTGGAAAAACGGATTGCCGAGCGTCTCGCCGAAATTCGCAAACGACGGGGACCGCCCGATGACCTTCCGAACCCTTGAAACCGGAGTCCCGCGGCGCGCCCTGCTGCTGATGCCGCTCGCGTATTTTGGTCTGGACGCGATCTTCAACCGCAAGGAACATCCTATCCCGGATCCGCCGGCCAGCGGCTCAAGACTCATCCTCCCGGAAGCGGAATGGAAGCGCCGCCTCACGCCCCAGGAATTCGGCATCACACGTAAGGGCGGCACCGAGATCGCCTACACCGGCCGCTATTGGAACCATCACGAGGCCGGCGTTTATCGCTGTGTCTGTTGCGGGACTATTCTCTTCCGCTCCGGCGATAAGTTTGACTCCGGTACAGGCTGGCCGAGTTTCTTCGCGCCTGCGCAAACCGGAGTTGTGTACACCCGACCCGATAACTCGCTGCTCGAACATCGCACCGAAGTACTGTGCGCCAGTTGCGATGCGCATTTAGGCCACGTTTTCAACGACGGTCCCGCACCTACCGGTCTGCGCTACTGCATCAACTCGGCTGCGTTGCGGTTCATGAAATAGACGTCCCGGTTTCGGAGTGGAACGCTGGACTGCGGCATTCCCCTATCTGCCTACCCACTTGTGTGAACCGGTTTCCTGTATATCATAGACATTACACTCTTGCATGTCTGAAAACCAGTCCCTGATAGATTCCACAGAATCATTGGTCGCTGGCGCCGAACCGGACCGGGTTACGCGTTGGTTTCTCTTGACGGTTGCGCTCGCGGGACTTGTCTATGTCTGTTTCGGTTTGACTCCGTCCTCTTATGGCGTGACGCTGGAGCAACTTCACGCGCCGGAAGGCGGACCCGTCGCTGGAACCAGCCGGTTCATCCGCATGGATGAGTGGGGCCTTGCGACTCCGTATTTTCAGGCTACCGTCCGCAACCGATTCCAGCGGGTGAATGAAACTTCTCTTTACCGTGAGGACCTGCGCAATTTCCTCGCGCTTCCCCTCAAGGATTGGAGCCTCCCTTTCAAGCCCCAACTCTGGGCTTTCTTTCTGTTCCCGCCGGCTACGGCCTATTCCATCTACTTTGGGCTCTTGATGTGCGCCTGCCTGGCTGGTTACCACCTTCTATTCCGGCGACTTGGGGTGCCGGCCTGGTTGGCTGCTTCTACCGCCGTAACCGTGTACTTCGCGGGATTCACCCAATTCTGGTGGACTACCTACGGCCCTTTACTCGTAGGCCTGCCCTGGCTCTTACTGATCGTTTTCTCGTCCATGCAATGGTGGAAGAAGGCTTTGCTTTGCATGTGGGCCTTCCCGGCTTTGGTTTTCGCCCACGTCTATCCGACCCTTTTGGTGGCTTTGGCCTGGGGCGCGCTGATCCTGATTCTGGCAGTCCGGCCGTCTCTGTTGCGCTCGCCAGGCGACCTCGCCGCGCTTGCGGCCGGTGTCATCGCCGCAGCCGTCGTAGTCTATGCCTATTACGCGGACGTGATTCCCATTATGCGGAATACCTTTTATCCCGGCCACCGCATCTCGCCTTCCGGGGGTACGTCCATCTTCGCTGTGCTCTCCGAGATTTTTCCATTTATCACGTTCCGCCTCGACAATTATCAGCCTCTTACCGGACCGAATATTTGTGAAATCGGGGCAGTGGGCAGCTTTCTGCCCCTCTTGACGCTGTGCCTCACGCGTTACCGGTCTTTGCGAGACCACGCCTTGGCCAGAGACGCGTTGCTGATTCTCCTCGCCGGATTCAGTGCCATCACCGCGTGGGAAATTGCGACTGTCCCTGCCTGGATCGGCCGGATACTTTTTTGGGACACGGGCTCGTCAGAACGCTGGATGTTCACTTCCGGCCTTCTTCTCATTTTTGCCGCGCTAGTGGTCTGGAGCAACCAGCTAATCTCGCTGCATCCTTTCCGCATCGCCCTCTTCGTGCTCATCGGGCCCGTCGCATCATTCCTTCTCAAAGTTGCGTGGCTGATCCGCAAAGGCGATCCTGTCGATTTGGCTTTCGATTGCCCGGAAGACATGCTCATTTGCGGATTGGTGTTGGCGGCCGGCCTCGCGGCCTGCTTTATCCCTGCTCCCGCGCGTGTCCCGCTGCTCTCCATAGCCATCGCACTGGCGAATATCTACGCTTTCGCCCGATTCAATCCTCTGCAACCCGCCAAACCGATCTTCCAGGTCCCGGAGACCGACATCGTTCGCGACCTCCGAAAGGAGGCAGCCGCTTCTCCGGAGCGGGTCCTGACCGAAGCGCGATTTTATGGCGCTACACTCAACGGGCTGGGCTTCCGGTCCGTCAACCATATCTTGCTCGCTCCCAGGCTCGCCGTCTTTCGACAGTACTTTCCAAACATGGACGAGCACGTGTTCAATGTGATATTCAACCGGTATGCGATGATCACCCCCGGGCAAAGCGCGCTTCCAAGTTTACGGGCCAAAGATTTGGTCGAAGTGCCGGCGGAAGTATTCGCGCCGATCCGCAACGTGCGACAACTGGCGCTCGGTCCGGCGCTGCAGAATTCCTGTTCGCAACCGTCGGCCGGAGGAATCGATCGGGTCTCGGCGCCTGGCGATCCGCTCACTATCGAAGGTTGGGCGCCCTGGTCCGCCGAGACCGACGCGCAAGGGATTCGCGTGCTCAGTGCACGCCCGCTTCGCCCCGGCTCCCTGTCTACCGTTAGCCGGCCGGACATCGCGGATCGGTTGCGGGACTATCGGTTCGTGAAGTCCGGATTCAAAGTCCACCTGTCCAGCGTCGACGGCAAGCCTCTTCGGCCGGAGGAACTGGTCTTGTTCGCATTCGGCACTTCGCAGGGGGAAATCCGCCTGTCCTGCTGCGGTTGTCAGTAACGACTTGTGGGAATGACCTCAGTCCGTCGAAGGGCGACGCGCAAGGGAGCCTTCAACCGCGGCCCGAAGAGGCAAGCTACAGGTAGTAGGCGTCTTGGATCATGTAGAGCGCTACGGCGTTGGCGAGCACCACAACGCCGGCCGCAATGAACGCAAAGTAACGGGGATTCAGCCACGTTCTGCCGGCCGAGAACAAGACCAGAATCGGAAAGATGAAGGGAATCCAGTAACGCCCTTGCAAGGGGACGCGGGCGTGCTCCCACAGCAACGGCTCATCGATAACAAGCCTTTTTATATTGACTGCCCAGCCCGCGGCCAGGGTGTTCGCCACGGCGGCCCCGGCGAACAGCAGAACCAGGCCGCGCGCCAGGAGTGAAAACCTGGTGACGCGCGTCTGGGTGGCTGCCGCAGTCATCATCAAGGTGAAATACATCCACACCACCCAGTCCGGAAGTTGGACAGCTAACCAGCCGAGAGTGCCTACGGCTCCCTGTAAGTTGGCGTAGACGTATCTCCGGTCGGCAACGCAGCGAGCGAAAATGAACGCCAGTTCAACGGGGTGCTCGCGCATGAACCGCACATTGCCCGCAATGTCGATCTCCTGCGCCGCCCTTTGTTCGGCCAGACGTTGCATGTTCGGTTCATTCACATGCTGCCAGACCGCCGTGCAAGCCATCGCCAACACGAAATAGGCCGTGATCGCCAGCCAGCGGCCCCGGCGGGATGGAAAACTCTCGCCCGGAATCAACAAAAGCAGGAAGACCTCGCAGATCATGCTCTTGCTCAACACCAGAAACAGAATTAGGAATGTCAGAATCAGGTAGTGGCGAATCCCAAGTCTCTCGGGCTCTTTGGCAAAGGCCAACCGAAATACATAGGCTGTGAAGAGGAAACTCACCGCAATAATCGTGGAATCCGCCGAGAGTGATGCGGCCTGGTGAAGCGTCATGGGCATCAACGCAACACAAAAAAGAAGCATTCGGAAGTCCGGGAGCAATCGCAGGGCCACAAAAGTCAGCCAGACATAAAAGACGAGATTCGTCATCCTGCACAGGTACATCAAAGCCAGAGGTGAAAGGCCGGCGTGCCGTCCCGCATTGAGAACTGCCGCTTCAGGCAGGTACGGCACGCAGTGGTAAACGTTCTGATTGATGAACCCCGCGAGAGACCGTTGTCTACCGTCCCCCGCCAGGTCGTGATCGTTGAGCGGAAGTTCGAGAGCACGCCGCAGGTCCGTTATCGAGATTCTCCAGTGCCGCTCCAGCCGGTCCGGGAACATGGTGTTCAGCTGCACGAAACTTCTGGGCATGTCGATGTCGGGAGAGGCGACGCAAACTCCCCGGGAGACCGAGTAAACTCTCGCGAAATGCATGATTTCATCGGCAATTTGCAATGGCGGCATCACAAAGGCGTAAAGCGTGCCAATGAGCAGGCCGAGAACCAGGAAGAGACCCGGGAGATGACGGTCGATCAGCACCGCTGCTGCGGAGAAATTTGTCCTGCAGGTGATCTCGACGGCCATTGCAGCACTTTCGCGGCAGACTCGGACAGCTCGGTGCGATTTCTTTCTTCCTTCGCCATTCTATCCGGAGTTTCTGGTCCTGTCACCCTGAATCCGTCCCGCTGCGTCTTCGCAACGCTCCCACGCGTCCAATGAAGCCGTGGGGCTACGGCGAGGGCTATCAGCACGCGCAGCAGTTCGAGGACGCCATGGAGTGCCTGCTGCCGTCGCCGACCTGCTGGCGTTCTTCAAAGATGCTGCGACTGCCGCGTCGTTTTGATCGCGTCTTTCGCAAATAGTGGGGCGGGCGGCCTGGTCCGCCAGCGATCCGCCTGACAGCCTGCCCGACGCTCTGACATTAGCCTTACATGCTGTAGAAAAACTCTTCGTACACGATTTTTCCGTCGACGACCTTGTAGACGGCGACCTCTTCAAGCGTGAACCGTTTGCTCTGCGGCTTGAAGGTGACATCCATCTTGAAGGTCACCGCAAAGTGCGAACCCGCTACCAGCGGACCTTCGACGCTGCTCGAATGGACTTCGTGGTTAGCGACCCACCATTCGCCCTTAGCCATCACGGCTGCGATGCCTTTCGACTCGCGCGACGTCCCGGGAGGCGCGCCGGCTTCCATACTGACAATATCGGGCGAATAGAGTTTTTCCGTTGCCTCATGGAACTTGCCTTCGGAGCAAAGTCTGACGAGCGTGTCCGCAACTTCCTTGGTAGTCACCATTGAATCTCCTATGCAGATCTTCGCATCGTTCATTGCTCTAACGCCACTTGTCCAGGCGGGTAGTCGCGCCGTGATTGTGATATCGATGACTCTCGCTACGCCGGAAGTGACGCCGCATAAATCGTGCGCCTGTCACAGGAAAAGAGCTTGAATTATGGCAGCACGAAATCAAGATGCAGCCAATAAAGTGAATTCTCAAAAGCGGGTACTCTCTCGGTGCGGACCAGGAGTCGAAAGGCTGGCGAATATTCAATGGCTCAACCCCGCGGTGCCTGTATTGCACTCGTCACTCCAGCACGAAAGGATGAAAGCGGCTACGTCATGGACCTTGGCGTGCAGCACAGTTGGCACCTGGTCTGTGTTACGATGCTAAGTGGGCGGATTCACATACAAAACAAAGGGACTTTCGAGTTAGCGCTATGAATTCCGAGGAAGGGCTTTCAGCCCGCGAGAGCGAAATTCTTTGCTCCATAGTTCGAGCGTACATTGAGACCGGTGAGGCGGTCGGATCCCGCACGCTTTCCAAACAGCGGCACGATCCCCTGAGCCCCGCTTCCATCCGCAACACCATGGCCGATCTATCTGATGCGGGTTATCTCGCACAGCCGCACACCTCTGCCGGACGCATTCCCACCGAGAAGGCCTTCCGTATCTTTGTCAGATCACTGCCGGTCCGGCCGCCGTCCGCGGCTCATCGTGAGAGGATTCTTAGTCGCTTCAACGATGCCGAGTCGGTGCAGGATCGCGCCGAATGTTCATCCCGCATCCTGAGCGAATTGTGCCGCGCTGTCGGTATCGCAGCGGCACTGCCGACAACCTGCCTGGAACTCGATCAGGTGGAGTTTCTGCCCCTTTCCGACCATCGCATTTTGATGGTTTGCGTCACCCGCGACCGGCAGGTGCACAACCGCGTGGTTCACGTGGACCAGGACCTGAGCGTGGAAGATCTGGCCTCCATTCGCAACTACATCAATTGGAATTTTTCCGGCTGGAAGTTGCCCGATATCCGCCGCGAACTGCTGCGCCGCATTGAAGAGGAGCGGGACGCCTACGACCAGATCCTGCAGCGCGTCAATCTGCTGTACCACAAAGGTCTCCTCAATGTGGAGCGCAATACCCACCTGCATATGGACGGCGCCTCGAATCTTGTCGGGCTGGACCTGCATCTCACCAAAGAGAAGCTGCGCGATTTGTTCCGGGCGCTGGAAGAGAAGCAACGAGTGCTAGAGATTCTGGACCGGTTTCTGGAGCAGTCCAACGGACAGCTTGGAGTCTATGTCGGGCTCGAGGAAGCCCATCCCGCCATGAAGGAGTTGTCGCTGATCGGTCTGACAGTGGACCTCCCGGGCGGCTTGGTTGGCCGGGTCGCCGTTCTCGGCCCCATGCGAATGGATTATGAGCGCGTGATTTCAACGGTCCAGCAAATCGGCGCTGTTTTCGCTGCGTTCTAAGGATTGTCGAGAGTTTCACTTGTGCCCCACTTCCGACTGATTACTGATTCGTGAGATTGACGTGAGCACTGAAGAATTCAATATTCCCCCCACTGCGGACATGACTGAAGAACGTGAACTGCCTCCGGGCGAACCGGCCGACCTGCCAGCACAACTGGCTGCCCTGACGGACGAGCGGGACAAACTACTGAATGAAAAGCAGGAGATCTACGACCGCCTGCTGCGGAATCAGGCCGAGTTCGAAAACGCCCGCCGCCGCGCCGAGCGTGAGCGTTCGGAATTCATCCAATATGCCGGCGTGGAGATGGTCCGCGACATCCTGCCCGTGGTGGACGATTTCGAACGAGCCCTGCAATCCGGCGCCGCCCTTTCCGAGGGTCCGGCAAAGGACTATATCAAGGGCATCGAACTGATTTACCAGCGCTTGCTGGACCGTCTCACTAAATTGGGACTTGAGCCCATCGACACCGCCGGCGAGCCATTCGACCCGAACCTCCACCAGGCTGTCGAGCGCGTGGAGACCGATGAGGCCCCCGACCAGACCATTCTGGGCGAATTCCAGCGTGGGTATAGATTTAAAGGACGTCTGCTGCGACCCTCCATGGTGCGCGTGGCGGTGCACCCGTAATGATACGGTGCGGGAGGAACAGATGACCGTGAGCAAACGTGATTATTACGAGGTCCTGAGCGTTAGCCGCGACGCAGACGATCAGACGATCAAGGGCGCCTATCGCAAGCTTGCCCTGCAGTATCATCCCGACCGCAATCCCGGCGACCATACCGCCGAAGAGAAGTTCAAGGAATGCGCCGAAGCCTACAGCGTGCTTTCCGACTCGCAAAAACGTGCCGCCTACGATCGCTTCGGCCATCAGGGCGTGGCCAGCGCGGCCGGTGGCGGATTCGATCCCAACGACTTCGATCTGGGCGATATTCTGAGCCAGTTCGGCTTTGGTGATTTCTTCGGCGGCGCCGGACGCGGCCGTGCCAATCGCGCCACGCGCGGCGAAGACGTGCGCTACGACCTGGAGATCAGTTTCGAGGATGCGGTCTTCGGCACCACGGTCGAGATCCAGTTGCCGCGCACCGAAGCTTGCGATCGATGCCGCGGCGAAGGTTCGGAACCGGGCAGTGGTCCGGTGACCTGTCCCGCGTGTAAAGGACGAGGCGAGCAGCTTTACCAGCAGGGTTTTCTCTCCGTTCGCCGAACCTGCAGCCAGTGCCGCGGAGCCGGCAAAATCATCCGGAATGCGTGCAAGGAATGCCGTGGCAGCGGTGTCAAGCAGGTTACGCGGAAACTCAAGGTCAACATTCCGCCCGGTGTCGCCGACGGCAACCGTCTGCGCCTGGTGCAGGAAGGACAGCCCGGATTCAACGGTGGACCGGCCGGCGACCTGTATGTGTTCCTGAAGGTCAAAGAGCATCCGTTCTTCGAGCGCAATGAGAACGACCTGCACTGCACCATCCCCATCAACATCGCCCAAGCCGCGTTAGGCGCCGAGATCGAAGTGCCTACGCTCGGCCAACCGCATAATCTGCGGATTCCCGAAGGTACCCAGAGCGGCGCCGAGTTTCGCATCCGGGCGCAGGGCGTAGCTTCCGTGAATGGACATGGTCGTGGCGACCTGATCGTGCACGTGGAGGTCCGCACCCCGACCAAGCTGAATCGCGAGCAGAAAAAGCTGCTGGAGCAGTTGGCGGGAAGCCTCCCGGTGGAGAACGAGCCCAAGGAAAAAGGCTTGTTCGACAAGGTGCGCGACTACTTCTCCTAGCTCGCAACGCCGCTGTTCTGAGCCGCGACAGCCTTACCGAGACGCGACCGCGAGTGAGCGGTTGTCATTTCATGCCCACCCATCTGCCCCACGTGCTGGCCGTAGCGGAACTCCGTAAGCTGTACGGAGACACGGTGGCCGTCGACAGCATCTCGTTTAGCGTCGCACGCAACGAGATCGTCGGTCTGCTGGGCCCCAACGGAGCCGGCAAGACCACCACAATCAATATGATTCTCAGCGTTCTCGAACCGACTTCGGGGACCATTCACATCGAAGGGCTGGACCTTGCCGCGCACCGGCGAAAGGCCCTTGAAAGGACCAACTTCGCCGCGGTATACGCACCCCTCCCGGGCAACTTGACGGTCTATCAGAATCTGCGCATCTTCGGCATGATCTACTGTGTGAAGCGACTGCACGAACGCATTGAGGTGTTGCTCGAGATGTTCGACCTCAAGCGCTTCCGCGATACCCGGTGCGGCGTCCTGTCCTCCGGCGAACAGACCCGCGTCTGTCTCGCCAAGGCGCTGATCAACCAACCGACCCTCCTGTTACTTGACGAGCCCACCGCCTCGCTCGATCCGGCCACTGCACGCGATATCCGCGCCCAGATCCGCCAGATCGCGGCAGACGGATCTAACGGCGTCTTGTGGACCTCGCACAACATGTACGAGGTCGAGGATGTTTGCGACCGCGTGTTGTTCCTTTCCCGCGGCAAGATCCTGCTGCAGGGTAATCCTAAAACCCTCCCGGGCGAGTACGGGAAAGAAAACCTGGAAGAACTCTTCATTTCCATCGCCCATGAGAAACTATCCCTCGAAGGCACAGGATAACTGTGACGTTCACCAGAATCGCAGCCATTTTTCTCCGGCAGTTCTACCTGGTGCGCGGAAGTGTCGCGCGCTTTCTGCCGCTCTTCGTCTGGGTAACGGTGGACATGACTTTGTGGGGATTCATGAGCCGCTATCTCAACCAGGTTGCAGCGACGCGTTATAACTTCGTCCCGGCCTTGCTCGGAGCGGTGCTGTTGTGGGACTTCTTTATCCGCGTGATGCAAGGGGTAACCATGGCATTCTTCGAGGACGTCTGGTCGCGCAATTTCCTCAATATTTTCGCGACGCCGTTATCGATATCCGAATACATCGCCGGTCTGGTCCTCTCCAGTATTGCGACCAGTTCCATAGGGCTCGCAGTCATGCTGATTCTGTCGACCACGGTCTTCGGACTGTCCTACTTCGCCTACGGTTTACTGCTGTTGCCGTTTATCCTGGTACTGTTCCTGTTCGGAATCGCGCTCGGGATCGTAGGGAGTTCCGTGGTGCTGCGCTACGGACCCGCAGCCGAGTGGTTCGTCTGGCCGATCCCGGCACTGGTGTCGCCGTTTGCCGGAGTCTTCTACCCTCTATCGACGCTGCCGGCGTGGATGCGATGGGTGTCTCATCTGCTGCCCCCGTCCTACGTGTTCGAGTCCATCCGAACCATCCTCGCGGGAGGAAAGGCGCCCCTGCAGGCACTTGTTTTGGCCACCGGCCTGGCCGCGTGCGATGTCCTGCTGGCGTTTCTCGCGTTCACCTGGACCTATCGCTTCGCCGTGCGCACCGGGCTCATCGCGCGGTACAGCGCCGAATCCGTCTAGGCTTGCTGCGCAGCCGGGCAGACCACAAAAGACGATGGTCTGCCCCACAGTCTGGCGTCTGACTTATTAAACAAATTTGCAACTCATGACACTAGCACCGCGCCCATCAAATATCCCCACCCAATGTTCGCCGCATCTGCTCCAATCCTCGCGCCCCGGTAAAGATCAAGCACCCTGCAGCCAAGGGCGCACTGACGCCCGCAATCACCAGCGCTACGCCAAACTGCTTCTCCGGACCCAGGATCCATCCGGTAATCAGCGGTGCCGCAGCGCCCGCAAGTTGGGAGACGGTGTTGAGATAGCCGATGACGCGGCCCACCAGGTTCGCCGGCGCGGCGTGTTGGGATAGCGCCCAGAAGTTCGAGTTGCCGACTCCGGTGGCGCAAACCGCTACCATCAATATCGGCAGCACCGCCGCGCGATCCCGCAGCACGAGCAGCAACAAAAGCGCACCCGAGCCGATATAGCCCGCCGCACAAAACCATAACCGCACCTGGAATACCGAACCGACGCGCCGGGCCAGATTGTCAGCCACCCACCCGGCCACAATGTTCACTACGGCCATGACGAACAACGGCGTCGAGAGCACGCGGCCCATCTCGGTGGTGCTGAACCCGCGCGACGAAGTCAGGTACGTCGGAACCCAGGTCAGCAGGAAATACCAGAAATACGAAGAAAGAAAGATGCACGACGTCATCGCCCAGAACGCGGGCATTTCGATCGCTTCGCGCCACGGCAGTGCGGCCTGTGAGCCTGCGCTCTGGCGGCGTCCATCATCTCGGGGCGCGAGCCACAGCCAGAAAGGCAACCAGAGCAGGGCGCCCAAGCCCGTCATCACGAACATGGCGCGCCAGCCGAAATGCTCGATCAACTGCGTGCCGAGCAGTGTTCCTGCGGCCGGTCCCAGATTCTGGCCAGCGATATAGATCCCGATCGGCAGCCCCGCGTCCGCGCCCGAGAAATTGCGCCGGATGAACGACATGCTCGCGATCGGTCCGACCGACTCCGCCAGTCCCAGCAGCATACGCAGCACCAACATTGACGCGAGCCCCCGGCTTAACCCGATAGCGGAAGATGCGAGCGACCAGATCAGGAACCCGCACGCGTATACGACACGAATCCCAATGCGGTCGATGATGGTGCCTGCCGGGATCTGAAACGCGGCATAGGTCCAGAAGAACGCGGAGAGCAGCAGGCCCATCGAGGATGGCAGAAAGCCGAACTCCTTCATGATGGAGGGAGCTGCAATCCCCAGGTTGCCGCGATCCACGTAGCTGATGACGATGCCGACGAAAATCAGTGCGACGACAACCCAACGCCGGCTCATTCTTTAGGCCGTGTCTGGAAGTCCCACTTCGCGAAGTCGCCGAGAAAGCGGACCACCCCTTGGGCTGCGGCTTCCAGGAATAGCTTGCCTTTCTCCGGCGTCGCGAATTCCGGCATCCCGATGACGCCCGTGGCGGAGAATTCGTCGAACTCCGCGATCAGGAAATAGGGTTCGGCCTTCAGCATATCGATGGTGCGGTAGCCGCGTTCCTCGCTGGGCCCGCCGCGCGCGGCCTTGGTAGTGTCGACCATTTCAGGATGCTTCGCCAGCAGGATCGACGTTTCCATTTCGCAAGCGTGTCCCATGCCGCCTGCCGGCGATTCGCGGATCGCATTGAAATCGGCCGAGGCCAGATTCCAATAGGTCGCGTACGCGATGTACAGATCCTTCAACGACTCGAATTCGCTCTTCAATTCGCGCAGCGCCGCTTTACAAGGAATGTCATTTCCCCCATGGCCGTTGAGGAGCAGGATCTTGCGCGCGCCGATCGCCACCAGCGACCGGCAAATGCCGCGGATCATTTCGATGTAGGGCATCAGGTCGAGGCTCACACAGCCGAACCGCCGGTGATGCGGCGAGTGCCCGAGCCACTGCACCGGCAGCAGCACGATCCGGTCTGAGCAGAGTTCCTCGACGCGGTTCGCAACATGGCCGATGATCAGCGAATCGGTAAACAGCGGCAAGTGTTTGCCATGCTGTTCAAGAGATCCCAGCGGCACTACGAAGATTCGGTCCGAGAGCGCCGGGAGGTCCGGCCAGGTAACGGTTTCTAGTCGCATCGGATTATGAGAGGACAGATAAAGGCACAGACTGAAGTCGGCGTTACGCAAGCGGAAACTGCGATTTCGCCGGTGGCTTGTACGCCACATTCAGGTGCGGCGTTTCCAGCCTGGTGTGACCCTGCACTTTCGACGTCAGGCAGCTTTCAAGAATACCGCTCACCAGCAGCGTGCGATCTACCGGATAAGGCGCCGCGCCGGTCGCAAACATTTCTTCCACTTTATGCATCAAACATGCCGAGTAAGTTACGTTTGGCTCTGGCGTCAGCAGAAACTGCGTGGATGCTTGCCCCGTCCCCTGCAAACGCGCGGCGAAGTTGAAATCTTTCAGGGCACCGTTGAGCATTAGAAGAGTGGCGCGCAGCCCGTCACGGTACTCGATGAAATAGGCGGCCGGATTCTTCGCCAATTTGTACAGCTCTCCGGACCCGACCAGATCCTGGGTGCGTCCGTCATCCACCGACGGTCCCAAAGGTGTGTCGCTGCGCGACAACGCGGCGATCAACAAGTCCTTCGAGTAGCGTCCGTCTTGTCCAGCTTTCCAAACCGCATCGCCTTCGATCATCTGCACGGCTTTGACGCCTGTTTCGCCATGTCCGCGGCGCTCGACCATGCACTGTAAGCCCTCAAGAGCGTGGAAATCCATCGGATCGGAACCGCCCTCTCCCACCATCAAGGCTTCCTCGATCCGGCAGCCGAGGGGCAAGTCAATCGCCGGCAACCGCCAGGTCACCGGCAGTGACGAACCGGCCAGCATGGGGAACTTCATGCGCCGCGAAGTCTCCACCATCATCTTGGCTTTATCGAAACTGTAGGAAAGGTGTTTGTCGTTGTAGTACGGCACCACCCGCCCATCCTTTTCGAATACTTTCACGCATTGCTCGAAGAATTCGTAGCGCGGATAGAGAATCTGGCCCTTCTCGTTGCGTGGATACTCGCCATGCTCGCCGATGGTCAGCACGGCATCGACCGCCAGTTTGTCGCCGCCGCAGCGGAGCGTTTCGGCGATGGTCTGATAGACCTTGAAGCCGAACTCGTTCGCGCGCGCGCCACTGAGGTCGCCATCAGGCTTCTGATCCACGTACAGGGACACTACTTTCATGTCCGGCATGTGCCATGCGCCTTCATAGGGATAGCCCACCAGAAAGCGGTCGCCCATATGCTGGCCGTGCGAAAGATAGCGATAAATCGTGGTGATGATGGCGATGCGCTTCGGCTGGGTGGTTTGAGCCGAAGCCGCGGCGGCCAATCCCGCCGAAGTCGCGGCACCGATAAATTCTCGTCTTGTCAGCATGGCTTAGGTTCTCCAGTACGTCGATTCTTTGGTGGGTTGGTAGCGGATGGCGAGATGCGGCGTCTCCACTTTCGCGCCCTTGCGATACAGGCTCTCGACGCCCGCCGCGGTGAGGCCCGTCGTCAGCAGCGTGCGCTCCACCGGATATTGCACCTTGCCCGTCAGGTACATCTTCTCCATGTGATTCACCAGCGGACTAAAGAAATTAGCGAGGGTAGTCCGGCCGTCGGGCATGGGCAGATACATCTGCGTCGACCACGGACGACTTTGCCCTTCGAGATACGCGGCGAAATTGAAATCGCGGATGAGCCCACTAAGCAGCAGCATAGTGCACTTCAGTCCATCGTTGTGCTCGTAGCGATATGCCACGGGATCCTTCACCAGCCGCTGCATGTCCTCGACGCGGGGAAAGACATCATTGAAACCCGCACGCGCCGGAACCAATGTGTGACTGCGGCACAGCGCAGCGTCCATCAACTCGCGCGGCCATACACCGTTGCGCAAGGCGTCCCAGAAGGCGGGCCCGCGATAAGCCTGGACCCATTTCACGCCGCTCTCCGCTCCTTTCCTGCGCTCCACCATGCACTGAATGGTCTCCAGGCCATGAAAATCGTAGCTGTCGACACCGCCGTAGCAAACGCACAGAGCTTCGCGAATGCGCGCGCCCATAGGCATTTCCACGGACGGTGTCCGCCACGTTACCGGCAGGCTGGAACCGGCCTGGAACGCAAAGCCCATCTCGCGCGAGATGTCATACATCTTGCGCGCCCACTCCCAATTCCAGGAGAGGTGTTTGTCGCTGAAAACCGGCACGGACCGGCCGCTCTTGCGATAGACATCCACTATGCCCATGAAGAGCTCGTAGCGTGGATACTTGGTCTGACCCATCTCGTTCTTCGGATAGTGACCGTGTTCGCCAACCAGGACCACACCATCCACGGCAAGCTTGTCGCCGCCGAGCGTCAGGGCTTCCGCGATCGTCGGATAGATTTTCATCGTGGGATGCCTAGCCGCGCGTTCGCGACTGAGGTCGTCTTCGCCGACCTGGTCGACATACAGGGATACCAGGTCCATCTCCGGATGATGGTGTGTGCCGTTCCAGCCATAGCCATCGAGGAACCGGTCGATGATGTGCTGGGTGTGCGAGTACTTGAAGAATCGGGTCGTGACGCCGGCTAGCTTGGGTCGCGCAGTGCTCATAGAAGGTCATTATTCCAGATCCTTGGAAAAACTGCAGCCATGGCCGCCAGAAGAGCCGCCAGCACCATAGCTAGCAAGGTGAGCAGCAGGGTCGGCGGAACCATCGCGGTGGTGCTCAGGATGTCCGACGTGCGCGGCCAATCGGACACGTACCAGTGCACGAGTTCTCGCAGCGTGGACCGGCCGCCGGGAAATCCGCCATATAGCGGCAGTAGCTTCGCCAGATAGGTTGCGGCCAGGATGTAGCCCCAGAGCGCCACGGTGACCGCAGCGATCCAGCGCCCCGGCCGCCCCGAACGCTGGCATCCCAGGAGGGCCAGGCTCAGCAACGGGGTCATGACGGCTTGCAGGTACCACGGGCCGGTAATCGTCAACAACCCGTTGGTGTAGGTGTACAGGCTGCCGATGGCGTAAACCACGGCGGCGCAGAATGCCAGCACAGGGGCCCAGAGGAACGCGTCGCGACGGAGATCGCGATGTATGACGTAGAGTACCAAGGCAATCACGAGCAGGAACAGAAGCGTATTCATGGTGTGGACGGAGAAATCGTTGAACGAAGCATTGCCCATCCAGAAGGCGCCGCGGGCCATGAACGGGATGCTCCGCAGCCAGGGGATCGAAAACAGCGCTTTCAACGCGCCGGCGGTAGTCACTCCGTTGATCGCCTCCACGTGACCGCTGAGATTGCCATACAGCATGAGGTTGCGTACATACCACGGACCTGCAAGCACGGCCGGGATAGCGAATAAGGCCAGGAGTCCGCGGCCCGGCAGGGTGCCCTTGCGATACCACGCCAGCGCCGCCAACACGTACAACGGTACGAACACCAGAAAATAAGCTTTGGTCAACAAGCCTGCCGTCAGAATGCCGGCGAGCCATGCCGCGGCCCGCACCGAAGGCTGACGGTGGCAGCGCAGGGCCCAAACAATCAGCCAGACCGACAGCGGAACCGCGAGCCAGTCGTTGCCGATGTGCGCTATCGTCGCCCAGAACATCTGGCACGAGAAGGTGAGGAATACGAGGATCGCGGTGAACGTTGCATCGAGGCCGGCTTCCGCGCCGAGCGCAAGCATCCCGCGGAACATGGAGAGTACACTCGCCATCGCTACCAGCAGCCTGAGGATCCAGACCCTTCGCGGCAAGGGCACGCGCAACATCAGTTCGTTGGGGATGGCCATCAGCAGGTACGCGAGAGGGGCATGCTGGGCCTCGTAATTCGTGGAGTAGCGCTCGCTCTCCTGCATCCGAAGTTCAGACGGAATGCGCTGCGCAGCCTCCCGGAGCTCATGCCGTTTCAGGCTGTCTAGAGCAGAATACTGATCGAACGTTCGGACGCCGTCGGTGTATTGGAGGTGCAGATTTTCGATCATCAGATGGCTCATCGGCAGCAGAACCATGGACTCGTTGATATCTTCGGGAAGTCCCGTGCGTCCCACGACCGGGAGGGAGTGATGGGCTCCGAGATGCTGCACGTAGCCGTAGTGGAACTCCTCGTCAAAGCCTTCCCATAAAGGGAGGAGGGAGACGTAGAGCAGGGCGTTGAGGAGGCCGTAGATCAACAGAAGAGTACGGGTGTAACGGAGAGACAAACTCCTATTATGCGGATAAATGGCGACGCGCCGCGTTTGTCATTCCTGATCCGGTCACGATGGACCGCAGACTCGGCCGCCGAAATGTATCAGAATAAAAAAGGATGCAGCGCTTTGACCGAATCACGTGGAACCCGAATCAGATGAATGGCCAGCCATGCATTCGTGGAATGCGGTTAACGGTGCGCCGCGTGGTCGAGGCTGTGAGCCTCTATCCGAACCGGGACGACCTTTTTCGTAACTATCCGGAGTTGGAGCCAGACGATGTTCGGCAGGCCCTCGCTTTTGCCGCGGCGAACCTCGAGGACGCCGCGAAGGACACCGCCGCCGCTTGACCGTGCGTCGCGTCCTTGACCAAGGCATTCCGCGAGCTGCCGCTGCCCTCCTGCGCGAGCGAGGACTTGAATTTATCCACGTGGGAGAGATCGGGATGTCGCAGGCGGACGATCAGGAGCTCCTTGCAGCGTCCTTGGAACGAAATGCCGCCGTGGTTACCCTGGACGCTGACTTCCACACGATTCTTGCGGTCACCGGGGCGAAAGGACCGTCAGCGATTCGGGTGCGCATCCAGGGTTTGAACGCGCTCGCTATCGTAGGTGGACCAATCGTCTCCGGCAGCATCATCACCAGCCCGAGCCGCGGTGCGCATGCGTTGGTTTGCGTATACTGGAATCGGTTGACCTATGGGCAAGGAATACATTGAACAGCGCGAGGGCGGATACTTTATCAAGGGTTCCCGCGTTTCCTTGGACTCGGTGGTATATGCATTCTTGAGAGGAGAATCTCCTGAGGGAATCGCTGAATCCTTTCCGGTCTTGGGACTTGAGCAAATCTTCGGCGCTCTGGCCTTTTACATGGCGAACCGCGAAATCGTGGATCGTTACCTGAGCGAAGGCCGGGTGGAGTTCGAATCCTTGCGAAAGCGGGCGCGGCAGGACAATCCAGCGCTCTATGCAAAGCTTACCGAAGCTCGCAAATTGACCCACACGCCCGGCGCATGAGACCGCGATTCCAAGCGGATGCAGATTTCAATCACAAGATCGTAGTTGGCCTTCGCCGCCGGGAACCGGCCACCGATTTCCAGGGTGCTCACGACGGTGGTGTTATTGGCCTACCCGACCTGGACGTGCTGGCCGTGGCCGCGGATTCCGGCAGAATCCTTATTTCCCACGATCGAAAAACAATGCCCGGTCACTTTGCGAGATTTCGAGAAACGCGATCGAGTCCGGGGCTCATCCTCGTGTCGCAGGAGCTCGATATAGGCGCGGCTATCGAAGACCTGCTGTTGATTTGGGAGGCGACAGATGCCGGGGAATGGGTAGATGGTCTCGGTTTCGTGCCACTCTAGCCCGATCGATCGCTGTTGATCGCTGGCAAAACGGTTGCGTCCCGCCTTTCGGTAAGCCGGTTCCACGGGGTAGCATTCCGATCATGCGGCCGGCGCGGTGGAAGCCCATGATGATGTCGTCGGTGTCCGATTACAGAGAATGCATTGCATCCGGCATTCGGCGAGCCCGATGATAGAATAAGACCATTGTGAGACGGATGCTCTTGGTGCTCGCGCTTGCAGGTGCGCCCGCGCTGGCGCAGATCGGGTCGCAGAACAGGCTGGCAATATCCGCCGACGCGTCACAACTCTACTTTGTTTCGACGCTCGCCCCGGCGGGTCAAACGGTTTCGAGCTACCCGCTATACCTCTACAAATACGTCGCCGGACAGCTCGGGCTCGTCTATCTCCCTCAACCAGACCTGCCACACCAGACTTGGAACCAGCTGCAGGGGCTGAACGTGAGCTCCGACGGTTCGACAGTGGCCGTCGGGATGTGGAGCCTTCCGCTGCTCACAATGCCCGTCTCCGGCGGATATCAAGAGCTTTGCTTAATACTCACCGGCCATGGGTCTCCGTCCTGCGCCGGCGATCCGGTTCTCAGCCGTAACGGCCGCTACGTTTACGCCGGCAGCTTGCTTGATCTCGTCCAGGGCACGACCGTGAACGTCCCGTTATCCAACAGTAGTCCGGTCGACGCCGTGGCGAACGACGGAACAGTGGTCGGCCTGACGCAAACCTCTCCACAGCTTCTCGCCGTTTGGAACTCCCAAACCGGAGTCCATACCATTCCGCTCCCGGTAGGGGTCCAAGTAGCCGGCGGCCCGACAATTGACAGCACGGGAACACATGTCGCGGTCTGCGACGCGACCTCTGCTGCGGGGGCACCCTGCGATATCATCGAGCTTTCGTCCGGGAATGTCAGCCCGATCCCCACAGGCTTCCGGTTGTTGCAATTCAGCGACGACAGCTCAAAGATAGCCTTATTCGGCACTGACCCCAACAACGGGCGGCAGAGCCAGGTGTATTTGGCAAAGGTGGACGGGTCGAACCTGCAGCAGGTCACGTCTGAGCCATTCGGCGTCACGCAGGCGGGAATCAGTGGCGACGCGTCGATCGTCATAGCTGCGAACGGAGTGGGAGAATACCTTCAGATCAACGTGCAGCAGGGTGCGCGCCAACTCCTCTTTGAGGCCGGGCCACAGCTTGGCTCCCCAGGCCAACCTAGATACCTGTCCGGCGGCGCGCCGGGCTCTATGGTATCCCTCGCAGGAACGGGAATCGCAAAAGAGTATGCCGTCGCCCCACCGGGAGTGCAACTCCCCACGACTCTGGGCGGTGTGCAGGTGCTTGTGGACGGGACACCTGTTCCTCTCATTGAGGCGGACGGCGACAGTGCTGTTTTTCAACTCCCGTGGGAGTTGTTCCCTGGTAGCCATCAGCTTGAAGTTAGCCGTGATTTCAGCTCGCCTTTTGCGCTCGGAAACCAAGTCTCGCTCGAAGTCTCCACGACTGATCCGTGGGAGATCGCCGGGCCGTTCCACCAGAACTGGACCCCCGTCACTTATGCCAGTCCAGCCCAGGCGGGCGAGATTCTTCATTTCTATATAACTGGCCTTGGGCCCGTGATCGGCGCGATTCAAACGGGCGAACCCACACCCTCAACCACGCTCTTCCCGCTGGCTGACATGAGTAACTGCCACACCTCCGATCCAACCCTTAACCTATTGTTTGCAGGCCTCGCGCCCGGAACCGTCGGCGTTTATCAGGTAGATGCGCAGGTGACCAGTCTGCCGTCAAGCTACGCCCCTTGCCGCGGCTTCTAGATGCCCCTTTCGACCGCGTGGCTTGTGGTCCAACGACTCGAAAGTGGCGGATTCTCCCTGACCTTTAGCGTTTACAGATCCATGTTGACGGTTTGTCGCCGATCGCTGAAGTGCGCGCTCGGATCGGGAACAGCAAGTCATCTCCAGACCGCCGAACCCGCCGCGAACGGAAGAAACCCGGCCTCGGAGTCACTTCAACGATGTCCCAGTACATGATTCTTTTGCGCTCACATCAGCGGCTCAATATTCGCCGGGACCGCGTTTGTGCGACAGAGCCGTCAGTCTTACCGCAGTTCCTCCCTATGTATCGTTCGCCCATTCCCGGACCAGGCTTGAACCCCGGGCTGGGCAGCTGACCTTCAATGACTTGTAGCGTCTCGATCGGCCGCGAATACACGCGAATCTGAAACGAACGTACTGAACCGGTCATTCCAGAAGTTCGCTTAGCCTACAATGCCCGACAGGCTACCAGGCGTGGGCGGCCGCTTCGGAGCGGATCAACGAAACTACCCTGGGCGCGTCCAGTTCACGGAAACCGGACATCGACATGTGAACGGCGTCCCTGTGGGTACCACCGTTGAAAGCGACCGTCTTTTGCTGGGCGAGAGCGCTGTCGACATACACAGGCATACCGTACAGCGACCCAACCGGCGGCATGGCCCCGAGTTCGCAATCGGGAAAGAGCGTCATCAGTTCCATTTCGGTGGCCAGGCGAACATGATTCAGGCCTAGAGCGTATTGCACTTCAGGCAGGTGGATATGGCGGCTGGCCGGCACCACGAGCATGTAGTAGTTGTCGTCGCCGAATACGACGACGGTTTTCGCCATCTCCCGAGCAGGTAGATGTTCTGCCGACGCCACTTCATTGGCTGTGAAGGCAGGGCGATGGGTTGTTACGGTGTATTGGGCTTGGTGAGAGTCCAGGAACTCACGCAGTCTGGTTGACAGCGACATAGGAGCCTCACCTGTATTATACGCTTGCCCAACGCTTAGAACACGGATTTATCGATTATCACTGCTTCGGATTCGGCCGGCACGACGGCTGTTGTCTTGGTACCGGTCTATACAATCCCTGGCTGCAGCCGGCTTTCAGCCGCGCGAGCGCGCCCCGGGGGCACGCTTCAAAGGGGTCTGAAACTGGCGAGGTTCTGGCGACCTGGGGGTCGCGTGCGGACGGGGCGTCCGCCCCACAATTGTGGAGCAAACCAAGCAGGTTCTGGAGAGCCGCGCGAGCGCACCGCGGGGGCACGCTCCGGTTGTCAGGCCGGTTCTGGCCCGAGGATTCATTCGCAAGCGGGAAAGATCCGCTCCCCACGATTTGCATTGCCGAATTTTACAAGTGCCTCTAAAATCTGTCACACAAAGATGCAAAATGCGCAAGTTGTTACTTCCAGGCCCTTTGCAGTTGGCCACTCCGCGCTTTTTTGTCGGATTCTCCTTTACTTTCAAGTGCTTAAGATGCTAGGCTAGGGGTCGACTTTACAATGCGAACCGTAGACCTGATCCACCGAAAGCGTGGCGGCGAAGAACTTGCGCCCGAAGAAATCGCCTTCCTCGTGAGCGGCTATACGTCGGGGGAAATCCCCGATTATCAAATGTCCGCATTCCTCATGGCGGTGTTTTTTAGCGGCATGACGGATCGCGAGGTGAGCGCCCTCACCGATGGCATGATCCACTCGGGAGCGGTTCTGGATCTCTCAGATATACCAGGGGTTAAAGTCGACAAACACTCCACCGGCGGGGTCGGCGACAAGACCAGCCTGGTGGTGGCGCCGATCGCGGCAGCAGCGGGCGTAATCGTCCCCATGATCTCCGGGCGCAGCCTGGGCCATACGGGAGGAACACTGGACAAACTGGAGTCCATTCCAGGATTCCGGACCGACCTGTCAGTCGACCAGTTCCGCGCACAACTGGTGTCTCTCGGGCTGTGCTTCATCGGTCAGACAGAAGAAATCGCTCCAGCCGACAAAAGACTCTATGCGCTGCGCGACGTTACCGCAACGGTGGAATCAATTCCGCTCATCTCCTCCTCGATCATGTCGAAAAAGATGGCCGAGGGAGTGGATGCGCTGGTGCTGGATGTGAAGGTCGGGACCGGCGCGTTCATGAAGAAGCAGGTGGATGCCCGGCGTCTGGCGCAGATGATGGTCGGTATCGGCCGCCGTCTGGACCGGCGCGTACAGGCGCTCATCACCGATATGAATCAGCCGCTCGGTTATGCCATCGGCAACGCGCTGGAAGTCATGGAGGCCTCGCAGACTCTGCAGAACGCGGGTCCCTCCGACCTGACGCGACTGAGTCTCGAACTGGCAGCCCGCATGATCTATCTGGGCAAAAAGGCGGCTTCGCTGGAGGAAGCCCGGCAGATCGCCGAGACCAAGATCGTCGACGGCTCCGCGTACAAGAAGTTCAAGCAAGTCGTTCAGGCCCAGGGCGGCAATGCGCAGGCGCTGGACCGGTTCGAATTGCTGCCGAACGCCACCGGAATGCGCGAGATCACCGCGCCGCGCGCCGGCTATGTGAGCGCGATCGGGGCGGAAGACATCGGCCGCGCTTCCACCATGATGGGAGCGGGCCGGAACCGCAAGGAAGACGGGATCGACCCGGCCGTGGGCGTCATCCTGGAAGTCAAGATTGGGGAGAAGGTGGATTCCGGCGCAGTCCTCTGCCGGCTCTACTACACCCACGAGGAAGGCCTCGACGAGGCCGCCGAGATGGTGGAAGACGCCTTCCGGATCTCGCAGAGCAAGCCCGAACCGCGCGAACTGATCCTAGAAGTGATCGGCTAGGCGATGGATCGCTACCGCGGGCTGCTGGGGTTGATCTTTATTCTGGCGGTCGCGTGGGGGATGTCCACCCACAAGAAAGCCATCAAAACGCGGATTCTGTTCTGGGGCCTGGGGTTGCAGTTTGTGTTCGCGGAACTGGTCTTGAATACCCCCGTAGGCGGTTTGTTCAAGGTCGCCAGCGATTTCGTTGCCGCGCTGTTGCATTATTCCGAGGCCGGTGCGTCATTTGTCTTCGGTCCGCTGGGTTCAGCGACAATGCCGCAAAATCTGGGCGTCGTCTTCGCCTTTCAGGTGCTGCCGATCATTATCTTTATTGCCTCGCTGTTCTCGATTCTCTACTATCTCGGCATCATGCAGTGGGTGGTGAAGGGCATGGCGATCGCTATGTAGAAGATCATGGGCGCGAGCGGCGCGGAGTCGCTCAACGTCGCGGCCAGTATCTTCATGGGCCAGACAGAAGCTCCCCTGACTATCCGGCCGTTCGTTCCGGGATTGACGGAGTCGGAACTGTTCACCATCATGGTGAGCGGCATGGCGCACGTTTCGGGCGCGGTGATGGCGGCCTACGTGGCCTTTGCACACGTCTCGATCCAACACCTGCTGACGGCCGTAATCATGACCGCTCCGGCAACCATCATGCTGGCCAAGATTATGATTCCCGAGGTCGATACACCGGTCACGGCGGGCAAGGTGGATGTGCACCTTGAAAAGACCGCGGTCAATGTGATCGACGCGGCGGCGCAGGGCGCGGGTGACGGGCTGCATCTTTCGCTGAATATCGCTGCCATGCTGATCGCCTTTCTGTCGCTGATTGCCCTGGTGAACGGGATGCTCGGCTGGGTTCACGCGCACGTGGGATTCGTCCCCGGCACGCTGCAGCAGATTCTGGGAATGATTTTTGCTCCGCTGGCGTGGCTGATGGGTGTGGCCTGGAATGACTGCGCGTCGATCGGCAACCTGTTGGGCACGAGACTGGTGCTGAATGAGTTTGTGGCGTTCGTCGATCTGGGAAAACTGCGGGCGGGCCTCGATCCCAAGTCATTCACGATCGCCACTTATGCGCTGTGCGGCTTTGCGAATTTCAGCTCCATCGCGATTCAGATCGGCGGGATCGGAGCGCTGGCGCCCAATCGCAAACCGGACCTGGCAAGATTAGGAATGAAGGCCGTGATGGCTGGCTCCATGGCGAATTTCATGTCCGCCTGCATTGCTGGGATATTGTTGTAGGTATGTATTTGTATCAGGCTGCCCTGGCGGCCCTCGAGTCGCATTTCACCGCGCGTCCTAAAGTCGCCGTCATTTTAGGCAGCGGGCTCGGCGCGTTTGCCGATGAACTGACGGGCTCCGTTTCGATTCCCTATACCGATATTCCAAACTGGCCGCGGTCCACGGCTATCGGACACGCCGGCCGCCTGGTGGCCGGAGAGATTAGCGGCGTCGACGTGGTGGTGATGGCCGGGCGCGTCCACCTCTACGAGGGGTACACGCCGCAGGAAGTGACGTTCGGGATCCGCGTGCTGGGACTGCTGGGCGTCAAATCGCTGGTGGTCACGAATGCAGCGGGCGGGATCGGCGGTCATCTGGGAAGAGGCGGCGTGGTGTTGATCTCCGATCACATCAATCTACAGGGCGCGAATCCTTTGATTGGGCCGAATGACGAGGCGATGGGCGCGCGCTTTCCGGACATGACGGAAGCTTATTCCAAGGCTTACCGGACGATGGCTCACAAGGTCGCGCAGGAGAACGGCATCACCTTGCACGAAGGCGTCTACGCGGCGCTCACCGGACCCAATTACGAAACGCCCGCGGAGATTCGTTATCTGCGGACGATCGGCGCGGATCTGGTCGGCATGTCCACGGTGCCGGAAGTGATCGTGGCCAATCACATGGGGATGAAGGTGCTGGGCATCTCGGTGGTGACCAACCTGGCGGCGGGCATCTCGAAAGAGAAGCTGTCGCACAAGGAAGTGCTGGAGACGGGCGAGCAGGTGCGCGGGACACTGGTGCAACTGCTGAAGGGCATACTGCCCCGGTTGGGATCGGCATGAGTGACGCGCTGGTGTTAGCGGCACTGCGGGCGAGGGAAAACGCTCATGCGCCGTTTTCGAAGTTCAAGGTAGGGGCGGCGGTGCAGGACGAATCCGGCCGCATTTTCACCGGCTGCAACGTCGAAAATGCGACGTATGGATTGAGCGTCTGTGCGGAACGGGTGGCAATATTCAAGGCTATTTCGGAGGGTGCGCGCAAATTCACGCGAGTCGCCGTGGTGGCGGATACCGAGAGACTGACTCCGCCATGCGGAGCCTGCCGGCAGATATTGTGGGAATTCTGCGGGGACGTCGAACTGGTGATGGCGAATTTGCAGGGGCAGTCGGAGACGGTGCGGTTGGGGTCGCTGTTTCCGCGGGCGTTCGACGCTTCGTTCCTGTGAAGGGTTCGGCCCACGTTGCCTTCGCCGATTCCGCGCTCATTCGAGATTCAAAAACAAAAATAGCAGGGATCAACGCAGATGAACGCTGATTCAGAGCGAGTTGCCCTGACGCAGGAGACGAAGGGCACGTGGAGTGGGTGGGCGGTCTTGCAGCGGACATGGCTTGAGGCCAGTTGGACGCGAAGAAAATCTCCTGTAGACTGAGAAAAGCAGGACGCTTCGCCCACTTTGTTTATGGTAGCCACCGTGACAGATACGCAACTGCTGACCACAGGCATCACTCTGGTGGGGATATTTACGGCGATGATGATCAATAATCATCGCATTGACGATATACGCGACGTGTTGCGGGCCGAGATGCGAGCTGAGCGCGCGGAGACCAACGCGCGGTTTGCCGCGCTTGAATCCAAAATGGACAAATATCACGAGGTTGTACTGCGCATGCTGGCTGACGTGAAAGATCGCATTCGCTAAGTGAGACCGCTACAAGGGAAGGTCGCTATTGTTACGGGCGCGAGCCGGGGGATCGGACGCGCGACTGCGCTGCGTCTGGCGCAGGGTGGGGCGTCAGTTCTCCTGACCGGCCGCGACGAAACTGCCTTGGATGCCGCCGGGAAAGAGATCGACGGTTTCGGGGGCGATGCGGCGTACATTGCGTTCGATCTGCGGGTTCCCGAATCAGCTCAGCAGTTGGTGGATCATGCGCTCGAAACCTTCGGCTGCATCGATATCGTGGTCAATAACGCTGGCGCGACGAAGCGGGGCGAGTTTCTGGTTCTCAACGACGAAGACTGGGTCGACGGCTTCGCCCTCAAGTTCTTCGGCGCGATGCGGCTGACCCGAAGCGCCTGGCCTTATCTCAAAGCGCAGTCAGGCTCGGTGGTGCATATCGCGGGAATCGGCGGCAGAACGCCCGGTCGGGAGTTCACGATCGGCGGGTCGGTGAACGCGGCGCTGCTTTCTCTTACCAAGGCACTGGCCGATCTGGGAATCGCGGATGGAGTGCAGGTCAATGCGATCAATCCGGGCGCGGTCCGGACGGACAGGCTGCACGGCCGGCTCAGCCGCATAGCTAAAGAGCGCTCAATAGACCTAGGCGTGGCGGAGCGGAAGTTCGTCGAAGCGTCCGGGATTACGCGAGTGGGTGAGCCTGAGGATATCGCGGGTCTGGTCGCCTATCTGGTCAGTCCAACCGGCCGCTTCATCCACGGGTCGTTGATCGACATCGACGGCGGCCAGACAAAGACGATTTGACAGGCTGAAGACGTACTTGCAAAATCCGACCGGCGCAGGCGAACCCGCCCGCGCCACCCTTGCAAGTCCAATGTTTGCGTTGGTGGGGCAGGCGGTTTCGCCTGCCTCGGCCGCTGGCGGGCGAATTTTGCAAAGTGCCGCTGAGGTCGGTCACACGAGGTTACGAAGGGTCGAAGCGCACGGTGGCAACTACGTCCACTTTGTCCAGATCGACGCCGGAGCCATCCTCCTGATCATAGACCTCAAGGTCTTTTTCGACTCCCCCGGGCATGTAGAGGTGGGCCTTCTTAAACTTGCCGAGGGCGTGGACCGTGACGTTCTCGACTCCGTACTCGGAATAGTTCACCAGCTGCACGTAGATCGAGCCGTTCGGACCGTCCTCAAGGTTGGACAACATCGAAGCGACGTTGAACAACCGCACGCCGAGGTTTTTGCGGCCAATCATATTCTGCACATCGTGCCACAAATCGTCGATATGCTTTAGCTCCTCCTCGTCAAGCGTGATGCGATTTTTGTCCGCAGGCATAGCTTCATTGGCTCCGGGAGGGGCGGTGAGAAGCGTACCGCCAGCGCGGGTGAAACTGCGTAAGACTTCGAGTTGCTCGGGCGTGAGCGCGCCGGGTTCGACGTTCACCGCCATGCTGGCGCCTTTCAACGTGTCGGACGAGAGCTTCTGCGGAGGGATGGCGCGCACGGGCGTGTGCTTCACGCCGATCATGTCGAGGATGCCGCCGGAGAGCAGCGAGCCATGCTCCGCATCCTGGACCACGGCCAGCTTACCGCCTGGCGGCAGGTTGCGCCACTCCGGATGGCCTTCGTAATAGCTGAGGAGTTCAGCCATGCGGGCCCAGGTCTTGAGTGCGCCTGCGTCATGGTTATGGAGATCGGCGGCGAAATGATCGTCGAGGGCGATGATCCAGCGCGCCCCCACCATCTCAGCGTCGCCGATCGCCTGCAGGTAGCGTTCGCCGCGCACCACCTGGTCAGTGGGCGGAGTGTTGCCCAGCCAGACAGATGCATGATCGAATGCCCGGGCCGCGCGAAGGAAGCCGGAGTTGGTGTCGATCCAGGCGGAGCCTGACGGTCCGGCTTTGGCTTTGCCGTTATCGGTGACCTGGATGCCCGGCCAGACACCTTGAAAGGTTCCGATGATCGGATCACTGCCGGCCAGGCGCATGGCGGTTCGGGTGGTGAGTTCGACTACAATGGCCGGCGAGCCGGAGAAAGCGTCGCGCACTTTGGCTGCAATTTGAGGAGGAAAGTTGCCGTCGAGCACCAGTCCTGCCAGTTTCTTGCGGCGGACTTCATCTGCCGCGGCCAGGGGGTCGTCAGCCGAGTGAATGACCAACATGGCGTTCAGGCCTCGCGCGGTCGCGGCCGCCGCCAGAGGGGAACTGGGTGGCAGCAGGATGGTATTGACGGGGGATTTGGCCAGCAGTTCCAGCGACTGGGCATCGGACCAGGGCCACCGCATCGGGACCCATTCGGCTGGCGATGCCAGCGCTCGCAGAGAGAATACGAGAAGGGCAAGGACGCCTGGTTTGCGCATGAATACCAGTTTAGCCAAAGACAGACTGAAGTCTGTGTTACGGGAGAATTTGAACGGTCAGGGTCACCGGGACGGTCTTAGGGGCGAAGCAGGAATTGCTGTTGCACGCCTGGTAGCGAACCTTGCCGGTTAGCGTGACCGGTCCCGGAGAGGCAGTGGCCGGCGCCTTGAATTTGGTCACCAGTGGAAATTGGCCGGTGAGCACGGAGAGAGGCTTGTCGTCGAAGCTGTACTTTTCCATTTGCGGTTTGGGGTAGATGATATCGACAGCTTCCATGGGCCCCTCCCACTTGAGAGTTAGCGGGATGAGGTAGTCTTCGGTCGGAGTGTGGCTGTTGAGATGGAAGCCCTCGTTGAGTGTCGCGGTGAGCTTGACATCGACGGTGGCGCCTTTCTTTACTACGACGCCGATGGGGGGTTTGACCATGAGCGAGGGCGTTTGGGCCATCGCCAGATTAGTTAAGAGCAGCGCGCTTGTCGCCGGCAGGAGCTTCCAGTAACTTCTCGATACCATCCTCAAAATCCCTTCTGCTTGAAACGCCAACGTGCTCGATCGCCACGCGGCCTTCACGGTCGATTAAAAAAGCCGTGGGCAGAGCCTCAATCCCACCATACAGATCGCCGGTGTGTTCATCGGCGATCATGACCCGGTAATTCATGCCCATGTCTTGAATGAACGGCTTAACGGATTGCCAGCCGTCGTCGTCCATAGACAGACCCAGCACGGCGAACCCGCGCTCCTTATACTTGCGCTCAAATTCCATGAACCAGGGGATCTCCATTTTACACGGACCGCACCAGGTCGCCCAGAAGTCGAGCAGGATCACCTTGCCGCGGTAGTCCGACAGCCGGACAGTCTTGCCGTCGACGTCTTTCAGTTCGAAATCGGGCGCCTCCTGCCGCTTGCTCTCTTCCTTGACCGGGACGTGCTTCAATGGCCGCTCCGAGGAGCGGTTCACCAGCATTAGCACGACGACGACTGCTGAGAACAAGGTCAGCGCCACGGAAAAACGGATTGCGGGTCGGATGGACAAAGATCCTCTCATTCATTATATCGGCTGCCGCGAGGCCCCGGTAAGGAAGGTGGGCTCGCAAAAGCGCAAGTTTCGGACACGACCGCGGCCTGCTCCGCGGTTAGCGGCTCGACAGAAACTGCTCGGTTCACTCCACAAGTGTGGGGCGGACGCACCGTCCGCAAGCGACCCCCAAGTCGCCAGAACCTCGCCAGTTTCAGACCCCTACGGAGCGCGGCTTCGCGCCGCGCCCTCTGCGTCTCAGCGGTTAATCATTGAACCGGACGCTCGGGTCGACCGCAGAGGCGCGGAGGTCGCAGAGAAAAGGAGCCCAGGGGAGAAGAGCAACCAGGATAAACGCATGCGATGAAGGTCAATGAAGTCACGGAGGCAATTATCGGCGCTGCCATAGAAGTGCATCGCACGATTGGGCCTGGACTGCTGGAATCTGCTTATGTCCAATGTCTTTGTTACGAATTAGCTTTGCGCCAAATACCCTTCCAGTTGGAACTGCCGCTGCCTGTACAATACAAGGGACTTAAACTCGATTGTGGCTATCGGCTCGATCTGGTCGTGGCGGACGCCGTGGTAGTGGAGGTCAAGGCCGTTGATCGCATCACCCCCCCTCCACGAGGCTCAACTGCTGACATACCTGCGTCCGGGTGGCTGGAAGGCGGGGCTCCTCATCAACTTCAACGTTCCGCTATTGCGTGATGGCATTGTACGGCGGGTGCTGGCATTCGATGAGTCCTAGCTCCTAGCGGCGGGCCGATCATGCGCGTCTAGCCGACGCCTTACAACGCCCACATGCTCGTCGGTCTGAGGCGGAGCCTCGTTAGTGGCCTACTGGTCACGAGCCACATGAGCGGGGTTGTCTTTAGGGGTTAGAACAAAGCCGCCCCATTTTGGATTGCGCGCGTGATTCAGTTTGGGCTCAAGCTGCAAATTGATCCTGTGAGACAGTCAAGGTTTGGTGGCGCAGGCGGTTTCGTCTGCGCGGAGAAGAAACTATGACTTTTGAGGAACGGGTCGGCACAGTTATTTTAGGAATCGATACTCTGTGGGGCGGCGATGTGATGTGCGCGTCCGGAACCGGACGCTTCATCGCCGATTCCTGGTTCTCGGATGAACCGCTGCCACAGGCATACACACATCCAGCGGCGGCGCGGTTGCGTGAATCGGGCGGGGTCGGGGCGAAGGCTCCGGACCGTGACGCGGTGCGGGCTTACATCAAGGCCGTCGACATCCCGGGCGCGATCTCGGCCCTCAAAAAGGAAGCCGCGGCGATGGCCGGACTGCGCGGGGAATATCTCGCCGGGCTGGTGTTGTGCTTCGAAACCATGTGGGCACTGGCGATGGAGATTGTGGGGGAGGGTCCGCCCGTGCCATACGAAGCCTGTGTGAAGGCGTCGACAGGCAAGGCGCCTGAGCCGGCCGATCCCGCGGCGAAACGTGAGCGGGTGGCCGAGCTGTTAAGTAAGGCCGGATATCCGTCGCACAACGCGGAAGTGTTGCGCGCCGCCGTGGATGCATGGAGAAAGGCGCAATCGGTTCCCATGGCGTCCATCCGGATTCTGGGCGCAGCGGTGATTGGGCACTTCGAAGGACTCACGGCGCGGAACGTGGCGCCGCATCTACCGGTGGAACTGCACGCGGTGCCGAGCGCCAATATCGAGTTCCTGCCGATTCGGGATGCCTGGTTTTCAGGTTCCATGAATTACCTGGGACGGGCGCGGCGGACGGATGGTTCGCCGGAATATGAAGCCACCTACGAGATCAACGCGTCGCTGCAGATCTCGGTACCGGAGTTCCTCCAACTGGTGAGTCATGAAGTCGTCCCGGGACATGTGACCACCTTCGCTTATCTGCAGAATCTGTACTGGCGCGGCCTGGCTGGTTTCGAAGCGTCCGTACTCACCATGAACACGCGCGCCGCGACTCTGTTCGAAGGCATCGCCAACAACGCGATTCTGATGGCCTTCGGCGTGACGGAAGTGGACGAGTTGCCGGATGAAGATTTGCAGATCGGAGTACTCCTCGCGCTGCTGCAGGACGATGCCAAAAACCAGTCGTCGTACCTGACCTGGGGCGAAGGAGTTCCCCAGGAGGCGGTGGCGAGTGTACTGCGCAACGAGTTTCTGGTGTCGGTGGAACGGGCTGACAAGCTGTCGGGCGCCTGGGGACGGCATCCGCTGCTAGGCCGCATGTATTTGCCGGCGTACCGCGCGGGGACCAATCGGGTGGCTGAGTTGCGGCGCAAGTATGCAGCGTCGGAACTGCTGCCGGCGCTTTACGGATGCTCCGGTTTGGTCGATATCGTCACAGTAGAACAGGCGCTCTCCAGGGAGCGCGTGTAACTGAACCGAAACACAACGCTATAATCATGGGTTCGTGCGCAATCCATCCGCTAAACCGCTCTTTGCGCCCAATCGGTATCGTGGCAAGCTGATCGTCGTGGAGGGCATCGACGGATCCGGGAAGTCCACCCAAATCGCGCTCCTGAGCCAGTGGCTGCGGGCTGAAGGCCACGCGGTGGCCTTCAGCGAATGGAATTCCTCGCCTATCGTCCATGAAACCACCCGCCGCGGCAAGAAGAAGGAGATGTTCACTCCGACCACCTTCAGCCTGATTCACGCCACCGATTTTGCCGATCGCACCGAGCGCTATATCCTGCCGCTCATCAAAGCCGGCGCAGTGGTGTGCGCCGACCGCTACGCTTACACCGCGTTTGCCCGCGATGTCGCCCGCGGGGTCGGCCGAAAATGGGTCCGCAACCTTTACCGCTTCGCCATCCGCCCCAACCTGAGCTTCTATTTCCGCGTGCCGCTCGACGTGGCGCTGGGCCGGATTCTGGGCGGACGCGATGCGATCAAGTATTACGAAGCAGGCCAGGACCTGGCACTGAGCCGCGATGTCGAGGAGAGCTTCCGAATCTTCCAGGGCCGTATTCTCGACGAATATGAAGCCATGGCCAAAGAGATGGGCTTCCACATCATCGACGCCACGCAGTCGATTGAGGACCAGCAGCGGGAAATGCGCGCCATCGTGCTGCGCCATCTGGGCCGCAGCCTGGAACAAGGCGTGCTTCGCGCGCCACGGGTGCCCGTACCATGAAAAACTCCCTAAGCCCGCAAAAGTTCCGCAGCAAGAAACCTCTCGATTTCTACAGCCAGCCGCTGCCGGGAGTGGATCCTTCGGAGTTTCAGGGAAAGCTCATCGTCATCGAAGGGCCGGACGCGGTCGGCCGTTCGACTCAGGTGAGCGCACTGAAGGCCTGGCTCGAGCAGGAAGGGCACGCGGTTCTCGATACCGGCATGGCGCGGTCGGCGCTGGCGGGGAAGGGGATCCAGCAGGCCAAAGAGGGCAACACCATGGGCTCGGTGACCATGACCCTGTACTACGTCACCGATTTTGCCGACCGCCTGGAGAACGAGATCATCCCCGCCCTGCGCGCCGGTTTCGTGGTGCTGACCGACCGGTATATCTTCTCCATCATGGCGCGGGCCATCGCGCGGCACGAAGACCCGGCCTGGATCCGGCACGTCACCAGCTTCGGCCTGGTTCCCCATGCGGTCTACTATCTGCGCGCCGACGTGAACGACCTGGTTACACGGGTCGTCGTCGGCCGCGGCCATTTTGACTATTGGGAGAGCGGGATGGACTTCCGTTTCGGCGAAGACATGTACGAGAGCTTCATCCGGTATCAGAAGCGCCTGATCCGGGCTCTGGACGGCATGGCCAAGGTGTATAACTTCGTCACCATAGATGCCCGGCGTCCTCCTACGGTAATCCACAACGAGCTCCGGCGCCAGATGCGCAAGCTCAACCTGGTGACGGTCAACGGGAATAAGCAGCCGCCGAAGGCCGCCGCTCCGATAAAATAACTTATGCGGATTTACATACTGCGACACGGAATTGCGGAAGAAGCGGGTCCGCGAACTTCGGATTTCGACCGGGAGTTGACGGACGAGGGACGCAAGAAACTGGCCGGTGTCCTCCGCCTCGCGAAACGTGCAGGAGTCAGGCCCGAACTGGTGCTGAGCAGTCCGCTGGTCCGCGCGGTCCAGACGGCCGAGATGGCGCGCGAGGTGTTGCGCGTAGAAGCCGCCATGCAACAGACCCGGGCGCTGGTTCCTGAAGCGAGTCCGCAGAGTGTCTGGGAAGAACTGCGCGGGTTGCGCAACCTGGAGGCGGTGCTACTCGCGGGTCACGAACCGCTACTGAGTTCGCTAACGGCCTGGCTGCTCGGCGCGCCCGCAATGCAGGTTCACATGGGGAAGGCCGCCATGGTCTGCATCGACTTGGAGGAGCTTCGCGGCGCACCCCACGGCCTGCTGAGATGGATGGTGAATCCCAGGTTCGCAGAGTGAGCGCACGGCACTAAACTGGTAGTTTGCCCTTTTCGATGAAATCCAGATCCATTCTCCTAGTCGCGCTCTGCAACCTCTACTTCGTCTTTGCGGGACTCCTGCTGATCCCCTACCCCGGATTCCAGCATGACGAGTCCGTCTTTGCCGAGCCGATCTTCCAGCGGGGGCTGGCCTTCTACTCACGCCATCTGGGACATCGTTGGATTCCCATGATGATCAACAGCTACGCAGGCGCGTTGAAAACCTGGATCTGGTGGCCCATCTTCAAGGTCTGGTATCCTTCGCCCTACTCGCTGCGCGTGCCCGCCATGCTGATTGCGGCGCTCGCCATGGTGCTGTTCTGGCCCATTATGGTGCGAGCCGGCGGCAGGCGCGCGGCTGCGATCGCCACCGTCCTGCTCGCTACCGACTCGATGTACCTCATGACCAGCGTCTTCGACTGGGGCCCTTGCGCTTTGCAGCATTTCTTCCTGGTCGCTGTAATGCTGGCCTTCATTCTCTATCACGAAACCGGAAAGCCGGCTCTCCTCGCCCTCGCGTCATTCCTTTGCGGCGTTGCGTTGTGGGAGAAGGCGCTGTTCTTCTGGCTCGCCGGAGGGTTGGCCGTCGCCTGCCTGGTGATTTATCCGAAGTACATCCGGCAGCGCGTCACGACACGGAACCTGGCAATTGCGGCGGGCAGTTTTGTGATCGGCGCCATGCCGTTCATCATGTATAACGTGCATAAGCCCAATTCGACGCTGGGTGAGAATGCGACCTTTTCCTTTGATCAATTCGACGAAAAGGTGGAAGCGGCGCATCGCACGATCGACGGTCACGCGATGTTCATGTACATCGTCTATGACGATTGGGTACAGCCTGCACGAGAGGCACGTACGGACCTTGAGGAAACCTCGCTCGAGTTGCGCGAGAACACCGGAATCACGCAGAAGAATTACATGCTCTGGGCCTACGGACTCGGCATTCTGCTGATCCCCTTCGCCTGGCGCACGAGCGCCTGGCGGCCGATGCTTTTCGCGCTGATCTTTTGCGCGGCCGGGTGGGCCCTCATGCTGATCACCAAGAAATGCGGCACGTCGGTGCACCACGTCATTCTGCTGTGGCCTATGCCGTTGATGTTTCTCGCGCTGCCGCTCGCAGAAGCTTCGCGCCGGTTGCCGAATAAGATTGGGATTCCGGTGCTATGCGCGATTGTCGGAATCTTTGCCGTGAAGAATATACTGGTCACGAACGAGTACCTGGCGCAATTCATCCGCGATGGCCCCTATGTCAACTGGACTAACGCGCTGTACCCGCTGTCGGCGGATTTAGTGCAGTCTCACTACGGCGAGATCGACGGTATCGATTGGGGGACGATTGTGCCCCTTCGCGTCCTGGAACGCGCAACGGTGCCTATGGGCTTCGTCAACGTAGACGAGAAAGCTCCCCAGGAAGCACTGGCCAAAATGGACAAGGAAGGCGTGGTGTTCCTGGGGCACATCAAAGGGCTGGAAGTCTACACGGGCGTTGATGACAAGATAGATGCCATCGCCGCGAAGAACGGCATGACGAAGCAGGTTATCAAGACCTATCCTGACGAGAATGGGCGTCCCATCTTCGAGTTGTTCCAGTATCACCCGGCTGCCCAAAAACCCTGAGTTGGCGGACAGACTAAAGTCTGTCACACAAGGATTTTAGTGCTTTTGCGGGACGTAGTCGGGCGGTGGGGTTGCGCCCGCGCCGAAGAAGTAATTTTCCATTTGCTGGATCACGAATTCCTGTGCTTCCTTGGTCCCCAAGTTGAGCCGGTATTCATTCATGAGCATCTTCATGTGCTCGACCCAGCCCTTCCACGCTTCTTTCGACACGTTGTCGTAGATGCGCCGGCCCAGCGGATGGCCTTCGAATGGAATCTCGTCCAGTCCGGGCAAGTCGCGCTGGAGTTTCACACAATGAACGATGCGTTCGGAACTCATATATCTCGATGATACGAAACTACGGCCCGTGCCCTCACTTGCCCCAGCCCAGATCGAGCAGGACGATGCCCAACTCGCGCGAATCGCCCGGGGCCGAGAAGGTGCGATCCACCTGCAGGGTCACCACGCTGGTCGCAGCTTTCGCCTTCTGCGGCGGCGTTACGATGCGGTACGTTCCCGGGCCCGGCAGCGTCTCGGAAGAAGCGAGTTGGCCGTCCAGCAGCAAGGACACCTTCCGCGCCGGCGCGTTGTCCGGCACGCGGAAACCGGCATGCAGCGGCTCCGCCACAGCGGGACTCACGAGGGTCACAGTCGCCGTCCCTGAGGTCCAACGCCACGATCCGTCCTCCAGGCCAAAGATCCCCGATACGATCTGCGCCTCCGCTTCCGGTGCACTCATCGGGAGGTCCTGAAGAGTCGGTTTGGCTTCTTTGTAGAGATCGGCGTGGATGCGGTCGACCAGGCCGGTCCCAATGCCAAACGGCGCAAAGCCTGCATGAATCGAGGAGAAGCCCGAAGGCGATTCCAGCCCGATAATGCGGAACGGCATCCACGGACGAACCTCCTTCTGCAGGATTGGCACAACCAGTTCGCCGGGATGCTGGAGCGGCACCGGATGCACCAGTTCGCTCCACACCACCACGTCGCCCGGTGGAATGAATTGCTTCGGAGTGGCTACCCGCGCTCCGGCATCTTCCATATAGTGCCGCAAGCCCCATTCGGAATTGATCCAGGTCCGGTGTCCCGCAGCCTGGCGGACGACATCCTGCGCGAACTCGCGATAGGCGTCCCAATGCTGATAGTTAGCGATTGCCAGACCGAGCGACAGGGACATCTGCAAGGCGAAGCCAAGGATCACCCAGGAACGGCGCGCGAAGGACGCCAGAATCGCGACAGGGGCCGCAATCGGCAGCAGATATCGCGCAGAGCCGTCGAAGAAAAGCGCACACGCTGCCGCGAGACCGATGGCGATCCAGGCGGCCAGAAACGCGGTGTCGCGATCGCGCCGACGCCACGCTGCCAAGACGCCGGCCACGAACAACAATGGGAACACGATGAACCACAGGTGCATGAGCAGGCCCGCGGCACTGAGCAACTTCGGAGCGACCCTGTCCCAGCCCTGCTGGTTTACGTAGCGGGCCGTCAGTGCGAAGGGAAACGCGCCGCTGGTGATGCGCTCGAAGACCTCCCAGGCCGCCAGGGCGGCGCAAGGCGAGAAGGCCACGATCCATCCGGCCGTCCAACCTCGCGCGTACAGCCAGACATAGACGAGGAGGATGGGTGCGGCAACCTGCGCCTGCATCACGGTGAGTGCCGCGCAGCTCAGAAAGACGGCGGAGAGGCCGGCCCACGCCACGCTTCGCCGTTCCGCGGCGGTAATGAAACAGGCCGTCCCGCACAGGAAGAAGGCCAGGTGCGGAACATCGGCTTCGAATGACCCTCCGTTGACCACGAACGCAGGCACCGCGAGAAACAGCAGCGTGGCCCATAGCGGCTGCGGTGAGAATCGTCGCGAGAGAGCATACATCGCCAGCGCCGCGAGCAGCGAAAATACGATGTACGCGGCATGGAACGGAACTTCCCTCACTGCGCCGAAAATCGCGATCAACCCGGCCAGGACCCATGCGTCCATGGGCAGGTGCGAACCGCCCTGCAGATCGACGTCGCGCTCGACGAAAGTGAAGATGTAGTGGGTGTGATTGGGATGCAGCGGATCGATCTGCGCATGCGCCGCGGCTGCCAGGAACGTCGATTCGTCGCCCTGGACTGCCTGGTTCAGGAACGGCAAGCGCAGAAGCAGCACGGCCGCAACAATGATGAGAAGATCGCGGGTCGCCAACAGCCTATTCTGTCAAATATGCGGTTGTCTTGATGCCGGAAATATCGAAGCGCTTACGGCATCGCAGGTTCTTGCAGGCTGCTTTGTCGTCGAGCAGCACCATGTAGCTCTGGAATTTAGCGAACTTGGCCCGGTCGCGTTCGTCGCCGCCGCCGGGAAGACGGTCCTTCTTCTTGCGCACCAGCCAGCGGATATCGTAGGTGTCGGACGTCCGGCAGAACGGGCAGTTCAGCTGCGCCTGCTTGGTGGTCTGCGACTCGTTGTAATAAGCCTTCTCGTCCATAGTTTTACTCCGGAAGAATCTCGTTCAACTGGATTGCGACATCTTTCCAGCGGAGCTCAGTGCAGGGCTGCGGCGCCGGGTTTTCCTGCGTGACCACGAAGGCCTCCCGATCGTAGGGATCGATGATCCAGATCATGGGAACACCGAACGCGAGGTAGTCGGCGAGGACTTTCGAGAGGCGGCTGAAGCGATCGTCCGGAGAGAGGATCTCGATGCATAATAGCGGAGGCGTTTGATTGACCTCGTCGGTATCGCGGTCATCCACAATTGCGACGTCGGGGATTCTCACGCGGGTTGCCGATACGCGCATTCGGAGCTCAGTCACCACGCGGACGCCCAGGCGTTTCCTCAAGTTGAAAAAGTAGGCGGCGATTGCGGTGTGCGTTTCACCATGTTTTTTTTGTCCCACGTTGCGATCCTCCAGCGCGCCGTCGACGTAATCGCAGTCCGGCTCGTACTCCGTGTGGAGGTATTCTTCCAGCGAGATTCCGGATGCGATTGCCATCGTTTTAGCGGCTTTCGATCGGTACCCAGGGCTGCCCATCGGGCTTGCCGAGGTATTCGGCACGCGGACGGATCAGGCGGTTATTGGTGTACTGCTCCAGGATATGGGCAGTCCAGCCGGACATGCGGCTCACCGCGAAAATCGGGGTGAACAGGTCGATCGGAATCCCCAACGAGTAGTAGGTGGACGCCGAATAGAAGTCAACATTAGGGTTGAGCTTCTTTTCCGCCCGCACAGTCTCCTCCACGCGCTTGGACATGAGGTAAAGTGCCTCCTGCCCGGTTCGCTTGCCCAATTCCTCGGACATCACGCGCAGGTGCGTGGCCCGCGGATCCTCGGTGCGATACACGCGATGCCCGAAGCCGGGGATCTTGCTCTTGCGGGCCATCATGTCCTGCGCTTTGGCTACGGCCTTCTCCGGAGTGCCCACGGCCAAAAGCATCTTGATGACGTCTTCGTTCGCGCCGCCGTGGAGCGGGCCTTTCAACGCCCCGATCGCCGAAGTTACCGCGGAATAGATATCGGACAACGTCGCGGCCGTCACGCGGGCGGCAAAGGTGGAGGCGTTCAGTTCGTGATCCGCATGGAGGATCAACGCGACACCGAAGGCCCGCTCCATGACGTCGTCGGGCCGTTTCCCCGTCAGGGTATAGAGGAAATTCGCGCCCAGCCGGAGATTCGGGTCGCCCTCGATCACCGGCAGGCCTTTCCGCAAGCGGTCAAACGTGGTTACGATGGTCGCGGTCTGGGCCATGAGCTTCACGGCCTTGAGTTCGTTGGCCTCGGGCGTCATATCGCGCGCAATGGGATCGTAGAGGCTTAGCATGGACACGGCTGTCCGTAAGACGTCCATGGGAGGCGCGGTCCCGTTGGCGCCCAGGAAATCGACCACCGGCTGGGGGATTGCCCGATGGGCCGTCAAGTCAGCTTTCAGCTTTTCCAGTTCAGCCTGTTTCGGCAGGCTGCCGTTCCAGAGAAGGTAAATCACCTCCTCGAACTTGGCGTGCTCCGCCAGGGTGTGGATGTTAAACCCGCGGTAGCTCAGTATGCCCGCGATCCCATCTATGTAACAAATCTCGGACTCGCCTGCTACTACGCCTTCCAGCCCGGCGCCCGTCGTTGTCGAAGTGCTCATGCGATTTCCCTTCGTAATCGTGATGCGGCTCTAATCGGAACTATTATGGATCAATTCAAAAACGGCTTACGCAGTTTTCCCAGGGTAAGGTGTGCCGCCATACCCCAAAAGCTCTTGCTGGGACAGACCGGCATGGGCGCGAACGAGATCGTATCGCTGGATTTTTCAACCCACAGTGTGTCCTGGCGGTCACGGTTGGCCCGCACAGTTAGCATAACCCCGGACCCGCAGGACTCGCTGTCCTCAATCCGCAAGATCTTCTGATCGACCGAGCTTTTCTCGCCCCAGTCTTCCAGGAACCGGTCGTAAGGATAACCGTCGCATGCGCGCGGGTCGCCGCAGCCCCAGGCCTTATAGGCGGACGGGTAGTCGTGCTGGCGCACCAGGCCGAGAAAGTTCCTCACGATTCGCTCTTGCGAATGATTTTTGAAAAGATACCAGGGCAAAAATGTGAAAACGATCGCAGCAATCACCACTGCGACGGTGCGCTTGATGATTTTCGCGCGTCGCTCGTCGCCAGCGCCGTATTGATCCAGGTAGCCTGCCATAGGCTCTCGGTTATTTGGCTGGGTAAGCCGTGTTGTAAGCCGCTATCGCGTCGGTAGTAATCTCAAGCGCAGGCTTAAAGAAAACCGTAGTGGAAACGTCCACAACGATATCGTACCCCTTGTCGGCGGCCAGCTTTGCAACCACTTCCTGCATTTGTTTGCTGCTCTTGCCCAGGATCTCGTTCCGCTCCGCCTCTACTTCCTTCTGCAGATCCTCGCTCCTGCGGGTCAATGTAGTCTGTTTCCGCGTACCTTCGGCAGTCAAATCGGCTTCGCCCTGCGGCGTCAGCTTGCCCTGTCCGGCCTGCAGGGTCTGCTGGATCTTCTCGATGTCCTGCTGAAGCTTTTCAAGCTCCTGTTGGCGGGGCTTATACTTGGCTTCCAGGGCCACGGAGGCCTTCTTGATCTCGTTCGACTCGAGAACCGCGCGCTGTAGATTGATGACGGCTACCTTGGCCTGCGCGAACGCCAGGCTGCTGAGAGAAGAGAGGGCGAGGCACAGCAAACCGGTCCTCAAGACCACAGATTGAAACATGCTTGAAAAAACTCCTTTAAATGGGTGAACGTTCAGGTTAGCACACGAGGTTACAGTTCGTGCTTTACAGGACGGGTGTTACCTGTGTTCCGTTTCCAGATAGCAAACCAGGGGCCAATTGTGAGACAGAAGTTTTGAGTCTGTGGCGCGTCCTGAATCCGGTACTCTCATGGCCCGGCGTTCGGCCTTGTTTTACCGTTACATAACTGATGTCTCCTTCTTGGCCTGCTTCGCCGGCCGACGCACAGGCTAAAGTCTGCCCCACAGTTGTCTTCATATTAAAGGGTGCCGGGGTCGGTGGCTGGGTTAAGTTGTCGGTTCTACTAGAGGGAAGACGGTGTGACTCAATTCGCGACTTCAGAATCGGATGTCGATGATCTGGCTGGCGTAGTAGCGTGAAACTTCGTGCTCGAAGGTGGCGCCGGTGCCGGCGAGCGCATGCGACACGAGAGCCCGGAGTTCGGCGGGTTTGAAGGCCCGGCGAATCGACTGGCGTCCATCATCGGCCGCGGCCCGGTGGATCAGGGGTCCGATAAACAGGCTGAAAAGGGCAAACGGCAACGGGTGACGCACCAGATCCAGGCAGATCAAACGCCGGCACGAACGGGCGACGTTGCGGACCACGCACACTACCTGCTCGTCGGTCAAGTGGTGCAGGGTCAGCATTGAGATGGCCACGTCGGCCGGCGGGAGTTCGTCGCGAGTGGCATCGCACCGCAGGATCGGCACGCCATGCACATCCTGCTCCGGCGGCCGGAGGTCGATCCCGGTGACCTCGGTTCCAAGGGCTTCGCGAATCCGGGCCAGCACCGCGCCGTCGCCGCATCCGATGTCGATCACGGAACGTACTGGCTGAGGCGTCCGGCGGATGCGCTCAGTTATCGGCTTCAAATTGCCAAGCAACCGGTGGATCAGGGCGAGGTCCCGATGGAAGGCCGCGCGGTCGGCTTCAGGAACACCATCCGAATCCATGTATTCAGGCGCCATGGAGCGCTCCGGACTCCATGTCATTGGCATCGCAATCGTTCCACTATACCGAAGGATCGTGAGAAGTTCTGTGCTACAAATGCGTGAGGATTTGCGGAGAGGCATTGCCCAAACTGGGCTTCCAATTTGGGCCCAGGGAGCGCTCTGCGACCTCTGCGAACCGCGGCGCCTCTGCGTTTCATCTGAGCGCAGCCCGACGGGAAGCCGCGGTTGGGTAGGCCGGTTGACAGTGCGGCGGCAGATTCTTGACGCGGAGGCGCAGAGATTCGCGGAGGTCGCAGAGGACCTCCAACTCACGGATATGAGATGCCATCCTGGGAAATCGTCGCGGCGCGCGAAGATTCCAACTACAGTACAGAATTCTTCGCGGGTCAGGTCCATTCGCGGCCGGGGGCATTCCAGGGATTGCGGGACGCTATTTTTCCTCGCCGGGCGCTCCATACCAGGTTCGCCAGAAAGATCAGCTGGACCGCGGCCGTGAAGTAGGCGGCATGGGTAATCCAACGATGCAGAGGCATCAGCGGGGCCAGGAAGTCGAAGGTGGTGAAGTCGGCGTAGCGGCGGGGATTGCCGGCGAAGCCCGCGAAGTGCATGGGCAGAAAGACGGCGTAGACTCCGACGAAGGTCAGGTAGAAGTGCCATTTCCCGAGCGTCTCGTTCATCATCCGTCCGAAGAGCAGCGGGAACCAGTAGGCGGTGGCGGCGAAGATCGTAAAGATACCGGCGACACCCATGATGATGTGGAAATGGGCGACGACAAAGTAGGTGTCGTGGAAATACTGATCGAGTCCCGGCTGGCCGACGACGATGCCACTGAGTCCGCCGGTCACGAATATGGAGATGAAGCCCAGCGCGTAAAGCATGGGAGAGGTGAGTTCGATCTGTCCGCCCCAGAGAGTCGCCAGCCAGTTGAACGTTTTCACCGATGAGGGAACCGCAATGGCTAGCGTCAGGACGGCAAACGCGAGCGACGAATATGGGTTCAGGCCGCTAATGAACATGTGGTGTCCCCAGACCAGCATCCCGAGCGCGGCGATCGCAACGGTGGAAGTGACCATCGCCCGGTAACCGAAGATCGCCTTCCTCGAAAAGACTGAGAGAATCACCGAGATGGCTCCGAAGCCGGGCAGGATCGCCATGTAAACCTCTGGATGGCCGAAGAACCAGAAGAGGTGCTGCCATAAGAGGGGCGATCCACCTCCGCCCTGAATGATCTGGTCTCCCACGCGCAGGCCGGCGGGGACGAAGAAGCTGGTTCCGGCGAGACGGTCCAGCAGGATCAAAAGTCCGGCGGGCAGGAGCACGGAGAACGAGAGAAGTCCCAGGATGGCGGTGATGAACCAGTTCCAGCAGGTGAGCGGTATCTCCATCAAGGCCATACCCGGGGCGCGGTGGTCGATCACGGTGGCGATGATGTTGATGGAGCTGAGAAGGGATCCGATGCAGAAGATGGCGATACTCACGAGCCAGAGGGTTTGTCCGAGGCCCTCGCCAGGACCGGTGATGGCTCCGATGGCGCTCAGAGGCGGATAGGCGGTCCAACCGGAGAGCGGTCCGCCGCCGGGTCCGACGAAGGATGCGATGAGCACGGCGAAAGATGCCGCGATGATCCAGAACGAGATGGCGTTGAGCCGCGGATAGGCCATGTGCGCGGCGCCGAGCTGTTCCGGGAGCACCAGATTGGCGAAGGTTCCCATGGGCGCGGTAGTCAGAACGAAGAAGACCATGAGGGTACCGTGCAGCGTGAGGATGGAGAGGTACAGTTCAGGCGTCATCACACCACTGGGCGCGCCGGTGGGCCAGAGGCTCTCGAACCAGCGTACCTTGGCGTCAGGATGCACCAGATGAAACCGCATGATCAGCGAGAGCACCTGGCCGGTGAGGACCGCGATCAGAGCGAGGAAGAAGTAGAGTCTGGCGACGGAGCGATGATCCGACGAGTACCATGGTGCGCGCGGACGCGTGGTCAATCGCGTGGTTAATGGGGAACCGGGTTCTTCTTCCATCGATCGTAATCCGCCGCGGGCATCACCAACATCACCGCGCGCATCTGGCTGTGCCCCAGCCCACACAATTCGGCACAGGCAATTTCGAAAGCTCCGGTGCGGTCCGCCCGAAATCGATACGGGATGTCCATGCCAGGAACGACGTCCTGTTTGACGCGCAGCTCGCGCACGAAGAAATCGTGGATGACGTCGCGCGATTTCAGCGTGAGGACGATGTCGCGTCCTACCGGCACGCGCAGCGTCGATACTACGATATCGTCTTTGCCCGAGGGGTCCGACGGATCGAGGCCCAGCGGATTGCCGCCGGCATCGCTGATCAGGCGGAGATCCGTGCGGCCGAACTTTCCGTCGGGACCGGGATAGCGGAAGTTCCAGGCGAACTGGTGTGCGTTGACTTCGATGATCTCCGAAGCGGGAGGCTCGGGCCCGAGACGCGGGACGGTGAATATGGGCATGCCCATTAAGGCGAGTCCGAAGTAGAGTAGCGCGGTTACGGCGGTCCAGAGGAGTTCGAGACGACGGTTGCCGGTGAACCTAGCGGGGGCTTTGCCGTTCTGTCGATAACGGAGCACGATGAGGATGAGCAGTATTTGTATGGCCAGAAAGGCGAAGCCGGTCAGCCAGAGGGTCCGTTGGAATTGCACGTCGAAGGCGGAGGCCAGGGCTGAGATGGGCGCGGGGAACCATGCCGGCGGCACGGCGAAGAGGACGATCGCCGCGACTGCTACGGCTGCGAGAAGGGCTACCAGGAGCAAGTTTCAGGATACGATAGCGGCTCTGGACGAACATGTGGAGTAGGCCTTTGGCCAGGCCTTTGGCCTTCTCCAGGCGGCTGCTGCGCAGCCGGGCAGACCACATAAAACGATGGTCTGCCCCACGAGTCAGACGGGGTTTAGTTTGTCGGAGTTAGCGCATGTTGGCTTTCAGGATCTTCTTGCGCAGGCGGATGGATTGCGGGGTTACTTCGACCATTTCGTCGCTGCGGATGTGTTCGATGGCTTGCTCCAGATTCATCAGCTTGGGCGGGATCAGCCGAATAGCTTCATCCGACGTCGACGCGCGCATGTTGGTCAGCTTCTTCTCTTTGACGATATTGACGTCGAGATCTTTCTCTCGCGCGTTCTCGCCGACGATCATGCCCTCGTACACTTCGGTGCCGGGTGCTACGAAGATCTCGCCGCGTTCCTGCAGGTTGAAGATGGCGTTGCCGGTGGCTTTGCCGGCCCGGTCGGAAACCAGCGATCCGGTCGGACGGCTCTCGATTTCTCCCTGCCACTCGATGTAGCCATGGAAGAGGGAATTCAGAATCGCGGTCCCGCGGGTGTCGGTCAGGATCTCGCTGCGCAGTCCGATCAAGCCGCGCGAGGGGATATGAAACTCGAGCCGAACGCGACCCGAACCGTTGTTCACCATCTTGGCCATCTTGCCCTTGCGCGCGCCCAGCTTTTCGATGACGACCCCCAAAAAGGCTTCGGGGCAATCGATCACCAGGTGCTCGACCGGCTCGCTGATCTTGCCATTGATGGTCTTGGTGATGATCTCGGGTTTCCCTACCATCATTTCGAAGCCTTCGCGGCGCATCATTTCGATCAGGATGGCGAGTTGCAATTCGCCGCGGCCCATCACTTTGAACGCGTCCGGTCCGCCGGCCTCTTCGACGCGAATCGAGACGTTGGTCAGCAGTTCCTTATCGAGCCGGTCGCGCAGATTGCGCGAGGTCACAAACTGTCCCTCGCGTCCGGAGAACGGCGACGTGTTGATGGTGAACATCATCCCGATGGTGGGTTCGTCGATCTGAATACGGGGCAGCGGACGGGGAGTCTCGGCGCTGGTCACGGTGTCGCCGATGGTGATGCCTTCCACGCCGGCGATGGCCAGCATGTCGCCGGGATGGCCCACGGTCTCGTCGACTCGCTTCAGTCCTTCGAAGGAGTACAGCTTGGTGATCTTGGTCTTGTGTATCTCGCCATCGAGCTTACAGATGGCGACCTCGTCGCCTAACCGCAGCGTGCCTTCAAATACGCGTCCGATAGCCAGGCGGCCGAGGTAGTCGCTGTAGTCGAGATTGGCTACCAGCATCTGCAGAACTTCGTCCTGGTCGCCCGCGGGATGGGGAATATGCTCCAGGATCGCGTCGAACAAGGGGCGGAGATCGGTGGAGGGATCTTCCATACTGGTTTTGGCGATGCCCAGCTTGGATATCGCGTAGAGGACCGGAAAGTCGAGCTGATCTTCTTCCGCGTCGAGATCGATAAACAGGTCGTAGATCTCGTTGAGCACCTCGGCGGCGCGCGCATCGGGGCGGTCGATCTTGTTGATCACCACGATGGGCGTCAGGTGCGCCTCCAAGGCCTTCGACAGCACGTAGCGGGTCTGCGGCAGCGGGCCCTCACTGGCGTCAACCAGCAGCAGTACGCCGTCGGCGATCTTGAGCGCGCGCTCCACTTCGCCGCCAAAGTCGCTGTGGCCGGGCGTATCGACGATGTTGATCTTGATGCCGTCGTGAACCACGCCGGTGATCTTGGCGAGGATGGTGATGCCGCGCTCGCGTTCTAATTCATTCGAATCCATTACGCGGTCGGCGACTTCTTCGTTGACACGGAAGATGCCGGATTGTTTCAACATGGCGTCGACAAGGGTAGTTTTGCCGTGGTCGACGTGGGCAATGATCGCGATGTTGCGCGTGCCTGGATTACGATTTTTATCTGGAATGCTCATCTATTCTTCGTGTATCACTTCGATTGGGTTCAGGCGCGATGCCACCCGCGCCGGGTACAGGCCGGCCAGAACCGTGAAACTCCAGACTAGCAGAAGCGCGCCCCCGACCAATGTGAACGGTGGATGAAATTGGATGGTCCAGCCGAAGCTTTGCTTGTTAATGACGTAAATCAACAGGAGGGAAAGAGCCGATCCGAGGGCCAGGCCGAGGGCCGAAGCCATGAGTCCGATCAACCCGGCTTCCACCAGAATCATGCCGCGGAGTTGTCCTCCGGCTGCTCCGAGATATTGGAGAAGCCCAAGGTCCCGGCGACGGTCGAGGACCAGCGCCAGCAGAGAGTTGGCTGCGCCCAGCATCGCCACCATGATGGCGACGCCTTCGAGCGCCCAGGTGATGGCGAAGGTGCGGTCGAAGACCGCCATCGCGGCGCGGCGAAGCGCTGCGTTGGGTGCGATGTTGACCGCGTAGCCGGAGAGCGCGGTGCGGACGCGATTTCGCACGAGGTCCACACTTGCGCCCGGCTTGACGTAGATCGCGAGGTTGGTGGGCGGACGGTCCGGCAGGTACTTGAGAAGGGTCGAGCGGTCCAGCATGACGAAGCCGCGGTCGCTCGAATAGTCGTAATAGACGCCGGCGATGTGCAGGGAGACCCGCGTGGCGCCGAGATTGAGACGCAACGTGTCGCCGGTGCGGAGGTTGTGCTTGTTGGCAAAGGGCTCGGAGATGATGACGCGATCACGGCCGGGCAACGACGCCAGGACAGCATCGTGATTCCCTTCCCCGGAAAGAAACCGGAGATGGCCATAGCGAAGCAAGACCGCGGTATCGATACCGCCGAGCGTAGCGCGGTCCAGTCCGTAGCGGAACTCCATGGCATAGAGGACGTCTGTGTCGGCGACGCCTGGAACTTGCGCGGCAATCCGTGGAACTTGGCGCGGCAGCGGTGGTATGACTCCTGCGCCCGAGGGGCCCACGGGAGCAACGTAGAGGTCGGCGCGAAGTTGCGTGTCGAGCCAGAGGAGTACCGTTTCGCGAAAGCTGCCGACCATGATGGCGACGCTGATCATCATGGCAATAGCGGTGGCCAGCGCGCCGACGACGATGGACGTACGGGCGAGCGAGGCGGTCAGGCTGCGCGCGGCAAGAAGTCCCGGGGCTTGGAAGATGCGGCGAGCCAGCCCGCGAAAGGCGACGACAATCCCGAGCACCGTTAACGGCGAGAGGAAGCCCGCGACACCGATCGACAGCAGCGTCGCGAGGTAGCCCCAGATGGGCTTGCCGTCGACCGGTTCACCGCGCGAGGCCAGGAGCGCCAGAATAGCGAGGCAGGCGGCGATGACCGCGTCACGCATAACGTGCAAGCGGGCTTCGTGTTCACGCGACCCACGGCTCATGGCTTCGGCCGGGGTCACGCGCATCGCCTCGCGGGCCGGTGCGGCGGCGGAGAAGATCGCCACCAGCGTGCCGGCTCCGAGGGCTTCGAGGCACGAGATCCAGGTGAGTTCGATGGCGCCGGGCCGGCTGCTGGTGTACAGCGCCGAGACCGTCTGCGAAATGAGACCGACGGTGGCCTGCGCCATGACGCGTCCGAAGGCCAGGCCCAGCAGCGAACCCGCGAGACCCAGGAGGATGGCCTCGCTCAGGAAGAGGAGAAAGACCGCCGGGCGCGAGGTCCCGAGGGCGCGCAGGATGCCGATCTCAGTACGGCGCCGGACAACGCTGATGGAGATGGTGTTGTAGATGAGGAAGGCGCCAACCACGAGCGAGATGTAGCTGAGGACGCGCAGGTTCCAGCGAAAAGCTCGCAACATGCGCCGGTTCTCGTCGCTGCGTGCGCCGGGCTTCAGGAGTTCGTAGCCTGCGGGGAGGATGGACCGGATTTGGCGTTCGGCTGCTTCCAGGTTTTGTTTGGGGTTGAGGAAGATGTCTATGCGGTCCAGGCGTCCGTAGGTTTGGAATATGGTTTGGGCGTCGGCTATGTCTAAGACTGTGTAATCGTCACCTTTTGCCAGGGGGTCTACTTTGTGGCCGTTGATGGTGATGGGCGCGAGTTTCGCGCTTCGCGCGGACAGACTGAAGTCTGTGTTACAAGAAAACGGGTCAACGGCGACGTAGACGGATTGGAGCTGCAGGATCGGGCAGAATTTTGCGTTGATGGGGAGGGCGTCGAGTTTGCCGATGATGCGCTCGTCGAGACCTCCGTTGGCTATGATTTGCAGGTCGATTTTGCCGGTTACGGACTGGAGCGAAGATTCGAATGAGCCTCCGGCCGCGTCTCCCGCCAGTTCGATCGCGATGACTACTCCTACACCTAGCGCTACCGCCAGAACGGTGAGGCTGGTGCGCAGGAGGTCCCGTCGCAGCGGACGGAGAATCAGCGTGATGAAGAGACGAATCACAGTTGCTCGACGCTCTCAATGTGGCCATCGCGCAGGCGGATGCGGGTTTGGGCGATAGATGCCGCCTCGGCGCTGTGAGTTGCCATCACGACCGTAGCGCCGAACTCCTCCGCGGACTGGCGGATCAGTTTCAGGACCGCGTCACCACTGGCGGTGTCGAGATTGCCGGTGGGTTCGTCGGCGACCAGAATGGACGGCCGGTGCACCAGGGCACGGGCGATGGCGACGCGCTGCTGCTGTCCGCCGGAGAGTTGGTGCGGCAGGGCGGCGGCGCGCGATTGGAGCCCTACCCAGGCGAGACGCTCGAGCGCGGTCTTGCCGGTGTCGCGCGCGCCGGCCAGCAGCAGGGGCAGTTCCACGTTTTCCAGGACGGTCAGGGTCGGCAGGAGTTGGAAAAACTGAAAAACGAAGCCAATATGGGTGCGGCGGAGGGCGGTCAGAGCTGCATCGCCAAGCGAGGAAGTTGCGCGGCCGTCTACCAGAACTTCGCCGGACGTGGGAAAGTCCATCGCGCCCACCATGTTGAGCAGGGTGGTCTTGCCGCAGCCGCTGCGTCCGAGGAGCGCGGTCACCACGCCAGGTTCGAATGCGAAGGAAACGTCGTGCAACGCGGCGATGGGCTGATCGGAGCTTTGGTAGATTTTGGAAACGCGGCGGAGTTCCAGTCGGGTCAAGCTAGCGCCCCTGTTTCGCGAAAACATTGGGCCACGAATGAACACGAATGAACACGAATAAGTGGCTGTAAGGTGTTGGTATGGGGCGGGTTACTGAGTCTCGGGTTCGTTTGGTTGTTTTGCTTCTGCGGGCTGGAATGACGTTTGCGAGGTTCTTGCGGTGTTGGTAACTCCATTCTACTTTCAGCTTACAGGTTCGGTGACGGGGGAATTGCGTAAGTGCTTTAGCTTCAGTTGAAAAGTGCTGTGACTGGCGAGGCCGTCCGCGCTGCGTTTATGGCTCGATGTATACTTCTCCTGTCCGGAGAATTAATCAGTTATGTGGATTGTTCGCCTCGCTCTCGGCCGCCCTTATACGTTCGTCGTGATGGCTGTGCTGATCGCCATCCTCGGCGGCACCGCCATCGTTACCATGCCGGTCGATATCTTTCCCTACATCGACATTCCGATCGTCAGCGTGCTGTGGGTGTACTCGGGGCTGTCGCCGGAGGAGATGGAAAAGCGCGTCGTCACCGGGTTCGAGCGCAGCCTGACTTCGAACGTCAACGACATCGAGCACATCGAATCGCAATCGTACAGCGGCTACGCGGTGGTCCGGATCTTCTTTCATCCCAACGTCAAGATCGACATGGCGGTGGCGCAGGTAACCGCTACCATGAACACGGCGCTGCGCCAGATGCCGCCGGGAATGTTTCCGGCCAACGTTCTGAAGTACGACGCGGCCAGCGTTCCGGTCCTGCAGCTGGGGCTTTCGAGCAACACTCTGACGCGAACAGGAAATCTTCGACATCGGCAACAACTTCATCCGCACGCCGCTCGGGACGGTGCAGGGCGCATCGGTTTCTTATCCGTTCGGCGGAAAACAGCGCGCCGTGATGGTGGATTTGAATCTCGACGAGCTGTACGCCAAACAGCTTTCGCCGATCGACGTGTCGAATGCCATTAACCTGCAGAACCTGATTCTGCCCGCGGGCACGGCGAAGCTGGCGAACACCGAATACCAGGTCCGGGTCAACAGCAGCCCTACGATCCTGGACGAGTTGAACAATCTGCCCATCAAGACGGTCAACGGCGCGACGGTCTACATCAAGGACGTGGCGCAGGTGCACGACGGCTATTCCGTGCAGAACAATATCGTGCGCACCAACGGATCGCGCGGCGTGCTGATCACGATCACGCGCAACGGCAAAGCCTCCACGCTGGCCATCGTGAATGCGGTGAAGGCGGCGCTGCCGCGGATTCTGGCCAATGTTCCGCCGGAACTGAAGGTGGTCGCGCTGGCGGACCAGTCGGTTTTCGTGCGGGCTTCCATCCAGGGCGTGGTGCGCGAGGCGCTGATTGCCGCCGGCCTCACGGGCCTGATGATCCTGCTGTTTCTGGGAAGCTGGCGCAGCACGCTGATCGTGTGCATTTCGATTCCGCTTTCGATCCTGACCTCGCTGTGCATCCTGAGCCTGCTGGGCGAGACCATCAACGTGATGACGCTGGGAGGCCTGGCGCTGGCGGTCGGCATCCTGGTGGACGACGCGCACGGTGGAGATCGAGAACACGCACCGCAATATCGCGCATGCGGAAGCCGATGGTGCGCGCGGTGCTGGATGGCGCGTCGCAGATCGCGGTTCCGACGTTTGTGGCGACGCTTTCGATCTGCATCGTGTTCGTGCCGGTGTTGCTGCTGACCGGAACGGCGCGGTATCTGTTTACGCCGCTGGCCATGGCGGTGGTGTTCGCGATGCTGGCTTCGTATCTGCTGTCGCGCACGCTGGTCCCGACCATGATGGTGCACCTTCTGGAGACTGAAATCGATTTCTACAGGGAAGCCAAAGGCCTGCAGCCAAAACGCGAAGGAGTCCTGAAGCGGGTACATCATCTGTTCAACGCCATGTTCGAAGGGCTGCGCTTCCGTTATATGGGACTGCTCGATTGGTCGCTGCGCCATCGCGGGCGGGTCCTGGCGGCGTTCATGGGGTTCTCGATCGCTTCGCTGGGGCTCGGCTTTCTGGTGGGCGAGGATTTCTTTCCCCACGTGGATGCGGGGCAGATGCGGCTGCATGCGCGCGGTCCGGCGGGCACGCGCATCGAAGAGACCGAGGTGCGGTTCGCCGAGTTGGAGCAGGAGATCCGGGCCGTGATTCCGGCGGATGAGATCGACATGCTGATCGACAACATCGGCATCCCGAACAGTTGGCCGGCCATCGCACAAGGAGACATTCCGACCATCTCCAGCGCCGACGGCGAGATGCTGATTTCGTTGAACAAAGAGAAGCACGCGCCGACGCGCGACTACGAGGTGAAGCTGCGCAAGCGGCTGCGCGAGAAGTTCCCGGACATGACTTTCTTCTTCCAGCCCGCCGAACATCACCAGCCAGATTGTGAACTTCGGCCTGCCCGGCGCCGATCGATCTGCAGGTGGTGGGACGGAACGCGGAAGCGAATTACAAGATCGCCCAGAAGCTGGCGCGACGGATCGCGCAGCATTCCAGGCGCGGCCGACGTGCACGTGCACCAGGTGGTCGACGCAGCCGGAGATCGACCTGAACGTGGATCGCGAGAAAGCCGCGCAACTGGGTTTGACGCAGCGCGACGTCACCAGCAGCATGCTGATCTCGCTCAGCGGCAGCGGCACGGTGGCGCCGAATTACTGGTTGAACTGGGCGAACGGCGTCAGCTACAGCGTTGGCGTGCAGACGCCGCAATACCGGATCGATTCGCTGGACGCGCTGCTGCGCACGCCGATCTCGCCGATGACCAGCGTGGTGAGCAGCACCACGCCGGGATCGCAGGCGGGAGCGTCGGCGGCGGCGAACAGCTTCGTCGGCGCATCACCGAACGGCGCATCCGCAGGCCTATGGAAATCCGGGGGCCATGGCGGGCACCACGCAACTTGCTGTCGAACCTGGTGACGGTGAAACGGAACTTATGCTCCGGTGATCGTGAATCACTACAATGTCTGGCCGGTGTTCGACGTGTATGCGAACGTCGACCGGCGCGATCTGGGCGGCGTGGGCGCGGAGGTCGAGAAGATCATGCGGGAGGAAGAACCGCATCTGCCGCGCGGCACGACGTTCAACCTGCGCGGGCAGGTGGAAACCATGCAATCATCCTTTTTCCGGCTGGCGCTGGGCATGATTTTCGCGGTGGTGCTGGTGTATCTGCTGATGACCGTCAACTTCCAGTCGTGGCTCGATCCCTTCATCATTCTGACGGCGCTGCCGGGCGCGATTGCCGGTATCCTGTGGATGCTGTTCCTGACCGGTACCACGCTGAGCGTCCCCTCCCTGATGGGGGCTATCATGTGCATTGGCGTGGCGACAGCGAATAGTATTCTGATGGTGACTTTTGCCAACGACGAGCGTGAAACGTCGCCTTCGGCGCGCGAAGCGATGCTCTCCGCGGGCTATGCGCGCATGCGGCCGGTGCTGATGACGGCGACTGCGATGATTCTCGGCATGCTGCCCATGGCGCTTGGCCTGGGAGAAGGCGGAGAGCAGAACGCTCCGCTGGGCCGCGCGGTGATCGGCGGGCTGATGTTCGCAACGGTGACGACTTTGTTCGTAGTTCCGATCATTTACAGTTATCTGCGGACGAAGCCTCCGGTGGATCACGAGCGCCGGCTGGAGGAGAGGGAGAAGGAAGGGATTTTGGCGCCCGCATGAAGCCCGCAATGGAATCCAAGAGGCCCGACGAGCAGGGACTGCCGGTTGATCCCGCGGAGGCGCGTCCGCACGCGGACGGACCGATTCACAACCGGTCCGCAGGTTACCCATCTGCCTCACAGGCGGGTGGAGAAACAACGGAGGATGGCTTGCGCCGGGAGAATCGCGAGCTGCAGCGGCAACTTGACGAATTGAAGCACCCGTCCTACTGGCGGCCGTCCAGTGTCACGATATGGGCGATCTTTCTGGGGCTGGCGGTGCTCGTCGTGGTGGCATTCTTCGCGGGTTACATCCCGCTCGAAAACAGGCGGGCGGTGATCGCCGGCGAGGCGCGCGAGGAGCGGGAAGCACTGCCGCGGGTGGACGTGATCGAGGTGAAGCGATCCGGGCGGAAGAGCGAACTGGAACTACCGGGCAATATCGAGGCCATTATGGAGGCTCCGATTCTGGCGCGCGCCGATGGATACATCGAGCGTCGCCTGGTGGACATTGGAGATCGCGTACGAGCGGGCCAGGAAGTGGCGGCAATCGACACTCCGGAACTGGAGCAGCAGGTGCTGCAGGCGAAGGCCACTATCCAGCAGGTTCAGGCGGCGGTCGAACTCGCGCAGGCCAATCTCCAGCAGGGCAAGGCGGACACGGAACTGGCGCGAGTCACGGCCCAGCGCACCGGCAACCTGCTGACCAAGGGCGCAGTGTCGCGGCAGGAGGACGATACCAACCAGGCGCAGTATCAATCCAAACTGGCGAACCTGCAGGCGCTCGAAAAAGCCATTAGCGTGCAGCGCAGCAATCTGGCGGCGGCGCAGGCCAACGAAGCGCGTCTCGACAAGATGTTGAGCTACCGGATCGTGCGGGCGCCTTTCGACGGCGTAATCACGCTGCGGAACGTCGATGTGGGCGCGCTGGTGAATGCCGGCAGCACGCTGCTGTACCGGATCGCGCAGACCGGCACGCTACGCACTTACCTCAACGTGCCGCAGGCTTATGCCGATGCGGTGCGTCCTGGATTGGCGGCCCGGCTCACCGTTTCCAACCTGCCGGGACGCCAGTTCCTGGGCACGGTGGCAAGGACTGCGAATGCGCTCGATCCTGGCAGCCGTACGCTGCTGGTGGAAGTGCAAGTTCCGAACGCTGACAATGTGCTGATGCCGGGGATGTACGCACGGGTTGACTTGTCCAGTGCCCGGGTGGATCCGCCGCTGCTGGTGCCGAGCGAGGCGCTGATGGTGCGGGCGAACGGCTCACAGGTCGCGGTGGTGCTGGCGGATCACACGGTCCATCTACAGAAGGTGGAGATTGGCCGGGACTTCGGCGATCATCTGGAAGTGATTGCCGGTCTGGAGGCAGGGGCGATGATTATCCTGAATCCGGGTGACGGGGTCCAGGAAGGGCACAAGGTCGATCCGGCAAAGCAGGCTGGGAAGTAAGCGGCTGCTGCGCAGCCGGACAGACCACGAAGAACGATGGTCTGTCCTACGGGTTTACCTCAAGGCCGGGTTTATCTCAAGGCTGCGATGATTTGTCCGGTCTGGCGCAAGACGTTGAATTGCGCGCGCTCGACGGACGCGTCGGCATCGTAGAAGGCGATCCACTTTTCGTCTTCCGCGAAGTGGGCTTCTTCAACCTGGCGCATCGCCACGCGGCCTTCGCCGGCCTGGGCCAGGACGATGGAAAGCTGCTCGCGCGCCAACTGAAGGTCAGCCTGCGCCAGTTCCCGCGCCGTCCTGGCCTTCTCGACATCGAGGTAGGCGCTATGGAGGTCGAGCGTGATCCGGTCTTGCAACTGTTTCTTTTCGATCCGCATATGCGCTATCTCTTCCTCGGCTAGCGCGGCCTGGGCCTTTACGCCGGGGCCAGGCATAATCGGAACCTGGATGGATACGCCGATCTCGCCGTTGTTGGGTTGGAATTGCCGAAAATATTGACTGTAGTGGTTGTAGCTCGCGAAAAGCGCGTACTGAGCGATCAGGTCGACCCGGGGATAGCGGGCGGCGTGGTCCGATTTGATTTCGAGACCCTTAGCCATCATGGCCGATTCCAATTTCCTGATGTCCTTGTTGGACGCAAGCGCCGTTTCAAGCGCGGCGGCTTCGGTGGCCGGAGTTGGCGGCGCGGGCCGGTCGGCGTCGGCCGCCCGCACCAGGTCTTCCGGCGAGCGTCCCAGAGCCACGGCCAGTTGCCGTTCCGCCATGTCCTGATCGTCGATCAAGGAGCTGAGGCGCTGCCTGGCTTTCAGTATGTTCACGTTTGCGCGAGTGTTTTCGATGGGCAGTTCTTTGCCTTCTTCGACGCGCGCGGCGACGGCTTTCGAAATTTTTATGAGTTCCTCAACCTCGCGCGAGGCGGCGTCGCTCAGGCGGCGCGCGCGGTCGGCGTCGAGATAGAGTGACACCACGCGATAGGCCACCTCGTCGCTTTTCGATCCGGTTGCGATTTCCGCTCCGCGGGCATTTTCCCGGGCCTGCGCGACCAGATAACTCTGCCGCTTGTTATAGAGAAACTGGCTGGCGACCGCTTGTACGATAGACGGTCCCGAGCCTTCGACGCTGAGAGGATAGCCGTTGGTATAGGCAGCGCCGGAACCTGCATTAACTTTCGGACTGAAAGGATCCTTCATGACCCGGACACTCAACTCGGCCTTCAACTCATCAATGCGGGCCAGCGCGATGTCGGGGTTTTGCTGCAGGGCAATATTCACCGCCTGTTTCATCGTCACGGTGATCGTTTCGGCATGCAGAAAGGGAATGAAAAAGGGCAAAAGCCACCATCTGGACATATATCCAGATTGTACGCGGCGCACGCTCCGGACTGCGCCTCAACCGAGAGTGAAGAAGAAAGTGGCCCCGCGGCCTACCTCCGCTTCCGCTGAAATGGTGCCGCCGTGCCTGTGAATCACGCGTTGAACAATAGCCAGGCCGATGCCGGTGCCTTCAAATTCACTTTCGCGATGCAGCCGCTGGAACGGGCCAAACAGGTTGCCGGCGTGCTCCATGGAGAAACCGGCGCCGTTGTCGCGAACGAAATAGACGGTCTTTCCCGGACCTTCAAGCGAGCCAACTTCGATGTGTGGGTTGGCCTGATTGCCGGTAAACTTCCAGGCATTGCCCAACAGGTTGTCGAGCGCGACGCGAAGGAGGCGCGGGTCTGCCTGGACCATCAAGCGGTCCTCAATTTCCACCAATACTTTCCGATCGGGCGACTGGTTGCGCAGTTCGTCCGTGACCAGGTGGGCGAGCCGGCTCATATCCACGGGTTGTCGAATCAATTCGGCGCGGGAGATGCGGGAGAGATCGAGCAGGTCCTGGATCAGATTCGCCATGCGCTCCGCCGCGGCGCTCATTTTCCGGATGTATCGTACGCCGGTGTCATCGATAACTTTGCCGGCATACTCCCGCAGCAGGATCTGGCCGAAACCATCAATCGATCGCAGCGGCGCGCGCAGGTCGTGCGAGATCGAGTAGGCGAACGCCTCGAGTTCCCGGTTGGCCTCGTGCAATTGAGTGGTGCGCTCCTGCACTCTCTTTTCGAGAGTGGCGTACATCTCAGACAGTTGCCGCTCCGCGCGTCTGCTATCAGTTACATCACGGTTGCTTTCCAACACCAGGAGGCGCCCGTCCTCCCGAACCACCTTGTGGTGGCTCTCGACGATAATGATCCGCCCGTCTTTAGTCGTGTGGGTGAGTTCGCCCTCCCAAGATCCGCTTTGCGCGACTCGCGCCTCGAACTCATTTACCGGCAATGGCTGTTTCGTTTGCAGCAGGTCGTGGCTGCGCCGGCCCATCGCTTCTTCACGGCTGTAACCGTAGAGCGCTTCGGCGGCGCGATTCCAATAGACGATGCCGCCTCCGAGTTCCCATGCGAAGATGGGCTCCTGCGCCTGGTCGAGAAGATCGGCCTGGAGCATGACCGCCTGCTGGGCGGCCTTCCGGTCCGAAATATCTTCGACCACCGAAATGAAGTACCTGGGCTCGTGCGCATCTCCCCGCACCAGTGAAACGGTGAGATTTGCCCAGACCGCGGAGCCGTCCTTGCGAAGGTACCGCTTCTCCATGGAATAAGTTTCGATCGTGCCTGCCAGAAGCGCGCGTACATTCTCCCAATCCGCGGCGATATCGTCCGGATGGCTGATGGCGGCGAAATCAGTGGCAAGCAATTCATCCCGCGAAAGCCCCAGGATGTCGCAGAGACGGCGATTCACGCGGAGCCAGCGTCCATCCAGGCCAACCTGCGCAATCCCGACGGCCGCCTGCTCGAACGTCGCGCGAAATCTTTCCTCACTTTCGCGCAACTCGTGTTGCGCCTGCGTTTGCCCGGTGATCTCACGGGCGATTTTTAGAGCGCCCACGATCTTGCCATCACGGTCGCGAATGGGGGAGACCGTAAGGACAACGCGGATGGACACGCCGTCCTTGCGGGCGCGAGCCGTCTCATAGTGATCGACCAGGCCTCCCCGTTGCACGACGTTCATGATCTGCGGCATGTCGTCCGGGATTTCCGGCGGCTGGAGGATAGTGATTGGCTGGCCGACGGCCTCTTGCGCAGTGAATCCGAAGATGCGCTCGGCGCCGCGGTTCCAACTGGTGATGACGCCATTGAGGTCTTTGCCGATGATGGCGTCGTCCGAGTTGTCGACGATCGCGGCGAGACGTGCGCCGGCTTCGAAGGATCGAGAGTGGGTTGGTCGCGGCAATGAATTGTTTTCAGGGGCGAATTGGGACGCAGTTTTAATGGTAACGTCTCGTGGTGAGAATGTGCTGAGAGACTTTAGTCAGTTCGGCAACAGGCTGCTTTCGCAGCCGACAGACCACAAAAAACGATGGTCTGTCGGGTCTGTCGTACGGTGGGAGGGTAAGAGGCACGGACTGAAGAGAGGCAATTCAAACATTGGACACCTGAAGTCCGGGTTACAGGACGCCGTATTTCTGAAATGCGGCGGATGCTGTCATGCCGCTCTCCAGCGCCTGGCGGACGGTGTTCTCCTTGCGGACCTTGTCGAACGCTGCGGCGAAAACATCCGGTGCGGCTTCGCGGGGAACCACGCACACTCCGTCGAGGTCCGCAAACAAGATATCGCCCGGTACGATCCGGACACCTGCAATCTCAACCGGGACCCTGAAGTCAACCACCTTGCCCCGCGGGCCTTGATCCTGGGCGTAGCGGCCAAAAGAGAACGTGGGGAAGCCCAGAGCCAGAATGCCGAGCGTATCTCGCGAGTACCCGTGGATCACGACTCCGGCCGCGCCGCAATGGATCGCCCGGGTACTCATCAGTTCGCCCCAGCAGGCATAGCAAGGCGACCCGCCAGTGCATAGATAGATCTCGTGCGGCTGGAGATCGTCCAAAGCTTCCAGCATCAGGCCAAAGGGCTTGGAGGAAAGAGGGTTGTGCGAACCGTCGAACGCCTCGTCGTGGAAATCCGCTTCCAGCACCGGCATGGCGCGCCCGACTGCCACCATGTCCGGCGCTAAAGGCTGGATGGCAGGCGGCAGAAACTGGTGGCGCAGGCCCATCTTGTCCATCACGTCGCCGATCACCGCACTGAAGAGTTCGCGGCGCAGGGAAGTGAACAGTTCCGAATCGTTAGGAATGGGATCAGGCATGGTTGCTTTGCAGCCGACTCGACGGCCTCCAGGACAAGTAGACAAGCGCGATAGCAGCTAACAGGAGCGTGCCATCGCGCAACAGGGTCCAGCCCGACAGGGTGTCGCCCGGGCCGAAACAGCCGCAATCGATGCCCAGGCCCCGCGAGTGCGCCAGAGCCATCACGCAGAAGAACACGCTCAGGATCGCGGCTCCGGCAATCGAGACATAGCGCATGGCCAGCCCGGTAATCAGCAGGATACCGATGACCAACTCAACCCAAGGGAGGCTTCGCGCGAGCGCCAGTACAGCCCATTGCGGCAACATCCGGTAGGCATCGATGGACATGGCGAACACCAGCCACGATTCGCGAAATTTAGTGTACGCCGCATACAGCCAGACGCATCCGAGGAGGATACGCAAGGCGAGCGCCAGTGTCCGGCGGGGAGTCATCGAGTGAGCACTTTATCGAGATACATTTTCAATATCGGATAGCTGATCACCCCTGCAATCGGCTGCCGCTGGCCGTTGTGGATGATGATCATGGTCGGCGTTTCTCTCACACTTTCGCTGGTGCCGAGCGCCGTGTCCTTTTCGATTTCCGCGATGATGGAAGGATCCTTGGCCAGCGTGCGTACCTTCTGCGCGTCGGCGGGCGACAGTACGCTGCTGACTACCGCGTCCACGTTACCGGTTTGACCCCAATTCCTCTGGGTCTTGAATAAAATGTCGCTCACCTCGTTGTACTTGCCGATCTTCTCCGCTGCGCAGGCGTAGGTAGCGGAGAGCCGTGAATAAGGAAATTTCAGCAGGAAGTAGTGGCGGACCAGATAAACCTTCCCGGTACTGACGTAATCGGCAATCAGCAAAGGCAGGGTTTCATCGTGGAATTCCTTGCAGTGGGGACATTGAAAATCGCTGAACAGCTCGATGGTCATCGGCGCGGTCGCAGAGCCCATCGCCTTGGTGGATGCGGCTGCCAGAAGCGTGGCCGCTGAAATCAGAAGAAAGGAAAGCAGCGCTATTGTGGTTGTTTTCATAGTATGAATGGTTCGCGTCCCGCCGGTTCTAAAACCGCTTCCTAACGGTCGCGGCTCAGTAGATTGCCGTCGGGTCTAAGCCTGGATCATCTCCCAGGTCTTTTCTTTTCCGCTATAAATCGATTCGCGGCCCATGATTCCGGTCAACGTGCTTTCGGCGGCAGCGAACGCGGCGTTCTCCAGCCGGCCATGGCGCGCGCCATCGACGAAATCATCTACCGCGTCCTTGGTGATGTCATAGTTCGTCGTGACCACCACCGGCTGCTTGCCGCCGTCATAAATCGTGTACCCCTTACGAGATGTGGTAATCACGCCCTTTTCGCAGATAAACGTTTCCGAGACGTCCCGATAGCCGCCTTCCGAAATCTGGTTGGCGCTATAGCTAAAGACGAGGCCGTTGTCGAAATGGTAGGTCAGGGCAAGATTATCCAGGATATTGCCCGGGCTCTTGCGGACCATGCGTCCGCCGTACCCGACGGCGCGTACGGGGTGCATGCCGGTGAACCAGTTGACCACGTCGAGATTGTGACAGTCCTGCTCGACGATGAAGTCTCCCGATTTTTCGCGATAGAAAAGCCAGTTGCGCATCTGTTCCTGATCGGCCGGGTGGCCTTCGCGCACCGGCAAGCCGCCGCTCAGCCACGACGCGCGCACTTGGACGATCTTGCCCAACTGACCGGATTTCACGATCTCGTAGGCCTTTCTGTAATCTTTCCCGTAACGCTGCTGGAAATCAATGGTGATGCGCTTGGTCTTGTCGGCCTTCTTGGCGGCTTCAACGACCCGTTTCACGCCCGCGGGATCGACGCCGGCCGGCTTCTCCATGAAGATATGCTTGCGCGACTTGACCGCCAACTCGAAGTGGGGCGGATGCAGGTACGGCGGTGTCGCGATATAGACGGCGTCTACGTCGCTCGCCAGCACATCGTTCAGGTCCTTGAAATGACGCGCTCCGGAGAATTTCTGCGCCGCCTGCTCGATCTGGTCGTCATAGATGTCGCAGAGAGCCGCGACCCTGGCGAATTCGTTCTGCGCGAAGAAGCTGGTAATGGCAGTTCCCCGGCGTCCGCATCCGATCAAGCCGACGGAGAGTGCGGAATTCGCCTGATAGCCCTTCACGACTTGAGGGGCGAGGATCAGGATACCAGCGGCGGCGCCCTTCATGAAATCGCGGCGCGGCGTTGCGTTATCTATAGACATATGATTCCTGGAACTACAAATGACTCCTAGACTCAAAGTATATCCGGAGGCCTGACGGCATGTGGCACACTGGGAGTTCCCATGACCACTCGCCTGAAGCACGCGATGTGCAACGAGGCCTTCGGGTCGACGCCGTTTGTCGAGCAGTGCCGCACGCTGAAAAGCGCCGGCTACGAGGGCATCGAAATTGCTCCCTTTACGTTGGCTCCCGATCCCGTGGACATCTCCCCGGAGCAGCGTCACCAGTACCGGCGCATCATGGAGGACGAGGGTCTCAAGTTCGCCGGACTGCACTGGCTGATGGTCAGCCCCAAGGGGTTGCATGTCACTACGCCGGACAAAGAGCTGCGCGACCGGAGTTGGGGCCACATCCGTAATCTGATCGACCTTTGCGCCGATCTCGGGCCTGACGGCGTCATGGTGTTCGGCTCTCCGCAGCAGCGTTCAACGACGGGCGGATTGACGCGCGCGGAGGCGACTCGCAATTACATCGAGGGTCTGGCCGCGGTCGCTCCGCAGGCGGAGCAACGGGGAGTGACCGTCCTGGTGGAAGCGCTGCCAGCGGCCCAATCCGACGTGGTGCAGAATCTGGCCGAGGCGGTTGCCATCGTTCAGGAGATCAACAGCCCCGCCATCCGGACCATGTTCGACACGCACAATGCGGTGGACGAAAGCGAGCCGCATCCGGCGCTGGTGGAGCGGTACTTCGAATATATCCGGCACGTCCATGTCAACGAGATGGACGGGCGCTATCCGGGAACGGCGGATTACGATTTTGGGGCGCTATTCGAGACCTTGATCCGGCTTGGCTATCGGCACTGGGTTTCCCTGGAAGTCTTCGATTTCACACCCGGAGCCGGGGAAATTGCGCGGCAATCCATAGATCATCTCAAACGAGTGACTCCTCAACAATAAACATGACCGGGAAATATGTAGTAACGGGAGGCGCAGGCTTCATCGGATCGGCGCTGGTGCGCGGGCTCCTCAAGGCGGGCGCCGGTGAAGTGGTGGTGATCGACAATTTGTTCACCGGCCACGAGAGTAACCTCGCCGAAGTGCGGGATCGCATCAGTTTTCACAAGGTGGACATTCGCGATTTTGAGAGCATTGCCGCAATCATTCACGGCGCCGACGTGGTTTTTCACGAAGCCGCGATACCTTCGGTCCCGCGCTCGATCGACGATCCGGTGCCCTCTCACGACGTCAATATCAACGGTACCTTCAACGTGTGCCGTGCAGCGGCGCAGGGCGGAGTGCGGAGGCTGGTTTATGCCGCATCGTCGTCGGCATATGGCGACACGGACGAACTGCCGAAGGTCGAGACGATGCGGCCGCGGCCCAAATCTCCGTACGCGCTACAGAAGCTCACCGGCGAATACTACCTGACGGTTTTCGCCGACTGCTTCGGGCTGGAGACCGTAAGTTTGCGGTATTTTAACGTGTACGGTCCCCGGCAGGACCCATCCAGTCCTTATTCGGGCGTGCTGTCGATCTTCGCCAAATGCATTCTGGCAAGAGAAGCTCCGACGATTTTCGGCGATGGGGAAACTTCCCGCGATTTCACTTACGTCGAGGACGTAGTGGGACTGAATCTGAAAGCGGCAACGGCGCAGATCGAGCCGGGCAAAGTGTACAACGCCGGCAATGGCGGGCGGATCACACTGAATGAAGCCTGGCGGCTGATGCAGAAGTTCGAGGGCGTGGCGATACCGGCAAAGTACGGCCCGCCGCGCGCGGGTGACGTGCGGGATTCACAGGCCGACACCACGCTGGCGTGCGCGGAACTGCGCCACGATCCGAAGTTCTCGTTCGAGGAGGGCCTGCGGCTGACGCTCGAATGGTATAAAACTACGCAAAAGACAGACTGAAATCTGTTTCAGGGTACAGAGACGGGCTGCTGCGCAGCCAGGCAGACCACAAAAGACGATGGTCCGCCTTACAGTTCGACCAATTTATTCTTCACCGCATACCGCACCAAGTCCTGCACGGAGTGGAGTTGCAGCTTGTTCATGATATTGGCGCGATGCGTCTCAGCCGTGCGCAGACTGATGTTCAGTTCCGTGGCGACTTCCTTGTTGCTCTTGCCGCGTGCCAGCAGCGATACAATCTCGGTCTCCCGCTTCGTCAGCAGGTTCTCGGGACGCATCGGCTGGGGCTTTTCGAGGAAACCGTCCAGCAGAATTTCGGAGATCGTCTGGGTGAAGAACAACTTGTCTTCGAGCAGCGTGTCGATGGCTTTAATCAGGTCGCGGGCGGTGTCCGTCTTCATGACATAGCCGCGAGCTCCCGCCTCCAGGATCTGGCGCACCAGATCTTTGGTAGCCAGCATGGTCAGGATCAGCACCCGGACCTTGGGCATCTCCCTGGTAATCTCTCGCGTCGCCGCCAAGCCGTCGACCTTCCCGTTGGGCATTGCGAGATCCAGAATGGCGATGTCGGGCTGGTGCTCCCTGACCAACTGAATCGCGGCCTCGCCGGTCTCGGCCTCAGCCACAACCTTATAGCCAGGGTGCGATTCCAGCGTCCTGACAATGCCGAGCCGGACTAATTCATGATCGTCGGCAATTACAAGTCGGATTTCACGTTCCATTTTGATTTAGTTTCTCCGAACAGGCACAAATGTCCGTAGACGCGTGCCTTTAGGTGAGGAAAAGATCTCCAGGTTTCCCAGGTGCTGAGCCAGTCTCTCGCGAATCGCCGTCAGGCCCACACCCAGGTCTATGCCGCTATTGGCCAGGCTACGCTCGACTTCGGGAGGCAACCCGCAACCGGAGTCTTCGATTTCGACATATGCGCCGCTGGCGTCCCGCGTCAACCGGACTGCGGCACTGGGGCTCCCTGAATGCCGCCGGACGTTCGAAATACTCTCCTGTACGACCGCCATCAGGGTATGTTCCAGTTCTTGCGGAAGCCGCCCGAAATCCGGATCGATCTGGAAATCGATCTTGAGACCGCTATCGCGCGCGTAGCCTTCCAGGTACCACTTCAACGCCGCGGACAACCCCAGTTCGTCGAATAGCGGCGGATGCAGCATGTAGGAAAAAGTCCGCACGTCGCGGCAGCAGCGCTCGAGCAGCGTCAAATTGCTCTTCAGGCTCTTAGCGTCCGTAGCCCCCAGGGAGAGACTCATGCTGAGCGCCGCCAGGCTCTGCGCGACGGTGTCGTGCAGAAAACGCGCCAGGTTGCGGCGTTCATTGTCCTGCATCTGGAACAGCCGGGCCGAAAGCTTTCGCAGGGCGGACTCGGATGTCCGCAGCCCGGTGGTATCCGTCGCGGAGCTGACGATATACGAGACCGCGTCATGGTCGTCGCGCACCACCGTGCTGGACCATGACAGGTCCCGAATGCTGCCGTCCGCCAGCACCCAATGGTTTTCGAAGTAGACCGGGAAGAACTGGCGCTCGAACTCCTCACGCATCTGCGCCGCCTGTTCCTCCTTGAGGAAGACTTCCCACACGGGCTTCCCAAGAACCTCCGCAGCCTTGTATCCGGTCAGATTCTCCGCGGCACGATTGAACTGGATCAGGCGCCCGCCGAGGTCCGCGGCAATCGTGGGTGAACTGATGACATCCAGAATGGCGCGGGTGACGTCGGTAATGGGCTCGGGCGGGCTGATGGGCAGGTTCTGCTGTTGCAACGGCAGCGACACCATGACGACGCTATTGCGGTTGCCGGTTTGCACGGCGCGGGCAATCAACCGCACCGAGATGCTTTCGCCGTCTTTAGTGAGGTGACGCCATTCGCCCAGTTCGTGCACTTCGGGCGTTGCGGCCGACCAGCGAATCAGCAACCGGGGAACATCCTCCACCGGTGACAGGTCCGCCAGATGAAGACGCAGGAACTGTTCATGGCTGTAGCGGTAGAGTTCCACTGCCGCATCGTTGACCTCGATAAACCGCAGGTTTTCGCGATCCAGCACAAACATGGGCAAGGGCGCGGCGCCAAACAGCGTCCGAAATAATGGATCATCCATGGTTCCACCTTTCGCAGACCGGCGATCGGAGGATTCCCGCAGGACAGCCATGAAATCGCCATTATGTAAGGGAGTTACGCTGATGTCCACCCGGGCGTGAGTGCCATCACTGCGTGTCACACGGCATTCGCGCCGGACCGCTTCACCCTGAACATTGCCCAGTTCGACCATCGGGAGGAAACGCCCGGCGTCCTGACCGACCAGCACGTCCCCGGATACGCGAAACATATCGCATAATTTGCGGTTCACCTCCAGGATGACACCGTCGACCGAGCGGGCGATCAGCGCGCCATCCGACATTTCGCCGATGAGTGAGGCGAGAGGATCCCGCGCATTTCGGATGGGATCCGCGGGCGTGCCGTTTGTAGTCATGTTACAGAGTAGGGAACCTTTTAAATTAGCTGGAAAATCACGCAGGCACAATAGCAAATGCGCAACTTAATTATCACAGACCGCGTAAAGTCCTCTCCCACAAGGTGATCGCTTCCGGGATTACTGCGCCTTGGACACCGGAATACGCGCCGGTTTGGATACCGAGAATCTCGAGAATAGTCGGCGCGATGTCCCGCTGGTAACGGACCGGGAGGTTGGAGAGTTCGCCGCGGGCCGGAGTGTCCGGGCCGATGAACGCAGCCCAGATCTGTTGGTCTCCCGGAACCTTGGGGCCGTGATCGGACCAGTCGGCGAGAGTGCTGCCGCGGCCGTGATCGGTGGTGACCACCAGGGTCGTCCGATCGCGATATTTGGGCGAATTCTGAATAAAACTCCACAGTGTTTGAAGAGCCCGGTCGAAATACTGTAGACTTTCGAGCACCTGGTCGTAGCGCTTATTGTGCGCCCAATCATCGGTTTCGTCAAACGAGATCAGCAGGTGTTCGGGCCGCACGGCATTCAGATACTCCATCGCGAGGCCAAAGGTGAAAGCATCGTGGCGTGAAGTGAGATCGACAAATCGCGCTTCAGACTGGAGTTGATTCAAAAGCGCGACTTTGGCGGAATTTTTCGGCAAAAACGATGCTTCATACCCGGCGTTGATGAAAATGTCGCCTGGCCGGCTTTCGGCTATGGAATGGAAGACATTCCAGGAGGCAAAAACCGCGACCTGCTCCCGCGTTAACTTCGATCGCTCCTTCAGAAATTGGAGGAAGCTGGGCGTGGGATTTTGAATGGGATCGTTACCCTTGATCACGTCGTCCTGCGCGCGTCCTGTCAGAATCTCGGAATATCCAGGGTAGGAGACCCGATAACGATTCGATACCTCGATGGAGCAGCCACGGTTGAGATTGCCAAGCAGGACGCCACGAGGAACCAGGGTATTCCAGAAGAACGGCAGCAAGGCGGATCGCCGCTCTTCCGGCGTGGGTTTCCACAGCCGGCTCCGTAAGCCGTCGGCTCCGGGCCCCATTCCCGCAGCCCTCTCGGTTCTAAGAAGCGGATCCATTCCGGTGAAAAGATCCTGCCACCTTACGCCGTCAGAAGTGAACAGAATGACGTGTTGGGTCCTACGCTGCGCTGCGGGAGCGCGCGTGGGAGCCAGTGCGGCGATGGCGGTGGCTAGAATATCACGGCGTCGCATGGGGCGAAGAACGGCTGTTGCGCAGTCGGGCAGACCATGAAAAACGATGGTCTGCCCCACAGGCTACGCTACCCCGAATTTGTAGACCGTCGTGTATTTGTATTCTTCGCCGGGCTTCAGTTCGGACGTCGGAAAGTTGGGTTTGTTGGGCGAATCCGGGAAATGCTGCGTTTCCAGGCAGAGCGCACCTCGACGAGGGTACACTTTGCCGCCTTTCCCTTTAATCGTCCCGTCCAGGAAATTGCCGGTGTAGAACTGGACCCCCGGTTGGGTAGTGAGCACTTCCATGGTGCGGCCGGAATTCGGTTCCAGCACCAACGCGCATCGTGCGAGCGTGCCGCCGGTGGAGTCCAGCACCCAGTTGTGGTCGTACCCCCCGCCGAACTTCAACTGCTGGTCGTCCTTGTCGATGCGTGCACCGATCGCGGTCGCGGTCCGGAAATCGAACGGGCTGCCCTCGACGCTCTTTAGTTCGCCGGTGGGAATCAGGGTCTTATCTACAGGAGTAAATTTACTCGCGACGATAGTCATCTGGTGTCCGAGTATGTCGCCCTCTCCCGCGCCGGCAAGATTCCAATAAGTATGATTCGTCAGATTGAGGACCGTGTCCTTGTCGGTGGTGGCTTTATACTCGATCTTCAGCTCATTCTGCGGCGTCAATGAGTAAGTCACGATAGTGGCCAGTGTACCGGGATAACCTTCTTCCCCGTCCTTGCTGGTGTACCGCAGTTCGACCGACGGGGTATCCGTAGTGGATTTGTCGGCGCTAGTCCAGAGAACCCTGTCGAAGCCGATCTTACCTCCATGCAGGGAGTTTGGACCGTTGTTGACGAAGAGTTTATAAACTTTGCCGTCAAGCGTGAAACGCCCCTTGGCGATGCGATTGCCGTAACGGCCGACTAACGCGCCGAAGTAGGGATTATCGCCCAGGTAGCCATCGAGAGAATCAAAGCCGAGCACAACATCGGCTACCGTTCCCTTCTTGTCGGGTACTTTCAGCGAGACGACGCGTCCGCCGTAGGTCGTGATCGACACAGCCACACCGTTGGCGTTGGTCAAGGTATAAAGATCGGCGGGATCGCCGTTGGACAATTTGCCGAAAGGCTCTTTTTTCATCGTGGCACTCGGAGTCGTAGGGGTGGTGGAACTGGTTTCGCTGGCGGGTTTCGTCGAGCACGCGCCGAGCGCGAAGGCTGCCAGCGTGCCGAGCATCTGCCGTCTATCGGTTTTCATGGATGTAGATTCTCCAAATCATGGTCGATTCGTTCTGTTTCACTTTTGGCCGTAATACGCGTTCGGACCGTGCTTTCTGAGGAAATGTTTATCGAGCACTTCCTGCGCGATGGGTTGGACGCCCGGATTCAGCGCGCAGGTACGCCAGGCCAGTTCCGCAACCTCTTCCAGCACCACCGCATTATATGCTGCGCCTGCCGCATCCCGGCCCCAGGTGAAGGGCGCATGTCCCGCGACCAGCACCGCCGGCATCGACAGCGGATCGATCCCGGCGAAGCGGCGCACGATGGCGAGCCCGGTGTTCAATTCGTAATCGCCGCGAATCTCTTCGCTGGAGAGCGGACCCACCACGGGAATGCTGCCGTAAAAGTAGTCCGCGTGAGTCGTGCCCAGGCAGGGAATCTCCCGGCCTGCCTGCGCCCATACGGTAGCTGCGCGCGAGTGGGTATGAACTACACCGCCTATAGCCGGAAACGCACGATATATCGCGAGGTGCGTCGACAGGTCCGACGACGGCCGCAGCTTGCCTTCGATGACTTTGCCGTCGAGATCGGTGACCACGAAGTCGGACGCTTTCATCTCCGCGTACGGCACTCCGCTCGGTTTGATCGCCACCAGTCCCGCCTGGCGATCGATCCCGCTGGCGTTGCCCCACGTGTAAAGCACCAGCCCGCGCCGCACGATCTCGAGGTTGGCTTCGAGAACCTGCTCCTTCAGTTGTTCGAGCATGCCGCCTCGCTCCTTGCTTCTGTCGAGATGCGGCGCAACGCCGGCAGCACGTCGCCCGCGTTCACAGGCTCCGCTCCCGCCCGGCCGAATCCAAAATAAAGCTTGCGATAAAGCTGATACAACTCTTCGTAGACCTTGGCTGAAGCAGGGTCGGGTTCGACGGTTCGATACTCCGGACACAACGCCGCCTGCGCTTCCTCGACGGTCTTGAACGTGCCCGCCGCGAGGAATGCAAAGATGGCCGATCCCAGGCTGGTTACATCCGTCTTGGGGACCAGCACGGGCTTATTCAAGACGCTCGAGTAGATTTGATTCAAGGTTTCATTTTTCTGCGGGATCCCGCCTCCGTTGATGACGCGGCGGATGGGCACGCCGTGTTCCTCCATCCGCTCCAAAATAATGCGGGTGTGGAATGCGGTCCCTTCGATGGCGGCAAACAACTCATCCTGCGCGGTGTGCGTCAACTTCCAACCGAGGGTGATTCCACCGAGTTCCGGGTTGACCAGCACGGTGCGGTCACCGTTGTCCCAGGTGAGACGCAGCAACCCGGTCTCTCCCGCGCGGAACTTTTCGAGACCGGCCGATAGCGCCGCTACGGTCGTGCCTGCGCGCCGGGCAATGGCATCGAAGATATCGCCGGTGGCGGACAGTCCGGCTTCCACGCCGGCGAGCCGCGGATGAATGGAGCCGGGGACTACGCCGCACACGCCGGGAATCAACGTGGGCTGTTCCGCAACGGCCATGATGCAGGTCGACGTGCCGACAACGTTAACGACATCGCCGATGCTGCAACCCGCACCAATCGCATCCCAATGCGCATCGAACGCTCCAACCGGAATGGGAATCCCCGCGCGGAGGCCAAGCTTCCCGGCCCATTCCGGCGTGAGACGGCCGGCCACTACATCGCTGGTGAAATAGCGTCCTGCGAGCTTGTCCGAGATGCCCTGCAGCAATGGATCGACGCCGGAGAGAAAATCGTCAGAAGGAAACCCGTCCCACTTGGGGTTCCACATCCACTTGTGACCCATAGCGCAAACGCTGCGCGGTACATTCGCCGGACTTTGGACCCCGCAGAGCACCGCAACCGCCATGTCGCAATGTTCCAACGCCGCAGCCATCCGGTCACGCTTGCCGGGATTATGGCGCAGCCAGTGCAGGAGTTTGGAGAAGCCCCACTCCGAGGAATACGTCCCGCCGCACCACTCGATCGCTTCAATTCCAGACTGCGTAGCGGCGGCCGTAATCTCGGCGGCTTCATGCCACGCGCGGTGATCGCACCACAGATAGTAGTCGTCGAGCGGTTGTAATTTCGCGTCAACCGGAATCACGCTGGAACCGGTGGTATCGATCGCCATCGCTTCCACGTCATCGCCCGAGATGCCGGAAGCTTCGACCGCCTGGCGCGCGGCGATGGCCAAGGCCTGCATATGGTCCGCATGACTCTGGGTCGCGTAATCCGGATCTTCTTTCTTACGATGCAGCGGATACTCGCTCGTGCCCGAGCCCAAACGCCCGCGGACCGAGTCGACAATCGAGACCCGCACGCTAAGAGTGCCAAAATCAACTCCCGCTACGATCGCCATAATAGTCTACCGATGCCAGTAAATATCCCAGCCAAGATACTTGACCGCGGCCTCATACACCGCTCCGGCCGACTGGCTGAAGTTCGCTGCCACATGATGTTCGAAGCCCTCCTCGCAGATGTAGCGCAGCAGATGTTGCAAGCGCGGAATCCGGACTACGCCGGCGCCCCCGAACGTATTCAGCGGATCATTGGTGAACTCGCCTTCGCCCACATAGCCGCGAATCTTACCGGTCGCATCATGCGTCGAGAAGCGCGCATAACTCATGGGTCCCGCTTTCACGCGGCCCACGCAAGTGCCGAACGTGTTCAATTTTCCGACGGTGCCCGCGATGATCTCCTGATAGTCCATCCGGACGTCCGCAAAGAAATGCTTCGGGAGGTTGCTGCAATGGAAGCACACGGCTTTATCGGGATCGTCGCCGTAATTGTTATTCCAATCGAGCAGCGCGCTGGGAGTTTCCGACGCCAGTCGGAGCGCATGCATCCCGACCACGCCTGCGACGTCCACTTCGCACGCGCTCGACCGGGCGTTCTCGCTCATCATGCTCATCACGGTGCAAGGCACCACGCCAAAGTACTCTTCCATCGACGTCCAGCACTGGATGGCGCTGATATCGAGATCGTTCTCCGCCATCCAGGTGTCGATCACCACGCCCAGTTTAGCCATCTTCATGATGGCCTCCGCGGGAATTCCGGCGGTTGAGACGTAGGTTTGGATCGCTTGAATTTTAGACTGCACCGGAGCCTCCTGGTCCTTCAGCCGGCCGATACGTCCGAAGATTTCCGAGAGATCGATGGGCTCGATCGAAATGCCTGCGCCTTCCAGAATCTTTTCGCTGTAGCGAACGGTATTGAACGCCGTGGGCCTGGCTCCAATAGCGCCGATGCGCAATTTTTTGACGCCGTTGGCCACGCGGCATACCGCCGCGAACCAAGCGAGGTCCTGCTTGAACTCCGCGGATTCGGGCGCCTCGGTATGGAGCGTCGTCAGCGAGTAAGGAATACGGTACTGATTCAGGTTATTGCAAGCCGACATCTTGCCGCAGAAACTGTCGCGCCGGTCGGCGATGGTCATCTTGCCGGCGGTGTCAGGGAACGCCTGCACCAGCACCGGTACTCGCAGGTCCGCCATCCGTAACGCCTCGGCTATGGCTTTCTCTTCGCCGAAATTCGGCAGGGCGAGGATCACACCGGAAATCCGGTCAGCCGCGCCGCGGAAAACTTCAGCGCACTTTTTAGCGTCTTCGCGCGATTGCACCGCGCCGTGCGTGGTCTGGTCCGGAGTCGGGCAAATCACCTCATAGCCGGCGGCTTCGAGCACCGCAATCATCTGTTCCCTGCCGCTGCGGGCCAGGTGTCCGGGGAAGAATCCACGACTGCCTACCAGGAGTCCGAACGTCTGCTTCTTGCTCATTGCTTTAATTGGTTTCCTAATCTTTCTTGGGCCGGAACGCGATGGAATAGAACATGCCGAGTACGAACAGCAGAGCGCCCCACCACAAACCGATGTGATATTCGCTGAATTTGACGTCCGCCTCCGGGGGCGACGTCATGGTCGCGCCGACAATCAGTACGCCATAGATCGCGAGCAATACGCCGATAAAGAACCAGACCGAGATTTCCTGTTTTCCATGCATGCTTGTCTCTCTCTCTCTACCAGAAGATGATATTCAGAATCACGAAGATGACCGCGACGACGATCGCCCAGAAGATCGGCCGTTTATACAAAGGCATGTCACCCTCGGACGGGATCGGCGTACAACCATAGACCAGGCCGGTGAGTTTGGATTCGGGCAGCGGTACGGTCAGGTAGCTCACCACGACAGTAACCAGCACACACACGATCCACGACCAGAGGCCGCGGTACATGTTCTCCGCCATGTCTTTCGCATGGGATGAAAGAGCCACGATCGAGAGCGCCGACGGATCGGCTTTCACCCAGGCCCACATGCCGATCGAAGACACTGTCCCGCACAGGAGACCCCAGAATCCGCCCTGCGGCGTAGCTCTCTTCCACAGCATTCCCAGCAGAACCGTGCCGAACAGCGGCGCGATGAAGAAACTGAACAGCGCCTGGACATAGTCCATGATGCTCTTGAATTCCATGACCATGTAGGCCGTTCCGATACTCACCAGGACGCCGACGATGGTGCACCAGCGGCCCATATTGACGTAGTGATGATCGGTCGCGTCCTTGTTGATTACCGAACGATAGATGTCGTAGGTCCAGACGGTGGCGAAAGCGCTGACGTTGCCGGCCATGCCGGACATGAATCCGGCGATCAGCGCAGTAATACCGAGCCCCAGCAATCCGGGTCCGCAATATCTGGCCAGCATCAACGGCAGCACTTCGTTGTAGCTATGGCCGCCGGACGCCAGCGCCGCTTCTTCGCCGGTCAACTTCATGGGCAATACGGCGAGGGCCAGCAAGCCAGGCAGAATCACGATGAAGGGCACGAACATCTTGAAAGCGGAAGCGATGATCGGCGCCATTTTCGCAGCTCGCAGGTCTTTGGCCGCAAGGACGCGCTGCACCACCAGAAAGTCGGTGGTCCAATAACCGAACGAGATGACGAAGCCGAGACCCAGCACGATTCCGGTCCAGTGAATACCCATGGGGTTGTCGGAGAACGAGCCGAGGGTGCTCCACAGGTGAGTGTACGAATCGGTGCCCAGATTGTGCGCGATCTTCTGCTGCATTCCGGTCCATCCGCCGGCTTCGATCAGGCCCATGATCGGGATCAGCAGCGCGCCGAGCCAGATTAACATGAACTGCAGAACCTCGTTGAAGATAGCCGAACGCAAGCCGCCGAGCGCTACGTAAACGGCTACAGTCAGCGATGAAACCCAGATGCTGAAGTTGATGTCCCAGCCGAGCACGACGCGCATGACCAGCGCCATGGAGTACATGTTGATGCCGCTCATGAGCACGGTCATAAAAGCGAAAGACACCGCCGAGAGCAGCCGGCTGTTTTCACCGAAACGCAACTTGAGGTATCCGGGGACCGAGTGAGTCTTGGAGATGTAATAGAACGGCATCATCACCAGGCCAAGGAACAGCATGGCGGGAATCGCGCCGATCCAATACCAGTGCGCGCCGAGAATGCCGTATTGATAGGCGGCCGCGGCCCAACCCATGAGTTCGAGAGACCCGAGATTGGCTGAGAGAAAGCTCAAGCCCGCGATCCACGCAGTCATTTCGCGGCCGGCCAGAAAGAAATCCTCACCCGTCTCGCTTTTCCCTTTCAGATAAAAGCCGATGGCCAGCACCGCAACGAAGTAAATCGCGATGAGCGAGATATCCCATCCACCGAGGGAGATGAGCTTGGTGCTTTGCAAGAATAAGCTGAACGGTAGCTGCATTAAGTCTCCGGTTGATCGCCGCTTCCTGGCGCGAGGTTTCGTTCGAGCCCCGAACAAATACTGGAACCGATTGTACGCAAGAGGGAATTATATATGCAAATCGGATCGGGTCACGGCGGAGGTCGGCAGAGGACTCCAACCAGGCAACGGAGCCGGATGTACGTTCCATTTCACTTGGACCCAGGCGGCGCCGGCGCGAAACCCTGAAAAGAGCTTAGCCGATATATACTTGGCTTCCATGCTCCCTCGAAGATTCCGCCGCCCTTTGCATGCGCTGATCTTGTTCGTTGCTCTGCTCGGGACCTGCCGGGCCCAATTCAATCTGGGAACTGTCACGGGAACGGTCTTCGATCCAAATGGAGGAGTTGTCCCCTCGTGTAAGATCACTGTGGTCAATCTGGAGAATTCCAATACGAGGACGGCAGCAACCAATCCGGCCGGCCTATATGTGATCGCGTCACTGCCTGCCGGACCGTACCGCATTACGGCGGAAGCTGCGGGTTTTCAGAAGGCGACCGGCGAACTGACGGTGGGGGTAGACCAGACCGTGACCTCCGATTTTCATCTTTCCGTAGGCAATGTAACGGAAACTGTGCAGGTAACCGAACAGGCGGCCGAAGTCGCAGTAGAAAAGGACAGTCACGAGGTTTCCTTCGTGGCGGGCACGCAGGCGCTCGAAAACCTCCCGGCGAACGGCCGGTCATTTCTGAACATCGCGGTGGTAGGAGCAGGGGTACAGAAATCGACGGACGCGGCGGGCGGTCCATTTACGAATTTCGGAAGTACCAACCATGAGATCGTGGTGGCCGGCCAGATCATCGGGAGCACGACGTTCCTGCAAGATGGCGTGGTCAATATGAACGTGTTAACGCAGACAGCCAACATCGTCGCATCGATCGAATCCGTGCGGGAAGTCAGCGTCGAATCGAACGGAATGTCGGCGAAGTTCGCATCGCCGGGTTTGGTCAACGTCATCACCAAGCAGGGGACGAATGCGTTTCACGGTACGGCCTACGACTATCTGCAGAATAATGCGCTGAACGCCAGAAACTTCTTTGCGACGACCATTCCAACATCGCGATATAACCAGTTCGGCGCCAACCTGGGCGGCCCGATCCTGCACAATAAGCTGTTCGCATTCTTCGATTACGCGGGTTTGCGGCAGAGCGCCGGAGCGGTTTCGCGGAACCGTGTGCCGACTGTGGCGGAACAACAAGGCAACTTTCAGGCCGACGGCGTGATTTACGATCCAGCGACTTACAATGCTTCCGCCGGAACGATTTCGCCGTTTCCCAATGACACCGTTCCAACCACGCGCATCAGTCCTTTTGCGTCGCGCTTTCTGCCTTACTTCCCGAATCCCAACACTCCGCTGGTAGGAGGAATCAATTACCAGGTGAACCTCGACAATACGACCAATTCGGACCAGTATCTCGGACGCGTGGACTATAACTTATCCGCTAAGGATGTTCTTTACGGCGAGATTCAGACTTTCAACTCGCCCGTGGTGAATCCCAGCATCTCGAACGGTCTCTTCGGCATTGAATATCTGAACAGCGGCAAGAACGCGTCGGTTCAGGACATCCATATTTTTTCTCCGAGCCTTATTAACATCGCGCGCATGGGTTACAACCGCAGCATTCTGCTGCTCACTCAACAGGGCGTCGGAGCACAGGACTATGTCCAACTCTTCGGCCTCCAGAATCTTACGCTGCCGAAGGATGAATCGATCCCGCCCTCGGCGAGCATCACCGGTTGCTGCAGCCTCGGGAACGCGACCAATCCGCAGGGAGGTACGCAGAATCTTTTTCAGTGGGCGGATGAGGTCGATTGGACTATCGGCAGGCACCAGATTTTCATGGGAGTCGAAGCGGACCGTATCCAATTCAACGGAACCTGGCTGATTTACAACGGCGGGTCATACACTTTCAACGGCCAATATACATCCAACCATCTGACAGGCAGTGCGTTGAAACTGGGCCCGGGACTGGCCGACTTTCTCCTCGGTTATCCCAGCTCCGCTTCGGGCGCGCAGGGTATCTCCAACGGCGCCTTCCGCGAGACCGATGCCTCCGCATACATCCAGGACAATTGGAAAATCTCCAAGAAGTTGACACTGAACCTGGGCCTGCGTTACGAATACTACCAGCCAACTTCCGATAAGTGGGGCAAGGCAAGTATCTACGACCTGCCCACCAATACCAATCATTTCGGCTCGTGGATGCCAAACTATCTGAATTTCGGGCCGCGCGTGGGTTTCGCCTACGCGGTTTCGGACCGCACGGTCATACGGTCCGGTTTCGGCATTTACTACAACGGCGAACCGTATAACTTCCTGCAGTGGATGTTGGCGAAGCTGCCGAATTACACTTTGCAATCGGTAACCTTAGCGATCGCTACCCCGATTCCCGTAACGAATGTGTTTGTCGCCAATCCCACATCCAGCGCCGAGACTCCTTTCACCTTGAACCTGCGCATGCCGACCCCGTATACCGAACAGTGGAACTTCGGCATTCAGCATTCCTTCGGCTCGAAGTTATTGGCTACCGCGACTTACATCGGCAGCGGATCCCACCAGCAACCCCTACGCCTGAATCCCAACCAGGCGGTGCAGGACGTGAATCCGAATAATCCCACGCCCATCAACAGCCGCCGGCCGTACCCCTACATCGGCGACGTGGAAGCCCAGTACAACATGGCAAACGCGACGTACCAGAGTTTACAATCGACCCTGCGGTACCGGTACAACAACGGCTTCTCGATCTTTGCGAACTATAGCTGGTCCAAATCTCTCGACTTGGCCGACGCGGGCGCGACGATCGCGATAAACGGTCTGAACGCCAAGGAGAGTAGTTACGGCCTGGCGAATTTCAATCGCGCGCAGGTATTCAACGTGGGTTATCTCTATGAGTTGCCCTTCGGTGCGGGCAAGCCGTTCTACTCGCATCCGGGCTGGCTCGGCCGGGAGCTGGCGTCAGGATGGCAAGTGAGCGGGGTAACGACCGCGGAGAGCGGAGTGCCGCTGGAGATCACTGCAACCGACACGTCGAATACCGGCGGCATCCATACCCAGGTGGCGGATCGCGTCTGCGACGGCCGCTTGTCGTCGGGACAGCAGAGCATCCACATGTGGTTCAACACTTCGTGTTTCGTCCAACCAGCCGCAGGGCGCCTGGGAGATTCCGGACGCAATGTACTGGTCGGGCCGGGATTGTTGAACTTCGATATCTCCGCATTCAAACGATTTCCCTTCGGCGAGCAGCGATGGGTTCAGTTCCGGACCGACTTCTTTGGGGCTTTCAACCACCCGCAGTTCTCGGTTGGACAGACGCAGGCGGTGACCGCTTCCACTTATGGCCAGGTAACGTCGGCGGGCGGAGCGCGCGTCATTCAGATGTCCTTGCAGGTGACGTTTTGAGCGCAAATCTGATCAGCCGCCGCGACCTGTTGGCCGGTGCGGCTGCGCAATCGATGCCCGCGGCCCGGCGGCCCAATTTACTTTACATTCTCGCCGACGACCATGCCGGTTACGTGTTGGGATGCGATGGCAATCGCCTGGCCCGCACGCCCAATCTTGACCGGCTCGCGTCGGAAGGGACGCGATTCGCGGCGCACTACTGCAACTCTCCCGTCTGCACGCCTTCGCGCCAGAGCTTTCTGACCGGACAGATGCCGCACATGGCCGGCGTGACGCGTCTCCCCACTCCGCTGGCCGAGGACAAGCCTACGCTAGCGCGTCAGTTGAAACAGGCGGGCTATACCACGGCCGTGTTCGGGAAAATGCATTTCAATGTGCCCGCCAAGCCTGGCCTGCATGGATTCGACATTCCCCGTACGGAGCAGGAACTGACGCGCGATTGGAACCAGACGGTCAAGCCTCGCCCCGTGCCCGAAGGCGTGGCGACCAAGCCGCCGTGGCGTCCGTTCAAGGACCCGGCGCGAATCTGGCTGAACGCGGACAAACTGCCGTATCCGCGCTACGAACGTGACATGCGGTCGCTCTACCAGCTTCAGCTTGCGGAACAGTTCCTGGAAGCTCATCGCAATCAGCCGTTCGCCATGTGGCTGAGCTTTATGGAGCCGCATTCGCCATATGATTTTCCCATCGAAGATAGCGCGCGTTTCGATCCGGCGCGATTCGACGTTCCCCGCGTCGGTCCGGAGGACGGCCCGCAAATCCCGCTCATCTTCCGCGACCTTACCGACGCGCAGAAACGCGGCATCATCGCGTCCTACTACACGTCGGTCGAGTATGTGGACCGCAATGTCGGCCGGGCTCTCGACGCGCTGCGCCGGTTGGGGCTCGAGCGGGACACGCTGGTGGTGTACCACGCCGACCATGGCTACAGCCTCGGCCAGCACGGGCGCTTCGAGAAACACTGCGGCTACGATCCGGCGTTGCGCGTGCCCCTGGTGATGCGGCTGCCGGGTAAAATCCGGCAAGGCGTCGTCAAGGATCTGACTGAGCACATTGACGTGCCCGCGACCGTCGTCGACATCATGGGCATCGAGCGGTTGCCTGTCCAGCACGGCCAGAGCCTGCGGCCTTATCTCGAAGGCCGCAGGATGGACTCCGCGCGCAGTTGGATCTTCAGCGAGTACCTGGAAAACGAAGAAGCGTATGTCCGGACAGGGCGATGGAAGCTGATCTTCTGTTCCGGAAAACGCAAGCGCGATGACGGATACGAGACTGACAATCCTACGCCTGGCCGTTATGTTCGTCTCTTCGATCTCGAAAAGGATCCGGGAGAATTCACGGACGTTGCGCGGTCAAATCGCGCAACTGTTGAGGAATTGGAGACGTTAATGCTCGACCGGTTCCGGGCGACGCACCCCGATGCGCCACACGAGCCGCAGCGCCTGTCGAGGGAAGAGTCGCTCGAATGGTACGTCCGCCCCCGAGACGTTTGAGGCTCCGGGGCGATACAATAATCGACGTTCATATGATAACCACGCGACGCCGTTTTCTCTCTCTCGGAGCCTGCTCCACATTCCTTGCCCTGGCCGCGCCGGAGAAGGCGCGCCGCAAGATTCGCGACATCCAAACGATGACGCTGAAAGGTCCGTCGCGAACCTACGTGCTCGTCAAGGTGGTCGCAGACGATGGCGCCTATGGTATCGCCGAAGCTTATGGCACGCCCGCCATCGGCGTCAAAGAACAGATTCTCTCACTCAAGCCCGCGCTCGTCGGCAAAGACCCGCTGGAGATCGACACGATCTACACGTTCCTCGGGGAACGTACCCCGGATCTCAGCGGAGCCCGCACCGACGGTTCGGCGCACGAATTGATGCGGGCGGCGAGCGGCATTGAGATGGCGCTCTGGGATCTCGCCGGCAAAGTGCTGGGGGTTCCTTCGTCCACGCTGTTGGGCGGACGTTTTCGCGAACGCGTGCGGGTCTACGATCACGCCACGCCGCGCAACCTGCTCGACAAGGCTTCGTGTCGCGAATGGGCCGATAAAGTGAAGGCCGATCCCGCCGGTTTTACGGGCCACAAGTTCGGCTTCCCGCATACTAACGCGACAACCGACCTGGCGCGCGACCGCTCCAATCGGGTTCTCACTACGCGCGAATTGATCGACATCCGCCAGGGCTATGAAAACTGCCGCGAGGCCATTGGATGGGATCACGACATCATGGTGCATTGCCACTGGGAATATGACCTGCGCACCTCGATCCAGATTGCCGAAGCGATTGAACCGATCAAGCCGATGTGGTTCGAGGACCCGCTGCAGGTGGAATATTCCGAAGTCTGGCCGGCCCTGCGCGCGGCATCGCACGTGCCCATCTGTACGGGAGAGAATCTGGCGCGCCGGCAGGGCTTCAAGGATTTCATCATTCACCAGGGTTGCGATATCCTGCACCCGGATCTGCGCAACAGCGGCGGTTTCCTCGAAACCAAGCGTATCGCCGATATGGCATCGGTATACGGGCTGCCGATGGCGACGCATAATACGGGCAGCCAGTTGCACACGTGGGCGACTTGCCAGTGGGCCGCGTCGATCCGCGACTTCCTGGCGGTCGAAACTATCACCGGCCAGGGTGGATGGATGGACCAGTTGCTGGTGCTCGACGCGCCGTACATCAAGAATGGGATGGTGCAAGTGACCAACAAACCGGGCCTCGGAGTGGAGTTAAATGCGGACGTTGTCAAGGCGCACCTGGCTCCGGGCGAGGTCTTGTGGGACGGACTTTAGCAACGGCTGCTCCGCCGCGTTAAGAACGGCTGCTCCCGCAGCTTTAAGAACGGCTGCTCCCGCAGCTTTAAGAACGGCTGCTCCCGCAGCTTTAAGAACGGCTGCTCCCGCAGCTTTAAGAACGGCTGCTCCCGCAGCTTTAAGAACGGCTGCTCCCGCAGCCGGGCAGACCACAAACAACGATGGTCTGCCCCACGGCGGAGATTAGTTCACACGCGCGCACTTGAGCAGCATTTCGAGCGTGACCACCTCGAGTGCTCTTTCGTGGGTGGCTTCGAGACGGACAGGCGCAATCACGCCCGCGTCAAGAGACATCTTCCAGGGCTCGACACATACGCACCACGAGTCACCCGCCTTCAGACCGGGGAATCCATATTCGGGTCGAGGCGTAATGAGGTCGTTGCCGATGGACGCCTGGTGAATCAGGAAGGCATCGTTCACCGTGACGCACACGCAGTGCCTTCCTACATCCTCAGGGCCGGAGTTACACTTGCCATCGCGATAAAAACCGGTTAGCGGGTCGGCGCCACAGGTTTGCAGTACGCCGCCCAGAACGTTCTTGACCATTCCTTCTAGAGTAGCGTGCCGGCAAGCTGATCAGAACATCAGGCGCAGGGCTGGCTGCATAATGCGCGGATCGCGGGCCGCCGTCACCTGTCCCGTCGCCGAGTTGGTGTTCGCGCCCGCGGAGCCTTTCGTTTCAATGGCAAGGTGTGGTGACTGGCTCGGCGGGGCTTCTTCGACGAGTTGCGGCGGCTTGTCCCCTTCAGGGTGCGGCTTCGAAGTAGATTTCGGCGAGCGGGAGGTCGATTTCGAGGGACTCGACTCGAACGGTGGCTTCAAGGCCCACGTAGCTCGAAAGAATCCAGCGGCCATCCGGCGTCTTGTGGAACACCTCGATCCGCGGCTCGTCCTGCGCAATGAGGAGGTATTCTTCAAACGAAGGCAGGCCGCGATAGAGAGCGAATTTGCCGCCGTAGTCGTAATCGGCCGTGGATGGAGACAGGATTTCAACGATGACTTTGGGGTTAGTGATGGTGTCCTGGCCCTCGTCAGTAAAGACGGGCTTGCCGCAGACGACCATGAAGTCCGGATACGTGAATTTGGTGGGGCCGACCCGAAGGCGGACGGTGGAATTCACAGCCCGGCAGGGGTGCCCACGCAAGCGCTCGAAGAGGAGGTGCGCCGTGCACAAGGCGATACGTCCATGCTCCCAACTGGCGGCTATGACGGGAAACATCTCGCCGTCATAGAATTCGCTCCTCAGGTCGGAGAGGCGGTCCAGAGCAAGGTATTCTTCCACGGAAAGCTTGGGAACCGGGCTCGCGCTCATATTCAGCATTATAACCGGCGGATGTACTGAGATAGAGTAAAGGGTTCATGCGCATTACCACTTTGTCGGCCGCCGGCCTTGTGCTGGCCGCGGCCTTAATCTCCTCGACTCCGATGAGACTTTCTTCTTTCGATCCCCAGGTCAACGAGCTGCTCGCCCGCATGACCCTCGATGAAAAAATCGGCCAGATGACGCAGGCCGACAAAGAGTTTGTCAAAGACCCAACGGATGTCGAGACGCTCTTTCTCGGGTCCATTCTGAACGGTGGAAGTTCCGATCCCGACGATGGGAACAGCCTGCAAGCCTGGACCAACATGGTGGACAATTTTCAGAAGCATGCGCTGAAGACGCGCCTGCGCATTCCGCTGCTCTACGGCGTCGATTCGGTACACGGCCACAGCAACGTGTTGGGCGCTGTGATCTTCCCGCACAACATCGGGCTGGGTTGCACGCGGAACGCGGCGCTGGTCAACCGGATCATGCAGATCACCGCCGAAGAGACGCGCGCCACCGGCATCAACTGGGCCTTCTCACCGTGCGTTACCGTGCCTCAGGATCCGCGCTGGGGACGGACCTACGAGGGTTATTCCGAAGATCCCGGAATCGTGCGCGACCTGGCTGGTCCCGCGGTTCTGGGGCTGCAGTCCGACTCGCTGGCCAATCCGCTCGGGGTTCTGGCGTGCGCCAAACATTATGTGGGCGACGGGGGCACGGCGTTCGGGTCGGCGCGGAAGGGGAAGGGTCTGGATCAGGGTGATACGCGCGTCGACGAAGCGACTCTGCGCCGCGTTCATCTGCAAGGCTACTATTCGGCCGTGCGGGCGGGTGTCGGATCGATCATGCCGTCGTACAGCAGTTGGAACGGCGTCAAGATGTCGGGCAACAAATACCTGCTCACCGATGTCCTGAAGGGCGAACTGGGCTTCGAGGGCTTCCTCATTTCCGACTACAACGCGATCGACCAGATCAAACCGAACGATTACAAGGCTTCGATTGCCATTTCGATCAATGCCGGGATGGACATGGGAATGGTTCCAGGCCGCTATAAGGAATATATTCGCGATTTGAAGGCGCTGGTCGGCGAGGGGCAGGTGCCGATGTCCCGGATTGACGATGCCGTGCGCCGCATTCTGCGGGTGAAGTTCGCCATGGGCTTAATGGAACCTAACCGGTCCGTGCTGGCCGATCGTAGCCTGCATAAGGATTTCGGCTCTCCGGAACATCGCGCAGTCGCCAGGGAAGCCGTTCGCGAATCGCTGGTATTGCTCAAGAACGATCGCAAGATACTGCCGGTTGCGAAAACCGCACGGCGAATCCACGTCGCCGGCAAGAATGCGGACGACCTGGGGAATCAATGCGGCGGTTGGACCATCGACTGGCAGGGCAAGAGCGGAGCGGTTACCACTGGCGGCACGACCATCCTTGCCGCTCTCAAGAGCTCCGTTTCCAAAAACACGCAGGTGACGTTTTCGGTGGATGGATCGGGTGCGAAGGGCGCAGATATCGCGATCGTAATCGTGGGAGAAAAGCCCTACGCCGAAGGAATGGGGGATCGCGCCGACCTGTCGCTGGCGCCGGAAGATTTTGCCGCGATCAAGAATGCGAAGAGCGCGGGTGTACCGGTGGCTGTGGTGGTGGTCTCAGGACGTCCCCTGGTACTCGGCGAGGCGATGGATCAGGCAAATGCGGTCGTCGCAGCCTGGCTTCCCGGAACCGAAGGCCAGGGCGTCGCGGATGTACTGCTGGGCGATTATAAGCCGACGGGAAAACTATCGTTTCGCTGGCCTGGGAATGAGGTCTTCAAGGTCGGGTACGGGCTGAGTTATTAAGTTTCAGTGAACCCTCGCACCAAGCCAGGGTCGGGCCGGGGGAGCGCTGTCCGCCATCTTACAACGGGAGCGCGTAATAAACTATGGAGAGTGTCTGGCCGCGGCAAGCGTTCCCGGGTTCAGCCCAAACCCCCAACTCATCGACTCAGAGCGGCGGACTGGCGGCCATGGCTTCCTGATCTGGCGATCGGCCTCGGGTTGATTCTATCGATCCTGGTGGTTTATGCCCAGACCGGCCACTTCGATTTCACGACTTATGACGACGACTTGCACGTGTACGAAAATCCCCACGTCCAGGCCGGTCTGACGCTCGCCGGCATCAAATATGCCTTCACCGCGGTGGTTTCCAACAACTGGATGCCGGCGACGATGCTTTCGCATATTCTCGCCGCGCAGTTCTTCCACCTGGACAGCGGCATGCACCATCTGGTGAATGTCGGGTTTCACGCACTGTCGGCCGTGCTGCTGTTCATGGCGTTGCGGCGCGCCACCGGCGCGCGCTGGCCCAGCGCCTTCGTCGCCTTCATGTTCGCATTGCACCCTCTGCATGCCGGATCGGTGGCGTGGGTCTCGGAGCGGAAAGATGTTCTCAGCGCCTGCTTCTGGTTTGCGGCGCTCTACTGCTACGTGCGCTACACCGAACGGCCGGGCCGGGGCCGTTACCTCGCGGTCCTTGGATTATTCTGTCTCGGCCTGATGTCCAAGCCGATGATGGTCACGTTTCCGTTCACACTTTTGCTGTTCGACTTCTGGCCTCTCGGCCGGCTGCAACGGCCCGGAATCCTTTGGGAGAAGCTACCGTTCTTCGCGCTTTCCGCCGCCGACTCCGCGGTTACCTATTTCGTGCAGCAGTCCGGCGGCGCGGTTCAGGCGATCCCGCTCGCGACCCGGATCGGGAACGCTTTGATTTCGTACGTCATCTACATCGGGCAGATGTTCTGGCCCGCGCGGCTGGCGGTCATCTATCCGTACCCGAAAGCGATTGCGGCCTGGCAGGTCGCGGTCGCCGCCGCCATCGTTTTAGGGGTGTCCGGGCTGGCAGTGGTTGCATGGCGAACGCGACCGTACCTGGCGACGGGATGGTTCTGGTATCTGGGAACGCTGGTTCCGGTGATCGGGCTGGTGCAGGTCGGGGTGCAGTCCCACGCAGACCGGTACACCTACATCCCGCTGGTCGGATTATCGGTGATGGTGGCATGGGGCGCGGCGGAGGTGGCCGGGAAATGGCCGCGGACAGAACCGGCGATCGCTGCGGTGGCTACGGTCGCCTGCGTGGTGTGGATGGCGGTCGCGTGGAAAGAGACCGCCTATTGGCGGAACAGCGCGACGTTGTACCAACACGCCATCGACGTGACGCAAGACAATTGGGTGGCGGAGTATAACCTGGGACACTACCTGATGATTACGCCGGGGCGCACCTCCGACGCGATCGCCCATTTCAAGGCGTCCCTCCGCATCAAGCCGGACTATGCCGAAGCGGACAACAACCTTGGCACAGCCTTGATGAATAGCGGGCGCAACGCGGACGCGATCCCTTATTTTGAGGCTGCTCTCCGCGTCAAGCCGGATTTCGCCGACGTTCACTTTAACCTCGGCCTGGCTCTCTCGAATCTGCATGGCCGCGATTCCGAGGCGATAGCTCAATACGAAGCCGCGCTGCGCCTGCGGCCAGACAATGAAATGGCGCACAACAACCTTGGACTGCTGCTGGTGAAACAAGGACGCACCCCGGAGGCGATTGCGCATTTCGAAGCCGCGGTCCGGTTGAATCCCGATTACCGGAACGAGCATAACCTGGGTGTTATTTTCCTGACGATGCCCGGGAGGCAGTCCGACGCCCTGGCCCATCTGGAGATTGCGCAGCGACTGCATCCCGATCCCGAAATAGCGAACCTGATCGAAGGCCTGCGCGCGGGGAAGAAATGATGGCCAGCACGTCCAAGACTCGTAGCGCGCGGTCCAAGGTCCAGGCTGGGGTTCAGGCTGGGGTTCAGGCAGGCGTTCAGCCCGCTGGGCACGCCACTGCAGCGGGGCGGCGGTGGTTGCCTGGCATGACACTTCCCGACCTGGCGATCGGGCTGGGGCTGATTCTGTCGATCCTGGTGGTTTATACCCAATTGGCCCACTTCGATTTCATCTCCTACGACGACCCCGAGTATGTGTCCAAGAATGTCCACGTGCAGGCCGGCCTGACGCTGGACAGCATCAAATGGGCCTTTACCGCGGTGGTTTCCGCCAACTGGATGCCGGTTACGCTGCTCTCGCACATGCTGGACGCGCAGCTATTCCAGATGCAGAGCGGCATGCATCACCTGGACAATGTCTTATTCCACGCGCTGTCTTCCGTACTGCTGTTCGGGGTGTTGGAGCGCTGCACCCACGCTCGGTGGCCCAGCGCCTTCGCAGCCTGCGTGTTTGCGCTGCACCCGCTGCACGTCGGATCCGTCGCCTGGATTGCGGAGCGCAAAGACGTGCTCAGCACGTTCTTCTTCTTTCTGGCGCTGTTCTGCTACGTGCGCTACACCGAACGGCCGGGCGCGGGCCGCTACCTGGCTGTGGCCGGATTATTCTGTCTCGGCCTGATGTCCAAGCCGATGCTGGTCACGTTTCCTTTCGTACTCTTACTTTTCGACGTCTGGCCTCTGCACCGGGTGCCAGGCCCAAAAATCCTTTGGGAGAAGCTTCCGCTTTTCGCGCTTTCCGCCGGCGCCTCGGTCGTGACCTATTTCGTGCAGCGGTCGGCCGGAGCCGTCGACCATGCCATTCCGTTTGCGACGCGGATAGAGAATGTGTTGATTTCGTATGTCAGTTATATCGGGCAGACGTTCTGGCCAGTGCGGCTGGCGGTATTCTATCCGTACCCGAAATCGATCGCGGGGTGGCAGGCCGCGACCGCGTGCGCTGTCATTGCAGGTGTGTCCGGGCTTGCTATATTTGCGTGGCGAAGGCGTCCGGACCAGGATGCTTACCTCGCGGTGGGCTGGTTCTGGTATCTGGGAACGCTGGTTCCGGTGATCGGGCTGGTGCAGGTCGGGCTGCAATCGCATGCGGACCGGTACACCTATATCCCCATGGTGGGTTTAGCGATGATGGCGGCTTGGGGCGCGGTGGACGTGGTGCGGAAATGGCCCCGGACAAAAGTTCCCATCGCCGCGGCCGCCGCACTCTGCTGCCTGGCGTCGATGGCGGCCGCGCGGACCGAGGCCGCATACTGGCAGAACAGCGAGACGCTTTTCCATCGCACGATCGACGTGACCGGCGATAATTACGTGGCTCAGACGAATCTGGGCCATTACCTGATGGATACGGGGCGTTGCTCCGAGGCAATCCCGTACTTTCATACCGCTCTGCGCATCGAACCGGACGATGCCGACTCCCACAACAACCTCGGCGCCTGCCTGCTGGATCTCGGGCGCCCGGCCGAGGCGATACCCCAGTTTGAGGACGTCATCCGCGTCAGGCCGCGTCTCGCCGAATCTTACTTCAACCTCGCCCTGGCTCTCTCGAAGGTTCCCGGCCGCAACGCTGAAGCGATCGCGCAGTACCAGGCCGCACTGCGTTTGAATCCCGATCATGCCGTGGCCCATCAGAGCCTCGGACTCCTGCTCGAGAAACTCGGGCGTACAGACGAAGCGGTTTCGCATTTAGAAGCCGCGGTCCGACTCAATCCGGACTACCTGGGCGAGTACAACCTGGGCGTCGTGCTATTAAACCTGCCGGGAAGGCGGGCCGAAGCCATCGCTCATCTCGAGGCTGCGCAGCGCATTCACCCCGACCCTGAAGTCGCGCAGACCCTCGATCGTCTGCGTGCGGGGAAGTAGCAACTCATGTCCAGGAACCGCAGTAAGGCTTCGAAGGCTCAATCCAAACTGCCGGGGAACCAGCTCAGTCCGGCGGCCGATCGGGGGTGGTGGCCTGATCCGGTGCTTCCCGATGTCGCGATCTGGATCGGCCTGGTAGTGTCGATTTTCGTGGTTTACGCCCAGGTGAGCCACTTCGAATTCATCAACTATGACGACCCGTATGTGTCGGGCAGCCGTGAGGTCCAGCAGGGATTGACGCCCGAGAGCATCAGTTGGGCGTTCACTGCTGTGGTGGCGGGCAACCGGGTCCCGGTGACGCTGCTCTCGCATCTTCTGGATGGGCAACTCTTCCACATGGAGAGCGGCATGCATCATGTGATGAACGTGGTCTACCACGCCCTGTCGGCCGTGCTGTTGTTTATGGTGCTGCGGCGCGCCACCGGAGCGCGATGGCCCAGCGCGTTCGTCGCGTTCATGTTTGCGCTTCACCCGCTGCACGTTGGGTCGGTGGCATGGATCGCGGAGCGCAAAGACGTTCTCAGCGCATTCTTCTTCTTTCTGGCGGTTTACTGCTACGTGCTCTACACCGAACGGCCAGGCTTGAGCCGTTATCTGGCGATGGCTGTGTCGCTCCTGCTCGGCCTGATGTCCAAGCCCATGCTGGTCACGTTTCCGTTCGTGCTGTTGCTGTTCGACTTCTGGCCTCTGCGCCGCGTGCAATGGCCCCGGATCCTTTGGGAGAAGCTTCCGCTTTTCGCGCTTGCCGCCATGTCCTCCGCAGCGACCTATTTCGTGCAAAAGGCGACCGGATCCGTCGATGAGGCCATCCCGCTCGCTGCGCGGATGGAGAACGCTCTGATCTCGTATGTCATTTACATCCGGCAGACCATCTGGCCCGCGCGGCTGGCGATATTCTATCCACACCCGAAGTCGATCGCGGCATGGCAGGTCGCGGCTTCGCTCGCAATCATTCTTGGCGTGTCCGCGCTGGTTCTCTTCGCCTGGCGAACGCGTCCGTACCTCGCGGTGGGCTGGTTCTGGTATCTGGGAACGCTGGTTCCGGTCATCGGGCTGATTCAAGTCGGCCTGCAATCCCACGCCGACCGGTACACCTATATCCCGATGGTCGGTTTGTCGATCATGCTGGCGTGGGGCGGTGCAGACTTCGTCGCGAAATGGCCGCAGACGAAACGCGCCATCGCCGCAGCGGCAGTTGTCTCTTGTGTGGTGTGGATGGCAGCCGCGTGGAAAGAGGCGGCATATTGGGAGAACAGCGGGACCATTTTCCAGCGCGCTATCGAGGTGACCGGGAACAATTCGCTGGCCGAAGGCCATCTGGGCCACTACCTGATGAGTACACCCGGTCGCGCCTCCGAGGCCATCCCCCACTTCGAGGCCTCGATACGCATCAAGCCGGATGACGCCGACGTAGAAAACGATCTCGGTGGATGCCTCATGATTATCGGCCGCAACGCGGACGCGATCCCGCACCTTGAGGCAGCCCTCCGCATCAAGCCGGACCTGGCCGACGCGCATTTCAACCTCGGCCTGGCTCTCTCGCACACGGGCCGTGCGCAAGATGCCATGGCTCAATACGAGGCCGCGCTGAGTTTGCGTCCCGACAATGAGTTGGCGCACAACAACCTCGGCTTGCTGCTGGCAAAGAGCGGGCATGTAGAGGCGGCTATACCGCATTTCGAAGCTGCCGTGCGTTTGAATCCGGACTACTCGAGCGAATATAATCTGGGCTATGCGCTTTTGACGGTACCAGGCAGGCAGGCCGAAGGTCTCGGCCATCTGGAAGTGGCGCAGCGCATTCACCCTGACCCGGAAGTAGCGAAGACGATCGAAAGTCTGCGGCAGAGGTAATGCACGTTCCGGTGAGGGTCGAAAAATTCGGCTGTAAGCGGCCGAGGCAGACCACAAAAAACGATGATCTGCCCCACGGCCGGCGCAGGTTACTTGGGCTTATCGTCGTAGATGTGGTTGCAACTGCGATCCTGCTGATTTTTGCGGCGCGCGTTCACTTTATTCTGCGGCGAGGCGGGCGCGTTGGGCTGAGGGGTCTCGAGCGAACATCGCCGGAACCAACAAGCCGCGGGCAAGCATGATTTGCGGCGAGAAGGTCAGGTCAGTTGCGGCCGCAGAGGCCGGGATTCTGGCACATTCCGCCGGGACACATCGGCATTTCCGAACGCGCGGGGGCGCCGTTCGCATGAGCCGCAAAAGTGGAATACTCCTGGCTGAGATGCTGGTCCCCGCAGGAGGGACACGCTAGCCCGACAGTCTCCTCAGACCGGCGCACCAGTTTCTCGAACTTGTTCCCGCAGGAATCGCACTTATATTCGTAGATCGGCATATTTATAATGTACCGCGCTCTCTATGAGCTTCCGTTGGATGCGAAACTGACATTCGGGAGGTAGTCGTGCTGAAGATTTTTCTGGCGCTCGGAATTGCGAGTCTTCTGCCAGTCGTGGCTGCGTCGCAAACACCGGCGAAGCCAACGTATCATCTGGCGGCGCATCCCTGGAAACCCGAAGCCGTTCCTCGCGAACGATATCTCGACGCGATCGAGGGCATCTGCCGGTTCAGCGCCAGGCAGCAGAATCAGGAGGGCGCGATTATCGATCCCTTCCTGCACCACGAGCATCAATACGCCACGCCTTATTACGCGTATGCGGTGGCGACACTGGTTTCGGCCGGGCGGGCAGCCGATCTTCTGCCATCGGGCGTGCGCGCCATGGAGCATTCCACGAAATGCTTTTCGGAGGGGCGCGATGCGATTCCCGATCAGCACGGAGAATTCTTCATCGCGTCTCTTACCGAGTCTCTGAAATTGTTCCAGGGACTGGTCCCGCAAGATCAATGGCGCGTGTGGCAGGACAGGCTTCGCCGGCCATCCGCGGAAATCATTCGCGGCTCGATCGGCAATTGGGAAACCTATCGGATGAAAGGCGACTGGCTACGGGCACAGGCCGGCCTGATCTCCAGGCAGGACGCGATCCAGGTGATCGAGCAGGCATGGGACACGCATCAGAGACAGCGCTTCTCGAACGACGATCTGCGTCTCTATCACGACCGCTCGAGCGATCCGGACACCCTCAGCGTCGAGGCCGTAGGCCGGGGAAACCTGCTGGCGCTGATCGAACTCGGCTACGATGGACCCTCCGCCGCGGAGATCCGAAAGTTGGTGGAAGCAGGAACGCGGACGACGCTGCTGCTCCAGGATCCTAGCGGGCAGGTGCCGGCCAACGGGCGAACCGACGATCACGTGTGGGTCGACGCCGGTTATCAGTTGGGATTTGAAGTGATGGCGGAGCGGCTCAAGGAAGCGGACCCGTGGCTCGCGGGACAGTATCGCCACGCGGCCCTGTTGTCGTTTGAAAGCATTTCCCGGTGGAGGCGCAGCGATCCTCCGTGGGATGGATCCTACTTCGTAACCAAGAATCATTTCGATCCGGCGTTGCGCGTCGGATATCAGGACGCGAGCCAGTACAGCAATTACAACGGCTCTCTGATGTTCCACCTTTCCGAGGCGTACCATGCCCGCGCATCGCGCATCGAAGAGCATCCGTCGCCGTCGGAAATTGGCGGCTACACGGTCCGCACCGACGACCAGTTCGCAAGCGTCTTAGCGGATGCCGGCGGTATGCAGATGCAGGCGAATCTGCGCGGCGACCCGGGCCCATCCAGCGGCAATTTCTGGACTCCTGCCGGTGTAGTTCGCTTCGCCCGCACCGGCTGGGATACCAGATTGGGCCCATCCGACGGTGCGCTCACGGCCGCCGGAGGACTGAGTTTCGCGCCCACCTTTTTCGTTTCGCCGCGTTGGGTTCAAATAGCGGACATCGCGGCCGGATACCGTGGGGAGTGGTCTCAAGAGTTTACGCATCCCGCGCTGATCCGTTGCAGGATCGTCTATCGCCCGGATTCATCGCATCAGGGACCCCAGTTCGAAAACACTTTCGTGATTACTCCTGACGGCATTCTGTCGGAATTGAGGAAGATCTCGCCCGAGCCGGTAGAGTGGGGCGCGACGTGGCCGCTGCTTAAAAATGATGGACAGCCGCTCAGCATCATTGGCGCCAAGGGCATCGCCACGACAGCTTTTCCCGGCCGGAGCGATAGTGAGAATTTCATTGCGCTGAATCAGGACGCGCACCTCGACGATTCCGGCAACCCGCTGCGCAGCACTTATGGCGACCTTCTGCCGGTCAGGATGACGACGAAGGAACCAGTAAGCCGTACGTTCATTTATCCGCGGACGGCGGCTGATCCGCCTGCTGATGCGGTCCGGCAAAGCTTTCGCGTAACGGCGAAAGGGTTTGAGTCCGTGCTCGGCCGCGTGGAGGGGAATGTCTATGTGGGAAAAACTGCGGCGGGCGGCGTGGGATCGTCCGTGGATTTGAACGGCAATGGCACTCCGGACGTGAAGTTCTCGTCGAGTTGCGGCTTTGTGGTGCAGATAGCGCATGGCAAAGTCATAACAGCGGAAAGCGACCGCGAGGTTCGCGCGGTGATTCAGGGCAAGAGCGTTCTCCTGTTGCCCTATACTCCTGTTGTGCTCAACTGACTTGCAAAATTGTTGGGCAAGGGCCTACTCCGTATAGCGGCAAGCCGCAAGAAGGGCTGCTGCGCAGCCGGCGGGCCTACTCCACGGCCTGCGGAAATGGCGACCCCATCGCTGCGTGCAAGTCCGCTCCGACAGCCGTGAGATAATTACGGTTTCCAAACGGAAAAAACCTATGAGTTTATCAGCAGGTAAAATCAAGCACATGCAAGCTCTGTCCAATAAGGACGGGGTCATCGCCGCCGCGGCTATGGATCAACGGGGAAGTCTCATGAAGTCGCTCGCCTCTGCTAAGGGCGTTCCGCAAAAAGAGATCCCGGACGCGATGATGGAAGAGTTCAAGGTTGCGGTCTCGAAGGTTCTGACGCCGCATGCCAGCGCCATTCTTCTCGATCCACTCTGGGGGCTCCCCGCAGCCAAAGCTCGCGCGTCCAACGCGGGCCTGCTTCTCGCCTACGAGGAGAGTGGTTACGACAACACTCAACCGGGCCGTCTGCCCGATCTGCTGCCTCATTATTCGGCCAAGCGCATCAAGGACCAGGGCGCGGATGCGGTCAAGATCCTGATCTATTACACGCCCTTCGACGATCCCAAGGTTAACGACATCAAGCATGCCTTCATCGAACGCATCGGTTCCGAGTGCGTAGATAACGACATTCCGTTTTTCCTGGAATTCGTCGGCTACGATCCGGCGGGCGGGGACGAAAAAGGACTCGAGTTCGCCAAGCGGAAGCCGGAGATCGTGACCGGCGCGATGATGGAGTTTTCCAAGCCGCAATATAAGGTCGACGTGTTGAAAGTGGAAGTTCCGATCAACGCGGAGTATGTCGAAGGCAGCAGCGTCTACAAAGGGCAGAAAGCGTACACGCGCGAAGAAGCCCTGCACCTCTTCCGCAAGGCTGCGGCAGTGGCGTCCAAGCCGTTCATCTATCTGAGTGCCGGCGTGAGCAACGCGCAGTTTATCGAATCGCTCAATATGGCGTCCGAATCGGGTACGGATTACTCAGGCGTGTTGTGCGGCCGGGCAACCTGGAAGGAAGGCATTCCGGTTTACGCCAAGAACGGAGTCCATGCTCTCGAAGACTGGCTGGCTACGGAGGGCGTGAAGAACATCAACGCCGTCAACGAAGCCATCAAGTCGGCCAAACCCTGGACTAAGAAGGTCTCGTAGTTAATCTTTGGGTTGGCTGTTACGCAGCCGGGCAGACCACAAAAAACGATGGTCTGCCCCACGGGTTAAACAGGCTAGTAGCGGCGGCCTTCCATGTGAGCGCGGAAGCTGCGCATCCGTGCCAGGTCGTCGAGCAACGCATTCCGGTCGTCGCGGTGCAAAGAAGGGATATCCGCTACCCGTTGGACCGATGCGATGGCGTTGTCCATCTCGCGCGGATCGAAAATGCCACGCGACCACTTGGCTGCAAATTCCCCGACCTCGTGGCGAGCCTTATCAAAGCGCTTATAATCGCCTCCCGTGAGATACCGGGCGTGCTCCGCACGGTCCAGGTCGACCTGCAGCCGGTCGTAGAAGGCGGTGCGATACTCGCGCATCATCCGGTCGTGATCCCAGTAGCCGCCCCCCTGAAAGCTGGACGCCCCCGGGCGACCATAATCCTGTGCGAACGCGCCGGCGCTCAACGCCAGCACTCCGCATCCAATCAAAATTCCTTTACCGATTCGATTCACTTTTAACTTCCTCCCCGCCGCATAAGACGCAACCAGCATATCGTATGATACCGAGGTTAGGCCTCTTTAACATGAATCCGAATTCACTTTTTTTTGCCGCTCCATCCATTCAAGGGTGTCCTCCCAACCTAGAATCCCGGCAGTCGCGCCGAGTTGTTGAACCGACAGTGCTCCGGCCGCATTAGCGATCCTGGCGGCATCCTGGTGCGAAAGATTGCGCTGTAAAGCCGCAATATAGGCTCCCGAGAAGCAATCGCCCGCGCCGGTTGAATCGACGGCATTCACCCGGAATCCCGGCGACGCGAAGGTGAAATCATTCGAGAACACCTGGCAACCCCGCGGCCCAAGCTTAACGCAGACCGCCTTCGCGCCCGCCGAAAGCAGAGAACGCGCCGCGGTGTCTATCTCCTTCGAGCCGGTGAGCATGCGCGCCTCGTCCTCATTCACGAACAGCAGATCGGTCGAAGGCAGGCTCGGGCCCAGCACCTTCATCCATTGGTTTTCGGTGTCCCATTGAGTATCCACGCTGGTGGTCATGCCTAGATCTTTAGCGCGCCGTAGAACCTCCGGCGCGGCGGTCCGCAGATGGGTCATGCGGAAGACGGCGGCCAAATGGAAATGATCCGCACCGCAGATCGGAAAGGCTGGAAAGGGCTCCGCGGCGGCCCCGAGTTGATACAACAGAGCCCGCTCGCCGGCCTGATTCACCAGCGAGATGGCGACCGAAGTCGGGGCACCGGTTCGCATGAGCCGGGAGGTATCCACGCCGGCCGACTGAAGTTTCGCAATCACTGCCTCAGCCGCGGCGTCGCGGCCGGCGAGCGTCACGACAAAGGTCGGGATCCCCAGCTTTCCCAAGGTATAAGAGGTGCTCCCCGCATTCCCGCCGAGTTGCTGGCTGATCGACTCGACCAGTGTAGTAGCCGCCCAGCGCAATTGCTCCACCGGCCGGGCAAGTACATCGAAAACCACGTTTCCGCAAACACAAACGCTCATAAGAGTTGTCAGTTATCAGTTGTCAGCTTAACGGCACAGCCCTCCGGCTGACAACTGACAACTGATAACTGAAAACTGACGACCTCACCCCACCAGTTCCCGATACACTGACCACGTGGCCGCGGCGGCCCGCTCCCAGGTGAATTCCTGGGCTCGCGCGAGGCCGCGGGCGGCCAGCGTCTGCCGCAGGCTCGAGTCACCGGCGAGTTTGAGCAGTGCCTGGGACAACTCTTTCTCACTCTCCGGATCCACCTGGACGGCCGCATCTCCGCAGACCTCCGGCATCGCCGACCGGTTCGAGGCGATCACCGGCACGCCGTTGGCCATGGCTTCCAGAATCGGAATCCCAAAGCCTTCGTCGAGCGAGGGAAACGCGAAGATGCCCGCGCGTCGATACAGGTCCGCCAAACGCTCGGCGCTAACGTGGTCCGCAACCTCGATGTCCGCGCGCCGCGGACTGTTTTCGATTTCGCGCAGAGTCTCTTCCACGCCGTATCCACGCCCGCCGGCCAGCACCAGACGCCAATCCGGCGGCAGCGACGCGAACGCCCGGACCAGGCGCGCCGTATTCTTGCGCTTTTGAATCGACCCGACGCAGAGGACCAGAGGGTCTTTGACGGCGCTCACAGTCTGCGGCGAACGAACCCCGTGGGGAATCACGCAAATCCGCTCGGGATCGACACCCAGCAGCCGCTCTACCTCCTGCGCCGTGAAGCGCGAAACCGTGATGATCCGGTCCGCGGTTGCGGCGGCATGCCGCGCCTGTGCCGTGAATCGCGCGCGGAACTCCGGTGTACTGTATTCGTGGCTCATCACGAACAGATCGTGGAAGGTCGCGACCTGCAGCGGCCAGCGCCGGGCCGGGAGACGCTGGTTCAGGCCATGAAATAGCGGACCGGGCCGCGGACCGCGTTCGAAAAGCGGCCATCGCCAGACATTGGTCTTGAGCGGCTGCGACAGTCCGCGGAAAAAACGATGCGGACGATAACAGAACAGAAAGCTGGCCTCGGGATGCGCGCGCACCATGCCGCTGAGTACCTCGTTCGAATACACCGCAACGCCGGTCGGATGGGGGTCGAGAGTATAAGTTGCGTCGGCGGCGATGAGCACAGTGGAAAGGGCTGCTCAGAGCGGCTGCATGGCTGCTTTGATCTTCTCCGCCAGTTGTGTTGCAGTGTAGGGCTTCTGCAGGAATCCTGCCAGGCCCACGCCGGCGAAACGTCCGGTAGTTTCCGCTTCACTGTGACCGGTCGAAAGAATTACCGGAACGTTGGGCTGAATTGCTTTTAGGCGCTTGAAGGTTTCCTCGCCGCTCATCCCCGGCATGGTCACGTCGAGAATCACCAGGTTGATTTCGGCCGCAGTCTGCGAAAGGACCTCCAGAGCTTCCGCACCGCTCGAAGCCGCCAGAACCTGATAACCCGCCCGCTCCAATGCGCAGCGGGTGAGCGACAGAATCAGGGGCTCATCGTCGACGATCAGGATCGTGCCGGACCCGCGCAGGTCCCCTGGAAAAGTGGCCACCGGCTCTTCAACCGTCTTTTCGCTGATGGGCAGCAACACCAGAAAGCGGGTGCCCGTTCCCACCTGGCTCTCGACCCGCAGCAGACCATGGTAACTGGACACAATCCCGAGCACGGCGGAAAGTCCCAGCCCGCGGCCCGTGAATTTGGTTGTAAAGAAAGGCTCGAAAATACGAGCTTGCGTGGCGGAGTCCATACCGGTTCCGTTGTCGATGACTTCCACTGCTGCGTACCTTCCCGGCGGAGGATGGGAACTGGGAAGGGTGCCGCGTAAGTCCTCTTCGGTCGCCGTCATAGCGAACGCCCGGACCGTCACTACCCCGGGCCGGTCCGTGGGAATCGACTCCGCGGCATTGAGCAGCAGATTCATGATGATCTGCTGAATCTGGGCTGGGTCTGCTTCAATGGCCGGCATCTCCGGCGCCAGTTCCAGATCGAGCCGCACGTGTCCCGGGAAACTGGACAGCACCAAACGGCTGATCTCCGGCACGAGTGTGGAGAGATCGATCGCGGTCAACACGAATCGTCCCTTACCCGCGTATGCCAGAAGTTGCCGCGTCAGGTCAGCTGCGCGTTCACTGGCCTGCACCATGCGCGTCAACAGCGGCCGCATCGGGCTATTCCCGGGAGTCATATCGAGACTCAAGCTGGCATTCCCCAGAATACCCGTCAGAAGATTATTGAAGTCGTGCGCGATTCCTCCGGCCAGCACGCCCAGGCTCTCCAGTTTCTGCGACTCGCGCAACTGCTCTTCCACCTGCTTGCGCTCGGTGATATTTTCCACGATCCCAAGAAAGTACACGCGATCCGAGCGCTCCCGCAGAATCGATGCATTCAGATTGGTCCAGAGCACCTTGCCCGACTTGGTGATGTACCGTTTCTCCATCTGGAAATGTTCGACCTGTCCGGTGATGAGCAGCTGCTGTTCACGCGAATAGAAACCCGTCGATTCCAGATCTTCCTGCGGCGTAATTTCAGTGACGGGGCGGTTTAACAGTTCCTCTTCGGAATATTCGAGCATCCGGCACATGCCATTGTTGACCCGAATAATTCTGGCATCCAAGTCAACGATAATCATGCCGACCGGGCTCTCGTCGAAAATCCGGCGGAAGTGTTCTTCGCTTTGTGCCATGGCGATGGCCGCCCGCTTCTTTTCGGTGACATCGCGAATGAAGACCGACACGGATTCAGGCCCCGGGTAGGCGCTTAGTTCGAACCACATGCCGTCGGGTTCGGCCTGTCCGTCGAGTGCCAGGAAATCCTCCCTCTCCAGTGCATTCTGCAGGAGCGTGGCGCGAGACCCCGTAAAGACGCCCGGCAGCAGAGAATAGAAGTGCTCCCCCTTCATTGCGTCGGGTTCTTTGCCGGTCATCAGGGAAGCGCGCCGATTCGCGTCCAGGCATCGCCATTCGCGGTCGAAAGAGAAAAATGCGTCTCCGATGCGCGCCAGCAAATCGAGCAGACGCTGGTGCGACGACCGGGCTTCCGCTTCGGCACGGCGCGCCGCGCTCCAGTTGCGATGCATGGCGTCCGCCATCCAGACCAAGCCGGTGCCTACGAGAACGTTCAAGGCCAGATAATAGACCTTCATCACCCCTGACATCTGCATGTTGGGGTGTAGAAAAAGAAAATATCCCACGCTCGTGCCGAGCAGCACTGCCATGAGTCCCGGACCTCGTCCCGCCAGGAGAGCTGCTCCGACCTGCGCGAGAGTAAAAAACAGCAGTGGCGTGATGGAGCCGATGACCGGATTCAGCGTGTAGCGAACCGCCGCGGCTAGCGCAACTAGCAGCACCGCCAGGCCGTAGCGTTTCAGCATCCCGCGAAATGGAATTAAATCTTCCAATACGACCAATTCTAGCTGACGCGGAGTTGGCAGATGCGTACGGTTCCTGACAAAACCCACATTTCGCATACCAAAGACAACGTAGAGATACTTGCGTAGTAGCCGCTAAGCTGAACTTGTTGCTGATCGAAAGTGCTTGAAACGGTCCACCGTCTGTCTCCTGTTCTTGCGATCGCTCGTCCTTACTTGCTCCTGGCGTCGCTCGTGTTGCGCAGGTCCGCTCCGCTCGGGTGGATCTGCGTGCGGCGTCAATGTTGCGGTAACTGACTACGGTCTTTTATCCGGCAACGCCCAGGAGAACATCACTCCGCCGGCACTGGTAACCACGTACTGGCGCCCGTCAAGCTCATAAGAGATCGGCGAACTTTGCATTCCTGCGCCTTCGCCGGCGTGCCAGAGGGTGACGCCCTTCCCGGTGCTAAGCGCGATCACATTGCCCAAAGCGTCTCCCGTGAAGATCAGGCCCGATGCCGTGGTTAAGACACCCGCTCCGGAGCCGTTCGGACCCAGTTCATGGCTCCAGCGGATTTTCCCGGTTTGATAATCGATGGCCTCCAGGACCCCCTTGCTCCATACATCGTAGTCCGCACCGGCCCATCCGAACGCGCCGTCGGCCGGCTTGGCAAAGTAGATCCCATAGCTGGGGTGCGCGTCCACGATGAAAAGTCCGGTCGCGGGGTCGAAGCTTGGAGAACGATAGTTGGTCATGCCGCCTTCATCGGGAGCGACCAGACGTCCATCGGGAGCGGGTTCCTTGGAGGGATTCGGAATCGGCCTTCCCTGCTTATCGACCCCAAGTGTCCAATTCACCGGACCGAAGGGCGCGGTCAGCAGATTCTCGCCGGTGACCCTGTCGAGGACGAAGAAGTAGCCGTTGCGCGAGGTCTGCATCAGCATTTTGCGGGGTCGCCCGTGGAAGTCGGCATCGACCAGGACGGGGGTTTCCACCGCGTCCCAATCGTGCGTATCGTGCGGTGAGGGTTGGAAGGCCCAGGTGAGCTTTCCCGTATCGGGATTCAGCGCGACGATGCTGCACGTGTACGGGTCGTCGCCCGGCCGGGTTTTGCCGTTCAGCACGGGTGTCGGATTTCCAGTACCCCAAAAGATGAGGTTGAGCGCAGGATCGTACGTTCCGGTCATCCACGTCATACCGCCGGAGGTTGCGCCGGGAGTGCCGACAGGAGGCGTGGCATCCCACTTCCACTGCGTTTTACCGGTTTCCGGATCGACCGAACGGAGATAGCCGGTGAGATTATCGAAGTCGCCCGACACGCCCACGATCACATGATTGCGAACCACCAGCGGGGTCATGGTGGTCCAGTAGCCCTTCTTCGAGTCGGCCACGGCAATGTCCCAGCGCACCGCGCCGTCCTTCGCGTTGAGCGATAGCAGATGGGCGTCCGGCGTCATGAAGTAGAGCCAGTTCTTGTACATGGCGACGCCGCGCGAACCGATGTGAAAACCTTTGTTCGGCGGATAAGTGTAGTGCCAGATCTGATGGCCGGAACGCGCGTCGACCGCCCAGACGTTGTCCGGAACCGTGATATACAGGATGCCGTTCACCAGTAGCGGCGAGCATTTGATGGCGTTGGTCTGGCCGGTCTGAAAGGCCCATGCGAGGCCGAGATTTCCGACGTTCTCCGGAGTGATCTGCGTCAGGGCGCTGTGGCGTCGGCCGGAGTAGTCGCCGTGGTATCCGGGCCAGCTGTCGGCAGGCGGATTGAGGAGCGCCGCGGGATCGAGATCCTGCCCCGATGCGGTGCAGGCCAGTGTCAATAAGCAGAGAAGAAGTGTTTTCATCTGACAAAAGGTCCTACTGCAACGTCTGCAAATATGCCATCAGGTTGTGGATATCGTCATCCGTATATTTCTCGAGCAGCGCCGCATGAGCGTCGGCCGGCGAGTCGATCTGGTACTTCACTTTGGAAGCGGGAAACGATCGATACCAGCCGGATGCGTCCCGTACGGCAATATTGAATTCGTCCTGATAGGCAAGCTCACCGGCAACGGTCTCGCCCGAGGGCAGCGTGACGACGATTTTGCTTTTCGCGCCCTTCGGATACATCAGGCGCTCTTCCAGCTTCAGTCCTTGAAGACGTTTCGCGAGGCCGGCCAGATCGCCGGTGACGGAGTGGCACGAAGAACATTTACCGGTGCCATTGAAGTACTGTTTGCCGGCTTCGGCATTTCCGGTCTGGAGATCGGAGACATCCACTCCGCGCCGCCCACCCTTCTGCGATTCGGCGAGGGTCTTTTGAGCATGGATAAAGGCGGCGAGCTCCGCGAGTTCCTGATCCGAAACCGTGAAACGGGGCATGCCATTCTGGGGGCGGCCGTTGCGCACGACCGGACCGATCTTGTCCCCGGCAACGTCTTCCGCCACCAGTTTGGAACGGGTCAGATCCGGGCCATCTTCACCGCCGCCGGCATCTCTGCCGTGGCAGAAGCCGCAGTCCTGCACGAATTTGGATGCACCGGCCGTGTCAGGTTTGGGGGCCTGCGCGAAAGCAACGGTCCCGAGCCAGGCGACAGCAGTGACCAATGGAAACAAACGAGCCATTGCCCGAGGTTAACACGCCGTCAGAGAATTCGGCCGCGCAGGCGAAACCGCCCGCGCCACTCTGGCCAGTCCAAATTTTGCGTTGGGTGGGGCAGGCGGTTTCGCCTGCCTCGGCCGCTGGCGGCCAAATTTTGCGAGCCTGCCTTCAGGGCAGTTACTCGAGGTCGGTGGCTTTGACTTCTTTGTTCGAGCCGGTGGCGGCCCATTTCAGCCACGCGATCAGATCGGCGAGTTCCTGCGATGTGTAGTTCGCCTTGGCCGGCGGATGAGCCCACTTTTCGTTCTGCTTTTGCGACGAGATGTCGCCCGGCTTTACATCATACAGGACCGGCGGAATCTTGCTGAGATCGAAGATCTGAGCGCCGCCCGAACCTTCCTTCTGGATACCTGGGAAGGTACCGACGTCCTTGATTTTGTACTCCTGAACGTAAGCTGTCATGGACATCTGTATGGTGGATACCAGGCCGCGCGGCCCGACGACCGAGGCCAGTTTCTTGATATCCGGTCCGACCGCCGTTCCGACACCTCCGATTTCATGGCAGGTGCCGCAGGCTGTACCCTTCGGAGAGTTAAGAAACAATGCCTTCCCCCGCTCAATTTGCGGGGTCATAGGGCCGGCAGTCTTCACCTGGGCCAGTAGCACACCGCCCAGGAGGGCCAACCCAAAAGAGAGGGAGAGCCCGTAAAACCTTCTTTTTCGCATAATAATCACCTCACTGCGACGCTCCTGCCACCGCACCCCTCAGTCATGGGGACTACCCCATGATCGCGGGCCATGGCAGCTAGAGCCTTCACCCAAACGGGATGGTCGTTCAGGCAGGGAATCAGATTGAACCCGGCGCCACCCTCAGCCAGAAATGTTTGCTTACCGCGGATGCCGATCTCTTCAATGGTCTCCAGACAATCGACCGTAAACGCGGGGCAGATTACTGTCAGCTTGCGCACTCCCGAGTGAGCCAGCCGCACGAGTTGGTCCTGCGTCGACGGCTCCAGCCACTTGTCTTTGCCGAGTCTGGATTGGAAGGACAAGCTATAGGCTCCGGGAACCAGCCCGGCGACCGTGGCAAGACGGGCCACCGTAGCGATGCATTGCCGGCGGTAACACGTCTCATGAGCCTGCGCCGGCGTCTCGCAACAGTTTGGAACTTTGAGACAATGGCAGCCCGACGGATCAGCTTTCAGAATGTGCCGCTCGGGAATGCCGTGGAAGCTGAACAGAAAATGCTCATCGGGCCGGTGTTCGTGGGCCGGCGTCAGGTACGGCCTCGCCGCGGCCACCAGCGCGTCGATGTACTGCGGATGGTCAAAGTACGGAGGCACGACTTCCAGCGAAATCCAGGGAGCAGTTTCAGCCGCGACGTGAGCCACCTTCACCATCGCCGATTCGTAGCTCGCCATGGCATAGTGCGGAAACAACGGGATGACCAGCAACCGCCGGACGCCGGCAATCGAGAGCTTCTGTATGGCTTCGGCAATTCCGGGTTTCTGGTACCGCATTGCGAGCCCGACGTGGATACCGAGGTTTTCCTGCAGTTGGGCCGCCAGCCGCATGCTGATCGTGACCAGCGGCGAGCCCTCTTTAGTCCAGATCTTCTGGTAGGCTTCCGCCGATTTCCTGGCGCGAAATGGGGCAATGATTCCGTTGACCAGTGCGAAACGAACGAGGTAGGGCGCGTCGATCACGCGCGGGTCCATGAGGAACTCCCGTAAATAGCGGCGGACATCCGGCACGGCGGTGGAGTCGGGACTGCCGAGGTTGACCAGCAGGATGCCTTGTTTAGGCATGGGTCACCTCTGCGGATGAGGAAACCGGCCGGCAAACCAAAGACTCACTCCACAGCGCTACCTTTTCCGCAGCGGCCGCGCCCCCGGCGATACAATCCGACACGGAAATGCCATGCGAAAAGCTGCTCGAAAAGAACAGGCCCGGATACCGCCCTTCGATTCCCTGGATCGAATCCTTTACCGCGCCGTAGCCGACATTGTATTGAGGAATAGAGCGCTCAATCGTCGCTACATCCATAAATGCCGGCGGACCCGTGATGCCGAGGAGACACCGCAGATCATCGAGTGCCAGTTGGGCTACCTGGTCAGGGGTCTGCTGCAGCAACTCCGGATTGCGCGCCCCCCCGGCAAAAACGGTGAGAAGTACGTGGTCCTTGGGCGCGCGGTTCTCGAACATGGAGGACGAGAAAAGCACGCCGAGAATGCTAATAGACTCTTTCCGCGGAACCAATGCGCCGAAGCCATCCAGGGGATGGGTCAATTGCGACCGGTGAAATCCGAATGCCATGCGCGCGATGGGCGGATAGTACACCTGGCGGAAGCTGCGCAATTCCCGTGTCAGGTCCGGACCGGTCTCTAGCGCGGGAAACTGGTGGGCGGGTGAACAGAAGAGCACGGAGCGATAAGATTCACGGCCGGCGGGAGAATAAAGGCTCCAACACGACTCGCCCCCTGCGACGGGGCCGCGTTCGATTCCTTCGACCGGACACTTCAGGCGGATCGCGCCGTTCAGGCGATCGGTAAGAGTATCGGTGAGGACTCGCAAGCCACCGTCGAAAGAAAACATCCTGGGTTCGGACTTCAAAGGCGCGTTTCGCCGCCGGCGTTCTTTCGCACCGAGAAAGGCCCCTTTGATCAGGGACCCGTACTGATCTTCCAGCGCTGCCATTTTGGGAAAAGCGTGCTGCACCGACAGTTGCGCCGGATCTCCTGCGAACACCCCGGCAACGAACGGATCGATCAGGTAGTCGAGAAATTCACCACCCAGGCGGCGGCGGACGAATCCGGCCAGGCTTTCATCCGCTTGGGAGGCCTTGGGGACGAACGGCTCGCCCAACACCCGGAGTTTGGCGCTCAAGGACAACAAACCGGTCCCAATAGCGCCCGCCAGCGACTGCGGCAGACGGACCAGCCTGCCTCCCCGCACAATGTAGCGCGTATCGGAGGCTGGGGAAGGCAGCAGCCGCCGGGATTCCAAGCTGAGGTCGCGGATAAGCGCAGGGACCGCGACCGAATTGGTCATGATGGTGTTCGGCCCGTATTCGGTGAGGTATCCGCCATGGCATGCGCTGTCGATCATGCCGCCGGCTCGATCGGAAGCTTCGTAGATCACTACGGGAACTCCCCGCTGCCGGAGACAGAACCCCGCAGTGAGTCCGCTGATACCTGCTCCGACGATGGCTACCGGTGTCATATGGTCCGCGAGTAGACGCCCTCCCGCGGTGCATTGGCTTGTCCGGCGACGTGCGGGTCGAAGCACATCGCAATGTTGCGGATCAACAGCCTGCCGGACTGGGTCACATGCATTCCGTGATTGTTGGTCTCGATCAGGCCGTCGTGTTCCAGGTTGGCGAGGCCGGCGATTTCCTGTGCGAAATAACTGGAGAAATCGATTCCCAGGGAGTGCGACATCGCCGGATAATCCAATTTCATGTCGCACATCAGCCGCATAATGGTTTCCCGCCGCATCTGGTCGTCCGGGCTCAGGACGTAACCGCTGGCTACCGGAAGTTCGCCGGCGTCCAGTCGGTCATAGTAACGCTTGAGGAGCTTCTCGTTTTGCCAGTAGATGTCCGGCGTCTGCGAGATCGACGTCATACCGAAGGCGTAGATGTCGGCGCCCGCTCGCGTGCTGTAACCCTGGAAATTGCGCTGCAGTTTGCCTTCTCGCTGCGCGATCTCCAGCTCATCCCCGCGCCTGGCGAAGTGATCCATCCCGATATAGGCGTAGCCCTCGTCGGTCAGCGTCTCGACCGCCAGCTTGAAGATGGCGAACTTGGTTTCGGGCGACGGCATGGTTTCCGGCAAGAGGAGTTTCTGCGCCGGCTTGATCCACGGCACGTGCGCGTAGCTGAACAGGGCCAGGCGATCCGGTTGGAGCGTGAGAATCGTCGCGAGTGTTTTGGCGAAGGAGAAAACGGTCTGGTGTGGCAGGCCATAGATGAGGTCGATGCTGATCGATTGGAACCCGCAGGCGCGCGCCCATTCGACCGTCTGCACCGTCAATTCCAGGGGTTGGATGCGGTTGATTGCCGCCTGGACCTGCGGATCGATATCCTGCACTCCGATCGACAGGCGATTGTGTCCGGCTTCGCGCAGCGCTTCGAGATGCTCCCGGGTGAGGCGGCGTGGGTCGACCTCGACACCCGATTCGGCATCCGGAGCCACTGGAAAGTTTTCCCGCACCATGCGGCCAAGTTGGCGGATTTCGTCCGGCAGCAGAAAAGTAGGGGTACCGCCGCCGAGATGGATCTGGGTGACCGTCCGCCGGGGGTTGGTGAGGCGCGAAATAATCGCCATCTCCTTGGCGAGGTACTGTAGATAGGTTTCGCTCTGGGACTGATTCCGGGTGATGACGGTGTTGCAGCCGCAGTACCAGCACAGGGTCCGGCAAAACGGCAGATGGAAGTAGAGCGAGATGTCGCGGGTGGTGCGGTTGTTTTCGTGGAGGCTGTGGAGGACCGTTTGGGCGCTCAACTCGGGCTTGAAGTGCACGGCGGGGGGATACGAGGTGTACCGGGGCCCCGGAACGTTGTACTTCCTGATCTGCTCAAGATCTACAGACAGCATATTGATTCCTATGGGCAAGAGGTGGGCCAATGACAAGATGTTGGTTGGCGGAGGGTTAGGGATAAACGCCGGCGACAGTTGGGTGGTTTGGCGCAATCTTGTTGGGGGCTTGCACACATCTCTTGGCCGGAGACTGTACGCGGGCGAAGGCAGAAGACGCGGTCCTAAGCACCACGGGAATACGCGGGTCCGTTACCGCGACGAAAGAAATGACAGAATCTTGCGCATGACCCGCTCTCCTTGATTGGTCTCAAACAGAAACTGCGCGTGCGCCGAGCCGTCGAAGATGATCAGCTCTTTGGGTTCAAGGGCCTTTTCGTACTGTGCCTGGATCCTGGGTAGTCTGGGTCCGTCGTCGCTTGCGTCGTCACGGGCCAGGATAAAGAGCTTCCGGCCCTTCATCCTGGTGAGTGGCGTGTAGGCGCCCGAACCGAGTAATACCAGTCGATCGATCGCCGCGGGCTCGGCCTCGGCTGCTTCGGCGGCGTAGTCACCTCCCATGCTTGCGCCCACCACGCTGACCGACTTCGCTCCTGTCTTGCGTAAGTAGTGGATTGCAGCCAGCACGTCGAGGTGGCGTTCTTCGTCGGGTGATCGGGACTGCACTCCGCCTCGTGACTGGCCCTCACCGCGGAACTCAATGGATAGCGCGCGAAATCCTGCCGTCACCAGTTCCTGCGCCTGTTTTGCCCAGCTATCTTTATTGAAGCGGCCTCCCATGAGCCAGCACGACGCCGCGGTCGCTTTTCCCGTACATGTCGGCGTAGATCAGTCCTCCATCCTTGGTTGGGAAAGAAACGCTCTGCTGTGCCGCGACCACGCCCGTCAGCGCGATTCCAGTGAGGATTGCGCGGAAGCCGCTCATTGCGCCAGTATACTCAAGTCGGTCCACGATACGCTATGACGAACGTCCTGCGCGGAGTGCGCAATTAGTGGCTCACAGTCTGGAGTATTCCGCTTTGGCTTGCGCGAGGATGGGAATGTCGGGATCGGCGTCCTTCCAGAGGTTGAGGAAGTCCTGGTAAGCAGTCTTTGCTTGCGCCATATTCCCCGACCAGGCCAAGGCTCGGCCCAACTGCAACTGTGCCAGAGCGCCAATGGGATCGCCCAAAACGATTCCGCGGTGATCGAGAACCCTGCGGAATTCCGTTGCAGCCTCGGCCCCGCGGTGCGCTGCCAGATATGCCTCGCCCCGGACATAGATCGGATACAGACCCCCGAAATTATAAGTAAAGTCCGGTCCGGCCATGGCCAGATCGTAAGGACGCGCAACTTCGAGCGCCTCCAGCGCTTTATCCGGATTGCCCTGGCGAAGCGCAATGAGGGCGCGCAACACCGGCAGTTCGTAATATTGGGCGTTGGTATCCTCGGGAAACCGCCGGTCCAATTCGCCGGCAAGCTTCTGAGCGTCCGCGACGCCGTCCGACAAAGCCAAAGCGCACGCCGAGCCGTACAGCACGTCACGAGCCCTCGAAAATTCGAGAGCCTCGTTCGCGCGCTGGCGCGCCGCCGCGCTGTTTCCGGCACGCGCCTCGCACATCGCAGCGGCGGTCTGGTACATCGCCGACTTTTCCCGGTCGTTGGTCTGCCGCGCCAGGTCGATCGCATGCCGCCACATCGTCCGCGCCTGGCTCAGCCTTCCGGAAAAGGCGAGGACCATGGCCTGGTGGTGAGACATCGGGCCTTCCGCCCCTTGTCTTCCCTGAGCCAAGGCCGCCTGTCGTTCCATTTCCGCTACATCGTGTTTGAGGAAAGCGAGATAATAACGGTAGATCAGGAAGTCAGTGTTCTGGAAATTTCGCTCCGACGCGCGTTTCAGAACCGCATCGGCTTGTGCCATCCTTCCCAGGAGTACATTGACGATCACAAGACTGATATACCCAAACTCATCGTCGGGCGCGATCGCAATCGCGATTTCACTTTCCTGAAGCGCTTTTTCGTACTTGCCGGTGCATTGCGTCACCCGTCCCGCCATCAGCGAATGGGCATCGACATCACGCGGATATAGCTGTGCCCACATTTCGAGCGTTTCGAGCGCCTTTTCGAGGTTTCCCGTAACCTGCCGGTCGTAAGTATAGGTGATGAACAACTTCTCGAGCTCGCTGGCACGCTGCCGCAACCCGTAAGCTTGGCGAGTATATTGCCCGGCAAGCTCCGTTTGCCCGATGTTGTAATAGACCAGCCCGAGCGCCGCATACGCTTTCGCAAACTCCGGGTCCAGCGCAATCGCACGTTGGTAGTGGCCCACTGCGGCTGCCTGGCCCCTGGTGGACTCGATCTTCCACGCCGTGGCAAACGCTTTCAGCGCCTCGAGAGAGGGCGTAGTCACCTCCGGGAGTGGCGGCTGCCGTTCGACAGTGGCGAGCGATTTTCCGATGCTTTTTGTGAAATTCGCGGCAACGCGGCCGAGCGACGCGATGAGTTCTTCCTTCCCCGGAGCTTGCGCCTGCTCGCTCGAGAGGATGTCTCCGGTTTGGCAGTTGCGCGCGCGCAAACCCAATCTATACTGACTTCCGAGCCTGGCAATCGACCCGTCGAGAACCGCCGAGCTGCCGGTCCGCTGGCAAATTTCCCGGGCGATCTCCAGCGACAATCGAGAGTCCGTGGGTCTGAGCATCAGCCCGAGCGTCTGCCGGATGCGCTCGTCGGAGAGCACGCTCAGCGACGGCGATTGCTGGAATTCCACCGAGAGGGCTTGCCGGAGCGTTCCATCGAAAACCGATTCTCCCGTGGTGTTCTCGAGATCCGCGAGAACGACGGTGTCTTTGGCCGTGACCACCGGCGTCCGATAAAAATAGAAGTAGCCTCCACTGCCGAGCGACGCGAGCAGCGCCGCGGCCGCAAGCGCCCATTGCCGCGCGCGCCGGCCTCGCGGTGGCATGGCTTCCGGCGGCACATCGCGCCTGAGCCGCACCAGATCGCGCTGGATCTCGCTCGCGTGCTGGTAACGCAGATTGCGGTCCTTTTCCAGGCACTTGAGAATCACGCGTTCGATTTCCGCGGGCAATCCCGGATTCAACCTCGAAGGAGGAGTGGGGTCGTTATTGAGAATGCTCTCGATCACGTCGGCGGACCGCTTACCGGGAAAAGGCAGCCCGCCGGTAGCCATCTGATACAGCACCACACCGAATGAGAACAAATCGGTGCGGCAGTCCAACAGTTCCCCGCGGATCTGTTCGGGTGACATGTGCGACACGGTGCCCATGACGCTGCCGGTAGCCGTCAGGTCCACCTGCATCGTGCGCGTTATGCCGGTGACCTGGCCGGAATGTTCGTCTACGCCGGACCCGACTTTCGCCAATCCGAAATCCAGAACTTTGGCGTGGCCTCGACCCGTAACAAAGATGTTCGCGGGCTTGATATCGCGGTGAATGATGCCCGCGGAATGAGCGGCATCCAGGGCATCGGAGATTTCGCCGGCGAGATCAACCAGCGTATCCACAGGCAAAGGGCCGCCCTCGATGCGATGCTTGAGCGTCGCGCCGTCGAGGTGTTCCATCACGATGAAGGACAGGCCGCCATCCGTTCCGATTTCGTGAATGGTGCAGATGTTGGGGTGGTTCAGGGAAGATGCCGCGCGAGCTTCGCGGCGGAAACGCTCCAGGGCCTGGGAGTCGTGGGACAATTCATCCGGCAGGAATTTGATGGCGACGTTGCGGCTCAATAGGACGTCTTTAGCCAGGTAGACCACGCCCATCCCGCCGCCGCCCAGTTTACTCGCGATGCGGTAGTGCGAGATGGTCTGGCCGGCCGACACCGGCTGCGCGCGCGTTGTTCCCGCTCCTGGTAACTCGTGCAGCAGTTCCTCCGCGGGACGGTCCAAAATCTCGTTTTCCGAGTTCTGGGCCAGCAGGCGCTCGACTTCGCGGCGAAGGTCCGGATCGGCGTCCGACAGGATCGCGGAACCGCGTTCACGCGCCGCATGATAAAGCGCCTCGATCTGGTGCCAACGATCCGGAGTCAATAACCGATAGTAGTTTCAATTGCCGCCTGCCGCAACCGGGCCGGCACCATGGAACCCGATATAATCTGGTCATCGGGATCCCGACATGTCCAGCGCCGAATGTTCTGAAACGACTGAGCTTCTCCGCGCCTGGGCGGGCGGCGACCAGAACGCGCTGGACCGGCTGACGCCTCGCGTTTATGACGAACTTCGGCGCCTGGCCGGGCGTCTCATGCGGAACGAACGCCCGGGAAATACTATCCAGGCCACGGCGCTCGTGCATGAAGCCTACCTGAAGCTGATCGACATCGACAACGTCGACTGGCAGCACCGCGCGCACTTCTTTGCCATCTCGGCGCAGGTGATGCGGCACATCCTGATCGACCGGGCGCGACGTACCGCGGCGGGGAAGCGCGGAGGCGACGCGCCCCGAATGAATCTGGACGAGGTCCCGGATCTGGGCTCGGAACGCGCGCGCGAGCTGATCGCCCTGGACGACGCCCTGAGCGCGATGGCGAAAATCGATCCACGCAAGGCTCGCGTCATTGAACTGCGGTTCTTCGCGGGTCTCAGCGTGGAGGAGACTGCCGAGGTTCTAAAGGTCTCTCCGGATACGGTTCTGCGCGACTGGAGACTCGCCCGCAGCTGGCTTCTCGCCGAAATCGGGAAGGGGAGCGCACCTCCATGACGCCCGCGGCGCGGAATCCCCTCAAATAAGTTTTCACGCCGTTCCGGTTTCTCGCTTCGATTTGCGCCTGAAGAATCGAGGAGATAGAAACAATGAACAGCTCAAGGTTCTACGTGTCGCTCGTTAGTTTGCTGACGGCCTTCGCCGCCTCAGCCCAAATGCCCAGCTATACCGTCACCGACCTCGGCCCGGTAGGGCCATTTGGCCAACCTTTCAACGTATCCAACAATAGTCTGGCGGCCGGCGATGCCCTCATGGGGAATAACTACCATTCCATCCTGTGGTATCGGGGACAGCAGATCGACATCGGAAAGTTCGGCTTCGGAGGACCGAACAGCGTCTCGTATAGTGTCAACGTCCGGGCCCAGGTTGTGGGCCAGGCGGAAACCTCCGTGCCCGATCCTTACGGGGAAGACTTCTGCGGCTTCGGCACTAATCTCGTCTGTCTGCCTTACATCTGGCAAAACGGGTTGATGATTCCGCTCCCCACGCTGAGGGGTAAGAGCGGCGTCGCCAATTGGATCAACGCCCAAGGCCAGATCGTGGGAGCTGCGGAGAATACGGCATGGGACTATGCCTGCCCGCCGCCCCAAAGGTTTCAGTTCCGGCCCGTCATGTGGGTCAATGGCACGATTCAGGAACTCCCTCTAGTCAACGGCGACCCGGTCGGAATCGCCTACTCGATCAATGACAACGGCCAGATCGCAGGCGCCTCGGGGCAATGCTCGACGTACAGCCCGTATTATCTGGCCAACATCGTGCCGACGCATGCCCTGCTCTGGCAAAATGGCGCGGTGACCGATCTCGGCAGTCTCGGGGGGACCGGTAAGTTTGGCGGCAACATCGCCTTCGCTGTCAATAATAAAGGCCAGGTAGTCGGCAATTCCGACCTCACCGGGGACACGGCGAACCACGGGTTTATCTGGCAGAATGGGCATATGACGGATATGGGGATGCTTCCCGGCGACGTCGGTAGCGCCAGCCTCGCGATCAACGACATCGGCGACGTAGTCGGTGTGTCTTTGGACCAGAATTTCAACGTGCGTGGATTCGTCTGGAGAAACAATGCGATGGTGGACCTCAACAGCCTCGTTCCTCCCGATTCGCCCTTGTACATCGAACTGGCCTGTTCCATCAACGCACGCGGCGAAATCGTCGGTCAGGGCATCGACAAGACGACCGGCGAGCTTCGCGGCTACATGTTAACCCCGGGCGCCGGACCAGCCAATGGAAGCATTTCGCCGGCTTTGCGAGAGGGGCCGCGTCCGGCGGTGCTTCCCGAAGACGTCCCGCGATCGCACGTTGGCAGGTTCGGAATTCGGTCTGTGGAATCCAGGTGACGCATCGTCAGGACTAAATCGACCGCCGAAGTCGACCTCTCCGTTGTTTCGGCGGTCGGATTCCGTTCGTGCCGTGATGAGCGGACCGATGGTACTCGAGTAGCCGATCGCTGGGACTGGTCGCAAAATACCGGCCAAAGGACCGAGCGAGGGGCTCTCTCAGAGGAGGCGCTGGAGTCGTCATGAAATAAGTAGCATTGCTCCAAATTGAACTTCCGTCAAAGTCGCGATTCGAGACGAGTCGGCATCATCAGATTGATCCTCCGCGTCCTCGGCGGTTCTCGGCGTCTCTGCGTTTAAGATTTCACGTGGGGCTCCAGGCTCCCTGATGGGTACATGAGCCAGCCTATCCAGGCGCTGACTTTTAACGCGGAGAAGCCGAGAACCGCCGAGGACGCAGAGGGATTCCCGTGGATAGGCTTCCATTTCTTTTTTCGTTCGAGTTGTCTCGCCTACCTCAAGGCGCTCACGCCACCGGATAAGTCTCTCAGGGTTTGCTAACGGAGTTCTTCTTGGCCAGATGGCTGCTCAACGGGCGGTCGCACGTTGGACGCTTTAGCTCGGAACCACTTGCCCCATGGGATTTTCAAGCGGCACTGCAAGTGGGACGCACACGATCGCGCCACGTTACGAAGACACTGTCTCGTATACAATACACTTGAGGAGAAGAGCTCATGCTCAGAACACAGCAAGGTTTACTGTGGACGGCTGCCCTCATCGGTTCGACTGTCGGAGTACGATCAGGGCGGCCTCACCTCTGCGATCTACGTACAGGGACCCGCGGGAACCGGCCCCGTTTCTAAGGCTCGGGCTCCCGGTGCGGGTCCTCAACTGTTTGGAGGCGCGGACGGGAAGCCCCGTCTGACGGACACGACCGAGGTGAGGCTTTTCGTGCCGTGCGGATTTGGCACGGCCCCACATTAGAGTACGATCAAGAAACGGCGCCCCGGATCGCTTTAGCTCGGGCGCTTCAGAAGCAAGGAGAAATGTCGATGAAATTGGCGAAAGCGCCGTTGCTTTTCATCCTGGCGTCGGTGGCGGCCTGGGCCCAGGTCAATGTGGGCGAACAGAAGCCCGAAGCCAGCCTGCCCTTCACCATGACCACGGTGGCCACCTTTAAACTGCCCTGGCGGCTGGCCTTCCTGCCTGATGGCCGCATGCTGATCACCGAAAAGGTCGGGCCGGTTTGGCTGGTATCCCAGAAGGGAGAGAAGATTCAGGTGGGCAATACGCCCCCCGTCTATTGGCAGGGCCAGAGCGGCATGCTTGGCGTCTTCCTCTCGCCACATTACGCCACCGACCAGAGTATCTATCTCACTTATGCCGAGCCGGGTGACTATGGCGGAGGTCTGGCGCTTGCGCGCGCCAAGCTGAACGCCACCGCCACCTCGGCTAAACTCGAAAACTTCGAGGTGCTGTGGCGCCAGATGCCCAAAGGCAAGGGCGGCCAGGAAGGCGCGCAGATCGCCTTCTCGCCCGACGGCAAGTATCTGTTCCTCTCGGTTGGCGACCGCCAGCGCATGACCCCCGCCCAGGATCCGGACCAGCCCGAAGGCAAGATCCTGCGCCTGACGCTGGATGGCAAACCAGCCCCCGGCAATCCCAACTTCGGCAAAACCGGCGCTGCCACCATTCCCCTGATCGATCCGCCCCAGTGACACCGAAGCCGCCAAGACCGCGAAGGTGGTAAGCACCTATACTTTTCCCGGCCCGAACCTGACGCCGGCCGAAACCTGGGCCAGCGGCGTCCGCACGCCTTACGGCCTGGCGTTTTCGCCCACCGGCGAATTGTGGGAGGTCGAGCATGGTCCGCGCGGCGGCGACGAACTGAACCTGATCGAGAAGGGCAAGAATTATGGCTGGCCGCTCGTCTCCTATGGCAAGAACTATAACGGCGTGCCCATTCCCAAGCCCGACACGCGGCCCGACCTGGCGAAGCCGGTGCTCTATTGGGTGCCGGTGATCGCGCCGGGCAATCTGATGTTCTACCACGGCACCCAGACCTTCCCGCAATGGAACGGCAACGGCTTCATCAGCGGCCTGGCGACCATGACGCTCAACCGCATCATCTTTGACGGCCATGGCGGCGCCAAAACCGCCGAGCGCTGGGATCGTGGGCCACCGCATCCGCGATGTGGAAGAAGGCCCCGATGGCTCGCTGTGGATGCTGGAAGACGCCAATCCCGGCGCCCTGTTCCATGTGACACCCAAGTGATCACTTCGCGCCAAGTACACTGTTTACAGCGACTCCCTAACGGTCGCGGCTCAGATCGGTTTGGTTACCGAGCCGCGAGCGTTAGGGAGTCGGCGGTCCCGACCATCCCGCTGCAGCCGCTTCGGAGCACTCGTGATGGCACTTCTGGTCCATTCCGCTACTTCGCGCATTTTGGCGCTTTCATCACAGCCACATACGCGGCTCGCCTCCAAAAACACTTGCCCTCGCGTGCCAACCTGGAATCAGATGAGCCAACGTGCCGTCAGGAGCGTTCATTTGTGGCAAACTTACTTTCCTACATCGCCTCGCCTTTTTCGCCATCCATGCACAATCGTGCACAAAGGCAAAACCCCAAGGGTTCCGGCCTCTGCCTTTAACCCTAAGCAATTGCAGCTACTTAGGAAAAATTGGGTTCGTATCGCAAAACGGTTGCGAGTTTCAACGTTCAACCCGGCTCCGAATCCTATTTCAGATAGCGGTCCAAATCCGGGAAGAGCCGCGCGTGGATAACCGGGTTCTCCAGATTGTCTTTCGTGACCACCACCGCCGGCAGGCTCTGGATCCGCTCCACCGTTCCGCCGTTCAGCTTACTGACCGCGGCCTTCACTGTCTTGTACCCCATATCGAAAGGGTTCTGCGTGACCAGCGAATCGATAACGCCATCCTTCAAACCGGCTATCAATGCCGGACTCGAGTCGAACCCCACCAGCTTGACCTTACTCTCAGCGCTGGAGAGCGCCCGGGCAGCCCCCACCGTGCTCGATTCGTTCGAACCGAACATCGCATCCAGATCAGGGAACGCCGTGAGCATGTTCTCGGCCACCGTCATCGACTTTGCCACGTCCGCCATACCATACCGTTTGTCGACGATCCGGATGTCCGGATAGGCTTGCTTGATCCGGTCCTCGAAGCCTTGCTCGCGCGCCATAGTGGACGCCGACCCTGGCTGGCACGCAACTTCCGCGATCTTGCCCTTCCCGTGCAGAATCGCTCCCATGCGGTCTGCGGCCAACTGCCCGGCCGCGTAGTTGTCGGTCGCGATCTGGGCCACAAAGTTCCGGGTGTCCACCGGCGAATCCCAGATGATCACCGGTATCCCGGCGGCGGCAGCCCGGTCGACGGAGTTCGCCAGCGCCTTCCGGTCGATGGGCGCCAGGGCCAGCGCGTCCACGTGCCGGTTGATCATGTTTTCGACAATCTCCAACTCGCCGCTGAAATCGGATTCGGTAGCAGGGCCGTTCCAGATAATATCGACATTCTCCTCCTGGGCAGCCTTCATGGCGCCGGCGTGCGCCGACACCCAATAAACGTGCGACCGCCCCATCGGCACTACGGCGATCTGTTTCTTGGTAGTCCGGTTGCACGAGACCAGGCACGACGCGAGGCAGGAAGTCAGTATGACGAAAGCCAGACCTGACGGCAGTTGCTTCATCCGCGAACGCTCGCCGCCGGGATCTTCTTCACCAGGTCGCCCAGTTCGACGACACTTTCCGCGCCGATCGTGAACGCATCGATCTGGTCGTGTGCCAGCGCGAACTGCAGGCATTCATCGGGTTTGGAACGTAGCCGTCCGGCGCCAAGAATCTTCATTCCGATGACGCCTTTGCCTGCCGACTTCATGTCCGCGAGAAGATTCAGGATGGTCTGCGGATCGGCATCCATGGCTACCTTGGCCGGGTTGATGCGCGCCAGATCGACCTCGCACCAGGGACTCTGCAACGCCGCTTTCATCGCATCGAAGCTGTGGCATGACGTGCCGTGCGTTCGGACGATGCCCTTCTCCTGAGCTTCCGACAGGACCTCCATCGCGCCTTTTTTCTTCTCGGGCCAGTCGCCGTCGGTCATGGCGTGAAGCAGCACGATGTCGATGTAGTCGGTGCCGATCTCGCGGCGGAAGCGGTCCAGATCCTCTCGCATTTCCTTGGCCGTGGTGGAATGCGTCTTGGTCATGATCGCAACCTTGTCGCGCTTCACTTCTTTGAGCGCGGCCTTCATGTGCAAGTGCGTGCCATACTGGTCCGCCGAGTCCCAGAAGGTGAGACCGTGGTCGTAGCCGAACTTGAAAAGATCGGCCAGGCCCTGCACACCGAGCTTCCGGGTCTGGTTGGTGCTTCCTCCCACGCCATTGGTCCCCGTGCCCATAGCGAGGCGGCTGACTTCGATGCCGCGGGGCCCAAGTTTGACGCGGTCAGCAGCCTGTTTAGCCGCAGTCCCCGCAAAAAGGTGGTGAGGAAAGTTCTGTAAGGCAGCGAGGCCGGTCGCGCCCCGGAGGAAGAAATCCCGACGGTTCATGGCCACTATGATACGAAACCATAGGGCTGCTTCGCTGAGTTTGCGGGACGGCTAGCCTCGTCAGAAAAGCGACATCTGCTCCGTCGGTGGCAGCCGGTAGTGAAAACGGAGTGACTCGGCTTCTTCGATCTGGTTCCAGTGCTCGCAGATCCAGGCGAGTTCGCGGGCGCAATCCGCCGTCGAAATATCGGAATCGAGCAGACCGTAAAGCAGTTCGTAAGCCTCGGCGAATCGCCGGGCCGAAATCAGTTTTCGCGCGTGCGCGAGCGATTTGGGAGTCTCGATCACCTTGACGGGCTCGGAGGTGACCAGCGTCGAAGTGCGACCTCTTGGAATGACCATGGACGCCAATTTCGATGCCGGGGAATCCAGCACTAACAAGCACCGGCGCGCCGCCAACAGATCATGGATCGCCCGGCAGTTCTGCTCGACCGTACCGTCCAGCGTCAGACCGAGCTGCACCCCAAGTTCGCCTACGATCTGCGCCAGGCTGCGGTCCTGACACGGAATCCAGAGTACGGCTTCAAATTCCTGGCCGGCTTCTTTCACAAATCGCGATGCGTCCTCGCCGCTGGTTCTCAGCGTGCCGGGCTGGTCCGCCAGAATCGCGTACAGATCCTCGAGATCGCGGGAGAAAGTCGGGTTCAGAACCTGGGCAGTCCCCGCCTCCCGATGCCAGATCCAGCGCTTCAGGAGACGCATGGCGGTCAGGTGATTAGGCATTGCGTCAATAAAGTTCCGGCGGCGCAAGAGTAGCGGAAAAGGGCAATCGCCAAGCAGCATGCTGAGCAATTCCACGCCGGCTCGACGTGTTTCGTCGAAGAGTATCGGCTCCCACCGTTCGCGCGGCCAGCGAGTGGGCCAGGAGGCTTCCGACAATAATAAAACCAGTACATCGGAGGCCAATCCTTCTTCAGCCTTGGCCAGTAAATCCTGGCCTGGAGCGATCAGGCCTTCATCGGCCGAACAGGTTATATTGCACCCGGCTACCAGGAATTGCGCCAGGTCGCGGGCAAAGTCGTGGTCCGGTTCGGCGTGCGCCAGGAAGATGTTTTTCAGAACTACTATTTTAACGTTGGCAAAAAGTCGGGCCGGCCATCGCTTTGACGGCCGGCCCGGTCAGACTGAAGTCTGTCACACATGAAGAGTTAGAAGGAGCCCCGTATGCCAATCTGGATGACGCGCGGGAAGTTCGCCTGCAGGGCGATTTGTCCGAACGAAGAGGAACCGAGTTCATTACCGGTATTCGAACTGTCGGCGCCCGGCGCGTAGAATTGTGGCGTGTTGGTCAGGTTGAAGACTTCCAACCGGAACTGGCCCTTGTATCGCTCCGTGCCGAAACTCTTGAACAGCGAGAAGTCGGTGCTCGCCATGCCGGGACCGCGCACGGGAATAGTGCGAGACACGTTTCCATAGGTATACTGACCCGCGGTAGAAAACGCCGCCGGGTTCAAGTAGTCGTACAAGCGCGACTCGAGGGAGCCGGAAGTGGCTGCCGAAATGCCCGTGGCATTGGGCCGCTGTACGCTGGTGCCGATCGCCGAGTTTAAATTGCTCTGATAAATGGCCATCGGGAAGCCGGTCTGCATGGTAATGACTGCGTTGATGGCCCAGCCCCCGACCGCCAGGTCCATCAGGCGGCTGCCGGACAGGAACTTCTGTCCTCTGCCAAACGGCAACTGGTAGTTGATGGAGGAGGTCCAGCGGCCAGGCGTGTTGATGGCCGCGAGCCCCCATTCCGCGGCGCGATTGTAGTTATCCTGCGAGTAGGCCTGCTGGTTATTGAAGGTAACACTCTGGCCGTTCGACTCATCCATGTTCTTCGACCAGGTATAACTGCTGAGTAGGTTGAGACCGTGGGTGAGCCGCTTCTGCACTTTCGCGTAAACCGAGTTGTACCGCGCGTGATTCTGGTCCGAGGAGTTCGACTGGTAGTTGATGGGACCATACTGCGGGAAGGGTAGCAGCAACTGAGACTCGGCGACTGTAGTCGACGCCAGGTTCAGGACGCCCCCGGCCGTGCCATAGAACGGGTTGGGCACCTTGTTGTTCAAAGCGCTGCCCATCGCCAGGTACTTATCCGGCAACTGGTTGATATTGATGACCGGTGTGCCCTGGATCAGGTTGTGTGTAACCGATCCGGAGTAACCCGTCGCCACTACGAAGCCACCGGGAAGTTCCCGTTGAACATCGAACGAATACTGATGGATTCGGGTGGAGTGGGCGCTGCCATCGAAAACGGTAAGGGTCTGGCCTCCGAGTCCGGCAGCGGCTCCGAGCGAGCTTCCGGAGGGCTGCAGAATCCCCGTAGGGAAGGGATCGGAAAGCGACCCCGAGGGACTTACGTTGTTGTTGATCGACGCAACGTACGGAGTGGAATTGGTATAGCCGATCGGTGTAAATGAGCCGAAGTAGTAGGGCGCCCAAAGCAACCCGTAACCTCCGCGGATGCTCGTCTTGGAATTCAGAGCGTACGCGGCGCCGACGCGCGGCGCGAATTTGTCCGAGTTGGGATGGGTCGCTGTCGTAAAGCCGTTGGTCCCCGCGTAAACGATCTCGCCGGGTGTGGCGATGCCCGTTACTTGAGACTGAATGGGATTGACCGCCGTCGGATTAAATTGAACCAGCGAGTTAGTGGGCGACGACAGTCCGGTCTCGTAATCGTACCGGACGCCGAAATTGATGGTCAGCTTCTTGTTGACGCGGAAGTCGTCCTGGACGAAGAAACCCCAGTAATGGACCTGTAACGAGATGGGATCCGCAGTCGCAACGCTGCCTGTCGAAGGGAAGCCCAGCAGCATGCTGGCAAGACTCGAGCCTGTTCCCGGGACCGTGGAGGTTGCGGAAGCGCCGGTGAATCCGTTAGTGAACGTGTACGCACCCGAATTAACGCCGCTCGTCAGTCCGGAAAGGTGAATGTCACGATAATCCATGCCCGTCTTCAGACTGTGACGGCCCATGAACTTCGAAACCGTACCGGAAAAGCTATGCGAGTAATAAGAGTACTGAGTGAATGAGCCGGAGCCATAGCTTGACATGTCGCTCGACATGGTGATGGCCGGAAACGCGTCATAGGGAAGCTGCGACACCAGAGACGAGGGGAAGCCCAGCCCGCCGGGTCCCAGGTTCATTCCCTGGCTCGCCAACTGATAAGTCCGGTTGGGATAGCGGTTGAAGCCCCATCGCAGGAAGACCACCGTGGTCGGCGAAGGCGTTAAGGTAGTGTTGGCCTGAGTGGCGTCCACGTGCCGGACCAGCATGCTTTGGTTCGGCGTGCCGGGATTGCTGTAGCCGAAATAGGGTGCGCTCTCTTCGCGGCTCCCGTAATGGAGGTAGGAGATACTGCCGCGCCACCACGATGTGATCTGCTGATCGAGTTTGCTGGTGAACTGGTCGGCGCGGTCGTAAATTACCGCGGTCTTAAGATAATCGGGAGCGCCGTAATAAGCCGGCGTCTGGAGGGGCAGCGGAAAGTAGGATGCCAGCGCCAGGCCTACCGGGTTCAACATGCTCTGCGGGATGATGTTGTTCGGGAACGGAGTGCGGCTGGTCGGATTCGGATAGTACATTTGCTGTAACCCACCCGACTTGGCGAGGCTTTGGGAGAAATTGCCAACTTTTTCGAGGGCCGTAGGAACCGAATAAGAGGCGGTAGCCGCTTCGGTCTGACGATAGGATTCGCCGCCAAACCAGAAGAACGTCTTGTTCTTGCCGTTGTATACCTTGGGAATCACCACGGGACCACCGATCGCAGCGCCATAGTTATAAAAGGGCTGATTGGCGATTGGGTTGTTCAACACGCCTGCGGCGTTGCGGCCTCCGGCGTCGGCGAAATAGGTGTTGGCCAGCCAAGGCTGCACCCAAGTGGAACCGAAGAAATCGCCATGCAAGGCGTTGGTGCCCGACTTGAGGAACAAGTTGAAAGTTCCGCCGCCTGTACGTCCCACCTCGGCGTCATAAGTGTTGATCTGAAGCTTGACCTCCTGCACGGCTTCAATCGTAGGGATGATCACGGCTTGATTAATCGAGTTCGAAATCGGAATACCATCGATCAGATAGTTGTTGCCTGCAACGGGTCCGCCGGCGATCGAGATGGTAGACGAGCCGGTCTGGTCTTCCATGCGGTTGAACTTCGGATCACCGCCAGGAGTCACGCCCTGGGAGACTTTGACACCCTCGTAAAAGGGGTTGCGGCCCATGTTCGGGAGGTCGGCTAATTTTTGGCTGTCGATCACCTGGCCGGTCGACGCATTCTCCGTTTCCATGAGCGGGACCTCTTCCGTTACGTTGACGCTTTGCGTAACTTCGCCGACCTCCATTTTCATATCGACCAGGACAAATTCCTGGGTGTTGACGACCAATCCTTTTCTGTCCAGCTTCTTGAATCCTGGCATTTCCACGCTTACCGTGTATGTTGCAGGATTGACTGCACTGAACGAATATTCACCACCCGTGTTGGTTACAGTCGCGCGCGAGACTCCCGTGGCTTCGTCGGTGAGCGTCACTTTCGCCGTTGCCATCGCGGCGCCGGTCGAGTCGGTAACCGCTCCCCGAACGCCTCCCTGGAAGGTCTGCGCTCCCACCCAAGAGCAACCTAGAAGAGAATAGGCTAACGCCAATACTTTCAGATACTGTTTCATTTAAGATAACCCCTTATTTGCGAATGTAATTGAGATAGCTGGCTAGACCAGGACCAGAAAGGCGAACCTGCACTCATCTGGTTACGCTCTAAGCAGAGAGCGACGAAATGGCAAACGGGGCAAGGGAACCGGGCTGTCGTTAGCCCTAATTACCAACTTGGTGAAACGCAAACAAATAGCGAGAACAACTCAAGAGAAGTGTAAAAAATCCTTCGAGCGCAAGTCAATTGAATTCAGCGCGATCCAAATTTTCTATAAGTAACAGTTGACAAAAGCCCCACTTCTGCTTATCCTTCAGGTCAGCAGATGAAATTGGTCTGCCGGCGCGGCTCTCGTCAGCCCCGCCTGTCTTCCCCGCCCTGCATGCGTGGACCGGTTCCCGGCGAACGCACAGCCCCCTCTTGGCGTCGCCTAACTTCTCACAGGTTGGTTAACTCGCACTTGGAAGTTCACCCAAGGAGATGCAAAGCCGATGCAAACGAATCAAATCGAGTCCTTTCTTCAACGAGGCTTTACGCGCCGCCAGGTAGGCCGTATCGCTACCGTCCTGAGTGCCGGAGCGTCGCTACCGTTTTATAACGAGTTTGCGATGGCGCAAGAAGCGGAGCGCCGCATGGGCCGCAGTCGAGGCCCCATGCCGGCTGACGCCGTGAGGATCAGTTCCAATGAGAATCCTCTGGGGCCTTGCAAGGCCGGGATCGAGGCCATCATTAAGGTAGCGCCGCACGGCGGACGTTATCAGCCTTTTGGAGAGCAGGCCGCGTTCGTCACGGCCGTTGCGGAAACCGAGGGGATCAAGGAGGACTACGTCTCTCCCTATGCCGGGTCGAGCGACCCGCTGCATCGCGTAGCCTGCGCATTCACTTCGCCTGCTCGCAGCTGGACCATGGCGAATCCGGGTTACGGCGGCGGGGCACCCGAATTCATTGGCTCAAAGACCGTCAGAGTGCCGCTGCGCGCGGATAACTCCCATGACGTCGAAGCCATGATCAAAGCCGATCCCAACGCCGGCGCCTATTATGTGTGCAATCCCAACAACCCTACCGGCACGATCACCGCTCGTAAAGATATCGAGTACCTGTTGGCAAACAAGAAGAAGGACGCGATTGTGGTGGTGGACGAAGCTTATATTCACTTCTCCCACAGCGCAAAGCCGTGCAACGATCTGGTGGCTGCCGACAAGGACGTCGTCGTCTTGCGAACGTTCTCCAAAGTCTATGGGATGGCCGGCATTCGCGCCGGTTTTGCGATGGGGCGCCCGGACCTGCTCGCTAAATTGCGTCCCTACGGCGCAGGCATGTTGCCGATCACTGGTCTGGCCTGCGCTACCGCGAGTCTCCGCGAGAAGGAGTTAGTCGGCGAGCGAAGGGGGATCAATAAAAAAATAAGAGAAGATACTTTCGAATTCCTGGAGAAGAGGAAAGTCAGCTACATCCTGAGCGAGACTAACTTCTTCATGATGGAAGTCAACCGCCCGGGCATGGAGTTCGCCAAAGCGATGGCGGACCAGAAGGTTTACATTGGCCGAGTCTGGCCAGTCTGGCCGACCAAGGTCCGCGTATCAATCGGGACCCAGGCTGAAATGGATAAGTTCAAAGCAGCTTATGACAAGGTGGTGTCAGCGTAGTTTTTCACGAGGGCCCAATCTTATTGGGTTTTAGGACAGGCGGTTGTCTCCTGTCGCCTGATCGCATGGCTCCTATTTAGCCATTAAGCCCAGCAAGACGGCAGCTACCGTTGAGAGCAGGTTTTCGCCGGCCTGCTCTCAACTTCAATTTCTAATCGGCATAGCCGGCGGGCAGAACAGTATTTCTTTCACCAGACGAACGAGTTGACGACGCTGAGAAGAAGTGTTCACTGGCAAGCGGAGCCATTCGCGGTCTCTGCGCACGTCTACGAAAATGCCGTCTGGATCTTCGTGAAAGTGAACAAAGGCTGAGGACTTCCGGTAAAAGACTCCCGGCTTTCGTTCACGGATGCCTTCCAACTGGCGAAGCTCAACCAGCATCGGCTCAATGGTTTCCAGCGCAGCTTCGCCGGCGTGCTTCATATCGCCTCCCGGTTTCAAGAGATACCACACGCCAAACAAGTGTAACTTAAGGTATGCGACGTTTTCGGGGCTTGCTGTACGCTGTTCTACTCTTCACTGCCGCTACCGTGGCGGCCGACAAGAAGGAGAAACCCAAGCCTGCCAAGATCGAACTTCAAGAGTTCAAGGTAGCCGTCGAGGGATCGCATGTCAACATTGACGGCACGATACACAACAGCAGTGACCGGACGATCCAGAATCTGGTGCTGTCCTTTCACTTCTTCGACAGCGAGCACCAGCCGGTCAGCACCTTGAAGATGGACGTGGACGAAGAAACCATCCATGCGGGAGACGACGCCGAGATTCATGCGGCCGCGAATGAGCCCCCGCGTTCGGTCACCGTCGAAGTGACCGCCTCCGCTCGCGGAGAAAGGGAGTTGACGGTCATCCATGCGGGGCCTTACCGGATTGAGTGAACAAACATTGGGCCACGAATGAACACGAATGAACACAAATAAAACCAAACACTAAAACGAAAACCGAGCTTCTTCTTATTCGTGTTCATTCGTGTTCATTCGTGGCCCAATGTTTGCTTTTGACTTTTCATTTCATCAGGGCCACGCTGGTTACGGCCCACGGGAGGTTCTTTAATTGGAATAGCACATTGCCTTTGGCATCGAACTCCACGATGCGCGAGCCCTGGTAGTCGGACACGATCAAGCCTCCCTCGGGGGTCTCGGTGAAACCGGAAGTCCAGGCCATCCGGATCGTGTCGGTCATCCCCGCGTAGGTCATGAGGGTCTTGCCGGACGCGTCTACTCGCCGCACTTCTCCCGGACCCGCGAGACCGATCAGCATGCCGCCATCCGGCATCGGCTTAGCGTAAGCCGGCATGCGATGTGGGAACTCCTGTCTTCGCACGACCTCGCCTTTCGTGTTGATCTCGAGCAGCAGGCCGGCGTCCTGTATCGCCACCAGAGTTGTGCCGTCTCGAGTGCGCCGCGCACGCCGCATCGATTGCCCTTTGTATTCGGGCTTTTCGACATTCCATACCGTCTTGCCGTCCGGTGTCACTTCGAAAATGCGAGGCGTGGAATCGTCGACCAGCAGCGTGTTGCCGTTTTCCAGACGCTGCGCGCTCATGATACTTACGTTCTCAGTCTTAAACTGCCACACCACTTTCTGTTGCCGATCGATCTCCGTCACGACGCCTTTGGGATCCTCAATGTAGAGAATGTTGCCGTTGGGCAGTACCGACAGCTCGGTGCCGCGATGATTGGTCCTGCGCCACAGGACGCGCCCCGAGGGCCATGCCACACAAAGGATCTCGCCGGCGGGACCGTGATCGTTGACCATGAGGCGCCGAGTCTCGACCAACTTAGGCTTGAGTTTGCGATTGAGGAAATCCAGGCTGCGGGTGAATGCCCGCTCTTCGTCGGCTCCTTTGAATCCGTGGCCGGCTTCGGCGATGGTTTCGAGTTCGGCTTCGATTCCCATGCCGCGCATGCGCTCGACAAGATACACCGATTGCTCGAACGGGACGTTCTGATCCCGCGTGCCGTGGATCGCCAGGATCGGCGCCGAGTCAGGATTGATCCAGTTGATGGGACTGGCGCGAAAATGGGTGTCGAGCGCATGTTCGCGATCGCCGCCGAGGAGCGACGGCAAAGCCGTAGCGGCATTGCGGCTGCCTTCGTAGGCGAGGCGCATATCGGACCGGCCGTAATAGCTGATCGCGCAATCGACGCTGCTCGATTCCTCGCGATTGCCGCCTGTACCCTCGAACTGCGGCATATTACGCGTCACGGCGAGGAATTGCGACCATGTCGCGCCGGCGGAATTGCCGATAGACGCCATGTGTTCTTTGTCGACGCTGAACTTCGCGGCATGCGCTCGCAGATAGCGCACGGCAGCTTTCACGTTATAAACCGGCGCCGGAAACTGGAACAACGGCGTCAGTTGATAATCGACAGTCGCGGCGACATAGCCGTTTTCCGCCAGTTTGATCGCCATCGGCAGGTAGCTGCCGCGATTGCCGCCGCTGAAGCCGCCGCCATGAATGAGGATAATGCCGGGATAGCTGCCCTGGGCTTTGGGGCGCACCACGTCCATGGCAAGCTTGCCGTGAGGAATGGAGGTGTAGTCGATGTCGCGATCGACGATGACGTCGGGAGGCACCTGCAGATCGGCCGCGCGGCAGAGAGAGGAGAGAAGCAGAAAAATTGTCCAGCGCATATTCGATTCTGCGAGCATATCACCGAGCCAGGGCAGGCTGAAGGCCGGCTACGGACGAGACTGGACGCCAGCACAGACTGAAATCTGAGGCCGCGAGGATTTGGTCGGCGCCCAAGGCGGCTGCTGCGCAGCCGGGGCAGACCACATAAAACGATGGTCTACCCTACGGGTCGCGGCGAAGGCCCGCTGTGTTACGGCCAGCGGGCAGGCGAGTGATAGGCTCAATAGCAAATGAGATTTTCAGTCGCTCTGCTGATGCTCCTCGCGGCCGCCCCTGTGCCGGGCGCCCCAGCAGACGCTTTTGTGCGCGTCAGCCCACGAGATCGCCGCTATCTCGAACTGACGGATGGGACGCCCTACATTCCCATTGGCTTGAATATGGTCAGTCCACCGAACGTCAAGGCGGGAGAAGACGCCGCGCTGGCCGGTATGGATGAGTGGCTCACCAGCCTGTCGTCGAATGGCGGCAACTACATCCGCGTGTGGCTCAGCGATCCGTTCTGGGCCGTAGAGCACGAGAAGAGCGGCGTATATGACGAAGCGCGAGCCAGGCGCATTGACCGGCTTTTTGAGATGTGCCGCCGCCACGGCATCCGCATGAAGCTGACCATGGAGCACTTCCGTAGCATCGGCGGAGGCAGGCAATCCTGGGCCGATGACCCGTTGCATGACATCGTCAACGGCGGTACGGCGCAATCCATGGCCGACTTCTTTGACGGCGAGCCCTCCCGCGCCCTGTTCCGAAGCAAGATTGAGTGGTACAGCAAACGCTTCGGAGATCGCCCCGAGATCTATGCCTGGGAGCTCTGGAACGAGATCAACGCCGTGAACGGCAAGGGCGACATCATGGCCTGGACAGAACTCATGCTGCCCGAACTCCATCGCGCATTTCCCAGGAACATGGCGGTGCAGAGCCTCGGCAGTTTCGACAGCGATAGCCAGCGCGAGCGTTATCGCGCCCTCAGCACCATGGCAGGCAATGACATCGCGCAAGTGCATCGCTACCTGGATCTCGGTGCGCACCTCGAAGTGTGTCACGGCGCGGTGGACGTCCTGACCGCAGACGCTGTGCGTACACTGTTGAGCTACCATCCGGGACGGCCCGTGATTCTCGCGGAATCGGGCGCTGTCGAGCCCGGTCACGCGGGCCCGTTCAAGCTTTACGCGGCCGATCACGAGGGTATGCTGCTGCACGACATTCTGTTTGCGCCTTTCTTCGCCGGTGCGGCTGGGCCGGGACAGATCTGGCATTGGAACAATTACGTGGCGGACAATCATCTTTGGTACCACTTCGGACGTTTCGCGGAAGTGGTACGCGGTCTCGATCCGCCGGCGGAAGCGTTCGAACCGGTGATGGCGCCGCACGACCGTTTACGCATCTACGTGCTGCGCGGCCGTCACACCGTGCTCGCCTGGTGCCGCGATGGGAACAATACCTGGGAGTCCGAATTGAAGAACGGAGAGAAGCCCGAGGTCCTCAAAGAGACAAAGGTAAATCTAAAGGCAGCTCTGGCGGGCAGGCGCGTGCGATCGGCGCGGTTTTTCGACCCCTGGGCCAATCGCTGGTCGGAAGCGAAAGTGCACAACGGCGAACTCACCCTGCCGGACTTTTCGCGATCCCTGGTGATCCGGATGTCGGTGGAGTAGAGTGACGGAGCGAATCCGAATCAGCGTCTATGGAGCAGTACAAGGCGTCGGATTCCGCCCGTTCGTCTGCAGGCTCGCGCGGGAACTTGAACTCACCGGACATGTCTCGAACAATTCATCCGGTGCGGTGGTGGAAGTCGAAGGACCCGCCGCATCGGTTTCGCAGTTTGCCATGCGACTCGAGCGCGATCGTCCCAAACCGTGCGTGATCCTCGCTAGAGAGACCACGCGTCTCGAGCCGGCAGGATACACGTGCTTCGAGATTATCTCGAGCGACGGCGCCGCATCGAAGACCGCAGTTGTGCTACCGGATCTGGCCACGTGCCCGGAGTGCCTCGCCGAGATTCAGGATCCGGCGGCGCGGCGCTTCGCCTATCCCTTCACAAACTGCACCAACTGCGGTCCACGCTACACCATCATTCGCGGCATTCCCTACGACCGGCCCAACACCAGCATGGCCGCGTTCGACATGTGTCCGGAGTGCCGCGCAGAGTATCAGACGGTCACCGATCGCCGTTTCCACGCCCAGCCGATCGCCTGCCCGCGGTGTGGCCCGAAACTGGACGCTTCCGTAGACCAGATCGCCGGGTGGCTGCAACGCGGCGACATCGTGGCGCTTAAAGGTATCGGCGGATTCCAGTTGCTGTGCGACGCACGCAACCGCGACGCGGTGCGCCTGCTGCGGGCAAGGAAGCATCGCGAGGAGAAACCGTTTGCGGTGATGTTCCCCGGTCTCGACGCGGTGCGGGCGGAGTGCATGGTCAGTTCCGAGGAGGAAGCGCTGTTGCGTAGCAGCGCCGCGCCTATTGTGCTTTTGCGTGCCCGTAACGCCGCCGCTCCCGCAGGCGAAACCGCCTGCGCCACCAGCGCGAGGGTCGCGCCCGAGGTGTCGATGTCGTCGCCTTATGTCGGCGCCATGATCCCGTATTCGCCGCTGCACTCTCTCCTGCTCTCCCGTTTCGGATTCCCCGTGGTGGCGACCAGTGGAAACCTCTCCGATGAACCCATCGCGACGGAAAATGATGAAGCGGGCACGCGCCTGGGACAACTCGCCGACCACTTCGTCATGCATGACCGTCCGATCGTGCGGCCCTGCGACGACTCCGTGGCCCGCGTGCAGAATGGCCGGGAGATGGTTATGCGGCGCGCGCGCGGCTATGCGCCTTTGCCGGTGATGGTGCGTCAACCATTGCGCAAGGTGCTGGCGTTGGGCGCGCATTTGAAAAACACCGTTGCCATCGCCGCGGGGCGGCAGGTCTTTCTCAGCCAGCACATCGGAGACCTGGAAACCATGGCGGCGTTCGAGGCATTCCTGCGCGCGATCGACGACCTGCGCGCGCTCTATGAGTTCGAGCCCGAACTCGTCGCGTGCGACCTGCATCCGGACTACGCGTCGAGTAAGCATGCCGAGACGCTGGAGTTTCCTATCGTGCGGGTGCAACATCACATGGCGCACGCAGCCGCTTGCGCAGCGGAAAACGATATCGCAGATCCTTATCTCGGCGTCGCCTGGGACGGCACCGGCTACGGCACCGACGGGGTGATCTGGGGCAGCGAATTCTTTGCAGTAGATACACGGGAGTTCCGCCGCGTCGCGCACTTGCGTCCGTTCCGTCTGCCGGGAGGAGAGAGCGCCATCCGCGATTGCCGCAAGACCGCACTGAGCCTGCTCCACCACGCGGGACTCGACATTGCCCTCAGCGAAGTCGCGCCGCGAGACGCAGCTGTGCTGAGCAAAATGATGGAGCGAAATCTCAACTCTCCGTGGACCACGAGCATGGGCCGCCTGCTGGATGCTGCCGCTGCATTATCTGGAATCGCCTCGCGCAACGGCTTCGAAGGACAAGCTCCGATGAAGTTCGAAGCCGCAATCTCCGGTACCGGGCCGGAAGCTTATCCGGCATTGGTCACGGACGAGGAACTGGACTGGAGACCTGCAATCGACGCGCTGGTGGCGGACATGCAGCGTAGCGTCGACCCGGGATACATTGCGCGGCGCTTCCACAACACATTGGTCGAATGGATTGTAGCCGTCGCGAAAGAGATTGGGCTGGAGCGGGTCGTCCTGAGCGGGGGCTGCTTTCAGAATTCATACCTCGCCGAGCGGACCGTCGAGCGCTTGACGGCCGAAGGCTATCGAGCTTACACGCATCAGCGAGTCCCACCTAACGACGGGGGGATCGCCCTCGGACAGGCCGTGATCGCGGGCGCCGGATCATAGCACTCCGGCAACCGACTGCTGCGCAACCGGGCAGACCACGAAAAACGATGGTCTGCTCCACGGTTAGGGCTTGTCGGAAAATAACTAGGCCATTCCGGAACCGCTCGCTTAAGCGGTTGGAATGGTTATTCGGAGACAGATACTTAGTGGTCCTTCTCGAACGACCCCAGCAACTGCTCGAACTTGGCCTGATTCGCCGCGATGGTTTTCGCAGGGCCCGCGAACTTCAGAAAGACATTGCCGCCGGGATTTTCGACAATGGCGCCCAGCATGCGGTATCCTGGCTTCGCTGGCGCGGCGCCGCCCATCGGACCTGCCATCCCCGAGTAGGTTCCGGAAATGTCGATGGTCGTGACCTTCAACCCGTGAATCACGCGATTCGCGATCTTAGGCGTCGCAGGTTGCGCAAACTGTCCTTTCCATCGGTCGATGTTGGCCTGTACACTCCCGCCCTGTCCCTGGCCGAAAAAATAGACGGCGCATTCGGCGTCTTCGTGGTCTCCCGCTGTCGCAGGGGCGATGTAGGTGGCCGCGCGCATAGGCTTCTGTGGACCGGTCTTCCATCCGGCCGGGGCGGTCCAGTGAAGACCTGCAATAGACGCGGCGAAAAGGGCCGCTGACAAGACGAAGAGCAAAGGGGTGCGCACGTCTCAAGTCTAACCTGTGAGAAGCACTAAGCTCCGCACATGGGACTGAAAGGATACTCTATTCTTATGCGTCTCGCGTTGCCCGCGCTTTGCCTGCTGCTTCCCGTCACGGCCGCCCAGGTTTCCCATCAGTTCGACGGTCAGCGTTGGTGGTCGTACGTGAGGCATCTCGCGGACGATGATATGCAGGGACGCGAAACCGGCAGCGCGGGTTATCTCGAGGCGGCCCGCTACGTGGCGGCGGAATTCGAACGCGCCGGCCTCGCTCCGGCCGGATCTCAAGGCTACTTTCAGCCCGTCCGGTTCCAGTCGCGCAAGATGATCGATAGCGACACCAGTGTGTCGATCGAGCGCGAGGGCTCGAGCCAGGACCTGAAAATCGGCGACGACGTGATTGTTCCGGGAATCAACGCGCCGCCATCGGTCGACGCACAAATGGTGTTCGCCGGCTACGGTCTCACGATTCCTGAAACCAGGTACGACGACTTCGCCGGGCTGGACGTGAAGGGCAAGGTGGTGGTCTACCTCGCCGGCGCACCTCAAAGCGTTCCTGGAGCGCTGGGCGCGCACTATCAAGCGGCCGGCGAACGCTTAACCAACTTACGCAAACTCGGCGCGATCGGCACCATCCGATTAAATAATCCGGCGCACATGGATTTGCCCTGGTCGCGCGTCGCGTCATCGCGGTTGATTCCGGCGATGGTGCTCGCTGACCCGGCTCTCGACGACACGCGTGGGTTCGTGGTCGCGCTGAGCGTGAATCCGGCGAGCGCAGACAAGATCCTCGCCGGCTCCGGACACGACTTCAAGGAAATCGTCGCCGCGGCCAATAGCGGGCAGGCTCTACCGCACTTTGCCATGCCGGGAACGCTTCACGTGAAGGCTCAAGTCGAGACCCAAGAAGTCGAGGCGCCCAATGTGGTTGCGAAGTTCGAGGGCAGCGATCCCACGCTGAAAGACGAATTCGTGGTTTTCTCCGCGCACCTGGACCATATCGGGATCGGTGCGCCGGTCAACGGCGATTCCATTTACAACGGCGCAATGGACAACGCGTCCGGCGTAGCCGCCATGCTGGACGTGGCGGAGTCACTGCGTGAAAAGAACGCGCGTCCCAAACGCTCGATCCTCTTCCTGGCCGTATGCGGCGAGGAGAAGGGGCTCCTCGGATCGCGCTACTTCGCCGCACATCCCACCGTCGGCGCGAAGCAAATCATCGCGGACGTCAACAAGGACATGTTTCTGCCGTTGTTCCCGCTCAAACTGCTGACGGTCTATGGTCTGGATGAATCCACGCTGGGCGACGATATTCGCGCTACGGCGAAGTCATTAGGCATTCGTGTTCAGCCCGACCCCGAACCCCAACGCAACATCTTCATCCGCAGCGACCAGTACAGCTTTATCCGCCGCGGTATCCCCGCACTGACGATGAAAGTCGGGTACGAGCCCGGGACTCCGGAGGAGAAGACCGCGAAGACCTGGCTCGCTGAACGTTATCACGCGCCGTCTGACGATTTATACCAGCCCGTTGACAAGGCGTCGGCAGGAAAGTTCGATCGCCTGGTTGCGTCACTGCTCCTGCGGGTGGCCGATGAGAAGCAACGGCCCGAGTGGCGGGCGGATTCCTTCTTCCGGCGCTTTGCACCATAGTCGCGCACGGCGTGAACTCTATTCGCCGACGATATTGGATTCTACTCGGAACTTCCGGTAGTTACTCCAGGTGACCTCCTCGTCGCCGGCGAACTTCTTGCCGATGATGTGTGCTGTCCCGCTCACGATTTGCCGTTTGGGCAGCCATACCTCATCGTTGATTCGCGTCTGCTCGAAGTATAGTTTCGCGCCCGGGCTCACGCGGCCGATGAAGAACCCCCATGTCAGAGTGCCGATGGTCTCAGCTTCGACGCGGACCCACTGGTATTCGGCCTTATCGATCCATAGCGTAGCCTTGATTTTGAGCAGATTCCTGCCATCGGAAGTTTTCGCCTTGTAACCTCGTTTCGGCGTCGCGGAAATCACCCAGACGGGACGGCCTTCTATCTCGTCTTCGCGATCGATTCGCAGGTCGTATAAGTCTGGGATTTCCAGCAGGAAGGCGCGATCTTTCTGCCGCTCCCGCTCCTCGTTTGCGAGCCGGCGTTGTTTCTGCCCGGGTGTCTCGTCGCGTAACTTCGCAACCTCTTTGTCGAGTTTTTCCTGCTGCTTGCGCAACTCATTAGCGGAGAGCGGCCGGCTGTTACGCTCTGTATATTTTCGATATGGTTCGCCGTACAGAATAATGGTTTCCCAGGATTCTCTCTTCTGCGACTTTACCTTCCCGGAGTCATCCAGGTGACGTTCAACCCGTTGGCCTGTCCAGGTATAGTCGCGTGCCCGCCGAGCGTTAGACTGATCGAGTTCGACAGACTTACGAACAATTTCCCGAGCGTCCTGCGCGCACAGTGCTGCCGGCAGTGAGGCCATTGCCAGAAGCCTGAAGAAGGCGCGAGAGCGCATACTTACGTTTTGACGCGCGCCCGCCAGGGATGGTAACAGGGACCGCGCAGTTGGACAGACCGTATGTGTTACGTCTGGCTCATGTCGCTCGACGTTCCACCGCCGGCCGGCACATAACATTTCGTCGTGTAGTCCATCACCATGCGGTCGGCATTGAACCGCCAGCCCAGTGTCCGGATGGTCCTCTTCATGCGCTTGATCCAGCCGCGGGGCAGACCGTCCTGATCGCGCTGGTAGTAAAGCGGAATGACCACTTCGCGAAGCACGCGATAGAGGTCGTCCCGATCGCGCGTATCGTGGAGATGCATGTTGGTGTGCGTCCTCCCGGTGCCGATGCCGAAGCCGTTCATACCGTCGAACGCTTCCGCCCACCAGCCGTCCATCACCGACAGATTGAGGCCGCCGTTCAGCACCACCTTCTGCCCGCTGGTACCGGAAGCCTCCAGCGGACGCCGCGGATTGTTGAGCCACACATCCACGCCCTGCACAAAATGGCGGCCGACATTGATGTCGTAGTCTTCCACGAATACGAACCGTCCCGCGAACTTTTTGTCACGCATCAACTGGGCAATGCGCTGCAGAACCTGCTTGCCCGGTTCGTCCCGCGGATGCGCCTTTCCGGCAAACACGAACTGCACCGGACGCTTGGCATCGTTCACCATCGATGCCAGCATCTTGAGATCTCCCAGAATGAGGTCGGCCCGCTTGTAAGTGGCGAAACGCCGCGCAAACCCGATGGTCAGGGCATCGGGACTCAATACCCGACCCAGCCGCTGCAGCACTTCCGCGGGCTCATCACGATGCCCGGCCTGTTCCACCACGCGGCGGCGTACGAATTCCAGCAGCCTCGATTTCAGGCCCATGTGTGTCTCCCACAATTCACCGTCGTCGATTTTCTCAATGCCTTCCCAAATGTGGGCATCGCTGCCGTGCTCTTGCCAGCCGTTCCCCAGATGCCGGTCATAAAGGCGGAACATCTGCGGCGCCAGCCAGGACGGGACGTGAACGCCGTTGGTGATATGGCCGATCGGAACTTCGTCCTCCTTGCGACCCGGGAAAAGACCTGTCCACATCGACCGCGACACCTCACCGTGCAACGCCGAAACCGCATTGGCCCGGCGCGAGAGCTTCAAGCCCAGGACCGTCATGCAGAAATCTTCGTGATGATGCTCCGGATGCTCACGGCCGAGCGACATGAGATGGTCGTGCGAGATGTTCATCTGATCGCGCAGCGGACCGAGGTGTTCTTCGATCAGGCTCGAATGAAACCGGTCATGACCAGCGGGCACCGGCGTGTGGGTGGTAAACACCACTTCGCGCGTCACGGCCGGCGCAGCCTCTCCGAAGTTGAGACCCTCCTCCCCCATCCGGGTGCGGATTGCTTCCAACACCGCAAATCCGCTGTGTCCCTCGTTGAGATGCAGCACGCCCGGATTCGCGCCCATCGCCCGCAGCGCCCGGTATCCGCCCACCCCCAACAGCAACTCCTGGCGGATACGAACTCTCCCGTCACCACCGTATAACCGCGACGTCAGCTCACGATCTTCAGGCGCGTTGCCGTCTACGTTGGAATCGAGCAGCAGGAGATCAATGCGCCCGACCTTGACTCGCCACACCTTGGCCCGGATGGAGCCGCTGCGCGTTTCTATCTGCACCGCTACCGGTTCTCCGTTGGTTCCGATTGCCGGTTCCATCGGTAGCAGGCTGATATCGGTCGGGAGGTATTCTTCCTGTTGCCAGCCACTGCGGTCGAGCCGCTGACGAAAATAACCCTGGCCATAGAACAGTCCCACCGCAATGAGCGGAATGTCCAGATCCGACGCGCTCTTGATGTGGTCTCCCGCGAGTACGCCCAAGCCGCCCGAATAGATGGGCAGGGATTCGTGGATCCCGAATTCGGCCGAGAAGTACCCCACCGGACTGGTTCGCAGAACTGCCGCATGTTGGGCGCCCCAGGTCTGGTCACTGCGCAGATACTCCTGCAAGCGGCGGTACGCATAGTTGACCCGGCTGTGCAGCAGGAGTTCCGCAGCCCGTTTTTCAATCTGGGCCAGCGGCATCTCCGACAGCAGCGCGATCGGATTCTGATTGAGAGCTCGCCAGCGCGCAGGATCCAGGGCGCGGAACAAACTGACGGTATCCTGATCCCAACTCCACCAGAGATTGCGGGCGAGCGACCAGAGTTTCTCCTGGACCGGTGCGATGAACCGGGCGAGTGTACGCGCTTCGCTTACGATCGGTGCGACCTCGGCTGCCGCTTCCACCATCATCCGGATCTCATCTTCGCGGAAGTTCCGGGGTTCCCGGGTTTGCACCGCGAGAATCCCTTGCAGCACGCCGTCATCGATCAGTGGAACGCCCAGAAATGATTGATAAGCGTCCTCGCCCGCGTCCTGGAAATACTTGAACCGCGGGTGATTCTTGGCGTTTTCCACTGCGATCGGACGCACCTGTTCGGCGACCAGACCCGTCAGACCCTCATTCAGTCCGAGGCGCAGCGTGCCGATGCATTGCGGCCGGAGCCCCACCGTCGCGGCTAAGACCAGATTGGCCCGATCCGGTTCCAGTAGATAAGCAGAGCAGACTTCGGTTTGAAATCGGCGGGCAATCAGGGCCACGACGTTCATGAGGGTCTCGGCCGGTTTGCCACCTCCCTGCGCAGCTGCGCTGATCTCTTCGAGTGTCAATACATGGTTATCGTCGGGGGCTTCTGATGGGCTCATGGTTTGTGCTACCTCAAGGTTCCGGTTTTTGACTGGAGCGACGGGGCTGCTGTCATACGACGGGGTAACCCTATAGTCTATGCGCCGGACCACTGCAAGAGCAATTGATTCCTTCTATCGCCCATATTAGGCCTGAGTCTGTCCGCCGCCGCGGAAACGCTCGAACAACAAGAGGGCGTGTGCCGGACACCCGTTTCGTCGGGTTTGGCGGCCAATTTCAGCCGCGCAGGTGACTCCTCCTGGATACTTGTACGATGCCGCCGGAAGCGCTCCGCACGCGACTATTTCACCGCCGACTCGATCGCTTCGAGTTCCTTGCCGGCCTCCGCCCAGCGGCCTTGCCCCGCGAGTTCGCGATACTTCCGCAAGTGTTCGCGAATCGATTGGACTACCGCCGAATTTCCCGCCGCCGGAGCGCCGGGTGTGACCGCCGTTCCCGGCGCGGCCGTGGTTGTCGTAGTGGAAGGGGCACCGGGCGAAGTTTCGGAACTGCCCGCCAGTTCGGCCAGCGCCTGGTCGTAGGTGTCCGTGTAGACGATGCGATCGCCCAGCGCGAGCACTATTTTCTGCAACTGCGGAATTCGCGCCTGCGACGCCTGGAGATAAATCGGCTCGACGTAGAGAAATGTCTTGTCGATGGGTAGCACCAGCACCTGCCCGCGCAGCACCTGTGAGCCTTGCTGGTTCCACATAGTGAGATCCTTCGAGATCGTCTGGTCCTGATCGATGCGCGCGGAAATCATCATTGGGCCCAGCGTCATCTTCTGCTTCGAGAGCCTCAGCACATCCACTTCGCCAAGATGCTCCCCATCACAGCGCGCCATCATGACGCCGATCATGTTTTGTTTGTTGCGGGGAGTGAAGGAGGTCATCAGCACAAACTCGAGGTCGTCGCTGTCCGGAACGGTTGCCACCATATACGTCGGCTTCACCCGCTCGGGCTTCTGACCCTGGCCCGAAACAAAACTCGATATGTCCCAAAGATCTTCCTTGTTATAGAAAACCTGCGGATTGGTCATGTGGTAAGTGCGATACAACTCCGCCTGCACATTGAAGAGGACTTCGGGATATCGCGCGTGCGCACGCAGATCGGCAGGCATTTCGGAACTCGGGAGAAACAGATTGGGAAACAGACTCCGGTAAGCCTGGATTATGGGATCCTCCGGCGCAAAGATGTACAGGTGCGTGGTCCCATCGTAGGCGTCGATGGTGGCCTTGACGGCGTTACGAATATAGTTGATGGTGCCGGCGCTGCCCAGGTCTTCGCGGCGCGAAAACGGATGCGAATCGGAGGTCGTGTAGCCATCGACCATCCACACCAGGCGTCCCTCCTTCGTGATCACCAGGTACGCATCCGGATCCCATGCGAGAAATCCGGCGACCGCGTCCAGCCGTTCGGTGAGTCTGCGGCGGATCATCATCCGGCTGTTGGACGTCAGATAATTGGTGAGCAGGATGTTCGCGTCACCCTGTTGCATGGATGCTGCCAGGCGCATAAAGACCGACGACATGGGAAAGCCGCCGCTGCCTTCGTAATGCGACTGTTGGTCCGCGCCGGTGGCTTCGGGCTGTTCCGTATGTACGAACACCGGATCTTCCTGGGTCTCTCCGAAGTAGAGCTCCGGACGCGTGACCTTGAGGCTGGGGGTCCGGATCTGCAACGGCATGTTTTCGACGAGATAACTCGGCAGCCCTTCCGGCGTGATCTTGTTGACCTCCGCCAGCACCAGGCCGTAGCCGTGCGTATAAGTGAAATGGCGATTGACCCAACTGGATGCGGCGCCCGCGGGCAACTGGTTGATGTCCAGTTCACGCGGCGAGAGCAGCACCTGCCGGAAATTGCCGTTAATGGTATAGCGGTCGACATCCGTGTCGTTGAAAACGTAATAAGGACGCAACGCCTGGGTCTGCGTGACGGTATCGTGGAAGGGCTGCCAGTCCCACAGGCGCACATTGTCGAGCAGCGCTTTGTGCTTGTTCACGTCCAGGGTGGATTCGGGTGAAGTCTCAAAGTCGACCACTTTCACCTTGCTCTCCAAACCGTAAGCAATCCGCGTAGCCCGGATGTGTGCGTCGATATAGGGAGCCTCCAGCGAAATCTCATTGGGCTTCACGAAAATGCTGGAGAAGATCGCCGGCACGACCGCCGCTACCGGCAACGCCAACAGCATGAACGCAGCAGGTATCCAACGGCCCAGCAAGACCAACCCGGCGGCAGCAAAGGCGGCCAACACCAACAGCCATTGCATCGGCAGCCCGACCGTCGCGTCCGTGTAGTCGATTCCGGTCATGAAGCCGTGGTCGTTCCAGACCATATCGTAACGGCCTAGAAAATATCTCACGGCCATGGCCAGCAGAAAGACTACGACGGCGCCCCTCAGATACTTCGATTCCAATCCGCCGCTCAAGCGTAGAAATCGCAGATCCAGTTGTTGCGGGTGGCTGAGGTCCGGGAACTGATCCCGCAACTGCCAGCCCCGAGCGCACAGCCAGTACACCAGGATCGAAACGATCGTCAAGGCCAGGACGTACTGGCGCAAGCTTTCGTAGAACGGGAGGTCGAAGAGATAGAAGTGCAGCGGCTGATTGAAGATCGGATCGTGCCACGCGTTGGATGCGGCCGGCAGCGAGCGGCTGCCGATGTAGCGCATGATGGTCCAGTTGTCGATGTTGGCAGCGGCGATAATCCAGCCCAGCAGGATAGCGCCGAGTACGGTGATCTTCGCGTACAGCGGATGGTCCTTCAGGAACGTGCCGGAGAACTTCACGGCGCGCACATGTGCCCACCACAGAACCACCGCGGCGAGGATGGCGCCGATCGCCACCGGTATGGTCTGGTAGGAGTAATAGTCAAGCCAGGTGTGGACCTGGCCGAGTTCGTTCCACCACTCGTAATCGATGAGGAGCGACGCGCCCCAGCGCACCACGAACAACGCGAGGAGCGCGATCACCGCCAGCGCAATGAGGGGGGTCCGCCGTCCCCCGCGGCTCGGTGGGGGAATTCGGTGCGGGGGAATACGATAGGGATCCATTCATCCCTTACTATAGGCTTAATGCCACTCGCTCCCGCAATTATTTCCGCGCTCTTCCTCCTGGCGGCGTTCGGCGCTATCTGGGATCTGCGTACTCGCCGCATTCCAAATTGGCTCACGCTGGCGGGCCTGATCGCCGGTTTCGGGCTCAACGGGGTGCTCTACGGACTGCCCGGCCTGGCCAGCGCCGGACTGGGAATGCTCACCGGCTTCGGCATCTATCTTGTCCTGTTCCTGCTGCATGCCATGGGCGCCGGCGACGTCAAGTTTATGGCCGCCGTCGGATCCCTGGTGGGACCGGCCTGGTGGTTCAAGATCTTTTTAGCGTCGGTGATTGTGGGCGCGATAGCCGGCGTGTTTCTCGCGTTGTCGAAAGGACGCCTGCGCAGCACGTTCGGCAATGTCGGCTACATCGTCTCCGAAATCGCACATTTCCGCCCGCCTCATGTGCGGCGCGAAGACCTCGACGTAAAAAGCGCGAAAGCCTTGCGTCTGCCCCACGGCGCCGCCATCGCTGCCGGTGTTTTCATCGTGGTCGGCTACGGGTGGTGGCAATACCGATGAACACCCTTGAGCTGATTCGTCAACACCTTAACGCCCTGGCGATTGACTTTCGGGAGGTGCACCACGCCCCTACGTTCACCTCCGAAGAATCCGCTAAAGCTCGCGGAGAAGATCTCCGCGTTGGAGGCAAAGCTCTGCTCATGAAAACCGGAGACGTGTTCCGGCTGTTCGTCCTCAGCGCCAGTCTCAAAGCTGATTCCGGCGCCATCCGCGACAGGTTCGGCGTGAAGAAAACGCGCTTCGCCACCTCCGCCGAACTCCTCGATCTGACGGGACTCGTGCCCGGCTCCGTGCCGCCCTTCGGGCCGCCAATCCTGCCTTTTGAACTCTACGCCGACACATCCGTCACCGCCAATGAGAAGATCGCGTTTAACGCCGGCTCACTCGAGGACTCCATTATCCTGAGGGTGGAAGACTGGCTACGGGCCGCCCGCCCCGAGGTATTTCGCTTCGCCGCCCCTCCCGAGGTCCGCTAAACCTGCTTGACAACTGTTCCAGGTACTGTAGAATCCTGTAAGGCCCCTTATTTCTGAAACAAAGGCAGCGGAAAATGTTACGCGCAAAAAATCGGCGTCCGGCAGTGCTTCCAAGTGGCGAAGTTTATACCAGCGGTGAAGTGGCGGAGATCTCCGGTGTGAGCCTCCGTCAGTTGCAGTGGTGGGACGAACAAAATGTTGTCTCACCCAAGCAGGACGGCCATCGCCGTGTGTACGAACCGCACGAAGTAGTCGAGGTCTCCGTGATCGCGGAGTTGCGCCGGAAGGGCTTCTCGTTGCAGCGGATCCGGCGTGTGGTCCGCTATCTTCACAAGGAGATGAGCCGGAAGTTGGGCGAGGCCCTGCTCGGGGAGTCGGAGATGCACCTGCTCACGGATGGCAAGACCGTGTATCTGGAAGACAAACCCGAGCGCATCATCGAAGTCATGAAAGCCGCCCGCCAGCCGATGTTCCTGGTCTGTGTGACCGATCAGCTCAGGAGGTTCGAATCGGCCGTAAAAAAGCCCTCGAAGCTCGAAACGTCGAGCGCTGAAGGACGCCCGCGAGTCTAGCTGGCTGTGTCTTGCGCCCGCTGCACAAAACAGAGCTGTTCTTATTCGTGTTCATTCGTGTTCATTCCTGGCCGAATGTTTTAAGCTCTTTGGTCTTCCATGACTGAAGCCGAAATTCTGGAGCGGCTCAAGCGCCGCATATCCTTGCCGCGCCAATCCCGAGTGGTGACTGGCATCGGCGACGACTGCGCCATTTACCGTGGACGCGGTGCTTCCGACGATCTTCTGCTGACCACCGACCTTCTCATCGAAGGCGTACACTTTCTCCGCTCCACTCATCGCGCGGCAGATATCGGACACAAGGCGCTCGCTCGCGGTCTGAGCGATATCGCGGCTATGGGAGGCGACCCCACATTCTGCCTGCTGTCGCTCGCCCTAACGGAATCCGTCTCCGCCAAATGGATCGACAACTTCTATTCCGGTCTGCTGACACTCGCTGAAGCACACCGAGTCATCCTGGCTGGCGGTGACCTTTCGCGGGCCGCGCAAATTACCTGCGACATCGTGTGTGTCGGGGCTGTACCGCGAGGTCACGCTCTGTTACGGACCAGCGCCCATCCCCGCGACCCCATTTACGTTTCCGGCGCGCTTGGCGGATCAGCCCTCGGACTCGCAACCCATCGCGGCGCGGCACGCCTCCGTCACCTTCGGCCCGAACCCCGCGTCGCACTCGGACAGTATTTGCGCAAGACTCTTCATGCCACCGCGGCCATGGACCTCAGCGATGGCCTATCCCTCGACCTCACGCGCATGTGTCAGGCTTCGGGAATCTCGGCGGCGATAGATCGTGTTCCGTTCTTTCCCGGAGCCACATTGGAGCAGAGCCTGCACGGTGGCGAAGATTACGAATTGCTGTTCACCGTGCGTCCTGGGACGCGTGTTCCGGCGACTTTTCGCGGCATCCCGCTCACCCGAATTGGTACCATGCTCGAAGGTCCTGAAACTCGTGTGCTACTGGACGGAACGCCGCTCCCCGTCCTGGGGCACGACCACTTTCGGTCCAGGAAAACGTAACATGACCACGAACCTCCCGGACCCCGCGCCTGTAGGCAGACTGATCGAAGCCTTCCGCTGGTCCAAGACCATGTTCACCACGGCTTCGCTGGGTATCTACGATCTTCTGCCCGCCACTGCCGGAAGCCTCGCCCAGGCGCTGCACTTGAATCATGACGCGCTGGAACGTCTGCTTGACGGTAACGTCGGCCTGGGATTGCTCGAAAAGCGCGGCGAGGCTTACTATAATCAACCGGTGGCCGAGGTTTACCTGCGCAAAGACAGTCGGCACTCGCTGGTCGGCTACGTTTTGTATTCTGACCGTGCGTTGTATCCCATGTGGGGTCATCTGGACGACGCCGTGCGCGAAGGCACTCATCGCTGGCATCAGACTTTCGGCACGCCGGGGCCGATCTTCGATCACTTCTTCAGCACTGAAGAAAACATGCGAACGTTCATCATGGCCATGCACGGATTCGGAATGCTCAGTTCTCCGGCCGTGGTGCGCGCGTTCGACCTGAGCCGCTTTCACCGGCTCGTGGACCTTGGCGGCGCCACCGGACACCTGGCCATAGCGGCGTGCGAAGCGTATCCCGAATTGCAGGGCGTGGTGCTGGATCTGGAACGAGTCATTCCGTTGACTCGCGAAATCGTGGCCCAGTCAACGGCCAAAGATCGCATCACTTGTGCAGCCGGCGATTTCTTTCACGGCGATTTGCCGGAAGGCGACCTCTACGCCTTGGGACGGATTCTGCACGATTGGAACGAAGAGAAGATCGAAATGCTGCTGCGCCGGATTTGCCGGCGATTGCCCAAAGGAGGCGCGCTGCTGATTGCCGAGCGTCTGCTGGAGCCGGATAAGAGTGGTCCGGTCAACGCACTGATGCAGTCGTTGAACATGCTGATCTGCACCGAAGGAAAAGAAAGGACGCTCGAAGAGTATCGAACGCTGCTCCTCGATGCCGGCTTCACCCACGTCGAAGGGAAAAGAACCGGCCGCGCGTTAGACGCCATCTTGTGTGACAGACTTTAGAGGTAGTTGCAAAATTCGGACGCCAGCGGCCGAGGCAGGCGAAACCGCCTGCCCCACCAACGCAAACACTGGACTTGCAAGGTGGCGCGGGCGGTTTCGCCTGCGCAGGTCGAATTTTGCAACTACCTCTTTAGGCTGTCAGGTTATCTATGCTCAAAATCGAAAAACAGGCGTGGGGTGGTTGGCCGAACTGCTACAGCATCTCGAATGACGAGGTCGACCTCATCGTCACCAGCGACATTGGACCGCGCATCATGCGCTACGGCTTTTTGAACGGCCAGAACCTCTTCAAGAACTTCGAAGAGTCGATGGGCCAATCGGGCGAGAGCGAGTGGATCTTGCGCGGCGGTCATCGCATCTGGGCTGCGCCGGAAGAAACGCCCAGAACGTACGCCCCGGATAACGGTCCAGTCGAAATCGTCATTACAGGCGATGCCCTCACCGCCATTCAACCGGTCGAAGCCATGACCGGTCTGCAGAAAGAGATCACCGTGAGACTCGCGCAGTCGGGTACCGCGGTGGAAGTGCGTCATCGCATCAAAAACACTCTTCTCTGGGATATTGAAGTCGCGCCATGGGCGGTGTCGATGATGGCGCAGCGCGGCGTAGGCATCACCGGATTTCCGCCGCGCGGCAAACATCCCGACATCCTGCCCCCTACTCATCCACTCGTAATGTGGGCCTTCACCGATCTCAGCGACCCGCGCTGGAAGTTCACCAAAAAGTACATTGTTCTGCGGCAGGTACCGGAGAATGCGGTTCCGCAAAAAATCGGACATTTTAATCCGAAAACCTGGGGGGCCTATCTCCTGGGCACCGACCTCTTCATCAAACGTACGGATGCCGATGCCTCGCGTCCCTATCCCGATTTCGGCTGTTCCTACGAGACCTTTACGCGCGACGACATGCTCGAAATCGAGACTCTCGGGCCGTTGACGAAACTTGCGCCGGGTGTGTCTCTCGAACACATCGAGCGCTGGACGCTGCACCGCAACGTTCACCTGAAGAGCTTCACCGACGAAGAACTGGATCAGGTACTGGCGCCGCTTCTGCTTGTGTGACAGACCTCAGAGGTACTTGCAAAATTCAGCCGCAGCGGCCGAGGCAGGCGAAACCGGCTGCCCCACCAACGCAAGCATTGGACTTGCAAGGATGGCGCGGGCGGTTTCGCCTGCGCCGGTCGGATTCTGCAAGTACCTCTGAAGTCTCGAGTTACAGTGACGGCCGGCGCTGCTCAATCGACTGCAGCAAGCGGCGGCTGGCCTCGGCGACTTCGGTCACCGCCCGATCGAATGCTTCCTGATTGGCACGAGAAGGTTTCTGGAATCCGCTGATCTTGCGCACGAACTGCAAGGCGGCTGCGCTCAACTCATCCGGTGTCGCGGAAAGCCCGGGCCGGCGCAAGACTTTAATGCTTCGGCACATACTCCCGAGCTTACACCGCTTCAGTATCGAGAACGAGCACAGTTACTCCGGCCTGCGCAAAATTGGCCAGGTCCGCTACCGTAGCCTGTCCCTCGTGTGATGCGAAGGCCGCTTCGATATCCGCCATCGAATCGAAGATCAACTCGGCGACCAGGTGGGCGGGATTGCCGGCCATCACGCGCGGCGGCGCTACGCTGACGTTGGCGGACCGCAACCCTGGGATACGCTTCGCAAGAGGAATGTGCGTTTCGCGATAGTACTTGTCAAAGGCCGCTGCGTCGGCCGGGGGATTATAGAGAACAAGGATTCGTGCCATAAGTGATTCAGTCCAGAGTACACCTGATTTACATCTTTTGCTTGGGCGTGCCCAACGCGGCCTGGCCGCAAGGTTTGGCGATCGACTCCCCGCGCGACTACCAGGTGTTTCAGCGGCAAACATTGCAGTCCGGAAACGTTCTGCTTGCCGGATCGGTTTCCGTCGACGGCGACCGCCTCGAAGCCCGTTTCACAGGAACATGGACCCGCATACCGTTCGATCCCAAAGCGCGCAGCTTTCGCACGGTTGTGCCCATGGGCGCCGGAGGCTGGTACCCGCTCGAAGTTCGGTTGCTGAACCGCCGCAAAATGGTCGCGCAGGCGAGCGTTCCCCATGTCGGCGTCGGAGAAGTCTTCGTTATAGCAGGACAATCCAATGCCACCAATTACGGCGAGGTCAGGCAGCAGCCCCAGTCCGGCATGGTGGCGGCGTTTAGTGGGACGGCGTGGCAGATCGCCAACGATCCTCAGCCGGGAGTTCAGGATGGCAGCACGAAAGGCAGCTTCATCCCCGCGTTCGGCGATGCGATGTATGCCCGGTACCACTTGCCGATTGGCGTTGCCTGTGTCGGCCATGGGTCGACCAGCGTCCGGCAATGGCTGCCCAACGGCGACCGAATCGACGTCCCGCCGACTATGGGGAAATTCGTGGTGCAAACCGGCCCTGGCGAATGGCGGTCGACGGGGCAACTCTTCGACGGGATGATCGACCGGATGCGGCAGCTCGGCTCGGACGGCTTCCGGGCAGTGCTGTGGCACCAGGGTGAGTCGGATGCTCACCAGAATCCGGAGCACGACATTACCGCCAGGCAGTATCGCCAGATGCTGGAGCGCGTCATCCGCGCCTCGCGACAGGAGGCTGGCTGGGAGATGCCCTGGTTCGTCGCGCAAGCCACCTATCACTCGCCCGAAGATCCCTCGTGCCCGCCCATTCGCGCTGCGCAGTCGAGTCTATGGAAAGACGGTGTCGCGCTCGAAGGCCCTGATACCGATCAGCTAACCGGGGAGAACCGCCAGAACCACGGATTGGGAGTCCATTTCAGCGCACGAGGACTAAAGGCGCACGGAGAACTGTGGGCGGAACAAGTGGGCGACTATCTTGACCATCTCCGGCAATGAACGCCGCGCCTAAGGGGGATTGCATTCAGGAAGAACTTTAGGCACCGTGAAATTCTTTCCACCCCGGGGCGTGAGGTCGGTCATCATATAGACTGCGAGCCATGCGTATCGTCATCACTGGAGCGACCGGATTCATCGGCACACACCTTGCATCCACCCTGCGTCAGGCCGGACACGAAATTGTGACTCTGGGCCGCAGCGACTCGGCGGACTATCGTTGGAACCCCGCTGACGATGCGCCCTCGGAGGCGTTTGAGGGAGCGGGAGCGGTGGTCCACCTCGCCGGCGAATCGGTGGCGCAGAGATGGTCGACGGAAGTCAAGCAGCGGATTCGCGACAGCCGGGTGCTCGGTACCGAACGGCTGGTCCACGGTTTGTCGATTACACGGAATCGTCCGCAAGCCTTGATCTGCGCCTCTGCAGTGGGATACTACGGCGACCGCGGGGACGAGACGCTGACGGAAAGCTCGCATCCTGGTTCCGGGTTCCTGCCGGACGTCTGCCGCCAGTGGGAAGAGAAAGCCGATCTTGCCGCATCTCTCGGGATGCGGGTCGTGAAGGTGCGGACCGGCGTGGCGCTCGGACCCGGCGGTGGAGCGCTGAAGCAGATGCTGACGCCGTTCAAGGCGGGTGTCGGCGGCCGTTTGGGCAGCGGTCGCCAATGGATGCCCTGGATTCATATCGACGATATCGTGGGCATCTTCCGCCACGCGATTGAGAGTACGGTCAGTGGACCGCTGAACGGCTGTGCGCCAGGCGTGGTCACTAATGCCGATTTCACTGCGGCACTCGGACGCGCACTGCATCGCCCGACTGTTATGCCTGTGCCAAGGTTCGCGCTGAAGTTGCTGTTTGGCGAAATGGCGGAAGTGATGCTCAGCAGCCAGCGCGTACTCCCGCAAGCGACCGTGCAGAGCGGCTACCAGTTCAAGTATCCGGAGTTAGGCGCAACGTTAGCTTCGCTGAAGCTGTGATCCTCGGCAACTCCTCGACATCCGCTCAAATCCGATGAATTCTCTGTAGGCCCGGCCAGCGGTCGAAACACGCGCCTCCGTCTTAAGCGGATGAGCAGCCCCAATCAGAGACATCGGGATGTTGGAATCGACGAAGATCAATTTCCATATCCCCGTTCAATTTCCCTCATCATCTGTTCGACGTCTGCAGTTGGGAATGAGTGCGTTACGGCACGCCGAACCGCCCTTAATTTTGTTTTGGGTTCCGTCAGCGGGCGGCTCGCGCGAGCCTGGTTAAGCACGCGCCCGACCCATTCGCCTACTGTTAGACGGTCACGCTTTGCCATACGCTCTAATTCAAAAAGTAAGTCCGGTACAGCGTATCCCGCTGCTTGGGCACGAAACCCGCATCGCGAATCAGCCGGCGAAGTTCCTCTTCAGAAGCCTGGTGATGCGTTCCCGCAGCCGACACCACGTTCTCTTCGATCATGATACTGCCGACGTCATTGCCGCCGAACCGTAATCCCACCTGGCACGTTTTCAATCCCGGGGTCACCCAGGAACTCTGGATGTTGACGATGTTGTCGAGATAGATGCGGGAGATGGCCAGCGTCTTCAGGTACTCGATCGCCGTGGCCTCCTCTTTCACGAACCGGCCGAGAGACGTATATTCGCGCTGGAAACTCCAGGGGATGAACGCTGTGAACCCGCCCGTGTCCTCCTGGATCTGCCGCACGATTTCCAGATGATTGACCCGCTGCTCAATGGTCTCGCCGCAGCCGAACATCATGGTCGCGGTGGTCCGCATGCCTAGCGAGTGGGCCGTCCGGTGCATATCGATCCACTCCTGCGTCGAGCATTTCAGGCGGCTGATGCGGTAGCGGACCGCGTCATCCAGGATCTCCGCGCCGCCTCCCGGAATCGAATCGAGGCCCGCATCGCGCAGCCGTGCGATCGTGTCCCGCACGGATAGTTTGCTGATCTCGGCGATATTGGTGATCTCCGGCGCCGAGAAGCAATGACAGTGAATGTTGAATCGCGCCTTGATCGATCGAAGCAGATCTTCGTACCACTCGATTCCGAGGCCGGGATGCAGACCGCCCTGCATGAGAATGCCGGTGCCGCCGAGGTCGATGGTCTCCTGGATCTTGTCGAAGATCACTTCCTTGGGCAGCACGTAGCCTTCTTTGTGCCCCATCGGCCGGTAGAACGCGCAAAAGCTGCAGTACTCGGTACAGAAGTTGGTGTAGTTGATATTGCGGTCGATGATGTAGGACACCACGCCTTCGGGATGGTGCTTGCGCCGCACGGCGTCCGCCTCCATACCGATGCCAATCAGGTCGTCGGAGGCAAAGAGATCGAGGATTTCCAGTCGTGTCATGGTCGAGCGAGTTTCAATATCTATTATGCTGGTTCGGAATGGCACTGCGCACGCTTATCTCCTCCGACAGAATCCGCACTCGAATTGGCGAGCTCGGAAAAGAGATCGATCGCGACTACCCCACTGGCACCCTATACCTGATTTGCATCCTCAAGGGTGCGACCATCTTTCTCTCCGACCTGGCCCGATCGATTCAGCGCGATGCGTTTATCGATTTCATGGGCATTGCCAGTTACGGCAAAGGAAAAACCTCGTCGGGCGAGGTTAAAGTGACGAAGGATCTCGACATTTCGCTCGAAGGCGCGGACGTTCTGATCGTCGAGGACATCGTGGACAGCGGCATCACGCTGAACTACCTGACGCAGCTGCTGAGGCAGCGCCGCCCGCGTTCCCTCGAGATCTGCGCATTGCTCGACAAGCCCGAGAGGCGGCAGCGTCCCGTCCCGGTGAAGTATGTCGGCTTCCAGATACCGGACGAGTTCGTAGTGGGCTATGGTCTGGACTATGCGGAAAAATATCGCAACCTGCCGGACGTCTGTATCCTCGAACCCGACGTCGCCGCGTAACCCTTGTGTGACAGGCTTTCGTCCGTCAACGTTCCAGATAGACTCCGAAGCCGTAAAGTGTGTTGTCGGTGGTCGAGAAGAATACGCGGCCGTTGGCGACCGTCACTCCTGTAAGGTTGCCCGGGGCCGTCACTTGGCCGCCGGTCGAGTACATCTCCTTACCCGTGGTCCCATCCAGCGCGTAGAGGACCGCCCCCGCGGCGCTCTTCAGACGCTCGTCTATCCCGTAGTCTCCTGCGGATAGCGCGAAGATCACACCGCTCGTGATGACCGGCGGTTCCGGCGAGCGGATGTCGCGCGAGGCCCACGCCGGCGTGAGCGCCAGTTTCCCGCCACGATCGTCCAACTTGAATGCTACGATCGATCCGTTCGGAGCAGCGGTAGAATTTCCCGGGACCTTCAACTCGGGATTCACCGGCCCCCAGACCGGCGCCAGGATCCAGCGGATGCCGGCCGAATCCTGCCAACTCGACAACCCTCCCCAAATGCCTCCGCCGGCTGACGCCACTCGCGACGTTTGAAACAGCGATGTCTTATGATCCTCGCCGCCCGGAGTCTTCGCGTCCAATAGATACAGACGGCCGTCCGCGCCCGCAGTCACCACCAGTTCTTTCTCCTTGTGGGTGAATACCACCGGCGTCGTAAGATTCGCTAAGCCTTTCGCGTCTGCGCCCGGGTCCGAAAGCGTGAAGTAGTTGGCCAGCTTGAGAGTCTTCGGCGTTAATGCCAGAAGGGTGTTGGACCATTTGTTCGACCCCGGATCCATGACGCCGGGTCCGGTCTGCACAAAAACCGTTCCATCGGTGCCCATCGCCAGCCCACCGTGCCGGGAGACGCTTCCTCCGTTCAGAACGAACTTCGCCACGGGAGCGGACTTTTTGTCGGGATTGCTCAAATCGATCGCCCACACGCCGCTGCTGCCGTTTCCGCAGTCCGTGGCCGTGGTGTAGACTGCGTTGTCGACCACAGTCAGACTGGCAGCCCTCGTGTGGGCCGGAACGAAAGTCAGCGCGGGTGCGACCTCTTCGCCTGTCGAGGTATTCATCAAGTGAAGCTTGCCGTCGCTCGAAACGCCGAAAAGCGGACGCGGTGCGCCGAAACCACTCGCCCCAAGCGTTCCTCTGCTCATGGGACGTGCGGGAGGCTCGGCCGGCGGCACCGCGGCGCCTTTAGCAGGTGTGGGCGCTGCAGGTGGGGGTGTAGTTGGAGCACCGGGTCCCGGACCACTGATGCCGCCCGGACGCGGCCGCACACCGAAATTGATCGGCGGTATCAACGCGGGGATGGCCGTCACGCCGCCACACGCGTCCGGCGCGCTGCCGGCCTTGGCCTTGGAACGCGTATCGAACTGTTTCTGCCAGAAGATCCGATCCATATCTACATCGATCGCCCACATGTTCCCGGCACTGCCGGCGACGAAGGCCAGTTCCTTAAACCCCCGATAGGAAATCAGCAGACCGATGATCACTGGAGGGGTGAGCGAGTATGGACCGGTTTGCCCGTTCTCCAGCTTGCGCTTCAGGACCAGTTGGAAATCCTTGACGTTCTCTTGCGTAATTCTCGAGTCGATTTTCTCCCAGCCCGTGCGCTGCGCATCGCCGTTATAGGATGGCCAATCGATCGGACGGCCCTGCGCGTTCGCCGGCGGGCAGCAAAGCAAACCAATCGCGAGCTGAACCGAGATTCTTTTCATTGCTGGCCTCCCGGCAGACCGAAGCAATAGAGAACGCTGTCGAACGTGCCGATATACACGCGGCCGTTCGCCACCGATAGCCCACTGAAGTGGTTGAACGATTTGATCTGATCGCCGCTCGAGTACAACTCCTTCCCGGTTTCGGCATCGAGCGCGTAAAGTACGGCGTGCGTGGAGGCCTTGATCCGCATGGAGCTTTTGTCGGCCAGCCCGCGATCGGCGTAAGCCTGCCTCGTGTTTTCGCCGCTGCCATAGCCAAAGACCACCCCGTTGGCAATCACCGGCGGCTCCGCCTGATCCATGTCTCGCGACATCCACACCGGCACCAACCGCGGCCTCCCCTCTTTGTCCTCTACCTTGAACGCGACCACCGCTCCATGCGTGACCGGACCATACGAAACCGGCGGCTTGAAATCAGGATGTACCGGACCCCAGAAAGGCGTCAACGCCCAGCGCGTGCCGCCGGTATCTTCCCAACTGGCCATTTCACCCCAGATGCCCGCCGACTGGAAATCCGCTTCTTCATTGCACAGCAACTGCGTGCGATCGACCGGCGATTGATGATTCTCGCCTCCTGCGGATTTCGTATCGAGAAGATAGACGCGGCACTCTTTGCTGCCCGTGACCATCAGCTCGCGGCCTTTGTAATTGAAGATGGCCGGCGTGACCTGCATATCGAGATCGCGCTTCTGCAGCCAGACCGCATTCGACGGAATGTACCAATCCTTGATCTTGAGTTCATCTCCCTCCACCTTCGCGCCGATGAGTCCGTTGCCATAAGTCTCTTTCGCCGGATCGTAATGCCCGTCGCCGGTCGGCGCCCAGGCGACTCCGCTCGAATCGATCGCCGCACCCGCCCGTCCCCACATCCCGCCGCTGTGTGGACTCGCGGTCATCACTTTATGTTCGGGATCGGTGATGCTGACAGCCCACATCTGGTTGGGATTTCCAGCGCACCCTTGCGAGGTGGTGGTAAACAAAACGTTGTTCCACAGATTCAGCGAGTACGACTTCCCGTTGGGATATCCAAAGGCGAACGGGGTCGCGACATCTTCGCCATCAGCGACATTGAGCGAATGTACCTGGCCGTCGCCTGCCATGGCATACACCGTTCTGCCGCCGTTAGCGTTCGGCGGGCCGATAACCGGAGTCGCGGTCTGTCCCGGAGGACACAGCGGATCGTCGATTTTGCCTCTCCGCGCCGGCGGCGGATATTCGAAATGCTTTTTCCAGATAATCTTCCCGGTCTCCACGTCAATCGCGTAAATGTTATCGGAAATGCCTGCCTCGATGGCGATCTGCCTGGGGCCGCTGGACGCCTTCACCTGGTCGACGATCAGCGGCGGAAAGAGCGAATGCATCTCCTGCGGCGCGTTGTCGAGCTGGATCTTCCAGAGGATCTTGAGGTTCTTGACATTATCCCGGGTCAGGATCTTCTCGTCGCGCTGCCAGTTATCGCGCCTGGTGTTGCCGCCGTCGGTGGGCCACTCCGCGCCCCAGAGCAGGGCGCAGCCGGCGAGCAAGATCATGAGATAGGTTCTTCGCATAGGGATGAATTCTCCAAAGTATCAGTTTTGGGTGCGCGGTTGCTCGGAACCTGAGGCTGGACGGCTCGTCTGCCGCTGGGGCTAGAAAGCCAGGCGGTTCTTGTTGGCTTCGATTTTAACCGCGTCCACGCCGGGGACCTTCTTCGAGCTCTTCGACGTTCTTATAGTCGCCCTTATCCTGGCGTTGCTGGACGATGGCGACGGCCTGCTTGTTGGTCAGGTGCAATGCAGCCTCCAGGTCCTTGACCGTCGCCTTATTGACATTGACCTTCATGACCGGAGAAGTCTTGGAAAAATTGGTCGCAAGATAGTCGACCACCTGGTACAGTTCCTCGTCGGTGCCGGTTGCGCCTCGCTGAACCATGTCCTCGACGATCGCTCCCCAGGTTTCGCGCTCTTCCTGGCGTCCAATCACCAGTTCCGCGGCGTGGCATTCGCCGCAAACTTTTTGAGTGACCTCTTTGCCCGGTCCGTCAGGCAGCTTCAGTGTTTGAGCCTTTAGAGCGGGTATACAACTGAGGCACAGCGCTGCACCGAAGGTCGCGGCAATTAATCGAGTGGGCACCTTTTCTTTATACTCCATGTAACCCGCCGCACGTTTCCGTTTCCATCGGTAAACTTGAAGAATGCCGACTCGAAGGGAGGTGCTCGCCCGCCTGATTGCCGCCGCTGTTCCGGCCTGGGCCGAGTACCCGGATATTCGTACCGTGCCGCCCGATCTGGCGACGCCGCAAGTCAGGGATGCGAATCCAGCGCCGGGGCTGCGGGTTCGCCAGACCCTGCCCGAGTACAAAACCTCGGATATCCATCATGCGCTTTATCTCCCGGTCGACTGGCGTCCGCGCCGCCGCTACCCCGTCATCGTCGAGTACGCCGGCAACGGGAACTACCACAACGCCTATGGAGACATCTCCGAGGGCGTGGTGGAGGGCTCGAATCTGGGTTACGGTATTTCCGGGGGGAAGGGATTTTTGTGGGTGTGCCTGCCTTATGTCGATCCCCACGCAGGGCGCAACCAGAACTTGTGGTGGGGCGACGCGGATGCGACCGTCGATTATTGCAAGAAGGCGGTGGGCGCCATCTGTCGGCAATTCGGCGGCGATCCCCGAGCCATCCTTCTCGCGGGCTTCTCACGCGGAGCGATCGCTTGCAACTATATCGGACTGCGCGACGACGAGATTGCCCGCCTGTGGCTCGGCTTCATTCCCTACAGCCAGTACGACGGAGTCAAGACGTGGCCCTACGCGGACTGCGACCGCGCCTCAGCCGTCCGCAGACTCGAGCGGCTAAAGGGCCGGGCTCAATTCATCATCCAGGAGAATTCCGTGGAGGAGACCCGCGGATACCTGCAATCGACTGGAATCCGGGCTCCCTTCACCTTCGTCACCTTGCCGTATCGGAATCACAACGATTCCTGGGTGCTGCGGGATATCCCGGCTCGCCGTCAGGTTCGCGCCTGGGTGAAAAAAACCTTGAAGGACCGCCCGGGTTCAAACACGCGGCACCCGTAGCCGTCCGTAGAACCAGGTATGCGACGAGTGTGTCGACGCATGGGCAACCTCAAGCGCCGTGTTGATATAATTCTCCGGAGCTTGCGGGATGCACAAAAAACTGAACATCGGTGTCATTGGCTATGGGTTCATGGGCCGGACTCACTCCAACGCTTTTTCCAAGGTCGCGAATTTCTTTCAACTCCCTTACCAGCCTGTCCTCAAGACCATCTGCGCGAGGAACCCGGCCCGCGCCAAGGCTTTCGCGGACCAGTGGGGATACCAGTCCTTTGAAACCGACTGGCGCAAACTCATCGACTCGCCGGATATCGATCTGATCGATATCGCCAGTCCCAATGACACTCATGCGCAGATTGCGATCGCCGCGGCGCAGGCCGGTAAGATGGTGATGTGCGAGAAGCCGCTGGGCCGTAATCCAGGTGAATCCGAAGCCATGGTCAAGGCCGTCGAGGACGCCGGCGTTGCCAATATGGTCTGGTATAACTACCGGCGCGTACCCGCGGTGATGCTTGCCAAGCAGTTGATCGACGAAGGCCGCCTGGGCAAGATCTTTCATTACCGTACTGTTTTCCTGCAGGACTGGACCATCTCGAGCGACCTCCCGCAGGGTGGGGAGGGTCTCTGGCGTCTCGATGCCAGCGTCGCGGGCAGCGGCGTGACGGGAGATCTGCTGGCGCACAATATCGATACGGCAATGTGGCTGAACGGCCGGATCGATGAAGTCACCGCCATGACCGAAACCTTCATCAAGAGCCGCAAGCACAATCTGACCGGCAAGCAAGAACCTGTCCACATTGACGATGCCAGCGCGTTTCTCGCGCGTTTCCGGAATGGCTCGATGGCTACGTTCGAAGCTACCCGTTACGCGCGCGGCCATAAGGCGCAGTACACCTTCGAGATCAACGGAGAAAACGGATCCATCGCGTGGGACCTGCACGACCTCCATCGCCTGCGATTCTTCGATTATCGCGATGAAGGCCGCGTGCGAGGATGGAGAAGCATCCACATCACCGACGCCGATCATCCTTACATGAAACACTGGTGGGTTCCCGGTCTGCAGATCGGCTATGAACACACGTTTATCCACCAGGCCGCCGATTTCCTTTCGGCGCTCGGTGAAGGGAAGAGCGCGTCTCCCACTTTCCGCGATGCGCTGCAGACCGATTACGTCACCAGCGCAGTGCTGGAATCGGCCGCCAATCGAACCTGGGTCAAAGTGCCCGCCTGACTGGAGTATTCACAATGTTTCCCAAAGTAATGCTGATCACCGCCGGACTGGCCTTCATGCTGGGTGCCGGCCTATATGCCCGACAGGGCGCCGCGAAGAAGAAAGGCGGCCCGCACGGTCCTGCCGTTCCCGAACTCGCGGAGACCGGCTTCCAGCCCATCTTCGATGGCTCTTCCATGAAGGGTTGGGATTGCGATCCCGGTTTCTGGCGCGTCGAGAATGGCGAGATCATCGGAGAAACGCGCGCCGATCATCAACCGCCGCAGAACATCTTCTGCATTTGGAAAGGCGGCTCGCCCGCCGACTTCGAATTCAAGATGCAATACAAACTGACCGGCGAAACCGGCAACAGCGGCGTCCAATACCGCAGCATAGAACTGCCTGACGTAGCCCGCTGGGTGATGAAGGGTTACCAGGCGGACATCGATGGCAAGCAGCAATATACCGGCCAGGTATACGAGGAACGAGGCCGCGGCTTTGTGGCATTGCGCGGACAGATAGTGTACGTAGGCGACGGCCAAAAGCCGGGCGCTGTCGGATCGCTGGGCGACGACGCTCAATTGAAGGGGCTCATCAAGATTGACGACTGGAATGACCTGCACATCATCGCGCGTGGCAATACGCTCATCCAGTTGATCAACGGCCGCGTAATGAGCATCGTGGTCGACGATGACAAGGCCAATCGCAGGATGGATGGCGAGATCGGCATCCAACTGCATAAGACGGCTGCCGCGATGAAGATCGAATCACGCAATATCCGGCTCAAGACCGAGTAACACACACTTCAGAGGCGCTGGCAAAATTAACAGAAAAGTTTGCTGACTGCAGTCTTGGTAACCGTGGGGCAGCCAATCCTGGCTGCAGCCGGCTTTCAGCCGGCTCTGGCTTGGTGCGAGAATTTGTCCGCAGGCGGCCGCCCTACAATTTATATTGCCGAATCTTGCAAGTACCTCTTCGGTCTGTCCGTCTGCGCACCAGCCGCATCTAGTAAACTTGCTGACGTGATCGCCAACACCAACGACGGCAGTAACCATGCGCCACGCCTCTCCTGTTACATGAGCGAACTGGCGCTCGACGAGATGCAGATACCAGGGCAGTCGGCAATGGAGTCCATCCGCGCCGCCGGTTACGACGGTATCCAGGTCGGAGACGCAGTTAGCGCCGAAGTTCGCGACGCCTGTCACCGGCTCGGCATGAGCATCGCGGGCAGCGGGCGCGTCAATCTCCCGGCAGAGGCCGACGTTATCGCAGCGCGGATGGCCGACGCCGGATTTGTTTGCGCAACCTTGCATCTCGGCTGGGGCATGGAAGACGACGACGGTGCGCGCGCTTTGATCGAAGCAGTCCTGAAGGCTTCCGAAAAGTACAGCCTGCCGCTCTATGTCGAAACCCATCGGGCTACCATTTTTCAGGACATCTGGCGCACCGTTCAGTTCTCGCGCTGGTATCCGGAACTGCGGTTCAACGGCGACTTCTCCCATTGGTACACAGGCCAGGAACTGGTCTATGGCGGCTTCGAAAACAAGTTCAAGTTTCTCGAACCGGTACTCCAGCGGGTTCGGTTTTTGCATGGCCGAATTGGAAATCCGGGCTGCATTCAAGTCGACATCGGAAACGCCGAGAGCGGGGGCCAACCTTTCGTAGCGCACTTTCGCGAACTCTGGACAGCGTCCATGACCGGCTTTCTCAAAAGCGCGGGTCCGGGCGAGCTTCTCATTTTTGCTCCTGAATTACTGGCTTCGGGCATCTACTACGCACGCCTCATCCGCGACTCCGAGGGCAGGCTGCATGAAGAGGGCGACCGCTGGCAACAGTCCTTAGTGCTCTGCCGCATCGCCCGGGAATGCTTCGCACACACTTTATCGGACTAAGGCCGTGGGCCTGATAAGTCCTTGCTTTCGCAAGTACGGTAACGTATTCGTCCGTGGGGCGGACCATCGTTTTCCAGTGGTCTGCCCGGCTGCGGAGCAGCCGTTTCGGACTCACTTCGGCGAGCGCACCACGAGGATGGGGATTTTGAGCGCGTGACGGACGGGATTGATGGTATCGCCGAAGATCAGGTCCTTTAATACTCCGTGGCCGTGAGCTCCCATGACCAGTAGATCGGCGTTGATCTGCTGTGCATAGCGCACGATCTCGCGCTTGGGATCGGAGGAGTGCCGGATCGCGGTTTCGACATCGATGTCATAGTGCCGCAGCGAATCCACCACTTCTTCGATGTATTCCCGGCCGGCTTCCACTTCCGCGGTAGAAGAGAGCTGACCGTAGACCTGGCTGGTGACTCCCTCTTCCACATGCAGCAGGAACAGACGCGCGCCTTGTGCTTTGGCCAGCGCGGCTGCATGGGACAGCGCATCCCGGTCCAGGCTGGTATGATCCAGCGGCACCAGGATGCGCTTGTATTGCAGGACCACCAGCGGCACCTTTTGCGGCGGTTCCACCAGGTCTGACGCCGCTCCGGCGCGGACCGCACGACGGGTGAGTGCAGGCTCGAAAGTGATCCATAAGAGCAGCAGCGAAACCATCGCGATCACTATTCCCGAGACCAGCCAGATAGCGGTCTCGTGTTGCGGAGAACCCTTCACCCAGTCCTCGAGAGATTGTTGGATCAGCCACGCGTTCGCGCCGACGATCGCCGCGGTGCAAGCCCACGCGCTCAGCTTGACCCAGGGTCTGCTCGCGAACACGCCCATGCGCGCGCGGTCGCTGGTGAAGTGGATCAGCGGAATAATGGCGAAAGGAAGGTTCATGCTGAGCACCACCTGGCTCAGGATCAGAAGCTGGCCCACGCCATTGTCTCCCGCCAGGTAGATCACCCCCACGGCGGGTAATATGGCTAACGCGCGGGTAGCCAGGCGGCGCAGCCAGGGCCGGACGCGGATATTGAGAAAACCCTCCATCACGATCTGGCCTGCCATGGTACCGGTCAATGTGGACGACTGCCCGGCGGCCAGCAGCGCAATGGCGAATACCCCGGAGGCCGCTGTTCCCAGCAGCGGAGTCAGCAGCAGGTAGGCTTGCCGCAGGTCGGTCACTTCCTGGTGATGCCGGAAGAAAGTAGCGGCCGCCAGGATGAGGATCGCGCAATTGACAAACATCGCGCCGCACAGAGCCACGGTGGAGTCGATCAGATTGTAGTGGCAGGCTTGCCGGTGCGCCGCTTCGGACTTCTCGATACTCCGCGTCTGTACCAGCGCCGAGTGAAGATAGAAATTATGCGGCATCACCGTCGCCCCCAGCATGCCGATCGAGATGTACAGCGTCTGGTTGTTGAGATGGGGGATCAGTCCGGCGGCGAGCGTTCCGAGTTCCGGCCTGGCCCAGAAAACTTCAATGCCGAAGCACACCGCGATCACGGCAATCAGCGACAGGATCACGGCTTCCATGGCCCGGATGCCGAGCCGTTGCAGCGCCAGCAGGAGCAGCGTGTCAAATGCTGTAATCAGGACTCCGATCAGCATTGGGATGTGAAACAGAAGGTTGAGTGCGACGGCCGCGCCCAGCACCTCGGCCAGATCGCAGGCCACGATCGCCACCTCGCAAAAGAGCCATAGCGCGACGTTCACCGGACGCGGATAACTTTCGCGGCACGCCTGTGCGAGGTCCCGCCCTGCTACAATTCCCAGCCGGGCGCTGAGCGTCTGCAGCAGGATAGCGATGGCATTTGACAGTACCAGAACCCACAACAAACGGTACCCGAAGCTCGCGCCTCCTGAGAGATCCGTGACCCAGTTGCCGGGATCCATGTAACCCACGCTGACCAGGTAAGCGGGGCCCCCGAACGCGAAAATGCGCCGCCACAATCCGATGTGCGACGTGTTGACGCTTCCGTGGACCTCGCCAAGAGATCTCGGCAGGGTTTCGGTTTCGTTATTGGAACCCACTCGCCTACCATGTATAGCAGGTTGTCGGCCGCGGCTCTCTTGCGCCATCTGCGTTCAACCGCGTTCATCCCTGCTATTTATGCCTTGCGCCCGACGCTGTCTGCGGAGCCGCCGCGTCCCGCAACATCCACTCGAATGCGGCCTCGATGTCGCGTGCAAATCGGGGCGTATCGAATAGCGGCAGTTCCAACCGGTCTCTCTGCAACCGCGCGCGGAGGTTCCTCAACTCTTCGCGATCCGTGGCCAATCGTAACGCCACCGCCTCATACTCCGCTAAGGTCGACGTCACCAACTCCGGCAATTCCGCCGCATGCAGGATGCTCCCGGCGACCCGCGACGCGAACGTCTTGCCCGCACACGTCAGTACCGGGCATCCGCCCCATAGGGCATCGCTCGACAAGGTGTGGGCATTGTAAGGCAGCGTGTCGAGGAATAAATCCGCCGCTGCGAAGCGGGCCAGGTGCTCCGGATTCTTGAGCGCCGGCGCAAACACCAGGCGCCCCGCCCCTCCCTTCAGGCGCGCGTCCGCCTCACCCCGGAGATTTGTGGCCGCAGTCGAATTCGTCTCGATGAGCCACAAGACGCCTTCCGGCACTCTCTCCAGCAGACGCATCCAGATGTCGAACATCGCGGGAGTAATCTTGTATGACGAATTAAAACAACAGAACACGAACGCGTTGTCGGCGAGCCCGCATTCCGCGCGGCTGGGCGCACCCGCAATCGGACGGCGGCGATCGTTCACCTGATAGCAGTGAGGCAGGTGAACCAGCTTCTCGGTGAAATACTCCTGTTGATCAGCCAGCGCGACGAATCGATCCACCAGGATGTAATCGATCGCGCGTGTGCCCATGGTGCCGGGATATCCCAGATAGCTCACCTGAACCGGAGCCGGCCGCAACGCCACGATTCCAGGGCGGGCGTCGGTGGTGTAGCCTTTGAGGTCCACCAGTATGTCGACGTCATCGGCGCGAATGCGTGCCGCGGCCTCATCGTGTGAGAGGTTCTCCAGATCCACGAACTCGTCGAACGAGTCGCGCAGTCGCCGCCGGGCCGCGCTCCCGTCATCCGTTCCATAGGAGTACCCGATCACGCGAAACCGGCTGCGGTCATGCAATTCGAACAACTCGGAGATGAGGTGCGCGGTGGCGTGCTCCTGAAAATCCGCCGAAAGATAGCCGAGCCGTATACCATCACTGCGGCGCTCGCGCTTCGCTCGTTCCGGCGCGCCGGCATCCACCGCCGGCCGTGCCCATCGCGCTTTGACCCACTGTTCTGCGCACTGCCGCTGCTGCGCGGGCGTGGTCTCGAGGGTCAGGAACACGAACGGGTTCACCGCGGCAGACCCATTTTCCACAGCGCTAATTAATTGCCTGGTGAGTTCCTCGACCCTACGCCAATCGCATAGTTGTTTGAGCTGGTGCACGAGCAGGGCAATGGCCTCGGTGTATCCCGGGTTCAAAGATACCGCGGTTGCCAGCGCCGCAACCGCTTCCTCAATCCTTCCCAACCGCTGGAGCGCACTGGCCAGGTTGCGGTGCGCCTCGGCGTATGCGGGACGTAGCCTTAGAGCTGTTTGATAGCTGGCCACTGCCTCCTCGAGCGCTCCGCTCATCTGATGGAGGTTGGCGAGGTTGTTATAAGCCTCGGAATATCCGGGCGCGAGCTCGATGGCGCGGCGAAACGCCGGGATGGCCTCCGCCGTTCTGCCCAGTTGCGCCAGCACAGCGCCGAGATCATTCACCGCGACAGGCGAGTGCGGATCCGCCTCGACAGCTTCTTGGAACAATTCCACCGCTGCGCCGGCCTCGCCCCGTTGCCAGGCCGCAATGGCGCGTTCGTGTACGGTCACAGTCCGGCTCGCCCGAGCATTTCCAGCAACTGGCTCCGCGTCCGCATGTCGATGGACTCCGCCACGAGCCGCCCGGACCGGTCGTATACGAACGTTTTGGGAATGCCTCGCACGACGAACAGGTCATTCACGCGGCGGCCCGGATCGAGCAGAACCGGAAAGCTCACTTTATGTTCCGCGATAAATGGCGCGACCTTGGCACGATCCTCGTCGCTGATCGCGAGGATCACGAGTCCTTTCGGATGCAACTCCTGGTAGATTGCATCGAGGTCCGGCATCTCCTTGCGACAGGGCGGGCACCACGTAGCCCAGAAGTTCACGAGGACCACCTTGCCCGCGAGTTGTCTGAGCGTCCAGCTTTTCGCGTCGAGGCCGGTGAGGGTGAAATCGAGATGCTGTCGGCGCTCGTCATCGGCTTCGAGCGTGGCCATGGCATCGCGGAATCGCGGATCGTCCACCGAAGCGTCAACATGCTCATAACGCACCAGCTGGGCCAGCGTTAAGTGCGGGTCTTCCGATTTTGCCGGCTGCTCGCGCAACGCAGCGGCCAGCGTGGTGGCCGTCTCTTCGAGCGTGTCATGGCCCGGGTCGCCTTCCGTCACCAGGTTGGCAAGCTGGATCGCGAGAAGCTCTTTGCCGGGGGTGGAGGGCAGTTGCCGGATTCTCAGAGCCAGTTCCCGTGTCACAGCTGGACGCTGGCTGTCGGGAAGATTACGCAGGGTCCGGAGCGATGCGAGGATGGGTTGTTCGCTATCCGTCCATGCGATCTTGGGAGGTTGGGCAACCAGGGAGAGCACCGGAATAAGGAATGCAAGTATTAGCTTCACAGCCCTTAAGATACACCTCTGACAGCCCGGCCACGTCGCCCCCTCAGACGAACGCGGTGTCACATTCAGGCGGAATCAGCTGCCATGTCAGGACCCAGCAAAGAAGGGGCATTGATCTGTCGGATTCTCATCGGCTGTCGCTTCCAATAGGTTAGGGAGCGCCATACCCACTCGAGGGGTCCGAAACGAAAATGTGCCAGCCAGAGCGGACTCCAGACGAGAGAGAAGATCCACATGCCGAGGACTACATAGTAGAGCTGGTATCGCTGCAGCTTGTCGAACAGGTTGAAGCCGTAACCGTAAAAGACGAACCCATAGATCAACGAGTGCGCGATGTAATTCGAAAATGCCATTTTGCCAACCGCCGCGAGGCGCGCCTGCAGACTTTGCCAGGTGCCGTACTTGCAGAGCAGTAAAATCAGCGCCGTGTGCCCCAACGTCATACCGACGCGCCCCACCTGGTAGGTGCTGTACGAGAACACCGTCTGGAGCGGTTCGAATCCTTCCCGCCAGAACATAAAGGCGCCAAATGCGCTGATCGGCAGACAGATTCCATAGGAAATGGCGAGCATGCGCCAATAGAACTTCATCGATCGCGCGGCTGCGAGGACGCCGGACTTGACCAGGGCGATGCCCACCAGCATCATCGTGAACATGTCCCAGCCGTTGAGATAAAACGGCGTCGAATGCCATTTGTTGACCAACGCAGCACGCTTGGCGACCAGATGGAAATACCCTCCGCTGTACATATCCTTCTCTTTGCGCAGGTCGTCCTCGGAAGGGAGGAAGTACTTTCTCGTGTCTTCCCATTCGGATTTGGCGGCCTTCTGTTCGTCTGTGAGCGGCTTATTGGCAGCTTCCGCCTTGTAAGCCTCCATGGCGAGCGTGTGGGTCTTGCGAATTTCGAAGCCCTGGAAGACGGTTTGGGCCGTCATCAGCGCCAGCAGAACGCCCGCGACAATCAGCAGGTTTCTGGGTCGCACGCGCAGCAGCGGCAGCAGAACGAGGCCGAGCAGCGCGTAGGGATACAGGATATCGCCGTGCCAGATCAGGTAGGCATGGACGATCCCGAACAGCATCAACCAAAGGATTCGCCGATAATAGATTTCGGCCGCGCGCAGTCCGGCGCCTCGTCCATCCAGACGTCCAATGAGCAGGTATGTGCTGGCGCCGAACATCATCGAGAAGACGCCGCGCATCTTGCCGTCGAACAGCACGTACTGCAGAAAGAAAGCGGCAAGGTTAGGACCAGTCGAGCCTCCGGATACTTTGGGATTGAAGTCGGCCGCCATAGGGAGCCCGGAGAACACGATGTTCATCAGGGCGATACCGAGCAGCGCCGTCCCACGCAGGACGTCGATTGAAGAGATGCGCTCCGCATCCGCGACGGGAGCCAGCGTCGACCGAGGTTCGACGTCGGATACCGTAGAGGGCTGCGGCAGAACTTCTGTTTCCATACCTTTCCTCCGGAACTGTATTGGGGTACATGATAGCAATTCATGGAACTTCGCGGGGGTCGGCAGCGGAGAAGCGGCCGAAGGCCGCTCGAGTTTGTACATTTCCGCCGCCGTGCCGCAACCAGGACTCCGTGGCGCAGACCATCGTTTTTTGTGGTCTGCGGGCTGCGCAGCAGCTCCACAATTGGCGACAGGTATACTCAGAGATTACTGATGCCACGCGTCTCTCTATTTGTTACTTGCGTCATCGATCAGCTCTTTCCGAAGGTCGGGATCGCCATGGCCGACGTGCTGGAGCGCGCCGGTTGCACCGTCGAGTTTCGGGAAGACCAGACCTGTTGCGGCCAACCGGCGTTCAACAGCGGCTACCGGGAGGAAGCGCGCACGGTCGCGCGCCATTTTCTGAAAGTGTTCGACGGCGCGGAATATATTGTCGTGCCGTCGGGCTCGTGCACCTCCATGGTCAGCCATCACTTCGCGGATCTCTTTGAAGATTTCCCGGCGGAGCTTGCGGCTTCGCATGCGCTGGAGCCGAAGGTCTACGAGTTCTCGAGCTTCCTGACCGACGTGCTGAAGGTGGAGGACGTCGGGGCAAGCTTTCAGGGCATCGTCACGTATCACGACAGCTGCCACGCGCTGCGTGAGCTCAAGATCAAGGACGGGCCGCGGCGCTTGCTCGGCAACGTCAAAGGCCTGGAGTTGCGCGAGATGGATATCGCCCAGGAATGCTGCGGTTTCGGCGGCACGTTTTCGGTCAAATTTCCCGAGGTGTCCGGCGGCATGGCGCGCACCAAAATCGAGTCGATCAAGAAGACCGGGGCAAACACGGTCGTGTCGATCGATTCCAGTTGTCTGATGCAGATTCACGGAGCGCTCTCGCGCGCGGGTCTGCCGATCGAGACCATGCACCTGGCGGAAGTTCTGGCGAGCCGATAAATATGTCTCAAGTCTTCGATGAGAAAATCCAGCAGACGCTGGGCAATGCCAAACTGCAGCTGGCGATCTACACGTCGACCGGACGGTTGATCGACCATCGCAGGAAATCGCTGACCGGGCAGGTTCCGGATTTCGAGGACCTGCGCACCCACGCCAATGCAATCAAGAAACATACCATCGAGAATCTCGACTATTACCTGGAGCAACTGGAGGCAATGTCGAGGCGCATGGCGGCAAGGTGGTGTGGTGCCGGAACGGCCAGCAGGTGGCGGATTTCGTGCTGGCCCTGGCAAGGGAGCGGGGCGCGAAGCTGATCGTGAAGTCGAAATCGATGACCACCGAGGAGATCGATTTCAACGAGCGGCTGGAACACCACCATCTGGAATCGGTGGAGACCGACCTCGGCGAGTATATTCTGCAGCTCGCGCACGAGCGGCCGTATCATATCGTCGCGCCGGCGCTGCATATGACCCGCTACGACGTGGCGAACCTGTTTGAGAAGGAGTTGGGCGCGCCGAACGATATCGTCATCGAGAAGCAGACGATGCTGGCGCGCACAGTGCTCCGCGAGAAGTTTCTGGCGGCCGATATCGGCATCAGCGGCGCCAATTTTCTGGTGGCGGATTCGGGCGCGGTGGTGCTGGTGGAGAACGAGGGCAACGCCCGGCTGACCACCAGCGCGCCGAAGATTCACATCGCGGTGGCGGGGATCGAGAAGCTGATCCCGCGGGCGCAGGATCTGGCGACGTTTCTGAAGTTGCTGGGACGCAGCGCAACCGGGCAGCCGCTGACGGTCTACACGTCGTTCCTTTCGGGGCCCCGGCGTAGTAAAGAAGGGGCGGGTGAGGAGATTGACGGGCCCGACGAATTTTACGTGGTGCTGCTCGACAACGGCCGCACCAAGGTGCTGGCGAACGAGGAGAAGCGGCAGTCGCTCTACTGCATCCGCTGCGGAGCGTGCCTGAATCACTGCCCGGTGTATCGCAAGATCGGCGGGCACAGTTTTCCGTGGGTGTATTCGGGACCGATCGGCGCCATCATCACGCCGCAGTTCATGAGCGTGCGGCACGAGCCCGGACTGCCGTTCGCGTCGAGTCTGTGCGGCGCCTGCGCGGAAGTCTGCCCGGTGAAGATCGACATTCCCAAAGTACTGCTGGATCTGCGCGAGGACGTGGTCAAGGCGCGGACCGAAGACGCGTCGAATCAACTGGAACTGCTGGCGTTCAAAATGTTCGCGTTCGCGATGTCGCATCCGAAGCTGTACCGGCTGGCAGGAAAACTGGCGGCGATGTTTGGGCCGAAGCAGGACTGGGTAAGGCATGCGCCAGGACTCGAAATGCTGCCTCCGGTGAAGTCGTGGCTGAGCCAGCGCGACCTTCCGTCTCCGGCCAAGAAGAGTTTCCGTGACTTGTGGAAGGGGCGGAAGGGCTAATGCAACGCGACCTGATATTGCGTGACGTGCGAAACGCGCTGGGCCGTTATGAAGGGGAAGCGGTGCCGCCGCCACCGCCGGTGAGGATCGTGGTTCCGGATGTTCCGGTTTCGCAGCGGATCGATTCGATGCTGGAGCGGGTGGCGGCACTGGCAGGTAAGACGCTGCGCGCCCGATCGATGGACGAGGCGAGAGAGTATGTCGCGACGGTGATCCAGGGCAAGACGGCGGTCACGTCGAATGCTCCATTCTTAAGGGATTGCAGGATTACGGAATTGCCCGGCGTGCGGTCCGGGATCACCGATCGCGAGGAGTTGCGCGGACTGTGCGCGACTTGCAACTACGGAATCAGCAGCGCCGATTTCGGACTTTCCGATACGGGATCGCTGGTCATGATTTCGAGTCGCGACGAGGCACGGTTGGTGTCGCTGTTGCCTCCGGCGCATATCGCGGTGGTGCCGGCATCCAGGCTGCTGACGGGCTTGGATGAGCTGTTCAGCATTCTCCCGCGGCCGGCCGAGCAGACGAGTTCCATGGTTCTGATCACTGGTCCCAGCCGCACGGCCGATATCGAGCAGATACTCGTGCGCGGGGTGCATGGTCCCGGGGAGATTCATGTGGTGGTGGTGGAGGGTGCGTAGGCCCCATGTTCAACGTCACCACCGATTGGGATGACGAAAAGGCCGAGTCTAATCTTGCAAAACACGGTATCGCGTTTGCGATGGCAGCGACGGTGTTTCTGGACCCGCTTGCAGTCAGTGTATACGATCCCGATCACAGCGAAGATGAGCACCGGTGGATTACGGTTGGGGATGGCAGCGAGTCAGGATATCCTGGTTGTCGTCCACACTGCAAACGAACTGGAGCCGAACCTGGTCGCGGTCCGTATCATCTCGGCCCGCAAACCATCCAGACGAGAGCTTCGTGGCTATCAAGAAGGCATCATGAGTAGCAATGAAAACGATATGAGGGACGAATATGACTTCAGCGAAGGGCAGAGGGGGAAGTTCCATCGTCCAGGTATGACTTTAACCCTCCCACTTCGGGTCAGGCTTGGTCAGTCGTCCGTAAGTTTTCTGGCCGCTGAAGCTGCCAAGAATGGCGTCTCTCCTGAAGATTTTGCTAGCAGCATCCTGGAGACCCAACTCGCGCGGATGCGGAGCTTGGGCTCGTAGAGACTGCCTCTGCCAAAGAGACGACCCTAACGGTCGCGGCTCAGAACGTCAGAGTTGCACGAGGCGAGGGTGAAACCCGTTGTCAGCTTCGCCGCAGACGCTTGAGATCCTTCTTGGCGGGCTCGAAGTCGGGACTCATCCGTACGGCTGCTTCGAGTTCGCGAATAGCGTCCGGCGTGCGGCCATTCTTCTCGTAGAGCGACGCGAGCAGCCATTTCGCCTGTCCGCGATCGGGTTCACGACCTTCCGGATCCTGTCCAATATAGTGAGTCAGGTACTTCTCCGCACGTGGCAAATCCTGAGCCGTGTCGATCAAAGTCTGCGCCGCCTGGTAGTACGGGGCGCGATTATCCGGCACAACCTTTTCAGCCTGTGCCAGAACGGCGTCGAGATCGGCCCAGCGGGCGGTGCGTGCGTAGGCGCTGGCCAGCACCGCGTAGCCCGATGCCTGAGTTGGATCGAGTGTGACCATCGCGTGTCCGACCCGCTCCGTCTCCACGGGATTCTTGCGCTGGGCGACACAGCAGTAGAAGTTCGCCAGTTCCTGCCACGCGCGATAGTGCTTGGGATCGGCTTGGACGGCCTTCTTCAACCAGGCCTCTTTACGGTCGTCAGTCGAATCTTCCTGCGCCAGACGAGCTTCGGCCAGGTAACCCCAGTGCGGATCGTAGCGCACGATCTCATCCGCGATCTCATGTGCCTTCCTGCGATCGCCGCCCGCAATTGCCGGGGCGTGAAACGCGAACATCATGGCCACCAGAAGCGTGTCGCTATCGTGCGGATGAAGTTCCAGCGCCGCGGCGATCTCCTTTTTCATCAGGTGCACGTAGCTCACACCCTTCACCCAGGTGGAATGGTCCGCCGTGTAGGCGTAGCATTCGGCTAACTGTGCGTGATAGCTCACCTGGCTGGGATCGACTTCCACCGACTTTTCCGCGAGCGCGGTGGCGCCGTGCAAATTGCCCAACGCTTCCTGAATCTTGGACGCCAGAAAAAGTGCATGCGCGTCGTTGGGGTTTTCGAGCAAACGAGCTTCCACCAGGACGCGGGCGCGTTTATAGTGATTCGCATCGACCAATGCATCGGCGGGAGGGGTGGATCGCTGGGCAATGGCTGCCACGGTAAGGACTAGAATAAGAATCGCCGCTGGCTTGAAATGTATCACTTTGTATATGGAAGGGTCGTATGAATAGACTTATTTTCAAAGACTTATAGGTACGACTCTTTTCATTATAACAAATGCCGGGGGCCGGTGAAGGCCGGCCGGGGACGTGCCCCACAAGTTGCGATAACATCTAATTGCACGGAGATCAACATGTCGCATGACGCCCTCGAAAGCACCCGCCGTAATTTTCTGAAAACGTCCGCTGTAGCCGCCGCGTTAGCCGGACCGCTTGCACCCCAAAGAGTCCTGGGCGCCAATGACCGGGTCAACGTCGGTTGGATCGGGGTAGGTACGCGTGGTTCAGCCGGCTTGGGCTGGCTGCACACCGCGGCGCCCGACGATTCGCAGATCACTGCTGTCTGTGACACCTATGACGGCTACATCTCCCGCGCCAAAGACATCATGAAGACGGTGTGGGGCACTACTCCCACGACGTACGACGATTATCACAAGCTGCTGGCCGACAAGAATGTCGACGCGGTCTTCATCATGACGCCCGAGCATCTGCACCATGACATGGCGATCGCAGCGCTGAAAGCCGGCAAACATGTCTACGTCGAGAAACCGCTCGCGCACACCATCGAAGAAGGTTTTGAGATCGTGCAGGTCTGGGAGCAGTCCGGGAAAGTGTGCCAGGTCGGGACGCAGAATCGCAGTTCCTCGCTGTACAAGAAAGCCAAGGAACTGGTGCAGCAGGGTATGATCGGCGACGTTCACTTTGTGCGCGCGTTCTGGTATCGCAACTCGCTGCCTGACGATCCCGCCTGGCGCTATGTGATCCCGGCCGAAGCCACCCCGGAGAATACCGACTGGATCAAATTCCTCGGTACGGCGCCGACGCGCGACTGGAGTCCGGAGCGCTATTTCCAATGGCGGCTTTACTGGGATTACTCGGGCGGCATCTCGACGGACCTGCTGGTCCACCAGACGGACATCGTCAATTTCATGCTCAGCAAGACCGTGCCGATGTCCTGTATGGCCTCGGGCGGCATCTACCGGTGGCACGACGACCGCGATACGCCGGACACCTTCAGCGCGATTTACGAATACGGCGACAACTTCCAGCTTAACTATAGTTGTTATTTCGGCAATGATCACTACGGTTTCGGCGAGCAACTGTGCGGGAACGAAGGCACCATCGAAGTAATGAACCGCCAGGATCTTTACTTCACGCCGGAAACCTACGCGCATAGCAAGGGGAAGGTACCGGTGTCTATCAGTTCGCGTGCGCCGATCCATCTGAATGGCCGTGCCGATTTCAACGAAGCCGACGGCGCGATCAACCATTTCCGGAACTTCATCCGGTCGGTTCAGGGCAAGGAAAAGCCCATCGCTCCGCCTCCGGTCGGGCAACAAGCGGCGATCTCCGGTCACCTCGCGACTCTCTCGTTCAAGAACAGCAAGAAGATTCTTTGGGACGAGAAGACCAACAAGTATTCGTTCACATAGATTGCGGCTGCTACGCAGCCGGCAGACCACGAAGGACGATGGTCTGCCCCACGGGAAATGCAACAAATTCTCACGAAGTTGCCGCCGGGCTCACGGGTGCTGGATCTGGGCAGCGGACCCGGCAGCTTCGATGCAGCCGGTCTTCCGCTCACAATCGTGCGTGCCGACATAGCTGCCGCGGGGTGCGGTCCGCGCGACTTCGTGGTGTGCTCCTCAGCCCGCCTTCCCTTCGCCGACCATGCATTCGACGCCGTGATCCTGAACCATAGCCTGGAGCATTTCGAGTGTCTCGCCGACAGCGTAGGCGAGATCGCCCGGGTGCTTGACCGGGAAGGTCTCCTGTATATCGCAGTGCCGGATGCGTCAACCTTCACCGACCGCGTATATCGCTGGCTGGGGCGTGGCGGCGGCCACGTCAACCAATTCTCGGATGCAGCCGCAGTTCCACGCATGATCACCGCGGCCACGGGTCTCAAACATGCGGGGACTCGCGTATTATGCACTTCGCTGTCGTTTCTCAACCGCCGGAATATCCGCGCCAGACCGCCCAGAAAGCTCCTCCTTTTCGCTAACGGCAACGAGACCGTGATCCGCACGCTAACGTACCTGTTGAGAGCTTTCGATCGCGCATTTCACCGGCGCGCGAGCGTCTATGGCTGGGCCTACTATTTTGGCGATTCTCTGGCGCCGGAGGTCGCGACATGGTCGAATGTGTGCGTGGGGTGTGGATCGGCAGACCCCTCCGGGTTTTTGAGAAGCACGGGCAGGGTTCTTCGCCGCCGACTGCTGCCCGACGTCTACACCTGTCCGAAATGCGGCGGACGCAACTTCTTCACCGAAGATGAAGATTTCAGTTATCTGCGTCAGACTGCCTGAGTCTCAAGAACGCGCTGTCTCACCACCACGGTCTCGACATCGAGTACGTCGCGCGTGCGAAATGAGAAAAGCTTCTGTACGATGAGGTCCTCGGCCGAGCACGTTCGCAAGGCGCAGTCTGGCGCGAAGGGGAAGAGGCTGGACCGGTCCACAGCCAGCGCTTCAAAGGGAAGCGCGCCGAGCGCAATCTCGATCGGGATCCCCTGTGGAGAATTCAACAGAAGGACTCGGTTTCGTCGCGCGAAATCGGCAACGTCCGGGATTCTTCCGGTATAACCACCGGCGAGTATCGGCCGGATGAATTCGTCTTCTCGCCCAAAACCCGAAAGAAGGGTAACGTCAACATCTCTCGTAAACCGTGGCTCGCCCCAGCGCAGAACCGCGATCCCGCCGATGATACAAAAGCGCCAATCCCGTTCGAAGAAGAACTTCTGGGCCGAGCGCCGATTCCAATAACGGAGTCATCGGCGAAGTTTGGCGAACCAGGCTTGTTGTTCTACCAGGCCTGAAGTCAGACGCGGAGGCAGGTCGGGCAAGGCTTCGGAGCCAAAGATCTGCTCGATCGCTTCGCACGCGTCGATAGCGGCAATCTCGCGGCGCCGGATCTCTTCCAACTCCTCGCCCGCAACACGCCAGGTTTCCACCCGGCGGCGCATCAGATCTTGTTGCATGACCGCTTTCATCCTAACAACTTTAGCTTGACGGGCATATACTGAAACTCAATTGGAGGCGAAATTCGCGTGGTCCGTGCGATAGTGAGTGTCCTGAGCGTTGTAGGGTTCTGTAACGTGTTCGGACAAGCACCGTCGTTCGAAATCGCATCGGTCAAGCCGAGCCAATCGGTGGTCGGGCACGACGGAACCATCACTACCGACCCCGAACGCTTTACCGCGAGAAACGCGACTCTGAAGAGGCTCATTTTCGAGGCATATCACGTTTCGTATTCGCAGATCACAGGAGGGCCCTCATGGCTTGACTCGAACGAGTACGACATCGAGGCCAGGGCTGAGAATCCGGTGAGCGCGGAGCAACTCAGGCTGATGCTACGTGCGCTCTTAATCGAGCGTTTCAAACTGGTGATCCGCAGCGAATCGCAGGAGCGCCGCGTCTATGCGCTCGTAGTTGGGAAGGATGGCGCAAGATTGCACGGCGCGCCGGAGGGTTCCCACAAGTGGCGATTTCACGGCGACCTGTCGCAGTTTGCCGGCGTCCTGGCAGTTCAGCTAACCATACCTCTGTTAGACGATCCCACAGTTCCCTCACACGCGAGGGGCGCGCCGATACCGGTAGTGGATAAGACCGGGATCGAAGGGATCTACGACATCAGCTTGGACATCAAACCGGAGCAGGGTGCGGACCCGTTTACCGTGTGGCAGCGTGCTTTGCAGGACCAACTCGGGCTCCGGCTGGAATCTCAAAAACTTCCCGTCGAGATCCTCATCGTCGACCACGCGGATAAGGTTCCAATCGAGAACTAAACACGGCCGCAAGAAGGTGAGAAAAAATGGATTCGCAGGCCAAAGGCCTACTCCACAAAGCTAACAAGTGCTGCTGAATCAATGTACTACTAATAGTCTGGACCTTCGCGGGTCGCGAAGAATTGTGGAGTAGCCTGCGGTAGGGCAGACCATCGCTTTTTGTGGTCTGCCCGGCTGCGAAGCAGCCGCTTTTGCGGCTCGCCGCTATACGGAGTAGGCCTTTGGGCCTGCGATTGCGCAATCACGCGGGGTCCGGAGAGAGCCCCCGCCCGCATTACGCGGCGCGGCGGCGGCGGACGGCGGGTTTAAATGAGCGTCTGCCGAACGATCGCTTTTCGTCGATACGCTCGCGCCAAGGCGCTGGCGCCGGGACGGCGATCACGGCAGGTTGGATGTCGGCGCTCACCTGGCAACGAATCAGGCTCACTCGCAGTTCCTTCTCGATCTTCCGGATTTCGGATTGTTCGTTACGGGTACTGAATGTCGAGGCGAGTCCCAGCGCACCGGCGCGGCCGGTCCGGCCTACGCGGTGAATGAAATCTTCCGGGACCTGCGGAAGATCGTAGTTTACGACGTGAGCGATACCGTCCACGTGAATGCCGCGAGCCGCCACATCGGTCGCGACCAGGACGCGATACATGCCGTCCTTGAATCCGCTCAACGCCTGGTTGCGCTGGCTCTGACTCCTATTGCCGTGAATGCGAGCGGCCTTGACGCCGGTTCGCGCCAGGTTGTCGGCGAGACGGTCGGCGCCGTGCTTGGTCCGGGTGAACACCAGGAACGATCCGGTAGCGTCCTCTCGCAGAAGATGTACGAGCAGGCTGAGTTTACGGTCCTGCTCTACCTGGTAGAGGTGCAGTTTGACCTCGTCCACCGGCTTGCTGATCGCGCCAATCGAAATGCGCACCGGGTTCTTGACATGCGATTCAATCAAATGGGCTACCGACTTTTCGATAGTGGCCGAGAAGAACATGGTCTGGTGGGCGTGCGGCACGGCCTTGAGGATCAGGTGAATCGAAGGCAGGAAGCCCATATCCAGCATGCGATCGGCTTCGTCCAGGACCAGCATCTGCACGCCGCTGAGCGGCACCAACCGGCGCTTGAGAAAGTCGCACAGCCGGCCGGGCGTGGCGATCAGAACCTGCGCACCTTGCTTGATGGCTCGCAATTGAGTGGATTCGCTGAGTCCGCCTACTACGACTGCGGCTTTCATGCCGGTACCGGCAGCGAGTTTGGTGAAGGTTTCGTTGATTTGGATGGCGAGTTCCCGAGTCGGGCTCAGGATCACGGCTTTAATGCCACCAGCGGGCTTTTGGGCCAGGATCTGGAGCATGGGAACGACGAACGCAAGAGTCTTACCTGTGCCGGTCTGTGCGGTCGCGACGATGTCGCGTCCATCGAGGGCGGGGGGAATGGATTGCGCCTGTACTGGAGTGGGAGTCACGAAACCGTGCTTGCCCAGGTTGCTCCGCAGAACGGAGCTCAATGATAGTTCAGAAAAATTGTTCATTAAAAAGTTTATTTTCGAAATGGGACAGACTTCAGAGCTGTCGCGGTAATACACATTCAGCCGACGTGTTTGCCGAGCGTCAAGCTCAGCCTTTGCCTGGACAGCAGGTCCTGTTCCTGGAGGAGTCCCGCCCGCGGATCGTGGCGGATGAGGGTCCAAGGTCCAGAGACTCGTCGGCTGATGGCCGGGCCCGATTGGCACGCTGAAGTGCGCGGGGAGTATCTGGAGGGAGATACCGCTTCCTTACGGTCGCGGCTCAGTAGCCGATTCTATTCGGCTCACTGACTAAGTCTACTTCGGCTCGATAGCCGGTTTTACAATTCGGCCGATTCCTCCGCCACGGGAGTTTCCGATGCGGGCGTATCGGTTTCGAAAGCATCCGAAGTCGAGCCATCCGGACCCTCATGCTTCTTCTGGAGGCGTTTGGCAAACTTCATTTGCTGTTTCTCTTTCCGCTGTTGCTCTTTTTGCCGTTTTTTGAACGATTGTTGCGCGCGCCCAGCCATGGTTGCTCCTGATTTTACTCACCGTACCCGCGGTGAAGCAAGTACGGCAGGTTACTCGTGGTCGAGAAAATCGACCAAACTCAATTTATTACCAGCGGGATCCACCGCGTCCGCCGCCTCCGCCACCACCACTGCCGCCCCGGCCACGACCACCGCCGCCACCACCGGAGCCGCCCCGTCCGCCGCCGCCACCGGCGCCGTAACCACCACCACCGCCAGCGCCCGTCGGTTTCGGACGCGCTTCGTTGACATTCATGGTCCGGCCATTCAGATCAGTGCCGTTCAGTTTAGTAATCGCCGTTTCCGCATCCCGGCGTTCAGTCATTTCGACAAAAGCAAAGCCGCGGGGTTGTCCGGTCTCCCGGTCCGTTACGATGTTGACGCGTTCGACGCTGCCAAATGCTGAGAAAGCAGCGTACAGATCTTCTTGTGTAGTCTGATAGCTTAGGTTCCCCACAAAGATGTTCGTCACAAACCAAATCCCTTAAGTGAAATTAGTCTTTGTCCTACTGCTGGAACCGAACTCGAATGGCAAGGGACGGCGGAAGGAAGGCACTCGTAATTGTGACGGAATGCGGTCAAAGACAATTCCAGTGTATCAGCTTTTCGCAACTGACGTCCCCGTCTGCGGCTAAATCTACCTTCGACATGTCATCTGCGCCACTACCAGAGACGTAATCAACAGTACAGTCTCCCTCCTGTCCGCTTCAGGAAGCTGAAAAAGCTCCCGGCCAGGGATGAACGCCGATCGACACTGATTGAAAACAGAGGTCGTTATCGGTGCTAATCTGTGTTCATCTGTGGCGTGAACATCCGCAACTGGTTTCTCCTCCCTGCGCGCATCACCATGGCCGTTCTCTTCGCGGCGCCGGTGGCCATTGTTGGCGCGTACAGCCTGCTGACCCGCGGTGACTACGGCGGCGTCGAGCACCCCTGGACCCTCGAAAGCTACACGCGGCTCGTCGATCCTCTCTATGGGGTGATCCTTTGGCGCTCCTTCGCCCTCGCCGCCATCACGACCCTGCTGTGCGCCGCTTTGGGTTTCCCTCTGGCGCTATTCATTTCCCGCTCCGGCCGGTGGAAGAACCTTTGGCTCCAACTGGTAATCCTGCCCTTTTGGACCAGCTTTCTGGTCCGTACCTACGCGTGGCTCTTTCTGTTGAGAGAGACTGGCCTGATCAACACCACACTCATCAAACTGGGCGTTATCCACACCCCTCTTCCGCTGCTTTACAACAACGGCGCAGTGCTGCTGGGCCTGGTCTATGCCTATCTGCCGTTCATGGTCCTGCCGCTTTACGCCACGTTGGAGCGAATCGACCCATCGCTGCTCGAAGCCGCAGCCGATCTGGGGATGCGTCCCCTGCGCGCGGTATTCCGAATCGTCCTGCCGCTCACCACGCCCGGTATGATCGCCGGCAGCATCCTGGTTTTTATTCCCTGCCTGGGCGCGTACTTGACGCCGGACCTTCTCGGCGGCGGCAAAACCGTAATGGCCGGGAACCTGATCCAGAACCAGTTCACCACCGCGCGCGACTGGCCCTTCGGATCGGCCGTCTCGCTGATGCTCATGCTGATCGCAACGTTATTGCTCATCCTGCTGATCCGCCGCAGCGGAGAGGATGTGCTGTGAAGAGGAGCCCTCAGCCTTGAGAAGAGCCCTCAGTGTCTACGCCGCGGTCGCCTTCGCTTTCCTGTACCTGCCGCTCATCGTGCTGGTGGTCTTCAGCTTCAACCAGTCTAAGTTCACCGTCTGGGAAGGCTTTTCGCTCAACTGGTATCGCGCTGTCGTGAATAATGCCGACCTCGCCTGGGCCACACGCAACAGCGTCATCATCGCGCTCGTCTCGGCGCTCCTTTCCACCGCTATCGGCACCCTGGCCGCCTACGGACTCTGGAAGCGCAAGTCTCCGTTGCTCGCCGGATCGATGTACCTCTCGCTGGTCACTCCCGAGATCGTGACCGGCATTTCGCTGCTCGCATTCTTCCAGTTCATCTTCCGCTACCTGCATTTCCAACTCGGACTCTACACCGTGATTCTGGCCCATGTGGCATTCTCCATCGCCTACGTGGCGATCGTCGTGTCGGCGCGGCTACGCTCCATGGACCCTGCCCTCGAGGAAGCGGCGCTCGATCTGGGCGCGCATGAGTGGACCGTCTTCTCCCGCGTGACCCTACCCAATATTCTGCCCGGAGTCATCGCCGCCGCACTCCTCGCTCTGATCGTTTCCTTCGACGACTACGTGATTACCAGCCTGGTCGCAGGCGTCGATTCCGAGACTCTGCCGATGGTCATCTACGCCATGGCCCGGCGAGGTGTGAATCCCGAGATCAACGCCATATCGGCCATGATTGTCGTGGTCTTCGGTGCGCTGATTATTGTGTCTGAAAAGGTGCGTGCGGCATGAACTACAGCATGAGGCGGCGGACGTTTACCCTCGCGGCGCTGGCTTTGACCGGCTGCCGTACCGATCGCCGGCCGCGGCTCAACGTATTCAACTGGTCCAGCTACATCGCACCCGAAACGGTGCCCGATTTCGAGAAGGAGTTCGGCGTCCGCGTCCGGTATGGCCTCTACGAGAGCAACGAGGAGATGCTGGCTAAAGTGATGACGGGCAACTCCGGCTGGGACATCGTCTTCCCGACTCATAGCCGTATCCAGCCGATGGTTCGCAACCGGCTGCTGGCGAGGCTCGATCGCTCGCGGCTGCGTAATCTGGACAATCTCGACCCGCAGTTCCGCCATCCTTTCTGGGATCCCGACCTGGACTTCTGCGTCCCGTACATGTGGAATGCCACGGGAATCGTCTACAACACCTCGGTCGCGCCGGCCGTCTCCTGGACCGACCTTTGGCGCCCGGATGTCCGGGGACGCGTCACCATGCTTGACGATGAGGAGGATGTCATCGGCGCGTGTCTGCTGAAGATGGGATATTCGTTCTACTCCACCGATGCCGCGCAACTGGCCGTGGCTCGGGCGCAGGCCGTGGAGCAGAAGAAGTCCCTGCGCGCCTACATCAATGCCGAAGTTCGCGACCAGTTGGTCTCCGGCGACGTGTTGATGGCGCAACTCTGGTCGACGACCGCGGAAGGTGCCATTCGCGGCGCGCCCGCGGGCAAGCTCAAATTCGTCTATCCGCGCGAAGGGTTCCCGGTTTATTGCGACAATGCCGCGATCCTGCGCGAGAGCCGCCATACCGAAGCCGCCCACGCGTTTCTCAACTACATCCTGCGCCCGAACGTGAGCGCCCGCATCGCCATCGCCGCCGAGACCGCAACCGCGAACTCAGCCGCGCGAGCGCTGTTGCCCGAGGAAATCCGCCAGAGCCGCACGCTCTATCCCGACGCCGAGACGATGAAACGTGCGGTCTGGCCCCCTCCGCTGCCGTCCGCTGCACAACGGTATCGCGACCGCATCTGGACCGAGATCAAGAGTGCATAACGAATCAGGTCTGCCGTTTCCGTACTCTAATGCTGCATGGATCTACAGATTGCAGGAAAGAAGGCCCTGGTTACCGGATCGACCGCGGGCATCGGGCTGGCCATCGCAGAAGCACTTGCTGCGGAGGGCGCTTTCGTCATCCTCAACGGCCGAACGCAGCAGCGGGTCGACGCGGCTATCGGGCAAATTCGTGGCAAATACCCATCGGCACAAGTCGAGGGGCTGGCTGCCGATCTCGGTAACGCTGGAGGGGTTGCGCAGGCGATAAGCCGTTTCCCGGATCTCGACATTCTGGTCAACAACCTGGGAATCTTTGAGCCCAAACCTTTCGAGCAGATTCCCGATGAGGACTGGCTCCGGTTTTTCGAGGTCAATGTCATGAGCGGCGTACGGCTGAGCCGCCATCATCTGCCGCGAATGAAGCAGCGGAATTGGGGACGGATCGTATTCGTTTCGAGCGAATCCGGCTTGCAGATTCCACAGGAGATGGTTCATTACGGGATGACCAAAACCGCGCAGCTGGCCGTAGCGCGGGGCATGGCCGAGACCACTAAAGGAACCGCCGTGACCGTGAATTCCGTGCTACCGGGACCGACCGCTTCGGAAGGTGTGGGACAGTTTATCGAACAACTGGCGGCGGCTGGTAAAGTGAGCCGCGAAGTGGTGGAGCGGCAATTCTTTCAGACCGGCCGCCCCTCATCGCTGCTGCAACGCTTCGAAAAGCCGGAGGAGATCGCAGTGCTGGTGGCGTTTGTCGTCAGCCCGCTGGCGTCAGCCATCAACGGTGCCGCATTGCGCGTGGAAGGCGGCGTAGTCCAAAGCATCGGCTAACCCGAAGCCTCGACGATTTCTGGTGGGGTAGGCCTTTGGCCCATACCTGGAAAGTTTGGTTGCAGCTATGCTGCTCCGTGGGGCGGACCACTGTGTTTCGTGGTCTACCGGCTGCGGAGCAGCTGCTTTTGGCTCGGCAAGAAACCCGAGACTTCAGGCTGTTTCGTCAGTTGCGCGGGATGCGATCCTTGGGCGTCGACAGATAACCGCTGATCGTATCCTTGCCGACGGTGTTAACCACAATCTCGTACGGCTGCGCTGCCTTGGCCACGTAGAACTGCACCGGCTCGTTAACGGTCCTGTCTTTCTTCTCGGTAGTCTTATCGTCCGCGTGGACTTCCACGGTGAACTTGTTCTTCTTGGGATCGGTCTTCTTGAGCAGCAACTGAATATCGCCGACCCGCTGCGGTTCCTTAGTCTTGATCAGCTTGAACTCGGTATAGTTGCGCTCGCCCAGCCGGCGCAATGCCGCCAGTTCTTTGCCATTGGTCGCCACCAGGGAATTGGTACCGCTCAGATCGCCGCGAACGCTTTTGAGCTCCGCGATGGTCTTATCCAGTTCGGACTTGGTGTTCGCGACATCGGTCTTGGTGCTGGCAACCTCGGTGGACACCGTGTCGATCTTGGTGTTCGCCGTGGTAGCCTGCTGCTTCACATCGCCGATGTCACTTGAAAGCTTTTGCCCCAGTTGTTGCTGTTCCTGTTCCAGCCTTTTGGCCGATTGCTCGGAGCTGCTCACGGCTTCCCGCTTGGCCTGTAGCGCGGCCGCCTGCGCCGCGGCGAGGGTCTGCCGGGTCGAGACATCCAGTTGTTCGCGGAGTTGCTCGGCATGTTTTCGCGAAGTTGCGCCAACCGCCGTAGTGTCTTCTTGCAGCTTCTCGATTTCCGCCTGCATGGCGTCGCTGGTTTTCGCTGCGTCTTTTTTCAGATCCTGGATCTGGACGAAGAGGTAGATGTTGCCAGCCAGCATTGCAACGATAGCCCCACCAGCCAGAGCCAGGGGCAGGTTGGACTTGGGAGGCTGTGGATAGATCGGTGGATTTGTAGCCATAATTTGTTAGAGTTAAACAATAGTATAGAAGGTTACGCGCAATCGTTGGGAGAACTGTGTTTCTTTCGTCTGTTCTCCTCGTGACTCCCCAGGCCACTATCGCAAAGCATACGCTTTACGCTCGCGGTGGCCCGCTATCCCTCGAACGCCTTGCGCACCTGTCCCGCCGCCCATGCCAGGTCCTCTTCCGAAATGATCAGCGGAGGGGCGAGGCGAATTACGAAATCGTGAGTCTCCTTGCAGAGCAGTCCCAAATCCTTCAGCCGCTCGCAGTACGAACGGGCCGGCACCAGCAGTTCGATCCCAATCAGCAGCCCGCGTCCGCGGATGGCCTTGATGTGCGGATGGCGCAGCTTGCGCAGCTCATAGAGCAGCCACGCGCCGAGTTCGGCCGAGCGATCCGCCAGCCGCTCTTCCTCGATCACCCGCAGCGCGGCGCGCGCCACCGCGCATGCCAGCGGATTGCCGCCATACGTGCTGCCGTGGCTGCCCGGCCGGAACACGCCCAGAATCTCGGTTGACGAAACCACGGCCGATACCGGATATGCGCCGCCCGAAAGCGCCTTGCCGAGCACGTACACATCCGGTTGCACGCTCTCGTGCTGGCAGGCGAACATCCTGCCGGTGCGGCCGAGGCCGGTCTGGATCTCGTCGGCCACCAGCAGCACGCGCTCACGCGCGCACAACTCTGCTGCCTGCCTCAGATACCCGTCAGGCGGGATCAGAATGCCAGCCTCGCACTGGATCGGCTCGATCAGCAACGCGCAGGTACGCGGCGTAATCGCGGCTTCCAGCGCCTCGATGTCGCCGAAAGGCACGCTCACGAAGCCCGGCGTGAAGGGACCGAAGCCGTCCTTATAGAGCGGCTCACTGGAGAAGCCGGTGATGGTCGTCGTGCGGCCATGGAAATTGTTGTCGCAGACGATGATCTCAGCCTCTTCGCGCGGGATGCGCTTGAAGGTATAGCCCCAGCGGCGCACTGCCTTAATAGACGACTCGACGGCCTCCGCCCCGGTGTTCATCGGCAGCACCATCTGCATGCCGCAGGCGCGAGCCAGTTCTTCACAAAAGCGCGGCAACTGATCGTTGCGAAAGGCGCGCGAAGTCAGCGTCACGCGTGACGCTTGCTCTACGAGCGCCTGCAAAATGCGCGGATGGCAGTGGCCCTGGTTGAGGGCGGAGTACGCGCTCAGACAATCCATATAGCGGCGCCCGTCGACGGCGTACACCCACACGCCTTGGGCGCGCTCCACCACCACGTCGAGCGGACGATAATTGTGCGCACCCCAACGGTCTTCAACCTGGATCAGGTCGGCCGCGAGCTCATGGGATTCGATTTCGGGCATAGCAGGCCTTAGTGTGCGGAGCGCTGCCCGGCTGGGCTTTCGGAGATCTTGGTCGGACCGACGCCGAGGTGTGCGGAAATCCTGGTGGCCTCTTCCACGGCACGGGCCAGCACCGAACGGATGCGTCCGTCCTCCAGCATCAGCAGGCCGCCGATAGTGCAACCGGCCGGTGTGGTGACGTCGTCGCGCAGGGCGGCGGGATGGCGGCCGGTGGAGAGCACCATGCGCGCGGCGCCGAGCGCAGTCTGCGCGACCAGCGTCAAGGCCAGCTGCCGCGGCAGACCCACGCGCACGCCGGCATCGGCCAGCGCCTCCATGATGAGGAACTGATAGCCTGGGCCGCTCCCGCTGAGCGCAGTGACCGCGTTGAAGTGAATCTCGTCGACCGGCAGGCACAGGCCTACCGCTTCGAAGATTGCCTGCGCGCGCTGCAAGTGAGTGCTGGTGGCGTAACGCCCGGGGCAGATCACGGTCATGCCCTCGCCGACCACGGCAGGCGTGTTAGGCATGGCGCGGACCACCGGATTTTCGGTGCCGAGCAGCGATTCCAGACGGTCGGTGCCGACCCCCGCGAGGATCGAGATGAGCAGCGTTTCGCGGCGAAGTCCGGCGTTGCGCAACGTGGCCAGCACCACCGGCGCATCGTTCGGTTTGACGCACAGCAGAATCAGATCGGCACCCGATACGCGCCCATGGTAATCGCATTCGACGGCGATGCCGAGCGCCTCGGAGGCGGCACTGCAGTTGGCCGGATTCTTATCGCCGGCCCAGACGCGGTCGTGCGGGATCAACTTACCGGAGAGCAGTCCGCGTAGCAGCGTCTGGCCCATCACGCCGGCGCCGATGACGCCGAGCGTGGCGCCTTCGCCGATTACGGGTACGGCCTGGGTATGTTCAGGTTGATTCGACATGGAGATGACCTCGATTCAGGCGAAAGAGCAGGGGAAATAGGAAATCCGGACTGCGAGCCTGATCCTTGAAAGTAGCACATGTATGCAGCCCCTCAGGCGTGATGAGATAGGCGATCGATAGTGCGAACGACGTTAGATCTCGACGGCGGCCTCCTCGCCAATTGGCCTGAGAGGATGGCTGGCGTCACCGTCAGACCGCTCTCCAGAAACAGCTGCCAAACTTCGCTCGCGGCGGCAAAGGCGGAAGTTTCAGATACATTGGACCACGGCCTGCCACGCGGTTAGCGGCTGAAAACTGAGGATGGGCCGGGTCGAACCGGCCCACCCGGGAAACCTACGCTACCTTGCTGCTGACATCTACTTCTTCGTTCGCGGGCGTCACATCGATGCGCATACCGTAGAACGACCGGTGCACGAAGAACATCGAGATCACGAGGAAGATAGCCGCCAGAATGTCGGTAAACATGTTACCCTGCGTTGCCGACACAGATACCGCCAATTGTACCGCCAGCAAGCCGAACAGCGTGGTGAACTTGATGATCGGGTTCATCGCCACCGAAGACGTATCCTTGAACGGATCGCCTACCGTGTCGCCGACCACCGTGGCATCGTGCAGAGGGGTGCCTTTCTGCTTCAGGACGGTCTCCACAATCTTCTTGGCGTTATCCCATGCTCCACCGGCGTCGGCCATGAAGATGGCTTGATAAAGCCCGAAAAGCGCGATGGAAATCAGGTAACCGATAAAGAAGTACGGCTCCACGAAGGCAAATGCCAGCGTCGAGAAGAACACCACCAGGAAAATATTCCACATTCCCTTCTGCGCGTACTTGGTGCAGATTTCAACCACCTTCTTACTGTCGGTGATCGAGGCTTTCTCGCTGCCTTCGTCCAGACGGATGTTGGCCTTGATAAACTCGACCGCACGATATGCACCCGTAGTAACGGCCTGGATCGACGCGCCGGTGAACCAGTAGATCACTGCGCCACCCATCATCAAACCGAGCAGGAACGGCGGATGCAGGATCGAGAGATTGCCGATCAACTCCGGCTTGAGACCCTGCGTCAGCATGACGATGATGGAGAAGATCATCGTCGTTGCACCGACCACCGCGGTGCCGATGAGGACCGGTTTAGCGGTCGCCTTGAACGTGTTGCCCGCTCCGTCATTTTCTTCGAGCAAATCCTTCGCGACCTCAAACCTCGGATCGAAACCGAATTCCTTCTTGATTTTCCCTTCAATGCCGGGAATCGCTTCGATGGTCGAAAGTTCGTAGACCGATTGGGCATTATCGGTAACCGGACCGTACGAATCGACCGCGATGGTCACCGGCCCCATACCCAGGAATCCGAAGGCCACGAGGCCGAAGGCGAAGACCGCCGGGGCCATCATCAGCGATGCCAGACCCAGGGTGCTGACGCCGTACGCGATGCTCATGAGCAGCAGCATGGCCACGCCGAGCCAATAAGCGCTGAAATTGCCCGCCACCAGGCCTGACAGGATACCGAGCGATGCGCCGCCTTCTCGTGACGATGTGACAATTTCCTTCACGTGGCTGGAATTCACCGAGGTGAAAACCTTGACCAGTTCCGGAATGATCGCACCTGCCAGTGTGCCGCAGGTGATCACCGAAGAGAGTTTCCACCACAACGACGGATCGTCGCCGATATTGGGGATGAGAAGGTACGAAACGATGTACGTCAGGACCACTGAAACGATGGACGTCAGCCAGACCAGGGTGGTCAGCGGAGCTTCATAGTCCATCTTCGACGCAGTGCCGTATTTGGCGCGCGCTATGGCGTCGTTGATGAAGTAGGAGACGCCGGACGAGACGATCATCATGATGCGCATGCAGAAAATCCACACCAGCAGATCCACCTTGAGAGCGTCGCTCTTGACCGCCAGCAGGATGAAGGAGATCAGCGCCACGCCGGTTACGCCGTAGGTCTCGAAACCATCGGCGCTGGGTCCGACCGAGTCGCCGGCGTTGTCGCCGGTGCAGTCGGCAATCACACCCGGGTTGCGCGCATCGTCTTCCTTGATTTTGAACACGATCTTCATCAGGTCCGACCCGATATCGGCGATCTTGGTGAAGATTCCGCCGGCGACGCGGAGGGCCGCGGCGCCAAGCGATTCGCCGATCGCGAAGCCGATGAAACAGGGTCCGGCATAGTCGCCAGGAACGAATAACAGGATGAAAAGCATGATCAGCAGCTCAACGCTGATCAGCACCATTCCGATACTCATGCCGGCCTGCAACGGAATCGCGTAGCAGGGGAAAGGTTTGCCTTTCAGGCTGGCGAATGCGGTCCGTGAATTGGCGAAGGTGTTGACGCGGATGCCATACCATGCCACGCCATAGCTGCCACAAATTCCGATGACGCTGAACAGCAGGATGACGATCACGCGGAAGGCGTCGAAATGCAGCAGAACACCGAAGTAGAGCACGATCACGAACCCAATGAAGAGTTCCAGGATCATCAGGAATTTGCCCTGCGTGAGCAGATAGGTCTTACAGGTCTCGTAGATCAGTTCGGAGATTTCCAGCATCGAGGCGTGAACCGGAAGGTTCCGCAATTTGGTGTAGCTGACGAGTCCGAATACCAGCCCAAGCGCTGAGACCAGGAGTCCGACCATCAACAAGGTGCGGCCATTGGTGCCACCCATAAACGTGGCTTGGGAGAGATCGGGAAGCTTCAGGTTCGCTTCCCCACCGGCCTCCTGCGCGAACAGCGCGGGTGAGCCTGTGAGCAGAAAAAGAATCGTCAAAAGAATCTGCGACAAACGCATTCTTCGGTTTGATGCGCCGACAGCATCGTGGGCGACCGATCTGGCCGCCGGCAACGACGCGAAAGCGCGAGCACGGCATGTTTCCATTCAGCAGTACCTCCAGGGGATTTTGTTACTCCCCGGTATATTTAAAGAAATCACAATATCACCAAATTCCATTGAATCAAACGAGCGGGTTTTTACATATCCGCATACCAAGAAAGTATGCAAGGAACCAACCCGCGGTGCGCAAACCCCCAACAAACTGCGCCACACCACCCAACTGTAGCCTACAACAATCCCTAACCCTCCGCCAGCCAACAGTTTGCCATTGATTTGCCTAACGGCTGCTGCCCAACCGGGCATTGAAAAAGCGCCGGCTAACGTGAGCCGCGACTTCGCTACTCCGTTTCTCGTTTAACGCCGCCGTTTAGAGAGCACCAATCCCAACAAGAAACCGATACCAAGCGCAGCCAGCACCGCCCGCTCCTCGTGATTGGCAGAAATCGGGTTTGTGGTTCCGTGATCTCGACTATACCTATGGGCAAGACGACAAGTCCACCGCCGCCGCCACCACCTTGCTGGTCGCCTTTCTTCCCTGCGCCCCCACCACCCCCGAAGCCATATCGAACTTTCGCAACCGGCAGGACAGTCCTGGTTTCAAGCCGGATCGGTTCTCCGAAGACCATCTTTGCGTCAGCGCGGTCAACGATGGACTTAAAGACTTCTTCGAACGGATTTAATGAAATCGGTGTTTCTGTCGCTTGTAGCATACTGCCAGCATAAAACGTTGAGAATCATCTCGAGGCTCGACGGCCGGCAGCAGCGAGACCGCGGAGAAGCGGCGCACGGTGGCCTCCTTCCCCGGCAGGAATGATCCGGAAACTGTCGGCCAAACTTCGCTCTCGAAAGGCGCAAGTTTCCGACACATTGGACGTGGTCTGCCCCGCGATTAGCGGCTATCCGCGTCTCGTTCGGGAACAGAAGCGCCATTCCTGTCCCCGTCGCCGCTGGGCTTCAGCCCAACCGCTGCAAGACCGTTCGTGCCTTCCGCACAACTCAACACTCTGCCGCGCCGTCGGGCCATTCGCAATCGTCAACCCGCACTGCCGCGTACAACTCAGGTCTTCACCACAGCAGGCGGCGCCTGGCTTTCGCGCCTTGGCAGGCCAGGTCCGAAGTGAATTACGCAATTCAACTACGCAAACTTGATAGGTTTACCTGCTCCGCAGCCTGGCCGACCACAAAAGGTCAACGGCCTGATCCACACAAAATAAGGCGTTCGATCTACATTCTCTTCTCCCCATGCTCTGCAAGGAACCGGTCAATCTGTTGGCACGCCTCTGCAGGGATCTGACATTTTGCCAACTGCACGACCGTCCACGCACAGGCCAACGAAAGCCTGACCGGCCGGCCATCAACCTGCACCGGTTGCTCCGGAGGCTCCGACGCGAAACGAGTCACTTCAGCCCTCACACCGTCAACTGGACAGGTGCGGTTTAGCAGCGCCACAAAAGCTGGCCCCCGCCAGCGAAAGACTTCGTCCTTCGGAGTTAGTTTCGACACCAGATACTGACCGAAAGCCTGCAACAGCCGATCGCCGGTTGCGCATCGATAGCGCAAATTGACACTCTCCACCCGGTTCACTAGAAATACCGCGGCGTAATAACCGGATTCTGCTCCTACCCGCGACGCAATCTCGCGTTCAGCTTTCTCGAACGAGGGAAGTCCCGAAACTCGATCGACATCCTGATTCCCGCGATTTCCAGAAGCGATCAGGGCTGCCTCCTCCGCCCGCCGGAGCATTTCGGCATTACGTGCGTGCTGCCGCCGCGCCTCATCCGATAAGGATTTCAGGGAATCGCCAAGACGGGCGCGCAGAAGCCGGATGTCGTCCAACTGCCTGGCGCCCTCCACCTGCTTCTGAATAGACTGGAGCGCCTGTACCGATTGACCGCCCGCTTCAGCCAATGCCATGAGGGTTTGGCTGAGCATCTCGATCATGCAGCGAAGTTCAACCGTTTGAGCAGCTTGCACACGCTGGGCCTCCCGGTTGTAATTCGCCAGGGCTTCGCACCCGGCTTCTGCAATGGCGATTAACTCGGCGGGCTCCTTTTGCGCCTGCAGAGCAGCCGACAGGTTCTGAAGATTCGCGCGAAACTCCAGGTATTCCTCTCTGTCGAAGGCCAAGGCATGCTTGGCGATCCCCCCCAGCAACAGCGTGCAAACCCCAAGGAGGGGGTTAGTACTATCAGTACGGTATTCGTTTAGATATTTGCGAATGGATAAAACTGCCACAAATGTTCTATCGGCACTTTGCGAAGATCTAAGGAGAGCATTTGTGGTAGAAGATGTCATTTCCGTCACAATTTCATTATTTCCAAAGTTTCGTAAAGGTTAGAACATGGACTTGGCAAAGATCATCGCTGAATTAAGAGCCGAGTTGCAGAGTTTTGATACTGCCATCGCCTCCATCGAAGAGCTAGCGCGTTTACAGAACCTCTACGATGCCGACATCCCGGCAGATATCCAGTCAGAGCTCAAAGCGGCTCCCCCTGGACCGGATCCCGAAGATCCCGCCCCAGTGAAGCGCCGCCGTGGACGCCCGCGGAAGATCGAGCCTCGGGAGTCCGGGGAGACTCCCCCGCCAAAGGAACCCGGTGCCGCCGACTCGGGCGCCAACTCGAGCGACGACTCGACGGCGTCGGCCGCTTAGTTAGCGCAGCCTTTCCTGATTACTCGGGGCTCGGAATCAGGGACGGGGGGCGACCTTCGCTTCTTCGTCCGTGTAAATATAGTCCCATGCGCTTTGCCCTGATTCTTGCCGCCACGACGCTATTCGCGCAGGCCCCGACGCCGGTCCCAGCCGTTCGTATTACGCCTGAAGAACGTCAGACGATTGAACAGAAGACCGGCGAACTCGACGCGGCCCTCAGCCCGCTTCGCGGCAAAGTCGCGGACGACCTTCTGGTCGATGCCGAAGTCTATCTCAAGGCCGCCCGCTGGATCGCTCGCTACGACGAGTTCTACTCCAAGGCTTACGTCGCGCAAACACTCTATGTCCTCGATGCCGGCCTGCAGCGCGCCAAAGAACTCGCCTCCGGCCAGCCCACCTGGCCCAGGCGAACCGGTTCCTTTGTCCGCGCTTATCGTTCGCGTGTCGACGGCAGCGTGCAACCGTACGCCGTGTCGGTCCCCGACAATATCCAACCCGGGACGCCGGAGTGGCTTGAGGTCAATTTGCACGGCCGCGGTGCGACCCTCAACGAGGTCAGCTTCATTTACTCGCACGACCATGCCAAACCTGCGCCGGCCGATCACGAAGTCATCAAACTGGACGTTTTCGGACGCGCGAATGTCGCCTACCGATGGGCCGGCGAGACCGAGGTCTTCGAAGCCATTGAAAGCGTCCGCAAACGCTATCAAATCGATCCTGCGCGGATCGCGCTGCGCGGCTTTTCGATGGGAGGGGGCGGCGCCTGGCACCTGGGACTCCACTTTCCGGACCAATGGGCGGTCGTCGAGGCCGGCGCTGGTTTCGTCGAAACCAAAGTGCACGGCAAGGTCGAGAATCCGCCAGTCTATGCGACCATTTACGACGTCATGAATTCAGCGCTCAATGCCGTCAATACTCCCACAGTCGGATACGGCGGCCAGGACGATCCTCAGTTGCGCGCATCGGTGTTCGTGCGCGAGCAGTTGCAGCGTGAAGGCTATCACTTCCAGGCCGACGGTCTGAACTTCAGGGCGACCGATCTCAATGCCATCTTCCTGGTTGGCCCGCACACCCAGCACAAGTGGCATCCCGACAGTAAGAAGGTCTCCGATGCTTTCGTGCTGCAAAATCAGTCCCACGGAATCAAGTCGCCGGCTGCGCTGCGGTTTGTCACCTATACGGAGCGCTACAACCACTGCTTCTGGGTGACCGTCGACCAGCTTGAGCACGACTATGAAAGAGCCCAGGTGGACGCGAAGCAGGCCGACAATTCCAACGTCGATGTTACGACCCGCAACGTCGCGCGTCTCACGCTGCGCGGCGAAAAGCCGATGCTGGCTTTCGTCATCGATGGCCAGTCTTTCCCGGTTAAAGATTCCGAAACCTTCGAGAAGACGGCCGGCAAATGGCGTGTGGCGAACCATACCCACTCCCTCGAAAAGTCGCACGGACTCCAGGGCCCCATCGACGACGCCTTCATGGAAGCATTCCTCTGCGTGAAGCCGGCGGACACGGAAGCGCACTCCCCGGTGAATGATTTCGCGCTGAAGGAACTCGATCGCTTCTCCCAGGATTTTCCCAGGTACATGCGCGCCGACGTTCCGGTGAAGACGGTTGCGCAAGTGACTCCGGCCGATCAGAGTTCCGAATCGATCGTGGCTTTCGGTACACCTGCCACTAATCCGCTAATCGCCCGCGCCGTGAAAGCCACCCCGATTCACTGGACCGCGAAATCCATTACCGTCGGCGCCCGTGAGTTTGATGCTGCGACGCATATGCTGTCGATGATCTACCCCAACCCCAACAACCCCAAGCGCTATATCGTCCTTAATAGCGGCCACACATTCCACGAAGCCGATTTCAAAGGCACTAACGTTCTGCTATATCCGCGCATCGGAGATTGGGCTGTTACGGATGTCACCACGGGCAAAGTGGTGGCCGAGGGAGTCTTCGACCGCAACTGGAAATTGCCATAGGACATGCCGTGGGTCAGCCAATCTTGGCTGCAGCCGCCTTTTTTGGGCGGCCTTCACCGCTTGCAGAACACCCTTGCTGCATCTCCGGCCCTGCCTTCCGGTCCCTCTATTCGAAGAGTTTAATCTGATCTTTCGTCTCCGGCTTTTTGGTTCTCCCGGACTTGCCTCCTACCACCCCGAGCACGTGAATGTCGCGCAGCGCCTCCCGCGGGACGAAGATCCGCTGGTTGTTGGAGAACGGATCGGGAGGAACAAAGGAGAAACCGTAGGCGTCGATCTGGAGCAGATTATTCGGCAAAATCCCCTCCATCAGGTCGTTGTCGCGGAACAGCATCCGTACCCACAGACCCTCCATCTTGGGCCGCGTATGGAAAACTTTACGATCATCATGGCTCTCCGCAGCCGGAAATTCACGTACAAAGGCCACCCATTTGACCTCGCGATAACCCATGACCAGGATGGTCCCATCTGGCTTAAGTATTTCAATTCCATTAGGTTGCAGGTAGTGCTGGGGACTCGCAAAGCCATGCACCGGCTCCCGCTCGAACCGCCGGATGAAGACTTTCTTGGTAGTGGACGGAGACAATAGCCGGCTCCTCTCACTTTAAATATGTTTCAAACATTTTTGCGGGTATTGTATCATTGGCACGATGCGCAATGCGGCCAAATCCGTCGAGGCTCTTCCTGCGCTCCCTCTTCTGCGGGAGTTCCTCAACTTTTGCAGAATTGAAAAAGGACTTTCGGCCAATTCGCTCCAGGCCTACGCCCGCGATCTGCGGCGTTTCGGCGCCTTCGCCGGCAGCCCCAAGGTGGGGGAAGTCCCGGCGGCAACTTCCGACGCGGCGATTCCCGGGCGTGAAACCCTCCATCTCTATCTCACCACCTTATACCGCGCCGGCCTTTCGGGCCGTTCAGTGGCGCGCCATCTCGCCAGCATCCGCAGCTACTACGGCTTCCTTTTACAGGAATCCCGGATCACCGTCGACCCTTCCGACAACATCGCCACTCCCAAACAGTGGCAGAACATACCTAAGTTCCTCAACCGCGAGCAGGTCGACGCGCTGCTCGCCGCCCCTTCTAAAAGCAACGTCACACTGAAACCCAACGGCCTCCGGGACCAAGCCATGCTGGAACTTCTCTACGCCACCGGACTGCGCGTTTCGGAACTGTGCAGTCTGCGCATGACCGACCTGGAAGCCGAGTTCGGAGTCCTCCGCGTCACCGGCAAAGGAAATAAGCAGCGGATCGTGCCCATCGGCCGCCCGGCACTCGCCGCCGTTGAAGAATGGCAGCGTACAGGCCGTCCGCAAATGCTGAAGAAGCACCGGGCCAGTCCTTATCTTTTCGTCACCAGTCGAGGTGGCGCAATGACCCGCCAGATGTTCTGGACCCTCCTGAAAGGCTATGGACGGAAAGCGGGAATCTTCCACAATCTTTCCCCCCACGTCCTGCGACATAGCTTCGCGACCCACCTCCTCGAAGGCGGCGCGGACCTCCGCAGCGTACAAACCATGCTCGGGCACGCCGATATTTCGACCACCCAGGTATACACCCATGTCATGCGGTCCCGCTTGCGGAATATCGTCGATGAGCATCATCCCCGTGCGTAACCCTATGGAGAACGCCCGATGAGCGACTACATGTTCATGCTCGAAAGTCACCTCAACGGCGACCACAATCGCGTGGTGAATGTAGTTACAGCCCTCGCCAACGAAGCCAACGTCAACCTGTATATTGCGGGTGGCGCGGTCCGGGACATGTTGGGCGGATACGCCATCCGTGATCTCGATTTCACGCTCGAAACCGCCGTTCCTAAGTTCGTCCCGATGCTCGCCGAAAAGGTCGTTCAGCAACTCGGCGGAGAGGTCCGGCACGAGGACCCCTACCATCGCTTCACCGAAATCTGGTTACCCGGAAATGTGACCGCCCAGATCGCCATCGCGCATGAAGAACAATACTCCAAGCCGGGCGGAAAACCCCGCGTGACTGCGCCGGTGCCCATTTGGGCGGATCTCAAGCGCCGCGATTTCACCGTCGACGGTATCGCTCTCGGACTGAATCGGGGATCCCGCGGGCAGCTCCGCGACCCTAACAACGGCATCGCCGACCTGCAGAACCGAGAGCTTCGCGCCTCTTACACCGGCGTCTTCTTCGATGATCCATCGCGTATGTTGCGCCTGATCCGTCTGAAGCACCGGCTCGGATACAGCATTGAGGAACGCACCGCCCGCCAGTTCGAAAATGCCCGCCTGGAAGAACTGCATAATCTGGTGCCGGCAGAGACGCGTCTGGACGAGCTCAAACAAATCGCGCAGGAGCCGTTTGCCGGTGAGATCCTGAAGGACTACCAGACCGCCGGTCTGATGCACCTGTTTAGCCCCGCGCTCGCCGCCGACAAGCTGGATCTCCACGCCCTCGAAAAGCTGGAGCGGTTGCGCAAGCTCTTACCTCAGGATCTCTTCGGCCACTCCGGCGGATGGATCGCATTCATGGATGTGCTGACGGCCAACCTCAATGTGCGGGAGATGGCCGAGTTATCCCGCAACATTGGTCTCGACCGGCATTCCGCCGACGCCATCAAGAAACTCGCTGCCGACGCCAAGACTCTCGAAGGCAAATTGAAGTCCGCGAAAATGCAGAAGCCCTCCCACGTCTACTTCGCCCTCGAAGCGGCGCCGGCCGACGTGATTCTTCACCTGCTCTACGCATCGCAGCAGCGCATCGTACAGGACCGGATACGCAATTATCTGCAAAAATACCTTCCCGCAGCGCAGGAAGCGGCCGTCGACATGGTTCCGGGCAAAGCCCGCACCGAAGCCATCACCCAAAAGCTCAACGCGCGTCCCAAGAAGGCGCCGGTGGAAGCAGTCGAACCCCTGCCTGAGCCCCCCGCGGCGAAAGGCTGGACGGCGAAGCGCTAGCCAGGCACCGCTGTGTACTTTCCTTTCCGGGCTCCTGCAAAAGCTGATCGCCCTCTCCAGAAACAGTTCCACTAGTGTGGGGCGGACGCCTCGTCCGCGAGCGACCCCCAGGTCGCCGGAACCGCCAGTTTCAGACCCCTTTGGAGCGTGCCCCCGGGGCGTGCTCCCGAGGCTGAAAGCTTGTACCGGATGCTGCTCTGTGGGGCGGGCAATCCTACCGCTTTTCAAGCGGCTCTTGCCTGCTGGAGCAAATCCCGGGAAACGAACACTTAGAGAACAAAATGTAGGGGGGACCGCTGGTCCACGGCCGACGGCCTCGTCGGCGGATGGTGGACACTACACTGGTAGCCTTGGACATGTGGCGTCCATGCGCGCCAGGAACGCGACTGCTGCCGTGTCTCCATGCTACGTTCGAATAGGAAATGAAGCCACACACCACCCTGACTCGCCTGCTGCGTGGGATCGTTCTGCTAGCGGCGGTCGCCGCCCTGAGCTTTGCCCAAAAGACTCCTCTCGACCGCTACGTCGCGGCGCCGGATTCGCACTATAAGTACGATCTCGTGAACACCATCCCGGGCAAAGGATACACGGCATATGTCATCGACCTCACCTCCCTCGAGTGGCGCAGCGCCAGTGAAGTGAACCTTCCCATCTGGAAGCACTGGCTCACCATCGTCCGCCCTGACGAGGTTAAAGGCGATACAGCCATGCTCTACATCAACGGCGGCTCAGTCACACAGAAGGCCCCCGCCGAGGCCTCCCACGATTACGTCGAAGCAGCCCTGACCTCTCATTCCGTAATCGCCGACCTGCGCGGCATCCCTAACGAGCCCCTCGTCTTCAGCGGCGAAACCAAGCCCCGCAACGAGGACGAAATCATCGCCTACTCCTGGGTCAAGTTCCTCAAGACCGGCGACGACACCTGGCCGCTCCGCATGCCCATGACTAAAGCCGCGGTTCGGGCCATGGACACCGTCACCGCGTTCTGCGCAACTCCCGCGGGCGGGAATGTGAAGGTCGCGAAATTCATCGTCACGGGAGCCTCCAAGCGTGGCTGGACCACCTGGACCACGGCCGCCGTCGACAAGCGCGTCGTCGCCATCGTCCCCATGGTTATCGACCTGTTGAACGAGATCAAATCCTTCGAGCACCACTACGAGGCGTACGGATTCTATTCGCCCGCAGTGAAACCCTACGAAGACATGGGACTGATGAATATCTTTGGGACCCCGCAGTATCAGGCCTTGATGAAGCTCGAGGATCCCTACAGCTATCGCGACCGCTTCACCATGCCGAAGTTCATGATCAACTCGGCGGGCGACCAGTTTTTCTTGCCCGATTCGTCGCAGTTCTACTTCGACGCGCTGCCTGGCGAGAAGTATCTGCGGTACGTTCCGAATACCAAGCATGCGCTAAACGGTGATGCCCGGGAAAGCCTCCTGGCCTTCTATGACGCCGTGCTGCGCGGCCAGCCGCGCCCCAAATTCTCCTGGAAATTCGAAAAGAATGGCGATATTCGGGTCACCAGCGTGGATCCGCCGGCCGAGGTGAAGCTATGGGCTGCCAACAATCCCGAGAAACGCGATTTCCGTTTGGATAGCATCGGCGAGGCTTATAAGAGCACCGTACTCTCGCCCGAGAAGAGCGGCGTGTGGATCGCCCACATTGAAAAACCCGCCAAAGGGTGGACCGCTTATTTCGTGGAACTGACCTATCCCAGCGGCGGAAAGTATCCTTTCAAATTCACCACAGCAGTCCGGGTGACGCCGGACACGCTGCCGTTCCCGGCGCCAAAATCGACGGGCAAAATCGCCGACCTGCCCTAAAACGCCTTCGCCCCAAACCGTGGGGCAGACCATCGTCTTTTGTGGTCTGCCCCGGCTGCGCAGCAGCCGTTTTTGCGTCTGACACAAAACCAACCGCAATTCTCTTGCCGGCGTGATTCCTAAAGCGGACGCTCACGGCCTCTGCACAGGATTTTGAGCGGGCCGTGCAGCCATCGAGTCTCCAACGGGATCCCGTCGCTGCCGGCCGAAGTCAATCAAACTCTCGCGCGAACGCCGTCTGAAACGACCTCGCCCCAGAACGGCGGACAACAGCAGCAGACAGACGCCGATCATGTCGGATGTCGCCGGTTCGGGAGTGGTCACTTCTGCGCCCACGTTCAGGTCTGCCGTTAGCCAGTAAACGCCTTCGGAAAGAGAACTGTTCGAGTAATCTACTACCGTTCCAGGGTCGGGCGTGTACGTGCCCGGAGAACTAAAATCCTGTCCGCCGCTGTCTGAGTACAGGACGTTTTCGCCCGCTATCTGGCCGGCTCCGAACAGGACCGACCAGTCGTAGTACGCGTCGGCCGGCTGATCCGCAGCGATATCGATTTCGAGATCGGAAAGTGCCACTTCAAACGTCAGCGGCTCGTCGTCGGAGGCCACAAAAAGATAGATCGGATCGCTTACGTCGGCAACCGCCCGGGTGTTGGCTGGCAGGGCCGCGCCGTTCTTGGCTACCTTTCCCACAGTCGCCGTTTCCAAGCCGTTCCAATCCGCGCTGAAGCCGCCTGAAGCCCACGTCCACGAGGCGGAAGCGTTGGCCGCTGCATTACCTACGGTGTTGCTCATACCCGCGTTGCCGCTGGCGTTATTTTTGGCAATGTTGAAGTACCCGGCTGTGGGTATCGGTATCACCGCCCCACCCTTCTGATTGGCGTTCCAGAAGCCGAGCGGGTAGAAGGGCACCGACGAAGCCGTCGGGGTAGGGGCCGTGGCGGGTAGTTTGGGGATTGGGGTGAGTGTCGTTCCATCCGCACCCAGCGTGCCGGACCAGATAGCCGTTGCGGGGTTATAACCACCCACGAAATTCCCTCCCGGTGTGCCGCCGATAGTGACTCCCGCCGCGGCATTCGCGGTGCTGGTGCCATTGGCCCACCACGAACTGAGCGGAGTCGTGACGCTCAGCACTCCGGTCGAGTCGGCCAACGAGTAACCGATGTTGCTGGCCACCGCCGGTGTCGAAAGCGGGATGCAGACAGACACCAGCATGGGGACGAGCGTAAATCTTGATCGCATATTTCCTCCTTCAGGCTTCGCTGGAATAGTGAATTTCCGTGTGGCTTTGTTTGCCGCATCGGTTGAAATCCAGCCGCCTGCAATGAACTATGCGCTAGCCGGGGTATTTAGCAAAAGTCACGTGTTCGTCTGTCATTTGCACAAGCGTCAGTTGCGCAAGCGACAGACTGAAGAACCGATCGACGTAACGTCAGCCACTGCGGTCGAACCGCCAGCCACAACGCCTGATGTTGTCTCGAAGGTCTACGAACTAGAACCACCAGCCGCATGGATCGATCCGGTTCAGGCCGAACTGGAACCGCCAACCGAAACGAGCATTGAAGCCGTGCTAGAGGATATTGCGAAAACAGAAGCCAAAAAGCAATGGGCCATCAAGGGCCTGTTGCTACGCATCAAGGAATCTAAAGCCCAACTAGCAAAGCTGGGATGGACTGAAGACGAACCCGCCTGGGTCGCACCAACGGCGAAACGCAAGGCCGGTATTCGGAAAGTGGGTAACGCACTATATAAATCGGCTGCGACAGAGAAAGCCAGCAAGACAGCTAAAGCGGCTGGCGTGAAGTTTTGCCCGGTCTGCAACGCCGAGACACCGACATTTCCGCACGATGGCAGAGCGCACCGCTACCAGACCAAAAAGAAGGCGTTCACTGAATCCGAACTGAAGGCGCTTGCGGCAAAGGCAAAGTAGTAGAGGGTGGTCTCACGGTTGTTGCGGGTTTAGGTGCTGGTGGCTAGGTGTCGTGCAACAATCGGAGATATGGAAAAGACGACCGTTACGATGACACGAGAAATCCAGTTTCGCATAGACCGGCTTGAGGAAGAGAATGCTGCTTTGAGAGCCGAGAATGCTGCTTTGAGAACCGAAAATTCGGTTCTCAAAGATAAGCTCAACGACAGCGCTCAACGACGGGCTGATTTACTGAATCCGGGACTGACAGTAATTTAGGTACACGTCAATAGAATCAATCGACAATCTGTGTCCAGGCAGCCGAAGTGCTGCCACCATAAACGCTGTCACCGCTGTAGACGGCCGTGATCGAATGATTTCCAGTGGAGAGACTGGAAGTAGCAAAGCTTGGTTGAACTCTGCTTTCCGTGCTGATATCGCCCGCCAAAACTGGTACAGTGCCGATGAGAGTAGTGTTGTCATAGAACACCATCGTACCGGTCGCATTAGTGTTACCCAGAAACGCCGTAAAGGTCACTAACTGTCCAGCATGAGAAGGGTTGATGTTAGATGTGAGTGAGACGGCGGTCGCCTCTTTTACTATTTGGACAATTGTAGTCGAGCATTCGCTATCGGCTGATATGGCCGGGTTAGCCGCTGCACAATACGGGTCGCCTATAGCGCCTGTGTAGCTTGCCGTAACTAAATTGATTCCTGGCCCAGTTCCAGACGTACATATCGCTTGTCCGTTGGTAAGAAACACAGCATACCCACCGCTTACAACGGCCACGCCAGGAGCGCTTTGGCAAGACAGAGCACCGAAGGTATTGTTCGGTCCATTGAAGTTGAATTCAACTTCACCAACAGCATTTGACGGCGAAACAGTAAGCGTGTATGCCACTGGTTGTCCCGCAATGGACGGGTTCGGACTTGAAACAAGCGTGAGATGACTAGGCGGTGCGGATATGGCTAATGTGACAGTGTTGGAGTAAACTAACTCTGACGCATCTCCAAATGCATCGTCGGCAACAGGCATGTTGACGGACATAACAACGGGGGTCATGTTGCCAGATGGAATACCTTTAGGGACAACGACATTAACTTGGTACACTCCCACCGTGCCAGGAGCTAACCCAGCCCACAGCACCGTTGCCGGTATGCCACCAATTAATACTTGCGGGGTTAAATCCGCAACAGCTAACGGAGAAGTTCCAGCCTCAGAACCGTCATTCTGTGGAACTGATACGGGTCCCAGTCCGGTGCAGTAAATTTGAAGGGCGGCACCGGACGAGGAAGGATTAGAAGGAGAAACAAGTGCGTACTGAGTGTCAAGTATTGCTCCCCGGTGCGTAGCACTGTCGGCTTCATAAATGGCGGGAGCCGTAGTTGGTGCAATTCCAGTGAAAGATATATCATTAGGAAACTGACTAGTAGCGTACCAGCCACCAAATGCCCCGCTTGCCGATACATTTACTGTGGCAGGAATATACCCCGTTGGCCAGTCGAAACTCGGACTTGCGCCAGCTTGAAACTCCACTAGTTCCCACGGAATTTGCAAATTTATCTGCCGTGCCGAAACGTAGTACAACGGTGCCGGTATTCCATTGATCAGGACTGATACCCCGCTTAATGTGGTTGGCAATGCTTGTCCGCTAGGTGAGGAGACCGATGGCAGCGAAGGAAAGGTACCGAACAGAGTCGCAGCACTACCCGGAGCCACCAACAATCCGCAATTCCCTTGCTGACTAAACAGCAGACATTCACCCATACCTCCAGAGCCAGCCGCACTAACGATACTGGCTATTGCTGGCTGTAACGGAGCCGCCTGTCCAAACGCCACTGCGACGAGAGCGAAGAACAATAAACTATAACGCATCATGTTGGTTTCTCAGTCCGTATATGGCAAACCCTTGTTACCACATGTCACGCAATCGTGGCTTCTTGGCTCCCTTGCGAAGATTCTTCGTTTTTTCGAGTACCCGGAGATTGTCAACCGTGTGACTACCGCCTTTTGAAAAAGGCCATACGTGGTCAAGGTGGTGTTTCTCTGGGTCGAACTTCTCACCTTTCAAGTCTCGCTCAATGACGGCTTTGCGTACGGCTTTCGGTATGGTGCGTGGTCTCTTTCGGCCACCATGTCGAAAGAGAAAGAAGAAGGCCACCATCGCCGCTACGAAGTGCTCTTGCATCGGCTGAGTGTGTGTTCGTGTGCGCATCATGTCGAACGCCCCCACGATGCCAAAGAATATCAGGATGGCAATGGCAAAATCCAAGAAGAACAGCTTCGCACCTTGACGGGCTAGAATCAGCGCCCGAAGCCAGTATAGACACACGACCGCTGCTACGGCAAAAATGATAAGGTCGGCGGCTGGACGACCGATATAGTGTGTCGGCGGCTGAATCACGGCATCGTCCGACTACTTGGCATTCTTGACGTAAGCCTTCACTTTCTTGCCAGTCTTCGTCTTGTACCCGGAGACGGCTTTGACCTTCTTGTCTTTTTTGGTGGCTCTTCCGGCAACGGCGGCGAGTGCGAGTGGGATAAGTGATAGCGGCATATGTAGTGTATTCTATGGCACTTTTCCGAATAACGCAATGGTCATCGATCCCGTTTCCGAAGCCGCCGCAGCAAGTAGTTGGCGCACCACGTCACCACGGGTCGGTTTCGTCATCTACCGGCTTGCGGCGAGGCTCAAGGGATAGGGCTCTTACTGCGATCCTAGGGCCGGTGGTGAAACTTCCGGCCCGGTGGGTGTAGTGTAGTAGGACGATGCTTATTTGCCCAGTTGAGTAAAACCGAGTGAAGGGTTAACGAACCTGACGAGATCTTTGATGTCGGCGGGCTTTCCAAACAGCGCCACGATGATCACCACCATAGCCCAAATCGCTATAGGGCCAATCGCCCACTCACGCTTGATGCACTTTCCGCTCGGCGAATACTCAGACTTCCACTCATAAGCGTTTTTCATGGACATGGCCCTCCGAATCCGATCAGATATCCAGTTCTTCAACGGGTAGCCCCATTGCTGTGATGGCGGCGTGAATTGCAGACGAGCACTCAGCGTCCGCTGCCGCATGTCCTAGCGATGGAAATGTCTTGAATCTAGCCCTTTCGAGATCATCCAACCCTCCCAGACCCAGACTCAGAGCTGCGGCCAGACCCAGACTAGAGGGCTGTACGTAAAGTACGACAACAACGCCCCCTTTTGCAGTCAGTGCCACTGCATAACCACCCATCGCACGTAGCTTAGAGATCGGCAAAATGCTGCTCTGATCCTGATGAAGTCGGCTATTGGGCGAGAAAATCCACTTTCCGTAAAAACCTTTGGCTTTGGGAAAATCCTTGGCATCGGCGTCCAGATACTTGAAGACGATACGTTGGAAGTCCTTCGCCTCGGCTTCCTTCTGCAAAATGAAGCTCTTTAGGGCGGAAACGATAATCGGCGAGAGCTTGTCGTCCGCAAGTTCCCTCGCACGCTCCCAGATCGGCACTTCGTCATCTCTCAAATAAACTGTCTTGTTCATAGGCGCAATACAATTCTTACGCATCTAGATGCAATAGTCAACATCAATGCACCTAGACGCAAAATGAGGGGCAGCGTGAGTTTTCAATGGATTCGGGGAGCTTCCTGGTTTGTAAAATCTTGAGTCCGCCTAAGCACGGCCTCTTTGCCAAATCCTTCCTCCTCCCAGGAGAAAGCCAGGAGGAATTCGCCTCTACCACTACAGGCGCGACCACTGTCCCAAAGGAGTCACCGAGGAAGACATGGTCCGTCACCTCGCCGAAACCGAGTGGCGTCGCCGGCGTATCCCTGCCCTCGAAGCCGGCTCGCTTGAAAAATCCCTCGAATCCGGCGACTCAGAGCGCAAGTTTCTGAACACCTACAGCATCTATGAGCAGCGCTTCAACCGCCTAGTCCGGTCGACCCTCAAAACCCTGGGCGAGCTCCAGGCCGCCCGTAAAAAGCAAACCGCCATCGAATTCCGCCTGGCCTGCATCTTCCGCAAGTACCACCAAGCCAATAACCTACCGTGGAATCCCGCCGACCACGTGTTTCATCCTGAAGGTAAACGCTAAAAATGTCTGGTGCACTCCGGAGGAACTAGACCTGAGAATCTTGGTGGAGTACGCCTTTGGCCTGCCTTCGAGCACGGCGAAGCCGGCGATGTGGGGCGGACGCCTCGTCCGCTCGCGACCCCCAGGTCCCCCCCCGTAACCCGTCAGACATCCGTTACGCCCTCTCCATGTGGGTCAAATGTCCAAAATCTTTATATCTTGTAAACGCTTGTAAAAGCTCCCTTTGACTCATTGACACATGTCTACGCTTCAGTTCGACTAACAGTAAAGGCCCCAGTGCGACGCATCGCCATTCTGATTCTCCTCTTGCTCATGGGTTCGCTCCAGCTGGCTGCTGCCCTGCATAGCGGCTCGGTTCGAGCTGCCGATCATTTCATACCCGGCGCAACCGTAACCGCCCGCCAGGGCACCGTGAAACTCGTCGCCTACACCGACGAATCGGGCCAGTACTCGCTGGACCTCACTCCGGGTACCTGGGACATCTCCGTCGAGATGATGGGGTTCACCACCCAGACTGTCAGAATTTCCGGCGACAGCGACACTACCCGGGATTGGGCGCTGGAAATGCCCCGCATCGGCGATCCCACGCCTGCGGTAGCCACCAGCACGCCTCCGCCACCCGCCCCGAGTGCGGCCTCGACTGCCTCACCATCCCAGACACCCGCCCCCGCGGCGACACCTTCGGCAGCGACGCCCACCGCAGCACCGTCAACCCCGGTCAAAACGGCCGAAACCACCAAGACCCAGCCGCCGGCCAACCAGCATCGCCGGCCGCGGCCTCAGCAGCCCGGAGGCTTCCAAAACGCCTCCATCAGGGCCACGGATCAGGGACAGCAAGCTTTATCGGAAGCGGCAGCAACTCCAGGTGCGGCTCCGGCCCCGGGAGAAAGTGACGAAACGTTGCTCGTCACCGGCAGCACCAGCGGCGGACTCGCTGCGGCCAGCGACGACGAATCCCGCCGCCAGCGCTTTAACCAGTCCCGTGGCGGAGATAATCCTTCGCTCTTCGCAGGCGGCTTCGGCGACCCCAACGGCATGGGATTGTCTCCCGGCTTGGCCAACGGTTCCGGCGACAGCCTGGGCTTAGGCGGCTTCGGAGCCGGCGCCATCCAGGGCGGCTTTGGCGCCGATTCGGGCGCCATGCCCGGTATGGACGGCGGACGCGGTGGACGCGGCGGTGGCCCCGGCGGCGGAGGTCCCGGTGGTGGACGCGGCGGTGGTCCCGGTGGCGGTCGCGGCCGCCCCACCAACGGTCGCGGACCCTACAACGGCCAGTACAACAGCTTTGGCAACCGGCATCGCAACGACGCGGACTTGAGTGGCTCAGTCTACATCAACCTCGCCAACTCTTATTTGAATGCCGCACCCTTCTCTTTGAACGGCAAAGCCGCTGCGAAACCCTCATATGACCAGGCGCGCTTCGGCTTCAACCTCGGCGGCCCGGTCGTGATCCCGAAGATCGTCAACCTGCCGCGCTGGAGTTTCAACATCGCCTATTCGGGCACCGTCAGCCGCAATCCCGTCAACATGGTCTCGTCCGTGCCGACTGACGCCGAACGTGCCGGTGACTTTTCGGCGATTGCCGGCTCGACCACCATCTATAACAACGGCGTACCGTTCCAGAACAACACCATTCCTGCCTCGCTCATCAACCCTTCCGCGAAAGCCCTGCTCAGCTATTTCCCCCAACCCACCTACACCGGCGTGGTGCAGAATTATCGTCTGCAAAACTCCTACCCGAACAACAGCGAGAACATCGGAGTGCGTCTCAACGCCCCGCTTTCCACTAAGGATCGGATCACCGTCAACTACCAGACCCAGACCCGCGATTCGCAGAGCGAGCAACTCTTCGGCTACCGCGATCCTTCGAATGGCTATGGCCTGAGCGCGGCGCTTGGCTGGAGCCACAGCTTTGCTCCGCGCTTCAACAACAGCGCTACCGTCACTCTCAGCCGGAATTACAGCAAGACCGTGCCGTTCTTCGCGTACACCCAGAACATTGCCGGACAGGAATTAGGCATTCAGGGGCAGGTCCCCATGAACTACGGACCGCCCAGCCTTTCCTTTACCAATTTCGGCGCACTCTCCGACGGCACGGCTTCGGTCAGCCGTCCCCAGACGGTCAACTTCACCGACGGCGTCACCTACGTCATTAAGCGGCGTCACAACCTCACCTTCGGATATCTCTACCGGCGTCTGCAGCAGAACACTCTGTCGTACCCCAACGCCCGCGGCTCTTACAGCTTCAGCGGTCTCGTCACCAGCGACATCGTCAATGGACAACCTCTCCCCAACACCGGCTTCGATCTCGCCGACTTCCTGCTCGGCTACCCGCAATCGAGTTCCCTGCGCCAGGGCGCCAACAACAATTATTTCCGGGGCTGGGCCACCAGCGCGTACGCACAGGACGACTGGCGCGTCAACCGTAAGCTCTCGATCAATGTAGGGATCCGCTACGAGTATTTCTCTCCCTACACCGAACTCTACGGGCACCTGGTGAACCTGGCTGTCAACCCGAGCGTTACCCAGGTTTCCGTGATCGTCCCCGGCAATACCGTCCCTTCGGCCAGTTCCTTTCCTTACGGTCTGCCGGCTTCCTACACCCTCGTCCCAGGCAGCCAGGCGGGCCTTCCCAGCAGCCTGGTCAAGCCCGACGACAACAATTTCTCGCCGCGTTTCGGTATCGCGTACCGTCCGCTTAGAAGGAAACCCACCGTCATCCGCGGCGGCTACAGCATTTTCTATAGCGGCTCGGCTTATGGCCAGATCGCGTCCCAACTGGCTTCACAGCCGCCCTTTTGCGCAAAGCGTTTCGGTCACCACCACCACCTCCAATCCCTTGACCCTGACGGCTCCGGTCGGCATTCCCAGCCAGGCCATCACCAACAGCTTCGCCATCGACCCGAATTACCGGCTGGCTTACGCGCAAAACTGGGTCGCCGCAGTGCAGCATACGCTGCCCCATAACCTGCTTATGGAACTCGAATATATCGGCAACAAGGGAACCGATCTCGGCATCGTCGACCAGCCTAATCGCGCGCCTCCCGGTGCTTCACTCCTCAATGCGCAGAATGAGTTGCCCATCGCCAATGCGTCTTCCTTCAATTACGAGACTTCGGGAGCCAACTCGAGCTACCAGGCCGGACAATTGCGGCTCACCCAGCGTTTCAACCGCGGCTTGTCTTTCGTCGCGCTCTACACTTATTCGAAAGCCATTGACGACGCCTCCAGTTTCAGCGGACCCGGCGGCACCACCGTCCAGTTCATCAACGACCTGCGTGCCGAACGCGGTCTCTCCACCTTCGACCAGCGCCACCGTTTGAGCCTGACCTTCCTGGGCTCATCGCCGGTCGGCGTGCACGGCTTCATGCGCAATAGCGGCTGGAAGACCAAGCTCCTGACCGGCTGGTTCCTTTCCGGTACCTTGACCGCCGCTACCGGCACGCCGCTGACCGCCAAGGTGGGCGGCAATCTGTCCAATGTCGGTGGCACGGCGAACTTCGGCACCGGACGCGCGCAAGCTACCGGAGAGAGTATCGACGCCGGCAGCGATCCTTATTTCAATCTCGCCGCCTTCACCACGCCGTTGCCCGGCACTTACGGAAATGCCGGCCGCGACACCATCCCGGGGCCGCTTGTGACCTCGCTCAACGCGTCGCTGAACCGCGGCTGGAGATTCGGTGAGACGCGCCGTCAATTGCAATTGCGGCTCAGCGCCACCAACGCGCTCAATCACGTCCAGATCACCGGCTTCGGTACCACGATCAATTCCTCGACCTACGGTCTTGCCACCGCCGCGTCGGCCACCCGCACAGTCAGCCTGCTCTTGAGGTTCAGTTTCTAAAATGCGCTGCACACACACAGCTGACGATCTCCACCGTGGGGCAGACCATCGTTTTTTGTGGTCTGCCTTGAGCCTGACTCTCCTCGCGCTAACTGCCGTCGCGCAACAATCGTCACAGCACCCGCCGCAAACCATGCCCTTGCAGTCCGACGGCACAGTCCCGAGATTCTCCACTACCAGCAATCTGGTCATCGTCGACGTCACCGTGAAGGCCAAATCCGGCGAGCCGATCGAGAATCTCAAACCGGGCGATTTCCTGGTCACCGAGGACGGCAAGCCCCAAAGAATCGCTGTCTTCGAGTTTCAGAAGTTGACCGATATGCCGGAACCGCCGCCGCTGCTCGCGCTCAGCGACCAGATGAAGCTGCCGGAAGCTCCCAAAACCACCATCACCGCCGAGACCCCCGGCACGGTTCAGTATCACAACAAGCGGCTCATGGTCTTCTATTTCGATTTCTCCGCCATGGGGATCCCCGAGCAACTGCGTGCGCAGGAAGCCGCCTTGGACTATCTCACGACCAAGATCACCAAGGACGATATCGTTGCCATCCTGCTCTATTCCAGCCGCGTCAACGTTCTCAGCGACTTCACTGCCGATCGCGATCAACTCACCGGCATCATTAAAGGACTTCCCATCGGCGAAATGTCGGAGATGGCGGACCTCGCCGACGACGGCAGCGACGATAACGAAGACACCGGAGCCGCCTTCGTGGCCGACGAGACCGAGTTCAACATCTTCAATACCGACCGCAAACTGCAAGGGCTCGAGACGGCCTCCCGGATGCTGGCAGCCCTCCCGGAAAAAAAGTCTCTTATTTATTTCGCTGCCGGTGTCAGCAAAACGGGAGTCGATAACCAGGCGCAACTCGAGGCCACGGTGACTGCCGCCTCCAAAGCGAACGTCGCCTTCTACCCTATCGACACACGCGGTCTGATGGCCGACCCTCCGGGCGGCGGCGCCAGCAAAGGCGCATCGCGAGGCTCTGGCGCGTTCACCGGCTCGGTCTACAATACCCAGCGCAATAACATCAATAACTCGCAGGAGACGCTGGTCACGCTGGCTGCCGATACGGGCGGCAAGGCTTTCCTCGACAGCAACGACATCACCGCCGGCATCACCCAGGCCCAGCAGGAACTGCGCAGCTATTACGTCATCGGCTACTACAGCGCCAACGGCGCTATGGACGGCAAGTTCCGCAAGATTTCCGTCAAGCTGACGAGCAAGCTCGACGCCCGGCTCGAACACCGCCAGGGATATTATGCGGGCAAGGTCTGGGGCAAAATGAATGGCACGGATAAGGAGCAGCAACTCACCGAAGCCATTTCCGCGGGCGAACCCGTTACCGACATCCCTCTCGAGATGCAGATCGATTACTTCCGCATCGGCCCGACCAGCTACTTCGTGCCGGTCTCCATCAAGGTTCCGGGCTCATCCGTCGAGTTGGCCGCGAAGGGAAACACCGGCTTTACCCAGTTCGATTTTCTGGGCCAGATCCAGGACGAGCAGAAGGCTGTCGCCGGCAATGTGCGGGATTTCGTCAAGATCAAACTGAATTCCGATAGGAGCGGAAAGCTTTCCCGCAAGAGTTTCCAATACGATGCCGGCTTCACTCTTGCGCCGGGCCGCTACCGCATGAAGTTTCTGGTGCGCGAAAATGTCACCGGCAAGATGGGAACGTTCGAAGCCCGTTTCACCATTCCCGATCTCAGCGCCGATACCTCCAACTTGAAGCTCAGCTCCATCATCTGGAGCAACGTCCGCGAACCGTTCAAGGCCGCGGCCGGTACTGCGGAGCGCATGTCCCGCAAAGAAGTGTCGGCCAATCCCCTTGTGGTAGGCGATGAGAAAGTAGTTCCCAATATCACGCGCGTGTTCCGCCGGAGTCAGAATCTCTATGTCAACTTCGATGTCTACGACGCGCGCCCCGATCCCGATCATACCGGCGCGCGCCGCGTCAAAGTCAGCATGAGCCTCTTCGATCCCAAGGGCGCCAAGGAGTTTGAAATCGGACCCCTGGAAGCCACGCAACTCGCGTCCACCAGGCCCGAAGCCGTGCCCGTGCAGTTCCAGGTCCCGCTGAAAGATCTCGCGCCCGGTCGCTACACCGTGCAGATCAACGCCGTCGATGAAGTCGGCCGCAAATTCGCTTTCCCGAGGACGCCGCTGATCATCCGGTAGTGTGGTGAGTTATAAGTTCGTTGAATAAGTCGTCAACCAATCCGTGGGGCAGACCATCGTCTTTTGTGGTCTGCCCGGCTGCGCAGCAGCCGTTGACTTACGTCGCGAACTTCTAACTCAGGACACTAGCTTAGCTAGACTAGCGTACTGTCCACGAAATAACTGGACAGCTCCAAAGCCCTTTGTGGGGCAGGTCCCTGACCCGCGGCCGACGCCCTCGTCGGCCTCTTGCCAAATGAAACAGCGATATACCAGAGCTACACCAGCGACCTTTTCTGAGCCGCGACCGTAAGGGAGTCGGTAAGTGTGTCCGGCGGCCCTTCTGAGATATCCGTGGGATATGATGGCACCAACATGATGTCACGCGTGCAGATCACGCTTGACCCGGAGATCCAGCGCCGGGTACGGCAACGCGCCAGCGACATGGGTTTATCCCTAGCTGAATACGTACGACGCCTCGTCGTACACGATCTCGGCCGCGCACAACCTGCTGCCAGCCCCACGGTGGTGTTCGATCTGGGAGCGTCCAAGGGCTCCGATATAGCCAAACAGAAGGACGCTATGCTCGGCGAAGCCTACGCTTCCGAGCGCCGGAAGCCGCGCCGCTGGTAGGTTCGTGGTGCCGATGCCGACATTGCCGTTCGCGCTGATCGTCATGCGTGTGGCAGGTCCCGTCCCGAAGGAGATTGAACCGCTGACATCGCCGTTATTGATGGAAAACTCGCCGTCCGCATACTTCACGAGGTCGACAATTGCGATGCCGGTACCAGTCGAGTTCTCGGTAACAAGACGCACGTCCAAACCGCTGTACCAAAGCGTGTTGTTGTTAAACAGATCCAGGTATCCCAGGCCGGCGTTGTCGGTAAGCAGTCGTTGCATCGCCGGGCCGGCGCCCTGCACGTCCAATTGGTAACTAGGCCCGGTAGTTCCAATCCCGACGTCGCCGCTCGTCACGGAGATGGCGTTATGGTTTGGGTAGCTGGGCCAAGCCAATTGGCCCCACGGTGGCGCGGTGATCATGCTAACCACGATCAGCCGCATGAGGGCTCCTGCCAGCAGGTATTGTTCTTCTCCGTTTGAGATTTCACCGCGGCGTTCTGTCGGCGTGGGGGTACGTTGTCAAAGTGATTTCTTCAGGGTGAAGCGATCTTTGGAGCCCTCCATGACAATGATTACTTTGCATAATATGTTTCGATTACAGAACACATTATCTGCGGATGCGATCATCTATTTGCAGAGCATTTTTAGTTCGGCGGCGCGGCGCCACACGCTTTGAGGGGAGCCGGAGAGCCGATCGCCGCGACGGTGAGCTAAAAATGCTCTGCATTATGTGGCGCGCCACATAAGATGCTGGAAAACCGCCTGACCTATTTCAACCGGAAATCGGTCAGGGTGGTGGGGCGCTCGTCGGGCGGCGCGGTCTTTGCCACCCCGGCGTCCGTTACGCCTAAACGGCACCCAAAAGCAGGGCGACAGGCTTCACTCCCGCCGGGGCGGCAAAGACCCGGATGAATGAGGCAAACTATAACTACTGGGTGGGGCCAAATTAGAGCATCAAGTGGGGCCAGGCCGGAGTATCGAAATCAACCGTCGGCGTGATCCAGACCCGACCAGCGGCTTGCGGGGCAATGTAGCGCGGACTGCCGCTTGCCAGGATCTACACTCGCGAGTTGGGGCGCGAGGGCTGTTGAGATACGTCGGGCGGGATTTATCTTTCGGAAACGTGGTCAGACTCCCAGACTGACGTTAAGAGTCACCAAGACTGACGTTAAGAGTCAAATGATGCCTCCGGAAACGGATTACTGCAACCAGATGCTCTCCGCCGCAGTGTACACCCCGCCTCCGACCACACCGAACTGCACCTGCGTATGGCCGGTCGAAGTGCTCGCGGGAATCCTCACATTTACCTGATAGACACCGGCAAGCTCCCCGGGTGCGGCACCCTGGTAGAGGACTTGCCCGGAAACCCAAGAGTTGCCTTGGGAATTAAGAAAGCTCACGCCGATTCCGCTCGTGGCCTGCGCTGCTCCGGGTGCGATCGTGCCGTCCTGGAGTGGCGGGCTGGTCTGCCCCAGGCCCGTAACGAAAAGAGTGATGACGCTGCCGTCCGACGCAGGATGATCCGCCGAGTTCAGGGTCCCATCCTCATTAATTGCGATCAGGTCAGCGCCGGGGAAGTTTCCGTTGGTGAAAGGATCGGGGACGCTCGGGGCAACGTGAAAAACCAGCGGGTCGGTCTGTGTACCGGCGTACTGCACAACGATGCTCGTGGTCGCGTTGTCGCCCACCGCGAACGGGACAATGCAGTTGACCTGGTTAGCTTGGGCGTAGAGAATTGGGGCGGCGGTTCCGTCGAAAAGCACCTGAACGCCGGCCAGCGAGTTCGAAAGCGAGCCGTCCGCGTTCCATTCAGCGTAAGCCGGGGCTTGCGGACCGAGCCCTTCGCCGAACAAGGTCACCATTTGCCCGGGGGCGACCCAAATGTAGTTGTTCGTTCCTGAAAAAGCGGGAAAGGTAAAGTCCGGGATACTCTGCGTCGCGTTCACGAGACAGGCGTGCGGGATTGGCGGCGCATGGTTGGTATCGATCACGGCCGAGAAGAATCCCTGCTCGCCGCCGCTGCTGCCGACGGGCACCTCTGAGAGCGTGTAGCCTCCCAAGTAGAGTGTGCCATCCGCAGCGAGCCGGAGGTGCTCGATCGACGTTGAATTGGTGCCGAGAAAGGACGAGAATTCCCTTTGGCCCTGCGAACCCAGACGCATGACAAATCCGTTCTCAACCCGAAAATAGGGTAACGTGGGGGTTGTGTTCGGCTCGCCGATCGGGTTACTGCAGAATTGAAAGGCGTCCCAGGTACGCGGGAAGTCCACGCCGTACGCCTGGCCTGCAACGTAGACTTCGCCACTCGGGCCAAAGGCCAGCCTCTCGCCTTGTCCGTGGCCCAGAAGCCGCGAGTATAGGAGGGTAGACCCGGTGGGGTCAAGAGCTGCAACATAGGCCATGCACGGCGGCTGCGAACCGCAGTCGTTGGGTTGAGGATCGGGGTCGTTCACCGCCGGGATTCCGGCGGCCGCCGGGCTGGTGAATACGATGTTGCCAACTGAGTCGAGCCCAATATCCGAAGGCAGGGCTCCGTTCGTAACGAAGGCCGGCATGGGGTTGAAGCTGGCAACGAACTCCGGGCTTCCGTGCGGATCGAGCTTCAAGATATAGAGCCCATCGGCGTCGGAGGACTTGTAGGCGCCCGGCGTAACCGCCAACTGCGCTGACGGGCCGCTGACCGCGTAGAGGGCCCCGGTATCGCCAACGGCGATTTGTGCGACCCCTCCCGGTGTGGGCGTGGAATAAAGAATCGTGGAGCCATCGGCGCTCAATTTCTCGACAGCCGGTCCGCCGGAGAAATAGACTGCGCCGGTAGAATCGATTTTCATGAACACTGGCGGCTGGTCCAGGAATGTCGCGTAAAGTAAGGCGCTTCCTGTCGGATTCAGCTTGGCGAGAAATCCCCCGCCCGCTGGCGGCGGCGTGGAGAGGTACGCGTCCGGGGTCACCGGAAAAACGGGGCCCGGCTCGCCGCCGATCACCACGTCACTCGCTGGGTCGAGGCCAATGGACCGCATAGTGGCTGACCCGGAGCTTGGGAAATAGGTGGCCCAGGCGACCTGGTGGTCGGCGGCATTCAGCTTGATCACCCACGCATCGCCGCAGAACGCGATTGGCTTGCACGAAGTAGTTGTGCGGAGGGTGCCGGCGGTTGCTGGGATGAGCCCGAGCCCGGCAATATAAAACGCCCCGGCAGCATCCGTCACGCTGGCGTTGGGAAAGGTGGGGAGGGAGTTTTCCGTAAGGACCGCAAGGTAGGTCAGGACCGGATCGATGAGCAACGGGGCCGCTCGGTCGAAATTAGTCGCGGCGAAGGAGACCTCGCCCGAATTATCCAATTTGAGCTCGCAGTCCACCACTCTGCGACCCGCTGCCGTGTCCTGGTATGCGGCAGGCGCCTGGAGGTGAAGCACGTCTCCAGATACCGTTATCAACTTCAGTCCTCCAGATACGGATTCGAGACGCGCCCCGCGTACCCGCAAATGGATTTGAGCGGGATTGGCGCCCGGCGCAACCACATAGTCGAACTCCAGTTGCCCGTGCGAGCCATAAAAAATAATATCGATCCCTGGAAAAGCGCTGCGACGTCGGATTCGGCGGTAGTTTGGGACGCCGGTAATCCAGGCGTGGGGGTCATGGCCAGCCAGATAGTTGGTTTTCGTTCCTACACGATCAAACCCCTCCAGTTTCCCGTGCGCAGGGCGGGCGAGTTCGAGGCGGACAGACCCGTCGATGGTGATCCCATCCTCCGAGAACGTGTACCGGTGCCCGGTGATGTGGGCGCCGAATTCGACGCCGCGAGGCCATTGGCCTTGGTTGCGCTCGAAAGTTACCGGCAGGTCGCGGAGCATGGCTGCGGTCGGAGGACTCGCGCTGGCCTCGCAGGCTCCGGTAAAGATCCACACAATGAACAATGTCCGACGTAGCATGTTATGCCTCCTATTTGGCGATTATAGTAACGCTGCCACTCTCCGCTTGCAGGGCGGGAAGGGACAAACCGAGGCCTGAGAGCGCGTTGCTGCTAGAATCGGTGAAGCTGCAGCGGTGGTTTGCGGCAATCCGGAGCGGAACCAGCTTCGGCACGAGTACTTGGTAATGGTACGCGCCCGGCGTTCCCGAGACCGGGTATGCCTGGGCTGACAATGATCCCGCAAATGCGAAGACAGGGGCTTTGTTATACCTCGCGGCGCACCCAGTCGCATCGTCAATCGTGATGGCGAGGAGCGCCCCGCGGGGAACGCTGAGCTTAAGCCCAGTTACGTTCTGGCCAGTTGTTACAGACACGCGGTGGTCCGTCGTGTTCCACGCGCAGGAGGAGATGTGGATGGGCAATGTGCCTGCCGCGCAGATGGTGTACCGGTCCGGGGGAAGGCCCAATATGGAGAATGTTCCGTCGGAGCGGGACTTCACGCTGCCGAAAACCTGAGGCCGCAGGTAACTCACGCCGCCGGAAGGGCCCCTCTGGATATGTCCGGAGCCCCTATAGGACACCGTTGCCCCGGCAATGGGGGTCGCGCCATCCTCCAGAACTGTGCCCGCAACGGAACCCGCTGTCTGGCCGTTCAGCCCAGCCACGGCGAGTGATCCGGCGACGAAAATAACCTTGAAGATTCGCATTGTTTTACTGGTTCTCGTAGGTGTGGTAAGGGCCGCCGGACAGAAATCCAATCGTGGGAGGCGTATTCGGGTTCATGCAGGGGTTACCGCCGCCGTTGTATACCGACAAGTAGTGCCACGGTCGAAAGATCACTTGGGCACCCATCGCGCTAAAGAGCGCACTGTCCATAAACCCCTGGTACTCCTCGGACGCTCCAATCAGGGTTGTGGTGCCGGAAGTGACAGGAGGGTCGTCGCAGCCCGGCTCGTTTGGAAAGGTTTCTCCAATCATTATCGGATACGGGGCGGTTGTGGGCATGGTGAACGCCGGATCCCCGTTAACCGTCTGGTGAGGTTGCGTCGCAAGGTTGTAGAGTACGGTATAGCCTTCTTGAGCGATATTGGGGTCTGGCCAAAAGCATTTGTACTGCTGGTAGGGCGGGTTGGGGTTAGTGCACCATTGATCGCTCGTTTGACCAGACGGCGTGAGGCCGTTCGCGATGGCGCCGTGCACGTCAATTACGTAGGGAGGAACGACGTTGTACAGGCCATTGCTGGGAACCACGAGATCGTTCGGCTCGGCGAGTGTGAACCAGACGTTTGGATCCAGATGGGCTTGCGTTATCGGCGGGTAGCAGATGTAGTCTGGCCCGTAGGGGAAGGTCAGAACGCCAATTAGGTTCTCGTCTGCCCAGATAGGTCCGAACCAGTCGCCCGCGAAAGCGTGCATCAGGGTGGACTGATATGGGAACATTGCGGAATCGCCGGTGGACTGATCTCCGTAGGGCCCTGGGCAGTCCTGCCACTGCTGGGTGGTCCCCGAGACCTGGGGTTTGTCATTAACTGTCGTGGAATAAGTTGCGACACACTCCCCGTTCTTCCCGACGAGACCATGGTAGGCAAGGTGGGCGCAGACGTTCAGGTAGACGTTCTCTTTAAGAACGTTGTTGTTGCCGGAGCCCTGATCCTCATTGTCCTGGATCCAGCGCCCCTCCACCGGAAAATCCACTGGGTCAATTTCGCCGTAGATATCGAACTCGGTCAACTGTAGTTGGGCGCCTTGGATTGCCTGGAACATCTTGTCCAAAATGCCGTAGTATTTGTCCGGGGTCGAACCGGGCGCGTTGCCCCATCCCCAGAACATGTCGGAGGGCGTGTGGACGCCGAAGACGTAGCCTCTAGAGTCAGATTGGCAATCCGAAGGGTAGGACACGGCGCCATTTTTTGGATCTATATACTGGGTATATCCGAATGGTTCCCACGGATAGAAGTAGGCGGGGTCGCTCGTGCAACCCGAGGTGAAGCCCGCTAAGGCTATGCTAAATAATAAACTGTACAAAACAGTAAATGTAGGTTATGTTGTAATTAGTGAATGATCGTCGCAGTCGGGATGTGACGCCGGCCGTGGCCGAAAAGACATGGCTACGGATCTTAGCGACTCTGAATGAATACCAAGCGCGTTTGTTCGTAGCCGAGAAGGCCCTGCAACTGGGACGAGGAGGCATTAGCCGGTTGTCGCAGTTAACGGGAATGTCGCGGGTCACAATTACCCAAGGACTGAGCGAATTGCGCACTGGCAAGAAACTGCGGACGGCCGCCGAGCGCGTTCGTCAGCCGGGCGGCGGGCGTAAGAAAGTGGAGCAATCCGACCCCGAGTTGCCAAGTCATCTCAAGACGATCGTCGAGGAGACGACCGCAGGAGATCCGATGAGCCCTCTGAGGTGGACCAGTAAATCGACTCGGATGATCGCTGAGGAATTGTCCCGAACTGGCCACTTGATCAGCAGCGTCACCGTGGGTCGTTTATTGGAGGAAATGGGCTACACCTTGCAAGCGAACGTGAAGACGCGCGAAGGTACTCAACATCCGAGCCGCGATGCCCAGTTTCGCTACCTGAACCGGCAAGTGAAATCCTTCCGGCGGGATGGCGACCCGGTGATTTCCGTGGACACCAAGAAGAAGGAACTCGTCGGGGCCTTTAAAAACGCGGGTCGCAGATGGTTGCCCCAGGGAAAGGCCGATCGGGTGTCGGTGCATGACTTTCCGCACCTTGGGGAGGGAAAAGCCATTCCCTACGGTGCTTACGACATCGCGCGAAATCGAGCCGTGGTCAACGTCGGCATTACTCATGACACGGCGGAGTTCGCTGCCGAGAGTATCAGGCGGTGGTGGCGTCTGGATGGAAAGCGGCACTACCGGGGAGCGACACGGTTGCTCATCTGCGCCGACAGTGGAGGCAGTAATGGCGCCCGGACGCGGGCATGGAAGCTATATCTCCAAGCGTTAAGCGATGAAACAGGGATGGCGATCACCGTTTGTCACTATCCGCCGGGCACCAGCAAGTGGAACAAGATCGAGCACCGGTTATTCTCCTTCATAAGCCTGAACTGGAAGGGTAAGCCCTTGATCAACTTCGAAACCGTGGTGAATCTAATAGGCGGCACTCGGACGAGCACTGGACTCAAGGTCAAAGCAGTCTTAGACACTAATCAATATGACACCGGTGTCGAGGTCTCGAAGGACGACATTGACCAACTGCGCCTCAAACGACACAAATTGCATCCCGATTGGAACTACACGCTACTGCCTCGCTCCTGACTTCATGTCTCGACTGATTGTACAGATTATTGTTTAGCAACACCTAAGGGTATCGGCGCTGGGACCGTGTATCCATCGACTCCCAGCTCAGGTACGACATAGCGGATGCCATAGCTCCTCAGATCCTGGACGAGTGTGTTGAAGTTACTCCAGAACGTGTCTACCGGTCCACCGTTGTCGGTCACTTGGCCGCAGCCCTGAGTGGCGGGGGCGCTTCCGCAGATGGGCGGATTGTCGAGCGCATGGGTCGTGTCCCAAGGGTGGTTTCTGCTTCCAGCGACAAATGACTGCGCGGTGACGTTGAGTCGCACACCTGTGACACCCTGGGCGACATAGCTGTTGGTGCCCGTTGAGACGACCTGCTGCAGGCACTGCCTCAGAGTCAACGCTTCGTCGCAACCCGGTATCCAGTAGCCGGCGTCGTTGAATGTGGTCCAGTAGTCGTCTATCGAAAGCTGCCCGAGATTCGTGTGTAGGGTGAAGTGATCTGAACTTGGTCCAGCCGTTATCGAAAGCGGGATACTGATATTCTGTGTGTATAGATTTTGCTGGACCGTGAGAGGCAGGGAGTAGTTTCCCGGCGGCACTAAATCCGACGCTACAATCCGCACGTTGAATGTTCCGCTGCTCAAGAGCGGGTCCGCGAAGGCGGCGATGCCCGGTATTCCAGTGCCAGTCACCCCGATGCTAATCGTCCCGCGAGTGTTAGTAGTTACTTGCACCGGGCACTGCACCGCTGGTCCCCACTGCGTCACCGGTTGGGGAGATGTGGGGTAACCAAACACCTGGAAGGGCCGGACATGCACAATGAACTGATTGCTCCACGATCCATTGGAGAGGTTGGCTTGAGCGGGATAGTCACTTATCGCAGTGCTGGCGGGCACCTGAACGTTCAAGTCAAAGGCGGAGTTGGTCGGGATCGAATTAGAGGGCGACACAGACCATGAGGCACCGCTAGGAAGCCCGGCGACCGTTGTGACTGACACAGTAGCGGGCAGGCCATTCGTCCCTTGAGCTGCGCCTTGCGTTCCAGGTAGGATAGTCGTATCGGAGATGTTGAAAGTTTGTGGAATGAAATTGGCGGTAACCGTCATCGGCCCTGTCATCGTCAAATTCTGCGGGTTCGTTGCGCCATTCAGGTTACCGCTGAAACTATTGAACAGGTAACCGCTCGTCGGCGAAGCTTGGACCGTAACTACTTGGCCGCTCGCGTATGTGGGCCCCGGAGGGCTGAGCGTAATTGTCCCAGCGCTGGGCGGATTCACAAAAGTGGTGAGTTGGTATTGCGCCCCGACAACATAGAAAGTCGTGTTAAGGCCTTGAGACACTAGTGCTGCTACGCCTTCCACGTATACCTGCAACTGGCCGCTGTTTGTGTTGGGAACAATCGCAGTGATCACAGTTCCGCTTGAGCCCACGCTTGTCACCGTCGCGGCCTTTCCACTGATGTTGACGACGATCGCCGAGACCGAACTGCCGAAGCTGGCCCCGTAGATCGTGACGGTCGAGCCAGGTGAGCCAGAGTTGGGCGAAAAGCCTGTGATCAAAGGTAGCGCCGAGTTGACGGTCATTGTAACCGTGAAGTATAGGTTCCCCGTGCCGTTCGGGTTTGCAATGTAGTAGTCGAATTCGTAATGGCCAACGGTTTCGGCGTTCATCATGGCTTGGCCTTGGCCGGACATCACGCCGACCCCAGAGTTGACGGTAAATGAAGGCAGGCTCAAGAGAACATTGGTGGCTGGGTAATAATAGTAGCCTCTAGAGTCGATGTAATATGACGCATATTGCACCGGCGAGAGTGATCCGCTGTAATTGGGTGCGCTGATGTTCTCAGAGACCGAAACTGGCTGGTCGTTCGTGCCCACTGTCAACGATACGTTGCCGGGCTGTGTAAGCGTCGGCGGCGGTGGCACGGTCACATTCCATGTACCGAGCGTCTGCCAAGGCAGCAGCGTTCCGGAAGTATCGATGGCATCGGAGTTTACGTAGTATGTTCCCGTAACGCTGAATGCAACATTCAGGCTGATGGTGACTGTTTCGGACCCAACCGTGACATACGAAGCGGATGGGTTAATCGTGCAGGTGCTGTCGGTATAGACCCCCGGTGCCGCATCCAGGAGGCTCAGGCTTATCGTCACTGGATTCCCAGAGTTGACGACGAACTCAACTGGACATTGATTCGTGACTATGCCGGAACCATTGGTCAACACGAATGTGATATCACCGCCGGCGATGAGTTGCGCCCCAAGAGGATCAGTGAACGTAAATGGGTCCGTAGCGGCCGAATTGACCTGCTGGGTTCCTGCGACTTGCGCTATTCCGGAGGCCAGAGGTCCTATTGCAGCGTGGAACGTGGTCGCTGCGCTGCCTGCAGTCGCGTTGAAACCCGGTGTAAGGGTGATCTGGATTCCCGCCTGTAGCAAGACGCTAGCGCTTCCGCCTACGGTGAACGTCCCATTTGTCGTAATAGTATTCGATGCTTGATAGGCAGCCGTGCCAGAGTTCATTGTGGTGCTACCCAGAGTCATGTTAGTCGGGCCGGACTGCGGGAGCGCGACCGTCGCGCAGGCGGTCAGGAGCACGAGACCCAGAAAAGACCGGGCGCGGGCCGGTTCCCGCCCAGCAAAAACAATGAAACCACGTAACTTTACCAACCTGTTGGTCTCCATTTCGCATTGACCCTTCTTTCTCGCCATGTCCGGACCTCAATGTGCCTTGCCCACGATTGTGTAGGTGAATTGGGGCGGGGCCGCGCCTGCCGGAATCTGGAAGGTTTGGCTCTCACCAGCCGCGGCCACGGGCATGCCGGTTGCGTCGAGGAGCGAGAACTGCTGGCTGCGGACAGTGACGGTGTGAGGCAGGCCGAAGGGTAGCGTCAGTTGGCGCGTTTGGCCTGTCGCGGTGATCGAGGCGATTTGAGCGTTGTAGTAGGCGCTGTTCGAGGCGTGTGCGATGATCTCCACGTCCTGAGGAATCGCGGGAATTCTTGCCCCCTGCGGCATCGCTGTATTGGATATCGTCGTTGGAAGTAGCTTGCCGACATCGACGATCGTGAACAGGACGACGGCACCTTTGGCCATCATCACGACTTGTCCCGTCAAATTCTGACCGGCGGCGAGGGTGATCGTCGGTAGGGATGCCGACCAATGACAGGGATCAAGCCAGCCGGGCGTGGTGGTTTGGGCGCAGAGGATATAAGCTCCGGCGGGAACTGCGGAGATCAGAAATGCACTCGTTTGGGTTGGCGTCGTCACTTTGGTGCCGACCGAGGCGGAGCCCACCGCGCTTTGCCCCGCGATAGCCGCGGCTTGGATACGGCTCATCAGGGTTGGCGGTACCGCAGTTTTCTGGTTAGTCGCTTTGACAGCGGCGTACACATGGGCGCCCGGGATTGGCGTACCATCGGAGCCGACGACCGTTCCTTGGATGGACCCAAGATTCGACTGGGCGAAAGCGGCCACATCTGCTACTGCGACCACTACAGCGCAAGTGCGGAGCAATCGAGTCCAGCTACGTTCCGAGGGATGAAATATCATTGCACGGGTCCTTTCATGACTGTCCAAGGTGGAGTTTGGTAGCCGATTCATTTCTTTGTTGGATCGCCGGTTACCGGGGCGCCTTGCGCCAAACGCTCCTGAAGGCTCTGAACCTGCTTTTCGAGGAGGTCATTGCGCTGCTCCAGCCGGTTGTTGCGCTCCTCGGCCTGGATCATGTGAAGAGTGAGTTCCTCGATCTTGCCAAGGAGCTTGGCTTGCATTTCGCCGAGGCTCAGTCCCTTTTCCTTGACTTCTGTGGCCGACGGAATGTCGGGAAGGTGGTGGTGCTCTTCGACGAACTGTTTCACTTCCGACAGCGGCTGAAGCCGGTAGCCGGATTCAAATACGTAATCGGGAACGGATGCTTCAACCTTGACTTCCGTCGCGGCGATGGTGCCATTGACGTCCAGCGCGTCGGTCGGGGACGTAGTGCCGATGCCGACGGACCCGGCCTAGATCGCACGGCTCGGATATGCCCTCATTTGCCGAGGAGTTGGCTCTGGTTGGCTTGCCACCATGTCTTCCAGAACGACGCGCAGTCCGACTGACTTGTCGGGGCTTTAGGTTTGCCGGTTATCGTTAGATACGGTTCTACGGATCCTGTTCGAAATGGGGCAGGGCCCTGAGGGGTCATCCACGTCATGTCTACGTCTCTGTCGGGCGTGTCTGTGGGAAGGTTCTCCACGAATGCACTGAAACCGGCGATCGCCTTGCTTTGGAGACCCGGATCCGCGCTGTCGAGCAGGGTCGCCAGGTAGGGAAGGGTGCCAGCAGTGTGGATCGCCCTGAGCGCGTCTGTAGCGAGGGCCTGTACGCCGGGGGACGAGTCGAGGCTTGTCGCAAACATGCCGAGCGTATCGACCCCTTTGGAGTTACGAAAGCCACGCAGGGCAGTGGCATACTGGACCCCAAAATACAGTTTAGCGGTGTCGCCGGTCGTTCTCGGCGCTTGGGACAGGGCGTTGACGTCGCCTGTCCTTATAAGGCCGGCCAAGCCGAGAGTCCTGGCATCACGGTTCGAGCTGCCAGCCAAGCGTTGATAAATCGTCGTCATTGTCGGGGAGTCAGGTACCGACCATATTGCCTGGCCCATGTCCGAGAGTTGCCCGTTAAGGGGGGAGGCGCTGAACTGCGCGACACCTGTTGCAAGCTCGGCGGCCATCATCTCGCTGGCTGAGATGCCTGGCGTGGCCTCAGGCGGAGCGGGCCCCGTCGGAAGCGGATAGTGTGCCAGTTCGAGTGGGCGGGCTCGCCCCGCCGAACTGTATGGAAGCAACTCCCAGAGGCTAGGGGTTCCCGCTGCGAGAAACCACATCCCGAATTCTCCACTCAACGTCGTGGCGGACGGGACGGTCGCTGCGTTCTTCCACTCCACGCTAATCATCGCTCCCGGCGCGATGTTCCCCTTGATTGTACGGGTGACGAGAAGCGAAAACGTCGCGTAGGCAGCGGATTGCTGCCCCGACGCGATTTCTGCAACAACAACGGCGTCGGCTCGGTCAGCGACCGTCTGGGTCGTGGCCGCGTAGAGAGGCAGCACGACTGCGGGAAGCGAGAGGAACGTTTTTACTAGTGACATGGTATTGCTCCGAGATTTCTTCCATGGTCTTGGTAGGAGGTCTGGTAGTCCAGCTGCACTTGGGCCCCTTGCCCTATTGTGTCGGACCCAACTCTGAAGACCTGCGTTTGCCAGATCAGCGGTGCTTGCAGCAGCGGGTCCTGCGGCACCAGGGGTTGAGGTGCCAGCGTTCCCGGGGCCGCCGCGGTGGCAAGCGTGTCGATGAAGTCGGTGCCGAAGAACCCGTTGTTTTGGTCCCAGAAGCTTTGGCCGCTTTGTGAGATGAAGGGCCAGTTGTTTGGGTTTGCCGAGCACGTTCCCTGGGCGGTTGGCTGGCCATAAAGGCTTGGAAACTGTTCATTGACTGCGGGATGCTGCATAAGATTACCGCATGCCGAGACCACGTTATAGACCATACTCGTGACGTAGCCGGTCTGACCGTTGAGAGTTAGCGGGCTGTCCAGCGGGTTGGCGTTGAATGTGTTTGGGTCAAGTGCCAGCGCGTTTGGCGAGTCGATTGTGAGTGGCGTGGCTGCGCTCGTGGCGGCGCCAAGGGTGACCGTGACGTTCGCGACTGGGCACTCCCCAGACACCGGTTCATTGGAGTGGACAGTAACGGTTGCGCAGGTCGGGTCGTTGCAGGAGATGGAGATGAGTCCTGAGTTTTGGAGGTCGGCCCAAATGGCGGGCGTGTTCTGGCTCGGTGGCGCTCCTCCTACGCCAGGGACGACGGCGAGTTGGACGAAGTCATAGTAGCCGTTGTTTGGGACAAACCCGTCGTAGAGCCACCAGATCCCGCCGGGCACGGGGGCTCCGTTGATTCCGGAGATTGCCGGCGGACCAGCAAGCAAAGTGATTGTTGTGGTGGCTGCTTGGTTTCCACCACTTGGGATGAGGCTGAGCGTGTAGGTGCCTGACGTCTGAGTCAAAAGGGTGCCAGTGACCGTCGTGCCTTGATTCGACGTTGCGTTCACGCTGACAATCGTTGCTCCGCCTGATGGCGAGAGGCTCAATGTTGGCGTGCCTGACCCAAGTCCGGAACCGCCAACCGTGAACGATACCGGTATGCTTGTGCTGACGATCTGGATGGGATTAGGAGTGAAGCTCGTGATCACGGGGGTGGGGGGAACTACGCTTATCTGCACCGCGTTGCTCGTGCCATTAATGGTTGACACCGTTAGGTTGTAGTTCCCGCCGTTTGCTGAGCCGGCCACCTGGAACGTGGCGTCCACCTGAAAGCGGCTGAAGGTGATAGCTGGGTTCAAACACGAAGTCTGGCACGACCGCTTCGACCTTGATTTCCTGGGCGGCGATCGTACCGGCGACATCAAGCATGTCCGTCGGCGTCGTAGTGCCGATGCCCACGTTGCCACTATTCTGCACCGTCAGCATCGTCGTGTATCCATTAAATGGGTACGATGAATTATTCGCGCGGACGACATTGAAGGCCGCTGGGCCAACGCCGGCGCTCGCTAGGAACAAGTCGACCGTTCCGGCCTGTCCATTCAACGCAAGGTCAACGCCTAGTCCCATATTCCATTCACTGTTGCCCGAGCCTCCGTCATAGAACAGTTGCTTAATGCCCAAGCCTCCGCCTAGGGGAAAAAGGGCTGCTGGGCTTGCCGTTCCAATCCCCGCGTTACTCTCAAGGCCGGCAGTAGCAGGTTCCGTTTGACAGCACGTTGAAACAAACCAGGGCTCCACGCCAGAGGGGTTCATGTCGTGCTTACGGCACAATGACATGATTTACGTGTCCGGCCGCTCCTGGCGCTCGGTACTTATGGAGCCAACTGCCCTTTCATAGTCATCCACCACGATTTCCAGAACTGCAAGAATGCTGGTTCGCCCTCAGGTGCTTGAGCAAGGGAACGTGCGGAGAGAGAATAGCGATCCGTCTGTGATGTGCGATAAGGAGCTGTTCCTTTTTGTAGGGGTGCTTTTCCACTAAGAATGTTGTCGGGTGTCGTAATTGGCAAGTTATCGACGAAGCGGCTCATCCCGCGCATAGCGGCCTCCCGCGTTGGAGCGTCTCCACTGTCCAGCAACTGAGCAAGAAAGGGCAACGTCTCCCGCGTGTGGATATGCGTCAACGCTGTGGCGGCAGCCCGCTGCAGGTCCGGTTGGGTTGAACCCGCGATCTTGCCGAGATAGCCTATAGCAACGGGATTGGAGTCGAGCCGCCCCAAGACTGCCGGAACGAGGAAAAAAGTTGCTTTCAGTCCTGAAGTGAGGCTGACATTATTCGCGAGTTCTGCTAGTGCGGACGTGTCATTCCTGTTCCGCAGCCAGCGCGCCAGCGAGACAAATCTGAGTTCAGGGTCGGCGCTCGTATGGAGCAACTCGAACACGTTCTGGGTCAGAGGACTATCCGCGGTCCCCAGCAGTCCGGCCGTCAAGAGTTGGAATTGGAGAGGCGTGCTATATGATTGAAGAGCGGCAGCCGTTTCAAGAGCTATTTGATCGTCCAGAGAAACAGCTGGCGCGGTCGTTGCGAGAACTGCTGGTGAGACTCCCTTTGACAGGGGATAATATGCGCTATCGAATAAGCCAGCCTGCACCGGCAATAGAGTTGACTGACCGCCCGCCGTGCCCACAAACCACATTCCGTAGCTGCCGGTCAGGTCTCTGTAAGCGGACTGAGAAACCGCCGCGTTAACACCGATCGTACTGCCGGGGCTTGCGCTGCCCTTCAGCGTTCGCACGATGGAGAGTGTGAAATTGGCTGAGCGCCCACTCTGTTGTCCGGAGAGGATTTCCCCAACAACGACCGTGGATGCTTGGTCGGCGATGGACGTGCCGTTTAAGGCGCACGCGGCCGCCATGAGCAGTGCGGCCACTCCGAAGGGTTTAATTATGCTCGTTACTGAGCATGGGAGATTGTCTCCCTTATAGTAGGACGTGAGCATCATAATCGATCTTCTTTCAATTCCGATATAGATCTTCTTTCAATTCCGATATATTGGTCCTCTGAAGTCATCCTTAACATAGGGTCTCTGCTCCTGCAGAGGTGCCGCCTTGGCAGGCGCCCGTTCATTGGCTTGGACAAGTCCATGTTCCCAACTCGTCTCGCCCGTGGTCCGTGTACCGGACCTGCTTGTTGGGTGCTGCGGGCCAGTATTTCCCCAAAGTCTGTGTGTCCTGTGAGCCGACGAAAATGAACTGGTACGACCAGGCGTTGGCGGTCGTGTTTAAGGGCTGCGGGGGTATCATTAGTGATCCTGGAATTGTCGCGGCCGGGGTGCACGGTGCCCCAGCACCACAGGCATACGCGATCCCGTCGAAGGCGGTGGCCGGCGGATTGCCCTGCAAAATTCCGCCTGCGTCCGTTGTGCCGGCGCCCCAGTTGCCTTGTGAGATGGGATCAGTCCACCCGGAACTGGAGCTGCAAGTGTTATATGGCGTTACGTTGCCCGCGCCATTGGTTGGGAACTCCTCGTGCCAATAGATATAGAACATGCTGTTTTGACATTGGGACACAAGTCGGAGCGTGTTCATTGAGAGATACCCAGCCGGTAATCCCAGGTCGCTTGTCGCGACTAGAGCGGTGGTTTGCGGCCAGTCGATTACAAGAGGAAAGGGCGCGCTTGTGCTGCCCGAGAGTGTTACGTGGACCTGAACGTTGCCAGTTGTGCTACAGATCGATGGTTGGGAGGTAGCGGTGATTGCAACGTTACTGCATGCGGTGTCGTTGCACCGAAAGCTAGCAAAAGTAGGAGGTTGCCCGGTGAGTGGATCGGCCAGTGACCATACGGCCGGTGAACTGGAGGACGGCGGTGCCCCTCCCTGCACCGGTGTTACCGTCAACTGCGTCGAGTTGTAGTAGCAGGGGTTCTGTGGTATTCCGTTCTGGTCGGGATTCGGATCTTGGGGACTGCAGTTATCGTTTACTGCAGCCTGACCAAGCCACCATAGTCCCTGAGAACCGGAAATCGTCGGCGGTCCGGCCGCGACGACGACCACTTGGGCGGAGGTCGACATCGAGCTCGTCCCGTTCACGGTCGTCACAGTCACATTGCGCACGCCTGTACTCGCAGAGCTGCTGGCCTGGAACGTCGCATCGACCTCCCCGTCCGAGGCGTATGTCACCGATGTAAACTGAAGACCGGCCCCATCGCTGCTAATCGATGTCGCGCTGCCAAGGCAGGAGCCGTAGATGGAGATCGTACCGTTGGTGCCGGCGATAACCGTGTTAGTTGCCTGGCCATTGATGTGGATGCTGGTAATTGTCGGGGTGCAAGCCGACGCCTGCTCGACGCCTATGGTCGGGCTTCCGCCGCCGTACGAAGACGCCGCGGACCCATTGCTTGCCGTGACTCCCTGGACCTTGTTGGGCGAGACCACCACGATGCGGCCACCCCCTCCCCCACCGCCGTAGTAGCCGTTCGTTGCCTCGGTCGCTTCGCCGCAGGAGGTGCCAGCGGTGCCGCCGGCCCCGCCGTTTCCGCCGGAGGCCTGGAGAAGCCCCGAGACCTGCACCGAGGTGGCCTGCAGCACGATGAAGCCTCCCGCTCCGCCAGCACCCCCGCCGCCGCCGTCCCCACCGTTGTCCCCGCAGCCCAGGCTATTGGACCCGTTGCCACCGCTCCCTCCGTTTGCGCCGTTGACGTTAATGGAGCCGGTCACTGAGAGGGTTCCGGTGGTCGAGAAAACAAACGTGCCACCGCCACCACCTCCTCCTCCGCCTCCGCCGCCGGTAGCAGCGTCGTAAACGTCGGCCGTGCCCGTGTAGTATTCGTACCAGGAGCATCCCCCGCTCCCGCCCGATCCCCCGCCGGCGGGCTGCGGGTTCAGTCCAACGTAAGACGCGCCGAAGGCGGTTCCCAGCGAGTAGCTGCCGGCTGGCCCAGTCCCGCCTCCTTTGACGCCCAAGGTTCCGTTGCTCCCGCCGGCCGACCCGCCCGAATTCGGGCACCCGCTCGCTGACGTTTTGAAGGTCGGCTGCCCCGGGCTATTTGTGGGTCCGTTGCCGTTAACGCCAGCGGCACATGTACCCCATCCCCCTCCGCACCCTCCGCCGAGCCCGGCCCCACCTTGGCCATTAAATCCGTTGGTGCTCGCGCTTGCCGACCCGCCGTTGCCGCCGCTTCCGCCAGTCCCGCCGGCGCCTGCGGGCGAGTAGTTGTATACTGTGGCGCTCCCTCCCTTTCCCCCGTTTACCCCGGCCTGTCCGACAGCTTGGAGAGTTCCTGTCACGGTTTGGTCACCTGTACTAAGCAGTGCCAGCCGCGGCCCGTCAGACTGAAGCGTTCCGCCCACCGAAATCTGCCCAGCCGAGTTCAGCACCACGTAGTCGAAGTCGCCAACCTCCACAGTGACACCAGTTGGTATGGACACATTTGAGACGTTGAAGATCGCGACGTTGTTCCCACCGTTCTGCTGAATCGTGGCACCAGGTAAGCCCTGATTGGTGTTTATGGTGTTCTTGTTGATGAGCACACTCGCCTGCGGGGAAAAGCTCTGCAGGTTGCCCGATGGCCGTGGGACATTCGGGAAGGCAGGGACAGTGGTCGAGGTTATGATGCCACTGAGGGCACCGCCGGAGACTTGGCCCGAAGTGCCGTTGCCGAAGTTCGCCACCACGTTCTCGGGACCGGTCATATAGCACGTCTGCGTTGGGCTGTTTCCACTCAGGCCGCAACCGGTGAATCCAGAAAATGCATACCCGGTCGCCGGCGTCGCCGTAATCGTCACGCCCTGGCCGGCACTGAACCAACCGCCCGATACGCTGGCAGTCCCGCCATTTGCCGGGCTTGCCGAGACACTGAGATAGTATTGCACGCTGAAGGCGGCGGTGTAAGTGGTCGAACTGCTTGGCGAGACGGTTTGGCTGGCGGCACCTCCGTTCGACCAGCTTTGGAATGTGTAAAACGTGCCTGAGGATGGCGAGTAACTCCCCGCGGATATGGTGTGCTGGGAACTAGGCACCCATTGTTCGGAGCATGGCGTGGTGCACTGGGCGCCGTCGACGGCCAGTGTGAGTCCGGTGGGGCTGGAGGTAATGGTTTGGGTGATGGTGGAGGGCTGGTTTTCCGTGATATTCACTAATAGGCCCTGCGGGGAGTTTGCCCCCGCTACCGTGTAGGAGGCGGACATTATTTCCCAAGGGATGATTTGTGTACCCGTATTGAGCAGCGGATTCACTTGCACCGGGAACGAGTAAGCGGGATTTCCATGACCGTCCGTCCCATTGGGGGCGTAGGTTGTCCCGTTGGGAAGGTATATCGTCGTTTCAGAGTACGGCTCATTAGCGATGGTTATCTGGGTCGAGTTAGTGAAGCCGTTCACTCCAACGAGGTTCGTTTGGAACTGAGTGTAATGATTTTCAGGAGCGACTACTAACGAAGGTGTCGTCGTCAGAATCAGGGTCGGTTGTCCGACGGATACCGCAATCGTGCCCAGGTATTCGAGGGGCGACAGGACGCCATTGCTGTCGTAGGTGTCCTCCGTGATTACATAGGTGAATGGATACTGAACGGACGGGGCGATCGGAAACGTTATGTCCAGCGTCAAGCTGGCGCCGCTTGAATTCGTAGACAGGGTGGTCGCCCAGCCGATAGCACTCGCGCCGGCCACGTAGCACTCGCCCGTGGAGTTTGTGATCACCGAGGTGCTGCCTGAAGGAACCGGCTTTTCCTGCCCCGAGTCGGTCATGGTGAGTTGGCTTGGGCTTACGGTGAAGTTGATGGGACATTGGTGGAAAGTGCCATTGGATCCGTAGGTCTGCAGGTAGATGTCTCCGCCAGCAATCGTGCCGCCGCTTTGCGGCAGAACGTTGACGGTTAATGTTGGGGCTTGCGCGATGTTGGTGCTGGCGGAGGTCGACAACGGGCTGCCAGGTGTGAAGATCGGGTTGACGGAGGCAACAAAGGAAGAGCCTTGCAAGGCTTGGAAGCCGGGATTTAAGGTGATCACGCTGCCGGCCTGGAGTGTCACGCGAGCGCCACTATCCACGACGAAGGAATTGGCGGTGATGGAATTGGTCGCCTGATATGAGTAGCCTCCGGACGTGACGGTCGTGTTCGGGAGCGTTACATTGCTCACGTCCTGGGAGAACAAAACGACGGGCGCGCAAAACACAGCGGCAATGGCGGCCAACGATCCTACGGGTGCGGTGATCCTCATTTGTCCCGACTTTCCCTTTGTGTCATCTCTCTTCATCGAACGCTCAATGCAGTCTTCCCGTGACGGTGTAAACGAATTGGGGAACAACTGCGCTGGAGGAGATCTGCAGCGGCTGGGTGTGGCCCGCGGCCGGCAGGGCTGCTCCGTTGGAATCCGCAAGCGCGAACTGCTGGCTGCGGACGATAAATGTATGGCTGGCATTGAACGGGAGCGTCAACTCGTGGGTCCGGCCGGTCGCGTCCGTGGAGATGACGCGCGCATTGTAATAGAGGTTGTTTGCGCCGAGGGCGAGCACTTCGACGTCGTGGGTGAACGCTCCAGGGAGGGTGGTGAGGACTTTCGATGGGTCGTTGATCCGAACCTGAACTACTGCTCCTTTGGTCATCACGACGGTTTGACCCGCCAGATTCTGGCCTGCAGCGAGGTTGATCACCGGCATATTTGCCGACCAGTGGCAGGGGTCGAGCCATCCGGGTGAGGATGTTTCGGCGCAAAGAACGTAAGCGCCGGCGGGAAGACCGGAGACAGAGAAGGTGTTTCCGGGGCTCGCCGTGACGCTGTTCGTGATCTTGGTCAGCAAGGTCGGAGGTGCTTTGATGGTGGCGACGTTGGCCTTGAGGCCCGCGGAGACGCGCGCTCCCGCGAGGGGTGTACCGTCCGATCCGACGACGGTCCCCTGGATCGAGCCGGTCTTCGGCGGCGTCACAGCGGTTTGCGCGAAGATCCCGGCAACCGCCGTCGTTGAAATGAGCGACCAAATGCAAATGTGGATCCGACCTCTCGCAGTCGTAGGGAGCATCATTTCGCGCCTCCTTCCGATAACTCCATTAAAGGATTCACCGCTGTTCATTTACTCTCTGTATTTCCGGTTGCCGGGGCCAGTTGAGCCAAGCGTTCCTGGAGGCCTCGTAACTGCTTTTCGAGCAGGTCGTTGCGCTCTTCCAGCCGGTTGTTGCGCTCCTCCGCCTGGATCATATGAAGGGTGAGTTCCTCGATCTTGCCAAGGAGCTTGGCCTCCATGTCGCCGATATTGAGGCCCTTTTCCTTGACCTCGGACGCTGAGGGGATATCGGGCAGGTGATGGTGTTCTTCGACGAACTGCTTTACCTCCGACAGCGGTTGGAGGTGATAGCTGGGCTCGAACACATAGTCGGGCACGCTCGCCTCCACTTTGATTTGCTGAGCGGCGATGGTGCCGGCGACATCCAGCATGTCGGTCGGCGACGAGTGTCCACAATTCTGTTGTCGATGATCAGGCCGGTCCCGGCGGGGTCAATATCCGTTAGGTCGGCGATCAGTGAGTCGCCGTCGTATTCGCGGCTGACGCCCTGATAACCCGGATTGCCTCCGATCGAGGTAATCCAACCCCCACCCGGCAATGGGCTGACAGTTATGGGCTCGTAGACGCGAAAAGCGGGACCGCCTGGGAAATTCGGCAGGGCCGGGTTTGGAGTGTTCTGGGGGAGCCACTGAAAATTCCGGTTATCTCCACGGACCAACAACGGCGTGGAGCCAGGTGTTGGAACGGGCACATAGGGTACCTGGTCATTTCCAGCCAAACAGCCAGCGGGCGATTGTACCCAGTTGGCACGGATAAAGGCGCGGTACTGGAGGTACGTGCATCCCGCGCATCCGCTCGTTACGACATTTACGGGCTTAGAGTTGCTCTGTTGCTGCGCGCCCGGAGCGGGGGCGAAGTTGACTGTCGCTGTCCCACTGGAGAGCACCGAGACGTTGACTGTTGGATCAGCGTTTGGGTCTATGTTGAAATACGCCGAGATTTGTGTGTCGCTAGGGGGATTGTTGGGGTCAACATCTGCTGTGACTCCATTTCCCGAGATCACGATTGATGGATTTGTGCCAAACCCGCTCCCGGTGATCGTCACCGGCACTCCGACCGAACCGGCCTTCAAAGGTTGACGGCGTGATCGTCTGAATAACCGGCGTCGGGTCGTTGCCACTGATCGTCACAACTGGCATTCCTGGGGCCGCCGACGTCGCTGCAGTTCCGCCGCTCGCTGAAATTCCCGTGACATTGCCCGAGGAGTAAATTGCGATTTGTCCGCCGCCACCGTTGCCGCCCTGGAATCCGCTGGATGCCGTGTTCGTATAGTTGTATGTTGGCGCTCCGGTGCCACCGCCGGGGCCGCCTGTGCCGCCCTGCGCCGCGAGAGTTCCGCTGATCGTCACGTTAACGCCCGAAAGAATAATGTTACCTCCAGCGCCGCCCGCTCCCCCTCCGCCGCCATCGCCTGGCTGGGGGTAGACCTCGCAAGTCCATACCCCGCCTACCCACCCGCAAGGATACTGAACATTGAGCCCGTCTCCTCCGCTCCCGCCTGCTCCCCCCTGCCCGCCAATGACGGAAACCGAGCCATCTATCGTGATATCGCTTGAGCTTGTGAGATAGAACGTGCCGGCGGCTCCCCCGCCCCCTCCACCTCCGCCTCCTCCAGCATAGTCTTCGCACGGCCCATTGACCGTCGAACATGCGTCGGCACCGCCGCTCCCGCCGGAGCCACCACCCGGGCTCTGCGGGCTAGAGCCTATCGAGATTCCGGTGAGTATCGGCGACGGCTGATAGTAGCCGTTGTCCCATGTCGACGCGCCCTGAGACCCCGGCGTTCCGTTGGTTCCCCCAGCGGATCCCCTGCACGTTGTCGAATTCCTGAAGCCTTATAAAGGTTTCGACAATCTGGGAACGCGTGGAGCCCGAACTCAACTCCGCGAGGTACCCATTTAGGCCGGATTGGTCCGGCGCGCGGTTGAGAGCGTTCTGGTAAAGGTCCGTCAAAAATCGAGTATTGCTCGGCTGCTGCCCATTCACATAGTACTTCGACTGATACTCGCTGCCGGTCAGGAATGAATTCACGACCTGATCGCGAGTCTGGGCGCCGAGATTGAGCGTGTTGACCCACGCCAGCCAACCCGCCTCATCCGGATCGCGCCCCAGCACCGCGATGTAGATGCTGCTAACGAAGACGCCGTTGTCCGTAAGGTTGAGCGGTGGCGCATTGATGGTGACGGGCAGGGTTGCAGTTTGAGTGACACCTCCTCCGGTAGCCGTAATTGTGATTGTGTAGTTCCCTGGCGTAGCCGTCGAGGTGGTGGTTGCGGTGACGGTTTGGTTAATCGGCGATGAGCCGGAAACGGAGACGGAACCCGAATCAGTCCCGATGGCCCTCCGCTGTAAGACCGTGACACCGATGAACTGAACCCGTTCTGCGCCTGGAAGGTTTCCACGAATGTCGTATTGGCGCCTTGCCCCAGCGTGAGCGATGTCGGCGATGGCGGACTTATGGTAAACGTTTGGACGCTGACCGGTAGAGTTGCGGTCTGGGTGGCGCCTCCTCCCGAGGCCGTAATCGTGATCGTGTAATCACCTGGCGCCGTCGCGGTTGATGCCGTCGCGGTAATAGTTTGATTGATTGGCAGGGAGCCGGAAAGGGTCGGCGAAGACGGGGAGAAGGTCAGTCCGGCTGGCCTTCCAGTGTAGGAAAGCGATACTGACGAGTTAAAGCCGTTCTGGGGCTGGAAGGTTTCCGTGAACGTGGTAGTCCCTCCCGTTACCAGTGTAAGTGAAGACGGCGACGGGGAACTCATGGTAAACGTTGGGACGGCTTGTGAGACCGTTCACGTCCCCATCGTGGCCCACGGGGAAAGCAACCCGGATCCGTCGAGTACGTTCGCAATCACCTGATAGGCACCCGCAGTGAAAAAGGTGACGTTCACTGTGACTCACCGGGGCGGGGCTTACCGTGAAACCGATCGGCCACTGTCAGCAGTAGCGCCAGGTGGGCCGTAGCTGAGGGACAGTTACCTTTGTTCGCCGGTCTCGTGTGCCTTGTAGGCACTAGCGGCCGTCTTGGCGACGCTTGTGTTGGGATCGTTTAGGAGGCTCCTCAGCTGGTACCGGTAGACATCGCCCGGCAGGCCCGCAATGTACAGAATCGCGCCGACCCTTACGGCGGACATCGAATCGGGTAGAGTCAGCAGGCTCCAGGTCTCGCTCTCAGGCAAGACGTATCTCCATTCTTGAAGCACCGCGAGGGATGCCAGTATTTCGTTGGCGTCGCCCGTTCGCAGTTTCTTTAGCACAAACGCCTCGGCGTCGTGGTTCCCTTTGAATCTCGCCAGCGCCAGTATCACGTTTTTCTCGCCCCCCGTGGCCACCTGGGTGAGGAAGGGAATGACCGCCGGCGACTTGACTAGCACGAGGCCCTCGATGTTTTCCTTTTGCGACCAGTAGTCGGTTCCCGGCTTTGCATGCCTTGCCAGGGCCGCGGAAAGCATGTCGTCGGTTCCTGCGACGATTGTTATCCTGAAGGCGCCCTTCCCTTCCCATGGGCCTTCGGCGGTTTTTGAGGTCTGATAGGTGGGGTGGATATCGACGCTGTACGTTACCTGGTAGTCGCCTGGGTCAAGGTCGCCGATGAATTGCTGGAGGTAGATCTTTACAGAGAGCGTCTGGTGCGCCCCGATGAGTTGGTATTGCGAGATCCCGCAGCACCCCCACCAAGCGGCGGGTCCTTGAGGGAGCCCGCGCTGGGCGAGAAGTTTATCGTAAGCGTCCTGGCCGGTGTGTGCAGATGGCGCGCGACCGGCGATTCTTAGGCTCACCCCGTCCCGATTCGGGCCATTGGTGAAGCGCGGGTAACCCGGCAGGCCCAGGGGCGCGCCGGACTCATTGCGAAGCGTCAATGCAAGGTCGATGGGCTCTCCGGCGACATACAGGCCCGCGGCAGGCAGGATAGTAGCCGTGTCGTGTTCGACTGCGACTAATTGGCTTGCGGCTAGCCCAACCATTAAACCGATGTATCTAAACATATACGTTCCTTTCTCATTACTGGTACGGAGTGGTGGCCGAAATCGGCCCAGGCTGTCCACCGGCGGCGGGAAACGTAGTCCCGGCCCCGCTTGCGCAACAACCCGCGTTAGTGGCAGCTCCCTGTTTCGTAATCTGGAGCTGCAGCACACCATTGCCATCGAAGAAGAGGGTTTGAGTTATAGTAAACCCCGAGTTCGGCATAGCGACGTTCCAGGCACCCGTCCGTCGATCCGCAAGCACATGAACTTGGTTGATGGTGACCGAACCCGCCGCGTTGAACAGCCCCGCTTTGAGAGCGTGGGTGTCGTATGATATCTCAGCACTGAGGTCGGCCGAGTAGTAGTCCGGGGATGCTCCAAAATAGCCTCCGGCGAGGCTGCCGGTGGCCGGTTGCGCTTGAATCTGCTCGTTTACATAGGATTGGTCAAGGTCCGCCAAGCCGTTACCATCCGAGGTCGCGCTATCTGACAGCCAAGAGTTTAACTCGTATGCCGTAGTACTGCGCGTTGAAATTGACAGGCGTGAACTGGTTGTTCAGCACTATATATCCGCCAGAATCCCAAAACGTGTCTGCCCACCCTCCCGTCGGTATGGCCGCGACGCTGAATCCGCCGCTGGATGCCACGGTCTGGCCCGCTGCCTGAACGACCAGCTGCAGATTTCCCGCGTTGCCCCCGCCGGTGTCTCCGGTCGTCGGGGGTACGTTGATGTTGCCCGTCGGTGCGGTCTGGGCTGTCCCCTGCAGGCAAACGGTAGTGGTGGACGTTATGGCCTGAGACTGAGCGTATTGCGTAGAGGCATTGCAGGGCGGCAGCCCGATGGCGAAGCTGCCGTTCGCGCCACTGTTGCCCGAAGTGGTCACTGTTAGTGTTTGACCTGTGCTTGTCAGATCTGGTTGCACGGCTATGGTAATTGGCGTTGGCGCGCTCGGTGGGATCCGGGGCGGAAAGCCCGGCGGCGTGTCGGCGTTTTGGATCGCTCCCGGCACTAGGATACTGGCCACGGTCATAGTCGTTGAACCGAACGGGCTTGTGTTCGCGGTCGGGTTGATGTAGGCCGCGATCGTCACGTCATTTGCATATATGCTGGGGCTGACCGGAGTTATGTTGACCGTGTACGTGCCGTTCGCCGACAAGATTGGGTTCGAATTGTCGAACGTGACCCGTGGTGGGGTCGCCAACAGTTGGACCTGAGTGTTCTGCGGCCCGCTGATCTGGGCTTGCAGACCTCCGTTTGATCCTATCAACGCAACGCTGTCATTGCTTCCCGCTGCATTGACGAGATTGATCGTGACTGGGTTAATGACATGAATCGTCGCGGATGCCATCTGGTACCCGTTGAGGTTGAAGGACACGGGTACGTTTCCCGGGTTCGTGCAAGGGACAGATCGATGGAAGTTGTCGGATCCGGGGGTTCCGCCGTTCCAAGTTACCATGGTCGCCGGCGGATTCGGAAAAGAGATAAACGCATAGAGCCCAACCGGGCTCGGACAATTTGCCAACACGTAGTAGTCGACGCTGGTAGCCTGCGTCGGTGTCGAGGTCGGCACGCCGATTGTGATCTGTCCCCATAGGACGGCTGTCCGTGCGCAATAAAGCCCACTCGTGGAAGGGGCGGCGGGATCGGCGCAAGACAGCGTTGGGTCGGAGTTGGAGGGAAAGACGTCGGTGAATGGAGGAAGCACTGAGCCCCATCCGTTCGTCCACTGGTGGAAGGATTGTTCCTCGAATGTGCCGGGTTGGACTGGGCCGTTCCAGCCGTAGTACGCTTGGCAGCCGGTGCAACTCGCGTTGGACAAGTTTGGGTTTGGGTTGAGAGTGCTTCCATTCAGGGAGAACGTCTGCTGCTTGACCCGCGACACCCATGTCTGGCAGCTTGAGCTGTCTTGCGTGCATTGTGTGCAGGTTGTCGAACCCCCGGATGCATCGGTTCCGGTACACCACGAGTAGCTCGACCCATTTACATGGTTGGTGTTGTGGCTGTCCGTATAGAAAACAATACTGTCCGCAGCCCAGAAACAATTCCAGCTGGGCGCCTGGGGCGTGGTGCCGCAAGGGTTTGAAGGGGTTGTGGCTTGCGGATGCATGGGCGCGGCTTGGATAAGGTGGACCGAGGGCGCTACTACGTCGCGCAGAAAACGTAGAAGAGTGGACTTTCCGGTGGCGGTTAACTGTGAGCGTTCAATGACTTGCCAGAAATCTATCGGCGGCGGCTCATGCCCGAGAGCTCCCTGCCTCTGCTGTTCCAGTCGGGTCTGCTCAGCGATGGCCGCCAGGAGCTCGTAGTCGTGAAGACTGAGAGAGTACGCCCCTGGCTGCGGTGAGAGGCGGGCTGCATAAAGTTCGAATCTCTCGAACAGCGGCCTCGCGAGCACCGGCAGCGGCGGGGACGTATGGGCGGTTCTGAGTTCGGGGTTGTCGACAGGTGGCGGCGACATGGCCGGCGACGTGATAGTCAGGTAGTTGTTTCCGGGCGGAAGTGCGGTTGTGGTGAGGGCGATCGTCAAGTACTGAACCTGAGTTCCGGTGGAGCCCACGAGCGTGAGGATAGTCGGCCCTGCCGACGTGGCGTAGAGATCAACTGTCACCGTCCCTGGTCCTCCAGACCCGCTCGCCACGATGCCCGAGGTGGCGGAGTAGAACGATACGGTGCTATTGAGGCCGTTGTAGCCGGTTACTGTGACTGGGATTGCTACCACCGGTCCGCCGTTGGGGGACACGGCTACGAGGCTGACAGATGTTGGCCCGCTCAGCGTGAACGTCGGGGTCGGGTTGGTATTTGGCGTGTACAAGCCCCACGTGCCCAGGGTTGTCCACGGCTCTGATAGCCCATCGACGTCAGTAGCGTTGGCCATGATCGTATAGTTGCCCGGCGCACTGCTGCTGAACGTCACATAGAACGAGACTAACAACTGAGACCCCTGGTTGGAGACGTATCCGTTGCTCACCGTACAAACGATCTCGGCCGATGACTGGCCGGTCGATTCTACTTGCACTACTCCGCTGCTGGTGTAGTTGACGGGGCATTGTTGGGTGACGTTGCCGTTCTGGTCCGTGGTCACGAACCACACGAAGCCGCTGTTAATATATTGGGCGCCACGAGGATCGGTTACATAGACAAAGGTGTACTGCGCGTAATTCGTAAGAAGTGGCCGATAGCCTGTTGTATCGTTAGGCCCTCCTAACGTGACCGGTGTCGCGTCTGTCGGGAAGCCAGCTTCATCGTTGGCGATTCGGATCCCCTGCACGTTGTCGAATTCCTGAAGCCCTATAAAGGTTTCGACAATCTGGGAACGCGTGGTGCCGGAACTCAACTCCGCGAGGTACCCATTTAGGCCGGATTGGTCCGGCGCGCGGTTGAGAGCGTTCTGGTAAAGGTCCGTCAAAAATTGAGTATTGCTCGGCTGCTGCCCATTCACATAGTACTTCGACTGATACTCGCTGCCGGTCAGGAATGAATTCACGACCTGATCGCGAGTCTGGGCGCCGAGATTGAGCGTGTTGACCCACGCTAGCCAACCTGCCTCATCCGGATCGCGTCCTAGCACAGCGATGTAGATGCTGGTAACGAAGATGCCGTTATCCGTCAGGTTGAGCGACCGGCAGGGTCGCGGTTTGGGTTACCCCTCCACCAGAGGCCGTAATTGTGATTGTGTAGTTTCCCGGCGTAGCCGTCGAGGTGGTGGTCGCGGTGACGGTTTGGTTAATCGGCGATGAGCCGGAAACGGAAACAGAACCCGGAGAAAAAGTCAGTCCCGATGGTCCGCCGCTGTAAGACAGTGACACCGATGAACTAAACCCATTCTGAGCCTGGAACGTCTCCACGAAGGTCGTATTGCCGCCTTGCCCGAGCGTGAGCGACGTGGGCGATGGTGGACTTATCGTGAAGGTCTCCACGCTGACACCCAATGTGGCAGTTTGGGTGACTCCTCCCCCCGATGCCGTGATCGTGACGGTGTAGTTGCCGGGCGCTGTCCCCGTAGCGACATTGGCATTGATGGTCTGGTTGATTGGCGAGGAGCCCGTAACATTTAAGGATGATGGAGAAAACGTCAGGCCGGCTGGTCCTCCAGTGTAGGAAAGCGAGACGGACGAGTTGAAGCCGTTCTGGGGCTGGAAGGTTTCCGTAAACGTAGTGGCCCCTCCAGTTACGAGTGTAAATGAGGATGGCGACGGCGTGCTCATTGTGAAAGCTGGAACGGCCTGGGTGACCGTCCACGTCCCCATTGTGGCCCATGGAGAGAGGACCCCGGAGCCGTCGAATACGTTCGCAATAACCTGATAGGCACCCGCGGTGAAAAAGGTGACGTTCACGGTGACAGTTGCGCCGCCTGATCCGACCGTCACGGACGGGTTAGAGTTGTTAATCGCGGTAATGGCGCATACGTTGTCGCTGATCGATCCACTCCCCGGGAGCGTCATCGACTGATTGGATGATGTGGCATCGGCAAGACTCACCAGGGCAGGGCTGACGGTGAAACCGATTGGGCACTGCTGCGTAATGTTGCCGTACGCATCGGTGATCAGAAATGTGATGTTACCGCCCGCTATTGCGGAAGGGCCTTCAGGGTCCGGAAGGGTTAGGCTGATGTTTTGCGCGTTTGCGGCGCCGGTTGTCTGGTTCCCGTTGAGCTGGCTTTGCAAGGTAGGAGGCTGCGCAATGTAACCGTAGAAGGTGCTGCCACGAAACACGTGGAAGCCCGGCTGCAAGATGATGGAGGAACCGGCTTGGAGATACGCGCTCGCCTGGGTCGAACTACTGCCAACGATAAAGGTAGTCGCGTCAATGGTGCTGCTGGCTTCGTAAGTCGCTGTGCCAGTTCCCACCGTGATGTTCTGCAGGTTCAAGTTTGCGGGGTAAAAAAAACGGCTCCGGTCATGCCGTAGGACCCGGCAGCCCTTCACTGAGTAACAAAGCGCCGCCGTCAGCCACGCCGCCGCCTCAAAAATTAATTAACCGTCACCGCAGTCGGCTGCGGTTGTTCGCAAGTCCTCGCAGCTGCGTGCGGTTCGCTGCGTGCGCCCGGCAAAAAGTGCGCCACCGAAATCCTGACGTGGTGGCGCACACGGAGCTTCGCCCGTCCTCGCGCCCCATGGAGACACGCCCGCGACGGCTCCTGTCACTATTTTGCGCCTTCGATCTGGACGATTGCGGTTTTGGTGTTGGCCGCAACCTCCTTGTCCAGGTTTGGGCGCTGTTGAAGGCGATAAAGGATCTCGAGGGCAGGTTTCGCTAGCGGACCGACGTGGACCAGGTACTTGATTGCCCGTCTTTGCTCGTAAGCGTCTTCGCTCTCCAGCGACCTCGCGAAGATTGCCAGAAAATCCGGATCGTCGAGCGCGAAGGCGAGAATTTCCATCCTCTCATCGCGATCGAGGTTGGGAGATCGTTCAAGCAGAATCCTCTTCGCCTCCGCTGGCCTTGGGCTGAGCCTCGCAAGGGCCAACAGCGCCTCGTCCGTTAGCTTGGTGCTCTCGCCGACGATCCGATAGAATAAAGGAATTGCTCTCGGGCTGGGCTGGAGGCCGGCTAGCGCCGTGAGCGAAAGGAGCGCCGCAGCCCATTTTGAGTTCACGTCCGCTAGCGCGTCATCGAGGTGGTTCTCGAAAACCGCCGCGGCAGGCCGGAAGGCGTCTACCGGCTTCGTCGTAAGTTGCGCCGTCTGGAACGCAGTAATAATTAGCGCCTGTAGTGCCTGGTCCTGGAGGAACGGCTCTTTGCCCTCGGAGCAGACGGCCGCCAGGTAGGCCACGTCCTCCCCAAGATCCATGGCGGGCTGCTCCAGCGCCTTTCGCTCTTGTTTTCCGAACTCGTCGCTATCGTGTGTACGTCGGAAATTCTCGAAGGGGACCGTGAACCTGCTTTCGGCATGTAGGTCCGCGGTGATCAAGGTCGCGAAGGCCGCTGCCCAAACCAGTGCGCCGTTGCTTCGCGTTAATGTCATAGATGGTCTCCTCTCTTATTTCAGGCTAATCGAGTTCTGGACCGGAATAAATGGTAGCTGGAGCGGGCCGAGGGCGACAAGCAGGCAGCGCGAGAGCAGCGTCCAGTCGTTGTCTGCGAGGCTTGGCGGTGCGGCGGTCGGGTACGGCGCAGCATTCAGCGAGTTCGTCCCAGTACCGTAGTTTGGCCCGTACTGCCAAAGAGCTTTTCCGCCGTTTGTGTAGATTTCGTGAGCAGGGAAGCAGGTGTGGGCGCCTGCAATCGATTCTGTGGATCCGTCGGCAGAGGCCGTTACGCTCAGGTTCCACTGGATCGGCGCGAGGAAGGAGGCATAGACATTCGGATCCTTGGCGGTTCCCGAAAATGAGGTGGTCACGCTGCCGTCGCTATTCACCGTGGTGGTGGGAGGGTTCAGGTTCGGCGGAATGGTCTCTTTTTCGAGGAGCTGGCTAGCGGTCCCGTTGCATGTCTTCGGTGCGTCGACGATGCTTGTGTTGATGATCAGCCCGCTGCGAGCGGGGTCGATGCCGTTGATGTCTGCGACCAGCGAGCCTGTGTCGTACATCCGGCTAACGCCCTGCCAGCCCTGCGGAGGAGTCGTTGTCCAACCCCCTCCCGGGAGTGGCGAGACTGTCAGGGGTTCGTAAATCCTGAAGGGAGGAGAGTAGGGGAAGTTTTGCAGCGTTGGGTTAGGAGTGTCTTGCGGTAACCATTGAAAATTTCGATTATCCCCGCGGACCCACAGAGTGCTGGCGCCGGGTGTTCCAATGGGTACCTGATCGATGCCGGCTAGGCAGCCATTCGGCGACTGCACCCAGTTAGCGCGAATGAAAGCGCGGTATTGAACGTATATGCAACTCGCGCAACTGCTCGTTACATTTACCGGTTTCGAGTTGCTCTGTTGCTGCGCACCTTGAGCGGGGGCGAAGTTGACGGTCGCCGTTCCGCTTGAGAGTACCGAGACGTTAACCGTCGGATCGGCGTTTGGGTCCACATCGAAATACGCTGAGATTTGGGTGTCGGTAGGAGGGTTGTTTGGATCTATATTGGCTGTGACTCCGTTGCCTGAGATCACGATGGATGGGTTCGTGCCAAACCCGCTCCCGGTGATGGTTACTGGCACGCCGACTGACCCAGCCTGGAAGGTGGAGGGCGTGATCGTGTCGATGACCGGCGTCGGATCGTTGCCAGAGATCGTTATGGCGGGCATTCCAGGCGCCGAGGCGGTTGCCGCTGCCCCGATGCTCGCCGAAATTCCCGTGACGTTGCCCGATGAGTAAATTGCGATTTGTCCGCCGCCTCCGTTCGCGCCTGGGTAGCCGTCCCACGACTTCTCCTGGGCATCTGCTGCTGGATTGCCCTTCTTCCCGCCGGGCCCTCCGGTGCCCCCTTGTGCCTGTAGGGATCCGTTACCCACCGTAACATTGGTCGCAGTCAGTACGATGTTACCTCCGGCGCCGCCAGCGCCGCCGCCACCGCCTTCCGCACCCCAGTCTGCCCAGTAAAGGACCGTGTAAACGCCGTTAATGTGCCCTACTGTCAACCAGTCGGCTCCGTCGCCGCCGTTCCCGCCGGCGCCACCGTTTCCTCCCACCACTGTGATCGAGCCGGTAATGTTTATGTTACCTGTCGCCGATAGGTAGATTGAGCCAGCACCTCCGCCGCCCCCGCCGCCCCCGCCGCCGCCGCTAAAGTTGTAGCTGACGTCGTCGTATTTGTTTGCTGTCCCCGAGTCCCACCCGCCCTCAGCCCCGGAGCCCCCGCCTGGGCTCGTTGCGCTCGTTGTAAGGCCTATGCCGGGCAGGATCTGAGACGGCCGAAAGCTACCGTCGTACCACGCGCCACCACTTTGCGACGCGCCGGTGCCGTTACTGCCCCCAGCGGAGCCCCCGCCTAGATCTGCTGCGTTTGAATTATCCGCGCTGACGTAACTGGGGCTTCCGTTCGCTGCTCCCGCCTGCGCTTGGGAGGTTCCGTCCTGGCCGTTAAAGTACCCGTTGACCTCCGTGGCCCCACCTCCGCCTCCGCCGTGGAGACCTCCAGCACCCGGCCCTGCGGAGCCGTCGGGCGAGTTTGCCCCGCCCGCCCCGCCATTGCCCCCGGCACCTTCGATGACTGCGCTAGGCGAAGAGTACGTTGCTCCATTGGTGCCATTCGTGCCGCTGCCGCCCGAGGCCGACATAGTTCCAGAGACGTTGATGTCGCCGTTTGTGGCCATCACCGTCAGGTCTGGTGCCTCCGACTGTATCGCCCCGCTCACGTCCACGTTGCCCCCCACCAGTAGTGCCACGGGCTTTCTGCTTTTGATCGTTAGAGTCGCATGCCGGTCAACCCTCAGATCAGAAAGGGTGACCGCCTGAACCCCGGCGCTTTGGGATGAACGGCCCGTTTCCATGGACGTTAGGTCGAGGAGGACGTCCTTAGTGACGGACAGCCTCGCCCCTCGTATTTGGCGGGGCGTAAGAACCACTGCACTGCCGTCCGTCCGGCCGCCGCCTTTGGAGCCTGGCAGTTCCGGCGGGCCGGATCCTCCGGAAGCTCGGCCCCGCATCTCGGCGAGGGACGCTCGCTGCGGTTGGCCGGGGTTCGCCAAGTGCCTGGCCGGAAGAGCCGAGAGCGTCGCCGGAAGTGACGTGTTTAATGATATCGTCAGGTATTGAGCCTGGTTCCCCGATGACCCCACGAGAGTAAGAGTAGTTGCTCCGCCAGACGTGGCGTACAGGTCTACCGTGACTGTCCCCGGTCCGCCTGAGCCGTTCGCCACAACGCCCGACGTGGCGGAAAAGAACGATACCGTGCTGTTGAAGCCGTTGTATCCCGTGACTGTCACGGGAACCGCTACGACAGGTCCACCATTCGGTGACACAGCGACCAAGCTGACGGAAGACGGTCCACTCAGCGTGAACGTCGGAGCCGGGCTAGTGTTGGGCGTGTACAAGCCCCACGTGCCGAGGGTTGTCCACGGTTCCGTCAGCCCATCGACATCAGTAGCATTGGCCATGATCGGATAGTTGCCCGGCGCGCTACTGCTGAACGTCACATAGAACGAGACTAGCAACTGAGACCCCTGGTTGGAGACGTATCCGTTGCTCACCGTACAAACGATGCTGGCGGACGATTGGCCTGTAGACTCTACCTGCACCACGCCGCTGCTGGTGTAGTTGACCGGGCATTGTTGGGTGACGTTGCCGTCTTGGTCCGTGGTAACGAACCACACGAAGCCGCTGTTAATATATTGGGCGCCACGGGGATCGGTTACATAGACGAAAGTGTACTGCGCGTAATTCGTAAGAAGTGGCCGATAGCCGGTTGTATCGTTAGGCCCTCCTAGCGTGACCGGTGTCGCGTCTGTCGGGAAGCCAGCATCATCGCTCGCGATTCGGACGCTTTGATCGTTATCGAATTCCTGAAGACCTATAAAGGTTTCGACAATTTGGGAGCGCGTGGTGCCCGAACTTAACTCCGCGAGGTACCCATTTAGGCCGGATTGATCCGGTGCGCGGTTGAGAGCGTTCTGGTAAAGGTCCGTCAAGAACTGAGTGTTGCTCGGCTGCTGCCCATTCACGTAGTACTTCGACTGATATTCGCTGCCGGTCAGAAATGAATTCACGACCTGGTCGCGAGTCTGGGCACCGAGATTAAGCGTGTTGACCCACGCTAGCCAACCTGCCTCATCCGGATCCCGCCCCAGCACCGCGATGTGGATGCTGGTGACGAAGATGCCGTTATCTGTTAGATTGAGCGGCGGCGCGTTAATGGTCACTGGCAGGGTTGCTGTCTGGGTTACCCCTCCACCGGACGCCGTAATTGTGATTGTGTAGTTGCCTGGCGTAGCCGTCGAGGTGGTGGTCGCGGTGATGGTTTGGTTAATCGGCGAAGAGCCGGAAACGGAAACGGAACCCGGAGAGAACGTCAGTCCCGACGGCCCGCCGCTGTAAGACAGTGACACCGATGAACTGAACCCATTCTGAGCTTGGAACGTCTCCACGAAGGTCGTATTGGCCCCCTGCCCGAGCGTGAGCGACGTGGGCGATGGTGGACTTATCGTGAAGGTCTCCACGCTGACACCCAATGTGGCAGTTTGGGTGACTCCTCCCCCCGATGCCGTGATCGTGACGGTGTAATTGCCGGGCGCTGTCCCCGTTGCGACATTGGCATTGATGGTCTGGTTGATTGGCGAGGAGCCCGAAACATTTAAGGATGATGGAGAAAACGTCAGGCCGGCTGGTCCTCCAGTGTAGGAAAGCGAGACGGACGAGTTGAAGCCGTTCTGGGGCTGGAAGGTTTCCGTAAACGTAGTGGCCCCTCCAGTTACGAGTGTAAATGAGGATGGCGACGGCGTGCTCATTGTGAAAGCTGGAACGGCCTGGGTGACCGTCCACGTCCCCATTGTGGCCCATGGAGAGAGGACCCCGGAGCCGTCGAATACGTTCGCAATAACCTGATAGGCACCCGCAGAGAAGAAAGTGACGTTCACGGTGACATTTGCGCCGCCTGATCCGATCGTCACGGACGGGTTGGAGTTGTTAATCGCGGTGATGGCGCATACGTTATCGCTGATTGATCCACTTCCCGGCAGAGTCATCGATTGGTTAGATGAGGTGGCGTCGGCAAGACTCACCAGGGCGGGACTCACCGTGAAACCGATCGGGCATTGTTGGGTGATGTTGCCGTACGCATCGGTGATGAGAAATGTGATGTTACCGCCCGCTATTGCGGAAGGGCCTTCGGGGTCCGGAATGGTGAGGCTGATGTTTTGCGCGTTCGAGGCACCGGTGGTCTGGTTTCCGTTGAGCTGGTTCTGGAGCGTTGGAGGCTGCGCGGTATAACCGTAGAAGGTACTGCCTGGGAACACGTGGAAGCCTGGCTGCAAGATGATTGAGGTTCCGGCTTGCAGATAGGCGCTCGCTTGGGTCGAACTGCTGCCAACGACAAAGGTAGTCGCGTCAATGGTGCTGCTGGCTTCGTAAGTAGCGGTGCCAGTTCCCACCGTGATGTTCTGCAGGTTCAAATTTGCCGGCACGGTCTGCGCGGGTAGTTGGAAAGGCGACCAGGCGAGCACGCTGATGCAAAGCGCAAGTCTATATAAGTTATTAGGGCCGTATAACCTTGTTATCAGAGTTGCCAATGCATCTCTCCTTCAACAGCTCCTCACCGCCTTGGCGATCCGAGCATGCTAATTCTTGCCTGCTATCGTGAAGGTAAATTGCGACGCCGCAACCGCAGTACTGGCCACCTGGACGGGTCCAGTGAATCCTGTGGCTGGCACAGCATGGCCGCTTGAATCCTGCATCGTGAACTGCTGGCTGCGCACGATCAGGGCGTGTTGCAAATCGAAGGGCACCGTCAGTTCGTAGACGCGGCCAACCGCATTGGCTGATGCGACGTGTGCGTAGTAGTACGCCTTGTTTGAGGTAAGCGCGAGCACTTCCACGTCGTGCGTGACCGCTGCCGCGGTGGCTGCCAGAAGTTTGTTGGGATCATTGATCTGGACCTGCACGACCGCGCCTTTCGTCATCACGATCTTCTGGCCAGCTACGGTCGAGCCGGTACTCAGCGGGACCACGGGGGGCGCCGCCGCCCAATGGCACGGGTCTAACCACCCGGACGTCGTCGTTTGCGCGCAAAGCACATAAAGTCCACCCGGCAGGCTGGGTATGCTGAATGCAGCTTTGGCGTCGCTCAGCACGGTACTCGACACTTTGCTGACCAGCGTCGGGGGAGCCTTCGTTGCCTGGCTGGTCTGCTTCAGTCCTGCAAACACGCGAGCCCCCGGAATCGGCGAACCGTTGTCCCCGACCACCGTACCGGAAATCGATCCCGTAGTTGATTGTGCGATGGCTGAGATCGCCGCGAGGAAAAGTCCAGCGAAAACCTGATATCCGCGAATGGTCATCTCAATGTCCTGTTCAGAACTCATTGGCCGTGCTTTCGCTCGCCCGGTCGACGTGCGCAAGCTGATCTCGTAATTCCTTCACCTGCTTTTCCAGGCGATCGTTGCGCTCCTCAGCCTGAATCACGTGAAGAGTCAGTTCCTCGATCTTGGCCAAGAGCTTAGTTTGCATGTCGCCGACGCCAATGCCTTTCTCCTTGACTTCAGCTGCGGAAGGGATGTCGGGAAGATGGTGATGCTCCGCTATGTAGGCTTTGACTTCGCCGGTATCCCGGCATGATGTCCAATGCTTCGAGTTGGGACGGGTACACTTCTACGCGCTCCGAACTATTGCCAGATCGGTTCAGGTTGAGCAAAAACGCCCAAGCCTGCCAGGGTCGAGTGCCTCACTTACCATGTGCTACCCTCTTTTCCATGTCCGGAAGTCCGGTCAGATCCAGTTGCTCACCCGCGGCAATCCTTCCTTTCACCGCGCTAAGCGCCTTCGCGGAGTTAGAGCACTCTATGAGGTAACGCACCGCGGCTGGACCGGCATAGCGGGCATCGACCATTTCTATGGCAGCCGCTTCAGTTTTCGGACTACAGTGGGTCGCCGCCATGCCGGCAACAACGATTGCCGCGTCCTTCGCGTGTTCCGTCTCGTACATTTCCAGTGCGTCTTTGAAGTAGAGTTCGACCCACCCGGGTCTCAGGGCCTCCAGCGTTCCATCGGTCACCACAGCTCGGTCTGCGTATCCGTAAGGTGCGCCTATGCGAAGAAGGTCGATGATCTGCGGTGTGGTTAACCCGCGCCGCGCAAGCTCGGTAATGAGGACGCGGTCTCGAAGGGCATGCGCGTTCGTTGGCCAGCCCTTACGGGGATTCCGGATCCCGTCCCAAAGGCGGGCGTCCGGCCATCCCGTTATGATCTGCTCGAGCGGAGGAAATCGCTCCGGAATGAACTCTTTGTTAGGGTAGAAACGGGAGACCATGCCCTTTCCGATCTCGAGGGTGGCGTACCACCCGTCGGATTGCATGGCCGCAACGAGGAGTATAAGGTCCTTGGGTTCAAATGAGGACCGCAGGCTGCAATACGAGACGCGGAGCGAGCCGGCGATCTGTTCATGCTGCATGTTCATGGTTGAAAGGCGGAGTGGCCCGTCCCAATTCAGTAACGAGCCCAGCAGACTATCCAGGTCAGCCTCTGAACTGACGGTGGGCCTTCTGAGCTGGAGCGCATAGTTAGAAAAATAGGGCGTGTCTTCAAGCGCAATTGTCCCTGCGGCAGCGTCGGATTCGAAGCTCCAGAGCGCGACTAGGTTGTCTCCTCCGTCGTCCTGATAAGTTGCCTTCCCTTTAAGCGATAGGGATGGGAGGTTGAAGATCGCCTGTGTGGATCTAGTGCTGCCCCCAAGGACGGGCTCGGCCTGGACATCAAAGATCCCACCGTTTATTCGTGAAGCGATGTCGAAGAATCTGCCTCGGGGATCCGCCCGCACCAAACGCTGGGCACCGTCTTCGGCAAACGTTACGTGCCTCTGCGCGGCAGGAAGGGCGAAAATAGAGAGCACGGTGATCGCGCTAAGTCGAAGGATAAATGTCGAATTCATCATTGTATTTGCACCGGGAAAGCCACCTGTTGGATCATCACGTTGTTGCTGTTCAGCCACCATTCCTGGCCGGCATATGGAACCGTCCTTCTGTGGAACGCATCCTCCAATATCTGGTACAGAGCATTAAAAGCGACCCCATAGGAGTGGGTTCGAAACCAGGAGGATCGATTGCCACGGCGCGATGAGCAGGAACGGCGAATACATTACCACAACTTGGTCGATATCGAGCGGCAGGCGGCTATCTGGCAGCTTGATCGTTACGGCAGCGTTCTTCATTTCTTGATGTCAGTTACCGGAGGCTCATTGCTCCGTTTTTGAATACACTTCTCGTATGCCGGTAGGATGGGAGTGCCGGAAAACTCTTTGCGGATGGTGGATACAGCCTCATCGCCTTTAAAGCTCGCGAGTGCGACGGCAAATGTATCCCTCCCGACCGCGAAGCCCATCGTTTTCTGAGCCGCCGAATGTATTAGCGGTATTGCGTCCAGGTCATCCAGTGCCGCCAAGCCGAAAATGCACACCGAGACCACCGCTAGGTTGTTCGAACGTAGCCCACGCTCAAAGGTACCCTTTGATCTTGGGTCGCGCAGGCCACGCAGGATCACGAGGTCGTCAACATACACAGCTATCTCGAATGTGGTCGCCTCTTTGACGTTCATTCCATGGCTGGCGCTCCATTCGTCGAAGAGATGGCTCGTTTTCCCTCTCACCAAGTTGCCGTCACCGTCCAGAAGATAGATCATGGGGGCATCCGAGGTGATGCCTTGGCTAGCCAGTCTCAGCAGATAATTGAACGCTGTCCCATCGTCCGCTTTCATCTTACAGAGAGCAAAGGCCAACTCCCGCTTTTTAGCTCGGGCCTCGATCGCACGTTGGACATCTGCAAAAGACCTTTGGCCGTCTTCCGTTGGGTCAACCGTCTCAAGGAATTCTTCCTTGACGACTGAAATGATCTTGGGATCCCGGCTTTTAAGGTACGGGGCAAGGACGCTGGGAGCGAACGGCTCGTGTTTGAGGTCAGCACGCAGCTGTTCAGAGTTGGGCGTCTCGGCGAAGGCAAAAGCCACGACCGCCACGAATCCTGCGAGAAATTTCTGGGTGCCCAGCAAGGGCAGTCTATTGAGGTAAGGAATAAGCATATGTCGAATCCAGCGAAATAAATGTTTCAGGCGATTGCTGAGGGTATACCAGAAACTGAGAGCCTGCTTTATACAACACGATTGTTGGGAAGATCGAGGACGTCTGCACAATGGTCCCGCTCGTCAGCGGGATCCAATTTCCATTGGCATCGAATTGGATTGAAGTCCATATGTATGGTGTTGAGGCACTAGCGTCTGCTACCGTAAACTCTTCGGGTATAGTGAATGTCCGCTTATTCAAGTAGAAGTTCACGTCTTGGCCTAGAGATCCCAGCCGCCCCTCACCAGCCTGGTAGAGCACGGATCCGTTTGGTCCTTCGCCGTTTGCGCCGTCGGCCGAGCCTGTCTGAGCAGGGAGCGAGAAGATCTGAGAGCCAAAGCACGGTTCCGGCGATGTTCCTATCGTATGCATGCTGCTGGCACGGGTAACGGGATAGATGATTGCGCCGTTCTGCACTTCGAATGTCGCTTGAAATTGGTTGTAGGCTCGGTATTGATTGGTGGGGTATGCTGTCGGGTTGGTGAGTGTGGTTGGAGGGACTGGGTTTGCTGTTCCGTCGAGCACAAAGTAGTTCGAGAATAGCCGCTCGTCGTTGTTTGTCACAGGGACTAGGGCGAGGGTCGGGTCGGCATTTGCTCCGGCCAAAGTCCATGAGGCTAGGATCCCGCTGCAACTCACTGCGGTTTCGAGGCCCGAGTAAAGCGCAAAATTGACATTCGCAAGATCGTATGCACCGGCGCCGCTTTGGTAAAAGTTGTCGACTGAAGTCTTGTCAACATACGACAGGGCACCTATCACCGGCGTAATTCCGATCGTGATAGACGCCGTCGCGGTCCCACACTCAGCTGTAAGTGTGACCGTCAGCGTGTATACACCCGGAGTTAGGAATTCCGGATTGATGGTCTGGCTCACCTCGCCCTGGACGCTCATGCCAGTATCAAACTCTTGGACTTGAGACGGGTTACTTACCGTCCAAACATACGTGCCCGAGATATTGCTCTGAGCTGTCAATTGGGTAAAGAAACGACCATTGCCTTCGTCGACGATGTTGAGAGGAGCATTTACGGGATGCACTATTGAAACCGAAATGGTGGGGCAGACGATCTGTAGATTGTATAAGTTACTTTGCGGGCCTTGTCCGCCGGGTGGTTGCTGAAATCCAAGACCTTGCAAATCAGTCGTCACCGTGACCTGGACGGTATAGGTCCCTGGCATGCTTATCGCTGAACCCGGAATTGTAGCGGACACCGTGCCTGAATTGTTCGGATTCCATGAAGTGACGGTTGGGTTGAAGCATGAGCTTGACAGACAAATGGTGACCGTTCCCCCCATTCCGAAGTTCTGGCCTGCTATCACTACGTTAGCGGTTTGGCCGGGCACCAGGGTTGGTGGGGTGACGCTTGTAATGACCGGCGTTGGGTCGTTGCCGACAATGGTCACTGCGGGGTAGCCCGGAGCAGAGGCAGATGCTGCCAACCCGACGGTGGTTGAAAGGTTGCAAGTCCCCGAGGCACAGACATATGTTCCTGTAACGCTCGTTGGCGGTGCGTATATTACTATCTGGCCGCCGCCACCATTCGCTCCCTGAGAGCCACTTGAACCAACCTTGTTTGGATCGCCTTGTGTGGCATTGCCTGTCACGCCACCCGCGCCGCCCACGCCGCCCTGCGCCTGTAATGGCGCATTAACAGCTACGCCCGCAGTTGCAGTTAGCACTATATTACCTCCTGCGCCTCCAGCGCCGCCGCCTCCACCCGACCCAGGCTGCGAAAGGAGGGCGTAGGTATATGGATAGACAATCCAAACCCAGTCCTGCGTACCATTTCCGCCATTCCCGCCCGGACCTCCGGCACCACCGATGGCAGTAAGAGAACCGCTGACGACAATGTTTGAAGCTGTGAGGTAGATAGAGCCCGCGCCACCGCCACCACCACCGCCCCCTCCGCCTCCCGAGTAGGTGTACTCGTTGCAAGGTCCGAACGCGGTTATGCATGCGTCATCGCCCCCGCTTGCCCCGGACCCGCCGCCTGGACTCTGAGGGTTTGCTCCACTTGAGACTCCGGTTAGCGGAGCCGCTGGCTTGTAGTAGCCGGTAGACCAATGTGAACCGTCCGGCGCTTGCGCCCCTGAAGTTCCGTTGGAACCGCCGGCCGTTCCACCGCCTGTTACGGAGCTGTCTGGGTAAGTGGCAGCGACCCAGGTCGGATCGCCATTCGCAGTTCCAGGAGCCGCCTGTGATACTCCATTTTGGCCGTTCGCGGTCGAAGCGCCTCCCCCACCGTATAGACCGCCTGCTCCCGCGCCGGATGATCCGCCCTGATCTCCTTGACCTCCATTTCCCCCGTTCCCGGGAGCGCCTTCGATGGCGCCACTTGTCGCATCGATATTGGAGCCGGGACCACCCGCGGAACCGGCCGAACCAGAGGCATCCATTGATCCTGTATCGCTCACGTTAATATGGCCCTCCGCCGTGATCGCGAGTTCGGGAGCTAGGGACCTAATCTTACCAGCAATGTCGACATCGCCCTTGACCATCAGTTCGACTCGATGGGTACTCTGGACGGCCAGTGTCACGCCGGGATCAATCCGGAGTTGGCCCACCTCTAACGATACAGCCTTAGCAGCTTTGGATGAATTTCTTTCGAACGGCCCGAGGTCGAGCAGTGTGTCCTTGCTGATTCGTAGGTCGATGTTAGCGCCCTCCACGGGGGTTACCTTGACCCAAGGCTTAGGGTCCACGCAGAAATAACCACTCACCAGTGGGCGTGACAGCTACATTATCCACCGCTGCCAATTCTGGTTCATTCCCCTCACGGTAGTCGACTTCCCCAATTTGGATAGGCAGTTGGAGCCTATCCGTCCCTTTCTCCCATTGACCGCTAGTTATGTTATAGTTGCGATTATAATCTGGTTTCAGTCGTAACTATAACATTATGAGACCTCTCGCCTTCTCTCCTGATTCCTTGCGAAAGCTGCTGCTCCACGACAGAATCGCAACGCTTCCCGACCTGAAACGCGCCCTCGGCACGGACGTCGACCTCACCGTTTTCCGAAAACTCAAAGAACTCGACTATCTGACTAGCTACTCTCATGGCGGTCGTTTTTACACTCTTCGCGAGATCGCCCGTTTCGGAGCCGATGGTCTGTGGTCCTGTACGCCCGCCTGGTTCTCTCGATACGGTACCCTGCTGACCACGGCCGAGACATTCGTCTGTAATTCGGTCGCAGGATGTTTTGCGGAAGAACTATCTGCCATCCTGCACGTAGGAGCGCAAGATGTCTTACGCCACCTTGTCCAGCAGAAGAGAATCGCCCGGGAATTGGTCTCCGGCCTGTTCCTCTATACTGCTATCGATCCAGCCATCCGTCAAAGACAACGTCTGACACGTCGTAGTAACCAGTCCGTTCCCACGGTTGTCGATGCCACTCGTCTGGAAGTGTCTCCCGATGAGATGAAAGCTGCCATCATCTTGTTTTACAGCCTGCTGGACGAGCAGCAGCGCCGCTTGTATGCCGGCCTGGAATCCATGAAACTCGGCCACGGCGGCGACAGCGTGCTGGCCGGATTTCTTGGCCTCGATCCGCACACCATCGCCCGCGGCCGCCGCCAACTGCTCGATCAGGATGTCGAGGTCGGGCGTATCCGACAGTCTGGTGCCGGACGCAAACCGGTGGAAAAAAAACGCCCGAAGTAATCGCAGCCATCGAAATCCTGCTGGAACACGACACCGCCGGCGATCCCATCACGGGCATTCGATGGACTCACAAGACGCCTGCCGGAATCGCCGAACTGCTGCAGCAACTCGATATCGAGATCTCAGCCAATACCGTGGCGCGACTGCTTCACGATATGGATTTTTCCCTCCGCGTGAATCGCAAAGCCATTGCCACCGACTCCAGCCCGGATCGCGACAAACAGTTCCGTTATATCTCGTCATTACGCACTCGCTTTGAACGCCAGGGGATTCCCATCATCAGCGTCGATACCAAAAAACGAGAACTCGTCGGAAACTTCAAGAACAATGGCGTGAAGTGGGATCGCATGCCCGTGCGCGTCAATGATCACGACTTCCGTTCCGATGCCATCGGCGTCGCAATCCCTTACGGTATCTATGACCTGCTCGCCAACCGAGGCTCGGTCTTCATCGGCGTCTCACATGACACGGCAGCCTTTGCCGCCCACTCCATCGCCGGTTGGTGGAAGCGCGACGGCGCTAATCGCTACCATCGCTGCCGGCAGTTGCTCATCCTAGCCGACACCGGCGGCAGCAACAGTTGCCGTACCCGCGCCTGGAAAACCGAACTTCAAAGCCAAATCTGCAACAGCTTTGGGCTCACAGTAACCGTTGCTCATTACCCCACCGGCGCTTCCAAATGGAATCCCATCGAGCACCGCCTATTCTCCGAAATCTCCAAAAACTGGGCCGCCGAGCCTCTTGACGATTACCCCAAAGTCCTCAACTTCATCCGCAACACCTGCACCCGAACCGGTCTCACAGTCTCGGCCTATCTCGACCGTAGGCAGTATCCGACCGGTACCTCACCCGATCCAGAGCAGATCCGCCGTCTTTCCCTCAAACGACATTCGACTCTGCCAGCCTGGAACTATACGATTGCTCCGATGTGAATCTATTGTTGCGTGAGCCCTTAGGGGCGGGAGATTCTATCGGGGCTGGCGACCATTGCCTTTCCGCTGGCCAGCCCATGCGCGTGGTCGGCGACAACATCATCCCTTTCTGCACACCGGTCACCCGTCCCAGTGCGTGGGCCGTCGCTGAATTCTGGCCCTGGGTAAGGGTGGGGAGCGAGGTCGACAGCGATAGGGACAAATACTGTGCCTCCGTCCCGGTGGACCCAACGAGCGTCAGGGTGGTCGCCCCCGCCGATGTCGCATACAAATCCACTGTAACCGTCCCCGGCCCTCCCGAGCCTGTCGCCACAATGCCTGTCGTGGCGGAGTAGAACGACACGGTACTATTGAAGCCGTTGTAGCCGGTTACTGTGACTGGGATTGCTACCACCGGTCCGCCGTTGGGGGACACGGCTACGAGGCTGACAGATGTTGGCCCGCTCAGCGTGAACGTCGGGGTCGGGTTGGTATTGGGCGTGTACAAGCCCCACGTGCCCAGGGTCGTCCAAGGCTCCGTTAACCCATCGACATCAGTAGCATTGGCCATGATCGTGTAGTTGCCCGGCGCGCTGCTGCTGAATGTCACATAGAACGAGACTAACAACTGAGACCCCTGGTTGGAGACGTATCCGTTGCTCACCGTACACACGATCTCGGCCGATGACTGGCCGGTCGATTCCACTTGCACGACTCCGCTGCTGGTGTAGTTGACGGGGCATTGTTGGGTGACGTTGCCGTTCTGGTCCGTGGTCACGAACCAGACAAAGCCACTGTTGATATATTGGGCGCCACGGGGATCGGTTACATAGACGAAAGTGTACTGCGCGTAATTCGTAAGAAGTGGCCGATAGCCGGTTGTATCGTTAGGCCCTCCTAACGTGACCGGCGTGGCGTCTGTCGGGAAGCCGGCCTCGTCGTTCGCGATTCGGACGCTTTGATCGTTATCGAATTCCTGAAGACCTATAAAGGTTTCGACAATCTGGGAACGCGTGGTGCCCGAACTCAACTCCGCGAGGTATCCATTTAGGCCGGATTGATCCGGTGCGCGGTTGAGGGCGTTCTGGTAAAGGTCCGTCAAAAACTGGGTATTGCTCGGCTGCTGCCCGTTCACATAGTACTTCGTCTGATACTCGCTGCCGGTCAGAAATGAATTCACGACCTGGTCGCGAGTCTGAGCGCCGAGATTAAGCGTGTTGACCCACGCTAGCCAACCTGCCTCATCCGGATCCCGCCCCAGCACCGCGATGTAGATGCTGCTAACGAAGATGCCGTTATCCGTCAGGTTGAGCGGTGGCGCATTGATGGTGACGGGCAGGGTTGCAGTTTGAGTCACACCTCCTCCGGTAGCCGTAATTGTGATGGTGTAATTTCCTGGCGTGGCTGTTGACGTGGTGGTCGCGGTGATGGTTTGGTTAATCGGCGAGGAGCCGGAAACGGAAACGGAACCCGGAGAAAAGGTCAGTCCCGATGGTCCGCCGCTGTAAGACAGTGACACCGATGAACTGAACCCATTCTGGGCTTGGAACGTCTCCACGAAGGTCGTATTGGCGCCTTGCCCGAGCGTGAGCGACGTGGGCGATGGTGGACTTATCGTGAAGGTCTCCACGCTGACACCCAATGTGGCCGTTTGGGTGACTCCTCCCCCCGATGCCGTGATCGTGACGGTGTAATTGCCGGGCGCTGTCCCCGTAGCGACATTGGCATTGATGGTCTGGTTGATTGGCGAGGAGCCGGAAACATTTAAGGATGACGAAGAAAACGTCAGGCCGGCTGGTCCTCCAGTGTAGGAAAGCGAGACGGACGAGTTGAAGCCGTTCTGGGGCTGGAAGGTTTCCGTAAACGTAGTGGCCCCTCCAGTTACGAGTGTAAATGAGGATGGCGACGGCGTGCTCATTGTGAAAGCTGGAACGGCCTGGGTGACCGTCCACGTCCCCATTGTGGCCCATGGAGAGAGGACCCCGGAGCCGTCGAATACGTTCGCAATAACCTGATAGGCACCCGCAGAGAAGAAAGTGACGTTCACGGTGACATTTGCGCCGCCTGATCCGATCGTCACGGACGGGTTAGAGTTGTTAATCGCGGTAATGGCGCATACGTTGTCGCTGATCGATCCACTCCCCGGGAGCGTCATCGACTGGTTGGACGATGTGGCATCGGCAAGACTCACCAAGGCAGGGCTGACGGTGAAACCGATTGGGCACTGCTGGGTGATGTTGCCGTACGCATCGGTGATCAGAAATGTGATGTTGCCGCCAGCGATGGCGGAAGGCCTTCAGGGTCCGGAAGGGTTAGGCTGATGTTTTGCGCGTATGCAGCGCCCGTTGTCTGGCACCACCGCAGAAGACGTGGAACCGCGGCCGCGTGACATCGGAGGTCCCCGCCTGCAGGTAGCGCTCGACTGAGCGTAGGGCGGTCGTTGCCGGGGGGAGGTCACTTGCCCGCGTGGATCAACGCCCGGTGCGTCCCGTTTATGTGGGAATGGAGGCCGCTCCAGCTTGCTGGGGAGAGCGCCGACCTAATCTCGAGGGTGCCGGTCTGAATGGCTGCCTGGCGGCTCGCCTCGTAGGATTCCGTGACCGCCGGGTCTGGCTTTCCGCCGGCGGCGATTATTCTGGTGCGGTACTGGTGAGCATCGCGGTTGATTTGCCGGAGGCTCGACGCGACGGACTGACATGCCGAGGTCAGGGCCGGCAGCTCCTTGGCGTCCACCTTCAGATACCGCGCCGCGGATGCGAACAGCGCTTCGCGCCTCTCGGGGGCCTGCGTTGCGCGGAGGTCGAGCCATTTGCCGAAATCCTCCATGAAAAAGAAGAAAGAGTAGTAGACATCGGGGTGGTCCGGGGGTAGGGTCGCGGGTGCCTGGGCCTGAGCCTGCGCCGCCAAGAATACCAACGGGATGATCGAAGCCAGAGCAGGGGCAGTGTTATTCATTGGTTTCCTTCCTTTCCTTGAAATGCCTGCGAGCGACCGATGGACTGAGTGGGTTGCGAGGCCAGCCGGCAAGGATTGGGCGGCCCGAGTCAGCCGCTCTCGGTCGGGCGAGTCGGGCCGAGCGAGGCGATGGGAAGCTGGCGAGCGCATAGGTGGTCTGTTTCATGCGGCGTCCTCCTGGCTGCGTCAATGTTTGAAGAAGGCCCAGTGAGCGTCGCGGACGGCATCGGCGGTAGCTAGCAGGCGTCCAGGGCTGACCTGATCACCGTCGATTGAAGCCACGTATAATCGGTTGTCAGCACGGTAGTACACCGTGCTGTTCTCGACCAGCAGGACCTCGCTATTGCCGTCGTTCGTCACCATCGTAAGGACGTTCCCGGTATCGACGTCGTATAGATACAGCTTCCCCGGGTAAACCTCATTCAATAGGGCAATCCTTCCGCTAATGTCCGGACCCATCTTGCCCGTATCGGACCGCCAGTTCGCGGACCCAGCGCTGCTCGAGTTTCCGGGCCGGGAGAGCCGTACCTCCGCGGTGGCCAAGTACCTCCCGAAGCCACGCACGTTGGGCGCGACCTCGGTGTGGATCGGGAAGTTATGCCACGTCTTATCGCTCTTCCGGAAAACCAGGATTCGATAGTCCGTCCTTCCTGACCCGAACGTGACCGCGAACGCGTGCGAATCACTGACGAGGATGTTGGTGACCCGGATTTCAAGACCTCGCCGAAATTCTTCCGGGATTTGGTAGCCTAGTCTGATTCTCATTCCCGGCATGCCCACTGCGACGTTGCCCTTTGGGTCGTCGTTCTCGACCATCGCGAAGACGCTTGTGCCCATGGCGGAATTGGCGACCCCGGGGTACCCGTCCGCGACCATTCCCTGGACGGCGTCGGGCGAGAGCGGGGCGAAGCTCTCTTTGCAGGGCAGAGAAGTGTCGAGGAGCATCCCCTTCACGGCGATGTCTTTGTACGGGTCGTCGCCGCCCTCAAACCATTCGTAGGACGGCCCTGCAGGCGTATCGCCCAGCCAAGAGTAGATGAGGGCCATATTTGTGTCGGGCACCTTGCATCTCTTCATGGCTGGCGCTTTGTCGAAATCGATCACGGTAACGCTATTGGAGGTCTTGTCGTCTTTGGCGTCGCGCGAGCGAATCACAACTTTTCTCCAGTCGTAGGACACCGCGAACCATTCGGCGCCAGTGGCCTGGCGGATGAGATCCTCGCCGACCTGTCGTACCGAGTCCCCTTCTACGCGGAATAGTGATGCGGCGTATGACTCGGCCAAATTACCCGTAGGGGAGCCGGTCAGGAGATATAGCTGCCCATACGCCGGGAGCGCGACTGCGAGTAGCACAAGCGTTCTGTTCAGAATCATATTCAGAAGGACCTTTCTATCGATTGGGCTGAGCCTGTGGCAAGGCGAGTGTAGTCGGCGGGTTGGATATGCAATTACGGGGCGGCCCCGTGCATGAGGATACCTCTCCGACTACGTCTGAACTCACCGTGTTATTCGGGAACACTACCCAATACGGCAGCGTATTCGGGGCGAGGTTCGTATTAACCCAGGTGATGTACTGGTAGGGCAGGTAAATCTGTTGGTTGCACTGGGGCTGCTTTGGATTGCCGTTGGCATCGAGTTGGCCTTTGCTGTAGCACGTACCGTTGATGCATAGAGGACAGAAGTAGTAGCCAACCCCGCCGTACTGCTTGATGAGAACCGCGTCGCCAAGCCAGTGCGCTCCGCTGGGACCTGCCGCCGTGGTTAGGCCTACGCTGTTCCTAGTTGTGGAATTCCAGGGGGTATTGAGCGGCAGGGTGTAGGTGATAGTGCCGCCGGTGGTGGTGGGGAGGACCTGATCGAGGGGCGGCGACACACGGTTCTGTGGAGATTGCTGGGAGCCGTTGTAGATGTTCCATTGCTGGACCTGCCGCACCCAATAGGGATACGCGATCGCGCTTTTTGCATCCAGCATGTTCTTTCCGTTTGTGACGCCCGTTTGCGTTGGTAAGTTGAGTTGGCTATAGGTGCTTCCTGCATCAGACCCAGTCACGTAAGCCTGATAGAGGGCATATACATCACCCGTGTCGAGCGCTACAAGGCCGCCGAACCAGACGAGTTGTGCGTCGAGCACGTCGACGTTCATGCTTACCGGCAGCGCCCCACTCGAATCCGATGCCATGAACTGAAGGGTGTAGCTCCCTCGGGGCGTGGTGCTGGTAGCCGTAACTGCAACACTGGTCGAGCCAGACACCGGTGATTGTGCGAACGAGGCCGTTAAGCCCGCGGGCCATGTTGAAGAGTTCGTCCAACTCAGAGCTATTTGAGTCCCGCCTTGTGCGGTGATGCTGATGGGGACAGTCGTGGGCGATGAACCGCGCGTAATCGCCTTCCTCGGCGGGGTTGTGATGCTAAAGTCGAGTACGATCGTTGCTAAGGATATCGTAAGGTACTGGGCTTGGTTGCCGGTCGAGCCCACGAGCGTAAGCGTCGTCGGTCCAGTCGAGGTCGCATATAGATCCACCGTGACGGTCCCCGGTCCTCCTGACCCGGTCGCGACGATGCCTGACGTCGCGGAGTAGAAAGATACGGTGCTGTTGAAGCCGTTGTAGCCCGTGACGGCGACGGGAATCGCTACGACGGGTCCACCGTTGGGCGAAACAGCGACTAGGCTGACGGAAGACGGTCCGCTGAGCGTGAATGTCGGAGTCGGGTTTGTGTTGGGCGTGTACATGCTCCACGTCCCTAAAGTTGTCCACGGCTCAGTCAGCCCGTCGACATCAGTCGCGTTGGCCATGATCGTGTAATTGCCGGCGCCGGTGCTGTTGTTGAACGTAACGTAGAACGACACCTGCAGCTCTGATCCCAGGTTCGTGATGTATCCGCTGCTCACAGTACAGACAATACTGGCTGAGGATTGGCCAGTCGACTCTACTTGCACGACTCCGTTGCTTGTATAGCTCACTGGGCATTGTTGAGTGACGTTGCCGTTTTGATCGGTCGCTGCAAACCAAACGAAGCCACTATTGATGTTCTGCGCTCCGCGGGGGTCGGTGACGTAGACGAAGGTGTACTGTGGCGTGCCGGTGAGGAGCGGCCGGTAACCCGTCGTATTGCTGGTTCCTCCCAATGTAATCGGTGTCGTGTCCGGCGGGAAGGCGGCATTGTCATTGGCGATTCGGGCGTTTTGGTCGTTGTCGAATTCCTGGAGGGCGATGAATGCTTCGACGATTTGTGAACGCGTGGTTCCAGAGAGCAACTGCGAGAGGTAGCTGTTCAGCCCGACTTGGTCAGGTGCGCGGTTGAGCGCGTTTTGGTAGAGATCTGTCAAGAATTGTGTATTACTCGGCGGCTGCCCATTCACGTAATATTTTGACTGATACTCACTTCCGGTGAGGAAGGAATTCACCATCTGGTCGCTGGTTTGATTTCCTAAGTTGAGCGTATTGACCCACGCTAGCCAACCTGCCTCATCCGGATCGCGTCCTAGCACAGCGATGTAGATGCTGGTGACGAAGATGCCGTTATCCGTCAGGTTGAGCGGGGGTGCGTTGATGGTGATTGGCAGGGTCGCGGTTTGGGTTACCCCTCCACCAGAGGCCGTAATTGTGATGGTGTAGGTGCCCGCCGTAGCCGTCGAGGTGGTGGTCGCGGTGATGGTTTGGTTAAATGGCGACGATCCGGAGACGGAGACCTAACCTGGTGAGAAGGTCAGTCCCGATGGTCCGCCGCTGTAAGACAGTGACACTGATGAACTGAACCCATTCTGAGCTTGGAGCGTCTCCACGAAGGTCGTATTGGCCCCCTGCCCGAGCATGAGCGACGTGGGCGATGGTGGACTTATCGTGAAGGTCTCCACACTGACACCCAATGTGGCCGTTTGGGTGACTCCTCCCCCCGATGCCGTGATCGTGACGGTGTAATTGCCGGGCGCTGTCCCCGTAGCGACATTGGCATTGATGGTCTGGTTGATTGGCGAGGAGCCGGAAACATTTAAGGATGATGGAGAAAACGTCAGGCCGGCTGGTCCTCCAGTGTAGGAAAGCGAGACGGACGAGTTGAAGCCGTTCTGGGGCTGGAAGGTTTCCGTAAACGTAGTGGCCCCTCCAGTTACGAGTGTAAACGAGGATGGCGACGGCGTGCTCATTGTGAAAGCTGGAACGGCCTGGGTGACCGTCCATGTCCCCATTGTGGCCCATGGAGAGAGGACCCCGGAGCCGTCGAATACGTTCGCAATCACCTGATAAGCACCCGCGGTGAAAAAGGTGACGTTCACTGTGACGGTGACGCCGCCTGATCCGATCGTCACGGACGGGTTAGAGTTGTTAATCGCGGTAATGGCGCATACGTTGTCGCTGATCGATCCATTCCCCGGGAGCGTCATCGACTGGTTGGACGATGTGGCATCGGCAAGGCTCACCAGGGCCGGACTTACCGTGAAACCGATCGGGCACTGCTGGGTGATGTTGCCGTACGCATCGGTGATCAGAAATGTGATGTTACCGCCCGCTATTGCGGGAGGGCCTTCGGGGTCTGGGATGGTAAGGCTGATGTTTTGCGCGTTTGCGGCGCCGGTTGTCTGGTTCCCGTTGAGCTGGCTTTGCAGGGTAGGCGGTTGGGCGATGTACCCGTAGAATGTGCTTCCTGGGAACACGTGGAAGCCTGGCTGCAAGATGATGGAGGAACCGGCTTGGAGATACGCGCTCGCCTGGGTCGAACTACTGCCAACGATAAAGGTAGTCGCGTCAATGGTGCTGCTGGCTTCGTAAGTCGCTGTGCCAGTTCCCACCGTGATGTTCTGCAGGTTCAAGTTTGTCGGCAGGGTCTGCGCCGGCAGCTGGACAGGCGACCAGGCGAGCACGCTGATGCAAAGCGCAACTTGGTATAAGTTAATACGACCTGTTAACCCTTTTGTTAACGTTGCCACTCCACCTTCTCCTTTTGACAACTCCTCACCACCACTCCGTTCGGAATGATTGCCGTTCGCTGATGCCAAAACGGCCTAATTCTTGCCCGTTATCGTGAATGCAAATTGCGCCGCCGCAACCGCAGTACTGGCCACCTGGACGGGTCCAGTGAATCCTGTGGCTGGCACAGCATGGCCGCTTGAATCCTGCATCGTGAACTGCTGGCTGCGCACGATCAGGGTGTGTTGCAAATCGAAGGGCACCGTCAGTACGTATACTCGGCCAACCGCATTGGCCGATGCGACGTGCGCATAGTAGTATGCTTTATTTGACGTAAGCGCGAGTACTTCCACATCATGCGTGACCGCTGCCGGGCTGGCCGGCAAGAACTGGTTCGGATCGTTGATCTGGACCTGCACGACCGCGCCTTTCCTCATCACGATCTTCTGGCCAGCTACGGTCGAGCCGGTACTCAGCGGGACCACGGGGGGCGCCGCCGCCCAATGGCACGGGTCTAACCACCCGGACGTCGTCGTTTGCGCGCAAAGCACATATAGTCCGCCCGCCAGGCCGGGTATGCTGAATGCACCTTTGGCGTCGCTCAGCACCGTACTCGACACTTTGCTGACCAGCGTCGGCGGAGCCTTCGTTGCCTGGCTGGTCTGCTTCAATCCTGCAAACACGCGAGCCCCCGGAATCGGCGAACCGTTGTCCCCGACCACCGTACCGGAAATCGATCCCGTAGTTGATTGTGCGATGGCTGAGATCGCCGCGAGGAAAAGTCCAGCGAAAACCTGATATCCGCGAATGATCATCTCAATGTCCTGTTCAGAATTTCATTTGGGTGCGCTTTCGCTCGTTCGGTCGACGTGCGTAAGCTGCTCTCGTAATTCCTTCACCTGTTGTTCCAAGCGATTATTGCGTTCCTCAGCCTGAATCACGTGGAGAGTAAGCTCCTCGATTTTGGCCAGAAGCTTGGTCTGCATGTCGCCGACGCCGATGCCCTTCTCCTTGACGTCGGCTGCGGAGGGGATGTCGGGGAGATGGTGATGCTCCTCTATGTAGGCTTTGACCTCGTTGAGTGGCTGGAGCCTGTAATCCGGTCCGAAAACGTAATCCGCGCCGGTCGAGGTAATGACGACTTCTTCCGCGCCAATCGTACCGGCTACATGCAGCATGTGCTGTGGGTTCGTAGTGCCGATGCCCACGTTACCGCCATCCGGCTGGAGTACCAGGTTTTTCGGAGCAACGCCCGTGTTGTTTGCGACGATATAGGCAAAATCGGAGGTCAGCGAATACCCCAACCTCAGGCCGCTGCCCGAGCCGTTGCCCGGGTCCCAGCTTTGCGCGTTATTCGCAGGGAAGAACATCTGGCCATTCACGGTCAACACAGAGGTGGGGTTTATCGTTCCGATCCCAACGTTGCCTCCCAGGGGGTTCAAAGATATGGGTTGTGCCGTGCTTACGTCGGAGCGTGCCTGAATCCAGTAGCCATACGGCGCGGCCCCGAGCCACCCGAACGCCAGCTCGACGTTGTAAGGTACGTCGAGCCCGAACATTGTGGAGCCCGAGTGATAGGTTAACGAAGGGCTCCCATTGTCGTAGCTCGACACATGCAATGGATAGTAAGGCGTTGTCGTTCCAATCCCGGCATCGCCGGAAGCGGGGAAAACATTAGTGGCCTGGCCCCACAAGGGAACTCCCAGCATGACGACACAACTAAGCACTCCGGCCGGACTGTATCCAAGAATTCGATTCGCCAGTCGGCACTGGGCACCAGTTGCGAGGATGGATCTCATCGTTTGACCTTTCATTACATGATTTGCGGACTTGGCTGTCATGGCTCTCGGTGCGATCTGCCCATCACCGTGTACGCGAATTGAGGGGAAGACAGCGCCGGCGGAAATTTGCAGCGGCTGGGCGCATCTGGCTGGCAGGATCGCCGCGCCAGGCGCCGTCAACTGATGAACATGACTCGTACGGTTGTCTTCATGTCTCATCGGCCCTTCTTTCTCTCACCTCGGCCCGCGTGGGCCCGCAGGGTTCAATTAGTAGGCGATATGCTTTACGAATGTATTGTGCGGTAAATCCCCCCCCCCCTCTGACAAGGGATAACTTGGCAGTTTACCGTTACATCCCGGAAAACAGCCAAACTTCAGCCATGACGCTCCAATTTCACAGCGGCTCCCCGATAACAACACCTTTTCAGATCTATCTCTCTTAAAATCATTAAGCCCCCTATCCGGCGCCCAGCCCGCTCTGCTACCGTCGAATCAGGAGAGCAAAAGTGTCGTTGATCCGAACCCTCAGGAACTGTAGCGGCGGCGCGTCCGCGCAAAAGAACTCGACGACCAGACCGGAAATGAAAACGCCCCTCACCCCCAATTGCTTTTTCTTATCCGCGTTCATCCGCGTTCATCTGCGGCCAATTGGCTTTCCGAACGGCGCGCCGGGAGAAATTCCTCTCGAAAAGATACACGATCAAACCCACTTAACTTTTCCTTTATGCTTCATGGCAGTCTGTAAAGAAAGTAGATACCCCCGACACCACCGTTCAGCGTTAATCTTCAGGCATTTCGAAAACACTAAAATTTCCATTGAACCCACTTTAGCTTTCCCTTATGCCAGAGACGCTCCCGTCTCGCGTTGCATTGAGCGTGGCACGCGGCATGCGTTTGCCGTTGATCCTGTTGCGCCGCCCCCGGGGAGATAATAATCGACATGTCCAACCTAACGCGACGGCAGGCCATCGGCGTGATGGCGGCGACTCCGCTTGCGGCACAGTCCTCCGCGGCACTAGACCAGCTACCCTCCCTCTCGTGGCTGGGCGGAACAGCGCCCGAACGTCAGGCCGGCGTCAGTTGGGGCGTCCCGTGGGCTCGCGGCGCGATGAAAAATGGACAGCGCTTCGCGCTCGCTTCGCCGGACGGCAAGCCGCTTCCCTTGCAGAGTTGGACGCTCGCGTATTGGCCCGACGGCTCTATTAAATGGACCGGCTTCGCCACCGTAGCAGGACTGGGGAACGCCGGCGAGTTTCGCCTCTCGACAGGACAGCCGGTCGAACCCGCGGCGCCTCTTCACCTGACGCAGAATGCCGCCGCGATCGATATCGACACCGGGCGCCTGAAGTGCCGGGTGGGAACTCGCGGTGCGGCGCTCATCGAATCGATGTCTGTCGAAGGACGCGAAGTTGCGCGTAACGGCCGCTTGCAGTGCAGTCTCGAAGACCGGTCCCAAATCGAGAACAATCGCGCCCTGCGCTACGAAGACTTCGTCAGCGAGATCGGGAAGACCACGGTCGAGCTATCGGGACCGGTGCGCGCCACGATCAAGATCGAAGGCGTCCACAAGGCCGTGAAGAGCTCGCGCGAGTGGTTGCCTTTTATCGTCCGGCTCTACTTCTATGCAGGTGAAGAGGCAGTACGAATGGTCCACACCATCGTCTTCGACGGCGACGACCAGCAGGATTTTATCAGCGGCCTCGGGCTGAGCCTGGATGTGCCTCTACGGGAGCAGGTGCACAATCGCCACGTACGGTTCACCGGCGAAGGCGATGGCGTGTGGGCGGAGTCGACCCAGCCGGTGAGCGGAAGGCGCGCCCTGATGATCAACGGCCAAAATGCCTTGGCTGATCAGGTGGCGGGCAAGCGTTTACCCAACAAAGAGCAACTGCCGCAGCGCGATCAGACTCTGCTCAACGATTGGGCGGTTTGGGATTCTTTCAAGCTGGTGCAGCCCAACGCGGATGGCTTCACGGTCCAGAAGCGTACCAATCCGCAGAGTTGCTGGCTGAATTGCGGAGCCGGCAAACGCGCGTCTGGGATGGCGTTCGTGGGAGACGTGTCGGGCGGGCTGGGAATCGCCATCCGGAATTTCTGGCAATCCTATCCGGCATCTCTGGAGATTCGCAGCGCAGCGAGCGGCGTCTCGCAGTTGCATGCCTGGCTGTGGTCGCCGGACGCGCCTGCCATGGACCTTCGCCATTACGACACCAAGGCCCACGGACTCGACTCTTCCTATGAAGACGTACAGCCGGGATTCAGCACACCGCACGGCGTAGCACGCACTAGCGAACTGATGCTGTATCCCAGCGCCGGTCTGCCGGCCAAAGAAGATATGGTCAAGCAGTCGCTTATGGCCGCGCATCCTCCGCTGCTCGTGTGCACGCCGCAGTATTTGCATGCCGCGCAAGCATTCGGCGTTTGGAGTCTGCCGGACCGGTCGTCACCGGCCAGGAGATGGGTGGAAGAGCGACTCGATGCTGCGTTCGCGTTCTATCAGAAGGAGGTCGAGCAGCGCCACTGGTACGGCTTCTGGGACTACGGCGACATCATGCACACCTACGAAGCCGCTCGCCACACCTGGCGCTACGACGTCGGCGGCATGGCGTGGGACAACTCCGAACTGGTTCCCGATATGTGGCTGTGGTACAGCTTCGCGCGCACCGGACGCGCCGACATCTTTCGCATGGCGGAAGCCATGACGCGCCACACCGGCGAGGTCGACACGTATCACCTCGGACGTTTCGCGCACCTCGGTTCCCGGCACAATGTGCGGCACTGGGGATGCGGAGCAAAAGAGGCTCGCATCAGCCAGGCGGCGTTGCGGCGTTTCTATTATTACTTCACCACCGACGAGCGCGCCGGCGACGTGATGCATGAGCAGGCCGATGCCGACTTGACCTATCTCACGCTCGATCCCATGCGCCTGGCTTCGCCGCAAGTGGGTCCCAGGAAATATCCCGCGCGTATCCGCGGAGGTCCGGACTGGCTCGCATGTGTAGGGAATTGGATAACGGAGTGGGAACGCACCGGCAATACTAAATATCGCGACAAAATTCTCGCTGGGATCGAGTCTATTGCGGCGATGCCTTATGGCTTCCTGTCGGGACCGAATGCGTTGTACGGCTATGATCCCGCGACCAATAAGTTATACACGTTGGAGGCTGATCCGTTCGGGTCCTATAACCTGCAAGTGATCATGGGCGGCGCGGAAGTAGCGATGGAACTCGAAGCCCTGCTCCAGAATCCTCAGTGGAGCACGCTGTGGCTGCAGTACTGCCGGCTGGTGGGCGCGCCGAAGGACGTGGTGAAGCGCGACATGACGACGCACAACGAGGATCCGGGCAACCCTCGCGGCGGCGCCGGAAGTAACGGCCGCCTGGCGGCGTACGCGTATCTCAAGACGAAAGATACCAGGTGGGCCGACCGCGCATGGAATCAACTGTTGCGCGCACCGGCGTTTGCGTCACGCGCAGTGAAAGGTCCGGACGTGCTGAATGATATCGATGAAGTGCCCATGCTGTCGACTAATAGCACAGCACAATGGTGTCTGAATGCGATCGAGGTGCTGGCCATGGCGGGAGATCGCGCGCCGGCGGATTTCGACCCTACTCGGCGCGCCTGACGCAATCGAACCAGGACATAGGCGATAATGAACTTCCAAACATGCCGCTCAACTGGTCTCCGCTGTGGCTCAGCCTGCGCGTCGCCGGCATCGCGACTGCGATCTCTTTGGCCATCGGCATCTACCTCGCGTATGTTCTGGCAAACCGGCGCTTTCGCGGCAGGGACCTGCTGGATGCCGCCGTCACGCTGCCCCTGACCCTGCCCCCGACGGTGCTCGGATATTATCTGCTGGTCGCTATCGGCCAGCACAGTCCGGTCGGTCAGGCGTATCAATGGCTGTTCCACTCACCTCTGGTTTTCACGTGGCAGGCCGCGGTAGTCGCGTCGACGGTGCACGCAATTCCTCTGTTGGTCCGCACGGCCCGCGCCGCCCTCCTTTCCGTCGATCACGATCTGGAACGCGCGGCGCGCAATCTGGGTGCGTCGGAGTGGCGTCTTTTCTGGCGCATCACTCTTCCGCTCACGCGCCGCTCCGTGATTGCCGCGACAGTACTGGCGTTCGCACGGTCCATGGGGGATTTCGGAACCACACTCATGATCGCCGGCGATATCCCGGGACGTACTCAGACCGCATCCATCGCCATTTACGACGCGGTCGAATCGGGCGACACGATGACCGCACGCGTTCTGGTGCTGGTCGTTTCGGCGCTGACTATCGTCATCGTCTGGCTGGCCAACCGGATGGAAAAGACGGCACACGGATGATCCACGCACGTATCCGCAAGCGTTTCGCGGCTGGCTCCGAATCGTCCGCCTTCGATCTCGATGTGGACTTCGAAGCGCGCGAGGGCGTGACCGTCCTGTTCGGGGCGAGCGGCGCAGGTAAGACTCTGACGCTCGATTCCATCGCGGGTTTCGCTCGTCCGGATGCAGGGCGCATCATGCTGGATGACCGCATCCTGTTCGACGGCGATTCCGGAGTGTCGCTGCGCCCGCAGGGCCGCGGGTGCGGCTATGTGTTTCAAACATACGCCCTGTTCCCCCACATGACGGTAAGAGAGAATCTCGCCTTCGCCGCCGAGCGCCTGCCGCGCCTCGAACGGCATCGCCGGGTCAATGAGATGCTCGACCGCTTTCGCATCGCCGAGTTCGCCGGGCGCTATCCGCACGAGGTGTCCGGCGGACAGAAGCAGCGCTGCTCCATAGCGCGCGCGTTGATCGTGCAGCCGCGACTGCTGCTGCTGGATGAACCGGCCCGCGGTCTGGATACGCCACTGCGTGAGGACCTCTACGATTTGTTGCGCGGTTTGCGTCAGGAATTCCGCGTGCCGATTCTGCTCGTCACACACGATCTGGAGGCGGCGTTCGCCGTTGGGGACGAGATGCTCGTGTTCCACGCAGGGCGCATCCCGCAGCGGGGGAAACCGCGGACGGTCCTCAGCCAACCGGTCTCCGAGTCGATCGCCCGCCTGTTCGGCTACGACACTTTCCTCGAAGCCGGGATCGTCAAACTGAATCCGGTGGACGATCGCAGTACCGTACGTTTTCTTGATCGCGACTTCTTCGGCCCTTATTTCCCGGGCAGCCTGATCGGCGATCGCCTGACGTTATGCGTTCGTCCCGGCGATCTGCGATTAGTGGATGGTCCCGGCGAGAACCGCGCGCCCGTAACCACAGCGAGCGTAGTGGAGCGTCCCTCGGGCGTGCGCTTGCGCGTCACCGCCTCCGGCAACATCAGCGTCACGGTCGATGTTCCGCGCGCGCACTGGGAATCAGCCAGGGACCGTAAGGAGCAGTACGTCGAGTTTCCGCCGCAATCGCTGCGCATGATCAAAACCGGGACGCCATTGCCACAATAGGAAAGTGAAGAGTTTCGACGAATACGTGGCCCTGGCCGCGCAGGCGCACGGCCACATCTGCGCGGGACAGATCCTCGGGATCAGGATGGCGGTCTACGGCATGGAGTTATTGGGGCTGGACGATCCGGCGGGCAAGGATCGCAAGCGCCTGGTGACGTTCGTCGAGATCGATCGCTGCGCGACGGACGCGATCCCGGTGGTCACAGGCTGCCGCCTCGGCAAGCGCGCTCTGAAGTTTAAGGATTTCGGAAAGATGGCGGCTACGTTCTGCGATCTCTCGACCGGTCGGGCAGTGCGGATCGCCGCCCGCGAGTCGTCGAAACAGCGAGCGAGGGAACTGTATCCGGAAATTCCCAACAAGAACCAGCAGCAGATGGCGGCATACCGGGAGATGGCCGCCGATGAACTGTTCGATGTGCAATGGGTCCGGGTCAACCTGGGTCCGGAGGAGTTCCCTGGTTATCAGGGCCAGCGGCATGTCTGTGCGGAGTGCGGAGAGGGCATTAGCTACGAAAAGCAGGTTGAGCGTGGCTCCCGATTGCTGTGCCGATCCTGCGCGGGCGAACGCTATTACGAGCCCGCGTGAAGCGGCTTACGCACAACGGCAGCAGGCGAGACGCGTGTCCGTCTCGGCAATCCACGGTGCCCTGCAGCACCAGGCCGCCAGAGGAGGGCGTCACGCTGAAGCAACGTAGGAGTTGATTTTCAGACATACTCAGGCGCAGACATTATGATGGTGAATCCAGCCTACCGCATGATCCGCTATTACATCACGGACCGGGTTCAACTCACCTCTACCAGTGCTCTGCTCGAAAACATCGCGGCCCAACTCGCGGCAGGAATCGAGATGATCCAACTTCGCGAACGTGATCTTACCGCACGCGAACTACTGGCACTTGCAGAAGCCGTGCTGCGGCTGCCAAATGCGGGAGACAGCAGACTGCTGATCAACGACCGCACGGATGTGGCGCTGGCCAGTGGCGCCGCGGGCGTCCATTTGCGCGGAAACTCTGTCGCGCCTTCGCGCATTCGAGCGATTGCGCCGGACGGCTTCCTGATCGGCGTGTCGTGCCACTCGGTGGATGAGGTCCGCTGCGCAGAGGACGACGGCGCGAGTTTTGCTGTGCTGGCGCCCATCTTTGCGACGCCGGGAAAAGGTCCGGCGCTGGGGATCGGTCCGCTGTCCGAGGCTGCTCACGCGGTACGGATTCCGGTTCTCGCGCTCGGTGGAATCACTCCGGAGCGCATTCCGCAATGCCTGGCCGCGGGAGCCGCAGGGATCGCGGGAATTTCATTATTCCAACGTCGGTAACATACTATCGGCGTCAGCAGAACCGCAGAAAGCGCACGGGAAAGCTTCGAAACGACTCGTGGATTTCCTTTACGCAATTCCGTCCAGAAGCAGTATGAAGGCCGACGCCAGAACGAGAATAGTATGGGTGCGGGTGAGTACCGCAAGCGCCAGCCAGCACGTCGCGAGGAGCGCCTGGTGCGATTTGCGATGATCCCACCACGCCATGATGCGCCCCATACCGAGTATCACGAACAGCATCGCGGAGACGTCCGGCATGACCGTGCCGGACATCCCGAGGACCGCCGGGCCGCGAGGAGCGGGATCAGTTGAGTGAGATGTCGGCCCGACAATGCCACCGGGCAGAATCCGCGAGGCCCGCAGACTCAGGTCCGTGGATCCACCAGGACGTGTTGGGACTCGCGGAGATAGATCAGATCGTCGATGGTGAGGAGCAGTGCGGCATGCGCCATGGCGGGCCAGGTGCATGCCACAGCGGAACGGAGTGTTGGTCGCATGCCGGGCGTATCAGGACCTCAGACGAAACGGGTTGAAATTAGTGGATCGATCGAAGAAATCAATCCCTTCCGCCCGCTTGAGGCCATTCACGATAACGTAAGTCAACGGCGTCGCCAGCACTTCGTAAACTACTTTGAACAGATACCCCGAGTAGATGATCTGCCAGATCACGCTGACCGGCTGATCGTAAAAGATGAAGCAGACGACTATGGTGGTGTCGACGGCCTGGCCTACGATGGTCGAGCCGACAGTCCGGGTCCAGAGAAAGCGGCCATTGGTCCACAACTTCATCTTGGCGACAGTCAGAGAATTGGCGAACTCACCCGCCCAATAGGCGATCAGGCTGCCGGCTATGATTCTCGGCACCACGCCGAAGATGGCTTCGAACGCCGCTTGATTCTTGAATTCGGGAGCTGCGGGAAGCCAGATGGCGAACAGTCCCATGGCGGTCATCACGGCGCTGCCCATGAACCCGGTCCAGATCGCGCGCCGCGAAGCGGAGTATCCGTAGACCTCGGTGAAGACGTCACCGAAGATGTAAGTAATGGGGAAAAGTAACTGGGCCGCACTTACCTTAAATGGTCCAAATTCGGTGAACTTCTGCGCCACTAAGTTGGAGACGATCAGCACCACGACAAATATGTTGATCAGCAGATCGAGGTACTTATAGGAACGCGCGGCCGGGTCTTTCACGGCGGCGGCATACGCCATCTATGAGCTCTCCCATTTGACGCTGTGGTCCGCTGTGACGGCATGCGTTTCAGCCGGAGAATCGGTGCGGAAATAGGACCAGGGTCCTGGTATCCAGGGATATTTTTCGATGACACGTTCATCGATCTTCACGCCCAGGCCCGGTTCGCGCGGCACGATGAGGTCGCCATGATCGATCTGCAACGGATCGACGAGAACTTCCGAGGCCAAGGGGAACGGGTACATGGATTGGAGGGTGGTTGTAGAGTAGCACGGATACTCCAGCCACTCGACGACGGTTTCCGGCCAGCAAATGCCTAAATGCGCAGCCGCAACCACCTCCAATGCCGTACCCCAACTGTGAAACGCGAATTTTAGGTGCTCACGGGCGATCTCGGCGAAGAGCCGGCGTCCCAGGGCCAGTCCGCCCTGGCAACAAACATCCATCTGCACGTAATCGACGCAGTGAGTCAGGATGAGGTCGAGGTAACGGTCTTCGTTGGGTTCGTGCTCACCACTGGCCAGAGGAACAATATCTTTTTCCTTGAGCCGCAGATAGGCTTCATGATCGTCGGGGGGCATGGGTTCCTCCAGCCAGGCGATATCGTATTCCGCCATGTTCTCGGCGAGGCGCTCGACCGTTTCCAGCGAGTAACTGCTGTCGCCCATGCGCCACCAGGAATGCGCGTCGACCATCAAGTCGAAGTCCGGCCCCACGGCTTCGCGCATCAGTTTCACGGTGCGCAGATCCGCCTCGGGCCCGTGCGCCGGACGCATCTTATAAGCGCGGAAGCCCAGCGCCGCGATGGCTGCGGCTTCGCGCGCGTAGCCCTCGGATTCCATGTACATTCCGGCGCTGCCATAGAGCCGGATGCGGTCCCGAATACGGCCGCCCACCAGTTCGGACACGGGCACGCCGTGCGCCTTTCCAAGCAGATCGAGAAGCGCGATCTCGACCGAGCAAAAGGTCTTGATGAGCCCCGGACCCTGCACCGGATCAGCTCCGGGACCCCCGATGAATTGAACCCGAAGGGCGTCGTTATCTACCAGGGTGCGTCCTTCGAGAAAGGGCGCGATCACGCTGGTGATGGCCTGGCGGGCCTTCTCGCTGCCTTCGCCCGGAGCCCAGCCGACCAGACCCACGTCGGTTTCCACCTTCACTACCATGGCATCGCGCTTAATCAGAGTCCGCTCGCCTCCGTAGAAAGGCAGCTTGATGGGCTTCTCGAAAGGGTAGCTCATCAGGTATGATTGAACTCGCGTGATTTTCATTTGAGGTGCGTAAGTCCTTGAGAATAGCAAACTATGTTTGAAACTACCGGTGTATGGCTGTTCGACTGCAACCTTGGCAAGATCCTGATCGCCTATCTGCTCACCTTGCCCTTGGGCTGGCTGCGCGAGAAGGAAGCCCACAGTGTGGGCGTACGCACTTTCCCGATCGTCGCGATGGCGAGTTGTGGTTACCTTCTCGTTACCAAAGCAGGCACCAGTTCCGACGCATTTACGCGCGTGTTGCAGGGACTGATCGCGGGCATCGGCTTCATCGGCGGCGGCGCCATCCTGAAGGAAGGCACCACGGTTCACGGCGCGTCGACGGCCGCGAGCATTTGGAATACCGGCGTCATTGGCGCAGCGGTAGCGCTGGGAAAATATGATATTGCGGTTGCTCTGGCCGTGGTGAATGGCCTTACCTTGCATTTCATGAAGCCCTGGAAGCTCAGGCTGAACGAGCCGGATGGAGCAGAGGCTCCGAAGGCATGAATACACCGCGGGTCCTGGTGAGCTTTCGCTTCGCCGATAGAGCGGAATCTTATCTCGCGGCGCTACGTGCTGCCGGGATGGATCCGGTGCCGTGTCAGCCGGGATCACCGGCTGAATTGCAGGGCGTTCAAGGCTTAGTCCTGACGGGCGGGAGCGATATTTCTCCTGCTTATTATGGCCAGGAAGCGGATCCCGAATTGGGAGACGTCGACAAGGAGCGCGACGCTTTCGAATTGGGGCTGATGACCATGGCGGATGCGGCGGACGTGCCCACACTTGCGATCTGCCGTGGTGTTCAGCTTCTCAACGTGCACCGTGGGGGAACGCTGGTGCAGCATTTACCCCAATCGGCGCGGCATCGTAGGACCGATACACCGAAGAGCCAGGCGGTTCATGCGGTCCGGATCGAGGCGGGTTCCAGGCTGGCTGGAATCATGGGTTTGGCGGCAGATGTGAACTCACGGCATCACCAGGCGGTGGATCGCGTCGGAGGCGGACTAGTAGTCACGGGGCGCGATCAAGAGGATGGCGTAATTGAGGCGCTGGAGGATCCGGCACGGCGGTTTCTGGTCGGCGTGCAATGGCACCCCGAGGATCAGGCGCCGGTAAATGAGGTGCAACGAAAGTTATTTGAGGCGTTTGCGGCGGCGTTGAGGGTGTGAGAGTGCTGCTGGAGGCTGCTGCGCAACCGGGCAGGCCAGTGGTTCGGCTATGAGGCATAGACTGAAGTCCGTGTAACGGGCCGCAAGGGTCCCGTGAAAGTCCAGACGATGGCGGCGCAGACTAGCGGTAGCAAGCCGAAGCCGATGAAGACGGGGGTGTAGGAGTAGTGATCTACAACCCAGCCGGTTATGAGAGAGAACAGCATGCCGCCGAATCCCGCACCCATGCTGGCCAGGCCCCAGATGGAACCGACCGCATTGCCAGGGAACACGTCCGCGGGCATGGCCAGCATGTTGGCGAGCGCTCCGGTGTAGCCGGTCATGGCAATCGAGACGCAGACGATGGAACCCGCCGCGGTAGGGGTGAGTACGGCGGGGATTGCGGCGCCCATCAGCACGATGAAGAAAGTCATGGCGGATTTTCGCGCGATGGTGATGGAGATTCCGCGGCGCATCAGGAAGCCGGAGAGCGCTCCGCCGAGGAGATTTCCTAAACCGGCGACGAAGAACGGGAGCCAGGCGTATTTGCCGATGGCAGCCATGTCGAAATGGCGGGCGCTCTTCAGGTAGGTGGGGAACCAGAAGATGTAGAAGTACCAAGCTGGGTCGAAGAAAATCTTGGCGACAATGAAGCTCTGGACGAAAGGGTGGCGCAGGAGTTGCCAGGCCGACAGGGGTGGGGCCTGGGCCGCAGCCTGAGCTTCCGTCTGCGCGGGCTTATGATAAATCGGCCACCAAAACGAAAGCCAGATGAAGCCGAGCAATCCGATCGCGAGAAAGGCGTACTGCCAGCCGTAGTTCAAAACGATGAAGGCGACGATCGGCGGAGCCAGGATCGCGCCGATCGACGATCCGCTGTTAAAGATTCCGCAGGCAAGCGCGCGTTCGGTTTCAGGGAACCATTCGGCGACAACTTTGATGGCGGCGGGCCAGTTTCCGGCTTCGCCGATGCCGAGGAGAAAGCGAAAAACGCCGAGGCTGAGCGGTCCGCGGGTCAGCGCGTGCAGTACCGACGCCGCGGACCACCAGGCGATACAGAGCGCATATCCCAGGCGCGTACCGAGGCGATCGATCAGCGGTCCGGAAAGGCCGTTGGAGATGGTGTACGCCAGCATGAAGGCCGAGACGACGCGCGAATAGGTCACGCTGCTCATGTGGAATTGATCGATGAGCACGGGTGCCGCTACGGAGAGCGCCTGCCGGTCGAGATAATTGATCAGGGTCGCCATGAAGGCGAAGCTGATCATGAGCCAGCGACGGCGGTCTAGGGCGGGTGTGGGCGTCATAGAGTTTGGCAGTGTGGCAGACCACAAAAAACGATGGTCTGCCTTACGGGAGATCGACTTGCACCGCTTCGTGGATCAGGACGCGGGGGACCGTGAGTTCGATCCAGCCGCTATTTTGCGTGAACGGAATTTTTTCGCCGGAGCGAAGGAGCGATACTGATTTCGGCTTTGACGGGACGCGGATACGCACCTTGACATCGGTGACCGGAAGGAAGCCCTCTCGCGGGCGAAGGTGTTTATTCTTGTTTCCAGTGTCGGCAAGCAGGTGCAGGACGATGGTCTCTTTCGACGCCATGAGATGGGGCGTGACCCCGGGTTGGTATTCGACCTGATAGGAGCGCCTGGCCGCGAGATAAGGCTCGAAGAGCTTTCCGAAGGAGGTCCGCAGGATGGGCATTTCGGTCTCTTCGTAAATGGCTTCAAATCCCGAGGCGATATAGACGACTTTGCCATCCCCAAAAGTGTTGCCGACGCCGGCGGGCCCGATCGTCGTGCGGTGTCCGCGATCGATCGTCTCCCCGAGCACTCTGCCGCCGTTCTCGCGAATGCGCATGACTTGCGGATCCTGCGGCACCAGTTCCCCGCCCCCGACTTTCAGATAGAGGTCGGGCATCTCCATGGGCTCCGGGTCGAGGAAGGAAGCGCCGAAGAGGTCCGCGAGTCCGAAGTCTTTGCGTACCCGGCCATATTCGTCGGCAACGGAGGTGAGGTGGGTCGCGATCAGCGTGCCGCCTTTCCGCACATAGTCGCGCAGCATGTCGCATTGCTGCGTGCTCAGGCAGGCGCAGTTGGGCGCGTAGATCAGCTGGTATCTGGAAAGAAGCTCGGGCGACAGGTACCAGTCGAGGAAGGGTTCGGCTTCGTAGCTGTTGGCCTTGAGCAACTGGTATGCGCCATGGAAGTAGTTGGGGTAGGCCTTGGCGACGAAGTGCCTGCCGGTGTACCAGTCGTTGGTCTGGCTGCCGACCATGATGCCGGCCTGCGGCTGCGATTTTAACGTGCGCAGCAGGGCGTCATGCTTCTGCTGGAAGTCAAAGATCTCCTTTACATAGCGTCCGCTCTCATAGGCCAGGGGACCTTCGGGCTGGTAGAAGAAGCGGGACATGCTCCAGTAGACGAGTCCGACACCGGCGGCAATGGCGGTCGCGCCATCGATCAGCAGTTCCTGGCTTTCGACCGGATAACTGAACCAGCCGCGCATGGTCTGGTCCTTCATGTGTTCACGGCTGTACTCCGTGTGGCTCCCGACATAGGTCCACGTCACCTTGCCGGTGGACTGGCCGAGTTGCATGTTGAAGAGCTTTTCTTCGGGCGTTTCGGCGGCTTCGAACATGAAGCCGTCGGCTACCGGAACGGCACGGCTGCGCCATTCGCGACGGCTGAGCAGCGACGTGTCGTTGAAGAGGACCGGAACATCACGCGTGCTGCGAATCATCTGGCGGATCTCGCGGAAGTATGCGATCTCGACCTCATTCGCCATCCAGTTCTGATACTGGATGTCGTCGTCGAGCGACATGTTCTCGTCCCGATTGGGGACGGGCTTACCGAATCTCTTCTGATAGGCCGCCTGGCAATATTTGCAGTGGCAGAAATCGTGGCCGTGGTTCATGCCCTGATAGGGGCCGTCGAAGTACATCACGTCGACATCGTACCGGGTGAGCACTTCGCGGACCAAGGTGCGGATCACTTCGCGCAGAGGTGAGTTGAGACAGCCTTCGAAGAAAGTCGCGTAGCCGTAGTGGCTGGTGATCATGGGCTTGCCGTTGGCGAATTTCTTGCTCCAATCGGCATAGCGCGGGTCCTGCGACGTGGAGTTCATGAAGGGGTGATTGAACGGCACGTAGGCGACCACGCGGAGTCCGGCCTGTTTGCACCGGTCGACCGTCTCGCGCATGGGATCGCCTTTGAGTTCAGGGTGGATCGGATAGCCCGACTTGGTCGGGAAGTAGGCGAAGTAGGAGGCGGAGGGGTAGCGCAGCGAGTCGGCGTTGAGTTCGCGCGCAATGCTGACGGCCTTCTCCGCCTGATAGTCGAGCGCGGGATAGAAGGGCGGATTGTAGGCTTCGGCGATCAGAATGCGGGTGCTGCGAATCCATTCGTAAGTGGACATGCCGGAGAGCGCGGCCTGGGATTCTCCGATGCCGAGCCGCGCAGCGGCGGCTAACAGCGCGGACTGCTGGAGGAGTTCACGACGGGTGATGCTTTTCATACTAAGTATCTGTCTCCGATATAACCATTCCAACCGCTCCCTGACGGTCGCGGCTCAGAATCAGCGGTACTGAGCCGCGCGTAAGCAAGCGGTTCTGGAATGGCGTAGTTATTCTCTGACAAGCCTTACCTCGTTTTCACACGGCCGCGGGCGCCGGCGGCTGGCAGGATTGACGCTCAATCAATTCGACGCCGAGCACACGATGTTCGGGCTCACGGCGACTATTCTTTTCGGCGAGACGCAACAGGATTTCGACAGCGGCCTGGCCGAGCTCGTATTTGGGTTGGTGAATGGTGGTCAGGGGCGGATGGATGACCGAAGAGAGCTCGAGGTTGTCGAAGCCCATGAGCGAGATGTCCTGGGGGATGCGGCGGCCGCTCTCGTAGATGGCGCGCGCGGCGCCGAAGGCCATGATGTCATTGGCGGCGAAGATGGCAGTAATAGGGACGGGTTGAACCAGCAGGTCACGGGTGAGTTGGTAGCCGCCCTGGAAATTGTTCTGGCCATAGAGCACCACGGGTTCCGGACAGTTCAGGCTGGAGAGCGCGCGTAGGAAGCCGTGAGCACGTCCGGTGAGGTTGCCGTGGTGGCGGGGACCGGTGATGTGGGCGAGGACGCGATGACCGAGCTTGAAAAGATATTCGGCTGCCAGTGCGCCGCCGGCCTCGTTGTCCGCCGAGACTGTGGAGAAAGTTTTGGGCGATGCCGCGCGGTTCAACAGCACAATGGGGACGGGACACCTGGTGAGGTCCTGTTGCTGCGCGCGATTGAGGACCGCGACCGAATTCATGAGAATTCCGTCGACGCGTTTTTCGAGCAGCGAATGGATATACTGCATCTGCTTGCCGGCGTCCAGGTCGCTGTTACAGAGGAGCAGGTCACAGCCGGCGGCGCGCGCAGCGTCCTCGACACCGCGGGCGACTTCGGCAAAAAAGGGATTGCGGATGTCGCTGACGACGAGCGCGAGGGTGTTGGAGCGTCCGGTGACGAGGCCTCGGGCAACGCGATTGGGACGGTACTTGAGCCGCCTGGCGATGGCGACAACGTGCTCGCGGGTTTCGGGATGGACACCGTATTCGTCGTTCAACGCGCGGGAAACGGTGGAGATATTGACGCCGGACTCGCGGGCGACGTCTTTGATGGTAACTGGCATTTTTGCAAACGTTTTCGATATCGTAACACAGGCCGACACGAACCGATGTCCCAATCGGGTACCGGTGCACGACATGAAAGTGTGGGTATCGCCGAAGTTCACGCTGGTCGGACAAATCTGAGCGTACCTCGTACGGGCGACCTGGGGGTCGCTTGCGGACCAGGGGTCCGCCCCACTTTTATGTCGCGCACCAAGCGGGCACACGAGTGGCGTCAAGGGGGGTCGTGCGAGGGATTGGCCGGCTATTTAGGCAGCTTTCCGGCGGCTCTGAGTTCCTCGATGAGCCTTTTCGTCATTTCTCCGTCGGGGCCGTACGTCAAGGCATTCAGTTGGTCGTCAAGGGACTCAAAATCAGTCCATTTGGGAAGTTTCGGAATCGAGAGTTCGGGTATGACGGTGGTTTCCGGGGGTGGTTCAGGCGGGTTGGGGATCGGGTCAGGTGACTCGGCAGCAGGCTGACCGGCGTTTGGCGATTCGAACCCAATTTGCGACTTTTTCCTTTCTTTCTGGGCATTTATAAGCTCGGTTCGGGCCTTGTAGAAACCCCGATCGGAGGACTGGTGGTAGCGGATGAGCAGGCCCAGGTCCTGGGGCATGTAGCCAGGGGCGGCGGGGGCATTGAGGGCGACGGACTGAAGGCGCCAGGCCCGCAAGCTCAGCCACTGATTTTGAGCCATTTTCTCGAGGAGGATCTGCTCGGAGGCGGTGGCGGGCTGAAACTCGTTGTGGAGGTCGGCGAGGAGCAGATTAAATTGCTCGCGTTCTTCGCCGGCGATGAAAAGTACTGAGCTGGTGAAGCCGTGGGAAAGACGATTGCGGCAGGATCGGGCTTTGCCTTCCGTCGTCTGAGGTCCGGTAGATTTCTCGGCATTGCGGCGGTTGGCTTCAATTTGGGCTAGCGTGGCCATGGGCGTAATTCTCCTCTGGCGAGTCCTGGCCGGTTGACCGGTTATAGATTCGCAATTAGATTCCCTGGATGTCGGCGGGGAGGATCGTGAGGCAGGCGCGAAAATCACGATCTAGATTAGTCATAGCATAGAGGTCGGCCAAAACGTTCTCGGGGAGTTGGAAGTGATTGAGGGGAGAGGAAATATAGGTTGAACTGGGGAGCTTCCTTCCAGAGGATAGGCGTTGAGATAAAGTCGATCTGTTTGCACTGACCCGCGCGGGCGTAGTGCGCAGCTTCCAGAATGGCGGGTCTCGAGTTGTTTCGAGGCGCGTGTACTCCCGCGCAGAGAGCTAAACTGTCGAGGTGGATCTGGTTTGTGCTCGTCCTCCGGGACCGAGCTCTCTCCGAGTGCCTGACTATCCGCGCGAAGCTTTCGCCGAAACCACTTCTACGCATCGCGCGTTTACCGTCAAGTTCCGGCAGAACTTCGTGTGCAATCGCTCGAGGTGCTCGGCCATCGGGCGGTCAGTCAGCGTGTCAAGGTCAGTTCCCTCTTCCTTGCGAGATTTTCTAGCCGGATCGCCAGACTCTCCGGGCAGTTGAATCGTCGCAGTCATCAATTCGACTGTCTCACTGAAATCAGGCGGGATATTTTGGGTCGCGACGACCCGAAAGCCACGCTGTCGCCCACCGGGGACAAGAGCGGGTTTAATCTGGTAGGTAATGGCACGCGCCCGCATACGTCCCGGAACATGGAACCTCACGTACGAGATCACCACATCACCATCCGCTTTCTCCCTTCTGGATACGCCAGGCAGGATTTGCGACGTTCTGCTCGAAACGTTAGCTGAATACAACCCAACGAGCGAAGACTTTCAACTGGAGAATGGCGACCCGGGGGAGCGAGCCTTGGTTTGCGACCTGACGGATTTGAGCACGACAATTTATATCAGAGGTGACCGAACCGAGATTCAATTTGTCGATTGCACGCCGCAACATCCACCACCGAAGGAACTTGCGGTGAAGGTCTGGCGGGCTCTGGAGGCCATGCTGGTAGGTTTGCGCGCTACGAGCCATTCCATCGCTGTGGAGATGGAAGCGGCGGTAATCGATCATACTTATCAGGAATTTCTAAACCGGTTCGCTCAAACGCCACCTGGTCTGCCTTCTGGCACGCAAACCGCGGTCGTCTTCTACTTGCCTCCGGATCCCAAGTTGCACGGCAAAGAATCCAGTTTGGTTTTCAACCGTACTGAAAACGCCGAGCTTGTTCTTCAGTTGAGTGCCACTCTTGTTTATGAGCGCCTGGACCCTGCCAACGCGGTCGAGGCGGCCTGGGACCGCCTCGGGGGACTGCTTGGCGCCCTGGAGATCAACCTTGAGGAGACACAATAATGCCTGTTGTCGGCTTGAATATGAATTCTTTTGCACGGCACCGGCGAAAGCGAACTCCTCGACGCAGGTTGCATCTGCCCGCACGGTTGTTGAGCCAAGGACGGTTTGTATCGCCGGCGCGGGGAAAGCGAACAAGGCATATGCCGATGACACCGGCGTTTGAGGGCATAGTCAAGCCGCGCGAAGCTGCGACTCTGGACGCTGGTCGAGTCCTTGAACAAGAATGGCTTCGCAAACATCGTGGGGACTTCAGCGGAAGGTGGGTCGCGTTAGCTGGCGACTCGCTAGTTAGCGAAGGGCAAACGGCCAAGGAGGTCTTCGCGAAGGCGCGAGAGAGAGGCTGCGATCAAGCGCTTATCGTACACGTTATCGAGGAGCCTGATCTGCCCTTTGGTGGGTGGTAAGAACAGGTGTACACGCTATCATTTAAGACCAAATACATTTTTGACAACCGGCAGGACGGTGTTGCGGTGCCCGTTGCCCTCAAGTTTGCGAAACTTGCTCTGCCACTTCTCGCCAAGATTGATACCGGAGCGGACCACTGTATCTTTGAACGAGGATATGCCGAGGCTCTTGGAATCGACGTGGAGACTGGTGATCGGAAAAACTTCAGGACCGTCGCTGGGTCGTTTGTGGCATTTGGACATGAGTTGACAATGGAAATCCTTGATCAGGAGCTGCTTGCCGTCGTTTTCTTCTATGCTGAACCAGAAAAAACCAAGAATGTCTTAGGCAGGAACGGATTCCTGAATCAAATCAGACTGGCCTTAATCGACCACGATTCAGCAGTTTACTGCAGTTTCTATAACGACGTTTAGCCTTACGCCCCTCAACTCACGCGGAAAACTTTTCATCACCTCATCGCCCAGATGGTTGATTGCCTTGACTTTCCAGGCAGCAATATGAAGGAGGAAAGAAAGGCGGCGTAGGCGCGCGGCAATCGGTCGCTTCCCGCTTGGCACCGTGACTCCCGCAAAACGCCGTCCACAGGCTGCACATGAACGTGTAGTCGCCTCTTAGACGTTAGAAGCTCGCGCAAGATGCGAAAGGCTCTGGTTTTCACAGATCTTCGGGCGTGAGCCCGGTCTTTTTTGCAATCTGAGGCAGAAGCCCTGGACCGATCTCTTCGTTATCGTGGAAGGCAAAAGTGTAGTTGGGCCAGCCGTCGCGTTTGAGCCGCCGGTGAGAACCCTTTTGCCAGGCGACTTCCCATCCCAATCGCGGCAGGGCAGACAATGGTTGTCTTGCTTTGATCGATCTCCAGCGGCTCATGCCACCGAAAATACTTTCGTGAACGGTTCGGGAATCTCTTCGCCATGATCGATGCAATCGGCCGCAACTCGCAATGCCAGCGCGCGCACCGCAGCGATCGCCGACTCACGAGTCGCACCGTACGCCATCACTCCCGGCATCGACTCGATATCGGCCCACCACCGGCCATCGTCCTCGGGTCCAACCATGATCGGAATGGATTCCAACGTAGTTCTTTCCATCGCTACCTAATATTATAGGATCGACGAAATCCATGTTGACGCGTCGCCGCCTCTCGTCGAAGTGCTCTCGCTCAGAGCGGTTGCTTCTGGTACGTATAAACGCGGCACTCGGAAAGAGCATCTGCCGGGTGGAAAAGACCCACTGCCTAGAAGTGCGTCCAATGGACTCGAATTCGCGAGGCGACCAGTGATCTGCGGTGCGTGGCGCGCGGGTTCGGGGCCTAATTCTGATGCCTATGCCTTCCAAAAGTCCGCCCCCCCTGATACAATGAGCGCGAAAAGGAGTCTCGGTGTCTGATCCAAAAACTCGTAGGTTTTTCCTCGGAGCCTTAACGGCCGCGTCCGCGGTTCGCGTGTGGGGCGCAAGTGACAAGGTCAACGTCGGCATTGTGGGCCTGGGAGGCCGTGGCAGCAGCCACCTCAATATTTATTCCGGTCTGAATGAGGCCCAGGTAGTCGCCATCTGCGATGTCAACCAGGCTGCACGCGAAAGGGCCCAGGCGACGCTGGCAAGGAAGAACGTGGACAAAGCCACGGAATTTGAAGATATGCGGCAGATGTTCGCCGATCCGAAGGTCGAGGCGGTTTCTATTGCCACTCCAAACCACTGGCACGTGCTCGCCGCAATCTGGGCGATGAAGGCGGGCAAGGACGTCTACGGGGAGAAGCCGGCCTGCTACAACATCCACGAAGGCATGCGGGTGGTCCAGGTGCAGCGCGACACCAAGCGCATCATGCAGGTAGGATCGCAGCATCGGAGCTGGCCGTTCAAAATCAAGGCGATCACGGCGATGCAACAGGGTTTGATCGGCAAGCTCTACATGAGCAAGGCGCTGTGCTACAAGCTGCGTCCCTCGATCGGCCACACGCCCGATAGCCCCACGCCTCCCGGCTTGAATTGGGATCTATTCCTCGGCCCCGCGCCGATGCGGCCCTTCAACCAGAAGCGGTTCGCGTATTACTGGCACTGGTTCTGGGATACCGGCAACGGCGACATCGGGAACCAGGGCGTGCACGAAACCGGTATCGCGCGCTGGGCGCTGGGCGATCCCGGCTGGCCGAAGACGGCGATGGCCTTCGGCGGCAAGTTCGGTATCGATGACGACACCGAAACACCCAATACGCTTACGGCGGGCTTCAGCTACGGGGATCAGCAGCTGGTCATCGAGGTGCGCGGCAAAATGACCAACGGCGAAGGCGTCCGGCAGGCGCGTGTGGTGACGGCCGGACCCATGGGCGGTGGCCGTGGCGGACGCGGCGGACCCGGTGGACCGGGCGGTCAGCGACCCGCGGAAGGTGCGGCTCCGGCAGCGGCTCCTCCGGGCGCTCCGGCCCCCACGCAGGTAGGGCCGGCGAGCAATCCGCTCAATGTCGCTGTCGGCGACCTCTTCTATGGCAGCGACGGTTGGGCGGCGATGAGCGACCAGGGCTTCCAGGCGTACAAGGGCGATTCGAGCGAACTGATCATGGAAGAGCGGCCCGAGCGTGGCCCCGGCGGCGATTCCACGGCCCTACACATGCAGAATTTCCTGGCGTGTGTGAAGTCACGGCGGGAGCAGGATCTGCATGATCCGATCGTCAACGCGGTGCCAAGCGCCGATCTCTGCCATCTGGCGAACATCAGCTACCGCGTCGGCCGCGCGCTGAAGATCGAGCCGGGTCCAACCCCGAAGTTCACGGGCGATGCCGAGGCGACTAAAATGGTCACCCGCCCGGTCTATCGAAAGCCCTACGAAGTGTAACCGGCGGGTCTCAACACGCGGCTTCGAACTATCGAAGCTCCATTGAACTAACGGCTTTCTGGAAATGCCGCTCTCCAATCCAAGAAGATGTGAAAACATCGGTTGGCATCCGGGAACGAAGCAGGCGTATGGCGGCAAGCCGCAAGTGCAACCGAGTTGTACACGCGTCGCTTCGCGCCGCGAGCAGGCCAAAGGCCTACTCCACGATTCTTTGCGGGCCGCGAAGACTTTGACAGTCAAAATCTATCGCGGCGTATCCACAGATTTAACGAAACCGTTGCGGGCCACGCGCGTGGCGAGGACTTCCGACTGGCAGCCGTGGGCTGCGAAGATCTGGCGTACCAGATCGCACACGTCTTCAAAGCCGCGCTCGTGGAAGATCAGGACCGAGGGTCCGGCACCGCTCAGGGTACAACCCAACAGACCCGGAGCTCGCAGTTTGAGAATCTCCGCGAGACCGGGGACCAGTCCGGTTCGATAAGGCTGGTGCATCCGGTCCTCGAGCGCAGTGGGAAACGCGTGACGGTCACCGGCTGCCAAGGCGGCCATCAGGAGGGCGGCCCGCTGAACGTTGAACACGGCGTCCGCCTTACCATAGGTGGCCGGCAGGACGGCGCGCGCCTTAGTCGTCGGCAGAACAAAATCCGGGACTACGACAGCAACCTCGAACGCGGCCGGCAATTCGATGCGCACTGCGTGGGCCACGCCGCCGGAATCGATGGCGCTGGCGACGATGGAGCCCAGCACGCAGGCGGCTACATTGTCAGGATGGCCTTCGATACGGGCCGCTTCATCGAGAATTCGCGCAGGCTTCCAATGCAGGTCGAGCAGATGATCGGCGATGATCACACCGGCGGTCAAGGCCGCGGCGCTCGAGCCTAGTCCTTTGCCGAGTGGAATGCAGTTATCGATTTCGAGTTCGATGGGTGAGATTTTCTCGTGTACCCGCGCGGCAACTTCGAGGGCAGTGCGCCAGATCAGATTGCTGTCATCGAGCGGGATGTCATGGGCGTCGGTACCGCGGGCACGGATGCACAACCGGTCCGCGGGACGGAAGCGGCAGGTCAAATAAAGGTCGAGGGCCAGACCCAGGGCGTCGAAGCCAGGGCCCAGATTGGCGCTCGAAGCGGGAACCTGCAGTCTTATCCATGACATTGCCAAAATTATAACCGTCCGCTCTGTGCGACGATGAAGGCGATGAAGAAAATCGCGCCGCTCGTCTTGCTCGCGATAGCTCCCATACACGCTCAGACCGCGCGTAAGACTGATGTCCTGCATGAGCTGAATGACACCTTGGAAGCGCTGTCCGCCAAGGTCAGCCGCTCGGTGGTGCAAGTCTTTTCGACCGGGTATTCGTTCAACGAAGAGAGCACCGGCCAGAACGCCGCACTGTTTTCCAAGCAGCAGAGCACGGGGTCGGCGGTCCTTTTCAGCACCGACGGCTACCTGGTTACCAACAATCACGTGGTCCAGGGAGCCGACAGGGTACGGGTCCAGCTCTCCTATACGGACGATTTGGGACCGGGGCATCATTCGATTGTGCGGCGGCGCGGCAAGCTGATTCCGGCGCGGGTGGTCGGGACAGACCGGCAATCGGACCTGGCCGTTCTCAAGATCGATGGCGGTCCCTATCAGGCGCTGGAGTTCGGCCGGTCGGACGAACTGCGGCAGGGATCGCTGGTGCTGGCGTTTGGCAATCCGTTGGGACTCGAGAGTTCAGTGACGATGGGGGTGGTGAGTTCGGTGGCGCGGCAGATACGGGCCGACGATCCTAACATCTACATCCAGACCGATGCGCCGATCAATCCGGGCAACAGCGGCGGTCCGCTGCTCGATCCGGACGGACGGGTGGTGGGAATTAACACGTTCATTCTGTCGCAATCGGGAGGCAGCGAAGGGATTGGCTTTGCGATACCCAGTAATATCGTCAAAATGGTCGCGGAGCAGATCAAGGAAAAAGGTCACGTGCATCGCGGGGAGATCGGCGCGTTTGCCCAGACCATCACGCCGGAGATGGCCGCCGGACTGAGTCTGCCGCGCGATTATGGCGTGATTCTGGGCGACGTGCTGCCGGACTCGCCAGCCGACAAGGCCGGCCTGAAAATCGGTGACATCGTGCTGTCGCTGAATGGCAAGCCGATGGAGAATGCGCGCCAGTTCGACGTGAATCTATACGAGGAAGGCAAGGAGGACAAGGCCAAGATCAAGGTGCTTCGCGACAAGAAAGAGATCGATGTCGAAGCTGCAGTGATCGAGCGCGACGACGATCCGATGCGGTTCATGGACATGGTGAATCCGCAGGAAAACACGATTGCGGATTTGGGGATCCTGGGAATCACGGTGGACAAGAAGGTGTCGGCGATGCTGCCCGACCTGCGCAATCCGTATGGCGTAGTGGTGGCGATGCGATCGTCGGCGGCGAAGTACACGGGCGGCGGGGGATTTGAGACCGGCGACGTGATTTATCAGGTGAACGGGACGGTGGTCACAAGTGTGCCCGTGTTGCGGCGGATGGTCGCGGAATTGAAACCTGGCGATCCGCTGGTGGTGCAAATCGAGCGGGACAGCAAGCTGATGTATCTGACATTGAGTGGAGACTAGGATGGAAAAATGGGCCAGAGACCGCTTGCTGACGCGCGCGGGTCAGAAACACCTAAGGGAGCGGTTCCGCGCATGAGGCACGGACGAATTCTGGCGCTGGACCTGGGGAAGAAGCGCATCGGGATGGCGATCAGCGACGAGCTCGGGATTACCGCGCAAGGCATTCCTACGCTCGACCGCCGCAACAAGCGAACGGACTTCGCGGCACTGGCTACGCTGGTGCGGGAAAACAATATCCAGCAAATTGTTCTGGGCCTCCCGCTCCGGATGAGCGGTGAGGAAGGCACGCAAGCGGATTGGGTCAGGGGGTTCGCCGAAGAACTGAAGGGACATGTCGACGTGCCGATCGATCTGCGCGACGAGCGCTGGACCTCGAAGCAGGCCGAGAGAGTGTTGATGGGCAGCGGGATCCGGCAGCAGGATCGAAAGCCGGCGATCGACCGCATGTCCGCCGTCATTCTGTTGCAGGACTATATGGATTCCCGCGCAAACCAATGAAGACTTTGATCCGGCTGTTTCTCGTGTTCGTGATCCTGGCCATCGCCGGCGGCAGCTACGCCTGGTACCTGCTCAAGCAGCCTTACCAGGGTTTCCAGGAGGCGAAGATCCTGGATTTCCCGTATGGGACAACAACCGCTCAGATGGCACAGCTTCTGCAGGACGCCGGAGTCATCCGTTCCGCGCGGCTTTTTCAATTGAGCCGTTATCTCTCGCCGTCCGCCGCGCTACAGGCCGGAGAGTACGAGTTCGACAAGCCCGCCTCCACGCTGGATGTTTTTCGCAAGATCGCACGCGGCGAAACATTTTATTACGAACTGGTGGTCCCGGAAGGGAATAACATCTTCGATATCGCGGAATCGATCAAGGCGCTTAAGGTTATTCCGGCGGAGAAATTCCTGGCGGTGGCGCGGAATCCGCAGATGATCGCAGATCTCGATCCGCAGGCGCCGTCGCTCGAAGGCTACCTGTTTCCCGACACCTATCGCATCAACCGCCAGACCACCGCGGAATCGCTATGCCGGACGATGACGCACCGGTTTCGCGAAATGTGGCGGAAGCTCAATACCCGGGCGGATGTGCATCAGACCGTCACGCTGGCCTCCATGGTGGAGCGCGAGGCCCACAATCCGGAAGAACAGCCCGTAGTGGCGTCGGTGTTCCGCAACCGGCTGAGCATCGACATGAAGCTGGACTGCGATCCCACAACCGTTTATGCCGCACTCCTCACCGGGACGTACCGGGGCAAGATCCATCGCTCCGATTTGCAGAGCGAGAGCCCGTTCAATACTTATGTTCATACGGGGCTGCCTCCCGGACCGATCGCCAACCCCGGCCTGGGTGCGATCAAAGCCGCGTTGAATCCCGCGAGTACAAATTACCTCTATTTCGTGGCGAAGGCGGACGGGTCAGGTGGGCACACGTTCTCGAGCAGCATCGCGCAGCACTCGGCGGCGGTGGCGGATTACAAGCGAAATTTACAGAAGTAAATGGACCCGTCACCGCAGATTCGCTCCAAGACTCTGGATGAGCTCGAAACCTCGCTGCGCGACTTCGAGCGGCGGTATGAGGAACACCCGCCGGAGCGGCGCCAGTTGAGGGACGCTGTCATCAAGGCGAAGGACCGGGCGCGCTTTGCATCGCGTAATCCGAAAGTCTCCGCGGAGAAGCGGGCGGCGAAAGAGGAAATGGTGCAGTGGATGCTGGTCTGGCTGGACGATCCTTCGATGTTTACGGATTGGGTGACGCTGCGGCGAGGTCAAATGGGCGGAGCGGGCGGAGCTTCCTGACCTGCTGCTTCAGGGTTCGTCCTGCCCGTCCTCGACGAAGTCGCGCAGCCTGAGTAGCGTGGCGTCCCACTGCCTGGAGATCAGATCCAGGTAGCGGCGTGCGTCTTCGATGCGCCGCCGGTCCAATTGCCAAACGCTCTCACGCCCGTGGCGGGTGCTGCGTACCAGGCCGGATCCCTCCATCACACGCAGGTGTTTGGTGATGGCCTGGCGAGTGACCTTGGATCCGGCGGTGAGCCTGACGATCGACATCGGCCCGTCATCACAGAGGCGGGTGACCAGACGTAAGCGAGTCTCGTCACCCAGCGCTGCGAAAAGGTGAGCAGAGCCCTTCGGGCCGCCCGTGACTTTAGAACTACTGCGCATCGCCCACGTACTTCCCGATCATTTTCACCTGCAACGCCCAACCTCCGTCATTCGCCGCGAAGACCTTTGCCCGGCGCTCGAGCGGAATTCGATCGAAGCCGGACTCGGTTACGGTCAGCAGGATGCCGTCCGCCACCTCCGCCAGTTCGAAGACCACCAGAGTCGTCGGCTCGACGGAGTAGTCGACGCCTTCCTCAACGGCGCCGGGATGCCAGCGGAAAGAGAGCAACCGCTCCGGCTCCATCTGCTCGATGGTCATCTCGACCGGCATGCCTTCGTACTTCTTCTGCATGCCGGCGACCGCGGCATCGACCGTGGTCGGCACGATCGAGCCGCGCATGCACGCGCCGGGTGCGAACGGGCCATCGAACTTCATGCCGAACCAACTGCCGAACTCCGTGGAGTCCGACAATGCGCGCCAGATTCGGCTCCGCGGCGCGCGCAATAGAATTTTTTTCTCAATGCGATCTGAATTCATGCAACCTCTCAGTTGCATATTAACCGAAGCCGCGCGGAAATGCAACCTTCAGGTTGCACGATGACGCCGGGTCGAAATGCTCCTGCTATTGACATTCGATATCGGGCGTCGATATCATAGGCGCGTGGCCAAATCCACGGAAGTCCTGCAGGGTACTTTGGACCTGCTCATTCTCCGGACGCTGGAATGCGGACCGATGCACGGCGTCGGGATCGCCGACCGCATCGGACAGGTAACCCGCGGTGTCTTCCTCATCGGTCCGGGATCGCTTTTCCCAGCGCTCCACCGGCTGACCGGCAAGGGTTGGATCGAAGGCGAATGGAGCGAGTCGGAAACCAGGCGCCGGGTCAAGATCTATCGCCTGACGGAATCCGGACGCGCCCAGTTATCGGTGGAGAAACGCAATTGGAAAAAGATCTTCACGGCTGTGGACCGGGTACTGGCCGAGGAGGCATAACCGATGACAGGCGCACGCCGGTTCCGGACACTCATGAAATTGCTGTTTCGACGCGAGGCAGTGGAGGCGGAATTGGACGAAGAGGTACAGGCGTTCTACCAGCCACAGGTGGACCGCTACGTCGAGCAAGGCATGACGGAGCAGGAGGCACTCCGTCTGGCGCATCTGAAGTTCGGTCATCCCGAGCAGGCCAAAGAAGAGATCCGGGATACGCGCACGGGCTCGACGGCCGCGTCCGTTTTGCGCGACGTGAACTATGCGTTCCGCACGATGCGCAAGTCCCCGGTATTCGCGTTCGTGACGATTCTGACGCTGGCTGTGGGGATTGGCGCGAACGCCACGATTTTCTCGATCGTCAGCCGGTTCCTGCTGCGCCCGCTACCCGTCGGCGACCCCGGAACGCTGGTGGCGCTACACACCACGCACGCCCGGGAATGCTGTAACAGTTTTGGCTGGCCGCTCTTCAGCGATCTGCGCGACCAGGCCAGATCCTTCTCCGGGTTGACCGCCTGGTACGACCTGCTTCCCGCCTCTGTTGGCGGAGATAGCGGCGAACCCGAACGCACCTGGGGTCAAGCGGTCACCGCCAACTTCTTCGACGTTGCGCAACTTCCGCTGATGATCGGGCGCGGGTTCACCCCGGACGATGAGAATCGCGCCGTGGTGGTGCTGGGTTATGGCTTATGGCAGCGACGGTTCGGCGGCGAGCCGGGCATTGCGGGCAAAACCATCCTGCTGTCCGGACGGCCGTTCATCGTTGCGGGAGTCGCGCCACGCTCGTTCCGCGGCCTCGATTTCCTACTCAATGCGCAATTCTGGGTCCCGCTCGGCAACCTGGAACAGCTGATGCCGAATACCCCCAGCCGCACTTCGCGTACTTATCATTGGCTCTCGGTTACCGGACGGTTGAAGCCTGGCGTGACGCGAAGCCAGGCGGCCGCGGAACTTGCGGTACTGGCTGAGCGCGTCGCGCAAGCCCATCCGGAACCCGACAAAGACGTCGGCTTTCGTTTTGAACCGGCCGGTTCGCTGCCGCCCAGGGACCGGGCAACGATCATGATGTTTCTCGCCGGGCTCTCGGCGGTGGCGCTGCTGGTGCTCGCGATTGCATGCGCCAATGTGGCCAATCTGTCGCTGGCGCAGGCTACCGGCCGGCGGCGAGAGATGGCGGTGCGCCTCGCCCTGGGAGCCACACGCGGCCACCTGCTGCGCCAGATGCTCACCGAAAGCGTCCTGCTGGCTCTGGGCGGTGGACTCGCGGGCGTCGCTCTTTCGGTATGGGCCACCCGCGCCCTGGCGGCCTTCCGTTTTCCGGCGCCCGTGCCGCTCGACCTCACGATCCGTGTAGACGCGAGAGTTCTGTTCTACGCGTTCGCGCTGAGCGTAGGCGCCGGAGTCCTGTTCGGGCTGGTGTCGGCGTGGACGGCTTCGCGTCCTCTCATTGCCGGCGCTCTCAGAGGCGAGGACGTGCTGGCGCGCCCCGGCTGCGTCTGGAGCCTGCGGAATGTCCTGGTGGTCTCGCAGATCACCATGTCACTGGTCCTGCTTTGTTCCACTGGTCTGTTCCTACGCAGCCTGCAGAACGCCTCGCGCATCGATATCGGATTCCGCACGCACGGAGTGCTGATGATGTCGATGGATCCGCGCCTGCACGGCTATGCCCCGGACCGCGCCGTTCTGTTCCTGGACCGCCTGCGCAAGCGCGTGGCCACGCTCCCCGGTGTGATCTCGGTCGGGTGTACGGACGCCATGCCATTATCCGGAGGCCACCGGAGCGACGGGTTCCAGATAGAAGGCCGTCCGAACCCGCCCGGTGCGAAGCAAATTATCGATATGTACATGGCGACGTCAGGCTATTTCGAGACCATGGGCATCCCGCGAATGGCGGGCCGTGACTTTGCCGACGAGGGAACGGGCGCCCCGAGAGTTGCGGTGGTCAACGAGGCGTTTGCGCAGAACTTCTTCCCGAACGAGAACGCGCTTGGCCAGCACGTCAGGGACGGTGGCAGGGTCTATCAGATCATCGGGGTGGTCGGGAACATCAAATCGCGCACGCTCGGCGAGGAAGTCAGGCCGGTTCTCTACCGCGCCCTGGCGCAGGACCTCGCGGCCGATCCATCGGTCACCGGATACACGGTGGTGGTACAGTTCAGCCGGGATGCGGGAGCGCTGGGGAATGCCGTGCGCCGGGAGATCCACTCACTCGACCCGGCGCTTGCCGTTTTCGATGCCGGGACCATGGACGAGCACGTCCGCGACGCTTTGTTCCTGCCGCGCCTCGCGGGAACATTATTTGGGGTCTTCGGTTTCATCGGCCTCGCGTTGGCCGCGGTCGGACTCTACGGCGTCATCAGCTACTCGGTCAGCCGGCGTACGCGCGAGATCGGTATCCGGCTGGCAGTCGGAGCGCAGTCGAGCGAAGTCCAGCGACTGATCATCCGTCAAGGCATGGTGCTCACCGGCGCTGCGGTTGTGCCGGGTCTGGCTGCCGCGTGGGCATTAACCCGGCTGTTCAGCAGCTTTCTCTATGGCGTCCCCGCTCACGATGGCGCGACGTTCACTATCGTCCCACTGTTCCTCGCTGCAGTCGCGTTGCTGGCGTGCTGGATTCCTTCCCGCCGGGCCGCCCGTCTGGATCCGAGCATCACGCTGCGGCACGAATAGCGCGGCTGACTGGCGAGGGTGGCGGGGGCGGTTTTGCCCGTGCCGGCCCGAAAGACCGCCGGCTAGACTAGTACCTACTTGCAAAAGTTCGCGCAACCACTCCTTACGGAGGGGCTCGGCAGCAGATCCGAATCCGCCGGCCAGGACGGCTGCTCCGCAGCCGGGCGGACCACAAAAAACGATGGTCCGCCGTTCGGGAGGAGGCCGGAGAGTTTTCACGGCTTCTAACGGTCGTGGCTCGGAAGTTGTTGCCGGGCCGCGCGCGTTGGACTAGAAAGCCCGTGGGTTCGGGTTGCGGGTCGGCCTGTGCGGCGAGAAATGTCTCGGCATGAGTGCCGAGACGGCAGCCTGAGAGGCTGCACCACACCGGTACGCGATTCAATGGTCGCACCTGCCGGAAGCCAGACCCGGAAGTGGAAACTAATGTCTGTAAACATTGCCTCGATCCTGCTATTCTGTAGGCGGCGCTAGCGAGAGAATGAGGCACTTCGTTACAGATCTGACGGACTTGCAGAACAAACTGCTCGAGATGGGCGGGTTGGTGGAGACCGCCATCCGATCGAGCACACGCTCGCTAGTGGAGCGGGATGAGGCCCTGGCGCGGAGCGTTTGGGATGTGGAGACCCGCATCAACCAGATGGATATCGATATCGACGACTTCGCCACGCGCCTGCTGGCGTTGCAACAGCCCGTCGCACGGGATTTGCGCTTCCTGACAGCGGCGATCAAAATCAACAGCGACCTGGAGCGTATGGGGGACTTGGCCATCAACATTGCCCAGCGATCGCTCTCGCTGATCCGCCGGCCGCTGGTGACGATGCTGATCGACATTCCGCATATGTCGGGGGTGGTCGAGTCGATGGTGCACAAGAGTCTGGATGCATTTGTGCAGCGCGATCCCGACCTGGCGCAGAGCGTGCTGCTCTCCGACGACGAGGTTGACGACCTGAAGAATTCGGTCTACAAAGAACTGCTCGCTATGACCGAAGAGGGCAAAGCACCGGTGCCGGCGGCGTTTGACCTGATCTTTGTGGCGCACAATCTGGAACGTATCGCCGACCATGCCACGAACATTGCCGAAGACGTGCTGTTCCTGATAAAGGGCATCGACGTGCGGCATCATCACCTGGCTTCTTGAAGACGTTCCGTGCGCCACTTGTGCACGTGTCCACTGGAACGTGACGAACTGCCCAAAGGCCCTACACTAATTGGGGAATCTCCGGGGCATGCGGGCGTAATCTAAGGTTTAGGAGATAGCTATGAATAGTAAAAAAACCTCGACTTTGACTGCGGAACACGGCGGAAACGGGCACACGCGTTCCCGGTACCGGTCGCGTCCTTTGACTGGGCAGCGCAGTCCTGAAATTCAAAGATTTGGCGAGATTGCAAGTCTGCCCATCGGTCTGGCCGACAGCGTTTGTCAGGCTAGCGTGGCGGCACTGAATCAAATTCTGGCCGACACCATGACGCTGCGCGACCTTTACAAGAAGCATCACTGGCAGCAGGCGGGAGCAACGTTTTACCAACTGCACCTGCTGTTCGACAAGCATTTCGAAGAACAGTCGGAACTGGTGGACGGCATCGCCGAGCGTATTCAGATGCTGGGCGGGTTGAGTATCGCGATGGCCCACGACGTGGCGGAGACTACGCGCATCGAGCGCCCGCCGAAGGGTAGGGAGGAGACTCCGGTGCAGATTTCGCGGCTGCTCGAAGGTCATGAACTGATTCTGAAGTCGGCCCGCGAGGCCGCGTCCAAGGCGTCAGACGCGGGTGACGAGGGCACCAACGATCTGTTGATCAGCGACGTGGTGCGAACCAACGAGATGCAGGTCTGGTTCCTGGCCGAGCATCTGGTGGATGTTCCGAGTGTGAACGCGGACTGAAAAACAGCGTTATCCGTTGTCCGTCGTTCGTTCTCCGCAACGGATAACGGATTACGGAGGACGTCTTTACGGCGCTACGGACTCGGCGTCAGTTCGGCGTTTTCTACTTCGCTGCCGTGAGGCGTCCAGGAAAACCACTGCTTGCCCACGCGGATGCGGCCGGACTGGTAGCCGTTGGCTTTGACGACGAGATCGTGCGGTTCGGCCAGGGTATTAATCGCGTACGCGCCGTTCTGATCGGTGGTGGTGGAGAAAAATGCTCCGCCGAATTGGAAGTCCGTCGAAATTTCCGCCCACGGGACGGGTTGGTGGCTCCGCTTGTCGGTGACGACGCCGGTCACCTGATAGGTCGGGTTGGAGCGATTCTGGACTCTCGCCGCGGAATACTGCACCGCCGAACCAGACCACCAGAAAGCCATGGCAGCGCTCGTGAAAATCGCCGCGAACGCGAGAATCCAGCGCGCCATGGAACGGTGCATCGCGAGACGATCGGCGCCCCGCTCTTCGTCGAGAAAATTCTGCGAGGTGAAGACAATCTCCGGCTCGCTGTCTTTTCGACGTCCGACCACAGCATGATTATCTCACTCAATGGCGATGTACACCTGATCGCTGAATGCGTCCGGCGTATTGATGGCAATGTCGACTTCGCCGGTAGCCGTGAGGTTCATGGGAACCGTGACGTTGAGCTGGTAAAGTCCTGGAAAACCAGGCGCGAGTCCGGCAAACTGAACAGCGGCAGGTTGGCCGTTCATGTAAACCAGCAGTTGGGACGAATTCAACGCGACCAGGCTCAGAGGACTTGAAGGTGCGGCAACTCCGTCGGCAACCGCGGGCTTCACGGCGCCCAGTCCGGTAAGGAACACCTGCACGGTTTCACCGGGGTTGGCAGGACTGGCCGCGCTGACGAGGCTATAGTCGGCGTGGAGGATGACTCCGTAGCCGGCGCCGCTGAAATCCACCGAATAGATTCCCGGCGATGTCGCGGAGAGCGGGAGGGTCACGGTGTTGGACGTCCCAGTGCTGTTCTTGACGATGATGTTGGCGGTGGAACCCGTAACGGCATAGGGAACGAGAAAATTGATCTGATTTTGCGAGACCAGGTAGATGGGCGCGGAAATGCCGTTAACCGTAACGGTCACGCCTCCCAACACTGTCGGATAGGGCGCGCCAGCCTGCAGCGTGGCCGACGCCAGATTGGCGCCGAATACGGTGACGAACTCCCCTGGCGAGAGAGGTGCGCCTCCGGGGGCATTGCTGGCTGCATTTACGACTCCGTACGGATTGACGTAGACACCCGCTCCCGAGGAGGAGGGGTATAACGATCCAAAGCCGATTTCGTACCCGGTATAGTCCGTCTGGCTGGCTTCGGCCTGGACGAACAGTCCCGCGGCGCCAAGTCCCGCCACGTAATCCCCGGCCACAACGCTGGCATCGGAATTCACGGTGTAGGTTTGCGAACCCGTGTAGCTAAAGGTGTTGGGCACGGCAGCCTGCCGGAGACGGCGGGTGAACAACGCCACCGTCCCGCTGCTGTTGAGTCCACCGGTGTAGCAGGAACTGGTCGGGTTGGCCGAACTCACCTGCAACCGCAGGCCGGCGGAGAAGAAACTGCCGGACCAGGAGGCGTTGGTCGGAGCCGGCGTCGTGCTCATGCCTTTCACGCCGATAATGAGATCCTGCACGCCGGGGTCGGTCGAGGCGCCGATAAAAATATTTCCGGATTGCGATATGTAAATGGGCTTGGTCCCGCTGATGAACTGACTCTGATTGAGCGGTCCGAAATTGATGGCGCCGCTGCCGTCGCTGTTCACGGTGTAAGTGGAGCCCGGGTTAAAACCGACGAAAGGATAACCATTGTCGACGTTGGCCGCATGGCCATTCACATTGAAGCCCGGAATGTTGCCTTTTCCATCGGGCTGGACCGAGAGCAGCAACCCGCTTCGAGCGGTAGCGGCGCTCGCCCCGGTCAGTTCGAAGGTGTTGACGAAATAAGTCCCGCTAAGGTTCTTGGTGGTGTAGCCGCCGGACGGTTCGGGAATCGCGATGAAGAAGTCGAAGGTGTTGCCGGTCGAGTCCGAGGAGGAGCCGAAGACCGCCTCCGCAGTGTACCGGGCGTTAATCGATCCTGATGCCGTCAGGGGATCGCTGATGGTGACTGCCGCATTAGAGGCGATCGCGTAGGTCCCGCTGACGGTCAAGGGCGCGGCATTGCCTATCCCGACATTTTCATTAGCGATGATGCTGTAGCCACCCTTGCCATCGAATGCGATTGCCCCGGAAGCACTGCGGACATCGGTCGGATTCCCCGTTGCATCGGTCGCGAAGTACAACTCCCGGAAGTAGTATTTGGCGTTGAGCGTGGCGTTATTGTAGGTTTGAGCTTCGGCCACACCCAATAGGGCCAAAGCGAGAATGAAAGCGCGTGTTGTCATGGCGTCCTTTCTAGACTAGCCGAACTAACCCGGCTGCCAGAAGAAACACGCGGTCCTTTCCATGGTTGTTAACTTTATGAAGTACTAATGAGTAATCCGGTTCATTATAAATAATTTAGGAACAGGACTTCGCCGTTAGTCACTTTAGTTGTAAAGGCCACACAAGCGTTGAAATCTGCGAAACTATCGTAGTAGCTCTGTGTTGAGGCTAATGAGCGAAAAGGGGAAATCGCTCATGGAGGCGGAGGCAAATTCATGAAATCTTTACGGTATAGGGTGTTTGTGCCTATCTGTGCGGCGGCGCTGATCGGGGGATCGTTTTACGGGATCACGCCACGGGTCAAAGCCGCGGACACCGAAACGCAAGGGGCACAGCAGATGCTCCCGGTGGAGCATGCCGAGTGCGCATTTTTTGGTCCCAAGCGCGAGCAGTACATGCAATCGATCTTAAGAAATAAGGCTCGGGGGGGAACGGGGGAATCGCAGGCCGGAGCCATGACGCGTATGGTCACGTCCAGGCTGCCGCAGTTCATGCCGGGCGGAAGCCCGAGCCATGACGGCTCGGTCAGTACAACCGGGGATACGATCGATGCTTATGTGCTGGCACAACTGCAGACTTTGGGAATTACGCCGGCCGAGTCCACTAACGATTATGAATTCATCCGCCGCGTCACTATTGACCTGACCGGCCAGATTCCGACGCCGGCACAGGTGCTGAAGTTCGTCAACGATCCTACTCCGACCAAACGGGCGAGCCTGATCGATACGCTTCTGGCCTCTTCTCAGTGGGTGGATAAGTGGACGATGTTCTACGGCGACCTGTTCAAGAACACCTATGTCAACTCGCAGATCACGATAAATAATGAGGGCCGCAACGCCTTCTATAAGTACATTCATGATTCTCTGGCCAACGGGAAGCCGTATAACCAGATGGCGACCGAGATCATCAGTGCCGAGGGCACGAGTAACATCGACCAGACCAATGGACAAATGAACTTCCTGATCCTCAACTATCAGGGAGGGGGACCGGCTCAGGATGTCTATGATGCGCAGACCGCCGGTGTGGCTGAAGCCTTCCTGGGACTGGCGCACGTCAACTGCCTGCTGTGCCACAACGGACTCGGCCACCTGGATAGTTTAAGTCTGTGGGCCGGACAAATGACTCGATACCAGGCGTGGCAGCTGTCATCCTTCCTGTCGCACACCAACATGCCGGCTACCAGTTCGCCCGTCAACCCCGCCACTCCTAACGCCGGGAGACTGGTGACGTGGGCTTTCACCACCGGCACGACGGATTACACCTTGAACACGACGATCGGCAATCGTCCGGCCCGCCAGCCGTTGCCGGGCGGCGCCAAGACGGTGGCTCCGCTGTATCTGGATGGTGTTTCCGCTCCGGCCAAAGGCGCGGATTACCGGGCCTCGCTCGCCCAGTATGTAACCGGCGACATGCAGTTTTCACGCGCCGCGGTTAATTATGTGTGGGCGCATCTGTTCAGCATCGGGATTGTCAATCCGCCCGATCAGTTCGACCTGGACCGGCTCGATCCGAACAATCCGCCGCCGGCCCCGTGGACGCTGCAGCCGTCCAATCCGAAGTTGCTGGACGCCCTCGCGCGGCACTTCATCGCCAGCGGCTACAACATTAAATCCTTGTTGCGCGAGATCACCAATTCGCAGACTTACCAGTTCTCCTCGCGCTACGCCGGCAACTGGAATCCAACCTGGGAAGGCTATTTCGGACGCCACTTCGTTCGCCGATTATGGGCCGAAGAGCTTCACGACTCGGTGGTGATTGCGACCGGGATCGTTCCCACCTATAACGTCAACGGTTTCTCGAGTGCCTCCACCTATTACGGCGTCACCTCACCCGGCTTCGGCCCGGTCTCTTACGCGATGCAACTTCCCGACGTCAAAGTTATGCCGGATGGCGGCGGCGACGTCAGCCAGTTCCTGGACTCTTTCCTGCGTGGCGACCGCGACAGCACTCCGCGCAAAGAAGAGGGCTCCATTCTTCAGGCGCTCAACGAGATGAACGATACCTTCCTGGAGAGCAGAGTTAAGTCGACCGGTACCGCAGTCACAGGTAGCAACCTGGTGGCCTTACTGAACTCGGGTATTCCCGACAGCCAGCTGATCAGCCAGCTTTACCTGACCGTACTCTCGCGATATCCCAGCGCCACCGAGTTGCAGACAGCGGAGAATTATCTGGGTACCAATCCCAGCCATAGTCAAGCGGCGGAGGACCTGTTCTGGTCCCTCTTTAACAAAGTAGACTTCGTGTTCAATTACTAAGGCTGGAGGACTCCCATGAACGGACAGGAAAAATTCGACAAATTTATTGAGAAGTATCCGACTCCCCATCAACATTTCACCCGCAGGCCTAACCTGAGCCGTCGCAAATTCTTCGAGATCGCGGGGGCGGGAGTTACGGCGTCCTTCCTGGCGAACCGCTTGCCGGCGCAGGACAAGGTCCAATTTCAGGTCAACATGCAGAACACGGCGCAGAACGTGATCTACATCCTGCTGGCAGGGGCTCCCAGCCACACCGATCTGTTCGACTACAAACAGATCGCGCAACAACCGGCCGCCTTCGCGCCCACGACCATCAACGGTGCGATGTTTCCCACGGGTCTGATGCCGAAACTGGCGCAGCATCTCCAAAACGGTGACTTCTCGATCGTGCGGTCCCTCAATTCATGGGGACTGGTGCACACCCTGATGCAAACCTGGACGCAGATCGGACGCAACCCGAGCGGCGTGCTAGGCAACATTTCGCCGAACATCGGCAGCGTGGTGGCAATCGAAAAGACACAGCCTAATCAACTCTTCCCGACCTTCCTGGCACTAAACTCGGGCAATTGCGCCGGGCCGGGCTACTTCTCGGCACAGTATGCACCGTTCAAGGTCACTCCGTCGACGGGCGGATTGCGCAACACCACCAGCCCCGAGGGACAGACTCGTTTCACCTCCAAGTACGCCCTGATGCACAGACTGGATGACAACCTGCGCATCAATTCACCGTTGGGGCAACCCATGGACGACTACAACGTCTTCTATCAATCGGCCACCGGGATGATGTACAACCCGATCGTCAACAAGACGTTCAGCTACACGACGGCGCAGAACCAGGCTTACGGCAATACGTCGTTCGGCGCCGCCTGTCTCACGGCGAAGCAGGTTCTGCAGGCAAATCAGGGCACCAAGTATATCGAGATCACCCTGGGCGGCTGGGACATGCACGTGAACATCTACGCTCCGGCGCAACTGCCTACACTGGGCAAGCAACTGGACGATGGTCTAAGCCAGCTGATCACCGATCTGCAGGCTGCGGGTCTCTACGAAAACACTATGATCGTGATGGCGGGAGAATTCGGCCGCACGGTCGGACCGCTGACGGCGGCTGCCGGGCGCGATCACTGGCCGGTGCAATTCGCTTTCTTCGGCGGCGGCGGCGTCAAGGGCGGCAAGATCCTCGGCGCGACCGATGCTACGGGTGCCAATATCGTGGATTTCGGCTGGTCTCGCGATCGGGTGGTGCGACCCGAAGATATCGAGGCCACCATCTACTCAGCTCTCGGGATCAACTGGACGATTATTCGCCAGGACGACCCGCTGAACCGCGGCTTCTACTACGTCCCCAATTCGGATACCGACCTCTACGGTCCGATTGATGAGCTCTTTAGTTAAAACACCTATCGGACAACCGGCTAACTGCTGGCTGCCGCCAGCGGGCAGAAGACAAACATCGATCGTTTGTCGTACGGATGCATGGTATTACCTTTGATATACCATCTGAGAATGGCGAACCGCTGGAGTGTCCACTTCTCCCTCGTGGTGAGCCTTGTAATGACATTACGTTCATGTTAATGTGAGGGCGAGACGTCCGATTGAGAGGTCGGACGCCACTTCACAAGAACTGAAGTGAAGCTACCTACCGAGCTAACGAACCAGGCTCGGCAAGGCAACTCCACTTGGGAGGTATGCCAAGAGATGGATCGATCACAAGAAGCAGACATCAAAGCGCATCTGATGCAGACAAATGAGGAGTTTAGGAGGCTTGCCCACCAGCACCTTGAGTACAAGCAAAAGGTGGAAGAACTCGAGTCTAAACCTTACCTCACAGAGCAGGAAGAAGTAGAGGAGCACAAGCTGAAGAAGCTAAAACTCCACTTGAAGGACGTCATGGAGCAGTTAATCCATGAGCATGCCAGCCATCAAGTTGCCTGACCGTCAGATGCGCTGACTTTGCCATAGAAGCGCAATTATCCCAAAGAATGCCCGCACCGGACTCCCGGGAGCGGGCGTTTTTTTTAGGATCACGTAGAGTAGCAACCTGTGGCAGGAACTGAGGCGGGCCAAAGGCCTACTCACACAAGGCTTGCAAATACAGCAGGGCTCCGTTCGGTAAACGGGGCGTACCACCTCCGTCGGCGCCACAATACGTGATCGTACATCCGAAACGGTGCACTTAGTTAATTCCGCCTGGCACGGGATGCTGGACCGGATCCGTAATTTCGTGTTACTTTTACACCTGACGCAACCGATTCAACGGGCTACGGAGAATTCGTGCCAATCGGGAATAAGCTGACAGATCGTTATGAGGTCAAACAGACGCTCGGCCAGGGCGGCATGGGAGTCGTCTATTGGGCTTATGACACGTTGATCCGCCGCGACGTGGCGCTGAAGACGATCCGCGACGCCCCGGAACCAGTCGCGCTGGAGTTGTTCGCTAAAGAATGCAACATCCTCGCATCCATCAGTCATCCGAATATCATCGAGATTTTCGATATCGGGAAGTTCGCAGACGAGGGCGCTGAGAAACCGTACTTCGTGATGCCGCTGCTCAAGGGCGTCACGCTGGAAAGCCTCATCCGCACCTCCAGCCGCCGGCTCACGGTCGAGCGGATCGTCGAAATCCTTTGCCAGACGTGCCGCGGACTGCAGGCCGCCCACGAACGGGGCCTGGTACATCGGGATCTCAAACCCAGCAACATCTTCGTCCTGGAAGACGATTCGGTCAAAATCATCGACTTCGGCGTGGCCCACATGGCCGATTCTTGGACCGCGTCGGCGCCCAAGGGCACGCTGCTGTATATGGCACCGGAGCAGATCCAATTGAAGCCGGCGACCGCTCTCTCGGACATCTTCACCCTGGGCGTGGTGGCGTACGAGACGCTGACCCTGAGGCGTCCTTTTGGCGGCACGACTCAGCGCGACATAGCGACTGCGATTCTGCGTTACATCCCGCCGTCGGCTTCGGAAGTGAATCCGGCAGTCAGCCCGCTGATCGGCAGGGTGGTCCATAAGACCATGGCCAAACAGCCGTGGAACCGCTTTAGTAGCGCGCGAGATCTGGCGGACGCGTTACAGAAGGCTCTGCGCAACGAACCCATCGAGTCATTCGATGCGGCGCGGATTCATCCGCGTATCGAGCGCGTGGTGAGGGCTTTCGAGTCGGGCGACTACCAGTTCGCTTCGGAGATTTTGACCGAGCTCGAATCGGAGGGGCACCTCGACACGGCGATGGCGCCGCTTCGCCGCAAGATCGATCAGGCCATCCGGCAAAAAATGCTGGCCGAGTTGCTGGAGAGCGCGCGTACACGGATTGAAGACCAGGAATATCCGCTGGCCATGCAAAAGGTGCAGGAGGCACTGGAGATCGATCCCCAAAATGCGGACGCTATCCGTTTGCAGCACGAAATCGAAGGCCATAGGAGCGACCGCCAGGTGGAGGAGTTGTTCCGGTTGGCGAATCAGCACCTGGAGCGGTTCGCTTTCAGCCAGGCGCGGAGCGCCGTTCTTAACATCGTCCAACTGCAGCCGTCCCAGTCCCAGGCGCTCGCTTTGCTGGCCGACATCCAGCAAAGCGAACAGAAGTATCTGCAGTTGCGACAGGAGAAGGAGAAGCTCTATCAATCGGCGGTGGAAGCTTACGAGAAATTTGAACTTAGCGACGCGCTGGGCAAGCTGGAACGTGTGCTCGAACTCGATAGGCTCGCTCCCGATACCTCTTCCACCGAACGCGGCTCTTGCTATCAGAGTTTCTATAGCCAGGTACGTTCGGAGAAGGACGCCAACACGGCGGCCTATGCCGAAGGCCGCCGCGTGCTGGCTGAAGGGAATTTCGACCGCGCCGGCGAGATCTGCGAAGAGGCTCTGAAAAAACATCCCGGGCAGGCTTTGTTCCAGGCCCTCCTGTTCGATATCGAGGACCAAAAACGCCAGAAGCGCGCAGCGTACATCGCCGAGGTGGACCGCAACGTGGAAGCCGAGCCCGATCTCGATCGACGGGTCGAAATGCTGGGTAGCGCCACCGAACAGTTTCCCGATGAGCCGCGCTTCGAGCGAAGACTCAAGCTGATGCGGGAGAAGCGCGATCTAGTCAAGACGATCGTGGCCAAAGCGCGCCGTCATGAGGAACAGGCGAAGTACAGCGACGCGTTGGGCCAATGGGAGATTCTGCGTACGGTCTATGGCCAGTATCCGGGACTGCAGCTCGAAATCGAACGGGTTTCCCAATGCCGGAGCCAGCAGGCGCGCGATGAGGCCAAGGCCCACTGGGCTGACCAGATCGACCGCCAGATTGAACGCCGCGACTACGACCAGGCTGCCGCCCTGCTGCGCGAAGCGCAGAACCAGTTCCCAGGCGATGCCGAACTGGAGGAACGCGCCCAGCTGATTCGCCGGGGCGAAGAACACAATACCATCTCGCAGTTCCTCGCCGAGCAGGCTCGCGCGCTCAACGCCAAAGGAAGGTTTGATGAGTCCGCACGTCTCCTCCGGCAGGCCGTACAAACCGACGAGCGCGATGTGGCCGCCCGCGGACTTCTCGTCGAGACCCTCGTCCAGCACGCGCGTTCTTTGCTCAATGGCGATCGGAAGCGCGCCGGCGAACTTGTCCAAGAGGCGTTGCAACTCGATTCGACCCATACGCAGGCTCGCAGTCTGGACGCGCTCATGGGTGACCATCAGCAGCACGAAGCCGGCGGCGAATCCAACGGTAACCTTACCGGAGAACTGGCAGCCGTGGAGCAGGCCCTGGCGGTCTATCCCGATGCCACGCGGCTGATACAATTGCGCGACAATTTGGAGCGGAGCCTTCCGGACAGTGGACGAACGCCCTCGAGGCGCGCGGATCTGGAGAAATTGACAGGCCTGGAGGCGCAGGCGGAGACCGAGCAGAACCCGGAGGTCCAGCGCGAAATTCTGGCCGGCGTGCGCGAACTGGCGGCAAAATATCTGGACGATGCCGAGTTTCAAACTGCACTGATTGCGATCGAAAAGCGCTACATCGGGCTGAGTCGTCCGGCGCCCGGGAACGCGGTTTCGGACGCGACCACGATGGGTTCCCGGGTATCGCCGAAGGAGGCCCCCGCGACGCCGGTGCAGTTGGCGCTTGTGCCTTCCTCCGCGCGGCCGAAGCCTGCGGATATCCCTCCTCCCGTTCCGCAGCCGGCTGATCAGAAGCCCCTGACATTCCGCACCCCGGTGCCGACCGCACCGGAAACCCCCGACCTCACCAAGGCGGCGTCTGCGGCGGCATCCGCGCCGGAAACGAAGGACCTTTCCGGTGTGCCTCCCGTTCCGCCCAAAGTTCCGCCTCCGGAGCCGCCTCCAGTTCGGTCCCCCTTTCAGCCTGTTCCGATGCCCTCCATCGCCCCGCCACACCCGGCTTTGCCGCGAAACTGGCGCACCTGGATAGCATTCGCAGGCGGCATCGTGCTCGTAATAGCCGCGGCAATCGGGGCCATGCTGCTCCACCAGCGCCAGACAGCGCAGAAGCCGGCAACTCCCGCCGTAGCGCTATTGCCCGTGGAGATTCGAACGCTGCCGGAAGGGGCCTACATCATGGTGAATGACAAGCCCTCCGGGACCTCCAACCTGCCGTTGAAGCTGGCTCCCGGCGTCTATCGGATCAGTGCCGCGAAAGAAGGCTTCCGGGTGTCACAAACCACGTTGATGGTAACAGCCGGTCATGACGCTTCCGCCGATATCAAGCTCGAGCCGCTCGCCTCCATGCTCAAGCTGCTCACGGACTTCTCCTCGCCTACTGTCACATTTCGACGGTCAGCCGCAAAGCAATTTGCAGAGCGGCCAGTTTATTCTGGACAACGTCGCCGACGGGGGGCACATTCTTACGCTCAGAAGTGGGACATCGAGTGCGGCGATCCACTTCGACGCGCGCGCAGGCAGCCTGCCGGTGATCACCGGCGTAGAAGCCGCAAAAGACACCAACGCGATTCTACTCACCAACCTGGGAACGCACGGGCGAATCTATTCCAGTCAGAAAACCGGCCCGATCACTTTCGATGGCAAACCGGTCGGCCAGGTCGATCCGGTGGGAGTCGAGTTAAGCGACATTGTTCCGGGCAGCCACGAAATCGGCGTCGGCGAGGGCGCCGAGCGCCGCATGGTCTATGAAACCGCGGCAGCCCCTGCGGTTACCATCTATATCAACAATCCAAATCAAACCCAATCTCTCGGCACGCTGGTGGTCAATACCGGAGAAGACGACGTAGTGGTGTCGATCGATGGCCGGAGCGCACGCAGTCTCACGCGACACGGGCAATTGCGCATCTCCAACCTGACGGCAAAATCGTATGTCGTGTCGGTGTCCAAGGACGGATTTCAAGCTCCCGAAGAGCAACACGTCACAGTCAATAAGGGCGAAGAGACCAAAGTCACATTCCAGTTGCAGCCGCTCCCCAAGATCGCCGCGCTGCATCTGGCGGGCGCTTTCCCCGGCACCCAGGTTTTAGTGGACGGCAAGGTGGTGGGTACGGCCGGGCCGGACGGCGGAATGACAGCGGTGCAGGTTGCGCCCGGCAACCACCGGGTGGAACTGAGGAAAGAAGAGTACAAACCCAAGACCTACGATTTAAATTTCAGCGCAGGAGAGAATCGTACGTTGACCGGCCCCGACGTGGTTCTGGAAGCTACCTTCGGTACCCTGACCATCTCAGTGACTCCGCCGAATGCGCAGCTTAGCCTCCAACGTTCCGGCGAAGCGCAGGCGCGTCCACTGACGGCGAGCTCTGTTCACCTGCCTGCGGGCTCCTATACCTTGAGCGCGACTCTGCCGCATTACGTGACGCACTCTGAGACCTTTGAGATCGCCGGAGGAAACACGAAGACCATCACGGTCGAACTCGCGCCCGAACGTGTCGCGCCCGTAGCGAAGCCGGTGGTTCACGTCGGCATGTCGGGCTGGGAACCGCAGGCCTGGCAGCCCGATGGCGATCATTTCACGCGGCGCGGCGGCAATCTGATTCTGTTCAAGCCGCAGGGCGCCGGGACTTACAGCTTCACGGCGTCCATGAAACGCGGGAAGATACTCAGGTGGGTGGCGCACGTCATCGACGACAAGAACTATGCGGAATTCGAAATCGACGGCGAAAACTTCACCCGGAGCCTGGTGACCAACGGCAAGTCCAAGGAGTTGGTCAAGCACAAGCACGGCTTGGTGATGCAAGGAGTAGGCGCGACGCTGCAGATCACGATCTCGCCTGCCGGAATCGTGCAGAGGGTGCGGGGGACTAGTGGGTGGACGGCTCTCGATTCCTGGATGGGCACTGCTCTTCATGAAGGACGGTTTGGCTTCCTGATTCGCGGCCGCGATGAAGTGGATCTGGAGGGCTTTTCGTTCACGGGGTCGGAATAGGCAGCAAAAAACCTCAGGAGCAGGGATGCACGCGGATAGCGCTTACTCGCCTGCGCGTTTGCGAGCCGAGACTCAAGGGTGTGCTATCGGTTGTATAGCACTGATTGACGTCAGAGGCTGAAGTTGATCACTATGAATACAGAAAAAAACGATCGCGCCCGATGGCTGTACGGACCTTCGGCCGAGTGCGCGATTCTCCCCGTAGAATGCAATTCGCCCTTGCGGTTGGTACTGCTGGGCGCGCCGGGCGTTGGCAAAGGCACGCAAGCCGGTCTTCTGGCGAGCCGCCTCGGTGCATGCCATCTCTCCACTGGCGACGTTTTTCGCGCAGCGGCAAAGCGATGTGCTTGTGAACAGACGCCGGCAATGAGCGCCGCCCAACAGTACATGCGGCGCGGTGCGCTGGTGCCGGACTCAACGGTGTGGGAGATGGTCCGTGAACGGAGCGCCTGTCTCTGTTGCGGCGGCGGTTTTATCCTGGACGGATTTCCCCGCACGGTGGCTCAAGCCGAGGCGCTGAAGCTGCATATGGAAAATGAGAAGCTTTCGCTTAGTGCCGTGGTGAACTATGAATTACCTCTCGATGAAATTGTCAACCGTCTGAGCGGGCGCCGCACCTGCGAGAAATGCAAAGCGGTCTTCCACGTGATCAGCCAACCTTCCAAAGAAGAGGGCGTGTGCGATCATTGCCGCGGCCGGTTGTATCAGCGCGAGGACGACCGGCCGGAATCGATTGCCGTTCGCCTGGACGCCTACGCACAAAGCACTGAGCCCGTAATTCAGTTCTACAAGAATCTCGGCCTGCTGGTGTCGATCAGAGCCGACGGATCTCCCGTCGAGATATTCGAAAGCACGATGGTGGCACTTAGAGGCGCCGACGTTTTGACGGAAAGCAGCCCGGTAAATTAGCGGTAAGGGCAGACCACAAAATACGATGGTCTGCCCCACGGATGATCAAGCTGCCTTAACCATGGCGTTGGGATCGATGACGAATTTCTTGGCCGCGCCTTTGTCGAAGTCCTTGTATCCTTGCGGCGCTTCGTCAAGCGAAATCATGGTGACGTTGACAGCCTTGGCAACCTGGATTTTGTCGTGCAGAATCGCCTGCATCAGTTGCCGGTTATAACGCATCACCGGACACTGGCCGGTCGCAAAGGTATGCGACTTGGCCCAGCCCAGGCCGATGCGAATGCCGAGCGTCCCGGTCTTGGCGTTGTCGTCGACGCCGCCCGGATCGTCGGTCACATAGAGACCCGGTATGCCGATCGCGCCGCCCGCGCGAGTGACGGTCATGAGCGAATTCAAAACAGTTGCCGGTTGCTCCCGGGTGCTGTCGTGCCCGTGTCCCTTGGCCTCGAAGCCCACGCAATCGACTGCCGAATCCACCTCCGGAACGCCGACAATCTGTTCGATCTGCTCGCCGGGTGACGCATCCTTCCGCAGGTCTACGATTTCGCACCCGAAACTCTTGGCCTGTGCGAGACGCTCCGGAATCATGTCGCCGACGATCACCACCGCGGCCCCTAGAAGATGGCAGGCTGCGGCGCATCCCAAGCCGACAGGTCCTGCGCCAGCCACATACACGATTGAGCCCGGACCCACGCCCGCGGTAACTGCGCCGTGATAGCCGGTGGGGAAGATATCGGAGAGGAGAGTGAGGTCGCGGATCTTCTCCATGGCGCGGTCGCGGTCGGGAAACTTCAGCAGGTTGAAATCGGCGTACGGCACCATGACGTACTCGGCCTGGCCGCCGACCCAGCCGCCCATATCGACGTAGCCGTAGGCTGCACCGGGCCGCGCGGGGTTGACGTTCAAGCAAATGCCGGTCTTCCCTTCCTTGCAGTTGCGGCATCGTCCGCACGCAATGTTGAAGGGCACCGAAACTAAATCGCCTTTCCTGATGAATTCGACGTCGCGTCCGGCTTCAATGACCTCGCCGGTGATTTCGTGGCCGAGAACCAGTCCGTGCGGCGCCGTGGTCCGGCCGCGAACCATGTGCTGGTCACTGCCGCAGATGTTGGTGGTGACGATTTTAAGGATTACGCCATGCTCACATTTTCGCGAGCCCAGCGCGAGTTTCGGATAGTCGATAGTCTGTATTTCTACCTTGCCTGGTCCCATGTAGGCGACCCCGCGATTGCCTGCCATATTCTGCTGTCTCCTTCCTGGTTTACATCGACGGGCGTAGTTCAACCGCATCGTGGCCCGTGGGAAGCATGATGACACAAAATAGCCCACGGCTGCCGAGGCTTCGCTTCGGACGTCGATCTCCATCTCCCCCGCGGAAAATCTGATCAAATAAAAGGTCCGATGCCGGATCTCCTGCAGGCCCTTGACATCAGCAAACACTATGGCGGAATTGCCGCGCTGAAACGCGCCAGGTTCGCAGTCCGCGCGGGCGAAGTTCACGCGCTGATAGGCGAGAATGGTGCGGGCAAGAGCACCCTCGCCAAGATTATCGCCGGCTCCGTCCGGGCCGATTCGGGACAGATTCTGGTTGACGGAAATCCCGCCGCCCTTGCCACGCCGCTTGACGCCCAGCGCCACGGCATCGGCATTATCTATCAGGAACTGGACCTGTTCCCGCACCTCACCGCCGGCGAAAACATCGTGATCCGCAACCTCCACTTCCATGAAGGGCGAGTGAATCGTCCGCGTAAAATTGAAGCGTTCTGCCGTCCCTTTCTCGCCCAGGTGGGACTCGATTGTGGCGCGGGAACGCCGGCGGCATCCCTCTCCATCGGCAAACTGCAACCGCTCGCCATCGCCCGCGCTCTCAGCATGAACGCCCGCATCCTGCTGATGGACGAGCCCACCAGCGCGCTCTTCGACGATGCCGCCGAACGCCTCTTCGAACGCATCGCGGCACTCAAGGCGGAAGGCGTGGCGATCGTCTACGTCTCCCATAAAATGGACGAGATTTTCCGCATCTGCGATCGCATCACGGTGCTGCGCGACGGGGAAACCATCGAGACCCGAGAAACCGCTTCCACGTCTCCCGGCGAGATCATCCGTCTGATGGTTGGCCGCGAAATCAACATTGTCGCGAAGCCGCCCGCGGCCACGCAGGAAGGTGAACGTCTGCTCGCCGTCGAAAACCTGTCGACGCAAAAACTCAACAATGTCAGCTTCGAACTTCACCGCGGAGAGATTCTTGGCGTCGCCGGGCTGGTCGGGGCCGGACGGACGGAACTCGGGAAAGCGCTCTTCGGACTGGACGCGATCCGTGCAGGGTCCATTCACCTGAATGGCCGCACTTTCCACCCGGGATCCGCGCGCGACGCCATGGATGCAGGGCTCGCATTTCTCCCCGAAGATCGCAAACTCTCCGGACTCATGCTGCAGATGAGCATCCTGGAGAACGGCACGCTCGGCATCCTCGGCCGCCTCTCGACCGCGGGCTTCATCCGTTCGCACGAGGAGAACGCCGCGGTCAGCGAACCCTTTCGGACCCTGGCGCTGAAAGCCCCACGACTCTCTGCCGCAGTGAATAGCCTGAGCGGCGGGAATCAGCAGAAAGTGCTGCTGGCCAAATGCCTGCTGGCCAATCCCGACGTCGTCTTCCTGGACGACCCCGCACGCGGCATCGACGTGGGGGCCAAGCAGGACATCTATCGCCTCATCCGCGAGCTTGCCGCGGCCGGCAAAGGCGTGATCCTGGTGAGTTCTGAACTGCCTGAGTTGCTCCAGTGCTGCGACCGCATCATGGTGCTGTGCGAAGGGCGCGTGACAGCATTCCTGGCCGGCGCGCAGGCTACGCAGGAGAACATCATGACCGCGGCGACCCGGACGGTTATCCAATGATCGCGTTTCTGCGGCGTTTCCAAAGCTTCGCCGGACTGCTTGGCATCGTAGTCCTCGCCATAATCTTCAGCCCCACCGCAGCGGACGGCAGCCGCATTTTCCTCGAAGCCGGCAACCTCACCGACATCCTCCGTCAGATGGCGCTGATCGGGATGATCGCTTTAGCCATGACGTATGTGATCCTCACGTCCGGAATCGATCTCAGCGTGGGCAGCATCCTGGCCCTTTCGACCTCGGTCGTCGCGATGTTCCTGACCAGGAGCTACCCCAGTCTCAGCTATCCGCAACACATTGCGCTGGCCATCGCGATGGCGCTCGGGATCTCGGCCGCCGCCGGTTTTCTCAATGGCCTGGTGATCGCGACGCTCGACCTGCAACCGTTCGTCGTGACGCTGGCCAGCATGATCGGAATCCGCGGCCTCGCCAAATGGCTGACCAATAACGCCAATATCGACATCGGCTTCGGGCAGGACGTGGCCGCCTCTTTCGCCGACGTTTTTCGGCAGAAGCCCGTGGTTATCGGAACCTATGCGGTGCTAGCCGTGATCTTCGCACTGGTGCTCGCTCGTACGATTTTCGGACGGTATGTGCGCGCCGTCGGCGACAACGAACGTGCCGCGCGCTACACCGGCCTCCCCATCCGCCGGATCAAGATCTGGGTTTACCTGCTCTCGGGGCTTCTCTCCGGACTGGCGGGAGTGCTCTATGCGGCAGAAAATCACCAGGGCAATCCCAACGCCGGAGTGGCGTATGAACTCGACGCGATCGCCGCCGTGGTCATTGGCGGGACGCGCCTGGCGGGCGGCAAGGGCTCTATCGCCGGGACCATTGTCGGCACCCTGATCATGGGCGTGCTCACCAACATGCTGCGCTTGAATAATGTCGACAGCAACGTCGAGATGATGATCAAAGCGGTTATCATTGTCCTGGCGGTAGCCATACAAAAACAAGGGAACCCGGAATGATGAAATCGATTCTCCTCATCCTCGCGTGCTGCAATTTATTCGCCGCCGGCTTGCCCATCAGCGGCATCTCCCATGCGGGTTTCCGCGTAGCCGATCTCGAGAAGACACGCGCATTCTATACCGGCGTTCTTGGGTACCAACAGGCCTTCGATCAAAAAGACGCGTCGGGAAAAACGACGCTGGCGGTCTTCAAAATCAACGAAGACGAGTTCCTGGAAATCTCGCCGGGCATTCCGGCAGGGACTACCGATCGCCTCACACACATCGCCTTCCTCACGGACAAACTGGAGGCCCTGCGCGAGTCCGTCGAGAGGCTCGGTTTCATTCCACCGGAACTGCGTACGGGCCACGACCGCACGCGCAACTTCTCGATCAAAGATCCCGATGGACATCGCGTCGAGTTCGTCCAATACGAGCCCGACTCGATGCACGCCCAGGCGCGCGGTAAATTTGCCGACGATCGCCGCATCTCGACGCACCTTCTGCATGTCGGTCTGGCAGTGGCCGACGAGAATCGCGCATTTACTTTTTTTCGCGACTCGCTCGGCGTCGATGATTACATCGAATTATTACCGCAAGGCGCCACCACCCGTCTATATTTCGAAGTCCCGAACCTGAAACGGGCGATCGAGACATTGCGTGGCCGGGGACTTACTAACAGCTCCAACATTCACGATCCGGACGGTACCAGGATCGAGTTAGTCAGTGCCGCACGTTAATTAAGTTTCATACACAACGTGGCGCGCATTTGTTTCGTCCATAGGGGCATGAAAAGCGCATTGCTTCCCACTCTTCTTTTAAGCGCGGCCAGCTTTCTCATGCTCGGCTGCGCGAGTCACCCGGCGTATGTTGCATACTACGGACCACCGGCGCCGCGTGTAGAAGGCTACGGTTATGCTCCCGGCCCAGGTTACGTATGGATTCCCGGATATTACTCCTGGACGGGCAGCAGTTATAGCTGGGTCGGTGGACGTTGGGCTCTGCCGCCGAGGCCGCATGCCGCGTGGGTCCCCGGACATTATGTGCAGCGCTACGGGCATTCGGAATACATTCCGGGCCACTGGCGGTAACTAAGTACACCGTTTCAGGGTTCGCCATCGTATTCGCCACGCCGGCTCCCTAAGAAACTGTAAAAAATCGGTTTGCATCCGGGAAGGAGCAGGTCAAACGGCCTACTCCGTATAGCGGCAGGCCGCAAAAGCGGCTGCTCCGCAGCCGGGCAGACCACAAAAAACGATGGTCTGCCCTACGGGCGCCCAAAGGCCAACTCCACGGAATTCTTCGCGGGCTTGTTAGCCTTGTGGAGTAGGCCCCGCTCACTAGGCGCTCTGTTTCGATTCTTCGACGGCCTTCGACAGGAACTGAAGGAAGGGTGAGATCGAACGGACGCTACTCAGTACTAAATCTTTGAGCTGCGGACCGCAGACTTCACCGTCGGTTAACGGCGATTTGATGGCGAAGTGTTTTCGTTTGATGTCCTCGATCAGCGGATGATTGGCGTCGTAGCCGGCCGGCGGACGCTTCAGAGGTTCCAGAGCCATGATGCACATTGGCTCTAGTGCCTGCTGCGAGGTCACGCGCTTCCACGACTTCGGATCGGCCACGATTCTGTCGCGAATTTTCTTGAGCACAGCAGGCTCTGGCTGCCAGACTCCCCCGCCAATCAGCGATGCGCCCGGCTCGAGACGAAGGTAAGCGGCAGGCCCTGAGGCATCGTTCCCCTTCGCCTGCCCAAAATGAGCCGCGATAAATGTCTTGTACGGGCTTTTGTCCTGCGAAAAGCGGATGTCCCGGTAGATGCGCATCATCGAGCCCCGGTTGGGACTGGGATCAGCGATAAGGCCGGGCCTGATCTTCTTGAGTCCGGGCGCAAGGTCGGCGATCAAACGGAGAAAAGGCTCCTGAACCTCCGTTTCGTACCGTTCCTTGTTGGCCTGAAACCAGTCGCGGTCATTGTACCGTGCCAGATCCTTCAGGAAGTCGAACAATCCTCGCGTGAAATATCGTTCGGCAGACATTCTTCAACGTTCTCCGATCATCTGGTGGTCCAATTGTGCGAGCACCTGCGGCCATGCCTGCACGTGGCGGTCTCTCGACTGCTCGTCCGGAAAGCCTTCGTGAGTGAGGCGGAGCTGCGTCCCGCCGGCGGTCGGGGTGAGCTCGACCGTGACCACAGTTTCGGCGCCTTTGGTTGCAGCGGTGAGCCAGGTAAGCTCCACCCGGTGATTGCGTTCGAGCCGGAGGAACCGGCCGTAGTGCGGATGGCGGCTACCCTGGAAGAGCGTTTCAAAATAAAAGACCGCGTTGACCTCGCCTTTCATCAACACGGAACCCGGGGCGGCAAACCAGCGATCCAGCTGTTCGGTCCAGGCCTGAAACAGAACCTCAGGAGACGCCGTCATCGTGCGCTCAACGGTCAGGCCAAAAGGCCGTGGTGAAAGATCCGGCAGGGCAACCGCTGCGGTCATATGACTTCTATTGTAGAGGTGTGTCGCCGGCGGGAGACGCATGATACGCTGGATGGGAAAATATGGCCCTGACACGCGAAAAAAGCCAGCTCATGAGTGCCTCGGAAATCGATCGCACGCTGGTCCGCCTGGCGCATGAAATTCTGGAGAAAAGCGCCGATCTCGATAAGCTTGCCTTCATCGGCATCCGCCGCCGGGGAGTCCCGCTGGCGCAACGACTGGCTAAGAAGATCGAAGCCATTGAAAAACGCGCGGTACCGGTCGGCATTCTCGACATCAACCTTTATCGCGACGACCTCAGCACGGTCGGCCACAAGCCGGTGGTCAGCGATACCCAGATCGATTTCTCCGTCCAGGGGAAAGATATCATCCTGATGGACGACGTGCTCTACACCGGACGCACCATTCGCGCGGCCCTCGACGCCTTGTTCGATCACGGCCGGCCAGCGCGCGTTCAGCTGCTGGTGCTGATCGATCGCGGCCATCGCGAATTGCCCATCGAAGCGCGCTTCATCGGGCGCACCGTGCAAACCTCCGACATCGAAATCATCGAGGTCAAGTTCCACGAGATCGACGGCATGGAGAAGGTCCTGCTCTGCGAACGGGCGGCCAGCGGACAGGCGGTCTAATTCCATGCGCCGCGGGCTCCTGGGAATCGAAGGTATGGATCGCGCCGAGATCGAAGCCATCCTGCAGCGCGCACGGGATTTTCAGCCCGCGCCGAACGAATCGTTCAAGCGATTCGACACGCTGCGCAACCGGATGATCGTGAACCTCTTTTTCGAAGCCTCCACGCGCACGCGCACCAGCTTCGAAATTGCGGCTCGCCGGTTGGGCGCGGAAGCCGTTTCCATCGCGGCGTCAGGCTCCAGCGTCTCCAAGGGTGAGTCGCTGGTGGATACGCTGAATACGCTGGCGGCCATGCGTCCCAATGCGATCGTGATGCGGCACTCGGCGTCCGGGGCACCGCACTTCCTCGCCCGCCACCTCAATACTCCGATCATCAACGCCGGAGACGGCGCGCATGAACATCCCACGCAGGCGTTACTCGATGCCCGCACGATTCTGGACCGCAGGCCGACCCTCGAAGGACTTCGCGTGGCGATCATTGGCGACATCGCGCACAGTCGTGTGGCGCGTTCGAACGTGCACCTTCTTTCCAAGTTCAAAGCGGATGTGGTGCTCTGCGGTCCCGCGTCGCTACTGCCTCCAGACCTGGCCAAACTCGCGCCGGGCGTGACGCTCACCAACGACATGTCGGAAGCTATTCGCGATGCGGATGTGATCATGATGCTGCGTGTCCAACTGGAGCGGCAGCACGAAGCGCCCATCCCTACAGGAGAATATTTTCAGTTCTACGGGTTGCGCCTCGAGCATCTGCAGCTTGCCAAGCCCGATGTCCTGGTGATGCACCCGGGACCGATCAATCGCGGGCGCGAGCTAACCTCGGAGGTCGCCGACAGCCAGCGGTCGGTGATTCTGAACCAGGTGGAGAACGGCGTCGCGGTCCGGATGGCCGTGCTGGAGCGTATCGTACAGTGAGCAAAGCCCAGTGAGCAAAGCCCAATGACCCTGCTGATTCAGAATGGCCGTATCATCGATCCCGCGTCGGGGCTGGATGCGATCGGCGACGTACTGATCGAGAATGGCAAGGTCGCGCGCATTCTCGGCGAGTCCAGCGGGAATGCGGACGAGATTCTGGACGCGACCGGGAAGATTGTCGCGCCGGGCTTCATCGACATGCACGTGCACCTGCGCGAACCGGGCCTGGAACATGCCGAGACCATCGAAACAGGATCGCGGGCTGCAGTTGCCGGCGGCTTCACCTCAATCTGCTGCATGCCCAACACCAACCCCGTGAACGACAGTCCCATGGTGACGCGTTTCATCATCGACCGGGCGCGCCAGACGGCCGTGTGCCACGTGTTCCCGATCGGCGCCATCACGAAGGGCAGCGAAGGCGAAGAAATCGCGCCTATCGGCTCCATGAAAGCGGCCGGAGTGGTGGCCATTTCGGATGACGGACGCCCGGTGATGAATGCCCGCGTCACACGCCGTGCCATGGAGTTCGCGCGATCGTTCGACCTGCCGCTGATCCAGCATTGCGAAGACCTGAATCTGAGCGCCGGCGGTGATATGCACGAAGGGCCGCACTCGACGCGTCTCGGTCTGCGCGGTATTCCCGCGGCATCCGAGGACGTGATGGTTGCGCGCGATATTCTGCTGGCCGAGTTGACCCACGTGCGCTACCACGTGGCGCATCTGTCCACCAGGAATTCCGTCGCGATGGTGGCATTTGCCAAGAGCCGTGGTCTCCGGGTGACGGCCGAAGCCACGCCGCACCACTTTGCGATCACGGACGCCGAACTCGAGAACTACGACAGCAATTACAAAATGAAGCCGCCGCTGCGCAGCGGTGCCGACGTGGACGCGGTGATCGCAGGAATCGTGTCCGGCGCCATCGATGCGATTGCCTCGGACCATGCTCCGCACACCGGTAGCCAGAAGATGCAGGAATTCGAGCGGTGCCCGTTCGGGATCACTGGTCTCGAAACGGCGATCGGCCTGTCGCTCGAAGCACTGGTACACACGGGGAAGATTTCTCTGATGCGGCTGATCGAACTCTTCACCACTGGGCCCGATCGCATTCTCGGGCTAGGCCGTGGCAGGCTCGTGGAAGGGGGTCCGGCAGATGTAACGATCTTCGACCTCGACGATGAGTGGACTTTCCTCACCGAGCATTCGTGCTCCAAGAGTAAGAACTCGCCCTTTAACGGGCACGTGTTCCGTGGCGGCCCTTTTGCGACCATTGTCTCGGGCGAGGTCGTTTGGCGGCGGACAGAGTAAAACAGGCTGTGCCGCGATTTAGACTCCTGTTAGATTAGCAGCCTGTGGCAGAGGTCTCTCCAGCGCGCGAGAGCAGGCGAAACGCCTACTCCTTATAGCGGCAAGCCGCAAAAACGGCTGCTCCGCAGCCGGGCAGACCACAAAAAACGATGGTCTACCTTACGGCGGGCCAAGGGCCCACTCCACAGAATTCTTCGCGGGGCGAAGACTAGCCTAGGGACAATACGGTTCAGTTAAGGGCTGTCTGCCCGCGCGACAGGTGCTGCTGGCGCAGCCGGCAGATGCAGAGCGCGTTTTTTTCGAAAGGAAGCCAAGTTTTGATAAGTGGCTGTCTTTTGCTTTAGTTATCCGGGGAGCCGCAAGTCGTAGCGGTTTTAGGTTTGTGCATTTTTGTGCACCGATCGCGGAAATATGCGCTGGTGCACAAAGCCGCCAGACCCATGAGCCGGACAGGATGAGATGAAAGAAGCGCAAGAGGGCGAATGCGGGCGCGTTCCACGCCGGGACCGATTTCCCGTCTTTCGGTGTCGGCGGCGAATCTTGCGATTTCCTGGTATGTAAGTTTCTGCGGCGCGGCAGGGACGGCAGGCGGGGCGTAAAAGACGAGCAACGTCGGCAAATGGCACTCCTCAAATTTCAAAAAGGTCGCGCACGGGCGACCGGCAGACGGCACACCTTGGCCGTTCTACTTTCAGGTTGACACGCGAGGGCAACGTTTTTGAGGAGGCGGCGCCGATGTTGTTGGGATGAAGGGGCAGAAATGGGCGAAGGGGTGGTTACTGGCAAGCGGGTCAGTTTGGAAAGTGCACAGACTGATCCTCCGGTCGGTTCGCAACATGGCAATTCGGCCAGATGGGTCAAAGAATGGTAGCGCGTTTATCATTCCTAATCTGCTTCGATCGGTACAAAGCATTCGATGGCCCGCAAGCCACAATCGAGATAAACGTCGAAACGCCACAGTCTGGTAACACCGTTCTCCGGGACCTGACTCTTACATCCCGGGGCGCCGCGCTTATGGGAGCAATGGACTGCATGACTTGGAATCTATCGACTGCCACTGGGGCCAAGGCTTTGGGGCTACGGGCCGTTGCAGACTTCGAATCGCTGGCGGGCCGAGTGACATCGCTCCTGGATACCGGGAACTCACGCTTCGTGGCTTTTTCCGCTCAGCGCTGCTACCAGGTAGCGAAGTTCGGATTCTACGTCTGCCGGATCCGCCACTGTCTCCGCGATCTCCAGGCGGAAGAGGTCGCGGTAACGCTTGCGCAACCGGTGGATCGCGACCTTGATTGCGCCCTCCGACATATCCATGTCGCGGGCAAGCGTAGCGTAAGGCGCTTCCGCCTGTCCGATGAGAAATACTCTCAACTTGCTAAATTGCTCCAGTCGTCCATGCTGCTGTAATTCGTCCCGCAGCCGCGCCATAACTTTGTCGAGTAGCGAATGCGCCCAACGGCGTTCGAAGATCCTTTCAGGTGTCTCGTTGTGAACCGGCTCGCGCTGATAACGTTCCTCGCCCGAGGAGAGTTCAAACGGTAGAAGCGCAGCGCCTCCGCGCTTTTGGGCGCCCCTCCGATCCCCTTCATCGGCCAAAAAGAATTTGAGCGATGTCAGAAGGAACGAACGGAAACGGCCCTTTTCCGGATCGACGCGATCGAGATACCGTCCCTCCAAGATGCGGACGAAAAACTCCTGGGTAAGGTCCTGAGCCTCATCTGACGAGTGGCCGCGGCGGCGCGCATAAGCGTATAGAGGGTACCAGTAGTTCTCACACAGCGAGGCCAACGCGGCGCGGCTCTCCTTCCTTGCCGGATCACCCGCCGCCACCACCAACGTCCAGCGGGTAGTAGGAAAATCCGTTCGCCTTCCCTGCATGTGCATCGTGTCCCCAGACAATGTATCACGCGCTTCTTCGGACATCAGACTGATCCCCCACTGTGTACTAAGGAATCAGCACGGAAACGTTACAACTTCGCAGTTTCCGACCAGGCCTGCCGGAGGATTGGAATATCGGGATCGGCGTCCTTCCAAAGAGCAAGGAAATCCTGGTAGGCTGCCTTTGCCTTGGCCTTGTCTCCCGATAAAACTAACGCCCGGCCGACTTGCAAGCGCGCGAGAACGCCGATAGGATCGCTGAGAACAATGCCGCGGTGATCCAGAATCCGCTGGAATTCGGCCGCGGCTTTGGCGCCCTGATGCTCCGCGAGATAGGCCTCGCCGCGGACATAAATCGGATAGAGGGCCCCGACGCCCATGGTTCCACTGACCCGCGGCGTACCCATCTCATAGGGAACGGCGGGTTCGAGCAGTTCGATCGCCTTTGCCGGATCGCCGCGGTTCAGGGCGAGACGCGCACGAAGCGTCGGCAGGTAATTGAATTGGACGGACGTATCTTCAGGGAAACGTTTTTCGAGCTCATTTGCAAGTGCCTGCGACCGCGGAGAGTCTCCCAACATAGCCAGCACAAGGGCGGCCATGTACCGAACTTCCCTGCCCCTGAAATGCTGAAGCGCCGCCAGCGTGCCCTCCTTGGCCGTCGCCGCATTTCCGAAAAAAACTTCCCATAGAGCTGCGCCGGCTTCCCATTCAGCCGGTCTTTCACGCTGACCAGCCTGCCGCGCCAGGTCCGTTGCACGGCGCATCATATTTCTTGCCTGTTGCACGTGGCCCGCATAGGCAAGGGCAAAAGCTTCGCGCTCGGTGGTCAGAGCTTCCGCCTCTGATCTCGACTTGCTTTCCGCCAGGACTTTTTCCATTCCCGGTTTGTCGCCCTTGAGGAAAGCGAGGTTGTGGCGAGCGTAATATAGCTCCTGGATATCTAACTTGCGCTCCGCGGCCCGCCGGAGGATATCTTCCGCTTCCCCCAGGCGATCGAGGATCAAATATTTTGACGCAAGACTGTAGTAGACAATAGCAAAGTCCGGATCGAGCTTGACAGCTTCCCGGGCTTGCTCCAGGGCCTGTTCATATTTGCCGAACGTAACGTAAGGAGACCCCGCTAATAATCCGTGTGGCGTTGCATCGCGAGGATAAGTTCGCGACCACAACTCGCAGGTCTGTTGCACCTTTTCCATGTTTCCGGTGACCAGCCGGTCGTAGAAAGCGGTAATGCTAAACCTCTCGGCGTCGCTGGCGCGGTCCCGCAACTGATAGGCTTTGGTGGCGCTCTGCGCCGCGAGGTCAAACTCATCCAGATTGCCATACATCCCCGCCATCCAGTTATGCGCCGTGGCGAAGTTGGGGTCGATCTCGACGGCGCGCTGGAAGAGGCGCAGAGCCGCGACGGTGCCGCGGGAGCCTTGAATCTTCCGGCCCTCGCTGTAGGCTTGCAGCGCTTCGAGAGAGGGCGTAGTTGCCTCGAGCGGCGTGTCGTGCTTCTCGACCGTGGAGATCGATTCGCCGATTCGCGTTCTGAACCTGGTGGCGATTTGACTCATCGTGTTCAGCACGTCTTCTTTTCGGGTCGCTTGCGCCTGCTCCTCAGCCAGGACATCGCCGGTACCGCAGTTTCTTGCGCGCAAGCCCAGGACGTAACTGGTTCCGATGCTGGAAATCGAGCCCTCTACGACGGCGCCGCCCCCCATCCGCTCGCAGACGCCTCGTGCGAGCGCGGGAGGCAGCCGCGCATCGGCCGGTTGGTTCATGAGACGAAGCGTGCGCTCGATGCGTTGTTCTGAAACCAGACTGAGGAGCGGCGATTGCCCAAGCTGCACGGTCAACCCCTGGCGAAGCGTCCCGTCAAATACCGGGTCGCCCGTCGTGTTCATAAAATCGGCGATGACGATCGTGTCCCTATCCGTCAACTTGGGTTGGCGTTGAGGACCGAGATAACGGGATAAGGACCAAACCGTACCTCCGGCCAAGGCCATCATTAGGACGCTCGCGGCGACGGCTGAAACCGCCGGCTTATGCCGCCGGACAAACTTGCCGACGCGATAGAGTCTGCCTGGCGGTCCGGCCAAAACCGGACGATCCTCCAGATGCCTCTGGATATCGGCCGCAAGATCGGAAACCGAAGCGTACCGCCGTTCTCGCGTTTTCTCCAGAGCCTTCATCGCGATCCAATTCAGGTCCCCGTGGACCAACCGCCGTAAGGTCAACGGGTCGGTGCGGCGGCGGGCGGCGACGTCGGTTGCCCTCGGTCCCATCGAGCTGAGCTTGTCCGGCAAAGAGGGTGCTTCTTCTTCCCGAATGATGCGCAACATTTCCGCCAGACCGACTTTGCGCAACGAGGCGGCGTCGAACGGTACGGCACCGATCAGCAACTCGTACAGCAACACCCCAAGCGAATAGATATCCGAGCTGGCACCGATATCCCCGGCCACCACGTCCGACTGTTCCGGACTCATGTATTCCGGCGTTCCGACCATCTGACCGAACTCTGTGATAAGAGTGTTCTCGAGTGCCCTCTGATCGGTGGCTTTGGAAATCCCGAAATCGATTATCTTCGGGATCGGGCGGGAGTCCTGTTCGATTACCAGCACGTTCGATGGCTTGATATCGCGATGAATCACTCCTTTCTGGTGCGCATGCTGCACCGCGCGGCACACCGTCAGGAAAACTTCCAGCCGTTCCTTGGTCGTCAGCTGGTGACAATCACAATACCGGGTGATCGAGATCCCGTCGATATACTCCATTACGAAGTACGGCCGGCCGCTGGCAGTGGCGCCGGCATCGAAGATCCGGGCGACGTTCGCGTGGTCCATAATCGCCAGGGCTTGACGCTCGTTGTTGAAGCGCGCGAGCACCTCGCTCGTGCCCATCCCGAGCTTCACCACTTTGAGGGCGACTTGTCGCCGGATTGGCTCGGCCTGCTCGGCGAGATATACCGTTCCCATGCCTCCTTCACCGAGGACGCGGAGAATCCGATAGCGGCCGAAACCGTCTTCCACCCTATCTTCCTTCGCCGCCAGGGTCTCTGTTTCCGGCTCACTGCTAGGCCCGTTCTGAGTGGTTTCGAGAACGCCCGCAATCAGGCATCTTGAACATAAGTCGCCAGTGCTCTCCGAACTCAGTTCCGCTCCACATTGCGGGCAAAGTTCCATATGCGCGTACCTCCCGGTCCCCAGCCGAGGTTAGTAGTTCGACTTATTCTACCGGATTCGGGTTGGATCGAAGGGTGTAACCTTGCCTTCCCGTTTTCCTTATCCCCTCCAAGTAAACGCGTTTGCGAACTACGTCAAGGAGAACAACATGAAATACGTGTGCATCATTTCCAATTTCTCGCTGAGCCTGTTAGCTATAACTACGCTCGCGATCTCGGGCCGGCTGACCGCGCAGCAACCTTCGCCGGTCTTCACGACCATTGATTTTCCCGACGCCACCAGCACTCAACCCTGGGGTATCAACCGGCGCGGCGACATCGTCGGGTTATACATCAGCGCGGATTCCACTCATCACGGATTTCTACTGAGCGATGGGCGCTTCACGAGTATCGATTTCCCCAATGCAAGTTTAACCGAAGCTTATGGAATCAACTCTCAGGGCGATATCGTCGGTACCTATATGACGACGGGTACGGTAACCCATGGTTTTATGCTGAGGGGCGGATGGTTCACCACCCTCGATTTCCCGGAGGCAACCTACAACGGACCGGCGGGAATCAACACTGGCGGTGAGGTTGAGGGTCTTTACACTCTGGTGGGCGTGAACCATGGATTTCTCCTGAAAGGGAGCGATTTCACCACGGTTGATTTCCCCGGATCAACCTCCAGTGGTCTCAACGGATTCAACGAACGAGGCGACCTGGTGGGAAATTATATTGCGGCCGGTGTGACCCATGGCTACGTCATGCGGAACGGATCGTTCACCCCGATCGATTACCCCGGGGCGGCGTTCACAGGCGCGTACGGCATCAACCTTAGCGGCGATATTGCAGGCCGCTATCGGGATGCCGCGGGAGTCACCCATGCATATCTGCTGAGCGGCGGCCATTTCACCTCGTTCGATTATCCTGCCGCCACGTTCACCGGGGCCGACGCAATAGCGGATACCGGCGATATCGTCGGACGTTACACGTTGAACGGTGTTACCCATGGTTTTCTGGTGAACCAGGTACAGCAGCGAAGCTATACCATCACCGACCTCGGCCCCGCGGGCAACCCGTTTAGCCAGGCGTCCTTCGCCAACAATCATGGCTTGGTGACCGGCGTCGATACCGCCCCGGACGGTACCCAGCACGCAGTCCTCTGGCGCCAGGGACAGATGCTGGACATCAGCAGTCCAGGACTCGGAGGACCGAACAGTGCGGGGGGTGTCGTCAATGAATCCGGACTGGTGGTTGGCGGGGCTGAAACTTCCTCTAAAGATCCAAATAACGAAAACTTCTGCGGTTACGCTACCGGCCTCCAATGTATGGCCTTCTTGTGGCAGGACGGAGTGTTCACTCCGCTCCCGTCGCTGGGAGGAACCAACAGTTCGTGGGGAAGCATCAACAATCGAGGCGAAGTAGCCGGATATGCAGAGAATAACACTCGAGACCCGGATTGCCGCTCCGGAGTAGCGGTCAACGGCACCGGTCCTCAAGTTCTCGATTTTGAAGCCGTGATCTGGGGACCGGAGCCGGGCGAGATGCGGGAACTTTCTCCGCTCCCGGGGGACAAAGTGGGGGTGGCGTTCTGGATTAATGACAATGGTCAGGCGGTTGGTATGTCGGGTTTGTGCTCGAATACCGTACTTCCCGGACTCGCGGCCGGTCCGCACGCAGTCCTCTGGGAGCCTGACGGCTCGGTCCATGACCTCGGCAACCTCGGGGGAACGGTAAATCCTGATGTGTTGGGGGTGGGAACGGTCGCCTTCGGGATCAATAACCAAGGTCAGGTGACTGGTCTTTCGGCCCTGCCTGGTAACCAAACCAATCACCCCTTCCTCTGGACGACAGAGACAGGTATGCAGGACCTCGGCTTGCCATCCGGGGACTTTGGGGCCGCCGGCCTGGGTATTAACAACCGCGGCCAGGTAGTTGGCTCGTCGTTCAGCCCGCCAGGACTCGCTGGGGGAAACTCGCGCGCGATCCTTTGGGAAAGAGGTGTACCGCCGCTCGACCTCAACACCGTGATACCGGCGGGCTCGCCATTGTATCTGGTTGTCGCCTTCTCTATTAACGATTCTGGAGAGATCGCAGGCTTTGGCGCGACAAGCAGCGGCGATATTCATGGCTTTCTGGCTACTCCCGGCAAAGGTGCATCTGCCATAGCGAGCGGTGCGGCTGCCGCACAAACCGTGAGACCAGCGGTCCTTTCTGAAGATGCCCGTAAGCTTCTTCGGCAGGGATGGCCGTTTGGCAGAATCGGAGGCCGAGTCGCCGGGCAGCGATGACCATGGCTCAGAAACCGGACACTAGTCTCCGCCCTCCGAGGCTGGTGTCTGGCCTGAGAAATCCCGTTACCGGAACGTGCATCGGACTGGGACCGGCCGGTGCTTGGCGCGGGCGGGACTACGACTGATAAGTCATCTTGTGGCCGGCAGTCCGGGCAATGCGGGATTTGGCCGTATAACGCCTACCGGTGGAAGTACAATGTGGCGAACGGTTGGGGACGTGCGTTCCGTCAGCAAGTCTTTGGCCGCTCTTTTCCTTCTTTTCCGTGGGCAGGCACCGGGCTATTAAGGGCTCCATGCGTTAAGTGAACAGCATTGAGCCTAGGGAGAGTGTTTCCTTGACCAGCTTTCCGCCCTCGAAGCGGAATTTCAGGATGTGCGTCAAATCTTTCTGCTCCTCGGTCCAGAAACATTCGACAGGACCAAACACCGTTCGCAGTTCTTCCGCATTACAAGTCGGCAGGTAGGGCCGCAGGACGCGCGGATCGTAATAGCGGAATGCCATCCGCCGCCCCTGGGGATCGCGCACCATGAGAAACTCACGCAAGTGGCGCCGTAGTTTGTTCAGGCTGGTGCCGCTCTTGAGAAACACTCCCCAGCTATTACCCCAACTGAGTTCGATCAGCCGGCGGGTCTCCTGGTTGTCGTGCTCGAGCTGCAACAGATAAGGCGCGGCCATTTCGAGCGCGGGCGCGAGATATCCACTGTACAGGCAGCTATACTCCAGGTGGGAGCCGAGCAGAAATCTGAAGATCCGCTGCTGGTCGCGCGCGCAGTCGACAATCATCCATACGTCTCGCGAGAAGCCATTCGGCCAGAGTAATTCTTCAATTGCCCGAGTGCGGTTCATTAGCTCTTACTGCACTCCTGACAAAACGGCGTTCCGGCGGCCGCTGCCGCTACCAGTGCAGACGCCTGCGCTGCAGCCGCCGCATTGGGGCCGAAGGTGGGAGGATCGCTGGCCGGCGGCGGGGAAGAAGCGGTTGACGCGCGGGGTGCACGCTCCGATAGGGGAAACGCTGGCGGCGGTGCTGCTGTCGCCGCGGCCGCTTGCCCGGAACTGCGCTGCTCCCGGCCAATCACCACGATCCGGCGTGAATACAGCAGAGCCGCGACTCGCTGGAGCACCTGGTAGTCGGTCATCCGGGAGTCCGCCGGATCTTCGGCGTAACGAGTCATCAGCTCTCTGAGCTTGGCAACGAAATCCGAATCGGGATATCCGAGATGCTTCAACCAGTTCGCCGCTTCTTGGGTTGAGCCAAACCGCAGTTCCCGCCCTTCCTGAAATTCGAAACTCTGAAAGCCCGCTCGGAGGATCATGGCACCCGTCTTGAGAAGGATAACACCGCGCGCAGGGAGGGCGGCACTCAAGGGTAGGGTGCGCATCCAGCCTTAGAAACTCATGGCAGAATTGGTCTCCTAATTGGGTGCTCGAGTCTTATCTGCGTACCTGGAGCAACCGTTGGCCGCGACCAAAGCACTTCCACGACGGGGCAGCTATCTCTGTGCCCTCCACGGGACTCCGCGCCTCTGCGGTCGTGAGAAAAAAAGAGTGTTTAACCGCCCCCTCACGGTCGCAGCTCAGTAAGTGCTTTGTCGTCAGCGACCATTTTCTGAGCCGCGCGCATAAAGCAAGCGGTTTGGGCCTGCGTCAAAGCACAGCGCCGCACCGGCGGATGGCCTTCGTTAACCGGGATTCCCGCCCTGGCAGCGGTCTAATAGAACGCGGCGGCGAGAACCGCTGAGGACGCGGAGCGCCACGTTCCCGTTCTTAGCTGTTCCTATTTATTTCGTGACAGATTCTAATCTCCAGTGGACAGACTTCCATTTCATTGTTCGGAATGGTCTTGCGCAGTCGTGAGTGACTTGGACAGCATCGGGATTAACGCTAAGCTAACCCGAGATTGAGTCTCCAAGGTCCGCGGGCATTCTCATGCCGGGCGCTGAACGATTAGCTCTGAGGTGCGCTCGGTTTCGGCCTCATGCAGGATTGTCCAGCCCGGAAAGCAGGTGCGCAGTTCTCCACGATTTGCGGCGAAGCGTCCGTACAATAGTACGCTGAGTACGGCGATGCCTCCAGGACGCAGCCCGGAGCGAATCGCCGGGAACAGGTCGCGCTGGAAGTAGAGCCAGCAGACGATGAGGTCGAAGGTGCCATCCGGCAGGGGCTCCTGCTCCAGATCCATCACTCGCGCGTCGATGGCGGGATAGCAGGCGCGAATCCCGGTGATGGCCTCCCGGTTACGATCCAGGGCCATGACGCGCCAGCCCTGTTGATATAGCCAGATCGCGTGGCGTCCCGTACCACAGGCAAGGTCGAGTGCTCTACCGGGCGCGATGAGGGAGGCGGCCAGCTTAACTTCCCCGGTAGGTAGAGTAGCCATAAGGACTCAGAAGCAAAGGCACGTGATAATGCCCTGCCTCCTCGCGGATCTCGAACTGAATGCTTACCTCCGGGAAAAACGTTTCCTTCTGGAAGTCCGCGAAATAGGCCTCGACGTTGAATCTCAGGCGATAGGCGCCCAGGTGCAGGTGATCGTTGGCAGGAAGCAACTGGCCCACCCGGCCGCTGGAGTCGGTGACGGCCTCGGCGAGCATGGTCCACCCGGCGCCTGGCGTATTGCGCTCCAATATGATGAGCATGCCCTCGGCCGGCTTGCCGGTGGAGATGTCGAGAACGTGCGTGCTAATTCCCTTCACGGCCAAACAAACTCCCCAATCTGAGCTGAGTGATCTTGGCCTGCTCTTCAGCTGCGAAGGTCATCTCTTCCTCCGGACGGTTTTCGACGCGGGCGCTCAGTACTTCCAGGACATCTTCCGGCGTCTTGCCTTGGGTACAGAAGACAAAGGTGAAACCGAAAGTAGCGTAATACTCGTGGCGCAGACTGGCTATGACGTCGATTATGGCGGGATCCGAATCGGGGCCGGCGTTGCTGAGCGCGGCGGCGCGCTGGTCGAGGGCTCCTGCCACCGGGTGTGCGCGGAATGCCTCCAGCCAGCCGTATTCCCCCAGTCGCCACCATTGCTCATCAGCCGCTTCCTGCACCGCCTCCAGCGATGCATACGGCCTCTTCGCTGTCATTTCGACGGCCCACGCCTCGCAGCCGCAAACTTCCATCATGGCCGAGCGGGCAGCTTCGAAAGGCATGGCGTTGAATTCTTCCAAAGTCATGTGTTCTCACTACTCTACACCTGTCGGGTTCCGCGAATGCTGCTGCCCACCGGGCAGATCAACTTTCTTGTGGTCTGCCTTCTGGCGCAGTTGGCATACATTGGTGTTTGAAGATGCATTTGACCGACAGTGATCTCGGGCCTTTAGCTGGCCGGCTTAAGCGCGCCAATGCGGAGCACAGCGCTGTATTCCCCGGCGACTCCGCGGAACGCCAACCCGTACACGTGGTGTACGGAGGAGCTCATCTTTTCAAGACAGGAACGCCGGCGCGCCTGGGAACGCTCGCCCGACATTCGCTCGTCAGTAACGCGGCGGGACCGGACGATTTCGCGGAGTGCCTCGGTATCCCTCCGGCGCTCGCCGAAGCGGTCTACGCACGCGTGATGGCGAAACTGGAGCGGGAGCCCATCGAGGACTATCGTCTCGATTTTGAGGACGGCTATGGTTATCGTCCCGATGCCGAAGAAGACGCTCACGCCATATCCGGAGCGCGCGAACTGGCGGCGGGAATCGGACAGCCGCACTTTCCGCCGTACTGCGGATTGCGCATCAAGCCTCTCAGCGAAGCGCTGCGCGAACGCAGTATCCGCACTTTCCAGCTTTTCATGGGTACGCTGCTTACTGCCACGGGAGGCGCCCTGCCGCCGGGATTTGTGGTGACCCTCCCTAAGATTACATCGAGCGAGCAGGTTGCGGCATTCGCCGATCTCCTGGAGCTGTTCGAATCACGGGCAGGACTGGCTGCAGGGTCGATGAGGATGGAACTGATGATCGAGACGGTTCAGTCCATCGTGACACCTGACGGACGGGCGGCGATTCCGGAACTGATCCGGGCGGCGCGCGGCCGCTGCCGGGGAGCGCACTTCGGCGCCTATGATTACAGCGCGGACTGCAATATTACGGCGAAATATCAGGGGTTGACCCATCCGGCGTGCGTTCACGCGCGCAATGTGATGCAGGTATGCCTGGCGGGAACCGGGGTGATGCTATCCGACAGCTTGACGAGTACCATGCCGGTTGCGATCCACAAGGGTAGTGAACTGACTCCGCAGCAGGTCGGGGAGAACCGGCAAAGCGTGAGGAGGGCATGGCGGCTCCACTTTGACGACACGGGCAATTCGCTGCGCAACGGCTTCTATCAAGGGTGGGATCTACATCCGGCGCAATTTCCGCCACGCTATGCCGCAGTGTACTCGTTTTTCCTGGACGGACTCGCGGCAGCCTCGGCGCGCCTGGCCAATTTCATGGCGAAGGCGGCACAGGCGACGACCGCAGGAAGCGCCTTCGACGACGCCGCTACCGCGCAAGGGCTGCTGAACTTCTTTCTGCGGGGAATGAACTGCGGCGCGATCACGGAGACGGAAGCCCTCGCTACAGGATTGACGCTGGAAGAGCTGCGCAGCAGGTCTTTTACGGCGATCATGAGAGGGCGGACTCATTAGAGACGCACCGGCTGAAGAACATCCGCTATCATGGATGAGATCAACGCCCAAGAATCGAACTCCTGATGTTACTGATCCGGCAGGCACAACTTGCAGTGCTCTCCCAGTTGGAGGTGCAGAAGTTCGAGGATTGGACGCTTACCCATCTGCAGAAGTTCTTCCCCAAGCAGTGCTCCGCGCTGGGTGAGCGGCAGCTCCGCGAATGGATTCAACACGGCATCCGCCGCGCCGCCCACTACGGATTCACGGCCAAGCGGGATGTCTGCAAGTACATCGATCTCATGATCGTCTTCGGACGCGATTTCGATACGGATAAGCGATCCCGATGGGCTGGTGAAATCCTGTTGAGAAGCGGGAACCCCGGCGCGAGGATGCAGGCGCTGTTTGGGGCAGCCAGGCTTCGCCTGAAAAATCGATAGCTCCTTCATGTCTCCCGACCCGACTCCAGCCCCGATGTCTCAGTCCCAGGCTCTGGACGCCGCGGGCAGCGACGCTGACGCAAACGCCGGACAGGGCAACGTAGGCGACCCGGTTGCCCCATGTCCCGGAGCGCCGGCGCCGACTCCAGCCCCAACACCAAGTCCCACACCCGTTCCAACCCCGGCTCCAACGCCAGTTCCAACTCCGACACCGACACCCACGCCAACGCCAACGCCAACTCCAACTCCAACGCCAACCCCGACTCCAACGCCGACACCGACTCCGACACCGACGCCCACTCCCACGCCGACGCCTACTCCGACGCCAACCCCGACACCTACACCCACGCCATCTCCCAAGGCCCCGCTCACAGTGCGGCTCGCGATAACGCCGGCGGCCGCCGCAACCTATCCCGGAAGCTTGCGACTCGAGGGTACGGTGGGTGGGTATCAGCAAACTATCACCATTGCGAGTAACTTCGTGCCCAATGGCGACAACATCGACGTCCATTTTGGAAGCGTCCCCACGGCAGCCAACTATACGCTGACGTACATCGGAGAAGATGGCCAAGAATGGCCGATGATCCAGAACGTTCCGTTCAACACTCTGCAAGACGATTCGCCGCCTGCGTGAGGTAGCGGCGCGCTGCCGGTGACCGGCAAGTAGGAGCTATCATCTAAATCATGCCTCCACCGGACCCGCCGCTGAAACCCGCCCCGACCCCAATTCCCCCAGCTCCCGGCAAACAGCTCCCGCCGGGGAACAAGGTGCAGTCGTTGGCCGCACCACCGAGGGAGCTCAATGTCGTAGCCAAATTCGAGTGGAACCCTTCCATGACCGACGACCAGCTCATCGCCAAAGTGGCCCCCGGGCTCACCAATCAGTGGGCGCCCAATACGGCCGACTTCTCCGCCGTGCCGGGTGGTGCGGTGTCCGTCGCTTCGACCTTCGGCGAAATGCTGGGCGCGATTTGGCAGCAGCCCGTCGGGAGCATAAGCCGGTTGAACCTTTTTACTCATGCCAATCCCGACATGATTGCCCTAGGCGGTGACCTCACCGAGCAAAGTGACGGGACGGTGCAAGTCATGCTGAACACAAACGGCGCGAACGATAATCTCACAGCCATGGACCCAACCGGTATGAACAACCTGAATCAGCCGGGGGTCTTTTTCCAAGTCGGTCCAGCCGCTCATCCTCAGAACGTTTCGGTTGCCGACATAAGGGCCAGGTTCGCGTCCGGCTCGGTGATTGTTCTCTATGCGTGTCACGCCGGACTGATGCAGTCGTTCGTCAAAAGCATTGCGACGTTTTTCAACGTGAAAGTTGTGGGCTTCGGACCCGCGATCGTTTATCACCCACCTGCCCAAAACACCCCACACAAATTCCAGCGCACTGGAATGCAAATCGCGTTGGGCGCGAGTGGCGCACCCGTCGCCGACTGGCGAGGCCTGATTAATGACCCCTCGGCAAGAACCGCGACGCCCTAGCTCGCAAGCGCGCTACGAGCGGAAGGGCTATTATTCCGACATCCGGCAAATGCGAACAGGCCATACCGGCAAGCCAGACTGTGCCTGAAGTCTCCATCATCCTGCCGGTCTACAACGAGGGCCCCAGGCTCGGCCAAACCCTCGCTGCCATCCGCGACACCGTCAACATCAGCTACCAGGCAATCGTCTTGAATGACGGTTCGACAGACTCGTGCTGTCAGGATCTACCTTCCGACAACCTCGTGCTCATCGACCTGCCGCAACGCCGCGGTGTAGCTCACGCGCGGAATCTCGGCGCCGAACGGGCCACGGCGCCTGTGCTCATCGCCATGGATGCCCATTGCCTCCCTCGCCGCGGTTGGCTGGAGAAGCTTCTGGACGAACTACACCAGCCCGGAGTCGGCATCGTCGCCCCACAGATCAGCAGCATCGAGTGCCCCTCGGCGACCACTTTCGGCCTGACCCTCCGCGACCGGGAACTGGGTGTTGAATGGTTGCACCGGCGCGCGAATCAGTCCTATCCGGTCCCGCTGGCGGGCTGCGCGTGCCTGGCGATGACCCGCGAGTTGTTCGAAGCGGTGGGCCGTTTCGACGCTATGCGCAGCTACGGCATGGAGGACGTGGAGCTTTGTATCCGATGCTGGCTTCTCGGCTATTCTGTGATCATGGTTCCGGAGGCGGAAGTGGCGCATTGGTTCAAGAGAGAGTCGTTTCCAGTCGGCTGGCACGATTACCTGTACAATCGCCTACGCACCGCCGTACTGCACTTCGACGGGGAACCGCTCAAGCGAATCCTGGCCACCCTCCAGGCCAAGCCGGACTTTTCCGATGCGATGGCAAGCCTGCTGGTGAGCGACATCTGGACGCGCCGCGAGTTCGTGCGCACCAACCGGAAGCATGATGCAGATTGGTTCTGCCGGGAATTCAAGATCGCTCTATGATCCGGCTGAGCGTCATCGTCATCAGCCTGAACGAGGGCGAATCCCTACGCCGTACCGTGGACAATCTGCTGGCGACGCTGCCGCCGTCGTCGGAAATCATCGTAGTGGATGACCGGTCCACGGACAAGAGTGCGGATTTCTTGAGCGACGGCTATTCCGGCGTCATGCTCCTGCGTCCGGAGGCGCGTCTGGGCGTCGCCGGCGCCCGCAATTTCGGAGCCTCGCATGCCCGGGGGGACGTCCTCGTCTTCAGCGATGCTCACGTGGTCACGCCACCAGATTGGGTTGAGCCGCTGCTGGACGTGCTGGCCCGGCCGGAAGTTGGCGTCGTTGCCCCGGCCATCAGCATGCTTCAGGCTGGTGGCGCGGGCAACACCGGCTACGGCCAGAAATGGAGCGACGCCAGCCTGGGCGTGGAATGGCTCAGCCAGCGAAGTGGTGCACCTTATCCGGTACCTCTGGTTTGCGGTTGCTTCCTGGCTCTGCGCCGCGAGGTCTTCACTCAAGTTGGTGGTTTCGACGCCGGCCTGGTACTGTGGGGCGTCGAGGATTCCGAACTGAGCATCCGCCTCTGGACGTCCGGCTATGAGTGCTGGGTGGTGCCTGGCGTGGACGTGCAGCACGCTTTCCGCGCCCGGTTCCCCTATGAAGTGAAATGGGAGCCCGTGCTACACAACCGGTTTCGCCTCGCGAGCCTCCACTTCGGACCCCGCCGGCTGCTGCGCGTAGTGGAACGGCTGAAGCGATACGATGAGTTTGCCGCCGCCAGCGTCCGGTTGCTTTCGGGCGACCTGGCGGCCCGAGCTATCGAAGTGCGCGCATTGCGCCGCTACGACGACGACTGGTTCTTCAGCAAGTTCAAAAACGAACTCCAGTGTGAACTGTCCGACCTCGCATCCGTGAGTCCGGTAACGGTGAGCGCACCGCAAACTCCCTGCGTCACCGCTTGCCTGGTCTCCTGGAAACGGCCGCACAACCTGCCTGTCATCGTGCAAGCTCTGCGCAGCGTCGAATGCATCGACGAGATTCTGATCTGGAACAATAACCCCGGGGTCAGGCTGGAGTTTCCGGACTCCAACACGCGCGTGATCGAATCGAGCGAGAACCAGAGTTGCTACGGCCGGTTTCTCTGCGCAGCGCAAGCCCGCAACCCGGTGGTGTACGTACAGGATGACGATGCGCTCAACCACGATATTAACGGGCTCTACGATCAGTATCTGCGCGACCCCACGCGGATCGCTCACGTGTTGGCGCCCACTCACTGGCCCCAGCGGAACCGGCGGAATTACGGCGAAGCGCAGGCGGCGCTGTTGGGCTGGGGCGCATTCTTCCGCAAAGAGTGGCTGTCGGTCCTGGAGGAACTACCCCTGCAAGTGCGCCAGGATCCCCTTTTCCGGCGTGAAGCCGACACGTTTTTCTCGCTGCTCCTGGATCGTAAGCACAACGCCCTGCTCGGCCAGATTGCACATCTGGAGGGACACTCGACGCCCGGCATCGCCTTATGGCGGGATGGGCGCCACCAGACACTGGCGGCGCTTGCGATCAGCCAGGCGCTGAAGCTGCTGCGGCTCAAAAAAGGCTCCACGCTCCCGTGGAATGTGGTTATCCCCTGCCACAATTATGGACGGTACCTGGCCGAAGCGGTGGAGTCGGTTCTGGCCAATGACGCCGACTACGAGATCCAGATCGTGGACGACTTCTCGACCGACGAAACCTCCGTGGTGGCCGCCGATTACGCCAGACGGTATCCTAGCGTGAAGTATCTTCGCAACGCCGTAAAGAGGGGTCCGGGATACTCGCGCAATCGAGGCATCGAAGCGACGGAAAGCGACTTCGTGGCGCTGCTCGATGCGGACGACCGGATTGGCCCGAATTATCTGTTCCAGGCCGCTAAAGTCCTCTGGAACGGCTGCGACGTCGTGAATCCCGACGCCAACCTGTTCGGGGCCACAGAGGACCGCTGGATTGTCCCGGACTCGACCACCCTGCGCATGCTGCTGGAGCGTAATTCGGTGCACTACTGCTCGGCGTTCCGGCGCGAATTCTGGTCGCAGGTCGGCGGTATTGATGAAGCGATGCCGTGCTGGATGGACTACGAGTTCTGGATCCGGGTGGCGGCCGCGGGTGCGCGCATCCAGGGGTTGCACGGAGATCACTTTTTCTATCGCCAGCACGGCGGCACTCTCACCGAGACCGCCAACACCATGAGGCGTGAACTGAAGGCGTACCTCTATACGAAGCATGCCGGCCTGTTCGAAAGGTTCGGCATCGCGGCAAGGTAGCCGGCGTAAGATCGCCGAGCCAAGAGCGGCTGCTGCGCGGCCGAGGCAGACCACGAAAAACGATGGTCTGCCCCACGGTTACCAGTCGCACAGCGAATCGATGAAGGCCGCAGACCCGTCGCGTAGCCAGCCATCGAGTTGCGCCGGTTCCTTTAATTGCTGTCCCCGCCGCCGCGAGACCACGGCAAACAGGTAGTTCGAATCTGGAAGCGCGGTCATATCGCCCCACAGCTTTTCAAATTGCGCCACGGGGAAAATGTCCTCCTGGCCCTTCCCCCAACGCTTCTTCACATCCTTCAGGGTGATGTATGCCGGCATACGGGCCGCGACCGCGCGTACACGAGCCGCCACCTTCTCCTGATTGCCCAGGTCCGCGCGCTCCAGCGAAAACGCCTCCAGCATCCGGTCAATATCGATCCAGCAAGTCGCGCTGTTGTAGTACGAAAGCCGCGCTTCCACTTCCTCCGACGGCAGTGCCAGACCTTCCACCAGGCGCGTTTTGCCATTCACCCGCGCCAACCCGCCACCCCGATCGTCAAATTGCCGCGCGATCACCTCGAACATCATCGCCCCCTTCTGCTCCATGAACCAGCCGAGCAGGGCCGGATCGGCATTGGCGCCCAGTGTATCGATGTTATGCACCATCAAATACTGGAGTGTAGGCCGCGTAGCGAGCATTGTCGCCAGGACGCCATTGCGCAGCAGGTTGGGAACTTCGTACCAATGCCCGGTCGGATGCAGGCACTGCATCGGCAGATTGACGGTGTAATCGGCACCCTCGCCCGCGTGCCGCGCCCATCCGATCAACGCATTGTGCAGGCTCTCGCGAACTTTCTGCTTCTGCTCGTCCAGCAATTGCTGCGGCGTTTCTTCCCAGGCGAACTGCAGATCGCGGGCCATCGGAATCAGCCGCAGGCCCACCGACCGCCCCTCCGACAACAGCAGCGGACCCGTATATCCTCGACGGTTCTCCGCCGCGACCCAAGCCGCAATCGCGTCATGCGTCAGATAACTGGTAGTGATCACGTGGGGCGGCGCAGTTCCGCACAGTGCGGCCGTCCGCCGGCTCTTGGCGAGATGCACCTCGATGAAATTGCGATGGGAGCCGGCGAATTTCGCGAAGGGGTTCAGCGCTTTCACCACGCCTGCACCGCGCGTCCACCGGCTGCCTGCGCCTCCAGCGAGTGAAACCACAGCCACGCGTCCTTCGCGCAAGGCCCGCAGACCCACGTCCGCAAACTTGTCATCTGCGTGCCAGACGTCGGTCTCCTCCACATCACGGATATCGGTGCTCGCCGGCAAACGATTCTGCGCCAGGCCGATTCGTCCATTGCGCAAATCCGTGCGGATCTGCTCATGCTGCACGCGATCGAAACCCAGTTGGTCGAGCGTCTGTTCGAGACTCCGCGTCTCCGAGGTTCCCTCGTCCGCGCGGCGCGGGAGCAGCACATCGAACATCGTCTGCACCGTTCCGGCCATCTCCGGCGACTTCCGGCAAGCCGCGCCGAAGTATTCGAGTTCGGTCCTGCGCGACTCCGGCAGCAGCCGCATTTCTGTTTTCAACAGCGCGGGTACTGACTGCGTGTAATAGGCCGGCGGCATCAACGCCTCATCGCCCAGAAGCAACTGCGCCGACGTGCCACGCTCGTTGATTGCGAAATCGTAGACCACCGGGTCCATGGCGAATGGCACCGCGCGTTCCAGACGCCGCTTGGTCTCCTGCATCACCGCCCCCAGGCGGTCCTGCGCTTTCGCTTGAACCTGCGGGTTGAAGATGAAACCCATGCCGCCGCCAGCCATTCCGCCCAACATCCAGAAGCCGTAGAAGTCGCCGCCGAATTCCCCGTGGATCGACTGGATCAGCGACTCCGTATACAGGTTGCTGGCCCAGGGAATAATGGTTTGGATCGGGCCGAAGAAGTTGCGCTCAGTGGCTGCGCCGATGGCACGGATGTCGTTCCGCTTCAGGAGGCCGAGGATATCGTCGAACGTGCGGATGGCCTGCTGCCGGCCCTGCCATTCCGCTTCCGAGCGCAACAGGTATTTCTCGGTCACCATTTCGAGAATCGGACCGACATCCTGGGCCATGCCGCCGTGCACCAGCACGAGGCTGTTTTGCAACACCTCGCGCGTCCCGGCGGAAACTTCCTGGTGACTGAGAACATGATGGCGCGGAAGCAGGCATCCACGGCTCGCGCCAAATTCCGGATCGCCTTCCGCAGCCGCCACGCCTAGAATCGTCTTCATCCCCGGCCACACGCCGCCGGAGTCTTGCCAGCCGCCGCCCGAACCGCCGAGCCACTCGCCGAGAATCGCGCGCGCCGCCACCAGCCGACGCTCATCTTCTTCGAGTCCTCCGGTCAGCGCGCGGACCTGGCTCGTCGCCCTCATACACACCGTGATCATGCAGGCGAGCAGGTTCGTCGAGACGGCCAGTCGCGATCCTTTGGGGATGCCGCGCACTTGCGTCACCAGTTCGATCCCGCGGCCCACGGTTCCGGTCAACCTGGCGAGCAGATCGGCGAGGGGCTGTTGCGCACCCTCCATACCGGGTGGAACGATGCCTGCCGCGATGACGCCGGCCTTTAACAGTCCCAGGTAGTCGCGCGCAAAATCGAAGACCTCCGCCAGGCTGGTGACATCCGCGGTCGCGCCGAGATCGACGCTGGTCAACCGCAGCACCGGCTCGTCGATCACGCGAAAGTACGCTTCGACAGGGGGTCGCGGAGCACTCGTATCGGTGCCGCGCACGGCCAGATCAATGGAAACATTGAGTACCCGCGCGCCCTCGGGGAAATCCATGCCCAGAAAGAAGATATCGCTCCAGCCGCTGTGCGTCAGGTCCATGCGGACCGGAGTCGATTCGCGCAGGGCGGGATAAACGCCGTCACGCCGGAGCAGTTCAGGACGGATGGCCAGCGGGTAATCGGCCGGATGTCCGGTGCGCGACATCCACCGGTTGCCGCGAACCGCCCGGACGCTGCGCCGCACCTGCGACGCGAGCGTCTGGAATGCCAGCCCGTGGTAGGCCGCGGCCAAGGCGCTGGAAAGGGCGGCGTTTCCTTGAGTTGGCACGGCCTCGGCTCGTTGCACCGCCAATAGCACATCGATCGCTTCGTTGAACCGGCGATTGAGAATTTGTTCGAGCGCCGCGAGAGGCACCGGCTTTCCGGCCGGCACCCCGTCACGGAACGGAAGGTGGAAGCGGTGAATTGCGTAGAGAAAAAACTGCGCCCGCACGCGTTGGTACAGGCTGCTGCTCTCGCGCCGGAACCGGTCAAGCGCATCTGCCTCGGCCAGCAGGGCAGGCACGGTCGCAGCGCGGCAAAAGGCATCGAGCGAGCGATTCCGGATCTCCGCGGATTCCGCGGTAATGATGCCAATCAACTCACTCAACTGTTCGACCCTTCCAGCGCGCGTACGGCCAGCAGCTCGAGCAGTTGCGCGAGGACTTCCTGGCGGTCGCGGCCGGCCAGCGCCAAGGCCATCTGGGCGGTGAGCAAACCATAACGGACCCCGACATCGTAGCGGCGATTCCTTTCCTCAACCGCCAGGTATTGCTCGCGCCGCGCGAGCTGGTCTAGCACGGCGGAGAGCGAGGCGCGCCCCGCGCCGCTACCGAGTTCGCGGTCCAGCGACTCCATCACGCTGTCCGTGAGCACGTGCATCCCGAAGAAGCAGAGATAATGCCCGGCGCGCATTCCCGCGACGATCAGATGCTGCTCGGCCTCAGTCGGTGTGGGCTTCTCCAGCACGGTCTCGACGCGATACAATCCCTCGCTGCCCGCGACATGCTGTCCGCCGATGGCACCGTAGCGGCCGATATGGGTTTCCCGCGTCGCCTGCACCGACGACACGATGCAGCGTTCCCTCTCAGCCAGCGCGACCAGGCGGCGGGCACATCCAGTTTCGCCTGTGCTCAAATAGACATGATCTCCGACCAGGTGAAGAAACGGCTCGCTCCCGGTAAACTGGCGGGCACAATAGATGGCATGGCCGTACCCGCGCGGCTCCCGTTGCTCGATGAAGTGAACCATCGGCGCGAGATCCCCGGCGGCTGCCGCATACGACGTCTCATCGCCCGGGGCGATGATTATACAGGCCTGTTCGATATTGGCCGAAAGTACTTCTTCCAGTACAATGCGCAAGATGGGCTTCTCGACGCCATCGCGATCGATCAACGTCTGCAGCGGCAACGTCCGCTGGTGAGCACCGGCCGCGGTGATGACAGCTTTCCTGACTTTCATTGGAGATACCCATTATTGTTCCACGGATGCATGGTATAGGTGTCGCAGTAAGTTTGGCGGTTCATAATTTCGCCTGTAGGCGATTGAAACTGCTGCGGTTATCGATCCTCGGGTTCGTTTGGTTGTTTTGCATTTGTGATTCGCGGCAAGTAGGAGCTTTTGCGGCAGCCGATCATTCATTGAAGTTAACCTCATCCTACTTTCAGCTTACAAGCGCAGGTTCGCGGGGCCGTGGGTAAGTCCTTTGGTTACAGTTGGAATGGGTTGTGACCCAAGATAAACGAACCACCTCCTTACGGTTGGCACACAGTAAGTTCCGTTGACTAATAGCGCTGGTAAGGTTTAGCTGCTGGCCATCGATCATCAGGTAGCAGCCGGCTGCGTCAGAAGGTGAGAAAAAATCGATTCGCAGGCCAAAAGCCTACTCCACGATTCTTCGCGGGCCGCGGAGACTTTGACTGTTATTAGTACAAGGCTAACAAGTGCTGCTGAATCAATGTGACGTAGGCCTTCGGCCTGCCAACCGCATGTGTCTGAATCTTGCGCCGCCGTTTCTGGAGAGAGAGGAGATGATGCGGCAGGAGACGTATCATTGAATCACGGCTCAAACGAACTCTCCAAATCAATCCAAGCTCGAAAAACGGTCGATCCTGTTCTGTGGATTGCGGCCCTTCAGCCTGGCGAGTGGCCTCCGCGATTCCCTGGCCGGCATCCAATTGGCTGCGATGAGCATCCCGCAGGCCTTGGGCTATGCCAGCATTGCCGGCATGCCGTCGGTCACGGGACTCTATACGTTGTTTTTGCCGCTTCTCGCGTTCGCCACCTTCGGTGCGTCGCGGTACCTCGTGGTCGCTGCCGATTCGGCGACCGCGGCCATCCTGGCCGGGAGCATCTCCTCCATCGCGCCGATGGGGAGCGCGAGGTACGTGGCTCTGGCAGGGCTGGTGGCGATGCTGACTGCAAGCATGCTGCTGCTGGCGCGGATACTCAAGCTGGGTTTCCTGGCCGACTTCCTTTCGCGTACCGTGCTCGTCGGTTTCTTAACCGGAGTGGGGTTTCAGGTCGGCATCGCCGTGCTGGGCGAAATGCTTGGCCTGGAGATTCACGCCCATAGGACGATCGAGCAACTGGCCGGCATCGTCCGCGGTTTGCCTCGGCTGCACCTGCCATCTCTAGGCCTTTCTGTACTCGTGGTTGGGGGCGTCCTCGCGCTCGACCGTTTTGTACCGAGAGTACCCGGTGCGCTCATTGCCGTAGTCGGCGCAATAGCGGCCAGCGCCACCTGGGATTTCGCCGGGCACGGAATCGGCATCGTCGGCCCGGTCGTCGGCGGCCTGCCGCACCTGGGTTTCCCCAACGTGAGTTGGAAGGACGTGGAGGTCCTGATCCCCGTGGCGGGATCTTGCTTCGTGATGATCGTTGCGCAGAGCGCGGCAACCGCTCGTATTTACTCGGTGCGTCACCACACCCGTCCGGATGAGAACGCCGATCTTGCCGGCCTCGCCGCGGCGAACGCTGCCGCGGCCTTGAGCGGAACTTTCGTGGTGAACGGAAGTCCTACGCAAACAGCCATGGCGGAACGTTCGGGTGGTCGGAGCCAGATGACGCACATTGCTACCGCGGCGGTAGTTTCGCTGGTCCTTCTCTTTCTGACCGGCCCATTCCAGTACCTGCCGCGATGCGTTCTCGGTGCGATCGTTTTTATCGTGGCGATCCACCTCACAGACCTGCGCAGCTTGCGTGCCATCCGTCAGGAGAGCCCCGGCGAATTCGCGCTGGCCCTCACGACCACGGGTGTTGTCGTACTGGTTGGAGTTGAAGAAGGCATCCTGCTCGCCATGGTATTGTCGTTGCTCCGTGTCGTGCGCCACAGCTATCGCCCGCATACCGCAGTATTGGTTCAAGGCCACGGGGGCATCTGGCAATTGACGCCGGTGGTCGCCGGAGCGGTGACCGAGCCGGGGCTGGTGATCTACCGGTTTGGCGCCACGCTCTTCTATGCAAATGTCGGATTGTTCGCGAACGAAATTCGTCTGCTGGCCGGGCCGGGACCTTCACCCCTGCGCTGGCTGATCGTGGATGCCGGAGCGATCATCAACGTGGACTACACGGCCGCTCAGGTGGTGCGAGAGCTGCAGCAAGACCTGGTCTCTCGCCGGATCCAGTTGGTTCTCGCGCACGTGCAATCCGACCTGAAGCCGGACCTCGACCGGCACCACCTGACGGACGCCATCGGCCCGGATCACATCTTTGACACCCTTCACGAAGCGATCGGCGCCTACCACCGGGCCACTGCGTAACACTTCAGAGGTACTTGCAAAATTCAGCCGCCAGCGGCCGAAGCAGGCGAAACCGCCTGCCCCACCAACGCAGGTCGAAATTTGCAACTACCTCTTCATTGCGCTGTTCAGCCAAGCCGTACCATGCATCCTGGCGGAGAACCGGTCGGGGTGCAGAATCTCGGCGAGAACCTCCAGCGTGTCCACCACTCTCGGCCCCGGACGATTACAATATTGATTCCCGTCGACGATATAAGTCCGGCCGTTTTGCACCGCCCGCAGTTGGGGCCAGTGCGGATTCTCCGTCAGCCAATACATCTCTTTCGCGGTCCGTGCGAGATCGAAACCGCACGGCATCGCGATGATCACGTCAGGGTCGCGGTCCACCAATTGCTCCCAACTCATCCATGGCGAGTGCTTACCCCGCCAGCCGAACAGGTTCACACCGGCTGCCTTGCTGACCAGTTCCGGCATCCAGTTACCTGCCGCCATGAGCGGCTCCAGCCATTCGATACAGGCTACCGTGGGACGGTGCCGCGAATCGTGCGCCAGGCGCGAGATGTTCCGCATCCGATGCTGCAGGTCGAAAATAAGCTTTTCGCCAATCCCTTCAATGTGCAGCGCGCACGCCACCTGCCGGATGTCGGCCCAGATATCTTCGAGCGAATTCGGCAACAGCGAAACGATCTTGGGCTGGCTCGCCAGCTTTCCCGCAATCGACTTCTCGACATCTTTCAGGCTCACCGCGCAAACTTCACACTGCGTCTGCGTAATGATGTGCGTGGGCTGCAATCGCTCCAGGACGTCGTCGAAAACCTCGTAGATCGAGAGGGCGCCGGCCAGCGTGCTTTTGACCAGCGTGTCGATTTCGCGGCTGCTGCCGGTGACGTCGATTGCAGGCCGCGTGCAGCAGGGAAGGTCGATCACCTCGAGCGGGAAGTCGCACTCGTGGGAACGTCCGACTAAGTGAGGTAACTCGCCCAGCGCGGCCACGATTTCAGTCGCACTGGCGATCAGCGAGACGATCCGCGCGTCATTCACTATGCATACACTACGCGCGCGCGGTCTCAGGCCCCGCGCCGTCCGTGTGAGTCAGGTTACGCGCCAGCAGAGCATACGCGCCGAAGATCGCGGCAGTGAAGAACAGGTCGCCGAGCAGCGTGGCGCTGAAGAACGGCACCGCAGCCACGTAGCAGGCCGCGAGTCCCGCGAGCGACTTCGCGTACATCCCGCCGAACATCCAGGTAGCCAGGTTGGTGAGCACGAAGAACTGCAGACTCGACAGCAGGCAGGCCCCACCGATGCGCAGCGGGCTGTCGGTCGAGCGGACGCGGCGGCCGATCCAGACGCTGATCAGGAAGCAAAGATAGATCACCGGCGTGGCCCTCGAATAGCCTCCCACCAAGGGATCGGTCACGGCCATCACCAGGATCGGTAGCAGATACGCCATCCAGCCGTTGATTCGAGCGCCGGCAAACAGGCTGCCGGCCCCCACCGGCGTGATGTTCGGCGGATGGGGAAGAAGCCGTCCCAGCGCACTCAAGACCGTCAAGCCCACGGCTACGGATCTGATGTTCTTTTGCATTTCCATTCTCCTTATATGTTAGCGTCCCACATTGGGGTCCCACAGGACTTCGGGAGTTCCCAGTTCATGCGCTGCCCAGCGAGTCCACACGAAGAATGCGTCGCTGAGCCGGTTGAGATACCGGATGATCTCCGGATCGATTGATTCTTCGCTTGCGAGCGTAATGCAAATCCGTTCGGCGCGGCGGCAGATCGTCCGGCAGATGTGCATCTCGGCATTCAGCCGCGAGCCGCCCGGCAGGACAAACGATCGCAGAGGCTGCAGATCCTGATTCATGCCGTCGATCTCGCGCTCCAGTCGCGCCGTCTGGTGTTCCGTGATTCGCGCCTGTTTCGGATGAACGTCCTCCGGCAGCGTCGCCAGAATCGACCCGGCGTTGAACAACTCGTGCTGCACGCGGAACAGAATAGAATCGAGCGGGGCCAGCCCGGGCTGTTGCGGCAACAGTTTCTCGATACTCGCCCGCGCGAGGCCAATGAACGAATTCAACTCGTCCAGCGTGCCATAGGCCTCGATGCGAGTCGCGTCTTTTCTGAGGCGCTGTCCCCCTGCCAGACTGGTCTCGCCGGTGTCACCCCGCTTGGTATAGACGCGATTGATGGCCAGTCGCGGCTGATCGAAGGGTTCGCTCACATCGCCCATTATCGCTCCGCCCGAACAATTTTCGCGGCCATGCGCCGGTGCCGCGCCAATACCGGCTCGATCCGGAGCGTTCGCAGTTCGCTATTCTCGACCACCACTCGCCCGTTGACGACCAGCGTATGTACCGGAGAAGGCGCACACAACAACAGCGCGGCAACCGGATCCTCTGCGCCACTGTAGGCGACCCCGCGTAAATCGAAGAGCGCGATGTCGGCGCGCTTGCCGGCCTGTAGCGTACCAATATCGTCGCGTCCCAGGCAGCGCGCCCCTTCAATCGTGGCCATGCGCAGCGCGTCGCGCACGTTGATGGCAGCCGCTCCGCGAGCGAGTCGCGTCAGGAGCAGCGCCTGCCGAACTTCGGCCAGCATATGCGAACTGTCATTGGACGCGCTTCCGTCCACCCCCAGACCGACCGGACAGCCTGCGCGGCGTAATCCCAAAACAGGCGCGATACCCGATCCCAGCCGCATGTTTGAACTCGGGCAATGCGCGATGCCGCATCCCGCGCGGCCCAGCCGCACCACCTCCTTCGCATTGAAATGAATGCCGTGAGCCAGCCACGTGCGAGACCCCAGCCATCCCACGTCCTGCAGCAAATCGAGAGGCCGGCGTCCGAATCGTTCGAGACAATACGCCTCTTCATCGCGTGTCTCCGCCAGATGGGTGTGCAGCCGGACATCGTGGCGCTCGGCGAGAAGCGCAGTTTCGCGCATAAGCTCCGGTGAGACAGAGAACGGCGAGCACGGCGCCATGGCGATGCGCAGCATCGATCCCGGAGTGGGATCGTGATAGGTCCGGATCAGGCGCTCGCAATCCGCCAGGATGGTGTCTTCCTTTTGCACCACCGAATCAGGTGGCAGACCGCCTTCTCGCGCGCTCACGCTCATGCTGCCCCGCGTGGGATGGAAACGAATCCCAATGCGGCGTGCCGCGCCGATTTCGGCATCGATCATCAGGCTTCGCCCACGAGGAAACACGTAGTGATGATCGGTGGTCGTGGTACAGCCGGACAACATCAGCTCCGCCATTCCGGCCAGAGCCGCGGTCTCGAGAGACTCCTCGTCAATGCGCGCCCATAGCGGATAGAGGGCGCGCAGCCAGTCGAAGAGTTCCGCGTCGACTCCGGCCGTACACGCGCGCGTGAGGGTCTGGTAGAGGTGGTGATGCGTGTTGACGAAGCCAGGTACGGCCACCATATGTCGCGCGCTGATGGTTTGTTGCGGACGAAGACCTGCCGGCGGACGCACACCAAGCTGCAGAATCTCGCCGTCTTCGATATAGATGAAGCCGCCGCGCAGGACGGTGTGATCCTCATCCATCAGGACCATCGCATGAATGTCGCGGATCAACAGGGAACGTTGTTTCATGAACATCCGCGCCCTAGCGTGTCCCGCACAAACCGGAATCGACGCTACACAAGACGTCCTCGAGCCCGGAACCATCGGGTGGAATTTCAAAAGGAGGCGTCACCGCCGCCTGTGCCGATCGGATATCCTTCAACCCGCTGCCTGTCACCAGGGCCACCACTTCGGCTCGAGATCCAATGATCCCCCGCGTTGACGCGGCGCCCACACCGGCCACAGACGTTGCTGCCGCGGGTTCGGCGAAGATGCCGGCGAGCCGTCCCGTATAGCGCATGGCATCGAGGATCTCGTCGTCGCTCACGTTGATCATGGTGCCGCCGGACTCCTCGATCGCCATCACAGCCTTCTTCCAATTGCGCGGCACACCCACGGCGATGCTGTCGGCAATCGTACAAGGATCCACCGGGCGCATCGCCTGGCCGCTGCGAAATGCCTCCGTGACAGGCGCCGCGCCTTCTGCCTGCACGCCCAGCATTTTCGGCATGCGCGATATCAGGCCCAGCGTCTTCATCTCGCGAAACGCCTTCCAGACGCCGGCGATCGTGCAGCCGTCTCCCACCGAGACGGCGACCCAATCCGGAACCTTCCACGCAAGCTGCTCGCAGACTTCCAGTCCCACCGTTTTCTTGCCCTCGATAAGATACGGATTGATGGCGGAATTGCGGTTGTACCAACCCCATCGCTCGCACGCCTGCTGGCATAACTGAAACGCGTCTTCATAAGTGCCGAGCACCCGCAGAACCGTCGCGCCGAAAATCAATAACTGGGTGACCTTCGGTTCGGGAGCGCGCTGCGGAACAAAGATGACGCTGCGCAGTCGCATCGACGCTGCCATGCCCGCCAGCGACGAAGCCGCATTCCCGGTGCTCGCACAGGCAATAATTGTCTGCCGTTTCTCGTGCGCTTTGACGACACCCACGGAACTTGCGCGATCCTTCAAGGAGCCCGTAGGATTACGCCCCTCGTCTTTCAGATACAGGGTCTTCACGCCGAGATGGCGCGCCAGCGAAACCGCCGGAGTGAGCGGCGTCCAACCAACCGAGAGCGCCGGCAGCCGCGTATTTGAACGTAGCGGCAGCAACTCGCGATACCGCCAGTGATTCTGTTCCGGACGGCGGGCCAGCGTCGTTCGCGTCAGTGTTCGCGCGATCGCGGGGTAGTCATAAAGCACGTCAAGAGTTCCGGTAACACCGCACGACGGACACGTGTAAGGAACCCGGGTCGAGTAAGTCGCACCACAGAATACACACTTCAATCCCAGGACAAAATTCACAAGCCTTCAGTCTATCCCAGCGCGGCCTCGTCGCCGAAATTCCGAAAAACCACGGGCAGGGATGGACGCAGATAAAACAAGTTCCTCCCGATTTCTCAGGCCAACACTAATAAATCTGTTTTAATCTCAATACGGTTCACTTAAGGGCTGTCTGTCCGCCCGACAGGTGCGCTGGCGCAGTCAGCAGATGCAGAGTGCGTTTTTTGCGGAAGGAAGCCAATTTTTGATAAGTGGCTGTCTATTGCTTTAGTTATCCGGGGAGCAGCAAGTGGCAGCGGCTTTTAGGTTTGTGCAAAACAGTGCACTTATCGCGGTGCACAAAGTGGGGTGAATCCGCGAATACACGCGAATTGGTGAGGCGGCGCGAGAGGGGCGATCCTGCGGAAAAACGAACTCCCTGTTCGGCCTGAGGATGCGAGTCTTACGCGGGGCGGTTTGGTTTCTGGCCAGGGGCGTCTCGGATGCACACAGGTTGCGGCGGGTTGCACGCGGTTTTGCGGATCGAAAGCCTTGACCGCCAAAGCGCGGACACCCCAGGAAATGAAAATTGGGACCGAACACAGCTTGCGCGGATTGTTCGGACGTAAAAGAGAAAAGGCAAGGGCCGCAGGGATGAACGCAGATGAACGCAGATTAGTCGAAGATTTGAGGTGACTTGCCACCCTTCTCGCGCCGGCATTGCGCGATATTTTCGGAAGAAGCCAATTTCTTTTAAGTAATATTGATTTGTTATGGTTATGCGGGGCCTCGGCGCCAGCGGAGATTTTTCGTTTGTGCAGGACTGTGCACGGATCGCGAAAATATGCGCGGTGCACAAAGGCGCCAGTGCCATGACCCCGACGGTAGGAGATGAAAGTAGCGCAAGAGGGAGGATGCGGGCTCGTTCCACGCCGGGACCGGTTTCGGGTGTTTCGGTATCGCCGGTGGATTCTGCGATTTCCTGGTAGGCAAGTTTCCGCGGCGCGGCACGGTCGGCAGGCGAGGCGGCAAAGACGAGCAACGTCGGCAAATGGTATTCCTCAAATTTCAAAAAGGTCGCGCTGCGGGCGACCGGCAAACGGCACACCTTGGCCGTTCTGCTTTCAGGTTGACACGCGAGGGCAAGGTTTTTGAGGGGGCGGCGCCTATGTTGTTGGGATGAAGGGGCAGAAATGGGCGAAGCGCTGGCTATTGCCAGAAAGTGCACAGACCGATCCTCCGGTCGGTACGCAACATGGCAATTCGGCCAGGCGGGTCGAAGAATGGAAGGGCGCTTATGATTATCAATCCAACAAGCCAGCTACTGAGGGGATCTCTTTCCGAGTGGCGTGACTCGGGAACAATCGGGAACAGGCGCCTTTAATTGTTCGGGAAGGACTGCAACTCGGACGTTGGATCCGCTTCGGGTGGCCGACCCCGCGCAGAAACCGCACCACAAGTCTGCTGTTGGCGCGACAATCGCGGTCCAGGCCAACGATTGATGGCGCTATGAACTCTCGGGGTAGCCCATCGCACTGTTTTGTATTTATGCGCATCGCTTCGTTCGTTTCGTGGACGCGCCTTGAGAGCTGCTTTGAGCAATGGAGCGGGCCAAAACGTAAGGTGGCGTTTCAGCTCTTTCGCGCGTGGTCAGTTAAACGGCATGGCGCCGCGAAGGCGGCCCGGCGATCGGAAATTGTGCGGTATTCCGGGCCGCCGGGCCCAACAAGCTCATTCAGTTAAGCCTAGATACCTTCAGTCATATTCGGAAGGTATAAGGCTCGCCTCGACGTCCTCCCTTTACGTATACTCCTTGTCTCCGCCGACCTGCGAATCCCAATAAGTCGTAGGATCGGTGAAGAACTCACCCTGCCTGCAGAGGGGGCGCATCGCTTCTTCATGGATTTTGATGCCCAGGCCCGGCCCTGTCGGAACAGGGATGTGACCCTTAACCACGAGGTCCCCTGCGTCGGTTATCTCTTTGTGCCAGGCTGGCTGCGGCTGGTGCCATTCCATGGCGAGGAAGTTTTGGCAGGCGGCTATCGCGTGCGCGCCGGCTGCGTAGCCGATCGGGGTAGCGTTGCTGTGGACCATCATCCCCACCGAATGCTTGGCCGCCATGTCGGAGGTCTTCTTCAATTCGAGACAACCGCCGATAACAAGGTGATCCGGGTGGATATAATCGACTGCACGGGCCTGGCAAAGCGGGTCGATCGATTCCACCAGATAGGCGTCTTCGCCGGTCAAGGTGGGCACATTGATCGAATCGGTGATGAGCTTCCACTCCTCCACCCGGAACCACGGGACCATGTCTTCCAACATAGAGGGGGTGACCCTCTCCAGCGCCTTGCCCAGCTTGATGCAACTTTTCGCGGTGAGGTGCCCGAAATGGTCGTGCGCCATGGGAATGTCGGCGGCGTCGCCCATGGCCTCCTTAATGGCAGCGACATGGTCGGCTACGAGTTCGGCTCCCTTGTCGGTGAGCTCGAATCCCTGATAATAGTTCTCAGGGTTCTCCCCCGGTTCCCCGTTGTAGCCTGCCGGCGCAGACATCGTGCCCTTCTTGCCTTGGAGAACGCGAGCTACTCCCAGATCATACTTGAGCATCGTAAACCCAGCGGCGACGCGCTCCTTATAGTCGGCGGCGATGTCTTTGATGTCGTCCGAGCGCGGGTCACCCTCGCTGTACAGGCGGACCTTGTCGCGAAATTTCCCGCCAAGCATTTGATAGATCGGTACGCCATAGGCTTTGCCGGCCAGATCCCACAACGCGTTCTCAATCGCGTTGACGCCGCTCCCCCGACGGTTATACGCGCCATGGATCTTGATCTTGCGGAAGATCTTATCAACGTTGCAGGGATTTTCGCCGAGCACCCGGGCCTTATGCGTCAGCACGTAGTTGGGCTGGGGGCCGTCCCCAATCGTCTGGCCGTAACCCGAAATTCCCTGATTCGTATCGATTCGGACGACGATCGTGCCGCCCGATGCCGCTCCCGCGCCGGGAGTCGCAGGAGGCAGCGGTCCCCTGGAGCCGCCTCGTCCGCCCGGCCGACCCCCGCCCGCCTGGCCTCCCGGCCCTCTCAGAACGGCGATGCGCATGTCAGTGACTTTCAAGTCCGACGGAATTGAATTCCGGTTCACATTCTGGGGATACGCTTCGAGGTCAGCTAAGAAGCCAAGCCCCGCGGCTGCCGCGCCCATGCTCAGAAGCGAACGTCGCCCAATTGCGTTTTCTTTTGTGGACATTTACTCTCCTTTTCGCCACCAAAACCTACTCGCGTCTGGAACCGATCCATTCGCTCATCACATCAAGGTTATCCGAAATTGAATCTCGAAGCTCGCCCGCCCCGAATTTCGATCCTACCACTACAGCTTCGCCAGCTGGATTACGCTGGTGTTCGCAAGTGGCGTCAGCCTCTGCCTCGGACAGCCTCAATTGCGCGGTGAGCGGCGCCCCGAGCGGCCGCGGCGAGGGACGGAAGATCAAGGACGCGCTGCTGGCGTGAGAAACGGTGGAACAGGTGGACGACTTCGCCGGCCGGGCCAAGGCGAAGCGCGTGGAGGTCGCCCCCGGCACCACGATGTTCTCTCTTGCGGGAAGGCTGAACGATGGCAGGCTGCGGATGGAAACACGATTACTCCCCGTAAGTCATCTTGTAGCCGGTAGTCCGGGCAATTCGGCATTTGGAAGTGTGACGCCTACCGGTGGAAGTACAATGTGGCAATCGATCGGGGAGGAGCGTTCCGGCAGCAAGTCTTTGGCCGCTCTTTCCTTCGTTTCCGTGGGCAGGCACCGGGCTACTAAGGGCTCCATGCGTTAAGTGAACAGCATTGGGTTTAATCTGCGTTCATCTGAGTTCATCCCTGCTAGTTTGTTCTTCGGTCTGCAAGCGTCGAGGGATCCACAACCCACAGCCGCAACCGACCCTGAAACCCCGGTATATCTTGATGGTCAGGACCATGCGGTCATTATTAGCTTTCGCATTTTGCGTATCGGCCGTTGCCGCTCCTTACGCATCCAACCAGTTCATTCGCGTCCGCCCTGACGAACATACCGGCGCCTTCACAGTGACTGACCTCCGGACTCAACACCAGTGGACACAAAGAATCGCTCTATGCCACACCACCGATGTTCATGTTCACCAAGGAAACCTGGCAGTGGGAGAAGGACCACTTTGTCAGGAGTTACAAAGAGATCTGTCCGCTGGTCCGCCAGTTAGGCTACGACGAGATGCTGAATCACGAGTTTCTGACTCCGGATCACGCGGTCCAGCGAACCCGTTGGAAGTCCGGCGTGGAAGTTATCTTGAATTTCGGAGACGTTGCATACCGCCTGCCGGATGGCCGGACGCTGGATCCCATGCAGTCCCTGTGGGACAGACTTTAGTCTGTCCGCAAAGAAGATACGAATGCGCTCGACTGCAAAGCGCTGGACGATCCGTCCAACATCTCGAGCGCGCGCACCAGGGTTTGTGCCCGGCAATCCCACGTCTCCGAGTGGCTGGCAACCCAGCGAGCCTCTTCAAACCCGTCGCGGAAACCGTTTCGCTGGAGCGCTATCAGCTCTTGCGCCAACTGCTCCGGTCCCTCGACCAGCCGCAAGATCGGCGCCTTCCGCGTCAACTCCTCCACCCCGCTGGTCGCCAGCATGGGCCGGCAGGCCGCGAGATGCTCGTAGAACCTGGTCGAGCTTCCGGAAAACGTCGGCTCGACCTTCCGGTACGGCATGACTGCCGCATCAAAGGTGCGGGCGTACTGATACAGCACTCCATATGGCTTGTCCCCGACGAACCGGACTCCCAACCCCATCCCGAGCACATGCTCGCGTGCCTCGCGCTGACTCCTGTTCGCAATCTTCATCGAGACCGGCCCAACAAATACCCAGGACATCGACGGGGTCAGCAAAATTGCCTTCTCAATCAGTTCCCAGTCCAGATTCCCAGCCAGATTTCCGATTACCCCGATCAGCGGCCGGCGTAGATCCTGCAGATCCGCGGGAGGTTCGCCCAGCGCTTGCCAGGAGGTCTCCCGCACACTGCTCTTGCGTGTAGCGTTGGAAAGAATTGTTATCTTTTTGGGGTCGCAGCCGGCGCGCTGCATAAGATAGTCGGCCAACCTCTGTGAGTTCGGACAGACTAATGTAGCCACACGGCATAGCTCGCGGTCCGACGAGATAACCCGGTCTGCGTCCAAGTTATCGTAAGCTGCGGCATAGTCCGTCAAGTAATAGACCACCGGTCCTTGCCACCTCCGGGCAACCGGCGCATAGAAAGGTGTCGTACAGATCAACGGAGCCCGGGCACTTACCCGGTTAACGTTTTGAAGAGTGGCTGACGTTCGCGCGGCAAACCTCGAGAGCCTTCCCACCAGCGGCCGGCTGTAGCCATGCTGGATTTTGAAGTGTACCAGTTGAAGAAGCGGATCTTCGATCAATTCCGGATACACCCTCCCGCGAAAAAGTTGAAACCAGGTGAAATCCGGCTGCCAGCAGATCGTGGGAACAATCCTGTTCAGGGCCGCCCCAAACTCCCGGACGGCAATACCGCTGGCATCGAGCAGATGCCAGGATCTCTGTTCCGCTAATTTCATCAAAGTTTCCTAACGAGAAACGCCTTGCCCAGCATAGCCATCGCTTTTGAAGCTCGCAAATGTTTTGCGCACGTTACGGTGTGATCCGGTACAAATTAAATTAGCGACCTGGTACCGGATGAACCACAATCAAGGGTTGTGCTGCACTCATTTTGGCAGAGTGGTATCGAAGTTGCCCACGACCTTACCGAGCGGTGCTGCGGACTGATCGGGGATCCTATACGGAGGGGGCCGAGCGAGCGGCGTTCCATTGCGCTGACGTTCGATGATGGTCCGAGCGCCGGTACTCCCTCTCTGCTCGATCACCTCTCAAGCCTGGGAGTGAAAGCCACGTTCTTCCAATGCGGCCTGAACGTCCTTCGTCATCCAGACATCGCGCGGGCGGTTCGCGATGCCGGCCACGAAATTGGCAATCACACGTACTCCCACGCGCGCCTGGCCCCCCGTCCCAGCTGGAAGCCGAATCTCCGCTCCTCCCGCTTTGTCTTGAAAGAATTCTCGGATGCCCAGCAGGTATTCCGCGCGGAGCTTGGTTTGTCACCTGTACTGATGCGGGTGCCGTATGGTCTTCATTGGTTCGGAACGGGCGCAGTTAGAAAACAGCTTGGCTTAGCCGATATCGCGTGGACGGTCATCGGGCATGATTGGGAGTGGTCCGCGGATCGGGTAGCGCAATTCGTGTTATCGGAAGCATCGCCAGGGGCCATCATCTGCCTGCATGATGGGCGCGATGTCCGGCCGTCGCCGGACATTGAGACCACGCTCTGCGCGGTGTGCCAGATCGTTCCGGTTCTCTTAACCCGGGGTTACACGTTCGAAACTGTAAGTAGCTTACTACAGCCTGCTGTGATTGGTACGTAAGATATCTCGAACAGGAAATGAATGCAAAGGGGTGTGAGATAGAGCTCCGTGGGGCAGACCATCATTTTTTTGTGGCCTGCCCGGAACCGCGACTTACAACGTCAAGCTAACGCTGGCAGCCCCCCTTAAAGCTGAAGTATGGAAACGTCCTATTGACGCAATCAAGCCTTGTGACTACGGGTGGCGGGCTGCGTGCCGACAGGATACAATAGCCGGGTTGAACCGACGAACATTTATCCAATCATCGGCTGCCGCCTCGTTGACCGGCATGGCAGCGGCGCAGAATCCCCCGATTCCGGTTATTGACACGCATATCCACCTGTTCGATGTGTCGCGTCCGCAAGGCGTGCCCTGGCCCCCCAAGGACAATGCCGTGCTGTACAAGACAGCGCTGCCGGAGCGCTATCGAAAGCTGGCGACACAGTTCGGAGTCGTCGGTGCAATTGAGGTCGAGGCGAGTCCGTGGCTGGATGATAACCAGTGGGTGCTGGATCTCGCGGCGAAGGACAAGATCCTGGTAGGGACAGTGGGCGACATCGAGCCTGGTACGCCGGACTTCCGCAAGAACCTCGATCACTTCCACCGCAATCCTTTATTCCGCGGCATTCGCTACGGCAATCTGTGGGAGCGGGACAGCGGAGGCCACAAGCATACCGACGATCTCGACAAGATGATCGCCCGGCGCGAGTTTGTGGATGATCTGAAAGCCCTGGCTGCGGCCGATCTCGAACTTGATTCCGCGAATCCGACGCCGTCGTTGATCCATGGGCTTTTGCGCACTACCGATGCGGTGCCAAACCTGCGCATCGTCATCGATCATCTGCCTAAGCTCGAAATCCCGGCCGAAGCTGCGGCGAAGAAGGCTTACTACGCGGACCTCCACGAATTGGGCAAGCGGCCGCAGGTGTTTGTGAAGATTTCCGCAGTGCTCCGGCAAGTGAATGGCCGCATCCCGGAGGACCTCGGATTCTATCGCGGGCTGCTCGATGAGCTATGGGGCGTCTTCGGGGAAGATCGCGTGCTGTATGGCAGCGACTGGCCGAACAGCGACACGCTGGCCGAGTATCCGCACATCTTCCGCATCGTACACGAATACGTCAGCAGCAAGCCCCGCGCGGCGCAGGAGAAGTACTTCTGGAGAAATTCGCGCGCAGCCTATAAATGGATAAAGCGGGACGCGAGCCAGCCGGGCTGAAGGCAGTTGTCAGTTTTCAGCTATCAGTCGTCAGCTTACTTCGGCGGCTGACAGCTGATAACTCTCTCACGACAACAAATACTCCAACTCCTCCCGGCCCATTTGGGCCAGCAGGCTGTTGTCCTGGTTGATGACGGCGTCGGCGAGGCGGCGCTTGCTGTCCTGCAGGGCCAGCACCTTCTCTTCGACGGTGTCTTTGGCGATCAGGCGGTAGGCGAAGACGTGCCGCATCTGTCCGATGCGGTGGGTACGGTCAATGGCTTGCGCTTCCACGGCGGGGTTCCACCAGGGGTCGAGGAGGAAAACGTAGTCCGCCGCGACCAGGTTGAGGCCCACGCCTCCGGCCTTCAGGCTGATGAGGAAGAGCTTGCAAGCGGGGTCCTGCTCGAAATTCCGGACCCGCTCCTGGCGATCTTTGGTCGCTCCGTCGAGGTATTCGTAGCGCACCGAGTCCTTATCCAGCCGTTTGCGGACAATGTCGAGGAAACTGGTGAATTGCGAAAAAACCAGAGCCTTGTGGCCTTCATCGATCACCTCGGAAAGGCGCGCGAGGAGGGTGTCGAGCTTGGCCGAGGGTTCGTCGACGCGCTTCTTGTCGATCAATCCTGGATGGCAGGCGGCCTGGCGAAGCCTCAGCAGCGCTTCGAGCACCATGATTTTAGCTTTAGCCATGCCTTCAGCATCGATAGCCCCCAAGAGTGCCTGGCGATAATGTTCGCGAAGTTCACCGTAAAGCTTACGCTGCTCACCTTCCATCTCGCAGTGGAGAATGGACTCGACTTTGGGTGGCAGTTCGGACGCCACCTGCTCCTTGGTGCGCCGAAGGATGAGCGGGCGAAGCGCACGCGAGAGCAGGCCACGGGTGTGCTCTTCGGGATCCTTCGATGAGCCTCCAGCGGATTTAAAGGCGTTGGACGCGCCCAGCATGCCGGGATTGAGGAACTGGAACAGGCTCCAGAGATCGCTGAGGCTGTTCTGCACCGGCGTCCCGCTAAGCGCCAGGCGATGTCTGGCGTCGAGCAGGCGCGCTGCTTTGGCGGAATCGCTACTCGCATTCTTAATGGCCTGGGCTTCGTCCAGGATGGCGTAGTCGAATTTCATCTCGCGCAGATTGACGATGTCGCGGCGGAGGGTACCGTAGGTCACAATGACCAGATCGTGGTTGGGGATTTCCTCCAGATTGCGATCCGGATTGGTATGGTCGAGGATGCGCAGGGCAGGGGTGAAACGCGCCGACTCCTCCTTCCAGTTGAAGACCAGGGATCGCGGGACAACAGCGATGGAGGGGGCAATATCGTTCGTGGCGCGGAGGGCGCGGCGGGTTTCCAGCATGGCCAGCACCTGGGCGGTTTTGCCGACGCCCATGTCGTCGGCCAGGCAGCCGCCGAATCCGAACTCGCGGAGAAACTCCATCCAGCCGACGCCCTCGCGCTGGTAGTCGCGAAGCTGGCCGTTAAACCCGGCGGGTTGCTCGACGGCCCGGACACCTTCGAAAGCTTTCATGCGGTCGCGGGCCTTGGCGAAGGTGTCATCGAAGCGGGCTTCGGGACGGTCGGCGAGCAGGACATCCAGGATGCCGGCCTGGTTAGTCCCGAAGCGGAAACTGTCGCCTTCCTTCCTCCCCAGCGAAACCAGGCGCCCAACCTGGGTGATCCACTCGTCGGGCAACAAGCCGATTTCGCCGTCCGGCAGGATGAGCGTGGGGCTGCCCGTCTCGAGCGCCCGGAGCAACTGCGGATAGGTGTATTTGTGCTTCCCGAAGCTGACAGTGGCCTTGAGGTCGAACCAATCGATGCCGGACGTTATGTCGAGACTGGTTTCGGTGGGCTGCAGCACCTGCTTACCCTTAAAATCGATCCGCCAGCTCTCTTTGGTGAGTTGGAAAACGATCTTGCCGAGTTTGTCCGGCGGTATGACCCAACCGGAGGGCTGGCTCGGATTGAAAGTGGAATGCGCCAGCTTGAAATCGTCGAGACGTCTGACAGCCTTCTGTTCGGCCTGGCGGTCACGAACCAGAAGCTTCTTGCCGGGCTGCAGAACGGCGGGCCGGTGATCGTCGGCGCTGAAGATAACGCCTCCGTAATCGAAGGACAATAAGGCTACGTCCTCATTGCCGCGATAGTAGAACGTGCGGGATTCCACCCGCAGGGAGGGAACCGGCTCGACCGTGTGTTCCTCGGCGCGCAGTTCGTCAGGCAGTACCGTGGCCGGGAGATGGGCTTCCATCAACGTCGCGGCAAGTTCATCCCATTCATCATTCGGCGCGAGGATGGGGCCGTGGATGCGGAGATTGTTGATCCATTCCGCGGCAACGTGGCACTCGATCGGGGCTACCGCGTTGAAAGTGAACAACAGCGAGCCGCCGACAATCATGACTGGATCGCTCACGCTTTTCTTTTGTTCGCCGCGGGTGAACGCGCCGCTGACGAAATAATGGTCGTCCTGTTTCTTGACCGAGGTCCTCCCGACCGACAGCGAAAAGCACCAGGGTTCGTCTTCCCAGAGAAGTGCAGGCTGCTCGGACTCGCCGTACTTTTCGAGAACGCAGCGCCCTGTCGCGCAAATGCGCGGCAGGAGTTCACGCGCGAGGTCCGGATAGAGCGTCCAGGAGGAAACCGGACTGGAACTCGAATAATAGCTGTCTTCGCGTGCTCCTGACAGGGTCCGCAGGATGGCCCGGTCGGTCTCGTTGGGGATCAGGTCGAGTTGTCGCGCGGTCAGGTTGATCGGGCGCGGCTTGGTGAGGCCTTTTCCACTTTTCTTCGGATCGGCGTAGACCACGGAGACGTGGACATCGGTATCGGTCGGTCCCTGAACGCGGACGTTATAGAAAATGACGCGGGTTTCCGGCCACTCGGCGCGGGTGGCCGGGTCCTGGTAACCGGCGCGGACAAGAGCGTCGGCCCGATTCTTCCAGAGTCTTTTCGGTGGCGGAGGCGGAGCCTTGGCCTTCACCGGTCGGACTGGCCGGCCCGGTGTTAAGGTCGGCGGCTGCGCCACAGCGGAACTGTCCTTACGTCCCAGATTGACGCGGCCGAGAGGCCGGGGGAATAGCAAGTCCTGCTCTTCGGCGGTGAGCAACGCGGCCCAGATATGGCTGCAGGAGCTGTTCTTGCGAAAATCGGCGCAGGTACAGGTCGTCTCCAGGAGTTCGCCCCTGAGACGGAGTCCGACACGCTGCCCGCCGACTCGCGACATTACGGTACCGTCGGGGTCAAGCTCGACTTCGATCCCCCCGGCGGCATAGAGGCGATGGCCTCCGGCGACGGAATAGCGGTCATACTCCCAGGCAATTTGCGAGGAAATCTTCATAGCTTAAAGGTGGGGGAGGACGCCGGAATAATAACGGCAAGCTGGATCTAGTTTAGCCCAATCGATAGGGCACTGGAGCATGGCATGCAGAATCCGCCCCACGATCGTTAAGCGGCGGGAGTGCCGGTCACATACTTCCGCGAGCCACGCCAACGGCTGCCGATTCTGCGACCATCGTTTCCGGTCCGCGACCGATGGAGAACTGGTACGCGAATGTTTCCGAGCCGCGGACCTTCAGAAGGTGAGAAAAAAATCGATTCGCAGGCCAAAGGCCTGCTCCACAAGGCTAGCCAGAGGTGCTGAATCTATGTGGAGTAGACTTTGGCCAGCTCCTTCCCGGATGCAGACCGATTTTTTCGCAGCGTTTTAGGGAGCCGGTACGCGACCTTTCTCGACGCACGAACGCGCGGCCGCGAGTCTTCCGTCAGATCGCACAGGAATCTCCTTTTCTGCTTTGGATATTCCAAGCGAGCCTGGGGTCCCACGCAGGTGAGGTTGGGAAGTTATTGATGTTTGGGGAAATAGAGGCCGGCATATGTAATGATCGGGGAACGCACGGAGCGAAGGAAACACGGGGACATGGGCGGCTCAGGCTGTTCCTTGCGCTTTTAACGCGGTTTCGTGTTGCGATTTCGCCAAAAACATGTATGCTATTGATGGCAGGACCCAAAACAGGAGGTTCACTGAATGTTGGATGATCTGATGCTGGCTCCTCAGGACGAAGAAGAGATGGATGACTTCCCTGGATACGACGATAAGGATGATAAAGGCTCCAAACTGGACGACTATGGCGAGGTAGAGGAAGAAGACGACGACGACGGCGAAGAGGAAGAAGTAGTCGTTATAGTCGCCTCGACTCCTCAGGCAGCGCCGAAGCCGGCTGTCTCTTCTGAACCAGAGGCAGCTTCAGAGCCCGCTAAGGAAGAGGTAGCGAAGAAGCCGGTGAAGAAGGCGGCGAAGTCCGCTTCTAAGAAAGCTGCGCCTAAAGCGGCAGCCAAGAAACCGGCGGCTAAAAAAGCTGCTCCCAAGGCTGCTCCTAAGAAAGCTGCGGTGAAGAAGGCCGCTCCGAAGGCAGCTAAGAAGGCAGCGCCTAAGAAGGCTGCCCCCAAAAAGGCAGCGAAGAAGGCTGCTCCTAAGAAGGCTGCTGTAAAGAAGGCCGCCCCCAAGAAGGGTGCTAAGAAGGCGCCCGCTAAGAAGGCCGCACCCCCGGCGAAGAAAGCGGCCGCCAAGAAAGCTGCTCCAAAGAAGGCGGCAGGCAAAAAGCGCCGCTAGCGGCGTGTGGCGGAAGTCGACGCAGACCAAAGGCCTACTCCACAAGGCTTGCGAACCGTTGATTCTTCGTTGTGGAGTAGGCGTTTTCGCCTGCTCTCGCGCGTTGGAGAAACTTCTGTCACAGGCTGCTAGCACTCTCGTCTTTTGTTGCAGGAGCCCGGCGGGCTGATCTTGATGTCCGCCGGGTCTTCCTTTTGGGCGCGTAGTGCGGAGTGTCTCTATGTGGGACGGAAATTAGTCTGTCCACAATCAAGGCTTAGTAGTTCACGCATTTATGAAACCTTTGGGTCTGTTGTTTTTCGTCCTGCGGATTGCGGCGGCGCAGACGGATTACACTCTGCTGCTGCGCGGCGGCCACCTGATCGATCCCAAAAACAACCTGGATGCCGTCATGGACGTGGCTATCCTCGATGGGAAAGTCGCGGCTGTCGAACCCCATATCAGTCCGTCACGGGCCCGGAGTACGGTGGATCTCACCGGATTATACGTCACCCCGGGGCTGGTGGATATGCATGTCCATGTATTCCACACGACCGGCATACAAGACGCCTGGGCCGGCGACAACAGTGTCGATCCCGACAGTTTCAGCTTTCGGAACGGTGTCACCACCATGGTCGACGCGGGCAGCTCCGGGTGGCGCAACTTCGAAACGTTTTACCATACCGTGATCGAGCGCGCCCACACCCGCGTTCTGGCGTTTATCAATATTGCCGGGCTGGGCATGATAGGCGACGTCACGGAGCAGGATCCGGAGGACTTTCAGCCGGAGCCGATCGCCAAACTCGCGCGCAAATACCCCGACGTGGTGGTAGGCGTGAAGACTGCCCATTACCATCACCCGGACTGGATCTCGGTGGACCGAGCCGTGGAGGCGGGACGCTTGTCGAATTTGCCCGTGATGGTCGACTTCGGGTTTTTTCGTCCGGAACGCCCTTACTGGCAGCTGGTCACGAGTCACCTGCGTCCGGGAGACATCTCTACACACATGTTTCGCGGACCCGTGCCGTGGATCGACGAGAACGGGCAGATCTACCGGTATCTGTACCAGGCGAGGGAGCGCGGCGTCAAGTTCGACGTTGGCCATGGGCAGACGAGCTTTGTCTTCCGTAACGCGGCTCCCGCGATCGCGAAGGGCTTCTGGCCGGATACCATTTCCACCGATCTACACGGTCTGAGTATGAATCAGGCGCTCTGCGATATGCCGACGCTGCTCGCGAAGTTCCTGGCAATGGGTATGCCGCTCAAAGAGGTGGTGCTGCGGGCTACGTGGAATCCCGCGCAGGTTGTGCACCATCAGGAGGCTGGGCATCTCACGGTCGGGTCGGCAGCGGATGTCGCGGTCTGGCGGGTAATGGAAGGGCGGTTCGGGTTCGCGGACGCCTATGGAGGGCGCGTCGAGGGAACCGAGCGGCTGGTCTGTGAGATGACTCTGCAGCGAGGCCAAGTGGTATGGAACCAGGGCGCGCTGGGCTCGACGGATTACCGCAAATTGGGTCCCGCGTACGGGGTGCGGGACGGGATTGACGTAATCGTGAGGCCACCGAAGTGACTCACATGCAATGTCGCAATCGCGTTGCAAACTTCCCGCGGTGGAAGGCCGCGTTCCGGGTAACCGTGGCGCAGCCAATCCTCGCTGCAGCCGGCTTCCAGCCGCACGAGCACGCCGCGACGGCGCGCTCCAATGGAGTCTGAAACTGGCGGTTCCGGCGACCTGGGGGTCGCTTGCGGACGGGGGCGTCCGCCCCACAATCTGCTTGGCTGAATTTTGCAAGTACCTCTTCAGTCTCTGCCTCGTTAGCCGGCCAGCGCCCCACCCTTGCGTTCGATGGCCTTAGGTCCCCAGGCTCCGGGAACAAAGAAGTCCTGCCATGTAAGTTGGCACTCCCGGACCATCCGTAGCCCATATTCGGAGCGGCCCAGTTCGGAGGGCTTGGAGGGGTTGGTGCCGAAGGTGAACTTGCAGCCGGCGGCCTTGGCCACGCGGACAAAGTTGGCGCTCGGGATCTTGTAGCGATCGTTCAATTCGATGGCTACGCGATTACTGGCGGCCGCGCCGGCAACCTTCTTCATTCGCTCCTCGGTCCACAAAGTATCGTAGTTTTGCGCGATGACGGGCGGAAGATAGGTAGGATTGACATAAATGTCGACCGGCTCGTGCTCCAGGATGCCGACCGTACGCTCGACAAAGGTGTCCATGAATTCCCGGGTGTCCGCGATGGCGCCGAGTTCCTCGGGAATCCAGAGGCGCAGGCGGCGGCCGTGGTTGTCGGTCCAAGTCATGGAATCGGTGAAAACGTAGTCGAACAACGCGACGGCCTGGCGGGAGAACATTTGAGTCCACTCCCGGCCCTCGGCCTGCATCGCGACGAAACAGGGTTGACCTTTCATGCTGTCGACGTAAGCGCGCGCGGCCCGGTCGTCCTGCACCGGATTCAGTTTTCCGCAGTTGATGGCGATGCCGTATTCGATGCCGTCGCGGCGCGACTTGGCTAGCGCCTGTTCGAGCGTGAGTCCTTCCTTGAGGTGGACGTGGTAGTCGACCATGGGGAGATTGTGGCGTCCGATATTGATGATTGCCCGATAAGTTTCATCGACCACAGGAGGTTCGCCGGGAGTGGGCAGGTCGTCAGGCAGCGGACGAACCCGAACGCTGCGGAAGAGCGCCTTCGACCCGTCGTTGTGGCACTGCAGAGCGAAAGTGCCACGGTCGAGAAAGCGGCCAGTCTCCTCGGCAGGGGGAATGACGGGCGGCGTGGGCTCTACGTAATCTACTACCAGCATTTCGTTGAGCCGTATCTGCACATTCTTGCCGCGCACCGCAACACGAATCTTGAACCACTGGTCGTCGGGGATGAACTGTTTATAGATATTACGGATACCGTAGAGGGAGCCGGTCTTCTTGCGCTCGCGATAGGTCCCCTCACCGGTCGCGGTGTTGTTGACCTGGACTTCGAAGCCCTTGATCGGGAAACCCTTCTCCTGATAGGCGGTGTGGAAGTAGACTCCCGAGTTGCACTCGTGATGAGCCAGGCAGTCGACTTCGAGCTCGAAGTTTTTGAAGCTGGCCTGGTTAACCGGGCCGGTATAAAACAGATGGGATCGCGGTCCGTCGGCGGCCAGGTTACCGCCGACGACTTTCCAGGAAGATTTGTTCTCGCTGGGCTGCCAGTTGTCAAGACTGTGGCCATCGAATAAGTCGATCCAAGGCTGGTCGGCTTTCAGAAGTCCGGCGGCGGTGACTGCGCCAAGAAATGTGCGTCGGTTCATGTGGGTCCTGTGGACAGTATATGCCTCAGATCCGGACGCGAAGACGGATCAGCTATCAGGCCGAGGCTGGGGCCCGGCCGGGGGGTCAGCCTGATCTGTACGTGGCTACACATCCTCGGCCGAATGCCGGTTGCAGGCGAAAGTCCGCGCCATCAAGGCATGGAATCAATAAGTTACCAGACAGGTTCGATACCGGCTACCGGCGAGTTGGCGTACGGTAGATTACCAGCCGGCAGGGACAAACTCCACACGGTAGGGTAGGCTTTCAGGATGCGACTCATGGCAGCAATTCTTCTCGCCGTAGTGGCGTCGTGTTCCCTGTCGGGCCAGACCTACAGCATTACAACGTTTGCCGGGGGCGGGTTGCCCGGGAACACGCCTGGTAACTCCGCGAGCCTGGTTGGCGTGTATGGCGTCGCGATTGACCGGGCCGGGAATGCGTTTATCGCGCTCACGGCCTATCAAACCGTTCTTCGACTGGACGCGACGACCGGCATCCTTACCCGCGTGGCAGGGAACGGGACACCGGGCTTCAGTGGCGACAACGGCCCGGCCATTTCCGCCCAGTTGAACGGTTTGACCGGCATAGCGGTCGACTCGGCCGGCAACTTGTACATCGCGGAACATGCCCGTATCCGCGAGGTCACGGTCGCGAACGGCGTTATCACTACGGTGGCGGGAAACGGTAGTCCCGGCTTCAGCGGCGACGGAGGCCCCGCCACCAGCGCGGAGATCGGCAGCCCGAATTTCAACTCGAGCGTTGCTCTGGACAGTACCGGCAATCTGTATATCCCCGACTACACCAGCAATCGAGTTCGCAAAGTCTCAAATGGGGTGATTACCACCGTGGCAGGGACCGGCAGTCCCGGCTCCGGCGGTGATAACGGCCCAGCCACCAGCGCGCAATTGAACGGTCCGACGGGCGTCGCGGTGGACTCCGCCGGCAATCTCTACATCGCGGACACGTTGAACCACCGAATCCGCAAAGTGACGAACGGCGTGATCACAACCATGGCAGGGAACGGGACGCAGGGCTCCAACGGAGATAACGGCTCAGCCACCAGCGCACAGTTGAATTCGCCGGAGAACGTGTGTGTGGACTCCGCCGGCAATCTTTATGTCACCGGGCTCGATGACCGCGTCCGGAGAGTCGCGAACGGCGTAATCACGACGTTTGCGGGGACCGGGACGATCGGTTTCAGCGGAGACAACGGGCCGGCCGCCGGCGCCCAATTGGACGCGCCGGAAGCCGTTGGCGTTGATACCGCCGGTAACGTCTATATCGCGGATTCCCAGAACGAGCGAATCCGTAAGGTTGCAAACGGCATCATCACGACCATCGCGGGCGGCGGGTCGTCGGTCGGGGACAACGGCCCCCCCAGCGGTGCACAGCTCTACGCTCCCTATGGGCTTGCCGTGGATGCTGCCAATGACCTCTATATCGCGGACGGCCGGAATAATCGCATCCGGAGAGTGTCTAATGGGGTCATCACCACGACCGCGGGAAGCGGGACCGCGGATGCCGGCGGTTACGCCGGTGACAATGGAGCTGCCACCAGCGCACAGCTTGACATTCCGACGGGCGTCGCGGTGGACACGAGCGGCAACGTCTACATCCTGGACAGCGTTAATGCCCGCCTCCGGCGAGTCTCGAACGGCGTGATCACTACCGTGGCGGGGGACGGCAATCCCGGCTTTAGCGGCGACAACGGCCCGGCCGCCACTGCGCAGTTGGGAGCGAACGCCAATGGTGTGGCAGTGGATCTCAGCGGGAACGTATACATTGCGGACACCGGCAACAACCGTATCCGTAAAGTTGCGAACGGTCTGATCACCACGGTAGCCGGCAACGGCGCGCCAGGCTACAGCGGTGACAACGGCCCGGCCACGAACGCTGCCTTGAACTCCCCGTACGGCGTAGCAGTCGATGCCGGCGGAAGCCTGTACATCGCGGATGGCGGCAATAGTTGTATCCGCAAAGTCACCAACGGCGTGATCACGACGATCGCCGGGACTGGGAAGCCCGGCTACAGCGGCGACAATGGGCCTGCCACCAGCGCACAGTTGTCGTCTCCAGCCGGGCTTGCCGTGGATTCGGCCGGCAGCCTCTACATTGCGGACCAGGGAAATCCGTCGTTCGTCCGAAAGGTCGCGGGCGGAATCATCACCACGATCGCGGGTAACGGAACGTTCGGCTTTAGCGGCGACGGCGGTCCGGCGACCAATGCGTCGTTCTCCCTCGCGACTGGCATCGCGATCGATTCAACCGGCAATATCTACGTTTCGGACAATTTGAACGATCGCGTCCGGCTCCTGACGCCCTCGACCACTTCGTGCATCTACTCCGTCACACCCGGTTCTTTGCAGGCAAGCGCCCTCGGCGGTACGTTCAGTTTCACGATCCAAACGGGCGCGTCCTGCTCCTGGATCATCTCCGGCTTGCCCAGCTGGATCACCATTTCGGGCGCGAGCTCGGGTAGCGGTCCAGCCACCGTCACAATGGTAATTGCAGCCGACACCGGCGCCGCTCGAAGCGTGGGTATCTCTGTCGCGGGCGTCACGATCGGGGTAGCCCAGCAGGGAGCGCCCCAGCCGGCAGCGCCCACCATCGGCGCCGTAACCAACGCCGCGAGTAACCTCAGCGGCCCAATCTCGCCCGGAGAAATCGTGGTGTTGTACGGCTCGGGAATCGGCCCGGCGCAACTTACCTACGCCCAAGTCGGCGGCGACGGTCTCTATGACGCCCAGCTTGCCGGCATGACCGTCCAATTCAATGGAATCCCGGCGCCCATTCTCTACACATCGACAGTTCAGGTAGCGGCGATCGTTCCGTACGAACTCACGGGCGCCAGTGTCCAGGTCACGGCAACTTACCAGGGTCAGACTTCTGCACCAGTGACCGTTGTTCTCGCTCCGTCGGCTCCCGGGCTATTCACACTGGGGGCCACAGGCAGTGGAGAAGCTGCGGCCATCAATCAGAACCAGGCGACCAACGGAGCGGCGGCGCCGGTTCCGATTGGAAGCATCATCACTCTTTTCGCGACCGGCGAGGGCCAGACTTCACCTGCGGGAGTGGATGGTAAGCCTGCATCGGCATCCCCTCCCACACCGACTTTGCCGGTCAACGTAACGATCGGGGGCGTGACAGTCAATAACCTGCAGTACGTTGGCGGTGCGCCCGGAGAAGTTGCCGGGGTGTTGCAGATCAATGTCCAGGTTCCCGCAGGGGTGGCTCCGGGCAGCGCGGTGCCGATTGTCATTCGGGTGGGTGACGCCACCAGTCAGCCGGGAGTGACGATAGCAGTCAGCGCGCAGTAGCCGGATTGCTGACGCCCGCGGCTGATCGGCCGGGATCCAGACCGGATACACTGGGAGCTTAAGCGAGAGCCTACATGCGCAAAATCAACTTCCGGAGGGTCCTGGTCGGGACGCTCTTCCTGGCGGCGGCCGCACTGATCGGCGAACAGACCGCGATCTTCTCCATCCTGAAGAGCAATGCCGCGCCCGGCAAACAGGCCGGCGGTTACTACCTCCTTCCGACCAGTCAATTGCTGCGCCCCTGGGGCGAACAAAGCCTGATTCCGGGACGCCCTGTCGACATGACGTTCGACTCCATGAAGCGCGTCCTCGCGGTCCTGAACACGCGCGCCATCTGGCTGCTCGACGGAAGCACCGGCGCCGTGTTGAAGCAAATCCAGACCAGGTCCACTTCCTATTCCGGCATCGCCTTTCGTCCTGGTGACCGCGAACTGTGGGCCAGTGAAACAACCCGCAACGGTCCGGACAGCATTCTCGTGGCCGGGCTTTCCGAACTCGGCCTGCCGGAAAAGACCAGCCACATCGAACTCAAAGAGCATCCGCTCCCGGTTGGGATCGCGTTCTCGCCCGACGGAAAGACTGCTTACGTGGCATTCAGCCGGTCCAACACGCTAGCCGTGATCGATACGACGACGCATGAGATCGTCCGGCAGATCGACGTCGGCATCGCGCCGTTCGGAGTCGTCAGCCGGCAGGGCAAAATCTTTGTCAGCAATCGCGGCGGCCGGCGCACGGAAGCCGGCGACACCACTGCGCCATCCAGCGGATCGCAGATCGTGAGCGACCCGGTTACTGGATCGTCGGCTTCGGGTACAGTGAGCGTCGTCGACGCCGAAACATTTCAGGTGAAGAACGTTGCGGTGGGATTATCGCCTTCCCATCTACTGCTCAGCCCGGACCAGAAGCTGTTAGTGGTCTCCAACGGCCATTCCGATTCTGTCTCCATACTCGATACCGGCACTCTGGCACGTACGGACGTGAAGATTCCGACCTACCCGGATGCCGCGATCGGGAGCCAGCCGATCAGTTCCGCCTTCTCCGCCGATGGCCAGGTTCTATACGTGGCCTGCGGTGGCAACAATGCCGTGGCCATCTTGAACCGTTCCGGCAAAGGCTGGACAGTGAGCGGCGCCGTGCCGACCGGCTGGTTTCCTTCCGCCCTCGCCATGGCCCGCGACGGCAGTTTGCGGGTCCTCAATATCAAAGGCGTGGGCAATACAGCGGATAAGAACGGAACCTTCAATTCCAAGCAATATGAAGGCTCGCTGCTGGCGATTCCGGTTCCGGGCGCCGCCCAGATTGCGGCTGGGACGAGGGAAGTGCGCGCGGCCAACAGTCCGGTCTTCGAGCCGGCGGGCGGCGTGGCAAACCTCTGGTCGCTGGGCATCGAGCATGTGTTCTTCATCATCAAGGAAAACCGCACGTACGACCAGGTTTTCGGCGATCTCCCGAAGGCCAACGGCGATCCCAAGCTTTGCATGTACGGGCGGGACATCACGCCCAATCAGCATGCTCTGGCGGAACAGTACGTGACGCTCGACAACTTTTACACGGGAGGGGCAATCAGCTTCGACGGCCATCAGTGGCTGATGCAGGCTTTCGTGAGCGACTATGTGGAGCGAGCTTTCGCGGCGTCGCCCCGTGGTTATGCCTGGAACATGAGCGACGCGCTGGTGGTGCCGCCGACCGGGTTCTTCTGGCAGAATGCGCCCAAGCCGCTGGACGTGCGCATTTATGGCGAATTCCAGCTTCCGGCGGTCTGGGATCCGGATAAGCAAAGCGCGCAAGACATGAACGAGAGCGATTTGCTGACCTGGTCCCAATACTGGAAGCTCTATAAAGAGGGCAAATGGCAGAGCGCGGTGGGTGCCAGAAGCGGCGTTCCCGCCCTCGCGAAATACTGCAGCCAGAGCTATCCGAACAGCTCGACGGTAATTCCCGATGCTATCCGGGCGGAGGAGTATCTACGCGAACTGGCGGCGCGCGAAAAGTCGGGACAGATGCCCAACCTCAGCATCCTGACGCTCACCAATAACCACACCAACGGAACCAACCCCAAATCGCCGACTCCGCGAGCCATGGTGGCGGCCAATGACCTGGCGCTGGGCCGCATCGTGGAGGGTATTTCGAAGAGCCGCTTCTGGGCGAAATCGCTGATCCTGGTGGTGGAGGACGATGCGCAGGATGGCGTGGATCACGTGGATGGTCATCGTACCGTCGCGCTGGCGGTGGGACCGTTCATTCGCCGCGGAGTAGTGGATTCGAACAACTACAACCACCTCAGCCTGGTCCGCACGATACAGGAAGTCTTCCGCATTCCGCCACGCACGCGATTCGCTAAAGCGGCGCGCCCTATGACCAGCCTCTTCACGGCTAAGGCCGATGCCACGACGTTTCAGCACCTGGAGCCAAAAGTTCAAATGGACGAAATGAATCCGCCGCTGAAATCATTGAGCGGCCGTCAGTTGTGGGCCGCCCGGCAATCTCAATCGTTCGACTGGAACGAGCCCGACGAAGCCCCGGAGGAGGTCCTGAATCGAATCCTGTGGTGGGACAGCAAGGGCTACAACACGCCGTATCCCAAGCCGTAGGATAGGTCCGGCCACGGCCTTGTTGCCGTGGGGTCGGATGAGACGTAACGGCGCAGAAACAGCCGCATGTCAGGGCGCTTCGCGCACTAAAGCCTGTCGCACGCTCGACAGGGGCGACCGGGGGGTCGCTTGCGGACGTGGCGTCCGCCCCACAAATGGCCAGCCGGGTGTCTTCGTCAATGCGCGGGGACGGTAACGGATGGACCCGCAGGGTGACCGTGAGCCCAGTTTCGCAGCCGGAATCCCAGAGCAATCATCATAATTCCGAAGACGAAAGCATAGGCTCCCACCCAGATCGCGATCACGAGGGCCCCCGCGAGCGGAGCGAACATGATCAGCCCGCCGAAGATCACCGATGCGATGCCGGTGAGCGCGAGCAGCCATTCGCCCTCCACGTGCTTACGCAGCTTCACTGCCGCGATGATCTCGAACACGCCCGTTACGATGGCCCACGCGCCAATGATAAACACCAATACGATGGCCGTGATCGCCGGCCAGGCAAACGTGACCAGCCCGGCGCCAATCCCGACGACTCCCTCGATCAGAAGAGCACCCCAGCGTTCGTGCGACTTCACTGCTCGCACCGCGCCGATGATGGCTACGACACCGTCTACCAGGGCGTAAATGCCGTACAGGAGCACCAGGCTCACCAGGGTAATCCCCGGCCACACGAACGCGATCACTCCGACCCCGATCCCTAACAGACCCCGGATGACCAGCGCCCACCAGTTTCTTGCAATGACTTCTCGCATGCTCTATCCTCTTTCTTTTGTAAAATGACCGCTTGCACAGAAGGCGGAGGCAAGCTCCGCGCCACAGGGATTTTCAGAAATAAAGCCTGACGCGACTTTTGAGTATTTCCCGTGGATCGTCGATTCTTTATTTGCCTGTGTCTTGGTGATATCTGTCACTTTGACCCCGGAGCTTTCCGATTGCCCATTCGGCATGGCTCGCGACCACCGGATCATTCGAACGGGCCAGCTTTTCGAGGGGCGGGAGCAGGTCCGGGTTGCCCGAGTTCCCCATCGCTATAGCCACGTTTCGCAAAAAGCCGGTGTACCGGGCGCGGGTGATCGGGGTACCTCGAAACAATCTCTGGAATTCAGTCTCCGATATTGCGGCGAGGTGCTCCAGGACCGGGGTTTCGAGCCGCGGCGCAAAGCGGGCATCTTCCGTCGTCGCCGCTCCCCGAGGCGTTGGTCGATTCCAGGGGCAAACGTCCTGGCAGATATCGCAGCCGAAAATGTGCGCGCCGTTCCCGTCGCGCTGAGGCACCGGAATCTCGCCCCGGAGCTCGATGGTCAGATACGAGATGCAAAGGCGCGAGTCGATTGTGAAGCCGTTACCGAAAGGCACGATCGCTTCGGTCGGGCAGGCGTCGATGCAGCGGGTGCAGGTTCCGCAGCGATCGGGTGGAGGACCGTCGGGTTCCAGTTCGAGCGAAGTCAGGATCTCGCCCAAAAACACCCAGGACCCCAGTTTCTGATTGATCAGGCAAGTGTTGCGGCCAATCCAGCCGAGCCCGGCCATCCGTGCATAGCTACGCTCGAGAAACGGGGCGGTGTCGACGCAGATCTTCCATGCGAACTCCTCCTCGCCGAGCAGGATGTCGACCAGGCGTGCCATCCCGGCGCGCATTACGTCATGGTAGTCGTCCCCCCAGGCGTAGCGTGACACCCACGCTCGCGCGTTGTCGGACAACGCGGTGGAGTACGGGACCGGCCAGTTGTATACCTTGCCCAGGCAGATGATCGATTGCGCCGAGGGCAAAAGGCGCCGCGGATCTTCCCGGATCTCCGCCCGGTAGTCTGTCAGGTAGCGCATCTCGCCGGCGAATCCCGCAGCCGTCCACTGCCGGTAGATTCCGGCGTCAACTGATGGACGCGCGGACGCGACTCCGCAGAGTTCAAAGCCGCACCCCGCGGCGGCCCGTCGAATCTGTTCCTTGTGGTACACTTCCTTAAGGCTCAATCAGTTAGAGGGGGAACTGGATCTCGCGAGCGCGCTCCCGTTTAATCCCAAATTAAACCATACAGCCGCGAATTCGCCCCGTTGAATGGATACGCTTAGCCCTTCGATAGCCCATAGGGTACTATTAACGATTATTAAGCTGTCCGGCCTGTGCGTGCACCCGAAAGCCGCAAATGGGCACAAGAACTGCGAAGGAGACACAAACTAGGATGCCAAAAGCGATCAAGTACGTAGAGAAGGCAGTCAGCATCGCCGCCAATGTAGCTTGGCAGGTTTTCGACCGCGTCAATCAGATTCACCAGAACCCGTCGTTCACCCCCAAGTGGTCGGACAAGCCGCTGCTCAAATCCTGGGAAAAGACCAAGCCGACGCTGGGCTGGCCCCGCACCACCGACTCCCTTTGTCCCCGCTGCGTCCCGGAAGCCCGCAAGGCCATCCTGGACGGTAAACTTCCCGTCGACATCCTCCGCAACGAGAAGGTTGGCGAGATCAAGGCGCAGATTATCGAGCGCGACGGCAAGATCCTGATGGTAAAGGATTGCCCGATTCACGGTCACTTTGAAGACGTGATGGCGATCGATACGGCGTTCTTCAAGCACCTGGAAGAATGTTTCCCGGGCCGCGATATCCGCGCCCACAACGACGATGACCTTCATAAGCACGGCACCAGCACGGTGAAGCATGGCCGCGGATCGGTCCTGACGATCGATCTGACCAACCGCTGCAACATGATGTGCGATCCCTGCTTCATGGATGCCAACCAGGTTGGGTTCGTGCACGAACTGAGCTGGGAAGACATCAAGACGCTGCTCGACAACTCCTTGAAGATCAAGCCGCGGCGCCAGATGTCGGTGCAGTTCTCCGGCGGAGAGCCCACGCTGTCGCCGTACTTCCTGGATGCCGTCCGCTACGCACGCAAGGTGGGCTACAACAGCGTGCAGGCAGCTACCAACGGAATCGAGTTCGCCAAGCGTCCGGATTTCTGCCGCCAGGCGGGAGAAGCCGGATTGCGTTACGCCTACCTGCAGTTCGACGGAATCGGCAATGCAGCCAATTCGCATCGCGCGGTGGGCAATCTGTTCGATGTGAAACTGCGGGCCATCGAGAATCTGCACAAAGGCGGCGTGGACATTGTTCCCGTCATCACCCTGGTCAACGGGATCAACAACGAGCAGGTTGGGCGCATCATCCAATTTGCGTTGGACAATCCCAAGAAGATCTCGTTCCTCTCCTTCCAGCCCGTTTCCTTCACCGGCCGCGACGAAGAGGTGACTGACGACCGCCGGGTGGCCCAGCGTTACACGCTGTCGCACCTGGCGCACGACGTCAAGAACCAGGTCGGCATGGGCGAACCGGCCCGCGACTGGTTCCCGATCTCGTTCATGAGCACTTTCTCGGATTTCGCCGACCTGATTCACGGGCCGAGCGCCGATTGGGGCCAGTTGAGCTGCGGCTGCCATCCGAATTGCGGCATCGGCCTCGCTGTCATGATCGACAAGGAAACCAAGGAGTTTGCGCCGGTCACGGCCTTCCTGAACGCCGAACAACTGGCCAGGGATATCGCGCACGTGAATGACGCGGCGCGCGGCAAGACCATGTCGGTGATCGGTGTTTCGCTAGCGCTGCTGCGCAACTATAACTCATTCAAAGCACCCAGCACCTTCAAGCTGTCGGACCTGATGAAGAAGTTCGACAAGTGCTTCGGCATGACCGGCAAGAATTACGGCAAGGTAACCGGCGACCGCACCTTCGACGACATCGAGATGCGCCGCAGGGACCGTTGGAACTTCCTATTCATCGCCGGCATGTGGTTCCAGGATCTCTTCAACTATGATTTCCGGCGGACCGAGCAGTGCATCATCCCGTATGCCACGCAGGATGGCGAAATCTCCTTTTGCGCGTACAACACGGGTGTCGGCTGGCGCAACATCATCGAGAAGATGCACATGACGGCGTCGCTCACCAAGTGGTACGAGGAGCACGGTCGCCATGAAATCTTCGCCGGCAACAAGAGTGTGCCTCTGACGGATAAGGCGCACTCGCTGGTCCTGAAGGAAGAATTGGTGACGCTGGAAGTCCAGCATGACCTGGACGACAAGGGCATCGCCAAGACCGCGCGCGAGGAGAAGAAGCGCAAACGCGACGCGGTGCTGGAAGCCGCGCAAGCCAAGGCGGAGAGCGAGAAGATGATGAAGCTTTATAAACAACACGTTCTCCAGGAACCCGTTCCCGAAGGCGGGTTCGTTCCGCTGAATTCGCTCGGCGGAATCAAACCTGCGCCGGCGCCGAAGGCGGCAGAGAAGCGCGAAGAAGTCGGATCGTTCGGCGACTAGAAAAGTCGTGGGTGTTACTAAGGAGCCCGGCAGAGATGCCGGGCTTTTTTTATTGCAAGTCAAAGGCAAACATGGGGCCACGGATGAACACGCATGAACGCGAATAAGAAAACGCAATTTCAACGGTCTACGCGTACGGTGGCGAGGACGTTCATGCGCTGGATGTCGACTCCCATTCCGCCTTCGACCGGGTACAGTTGCAGTTCCTGGACAGGTTCTCCCGGTGCGTACAGGCGGGCTCGCTTCCATTCGCGAGCGGCTTGCTGGTAGCAGCTCGCGCAAACTACAGGAACCCGGTGTTGGTGAAGACCCAAGGCTGGCTGCTGGGTCCGGCGAACACCTTGCCGTTGTGCTCGATCTGGAGCCCGGGCCACAGCCCTTGTGAGGTGCCGATCACGGGGCGTGGCTCGCAAACAGCACCCGGTCGCGCACTGGCAAACGGATCGCGTGGTCCAGGCCGGGGGCGTCGAATTCCGCCGTAAACTCTCCTTCGAGCACAACTCCGTCCCCGCCCGCCAGGTCCACACGGTGCGCCTCCTCAGCCGATTCGGCCACAGCCAGCACGGTCAACCTTCTCCGCTGCGCCTCAGGGATGAGGGCGTCGTTACGGACGCTCTCCGGCAGCAGCAGGCAGTTGAAGGGTGTGCCTGCAAGCAGCTTCGAGGGACTTCGGCGACGGGTCCCACCAACGAACCGGAACCCAGTTCCCCGGTGCCGGCCGCGTGTCGGCGTGTGCCGCCAGCGCTGCCACGACGGTCGTCAGGATGAACCTAAGAAGCATCGTTGCTATCATGTTACAGTGCTCCCAGGGGCAAGATCATATGTCGTTTTTCCGCCGTGACGCAGCGCACCGGGTGTGGCTGAGCCAGCTGGTGTAGCAGACTCGCTTTCGCATCGCTTATATACTCCAAGCATGGCTGCCTTGCTCGAGCCACTTCCGCCCGCATTGCCGGAACTACGCGACTTGCGTCTGTTTTCCTCGAACCAGCTCGAGCCGCTGATTGCGGACGAACTGCGCGAATGGCGGGAATCGCTCGATTGGGACTTCACGCGGTCGGCTGAACTGGTCCGTCGCTTCGTCGACCTGCGAGCGCTAAACGGCGCGGCATTGCTCAATCGCGGAATCGCCAACCCGCTCGTGTCGGGATACTGCTACTACGTCTATGAGGAGCACAAAGGCCTGGTCGGAGATCTTTATGTTCAAGAGCAATCCCGCAGCACGGACCGCGAGTTGCTGTTGCTGGAGAGTGCTGTCCGGGACATGATCTCCGCGCCTTTCGTCACCCGTATCGAAAGCCAGTTGATGCTGTCGCCGTTATACCCGCTGCAACGCCTTCCCTACAATAAGTATGTCCGCGCCTTCGAACGCGATTTTATGATGGCGGACGTCGGCGTGGCGCGGGATCTTCCGCTGCATAAGGTCAGCGCAACGGTAGGGATCGATCATTGGGCGGATTATCACCAGGAGGCGGCCGCCATGCTGATCGAAGGCGCCTACTACGGTCACATCGATGCCTTGATTAACGATCAGTATCGGACCATGACCGGCGCCCGCCGGTTCCTGTATAACATCATCAACTACCCGGGTTGCGGAGTCTTTGCGCCGGCGGCTTCATTAGTGGCCGTCAGTTCTTTCGGCGTCCTCGCCGGTTTGTCACTCGCCAGTATTGTCAACGATCATACGGGACATATTACCCAGATCTGCGTCGCACCGGAATTTCGTGGCACCGGTCTCGGCTATGAGTTGATGCGCCGTTCGCTTCTCCGCCTGCTACACGCCGGTTGCCGGCGGGTGAGCTTGACCGTAACATCCTCCAACCTGGAGGCGATACGTTTATACCGGCGAATAGGTTTCAAAACTATCCGCAAGTTCCAGGCTTATGTCTGGCACGGTTGGCGATAAATCGTCCATTACCGTTTCCAGCATTCATATATTCAAATTCCACATTTTGAATCGGTTAGGCGGTTGTCCGACCGTTACATTCCATTTTTGGGAAGCTGTTTTATTGGTGCGGTTTTTCACTTGATCCGGAGGGACTCGGCCCGAAATATGCAAATGGGGGAGCCATTGAGGGACCTATGCATAAACGGAAAATATTTTATATTCTGACATTTGTTGCCTTGTTTTTAGTCACCCTGTCGCAACTTATGGGACAGGACGTGGGAACATTAACCGGAACAGTTACCAATGCTGCAGGTGCGCGTGTGCCTCAGGCGAATATCACGATCAAGAGCAATAGCACGGGCTTCAGCCAGAGCGTGATTACCGACGCGACCGGTAACTTCACCATTTCGAGTTTGCCTCCCGGTACTTATAACATTACTGTCGAGGTCAGCGGATATAAGCGGCTCTCGCAGGAAAACGTGCAAATCATGGCGGGTCAACCGGTCAGGCTGACTCTCGGAGTACAGGGCGGCAGTACCAGTGAAACCGTCGAGGTAGCTGGTGCGGCGCCAGCTGTGCAGGATCAGAACGGTGAGATCTCGCGCGCTTACAACTCACGCGAGATATCGCAGTTACCGTTGGAGTATCGTAATCCGCAACAGTTGCTCGATCTGATGCCGGGTGTTACGCCTCCGATGCCGGCGACTGTTGAGGTGGTGGAGGATCCACAGGGTAGCCTTGCATGGAATACCAATGGACAACCTGCGCAGGCGAACCGGCAACTGCTGGACGGCACGGAGAACGACGAACTATATCGAGGCGTCGCCGTGCATAATCCGACTTTGGATTCCGTGCAGCAGATGAATGTAATCACCGGCGACTACGACGCCGCACAAGGCCGCGCCGGGGGAGCGATTCTGAACTACGTGACGAATCGCGGCACGAACGGCCTGCACGGAAGTCTGTTCGAGTTCAATGACAACGCGTGGTTCAATGCCAGAAACTACTTCAATCCTGTGGGTTTTCCTCAGGACCGCTACAACTCCAATCTGATGGGCGGCAGCGTCGGAGGCCGCATCGTTAGAGATCACATCTTCTTCTTCGGATCGTGGGAAAGTGATTATCTTCGCTCCGATCAGTCTTCTGTCGCGACCGTGCCCACATCGGACATCCTGAGCGGTAACTTCAGCAATGTTCCCGGCGCGGTCATCTACAATCCCTTCTCGGGATCGGCGAACGGTACCGGCCGCATTCAGTTCCCGGGCAATATGATTCCGGCGAGCTTGATCAGCCCGGTAGCGGCTCAATTGCTTCCCTATTTTCCTACGCCTAACGAGCCGGGGTACACCAATAACTACCTGGCGGCTGAACCTTATCGCAATGACGACCTCCGCTTCGAAGGCCGGATCGACGACCGGTTTAACGATCGCACCGGCATGTACCTCACCTACGGTTACGGAAATGCTTTCGCTGCTCAGAACAGCGTGCTCGGCCTGATCGGCACCTCCCTGGATTCGCACCTGCGCGACGATCATGCCAGCATCGGGGTAACCCATTCTTTCGGCGCATCCACCACCACCGACCTTCGTTTCACTTACTCGCGGTATAACGACAGCATCTATCCTTCGAGTGCCAACCTGCCGGCGGCGGCTGTCGGAATTTCGTACGCCAACGGCGCCGCGATCACCGGCGGATTACCGGCTGTGTCGATACAGGATCTTCCGGCGATCGGCGCCAATCCCAACTATCCCCAGGACAATATTGACGAGTCACTACACCTGAGTAACTCCTGGAGCAAACGGTGGCGGGGCCATGACCTCCGGTTTGGAGTCGACCTTTGGGGCGTTCGCCTGGACGGCTTCCAGAACCTGAACTATGGCCCGAACGGCGCGTTTACGTTTAGCGCTGGTGCGACCAGCCTGGACGGCGGCGGTCCCATCGGAGGGTATGGCAGCTATGCAAACGCGTTCGCAGCTTTTATGCTGGGAACTCCGACGCAAACCGGCGTAGGGCTGAACGTGGTCAGTCCTTCAAACTACACTATGCAAACGTCGGGATACGTTGCGGACACATTTCAGCTGACACACCATCTGACACTCGATGTTGGGCTTCGCTATGACCTGTTCAGTCCCCTACAGCCGCGCAACTCAGCGGGGAACTTCATCTACGACTTACCGAGCAACATGTTACTGCCGATCAATCAAGGCTTCGTAAACGGTCGGGGCAACGTTCGCTATGACACGGATAACTGGGCGCCCCGCTTTGGCTTTGCCTACCGGTTCGGCGAGAAGACCGTGATCCGCGGCGGATACGGCATCAGCTACTGGAATGGCACGAGTCAGTTCGGTAACGAGTTCGTGAACGTCAATTCCGGGTTGGAGCAGGGCGTCAACGGGACCTATGGCGTGGCTGGAAGCTTCAACCAGGTTCCCTATCCCCAGGTTCTCACCGGACCGACGGTGGCACCCAATGCCACTTACTATATAGTCCCGCGTAACATCCAGACGCCGTATGTGCAGTCGTTCAACGTCTCGCTTCAGCGGGAACTGGGCTGGGCGACGGTTCTGGACGTCAGCTACGTCGGTTCGCTGGGACGCGAGTTGCCGTACGTAGAAGACCTCAACGCAGCGCCCCCCGGAACCGGCGTCGCGGGTATGCCGTTTAACGTTGCGTCTTACGGAGACAGAACCTCTCCAATCTATCTGGAGAGCACCGGCGCTAACAGCAACTACAACGCGTTGCAAGTCAATATTACGAAACGGTTCAGCCAGGGTCTGGCGCTGACGTTCGCTTATACGTGGAGCAAGTCGCTCGATAACACCAACGGTCTCCTGCCCCTACAGGATAGCTTCAATCCCACGAACAACTACGGTCTATCGAATTTCGATCGAACCAACCTGCTGACGATCAGCCATGTCTGGCAGTTACCCTTCGGCGCGGGGACCCATCACTTGAGCAACGGTGTACTCGGCCACATTCTGGGACCCTGGCAACTCGACGGCATCTTTACCTACGCCTCCGGAACACCCTGGACCCCGACGGCAGATCCGGGTCTCTGTGCCTGCCCGGGCAATACGGTCCGCGCCGACGTCGTGCCTGCCGGTTATTCGACCATCATCAGCTACTATCCGACCTTCTTCGGTTTCTTCCCGTTTGCTTACAATGTTCAGAACTACGCGCTGGCTCAACCCCAAGCGGGTTACTACGGGAACTTAGGACGCAATGTCCTCCGCGGCCCCGGTTTTGCCAACTACAATATGTCGATCTTCCGCTCGTTTGTGATGCGGGAAGGCATGCGGTTGGAATTGCGGGGGGAAGCATACAACTTAGCCAACTCGTCATTCTTCGCCAACCCATCGGTGACCAACGTCAATGCGGGTAACTTTGGTCAGAGCACTTCCTTACTGCCGGGTTTCAGTCAACGGACTATTCAACTGGCTCTCAGGCTGGTGTTCTAACGGAGGCAGGCGCGGCTCGGCAGGTCTACCGGGCCGCGCCCCACATTTCGCGCAGCCGCTCAATGGAGGCGGGATCCAAAGTCAATTTTTCCCGGGTCAAATCGCGAGCTGATTGGACCGAGCGCGCAATCCCTGCGTGAGCATGCTCGACGGTCGACAGCAACGCGTGATAGAGTTCATGAGCCACCACCCTCCCGAGAGCACGGCCGTAAACCTGGTCCTGCGGTGTCTTCGATACGGCCGGAACAAATGCCCGCACCTCGTTGCAGAAAATGTGGACGAACGGCATGACCCGTCCTCCAGAGATTTCTGTGCGACCCAGCGCAGGGGAATCGAGCAGCGCGGGCTGATTCAACTGTACCGGATCGACGGACCATCCAGCCTGGCAAACTCCCTGGAAACGCACCAGGATAATCTTCTGGAATCTCTCGAGTGAGTCCGCATCGCCCAGCCCCTGGAAAGTCAGGTCCAATTGCGCCGGCCCCAGGATCTCCCTGATCTCGGATTTCATTACACTTACGACAGCCGTCTCCGGCGGCGTTTTGAAATCGAAGAGAATCTCGATGGGCTGTACAGCCAGGCATACGCCTGTAAATTGGACGCCGAGGACGAATTGTGAGATCCATCCCATAATTTTCTGCTGGTGTTGGTCTATCGTACTACAAACCTGCCTCCGCCGCTCGCGGTATGCTAGTTGCTTCGAAGACGATGCATCTCAAGATCGAAAGGCGAGGAATAGAAAGTGGGGTCGCCGTAATTGAAATCGGCGGACGCATAGCGCTCGGTCCGGAGAGCCGCCATATCGAACCGGAGATGCTGGGGGCTATTACCGAGGGCGCCCGGACGATTATTATGGATCTTTCCGGGGTCAGCCACATCGATAGCACGGGCATCGGTATCATGGCATATTGTTTCGGAAAGGCTACCCAGAGGGGTGCCGAGTTGCGCATTGTAGGAGCGAAGACCAATGTTCTCGAACTGTTCCGGATGACCCGGCTGTTGAACGTGATCCCATTCTTTCCTGATCTGAACTCCGCTCTGCAGGGAAACGACAGGCTGGCATAAGGCGGAGCATTCCAATGCAAGTTCTACAAGCAGGCGAACACAAACTAATTCTTTTGGAGCTCGACGCCGAGCTGGTGACCGCCGCAGCGCGGCAGGCAGGCTTCGATGCACGAGTCAAAGACAGTGCCAGAGGCATCGTTCTGGATTTGACGGCCGTGGGCCGCTCGGCTCCGCTATTGCTCTTCGATGCCGCGGATCAAGGGAACCTGGGATGGTTTTCGCGATGCCAGTTCTACGTAGATGGACGAACCGGCATGGTGATGCAGACGCCCATCTCGCTGGCCAATAAAAAGGACCGCTCGGGCAAAAACCAGCCCAATGCGGTCCGCATCCGGATCTCTAAGGAACTGCCCGCATCTTTTCGGCTGCCCGGCAAACAGCCCCTGACCGAGCCGGTGTTCTACGCGCTGCTACAGAACTTCCTGCATGCTTTGATGCAGACCGGCGTGGCAGTCTGCGGCGGGCTCGTCGTCCAGCCGCTGACCGGCCGGACGGAAGTCATCGGGCCGCGAAATTAGGGTGGCGGCGCCAGTGGCGCCGACCAGGCTACTAGAAACGTAGAGGCTGAAGCCTGTGCTACGTGGCTCGGATCAGCTTGAACATGCGATCCCACCGCGTCTTCGAAAAAAAGTGCATAGCGACATCGAAAAAATGGCGCGCGCTATAGCTGGTCAGGTCCTCCGTCGAAGCTTCATAGGACCAGTAGACGAGGACTGGCTTGCCGATAATATTTTCTGCCGGCACCAGTCCCCAAATGCGGCTATCGGAAGAATTATCGCGATTGTCGCCCATGGCGAAGTATTTTCCCTCTGGCACGACTAGCTCGCCGGCCCGGACATTCTCACTCAACATCAACCGCGCTTGCGCGGTGACCTCCAGGGGCACGACGGCTGAAGGAAAGTCATCCCGGTACGGAATTCGGCGCGAGTCGACATGCTGCGCGTAGGGTTCAACAAGCTTAGTGCCGTTGCGGAATACCTGCTTGTCTTCGATGCGGATCCGGTCGCCTGGGACCCCGATCACGCGCTTGATGTAGTTCTGCGAGATATCCGGCGGCCATCGGAATACGATAATGTCACCGCGTTTGACATCGCTGTACGGCAGCACGCGCATGGCGAACGAGCCCCGCGGCGCATAGGCCAGTTTATCGACCAACACGTGATCCCCGGTCATGAGAGTACTCTCCATGGATCCACTCGGAATCACGAACGGCTGAGCGATGGTGCTGGTGGCGAAGAGGAATACGATCACACTAAAAGCCCAGTCGGCAATGGTGGATCGCTTAGTACCGAAGTGACTTACGTTTTGCATAACGTTTGCTAAGATCGTACGTAACATTGCGACGATATGTTCCCTATTTCCGCAGGAATCTCACCCCAAGGTCCCATAGAGATTCGTCTCTTCGAAGAACACCACGCTGACCGTCTATGCCGGTTGATTGATCGTAACCGGGCCGGCTTGCGCCAGTGGCTGCCGTGGCTGGACTGGTCACATACAACGGCTGATACCGCCCAGCACATTCGCCAATCTTATGAGCGATACAAAGCGTCCAATGGATTCTCCGCGGGTATCTGGATTGGCGATCAGTTAGCCGGCGCGATCGGACTGCACGCCATCGATGCCAGGCATCGCAGCTCCAGTATCGGCTACTGGCTTTCCGAAGCATACCGTGGCGGTGGGACTATGACTCAAGCTTGCCGCTCTGTGATTACCGAGGCGTTTGGGCACTACCGGTTGCATCGCATCGAGATCCGCTGCGCCACCGGGAACCAAAAGAGCTGCGCCATTGCCCAGCGCCTGGGGTTCACTTACGAAGGTACGCTCCGTGAAGCGGAGTGGCTGTACGACCATTTTGTCGACCTCCACGTGTATAGCATGCTGGAACAGGACTGGCAGGCAGCCAGCCACGGCGCAGACGGCAACAGGGGCTTGTAGCCCGTGAACGGTTTGGTCAACCTACAATGGAAGGCATGGAACTCACGCAAAAAAAGATCGTCATCCTGGTCGATAACTTATATCAGGAAATGGAAGTCTGGTATCCCTACTACCGCTTCAAAGAAGCGGGTGCATCAGTCCTGTGTGCGGGAGCTGTCGCCGGCGCCACCTATACCAGCAAGACAGGCTACCCGGTGAAGGCGGACTTGTCATACGATCAGCTCGATCCCGCGGATTTTGATGGCGTGATCGCTCCCGGCGGTTTCGCGCCAGACTACATCCGTCGTCACGAGAAAGCCATGAAGTTCGTCAAAGCCTGCGACGCCGCGGGCAAACTGGTCGCCGCGATCTGCCACGGACCCTGGATCCTGTGCTCGGCCGGAGTGCTCAAAGGACGGCGAGCCACGTCTTTCTTTGCGATTAAAGACGACGTTAGCAATGCGGGGGCTAAGTGGGAGGATAGTGAAGTAGTGGTTGATCGCAACCTGGTTACGTCGCGAAAACCGGACGACCTTCCGGCCTTCTGCCGGGAGTCGATCAAGGTATTACTGGGGTAACTGGAACACAGGTGTGCGGGCCGCGGCACACTGTCGCGCCGCGGCCGCTCAAGGATACCTATTCCGCCGACTTCACGCTGTCAATGTTCAGGGTGTCGCCATCGACTTTCCCGGTGATGGTCACCTTCTTGCCTAGCTGGTCCATGACTTTGGACGGATCACTTACTTTGTAAACCTTGTCGCCGACAACTGCGACTGGAGCCGCGCCGCCCTTCACGCAACCATTAACGCACTTGGCATTCATGTCGCTGGCATGCTTGGCGCCGCATTTCGAGTCGCTGATATAGGCGTTGAATTCTTCTGCAAAGGCGCTGAGGCCGAAAAGCGACAGAGCCATAATGGACGAAAATACGATCTTCTTCACGACTGCCTCCTGGTACGTACTGCTTATAGAACTATACTCTCCTGATAGGTACGGATGCAAATGGTTATATCGAACACCTTCTTGCGTAATCGTCTAACATCGGTGGTGCATTTCGCCGAAGCCCTGACTTCTTATGAGAGCATTCCCCACTCGGCGCGGGACTTCTTCCAGTACGCTTCGAGCGCGAGGTGCACCGGATTACAGGCTGCGATACCGGCTTCGACCGGTGCGTTGAGCGCTCCAACGTTACGAACCGCATTGACGAAATTGGCGGTGTGGGCAGCTTCAAGTGAACCCGAAGCGCGGACCTCGACGACCTCGCCTTTCCGTGGTTTGAACCGGTAATCGCCCCGCGTGATCTCAAGCGTGCCGGCGGTGCCCAGAAACACGACTCCCGGCCGATCGTCGTTCAGGGGCAGAACGCTGGATTCGAACGTCAGGTTCCAGCCGCCCTTGTACTGCAGGATGGCACTGACGGTATCGGGATTCTCCCTCCCGTCTTTCAATTGATAGATGCCCCCTAACGTTACCGCGCTTACCGGCTCCGTCTCGCCCATCATCCATTGCGCGACGTCGGCCCAGTGAGTCAAAATATCAGCCAGCAACCCGTTGCCGTAGTCGTGGAAGCATCGCCACGAATCGTAGCGGGCCGTTTCGTAGGGCCGCTTCGGCGCGGGCCCGAGAAAGCGGTCCCAGTCCAGGCTCGCCGGTTGGGGCGCCGGAGTGATGTTTCGCGCCTGCCAGGGGAAGTTGCTCCACGCGGTCCTCACGATAGCCACTTTGCCCAATTTCGCCTTGTCGAATATTTCCTCTTTCGCCTGCTGGTAGTGCGCGCCACTACGCTGCTGGGTCCCACACTGCAGCACTTTACCGCTGGCCCGCACCGCTTGGAGCAACTGATGCCGCTCACCGTAGCGGTGAGTGGTCGGCTTCTCGAGGTAGACGTGTTTACCGGCCCCCAGCGCTGCGCAGCCGAGGCTCAGGTGAAGGTGGTCAGGCACGGCTACCAACACAGCGTCGACACCGGGACGGGCCAGAGCTTCCTCGTGCGCGGTACACTGAAACGGCTTTTCACCAGCTGAGGCTAGAACGTCCATGGCGCGCCGGCGCTGCACGTCGTAGATGTCGCAAATGGCTCGCAGTTCAACCTGCCCGCCTTTGAGAAAGGCCGCCATAACCTCGCGCCCACGCCGTCCACTGCCGATGAGGGCAATGCCGAGCTTGTCATTGGCTCCCAAAATCCGCTGGTAGGATGCCGCGGTCAACGCTGCTCCTCCGACGATCCGTCCAAGGTCTCTTCGATTCATCCGTTGGTCCCGTCGCCCTTAGTTGTATCTGCTCCGCGCGGTTTGCCCGATCAGCCCCAGATCCGCCAGCACGCAGATGATGAGGGCGATAAGATAGACCCCCTGCGGGCTGCCACCGCTATTCAGGATCCAGGCGTAGACCAGCGTCGTCAGCGGAAGAAAGAAGAAGCCGAGCAGGGGAATCAGTAATCCGTGATAAGCCCGGTCCAGGAACCGGGTGAAGAAAAACAGCAGCACCAGTATCAGGCGGGGGAAAGCGATCCCTATGATCAGGAGACACATATTAACAGCATACAGCGGCAAACCAGGGAAAATGCTGCGGTCGCCTCAATCCTGCAATGAACCAATGTTCCGCCAGGAACGCGTGCGCTCGGATTCGTCGCGCACCGGCATGTTGTTGGCGGCTATTTCCCCTTGGGGTCGAGATTCTGCATCAGGTCGTCGTGGGTCACCTGGGAGGGGACGCCGTTTGGCGGAACCTCGCCCTTGGCAACCCATACGAGCGCGTTCAGAATCAGTTTGCGGACATTGTCGTCTCCCAGATTCAGGTGGAAGTGGCCACCGGTATAGCCGACTCCGCGGCCGCCGCCGGGGCGCTCGTAGGCCCACATCATGCATTGCGGCTGTCCCACTTTTCGCCGGACGTCCGGATTGCCCTCGTGCGGTCCGTCGGGGCGGGAGAGGCTGCTGGCGGGAGGAGTCGTGACCAGAATCGGGGTGATGCCCTTCTGGCCGTCGCGGAAGCGCATATTGTAGTACCACTCGTCCTTGATCTTGAAGGGTGCTACGCCGCGCGTGATGGGATGCCTGGGCAATGAAGTGAAGTCGGCGACGAATTCCGGATTGACGGAATAGTTCAATTCGAAGTACCCGCCGATCCAGTCGAGAAACTCCTGGTGAAGGGATTTGTCGGGTGGTTCAACCCCGTAGTGGTAGAACATCAGACCCGCGCCGCGGTCGGCCGCCGCCTGGATCTGCGCTCTATGATCATCCCTGGCGATGAGATGTTTCTCCCCGCCATCGCAGAAGACCCAGATGGCATCGGCATTGGCGATCAGGCTATCATCTGCCGGCCAGCCGCTCTTGCTGACCGTCGCATGGATTCCCGGCACCTGGTTCAGGAATCTCGCAAAGAGGATGGCGGCGGCATTCTGCTCGTGCGCCAAAGGAGTATGGCTGGGCGGACCGGCAATCAGGAGAATCTCACGTGTCGCGGCGGTAACGCAGCCGGCCAGGAGCCCAAGAGACACCAGAGACGCGAGAGCCAGTCTACCCGGAAGACCTCTCCAGAAACTGCGGCCAAACTTCGCTCGCGGCGGCAAAGGCGCGAGTTGCAGACACATTAGACCGCGGCCTGCCCCGCGGTTAGCGGCTAAATGCTGAATGGTGTGCACGCTACAGATTTAATCACACTCGCGCGAGGGACACTCCGCATCAGGCGCGTTGGTAGTGCCGGCCTCCAACGTTCCACGAGCGGAGGCCTTCTGTTGCCGAGCCGGTTCAGTATGTCGGCAGCGATCAGCAGAATCAGTAATTCTGTGATCACATGGAAAATGAACAGGTGGCGGGCGCTGTCTAGAGCGTCGGTCAGCGTCGCCATGGCGAATTCCATCACCCCGGCAGCGGACAGCGCTAGCGCCAACGGCATCACCAGCCGATCGGAGTTGTTCATTTTGCGCCTCCAGGCAGCGATGGCAGCCACCCATGGCGCCAGATAGAACAAGAGAACAGCATAGGGGAAGGCTCGTAGGGCCGCACTGCGAAGGTTGCTCCAGAAACTGAAGCGCGTAGCCATGGTACCCGGCGGAATTCCGTCCTGCTCACGGAAATTCGGCATCTCGGGAGGTCGCATCGCCGGCGCTGCAAGCTTGAGGTCGCTGTCCATCTCCAGAAGCGGCACGGAAGGGTGATGGAGGTAATAGACGATGAGATCGGCGAAGGAGGTCCGGCGCAGAAAGTCCTCGGCCCAAAGCTCGGTATAAATCGGGGCTCCCGGCGTGTACGCGGTGGTGTTCATGTATTGCAGATCCTGTTCGCCGAGGCCTAGCTCCTTCAGCATCGCGAGAGGAGCCGCGGAATGGGGGCCCAGGCGCGCGAAGATGACGCTGTAGATAGCGAAGAGCGAGTAGCTCGACGGGGTGATCGCCAGCATGGTTGTCGCGCCGCCGGTCAGTAACAGCGCCACCGCGGCCCAGCGGACTCGCCGCCACAAGGTTGTGGAGCGGAAGGCGAAGACCGCCGCTACGATCGCAAAGATCACCCCCAGCAGCGCGTGCTGCGACTTCGAAAACACGAGTGCGAGTCCCGCGATCAGATACCCGAGAGTGATCAGCCCCGATCCGCGATTGCGACTGAGGCATGCCGCAGTCGCGATAACCGTCATGGTGACCAGCAAAACAAAGGCTGAGGCATCCATGTAGGCGGAATTCAAGTAGCCGGTGTAGGCCACATCGCTGAAAATCAGAATGAAAAGCAGCGGTATGCAATAACGGACCGGTGCAGGGGCACGGAGGGTCAGGCGCAGCAGGATTCCGAACCCCAGCAGCAGAATAGCCAAGTGCATAGCCGCGAGAAATCGAAGATCGAAGCGTCTTTCCCCCAGGAAGAGCGCGGACAGATGGCGAGCGGCACCTGCGAGTGGCCTTTCGAGAGTCGGGATGCCGAGATCAAACTGGCACCGGGGTTCCACGATATAGTCCGTAACGAGGGACTTATTGTTCTGCGGCTGGTGATCCGAGCATATCGACCAGGGACCGAGCACTTTCAGAAAATCCCCGTTATTGGCCAGACCGGTGACGGGAGGAAGGAAGAGCTGATATCCGACCAGGCCAAAAAACGTCACAAAGCAGAGGATCTCCCAAGCTGCCTTCGGGCGATGCGCAGACCACCTAAAACGATGGCCTGCTGCAGGTGGGGACACTTCTTTCGCGTCTTCCGACTCTGACGTCTCAGCGCGGTGCGTCCGGCGCCACCGGTCCACCAGATGAAGCAAAGCCGCGGCGATCATCAGGATCAGCAGTTCGGTGATCACCTGGAATAAGAACATGTGGCGTGAAGTGTCGAGGGCGTCGGTCAGCGACGACATAGCAAACTCCATCACGCCGGCGGCGGATAGCGCCAACGCCAGGGGCAGGAGAGGCGATCGCATTTGGGGCCGTTTCCACGCGGCCAGCCAGACCACCCAGGGCGCCAGGTAGATCAGCAGCATCTGGTAAGGAAACACCTCCATCGATTCGCTGCGAATCGTACTCCACAGGCTGAAACGGCTGGCCATGGCACGAGGTGGAAAGCCGTCCTTCTCGCGATAATTGGCCATGTCCTGGGGCCGCAGGACCGGCGCGGCGTGAATCAGGTCACGATTCATCTCGCTGAACGCGACATCCGGATTGCGCACGTAGAACCACATCAACTTGCCAAAGGAGGTACGCCGCAGGAAATCCGCCGACCATGCTTCGTTGTAGACTGGCGCGTTCGGAACGTACGCGTGAGTACTCAAATACTTGAGGTCGTCATCGCCCAATCCGACTTCCTTCAGGACATCCCACGGCGCGTCGCTGTGGGGCGCGAGACGTCCGAAAATCACGTTGTAGAGGGCGAAGAGCCGGTAATGGGGAGGAGTCAGCGACAGCATCGTCGCAGTCGATCCAGCCAGCAGCGCGGCGATGACAGCCCACTCGATGCGGATGGCGCGTCTCGCCGGGCGGAAAGCCAGAACCAATGCGAGCGCCGCGAATATCAGTCCGAGAATGGCGTGCTGAGACTTGGTGAACACCAGCGCCACGCCGCAAACGGCATATCCCGCGGAGATCCACCGCGAACCATGATTGAGGGATGCGGCCGCAGCGAACGCCGCAGTGGCGAGCAGCAACACAAATGACGGAGCATCCAGATAGACCGAGTTGAGATAGCAGGTATAGGCGACATCGCTGAAGATCGCAATGAACAAAATTGGAACGCCGTAACGCACGGCCGTCCCGGCGCGGCGCGTGACCGAGAGCAGAACACCGAAAGCCAGAACCAGAACAGCCAGGTGCAAGGCGGCGAGTGCCCGGAGATCAAAATTCTTCTCTCCGGTGAAGGGTGCGGAAAGGTACGTGGCGGCGATCGTCAAAGGCACTTCGGTAGACACGAGGCCGACGTCGTAAGTGCATTGTACCGGGTCGACGAAATAGTCCGTGACCAGATACACGTTGTCCTGCTTCTCGCGATCCACCGGGCAGATAGAGAGTTTGCCGAGGACATACACGAAGTCGGAATTATTGGCCAGGCCAGTTACCGGCGGCAGAAAAATCTGGTAGGAGACCAGGATCAAAAATACCAGGAGGCAGAACAATTCCCACCCCGATCCACGCCACGACTTTAACATCTCAGAGGCTATAGTAACGCACACGCCTTGCCAGGGCGGTCCGCCTGGACCTGGCGTCAAGGGATGTCCATATGGCTTCGCCGATTAATCAGACTTATAGCCCAGCCGGCTATCAGGAGGATGAGGGTTTCACTAATGACCTGGAAGAGGAACAGATGGCGATTGGTATCGATAGCGTCGGCCAAAGCGCAGATGAGGAACTCGCAGACGCCGGCGATCATGAGCGTTACGGCTAAAGGAAGCAGCCCTCCGCCGGACGGCACACGCCGGAACCTGAAGAACGCGGCAGCGAGCAGGGGCAGCGCGTAAAGCGCCAGCAGGTGATGAGGATAATTCCAGTTCATCCAGCTTTGGAGGGTACTCCAGGCACTGAACCTCGTCGCGGCCGTATGCGGGGGAAAGCCGTCGGACTGCCGGTAATTGGCCATGTAGACTGGGCGTATGGAGTAGGTGCTGTCCCGCAAATCGCGTTCGATCTCGCGGAGCGCAATCGTCGGATGTCGGAGGTAGAGCAAGGCCACGCGGCTAAACGATACGCGCGAAACGAAGGTACGCGACCAGTCGGGATCGGGTAATGGCGAACCCGTGTAAAAGGCATCGGTCCCAATCCATTTCCCATAGTCTGCCTCGAGGCCGAGTTTGGCGAGGACCGTGCGGTCACCGGGGGCGAGGCGGAAGAAGATCAGGTTATAGAGAGAAATGTTTCGGTATTCAGACGGTGTCAACTGCGGCATCAGCGCGGTGGAGATCAGAAGTGCAGCCGCGGTCACGGACCAGATTGCGCGCTGGATGGTATCGCGATTAGCCCAGGCGTAGAAGACCGCGAGTCCGGCGAACGGGATACCCAGAACCGCGTGCGGGGCCTTGGAAAAAATCAGCAAAATTCCGGTGATCGCGTAGGCCGGCGCAACCCAGCGGGCCGGCCCCAAACTGGCCTGTGCGGCAATGCTCACCAGGAGCAGGAACAACACCCAGGACGCATTGTCCATGTACGCGGAGTTGAGGTAGGCGACATACGCGACGTCGGTGAACATCAGGATCGCGAGTAGAGGAAGAAAGTACCGGACCAAGGGACGCTGGCGGCGGGTTACGCGCAAAAAAAGGGCCATGGCGGCGGCCAGAATCGCGAGATGCACCGCGGCGGACGCCCGCAGATCGAAATGATAACGACCCGTAAAGGGACGGCTGAGGAAGCGTGCCACACGTACCAGCAGGATCTCAGTCGAAGTGAAGCCGCTCGGCCAGGCACATTTCGGTCCCGCATCATAGCCGCTGACGAAGTAGGTGTTCAGGTTTTCGCGGGGAGCCTGGCAGACGTGAGCCGGGCCCAGGACTTTCGCAAAATCGTTGTTATCCGAAAGTCCTGTAATCGGGCGGACAAAGAGCTGCCAGCCGATCAGGCCAAGAAACACCGCCAGACAAAAGCCTTCCCACGGGCGTAACACAGGCTTCAGCCTGCGCCTTTACTGAGAGCCCATATTGGCGGACCGGATCGACGAACCGGCCGCGTCTTGCACCGTGACCATTACCGGGGTACTGGCCTGCGCGTTATCGAGCGAGTGGACCACCACGATGTTCGTGCCGGAGACGATGTTGGTCGGAACCTGGGCGACGATCTGATTCGCCGAAGTCTTCAGCAACTGCAGCGGCACGTCGTTAAATGTGACACAGGAGCCGCCAAGTACCGTCGGAGGGGGCGTGGTCGTTGCTGAACCGGTAGACGCCAGAGCGCTTCCGTTGATATTGACAAAAGTTCCGGGTTTGATGTTCTGAGTGCCGTCGTTCGAATTGACGATACCCATGGTCCCGGTCATGACTGCGGGCGTCGGTACGCCGTTGGGGGTCAGCGGAATGACCGTCAGTCCGGAAATAGTGAGCACGTAAGCCACGTAGTTCGCATCGACCACCATCTGGCGCGGCGAAACGTTATAGCGCGTCGTGCCCAGCAAGGTAAAGCGTGGATTCTCGGCGGCTACTGCCAGTTGCTGGACCGCTCCAGTCTGGAAGTTCACCAGGTCGATCAATGGGCGCGGATCGTCAGCGGGCGTCGTCGTGATCGTCGACTTGACCGGAGTGGACATCCGCACATAAGTGCTGGTGGTTAGGGGGTACGTCGCTACCGTGTTGCGTGCGGTACCAACGTCGTAGAGTTCCGTGAGCGAATTATTGTAAACGAACCGGCCGATGGTGAAGTAGGAGCCGTCTGGAGCCACTCCCAGAGGAGTGTAAAAGCCCGTAATCGGCGTGGCGATCAGGCCTGTTACCTTGACGACATATTGATCGTTCAAGGCGCTATAAACATAGCCGCTGCCGGTCCCGTCGAAAGTCAGGATGGTGCTGGCGTCCGCCGAACCCATCATCATCTGCCAGGGTGCGGGGAGCGTGTTGACCGTGCCGGTGAGTGTCACGGTATCCGGCGCCCGGACCGTAGCGGTATTGCCGAAGACTTCCCATTGCGAGGCGGCGCCCGCAGTGCCGGCCGCCAGGAGGAATTGCAGTCCGGAGAGACCGTAAGCGAGGGCGCGGGGATTCGATACCGTCGCGGTCGTCCCGCCGCCCGTTCGCGGAATTGCGGGGAAGGCGACCCTGCCAACCACTGCCATCTGGGTGAGATCCACAATGCTGATCGATTCACCCCCCGTGTTGCCGACATAAAGCGTATTGCTGTCCGAGCTCAGGGCCATCTGGTGCGGCATCTGGCCGACCGGGATCGGGTTGAGGAAAACGCGATTGACCGTGTCGAACACCTCGATCCGGTTGTAGCCGGAATTGGTGATGTAGACCAGATTGCGCGTGCTATCGAGCACGATATCCCAGAGTCCTTCGTTGCCGCCGGTAGTCCCGGTCAGAGGTGCGGTGGAGTTCGCGTTCGGCATCTGGGGAACGGGATAGACTACGCCACGCTGGTCCGACTGCCGGTAGTTCATGTAGACCCGAATGTTGGCTGGAATGTTGATCGCGTTCGACGAGTACAGCGTGACGTCGATCGGGTTGCCGGAAACAGATGTACCGCCCCCGGTAATCAAATTGGTACCGGGTTGGCGGGTCTCACCGGCGCGCCCGGGTTCGTACTGGAAGGTGATGGTTGCGGGTGCGACGCCGGTGTTCACCTGGTAGGTCAGGGCGGACGTGGTCGGAATATTGACACCGAAAGTGAGCGTGCCTTGCCCTCCGTTCAGAACCTGGAGCTGGCCCGTCACCAGGCCTGGATTGCAGGGGTCCTGTGCCATGAAGACCACCGTGCTCGAAAGCTGCAGAATGGGGTTGTTGTACAAGGTGGAAAGGGGCAGGTAAGTCACACCGGACTGGGAAAGGCTCCAGGCCTTGGTTCCGTCGGAGGTCATGACCATCCGGGCCAGAATATTCTCCGGGAGCCGGATGCCGAGCTGAATCCCCAGACTGTTGGAATCGTTGACAAACAGAGTGGAAGACTGCGGCGGGGGCGTCGGAGTCCCGGCCACCGCGTTGTTGAAAGCACTATAAACCTTGGTGCCATCGGGAGTAAAGATGCTGCCGCCCAGATTGGTCTGGACACTAAAAGGAGTAGCAATGGTCCAGGGCGCGTTGGCATTGTTGGCCTGCGCGATGACTCCCAGGGTAGCCGTATCGTAGAGGGTGAAACCTGCCATGAACCGCGAACCATCAGGCGATACGGAGAGCACCGTGGATTGGCCGGTAACGCTCCGGGAATTAATAATGGTGCCCGAGGCAACCTCAAAGACAAAGAGATAAGTCGTGGTCGTGGTGGGAGTCGTGAGGCCGATGATGAACTGACCGTCCGGTGTGGTGATCAGCTTGCTATTCCAGGCGAGGGTCGGGCGCGTAACACTGGTGGTGCCGATTTGAGTTGGCGTCGACGCCGTCGGCGGGGTTTGAACGGTGAGCAATTCCTGTCCGGCCGCCTGCGTCTTGTCGAGAATGAGGAGACTGGTAGCGGTGGTCAGCGTGGAAACCAGCGCGCGTCCGTCGCCACCGACTGCGACGCCCTGCGGCTTGGCCGGCATCGCAACCGTTTGGGTAACGGCACTTTGATTGAGGTCGATGATGCTGACTGTCGATACACCGGAATTGGTAACGTAGAGCGTCGAGTTATCCGGGGACTTCGCGGCGGCCAGGGGGGTGGTTCCCACCGGGATGGAGCGAACCAGTTTCTGGGTGCTGGTGCTGACCACGTCAATCCGGTTGGAGTTCGTGTTCACCAGGTAAAGAAACCCGCGGGACTCGTCCAGGACCATATCGGACGGCGAATATCCCAGATTGATGATCTGACCGAAGGTTGCGGCCTGTTGGGTGGTTTGGGAATGGAGGCTCGTGGTGAGGCTGCCTAAGACGAGCGTAAACCCAATAAAACTATACAGATGTCGAATGATTTTCACGGAAAAATATCCCCTCGGGACGCGGCGCGTTACGGAATCATAATTATAACCCTGGTCATCTGGAAGAGTTGCCAACCGTAATACCGGCCGACCCGCAGAAGGCGGCTCTCGCACCACGTGGTGAGAAAAATTCGCCGGGAGCGGTAGTGGCAGACCACGAAAAACGATGGTCTGCCCCACGGTTGTGCCGACCTGCCCCACCTTGGGCTTTTGAAGTGGCTGGCATGCGATTTTCGATTGGCTAGGCGGCCTTTTTGGGCGGCTCGCCGGGTGATTTCCAGGGCTGAATGAAGTCGAGGGGCTGAATGTTCGGGTCGATCGAGCTACAAGTGGGCTGGACGTCGTCGATTTTGGGCGTTTTTACCGGCCTGAGGGGCGGCAACGGGGGCATTTGCGGAACAAACCCAATTTCTTGCCGGCGTTCCTTTTGCAGCTTGCGGAGGTCGTGCAGGTTGCGGTTAAAGGCCCGGTCGGCGGTGTTGTAGTAGCGGAGCATGAGCGCGACCTGTTTGGAGTCGTCGTGGGTGTCGTTGAGGTCGAGGCGTTCGGTCAGGAGGATGTTGGCGCGCCAACTGCTGATAAAAGCCTGGGCCATTTTGTAGACGAGAATGGCTTCGGTGGTGCCTTGGGGCTGGTGCTCTTTGTTGAGGTCGTCCAGCAGTTCCTCGAACTGGTCGCGATCCTCGTCGGACATCGCGGCGAAGGTGATACAGAGGCCATGACGCGCGGCATTCCTTCTGACGCGGGCTTTTCCCGCGTCCGTGCGGGGGCCCGTGGACTTCTGCGCATTCATGCGGTTGGCTTCGATTTGAGCCTCGGTGGCCATATGGATACAACTCTCCCTGGCGGTCCCGTGGGGCCGCGATGATTTCCCTGCTTGGTTTGGCGGGGTGTGCCGGGCGGCGAGTACAGCGGTCCCCGGCTGATTTGGTTATAGCAGAGAGGAGGGCGAAAACGTTCTCCGAGATTGGTAAGTGATTCGGGTGGAAGGAAGTATAGGTTTGACTGAAGGGTGACGGAGGGAGGAGTCAGGCTGGCGGCGGCCGGGATTGAATCGTCCGTGACCCTGCGGGCTGGCGCCATGCGAGTTTAATTGCTGCGATTTTTTGACTGAGGGCCACGAACCAGAGCGTCGAAACCGTGCAGCAGAGGTCAATTGCCAAGATCCAGTCGTGCGCCGACCGTTTGCTCGTGCGGCGGTGTCTTGCGACAGGAATCCCGCATCCTCAGCAGGGCCGTCGAGTTCCTTGTATGGTGCCCACGGATAGTCGGGAGCGCAGGTGCCCGGGGGCCGTATTGTAGACTCGAATCATGCAGAGCCAACACCGTTTGACCGCGATAATCGAGCGGGAGGGAGACGCGTTTGTCGCGCTTTGTCCAGAGTTCGACGTGGCAAGTGAGGGCTCGTCGATCGAAGAAGCGCGCGCCAACCTGGCGGAGGCTCTCACTCTGTTTTTCGAGACCGCGGACCAAACCGAGATTACCCGGCGATTTCACGGGGATGTCTTCATAACGCAGGTTGAGGTCCCGGTTGGGTAGGCTTCGAGTTCTTTCCGGTTGGGAGATCTGCCAGATTCTCGAACACAATGGATTTGCCGCGGTCCGTCAGCGTGGGAGCCATAGAGTCATGCAGAGGCGGGTCGAAGACACGACGATAACGGTTCCCGTTCCCCTCCACGATCTTGTTGCGTGGGGGACGTTGTCAAGCATCATCCGCCAGTCGCAACTTCCGAGGTCATTGTTTGAGGCCGGGAAATAAACCTCCTGTCCGAAACCTCGAAGAAGTCAGGGGTCAGGTTGCAGGCGGCGGCTGGGATTGAATCGTTCGTGCCCCGCCGGCTGGCGCCGTGCAAGTTCACTCGCAGCGGTTTTTGGGAGACACCCGGGTGGTGAGAATAGGGGCGTTGACTGAGGGCCACGAACCAGAAGGACCGCAACCGCGCAGCGGAGGTCAGTTGCGGGGTTACGGCGGTCGAGCAGAGGCGTGAAGAATAAGGACCCGTCTCTCAAGATCCAGTCGCGTGCCGGCCGATTGCTCGTGCGGCGTGGCTTTGCGACGGGAATCCTGCGCCCTCAGCAGTGTATGAGTGTTCCTCTGACAGGCGCCAGCGCCCTTTATCCACAGTCACAAGCCGACTTGTGGGGATTACGTACAGAAAAGCCGTTTATCCTAGGAGATTCAGGCTGGCGGCACTTCGACGACAAGCCGACCACCAGGTCCAAGTGGATCGGCGAAGCGGAGCGCGTTTATTATTCCAAATCGACCATGGCCGCGTGAAGTGGCGGATAATCACGATTTGGGCGACTGTCCGCCCACTGACGTGTCGGGGACTTACACAGGAGCGATCTTCCCGGGGTCGTTTTCGGTCAAGGTCTGCATAGGCGACGTTCCGTCCGAGTGAACGTCCTGACGCTGACAAGTCGTGCGGACCGAGGCGTTCACGCCTGGGCCGTAGCCGATCAGAGGTTTCATCGTTGACTCCGATCCAACCACGGCGCAGCGTGTGAGCGCCCGGCCCTATAATCGACCGCGAATCCCCGATCCTCGGAAGAGCACCCTTGCCGGACCGTGCTCTTATGGCCGCACGTCTTGAGGTCCCTCGTCTATGCCCACTCCGGAAAGCGTGCCCGTAATCTCCCCCGTTTCGTCAACAAGGACGGGGTTCCCAGAGGAGTCGGCCAACACCGGCAGCGCCGTCTCAGTGTACGTAAGGACGCCGGCCGCATTCTTGAAACGGCCGGTTCCACCGGTGACTTGCAAGGTCAAAGTACAGTGGCCCTCATTAGCCACGAGATCTATGCAATCAGATCCCTCGGTGAGTCTGACGTTCAACAGACTTCCGTCCTGGAAGTGAAATATGCCCCCGCCGGCCACACGTAGAAAATAAAGGTGAGTTGGGCCCGAGCAAGCGCTGGGAGGCTGCGAAGAAGGAGAAGTTGCCTCAGCCGTGACATTGCGAAAGGTGAACGGGCCCAGCGCACCGTTCCCGGCGACATTCTCCTCGTCTCCACTTGTGTTGGGGTACTGCAGATTGATGGTGCTGGCCGCCGCACCGTTACCCGAAAACGTCATCGTCACGGTCCTCTGTTGTGCGTGGACGCCTGCAACACTGAGATTGAGCATCAGTGCCACGGTTGCTATGTGTTTCATTTTGACTCCTGCTTTCTGAAGGAGATCATGGTAGACTTTATTCTCCTTCCGCCGGTACAGGCGTAACCGGACGGCGAAAGCGGCCACGTTTTATAAATTTTTCTCTTTTGTTTTTCAAAGGGCGAGAGGCGTACATGGACGCACCCTCCGCAGAAATCACGAATCTGTTGAAGGCCTGGAGCGGCGGTGACCAGGTTGCGCTGGAGCGGCTGGCCGAGAAGGTCTATCCGGAATTGCGGCTGATAGCCCGCCGGTATCTGAAGAATGAACGCCCGGGCAATACCCTGCAAGCTACTGCATTAGTCCATGAGGTCTATCTCCGCCTCGTAGACGTGACCGAGGTTGAATGGCGGGAGCGAGCGCAGTTCTTTGCCATAGCGGCACAGATGATGCGGCGCATCCTGGTGGACGCGGCGCGCGCCCATGGTTCGCAAAAGCGCGGCGGCGGCTCGCCCAATGTGAACATCGATGAGACAGCCGTTTTGTCCCCCGGGCCGGACCGGTCCATTCTGGCCGTGGACGAGGCTCTGACCGCGTTCTCGCGGGTGGCTCCACGTCAGGCCAAGGTGGTCGAGTTGCGCTATTTTGGCGGCCTGACAGAGGAGGAGATCGTTGCCGTCCTGAACATCTCTTCGCGGACGGTCCGGCGCGACTGGGAATTTGCCAAGGCTTGGTTGTCAAAGGAATTAAACCGTTAGAATCGGTATGATCGGGGAGGTAGCGGTTTCCAGTTCATGAGCCCTGAGCGGTTTCGGCGAATTGAAGAACTTTATCACGCAGCTCGCGAAGGGAACCCGGAGCAGCGCGCGGCGCTACTGGCCCGGACCGATCCCGAAATCCGCCGTGAAGTCGAGTTGCTGCTCTCGGAGTCACGCGGCTGCGAATTTTTGGATCGGCCCGCCATCCAGAACGCTCCGGAACTGGTGGAGGTTTCGAGCGTCGCCGGAGTGGCTGCGGGAGTTTTTCCGGGGCCGTATCGTATCGAAAGCAAGCTCGGCGAAGGCGGCATGGGCGAAGTGTTTCGGGCGATGGACACTCGATTAGGCCGCGCCGTCGCCATCAAGACCACGCGGCAGCAGTTTAACGCCCGTTTCATGCGCGAAGCGCGCGCGATTGCGTCGCTGAATCACCCCAACATCTGCCAGCTCTACGATGTCGGCCCCAACTATCTGGTGATGGAGCTGGTCGAGGGGCCGACGCTCGCCGACAGGATCAAAGTCGGCGCTATGCCGCTGGAAGAGGCGTTGATGATCGCCCGCCAGATCGGCGAAGCTCTAGAGGCCGCGGACGAAAAAGGGATCATCCACCGCGACCTGAAGCCCGCCAATATCAAGATCAAGCCTGACGGCACTGTCAAGGTGCTCGATTTCGGGCTGGCGAAAATTGCCGGGCAGCGCGCCACGGCGGCAGAATCGGCCGTGCTTGCGACAGAAACAACTCGCGTGGGCCAGATCATGGGCACAGCGGCGTACATGGCGCCGGAACAGGCGCGCGGGAAAGCGGTGGACAACCGTGCCGACATCTGGGCTTTCGGAGTGGTGCTGTACGAGATGCTTACCGGCCGCAGGCTGTTCCAAGGTGAGACGATTTCGGACACGCTGGCGGGTGTACTGACCAAAGAGCCGGAATGGGGACGCGTGCCGGCCAAAGCTCAGCGGCTGTTGAAGAGCTGCCTGGAGAAGGAACCCAAGCGGCGGCTGCGCGACATCGGCGATGCGTGGACGCTACTCGAAGACACACCCTCGCCGGCGTCCGGCAGCCGCCTGTCCGGGATTGCCGCGGGAGTTTTGGCCATTACGACCGCTCTCGCTTTGTGGGCGCCGTGGCGCAGCCCCGAGGGGACGGAACGCGCCTCACCGCGCCTCGATCTCGATCTTGGCGCAAACGTATCGCTGGCAGGCGATGCTGGGCCCGCCATGGCGCTGTCTCCGGATGGAACGCGAATCGTGTTTGTCTCGCAGGACCAGAGCGGAGTGTCTCGACTACTCCATCGGCGGCTGGAACAGCCCAAGGCCGCCTTCTTATCAGGTACCGAGGAGGCCACGGACCCCTTCTTCTCGCCGGACGGACTGTGGGTCGGTTTCTTCGCGGGAGGGAAGCTGAAGAAGACGCGGATCGACGGCGGCGAGCCGGTATCTTTATGTGATGCGCCCTCCGGCAGGGGCGCCAGCTGGGGGGAGGATGGGAACATCATCGCTGCCCTGAATACCGGTGTGGGCTTGTCACAGGTACCGTCCGGGGGAGGCAACGCCGTTCCCGTCACTGAGTTGGGAGCGGGCGAGGCTTGCCACAGATGGCCGCAGGTCCTGCCCGGTGGCAGGTTCGTTTTGTTCACGGTGAGTCACCGGATCAACAACTTCGATGAGGCCGGTATTGCTTTGCTGTCTTTGCAGGACCACAGCCGGAAGGTGCTACTGGAGCACGCCGGGATGTATCCCCGGTATCTCCCAAGCGGCCACCTTGTCTATGTGACGAAAGGCCGCCTCTTCGCCGCACCCTTCGATGTCAAGCACTTGCGACTTACCGGCGGCGCCACGCAGTTGGCAGAAGTTGCTGCTGATATCCCACGCGGATTTGCACAGGTCGATTTCTCGGCGACAGGAATTTTCGCGTTCCGGATCCGCGGCGGCCAGGGGCTCAGCACGCCCCAGTGGCTGGATAGTGTGGGAAAGACCGAGCCCCTCGGCCTGGAGGCGGGACGCTACCATTACCTGCGTCTCTCGCCGGACGGGACCAAGCTGGCCTATGTTTCGACCCAAGGACCGAACTCAGACCTGTTTATTTACGATTGGCAGCGAGGCATTAAGACGCGCTTGACTAACGGCCGTGTGACCAGATATCCGGTGTGGAGTCCGGATGGACGCTTCGTGGTCTTCGCTGATGTCGGAGGCGTGTTCGCGGTTCAGACGGACGGGGGCGGCACGCCGATGCAGTTGACCCGGAGCAACAACCAGCAGTGGCCTGACGCGTTTAGCCCCGACGGGGGGCGGCTGGTCTTCACGGAAGCGTTTGCGCGCGCAAAAGATGAGGTCCGAATACTGCCTGTCGAGAGCAAGGGGGGCGAGATGCGGGCTGGAGAGCCGCAGCCGCTGTTGAAGACTCCGAGCAGACCCGTCGGCGATCCCTCCTTCTCTCCGGACGGACACTGGTTGGCGTATTCGAACGCGGATGGCGGCGCTATGCAAGTTTACGTAAGCGCATTTCCGGGCAACGGCAGACAGGTACAGGTTTCCAATTCCGGCGGACTCCTGCCGCTGTGGTCACGGACCGGGCATGAGTTCTTCTATCGCACCCAGGACCAACGAATCATGGTGGCGAATTACACAGTGAAGGGGGATTCGTTTATTCCCGAGAGACCCCGCCCATGGTACGGCAAGCGGATTGCGGACGTCGGTAACAATTTGAATTTCGATCTCGCGCCCGATGGAAAGCGCTTAGTCGTGTTGATGCCCGAAGTCACCGAAGCGCGCGAAAGCCAGAGTCACGTAACGCTCGTGATGAACTTTTTCGACGAGGTCCGTCGACGAGTGACGGAACAAGCGAAATGAGCTGCAAATTTCCAATTAGTCGGCTCACACCGCATCGCCACCGCCCCCGAGCTGAACTCCAGCCGGCTCACGAGCCTCAAGTCGACATGCTTCGATAGCCCCGAGAACAACGTCGGCCCGTGGCCCGCTAGCCTGGGATGGACCACGAGCTCGTACTCATCGATCAATCCCAGCTCCGCCAACGCCAGCGGGAGCTTCACGCCTCCCATGAACAGTCCCTTACCCGACTCCCGCTTGAGCTGCTGAACGGCCTTCCCTAGATCCCCGCGCACGAGCTCCGCGTTCCAACCGACCCGGTCCAGGGTGCTCGACACGACGTACTTCTTTGCCGCGTCGATCGTCCGGGCGAAGGGTTCCATCCAATCAGGCCTCGCTCCCGTTTGCGCCGGCGGCCGGAACGCCGCCTCCATCATTTCGTAAGTCACCCGGCCAAAGAGGAGGGCATCGGCCTGGTTGAGGTTCTCGACCGCGTGACGATGCAAGTCTTCGTCGGGGAGAATTACACGATGATCGCAGCAGCCGTCCAATGTGACGGTGATGGAATACCGAAGGGGTCCCATTACGCAAGAGTACCGCCGACGGGGTAGACCAGCAACGTTAGCACGCTTCGGGCAATCATAGATTACTCAGAGTTGTCCAATACAAGATGATCCTGAAACCGAATCCGTTTCCAATACAAGATGATCCTGAAAAAGTGGAAACTCGGGTAGGCAAGCTGCGGCAGGATGCGATTGCAAATGCAGAATGCCGAAGAGCTATCCCCAGGCCAGATCAGCGAGTTTTTGAAGGCCAGCGATGGAATCGAATTCAGTGGACAGAACCGGGCCGGGCGATATGCCTGGACTCAGCGCGTACTCATCGCGCAAGAGTACGGCAGTCAAGGCAAGAAGCAGCGGGGTCAGATCCGAAGCTACATAGGCAAGGTCAGCGGACTCAGTCTGGCGCAGGTCGCGCGTCTGATCCGGATGTATCGAGCCAGCGGGAAGGTGGAGGTCAAGGTATACCGCCGGCGCCAGTTTGTCCGGAAGTACACGGCCGAAGATGTGGGTCTATTGGCAGGGGTGGATCGGGCGCACGAGCGGCTGAGCGGGCCGGCAACGCGCCGCATCCTGAAGCGGGAGTTCGAGCAATATGGCAAGCGGGAGTACGAACGCCTGGCGGGGATTTCGACAGGACATCTATACAATCTACGCAACAGCGCTGGGTATCGGAAGCAGGCGGCGATCTTCGAGCCGACGCGGCCCAGTCCGGTGGCCATCGGAGAGCGGCGGCGACCAGACCCGCAAGGGCGACCGGGATATCTGCGGGTGGATACGGTGCACCAAGGGGACTGGGATCGGAGCAAGGGGGTGTATCACATCAATGCGGTGGACGCCGTCCTGCAGTGGGAAGTGATCGGCTGCGCAAGCAAGATCAGCGAGCAGTATCTGATGCCGGTGCTGGAAGCAATCCTGCATCAGTTTCCCTACCCGGTGCTGGGGTTCCACAGCGACAACGGGTCGGAATTCATCAATCGGCGAGTTGCCGGAATGCTCGGGAAACTGCTGGCGGAGTTCACCAAGAGCCGGGCCAACCGCACCCAGGACAACGCCCTGGTAGAAGGCAAGAATGGGGCGGTCATCCGCAAGCTGATTGGCTACGGCCACATTGGCGGAGAACACGCCGAGCGAGTGCACAAGTTCTATGCCGCTCATTTGAACCCCTACCTGAACTTTCACCGTCCGTGTGGATTCGCGACCGTGACGGTGGATGCGCGCGGGAAACGCAAACGGTTGTACAAGGCCGAGGACTACGCGACGCCATACGAGAAGCTCAAGTCGTTGCCGGAAGCGAGCGCCTGCCTCAAAGCGGGGATCAGCTTTGCCCAGTTGGACAAACAAGCCGCAAGCCTCAGCGACACCGAATGCGCGAAAAAGATGGGTGCGGCCAAAGCAAAACTGTTGCGCCAGTGCAAGATGGAATCGCCAGTTCCACCGCGATTTGTGTGACGAGCCAAGCCACCGGAAGCGCTGTGGAAATGGCGGGCAGGGGGCGACGGTGGAAAACTCTCGTCTCGCGTTATGGGCGGCCCAAGCTCGACATCGAGTTTCCCACCGTCGCCCCCTGCCCTTGGAAATCGCCAACAACGCGATTTCCACATTTCCACAGCGCCGGCTACGGTCTTACCCATTTCAATCAGAAAAACAAAAGCAAGGCAGCGCCCTTCGGGCGCTCGCGAAAGGAGATTCCTGTCGCTTCTCGCCATCCTCCGTTTCAGGATCATCTTGTGTTGGAATCAAATGTCGATTTCAGTATCATTCTTCGATTGGAAAATGCTACTCCCGTGAAACGCCGCTCACGTCATCCGGAACAAGACGGCTGGGTCACTCGGTCGTGTAGTCGGCGACTCACCGATCTGCCCTGTGGTGGGTCAACTCCCGAGATACGCCGTCCAGGGAATTATACGTAAGAATGATAAGTCAAGTCGGCTTTCCACCGAAGATCACCTCCGCGGGCTGCCAGCCAGTCTGGCACTGCCTGCCAGCAGTTCGATTGCCATGGATAGGGCGGGCATACGGCCGCCCACGGCATGCTAACGTAAGGGCATGGGTGCTGCAACCGTACTGGACGGCCTTCTGGACCCCTTGAGCCGTTGCCTCGATGCGGAGTCCGCGCGGCGTCTCGTCGACTTTCGGGTCGATTTGCCGGTTCAGGAGCGAATCAATAGTCTAGCCGAACGGGCCAACGACGGAAGCCTCAGTTCGGACGAACGGGCCGAATACGAAGCGCTGATCAACGCTGCGGACTTCATTTCGATACTTAAACTGAAGGCCAGGCGGCATCTGGACCGGATTACTCGATAGGGATGGATGCGGAATCGCGGCGACTCGTCCGTGAGCGAGCCGGCGCGCGTTGTGAATACTGCCGGCTACCGCAAACATACAGTGATTTGCTCCACCACGTCGAAACACATCGTCGCGAAACAACATGGCGGATTGGACGAGACCGGCAACCTGGCGCTGGCCTGCCATCGCTGTGACCTTTACAAGGGCCCAATCTCACGGGGATCGATCCAGCAACGGGCGAGATAGCACCCCTGTTTCATCCGCGGCGCGACCGTCGGGACGACCACTTTTCGTTCCGCGGCGCCCAAATTGAAGGATTGGGCGCCTGCGGACGCGCGACCGCGCAAGTTCTTGCGATGAATGACGCTCGCTGTCTCGAACTCAGGCAGCAACTCCTAGCGCTCGGCGACTTGGGCTGAAACGTCACCTTTACGGTTAGGTAGCGACGATGCCGCTGCCGCCGTAGCTGGGATAGCAGGTGATGCCAATCTTCATTGGAGTGTCCCGACTCCGATCTGGCCGTGGAGTCCTTCGTCGGGTCGGGCCTGGTCGCCACCTCCAAACCAGACGCGCGCATCGCCGGCATCCACCACGACCGCCGGGTCGCAGAGGACCGTGCGGTTCCACGGCTGATCGCCCGAGAAGACCTGGGGCTGGCGATTCCAGTGGATGCCGTCGTTCGACCACAGTGCGGCCAAACTGCGGTGCTCGTGCGCATCCCGCCCGGTGATCAGCATCCGGTAATATCCTCCCCAGACGAACACCGCGGGCTCACCTGCGCCGTTTTCGTCCATCCCGCCGCTGCCGGGAGCGGCCATGTCAACGATGGGATTGGAACGTAACCTTTCCCATGAGACGCCATCGCGCGACCTCGCCACGCCGATACGCTGATGCGGCGGCACAGCCCGGTCCTGACCGAGGTAGTACATGTAGAGCCATCCACCGGCTTCGATGACGTAAGGGTCGGCTACGGCTCGCTCATCCCAACTTTGGTACGGCCCAACATCCAGCACCGGCTGGGATTCTTTTCGAAAATGCAGCCCGTCCGGAGATCGCGCCAGGCCGATGCGCTTGGGTCCATCGTGATCGCCGGCTTCATACCAGTAAAGAAACTCACCGTTACGCCAGAGCGCTGAACCGTTGGCGGCGATATACCCGCGATCCCAACTGCCGGCATCCGGAGCCAGCACGCGTCCCCGCCGGGTCCAGTCGATCCCATCCCGGGACGTGGCCAAGCCAGTAGACCATACGGACCCGTCGAACCCCGAATAGAAGTTCCAGAACTGTCGATCGTGATAGACCACGCTCGGGTTCAGGACATCGGAAGAATCCCATTCACCCGACGGCCCTGGCGAGAGGACTGGCTTCGGCTGCAGCGTCAGGGTGATGGGCGCGGACGATGGACCGTCTAACTTGGGTAGGGTGAAATCCGCGTAGCGTCCGCATGACAGCAGACAGAGGATTGCGAGACAGGCTAACGCCCGTCCCACGTTAGCGGACATACAGGTAAAGGGTGTGGCTGCGCCCCTCTCCATCGTCGTCAATGGTGAGGGATTTGGTGTGCTTCCATCCCGCGAAGTTGAAATCGTGGGAGACAACGCGTGTGCCTTTCTTGAGTTGCCGCTCAAGAATGGGTCTGACCTTGGTGTCAATAGTGGAGGGCAGCAGGTAGACCGTGATCAGATCGGCTGCACTGTAATCCTGCTTCAGCAGGTCGCCGTGGATGATGTGGGCGTTTTTCAGTCCGAGTTTGAGCACACGTTCTTCACTTTGCCGTGCCAGGTCGTTGTCCAGTTCGACGCCGAAGGCATTGGCGTGAAACGTTTGTGCGGCCATGATGACGATGCGGCCGTCGCCACTGCCGAGGTCCCACATGGTTTCGTTGGGCTTGAGCCCGCCAAACTCCAGCATCTTCTGAACTACCAGTTCGGGAGTCGGGTAATAGGGGGCCAGAATGTCAGGTTTGTCGTCGGGTTTGTTGGCCGGGGCCTGCCAGGCGAGCAGCGCTGCCAGGAGAAGTGTAATCATAATTCCTCGTAACACAGGCTGCAGCCTGTTTTTGTTAGTATCAATTCAAAATGCCTGATACCAAGATAACGGTTAATAACGACGGATCGATCAAGATCGAGGGCGATTTCGAGATCTTCGATCCACAAGGTAACAAATTCGGACTCGCCGGACGGAAGATCATCTCCCTGTGCCGCTGTGGTCAGTCCGCCAACAAACCATTCTGCGACGGCTCGCACAAGCGCACCGGTTTCCAGGATAAAGTCGAAGCTCGCGAACTCCCTCCACCCGCGGTCAAGCCTTAATGCCGGCGCCGGCCCCCGATAGCACTTCGGATACCAGTTTCTTCGGCCATCCTCGAGGCCTTTCCACCCTCTTCTTCACCGAAATGTGGGAGCGCTTCGGTTTCTACGGTGTCCGCGCGATCCTGGTCTATTTCATGACCGCCGCTCTGGCCAAAGGGGGCCTGGGATTTTCTACTTCCAAAGCCGGCATCATCTACGGGATCTTCCTGGCGATGGTGTATCTGCTCAGTCTGCCGGGCGGATGGATCGCGGATAACATTCTGGGCCAGCAGCGCGCGGTGCTGTACGGCGGAATTGTCATCGCCATCGGCTGGTTCATCATGGCGCTGCCGGGCGAACCCGCATTCTATACCGCACTCACTTTCGTCGTGTTCGGGACCGGGCTGTTGAAGCCCAACGTCAGCACGATTGTGGGAGGACTGTACAGTCCCGGGGACAAGCGGCGCGATGCCGGCTTCTCGATCTTCTACATGGGCATCAACGTCGGGGCGCTGATCGCTCCGATTATCTGCGGATATGTCGGTGAGCGGATCAATTACCGCTGGGGTCTGGCGCTGGCAGGCGTCGGGATGACTGCGGGGCTCATCCAGTACACCCTCGGCGCGAAATACCTTGGTGACGCGGGCCTGCCGCCGCCGCCCAATCCGAAGGCGCGCTATCAGGCCCTGATGGGCACGCTGGCGATCCTGGCCATCGCGGGCCTGGTCGCGGGGCTCGCGGCGGACGGTGCCATCCAACTCACCGTGGATAACCTTTCATTTGCAGTCGGCGCGTTTCTCACCATCGTTACGCTGCTGGTTTTCGCATGGCTGCTCAAGGGAGCGGACTGGTCGGCCGAAGAGCGTAAGAAACTGGCTGCGATCATTGTGTTTTTCGTCGCCTCGGCATTGTTCTGGTCGGCATTCGAGCAGGCCGGCTCGACTTTGAGCCTGTTTGCACAACGGAACACGCGGCTCTCGATTTTTGGTTGGGATTTTCCGGCCAGCTGGTTTCAATCGCTCAACTCGATTTTCATAGTCCTGCTGGCGCCGTTGTTTGCCGCGATGTGGGTACGGATGGGCAGCCGTGAGCCATCCACCACCGCCAAGTTTGCGTGGGGTCTCATTTTCGTAGGACTCGGATTCGCCGTCCTCATCCCCGTGGGGAACCAGACGAACGTGAGCCCCCTGTGGCTGACCCTGACCTATCTTCTTCATACCATTGGTGAATTGTCGCTTAGCCCGGTGGGCTTGAGCGCCATGACCAAGCTCGCGCCGCAGCGGGTCGGCGGCCTGATTATGGGCGTGTGGTTCCTCTCGATTTCCGACGGCGAGTTCATTGGCGGCCGCGTCGCCGCCGTTTACGAGCAATTCCCGCTGCCCTTGATTTTCGGCGCGGTGGCCGGCTTCTCGATCGTGGTGGGATTGCTGTTGTTTCTACTGGTGCGTCCGGTCTCGCAAATGACGGGCGATGTGAATTGAGACAGCCGCTAGCCGTGTCGCACACCAGAGAGGTGTTCGACAGATTGGGCCGGCTGCCACCCGAAAGATAGTACCCCAATGTACCCATATGGTTTAATCCGGATTGCAGCCCACCGTTGCCCGAATTGGCCGGGCAACATTAATCCCGTTGCCGCTTGACAGCCGCTTCCGATCACGTCAGACTTGCACATGAATGACTGCTTCCAGGATTGTAATCGCAGCTTTTGTCGGGCTATATTCTGTCTCCGGTTTTGCGCAGGTTCCGCCGGGTGCGCCCCCGAGCTCAAATAGTCCGGACCAGCAGGGCCAGACTGCCGGCGGGGCGGGCAATCATGCGGGTGGGCAGGCCAACGCGGGTGACCCAACCGCTCTAACGAGTCCGGCGACTCAGCAGAACGGCGCCCAGACGACGGGTGCGGAGGGGCAATCGCCGCCATCCGGTCCTGATATTATCGATGATCCCAATGCCACACCGGAACAGAAGGCCTCAGCGGAGTATTCCGGTCCTGCAGTGCTGAGTCGCGGCATTTCGGCGAGCGAACCGATGAATCCGAAGAATACGAAGTTCAGACCCTCGGCCGGAGTGGAGGTCGTATACAATTCCGGTCTGACCGGCGTCGCGGTGCAGTCCAACGGGTCGTTATCGAACGCCAATGCTACCGGCGTGCAATTGAACTATAGCCTGATGGGCCAGAAGGTCTACAAGCAAGACACCTTCGGTCTGACATTCACTGGAAATTTCAATAGTTACCCCCAGGACTCTACCTATAACAGCACCAGTAACGCACTTGCAATGACCTGGCATCACCGTTTGTCGCGTCATCTTTCATTTGGCGTTCAGGTGTCTGCTGTGGAATACAACCAGAACAACCTTCTCTTGAGCGGCGCCGACTATATCAATTCCGGCATAGGAACCACTCTGGTAACCGCAACTCCGGCGACGGAAGCTTTTGATGGCCGCGTGTTCTCGTATTTTACCCAGGGCGATATAACCTACCAGATGACCTCGCGCCTCTCGGTTAACATATCGGGCGGAGGGTTTCTGACCCGCCGGGAATCGAGTTCGTTGTACGGTAACACCGGTTATCAGGCCAGCGCGGACCTCGCATACCGGATCACCCGTCACGTGACCACGGGCGTCTATTACTCGTACACGTATTTCAACTTTGACGGGGCATACGGCTCTACCAACGTGAACACTCTTGGCCTCACTTATTCCATAGCGTTTACCCCGGCTACCCAACTCGACACCCGCTTGGGCGCCTCCCGTATGGACAACACCGGACTGACCAGTATCCCGCTCAACCCGCTGCTTACCCTGCTGTTCGGTACTCCGTCGGTCCAGGAAGCGCTAACTGTGGTAAATTACACCCCCGATATCAACGTGCAACTTCGACACAAGGTTTCGAATGTTGCACTTTCTCTGGCATACGCGCGCGGAATCACACCAGGCAACGGTCTCATCCTGACTTCGGTCCGCCAAAGCGCCACCTTCGGCGCCAATTACAGGTTTGGGAGGAATTGGAACGTCAGCAGCACTGGCGGGTACGATGCCTTAACCGGTGTGGGCGCCGGCAGCAACCAGAGCTATAAGTCCGTCTTTCTCGGTTCCAGCGTTAACCGGACAATTATCAAGAACCTGGGTTGGCATGCCGGGATTAACTTCCACCACTACCTCTTCGACAATACCGGATTTCTCCGCAACTCCTTTGGGATTTCGACTGGTCTGGCATGGAATCCTGGAAACGTACTGGAGCGCGTCTGGTAGTCTAAGAATTTGCTCTGCCGGGCCTCGCCTAGGGCGCCAGCAGCTCTAACTCGCAGGCCGAAAACCGCACTGTAAACTGAAGAAGTATCCGAGGAGATTTGACAAATGTCCGAACTGGAATTTCGTGACGACGATTACACCCGGTTGGCGTCTCCGCGTCCCGCCGACGACTTCGACCCGTTGGACGACGCCGAAGACGATCTGGATGAGGAAGATGAAGACGATCTCGACGATGACGATTTGGATGAAGAGGATCTGGATGAAGACGATCTCGACGAGGATGAAGACGAAGACGACTTCGACGAAGAGGATCTGGACGAAGACGATCTAGACGAGGACGACCTTGACGAAGACGATCTCGACGAGGATGAGGACGACCTCGACGAGGATGATGAAGAATAGTACGTGCGCTTACACAGCTGTGCTTGCACAGCCTGCCTAAGAGCAGCCTGCCCTTGGGCAGCCTTATCCTGTCAGTATAAGTTTCAATGAGCCGGAGGACGCGAGTTCCTCCGGCTCCACAAGCCATTCGCGCGAACCCGGGTTCTGAAGAACCTGCCCTGCGGAGACAGGTAGCCCATTCACCATCCCGGCGCCCTCCAAAACGATCAGGAAACGGCTGCCGAGCGGCCCGTCGAACTTTCTGGGCTGGGCTTTCCTGTGCCCGGATATGGCCGCCAGATAGGTCCGGAAATAGGGACATTCAACAACGCATTGCACGCCTTCCGCGACATCGCAGGGGATCGATTTTCCCGGGTGGTGCCCCAGAGCGGCCATTTGGGCGGCCTGTTCCAAATGCAATGGGCGGTCCCGGTTGTAATCGTACAAACGGTAGGTGATGTCCGAGTTCTGTTGAATCTCGCAGAGCGCTATCCCCGCGCCGATCGCGTGGACGGTCCCCGCAGGAATGAAATACGTCTCTCCCGGGGAAACCTCAGTCCAGCTCAGCAGTTCCATAATCTCGCCGGTCTGCGCGCTGGAAATCAGTTGGCCAGCTGAAATGGGATGCCGGAATCCCAGTGCGATCCGGGCGCCCGGTTCCGCTCGCAGGATGTGCCACATCTCGGTTTTGCCGCGCAAGTTCCCGTGAGCCCGCGCGTATTCGTCATCCGGATGCACCTGTACCGATAGATTTTGCGACGTGAACAGAAATTTGATCAGCAGGTCCCCGGCAGGAAACCAGACTTCGCCGGTCAACTGATCGCCGCGCGATTCGAACCAAGGCTCAATGCGCGGCGATCCCCAGATCTTAGTATGAAACCCCGGCTCGATTCTTTTCGGTTTCGAGCCCGGAATCATGCCTGTTTCTCGATAAATTTCTGCAGCCGGTCGAGGCCGCGCTCCAGTTCCGCCATCGACGTGGCATACGAGATGCGGATATGTTGATCAGTGCCGAACGCTTCGCCCGGGACCACCGCAACAAAAGCCTCCTTGAGAAGCCGGTCGGCGAAGTCGAGCGTCGTATCGATCCCGTTCCTGCCGAGAGCGCACGAGATGTTGGGGTAGGCATAAAACGCCCCTTCCGGCATAACGCACGTCACACCCGGAATACGTCGCAGTCGCGGTACCACGAAGTCGCGGCGCCGGCGGTATTCGGCCAGCATGACCGGAACGGAATCCTGCGGGCCGCTCAACGCTTCCACCGCAGCCTTCTGGGCGATGGACGTCGGGTTCGACGTGGAATGGCTCTGCAGCTTGCCCATGGCGCTGGCCAGATGCTCCGGGGTGAGTGCAAAGCCGATGCGCCAGCCGGTCATCGAGTAGGTCTTGGAGACCGTCCCGGCTACCAGCACGGTATCCTTTGCGCCCGCCAGTGAAGCGATGGAGAACGGGCTGCCCTCGTAGAGGAAGTGGCAGTAGCATTCGTCGGTGAGCAGATAGATTCCCCGGCGCGAAGTCAGTTGGAAGATCTTCTCGAACTCTTCGCGATCCAGCACCGCGCCGCTGGGATTCGACGGCGAGTTGATGATCACCATGCGGGTGCGGGGCGTGAGGCTCTTCTCAATCATCGCGGCGGTGAGCTTAAACCCATTATTCTCATCGGTATCGACGAAAACGCACTTGCCGCCCGCATAGTTTACGATGTCCTTGTAAGTGACCCAGTACGGGACCGGGATGATGACTTCGTCGCCCTGGTCGACCAGGGCTTGCGTGAGATTAAAAAGAACGTGTTTGCCGCCGACCGAGATGACGCACTCCGATGGCTTGTAGCTGGTGCCGAAATCGGCCGCATGGCGTTCGCAGACCACCTTTTTCAGTTCAGCGGTCCCGCCGGCGGGCGTGTACTTGGTGAAGTTCTGTTCGATGGCGCGAATGGCGGCCTGCTTGATATTATCCGGGGTGGGAAAGTCGGGCTCGCCCGCGCCGAAATCGACGACGTCGACGCCCTCGCGCCGCAACTTATCGGCATCGGCCGCGACTTTCATCGTGGAGGAGACGCTGATTCGGGAAATCCGCTCAGCGGTTTCGGTTTTCAGTGTGGGTGTCATATTTCGTTTCTCTGGCCTTCCTGCATTCTCTAAAACTGCGGCTAACCCTCGCGGTTCGCGGCCAATCGCCTGTGGAGACGGTTCGCCACGGACACCGGCACAAAACCGGCGATATCGCCGCCCAACCGGGCTACTTCTTTCACCAGCCGTGAGCTGATGAACGAATTGGCCTCACCGGCCATCAGGAACACGGTTTCGATATCCGGCTCCAGCCGGCGGTTGATAAGGGCCATCTGCAATTCGTACTCGTAATCCGAAATCGCACGGATCCCGCGGAGAATAGCCTGCGCGCCACGCCGCGCGGCATACTTCACCAGCAGGCCGTCGAAGCAGTCGACCTCGACGTTGCTCATATCTCTCACCACGTCGCGCAGCATTTCCAACCGATCCTCTACGCTAAACAACGGCTCCTTGGTCTCGTTCTGCAGAACGGCCACGACTAAGGTTCCAAACAACTGCGATCCCCGCTCGATCAGGTCGAGATGTCCGTTGGTGATCGGATCGAACGATCCCGGAAAGATTGCGACGACATGAGCCATCGGGGAGAACGTAATTTCTGATTTTAGCATCCCGCGTCACACAGAATTCGGCAAACCGCTTGCTGACGCGCGCGGCTCAGAAAAATCTGGTGGCAACAAAGCGCTTACTGGGCCGCGACTGTTTAGGGAGCGGTTGGCTAGCCGAATATTGCAGTTCATGTCGCGCCTCCACGTCCCGTGAAACCGGTCCTTTTCACGCCGCATGGCCACGGCATCGTACAATCGGCGCATGGCCGTCGTGAGATCAGGAGGGAGGGGCATCGTCAGTTACAGCCGCGGGGTTGTCGGCGTGTATTACGCTCTGGTGGCCACTTCGGGCGTCATCGCCGTGCTATGTCTGCCGGCCACCCTCGGCATAGCAGTCGAGACCGGAACTTGGACACACAAGCTTTGGACTGTGGTTAGCTGGATTCTAGGAGTACTATCGTTCGCGATGATGGCGATCCAGTTGTATACGATGGCGCGGGCATACGCGCGCACCGATGGCGAGTCGCCGGGAATAGTAGCTCAGTTGCCGGCGGAGACGGGACTCCCTGTGGCGGTCCCGAGGGTTCCGGAATGAGCCCGGGCAGCCCGCAGAGTTCTACCCCCTCCGCCCCCACGCTCCGGGTTCGGGCCGAAATAGGGGACGAGCGTCGCGTCTTCACGTTCGCCAAGGCATTTCGCATCGGACGTACGGACGACTGTGACGTCTGCATCAAGAACGAGCATGTCAGCCGCAGGCATGTCGAGGTCGTGTTTGAGAACGGATCCTGGCTGATCCGCGATCTGAACAGCGCCAACGGCATCTTCGTGAACGGCGAGAGGGTGCAGTCCGTGCCGCTGTTCACGACGCTCAAGATCCGGCTGGGGGTTCAAGGGCCGTTCGTCGAATTTGTAGTGGACGCGCGAGCGGAACAGCCGGCTCCGGTCGCGCCGCAGCCGCCAGTTTCCCAGGCCCCTTCGCAGACCATGGCCGCGAACACGGAGCACAGCAAAGCCGCGAAGTACTATTTCGGGCCTGCGAACGACCCTTCGATCGGCGACCACACGCGCATGCTCCGGGTGGCGTTCGCCGAGGTCCAGACCAAGCAGAAACGGAAATACGGAGGGATCATCGCCGGGCTGGTGCTATGCGCGATGGCGGCCGGCGGCTATGCGTTCTATCTGCATCAGCAGGCGAAGAAGAATCGTGAGCAGGCAGAGGCGATCTTTTACTCCATGAAATCCATGGACCTGGAAATCGCGGAAATCGAAAAGAAGGTCGCAGCCAGCGGAAATACTCAGGCGGGGACAGACGTGCTCCGCCTCCGGGCCCAGCGTAAGGCGGCGGACGATAATTACAATCATCTGCTCGCCTCGCTGAAAGTTTACGATCCCAAGATGAGCGAGCAACAGAAGCTGGTGTTGCGCGTCGCGCGGATCTTCGGCGAGTGCGAAGTGGCCATGCCTCCCGAGTTTCTGACGGAAATCCAGAACTACATCAACAAATGGAAATCTTCCGGCCGGTATCTGCGCGCGGTCAGACTGGCGCGGGACAAGGGCTATACCGAAACCATCGCGCACGATTTCCTCACGGAAGGACTCCCGCCGCAGTTTTTCTACTTAGGGATGCAGGAAAGCGATTTCCAGGAAATGATCAGCGGTCCGCCGACGCACGCGGGAATTGCGAAGGGCATGTGGCAGTTCATTCCTTCGACAGCGGAAAAATATGGCCTCAAGCTCGGTCCGCTCGTGGATTTAGCGCGGCCGGATCCAGGCGATGACCGGCATCATTGGGATCGCGAAACCAAGGCCGCGGCGGCTTACATCAAGGACTTGTACAGTACCGATGCGCAGGCTTCGGGATTACTGGTCATGGCATGTTATAACTGGGGCGAAAAGTCGGTGCTCCCGCTGGTTCAGAGTATGCCGAATAATCCGCGAGAACGTAACTTCTGGAAGTTACTATCGTTATACCGGAATAAGATTCCGGATGAGACATATGACTATGTGTTCTATATCGTGTCGGCAGCGGTGATCGGGGAGAATCCCAAGCTATTCGGCATGGATTGCGATAACCCGCTCAACGGTTACTGACAGATTGACGTTTGTACTAGACACCGAGCCAAAAGCGGCTGCTGCGCAGCCGGACAGACCACAAAAAACGATGGTCTGTCCTACGGGAGGCTGTGGCATGGGAGGCTGTGGAGGGCACGCTGTGCTACGCCATTATCTCCTTCACTACCCGGCCCTCCACGTCTGTCAGGCGGAAGTGGCGGCCCTGGAACTTATAGGTCAACTTGGTGTGGTCGATCCCCAGGCAATTCAGAAACGTCGCCTGCAAGTCGTGCACGTGCACCGGACTCTCCGTGATGTTATAGCAAAAGTCATCCGTGGCGCCGAGCACGACGCCGGGCTTCATGCCTCCGCCCGCCATCCACATCGTGAAGCATCGCGGATGGTGGTCGCGGCCATAGTCGTCTTTGGTGAGGCGGCCCTGGCAGTAGACCGTGCGCCCGAATTCCCCGCCCCAGACGACCAGCGTATCGTCCAACATGCCGCGCTGCTTGAGATCCGAAATCAGGGCCGCGGACGCCTGGTCGGTATCTTTACACCTTGCAGGCAGACCTTTCGGCAGTCCGGCGTGATGGTCCCAATCGCGGTGGTAGAGCTGGATGAAACGAACACCTCGCTCAGCCAAACGGCGCGCGAGAAGACAATTCGAGGCGAACGTGCCTGGCTTCTTTGCGTCCGGCCCGTAGAGATCGATTATGGATTGCGGTTCCTTCGACAGGTCCGTCAATTCGGGCACAGACGCTTGCATCCGGAACGCCATCTCGTATTGCGCAATGCGCGTCGAAACTTCGGGATCACCGGATGCATCGGCTGTCATGTGATTTAATTTGCCGAGCGAATCGAGGAACGCGCGCCGGTCGTGACGATCGAAGCCGTGCGGGTCGGAGAGATACAACACCGGATCGCCGACCGAGCGGAACTTCACGCCCTGATACTTGCTGGGCAGAAACGCGCTGCCCCAGAGGCGGTCGAAGAGCGGCTGTCCTCCCGATCCTCCGGAAGAGATCATCACCACAAACGCAGGCAGATCTTCAGTCTCCGCGCCGATCCCGTAGGAGATCCACGAGCCCATGCTGGGACGCCCGCCGAGTTGCGCGCCGGTCTGCATCATGGTGACCGCGGGATCGTGGTTGATCGCCTCCGTGTACACGCTTTTGACAATCGTGAGATCGTCGACAATGCCGGCGGTATGCGGGAGCAACTCACTGACCCATGCGCCGCTCTTGCCGTATCGCGCGAACGTGAACTTCGATGGCACTACGGGAAAACTCGCCTGCTGGGAGGACATGCCGGTAAGGCGTTGCCCCTGGCGGATGGATTCTGGCAGTTCGGTTCCCTGCAAGTCGACGAGGTGCGGCTTGTAGTCGAACAATTCCATCTGCGACGGCGCGCCGGATTGGAAGAGATAGATGACGCGTTTCGCTTTGGGGGCGAAGTTGGGAAAGCCGGGAAGTCCGCCGGTGGCGTTAGCCGGCTCTTTGGCGAGCCCATCGCGTTCCAACAGGCTCGCCAGTGCCGCCGCGCCGATGCCCGTTGCGGATCGCGAGAAGAAGTGCCGTCTGCTGAGGAGCGGGTCCATGGTTTTACTCTTTGGTAATCGTCTCGTCGAGATTGAGGATCAGGCTTGCTACCGCCGAGTACGCCGCGAGGTCGGCAGTACCCAGTGCGTTATCCCTAGGCGAATCGCCATTTCCGAGGAATTCTTTCGCGGCCTTGAAATCAGCCCGGTAGCGGCTCTCGAAGTGCCGCAGGGTCTCCAGCACGACCTGCTTTTCGGCATCGCTGGCGGGTCTCGCCAACGCCAGACGCCATGCATAATCGATGCGCTGCCCGGGCTGCGAACCGCCGTCCTTCATCATCCGCTCGGCAAATTTCCGCGCAGCTTCGAGGAACGCGACATCATTCATCAGGTTAAGGGCCTGCAGCGGCGTGTTGGTCCGGACCTCGTTCACCGTACACACTTCGCGATTCGGGGAGTCGAAATTTATCATGAATGGCGGCGCGACGGTCCGCTTCCAGTAGGTGTATAGCGACCGGCGATATAGCCCGTTGCCTTTATCTGGAGTGTAGCCTTTACCACCCGCAAGTTCCTGCCAGAGTCCCGGCGGCTGATACGGCTTCACGGATGGGCCGCCGATTTTTTCCGCCAGCAGTCCCGCGAGATAAAGAGCCTGATCGCGAATCATGTCGGGACCCAGACGCAGCCGCGGCCCGCGGGCGAGTAACCGATTGTCCGGATCCTTCTGCAGCAACTCCGGCGTGACCTTCGACGACTGGCGATACGCCGCCGACATCACGATGGTCTTCTGCAGCGCTTTCACATTCCACCCGCTGTCCATAAACTCGACGGCGAGCCAATCGAGCAGATCCTGATTGACCGGCGGATCGCCTTGCGAGCCAAAATCCTGCACCGTCTTCACGATCCCTGCGCCGAAGTACATCTGCCAGAAACGATTGACGGTCACTCGGGCGGTGAGTGGATTGCTTCGATCCACGAGCCACCGCGCGAGCCCCAAGCGGTTGTCGGGCCATTCCGGCTTCATGGGCGGGAAGACCGACAGGATGCCGGGTTCCACCTTGTCGCCATGCGCGTCGTACGCGCCGCGCTTGAGAATGAAGGTTGGACGCGGGGGATTCATGTCCTGCATGACCATGGTTGTTGGCACGGTCTTGAGGAATTGGTCGTACTCTTTCTTCGCGGCCAGCAACTGTGTGCGGACTGCGCGCATTTTCGGAGGTAGCGCGGTCTCGAGAAAACAATATCGCAGCTTGTCGGCCTGGGCGGCGCTTCTGGCAGCAGCGTTCATAGCCGCAATTTGCGGGACAGTATCCAGCAATGGAACCACAGCGGCCTCCTGAGGTGTAAGTTCGCGATTGTAGACCCGGACGTCAGCGATGTCTCCGGTGAAGCGGAGTCCCGCACCTGCGCCGATCCGGAAAGGACGCTTACCCTTCATCGGCCAGATCAACTCGTCGAACAGCACAGCGACCTTCTGCGGCCGTCCGTCAACGTAGATCCGAATGCCGGAGGCCTTCATGCCGCCGTCGTAGCTGACGAGTACGTGTTGCCACTCGTGGAGCTTGATTGGCTCTACAGTTTCAAGGCGCAGTCCCAGATCGCTCCAACGGTAGATCACGTGGAGCCGGATCCTGCCGTCGATGAGATAGACGCCGTGCCCTTTACCCTCCATGTAATCGTCGGCATGCGAGAGAATTGCGCCCTGGTCAGCATCGGGTTTGATCCAGGCGGCGAAAGTGAAGGGCTCGTTGTAATCGAAGTCGGCCACTTCTTTAGCGGCTTCGAGGTAGCGGGATCCGTCGAAGTGACGAGCCGGACCTGCGGGGCTGGCCGCTACCGGCAGATCGGCAGGCTTCATTTCGGCAGTCGACTGCCGGAACGTCAGCCCTTCCGTAATGGTCCAATCGGATGCCGGCCGAAAATCAGCACTGCGTTCAGCCTGAGCAACAGCGGATTGCAACGCATCCCATTTCTCTCGCGTCGCCGCGACCTTCGCGGCCAAACCCTCCAGCACTTTCTGCTCATCCGGCCGCGGCGCTTTGATCTTGGGATCATCGTTGCCGAAGTTGTAGGCGAAGCCGTTGCCCGGGACGCTATTGAAGTACGCGAACATCCGATAATAATCGCGTTGCGGAATGGGATCGTACTTGTGATCGTGACAGCGTGCGCAGCCGACGGTGAGACCCATCCAGACGGTTGCGGTGGTTTCGGTGCGGTCCGCGGCGTAATCCACGCGAAACTCTTCGGGCACGATGCCGCCTTCCGCGCTGGTCCGGTGATTGCGATTGAAACCGGTCGCGATCATCTGATCGAGCGTAGGATTCGGCAGCAGATCGCCGGCGATCTGGTCTACCGTGAATTCGTCGTACGGCAGGTTGCGATTGAACGCGTCGATGACCCAGTCGCGCCAGCGCCACATTTCGCGCACCCCGTCGTTCGAATAACCGTTGGTATCGGAAAAGCGGGCAGCTTCCAGCCAGCGGAACGTCATGCGTTCTCCGTAGCGGGGCGAGGCGAGGAGGCGGTCGACGACGTTCTCGTACGCATGCGCCGAGGTGTCGTGCAAAAAGGCATCCACCTCCTTCGGCGTGGGCGGCAAGCCGGTCAGGTCGAGGCTCACGCGGCGAATCAAAGTGCGGCGATCGGCTTCCGGCGAGGGATGCAGCCCCTCCCGGTCCAGGCGGGCAAGGACAAAGAAATCGATGTCGTTGCGAGGCCAATGCTCATCGCTGACCGGTGGCCGCACCGACCGTCTCGGCGGTATGAACGACCACAATAGCTGCCAGTTGGCGCCCTGATCGATCCAGCGGCGAATCGTCTCGATTTCCTTATCGCTGAGCTTTTCGCGGCCGGCATAGGCGGGCGGCATGCGGACGGCGGTGTTCTCCGAACTGATGCGGCGGAACATTTCGCTCTCGCCGGCATGGCCGGGAACGATCACTTTGCGTCCTCCAGGGAGGTCGATCTTCGCCCCGCTCTCGATATCGAAGCGCAGTTGGGTCTTGCGGCTGACGCTCGAAGGACCATGGCACGTGTAGCACTTGTCGGAGAGGATGGGGCGGATGTCGCGGTTGAACTCTACCTCCTGCGCCGTGGCCAGCGGGATCAACGAAAGCAGTACAACGAGCAGGCTGGAGATCGGGAGCGGCATGGATCGCTACTTTTCCAGTCTAGCGTTTACGCGGCTAGTTTTTTATCCCTAATACAACTGCCGTGGCGCAAGTACTTTGCCTGCGGGGTCGAGACTTGTATCAACTTGCAAGAATTGGCGTACGGAACCGCCTGCTTAACGCGCGCGGCTCAGCAACAACTTCCGAGCCACGACCGTTTTGGGAGTGGTGCGCGAACTTTTGCAGTAGGTACCAGACCAGTGTCGTCTCGACCTTTATCCGGTGAGAAAAAAGGTCGCGAGTGAGGCTTCTGCGGGCGAAGTGTAAAAAACGATACAATACGGGCGGAATGCTGACTCGTGGTAGAAGTGGTGCGAAGACCGTGCTCAGTGCCGTTGAAGCGCTCCCTTTTGGAGTAGCGGTAACTGATGTGAATGGGATTGTTACATGGGCCAATCCGGAGTTCGCTCAACTTGCGGGCTGCGCTGCAGACGAAGTGCGGGGTCAATCCGCGGGTGAATTCGCTTTCGCTGAACTGGCGCGCACCGCCCCACGTCCAGAACCGTGGCTGAGAGAGGCTGTCTGCCGGCGGAAAACGGGTGAAGTCTACAGAGCGAAACATTCCATAACTCCGCTCCGAAATCCGGCTGGAGACGTGACCGGCTTCTGGATAACGAAGCAGGAAAGCAGCCAGGAAAGCGGCGAAGTCGAGAGCACGGACCTGCTCACCCGGCATGGCCAAGCAGAACGGAAAAACGCTAAGAAAACCCTGTCGGAAGCCGAGAATAAATTCCGGAACATTTTCGATGGGGCACTCGAAGGAATCTATCGAACAACGATGGAGGGAAGCGTACTCGAAGCCAACCACGCGATGGCAAGGATGCTGGGCTACGATTCAGCTCAGGAGGTCGTATCTTCGATCACCGACTCGGCTCAACAGGTTTGGCTGGATCCGGAAGGGCGCGCGCATTTTCTCGAGTTGCTCGAACGTCATGGCGTCGTCCGTGGACACGAGTGCCGGCACCGCCGCAAGGACGGGAGCGTGATCTGGGTTTCGCTCAACAGCCGAAAAGTGTGCGGAGAGGATGGCCTGCCACTTTACATTGAAGGCTTCATCGAAGATATCAGCGACCGCAAGCGGATAGAAGAAGCCCTGCGAAAGTCTGAGGAGAAATTTGCCAGGACGTTTCTATGCAGTCCTGCCATCATCACCATTTGCGATATCAATGACGGCGGCCGGCTCATTGAGGTCAATGAGGCGTTTGAACGCGCTACCGGCTACCGGCGAGAGGAAGCCATTGGGCGCGACGCGGAGGAACTTGGGCTATGGGCGGACCCTGGTGAATTAGAGGAGAGCATTAAGCAATTCCGGGAGACCGCCCGTTTGCGCAATTTCGAAAGCCGTTTCCGCAGGAAAAACGGCGATATCGGGATAGGGTTGAGTTCATCGGAGTTGATTGAACTCGACGGCAAGCCATATGCGGTTTCGGCGATCATCGACATTACAGAACGGAAAAATGCAGAAGCAAACCTTAAGGCTCAGCACGAAAGGTTTCAAAGAATCATAGAACATACTGATGCCGGTTATTTCCGAATCGGCCTGGATGGGTGCTACGAAGACGTGAATCCTGCGTGGCTTCGGATGCACGGATTTACTCGCAGAGAGGATGCCATCGGGCTGCATTTCTCCAGAGTTCAAGTTTCGCAGGATTCGGCCGAGTCTGACGAGATTCTTAAAGCTCTCCTGCGAGGCGGATCGGAAACGAGTGGCGAGTTTTCCAGATTGCGTCGGGATGGAACGATCGGCCACCACAGCTTCTCGGCAAATGCCGTACTCGACGGCAACCGGGTGATCGGTGCCGAAGGCTTTCTGATCGATATCAGCGATCTGAAGATCGCCGAGCAGGAAAGACTGCAGAGCGACCAGCGGTACCGGTCCCTTTTTGACTCGATGCACGAAGGGGTTGCCGTACATCGCCTGACGTACTCTGGTGGAGGTCCCGACAATTATGTTTTGCTGGATGTGAACCGCCGGTTTGAAGAGATCGTCGGCATCAGACAGGAAAATGTGGCGAATCGGCTGGCAACGGACGTTTACGGCGTGCCGGCTCCGCCCTACCTGAAAGAGTTTGCCTCGGCGGTGCAGACTCAGTCTCCGTTCGATTTCGAGACATACTTCAAGCCGCTCCATAAGCACTTCAACATTTCGGTGGCACCTATGGGCGAAGATCTCTTCGCCACGATTTTTTTCGACGTGACAGAACAGAAAAAAGCCGAAGAGACCATGCGGAGTCTTGCGACTGCTATCGAACAGGCCGGCGAGACCATCGTGATCACCGGTCTCGACGGAACGATTCAATACTGCAATCCTGCATTTGAGAAGATTACGGGCTACTCGAAGGAAGAGGCGATTGGACAGAATCCAAGGGTTTTGAAATCGGGTAAACACGCGCCGGAGTTCTACCAGGAACTGTGGTCCACCATCATGCAGGGAAAGGTCTGGAGCGGGCGCCTGATCAATAAGAAGAAGGATGGTTCCCTCTACGAAGAAGATGCCACGATCTCCCCGATAAAAGATGCTTCCGGGCAAAGGCTCGGTTTCGTGGCCGTGAAGCGCGACGTAACCGAGCGGTTGCACCTGGAGGAGCAGTTTCGCCAGGCTCAAAAACTGGAAAGTGTCGGAAGACTGGCAGGCGGCGTGGCGCATGATTTCAATAACCTTCTTACGGTGGTGTGTGGCTACAGTGACTTGCTCCTGAAACAATTGAAGCCCCGCGATCCGTTGCGATCGTTCGCGGAGGAGATCAAGAAGGCCGGAGACCGTGCGGCCGGACTCACCAGGCAACTGCTGGCCTTCAGCCGCAAGCAGGTCATCAAACCGCGCGTGCTGGACCTGAACGCCACGATCAAGGACTGCGCGCCCATGCTGCAACGCCTGATCGGCGAGGATATTGCTCTTGAGATGCATCCGGCGCGTTCGTTGGGACAGGTCCTGGCAGACCCTGTTCAAATTCATCAGGTCATCATGAATCTCGCCGTGAATGCCCGTGACGCCATGCCGGATGGGGGAAAACTTGATATTCAAACCGAGAACGCCGATCTCATGGAAGGCCGTCCCTCTCACCCCGACGCAGTGCCCGGGCGGTACGTCCTGATAACGGTGACCGACACGGGACACGGAATGGATCAGACCGTCCGGGAAAAAATCTTCGAACCGTTTTTCACCACCAAAGAGGCAGGCCAAGGCACAGGGCTAGGGCTATCGACCGTCTACGGCATTATTCGACAGAGCGGCGGCTGGATTGATGTTTGGAGTGAAGTGGGAGCTGGAACATCGTTCAAACTGTATTTCCCCCGCATGGACGAGAGTCCAACGCCCGAAGAGATAAGAGACAGTGCGCCGGAGCAAGCAGGCGTCGAGACGATTCTCGTGGTGGAAGATCAAGAGACGGTTCGATGCTTCATGAAGACTGCGCTGCGGCAGCATGGATATCGCGTCATCGAAGCATCCGACGGCAATGCGGCGCTTGAGCTGGTCAAACAGCATTCCGGGGAGATTCACCTGTTATTGACCGATGTGGTTATGCCCGGAATGAACGGCAAGGAGTTATCCGAACGGTTGAAGATATTGCGCCCGAATCTAAAGGTACTCTTCACATCCGGCTACACGACAGATGTGATTGGCAAGCGCGGCGTGCTCGATTACGATGTTGCCTATATACAGAAACCGTTTAGTCATAACGGATTGGCAGAGAAGGTTCGAGAGGTTTTAGGAGAACCGCCTTCCAGTACCGGCTGAGTCGTTGCTCATCCGGCCAACGTTATTTCAAAAGCGCGCATCAGCGAGCCGAAGCCCGTTCCCTGCATTACATTTCATCAACGTTTGATATACTCCAATTTGCCAAGGGGTTAGCGCAATGTTCGATCAGGTCGAGGCCTATTATAGGCCCGGCAGTGTCCCCGAAGCTCTCCGGTTATTTCAGACTGGTAACGGAGGCGCCCGATTCCTTGCTGGGGGAACGGATCTCATCAACCAAGGCGACCGCTCGGTCCGCAGCCTCATCGATGTCACACATCTGGGGTTGAACTATATCCGCAGGCAGGACGGCGGCTGGATAATCGGCGCCACGACTACTCTGTCGGATGTGGAATCCTCATCAGTTACGCGTGCGCTCGCCGGCGGAATGCTGCTCAAAGCCGCGTCCCAATCGGGACCGGTGCAAACGCGCAACATGGCAACCGTCGGCGGCAGGCTGGCCAATCGTCCCCAGTTTGCCGAGATTTCGACACCGCTCGTGGCCCTTGATGCTGTAGCGGTGCTGGCGCACACACGACGCCGCGTGAAACTGCCGCTCGCCGATCTGCTTAACGGACACAGCGATTTCCTGCTGCGCGGGGCGATGATTGTGGAGATCGCGATTCCTGCACTTCCGGGAGGCGGCCACATCGGGTGGTCGTTTCAAAAACTGGGCCGCATAGAAAGCGATGTGTCGCTGGTCAACGTCGCGGCGGGTCTGCAGATTAGCCGCGGAAGCTGCAAGTGGGTACGGATCGTGGTAGGCGCAGCGGGTCCCGCGCCGTTGCGCGCGGTGCAGGCCGAAAACCAACTGACCGGAAGAACCATCGACGCGACTCTCATCGACATCGCATCGGATGCGGTCATGAATGCGGTCAGCCCGGTCAGCGGTATCCGCGGATCGGCGGAGTATCTCCGCGAAATGACGCGGGTCATGGCGCGACGCGCCTTGCTGGAGTGTGCCGAGCAGGCAGGGTGCGCGCTATGAAGACCATGGACATCAAAGTTCAACTCAACGGCCAGGCGAAGCATTGGAACATCGCGCCGGGCGATATTCTGCTCGATGTTCTCCGCCGCGAGGGTTATGTGGGAGCCAAACGCGGCTGCGAAACCGGCGCTTGTGGCGCATGCACCGTGCTGGTCAACGGCAAACCCATCGATTCCTGCCTGATGTTTGCCGCGCAGGCGGATGGCAAGGACATTCTGACGATTGAAGGCTTGGCGGAGGGCGATACGCTGCACCCGTTACAAGAGGCTTTCCTCGATCACGGCGCGGTGCAATGCGGTTACTGCACGCCGGGAATGATTCTCAACACCAAGGCGCTACTGGATCACAATCCCGACCCCAGCGAGGCCCAGGTACGCGACATGCTGTCCGGCAATCTGTGCCGCTGCACGGGGTATACCAAACCAGTGGCAGCAGTGCTGGCCGCGGCGCGCGGAGGCAAGTAGATGAACACATCCGTGGTAGGCAAGAATCTTCGCAAGGTTGAAGGCGTCAAACTGGTCACGGGACGCGCGGCGTTTACCGACGACATTCAACTCCCCGGCATGCTCATCGGAAAAATTCTGCCGAGCCCGCATGCTCACGCGCGTATCCGCAAAATCGATGCTCGAGCGGCGCGGGCACTGCCGGGAGTACACGCTGTCCTCACCTGGGAAGACGTTCCCCGGGTGCCGCATACTACCGCCGGACAGGCATGGCCCGAGCCCTCGCCGTACGACACCTACCTGCTCGATAACAAAGTCCGCTTCGTCGGCGATCGCGTGGCTGCCGTGGCCGCGGAAACACGCGCCATCGCGGAAGAGGCGCTGCGTCTGATCGAAGTTGACTACGAGGTGCTGCCGGCCGTGCTCGACATGGAAGCCGCCGTCCAGCCTGGCGCCCCCATCATTCACGACGAAGCGGACTCAACCAACATCTACGACGCGTCGCGCAACATTGCGGGCCACATCTCGAAGGAACTCGGCGACATTGCGGAAGGCTTCCGGCAATCGGACCTGATCTTCGAGCGGGAATTCCGTACGCAGCGGCAGCAGCACTGTCCGCTGGAACCCCACATCACCATCAGTTGGCTGGACCCCGACAATCGACTGGTGATCCGCAGCAGCACGCAGGTGCCTTTCCATAGCCGCCGTCAGGTGGCGATGATCCTGCAGATTCCGGTGCAACGGGTGCATGTCATCAAGCCGCGTATCGGGGGAGGCTTCGGCGGCAAGCAGGAAATGTTGCTTGAGGATATTTGCGGCGCCCTGGCATTGGCTACGCGCCGTCCGGTCAAGATTGAGTTCACGCGCGCGGAAGAGTTCTTCATGGCGCGCAGCCGTCACCCTCAAATCCTGCGCATGAAGATGGGGGTCAAGCGCGACGGCACCATTATTGCGAGCCAGTTGAAAGTACTGGCGACCACGGGCGCCTACGGCAGCCACGCTACCACCGTACAAGGCAACACCGGCAGCAAAGTGCTGCCGCTCTATCGCGCGCCCAACATGCTGTTCGAATGCGATATCGTCTACACCAATGCGCCGGTGGCCGGGGCGTTCCGCGGCTATGGTTGTCCGCAGGGATTTTTCGCACAGGAAACGGTAGTCGACGAAATCGCGCACGAGTTGGGCCTCGATCCGATCGAATTCCGGTTGAAGAATGCGATCCGTCTGGGCGACACCGACGAACTCTCCGCGGTGCTCGGAGAAGGCCGCAAAGGCTTGCCTCGTTTGGTTCGGAGTTGCGGACTTCCGGAGTGCATGCAACGTGGCGCCGAGGCGATCGATTGGGCCAACAAGCGAAGCCGCGTCAACGATCCGGCCAGTCATTTGAAGCGCGGCGTGGGCGTGGCTGCGACCATGCAGGGTAGCGGCATTGCCGGGGTCGATTGGGCATCGGCACTATTGAAGATGAGTGAGGACGGCTCGTTTCATCTGTTGGCCGGTGCGGCTGATGTGGGCGCCGGCGCAGATACGGTTCTGGCGCAAATCGCGGCCGAAACGCTGGGCGTCACGCTGGACAAGATTACCGTCACGACCGGCGATACCGATTTCACACCATTCGACGTCGGTGCGTACGCGTCGAGCACTACGATCATCTCGGGCGGCGCGGTGAAGAAGGCCGCGGAAAAGGTACGGGAACAAGTATTGAGCGTGGCATCCCGGATGCTGGAGGTTCCGGCTGACAGCTTGGAATGCCGCGACAATTTGGTATCGAGCCCATGCGGGAAGTCGGTGACCATGACCGAGGTCGCAATGCGCGCCATGTACAAGGAAAAGGTCCAGATCATGGATGGCGCCTCGCATTTCAACACCGACAGCCCTCCGCCGTTCTGCGTCACGTTCGCTGAGGTGGAAGTCGATACGGAAACGGGCAAGATCAAGGTGCTGAATCTGGTAAGCGCGGTCGATCCGGGCGTAGCCATAAACCCCATGCAGGCTGAAGGGCAGGTGGAAGGTGCGGCGGCTCAAGGCTTGGGTTTCGCGTTGACTGAAGAGATGGTGCTCGATAGTTCCGGCCGCATGGTGAATCCGAATTTTCTCAACTACAAGATGTTCGGGCCGCAGGATCTCGCGTGCCTCAAAACCATTCTGGTCGAGACCCATGAACCCCTGGGACCCTATGGCGCGAAATCGATCTCGGAAGTGCCGATCAACGGCCCCGCGCCGGCGGTTGCCAATGCCGTATTCAACGCGATCGGCGTGCGTTTGCGCAAGCTGCCGATGCGTCCGGAGGATGTGCTGCAGGCCTTGCGCGAGAAAGAACGATCCATGGTGAGACCGGCGATCGAAGTAGAGGAGTTGGTGACGGTATGACAGTTTTATCCGAAAAAGAGCTGGCCAATGGCCTACTCCACGATGCGGCTCAGGCCTGTGAAGCCGATATTGTGAAGTTTCTCCGCGATCTCATCGCGATTCCCGCGGAGAGTTGCCAGGAAGGCCCCGTCATTGAGCGCATCCGTCAGGAAATGCAGAAGGTCGGCTTTGACGAGATTCGCATCGACCCCATGGGCAACATCCTGGGACGCATCGGCTCCGGCAAAACGGTCATCATGATGGACTCCCATACCGACACGGTGGGCGTCGGCGACCCCAAGGAATGGGCCTGGGACCCTTACAAGGGCAAGGTCGAAGACGGCTTCGTCTGGGGACGCGGCACGTGCGATCAACGCGCCGGCATGGCCAGCATGGTGTACGCGGGTAAACTCATCAAAGACCTGGGACTGCTCGGCGACTACACGCTGTGGGTGGTGGGCTCGGTACAGGAAGAAGATTGCGACGGGTTGGCCTGGGTCTACATTCTCCACGAGGACGGCATCCGGCCGGACTGCGTGGTCATCACTGAACCGACCAATCTGCACGTCTATCGGGGACATCGCGGCCGCATGGAAATCGAGGTCCACCTGCGTGGGCGGTCGTGTCACGCGAGCGCGCCGGAACGCGGCGACAATCCGATTTACAAGATCATGCCGCTGGTCGCGGAGATCGAGAAGCTCAACACGCGGCTGAAGGACGATAAGTTCCTCGGTAAGGGGACGATTGCGGTGACCGAAATTCGATCCATGTCGCCGTCGTTATGCGCCGTCCCTGGCGCATGCTCCATTCATCTGGATCGCCGCCTCACCGCGGGCGAGACGCTGGAGAGCGCTGTCGCAGAAGTGCAGGCGCTGGTTCCCGAGGGCGCCGAAGTGGAAGTGCTGAGGTACAACACGCCCAGCTACACGGGCCTTTCCTATCCGATGCAGAAATACTATCCCACTTGGGTGCTGGAAGAGTCCGATCCGCTGATCCAGGCAGCCGTACGAACCTACGAAACACTGAACGGGGAGCCACCCGTCGTCGACAAGTGGGTCTTCAGCACGAATGGCGTCGGGTCGATGGGCATCATGGGCGTGCCCACGGTTGGCTTCGGTCCGGGAGAAGAGGACGTGGCGCACAGCGTGGTCGAGCGTGTCCCGATTCGACATCTGGTAGAGGCAGCCAAGTTCTACGCGGCGTTCCCGTCGACATATCTGGAAAACATTGGGCCACGAATGAACACGAATGAACACGAATAGGACAAATGGCACAGCTGGTTCCTATACCACTATCGCTGTTATTGCGCCGGGCTTTCCTCGAGTACCAGCAGGAAAGCAAAATCTTCGATCTGCCCGCCACCAAATTCTATAGAGGGCTTTCCGGTCTCGACACTTCGGTCGTCTCCAACGGCCATCGCGCCTCGACGCCGCTGGGTCCCGCGGCCGGACCGCACGACCAACTGGCGCAAAACATTGTGCTGTGCTGGCTGGGCGGGGCGCGCATCATCGAACTGAAAACCGTCCAGATTCTCGATGAGCTCAAAATCCCGCGGCCGTGTATCGATGCGGCGAACGTGGGCTACAACGTCGAATGGTCGCAGGAGCTGAAACTGGAGCAATCGCTGCGGGAGTACGTCACCGCGGCCATGTTCATCGAAATCCTCAAGGCATCCCACCTGCTCGGCGAGGATATCCCCAGCGACACGATCTTCGACATGAGCGTCGGCTACAACCTCGAAGGAATTCGCTCCCCTCGCGTGAGTTCGTGGATCCAGTCGATGAAGAATGCGGGGCCGGTGATCAACCAACTCCGCGCGGATCTCGACGGCCGGTTCGCTGCGTATCGTAACCTGGCCTTCCCCGCCCGCATCAGCGACACCGTCACTCTGTCGACGTTCCACGGGTGTCCCGCGGGTGAGATTGAAAGCATCGTCCGCTACCTGCTCAGCGAAATGGATGTGCACGTCTGCGTGAAGCTGAATCCTACGATGCTGGGACGCCCGAAAGTGGAGCACTTGCTGCACGACGTTCTGGGCTATCGGGAGATCCAGGTCAGTCCCCAAGCCTTCGATCACGATCTGCAATTCTCCGAGGCCGTAGACCTGATCCCGCGCCTCGACGCTATCGCCAAAGCGTATGGCAAGCACCTCTCGGTGAAGTTCAGCAACACGCTGGTGGTGAAGAATCACAAGTCATATTTCAGCGATGAAGTGATGTACCTGTCCGGGCCGCCCCTGCACGTCATCACCATGAACCTGGTGCAGATGTTTCGCGAGCGCATGGGGACCGCAGTGCCGGTTTCCTTCTCCGCGGGCATCGATGCTAACAATTTTGCCAACGCTGTCGCCATGAACCTGGTGCCCGTCACCACCTGCACGGACCTGCTGCGTCCCGGCGGCTACTCGCGCCTCGTGCGTTACATGGAGAATCTGGGCGACAGGATGCGGGCCTGCGGCGCTACGCGGATTCCTGAGTTCGTGATGCGGTGTCTCGGGCAAGGGGTTGCAGATAAACCCGGCACGGAACAGGCCCTGGTGGACGCGGCCGGATGCCTGAACACTGCGCCCCTGGTCGAGGAAGCAACCGCGAATCCCCGCTACGCGTGGGAACGAAATAAGGGCGTTCCGCGGAAGATCGGCTCGAAGTTGTGGTTTTACGATTGCATCAATTGCGACAAATGCGTTCCGGTCTGTCCCAACGACGCGAATTTCACCTACGAGCACGCGGTGGACGTACTCCCCTACGACAACTTCGAAGCCACGCCGGAGGGCATTCGCCGTGTCCCCGGCGGTCTGTTGAAGGTAATGAAGGCCCGTCAGTATGCGAACTATGCGGATGCCTGCAACGAATGCGGCAACTGCGACGTAATGTGTCCGGAAGATGGCGGCCCTTATGGTGCGAAGCCCCGATTCTTCGGCAGCCTTCAGACGTATCGGGAATTCGGGCGGCCCAACGGCTACTACATCGAGTATGCGGGAGAGCGCAAAACCATCTACGGCAACATTGCAGGCAAGCCCCATAAGCTGACCGTGGATCGGGCGGCCGGTCGCGCATGGCTCGACTATGGCCGCAAACACATTGAGATCCAACTCAGCAGCGGGGACGTGCTCAGCGTACGCGGGGCCAGGAAGGTGGATATGATGCCGTACCACCACCTCAAGCTACTGCTTGACTCCGTCAGCAGCCCCAAACATATTCATTTTGCGAACGTCGCGGGATTATCGATTGAGGAGAACACCGTTGGTAACTAAGCAAGCCCACCTAAGAGCGAGAGACTATATCACGACCCAGGAGTTCAGCAATCCCGAGATTGAAACACTCCTGGCCGTCTCTGCCGATCTGAAGCGGAAGTTTAAAGCCCGCATCCCGCATCGCTATTTGCCCGATCAGACGATCTTTCTGATGTTCTTCGACAAGTCCACTCGCACCCGCAACTCGTTCGAGGCCGGTATCACCCAGCTCGGAGGGCATGCGCACTTCCTGACCGCCGACGTGATGCAGGTGTCGCATGGCGAGAGTCCCAAGGATACCGGCATCATACTTTCCGGCTACGGCCATGGCATTGCCATCCGGCACGACCTGGTCCCCGGCGAAGGCAACGCCTACATGCGTGAGGTTGCCAGGTGGGCCGACGCACCAGTCATCAACATGCAGTGCGACGTCGATCATCCCTGCCAGACGCTTGCCGACCTGATGACCATTCGTGAGAAACGCGGCAAGGATCTGCGTGGACTCAAGATTGCCGTCAGTTGGGCTTATGCGCCGAGCTATGCCAAGCCGCTCTCCGTGCCGCAAGGCCTCATCATGCTCATGCCGCGCTTCGGCATGGACGTCACGCTCGCCCATCCGCCGGAATACGGGCTGATGCCGGAAACGCTGGAAGCAGCCTGCGCCAATGCGCGTCAGGCCGGGGTGAAGTTCCAGGTCACCAACGATATGGACGAAGCCTTCCGGGATGCGGATGTCGTCATCCCCAAGAGCTGGGGCTGTCTGGACACTATGGGCACGCGTCCGGAAGAATCGCTACGCATTGCCAAACAGTACCGAAACTGGATCTGCGACGCGAACCGCATGAAGCTGGCCAAGCCCGATGCGATCTACATGCACCCGCTGCCCGCCGATCGCGGCAACGAAGTGACGGACGAAGTCATCGACGGCCCGCAGTCGGTGGTGTTCGACGAAGCCAACAACCGGCTCCATACCGCCAAGGCGATTATGGCGCTGACCATGTCGGATCAGCCGGTCGCTTACGAAGCGGACGAGTAGCCGTACCATGCGGGCGACTCTAGTACTTGCGCTGGGCGGCAACGCCATCACGCGGCCAGGGGAGCCGGGAACCATTCCGCAACAGTTCGAGCACACCGCCGAAACGCTGGAGCACCTGAAGCCGCTGTTTCGGAGCGATGCCCGCATCGTCATCACGCACGGCAACGGACCGCAGATCGGGAATATTCTGATCCGGGTGGAGGAAGGGGAGTGTCGTGTACCGCGGCTCCCCGTCGATACCTGTGTCGCCGATTCGCAGGGCGGCATGGGCTATATGATCCAGCGTCTGGCGTTGGAGATGTTTCGCCGCGAAGGGATCCGGAGGCATGTCGCGACGCTCATTACGCAGGTGTTGGTTGCTTCCGATGACCAGGAGTTCGCGCATCCGACCAAACCGATCGGACAATACTACAGTCTGTCGGAGATCGAGCGCATTCGAGTCGAAAAGCCTCACTGGAACCTGCAGCCCGTGGATCGCGGTCTCTATCGGCGGGTGGTTCCGTCTCCTCGCCCGCTACAGGTCCTCGAGAGCGAGGCCATCCGGGCGCTCCTCGACGCCGGCGTGGTGGTGATTGCGTGCGGCGGAGGCGGGATTCCCGTTGCCTGGGAGAACGGCCACATCGTGGGAGTCGAGGGTGTGGTCGACAAGGACTTCGCCTCCTGCCTGCTGGCCACGAGTATTCATGCGCAGCAATTGTTGATCGTCACTTCTGTCGATCAGGCCGCGATCCGCTATGGCCGTCCTGACCAGCAATGGCTGGGAACCATCCCGGTGCAGCAGGCGCGTGCGTATCTGGACGCCGGCGAGTTTCCAGACGGCTCCATGGGGCCGAAAATCCAGGCCGGTATCCAGTTTATTGAGCAGGGCGGCGAGGAATGCATTATCACGTCCGCCGAGCGCGTGGGCGATGCCGTCGAAGGCCGCGCGGGGACGCATATCCGATGATCCTCTCCAACGCGCGCATTCTCACCTTCGATACGGCCCAGCGCGTCATCGATTGCGGCTCAGTAGAAATCCGCGCGGACGGAACCGTTGGCGCGGTCTCCAGTCAATCCCCGCAACACGGCAGAAACGTCATCGACGCGCAGGGCAAGCTGTTGATGCCGGCGCTGATCAATTGCCACACTCATCTATACAGCACCCTGGCTCGCGGCATCTCTCTTACCGGCAGCGCCCCGCGTAACTTTCCCGCGGTCCTAAAGAAACTCTGGTGGCGACTCGACCGTGCGCTCGATCCGCGTGATGTCTATTACAGCGCGCTCGTCGGACTCATCGATTCCGCCAAGTGCGGGGTCGGCATGCTGGTGGATCACCACTCCAGTCCCAAAGCCTGCGCCGGCAGTCTGGATATCATTGAGCAGGCATTCCGCGAGGTCGGGCTGCGTGGTGCGCTGTGCTACGAGACGTCCGATCGTAATGGCGCTAAGGCGGCCATCGCGGAGAATGTTCGGTTTATTGAACGCGCTCAAAAAACGGACGACGGCATGGTCTCCGCCAGCTTCGGATTGCACGCGGCCTTCACCCTCAGTGATCGCACCCTACGCCAGTGCGTCGAAGCCAACCAGTCCCTCAAAGCCGGATTCCACGTGCACGTGGCCGAGGATCGGAGCGACGCCGGAGCCGCGCGCCGCCTGTGCAACGCCGGCGTTCTTGACGAAAAATCCATCGCCGCGCACTGCATCCACGTGACCGCGGGCGAAATGAACAGCCTTGGGCGTCGCGGGGTCAACGTGGTCCACAATCCTCAATCGAACTGCAACAACGCGGTGGGAGTCCAGAAACTGCTCGAACTGAACCGCCGCGGTGTACTCGTCGGCCTGGGTTCGGACGGCTACACGCCGCGCATGTGGGACGAGTTCAAGACCGCTTTTCATCTGCAGAAACTGCTTGCTCGCGATCCGCGCGTCGCCTATGCGGAGGCCTATGCCGCGGCGTTCCTCAATAACCGCGCGATCGTAAAGAAAGCCTGGGGCCTGGATCTGGGACGCATCGAACCAGGGGCTAAGGCCGACCTGGTTCTTATCGATTACCTGCCGCCGACGCCGCTCGATGCCGGGAATCTCTTTGGCCACCTGCTCTTCGGCATTTCCAATGCGCCAATCGATTCGCTGATCGTGAACGGGAAGCACGTCGTACGCAGTGGCAAGATCGTAACCGTGGACGAGCGCGCTATCCGCGAAAAGGCTTCTATACAGGCACGCCAGCTTTGGCAAAGATTCGAGACACTCCAATGAGAACTTTCATTCCGGGACCCACATATCAGGAAATGCTGTGCCCGCAGACCTTGCCGGCCGGCATTCGCAGCCGGGCGCTCGCCGCCGGTGCCGATGAACTGGATCCATTCAACCTCTTCAACATCACGTGGCGGGGAGCCGACAACCGGGTCCGCCATTTCGCGCTCCCCAAGGAACTGACGGGCGTAAAGGCGAACATCCTGGTTCTGGCCGGCCGCTACTTTCCTTCCGGCAGCCACAAAGTAGGACCGGCATACTCCACGCTCGCGGAGGGCGAGTTGTCGGGCGATATCGAGCCCGGCGCCAGCACCATCATCGGCCCGTCCACCGGCAACTTCGGCATCGGCACAGCCTACGTTTCCAAGCTCAAGGGCTATCCGTCGATCGTGATTATGCCCCAAGGCATGAGTGCGGAACGCTACGAGCGCATCCGGCAATATGGCGGCGAACTCGACCTGACGCCGGGGTCGGAGAGCGATGTCATCCTGGTGCTGGAGCGCACCGAGCAATACAAGCGCGATCCGAAGAACAAGGTGCTCGCGCAATTCGAACTGCTGCCCAACTATCGTTTCCATCGCTACGTCACCGGCCGCAGCGCCATCGAAGCCGCGCAGGGACACGGTAATGGACGCGTCGCGGCCTTCGCCAGTGCACCGGGATCGGCCGGCACTCTGGCCGCCGGGGACCAGATCAAGGCCGTCTATCCGGATGCGCTGATCTGTGCCCTGGAGCCGCACGAATGTTCGACGCTCTACAACAACGGTTGCGGCGCGCATGCCATCGAAGGCATCGGCGACAAGATGGTGACGCTGATCCACAATGTGCTCACCACTGACTACGTAGCGCGGATCCATGACCAGGATTGTCTCGATGGCCTCGAACTTCTGGAACGTCTCTCGCCCATCGTCGAAGAGCGCCTCCGGCTGCCGTCAGGCTCGCTGGAGTGCTGCCGCCGCATGTTTGGCGTCTCGGGCATCTGTAACATCCTGGGCGCGATCCGCCTGGCGCGATACCTGGACCTCGGTCCGGACGATAACGTGGTCACCATTGCGACAGACGGCTTCGACCGCTACCCATCGGTGCTGAACGCCCTCGAAAAGCGAACCTCCGGCTTCGACTTCGAGAGGGTCTTCCGCGGAGGTGATGACAGCGACTTTCTGGACATCCGTCCCGCTCACGAGAAAGAGCGGCTGTTCGGCTACAAGGAGGATGTCTGGACGCGTTTCAACTACTCCCATGAGTATCTCGACCGCATGAAGTCGCAAGCGTTTTGGGATGAGGAGTTCGACAAGATTGGGGAGATCGATGCCGGATTGAAGCGCGCCCGCAGTTGGTGACGCGGGGATCGGCGGCGCGGCACGTTGATTTTCGTGTCCGGTTGATCACGGAAGCGACAATGCTAAAATCACGTTTCCAGGCCGTTTCGGCCGGCGGCTTACGGTCGGCAAGACGATGGACAGTACAACTCAGCATGTTCTGCTGGTGGTGTTCTTCGCCACTATAATCCGCTCGACTTTTGGTTTTGGCGAAGCCCTGATTGCCGTCCCGTTGCTCGCGCTGACTATTCCTATCGAGATTGCTGCTCCTTTCGCCGTTCTTCTCTCGATCACGATAGCCGCCATCGTCGTTGTACAGGACTGGCGGAAGATCCACCTCAGTAGTACAGGATGGCTGCTGGCATCGACGTTTCCGGGTATTCCATTGGGCATTGCGCTATTGACCAGTACTCATCAGCATCTCGTCAAGGGCGTGCTGGGAACCATCATTGTGGCGTTTTCCGGATACTCTCTTCTCGGTAGGAAGCCCCCTGAACTGCACGGCGACAGCCGCGTCTGGCTTCTGGGCTGCGGGTTCGTTGCCGGCCTGCTCGGCGGCGCGTATGGCATGAACGGACCTCCGCTGGTTGTCTACGGTGCGATGCGGCGCTGGTCGCCGCAGCATTTCCGCGCAACTCTGCAAGGATATTTCCTGCCCGCGAGCGTCGTCGCGATGGCGGGATATTGGTTCGCGGGGCTATGGGTTCCCGCGGTGACGCACTACTACCTGCTGTCCCTGCCGGTGGCGGTCCCCGCCATATTTCTTGGCAGGGTTATCAATCATCGCCTGCGGGGAGATTCGTTTCTGGCCTATGTTCACGCCGGGCTGGTGTGCGTGGGCGTGCTCCTGCTGGCCCAGGCAATCCGTCAGACATGAACATCGACGTTTGACGGATGGGGAACGATAAATCTGCTCGTGGCAGGCGATCCGAGCCTTGCTATCGGTGGCAACTGCCGGAGCTATCCCTAACCCAGATTGTGTTTCTTAATCTTATAGCGCAACGCGTCCCGCCCGATCCTCAGCATGCGGGCCGCTTCGGACTGATTGCCGCCGCTGCGGGCCAGTGCGTCGGCGATGAGGTGCCGCTCGTGCTCCTCGAAACTTTGCGGCGACGGACTCTCATGCGTCACCGGACCGCCGGCATGCGACGGGCTGACCAGGTAGTCCGGCAGGTCTCCCACGTCGATGACCTCGCTGGCCGTCATCATACACGCATGGCCGACGACGTTCTCGAGTTCGCGCACATTGCCGGGCCAGTTGTGGCGCGCCAGGGCTAAATGGGCCCGCTGGGTCAGTTCGCGAACTTCCTTGCTGAACTGTTCGGAATACTTCTTCACGAAGTACCGCTCGAGCAGCGGGAGATCCTCTTTGCGGTCGCGCAACGGAGGCACCCGGATTTCAATCATCGAGAGCCGGTAGAACAGATCCTCCCGGAAACTTCCGTCAGCCACCTTGTCCCGCAGGTCGCGATGTGTCGCCGCTACCACCCGGACGTCCACCTTGCGCGTGCTCAGCGAACCGACACGCTGGACTTCCTGATTCTGCAATGCCCGCAACAGTTTGGACTGGGCGCCGGCGCTCATATCGCCGACTTCGTCCAGAAACAGCACCCCGCCATGCGCATGTTCGAACATGCCGGGCTTATCCACTACGGCGCCAGTAAAGGCCCCACGGACATGCCCGAACAACTCGCTTTCGAGCAGCGTTTCCACCACGGCCGAACAGTTCAGCGCGACAAATCGCCCCGCGGAAACCGGACATAGCCGGTGCAGCCCGCGCGCGATGAGATCCTTGCCAGTGCCGGTTTCGCCGGTGATCAGCGCCGTGCGGAAGTGGGGAGCGATACGGCGAATCCGGGAGAAGACTTCCCACATGAGCGGGCTTCGTCCGACAATGCCTTCAAACTGGCAGCTCTCGAGCAGTTCCTGCTCCAGTTTCCCGGCGCGCTGCGATTGCCGGGCACTCTCTACCAGGCTGCCGATGCGCTCGCGCAGCACCCCGACTTTGATCGGCTTGTCCAGGTAATCGCAAGCCCCCTTGCGAATGGCCTCCACGGCTGATTCAGTGGAGTAATGCGCCGTCATCAGTACCACCTGGATCGACGGGTCGAATTCCACGATGCGCTCGAGGAGCTCCATGCCAGTCATGCCGGGCATCACCAGGTCGGTTAGAACCACTTGAGGACGAACACTGTAAATCGTTTCCAGAGCATCCTCGGGATTGGTGGCCGTCAGAACTTCTATGCCATCCGTGCGGAGTGCACTCGACACGAACTCCAGGCTTCCGGGATGGTCGTCGACCACCAGTACCGCGACTTTGGGCGCGTTGCTCATGGGTTTAAGAGGCGCGTAATCTCCTCGCGCAGAAAGCGCAGATTAACGGGTTTGGTAATGTACTCCGTGAAACCGGCTTCGAGAGCCTTCTCGCGGTCGCCCTGCATGGCGCTGGCGGTTAACGCGACGATGGGCACGCAGGCGAAACGTTCGTCGCGGCGCAGTTCGGCCAGCACGCCCAAGCCATCGAGCGCAGGCATTTGCAGATCCACGATCATCAGATCCGGGCTGTCCCGTTTGGCCACCTCGACGGCTTCGCGGCCGTCTGCCGCTTCGCTGACGCTGTAGCCGCACCCTTCGAGCACAGTACGGATCAGTTCGCGGCTACTGGCGCGGTCTTCGGCGATCAGGATTCTCTTCATCACAGAGCTTGGGTCTTCTTCATCTTAGATGCTGGCGCAGGGTGTGGAGCAGAACATCCCGCTTGAGGGGCTTCTGTAAAAAAGCCGTGGCTCCCCGCGCTTGCGCCGAACCATCATTATCGCGAACTGAGACCACGATGATCGGCACGGCGCGAAATTCGGCGCGATCATGGAGTTCCTCAAGCGCCCTCCATCCACTGTAACCCGGCAGCCCGAGGTCGAGTGTGACCGCGCTGGGCCGGGTCTTGCGGGCGATCTCGATGGCTTTCTGGATCGTCGGGGCGACGGCCGTCTGGAAGCCACGGGGTTCGAGATAGGTTACCAGCAGTTCCTGCGCCGAGGGCTCGTCCTCCACGATCAGGATCAACGGGGTAGCTTTCTCCGTTTTGGGAGTGTCGAGCGGAATGGTAAAGCTGAACGTGCTCCCTCTGCCGGGTTCGCTCTCCACCAGCAGAGCGCCGCCGTGCATTTCCACCAGTTGTTTGGTGATGGCAAGGCCCAGTCCGGTGCCTTCGCGCACGCCTTTGGTGGTAGAACCGACCTGATAGAACTTATCGAAGATGGAAGCCTGCTCCTGCTTCGCAATGCCGATCCCGGTATCCTTTACGGAGAACCGGACGTCCGAGTCGCGCGACTGGCAGTCGATCTCGATGCGGCCACCCTCCAGGGTAAATTTCACTGCGTTGCTCAACAGATTATAGAAGATTTCTTTCAGGCGGACACGGTCCGCTTTCACCGTGCAGCCCGTGGCCACGCGATTCTCCACCGTGAGGTTCTTGCCGTCAGCGCGCCCGTTGAGGCTGTCCACGACCTCTTCTACGGCTTGCCGGGCGTCGAAGACCTCGAAGCGCAATTCCATCTTCCCGGCTTCGATCTTGCTCAGATCCAGGATATCGTTGATCAACTCGAGTAAATGCTGCGCGTCCTGGTGCACGTGCGAGACGAAGCGCCTCTGGCGCTCGTTCAGTGAGCCATCCACCTCTTCTTCGAGCAGTTCGGTGAAGCCGAGTATGGTGTGCAGCGGTGTGCGCAACTCATGGCTCATGCTGGCGAGAAACTCGCTCTTCAGGCGGTTGGCGCGCTCCGCTTCCTGATTTCGCTGTTGTAATTGTTGATTGACGGCGCGGATCTGCTCTTCGGCGATCTTCCGGTCCGTCACATCGCGGATGATCGCGGTAACCCGTATGCCTTCGTCCGAACGTACCGGGCTCAGGCTGATTTCAACCGGGAAACGCGAACCGTCCTTGCGCTGTGCGTGCAGGGTCAGGCCTTTGCCCATGGGGCGCGTCACGGGACGATTCCAATAGTTGGTGCGATGCTGCTCGTGGGCTGCATGGCTGCCCTCGGGAACCAGCGTTTCGACCGCACGCCCGAGCAACTCTTCACGCTGGTATCCGAATAGCTTTTCGGTGGCCGCGTTGCAGAGAACGATGCAACCGCTATGGTCGACTTCGATAATGCTATCGGGCGCCGCTTCCAACAGTTCACGAAAGCGGCTTTCTGCCTTGGCGGCGGCTTGGGCAGCGCGTTCGCTTGCGATCAATGCCTCCTTTTCGGCCTGTGCGGCCTTTTCTGGTGTATTGTCCCAAAAGAACGCCATGTATCCCTTATAGTCTCCGCAGTCTCCCCCTATATGCGGTAAAGCGGAGGGTGGACCTCGTTGGGTCCCCCTCCGCGCTTGAGGCAGTTCAGGGTATGGTTCAGTTGTCCTCCGTAGTGCAATCGCGATGCCAAGTTTCGAAGAGCGCTTTTCACCCGATGGGAGCAGCCGATCCCGCCGTTTCCGCAATCCTCGAACGCACGGTACCGCAAGGATCTACATACCAATCCGAGACCGCAGACCTCTGGTCCGGCTCCGGCAGTTTCGCCCCTCTCTAAGTTCGGCACGACGCCAATCTGCGCGGAAGTACGCATTCGTTGGGTGAGCACACCCAATTATATGCCCCAACGATATTCAAGTCGTTGCATGGAAACAATCCACCAATGGCCAGCGTGTTGCGCCTTTGTCCAGTGACTCAGACTGGGGCGCCACCCGGTCTCCGTGCCTCTTTGCGCTTAGACGAAAGGACCCTTATGCTCCGCTACCGCCGCATCCTTTATCCGGTCGACTTCTCGTTGCGCTGCCGTCAGATGGCCCCCCTGGTAGCGCAGGTCGGACGCAAGTTCAGCAGCGAAATCACTCTGCTGCACGCTCTCGATCCACTCCCGATGGTGTGCTACGCGCCGGAGTTCACTTACTTTGCGCCCGAAGAATTCATCGAGAAGCAACGGCAGACGATGAGCGCGGAATTGGAAAAATTCGCCGAGTGCGCGTTTCCAGACTTCAGCCCCGATTCCGGTTCGGGCAAGCATGTAAGGCGGGTGATTGTGTCGGGAGAGCCGGCCGACTCGATCATCGCGCAGGCAGAACGGAACAACGTCGATTTGATTATGATGCCGACGCACGGTCGGGGTTTGTTCCGCCGGTTGCTGCTCGGGTCGGTTACGGCCAAGGTACTGAACGACACGTCGTACCCGGTGTGGACCAACGCGCACTGCGACCGCTTCCCTGTTCCGCCGGATGCCCAGATCCGGCGAATCCTCTGCGCTCTCGACACAGGGATCGAGAACCTGCATGTTCTCCGCGTAGCGGCGGACCTGGCTCATGAGTACGACGCCGGCGTGCATCTGGTTCACGCTCTGCCGGGCCAGGAAGCGTTCTACGAGAACACCATTGATCCGGGTCTGCGGCAATACCTGATGCGCACCGCGAAGGAGCAGATCGACCAACTGCAGAGGCAGGCCGGGACGAACTGGGATTTATGCGTGAAGGCGGCCCCGGTCGAAGATGTTGTCCGGCAAGTAGCCGAGGACTACGGAGCCGACCTGGTGATCATCGGCCGCGGACGCCTCAAGGAACACTTCGAGCCTGTCCGGACCCATTCGACGGCAATCATCCGCGAAAGCCCGTGCCCGGTGTTGAGTGTGTGATGGGACGTTTTCCGTTATCCGTTATCCGTTTTCCGTTTTCCGTTATCCGTTATCCGTTATCCGCTCGTTTGGCCGCGGCACGGACAACGGATAACTGACAACTGCCTACAATTCCAGTCTCGCGGTGGATGATTCTTCCTGCAGGTCGTCGGTAATTTCGAATTTAAAGCGTTCGAGGAGGCGTCGCATGGGCAAATTCTCGCGAATAAATGTCGCGGTCAGCGCGGTGAGCTGCTCGTCGCGTGCGAAGTCGATCAGCAGGACCATCATCTCCCGGCCGATGCCCTGGCCCTGGTAGGCATCGCTGATCAGAAACGCCACTTCGGCTTCCTTGCCACCGGCTGCTTTCACCAGCCTTCCGACGCCCCTGATTTGCCGCTCGCCGGTTCGCTCATCGCCCGATTCCGCTACCAGGGCGATCTGGCGGTCGTAGTCGATAAAGCACATGCGCGCCAGCCTTTCATGAGCCGTACGTTGTCCCAGTTTCATCCAGGCGAAGTAGCGCATATAAACGCTGCGCTCCGAAAGCGTACCGTGGAAAGCCACGATGAGCGGCTCATCTTCGGGTCGAATCGGCCGGATGTGAATCGGCGGCTTCGAGCCGGCTACGATTTCCCTGGCATATTGCGATGGGTAAGGCCGGATCGCCGACTTGGGCAGGGCGCTCGCCGGCGTGCTCTTGTCATGTAATATGATGCGCGCGTCGAGCGCGATGATGTCGTCCGCGGATACCAGGAGCGGGTTGATATCGATTTCTTTGATCCAGGGCTGCTCCATTACGAGCTGACTGAAGCGGACGAGAAGCCGTTCGAGGCGCGCGAGGTCGACCGGCTTGCGGCCCCGGACGCCGTGCAGCACGGTGTAGATCTTGGTCTGTTCGATCATGCGGAGCGCTAACGTGGTGTTGAGCGGAGGGATAGCCAGCGAGAAGTCCTTATAGGCCTCGACCAGTACTCCGCCCGCGCCGAACAGGAGCACCGGACCGAATTGCGAATCGATACTGCTGCCGAGGATGAGCTCGTATGCGCCGCTCGACCGCACCATCTTCTGCACCGTCACGCCTTCAAAGTGCTCCGCTCCCGCCTTCGCGGTCACGGATTCCCGAATGGCCTGGTATGCACGCTCGACCGCGGTGACGTCGCCCAGATTCAGTTGCACTCCGCCCACGTCGGTCTTGTGCGTGATGGTTTCCGAATGCAGCTTCAACACTACCGGATAGCCCAGTTCCCCGGCGTGGGCGACCGCATCCGCGACACTCGTCGCAATCCTTGTTTCAACAACGGGAATGCCGTAAGCCTTGAGAACCCCTTTGGCTTCGAATTCGGTTAAGATCGTGCGGCCTTGTTCGCGGATTGTCTGCAATTCCGCGGAAGTTTCCGGCTTCGCGTTGGGCGCGGTCCGGTCTTCGACCAGCAGCGGGGTTTCATAGAGGCCCTTGAGATTGTAGTTGTACTTGGCCATCAACAGGAACGCGCGCACCGCCTCGTCGGGAAAGGCAAAGGTGGGAATGCCCGCCGCGTTAAGGATCTCTTCGCCGGGCGCAGCCTCGTAACCACCCATCCAGCTCGCGAGAATCGGTGTGCCGGGCAGGGACGCGTAGTTCTTCAAGCCTTCCGCAATCCTGGTGGGGTCCGTCATACCTTGCGGTGTCATGATCACCAGGAGACCATCCGCATCCTTTTCTTTAGCGACGATCTCCAGACTCTTGGCGTAGCGGTCTGCATCGGCGTCGCCAATAATGTCCACCGGGTTCGCATGACTCCAGTGCGGCGGCAGGACTCCGTTCAACGCCTGCAGGGTTTCTTCGCTCAGATCGGCCAGCGTGCCTCCGCCGGTGAGGAGGGCGTCAGTCGCCAGGACTCCCGGACCACCCGCATTAGTAAGGATAAGCAGCTTGGGTCCTTTGGGGCGCGGTTGCCGTCCCAACACCTCGACCATGTCGAAAATTTCCCCAATTGTGTCAACTCTCAACACCCCGACGCGCCGGAATGCGGCATCCAGCACAGCGTCGCTGCCCGCCAGTGATCCGGTGTGGGACGCTGCCGCTTTCGCCGCCTGCGGAGTTCGTCCCGCTTTGATCACGATGATCGGCTTCTGCAACGCGACTTCCCGGGCCGCAGACAGGAAACTGCGCGCGTCCACCACGGATTCCATGTAGATCACGATGCTGCGCGTGTTGGGATCACCGCCGAGGTGATCGATCAGGTCACCCCAGTTGACATCGGCCATGGCGCCGGTGGACATGAAGGCGCTGAAGCCGACTTTTTCCTGCAGGCTCCAGTCGAGCACGGCGGTACACAGCGCGCCGCTCTGGCTGAGGAATCCGACGTTACCCGGCTTGGCCATAGTCTGGGCAAAGGTTGCATTCAGCCCGGTGATGGGGCACATGACACCGAGGCAGTTGGGTCCGATCAGCCGGATACCCGCGCGTTTGGCCTCTACAATCACCTGGCGTTCGAGTTCGGCGCCGGCAGGTCCGGTCTCGCGAAATCCAGCGGAGATGACGACTACGCCCTTAACGCCGTGCGCGCCGCATTCCCGGACTAGCCCGGCAACGGTATTCGCCGGCGTGATGATCACTGCCAGGTCGACCGGACCGGGGATCGCCCCGATCGCCGGATACGCTTTGATGCCGAGGACGCTACTGCGCTTGGCGTTTACGGGATACACCGTCCCGCCGAAAGGAGTGCTGATCAGGTTCCACAGAATACTTCGTCCGACGCTTCCAGCTTTCTCGGTCGCCCCGATCACCGCGACGGATTTCGGCGAGAAAAACACGTTCAACGCGCTGATTTCCACACTGGAAGAAACGATAGGAGATGCAGTCATAAATTACCAGTTAAACCAATCCTGTGAACAAGCGCCAGTAAATTCGTAAGGCCAATTAAGACAGTGAGTTACGGCGATGCTTCCAGGGTATCAAGTGTGAGCAACGAAGTATTGGACGGAAATAGGGCGTACATCCTAACCTTGAACTTACGGAATCCCGTATTGCAGCTTCATGGATATGGGATCAGAAATGGGAGCAAAAGGGTGACTTCCGAAAACACTAGACGCATACCAAAAGCGGCGGCAATCACGTTCAGACTGGCAATTGTTACGTTGTTTGCCTTGACACTGACCGGTGCCGGCCGTATCAACAAAGAGATTTATAACCAGAATCAGAAAGCGCGTTACGCGCCGGACGAAGTAGTCGGGCTTGCCACTCCGGGATTTAATATCGCCATCAATTCGGCTTCGGTCGCGGCGAATGGAACCATAACCGCGGTTGTGACGATTACCGACGGGGCGGGCTTGCCGCTCGATGTCTACGGTATTACGACTCCAGGCGTAATGGCATTGAGCTTCACCATGGGGTATATCCCGGCTAACGCCGAGCAATATACGTCCTACGTGACCAGTTCTTCGACCGGCGCGGCCGGAACGTTTATTCGTCCCTCTTCGGAGAACGCGATCACCACGACCACCGGTAAGCTGACCGCTCTGGGCAATGGCCAGTATCAGTATGTGTTTGGAAACAAGGCGCCCACTACCTTCGATCAGACCGCGACCCACACCCTGGCTGCCTGGGGCAGCCGCACGCTGGCGCCATTCGGCTTGCCGAATGAGTTTTCCAGCGCCACCTACAATTTCGTTCCCAACGGCAGCAAAGTAACTAAAATCCGCGACGTGGTTTCTACCCACGCGTGCGATAGCTGCCACGATCAGCTTTCGTTCCACGGCGGATCGCGCCGTGGCGTTCAGATCTGCGTGATGTGCCATACGCCGGCGATGATCGACACCGCCACCGGCGAATCGTACGATTTCAAGGTCTATATTCACAAGATCCATATCGGGTCGTCGCTACCCAGCGTCAGCACCGGCAGCCCGAACATCGTCGCAGGCACCGATTTTTCGACCGTCGTGTATCCCGCGGACGTCCGGCGCTGCGAAACCTGCCACGATCCGAAGACCGCGACGCAGGCCAATCTGTATAACACCAATCCTACGGCTCAAGCCTGCGGCGCCTGCCACGATGACGTCAACTTCGCGAGCGGCGTCAATCATCCCGGCGGTCCGCAACCGGACAACAGCATGTGCGCCCAGTGCCACATTCCGCAAGGCGAACTCGAATTCGACGCTTCCATCAAGGGTGCCCACACCATCCCCACGGATTCGTCCTATCTCACCGGCTTCGTCGTGAATTTGAACAAGGTCACCAATAACCTCGCCGGTCAGAAGCCGACGGTTGCGTTTACTATCCAGGACAGGAATGGAAATGGCATCGCATTCCCGACGGCCTCGAGCGGCTCGATCAGCCTCACTATGGCAGGTCCGACCACCGATTACGGCTACACCAATTTCGGCAGCGCCGTCACGACCCCTGGCTACGTCACCGAGAGCGTCCCGGCAACGGCCTGCGATAACAGCGGCAACTGCAGCTACACGTTCACCAACCCGGTACCGGCCGGAGCCACGGGGACCTACGCGATCGGCGTGGAGGCTCGCCGCACCGACGTAATCCTGGCGGGCACCACCAGCCAGCAAAGCGTGGAATACGGCGCGATCAACAAAGTGGTTTACTTCTCCGTGGACGGCAGCCCGGTGGCTCCCCGCCGCGAGGTGGTAGCCATCAATAACTGCAACCGGTGCCACGTGGAGCTATCCGAGCACGGCTCGCTCCGCAACCAGACCGAATACTGCGTCCTGTGCCACAATCCATCGAACACTGACTCTTCCACGCGGCCCAGCGCCACCGTTCCGGCGCAGCGAACCATGCCCAATCAGGGAATCGCTTTTGACCTGTTGGTCCATCGCGTTCACACCGGGTTGAACCTCGAAGCCAATTTCGGACGCGACTACACCGTGGTGGGCTACGGCGGGTCGATCAACGACTTCTCGAACGCGTTCGCTACCCTCCCGGCTTCGCTTCCGAACACCGGCCTTCGTTACCCGGCCATGGATCCGACCGGCGCTGTGCACAATACCGCCAACTGCCAAATGTGCCACATCGGTCCGAACGCGATAGTGACAACACTGCCCGGCTCGACGACTCCTCTTACGCTCGGCACGGAGACCAACCTGCCGCTCGGCAAGAACGCCATAGTAGATCCGCAAGGTCCTATCAATCCGGACCAGGCGATCACGGCCGCCTGCACCGGCTGCCATGCTGCCATCTCGACAGCTTCACACGCGCTGGCCAATACGACTACGCTCGGTGAATCCTGCGTGGCTTGCCATGGTGCGAGCGCCGATTACAACTCGCTCGGCCTCGACTACTCGGTCAGCGCGGTGCACTCGCAGTATTAACCTGGCAGGGCAGGTCTCCGGCCTGCCCTGTTCCAAGGACCGTTAGCCGGTCGATTGCAAAACCAAAACCATGAGCCGGACTAACTACAAACCGCTCCTCACTTCAACGTTTCTCCTCCTGTTCGCCGCCGTCTCCTTCTCGGGAGCGGCGGCGCGGCAGGATAAAGCCGCCGCCCCTGCTCCACCAGCCGCGGCAACTCCTCCAGCAGCGCCCGCCACCGCAGCCGCCGCCCCAGCCGCACCCGCCACTCCGGCAGCCCCTGACAAGCCCGATTTCGTCGGCTCCGACACCTGCCAGCCCTGCCACGAAGATATTTTCAATTCCTGGGCCAAGAGCCCGCACCACATCGTCGAAATTACACCCAAGCGCGGCTTCAAAGGAAGAGGCTGCGAGTCCTGTCACGGGATGGGATCACTCCATGCGGGATCGGGCGACGCGTCTTTGATTCGCCAGCCCGCCAAACTCGCCGCCATGGCTGCCGATAAGATCTGCCTGTCCTGCCACCTGAACCAGCCGACCCATGTCGGACGGCTGCAGAGCAGTCACGCCAACAGCTCGGTTTCCTGCGTGACGTGCCACAAGATTCACGCGAACGGGCCGAACGGCCTGGTGGTCCGCAAGCCGGTCGAGATCAACGGTCAGTGCGCCGGCTGCCACCAGAACGTCTGGGCCCAGTTCCAGAAACCGCAGCACCACCGTCTGCCTGAAGGCGCCATGAGCTGCATCGACTGCCACAATCCGCACGGCAGCGTTCGGCCGGCGATGCAGACGTCGTTTGGAGCGAACGAACCCAGTTGCTTCCGCTGTCACGGCGATAAGCGCGGACCTTTTACTTTCGAGCACGCTCCAGTGCGTTTCGAAGGCTGCAACAGTTGTCACGAGCCGCATGGCTCGAACAATCCCCGCATGCTGGATCGAGCCCAGGTCGCGCAAGTCTGCCTGGAATGCCACTCCAATCTTCCGGGGTCGAAGACGACCAACGAGCCTGGGGGCGTGGTGCCGCCGGCATTCCACAATCTCGGTTCGTCCCGCTTCCAGAACTGCACTATATGCCACCAGAAAGTGCACGGCAGTTATGCCGACAGGAACCTGCTGCGATGAAACTGCTCATCTCACTCCTGATGCTGCTTCCCCTCGCGGCACAAACGCCGGCCCCGCCGCCTGCTGCGCCTCAGACTCCCGCCGCCGACGCCAAACCGGCCGACGCGACCCCACCCGCAGCCGCAACGCCCGCTGCAGCCCCGCCCACAGAGGCCAAAACCGAGACCAAAGCCGACGCTCCCGCCGCTTCACCCGTTCCCACGGGGGAAAACTGGTTGACAGGTTTCATCGAAATCGGCTATCGCTGGCGCACCGGCGTCGCGGGCAGCATGGATACTTATCGCACCATCGTGAACCTGAATCCCGGGTTGATGCTGATCGGCACGGAGTTCACGATTCGCGATCCGAAGCGCCGCCTGTTCGACCGCATCGAAGTCCGCGCGTACGACTGGGGCAACGATCCGTATTCGACGGTTCACGTCAACGTCTTCAAAGAGAACGCCTACCAGCTCATCACCGATTACCGGAACTACGCCCTTTTCGACAACATGCCGTCCTTTGCCGACCCTTATATTACGGGCGGAACCATGATCGACGAGCAGTCGTTCGACATGCGGCGGCGCATCGGCAACGTCCTCCTGGAGATCAAACCCGGAACCTGGCTTATCCCCTATCTGGCCTGGGACCACGACTCCGGCACTGGAACGGGCGTCACGTCTTTCGTTGCCGGCCTCAACCAGTTTCCTTTCCTTAGCCAGATGAACGACTCGACCGAGTCTTATCGCGGCGGAGTCCGGCTGGAGTTGCGCCGTTTCCACGTCACCCTGGAAGAAGGCGGAACAACCTTCAAGAGCGCTCAGAACACATTCGTACCGCCGGGCAATGTCTATTACGGGAGCCAGCCACAGCCGCCCAATGGTCCCGGGCTCTATCTCACCAGCCTCGCACAGGCCTATGGAATTCGCGGTTCCAGCACCTACAGCAAAGCGCTGGTCACGGCCCACGTCACCAACTGGATGGACTACACGGGGCAGTTCCTCTATAGCATTCCAAGTACGACGGTCAACTATCGACAGTACAACTACGGGAGTTTCTCGCCACTCAACCAGGCGCTGTTCTACAACAGCGAGCAGAACCTGGTGACGGCTGCCGCCAAGATGCCGCACAGCACAGGAAGCTCCGGCGTCGAAATACGTCCCTTTAAGCACGTCCGCCTGGTGGATTCGTGGATGACCGACCGTCTCCACAACGCCGCGGCGGCCCTGCAAAACGACATTGTGGGCGCGGCCCCGGCGATCAATACGGACCTCAACTCCCTGCTGGTAACGAACTATAGCCAGGCGGAGAGTATGATCTTCGTCGACGTCATGAAGGGCCTCGTGGTCCGCGGCGGGTATCGCTACGTCTGGGGCGATGCGGACGAGGTGGTTCTTCCACCCGAGGGCCTGATCACCCACGATAACCTCAAGATGCGCCGTAACGTGTTTCTGGCCGGCCTGAGCTACCGTCCCAACGCCAAGCTGTCGCTCTCCGCAGACTCCGAGGTCGGATCGAGCGGCAACGCTTATTTCCCGGTGAGCCTGTACGATTACCAGAAGGTCCGGGTGCACGCCAACTATCAACTGCCCTTTTCACTCAATCTGTCCGCCAATGTCTCAGTGCTCCAGAACACCAGTCCGCTGCCCAATAAGAATGACTTTCTCTCGCATACCGAGTCGGCGACCTTGCAGTGGAATCCCAAAGTGGCGAAGCATTTCAGTTTCATCGGAACCTGGGAGCACAATTCGCTAAGTTCCAACATCTATTACCTGCCGCCGCAGACCCTCACGCCGACGCTCTCGAATTATTGGGAGAGCGGAAACACCATCACCGGCCTGATTGCGACCAGCTTTTCACTGCTGGGCAGGAACGTCGAGTTCTCCGGGGGCGGCTCATTCCTGTTGTCCAATGGAAGCCGCGCGACCAATTACTATCAACCGGTCGGGAAGCTGTCCGTGCCCATCCGCAAGAATCTCGCGTGGAACACGGAGTGGAGATACTATGGCTTTAGTGAAGCCTTCTATCTCTACGAAAGTTTCCGTACCCACCTGATCACCACCGGACTGAGGTTTACACGATGACGAGGCTTTGGCTCATTCTCTTGACGGCATCGGCTCTGTGCGGGGCGAGCATCGAGATGGATTCGAATCGCGGCCGGCGCGTTTTCGAATCTGAATCCTGCATCCAGTGCCATGCGATCAGCGGCGAGGGCGGGCACTTGGCTCCGGATCTGAGCCGCGTGATCGATCGGAATTTCACCCCTGCCGAACTGGCCAGCACCATGTGGAATCACGCCCCGACCATGTGGGCGAAGATGACGCAACAGAGTATCAAGCGCGGCGGTCTCAACGAACAGGCTGCGGCGGACCTGTTTGCTTACTTCTACTCGGTCCACTTTTTTGATAAACCGGGCGATGCCGGACGGGGCAAGCACCTGTTCCATGAAAAAACCTGCGATCGCTGCCATGGCCTTACCAATTCGCCGAATCCGGCCGCACCACCGGTTTCCAAATGGGAGGCCCTGTCAGACCCGATAGAACTCACCCAGGTCATGTGGAATCACTCCGGTTCGATGCTTGCGGAGTTGCAGCAGAAGAAAATGGCATGGCCGCAGTTGACTGGCCAGGATTTCTCGGACTTGCTGGTCTATTTCCGTAATCTTCCGGGCGTCCCGCCGAAGCAATCCACGTTGATCACGACTGCCGGTTCGCAAGGTGAAGCTCTGTTCGCGTCTAAAGGCTGCAAGCAGTGTCACGATGCCAGCATGCTGCTATTCCGCTCGCAACTGGCCGGCCACACCCTCACCGATATCTCGGCGGCTCTGTGGGATCACGCGCCGAGGATGAAGACGCCGGCGGCGCATTTCGACCTCGATGAAATGCGTGAGCTCCTGAGTTACCTCTGGGCCGAGCAATTCCTCAATGTCACCGGCATTCCCGAGCGCGGGAAGAAACTCTTCTCGAGCAAACACTGCGCGTCGTGCCACGACGATCCGGCCAGCGGTGCGCCCGACCTGTCGAAGCGCCAGGAGCCGATCAATGGAGCTACCATGATCTCCGTGCTATGGCGGCACGGTCCGGAGATGCTGGCGCAGATGAATCGGAAGAACATCAAGTGGCCGCGCTTCGAGGCGTTCGAGATGGCCGATATCATCAGTTATCTCAACTCGCGTAAGAAATAAGCGTTGTAACACAGACTTCAGCCTGTCCGCCTGTCCTACAATGCTGCTATGAACGCGACCAACGACCGGCGCATCGACTACATCGAATTCCCCGCCACCGATATCGAGAAGACCAAGCTTTTTTACTATACGGTCTTCGGGTGGAAATTCGAAGACTACGGGCCGGATTACACCAGCTTCCAGGACGGCCGGCTCTCCGGTGGATTTCGCAAAGAGAAGAAGGTGAAGGGTAGTGGTCCTTTGATCGTGCTGTACGCATCCGATCTCGAAGCCATCCAGCGCCGCATCATCCTGGCTGACGGGAAAATTACCAGGCCCACCTACGAATTCCCCGGCGGGCGCAGATTCCACTTCTCCGATCCCAGCGGCAATGAACTGGCCGTCTGGTCGAACGTCGGGTAGTGCGTTTCGCGGGGAGTAATCATCCTCTCAATTCGTGCATTCGGCGGGCAGCGGTATGATGAAACCATGGAACGGGATGCGTCGGAAGTGGTTAAGGATGCTCTTTCACTACCCATCGAAGTTCGCAGTGCGTTGATCGACTCTTTGATCGACAGTCTGGATAAAGGCGTTGACGCAGCGGCAGAAGAAGCTTGGCGTGAGGAGACGCATCGGCGTCTTCACCAGATGGATAGCGGTGCCGTCCAACTGATGCCTTGGGATGAGGCGCGCACTCGTCTTCGGTCTCGATTGAACCGGTGAGCAGCGCATCTGTTCAAATCCACCCCGCAGCTTTGGAAGAAGCCGAAGCCGCTATGGAATGGTATTCGCGCCGCAGCATCCGGGCTGGTGGAATGTTCTTCGATGAGTTAGAAAAGGCAATCGATCTGATTGGGACTCACCCTGGGCAATTTCCGGAGTACGCGTTCGGCACCCGCAAGATTTTGCTCCACAGGTTTCCTTACCTCGTTGTTTTTCGGGAAACCGCGAGCCATGTCGAGATCATCGCTGTCGTTCACGGACGGCGCCGCCCTGGATATTGGCGGGACCGCGTGTAGTGATCCGATTTCTGGCGCCGGATTGAACGAGTGTTCGTCGTTCGAGCCAACCCTTTTAGCGCCTTGAGGCAGCCAAGCGCGTTCAGCAGAAGTAACGGTTCCAGGAACCCACGCTTTGACGGTTGCGATCCAAGTGTGGAAGTGGGAGGCCCAAACGTAGCCAGGATTCGCGACTGTGGCTATTAAAATTGGGCTAGGCAATAGCAAAGCGAGGTACAATTGTACGAAATCTCACCATGACCACGACCGGCACACCCTCTGATGCTAAGCTCTCGAAAACACCGCTCCAAAACTTGGAACAGGTGCTTGGACTTTTCGCTGCAGAGGAACTCACTGGCGTGGATGCCGCAACGGTGGTGTTACGCGAGTACTCACAAGCTATTCTCTCGTACCTCGGAGTGCCAAAGCGTGATTGGAACGCAGATCCGGTATCGGCACTTTTTTCGAAGTCGAACACGTATCAACAAGACCGATTTATATCCATCGCATTACTTCGCTTGTTAGGAAAAAACGCCTTAGCATTCAAGGCGGTTCCGTTCCGTCACCATGCGTATCAGCTCTTCGATCGGATCTTCGGTCCCGAGCTGTATCCGCGCCTAAAGCTCGATGTGAAGCAGCAAACTCACGAGAAGGAACAGAAGCTAAGAGACGTCGGACCCGAGGTAGATGCGGCAATAGCGCGGGTTCAGAGCGCGTTTACTACGTTGGCCGCAATCTCAAATTTCAAGGTCGCCATACTCAAGACACTGCGAATTGCGAACGTGCGCCTCATCGCAACACCATTCCTTCCTGGTGTAGAAGACACGAGCATCTCGGAGGCGGTTTCGGCAATAACGAATTACTTAGATTGTGACATCGAGGCTGCTCAAGCCACATACTCAACAGCCCAGGCGTTAGTTATTCAGTTGCTTGAGGATGGCGAAAAGATCGGGACCGAATACGCAATCTGCTTGATCGCCGAGCCAATGCGAAAGGTTCTCAATGCTCTTCATGAACACTTCGCCAAATCGCCCCTCCATTCTCCCCCAGCGATCGACGTGACGACGTCCGCTAAGAAATACCCGTTTCATATCCTTAGCAAACCAGTTGTCCTGGAGATGGATATCACCAATGTTGGGCCTGGCCATGCTTTTGACGTGCACGTCAATGTAGTTGCGCTCTCCGACGATGCAGAGGCGGTCACACCCACTCTCTCGGTCGGCCATCTCGGCGTTGCTACAATCCGGATTACTCTACCCATTCGCCACTATAAGCTCATAAACGAACTCTACGTTGAGGTCCAGATCGTGTGGTCAACATTTGACCAGCCGCGGGGTGACCAGCGTTTTACCCTTCTCTTCTCAGCCCAACGCTCGGACGTTGACTGGGAGTCACTGAGCACGGCCGAGCCCTACGATCTCGAGCCCGTAAGCACTGACGCCGAGCTCGTTGGAAGGACAGATACATTGAACGAACTCCAATCCCTGGTTAGTTCTAAGCAGGTTGGGTCAGCAGCCCTGTTCGGCCAGAAACGTGTCGGTAAAACCTCCATTGTGAAAACGCTGGAGACACGTTTGCGGAATGTCGCCGATCTCGACGTCAGCGTAGTCTACCTTGAAGGGGGAGATTATGTCCGACCTGATCCAGTACGAACTGTCGAGGCACTTACGAGAAGGCTTTGCCAAGACATTCGGAATCTCGACGAGAGATATCAGTTACTTAAGATTCCCGATTTCGATGGATCGTTCGCGGCAATCGCGGAATTCGTAGCTCTGGCATCGAGGTTGACGCCTCAGCGGAAATTCCTGTTTATTCTCGACGAGTTTGACGAGTTGCCTGTCGCGCTGTATACGCAAAATGAGGTTGCGGATGCTTTTTTCTTGAGCTTGCGGAGTTCAAGCGCAAAGCCCAATATCGGTTTTATATTGGTTGGCAGCGAGAAAATGAAGGCAATCCTGAGCTTCCAAGGCCATGAACTTAACAAGTTCAGAGCTATGCGGGTAGACTACTTCGATCGCGAGAGAAACTGGCCGGATTTCGTCGAATTGGTTCGTCGGCCGGTACTTGGAACAATCGAGTATGCCGACGAGGCGATTACGACATTGTTCCAGTATACTGCCGGAAATCCCTATTTTACCAAGCTGATCTGCAAAGCTTTGTTCAAGAGTATGGTCGCCAAACGCGATGGCCATGTGACAGAACCAGAAGTTCACGCCTCCGCCCGGACCGAACTTATCAGCGTAGGCGTGAACAGCTTCTTGCATTTTTGGGAGGACGGAATCGTCGAACGTGGAGAGGAGCGGCGTATGATCTCCCAAACGCGTCAAAAGGTTTTGCTCGCCTATGCGGATGTACTGCGAGCAGGAGAACGTCGTTCTTTGCCGAGGATCACTGATGCAGCGCAGCCATACGGGATTGCTCCCGATACCGTTGCGATGGAATTGGACGAGTTCGTACAGCGACAGGTGCTTGCCGTAGAGGATGGCCTTTACAGAACCCCCGTGGGATTCTTCGGGCTTTGGCTGCGGGAATACGGCGTACGAGAACTCCTTCCACGCATTGGGGAAAGAATTCTAACAGTGGAGCGGAAACGAGAGGAGAGCCTATACGTTCGAGACGAGGAACTTCAACCGCTCGCCGAACGCTGGGGCTTCTACAAGGGACGACAAATCACAATTGACGAAATTCGCCGATGGCTTTTACAATTTGGGCCAAATTCGGCTCAACGACTCATGTGGAAGCTCCTAACTCGGCTGCGATATGTCAGGGAGACAGAGATCCGCAGCTCTTTAGTAACACTTCACGGAATTCTCGCGAAGGATCTCGCACTTAAGGTGGCTGGGAGAGTGCCACGAATTCATGATGCTTTAGTAAGTTACCTAGATGGTCCCGGCAAGAGCGGATCCCAATACGCGAAAATCTATGGTGAGGAAAACAGGATCTTCCACGAGCGAATTGTTGAGCCGACGCGAATAGACAAAATTGTACGCGATGACACTACTATCAGGGCCGTCATCTTTGTTGATGACTTTCTTGGTACTGGAGGCTCTGCGATTCAGAACATCCAGGCTTATGCGCCGGCACTGAAGGAATTGCAGAAGAGCAGAAATATCTCCTTGATCGTCGGGGTGATCATCGGCTACCGGTCGGCTGCGGACCGAGTAGAAGCCGAGGCCTCAAGTATCGGATTACAGTTGCCTGTACGAGTCGTAGATCCATTACACGAAGAGGATCGATGCTTCTCTTTGGAACAGAGCACCTTTGGCGACGCCGACGAACTCGCCGCGGCTAAGGCAATAGCTGAGAACTTTGGCTTGCGGCTGGAACCTAAAGCATCACTTGGATTTGGAAACTGCGCAGCCAATGTTACGTTCGAACGGAGTTGCCCGAACAACTGCCTTCCGGTCCTATGGAAGCAGACGAAGGATTGGCAACCTCTATTCAAAAGGTCATAGACCGTTAAAAAAGCCTCGTCGGGGGAATCTGTGGGTGACGGGGAGCGTTAGCGAGCCGTCGCGGTGAGGAACCGGCGGAATTTCCGGCAGGTGGAATCAAAGGATCTCTGATGAGCTTCGCCACCGTGGTAGAGGAGCGGGCCGCCGTCCTCGATCATTTTGGAAAGCTGCTGTTCGACCGGCCGCTTTCTCAGGGGCGGATCGTCGTTGAGGCCGCGAATGAACTCCCCGCCGAGTGCCCACATATTGTCGATGTGCTGCTGAATCGTCTTTGGCGACAGGTCTGAGGCTGCCAGGCATTCAAGGAACGGGCGAAAGCAAGCCACCAACTGTTCGCCCGGTGGCAGATCTTTTTCCAGCCCCATCCACGATCGTGGCCAGCCATTCAGATCACGGCAGTAATGTTCCAGGTCGTGACGTGGCGCAGAGGTGGCGCGGTTTATCTTGGTAGTTCTCGCCTTCACTTGTCTTCCATTTCATGCTACAGCTCATCACGATTCTAAACCGCTGTCACCGCTTTCCGGGATTCGTTTACCAGCGGGCCAGCTTCAGTGCCGATCGTAAGAGTATTGAGATTGCCGTGCGGCCTCGCAAAGGTTCGAGAGCGATTTGTTCGCGCTGCCATCAATCGGCCGCCGGTTACGATCAACTCTCCGAAAGGCGTTTCGAGTTCATTCCTTTTTGGGGCTTTCTGGTTTTTCTGCTTTATTCCATGCGGCGCGTCGATTGCCGCCGCTGTGAGGCAGTCGTCGTCGAGGAAGTTCCGTGGGGCGACGGGAAGCGCACGTTGACCAGAGCGTACATGTTGTTTCTCGCCCGCTGGGCGCGCCGGCTTTCCTGGAAGGAAACAGCTGAAGCCTTCCACACTTCATGGGAAAAGGTTTTCGACGCGGTGGAACACGTCGTCACCTTTGGACTGGAACATCGCAAACTTGGAGCCATCGACGCCATCGGCGTTGACGAGATCCAATACGCCAAAGGCCATAAGTATCTCACGCTGGTTTACCAGATTGATCTTGACGTCACGCGCTTGCTTTGGGTCGGAAAAGAACGAACGATCGAATCCTTTCAGGGATTCTTCGCCACCATTGGCGACGAGGTGGCCTCGAAGATCGTCTTCGTCTGTTCCGACATGTGGGAGCCCTATCTGAAGGTCATCCGCGAGAAGTGCTCCGATGCCCTCCATATCCTCGACCGGTTCCACATCGTGGCGAAGATGAACCAAGCTCTCGACGACGTCCGCGCTGAAGAGGCGCGCCGCATGAAACAAGAAGGGTTTCACCCGGTTCTGAAGAAATCTCGCTGGCTCTTGCTCAAGCGCCATGAGAACCTCACCGGTAACCAAAGATTTCGCCTTCGCGACCTCCTTCGTTACAACCTGAAGAGCGTCCGGGCCTATCTTCTCAAGGAAGCCTTTCAGCAACTCTGGGATTACAACTCTCCCGCCTGGGCTGGAAAGTTCCTGGATGAATGGTGCCGGCACGTCATGCGGTCCCGTATCGAGCCCATGAAGAAGATTGCCCGGACTCTACGCCGGCACCGTGAACTGATTCTCAATTATTTCCACGCTCAAAAGTTGCTTTCCAGCGGCGTCGCGGAGGGCCTGAACAACAAAGCCAAAGTCACTATGAGAAGATCTTACGGCTTCCGGACGTTCCGCGCCCTCGAACTCGCCCTCTATCACACACTTGGGAAACTGCCAGAACCTGAATCAACCCACGAGTTTTTCTGACGAGCCTTAAAAAACAGGACTAGTCTTCAGCACACCTCTGCCACACCGCGGGAGGTGAACTCGATCAAATCCAGTTTTTCGACGGGCACGTGTCGACCCAGAAAACTGAGAGGCATCTCGGGTGCTAGCAGCGCTAAGCATGGACTTAAATGATCGGAGTGGAATCGGGCCTATGTAGTCAGGGTTCGCCGGTCCGTCGATCAACCACTTGACGCGCAACGCCCGAACCGCCGCAGTGAAGTGGCGGCGGTTCCGAGCGAGTCGTCGGTCACCTGGAGGGACGGATCAGTAAGGACAAGTCATCTTGTAGCCGGTAGCCCGGGCAATGCGGCATTTGGCTGCGTAACGCCTACCGGTGGAAGTACAATGTGGCGAACGATCGGGGAGTTCCGGCAACAAGTCTTTGGCCGCTCTTTCCTTCATTTCCGTGGGCAGGCGCCGGGCTATTCAGGGCTCTATGCGTTAAGTGAACAGCTTTGGGATTAACTCGGATAACTGCTTTTTTTCAATCTGTGTTCATCTGTGTTCATCTGTGGCCCGCCAGGCGCCAACGCCTTCACAATCGCCTCGGCATCATAAACACACCCGCCCCAGGTTCCCCCGCTGACGTTCTGCAGCGCAGCCCAGAGTCGCGTATCGGCCGGCAACTGCGGATCGGCCCGGAGATCCTCGCGAGGCGCGCGCTTCGCCAGGACGCGGGTGCCCTCCTCCGCGCCGAACACCTGTCCATCCGCGCCGACCAGATCCACCGACCCCTCCAGCCGGTTGCGGTCGATCACGATCTCAATCAGATCTCCCTCGCGCACTTTTCCCACCGGACCTCCGGCGAGCGCCTCCGGCGTTACATGACCAATGCAAGCTCCAGTCGACACGCCGCTGAACCGGGCATCGGTCAATAACGCAACTTCCTTCCCAAAACTCAAATGTTTCAGCGCCGACGTGATCTGATAAATTTCTTCCATGCCGGAGCCCATCGGCCCGCGACAGATCAGCACGATGATATCGCCGGCTTTGATGCCTTCCGGCCCGCTGCTCTTGATCGCCGCGATAGCATCGAGTTCCGTCCGGAAGACGCGGGCTGGACCGCGTTTGCGATAGATCCCGTCGGCGCCGACCACCTTCGGATCGATCGCCGTGCTTTTGATGACCGAACCGCCGGGCGCCAGATTGCCATGCGGGAAGGTGACCGTGGAGGTGATGCCGCGAGCCCGCGCGGACTGGGGATCCATAATGACGTCTTCGGGCGCGACGCCTTCGCGCTCCTGCAAAATCCGCCGCAGCGTGGCGCGACGCCCGGATTGCTCCCACCAATCCAGCATGCGTCCGAGCGTCTCGCCTGATGCGGTGAGGACACTGGTATCGAGCAAGCCGGCTCGCCGCAGATGCAGCATCACTTCAGGAACGCCACCGGCCATGAAGACCTGCGCTGTGGGGTGTCCTTTCGGGCCGTTGGGCAGGCAATCGACAAGGCGCGGAATCCGCCGGTTGGTATCGATCCAATCCTGCGCGGTCGGCCGCGGCAGGCCCCCCGCGTGCGCCACGGCGGGAAGGTGCAGGATCAGGTTGGTCGAGCCGCCGAACGCCGCATGTACGATCATCGCGTTGCGAATGGACGCCTCAGTCAGGACGTCGCGCATCCGGATGCCGCGCTTCTCCATCGATAGCACCGCGCGGGCCGACCGGCGCGCCATATCCAACCAGATGGGGTGTCCAGAGGGAGCGAGCGCGGCGTGCGTCAACGTCAATCCCAGGGCCTCTCCCACCACCTGCGATGTCGCCGCCGTCCCCAGGAACTGGCAGCCTCCTCCCGGCGAGGCACACGCGCGGCACAGATTTTCAGCAGCCTCTTCGAGCGTCATCTCACCGTGCGCGAAGCGGGCGCCCACCGATTGTACGCGTCCCGCGTCCTCGCCTTCTTCCGCGAGCAGTGTCACGCCCCCCGGCACGAGGATGCACGGCAAATCAGGCGTGCCGGCGAGCGCCAGCATCATCGCAGGCAGTCCCTTGTCGCAAGTAGCCACTCCGATGACTCCACTACGGGTGGGCAGCGAACGGATCTGCCTGCGGAAGACGGTCGCGGCGTCATTGCGATAAGGCAGCGAATCGTACATCCCCGGTGTTCCCTGCGTCCGTCCGTCGCAAGGGTCGGTGCAGTACGCGGCGAAAGGCACGGCGCCCCTGGATGACAGTTCTTCCGCTGCCGCCTCCATCAGCAATCCAACTTCCCAGTGTCCGGTGTGATAGCCCAGTGCGACCGGAGTACCGTCCGGCCGGCGAATACCGCCGTGGGTGCTCAGGATGAGGATTTCCTTGCCGCCCATGCGCTGCAGATCCCAGCCCATGCCGGCGTTCATGGCCCAGCCGAAGAGGTCGCCGGAGGGCCTTTGGAGCAACATCTCCGCGGTGATCGGAAGAGTCCCCGCGCGCGCCGGCGCCTTGGACCGGACATCGTAAATGGACTCGTCGCCCGAGTCGAGGATGCTGTCGAGATTGTTTGTCATCAACCCGCCATTGTAATCCGCGGGGCAACCCAAGGGTTTTCGAGTAGTGCCCGGCTGGAGCAAGCTATATTTTTAAGGTGACCCCAAAAGCGGTTGTATTCGGTAGTGGTGGACAGCTTGGACAGGAACTGTGCGCGGAACTGCGGCGTCGCGGTTATGAGGTGCAGAGTTATGAGCGGCGCCAGATTGACGTCTGCGATCCCACGACGGTCGAGGAAGCCCTCGCCCAATTCGACCCCGCTGTGGTTTTCAATGCGGCAGCCTACAACCAGGTGGATCTGGCCGAGCGCGAGCCGCAAGCGGCTTATCTGGCCAACGCCCTCGCAGTGCGCAATCTCGCGCTGGCCTGCCGGCAGATCGACGCGCGCCTGGTCCACTATTCGACCGACTACGTCTTCGACGGTACGCTCGGCCGGCCTTATCATGAGAGCGACGCCACGCACCCTCTGGGCGCCTACGCGGTGTCCAAACTGGCTGGAGAACTCTACGCCCAGGCATATCTCGACCGGCCGTTGATCGTCCGCACGTCAGGCGTATTCGGGCCTGGCGGGCGCACCACCAATCGCGGCAACTTCCTGGAGTTGATGCTGCGCCTGGCGAAGGGCGGGCAACCGATCCGCGTGGTCCACGATTCCGTGGCGTCGCCGACCTATGCGCCGCTGCTCGCTTCGCGTTCGATTGACCTGCTGGCACGCGGGGAGTCCGGCGTTTTCCACGTCGGCGGCGGCACGCCCATTTCCTGGTTCGATTTCGCCGCGATCATTTTCAAAGTGGCCGGTCTCAAGCCTGAATTGCACGCCACCACTTCGCGCGAATATCGCACGGAGGCCAAGCGTCCACAATTCTCGGCGCTCTCGAATGCCAGGATGGAAGCCGCCGGTGTGGCCCCGATGCCCCCGATGGAGGAAGTCGTGCGCAGCTATTTCGCCTCAGGTAGCAGAGTTTAGTGCGTCTCGCGAAACCTTGGAGGCACTCTCAAAAATCGGCCGCCAGTGCCCAAGGCAGGCGAAACCGCCTGCCCCACCAGCGCAAACATTGGACTGCAACGGTGGCGCGGGCGGTTTCGCCTGCGCATGCCGAATTTTGCAAGTAGCTCCTTAGTCCGCCCGGTAGTTGGGCGCTTCTTTGGTGATAATCACGTCGTGCACGTGACTCTCACGCAATCCGGCGGGTGAGATCCGGATGAACCTTGCGTTTTCCTGCAACAGCGCAATATCGCGGCATCCGCAATATCCCATGCCCGACCGCAAGCCGCCCACCAGTTGGTACACCAGATCGGAGAGCGGACCCTTCGACACCACCCGCCCTTCGATACCTTCGGGTACCAGTTTGGCGTTGGGATCCTGCGCATACCGGTCGGTGTTGCCCGACGCCATCGCGCCCAGCGACCCCATGCCGCGATATGTCTTGAATGTGCGGCCCTGAAAAAGGATCGTCTCACCCGGGCTCTCGTCGGTCCCGGCCAGCAAGCTGCCAATCATAACGGAATCAGCGCCCGCGGCGATCGCTTTGGTGATGTCACCGGAGAACTTGACGCCGCCGTCCGCGATCAACGGGATACCGGCGTTGCGTGCCGCACGGCTACATTCCTTGATCGCTGTAATCTGCGGAACGCCGGCGCCCGAAACCACTCGCGTTGTGCAAATCGACCCCGGCCCGATGCCGACCTTGATGCCGTCAACGCCCAGTGCGATCAGATCGCACGCGCCTTGGTAGGTCCCGATGTTGCCGGCGATGAGCTGCAGTTCCGGCAGCTTGCACTTTACGGTTTTGACCGCTTCCATCACCCGGGAGCTGTGCCCGTGAGCCGTATCGATCGCGATCACGTCGACCTTACGCCGGACCAGTTCCTGGGCGCGCTCCAGGAAGTCACCGGTCGCGCCGATCGCCGCGCCGACCCGTAGCCGTCCTTGAGAGTCCTTGGCGCTGTTGGGGTACTTTAACTTTTTCTGAATGTCCTTGACGGTGATCAGGCCCTTCAGGCTATAGTTCTCGTCCACCACCAGCAGTTTCTCCACGCGGTGATGGTGCAGGATCTCTTCGGCATCGTCGAGAGTCGTGCCGACCGGGACGGTGATGAGGTTGTCTTTGGTCATCACGTCGCTGATCGGCAGGTCGAAACGCGTCTCGAAACGCAGATCGCGGTTGGTGAGAATGCCTACCAGTCTCCCGCCGGCCGAAACCACCGGGACACCGGAGATGCGATACCTTTCCATCAGCGCGAGTGCGTCGGAAATCTTCTTGTCCGGCAGGATGGTGACCGGATCCACGATCATGCCGCTCTCACTGCGCTTCACGCGGTCGACTTCTTCAGCCTGCCGCTCGATGGTCATGTTGCGATGGATGAATCCGACGCCGCCCTGTTGTGCCAGCGCGATGGCCAGGTGCGACTCCGTCACCGTATCCATGGCAGCGCTCACGATCGGAATGTTGAGATGAATCCCGCGCGTGAGCATGGTGCGCGTATCCGTCTCGGCTGGAATCACGTCGCTTCGCGCGGGAACCAGCAAAACGTCGTCGAATGTGAGTCCTTCCTCGATTGATTCCGGGATCATGTTGAAGTCTTCATTCTAACGTGGGGCGAATCTGGTCTTGGCGGGCTTCCGGTCTCGCGGCTCAGAAGTGTTTGGTTACCGAGCCGCGACCGTCAGGGAGTCGGTGCCGAGGCCGCGTTTATGAAATGGTGTACTTACTTTGCGCGTTTTCACGCCAGGTGATCTTCCAGCCAACGGACTCTTTCCAGTTGGCCTTCGAACTCTCCGATGCCGCACTCTAAGTTGACGTAGCGGAACCCGCGCTTCGCGGCGAGGCGGGACAGGGAACCGTCGTCTTCAGTGGGCTTCCGATTCTGCAGCACGACGTTATAGGGCGACTTCCGCAATACCGCGAAGTCCTTGGCATCGGTGCACAGGAAAAACTCACGCGGCCGGTTCGGTTCGGGAAGCGAAGTGTCGTCGCTCTGTGCGATCTCTTCCGTCACCGAATACTCCTGGTTGTTATGGAGCGCTAAGAGCAGGTTGCCCTTCTCCGGTTCGAGGCGCCGGACCAGTTCCTCGCGATGGCGATCGAGAAAAGTAAGCACCGCGTTCAGCCGGTCCTGCGCGATTCCAGGATTCTGTTCGCGGACGCTCTTCTCCGCGCCCACACGGGAAAACAGCCGGTTGGGGTCGATTTTGGCGCCTTCGATGGTGACGTAGCGGTCCTGATTGTCGATCAGATAGGCGATTCCGGAGTACATGTCCATGTGAATCTCCAACACCTCCCTCGCCGTGTTCTCGTTACCATGGAGAAGGACGTATCGCCGTCCGCCGGTATGCCAGATGGGAGGCTCGCGCCGGACGGAGAACTGCATACCGGCAAGTTCAACGGTACTTCGGTGGATGAATGGTACACCCAAGACACTCAAAGCTAAAAGTTCGCGACGGTTCACAATATCTGATTGTGGAACGAAAACACCGTCCTGTCATCAGTGAGGCCGTAATAAGGGAAGGGGTGCCCGCGGATCATGCGCCCGCGGCTGCCGTTCAGTTGGCCGCCTTCGGTCATGAACACTGGCCATTCGGCGATGAACCTTTTAAAGTTGCGGAAATCGAAGGCGAGACGGTAGCCTACTTGGTCTGGCGGCGAACTTTCACCAACGAGTTCGAGATCCTGAGCATCGCCACGCATCCCGAGCATCGCAGAAAGGGTTTGGCGCGCGCCCTGATTCATGAATTCTGCTCGGCATACAAGGGCGACGTTTTCCTGGAAGTCCGGGAGTCCGACCTCGGCGCGATCGCTTTCTACGAAAAGTTGGGATTTCAAAAGACCGGCGTGCGTCATTCGTACTACGCTGATAACGGTGACGGTGCGGTCGTGATGAAACTGCACTTCTAAGAGGGGCCGCGAGGTACTTGCAAAATCCGACCGGCGCAGGCGGCCGAATTTTGCGAGTGTCAGTGCCCCTTGTTTTCCGGGTAATTAAAGAATAAAATCGGAGTTTCAGGCCACGTGGACTGAAAATGGGACCCGCCAGTGACGTCACGCAAGCCGTGATTGAGCCTGGTGCGCTCGGGAGCCTGATTTCCTGCCTGGTGCGCCGGGGGTACTGTCCGGTCGGCCCAACTCTGCGCGACGGTGGCATCGTCTACGACACGCTGAGCAGGCTCGAAGATCTTCCTGCCGGCTGGATCGACGAACAGTCTCCGGGAGAGTACCGTCTTCAAAAAGAAAAGGGTGGAGCGCTATTCCGGTTTGCCGTCGGTCCGCAAAGCTGGAAGAAGTTCCTTCACCCAGCGGAGATCCGACTGTTCGAAGTCGAACAGCAGGACCACCAGTTTTGTATCCTGCCTCCGGGTGGCCCACCTCCTCCATACGCATTTATCGGTGTACGGGCGTGCGAACTGGCGGCGATCCGGATTCAGGACCGCGTGCTCGCGCAAGATAAATTCACCGACCCCATCTATCAAACCCGCCGGCAAGGCGTCTTCATCGTAGCGGTGAATTGCACGCGCTCTGCCGGCACTTGCTTTTGCGCGTCGATGGGTACCGGACCTCGTGTGGCGCCGGGGTTCGACCTTTCGCTCACCGAACTCTTCGAGGCTGGCCGGCATCTCTTTCTGGTGGAGACCGGCAGCCAACCGGGCGCGGAGGTTCTCCAGGAACTGCCGCACGAGGATGCCTCGCCGGAATTGCGCGGGCGCGCTGCGGAGGCCGTCGAGCAGGCCGCAGTGCAAGCTCGCAGCGTCGACCAGAACGGGCTGAAACAGCTTCTGTCGGACAGCTTCTACCATCCCCATTGGGACGCGATTGCAGAGCGATGTCTCGCCTGCGCCAACTGCACCATGGTGTGCCCGACCTGCTTCTGCACCAACGTGGAGGATTCGAGCAGCCTCACCGGCGATCACGCTGAACGATGGCGCCGCTGGGATTCGTGCTTCTCGCAGATGTTTTCCTACATTCACGGCGGCAGTGTAAGGAAGACGGTCAAGTCGCGTTACCGGCAGTGGATGACGCACAAATTTTCAGCCTGGATCGACCAGTTTGGAAGTTCCGGCTGCGTCGGATGCGGACGTTGTATTACGTGGTGTCCGGCAGGAATCGATCTCACCGAGGAGGTCCGCGCGATCCAGGAGCAGAAAATTCCGAGTGCGGCCTTCGTGGAGGATGAAGATGGAAACGCTTGAACGAGTCCTTGCAGGCCATCCGTTTTTCGAAGGTCTGGAGAGCGGCTACCTGAAGCTGTTGGTCGGTTGCGCCTCGAATGTGCGCTTTCCCGAGGACGCCTATTTGTTCCGGGAAGGCGAAGAGGCGCAGAATTTCTATCTGATACGGCAAGGGAAGATCGCGCTTGAAATCTACGCGCCTCATTGCCCCCCGATCCTGGTGGAGACGCTGGAGGAAGGTGACATTCTGGGCTTCTCCTGGCTGCTCCCGCCCTACACCTGGCGATTCGATGCGCGCGTGATCGAGCCGGTGCGGGCAATCGCGCTGGACGGCAAGTGCCTGCGCACCAAGTGCGACGAGAACCACGACCTGGGTTACGAACTGCTCAAGCGTTTCTCCAACATCATGGACCAGCGGCTCGCCGCGACGCGCCTGCAGTTACTGGATATCTATGCTTCTCGATTCTGAAACCGTAGCTGCAGAAGCCCCGCCCGATCCACGCTTCCAGCACGGCTGCCGGGTGGAGTCGATCACGCGCGAAACGCCGGACACGTTTACTTTGGTGGTGACGCCGGACCCAGCGCAGGGCGACGGCGCGGGCGTACATCGCTTTGCGCCCGGGCAGTTCAGCATGATCTACGTATACGGCGTGGGCGAACTGCCCATCTCCATCAGCGGCGATCCATCGAGGCCAGGCGAATTGGTGTACACGGTCCGGTCGGTGGGATTGGCCACCAAGCGGCTGGTGAGTCTGCGTCCGGGGGATTGGTTGGGCGTGCGCGGGCCTTTTGGAACGTCGTGGCCAGTGCGTGCCGCGCATGGTAAGGACGTGCTGATCGTGGCGGGAGGCATCGGGCTGGCTCCGCTGCGACCGGTGATTTACCACGTGCTGCGCAATCGCGACGACTATGTGCGTCTCATCGTACTCTACGGCGCGCGCAGCGCTCACGATCTTCTTTATCGCAAGGAGTTGACCGAATGGGGCCGTCAGCCGGACACGCAGGTGCTGACGACGGTGGACTACGGAGGCGTTCACTGGCGCGGGCGCGTCGGTGTGGTTACGACGTTGTTCAAACACCTCCGGATGCATCCGGACCGCACCGTGGCGTTCATCTGCGGGCCGGAGATCATGATGCGCTACGTGATTTCGGAGCTGGAAAGGCATCGCGGCGTGCCCGCCGGAGATATTTATCTTTCGATGGAACGGAATATGAACTGCGGCATGGGGCTCTGCGGGCACTGCCAATACGGCCCGTATTTCATCTGCAAGGAAGGTCCGATCTTCTCCTATACGCGTTTGCGCGGACTGCTGGGGAAATATGAACTCTAAACGGCCCCGGATCGCGGTATTCAAATTCGCCTCGTGCGACGGGTGCCAGCTCAGTCTGCTGGAACTCGAAGACGAGCTGCTGGCGCTGGCCGAAGCCGTGGACATCGCGTATTTCCCGGAAGCCAGCCGGAGTATGGCGAAAGGCCCTTACGATATCGGGCTGGTGGAAGGATCGATCACTACGCACCACGATGCGGAGCGGATCCAGCAGGTCCGGCGGCAGTGCCGTAAACTGATCACTATCGGCGCCTGCGCGACCGCGGGCGGAATCCAGGCGTTGCGCAACTGGCATGACGTCAACCAGTTCATCAGTGCGGTTTACTCGAGCCCCGAACACATTCAGACGCTGAAATCGTCGACGCCGATCGCCGAACACGTGCCGGTCGACTGCGAACTGCGCGGGTGTCCGGTCAACAAGCATCAACTGTTAGAACTGATCATCGCGTCGCTCGCCGGGCGCAAACCGTCACTCCCGACTTACAGCGTCTGCATTGAGTGCAAACGCCGCGGGACGGTCTGCGTAATGGTAGCCAGAAAAATACCGTGCCTGGGACCGGCCACCCAGGCGGGATGCGGGGCCATTTGTCCGAGTTTCAATCGCGGCTGTTACGGGTGCTACGGACCGATGGAATCGCCCAACACCGGCGCGCTTACCGGGATATTCAGAATCCTCGGAGAAGGCGACCAGCAGATTGCGCGTGCCTATCGCGGCTTCAACGCCTGGGCCTGGCAGTTCCGCAAAGCCAGCGAGGAATGTGAGCGGTCATGAGCGAAGCCGTCAAACATCGCACCATCAAGGTCAACATGCTGGCGCGTGTGGAGGGCGAGGGCGCCCTGTTCATCGAGTTCAAGGGTGACCACGTGACGGACGTCAAGCTCCATATCTTTGAGCCGCCGCGCATGTTCGAAGCGTTCCTGCACGGCCGGCACCTGGCCGAAACGCCGGACATCGTCGCGCGGATTTGCGGCATTTGTCCCATCGCTTATCAGATGAGCGCAGTGCATGCATTCGAGCGGGCGTTGAACATCCGGATCGATCCCATGGTCCGGACGCTGCGTCGCCTGTTCTATTGTGGCGAGTGGATCGAGAGCCATGCGCTGCATATCTTCATGCTGCATGCACCGGACTTTCTGGGCTATCCCGATGCGATTCAAATGGCACGCGACCATCGCGCGGTGGTGGAACAAGGGCTGCGGCTGAAGAAGATCGGCAATCGCATTGTGAGACTGATGGGAGGAAGGGAGATTCATCCGGTTTCAGCCGCGGTCGGGGGGTTTTACAAGGTCCCGTCGGAGACCGAACTGCGCACGTTAACGGAGGACCTGAAGTGGGCCCTCGATGCCTCGTTAGCCACGGTCAAGCTGGTGGCCGGTTTCGAGTTTCCGGATTTTGAGCGCGATTACGAGTTTGTGGCGCTATCGCATCCCGGCGAGTATCCGTTGAACGAGGGTCGGATCATTTCCAACCATGGTCTCAATATTTTCGTGCCGGAGTACGAAGAGCATTTCGTCGAGCGGCACGTAAAACATTCCAACGCGCTGCAGTCCGTGCTGAATGGCCGCGGACCCTATTTTGTCGGTCCCATGGCGCGCTTCAATTTGAATTTTCCGCAGTTGCCGGAAGTGGCCCGGCAAGCGGCGAAGGACTGCGGCCTGAAACTGCCGTGCCTGAATCCGTTTCGCAGCATCGTGGTCCGGGCGGTTGAACTGGTGTTTGCCTGTCACGAGGCGCTGCAGATCATCGCGGATTACCAGATGCCGGAATCGCCGAAGGTGGCTTTCGAGATCCGGGCAGGGATGGGTTGCGCGGCTACGGAAGCGCCTCGTGGACTCCTGTATCACCGCTATAAGATCGACGAGCGGGGCCTGATCCAATTCGCTAAGATTGTTCCGCCCACTTCGCAGAACCAGAAGCAGATCGAAGATGACTTGTGGCATTTTGCTGCGCAGGTGGCGAAACTCCCGGTGGACGAAGCCACCTGGAAATGCGAGCAGGCGGTACGGAATTATGATCCCTGCATCTCCTGCGCGACTCACGCATTGCGAGTGAGGCTCGAACGCCTGTGAAGACGCTGATTCTCGGCTGCGGCAATCTGGACCGTGCGGATGACAGCGCCGGCCTCCTGGTGGCACGCAAGCTTCGTGAACTCGGGCTCGATGCCAGGGAGCACCGTGGCGACATGCTGTCGCTCATGTATGAATGGGCTGGATACGACGAGGTCATCATTGTTGACGCCATGGTGAGCGGATCTCCGACGGGCGCCACGGTTGTTTTGGACCCGCGGATGGTTGAGGTGCCGCGCGAACAATTCCAAGCGTCGACACACGAGTTCGGGCTCGCGGAGGTGGTCGGACTCGCCCGATCCATTGCACAATTACCGCCGAGACTTACGATTTACGGGATCGAAGCCGGAAATTGCGACGCCGGAGCGGCTGTGTCGGCTGGGGTAGCACAGGCGGTGGAGAGAGTGGCAGCCGAGATATTTCAGTCGTCGTTGACCAATCGAAGCTGACCCAGCCAGGTTTTGAGCCGCCGAGCAGGACTCCGTGGCGCAGACCATCGTTTTTTGTGGTCTGCGGTGTGCGCAGCAGCCTTTGGACCATCAGTATCCTTCGTTACTGACGGTCCAACGATCCCGGTATTAGAATCGAACCAGGTAGAGGGAAGCTATGCGTTGCTGGACAGTTTTCCCGTTGATTGCGGCGGCCATAGGCGTAAGGGCGCAGTCCCCGGATCGGCCTTTAACCAACGCGGACGTCGAATCGATGGTGGCTGCCGGTCTGCCGGAGACCACCATTCTGTTTAAGATCGAGGATGCCGTCGACCGCGGAATGGTGGATTTGGACGCCTCCGCCTATGCTCTGATCGCACTGAAGGAGAAGGGGGCGGGCGAGCACGTATTAAATCAGGTGGTGTGGGCCGAACCGTTCAAGGAAGCTTGGCTGGAGAGAATGGCCGACCTTCAACAGAAAGTGGAGGAGGAGCAGGCCGCGCCAGGTTTCCCGGACAGCGGTGGTGTGTATTTTCGGCGCTCGTCCCAATGGATACCGCTGTCTCAGTTCCTGGTATGGTTACCGTGGTACACCGCGACGGAGTGGATGCATAAGGCGCACGAATACTCCGTTCCGGCAGGCCGCGAAGCTTCGGAGCTTCAGATTGCCGACCCGCAGCCTGGCTTCTACATGCGTATGCCCGGACCGGGTGAGAATTGGCTGATCGTCCGCGTTACATCGCGCAACGCTCAACGCCGGCTTCGTCTGGCGTCCGGCGATGGCGTTGGTCCAAACGAGAGCATGAATCCGTGGCTAGCCGGCGATGTTCAGAAGGTTGCGATGACGAATGTGGCCGGAGACATTTTTGTGTTGCGACCGAACACGGCACTTGGGCCGGGTGCCTACGTCCTCTGCACCGATGTTCAAGGCGGCCCCGGTCTAAGGCTCTGTTACAACTTCGATATCCGGCCTTAGATATCCTCTGCAGCGGCAACACTGACACTGCGCGGCCGGCCGCGCCCGCTGTTCTGCCATCTGCTGACCCTCGATCCGTGTGGATGGAATCAGCACCAGCCGCTCCGGTTGCCGGTAAGGTGCCGGCGTCAACAGGACACCTTGAATCAGGCTGAAAACTGCCGAGGTTGCGCCAATCCCTACAGCCAAAGTGAACACAGCAATTGTGGTGAATCCTGTTTCCTTCAGCAGCATTCGTACGGCAAAGCGCAAATCCCTAAGCAATCGTCATCGATTCATTCTACGGGTTTGACGGACACAATCGGGGAGAGTTAGGCCGCATCGGTGTGGTGTCGTTCCGACGCCGCGGTCGAAATTCAAATAAACTTGAAAGGTATGTCCAACACAACCGGCCAGACAGCATACAAATGTCTAGGCTTGCTTGCCTTCTCTGTAGCCCCTCTTTACGCGCAAGCGGCAGCCGGTGTGGAGTTGTTTGAAAAAGAGATCCGACCTGTTCTGGTCGAGAAGTGCTACGGTTGCCACTCCTCAAAATTGAAATCGCCGATGGGCGGTCTGGTGCTCGACACGCGGAACGGCCTGAAGAGAGGGGGCAATGGCGGCCCCGTTGTTAACCCAGGCGACCCCGCGTCCAGCCGGCTGTTCAACGCCCTCACGTATAACCAAACCGAACTTCGCATGCCCCCCACCGGCAAACTGCCAGATGAGAAAATTCTGGCGTTTCAGAAATGGATAGCGGCGGGAGCGCCAGACCCTCGGGAGGACACTGCGGAAGCGACCAATGCCGCCCCCGTCGCCAAGAAGGGGATGGACATTGAACACGGCCGCAAATGGTGGGCGTTCCAGCCAGTGGAGGCGCAGTCTCAGCCGAAAATCAAAAACTCCGCATTCGCCAAACGCTGGACCAAAGAGAAGGTCGATTGGTTCATCCTCGCCAAACTGGAACAGAACAAGCTGCAGCCTTCACCGGAGGCAGACCGCCGCACCCTCATCGAACGCGCTTCACTCGATTTGACAGGACTGCGGCCTTCCTACGATGAGGTCGAGGCGTTCGTCGCCGACAAAGATCCGCATGCTTACGAGAAGCTGATCGACCGTCTGCTGGCCTCTCCGCATTATGGTGAACGCTGGGGTCGCTACTGGCTGGATGTGGCACGTTATGGCGAGGATAATCCGACGTCGGAGGCCACGAACCCGCCGTATCCATTTGCCTGGCGGTACCGCAACTGGGTGATTGATGCGATCAACAAGGACGTTCCCTACGACCGGTTCGTGAAGTTGCAACTGGCTGCGGATCTGATACCCGATACGCCGCGGGACGACTTGCGGGCGTTAGGGTATCTGGGCGCAGCGCCGGTTTATCACACCGATCTGCGGCTTTCCAAGGACGTCACCGAGACTCTTTTCACCGATGCCTGGGATGAGCGGGTAGACGCCGTTTCGCGAGGGCTGCTTGGGCTGACGGTGGGATGTGCGCGCTGTCATGACCACAAGTTCGATCCGATTTTGACCAAGGATTATTACGCGCTGGCGGGCATGTTTGCTTCGATTACCCAGGCGCCGCGTCCCCTGGCGGACGTGGATAGAGAGACCGATCAGAAATTCATGTTCGCGACTCAGCGGCTCTTCTACCTGAGCTACCTGGCGAATCTCATGAATAGTGAGCCGGGCAGTAAGCCCGAGGAGGCGGCCAAAAAGTCTGCGCAGTTCACAGAAGAGATGTTCGAGGTCCGCGACTCAATGGCGTTTCTGAAAGGAAGCCATCCCGAGATGTGGGCCTATCTGGACAATCTGGCTCGAGCACCCCGCCCCCGAGCGACCACTGCCGCTGCCACTGATAACGTGAAAGGAACGTCTCCACCTGCGCCGCCTCCAACCACGAGACAGCGCCGCGGTGCCGCTTCCAACCTTCCGTTCATGCAGTCAGTGTTCGAGGCCGGAATTTGGATTGATGGCAGCGACGCGGATTTAACTAAGGTGGATATCCGGCCCGGCGTAGCTCGCGACATGAACATTCTTCCGCATGGGAATGTCGCGACTCCTGGTCCCGTAGCGACCCGCCAGTTTCTGACGGTGTTGTCGAAGGGCGATACAACGTTTAAGCAAGGATCCGGCCGCCTGGAATTCGCCAACGATATCTTCACCCAGAGCGGGCCCTTGGCGGCGCGAGTGATCGTGAACCGGGTCTGGGGCTGGCACTTCGGCAGACCCCTGGTCGCAACCGAGAGTGATTTCGGGGTTCAGGGCGATAAGCCCACGCATCCGGAATTGTTGGACGATCTGTCGGCGCGCTTTCTGGCAAACGGTATGTCGCTCAAATGGCTACATCGCGAGATTATGCTCTCAGCGGCTTATCGGCAGTCGAGCCATCCCCGCAAGGACGGCCTCGCGGCGGACGCGACGAATAGTCTGTTCTGGCGCATGAATCCCCGCCGGCTCGATGTGGAGGCTTACCGCGACAATCTACTCGAAGTATCGGGCGATCTGAAGGACGACGAGATCGCGTCGCTCTCGTTTGACCTCGACGCTCCCGACAACCACTTGCGGACTGTATACGGCCGGGTGACTCGGGGCCGGCTGAATACCGTTCTGGCCTTGTTCGATTTTCCGGATCCGATGATGACCGCTCCCCGGCGGGAATTGACAACTTCGCCCTTGCAGCAGTTATTTGTCCTGAACAGCCCTTTCATGCAGGAGCGCGCGATGGACCTGGTGAAACTAGTGGACTCCCAATCGGATGCGTCCTTCAAAATTCGCGACATGTATCGCGATGCACTACACCGCAACCCGACGCCGAATGAAATCGACAGGGCATTAAGTTATCTGGATAAAGGGACGCTGACCCAATTCGCGCAGGCTTTACTGGCATCCAACGAGGTGATCTTCTGGCCATGATGTTGACTGACAAAAGGAACAAACTTTCCCGGCGGGACTGGATTGCAACGCTATCCGGCGGCCTTGGTGCTGTAGGACTCGCGGGCATGCTCTCGGACAGTGATCTGCGCGCTGCCACTCCGACCGGCGCGCCAACTCCGAAATTCCCCAATTTCCCGGCTAAGGCCAAGCACAACATCGTGCTCTTCATGGTGGGCGGCCCGTCGCAACTGGACATGTTCGATCCCAAGCCGGCGCTATTGAAATATCAGGGTCAGCGACCCTCGTCGGTAGACCTTCGTACCGAACGAACCACGGGCGGCCTGCTGCCATCTCCATTCGAGTTCAAACAGTATGGGAGCGGCGGCGTCCACGTGAGCAACTTGCTGCCGAATCTGGCGTCGACGATTGACGACATCTGCGTGATCAAGTCGATGTACACGTTCAACCCGACCCACACGCCCGCGCGCAGCTTATTTCATACCGGCAACATCGCGGCTACGAGGCCTTCCATGGGTGCGTGGATTTCGTATGGCTTGGGCAGTGAAAACAAAGATCTGCCGGGATTCGTGGTGTTGGGTCCCAGCCAGAACAGCGGCGGCGGGTTAGCGCGCTCCGGCTTCCTCCCCTCCCAACATCAGGGGACCAACTTTGACGATTCGGTAACTGCGCCGGATCAGATGATTCGCTATTTACAGAACAAGGAACTCGACAAAGACACGCAACGCAGACAACTGGATTTGATCCAGTCGATGAATCGGGAGCATGAGCAGGAGTTCGGCCAGGACCAGTACCTGGAAGGTCGGATCCAATCGATGGAAACGGCTTTCAGCATGCAGTTTGAAGCGACGGATGTGTTCGATATCCGCAAGGAACCGGAGCCGGTTCGGCAGGAATATGGCGATACGCCATTTGCACACGGCTGCCTGCTCGCCAGGCGTCTGGTTGAACGAGGTGTCCGTACGGTACACGTCTATTACGGTCCTGGCCAGCCGTGGGACGACCACTCCAAAATCAACAAGAATCTGACCAAGCGTTGTCCTGACATGGACAAGGCTTCGGCCGCATTAATCAAAGATTTGAAGCAGCGTGGCTTGCTGGACCAGACGCTAGTCGTTTGGGGTGGTGAATTCGGTCGCACGCCGGTCTCTGAGAGTGGCGACGGCAGGGACCACAACCCCTATGGCTTCACAATGTGGATGGCTGGCGGCGGAGTGAAAGGCGGCATGGCCTATGGAGAAACGGACGAGTTCGGTTTCAAGGCGGTGGTGAACGGCGTCTCGATCCACGATCTGCATGCAACCATGTTGAATCAGATGGGCATCGATCATACCAAGCTGACTTATCGTTATGCAGGCAGGGACTTTCGATTGACTGACGTTTACGGCGAGGTGGTGCGAGACATTCTAGCCTAGATTAGTGTGGCAAAACGATGGTTTGGGAGAGTTCCATTCGTTTAGTTTGAGGCCTCACGCGTTGTGGTGTCCCTCAAAGCCGTGCCGCAACCGACTTCGTCTCGGTGTAGTGTTCCATGACTTCCTTACCCATCTCACGGCCCCAGCCGGACTGCTTATATCCGCCGAATGGCCAGGCCGGATCGCCGTAGTTGTGTGCGTTGATGCAGATGGTACCCGCTTTGATCTTGCGAGCCATCATGTGGGCAACTCTCAGATTCTGCGTCCAGACGCTCGCCTGAAGCCCGTACTCGGTGTCGTTTGCGAACTTGGCCACGGCATCGAGATCATCATCGTCAAAAGATTGGACGCAGACCACGGGCCCGAAGATCTCTTCGCGCACCACCCGCATATCGCGATTGGTTTTCGCAAGCACCGTGGGCTCGACGAAATAGCCATGCCCGTTCCCGGATTTTCCACCCGCGACCACTTCCACGCCCTCGTTCAGACCTGACTGGATGAAACCCGTGACGCGCTGAAGCTGCTCTTTCGATACCAGCGGCCCGAGATTGACCCCGGGATCGAGCCCGTGACCGACCTTGAGCTTGCCGGCTTCGGCAACCAAACCATTCACGATGCGGTCGTACACCGACTTGTGCGCAAACAGCCGGGAACCTGCCGTGCAGCATTGCCCTTGGTTGTAGAAAATCGCGAAGGCTACGCCGGCGACCGCGCGATCGAGATCAGCGTCCGGAAAAACGATCGCGGGCGATTTGCCGCCCAGTTCGAGCGTCACGCGCTTCAGATTTCCGGCGGACGCCTTGACAATCAATTTCCCAACCTCTGTCGAACCGGTGAAAGCCACCTTATCCACGTCGGGATGCTCAGCGAGCGCCGCGCCCGCGGTCTCGCCATATCCGGTAACAATGTTGACCACGCCGTCCGGAATGGACGCTTCCTGAATCAGTTCGCCCAAGCGCAGGGCCGTAAGGGGAGTCTGCTCCGCGGGCTTGAGCACGATCGTGCACCCCGCCGCCAGCGCGGGCGCCAGCTTCCACGCCGCCATCATGAGAGGGAAATTCCATGGGATGATCTGGCCGACCACGCCGACAGGCTCACGCAGCGTATAGGCGTGCCAGTTGCCCGGGCTGGAAACAGTGATGGTCTCGCCGTTCAATCGCGTAGCCCACCCCGCCATGTAGCGGAACATATCGATCGAGCCCTGCACGTCGTCCCGGCGCGCATGGGTTACCGGCTTGCCGTTGTCGAGCGCCTCCAACTCGGCGAATTCGTCGCGATGCTGTTCGAGAAGGTCACCGAGGCGCCAGACCAGCCGCGATCTCTCGGCCGGCGAGACGCGGGACCACGGGCCGCTCTCAAAGGCCCGGCGTGCCGCTGCTACGGCCAAGTCTATATCGGCTTTGTCGCCGGACGGCACGTGTGCGATCGTCTCTTCCGTCGCCGGGTCTTCGACCGGGAGGGTCTTGCCGCTCCGCGCAGCAACCCACTGCCCCCCAATTAACATTCCGTGTTCTTTCTCCAGGAACTTCTGAGCGGCCGAACCCAAGGCCGGTCTCTCGATTGCGTTGGTCATGTCGTTCTCTCCTGAATGCGTGCAGTCGCGTTCTGAATGCAGCAATATTCTATCGAATCCCGCAGCCGCGCGGGTGAGAACCGGCGCGGGTGATCACACAGCAGAAGGCTGGCGATAAGGCGGGAGTGACGGACCGGTGAATGGGCGCATATCGGCGTCTACTTGCCCGAGGCTGCGACGCGCGAACGCTGTCTATCAAAGCTCCGCTGGCGCAATTGAAACGCGCCCGATCGAAGTAAAAATTTCCATCCCGACGGGTGGTCCGGTGAGGGAATTGTCCCCACTGCGTCGCTTTAATTGGTGAAAGGACCTTACCCATGAAAAATCTTCTCAACCTCAAATCCAACAGCACGTTGTTCCTGGCCTGTGCCGCCATGCTAACCGTGATCCCGGCCCCGACGTTCGCGCAGAACATGCATAATGAATTTCTGCGCGCTCCGCTATCGCCGTTCAGTCAGGTCCCCTCGATTCTCGCGCCAAGTACCGGGCAGTTCGAGGCCCAGGTCAACAACGATGGGACCATTTCCTTCGCCTTGTCCTACGCCAACATGAGCAGCGCAGTGACTCAGGCTCATATCCACTTCGGAGCCGGCCTGACCAATGGTGGAGTCATGGTATTTCTCTGCGGCGGCGCCAAACCCGCATGTCCCGCTTCCGGCACGATCTCCGGCACTCTCACCGCCGCCGACGTGAGCACCCTGCCGGCGACCAACTCCGATTCGGTCATCCCGCAGGGAATCCAACCCAACGACCTCGCTGCCATGCTCTCGGCCATCCGCAGCGGCAATACCTATGTGAACGTCCATACCGCCAACTTCCCTAACGGCGAGATTCGGGGACAGGTCCAGGTGCGATGATGCCAGATTCGCGAGGCCGTTCGGCGCTTGGGCGCCGTCGGCCTCGCAGCGTTATCGCCCTCTTCATGACCACCGCCCACATCAGGATTCCGGGATCAAGCCGATCACGATTGCGGGCGGATGTCGATCCAAACTGGGTGGGCCGAATGGCGTAATTTGGGCATCGCGAGCGTTATCTCGGCTTCTTTGCTGCTACTGAACTGCCAGTGTGGCTGTCGATTGGCTGCTGGACCCGTCGATCGTAATCACCACCGGCTGTGAGCCCGACGGTGTGTTATCCGCGAGCTGGAAATTCACCTGATCGTAGCCGGACACCACACCAGGAACCGGGCCGGCGAAGGTTACGTTTGCCGGAACGCTGCCGACGGTCACCGTGACGTTTTGCATCAGGATCTGGCCCGGGGAACCTACCGCGCCGGTCACACTCGCCGGACTGGTCTGCCCTCCACCCGTAAAATAGACACTCACATAAGAGCCTTTCACTGCCGGGTGAGCCGCGCTGTTGAAAGTGACATCCTGATTCAAAGCGGTGGCTTGTCCCGTGTTATCGGTGAAGACACCGGGCGCTACATTCGCGACAGTTGCGCTGAACGGGGTTGAGTTTAACCCCTGATGGAGAACGACTATCTGAATCGGGGTATTGGGGTTAACCTCGAACGGAACGATTGCGTTAATCTGTCCCACCGACGCGTATAGGATCGGCGCTGGAATAGAACCGAACAGGACGCTCGTGCCCCCCAGCGTAGTCCCCACCATGCCGTTGACCACGGAATAGGATGCGGCATTCAGCGGTCCAAGAAGGCTGCCATAAATCGAGACCATTTCGCCCGGAGCAATCTGGCCCGACACCCCGCTTGCCGAGTTGTTTATCATCGTGATCACCGGCGACGGATTGGCGAGTGAGCCGACCAGTTGCAGGCCGTTGATGTCTCCCTCTTCATTAGGCCCGGTTCCAAAAAATGTAAAGCTAACGACACCGTTTACATCGCTGGTTACGGGGACGATCAGGTAATTCTGGTTCAGAATAAACGTGCTTGCCGTGCTGGCGGCCGGGGTGCTCGTCACCGTGGCGCCAGCGGCCGTCGTTATGGAAAGCGTCCGACCGCTCGACGCCGTGTCGCCTTGCGAGTAAATGTAAGCGACGTAGGTAGAATTGGGCAGCAGTCCGGCGATCGAAAGACTATCCGGGGCGGTGAGATAGGACACTGAACCCGGCTGGGGCAAAAGGCTATAAACGTAACTCCCCATCAACGTGGCGTAAGGCGTGGAACTGAATCCGAAAACCAGGCTGGAAAATAGTCCGTTGGCGGTGCACGTAAGGGTCGCGGAGGTAGGAGCACCCGATCGATCGAGCAGCGGAAGATTCGCAATCGTCGCGCTTGGAGCATTGTTCCATTTGTCGGTCGGGGCGCCTATCACGGCAGCGCCGGTGAAAGGCTGCAATCCGAAATTGATGTTAATGACGGGGGTCGGCGTCTGTGCATAGGCAGCGCTCATCAGGACAGCAAGCCAAATAGAAACTCTCATGCGCTTCTCAACTTCAATGGCTAAGTTTAATACAGCTTCCGGATTTTGTACTATCCGGGTTCTTTGCAAAACGACCGATCGGTTTTTTGTGGCCTGGTCCACGCCGCGCCATGCCAGTCGGTCGAAACCAGTTCCAACATGGTAAAATCTGAAACACATTTCGCAACGGTTCGGAAAGAATACTTCACGAGGTAACGAAAGGTTTCGCTTGATCAGGCTTAACGGAGTGGGGTTTACCGGTCTTTTGGTGGCCTTCTGCTGGTCTGCATTCGGACAGGATTGCACCCCGCCCGAGCCGGTTCGCTCCGACGGCGGCCATTTTATCCTCCAGCTCATAGAGTGCCCGAAACCGGAGAACAAAAGACACTTCACTAACCAACCCTTTCCCGATCTCCAGGTAGAAATCAACGACGCACAGGGGCACCACATACCGGGAGCGGCCGTCGAATTTAAGTTTCCGAGCAAAGGCGCCAGCGCTGATTTTCCGGCGCCTTGCCGGACCGACCCGAACTCCGATGGCAAAGTGCTGTGCACCACGACCAATGCAGAGGGGTTTGCCAGCGCCACTGGATTAAAGGCTAATAAGATTGCTGGAGACGTCAAAATCCGTGTGAATGCGTCTTTTGGCGGCGAAACCGCGGTCACTGAGATTCCCGAGCATAACTCGCGGCCGGGATTTTATACCCGGAATAAGAAAAAACTGTGGATCTCCGGGGCCGCCGCTGCAGCCGTGGTGATCACCGTTATCCTGCTGCGTCCCGGTTCCAAGCCGAGCGCTACGATCGGCACTGTCGCCGGAACTGGCCCGGTGGGCCCATGACCATTATGCGGTTCTCCACGCTGATCTGGTCGCTTTCTCTCGCGGTCCGTGTCATGGCTCAATCGACCCCGTCCACCATCACGCTGTGCGCCGACCCCGCGGGCATAAACCCCTGCACGTCGAGCCAACCGCTGGAGATCACCTTGAGCAAACCGGTGATATTGACTGCCATGGTTCCCCAGCAGGCCACCGGCCGCGTGACCTTCTACGACGGAACCACGATCCTGGGAATATCCACTGTGTTCGGAGGGAGCGCCAATTGGGCCGCCAATTTTCTGCCATCCGGAACCAGGATTCTCCACGCCATTTACTGGGGAGACGCAACGTTCAGTCCGAGCACATCCAACAAGCTGGAGATTGACGTCGCCGCCGACACAGTCTCTACCTTTACGCCGGGCCCTATCAGCCCCTTTGCGGTAGGGAATTCCCCCAATCCGCCCGTGGTCGGCGATTTCAACGGTGACGGAGTACTCGACATCGCCATCCTGAACCAGTTGCTTATCGGAGGCCTCTTCCCTGGCCTCGGTGCAGTCAGCCCCTCATTTCTGACGGTGTTGCTCGGAGATGGCAATGGCGGGTTTATTCCAGTGTCAGAGACCCCCGCGGTTCAAGGGTCCACGATTACGGTGGGAGATTTCAATGGGGATGGAAACCTTGATATCGCCATCCCCGACGGAAGCCAGTCCGTGCAGATATGGCTGGGCAACGGCAAAGGGAGTTTCACTAGCGCCAGCCAGGTCCCGGCGGGACAATTTCCCTTCCAGGCAGCGGTCGGCGATTTCAACCTGGATGGCAAGCCTGACCTCGCCGTCGCTGGTCAATCCGGCCAGGTGACCGTACTGGAGGGTGACGGCGCGGGCGGGTTCACGCCATTTCCCGCCAGCCCTCTTTCTTGCGGGAGTATCTGCATGGGTCTGGCGGTGGGAGACTTCAACGGCGACGGCTTCCCGGATCTCGCCGTGGTGGACTATGGCAACGGCAACCAACCCGGCAAAGTGACAATATTCTCGGGCGATGGCCGCGGCAGTTTTACGCAATCCTCCTCATTTCCGACGGGAACTGCGCCCTATTTCGTGGTCGCCGGCGACCTTAACGGGGATGGCCTTCCCGATCTCGTGATTGCCAACAAGGGAAGCAATACCGTGTCGGTCTGGCTCGCGAATGCCGGTCCAACCCAGCCAGTCGCTGTCGGCAATGGTCCGATCACACTGGCGTTGGGTGATTTTAATGGGGATGGCAAGCTGGATCTCGCCGTCGCCAATACCGGAGATAGCAGTGTCTCCATTTTGCTGGGAGACGGCAATGGTGGTTTCACCCCGTTCTCCCATAGTCCTTATCCGGTAGGAAACTTCCCCTTCATCGTGACCGGGGACTTCAATCGCGATGGTCTGCTGGACTTCGCTACCGCAAACTATAAGGACGGTACCGTAAGCGTCATGAAAGCCACCACCGGTCTCTCGATTGGCCTGAGTGCGGCAGGAGGGCTCACTGTAGGTCAACAGGGGACCTACAACCTGATTGTCACCAACTCCGGGGCGGCACCGATCAGCGGCACAGTCACCGTGACGTTCACACTTCCCAATGGCTTGACACCCGGGACGCCGTCCGGGGCGGGTTGGCTAAACTGCAGTGCTAACGGCCAAACCGCTACCTGCTTGCGGGAAGACTCCTTGCCGCAGGGAGCGCCCTACCCGACGATCACGCTTCCCGTGACAGTCGGCGGGGCCGCCTGTCCTAGTGCAAATGTCTCTGCTGTCGTTACCAACACCTCCATCGTCGGGAGCCTGTCATCGTCCGTGTCAACGTCCATTTCGCAATGTGTCAATGTCACCGTCCAATCCGGTCCCCTGGTTGTGAACACCAGCGTGAAGTACTCTCTGATCGTGAGTCCCGCGCAGGGTGCGACGCCGACCGCCCTGACTGTAACCGACGTGCTGCCTGCCGGGCTTACGCCGTCGCCGGGGTCCGGAGGTAGCGGGTGGAATTGCGCCGTCAACCCTCCACTGGTTGTTTGCAGTTGGCCGGGTCCTGCATTGACGTCTGCCTATCCGACGATCAATATCAACGTGAGCGTAAGCGCCCCGGCCTGTCCCAACACGACCAACGTAGTGCAGATTCAGCACGACACGACTCAATTGGACGTTTATCCATCCTCTGTCGCTGTCCATGGCTGCCTGTCGTTTTCCCTGCTTTCTTCGACGTCGGTTTCTTCTTCATCGCTTTCACCGCTGACCTTCAACAGCACTCTCGTCAAGAACCCGGCCAGCGCCACGCTACAGGTGACCTCTATCGACACCGTAGTGTTGCAGGTCGGCGCGTCACTGGTGCAGAACGCCGCGACTGGTTTTAGCTACGCTGCCCCCAACTGCTCGACTCTGGGACCGCGTGCTACGTGCCAGATACAAGTCAACTTCCTGCCCGCATGTCCTGGCCAACAGTCAGCTACGCTTTCCGTGTCTACCAACTATGGCAATCTTTACTCCATCCCGCTCTCCGGCCTGGCTGTGCCCCGAACCGTTTCCTTCACTCTGGGCGGGCAACCGCTTTCCAATTCGAGTTCCAACACCGTCAGCCCCTACCCCGGTGGAATCGCGAACCCTCCACCGAAACCCGCGGTGGGCGTGGCGTTCGATCCCCCGCCGGACTCGAGTTGTCCCCAACAGCCAACGATAGCCTTGACCGGTTTTTCCAATTCCGCTCCGGGCGGCTTGAACTGGGACGTCTCATTTGACTCGAATACCAACCTTCTGACCACCGGAACCGTGGCAGGCACCATTACACTCACGGCCCAGGTCGCGGGTGCCAACATCACCGCTACCGATGGTTCCGGCTCGGTTCAATTGCAGGTTCCCGCATCGACTGGAGTCGTTACCGGTGCAACCATCGCAAACAAGTCGAGTTCCAGCTTCGAGATCACCGTTAATGGCTATTCGACGCCGCACGACACGGCGAATCCGACCACAGCGGTTTGTTTCTCCTTCGCCCCCGCATCCGGCTCGCAGCTTCAGCCAACCACGCAATCGTGCGCCTTGCAGCAGGATATTTTGATATGGTATCAGCGGTCCGCGTCAATTCCGACCGGGAGTCAGTTTACAGGAACGGTGGTCGTGCCCTTCAATGGAGACGCGGCAGCCATCGGTCAGATCAGTTTATGGATCGAGAACTCGGTCACCCAAACGAATCCCAACGAGAAACCCTGCATCGCTTCTCTGGATTATCAGTCAGGAGCTTATCAGGCTTGCAAATAGCTTCTTCTTGAATAACGACGATGAGCTGGACTGGTTTCAAGTACGACGTCTTCATCAGCTACGCGCGGGTGGATAACCAGGTCGCCGTGGGCAACCCGGAAGAGAAGGGCTGGGTGAGCTTGTTTCATAGCCACCTGAAAGTCGCGCTGAGCAGAGAAGTGGGCCTCTTGGATGCGGTCAAAATCTGGCGCGATACGCGTGAGATCAAGGGTAATCAGCTTTTCGACTCTACGATTCAGGAGGCCATCGACAATTCAGCGGTATTCCTGGCGCTCGATTCCAGCGGCTATCACGAGTCTGCCTACTGCCATAGGGAGATCCAGCATTTTTACGATAAAGCGCGACAAGATCCCGTGGGACTCGCGGCCGGCGATCAACACCGGATTTTCCATCTGCTTCTGAAGAATACCCCCCCTTCCAATTGGCCCGCGCAGGTCGGGGGGACCAGCGGATTTGAATTCTATGAATCCGACGGCGCTGAACCCGCGGACCCCGAAGGCAAGCGGTTTCACGAATGCGTCCGCAGGCTGGTCAATGCGCTGTACGAAACCCTCAAACGGCTCAGGGATCGTGGCCACGCTGAGCCCGTTCCCAAAGCCCAGGAACAACCCGCCGTTTCCATCTACCTCGCCGGCACGTCGGATTCGCTGGACCCCACGCGCAGAAGAGTTCTCGCCGACCTCGCACAATACCAGGATCTCAAACTGATTGACGGTGTACCGCCTCCTTTTGAGCCGGAGCCGCACGATCAGCGAGTCATCGAGTTGGTTCGCCAGGTGGACTTTTCGGTCCATTTACTGAATGAATATCCTGGAAAGGAAATTCAGGGCCGGGAGGGCTTAACCTATCCCCAACGTCAGGTTGAGTTGGCCCTGGAACACGGCAAATCGCAACTGATCTGGGTGCCGCGATCCGTTGAGTACCAGTCTATCGAGGACGAACGCTACGCCGCATTTCTGAGCAATCTCGAAAACGGCAAGCGCTCTCGTCCCTCTTATAGTTTTGTGCGCGACCTTCGCGACGCCATCCCCCGGCAGATTCGGGACAAGGCTAACAAGATCCCGAAGCCGCCCAGCATGCCCGTGATCCCAACGATTGACGCCGTGCTCCTCGATACCCACGTGAAGGACCAGCTTTATGCCATCAACTTGAGCAACTATCTCGCCGACCACGGCTTGCGAACCTATATCAACCCCGAGATCGACCCCGAGGAGGACAAACCCAGCGGCAATCTCGATGAATTCACCGAGCGTCTTAAGAAGGTTGGCATTCTCATCCTGTTTTACGGGGAGGTAGCGGAGACCTGGATACGCGCTCGTCTCGCCAAGTTATTCAGTATCGCGATGCTCGAAGGGTGCCCGGTCCGAGCCTGGGCCGTATACGTCGCGCCGCCTCGTAAGAGCGCGCAGAATGTGCCGAGTCTGCCACTGATTTCAATTGAATGGATGGACCACACCGCCGGCTTCAACTCCGGCGCTATTGACCACCTGCTCGACCGGGCACGGGCCATGGGAGCTTGACCGTGGCGGAACAGAACGGTGGACCTCCAGCTAGCCCCTTCGTTGGTCTCCGTCCGTTTCGCAGCGACGAGGCGCTGCTTTTCTTCGGTCGCCGCCATCAAACCGCCGAACTTCTCGACCGCCTCCACGAGGCACATTTTCTCGCCGTGGTCGGAAGCTCAGGATGTGGCAAATCATCATTGATTCGCGCCGGTTTGATTCCCGCTCTCCAAGCCGGCTTTCTGGTGGGTGATCGCGATCAATGGGTTGACATCATCATGACTCCGGGGAAGAATCCGCTCGATCGCCTGGCCCGCGAGTTTACGGTCCCGGTGGCCGGCATGCGCGAAGGCGGCGCAACATTGCTGGTGGAAAAACTCCAGGGCCAGCGGGAGTCGTCTGAGAAGAACTGCTTTCTACTGGTCGATCAGTTCGAAGAGCTTTTTCGCTTTGCCCGGTCCGCGGGTAACCAGGAGGATGCTGCGGATTTCGTCTCCATTCTGCTGGCCCTGGCCGAACAGCGCCAATTCCCCGTCTTCGTAGCGCTCACCATGCGTTCCGATTTCCTCGACGATTGCGATTCCTTCTATGGGCTGCCGGAAGCCTTTAACCGCGGCCAGTACCTGGTCCCCCGTTTGTCGCGGGAAAAGCGCCAGGAGGCCATTGAGGGCCCCGTGATCCTCTTCCGGCAGCCGATCATCCCGTCGATCGAGGATCGCCGCCTCGCGGACGCAGGGGGCAAACTCCGGGAGCATCTGATCACTTCGCGGCTGGTGGATCGCGTCCTCAATGACGTTGGAGACGAGCCCGATCAGTTACCGGTCATGGAACATGCCTTGATGCGTACCTGGGAGAACTGGCAGGCTGCTGGTTCAACCGGTCCGCTGGATATTGAGCACTACGAGGCAGCAGGAACCGCAAAGGAAGCCCTGTCGATCGATGCGGACTCTGCCATGGCCGGTATGTCCCAGGATGAACAGGCGCTCACCGCAACCATCTTCAAAGCCCTGACTGACACCGACTCAAGCAACCGCAAAATCAGGCGGCACGCTCAATTGAGCGATCTCGCCGAGGTGAGCGGCAGACCGGTTTCCGAAATCCTCGGCATCATCGAACGCTTTCGCACCGGTGGCCGTTCATTCCTCAACCTTCAAAACGAGGCTTCGGGCGACGCGCTCATCGATATCTCCCACGAGAGCCTCATCCGCCAGTGGGACAAGCTTCGAGCCTGGGTGGATGAGGAGGCGGAAAAGAAGCGTATTTACCTGGACCTGGTTGACGCGGTGAAACGAGGGAAGGCGCTGCTCCATCATGCCGACCTTCAGGTGGCTCTCGACTGGCGTAAGAACACCAACCCGACCAGTTTCTGGGCGCGTCGTTACAGCCCGCTTTTCGCCGACGTGATGAAATACCTGGACGACAGCCTCGCCGAGAAAGAAAGGGAGGACGCGGAGAAGGAGCGTGCCGACGCGCTCGCTGCAGCGGAGAAGGCGCGCGCCGACGCGGAAAAGCTCCGGCGGACCCGTCAGACCGTTGCGATTGTTTCCGTCCTCTTGGTCCTTGCCATCGGGGCGGCTGGATTTGCCTTTTATCAATGGCGGGAAGCGAGCCGGGAGAAAAACAACGCGGACATACAGACTGGTATCGCGCGGGTTGAAAAAGGTAAAGCGGACACCCTCCTGGACGGTTTGAAAACAGCGTCCCAAACTTTGCAGGAGACGAATCAGCAACTCACGGGTGCGAATGACAGACTGACACAGGAGAAAAAGCGCGCCGACGATAACGCGGCGCAGAGCTTGGCGAATGCCATAAAGGCCAAAGAACAAACCGAAATCGCGAATACCAACGAAGAAACAGCACGAAATAACGCTGCGCTAGCTAAGGCGAACGCCGAGAAAGCCGACGATTTACGCCAGAAAGCAGATACTAACGCCGCCGACGCCGAGAAACAGCGCGGGGCGGCCGTTCAGGCCCGTGATGACGCCGACAAGGCGGCCGCTCAAGCCAAGCAGTTGCTGGTCCAGGCGTTGGTGCAATACGCCGGGCACCTCGTGGAAGACGAAAGAAACCTGGAAGCCCTGGCGTTCCTCAGCCGCGCGATTCAAGAAGACAAAACCTCCAGGAATGGCAAGGACTCGATCCTGAATCTTCTCCTGCACGAAGTCCTTCCCAAGGCGAACTCCGGCCCCAAAGGTGAGCCGTTCATCCACCAGCCATGGGATCTCCATGCGCCCCTCCAGAGTGTCACCTACAGCCCAGGCCCCCGAAGCTTGATCGCGGTAGGATCCAATGCCGCGGCGGAATATTGGGATCCGGCAGTCGGACCACAAGCTGCCAAAACCGTGCAGCAAGGTGCCATCAATTCTGTCGCCTTCAGTCAGGATGGCCGCCTGTTGACTGCTTCGGCCGATAAAACCGGGCGGGTATGGAACCTGGCAACCGGGGCGCAGGAGAACCAACTCGCCGTTAATGCACCCGTCATCTCAGCCGCATTCAGCCCGGATGGCCGCCACGTACTGACCGCGGCATTGGAGAGTAAGAACAGTGTGAAACTGTGGGATTTAAGCACTAATTCCAACCCCGTTCTCTTCCCGCTCACTGCGCCCGCCGAGTTTGCGGCATTCTGCCCGGACCCGAAGCAAAAACTGGTAGTAACGGTTTCCTGGAACAGTGAGGCTCAAATATGGGATAGCAGCGGGAGTCTCCTTCAACGGGTGGGTACGTCCGGCAAAGTGCGCTCGGCGCAATTCAGCCCGAAATGTAATCTGCTGGTGACCGCCTCCACCGACGATACGGCGCAGGTATGGGATTGGAAAGCGCGCCAGCCGGTGGGGGATGCGCTCAAGCACGATAAAGCCGTCAATTTCGCGGTCTTCAGTCCGGACCCCGATGGCTCCCGCGTGCTCACCGCTTCAGACGACGGCACGGCTCGCGTCTGGGATACCGGCTCCGGCACGCCGCTCGGCGCGCCGCTCGTGCACGACGGCCCGGTCAGATCCGCGGCATTCAGTCCCGACGGCTCTAAAGTGGTTACCGCATCCAATAATGGGAAAAGCGGAACGGTGCGCGTTTGGGAGGTCGAGTTTCCTTTTGACGATACCGATCTTCTCGCCAAACTCGCCCAGGCCGTCAGTGGTTACGATACCGCCGGGTTGCCCGACAAAGTCGTGAGGTTGAGCGACCAGGATAGGGCCAAACTTTGGAACACCGTTCGAGACGCCGCCATGCAACCAAATCCAAACGCCGCGGAGACGGCCCGATTTGTGCGCTGGTACCTTTCCTTATCCAATTAACTTCCGGCCGTAGTTACTTCTCTTCGCCACAGGCAGTTAGTTTAGGCACCGGAAAATCTCACCACACTTCGAACGTTCATGGAGGGACGCTTCGTCGAGGCTCAATCAATGTGGGAAATTACGTTCGAGCGTGGAGCGGTCCCGGTGATATAGTGATGCTGGTCGGAAGACCAGAGAGGGTTCTGGATCAAATTCGTGCACCGAAATACGCAGCAAATATCGCGCCGTGGATGCATCTTGGCAATGGCATGCGCGCCACTACTCGTCGGTACGGAAACGAGAATCCTGGTGGCTGGACACCCTTGGGTGTATGCGGCCCGGCGCCCCAAAAACGACATCTACGAAATCCTCGACCAGATCTTCGCTGATATGCGCGCGGCCAACCTGGATGCAATCGAGTTGATGCACACGGCCCTTGCACCCGATAACGCCGTGGCTCGCATCCGTGAACTTTCGAAGCGCCACAGCCTCCCCGTGATCGGCACATCCTTCGGCGCGAATATGTGGGACCGAACGCAACACGATGGCATTCTGGAGCAGGCTCGACTGGTGATCGAGCGCGTTTCCGCGCTGGGCGGAAGGACATTGGGCACTTCGGTCGGCAACGCGCGTCAGCGCAAGACGGAAGAGCAACTCGACTCACAGGCCGAATTGCTACGGAAGATCATGGCCATCTGTAAGGACCTCGGGGTCGTGCTGAACTTACACAACCATACCTATGAAGTCGCCGATGGCGAACACGATTTAAAGGGCACTCTCGCGCGCATCCCCGAAGTGCGGCTAGGGCCGGATATCAATTGGCTTATCCGCGCAGGTGTGGACCCGGTGGATTTCATCCTGCGCTTCGGAACCCGGATCGTGTACGCGCACCTGCGCGATCAGAAGGCCGACGGCAAGTGGTGCGAAGCCATGGGCGAAGGCACGACCGACTATGCGGCCATCGCCGCTGCGTTCCGGAAATCCGGGTTCCACGGCGACGTCGCCATCGAATTGGCGCACGAGGGCGATTTCCAACCCACGCGGTCATACGGCGAGAGTTTCGCCATGAGCCGGAAGTATGTGCAGCGTGTGATGGGATGGTAGAGTTACTCCGCCGGGGAGGACTGATCGTCCGGAATAACTAAAGGTAATTGCTGGACTACGGATGACCGATGTCCCATACGGCCATTTCGGGACCCCGGCTCGTACCGCTGGAGAATCTTTCGTGGGGCGTCTTAACGACGTTATGCTGGTGCAGTGATCCATCCAGATTCCGAACTTCGCTTTGTCAGCCCCGAAATCGGTTATGGGTTGTTTGCCACCCGCCTGATTCCGAGAGGCTCGATCACCTGGGCGGCCGACCCGCTCGACCAGATTATCTCCCCGCTGCAACTTGCAGGCCTGCCGGAGATGTTGAAAGCTCAGGCTCTCAAATACTCCTATCTGAACGGCGCCGGCGATCGCATTCTCTGCTGGGACCACGCACGCTTTCTCAATCACTCATGCGCCGCCACATGTCTGAGCCCGGGGTTCGATTTCGAAATCGCCGTACGCGACATTCAGGCGGGAGAAGAGCTTACCGACGACTACGGGGCGCTCAACCTGGAAGAGCCATTCACCTGCCTGTGCGGCGCGCCGAAGTGCCGGGGCCGGATTCTGCCCGACGATCCCGTGCGTGAGGCCGCCGATTGGGACCGGTTGGTTGCCGCGGCGTTTCCGGACGTCGACCGCGTTGCTCAACCGCTGTGGGAGTTGGTGAGGGAAAAAGACGACGTGCAACGCGTACTGGCAGGCAAACGTCAGCTTCCTTCCGGGCTACGCCACTATCTCGGAGCCAATCGTCTGCAGAGCGGGTTCGGGAGGTAGAAGGTCTCCGAACTTTTTAACCGAGATCCAGAACATGTTGCGGTCGTGGCCGCCGGTGTTGGAGATGCCGCGATGGATCGCGCCAAAATCCATGCGCAGCAGACTCCATTCGGGGGCGATCAACTGGCGGATACTCAACCATGGAGACGAGTGAGCCAGCGCGCCGAGGTCGATCTGATCGAGGTCGGGAAAGTCGCGCGGTGCCGCGGGACAAACCGCATACTGGAGCGCGTTGTCCGGCGTGATTTCGCTCATCGGGATGAAGACGGTCGAGTAATCCCGCGTGTAATCGATGTGCCATTCCTGGGCGCGCGATCCGGCCGGATTGACAATCAGGCCGTAACCGTCGATTTCAACCGGCTCGCCGGCATAGAGACGCGCGACGATTTCGCGGCACCAGGAATCCAGTTCGCCGATCCGTTCAAGGGCCATCTTTTCGCCGCTGCCGGACCGTTGCCAGACATTGACCCAGAAGATGCGGCCGGCCTGAGTGCTGGCCGCGCACTCGCCTGACATGCGGTCCAGCACGTCGCGCGAAGTGGACCGCAGAAGCTCGCGCGCTGCCTCGGAGACAAACCCGCAGTGCCGGAAACCGGCGGCTCCGTCGTCGTAGGCCGGCGCTTCCCGAGGGGCCTCATTCCAATTGACGATGATGAATACCGCCCATGCCAGCTCGCACCAAAGATAGAGCACTCCGGGCGCCGCAAGCAGCCATCCGGCCGTCTCCCCGCGCAGACAGAACGCCAATTGACAAAGCGGCCAGGATAGCCAGAGAAAGTTGCCGAAGGCAGTGTACGCTCCGCCGGGCATGCTCCAGTCGAGAATTTCGAAAAAGAACGCGCGCCGGCCGGCGCCCCGCGGCAGCACCGGATAACGGCCCGTTGCGGTAGTGGCGAAATCGAAGATGCAATTGCAGAGCTCAATACCGGCCGCGATGGCGATCCATGGCAAAGCGGCTGCGCGGACCGTGACCAGCCAGGCCATCGTGACGAGTTGGCTCATCATATCCGCAAACCAATCGACGCCCGAACCGAAAATGCTGCACTGATTCTTGCGGCGCGCGACCGGCCCGTCGATCCAGTCGAGCAGCGTGGAGCCGAACAGAAGGGCTGCCGCGGGCCACGGCGCCCGGCCAATGAGGAAAGCCGCCAGAATGCACAACAGCACGCGAACATATCCGATCACGTTGGCGCTATAGCTTCGGACAGCGGCAAAACTCGTTCCGCCAGCCGGCATGGGACCGCCTCCGGTCCACTTGCCATTGCGGAAAATCAGAGTCTCGTCAGCTAACATTACTAAAGTGTTACACGGCCATGACAAAAACGGGGACGACTCATGGGTGCGCATTTGGGAGCGCAAGGGCAGGAACGCGAGCGGCAAATCCGAGTACTCGACGAGCGATCTTTTTGCCGCCGACGGCTTCGACGGCGTGATGGCGCAGACCGACCCTGCGGCCCAGGAACACATCGCGCGGATCATCCGGACGCAACTGGGGATTCGGACGGGTATGCGCGTGCTGGAAGCGGGCTGCGGCGCGGGAGCGGTGTTGTCGCTGTTACGCGACACGGGAGCCGTCTTTTCGGGAATCGATTATTCCGCCCCGCATCTTCAGATCGCACGGCGCGTGTTGGCGGAAATGCGATTTGCAGCGGCCTCGGCCTCGGCTCTACCGTTTGCCGACGGCGCGTTTGAGGCGGCTTTCTCGTATGGAGTGTTCCTGTATTTTCCGGACCTCGAATATGCTTCCAGGGTGCTCGACGAAATGCGGCGGGTGACCAGCCCCGGCGCGCCCATCCTGATCCTGGATATTCCCGACGCGGCCCGCCGCGAGGCATGCGAACAGGCGCGGAGAGAGGCGGGAGCCGCGCTTCATCCACCGCATTGTTATTACCCAAGGAGTTTCTTTGAAGGCTTCGCCGCGCGGCGCGGAATTCGCATCGCGATCGAAGATCAGGCAGTCCCCGGCTACGCCAACTCGCGTTTTCGTTTCAACGCCTGTCTTGATAGGATTTGAAAACCGGTGCGATCGCTCTTCCAGATCTTCCGTCCATTCCGCTGGCAGCTCCTTCCGGTAGTCCTGGCGTCGGTGCTCGAGATGTTCTTCAACGCCCAGCTTCCCATGAGCGTGAAGTTCATGATCGACAGAGCGCTGTTGGGACACGACCAACGTATGATGCTGGTGGTGCTGGGAGCGCTGGCCGCGAGCACCGTGGTCGTTTCGGCTACCTCGCTGTGGCGGGACTATTTCTACGCGAGGATCGTGGCCCGCATCGTCTCTTCACTGCGCGAGCGGATGTTTGAACACTTGCAGCGCCTCTCCATGGATTTTTACTCCCGGATCGAGACGGGCGACGTGATGTCGCGTTTTTCCAATGACGTTAGTGCGGTTGAAACCGGGATCGCCGCGGGTGTCTTGTGGGGTCTGCAACCGCTCCTCGATCTCGTCCTGGCCGGCCTGCTGGTCATTTCCATGGAGTGGCGCCTGGCGACCCTGGGGATTCTGCTGTGCCCGATCTGCGTCCTGGGCCCGCGTTTGTTATCCAGGCGGGCCTCGGAGGCCAGCGTCGCCAAGCAGGAACAGGAGAGCGCCATGATGTCGTCCCTCCAGGAAACGCTTATGGCGCCGAATCTGGTCCGCGCGTTCAATCTGCAGTCGGCTGTCAGCGGCCGGTTCCGGCAGCGTGCCGGCCAGTTGCTCGGCGCCAGCATACGGCTCGGCTTCATGAACTCGCTGATGGAACGCTCCGCCAGTTTCGGCACGCTGGTGCTGCAGGCTGTGGTCATGGGAATCTCCGGCTACCTCGCATTCCGGGGAACCATTACCATCGGCACGTTCGCGTCGTTCCAGGCTCTGTTTGTTTCGTTCAGTTATTCGTTCATGTATCTGGCTCAGTACATGCCTAACCTGATCAGGGCGGGCGGCGGAGTAGCGCGTATAGAAGATTTGCTAAAAGAGACTCCCAGCGTTGAAGATGAGCCGGAAAGCCTCGAACTCCGTCCCCTACAGGACGCTATTGAATTCGAGAACGTCCGGTTCAGTTACACCGCCGAACGGACCAATCTGGACGGCGTGAGTCTGCGCATCCCTCGGGGATCTTCGGTCGCTCTGGTCGGACCCAGCGGATCGGGCAAGAGCACCGTGCTGAATCTGCTGCTGCGCTTTTACGATCCTGACAGCGGCAGGGTGGCGTTCGATCACACGGATCTGAAGAAGGTGAAACAAGCGTCGCTCCGGGATTTCATAGCCGTGGTATTCCAGGAAGGTTTTCTCTTCAACACCACAGTTCGCGAGAACATCGCTTTGGGCCGCCCTGGAGCCGCCGACGGGGAGATTGTCGAGGCCGCCAAAGCCGCGGAGATCCACGACTTCATCACTTCTCTGCCGGATGGCTATGACACTATGGCCGGGGAGAGAGGCAGCCGCTTTTCCGGAGGCCAGCGTCAACGCATCGCGATCGCTCGCGCCGTGCTTCGCAAGCCTTCCGTTCTGCTGCTTGACGAAGCCACCTCGGCGCTCGATCCCGCCACGGAACATGCCATCAATCTGACGCTCGAGCGCATCGCTCGCGGCCGCACCATGATCTCCGTGACGCATCGCCTGCGCTCGGTCGTCAATATGGACCGGATCTTTTTGTTCCATCAAGGCGGGCTCGCCGAGCAGGGGCGTCATGACGAATTGCTCCAGGCCGGGGGCATCTACGCCAAAATGTGGCAAAAACAGTCCGGTGTTCAGGTCGGCGACGGCGCCGAACGCGCGACCGTGGATGCCGTCTGGCTGGCCGACTTCCCGTTGATGAAAGGCGTGCGACTCGAGACCCTGCGAGAGGTGACGAATTGGTTCAGCACCCAACATTTCGCCGCGGACCGAGTCATCATTCAGCAGGGCGAACCAGGCAACACCTTTTATATCCTGGTGCGCGGCAAAGTGGACATCTTGCGAGACGAAGGCGAGCGCACTGTCAGCGTAGGCAAACTGGAGGATGGCGACTGCTTTGGGGAAATGGCATTGCTGAGCAGTCAGCCGCGCAACGCCACGGTAAAGGCCTTGACCGATTGCGTGTGCCTCTCCCTGTCGCGCGATCTGTTCAACCGGCTGCTGGCCGACGAGCCTGAACTGAGGAAGAACATTCACCAACTGGCCCTTACGCGAGGTGCCCGCTGAGATTCCGCCACCTGAGCAGCTTGTGTCCCCGCACATGCATAGTGATGAAAAAAACACTACTCTCCGCGTGGGGCAGGCCCTCGTTTTTTGTGGCCTGCCCGGCCGCGAAGCGGTCGTCGGTTTGTTGTACGTGCCAAGGACTACCTCGCACCCATTGGCCCACCCTCAACCGTGACGGGCCGCGAAGTCTTCATCCAGCTCAGCTATCTGATACGCGGCGCAAGGGAGTCCGCCAGCAAAGCGTTTTCTTCGGGCAAGCGAACGGCGATCCGCCACCAGGCCCGGCCATCGTGGAATCGCCCCGAAACGTCCTTCACGTAGATCGATCGCTCGGCGAGAAGTCTCGCCGCCTCGGCCTTGCCGCAATCGGCGTCCCAGCGAAAGCGCACCAGCAGGAAATTGCCTCCACTCGGCCACACCGTGTCCACTGGTGCCAGCGCGGCTAACGTCGCACGAAACGACTCGCGATCCTGGGCCGTCCTCCGGAGACTTTCTTCGATGCTCCTGCGATGTTTCAGCGCGATTTCCAGGAGAAACTCCGCCAGAGAGTTAAGGTTCCAGATAGGCACGTCCTGACCGAGGCCGCGCAGGAACTCCGCGTTGCGGCTGTAGACGTAGCCCAACCGCAATCCGGGTATGCCCAGCGTCTTGCTGAGACTGCAGATGACATGCAGGTTTTCAACCGGAGACTTCTCCAGCAGGCGTACCAGGGACCCCGCGCCGCACAGATCGCCTTCCTGAAAAGCCAGGAACGATTCGTCAACCAGGATGCTCTTGCCTGGATTACGGCACGCAAAGGCGAGAATTTCCGCCGCCGGGACGGTAGTGCCGGTCGGGTTATTGGGGGTCACGAACACCACCACATCGGCATCCCTGGCCTGCCCGGCAATCTCGCATACCGAGACCCGGCCGTTATCTTCATACACAGCGCACGAGGGGAACGCGGCCTGGTATTCGCCGAAACCAGGGTCCGGTATCAAAGCCCGGGCATCGCGAAAACGGCGCCGCAGAAACGGGTAGACCTGGGAAGCGCCATTGAGAATCTGCAGATTCGCGGCATCGCACAACAACAGGTAAGACAGCTTTTCGTTCAGCACCGTCTGCCTGGAGCCGTAGTTCCGGACCAGCGCGAGGGCGGAGTTGCGAATCTCGCCGAGCACCGCATGCGTGGGGAAATACATGTTGCGCAGGAAGCAGAAATCCAGCAGGTCGTGAGCCCAGTAGCCGCCGGCAGTTCGCTCCAGGATCGCGCCCCGGGCGGCACGGTTGAAGACAAACTCCGCGGCGGATAAATCATTCGGGTCATCGACTTCAGCCCACAGTTCACCTTCCAGGATTTCGGCGTGGACGCTGGCCTGGCGCATGTAGATCAGCATCCCCAGGATCAGTTCGTAGTAGACGTTGTCGTCGATGAATCGCGCGTAAAAGGTCAGCAGGCGCTGCAGCGGGCCGCTGCAGAGTTCCGTCGAAAGTTTATAGATGTTGAGGGTCTTGAATTTTCCCGCGAAGGAAAAATCCTCCTGCTGCAGGTGCGGTGGGATGACGTTGGTGACGACGCCGTTCGATACGCTGACTACGGTGCCGTCCATTCCCGTGCGATAACGATCGACCAGCGCTACGTTCCGGTGGGGGGAGTGCAACAGGCGCGTGAGCACGGCGGGCTCATAGATCAGATCCGATTCGATCAGGATCACGTCGCGATCGAGCGGCAGGTTTTCGAATGCGAGCGCCAGCGAGTGGATGTTGTTGGTCTCTTCGAAACGGGCGTTGTGGATGAAGTGAAAGTGATGATTCGGGTAATGAGCCCGCAAGTAATTGCTGATCTCTTCCGCACGGTAACCGGTCACGACCGCCGTTTCCCTGATGCCGTTTTCGATCAGGCCGTCCATGATCCGCGCAAGGATGGTTTTGCCGCCGACGGCGAGCAGTGTCTTATGTGTTTTGTCGGATAGGGGGCGCATCCGACGGCCAAAGCCCGCGGCGAGAATAATCGCTCTCAAGGGATCCTCCGATCTGCAAGTTGTGTCAATCTGCTTATGGTAGTCCCAAAATTCGCGATCTCAGAGCGCGGGGGGAATGTAGAACTTACTCGTCTCAACAGCCCGGAGAAGCCCCCACAGCGACTCTCCAGGCGTATTTTCGCGCCTTGGAAAACAGTTGTGGCTGAAATTGGTAGAGATTAGCGAGTCTCCGAACTGTCCATTTGGCCGAAACTCGTGCTGGGGAAGCGACACCGCACCCCCAATTCCTCCTATGAAACACGCCCACGGAAACCACATGAGTGATTAGCCGCCGACTCGCCGAATGACTCGGCCGGTGTTTGGCCGGCCAGACTCCTTGCGGGTAGTCACCCACCGTCCAGCGATTACTCTTTGCACTTGCCACGTCGGAACAGCTAGTGCGAGAACACGAATCACTTTGTATCGGTGGCCGCAGCGGCGTGCGTCACGCCCGTTGCACCTTGAGCCAACTCGTGCTCCTATTTCAAGACTTGCAGAAGATCTGCTCCTTGGGGGACCAGAAATTGCACTGCGGGCATGTCTGGCACCGCTGCCGATGTACTTTAGAGAGCCCGCGTCATTCCGCTAAAGGCGCAGCATCCATTCGGCCGCACGCTCCGCAACCGCCAGCACCGTTGCGCAAGTATTGCCATTTGGCAGTTCCGGCATCACCGACGCATCCACCACCCGCAGCCCCTCTACGCCTCGTACTCTCAGTTGCGTGTCCACCACCGCGTTGGGATCGCTCCCCATGCGGCACGTCCCGGCTGGGTGGTAGCAACTCTCGCCTACCCAGCGGAGGTACGCCTCCAGGTCGGACGCCGCGGTCAGTTCGGCGCCCGGCAGTACTTCGGCCCCCAGTGGAAACTTCCGCAGCGCGTTTGTCTGAGCCAGTTCCCGCGCCATACCGATTCCCGCCAACGCCGTGCGCACATCCTCCCGTGCGGACAAAAAGTTCGGATCGATCGCCGGAGCGGCGTCCGGGTCAGGCGACTGCAACGTCACCCGGCCACGGCTGGCGGTGCGGGTCAAGCAGAACTGCAGATCGACGGTACCCGGATAGAGCGACGTCTGGAAGTGCGTGACGAATTGCAAGTCGGGGATATCTGCGGTGGCGCCGGATCTCAAAACGGCCCCCGCCTCGCAACAATTCGAAGCCAGGACACCTCTTCTCCGCAGCCCGTAGTCCAGCGCGGCCGGAACCCAGTACAACATTTCCCCCGGAGACCTACGGCCACTCTCATACAAGACGGGGATTCGCAAATGGTCCTGTAGGTTCTGCCCCACTCCAGCCAGATCCAGTTGCACCGGGATGCCCAGTGCGCGCAACGTTGTTGCGGGGCCGATGCCGGACAACATCAATATTTTGGGTGAATTCAGGGCCCCGGCCGAGACCACCACTTCACGGCGCGCGCGCGCCAGGCGCAATCCTCCCGATCGCGTGCTGAACTCGACGCCCACGGCGCGGCCTCTCTCGATCACGACGCGATGGACCAACGCGCCCGTCTCGATGTCAACTTGCGTCGACGCAGGTGCCAGATAGGCAGTTGCCGCGCCGGCCCGTTTGCCACGCCGCTGCATCACGGCGAAAAGACCCGCACCCTCGGCCGCCGGATGGTTGAAATCCCGTACCAGGGGCATTCCGCGTTCCAGGCACGCCTCCACGAAGGCGCGGGAAAACGGCGCGACGTGGCGCGGTTCGGATACATCCACCGGACCTGAGCCGCCGTGGTATTCCGAACTCCCGTGCTGCCAGCGCTCGCTCTTGCGGAAGTACGGAAGCAGCGAGAGGAAGTCCCATTCAGTGCATCCCAGGTGTTCCCAACGGTCGTAGCTTGCTGCGCTGCCGCGGTAATACATCATTGCGTTGGTCGATGAAGATCCACCCAGCAGCTTACCGAAGGGGTAGGAGATACGCCGCTGCGCCAGGCCAGCCTGCGGCTGCGTGAAGTACTTCCAGGAATAGTTGACGGTCTGGCGCATTCCGGCGAGCGGCACGGACAGTGCCCCGCCGGGATAGGCGCAACCCGCCTCAATCAGCAGCACTCGCAGGCCGGTTCGCTCGCTCAGCCGCGCCGCCAGGACGCAACCCGCGGTCCCGCCGCCCGCAATAACATGGTCCCACTCACCCGCCGGCGACGCACGGCTCATACATGTCGCCCCTTCCCGCGCGCGGCCCCTTCCGCGGCCTCGAAGAGGAAGCCCGCCGCCGTGGCAAGCTGGGCCAGCATCACCGCGCCGGCGACTTGCGGTCCTTTAGCTGCCGGATACTTCCGGAAAGGTCCCGTCAGCAGCTCCCGATAAAATCCCGGAGACTCGAACTTGCCGGTACCGCTACCGCGATGAAACCGCCAGGCGCCTCGCCCGTAGAGGATATGTTGGCGGACGAACTGGCCCGCCGTCAACGAATGGAAGTGCCGGACTACGGCGGCCGGTTCGTACCGCAAGGCAAAGCCAGCGTTGAGCCATCGCGCGCACAGGTCGCGATCTTCGCCGCCGCTGTTCGACCACGATCGATCGAGTCCCCCGATTGACCTGAAAGATGCGGCCGGGAAGGCAACGTTGCAGGTGGGACAGTAGCGAATTCGTCCGGCGCGATCACAGCCGTGAGTCGTCAGCAGAGCTACGATGAACTGCGTTGCTTCCGCAAAGACATTCCCTTCGAGCCCGTTGACAGTGCATCCGCCAACGGCGTGATCGGGGCACTGCTCGAATGCATTTGCCAAACCTGCCAGCCATTCCGGCGCGGGACAGCAGTCGTCGTCGGTGAAGGCCAGGTAGCTCCCCATCGCACGATCCACTCCAGCCTGCCGGGCGGGGCCGCAGCCGAGGTTGGGCTGGCGTATGACCCTCAACTGGAGTCGGTCCCGATATTCCTCTTCCAGATTCGTCAACGGCTCGTTACCGCCATCGTCCACCACGACGACCTCGTACCGCTCACGGGGATACTGCTGGTCTGCCAGTGCAGCCAGCAGTCGCCGTAATTCCAGCTGCCGGTTGTAGGTTGGGACCACTACGGAAAAATGAATTGTTGCCACGGCTCGGCCTTAGCTTCCGGCATCTTCTCTCGCACGTTCCGTCCCACCTAATCTGGTGGCCCTGCCGGTCGCCGCCGACTCCGTTGCCGCAGCCACGGCTTTCGCCGCGAGAAGACCGTCGGTAAACGTCGCCTCCGGAGGCGCTCCAGCCCGCACCGCCTCCACAAAATGAGTCCATTCCCGCTGATAGGAAATGCGATAATCCCCGCCCAGGCGATGAATGCCAAACCCGGTGGGAAGCGCGCGTACCGTGCGCAACACCGATCGCAACCGGACGCCGGGCCCGCTCGGAATCTCGTCGATGGACCGCACTTCGAGCCCGTCAAATCGCAGACAGTCGGTCCGGATCGAGCCCCTCTGCCCGCTGACCACGATCTCGATCTCGTGCGGGCTCCTCTCGGAAAACTCGCCCGAAACAAGAACGCCGCTCGTCGTGCGCGCGGAAATCACGGCGCTTTCGTCTTCGCGAACGCCATTGCGTGTGAAGGCCAGGATCCGTTCGATATCGGCGCCAGTGAGGAAGCGAACCAGGTCCAGGTGATGGACGGCGATCTCGACCAGCGCTCCCCCACCCTGACAGCGCCTTGTCTTCCAAACGGGGATCCCCTTGTCCCCCCGCGGGCTGTGCCACACCAGTCTGATGGACTCGATGTCGCCGGCGGCGCCGAGCCTGATGATCTCGCGGGCCCGTCTCACCAGCCGGTGAAAACGCATGTGGAAGCCGGTCATCGCCACTACGCCCGCCCGTCCGGCCTCCTCGATCATCCGTTCACATTCGGCAACGCTCAGTGCCAGGGGCTTCTCTACCAGTACGTGCCTGCCGGCATGCATCGCGGCAATAGCCAATTCGGGGTGGGAGCCGGGATCCGTGCACACGCCGACGGCATCCACATCGCGGCGCGCCAGCACTTCGTCAATGGTGCCGCAGGCGCCCGCGATCCGGAACTGCGCGGCCACTCGTTCACGCCGGCACGCATCGATGTCGCACACCGCGACCACCTCGGCGCCCGCCACGCGAGCCAGCGCGGGTAGATGCTTTGCGCGTACCACCTCACCGCACCCGATCAACGCGATACCGACTCGACGCCCGCTATATTGGACCAATTACATTCCATCCTACCAATTCACCGAGCCGCATCCAACACATTCGATACACTGGTGTCACATGTCTGCCTGGCCGCGCTCGGCTTGCGCCACGTTTCTCGTTTTCCTGGCCGCTGCCGTTTCTCTGCAATGGTTCGCGGGTGCCTATGGCGCCGACTTCGCCGGGGACCCCGACGAGCCTGCCCATTACGTCACCGGGCTTATGGTCCGGGACTACATTGCCGCCGGCATGCCGGGCCCGCCTCTCCGCTATGCACAGGCCTACTACTCTCACTACCCAAAGGTCGGACTGGGGCACTGGCCACCCGTCTTCTACGCCGTCGAAGCAGCCTGGATGCTCGCGTTCTCCGCGTCGCGCGCCTCTGTTCTTGTGTTGTTGGCTACGATCTCCGCATTTGCGGCGCTACTGCTCTATCGCGAAGCCGCCAGACGCTATTCCGCCGGCGCGTCTGTGGCGGCCGGTCTGGTGTTCATCTCGTTGCCGCTGGTTGTTCTTTACAGCCGCATCGTGATGTCAGACATGCTGGTGTGCATGCTGGTGCTGCTCGCCGTTGCCCGGTTCGGACGTTATCTCGATAGCGGCGGTTGGCAGGACAACGCATGGTTTGGCATCTGGGCTTCCCTGGCGATTTTGGGGAAAGGGACTGGATTCGCGCTGGCTTTGGTCCCGCTTTTCGGGCTGCTCACCGGCCGCCGTTGGAGCCTCGCTAAGCGCTGGCCATTCTGGCTGCCATTAGGCATCGTCGCGCTGGCCTGTGGGCCGTGGTACGCTCTGGCTCCGCGCGCCCAGCACGAAGACGTAATACGCTACGGAGGCCTGGCCTTCAGGCCCCTCTCGCTATTCCATTTCGCCTGGCACTGGTGCCTTGCCGCCGGAATCGTGGTCGCGCCTCTCGCCGCGATCGGGGTCGCAGATCACCTCGCCCGCTGCTGGAAAGGGCGCATTCTGGACGGGCAGTCCGTGGCTTTCGCGGCTTTCCTGATGGCCCTGGCGGTGTTTCGCAGTATGGTTGCGGAGGCTGGGAATCTGCGCGCCATGACAATGGCTCTGCCGTTCCTGGTGTTCTTCGCCCTGGCTGGGCTGGATTGGTGCCTTACCCGCCTCCGCGCGCCGCGATTGGTGAAGGAGATCGGCTGGCCGGCATTGGCTCTGTTAGCGGTGACTCTCAACCTGCGAGCGATCCCGCAGGCGCCCCACTTCGGCTTATCCCAGGCGGCGCAAGCGTTGTTCGATAGTACGCCGGCGTCGGCGTCCGTGTTCCTGGTCTCGTCGGATTCCACCGGAGAGGGCAGCCTGATTGCAGAGATCGCCATACGCGACCGGCGGCATGGTCATACGGTGCTCAGGGCCAGTAAGGCGCTTTATTCGGACAACTGGAACGGGGGCGATTATCGCCCGTTCTATCGGAGTTCGGCCGAGGTCGCGGACTTTCTCGATCGCGAGGGCGTGAAGGCTGTCCTCGTCGATCGGTCGACTCGGATGGACGCCGAGGACCGCCGTCTGCTGATAGAGGCATTAGAGACCGGTGGGGGCTACCAACGTTTGCCTGGATCGGGTCTCCATCTGGGACGCAATCTGTCTATCTACATCGCCAGGCCGAAGCCGCGCTAACAACCCGACCGGCGCGCGCCTGGACTGAGGCCTCGGGGTATTTGGCTGTCACTCCATGGCTTCCCGTAGCTCGCCCGATCGCTTTATTTCGCCAGGGCGAGACGACTGTCCTCCAGGAGTACATCGCCAATCCGGTGATGAAAGAAGCGCCGCTGTAGAAATAGAAGAGTACATGGAACGGCACTGCCGCCAGAGCCGTCAGCCATCCCATGCGCTGCGCCAGATAGGCGTAAAACCGTCCGTTGATTGCCAGGATCAAGAAGGTCATGGCATAAAAACTAAACACCGGAGCGCGCGCCGGCAGGAAGCGCGCGATGAACCCGAGGCTCACCAGCACGTACACACCGTAGGCGATCCCCGTCATTCTTCGCTGGATTTCGGTTTTATAGGCATACCGGTAGCGGATCAAGAGGAGCAGATAGCCCACTACCACCGTGGGAACCAGCGATAGCATGTTCTCCGAGTACGCCAGCCCGATAAACGCCGCGACCAGCCCCGTAAACCCAATCTTGATGCCCCGGCGTCGCGTCAATCCCGTCTCGGTCCAGTAACAGGCAAGCGCGAACAGCATGGCCGCCAGCAGGGGCACCACAAACAGTCCGCGGTAGTAGAGTGCGTCGGCCAGCGCAAAACCGAACAGCATGAAGGCCAGCGCCACGCTGACTCGATGACAGATCTGCAAGTTCAGATCGTTGGGCATGCGGCTATCGCGGAGGATCAGCGTGGTCCAGGGAATGCCCCGGTCGAAGATGTCGGTCTTGACCAGATTCAGGAAGCTCCACAGTTTCAGGTGCTTCACTTCGAGATCATGGTCCAGCAGGATACGGTGGCCGCCAGCGGTCAACCGGTACCCCAGTTCGATGTCTTCAATCGCCGGACGGCTATACCCTTCATCGAAGCCGCCGCTCTGGAGGAAGACGCTGCGCCGGATGGCCCCGCAACCGCTCCAGAAAGTAGTGGCCTCCCGCCTGCCGTTCTGGTGGACGTACCGATGCAGGAGGTTCCGGTACATGGAAAGCACGTCCCGTGCATGCGGGGAATCATCGTAGGAGCCGATCATGGCGTCAATCCCGGATTCCTTCTCAAATGTCACCGAAAGGCGGGAAAGCGTGTCCGGGCGGACGCAAATATCGGCATCGATGAAGAAGATCACGTCGCCTCGTGCCTCGAGGGCGCCGAGATTGCGGGCATGGGCCGGCCCCTTCCGGACGCCGGTGGTCAGAACCGTCGCTCCAAGCTGACGGGCAATGATTGGAGTGTCATCGCTGGAACCATCGTCCACTACCAGACACTCGAAAGGCGCAATCTCACAGACGGCGAGGGCCTGCAGGCAAGGAACTAATGTCTGCTGGGCGTTGTGTGCCGGAATAACGACCGAGATCCGCGGAAATGCCATTTGGCTGTCCGCGCAATGTGGCACGTTGTATACCAAAGTAAACGGCCAAGAATCAAGGCTTCTTCTGCTATGGAAATCAATGGCTGCGACCTCCCGATCCCCAGAATTTGGAATGTATCCTAAATGACCCTACGTAATCCCTGGTACCCACCGAGAATTCTGGAGACCGTCGGCTCAACTTTTGTCCGATGCCTGGTCATGCCACAACTGGCCAAAGACTTCGCAGGAAAACAGGACGGTCACTGACGCTCTGGTATCCGCGGCGGACTGAGGGCGTAAGCAGAGAGTCTGTAATTAAGGAATTGCCGAACGCCCGGCGCGCAGATGTGAATAGTCAGCTCCCCTCATGTCGCGATCCGGGAGAGTGATCGGATTTACCTGCACGGTTTGTTTCACCAGTTGCTCAGGGGGCCTTGCCGAGGGCAGAAGCCGCTTGTTGGAGCCGCATTTCAAGTCAGGCGAGAAGTTTACTTCCATGGGGTTCGTGCGCAGAGGCCCCCAGGACGACGGCGTCCGCCCGCAAGACTAGAGACCAGCTAGTCTAGATTCCTTGAGGCAGAAAACTTGTTGTCTTTGCGTCAAGTTTTACGCAGCCAGTCTGGCCTGTTGCACCCAAGATTCGACCTCCTGTTCGAGTTTATCGAAACTGCGGCGCAACGAAGTTGGAAGGGATGACGTAGCCGGCAGCACAAGTCCGAGGCCGGGCCGCAGAATTCTGGAGTAAGTGCGGGTACAAAAAGCGGCGACGCGGAATCCGAATTTCGTGAGTTGGTAGCGATGGGTCTTGGGAATCCGTTCGATCAGGCCGTGAAGGCGGAGCCGGCGCAGTTGATAGGTCATACGGCCTTGGGTGAATTGAGCGACAGGCTGGCCCCGCAAGTCGGCCAATTTGCGCCGCAGGTCCCGGTTGGAGAATCCGGCCGGCAACAGATCGAAAAGCAGTAAAGCGTTCCAGAGGCTCTGCACCATCGGATCGGCGAAGCGGAGAGCCGAGGCTCGTTGCCCACGAAGGAAGCGAAGTGCCCCCTCCAGGATCTGCAATCGGCCTACGATTACGTTCAAATACATGCGGTCGATCGATTCCACTTGCAGCGTCACGTGCCGGTCCAATACTTCGGCCACGGTCTGTGGTAATTTCGATGGCGGCTCCGCTTGCGGGGTGCCTTTACGGCCGGGCGATCGCCTTACGATGGTCCCACTCATGGAGGTTATTGAATACCTTCCATCTCAAGCACGCAAGCGGAGCCTGCGATCAGTTTGCTTGCGCGTTGGCGTTTCGCCGCATTAGCAGTTGGGTCACGATAGATGCTCCCTCTGCGCCGTCTGCGTCTCTGCGGTTCATCATTGAACCGGACGCTGGGGTCGACCGCAGAGGCGCGGAGGTCGCAGAGAAAAGGAGCCCAGGGGAGAAGAGCAACCAGGATAAACTCATGCGATGCAGGTCAATGAAGTCACGGAGGCAATTATCGGCGCTGCCATAGAAGTGCATCGCACGATTGGGCCTGGACTGCTGGAATCTGCTTATGTCCAATGTCTTGGTTACGAATTAGCTTTGCGCCAAATACCCTTCCAGTTGGAACTGCCGCTGCCGGTACAATACAAGGGACTTAAACTCGATTGTGGCTATCGGCTCGATCTGGTCGTGGCGGACGCCGTGGTAGTGGAGGTCAAGGCCGTTGATCGCATCACCCCCCTCCACGAGGCTCAACTGCTGACATACCTGCGTCTGGGTGGCTGGAAGGCGGGCCGCCTCATCACCTTCAACGTTCCGCTATTGCGTGATGGCATGGTACGGCGGGTGCTGGCATTCGATGAGTCCTAGATCCACTTGGTGGCCAAAAAGTTCACAAAATGGTCAAGTTTGGAATGAAGCGCAGGCTACCCCTTTCGATGCGAAAGGTCGGCATCGCGGGGTGCGCCAGCAGTCCTGATCGCAGCGCAATCAAACGACGCTCCTCGGAATGCGGTACACTTGAGCGAATTTTCCATGCCCTCTGATCTCTTTCACTGGCTGGTCAACAGCCCGTGGAGTCACGCCCTGAACGCGGCTGAATGGGTGTTCCCGGCCGTTCAGAGTGTACACTTCATCGGCTTCACACTGTCCATTGGAACCATCGCGATCACCGACCTGCGCTTGCTTGGCTTCGGGATGCGACGCCAGAAGCCCGCGGAACTCGCGGCCGATCTGGAGCCTTGGATACGGGCAGGCATCCTCATGATGCTTGTCACCGGTTTGCTGATGTTCTCCACCGACGCGGTCGGGTATCACAACAATCCGTCGTTTCGGTTCAAGATGACGTGCCTGACCGCCGCCCTGCTGTTCCACTTCACATTGCATCGGCGGGCGCTCCGCTGTGATGAGCCGTCGATTGCTTCCAGAATGGCCGCCGTGACTTCTTTACTGCTTTGGACCGGAGTTGTCGCCGGCGGTCGGATGATTGCGTTCATTTAGGTGACCAATGCAACAAGTCCCTGCGTTCGTTGAATGGATTGAGAGCACCGATTTGAGCATCGCCATCCGGGAAGGCGGGCTTCCCTATCCGATCATCGGCGGTATTCACTTATTGTCGATCGCCATGTTCGGCGGGATGTTGCTCGTCACCGATCTGCGCCTCCTCGGCTGGGCCATGCGGACGCGGCTCGTCTCGGATGTCATGAATCAACTCCGGGCATGGAAATGGTTCGGCTTTGTGGTGGTGGTCGTTTCCGGGTTACTTCTGGCCTGGTCGGAGCCGGTCAGGCTCTACAAGAGCCCGTCCTTCTGGGTGAAGATGGCGCTCTTCGCCCTGGTCGGCGTGCATGGTCTGGTGTTCCGGGCGGGAGTTTACGGACATCCCGAGCGCCTGGACGAAGCGGTCACGCGGCAAGCCAAAATCGCCGCCGCCCTATCGTTGCTTTTGTGGGCCGGGATGATTGTCTCCGGCCGCCTGATTGCCTTCGATCCCTCGTTTGACGAATAGAACTATTGACCTGAAGCGCGGGCGCTCTTCCCACGAAGTGTGCAACGCCTTCCTTGAAGTCCTCGCATTGCAGGCTGGCCCCCATCTCTTTGCTCGCGGTGTACAACGCGTGTCCGAGCGTCTGGAGCATCGCCCGGTAGACCCTTCGCATAGGCGTGACGCGATCCATAAATTCCGGCTCCGCGAACACCTGATTGACCAGGTTCATCCGCACGGCTTCCCGCGTATCGAAGATCCGCGCCGCAAGGCCTGACTCTACAATCAGGCCGCGCCGCGCGAATTCTGTTCCAAACTTCATCCATTGTCGGGACGCGTCGATCGACCACGTTCTGCAACTCATCCCGGCGCCTGCGCCAAAAAACGCGGCCCGCTCCCGTGATGACGATGGCGCGCACGTGCTCGTCTTTCCCGCCAATCCGACCAGTCGGTAGGTCATTGACAACAGGAATCTAACCTAAACGCCCGGCTCGAAAGCGGGTCCGCGGGCGGAAGGTCCGCCTCACAATCCTGAGCTAATGCTACTGCGGTTGCTTGTCCGTCTTCGTGGGCTCGTCGTACGGTGCGCCCGTACCCGTCGATCCGAGAAACAACTTGCGACCGTCAGGGAAGGTCACGTTGCGCGCGTTGGCTCGCTTCTCGGAATGATCGCGCGCCTGGTAGCCGTCCACGACTACCTGCGTGCCCACCGGGAACGTGTTCTTGTTCGCGCCACGACGTAGCAGTGTGTTGGGGCTACCGCCTTCCACCATCCACACTTCTTTGGTGCCGTCGTCCTTGGTGATCTCCACGTGAATCCAGGTATGCGGGTTCACCCATTCGATCTTCACGATCTTGCCCTTGAGCAAAACCGGCGCGTTGGCGTCGAATTCCGATCCAAAGGCGTGATGAGCCGCCGCCGGGCGCACTGCAAAAATCAGCGCCAGCGCCGGCAGTGTGTAAAGGGTCGATTTCAAGAGTTTCGTTCGCATGGTTCTGCTCCTATTTTCGTTCCTGGCTCGCGGCCGCTGCTTGTTCCTTCTCCCGCAGCCGCGCGCCCTTCAGAATATCCATCAGCGCATAGTTGCCCTCATGGCAGGCATACTCAAAAATCTTACCGTCAGTCGCTGGCCACGCCATCTCGCCCATCCACGGCCTCGCCCAGGTATCCGGGTCCTCCACGGTGAAGCGATACAGCAGCGTGTGATCGTCAATTCGGCTGAAGCGCTCGACCACGTGGAGATTCTCCGTCGATCCGTGGAACCGGGTCTTATTAGTGAAATTCGTGGTATCCACCACCAGGGTGTCGCCCTCCCAGTGCCCCACCGAATCCCCCATCCAGCGGCGGATGTTCTTCGGCAGGTGCTGCGCGTTCATACGCACCACGCGAGCATCGTGTACCATCTCGGTCAGGATCATGACCGAATCCCGCGTCTGCACAATCTGGTGAAGGTTGTTATAAAAGTAATCCGGTAGGGCCGGAGGACCCGAGGTCGATCCGAAACCGAGCAGGCAGCGTTCCCCGAGTGGGCGGCGTTCCGGATCGTCATACGCGCCGGGCGTCCTGTCCAGATCGCGATCAGTGCTCTCCCCCGCGTCCGACGCCGGCGGTCCATAGTTGGCTACCGCGCGTTGCCGCGCCGATGGGATCGTCGGTGGAATGCGGCCGTCGGGCGGATCGACCACGATGGCCGAGCGGAACTCGCCGTTTACCATAGTAAAAGTCGACCCTACATCGAGCCAGCCGGTGTTGTAACCGCCGACTGCGCCGCCGGCGCCCGTCGCAACCTGCCACCAGCCGGCATTTGGGCCGGTCGTACTCCCCTGGGGAGCCAGCGATTCGCCACCTTTTTGGGGCGCGGCCCGACCGCCGGATATAGGCGCGTCGGCCTCCTGCTTCTCCTTGGCGAAGGCGGCTTCGCGTCTCTGCGCCTCCTCCGGCGTGTAGGCCGGCGGTGCGCCTCGAGGCCGCTCCAGGGGCGTCATCGTGGCGACGTCGTAGACGCCCTGCAGATCGGGATGGCCATCCGCCAGTCGCCTCGGGCTGTAAGGCTTCCTGGCCGGAGCTTTTTGGTCTTGCGCCGCGGCCGGATTGGATACCCCTAGCAGCAGGACGGCCATCGCAGACACATTCGCCAATTCCATCAATCGATAACGCATAAGTAGCACTTCTTGCAATCAACGGCCGAGCGGATTCTTGCGATACTGGCCGTACATCAATTCCTCGACGAATTCCACGCACTTGAAGTCCAGTAGTTGCGCATTCTTTTCCTGGCGCTTATAGAGCGGCATGCTGATCTTCCACGGGCGCGTAAAGACCGCCGGGTCCGAGATCGTGGCCTCGTATGAAATCACGTCCGGGCTGGTGCGCGTGTACCGCTCGACCACGTGCAGTTGATCGCTGTGATAATTCCCCGACCGGTCGAACCATGTCTGATCGTTGAAGCCGGTGGCGTCCACCACCAGCGTGTCCCCGTCCCAGTGTCCGAACGACTGTCCCATCCAGGAGTCTACTGGTGCTTCTCCCGGGTCCTTCATATAGATGTTGCGCACGGCGCCGGCAAACTGGTAGGCAATGAAGATCTGACTTGCGCTTTGGAATATTTGGAATGGCTGCGGGATGTAAGTTGCGCGCGGCACGCCCGGCAGGTAGCACTTGATTTCCGGATCGCGCGACAGCCAGTTCTCCTGGTTCTCTTTCCTCCGCGCCAGAGCTTCGGTTTTATACGGAATCTCGCCACCTTCCACCACCCCGAGACTGGGAGGCACCGCTCCCACCGCTCCCAATGCCAGCACTTGCGCCGCCGGCACCGGACCGTAAGGGCCCGGCCGCAGCGCCATCGCCGGCCTGGCGTTGTGCCCTTCCAGATCGTAATTCGCTTCGTTGAGAGCTTGCCAGATGCCGTTCAGGTCGGGCTTACCACCTTCGACCCGCGGCGGCCGGTACGTTTGCCCAGCCAGGGGAATGGCGGTTGCCAAGACAGCACTTCCCACCACAGCAACGATCTTTGCATTCCGAAAGGTGATCCGCATCAGGCAAGCTTCCTTTTAGCACATCATACGGGATTCCGAATTTGTAAGCATCCCCGATTTGACCGGATGGACGGTACGGAATTTGTAACAACTCGGCCCTAATGCACATGCGGCGAGTCGGGTTTGCCGAACTTCGCCTCGTCGATCGGGACATTCGTCTGCACCTCGTTCAGCTGAATCGCGTCCCGCCCATCCATCCATGCAAAGAGCAGCCGGAACGGAAGCCGAATCCCGTTCACGTCGTGGTAGTCGGCAAAGTCCACCTCGGTGGGCACGCGCCCGATGGGCGACTTCCCGTAGCGCACCATGCGCACCAGCAGCCCCGTTTCCTGATCGAAATAAAGCGTGCACAGGATGCCGTGCGGGCCGTTTCCCTGCACCACATTCACGAGCTTGTCCTGCCCTACTGCCTCCATACTCACCTGCTGGGAAGTCTGGCTCGCCGGACCCGGAAGATCGCTGATCGTAACGGGCATGCTTACCCGGAGATTCGTGAGCACCTGTTTGATCTGTCCTGGAAACGAAAGCTCCGCGTCCAGCCGCGCACCATCCAATTCGCCGCCCGTCAATTGGTACACGCCCAAAACCGTAAGCGGCGTCCGCAGCCAGCCCTCGCGGCCGTTATAGACACGATTGCTGTCACCGCGCTCTGGCGATTGCGGAAAGTCGATCAGAGTGGCGCGTTGGTCCGGAAACTTCGCGTACATCTGGACGCGGCCGCCTCCGCCGAAACCGCCAAAGCCCACGCTCGTTCCCTTTGCGACCCAGGTCTTCAATCCCGCAAGCTTTTCCGCCCCGCCGATCGCCTTCAGGTACTTATCGACGATGCTGTCGGCCGTCGGCTGCCCCGGCATCTGCGTCAGGACGTCGTCCATCTCCTGCGTTGCGGGTCCGTACATGTACTCCAAGGTCGGCGTGGTAGCCGGATGATCGCGTCCATGGTGGCAGCTCCAACACGTCACCATCTGACGTCCCGAGAAGTTGTCCCGATTGATCGCCTGCATCATCACGACCATGCCGCGCGCCATCAGTTTCTTAGGAGTATCCGCCGCCCAATCCACCTTGACCGTACCCGCGCCGGTATGACAATCCGAGCAGTCGAAGCCCAAGGCTGCGCACATGATCCCCATGGTTCCCATGAAATCGTCGACCGGGATGCCCTTCAGCACCCGCACATTTTTGAACACCGTGTCCGAGGTCGGCAACGCCGACTGCTGCGCGAGCAGCGCGCTGCCCGGCAGCCAGATCGCCAGCATCGCGCCGGCGCCGGCGGTCACTCGTAATAGCGTGGGGATCCGTTTCTTCTCAGTCATGTTTTCTGGTTTCGGGCAGGCATTCAACGGGACCGTGTATTCGTTGGGCTGCCAGAAAAGCGCGGGCAAGCGTTTCCAAAAAGGAAAGCTGCGCGATCGATCATTTTACAGGTGCCCCACGCCCTTGCGAGGCCTGGATCTTCTCTTCGGCACGAGCGCCGGAGAGTATACCTGAAAGCGAGTAATTCCCTTCGTGACAAGCGTACTCATACAGGGGCCCGGGCGTCCTGCTCATAATAATTTCGCCGGCCCACCGTGTGGTAAATGCGGTGGGATCATCGATCGTGAAGCGGTACTCGAGCGTATCCGCACTGGTGAGGGTAAAGCGCTCGATCACATGCAGGTTGCGGTCCGATCCCCGAAAGTGAGTTTTGTCAGTAAAGTTGGTCGTATCCACGACTAATGTGTCGCCTTCCCAATGGCCGACCGAATCCCCCATCCATCGCCGGATAGCTTCGGAGACGTGCGAGCGCCCGTCGAGCGGGATGATGCGCATGTCGTGGATCATCTCAACGTCAATCGCGATGGTATCGCGAGTCTGTACAAATTGGTAGTTGTTATTGTATGGACCCGGAATCATAGGAGGTCCGGAAGTCCCCCACTGAATGCATCGAACCGGCAGATCGAGATCTTCCGGGCCCTCGGGCCGGCGTCGCTGAATCGCGGCACGCGCGGCAGCAGCTTGGCTTGCCTCGGGAGTTAGCGGAGGCACTCGTCCGTTTGCCGGGTTCACGACAATTGATGTGCGGAGGTTGGGATAAATCTTCGTCCCCCGGTCAAACCAGGCCTCATTATACGCGCCGTTCACATCCTCCTGTGCGGTTGCGCCGCGGCGGTCACGATTCGACCGCTCAAGCGTGGAACTGGTGAATTCAGCCGCCTCTTTTTCGGTGAAGAACTCTTTCGCTTCTAATTCCCTGGGTCGTTCGAAGGGTGTGAGAGTAGCATTGGTCCATATACCTTGAAGATCCGGTTTACCGTCAGATGTGCGTGGAGGACTCCACGTTTTGTCCGTTTTCGACGAGCCTTTGGGAGTGCTGTCTTGGGCAACTCGTGTGGGAGCTTGGGCCGCGATATCCAGGGAAGCCAATGCCACCGCTGCCGCTGCGCGGAGCAAAGCGAGAGATCGATGCCTCATCAAAAAGCGCCTTTCTGTCCTGCGCGAAAGCTCCTTCGCTTAGAACCCGCGCAACATGGAATCTCACGGTAGTATACCTCGTCAATTTGAATGATAGAAGCCCGCCTCGATCGTCCGGCCGGCCGATGGCGTCTCTGGTACTCGTCCCACTTCCTGGCGGCCTCCTCGTCTTGCCCGGAGATCATGTGGGAATAGATCTCCTGGTTGGTGCGTACCGAACTGTGGCCCAGCCAGGCGGACACGGCTGGCGGCGGGCGTGCCGCCGCCACCGGGACCGAGGTATGTGAAATGCCGGAGTAGGTGCAGCGGTGCTCTTCGACGAGTTGCAGCGCCGGGTGCCGGTGAAGTGAGCGACGGCACGCGGGACCGCTTCTCGCGGATTGTGGAATTCGGGCCTGGGTCAGGAGCGCCTCACTTGCCTCGCGGCCCCGCCGTTTTGTCATTGGTCATGATACGGGCAATGTGGGAAGTTGACTTCTTGAGTGGCCACGTCAAGTTGACGAGATACGCGATGCTGGTAAAAGGCCCCCGCAGCGGCTATCTGCGGGTGTTTTCGCCCTTTGAGAGAGTCAGGAATGGTAAGCGCGATTATCGCAAACCATGTCGCGGTGGTCCTTGCGCTGTGAAATCCGTCCCCGGTTCCCGGTAACCACCTTCGCACCACCAGGCCTCACCTGGCCTGATGCGTTGGAAGAACTGACCATCGGCAAACGACGATCTGAACGGTAGCTTGCAAATAAAATAGCTAGCGATATTTAGTATTAACCGGCCCTTGCGGCAATGTCTGCCAGCTTCCCACATCGTTTATTTGGTGCCCTTGCGGTTCAGTTGGCTTTAGCAATCGGCCGTTCGCACGGTTTCGCCTTTTGCCACCACTGCACAAAACGGTTCCCGCCGACGAAACGGCGCCCAAAGTTAGGCCAAAGACATTTCTGCCGGAATGCAGGTATCTGAGCATGCCAGGCAAGTATTCCCTGGAGGACTATCACCGTCGGGTTGCCGTAGCGAAAGCCAAACGGAAACGCGGTTCCCAGAAACTTCGGAACTCAAAAGATGCCGATGGCCATGGGGGTTGACTTTGGAGGATACTTGGGGACCCCAGTTCAAAAATGGTCAATTTCCGTCAATCTTGATCAATGAGCAAATTTCCGCAAGCGCCTCAGGTAGAAAGGGTTACGCAGTGCTTTCAGCGAGATGCAAAACCTTGTGCTCGGCCTTCTAAGCCGAGGGTCGCAGGTTCGAGTCCTGCCGCGCCTACCAGTTCCCACAGTAATAATTAGCCCGCGATTGGCTGCCGATAATTGCCTCATAGTACGAATGCCGCATGAGAGTTCCAAACCAGGCCCTTTACTTGTCTGACCGCTATGTTAGACTTTTGTCAGAAAGGGAAGCATGGCCGTGCGATCCCGCCACCTGTTTATCCTCGCCGCTATCGGCGCAGCCTGTACCGTATCTCTCTGGGCTCCCGACGAAAAGTCGCCGGCGTCCGACCAGAACCCTGTCAATATAGAACCTCGCGCCAAACCCTCGGAAAAGGCTGAGGCGCCCCTCCCGAAAGCGAATATCCGCGTCGACACTACCGTGGTGCTCATCCCGGTTACGGTCACTGACCCGTTGAATCGTTTTGTCACGGGCCTAGAGAAGGAAAATTTCAAAATCTCCGAGGATAAGGTCGAGCAGAAGATCCAGCAGTTTTCGAGTGAAGATGCGCCGCTCAGCGTGGGCCTGGTTTTCGACACCAGCGGGAGCATGGGCAGCAAACTGGAGAAATCGCGTCAAGCCGTGGCGGAGTTTCTCAAAACCATGAATCCGGAGGACGAATCGTTCCTGGTCGAGTTCAATGATCGGGCGGAACTGGCTCTGGGATTCACGCGCAGCCCGGAAGAGATTCAGAACAAACTCACCTTCACCCAGTCCAAAGGGAGAACCGCTTTGCTGGACGCGGTTTACATGGCTCTCCACACCATGAAAAAGGCGCATAATTCCCGCAAGGCCCTGCTGATCATCTCCGACGGCGGAGACAATAGCAGCCGGTATACCGAAACAGAAATCAAGAACCTGGTTCGCGAAGCGGACGTCCAGATATATGCGATCGGAATTTTCGAGCCGGTTTCACAGCGCGGGCGTACGGCGGAAGAAATGGGGGGGCCCGGCCTGCTGCAGGAGATTTCAGAACAAACCGGAGGGCGAGCCTTCGGGGTAGAAAACCTCGCTGAGCTACCTGACATTGCGGCCAAGATTGGGCTGGAGCTTCGCAACCAGTACATCCTGGGTTATTCACCGACCAATCGGGAACGCGACGGCAAATATCGCAAGGTTAAGGTTACGTTGGTTCAACCGAAGAGTTTGCCGCCTCTCCGCGCGTTCTGGCGGCTGGGCTATTACGCGCCGACCCACTGAGGGTCCGCCGGGCTATCCGGGAGCAGCCTGGGCTACTATGGACAAAGGCACAGGTTGAAGCCTGTGTTAACGAAGAACGCATGAAATTTTTTCAGATGAAGTTGTGTGTGGGTTTGTGCGCAGGGGCGCTGGTGATGGCGATCTGCCGGGTGCCGGTGAAGGCTCAAGCCGCGAAGCCTGACGACGATGTGGTATTCAGCACCGAAACGCGCCTGGTGCCGCTCAGCGTGACGGTCCAGGACAGGACCGGGCATTTGCTGACGAATCTTCCGCAATCGGCCTTTCAGGTGTACGAGAACGGTGTTCTTCAGCCGCTGAAGATATTTAAGCGGGAGGACGTCGAGATTTCACTTGGGTTGATTATCGACAACAGCGGTAGCATGCGCGAAAAGCGCAAGCAGGTCGCCATTGCGGCACTCGACCTGGTCAAGGATTCCAACCCGCGCGACGAGGTTTTTATTGTCAATTTCAACGACGAGGCGTTCCTGGACGCAGACTTCACCAGTGACACGTCCAAGATGGAGCAGGCGCTCACCAAGATCGATTCGCGCGGCGGAACGGCCATGCGCGACGCGATCCGGATGTCGATCGACCACCTGAAATCCGGCGCCAAACGTGACAAGAAGGCTTTGTTGGTGGTGACCGACGGCAACGACAATGCCAGCATCATCAACCTGGAAAACCTGGTGAAAGAAGCGCAGAATAGCGGAGTTTTGATTTACGCCATCGGCCTGCTGACCGAGGAAGAGCGCAGTGAGGCCAAGAAGGCCAAGCGATCTCTGGACGCGCTGACCGAGGCGACCGGCGGTGAGGCGTTCTATCCCAAAGATGTCGAGGATGTCGACCGGATCGCGCACCAGGTGGCGCACGATCTGCGCAACCAGTACTCGATTGCTTATAGCCCCACCAATCAGAAACTGGACGGATCGTATCGCCAGATCAAGATCGTGGTGAACGGTCCGGGTCATCCCGTGGCGCGGACCCGGAGCGGCTACTACGCCAACGCGAATACCGGGACCAAGCGGTGAATTGACCACAGATCGAAAGCACCGGTCTTATCGGTGTTGATCTGTACTGCTGACCTGGAGAATTTTCGCGCGCCGCGCCGATTTTCCAGGAAGGCATTTCATATCTGGCAGTTAGAGAGCCGTTTTCGGGGGAGATCGGAAGCTTCTCTCGCGTACTCTGCGCCTCCGCGTTTCCTTTAAGCACGGCCCCGACCCGAATCGCTTTTAACAAGGGGAACCGGCTGGTGCAGGGCTGTGTTTTAACGCGGAGCCGCAGAGAAGAATCGTCCTGACCCTGGAGGCGCTTTGGTTGCGGACAACAGTTGCGCTAAGTTTATCTGTGGCCGTAAATGCGCGACCGCCGGACTCCTCGGCGGCAGCCCGAAGCAATAAACATTGGAATCGTGATCCACCGCAAACACGCGCCCGTCGCTCACCGCGAGGCCGCTGAAGTGGACCCAACTCTCCATTGCGCTCCCGCTATTGAAGAGCTCCTTCCCGGTTTTCATGTCGAGCGCTTTCAGTACTGCCGGATGCGTATTGAGCAGACGCTTGTCCTCTCCGCCCCGCTGAATCGCGTTCTCGCCCGTGGCGACCGCCAACAGCACGCCATTCGCGATCACGCCCGGGTCGGGAATATCGAAATCTCCGGAGTTCCACGCCGGCTCCAGGACCGGGTTGCCCGTTTTCGCGTCCGCCACGACCTTGAACGCCAGGAAACTGCCGTGCGGATTCTCGCCGTTGGTAATCGGAAACTTCGGCCCACCCGACGCCACTGGCCCGCCCAGCGGCACGAATAACCACGTCTGCCCGTCTTCATCGCGAGCCGTCGATAGTCCGCCCCAGATCCCGAGCCCTTCGCAACACACCTGCCGGTCATTGCCGAGGCGCGGCGTCGTGTAGAGCGTGGTCTGATGATCCGCGCCGCCCAGCGACTCCGCGTCCATCAAATAGACCACGCCTTCTTTCGATCCATGCGCCACCAGATTCCGATTGCGCCAGCCGAAAAATACCGGACTCGCCGCTCCAAGATCGAAATCCTTACGATTGAGAAAAGCCCAATTGGGAGGCAGGAAGTAATCGATCAGCTTCAAGTCCTTGAGCGAAACCGCGACAACGCTGTCCGAGTAATCGCCTGCGATGGGATCGAACTTCCCATCGGCTGTCCCGCCATAGACCCGTCCGTTAGTTCCTGCGATCGCCCCGCCGCGCCCCCAAATGCCGGCGGTGTTGGTATTCGAAAGAAGCATCTGTCGCAGTTCCGGATGATGCAGGTCGCGAATATCGATGGAATAGAAACCCGAGATCCCGTTGCCGCAGCCCTGCGCGATCACCGTGTAGATCACACCGTTCACCAGGTTCAAACTCCAGTTCTTGGAGAACGGTGCAACAAACGTCACCGGGCCGTAGCGAACCTTCCCGCTGCCGAGATCGAGTCCGTAGAGCGCCCCATCCGGCGCAATCTCGAAGATCAGGCCGCGTTCCTTATCGATCACCGGGGTCGCAGTGATACCGTTCGGACAAAGGAACGTCCCCTGATAGCCGCCTTTGCCCGGCAGCACAACCACCTTGAAATAGTGGTTCCAGAGCTCTTCTCCCGTCTCCGCATCGAGCGCGAAGAGTGTTCCCGTTATTCCCGCCACATACACCACACTACGAATTCCTTTGGCAGTCGAAACTCCGCCCGCGACCACCGGAGCGGTCAGCGCCGACAACCGGTAGGGTTCATTCTTCAGCCGCGATTTCCACTGCAGCGCCAGGGTTCCGGCGTTGGCCGGGGTGATGGTCGTCTCCTCGAAGGCCCAACTGGTACGCTGCGGATCGTGGCCGTAGGTTAGCCAGTCGCCCGCCGGCGCGGAAACAGAGCAGAGGAGAAGAATGGATGCAATGCGAGTCATCATGTCAGGCGACCGAGTAGTATATCACCGGCGTCGGGCTGGACTGCGGGTCTTAGAATCCACCGCGGTCGTACTGACCCTGTCGCTCGATCGTTGGTCCGCGCATTACGACCGGGAGGGCGCATAATGTGGAACGTGTGGCAGGCGCGCACGTCTGAACCGGGATAATGAGATGAGGCCGACAGTTGCGACGCTTGCGGTGACGATATGGGTGTGCGGCGCCTTGGCCCAACCGCGTCCCGAAACCAGGCATGCGTTCGAGCAATACGCAGCCGCGGTAGACGCCCGTATCGAGAAGGACCGCGGGACCTCACGCTTCTTGCGGCTAGCCGGCGATCCACGCTGGCGGGCCCGCTTGCAAAGCGGAGGCGTGCCGGCGATTGCGGCGAAAGCGCTCGGTATCCAGCCGTCCGTGGCCATCCCTGGCGGACAGGTACAGCACTGGGTTGGAGGTGGGTTCATCCCCGGCATGACCATCGCGCGCGCCCTTCCGAAACTGCAGGACTACAACAACCGGAAACGCGACATGGCGCCGGCGATTGTGGAATCGCGCATCCTGTCGCACGAAGGGGATCAGTTTCGCGTTTGGTTGCGAATGCAGCAGAAGGACCTGATTGCGGTCGTCTTCGATATGATTCTGCGGATCACGTACCTGCCGCGGACGAACGGAGAGCTCGAAATCGTATCGCGAACGGAAAGCGTCCGGGAGGTACCCGGCGTGGACTCGCCCCAGGGCGCCCCGGCCAAGGATCGCGGCCTGCTGTGGGCGCTGGACGACTATTGGCGCTTTGTGGAGCAGGACGGCGGTGTTTACGCTGAATTCGAAGCACTGGTGCTGGCGCGACAGACACCGGTCCTGTTGCGGTGGATCGCCGACCCGCTGGTAGCCCGCACCTCACGCCGGACATTAGACGGCACTCTGGCGGAAACGATCCGCATGGTGCAGCGAGAACGCTGAGAGACGAATCGTGATCGCTAGGCGGCAGGGTAGCTTGAGCTGGACATAGCGCAATAGCAACACCTTTTCAAACCTATGGATCGGTGCGCGGCTTAGGCCTCTGAGTAAAGTCGCACTGGAAAACGAGGTCGAACTGCGCGTGTCCAGCTGGATTGCTTCCGAGCACGGCGCAAGCCTGGGCTGACCCCAAACCAACTGCACCGCCCAGCGCGTCGAGGGCAGAACACTATTTGAGGGGTTTCCTAGCGAGGGTGTCGTCGTCAGAATCAGGGTAGGCTGCCCGATGGATACCGCAATCGTGCCCAGGTATTCGAGCGGCGACAGGACGCCATTGCTGTCATAAGTATCCTCCGTGATTATGTAGGTGAATGGGTACTGTACGGACGGGCGATGGGAAACGTGAACTGGCGCCGTTTGAATTGGCGGACACGGTGGTAGTCCAGCCGATAGCACTCGCGCCGGTCACCTAGCACTCGCCCGTGGAGTTCGTGATCGCCGAGGTGCTGCCTGAAGGAACCGGCATTTCTTGCCCGGAGTCGGTCATAGAGAGTTGGCTTGGGCTTACCATGAAGTTGATGGGACATTGATGGAAACTGCCGTTGGATCCGTAGGCTTGCAGGTAAATGTCTCCTCCGGCGATTGTGCCGCCACTTTGCGGCAGCACGTTGACGGTAAATGTTGGGTCTTGCGCGATGTTGGTCGCGGCGGAGGTCGTCAACGGGCTGCCAGGCTTAAAGATCGGGTTGACTGAGGCGACAAAGGAGGATCCGGTGAGCGCCTGGAAGCCGGGATTTAGCGTGATCGTGCTGCCGGCCTGAAGCGTCACGCGGGCACCGCTGTCGATGACGAACGAATTAGCAGTTATGGAATTGTTTGCCTGGTATGAATAGCCGCCGGACGTGATGGTCGTGTTTGGGAGCGTTACATTGCTCACATCCTGGGCGAGCAAGGGTGCGCACAGCAAAGTGGCAATGGTTGCGCATGATATTGCCCGTGCGGTGGTCTTCATTCTATTCTGGCCTTGCGTCTCTGTCATCCTGTTCTACGCAATAGTTAATTCAGCTTTCCCGTAACGTTGAATGTGAATTGCAGGGCGGCGGCGCTTGACGAGATCTGCAGTGGTTGAGTATGGCCGCTATTCGGCGCGGCTGCGCCGGTGGAATCCGTTAAAGAAAACTGCTGGCTGCGGACAATGAAGGTGTGCGTGGCGTTGAAGGGAAGCGTAAGCTCCTGGGTTCGCCCGCCCGAGTCGGTTGATACGATGGGGGCATAGTAGTAGAAATGGTTCGAGCCGAGAGCGAGCACTTCGACGTCATGCGCAATCGCTCCGGGAGGCGTTGCGAGCAGCTTTGAAACGTCATTAATGCGAACTTGCACGACCGCTCCTTTAGTCATCACCACGGTTTGCCCGGTCAGATTCAGGCCCGCGACCAGGTTGATCACCGGCACGTTCGCAGACGAGCGGCAAGGATCCAGCCAACCAGGGGTAGCTATCACGGCGCATAGAACGTAAGTTCCCGAAGGAAGATTCGTGATCGTGAACGCATTTCCCGGGCTTGCCGTGACGCCATTCGCAACTTTGGTAATTAACGTCGGTGGTGCATTGACGTTTCCGACGGTGACTTTGACACCTGCATAGACGCGCGCTCCCGAAAGGGATGTCCCGTCCGATCCGACGACAGTGCCTTGGATGGAGCCGTTCTTGACAGGGGAAGGAGAGGTTTGAGCAAACCCCGCTGCGACCCCGATGGCCGCAACAACAGCGCTGCAGCCAATCCATCTTCGGTTATACCGCTGCGTCTTCATTGCCCGATACCTCCTCGCGGCATTCGGCCTAACTCTGTTGGTTGATTCACTTGTTTGCTGTGCTTCCATTTGCCGCGGCTACTTGCTCCAGACGTTCCTGAAGACTCTTGACTTGCTCTTGCAGGCCACTATTCTGCTGCTCCAGGCGGTTGTTGTGCTCCTCCGCCTGGATCATGTGCAAGGTGAGCTCTTCGATCTTGCCGAGGAGCTTCGCCTGCATCTCACCGATGTTCAGCCCCTTTTCCTTGACCTCGGCTGTCGACGGGATGTCGGGCAGGTGATGGTGTTCTTCGACGAACTGTTTCACCTCGGAAAGCGGCTGAAGGTGATAAGTGGGCTCGAAGACGTAGTCGGGCACGCTGGCTTCGACTTTTATCTGTTGAGCGGCGATTGTGCCCGCAACATCGAGCATGTCGGTTGGCGACGTAGTGCCGATGCCGACGGACCCTGATGTGATACACTCCCCGCTGCCGCATGGAGCCCATTGAGCTCGCGCCGGGAGCGGCCCCAACACCATCAGAATTGCCGCCAAGCCGATGATCAAAGCTCCCACGCGACCCCTGAGCTTCGGCCATTCACGAACTAAAACATTACTCACCTGTTTCATGCTGTTTTTCCTCTTTCGACTTTGCAGCGATTTTGCTGGGATCCACGCCGGCACGGAACGTAAGCCAATGACGCAGAAATAAACCCGGTAACCTGACCCGACGCCGGCAACCGCCGGCGCAGGAGATTGAAATGGTTACCCATGGTTCCGCCCCGTCGAACACCAAACTGGAACAGAGACTGAAATCGTTCGCCGAGTACCTTTGCGCCCGCCGGGGTTTGACGGAATGTACGATTGCCGGATATGTCAGCGCGATCCGGCGGCTTTCCGCGACGGTCGGATTGAATCCCGACCATCATGACTTGGATTCGCTGATCGTAAGCATGCGCACGTCTGGCGCATCCTACAGCCACGTGGTCAATACGTCGCTCGCGCTTGAGCGCTACACCGAGTTCATCGGCCATCCGATTCATCTCGGCCGCCCCAAGAAACCGAAGCGGTTCATCCGCAGCACGCTCAGCGAGGCCGAAATCACCCTCATGATTGCGGCTTGTCGCAACATTCGCGAGAAGACCCTCTTGTCGCTCCTCGCGTATTCCGGCTTGCGCAACAAGGAGCTTTGCAATCTGAAAATCGGCGCCTCCGCGCTTGGCTTTCGGCCGAATGCCATTGCTGAGAATCTCAGTCTTACTTAGCGGCGTCTTGGAGTTTTTTCTCAAAAACGGCAAGCGGAAGGGCGCCCACCACGATCTCGCCGGCCACGCCGTTCGCCGTGCTCTTTCCGATGACAAACGACGGCGTTCCGCGGACACCTTGCGCTTGGGCTGCGGCGACGCCTCGTTGGATCGCGTCTTTAAACTTTCCGCTCTCGACACACTGACTGAACGCGTTCAAATCCATACCGAGCTTGGCCGCGTTGCCGATCAGATTCGTCATTTCGAGGAACTCGGGAGTAACCGCCATCCGTCCATGCATTTGCCAGAATTGGCCCTGCTCTCCAGCGCATTGGGCTGCTTGAGCCGCAAGAAGCGAATTCTTGTGCTTGTCGATCAGCGGAAGGTTCATCACGTAAAATCTGACCTTGCCGGAGTCGATGTAGGCCTTCTTCAGGTCTGGGAAGGTCTCCTTGTAAAATCGCTGGCAATACGGGCATTGGTAGTCAGCGAACTCCACAATCGTCAATGGCGCATCCTTGGAACCGAGGAGCGGCGCATCGCCGACCTCTAATCTCGCCGACGTCGGCTGCAATTGAGCTGGGGGTATCGGCCTGTTCTCGATTAGTTTTCGAAGCTCGCGGAGTTCTGCGAGGACTTCATCCATCTGTTTGCATGCGACCGCGTCTTGTCCGCTCATGGGCGAGGCGGATAACACCGCGACGGCCACCAAGATGGTTGTGGTCAGGTCATTCGGCATTGTTTGGCTCCGGCCAGCGTAGACCCCTAAAGGCGTTTAGTTAGCGCTCGAACCACTTTTGTGCGAAGGGTCAAAGAGCCCGCCAGGGGGTGGCGGGACCGGCTTTACGCCCCTCGGATACGGCGGCGTTGGTGGGAATAGAGTGTTCACTCGGTTCGTAACCGTGGTGATGAACGAAGTCACCTCATTGCCGTCGTATTGGTGTGAGGTAGGGGTTGCTCCCAGCGCGAATTGTATGGTCCCGGTAGCGCTTACGAGTGCCTTGCCGTTCCCGTTTCCTACCGAGAAATATCGAGCGGCCACTGACGCGTCTGGGAGTATTCCGGCACCGTTCGGCACGACCGTGCGCTGATCCCGATCGAGGAACAGTATATATCGCTGCCCTAGTTGGACTAACGGGTCGCCTGCTACCGAGACATTCCACTTTCCCTGCGTACCGCCGGTTTGCACCAGAAGGACCTGGCCTGGCGTAGTGGACTTCCCTTGGATAACTTGACGGATGGAGATGAGAGAGTCCGTCTCCACGTGTCCGGGCACGTCCGGGTTCCCTATTATGGCCGGCAAAACTGAGACGACAGTGCCATCGACGATCAGGTCCGACATCCTGATGAGTTGGTCGAACGATGTGACCGGCTCGGCTAGGTGCGGTTGAACCACAAAATTGCCAGCCGGAGGCGAGAAGCGTTGGCTGGGGCTGTTTGCGCTGGGATAGCTCGGGGTCGCACTACCCTGGGCGCGGAGCGGGGGACCGACGGCAGCTAGCAGCCACACGGCCGTAGCGGTTGCAATCTGCGAGGTAATATTCATGTATAGTTCTCCGTTGTAGTGCTTTATTGACATGCGTTTTGGGGAGCTTGGGCGCAGTACTCCGGGTAGTACGGGTAGCAATTTGACGCGGGCGGTGCGTTAGCATAGATCGAGTTGGTCAGTACGCTCCCGTCGCAGGACGTGTTCGGCGCCAAAACATCGCAGCCGAAAAGAACACTGGCTGAGCCGTACATGATGCTCTGCACCTCTGAGCAGATCCCGTTGATGGGGTTGATGTCGCCTAGCCCCAGGGCCGTGACCCAGCTCGTGGGCGACCGCGGTTGCTTCGATGTTCGCTTGTGTTGTGCCCAATGCCGTCGCCGAGGTCTGGGCATTGCTTGAGTAGATCGCGACGTTGGCGAGCCAGATCCCTGCGGCATTGAAGCAGCTCCCGGTGCACACGTCAATGTAGTCATAGCAGGGGCTACACGCGTTGGCGTCGATGGTGGTGTTGCCGACGCTCGTGACGCCCCCAGGAGGAACGTCTTCGTAGACATAGACCGCCGGGTAGTAGCCGGTGCCGAGCGTCACCTTACCCTGGACGGAGTTCCAACCCTTGGCCGCTGCGTCGACCGTCGACTCGGAAATGATGGTCGTTTGGGAATAGTATGGCACCGGGCTGAAATCCCAGTGTTCACCGCCGGGACCGTTCCCCGGGCATATGGAGGGGACTGTCGACTGGGCCGCACAGTAGCTCGCAGTGTAATTAGGATAAACGGTGAACTTGGGCAGAGTCGGCGCATAGGGCGTTGCGCTATTTCTCGGCGCGATCGGGACAGCCGTTCCGTCGACGTACCAGAATTCGGTCCAATCTTGGACCGTTGCCGGGGACATGTAGTACAGCAATGAGTTCCAGTTTCCGTTGATGTCGGTTTGGCCGTAGTTTTCAAGCTGGCAGACGGGGGCGTTGCCGTCGCACCCCGAGACGGGCGGGTTGCTGCCCGGGACGGAGCAAGGGCATAGGTCGACCTCGCCGTTGGGAGCGGCGTTGTAGATGCTCACTTGGGCGTAGTCGTTGGGTTCGAGGGCAGTGAAGGGATGAGACGCGTTGATCAACGCGACGGTTCCTGGGCCGTCGCTGGGGAACGTCGCCGTCACGGATTCTGGCCCGCTCATCATTAACGACTGCGGTGTGGTCGTTCCGGTCAAGGCACCGACGAATCCAGCAAATTGGAATCCGTTGTATGCCAGAGCGCTGATGGTCACGTTTGTGCCAGCATTATACCAGTAACTGCCCGCCGACGGTGTGATGGTTCCCTCGCTCGCGGGGCTCGCGTAGGTGGTCAGTTGGTATTGCGTGTAGAAGTCGACCGTGTAGGTGGCTGAGCTAGCACCGGCCGTGAAGGAGTACGTCTGTGAGCTGGTCTGTCCACTGGGGCCGCTCCAGTTCTCGAAGATATATCGGGTCCCTGTCGTCCACGACTGCGGGCTCGTTGTGTTTAAGGTGTGTTGCGTGTTTGCGCCCCATTGGAAGTAGCACGGGGTAGTACAGGAGGTTCCGTCGACAATGACTGCCGCGCCCGGGACGTTGGAGGTGATGGTCTGCGTGACGGACGACGAAACGTCGACACCGAATGCGAATGTTTGCTGCAGCGAGCCGCTGGTCGCTGTGCCATATACATAATAGATGCCTGGGGTCGCATAACCCGAGAGCGCCTCGACCTGCCCCGAGACAGTTACGATTCCGGTGACCGGGTCTGGCGTCCAGGACGATGGATTATAAGTGACATAGAGTTGATTGGGGTTCGCCTCTTTCTGCCCGGTCTCGGTCTCGATATAGGCTATCGAGACCGAGACCGGCGAGCGGAAACCGTACAAACCTGTAATAGTCTGCGTAAAACCGACAAAAGTCGAGTTATTAGTTAGAAATATCTCCGAGGGCTGCGTAATGCTAAAGTACGGTGGTGGAGTGACAACGACCGTCAGAGAGCTTGTCTGGGTTATCGTCCCGACCAGCCCGGCAGCGGTTGCTGTGATGATGATCGGGTAGCTCGCGGCCGTTGTACCTTGGGCAGCGGTAACGATAAACGTTGTCGGGGTCGATCCCGACACCCAGAGCGTCCCGGGTGAGATCGAGAGTCCAGGTGGCAGGGCACCCCCATTATACGTGTAGCTAATAGAAACCTGTCCGGTGAATCCGTTTGCTGGTTGAAAGGTCTGGCTATAGCTGCCTTGCGCTCCGGTCGGGGTAGCCGTCACGGGAGAACTCGATGGCGCAGTCATGGTGAAATTCCAAGGCTGGTCAACGGTCCATGTGCCGGCAGAATAAACTGGCGATTCCGTTCCGTCAGGATTGACGGTCGCTGTCGTAACCGCATAGGTTTCAGAACGCAGGGTGAGGCTAAGCGTAAGGGTAACCACCTCAGATCCAATACTGGTGGACGATGCGCTGGTGTTAATTGTGCAAGTGCCGTCGGAGGTGGTCCCGGTGTCGGTGAGGCTCAGATTCACCGTTTGCCCCGGGCCGATCACAAATTCGACTGGACATTGATAGCCGGAGCCGTCGGTCGCCTGAAGAGTGACGTATCCACCCGCCATAGGTTGTCCGACGGGGTTCGTTAGAAGGGTGAAGGTTGCCGACGCGGGTACGTTGACCTGCTGCGTAACATTGACCTGCGGCGGTGGTGTAACGGACGCTGCCGTGGGTCCGATGAGCGCCCGGAATGTAGGAGTACCCGTCGGTGTCCCCGTGCCGCCCACAGCGGTGAAGCCAGGTTTGAGTGTGATCGCCGTGCTTGTATTCAGATCCTGGACCATTACGCTGGCCGTGCCACCAACGATGAAACTCGTTCCTGTGCTCGTTGGACCAGTAGTCTGGTATTTCTGCGAGCCTGACGTCATGTTGATGTTGGGCAATGTTTGCGCAACCGCGCACGCTCCGGCCGCGATCAGCAAGGCCCAAGTCCTAACGTACGCCGCTCCGTGTCCGCCGCAACGGTCGGCCTCTCGAATCGCACTCGTATGCACGGTCGTTTCCTCCACAGCCTCTTCATTGGCGGGACGCGTCCAGCCTGCTGCCATGATTTGGGCGCGACCACTCGGCTGATCCCATTCAGGTTTGCGTCTTTGCGTCATGCCCCTCATAGCCTCTCAGTGAGCTGTCCCCGACACCGTGTAAGTGAATTGTGGAGTTGCCGACCCGGAAGCAACCTGAAACGGTTGCGTACGGCCGGTCGCAGGTAAAGCCGTACCTGTCGAGTCCAACAGCGAGAACTGTTGGCTGCGGACGATGAGCGTGTGCGGTTGGTCGAAGGGAAGGGTTAACTGACGCGTTTGGCCGGTTGCGGTGATCGACGAGATTCGGGCGTTGTAGTAGGCCGCGTTGGATGCATGCGCGATGAGTTCCACGTCACGCGGAATCGCGGAAGAGGCTTTCGCTGTTGGAAGTAGTTTGCCTGGGTCTACAATCGTGAATTGCACGACCGCTCCTTTCGTCATAACCAGCGTCTGACCAGTAAGGTTCTGGCCTGCGGCCAAGGTGATCGTCGATACCGATGCCGACCAATGGCAGGGGTCAAGCCAGCCAGGCGCAGCCGTTTGCGCGCACAGTATGTAGGTCCCAGCGGGGAGTTTGGAGAGTAGGAAGGTGCTCGCAGGGTTTTTGATGCTCGACTGAGCTGTCGTCGCGCCCTGCACGAAGCTCGCCAGTACGGGCGGCGCCTTCGTCGGCTGACTTGCGGCCTTGAGAGCGGCATACACGCGCGCACCCGGTAGCGGCGTACCATCGGAACCGACGACTGTGCCTTGGATGGAGCCGAGGGTCGATTGGGCGAACGTCGCGCCGAGTCCGACTGTTACTCCAATAGCCCAGAACCCAAGAGTCCAAGGGCGTACCGACCTTTCAGATCTCATTCCGGATCTCCTTTGCTGCCACTGCTGCCAGCGCAAACATTGGTCGGCGCGCTGGCGGCCGTCGTCGGTTGCCTCCCGGACGCCTCCAGCCGTTCCTCCAGGCACTTGACCTTTTGTTCGAGCCGATTATTGCGCTCCTCGGCCTGAATCATGTGAAGGGTAAGTTCTTCGACCTTGCCGAGGAACTTCGCCTGCATATCGCCGATGTTCAGCCCCTTTTCTTTGGCTTCCGCGCCGGAAGGGATGTCGGGCAGGATGGTGTTCTTCGACAAACTGGGCTACACCTCGGAGAGGGGTTGAAGGTGATAGCTGGGATCGAAAACATAGTCTGGCACGCTGGCTTCACTTTTATCTTTGAGCGGCGATGGTGCCCGCAACATCGATGCAGCGGTTAGGCGACGTAGTGCCGATGCCCACGTTACCGCCATCCGGCTGGAGTACCAGGTTCTTCGGAGCAACGCCCGTGTTGTTTGCGACGATATAGGCAAAATCGGAGGTCAGCGAATACCCCAACCTCAGGCCGCTGCCCGAGCCGTTGCCCGGGTCCCAGCTTTGCGCGTTATTCGCAGGGAAGAACATCTGGCCATTCACGGTCAACACAGAGGTGGGGTTTATCGTTCCGATCCCAACGTTGCCTCCCAGGGGGTTCAAAGATATGGGTTGTGCCGTGCTTACGTCGGAGCGTGCCTGAATCCAGTAGCCATACGGCGCGGCCCCGAGCCACCCGAACGCCAGCTCGACGTTGTAAGGTACGTCGAGCCCGAACATTGTGGAGCCCGAGTGATAGGTTAACGAAGGGCTCCCATTGTCGTAGCTCGACACATGCAATGGATAGTAAGGCGTTGTCGTTCCAATCCCGACATCGCCGGAAGCGGGGAAAACATTAGTGGCCTGGCCCCACAAGGGAACTCCCAGCATGACGACACAACTAAGCACTCCGGCCGGGCTGAATCTTACAAGCGGATGCGCCAATCGGCAGCCGCTAGCTGCGAGGATGGATATCATCGTTTTGACCTTTCACTTCGTGATTTGGCGACTTGGCTGTCGTGGCTCTCGGTGCGACCTGCCCGCTACCGTGTACGCGAATTGAGAAAGCAGCGCTGACGGCGCGCCAAGAACGCCACCATGACTCGTTCGTTGTCTTCATGTCTCATCGGCCCTTCTTTCTCTCACCTCGGTCCGCGTGGACCCGGAAGGCTCAACTAGCAAACGGCATGCTTTACGAATGTATCGTGCAGCAAGTGCCCCCCCCCATTAGCAAGAGCTAACTTGGAGTTAACCGTTACATCCCGGAAAACAGCCAAGCTTCAGCCACTTACAGACATGAATCTCATCGAAACTGCCCGGCGGCAGGGCAGATTGAGTTGGACAAAGCGCAATTCTGCCTGCCATTCCCGGAAAATACTCTCCAATTTCATAGCCGCTCCTCGATAACAACACCTTTTCAGACCTATCTCCCTTAAAATCATCAAGCCCCCTATCCGGCGCCTAGCCTGATCTGCTACCGTCGAATCAGGAGAGCACAAGTGTCGTTGATCCGAACGCTCATGAACTGTCGCGCCGGCGCGTCCGCGCAAAACACCTCGACGACCAGACCGGAAATGAAACTGCCCCACGCCGCCGATTGCTTTTTCTTATCCGCGTTCATCCGCGTTTATCTGCGGCTAATTGGCTTTCTGAGCACCGCACCGGGAGAAAATCCTCCCGAGAAGACACACGATCAAACCCACTTAATGTTTCCTTTATGCATCATAACGATCCGCAAAAAAAAGTCGATACCCGCAACGGCACCGTTCAGCACTAATCTTCAGCGATTCTCCCCAGAAACTGCGGCCAAACTTCGCTCGCGACGGCAAAGGCGCAGGTCTCAGATGCATTGGACCGCGGCCAGTTCCGCGGTTAGCGGCTGAAAACACTAAAAATTTCCATTGAACCCACTTTAGCTTTCCCTTATGTGGGAGACGGGCACTCGCTCAGGCACCACTGACTCGCCAACTGCGTACCGGCGACCGCCTAAGGTGCGTCAGATCGATCTCGTTTACTCCCGAGTAAGAGTGTTATACAATACAGTCAGTTTTATATTTCAGCGGGAGGGATTTGACGTTTGTCTCCGCTCCCGCCAGCTTCAGCGGTACTCCGTCGCAGTCAGGCAAATGACTGCCACCTACGCCCGACGTCGTCGGGTGGTGAACCGACAACTCGGGAGATTGATTTCAATGTCACGTCCAAATCTTGCTGCTGCCATCGCTATGAGTGTGTGCATTTTCCTCCAGGGTGCAGCCTTCGCTCAGATGAACACCGGTCGCATTTCCGGCACGGTAACCGACAGTAGCGGCGCCGTTGTGCCGGGGGCCGCGGTCACCGTCGTCAACCAGGATACCCATCTGGAGTCGAAGGCCACTACGGACAACTCGGGCTATTACCTGGTCGTCAATCTGCCGGTGGGCGCCTATAGCGTCACGGCCGAGGAACAAGGATTCCGGAAAGCGGAGCAAACCGGCATCGCCTTGGACAACGCTGCCCGCATCACCGCGGACTTCAAACTGGAAGTCGGTGCGGTCACTGAGAGTATCGAGGTCAAAGAAGTAGTGGGTGAGACCGTGAACACGGTTTCCGGCGAGATCCGCCATACCATCGATTCCGAGCAGGTTCAGGATCTGGCCTTGAACGGCCGCAACTATATTGAGCTGATCACCTTGATACCCGGCGTCGCCATGACAAGCCTGGATCAGATGACGATGACCACCAACCTGAGCGTCTCCAATCAGTCCATCAATGGCAATCGGACCGACACCAACCACATGTCGGTGGATGGCGCCTCGAACCTGGTTTCCGGCAGCAATACCAGCCAGATCAACAACGTCGGCGTGGACTTCATTCAACAGGTGAGCATCCAGACCTCTTCCTTGTCGGCCGAATATGGCCGGAATTCCGGCTCCAACATCAATGTGGTGACCAAGAGCGGCACCGACAAGTTTCACGGCAGTATCTTCGAAACCATCCGGAACGACGATCTGGACGCCAATGCCTTTTTCGCCGCCGTCAAGCCCGAGTTGCGCTTCAACGACTACGGTTGGAGTATCGGTGGCCCGGTGGCGTTCGGCCCGTTGAAAAAGGGCAAGCTCTTCTTTTTCGAGGGCGAGGAATGGAAGAAGATCCGCAAAACCAGCAACCCCACCCGCCAGACCCTTCCCACCCTGGCCGAAATGGGCGGGAACTTTTCGGACCGGAGCACCACCATCTATTACCCCGGCACCAAGACGCCCATCCCCAACAAGATCGTTCCAGCCAGCCTGATCACGCCTGACGGACAGGCCGTCATGAACGTGTACAAAGCGATGTCTCAACTCGCGGCGTCTTACGTCAACACGCCGACCGGGAATAATGCCACTTACCAGATGCCCAACCCGTTCAATTACCGCGAGGATATCGTGCGGCTGGATTGGCACCTCAACGAGCGTCATTCCGTCTATTTCCGCTATATCCACGACGATTACAACATCATCGATCCTTTCAGCACCTTCGGCGGTTCCCCGCTGCCAACCGATCCTACGCTCCGCAACCGGCCGGGTTGGGACCCGCAATTGGGCTGGATCTGGACCATCAGTCCCACGGTAATCAACGAAGCGCGCTTCAACGTCGCCTGGAACGGCCAGCGCATCACCATGGTCGGCGACACCTGGCAGCGCGACGAGTACGGTTTCCAGTTTCCGTTGATCTACGGCGGACTTGGCAAATACCCCACCGGAATCCCCAACGTCGCGGTGAGTGGTTTCGCCAGCTTCTACGGGCCGTATAGCTCCTATGAGGAATCGCCCCCGACGAATATTGCCGGTGTCGACAACCTGACTTTTATCCATGGCGCGCACATGTTCAAATTCGGCATGACCGTCGTTCGCGACCGTCTGGACCAAAACGGACAGTCAGCCTACCTGGGCAATATTGCGTTCAATAACACCAGCGCCAACACCATGACCACCGGCTCCGCACTGGCGGACACCATCATGGGCCAGTATTATACGTACACCGAGGCGCAGTACGACCCGACCGGTATGTTCCGCTACTCGACGTTCGACGAGTACGCTCAGGATTCGTGGAAAGTCTCGAGCAACCTCAACCTCGAGATCGGAGTTCGCTTCAGCCACTACATCCCGACTTATACAGTGGCGAACAATATGGCCAATTTTGTTCCGGCGCTTTACAACCCGGCAACCGCGGTCTCAGTCACTGCGGGGGGGCTGATTGTTCCCGGTTCCGGAGACCTCTACGACGGAATCATACGGGCGGGAAACGGCGTTCCGGCGGATCAGTTGGGACGCGTTCCTGGCGCGACCAGCGCGCTTGTGCAGTCGGTCCCCGCCGGCGCTCCACGCGGTCTTTATGACGTTCAGAACCAGGTGATGCCGCGCTTCGGTTTCGCCTGGAAGCCGCTCTCCAGCTCAAAACTCGCCGTGCGCGGAGGTTTCGGGACGTTCCATGACCGGCCGGAGGGCAATCTCATCATCCCGCAACTCGTGATGCCGCCTTACTCTATTAGCAGCCAGTACACCAGCGGCAGCCTCTCCAATCCCGGGGGCGGCACAGTCGCCGCGCTCGCACCCATGGGGACGATCCACGGCATCGATCCGAATTTGAAGACCCCGACGATGTATACCTACAATCTCGGTATACAGACCGAGTTAAAGTACGGCTTTTTCCTGGATGTGACTTATGCCGGCAACCAGGGACGCCATCTGATCCGAATGCCGAATATCAACTTCCCCAGCTTCGACGTGCTGACCGCCAACTACGCACTTCCGACTTCGCAGCAGAAGGTTCTCAACGCCATGGTGCCCTATCATGGCTACTCGACTATCGACGAATACCTGAGTGATTCCAATTCCAACTACAATGCCCTTCAGGTCCACTTGACCAAACGCAAAGGCAATGTGGTGATGACGGTCAACTACACGTGGTCCAAAGCGCTGGCGGATTCATCCGGTAACTACAACAGCGGCGAGGACGCAGTTGAGTATCTCAGCAGGAGTTACAACTATGGGCCGACCACCTACGACCGGCGCCAGCTTTTCGTCTCGACATACACTTACCGCATGCCCTTCCTGCGCAGCCATCACGGTCTGGTAGGGGGAGCCCTTGCGGGCTGGGAGCTAAGCGGCATCATGCGCTTCCAGACGGGACCTTACCTGACTCCCACGGGTAGCTCTACCGGTGTGACCCGGCGGTCCTCGTATGATGGCCAACCGGTCGCAATCTCCGACCCAGGCCCGAACAAGTGGTTCAACACCGCGGCATTCACCAATGCGCCGGTCAATGCGCTAGGGACCGCGGGGGTCGGAGTGATCGAGGGTCCGGACTGGTTCCAGTGCGACGTTTCGCTGCGCAAGGTCTTCACCATTCGTGAGGGCTGGACGCTAAAGTTCCAGGCCGATGCGTTCAACGTTCCGAATCACACGAATTTTGACAGCCCGAACGTCAGCACCAGCGGAGGCTCGTCCTACGGCACAATTTCCTCGGCCGAACCACCGCGTAATCTCCAATTCGGCGTGCGGCTGGCATTTTGAGAAGGGACAAAGAACGCTTCAGGACGGTCGCGCCGTCTCACGGCTCCGGAAACACGCAATGAGGATGTACGCCACCGGATGCAGGAATCCCATCACCAAGAATACCGGCGCGTACGACCAGTAAGTCACCGCGCGACCCACCAGATTTGTGGAGATCATTCCGCCGAAGCCGGAGCCGGCGGCAACTAATCCGAACACCGTGCCGAGCAGGGCTTTTGGATAGATGTCGACGATGATCGTGCTGAGCGAAATCTGCCAAGAGAGATGGGCAAAAGCGGCGGCAGCCGCAATGCCGACCACCATCAGTGGCGAGGAAGCCGTGTTGACGAGCGGGCTCAGGGGCATCAGCAAGGCCGCAATCGCCATTACCCGGATACGGCTCCGCGCGGGAGCGAAGCCGCGCTTGATCAGCGCGCCGGAAAGATAACCGCCCAGAATGCAGCCGAGGTCGGCGGCGAGGTAGACGATCCAGGCGATCCGGCCGACCTGCACGAGTGTGAGATGGCGCGCGTCCGTTAGATACTTCGGGAACCAGAAGAGGTAGAAATACCAAACCGGATCGGTAATCATGCGGCCGATCATGAGCAGCCAGGTTTCGCGACGGGTCAGGATGTACCGCCAGCGACCCTCGGCGGGCATGGCAACGTCGCCGGCATCGGTATCGGCGGCAATGAGCTTGCGCTGCTCTTCGTTGAGCCCCGGATGTTCTTCGGGACGCCGGTAAAGCCATAGCCACGGGATCACCCACAGCAGCCCGAGCGAACCGGTACAAAGGAATACCGAGCGCCAATGGACACGGGAGCCGAGGAAGGCAATGAGGGGCGGTGCAAGCGTGGCGCCCAACGTGGCTCCGGCGGTGTAGATTCCCACGATCAGGCCTCGCTGTTTGGGCGGGAACCATTCGGACACGGCCTTGGGCGCAGCGGTGTAGTTGCCCGGTTCGCCCATACCCAGGAGGAAGCGGAATCCGCCCAACATCCACACGTTGCGGCTGAGGGAGGTGAGCATATCGGCAAGCGACCACCAGACGATGAAAAAGGCCATGGAAACGCGCGTACTGAGCCAGTCCGTGAGGCGGCCGGCCAGCAGATAGCTCAACGTGTAGGCCAGCAGAAATGCCTGCACCACGTCGCTGTACTGAAGGTCGGAGATATGGAGGTCGTTTTGAATGGTGCGCGCCAGGATGGACAGGTTCTGGCGGTCCATGTAATTGATCACCGTGGAGAGGAACAACAGCAAAGTGATCGACCACCGGATCCGCTGCGTAGCTTGCGAGATAGCGCCGCCGGCTGGGACGGTTGGGGGATTACTGGAGTTCGTAAGTTTCACCCGGAACGATGACAACCGCTAGCGCCGGAATCGCCACCTGCGGCCTCATTGCGAAGCTCCCTTGGTGTAGAACGCCGCGAAGTCCACCAACATCTGGCCGGGCAGTTTCGAGTCATCGATCTTGCCGAGGCTTTCGTAACCGAGGGCGGTCAGCCAGAAATTGAGGAGGTCGTGTTCTCCGGCCGTGGGCGGATAGTCCAGGACGCAGCGGCGCTCGCCATCCAAATCGTACGCAATCCCCTTTTCCGTCCACTCAAAGCCGTAGGTGTGAAAGTCTGCTGTGCGGTCAAAGCCCAGGGCGGTCTGATGGACCCCGGGTGAGCACGTCTGCAAGCGGTTGTTCTTCGGCCCTTGCCAGACGATGACCCCCATGTGGCCTTTCAAGGGAGTGGCTGAATCGAACTCCATGCCGTCGATTTCCGTGCGCATGGCGTCGTGATAGGTGGTCGAACCGTCGGACGCGGCCATGGCCCAGACCGATTGATGCCAGCCGGGCCCGCCGAACATCCTCACCCGCGCTTCGTAGTAGCCATAGTGAAATCGCTGCCTGCTGATCACGCCGCCACCGGAGTAATTCTTGCCGCGATGCTGTTCCTTCTTCATCTGAATCACCAGGTGGCCGCCGGAGACCGACACGTTTTCCGGGCGCTGGGAACTTTCGGCCTTGACGTCGGTGCGGTACATCCACTTGGAGCGATCGAGTTCCGTGCCATTGAAGTCGTCGACCCATTGCAGGGTGTAGCCAGGCGGTGGATGTGCGCCTGCGCGGGTCATTTGCGCTTGCGCCGCTGCGGTCGACAGCGAGCAGCAGAGCAGTAACACGATTTCAGTCTTCATAGCATCTCGCTTCGAAGATGGCCGCGGGTGCGCCGTGGGTCTCCAGCACATCGATGTGCAGGGCGGACGTGACCATTGGCGGATCGAGGCGGATGATATTGCGCGTCTGGTGGTTGTCCAGACACTCGAACCGCACGTCGCCCCGATCGTCCAGAATGCGGTATCGCTTGACGCAGAACGGCATCACGCGTTCGGGATGGCCCAGGAGAACGGACTCCAGGGGGTGGTCGAAGTCGGTGTCGAAGGCCAGTTCGATATGCCCGATACGGCGCGACTCGGCCCAACACGCCGTCAACCGCGGCGCGGGATCTTCTGGCGCCGCTACCCACGCGTTAGGCTGCAGCGTCGGGCGCGTCACCCCATTGCGCACATTTTCGGCTCCGAAGAGGTCGAGCGGCGGATCGATTTGACACGCCAGGTTGCGGCCAGCCGGGCGACGGCCGGGTAGCCAGAATTCGAACGACTCGATTCCACTTCCAGGCGGCGGATCCTGCCTGGCACTTTTCGCCACGGCCCGATTCATGGATTGCGCCAGGCTGAGCACGCCGGTCATGCGCAAGCTACTGGTGTGCACGAAGACCGCGGGGTTGCGCAGCAGACAATAGGCGAAATATGCGGCCTTGGCAGCGCGAGCGTCGGGCCGAATCCAAACCTCCCGTGCCGTTCCGGGCTGTAGCTCGATCGTTTCACGAGACAGCGTGACGTCCAGCGTGAAGTTCCCTTCAACCGAGGAGCCGCGCACTTCGACCTCCAAAGTGGTTGGCTCCGGCGCGTCGACCAGAAAACGGACCGCGGGCAGTAATCCCGCTCCGACAGGAAGCAGCATGGCGCGCGACGTGTCCAGCGGAATCGGGGCGGCGTCAGCGGGGAGGTGCCCCAGCGTCGAGCGGCTTGACGCATGCCATGAACATTGCCTGGCAAGGTCACGGGGGTCTGCGAGCGATACGTGCGGGATATATTGTCCGGCGGCGAGCAGGCGGCGTTGCAAATCCTGGAGGCGCACGGAAACCAGTAGATCGCGCGGCAAGAGCCTCTGTTCGCGGCAGACGGCCGCGGCCATGCCAACGGCTTGCCCGTTGTGCGCGCAGGTCGCCATGACGCGGGTAGAGCCGAACGCCACGTGCGAGACGCTGATGATTCGCCCTGCCAAAAACAGGTTGTCGATATTGCGGCTGTACATCGAGCGATAGGGGATCTGATAGACGCCCTTGGAATGCCATTGCGTGCACGACGAAAGCTCGCTGTAAACGCCATCGGCAGGGTGCAGGTCCATGGCCCAACCGCCGACCCCAACGGCGTCATCGTGCCGCCGCTGTCCTACGATATCCTGTTGGGTCAACATGTAATCGCCTTCGAAACGCCGGCTCTCGCGCTTGCCGGGGATGGTCCCGACCCATTCGAGCGTCATGGTCTCGGCTTCGGGAAAGCGGCCCGAATTCTTGATGTAGTCCCAGACGCCGTAGGCAACTTTCCAGAGTTCCCACTTGATGGCTTCCGTCTCATGCACCGTGTCCAGACGGCCGCCGTACTCGAACCACCAGAAGCGGCAGCCGGAATCGGTCGCCTGGATATCGCGATAGCGGGGAATCCGCGTGATGTCTTTCAAAGCGAAGGAAGGAGCCGTGAACTTCACCGGACGGCCGGTGTCTTTGGAATAGAAGTAAAGCGAGTGGCCCAGCAGTTCGCCGTAGGAGGCTTCGGGCGCAAAGCCTTCCCCGAACTCCTCCCGGCTCTCCGCCCCCATGCGAAACGCGGCCCCGGCGAGGAATCCGAGCACGCCGTCGCCCGAGGCATCACAGAACAGGGGCGCTCTTACCAGGTAGGTCGTGCTGTTCTGGCTGCACCACGCTCGAACCGCGGCGATCCTGCCGGGTCCGGACATTTCGAGATCGTGGACTGCGGTGTTCAGCAGCAGGTGGACGTTGGCCTCGGCGATGACCTTCTCAAGCAGGATGGTATCGAGGATGAGCGGGTTACCCTCGGGATTGCGATACAGGTTTTCGACCAGGATTTCGTCGATGACGCCGCCTTCACGGGCCCACCGGTTGTTGTTTCCCATGTGGGAGGTCGCGCCCAGGATCCACAGGCGCACTTCGCTCGATGCATTTCCGCCGAGCACCGGGCGGTCCTGGATGAGCACGACCCGAATGCCGGCGCGCGCTGCGGTGATGGCCGCGCAGGTTCCCGCGAGTCCGCCGCCCGCAATCACCAGATCTGTTTCAAGAACCGCTTCGTGGGGACGACGTCCGCTGCATGGAGGTGAAGTAATCATATGTGCCCGTCATCGCGCCGTCGCAAACTCCCGTGGGGCAGACCATCGTCTTTTGTGGTCTGCCGGCTGCGGCCGCGATTGGCCGCCCGCACGTGATTCAGAACAGAAGCTTCATGCCAAGCTGAATGGTCCGCGAAGCCTGCGAGGAAGTGATGGTTCCGAACGTGCTGCTGGAGTTCAGACCGTTGGTACCCGCTACAAAGGTTGAGTTCACCAACCCGAGGTTGGTGTGGTTATCCATATTAAAAAACTCCACGCGGAATTGCAGGTTGAGCCGCTCTCGGATCTTGTTGTTCTTGATCAGAGAAAGGTCGCAGTTGAAATAGCCTGGATTCCTTACGTCCGGCAGAGTCCTCCCGACGTTGCCGTAAGTGTAATTGGGCGGGTTGACGAAGGTCGCCGTGTTGAACCACTCGTATTGGGTCGGATTGGACAACGCAGCCGACTGTCCGGTTGAATTCGGCCGGATCGCGAGGTTGTTCGACGCGCCGGTGATCAGCACCGGAAGACCTTTCTGCATCGAGATAATCGACTGTGCCTGCCATCCTCCCACGAACGCATTTACGAACCGGTTATGCGGGTCAAACTGCTTTCCCGCTCCAAAAGGCAACTCATACACCGGGCTGATGGTCAGCCGCTGCGGTACATCGGTCGGGTCGATGGCGCGCTCCAGATTGCGGTTATAAGCCCCGTCCTGGTAGTTGTTATTGGTGACCTGCACGATCGATCCGAAATTGATGGGGGAGGCAACGCTGTCGTCGATCAGCTTGGCCTTGGTGTACGAGGCGAGGAAGGTTAATCCCTTGCCAAACCGCTTCTGCACCGTGAGCAGTCCGGCCTGGTAGATCGAGTTCCCCAAGTGCGGATTTCTCACGGAGACGCCCGTGTAGTAGGGGTAGGGAAGCAGCGACTGCTGCCTGGTAATGGTCGCGCCGCCCAGCGATCCCGGCACGATACCGGCGTACGGGTTCGGCACCGGGTTTTGCAGCGCCGTTCCGAGGCTGAGATATTGATCGGGGACTTGATCCAGACCGTAGCTTCCCGCCACCAAGTGCGTGCCACGGTTGCCGGTATAGGAGGCGTCGATCACCCAACCCCCGGGAATTTGTTTCTGGATCGAGAAGTTCCATTGTTGCGACATCGGAACCCTTTGGCCCGGTTGATCGTAGTTGACGCCTTGGCCGAGAAGGTAACCCGGACCGAGGGCGCTGCCCAGAGGCTGGGTCAACGGCGTCGGGAATCCCTGGCTGAGCTGGAACGCGGGCAGATTGGCGTTGCCGCCGGGCGCACTGTAGCTGGTCGTAGTGGACCCAAACCCCGCCAGATTTCCAAAGAAACTGGTATTGAAGTCGCCGGCATAGAACATCCCGAAGCCGGCGCGGATCGCCATTTTCCCGTCACCGCGAGGATCCCATGCCAAGCCAATGCGGGGCGCAAAATCGGTGTATTCCGAATTCAGAAACGTCTTGCCGTATCCTTTGCAGGCGTATTGCATGGCGCCCAGCAGGTTCCCCACGGGATCGATGGCCGTGGGATTAAAGTTGGAGGTTCCGCAATTCCGCTCATAGGGCGGCTGTTGGTAGTCGTAACGGAGCCCGAGGTTGACATTGAACTTGGGCGAGATGCGCCAGGTGTCCTGGATGAATCCGCTCCAGGTGTCGCCTTTTTCCGACTCACCAATCGTTGTGGAGCCGGAGGCGCTGCTCACGGCGCCGACAAGAAAGTCGGCATAGGTGCTGCCGGTGCCGCTTTGGCTTTGGGGGTTCCCGGTCAAAGTGGAGGAGAAAGTAAAGCTTCCGGAAGGCGCCGACGTTTGAAAGTTATTGCCGAAAAGCAGCCGGTATTCCACGCCGAGTTTCAGCGAATGGTTTCCCAGCACCAGAGTCACGGTATCGGTGACATCCCAGGTCAAGGCGCCGCGAAATCCTACGGTAGCGTTGCCCAGTGCCGTGTATCCATTGTTTACGGTCGGGAATACAAAATTGGGAACGTCGGCGGGGAGCCCGAGCTTCTGCGGCCAACCCTGGTTATAGCTGGCCGACTGGAACGGGAATTGTTGCCGTGCCATACCGATACGGATCTCATTGAGCAGACGCGGCGAAAAGGTATGCGTTTCTTCGAGCGCGGCGTTCCGGGTGCCAAAGTGATCGAAGCGCCCATTGACGGCAAACGAGGGCCAGGTGCAGGGGCAGTTGTTGGTATAGGCGTCAAAGTAAGTGAAGCGGGCAAACATCGAGTCGGAGTCCGAAATTCGCTGGTCGCCCCGCAGCGTGTACTGCTGCATGTTTTGCGCGCCGGGATTGACCGACTCGTAGTTATTGGCTTGCGTAAAGGCGTTGGATGGTGTCAGGTTCGGCGCGGGATAAAACTGGTTCATGGCCTGTGCCACCGGATCCAGGCGGCTGGTGGGAATAATGTTGCCGGGAAACGGGGTCCGGACATATCCCGAACCGTTGGGATTGACCGCCGTGGTGGCGGGGTCGTAGATCGGAATCAACTGTCCGGTGGACGTGAACAAGTTCGAAAAATTCCCGGTCCTCTGGGAGGGGGGCGGCGTGGATGTGATCGAGTCGCTGTAGCTGACGTAGTTATACTGCTCCCAGTTGACGAAGAAGAACGTTCTGTTACTGCCGTGATACAGCTTCGGGAGGTTAAAAGGTCCGCCTACGGCGGCGCCGTACTGGTTGTAGCGGTATTCCGGCCGCACGGTGCCGAAGGTGTTGCGCGCGTCGAGATCGTTGTTACGGAGGAATTCGTAGGCCGTGCCGTGGTATTGGTTCGTGCCGGACTTGGTCGCCACATTAATAATGCCACCCAGCGTGAATCCGTATTCCGCCGACATGGAACCGGATTGCACTTTGAACTCCTGCACAGCGTCCACGGCCAGGTCGGCGTTGAGATCCGGATAATAGCTGTTCTGCGCGACCGTACCGTCCACCAGCATATTGTTCGCTGCATTGGGACCGCCGTTGATGCTCCAGTCGCTCAGACTCGTTCCCCGGTCTGCGAACCCGCTCTGATTGGGGCCGGCATTCGAATGGACATCCGGCGAGAGCTGCACCAGTGCAAAGGCATTTCGTCCATTGAGTGGAAGATCCTCCACGCGCTTGTTCTCGATCACCTGGCCCGACGATGAGTCCTCCGTGTTCACCAGCGGAGCCTCCGCCGTCACCTGCACGGATTCGGTGGCCGCGCCAACTTGCAGTTGAATATTAATCTCGGCGTGCTGGTCTACCTGCAGGACGATCCCGCTCCGGATCTCCTTCTTGAATCCGGCATGCTCGGCGGCGATCTGGTAGTTGCCCACGTTGAGGGGCGGAGTGGTGTAGAAACCATCCCGGTTGGTTACGGCTGAGACGGCGGTGTTAGTGTCGAGGTCGAGTACCGAGACCTTGGCACCGGCGATAACGGCACCGCTCGAATCGGTTACCGTTCCCAGAATGGTGCCACGGCCGAGTTGGGCCGCGAGTGGAAGATTGCAGGCAAAGAACAAAGCGAGAGCGTATTTCAACACGGAAGCATACCTCAAACGGGAATTTCACTAACCCTATCACAATCGTGCCGCCTCCGTCATCTGAGTTGGAGTATGAAAACCCGGTCCTAAAGGCAATACGGTTCACTTAAGGGCTGTCTGTCCGCCCGACAGGTGCGCTGGCGCAATCAGCAGATGCTTTTTGCGGAAGGAAGCCAATTTTTGATAAGTGGCTGTCTTTTGCTTTAGTTATCCGGGGAGCGGCAAGTGGCAGCGGTTTTAGGCTTGTGCATTTTTGTGCACTTAACCGCGAATACGCGCGAATGGGTGGAGCGGCGCGGAAGGAGCGATCCTGGGGTGCAGCGGAAAAAACGAACTCCCTGTCCGGCCCGAGGATGCGAGTCTTAGGCGGGGCGGTTTGGTTTCCGGCCAGAGGCGTCTCGGATGCACCGGTTGGGGCGGGTTGCGCGCGGTTTTGCGGGTCAAAGCCAATTCCTTCTAAGTAGTAATGATTTGTTATGGTTATGCCAGGCCTCGGCACCGGCGGGGATTTTTCGTTTGTGCACGACTGTGCACCGATCGCGGAAATATGCGCTGGTGCACAAAGCCGCCAGACCCATGACCCGGACGGGGGGAGATGAAAGAAGCGCAAGAGAGCGGATCGGGCGCGTTCGACGCCGGGACCGGTTTCGGGTCTTTCGGTATCACCGGCGGATGCTGCAATTTCTGGGTATGCACGTTTCTCCGGCACGCTACGGTCGGCAGGCGAGGCGGTAAAGACGAGTAACGTCGGCAAATGGCACTCCTCAAATCTCAAAAATGGTCGCGCACGGGCGACCGGCAGACGGCAGACCTCGGCCGCTCTACTTTCAGGTTGACACGCGAGGGCAAGGATTTGAGGGTGGGGCGCCGATGTTGTTGGGATGAAGGGGCAGAAATGGGCGAAGGGCTGGTTACTGGCAAGCGGGTCAGCTTGGAAAGTGCACGGACCGATCGTCCGGTCGATACGCAACATGGCAATTCGGCCAGGTGGAATTTCACGCGTTGACTTCAAGTGGAAGGTCAATCGTGCCTTCCCTGGCCAGTTCGGCTGCATAGGCGAGTGCGGCGTCTATGTCCGTCGGCCTTAGCGTGGGATAGCTAGGCAAGATTTCAGCACGGTCCATGTGGGCAGCAATGTTGTCGAGGATGACAGACACCATGATTCTGGTCCCTCGGATGCATGCTTTGCCGTGGCACACATTTGGACTGACCGTTATATGCTGTCTCCAGTTCTCCACAAGTCGATTGTAGCGCTCCTCGCTGGCTAGGACCGGAGCAGCGATTACTCCCGATAAGTCGGCAGGGCGTCGGGAACGCTGTCGAGTGAAGCGCTCGTCGCTCTCCGGAATTCGGGCTCAAACCGGTGCAGGGCGCCAAGGGTGAGCGACATGAAAGTGGAAGTCAAGCGGCCCGGCGACCTTCCCAGTAGTCCTCGAAGCGCCCGTTGAGATGACAACAACGCAAGGCGAGGATGGCGTTGGCACCGCGGACCGTCCAGAACATTCCGGACCGCTTCAGGCGGGAGCCGATTACCGACTTGCAGCCGGCTTCGATGACGCCGGAACCAACAAAAAGATGTTGCCGACGAAACTTGGGGTATCGCATTCGTTCCGCGTTGCGCTCAAAGTATTCCGCTTCGATGCGTAGTTTCTCTGTGACCTCGGGATTGTTGGAATCGATGGAGCGAAGCGCCGCCACCAGTTTTTCGATTTTGCCTTTATCGAGCAGGCGTTTCTGGTGAGTCTTCATCCAAGCTTTCTGGCTGGCCTCGTCGTTGGGGTGCAAGCGCCGAGCCAACTCCCACAGATGTTGACGGGCATGATAAAGATCGACAATCTGTATCGCTCCGGGGAAATGGAGATCGGCCTGATTCCAGCACCATTCAGCGCCATCGGCTATCACAACCTTCTTTTCCGCGCGATTCCAGCCGCGATTCCAGGCCTCCAGATAAAGGCGCTTGCCAAACTCATCCGCCGTTTCAATAGCTCCCGTATAAGTGGTTGAATGCGGGTCCCGGATGGGATAACCCTCCTTATCCCACGAGGTCTGGGTGAACACACAGCCCAACTTGGCTTCGCGCGTATGCGCCGGTTGGCCCTCAGTCTTGCCTTGCCGGCCCAGCGTCTCTTTTCTCACCACCGGCACTCCGGTCCCATCCATCTGCACATACAGAATGGGAATCGGCTCACCAACGATGACAGGCAGATCTAACTGGACGGCTCGCTGGATCTCCCGTTGCGCGCGTTGGGCAATGTCGTCCCCGATCACCTCCGCTGCTCGCTCCACCGACTTGGTCGTCACCTCCAAGCCAGCGAGCAATTTCATTTGTTCACGACCGTGATCAAACGGCGCGTCCTGACCGACTATCGCCTGCATACGGCGGACCCCAGGTGAGAACTCCGTATTCTCCACATCCAATTCGGCATCGGCCGGAAACTGGCCACCGTGACAGTCGGGGCACAGGTAATAGGGGCGTGATATCTCCACCTGACCCACGGCGGTGAGAATCGATTTGGAGCGCAACTCGCAGTAACGGGCTTGCTTGCCACAAGGACAAGCCACAGTGCGCTGACCGGCCGCCGGAACCGGAAACTGCAGGAGTCGGCTGAGGGCTGCTGCTGCGGCCTGATGCACAACCGAGCGGGCCGCCATTTCGATGGCTTCCAGATCCAGATACCCGCACTTACTTCGGCCGTTGAAGACTGCGTGCAAGAATTGTTCTACCTCCCGCGCGACCTCTTGCTGGATCGCTTCCGCCGTTTTTTTTCCTCTGACGAAATCGTGTCGTCGACCGGGCGCGCCCGACAGATCTTCTCATTCACTTGCAGCAGTTCCAAACAGAGTTGGCGAAAGCGATGAAAAGCTTCCACCTCCCGCTTGACTTTGGATAGTTCAGCCCCAGAAGAGAAACTTTCGCTGACAGTTTTCCCATTTACCTTTCGAGTCAAACGGATATTAGGACCATGGCCAGGCTGCCCTGGTTGATGGCAATGGCAGTTTGGTTTACCGCAACGTCCACTGATGGGTGTGATGGAGCCACTGCGAAAATCACCTAACTGCAAAATCTGGGACAAAATGCCGCTGCGACGTTGTTCAAGATCGATAAGCGTATCCGGCAAGGTGCACCTCCTATCCTAACGTATCACTACGTTCGGATTTAGCACACAAAAAAAGAGAACTCAACAATCGTTCACTTTGAGGTCGCACACCCGGGCGCCAAAGGCTCGCGCCTCGTGAACTTCTATACTGATGTGGTGGAAGCACACTGGAGAGAGACTACTGTCGGGGAGCATGGCGAACTCGTTCTGGACGGACTTCCGTTTGAACCCGGCCAGCCGGTTGAAGTGCTAGTCGTCTCAAAAACAATCGGAGCAGTCGCCGTCGCGCGGAGAAGTCTGCGCGATTCGGTGCTCGAATTCCGTGAGCCGACGGAGCCGGTTGCCAGCGGGGACTGGAATGCGCTGCAGTGATTCTGCTGGATACCCACATTTGGGTTTGGTGGGTCGCTCGACCGGATAACTACAACCAAGGCACCGGGACCTTCTCGAGCAGGGGGCTGATCGCGTATTCGGAGTTAGTATCATCTCCTGTTGGGAAATCGCCAAATTGGTAGAGTATGGAAGATTGAAGCTCGACCGTGATGTGATGACCTGGATCGAAACTGCTCTTGCAGTGCCAGGGGTATCCCTTCTTCATCTCACTCCGCAGATCGTCGTTGAGTCAACCCAGCTTCCGCAGCCCTTCCACCGCGATCCAGCCGACCAACTGCTGGTCGCGACAGCCCGAGTCTGGCAGTGCCCCATCATGACGGAGGGCAGTAAGATCTCCCAGTGTCTGCATGTTCGCCTTGCTTAATCCTTAGGCCACCAGGTTCAGGAAGTTACGCGACCCATTTGGTAACGAGAAGTTGGCTTGTAGCCGGTAGTCCGGGCAATGCGGCATTCGGCCATGTAACGCCTACGGGCGGAAGTACAATGTGGCGAACGATCGGGGAGGTGCGTTTCGGTAGCGAATCTTTGGCCG
>CAVVFX010000021.1:0-207103 GCA_963747535.1 Terriglobia bacterium
TCCGACGCTAGAAGATCGAAGCCATCCTTGTGGTGAACATAAGTTCGCTCTAGCCGTGGGTCGTAGAAGATCGTGCGAAAGCGTGGGTCGGTGATTGCCGTTACCATATCGTAATCAACAGCGGACCGGTTACCGAAGTCGTAGCGGAAGACGATGCCGTCATCCACCAGGGATGCCCGTGCGGCGAAATGAATCTCGCCAAAATCGCTCGCATACTCCAGCGCGTTACGCATCTTCGTCCACTGCGGCGAATCGCCCTGCCGTCCGGGACGGAAGATATAGAGATGCTTCTGTTCAATCTGGCCGTGGGCGCGTACCGTTACGTGCTCGGGAAAGAGGATTTTGGATCTGCGCTCGCTCTCTGGTCCGTCCGGCACCACAACACTCAGAGCAGGGTTGCGGTCCTCCCCGTCTATCGAAATGCGCACGCCAGAAGGATTGCGGACCTCAAGCGGCTGGGCCAGAGCGGAAAAAGCAAGTCCACTCAGAACCAATCCCAAGGGCCACAATTTCATCGGCACGACGGCTTCAAGTCTAACAGCCTGTGGCCTAAATGTGGAAAGCCAGATTCGTTTGCGATGGCGAGTCCGCGTAAGGCCGCTGCTCAATGAGTGCCAGTCAGTAGACGGATCCTCCCTGACACCGCAGCGTTTACCGATCCACCGCCAAAACCCGGATCGGGCACTCGTACAGAGCTCCTATGCCGCTCCTCCGGAGGACCGTTTCAGGAAACTATGAAAGAAGAAAGAACAGATCGGTAAGCGTTGAGCGAATACCCGTGGGTAATCGCTGGCCGGGCCCGGTCTCAGTCAGTTCCGCGAATCGACTACACGCTCATCTGGAAGGAAGGCGAATCCGTTGCGATATCATCATCCGCAGCGGCCACGATGAACAACAACAGACCAGCAACCAACGATGAGGTCCACGAAGATACGGCGATATGGCGCTACATGGATCTGCCGAAGTTTGTGGCGATTCTGGCTTCCATGACGCTGTGGTTCGCCAAAGCCGCACATCTAGAGGATTGTTACGAAGGCTTCTGTGAAGCCGTACCACGGGAAATGCCGGCAAACGACCCCTTGGCGAAGTGCATTACCCGGACAACTCCGGAAGGAGAGACGGCGGTCATATCGCTGACACAAGCAATGGTAGAGCTGAGCAAGCAATCGGCGGCATACTTTCAGAATGCCCGCGACCATCTTTATGTGAATTCATGGTGTCTAGCGGATGAGTCGATGGCGATGTGGGAGATCTATGGCTCTAGGGGATGTGGAATAGCGATCAAGTCGTCTATCCGTCAGTATATCCAGGCGGCCAGATTCGAAGTTCGGGAGGTGCAGTATTCCTTCGGAAGAGTTGAATACGAAGATGATCCACATTCGAATCCCTCCCTGAGATTTGATCTCAGGGAGGGGGCCATTCCGGTGGGTTTGGGCCTTTGGGAAAGACTTTTACCAGTGGCTTTTCACAAGCGTACGTGCTTCGAACACGAACGGGAATGGCGCTGCGCCCTCTATCAAGATGAACGGCCAGATTGTCAGGGCTGCAATATCACTTTCGACCTTAACGAGCTGATCCGTGACGTTTATGTCGGACCGCGAGCCGATCAGCTCTTCTTCGAAGTTGTCGGGTCCGTGATGGGGAAGTTCGAACTTAATAAACCTCTGCAACGCTCAAAGCTACTGCAGCCGCCGCTTCAGAAGCACCCCTGTTCCGTATCTACTTCGCCATCGATCTCGTGATGTCGTCCACGTCAACCTGACGGGAAACGCCCAATGTCTTGATGTGCCGGAGTGGGCCCGCGCGTCCTCGGCAGATAGAGAGCAGCCCTCTTCGCCAAGCGAGTTACCCCATCCGACGGATGCCCGAAAACTTTTCGGTTCTAATTTATTTTTTTAAAAAAATGGAAGCATCGAGTTTTGGGTGCATCTTTGCACCGACACTAGGCAGGATAGGTACACCTGGGTAATCGGTGGGCGGGACAGTCGAAGTCAGTTCCGCGAGCCGGCGACTACACGTCCAAATTGGATCGCCAGGGTTGTGGGGCGCTTATCGGGTAGAAACCGCCGTTGACCTGTGTCGCGGTCAGACTTGTTGTTTCTTTGTTAGCAGGAGCGCCGCCGCGACTGCCAAGACGGCTCTCCCGGCAAGAATAGTGCCGCCACCGTCAATCAGGGCTGTGCCGCTATGGCTTCTTAGCCACCAGACGATAGACGTGCGTTTCCGTTCGTCCTCCCCAATCCGCCTTGGCGAGAGCGATTTCATACCGTACGATCTGAAGGGTGTCGAATTGATGGAGCAGAGCATTGCGCTCGGGGACAAATTCATCCCCGCACTCCATAACAATAATTCCGCCAGGCTTAAGTGCGTCAACCACCCGCTGAACCGGAACCAGCGGTTTGGTCCAACTGAAGAGAATCAAGTCGAACTTGCTTTGGCCGAAATCGTATTCATCGTCGCGAACGGCAACGGTATGCAGCTTCAGCCCCAGTTCCTTGGCCTGCTTCTGGGCGATCGCGATGCCTCCCTCGGCCGGATCGAACCCCCACACGTCCCATCCGAGACCTGCCAGGTAGATGGCGTTTCGCCCCTGTCCCATCCCGTAGTCGAGGGCCACACCCGGTTGCCGGCTTCTTGCAACTTCCACGAGAAAGGCGTTGGGCTCATGGTTGAAATTGGCATCGCTGTCGAGATAGAAGCGGCTGTAATAATCGGCATCCAGAGCGGCACGCTCCGTTCGAATCAGCCGGATTCTCCGGGCAATCTCCGCATCGGAAACACCGTCGCTCTTCAGCTTGGCGGCGTATCGTTGCAGAACTTGCTCGCCAGTCAGCGCGAAGTGGTTGGCCTCCTGCAACTTCTGCGAGAAGTCCGTTCGGAACTCGTAATAGAACTCGTACTCGGGTTTCTGGCCGAACGCCAACGCCGGGCAAAGTAGCTGTCCGAGAAGAGCCAGCAAAGCAGCGAAGAAGGCCGACCGTTTCACTTAAGGTATTGCAGCACAATTACCGCTGCCTTTCCAGCGCCAGCCGAATCGCGACGTTATAACGCGCCAACCGGAAGTCTGACAGTTTCGAGTCAATTTGCCGCAAAACGCGCGATGCGTTGATGCGCCGGAGTGGGCTTCGCGCGTCCTTGGCCGGTTCCCATCCGACGCTGGCCAAGGAAAGTTTTCAGTTCTGATTTTTTTGAAAAAAATGGAAGCGTCGATTTGCAGGTGACTTTTTGCACCGACCTTAGGCAGGGTAGGGTGGCCGGGCCCAGTCGCAGTCAGTTGCGCGAGCCGGCGACTACTTACTCATGTGGTTGTGGACGGCGTTTCACGGGAGGAATCGAAGCTTCCCAGCGGCGGACTTGGGGATGCTCCCGGCCAATGAAGCGCGATCAAAGGGGCTGTGCGGGCGAGTCTGCAACCGGAATCCTTACCGGCTCCATGTATTCCTCATCGAACTCTTGCGCGTATTTGAGCAGCAGACCGAATTGGTGCTGGAGGAAAAACACAAAAATACGACTGCTCTTTTCATTTAGCGTACTTGTCGGGTCGCCATCGATGTACTTCTTGTATTCAGCTAGAGGATACTCGGCATCCTCCACGTCGTGCGCAACGTGGCTGTACGCCGGGATAATCCCCCGTTCGGTCAAAGCAGCACGGAATGCCACGAGAATGTCATTGAGTAGAGCAACGTGGATGGACGTGAACTCCCTACTATCTTCGCGTCTGCAGCCCGCGAACAGCTTTTCGAAGTAATAGCCGATCGTTCCGGGGAACAGCGCTGCCAACTGTTTATCCTTGTACTTCATTCGGTGTTCTTCCTCGCGCGTCTGCAAGTGATCAAGCGCAGCTCGCAGTATCTCCGCAACGCCGCGCTCCTGCTTCTCAATGAGCTCCGCTATAGGAACGCCGGTAATCTCTGTCTTGCCGTTTTCCGCGTTGGACATGAGCATGAACCCGTTTTGCCACATCGAATTCCGCGCTATGGCGTGAGACGTCTGGGGGATGTTCCTCTTCGGGCGCGCCTCACGCCGCGTCGGGTGCCCGATGGCACTGTTTCGAATCTCCCGAACATATAGAAGGTCATCCTTCAACCCGACGCAAGTCAGTTCGAGAGTTTCCAAAATATGTTGAGCCGCGTCCTGTTGAATAAAGAACGCCTGCAGGAGACCGTAGAGTCTCAAGTACTGCTCTCCGTAGCTGGCTGCTTCCTCCAGGCTGCGGTACGCTTCAATCGCCAGCATGGTATCGCCGATGGCATCGAGAGCGCTGCAAACAACAAAGAAACCCTTCAGGTCCTTGCTGCAAAGAGCATGATGGACGCGGGGCCGGTTAATGCAATCACGGACCTGCGCCTCAAGCGCCCCAATCGTCGCCATAACCCATTTTAGAGCACATTCTTAGATTAGAAGGTCTCTCCGCTTGGCTGGCAGCGGCAAGCGCCGCTGGCATAAAGCCACCTCGGGGAACGTCAGCATAAGGACTGGCAGAGGCATAATCTTTCGCGAAACGGTTCCGGGACATTACTCCGGTTAAGTCCCCCTCACGTCAACTGGACAAGTAACTCCCAGTGTGTTGACTGCCGGATTGGTCCGGCGCGTCCCTGGCAGATGGGAACGGACCTATACGCCATGCAGGCTATCCGTGACCGAAAACTTTTCAGTTCTAATTTATTTTTTTAAAAAATGGAAGCCTCGACTTCCAGGTGCATCTTTGTGCCGGATTTGGATGCATAGCGTTTGACCGAGCACCGCTGTGGATAGGCCTCATGACGTCTGCCAGCCCCGTGGCGCAATCCGCCCGTTGGAACTACAGATGTTGGCTGCGGCGAACCCGCGAACGCAACCTGCGCCTCCCACGAGCGGCTACGCTCACCCACTTGGCCGGCCGATGTAATTCCCGAGCTGTGGAAAGGCGTGGCCGACTATCGTTCACTCACTGTCAAGTCTGAGAGGAAACCTTTGCAGTTACGTCGGGCATGGAGCGCAGCAGTCTCTGTGCGCTCCGTAATACGCCAACAGGCCGTTTGAGTAACTTCCCCCGGATCGCGACTTTCGGCCAACTGAAGCTCGCGTGATTCGCCCTGGGACCCGTAATTAAGATGCCGAAGACGTCGGCAAATGCTGGCAACTGATCGCGTGCTCCGAGTTTTCCTGTCCGAATGTCAGTCAATTCGTTTGGAGTCGGGCAACGACGAGGCCCATACGCGACAAGCTCAAGCTGTCCGTATGGACGCCACTGGCGCAGTCGGCTGCGGATGAACCGGTGCGCCATATCCGATCATCAAACAATCTAGCATTGCGCCGTTCCGGTAGGGATGCCTGAATTCATGACACAAGATTTCGGCAGCGGTTTTCTTTATCACGGGCGCGAGTTCTCCGCACACTGTCATTGCCGCATAATGGGCCTCGATGGCTTCGGCCTTCCCAACGATAGTCGACGTATACCGAACGGCGGCGGGGCATTGGACGAAAGCGATCAATGCCGGATCGACCGCCGGTACACCAGTTCTAACAGCCATACGACAGAGGTCGGCGACATCATGGGAGCGAGGGGGCGTTGCGCCCTTTTCAACGATGCAACTTTTCACGACCTTTTCGACGGCCTGAAGCGAATCCCACTTCGCTTGACCGTAATTCGGCCGCGATCCGATCATGCTTTGGGAAGATGACCGCAGATCATGCATCGCCTCTGTGATATACGGAGCGTCGGTGCTCCCGTAACGATTCCCGAGCGATGCTTCCAAACCCGCAAACGCCAAGAACATTCGCTTGTACGCCTTCAGAATTGAATCGCATTCTGTCTGCGAGAGCCGCGAAGCGAGTTCCAGAGTCACACCTTCAATCTTGCCCGCCAGCAGATTCGTCACGGGAATAGTCCCGATGGGCGTTTGGGCCTTGAGACTAACATCTATTGCAACCGGCGAACACACAAGCAGCATATTGCCGAAGAACCGAGCGCCTCTCATCTTGCAAATCTCGCCGTTTACTAGAGCTACTGTTTGCCCGAAATCGAGATCGATGCCTAAGCGTGCACCATACATGTGGCTGAACCAGCCGATGATTCGTCGTGTGAGCGGGTGGCGATTATCAATCTGAACTTTGAAGCGCCTGACGAACAGGGCTATCCCTCGGAGTTCGCGCCCTGGAACTCTGTCACTGCGTTGCCGCAATTCGTGATCGATTTCAGTCATGACGGCGTCGAACTCGCTGTCGGACAGATTGAACGGATCTAGCGTGGGCATGCTGTAATTATCTCAGTTTGGCTGGCACGGGTAACCTCCTATCGGAACATGACGCGACTTTGAGACGACTCCGACCTCCTCTCTTTCCCGCGATTAGTGGGCTTGCGTTGAAGCCACGTGAACGCTCGTGGCAAACCTAAAGGAAGGCTGCAATTGGAGCACTTTCCGAATAGCTGATTCACCACGAACCTGCCTCTATATCCCGATAAGTTCGACCTCGGCGTGTGATATTTCATCATCGCGCCGGTCATAGAGTCGGGTCGTTTGCGTTGATTCATGTCCGGCCATCCGCGCCGCTGTTTCCAATCTCCCTCCGTTCTTCAAGAACGCGGTGATGCCGCTAGCGCGAAACGAATGGCAGCCGATCTTCGTCTTGATGCCGGCTGCCGTCGCGCGCCGCCGGATCATCGCATGAACGTCCTGTTGGCACATCGGACGCTCGCTCAAAGCGCTGCCGTTCTTGTCGGCGGCGGTCCGAAAAAGCCAGCCCTTCGGATCGTTCGCGATCCCTGCCTGGTCGATGTATTTCTCCAGCATCTCGTCCAGACGGTGATGACAGGGCAAGGAAGTAGTCTTGTTGCCCTTCTCGTGGAGCCTCACCCATCCCTTGCGACCCTGAATGAAGTAATCTTCCACGCGCATCCTAACGGCGGCACCGACACGGGCGAAAGTGAAAACCATGAGCGCAATTAGCGCGCGATCTCGTCGCCCCAGTGGCGTGTCCTTCTTGATCGACTCCAGAAGTAGCCGGGTCTCATCTGGGTTTAACACATTTGCCATACCCTTTCTTGCCGAGTGCCTTGGCCCGCGCACCGGGTGGCCTGGATTGATGGGCATGACTTGTCGCACGACCAGAAAATCAAATAGCATTCTCAACGCGGCTAAGTGCTGCCTCACGGTCGGAGGAGAATGATCCTGCTGTAGTTCCTCGATGTAGGCCGATACGTGGAGCGTTTGCAGCTTTGCCAGGTCATCGAGTCCGTGTGTCTGGCACCACTCCGAGAAGCGGCTTGCGGCCTTGTAGTAAGCGCGGCGGGTGTTCCGGTTGCGGATGTTCGCGGTAAAGAAGTCGATGAACCCCTTCGTGGTACGAGGGGTCGTCAGAAACAATGCTGGCAACTGCGGTGCTAGCTCGGCGAGCTGTCGGGGAAGGCTCGGAGAGTCAGTTCTTCTTGAAGTCAGATCGAGGATTTTACGAGGTGGTGGCATGTTCTAATTATACGTAATAAAAGAAGTTATCACAAATGAATATTGGTAAAAGTATGGATTTTTTCCGCAGATGCGGGCCATAGTAAATGGCGAACCCGCACGAAGAGCCATCCCCCCTCAAATTCATAATCGACGAGCAGCAGCGCCTGCTCGCCGCACGAGATGAGCTAAATAAAACCGTCGAAGCCTTCAGCCTGGTCACCAACTACCTCGTGCAACGCAATGGCACGCAGCCGAAGCTCGCACCACCACCAGAGCAACCGAAGCTGATCGAGTCCCCAGCGCAGAGCTATGAAACGATGCCGCCCTGGCGCGATGTCATCAGAGACGCTGTCGCTGCCGGTGCACATTATTCTGGCGAGATATGGCGCGCGATTCAGAAAAAGTACAACCTCTCTGAGGACTATCGCCCTAACTTCCACCAAGCCCTGTCCCGTACGTTCAAGATGCGCGTCCTGCGCCGCAAGGGCGGCGAATACATGCTGCGTGGCCAGGCTGCTGCGAACGCTCTTTTTGCGCGCCAGGCTGCTGCGAAGAAGAAGGCTGCGAAGCCAGAGCGAAAAATCAGGGACATGAGCGGGCCCTCGGGCGAGCGTGGCTTTTGGGCTGAAGCTCTGCCGGCGGTGATCGCGGCCGGCGCGACCGAGCCACTGGCGATGTGGAAAATGGTGAAGAAAAAGTACGGCGTGCCCGAGAACCGGCACGACGCCTTCTACTCTTCACTGTCGACTGCGCGCCGGAAGAAGCTCATCGTGCAGAAGCCGGATGGCACGTATTTTCTGCCGTACCGGCTGCCCGGGACTGCTAAAGCTGTTGCGCCGAGGCGCTCGCACCACAAGAAAAAGGAAGGGCCGCCGCAGGGGTCCGCGCCGAAGTATCCCTCGTTCCCGTGGACCGCCGCCATCAAAGAAGCCATCGGCCTGGGCGCAGATACTCTCGACTCCATCTGGGAATCGATTCAGCGCAAGCATAACCTGCCCGATGAGAGGAAGAAAACCTTCTGGGTTGCCATGCCTTACGCGCGCAAGAAGGGTCACGTGATTTACAAGAACGGCAAGTACTCGCTGCCAGCGGTGGTTGCACCTGAGGCCGCGCAGATCAGAATGCGCTCGACCATCATGACGTCGAATGAAAGACCGGAGTACTTACCAACGTCTTGACCGCCGCAGGTGCATCACCCATGTCTCGACCAGGAGGCATACGAGAAATGAAAGGCATACTATGAACAAACTTATAACCACAATCAAGTCGCCGGTTGAAGTCATTCAGAATCATATTCCCGCCGAGCAAGGCGAACAGGAGTCATTTACCTCGGCTGGCCAGGTTGACGAGACGTCGTGCCGAATTCCCTGCTGCCAAACAACCACTGAAATCAGAGCTGTCGATGCGGCTGTAAGTTCACCCAGCATAGCCTATGATAATCCCACTTATCAGAAGCTATCCAAAGAACACGCCGTCCTACCTTTTCTCCTCGCTTCCCAACCCGAGCCAGATACCTGGGATCGCCTGAAGTCCCTAGTACTCGACACTCTCACCTCTACTCACTCGCGCCGGGCGTACAGCAGCTCGCTCGATCACTTTCATCAGTGGTGTGTCGCCAACGCTGCTGAGGGATTTAATAAAGCGACGGTCCAGCGCTACCGTGCCGCGCTTGAGCAACAGGGTCTTGCGCCCTCTTCAATAAATGTCCAGCTAAGTGCCATCCGCAAACTCGCCGCCGAAGCCGCCGACAACAGGCTGCTATCACCCGACTTAGCTGCGGCCGTCGGCCGAACAAAGGGCGTGAAACGCCACGGCACCCGGACCGGCAACTGGCTAACGCGGGGGCAGGCAGAAGAGATCCTCGCTTTACCCGACCGCGCGAGTAACAGAGGAAAACGAGACGAGGCATTGCTAAGTCTGCTGGTCGGCTGCGGCCTGCGCCGCGAGGAACTCGCTTTGTTGACCGTCGAGCACGTCCAGCAAAGAGACGCCCGTTGGGTAATCGTCGACCTCATCGGAAAAGGAAAGCGGGTCCGCACCGTGCCGATGCCGCCCTGGACCAAAATGGCAATCAACCAATGGATGGAAGCCGCCGGCATCACGAGTGGTCGTCTACTACGAGCCGTCAACAAAGGCGACCGCATTGTAGGTTCAGGCCTGACCGCTCAGTCCGTTTTTGAAATTGTCGAGCAATACGGCGCGCGGATCGGGATGGAGATTGCGCCGCACGACCTTCGGCGCAGCTTCGCGAAGCTCGCACACAAAGGTCACGCCGCATTGGAGCAGATTCAGATTTCACTCGGTCACGCATCGATTCAAACCACCGAACGCTACCTCGGTATCGAACAGGATCTCACCGATGCTCCGTGCGACCACCTCGGACTGCGACTCGGCAGATGATTCACTTGCGCTGAACCAACCCACTGAACGTTCCAATTGCAATCGCGGAGGTGACATTACGAAATCTGTATCTCATATCCTTGTAAACTGTCTGGTAAGAGCGCGCCAGCTTAGCCGGCGCACGCAACGAACAGCACTTATAACTACTGTTGCGAGCAGCTATCTCAAGTAAGTGCTGGCCTCATGCCTACTAAGTTGACCCACTTATAACTAATCGGACTGGTCAGTCGAGTACGGAGAGACCGCTCTGCTGGATAGAGTGCACCAGCGGAGGTCGCAGCCAGAGCACGTGTTTGCCTCAGCCACGCCTAAGTCGCGCTTTAATCTCGACCCGGTTGACCGAAGATAGGTAAAATAGATACAAGGCGCGCGTAGGGGTGGTGCTGTTAGCGAACTCGGGAGGACCATACGTCAGAGACCATGAATAGCGCGGAACTGATCACAACATCTGAAGCAGCTGAACGCCTCGGCAAAAGTATACGCGCAGTGTTGAGACTATGTTCCAATCGAACGCTGCGATCCCGCCGCTTTGGAGCCAGAACACTTCTGGTCGAGTCCGACTCTCTGATTAACGCAAGGAGCGTTAAACGTGGTCGACCGAAGAGCCCGCACCCGGAAACCCGGCTGGCCGCCCGACTTCGAAAGATGGGCAAATTATCGCTGGCCCAGGAGGTAGAGGGCGCATTCGCCAGTCGTCGCGCCAATAAAATTACGGTCCCGTCGATTCCCGCTACTCTCCCCGAGGATCCGCATAGATAGTTAGCGGCGGCTCTAAACTATTCCGGTTTACGCAGGTTCCACGTGTGGGGATTGGCGACTTACCGGTTCGCAAGAGAATCCGCAAGTGTGTCTTGCCGGCCGTGCACCGCTGGTTTTTGTGAGTCCGACACCTCGCACAAATGTATAGTGTAGTCCTATAGCCCGCAAGGATCGCGACTCAACTAACTGATTCTAAGTTACTTGTCGGCGATATTCGAAATGTGCTCCTTCGCGAACTTTAACGTGCCGCCGAGGCTCACTGTTTTCCATGGCGTCCTAGTATTCCAGTATGTCCCTGACCGCCACCGCTCTATTTCCTCCGCGACAACCAAACCGGAACAGTCTGAGATTCGGCAAGCGCCGACGCCAGATCAACTCACAACGGCGGAAAGCCCCAAATTCTTTTTGAGCTCTTTCTCACGCGCACGGCGATTGCCGCAGCTATCAGCCGGTTAGTTCGACACAGAACTCGACCCTCACATCATGTCCACCGACGACGACCACCGTTCTGAAATGCGAGCACGACTGACGCACGACCGCTTCAGCCGGCCCGAACGCGATCAGCGTTTGTCGGTGGCAATGGGGACAAGTCACGCGATAGACGCAGCCTTTCGGACCCTGGTATTGATGCGCTCGAATTGCGGTGGTCATGCCTTCAAACTCTCCTCTCTTAACTCGCCGCCGTTCAGTCCGCCAGCCTCAGTTCGCCGTTTCCCACCCTAGGGGGTGGGGAAACTCGGCGGACTGCATGAATGGGCCAGTTCGCCAAGTTCGCCAAAACTGTGTCGGCGAACTGGCGAACTCAATAGAATCAATGACATGGCACGTGTTCAAGAGTATCAGTTCGCCGGGTTTTTTCAGTTCGCCGGCGAACTGGCGAACTGGCATATTTCGGCGACACACCGGCGAACTGAATTTGACGTGGTTCATGCATCCCTTTCCGTCTCGTTCTCGCAGTCGACCCAGGTATGCAAACCGGCATTCCTTTCGCCAGGATCGCGCCGGATCGTCCCCTTCGCGACACCATCTTGAAGAAACCTCCTGGCCCGGCTCCGGCTTACTCCCTTCGGTCCTGCCAGGCTTTCAAAATCACCTGTGCGGATGCGGGGGTTCTCGATCAGGAGTTGCTGAAGTAATTCTTCATTCGTCCGCATGGTCGGTCGCGTATCCAAGACGAACTCGCCGTCGCGGTAGTGGAAGATGGTCTCGGGTTCGACCGTGAAGCGCGCCTTGAAGGCGGTGAGCCGCAAGGTGGTCAATGTGGAGACATCGCCCAAGTTCATGAGCTTGTATCCGACGTCGACACTGGCCTTGATGTCCGAACTTCCTCGATATTCCTTCGACGTTTCGCCTTTGCCGGAGTGGTGAAGGACAAGGATGGTCGCTCCCAGATCGGCCAGCCGGCGAAGAAAGTGCATGAAGGGACGCACCTCACTTGAGCTGTTTTCGTCACCGTCGAAAAATGCGATAAAACTATCGACTATGATTACCGGTTTTGGGGTGCAACCCATCACCCACTCGACCACCACCGCGGAGCCTGGGTGAGGCGCTTCTTGCTCAACCCACCCACCCCAAATCTTGAAGTTCTCCGAGACGTCGATTCCCAGCCTGTCCAGTCGCTCAAGTACTACGGACAGGGGATTCTCCCGGTCGAGAACCAGCACAGGCCTGCGCTGCGTCTGCAGACCGGCAAACGGTGCACCGCGTTCAATGCTGCTTGCCAGCGCTGTCGCAAATGTTGTCTTACCGCATCCGGAGTCGCCGGAAATCATCGTTATAGTCCCAGCCGCGAGAATGCCCTCGACGATGTAATCGATCTTCTGCGCGGCATAGGTGCGGATCGATGGCAAGTCGGCAATCGAGCGTATCTTCGGAGCGTTGCAGTTCGGTTCTACGTCGGGCGGTGTGTCGGCCGAGTCCGGGGCCCACTGATTCGACATCTCGTCGATATCCGTTTCCTTTGTGATTTCGTACGATCGACTCACCGCCCTACCTCCTCGGGGTCCAGAAGATTGATCAGCCCCACTTCGGAGTACCCGCGATCAAACCATTCCGAAACGTCTTTTACACCGCCCAATTCGAGAACGCGCAGCCGGGCCACTTTCCCGAAGAGGGCACGCGCCACCTTCGCCATGTGCTCGCGGCCAGGTTTGTCGTTGTCCGGTATCAGAATTACTTCGCGGCCCGCCAGCGCTTCGGTGTATTGCGGCAACCATGGCTGATTCGCGCCGAACGGGTTGGTCGTCGCCACAAAGCCGTGCTCTCGGAGAGTCTCGCAGTCCTTCTCTCCTTCGGCGATGAAGACAATTGGCGCTTCGAGCACCTCCCTGTAACGATAAAGAACCTTCTCCGAGTCCGTTGGTCCACGCGGTGCAAATCCTCCACGGCCGTCTGGTCGCCACGCCCTGAAGGTTTTATCGCCGTTCAATTCGTGGCGACGAATCTGGTACACAACTTGTCCGGAGGCGTCGGTATAGTCGTAGACCGCTGTTACAGGCCAGTCATCCACGCGTCGGGCTACGCGTTCTGCTTGCTTCCGGCGGCCCTTCAGATCCTGATACATAGTTGCTGGTGCTGCCTTCCACAGCCCAATAGCCTTCAGCGCCGCGACGACATCGTGCTGTTGGCATCCGGCGAAACAGTGGACGAGCGGCTTTCCGGTTTCACTTATTTTGATCGACAAACTGGGGATCTTGTCGTCGTGCGCCGGACACCGGACCATTGCCGTCGATCCGTTGCGTTTGCCGTCGAGCGCCTTCACCATTACGTCGACGTCGGACCAGCCCCAGCCAGCCTCGATGTGCTCGCGAGACCTCCCAGCGCCCGGATAGCACGGGAACATTTCTGGAGTGGTATGGACAGCGCTCATTGCGCACCCTCAGTCACACCCAATTGCCGGCGTAACGATTCGGCGACAATACTCACCGCCTGCACACTGCGCACTTCGCCGTGATGGACTTGGTGGACAACTAGGCGAGATATAGGAAGTCTCCCGGTTCGAATCACGACGACACCCCTTCGCCAGTCGTCGCAGATGCGACCACCATCGCCAGAAAGGGACTGCCCCAATGGTTTGACCGCAGAAAGTTGTGTAACCGTGAGTAACATGCAGGTGTAACTCCATTTATAAGGGGAGAACCCGCACATGGACTAATATGATCTTTTCTGTACTTTCAGAGAAGGTCTTTTGGATCGCACGGCATGAAGTGGTTTGTGATGTAAGCCGCGACCTTAGCGCGCGTTTTGTCGCTGGCTTTGCTATGGTTCTTCAGGTCCAGGTACGCGGTGCGACTAATTCTCATGTTTCTAGCCTGGAAGGCATGACTCTTAGTTTCTGTGTGCGCCATGCACCTGTCGAGCCACTCCTGCCGCGTCTTCGGCCGGGATGGTTCCGTCTGCGCCTTAGTGGTCCGTTGGATGATCAGCTTACTTCGTTCTACCTGCAGCGTTTCGCCGATCCGCACCATGATAGCGCCGGGCACGTCGCGGAACGGCCCCATGGCCTTGAAGCTGACGCGGTCGAGGTCTATGTGGATCCTGTCAGAGAGTTCGGCTTTTACAAAGTTAATGAGGTCCGCAACGTCTTGATCGAAGGTCGGCGTGTCCCGAAGTTTGACCGCTTCTTCCGCGAATCGATCCGCCGCAAGCTGGGCATATGCGCGTTTCAACGCCTGCTCTTCCCCCATCGAAAGAACACGCGGGGGCTCCTTAACCGCGTCGACGATCCGGCGGATAACCTGATCCGGGGTTTCTTGGTTCTCGTCGGCCACTATGGCGCGCCCTTCCGCGAATCCTCCGTGGAAATCATACCAGCCGCCAAACAGTTCAGTACAGCCATTCGCGCCAGTTAATAAGATACTCTGGCGCTGCTCGGTTCCCCCTCTTCTCCAACGATGATTCACTGGATGTGCCATTTCACGAACTCGAACAAGAGGAGTGACTGCAGCGCCGGTCGTAGGCTCATTTATTCCGCATTGGCACATTGCGGCACCGGAATCTGCAGATATGGCCCGGCATGCCTGTATCGTTGGTGTCCTGGTTGTGACCCTCGGTCGCCCGTCCGCCGGAACATTCGGTACGAAGTCATGGTGAAGTCGTTTTCACGGGAAGTCAAAAAACACGGCGGGTAACAATCGGCACAGAAAAGTTGCGGAACTTTTTGCAGAGAATTTGCGATCTCCCACTGATTCAGAGCGTGGAGTGCTGAGTCAGAGCAGTTGATGCGCTGCTGGGCAAGCTTCGAGCATAGGTGTATGTGTGTAATAGTGTCCCCGCATTTTCCGCCACTCTACCCGCATTCTGCTAACGGCGGTAGTAGTAGATTGCATCCTTGACCTTCTTGGGATTAAGCGTCAGCCGTTTAGCAATTTCTGCTGTGGTCAAGTCGGGCTGAGCATGGTGCAGAGCGAGAATCGCCTTGGTCTGCGGCAATACCTTCCGACCCTTCTTCAACCCAGTTGCCCGGCTTTCTTTCTTTCGCTTTTTCGGGATCCACGTTTCTCGCGTCGCCTCGATTGCGCGCCGCAAAGTCCACAGCGCATAGTTACCACCCGGCCGCGACTCATTGAATTTGGGTCGATACAAACCCGAGCGCATGAAAAAACGGTACATCTGTCTTAAGTTGTGACGGCAATAAAAAGCCAACTTGCACGCGAGCGCAAAGTCGTCTTCGCTGGGAGTTTGGAATTTCTTCCGTCGACCCTTCCAGTAGAATCGGGCGACAGGATCGTGAAGCATTGCGCCCAACACGACTTTGTCCGGCAGCGGGGTTCCCTCCTGGTCGGCAATGTTGTCGAACCACCCAGGCAATTCGCCGTCTGGCACCTGCTGGTCACGGATGATCGCTTTAGATGAGTTGTCAGCCAGGGCCGATAACACAAAATCCGGCAAGTCGGCCAATGCCTGTTCATCGGGGCCGTACTCTTCCGGGAAATGGTAGTAGCCGCCGCAGACGTGCCGGGAGCCGGCCGCAACACAATAGCCACCGTGAGCGCGGATATCGACTCCCGGAAGTACCTTAGTCCGCGTGCGAATCATGGTTTGCAATGACGAATTGAAATAAATGTGTCGCGATCCATTTTCTCTTCCAGTCACGACTACCACCGTGTACGGAATCCGCTTACCCGCGTCGATCTGCAAATACCCCAATGACCGCAAGCCGTTTACATCTTCCCGAACGTCGATGTCAAGGGCGGTGGTGACTACACCTGTAACGACGCCGTAGTTGGCGTAAGGGTATTTGCGGAACCACCGGCGGATACGGTTCGGGTCGGTGGTGGCCCGCCGCCTGTAGTTGCTCCAGCGGGGATGCTTCCCCGCATCCGGGCAATCTGGAGTCCCGCACTCGCAGGTCAGCACACCGGGCGACGACTCGATAATACCCCAAAGTGGGAATATCGGTCCCAGCGCACAGCTCAACACGACCTGTTGCTCTCTCTCCTCCTGAGTTAGCATCATAAGCCATCACTCGATCCGTCAACCGGTCGAGTAAGGAGACCACTCGCCAATCTGTCCCGAACAGACTAGTCATAAGACGAATCGTAGAAACATATGTGTCTTTAGGTCGGTCTCTAACGTTGATTGTCGCCAGTAGTGTAAATCAGGGAGTCCGAAAACATTCCAGGGCATAGTGACATTCCCGAACTCGCTGTCGCTGATCTTTCCCCACTTACAGCGTTCGCACAACGGACTTACACCGCACCTTCGCGCCAAACGCTATCCATAAGCTCGCCGATAAACGTAGGGCAAAGCTTCGTCAAAGACCGAAGACCCTATCCCATTCCTCCTTTTGTCTTTCGAACCGTTCCGCCGGTTCGCCGCAATGTTGGCAAATGCTGTACACGACGACCCATCCGGGTATTGCCCGAGTGGCTACCTGAAAGGCATGTTGTAAATTGTGACGCAGAATAGTCTCTGTATCATCGCCCAGTTCCTTATAATGTTGGGCTTTCCCATATCTTTGGAATTGCTCCGGGTCCTCTAACGTGCACCTTATTTCGATGAAAAATGTGTCTGGTTTTGCTTTTCCACTTATCTTTTTATTTTTCTATGTTCCAACGTCTACTGTCCCGAACCTATGGCAGCCATGGCAGCTGTGCACTGTTGAGCTAACTGCAGTGATCTTCAGGCCCGATAACTCTTTGGCGACAGCATCAACACCTGTATCAGTGAGTCACTAAGATCGTCGGCCCTCTCGGGGACACAGCCATCGAGTGCCATGTAATATAGCAGAGTTCTGGCATGCGACCACCGGAGGTGGCTCACAGCCAACGCGTCCCTACCGTCGCTGCCGCTCGGGTCCGCTGGCATTCAGAGCTAACTTCCGAGCTGCCCGGCGGATGATGTTCCCGACGTGCGCCCGGCTGACGCCGACGCGTTCGGCGATGGCCCCACGGTCCATTTCCGGATATCTGTTGATCAATTCCAGAATTCTCTCGTTCGTGGTGCGCGGTTCTTTGCACCTGATCATTTCATCACCTCCATCGCCAATACTCTGCCTGGGAGTTACGCTCACAATTTCTCCCGTGCTGCCTCTTCAGGGAGCCACTGCTTTATGGTTTCGGTCTCTTTGGGTAACAGTCGAGATTGCACTCAGCCTGCTTCAGATATCTGAGTAGCCTTAGTGGCCGCCAGGAAAGTCTAATTGACAACAATTCCTCTGGCATAACCCCGAGTGTTTGCCCGGTCAACCAAGGCGGTCGACGAGACCTAGTTCTGCCCCATGGTGGTCCTCAGCCAGGCGAGCGCCAACTTAAGATGATCGCGAGCTATCGCCTGAGTTCTACCCGTGACTGCACCAATTAACGAAGTCAGCGAACGCACGTAGTACTGCATAACATAAAGACGTGCTCGCTCTTCACTGACGCCATCAGGCGATGATCCTAACGGGCTTGGTCCAACGACCAATTGCGCACAGCTGTCAATCACCCCGGCGTGGAAGAGCGCATAGCCCGATATGATCAGAACAGCATCTTCATCGAAGCGGACATCTACGCCATTTTCCCGGGCTCGCTGCAACAGCAGATATGCCCTGCGCCATCCAACCTTGACATTGAGGGTATCGCCGTCGGGGGGCAGGAATCCACCTCGGACGATAATGTCGTGTCCAGGCGTTTGCGGGCTGTGGAAACTGAGCCCTAAGTCTTTTCTCGCGGGGTCTCCCGAATTGAAACCAAGCCGGAGGGGTGAAATGGTATCCGACCATTGGACACCGTGTCGATGTGCGGGTGGACCAATAGTTTCGTATATGGTGAGTTCCTTCAGCAGTTTCGCAGTGTCAATGTTGTTGAAGACATGCTGCAGAACTTGTAGATAGGCATGGCGATTGTTACCGATGGATCCGAGGATGGAAGCGTGGCAATGCGAGCAGTCGGCCAGGCCAACTGAATGGGGTTTGCGTTGCGTATCTATCCCGATATATTGGGTCGTGACTCCGCGGGACGCGGCAATGTCCCTTATCCGGGCCAGGACAGGTATCGCTGGTGGCGGTTCCGTGGGTGCCGGCGCAGACGGCGACCCGAATGTCCACCCCTGAGTAATGTGGCCAGGACCGAGTTCGCATGTGCAGCCAATCTCCTGCTTGAACCACGCCAGATGTCTCGCAACTTCGGCATCCGGGAGCGCAGAAGGACCAAGCCCACTGTCCTCAATCAGCTTAGCTAACTCACTCAGTTCTTCGGCCGGGCCCGAAAAGATAATACTATTGTGAAAACGGTTGGATCGTTTCATATATATTGTTCCATAATTCTGTTATTAATTTAGTTCTCCATCTTGACTGGCTTCTTTTTCGACTTCATTAACACGGCTCCCGAAATCAACTCCGCGATCTTCAGCCGGGTGGCAACCAATCTCATCCACCGTGGATCAGGTTTTCAGATAACTCGAAAGCATCCATCCAACCGTTAGTCTTTCGCTGCTGCATTTCCTTGTAAGTTGGCCGGCTAGTGAATTCGCCAGCAAGCCGGAACAGGCCGGCGAGCAGATCAGCGCTCGGACGGCATGTCGTCCCCTTTAGCCCTTCCGCGAATTCCGCTGCCTCCAATTCCGCGATCAATGCAGCGACACGGACGGATTACCGATGACGGCTCAACACCAGTACCGAAGCGCCGAACCCGTGGATACCTTCACACTTTAAGGACTGAATTACTTCTGGCGTAAACCTCTCCCTTCTTCGTGTGGGTATTTCATAAGGTTCTTTTCTTTCGTGCTAACTGCTAAGTAATCGACACCATTTGACTCCCGTTGCCGGCGTTGGGATGGAGTTTACCGCCGAGAACGATTTGAATACGTGGGCCGTCAGGCAGTTTTGTCTGCCGTTGATACCCGGTCCCGGTAAGCGTTAACGTATTCGGTCAATTGTTTGAGGCACTGCGACAGGAACTCCATCTTTTCGCCGTCTGGGCAAAGAGCCAAACGTCTATTCACGAGGCGAATCACGCTTTGAACATTCCGGTCTACATCGAAAACACGAGGTTTAGTCAGTTCGCCCCGTTGAGTTGCCTCTCTGACGACTTTGGCCGCCTGCTTCAGTGTGATTTCTTTAGTGCTCACCTGCCTCAGTAGCTCAGGGTCGGCCTTCTGGACGTTCAGGGCCTGTTGCACTTTGTGCTCCGACATGTGAAGCTGCTGCGCAATCTGCGTGCGAACGGCAGGCGCACGTTGCGGCTTGACGTCGGTGGCTGGAGTAGCTTGTGATGAATTCGCCACAAGCTGCTCGCTGCCGTTGTTTTTGCCTTGCCGAGCCTCGGCAGCCTGCTGCGCTCTCGCCTTTCCCGCGTCCACCTGACGATGCTTCGCCGCTTCTTTTTCCTTCCAGCCGTTGTAGATGACCTGCACCGCCAGACGCTGCTCGTCAGTCAGGTGCCGCCGCTCGACGTTGATCGACCAGATCCACTCGTCGATAGTTTGCTTGCCCTTATAAATCTCGCGCCACTCACGGAACTCAGGCTTAAAGCTACTGCGCGTCCTGCTAATGTTCTGGCACGCGTTCGCCCGGTTTCGTCCATCAGCCAATTGCCCTTCGTGGATGATGATCGGATTGATCAAACCGTGCTCTTCAATGTCGGCCGCCAAGTCCGAGAAATCCGCCATGTCCATCAACGGGAACATGGCACACACCGGGTGCACCGGCAGACCGTAGTAATCCTTGTCGTTGTCGAGCTCGATCACGGCTGTATCTCCCCTCCCTGCTACCAACTCCTCCGGAATACTTCTGCCGCTCCGTGATAATTCCGCGGGTGACTTCGCTACTCGTATCACTCGCCCCACTGTCGCCGTGGTGACGCCGACCCGCTCTGCAATAGCCTTGCGGCTGATGCCGAGGCGCGCCAGTTCGAGGATCCTTTGGCTGTTCGCGCGTCCGCTTTTGTGATCCTGCATATTACGATTCAGTTCTGCATAGGAAAATGCTTCGACCGGCCTTTTCGGCGAGTGAATGACTCGCCAGAGTTAGACGGCTTAAACAGACTGTCCCTCCGATACCCACGGATTCGCCAGATCGGCAAAGTCTCTCTTTGATGTGCTTCTCTCCTCGAGGCCCCAGACCCGTTCGAGAAGATCAGGGGCCAAGGCGTTTGTCGAGTTATACATGGCCTTTCAACAAGACTAAGACCCAATGATGAACTTCGTCAAGCGGCTTCTAGATTCGACATAATTGTATTCGGTTAGTTTCGTTACTTAACTAAAGTAAGTATATTATTATCAGTTGATTGGGATGCGCCATTGCAGTTGGAGCATTCATGATGTATACTGGCAGATGTTTAGTTAATACCCAATTGAGGAGGCTTACAATTACTAGAAAACAAACAATGACAGCGGTCAAGCAGTTACGCGATGCTCTTGGCTTGACTCAGACTGAGTTCGCGCAGAAACTGGGCCGTGGATTGTCAACCGTGCAGCGATGGGAGAGAGACGTTCCGCCGAGAGATGAAGCGTTACTTCCACTGGTATATCTTGCTCATAGCAGCGGTCACGAAGAGATCGCCAGGTCGTTGCGGAGCATGTTAAGCACAGAGTTAGGGTTACAAGTGATCACAGCCGAAACGCCGATCTCCAAAACCTACACCCCGGTCGCAGTTCCGATTGCAGAGATCGAACTACTGGACGGTATCTTTCAACGCGCAACGCAGGACGAGATTCCCGAGTATAAGGAAATTCTGACTCGCTGGTATGGGATCACTCGGAGGATCCGCCTAGAGACAACTCGGTCGCGTGAAAAAGAGATGGAGGCGCTGAAAGCACGTCTTCGGGACATCAAGGCAATCATTGTCGCAGGTAAACCAGATGACTTCATCGTGACACTGATTATCGATTCATTAGATGAGAGCCGAGAATCGGATAAGTGGAGGCTACCTCGTTTGATAAGCGGAACTCCTGCTCAAGACGGTGGAGTAAATGAACCTATGGAAAACAGATGAATGGTTACGTCCTTCGAGCAGAAACTACCGTCCACACGGTTACGTCGGGTTCACGCGCTCGACCTCGGCCGCGATGACGACGAAGGGCGTCAGCCGATACGAGAGCAATACTCCTTGGTCGTCGTTGCCATTCACGTGGCTTAGTTGCTCGCTGCCTCGCTTAGTTGGCGATACACCGAATCGGGGAGATCCGGGGCGGTCAGGAAAATGATCGGGACGGGTGGCAGGAAATACCAGAGAGAGCAGGTCAAAAATGATCGAAAGAAGACTGGATGATAGCGAACTCGAAAGGCTTGCGGATCGCTTGGCCGGTAGACTAACAGGCCAGCAACCCAGGTACTTTACTCTGAAAGAAGCAGGCGATTATTGCGGTGGACGATCCGCCGAAGCGATGCGGGCGATGGCGCGGCGCGGTCGTATCAGGGTCATCAAGCTGGGCAAGCGCCTGTTTATGGATCGGCTGGACATTGACGCGGTAATGGAGTCGATGAAACTGGAGATCCCGCCGGATGATACCTCATCAGGCGCGCTTTAGCTTGACCACGTTCGGGTCGCCACCTCTCGGTTTGACGAACTCGTCCAACTCGCGCCCCATTTTGGCGATCTCGTTTGCGCCGCCGATGTTGTAGCGCAGGTAGACGCCATTGGTTTGGTGACCACTCATCAACATCACCAGCTTGGGGCTGATGCCGGCTTCCTGATCTGCAAATTTGATGGCAGAGCGACGCAGGTCATGGAAGAGTAAATTAGGGAAACCAGCCTTCGCACAGGCTTCGTCCCAAGCCCAGCCGAAATCTTTGAGTCGCTGACCAGGGATTGCACGCTGGTGGTAGCCCTTGTGCCAGAAAAATACCCATGGACACTCCGGAAAATCGCGGTCGCGGATCTGCTTTTGTCGTTCGAGGTACTCCAGCATGTCGCCCCAGATTGGAATCCACCGCCCTTTCGTGTTCTTAGTGGTCTTGGGCCGCAACTCGATGATGTTCTGTTCCCAGTTGACCTGCCGCCACTGGATCAGTTTCAGTTCGCCGGAGCGAGCGCCGGTATGAAAAGCAAACACGAAGATTGCCTGCAGGCTGGGAACCAGTGCCGGCAAAAGCTTACGATAATCGGCGCGCTCGATAAAGCCTTCGCGGACCCGGTCCTTTTCACTGGGCAGCCGCATGTACGGGATGCGGTTGACGCGCGGCGGAGTGACGATGGTCTCGCGGCGCAGGGCGGCCTTCAGGTAACCGAGTTCACGGTTAACGGTCGAGTCTTCTACTTCGGAGTCTGCGACGCGGTCGTCGCGGTACTGGTCCGTATCGGCGGTGGTCAATTTGTCGGCGATGATTGTGCCAAAGGCGCTGCGCAGGTGTTTGATCGCAGTACGGAGCGACTTCCAGGAGCGTGGCCTTTCCTTCTCGCAGTATCTGGCATAGTTGTCGAGCACTTCGCCCACGGTGGCAGGCATCGGTGCAAGAGCTGCTTCACGAGCGCGCGGGCTTCCGGCAGCAATCAACGCTTTGGTCTTGATTGCGACAGCCTCGGCGTAGACGCTGGTCTCGCAACTCTTCTCGATACGCTTGCCGCCAGGAACGGGATTCGGGATGGAGTACCACCAGAAGGGTCCGCGCAGCTTCAACGAACCTTCCCCTTTACGGGCCCGCCCTATGCGCTTTTGGGCCTTTGGCAGCCGGGCACTTCTGGTTTTCGGGCAGTGGATTTTCATCAGTTTCAGTCTACCATAGTGGACAATAGTGGCCAATAATTCCATGTAAGTGTAAGACTCTAATGCTTAAGCCATTTGCTAATATAGCAAATGCCATTGTGAAACTGGTAGCGGCCGATGCGCTACCCGCCTTGGTCGGGAACCTGGTCATGGGTAACCTGGTCAATCGCGACTACGAGCCCACGCTTGCACAAGCGGGTGATACGGTCAACGTGCCGATCCCGCCGACGCTGGTGGCCAACAACATTGCCGAGGGCGGAACGGTCCAAACGCAAAATCCGAACCTCGGCAACGCACAGATCATATTGAACACTCATTGCGAGGCGACGTTCCAGATCCCGGACGTCACAAAGGTTCTCGCAGTGCCGGACCTGCTGCAGGTCTATATGCGGCCGGCCGTGGTCGCTCTCGCGGAAAGAATTGAAAGTGATCTGTTGGGGCTCTATGCTGGATTTTCGGCTAACACACCTGTCGGAACGGCCGGTTCCCCGATCACCGAAGCCACGGTCGATGCGGCTGAAACGTCGCTTTTCGCCGCCAAACTGCCGGCCCGTGAGCCGAAGTACCTCATAGTCGACGCGGGAACTTACTCGAATCTCCGTCAGATTCCTCGTTTTAGCGAGTTTCAAACTGCGGGTGAGGCTGGTTTACGCACACTGGTGGACGGAACGATTGGAAAGATCAAAGACTTCTTTGTCTTTCGCTCCCAGTTTATATCTTCAACGGGTAGTTCACCTTTGAACATGCATAACCTGGCTTTCGCCAAGGACGCAATCGGGTTGGTCGTTCGCCGGTTGCCCCAGCCTTTACCGGGCACGGGCGCCATTGCTGAATACGCCGAGCTCGGCAACTTCGGAATGCGGGTGACGATGAGTTACCAACCCAATACTCTGGCACAACAGTTCACCGTGGACGTTCTGTACGGCTGCGGCATCCTGCGCAACAACTTCGCGGTGCAGGTCAACTGTTAGTAGCGCCGGACTAAGGCCGAGGCTACACGCCGAGGTCATCGGTCCGTTGCTTTAGTGAGTTGCTGTGGCGGACCGACAGATCCGCCACAGCGGACTTGCAACCCCAAGGATAAAACAATGGATTTACGAGCGTATTACCAAAAGGTACGTGAAACCGAAAGCGCTATGACTTCGCCGTATGCCGTGGTGGTTAGTCTGGCCACGCCGGATGGCGGCAAGGCCGGTGTAGTTACCGAAGTTCCGACTCCCATCGGGGCCAGGATGGTCGTGGAAGGTGCAGCGCGGCAAGCGACGGAGACAGAGGTTCGCAATTTTCGGGAGCAACAAACTGCTGCCAAGCAGGCAGCGGATGACGCCGTCACCGCGAGCAAAGTACAGGTGGTCGTCGTTCCGGCGAGCGCGCCGTTAAAACCCACGGTACGCAGCGGACAAGGGCAGTAGGAAGATCTTCATGGCCATGCTATTGGATGGACCGCCTTCCACGATCGGTGACCTGACCGTTCGGGATTCTGATCTACTGGAAGTTTCGGCGGCAGAGGGGATCGATCTGTCCGCGAAGCTTCAACTTGCCGCCACGGATATCGGAAACGCAATCGACTCGATGTTGATGTCGGTGCAGCCATCTTGTGTTACTGTTCGCTACCGGTTTCCTTCGCTCCGGCACATCGCAGTCACGCCGCCACTTGCTCTCTGGCACACCTTTTCGACTCTCAGATTGGTCTACCAGGATCTCTATTTCAGCCGATTAAATGACCGGTATCAGGCCAAGATGAAGATGTACAAGGAAGAGGAGTCACAAGCAGTGGACAATCTGCGGACAGTTGGGTTCGGTGTGGTTTTCGATCCACTTCCCCAAGCACTCGCCCCGAACGTAGTAATGGTCCAATCGACGGACCCCGGCGGTACGGTATACGTCGCGGTGAGTTATGTCAATCAAAAAGGCGAACAAGGGCTGGCGAGTATCCCGGTGGAAGCCGACATTCCGGCTGGAAATGTCGCTACCGTAAACCTTACGACGTTGGCGGATAACGCCAGCGGCTGGAACTTGTTCGCAGGCATGTCACCAGATGCGCTCTACCAGCAGAATTCGCAGACGCTCGGCCCTCTCGCGTCTGTCGCAGTGGCACCCGACACGTTGGCTTCCGGTCCGAAACCAGGCTCCGGGCAGCACGCTAATCAGTTATACCCGGTTCCGAGGAGGATTCTCAGGGGATGAGCATCATGGATACCTGTAACGTTCTGACGTCCCAGGCCCTGATGGTATTCAGCGGCACGGGCGGAATTAATGACCAGTTAGCAGCTATGTCCTTAAACCCACCTTTACCACCGGTGGGCTCGATTCTAGCCATTAGTGCACCGCTGGATGCGTACGAGAAAACTACCAGCGTCAGATACCCAATTGTGACGCTATATTGCCAGCGGCTGAGAAACACTCAAATGGAGAAATTCCGGGTGTTCTCCGGCAACGCGTTGCTCGTTGTCGAACTCCGGGTCTCGGGTGCAAACGCCGGAGATGCGGAGACAGCCTTAAATTCGTATGTCGAGGCAGCCTGTGAGGTACTCTACGCCTCGCGCGGAGTGTGGACTGATATTGGAACTTACTCCGGCGCTTACGATGTCAAGTTTCAAGCTATGCGCCTGGGCGGAAAACAATACACTAAGTCGGCGCAGATCGAATTCGAAATTCAGGTCAGTAAATAAGTAAGGGAGAACAATGTCATACATACTTTCAAGTGCTAACCGTTGGTACTGCGGCCTCGAAACCGGTTATGGAACAGTACCGGCCATTTCCAGCGCCAATCGCATTCCCGCGATCAAGATGACGGCGCGGCAGCAGTTTGAAAAGGTCACGCGTCGTGATAAGACCGGAGGACGAACTTATCCCGGGATTCCGCCTGGCGGCCGCAAAACAACCGAATTCGCGCTTTCAACCTATCTTACACGTTGGACGAACAGTCAAAGCCTGCCGGCCTACGCGCCGCTGTTTCAAGCCGCCTTCGGAGGAACTCCGATTATCAGCAGCGGAGGAACAGTGGCTTCCAGCACCGGGTCAAACATTGTCTTTTCAGCGCCGCACGGTTTGGTCGTCAACCAGGCTGTCAGTTCCGGATGCGAAATCCGGTTCGTGAGCACCATCGTGGATCCGGTGACGGTGACCACCAACGCACCATTCAGCGTAGCGCCACAAACTGGAGGCAATTTCACTCCGACAGCTACGTTTTTCCCGGGAGATTTGTTACCCAGTTGCAGTTTGTTCGACTATTGGACACCCGCGACGGCACTGCAACGCGTCATCTGCGGAGTGGGCATCGATGATTTCTCGCTAGAAGCGAACGGCGACTATCAGGAGTTTCATTTCTCCGGAATGGCGCAAGACCTCATCGACAGCGCAAGCTTTTCGAGTGGTATGGGGCAACTAACAGCTTTCCCTGCAGAACCAGCTTACATACCGGTCGATTACTCGATTGTCCCTGGAAACCTTGGGCAGATCTGGATGGGAGTCGAGCCAAATCGTTATGCAACTGTGACACAGGCGGCCCTACGGCTGCAAAACGACCTGGAAGCGAGAGGCAATGAGTTCGGCAGCCAGGTTCCTCAATTTATATCGCCGGGCATTAGAAAGGTGACGTTTGACTTCCGGCTATTCGAGCAGGACACTCAGGCGACGATGGAACTTTATCAAGCCGCCCGGCAGCAGTCTACGATCCAGATCATGCTGCAACTCGGCCAGACCTCTGGGCAATTATTTGGGGCATACATGCAGAGTGTTGTCCCGCAGGTTCCGGAACTTGACGACTCACAGCGCCTGGTCCAGTGGAAGGTCAGTGGTTCACGAGCGCAGGGTACCGGCAATGACGAACTGGTGGTCGCTTTTGCATGACATACGAAAGCACATTTTCGGTTCAGTCATCGGCGGTTCCCGGGGTATTGCTGACGGTCCGACGGGTTTCGGTTGCACGTCGCCTGGAGTTACTGCGTAGAATCCGCGATCTTACTGCCCGGGTGGAGTTCTATAATGCCGGGGAACACCTCGATGACAAACTCGAAGCCAGTATCGCTTCATCCGAGATCGAGAGCGTGTATGTCACGTGGGGCCTAGCCATGATCGCTGGTTTGTCTATCGATGGAATTGAGGCCACTCCGGAAGCATTGGTCGAGCGCGGTCCAGAATCACTGGTGCGAGAAGCCGCGACGCTGGTCCGTTCGCAGCTTGGCCTGAGTGAGGAAGAAAGAAAAAACTGATCGTCGCGTTCCACTTCCAGTTTTCGAACCAGGCCGGGTGGAGCTGCGACAGTTGTAGAAGGGCCGGCCTGGAGGTTACGCGGCGGTGCTCCCGGATGAGCGCCGCACACGAGAGCGAGCTTCGCCCCGTTTGGAGCAGGAGCCGCGTCCACACATTCAGTTGTCCAAAGTCCTACATTACGCCGGAAAGTTCGGCATTGCTGGAGGAGTATTGGGCATGGAAACGCGCAGGAGGCATAGCTTACCTCGCGATTCAGTGCCGCGTGTTAGAGGCTTTCGCAATTCTCGATTCGGAGCTATCAAAGGAACACAATGAGCAGATACAGCGACATCAATCAGCTGCTAGAAGAGATGGGTTCATCCGATCGTTCGGCGGGTGATCCGTGGACGATCAGCCGCGGTTCCCAAGGCGCGGTCAGCGGAAACTCCTTCAGTCCCGGCGTGGTTGCAGACCTCGGCGCTCCCGCGCAGGACCTGACCTCGGAGATTCAATCGTCTGAGCAGATTGCTGAGGCCGATGAGGTCGTGACGAGCCCCACGGGATCATCCGCCAAGGGATCCAGTAAGTCGTCGGCTAGTTCAGGTATTCTTGGAGGCTTTCTCGGTTTGTTTCCCTTGGCGTCGGTTGTCGGAAAGCTCTTTGGGCTGGGAGGCAGTTCAACGCCGACTCCACTGACACCTTACATACAACCACCCTCGGTAAGTTTTGAAGGGGCAATGTCCAGCTCGTTATCAGCTTCCACGGCCGGCTCGTTATTGGGATCCCCGTCCAGTTCGTCCTCCGGCTCGCAAGCGGCATACACGTCCGCATTCGCGCCCGGCGTGGCCAGTCTTTCATACGGCGCGAATGGTTTACCCCGGACCGTCGGGACCGAGACTGCCATTGCTCAGCCGTCCTCTCCGGTAAGTCAGCAAGATGTCGTGGGACAGCTCGGCAGCCTCACCGGCTCTAACTTCGCGCCTGAACCGGCGGCCAACAGTCCGGTGTCCACTGCGGATCTCGCCTCGACAACGAGCGTGCAACCTTCCGGTTCCTCGAGTTCGTCATCAAGCGGCAATGGGGCATCGCCGGCCAATTCCAGCACCAGCGCTTCGAGCACACAACAAGGTCAAAGCATATTGGTGCAAGTTCAGGCCATGGACAGCCAGTCTTTCATGGACCATAGTAACGACATCGCCCAAGCTGTCCGGCAGGCCATGTTGAATTCACACTCTGTCAACGACGTAATCGCGGATCTATAATATGCCCACTTTTCCCCTCCTCAAGAGCGGCCAAGAGACCCAGTACCCGATACGACGCACACTGATACAGAAAGTAGAAACTGTTGCGTTCCTGGATGGAACTGAGCAGCGGTGTGCCACATCCGGACCGCTTCACGAATGGACCGTCCAGCTAAGTTTGATCGACGAACAAGAACTAAGCGCACTGGAAGTTTTCGCGGAACAGATGCAAGGACTAACAGGACAGTTTACATTCATCGATCCACTGGATGGCGTTCAATATAACAACTGCAGTCTCGCAACCGGCAGCCTGACCGAAGTCTTTCACGGCCCCGGCCGGATTTCGAGCGAGCTAGTGATTCGAGAGAACCCCGACTAACATGCTGATATTTCCACAATTATTCACCGGCGCTTCGACGCAGTACCCATCGGCCAGGAAGCTTTCGCAGCGGAGCGTACAATCGGCGATGGAAGACGGGACAATTATCTCGCTGGCTGACAGTTCCGCTACATATCTTCGATGGAAGATTCTGCTGCAGGATCTCTCGGACGAAGAAGCGAAGTCATTCACTGACTTCTTTGCCGCGACTCAGGGCAGTCTTCAACCCTTTCTTTTTTTGGATCCGACAACTAATCTTCTGCTGTGGTCGGAAGACTTCACTCAGAACGCATGGACGAAAGCGGGAGTCACATTTGATACGGGAATCGGAGACCCGGTCGGCGGCACCGGCGCCATACGAGCTCATAACCAGACCGCGGCAGCCCTCAGTCTGGCGCAGCAGAGCCAGATACCTGGATGTGTCCAGATCTGTTTCAGCGTGTACGTGCGCGCCGATACCCCGGCAACGATAACGCTGACCCAGTCCGTCGACAGTCAATCGCACAGTGTGTTTGCCGGAGTCACGGCGATATGGCAGCGATTTTATGTTTCGGGGGTATTCCCCGGCTTGATTGATTCGCTGCAATTCGCCATCGGTCTGCCTCCGGGTACATCGGTGGAGATCTTCGGTCCGCAAGTGGATGCGCAGGTGACACCGTCCCTATATGTCGGTACCAGCGGTTGGAGCGGAGTCTGTACGAACGCCCGTTTCGACGGAATGCAAATTGACCGGGTTGCCACGGGTTTTAACCGGAACACCTGTGTCATGTTTATCCGTTGCAATCTTCCGGGTGGAGAATAATCAGTGACACTTTTTCAGGTAAAGGAACAGAGCGTCCTCGATACGCCTCTATTCTTGTTCACTTGCACGTTCAGCGATGGAACCGTCTATAACTGGAGCACGGCTCATGTGACGGTGCAAGGGACCGAGTACCAGTCCCGAGTCATGAAGACAAACGCTTTTCAGATGCAGGTGTCGTCGGACGGTGGCGTGGATACAATTCCGAAGATATCGTTTGAACTGGCCAACGCGGACGGGCTCATGTCCGAGATCCAACGGAGTACCGGGTTCAAGGGCGCCACTTTGTCGGTTAGTTTTGTATTCTACAGTCTGTCCCAGGATGCCGCGACGACAGACACACTACCCGTATTTCAAGGCATACTGGATTCCCCGGAGCTCATCACGGAGTCCGCATTTCGAGTATCGGCAATAAACCGGTTGTCGCTGCAGCGAATATCGCTTCCGCCGGTCCAGATTCAGAAGCGTTGTCCGTGGCAATTTCCCACAACCGCGGAACAGAGGCAAGAGGCGCTCAATGGCGGTTCGGCCGGACGTTTTTCACAATTCTATAACTGCGGTTACTCACCGGATGTCGCGGGAGGGTGTGGCAATCCAAGCCAAGGGGCACCCTTTACCAGTTGCGACTATAGCCGGGCGACCTGCCAGCAGCTCGGGATGTTTTCCTCCGATTCGTCGGGACGGACTACCGCGCGGTTTGGCGGCATCGAGTTTGTTCCACCGGTGATTACGGTTCGGTCCGCAGGATCCAAATCGACCCAACAGTCCGTGGTGCAGGACAACGAAGCTCGCTATAACGATTTTGTTCCACTGATCTATGGAACGGGTTGGTACTATCCGGGTATTGTCTTCGGCAGAAACGACGGCAACCTGACGTACTTCGAGGTGCTTTTGGGGTCGGGTCAGATGACGAATGTCACGACTGTTCTGGTGAACGACATCGAAATACCGATCGGCCGGCCGGGGGCTAACATGACGGGGACCGGATGGTATAACGTCGCGACTTATGGAACCCGCAACGGTAATTTTGACAATAGCTTTACAGACGGAAAGGGCAACTTTCTCGGTGACCCATACGGCAGTATGGCTTATCTTTCTGTCGTTGTGCCGAACAGCATCAACGATGGCCAGAGCGTACCCGAGATACAAGTGCTAGTCGATGGATTACAGATTGAGAGCTTCGCTGCCGATGGAACTTCCCAGGGGTTTTCCTTCCTCAATAATCCCGTGTGGGTCATACTCGATATTCTCAGGCGGTGCGGCTGGGGCTTGAACGAAATCGATTTCACAAGCTTTGCTCAATCGGCGGCGTATTGCGACGAGCAGATTCAAACCACCGACCTGAACGGAAACGCCATTTTCATACCGCGCTTCCAATGTAACTTGATCTTACAGTACCAGCGTAGCGCGGGCGACGTCATCCGCTGTATAAGAAACGCTTCCCGTCTGTATCTGACTTATTCATCGGCCGGGTTACTCCAGATGAACGTAGAGAATACGATCGCGCTTCAGCAACCGCAACAAGCCGCGAACAGCAATGCAACGGTAACTCTCAATGGCGGTTGGCCCGTTTATGAATTCGGTGACGGCACCAACGGAACCACCGGCATCGCACGCGCGGCGGATCAATCTTCGACGTTCCAGATCACCTCACGCCAGGCCGCTGACACGCCCAACCGCTTTAGCATCGAGTTTCAGGATGCGTTCAATTCGTATCAGCAGGATAGCGTGACGCTGGTCGATCCGGACGATGTTCAAACGTGCGGATTCCAGGTCAGCGCCACCCCGAATGTGCTCGGCGTCCCAAACTATGACCAGGCCCTCAGGATTGTCACATTGTGCCTGGACAAGTCGATAGCAGGAAACACTTATATTGAGTTTCAAACCAGTGTTCGCGCGTTAGGAATTCAGCCCGGCGATATTATTGCAGTTACTCATTCGGCCGAGGGGTATGCTCGTACGCCATTTCGAGTGGTTAAGGTTTCTCCGGGCCAGAACTTTCGCACAGCAGTGATTCGCGCCCAATTGCATGACGATAGCTGGTATTCGGATAGCGCAGGCAGCAGTGCCGTCAACTCTGCTCTTCAGCCGGCATACTCTATTGGAATTCCACGCGCGATCGTTGGAACCACTCTGGACCAGCAAGGTGATCTGCAGTTTGGAGTAACCGAAACCGCAAGCCAGGCGCAGGATGGAACTGCCATTCTCATGGCGAACGTTCAATTTGCCAGTCCTCCAGCCGTTCCGGTGAGCGCACCTGGGGCGCCGCTGGCGAGTCTGGCTCCGGCCGTGTCGCCAACAGGGGGTTCGCTCCCGCCTGGCTCTGCATTCTATTACGCGCTCACCGCCGTTGATAGCAGCGGTGATGAGAGCGGGCTGTCGTTCTCGATTCTGGCCGTAACCGGCACCGGTCCTGCCACTTATTCCGTTACGTTACGAAACATCAGCCTGCCCAGCAGCGCCGTGGCTTTCAACGTGTATCGGGGACCATCACCTGCTCAACTAGTACGCATCTCCACCAGTACAGCCCCATCGGTAACATTTACAGATAACGGGTTGCCCAACCTTCAGTACTTGCCGCCGGATGCGAACTACGATCATGCGAACTTCTACTGGCGATTGGAATTGCAACCGCCGGCCCCAGTTACTATTTTCACAGCCAATACAGTGGGCACTTCCAGTCTGCAAATGCAGGTGGATGAGTTCACCGGGATGACCGTTCGGATCATGACCGGCAAGGGTGCACAGCAGGAGTGTCTGATCGCGTCCAACACGACTTCCACTTTGACTACCTCTTCGCCTTGGACCGTCGTGCCGGATACAACTAGCACGTTTGCGGTTTCACAAACGGGTTATCAGTTTGGCGCATCCAGCAATACCAATCAGGTGCAATTCGAGATTCCCAATCGGCCTGGAGTTACGCTTCACATCAATGGGCGGTCGGCGAACGTCTACGATGTCGAGAGTCAGTACGAGTTATCTACGGTAACGCGCTGGCAAATCGGCGGCGCAGGAATTAACGTGATTGATAGCTCTGTGCCGCCCGCGCCAGTTTTTGGGCTTACCGTCCTTGCCGAAGGAGGTGGCGTCGAATTATGCGGTTTGGGATTTCAGACGCTGGCGAATACGCGAACAATCTCTCTAGGCACGATCACGCTGTATTACTACGATGAAACCTCTCTCACCGCGCTCCCCGTTCTGGCAGCCCCGATTGCAGCCACGGATACCACATTGGCGCTATCTCCCACGTATTTTGCCCTGCCACAATACATGGCTGTGGACCAGGAGGTCATCAGACTGGATTCCACTACTCCGGATGGAGCGGGATTTGTGATCGACCGCGGTCTCGATACAACGGTAGCCGCGGCGCATTCAACCCAGGCGATCGCAATGCCTCTTAGCCAACTAACGCTCACCTTTCCATTCCTGGAAGATTTCTTTGGAAGCCCGGCCAGCGGTAACTGGACTCAATCAATTGTCCTGGCAAATGCAAGGATCTGCTGTGCGGAATTGTTTTTCACTAACTCTCAGGGAAACGGACCTACTACGGCCGGCGCGTTTACTTCCTTTGTCGGAGGTGGCTTGCGTACCCTGACAGGCGGGCAGATTACCCTGCAGGTGCCCGGCTATCTGGCGATCCAGGACGGCGCCGTTCCAACTCTCGATCCGGGTGCGACTTACTCGATTCGCGATGTTTATGCTTATGTCGATTCGGCGCCTGCCGGAACGACGGCGATCTCGCTGGAGGTTACGGTGAACGGACAGAATTACTGTGCGCTTACAATCGCTTGCGGAGCCACACAATCTGCATCGGTGGATGGTTCCACCCTTCCAGTCCTGCGCGCCGGCGAAAAGGTCGGGTTGAATGTGCAAACGGTCGGCGATCAGGCGCCCGGCAGCGACTTGACAGTGGTGATCCGGGTCTGAAGCGATGAGCGAAACCATTACCAAGCTTCGTCCCGACCGCGATTTGCAATGCTACTTTCAACTTCCGTCGGCTGTAGCGGCATTGAGCGAAACCAGTGCGACCGGCTTTACGGTTTCCGGAACATGGAGGCAACAGTTCGACTGGGCCGTCGTGGAATGGAACCGTGACAACGTCTTTGAGCATCCACAACTACGAAATCTGCCGGATGGCGACCTGAGCGGGATCGTGCTCAGCTATCAGGAAACGCGCGTGAATTGCATTCCGCCCGACTCGACCCTTTATCCAACCGTCGACTGGCCATCCTTACGAATCTGGGCTGATCCGGGATCCGGCGAGCAGGTTTACTATGTTCCTCTGCTCGCGCATGCAACGTCCGCGTCCGGCACCCCGGTACAGGCCTCGGCAACTTTCACCTTGTCCGGCGCCATCACGGTAGGCGACCTCATAGAACTCGAGTGGGCTGAGAATCACTATAACTACACCATCGCCAGCGAGGACACGCTGGAGACGGCTGCCAATGAACTGGCCGTCGTGATCAATGCGTTTTCCACGATTGTCACGGCAGCGGCCAATGGCGCCGCGATTACTCTCACCATTCTTCCGACGGCCACGTCCTATTCCGGAGCGAACGGAAACTGGTTGGGTGCGTATGGAACAGTGTCAGGGCCCGCGGCGACCGAATTATGGCAACCCGTCGCACAGCAGTTCAGCGGCGGGCAATCTCCCTCGACATGGGCCTATACGCTGGACTTCACCCAGCTCGCCGATGTCAATCAGTTACCGATTCCCACTAATAAGATCCGGAAAATGCGTTGGACGTATGCAGCGGATTTGCAGCTGGCAGCTTTTCAGGCAGCCGAATTCTCGGTGACCGTCAGTAACTGGTCCGTGACCGGAACGAACTTGATTTACTCCGTGGCGGGTCCCGGCTCCCGTCGAATTGAAGACGATTCGGACGCACTGGTTTATACGTCGGGTTGGACGTCTTCCCAAGGTAACTTCTCCGGCGGATTCATCCATTGCACAACGACGCCGCTCGCGGCCTGCACCTACCAGTTCTGGGCCGAGCGTGTGTTCGATGTTTACATCGGCACACGAATGGCTACTGAGGGCGCCCGGTTGACTGTTGAGATCGATAACATCACCTCTTCGCCGTTCAGTTTAGCTTTGTCCGCAGAGGATGTGTTGATTCGCCTGCCGGCTGGAACGGTGCAACCCGGGACGCACACCCTCAACATTCAACATACTGGCGACCTCGGAACTTACTTATACCTGGACTTTATCGAGTTGGCGGTACCTGCTCAGCAATTGCCGGCCTTCCCGCCTTTCGCCAAGATGACGCTCGCGACCGACTGGGACACGGAGCATTCGAGTGCGCTTGCGCCGGAACGGACTGCGTGGCTGATCGATATGTTGGGATTTACAGGACGGGCAAATCATTATGTCGGGGCGCTCTGGTTTTTTGAACTGGTGCGCGTGGGACAGGTGTATGCTACCGGCACAATACAGTTCGGCGGGATTGCGGATCCGAACGTGATTACAACTCTGTCAATTGGAATCGCCGGCTCTGGACAATCGCCGAATACAATCAGTCATCTCCATCTGTCGGGCGACACGACGACGACCATCGCGCAGGCTTTTGCGCTGAGGCTTAACAGTGGTTATACGTCCGTATGGGCGACCGCGAGCGGAACCAGTCTTACGATCCAGTCTCGCGCGATGGGCACGGATGGGAATAGCGTGACGATCGCAGTTACGACCAACTCCGCAACCATGACCGCGGTCGCCAGTTCTAGCCACCTGACCGGCGGCGTCAACGGCGATAGCGGCGGAGTGAACGACGTTGGCGATTTTTGTGGCTGGCGCACCGACCTTGCAGCCTTTCCCCGTATCAACCGCGCGTGCCGGGACTGGTCTACGAGTTTCTTCAAGGCGCTGAATAGCTATGGCATCCAGGCAACAGCATCATGCAGCATGGAATTGCAGTTCGGTGATCCTTCAGTTGCAGCTGGAATTGCTCAGCGATATCCCAGCGGGTCGCCGGCAATCCTCACTACACCATCACTGCAGACCAATTTCTCGCCCGCCAGCCTGGCATTTTGGCAACAGGTTTACGCCGACATGGCGCAATTGATGGTCAATGCCGGTCAGATTCCGTACCTGCAATTTGGCGAGGTGCAATGGTGGTATTTTGCGTCTGACGGTTCGGGTCTCCCCTTCTACGACGCTTACACGCAGTCGCAGTTTGCGGCTAAGTACGGCCGGCCGCTGGCTACGATCGCGAGTAACACCGCGAACCCGGCAAGTTATCCCGATGAAGCACAATTCCTGCCAACGCTTATCGGCGCATTTACTCAATCGATTCAGCAGTTCGTCAGTCAGAGTCAACCCGGGACGCAGTTCGAGGTTCTGTATCCACCAGACACCAACGCGTATTCATTTACTCGAGTGATTAATCTGCCGCGTGCCAGTTGGACCCCCGCTAGCCTCAATTGCTTCAAAACCGAGAATTTCACTTTTACGGGCGACCGCGATCTGACTCTCATCACCGCATCGATCGAATTACCCATGGAAATGGGCTTTCCCACGAGCCAGGTGAGCCATCTCGCGGGGATTTCGGACCCCACGACTCCGTGGCAGAAAGAAGCCGCCAAGGCAGCAGGCGCGGGCGTGGAATCCGTGGTGTTATTCGCACTCGATCAATACTGCCTGATTGGGTATCCGTCTCCACTCCAAACGCAAGCTCCGCGGAGTTTCATGATTCCCTGATGGGGGGACAGGCTGACGCCCGTCCCACGAGGCAGCAGTACGGTATCTTGGTTCTTTATCGTGCTTGCCATCCAGGGAATTTCGAAAGTCTACCGCCTCTTTGACAAACCGTCTGACCGGCTCAAGCAACTAGCTCCTTTTGTCTCCATGCGGCCGAAGGAGTTCTGGGCCCTCCGCGACATCACCTTCGAAGTCGGAAAGGGCGAAATCGTCAGTCTAATCGGTCCGAACGGCTGTGGCAAGAGCACTCTCCTGCAGATCGTCAGTGGCATATTGCAACCCACCACCGGCCGTGTCGTCACGCGTGGAAGATTAGCCGCCCTGCTGGAACTGGGCGCCGGCTTCAACCCCGAATTTACGGGACGGGAAAACGTTTTTCTCAACGGGGAGATTCTCGGATTCAGCCCTGCGGAAATCGCGCGTATGCTTCCCGGAATAGAGGACTTTGCCGGTATCGGCGACTTCATCGACCGTCCCGTGAAGGAATACTCGTCAGGCATGTACGTCCGTCTGGCGTTCGCTACTGCCATTCACGTCGACCCGGAGATTCTCATCGTCGACGAAGCGCTCGCGGTGGGCGACGCGATCTTCGCCAATCGCTGCATCCGCAAATTTGAAGAGCTCAAAGATAAAGGCGTGACGATCTTGTTCGTCTCGCACGATCTCGGGCTCGTGAAACAACTCTCACACCGCGCCGTGTTCCTGCTCAACGGAAAGATCGAAGCGATCGGGTCGCCCAAGGACGTGATCGACCGCTACATTGGCATGGTGCTGGAGCGCCAGAAAAGCGATCGCGAGAAATCGCAAAGGTCGACGTCCCTGCGATCGAGCTTCCGCCACGGCGATGGATCGAGCGAAGTTCTCGATGTCCAGTTGGTCGACGAGGAAGGGCGGTCTTCTCTGGTGTTCCTGAGCGGTCAGGTGATGGGCATTCGCATTCGCACCCGATATCATCGCCGCACGATTCAGCCTATGGTGGGAGTGCTGATCCGCACCAGAATCGGCATCGACGTGTACGGCACTAATACCAGAGTGGAGAAGTTCGATACCGGAACGATTGAGCCGGGCCAGGAAGTGGAAGTCACTTTCCGATTCAGCTGCAACCTGACGCCCCAGCAGTATACGCTGACCGTCGCGACACAAAATTCCGATGGGTCGAGCCACGACTGGTTGGATGACGTGCTGGCCTTTGACGTGGTCTCGGAGCGTCAGGCAGCTGGCCTGGTTGATCTCCACGCGCAAATCGATTGGCACGTTCACGCGCCCCAAACGGAGCAGGTAGAAAAATGAAACTAGCTGAAATTCAGGAACAACTACGCCAGTCCAAGCTCGATGGCTGGCTCTTTTTTGATCACCATCAGCGCGACCCGCTGGCGTATCGCATTCTCGGACTCGGGCCCAAGGGCCACGTCAGCCGCCGCTGGTATTTTTTCATCCCGGCCGATGGTGAACCGCGCGGACTGGTGCACCGTATCGAATCGAAAATGCTGGACGAGCTTCCAGGAGTCAAGCTGAGGTACTCCACATGGCAGGAGCAGGCGGCCGGAATCCGGAGCCTCCTCGGCGAAGCGCGGCGGGTCGCGATGCAGTATTCGCCGAATTGCGCGATTCCCTATGTTTCGTTGGTTGACGCAGGCACGATTGAACTGGTAAAGGCGGCAGGCGCTGAGATTGTAAGTTCCGCTGAATTGGTGCAGTATTTCGAGGCTCGCCTCGACGCCCGCGCGCGCGAATCGCATTTCGAAGCTGGACGAAGAGTCGATCCGATCCGCAAAGAGGCTTTCCAATTGATACGGGAGAAACTGCGGTCCGGCGCCGGCACATCGGAGATCGAGGTTCACGACTTCGTCAAGGCGCGGTTTGCCGAGCGCGGATTGATTACCGAATCGGGTCCCATCGTGGGAGTGAATGCGCATGCTGGGGATCCGCATTACGAGCCGTCGGTCCAACTGTCCATGCCGATTTGCAAAGGTGATTTCGTGCTGCTCGATATGTGGGCGAAACTCGACCAGCCGGATTCGGTCTACTACGACATCACCTGGACCGGTTTCTGCGGCGCTGAGCCGCCGGCGAGAATTCGAGAGGTATTCGAAATCGTAAGAGATGCGCGCAATGCCGGCATTCACGCGGTGCAGTCAGCGATTCAGGCCCGGCGATCCATTCGCGGATTCGAAGTGGATGACGCTACCCGCAATTACATCAGCAGCCGCGGCTACGCCAAAGCGTTCGTTCACCGTACAGGGCATTCAATCGGTCAGGAGATTCACGGCTCCGGCGCGAATATGGACAATTTTGAAACGCACGACGAACGGCGCATCATTCCGGGCTTGTGCTTCTCCATAGAGCCGGGAATTTATCTGGATGACTTCGGCGTCCGCTCTGAAATCGATATGTTCGTCGACGAAACGAGCGCGTCCGTCACCGGAGAGATGCAGGACGCGCTCGTGCTGATGGCCTGAGCTACTTATCTGTGAGCGCGGCCACGCCCGGCAATTCAATTCCGGAGAGGAATTCGAGTGATGCTCCGCCGCCGGTCGACACGTGCGAGATCTTGTCGGTCACGCCGGCGCTCTTGATGGCTTTTTCCGAATCGCCGCCGCCGACTACGGATACCGCGCCGGACTCGGCAACAGCCTTAGCAAGAGCCACCGTTCCCTTATCGAATGGCGGCTTCTCGAAGACGCCCATGGGACCGTTCCAAATGATCGTCTTGGCTCCCGCAATAATCTTCGAGAAGTTTTCAATGGTCTTGGGGCCGATGTCGAGGCCCATTTTTCCCTCCGGAACGGTCTCGACGGTTTCGTTCTCAGCGCCTTCCTTCAGTTCGGAGGCGACCACGTGATCGACCGGCAGCACGATCTTGTCACCGAACTGTTTGAGTAAACTGCTGGCCAGTTCCAGCTTGTCATCCTCCACCAGCGACTTGCCGACGGGCTGTCCCTGCGACTTGAGGAACGTATATGCCATGGCGCCGCCGATCAAAAGCTTATCGACGATCTTGGCGAGATTTTCGATCACTTCAATCTTGTCCGAGACCTTCGCGCCGCCCAGAATGGCAATCGACGGCCGCTGCGGATTTTGCGTGACCATCGTGAGGTACTTCAGTTCCTTCTCCATCAACAGACCAGCCCCAGCCTGTTTCACGTAAGCGATCATTCCGACGGTCGATGCGTGCGCGCGATGTGCGGTCCCGAAGGCGTCATTCACATAGACTTCGCAAAGAGCAGCCAGTTGCCTGGAAAATTCAGGATCGTTGGCTTCTTCTTGCGGGTGATAACGCAGGTTCTCGAGGAGCAACACCTCGCCTGGTTTAGGAAGCATCCCTTCCACCTCAGGGCCAATGCAATCCGGAGCGATTTTAACCTCCATCTTGAGCAGTTCAGCCAGACGGACGGCACAGGGCGCGAGGCTCATCTCGGGGTTCCGCTTTCCCTTCGGACGGCCGAGATGCGACGCGAGAATCACGGCCGCGCCATGATCGAGAGCGTAGCGAATCGTCGGGATAGCAGCTTTGATTCGCTTATCGCTCGTTATCTCCTTACCTCCGGGCGCTAGTGGCACATTGAAGTCCACCCGGATGAACAGGCGTTTGCCTTTCAGTTCGAGATCTTGAATCGATAGTTTCGCCATATGAAACTATGAGCTTATCAGGAAAGGAAAATCACTCTTCCCGCAAGCTCACGCGGATTCCCGCCAGACGGTAGGCCTCGATCAGTGCGCCTGCTTCTCCGCCCCATATGGGAGGGCGCACGTCGATGTTGCAGTCCGCCTGCAGCACTTCGCCGAAACGCGCGAGCACCGCCGCGCTTCGGAACACTCCGCCAATGAAGCTGGCGGTAACCGGTTCGCCTTGACTCCAAAGCCCGTTGCGGACCGCCGCAACGAACTCCGCCAGTACTTCACCAGCCTCGCGTAGAATCCCGGCTGCAGCCTCATCTCCAGACTCGGCCGCCTTGTCCACCTCAGACGCCAGTCTAGCCACCCGGGAGCGGTGCCACCCAGGCGTATAGAACCGGTGCAAAGCTTCATTGGCACTCTTTGCTCCGGTCGCCGCGAGCAGCATCGCATGCAACCGGGTCTTCTCGCCCCAACCCTCCTCGTAACGGAGGGCCGCACGTAAGGCCTGCTTGGCGATCCAAAACGCGCCCCCTTCATCGCCGAAGACGTAGCCCCAGCCGCCGGCCCGCATAACGCGCGAACCGTTGCGTCCGAACACGAGCGATCCCGTACCCGCAATCGCCACGATGCCGTTTTCGCCTGCCAGCGCCCCCGACAGAGCGATCATCCCATCGTGAGTAACCAACCATTGATCCGCATCGACGACCTCTTTCAGCAGGGCTTGTTTATCTTCCGGGCCCCCGCTCATCCCGAAACAGGCCGCCCGAAAGCGAACGTCCCTGCCGAGTTCCGCAGCTACGCGAGCCGCCGAAACACATTCGCCGATAGTTCGCAGGAACTTAGCCCTCGCCTCATCGGCCGAAACATGGTTGCAAGGACCGGCCGAGCCACGGCCGAGTATGCGCCCGGAGGTATCACCGATTACCGCCTTCGTACTCGACTGTCCGCCATCAACGCCCAGATAAAAAGAGTTCAACTCCCACAGCGTACACCTATTGCAGAATACCCTCCATATTCTGCACATCTGACGAACTGAGAACCTCATCGATGTTCAGCAGAATTTTCACTGTTCCCTTCATTTTGGCAATTCCCAGAAGATAGGGCGTACTAACGCCTTGTCCGAAGTCCGGCGTGTCCTCGATATCTCCGGCAGCGAAGTTGAGCACTTCCGACACAGCGTCCACCAGCAAGCCCATGAGCAACATTTCGCGCCCCGAGTGCAGCTGGACTACGATGATGCAACTGGCGGGCGTCGCTTCGACCTCCGGAAAACCGAACTTCGACCGCAGTCCGATCACGGGGACGATCTTCCCTCGCAAGTTGATCACGCCCTTCATGTAATGAGGCGTTTGGGGAACCGCCGTGATGTCCTGTAGACCCATGATTTCGCGCACTCGCAACACCTGGATCGCGAACTCTTCGCGGGCAAGACGAAAGGTCAAATATTTCCCGCTACGCGGGTCGGCTGCAGAAGCCTCACAGGGCTTCGGGCCTTGGGAAAAATGCTTGGGTTCGGCGGTCGCTGTTGCCATAGTCCGTTCTCAATGGTTCTATCGGCCAATGGTCAAGAATACTTTAGGCCTTTTAACCACGCGGTCTGCCTCACGGAGAAAATTGGAGTTATTCCCTGCAGATCCCGCGCCGGCTCTTGCGAATGAACCCGACGAGATGCAAGGTCGCCTCTGACGGCAGTTCCCTCTCGATTCGCTCTAGCGCGTACGCCAATTTCAGCCCAGATCGATAAAGCAGCGTATATGCCGTCTTCAGCCGTTGAACCTCTGCCACGCTGAAGCCGGCGCGTTTCAACCCCACCAGGTTCAAACCCTTTGGCTCCATCGGCGAGCCGGCGTACATGAAGAACGGTGGCGCGTCCTGGTTCACCCGCGTCATCCCGCCGATCATGGCCAGACGGCCGATTTTGGAAAACTGATGAATCCCCAGCGGCCCCGAGATAAACGCCTGGTCCTCGACCTCGACGTAGCCCGCCACCAGTACGCAACTGCAGATCACCGTGTTGCTGCCGATCCGGCAATCGTGCGCTATATGTCCTGAAGTCATGACGTAGTTCCCGTCGCCGATGACGGTTTCTGCTTCGGGCTTAGTCCCGCGCGAAATAGTGAAATGTTCCCGGATCTTGTTCCCGTTGCCGATCCGCAGGTAGCTCCGCGCACCGGTGAAGTTCTTGTCCAGCGGATCGCTCCCCAGCACGGTGCCGGACGAGATCTCGTTATGATCGCCCATTTGTGTCCAGCGCTTCACGAACACATACGGCTCGAACAAACAGTTCGCTCCGATGACAACGTCCTGCTCGATGACGCAGAACTCACCGACACGCGTAGCGGGGCCAATAACGGCGTCGGGATGGACTCGCGCAGTGGGCGCGATGAGGGCTGAAGGATCGATGTGCACGAAGTTTGATGATTTCACGCCAGCCGCAAACCACGCAAGCCCGAGACGCCTGACATAGCGCAAAATAATAGCGCAAAAATAGCTTCGCACCTCACGCGTAAAAGTAGTTGACATCGCTTCGAAACGGGAGCAACATGAAGTCAGGAAGCCAGTTCTAATAAGGGTTTCCCGCTTCGCGAAGAGGAAGAGCCTGGAACGTACCAGGCACGTTGTTTGCCTCGTTTGACGAGTCAGCAAGGAGGTAATTATAGAACCGGACAACGCACAGGGCGATACCGGCTGGCAGGCAAGAAACAGGTAGTACGCGATTCGAACGGTGGATCGGATGAACCGGAAAGAATTCTCTTCCGTCATGTTCCTCGCGCCAAGCGCGAAATTGATGATACCGTCCGCAAGAGTCGTAGTTTTATTCCGCTAGCCGATGTCGCCCTTCACATTTTCCCTTCCTCAGTGCCCCTCCATGTCATACTGGGAATTCCGTCTCCTCTCTGTATGAGCAACTCCAACATCCGAGAAATCTCTACCGCCCACAGCCCTGACTCTGATGACGCGTTCATGTTTTACGGGCTCGCGACCAAGAAAGTCAGGTCGCAGTTGGTCTCGTTCAAGCACGTTCTTTCGGATATCGAAACTCTGAATCAGAAAGCCCGCGCAGGTGAGTACGATCTCACCGCGATCTCTTATCACGCCTACCCGTACGTCGCCGACAAGTATGCCTTGATGGCTAGCGGCTCCAGTATCGGGGACGGTTATGGCCCCATGCTGGTCGCCCTCAAACCCATGGAACCAGAGGAGATCAAGGGCAAAAAGATTGCGATACCCGGGAAACTGACCACCGCTTACCTGGCGGCGAAAATCCTCGAACCCGACTTTGTGGAAGTGGTCGTGCCGTTCGACAAGATCCTCGAAGCCGTCCAACAGGGCGCCGCAGACATTGGCCTGATCATTCACGAAGCGCAGTTGACTTACACACGAGGCGGTTTCCACCGCATCCTGGACCTCGGGAAATGGTGGAAGACTAAATATCAGTTGCCGCTGCCTCTGGGCGCGAACGCTCTCTTGCGCTCCCTGCCGCGCGAAACGCAGACCGAGTGTTGCCGGATGATGCGCGAGAGCATTCAATACGCGCTCGACAATCACGACGAAGCATTGTCTTATGCGCTGCAGTTCGCCCGCGATATGGATACACGCCTGGCCGAGAAGTTCGTCGGCATGTACGTCAATCATTATACGGTCGATTGTGGCGAGGTAGTCCCCAAGGCCGCCCAGAAATTGCTCGACCTCGGATATGAAGCCGGTTTAATACCGAAACGCATCGAAGTCGAATTCGTCAGATAACTTGCGACAGCCGTTAATCGCGGGCAGGACCGTTCTCCAGGCTTTCCGTGATCTCGAGGTTTCCTCCGCGGACAGGCTGCTATAGATAGGATAGTAGGTATGCGCTCTCCAATCTTCGTCTTGTGCGTTTGGCTGGCCGGTGCAGCGCTCGCGCAAACTCCGAAGGATGTTCATAACGCCGTGAAACTGGGACCGCGTGCGGTGCCCCAACTCACCGGTTATCTCGACAACCAGGACGTACAGGTTCGCATTGAAGCCGTCAAAGCCTTGATCGAGATCGGTGGCTCCGCAGTCCTCGACCCGCTGGTCAAAGCCACCCGCGATAACGATCCCGAAGTGCAGATGCGCGCGACTGACGGTCTGGTCAATTTCTACCTGCCCGGATACGTCAGGACCGGCATGGCATCGAAAATCAGTCGCGTCGGCTCGACCATTAAATCGCACTTTACCGATACCAACGATCAGATCATCGATTCGTTCATCCGGGTTCGTCCAGAGGTGATTGCAGCCCTGGGGCAGTTGGTGCGCGGCGGGAGCAGCATGGATAGCCGCGCCAACGCCGCCCGGGCAGCCGGGATCCTGCGAGGTCAGGCTGCCGTTCCCGATCTGGTGGCCGCGTTGCGATCGAAGGACTCGGGCTTAATGTATGAAGCGCTCGTGGCACTTGAGAAGATCCGTGATCCTGCAGCCGGACCGCGCGTTCAATTCGTGCTGCGCGACCTTGACGAGCGAGTGCAACTGGCGGCGATCGAAACCACCGGTATCCTGGCCAATCGGGAAGCGATCCCCGACCTGATTCGTGTTTTCAACGAGACCCGCAATCCGAAAGTGAAGCGGGCAGCGCTGATGGCGTTAGCCAGGATGCCGTCCGCGGAAAGCCGTCCGATCCTGATCCAGTATTTGCGTGACAAGGACCCTCGAACCAGGGGCGCTGCGGCCGAAGGTTTGGGACGCATGCGCAGCGCGTCTGACACCGGGGCCATTGACGCGGTCTACAAGGACGAGGACAAGACCTCACCCAGGCTCTCCCAGGCTTTCGCTCTGGTCATGGAAGGCCAGGCACAGCTCTCGGAATTCAGCCCGCTGCAGTACCTGATCAATACTCTGAATTCGGCGGCTTATGCGGGTGAAGCCTATCCATTACTTGTCGAGGCAGCGCGGCTCCCAGAGGTCCGTAGCCTGCTCTACCAACCCCTCCAATCGGGCACCCGCGAGGAGAAGATCTATCTCGCGAGGGTGCTCGCGGCCAGCGGTGACGCCCAGTCTCTCCCCTATCTCCAGCAGATGAGTCAGGACCCCGATAGCCAGGTCGCGGGAGAAGGCTTGAAAGCTCTGCGCCAACTGAGGGAGCGCTTGGGCTAGACTAGACTAGGTAGCCTAGGCGCGCGTCAAACTTCGTACTTGGCGACCAGCAATTGCAGATCTGCCGCCATTTCTGCAAGAGCCACGGCTGCGCTTTGGGTCTGCGAGGCTCCTTCGGTAGTGCTCTGGGCGGCAGTGGCTACACCCGAGATGTTGCGTGCGATTTCTCCAGTGCCGTTAGCCGCTTCGGAGACATTCCGGCCAATTTCGTTGGTCGTGGCCGTCTGCTCCTCGACGGCTGAAGCAATGGTATTGGAAACGTCGTTGATCTGATTGATAATCGAGCCGATCTCAGCAATAGCCTCCACCGCGCTCCGGGTGTCGTGCTGGATAGCTGAGATCTTCTGGCCGATCTCCTCAGTAGCTCTTGCGGTCCCTTTGGCGAGTTCCTTCACCTCGTTAGCCACCACGGCAAACCCCTTACCGGCATCACCGGCTCGTGCCGCTTCAATCGTGGCATTGAGCGCGAGCAGGTTGGTTTGCTCAGCAATCGACGTGATGACTTTTATGACCTTGCCGATCTCCGCACTGGAGTCTCCCAGCTTAGCCACGGTTTTATTCGCACCTTCTGCAGTGCCGACTGCGGTTCGCGCGATGCGCGCCGCATCGTGAGCACTTTTGGAGATCTCAACGATCGACGACAACATGGCCTCGGTTCCAGTCGAAACCACCGACACATTCCGCGAAACCTCTTCACTTGCGGCCGAGACGGCGTTGGCCTGAACTGCCGTTTCCTCGGCGTTGGCGGCCAACTGCTGGCTGATATTGGTCAGTTGTTCCGCGGAAACCGAAAGCGATTGGGCGCTATGGATAAATCCGCGCATGGGCGTGACAATCGCGTCCAGGGTGGAGTTGATTCCTTCGACGATCCGCCGGTAATCGCCCTCGTGCCTCGCAGCATCCACACGTCGCGACAACTTTCCGGCCAGCGCGGCGCCGATCAGGCTATCAACATCGGCCATGAGCTTGCGGAGATTTGACCGTACTTGCTCGATGACGTCGTTAATGAACGCTCTCTTGCCTGGGAATTTCTCAAGGTGGGCGTCGAAATTCCCAACGCCGAACTCGGCAATACAGGCCATGGCCTTCTTCTTAACGGCAATATGCCCGGATACCATCTCATTTACGCCCACCGCCATAGTTCGGTAGACGCCTTCGAATTGATTCACGGGGATTACCGCATCGATTTCACCCGCATTATGGTCCACCGCCATGCGGTCCATCTCAACAATAAAACGCTGCAGATTGTTCAGCAGGCGCCCTAGGGCGCCGCCGAGGATTTGCCCCGTCAGATCCGTATGCTCGACGGAACAAAGCGAAACATGCTGCAAATCTCCGTTCGCCAGGGCATCGACCCGTGTGGCAAAGGAGGCAAGCGTCGCACGGAGGTTTGAGAACGCCTCGCCCAGACGACCTGCCGCACTAATCTTTTTCTCGAGCACCGGGTCGTGCAGACGATCTCCGGCGAGGGCGCTCGCCTGTTCCAACAGCGTAGAGACCGCCGCTTTGATCTGATCCAGATGCTCGGTTTTGTCCGCACCGGGGGCCGCTTCTACCGCGCCCAGGTCGAGCCCCATCGATTCCAGGGTATTGAGGAGAAAGGAATCGCCGACCGCCTGCATATCGAAGTTCAGTACGTTGAAGATCGCTGTCTGAACCTCGAAGAGGCGATCTTTATTCTTGACGTCGCGGCGCAAGTGGGCTGTGATCAGGCGCTGGAGTTCACCGTATGACCCGATATACCACTTGAACGGAAGATTGATCCGGTCATGCACCAAACCGATTCGCAATCGCCTCTCGAAGTATTCGAGACCCCAGGTGGTTGCGGCGCCTTCGAAAATATCGATGAAATACACTGCCTGGGCCTGCTCCAGAGCACTTCGCAGCTTCGCCAACGGCAGTCCCTTTTGGGTCGCGATGCGTTCGAAGAAACGGAGAGTGGGAGGGAAGGAAAATTGAAAATCGTAGAATTCCCTGGCGATTTCCGGCGCCACCGATTTCGCCCAAGGCAACAGATCCTGCAACAAATCACTCTCCCGGACTGTCAGCCGGACGAACTCGCGGCGAACCTCCAGATTGGCTGCATCGATGCCAATGCGCCGGGCTAGCTTCAGATCTTGAAACGCCGAATTTCCTCCATGTGAGACCGATACCGGCCTAGCACTTGCCTTGGGAGCGGAAGTCCGGTTGTGACTGCTTTGGCCTAATCTGGTTGCCGGGCGGCCTTTAGATGCGGGTGGGGCTTTCAGGAGAGTGGTTTTGCTCATTGGAGACTGTCTCGTGAGATTCGCTTTCCGAGGCACGTAGCCTCACTCTCTTTATCGGACAGTAATGGCGGGGACTTTAGTGATTCTGGAGGAAATAGTTAGGGGCAGGCTCGCGCCTGCCCCTGGACGGACTGCACTCTATCCCACCACGCTACGCTCGCGCGGGGTCGATTTTTTCGGGGTCAACTCCGAGTTCGCCGAATGCTTTGACCGCCTTCTTAACGTCGAACTTGCCGTCCCGGGCAAGTCTCGACAGCGCCGCGGCCGCGATCGCTTCCGCGTTGACCTCAAAGTGTTTCCGCAAATACTGGCGATTGTCGCTGCGGCCGAAACCATCGGTGCCCAGCGTGACCATGCGTCCCGGCAGCCACGGAGCAATCTGATCCGGGACAATCTTCATGTAATCCGACGCCGCCACGATCGGTCCCTCGACGGATTCCATGACCTGCTGGATGAATGGTTTCTTCGCCGGCTCGCCCGGATGCAGCCGGTTCCAGCGCTCCACCCGTAAAGCTTCGCGGCGCAGCTCGTTATAACTGGTGACGCTCCAGACGTCAGCGGCGACATTATACTTCTCGGCCAGCATAGCCTGGGCCTTCACCGCTTCCGGGAGCATCGGTCCGCTGCCGAAAAGTTGCAGCTTGTTTCTGGACTTGGCCTTCGGCTGGTCGGGCGCTGCCGCTTTGAACTTGTAAATGCCCTTGAGAATGCCCTCCGCCGCGCCTTCCGGCATCGCAACCTGCGCGTAGTTTTCGTTATAGACCGTGAGGTAGTAGAACAGATCCTCCCGCTCCTGGTACATCCGGCGGATGCCGTCCTGGATGATCACCGCTAATTCATACGCATAGGCCGGATCATAACTAGCGAGCGTCGGAACTGTGCTGGCGAGGACCAGGCTGTGCCCGTCCTGGTGCTGCAGGCCCTCGCCGGTCAGGGTCGTACGGCCGGCCGTGCCGCCCATCAGGAAGCCCTTACCGCGCGAGTCCGCAAAAGCCCATACCAAATCGCCGATGCGCTGGAATCCGAACATCGAATAGTAAATAAAGAACGGGATCATGTCGAGTTGGTAATTCGAATAGGCCGTTCCCGCGGCGGTGAACGACGCCATAGAGCCCGCCTCGGTAATACCCTCTTCGAGAATCTGACCGTCCTTTGACTCCTTGTAATACAGCAGAATGTCGGAATCGTGAGGCTTGTAAAGCTGGCCCTGGCTGGCGTAAATGCCGAACTGGCGGAACATGGCTTCCATGCCGAAAGTACGCGCTTCGTCGGGCACGATGGGGACTACACGCTGACCCACTTGCGGATGTTTCATGAGCTTGGTCAGCAGCTTGACGAATGCCATGGTGGTGGAAGGATCGGGTCCGTGGGAACCGGCCAGCATGTCACTGAAATAATCGAGTGGCGGAGCCTGGAACTGCGCCGGACCCACTTTACGAGCCGGCATATACCCGCCCAGCACCCGGCGGCGCTCGTGCATATACGCCATTTCAGGACTGCTGTCGGGCGGTTTATAGAACGCACCCTCGCGAGCCGCCTCATCCGAAACCGGGATTTCAAACCGGCCGCGGAAATGCTCCATAGCCTTCTCGTTCAGTTCCTTCTGGCTATGCGTGTAGTTACGTCCTTCGCCCGCGTCGCCCAAGCCGTAGCCCTTAACGGTCTTGCACAGAACCACCGTGGGACCGCCCTTGTATTCGACGGCTGCCTTATAGGCGTTGTAGACCTTCTTGGGATCGTGCCCGCCGCGCCGTAACTTGCCGATCTCTTCGTCGGTCATGTCTTCCACCAGCTTGGCGGTCTCGGGATATTTTCCGAAGAACTCCTTGCGAACGTACGCTCCGCCCTTGGCTTTGCAGGCCTGATAGGTGCCGTCTACCGTCTCGTTCATGAGTTGAACGAGCTTCCCCGAAGTGTCCTTGGCGAGCAGCGGATCCCAGTCTTCGCTCCACAGGCATTTGATCACGTTCCAACCCGCGCCGCGGAAGGCGGACTCGAGTTCGCGCACGATCTGCCCGTTGCCGCGCACCGGTCCATCGAGCCGCTGCAGGTTGCAGTTGACCACGAAAATCAGGTTATCCAGCTTCTCGCGGGAACCTAGCGTAATCGCTCCCAGCGATTCCGGTTCGTCGGTTTCGCCGTCGCCCAGAAAGGCCCACACTTTGCGGTCGGTTTTCGGAATCAGATTCCGATTCTCCAGATAGCGCATGAAGCGCGCCTGGTAAATCGCATTGATCGGAGCGAGACCCATGGAGACGGTCGGGAAGTTCCAAAAATTCGGCATCAACCAGGGATGGGGATAGGAGGAAAGGCCCGGCTCCCCGCGCAGCTCGTGGCGGAAATTCTCCAGGGTCTTTTCGCTCAAACGCCCTTCCACAAAAGCCCTGGAATAAACACCGGGCGACGCGTGGCCTTGAAAATAGATAAAGTCGCCGGGTTGGTCGCCATAGCTCGCGTGGAAGAAATGATTGAAGCCGACCTCGAGCAAGGTCGCAAGCGACTGATAAGTGGAAATGTGGCCGCCGATGCCGTGATCATGCTTGTTCTGCCGAGATACCATGGCCATGGCGTTCCACCGGATGATGCTCTTGATACGCCGCTCCAGCGCGCGATCGCCGGGATAGGGGACTTCATCCTGGGTCGGAATGGTGTTGATGTAGTCGGTGGTGAAGCGCAGCGGAAGATCAACTCCGGCCCATTTGGCACGATTGGAAAGTTGTTCCAGGAGAAAGGCAGCCCGGTTGGGTCCAACTTCATCCAGGATTTGATCCAGGGCCTCGATCCATTCCGCTGTTTCGCGAGGATCGGAGTCATTCACACGTTCAGTGAGTTGTTGGTGCATGGGGTGGGTTCATCACTATTATAGCCAGCGGCGGGTCCCGAGTCCGACCTGCCGTCCGGGGTAAAACGGGCGTGCGACAGGTCTGGCGATACATCTTCGTTACTAACGTCACGTCAGATGGGGAGGGGCAGGCGCTTTCGCCCGCCACGCCTTGCCACCCCTGCAGAAGCCCCCTCGTTATCAGTACACTGGAGAGCGATGAAGGGACTTAAGGGCAAATTCGTTTTAGTTACCGGAGCAACTACAGGCATCGGAAATGCCACGGCTATCCGCTTCGCCGAAGAAGGTTGCAGTGTATCGATCAACTTCCGCACCAATCCTGACGCGGCCAAACAGACGCTCGCTGCCGCGCAGCAGGCATCCGCCGCCAACGGCCACTCGGAGGCCAGACACATCACCGTTTACGGCGACGTCTCGCAGGAAGAGGACGTGAAGAAGATGTTCGCTGAAACGCTTGCTGCGTTCGGCCGTCTGGACGTGCTGGTCAATAACGCGGGATGGCAGAAGCAGGCCGCGAGCGACAAAGTGGAAATGGCCGATTATGACGGCGTCATGAACACCAATATCCGCGGCGCCTTCATGTGCGCGCGGGAGGCGCTGCGGCACTTCCTCGCCCGCGGCGGAGGTGGTGTGATTCTGAGCAATTCGAGCGTGCATCAGATCATCCCCAAGCCGGATTTTGTCGCTTACTCGCTGAGCAAAGGCGCGATGGGAAACATGACGCGCACGCTCGCGCTCGAGTATGCCGATCGCGGAATCCGTGTAAATGCGGTCGGCCCCGGCGCCATCATTACGCCCATCAACAAGGCCTGGAAAGATGATCCCAAGGCTCGTGCCGGTGTCGAAGCCCATATTCCCATGGGACGCTCCGGAGAGTCGGAAGAGATTGCGTCCGTTTTCGCTTTTCTTGCCTCGGACGAGGCCTCCTACATCACCGGTCAAACCATCTACGCCTGCGGAGGCCTGACGCTCTACCCGGAGTTCCGCATCAACTGGTCGTCCTAGATTCCTTGAGGCAGAAAACTTGTTGTCTTTGCGTCAAGTTTTACGCAGCCAGTCTGGCCTGTTGCACCCAAGATTCGACCTCCTGTTCGAGTTTATCGAAACTGCGGCGCAACGAAGTTGGAAGGATGACGTAGCCGGCAGCACAAGTCCGAGGCCCGGCCGCAGAATTCTGGAGTAAGTGCGGGTACAAAAAGCGGCGACGCGGAATCCGAATTTCGTGAGTTGGTAGCGATGGGTCTTGGGAATCCGTTCGATCAGGCCGTGAAGGCGGAGCCGGCGCAGTTGATAGGTCATACGGCCTTGGGTGAATTGAGCGACGGGCTGGCCCCGCAAGTCGGCCAATTTGCGCCGCAGGTCCCGGTTGGAGAATCCGGCCGGCAACAGATCGAAAAGCAGTAAAGCGTTCCAGAGGCTCTGCACCATCGGATCGGCGAAGCGGAGAGCCGAGGCTCGTTGCCCACGAAGGAAGCGAAGTGCCCCCTCCAGGATCTGCAATCGGCCTACGATTACGTGCAAATACATGCGGTCGATCGATTCCACTTGCAGCGTCACGTGCCGGTCCAATACTTCGGCCACGGTCTGTGGTAATTTCGATGGCGGCTCCGCTTGCGGGGTGCCTTTACGGCCGGGCGATCGCCTTACGATGGTCCCACTCATGGAGGTTATTGAATACCTTCCATCTCATGCACGCAAGCGGAGCCTGCGATCAGTTTGCTTGCGCGTTGGCGTTTCGCCGCATTAGCAGTTGGGTCACGATAGATGCTCCCTCTGCGCCCTCTGCGTCTCCTAAGAAACAAACTCCACCTGCCGGAAGGCCGCTGCGGGAGCTTTGCGGACGCAGCCAAGCAATAGTCCACCTGCCGGAAGGCTGCTGCGGGAGCTTTGCGGACGCAGCCAAGCGATAGTCCACCTGCCGGAAGGCTGCTGCGGGAGCTTTGCGGACGCAGCCAAGCGATAGTCCACCTGCCGGAAGGCTGCTGCGGGAGCTTTGCGGACGCAGCCAAGCAATCGTCCACCCTGCCGGAAGGCTGCTGCGGGAGCTTTGCGGACGCAGCCAAGCGATAGTCCACCTGCCGGAAGGCCCCTCTGGTGCGCCTCTTAGACCGTTGCTGGCACCAAATTGTATCCCAGGGTCCGTGCCTGCTTGAATAGTCGCTGCCTCATCTTTTCTTGGTTCCGTTCTTCGATTCGGGCGAAGTGGCCGTCGTCGTATGTGACCCGTTTAGTGACTAGCGTGTAGATGATTCTGCAGAGCTTGTGGGCTGCTGCCGTAATGGCTGACTCTCCCCCCAATCGGGCCTTCATGCGCCGATAGAATCGCCCCAGATGCGATTTGTCCCGGCATAGGGATTCTGCCGCCATCCGTAATGCTTCACCAAGCCGGGTGCTCCCATCTCGTGTCTGGCTGGATTTCACCTTTCCCCCGGTGATGGTGTTGTTCGGACACAAGATGAGCCACGATGCAAACGCCCCAGCTGAGCGAAACCGACTGAGGTCCGCACCGACTTCGGCGAGCAACACTCTTATCGTTCCTAAGTTGATACTGGGGATAGCAGTCAAGTCCGAGCCTAGAATCCGATAGTACTTCTGACGCAAATCTTCTTCCCCTAACAGCTGCTTTCGCGGTGGAGGGGGAGGCGCTGGCCCCGGCCGATCCGCCTTGATTTCCATCTCCTCCACCGCTTGCCGCAACTGCCGGTCGCATTCCGCGATCAGTTGCTGATAATGTCGGTAGCTCACCAACGATTGCCGTAGTGTGAACAGATGCTCCGGCCGGTAATCTCCTTCCAACGCCCTCACGATTTCTAGTTCACTCGCCTTCACTCGTCTATCGCGCAGTTCCGCCAGACGATGTCCATCCCGTTCTCCTGCCAGGATTGCATCCACTATGGCAAGCCCACTTACCCCCGTGATATCGCTCAAGACCCGATGGATTTGCACGTTCATTTGATCCAGCGATTTCTGCATGTGTGGAATATGCTGGCTGGCAGCTTGCACCAAACCGGTGCGGTGCCGCAAGATCGTGCGAAATGCACAGATGTCTGCTGGTGGCCGGAAGGAGCCCTGCACTAGTCCTACCGCGTGCAGGTACTGCAGCCACGCTGCGTCACCAACATCCGTCTTTCTTCCAGGCACGTTCTGATAATGCCGCGCATTCACCAGAAATACCGTCAACCCTCGCTCCTCCAACACCTGATACAAGGGAATCCAGTACACCCCCGTCGACTCCATCGCCACCGTCGTCACTCCACACGACTGCAACCAATCGGCGATTCGGTTTAACTCGCGTGTTACCGTGCCGAAACGCCGTACTGCCGGTTCGGCTTTGCGCACATCCACGGCTACGTAAATCTCTTCCGGGCTGATATCGATTCCGGCTGCATCCATTCGCACCTGCGGCGGTTCCGTTACCGATTCTAGCCTCGTCTTTTTCTTGCTCTTTTTCTTGATCTTGTTCTTCATAGTCGGCTCCCTAGTCCGGTGGCGGCGCCAGCGTGGTCAAACTCAAACGCAGTCTCCTAATCGGGGTTGGAACCAACACAGGTACCACCACCACTCACCAGACCACGAAACTGGAAACCATGCTCCGCGACGGGCTTACGAACACCATTGCGCAAACGGCCTTGACTGCCGCCACGTGGACGAAAACACAATAACAAAACCAATGTTTCCTTCTCCACCAGACTGGGCCACCCCAGTCAGATGCTCTGCGTTTAATCATTGAACCGGACGCTGGGGTCGACCGCAGAGGCGCGGAGGTCGCAGAGAAAAGGAGCCCAGGGGAGAAGAGCAACCAGGATAAACGCATGCGATGAAGGTCAATGAAGTCACGGAGGCAATTATCGGCGCCGCCATAGAAGTGCATCGCACGATTGGGCCTGGACTGCTGGAATCTGCTTATGTCCAATGTCTTTGTTACGAATTAGCTTTGCGCCAAATACCCTTCCAGTTGGAACTGCCGCTGCCGGTACAATACAAGGGACTTAAACTCGATTGTGGCTATCGGCTCGATCTGGGCGTGGCGGACGCCGTGGTAGTGGAGGTCAAGGCCGTTGATCGCATCACCCCCCTCCACGAGGCTCAACTGCTGACATACCTGCGTCTGGGTGGCTGGGAAGGCGGGCCTCCTCATCAACTTCAACGTTCCGCTATTGCGTGATGGCATTGTACGGCGGGTGCTGGCATTCGATGAGTCCTAGCTCGTAGCGGCGGGCCGATCATGCGCGTCTAGCCGACGCCTTACAACGCCCACATGCTCGTCGGTCTGAGGCGGAGCCTCGTTAGTATTATTGGGTCACTAAAGTGAATAGGGGCCGTGGCGCAGGCACTTTGCCTGCCGGGTCGAGACGACTAGTCTAGACTAGACTCGTCTCGACCTTTGTCCGCTGACTCAAGGAAAGTGCGATCCGATGAGTCGGGGCGCAGCAGACAAGAGTGTCTGCCACCTTTAAGGTGACATCTTGTGACCCAGTAGTACTAGTCTAGTTCCTACTTGCAAAAATTCGCGCAACCAATCCCTAACGGTCGTGGCTCGGAAGTTGTGCTGAGCCGCGCGTAAGCAAGCGGTTCCGTACGCCGATTTTTGCAAGTTGGTACTCGCTCGCCTTAGGGCGACCATACGGCATTTCAGCCAAACCGTACCGCAGACTCGTTATTTGTGGTCTGCGAGCTGCGCAGCAGCCTTACGGACGTTAGTCGCGTAGCCGCCTTGTCTGAAGAATTGGCTTAGCCCGAGTGTCATCGATTCCGGCGATAGACATGTGAACTACCTTCGCGTTTGCCAACGATTCGGGTTCACGGCCTTCGGTGCCGGTGTGGGGGAGATCCTTGGCCGGTATTTTGCGACTACGCATTGCGAAGGTTTGACGTGACTTAATGCTAACCCGCGCATCGCGGCGTTCGTCACCCTGGTTCCCCGGTCAGCCAATAAAACGCGGTTGAACCTTTTAATTCCTGGAAATCTGCACGATCTCGATTTCAGGTCCGCACCGCCTCCGAAGATCGAAGCGCCTGGAAAATTGAGGAGTACGCATACCTCTCGGCAAACTGCGAGAGTGCGCTGCCCAATGCAGCATTCTTCTCGGAGATATGGGTAATAGCGAGGGATATCAGCCCGGTGTCCAGGGAAATCACGGCGTCTGCCAGCTCCATTCGGAGTTCCGCGGGCAAGGCCGCCATCTGTTCCTGCTCAAGCCCGCCAGTGATCTCCTCAGCGTGGACTGTCTGATATGAATAACGCACGCCAAGGTGACGCGCCATGCAATCGAAGATTTCCACCGTCCGGAAAGGCTTGCCGACGAAATCGTCCGTGCCGGCGGCCAGGATCTCGTGCTGCTCGCTCGCCAGCACAGAGGCGGAGATCCCTGCGATCTTTACTTCCTTGCCACCCTCCAGTTCGCGGATGCGGCGCACCGTCTCCAGACCGTCTATGCCCGGCAAGCCGCGGTCCACCCAGATGAAGTGCGGCCTCCACGACTGGTAGATTTCGATGCCTTTTTCGCCGTCTTCCGCCACGTCCACGCGGAAGCCGGCACGCTCCAGCAGCCGTCGCATCAACAGCCGGTTCTCAGATCCGTCGTCGACAACCAGGATGCGGAACTCAGGCTGGCCGGGCGCGATGCCGACCACTCTTGACCGGTCGGCCCCCGGCGGCACCGACTCTGTTTCCTTCACCCGTTCCACAGGCAATTCCACGCAAAACCGTGACCCTTGCCCAAGCCGGCTCTCCACGCTGAAGGTGCCACCCATCAGTTCCACGAACTTGCGGACGATCGAGAGTCCTAATCCGGTACCCCTCTGATTTCCATGCCTGCCCACCTGCACAAAGGGTTCGAAGATGCGCGCCTGATCCTCCGCGGCTATGCCGACGCCGGTATCCTCTACGTTCATCCGCAACAGGACACGGTTGGAAGATTGATCCAGCACGACGCCGTCTAACCGCAAAGTGACGGTACCTTGTTCGGTGTAAACCACCGCGTTGCCCAGCAGGTTGATCAGTATCTGGCGCAGCTTGGACGCATCGATGTGGCCGAACTGGGGGAAATCCGGGGAGGCTTCCACGAGCAATTGCAACTTCTTGGCGCCGGCACGCCACTGCATCATCCCGGTAACCTCGCGCACCAGTGCTCTCAGGTCGCACGGCGCATTTTCCACCACGACGCGGCCGGCCTCTATCTTGGCCATGTCCAGCACGTCGTTGATCAACTCCAGCAGGTGCTCGCCGCTGCGGTTGATGATATCCAGATCCTGGCACTGCTCCTCGGAGATGCCCTCGCGGTCGCGCAGCAGATTGGAGAAACCGAGAATAGCGTTCAACGGGGTACGCAGTTCATGGCTCATATTGGCGAGGAAGATGGACTTGGCCCGATTGGCGGCTTCGGCCTGGTTCCGCGACTCCACCAGTTGCGCCGTGCGTTGCTCGACAAGTTCTTCCAGGTGCTCCTGATGCTTTCGAAGCTCTGTCTCGGCACGTATGCGTTCAATAAGGTCGCGTTGCGATGCAGCCAGCGCTTCTTTGAGATTCTTGAGAACTTGCGCCGCCGGCACCGTTGCAATCACCGTCGCGTACAGGACATCGCTCAACACCGCCAGGGGCTTGTTGACGAAGTACGAGGGCAGCCGGATGCCTGCGAAATCCAGGAGGACCATCGCCAGCGTATACAGCAGGCATAGGGCCGCAAACCACAGTGCTGCCCGGTAGCCCAGAAGCCAGGCCGCCGAAATCGGCAGCGCGACATACAACAGCAGCGCCGCGCTGTGTATGGTGCTGCTCACGACAATCACGAATGTCACTACAAGCCACATTCCGCCTACATACACCAGGCTCGCGTGCCGCATGAAGCCGCGCTGAAGCAACAGCCAGGCTGAGACGAAAACAAGAAGCAGCAGGGAGCTTAAAGCGATGCTCAAAAACTTCGCCGGAGCGACAAACGGCACGATCACGCCAATATTGAATATCATCCATATCCAATTTCCGATCAAAAGGACGTGTAGAACTTTCGCGGTGGGGTCTGCCGCAAGAGGTCCGCGTAGTTGAAAGGCTTCCCGGGTTGTGCGAAAGAAACTTTGTATCGACCGGCTCACAAACAGCCTCTCTTTGTCTAACTAATGCGAGACGTTACCGGACCATTCCCTCAGGGCTAAGACTATGATCGATGCGCTTCGGCAACTAATCGGACTAAAAAAGAATCGTAAGTGGAGTTAAGTGAATCAAACGCCTCTTATTGTGGCTCAACTATGCCGTACGCAGTCTTGTACACTACCATACTTTGGTGCCTTCTGACGGGGTTTTGTCCACTGATGGCGCAGGCCACGTTAGGATCCTCAGCCCTGGCTGGCACTGTGCGGGACGAGCGAGGTTCTCCGGTGACGGAGGCTAAGATTAGCTTGACGGACAACTCGAAGGGTATGACCCGGGGGGCGTCTTCGGATTCGAGCGGCGTGTTCCTGTTTCCCTCAATTGGCGCGGGCACTTACACAGTGCGAATCGAGAAGACGGGGTTCAGTATTTATCTTTTAAACGACCTTGCTGTCGAGGTTGGAGAGCGGGCCGTCCTGGATGTTTCCCTACAAGTAGGACAAGCCCGGACATCGATCACGGTCTCGGCTGCCGACGCGGCAATCCTCGACACCGAGTCCAACGTCATCGGGACGGTGATCGATTCTAAGCGGGTGTCGGACCTGCCGCTCAACGGGCGCAACTTTCTGCAATTGGGGCTCCTCGACGGTGCAGCAGGTATCGTTAGTTCAGCCAGCACTGCGTTTGCCCCCAATGTAGGGAGCCCGGGGCGAACGATCACTCTTCCCGGCACGATGCCGTATTCGGTCGGCTACTTCCTCGATGGCATACCGATCCGCGGATCGAGGGATGGCGAACTGGCTGTGAATATCTCCATCGCCGCAATCGATCAATTCAAAGTCCAGGAGAGTTTTCTCATGCCGGACCAGGGACTAAACGCCGCCGCGGTGAATGTCGCGACGAAGAGCGGAGGCAAACAGTTTCATGGCGAAGCTTTCGAATTCCTGCGTAACGGCGATATGGATGCACGCAGTTTCTTTGCGTTGAGTGGAGAGGACCTGAAGCAGAACCAGTTCGGATTCGCGCTCGGCGGACCGGTACGGAAAAACCGGATATGGTTTCACGGCTTTTATGAGGGGCTTCGCCAGATCAGCGGATTTTCGGCTGCCGGGTACAGCCCGACAGCGGCTATGTTCGCCGGCAATCCTGCGGAGACGGACCTCCTGATTTATGACCCCGCAACCTACACCGCAGCAACGGGCACGCGGCAGCCATTCCCGGACAGTGCGATTCCGGCCAGCCGGATCAATACCGTATCGGCGAACCTTGCTAAATATTACCTTCCCGGCTCCAGCCTGGCGAGCCTGCCGAATAATGTTTACGGTAATCCGCGGAATACGTTAAACGACAATCAGGGCGGCCTGCGGGTGGACGCGGAAATCAGCAGCCGTCAGCAGATATTCGGCGAATTCTTCCTTCAGAATTCCCCGTCCGTGCAGGCGGGATTGTATCCTCTCAGCGGCTTGCTGTACTCCGACAAGGCGGAAGTGGCTATCCTGCAGCACACTTGGACCGTCGGTCCCTATGCGGTGAACACTGCCCGAATCGCATTTGTGCGGACGATTGCCGTGGGCGGCAACCAGGCGCAAAACCCCATTCTCGATTCGGTCGGGATTGTGAACACGTTTGACACCCGGGGAATCAGCGGCATCAATTTACAGGGATATTCGTCGTTCGGAAGATCAAACGGCGACGTCGGAAACCGTGATAACACCTGGCATATCGACGATGGTTTCAGCTACGTACGGGGAAGCCACAACTTTAAGTTTGGCGCGGGACTCGGTTACCGCCGCGGCTGGCATGCCAACGCAAATGCGAACGCCCTGGGCACCTTGACCTTTCAACCGACGTTTACGGCGCAATTGACCAGCAACGTCCAAGGGCAATTCGTACCGCAGGCAAACACCGGCAACTCCTGGGCCGATTTCCTGCTTGGATTGCCAACCAGCGGGACCTTGTCCGGGCTGCCGGTAGTTCAATACCGGGCAACTCAGTTCCAGCCATACTTGCAGGACACCTGGAAGATTACCCGGAACCTGACTCTGAATTACGGCCTCTCATGGTATCTTGAGACGCCTCCGGATCCCCAGGGTTGGGCTCGAAACGCGGTCCACGGGTTCGATGTCCAAACGGGGCTGCTGACGTACGCGGTCCTGGGGCAGATCAACCCAAAGGCCTTCGCCACGGACTGGAACAATTTCGCGCCCCGGGTCGCGCTCGCCTGGAAGCCAGGCCTGCTCAAGAATATGGTTGTCCGGCTCGCGGCTGGAACCTACTATTCCGAGTATCCCTGGTGGCCATCGCAATACGCTGTCAGCTTCGGTACGCCAATCGGCACCGGCCAGGGCTTTTCAAGTGTCCCGACCAATCCGGTACCGGTGTACAAGTTGGGCGAGAATGTTTTTCCGCCGCTGCCTATTGCGCCGTTGAATGCAAGTTACGCTGCCAATCTACCTCCGGGTACGCTCGTAGTGGCCATTCAACCGGACCTTCGGACGGCGTATGCCAACCAGTGGAACTTCTCGATCCAACAACTGCTGGCGCGAAGTGACGTTCTGGAGGTGTCGTACCTGGGGTCGAGCGCTCACCGCCTTTTGACGCTGACCGACCTGGACGAGTGCCGCCCCGCCAGCAATCTGTTTTGCGATCCCGCGACGAGGCCGTGGCCTCGATACGGCCTCGTCGCGTTGGCAGACAGCAACGGCAATGCATCGTACGAGGGCCTCATCACCAAATATCAGCACCGGACGACCCGGGGTTTGAACCTGCTGATCGAGTATTCTTTCGGCGAGGCTCTAACGGACGCATGGCAATTCAGCACTGCGCCGTCCGCGGAAATCGCGAACTGCCGCGTCTGCAATAAGGGTCCGGCTACTTTCAACGTGCGCCAGCGAGTGGTTGCCAGCGCAGTCTGGGAACTTCCGTTCGGTCGCGGCCGGCGTTATGGCTCACGAATCTCGCGGGGCACGAACATGGCTTTGGGCGATTGGATGCTCACCGGCATTGCTACCTTCTCGACCGGCCAGCCTGTTTTTCTGACCGCGCCGAATACCACTGGCAGTCTCTACCTCACTCCACTGCCCAATCGCATTTGTAACGGCAACAGTAGCGCTTTCTCCAACAACATCCGCAGCAATGGACTCTTGTGGTTTAACCCATCCTGCTTTGTCGTGCCTCCCGTTGGTTATTTCGGGAATAGTGGCCGCACCGTTCTGAACGGTCCTGGCCTGAACAATTGGGATCTCGGGTTAGAGAAGTCGATTCCTCTTCCCCTGGAATCCAGCCGGCTGTTGTTCCGCTTCGAGATGTTCAACGCCTGGAATCACACGCAGTTCGGAGAGCCTGATGGCAATGCCGGCGACGGGCCGAATTTCGGCCGCATCTCCACGTCAAATCCCCCACGCTTGATCCAACTCGGGATCAAATTGACGCTGTGACGGCTGGCGAGACCGGCCATCGGCTAGGATTCACGGATAGCGACACCGGACCCCATAATGCTCACAGCCATCCCCTCGGTTTGTCGCCGGCTCACCGATCTGCCCGGTCGTGCGCATGAAGTTCAAAAGGAACCCAGACCGTCGGAACCTGGCGTACCGCCGATCCTTTCGTAGATCATCCCCATAAACGCCCGGGCGTCATCCCGCGCGATCCCGCCATTAGCCAACCGGCGACCTTGAAGATTTACCTCTTCACCTGCATGCATCCGCGACCAAGTCTCTGTCACCTTTACCCATATCTGCCTTATTATCAACACGCGCAAATTCCACGCGACCCACCGTCGATTATCCTGAAAACAGGGAGGAATTATCTGCCTTTTCGTAGATTAGCCACTTCAGGAGCGGTCGCAACCTTCTCCGCGGGCTCCACGACCGGAGGAGGCATCCGCCAATCTGAAATACCCGTGATGCGGAGGCCCTGCGAGGATCGCCCGGCCGCCTCAACCCCGACCGCCGTCATCCTTCAAAGTGGCCGGGTGCGGAGTGCCTCATCAAATTTGCACGAACAAAGCTAGTTAATGTTTCCTTTATATCCGCACGGCGTCGAGGAGAAATTCGTCGTACACCAGCGGCGTCAGGCGCTCCGGTGTCGCCCGGCCGCCGCCGGCTGTCACCGTAGGACAGACGACAAAAACGATCGTCTGTCCTACGGTCGCACGGCCGATAGCCCATCCTGTCAGACTAGAGTCTGCCACGCAAGAGAAGAACAGGCTGAAGCCTGTGTTGCGTTCTACTGCTCAGAAGATCATCTTGAGCGCGAGTTGTAATTGTCTGGCGTCGTTGGTCTTGCTCGTGATCGTCCCGAACGATCCGGTGGCTGGGGTCACGTTCGGCGCGCCCCAGTCCGGGTGGTTGAGAAAATCGAATACCTCAAAGCGGAATTGCATCGTCAGTCGCTCGTAAATAGGGAAATTCTTGCGCAGGCTCGCGTCCGTCGTCCAGTACGATGGACCGCGGATGCTGTTGCGTGTCTGGTTGCCGAAGGTCCCTGCCGCCGGTTGCGTAAAGGCCGCTGCATTGAACCAGACGACACCACCGGGGGTGAAACTCCCGACATTTACGGAACTGCTGCCGGTCTCGTTCCAGAACTGGTTTCCGCTGCCGGTACCCACACCGGCAATGTCCTGGCTGGTCCGCACGGAATACGGAAGGCCGGACTGATATTGGTAAATGCCCGAGATCTCCCAACCCCCGAGCGCTTGTGCGACCAGGTTGCGCCGGTTCTTAAAGAACGGCAGTTTGTAAATGTAGTTCACCACCAGCACATTGGTGCGGTCGAAGTCCGATGGTCCGAAGTAGCTGTTGGCGTTGTAGGCGTTGGGCAGCACGTCGGTGAGGCTCGACGAGTTGTCGGTGGAACGCGAAAATGTGTAAGCCAGTCCGAACTGCAGGTTGTTCGTGAAGCGGTGTTGCATGCTGATCTGCAGCCCGTTATAGCGGGATGATCCCGCGTTCTCGGATATGTCGATGACTCCCATACCCAGATAAGGCCGCAGCGCGGTGGTGTTGACGCCGGGGTTGGCCTGGAGCGTGCCGGGTTGCAACTGATTGATGTTGAGCTTGATCTGATTGTGGAGTCCGCGGCGTCCGACGTATCCCGCCTGAATGGTGGTTCCCCAGCCGAGTTCACGCTGGAAGGTTCCGTTCCACTCCCACGCCGTCGGGACTTTGAACACCGGATCCTGAATCGTCATGTTAAACGGGAACTGTTGGGGAGTCGCGCCCGCGGGATTATCCACCAAGCCGTTTACGACCGCTACCTGGGGTTGGAGTGGAGCATTGCCTCCGAGTGCGGTGTCGCGATTGATGGCAACGCGGTTGGCGAACGCGCCGAAGCCCGCCCGGACCACCATTTTGGGAGTGATCGCGTACGCCACACCCAGCCGCGGCTGGAAGACTTTCCATTGGGTCTGGGCAAGACCTTCGGGAAGGTTATGATAGAGCGACTTGAACTGACCGCTGTCGAGCGCGGGAATGCGGCCTCCATCGGTCAGGTTAGTGCCGCTACCCGGTAATACGATTCCGTCGTAGGCGTCGCCGCTGACGATATAACCGCCGGTGCGACTGATCACCGGCGCGTCCTGCGGGTTATAGTATTGCGGCAGGAACTCAGCCAGATTCCCCCACTTGCTATGCCAGGGCGGCCACAAGGACCAACGCAGTCCGTACTCGAGAGTCAGCTTCGAAGTCGCCTTCCAGCTATCCTGCGCGAACAGATCCATGGCGGTCGATACCCACGGCGTATAGGCTTTGGTTCCGTACTCCTCGTAGTTGTCGAAATTTCCAAGAACGGCGTTGGCGATGCCGAGTCCGGTGGTGTTCGGGGTGCCACCGGTATCGTTGAACGTAAAGTCGCCGTTTTGATTCACGGTAGTGCCGGTGCTGGCCGTGGTCGCCTGGATGGCGTCGTTCTGGCCGGAATGTTCGACGTATACGCCCCATTTGATGGTGTGCGTTTTGACCACCTTCGTGGTGGTGTTGGTCCATCCGTAAACGTAGCCGGACCAGAAGCCGGGATACGGACCGGCGTCCAGGGTAGTGAGTCCCTGAATGCGGATGCTGGGAACTTTTTCGGGAGCGATCTTGGTTCCGGGAAAGATATACGGGTAATCGAGGCCATAGGTGCTGCGCAGGCACGCGGTGCAGTAACTACCGAAACCGATACTGCCTTTGCCGTCGGAGTTAGCCGAGAAGTTGAACTCGTTGATAAAAGTCGGCGAAAAGGCGCTGGTGAGGCTGACGGCGCCCACGCGATTGGGACGCGACCAGACTTCTTCCATTCTTCCGAATGTATCTTCGAACGGAGAGTTGAAGTGCCAGGGGTCGTAGCCCGCCCGAACCGAGAGATGCTCCTTCTCGTTGATCATATAGTCGAATTTGTAAGTGTCCTTGCGGAAGTCGGAATGCGTTGATTTGCTGCCGATCCAGTTAGTGTTGCCTTGCTGGAAACCCGCGACCGGCAAAGGAAAAACATTGAGCAGCGCCTGGCCGTTGGGACTGATGCGGGAAACCGGGATGATATTGCCCACAAAAGGCGCTCCTCCATTGGCCGGATCGTCGATGATTCGCACCTTCCCGAAGAACGGGTTGGAGGCACTGAGCAATTCGCTGAAGTTGCCATTCCGCATGGCTACGCTGGGAACCGTTCCCGTATTGGTGGTGACGTAGCGCCGCTTGATCCATTCTTCACCATAGAAGAAAAACAGCTTGTTGCGGTCGCCGTTGAAATGCTTGGGGATGAATACCGGGCCGCCGACGTCGAAGCCATACTGATTGAACCGGTAGGGTGCGGGTCCGGACGCAGTCGATGCCTGCGGACTGTGGTTGCGCGTCCAGGTGTTGGCGTCGAGCGCGGAATTGCGGAAGTTTTCGACCAGGTCGCCATGGAAATCGCGCGTGCCGCTCTTGGTGACGAAGCGGATCTCTCCGGCAGAGGACCGGCCATGCTCGGCGGAATAATTTCCCGTCAACACCTGGGCTTCCTGAACGGTATCGACGTCGAGAGTGCCCACCATGGAGCCCGACGAGCGGGTACGCGTGGCCACCGCACCATCGATGACCACGAGATACTCATCGTTGCGCCCGCCGTTGATGTTATAGCTGCCGTTGCTGACGCTGTCCGGGTCGAAGGTTCCGATCGTGCCCCCGGTCACGCCCGGACTCAGCGCCGCCAGATAGATGGGATTGCGCCCGTTCAGGGTCAGATCCTGCATCTGCTGGGTCGCTATGGTGGCGGATACCTGTGCACTGTCGGTCTGGACGGCGGAGCTCGAAGCCGTCACCTCAACCGACTCGCTGGCCTCGCCTACCGTCAGTACTACGTCGGCGTTCACCTTGGCTGCGGCGTCGAGGATGATGCCCGTTTTCACATAGCGCTTGAAACCTTTGGCTTCGATCTGGATCGCGTAGGAACCTACAACCAGTTGGGGGAAAACGTAATAGCCGTCGGAATTAGTGACCGTCCGATGCGGATCCTTGGTGCCTTCATTGGTCGCCACCACGGTGGCACCGGGAACGACCGAGGTGGTCTGATCGCGCACAAATCCGGAAATCTGTCCGGAATCGAATTGAGCCATCAGGAGCGCGGCGCTGAAAAATGCTGTTGCAGCAAGAGAAAGCAGCTTCGAAGTTGGAATCATTTAGGTCCTCTCCGACGGGGATTTTTCTGGGGGAGAATCATATCACACTTTCGTATGAGTTTTTTGTTATAATTTTCAGCCAGTTCAGCCCATGACTACCAGGCGCGATTTCATCACCGCCGCTGCGGCGACCCTTGCATATGTTCCGTCGGCGTCAGGCGCCACCACTGAACCGTGGTACCGGCGAACCTACCGTTGGGGTCAGACAAATATCACGGAGAAGGATCCGGTGCGCTATGACATTGCGTGGTGGCGCGAGTTCTGGAAGCGCACGCGGGTACAGGGCGTCATCATCAACGCCGGCGGCATCGTCGCCTATTACCCGAGCAAATACCCGCTCCAGCATCGCGCGGAGTTTCTGGGCGACCGCGATCTCTACGGCGACCTCGCCAAGGCGGCTCACGACGATGGCCTGACGGTGGTGGCCCGGATGGATTCCAACCGGACCACGGAAGACTTCTTCAAAGCGCATCCGGACTGGTTTACGCGGGACAGCAGCGGCAATCCGTATCGCGCGGCGGATAAATACGTCACCTGCGTCAACGGCCCTTATTACGACGAGTATCTCCCCGCCGTTCTTACCGAGATCATCGAACGCAGCCATCCCGAGGGATTCGCCGACAATAGCTGGAGCGGCCTTGGAAGAGAAAACATCTGCTATTGCGAGAACTGCACGCGGAAATTCCACGACAAAGCAGGAGCCGCGCTGCCTCTGAAGCGCGACTGGAGCGACCCCGTTTATCGGAAGTGGATCGACTGGAACTATGCGCGGCGCATCGAGGTCTGGGACCTGAACAACCGCGCGACCAAAGCGGCGGGAGGTCCCAATTGCTTGTGGTTCGGCATGAACAGCGGGTCCGTCACCGCCCAGAGCCGCTCGTTCCGAGACTGCAAGGCCATCTTCGAGCGCGCCGAGATGGTCTTCCTCGATCACCAGGCACGCGCGACCTTCGGCTTCGAAGAGAACGCCGACACCGGCAAGTTAGTGCACGGCGTGCTTGGCTGGGACAAACTCGCGCCTGAAAGCATGGCTATGTATCAGGCGGGACATGGCACGTTCCGAGTAGCCAGCAAGCCGGCCGCAGAAGCCCGGATGTGGATGTTCGAGGGATTCGCCGGAGGTATCCAGCCGTGGTGGCATCATATCGGGGCCTACCATGAGGACCGCCGCATGTACCACACTGCCGAGCCGGTGATGAAGTGGTACGAAGCCAACCAGCAATATCTGGCGAACCGGCGTCCGCTGGCCACGATCGGTATCGCATGGTCGCAGCGCAATACCGATTTCTACGGTCAGGAGCGCGCCGCCGATCTGGTGGATGCGCCCTATCGCGGCTTCACCGCGAGCCTGGTTCGCGCGCGAATTCCTTATGTGCCGATCCATATCGATCACCTGGACCGCGATGGCGGCGACCTCAAAGTTCTGATCCTGCCGAACCTGGCAGCGATGTCGGACGCGCAGTGCGAGGCGGTGAGAAAATTCGTGGCCAACGGTGGTGCGCTGATTGCCACGGGCGTCACCAGCCTCTATAGCGAGTTCGGCGACCCGCGGAGCGACTACGGCCTGGCCGATCTTTTTGGCGCTCACTTCACGGGAACCGCCGGCGCAGAGAAGGCCGGGACCGGTCAGACGCTCCACTCCTACCTTCGTCTGAGCCCGGAGTTGCGGGCCGGAGTGTGGGGACCGGAGACGGGCGACGAGCCGAAAGTCTCCGGCCAGCGCAATGCGGTCCTGCGCGGCTTCGAGGAAACCGACATCCTGCCGTTTGGAGGAACGCTGAAGGCCCTGAAACTCGACAGCGGTGTCACGGTGCCGCTGACTTTCGTGCCGCCGTTCCCGGTCCTGCCACCCGAGACTTCCTGGATGCGGCAGCCGAAGACGGATATTCCCGGGCTGGTGCTGAAGGGACGCGTGGCATTCCTGCCGGCCGATATCGACCGGCTGTACTCTACCAACAACCTGCCGGATCACGCTGCCCTGCTCGCGAACCTCGCCCGGTGGGCCGCAAATGGCGATATTCCAGTACGATTGGAGGGCAGGGGTCTGTTCGACTGCAACGTCTACACGCAGCCCGGCCGCGTGATCGCGCACGTCGTCAACCTGACCGCGACGGGACGAATGCCGATCACGGATGACGACCTGATTCCGTCCGGGCCGCTGAAGTTCGGCGTACGGCTGCCGGCCGGAGTACGTGGGCGCAATGTCAGCTTGCTGGTTGTGGGCAAGAGTGCGGCGCCCGTTCTCGCCAACGGCTGGGCGCAGGTAGCTATTCCTTCGGTCCTCGATCACGAGGTACTGGTGATCGAATAGGATCGCCTGGCGAACCGGCTCCGATTTCCGTTGCAATCATCTTGGATGGTTGGCGATTGTGCCGGGGGCGTGTTTACGCTTGAACTTTCGTTCCAAGTCCGGCCAGAACTCCTTCAAGACATTGGCAGCCATGTCAACGCCGATCTGCATTCCGAGCATAGATACTGCATCGCTCGCGTTCCGGTTGTCCACGTAGTAGGCGTTCGAAATCGCTACGGCGGTGGCGTTCCCGATTACTTCCGAGTAATTGAATTGTGTGCCGCCCGAATCGCGATGGGTCCAGAAGATCTGCCCCATGGCGTAGCCTAGCCTTGACCATCCGCTTCCTATGCTGCGTCGAAAATAGCGCGGGTCCTGGTGAAGCATCGTGGGGAAGACAGCCTCCGTCATGTAGTCGCCGATTATAAGATCGCCCGCCGCCGCGCCAACATACTGGCTGAACCCAGCGGCACCTTGTCCGAATGCTCGATTGGAGTTGGTCAACTGGCCCTCGGCGCCGAACAGCACTGCCAGCCCGAAAGTGCCGCGATCAAAGGCGTCCTGGGAGGCGATCCTGAACTTCTCGCTGGTTGTCAACGGCTGGTAGTTCTGGAGGCTCGGAGAGGTTCGGTAATTGGGGATGAGGCCGAGAAGGCGCTTACTCTCGGCGGGCGCCGGTACCGCCGGCTGAATTGGATCGACCAGCTGGGTCTGTTGGCCTTCCGATTCGGACGAAAAAAGAGCGAAGGCGACCCCAATCAGTAAGATGCGAAACACAAAGTCCTCCTCTTCATCTACGGTGTCCTTGCAGCCGGCCCTGACTTCGACCTGATTGATAAGTGACCCAGGAGATCCCCCGCGCGAGTATGAACTTCGATGACATCCCCTTCGGCATACCGCTCACTCCGGCGTGCCCCTGCCTGGATTCGCTTAACGGGCGACCGTGCGCGTTCGAGCAGGCAGCTCGGTCGTATGGGGCCTTATTACCGAAGACTGCGTGACGATGAAGATTCAGGGCGAGCGATTCAGAATATTTGATGCTGGCTGTGACTGCATCCGACGGGGCGGATTCGTGTTCTGCTCCGGGGTCGTAAAAACTCGCCACCGTGATGGAACTGTCACACGTTCCGTAATTGTTCGAAACGGTCCAAATCGAGGGATAATCGGTTACGACCTGGTCAATCCCGAGGCTGGTTCCGTAGCGACTGGACGGTGGCGTGCTGACTCGGAGAAGAATCCGCACGCACATGGAGAGGGGCAGTTCGACGGGGCGAACGGCGGTTGAGGCGCACGCGGAAACCAATCACGCAGAAAGAGGCTTTTGGAAGAAGGCGGGGAAGGAAGGGGAACAATGATCAACACGAACGGGACCATGCCCGAATGGGTATGTGTCGAGGCAAAGGACGGATCCGAGAGACTTACGTTTATTCACCTTAGCCTGGTGACATCAGTTCGCGAAGAGGATCCAGGTGTTTTCAAAGTGACTCTCTCCGGGACGTCTAGCGGGATAAAATTGGAAGGGGAGGTTGGACAAGCGCTAGTTCGCTATCTCAGGCACGTGGCTACACCCATTTAGCCGCGACTAAGTAGGAAAATTGTCGATGGCGTGCGCTCGACAATGTAATTCTTGCCGGACTGGGTTCGTCAGATTGACCGAGACGAAACGGATCCCGCAGGAAATGTTCGATTCCCGAGGACGAGGAGGTAGCGGCCTCTGGGGTATCGGCTGGTGGCCTCGGTTTCAGATTTGCCGCTATGCGGCTCATCGAAGTAGCTCGAATAAAACCACTGTTAAACACCAGTCTCCCGGAATTAAAAATCGAAACCGGAGTCAATTTCGCGTACGGCGGCGCAATTGGAGTTGGACACTCGGCCGGGTGCCTTCGGGTGGCGCGCGGCACGGGCTAAGTCCGACAGGACCCCTTGAACTTAAGGAATTCCATGTTACAATTGCTCTGAATTTGGACCCCAAAGCGGCGTGAACGGCCACTCTCAATAAAAGGTATGTTCGATGACGCGGACTCTGCTGGCGCACTCCTTTTTTCTTCGCAACGATACGAAGCAGACCGAAAAGATGCGCCCATATCCTCCGCTTGGCACTTTGTACGCCGCGTCCAATTTGAGGGGTGCCGGAGTCGACGTCCGCCTGTTCGATGCCACCTTTGCCGATGGGCTGGGTGCGTTCATTGAGGTGCTGGATGCGTACCAGCCGGCGTTTCTGGTCCTCTATGAAGATCAGTTTCACTTCCTGAACAAGATGTGTTTAAACCACGCGCGGGAAGCGGCGAGGCAAATGGCCGCACTGGGGCGGGCCCGTGGAGTCACGGTGATTGCGGCCGGCTCTGACGTTACAGACCACCCCGAAGCTTACTTCGAAAAGGGTGTGCAATATGCGCTGACCGGGGAGGCGGATCATCAACTTCGACTGTTGATCGATACGCTCGAGGGCCGAACGCCGGGGACGCTCGACGAGATTGCGGGATTGGCGATTCCCTCGCCGGAGTTTCCCGGCCTGATGAAGCGCAACCGTCCCGTAATTCCCGAACGTAACCCGGATGTATTTCCGTTTCCGGCGTGGGACTTGATTGAGGTAGAGAAGTACAGACGCTCATGGAAGGCCGTGCACGGCTTCTTCAGCATGAACATGGTGAGCACTCGCGGCTGCCCGTTTCACTGCAATTGGTGCGCGAAGCCCATTTGGGGCCAGCGCTATGCCATGCGTTCGCCGGCGAATGTAGCCGAGGAGATGGCGATGATCAAACGGACCATCCAACCTGACCACATCTGGTTTGCCGACGACATCTTTGGACTCCAACCGAAATGGGTGGCCGAGTTTGGACGTGAAGTGGTAGCGCGGAACGCGTCCGTACCGTTCATGATCCAATCACGCGTCGATCTAATGACTGAAGTCGCCGTGGCGGGTCTGGCGCAGGCGGGTTGCGTGGAAGTTTGGATGGGCGTGGAAAGCGGCAGCCAGAAAATTCTGGATGCGATGGATAAAGGCACGAAACTGGAGCAATTGCCGATTGCGCGAGAGCGATTGCGGCAGGCGGGCATTCGCGCTTGCTTCTTTCTCCAGTTCGGTTACCCTGGAGAGACGTTTGACGATATCTGTCTGACCATCGAACTGGTGCGCAGGCAATTGCCAGATGACATCGGCATCAGCGTCAGCTACCCGTTGCCGGGGACGCGATTTTACGAAATGGTGAAGGCGCAGTTGGGCGAAAGCAATCACTGGCAGGAAAGCAACGATCTTTCGATTATGTTTTTTGGCGCTTATCAATCGGGCTTTTACCGGCACCTGCACCGGTTGCTGCACAAAGACCTTTTGCTGCGGCAAAAGCTGTACGCGAATGCGGAGGCAGGCAGTGGAACCGCGCAGGAACTGGACGCGCTGGAACTCGAATGGGCGGAGTGGCGGGCTTCCGAACCACACTACCGCAATCCTGCCGCCATGCGGATCCGCAAGGATTACGCGATACTGGAATCACCGGATCTGAGTCAACGCTGGAGCTGAGGCACCATGGGCGACGTCCTTCTCACGCACGGCTACTTTCTCTATGAAGACGAGAAAGAGATCCAGATCATGCGGCCGTATCCGACCTTGGGCCTGCTGTATATATCGGCCTATTTGCGTCGCGCCGGATTCTCCGTGGATCTCTACGACACTACTTTCGGCAGCCGCGAAGAACTATTCGCAAAGTTCGCCGCGAACCGCGGCAGAGTGGTCGGTATCTACACCAACCTGATGACGCGGCGCGCCGTGCTCGACATCGTGCGGGAGGCGAAGCGGCGCGCTTGGACCGTGATACTCGGCGGCCCGGAATCGGCGAACTATCCGCAGCAGTACATCGAGCATGGGGCCGATGTCATCGTCATTGGCGAAGGCGAAGAAACCATGGCGCAACTGCTGCCGGCGCTGGCTTCGAATGGTCCGAACCGTCTGCACGGAGTGGCAGGCACGGTGTTTCGCGACGAGATGGGTCAAGTGATCACCAACATGGAACGATCGCAGATTGCCCATCTCGACGATATCCCGTGGCCCGACCGCGAGCAGATCGATCAGAAGAAGTACATCGATGTGTGGCGCGAAAAGCACGGCATGGGCAGCGTGAACCTGATCACGGCGCGCGGATGCCCGTACAAGTGCAAGTGGTGCTCTCACGCAGTATTCGGGTTCTCCCACCGGCGGCGAAGTGCGATCGATACGGCAAATGAGGTCGAGCATATCGTCGGGAGGTACGCGCCCGACCAGGTTTGGTACGCCGACGACGTTTTCACCATTCATCATGGCTGGCTGCGGGAATACGCGGCGGAATTGAAGCGGCGCAACATAAAAATGCCGTTTGAGACGATATCGCGCGCCGATCGCATGATGAAGGATGAGATCCTCGAAATCCTGGCCGACATGGGTTGCTATCGGGTGTGGATCGGTTCAGAGAGTGGCAGCCAGCGAATTCTCAATGCGATGGATCGCGGTGTCTCCGTGGAACAGGTGCAGTGGGCGACCAAGGCCGCGCAGCGGCAAGGAATCCAGGTGGGCATGTTCCTGATGTGGGGCTACGAAGGGGAGACCGAAGAGGACATAGCCGCCACAGTGGATCACGTGAAGAAGTGCAATCCGGACACGTTTCTCACAACCGTTTCGTATCCGATCATGAACACCGGCTACTTCAAGAAAGTCAGCGATCTGGTGGTGCTGAACAAACCGTGGGCCGATGCCACGGACCGCGACTACGTGGTTCGCGGCAGGCATAGCCGGGCTTACTATCGGGAGGCCGATCAATGGCTCAAGAACGAAGTGGCGGCGTTCCGGTTGGAGCAATCCGACCCAGGTGTTTCCGCGGAAAAACGCGAGTCCGCTCTGCTCGCGCGACAGAAGATGCAAGCGCTCGCCTCTGAATTGGAGGCCTGAATTTGAGCGCTCCCGGGCAGCCATTCGATCGACTGGCAAGCGCTTACGATCGGGAATTCACCGAGACGACGATCGGCAGGTTGATGCGTCAGGCAGTCTGGCGACATATGGATGCGCGTTTTCGGTCTGGCCAGCGCGTGCTCGAACTGAATTGCGGAACCGGAGAAGATGCGGCCCACCTGGCGCTCAATGGCGTTCGCGTGTTGGCTACCGACCAGGCAGGCGAGATGATCAGCGTGGCTGCGGCGAAAGCCGCGCGCCTGGGTTTGGACGATCTGATTCAGGTGAGAAAGCTCTCGCTCGATGAGTTGGGCCTGTTGGACGGCGAATTGTTCGATGGGGCGTTGTCCAATTTCGGCGGTTTGAACTGCGTCGCGGACCTCGCGGGCGTGGCTGCCGCTCTGGCTGCGAGACTCCGCCCCGGCGCGATCGCGATGCTATGCGTAATGGGGCCGGTGACGCCGTGGGAATGGCTGTGGTTCTTCGCGCATGGGCAGCCGGCCAAGGCGTTTCGCAGGCTCAAACGCGGTGGTTGCCAGTGGCGCGGGATGACTATCCGCTATCCTTCGGTGGGAGAGCTACGCAAGGCATTTGCGCCTCATTTCGCATGGGTCGAAACGTCGGCGGTCGGGGCGCTGATTCCGCCGCCCTATTCAAAAGCATGGGCCGAAAAGCATCCGCGGATGCTAGCAACGCTTGACAGGTGGGAGCGGCAGTGGGAAACCCAGGCGCTACTTTACCGTCTGGCGGACCACTACCTGGTGGAACTGAAGCGGCGGTAGAACGGTTCACAAACTCTCCCTCTGCGGCTCGCGCAAGGGGATGAAGCTGCGCAGCAGATCGAGTTCCCAAGGGTTTCCATATTTGCCGCTGGAGTAGCGCCAGGCTGCGGCAATTTCCAGTATGCGCTTACCCCAGTTCGGGGTGGCATAATCCTGCACCGTCGGATAGCGGCAATACAGCACGCGGCTGAAGTCCTTGACGCGCCGCCGGATTTTGGGAGATAGCCAGGGCGCGTCCTGGTGGCAAACATAATTGATCCACTGCGGTTGGGTCCACTCTTCAGGTGTGGCTGGAAGTTCCGGGCCTTGCGGTCCGTAGGTGCGCAGGAGGGGGACCGCAAGCCTGGAGGCATCAGCCTTGCGCCATGCCGGATCGCGCTGCGGGGTGGGGCTGTAAAAGTAGAGGATCACCTCGCATTGCGGGTGGTACTGCTTCAGCCGCTTGATAAAGGCAAGAGTCTTTTCCACTTCACCCTCAGGGTCCTCCGGACCCCCCAGCACAAAGGAGAACTCGGGAATCACACCGTATTCCCGGCAACGGCTGGCGACCTCAAAGGTATGCTTCACCTTGGAGCCTTTGCGCATACGCTTCAGCACCTCGTCGCTGGCCGCTTCCGCGCCGATATAGGCCATGCGGAACTGACTCGCTCGCAGCAATTCCCACGTTTTGGTGGAAAAATTCGCCAGCGCATCCGTGCGGGCATAACACCACCAGGGCATTTTCAGACGAGCCAGCACCTCCAGTACGGGAATACTCGATTCTTCCGTGTCGAAAAAGTTGTGATCATAGAACTGTACTGCGTTCGCGCCGTACTGGTTTCTTAAACGCGAGAGAGCGCCTGCAACGCGTTGCGCGGCTTCCAGCCGGGTGAAGCCGTTGAACATCGAGACCACGCCACAGAAGGAGCAGTGAAAGCGGCAGCCGATTGCGCATTGATGCACGGCTGTTTTACTGCCCATAAAACTGGGCCGCAGATAACGCTCGACATCCCCGCATTTTTCGTACGGCAGCAAGGGATACTCATCCGGAGAATGAAACGACCGTTCGTGGTTATGGACTACAGCGCCGCGATTCTTCCAGGTGAGGCCGGCGACTTCACCGAGCGCGGCCGCATCGGGGGAGGGCAGCCGGTCAAGTAACTCCAGCAGCGTATGCTCGCCTTGTCCGCGGATGACGTAATCGACGTACGGAGCATTGATGGCCGCACCCGCGTAAAGAGTGGGGAAATAACCGCCCCAGACCACCGGCGTCTCCGGACTGGCGGCCCGGATCGCGGCCGAGATCTCAATCGCGGGCGCCACTTGAGGTCCCGGCATTACCGTGACTGCGGCGAGATCGCACGGCCCTTGCCGCAGCGCGTGAGTCACCAGGTTAAGCGCATCCGGCTCAACATTGCCGTCGATGATTTCATACTCCGCCCGATCCTTGAGGACTGCGCCAAGCGCCAATAATGAGAGCGGCAGCCTGACACTTCTGGGGCTGCACATTTTCGGGTTGATGAGCAGGACTTTCGGTTTTCTCATTGCGTGGCCTGATAGACCGTCATGATCTCATTTCCAAAGTTACGCTGCGACACGGGAGCCACGATGAGGCCGGCCTTCCGGAGAGCTTGTAACATGCCGGCCGCTTCGCCATCCGTGGAAAGCAGAATGAGAGCCTTTCCGTGGGGCTTCAGCGCCCCAGGCAAGGCAGCGGCGAAGCGATCCCGCACGTCATCGTCGCGCCAGGCGAGATCAAAAAGATTCGCCGGCTTGCCGCGAAAAAAGGGCGGGTTGAACAGGACGAGGTCGAATTTCCGGCCGGCGACCGGAGCAAACAGGTCGCCATGCAGTACCTCGATCTGCCGCTCCATGCGGTTCATCAGTGCATTGATGCTCGCGCACCGCACCGCCTCCGGATTCAAATCTACCGCAACCACCTGGTAACCGAGGAGCGCCGCGAACAGAGCGGCGATCCCGCTACCGGTGCCCATGTCCAGAACAACGCGCGATCCACCGGCTGCGGGCGCAACTTGCGCCAGCGCGCGAGCCAGAAACTCCCCACTTCGAAAGACCACCGGATTCAGCACGTCCGGCAGAACCAGAATGGGAATCCCGTCGACATATTCCAAAGCCGGGCGACGCATACGCCGCATCACAAACGGCCTTTTTACTTTTAACCAGGCCAAACTCAAATTGCGCTGCAGTGGATGGATGCGAACGGGTTCGTGAATGTGCAATTTTGGAACCTCTGCTCAACCTTCTTCAGCGACTCTCCCGAGCATGCCATTCCAGCGCCGGGGTTTTTTAACGCGAACGTCCTGCACGATCGCAGTCAAATCGTGTTCCTTTTCACTATCTTCACCGTCTACCACAATGCACCATCGGGCTGTGCCGGATAGTCCCCGGGAGTCGATCCGAATGCCATATCGATGTCACCGGTATTAGGCTCATGATAGCTGAATTCGCGTGGAAAACAAGAGTAGAGCCCATTTCCGTCTTCGGCCGGGGAAATTCCAATTTCAATTCTTGTATTCCAACCTGCGTTGGCTTATACTTAGGCCTCGTAAATAAATAAGCTTTACAACTAACGTTAGTCGTTTGGGCGAATCGTGTAGTTCCATTCACCATGGAATTTGTCGGGCTTCAGATTGACATGGGCGAACTCTTCATCCGTGATCTTCCGCCCAACGGGGTACTTGCAGTGATCCAGGCGGCACGTCACTCTTAAGCCCTTGGCCGTTGTCGTCCCGGCGATCAGACGCACCACCGTCTCGTAATCACGCAGCGGCTCGCCGCGCCAGTTGGACGAGATGAAGGAAAACAACCGGTGTTCCACTTTGTTCCATTTGCTCGTGCCTGGCGGAAAATGGCAGACCGTTAGCGTCATTCCCGTCTGGTCGGCCAGGCGCTGCAGTTCCCATTTCCACAGCCGCAGGCGCCAGCCGTTGCTGCCACCGCCATCGGCGGTAATCAGCAGCCGCCGTGCTCGCACATATAGGCGGCGGCCCTCCGCGCGCCACCAGCCCCGGATCGAAGCCACTGCGAACGCGCCCGTGTCGTGGTCAGTGCCCACGTTGACGAAGCCGGCGTTGCGCCCCAGGTCGTAGATCCCGTAGGGATAGGCGCGGGGCACCTCGGGACCGGGAAAATCGTGTCCGTTGACCTTGTGCGCCGTCCTGGTTTGGCGCCACTGTCGACCCTGGTTGTGGTAATTGCCGATCAATTCCTTCTTCTTCGTGTCGACGGAAATGACGGGCTCGCCCGCCCGCAAAGCGCTTTTAACAGCGCGGTTGATATACCGGAATTGCGCGTCGCGATCAGGGTGATCATCCCCCTCCTCGGTCTTGCGGTTGCCTTGCAGGCTGAAGCCACCCTCTCGCAGGAGTTGGGTGACTTTGGTATGGCTCACCGGGTGGTGCCGGGCCGTCAGTTCCGCCGCCAGCGTGCGGGTGCTCTTGCAGGTCCAACGCAGCGGCGATTGCGGGTCGCCGCGCGCTGTGGGCTCGACCATGCCGTCCAAGACGGGCGCCAAGTCGGGATCGTTGAACGTCAACGCGTGTCGTCCGCCGCCCTCGTGGCGAATCCGGCCGGGAGCCAGCGGCGTGGCCTGCAATTCCTCAACGCCCTTGGTTAACGTGACCCGCGAGAGACCACAAGCCCGGCTGACCCGCGACAGGCCGCCATAACCCAATTCCACGGCTTTGCTGGCGGCCACCAAGCGGCGGGCGTGTTCGTCCAGATGCGGCCACATCCCAGCAAAGTACTGGGTGAGTTGGGATACAGTGTCCATACTCAACGTGATAACACGTCGGAATGACAGATGTAAAGGTTATTTATTTACGAGGCCTTACGCGATTATGAGCGATTGCAACGGCTCAAACTCTGCTCACCCGTTGAAAGCGAAGATCAAGAGCAGCTACGGCACATTTCAAATGATTGTGTTTGAAGATGAGCAGGGTTCGGAACGCGTCCTGGCACTGATTGCGGGTACCCCTGGCGGGGCGGAAGCGCCTCTGGTCCGCATTCACTCGCAGTGTCTCACCGGCGATGTCTTCAGGTCGTTGCGATGCGATTGCGGGAGGCAATTGCGTATGGCTTTGCAGGTGATTGCTGAAGCCGAATGCGGAATCCTGATTTATCAGCTGCAGGAAGGCCGCGGGATCGGGCTTATCAATAAGCTCCGCGCCTATCAGTTACAGGATAGCGGCCTGGATACGGTGGAGGCCAACGTCCATCTTGGCTTTGAACCCGATCAGCGCACCTATGCGCATTGCGCGGCTGTCTTGAAGCATCTCGGCGTGAACAGGCTGCGGCTCCTGTCGAACAATCCGGCCAAGTTGCAAGGTCTGGAATCGGCGGGCATCACCGTAGTGGAGCGGATTCCTATCCACGCGGAAGCGTCCGAGGAAGCGGAGCGCTACCTGCAAACGAAGCGCGAAAAGATGGGGCATCTGCGTTAGCACACGATTTCATTAGTTCGGCCACGTATTTCGGGCTGCTTCGCAGCCAGGCAGACCACAAAAAACGATGGTCTGCCCTACGGCAGGCCAAGGGCCTACTCCACAAGAAATGACCACGATATGCGGCTTGGTCAGGGCGTGGCCCAGGCAGAGGGAATGAGGTTGGGGAGCGCAAGCTCAATTGCGGCGGTCGACGCAAGTTTCTGAACTGCTCCGGCGGCGCCACGGAACAATTCGGCGAGGGTGCGCTGTCTGACCGGATCGAGCACTTGTTCCAATGCAGCGCCGAACTGTTCGACGGTCATACTGCCGGTCAGATGCAGTCCATCCGGACCTGCCGCGAACGGCTCGTGAAAGTGTGCGCGATACAGTTCACCTAGCAGGATATTGTCCCAGGCTCCCACGGCGTAGTAACGCTCCTGCGCCACCAGCGAGGTGAACTGCACATCGCCGATGAGACCGCCGAACAACTCACGCGAAATGCGAATGACCGTAGTCCCGTGGAAGTTGGCAACATGCTCTTCCGATGCCTGCTGCGTCACGTTGAGGATTTTCCTTCCTTGTTCGATCAGGCGTCGTGCGGCCAGATCACCCGGCTGCAGGTTGCACGCCTTCGGCCAGGATTGCGGCGAATCGTAAGAAGACGCGAAGACCGGATGAGGCAAGGGCAGGTAGTCCGACACGCGGCACAGCAGCGCATAGATCGCCGGAGTACCATTGCGTGGAATCAATGAGACGGCGGCCACCGACGGATCACGGAACGCCTCCAGGTACGTGGCGGCCCACCGGCCATCAAAGAAGAAGGCGTCGGCGTCGACGATGAGGAGGTAATCCGCGCCTCGCGCCAGGGCGGAGTCATAAAACTCCATGAAGTCGCGTGCCGATGCGGACGGCGCCTCAAGGATGGCGCCCGGATAGCGGATCGGATCGAAAGCCTCCTGATTGCCATCGCAGTAGATCCATGTTTCGACCTCGAGACCCGATCCCGCGAACGCCGGCGCCAGTTCGCGCATGGCGTAACGATGCCACAATCTTGCAAGGTCGGGATAGCGGTGAGGGCTTGCAACGATCAACTTGCGCATCTCACCTCGACTCGAATGGTGGATGGGCAGTGCGCGGCCGGTAGCGGCCACTCGAATCAAACCCGCCCTCCCAAACTCCTCCTATCCATTCGCCCGACCAAAAAATGCCGCCCCAAAAGGTTCCGTTTTCGAACCTGCCTCGCCGAAAGATTCCACCGAGAAAGATACCGTCCTCGAAAACACCGCCATCCCATTGGCATTCGAGCAGCACCGCTCCACAATTGCGGGTCTCCACTCCGAACGAGCGTTTATGATGAAACTCACCGCTCTTGAGAATCATTTCGCCTGCTCCTCGAAAAGACACAATGGCCGCCCATTGCGGGCCAGATACTGCTGGTAAAACCTGCTTGTGTAGCAGACCTGAAGCCCTTCCGACCGTTGCTCGAGGTCGTGCGAGCGAGTAATGAACAGCCTGTGCGAGCCGGCATCGCGCGCCTCCTCGATCTCCAATTCGCGCACTGCCAGCGCCACTGCGGGAACTGGAATTCCGAACCGCCGCGATGCGGAGAAGCAGAGCGGCACCTTCGCGAGATCCACGGAAACCTTGGAGTGATGGTGGCCAAGCGAGTAAGCGATAGCCTTGTAATCCAGAGGCATAGTACTGAGCGCCAGCTTTCCACAGCGCTCCATCAGCGCACCGCCGGGATCGCTCTGACGGAGTGAGAGCAGGTAATACGGTCCACTCAAGCCGGCCAGGTCCATGGGGAAAATGTTCTGTCCTTCATCCGAGGAGTAGCTGAGCAGCATCAGTGGGCGCGGCTGCATGTATAGGACCCACATCCGGAAGAGTTCCGTCGTGTTCATCTTCAGGTTGCGGGGATTGTTATCACGAAAGAGCTTCCAGCGATGGAACAGGTAGTTAACCCGAAGGCGCAGCGGGGGAAGGCAGTAATCGGCTCCGCCCGCGGTTTCAAATAAGCAGAGCTCGGTGCGCGGCAAGGACAGTTTTCTTTGAAACCTCAACCGCACGCGTCCGATTACGTAGCCCGTCTGTTTCTCTTCGACGCGCAAGGCAAGCCGTCCTGTGGCGAACCGAGGCGCTTCGTCTGCGTCCGCTGCGATGGCCACCATGAGCGGCGTCATCTCAACGATCACATTGTTCGATGTTACGTCACGGGGCTGGTCGAGCCCTTCGAGAACCATGCGCACCTGCCCCCCTGGATCGCTATGGCCAACGGCCGACCAGCCGGGAACAGCGTCGCTTCCCAGGAGAATTCTGCGCAGCGTTCGATTCATCGTTTTCCCCTCCCGATCTTTGAATCGTTCAGGCGCATTAAATAGCTCGTATCGTAACATCCGCCATTCAGGTGCGCAAGCAAAACCCGCTCGCGCATGGGTCCTCGTACATCCTTCCGACCGTGCGTCCGCGGGTCTGATATTGTGGCAGGAGTAACGGGATCCAGAGGTTTGCAATGATGCAACAGGAGCAGCCGATGCTGGAAGTATGTATCTGCACATACAAGCGTCCCGAGAGGCTGCGACTGTTATTACACGACGTCGAATTGCAGCGGGTGCTCCCAGAACGCGTCATGGTTGTGGATGGAGATCCTGCCTCGGGCGATGTATCCGCCATGCTGCCGGAATGTGCGCGGACGGCGAGCTTCGAGATCTGTTATCTGCCGTCCAACTATCCATCTCTGCCTTATCAGCGCTATCTCGGCTGGCTGGCGTCCTCGCGGGAGTGTATTCTCGTCTTTCTGGACGACGATCTGCGTTTGGATGATCCGCAGTTCCTTTTGAAGCTCACGGCGCCATTCAATTCTTCCGACGGAAAGATCGCGGCTGTGACAGGGACGTTTATTTCCGGCCCGGAGCTCTTTGAGGATGCCCGAGCGTTGTTCACCAATCGCGGACCGCGCCCGTGGCGATATGTTTTTCACTTATTAGGCGTCCGTCGCGGAGAGTTGAGCGCGACGGGAGCCCGCGACTTTCCAAAGGATAGAGGCAGCGGGTATGAGCGTATCGGGTGGCTGGCCGGGGGCGCGATGGCGATCCGCGCCCAAGCGCTCACCGAGAGTTGCTTCCTGGAGTCGGCCTTCGATGCGGATCTGGTTGGCCTGGGCGATAGCGAGGATTTGCTTTTGGCCACGCGGATAGGGCGCGCCGGAGCGATCTTATTGGCGTATTGCGCAGTGGCACAGCATCCGGGCCTCGGTCCATCGGCGTTTGGATCGAAGTCCCCCCATCAGATGGGCTTTAGTTGGGGGTATAGCCGCTGCCTGATCAACGCCTGTCACGGCGGAAGGGACGGGCCCACCGTTTGGAAGCGAATTATCCTGTTGTGGAGCACCCTGGGAACCATAATGTTGAACTTGTTTCGCATGGCAGCCCATCGCGATGGCCGCTATTGGAGTTATTCCAAGGGGCTTCTGGCGGGATTGCGGCGCGGCTTCCTGCAGAATCCGTTTACCGGCGCTTTTTCTCCACAGATTTGCTGGAGCGCAGCGGCGGCCCGTGCGGTTGCCGGGAGAAGAACGGTCGGGAAGCGATCAACTCCAAGTGTTCAATCCGAGCGCCTCTGAAGCTCCAGCACAAAAAAAGTGCCCCATCCCCGGAACGGTCTGATGACTCCGAGGTGCGGCTCCAGGTGAGTTCCGATCCTCTTGATCCCGGCCGGCAGGGCGTCGTTCCAATGCTGATTCCAGAGAAAGCCCAGGCTGTAAACCCGGCGGCAGTGGAAGGCGCTCGAAAAGAATTTCGAATACGTTTCCTCGGGGGGCAGCAACCGATGCCGGATCGGCTCGCCGCACACCGAGATCGTCATTTCCCGCCGTTGCCGAACGGCCCGTGCCTCTCTCCATCGGCCGCGGAGAGCCATGCCCATCGATTGCCAAATTCCCGGAGGAGCCAGCATGTGCACGATCATGATGCCTTCCGGAGCCAGAACTCTGCGGGCGCAAAGCGCGAAATGCGACAGATCCGGCACCGTGTTTAGCGCGGCGAACGCTGAGATGATTCCGTCGAATGACCCGCCTGGAGAAGCGCAGATTTCATTCGCATCAGCCACGCGTGCTGCGAGATCGAGTTCCTCCGCCGATGCCTTGCGGCGCAGTTCCGCCACCATCAGCGGCGATGCGTCGGTACCGGTGACCTTGAATCCACGGCGCGCCAGGAAGAGCGAATCGAGGCCGGTCCCGCAACCCACATCGAGCAAGCGGCTGCCGGGGACGAAGACGTGCAGGTAATGACGCCACAGGGCATGGCGCATCCAGGCATCCCTTTCCAGGACGCGATCGTAATCCGCGGCGATTCTGTCGTAGGCTTTAGCCGGACTGCCGGTCATTCCGGATCCTGATAATTCAAGGAGCAGACACAACGGCGGCAAATCGGATCCTCACTCACGATGAGCGATCTGCGAAACTCAAAAGCCTCCTCACTATTGAGCACGGCACGCAAGGTTTTCTGTTCGGTCAGCTTACCGATCGGAGGGTGAAAGAAACAAGGCCGCACGGTCCCATCGGTCTCAACTACGGCGGAAACCCAAGGGGCATTGCAAACCGGGGCGACTTCCGGCTCCCCGTGGGCGTGCGCCAGGAAGTGGCGAGCAATTCGTCGCAGTTTGGCCGGTCCCTCCACGATAAACCCACGCTCGATGTCTGCTGCGTGCGACACGATCAGAGCTTCCACGCGGGCTTCGAAATCCGCTGCTTCCGCAACGCTGAGACCGACCTCATCCTGCCGAACAATCGGCCATACCTGCTGACGGTTAAATGCAGTCGTGGTGAGATCGGCGCCGAGAAAAGAGACGGATCGCAAGCCGAGTCTGCGCGCGGTCTCGACCGTGGCGGCGATGTGGCTGAAATTCTGCTTCTGCAGCGTGCAACGGGCGGCAACCGAGAAGTTCGGATCGCGCTGATGCAACGCGTGGACACCTCTTTCGAGCAGTTCGTAAGCACGCCGCACATTGCGAATTCGGTCGTGCACTTCCGGCGGACCATCGAGCGAAACGATAACTTCGTCGCATGATTCCACAATCCGCCGCGCGTGCTTTTCCAGCAGCAAGCCGGTGCTGAGGATCGTGATCCGGATTTGAAGTTCCCGCAAACGGGCGCAAAGGAGGAAGAGGTCCGAATGCATCAACGGCTCGCCGCCTGAAAACACGACCCACTTCACGCCGAGTTGCCGGATGTCCAGAATGTGCCGCTCCAGTTCCGCCGGGCTGATCTCTTCCACCGATTCGATTTTCCAGATATCGCACATCAGGCAACGGCAATTGCAGCGGTTATGAGGAAACAAAATGAGGATGGGGAGCTTTTCCACCCGATCGCGGCTGGCATTATGTGAAGAAATCTCCACTTGATCTGTACCACCGATCAAAGGCATGCGACTCCCGGAAGTGTCACGAAGTATAACATTTTGCGATTGCCGAGGGTAGGCTGTTTCGTTCTCAAATCAGATCGATCCGGAAAACATAGCCGCCCGATGGGCTGTTGAGCGGCGGGAAGCCGGGACGCTGATAGGCGGGATTGTCGATTGACCATCCTGGATGCTCGCCGGCATCAACGCCGTAAAGCTGACCGTTATACAGCGCGACATCATGCAGATCACAGGAGCCTGGCATGAATTCCACCACTTGCACGACCTGACCTGTCTTGACGTCGTACTTGACGATGCCTGGGGTGTATCCGTCATAGCCGGTGGTACCTTCCTTTTGACGTCCGGTCACCTGCCAGATGAAGCCGTTGTCATAGGCGATGCCGTGCAGGCGTTCGGCGAGGCCCGGCACGCGCGTTGTCGGGAACATGTAATCGACCTCCCAAGTCTTGGGATCTATGCGGATCAGCGCGTCAAGGCGATTAGCATCTATCCAGATTTTGCCGGCGTCAGCTTGCCACGTCATGCCGTGAGTGGCGCCCCCATCGTCTTTGGGTCCGAATGGAATCTGCCGATAACTGATCTGCTTGCCGTTCATGTCGGTCTGGAATATCCCATTGATCGGCGGGGTCGGGTGGTCTATCTCCGAGGCGCCATTGGCACCGCTCCAGACATAACCGTCGCCGAAGCACATACCGCTGGTGTTCTTGGAGTTGGTCATCACCGTGTGGAGGAGCTTGCCGTTCCAGTCGATGAGCCAGGCAGCCTCCTGTTTGTTGTCATGGCGCTGTTCCTGAACCCAGAAACCTCTCTTCTGATCGTGGTCGATGTCGATGGCATTGGGCCATCCGGGCGGGGTAAGAAACAGTTTGGTGGTCTTCGCCATCCGTTTCGGGATCTGCTTACCGCGCCCGCCAGTCCCCAAGCGACGGCCGAGTGCGTCGGTCCCCGGCTCCCGCGTCGCCGTCTCGGATGATTGCGCGAGCGCCGAACTGACGCCGAGGCTCGCGCACAGGCTCAAACCGGCGCCAAGCAACTCTCTTCTCCCTCTTAGATTCCTCATTGGCGTTCTCCTTCTCCGGCGAAAATTGTGGTCAATGCCAAGCGGCCCCGTAACCTCCGTTCGTGTGGCGGACGGCTCCCGGGAATAACCCAAACCTCGCCATAGAATAACCTAGACGGATTAGCGCCGGGTGTCAACAGGCGGGGGAAATCGCTCACCGTCGGCGGCATCCGGCCCGTCCAAAGACGTATCCTGGGAGAGGTGTTTTTATGTCCTCACATTATTTAAACCGCCGGGAGTTCCTTGGTAATTCAGCGGGAGCGGCCGGATTAGCTGCCGCAGCGGCCTCGGACTCTGCTACGCGGCCCGCCGGTAAACCAAATGTCATCGTATTCTTCACGGACCAGCAGCGTTGGGATAGCCTCGGCGTGAACGGCTCGCCCATGGAGTTGACTCCCAACCTTGACCGGTTCGCTCGCAGCAGCGTGCGCTTCGACCGCGCCTTCTGCGCGCAGCCCGTCTGCGCACCGTCGCGAAGCACAATGCAGACAGGAAAATATCCTACTGGCACGGGAGTCATCCACAACGGACTCGCGCTCAAGGATAACGAACAGACACTGGCCCATTTCTTCAAACAGCGCGGTTATCAGACGGGTTACATCGGCAAATGGCATCTTGGCGGCACTGCGACCAAGCCCGTTCCGATCGAACGCCGAGGCGGCTATGACGAGTGGTGGACTGCAGCGGACGCGATCGAACTCACTTCGCACCCGTTCGAGGGCCACGTATTCGACGCCAACAACCAGCCACTCGAATTCAAAAAATACCGCGTCGATTTTCTGACGGATTTGGCGGTGGACTTCGTCCGGCAAACGAAGGACAAGCCATTTTTCCTGTTTCTCTCCTATCTTGAGCCGCACCACCAGAACGATGAAAATCGGTTTGTCGCCCCCACGGGTTACGCCGACCGTTATCGGAACACGTTCCGAATTCCGCCTGACCTCGCGCCGTTTCCCGGCGACTGGAAGTCGCAACTGCCCGATTACTACGGCATCATTGCAAGAATTGATGAGTGCTTCGCGCGACTCACCCAGGAATTGACCGCCCAGAAGGTGGACGAAAATACGATTATCGTCTTCGCCTCCGACCACGGCTGCCACTTTAAGACCCGCAACACCGAGTACAAGCGGAGTTGCCACGAGGCATCCATCCACGTGCCACTCATGTTCCACGGACCGGGATTCGACTCCGGACGCGTGGTTGACGAATTGGTCAGCCTGGTGGACCTCGCCCCGACGCTTTTGGACGCGATCGGGGTCGACACCCCCGAGGCCATGCACGGCCGCAGCCTGCTAGGGCTGGCGCAAGGCTAGCAGAAAACCTGGCGCAGCGAGATCATGGTGCAGATGCGCGAGGAAGCGCTGCAGCGCGCGCTCCGCACCGACCGGTGGAAATACTGCATCTACAATCCCGACAGCCAACGAGACGAGCCCCACTCCGCCGAGTACACGGAACGCTTCCTATATGACTTGGCGAGCGATCCGGATGAGCACGTGAACCTGATCGGGCGACCGGATTTCCGAAAAATCGCGAATGAACTGCAGGGCCGTCTGATCGAGCAGATGACGGCGGTAGGTGAACCGCGGCCGAAAGTTACGCCGGCGCGCCATTACGCATGAGAGCGCCTTCGAGATGTTCGCCGCCCGGGCGCCGTTTCGAGCGCATATAATGCCCAGTGATGAAACCTCTCGAAGGCAGAGTGGCGATTATTACCGGAGCGGCGCGCCTGCGCGGCATCGGTAGGGCCACAGCCGTCGCGCTTGCCGAAATGGGCGCCGACATCGTGATAACGGGGACCGGACGCGATCCGGACACATTCCCCGAAGACGAGAAGTCCTCAGGTTGGCGAGGCGTCGAAAGCACTGCCGCACAGGTCCGCAACCTGGGACGGCGGTGCCTGCCGCTGACGGCTGATGCGTCGTCAGGCGCGGACGCCAGGCGAGTCGCATCCGAAGCGCTGGCCGAGTTCAAGCGCGTCGATATCCTGGTGAATAATGCCGCGGTCGCGCGCGGCGCTGATCGGGTGCCCATCACCGAGCTACCCGAAGACCTCTGGCGGCGCGTGCTCGACGTCAAGTTGACCGGTAGCTTTATCATGTGTCGCGCCGTTCTACCCACCATGATTGGGCAGGGCCAGGGCGGGAGCATCGTCAATATTTCTTCCATCCTCGGCAAACGAGGCTCCGCGAATGCAGTGGCCTACTGTGCCGCCAACGCCGGCCTCCAGGGATTCACCCAGGCGCTTGCCATGGAAGTGGCTCCGCACAGGATCCGCGTGAATGCGGTTTGCCCAGGCTTAACTGCCACCTCCCGAATGGACAGCCTCACCAAGGAGCAATGGGACGCCCTTGTTCGCCAGAACGTTCCCCTCGGTCGTGCGGCGGAAGATTACGAACTGGGACGCTTCATAGCCTGGCTGTGCGGCCCCGATGCATCATACCTCACTGGCCAGTCGCTCAACTTCGACGGAGGCGCAGTGACGTCGTGACCGGTTTTGCCGCACAGAGAAAACACCGGGCGGCCATCCTCCGCGACGTCGAGGAGTTTCATCCTGATATAATCGCGGGTCCAAACGGAGCAGCCATGCGCAAATTGATTTTCCCTCTATTTCTTCTCGCGGTGTCAACCACCATTGTGTCCGCACAGCAGAACGATCTCGTGCTCGAAGGCGGGCGCGTCATGGATCCTGAAACCGGCCTGGATGCCGTGCGCAACGTTGGCATTCGCGACGGAAAAATTGTCCGCATCTCGTCCGAGGCGCTGAGCGGGCGCCGTGTTATCCACGCCAGCGGACTGGTGGTCGCTCCCGGATTCATTGACCTGCACCAGCACAGCCAGGACCTTGCCAGCCAGCGCGTAAAAGCGCTTGACGGTGTAACCACGGCGCTTGAATTGGAGATCGGAGTACCTGATGTCGCTGAGTTCTTGAAAACCAGGGAAGGTCATTCTCTGATTCACTATGGCACTGCCGCCAGTCACGTGGCGGCGCGAGCTCTGGTGTTCGGTGCGCCGCTACCGGCCGGGACGATTCTGCCTAAAAGCGGAACCGCGACCGATCAGCCGGCCACGCACGAACAAATCGAGAGCATGCGAGATCGCCTGCGCGCGGAGCTTGACGCCGGCGGCCTGGCGATCGGCATGGGCATCCAGTACACGCCCGGAGCAACCCGGCTGGAGGTGATTGACATGTTCCGGCTCGCGGCCGAGCGTAGGCTGCCGGTCTACACGCACGTCCGCAGCCAGGGCCGCGTCGAGCCCGGCTCCTCTATTGAGGCGATCGGCGAAGTGATCGGAGATGCGGCTGTCACGGGCGCTTCGCTGCACATCGTGCATATCAACAGCAGCTGCCTGCGCGATGCCTTGGAGTGTTTATCCATGGTAGAAGGAGCGCGCGCCCGAGGACTGGATGTGACGACTGAAGCCTATCCCTACATCGCGGGAATGACCGCCATAAACTCAGCGCATTTCAACCCCGGCTGGCAGCAGCAGATGGGCGTCAGCTATGGCGACCTCGTGCTTCCCGACACCGGCGAGCACCTCACCAGGCAACGTTTCGACGAACTGCACAATTCCAGCGTGGCGCAAATGATACTGGTTTTCTCCAATACGCAGGAAGTGGTCGACAAAGTCATCCCTCATCCCCTGGTGATGATCGCCAGCGACGGCCTCGTCGGCCATCCCCGAAACGCCGGAACCTACTCGCGCGTGCTGGCGCAATACGTCCGCGAAAAGGGAACCATCACGCTCATGGACGCGCTGCGAAAGATGGGTCTCATGCCGGCGGAGGTACTGGAGCGTTCGACTCCCGCGGCCCGGCAAAAAGGCAGATTGCAGGAAGGCGCCGATGCGGACGTCGTGGTGTTCGACGCTGGAACTATCAGTGACAGCTCCACTTTCCAGAAGCCCATGGAGCCGAGTCGGGGCGTGCGCTATCTAGTCGTACGGGGAACCGTAGTCGTCGACGAAGGCAAGATCGTGCCGAACGTGTTCCCGGGCCGTGCGCTGACGGGGCCGGGAAAGCGCTCCGCATCGCACGGCTAATACCAATTTGCAGAAATTGGCGTACAGTATCGCTTGCTTACGCGCGCGGCTCAGCAATAACTTCCGAGCCGCGACCTTCGCTCCCGGCTGCCTACAACCAGGTATTAGTGTCGATCTCGCAACGCGCCCGGCATCGTCCGAGACGTCGCGTTGATGTTCGCCCAGGCAGTGGGACAGGCGCATCAATTGCCCGCTGGCGCAGCCGGCGTGCCACAAGAGACGATGGTCTGCCCTCAAGGGGACCGGTGAAGGGCAGTTTCAGACCCTTTGGAGCGCGCCGTCGCGGCGTGCTCGTACGGCTGAAATATCTCTTCAGATCGACGGTGGCGACGCGATGAGCACATCCCGGGGGGTTCCTTTCCAGCCCACACTGGTCTATTCATGCCTCGGGGTATATCTTCTTCCTGCTCACAATCCTCGATTCATCAAGCTCGATTCCAAGGCCAGGCAGATCCGGAAGTGTAATCTGGCTGTTTTTAGGAATGAGCTGGTTTTTATCGAAATAGTAGAGATTCGGCTGTATGTCAATCTGGTATTCCATAAGAGGGCACACCGCCGGCGGCTGACTCGCAACTATGTGGGCCAGGGCGGTCGATCTCTGGTTATGGGGACAGACAATCAGACCATGCACGGAGGCAAGCGCGCAGATTTTCACCAGCTCGCTGATGCCGCCGCCCCATTCCGGGTCGATCTGAATGACATCGACGGCATTGTGTTCGATGAGATTTTGGGCATCCCAGCGGCCGTAGGAATGCTCGCCGGTCGCGATCGGAATGAAAGTCATCTGTCGCAGTCGGGCGAGACTCTCAGCCTGGCCCGCTGTCGGAACCGGTTCCTCAAGCCAGCGCGGCCGGTATTGTTCCGCATCTTTACACCATTTCATCGCATAGAGAAGGTCCCATCTCAGCAACGCGTCGATCATGATGTCGTAATTCGGCCCGACGGTTTCGCGAAGGTTCCGGATCAGCGCCACGTTCTCTTCGTATCCGATTTGTCCGTCCGATGGCCCGCGCGTGGGGAACCATTTCTGTGATTTGTATCCTTCCTTCTTGAGTTGGGCGGCGCTCTCCCGGACGCGGTCAGGTTCCAGGCGCTGTCCTATGCAGCTCGCATAGACATCAATCGTTTTCCGCGAGCCGCCCAGAAGCTTGTAAACCGGAATATCGAGAAATTTACCCTTCAGGTCCCAGAGACAGTTGTCTATTGTGCTCACACCGAAGATGTAGGTTCCGCTATACCGATGAGCTCCGCCATGCATCCTTTCCCATACGGTATCGATGGCAAGCGGATCCTGGCCGATAAGATTCTGGGCGATTCCCATGACGGCATCGGCCGCGGTCTGATCGAACGTCCCGTAGAAACCCTCGACGCCTTCGTTCGTGAGAATTTTCAAATACAATTGGCTGGCTGGTAAGGTTCTCAGATTCCTTGTCGTCCCATGGCCAAAGCTTGCCTGGTACGCCTTCATCTGATCCGGATTGCCCGTTAGCCGCCAGATTTCAACACCGGAGATTTTCAGATTGGCCGATTTGGTTGCCCTTTGAACTCCCGGTGAAATCATCGGCACTCCACCCAATGCTGCAGCAGCCGCGAGAAATGAACGTCTATGCATGGTGTTCCCTCCATCGGCGAGCCAAGATTTCCTTTTTCGCCTCCCGGGTACGATTATTCTACGCCCGATTCACGGTGTCTGCAGTCACTTGTTAGAGGCAGCTGTTCCGGTTTTCGGACGCTACGACATCACGATAAGCTGTTAACACCATGCGCATTTCAAAAATCGGACCGGCTTGGGTGTCGGGCGCCACCTGCCTGGCATTGTTCGACTGGCTCCTGGCTGTATATGCCCTGTAACGCATATGCTCAGTGGAGTATATCAAGAGAGTGGAATCCGTGTTCGAAATCATTGCGGAGCCGAACCGCCGTCCGATATTGAGCCTGCTGGTCTCGTCGCAACAGTCGGTTGGAGAGATCGAGCGTCAACTTCGTATGCCGCAGCCGACCGTGTCAAAGCACCTGCCGAGGAGGTCGAGGCCTGGCTGGCTCCGTTCCGCCGGTTCTGGTCTGCTCAGGTAGATGCTCTCGAACGGTACCTCGACCGTATGGATCAATGAACGCCAACCAAAAGGAAGACAAGGAGAAGAAGATGACCGATGGCGAGCAGTACACACCGGGTCCGGCCAGCGGGGCGCAGGTACGAAAGGACGGCGAAAAGTGGACGCTCATTCTCGTCAGAGAACTGCGCCACGCGCCGGAAAGAGTCTGGCAGGCGCTGACCGACCCGGCGCATCTGCGCGAGTGGGCTCCCTTTGAAGTCGATGGGAGCCTGGCCACGGTTGGAACGACGGTGAATTGCACCTGGGTGGGAACGCGGCAGGCCGCAGGTAACAACGGTGACGCGAGCCGACGCTCCCGAGGTGCTTGAGTACGGCGATATCCGGTGGGAACTCGAAGCCTTTGGTGGCGGCACCCGCCTGACGCTCTGGCACAAAATCGATCGCCGCTTCATCTCGTGGGGCGCCGCGGGCTGGCACATTTGTTTCGACGTTCTCGATCACCATCTAAGCGGAGCCCCGATCGGCCGCATCGTTGGCAGCGAGGCGATGAAGTTCGAAGGTTGGCGGCGGTTGAGCGCCGAGTACGCCAAGCAGTTCAGCGTTGAGTCCCCCGGTTGGCAGCCCAACGCCCCGAAGCGTTGAAGCGTAGGAGGAAGAACCCCGTGGAATCGAAGTTGCGGAAACTGGCCCCCCGTCAGCACCAGCGCGCATGTACGGTCTGTTCTCCCGTACGGGGGTTGCCACAATCTTTCCAACCACAAGAGGCTTCCACTTGCGGAGGGTGCAGGTTGCGCTGAGCGCAGCTAAAATAGGTGCGAGAGTTGGAGCCAAATATGAAAAGATCCGTCCCGGTGGAATCTGCCTCTGCATTAATCGACGAGAAGATCAAGGAACTTGGGGACTGGCGCGGGAAGACGCTCGCGAAAGTGCGCAAAATCATACACGAGGTAGAGCCTGAGATCGTCGAAGAGTGGAAGTGGATGGGGACTCCCGTCTGGTCCCTCGGCGGCATCGTCTGCACGGGGAGACATACAAGAAGGTCGTCAAGATGACATTTGCCAAGGGCGCTGCATTGAAGGACCCTTCAGGTCTATTCAACTCCAGCCTCGACGGGAATGTCAGGCGCGCCATCGACATCCGCGATGGCGACAAAGTCGATGAGGCGGCCTTGAAGGATCTCATCCGCGCTGCAGTGGCGCTCAATCTCAAGGGCAAGAGCAAGCCGAAGTCCCGGCGCGCGGGCAGCAAGCAGGCCGACTAGGCTAGTACTAAGGGTCCACGCAAAAATAACCACTCACCAGTAGTCGCGAAGCTACATTACTTACGGCTGCCAATTTCGCTTCATTCCCCTCGCAGTAGCCGGCACCCCAATATCGATAGCCATTAGATGCAGCCAGGCCCTTACTGCAATTCGCGCTAGTTATGTTATAGTCGCGATTGTACTGTTCGTTCAGTCGCAACTATAACATTATGAGACCCCTCGCCTTCTCGCCTGATTCCTTGCGAAAGCTGCTGCTCCACGACAAAATCGCAACCCTTCCCGATCTGAAACGTGCCCTCGGCACGGACGTCGACCTCACCGTCTTCCGAAAGCTCAAAGAACTCGACTATCTGACCAGCTACTCTCATGGCGGCCGTTTCTACACTCTTCGCGAAATCGCCCGTTTCGGAGCCGATGGTCTGTGGTCCTGCGAGCCAGCCTGGTTCTCCCGTTACGGCACCTTGCTGGCCACCGCCGAGGCGTTCATCGGTAGTTCGGTCGCGGGATATTTTGCGGAAGAACTGTCTGCGATCCTGCACGTCGGAACGCAGGATGTCTTGCGCCACTTGTCCAGCAAAGAGGATCGCCCGAGAGTTGATCTCCGGCCTGTTCCTCTATACTTCCATCGATCCAGCCATCCAGCCAGCGCCAACGTCTGACACGTCGTAGGCAACCAGTCTGTTCCCACGGTTGTCGATGCCTCCGTCTGGAAGTGTCTCCCGATGAGAATGAAAGCCGCCATCATCTTGTTCTACAGTCTGCTGGACGAGCAGCAGCGCCGCTTGTACGCCGGTCTGGAATCCATGAAACTCGGCCACGGCGGCGACAGCGTGCTGGCCGAATTTCTTGGCCTCGATCCGCACACCATCGCCCGCGGCCGCCAGCAGTTGCTGGATCAGGATGTCGAGGTCGGTCGGATCCGACAGTCCGGCGCCGGGCGCAAACCGGTGGAAAAAAAACGCCCGAAGTAATCGAGGCCATCGAAATCCTGCTGGAACACGACACCGCCGGCGATCCCATCACCGGCATTCGATGGACCCACAAGACGCCTGCCGGAATCGCGGAACTGCTGCGGCAACTCGATATCGAGATCTCGGCCAATACCGTGGCGCGACTGCTTCACGACATGGATTTTTCCCTGCGCGTGAATCGCAAAGCCATCGCCACCGACTCCAGCCCGGACCGGGACCAACAGTTCCGTTACATCTCGTCACTGCGTACCCGCTTTGAGCGTCAGGGGCTTCCCATCATCAGCGTCGATACCAAAAAACGAGAACTGGTCGGCAACTTCAAAAACAATGGAGTCAAGTGGGACCGCACGCCGGTGCGCGTCAATGATCACGATTTCCGTTCCGATGCCATCGGCGTCGCCATCCCTTACGGTATCTATGACCTGCTGGCCAACCGCGGCTCGGTCTTCGTGGGCATCTCGCATGACACAGCAGCCTTCGCCGCCCACTCCATCGCCGGTTGGTGGAAGCGCGACGGCGCGGATCGCTACCGCCGCGGCCGGCAGTTGCTCATCCTGGCCGACACCGGCGGCAGCAACAGTTGCCGTACCGGCGCCTGGAAAACCGAACTTCAAAGCCAACTCTGCAACAGTTTGGGCTCACGGTCACCGTCGCTCACTACCCTACCGGCGCTTCCAAATGGAATCCCATCGAGCACCGCCTGTTCTCCGAAATCTCCAAAAACTGGGCCGCCGAGCCTCTCGACAGTTACCCCAAAGTCCTCAACTTCATCCGCAATACCTGCACCCGAACCGGGCTCGCGGTCTCGGCCTACCTCGACCGACAGGCAGTATCCAACCGGCACCTCACCCGATCCAGAGCAAGTCCGCCGTCTTTGCCTCAAACGACATTCGACTCTGCCAGCCTGGAACTATACGATTGCTCCGATGTGAATCTATTGTTGCGTCAGCCCTAAGTTGCAAAAGTTCGCGTAACCACTCGCTGAAGCAAGCGGTTCCGTACGGCAATTTTTGCAAGTAGGTACTAGTACTACTGGGTCACAAACATAACATTCTGTTGTAGAATTGTTTTGTGGGATCAAGACTCTCCGCGCCAGGCCCGCAGGAGAAGCGCTTCACGGCATATATGGACAGCCTGGCGAATGCCGCGGGGCACGAAGACCGGCATCTGCCTTTGAAGAGTTACTGCAAGGGATTGCTGCTGGAGGGAGATCGAAAAAGCATCGAGCCGATGGCGGCACGCTTGGCTCCGGACAGCGTTCAGCCAATGCGCCAGTCTCTACATCATTTGGTGGCCAAAGCACCATGGAGTGATGAAGCGCTATTGGAGGAAGTGCGCAAGCAGGTATTGCCGGCGATGGAGATGCAAGGACCGGTGGTGGCGTGGATCGTGGATGACACTGGATTTCCGAAGAAGGGAAAGCATTCGGTCGGCGTGGCGCACCAGTACTGTGGGCAACTGGGCAAACAGGAGAATTGCCGAGTGGCGGTGAGTCTATCGGCATCAACGTGGAGTTCGAGTCTGCCGATCGCATATCGCCTCTATCTGCCAAAGGAGTGGGCCGAGCATACTGAACGGCGAGAGAAGGCAGAAGTACCCGAAGGGATTCAGTTTCAGACCAAGCCGGAGATTGCCTTGGACCAGATCGCTCCGCAGTGGCAGCTAAAGTAGCTCGCGGAATAGTTCTGGCCGACGCGGCTTATGGCGGCAGCAATGAGTTTCGTGATGGTGTCACTGAACTTGGGTTGCAATATGTTGTTGGTGTGCAAAGCTCGATGACGGTCTGGGAGCCCGGTAAACAACCTCTGGCGGCCAAACCGCGAGGAAGAATGGGACGCCCTCCCCGATTGTTACGACGTTCGCCAGAGCATCAACCGATGTTGGTTAAACAGCTAGCCGTGAGCCTGCCTCCCACCGCCTTTAAGAACGTCGCCTGGCGCGAAGGTACAGAGCGGACGTTAAGATCCCGCTTTGCTGCCGTTCGAGTCCGTCCGGCGTATCAGGATTACTGGAAAGCGAAACCGCACGCCGAGGAGTGGTTGTTGATCGAGTGGCCGCAAAGCGAGAAGGAGCCCACAAGTACTGGATCTCGACATTACCTGCAAACACCACGCTCAAAGCTCTGATCAAGATGGCTAAGCACCGCTGGATCATCGAACGCGACTATGAGGAACTGAAACAAGAACTCGGCCTGGGACACTTCGAAGGTCGCAACTGGCGCGGGTTCCACCATCACGCCACGCTATGCATCGCGGCTTATGGGTTCCTGGTGGCAGAGCGGAACCGTTTTTCCCCCTCTGCCCGCGCCGGTCATCTTGGATTCGTTGCCCCCGAGCCGGCGCCGGAATTCCACCCGCGCGGTTCGCCGCGTACGCCCCGAGCGGCATAATCCCTATTCGATCGCAACGCTCCGCACTAACCTGGCGCACTGGTTAACGCAGCAATTGCCTCGTTGTCCCTATTGTGGATCTTCGCCGCGCTGAGCGTCGGCGTCGAATTCAACCTCTTCAATGCACGTCTGCCGACCCGATCGCGGCTCTGTGTGCCATATTCCAGATCGCAACTCAACTCTGCTGAGTTTCTCCACTACAATGCAACGCCACCCGCCGATTCCTTCTGCAACGGTCTTCAGTCCTCTGTCGCTGGTTCCTCCAAACTGATAACAGAATGCGTGCCGTCGTCCTTGCTTGCTCTTGCCCAACAAATGCGGACAGAATAATCGACGGTGCCCTTCGTAGATAGCAGCGACGGGCTGCTTATAGGTGCCAGCTGTGCGCAGAAGTTCATAGATCTCCTCCAACGATTGCGTCCTGCCAGATTGTGGAGTCACTTCACTCGATAGGATACTCGTTTGAATGTGCTCATTTGGATGTCATTGAATCAACGTATTTTATGACCCAGTAGTACTAGCTTCATCGCGGATCCCGGCCATATCTCCTCCTTAACGGCGGCCACTACCGCACAGCGCCGCCGGGCTTCGTCCAGCAACGCGCCATGCCCATTGTGCCGGGCGCCCATCGTCGGAACTAACCTACCACTCCATCGGGCGGGACTCCCAAGTGCGTCGTAGCTAAGCAAACGGCCGCCGCGATGCGGCCCTGCACCGGATGCCGATCTGTTGCCACAACCCAGTTGGGCTGCCAGACGCAAATCAACAACTGCTTCATTAGCTCCGCGCAGAAGTCTGGGGGCGCGGCGTCCGCATTGAAATGCACTTTCCCCCGTGCATCTGCCGTCTGCCACGCGAATGGATGAAATCAAAAAGGCCAAAGCCTGGAGGGTGCTATGGGGCCGGACAGGCCACAAAAAACGATGGCCTGCCCCACGGGAGTTTAGCCGGTTAGAAGTACAGCTTGACGCCGAGTTGGATATAGCGCGGCGTGTTGCTGTTATAGAGCGTGCCGAAGTTGGTGCCGTACGACTGCTTCAACTGGTACTGTTTATAGCCGTTCAGGGTGGTAATGTCAAAGCTGTTGGCAGGCGTGGCCCAGAAATTCGCTGCCAGCGGTAGAGTGTAGAAGTTCGCCGGGAGCGCGCCGCCGGCGGTCTTCTGGGCATTCACCATGCTGACGATCTGGTTGTAGAGAACGTTGCCCGGCGTACCGGCGGTGGCGCTATACGCGGGCTGATTGTTCGCCACGGCCCAGGTGGTATAGGCCGAGGTCGAAAGCGTTGCAGTGCTGGGAGCGGTGATGAAGTCCGCGCCGCCGGCGTTGTTCGGGTATACCGCGAACACCGGATGATTAAAGACATTGAGGGCGTCCACGCGGAACTGCAGCTTGAGGCGTTCCCGAATCTTGAAGTTCTTCTGCATGGAAAAGTCGAGCGACTGTTGCCACGGGCCGCGAGCGTTGTCCAGCGTTCTGGGCGCAGTTCCGAGGACGCCCAATGCGGGGCGCTCGAAAGCCTGCGGGTTCAGGTACGGCTGACAACCGGCGCCAGTGGGGCAATTCATATTGAAAAGCGGATTCACCACTGGCACGCCCGAGAGGATGTTGGGACGCGCACTGTGAGTCTGATCGCCAAGCTGGTTGGAGTCCGGAAGGTACACGATGTACGGAAAGCCGCTGGCCAGTCTAGGCAGGGCCGAGAGTGTCCAGCCGCCCGCAATCCAATCGAGCGCCTTGGGCATCTGACTGCCGAATTGCTGTCCGCGGCCGAACGGCAGGTCATAGCGGACAAGGCCGTGGAACACATGGCGCTGGTCGTAGGTTGAGACCGAGCGATCATCGGCGCGCGTGCCTCCGTATACCACCTGGCCCTGGACTTGCCCATTAATCGGCGTGAGGATGTTTTTGTCGCCGCCCGCGCTGGAAGCATCGTCAATGGATTTTGACAAGGTGTAATTGGCGGTGAAGGTAAGCCCGGTGCCGACCCGGTGGGTGACGTTGACATAGCCGGCATGGCGGATACTGTTGCCGGATGCGTCGAACCACTGGTAGAGACTGGAGTAACCCAGGTAAGGGCTGCCCAGGGTACCGTTCTGCACCGAGAGAACCTTACCGGTAAAGGGATTCAGCCGGCCGAGCGGATCCGCGATGGTGGCGGTGGTGCTGACATTCTGCGACAACTGGGCGCTCTGCAAATTGGAATCCTTGGGATTGAGATCCTCCTGGCCCATAAACAGATGGATACCCATCGACCCCTGGTACGCGAAATCGACGGTAGTATTGGTCGTTGCCTGCCAGGAAGTCGTAAAGTTCCAGTTGTTGACGTAGGGTGTGTGATAGTCCTGGGAAACGGCGAAGCCGCCAAACGCCTGCTGGTAATACAGGCTATTGGCGAAAGAGAGGCCGTTGGCCGGCGGACCTTGGGGGCCGAACACCTGCACCGTGGGCGTGACGGGAGAGAGTAGTGGAGGATTCTCGCCGAGACGCATCATGTAATTGGGATTGGCCGTGCCGGAATTCGGAGTCGTGTTAGAGAACGTGGACGTCGCCCCGAAATCCGGTTGGGGCAATTGAGTGAAACCGGTGAGGGGCGCGTGCGACAAACCATAATCGCCGCGCACCACCATGCGATGCTGCTCCAGGAACCTGGGCTGCCATGCGAAACCGAAACGCGGCTCGAAATCGCGATACTGCGGCGGCGTCAAGTAAATGGAATTTCCGCCGAGCCCGGAAAACGCGAAGGGAATAATCTGCGTGGAGGTGACGGTGGTGCCATCCTGCAGTTTCAAAGGTGTAGGCAGTTGCACGGTCTGCGCGAGATCCGGGCGAAACACACCCTGGTTGTTGTACTTCTCAGTCCTCGGCATTTCCAGGTTGTAGCGCAAGCCGATGTTCAGCGTCAGGTTCGGCTTCACCTTCCAGTCATCCTGAATGAAGCCCGCGCCGGAATTCCAGCGGTAGTAATAAGGAACCTCGACGTTGCGCATGGTCACGCTGGTGCTGGGGACGCCCAACAGGTAACTGGCCCAGGTGGCGCCGCCAGTGCCCGAACTGGCATCATTGGAGTTGGTCTGCGTCGCAGCAAACGTATAGACACCACCGAAGGCTCCGTAGAGCGGAGTCACGTTCTGCAGCGAACGGCTCAGATCGACGCCGAACTTGATGGTCATAGTGCCCTTAGTCTTGTACACGATGTCGGTGATTCCGTAACGCTGTTCGCGGTCATCGACATTGGTGGAGCCCGCGCCGCCAAAGCCGGTTGCGGTACTTCCACCGCCGCCCAGCGAGGACCCCGGAAAAAGGCTGTTGAACGACGGCAGACCACCTTTCGTGATACTTGGAAGTCCGAATTCGGTATTCAGGTTGGCTCCGGTCTTGGGATCCCATTCCGGGTCGACCGTGTTACTGAAGCGACCACTCGTATAATCCAGGCGCAGTTCGTTGACGAGGGTCGCGCTGAATGTGTGGGTATCAGCCAGCAGCACCTGCGTACCCCAGCTATACAGGGCGCTATCGTTAGTCGGGCTGACCGGCGTTCCCTGAATCTTAACGATGGGAGTGGTCGAATAGCGGCCGTAGAGATGGTTGTCGCTGGTCAGGTTGTGATCGATACGCACGGTGTAGCGCTTCTCGTCCTGCGACAGAAGCCGCGGAGCGGAGATATTAGAGATCAAACCATTGCTGTTCAGATAGTAGGGACCAGCCTTCGCAATGTAAGGCAACGATTTGATGGCGGTCGAATCCAACATCGACTGCGGAATCACGTTGCCCGGGAAGGGAGTGTAACTGGTCACGCCCGACGCCAGAGTGGCCTGCTGAAACTGGTTCCCGTTCACCACGTTGTACTGGTTGTAGATCACGTTGTCGCCGCCGCCCGCGGGGGCGATCGCATTGGCGGCTCCTGGGACGTTCTTGAACTGAGCGACGACGGAGTTGGGCAGCCAGCCGCTGTTGGTATTGGTCAAGCCGCTGAAATCCCCGGTGCGCATTCCATCGGTCGGCATCAAGCCATATTGATCCAGGTGGTCGCGCCGCCACTGAGGCTCGAAGGCCGCGAACCAGAAGGTCTTATTCCTACCGTCGTAAACCTTCGGGATGTAGACGGGTCCGCCGGCTGCGATGGACGCCTGGTTGTACTTCAACGTGGCCACCGGGCGGTTGGTGGTGGCTAGCGTGAAGGGCGCGGCTGCAAGGTCAGGATTGCGGTTGAACCAGAGCGCAGTGCCGGTCAACTGGTTGGAGCCGGACTTGGTCGTCACGTTGATCACGCCGCCACCGGTCTGACCGTATTCCGCCGAGAACGCAGACGTCTGTACAGTGAATTCCTGGACCACCTCGGGCGAGAAACTGACGATCGTACGGCCCAGGCTTACCCCCGTATTGCTGGCGCCGTCCGTCAGCATGTTGGTACTCATCGGACGTCCGCCACCCAGCGTCAGATTGCAACCCGGGCACGGCGTTACGCTGGTGATCACGGGATCTTCGCTGCCGGCATCCCCGGCGACGTTCGGTAGGGTCAATGCCAAGTCGAGCACGCTCCGATTGAGCAGCGGGGCGTCCTGAATCTGCTGTTCGGAGATGGTGTTGCCGAGCGTCCCCGATTGGGTGTCGATCATGGTCGCGCTGGCTATGACTGTGACCTTGGTATCCACCGAACCCGCCTGAAGGGTGACGCTGATGGAAGAAGTTGCGGCGGTATCTACCTTGACGTCGTTAATGACTTCCGTCTTGAATCCAGGAGCTTCCACTTTGACCTGGTATGAGACTGGCTCCAGATTGGCGACGCCATAAGTACCGTTGCCGGCAGTCTTGGCCGTGCGGACTTCGTTCGTTCCGATATTGGTGATGGTGACGGTGGCGTTCGGCACCACAGCCTGGCTCTGGTCGGTGACAGTGCCGGCGATACCGCCGCGGTTGGTCTGTGTTAACAGCGGCACCGCTGCCAGAAAAGCTATCGCTATAAGGCGATTCATATGAAAAACCTCCTGATTTCGGTCTGGGGCCCCTATCGGCTCATCTTACGGACCAGGACGTTTGAATCGCCAATGAGATTTTCTGCGCGGCTTCCGTTTTACATACTGAAACGGATGCAACATGGTCTGGATCACCTAACTGGTTGATTGAAGAGCGCTTCACTTCTTTTAGCTCCGTCTGCGCCCTGCATTGGCAGCCACTAACAAATGTTATGCGTTATGCGATACAGAACGTTCTGAGGGCCTAGCCTGCTGCCGCGTCGAGAATGAAAGATTAGAAGTGCAGCCTCGTCCCGAAGTTGGTCCGGAACGACTCTCGCGACCGCTTGGGCCGCGAGCCCCGAGGCGGGGTGCTGCGTAGCCGGCAGACCACAGAAAACGATGGTCCGCCCGGCGATTGCGGCCGAACTCCATGTTTTCAATTATTTACGAAGGGGTGATGGGGACTCCATGATAAAATCTAAATGCGGTGAACAAATCGAGGCGCGTCTGCGTCTGAAATCTCCGAAGGGTTGTCTACAGTCGTGAAGACCAAGTGGAAAGTATTGCTGGGCATTCTTGTGCTGATTCTCATTGCGGGCGGGGTGTACGCCAGCGTGCAGTATCAGAAGCGAGGGGTGGTGACCGTGCAGACGGGCAGGGTCGTCACGGAAGACCTGGCGAGCATCGTCACGGCTTCGGGCGAAGTGAAGCCCAAAAACTATATCAACATCGGCGCTAATCAGACGGGAGAGCTGACCGCTATCCTGGTCAAGGAAGGCGACCATGTCAGGAAGGGGCAGCTTCTTGCCGAAGTCGAGAACACACAGTCGGCGGCGGATGTCGTGGCGCAGAAGGCCACGTTGAGCTCCGCGGAAGCGGATTCCGCCGCGTCCGAAGCCGCAGTCAGATCGGCCGACGACAATACCGCTACGCTCGAAGCCTCGGTGGAGCGTGCCAAGGCTGACCTCGAAAAGGCGTCTACGGATTTTGAGCGCGGTAAGCAACTCTATGGAGCGAAGCTGATCGCGAAGCAGGATTACGATCAGCGCAAGGCGACTTACGATTCCGCGAAAGCCGCGGTTGACGTGGCGGTCGCGCAAGTGGTGCAGGCCAAGACGCAGCGCGCACAAGCCGCCGCTCAAGCGGCTTCGTCGCAAAAGCGGATCGCACAGGCGCAGGCTGGATTGACTCGTATCGCCGATATTCTGAAGCAGCACAACTCATACGCGCCGCTCGACGGCATGGTCACTAACCTGCCGGTCAGGGTGGGTGAGACGGTGGTACCGGGCATACAGAATTCGGCTGCCAGCACCATCATGACGATCGCCGATATGTCGCTCATCACCGCCGAGGTGAAGGTGGATGAAACCGATATCGTCAATGTGAAGCTCAACCAGCCCGCGGAAGTTACGATCGACGCCATTCCGAATAAGATCTTCAAGGGACACGTGATCGAAATCGGCGACACGGCCATCGTTCGATCGACCGGCGTGGCGGCATCCCAAAGCACGACCTCGAGCCAGGAGGCCAAAGACTTTAAAGTGGTCATCGCGATCGATAATCCGCCCGACGACATCCGTCCCGGCCTGTCGTGCACGGGAAAAATCACCACGGCCACGCGGTCGAATGCTCTGGCGATTCCGATCCAGGCGCTGACGGTGCGGGAAAAGGGCGATCTCGAGACGAAGAAAAAGGACAGTGCGGGTGACGGGCACGCGGTGACGATCGACCCCGTGCAGCAAAAGGCCATGAAGGAGGAGATCCAAGGTGTGTTTCTGATCACTCCGGATGGCAAAGCGGTGTTTAAGAAAGTGGAAACGGGCATCACCGGCGCCACGGACATCGAGGTCACCAGCGGGTTGAAGGCCGGCGATGAAATCGTAACGGGTACTTATCAGGTAATCCGCACGTTGCGTAATGACACGCGGGTGAAAATCGACAACAAGAAACCGGACGCGCCCAAGACATAGTGGCGCCCTAGAGGGGTACAGTTTAAAGGCAAATGGGACAAGCAGTCGCGGAACCTCTTCTCAGTAAAGGCGAACAGCTCAAGCGTGATGGCATCGTGATCCGCACCTACGATCTGTGGAAGACGTATGTGATGGGCGATCAGGAAATCCACGCGGTCTCCGGCTGCGATGTGGAGATTAAGCGGGGCGAGTATGTCGCGATCATGGGACCTTCCGGCTCCGGAAAGTCGACGCTCATGAATCTGATCGGGTGCCTCGACACGCCCACGCGTGGCGAATACTACATCAATGGCCGGCTCGTCAGCACCATGACCGACGACGAACTGGCGCGCATCCGCAACAAGGAAATCGGTTTCGTTTTCCAGACCTTCAACCTGCTGCCGCGCGCCACGTCTTTGCACAACGTGGAACTGCCGTTGATCTACAGCGGCATGCCTGCCGCCGAACGGATCATTCGAGCTAAGAAGGCGCTCAAACAGGTCGATCTGCAGTCGCGCATGGACCACAAGCCCAACGAGCTATCCGGTGGACAACGGCAGCGCGTCGCCGTCGCCCGCGCGCTGGTCAACGACCCGTCGATTCTGCTGGCGGATGAACCTACCGGTAATCTGGACACGGCCACGGGCAACGAGATCATGGCGCTGTTCGAACGTTTGCACCAGGACGGCAACACCATCGTGCTGGTCACCCACGAGCACGACATCGCCATGCACGCCCACCGCATCATCCACGTGCGCGACGGAAAAGTGGAAAAGGATGAAGTGGTCGAGCATTAACGGCTGCAATTAACGCGCCTTTTCGCGCAGTATTGTTCAGGAGGATTAGCCCATGGTCATCATGGCGATCCTGTCCGGTTTATTGGGCGGGGCGATCGGGTTCTTCGCCGTGGGCCTCGGCGCTGCAGCAGTGCTGGTTGCGGCGTTCGGCGATCGGGAAGGCGGCTCGTCGATGGGCGGATTCTTCGTCTTCGGTCCTATCGGAGGAATCGCGGGAGCCCTGCTCGGCATAGCGCTGGTGCTACGATTCGGCGGTGGATCGGCGGCGTGGAGTAAGGGCTTGATGATCGGCGCCGGTGTTCTGATCGCAATGGGAGGGTTTTTGCTGCTGGCGACAGCCCATCCGGACCGCGGACCCTCCTACTCGTACGTGATCGAGTTCCAACTGGAAGTTCCCGCCGCGACTCTGGCGGGTGTGGACATTCCGAGTTCGAGTGCGATGTGGGGCGCGGGTGGGGGCGAGTCGGACGACAAGCCGATCTCCCAATTCTTCGACAAGAAATGCGAGGGCGACGTTTGCGTGGTGGGGGGCTCGGTCGCCGTGCTCGGAGCGAGGGAAAACTTTAGAATTACCACCGGCATCGGGCAGACGAAAGGCCGCTATCCTCTGGACGTGCCGGCGGTCGTCAATGGGCCTGTGGATTGGTCGGAATGGCGCCCGGAGGATGGCGCACGGGTTCGCTGGCGGATTGTGAAGAGATAGGTTGGCATCGCGCAGCTTCGCAGCGTCAGCCGCGCTGCCAGCGCTCCAGAACTTCTTCGACCTTGTCGCGAACGGCGTGGCGCGCGTCCATGCGGTCGTAGCCTTGCATTAGCAGGTCATCGTATTTGGTGTGGCGATGGCGGATGGCTGCTTTCACGGCTGCCGTGAGTGCGTCTTCATCGAACTCTTTTGCGGCTGCGGTCCGGCCGACGCGTCCACTGCCTCGCACACTCGCGTGTCTGGCGATCTCATTCACCTCCTTCGACGGCGCTCCAGGGAAGAGTTTTCCAATAGCGTCCGCCATGTCGGCGGCGAACTTGACATCCTGCTCCGCCCGCTGCAATTCGGCACGCTCGCGCTGGGCGGCTCGTTTGTCCTCGTCCTTCAGGCACTCTGCTTCGGCCCGTTGCAGCGCGGCTTCTTCTACCAGGATTCCCTGCCGCTCGTAATGCCCCCGGGCGCGGCTGAACCGCACCACGACAGCGGATAGCGAACTATACTTTTTGGCGCGGCGTGTGAGGCACACGTCCCCACGTCCCAGATAGACCAGATGATCGAGGTCGGCACAGTTTATGCAGTGAGGTTTGCCGTCCTCCATGGTGAGCAAGGAGCCTTTCCATAGCTCTTTCCCGCACTCCGCACACTTGGATTCGCGGAGGATGGAGAAGACCACGATGTCCGTGGACTTCGGGGTAGTTTCCATAGTTGGTACCGATGAATATTATAACTGGAGCTCGCAGGCCAAACGCCTGGCCAAAGGCCTACTCTACAGCGGCACCTGCGTGGATGCCTTGGAGGCTCCAGACGCGGATGGGGTCGCGCTGGCGCGAGGCTATCGCTTCGGCTGCGGCGCGCGCTCCGCTCATGGTGGTGATGCAGGGGACGCGGTAGGTCACGGCGCTGCGGCGGATGGCTTTTCGTCCTCGAAGGACATGGCGCCGGTGGTGGTGTAGACCACCAGTTGCATGGCTCCGGCTTTCAACAAGTCGACGGCGTTGGGGCGGCCTTCGTTCACCTTGAAGACAGTCTTGCAGGGCATCCCGGCAGCCTGTAATGGCGGAGGCGGTGCCGCGCGTGGCCACCAGCTTGAATCCCAGATCGGCGAACTTGCGGGCGATCTCGACCATGGCTCGGGTTTGCGGGTATCGTTCACGCTGATGAAGATGGTCCCTTCTCGGGCAGCGGAGTGCCGGCGCTCAACTGCGCCTTGAGAAACGCTTCGCCGAAGTTGACGCCGACGCCCATGACTTCGCCGGTGGAACGCATCTCCGGTCCGAGCGCCGGGTCGACGCCGGGGAATTTGTTGAACGGAAATACCGGGCGATCTTGACGAAGACCTGGCTGACGGGAAGCACGCCGAGCGAGACCGGCGCACCGCCTGCGGCTCCACGAGCGCTGCGAAGATCGACGAGGTCCAGGTCTTTGAGCTTCTTGCCGAGCATCAGGTGGACGGCGATTTTGGGCAGCGGCACACCGGTGGCCTTGCTGACATACGGCACGGTTCGCGAGGCGCGCGGATTCACTTCGAGCACGTAGACCATGCCGTCCTTGATGGCGTACTGCACGTTCATCAGGCCGATCACGTTGAGCGCGCGGGCCAGGCGAACGGTGTAGTCTTCGATGGTCGTCAGTTCGGCCGGCCGGAGACTTGCGGCGGCAGCACGCAGGAGCTGTCGCCGGAATGGATGCCGGCTTCTTCGATATGCTCCATGATGCCGGCGATCAGAACGTCGTCGCCATCGCACAGCGCGTCGACATCGACTTCGGTGGCGTCTTCGAGGAAGCGGTCGACCAGCACCGGGCGGTCCTGCGAGAAACGTGACGGCTTCGCGCATGTACTGGCGGACGATGTCTTCGTCGTAGGCGATCACCATGGCGCGTCCGCCGAGCACGTAGCTGGGGCGCACCAGCACCGGATAGCCGATGCGGCGCGCGACGCTGCAGGCTTCTTCGACGCTGGTCGCCGTGCCGTTTTCGGGCGAGGGAATCTGCAGGTCGTCGAGCAGCTTGCCGAAGAGCTTGCGGTCTTCGGCGAGATCGATATTCTCGGGATCGGTGCCGATGATGGGCACGCCGAGGCGCTTCAGCGGCAGCGCGAGATTGAGCGGCGTCTGGCCGCCGAACTGCACGATGACGCCGTCGGGCTTCTCGGTGTCGACGATGTTGAGGACGTTCTCGAGCGTGAGCGGCTCGAAGTAGAGGCGGTCGCTGGTGTCGTAATCGGTCGAGACGGTTTCTGGATTGCAGTTGACCATGATCGATTCGACGCCTGCTGCCTGCAGCGCGAAGGACGCGTGGCAGCAGCAGTAATCGAACTCGATTCCCTGGCCGATGCGGTTGGGGCCGCTGCCCAGGATCATGACTTTTTTGCGATCGGTCGGGTTGGCTTCGCAGGCCGATTTCGTAGGTGGAATAGAGGTACGGCGTGAAGCTTTCGAATTCGGCCGAGCAGGTATCAACGCGGTTGAAGACGGCCTTCACGCCCAGCGATTTGCGCTTCTCGCGAACGGCGAGTTCGGGTCCGCATTCCAGGATTTGGCGAGCTGCGCGTCGGAGATGCCGCAGCGCTTGGCGCGCAGCAGGAGGTCACGATCGAGCCGTCTCCAGGGTGAATCGGCATCGAGATGCCGTTCGAGATTGACTACTTCTTTGACCTGGGTCGAGGAACCACGGGTCGATCGCGGTCATCTCGTGGATCTCTTCGACGGTATAGCCGCTAGCGAGAAGGCGAAGCGGATGTAGTTCAGACGGTCGGGCGTGGGGGTGATCAGCTTCTGCGGCGATCAGATTTTTGTCGAAGGTTTCGGAGCCGAAAGCCTTACCGGTTTCGAGGCTGCGAATGCCTTTCCACAAGGCTTCCTTGAAGGTGCGGCCGATGGCCATCACTTCGCCGACCGACTTCATCTGCGTGCCCAGCGTGTTGTCGGCGCCGGGGAATTTCTCGAACGCCCACTTGGGAATCTTGACCACCACGTAATCGATGGTGGGCTCGAAACAGGCCGGGCGTGACTTTGCGTAATGTCGTTGCGGATTTCGTCGAGCCGGTAACCTACAGCGAGCTTGGCGGCGATCTTGGCGATGGGGAAGCCGGTGGCTTTCGACGCCAGCGCCGAGCTGCGCGAGACGCGCGGGTTCATCTCGATGATGACCATGCGGCCGTTCTTCGGATTGATGGCGAACTGCACGTTCGATCCGCCGGTATCGACGCCGATTTCGCGCAGGCAGCGGAGGGCGCCGTCGCGCATCATCTGGTATTCGCGGTCGGTGAGGGTCTGGGCCGGCGCTACCGTGATGGAGTCGCCGGTGTGCACGCCCATGGGGTCGAAGTTCTCGATGGAGCAGACGATGATGACGTTGTCGGCGAGGTCGCGCATGACCTCGAGCTCGAATTCCTTCCAGCCGAGCGCGCTTTCTTCGATGAGGACTTCGTGGACCGGCGAGAGGTCGAGGCCGCGCTCCAGGATGGTCGACGAGATCTTCGCGATTGTAGGCGATGCCGCCGCCGGTGCCGCCCATGGTGAAACTGGGGCGCAGGATTGCCGGGATAGCCGATGCTTGCGCGGCGAATGCGAGGCCGCCTTCGATATTGGTGATGAGCTTGCGAGTGCGGCGTTTCCAGGCCGATCTTGCGCATCGCGTCTTTGAAGAGCAGGCGATCTTCGGCCTTCTTGATGGCGTCGATTTTCGCGCCGATCAGTTCGACGCCGTACTTATCGAGCACGCCGGCCTCGGCCAATTCGACGGAGAGATTCAGACCGGTCTGGCCGCCGACAGTGGAGAGCAGCGCGTCGGGGCGCTCGCTGGCGGATGATTTCTTCGAGGTACTGGCGGCTGAGCGGTTCGACGTAGGTGCTGTCGGCCAGCTCGGGATCGGTCATGATGGTCGCCGGGATTGGAGTTGACCAGGATGACTTCGTAGCCGTCGGCGCGCAGCGCTTTGGCGGCCTGGGTTCCGGAGTAGTCGAACTCGCAGGCTTGGCCGATGATGATGGGGCCGGAGCCGATGATCAGGATGCGATGGAGGTCGTTGCGTCGCGGCATTAGCGTAGCGCTCCCTTACGGTCGCGGCTCTGAAGTCGCTCATGAGCTTGACGAAGTCGTCGAAGAGGTAGTGCGAGTCGTGCGGGCCCGGTGCGGCTTCGGGGTGATACTGCACGCAGAACACCGGGTAGTTGCGGTGGCGGAAGCCTTCGAGCGTTTGGTCGTTGAGGTTCACGTGGGTGAATTCGATTTCGTTGAGGCTTTCAGCGAATCGGGGTCGACCGCAAAGCCGTGGTTGTGGGAGGTGATCTCGACCTTATTCGTGAGCTGGTTGACGCACGGGGTGGTTGGCGCCGCGATGTCCGAATTTCAGTTTGTACGTCTTGCCGCCGCAGCGCCAGGCCCAGGAGCTGGTGGCCGAGGCAGATGCCGAAGATGGGCGTGCTGGCCGATCAGTTTGCGGATGTTGTCGACTTGCGTTTCGAGCGGCTCGGGATCGCCGGGGCCGTTGGAGAGGAACACGCCGTCGGGATTGAGCGCGAGTACGTCTTCGGCGGAGGTCAGGGCCGGGACGACGGTTACGCGGCAGCCGGTGTGCACGAGGCGGCGGAGAATGTTGTGCTTGATGCCGTAATCGTACGCGACGACGTGATACTGCTGTTGCGCGGGCGCGCTGAGGACTTCGGAGGGCGAGCAGGCGTCGACCGTTTTGGTCCATTCGTAGCGTTCGGGGGTGGTGACGCGGCTGGCGAGATCGAGTCCGGCCATGGAGGGAATTTCGCGCGCCTTGCGGACCAGGGCTTCGCCGCGTCGGATTCGGTAGCGGACAGAACGCCGCGCATCACGCCGCTGGTGCGGAGATGGCGGACGAGGGCGCGGGTGTCGAGATCGGAGACCACGGGGATGCGGATTTCTCGCGAGGAAATGCGCAGGCGTCGTCGTCGGAGCGCCAGTTACTGGTGAGCGAGGAGAATTCGCGGACGACGAGGCCTTCGATCTAGGGTTTGGCGGCTTCGTTGTCGTCGATGCTGGTGCCGTAGTTGCCGATTTGAGGATTGGTGAGGATGACAATCTGGCCGGAGTAGGAGGGATCGGTGAAGATTTCCTGGTACCCGGTCAGCGCGGTATTGAAGACTACTTCGCCCGAGCGCTCAGCGGGCGCACCAAAACTCCGGCCCTCGAAGACGGTACCGTCTTCCAGGGCGAGTATTGCAGATTCCAATGTTCAGATTCCTCCTGGCCGTGGGGGTGTAACTCTTAGTTTAGCGGATTCGAAAACATTGGGCCACGAATGAACACGAATCGGTCAAACGCGCGGTACGACCGGTGGGTTGGTTGACGGTTTCGGTTGGGAGTTGAAAAAACGAACCCGGTCGGATTGGCTCGTTCCGTTGTGCATTTTTGTGCTTGGATCGCCGGAATGTGCACAATGGACTGGCTCGAAAAAACGAACTTGGCTTTGCGTCGGTGAGCGTATAAAGAGTGTCGGGAATTTTTTGCGAAACGAACCCAATTTGGTGCGGATCTTCCGCTTGCTTCGGTCTGGGGCTCAGAGGGGAGGGCTATGCAGTTTTGTGCAGCAGGTGCACGGTCTTCGTCTGGCGCGTTAAGACTCGAGCGACTTTCCTTGAATGAATCCCGACTAGCGGTAGTGTGGGTACGCAATACGGCCTCCTGATTCCAGGTTTAGCACGCGATGGTGAGGAGTTTGAGGTTGGGGTTTGGGATCTTGTTGAGGAGATTGGGTGTATCGGAAGGAGAGTCGTCGTCACCGGCCACGACACCGACTCTGGTGGATGGGACGATCCCTCAGTCGCTGCAGTCCACGGTGCTCGGTGATCCCTCTCTTTTTCACGATCCGAAAGCTGCTAAATTTTTCACATCGGCGACCGGAGCGTCGAGAGACTCTCTGGTCTTTTGGTTCTATAAAAGGGATGTCAAGAGAAATGTTTCCCCTTCGAGAACGAGGCACACCGATGGTTCCCGTTCCGGCCGGCGTCGTTGAAGGCAGAATGGCCGCGAGCTGGCCCGCGGAATTATAGAACATGTAACACGGCTCCGCGGTACCGTTCACCGTCACGCTGATGGATGTGCCACTCAGCGAAGTCGGCAGCGGAAGGGTGCTCGCATAAGCAATGGCGCTGGGCCCCATCGCCGAGCCGAAGACGTTGAAGATCGAGCCCTGCGCGATGGACCCATTGGGAAGGCGGGGGTCAACGTAACTCGCCGCGTTCTTCACTCCTTGTGCCGCGATCGAAGGCGCGGCCACCGACGGCAAGGCAGCCAGAAGTCCAGTGACGGCCATGAGGAAGGGCTTGGTCATGAAATCTCCGCTAAAGGCTTGGTCACACTACATTACGGGGAGCAGCGCGATGGCGCTCTCGGTCCCGTTGACGGTGATAATGACCGGCTGATTGCCGCCCGTGAGTCCCGATGGAACCACGGCATTGATCTGGTAAAGTCCCACGAATCCGGGCGCCAAACCGTTATAGGCGACCATCGCCGGAGCACCGCCAATGGTAACTGTTGGCGTCAAGGTCGTGATGGACGATCCGGCCGCGGCTGTGCCGTCAACGGGCGTTGGCGAGACGGTGCCCAGACCGGTGCAATAGATCAGCACCGTTTCACCGGCGGCCGCCGGGCTGGCGGTATTGACGAGCGCGTAGCTGGCGTGCAGGATGGCGCCGTAGTTGGTCGATGCGACCGTGTAGGTGAAGATCCCGGGCTGGGCTGCCACTACCGGCACGGTGACCGTGTTGCCCGCCGATCCGTTGTTGATCACCTGCACGGTTACCGTGGTTAGCCCCGCGATTTCAAATGGAACCTGAAAGTTGATCTGCTCCTGGCCATTCACGTTATCGACGGCGAAGATCGGAGCAGCCGTCCCGTTCACCATGACCTGCACATCCAACAAATTCGTCGCGAGCGGCAATGCGCTCGCCAGATTGATCCCGCTGCCGATTGTCAGGTTCGCGCCGAAGATGGTGGCGATTTCACCGGGAACGAGGCTTCCGGAAGTAAAACTGGCTCCGTTGTCGACCCCATTGGTGGTGATCGCCGGCGCGGCGGAAATCTCCCGGATCCGATGATTGTTCTTATCGGCGATATAGAGATTGTTGCGCGAATCCACCGCCATGCCCTGGGGACCATTGAGCTCGGCTTGGAGTGCGGGCCCTCCGTCGCCGGTAAATCCACCGGTTCCCGTCCCGGCATAGGTCGTAATCGTTCCGCCGGGCGACACCTTACGGATGCGGGCGTCGCTGCCCGTGGCAATGTAAAGGTTGCCGGCCGAATCGATTGCCACTCCCCACGGACCGTCCAGCCCGGCCGACGTGGCGGGACCGCCGTCACCTGCGAAGCCGCATGTGGCGCTCCCGGCGACGGTTGAGATGATGCCGCTCGCGTTGACCATGCGAACCCGGCAGCTAGCTCCGGTCCCCTGTCCCCAGTCGGTGAAGTAGAAATTCCCATTCGGTCCCAGGGCAATCGCAGTCGGATTCATGCCGGCTTGCAGCGCGGATGCTCCGTCACCTGAATAGGTAGATGTTCCGTAGCCTGCGACCGTTGAAATGATTCCAGCCGGCGTGATCTTGCGAATCCGATTGTTGAAGTAGTCCGTAAACCACACGTTTCCACCGGAATCGACCACAATGTCCCAGGGATAGTTGACCTGCGCACTAGCGGCCGCCATGCCATCCCCGGAGAAACCCGGAGTCGAAGTCCCGGCAATGGTGCTGATCGTCCCATCGGTGGCCACTTTTCGAATTCGACTGTTGTGGTAATCCGCGATATATAACGTCCCGTCGGGAGCGGGCGCCACGCAGGTAGGTTCGTAGAGCATGGCAGAGGTTGCCGGGCCGCCGTCTCCCGCGAAGCCAAGCTTCTGATAGGTTCCGGCTACAATCGTCGTCACGCCGTTGGGAGCGACCTTGTAAATAACGTCATTGTCGAAGTCCGCGGTGTACATATTTCCCGCGGCGTCGAGTCTGACCCCGATGTCCCGGCCCCAGGTGCTGCTTCCTCCGACCGTGCTGATGTTCTGCGAACATAGCGGTAAGGCTGACACGACTAGACTGATCACAAGATGATTCCTGAAGCGCATACTCTTTTCTTCCTCGTGGCATTCGCCCACGGATTCGTGTCAAAATAACGTTCACGTTCCTTGGGTTTCAGGTCAATATCGGAAGCTCTGCCTAGTCGACGCAGCGGATGATATAATCGAGCTTCCGTGCCTAACGGGCGTCTGCACACGTTGCGCGGAATCTGGTCGAAAACCGTCATGGCGGTCGGAAAAAATTTTGAGGATGACGGTCTTCCCCAAGCCGACCGCCAGGCTCTGGACGACCTCTTCGCCTCCGCCTACGCCGAACTGAGGCGTCTGGCCGCGACGGTGCGGCGCGGCGATCCCGGCGTGACGCTGAGCCCGACTGCCCTGGTCAACGAGGCCTGGCTCAAGCTGGTGGGATCGGCCCCGGCGGGGTCGTTGTCGCAATTGCATTTTAAACGCGTCGCGGCGAGGGCCATGCGCCAGATCCTGGTGGAAGCCGCCCGGCGGAGGCAAGCCGGTAAGCGCGGCGGCGGCCGGTTCATTACCTTCACCGATTCGCTCGGCGTGCGTGAGGAGAACGAGTTACTAGGCCTGGACCAAGCCCTCAATGAGCTCGCCGAGGTGAGCCCGCGCCAAGCCCAAATGGTTGAGGCTCGTTTTTTCGGCGGATTAGAAGTCGCCGAAGTCGCAGTGCTTCTGGATGTCTCCGAAGCCACCATTCTGCGGGACTGGCGCGCCGCCAAGGCGTGGCTGGCGCAAGAGCTCCGACGGGCATGATCGACCCGGCGCAGTGGGATCGCGTTCAGGAGCTGTTTCATTCCGCCGCCAACCTACCCGCGAACGAGCGCGACGGGTTTCTCGAACAAGCCTGCGCGGGGGATCCGGCGCTACTCGAAAACGTGCGGGCCATGATCGAGGAGGATGCCCGCGGCACATCGCTGCTTGACCGCGAAGTGGCCCAGGTCGCGCGCCGCGTTCTGGACGGAACGCTCGAGCCACAACAGATCGGCCATTACCACCTGCTTCGCGTCTTAGGCGAAGGCGGCATGGGAGTGGTCTACCTTGCCAAACGCGAGGATCTCGGCAACCTTGTGGCGATGAAAGTCATGCGCGAGGCCTGGCTATCGAAGGAGCGGCGCCGGCGCTTCGACGCCGAGCAGCGGATGCTGGCGCGTCTCAATCACCCCTCCATCGCCCGCCTGTACGATGCCGGAGAGCTGGCCGACGGCACTCCGTGGTTCGTCATGGAATATGTCGACGGGGTCCCCCTGAACGAGTACTGTCGGGGCCAGGAATTGAGCATCGAGGACCGGCTCGAGCTTTTCCGCGTGGTGTGCGAGGCGGTCGAGTATGCGCACCAGCAGTCGATCGTTCATCGCGACCTGAAGCCGTCCAATATCCTGGTGAAGGGCGACGGCACGGTCCGCCTGCTGGACTTCGGAATCGCCAAGCACCTGGCGTCTGTTCCCCTGGATGCCTACCAGACGCGCACGGGGATGCGGCTCATGACGCCGGCCTACGCCGCGCCCGAGCAGGTCCGCGGGCAGAGCGCCACGCCGCGGACCGACGTCTACTCGCTCGGCGTGATTCTGTATGAGTTGCTCGCCGGCCGCTTGCCGTTCGATCTGTCCGGGAAAACGCCAGCCGAGGCGGCCTCGACAATCGCGACCGGGGAACCGGTCCGGCCATCCGTCGCGGCCGGTGCGCGAACGAAGCCTTGGACGCGAACCGGGCTTTGGACCGATCAGCGTTGGACTGATCTTGACGCGCTGTGCCTGACCGCCATGGAAAAAGATCCGGATCGCCGCTATGGCTCGGTCGAGGCGCTGATTCGCGATCTGGATCGGTGGCTGAGTCATGAGCCTCTGGATGCCCGGCGCCGGCGATTCCGCCACGCGGCCGCAAAATTCGCGCGGCGGCACCGGCGAGCGTTGATTGCCGCGACCGCGATGAGCGCGCTAGCGATATCGGCGGCGGTATTCAGGGCGCGGCAGATGCGGGGCGAAGCGGTGGTGAAGACGCAGGCGAAAACGGTCGCGGTTCTGCCGTTTCAGAACGCCGGCGCGGACCATAGCCTGGACTTCCTCGGCATCGCCATCTCCGATGAGGTCGCTCGCACGCTCGGTTATGAAACCTGGCTTGTGGTGCGGCCCTTTCCCTCGAGCCGCAAGTACACCGATCCCCGAACTGCCGCGCGCGAGCTGCGCGCCGCCAACATTCTGACCGGGACTTATCGAAAAAGCGGCGATCAACTCCAACTCACGCTGGAGGTCAGCGATGTGGAGCCGAACGGGTCGAACCGGCTGTTATGGCATGACTCGTTCCCAGCCCCGGCCGGGAACACCATCGCCCTGACAGCGCGCGCGTCATCACGCGCGCGGCGCGCGATTAGAACGCTGCTCGGTGCGCCGGAGTATACATGGAATCCGCGGTTTAGCGGGGTGGGTTTCACCACCGAATCAGCCGCGCGTCCCAGGAACCTGGAAGCTTACGATCTGTACCTGCGCGCGATGGCCATGCCGGAGACTCGGGAATCGCTTCCCATTGCCCGACAGATGCTCCAACGGAGCGTGGCGCTCGATCCGGATTACGCGCCGGCCTGGTCGGCACTGTCGGTATTCTGTACCAGCGAAGGCTGGTATGCCAATGGCGGCCAATCGGCGCTCGAATGCCGGCAGAACGCGTTGGCGCGCGCCGCAAAGCTCGATCCGGACAATGTCTGGTACCGGTACAGCCTGGCCGACCAGGACGTGGAGCGGCATGAATGGCCGGCCGCCTATCGCATCGCGAAAGACCTGGTGCGGCGGCGGCCCGATCAACCGCTGTCGCATTTTTCTCTTTCCTACGTCCTGCGCTACGCCGGGCTGCTGGAGGAAGCGGAACGCGAGTGCGACACCGCGTTTCAGTTGGACCCGGAATATGCAGGTCTGCGCTCTTGCGCCAACACTTTCATGCTGCACGGAGATTACCAGCGCGCAAAGACGTTTGTAGATCTGGATCAAGGCGGGGAGTTCGGACAGGCGATCCTGATCGACCTGTTAGTGCGCGAAGGAAAGAAGAAAGAGGCCATGGAGGCGCGGCCGCAGTCCGTCCCGCCGTGGGCCGGTTTCCCGGTGCTGCTGGCTTTCCTGGAAAACCGGCCGGCAAAAGAGATTGCCGCGCTGGCGCGCGCGACCGAGCCGGCGCACGATCCGGAAATGAACTATTTTGCCGCGGCCCATCTGGCGTACGCCGGCGATTCGAGCGCGGCATTGCGCCTGTTGCGGGAGGCCGTGGTGGGAGGGTATTGCTCTTATCCCGCCATCGATTCGGACCCGATGCTGGCGTCGATCCGGACGAGCGCGGCGTTTGCGGAGATCCGCTCCCTGGCCAAGGAGTGCCGCGAGCGCTTCGTAGCGGCTGCCAATCCCGCCGTCCATTGAAGGCGGCGAACTGCCTCATCGGCCCGGTCAGCCTTGAAATCCGCCAGGCAGGAAGTCGTGTAAGCGTGGGACCCGATGCCGCCCGTTCCCGACGCCCGCTTCCATGTCCAAGGGGAGCCATTCGCAATGGTCACGTATACCCGGAGAGTTCGGACAGGCGATCATGACCGACCTGTCAGGAGGGTTCGTCGTCTTGTCTATTTCCCGGATTTCCCATGCGGTGGAAGGGTATTGCTCTTATCCCGCCATCGATTCGAACCCGACTCACAATGCGGTGAACTTCGATTGTCCGTAACGCCAGTACCATTTCAAAGGTGCACTACTCAGTCAGGCGTATCCCTAAAGGAGTCTATGTTCTGCGCCTGCTGACTTATAGAATACGGAAGTGTTTCATACCCAATCGGATGCCTGCGTCCGTACACTGCTGATCCTGACATTCGGTTTGATAGCGTCTAATGGGGCGCAAGCTACCACGACGCCGATCACCGACCCCGGCGCAGGTAACGGCAACGAACGCTGCCTCACCAGTGGTTCGGCGGCTGGGGGGACTTGCGCTGCGGAGGGCCCCTATAGCGGGCTCGAATCGATGATCCAGCTATTCGCGGACGAAATGGGCATGACGCTCACGCGAGTTGACGACAGCAGCGACCAAGTCTGGACGGCAGGCGCGGGCTCGGGTATTTTTGGATTCTCCCGGTCCGCGGGCCGTGATTTCGACCTCGGGGTCATCGCCGGGTCTTCCGGCAACCTCAGCAACTATGACGACCTGCTAGCGCCGATCGGGAGCTCCACCGAGAACACGGTGGAATATCTGCCCACAATCCCCAGTGGACAGAATGCCAATAACGATCTTCAGACATCTTCCACGCTATATAAGGCAAACAGCGGCTCGGGTCCGGCGCATCTGCCGGTGTTCCAAGCTCTGCCGACCAACTATCAGAACGGATCGGATTTCCGCTTCGCGATCCAGGAAGACGACGGGTCCCAGACACCCGACCTCTGGTCCTCCAACCCCGCGGATAACAGAGACGGCCATGACCACATGGTTACGTGGGAGCTGAATAGCCCGTATCTTACGGCCAACAATCTGGTCTGGTACATCTCCGGTTTTGAGAACGCGGCATTCCCGGCGAGCGACGGCGACTTCAACGATTACGTTTTTGTCTTCCAAAATGTGACCCCGGTAGCGGCAACTCCAGAACCGACTTCGCCGTGGTTGGTCGGCTTGGGCGGATGTCTTTTGCTTGTTTTTCGCCGCCGCGGGCATGGTGATGGCGTGAGCGAGCCGTGCGACAAGTGGTAGAGCGACAAGCCGCAACGTGACGTGGCACGCAAATTATTAAGGGGTGAGCAAGTCGAGATCCACGTCCCGAAACTGCTTGAACCGCTTGTCGACCGTGGTCAGCCGCATTTGCCCTGCGATGGAAAACGCCGCCAGATAAGCGTCTCCGACGAGTCTGTTCGTGGCAGTCGCGTATTTGAACAGTTTCGGCAACACGGCATCGACGAGAGGCGGTTCTGGCGCGAACTCCAGTCGCTCGTCCTCCAGCAGTTCGTCAATCAGGCGCCATGCCGCTGACGCGGAAACGGCATATTTTCCCATAATCGTCCGATTCCCCAGAAGTCGTACCAACGCCAGTTGCACGAAGCGGCACAGGACCGCTTCTCCAGCCTCCAGGCCAGCGAACCAGCGCAACGCCAACTCGTTGTGTTCGTGGTGGCGCACCAGCAGCGGCAACAAGACGTTGACGTCAGCCAAACATCGCTTCATCGACTTGCTCCCGTGTCAGAGTCTTCATGCGAGGTGCTTGGACATCTCCGATCGCAGGCGGCGCTTTGCGGACCTTTCGCTTCTCCGGCGCGAGCCTGGACCGGACAGCTTCCACGAAAAACTGCCGGAGCGAGATGCCGTTGAGAGCGGCAGTGCTCTTCGCCAGCGCCAGTAAATCATCAGGGAGTTCGATGGTGGTCCGCATATGCCATAATTATGCCATATACGGGAAATAACTCACGGAGGGCCACGACAAGGCGATTTACAGCCGGCTTCAAAGGTTGCACGGAGCCCGCAGACCACAAAAAACGATGGTCTGCGCCACGGTTTGGCTGAAATGATCAAACGGCAAAAAGGCTGGTGCGCGGCCCGCATGTCCATCGCCAGGGGCATGGCTGTGTGATACGTTTACAGAAGGAAATCCTATGTCCACTATCCTCGATCGGCGCCAACTTCTGCGCGGCGCTGTCATCACCACTACCGCCGCGAGCTACTCCCGCATTCTCGGTGCGAACGACAAAATGAATCTGGGCCTGATCGGCGCCGGCGAACGCGGCCAGCACGATATGTCCCAGTTCCAATTGAACAAGGACGTCGAAGTGGTCGGGGTCTGCGATGTCTACGCCGACAAAATCGACCAGGTGAAGTCCAAAGCCGCCCCCAACGCGAAACCGTTCAAGGACCACCGCAAACTGATCGAGCTGAAAGAAGTCGACATGTGCCTGGTCGCGACGCCGGACCACTGGCACTCACGCTGCGCCATCGACGCACTCAATGCGGGCAAGGACGTCTACTGCGAGAAGCCCCTCACTCTCAAGATCGAAGAAGGACCGCTGGTGGTGAAGGCCGCGCGGGTCAACGACCGGATCTGCCAGGTCGGCATGCAACAGCGGTCCGGCAAGCATTACCTGCAGGCTAAAGCCGAGTATTTCGACACCAACAAGCTGGGCAAAATTACGCTCGCCCGCACGTGGTGGCACGGCAACAGCTACCATCTGCGCAAGGCTCCGGCGTCGCTGCAGACCCAGCCTTCGAATCTCGACTGGGCGCATTTCCTGGGGCCGCTGAAGTGGCGCGACTACGATCCGCAGCAATATTACAACTGGCGCGCTTATCTCGATTTCGGCGGAGGCCAGGTCACCGACCTTTTTACTCACTGGATTGACGTCGTCCACATGTTCATGGGCCATGAAATCCCTTCGGCTGCGTCGGCTGCCGGCGGCATTTACAACTATAAAGATGGGCGCACGGCTCCCGATACCATCAACGTGCTGCTGGAGTATCCGCAGGAATACACGGCGACGTTCGAGGCCACGCTGGCCCCGGGCGTTACCGGTGCAGCCATCGAGATGTGCGGCACCCAAGGGCGTCTGTGGATCGACCGGAGTCGCTTCGAGTATTACGCAGTAGGCGGTGGGCATAGGGGCGCGCCGCAGCCGACGGTAACGGTCCAGGCGACCAATTACCCCAACACCAACGACGGCCTGACTTACGACCACGTGATGAATTTCCTGGAGTGCGTAAAGTCGCGCAAGCGGCCTAACGGCGATGTGCTGATCGGCCATCGCAGCGCCCAGGCTTCACACCTCGGCAATATCTCCTACGAGCAAAAGCGGCGCATCAATTTCGACACCACGCGCGAAGAGATTCAGCCGCTATAGTAGAAGCATGGCAAGCACCAGCACGCTGATGTCGGTTGACGAATACCTGAAGTATTCGTCGAAGCCCAACGCCGAGTATATCGACGGCGTATTGCGACCGAAACCTATGGCTACCTCTCTCCATGGCCTTGTTATTGCGCTCTTGCTGGCATTGCTTCGGCGGCAGGGTATTGATGCGCGGCCCGAAGTTACTGTCCGGCTCAGCCCGACCAAATTTCTAATCCCCGACCTCATTGCGGATCACACGATACCCGATCCCTATCCAACCGAGCCAGTCATGCTTTGCGTGGAGATACTCTCGCCTGAAGACCGTGTCGGAGCGATGTTAGCCAAGTGCGAGGAGTATCATGCCTGGGGTGTGCCGCACTGCTGGGTAATCGATCCCGCGAAACGAACCGCCTGGGAGTACGACGCCCAATGCGATCCCGTGAGAGTGGAATCGAGCGGGATACTTCACGCGGGCAATCTAGCCGTCCGTCTCGCCGACCTCTTCTCGCCGCAGCCCTTGTAACTACTCCTCGGCGATCACCGGCTCCGACACCTCGCCCGACATCAGCAAATACATCTCCTTGGCCGCCTTTTGCGAAGCATCCTTCTTGGAATGTCCATCCGCCTGGGCGGTCAAATCCTTCCCGACCCGGACCTCAATAGTGAATGTCTTGGAATGCTCAGGACCCCGTTCCCGAGCAATGACGTATCGCGGCTGGGACATCTTGCGCGCCCGGACGAGTTCCTGCAACGCGGTCTTGTAGTCCAGTTGGGATGCGGCGAACCGGCTCTCGATGAGCTCCAGGCCGCCGCTGGTAACGTACTCGAGGATCAGCCGCCGGGCGGGCTCCAATCCGCCATCCAGATAGACGGCCGCGATCAGGGCTTCCAGCGCATCGGTGATCAGGGTGCGCTTATCGCGCCCTCCGCTCAACTCCTCCCCACGGCCGAGGCGCAGAAAGCGGCCCAACTCAAGCTTTTGGGCGGCTTCATGCAGATGATTGGCGCTGACCAGGTACGCCTTCAAACGGGACAACTTCCCTTCACCGTACTGCGGAAAAAGGCGCACCAGCTCTTCGCTGATCACGAACCCCAGAATGGCATCGCCCAGGAACTCGAACTGTTCGTTGCTGAGCTGCGCCAGGTCTCCAGGGTCAACCGGTACGCGATGCGTCTCGTGAACATGCGAACTGTGGGTGAGAGCGCGCATGAGTAATTCCTGATTGCGGAAGCTGTATGCCAAGGCTTCCTCGAGCTGCGGGGCAACGCGGGTCGACAGGCTCGTAATTTCGTCGGTATCCGTGGGATGACCTCCGATCAAAATGGGACTTACTTCTTCGTAGCGCTCTTGGCGGCGGCCGCAGTCGCGTTGGCCTTTTCTTTGGCGGCGACTTGCTTTACCACCGGCTGCGAGTTCGGATCTGCAATTACTTTATCGAGCGTCGCGATGGCTTCGTCATACTTCCCGAGGTGCTCTTCGGCGGTAGCGTAACGCACCATGGTTGCCGGATCGGGCGTCCCCGCTCCATCCACCGCGGTCTTGTATTCGGTCGCCGCGACGTCATACTTCTTGCGCACATCAGCAATCATGCCGAGGGCCTCGTGAGCCTGCGAAATATAATCCTTCTTGAATCCCTCCCACTGCGCGTCCGGGAGCTGTGGATTGGGCTTGGGCGCATTGGGAATTACGCCCATGGCGTCATTCGCATACTTGGTTGCCTTGGCGAGTTTCTCTTCCTTATCCAAATCGAATTCAGTTGTATGGTTGGCATACTGGCGAGCCAGCAGCAGCATGGCCTGGTAGTTTTGCGGATCGGCTACCAGAGCCTGCTCGCCAAACACGATGCTCTTTTCAAACTGGCCCATGCGCATATAGTCATCGGCCTCCAGGAATAATGCCATGGACTTGAACTCGGTATCGGCAAAGGTAGTGAGCAGCGCTTCGGCAGCCGCTATCTGAGCAGGTCCGGGAGTAGCCGTAAACATGGCATTGATCGCCGCTATTTCTTTGTTGGACTTCGGTTTAGGCTGCTTCTGAAACGCGGACGCGGCGGAAATGGCAATCGCGCCGCAAACAAACAGGCGAATGAATCGATTCATTGACAAGCTCCTCATGGTTTCGTTAACTGCTTCAATCCTTTCTCGGCCTCCTCGCGCGCCCTTTTGGAGATCCCAGGGACGTGCAAGGCTTCTTCGAAATTCTTACGCGCCTGACCGCGGTCGGCCGCGATATCAGACAGTTTCCCCAGGTACACGAGGCTCCAGGCCATGACCTGCGGGTCGGGCGACGATTCAAGAGTCTTCTTGAACAACCGCTCCGACAAATCGGGATCCTTCTGCAGCGCCGCAATGCGAGCCAATCCATAATACGCCCGGGCGTGCTCCCCTCCCTCACCCGCCAGTTCCAGCGAACGCAAAAACAGCGGCTTCGCTTTATCGTAATCCTTGTTGTCGTACAGTTCCTCCGCCTGGCTCAGCATCTTGCCCGCGGGAGTCGTCGGAGCGGGAGCGGAGGTCACCGACGAACGGGCCGAGGCAGGAGGCTCCTTAGCAAGTTTGCTGGCCGGCGCCCCGGCAAATTTCACGTTCTGCAGCCGCTCCGTCTCCTTTTCCAGGTTGATTGCGTCGATCATTTCAGGGAAATAAAGGCGCAGGGCCTGCGGCTGGTTCTCGTAAGTATGGAGTTGTTCAGAGAAGAACGGCGTCAGGACAAAACCCTGTTCGAGAGCCGCCTGGACGGTTCCCGGAGTCCGGTCGAGTCGCGCCTCGATAGCTTTAATCAGGCTCTCGGTGGCCAGCAGCACAAAGTCGGTCTTATAGATATCGGGGAGCGCCGGCGCTGAGACCGCGATGTCGAGCAACGATCGCTTCTCCATCAGCTGCAAGCCATACTTGGTTCCGATGGGATCCACGGTGAAGCGCAGGAACGAGTGCCGCACATCCGCGATCCGAGGCTCCAGCGACGGTGTCACGATTACGTAGTAGGAGTTGCCATAGGCACGCGCCTGAACATAATTGGGCGGCCCCAGGGCGTCCACGTAAATCTGAAAATCGCGGTCCATGTTGCCCGACAGAGGCATCCGGAAGTAGGCACTGATCTCGAACGCCATTTTGGAGACCGGGGAGTGATAGGCGTCCATCATCAGGTCGAGCGCCGGCTGCGCCCGCCGCCAGAGTTCCCCAATTTCCGCCTGATCGTAAAAATCCGCCAGCATGGCGCGGAAGTCGTCGAGCGCGATGGCATCCGGGGGAATGTCCACCTGCCGGCCCTTCCAGTTGAAATCCGGCGGTCCGGAAATCGAAAGGGCCAGCGAGACGTACTGCGAGAAATCCGCGGCATCCGAATGACGGGGTTTGTGTTGCGCGTAGGACCTCTTCAACTCCGAAAGCACCGGAATCCTTTGAAGTTCGATCCTCTTGCGCAGCTCCAGCCGCATCTTCGCGATGTTGGGTGAACCCACAGTGGGGTCTGCCTGATACAGGGGCGAGTCGAGGCCGGCATCGAAACCGGCGGCATTGATCGCGGCCAGAACCGTAAACAGCTGGATATTTGCATCGAGCTGATTGCGATCCGCAGCGCAAAGACCGCCGGCGGTGAGAAAACTTGCGAGAGTGAGGATGACCGTCGTACGATGCAAAGCGTTTTGGCCTGAGACTTAGTTTATCAAGCGCGGCTACCCGAGACTTCAGAGGTGTCTCAAAAGACCGGGCCGGAGCCGGAAAAGATGTGCACGACGCGGCATAATGGGACGAGCGGCGGCTGTGCTAACATCTGGAGGTCTAACCCGTGAGGGACTTCAGGGCTGCGCTGGCGAATCGGTCGAAGCCGGTAAGCACCACAATGAAGCCGGTAAGCACCATAATAAAGACAGAATGGGAGTCGTTGTTTATTGAGCCATGCCGGAGGCCACTGATTTTTCATCCCGTCTGCTCGATACTTTGAACGAAGGTTCGGAGACAGCGGATCTGCTACGCCTCATCCTGTCCCAGGTTGGCGAAGGCATTCTGATCATCAATACCGCCCGAGAGGTGGTCTTCATCAATGAAGTCGCGGCGCAATTGATAGGTACCAGCGAAATCCCTCCGCCGAGCGTCGAGTGGTCGGCGTTCTACGGGTTCTTTCTGCCGGACACCGTCACGCCCTATCCGGTAGGCCGGACGCCGCTGATTCAGGCGCTGCGCGGTAAGAGTTTCAACAATGTGCAGTTTTACGTCCGGAATCGCAACGTCAGCGGGCGCTGGCTCAGTGCGACTACCCGCCCTCTGCGCAACAACCAGGGGGTAATCTGGGGGGCCGTATCGGTTTTTCGCGATATCACCCCCGAGAAGCGAGCCGCCGAAACCTTGCGGGAATCCGAACAACGCTTTCGCGTGCTGTTTGAAGACAACAGCGCCGGCATCGTACTTTCGTCGCTCGAAGGGAATCTCATCGACGCCAACGAAGCTTTCGCGCGCATGATGGGATACTCGCGTATCGAGCTGCAGGGCATGCGTATGCAGCAGTTGTATTTCGACAGCGCTTCCCGTGACCGGGTGGTGCACGGCCTGCTTTTGAACGGACAGATCTCCGATTACGAAATCGTCTTTCGCCATTCGAGCGGCCGCGCTGTCGATATTCTGGCGCGCATGCGGCTGCTGGCCCCGCAGGCAGGACTTGTCGGCGGAAATGTCATTGCCGCCATGGTCGACATCACGGAACGTAAGCGGCAAGAAATCGCTCTCCAGGAGAGCGAGCGGCGTTTCGAAGCCTTCATGCAGTCTCTGCCCGGCGGCGCCTTTCTTAAGGATTCTTCTTTCCGTTACGTCTACTACAACCAGACCGCGGAATTCTGGAAGATGAGCGGACACGAACCGGTAATCGGCAAGTCCGACGCCGAGCTGTTTCCGGCTGACCTCGCGAATGTTTTCACGGAGAGCGACCGCACGGTCCTCGAGGAAGGCGTGCGTGTCGCGTGTGTCCGTACTTTCGAGTTCGGCGGTGGTACCTACACCCTCCTGATCAATAAATTTCCCATCTACGACAGTTCCGGAAAGCCGCACATGATCGGTGGTGTCGTGTTCGACATCACCGAGCAGAGGCGGCTCGAGGAGCAACTTCAGATGTCGCAGAAGATGGAGGCGATCGGACGGCTGGCCGGCGGCGTGGCCCACGACTTCAACAATCTGCTGACCATCATTTCCGGTTACGCGCATATGCTCGAGGCCGGACTCAGCCTGGGGCGCGTCACCAACTCCTTCCCCGAGTTCGCCAACGAAATCATAAAAGCTTCCGAACGGGCCGCGGCGCTCACCGGACAACTACTGGTATTCAGCCGCAGACAGGTCATCCAGCCCGTGGTTTTGAATCTCGCTGAAACCGTGCAGGGTCTGAGCAAGATGCTGCGCCGGACGCTGGGCGAGAACATCGAAATCGCCATTCAGGTCCCACGCCTCCCCTGCTACGTCAAAGCGGACCCCGGGCAAATGGAGCAACTGATCCTGAACCTCGCGATCAATGCACGCGATGCCATGCCCCACGGCGGACATCTCCGCATCAGTCTCGCCAAAGCACAGCGTACCAAGGGACGGTTTGCGCAGTTGGAGTTCACCGACTCAGGCAGGGGACTCGACGAAAGCACTCGCGAGCGAATATTCGAGCCATACTTCTCGGCTAAGAATCCTGCCAAGTTCGGCGGCCTGGGCCTTTCGACGGTGTATGGAATCGTGAAGCAGAATCAGGGCGAGATCGAAGTCTCGTCACCCCCCGGAGCCGGTTCCACTTTCCGCATCTTCCTGCCGATCACTACGAGTCCCCCGGCCAGCCGTCAGGAGCGTAAGGCCCACAGTCAGATCGCCAGAGGTTCCGAAACCGTCCTGCTGGTGGAGGATGAAGCGGGCGTACGGAACCTGGTGAGTGACATGCTCCGGGGTCAGGGTTATCGAGTTTACGAAGCCGAGCACGGCTCGCACGCCCTGGAAGTATTTTCGAAATACGGCAACGAGATCCACTTACTCCTGACGGATGTCATTATGCCGAAAATGAGCGGCCGTGAACTGGCAGAGCGGCTCAAAGCGAAATCGCCCGCGTTGAAGGTGGTTTATATGTCGGGCTACACCGACGATATTGTAGCCCGGGAAGGCGTAGTTTTCGATAACACGATTCTCCTTCACAAGCCCTTCACGCTTGAAGGACTTACTCGCAAGCTTCGCGAAGCGCTGGACGGGTAAAGCAGTTCGTTATCCGTCGCCCGTTATCCGGCCCAAACCGGCACGGATAACGGTTAACGGATGACGACTAAAACGGCACGACGGCCCAAACGGCCGCGAGCACTGATCCAATGATGCCGCTGCAACCGCTAGAGCCCGGACCTGTGGCGCAAGCCCAATAGTTCAGATTCGCGTCGACCGTGCCGGACCCTATATTATCCACGCCAGTTGGAACCGGCATATTGTTGAGACGCGTCAGCACATCAGCCGACGGCGTGTTGACGGCGACGCCAATCTGCTCATTACTGATTTTGTTTCCCGAGATGATGGTCCCGGTCATCGGGGCGAGGCTCAGGATATTGATGCCGGTCGGACCTGGGGTCGCGGCGTCATCGGTATCCGCGCCGTTGCCGGAGATTGTGTTGCCGACGATCACGTTATCGTTCATGTTTACCGGCGGCGCCCCAGGGACAGAAGCGTGGTTGTGCATCGCGACGCCGGGCAGGCCGTTCCCGGTAAGAGTATTGCCGACGACCACATTGCCGTAGTTCTGATTGCCCGGTCCGGGGGCAAAGATGCCGACCCCCGCGCCGGCTCCGGGAACCAGCAACCCGTTGTTCGTGGAAAGGTTACCGTAGATCGTGTTGTGATAGACGCCTGCCGGAAGCTTTAGACCCGACGAGGGTGCTGGGCTATGTGAAGCCAGGGTAATTCCGCAATCGTAGGCATTGTTGGAGACGGTATTACCCGCGATCAGGTTGTCGTGAGACGGGCCGTTCTCGTCGCTGATCAGGATTCCGCCGGAGTTGTTCTTGACGACGTTGCTGGCGATGACCGAATGATTCACGGCGATCAGGTGAATACCTTCGCCGCAATCGAACCCTTCATTCGTCTCGAAGGCGGGCTGGTTCGGGCAGGTACCGGCCGGAGCGTTGAGGCCCCGGTTGTTTCCGCTGACCACGTTATTGGTAATTGTGACTTCCGAAGCGTTGCTTATCAGGATTCCCTCGAAATTGGCATTCTGGACCGAGATCCCGGAAATAGTCACGCCGCTGACTCCCGTCAAGGGCGCCTTGGCTGAGCCATCAATGAAGATTCCGTTGGACAGTCCAAAGGCGTTGATGATGGTGCCGCTTCCCGCGCCAATCAACGACAATGGTTTGTTGATCGTCACGGACTCGCTGTAAATTCCGGCTTGAACGTTTATCACATCACCGGCCGACGCCCCGGCGACGGCCGCGCCAATCGTGATGAATGCGCAGCCGCTGGTACCCACGCACCAGGTCGCAGCCGATGCAAACTGGCATCCTGAGATAGCCGCCAATACGCACAACCACTTACTTAATTTGTGTCCTGCCTCTGAACTACGTTCGCACGACAAGCTTGTCTTTTTCTGCTCAATCATAAACTGTCTCCGTTTTACTCAAATGTGACTTAGCCAGGGATCGTTCTTATGATTCCCGGATCCTAAGGAAATTGGTTCACGTATATACTAACTGTTTTTGAAAGGCGTAAGTCAACTGTCACCGAGAAAGTGTGTTATTCAGTCCGTAGCATTCCGCACAGACATACGGGATAGCTGCGATGGAGTCAGCGCCGCCGGCCCACGCCAGTCATTCAATTCATGTATGCTTTCTTGAAGCAACCTATGCCAGCTAATCAATCCACGTGTTCCCTCAGCCGCCGCGCGCTGCTGACTTCTCTCGCCGGTGCCGCAGTTGTGCCGGCCCTGGCGCAAGCCCCCCGGGACTGGAGCGGCAAGAATCCTACGCGCTATCCGGATCCCGACATCATCGTCCTGGAGAAGAGCTTCAAGGCGAAAGTAGGCAACACGCCGATCGAGCGACTCTACACCGGCAACCTGTGGTCCGAAGGTCCGGCGTGGAATGCGGGTGGCCATTACCTCGTCTGGAGCGATATACCCAATGACCGTCAGTTGCGCTACCTCGAAGAGGACGGTCATGTCAGCGTGATGCGCAAACCTTCCCACTACAGCAACGGCAACACCTTTGATTATCACGGCCGCCAACTCACCTGCGAGCATGATACTCACCGTGTCGTGCGTTACGAGCTGAACGGAAGCGTCACGGTGATCGCGGAAAAGTACAACGGTAAATACCTCAATGCACCCAACGATATCGTGGTGCATCCTGACGGCGGAATCTGGTTCTCCGACCCGGGCTACGGCATCCTGGGCAACTACGAGGGCCACAAGGGCAAGATGGATCTCAAGGAAGCGGTTTACCGGGTCGATCCCAAGACGGCTAAAATCGAGCTCATTACCGACGACCTTTATAAACCCAACGGGATCTGCTTCTCACCGGACTACAAGAAGGTCTACATCTGCGATACGGGTTCAACGCATTATCCGGAAGCGCCCAATATCATCAAAGTTTACGATGTGATCGACCAGATGAAGGCCGGCAAGGGTCGGGTATTCTTTAACATGGAAATGAGCGGCAAGGGCTCGGGCCTGGCGGACGGCATCCGCGCAGACGTTGACGGCAACATCTGGATTGGCGCTGGCTGGGTAGGCGCGGGCTATGACGGGGTGCACGTGGTCACGCCCGAGGGCCAGCGGATCGGCCAGATCCTGCTGCCTGAAATCTGCGCCAATCTCTGCTTCGGCGGCGAGAAGCGCAACCGGCTCTTCATGGCCGCCAGCCAGTCGCTCTACGCAGTATATGTGGAGACTCAGGGCGCGCACATCTGCTGACGGACAATCGCTGCGGCACGATCTTTCTTGAAACCCAAAAACAAATGGCAGGGATGGACGCAGATCAACGCAGATAAGAATTTAGACTGAAACCGTGCTCCGGACAGATTTGCCGAGCAGCATGATTTGTGCCAGCCGTCCTACAATGGAAGCGGAGGCTATTTGCACTCGCACCATCATCACGCGGCCGGGACCGGAAAGGTACTGCGGTGGTCGCTTATCGCCACCGTGTTGTTCGTCGTTCTGGAGGTGTACGCGGGCATCCGCGCCCACAGCCTGGCGCTCATTTCGGACGCCGGACACAACGCCACGGACGCGCTGGCGCTGCTACTCGCCTCATTCGCCTTCTTTTTGCAATCCCGCGGGGCCAACGAGCGTAAGACTTATGGATATCACCGGGCGGGAGTTCTTGCCGCATTTCTTAACGCGCTGGTGCTGGTGCTCCTTTCATTGTGGATCTTCTGGGAAAGCTATCAGCGGGTACTTCGGCCGGAAGCGGTAGCCGAGAACTGGATGATGGCGGTAGCGGCCGGAGGCCTGTTGTTGAACGGCGGCATTATGTGGGGATTGCGCGGCGCGCATGCCCACGACATCAACGTGCGCAGTGCGTTCGTCCACATGCTGGGGGACCTGCTGGGTGCGGCCGCCATTCTGATCGGAGGCGCGGTGATCGGCTGGACCGGCTGGCTGTGGATCGATCCAGCTCTCTCCATCCTGATCGCGGCGCTGATTATCTGGACAGCCTGGGACATCATCCAGGAGTCGCTCAATATTTTGCTGGAAGGGCTGCCGCGTGGTCTCGAATTAAACAACGTGCAAGCGGCCATGTGCTGCGTGGAGGGCGTGCTGGACGTTCACGATCTGCACATCTGGAGCATCGGATCGAGTTCGCACGCGTTGAGCTGCCACGTGCTGATCGACGACGTTCCGCCGTCGGCGAGCAACTGCATTTTGCACCAGATTAATCATGTGCTGCTGGACAAATTCCACATCTGCCACACCACGGTCCAGTTTGAACACGTGAATTGCGCCGTGTCGGAAGCCGGCTGTGTAATCCCGGTGGACGCGGAAGCGCACCATCACGAGCATTAGCTAACCGTTGTCCGTTTTCCGTCGTCCGTTTTCCGTTTTTAGTTTGTTTTGGCGGTTAGCACTTTGTCGAACAACGGGGCGGCTGGACCTGGATCGGGTAGTGCGTCAATCGCGATTACTTCGCCGATTTCGCGTTTGCGATCGATTCCCAGATCCTCGAATTTGCGTGCAGTCGAGAGCAAGCGGGATTCGAGCGAACTGCGACCCTTGGAATATGCCGCGACGGCCTTGGTTAGCCCGGCTCCGATTTCCGAGTAGTGCTCGGCGAAGACGCGAATCCGGTCGTAGAGTTCGGCGCCGAGCGCACGGATTTCCTCGGCGTTCTTCGCCAACTGGCGTTCGCGCCACCCGTAAGCGACGGCCCGCAGCAGCGCGATCAGCGTGGTCGGCGTCGCCAGCACGACGTTGTTGCGCACCCCGTATTCGATGAGATCGGGCTGCTGCTGGAGCGCCGCGCTGAAGAAGATCTCACCGGGCAAAAACGCGATCACGAAATCGGGGGCCTGCTGGAACTGGCTCGAGTAGCTCTTCTGTCCCAGCCGGTCGATATGCTTGCGGATCTGCTGCGCGTGCTGCTTCAGTTTCTCCGTGGCGGCAGCCTCACCCGGAGCCTCCAGCGACTCGAGGTACGCGGACAGCGAAACCTTGGAATCGACCACCACTTCGCGCCCGTTCGGCAGCCGCACGATCATGTCAGGGCGCAGCCGGCCATCGTCCGTCGAGACCGTGACCTGCTCCTGAAAATCGCAGTGCGCCGTCATGCCCGCCAGTTCGACCACGCGCTTCAACTGGATCTCGCCCCAGCGCCCGCGCGCAATCGGACTCTTCAACGCGCCGGAGAGTTTGCGTGTCTCCTCCCGCAGGTTGGTCTGGCCCTCGGTCATGGTTTTGACCTGATCGGTCAACGCGGCATACGCGCCGGCACGGGCCAACTCGATGGAGTGAATTTTTTCATCGACGCGGGCGAGCGAATCGCGCAACGGCTTGACGACCTCGTCGATGGCCTGCTGGCGCCGCGCCAGATCGCCCTGCGCTTCGGATTGATGCCGGGACAGTTCGGATTTCGCGAGATCCAGAAACTGCCGGTTATTGCGCTCCAGGGCCTCCGACGAGAGAGCCTGGAACTGATCCCGAAGCTGATCCCGGGCGGCGCGTTCGGCCTCGAGGCGGGCCCGCAAATCGGCTTCGGAGGCAGTTAGCCGGGAGTTTTCGGCGCGGAGGACAGCGGTTTCAGCGGCGAAGCGCGTGTAGAACCAGACTGCGGCCCCGGTCGCGGCGAGGGCTAGTAACGCGAGAGCCCAAAACATGATTCCTATTTTATGTCAGGCGCTAACCGCGGGGCAAGGTAGAGTCCAGAATATTGTTGACTGCAGGCAGCGGCTAAACGCCGAAAAGATTCCAGCAGCCTGTGGCAGCGGTCTCTCCAGCGCTCGAGAGCAGGCGAAAACGCCTACTCCACTACTATATCTTCGTTTCTTTGCGTGCGCGACTGCTGCGCAGCCGGGGCAGACCACAAAAAGCGATGGTCTACCCTACGGTTTGCAGCGAAGGCGCAGCCAGTCGAAAAGATCCTATCGAGCATCCAGGTAAAGATCGCGGACTGCCACGTCACGGCGCAGGTAAGCGATCGGTTCCTCGACGCGGATTGTCACCTGGCGACCCCCAGGGAGCGGTGTCTGCGAATAGACTGCGGTGCCGTTCCACACGACAGGAGCCAGATCGAGGGTCGCCGGAAACGGAGAATAGGAGATCAGCCGCGTAAGATAAGACTGGCCCGTTCCCGACCTCTGGGACACCATGCGAGCAGGCCAGCGAAACGGCGACCGGCATAAGAGGTTATTGAGATAGCCGGCGAAACATTGTATGCCGTCCATAACGTTCGCGGGCGTCTCGCGGAGGGTGATGGTGCGCTCCCGCGGATTGCCGAACAGAGTGAGGTACAACGATGCGCGAAGGGTTACCGGCTGCCGGGGATTGTCGAGGAGAAATTGCGGAAGCGCCGGTCCTCGTAAGCCGGTCCGATTGCTCTCAAGGACGATTTCCAGTTTGCTCAGTTCGCTCCGGTGCAGGTTGAGCCCGGTCATATTGAGTTGGGAAGTCCGGCCATCCGGCGTCTCCAGACTGGCTGCATAACTGTCGATTTGATAATCGTCGTTGGGCACGCCGCTGATCACTACCGGTAAGCTGAAGCGAAGCAAGGGACCCTCGCGCGCGAATGCGAAATTCTGAGCGGCGTCGCGCACCACCTCCACGTTTACGGCCTGGCTGGAGAGCCTCGACTGCAACGGAAAGAGCGTTCGCCAGGAAATGAACAGGTACGAGCATGCGCCGCAGATCGCCAGACTGACCGCCAGCGCGCGGCCGAACCACGTCCGCCGCAGTCGGTACTGCAGGTAAAGAACGGGCGGTGCGAAGACAGCGAGCGCAGCGTACCCGACCGAGTCGTGAAGCCACTCCATGGGGGCCGGAGTGGTGAAGCGCGACCACATGGTGAACGAGTATTGGCCAAAGCCGATCAGGGCGATGACCAGGATGCAACCGAAGAAGGTTGCCATCCCGTCCGTCAGGGCGGCAATCAAGGCCAGGGGAAGCACGACACAGATCAGCACCAGAACCTGCATCCACAAAAGTCCGGGCGCGATCCACGCAATGGGGAATCCGGCGACGAGCAGGACGGCCGCCTGTGCCAGGAGGATCGGCAGGTTGATGAACGCCAGCATGAAAAGTATCTTGGCTGCGAGCAGGCTTTGCCAGCGGTACGGCCTTGTGATCCAGAACTGATTTTCACCCGGAAGCGCCTCAGCGTGAACCAGGCGGGCAATCGTATAGCCGGCGGCAACCGCCAGTAGCACGCCAAACGCATCGGACGCGTCGCCACGTAAACCGTGAGAGCCGAGCCAGTATAAGGCTACGGCCAACGCGAGCAGAAAAGCGATCTCCCGCTGCAGATAGCGGACATCCTTCTTGAAAATGTGCCAGGCCTGGTGCATTTTTCTCTCCTTTCAAGCTGCCTTCGACTGGCTGCGCGCCAGCGTCACAAAGATTGCGCGCAGCGGCATGGCGTTCACCGTGATGTTGTGCACTCCGACGAAAAGGCGGTGAATCTCGCTGGGGGTCCGCTCCGCGTCGAACTTAGTTTCCACAAAGCGGATGAGGCTGGCAGTCGACTCGCGCCGCAGCCAGTTCCCGGGCCAGTCGCGATCGCCGGGGATGGTGACCGGCGGCTGGAGGGTCACTTCAATTTCACGAAAGCGGGCCGAGAGAGACGTCATCTCCTCAGCAAAGCGCAGGCGTCCCGCGTCCAGATAAGCGATGTGGCTGGCGAAGCTTTCGATCTCGGCGAGGTCGTGCGATGAAACCAGAATGGTGGTCTCCTCGGCACTCTCGATGATCCCCTCGATCAGGTCTTCGCGAACTACCGGATCGAGGCCGCTGAAGGGCTCATCGAGGACCAGCAGTTGCGGCCGGTAGGCCAGGGACGCAGCCAGCGCCGCTTTCATCCGCATGCCGCGGGAAAGATGGCGCAGTTTGCGAGCGCCCGGCAGGTCGAACTGCCGTACCAGTTCCGCGGCCCGAGCATCATCCCACGCCGGATAGAACGGCTTCAGATACGCGAGCAGGTACTCAACGGTCATCCAGTCCGGCATCTCCTGGTTTTCCGACACGTAGCCGATGCGCGCCAGTTCCGCCGGCCCGATCTGCCGCGAGTCAAGGCCCAGAACTTCGGCATGTCCTCCATCCGGCTTGAGAATGTTCATCAAGGTCTTGATGGTGGTCGTTTTGCCCGCGCCGTTGGGGCCGACAAGGCCGAAGACGCTGCCCTCCGGGATCGCCAGATTCAGACCGTCCAGGGCTGCGACTTTTCGATAACGTTTGGTGAGATCGACTGTGCGTATCACTTCGCTCATTCCTGGCTCCTTGTTGCTTCCTCGGGTGTATTGAGCCGCTGCCAATGTTGTTCAACGGCATTCAGCACCGCGTCGAGGCCCAAACCCAGCTTCTTGGCTTCCACCACCAGTTGTTCGAGTTCCTTCTTGAGCAGGTTGCTTCGCTCGGCTGCGGTCGATGCGGCGCGTTCGGCGACCACGGTCCCGGTTCCCGGACGCACCTCGAGCAGCCCTTCATTCACCAGTTGGGTGACCACCTTATGGGCCGTATTCGGATTGATCTTGAGTTCTTTGCTGAGGGCGCGGACAGAAGGGAAGGGCTCACCGGGACGCATCTGCCCAGCCACCATGGCTTTCTTGGCGGCATAGACCACCTGCTCGTAAAGCGAGGCGCCGGGCTCGAACGAGAGGCGGAACGGAATCATGGGTGTACTATGACACATGGTACAGTCAAAGGCAAGTTGTCCGTCGTCCGTTATCCGTTTTCCGTTTTCTGATTCCGATCCGTTTGGTGACGGACGGTTTCCGAAGCGGACAACGGATAACGAATAACGAATAACGAATCCCCGTGGTAAACTAGGGGTTACTCCTTCCTTTTCGAGGTATCCCCGGTTGGCATTGATTGAAGGTTGCAAGCACGCGCTGGAAGTTCTAATCCCCGTCGAAGATGTCACTTCCGAGACCAGCAGGGTAGTCGAAGATTTTCAGAAGCGTGTCCGTCTTCCCGGATTTCGTCCGGGCAAAGCGCCTGCGTCGCTCATTCTGAAGAACTACGCGGAGGACGTTCGCCAGAAGGTCCTGGAGAAACTGATTCCAAAGGCCTTACAGAAGGAATTCGAAAATCAGAACCTGCGGGTGGTGGGCCAGCCGAACGTCACGGACGTGCATTTCCACGATGGTGAGGCAGTACATTTCAAGGCCGAGTTCGAGGTTTATCCCGATTTCGAGCTAAAAGACTATCGGGGAGTCAGCGTCCCTTACCACGATCCCGAAGTTACCGAAGAAGACGTCGACAAACGGATCGAGGAGATTCGCGACCAGAAGGCGACCTACGCCAACATCGATCCGCGTCCGCTCGAAGATGGGGATCATGCGGTCTTGTCGCTGGAGAGTCTGGAAGGCGTCGACCCGCCGGTGCAGTCCGACGAGATGACGCTGGAAATCGGGGGGCCGGATTCGCTCGAAGGTTTTACCGAAAATCTGCGTGGGATGTCGCCCGGCGAAGAGAAGGAATTCGAAGTTGCGTATCCCGAGGATTACGGTCAGGAGCGGTTGGCGGGCAAGACGGTCAAGTTCCGCGCCAGGATCACAGGGGTCCGCAAGAAGGAACTGCCCGAGTTAAACGACGAGTTTGCGCAGGACCTGGGCGACTATCGGACTATGGACGAACTGCGGGCCGCGGTCAAGAAGTCGCTCTTCGATCAGCGCCAGGACGAGGCGCAGCGCGAGGCGAAAGATAAGATTGTGGAGCAACTGGTGGACCTGCACGAATTTCCGGTACCCGAAACGTTCATCAGCCGGCAGGTCGAAAACCGGGTGGAGCAGCGCCTCCGGACGCTAGCCCAGCAGGGTGTGGATCCGAAATCGTTCAAACTCGACTGGGATTCGATCAAGGACGCCCAGAAGGAACCGGCGACGCGTGAGGTCAAGGCTTCCCTGGTGCTGAGCCGTATAGCGGAACGCGAGGCCATCGGCGCGACGCGGGACGAGGTAGATAAGCAGGTCGAACGGTTGGCAAGACAGCAGCGGGAAGCGTTTGCGCCCTTGCGGCTGCGCCTCGAAAAGGACGGTACGCTCAACCGCATCGCGTCCCACATCCAGACGGAGAAAACGCTCAGTTTTCTTTTTGAACACGCCACCAAAACGGCATGACGACAAATAATGAAATCGTGAGTTCGGCGCCTGCTTCGCAGGCGGGCAGACCACGAAAAAAGACGGTCTGCCCTACACGGACAAGTACTGGGAATCTGGTACCAGACTGCAGCAAAACTTTCGGGTCATTGCTAACGGTTGCAGTTCGGGTAATAATGGAGATGGTTTTAGGTAGTACAGGCGCCGAATCGCAGTTGATGGATCAGGGGAGGTATGCGTGAAGCGTACGGGATCGGATGAGACTCTTCGCTGTTCTTTCTGCCACAAGAGTCAAGACGTCGTTGGGAAGCTGATTTCTTCGCCCAGCGACTACCCGCGAGCATATATATGTGACGAATGCATCGCTGTCTGCAACTCCATCCTGGAGGACGACCGGGCCGAAACGCCCGCCACCGGTCCTCATAAGCTCCCCAAGCCCCTTGAAGTGAAAGAGTTCCTGGACCAGTACGTCATTGGGCAGGAGGCGACCAAGAAGAAACTCTCAGTGGCCGTCTACAACCATTGCAAGCGGATCCATATGAACCGCATGCGAAACTCCGAAGTCGAGTTACAGAAGTCCAATATCCTGCTGATCGGTCCCACCGGAACCGGTAAGACGCTGCTGGCTCAGACGCTGGCTCGAATTCTCGATGTGCCGTTCGCCATCGTGGACGCCACTACCCTGACCGAAGCGGGCTACGTCGGCGAAGATGTCGAGAACATCATCCTGAAACTGTTGCAGGCTGCGGACGGCGATGTGCAGCGCTGTCAGCAGGGCATTATCTATATCGACGAGATCGACAAGATCTGCCGCAAGGACGAGAACCCTTCGATTACCCGCGACGTATCGGGCGAGGGCGTGCAACAGGCGCTGCTTAAGATTCTGGAAGGCACGGTGGCCAACGTTCCGCCGCAGGGCGGACGGAAGCATCCCCACCAGGAGTTCACCCCAGTCGATACCACCAACATCCTCTTCATCTGCGGTGGCGCTTTCGTGGGCCTCGAAAAGGTGATTGCGCGGCGCACAGGCAAGAAGTCCATGGGCTTCCTCGCCGAGGAACAGAATGCCAGCCACGTCCACAAGCCCTCGAATACGGTAGGGATCAGCGGTCATCGCGACCTCGATCTGCTGAACCAGCTTCAGCCGGTCGACCTGATCAAGTTCGGCTTCATTCCGGAGTTCATCGGCCGCATGCCGGTAGTCGCCACGCTGGAGGACCTGGACAAGCAGGCGCTGATCCAGATCCTGAGCAAGCCGAAGAACGCGATCATCAAGCAGTATCAGAAGCTTTTCGAGTATGAGAATGTGCGGCTCAAGTTTAACGACGATGCGCTCGAGGCCATCGCGCTGCTCGCCATGGAGCGGAAAGTCGGCGCGCGGGGGCTGCGAATGATCCTCGAAGAGCTCATGTTAGACTTAATGTATTATCTGCCTTCCTACAAGAAGGTGCGGGAGTTCCAGGTAACCAGGGAGATGGTTCTTTCGCAGAAGATCAGCCTGACGCTGCTCGAAAAAGCCGGTTAGGGAAAATAGTTTTTAGTTCTCAGTTGTCAGTTATCAGTTTTCCGTTCCCCGCCAGCCCTGATAACTAACGACTGACAACTGATCGCTGACGACTTTCACATGCTCACGTCCAGAGAAAAATCCGACACCAAACGACTCCCGATGATGCCTATCCGTGACGTCGTCATCTTTCCGTACATGATGACGCCGTTCGTCGTGGGGCGCGAATCGAGCGTGCGGGCTCTCGAAGAAGCCATGGCCGGCGACAAGAAGATTTTTCTCGCCACCCAGCACGACGCCTCTATCGACGAACCCCGACCCAACGAGATATTCAACGTCGGGACGATCGTGAACATCGTGCAGAGCCTGAAACTACCGGACGGCAATATCAAGGTTCTGGTGGAAGGCGTCGAGCGCGCCAAGATTGTCTCCGTCACCGATGAGGAAGGCTTCTTCCGCGCGGTGGTTCGGACATTTAATTTCAAGGTAGAGGCGGGCGCACAGCTGGAACAACTGGTCAGCCGCGTCACCACGCTGTTTGAGCAGTACGTCAAGCTCAGCCAGAACCTGAACTACGAAACCATGATCGCGGCGATCCGCGTGGACGATGCCGGCAAACTGGCCGATACCGTCGGCGCCAATCTGCAGCTCACCCTCGAAGAGCGACAGGAACTGCTCGAAATCTTCGATCCCATCGATCGTCTTACGCGCGTCGCCGAGATGCTCGACATCGAGATCGAGAAACTCAATGTCGACCGCACCATCCAGGGCCGCGTGAAGCGCCAGATGGAAAAGGCGCAAAAAGAGTATTACCTCAACGAGAAGATCAAGGCTATCCAGAAAGAACTGGGCCGCGGCGAAAAGAGCGAGATCGACGAGCTGAAAAAGCGCATCGAGACCTCCGGCATGACCAAAGACGCGCTAGAGAAGGCCATGGCCGAACTCAAGCGCCTGGAAAACATGCCGCCCATGTCGGCCGAGTCGACGGTTTCCCGCAATTATCTCGACTGGCTTCTCGCGGTGCCGTGGAAGAAGCGCAGCAAGGAAATCCGCGACCTGAAATTCGCCGAAGGGGTTCTCGAGTCCGACCATTATGGTCTCGAGAAGATCAAGGAACGCATATTAGAGTTCCTGGCCGTGCGGCGGCTGGTCAAGAATCCCAAAGGCTCGATCCTGTGTTTTGTCGGACCTCCGGGCGTCGGCAAAACCTCGCTCGGCATGTCGATCGCGAAGGCTACCGGCCGCAAGTTTGTCCGGATGTCGCTCGGCGGCGTGCGGGATGAGGCCGAAATCCGCGGCCACCGGCGCACGTATATCGGCGCCCTACCGGGACAGATTATCCAGATGATGAAGAAAGCCGGCACCCGCAATCCGGTCTTCATGCTGGACGAAGTGGACAAAATGTCGACTGACTTCCGGGGCGATCCATCCGCGGCGCTGCTCGAAGTCCTCGATCCCGAACAGAACTACATGTTCGTGGATCACTATCTCGACGTCGAATACGATCTCAGCCAGGTGTTCTTCGTGGCCACGGCCAACGTGATGCATACCATCCCGGCGGCCTTGCAGGACCGCATGGAAGTGATCCGGCTATCCGGCTACACGGAGATCGAGAAGCTGGAAATCGCCAAGCGTTTTCTGGTCCGCAAGCAGTTGGAGCAGACCGGGCTGACGTCCAAGCACATTGAGATTACCGATGAAGGTCTGGCGGGCTTGATTCAGTTCTACACACGCGAGGCCGGAGTGCGGAACCTGGAGCGGGAGATCGGTAACATCTGCCGCAAGACCGCGCGCAAGGTGGTCAACAATTCGGGTAAGGAAGCCTTGGCGCCCTCGGTAATCAATGGCGCGATCCTGCCCGACCTGTTAGGACCGTGGAAATTCCGCGATCTGACGACCGACAAGAAGAACGAGATCGGCGCTGCAACAGGCTTGGCGTGGACCGAAGTCGGGGGGCAGATTCTCACCACGGAAGCGACTCTCATGGAGGGCAAGGGCAAACTCACCGTTACCGGCAAACTCGGCGACGTGATGCAGGAGTCGGCGCAGGCGGCCATGAGTTATGTGCGGTCGCGCGCCCATCAACTGGGACTACCGCGGGACTTCTACCGCAACCTGGACGTCCACCTGCACATTCCTGAGGGCGCGATTCCCAAGGATGGTCCCTCGGCAGGCATCACCATCGCCACGACGCTGTGCAGTGCGCTCACCCAGAATCCGGTGCGCGGAGATGTGGCTATGACCGGTGAAATTACCCTGCGCGGCAAGGTGCTGCCCATCGGTGGTTTGAAAGAAAAACTGATGGCCGCGCATCGTCACGGTATCGATGAAGCGATCCTTCCCAAAGATAACCAGAAGGACCTGCCCGATATCCCGGAGCAAATCCGGAACGTAATGAAACTCCACTTTGTGGAAAACATGGACGAGGTTCTCAAGATCGCCCTGGAGCGTGAACTGATCGCCCTGCCCATGACTACCGGACCAACGGGAGTAGATGTGGCTGTGTCGCCCATCGAAGACCGTGCACATTAGCCCTTGTACCACAGACCGGGGCGCCTCCGGGCCCTGTGCCTTTGAGCAAATTGAAGATAAGTTGTTGTAAGATTGATATCGGAATTCTTAGCGAGTGCCAGTAAGCCGGAGCAGTTTCCTCCAGACGCTCTACCGGAGATAGCGTTTCTGGGAAGGAGTAACGTTGGAAAATCCAGCTTGATCAATGCCCTGGTCGGGCAGCGCAAGTTGGCCTTTACCAGCAATACACCGGGTCGAACACAAACCATCAATTTTTATCGGATCGACGGCAAGTATCACTTTGTCGATCTCCCGGGTTACGGTTATGCCCGGGTACCTTTGGCAGTTACTAAGGATTGGCAGGCGCTCATTGAAAACTATTTAACAAATAGGGCGTGCCTCAAGCTTTCTTTATTAGTCATCGATACACGCCGCGGATGGATGGAGCCGGACTTGCTCTTAAAAGACTGGCTCGAATCCCATCAGCGGCCTTACGTGGTCGTAGCGACCAAGACGGATAAATTGAATCAGTCGGAATTACGGCGTGGCCTCGATGCGATCCGCAAGATCGGACCTGAGTCCGTGCCTTTCTCGGCCACAGACGGCCGGGGAGTGAGGGAACTTTGGCAAGCGATAACGACAACACCACCACCACAATCACACCAGTAACCACCCCGCAGGAAAAACCCGCCGAAAATACCGAGATGCCGGCGCGCGAAGCCGCCGCGGGCGACAATAACGAAAAGCTGGAGCGCAAAGCAGAAGAGCGGAAGCCGGAAGAGCGCCACACGGCCCGTCGCGCGGCCGAGGGCAGGGAAGGCCGATCGACGGAAGCTAAGTCCGGGCCGGAAAACCATAAGCCCGCCGAGCACAAGGCCGCCGAGCCCAAGCCCGCCGAGGCCAGGACTGAGCCACGCAGTGCGGACGCGCCCAAGCCTGCCGATGCGGCTACTGCCCCTCCTGCAAGCGCGGAACCCGTACCCCAACCCCCGGACAGCACGGGCAATCTTGGTCATCATCCGCACGCGCCGCGGCGCAGTAAAGGCGCACAGAATGTAAAGAATGGTTCTCCCACGCTCGACCTCGTCGAACTGAAGGATATGAGCATCCAAAGGCTCAATCAGGTCGCCAAGGACATGGGTGTGCAGGGCGCGGCCGGCCTGCGCAAACAGGAACTCATCTTCAAGATCCTCCAGACGCAAGCCGAGAAGAGCGGACTCATCTTCTCGGAAGGCGTTCTGGAATGCCTGCCGGACGGCTTCGGCTTCCTGCGCGCGCCCGAGTACAATTATCTTCCAGGACCCGACGACGTCTACGTTTCTCCGTCGCAAATCCGCCGTTTCGATCTGCGCACCGGCGACACCATCTCAGGCCAGATCCGGCCGCCCAAGGAAGGCGAGCGCTATTTCGCGTTGATTAAAGTCGACGCGATCAACTTCGAGCCGCCGGAGGAATCGCGCAACAAGATTTTCTTCGACAACCTGACGCCGCTCTATCCCAACGGCCGTCTGAAGCTCGAGACCACGCGCGAAAACTTCTCGGGCCGCGTGATGGATCTGCTCACACCCATCGGCAAGGGCCAGCGCGGTCTCATCGTTTCCGCGCCTCGCACCGGAAAGACGATGCTCTTGCAGAACATCGCCAACTCGGTCACTACGAATCATCCGGAAGTCACGCTCATCGTCCTGCTAATTGACGAACGTCCGGAAGAAGTCACCGACATGCAGCGCTCGGTGCGCGGCGAAGTCATCAGCTCGACTTTCGACGAGCCGGCGACGCGCCACGTGCAGGTCGCCGAAATGGTGATCGAGAAGGCCAAGCGCCTGGTCGAGCACAAGAAGGACGTGGTGATTCTGCTCGACTCCATCACCCGTCTCGCACGCGCCTACAATACTATCGTGCCGCCGTCGGGCAAGGTTCTATCGGGCGGCGTCGATTCCAACGCGTTGCAGCGTCCCAAGCGCTTCTTCGGCGCGGCGCGCAACATCGAAGAAGGCGGATCCCTGACTATTATCGCGACCGCGCTGATCGATACCGGCAGCCGCATGGACGACGTGATTTTCGAAGAATTCAAGGGCACCGGCAATATGGAAATCCATCTCGACCGGAAGCTGATCGACAAGCGCGTCTTCCCGGCCATCGACATCAACAAGAGCGGCACGCGTAAAGAAGAGCTGCTCATGCCGCGCGAAGAACTCAACCGCGTCTATATCCTGCGCCGCGTCCTGAGTCCTCTGTCACCGGTGGAGACTATGGAACTGCTGCTCGACAAGCTAGGCAAGTCCCGAACTAACGCGGATTTCCTGGCGTCCATGAGCGGCTAGCGCCGGCAACCTCGTAGGGCAGACCTTCGGTTTTGGGCGGTCTGCCCGGCTGCGCCGTTATTGCCGCGCAAGTATTTTCGTCCGCGTTGATCCGTGCTGCCGGCGGGATTTCCCGAACAACTCCTGCAAGCTCCGGGCGTCAACTATCGCCACTGCCAACTCCTGGACCTGGGCGTCAGTTAGCTTGTCCAGTCGCTTAACAATGGGAGCGGGAAGACGGCCGAAGCGCTTCTCCAACACCAACCGTACGACGTGTCTGGCACCCTCGACCCGTCCTTTTTTCAGCCCTTCTTCCAGACCTATTTCCAGGCCTGTGCGACGCCCACGTTCGAGGTACGACGCGAACAACTCGTCTTCTTTGGCCAAGTCGAAAATAGCAGGCATAGAGTTTAGTTCTCCTTCGTAGACCTTCGATAGCCCTCTTATTCCGCATGTTAGCAGAAGTTGCTGCAACGCCGGCTCTCTCAGAGATTTCCTCAGCTTCGCAATCCTGGCCAGAATGGAGCGGATGCCTTGCACCGAATCCTCGAGCCCGGCCAGAACGGCCAGAATATTATCCTCAATCCGGTCGCTCTCCAAGAGCGCGGTTCCGTCCAGATTCCGGATGTCGACTTGATGGTAGCGGCAAACCATTCCTTCGGTCCGGAACTCCGGCTTCATGCGCAGCTTTTGATTGCCGACATAGAGTACCAACTGAGTAGGATACGCGCCATACCGCCGCATGATCGCCAGTGCGTACTCCGCCATCCGGAAGGGCATCAACCTGTCGTTCGTGCTCTGCAATTCGATATGCAGTAATCGCCCGCCGGGCATCCTTCCCAGCAGGTCGACCCGGCGGCTTTGCGTCCTGGGCAGGTCGACGTTCAGCCACTGTTCCACCCGGCCCAATGCCAATTGCCGAAATGGGCAGACGGAACCCTGAATCAGGAGCTTGACCACAACGTCCGATACGTTCGTTACGTCGCTCAATAGAAGTAGTGCTTCTCATGCGGGAATTTTCTCCAGACTTTCCGCGGCAGGGGGATTTCTTAGTGCGCCGCAGGTTTGCGATAGTTCCGCTCATTCGCGTGTATTCGCGGCCCAATGTTTTCCCCGGCGCTCGCGACTCGCTAAAATGTAAGTTCATGCGAATTGCCCTCGGGCAGATCAATCCTACAGTCGGCGACCTGGCGGGCAATGTTGCTCTCATGGCTCGCTTCGCCCGCGACGCTGCTGCGCGGGGCGCTGAGCTCATCGTATTCCCGGAGCTGTCCGTCACCGGCTATCCGCCTCGCGACCTGGTCGAAAAGCCCAGTTTTCTCGTCCGCTCCGAGCAGGCTGTCCAGCAGCTCGCTGCCGAAACTGCCGGTCTCCCGCTCACCGTCCTGACCGGCTACGTCGGACGCTCGCACCAGACCACCGGTAAGTGTGCCACCAACTCCGTCGCCGTCCTGCGCGGCGGCCAGGTAATCTTTCGTCAGACGAAAGCTCTCCTCCCGACCTACGACGTCTTCGACGAAGATCGCTACTTCGTCCCGGCCGATCATCAGGACTTGCTCGCGGCAGGCAACGACCGTCTCGCCATCGCCATCTGCGAGGACGCCTGGAACGATAAACAGTTCTGGCCGCGCCCGCTCTACTCCCACGACCCCGTCGAGGACCTCATCTCCGCCGGCGGATCGATCCTCATCATCCCGAATGGGTCTCCGTTCAACATCCACAAGCGCGCCTTTCGTCAGGAGATGTGGGCCGCTGCAGCGCGACGCCACGGTGTGCCGGTGATCGCGGTGAATCAGGTCGGTGGGAACGACTCGCTGGTCTTCGATGGCAGCAGCATCGCCATGAACGCTTGCGGCGAAGTCATCGCCTCCGCGACCTCGTTCTCCGAAGACCTGGTCCTCGTCGACACAGTCACCGGCAAAGGCGATCTGCACGCGAACCTGGCCGACGAGAATGAAGCCGTGTACGAAGCGCTGGTCCTCGGCACCCGCGACTACATCCGCAAGTGCGGTTTCTCGCGCGTGCTCATCGGACTGAGCGGCGGCATCGATTCATCTCTCACGGCCGTCATCGCAGTCGAGGCCGTAGGACGCGAGAACGTCATCGGTGTCGGCATGCCCGGACCTTTCTCCTCCGATCACAGCGTCGCCGACGCGCGGGAGATGGCGCTGAAACTTGGGATACGTTTCGAGCTGATCTCCATAACTCCCGCCTACCGCGAGCTGGTCGACACGCTGTCACCCGTGTTTGCCGGAGCGGCTGCCGATGTCACGGAAGAGAATATCCAATCCCGTCTCCGCGGCCTGACGCTGATGGCGCTCTCCAACAAGTGGGGCGCGCTGGTATTGACGACCGGCAATAAGAGCGAGATCGCAGTGGGCTACTGCACGCTCTACGGCGACATGTGCGGCGGCCTCGCAGTCATCAGCGACGTCCCCAAGACCATGGTCTACGATCTCTCGCACGTGGCCAATGCCCGGCTGAATCACGCTATTCCCCAAAACGTCTTCGATAAACCACCCTCCGCCGAACTCCGTCCCGACCAGAAAGACACTGACAGCCTTCCCCCTTACGACGTCCTCGACGCGATCCTGCGCGCATACATCGAAGACTACCAAGCTCCTCAGCAAATCGCGGACGAACTCGGGCTTCCTTTACCATTGGTGAAGGACATCGCCCTGAAAGTCGACCGCAACGAATATAAACGGCAGCAAGCCGCGCCGGGCCTGAAGGTGACCACCAAGGCCTTCGGGATCGGACGCCGCTTCCCCATCGCACAGAGATACTCCGAATGAAAAAACGCCTCCCATTGGCTGCCCTCCTCGCGTTAGCCCTTACGGCCACCGCCATCCTCATTTCTCAAAACGCCCGCCGGGAACAGGTCGGGCCCCTCCCCGGAGGAGGCTTCCTGCTGAACAGCGGCTGGAAGATCCAGCCGGCGGGCAAACAGCTCGCGGTCGATACTTTACCTATGTCCAGTGCCCTCGCGCCGGACGGACGTTATCTGCTGGTGCTGAACGGAGGCTACAAACCGCCATCCATCAGCGTCATCGATATCCAGACCATGACGGAAACCTCACGCGTTCCCGTCGCGGACGCCTGGCTGGGCCTGACCTTTTCACCGAGAGGCGACTTCGTCTACGTCGGCGGCGGCTCTCGTGCAACGGTTTACGAATTCGCCTACTCCAAAGGAACCCTCGTCCCCGCGCGCCAGTTCCCCATCGTCGAAGAAGCCCAACGCACCAATAGGGACTTTGTGGGAGATGTGGCATTCGATCAGGCCGGTCACCTCATGTATGCCGCCGATCTCTATCACGACCGCCTGGTCATCATCAATCCGCAATCCGGCAGGGTGATCGGCGAAGTCAAGACCGGACGGCGGCCTTATCGCATTCTCGTTCCCAAAGAACTCAAGACCTTTTTCGTCTCGAGCTGGGCCGATGGCTCCGTTTCGCAATTCCAGACGGCCGACAACTCGCCTGCCGGAATCATCCGGCTGGGCGCCCACACCGTCGATATGGTCTGGAAATTCGGACGCCCGGAAGGCATGGGAGATCCCCTGCGGGACGACGCCAATAAGGACATACAGGGCCGTCTGTTTGTGGCCGCAGCCAACACCAACAGCGTCTTCACCGTTGGCTTGACCGATAACGGCGACATGCGGCGCCTTGAAACCATCAACGTCGCCATCACTCCCAATCAGCCGCTCGGTATGACGCCCAGCGCTCTTTCGCTTGACGCCAGCGGTAAGCGCATGTACGTCGCCTGCTCGGACGCCAACGCCGTCGCTTCGGTCGACATCTCCAAGGCGCGTAGCGTGGTGCAGGGCTTCATCCCGAGCGGCTGGTATCCCACCGCAGTCAGCGTACTCCCCGATAATCGCGTCGTGATCCTCAACGGCCGCGGACTCGGCTCGCATCCCAATCTCGATGGACCCGATCCCACTAAACGTCCCGAACCCGTGCATGAAGGCGGTAAATCCCAGGAGTACGTTCTCCGCATCCAGACCGGCACGCTTTCGTTCGTCGACTCGCCTTCCGACAAGGAACTCATGGCTGACACCGACGCCGTCATCGCCAACTCTCCTTTTCGCGATTCCCTGATGGATAGCGTGGCCATTCCGCAAGGCAATCCCGTACCCTCGCGTCCTGGCGATCCCTCTCCCATCAAACACGTCATCTACATCGTGCAGGAGAACCGCACCTACGACCAGGTTCTCGGGGATATCAAGAAGGGAAACGGCGATGCGTCGCTGGTGCTGTTCGGCGAGAACGTCACGCCCAACCATCACAAGATCGCCAATGACTTCGTGCTGTTCGACAACTTCTATGTCAACTCCGACGTCAGCGCCGACGGCCACAATTGGGCGACGGCGGCGATTGCGCCGGACTACACCATCAAGCTTTCACCCAATAGTTACGCAAAGCGACGTAACCTTTACGATTACGAAGGCCAGGAAGTGGCCAACCGTCCGCCTGCCGGCTATCTCTGGAGCAATGCGCACGAAGCCGGTGTCACCTTGCGCAATTATGGCTACTTTGCCGCCAATCGCAAGACCGCCGGGCCCAATGGCGAGCAGATCGAGGGCGTGCGCGATCCCATTCTCGGACCAGTGACCAGTCCCTATTACCGCGCGTTTGACCTCGAGTACTCCGATATCGAACGGGCCAAAGTTTTCATCAAGGAACTCGCCGGTTTCGAGGCGAAAAACGAGATGCCCCAGTTGCTGCTGGTCCGCATGGGTAATGACCACACCTACGGGGCCGCGGCCGGAAAAATTGCGCCCCAATCGCTGGCTGCCGACAATGATGCCGGCATCGGGATGCTGGTGGAAGCTGTTTCGAAGAGCAAATTCTGGGGACAGACCGCGATTTTCATCATCGAGGACGACGCGCAGAATGGTTGCGATCACGTCGATTCGCACCGTTCGCCAGCGTACCTGATCTCACCCTACGTACGCCGGGGCGCAGTCGACAGTTCGATGTACAACACCACGTCGGTCCTGCGTACCCTGGAGTTGATTCTTGGACTGCGGCCCATGACCACTTTCGATGCGGCCGCAAGGCCGATGTTCGCGGCTCTCCAAAACACCCCAAACCTGGCGCCTTTCGTGGCCGAGAAGCCGCGCATCCCGCTCGACACACGCAATCCCGCCGCGACGGCTGCCGCTCGCCGTACGGCCGAAATGGACTTCTCCGAAGAAGACCGCATCGACGACGATGAACTGAACGACATCCTCTGGGCCACTATCAAAGGACCTAACGTCCCCGCTCCCGCACCGGTAAGGAGCCGATTTGCACATTAGCGCGGCGCCCCTCCCTTAACGGTCGCGGCTGAAGTAAATCCCTTACCGAACAATGCCCAAAATTTATATCGCCTTCCTCTGGCATATGCACCAGCCCTTCTACAAGGACCTGGTGACGGGAGAGTATAAGCTCCCCTGGACTCGCATGCACGCCCTCAAGGACTATTACGGCATGGTGCGGATTCTCGAAGAATTCCCCAAGATCCACCAGACCTTCAACCTGGTGCCCTCGATGATGGTGCAGATCGAGGAGTACGCCGCCGGCCAGGCGCGCGATCCTCTTCTCGAACTGGCCCTCAAACCCGCCGAGCAGCTGACCGAAGATGAGAAGCGCAGCATGCTGCGCAATTTTTTCCTCGCCAATCCGTCGCGCATGATCCATCGCTATCCCCGCTACCGTGAACTGTTCCAGGCTTGGGAGGCGCAAAAACACGGCGGCGGATGGAAGGGCGTCTTCAGCACGCAGGATTTTCGCGATCTGCAGGTGGTGTCGCAACTCGCCTGGTTCGACGAAGAAATCCAGGAGCATGACGTGGAGACGCGGGACCTGCTCGAAAAGGGCCGCGATTTCTCGCTCGATGACCAGGCGCTCATGGGCCGCAAGCAGGGGGAAATCGTGGCGCTCGTGATCCCGGAATACAAGAAGCTCGCGGCCACGGGCCAGATCGAGATCTCCACAACGCCGTTCTATCACCCCATTCTTCCGCTTCTCTGTGATTCCAACATCGCGGGCGTCTCGCACCCCAACGTTCCGCTGCCCCGTCGATTCAGCTATCCTGACGATGCCCGCTATCAACTCACCAGGGCTCGCGACTACATCACCGAAACTTTCGGAGTTGCGCCTGTCGGGCTGTGGCCTTCAGAAGGTTCCGTCTCGGACCAGGTGTTCGAGATCGCATCGGAAGCGGGCTTCAAATGGGCTGCGACAGATAACGGCGTGCTCGACCGCACCCTCGGTCATCCGGCCGGCCTCGACGGAATGTACCGCACCTGGCTCTGGCAACGCACCGGTCACTCCATGGGTGTCATCTTCCGCGACCACATGTTGAGCGATCTGGTTGGTTTCGTATATTCCGGCATGCAGCCCGCCGACGCGGCAAACGATTTGATCCGCCGCATCCGCGAAAATTGCGGCGGCATCCTCAACAGCGGCCGCGACGCTCTGGTCCCCATTGTTCTCGACGGTGAGAACGCCTGGGAATATTACGACCACAACGGGCGTCCCTTCTTCCGCGAACTCTATAGTCGCATTACCGGCGATGCACAAATGGAATGCGTAACCGTATCAGAAGCTTTTGAGCATCTGACTCCGTCTCCGGTGGATCACATCTTTCCGGGTTCCTGGATCAACGCCAATTTCGATGTCTGGATCGGCGCGGCTGAAGACAACCTGGCCTGGGAATATCTACTCGCAGCGCGGAAGGCTTACGATGCCGGAGCGCAAAAAGTACCCAATGACCGCCGTAAGCTGGCTTATGAAGAATTACTCATCGCCGAGGGCAGCGACTGGTGCTGGTGGTACGGACCCGAACACGACACCGCTAATCGCGTCGAGTTCGATGAACTTTACCGCGCACACCTGGCCAATGTTTACGCAGCTTTGAATCTCACTGCGCCAGAGGAGCTTTCCCGGCCCATCATTCACGTTCGAGAAGATTCCGTGGTAACGCAGCCGACCGGCCGGATCCGGCCAAAGATCGATGGGATCGTTTCTTCCTACTTCGAGTGGCTGGGCGCGGGCCAGCATCGCGTCGCCCGCCGGGGCGGTGCGATGCACGGCAAACGGTTCATCTTCTCCCAGATTCAATTCGGGTCCGATGGGGAGAAGTTATATGTAAGGATCGATTTCGCGCCCGGCTCCGACGATATCCTGACATCGGGCGAGCTGCGGTGTACAATTCGGAGCGGCGACGGAGAGGAGCAGCGCACTATTATCCGGCTTTCGGCCCCAAAGGATACCGTGTACTTAGTGCCGAGCGGAAAAGTGGTGGAGTGGGCGGCGAACTCGATTCTCGAAATCGCGATTCCGGTTACCGTGAGGAAAGAATTCGGACCGGTGGATGTGTGCCTGTCGGCATGGAAGGACGGCCTTCCAGTCGACGCCGTCCCCCTGCAGGGCTGGCTGACCCTGGCAGCTGAATCCACCTGGTCCTCGTAACGCGGACTTCAGAGATGAGCAAGATTCGGCCGCCAACCGCCGGGGCAGGCGAAACCGCCTGCCCCACCAACCCAAACATTGAACTTGCAAGGATGGCACGGGCGGTTTCGCCTGCGCAGCGTGTATCGGATGGCGGGTGTCTCCGGCGAAGGCGCGCTGCGTTACCGGTTTTTATACATGGAGGTCTTGTCCAACATGGCCTCCAAGGGAGCAGCCGCCGGTGGAGTTTTCACTTCTCCAGCCAGAATGGCCCGATTCGAGAGCCTGCTTCCATATAGCTCAAGGTCGGCGTCCTCGTCCCGGCGAAGCGTCGCTCCGGCCAGTGAGATTCCGGCGAAGATGCCTCTGGACCGCGACCAGGACAAGATTTCCGCGTGCATCAGGGCATCAGTCTGAGCGGAAGCATCCCGCCCGACCGGACCGGCAGCCACCGTCCCCTGGCCTCCCAGCGTGAACTGGTCCTTTAACAGCTTGTTCATGCCGTCGCGATTCATCACCAACATGATGATGTCCTGTTCTGATCCGCCAATCTGAAAACCAACGCTACCGCCCTCAATTCGAATCGCGGCCGGTGCGGACCACCCCGTCCCGCTCTCACGGCGGCACATCACGAATCCTTTGCCATACTTCGCGCCGACAATGAAGGCGCCCTGCTTCAATCCCGGAACAACTACGACACACTGGGCCTTATTGATCAAATCCTGTGGGATACCCTTGTCCGAAGCGTGCATCATGTCGGCCAAAACGTCAGTCGCCGCGTGCAGGCGTTCGTCCGCATCTTTTGCCATCATGATTGGCGCCGTGGATAAGAGAGCCATCGCCATTACAACCGATATTCGCATCTTGTCTGTCTCCTTCATGGGTTGGTGAGTGCGCGTTAGTTGCCATCGTGTCATACGTCACAACCTGCGTCGCGTACTATTTTACCGGGAGACAGGGCGCCCGACAAGGTAATCTGGTAGGAGATGAACATTGAAGTTCTGTTGACGGAAGCGGAGATAGCCCAGGAGTTTACCGAAAGTATCGAGGCCCGGGATCTGCCGGAAAAGTTCTTTTATTGGTTTCAACAGTCGGTGAGGAGTTGGCGCGCACTGGCTCAGGATCCGGCCCACCAGAACCTGCAGAACATGTGGGACATGTGTTCGGAGCGTGTGAGAGAATGCACCGGGCACTTCAAGACGCAAATTCCCATTGTGAGTTTTGGCGCGGGCGATGGTCTGAAGGACCGGCGGTTGATCGAGTCGCTGCAAGCGGCGGGGCGGGCGGTGCGGTACTTTCCGGTCGACGCCAGCCAGGCATTGCTCGAAACCGCCTGCGAGGCCGTCGAGAACGATGAAGCCGACGTAACCGGAATCAAGGCCGATATTTCCAGTCCCGTGCATCTGGTGCTGGCCTCCGACGCCTGCGAGTCGCCGAAGCTGGTGCTCATGGCCGGCAATACTCTCGGGGGTTTCGATCCCATGGAACAGATCCGCCACGTGGTGTCCGCGCTGCATGAAGGCGACCGCCTGGCCCTCGACGTCGAACTGTATTCCGAAGGCGCCAAGGATGTCGCTGTACAGCCATTGCAACACGCCTTCGCGTTCGCTCCGCTGCAGGCGATCGGGCTGCAGGATGAGGACGGGGAGATGCGCTTCGAAGTCAAACGCGACGAGCGCCACGCCGGCCTTTACATGGTCGCCAGACACTTCCAGGCGAATCGCGACCTGCGCATTTCCGTGTTAGGCAAAGATATCCTCCTCGAGCGCGGCGAGCGCATTTTCATGAACTTCCGCTACCTGTTTACACCCGAAGCATTCCGCTGGCTGCTGGAACGTCACGGCAAGCTGAAGATTCTGGAGATCAACGAAAGTTCCGATCAGCGCTTCACGCTGGCCATTTGCGCCAAGTAGCCGTGTTCCACCGCTCCCTTTCGGACGGGCTCGGCAGCAGATCCAAATCCGCAGGCCAAGACGGCTGCTCCGCAGCCGGGCGGACCACAAAAAACGATGGTCCGCCGTACGGGAGGAGGCCGGCCGATTTTTTCACGGCTTCTTGCGTTCGAGCTCCGATTTCTACATCCGTGGGAAGAGCGGCTTCAACGCGGGATACAAATCCCGATAGGTCTGGTACCGGCTCTCGTAGCTGCTATCCCGTGGATGCACAATGTCAACTTCGCGAATGACCGCGCCGCATACTTCCCGCACCGAACCATACTCGCCCGAGCCGGCCATGGCGAGAAGTGCGGCGCCATAGGCTGAACCCTCCTGCGATTCCAGCGTCACCACGTCCTTCTCGAGAATATCCGCCAGTGTCTGCCGCCAGAACGGGCTCTTTGCTCCGCCTCCGCTCGCCCTCACCGACCGCGCCTCCGCGCCGAGTTCCTCGATGATGACGAGGCAATCCTTCTGGCTGTACGACACGCCCTCGACAATCGAGCGAATCAAGTCCGCCCGGTTGTGCCGGGCCGTCAGCCCGATCCAGCCACCGCGAGCCTGTGCGTCCAGGTGCGGCGTCCGCTCTCCCATGAGATAGGGCAGCCAGAATACTCCATTGGAACCCGCGGGAGCTGTCGCGGCTTCCGCCATCAGATCGTCGTATGCAACTCCGACGGCAAGGTTGTTGCGGAACCACTGGAGGCTCAAGCCCGCACCCTGCGTTACGCCCATTACGTGCCACTTGCCGGGGACCGCATGACAGAACGTGTGGACGCGACCCAGCCGGTCGTACGCGACCTTTTCCATGTGTGCGAACACTACTCCCGACGTGCCGAGAGTGCACGACACCAGGCCCGGCTCCACGATTCCATTGCCCACTGCGCTGGCAGCCTGATCGCCGCCGCCGCCGACCACGGGCGTACCGATCGCCAACCCGGTGGCGTCGGCAGCCTGCAGCGAGATCGCACCGGTGACTTCACTTGATTCGTAGACCTTCGGCAGGATACTGCGATCGAGACCCAGTGCGTCGACCATTTCGTACGACCATCGCCGGTTGACAACGTCGAACAGCGAGGTGCCCGACGCGTCCGATACTTCGCTCGCGAATTCGCCGGTAAGCTGGAATCGCAGATAGTCCTTGGGAAGCAGCATCTTTCGAACGCGTTCAAAATTGTGCGGCTCGTTGTCACGGACCCACAGCAGCTTCGGCAGGGTGAAGCCGGTCAGCACCGGATTCGCGGTGTACGCGAGCACACGCTCCGCGCCTACCTTCCGGTTCACGAAGTCGACCTGCGCCTGACTGCGCTGATCGCACCAGATGAGAGCGGGCCTGATCACCTGGTCGTTTCCATCCAGGATTACGAGTCCGTGCATCTGCCCTGAGAGCCCGACGCCGCGCACCTGGGCTCCAGCGATACCGGCTTGTCCCAAAGCGCCGGTGATCGCCGTCTGTGCGGCCTCCCACCAGTTCTCGGGACGCTGCTCGGCCCACATCGGCTTGAGCATTGCCATCTCATCGTGCGCTGCGGTAAAGCTCGCGCGCACGCGGCCCTGCTGGTCGACCAGCAGGGCACGCGTCCCGCCGGTTCCGACGTCAATCCCCATCCACATGGTTGGTCTCCCTAGTTTTCCATCTCGCCGGCCCAAGGCAGATAAGCCGCGCCGTACAGTCCGGACTGATTTCCCAAACCGGCCTTTTCCACGCGAGTATTGGTGGCGCGGAAGGTAAAAGATCGCTGTTTGATTTCTTCGATCATGGGCGGGGCGAAGAGATTCCATGCGCCCAGCACACCGCCGCCCAGCAGGTACAGCGGGAAGTTGAAGGCGTTGATCAAGGTCGCCAGGGCGATCCCGAGATACCGTCCCATGCTGACAAAGATCTCGTGCGCGCGCGGATTGCCCCTCATCGCCAGGTTGTACACGTCCTCGGACGTCACGGCATCGCCGAGGCCCATGAGCTTCGCCATGGCAACGATCGCGGTAGCCGACGCATGCTTCTCAAGACATCCGTGATTGCCGCAGCCGCAGGGATTGCCGTTAGGCACAACCGTGATGTGACCCAGTTCGCCAGCCATCCCCAAGGCTCCGTGCAGCACCTTGCCGCGACAGATAATCCCGCCTCCGACGCCGGTTCCCAGTGTGAGCAGAATGAGATCCTCGACGTTGCGCCCGGTGCCCATCCACTTTTCGCCAAGAGCAGCAGCATTGGCATCGTTCTCGAGGATCACCTTGGCGCCGAGCCGCGTCTCGAGATCATCGCGCAAGGGATAATCTTCGAGAGCCGGGATGTTGTTGGAGTTTCTCACCACGCCCTCTTTTAGAAGAATGAATCCCGGTACCGCGACTCCGATGCCCGACAGATTCTCCCGTCCCTGGCGGTCGCGCAGGGTTTCGATCGCCGTGGCCATATCGTTGAACAGAGCCTCGCGCCCGCCGGGCAGTTGACTGCTTCCCGCAACCTTATCGAGCATCCGGCCGCTGCGATCGATCGCAGCAGCCCGCAAATTCGTTCCTCCAAGATCCAGACCAATCGCGTATTCAGCCATGCAAGATGTATTGTAGGCACAGACCCGGTCCGAGTTACAACGAGTTACGGGCCGCTTGACGAGCGCCTGTCAAACGCGGGACACTTCTGAAATATGGCCGCCTCGTCTGCCGAGCCATTCAACAGAAGCAGACAATGAAAAAACTCAACAATCTAACGACCTGGATTCTCACCGCGCTGGTAGCGGGTATCGTCTTTGGAGCGGTACTTCCCGGACCGGCTAAAGACTGCGCCATTTTGGGGACGATTTTCCTGCGGCTGATCAAATCGATCATCGCGCCTTTGCTATTCGCGACGCTGGTTCACGGCATTGCCGGAACCGGGAACGTCAAGACTATGGGACGCATCGGCGGGAAGGCGATTCTGTACTTCGAGATCGTCACCACGATCGCCTTATTCGTGGGCTTGGGCGCTGCCAACCTGATTCAACCTGGAATCGGGGTGGAACTCCAAAAGGGCGGCGCGCCGGGAGTGGTTGCGACCAACACCAGCCTCCTCGGCATCCTGGAGCACACCTTCCCGACCAGCATCATCGATTCCATGGCAAAGGGCGAAGTTCTGCAGATCGTGGTCTTTGCCTTTATTTTCGGGACGGCCTGCGCGTCCATCGGCCTGAAGGCGCGCCCGGTGGTGGAGTTTTGCGAATCGCTGGCCGAGGTGATGTTCCGCTATACCAACTACGTCATGCTGTTCGCGCCGTTCGGGGTTTTCGGCGCGATGGCCGCAACCATTGGTGACAAGGGCTTAGGGGTGATGGTCAATCTCGGCAAACTGGTGGCGACGCTCTATGCTACGCAGGCTTTCTTCGTGATCTTCGTCTTCGGCGCGGTCATTACGATTCTGCGGATCCCGTTGAGACGCTTCATCCATTACACGCGAGAGCCCTTTCTGCTGGCCTTCTCGACGGCGTCCAGCGAATCGGCACTGCCTCTGGCGCTCAAGAATATGGAGGCTTTCGGCGTGCCGGAACACATAGTCTGTTTCGTGCTGCCGACGGGATACAGCTTCAATCTGGACGGTTCTACGCTCTATCTATCGCTGGCGGCGATGTTCATCGCGCAGGCTGCAGGAGTGCATCTGGCGTTCAGTACGCAGTTGGTCATGATGCTGACGCTGATGCTGACCAGCAAAGGCGTGGCCGGGGTCCCTCGTGCGTCGCTGGTGATTCTAGCGGGCACGCTGTCGACGTTCAATCTGCCGGTCGAAGGCATCGCCGTGATTCTGGGGGTCGATACTTTGATGGACATGGCGCGGACCTCGGTGAATCTGCTCGGCAACTGTCTCGCGACAGCGGTGGTGGCTCGCTGGGAAGGCGTCGATCTGGTGAACGCCGGCGAGATGAGCGCACTGGGAGCGGCGGCTTCCGCGGATTAGGTCACTCGACAGCCGTCTTCGATCGTCGTTCACCAAAGATATTGCCTGGCTATTTCCCTCTTGTCATAGCCATCAAGCACGTGGACTACGCGGATCTTCTTGAGCGTCACAGGCGATAGCTGGCCGATGGGGATGTAGACGATGGTGCGGCCCATGCGGCCGGCCATGGTGCGGAAGATGCTGCGAGGCGGCTTGGCCGCCACATAGACAACGTGCCGGTGGATGGAGTAATCGAGGCCGGCCATGAGCAGACGCTCCGGTTTGTTCTCGGCAACTTCGTAGTCGGGATCGCCCCACACATCGTACATGCGGCGGGCGGGAAGGCTCATCAGGAAGCCGCCATACTCGCCGCGGCCGATCCCCGGACCTACCATATTGTCGAACGGGTTGGTCGAGTAAAACGCCATGTCCGATTCGTTCTGGTGCTCGCCGAGCCAGGTGGTCATGTAGGGGTAGCGGTCGTCCCGATCTTCATCGAAGATCACGATCACCGAGCCGACGTCACCCTGCACTTTGCCGAAGCTGCGCACGTAGATGCGGCCCGCGTGCCAGTTGCGGATGGTCTCGCGGATATCGATGCCGTCGAGCAGTGAAGTGGTGAAGGGCTCGACGCGCGAGCGCTCTTCCGACAGGATGCTCTTGCCCTTCTTCTTGAGGAAGCGGCCGTAGTCTTCGATGACAAGATCTTCCGGAGGGTAGGAGCAGATGCTGTTGCCGTCGAGTTGTTGTGCCCACTCGCCGGGAAACTTCTCCTTCTTGCGGGGCTTCAGACCAATGGGACGCAAACGGCGTTTGGCGCTGGGCAGCCGCCGCCGCAGCCGGATCTTCCGCGTGTCCAGCCAGACTTCCTCGCCTGAGATGTGCATGGTCGGCGCGTCGCTCAATTCCTTTTGATGCGGATAACGGGCCGCTGTCTCCCAGACCTCCCACGCGTAGTTGTCGTCGACCATCGAGCGGGCTGCCACCGTCAGGTCGAATAGGGATGCCGTCAGCGCATTCGACACCAGCGCGAGGTTGCGAGTGAAGCGTCCGAGGAGGCGGCGCTGCCAGTGGGCGACTCGCTCGCCGGTGTTCTTTTCGTAGCCTTTTTCCGATTCGCGAAATACCGCAAGCTGCACGTGGCGCCTGTCGATGTGGGCGCTGTCGACCATGGTAAGCCGGAATTCTTCGTAGCGCGCCTGCAGAAAGGGATATTCGAGGGTCACTTCGGAGAGGCAGCCGGGATGCGGGTTGACCAACTGAATGCCCTCGCGCCTGCGCCGCGCCATGGGCTGCGCCTGCGGACGCTCCATCGCATCGAGTACGGGGTCGACCAGGTTCAGGGAGACCACTACCATCACGCGCGCCAGCGGATCGGTTCCTTGCAGCTTCCACGCGATTCCATCGGCGTGCCGTTCGAGTTGCTCCGACCGGGGTTGCGGATATACGCGATAGGCTTCAACGTACCTGTCGAGGGAAATGTGCCGCAACGCGTAGGTGTCGGGGTAGGCGTCCGGAAGATGCGGGCGCTCGCCCAGATCCGGGTCGATGAACTCGACCTGCGCACCGATCTCGCGGGCTGTTCGGATGGCTTCGGTGAACGGATCGCAGGGCTCGACCGGGATGTAGATCGCCTGGTCCTCTTTTTGTTCATCGGCGTAGAAGATGACCGAAATCTGAGGCAGGCGCCGAATCGCCCACAGGTATGATTCCTCCAGCGTCGAGGGCAGTTCCACCGCGACCACCTGAGGGCGATCGCGTAGGATGGCCTCGCGGACGGCGATGGCGAATTCCATGCGTCCGGGCGCCACCGGGAAGTAAGTGAAGCGGCCGCGGCGCAGCGTGCCGAAATCGTCAGGAAGGGACGGGACGGTTTCGCCGGACATAGCGCAGCGCTTCCTCGCCGAGGGTTTCGATCACCGCTGTCTCGAGGGCCAGTTGTTCGTGGCTCTTCTCGGTCGCGAGACTCTTGAGCTTGATAGCGAAGCGCGCGATGTTGATGCCGTCGCGAGCGGTGTAGCGCTCATCGGCGGCGTGCGCCTGCTGCAGGAAATCGGTGACGTAGGTCAAAATGCGGTCTTCGGCGAAGGGCAAGTTCTCTTTGAGAATCTGGTATTCTTCGTCGCGTTCGGGAAAGTCGATGAAGATCTGCGGCTGCAGACGCGAATGAATGTACTCGGGAAGCTCGAAGGTGGACGCGTCGTCGTTCATGGTGCTGACGAGACGGAAATGGGGATGCGCCTTGATCTTGACTCCAGCGACGACGGATTCCACATAGCGCCGATTATCGAGCAGCGGCGCGAGACTGGCCCAACTCTTCTCGCTCATGCGGTTGCCTTCGTCCAGGATGCAGACACCACCCATGATCATGGCCGAAACCAGCGGCGACGCTACGTAGCGCAACTGGCCCACGCCTTCGATGACCGGCGTGACGAGCAGATCCTCGGGGCGCGTATCCATGGTGGCTTGCAGGATGTACGCGTCGCGTCCCATGCGCTTGGCCGCGGCATAGGCCAGCGTGGTCTTGCCGACTCCGGGCTTACCGAGCAGCCGCGGGTTCATGGGCAGGTCCTGATCGTTTACTACCAGCCACGCGGCGAGGAGTTGACGCATCAACTCGTCCTGTCCCACCCAGCGGACGGGAAGTTCGTCGGGGTGCGCGAGATGGAGCGTTACGCCTTCGAGATCGACTTTCATAGATGGATAACCGCTCCCTGACGGTCGCGGCTCAGTAAGGCGTGGTGTCGGATTGGCAAGGCGTCGTTGCGGATTGGCAATATCGGGCTCAGTTCGAAATCTCCTTACCGTTGGTATCGTACACGGTCACGGGACCGTACTTCTCCATGATCGCCTTAATTTTGGCCGCGTCGCCAACCGCGACGATTTGCGCGTTCCCGGGATTGATGTACTTTTTCGCGGTACGAAGGACATCTTCGGCGGTAACGGCTGCGATCCTTTCAGGATAAGTGTCCCAGTAGTCGGACGGCAAGCCATAGCGTTTTTGGGTAATCGCGTACTGCAGGATTTGGGAGGGAGATTCGAGCGACAGCGCAAAAGCCGCAATCAGGGACCGCTTGGCTTCTTCCAGTTCCGATGCGGGAGTCTTATCGGTACGGATGCGATTCAGCTCATTGAAGAACTCGGTCATCGAACCTTCCGTGACATCAGTCCGAACCTCGGAAAATGCGCGCCAGGGTCCGGCAAACCCGAGCGGCGTAAAGGTGCTGTAGGCGCCGTACGTGTAACCTTTTTCCTCGCGCAACTTCATGAAAAGACGCGCGGCGCCTCCGCCTCCCAGAATCTGGTTGGTGACTCGCATGGCTGCATAATCGGGGCTGCGCCGGTCAATCGCGATGTTGCCGATCACGATATTGGTCTGCACGGATCCCGGACGGTTCACCAGGTACACGTGTTTCTGTTCTACCACCGGAGGGCTCGGCGGCAGCTTCTTCTCGTAGCTAGTGCGCTTCCAGCCGGCCAGCGATTTGTTCAGCATGGCGATAGTCTCGCGTGGATTCACATCGCCGGTGATGCCCAGAATGGCGTTCTGCGGCACGTAGCGTTCATGGTGCCATTTCAGCAGATCGGCGGGCGTCATGACCTGAAGAAATTGGGGTGATGCCGAAACCACGGACGCGGGGAAAACGCCGTAGACCGCGCGGCTGAATTGCTCCGAAGCAAGGAAGCTGGCCTGCCCACGCTGCTGCTTGAGCCCGATCAGCGCGCGTTGCCGGTAGTTCTTCAGTTCGGCGTCGGGAAACGAAGGGTGCAGCAGCACGTCGGTGAAAAGGGCAAACCATTTGTCAAAGGTCTGGCTCAGGCCGGAGATGGAGATTTCGGCCTCATTGCCGCCGAAGCCAGAGAAGGCGCGCAGCGACGCGCCGTACAGATCCACCTCTTCGGCAATCTGACGGCTGGACCGCGACGCCGTGCCCTGCGAGAGTTGCGATGCCGTGGCTGCGGCGAGTCCCGCCTTGTCTGCGGGTTCGTCGATGGCTCCGGCGCCTTCAATGAGAAGATTCATCGAAATGTACGGCAGCTTGTGATTCTCCAGAATCAACACAGTGAGACCGTTGTCCAGTTTGGCCTCGACCGGTTTGGGCAGCTTGACCTTGAGCAGTTCCTTGGAGACCGGAGCTTTGTTCTTCCGCTCGACCTGGCTTAACGAAATGCTCTTGTCGTTCTCCTGCGGCTGCTGGGCTAGCAGGACCGCGCAGGAAATCAATAGAAAGGGGAGTGAGCGGGTCATTTTTGCTCCTGCGGCATGGTGATCACGACCGTCTTGTGGGTATCCACCAGGTACTTGCGCGCCACCCGCTGGATATCCTCTTTGGTAACCTTCTGAACCTTTTCGAGCAGGGTGTTGATCATGTTGGGGTCGTTGTAATAGACGGCGTATTCACCCATTTGCATGGCGCGGCTCATGCTGCTTTGCAGGCCCGCAACGCGTTCCCGCGCATCGCGCATACGGATCTTCTCGAGTTCCAGGTCCGTTACGCCTTCGGTCTTGACCCGTTCGATTTCGGCGGACAGGGACTTCTCGATCTCAGTCGGATCAATTCCCGGGTGGACGAACGCGATGAACATAATCAAACCAGGTCCGCGATGTCCGTTCGAGAGTTCGCTGATCTGCAGCGCCTGCTGCTTCTCTTTGACCAATTTCTGATATAGTCGCGACGACTCGCCGGTAGAGAGAATGTCGCCCAGGACGTCCAGGGCGATGAAATCCTGCTCATTACTCGGAGGCGCTTTGTAGCTGATGTCGATGCGGGGAACCTGCGCGAATTTATCCTCGATAGTCTTGCGGCGCTCGCCCTTCTGCTCCGGTTCAGAGATATCCGGTTTCGGGGGCGCGGGCTGGGCGGGAATGGCGCCGAAATACTTCTTGATCTTAGCCAGTGCTTCGTCGGATTGGAAATCGCCGACCAGCGTCAGCACGGCATTGTTGGGCGCGTAGTAACGCTTGAAGAAAGCTTGCACATCCTGCAAAGTGGCCGCGTTCAAATCTTCCATGGAGCCGATGGTGGAGTGCTTATAGGCGAAAGTATCGAAGGCCACTTCGTTGTCGGTATCCATGGTATCGCCGTAGGGCTGGTTGTCGAGGCGCAAACGCTTCTCTTCCTGCACGGCTTTGCGCTGGTTGTCGAGATTGGCCTGAGTGACGGCGAGGGCGCGCATGCGATCGGCTTCGAGAAAAAGGCCCAGGTCGAGTTGGTTGGCCGGAAGAGATTCGAAGTAATTGGTACGGTCCTCGCTGGTGGTGCCGTTGAAGTTGCCGCCGTTGTTCTCGATCAGGCTGAAGTGCTCGCCTTTGCCGACGTTCTCCGAGCCTTGAAACATCATGTGCTCGAAGAGGTGGGCAAAGCCGGTGCGGCCTTCTTTTTCGTCGCGCGAGCCGACGTCGTAGGTGATGGCGAGGGAATAGGCGGGAGCGCTATGATCCTCGGAAAGAATGACGCGCAGACCGTTGTCGAGCTTGTATTCTTTGAACGGGATGTTGAGGGGGCCGGCTGCATACGCGAGCATCGCGGACACAGCCAGCGCCGCGGACAGGTATTTTGTCATGGATGGGTGACTCGCAATGTTAGATGAGAGAGTGTGAACTTTAAGTTTCGCACAGGCGGAGGGAGAGAAGGCATGGGGCTGCGAATACACGGGAATGGACGCGAATAACGGACTACCGGGTCGGTCCGTGCGCTTCGGTCCCGGGCGGGTTGGGGGAATTACGGAACGAAAGCCTTGACCGCCAAAGCGCGGACACCCCAGGAAATGAAAATTGGGACCGAACACAGCTCGCGCGAGTTGTACGGACGTAAAAGAGAAAAGGCAAGGGCCGCAAGGGATGAACACAGATGAACGCAGATAAGCCGAAGATTTGAGGTGACTTGCCACCCTTCTCGCACCGGCGTTGCGCGATATTTTCGGAAGAAGCCAGTTTTTTCTAAGTGGTAATAATTTGTTAGAGTTATACGGGTGCTCCGCATGGTGCGCGAGGCCGGGCCGCGGAAAGGCGGTCGGGACGAGCAATGTTGGCGGCAAATGGCACTCCTCAAATTTGAAAGGTCGCCCGCGTACGAGCGACCGGCAGAAAGGCACACGTCGGGCCGGTCTAGTTTCAGGTTGACATGCGCGGGCACGGGTTTTGGGGGCTCGGCGGGTAAGTGGCCGTGGTGAAAGGGAAGAAATGAGCGAAGGGGTTGAACTGGCCGGGGAAGTGGAGTGGGGAGCGCGCCGATTGGACTCACCGGCAAGGCTTGTGTGGCAGACTTTCCAGATCCGCCAAGTCCCTGGCGCGCCCGCTGGCTGCCTTGTTTTCACGCAGACGAGCCAGACTGATCACCGGAACCGTCAGTTCCTCAATCTGAATCATCTCTTTTTCGGCGTAGCACGATTCGAACTCAACTCCCGAAATAGAAGTGAGAATTTCGATCCGAATCGGTGGCACGCCCATACGAACCACGTTATTCGGGGCAAGAAACAGGTCAGAAGTCAGCCCCGCGGCGGCGAAGCCGAACTCGCGAAGCGCACGCTCAATGGCGGCAGCGTTTTCCGAACTAACGTTGACCCATATATCGAGATCGTTGGTCGCCCTGATATAACCGTAAATCCCGACCGCGTAGCCGCCAATCAGCAGGTATTCAACGTGGTTCGAGTTGAGCGACTTCAAGAACTCTTTGAAGTCCCTCGCTAGCGCTGGTGTAGCCATAGAAGGTCCTTCGCAAAAGTTCGAGCGCCCGCAGACGCTCTTCGACCGGGCGGGACAACCAGTACCCAACCGCATCGTCCGGATCGGTAAGGCGCGCGACGGAAAACTGCGTGCGGTCCAGTCGGAACTCCTCGATCCCGTCCTCAGCCGACATGCCCATAGCTGTAGTTTAGCGCGCGTGGCAGTATCACTACGTTTCGCGTCGCCGCCTGTACTTTTTGGGTTGCAGAAAGTGCTGCTGCGCAGCCGGACACCGTTGAAAAAACGGCCGCTCGCCTGTCGGCGAGCGCGACAGACGACAAAATACGATCGTCTGTCGTACGGAAACCAGCCGATTGTTTCATTCCCGCTCGTGAGCCGCGCGCCACTGGCCCGCGGCTCATAACCTGCGGACCTCGAGGAACGATGGTCTGTTCTACGGGAGGTTGCGGCAGGCGTTACTTGACCGCTTTTAGCTTCTCACGCTGTTCGCGGAGAACAGCTTTGCGGCTGAGCTTGATTTTGTTGCCTTCCAGGCCGAGGACCTTGACCAGAATCTGGTCGCCTTCCTTTAGTTCGTCGCGGACCTCCTTGACGCGGTTTTCGGCGATTTCGCTGATGTGCAGCAAGCCGTCGGTGCCGGGGAAGATCTCGACGAAAGCTCCGAAATCGACCAGCCGAACCACTTTGCCAAGATATGTCTTGCCGACTTCCGCGGTCGCGGTGAGGTCGGCGATGATCTGCAGTGCCTTGTTGGCGGCCACCGAATCGTTGGAGGCGACGTGGATCGTGCCATCGTCTTCCACGTCGATCTTGACACCGGTCTGTTCGATGATCCCGCGGATCACCTTGCCGCCCGGTCCAATCACGTCGCGGATCTTATCCACCGGAATCTTGGTGGTGTAAATTCTAGGCGCGTACTCCGACATCTCGGCGCGAGCCTGCGGGAGTGCCTCGACCATCTTGTCGAGAATGAACAGACGCCCGCGGCGGGCCTGGTCGAGCGCTTCCTTCATGATGGCCGTGGTTACATTGGGGACCTTGATGTCCATTTGCAACGCGGTGATACCCGACCTGGTGCCGGCAACCTTGAAGTCCATGTCACCGTAGTGATCTTCCGCGCCGGCGATATCGGTCAGGATGGCATACTCGTCCCCTTCCTTGACCAAGCCCATGGCGACTCCGCTCACGTGCTCGGCCAGCGGCACGCCGGCGTCCATTAACGCGAGGCTCGCACCGCAAACCGTGGCCATGGAACTGGAGCCGTTCGACTCCAGAATGTCGCTGACCACGCGCAGGGTGTACGGGAACTTGTCTTCCCCGGGGATCATCGTGGAGAGAGCGCGTTCGGCAAGGGCGCCGTGGCCGATCTCACGCCGTCCGGGACCGCGCATGAAACCTGTCTCGCCCACGCTGAACGGGGGGAAATTGTAGTGCAGCATGAAGCGCTTGGTGGCGCCTTCACCGGGTTCGAGGAGTTCGATGCGCTGCTCATCATCTTTGGTGCCGAGCGTAATGGTGACGAGCGCCTGAGTTTCGCCGCGCGTAAAGACCGCGGAACCATGGACGCGGGGCAGAACGCCGGCTTCGATCGAGATCTGCCGGATCTGGTCGAAAGCACGGCCGTCGGGACGGCGGCGCGCCTGGAGCATTTCGTCGCGGAAGATCCGCTCCTTCAGAAGTTCGAAGAGGGTTCCGACCTTCTTGAGTTTCTCCGCCACGGCGGGATCGGTCGCCGGGGCTCCGGCCGCAACCGCTTCGATCACCTTGGCTTTCACCGCTTCGATTTTGCTGTGGCTCTCGAGCTTGGCGTACTTTTCGGTGTTCATCGCGTCGGTGAGTTCGACGCGCGCCATAGCGGAAATCTGGTCGTACAGGGCCTGGTCGATTTCGGGAGCTGTCGTGGTCCGCTTGGTTTTGCCGCACTGGATCTGGATCAGCTTGACGACGGCAGCAATTTTCTTGCAGCATTCATGGCCGAATTCGATCGCGCCGAGGACCTCTTCCTCAGACACCTGCTGGGAGCCGGCTTCCACCATCACGATGCCTTCGGGCGTTCCGGCAACGACGATGTTGAGTTTCGATTCGCGAGCTTCAGAGTAGGTAGGATTGGCGATATATTTGCCGTTGATCATGCCGACCCGGACGGCCGTGACCAAATGGTGGAACGGGATATCGGAAATCGCCAGCGAGGCGCCGGCGCCAACTATCGCGAGTACCGCGGGGTCGGTTTCGGGATCCGCCGAAAGGACCATGGCGATGATCTGGGTCTCGTTGAGAAAACCCTCCGGGAACAGCGGGCGGAGCGGGCGATCGATCAAACGGCTGGTAAGGATCTCTTTTTCTGACATCCGGCCTTCACGCTTGATGAAGCCACCGGGGATCTTACCGGCCGCGTAAGTGTATTCGCGGTAATCGACGGTTAGAGGAAAAAAGCCCTGTCCGGGCTTGGGGTTTTCGGCGGCGCAGGCCGTGACCAGCACGACTGAATCGCCAGAGCGGACGACTACGGAGCCGCCTGCCTGTTTCGCGAGGTGGCCGGTTTCGATCGAAATTACGCGGCCATCGAGATCAACTTCAAATGTCTGTTTCATTTTTTCTGATGAGCGGGTTACATTCCCCGTCAAAAGTCCATTCCGCCGGGTAGACCGGCATTGTTTAAACGAGGGGAAGCGGACAGGAGGGACAAGCCGTCAGATAGCGGCGAGGATAATACGTTAAATAGGACGGCTAAACGACACGCCGCCCGGTAGAGTGAACCCAACTTTTTCAGTGACGGATGGCCAGCTTCTGAAGAACCGCCCGATAACGATCCGGGTTGACATTCTTCAAATAAGTCAGGAGCCGACGCCGTTTGGCCACGATGGTCAACAGCCCGCGCCGCGACGAGTGGTCCTTTTTGTGCGTCTTAAAATGCTCGTTAAGCTGCAACAGCCTTCCGCTCAGGATGGCAATCTGCACTTCCGGCGAACCAGTATCGGACTTGTGTACCCGGTTATTGGCTAAAATCTGCTGCTTGTGTTCTGTCGCCAGTGCCATCTAAAGGTTGCTACTCCTTGTCTTCTCTTCTTCTCGATTTGGTTACGAGGTTACTATAGCACATCGGAAAGGGAGGATGCTAAGGCCTTTGGCAGGGTGCACAAGTGCCGCGGCTCCCTGGTGGCTCTTCCAGTCTCACGCATGAGTTCGGGCCAAGCGGGCAAAAGGGGGGGCCGCGAGAGTGACGCAGTGCATTTAAGTTAGAACCCAGTGGTAAAAACATAAATATTGCGCTAGCATCAAGAAAGCTTTATCAAAATTCGGTGACCCGACTGGATTGTTCGCAGATGGTTTCCTCGGAGGAACTTCCTGGGCGGACCGGAACGAGGATGACGGGTGCGGGAGGGTGAGTCGATGCAATCTGGGCAAATGGCTCAACCGCGCCTTTTTACTGGAGGAAGGCGAAGTGAAGGCGACACAAGGTTGCCCGGCTGAACCAACGCCGTTATCAGCGGGGATTAAAAATAAATTGGGCCGGCGAAGGGACATTTCTCATGAGCCCCTTTGCTAGCGCCGATTCGGGGCTGGAACTGTTTCGTAACCAGGCTCGAACACCTCAACAGCACTGGTGTGTGCATGACCTGATTGCGATTCAGGCAGAAACCACGCCTGACGCTATTGCCCTGGTGGCGGGCAACGAGAGGTTAACTTACGCGCAACTCAACGCGCGCGCGAACCAGTTGGCTCATTTTCTTCGCGCCAGAGGAGTTGGACCGGAAATACTCGCCGGTCTCTATGTGAAGAGATCGGTGGAGATGGTGGTGGCGATGCTGGGGATCCTGAAAGCCGGGGGAGCGTACCTTCCCCTGGACCCGAATGATCCCGTCGAGCGCCGTTCGTTCGAGGTGCGGGACTCCGGAACGAAGGTCCTGGTCACAACCGATGATTTTGCGAAGACCCTATGTGCCGATTGCAGAACAGTCGTTCGTCTGGATTGCGATTGGCCCGAGATCGCCCGAGAAAGTCAGACCAATCCTGAGCCAGCTGGCAGCCTGGCGAATCCAGCTTATGTGATCTACACATCCGGTTCGACCGGCAGGCCGAAGGGCGTGATGATTACGCACTCCGGGCTGGTGAATTACCTTTCCTGGGCGGCAAGGGCTTATGGGAAGGAGGCGCGGCGTTCGGCACTGGTCCACTCCTCCATCTCTTTCGATTTGACGATCACGGGACTCTACACTCCGTTGCTGGTCGGAGGACAGGTCGAGCTGTTGCCCGACAATGCGGACGTAGAGGCGCTCGTCGGGGCGCTGCGGCAACCGCAAACGCGCGGCATAGTTAAGATCACGCCCGCGCACCTGGAGTTGCTGAGCCACCAATTGCGCCCCTCGGAAGCGGCAGGCAAGGTCGAGCTATTCGTCATTGGCGGCGAAAACCTGAGGAGCGAGAGCCTACGCTTCTGGCGGGAGTTTTCTCCAACAACACGTCTGATCAATGAGTACGGGCCGACTGAAACAGTGGTGGGGTGCTGCGCGTATGAAGTGCAAGCCGGCGATCCATTCACCGGGTCGGTGCCCATCGGCAAAGCCATCGACAAGACTCAGCTATACATTTTGGACCAGCAACTAATGCCTGTCGCCAAGGGCGCGGCGGGTGAGTTGTACATTGGCGGGGCAGGCGTTGCGCGGAGCTATCTAAACCGGCCCGAACTGACGCGGGAACATTTCCTGGCGGATCCATTTTCGAACGAACCTGAAGCGTGCATGTACAGGACCGGGGACATGGCCCGTTGGCGGGAAGATGGGAATCTCGAATACGGAGGGCGTGTCGACGATCAAGTGAAAATCCGAGGTTACCGCGTCGAACTCGGGGAGGTCGAAGCTGTAGTGGCCGAGCATCCCGGAGTGCGCCAGTGTGTAACCGTGGTGCAGGAGCGTGTACCGGGGAACAAGCAACTGGCGGGTTATTTGATTCCGCGGGACGGGCAGGCGGTTACGGCGAACGAATTGCGGGAATTTGTGAGGCGGAGACTTCCTGAATACATGGTGCCGGCACAATTCGTGTTTCTCAACACCTTTCCATTAACTCCGAATGGCAAAGTGGATCGCAGGGCCTTGCCGGATCTGGAGAGAACGTTGCCACCGCGGGAATTCGTCCCACCGCGAAACGCGAGCGAATCGAGGCTGTCGACAATCTGGACAGAAATTCTGGGTGTCAAGCCGGTCAGCGTGACGGACAATTTTTTTGATCTAGGCGGGAATTCTTTATCGGTGGCCAACCTGGTGATTAGAATTGAACAGTTATTCGGGAAGCAGCTTTCCATGGCGACGCTGTTCCAAGCTCCCACAATTCAACAATTGGCCGTCATTCTCGAAGGCCAGGTTCTTTCTACGCCTCGGGTGATACCGGTTCAGCCTGCGGGATCCCTGCCCCCGTTTTTCTGTATCGGGGCTGGCCCACTATTCCGGCCTCTAGCCTTGCGGCTGGGGACCGATCGTCCGTTTCTGAGCTTGATTCCGTTACTCCAAACGGAACTGGCGCAATTATCTGTGCCCTATCAACTTGAACAAATCGCCGTCCATTTGGTCAACTCCATTCTCGATTATCAAAAAGAGGGTCCATATTACCTCGGAGGCTGGAGCGCCTCGGGATTAGTGGCATATGAGATTGCACGGCAACTAAGAGAGAAGGGCCATGACGTGGCTTTGCTGGTCATGTTCGATACTGCGAATCCGGCATTTCAGCAGCGCGTCCTGAAAGAATTCCGGCTGGGCTCATGGGCCAGGAAGATGAAATTCTTTGGTACGGAACTGTTGGGGTTAAGGCTGAAAAACGCGCCGGCTTATGTTTCCGAAAAGGTGAAGGAGCTCCGCCGAAAACTTCGCGTAGCCGCCTGGGGAATCCGGTATGAGATCCAAGTGCTGCTGGAGGGCGGCCGCCTGGATAACCCTGAACAGATTATCGACCTTGCGGTGAGGTCTTATCGTCCTCATCCCTACTTAGGGCGGCTGGTTTTTTTCAAAGCCGCTGAAGGGGCGCCTGGCGATGCCTGGGACTTAAGTCGCGGCTGGCCCGACCTGGTTGACGGCGAGTTGGAGGTTTATGAAGTCCCGGGTGATCACCGGTCCATGTTCAGGGAACCTCATGTCGAAACTCTGGCAGACAACATGATGAAATGCTTTCGCAGCTGAGGACCATAACAAGAAGAGGTTGGTTGAGGCCGCATATAGGTACCTGGAGGAGAGCAGGTCATGAAAGTGGACTGCGACAATACGAACTGAATCATCATCGCGGTAACGCAGGGAGAACTGGGCTCCGGCTGGAGTCGAGAAAAAGAGGTTGTTGAGGTTATGGTAATCGATCACGTGGAAAGGCCGTCGGAAGACTGATGGATGAGAAGCTGACACGGCGCGGGTTTCTGGCAGTTGCCGCCGCGGCTGCGGCCGACGTCGCGTTCGCCCGAGCTTCGCAAGTCAGCACGCCGGTGAACTTCGCGATACCTGCGCACGCCTGCGATTGTCATACGCATATCTTCGGCGATCCGGCCAGGTTTCCACTGTTTGCGGGACGCACCTACACGCCTGAGACGGCGCTGCCGGAGGAGATGTCGAAACTACATGCCGCGCTGCATATGCAACGGGTAGTGATCGTGACTCCCAGTGTCTATGGCACCGATAATTCCGCAACGTTCTACGGAATGAAAGCGCGAGGCGCCAATGCGCGCGGAGTGGCTGTGATCGACGAGAAAACGCCTGCCAGTGAACTGGATCGGTTGCGAAGGGGCGGCTTTCGCGGTATCCGTCTTAATCTGGCAACCGGCGGCCAGGCCGATCCAGCTACCGGGAGGCGGCGATTTCAGGCGGCCATCGCGCAGGTGAAGGGGCTGAACTGGCACATCCAGATGTTTGCCAGTCTTGCGGTGATTGCCGGGGTTCGCGATCTGGTTCTCGCATCGGATGTGCCTGTTGTGTTCGACCATTTCGGCGGTACCAATGCGGCGTTGGGGATGGATCAGACGGGATTCGGCGATCTCGTGGATCTGTTGCGATCAGGCAAAGCGTATGTGAAGATTTCCGGCGCTTACCGGGCATCGACTCACGGCCCGGACTATGCGGACGTGGCGCCCTACGCTAAGGCGCTGATCGGGGCGAACGCGGACCGGGTGCTGTGGGGCTCCGACTGGCCGCATCCGAATACCGCGATAGCGACTGACCGCAAGGCGACAGACATCGCACCTCTGTTGCAGATCGACGATGGCCGATTGCTGAATCAACTTCCGGTTTGGGCACCGGACGCGGCGGTGCGGAAGAAGATCCTTGTGGATAATCCTGCGCGGCTGTACGGATTCTGATTCAGGTTGTTGCGAAGATACGCTCGACGTACTCGCGGCTGCGTTTCAGGTCCTCGACTAACGGAAGGTGACAAAGATCCCGATCTCCTCTTCATTCTATTACCTGGTGAGGAGCATTGCGCCTCATCTTTGGCCCGTTGAATCGACAATCCAGTCAGATGCTTCGGAGTTAGTGTGGGAGCCGGTCCGGTCACTTTGCGAGATTGCGCATCAGGTCAACTGAGGTCCGGGTGGGGTGGGGGGCTCACCCAAAAAAGCCTACTTCGCGGGTGTAAACTAGACTCTGGGCGTTAGCCCAATTCGCAATTGTCCGGCAATGCCGCGTAGGAGGCCATGTGGAAACTCCGGTTAATCAGCTTTCGATTAACATCGCGAAGAAGAACTCCCTCTCCGCAAGACTCACCTGGGCGCTTTGCATCGCGTTCATCCTGCCGGCCCTCCATATACCGGCGCGCGCACAATCGACCTTTGGTTCTATTACGGGGTCGGTAACCGACCCGAGCGGCGGAGCCGTGCCCGGCGCGAAAGTTACCATAATCAATCCGGTGACGGGCAGCCAGCAACAGGTCACGACCGATGCGGCGGGCGCATTTAACGCTGCGGATATTCAACCCGGCACGTATGACGTGGTGGTGGATGCGAAGGGATTCACCACACAGAGAAGAACGGGCATCGTGGTCTACGCACACAATGTGGTGAACGTTGATACCCGTCTTGCCGTCGGTGATACCAAGACGTCGGTGGAGGTGACCGAGGCGGCGCCGGTGATCGACACCTCGACGCAGACGCTGAGCTACACGCAAACCTCCGCTCAACTGTCGCAGGCGCCCACCAACGCAACCCTGCAGGACACCAACCAATACTTCGCGCTCTACTCGCCAGGCGTGGGAATCAACAGCGGAGGAGGCATTCACGCCTTCGGCCTGCGCACGGTCGACACGCGGATTGCAAACGACGGGATCATCGAGATGGCGGACGCGGACGGAGTTGGCGGCGGACCGATCGGGCCCGCGCCGGGCAGCGTCGCCGAGGTCACGACGGTGACAAACGGCGCAAACGCCGAGTACCAGGAGCCGGCCAACGTGATTATCGTGACGAAGTCCGGCGGCAACACCTTTCATGGCCTCGCGGCTTTCAGCTGGAACGGCAGCGACCTCAACGCGCGGAATTTCTTTTCCTCGTCAGTTCCCTTTGCCAACTTTGACGACTATAACGCGAACGTCGGCGGCCCGATCAAAAAGAATAAGCTTTTCTTCTTTGCCAACTATGAAGGCTTGCGCAGCCGGGGGCAGAGCGTGCTGAATGCCAACGTCCCCCTGGCGGCCTGGCGCACCGGCAATTTCAGCGGCCAGACTGCCGCGGTGGTGAATCCATTTAACAAAACGCCGTTCCCCGGAAATCAGATCCCCTCGAGCCTCATCAGTCCGGTGGCAATCGCCACCCAGAATCTATTTTACCCGGTGCCGAATTTCGGTCCGTCAACGCTGCAATCGGGCAACTGGCGGGCACTTCTGCCGAGCACCAGCAGCAGCGATACCGGCGACGGGCGGATCGATTACAACATCAGCGATCGGGACCGCGTGTTTGGGCGCATGACCTATCACGCCAACAACTCCGACAGCGTCAACGGAGGAAGTCTTCCGGCGGCGATCTACCTGGTCAACCGCCCGACGACCAGCGCTTTCATATCCTATACGCACGTTTTCAGCACGTCACTGGTGAACGAGTTTCGCACCGGCGTTTCCCGTAACAACGAAGTCGAGGGCCCGGCGCTGATCGCCAGTCAGGTGATCGGCCAGATCGGGTTGCAAGGCGTGAATCCTCCGGCAGGACTACCCGGTCAGCCCGTCTTCAATGTCACGGGGCTCAGCAACACCGACGCTCATTCCGGCTATACTCACAACCTCGATACTAACTTCCAGTGGGTCGATAACGTGAGCTGGACAAAAGGATCGCATTTCCTGAAGTTCGGCCTCGACGCTATCCGGGACCAGCTCAGCGGCTATTCCAATAGCAATAACGTGAACGGCACCCTAAACTTTACCGGAACTTACTCCGGTTCGGCGTATGCCGACTTCTTGATTGGTATCCCGCAGACCACCAGCGTGAATATTCTTCCTCCATTTCCTTACCTTAGGGCGACGGATCTTGCGTTCTATGCTCAGGACCAGTACAAAGTAAGCAAACGGCTGACTCTGAACTACGGCCTTCGCTACGAGCTCGATAATCCCTACCATGACAAGAACGGGTCAATTTACTCGTTCGATCCCACCAACCTGTCGATCGTGGTTCCGCAAAATGGATTGAATCACATCAGTCCGGATTTCCCGAAGACGATTCCGGTCATCGGCGCACAGCAGGCGGGCTACCCCGCCGACACCCTGCTGGAGCTCCGTAAGAAGAATTTTTATCCGCGCCTCGGCGTGGCTTATCAGCTTACCTCCGACGGCAAGACGGTGCTCCGGTCCGGATACGGGCTTTACAGCTCCACGATCTACCCACTCGTTATCCAAAAAGGCGGGCCGTTCGCCGGAAGCGAGACGTTTACTAACTCGATTACCAACGGCGTCGCGGCGCTCTCGTTTCCGAATCCATTTACGACAGGAGGAGCGCCGGGGTCGTTCCAGACGGTCACGGCCGCAAATCCGAACCTGAGAGTCCCCTATACACAGCAGTGGAACTTTACCCTCGAGCGGCAAATCGGACAGTTCGGCGTTTCGATCGGTTACCTCGGCAGCCACGGCACGAATCTTCCCTATGAGCGAAACCTCAACCAGCCCGAGCCCAGTACGATCAAGTTCACTTCCAGCCGGTATCTGCTCAGCCCGGCTTTCAGCTCGATCACCTGGATTGAAAATGGCGCCAACGAAGAATACAACGGCCTGCAGCTCGCTGTGACCAAGACCGTAGGAAAAAATCTGACCCTTAACGCCGGATATAACTGGGCGCGGGATCTCACGCCCATCAATGATGTGGCGGCGGTGATCCCGAACCAGTTCTGCCTGTCCTGCGAGCGGGGCAATAACACCTATACTCCGACCCAACACTTCGTGGGTATGGTGGTTTACGCGCTGCCGGTCGGCAAGGAACAGCATTATCTGTCCAATCTCAACCGCGGATGGAACGAGGTGATCGGAGGCTGGAGGTTATCGGCGATCGAGACGGCGCAATCAGGCATTTGGTTCACGCCTTCGTTCACAGGTTTCGATACGTCGAACACCAACACCATTGGCGGACGCCCCAGCGTAGTCCCGGGCATGCCATTGTACCCGTCGAACCAGAGCATCACCCAATGGTTCAACCCGGCGGCCTTCTATATTCCGGGCTGCCCGACCACGACGCCGGTCTGCAGCAGTCCGGCGGATGTAGGCGCCTTTGGTAACGCTGCGCCCTATCAACTGGCGGGGCCGAAGCTCGTGAATCTGGACCTGGCGCTGCTCAAAGACTTTCACGTCACCGAGAGCAAAATGTTTCAATTCGAGATCATGGCCAACGATGCGTTCAATCAGGTGCACTTCGGGTTGCCCGCCGCAAATATCAGCTCGCCGGCTACGGTGGGTCAGATTACGAGCACGATCGGCAGCAACTATGTACGGGGTTCGGCGGATTCGCGGACGGTCTATTTGCTGTTGAAATTCTTGTTTTAGCTCGATGGACGCAGGCGAAACCTCCTGCGTCGCCACTGCCCGCGTCAGGTGGCGCGTGCACTGTTCCTGTCGCGGAAAGAAGCTTCTTTGCAGCGATGTCGAGGCGGACTGCGCCAGGGCACCTGTTGGGCGGACAGACAGCCCGAAATAACGCATGACTCGAAGAATTGCTCGGCGCAATGGGCCGGTCGAGATGATGGGGCATAATCCTCAGACTGCGCGACTTAGCGCACGCTATTCGTCTGAACTTACTGCAAGTGGTTGAAAGCCTGCACCTGCTCCAAGGAATGAAAAATGCACGAGAGTACTCACGGAGAGTTTTCTCCTAAAGGCCGAAGGTGTGCCACATGACGCAGCTTACTAAGCCGACCGTTCAGTTTCACAACACAACTAATGAATTACCATTGTGTTTCTTTAATATGTAAGCCACCCACATGCGGACGCTTGTCTTCGCGCTTCTTATCAACGCTTCTCTGTTAGTGGCGGGTAAGTCCTCCTCTTCCCCGCACAAACTGGTATCTATTCAGGTCGAACCGGCGCAGGCCGTCTTGGACGGTAAATCGGCATCGCAGCAAATCCTGATCACGGGAACTTACTCCGATGGGTCCATGCATGACGTTACGGCTCAGGCCGGCTTCAAATCATCGGCCCCTAAGGTTGCAGCCATATCTTCCCAGGGAATTGTCACTTCCGTCAGCGATGGCAAGGCGGCCGTGGCCATATCGGTCAAGGGCGCCAGGAAAATAAACCTTTCCGTCACGGTCAAGCGATCTCGCGAAGTACCCGCGTCTTATTCGAATGACGTCCGGCCGCTCTTCACCAAACTGGGATGCAATGCTACCGCATGTCACGGGAGCCGCGCCGGCAAAGGCGGCCTGAAGCTTTCGCTCTTCGGTGGCGATCCCGAAGCCGATTATGACTCACTCACCCGCTCGGCGGGCGGCCGGCGCATCAATCGGGTCGATCCGGCCGAGAGCCTGATCCTGCTCAAGGCGGAGAACGTCATTCCGCATGGCGGCGGCAAGGTGATCGGGCCTGATTCGGCGGAGCACGAGACTCTGCTTACCTGGTTGAAGGACGGCGCAGTCTCCGCAGTCCCGAAGGAAGCCACTCTGACCGGCATTCGCGTGTCGCCGGCACAGCGCAATCTCGCCAAAGGTGAGTCTCAACGGCTTCTGGTGACGGCGCTCTTCTCCGACGGAACCCGCCGGGACGTTACCCGCGAAGCGACTTATCGCACGGCCGATCCCCAGACGGTCCCTATCGACAAGGGAGTCGTCCGTGCGCAGGGGTACGGCGCAGCCTCCATCGCCGTTACTTACCTGGGACAGGCAGCGGTTTGCCTCCTGTACGTTCCCCAACCGCTGCCTGTCGATTTTCCGCAAGTAAAGCCGAATAACCATGTTGACGACCTCGTCTATGCCAAACTCAAGTCGTTGGGAATTCCGCCGTCGGAACTGGCGACGGATCAGGATTTTCTGCGGCGGGTCTATCTCGATGCGATCGGTGTGCTGCCGACGGCGAAAGAGGCGCGCGAGTATCTTGCCGACCGGTCTCCCGATAAGCGCGCGAAACTGATCGACCGGCTGCTGCAGCGAGACGAGTATGCCGACTTCTGGGCGCTGAAGTGGAGCGACCTGTTGCGCATCAAGAGCGAATATCCGGTTCGTGTCTGGCCCAAAGCCGTCGCGATTTACTACAAGTGGCTGCACGATAGTCTGGCTCAAAACAAGCCCTATGACCAGCTCGTCACCGAACTCCTGACGGCCAATGGCAGCGACTTCCGCAATCCGGCCGTCAATTATTACCGCGCCATGCAAGACCACGATCCACAGACTATCGGCGAGACGACGGCGCTGGTCTTTATGGGTGCGCGGATAGGCTGCGCCCGCTGCCATAGCCATCCGACGGAAAGCTGGAACGTAAAGGACGATCTGGCCCTGGCGGCCTTCTTTTCCAAGATCAAATACAAGTCGACGCTGGAATGGAAAGAAGAGATCGTTTATGCGGATGTGCGCGCCAGCCTGCGGGATCCTAAGTCCCGCGCCATTGTCGCTCCAAAATTCCTGACGGGGCCCGCTCCTGAGGTCGCGAAGGAAGAAGATCCTCGCGCCCGTTTCGCAGCGTGGTTAACGGCACCCGATAATCCCTGGTTCGCCCGAAACGTCGTGAATCGGATCTGGTTTTGGCTGATGGGTCGCGGCATCGTCCACGAGCCGGATGACATGCGCGCCACCAATCCGCCCGAAAATCCGGAGCTTCTCGACTACCTGGCCAACGAACTGGTGACCCATCATTATGACTTACAACATATTTACCGTCTGATCCTGAATTCGCGCACGTACCAGACGTCTTCGGTACCCAATCAGTGGAACGCGTGGGATTCGCGTCATTTTTCGCATTACCCGATTCATCGTCTGACCGCCGAGCAGATGCTGGACGCTATTTCGCTGACGACGGAGACGTACGAAAAGTTCTGGAGCATCATCCCCGAGCCCTATTCCAACTGGCCGTCGGGCATGCGTGCCGAGCAGATATCGGACGGCAATACGACCTGCACATTTCTAGACCTGTTCGGCCGGCCCGGGCGCGACACTCCGTATGAATCCGAGCGTAGTTCCGAGTCCTCTCTCCGGCAGGAGCTCTATCTGCTCAACTCCGAACAACTGGCGGGAAAATTGGCCTCGAGTCCCAGCCTCAAACGGCTATTGACGGCCAAAATGAAGGATCCCGAACTGATCGACGAGATCTATCTCATGACGCTATCCCGTTTCCCGTCGGCTGACGAGAAACAGAAGCTGGTCGCGTATCTCGCCAGGAATCCGGCCGCCCGGCCGACCGCTCTGCAGGACTTGGTCTGGGCCGTGTTCAATACCAAGGAGTTCCTGTTCAATCATTGAACCGTAACCGAGGCTTCAGTCTGTGCCTTGTGAGGAGTCATTATGCTGACCATTAAAGGTAGTAAGCTCACGTGGAACGACGGCGGCAGCCGCCGGGATTTTCTGACTGCGGGGGCTGCCAGTCTGATCGGACTGACACTTGCCGACTGGTTCCGGATGAAAGCGGCGGGCCTGACCACGGAAGCCAAAGCCAAGTCGGTAATCCAACTATGGATGGCCGGCGGTCCGACCCAAACCGACACGTTCGATCCCAAGCCGCAAGCGGGCGAAGATTATTCAGGACCGTTGCGCCGGCCCGTCGGCACCAATATCGCGGGGATTCAGATCAGCGAACTCCTGCCCCTACTCGCCAAGCAAGCCGATAAGTATACCATCATCCGCAGCCTGACCCACAACAACAACAGTCACGAGACCGCGGCGTACATCATGCAGACCTGTACCATGCCGACCTCGGAACTGGTCTATCCCGCGATGGGCGCGGTGGTGGCTCTGAAGAAGGGCGAGAAAGGCTACAGCGGGAGCCTGCCTCCGTACGTCACGCTCACCAATCCTCTGGGCCGTTTCTCGGAAGCCGGATTCCTCGGCAACAACTACAAGACTTTTGCCCCGGGCGGCGATCCCAATTCCCCGAATTTCCGGGTGCAGGGTATTGTCCCTCCGAAGGGGATGACGCAGGCCCGCATGGAAGAGCGCCGCAGCCTCCTCAAAGCGGTCGACACGCTCGCCAATGAGACCGAAAAGCAGCCCGAGTTTAAAGCCATGGACGAGTATCAGGAGAAGGCCTACAGCTTGATCCTGGGCGACGCGCGCAAGGCGTTCGATCTCAGCGAGGAGAAGGACGCGGTGCGCGATAAGTACGGTCGCAATGCTTTTGGACAGTCGTGTCTGCTGGCGCGCCGCCTGGTGGAAGCCGGCGTTCCTTTCGTCACCGTGAACGATGGCGGCTGGGACACCCACGTCAATAACTTCGAAGCCATGAATAAGAAGCTGCCGATCCTGGACGCGGCGTATGCGGCGCTGCTGTCGGATTTGTCGGAGCGCGGGCTGTTGCCCAGCACCATCGTCACCTGGTACGGCGAGTTCGGCCGTACGCCCAAAGTGGCCATGGAGCCGCCATGGTTTGGCGGGCGTCATCATTACGGCAACTGTTTCTCGGCAGTCGTCTCGGGCGGTGGGTTCAAGCACGGCATGGTCCTCGGCGCTACTGACGGCCGGGGCGAGAATCTGGTGAATCGGCCCGTCTATCCATGGGATCTTTCGGCCAGCATGTATAAAATGCTGGGGATCGATCCAACAGGCCGTCTCCCCCATCCGCAGAGATGCACGGCCTACGTCACGCCCATTGGTTCGGGCAATGTACAATCCGGCGGCCTTTTAACGGAGCTGGTGTGAGGTTTGTTTCTGCCGTGGAGCGGACCATCGTTTTTCGTGGTCTGCCCGGCTGCCTGGCAGTCCTGTTCCTCGCCGCTGTCTCAGCCCTCGCCGCCGCGGTCGACACTCCTGCGAATCCAGTCACGGCACTAGCCTTTCATCCCTCTGGTCAGCTTGCCTCCGGCGGATACGGGGAAGTTCTGGTGTGGGACATCGCCAATACTAAACTCGAACGGCGAATTGCCGGCTTGATCGGACGAGTCCGCGGCCTCGCCTTCTCCAAAGACGGCGCCAAACTCGCCGTGGCCGAAGGAGAACCGGGCCGCAGCGGCGCGATCCGCCTGCTCGACTTCGCCACGGGACACGTACTTTTCACCCTAGACCACGAAAAGGACGAATGCTACGCCGTGGCGTTTAGCCCCGACGGCAAACTGGTTGCGGGCGGCGCGCCAGACGGGACCGTCCGGATCTGGGGCGCCGAGGACGGCAAACTGGTCAGCACGTTGAAGGAACTCGGCGGTTGGATCACCGGCGTCGCGTTCAGCCCGGACGGCAAGTTACTGGCGGCATCCAGCGCGGACCGGACAGCCCAGGTCTGGACTATCGGACGCGCGGCGACAGCCGCGTTTGCGCCCCTGACCAGGATTCCCGAGAACCCGACAGGCCCGGTGAACGCCGTCGCCTTCAGCCCCGACAGCACGCTGCTGATCATGGCGATCGGAAGCTCTGACTCCGCGGATGCCGAGCGCGCCATCCGCATCTGGCGCACCGAAGCTGCCGATGAGCCCAAGAAGGTGACGCCGCAACTGGCTGCGCGGCGCGCCACTCTGCTGCATGCGACCCGGCCCGTGGACGTCGGCCCCGGCGTACCGTTCGGACTTGCGTTCAGCGCGCCGGGCGCCGGTTCCAAAGTATTGCGCCTGCTCGTGCCGCTATCGGACAGAACCATCAGAGTGCTCAATCAGAACGGGGGATTCATGTCGACGCTGGCAGGCGATACGGACTGGGCCGAAGCGGTCGCAGTCAATGTGGATGGCTCGCGCATCGCCTCAGGGAGTGCCTCAGGAGCAGTCCTGATCTGGAACGGAATGAATGGAAAGCTTCTGGCCACACTGAAATGACGCCTTTGTCGAAGTATCTTCTCATCCCGCTTCTCGCGTGGACCGGCGGCCTGGGACTCATCGCCGGGCCGCCCACGAAACCTCCCGCCAAACCGGCTCCTCCAGTAGTCAAGCCGCTGGAAGCGCCTCTGCCGCTCTTGACCTACGTTTTCCCCGCTGGTGGACGGCGCGGCACCACTGTACCGGCCATTGCGACCGGAACCGACCTGGGCGGCGATGCAGCCGCAACCTCCGTGTGGATCAGCGGTAAAGGAGTCACCGGACGGGTTCTCGCATTCAAAGATCCAACCCACGCCGGCATCGAACTGACCATCGGTCCGGATGCCGAACTGACAGAGCGCGAAGTCCGGCTCATTACTGCGGGCGGGGTGTCCAACCGCTTCCGCTTTTACGTCGGCGACATCCCGGAAGTCAATGAGGTCGAGCCCAACTCCGAAAAGGCTCAACCCCAGGTGCTTCCCGCCCTGCCGGTACTCGTCAACGGACAGATCACCGAGAACGATCGCGATTATTTCCGCTTCCATGCCCAAGCGGGCCAGAAGCTGGTGCTTTCAGTGCTGGGCCGGGCGATCGTGCCGTTCATCGCCAACGCAGTTCCCGGCTGGTTCGACCCCTGCCTGACGGTTTACGACGCTAAAGGCGAGCAGGTAGCTTATGCCGACGATTTCCGCACCAGTCCTGATCCGGTCATGTATTTTGAGGTTCCCAAAGACGGCGACTATACCGTAGAGTTGCGCGACATTATCTACCGCGGGCGACCGGACTTCATCTATCGTCTGCGTATCGGCGAACTGCCCTACGTCACCGATATTTTCCCGCTGGGCGGAGATGCCGGAACAACCGCGCACCTGCAGGTTCATGGCTACAACCTGGCTAAGAACAGCATGACTCTCAACCTGCCGAAGGAACCCGGCAAACTGACAATTGAGGGACGTCCGTTCCTGGTCGACGCGAAGTGCGACGAAATGGAACGGGAGCCCAACGATACTCCCGAGACGGCTCAGAAGATCACTTCTCCGGCAGTCATCAACGGCCGGATTCAGAAGCCGGGGGACGTCGATTACTATCAGTTCACGGTACAGAAGGGCGAGAAACTGGTGATGGAAACGATGGCGCGGCGTTTGGGCTCACCGCTCGATTCCGTCCTGACCTTGTTCGACGCCAAGGGCAATCAGCTTGCGGAGAATGACGATTTTGTCGATCTGACCGACTCTCCGGCCACGCACCACGCCGATTCACGCATCCTTTTTACTTTCGGAGCCGCCGGTACCTATACGCTGCGATTGGGGGACATTCAAGGCAATGGCGGCGAAGAGTACGCTTATCGCCTGAGCGTCGGGCCGCCTCAGCCGGATTTTGTCCTGCGCATCGTGCCTGATAACCCACGCCTGGGCCAGGGGGGCACCGCGGCTATCACCATCACGGCTATACGGAAGGACGGGTTCGACGGAGAGATCCACCTGGACGTCGAAGGCTTGCCCCGCGGTTTCCAGGCTGGCGAAGCCGTTATCCAGACGGGCCAGGATGAGGGACGAGTGACCATCACCGCGCCTTCGGATGCGCCCCTCGCCATCGTCGAACCGGCGATCTTCGGAACCGTCGTCGTCGGGACTGAGACCATCCGGCACCGGGCTCAGACCGCCGAGAATGTCATGCAGGCATTCGCCTATACGCACTTCATGCCAACCGACCGTCTGGCGCTTTCGGTACTGAAGCCCGCGGCATATTCACTCGAGAGCAATGTCGAGGGGAAAGTGCTGGAGGTCAAGCAGGATTCGGAAGTACCGGTGGTGATCAAGGTGAAACGGATGCCGGACACTAAGGGCGCCGTGAACCTGAGCGCCGGCCGGGTGGCCAACGGGATCACGATGAAGTCCATCTTCCTGCCTGCGGATAAGGACGAGGCTACGGTCAACATCAGCGTGAGCAATGACGCCAAGCCCGGACTGCTGCAGAACGTGATTATTATGGGGGTCCTGAAGAGCGGCAAGGAGACCATTACGCGCTATCTTCCGGCTATCCCGATCAAGGTCGTCGCGGCCGAAAAGTCACCGGCTCCCTAAGCTACTTCTCGGCGCGAAAAGACCGCTCCCTGACGGTCACGGCTCGGTAAGTGCATGAAAACACGTCGTTGCGTTTCCGAGCCGCGCGCGTTAGCTAGCGGTTTCCGTGGTCTCTACCAACTTTCGATAGGTTGGTTAGCCCGACGCCCCGCACGTCCACGAGTCTGTATCAGGCACCACGATGCTGTATCGTAGGAAGCGTGCCTGTTTATCGCTCTCGAACCACTACTCACGGCCGCAACATGGCCGGCGCCCGCAGCCTTTGGCGCGCCACCGGAATGAAGGATGGGGACTTTGACAAACCCATCATCGCCATCGCCAACTCCTTCACACAATTCGTTCCGGGCCACGTCCACCTGAGAAATCTGGGAGCGCTCGTAGCCGAACAGATTGAACGCTCGGGCGGCGTGGCCAAAGAATTCAACACCATCGCCGTGGACGACGGCATCGCCATGGGTCATGACGGCATGCTCTACAGTCTGCCCTCCCGCGAATTGATCGCCGATAGCGTCGAGTACATGGTGAACGCCCACTGCGCCGACGCGCTGGTTTGCATCTCCAACTGCGACAAAATCACGCCCGGAATGCTCATGGCTTCGATGCGTCTCAACATCCCCGTCATCTTCGTGTCGGGTGGACCCATGGAGGCCGGCAAGATCAAGCAGGACGGCGTGGTCCGCTCCATCGACCTCATCGATGCCATGATCAAAGCGGCCGATCCCAGCGTGAGCGACGAGGACACCGCCGAAATGGAGCGCTCCGCGTGTCCCACTTGCGGCTCCTGTTCGGGTATGTTCACCGCCAATTCCATGAACTGCCTCATGGAGGCCCTGGGCCTGGCGCTTCCCGGCAATGGCACGATTGTGGCCACGCACGCAGATCGCAAGACGCTGTTTCAGCAGGCCGGCTGCCGCATCGTCGAGCTGTCCAAGCGCTACTACGAGCACGATGACGCCTCCGCTCTGCCCCGCAGCATCGCCAGCTTCGACGCCTTTGAGAACGCCATGACGCTCGATATCGCGATGGGCGGCTCGACCAATACGGTCCTGCACCTCCTCGCGGCGGCCCAGGAAGGCGAAGTTCCCTTCACGATGCGCGACATCGACCGGCTGTCCCGCAAGGTGCCGAATATCTGCAAAATCGCACCGTCGTCGGCCACTGTCCATGTGGAAGACGTGCATCGCGCCGGAGGAGTCTTCGCCATCCTCGCTGAACTCGACCGCGCCGGACTCATGCACCGTAACGTGTACACCGTCCACTCGCCAACTCTGGGCGACGGCATCGATCGTTGGGACATTACGCGCTCACAGGATCCGGCGGTACAGGATTTCTATCGCGCCGCACCGGGTGGTATCCGCACCACCGAGCCGTTCAGCCAAGGCGCGCGTTATCCAAGCCTCGATCTCGACCGCTCCAAAGGGGCGATTCGCGACCGGGAGCACGCGTTCAGCCCCGACGGGGGACTCGCGGTGCTTTACGGCAACATCGCGGAAGATGGCTGCATCGTGAAGACGGCCGGCGTGGATTCCTCGAACCTGGTCTTTTCCGGACCGGCGCATGTTTTCGAGAGCCAGGATGATGCGGTCAAGGGAATCCTCGACGATCAGGTCAAACCCGGGGAAGTGGTGGTCATTCGCTATGAAGGTCCCAAGGGCGGACCGGGCATGCAGGAGATGCTGTATCCCACCAGCTACCTCAAATCCAAGGGATTGGGGAAGGTGTGCGCGTTGATCACCGATGGGCGGTTTTCGGGAGGAAGTTCGGGCCTGTCGATCGGCCATGTGTCACCGGAATCGGCCGAGGGCGGCGCGATCGCGCTGGTGGAGAATGGCGACATCATCGACATCGACATCCCCAAGCGACTGATCCGGCTAGCGGTCGACGATGCCGATCTGGCCAGGCGCCGGCAAGCCATGGAGGCTCGCGGCGCTTCCGCCTGGAAGCCCGCACACCGCCAGCGACACGTTTCCAAGGCTCTTCAAGCTTACGCTGCCCTCGCCACCAGCGCCTCCCGCGGAGCGGTGCGCGATCTTAGTAATATCTGCTGAAGAGGCACCCCACCGGCCTTCGCCCTCGCAGCATGCCGCTGATGCACCGTACGGATCACGGCTGGCGAATCAAGGTCTTGGCTTTTAGCTGCTCCAGCCGGGCGCGCAGTGTGACCGCCATGGACGCGTCTCCCTGCTGGGCGGCCAGGTCGGTGGCGCGCTGCTCCGTTTCGACCGCCCGGTCGAAACGGCCCGCTTCGGCGTAGGCCGCGGCGAGTGTGGCAAGTACCGCCGGTTCGCGTCCTGACGTGAGTTGCACGGCGTGCTCGGCCAGGGTAACGGCTTCAGTCCCGTTGCGAAGCTTGTCATCGGACGAAGTGCTCAGCACCCAGGCGGCATCGTTGAGCACCTGGAGATTGTCCGGGTCTTTACGGAGCGCCTTCCGCCAGTGCGCGAGTCCATCCGCCCCCTGGCCTTTCATGATCAGCGCGACACCCAGATAGTAGTTCGCATCCACCAGGTCGGGCGAGAGTTCGAGCGCCCGCTCGAATTGCTGAATGGCCTCCACCATGTGGTTCCCGCGGGCCAGCGCCAGCGCGAACTGGCTGCGCAATTCCGCCGAATCGGGATTTGTGTCCAACGCCTTCTGATAGTGCGGGATCGCCTGGTCGAACTGCTGTTTGGCCGCGTAGGCGCGTGCCAGATTGACGTGAGCATCCACATTGCCGGGTGCCAGCACGAGCGCACGTTCGAAGTGTGGAATGGCTTCGTCGAGTTGGCCCTTCTCCGCCAGGGCCATCGCCAGGTCGTTGTGGAGATCGACCGTTTCCGGGCCGGCGGTCAGCGCTTTCTGGAGATGCGGTATGGCCTCTTCGAACTTGCCCTGCGTCAGCAGCGCCAGCCCCAGGTTGACCTCCGCACCAGCGTATGCGGGGTTCAATTCGAGCGCTTTGCGGAAATGCACGATGGCTTCGTCGAACTTACCTTGCCTGGCCAGCGCTGCGCCCAGATTGTTGTGGGCATCGGTATACCTGGGATTACTGTCGATGGCCTTCAGGTAGTGATCGACGGCCTCGTCGAGACGGCCTTCCGCCGCCAGGGCGATGGCGAGATTGTTGTGCGCCTCCGCGTAGTCCGGACGGATCTCGAGCGCGGCTTCAAACTGCTCGATGGCATCGGACAGCCGCCCTTGTTGCACCAGGGCGATACCCAGGTTGCTGCGTGCTTCGGCATAGCCCGGGTTAGCCTCGACAGCCTGCCGGTAATGATCGAGCGCCTGGTCCGCATGACCCGTGCTGGCCAAGGCAATCCCCAGGTTGTTGTGCGCTTCCGGGTACTCAGGCCTAATGGCCAGCGCTTTCTGATATTGCGCAATGGCTTCGTCCGTTCTACCCGCTCCCGCCAGCGTCAGGCCGAAGTTGTTGTGGGCACGCGCATCGTCGGGATTCATCGCCAGGGCTTTGCTCCATTCCGGAACCGCAGCGGAATACTCACCCTTCTTCGCTAAGGCCGCGGCGACGTCGAACTGGCGGTAGAAGTCGACCGCCGGAGTATCGATGTGCTCGATGCCGGGTGCGGGCACGTTGACGAACTCCGGGATGTTGACGGCGCGATTGGCAGCCGTCGAGTTCTCGATCAGGATGGCAGGGGTGTCGCGCCCCTCCGCGTCGATGTGGGTGAGGAACATCTGGGTGTAAGGCGAGCGGCTCTTCGAAGAGAACACCAGCCAGCGGCCGTTGGGCGAGAAACTGTGCCAGGAGTTCATCAACGGCGTATTACAGAGCATGCGTCGCGCCTGTCCACCGGCGGCGGGAACAATGTAGAGTTGGCTGTCGGGACGCATCAACTGTCCGTTGCGGGCCTGCACGAAGACGATCCAGCGTCCGTCGGGTGAGATCTTCGGGAAGCTGTTGCTCATGCCGTTATGGGATGCCCCGGCGATGGCCTCCGGCTGGCCGCCTTTGCCGCCATTGAAGGGGATGCGGTAGAGGTCGTACTGAATCGGGACTTCGGCGGGATCATTGGCGTAGGCGGCCATTTTGCCGTCGGCCGGGTAGGGATCCTTCGCCTCCGCGCGCGCGTATACCAGGTACTTGCCGTCGGGACTCCAGACTGCGTTGGTTTGCACGTAGCGTGGGTCGTCTGCGCCGGGCAACGGCGTAAGTTTGCGGGCGTCGCGGTCATACCAGGCGAGGATTCCGCGCGTGGGATAAAACACCTGAAGAAAACGGTAATCCTGGAAATTAGCGACGTAGTAAAACTGAGTCCCTTTAATCCCCGGGGGCTTGATGGTGGTGACCACGCGCTGGCCATCGGGTGAGACTTGGGACATGAAGCCCTCGCGAAGCCGGCTGCCGAACTCGCCGCGAAAGGAAGACCACGAAATCACATCCTCATTACGGATGGTCATTTTTTGCCGCACCGGCACCAGAGTATAAAGCCCCTTGTCGTTTTGGGGGCCGTCGAGATCCATCCCCAGAGTCTTGCCGTCACCCGAGAAAGAGTGACAGTTAGCGCAGGTGTGCAGATCCTCCATCACCACACGACTGCTGGTCTGGGAGACGTTGCGCAGGCGCCACGCGATCAGCGGGACGGCGCTGTCAGCCAAAGGTTTGATGACGCCCTTTTCCAACTCTGAGGGCATCAGCGGCACATCGCGGTAGAAAATCGGCGCACCGACCGGATCGGCCGACGTGTGCATCAGCATATGTCCGAGTGAGACCGGTTGACCGGCGTTCCCAGAGGCAAAGCCCCGGATCGTGACCGTGGCGGCGCCGGAAGCCGAATGTTTCCTGATCGCGGCCCAGGTGGCGGGATCTGGCGTCCAGGTGTGTGCAGCCGCTTGCTCCGGCGTGAGCTCGGGCGGCCGATTGGTAGGAGAAACGCAGCGAGGATCGATCTCGCCGACCCGCATCCGCTCGCCCTTCGCCGCCGCATGGATGGCCGCCGAAGCGTCCGCAAACGCCACCTCGACCTGCCACGACACTGCGTGCGGGGAGGGATCGCGCCAAAGGAACGTGGGGGCAGCCATGTCGGGCGGAAAGACAGATCCATCGGCGGGATAGTCAATCAGAATCGTGGCGGGCGCATTCTGCGCACAAGCCGCCACTACGCCCAACATGGCGAGAAGGCCTGCACGAAGCCAACGTCTCACCATAAACCTGGCTTCAGGATATCGCAGTCTGGTTTGCCGGCCGGAAATGTCGGGATACTCTCTTAAGTTTTATTCGGTAATTGCCCGCGGCACATTGACACGGGATGAGGTCCGTGCATCGGAATCACGTGCCCTGTGGTTGTGGCACTGCGCTGCGCGAAATTGCTCAGTGATGAAAAATCCCGCAGTAATAACACGCAGCTCTGTGCTTCGCTGCGTCAAATCACGCGACTTAGTAAGTGACTCTGCTAATTCAACTTAGATGCCTTTAAGGACTAATTCATTTACATCTATTGACAGAACATTTACGAATGACCTGGGTTCGTCTGTACAGGAGCCTACAATTTAGATGGTCATCGATACTGAACTACTTACCCACTTAGCCGCGACCCCGGTTGAGAAGAGCGCGATCACAGCGCTCAAGGTGCTGAACGAAGCGTACGATTACAAGAGTTCTTTTTCCCGTGGATTACGGATCGACCTGAATGGTTTGAGAATTCTTCTGATCTCGGGAACCGCCAGTATCGACGAGAAAGGTAATACCGTGCACGTCGGGGATTTTCGCGCGCAACTTCGCCGCACGTACTACAACATCACCGGCCTGCTGGAGTCCGAAGGCGCGACCTGGAAGGACATCGTCCGCACCACCTGCTATCTGCGGGACATCGATCGCGACTACGCGGAGTTCAATGACGAGCGCACCAAGTTTTTTGCGGAGCAAGGCCTCGATCCGTTCCCGGCTTCAACTGGCATTCAGGCCCATCTATGCCGGCCGGATCTGTTGATCGAGATCGAAGCGATCGCCATGTTCCGCACCGAAAAATGCGAGTGTAAGTAGTTTCGGAGACCACCGTGGCAACGGATGCTCCTGTAGCTCCGCGGCTCGCGGGTATCAAGTGGGCTCCCTGTTCCTGGGCTCCTGATTCCTGGACAGATAAGCCGGCCCTGCAGCAACCGGCTTATCCCGACCCGCAAAAAGTCGATCATGCCGTTCAGCAGATCGCGTGCCTGCCCCCGCTGGTGACGTCTTGGGAAGTCTGCGAACTCAAGACGCAACTCGCCGAGGCGGCGCGCGGTCAGCGCTTTCTGCTTCAAGGCGGCGATTGCGCCGAAAGCTTCGACATCTGCGACGCCCCGACTATCGTCAACAAGATCAAGATCCTGCTGCAGATGAGCCTGGTACTGGCGAACGGCAGCGGCGTGCCGGTAGTGCGCGTAGGGCGCTTCGCGGGCCAGTACGCCAAACCGCGCTCGGAAACCGAGGAGACCCGGAACGGAGTCACGCTGCCTTGCTATCGCGGAGACCTGGTGAATCGTCTACCGTTCACGCTTGGCGATCGCACCCCGAATCCCGAGCTGATGTTGCAGGGCTACCTGTGCTCGGCGTTGACTCTGAACTTCATTCGCGCCCTGGTCAATAGCGAGTTCTCGGCCTCCAGTCACTCGGAATACTGGGATCTGAACACGATTCGGCACCTGCCCGCGCCCGGAGATCATGATTCGATCGCCGAATATTACTCGATCGCCGCCAGCGTGCCGGATACCTTCTTCAGCCGCGCCGAGTTCTTCAGCAGCCACGAAGCATTGCTGCTTCCCTACGAACAGGCGCAGACGCGTCGCGTGCCGCATAACGAGGGATGGTATAACCTGTCGACCCACTTCCCGTGGATTGGAATGCGGACATCCGATCCCGACGGCGCGCATGTGGAATATTTCAGGGGCATTGCCAATCCCATCGGCATCAAGGTTGGCCCCTCGATGACCAGTATCCAACTCCAGCGTCTCCTAACGATTCTCGATCCTGACGATGATCCCGGCCGTATCACCTTGATTCACCGCCTCGGCTGCGACCACATCGAGAAGCAGTTACCGCGTTTGATCCAAGCCGTGCGGCAGACCGGCAAAACCGTCTTGTGGTGCTGCGATCCGATGCATGGAAACACGCAAGTGACCAAGGACGGTATTAAGACCCGGCACTTCGAAGATATCGTTCTCGAAGTAAGCCAGGCCATGGACATTCATGCGGACCTGGGTAGCCGTGTAGGTGGTATCCACATCGAACTGACGGGCGACGATGTTACTGAATGCGTGGGCGGACCGCAGGGTCTCACGGAAGCCGATCTGAAACTGGACTACCGGTCGCTGGTCGACCCGCGACTCAACTACGAGCAGTCGCTCGAACTGGCGCTCTTCCTCGCCCGCAAGATGAGGCGGGCGAGGCACCCCCGTGTGAGAGTTATCGAGCGTCGACGATTTTAGTTGCTCCAATTCGGGCAGTATGCCCTGAGACCTACTCAGTGCACCATTCCATAAACACGATCACGCATTCCGCCGCGGGGCACCTTTTCAGTAGATTTCATGCGTTACCTGACTCCCGCTGCGGTACCGCCCTTAGCAGTCGCGGCTCAGTAAGTAGCGATCGTCCGTAGGCGAGAATAGCGGCGTTAGAGCTACACCTTATCGGGAACTATATAGGGCTTGCGATAGTCGCGCGTGTACAGCGCCGTAGCCTCGGTGTCGCCGATAGCCACACCAGTCTTGGGATCCAGATGCAGCATGCGGCCGGTGCGATAGGCGATGTTGCCGAGATGGCAGAAGTCTGCCGAACGAGTGCCGATCTCGACCTCGGCGTGCAGCGACTTATAGTCGCGTGAACGCACGGCGTCGAGAAAGTTTTTCATGTGGGGCGCGGTGTCCTGGCGGTCGCCTGGAGCGGATTCACCCGGCTCGTACTTCTCCTGGTTGCCGGCCCCAGCGCCACGGGCGGCCTCACCGGAGATGTTGGCTGCCGCGCTCTTGTAGACATGGAAACCGGTGCCGTCGACGGTCATGAAACCTTTGTCGCCCAGGAAAAGATTTCCGACATAGGCCGGCCGCAAGGGAGCGAGATTCTCCGTGGGCGTCGGCAGATTGCGGACTTCGAAGGTCATCTCGACGTCGCCGAAGTTATAAGCCGAGAGTTCCGTGTTGGGCGTCTCCTGGTCGTCTTTCCACAAGTACTTACCGCCGGAGGACATTACCGTGGCGGGCCAGTCGGTCCGATTGAGGGCCCAGATCGCGATATCCATTTCGTGCACGCCCTGGTTTCCGATATCGCCATTGCCGGTGTCCCAGAACCAATGCCAGTTGTAGGCGAATTTATTCTTGCTATAAGGCTTGTACTGAGCGGGTCCGAGGAACTTGTCCCAATCGAGACCGGGCGGCACGGGTTCGTCCGGGGTGTGGCCGATGGAGAAGCGGCGGCGATAGCAGATCCCTTTCACCTGATACAAGTTTCCGATCGCGCCATCGCGGATAAGTTGGATGGCCTGCATTTTATACGGGATCGAACGGCTTTGCGAGCCCACCTGCACCATGCGTTTATACTTGCGCGCGGCCTCCACCATTTTGCGGCCTTCAAAGATGTTGTGGCAGGCCGGCTTCTCGACGTACACATCCTTACCGGCCTGACAGGCCCAGATGGTGGCGAGCGCGTGCCAGTGGTTGGGCAGGGGAAGCGACACCGCGTCGATATCTTTGGACGCGAACATCTCCCGCATGTCGTCATATTCCTTCGATGAATAACCCTTTTCCTTCAGGATGCGGGCGTTGGCTCTCTCGCGAGCGGCCTGATTGACGTCGACGATGGCGGCGATGCGGCAATCGGAGTCGAGCCGTCCGTAAAAGCCGATGTGGTCGTTGCCTCGCCCGCCAAGTCCGACGATGCCTACGTTGACCCGGTCGTTAGCGCCCAAGATGGGGAACTGGGCCGTGGCGATGGCGGCTGCGGCTGCTTGCGCAAAATGGCGGCGGGTAGGTTGTAAACTCATTGCTCAATCATTCTATCGCCGATCGGTGGACGGTGGACGAGGCCGGATAACCGCCGGCTTACGTTTCGTCATCTCGAAGCGCCGCATCAAGCGCAAGGTACTGCATTTAACACTCGTTCGGCTGCGATTTACGGAAGTTTTCGTTTGACTTACCTATGCTGGCAGTTGAATATAGTAGTCATCCAGGGGGCCGATGCTACCTGGATCGCGAAGACCGCGAACCGCATGCTGGATTCCCTCCATGCGCCCTTTCTGATCGATGCTCAGGAAGTGTCGGTCAGCGCCAGCATCGGAATCAGCATCTACCTAGAGGACGGAGAGGATCCGGCAGTTCTCCTGAAACATGCCGACTGCGCGATGTATCGCGCCAAAATCCGGGGCAAGAACTGCGATGAGTTCTTCGCTCGTGAAGTGACCGAACCCGTCGCGCACTGGCGACAACTCAAGACTGCTACACCAGCTTGCCTTTGGGATCAATCCTCTCGCCATTCATGAAGGGGCGCAGCGCCTCCGGAATCACGATGCTCCCGTCGCGCTGCTGGTAATTCTCCACTATCGCGACCCACGTCCGGCCGACTGCCAGCCCGCTTCCGTTAATGGTGTGGGCAAACTCCGCCTTGGCCTTCCCGCTCTTACAGCGAATCTCCGCCCGGCGTGCCTGGAAGGCCACAAAATTCGAGCACGACGAGATCTCTTTATAGGCATTCTGCCCCGGCAGCCACACCTCGATGTCGTACGTCTTGGCGGAGGAAAATCCCATGTCCCCGGTGCACAGCACCACGGTCCGGAACGGCAATCCCAGCCGCACCAGAATATCCTCCGCGTCCGCTGTCAGCTTGTCATGTTCCGCGAAGCTCTGATCCGGCCGGGTAAATTTCACCAGTTCCACTTTCTGAAACTGGTGTTGCCGGATGATGCCCCTCACATCGCGCCCATACGACCCCGCCTCGCTGCGGAAACACGACGTGAACGCGCAGAGGCTGATCGGCAGACTGTCGGCGTCCAGCGTCTCCTGACGGTACAAATTGGTGACCGGCACTTCGGCTGTCGGAATCAGCCATAAATCATGTTTCTCGCATTTGAACAAATCCTCGCCGAATTTCGGCAGATTTCCAGTGCCGTAGAGACTCGCCGAGTTTACCAGGTAGGGCGGCAGCACTTCGGTGTATCCGTGTTCCCGCGTGTGGGCCTCCAGCATGAAGTTGATCAGGGCGCGCTCCAGTTTCGCCCCCGCGCCAAAGTACACGGCGAACCGTGCGCCGGTAATCTTCGTCGCGCGCTCCATATCCAGAATGCCCAGCTCCGGACCCAGGTCCCAGTGGGCTTTCGGCTCGAAATCGAACCACCGCGGCTCGCCGACGCGCCGGATCTCCACGTTGTCGTCCGCGCTCTTGCCCACTGGGACCGATTCATCCGGAACATTCGGAATGCCTGCCAGCAGCAGCTTGAACTCCTCGTCGATCTGCTCGACGTTCTTGTCGAGTACGGCAATGTTGTCGCTGAGCTCCCGGATCTTCTTCTGCTGTTCGGAAGTGTCCACGCCCTGCCGCTTCAGTTTGCCAATCTCCTCGCTCGCGATGTTTTTCTGAGCTTTCAGCTCCTCGGTCTCGCGAATCGCAGACCGGCGGCGCACGTCCAGCTCGCGAAACTGCTCCAGCGAAAACGTAAAACCCCGCGTCGAAAGCCGCTCAGCTACTTGATCCAGATTGTTCCTGAAGTACGTGAGATCGTGCATAAAGGTAATGCTAGCAAGTCAGCCGGCTGTCGCCGTACGACAGACGACAGAAACGATCGTCTGTCGTACGGGATAGCGAGACCCGACGGTCTAATATCCTAGATAAAGTGGAAACGCCGAAATTTCGATTTGTCATCAGTGCCACGTTCACGGCTGAACCGGTCGAGTCTGTCCTCACTTTTTGGGGACGCCGCCTGAGCTTGGACCTGCAGGTTGATTTCGCGCCGTACAACCAGGTCTCGCAAACCCTGCTCGATCCTGCCGGCCTGTTTGCCGCGAACCGTCACGGTGTGAACGCGGTCCTGGTGCGAATCGAAGATCTCGCCCAGTTCGATCGTCACGATCCCGCTACGCCGTCACGTATCGAAGCCAACCTTCGTGGGCTCCTCGATCTGGTCCGTGCCGCTTCGGACCGGATGAGCGTACCCCTGGTCTTCATCGTGTGCCCGTCGTCACCCGAGTTCCTCGCCGATCCGGTGCGCGCTCGCTTTGTCCACGAGATGACTGCACTCACCGGCACCGTGCTCGATGAATCTCCGGGCATTCAATCGCTCACCTCCGACGAGATCGAGCGTCTCTATCCGGTGATCGAGAAGCACAGTCCGGAAGGCGAGCGCCTGGGCCGCATCCCTTACACCGACCTTTACTTTTGCGCGCTGGGAACCGCGCTCGTCCGTTTGACCCACGGCCTGTTCACGCCGCCGTTCAAAGTGATCGCGCTCGATTGTGACAACACCCTCTGGCGCGGCATCTGCGGCGAGGACGGACCTTGCGGAATCGCCATCGACCCGCCTTATCACGCGTTGCAGCGGTTCATGGCCGAACAACGGGATTCCGGGATGCTGCTCACCCTGGCCAGCAAGAACAACGCTGCCGACGTACTCGAAACCTTCGAGCAGAATCCGGAGATGCCTTTGCAGTTCCGCCATTTCGTGACCTCGCGCCTGAACTGGGATCCCAAGCCGGCCAGTATCGAATCGATGGCCGAGGAGCTTTCGCTGGGCGTCGATACCTTCATCTTTGTCGACGACAGTCCCAAGGAGACGGCGCAGGTTTCCGAGAGTCTGCCCCAGGTTCTCTCGCTCACGCTCCCGCACGAACCCGAAGACATCCCACATTTTCTGGCCCACGTCTGGGCCTTCGATCATGTCGTGGTCACCGAGGAAGACAGGCATCGGAACGTGTATTACAGGCAGGCCCAGGAGTTCGGCCGGGAACTTAAAGAAGCCCGGAGCGCCGAACACTTCCTCGACACTCTTGCCCTGCGGGTGCGCATCCAGCCGTTGAGCGCGGATCGTTTGCCGCGCACTGCCCAGCTTACCCAGCGGACCAATCAGTTCAACTTCACCACCATTCGCCGCACCGAGCAGCAGATCCAGGCGATGGTAAGCAACGACGCCATGGAGTGCCGCACGATCGACGTCGCCGATCGCTTCGGCGACTACGGACTGACCGGTGTAGTGCTCTTCAAGATTCAAGACCATGCGCTGCAGATAGATACCTTCCTGCTGAGCTGCCGCGTCCTGGGCCGAGGGGTAGAACACCGTGTCATGTCGGCGCTGGCGGAAGAAGCCATGGAGCGAGGAGTCACGGGTGTGGTCGCCAATCTTGTCCCGACCAGCAAGAATCAGCCCGCGCGCGACTTCCTGGACAGCCTTGGCGAAGAACATCGCGGTGATGCTTCGCGCGGGGGCTCTTACCGGTTCCCCGTGAGCGCGCTGCTTGGTCTCAAGCCCAAGCCGGCAGCCATTGCGCCAGTATCCCGGTCCGCAAAAACACGAATGGCGACTCCGTCCGCGCATAAGCGGCCCGACTATCAGGCCATCGCGCAACAGTTCTCGACGGCCGCCGAAGTGCACGAAGCCATGCACCACGAGTCGCGGCTCGACCAGTCCGCGGTGTCGGAACCCATGACAGAAGTCGAATCGCGCCTCGCCTGCATCTGGTGCGATCTGTTGAAGCGGCCGACGGTTCCTTTAAACGGCAACTTCTTCGACCTGGGTGGTCATTCGTTGCTGGCCGTCGCCCTGATTATGCGGGTGAAGCAGGCCTTCGATATCGAGTTGCCTATCGACGATGTCTATGCTGCCGGGCTGACGCTCGGCGACCTCGCCCGCAAGGTGGAAGCCCACCAACACGGCGCGCCCGAGGAGTACGACGCTATCCTGCGCGAGTTGGAATCGCTCTCCGACGAAGAAGTGGAGCGCCTGCTGGCCGCCGAAGAAGCTAACGCAGAATCCGGCGCGGAATCCGGCGCGCAATGAAAATTCTACTGACGTCCAATGCCTCCTATGCCCCCCCGCGCGGCGGATCGACCCGCAGTAACCTGATGTGGCTCCGCCATCTCTCCGCCCGTGGACACGCCTGCCGGGTGGTGAGCGCCGCGCTCCAGGCCGACGCCGAATCCACGCATGACGGAATCGAGATTCGCAGCGTAAAAGACCTTCCGCGGCGCGCTTCCGTCCTCCACGCCGAGATTCAGGAGTTCGCGCCGGATTTTGTCCTGGTCTCATCCGAGGACCTGAGCCATGTCCTTCTCCGCGATGCCGCGCGGTACGCGCCCGGACGCCTGATTTACCTCGCTCACACTCCGCAGTTTTTCCCCTTCGGTCCCGAGAGTTGGAATCCCGACCCGAAGGGCGCCGCATTAGTGAAGGAAGCGCGCGCCATTGTCGCCATCGGAACGCACGTGGCCGGCTACATCCGGCAACATCTGAGTGCGGAGTCATCCGTTATTCACCCGCCGATCTACGGGCAGCCCCCCTACCCGCAATTTGGTGACTTCGCCAATGGCTGGCTGCTCATGATCAATCCGTGCGCAGTGAAAGGTCTTCCGATCTTCCTCGAAATGGCGCGTTGTTTCCCGCAGTTGCCGTTCGCCGCGCTCGCCGGATGGGGCACAACCTCCGACGACCGGCGCGCCATGGCCGCACTACCCAATATCCGTGTGCTGGAGACTGTGCCGACAATCGACGAGGTGCTCGCCCGGTCGCGCCTGCTACTGATGCCCTCCCTCTGGTACGAAGGCTTCGGATTGATCGCCATGGAGGCCATGTTGCGCGGGTTGCCCGTCATCTCCAGCGATTCAGGGGGCCTCAAGGAGGCTAAACGCGGTACCGGTTTCGTAGTTCCGGTGCGGCCGATCGAGCGCTACCGGACCGAGTTCGACGAAACTTACATGCCCTACCCCGACATTCCCGAGCAGGATGCCGCTCCCTGGGCCGACGCGGTGACATCGATTACCGCGAGCCGCGCGGTATACGAAGCTGAATCGCAGAGGTCACGAACCGTGGCACTCGAGTTCGTCTCGCGCCTGGATGCCGGGGACTTCGAGAAACTGCTGCTGTCTCTGAAGCCCGTTCCTCGCGTTCGCCAGTTGACACCCGAGCAACGGGCCATTCTCGCGTGCCGGTTGCGCGAACGAGGCCGGGCGTAGTGGGGAGGCGACCTGGGGGTCGCTTGCGGACGAGGGCGTCCGCCCCACAGGGGGAACCCTGCTAGTGCTTATATTACTTGCACACAACTCGCTGTATTATCCGTCGCACGGCGGGGGAGATAAATCCAACCGGCTGCTCATGGAGGCACTGGCGGAGCGCGGGCACATCGTGCGTGTGGTATCGCGGGTGGAAAAGTTCGGCGTCGAGGCTCACCGGAAATTGCTGAACGACCTGGCATCGCGCGCAGTTCCCACGATCACCTCAGACAATTCAGTGCGTTTCGCGCTCCACGGCGTCGACGTCATCACTCTGACACTCGACTCCAACCTCCGCGCCTGCTTTTCCGCGCAACTCGCCGAATTCGATCCCGACATTATCATCACCTCGACCGATGACCCGGCGCAACTCCTCTTCGATCTCGCGGTTCGATCGCAGCGGGCCCGCGTGGCGCATCTGGTGCGCGCGACCATTGCTGTGCCGTTTGGCCCCGACAGCTCAAGCCCGAGCCGCGCCAAGACCGAATCTCTGCGAGGCGCTGACGTTATCGTCGGCGTGAGTGAATACGTCGCCGCGTATGTCCGCCAATGGAGCGACCTCGATGCCATCCATGTCCCGATCTCGTTGATGGACTCCCAAATCGCGCCTCCCGATCTGGGCTCCTTCGATAACCGGTTCGTCACCATGGTCAATCCGTGCGCGGTCAAAGGCATCGACATCTTCGTCGCACTGGCCGCTCGCCTGCCGCACCTGCAGTTCGCCGCCGTGCCCACCTGGGGAACCAACGCGCAGGACTACGCCGCACTACGCAGCCAGTCCAACATTACGCTGCTCGACCCCGTCGACAACATCGACGATCTGCTCCGCCGCACGCGTGTGGTGCTGGTGCCGTCCCTGTGGGCCGAGGCCCGGTCGCGCATTGTCGTCGAGGCCATGTTGCGCGGCATTCCGGTAATCGCCAGCGACGCGGGCGGGATTCGCGAAGCCAAGCTGGGCGTGCCCTATTTGCTGCCGGTGAACGTGATCACGCGCTACCGGCCCGCGCTCGACGAAAATCTTGTACCGGTCGCCGAGACGCCGACGCAGGACATCGATCCCTGGACCGGAGCTCTGGCGCGACTGACCGAAGATCGAACGCACTGGCAGGACATTGCCGCGCAGTCGCGAGCAGCCGCGTTGCGCTATCTTGAGACTCTCTCGGCGGAACCTTTCGAACGCCTGTTGCTCGACGTTCTGAAACGCCCCAAAGCCTCAACTGCCGCGGCACCCGTCTCCGATTCCAGGAGACGACTGGCAGCGTTACTCTTGAAACAGCGTAGCGCCGCAAAGTCCGCGTGGTTTCCGACGCTCAACCCGGCATCCAAACACCACGTCCGTCTCTTCTGTTTTCCGCACGCAGGCGGAGGCACGCTTGGTTTTCGTACTTGGGCCATCGACGGAATCGAGGTCTGCCCGGTGCTGCTACCAGGACGGGAGGGCCGCGCTGCGGAGCCCGCGATCGATAACATGCCGGAGCTCATCGCAGCGCTAGCCGCGGCGATCCGCCCTTATACGCAGGAACCGTACGCCTTTTTCGGCCACAGTATGGGAGCAGGGATCGCGTTCGAACTGGCGCGAAAGCTCGAAGCCCCGCCGCGCGTCCTGATCGTCTCGGCCGCCCGCGGACCGCAGTATCGCACCAATCTGGAACCGCGGCCTAACCCGTCCGACGAGGAACTACTAGCGCAACTCTCGGCCCTCGGCACAGACCGGGAGCTACTCGAAACAACATTGCCGCTTCTGCGCGCCGACACCCGTCTGTATCGCAACTATCGTTTTGAACCGGGTCCGCCACTCGCGATCCCGATAGCAGCCTATGGAGGCGAGAGCGATCCCAATGTCAGCCGCAAGGATTTATCGGAGTGGAAGGATTTGACGATTCGTACTTTCGTACAGCGCGAGTTTACCGGGGGCCATTTCTATCTGCAAACCAACCAGGAGGCTGTCTTGCGGGCGATTGCGTGTGACAGCGCGCTGTAAGGGATCGCCCAACGTCTGTCGTGAGGCTGCTGCGCAGCCCGCAGACCACAAAAAACGATGGTCTGCGCCACGGAGGAGGCTGCTGCGCAGCCTGGCAGACCACAAAAAACGATGGTCTGCCCGGGTCTGCCGTACGGAGGAAGGCCGGTGTATTAAGTGAACTGATATTTGCCCGGGACCGGCAGCGGCGCGGGCTCGACCTTCAGCTTGTAATCGAACTCCTTGGGCTGCAGATCCTGCTTCGACGCCATGATCATATCCCAGGTAATCTTCATGCCGGAATAAGCGGACTCGCGAGCCATGATGGCGGTCATGGTGCTCCCCGAAACGCGCATCCCCTGATTGATGTAAGGGCCCGCTCCCGTGATGCTTTTGATCATGTCGATGTGTTCCTGGACGTAAGGGTTGATGCCCGGGGACCCCATGTCCAGGCCGTTGCTGCGGCCCTTGGTCCCGATAATCAGATCGTCTACCTGGTGGTAGGTGCGCGCGGGATACTGGCGGCAATAGCTCGACAGGTGCACGCCGTTCGGGTAAACGAAGTCGGATGACATGTGATCGTAGATGTTTCCGTACAGCTCTTCCCGAGTGCGCCAGGCGGCTCCGCCGGACGCCACCACCGACACCGGATGCGCTCCCATCACCCAGTTCATGAAGTCGATGTTGTGGAAATGCTGCTCGACGATCTGGTCGCCGCAGATCCAGATGAAGGAGTACCAGTTCCGATGTTCCCACTCCATGTCGCCCCACTTGGGATCGCGGGCGTTGGCATGCCAGACCGGACCGCTCAGATAGTTGGAGCTGACGGCTACGATTTCCCCGACCGCGCCGTTGTGAATTTTGTCGACGGTCTGGAAGTACGGCTGGTCCGCGTGGCGTTGCGCGCCGGACATCACGGTCAGCTTCTTCTGCTCCGCTATCTTCGCGGACGCCATAAAGCGCCGCACCCCGACCGGGTCAGTGGCGATCGGCTTCTCGGTGAACACGTGCTTGCCGGCGTTGATGGCCGCTTCAAAATGTTGGGGACGATAGCCGGGCGGCGTCGTCAGCATCACGATGTCGACATCCGAGTTGATGAGTTTCAGGAACGCGTCGAAGCCCACGAAGTGATGTTCGGGATCGACCTTGATGCGCGGCTTGATGGAGGCTACCAGGTCTTCGGCACTCAGCTGCACGGGTTTGCCATTCCGCTCCACGGTAATGCCCGCGTCTTTTTTGACGAACATGAGGGTGTTGTCACGCAATTTGTTCAGCGAGCCTTCGAGTTGGTCTTCGAAGATGTCGGCCATCGCTACCAGTTCGACATTCTCGTTGCCGGTGAGCAGATTCGCGACGGCCTGTGTGCCGCGCCCTCCGCAGCCGACAACGCCGGCCTTCAAACGGCCGTTCGAAGAAGCCCCGCGAGCGAGCGCCATGGCAGACGTAGTCGCGAGAAACGTGCGGCGGGAAAGAGATTCAGAGAAACCGGGCATACGCGAGAATCATATCGCAGTGTCGCAAAGGACCGCGGCCAGTCGCTTCCAGATGTTCACCTTGGTGTACGTAGTAAGCAAAGAACGGGGCGCTTACGTTACACTGCTCAGAAGCATCTCATGACCCTCACAAGATCCTTCTGTTGGCTGGGCGCCCTCTTGGCTGGGAGCGCCTCTGCGCAATACTCCCCGACGAATCCATCTCCCGCGAAAGACATCAAGAGCGGCAGCCGGTACGCCATTGTCGACGGCCATCTGCACTTTCTGAACTTCGTACAGGAGACTGCGGGGATGGACGCTTTCTTCAAGGCGATGGACGACACCGGCGTCACGGAATCGGCAGTCATTGGTATGCCGGTGGTGAAGAAATGGGACGAATCGGAGGACAAACGGCCGACTTATTATCTGGATAACGATGCCCACACTTATTGGTACAGTGCGACCGACTTCCTGGTGGCGCGGGCCATTCAGGAATTGCCCAAAGAGAAGCAACAGCGCCTGCATCCCTTCATTTGCGGCATCAACAGCGCGGACCGCAACGCGGTGGACCACATCGCGCGGATGCTGGCGCTCTATCCGGGATTCTGGCAGGGGATCGGCGAAGTTTTCTTCCGCCACGATGATCTGACCGCCCTAACATATGGCGACGCAGCCCACGCCGACTCCAAAGCCTTCGACGCGATTCTCGACCTGGCCGAAAAGCATGACCTACCGGTACTGACGCACAGTAATATCGGCCCGGCCTGGTTGGAACAGCCGAGTTACGTGGGTGAGGTGGAGACCGCGCTGAAGAGTCATCCGCGGAATCGCATCATCTGGGCGCATGCCGGGATCAGCCGCCGCATTGTGATTCCGAATCATACCGAGATCATTTCCCGCATGCTGCGCGCGTATCCCAATCTGACGGTGGATCTCTCGTGGGTTATTTTCGAACAGGAACTCGCGCCGGGCGGCGTGCTGGATACCAAATGGGTCTCGCTCATCGAGCATTTCCCCAATCGGTTTGTCCTCGGCTCGGATGTGGTCGGGTTTTTCGATCAGTACAAGCCGACGGTGCAGCGATACTATGTTTTGCTCGATGCGCTCAAGCCGGAGACGGCACGGAGAGTAGCGCATGACAATTTCCTGGCGCTTCTGCCGGGACGATCGGCGACGCAGGCAAGCCGTTGATCGCCGGCGCACGGATCAGGCGAGGCTGCTCTGCAGGCGGCAGACCACAAAAGACGATGGTCTGCCCCACGGGGCGCGCAGACGCAGGGACCCCTTTACAGCTGGCATCATGAGGTGACGGAAAAGTTTCGCGGGCCAGTTTCTAACGTGGGCTGTACACCCGGGGACATCCTCCTCGAAGAGCGGGAATCTCGGTCAGCGGAATCTGCTAAATTCGTTAAGGCTGTGGGATTGCGGTTTTGTACCGGACCGCGGCAACTGCCAATGGGACCTGTAGTAGGAGTACGACTGTGAAAATCTCTCTGGGAAGCTGGGCGTTCTCATTCGGCCCGTACGCCGGCGATCCCGTGCCGTTTGATAAAGTTGTCAAACGGCTGGCGCAAGCCGGTTACGACGGGATCGAACTTTGCGGATTTCCTCCGCATGTCGCGCTGGATGATTATCCAAACAAGGAGTCTCGCCGGGAACTGGTGCAACTCATCGCCGATAACGGTCTTGGCGTGTCGGGCTATTCGGCCGATTTCTCCTGGGTCAATCCCATCGTCCCCGGACAGAGACAGAAGTATCTGGAGCTGTTCCGGCGGCACGTGGATCTGTGTGCCGATCTCGCCAGTCCTTTGATCCGCGTGGATACGGTAGCGGCACCGGGTTCCGTCGACGACGCGGATTACATGAATTCCTTCGACCACCTGGGCGACACCTGGCATGACGCCGCCGCGATTGCGGAGGATCATGGTGTTCTCGTGACCTGGGAATTCGAGCCCGGATTTATTTTCAACAAGCCTTCCGAAGTTCTCGCCATGCATGCCCAGGTGGACCATCCCAACTTCAAAATCATGTTCGACACCTGCCATGCCTATATGTGCGGCGTAGTCGGTGCGCGCCAGCACGGGTCGAAAGAGGTTCTTCCGGGTGGCGTGAAAGAGTTCCTGGATAAACTCTCCGGCCGAATCGGGGCGATCCATCTGATCGACAGCGACGGCACGCTGCACGGGGACGAAACCAGTACGCACCGCCCGTTTGGCCAAGGTCTTATCAATTTCGAGGATCTGACGCCGCGTCTCCTGGCCGTCCCGAATATCCACTGGTGGACTATCGACATGTGTTTCTGGGCCGGGTCGTGGGAACTGGTGAGCACCAGTCGCGAGTTTGTAGCGAAACTGCTCCAGCACCATGAAGTACTCCGCTGAGCGCGAGACTCATGCTCAAACACCTGGTAGTTTTATCTCTTACGTTCCAGGCGGTTTTCGCGAGTGGGACTGCCGGCGGAGTGGTTGTTCAATTCGATCCCACGAACCCGGAGGCTGGTCCTTTCCCGGCGGATTCCTTCACGGTTCCGGATAGCGCGCAGGTCACCGGTAAGCGCCTCGATATGCCCCTGCCGGATTGCGCTTCCCTGGCTGCCCTCTGCGCTCAACTCACGCTGATTAACGAACTCGATGGCTTCAACGTCCAGCCGCGCATTACGGTTGCGTTTTCGGGGCCGGTGAACACTTCCACGCTTCGCGCAGGAATCTTCTTCGTGGTGCTCAACAACCTGACAACCGACGAAGCCGGACTGCAGCAGGGCGGCGATGTCGTCGCAATCAATCAGGTGGTCTACGATCCGGCGACCAACACCGCGTATGGGAAGCCTGATGCCGCGCTCGACCAGCATCGCCGTTTTGTACTGGTTGTCACGGATGCGGTTCAGGATACTTCAGGTAATCCGGTTAGCGCCGCTCCCGAGTTCACAGCCTGCCTGCAGTCGTCTGACAGCTATTGTGCCGATCTGGCCAATGCGGTTGCCGGCGTAACTACCTCGAACCACATCGTGGCCGCATCGATCTTCACTACGCAGAGCGCTACGGCCTGGCTGCAGAGTGCGCGTCGTCAACTTGAGACTATGCCGGTCGTCGTCCATCACCCGGACGGACAGTACGTATTTAGCATTGCGAATGTCGCCAATCTGACCGTGAACTTCGATACCGGATCGGGCAGGTTCTCGAACTTCTCACTGCCCATCGGGTCGCCGCAGTTTTCATTTTTCTTCAGCAGTCTCGGACGAGTGTCTTTCCAGTCGTACCTCTCACCTCTGCTCCTCAATTCCGAGCAGACCATCGATCCCACGGCTACGGGTGTTGGAGCGGTAGTGCCGACGCCGTCTAACGAGATCGCTTTCCATGTTTATCTACCTAACACGCCCGAACCGGCTAACGGTTATCCCGTGGTGATCTTTGGTCATGGCTTCGGAGACAGCAGCATCGGCGGACCGACCGTGGTAGCGCCGGCGCTGGCGCAAGCTGGTTTTGCCACCATTGCCATCAACGCTTTCGGCCACGGCTACGGCGCGCAGAGCAACCTGGTGGTGACCGACAACAGCGGCAACAACACAACGGTGCTACTGGGAGGCCGCGGCATCGATCGAAATGGCGACGGCGTGATCGACTCAACGGAAGGTTGTGAGATCCTGACGCCTTTGCCCCTCGGCGTGCGCGATTGCATTCGCCAGACTGTCGTAGATCTGATGCAACTGGTGCGAGTGATTCAGTCCGGTGTGGACGTCGACGGCAACGGTACGCCTGATCTTGACCCTGGCCACATCTACTACGCGGGCCAGTCCTTCGGCTCGATCTACGGCACCGTTCTGAACGCCGTGGAACCGGCGATACGGGCCGCGGCGCTGAATGTGGGCGGTGGGTCGATAGTGGATATCATCCGGTGGAGTCCAGGCTTCTCCTCCACTGCGTCCGAAATTCTGACCAGCCAGGTTCCTCCACTTCTTCCGGCGGGCACGCCCTTCACGGATAATTTCCCGTTTCGCGACCAACCCGTCAGCATCAACGGTCCCGGAAACAGCGATACCCAATACTATCTGGAACTGATTGAATGGTTGGACAATTCCGGAGATCCGATTCCCTTTGCCCCCCACCTGGCACGATCGACGCTATCGGGCGTCCCGGCTAAGCCGGTCCTGTTTCAGATCGCGCGAGGCGATATGACGGTCCCCAATCCAGCATCGAGTGATCTGATTCTCGCTGCCGGTGGGGCGAGTTCCACGTGGATGTACCGGGCGGATTTGGCGCAACTTGCGTTCCCTGGCCAGTTAGCAAGCGATCCCCACACTTTCCTGACGCCGATTTCCGATGCAGGCAACGGCATTGTCAGCGCGCCTACCATCCCGGCTCTTTTGATCGGACTCACGGCTCAAGGTCAGATCTCGAGTTTCTTTGCTTCCGACGGCACGACCATTCCCGACTTGACTCAAACGGCCGCCGGAGCTTACTTCCAGATACCGAATCCTCTTCCCGAAGATCTCGGCCTCCCCCAAACAACCGCGGCCCGGTAACTTAGTTACCGAGCCGCAGCAGGCTAAAGTCCGTGTTACACGAAGTTAGACAATGTTATGTTAGAGTCCGGACTGGGTTCCATTTTCGTTGATCACCAGTTTCGTCTTGGTGCCCCCGATGCCGATTTCCTGCATTTTGTATTTGTCTCCTTCTATTACATACCGCACCGTGGTCGAATCGTACTTCTTATCTGAGGCCTCCGTCTTCACCTTGGTCTCGACTGACAGCTTGCCATGGCTAATGACCGCTTTGTCATTGTCGACCTCGATTTTATAGTCTCCCGGCTTGAGCTCCTTCCCGGCGACCAGGGAGGGCTTAAGCAGAGTGATGTGATAAGTGGCCGCCTGGACGATCGTTCCCATGGCCAACAGAGTGAGAGTAAGTGCTGTTCGAACTGCCGTTACTTGAATCTTCATTTCTGAACACCTCTTATGTACGTGAGTACGTATTGATCTATCCCCGCGTTCGCAAAAATTCTTCTTATATCTTTGATGCTTCTTATATCTTCGACGGAACAACTCGCGAAATCGTTAGTTATTCGCCGCACAATTTGAGACCCCACATCTGACGCACAACCGGAGGCGCGATAATATAAAGTTGCAACCGATTATTCACATCGCCGGCGGCGGACTCGCGGGCTCCGAGGCAGCGTGGCAGATCGCGCAGGCAGGCTTGAAGGTCGCGCTTTGGGAGATGCGTCCCGTGCGCATGACACCCGCGCATCAGACCGATCGCTTCGCGGAACTGGTGTGCAGCAACTCGCTCAAATCCGATCAACCTCCTTCCGCCTCATGGCTCCTCAAAGAAGAATTGCGCCGGCTCGGTTCCTTCCTCATCGCGGCCGCGTACGATACCCGCGTTCCTGGCGGCCAGGCGCTCACGGTCGATCGTGAATCCTTTTCCGAACAGGTAACGCGCGCCATCGATGCCAACCGTCTGATCGAAGTGCGGCGCGAAGAGTTCTCGCATGTGGATTCGCAAGCGATCACGATCATCGCTACCGGTCCATTAACCAGCGACACTTTGGCCGCGGAGATCGGACGAATCACCGGAACAGGGCGCTTGTATTTCTATGACAGTATCAGTCCGATTGTGGATGCCTCCACGGTCGACGAAGCCATCGCCTTCCGTGCATCGCGCTACGATAAGTCGCTCGACGGCACCGGAGACTATTTAAATTGTCCGTTCGATAAAGCGCAGTACGATCGTTTCTACGATGCCCTGGTCGCCGCGCAAACCGTGGATGCGCATATTCCGGAAGATGTTCCATACTTCGAATCGTGCCTGCCCATCGAAGAGATCGCCAGACGCGGACGCGACACGCTGCGCTTCGGTCCTATGAAGCCGATGGGGCTCAACGATCCGCGCACCGGACGCCGTCCGTACGCCGTGGTGCAGTTACGTGTGGAGAACCTGCGGGCCGACAGCTATAACCTGGTTGGATTCCAGAATCACCTGAAATTCGGCGAGCAAAAGCGCATTTTGCGGATGATTCCCGGTCTTGAAAATGCCGAGTTTCTCCGCTACGGCCAGATCCATCGCAACACCTATATCAACGCTCCGTCGCTGCTGGGCAACACGCTACAGCTTCGCACGGATCCCAGGGTCTTCTTCGCGGGACAGATCTCCGGCGTCGAGGGCTATGTGGAGTCCATTGCCACGGGTTTCCTTGCCGGGCGGTTCGCTGCTGCTCTCGCGACCCACCAGCGCGTCGGCGCTTTGCCGCGGGAAACCGCGCTCGGAGCGCTGTGCCATTACATCTCGGCAGCCGACTCGAAGCAATATCAGCCAGCCAACATCGCCTTCGATCTTTTCCCGCCTCTCGACGAATCCATCCGCAACCGTCTGCGGCACGACAAGCCGGCGCGGCACGCGGAAATCTGCCGGCGGGCGCAGGCGGCGCTGGAAGAATACATGGGCGTACATGTCTGATCTGGCGGAACGGATTACGCAATTCATAGCGGAACTCGAACGGCGCAACGCGTCGGCAATGACGGCGCAGTCCTACGGCTCCGACCTGCGCGACTTTGTCGCCTACCTCACTCCTCCCGGCGAGCAACCGCCGGATGTCGCGCAGATCGACCTGCTCATACTGCGCGAGTACCTCGCCGCGCAGTACGATCGCGGCCTCGAAGCCGTCAGCATTCGCCGCCGGATTGCAGGCATCCGTGCGCTCTTTCGCTTCCTGACGAAAGAAGGCATTCTCGCAGCCAATCCCGCGCGCCTGTTGCGTGCGCCGAAGATCCCCCAGAAACTGCCCCAGGTGATCACCGCCGAGCAGGCCGACAGAATCATAGAGGGATCACTCGATGTCGAACCGGAGCGTCCTCATCCCAAGCGCGATCGCGCGATTCTCGAACTGCTGTATGGATGCGGCGTGCGCGTGAGCGAACTTGCCGGACTCGATCTCGCGGACATCGATATGAGCGAGCACTGGCTGCGTGTTCGCGGCAAGGGGAAGAAGGAGCGGCAGGTGCCGGTTCCGGGTAAATCGTTCGAGTCGCTGCTGGCATGGCTTGAAGTGCGTGCGGCCGGGCACGATGGCGCCCCTCAGCAGACGGCCGTATTTCTGAATCATCATGGCCGTCGACTGACGGACCGCAGCATTCGCAAGATCGTCAAATTCTACGCGAGTTGGATCGCCGGCGACGACTCCGTGCATCCGCACAGCTTTCGTCATGCTTTCGCAACACACCTGTTGCAGGACGGCGCCGACCTGCGCGCCATCCAGGAACTTCTGGGCCATTCTCGCCTTTCGACGACCCAGAAATACACTCAGGTCTCCCTGGCGGACCTGATGTCGGTATATGATAAAGCACATCCCAAGGCGAAATAGGAGGTGTTATGGCGACGACTACCGCAACCGCCCAAACGACCCGTTCCTCAACACAGGAATCCGCCAAAATTCCCCAGGCCGCAACGCGCAACGTAGCAGTTGACGCTTATCGCGGCTTCGTAATGTTCCTTATGATGGCTGAGGTTCTTCGCCTCGCGAAAGTGGCCGCTAATTATCCGGGTAACTGGTTCTGGAGTGTCCTCGCGTTCCACCAGACCCACTCGGAATGGATCGGCTGTTCGCTGCACGACATGATCCAGCCTTCGTTCTCTTTTCTGGTTGGCGTGGCTCTGCCCTACTCCATCGCGAGCCGCATCGCTAAAGGAGGAACTTTTGGCAGGATGTTCCTGCACGCGCTCTGGAGGTCTCTGCTGCTGATCGCGCTCGGTGTATTCCTGCGGTCGATGGGTCACCAGATGACCAATTTCACGTTTGAAGACACGCTGTCGCAAATCGGATTCGGGTATCCGATTTTGTTCCTGCTCGGATTCCGGTCGCCGCGCTGGCAATGGTCGGCACTGGGTGTGATCCTGGTGGGCTACTGGGCGGCATGGGCGATTTATCCCGCACCGGGTCCCGGATTTGATTGGCAGGCGGTCGGTGTCGCCGCCGACTGGCCGCATCATCTTTCGGGATTCGCCGCGCATTGGGATAAGAACAGCAATCTCGGCCAGGCATTCGACGTCTGGTTCCTGAATCTGTTCCCGCGGCCCACTCATTTCGATTTCAATTCCGGCGGGTACCTGACGCTGAGCTTCATCCCTACTCTCGGAACGATGATCCTGGGACTGATCGCCGGCCGTTGGTTGCGTAATGCTGCGCCCAGGATTCCGCTGAAGCAATTCGCGATCGCCGGAGTGATCGGAGTTGTCTCCAGCCTGGTGATCCATTTCCTCGGAATCTGCCCCATCGTGAAACGCATCTGGACTCCATCCTGGGTGTTGTTCAGCGGTGGCCTCTGCTTCCTTTTTCTCGCCGGATTCTGCTGGCTGATCGAGATGAAGGGCTGGAAGAAATGGTCGTTCCCGCTGGTGGTTATCGGGATGAACTCGATCGCGGCTTATTGCATGGCACACTTTTTCGAGCGCTTCTTTATCGACTCTTTCCGGATTAACCTGGGGCCGCATGTCTTCGAGATCTTCGGCAGCGGGGTCCAGCCGTTCGTGCAAGGTTGGGCGTTGCTGGCCTGCTTCTGGGCGATTCTTTATTGGATGTACGCGCGGAAAATCTTCTTGAGGATATGAAAAGACCGGCAAAAGATTTAGCCACGAATGAACACGAATGAACACGAATAGGTTGATTGTTTTCGGTCTCATTGTGGCGGCATCGGCTGGCGCTGAAACGTTTCCTCTCGATTCAGTCAGCGGCTTATCGCTCGTTCAGGTGAAGGCCGAAGCGGCTGCTTACAAAGGGCGCAAAGCGGTGCGCATCACCGACGTTGCCCCTGCTTCGGTCGGCGACGCGGGGCGTCTGGCACTGGTCTCGGGCAGCCAATTCCAGGACGGCGTAATCGAGTTGGATATGGCCGGCGACGTTCTGCCGGGCGCGATGCAGGGCGCTCGCGGGTTTGTCGGCGTGGTCTTCCGCGCGGCTCCGGATGGCTCGAAGTTCGAATGCTTCTACCTGCGTCCCACCAACCCGCGCTCCGATGATCAGGTGCGGCGCAATCACTCCGTCCAATACATCTCCATCCCCGGATTCCCGTGGCAACTGCTGCGCGAGAAGTTTCCTGAAAAGTACGAATCGTATGTCGATTTGCAGCCGGGCGAATGGACCAGGGTGAAGGTCGTGGTCAAAGGAGATCACGCCGGGTTGTTCGTACATGAAGCCGGGCAACCGACGTTGCTTGTGAACGATCTTAAACAACCCATGTCGAGCGGCGCGATAGGACTTTGGGTTGGTCCGGGGACGGTAGCGCACTTCGCCAATCTGCGTGTAACGAAGGAATAGCGGCAGTCGCCGTCAGGCTATTCAACAGTTGAGCCGCCCCGGGTGGCCCTTGAGATGCACACCTCCCAAGTGTATGACACACTCTGAAATCGTGGTAGAAGAGTTTGTAACTCAGGGAGAACTAACAGGGCTCGCAAAAGGCAAGGGGCCTTGTATTAGCGCAACTCTCAACCTTTCTGATCCGGCACATCTGCGTCCGGAAATGAACCGGACGATTCGCGAGATCGAGAAGCAAATGAAGGAAGCGTCTCTCGATGCGCGAACGGCCCAGACTCTTCTCGAACCCCTGCGTGACCTGGCCATCACAATTGAGACTGACCGTGATTGGGCAACTATTCTGGCGATCTATCGATCCATCGACACGTTTCACTGTTTTCGGTTGCCGCAACCCGCCAGGGCGCTCGTCGCTATGGAGGACGTTTTCGACATCCGGCCGCTGCTTGCGGTTGTCTCACGGGAGCAAAGGTTTTACGTTCTGGCTCTCAGCCAGCACAAGGTTCGCCTCTTTGACTGTAATCACTACCGCATGCGAGAGATTGAACTGCAAGGGCGTGCGCCGCAGAATCTGCGGGTGTTCCTGAACGACAGAACGCCCGATCACGTCCTCGACAATCGGTCTTCTGCCGGACCGTCCGTTGGAGGAATGAAGGGCGTGATGTTCGGCACGTCAGCGGATCGCGAAAAGCAAGACGAGTACCTGGTGCACTTCTTCAAAGAGATAGACAAAGGGCTGCATAAGATTCTGGGCAGCGAGACTGCACCGCTCATGCTGGCGGGCGTGGAATTTGAGCTGGCGCTTTATCGCAAGGGCAACACCTATCAACACCTGATGGAACATCAGATCCACGGTTCGCCCGATGGGTTATCGGCGCGGGAGATCCAATTGCGAGCGCTGGAAATCGTCAAGACCACCTTTTCCGCCGTGCTCGAGAAAGTCATGCGCGAGTTCCCCGGCCATCGCGATGCGCGGCGCGTCATCTTCGATGTGACTCAAATCCTTGACGCTGCTCAAAAAGGCCGGGTATCCCATCTGCTGATCCGTGAGGATGGTACGGGGCGCAACTTGAATCTCACCGCTCTCAATACTCTGATTCACGGCGGCGAGGCCTACGCTTTGAAAGAATCCGAGATGTCCGATCACGCCGATATTGCGGCCGTGATTCGTTATTGACGGAAGAAAGCGCAGTACTACGACGCGGTCGGGCGGCCGGCTACGATGGTGATCTGCATGTCCTGAACGAGGTGGACCAGCTTACTGATGTCCGGTGAGTTGCGGGCGACGAATATCTGGGTAATGCCGCGTTGGCGGGCGAATTCGGCGAGGTTCTTCGCCGGATCGGCACCGTAGATGGTGGCGACTTCGATGTGCAGGTTGCGGGCAAACATCAGGTGACGATCAAGCGCGGCACGGGACGCCGCGGATAGATCGCTGAATTTATCGTCCCTTCCGATGGCCACCGCGATACATGGCGCATGTAAGTAGTCAGCTACGCGATGGCCCCGCCGGACCAGCATGGCCGAGGTCGGGTCGGGCGTGAGCCAAAGCAGGATCTGCTCTTTGGCGCCCAAAGGCGATCCCGCATTGACGGGCAGCGGTTCTTTCGCCGGTTCTTCCAGGCGGTCTTCGATCTGATGCGCGGTCTGACGCATGGCCAGTTCCCGAAGCGCGGTCAGGTTCGATTCGGTGAAGAAGTTTTCGATCGCCCGCCTGGCTTTATCAGGGGCGTAGACCACGCCGCGTTCCAGCCTGTGCAGCAGCGCCCGAGGAGTGACGTCGACCATGACGACCTCGTCCGCCTGCTTGATCACCCAGTCAGGAACGGTCTCGCGCACGCGGACACCGGTGAAGTACCACACCTGGTCGTTGAGGCTTTCGATATGCTGCACGTTCAAGCTGGTGAGAACGTCGATGCCTGCGTCGAGAAGGTCCATGACATCTTCCCAACGTTTCAGGTGTTCTACACCGGGGACGTTGGTGTGGGCGAATTCGTCCACCATGCAGACTGCCGGATGGCGGCGGATGATGGCTGGAGTATCCATCTCCTCGAAACGCGTACCGCGGTGCTCGACCACGCGGCGGGGGATGGTCTCAAGGCCTTCGGTTTTCGCGATCGTATCCTTGCGGCCATGAGGTTCGAAGTAACCGATGACGACGTCAATGCCCTGCTTTTTTAGCAGTTGAGCTTCCTCTAGCGACTGGTAGGTCTTGCCCACGCCGGCCGCGTAGCCGAGGAAAACCTTCAGCTTGCCGCGGCGGATGGCCGGAACTCCGCTATGTGCGACGGGATCAGGCTGCGCGGTGGTG
>CAVVFX010000022.1:0-376328 GCA_963747535.1 Terriglobia bacterium
TGCGATGCTCTACCAACTGAGCTACCGGCCCATGTTATTAAAACAAAAACTACTTAGCGGAAGCGCGACGTTTTGCTTTTGCCCATTCCTTGCCTACTGCCTTCTCAAGCTTCTTCATCGCGCTCTTGGTTTCGCTGCGATCAACAACGATGTAATGGGTCTCGGTTGTGGACACGTTCGCGTGTCGCAGGATCTCCTGAATTACCTTCGGCGGCACGCCGAGGCGATAGAGGTTCGTTCCCAAGCCTCTACGGAAACCATGCCAGCCCTTCCATGCCGTCTTGAGCTTCAGACTCAGAACCCGGCGGGATAAATTGTCGAGGTTGAGCGGATCACCCTTCCGTTCACCGGCGAAGATGTACCCATCGCCCGGATTGCTCTTCCGATGTTGATCGAGGGCGCGGCGCAAGATCGGTATTACCGGAACGGGGTTTTCCCCGCTCTGTTCCGTTTTCGTCGGTCCCACATGAGTGCGCCAGACGCTTCTAGCGACGCGGATTTCGTCACCGGTATAATCCTCCCAGCGAAGCCCACGAATTTCCGATGCTCGAAGTCCTGTGAAGGCCGCGACGGTAACGACTGTTCGTGCCGGTTCCTCCAGCTTCGCAAGCATCGCCTGAATATCTTCGAGCGTGTAAGCGATCCGCTCCGGCTTGTAACGCCGACCTTCGGCCTTGACGCCCTGGATTGGATTCGCAGCGCGAAGCACGTCTTCCTGACGGGCATAGGTGAACACGGCGGAGAGGATCGCCTTCATCCGCAAAAGCGACGAATGCGAAAGATCCGGCTTGTCCTCGGCCAGATTGTCAAAAAAGTGCTGCGCATCCTTCGTATGGAAATCGCGCATCCGGATGTTCCCGATGCTGGGCTTGATGTGCCTCGTAAAAACATCGCAGTGGCTGTTGAGGGTGCTCGGACGTAGCTTCTTCTCGCGCGCGGGCCGGTATCGCTTGTCAAAGAACTCCGCCAGCGTCAGCGAGCTTTCCGGTTGAGCCGCCCCGCTATTGACCGGGAATAGCAGTTCATCGACAAGCGGGAGCACGTCCTTCTTGGAGCGGTAGTCGTCACTGTAGCGGGCGAGGCGCGCACAGATGCGCCGACGCACGGGAGCGCCGTCCTTAATTTCGTTTTGGTAGTACCTTACGTACCAGCTTCCGTTGCGACGAAAGACTTGTCCTCGCTGCATTTTCTTCTTGGGCGGATGTCGCTCTAAGCCAGTTTATCACGTTCGGGCCACTGGAATCTAATGTAACGGCCAAGGCGGAGGCACGGGATCGGATTTCGGCATCGCGCGCGCGTTTTTTCATAAACCCAGGATTCAGGAACCTTGAGCCGCGCGGCAACTTCTTCGGGCGTGAGGATGTCGGCTGGGTCGATGGGGCCGATTTGTTTTGGCGCGTTGAGGAAGGGGTAGTATTTTGCGGCGGGGTCTGGCTTACTGGGCATCTCGGCGGCAGACGGCCGCCAGGCGAGCGCGCGATCGAGGAGGTCACGCATCGAGTGCATGTCTGTACGGATTGTAATCCGAAAACGCGATCAGCGATCCAGATTGCGCTGCGGCTTGGATCGATGTTCAGCCCCGTCTTTGAAGCCGCGTGCATACGCTTCTCTCTCGGCTTCGCGGCCCTGAGGCAAGAGCCCCTCTATGGCCCGCCAAACTTTCTGCGCGCCCGCGCGCTGATTGGCACCCTTAATGGAGGCCGCAACCGCAGCCGCTTTGCGCGCCGCCGTCGCGATGCCCGCATTGCGTCCCTCCCTTTCCCGGCTGTCGCTATAGGCGGTGATTCTTTTTTCCAGACGGTCGGCGTTTCCTTTGTCGATCCAGCCGGAATCCTGAAGGAAGGTGGCGATTTCGTGCGGAGAGAGGAGGGGCGTGGTCATGTGTCACCTCGACGTTGGTTAAAACGGTTTTGGGGCTTTGGCTTTACGCGGCTTCCTGGAGCGGTGGAACCTCGGTTCCGTAATCTCGCGGGCGATCAAGCGCCAGAGCGTTTTCAGCTTTGACGGCAGGTTGGAGGCCGTCAAGAGCCAGCCAACCTGCCGGAACAGCGATAGGAGTCCGGCCCAGGTCATTTGCCGGAGCGCCCGATATCTGCGGGGGGATGGTCTCGTTCGCCCTGGCTGTCCCGCGACGCCAGGGCGGCCTATCGTTCCCGGTCGGGGTCTCGTCGGCGCGGCTGCTGAGTGTCGTCCACCTTCTTGATGGGATCGTACTCTCCGGCAGCACGATTTCGGGGACGCCCGGCTGTGGGTTGCGGCTGCGCCTCTGTGCGTTCGCGCTCGGGGTCCTTTTCCGGAGCGGGTCCCCGTTGGTGCTGGCGAAGCTGCTGCCGGAGATCCTGGGCCTGCATGCGGTAGTCGATTGCGCGCTTGCGGAACTTGACGGCTTCGTCGCTATCGCGACGACCGGTGATGACCACGGATTGCTGTGCGATCCGCTCGCTGGTCATGAAGATGTATTCGGCTCCCTCGATGCGTTTGCGCAGATCAAGCGCCTGGCGCTCCTGAGGATCGGCCGTTTTCGCTATCTGTTGGTCCAGGGCTTCGCGGTCCTTGCGGAAGGCGGCGTATTCCGCCATCGCCACTTTGGCAAGAGAGGCGTAGGGATTGCCGAAGTCGTAATGCTGGCCGAGGGCCTGGGCGTAGCGCGCTCCCGCGTCGCGGATGGGGCCTTCCTTGGCCTGGGATTCGAGCTTTGCCTGCCGCTCGCTCTCCTCTCTGCGGCGGTCGTCGGAGGCGATTTTCTCCATCGCGGCGCGGTGAGCGTCACGCCGCGCTTGCTCGTCCTTCTGGGCATCGAGGCGCAGTTGCGCCTGACGCATCTCCTCGGCCTGCGCGGCCAGCCGGTCGGCATTCTGCTTCGCGAGGTCGTCGATGCGTTTGTTTTCTGCGTCACGCCGTTGCTGGAGACGATTCTGTTCGTCCTCGGCGGCCTGTTTCTGACGGGCCTGTTCGTCGTCGAGCGCTTTCTGCTGTCGGGTCTGTTCGTCGTCCTGGGCTTGCTTTTGCTTTGCCGCTTCCTGTTCCGCCGCGAGTTTCTGCGCTTCAGATAGATCGTCAGGCATCGAGGCCGCCGTGCCGCCGACGGAAACCGGCGGCGCCGAAGCTTCAGGATAAGGCTGCGGACCCTCAGGTTGCAATGGTTGCCGAGCGGCTTGGCGCTGTTCGGCCTTTTCCCAGACGGCATCGGCTGCGCGGACGGTCTGCTGGATTTGCTCCATCCGTTCGGCCGCCTGCTGCCGTCTGAGGTCGGCCAGGCGTTTTTCGGATTCGGCAAGTTCTTCTTTTGCATGAGCGAAATTCTGGTTCGCAGTCTTGATGCGGCGGTTCTGGTCGCCCCGGTTGGTCGTGACGCCGCGCCGCTCCATTTCATTGGCGTCCGGTCCGATATGGGTAGTCGGCTCGCGGTCGATGCCTTGGTCTTCGAGCCTGCGATGGTCGACGCGCGCTTCGTGGCCGTATTTTTCAAGAGCGCGGTTTTCGTAGACGGCCCAGAGCCGCCGCCATTCGGATAGGCGTTCCTTCTCGAACTGTTTCCAGAATTTCCGTTTGGCGTTTCCGTCCTGCTGCTCCCAGAGGCGGGCCTTTTTGCGGAAGCCGTCCGGGCCGACAGCGCGAAGCGTCAAGAGGACATGGGCGTGATGATTGCGATCGTCGCCGCCACGGGGCGGGGCATGGACGGCGATGTCGGCGACGACACCGTGTTCGACGAATTCCTTCCTGACAAAGTCGCGGGCCAGCTCGATGCGTTGCTCATGAGTCAATTCGTGCGGCAGGGAAAGCTGGATCTCGCGGGCGAGTTGCGCCGAGCCGCGGCGGGTGCTTTTGTCCTCCCGATGTTCGACGGCGTTCCAGAGGCGTGCGCGGTTTTGCATCCACTCGGGCGCATTGCCGGGAGTGAGTATCTCCGTATACAGGACGCCGCGCTTGCGGGTGTAGTCTTTAACATTTCCGGTGCGTTCATCGAGGATTTTCTCACTCGCGCGGTAGGCCGCAGCCGCCACAGCCGACTTGCCCGTCCGAGCGGCTGATGATGGAGGCGTGGAGGCGGTAGTCGGCCATACGTCACCCCTTTGGCCTGTCGTGAACGAGCGGTGAAACGCTTGTTCTGGTCCAGCGGGGAAACGCTGGCCGTGGGTGTCGGGGCGCGGAAGCCCTGACGCGGGAGGTCTCGGAGGGGCAAGGCCCTTCCGAGTCCAGGTCCAGGGCGGGAAGGCCCTGGCGCGCATCCAATCCGCGCAGGGTTGGGCTGGGTCGAGGGGCAGGCACGCCCATCGTCGTGGTGCAGGGGCGCGAAAGCCCCGCCGGAGTGCAGAGGCAGAGCCTCTGCCGCACACGTTCCGAAGGAATGTATAAGTGCGCACTTCGCCTTGCTCGTGACCCCAGTCCCGCAGCATCGTGCTTTGCTCCCGGCTGATCTGGCACCGACCCTTTCCGTTATCATACCCGCGCATGGTTGCGATTAGGCAAACGGCAAACATTCCCGGGTAGTCTTCTTACGGGGCTAACGAAACAGGGAGGTAGTCATGACGTGGTGGCGCGATACTCTTGAGAAGCAGATCCGCGAGGCACAAAAACGCCACGAGCAGTCCAAGGCCGATCTTGCGAGCCTCCAGTCCCGCGCGAAGATGCTCGCCCGCAAGCTCGACACGCGCCGCAAAATCATTGTCGGGGCGGGCGTCTTCGCTCATATCGCGGTCAGCGCTCGCTTTCGTGAGCAGGTGGGAAGCGCAATGCAGCTCGCCATCACCCGCCCGCAGGACAGGGCCCTGCTGCCGGAGTTTTTTCCCGAAGCGCGGGCGGTACCTGCGCCTCCGGCGCGCCCGCCGAAGCCCGAGGAGCCTCTCTCGGACGCGGCTCCGGCACCAGTCGTCTCCCGTCCAGAGGACGGGGCCGTGTTGCCGGAGTTTTTTCCCGAGGCGCGGGCGGCACCCACTCCTCCGGCGCGCCCGCCGAGGAAGGAGGAGCCTCCCTCTGGGGCTGCTCCGGCGTAAAGAAAAACGACCGCGCGGCTACTCCGAACCGCGCCGCCGGACCCGGCGTCTGCGGTCGTCATACCCGCGTATGCAGCGAATCGCGCTTCGTCCACAGGCCGCAGCGCGCTTTCGCAAGAGCGGGTGCGCCTCGGGCGTTTTGCGCCATCACCGCACCCGCATATCCCGGACTCGCGCATACCGGTGTACTCACCGGCTCGCGCGCGGACGATAATAGCCGGAGGGGGCATATATGGCGCATGTCCACAAGACAACCGAGGAACTGATCGCCGAAGAGGAAAAAAAGAGCGAGCAGGTCAAGGCCAGAATATCCGAACTCAAATCCAGGCAGAGGGTCGAGGAACGCAAAAAGGACAACCACCGCAAGATTGTCGTTGGGGCGGCCGTGATCGCTCACATTAAAATCGATGCGCGGTTCCGCAAGGCGGTGCAAGAGGCATTGAGCAATGCCGTGACCGATCCAAAGCAAAGGGCCGTCATTCCGGATCTGCTCAACGAGAAGGCTTTTCTTGACGCGATGAAAGCGGCGGCTAAGAAAGCCGCGATCGAGGCCAAGGAGGCGAAACAAGCCGAGGCGGCCGCGAAATCCGCGGAGCAGGGGAAGGCCGATCCGGCGCCAGAGGGCCCGGCTCCGGCCTAAGGATTCCGGGTGCGTCGGCGGCACGCAACCTGAGGCGGCCCGAACGCGTCATTTGTCTATTCTGATTGGATTTATATGTCTGGGCCAATACTCCCGCCAGTACCGAGCGGTGGCCGGCCTGTAGGGCCGCAGCGGACGGTGCCCGCGCTCCCGCCGGGCATCCCGATCATGCCGGGACGGGCCACGGCTGCCAGACCGAAGCGGCGACACCCGGTGTTCCTGATGCTGCTGATGGTGCTTCTCGTATTCGCGGGGCTGTATGGGCGTGAGTTATTCAACGCCTACCATTTCGAGTATGACAACAAGCGGATCGTCCCGGTCGTGAAGCGGGCACTATTGACGCACGCGGCAAAAGGGGACCGCTTCCCGCTGACACTTTGGAGCGGCCCGCGTATCCTCCGAATCGATTTCGCCACGGTCCAGGTTCCCCCGCGGATCGGCATTGACCAGGGCCCTCCGGAAACCTGCGTCTCGTATAGCCTTCTCGACCCGAAGACCGGAGCCGAAGATAATAGCAGCCTGTACGCGCACGTCTCGTGCATCTACGGCATCGCGTACCGGATTCACTGATCATGTCTGTGTGATTGCGCGAAGGAGGCGCCGTTTACGTCCGACCTGCTCGGCTCGGCTAATTGGAGCACCGATCCCGGACAGTTGCGCTTCGTCCCGCTCGGGAATGACGGCACCCCCGTGGGGGGGAGGTTCCTGCTGCTTGGAGAATCGCGGGGGGTTCTCGGCAATCTGCACGTGCTCGCGCCGCGCCAGCACATGATCTCGGTCGCGCCTACCCGATCGGGCAAGGGCGTTTCGCTCATCATTCCCAACCTTCTGACCTACCGGAGGTTCCGTCCTCGCGGTCGATCCCAAGGGTGAGAATGCCTGGCTCACGGCCGCCCACCGCCGGAACGTGCTCGGGCAGAAGACGCTCATCCTCGATCCCTGGCGCGAGGTCGATCGCCGCTATGGCTCGATTGGTAGGGGTCAAGGAATCGTTTGCGAGCTTCAACCCGCTGTCGATCCTGAAGCCAGGATCGGACGATTTCTTGGAGGACCTCGCCTATCTGGCGGATGCGCTGGTCATCACCGAGTCAGCACAGGACCCGTATTGGGACGATACCGCTCGCGAGTTGTGGACCGGCCTCATGGCGTTTGTCGTCGAGCATCCGGCAATGGAAAGACCGGGCATCTCTGTCGGCTCGCGCGTAAGCTGCTCATGAAATCGACTGAGGAATTCGGACGCACGATAGAGCACGGCGATCGAGCTGGGCCCGGACAGTGTCGCTGGCGCCAAGCTGGCACAGTTCCTGAATTTTGAAAAGAACAAGGGCCTCAGCTCCGTGATCTCGGCCGCCAGGACGCAGACGGCCTTCCTGGATAGCGATGTCCTGAATCGGAGCATGGAGATTTCGGATTTCAGCTTTGACGAGTTATGCGGCGGCAACACCTCCGTGTATCTGGTGCTGCCGCCCAGATAAGCTGTTAACCTACGCGCGGTGGCTGAGGCTCATGGTCTCGATCGGCATCCGCGCAATCGTTCGCGGGGGCGGATCACCGAGCGCGCACGGGCTTCCTGCGCTTTTCGTGCTCGACGAGTTCGGGACGATTGGGAGACTTGAGGCGGTCGCGCAGGCCTACGGCCTGATGGCGGGTCTAGGCATGATCATGTGGGCCTTTGTCCAGGATTTCAATCAACTGAATGCGCGACTACCCCCAGCATTGGGAGACGTTCATCGGCAATTCGCAGGCGGTGACGTGCTTCGGCGTCATGGATAATTTTACGGCGGACTATGTCAGCAAGTTTCTGGGGACTCAGACAATTCAGGAGGCCCAGGCGTCGACAAGCGTCGGCGAATCGACAGTACCCCTCGGACCGAATCAGTCATGGTTCTCATCGAGAACCAGCCGATTCGAAAAGCACGAGCTACCAGATGCACACGTCGAGCCGACCGCTGTTAAATCCCGACGAGATCCGACGCCTGCCGGGAGATATCAGCATCATCATGGGACGCTTTCCGCCGATTCTAAGCCGTCGGATCGTGTACCACGAGGATTGGTGGTTCCTGCAAAAAGCCCGGGCCGATCCGAAACATCCGGTCACCGAGGACGTACGCTCGCGGGCGTTCGAGAGGCGGCTCAAGGACGCCGGATCGGTGGCCGGGCTGCTCGCCCAGCAGGGTTTCGAGGTCAAGGCGCTGCGGGGCGGGCGATATGAAGTGCGCGCGAATGGGTCAGCGAAAGGCGTCCGCACCTTTGCCAGCGACGATGATCTCTGGAAGTGGACTTATGGGCTCGTCATGGACCGCTTGGAGAAGGCGTAGGTTCGAGCGGCCCGCAGGGCCGCTTTTTCCCTGCTCTGGCCGTACTGCCCCGTTCTTGGGCCGTGTCCGCCTCAAGAATGGATATTTCAAACCCCATATTCGGGATAAGAGGGCGGTTTTCGCCCCTAGCTTCCCTGGAGAGCAATGCGCCGCCGTGCGGCGCTCATTCTATGTATGAATCTGGAGGTGGATTCTCTCTGCGAAGTAGAATCGCTAGGAACACTCTGGTTTAGGCTTAAACAGAGGCATGCCGAGATCGCCGAACTCCGTGCGGTCCGGCACGGGCACATTCACCATATATGCATTGGTCTGCTGCTCGACCCACTCGCGCCAGACAAAGCGGCCCATGAACTCGTTCCAGAGTTTTGCGCCCTTGCGTGCCATCCGGCGCGTAATGTCGAGGATACCGGCGCGTTCAAGCCTCTTCAGCGCCACGGCAATCGTCTGCACGCAAAAGCCGGTCTGTTTCTGGATCTGTTTGTAGCTCGGGTCGAGCTGGCCGCTCGCGGTGTCGAGGAAATGGAACAACAGCGCCCGCAGGATCATGAGCGCGGACTGGCCGAGCACGCCATCGCGCTGGCCGGGCGCTTTGGTGCTTCGCTCCAAAGCCTCGGCGCGGTCCATGACCAGCGCACGTGCCTTCGTCGAGATCGTCCGGCGGAATTCGCCGCCGCCATCGAAGACGCTACCCTTACGCCAGCGGTGCGGGCATTTCTCCCTTGGGCTGGGTGATTCGCAGCTCATGGGTGTGATGGGCGGAAGATGGGCGAATAGCATGATGATTCTCTCCGTTCCGGTTGCGAGGCAACCGCCCGGATGGGCCGAAAATCGGCGCGAGTTCACCCGTTGCAAGAAATACTCTTGCAAACTTCGGTGATTTGGGGGATTCTCGTGATTGCGATCTCACGAGAAATCCCCGGCCTCTGGCCGATATGCAGCCCGCCTCCCAGGCGGGTTGTTTATTTGTGGGCTACTAACTCCGTAGTTTGGTTGTGCGAAAGCGATTCGGCCCCGCAACATGAAATCGTGCCGGGATTCTTGTGATTAGTCGAGCCGGAATATGAGTAAAATCATACTCTTGTATGGTGCGCGGCTCGCGGGCCATAAGGTGGGATATGGCGAGGTTATGGAAGAGCACGGCGATGGGTTGGACCTTGCGCCAGCAATTACGCTGGCTGCGGCTGGTCTGGTCGCGGCCCTGACGCGCGGCAGTAAAAGGGCGGCAGCAGGAGCATCGTCGCCCTACGGTCTGTACCGCCCAGGCGCCCGCGCACAACTCTCGGCGCTGAGGCCGAGAGCGTGGCGGAGGATTACGGAATTCGGCGGCGATGGTCACGCGCCGCCTTCCGAAGACAGCCTAAAATCCTTAACGGTCGCTGAGTGAGCGCATTCTCCGCATTCGCAGTAGTGGTTGTCATCCCATTCGCAATCTCCAAAGTCATCAGTCCCGTCGTCCGTGACCAGAACAACGACCGTCGCTTCAATTTTGAACGAGTCCTCGTGCCCGCATTTCGGGCAGCGGATACCTTCTAAACAGTTTGTGTTTGGCATCTCTTGTCTCCTATGGCGTTGCCAAAAATGCCGGAGCTTCGGAAGTGAAGCTCCGGCACCCGGTCTCTAACTAATAAAGCTCGCGGTCAAGCATCTCCTTGAGCGCGGAGCTGATCTCCTCCTGGTCCGAGTAGTCGTCCAGCTCGAAGGATTCGAGCGGCTCGGAGTTGGCGATCATGTCTTCGATGTGGTCGATGTCGAGCATGTGATTTTTCTCCTGCTGGATAAGAAGGGCGGCCCCGGCGAGATGCCGGGGCCGATTGAGGCGGCTTAGAATTCCCCGCCGCCGTTGTTGCCAGAGCCGTTCTTCTTGGCCTTGGGACGATCCCAGAGAAGGGCGTAGCCGTCCGGGGTCTTGAACAAGGCGCAGTAGATCGGTCTTGCGAAAGTCGGGTCGTCGAGCTTGACCGAAAAGTAGGTCGTGGTTTCGGTTTCCCGTTTCCAGGCCGCCCCTGCTTCGTATGCGCCGATGGTCGCGCGCATTTCTGGGCCTTTGCCCTTCTTCTCGACCGGCGTAAGAACGATCTTTGCGCCGTTGAGTGAGGGAATCAGGAGGGTCCCGGTGATGCTGCCGTCTTTCTGCTTCGCGAGATTTGCAATCGTAGCCATGATAGTTTTTCCTTTCAGTTCAGGAGGCCGCTCAATGCGTCCTCGACAGCGACCGTTAAGACGCCGCCGGGCGACGGCGCTCAACACCCGAAGGGCTTGGGAATTTTGTTTCGCGAGGAATCGCGCTTGCGCGAGGGGAAAATTCCTGTTGAACGCCTAGACCAAGGCGTTAGTGTCGCGTGAGAGAGGATGCAATTGATCGAGCGGACTCATGATTAAGTCTGAAAGGAATTTCATGGCGGCCACGTTGCTGCGAAGGAGAAAGACGGCCGGCTGAGACGGGCCGACGCCCTCGCTCAGGGTCGGCGCCGCTTTATCGTTGTCGTAGCCGGTCGAGACCAAGGACTGGAAAGGCCACTTATGCGACCCGGTGAGGCGCATTCTTGGCGGCTTGGATACGGCGGGAAGCCGTCAGGAAATGACCTACGTCAAGCTCGATTCCGATGAAGCGCCGGTCAATGCGCTTTGCCGCGACAAGCGTGGACCCGGAACCACAAAAGGGATCGAGGACAAGGTCATTCGGCTGGCAAAAGGCGGCGATAAGGGGTTCTAATGCCTCAATCGGCTTCTGGGTCGGATGGAGCAGGTTGCCCGTATAGGTCCAGTCCACGACATCCGATATCGGCCTTGCTGAAGGAGACGGATCACCCTTCGATAAGAGATAGGCTTGCTCGTGCTCATAACGCATGTATCGAACAGATGAAGCGTACTGCTTGCGAAAGACGATGTGGCCAGCAATGCGGAATCCGGCCGCCCGCCAAGCCGCCATGAACAGATCGACTTTATTCCAGCCGTAAAAGCTGATGCAGAACGTATCCGGCTTCAGAAGCCGGAAGATTTCGGCGAAAGCAGGAGCAAGCCAGCGGTCGTTGTCATCGTTTCTGACAGTCCGGCCGTCGCGCCCGCGATAGCGGACGAGATACGGGGGATCGGTCAGGACGAAATCGACGCTTTCCGCTGCAAGACCGCTCATGAGGGCGACGCAGTCGCCGAGCATGAGCGTGTCATTTTGTGGGGCTGGGATCATGCTTCACCGCCTGTCGCCTGGGCGATAGCGGAGAGATTTTCGTCGAGAGATTTTTCGAGATCTTCGATAGGGGCGGTGAGGTCGCACCTTTCCGACGCTCTGAGGACCTCCTGAGCCCATTGGGATTTACTATCGAGTTCGCTGATCAGGTCTTCAACGGCGCTGTACAGGTGGTCGGTATTGTTCCAGGCGTCGATGATCTCTCTCGCTATTTCGATCTGCTTTTGAAGCGCCGTGAGTAGTTTTGGTGCCGCGAGTTGGAGGCGGTATTCGTCGGTTTGCCAAATGAGAACTTCCTCTGCATCTTCGGTGATGATGCGAATCTCCTGTAGTTGCGGGCAGTCGCCTGGCGTGAATCCGAGGACTTGGAGGCCTTTCTCGGTTTTGAAGGACTGCTGAGCGAGGCTGAGAGCTTGCTCCGGCGTGGCGGCGAGGAAGATATCCTCTGACTGGCCGTAGGTGGTCCGGAAGTCGGCCATATACGGGTTGATGGGCTCCCTACCGGCGGTTTCGAATTCTTCGACGGTGCCGGAGTGGTCGCATCCGTCGCAAATTGCCTGGCTGTCTTTTTCCCATTCTGGAGGGAATGGACGGTTGCCGTCGTCGGTGATGGCGAGCCACGTTTGAGCGCGGATCTGGATGCCGTCGGCGCGGGCGCAGGCGGGGCAGCGAAGATTGAGTTGATTGTTCATTTGGTTCCTTCCCGGTTTGTACGGCCTCCACCACGGGGCCTCGCAGCGAAGCGGCCCCTGGTGGAGGACGGGAAGGGGTGTGATGGGGAAGTGAGCGTGAAGAGGTCGAGAGTGGGGGCGAAGCGAGAGAGGTTCGGGTAACCGACCGGGCGTTTCAGCGTCCGAGTGCGGGAGCGGCGCGGCTTAGTTCTGCTACGCTCACTCCGATGGCATCTCGATCTCGGTGAGCAGTTTTAGAAATTGATTGGGGTCTGTGTGTTGAAATAGCGAATCTTCTTTCATCAATGCACGCTGATCGACGATCCACTCTTGCGGGTTTTGCGCCATATCCTTGAGTTGGTCATAAACGTATTGACACAGGATTAGGAAAATTCTGCGCTCGATTGGGGAGTCTCCGAGGCAGATGCCGCCGCGCGTAAAAATCGCCTGCGCGGCGTCCCAGGCGTTCTCGACGGTCTTGAGTATGTGAGGCGGCAGGACTCTGTCGTAATCCGGAACTCCAATTTCGGCGTCGTCCGGGTCATCCGGGTCCAACGGCTTCGGCATCGGCATACGTAAGTAAAGGTCAACCTCGGCCTGGACGGCGGGGGACAGCTTTGGTTTTGTTGACATGGGGGCGCTCCTTTCTCAGGCTGAAATAATATTGTCATGCCAGGTTGGCGAGACGCGCTCACCCGCCGAGTGCGGGGGCGGCGCGGCTTACGGGCATGGCCACGGGCAATACGGCAGCCGGGAGTTGATCGGGACGCTCAGGGTCGCTGGCGGCCGGTTCAGCCGCCTGGCGCTCGCCCTTGTCGAGATCGAGGGCGGCGTTGAGTTGCGCCTGCTGCGCGAGCAGGTCCTTGAGGCGCGACTCATGTTCGAACGGCCGGTTGGCTTGCGCCCGATAGTCGGACAGCGTCTTTTCGAGGCGGTCCTTGTGCTCCTCCTCCTGGGCCGCGAACTTGTCGAGCGCGCGGAGCGTATGCTCGATGCTTTGCACCGTGCCAACGGGCGTCTCGGGGTTGAGATGCGCGGCGTAGAGTCCCGAGCCTTTGACGAACAGATCCGGGATCTGCGGGTCGCCGTCGGCGCGTTTGCCCCGGCTCATGATCTGAAATCCGCGGAAGGTCGCGCGCGGCTGAAGCGTCAAATCGTCGCGCCACGACAACACAGCCAACGTCAGAGCGTTGGCGGCGTCCTCGCGGGCGCCCTTGCCGGAGAAAACCCGGTTGCCGACGGTCATCGAGAAATCTTCGTCGTCATGAGCGTCACGCGTGCCGATGTCGGCACGCACGCTGGCCAGGGTCTGAGCCGTTTCGGCGATCTGCTGCGGCAAGGCGCGGATCTGCCAGCGGATGCTGTGCTGCTGATTGAGATGCGCGGACCTGAGCTGGTCGAGCTTGCGGATTTCGGTATCGACCTTGACCTTCTCCATTACGGCGGGATTGCCGGAAGCGATGGCCTTGATCTCGGCGTAGGTGAGGGCTCCGCTTTCGAGATCCTCGGCGGAGCGCACGGAGGTCTGGCCGCTCATGACCTGCTGGATAAATCGGGCCTTGGTTTCCAGCGTCTGCCACATATAGGCGTCGAAGGAGCCTTCCGTGACGTAGCGGTAAGTTCGATTTCGGCGTTAAGATTTCCCTGCCGTCAGAATACGGCCCTCGCGCTGCTCGATATCGCGCGGCCGCCAGGGCGCATCGAGATCGATGGAGCGCTTTCAGGCGGCGCTGCACATTCGTCCCGGCGCCCATCTTCTCGGTCGAGCCGATCAGGATTCGCACACGCCCGGCATTGACGTTGAATCGAAGAGCGTCATCTTGGCGGCGTCGGTATCGGCGTCATGGATAAAGGCGATTTCCCCGTGCGGGAATGCCGCGCTCTATGAGTCGTGCGCGGATCTCGTCATAGACATTGAAGCGGTCCGGGATCGGGCGTCGAGAGATCGCAGAAGACAAGTTGGGTCGAGCGCGGATCGCGGCTGTCGCTCCCAGACGTCATGAATTTTCGCGATTGCACGGCGTTCGCGATCTTGGCTGAATCGCCATGACATCGGCAAAGGCTTCGACCAGGCGCATATCGAGAGCGGCCTTGCGGCCGTCGCCGGTGATCTTCAGCATATTGTCCACGCTCGGATCGATGCGCTGCGTCCGCAGGCGCTCGGCGCGTTCGGTGAGTCCTTTTATGTACGCCTTCAGCGCCTCGCTCGCCGGGGCCGCGACGATTTTCGGCTTGCCGCCGGTCACGCTTGGGCGCGGCAGATTCAGCATGTCGGCGGTCTGCACGTCGGAGACGGTGCGGAACATGGAGAGGAGTTCCGGCAGATTGATGAATTTCGCAAAGCGCGTGTGCATCCGGTAGCCGGAGCCGTCCGGAGCAAGCTCCAGGGCGGTGACCGCTTCCGCGAAATTCGCGGCCCAGGCGTCGAAATGCGCGACGCCGCGCTCGTGCAGAAGATCGGGACCGAGATAGCGCAGCATGGTGTACATCTCGGCCATGGTGTTCGAGATGGGCGTGCCGGTCGCGAACACGACGCCCCGCCCCTGGTTGATCTCGCGGACGTAGCGGGTCTTGATGAACATGTCGAAGGCGCGGTTGCTGTCGGTGTTCGGCAAGCCCGGCGATGCGGTTCATCTTTGTCGTGTAGTACAGATTCTTATAAAGGTCCGCTTCATCGACGAACACCTGATCGACGCCGAGTTCCTCGAAGGTCAGCGCTGTCGTCCTTGCGCTCGCGGTCGGCGCGCTTTTTGAGCCGTGCGACCAGCCGCTTCTTGGCTTTTTCGAGTTCCTTGACGATCCGGCGATTGTCGCCAGTTTCGGCCTTGGCTTCGAGGATGGCGTCTTCAAGCTGGCGCACTTCCTGGTCGATGAAGCGGTTGAAGAGGGCATCGGAAACCGGAAGGAACTCGAACGAGCGGTGCGAGACGATGACCGCGTCGTAATTCCCGGTCGCGATGCGCGCCATCGCCTTCTGCCGGTTGCCCGCGGCGAAGTGATCCCGGCCGGCGACGAACAGGTTGGCGTGCGGATAGAGTTTGAGAAACTCCGCGCCCCATTGCTCGACCAGGTGATTGGGCACCACGAGCATCGGCTTTTTGGCCAGACCCAGACGGCGCAGTTCCATCACAGAAGCCGCCATGGTCCAGGTCTTGCCCGCGCCCACAACATGGGCCAGGAGCGTGCTGCCGCTCTGGAGAATGCGCCAGACGGCGTTCTTCTGATGGGGGGCCAGGTCACCGTCGCGCAGCAGCTCGCGCGCCATGCCGGGGAACGTCAGATGCGAGCCGTCGAATGTGCGCAGGCGCAGATTGTTGAAGCGGTCGTTATAGTCGCGGGCGAGACGGGCCGCGCGGTCGCCGTCTTCCCAGATCCAGGCGCGGAAACGATCCTTGAGCTGCTGCTGCTTTTCCCGCGCGGCGATGGTTTCCTGCTGATTGATGGTGCGCGATCCGTCCTCGTGCTCGTCATAGGCGGTCGGCGTGCGGCCATTCAAGGCCTGCTCGATCAGGTCGGAGGCGCGGAAACGCTCCGTCCCGTGCGTCGTGGTGTTGGCGACGCTCCATTTTTCGGGAGCGTCGATCTCGACGGTCCAGGCGGCGATGGCTGCGGCGTGAGAAACACGCACGGCGCGGCGGCGCTTCCAGCAAGCCCGTGACGAATTCCCGGATGTCGGATGCGCGGAATCCACGAGGAACCGAGGCGCGCCTCGATGTCGCCGGGTTCCAGATCGGCGGGCTGCACCGCTTCGAGCGCCTCGATATTGCGGCCATAAGCGGGATCGAGTCCGGCGGCGTTGCGGGCAACCGCGAGCTTGGCGCGAACATTGCCGCTCAAGTAAAGGTCGGCCGTCTCCCATGTCCCGCCCTCCGGGTTGCGGTAGACCAGGCTGCCGAGTTCGCGTTGCAGGAGCCTGGGGCTGCTGCCGGTCAGTTGCTCCATCCGGGGCCAGTCGATGCCGCCGGTTTCGTTCAGCGAGACGGTCAGCGCTTCAGCGGCCGTTCCGGCGCGCTCGATCGGGCGGTAGCGTTCGAGCGTGCGGCGCTCGAAGATGGCGGTCTTGGTGGCGCGTTTGGTTTCTGGATCGTAGGTTTCGAGCGAGAGGAGCAGCGGGTGATCGGGGTCGCCCGCGAAGGCTTTGACGTTCTCTCGCGATGAGAGTGCTCCGTGCCTGTGGACAAAGGAATCATAGAGATCGTTGAGTAGCTGGCGCGCTTCAGTGATGCGCTCCTCGGGCGCATCGTCAAGCTGCGTCCTGAAGACGAGGCGGACGGCGTCGCGGACAGCCATCATGCCGCGGACACGGGCGGCGGTCGAAGCCCCGAGACTGAGCGTTTCGAAATGGTCGCCGCTGCGGACGACAATGACGCCGTCGCGTTCGGCGAAGCCGCCATCCTTGACGCCATCGAGGACGGGGATTTCCGTCGAAATGACGGCCTGGCTGGTGCGCCGGTCGTGAGCGTTGGAATAGATACGTGCGGGAAGGACGGAGACTGCATCCAGGAGGCGCTCGGGAGAGAGATCGCCCGCGAGTGTCGGCTCGCGCGCGTTATAGAGTCCACGCTCAAACCGCATCTCGCCCAGCATCATCTCCGGGTGCCGCGCGAAATACTCGTTTATAAGGATCGGGCCATCAGGTGTATCGATGGCGGCCAGATCCTGCCAGGCTTCGCCGGATGAGGGCGAGCCATGCGCGCGCTTTTGCAGAAAGAGAATGTCGGTCGTGACTTCGGTTCCGGCATTGGCCTTGAAAGCAGTGTTGGGAAGGCGGATAGCGCCCAGGAGATCCGCGCTGTCGGCGAGGTAACGCCGGATGGCGGGGTCCTGCTTGTCCATCGTGTAGCGGCTGGTGATAAGCGCCATGACGCCGCCCGCACGCACCTTGTCGAGAGACTTGGCAAAAAAATAGTCGTGAATCGCGCGCGTCAGAAACGGCGTGCTGCGATAGGCGGGATCGAAGACCGGATAGTTGCCAAACGGAATGTTGCCGATCGCGGCGTCAAAGAAATTGTCGGGGAGCGCTGTTTCCTCAAAGCCTTTGGCGAAGACGGTCGAATCCGGGTACAGGCATTTTGCGATCCGCGCGGTGATGCTGTCGAGTTCGACGCCGGTTCGGCGGCTGCCGGGAAGAAGCTCGTCGGGCATGAGGCCGAGGAAATGGCCGACGCCCATTGAGGGGGGTGAGCGACATGAAAGTGGAAGTCAAGCGGCCCGGCGACCTTCCCAGTAGTCCTCGAAGCGCCCGTTGAGATGACAACAACGCAAGGCGAGGATGGCGTTGGCACCGCGGACCGTCCAGAACATTCCGGACCGCTTCAGGCGGGAGCCGATTACCGACTTGCAGCCGGCTTCGATGACGCCGGAACCAACAAAAAGATGTTGCCGACGAAACTTGGGGTATCGCATTCGTTCCGCGTTGCGCTCAAAGTATTCCGCTTCGATGCGTAGTTTCTCTGTGACCTCGGGATTGTTGGAATCGATGGAGCGAAGCGCCGCCACCAGTTTTTCGATTTTGCCTTTATCGAGCAGGCGTTTCTGGTGAGTCTTCATCCAAGCTTTCTGGCTGGCCTCGTCGTTGGGGTGCAAGCGCCGAGCCAACTCCCACAGATGTTGACGGGCATGATAAAGATCGACAATCTGTATCGCTCCGGGGAAATGGAGATCGGCCTGATTCCAGCACCATTCAGCGCCATCGGCTATCACAACCTTCTTTTCCGCGCGATTCCAGCCGCGATTCCAGGCCTCCAGATAAAGGCGCTTGCCAAACTCATCCGCCGTTTCAATAGCTCCCGTATAAGTGGTTGAATGCGGGTCCCGGATGGGATAACCCTCCTTATCCCACGAGGTCTGGGTGAACACACAGCCCAACTTGGCTTCGCGCGTATGCGCCGGTTGGCCCTCAGTCTTGCCTTGCCGGCCCAGCGTCTCTTTTCTCACCACCGGCACTCCGGTCCCATCCATCTGCACATACAGAATGGGAATCGGCTCACCAACGATGACAGGCAGATCTAACTGGACGGCTCGCTGGATCTCCCGTTGCGCGCGTTGGGCAATGTCGTCCCCGATCACCTCCGCTGCTCGCTCCACCGACTTGGTCGTCACCTCCAAGCCAGCGAGCAATTTCATTTGTTCACGACCGTGATCAAACGGCGCGTCCTGACCGACTATCGCCTGCATACGGCGGACCCCAGGTGAGAACTCCGTATTCTCCACATCCAATTCGGCATCGGCCGGAAACTGGCCACCGTGACAGTCGGGGCACAGGTAATAGGGGCGTGATATCTCCACCTGACCCACGGCGGTGAGAATCGATTTGGAGCGCAACTCGCAGTAACGGGCTTGCTTGCCACAAGGACAAGCCACAGTGCGCTGACCGGCCGCCGGAACCGGAAACTGCAGGAGTCGGCTGAGGGCTGCTGCTGCGGCCTGATGCACAACCGAGCGGGCCGCCATTTCGATGGCTTCCAGATCCAGATACCCGCACTTACTTCGGCCGTTGAAGACTGCGTGCAAGAATTGTTCTACCTCCCGCGCGACCTCTTGCTGGATCGCTTCCGCCGTTTTTTTTCCTCTGACGAAATCGTGTCGTCGACCGGGCGCGCCCGACAGATCTTCTCATTCACTTGCAGCAGTTCCAAACAGAGTTGGCGAAAGCGATGAAAAGCTTCCACCTCCCGCTTGACTTTGGATAGTTCAGCCCCAGAAGAGAAACTTTCGCTGACAGTTTTCCCATTTACCTTTCGAGTCAAACGGATATTAGGACCATGGCCAGGCTGCCCTGGTTGATGGCAATGGCAGTTTGGTTTACCGCAACGTCCACTGATGGGTGTGATGGAGCCACTGCGAAAATCACCTAACTGCAAAATCTGGGACAAAATGCCGCTGCGACGTTGTTCAAGATCGATAAGCGTATCCGGCAAGGTGCACCTCCTATCCTAACGTATCACTACGTTCGGATTTAGCACACAAAAAAAGAGAACTCAACAATCGTTCACTTTGAGGTCGCACACCCCATTGAGGGTTCGAGGATCTGCGCGCCCGGTTGGAGACCGAATCGCAGCATGGCCTGCCAGACGGCCCGGACGACCATCGGTGAAGTGAAGTGTGCGTTGGGAGTCGAGGCGCGGGCGGAGTCATATTCGGGCGCGCTCAGCAGTTCACGGAGTTCTGCGGCGGTGTGCTGCCATTCGGGCGGCGGGTAGGGGCGGAAGGCATTCGCCATCGCGCCCCAGCCGGTGTATTTGACTAGCAGGGATTTTTCCGCGCCGGTTGGCGCGCGGCCTTCCTCTTCGCTGCGTTTCAGCGCGCGGATGGCTTCGATATTGTCGAAAGCCTTGTCGCGGAGGCTGCCTTCGCCAATCCGGTGCGCATCCGTTATTCGGAAATCGCGGGATGGGACGGGGTCTGGCTCGGGGTCGGCTTGCCGGACGATGGACGGTCCAGCGGGGGCCGCTCCGGGCGGTCCTCGCCCTGAAGGAACGCCCATTCCCGTGTCGCCAGCTCCCAGGCCGCGTGGTACTCCATTTTCTGAACTACCGTCAGATTGTAGAGAAGATCGCCCGTCTGTTCCTGAGCCTGGCGGAGGGCGGGCTGCAACTGGTTCGTCCTCTCCAGCTCTTCTATCACCCCCGGCCGGTGGGTTGTCCAATGTTTCAGAATCAGGTCGCCCAATCGGGTCATGTCGTCCATCTGTTGCCTCCGCCTGCGGCTGCGAAGCCGCGTCAATGACCACCTCTCCCGGAAGATCCGCGAAGAGGTCAAGCTGAGAATAATCCCGTGCCGGTTTGCGGAACCATCCGTTTCGTTGGAATCTTACCGCCATCGTGGGTCCGGTCAGAGTTTGCGTTACCTCTGCGCTCGCCTTGCCCGCGCAACCGGGCGCTTGATTGTTCGGAGCGAGCGGAACGAGAGCGCGATCCGCATTGCTCCGAACGTGATGATTATGAAGTGAAGGATTTCACGAGTGGTTAGAGGAGCGGTTACGCAGGTATGGCGTTTAGCGAGCGTCGTGGATTTTCATGGTGATCAACCCGACCGGGCGCGGAGTGTCGAAGTCGTCGAATGAGCGGTGTGCGCCGACTGAGTACCCTGATATGTCATGAATATTTATTTTGATTCGTTAACTAGTTCTTAAGACTTCGGCCATAGGTTCAATAGTCGTTGTGGTTGTGAAACTGATGTGGAGATGAGTAATGGATGTGTTTGTGGTTCGGTGTGTGCTGGGTGATCTCGATGCAATGGCAGTGGTGGAGGTGAGTGTAAGGCTGATTTCGCGGCGGCGTGGCAGTCAAGGTGTTGGGGTTCGGGTCATGGAGGATCAGGCGCGGCGTCCGGTCGGCTTTGCCATGGCTCGGCCAGCCATGTGCGGTCTCGGAAGATAGGAGAGCTGCTCATGGAAAAAAAGTACGAGTTCATCATCGGCGATTCGGTCCAGGTCGGTCATCGGCGTCTATTCCGTATCCGGGCGTTGCGCGACTTCGGCCGGATTCGGCAGGGCGATGTCGGCGGATATTTAGAGTGCGAGGGAAATCTCGCCCACGATGGCGAGGCCTGGGTCGCGGACGTGGCTCAGGTGTACGGGCCGCATGGATGTGTGCGGGACAACGGCCGTGCCAGCGGCGAATCCTGGATTCTGGGCCGGGTCGATGGCGATGCGCAGATTTGCGACTTGGTCGTGATCGGCGAACGCGCGCATGTCGGTGGGCGCACTACCTTGTGCGGCGATGACATCGTTAGAGGTGATGAGCCGTTGGAGCCACAGCGCCCGGCGGTTTCATCAGACGCCGCGATCCGGCTTGTCCGCCAGACGCCGTAGAAGTCATCGGCGCGTACGTGAGAGTCTCGGGAGTTGCGGTTTCAGTCTATTCTGCGGTGGATCGGCCAGACCGATCCCTGTCTCGTCTCTCAACGTATCGTTTCCGCACCTCATTACCCTCTTTGGATTGGACCTCAAGTTTCTTCCCCAACTCCGCTGGGACGAACTTGGAAACGTTGTAGAGCGAACTCACGGCTTGCAACATCGACCCATGTCCTATCACGAGCGCCTCCAGGTCCCAGTCAAGGTCATGGCTTATAAGCCCTGCTATGCCAGCATGAAGCAAATCGGAGCCCAGCCTGTACGCGGTCTTATAGTGTTCTAGGAAGCCGACTTCTTCTGCCATTTCTCTTATGGTCTTCGTTGACCAAGTGTTCCGCACTTTCCCTTTGGAATTAGAAAACCGCGACTTCACTCGGTTGTACTCGATTTCAGCTTGTGCTTTCAGTTCCTGTGCCACGCTGCCGGGATTGTCCTCCTCTGACTGTCGCAGATAGTTCCACGAAAACACGGCTGCAAAATCCAGGAACGTACCGACCTCAGGGGGATTTGTTTCCAGGTACAGGGCCGTTATGGCGACCTCGACCATACTGCGGGCGAGCTTCATTGCCCCAGCCCCGCGCCGATTTCCGATAAGAATCACCACGTCCTGCATACTTCCGAGATTCACGCTTGCGAGAAAACCCAGAGCGGTAACGGCTCCTCGCTGATCCGCCGCTGTCGAAGTGATAATTTCCGCCGCCACGTCAGATGATCGGGCAATTAACTGGTAAAAGTGCTCATGAGCGGTATATGCCTGTCCCCACAGGTCTGGAAATCCGAAAGCCGCTGGCATCTCGTTCATCGTTCGCACCCAATCAAACCGGAAGTCGCTGTATCGCTCTTCGATGGATTGCCTGCGATTATACACGCGTTTGTCTTTCTCCAGGCCTTGGGTGTATTTCATGACGGCGGGGGACAGGCGGAATACGTGACTCGCGGTTGGCGAGCTCGCCGGATTGGCGAGTTGAGCGCGATTGCTCGTATCGCACTACAGATCGCCCGGAGCGTCTCGCCTAGGCTCCGTCGGGTCCTGCGGGCTGCGCGAGCGTTTCGCGAATGACTTCCGTGGTGAGGCGCATGGCGACGCCTTCGATGGGCCACCGCGCCTTAATGTGAAGGATGTCCGGCGGGATGCGGCCCAGCTTATCGACATGGTGCTGGAAGTTGCTTGTGTAGCCGTTGATCAGCCTGGCAACCTCGATGGCGATCGGATTCGCCGGGTCGGGATCTTGCAGCGCCGCCAGGACGGCATCCTCAGGAAGCGCCCGGAACTCAAGTTTGGGTTCGATGGTTTCGGTCATGGCGCATCTCTTAGCGGAACACGGTGGGTTTGTAAACCGGAATCCCAATGATGAAGACAGTTCTTCACAGGGAGCGCCAGGCATAGAAGCCCAAGCAGTCTGCGATAAGGGGATCATTCTCGGTTGGCACTTAGAGAATTACGAGGGGCCTTCCTCAATGTGGCACTGGGGAAGATCTATGTCGGATCACTAGAAGTCGATGATTGAACGACCTCGCGATGCGAGATTTCGCGCAGGATTCAACGGATGCCGGAACGCGACTGCGCTATCGCGTGGAGAATGTTCTCGTAGGTGCAGGAAATATATTGTGGCGGCGTGAGGGAAGAAACACCCGGCAGAGTTCCGACCTGATAAGACGCAACTTCGTGCGCCTTGTGCGAAAACATGTAACGGACGAAGGTGAGTGCGTAACGCCAAAGGTCTTTTGGAACATTTGCGCTTTCGAGAAGCTCGACTATTTTAGGGAAGGCCGCGTCATAGTGCTGCATCTCGATTCTTTCGAGACCCCGGCTGTTCTTAAGAAAAGTGGCGATAGCATCCGAGTGCGAGCCTTCGAAATTCTGACGCCGCCGCCGATTTTCCGCTTCGATAAGGTGGGCATACTCCCGGCAGTGTTTGCTTCGGTGCGAGTGGATGGCCAATCCGGCAGAGCTTTCGAAAGGACAGAGGTCGCAACGCCAAACCAGCCGTCCGTGGAGATCAATGGTGCGATCGACCTTGAGAAACCGCAGAAGCTCGGCGAACTGACTAGTCAGAACATCCGCCACATCTCGCTCACTTGTCCGGCCCGCCGCGTCGCAAAGTTCGAGAATGTCGTTCCATCGCGCGGTCAAGAAGCGGATGTCGCGAAGGTCGGGGTTCGGGGGTGTTCGAACGGTTATAGTAATAAGGCCCTTGCGCTGGGCGGAAGAGCGGCGCACCTCTTCCGCGTACCGGTGGAGCTGGCCCGAGGATTCGGTGCCGGTATCACCGAACCCGGAGTCCAGCTTGGATTCAATGAGAAAATAGAAGTCCTTGTCGTTTGAGACGACGATGTCAAAACACGCGCCTTCGATGGCAACCTGAGTCCTGACGCTTAGATCATCGGGGATATCGGGTTCGCCGAGCAGGCCAAAAAACTCGTGAAGGACACGCGGCTGCATCGAGAAGACAATTGCTAGAGCCTCAGTGACGAAGTTTTCCTTAGGTGTCGAGTTGCGCTGCGGCCGGTGCCGGTACAGGCGAACGAATATGTTCGAAGCAGCGCTGCCCATTCTCACAGCAGTTGTAGCATTATTCTGCGGATGATCGCGACTCGACCAGGTGATCGTGCCCACATGAGAGGGGCGGTATGGTTCGCCAGGAAAATCGAGGCCCCCGGGGTGGGCGACGGTTGAAGAAATCGGTGAGGACTGCGTACCAGTGTGCGAATCGTATGCACAAAGCGCCGATCCTAGGTCCTAGCCCTTCAGAGATTTGCGCTGACAGCCGAAACTTGTTCTGATAGAGGTTCTCGAAGATCTTTAGGCAAAGCCTTGCGGGCAAAGCCCTTATGAGTTGGATGTGACCGGATACCACGCAAAATACTTCGCACATGAACTGACCAAGCGTTGCGCCTCGGACAGCGTCGAAAAGCTGGCGACCGCTCTTTCCAATGCGCAGGTCGATCTTAATCCGCACCAGATCGAGGCCGCGCTCTTCGCGTTCCGCTCGCCGCTCTCGAAGGGAGCGATTCTTGCGGACGAGGTCGGCCTGGGGAAAACCATCGAAGCAGGCATCCTTCTCGCCCAAAAGTGGGCCGAGCGGAAGCGCCGGCTGCTGGTGATATGTCCAGCGAATCTCCGCAAGCAGTGGAGCCAGGAGCTTGCCGACAAGTTCTTTTTGCCGTCCGCCATTCTTGAAACGCGCACATTCAACGAGGCGATCAAGGCTGGGAACCTCAATCCGTTTCAGTGCGATGCCGCTGTGATTTGCTCCTACCAGTTCGCCCGCTCTAAGGAGGCTTACGTCGGACAAACTGCCTGGGATCTCGTGGTCGTCGATGAGGCGCACCGCCTGCGCAACGTCTACAAGCCCACCAACAAGATCAGCCAGGCGATCAAGCAGGCCATATTTCCGTATCAGAAAGCGCTTCTGACGGCCACGCCGTTGCAGAACTCGCTCCTTGAGCTTTATGGACTCGTCAGCATCATCGACGATTTTACTTTTGGCGACCTCAAGAGCTTCCGCGCTCAGTTTGCGCGGCTCACAGGCGATGCGGATTTTGCCGAACTGAAGCAGCGGCTTCAGCCGATCTGCAAGCGGACATTGCGTAAGCAGGTCCTCGAATACATCAAGTACACCAACCGGCACGCGCTCGTGCAGGAGTTCCTGCCGAGTGCCGATGAACAGCGGCTGTACAACCTGGTTTCCGACTATCTCCAGAAGGACACGCTCTACGCGCTCCCAGCCAGTCAGCGACAGCTCATGACCCTGATCCTGCGCAAGTTGCTGGCATCCTCCACCTACGCAATTTCGGACACTCTGGCTGGGCTGGCCAACCGCCTGCAACTCGTGGCTAATGCCGCTGAGCATGTACCGGCTCCGCAGGAAGGACTCGCCGACAATTTCGAGGAACTCCCGGAAATCGAGGATGAATGGCTGGAGGATGAGGACGAATCGGATACGCCGTCATCCACCGCCCAGCAGCTCACGCCCGGCCAGTTAAGCGAACTCAAACAGGAGATGGCGATGCTGCGCGAGTTTCACGCGCTCGCACAATCCATCATCAAGAACTCGAAGGGCGAGGTCCTCCTCACCGCGCTCCGACGCGGATTTTCCGCTGCCGAGAAAGCCCAGAAGAGCAAAGGGGCGGCCCTTCAGCAGAAGGCCCTCATCTTCACCGAATCCCGGCGAACCCAGGAATATCTGTATCAGATCCTGGAGAAGACCGAATTCGCGGGCAAAGTCGTGCTCTTCAACGGCACCAACACTGATCCGAAATCAAAAGAGATTTATCAACGGTGGCTCGAACGTAACGCCGGCACGGATCAAATCACGAATTCTCCGACTTCCGACAAGCGCGCCGCCCTGGTCGAATATTTCCGCGACGAAGCGTTCATCATGATTGCAACTGAAGCCGCGGCCGAGGGAATCAACCTGCAATTCTGCAACCTGGTCGTCAATTACGATCTGCCGTGGAACCCGCAGCGCATCGAGCAGCGCATCGGACGGTGCCACCGGTACGGCCAGAAGTTCGATGTGGTGGTCGTTAACTTCCTCAACCGGAGCAACGCCGCCGACCTCCGGGTTTATCAGCTTCTCGATGAAAAGTTCCGCCTCTTCGATGGCGTCTTCGGGGCCAGCGACGAAGTGCTCGGTGCCATCGAGTCCGGCGTTGATTTCGAGAAGCGCATCGTCGCCATTTACCAGAAGTGCCGGACGCCGGAGCAAATTAGCTTCGAATTCGATCAGCTCCAGCAAGACCTTGAGTCCGAAATCGACGACAAGCGAAAAGAGGCACGGGAACAGCTCCTGAACAATTTCGATCAGGAGGTGGTCGAAAAAGTCCGGGTCAGCAGCGGCGACTATCTCGACCGCTTCGCGGAGTGGCTCTGGCAAATAACGCGCTTCTATCTCGGCCCTTATGCCCGCTTCGATCAGGGCGGGTATTCTTTCACGTTGGACCGAAACCCATTTGAGGGGGAGCGGATTCACCCCGGCCCGTACCGTCTCGGTAAGCGGGTCGAGGATGCGAATACCTACCGGATCGGACATCCGCTCGCAGAGAGAATTCTCGCGCAGTGCAAAGCGCTGCAAACAGAAACGAAAACAGTACGTTTCGATTACCGTGGCAGCGGCAAGAGAATCGCCGTCGTTGAAAGCCTTCTCGGCAAGGAAGGCTGGCTGCTGTGCACGAGAGCCGCGTTGACCGCCTTGGAGACCGAGGATTATTTGCTGTTCGCCGGAGTGACCGACGGCGGCGATGAACTCGACCACGCCCAGTGCCGACGGCTTTTCGATATTCCGGGCGTTGAGGCCGGGGCGGTTTCTTGTGATCTGGACATCCGCCAGAGGTGCGAGGGGCAGATCGCGAGCGAGATACAGCGCATTGCCGGCCGCCTTGCCGAGAAGAACGGCGGGTGGTTCGACGCCGAGATGGATAAACTCGACCGATGGGCGGAGGATCAACGCCGATCGCTCAAGGCCGATCTTGAGGAATTGGACGCCAAGATCAAGGAAACGAAGAAAGAGGCGCGTAGCGCCCCGAATCTGCCGACAAAACTTGACCTTCAGCGCCAGCTCCGGCAGCTTGAGAGCAAGCGAAACGAGGCGTGGAAGGACTACGATGAATCATCCCGCGACGTGGAACGGAAGAAAGACGGCCTTCTGGACGATATCAGCCATCGGCTCAACCAGAAGACCGAACGGGAAGAGCTTTTCATGATCCGATGGCAACTGGCTTGAGCGAATGACCATGAGCACCGCCGAGAAAATCAATCAGACTGCCGCCACATCTGCGGAGCCGGAACGCTTTGATCTGCGCTCCCACGACATCGAGGCCGACAGGCAGGCGGAGCTGCTGCGGCTGTTTCCCGAGATCCGCACCGAGGGCGGCAAGATCGACTTCGATCGGCTGAAGCTCGCGCTTGGCGAGACTGTGGATGCCGGCAAGGAACGCTACGGCATGAATTGGCCCGGCAAGGCCGATTGCTTCCGCACCATTCAGGCCGCGAGTCTGGGGACGTTGCGGCCCTGTCCCGAGGAGAGCGTCAAGTTCGACAGCACCGAGAACCTGATCGTCGAGGGCGACAATCTGGAGGTCCTCAAGCTTTTACAGAAGGCGTACCTCGGCAAGGTCAAGATGATCTACATCGACCCGCCCTACAACACGGGGAATGATTTTATCTATCCGGATAACTTTTCTGAATCGCTTCAGACGTATCTCGAATACACAGGACAGGTCGATGCAGAAGGAAGAAAGTTCGGCACGAATACCGAGGCTGACGGCCGGTTCCATTCGAAGTGGCTGAACATGATGTATCCGCGGCTGTATCTTGCGCGGAATCTGCTGCGTGAGGACGGGACCATCTTCGTGTCCTGTGACGACAATGAGGTCCAGAATCTGCGGGCGGCCATGAACGAGGTGTTCGGAGAAGAAAACTTCATTGCCAGCGTCATTTGGCAAAAGGTGTTTTCTCCAAAAAACTCGGCTAAGCACTTCTCCGCCGATCACGACTACATCGTCGTCTATGCGCGCCGCGCCGATATATGGAGACCCGAGCTTCTGCCGCGCACCGAGGAGATGGAAGCCCGCTATGACAACCCAGACAATGATTCGCGAGGTCCTTGGACATCAGGCGATCTTTCCGCACGCAACTATTACAGCGAAGGGATCTACCCGGTGACCTGTCTTTCCGGCCGCGTGGTAGAGGGACCGCCGCCTGGCACCTACTGGCGGGTCTCTAAAGAGAAGTTCCTGGAGATGGACCGGGACCGCCGAATCTGGTGGGGCAAGGAGGGCAATGGGACACCACGGCTCAAGCGTTTCCTCTCTGATGTGAAGCAGGGCCGCGTGCCGCAGACGTTCTGGCCGTATTCGGAGGTCGGCCATACTCAGGACGCCAAGAAGGAGCTAATGGAATATGTGACCTTCGAAAACGCCGACAACGTGCTCGACACGGTCAAGCCGGTCGCTCTCATTCGGCGAATGCTTCAGCTTTCGACCCGTGCGATGGACGGAGACATTGTCCTCGACTTTTTTGCCGGCAGCGGCCCCACCGGTCATGGCGTCATCGTACAAAATGCGGAAGACGGAGGGAACCGACGCTTCGTGCTGGTTCAACTTCCCGAACCGCTGCCAAAGCCCGAGAAGGCGCTCAAGACCATCGCGGATATTTGCAAGGAGCGCGTACGGCGCGTGATTCAGAAGCTCGATGCCGAGGACACCGGCAAGCTCGATCTGAAGGGGGGCGCGAGGCCAGATCGCGGCTTCCGAGTCTTCAAGCTGGCGGAATCGAACCTCAAACCGTGGGATGCCGAAGCATCGAAGGACGCCACCGGCCTCGCGGAACAGCTTGAACTGCATATCGATCACATTCGGGATGGCCGCTCCGCCGAGGATATCCTCTATGAACTGCTGCTGAAGAGCGGTTTCCCACTCACGACGCCTGTGGAAAACAAGACACTCGCGGGCAAAACCGTCTATTCCGTCGCGGGCGGCGCGTTGGTGATCTGCCTGGAACGCGCCCTCACTCTGGAGCTCATCCGTGCCATCGCCGACATGAAACCGGAGCGGGTCGTGTGCCTGGATGAAGGTTTCGCGGATAACGACCAGTTGAAGGCAAACGCCGTGCAGACCTTCAGGACCAAAGGCGTCACCAGTTTCAAGACGGTGTGACGGGGCGACCGATGAAGCTGCAATTCGACGCGAACCAGACCTACCAGCTCGACGCGATCGCGGCGCTCACCGATTTGTTCGAGGGCCAGCCGCAAGGCGCGCCGGAATATTCCGTCATTCAGATGGGCGACTGGGGCGGGATGTTCGCCGGACAGGAACAGACCGAGCTTGGCATCGGCAATCAGGTGCTCCTCTCGCCGGACAAGCTGCTGGCCAATGTCCGCGTCGTGCAGGCCAGGAACGACATTGATATACCCGATCCGTCCGTTCCTCTGGCGGCGTGGGATCTCTTTGATGCTGCCGCCAACGCAGCCCGGACGTGCCCGCATTTTTCGGTGGAGATGGAGACGGGCACCGGTAAGACTTACGTTTATCTGCGCACAATCTTCGAACTATCGCGGCGATTCGGCTTCCAGAAATTCATCATCGTGGTCCCCAGTGTCGCCATCCGCGAAGGTGTGCTGAAGAATATCGAGATCACCGCCGAGCATTTCCGGGCGCTTTACAACAACCTTCCTTTCGAGCACTTCGTCTATGACGCGAAGAAGGTCAATCGGCTGCGGCAATTTGCGGTCAGCAATACGCTCCAGATCCTCATCATCAACATCGACGCCTTCCGCAAGAATTTCACCGGCACGGAGGAGGAGCAGAAGAGCAACGTCATATATAAGGAGAGCGACAAGCTCTCGGGCCGTCAGCCGATCGAGTTCGTCCAGGCGGCACGCCCAATCGTGATCATCGACGAGCCGCAGAGTGTCGATTCAACGGAAAGGGCGCAGGAAGCCATCCGGGCACTCAATCCGCTATGCACGCTCCGCTATTCCGCCACCCACCGGAATCCGTACAACCTCGTCTACCGCCTCGATCCGGTCCGCGCCTTCGAACTGCGTCTCGTCAAGCAGATCGTCGTTGCCAACGCCGCCGCCGATGCCGGCGCCAACAATGCCTTCGTCCGGGTCGAACAGATCGACTATAAGAAGGGCATCAAGGCCAAGCTTCGGATTCACATGCAGACGCCGGAAGGTCCGAAGGAGAAGTCATTCACTGTGAAGAACGGCGCGGATCTGTACCAGCTTTCGGGCGAGCGCGCTTCGTACGAGAACGGCTACGTCATCGCGGAAATTAACGCCGAGCCCGCCAACGAATATATAAGGTTCAACAATGGCCGCGTTCTTCGTCTCGGGGAGGAATCCGGCGGCATGCGCGACGATTTGTGGCGGGCGCAGATCAGGCTCACCGTCAAGAAGCACCTGGAAAAGGAGCTTCAACTCCGCCAGCGCGGTATTAAGGTCTTGAGTCTGTTCTTTATCGATCGTGTGGCGAATTATCGGGATTACGATGCTGCCGGGCAGCCGGTGAAGGGCAAGTTCGCCGAGGACTTCGAGGCGGCCCTCGCCGAGTCCGCCAAGGACCCGCGCTACGCGCCGCTCAACTGGCTCAAGCTTCCGTTCGACAGCTTACATAACGGCTATTTCGCCAGCGACAAAAAAGGGGTCCTCAAAGATACGCGCGGGGACACCCAGGCAGACGATGAGGTTTACAACCTTATTATGAAGGAGAAGGAGCGGCTGCTCTCAGAGGACGAGCCGCTGCGCTTCATCTTCAGCCACTCCGCGCTTCGCGAAGGCTGGGATAATCCGAACGTCTTTCAGATTTGCACCCTTAACGAAACGCGTAGCGCCATGAAAAAGCGCCAGGAAATCGGGCGCGGGCTACGCCTGCCCGTCGATCAAAGCGGCAAGCGCGTCTTCGACGCGTCGGTGAACAAGCTGCTCGTGATGGCGAATGAAAGCTATGAGGATTTCGCTCGCGCTCTCCAGAACGAATATGAAGAAGATTGCGGTGTCACCTTCGGCAAGGTGCCGCTGACCGCAATCGCCCGGATTGCGCGGGTCGTGGATGGGGAGGAGCAGCCGATCGGGCGGGAGGCCGCCGAACGCATCCGTGCGGCCCTGGTCCAGCAAAAAATGCTCAATACCGACGGACGTATCCAGCCCGCATTCGATCCGAAAAAGCCGGGCTTCAAGATCGATCTGCCGGAAGGAGAGGGGGATCTCGCACCCTCGGTCATCGATCTGCTGGCGTCGTACCAGATCGAGCGCCATATCCGAAAAGACCAGGATGAGGGACCGAATCGGCTCAAGAAGGAAGTGCAACTGAGCCCGGAATTCAAGGCGCTCTGGGATCGGATTAACCCGAAGACGATGTACCGCGTGGAGTTCGAGACCGAGACGCTGGTTCGCCGAGGGGTCGATGCTATCAAGCGGATGGAGACCATCGAAGCGCCGAAGATCCGGGTCAGCATTGGCCAGCTTGACGTAAAGCGCGGCGGGATCGCGGCGACCGCTATGAGTGTCGCAGAGGAACGGGTCGCGGCGGGCTCCTATCCTGCACCGGATGTCTTGGCGTACTTGCAGAACGAGACGGAACTGACGCGCTCGACCTTGGTGCGCATCCTGAAAGAATCCGGCCGTCTCGGCGAATTCTTCACCGATCCACAGCGATTTATGGACGCGGTCGCGAACATCCTGAAATATGAACTCCACCGCCTCCTCGTGGACGGCATCAAATACGAGCGTATCGGCGGAGGCGGGCCTGAAGCCGAATGGGAAATGATGCTCTTTAAGAATGAAGAGCTCATCAGCTATCTCACGGCGCTGCAAGTGCAGCACTCGCTTTACGAGTACGTCGTCTACGACTCCGAAATTGAGCGGGAGTTTGCCCGCAAGCTCGATCAGCGCGAAGATATCAAGCTTTTCGTGAAGCTCCCCGGCTGGTTCGAGGTCGATACGCCGGTCGGCAAATACAACCCGGACTGGGCCATTCTGAAGCAGAACGGTCAGGCGATGTACCTCGTGCGGGAGACCAAGGGCACAAGGGATTTTCTCAAGCTGCGGACCAGCGAGGCCGACAAGGTTCGCTGTGGGCAACGCCACTTCGAAGCCATCGGCGTGCCGTTCGCCGTGGCGGTGACGGCAGACGAGGTGTAGGAAGTAGACGACGATTGTTGTTCACGCGAGATCTCGCGCGTACAGCGTGCGCTGGCGATCACTTTCCTCTTGCTGATTGAGGAGGTAAGAAATGAGATCGTTCAACACGATTACGCTGAATGCGGGCAAGCCAGAGACGGCGTGCGAGAAATGATGCGTGATTCCGTGAAACTGGCGGTGGTGCAAATTCTCGTTATCAAGGTAGGACAGGATCTCAAAGTGGGCACTCCATTTCTCACCAAGTGTCCAGCAGACCGCCAATTTGATCTCATCGGCCTTCTTTGTTCCGTTGTCGAGTTCCTCGATCAGTGCGTCCAGCACATATTTGTATTCGAGCACCGCCACCGGGGACTCCAGGGTATTATCCACACCCGCGAATTGTTGCGGATCAACACCCAAAGGATTCAGGTCGGATCGAATGAATAGATCGAATGGTGGTTCCATCCTAAAACGGAACAATCCATCGTACTGATTGAACTGGCTAGACGAGAGCAGTTGTATTCCGCGGATCACACCTGCCGCTAGCATCTGGTTGAAGAGCGCCACCACATCCTGCTCAACTACGGGCGCCGACCGGATGGGCAGCTCGTATTGGGGCGCAAACAGGCCCCTGCCTTTGATCGTGAGTGGGAACTTCAGCTCATGTTGCCGCTGCTCTTCAATCCACTGATTGAGTTTCATCTGCTGCATGAGCGCGGGCGCGCCGGTGTTTTTTCGGAGGAGCCGGTCAAAGAACTTTCGAAACGCTGTGACCGCCGCGCGGGAAAGCGTCTCGGCTACGCCCGTGTGCTCCGGCTGGAATCCCTTGCGACCGAGATCTGGTTCAGCGTTCTGAAAATGAACGATCACGTGAGTGATCTGCTGGAATCCGATGTTGTTGGTCAGCGGTATAGGGATCGGATTACCTTGAGGCATATGCTTTGTGGCCTGTTGGAGCCCGCCGCGCAATATTCGGGTGCCCCTTCGGAGCTTCAGCACGTTGTCGTTGTAGTCGTCCCAAAGATCGGTTGTATAGCACATGAAGACATAGATTCGCGGATCGAGAGTGTGCATTAGCTCTTTTTCGTGATCGTCCCAGACCGGATTCAGCGGGGACGTGCCGGCAAGGACCTCCGCCCCTGTCCACTCACCCCAGATTCCGTTGAGATTCGTGAACCGAGGAGGAATCTTGGCTAGGTCTTGGTTCTTCGCCGCACGCGCAGCTTGGTCTTTCAAGAACTCCCGCAGATCGGCTGTTTTCCCAAGGACCTCATGAGGGTACAAATATCGAGGGGCTCCAAGCTCCGCCGTCGTCTTTTCGCCGTTGTCGGAGATGACATCCACGACAATCTTGACGGATGGAGGAGTATCGCCGCCCAGATAGACACCGCCAAGCGGAGTGTGAGCGCGCAGAAGACAGAGCCACTGGTCAGCGTTTTTCGCTATGAAATATTGGAGACTCTTCGGTCGGATGTTGTCTCCCGTCAGCTTTAGCGTGATAGAAGTTCCTCGGTCGAATGCTGCAAGGGCAGGTATCGGCTTTGTTGCTGGCTCAACCGTGGGACGCGGGATGATGCCTTTGGTGTCGTCGAGCCACGTGCGGCCATCCCTCAGGACACCAGCGTAAGTCGTCGTGGGAGTCGGTTTAGTCGCGAGTTCAAGGTGGTTGAATCCGAAGGCCAGGTAGGTAGCGCCCACGCCTTTGCTGCCCCTTGTGCCTGGGCCGTCCTTAAAAGAGAAGTTAGGCTTCAGGAACCGCTTGAACTGTGCCAGGCTCATGGAGCAACCGTTGTCGGTGACTGAGACGGAATTGTCTTGGATATCGATCGTGATACTGATCGTGGGCTTGTAACCGGTCACGTTTTCGGTGGAGCGCTTCTCGACAGCGTCGAGCGCATTCTGCGCCATTTCCGAAAAGAGATCGTAGTATCCTGTGTAGCTCTTAAGGATGTTGCGGATTTCGCGTTTTTGCGCAGCCGCAAACATGTCAACGTCGTCATCGGTAGGCGCCAGCGGGTCCCACGCATCGAGGACGTTGTGGAAGGATTTTGGATCAACGAGCGAATCAGACATAGGCGTTATCTGTTTTCTGTTCAGCCGGTCTCGCGGCGCTTCGTGCCCACGACCTTGAGGAAAATTGTCCCGATCCAGACGGAGATTTCAATTCTACAGCACCCAGCGATGCCTCGCACCAAACCGGGCTGTGGGTCGGCGGCGTCAGCTCTTACGCTCCGGGCTTGCATTGTCGGGCGCGAGTTGTCTCCGCGTTTATGGCAGACCCTTGACCACGAGGACGGCCGCACACGCTGGCTGGCGTGGGAAAAGTGGGATACCGGTGAAACTTCTGCTCGCGGTTGGGGCGTGAGAAGAGGTTTTCGCCGCCGCTGCGGTACGATTTAAGAACAGTTGCAACCAGTCAGGTCGAAACAAAACATGCAAGAATTGTTGTAGATGCTGCCATGAGCGAACATTCAAAAATCGAGTGGACGGAAGCGACATGGAACCCGGTCCGCGGCTGCACCAAGATCAGCCCCGGATGCAAGCACTGCTACGCCGAAACCTTCGCGGAGCGATTCCGGGGCGTCCCAGAGCATCCCTATGGCGACGGCTTCGACCCGCGACTCATCCCGGATAAACTTCTCGAACCCCTCCGTTGGGGGTCGGCGCGAACCGTGTTCGTCAATAGCATGAGCGATCTCTTCCAAGACCCCGTTCCCGACGAGTACGTTGAGGCCGTGACGACGGTCATGCTGCGTGCAAACTGGCACACGTACCAAGTCCTCACTAAACGAGCAGAGCGCCTAAAGGTGCTCCTTGCCACAAAGCTTCACGGGGGCGCGACGGCGCGGCACATCTGGTGGGGCGTGAGCGTCGAGGATCGGAAGTACGGACTGCCTCGCATCGACCACCTCCGCGAGGCCCCTGCCCACACGCGCTTCCTGTCGGTCGAGCCGCTCCTTGAAGACCTCGGGCGCATCGACCTCACAGGAATCCGCTGGGTCATCGTCGGTGGAGAAAGCGGACCGGGTGCGCGACCCCTGCGCAAGGAATGGGTGGAGTCAATCAAGGACCAGTGCGCTGACGCGGGCGTCGATTTCTTCTTCAAGCAATGGGGCGGCGTTCAGAAGGGCAAGTTTGGGCGAACGCTCAACGGACGCACCTACGACAAGATGCCGCCGAGAGCAGCGCAGCCCATCCCGACGCGCGCCGAGCGTGCCGCCATTACGGCCGCACTCGAAGGCCTTACGTCCGACTGGTCCAGCACGCCGCTGGTCCGCCTGGAACCACGACGGCGAGCCAGCGTCGCCTAAGGAAGGCCTCCACGCCCCACCGGGCCGGAATCGACAATATCGGACGAATTTGCTTCAAGCATTTTTTGCTATCCTTGTAGACACTCCCCCCGGACTGGCAAGTAATATGGCTGATGTCGCATTTTTTGACACGCCCACGGTAGCGTCCGCAAAAAAGCACCGCATCGTGAGCAAGTACGTCGCCGGGTGGGCAAACATCGTCCTTCCCAAGGCGAAGGCCCGTGAAGGCAAGATCATGTACGTGGATCTCTTCTGCGGCCCCGGACAATACGAGGACGGTACGCCCTCCATTCCGTTGCTGATCCTGGAGCACGCAATCGACACGCCAGTACTCTGCGACCATCTCCAGACGGTTTTTAACGACAAGAATAAGGACTATGTCACAGCCCTCGAAGCCCGGATCGCGCAACTCCCCGGCATCGAACGGCTTCGCCACCAACCCAAATTCCGCAACCGCACCATCGGGCGCGACATCATCCCCAGTATCAAGCGCATAAACGTCCCAACGCTCTTTTTCGCCGATCCGTGGGGATACCAGGGCGTAAGCATCGATCTCATCGAGGCTGCGCTAACGCACTGGGGAAGCGACTTCCTCTTCTTCTTCAACTACAACCGGATCAATATGAACCTCGGCAGCGAAGGGATGAACGAGCCGATCAATGAGTTCTTCAGTGCCGAACGCGCAGCCCAACTTCGGGCGACCGTCGCACGACTGGGGCCTGCGCAACGCGAACAGGCCATCCTGAAGGCGATGATGGACGCGATCAAAGCACTCGGGGCGCGCGCGGAAAAGTTCACCTACCGCAGCGAGACGGGAACGCGAACGACTCACCATCTGGTGTGCGTGTCCAAACACCCGCAGGGCATTGCGCTCTTCAAGGAAATCAGCGCCAAGGAAAGCACGCGCTTCGACGACAACGTCCCCTCACTCGACCACAATCCCGGCACTGATCCCGCTCAAGGGCTTCTCTTCTCGCCGCTCGCGCAACTCGAAGACGAGCTCGTGAGCGCATTCGCCGGTAAAATCCTCACGACGGACGAGATCTACCACGAACACCACAACGGACGGCCTTACGTCATCAAGAACTACCGCCAGGCGCTCCTCCACCTCGAAGAAACGGGCGCCGTACAAATCGACCCTCCCCGCGCAACTCGACGACTGCCTGACACTCTCCCAGGTGCGGCGCGCATCACTTTCCCGCGCGCAGGGTAGCGATGTCAGGGCCAAGCTCTTCGTCTACGATATTCCTCGACGCACAGGTTCTCCGCTTCGCCGTCTTCGAGAAACCCGCGATGACGAAGCAGACGGTTCGCTGGGGCTGTCTGACGATTACGCAGGATGTTGCCGGAGTCCCGGTTCCATCCCGTACTCGGCGCGAGGACAACGAAGCGTTGCTCCAATATGAAATCGATTGTATCCCCAAACTTGCCGAACTCACGCGGCAGGGCCGATTCGAGCCTTATATCAACACCGAGGTAGACTTCGAACTTGCATGGCTCGACTTAGGAGCGTTGATCAACACCGAGCTCAGCTTCTTTCATGGAATTAGCCTTCGCAAAGTGCCCGATCCCTTTCCCTATGGCCGCATCGTGGCGTCGTCACACCACACAGTCAAAGAACTCGACGAGCTGCGGCAGCATATATTCGCAACAAATTTCGATGAACGCTTCAACGAAATCAAACAGGCTGCCGGGGGCAATAAGAATGCCGATGCTTTTCACATTCTGAGCGCGGAGCGAGCCGGTTTGGAGTATTTCGTCACCGTAGACAAGAAGCTGATCAACTCCCTGCGACATCAACGGCGTGTTCAGTTGGGCGTGAAAGTGGTCTATCCTTCCGAACTCCTTCACGAGGCGTGCGACTGGCCGCTTAATCCGGCACTTCATCAACCGGCAAGCGACCGCTAAGCCGGGCTTGTTCGCGTCGGTCTTACTCGCGCCTTTGCATCACCCACCTTTCCCTCATATAAGGACAATGGTTTTCTTCAGCGACCCCCGCAGCAGTCAAGGGCGCGCTGTCTTTTGCGCGTTCATCGCAGACCCTTGATTGCGAGGACGGTCGCACACGCTGGTCGGCGAGGGAAAGGTGGGTTTCAGGGATCGCAAAAGTGGCCCGGCATCTGCCGGGATCGGCGGACAACGGCGCATGAGGAAGGCTAGCAAAACACCGGCCCAACTATTTGAAATCCCTGTGTGCAAACCGGATTTTAATGGTCCTGGTTTATAGTGTGCTTTCCACGGTTGTTGATCTGGCGCGATTGTACGGATGGCTCCCATGGCTTCTGCCTGCCCCGACCGTCGCGCGCCTCCATGAAAGATTTGGAGCGCTATGTCGAGCGCATCGTAAACTCTCAGACGACACAGGAGGCGTTCGATAACTTCTGCGACGCCATGCGTCATCATGGCTATGACCGGATCGCTTACAGCCTGGTCAACGATCATCCCTCCCTCAATCTCCCCAGTCAGCATGGTCTGGCAACCAGCTATCCGGAAGACTGGATGAAACATTATGCGGCTCGCAAGTTCTCGCTGATCGACCCGGTGACGAGGCAGGTCCTGACCAGCCGCACGCCATTTTTCTGGTCCGATGTAACCGCCAAGCTTGATCGGTGCTTGCCTCCACTCCAAATGATGGACCAGGCGGCCGACGCAGGGCTCGGCGACGGGATCGGCATCTCGTTGCGCGGCGAAGGCCCGGAGCTGGTCGGAGTCGGGATAGCCAGATCGTCATTGCCCACGTCGGAACGGAATAAGCCGCAAGACTACAATTTCCTCGGCGGCGCATATCTCCTCAGCACCTGCCTGCATGAAACCTACCGCGACCTGACGATCAAGTCCGCCAGAGCTGCATTGAGCACACGCGAGCACGATATTTTATCGTGGGGTGCCGAAGGCAAGACCGACAAGGAAATCAGCATCATACTGAGTATCAGCACCAGCACCGTTCGGTTTCATTGGCAGAATATATTCAAGAAACTGGCGGCGAACGGCCGCACCTACGCGATCACCAAGGCGCTTCGCCAGCAGATCATCACTCCCGTCTCGATCCGCAACCCCTGTCAGAATCGCTAGTTTACGGTAGGTAGGGGAGACGTTTTCAATCATTGAATGATTGACTGCGTGACCATCGCAACTTCGCATCGCTTTCCCGGCAACCTCATCGCTGCCCAGCATCGGCTGCGCTATCAGGAGGTTATTGCGAAAGAGGATTGGGGCAATATCTACGTCGCCGACGAGATGGAATTCGACCGCTACGACAATGTCGCGACGGAGTATTTCATTGCCCGCAACGCAGACGGGGACGTGCTCGGGGTCGCGCGATCGTACCCGACGACGATCCCCTACATGCTTTCCGACATCTTCCCCTTTCTGGCGGCGCGGGAACTGCCCTCCAGCCATAGAGTCCATGAAGCAAGCCGTTTGGTGCTTGATCGCTCATTGCTCGGCAAAGACGCGCGGCGGCCAATCGTCAATGAGTTGATCGTGGCTTACATGGAGCGCGGCTTGCAGAGGAACATCGACGCCTATGTGGGCTTTATGCTGCCCCGAATCTGGGACAGCACCTTCTTGAGAGCGGGATGGGATGTGGAGTGGCTCGGCCCGGAGATCGCATTGCCTGGAACGGCTGATGTCGTTCGCGCCGCTTTAATGCCGGTCAGCGAACGGATGAACGATAAAGTGCGCGACGCGACCGGAATTCGAAAACCTGTTCTCAATTGCGGCTCCCTGGCACCAACTCTGGTTTCGTATTCCCACCTCCGCCGCGATGACAAATTTGCTGCCTGATCACAGCTAACGGTTTCAAGCATGGTTTCTGCCTTTCCTCTCGCGTCTGCGAACGGAGATCCGCTTCCGGACAAGCGCAGTGCGCTCGTGGTGCACAACGTGAACGTCCACGGACACCGGACCAGCATCCGGCTGGAGCCGCAGCTATGGGATATCCTGGCCGAGATCTGCCGCCGCGAATACTGCACGCCGCACGACGTTTGCAGCTATGCGGCCAAGCGCAAGCTGCCGCACGGCTCGCTGGCCTCCTCTCTTCGCGTTGTCATCCTCGATTATTTCCGCACATCCTCGACTGAGGACGGGCACCGCCACGCCGGACACGGCCAGGGCATGTTCATGTCGGAGCAGCGGGAACGGCTGGAGATGCGCAAGCTCGCGGCGGAGCGACGGGAGCCGCCGGACGGTTCGCAGCGCGGAAGGTCGGGACCGGGCCCGGCTGGATGATGACCGGCACCACACCTTCGCATATCACGGCGCGCTCAAGGAAAGACGGCATCGAGACCACGCGGACCTATGCAGTCACCGAAGACGCTGCGCGCGACCTGCGCGGAACAAGGGATTGGCTTGGCGGATACCTGAAGTTGAGCGGGAGAGATTTGATGGCGTGGCTTCCTTATAAGGGATGCCTCCTCGATTGTCCCGACGGACCCGCGGTCGTCCGGCGCAGCTCCGATGGCTCGTTCTATGAGGAATATTGGCGCAACGGGAAGCTGCATCGCGAGGACGGCCCGGCAGTCGTCTGGCGTTCCGCGACGGGCGCGACGGAGGACTCCTACTACCGCGAGGGCAAGCGGCACCGGGACGGCGGTCCGGCTTTCGTCCGAAGCGGCTCCGACGGCGTGAGGGAAGAGAGATATTACAGGGATGGCGATCTCGTAGCAGTAGAGCGGCTCGGCCCGCGTTCCGTCGTTCCCGGCGCCACCGCGAGCGGGACCAAGCCGGTGTAAAAGGACTGGGTGCTTTTCTCCACAGAGTCCCCGGCGGTCATGAATTTGCAAGGCGGGTGGCGAGAGGGGCCGATGACGGACATGCAAGACGATGTCGGCAATCAGATGTCTCAGATTCGCAAGGATACAGGTGAAGATATGATGCTGGTTCAAAGGGTTGGGTGCCATCGTCGCGCGCCGTCATGCCTGGGAACGGCGGGTCGGGGCACAGAAATTGACGCAGTTGCCATGATGCCGCGTCATGGCGGATTCGCAGCGGCCAGCCAGAATGCCGCAAGACATCGTCAAAGATATGGACCCTCCCAGACCGGCCTGCTAAAAGTAACCTCATCGCCGTGTTCTTAGAGTGCCGCTTGCACCAGGAACTACGTCGGCTTAGATCTATCGCACCGGCGAGAAGGGTTAAAGGAGGCGCTCATGGTATCTGGCCAATTCAAACGGGTAATAACAAAGAGCGGGGAGGTTGCGTACATTCGAACGGTTCAAAGAGAGTCGGGGGAGTGGGTTGCCTATACCTCAGGTGCGGTGCTGGCGGCTTTCGCTCCTGGTATAACATTCCCCACCCAGGAGGCCGCCGAAGAGGCAGCCAAGCAGGCGCTGCAACAAGCTTTCTTTGGCGACGACCCGATTGATCGAATTGAAGAGTGTTCGTCGGAATTGAATAGATTGGACGAAGTTTGGAACGAAACAGCCACGAATAAGGCAAGAGCGTGACCAGCGACCGGACTTCACATATCAGAGTGACCGACAGCGACGGCGGCGTCGAGATCACGAGCGTTTATGCAGTCACTGAAGAGGTTTCGCGCGAGCTGGACCGACGCACACAGAAGCCGACCGGCAGGGATTTGCAAGCGTGGCTTGAAACCAAGGGATGCCGGCTCGATTCGTCCGGCGGCCCGGCCTTTGTCCGGCGCCATAAGACAGGGGAGACGGAGGAATATTATTACCGCGATGGCAAGCCGCACCGCGAGGACGGCGCAGCCGCTGTATGGTGCTTCGCCGATGGCTCGACGATCGAGGAATATTACCGCGATGGCAAGTTGCACCGCGAGAGCGGCCCTGCCGTTGTCAAGCGCTTCGCCGACGGATCGGCGATCGAGGAGTATTACCGCGATGGCGAGCTGCACTGCGAGGGCGGCACGGCCTTTGTCTGGCGCGACCCCGACGGCTCGACGGAGGAAACAATATCACGATGACAAGCGGCAGCGCGAGGACGAAGTTAAGAGCGAAACGAGGCTTGAGGGCAAGAGCATGGCGGGCCAGAAAACGGTTTCATGCTAGCTGAGGCCGTGAGGGGTTGACGTAAGGCGATACAGATTGTCTTTCCTTTATTGCTGTGCTACGGCGAGTGTTTAGATGTTCAGTTGTGCCTTGAATCCATTAGCGAGACTAGATGGCCCATGAGACAGAGAAAAGCCCTTATAACCGGGATCACCGGTCAGGATGGTGCATATCTCGCAAAATTGCTCCTTAAAAAGGGCTACAAGGTGCATGGGGCCTATCGCCGTTCAAGTACGCCGAATTTCTGGCGGTTGGACGAGTTGCAAATCAAGAACCTGGTCGATCTGGTCTGCATCGAGCTGTCTGACCCGTCGAGCCTCCAGAATGGTTTTTCCGAGATCCGTCCCGACGAGATCTATAATCTGGCAGCGCAAAGTTTCGTCGCCACATCCTTCAGCCAGCCGTTCTATACCACCGAGATCGATGGTCTGTCTGTGACCAAGATTCTCGAAGCCATGCGGAAGTTTTGCCCCGAAGCGCGTTTCTACCAGGCTTCAACCTCGGAAATGTTCGGCAAGGTACAGGAGATTCCGCAGACGGAGACTACAGCCTTCTACCCTCGCAGCCCCTATGGCGTAGCGAAACTCTATGCTCACTGGATTACGGTCAACTACCGCGAGGCCTATAATCTCTACGCCTGCTCTGGGATTTTGTTCAATCACGAGTCGCCGCTGCGCGGGATCGAATTTGTGACCCGCAAGATCACGGCCGGCCTCGCTGCCATCAAGGCGGGGGCACAGGATCAGATTGTTCTCGGCAATCTTGACGCCCAACGCGACTGGGGTTTCGCCGGCGACTATGTCGAAGGCATGTGGCGGATGCTGCAACAAGACAGGCCGGATGATTTTGTCCTCGCGACCGGCGTTACGGTCACAATCCGCCGGTTTGCGGAAATGGCGGCGCAAGCCCTCGATATGGAACTTCTCTGGGAAGGAGAAGGCCTTGGCGAGACCGGGGCCGACCGCAAGACCGGCAAAACACTGATCCGTATCAGCGCCGATCACTATCGTCCGGCGGAGGTCGACCTTCTGATCGGCAATCCGGCCAAGGCCCACAAAATCCTCGGGTGGAAGGCACACATGCAGCTTCCGGATCTAGTGCGAATTATGGCTGACGCCGATCAGCAGCGCGCTGCAAAAGGATTCTCCACCAATGGCCGAGCTTCTTGCGCAGCGTAATGCTGGAGTCTTGCTCCCCGTCTGTGTCTTACGAACGCTTGCGGTGCACACCACCACACCTTGGGCAATGCAGCGCTCTTGACAAACAACCAGCAGGGGCAGAACTATCTCGGGATGGAAGAATCCCTTGTCTGTCTGTTCTACCGCTTGAGGTATCGTTCTCCTATTTCCTGATTGTCAAGAAATGGGTTCAGGGACATCGGTTGGTGAGGAAGAGAATGAGACCCGAAGTACATACGTTACGCCTGAATGTGCGCAACTTTATCATCGATAAAGTCTTTCCTTGTGTCAGGGGTGGGGACGTGTTGGAAATCGGACCGATGCAGTTGCAACATACGCCGGTCAAGGAATGCTTCGTGGATACACGCCGCCATTTTACAGAGCAGGGCGCACGTTATGTGAGTTGCGATATCGATACTGAATCCGGCTGCGACGTAATCACCGATGTCCTGAACCTCAAGGAGCATTTTCCCGCCCAATCTTTCGACTGCATTCTTGCGCTTGAGGTTCTGGAGCATACCTCGCGCATTTGGGATGTTCCGAACATTTTCAGTTACCTTCTGCGGCCGAAGGGTAAGCTGTTTGTTTCCGTACCATATTATTTCTATCGCCACCATCCTTTTCCCGACTTCTGGCGCATCAGCGAAGACGGTTTGCGGCTTTTGTTTGCGCCGGGCTTCGACCTTCACATCGAGCCCCTGATTGAGGAGGACGAGCGTAAGCCACTGCAATACACAATGATTGCGACCAAAACATAGGATTTGGCTTATGCGGCGCCGACTAAATATTCTGTTCTTGGGAGCTGCAAAGCGCGTCAGTTTGCTGGAGAGGTTCCTGGCTGCCGCCGAGCGCCTTGATGTGCATATTACAATTCATAGTTTCGAGAAAGACAACGGCTTCTGTCCGATCTCTCATCTGGCCTTAGTGCACGGGGCGCCTAAGTTTTCCGCTGCGGCCTTTCAGGATCGGCTGACTAGCTTTATCGCTGAAAGCAACATTCACATCGTTATTCCGAATATGGATGCGGCAACAGAGGCTTTGGCCATCTTTCGTGAAACGCGCGCGTCGCCCGGCTGCTGGAATGTCATCAGCAAGTTTAATTTGGTGCAGGCCATGCACGCGAAAGATTTGGCGGCGGTGTTTTTCCAGAAACATCATCTCCCGACGCCTGTCGATACGCCGGGCCGCTTTCCTAAGATCGTCAAGCCTGTTCACGGATTCGGCGGTAAGGGGATAAAGCGGGTAGCAAGTTCTGAGGAGCTTGCCGCAGCCCTTGTGGCTAAGGAGCCCATGCTGGTCCAGGATTTTGTCGACGGTATTGAGACGACAGCGGACTTTTATGTCAGTCCCCGTTACGGACTTTTAGGGTATGTCCTGAGGGACCGTATCGAGGTCTCTGACGGAGAAGTGATGATTTGTAAGACTAGGGAACCCACCGCTTCTGAACGGGATCTGCTTGAACGCATCGCGGCCATTCCCGGTTGGGAAGGCTGCATCACCGTGCAGTATATTCGCGCCCACGAACGCGCTCCTCCGTGCTTGATCGAGATCAATCCTCGCTTTGGCGGTGGGGCAACCGCTTCCATCGAGGCCGGGCTCGATATGGCATATTATGTCCTCGGCGAATATCTTGGTCTGCCACTCAGTCCGGCGGAACACATTCGCACTCTTCTTATGTCTCGGGCGCGCCGTGATTTCTTTCTCGATCTCCCCGTGGCAGAAGGATTGTCAGCATGACGCTCCCTCACAAATGCAAACCCAAGACCATCATGGTTGATATCGATGGAACTCTTTGCACTGAAGAGCGTGCATTCGAGCGCTCCCTGGCAACGCCACTGCCGGGATCGCGCGAGCGCGTCAATGCTTGGCACGATCAGGGGCATACGATCATCTTGTGGACGGGGCGGGGCTGGGAACAGTACAAGGTTACCGTAAGGTGGCTTACAGATCACGGGTATAAATTTCACCAGTTGATTATGGGTAAGCCGATAGTCGATTGCTATATCGATGACCGCGCCTATCGGTTCGAGGGTTGGGATAGGCCCTATTTCGAGGTCTAAACCGCCGCCAGACCTTTGGCAGGAAGAGCCCCTTCCGTAGCGGCGTCTTGAAAGACGCGAAGATAGTCCTTAGACGCATCCTGCCATGTCCTGCGTTTCCGCATGGTGTTGAAAGAGGTCCTTTGCCGCTCGGTATGGTAGTCGGTGCGGGCATCAAAGTCGATGAGCTTTGCCACAAGGTCGTTGATGCTGTAGGGATCGAACGTCATTTCGGCATAATAGTCGGGATCGATAAGCCCCGTTTCGCGCGCCTCCCGCATCGCAAAACTGTCCGCTGCCAAACAAGGGGTGTCTACGGAATTACCTTCGTAAAAAGCCGCAACATTGGCGCCACCTTCAAACAAGGACGGATGGACTGTGAATTTAGCGGCGTGATAGAGCGCCGCATGAACATCAGGCGGTACGCGAGGAATCGAGAGAATGTCCCAGTGCAGAGACTGTTCTCGGACAAAGCGCGAAACATCGTCGCCTCCCATAATATCAAAAGAAAACGTGTTCACTATTTTCAAGTCCGCATATCGTTGTCGCAACGCTATTTGAAACGCCCGACAAAGCATCATTACATTCTTATAAGGGCGGTTCTGGGTCGAAACCAGGATGTAGCCGACATCCTCGAAAGGAAAGTCGCGTAGATAGGGATCAAGAAGCTTGCGCATGGTTTCGGACCATGGCTGCCGCGCCTCATCGCTGCGTAGATAGGTTCTGATAATGTCTGCGGCACACTTCCGACTCTGTGGTGTCTTGGTGCGATATTGTTCGTAGGCATAATATCCGTCCCAGCAGGCGTGCTGGATTACTACGCTTTTACTTTTGGGGACATCGAAACGGGACAAGTGCCGATCCCTTACGAAGTTAGATACACAAATGACTCTTGCCGCCCTGTTCAGAGTAAGCTCACAGCTCTTGTAACAGTGAGCGATCAGCCTTTGATCGAAGCCAGTCGGATAATCGAAAAACACAAAATCCGCGAATAGGGTCACAAGCGGTTGTTTCAGCAACGCCGCATACTTGCTGGTCGGATTGATCGTGAACCAGCAATCGACGAGATCGCGCCTGTTGACGTATTTGACGAGCGCATAGAATTCCGTGGCGAGCGTTTGTTCTGCGAACACTCTGGCGTGCGCGGATTGCCTCAGACGATCTTTGACAGATTGGATCAGACGAGGTCTGGCGGCGCGAACATTCGGTCGTGCTCGCCAGAGGCGAAGAAGCGTGTTTACGAATGGCGTCCGTGGAATTCGGGATTTGAGTTTTGGATAAGAAGCCCTCAATGCGAAGACCAGGGCCTCGATCACCACAATAGCTGTCAGCAAAGGCGATAACAGGACGAGGAGCGCAAGCGTATAAATCATCCGCCTACGATTGAACACGAGATTATACAATTGGAGCGCCGGGGGGGTGGTACGCTTTTTGCGCACCATCCTTGAAGAACTTGCAGGGCTAAGAGGGTCCTTCCTTTGCGGCGGCTTTAGGGCCAGATGTTGAGTTACCCATGACCTAGGTCTCCGGGGCGTGAGGACAAACACCTTCTTGCCATTTGTCTGCTGGAGTTCTTGTGCAACGTACGTCTCCAACGTCTGGCGCATCCAGTGTGGGGCGGTCAAGTAATATTGAACGGCTGCGGGGTCTGAATTGTTCATGATGAGGCTGAGCAACCGCACCAGACCCTCGTGGGAAAAGCCTGGTCCAGGATGCGCTTCAAGCCAGATGCCAACGCGTAGCGGCGGCTGCTTAAGCGGCAAGGAGATCTTTGATAAATGCATAATAGGGCTCCGAGACTTCGACACTTGTGCTGAGGGGCGTCACAGACGATCTCTTTAGGTCTTCCTGCTGTTTAAGTTTGCGCGCGAGATCGTCGGGGTCATAGGGGTCGAAGTAATTCGCTCGAACGCCGAAGCGTTGGTTGACGAATTCAGCCTGAGGATAGCGCGACGACAGAACAGGAGTGCCGCCTTCTGCCGCTTCGATCAGGGCTCCGCAGCCACTGTCGTAAATAACGTTGTGCAACCAGAAGCGAGCTTCCTTTTTAATCACACAGTAGGACTCTGCCGGAATATTGCCAATGATCCGTAACCTCTCTTGCAGGCCTTCGTGTTGCTGAATGGCGCGGCAGACGAGGTTGGTGTATTCGTTCCCGGAATCCGCGCGTAAAAACCCCTCAACCCCCCGACCACACATAATGACGTTCAGTCTGCCTCCATAAGACCGATAGTAGAGTTGCAGCGCTTCGAGTCCAACGAGATGATTATTGTTCGGCATATCATTGGTTGCCCAAAGAACAAACGGGTAGGGGAGATGCAATCCGTCCCGAAGAGTGCCGCTCTTATCATCCTTGTTCTCCTGGACACTGGACGGGAGCTCAGTAACTATTGGTAGCAATCGAACGCGTGCGCGGGGAATACCCGCATAGGAAATACAATCCTCGTACGTTTTCGGCGTGGTCGCGTAGCAAAGGGCCGCTTGGCGACACGACAACATGGTTTTTAAAACCCACATCCACCTCGGATGATTAAGGTCGGTTCCAAACAAAACATTTGTCGGCACAATTCTTTGCAACCAATCGGCTGCGAATACCGCATAGGGCTTGAGTGGTGCGACGATTTGGTCAGGCAAGCCGTAGAAAATAAGAACGTCGCAATCTAGGAGAGTAATGGGGAATATAGATTCCTCATCGTGTTCTGTCGCCATTGTATTTGTTGGCTTGGTGCGCTTCAGGTCTTTCAGATCTTGTTGGGTATAAGTGCGCCATTGAAGGAAGCGGACTTTTATGTCTTCCTCTTCCAGGCTTTCTACGAGATTCTTGTCGTAGGCATTTTCGAGCAGTCCGAGGACGACTGTGAACGTTTCGCCATATCTTTCATTAAAGGACATGAGCAAGCGGCAGAAGGTCCTGGCACTATCCAACATCTCCCCGAACCAACGGTCTGGTAAAATAACGCCGATTGTCTTCATGGATGGTGTGAGCCTCGCATGTATCTAGATCGTCACATATATCAAACAACATTGAGCGACGCTAGCTTGAAAATTCGGGAGGGGCCGTTTCCTCCGAGTGGACGGGAAAGCCAACGAGGCCGGAGAGTGCTATTTGTCCCCGATCCGATATTCCGGCGAGGGGGGAGAGATGCCGCCTATTCGTGGAGTAATCCAAGGGGTTGATAAGACAGCAAAAACAAAGTAACTATCTGCTCGTCTGCGTTTTCTGCTTATCGTGTCCAAGACGCTGTCTGGTTATCAACACACAACTCGTCGAATTCCTGGATTGGCATGTCCAACACCTTTATTCCCGACCTGATCGAATCCATTCAGTCCTGGCGTAAATGGTACCTAATCGGTACCCAGACAGTCAGGCAGCGCTATGCCAGATCGCGGCTCGGGCAATTTTGGATCTCGCTTTCCTATCTCATCATGATTTTGGCCATGGGCATCGTTTATACCCAGCTATGGCACACGAATGTCGATAGCTATCTACCGTTTCTCGCCGTCAGCATGGCGTTTTGGAGCTTGATCAGCGGATGTCTTATGGACGGGGCCGGCACGTTTATTGCGTCGGCAGCCCAGATGAATGCCGAGTACCAGCCGAAGGGCGTCTTCTGTCTGATCGTGATTTGCCGGCAGTTGGTTTTCTTCTTTCACAATGTTATCGTTCTTATGCTCATACTTCTGTATTTCCATAGGCCCGTATCCTGGACGGCGCTGCTGCTGGTCCCCGATCTAATGATCATAATTGTTACGGCGTATTGGTTGGCTATGCTGCTTGGCATTGTCTGCGCGCGGTTTCGTGACGTGCCCAATATTGTTGCTTCAACCATGCAGATTATGTTTTTTATCACGCCGGTCATGTGGATGCCTCAGACGCTGAATGATTCGGATACGCGGTTCTGGCTTACCGAGGCCAATCCCTTTGCGGCGATGCTCGATCTGCTGCGGGCTCCGCTTATGAATCAGGTGCCGACGCTCTTTCAATATGGCAATGTCATAGTCTGTTCGTTGCTCGGCTGGGGATTGACGGCCTTTGTCTTCAACCGTTGCCGCAACCGGATTGTGTACTGGTTATAGAAGGGACCAATGGCAAACGTTGATCTGGACAAAATCGGCGTCGAGTTCACGATTCATAACAGCGTTTCGCGCTCGCTGCGGCATGAGCTGTATCGCGTCGTCGGAGGCACTGTTAAAACCCAGAACCGGGCAGTGTCGGTCGAGGCGCTCAAAGACATTTCCTTTTCCCTGAAAGACGGCGATCGGCTGGCTCTTCTCGGGCATAATGGCGCGGGCAAGACGACGCTGCTGCGGGTGATTGCCGGGATCTATCCGCCGACCTCGGGCCGCATCACAGTTAGCGGCCGCCGCTCCTCCATGACCGACATCACGATGGGCATGGATTCCGAAATGACCGGCTATGACAACATCGTAGCCCGTCTCGTCTTCACGGGATATACCTTCGCCGAGGCAAACAATCTCGTACCGCAGATCGCCGAATTCAGCGAGCTGGGCGATTATCTGAGCCTGCCATCACGGACGTACTCGACCGGCATGTTCATGCGTCTGGCTTTCGCCATCGCGACCAGCACGACACCGGAGATCCTGATCCTCGATGAGATGCTGGGAGCGGGCGATGCCCATTTCGTCGAAAAAGCGCGCAAGCGCATGCTCGAATTCGTCGATCGCGCCAAGATCATGGTCCTGGCCGCGCATAACCAGGCAATGCTCAGGGAGCATTGCAATCAAGCCATTTGGCTGCACCACGGGGAAATGCGGTTTTTCACGACCGTGGATGCCGCGTGGGAAGCTTATATGGCGCATAGTTAGCGGGCCGCTCTTTGCGCCGCGTTCAAAAATACTTGCCAGATTCGGGCAGATGCTCTACCTAAGATGCAGTCTTCGGCTGTTGATAACAACGAGTATGGCCCATGTCCAAAAGCGTCGCCGCGGTATCGTCTCCGGCCCAGGAGACCTTTATTCCGGTTTACCAGCCTGATCTGTCGGGCAACGAACAAAAATATGTCATGGAGTGCCTGAATACGACCTGGATATCTTCCAAGGGACGTTTTATCGACGAGTTTGAAAAGGCCTTAGCCGGCCGCGTCGGCCAACATGTATTCGCCGCCAGCGTCTGCAACGGGACCGTCGCCCTGCATCTGGCTTTGCATTGTCTGGGGGTCGGCCCGGGCGATGAAGTGATCGTGCCGACTTTCACCTATATCGCCTCCGTCAACACAATCGCCCAGACGGGAGCCAAGCCGGTCTTTGCCGAATGCGACAGGAAGACCTGGCTGTTAGATCCGGCCGATGTCAAACGCCGCATAACCTCGCGCACCAAAGCAATTATGCCGGTTCATCTGTATGGTAGCGCAAGCGATATGCCGGCGCTGACAGCCATCGCCAGGCAACCAGGGATAAAAATCATAGAAGATTGCGCAGAGGCCTTCGGCACGACACTGGGCGGACGCCATGTCGGGACCTTCGGCGATGTCGGCACGTTCAGCTTTTTCGGAAACAAGACCATAACTACAGGCGAAGGCGGGATGGTCGTCAGTACGAATCACGATTTGCTGGAAGAGATGCGCATCGTCAAGGGCCAGGGGATGGCACCGAACCGGCGCTATTGGCACGACCGAATGGGATTCAACTACCGCATGACCAATATAGAAGCTGCCATCGGCCTGGCACAGATCGAGCGGTTGGATGACGTGTTGGCGCGCAAACGGCAGGTGGCCAGCCTCTATCGCGAACGGCTGCGGTCTCTGCCCGTCACCTTCCAGCATGTCCCGGAGAATGTGGTCAGTTCGGAATGGCTGTTCAGCTTGCTGTTGCCGGATGCCACGCGCCGCGAAAGTGTCATGGCCTTCCTCGCCGAACGCCATATCGAGACGCGCCCGGTTTTCCATTGTGCGCATCTGATGCCGATGTACTGTGAGGCGGAGGGAAGTTTCCCCGTATCAGAAGACATCGCCTTTCGGGGCATCAGTCTGCCCAGCTATCCCGGACTCAGCGTGAGCGATATCGACCGGATTTGCGAGACCTTAGCCGACAGCCTCCAGTGAGTTTACAGGGAAGCCGCGATGGATCGCCGCCAGTGAGGGGACGCGAGCCGCCTTGCTCGTACAGTCTCCCTGCTGAGCGCGATACGCGTTAAAGGACCGCACGAGCAGTTCATTGAGTTAAGATCGTGGCGGCCAGCGTAGGTCTTGAACGAGCGGCGATAGTCGGCTGCAAAGCTGCCGCCCCTGCCCTCTCCTGCTGCGTCAGCGCGATATTCGCTTGCGCGGGCGCAAGGCCCGAGCGCGGGGTCAGCGGAACGCGCGCGCCGCTTCTTGCTTGGCAACGAAATCTCGAAGCGCTTCCAGCAGTATGTCCTGTTGCTATCGGCGGCGTCAGTACCATAGCAGATAAGCGATTCCCGCGCTGAACACATACATGATGACCGCAGCGGTAAGAACCTTGGCTTCCTGAAACAAACGGTCCTTTCTATCCTGGGGGGGCGGCAGTCTGAGAAACGCTATACATATGCCGATAAGATTGCAGATGGTGATTACCCAGAGAGCGGCATGAAACATTGATAAATCCGTCTTGTCTGGTTGCACGAAAGCCAAGCTTATCAGTGATTCGGCTAGTCTCCCTGCTGAGCGCGATATCCGTCGAAGGACCGCACGAGCAGTTCATCGAGCTTCAGGGGCGTGAGCGTTGTCGGGTTCCTCTGCGCAACCGGGCAGGCGGCGTATGTCTTGAACGAGCACCGAAGAGTCGGCGGAGATCCGAACAGTGAGCGGCTGCAAAGCTCCCACCCCTGCCCTCTTCGGCTGCGGGTCACGGTAGTTTGGCCGACAGCGCTCTTATCGAGCGTCAGTCTGGGGTTCTTAATTAAGTAACTGGTTGGTCGTCGCCTTTCTATTTTCTATTTTCCCCGTTGACGATCCGCCGGTTCCTTTTCATCCTAGCTGAGCAGAACTACTCACCTGCCCGTCTTCTGGGCTTCACACTTCCTCCGAAAAGCGGTTTGTGCGACCGTCGTTCGCACCTCTCATTGAGAATCAGATGATTGCAATAAGCCTGCCCCAGTGGCAAACCTGAAAGCGTCGGCCACGCAAGATCCTGAGAAGATCTAGTAATTCCAACCCATTAAACAAACGGAGAAACACCGTGCTGAAGAAGCTACTTTTGGCCTCTCTTCTCGTCATAACTTATGCTTCCCCATGCCTTGCCAATAATACGGCGTACGGCACGGCGGCGGCCGCGGGAATCACCACAGGTACCGGCAACACCCTTATCGGAATTCAGGCTGGGGCATCCATCACGACCGGCACGGACAGTACAGCGGTTGGCGCGAACGCCCTTTTGAATGCAACAAGCGCATCCGGCGCGAACGATGCTCTTGGGTTTAATGCGGGAAAATATATCACGAGCGGCTACTATAACGTCGCTATCGGCTACGAAGCGATGATGGGAACAAGCGCCAATCCCATAACAGGGGGAAGTGTCAGCACGGCGGTCGGCTTCTCAGCGCTGAAATCGATGCAAGCGGCAACATACAATACCGCCCTTGGATATGCGGCCCTAGAGACTGATACTACAGGCAGCTACAACACTGCGGTCGGAAACCAAGCCCTGCAAACTATCTCCACCGGCTCCGATAGCGCGGCGATGGGATATGCCGCGCTCTATCAGGCCACGGGAAGCCCGAACACGGCGCTTGGTTATTTTGCGGGCGCATCCGTCACGACCGGCACTGACAACACACTAGTAGGCTGGCTTGCGGGCCAAGAGGTGACGGGCAGCCACAACATCATCCTGGGCGAAGACCCGAGCGGCGAGATTACGTCCGGCAGCAGCAACATCCTCATCGGCAACAGCCTGGGACAAGTCACGAATAGCAGCAGCAGCCAGATCGACATCGGCGATACGATTCTTGTTCCGGGCGATACCCACCTCGCCCTGCATAGCACCACACCGACCCAGGACGGCACGAGTTGTGGCAACTCGGGCTTCGCGATTGGCGGAAACGACAATGCCATGCAGATAACGCAGGGCAGTACCACCAGCACAACCTGTAAGATCAATTTCGCCACCACCTGGGTCAACAACGCGCCGATCTGCACCGCTAACTTCGGTGGCACCACCAGTGTTCCCGCGGATATCACGGTGAGCGCTAGCACCACCATTCTCACTCTCACTTTTAGTGCAACGGAAGCCAGCCAGAAAATCACCGTCATCTGCATGGGTTACAAGTAATGAAGAGAGGCATGAAAACGCTAGTCAGCGCGAATCTGCTCTCTTTGGTTGTCGTCTCTGTCAACGCGGCAACCCATCAACTGCAAACCAGCGATCCAAACTAGGCAGGGGCCTGCAATGAAACGTCTCAGGAAGATTGCGCCTGTTTGTGTTGCCCTCCTTCTAGCTTATGCTTCGCCATGCACGGCCGGTGATAACACGGTCGGCGGAACCGCAGCAGGCGCGGACATTACCTCGGGCACGGACAACGCGCTTCTTGGGACTCAGGCCGGCGAGGACATCACCTCCGGGGGGTACAACGCCATCATCGGAGAAGGCGGAAACATCACAACAGGCAGCAGCAACATCCTGGTCGGCAACAGTCTGAGCCAGACGGTTGCGGGGACCAGCACGCAGCTCGACATCGGCGACACGATTTACGGCGATCTTGAGGCCACGAGCGGCGGGACAGCGCTGAACATCGGTACGGATTCGGATACGGGCGTGTCGCTTTCCGTACTCGGCTTGGGCAGCATGATCGTCCCCTCAGGCACGACTGCGCAGCGCCCAGCTTCCACCACAGATGGTCAAATCAGGTATAACAGCTCCCTTGGCGCGCTTGAGAATTACGCTAATGGCGCTTGGGGTACGATTCCCAGCACAAGCAGTTCTACGGGAGGTATTTTCTCATCCGGTCAACTTCTATACGACAGCTCGACCGAAATCCAGTATTGCCCCTACAAGGGAAATCTGAAAACGACCGCGGCGTATGGCGTTTACACGATACCATCCGGGTGCCTCACCGCCTCTCTCACAAGCATGTATATCGGCGGTACGGCAGCGCAATTGGCAGCGGCTTCCACGCTTTACTACGTGTATCTCATCAACGTCTCCGGGACGACCTATCTTGACCTTGAGACGACCGGCCACGCGACGGACAGCACGACCGGCATTGAGATCGAAAGTGGGAACAGCGCGAAGACGCTGGTCGGGATGATCTACACGGATGCAAGTTCGTACATTTATCAGGGGGGGTCTTCTAATACGGTTGCTACCTGGGACAACAGACAGCAAACAGCTTGCACTGCTTCATTGTCGTCGGACGAAACAAAAACATCAACAACCTCCACTGAACTTGAGACGACAAACAGATGCTCATTTATGAGTTGGGGGGACGCCTTCGTGTTTACGTCCGAGCAGTGGGTTTCCAATAACACCTCGGAGGTTGTGGATACCACCAATATCTACCTCGACAGCGGAACGGGAACGCTCGTCACATCAGGTGTAAGCACTCAGCACAGCACCAATCTGGTCAATTGGACCGTTCCTGCGGCTACATATGCCCCAGCAGAGGGCTATCATTACACGAAGGTCTACGGGAAGGTCAGCAACAGCGCTAGTACAGGTACTTGGTACGCAAACCATCCGCAAGAGGTTCTCACCGTGCAATAAGCAAGGAACATGCAATGAAGCCTCTAACGAATATTGCCCCTGTTTTTGTTGCCCTCCTTTTAGCGTCGCCATGCATGGCTGGCGATAATACGGTAGGCGGCACCGGAGCGGGCGCGGCCATTACCAGCGGAACGGACAATACGATTCTCGGAACTCAGGCTGGCGAGAGCATCACGTCCGGTGGATACAACGTGATCATCGGAGAAGACGGAAACATTACAACCGGCAGCAGCAACATCTTAATAGGCAACAGCCTAAGTCAAACAGTTGCGGGGACCAGCACGCAGATCGACATCGGCGACACGCTTTACGGCGGTCTTGAGGCCACGAGCGGCGGGACGGCACTGAGCGTCGGTACGGCTTCGGATACGGGCGTCACGCTTTCCGTGCTCGGAGAGGGCAGCATGATCGTCCCTTTAGGCACGACCGCGCAGCGCCCGTCCTCGACAAACGGGCAACTCCGGTATAACAGCACACTCGATTCGCTTGAGGGTTATGCGAACGGCGCTTGGGAAAATATACCCAGCACAAGCAGCTCTTCAGGGCAGGTATTTTCATCCGGGCGCCTCCAATATGATACAGCGACGGAAATCAAATATTGCCCCTACAAGGGAAATTTGAAAACGACCGCCGCCTACGGCACTTACACAATTCCGTCTGGCTGCATCTTCGGCGATCTCAAAAACGGCATGTATATCGGCGGCCTGACACCAACGGTCGCGGCGGCTAACACCCTTTACTGGGTGTATCTCATCAACGTCTCCGGCACAACCTTTCTTGACCTTCAAGAAAGTGACCACACGCTGGACCCTACCACAGGCATCGAGGTCGCGTATCAGGGATCGCCACCGGCTGCGGACCCAGCGTACACTCTAGTCGGGATGATCCACACGGATGCAAATGCGGAGATTGCTCAAGGTACTTCTAATACAGTTGCCACATGGGACAATAGGCAACCAACATATTGCACAGCCACATTGTCCAGCGCGACCAGATCATCAACGAGCTTCGGCGAGCTTGATTCGACGAACAGATGCTCATTTATGGCTTGGGTGGACCAAGTGGGCTCCACCGTCGTTTTTGACGCAGTTCTGTTCACGTCCGATCTTTTGAGTAGTAACACGCACACCGGGACCGCCAGTTTGAGCGAAGTCTTTTTTACCGACGCCTCTGGCGCATCAAACCTCGTCACCCAAGGGCAGACCCAAACCTCCGGCGTGAACAACTACAATTTGGCCCTTCCTGCGGCGACATATTACCCCGGCGAAGGATATTTCTACATGAGCGTCGAAGGGGCCGTTTCGAGCGGTGGCTATACAGGTACCTGGATAGGCGGAGAACAGGTGAGGAGCATGCAATGAAGCCTCTAGAAACATTTGCGCATGTTTTTGGTGCCCTTCTCTTAGCTTATGCTTCGCCGTGCGTGGCTGGTGATAACACGGCTGGTGGCACCGCAGCAGGCGCAGCAATCACCAGCGGCACGGACAACACGATTCTTGGAACTCAGGCCGGCGAAAACATCACGTCCGGCGGATACAACGTGATCATTGGAGAAGACGGTAATATCACAACGGGAAGCAGCAATATCCTCATCGGCAACAGCCTGAGCCGGACGGTTTCAGGGACCAGCAAGCAGCTCGACATCGGCGACACGATTTACGGCGGCCTTGAGGCCACGAGCGGCGGGACGGCACTCAGCATCGGTACGGCGACAGATACGGGAGTGACGCTTTCCGTGCTCGGCCTCGGCAGCATGATCGTTCCCTCAGGCACGACCGCGCAGCGTCCTGGCTCGACGACGAATGGGCAGATCAGATACAACAGCACACTGGACGTGTTTGAGGCTTACGCGAATAGTGCTTGGGGAACTATAGCCAGCGGAAATAGCCCAACAGGACAGATGTTTTCATCCGGGTTTCTTCAGGGCATTCTTCCTGACGACCCGGTGGGCGACATCGTGTATTGCCCCTACAAGGGAAATCTTAAAACGACTGCTGCGTACGGCACTTACACGATACCCTCTAGCTGCCTCTACGGCTATCTCACGGCGAGCCCAGGCATATACATCGGCGGCGCGGCGGGCCAATTGGCCGCGGCTAACACGCTTTACTACGTCTACCTCATAAACGTCTCCGGCACGACCTATCTAGATCTGGAGACGACCGGTCATGCCACGGATAGCGCGACAGGGATTGAGATCGAGAGCGGGGACAACACGAAGACGCTGGTTGGGATGATCCAGACGGACGCCAATTCGGAGGTAAATTCACAAACTTCTAATACGGTTGCCACATGGGACAACAGAATACCGACATCTTGCTTTGCCTCGTTTTCGGCGAACCGAACAACAGCGTCGAACACTCAAACTGAAATTAACCCCGAAAACAGGTGCGGATTTATGGTTTGGAAGGGCGATCCCTTCACGTTTGTGTCCGCGCAACAAGTTTCTCTCAGCACCTCCGGGGATACGGTTACCACCGATATCTACCTCGACAGCGGAACGGGAACACTTGTCACCTCAGGGGAAACCCAACAGTACGATGCGAATGTGGAAAATCTGGCGCTTCCTACGGTGTCATATGTTCCAACAACGGAGGGATACCATTACACGACAGTGTACGGGTACGTCGGGAGTGGAACGGGCACTTGGTACGCTGACGAATACCAAAATGTTCTCACTATGCAGTAAGTGAGATGGCCGTGAGGAACCAGTTTCCTCACACTCTCGCCCTGGGCGCTCCTCTCGCGCTAACATCGGCTGCACGATGAAGTCGGCGTGGTGGATCATACTGGGGCGACTCAGTTTGGAATTCGTCCAACTCAGTCCGCCGGCTAACTCGCATAGCCCCCCCTGCCCTCTCCTGGTGCGGGGCGCGATTCGCCTGCGGGTACGCAGGAGCCTTGGATACACTCTGCGCTTCGCACAACCGGGGCGGGGCGTCAGCGGAACGCGCGCGCCGCTTCTTGCTTGGCAACGAAATCTCGTAACGCTTCTGCCAGCATGTCCTGTTGGGTTCGCCGGAGATCGACCCTGAGCTTTTGAAACGCAACAACAATAGGATCACTAGGGTCATAATATCCACCGATATGGTGCTTTGCATGACGGCTGGACATGCTCGCTGTCCCAACGACGCGCACAATCTCGGCTGGCGGCGCAATCGGCGTTTGCGGTACTGGTTCCAATGAAGTGTGCTGGTGATCGCGAACCGGGGACAGAATCGAGCGCCTAGCCATGAGCAACCTTTCTCTTCACCTTCAAAGTGTCAGGTGTGCACACCTTCAATTGTGCACAAACCCAATCTTGCAGCTCTGATATCTCTTGGGCTGCCTTCCCGTACGGTTCGTTTTCAACGACCGCCCTTCCGAGCGGCCAGGCAGCGCGGTAGGCACTCCGCTCGCGAAGTACCGTGGGGGCTACGGCGAGGCCAGCCTCGTCAACGATGGCCTTGGCGTCCTCAACGAGGGTGGTCGCGCTAGGCGGGGCTGCGTTGAACACTACAAAGGCAGGCACTCCCGCAGATTTGATGAGCTGGGCCGTCCGGCGAATCGCATCCAGGTCAACTAAGCTGGGCCGACAAGGTATCAAGACCAGGTCGGCGGATTGCGCAGCCGTGAGCGCCTGGGGGCCTGCGGCTGGAGGCGTGTCGATAATAGCGATGGAGAAACCATGTCCCGCCGCGGCCGAAAGCCCATCCGGCAGCCTTCGCTCGGTCAAAAACTCGACGTGGGGAAATTCGTTTTGTCGGCGATCTGCCCATATGACGGCGCTCTCCTGGGGGTCCAGGTCGAAGAGCGTGGTCTTAAATCCGCTGGCCTGCATGGATACCGCGAGATTTACGGCCACGGTGGTTTTGCCGACGCCACCCTTCTGGGCGATAAGCGCAATCTTCTTCACTTCTGCACTCCATCAGTTGTGCACACCTTCATCTCTGATGTTGTGATGGATTCGCCGATCCGTCAAACGGTGGCCTCAAGGAACGCGGCGATTCGTTTTGAGACAGACGACGGATCAAGAATCGTACGACTGTTTCTCAGTCGGTTTGTGCAGAACTTCAGATGTGCACTGTTGATCTGTGCACGCCTGCACTCGTGCAAAAATTCAGTTGTTCAGTTCTGCACTTGTGACGTGATTTCTGGCCGCGCCATTCGTTGACGCGGGTGGACGCAAAAGGGGTTGAGAATGTCCTGCCAAAACTCGGCACTGCGGATGTAGCGAAGGACAATGTCGCGCCAGCGCTGGCGGGCCTGGGGCCGGTCTCCCTAAACATCTTCCTCTCCGATTCTGCCTTGTCGAACAGTGCTTTGCGTGAGATTGTGGCAAGGGTGGTCTTGGTATCGAGTCTCCTGGATTCCGATAAGTATCCCTTGTCGGAATCCACGGAATCCGGAAGCTAGGCCGCTAATACCGCCGTTTCCAAGGTTTGGACGCGGCGCCTGGGATCGGTGTGCCGTGTCGGCATGCCGGGAGAAAACCAAACTGATGGAGACTGGGCGATGCCAAGAAAAGCGCCGAGCGGACGAAAACCGAAGCAGCCGTTGCGGAGGAAAACGGGGCGTCCGCCAGGGGATGCGAAAGCACTATTGAACGAGTTCGAGCGGATGTTGTGGGGGGTCGCGGCCCGCGTTTTACGCGAGGCTCACTATTACGACAGGGACGGTAAGCCGATCAGGAGCCGGGCGGCGTGGGGGGCAAAGTGGAAGGACCGGAAATACGTAAGGGTCGCGTCGACTGCATTGCCGGATGGAAAATGGGTTTCGACAGTTTGGACGGGTATAGATAGTTCCTTTGGCAAAGATCGGCCGCTGATTTTTCAAACATCGGTATTTCGTAACAAGGCCGATTTTGCGGGATTGGACGAGCGCAACTATTCGACCGAGAAAGAGGCGTTGAAGGGCCACAAGCTGATGGTCAGCAAGTGGAGTAAGCCGCAGTGAGATGTCGCGGGTACTTGCCGCTAAAGGTCGGAGGGATGGATGGAGAAACAAGGACGCGCACTCGTGCCGTTCGGCTCAGAGCCTGGCGTGCCCGTCGTGGCAGCCGCCGAGCTGGCTTTGGCTGCCGGAGCCCTGGCGGAAAATGCCAAGGCGCCGAACACGCGCCGCGCTTATGAGTCCGACTGGGCGAGTTGGGAGGAGTTTTGCCGGGCGCAGAACTTCGTTGCGCTTCCCGCCGATCCGGAGCACGTCACGCTTTACCTGACGCAGCTCACGGACTTCTTCGGTAGCAAAGGGAAAAGACTGCGGCCTCGCACGGCGGAGCGCCATCTGGCGGCGATCGCCACAACCCATTGCGCGTTGGGCCTTACATTCAACCGCCATTATCCGGCGCTCACTAAAACCCTGGACGGCATCCGGCGTACATTCGGCAAGAGCCAGAAGGGTGCCTTAGCCCTCCGCACCGAGGACATCGTCGCACTTTGCGGGACATTCGGCCGGGACATCCGTTCGCTCCGTAACAAGGCGATCATTCTTCTCGGATTTGCCGGCGGCTTTAGACGTTCGGAGATTGTCGGGCTGAACGCCGAGGATCTGGCGTTCAAAAACGGAACTCTGCGGGTGACGCTGCGGAAATCGAAGACGGATCAGGAAGGAGAGGGGAGGACCGTCGTCATCCTGCCGGGCCAAAATCCCAAGATCTGCCCCGTCGCCGCCGTCCGCGCCTGGCTCGAAGCCGCCGATCTTAAGCATGAGGGCGGCGATCCCATCTTCCGGCCAGTCAATCGCCATTCAGGTGTCGAATTGAACCGTCTCTCGGATCGCGCCGTCGATCTTATCGTGAAGGATGCTTGCCGCGCGGCACAGCTAAAGGAATCTTATTCCGCCCACAGCTTACGCGCGGGTCATGTGACCGAAGCGCTTTCTCGCGGTGCCGGACGCGCTTCCGTCAAACGCCAGACCGGCCATGCGAGCGACACCATGCTTGATCGTTATGACCGAGAGGCCGATCCTGCCGCAGACAACAGCTCATCCGCCCTCGGCCTCTAACGCTAGCCGCGTGGGCATACCGGCGGGGGTAGGCGTAGTCAAACTTACGGCTGCGGGGAATGCTGTCTGGTGTGACGACGGGCCCGATTTTATCTTCAACCGGCTTGAGGTTTCTGGATCGGAAGAACCGCTCTACGATTTTATCGGCGCGGCCTCGGGGCCTGGCTTCGTCGATTGGCGGCCAGAGTGGCACAGCGTTTATGAGCAGGTTTGCTTCGGAGCGATGAGGGGAGGGGCGCCCACGCGCGAAGCGGCCGAAAACCTCGCCCGGAATTTGCGAGATATTTTTTGGCGTAGACATGAAGAGGAGCGTGTCCGCGCGGAACTCGATTCGCATCGCGTGCCGCTCGATCTCAATGCGCTTTTTCCGATTCCGCGTCGTGTGCTGCGCAAAGGCGTCAGCGAGTCCGGGCAGGAATGGATGTGGAGGAATTGGGGCGTGCGCAGGCCGATCTGGCGCGTCACCTTCGCGATCGAGCGTAACCGCCGCGAGGCAAACGGCGTCAAGCCGCTCGCGGTGTTCCGCTTTATCTCCGAAGACTGGTCGCCCTGGATCGCGCTTCTGCGGATGCGCGAGCGCTGGCCGGAGTTGTCGTTCAAGTTGATTCCGGCCTATCTGGACTTGGTTTGAAAGGACGGGTGGAGGTTCGGCTCCCGTCGAGCGAAAAGCTCTTCGACTGCTCATCACAATCATTGGGTTGGTCGCTCAGCGCGCAATCGCGCGCGGAGTTGCGCTGCTTCGTGTGGGTGGTGTTGTTTGAGGTAGGAGACTTTGCCGGCTGCGCGTCGGTACCGCTGTTCATAGGTCTTGGTGTTCCGCTGGCCGGATGGTGTCGCCGCGATGGCCGCCACGGCGGCGCGGATCGCTGATCGTTGCTCTGTTGGGAGTGATGTTTTTGCGTTCACGACAAGTTTGGTCGTGACCATGCGTGTTCCGGCGCGCGCGATAGTCTGCTTTTGTCGCTTGAGTTGAAATCCTTTTCGTTGGCACATGGTGCGGATTGCCGCGATGCAGTGCGTGAGTTCCGCTGGCGGTAGTGGCGCGTTGCTGGAGCACGTTATGTCGTCGGTGAGCCGGCTGTAGCTGATGCTGCGGGTATGGAAGTCCGCAGCCAAGCGCCATTCGTCTTCCCAAAAGACGAGGTTGGCGAGGAGGGCGCTTGTCTTTGCGCCCTGCGGCAAGGCTCCTTCCTTGGTGGTCAGTTTCGTGAGGCATTCGGCGACAACGGGAGGAAAGCGAAAAAAGCGCTGCCAGATGTCGAACACGATGGAACGGCGGACGCTGGGGAAGAATTGCTTGATGTCTTCGGTGATCAGGGTTTTCCTGCCCACGTGCAGTCGTGCGTTGGCCGCTTGGCCGCGGGGTGAGGTGCGGTCCTTTATGCTGCCTTGAAGATAGCGGGGGTAGGTGACCTTGTTGAGGATGAGGCACTGGATGCGTGCTTGGACGCTCTTGAGTGGGTCGAGCGCGTCAAAGCAGAGCCGGATGGTCCCATCTTTTTTCAGTTCTCGTTTTCCGATGCGATATAGGCGATCCGCGTCAGCGGTGATGCGCGCAAGTTCGGAGGTGGTGAGTTGGAGCATCTGGGCGAGCGTGGCGAGACTGCCAATGGGACGCTTGCTAAAAGAGGTTGCCGGTGGTTGGCAGACGGAGCAGTTCGAGTGCGGCACGCGAGAGTTTCTCCTTGAGTTCCTCGCTGACGCCGGCCATATCGGGCGGGTCCGCTGCGAGGAAGATGAGGACATTGAGGGGCATGCCGAACGCTTTTGCGATGGCTTGCATGGTTGTCATCGAGGGGTCGCGCTTGTTGTGCTCGATCATGGAGAGATGGGACGCGGCTATGCCGGTGCGTTTGCCGAGTTCGGCAAGGGTCCATCCCTTCTGTGACCTGCACAGCTTGATCGCTCTTCCCACGTTCAAAATGTTGTTCTCCTCTCTCGTTTTTTGTAAAAGTAGTTTGGTGTATTATGCACGAAAGTGGTGGATTAACTCCGCGATCCCGTTGAGGCAGACTACAATATCGCTGATGACAGCGAGTGCTCCCAACGCCGCGTCAGCCAGGTCCGGCTGAGTTGGACTTTCGCTACCTGCACAGCTCTCCAGTTTGGCGATTGCCGCACTAAGCGCTGCCATAACACGAGGATCAGCATCACTCTGCATACTGCGCCGGACATCGTTTAACGCCGCGACGCACTCTGACAGTTTGTTGTTCATAGACGGCGCCTCCTTTGGCGCCAGTCGACAACGCCCCAGGGCCGTCTTTGGAAATGTGCTGATCCCTAACAAACTACCTACACTGCACCCCAACCAGTCGACCAACAGCTTGACCAGCTAACGGCGAACGCGATCACCACCAGCAGCCAGAACAACGGCGAGTTGCGTGCCGTCGCTGCTCCGGTGGACTTGTTTCCCGCGTCTTCGAAAGGCTCGGTGACGAGCCGCCCTGAAAAAAACTTTCAGGGCCTACTACTCAGCCCCGGTATGAACATATCCTGTCAAAGAACATCTAACCGATCCGGTTAGCCGAGGACAGTATGACCCAAAATCGTTTCGAAATCAATACATTTATTCACTGGCAGTGAATATCTGGCGGGAGATGGGCCGAACCCATTGATGGGCCTGTCGATCGACCACTATTAGTAGGGTGCATTTGGCTAGGCCGTGCGCTATAGGTGACGGTAGATAGTATGGATATTTGCTTTGGCGAAACCCCCTATTTAAGGGGGTTTCGTGAATCTAAAGAATTGACTGCCACTGCTGATCGTGCTATCTTTCATCATAACCCCCTGCTCTAGGGGGTTTTGTGCTGGAGAATGTTTATGGAGTTCGCTACCCGATCCTTGTCGCCGCAGGAGAGCCGCGTCGTGCTTGCCCTGACCGAACACGGGCGGCGGGAGGTGGCTCGGCCGGAGATTGTCCAACTGCTCGGTGTCAGCCCAAAGGCAGCCGACCACGTGATTAATTCTCTGCGCCGAAAGGGCTGGCTGGAACGGGCGAGCTGGGGGAAGTATCTGGTAATCCCACCCGATCAGGGGCCGGATGCACTGGGGGAGAGCAATCTTCTGGCGCTTGCGAGCCGTATTGCCGACCCTTACTACATCGGCTATGGCACCGCCGCCACCCACTACGGGCTGACGACACAGCATCGTAACGTCATCTGGCTTGTAACACCGGTCCACCTTCGGGATCGCCGCGTAGGGCAAGCCGAGGTTCGGATCGTCAATCCCGTCTCGGACAAATTCTTCGGTTTTGGCGCGGTCGATGTGCTTGGCTATCAGGTCATGATCTCCGACCGCGAAAAGACGGCCATCGACTGTATCGACCGCCCGGAGCTGGCCGGTGGTGTAGGCGAGGCGTCCTATATTCTTGCGACCGCGAGCCGCCGGCTCGATTGGCTCAAGGCAGCCGATTATCTCGACCGGATCGGCTCAGCAGCTTTGGTCCGGCGATTCGGTTGGCTGGTGGACCATGTAAAGGCTGATATCCCTGCCCACGTGCGTGAACGGCTGCTGCGGAATGTCAATCACAGGAGCAAGGCATTTCTTGGTCCCAGGCGGGGCGTGGAAGGCGCGATCGGCTATGACGCCACGTGGCGTCTCTTCGTCAATGTCGCGCCGGAAGAACTGCAAGGCAGCGCTGGGCTCGGTCGGCGAATAACCATCAAGAAGGAGACGTAGGATGCTCTCGCGGCCCGAAGTGCAGCGTTATTCCGCTGAATCCGGCCTTCGCGACATCATGATCGCGGAGAAGGAAGTGGTGCTGACATTCCTGCTTCAGCTTCTGTCCGAGCGCGGGATTCTGGACAAGCTGGCCTTCAAGGGTGGCACCTGCTTGAGGAAGATGTTTGTCGGCAGCCAGGGACGATTCTCGACTGATCTGGACTTCACAGGAATCGAGGAGCACGATCACGAGGACATCATCCTCGACTTGATGCAGGCGTTCGAGCTGCCCTTTCACGGACTCAAGTTCGGTATTCCTGACGAAGGTTACTACGAAACTCAGGGAGGGCTGTCCTGGGGCGTCAATCCGACCTATTCCCATGACTGGAACGCGAGCGGCATGAGCGAGGTGAAGCTCCAAGTCAGTCGTCGTGAGACGCCAACGCTGACGACGGAGCGACGGCCACAGATCGAGCAGAGTTATTTCAAACTGTTGCCTTTCGTGCCCGCGGAAATCATGTGCCTCGCCCTGCCCGAGATCCTGGCCGAGAAGATCCGCGCCTGTTATCAGCGGAACAAAGCGCGCGACATCTACGATCTCGGCATGTTCGCCACAAGACCGCTCGATCATGCGCTCATCCGTCGCCTTGTGGTGCTGAAGCTCTGGCAGGCGCGGGACACTTTCGATCCGGCGCGTCTGATGCAGAAGTTTCAGGATGGGAGGGACTTCGACTGGGATGACCTTCGCCAGTTGCTAAACCGCGCGCTAGTCATTGACCGTGACAGAATTACCGCCGATTGCGCCAGAGGGTTCGGATTTCTGGCGGGTCTGACAGACGAAGAACGGGTGCTGGCCAACGATCAGCATCAACACGAGCGTACCCTGTGGGACAAGCTGCGCGCGGAGCTCGTCTAAAGCAAGTCGAAAGGGACGCCATCCTGAAAGCAGTTAGCCGCAGTGGCGCCAATCCACGTTGGCATGCACCATTCGTCCTGCCATTTCCAGTGCTGATCGAACGGTCCGCAAAACACATCCGTCGGGAACGGAATGCGCCGGTGCGGGTTTTCAATGACGACGACCCGGATGGTCTCTGCGAATTGGTACGTCCTTGGTACGGTGTGCTGGAGTCGCGCAGCTACGTCCAGGCTGGCTCCTGGCCGCAACTGTTCACCGCTAGCTTGACGCGCGAGGAGTTCTTTCCACACGGCGAGCTCGAATTCGCTGAGCCGATAACGCATCAGGACGAGAAGAGCGCTAATCGAAGTATTGGCAGCACGTGAGAGAAATGGATTCGCGAGCTTCGGAAGCCTCGTTCCCCACTCGTGCCGCTTCGTAAACTGTAGCGCCGGGGACCACGGTTCAACACGATCATACCGACGCGCATCCTGATAACCAGGACCGAAAGCCGCACAGGCCACCGTGGTCGGTGTCACGCTGCGGTACATGGCCTCGCTGTACACGAGGATCGCCGCAGGTAGGTGCTTGCACCCGCGCAACTGATTGCGCGCGCGACGCATCGACTCTCGAATCGCCGTCGTCGGCGAATACCCTTGCGTCGGAATGGGATCGGGACGTTGCAGCTCCTCCACTTCCACCACAAAATCCCCGCCGGGCGCGTGCACGAGGTAGTCCGGCCGCTTGCCCCCGAGTTTTGGCTCGTAGTCCGCACGGAGGTCCCGTGACGCGAGGTAGGATTCGAACAAGCTCTCCGCCGTTGACTTGGCCGTCGGCATACTTCTCAGCTTATCGCGGGACAACCGGAATCGCATGTGAAGTGTGGAGATGTGGACCGTTCACGTTGACACTCGTGGGAGTGTCGTCAGTGGGCGTGCTGCGCGAAGGGGCGGCGAGGTGTATACTGCTCACGGACCACGATGATCAGGTGCTCCACCTGCAACGCCACTCTCAACGACGGTACAGCTTTCTGCGCATTCTGCGGCGCGCCGCAGATGGGAGCTTCTTCTCCGGGCGGACCCGCGCCGCAGGCCTCGGCACCGGGACCAGAGTCTTCGGGCATGAGTCCGAACGTTGCCGGAGCTTTGGCTTACCCGTTGGGGTTCATCACGGGCATTCTCTTTCTCAAGATTGATCCCTACAAATATGACCCGTTCGTCCGTTTTCATGCCTTTCAGTCGATCTTCCTGAGCTGCTTTTACTTTCTGTTAATTGTGGCGTGGGACGCGCTCGTCGGAGCGCTTGCCGGTGCGCTTGTTTCTGCGGGGCTGGGCTTTCTGTGGAGCGTGATACTTCCTCTGTACTCTCTGCTGCGATTGGCTATGGTCTTGCTGTCGTTTTTCTTGATGTATAAGGCTTTCAGGGGCGAGCGATTCTCGCTGCCGTTTATCGGGCCTCTGGCTGCCAAACGGGCGGGTTAGGGGCAAACCCAGACCAAGCCGCAACATGATCATCTTGGTTCGCGTCTCCGGCAGGGGGATGCGCAAGGGGGACTTCAGCGGAGCGCTTTGAAATCCCTCTTGCGGGGGGAGCGGCGCGCTGTTCGCCGCGTGGGGGGAACCCGCCCGCCCCGGCGTCCCTCCAGCGGGGGGAATGAGAAAGGGGGAGCTTAAAGGGCTTTTCCTTTGGCTGGAACGTTGCTGATGTTGATCTTCGGCGGATCTGGTCGCACGTGCTCCCAGCATGTCATGGCAGCGTCGAATAGAACAAGGCGAGTAGTCCGCAATGCTTCCTGGTCCATGTCATTCGGCAAATTGCTATCAATGTTCCGTTCGATGAGATCGGCCTCTTTTTGGAGATCAAGGAGCGTTTTCCCCCGCCAAAGATCGGGGGCAAATACTGTTGCGGCGAGGAATTTCACGACATCCTTCTGGTTCCAATAGACGGCTACAGACAACAACAAATCGTCGTATTCGCGCGGATTTAGAGCATGACGGATGAGAAGCGCCACGATATCGGTATGGCCATTGCGGACGGCACATACAGACGGGCTTTCACGCCAGGCACCGTGAAGATCAGCGCCCTGAGCGAGGAGGCGTTCAACCAAATCGATGTTGCCGGACTCAATGGCAGCCAGGAAGCGTTTTCGGGATGGCGTTCTCTTCAGTGGCCTCTCCTGTTAGTAGGATTATAATGGCTGCGCGGTGGGGTTTCATGGAACAGCGGATTCGTGATTTCAAACTGATGAAGGCTGCCGAGTATGGCAACCTCGAAATGGTTCAGAAGCAGTTAGCGAAAGGAGCCGACATCCACGCCTGGAAGGACGCTGCTCTGCTGCAAGCCGCAGATCATGGACATCTGGAAGTCGTGAAGTATTTGCTGGAGAGGGACGGGGAGAAAGCGGACATTCATGCAAGTGAACATGCTTTGTTGCGAGCCGGAATCGATGGCTACGTCGAGATCGTGAAATACCTGTTGGAGAAGGGCGCCGATGTCCACGCGGGGAACGATGTGGCGCTGGTGTGGGCGGCCTATCATGGCCGTACGGAGGTCGTGAAGATTCTGGCAAACCATATCTTCGATCCCGACTCATGGCGCGGGAAAAGCCGAGCGGAGATTGAGGCCCATGCCTCTGCTCTTTATGACAAGATCAAGGATCAGGAAGCCCGGGACCCTATCAAGCCCGAACGGTTGCACACGGCCGCCAGCATTCTCGCCGACCGCGCTATCGATTGCTGGCACCAAGTGAGGCCGATACCGCAACTCAAGATCAGTCCCTTGCCAGCGCAACCCAGGCCGGTGTGAGGGGCGCGATGATTGCGGAGGCGCAAAGCGCCAGCAAAAAATCCTTGCCTAAATCCTTGCCCAAAACTTTGCCGACTACGCCCGAATGATGCCGTTTGACCCTACGGATGCCGAGGTAAACCGATGAAAACGCTTGAAGCCGACTCCTGACCAGCACATTAAAAGTGCGATGCTCTACCAACTGAGCTACCGGCCCATACTGCTTATTTTGAATGACTTACACCGAGAGAAGAGGACTCAAGTGTCATTTCTCGGCCCCTTACCTGTCGTTATCTTTCAATTCGACCACGTACGACGCTGCAATACGATAGACAGACGCTGCGACCAAGGTCGAAAACGCTGCTGGCGATCGTGCTTTTGTCCGTTGCCGATCGCTCTGCACATCTCTCTAGTCTATCGCACGCGCACCGATATCCAAACATCTCAATCTCATTGGTTCTCATTGGTCTCATTGGGTGCGCGACAGACAGAGAGGGATTTGGTAGTTTTCTTTTCTGTGCCCAAGGCGGCGCTCTTTGCCTGAGCCCATTGCCGCCCTCGAACAGTAGCGCTCCGGCATACTGCCCGGATCTTGGAGCTTGGTGATTTTCGCAACGGCTCGATCAGTTCGATCAGGGGCCATTGCGGAAAACCAAACTGCCATTACCATCAGCCGAATCAACCGGGCCACGGACCCAACTTCCGTTTGACCGCAAATTCAAAGGTAAGACCGTCAGCGAGAGCTTTTCTTCCGCCGCCCAGCGACACAAGGCGTAGCGCGAGGTGGAAGCATTTCATCGCTTCCGGCAACTCAGTCAGGAGTTGCTGAAGTGAACGAAAAGCTCTGCCAGGCTCGCCCGGTTGACGATACTCTCTCGCTGCAAGAAAAAAACAGCAGAAGCCATCCGCAGGAGATCACGCGCGAAGTAGACCAGTTGTTGCGGAACATCTTCAATGATCGTCGCAGGTCAGAACGTCTAGATCTGGAGGCCACCGAGACGCAGAGTGGTGCAGCGCGCCGGTAGGGACGATTCCGACTTCTTACCAGGCTGGTGGTAGTGGTCCGAGGTTGTCCTCGGACCACTACCCCACCCCTTATATGGTATATTTATTCATAGCGGTGAATAATTAACCATGTCGTTACGTGCAGGTATTGTCGGGTTCAGAGGCTATAGCGGGGCCGAACTGGTCGTCATCCTCGAGAAACACCCCAACGCGTCGCCGGTTCTGTTGGAGCATCGGGAAGAAGGGGGGGCGCATCCACGGCATCGCCGGCCGGCCAAGACGGCGCAGTTTTCCTGCACCCGTGAGGCTGTCGGCGAGGCAAAACTCGATGTGGTGTTTCTCGCCACGCCGCCGGAAGCCTCCATGGAGCTTTCGCCCTGGCTACTCGACGCCGGAATCCGGGTCATCGACCTCAGCGGGGCTTTCCGGTTGCGTACAACGGAACGCTACAGAACGTGGTACAAGGCTGAACACTCGCAACCGGCGCTGCTCGCGCAAGCAGTCTATGGCTTGCCGGAATTCTGCCGTGAGCGGATTGCCGGCGCGCGGCTGATCTCAAATCCCGGTTGTTATCCGACCGCTGCGAACCTGGCGATCCGGCCGCTAATCGAGGCCGAAGTGATCGACCGGTCCGCAGGAATTGTCTGCGACGCCAAGTCGGGCGTCAGCGGTGCCGGGCGTAAGGCCAGTCTCAAGACCAGTTTCTGCGAAGTAACGGAGAACTTCTCGGCCTATTCGATTCTCGATCACAGGCACGTGCCGGAGGTCCTGCTGACGTCCGGACTCGAAGAGTCGGAATTCAGCTTCACGGCACACCTTCTGCCGATTGACCGGGGAATTCTGGAAACCATCTACTTCCGTGGCCGGAACGTAAAGAGCGCCGACGACCTGCTGCAGGTTTACGAAGATCGCTATGCCCGCGAGCCCTTCATCCGGCTGTACGAACCCGGCCATGTGCCCGATTTGCGGGCTGTCAAGCACACCAATTTCTGCGATATCGGCGTGACCTTCGATGCGGCCAGCGGGAGAGCGGTGGTGGTCAGCGCGATCGACAACCTGGTGAAGGGCGCCGCCGGACAAGCGGTACAGAACATGAATTTGGCGTTCGGCTTGCCGGAGACAGAGGGACTGTTGTGAAACTCGTCATTAAAGTGGGTGGGACGTTACTCGATTCCGCGGATTCGCGCAGGCGGATCGCACAGGAATTGGCTGCAGTGCATGCGGTACATACGCTGGTAGTGGTTCACGGCGGCGGCAAACAGATGACCCGATATCTGGAAGAACGCGGAATCAAGAGCCAGTTCGTGAATGGATTGCGCGTGACGACGGAGGAAACCATAGATGCGTTGATCAAGGTGCTCGCAGGAACCGTCAATCAGCACCTGGTGGCTGCGCTGATCGAAGCAGGGGTAGCGGCGGTGGGGTTGAGTGGAGTCGATGCCAATTTGGTAATAGCTGAGCAAATGGACCCAGCGTTGGGTGCAGTGGGTAAAGTGACCCAAAGTCGCGCAGAATTGTTGAATATTCTTACAGATTATCGGTTTTTACCCATAGTGGCGTGTCTTGCAGGGGATGGGCACGGAGGGTTCTTCAACGTGAACGGCGATCAGATGGCGGTAGCGTGCGCGACGGCGTTTGCCGCGGAGCGCCTGGTGTTCTTGACCGATGTGAATGGCGTTCTCGATGGCAAAGGGAGTACGATTGCAGAACTCGACCCGTTGGGAGTCACTCAACTGATTCAAGAAGGAGTCGCGAAAGGCGGCATGCAGGCTAAGTTAAACGCTGCAGTATCAGCGATTCACGGCGGTGTACGGGACGTCTGCATTGTCTCCGGACAACGCGCTCACGGAGTCGCTGACCTGCTTTCGGGCACGCTCCACGGGACCAGGTTATCCGGTGCCAGGAACGAGGCCGCCAATGCTTAGCGCGCTCACTGCGGATTCGGTGCTGGAGCGACGTTCCGCGGATTCACTGGTGACAGTGCGGAAGGCCGCCATGCACGACATTCAACCCATCATTGACCTGATTAACTCATACGCAGCAAAGGGGATCATGCTACCGCGGACAGAGTTCGAAATGTCAGAAAATATCCGGGATTTTTCGGTGGCTTACGCGGGTGGCAAGCTAGTAGGATGCGGCGCGCTCCACTTCTATTCGCCGGTGATGGGCGAGGTCCGGTCGTTGGCGGTCGATCCGGATAATCGCACACAAGGGATCGGATGGTTACTGGTGGACGCCTTGGTACGCGAGGCGAGAGATTATCGCCTCGACGCGATCTTCGCATTCACGTATGTGCCTGGATTCTTTGCAAAAATGGGCTTTCAAGAGGTCGAGCGGGGAGAGTTACCGCTCAAAGCGTGGAAGGACTGCCTGCGGTGTGCAAAGTTCAATTCGTGCGATGAAATTGCCGTGGTCCGGATACTGGCCCCGGAGCGCTGGGTGTCTCATCCGAAAGCCGCGGAGAGCGCCGGGTTTGATTTCACTGAACAGGTACTGGTCCAGCTTCCAACCATCAAGTCAAGCGTGCGGTGAATAATGCTTATAAAGCAATGATAATGTCGAGAATTTCGGGCTCACTAACACACTAGTTATGTGATAATTCAAGCAGCTAGCTCCAAGCGGCCGCTAAGTTACACATGGCGCGGGGGTTAGGAGGGCCTATGAAAGCTCAGACCGTTGACGTACGGACTTCTACGGGCCGGATACTATGCTGTACGGTATTCCGTCCCGGTGGTAAGAAACTCCTCTCCAAGGGCCATGTCATCAGCGAGGACGATGTCCGCGTCCTCCAATCCGAAGGCATGGACAACATTTGGGTAACCGAACTTGAAGCAGGCGAAGTAAGTGAAGACGAAGCCGTCTGCGCAGTCGCGGCCGAAGTTGGCTGCGGCTCGTACGAGATCAAGCTTGCGGCAGGTGGGCGCGCAAACCTGATCGCGACGGAAACCTGTTGCACGCTAGTCGACGAGGATTTACTGAAGCAGGTAAATTGCACTTCGTCGGTGGTCATCGCCACATCGATCAATTTCAGCTATGTAGTTCCCGGACAGCGGATCGCGACAGTGAAGAGTGCGCCCTTCGCGGTCTCCAAGTCAGACCTCGATGGGTTGACGAGCATGTTGAAGGAACGAGGTCCGATATTGCAAGCCCGGCCGATTCGCAATCCTACGGTCGCCGTGCTCTATTGTGACCCGACTCAACCGGAGAGGGCGCGCCAGATCTTCGATAACATCGTCCGGCAGCGGCTCAGCCGATTCGGCATCACGAACCATGCATTCCACGTTTGTCTGGAAGATGAAAACGCAGTGGCCCGGGGTCTCAAGACGCTGGTTAAGGCAAATCCTTCGGTCATTCTGATTGCCTCGACGACAGCACCGGCCGGCCCGGAAGACGTCGTTGGGCAGGCGCTGTTGAAGGTAGGCGCGTCGATGGAGCGGTTCCTGGCTCCGGTCGAGCCTGGCAACCTGCTGATGCTGTCCTATAAGGACATGGTGCCGATTATCTCGGCGCCGGGCTGCTTTCGATCCGCCAAACCGAATGTCGTTGATCTGATGCTGCCGCCAATGCTCGCGAAGTATCGCGTGTCCACGTGGGAAATCGCCTGTCTCGGACACGGCGGACTGCTCTGTTAGCCGCTAACGGCGGGGCAGACCGCAGTCCAATTGTGTCTGAAACTTGCGCCTTTGCACCCGCGAGCGAATTTTGACCGCAGTTTCTCGAGAGCCGTAGCAGGAGTTCTCCCATCCGGGTGCTCTTGTGATCTACTCTTGAGCATTAAGTTGCCGCTGACGCACATGCCTACCTTCGTTATTGTGCTACTGGTCGCCGCTACTCCAGTGCTGTAGAAAACCAACTCCGATATAAAGCATCGAGTTGGGAGTCCGCACCGCTGGACGCCACACGACACGCGAAAATCGCCGGACATCCATCGCGGGTAAAGTCAGTTTCCCCGCGGGTAGCAAGCTCGGGAACTTCCTGAGGTAAGCGAGGCGCCTGGAAAACGGCGAAATAGAGCGGAGAGCATTTAGCCCAACGGTCTACTCGACCTTGTTCGACGACCACAAGGAGCGATAGGCAATGCTCCAGATGCCTGCGCCGGCAGCCATCATCGCCACGCCATGCGTGATCGGGGTCATATCCGCCAGGTCGGGAGTGGTGAATAGCACCACGGCTCCTTCGAGCAACATCAATACGCCCACAACGGAGGCGGTCAGCCGTCCGGAAACTAAAGCGTCGCTTCCATCCAGCAATTGCAAAACAACCACGACGGTCAACGCTGACACGCCGAGTGCCATGATCATCCAGACGAGGGACATCGATCTGATTGTATAACAACCGCCGGCGCTACGGGTCCGGTAGGCCTCGCTAAACTGGTAGATTCCGAATGCAAAAACTACTCGCTTTGAACCGTGGCGAAATCGCCATCCGTATCATGCGCGCCGCCACCGAAGCCGGCCTGCGCACCGTCGGCATTTACTCCAAAGAAGACCGCCTCAGTCTGCATCGCTTCAAAGCTGACGAAGCCTACCAGATCGGTGACAGCCTCGGCCCCGTGCAGGCCTATCTCGACGTCGATGGCATCGTCGGTCTCGCCAAAGAGAAGGACGTCGACGCGATTCACCCGGGCTACGGCTTCCTTTCCGAGAATCCCGCTCTCCCGCGCGCCTGTGAAGCGGCCGGCATCACCTTCGTCGGACCCAGCGCGCACCTCCTCGAAACTCTCGGCGACAAAACTACCGCGCGCAAGCTCGCCGAACGCGCTCACGTCCCCGTCGTCCCTGGTAGCCAGGATCCCGTCAGCGACCGCCGAAAAGCGCGTACCCTCGCCAAGGAGATCGGCTTCCCGCTGATCATTAAGGCTGCGTTCGGCGGCGGGGGACGCGGCATGCGCGTGGTCAACTCATCCGATGAGTTCGACGGAAAACTGGAAGAAGCTTCCAAAGAGGCGCAGGCTGCGTTCGGCAATGGAGCGGTCTTTCTGGAACGCTACATCCGGCGCGCACGCCACATCGAGATCCAGATTCTCGGCGATCTTCACGGCAACGTCGTGCATCTCTACGAGCGCGACTGCTCGGTGCAGCGCCGCCATCAAAAGGTGGTCGAAGTCGCACCGGCGCTCAACCTCGATCCGGAACTCCGCCACGCCATCGCAGACGCTGCGGTGCGCATCGCTCGCGAGGCCGGTTACTACAACGCCGGCACGGTGGAGTTCCTGGTCGATGGCGATACGGGAGAATTTTTCTTCATCGAAGTGAATCCGCGGATTCAAGTGGAACATACGGTGACTGAAATGGTCACCGGCATCGACTTGGTGCGCGCGCAAATCCTCATTGCGCAGGGGGCCAGCCTCCACGACCCGCCGCTGGGACTCCCGCAGCAGGACAAAATCCCGCTACACGGCTGCGCGCTACAATGCCGCATCACCACCGAGGACCCCACACGCAACTTCACGCCCGACTACGGACGCATCCAGACCTACCGCTCACCCGGCGGTTTCGGACTCCGGCTCGACGGCGGGTCGGCGTACGGTGGCGCGACGATCACGCCCTTCTACGATTCGCTGCTGGTGAAACTGACTGCGTGGGACAACGAGTTCCCCAGCGCCTGCGCCCGCATGGATCGCGCCCTGCGCGAGTTCCGGATTCGGGGCGTGATCACCAACATCCCGTTTCTTGAGAACGTGGTCAACCATGCGGATTTTCAGGCGGGCCGCGTCACCACCTCTTTTCTCGACGAGAATCCGGGGCTGTTCAGTTACCCGCCCCGCAAGGACCGCGCCACCAAACTGCTTACTTACCTGGGCGAAGTGATCGTCAACGGTAATCCGGAGATCGCCGGCAAGCCGAGCCCGAATCGCATCCGCAGCGCGCCGGTACTGCCGCATGATCCATCCGCGCCGCCAACCGGCACGCGGCAACTGCTCGACCAGCTGGGTCCCGAAAAATTCGCCGAGTGGACACGTTCGCAAAAGCGCCTGTTGATCACCGACACGACGTTCCGCGATGCACACCAATCGCTGCTCGCCACACGCATGCGAACTTTCGACCTCATGGCCGCTGCCAACTTCGTCGCGCATCGTCTCGCCGGGCTCTACTCGCTCGAAATGTGGGGAGGCGCCACGTTTGACGTCACCATGCGCTTTCTGCTCGAAGATCCGTGGCTGCGTCTCCGCCGCCTCCGCGAAGCCATTCCGAACATCTGTTTCCAGATGTTGCTCCGCGCATCTAATGCGGTCGGCTATACCGCGTATCCCGACAATGCGGTTCGCGATTTCATCAAGGAATCCGCGACCCAGGGGATCGATATCTTCCGCATTTTCGATTCGCTCAACTGGCTTCCCAATATGAAAGTCGCGATGGAAGCGGTGCAGAAAACCGGCCGCCTGTGCGAGGCTGCCATCTGCTACACCGGCGACATACTCGATCCGGCACGCCAGAAATATTCGCTCGACTACTACGTCCGCATGGCCAAGGAACTGGAGGGTATGGGCGCGCATATTCTTGGCATCAAGGATATGGCCGGGCTGCTCAAACCTTATGCGGCCGAGAAACTGGTGAGGGCTTTGCGCGATGCGGTCGGTATCCCGGTTCATTTCCACACTCACGACACGAGCGGTATCAACGCGGCGTCCATTCTGAAGACATCCGACGCCGGCGTCGATGTGGCCGATGCCGCGATTGCGTCGATGTCCGGCCAAACCAGCCAGCCGAATCTGAACTCCATTGTGGCTGCGCTCGCCCACACCAGGCGCGATACGGGACTCGATCTCGACGCTTTGAATGCCTGTGCCGATTACTGGGAAATTGTTCGCACCTGGTACGCGCCGTTCGATACGGGCCCGAAGAGCGGCACGGCGGAAGTCTATCTCCACGAGATGCCAGGCGGCCAGTTTACCAATCTCAAGGAACAGGCCGAGGGTATGGGGCTGGGAGCGCGCTGGCACGAGATTGCGCGATGCTATGCCGGTGTCAATCGCATATTCGGCGACATTGTCAAAGTGACGCCATCGAGCAAAGTGGTCGGCGATCTCGCGATCTTTCTGGTTACTCACGGCATGACGGCCGAACAGTTTGAAAAGCTGCCTCCTGATCATGGTCTGTCGCTGCCGCATTCCGTGATCGACATGTTCGAAGGCTCGCTCGGCGTGCCCGAGGGAGGCTGGCCGGCCAGGATCCAGAGAATTATTCTGGGCGCGCACAAGCCGCAACGGGGCCGGCCGGGAGCGCGCCTCGCTCCGATCGATTTCGCGGAAACGCGAGCCAAGGTGCAGAAGATTCTGGATCGCGATCCGCGCCACGACGAAGTTCTCAGCTATATCATGTATCCGGAGGTCTTTACCAGGTACGCGACGGCGCGCAATACCTATAGCGACGTGGAGGTTCTTCCCTCGCCGCAGTTCTTCTACGGGATGCAGAGCGGCGACGAAGTGACAGTGCAACTCGAAGAAGGCAAGATGCTGGTGATCAAATTCCTGACGGTTGGCGAGCCGCATCCCGATGGTAACCGGACAGTCTTTTTCGAATTGAACGGCCAGCCGCGAGAAGTCGACGTGCGCGATAAGAGCCTCGGGGCAACCGCGGTCCAGAGGGTGAAAGCCGATCCGTCGAAGGAAGCCGAAGTTGGGGCTCCACTGCCGGGTTTGATAACCGTGGTGGCTGTCGAGCAGAACCAGCCAGTGAAGAAAGGCGACCGGTTGCTGGTCATTGAAGCGATGAAGATGCAGAGTACGGTTTATTCGCCTGTGAGTGGCAAGGTGACTCAGCTCGCGGCACATGCCGGGCAACAGGTGGAAGCGAAGGACCTATTATTGGTGATTGAATGAGAAATTACTTTGTTTTCGCGTTAACCTGCATCCTGGCCGCCGCTGCGCTGGCCCAGGCACCAGACCATGTGGCTCTCCGATCGCCCGACGGCCGAATCATCGCCGATTTCACCAATCCAGGGAACTACAGTATCCTTTTCGAAGGCAATCCACGGCATCCCGGCGGAATATATAACCCTGGCTCGCAGAAAAGGAAAAGATTGGTTCCTGGGTAGTATGACTAACTGGACCCCGCGAGACCTTGACATCCCACTTACTTTCCTCGGCCCGGGTAAGTATCGCGCGGAGATATTCGCCGATGCCGAAGATGCGGACAAGTATCCGAAAAACACTTCGATACGCAAAGAGACGGTTGACAATACCACCCACCTAAAAGCTCATTTGGCTCCGGGCGGAGGGTATGCAGTCCGATTTGTTCCAATGCCCTGACTGGAGAATCGTCATCTTTTGCGGCGTCGCTGGAGGATTACGGCGCCAGCCAGCAGACCCATCGAGAGCAGTCCAATGCTCGCAGGCTCAGGCACGGCGGAGAAGGTGGTGGAATTGGCGTCGAAAGAATTCTGCGGCACAGTAATGGTGAGACCGGATGCGCCGGCGCCCGTGCTCCAGTTAACAGTCAACTGGGCCGTCACCGTATAGTTATCTCCCGCAACGATCGGGTTTACCGTAGTAAACTGATTGCCTCCGGTAACCGTGGCGGTTTTGCCCGAAAGAGTGCCCGTAAACGTGGGGGCGGAAGCGAAGATCGAGGTTGTCCCCTGTTGGATATTGAAGAGCAGCGAATAGCTTGCCAGGCTGCCGGTACCGCTTGCACCCAATGTGAAATCGTACGTAAAAGGTACCATGATACCGGCGAGTTCACCCGATCCCGTTGCCGTCCCGCTCGACGTAAGCGTTAGAACGGTGCTATCGGCTCCGTTATTTTCGTTATCAACGAACCCGGAAGACAGGTAGAACTTGACACCCTCAAGTCCGTCGGCGGTTGCCGCTAGTACAGAGTCTTCCCCCGAAACGCCAAATGTGCCACATGACTGCGCAGCGTAGACAGTAGTATTTGTATTACATGTCAAGTTGCTCGCGGAGAGCACCGTGGTGTTCACCGTGGTAGCGAGCAAGCTGGCAGGTCCTCCAAAGAGCCCCAGAGTCAGAGCCATAGCCGCTGATAAATAATTTGATTTAGAACCAATTCTGTCGGACATATGGACAGAGATTAGCACGCTTTCCCGATTTTTCTCATAAGTAAATCGCCGGAATAACCGGAGAATAACGATTTTACCGTTGGAGGCTGGATTCAGTATACTTTTGTATTAGTTTTTTTGTTTTACGAGGCACATTTTGTCAAGCAATCGTAGGTTGCCAATCAGAAAGCTCTTCAAGCAGGATCAAATAGTGAGGTTCATCGTATTGCTCTTATTCTGCCCGGCCCCCGCAGGTGCACAACAGACGCTATATGAACACGTCCTAGAAAAGCTTTCTGAGCCCGTCACCACTCGTTGGCAACATTTCGGGCCACCGTACTTCAGCACCAATGAAAAGTTGCTCAACCGCTTCTACTCCCGCTTCGATAACGCCGGCGGAGTCACCGTCGGAGTCAGTTTCCAGCAGAACTTTTCTCTCCTGGTGCACGCGCGACCACAACTCTGCGTAATTTTCGACTACAACCCCGGCGTTACGGAAATCCTGGTTCCCTTTATGGGGCAGATCCTCGCGGAAAGTGCCACGCGCCGCGATTTTCTGTCTACGCTTCTCGGAGCCCGGATTACGACTGAAGAAACCCGGCAAATGCTCGAAGGCCGATCGCCTGTCATCCAAGTGCTGACCGCGGTTCTCGGACGCACCACCCCGGACCAGCGCAAGGCACGTCTCGATCATCTCCGCGAGTTGCTGCGCGAAAAGTACCTCGCCCTACTGCCCGCGCAGGCCACCCCCTATATCCGCAACCAGGCTCTCAAATGGATCGACATCCTGGAGAACCAGGAACTCCTCACCGGTACGTTTTTCGCCGACGCCATCGCTCCTTACCAGCTTGCCGGGGATGCCGCCGGACAACACCGATTGGCCGGATGGCTATCGAGCGAAGATAACTACGCGCTGGTCCGCAGTTACTGGATGACCGGCCGCATTATCGGGATCACTGGCGATATCAGCGGATCGAGTGTCGCGAAGTTAGCCGCTTATCTCCGCGAGTTACGGCTGCAAGTCTCAGTGCTCTATATTTCGAACGTCGGCCTGTCGATCGAGGGCCATGTTCCGGAAGCCTGGTTTCGCGACTTATATGCGACTCTTGGCCAGCTACCCGTCACTCCCGGCGTCCTGACCTTCATCTCGCAAGGTCCCTGGAAGCTTACCGGGTACGTTCGAACATTAAAAACCGCCCAATGGGTCTACAGCACTCTCGCTGACGTTCCGGAACAGACCGCTATCAGGCTGCACGAAGCACCGCTTGAGATCCTCACGCAACTCGGGCCCGCCAACCTGTTGCCTTCCATCCGGCGAGGGTTGGCGGACATAGCCGCGCCGCCGCCCTACCTCGAACTGGTGCAGCGGATCCAGGACAATCCTTCAGCAATCCGTTCGTTGACTCCTGACGAATTCCGGGCGTGGTCTCTCAAGAACGCACCGGGGATCGACCCAAAATCTCCAATCTTCAAAGCCGTTTGGGTGACTCTCACGGAATCGGGCTTTCTACCGTTATAAGCCCGGACTTCCGACTTGTGACTCCCCCTTCACACAACGCCTACCCAAACCGCGCTATAGTAGCTGCCTTGTGACGCAGAAACCGAACCAAATACCCATCGCACCCAAGCCTCGCTGCTGGTGGTGTGGCGAAGACCCTATATACGTCACCTATCATGACGAAGAATGGGGTGTCCCCATCCACGACGACCAGCGGCTTTTCGAATTGCTCTTATTGGAGGGATTTCAGGCAGGTCTGAGCTGGATCACGATCCTCCGCAAGCGAGAGAACTTCCGCACCGCGTTCCAGAGCTTCCAGCCGGAAGCCGTGGCGGCTTTCAAGAAACGCGACCTCGATCGCCTGTTCCGGGATGCCGGAATTGTGCGCAACCGGCTGAAAATTGAAGCCTCGGTGTCGAATGCCAAAGCTTTCCTCGCGATCAACAGACTAAACGGCGGTTTCGACCGGTTCATCTGGCAGTTTACGGGCAATCAGACCCTCCGCGACCCGCGCGGCATGACGCGGGGCAGAGCCCGCGCCACTTCGCCAGAATCCGATCGCATGTCCAAAGAACTCATGGGCAAGGGCTTTAAATTCGTAGGTTCCACGATCTGTTACGCCTTCATGCAAGCCGCGGGGATGGTCGACGACCACGTTCAGGGCTGTTGGAAGTACCAGAAACGCTAGCGGCCGAGAGCCGCGATCGAAGCACCTCCAAAGCCGGGACGATTATCCCCGGCGTACTCCCAGAGCCTGAGGGGGCTCCCGCCCGCAATCGGCTCTCTAACTCGCGGATATGAAAAGTGTTCCAGGAAAATCATCGCTGTGCGCGAAGATTCTCCTATTGGGCCCCAGGGAGAGGCACCTGCCCAAACGGCATTTTTAGATCAACCCTTGAACCAGACTCCTTTCTCAAGTTCACGATTTATCTTTGATTTCTGCAGGAAATCGTAAAGTTCCATACATATCTGACCGATAGAGTGAATCAGAGAGCCATTCGCGTGAGCAGCCTGCGCAATTTTATTCCTTCAATGAAGCCACCGGCCCCCCTTGCTGAAGGAGCGGCCGAAACCCTGCGAAGTCTGGAACGAGCGATGCGTCGCATCCCGATAGAACCGGCAATCCCCGCGGATATTGGGATGGATAAAGGAAGGTATGAGGATCTAATCAGCAACGTGCCGATCGGCATCTACCGGGTTAGCCGGTCGGGTCAACTCGTGCTTAGCAATCCAGCTCTAGCCCGCATGCTGGGGAGGGCTTCGCTGGAAGATCTATTGTCGGAAAATGGTCAAAGTCCATTTTCAGCGCGGGCCCGCGGCCGGTTCTGGCTGAGGCTCGAAAAAGAAACAGAGATCAAAGGTTATGAATCGGAGTGGCTGCGCTCCGACGGCAGTCGCGTGTTTTTGCGTGAACACGCGCGCGCAATCCGCGGCCTGAACCAGGAACCTGTCTGCTACGAGGGAACGCTCGAAGACATTTCCGATCGTCGTGCAGCCGAAAGACAGATACGGGAGGAACGGGATTTTACTTCCGCAGTTATCGACGCGGCCGGAACCCTGGTGATCGTCCTAAATCGCGCAGGTCATGTCGTCCGATTTAATCAGGCCTGCGAGTTGCTGTCCGGTTACAGCCTGCACGAAGTAGCCGGGCGGCCTCTGTGGGAAGTGCTTTCTCCCCCCAGCGAGACTGCTTCAATTCGAGAATATTACCGAAAACTGGCCGGCGGCGATTTTCCCGGTAAACACGAGTGCAGTTGGTTGGTCAGAACCGGTGAACTTCGCCGGATCGCGTGGTCCGATTCCGCACTGCTCGACGCACAAGGGGCTATTCGCAATGTGATCTCGATGGGCATTGACATCACCGACCGCCAAGCCGCCGAAGACGCCCTGCGGGTCAGCGAGAGCCGCTACCGCGAGTTGTTCGAATCCGCGAGCGATGTCGTGTATCGTATGAGCCTTGACGGGCGGATACTCGAAGTCAATGCGGCGGCGGAACGGCTGACTGGATTCAACCGAAGCCAGATTCATCATCAGATACAATTCCTGGAACCGGAACAACTGGACCTGGCTCGTGAGAAACTCCACGCAAAACTTAAGGGCGCTCCAGACACTCACCTTGAGCTTCCCATCCGCACAGCCAGCGGGGCGTACGTGTACCTGGATTTCCAGGTTACGATCAGCTATAAGAACGGTAAACCGGTCGAGATTCTCGGGATCGGCAGAGATATCACCTGGAGGAAGCGGGCGGAAGAATTTGAACGCGGCAGGCGCACGATTCTCGAAATGGCAGCTCGCCACGAACCACTGCCTACCGTAATGCTCAAGCTGACCCAATTGCTCGAAGCGCAGTTCCCCAAGTCTCGCTGCACAATTGACGTAACTCCGATTCTCCCAGGCAGTACCCCACCTGCTGGAGAAGAGGGCAAGTTAACGGTGTACCAGCCGATCGAGCCCGCAAGTCCGGAATTCGATCTCGGCTTCCGCACGACGTGGCAATTACCGGTCCTTTCCAGCAGAAACGATCACCTGGCCGTGGTTCATGTGACCACGGAGCGAACTGATTTACCCAGCGCACAGGAGAGCGATAAGCTGGCTACCGCGGTCAAACTGGCAGCCCTCACCATCGAGCACCGCCTGATGACGGACGGGGTTCAGTGGGACGCTCAGCATGACAAACTGACCGGACTCGCCAACCGGGAACTATTCGAACAACGTTTGCAGCAAGGCATCTCCTCTTCAGGGGCTAGCCACCGGCCGCTGGCCATCTTCTACGTTGATCTCGACCGCTTCAAGCTCGTAAATGATACGTTGGGGCACGAAACCGGCGACTCGCTGCTCAAGGCGGTGGGTGAAAGATTGTCCCGCCTGGTCGATCAGCGCGGCCTGGTAGCGCGCATGGGCGGCGACGAGTTCACTGTCCTCATCGATCCGATGTGGAATCGCCAGGAAGCGGACTCCCTGGCTCGAGAGATTCTCGGATGCTTCGAGACTCCTTTCGATGCCGGAGGACAGGAGTTGTTCGTCAGCGCCAGCATCGGGTGCAGCATGTACCCCTGGGACGGCGAGGATGTTCAGACCCTCCGACGCAACGCCGACACCGCCATGTATCGCGCTAAAGGCTCCGAGCGCAACCGCTTCCTGCAGTTTGCTCCCGTGATGATCGCCGGCTTGGAACGGCGCCTCAAAATACAGAACCAACTGCATCGTGCGCTGGAGCGCGGCGAACTGAGTCTCTTCTATCAGCCGCAGCACGACCTGAAAGGCGATCGGATGATCGGCGTCGAGGCGCTTCTCCGCTGGAGCGGCCGCGACCTCGGCCCCGTCAGTCCGGGTGAGTTCATCCCCGTCGCAGAAGAAAGCGGCCTCATCGTCGAGATCGGCACGTGGGTGCTGAACGAAGCTTGCCGCCAGAGCCGCCGTTGGTATGAGAGCGGTCATCCGCTCAGAGTCGCTGTGAATGTCTCCGCCTGGCAATTTGCGCGTCCCGATTTCATCGAGACGGTCCAGAACGCGTTGCGGGAATCCGGAATTCCCGCTGAGCTTCTCGAACTGGAACTAACCGAGACCGTGTTGATGCAGGAGTCCGGCGAGGCGCGCGCCGACCTGGAACGGCTCCGCGAAATGGGCGTGCAAGTCTCGATCGATGACTTTGGAACCGGTTACTCGTCGCTCGCCTATTTACAGCGCCTGCCCATTCAGTCGCTGAAGATCGATCTCTCGTTCGTAAGAGCCATTTCCGAGAGTGAAGAGATTCCACCGCTGATCCGCGCCATTACGGCGCTGGCCCGCGGCCTGAATATCGATGTCATCGCCGAGGGCGTAGAACGGCAGTATCAGGCGCGTGTGTTACGGCGCGCCGGTTGCGACCGCGTGCAGGGCTACCTGTATGGCCGTCCCATGACACCGGAGGACGTGACCAGGTTACTGTCTATGGATTGCCGCCCTTCGGTAATCGCGGCCGGCGCGAAGGAACCGCTCTGACGTTCTGGCGACCTTGGGGTGACTCCATACCAGGACACAGGTGTCCGGCCGCACATTTCGCGTCAATCCTTAGCGTAATAACCCTTGCGAGCGAATACTCGCAGGCCATTCCGCCGCACTCGAACCTGCAGTCTGTGGAACGATCCATCCCAGGTGGCGTTCGGCGGCACAAAGCCCAGTGAATACTGGCTCCGCAATTCGGCTTCGATCATTCGAAAAATTTCACCCAGCGGGATTTTCGACGCCAGGTCGAACATGCGCCCTCCGGTCGGGTCCGAGAGGCTTTTCAAATACCCGCAGCCCGATTCGTGCGGATTCGGATAGCAAATACTATAGACAATCGCGTTGGCGGTCTGCGCCTGCCGCACCGCTGTCTGGAGATTGGTCCGACTGCCGATGTCGATACCGTCGGAAATGATGACCATGGCTTTGCGTCCGGAGAGGCCGTTCAGTTGATTCAGCGCAACCGATGACACGGCGTCGTAGAGCAAAGTGGTGGGCATAGGCCCCCCGTCCTTGGGAAGCCCCTTGAAGGGGACGGCGTGCATCCCCTCAAGCGCAAACCCAAGGAGCCCAACGGACGGGGTAAAGCCCTGCCACAGCACTACTGTGCTCGAGAAGCCTGTGAGCATCGCCTGATCCTGCGGCCGCAGTACGCCGCGGAAGAATTGGACTGCGGTGTCCTTCTCCTGCTGTAAGAAGCTTCGTACGCTTCCGCTGACGTCCACCAGCATGGCAATGGTGAGCGGCAGATCCGTCTCGCGCGAGAAATAGCGGATCTCCTGTGCCTTCCCATCCTCGCGAATCTCGAAATCGTCTTTGGCGAGATCTTTGACGAGCGCTCTGCGACTGTCGTAAACGGTGCACAGAACACTGACCACCTTCACGTCGACGCGAATCGGCGCTTCATTCTGGCCCGGAGCGCACCCGCTCCCAGCCAGTAGAGCAACCAACCAGCCCAGCCTCCGCGACTTGCCGCTCATCTTCACTCTGCACCACTTCACTCTGCACCACTTCACTCTTCACCACGACCCTCTCGCAAGGTTACAACGGTGGCGCCCCATCCGCCCGCTTCGGCAGGAGCATCCCGAAAATCGGCGACATAATCCTTCGAGGCCAGGACTTTCCGTACCATTTCGCGCTGTGCGCCAATGCCTCGCCCGTGGATAATTCGCAACGCTTTCAAACCCAGTTTGCGAGCTTCCTCCAGGTATTCGTCGACCACGTCTCGCGCATCGCCCGGCGGCACACTGTGCAGATCAAAGACATCCGTAATCGGAATCCGCACCGGTTCGTTCTCATGCATCGTTCCACTAATGTACCGTTCCCGATGCGAGAGAAGTAGAATAGGCTTTCACGGCATGGCCAATCCCACTGAACTTGACCTCTTCAATCGATCTCTCGGCGGCGACCGCCGGGCCCGCACCGAACTTTATAAGAAATACGTTCACGGGAGTGCCCGGGTATGCCGTTTCAGCACCGGATACTCGAGTCTGAACGATTTTCTGCATGACTGCTTCACAAATCTGCTGCGCACCGGCCACTCGTGGGATGGGGAAGAGAGTCTCACCAGGTGGGTCGAGTCCGTAGCAGTGTGGACTGCCCTGATCAACGAGCGGCAGCGCGACATGCACGCCCGCGGCGCCCATGGTGAGATCCGGATGTGCGCCGAATTCGAGGGTGAGGACGTCACCCGCGGAGAAGTCCTACCTGCCTACGCGCCGCCCCATTCAGGTACGGAGGATTCGCCGGCCGCTCGTGTCTTCTCGCTCCTGACCGACACCGAGCGGGTCATTCTCCGCAAACGTGCAATGGAGAACGTGACCTGGGAAGAAACGGCGGCCGCGGCTTGCCGGCCCCTCAATGCCGTGGGACCGGTTTTTGCTCGCGTCACCGCACGAATCGCGCGTCTGTTTGGCGCGCCGCCTCCCATGGACGACGATCTGGTTCCCGTCGTCTCGCGGGTCTTTGCCAATCCCCTGCAACCCGAAGGCCGCGCTATATCGTTGCAACTCGACAATTCCTTTTACGACCTCACTCCTGCGATGCACGCGATTGGCCTGAAGACGGCGTACGAAGCCCGGATGGTGGTGCTTTGGGATGCCGCTCAACAATCGACGCCTCCAAGTGATAACTTGCGGCGCCACTTGGATAAATGCCACTACTGCGGGGATCTGCTCCGGGCCCTGCTGCTGATGCAGCAGGCATTGGCCAGCCCGCCGGGCGTCGTTTTTCAGCTGTGCCCCGGCGCCTTCAATCTGGCCAGCGCTCCGGACCTGGTTCGCGAAGCTTTCGATCAGCATCTCGCCCAGTGCTCCCCTTGCCGCGCGGAACGTACGAAGGCACTCGACGGTCACGCGCCACGGCTAATGAACGCCGCGCAAGAGGAGAAGGCCGCCGGCGCGGGGAAGAAAATCGTCTGGACGGTGGCGGCCATGTTGTTCCTGGGTGTGGGCTCGCTTGCGGGTTATCATTACTTCGCCCCGCACAAGGGAGATTCTTCGACAGGCGATACGATCCTGACCAGCGACAAGCCGCAACCCACCGTGTTCATAGATCGTCGTTACAGGGACCTGGTCCAGGATGTCCGCTTGGATGAAACCAAGGTACTGGCCTCGGTTCTTCCAGTCAACCGCGCGGCAGTCAAGTTCGCACTGGATCAGTTCTCCATGGGACAGGCAGGCCAGGCGCTCATGGTCTCCGAGCAGGTTGCGAGGAAGGGTGATGATCCGGGTGCGCAGATGCTCTACGCGATGAGTTTGTTCCGCACCCAATTGATGACCGATGCCTACCGCGAAATGCTGAAATCCGAAGCCATGGCCCCGCGCGGCGCCATGCGCTGCTGGGTCATGCTCCAATTCGCGTTAGCGGTTGCCGACCGGCCGGTGATCGAACGTGAGGCGCAGCATCTCGCCAACGACCCGGAATACTCAGACCGCGCCAAGGCCGTTCTCGAGCGCGTGCGGGCGCGCGGGTAAGTCCCCGGTGTCACTCCCCAAGGGGATTCATCTGGTAGAATTGCCGCTGCCCTTCGATCTGGGCAACTTGAACGTCTATCTGTTGCGCCGCGGTAGCAGTTTCATCCTGATCGATGCTGGAATGGATACGTCGGAGTGCTTCGGTGCACTCGATGTGGCCCGCGCCAGGCTGGCTGTCGACTGGAGTCGTATGGAGGAACTCGTCGTCAGTCACTATCACCCCGACCACATCGGCCTCGCACCCCGCCTTCTGCGCCTTTCAGGGGCGAGGCTGCGGATCTCGCCGGTTGAGTCGCAGGCGCTGCATATGATGTCGGACAGCGCGGCCGCGGAGCAATGGGAACGCGGTATTCTGCGCGACGCCGGAGTGCCCGCTTCCGCGGTGGACCAAATTGAGCTCTCCATGGGTCCGGTTCGCGCGAGCTTCCACCAACTTGCCCCCGACCTCCCAGCCGGTTCGGGCGAGCGCGTCCTCACCGATGCGGGCGAGTTTGAAATCCTGATCACGCCAGGCCATTCGCCTGGTCATTTGTGTCTCTACAATCGCCGGCACCGCCTGCTGTTTTCCGGCGATCACATGCTGGAGAAGATTTCGCCCAATATCGGCTGGCACCCCGGAGTCGATGCATTGGGAGACTATCTGGAATCCCTGAGAGCAGTAGCGGAACTGGACGTCGACCTGGTCCTGCCCTCGCACGGACGGCCATTTCGGAATCATCGCGCCTGGATCGCCCGCGCAATCGCGACTCACCAGCGCCGCTGCGATCAGTTGCAGGAGGCACTCGCGCGGGGACCCGCAACCCCGTTTGAACTGACCCGCGTGCTGTGGCCTCGCGTCCTGCCGCCATTCCATCTGCGCTTTGCGATCTTCGAGACACTGGCCCATCTCGAGCATCTACGGCACCGCGCGTGAAGCTGCAAAATCTCCGGCGGCAAAGGCGCAGGTTTCAGACACGTTGGACCGCGACATGCCCCGCGGTTAGCGGCTGAAACTGACAAGCCAATGTGCAGGTCGAAACGGATCTGCGGCGCCAACCGTGGCCACCTCCCCCGAGATTTACCACCGGCTCAACGCCGCAGCCATTCGACTGTTCCGTTGTATCGTGAGAGAGGCCCTCAGCGCTAGTGCTGATCGACCCCATTCAGTCGATTTTCAACAGCTTTTATCGGCCCGATTTCTCATCAGGTTATAGCGGCCCAGCTGTTAGTAAGGTGTGAGAAAAAAGTGGATAAAACGGTGACTCTATGAATTGTTCCGGCATCGATGTCGCAACCGGCGACCCGATCACTCTCAGCTTTAACCAGCTCATCAACACAATCGAACCCTGCGAACTCCCGGGTGCAAATCTTGACGGACAGTATCTCGCCCCCGGCTTCATCGATATACAGGTCAACGGCTATGCAGGGGTTGACTTCATTGATCCGTCGGTCTCTCTCGCAGAGATCTCTCGTTCCATTCAGGCTCTCGTAAAGACCGGCATCACGCGCTTCTTCCCCACCGTGATCACCGGATCGCCCGGCGACATGCTGGGCGCTTTGCAGAATCTCTGGCGCGCGAAACAGCAGATCCCGGAGGCCGCCCTGATTGCAGGCATCCACGTCGAAGGACCGTATATCGGTCCCGAGGACGGACCCCGCGGTGCGCATCCTCGCCGGTGGGTCCGCCCGCCCGACCTGGATGAATGGGCCCGCTGGCGCGATGCGACCCAGGGACTCATCCGTCTCGTCACGCTCTCGCCCCATTGGCCCGAAGCCCCGCACTACATCGAGACCCTGGTTGCCGAGGGTGTCACCGTCAGCATCGGACACACGGGCGCCACCACCGAACAAATCGACGACGCGGTCCGCGCCGGAGCCACTATGTCGACGCACCTCGGCAATGGAGCTCATGCCATCCTGCGCCGCCATCCCAACTACATTTGGGACCAACTTGCCGACGATCGGTTGAGCGCCGGCTTCATCGTCGACGGCATCCATCTGCCTGCATCCTTTCTGAAAGTGGCTCTGCGCGCCAAAACTGTCGAGCGCAGTATTCTCGTCACCGACGCCGCAGCACCCGCCGGCGCGGCCTTCGGACGCTATCAACTCGGCGAACAGGCCGTGGACCACACACCGGACGGACGGGTCGTATTGGCCGGCACAGAGAAACTGGCAGGGTCCGCGCTACGCATTGACCGCGGCATTGAAAATCTCATGCGTCTCGGTGGACTCTCCCTGCGCGACGCCGTCCAAACCGCCACCATCAATCCCGCGCGCTCGACCCACATTCCGCAACGCCAGCAAGGACTGCATGCCGGCGACCGTGCCGACATCGTGGTTTTTAGATACGACGAAGAGCGCAGGAAGATCGACATTCAGGCAACCTACGTCGATGGAACCTGTTATTTCGCCGCAAAATAATGTTGGGCGGTCGCCTGACCGGCGGCGGACGGCTTCGGCCGCCTGCCGCACCGGAGGTGAGACGCGCCCATTACCTCTTTCGGCTGTAGTTTCGAAATCTCCGGCCGCTCAGCTGGGCCGGAAGACTCAAACGACTCTCCCCGCTAGCGCTTAGCGGCGCGGCACTGCTGGGCAGCCTGGCAGACTACAAACAACGATCGTCGGCCTGCAGTTGATGCGCGAAAACAACGCTCGCCGGGGGGCTGCAGCGGGTCTGGCCCAGCCATCTTTGTTTTCTCCTAAATTCTTGGTACAATTTAAGTTAACCCCTTCATATGGCAGATCAGGACAATCCCCCAGGACCCCCTACGCCGGAACAGCCACCACTTCCCGGTGGTGGTGACGGTGACAACAAGAACCTCGTCCCCATCAATATCGAAGACGAGATGCGCCGATCCTATCTCGATTACGCCATGAGCGTGATCGTAGGCCGCGCGCTGCCCGATATTCGTGACGGATTGAAGCCGGTGCACCGGCGCATCCTCTACGGCATGCACGACATGGGCCTGTTGCCCAATCGACCTACTAAGAAGTGCGCCAGAATCGTCGGCGACGTGCTTGGAAAATACCACCCGCACGGCGACAGTCCGGTATATGAATCGCTGGTCCGCATGGCGCAGGATTTCACCATGCGCTACCCGCTGATCAACGGCCAGGGTAACTTCGGTTCGGTCGACGGCGACCCGCCCGCGGCCATGCGGTACACCGAAGCCAGGCTCTCGTGGATCGCGACCGCGCTGCTCGAAGACATCGACATGGAGACGGTCGACTTCAAGCCCAACTATGACGACAGTACGGTTGAGCCTGAAGTCTTGCCGACGCGCGTTCCCAACCTGCTGATCAATGGCTCCTCCGGCATCGCGGTGGGCATGGCGACCAATATTCCGCCGCACAATCTGCGCGAGATTCTGGATGCCACCATCCTGTTGGTCAAGAAACCTGAAACTCAGCTGCTCGAAATCCTGGATATCGTCAAAGGGCCCGATTTCCCCACCGGCGGCCTGATTCTCGGGCGCCAGGGCATTATCGATGCGTACACCAAGGGCCGGGGCAGCATCAAGATTCGAGCGAAAGCGTCCATCGAGCGCATGGGCAAGGACCGCGAGCAAATCGTCGTCACCGAGATCCCTTACCAGGTCAACAAATCCCGGCTGATCAAGGAAACCGCCGCGCTGGTCAACGAAAAGAAGATCGAAGGCATCTCGGATGTCGTCGATCACAGCGACCGCGACGGCTACCGCATCGTCTACGAACTGAAGCGGGGCGAGCAGGCCGAGGTGGTGCTCAACAATCTGTACAAGCAGACCCAACTGCAGATCAGCTTCGGCATCATCAACCTGTCGATCGTCAATGGCCAACCGCGTGAACTGGGCCTGATCGACACCATCAGGTTCTTCATCGAACACCGCATCGATGTGGTTCGCCGCCGCACTGATTTCCTGCTGCGGAAAGCGCGCGAGCGCGAACATATCCTACTCGGGTTCAAGCTGGCTCTCGAGAACATCGACGAAGTCATCCGGCTGATTCGCGCAGCCAAGTCCCCGAAGGAAGCCCGCGAATCGCTGGTAGCCGCGTCCACACAATTCAAATTCGACGAAGTCTATCTTCGCGCGGTCAACGCCGATCCTCTTCGCCAGTTAAGCGAAAAGCAGGCCCAGGCCATCATCGAACTGCAACTGCAGCGCCTGACCGGCATGGAGCAGCAGAAGATTATCGATGAACTCGCCGATATCCAGAAGCGCATCATGGGCTACCTGGAAATCCTGGGTTCGGAGAAGGTCCTGCGTGGAGTCATCATCAAGGAACTCGAAGAAGTCCGCAAGGAATACGGCGACGAGCGCCGCACCCAGATCGTCGAGGACACCGGAGACATCAACATCGAAGACCTGGTTGCCGTGGAAGATGTCGCGGTGACCGTCACGCATGGTGGTTACCTGAAACGCACGGCCGTCGACACGTATCGCCGGCAGTCGCGCGGAGGCAAGGGCCGCATCGGCATGGGCACGCGGACCGAGGATTTCGTAGAGTATTTCCTGGTTGCATCGACCCACGCTTATCTCCTGGTGTTCACCAACATGGGCCGCGTCTACTGGCTCAAGATCTACGAGATTCCCGACGCCTCCACAACAGGCAAAGGTAAGAACATCAGCAACCTGATCAACCTGCAGCCTGATGAGACCGTCAAGGCATTCCTCGCCGTGCAGGAATTCGTGCCCGAGAAACACATCGTGATGGTGACCCGAAACGGGGTCATCAAGAAGTGCGAGCTCACCGAGTTCGACAATCCGATGTCGCGCGGCATCATCGCGCTGGGCCTGGACGAAGGCGATGAACTCATCGCCGCGCGTCTCAGCAGCGGCAGCGACCTGATCTTCCTCGGCAGCCACGAAGGCCAGGCGATCAAATTCCAGGAGACGCAGGTTCGCGCCATGGGCCGTCCGGCTCGCGGTGTGCGCGCCATGGACCTGGAAGAAGGCGACTATATCGTCGGCGCCGAGGTGGTGCGCGAGGATGCCCTCATGCTCTCGATCTCCGAGAATGGTTATGGCAAACGCACTCAGGTGGGAGAATACCGTTTAACGAACCGCGGCGGCAAAGGCGTCATCAACATGAAGACGACCGCGCGCAACGGGATGGTTGTGGCGATACTGTCGGTCAAGGAAGATACCGAGTTGATGATCGTCTCGAAGGACGGGCAGATGATTCGCATCGGCTCGGGAGAAATCCGCCAGGCCGGAAGATCGACGCAAGGTGTCCGGCTGGTGAACCTGGAGCTCAACGACAAGGTGGCCGCTGCGTGTGTGTTGCCGGATGCACCGCCGGAAGACAAAGGCTCCAACGGCCAGGGCGATTTAGTGTTGCAGTAGAGCGAGGGCCGGATTCCGATCCGGCCGCGCTCATGACTTGCCGATATGAATAACGCAAGTGGCTCCGGGCCGGCATTGATCACGCCAGGCGGACCAAAACCTACCGGCATAGCAATCCTACTCCAGATCTCTGCGCTCGTATTCGGATCGGTAGCCGTGATCTGGGGTATCTTTTGTATCTATGGAGCCGCGTTCCCCGGACCCTGCGGGGACAATCCCGGCCCCGGCTTGGGCGTGATCGAGGCGTGGATGTTGGACGTGCCCCTCGGTCTCCTGGCCCTCGCAGTGGGATTGTTCGTAAGGAAAGGCTCACCACTCCTGCGCAGGATCTGCCTCGTTACTTCACTCCTGACTCTCTCGCTCCCACCGATCGCGACCTTCTTCCTGCAACGCTGGCATTGCCCCTAAACCAACCACCGCTCCGCGATCTGGTCATTCTCGTCCGCCGTAATCATCCAGTCGAGGAGCGCCTGTTTGAAATCCGCCACCCTCCCCCGCTGCGCCGCATCGTCGATCAGGTTGCGCTCCTCATGGGGATCGTTCACCAGATCGTACAACTCGCCTCCATGCCCGGGATAGTGTGTCATCTTCCACTGTTTTGTGCGAACCATCTTGGCGTCCGGATGCCGTATTCCCGCGACGCCTTGTGAGGGAACAAACGCCATATCCAAGGCACCTCCGGTGATGATCTCCGGAATGATATTTTCCGAAAACACCATCTCGCGCGCGACTGCCCGCTTAGTCAAACTGCGGCCCTGCACATATTTTGGCACCGCGATCCCGCATAGCTCGAGCAGGGTGGGCGCCAGATCCACCATCTCGACCAGCTCGTCCCGTTTCCCTGGCCCAACGCCACCCGGATAGCGAAACAGAAAGGGTACGTGGACCGACGCTTCGAAGAACACATTCTTATCCATCAACCCGTGCTCCAGTAACTGGGCACCATGATCGGTCCCGAAGATCACTATGGTGTCGCGCGCCTGGCCTGACTTTTCAAGCTCTGTCAAAATGCGGCCAATCTCGTAATCCACCATCGAGACGGCGCCGTAGTAGCTGCGATATATCCATTGCAGCCGCTCGGGTGTGGTCAGGTAGTCCGGCTGCCGGCCGCGAAGAATCAACTTCTGTAATGGCAGCGGCAGCTTCTGAATATCTTCGAGCGTCGTACGCCCGGGGAGGGGAATCTCGACTCCGTCATACATCGAGTCGTACGGAGCCGGCGTGTTGAATGGCGAGTGCGGCTTGAAGAATGACGAGTAGAGAAAAAACGGCTTCCGCGCCGCCGCAAACTCGCGCAGCATCTTACAAGTCTGTTCCCCGGTCCAGTGCTCCGGACTGAACTCGTAATCGACGGCCGCGCGAAACGGATTCCTGCCCGCAGCCACGCTCCTGGCCAGCGCCGTATAAGGAGTGGCCGCATGAGGATCATTGGCGCGGCGCCAGGTATTGTAGTCAGAATACGGATCGGTCGAGCCTACGCCATCGTGAAGCAGCACGCGGTCCCAGCCGGTCTCGCGAGCATGTTCCGCAGTCGGCGGATAGAGGTGCAGTTTCCCGACGGTGCCGGTCTGATAGCCCGCGTCTTTCAACATCCGCTGCAGAAACACCTCGCGCGTATCGCACGGGGTATAATTCACGCGGTTCTTGTGACTGTGCGGATAACGTCCGGTGAAATAACTGACCCGCGACGGCACGCACACCGGCGCCTGTACGAACGCATTACTGAAATTCGCCGACTCCACCGCGAGCCGGTCCAGGTTGGGCGTCTGAACGATTCGATTGCCGTTCGCGCCCAGACAATCGTAGCGAAACTGATCCGCCATCAGGAACAGAATGTTCGGATTCCGGCCGTTCACTGGTGCCTGCGCCGCGCTGGCGGCAGCGGCCGACGTCAGAAATTCTCTGCGAGTGGGCACTACTTGACTATACCCGGCTAGAGCATAGTCCTTCAGAAGGTGGAGCTAAACACAGCGTCGCTAGAGTTGCGCGCCAACCGCTCCCTCACGGTCACGGCTCAGTAGGATAAGTGTCAGAGATGCGCAATTTTCAGAGCTGCTTCATCGCAGCTTCGAGCCGCGCTTCCGCACGCTGGGCCTCGAACAACGCAATCGCCGGATCCGCATCAACGCCCTGTGCCTCACATATGGCAGTCACTCGTTCCAACTCTTCGTGCGCCTTCCGTATATCGATATCTTCCTTACGCTCGGCATCGTCCGCGAGCACCCGCACGCGATTATCCAGGACCTCGACAAAGCCACCATAAACCGCGAGAACTTTCGTCTCAGTCGACGTGCGATACGTCAGGACGCCGGGCTTCAACTCCGATACCAGGGCGGCGTGCCCGGGGAGCACGCCGATAAAACCGTCCAGACACGGAATCTGCGCTTCCAGAATTTCCGTCTCGACCAACTGCCGTTCCGGCGTCGCGATCTCGAGTTGCAGTACGCCTTCGTCCGCCATGGCTATTTTTCCTGGCTCTTCAGCTGCGCAGCCTTTTCGATCACATCCTCGAGCGTGCCCTGCATGATAGAACGCCTGCTCGGGCAGATCGTCATACTTCCCTTCGGCAATTTCCCGGAAGCTGCGAATGGTGTCGGCAAGCTTGACGTACTTGCCCTTCAAGCCGGTGAACTGTTCGGCCACATGGAACGGCTGCGAAAGGAATTTCTGAATCTTACGCGCCCGGGCCACAATGAGCTTATCGTCGTCGGACAATTCGTCGATGCCCAGAATCGCGATGATATCCTGCAGATCTTTGTAGCGCTGCAGAATTCCCTTCACCTGCTGGGCGCAATCGTAGTGCTCCTGCCCGATGATGCGCGGATCGAGAATGCGGGACGTGGAAGCCAGCGGATCGACCGCCGGATAGATGCCGAGTTCGGCGATCGCGCGCGAAAGATTGGTCGTGGCGTCGAGGTGCGCGAACGCGGTCGCGGGAGCGGGATCGGTGTAGTCGTCGGCAGGCACGTAGATGGCCTGCACCGAAGTGATCGAGCCCTTCTTGGTCGACGTGATGCGCTCCTGCAGTTCGCCCATTTCGGTGGCCAGGTTGGGCTGATAACCCACTGCGCGACGGCATGCGTCCCAGCAGCGCCGACACTTCCGAACCGGCCTGGGTGAAGCGGAAAATGTTGTCGATGAAGAGCAGCACGTCCTGCCCTTCTTCGTCGCGGAAATACTCGGCGACGGTGAGACCGGTCAGGCCGACGCGCAGACGCGCCCCGGGCGGCTCGGTCATCTGGCCATATACCAGCGCCACCTTGGACTTTTTGTAATCATGCGGATCGATGACGCCGCATTCCTGCATTTCAAGCCAAAGGTCGTTGCCTTCGCGAGTGCGCTCGCCCACGCCGGAGAACACCGAAACACCGCCGTGCTTCATGGCGATGTTGTTGATCAGTTCCATGATGATGACGGTCTTGCCGACGCCTGCGCCACCGAACAAGCCGATCTTGCCGCCGCGCAGATACGGCTCGAGCAGATCGATCACCTTGATACCGGTCTCAAACATTTCGAGACGGGTCGATTGATCTTCAAAGGAGGGCGCGGGCCGGTGGATGGGCAGAAAATGCGTCGCGTTGACCGGGCCCATATTGTCCACCGGCTGCCCGATCACATTGAGCACGCGGCCCAGCGTTTCCTTGCCGACCGGGACCGTGATCGGCACGCCGAGGCTGATCGCCTTCATACCGCGCACCATGCCTTCGGTGGGCTGCATGGCGATGGTGCGGACGCGACCTTCGCCGATGTGCTGCGCCGCTTCGCAGATGATGTCGATCGGCGTCGGGACATCGAATCCTTCGCTGGTAATGCGGATCGCCGTGAAGATCTCAGGAATATGTCCTTCCGGAAACTCGCAGTCGACGGCTGGTCCCGCGATCTGGACCACCTTGCCAACGACGTTAACAGGTGTTGCTACTGTTGCCATATATAATCTCTTCCTTGTTAAACGGCTGCTGCGCAGCCGGGCCGACCACAAAAAACGATGGTCCGCCGTACGGTTGTCTGTTTATTCCTCAGCCGCCGCCGCGCCACTGACGACCTCGATAATCTCTTTCGTAATTGCCGCCTGCCGGATGCGGTTCATATTCAACGTCAAAGTTTCGATCACTTCCTTGGCGTTGGTCGACGCGGCATCCATGGCCGTCATCCGCGCGGCGTGTTCCGCCGCCGTCGTCTCCAGCATCGACCGGAAGATCTCGACTTCGATGAAACGCGGCAGCAGACGCTCCAGGATTTCGACCGGTGGCTGTTCGAAAATTGTATCGTGATCCAGCTGTTTTTCCGGCAGCCTCACGGGCAACAGCTTCTTCACCGAGAGGCGCTGCAGGATCACGCTTTTGAACTCGTTGTTCAACAGATAAACCGAATCGATCTCGCCGTTCCTGAAGCGCTCCACCGTGGCCCTCGCTATCGCCGCAGCATCCGCGTAGGTGGCCTTGTTCAACACATTCACATGCTCGGCCAGGATCCGGGCATTGCGCTTCTTATAAAAATCGCGTCCTTTGCGTCCCAGTAACACCAAGCTGAGTTCCGCATCCGGATGGTCCGCATAGAAACGCAAAGAAGCTTTGATCAAATTCGAGTTAAACGCGCCGGCGAGGCCTTTGTCGCTGGTGAAGAACAGCAGTTCGATGCGCTTCTCCTCACGCTGCGCCAGCAAAGGATTCGATCCCACATCGGGATCGCCCTGCGCGGCGGCTGCCAGATCGGCCAGCACGTCGTCCAGCAGCCTGGTATACGGCCGCGCGGCCAGCACCTTCTCCTGCGCCCTCCGCAGCTTCGCCGCCGAAACCATCTTCATGGCCTGCGTGATCTGCTGCGTGTTCTTAACCGAGCGGATTCTCCGCCGGATGTCTATGAGACTCGGCATAGCAGGCTACGCCCTGGCTGCCGCGGCCGGCTGCCCGTCAGCGACGAACCGCTGCTTGAAGTCTTTGATGACCGTGTTGAGATCGCTCTTCAGCGCGTCATCAAGGACTTTCTTTTCCCTAATCGTCGCCCAGATGGCCGGCTTGGCATTGTCGATGTAGCTGTACAATCCGGTTTCAAAGGCGCGGCAACGCTCGATGGGAAGATCGTCGATGTGGCCCTGTGTGGCGGCGTAGATAATGGCGACCTGCTTCTCGACCGGCAGCGGCGCATACTGGGGCTGCTTCAAGATCTCCACCAGGTGCCTGCCGCGATTCAACTGCGCCTGCGAGGCCTTGTCGAGATCCGAGCCGAACTGCGCGAAAGCCGCCAGTTCGCGATATTGCGCCAGATCGAGACGCAGCGTGCCGGCGATGGAGCGCATAGCCTTGATCTGCGCACTGCCGCCCACGCGGCTGACCGACAGTCCCACGTTGATCGCGGGACGCACGTTGGAGTTGAACAGATCGGCTTCCAGATAAATCTGGCCGTCGGTAATCGAGATGACGTTGGTCGGAATGTACGCCGAAACGTCGCCCGCCTGCGTTTCGATGAACGGCAGCGAAGTGAGCGATCCCCCGCCCTTCGCATCCGACAGCTTGGCGGCGCGCTCGAGCAAACGGCTATGCAGGAAGAACACGTCGCCCGGATAAGCCTCGCGTCCCGGCGGACGGCGCAGCAGCAGCGAAATCTCGCGATAGGCCGCGGCGTGCTTCGAAAGATCGTCGTAAATCGTCAAGCGCGTGGCCGCCCTTGTCGCGGAAATACTCGCCCATCGCACATCCCGCGTAGGGCGCCAGATACTGCATGGGAGCGGGATCGGATGCCGAGGCCGAAACCACAATGGAATACTCCATCGCGCCGGCATCTTCGAGCGTCTTCACCACCTGGGCGACCGTCGAGCGCTTCTGCCCGATCGCGACATAGATGCAGATCAGGTCGCCGCCCTTCTGATTGATGATCGTGTCGAGCGCGATGGCCGTCTTGCCCGTCTGGCGATCGCCGATGATCAACTCGCGCTGCCCGCGTCCGATCGGGATCATCGCGTCGATGGCTTTGATACCGGTCTGCATGGGCTGCTTCACCGGTTGGCGATCGACCACGCCCGGCGCAATACGTTCCACATGGTTGAACTGGTCGGTCGCAATGGGACCTTTGCCGTCAATCGGACGGCCCAGCGCATCCACCACGCGGCCGATCAGCGCCTCGCCCACCGGCACCGACATAATTCGACCGGTGCGCCGCACTTCCGAACCCTCGACAATGTGCTGATATTCGCCCGAGCAGCACCGCGCCGACCTGGTCTTCCTCCAGGTTCATCGCGATGCCTGAAACGCCGTGTCCGAACTCGATCAACTCGCCCGCCATGACCTTCTCGAGACCATGGATTCGCGCGATCCCGTCGCCCACCGAGATCACCGAACCAACTTCGGAAACATCGATCGCGCGTTCGTAGTTCTCAATCTCCTGCCGGAGAATGCTGGTAATTTCGTCCGCTCTGATATGAGCCATTCTGACTTCTGTCTCCAGACTTGCAGTCTTGTCTTAACCGCTCCCTGACGGTCACGGCTCAGTAAGCCAGCGACATCAAGGGCACCTAACTACAACCAAACCACTCTCCCCCACGGCCACAGCACATGTAAGCCGGCGACCGTCAGGGCACCTATCCTGTAACCAACCGGCGCTCCAGCGCAGCCAACTGGCCACGCACCGAGCCGTCGTAAACTTTGGAACCGACGTTCACCACGACTCCTCCCACCAGGTCCGGATTCACCGTGTAGGTGGGACGAACGCTCTTGCCTGTCATCTCAGAAATCTTGCGCACCAGAGTATCCTGCTGCTCCGGCCGTAAAGCCTCCGCAGACTGGATGCTCGCCCGAGCAAACCCCAGGCGCTCGTCGATAATCGACTCAAACGCTGACGCAACGTCCGTCAGCGCGTCCAACCGCCGGTGATCGCTCAAGACCAGCAGGAAATTACGCACAATCCGGGACGCCCCCTGCAACTCCGCGATTCGCGAGATGACCGCGCGCTTGCGCGCCAGAGACACACTGGGTGAGGTAAGGACGTTGCGGAGGTCTGGCGAATCCTCCGTCTCCTGGGCAAAGGCGCGCAATTGCGCCGCCGCATCGCCCGGCTGAATACCCGCGCCCGCTCCGCCCATGACGACGTCGGCCAAGGCATTGGCGTATCGGGTTACCACTACGGAAGAAGTCATTCTTTTTTAGTTATGCGTTTGCGGTCGTGGACTGGCAGTCCCGAGCCCGTGTACAAAAGCTTGCACCAGGGCGTCTTCAGTGTTCGGGTTCATACGAGCCCGTACTTTGGTCTCAGCGAGTTCCAGCGCAAGTTTGGCTGCATACCGCTGCAGCGCCACCCGTTCTGACTTCCCGGCGGTGACCATCTCGGCGTCGGCATGTGCGCTGATACGCTGCAGCTCGCGCTCGGTTTCCTCTTTCAAACGCTGCTCGGCTGCCCGGCGCTCGGCTCCCGCAGATTCCCGCATAGACGCAATCTCCGCGTCCAGACGGCCCAACTTGCTGTTGATTGCCGAGATTTTGGCATCCGATTCCGCCTTGAGCTTCTCGGCGTCGTCGATTCCTTTGCGGATTTCGGCCGCCCGCGCATTGAAAAAGGGTCCACCATTCTTCACCGCGAAGTATCCAAACAGACCCACGAGAACAGCGAAATTAGCCAGTTCCCAAGCCATACTCGGCTCGGACATGGAGCCCTTTTTCTCGCCCTTCTCATCCTGCGCCAGACCCAAAGGAGCCAGGCATAGCCCCAAGCCCACCAGCAGAGCCGCGATTCTCTTCACGCGGCCCTCCCGTTGAGGATCGCATCGGCGATCTGGGAAGCTAAAACGTCGGCCTGTGCCGCCAGGCTTGCCCGGGCCGCTGCCGCGTCGGCAGCCAGTTGCTCGCGGGCCTGGGTCAGACGGGCTTCGGCGGCACGGTGGGCAGCCTCAGTCTCCGCCGCCTGCTGGTCGCGCAATTTCTTCAAATATTGTTCCTGCTCGGAATAGATCGCGTGACGTGCCTGCTGCAGGGCAGCGTCGAATTCCTGAGCCTTGGCATTGGCGCGGGCGAGGCTCTCTTCGGCCGCCTTACGAGCCCCTTCGGTAGCCTCGTAGCGAGCCGCCAGCATCTTCTCGAACGGCTTGAAGTACATTACTTTCAGGTAGATAGATAGCAGGATCACCAGAAAGGAGGTCGGCAGCCCGTAGAGCACGATGCGACCCAGCGCATGTAAAGTGGCATCCATGATTTAGGGAAAACGGCGAAGTGCGATTAACTAAAGAACTTAACATACGTAGCAGGGGGTAGTCAAACCCTCGCGACTCAGTCAGCGAATTGTGGCTCTCAGGCGTCGCTGAGCGGCGCAGGTCTGCAAGCTAGGAAAAAACAAGGCCGGAGGGATGAACACAAATGAACGCAGATGAAAACAAACCTACTTATTGGCGTTAATCTGCGTCCGACGACGACTAGCGAGTGAATTCTTCTCACCTTTCTCAGAGGAAAAACCGAACTCGGAGGCGAAACCGCCTGCGCCACCAGTGCAAGGCTTGTGTTCCCAATGGTGCGCAGTGTTTTCACTCTCAGGCTGCTCGCATTAAATCCTGGATGCCCATACCCGGCTCTGCGGCTAGTACGTGCTCAAACGGCGTGAAATCCGGGACGTCCGGATTGGGTGTGGCGACGGGAGCGGTTTTCTCCGTTATTTTTTCGGTCACGGCTGGTGGCTCTTGGGGCGATTCCACCGGGCGTTCAGCGGGCTCCGCGACTTTTTTCGATTCGAAGCCAATTTCGGACTTTTCCCTTTCTTTCTGAGCCTTTAGAAGTTCGTCGTGAGCTTTATGGTAAGCCCGATCGGCGGTGGTTTGATAGCGGATGAGCAGGCCGAGGTCCTTGTGGATGTGGCCTTGGGGAACGGTCACCATGAGACCGCCGGACTGGAGGCGGATGGCGCGGAGACTCAGCCATTGATGATGAACCATTTTCTCGACCAGAATCTGTTCGTGAGGGGTGGCGGGCTGGAATTCGTTGGTGAGATCCGATAACAGGCCGTTGAATTCCTCCTGATCTTCCATGACGATGAAAAGGTTGGCACTCGAGAAGCCGTGAGAGACATGGTTCAGGCAGGACTTGGCCTTGCCTTCGGGGGTCTTGGGTCCGCACCCAGGGGGTACCCGCTTCTGCGCGTTGGCGCGATTGGCGATGATCTGGGCCTGCGTGGCCATGATGAGGTCTCCTTTTACGGCGCGCCTTGAAGGCGCGGCCGAGATGGTTTTCCCCTGGCGTATCTGCGTCGGGTGAGCGCGATGCGCATGCAGCGATCACGTTCTGTACTATGCATAGCAGATGGGGTCGAAAAAACGTTCTCGCACGGCTGTAAGGCGTTGATTTGGGGGGGAATATAGGCCGAACTGAGTTGTTATCGGCGAGGAATCCGTATCGCCGCAAACAAACCCAGGCTGCTTCGCATCCGGACAGACCACAAAAAACGAGGGTCTGTCCTACGGCAGGCTAAACGCAACCGGGCGACGGAATCAGTGTCCACTACAATAGGCAAGCGCCGATGATAATTAAGTTGCTCCCAGCAAGTCATTCTAACCAGCCTTTTATCGGTAAGTTGGGGCCTATGGGCTAATGGCTTGCGTCTCGACAGGGTTTCGCTTATGGGGCCTTGCTTACTTTTTTGGGGCCTCCTGGCCTTCTGGTCAGGTTCTCGAATAGAAACAGTCCGCTCTTGCCGCCCACGGCGAAATCAAGAGCGCCATCGCCATTGACGTCCGCGACCGGAATCTGCATGCCGGCGCCGACGCGCGAGCCGTAGTCGATGACGTGCTTCGACCAGACAACCGATTTTCCGTCCTCGGACTTGTGGTACTCGTACCAGTAAATCCCCAGAGGTTCGCGTCCCCCCGGATCGCGGCCATCATGCGCCATAAAACGTTTCCCGGTGAGCACTTCCTTCCGGCCGTCACCGTTCAGGTCGACCAGGGTTATCGCGTGGGGCTGAGACCAGGATTCATCGATGACGTGCTTCACCCAGGTGTGATCGCGGCGCTGTTCCATCCAGAAAATCCCGTAGTCGTGCGCATTCCCGGTGAGCAGATCCGGCAGGCCGTCTTCGTTGATATCGATCACGTAAATGAAACTGGTCTGGCCGAGGTCGAACTCGGGGTGCAGCGTCCACTCCTCCTGGCGCGGGTCCTTGGGCGCCTCCAGCCAGCCCTTCGGCGTGACGATGTCGTTGCGGCCATCGCCGTTCACGTCCCCCGCCCCGATTCCGTGGCCAAAGTTTTTGGAACTGGCGATGTGTTTCTTGAACTTGCCGCCGACCACCTCGTACCAGGCGGTCGGGGCCTTCGCGCTGCCGAACTGCGGCAGCAGTTCCCTGGCCTTGCCGTCGTTATCGAGATCCACCAGGAAGGAAAACTCCACCGGGAAACCCTGGTCGATGATGTGGTCCTGCCACATCACACCCGGCTTGCCGGGATTACGCGACCACCAGATCTGGCCGTTGTGCCAGCCGGAACTGATGATGTCCACGAAGCCATCCCCGTCGACATCGAGCGGCAGGTCGGTCAGGGATGCGAGATAGGTGCCGTATTCCTTCAAGTGGCGCACCTCGTGCCTTTTCCAGGTCGGATTCTCGTACCAGGCTTCGCCGGAGAAGATGTCCAGGCGGCCGTCATTATTGAAGTCGGCGATGGCGCAGGTTTCGCTGACACCGAGGTCGATGGTCTTGCGTTCGAAGAGTATCTCCGGGCTGCGCGCCGAAAGCCACACAATGCCCGCGAGAGACAAAGCTGCCGCGGTAGCTACATTGATTCTCATTGGTAATTTCCCTTGAGTGATTCTACATCCGCGGCTGTGGCCGGCTGCCGCCCGCCGACAGACCACGAAACATGATGGTCTGTCGTACGGGAACTACAGTTTGCTAGTGCCAACTTGCAGAAATTGGTGTACGGTACTGCTTGCTTACGCGCGCGGCTTAGCAACGACTTGTGAGCCACGACCGTGAGAAGCTGTGAAAAAATCGGGAACGCAGGCGAAACCGCCTGCGCCACCATTTGGAAGTCCAGTGTTTGCATTGGTGGGGCAGGCCGTTTGGCCTGCCTCGGCCGCTCGCGGCCGATTTTTTCACAGCTTCTGAGGGAGTGGTTACGCGAACTTTGCAAGTAGCGACGTAAGTCTACGGCTGCTGCGCAGCCGGGCAGACCACAAAAGACGATGGTCCGCCCCACGGTTTGGCGTTTTGACTTATTCAACGAATTTGTAACTCAGAATATTAACCCCAAAGCGCGACTACCGGCTTGCCCTTCACTAACTCGCGCGGCTGATTCAAACTGTTCAGCACCTGCATGTCCGGATCAATGCCCAGGGCGTAATACACGGTGGCGAGCAGGTCGTTGGGATGCATCGGCTTGTCTTTCGGCGACGAGGCGGTCTGGTCAGATTCACCATATTGCGCGCCCGCCGAAATTCCGCAACCGGCGATCACCGCGCTGTAGCAATACGGCCAATGATCGCGACCGTCGGGAGCATTGGAGTTACCCGACGTGCTGACGCCCATGCGCGGCGACCGCCCGAATTCCCCAATCGCCAGGACCAGCGTATCCTTCAGCATGCCGCGCTGAGACATGTCTTCCAGCAGCGCCGAAAGCGACCGGTCGAGGATCGGGCAATGGAGGTTCTTGAGCGGCTTGAAATTTGACGCGTGCGTATCCCACGAATCGACCTCGGCGTTGCCATTCGCGACCGCCGGCCAATTCATCTGCACAAAACGCGTTCCGGCTTCGATCAACCGGCGCGATAGCAGCAGCCCCTGCCCGAAGGTCGTGCGGCCGTAGCGCTCACGCACCTTATCGGGCTCTTTATTCAGATCGAAGGCGTCGCGCGCCTTACCCGAAAGAACCAGGTCGAACGCCTTGCCGTAGTATTCATCGATGGCGTAGTCGTTGAGCGCTTTTTCGAGGTCCGGCATGGACCCGTTGATGCCTTTCAGCAATGCGAAACGGTCCTTCATGCGCTGCGGCGGGACTTCCTTGCGCAACGTGAGATCGTCCAACTGGATCGGCTTATTGGGATCCTGATAGAGACGATAGGGATCGTACGCCTTACCCAGAAATCCCGCGGCTCCGCCTTTACCGATCACACCGGACTCCTGCAGCGGACGCGGCAACTCGACAAACGGCAACACCGGTTCGGTCGGCGGTTTCAGCTTCGAGACATGGCTACCCGCAGTTGGAAAGTCCGCCGGCGAGGGCGGCTCGAGTTGCCCCGAAGGTGAGACTTTGTCGGGCGGATATCCCGTCAGCATCTGGTAGATCGCCGCAGTGTGATTGAAGAGGCCGTTGGGTGTGTAACTCATCGACCGGATGAGCGTGCACTTATCGAGCTGATCAGCCATCATCGGCATGGTCTCGCTGATTTGCGTGCCCGGGATCTTAGTCTTGATGGGTTTGAATTCGCCGCGAATGTTGGCCGGCGCGTCAGGCTTCGGATCCCAGATATCGATATGGCTGGGTCCGCCCTGCAGGAAAACCATGATTACCGACTTGGCACTCTCGAAGCCGCGACTGCCGGCCAGTTTGTTAGTGATGGATGCTCCCTGCGCCTTCTGCCAACCGAAGAAGTTCGCAAGATTGAGACCCAGCATCCCGATGGAACCCGCGCGCAGCAGTTCGCGCCGCGTCGGCCCTTCGCACGTCATGCAACCTCGTCCTGGTATCGATAACATTGTTTTGCTCCTATCGGTTGTACAAAAATGCTTTGCTATTCACCAGCGCCCACAAGAGATCCTGTGCGCGCGATGCCTTGCCGCCACCACCGTGAAGATAAGTCATCCCCTGATCGAGCTCATTGGGAGTGGGCAACCGGCTCAACGTCGCCAGGTACAAATCTTCGAGCAGCGCGCGATCCGTCGCTCCCGCAATGAGCGCCTTCGCAACCAGCCCATTCGGATCCGCGATGGAGTCCGATATCGTCTTACCGTTCACCAGATTCAACGCCTGGGGCAGGCTCAGGTCGGTCTTGCGTTCACTCTCTCCGGGAGACTCGCGCGGAGGACGCCCGAAAAGGTCGAGGAAGCCATCTTTTCCGACATGCGGATCGGGGAACTCTTCCGCAGTCGTGTCCGCCGGGACCTCAGGGAAGTTCGGACGCACGCCCGTAGCCTGCGTCAAGGCGTCCATCAACTGCTCCGCATTCAAACGCCGCGGAATGGCATGCGAAAAGTTGATGCTGTCGGTCCGGTTCCATTCGTTGGTGGCGATACTCGCCTGGTACACGCGAGAGTTCACGATGGTCCGGATGAGATGCCGCACATCGAAATCATGGTCCTTGAAGTCCTTCGTCAAGGCGTTCAGCAATGCCTCGTTCGATGGCGGGTTCGACGCGCGGATATCGTCCACCGGATCGATGATTCCCTTCCCCAGAAAATAACTCCACAGCCGGTTGGCCATGGACTTGGCGAAGAACGGATTGTCCTTCGAGGTGATCCAGTTGGCGAAAGCTTCGCGGCGGTTGGCATCGGCCGGCAACGGGGTCGGGGCGAGGCTTGCGGTGGTTGCAGCTACCAGAAATTTCGGCCTCATGACCCGATCGTCTTTCGGGTGGTGGACGTCGAAGTCGTCGCGCTTATCGTAGACGATCTCTTCGCCGCTTTCGAAGCCGGGGCGCAGCCCGACGGTCGAGAAGAACGAGGTCATTTCGTAATACTGGTTCTGGGTCCAGCGCTCAAACGGATGATCATGGCACTGTGTGCAAACCATGCGGACGCCCAGAAACAGTTGCGTGGTCTTTTCCATGGTCGGCTTGGGATCGCGCGTCACGCGGTAGTAATTGGTGGCGGGATTTTCATTGGAACTACCGCGGCTCAACAGCAACTCACGGACGAACACGTCGTAGTGCTTATTGCTCGCTACCGACTCCCGGATCCATTCGCGGAACTCCCACACGGCTTTGTCGCCCAGGTACTTGCGGTTGTTCTGCAGCAGATCGCCCCACTTCAGCGTCCAATGATCGACGTACGATTTTCGCGCCATCAGGTTGTCGATCATCTTCGCGCGTTTCGCAGTGGATGACGCAGGGTCTTTGAGAAACGCCCGAATCTCTTCAGCCGTAGGAAGCTGGCCCGTCAAATCTTCCGATACACGCCGCAGAAACGTGGCATCGTCGACCGCGGGTGAGGGCTGAATTTTGAGCCGCTGCAACTTGGCGTCGATCAGTTGATCGATGTAATTGTTTTGCGGAAGCGGCTTCCACGCGAAACCCGGCTTCGGATTTAGCACGGTCACCGGAACGGTCCCAAACTTACCCTCATAGCGGACCAGCAGGGTCGCCTCACCGATGCGGGCACCCTTTACCACCGCGTCGCCGGAGACATCCGCGGTATCGGGGATGTTACTCGCGATCACCGCTTCCTTAGTAACATCGCGTACGCCGCCGTCGAGATAGTGCGCGATCACTTTGATCTGCTGTTCCAGGCCAGGTTTCGCCATCTCGACGTCGGCAGGCTGCATTTCTACGCGTTCGACTTTATCCTTGGCGGGATCGCCGAACGGCACGCCCTGCGCGATCCAGTTGTAGATCGTGGTGTAATATTTCGAACCCGGCTCGATCCGCAATCCGCCGCCATGCGCCACTTCCTGCGTCGGCTTGGCCAGCATGAGACTGCGGCCCGGATCGGAGCGATTGAAACGGCGTCCGGAGAGATCGTACAGCAGCGCCTGATAGTCAAACTCGGGATCGTAACCGCGCAAGGATAGCTTGAAACCGTTCTTACCCTTGGCCGCTCCGTGACACGTGCCCGAGGTGCAACCGACCTTGTTCAGTATCGGCGCCACATCGCGCAGAAAGGTGATTTTATCGGGCACTTGCCCACTCACTGCGACGGCGCTAGCGGCTGCCAGAAGTAACTTTAACCGAACCTTCATCGGTAGCTCCTTTCAAGACTTCAAACGGAATGGCGCGAGAGATGATGGTTTCCCGCTGGCTATCCACCATAAGATTTGCACTGATCACCAGGTCATAAGTGGCGGGAGTGGTTGCGCGGGTGGTAGTTATGGTAAATGTTCCCGTCGCCGCGCCCTTCGATGCAGCCTTCATGTCGATCACGCGGATGTCGCGAACCCCAGGAGCGTCGGCGGTGACACTTGCCGGCATCACCAGACCTTTGTTATTCGCGACTACCTTCCACTCGAACGTGTACGCGTCCCCTTCGGCCATTTGGGTATGTCCGGTCGAACGAACCGCGAGCGTCGCAGGCGGTAATTTGGTTATGGCCGCCGGCATCGTCATCTCCAGCCAGGAGGCCGTGAAGGGCTTCTGCCGGTCGGTTGACGTTGCGTCGGGTAATCCTGTCCCGGCCGCAACATCGATTAACGCGCCCAGACCTGCCGCGCTTCTCTTTAAAACCGAGCCATCGGAGAGCTTGGCTTCTCCGACGATCACGAGATCAGATTTTGGAAGATCCGCGTCCGGCGCGACGGTGAGCGTCAGCACCGCGCGCCGGCTGAACGATCGCTGATTGCTTAGATCGACACTTTCGGCTGCAATGTAACCGCCATCGACGGCCCAGCCTTTCGGCAGATCGTGAATCGTCGCGTGGATCGGTCCATCGTAGCCGCGCCGGTCCGCGTTCACCTGGATCAGCGCGGTACCCCCTCGCGGCACATTCACATAAGGCGGCGTCGCCGACAATCTGAAGTCTTCCGCCTGCTTCCGCGCCGTAAGGCGATAACCGAAGTCCGGTCCGCCACGTTGCGCAATATCTTCGACGGCCACGGTAATTTCGTGAACATCCTCCGGGACTTTGAAATTCAGATACGGATCGCCGCTGGTGCGTCCCACTGCGTTGACGGCGAAGACATCGACGGGAGGCGGTGTATCGCCGGCGGACGCCAGTTTCTTGCCCTTGGCATCGTAGATCGTGATCAAAGCATCGAGTTCTGAAGTCTCGAGTTCACGCGACTGCAACTCAAAGAGAAAAGACTCACCGGGGGTGACCTGGAGTTGGACGCGATCCACTTGTGCAGGCTTGGCGATTCTGCCATTCACGACCACGGGAACTGTTAGCGGTCCCTTGACCGGTGCGATCAGTTCCGGATAGTCACCGACCGCGAGCCGGAACGGCAGCGCCGGCGAGCCCGGCATCGCGATCGACGCGAAGTCCCCTTCAGCCGGTAACTGCACCTTCGTCCGCACCGGACCGGCTTTACTCACGAATTCGACGTCCACGCTGTGGCCGCGCTGCCCACCCAAGGGAAATATCGATTCCGCGTAAGGATACGAGCCCATCTTGAGCCGATAGAAGTTCTGCTCCTGCCGGCTGAATCGGGCATCATGAACCTCCACGAAATAGTCGCCTTCGCGCGGGAAGGTGTAGTCGATGCGCGCATCCACTCCAATACCGGGCGCATCCTCGTCTCGCGCCAGCAGTTGTCCCTTGGCATCGTAGATTTCGAGCACTGGATCGATTGCGGACCCGCACCTCCGGGCTTCCACTTCGAACACGCGATGCTCTCCGGCCTTGCCGGACACGCGGTAAAAATCGCGGTCCGCGCCGGTCAAGGTGCCATTGATGGTAACGGGCGCAGACTTCACGGTCTGGGCCGTAGCGATGGAATCGTTGCTCTCCTCTTCGTCAATCTCCGGGAACGCGCCGACCGTGAACAACAGAATGTTGGAGATCCCCTGCGGGGTTTCGACGCGAATGGGATACGTGCCGACAGGGATATCGCGCTTGGGTTCGACTAGAAACGGGAGGCCCTTGCCCGAAGGCGTAAGCGGCGTAAACACAGCCGGCAGAGTCGTCACGATCCTGGCGTCCGCGGAAATCTCGCGGCCCACCAGAGTCAGCGTGAAGGTCTTGCCTTGCTGCGCTCCGCGAGGCCGCAGTTCGGTCAGCGCAGGCGCGGCCATCAACGCTGTCTGGCAAGCGAGAAGGAGCAGCAGCTTATTCACGGCCGGGTATCTCCCTCGAAATGGCTTCCGATATCGGCACCGGAACAAAGTCTTTCATCAGTTCACCTGTTGCCGTGTTGTAAATCCGCACGTGGCCGTCGAAGCCTCCGGTCGCGAGACGGTCGCCCGCGGGATTGAATGCCACCGCGTAGATCCCCGCCTGATGTCCTTTGCACGCTGCGACGAGCGCACCGGATTCCGCGTCGTAAACGTTTACCTGCGCTCCCATGCCGGCGACCGCGATCTTCCCGGCCGAGGACCACGCCAGCGCCGCGATAGCGCCATCCTGCCGGGGCAGCTTACGCAACAGCGTAGTATCGTCGGCGATCTTCATCACTTTCGGCCGGTCCATCACATAGATGTACGGAATGCGATCTTCGCCGCCGATGACGACGATGTCTTTCCTGGGATGCCGCGCCACCGCTGCCAGTTCGCCGCGCAACAAGTTCACATTCTCCAGAAACTGGCCGGATGCCGCGTCGCTCAACTTAGCCGCACGATCACGTCCCACTGAAACGACACGCTTCCCGTCAACGCCGAAAACCGTGCCTAGAACCCAGTTCTCATGGTTGCCGATCTTCTCGAGTTCTTTACCGGAAGCGGCGTCGATCAGGCGCACGGTATTGTCCGCGCCGCCGACGGCAATCTCTTTTCCGTCCGGCGAAAGGGATGCGCCGAACACCGTGTCGCTGGTCAGCATGACGGACCGCTTGAGCTTCGCCGACGCGGCATCCCAAATCTGCACCTCGCCGAAGCGCGCCGGAGTGCCGCCGGCCGCTACGACGACAGATCCGTCAACCGAATAAGCAATGCTGTTGAGGCGCTCCGACAAGCCCACCAGCCGCGCAATCAAGCCGCTGCCGTCGGCTTTGTGCAGTAGTAATTCCCGATATCCCGAAACTGCCAGCGTTTTACCGTCGGGCGAAAACGCGAGTGCACTGATGACCGGAGGTTGGTGGTACAACGGCGGATGGTCCTGCGAGATATTGTCCTTCACCTCCGCGGGCGTGTCATCTTTGGCGCCGGATACGATCCAGGAGGATATGGAAGCGATCTGTTCCGCGGTCAGCGGCGTTGCGCCCAACGGCATCGCAGGCTGCTGCTCGCCCTTGATGTACTTGACGATGAGACTAGCGGCGGGATCGCCGGCACGGAATGCGGGGCCTCGTTTTCCGCCCTTTGCGAGCCCTGCGAATGTCGTCAGATCCAGCCCGGAACTCTTGACGGCGGGTTGATGGCATCCCTGACATTGCCTCTGCAGGATCGGCCGGACGTCGCGAAAGTAGCTTACGTCTGTCTCACCGGCCAGCACGACCGGCAACCAACAGGCGACCAAGAACAAGGTTCGCATCGGTGTGAACGAATTTTATCACTGCGGAGCCTGCAAAAGTTGGGCGGACAACATCGGAGGCTGCTGCGCAGCGACCCAGAGGGTACCCCGACCACAAAAAACGATGGTCTGCGCCACGGACCCCTGGCAGCCGGCAGACCAGTAAAGACGATGGTCTGCCATACGGAATCCTGGTTGGCCCACGTACAAACGTGAAATCGTATACGATATGTCCAATGGCCGAACGTGGCGTGGAATGGTTGATCGAAGCACACGGTTGCGACGCCGGACGCCTGGCCTGCCAGGCGACGCTCGAATCGCTGTTTGATGTCCTGACGAGCGCGCTCGATCTGCATCCTCTACAGAAAACACGATGGCACCAGTTTCCAGTGACCGGCGGCATCACCGGCGTGAGCCTGTTGACCGAATCGCATCTTACCTGCCACAGTTTCCCGGAGTATGGATCCATTTGCGTGAACGTCTTCTGCTGCCGTGAACGACCCGATGCTGATTTCGCGGCGCTGCTGGGGCGTGAACTGGGCGCACAGCGGGTGGACGTGCGGCGCGTCGAGCGGTCCTGGTTACCGTGAGCCAACCCTCGGCGAACTGCCCTTCGTGCGGAGCCCCGTCAGTCTTTCGTTGGTCCGGATCGGTGCAGACCGTGTGCCCATTCTGTAAGTCGATTCTGGTGCGTATCGATATTGACGTGACCAAAGTGGGCGTCGTGGCGGAACTTCCGCCTGACAGTTCACCGATTCAAATCGGCACCGAGGGGGTGCTGGATAACAAGCCGTTCACGGTGGTGGGCCGAATTCTGTACGAGTACGAGTTCGGCGGCTGGAACGAATGGCACCTGGTGTTTAACGACGGCGCAAGCGGCTGGCTCTCCGACGCGCAGCTCGAGTACGACGTATCATGGCTGGCGCAGCCGCAGCCGGGCACTTTTCCGGAGGATCCCGTCCCGGAGCAGCGGGTCATGTTGGCTGGCCGCGAGTTTCAAGTGACGTCCATCACACGAGCGCATTACAAAGGAGTCGAGGGCGAGCTGCCATTTCAATATTGGGACAAGGCCGATGTGACCTTTGTCGATCTGCGGACATACGACGAGCAGTTCAGCACGATCGACTACACGGAAAATCCTCCGCTGCTGTTTCTTGGGCGGGCCGTCGGGTTCGATGACCTGCACCTGAAGAATGTCCGCGAGTTCGAGGGGTGGACGCGATGAGCCCGGCCGTGCCTCCACCTGTAGTCAAGGTGAAGACGCTCTATTGCCCCAACTGCGGTGGTCCGGTGGAATTGAGGGGTTTCGGATACACCCTGTCGGTGGTGTGCCCGCAGTGCCACACGGTACTCGACGTCTCCACGCCGCTGGTGCAGATTCTGCAGCGCGCCGAGGAGGCACAGAGACGGATACAGCCGAAAATTCCGCTGGGGACACGCGGGCAATTGGAAAACGTCGCGTGGGAAGTCATCGGGTTTCAGGTTCGCCAGATTGAGGTGGAACTGGTGCTGTACTCGTGGGACGAGTATTTGCTGTTCAACCCCTATTACGGGTTCCGCTATCTCTCCGAATACGACGGGCACTGGAATTTCATTCGCACGCTACCGATGGTTCCCCAGACTATTGCCGGCGCGAGACCGGCACGGCGTGTCGGCGGAGTCACTTACAAGCATTTCCAGCACAGCAACGCTACTACGATCTTCGTTCTGGGGGAGTTTCCCTGGCGCGCGCAACACGGCGATACGGCCACAGTGGACGATTTCATTGCGCCGCCCAAGTTGCTCTCGGGCGAGCGAATGGAGGGCGAGATGGTCTGGTCGCTCGGCGAATATTGCACCGGCGAACAGATCTGGAAGGCTTTCGCGCTACCCGGCCGGCCCGATCCCGCTGTGGGCGTCTACGAGAACCAGCCATCGCCGCACCAGGGACATGCAGCCGTTATGTGGAGCACGTTCTGGTGGTTGATGGTGGCACTGGCGGCGGTTATGCTGTACTTCATCGTGTCGGCCAGACGCGAGGTGGTCTATGCCGAGCGGCATACGTTCTCCGCGGCCGCCGTCCAGCCGGCGCCTGCCGAGCCGGACACGTACTCGAAAAGTACAGGCGGAGAGCCGTCATTCGTGACTCCCATCTTCGAGCTCAAAGGCCATCCGTCCAACGTCGAGATACAGATCCACACCGATTTAAATAATAGTTGGGCTTACTTCAACCTGGCGCTGATCAATCAGGACACGGGCCACGCGTGGGACTTTGGCCGCGAGCTCAGTTATTATTACGGCGTCGATGGGGGCGAGAGCTGGACCGAAGGCAGCAAGTCGGATTCAGTGACGATACCCGCCGTACCCTCAGGACATTACTACCTCCGGATCGAACCGGAGACGGATCCCAAGCAGCCGTGGACGCTGATCTACGACGTCTCGATCCGCCGCGACGTCCCCACTTATTCATTCTTCCTGATTGCAGCGCTCCTGTTGATGATTCCGCCCATTTTTTCGACGATGCGGATTGGAGCCTTTGAAGCAGCGCGGTGGCGGGAGAGCGACTATGCGCCATCGTCGGGAGGCCGCTCATGAGATTCAGAAATCTATATCTAATATTCGGCGTGCTCGTGCTGGCCATGACCTGCATGGCCGAGTACAACGGTTGGAGTATGACGCGGATCGATCAGCAGGAGAATGTCCCGAAGACGGTACGCGACAATCCGGGTGCGTATCGCTCCACCTATGGTTACTATCACCGGTACATTGGAGGCAAGTAAAGTATGAACGACTTTCACCCCGGCTATCTGCTGAACGCCGTGATCTACGCATTTCTCGGCATCTTCATCTTCGTAATGGCGTTCTGGATCATTGATCGGATGACGCCCTACCACCTGTGGACGGAGATTAATGTCGACAAGAACCTCGCGCTGGCCGTGTTGTTAGGGGCCATGTCGATAGGCATCTGCATTATCATTGCGGCGGCCATTCACTAAGGCGCAGAGGCCATTTTTGACTGCAGCTTTATTCATCTCGGTATTCCTGATCGCGGCGTGCGGGCTCATTTACGAGCTGATCGCGGGCACGCTCGCCAGTTATCTGCTGGGCGACAGTGTCTTCGAGTTCTCCACGGTTATCGGCTGTTATTTATTCGCCATGGGGATCGGCAGTTTCCTCTCGAAGTACCTGGTGCGCGGCCTGGTGACGCGTTTCGTCTCTATCGAACTGCTGGTCGCGGTGGTGGGCGGGTTCTCGTCGGCGATGCTGTTTCTGGCGTTCGCCTACACCCAGGGGTTCCGGTTGATTCTGTACGCGGTCGTGCTGGCCATCGGCATTCTGGTGGGGCTGGAGATTCCGCTGCTCATGCGGATCCTGCAGGAGCGCTTCCAGTTTCGCGACCTGGTCGCGCGCGTTCTGACTTTCGATTATCTGGGGGCGTTGGGAGCCTCCATCCTGTTCCCGATTTTGCTGGTTCCGAAACTGGGGCTGGTGCGTTCGGCACTGCTGTTTGGGCTGCTGAATGCCGGGGTGGCATTGTGGTCCACGTGGCTGTTTCGCGAGCAGATCGGACGAGTACATTCTCTGCGCGCAAGTTGCCTGGTGGTGACGTTGGCGCTCGGTACCGGCATGGTTTTTGCCGAGAAGATTTCCGCGGCTGCCGACAACAGTCTGTATGCAGACGACGTGATCTTCAGCCGCAATACGCGCTATCAGCGGATCGTGCTGACGAGGTGGAAGGACGATTTGCGGCTGTTTCTCAACTCGCACCTGCAGTTCAGTTCGCGCGACGAGTATCGCTATCACGAGGCGCTGGTGCATCCAGGGCTGGCCTCGCTGCCGGGCGCGCGGAAAGTCCTGGTGCTAGGCGGCGGCGACGGCCTGGCAGTGCGCGAGATCCTGAAATACCCGGGCGTGGAGAGCGTCACGCTGGTGGATCTCGATCCGGAAATGACGCGCCTGTTTTCCACGCACCCGGTGCTCGCGGGGCTGAATCAGCACTCGCTCACCGCGCCGCGCGTGCATGTGATCAACGCGGACGCGTTTCCCTGGCTCGACAGCAATGGCGACATGTTCGACTTCGTCGTGGTGGACCTTCCCGACCCCACCAGTTACGCGCTGGGCAAGCTGTACACGACGGCGTTTTACAGGCTGATGGCACGGCATTTGCGCCGGGGTGGTTTAGCGGTGGTGCAGAGCACGTCGCCGCTGTTTGCGCGGCAGTCCTACTGGTGCATCGCCGAGACACTGAAAGACGCGGGTTTGAAGATATGGCCGTATCACGTCTATGTCCCGTCGTTCGGCGAATGGGGTTTCATGCTGGCGAGCCATGAAGACTTCGAACTGCCGCGAACGCTTCCCGCGGGCCTGCGGTTCCTCTCTCCGCGCAACACCGGTGAAATGTTCGTGTTTCCCAACGACATGCTGCCCGTGGCCGCTGAGCCGAACCGTCTGAACAGCCAGGTGCTGGTCCACTATTACGAGCGCGATTGGAAGGACATTGTCCACTGACATAGGACTGACTCGGCGAACCGTCCTCTCGGCTGCGCTGGTGGGACTCACCGCCAAAGGTGATCGCCGTGTCGAAGGCACTTTCGTCAACGAAGCCTTCGCACTGGGGCACCATATGCGCGACGGCTCTGCGTTTCCGCAGCCGTCGCGCCAGGTGCGTGCGCCGGTGGTGATCGTGGGCGGAGGCATGGCCGGGCTCAGCGCCGCGTGGTGGCTGGAGCGGAATGGCTTTCGCGACTTTGTGCTGCTGGAAATGGAGCGGCAGGCCGGCGGGAATGCGCGCTGGGGCGAGAACGAAATTACCGGCTATCCGTGGGCTGCCCATTACGTGCCCATTCCCGACGCCGGCGTGGAGCTGGTCCGCGAGTTGTTCCGCGAGTTGGGCGTGCTCAGCGAGGATGGACGCTGGAACGAACGCTATCTCTGCTTCGAGCCGCAGGAACGGCTGTTTCTCTACGGCCGGTGGCAGGAGGACATAGAGCCGCACATCGGACTGAAGGCGCGGGATCGGGAGCAGTTCCGCGCCTTCGAGCAACGCATGGCCGAACACCGCGCCTCAAGCGAATTCACGATCCCGGTCGCGCGCGGAGCGAAGCCGTCGGACCTCGACCGGATCTCCATGTTGGAATGGCTGACCCGTAATCGCTTCGATTCGCCCTATCTGCGCTGGTACATCGACTACGCCTGCCGCGACGATTACGGCGCCCTGGCTCGCGATACTTCAGCGTGGGCGGGCGTGCACTACTTCGCCTCACGAGCGCCCGACGATAAGGGGCCGCTCACGTGGCCGGAGGGCAACGGTTGGATCACGCGTCGGCTGATCGCCAAACTCGCGGCGCACATTCAGACTGGTCAGGCGGTGTACCGGATTGTGCGGGCGGGATCGAAATACCGCATCCTGACAGTACGGGCGGATGGGAGCGCCGGCGTCGAGTATCTGGCAGACTTCGTGATCTTCGCCGCGCCCACGTTTCTGGCGCATTACGTCATCGAAGGGGCGCCTCCCGCGGCCGGCTTTGTCTACTCCCCCTGGTTCACCGCGAATCTGCGGCTCGATCGGATGCCCCGGGAGCGTGCCGGCGCGGAGCCCGCATGGGATAACGTGGCGTACGATTCGACATCGTTGGGCTACGTGAACGCGACGCACATGAGTGTGGCCAGCCGTACCGAGCGCACCGTCTGGACATACTACTATTCGCTGGCCGAATTCACTCCCGAGCGCGCCCGCGCCTACCTCCTGGCGAACGGCTGGGATCATTTCGCCGGGAGGATTCTGGACGATCTGGAACGTGTGCATCCGGACATACGGGACTGCGTCTCGCGGGTGGACATCATGCGCATGGGCCATGCCATGGTGCGGCCGTCGACGGGTTTCCAGTTCGGCGAACAAAGGCGGCACTGGTTGACGCCGCTCGACGGCGTGCACTTTGCCAACTCGGATCTCAGCGGGATCTCGATTTTCGAAGAGGCGCAGTATCGGGGGGTGGAGGCGGCGCGAGCAGTGCTGCGCGCCGTCGGCCAGGCAAGCCGGTAAGCTCGGACTTAGGGCTTGTCAGTACGGCATTCCGGAACCGCTTGCTTACGCGCGGCTCAGTACCGCTGATTCTGAGCGGTTGGAATGTTTATTCGGAGACAGAGCCTTAATTTAGCAGCCTGTGGCAGAAGTCGACGCAGGCCAAAGGCCTACTCCTTATAGCGGCAAGCCGCAAGAACGGCTGCTCCGCAGCCGGGCAGACCACAAAAAACGATGGTCTGCCCCACGGCAGGCCAAGGGCCTACTCCACAAAATTTGCCGCAGACCGCGAAGATTCAGACCATTGGTAGACCTCTGCCACAGGCTGTTAGGGAACTTATTTCGTTGTGACCCGGCGTCCGATGATCATCTTTACGAGCAAGTGATCCGTACCTCCCGTCAAGCCGATCCCGACACCGAAGTTGAATTCCCACTTCGGGCTGACGTTCAGATCGGTTACGGCGAAGATCTGCTGCTGTTGCTGCTGCAACGGGTCAAAGCCGGTAATCGGACCGAGCGCGCCATAATACTCAAAGCCCCCGTTGATCTGTTTCGTGATGTCATAGCCAACCTTGACATTAGGAGAGAACGTGACGCCCTGCGGAACCGACGGTCCGTGAAACGAGCGGTCGATCGTCGGGTTGAAGCAAAGATAAAGCCTGCCGATGGTCTTGTCCACGATCGGGCGGATCTCGATGGTCCAGGTATCCGGAGAATAGACCGCCCGCTGATAACCAACCTCGGTGGAGAGACTGACGCCGACCGGCCATCTCCACGATTTCGGCACTGCGACCCGCGGCCGGATATGATCACCGACCCATTGCCAGCCGACCCTCGTGTCGGCGCTGGTGAAGACGTAAAAGCCGAGTTCGAACCAGTCGTTGAAACCGTGGGTTATTTCGAGCGTTTCGTGCAACTGGTGCTCGGTAGGATACATTCCGCCGATCACTTGCTTGCTGCCTTCGAAGGTAAAGTTGCTGTGCAGTTCGAACATCGTGGCTCCGGGATCAACCAGGTCGGAACCGTAAACCTGGATCTCATAACTGCCCTGAGCGTAGAGGAGCCCGCATGACGCGGCGGCCATGGATGCTAGCAGGATGATTCGCGCCGGCATAGCGTCGTTTGAGGATTTCTGTGGATTCCCATTTCCAAACGATGATAGCAACCTTCAGCGACAGGGCGATATCTGCACAAATGTATAATTGCTAGTGGCCAGGAAGCTTAGATCGAAATCTCCCGGGAAGTTAAGAGCTGAAAACAGCTCCTTGCCCATAGCGGGCAGAAGCGGTTCACCTCTGAAACTCAGCGACCATCGTGTGGTGGTGGCATTCTGCCTGGTGGCTGCGTTCCGCGTCTTCCTCTTTTCTGCCGCGTTCCCCTTTTTCAACAACGTCGATGAGCCTTCGCACCTCGATCTGGTTCTGAAATACTCGCACGGACAAATTCCCCGAAAGCTGGAGCCGTTTTCATTGGAAACGCTGCGTTACATAACGCTTTATGCTTCTCCGGAGTACTTGGGAAGTCCGCAGCAATACCCCAACGGCGTATTTCCGCCCCCGCTCTGGACCAGTCCGGAACAAGCGAAGGCGACGCTGGCAAAGTTGCGGCAGGACCCTGCACTAATCAACGCCGAGTCCTCGCAGGCGCCTCTGTACTACGCAGTGGCGGCCCTTTGGCTCCTGGCCGGCCGGTTGTTTGGTGTGGCGGGCGATTACCTGCTCTATTGGATCCGCTTCCTGAACGTGTTCCTGGCGGCGGCGCTCGTGTGGATCGGGTATGCCGCCGCAAGGCAGACTTTCCCCGCAGAGCGATTCGTGCGCTTAGGCGTTCCAGCGCTGCTGGCGATCCTGCCCCAGGACGTCTACTATTCGATTCAGAACGATGTCCTCTCACCGATCTGCTTCGGCCTGGCGTTCATCGGCCTGGTTCAATGGTTGCGAGCCGACAAACCGGGTGCGCGCCTAAGTGTATTGACGGGCCTGGCATTGGCGGCCGTGTGCCTGGTCAAGGTCAGCAACCTGCCCCTGCTCGCCGTTGCGGCCGTCGCCATAGTGGTTCGAGCATGGAGTCAGGCCAGACGAGGAGAATTGCGCTACACGTGGACCTCCCTGGCTCTGCTTCTGCTGTGCGCTGGACTGCCGATGGCCTGCTGGGTCTCCTGGAATCTCCACAACTTTGGCGACCTCACGGCATCGGCCGCCAAGATCCAATTGCTGGGCTGGACCTACAAGCCGCTCGGCGAGTGGCTGCATCACCCGATCTTCACGCCTGGGGGACTCTCCTACTTCTGGTCGGAACTGATGGCGCGATTCTGGCGCGGGGAGTTCGTCTGGGGCCTGAAGCCGCTTGCTTCACCCGTCGGGGATGCGTTCTACTGGACGTCTTCGTTGGTCCTGGCCGGCGCCGCCGCGATCAGCCAGTCGCCGCGATTCGCGTCCAGGAACGGGATCGAAAGGCCGATTCTGATCCTTGCGTTCTACAGCTTCTTTGCCTCAGTCGGCTACCTCGCCCTGCTCTCCCTGGCATTCGACTTCGGACGTTGCTGGTATCCATCTCGCAATCTTCCGTATTTCACTTCCGGCAGATTGCTCCTCGGCGCTCTGGTTCCGTTTCTGCTGCTGTACCTGCACGGACTGAACTGGGCGACGAAACAGTTGAGGTGGGAAAGGCTGCGGTGGTGGCTGCTGGCGGGGATGGCGGTGCTGATTGCCGGGCCGCAAATCGCCGTCGATCAGGTGGCCTTCTCCAGCGCGTATAACTGGTTTCACTTGAGCGGGAGTGGGTAGGACGACGTGCCCCGGCCGCCTTAGCGGGCGTGAGACAATTGAGGTTCCGGAGTTGCAACCGGAGAGCGAGCGAAAACCCGCCGAGGAAGAGCACGCAGGCAGCCCGGAACGGCCGCCGCACATTCGGGGGCTGCAATATGATTTCGCGAGTCGGTAGATTGTTAGCGTTAGCCTGCCTGGCTGCAGGCGGAAGCGGGGCGCAGCCTTCCGGCTTCGTTCCGATCGATCCGTGGGATCAGATCAAGACCATGGTTCGCGGGGTCAATATCCTCGGATACGACCCGCTGTGGCGCGATTTCGAAAAGGCGCGCTTCAAAGAGCGGCACTTTGAGTGCATTCGCGAGGGCGGTTTCCAGACGGTCCGCATCAATTTGCAGGCGTTCTCGCATATGGACGCCGACAACCGCCTCGATCCGGCGTGGTTCAAGACGCTCGATTGGGCGGTGAAGAACGCTTTGGCAAACCACTTGACCGTGATCCTCGACGAACACGACTACAACCTGTGCGGACACGACGCCGCCACGTGCAACCCCAAGCTGATGGCGTTCTGGGAGCAGGTAGCCGAACGCTACAAGGATGCGCCGAACAGCGTCTTGTTCGAGATTCTGAACGAACCCAACAGCCAGGTCACCCCGGAACTATGGAACACCTGGATCCAAGCGGTGTTGGCGGCTATCCGGAAGACGAATCCCAGCCGGAATGTGGTGATTGGTCCCGCATCGTGGAACAACATTAAATACCTCGACAGGCTCGAACTCCCCGACAGCGACCGCAACATCGTGGTCACGGTGCATTATTACCTGCCGATGAGTTTCACGCACCAGGGGGCGAAGTGGAACAAGGCAACAGCCAACCTGTCGGGGATAACATGGGGCAGCGACGCGGAGAAGGCCCAGGTTGAAGAGAACTTCGCCGGGGTCCAACAATGGTCGAAGGCCCGGAAACGGCCTATCCTGCTGGGGGAGTTCGGGGCCTACGACAAGGGCGGCTCCGATATCGATTCGCGGGTCCGTTATACGTCCTATGTGGCGCGCACCGCGGAGTCTCTCGGATGGGCGTGGACCTACTGGCAGTTCGATTCCGACTTCGTCGTTTACGACATTCCCAGGGACGCCTGGGTGCAGCCGATCTGGAAAGCGTTGATTCCGGATTAAGCCATCAAGCCCAACAAGGTTGGCGTCAGGACTGTCTGTCCGCCTGACAGGTGCGCTGGCGCTCTTCGCATGGGGCTGGGCGCTGGCGTAGGAGATCGAATAAAAACTCACGCCAAAACCTGTCGAATCGCAATCTCAAACGTCATCCTCCAGATACAGTAAACATAAGGAGCCTTCCGTGCCCGATTTCTACGAGGACCTTCGCTACGGTTGTCGCATGCTTTTGAGCAAACCCGGCTTCACCTTAGCCGCAGCCATCTGCCTCGCGCTTGGCATCGGAGCCACCACCGCCATCTTCAGCGTGGTCAACGCCGTCGTGCTCCGGCCCCTTCCCTTCGTCCAGCCGGACCGCCTGCTGCGCATCTACACCGAATTCCCAACTTTTCCCAACGGCGGGTTACGCCGCTTCTGGACCTCAGCCCCCGAATACTTCGACCTGAAGCGGGACACCCGCATGTGGGAAACCCTCGACGCCTGGGCCGTCGGCGCTGCCAATCTCGGGGCCGAACCTCAGCCGGTGCGTGTTTCCACTGCCTCCATTACCGGGACTCTGCTAGGCACGCTCGGCGTCCACCCCTTCATCGGACGTGCCGTGCTGCCCGAAGATGACAAACCCCAATCGCCGCTCGTCATCGATATCTCCTACGGACTGTGGCAGAGGGTGTTTGGCGCGGATCCGCACATCCTCGGACGAGAAACCCAACTCCAAGGCGCTAAGTGCACGATCGTGGGTGTCATGCCCAAGGATTTCGAGTTCCCTCCGGGCGAAGCTGAGCCGCCGGAGTTATGGTCTCCCCTTCAACTCGATCCCGCCAATCAACGATCTCGCGGCGGTCATAACTTCTATCTCCTCGGCCGCCTCAAACCGGGTGTTACCGTTGACCAGGCGCGCAATGAGATGGCCCATATCGTGGAGCATGCTGGCAAATCAGCCTCCAGTACCTTTCATGCGTTTCACCCGCAGCGCCATCCGGTAGTGATGTACCCGCTCCAGGAAGAAGTGGTAAGCGGCGTTCGACCAGCGATGCTGATGCTGCTGGGCGCAGTGGTTTTCGTGCTCCTCATCGCCTGCTTCAACGTAGCCAACCTCCTGCTCGCCCGCTCCGAAACTCGCCAGCGCGAAATCGCTGTCCGGGCCGCCATGGGAGCGAGCCGTGCCCGCCTGTTGCGTCAATTCATGACCGAGGGAACTCTGCTCTCGCTCGTGGGCGCGATTCCCGGTTTAGCCCTAGCCTACCTTAGCCTGCGCGTGTTGAAGGCCACGGCCGCCGGCACGATTCCGCGGGCCTCCGAAATCAATATCGATCCCGGAGTGCTGTTGTTCACCATTGCAGTCTCGCTCGCCACCGGCATCTTCTTCGGCCTGGCGCCGGTCCTGCACGTCGCCACCGAGCAGTTAAATCACGCCCTCAAAGCCGGCGCTGGACGCAGCACCGCATCGGTGGGATCGCAGCGTTTTCGCCGCGCCCTCGCCATCGGAGAACTCGCGCTGGCACTGGTCCTCCTGATTGGCAGCGGCCTCATGATCCGGGCATTCTGGAAACTGCAGGAGGTCAACCTCGGAATCAATTCCCACAACGTGATTACCATGCGTGTAGCTTTACCACGTTCCATCTACACAACCAACCAAAGCCTGGACGGCTTCTGGACTCGCTTCCTCGATCGCGTGAAACAAGTCCCCGGGGCCCAGTCGGCAGCCCTGGCTTCCGGGCTCCCACCCATTCGCCGACCCAACGAAAATGACACGCAAATTGAAGGCTTCGTCGATACGCAAGGGAAAATCCCGCAGAACGTCGCCTTCTGGAATATCGTCAGCCGAGGCTATTTCGAGACACTGGGCATCCGTCTGATGGATGGCCGCTTCTTCGATGCTCGCGATGGCGCCGGCGCCCCCGATGTCGCCATCGTGAATCAAAGTATGGCCCGCACCTTCTGGGGAACCCAGAGTCCCATCGGCCGCCGTGTGCGGCCGGGTTTCAGTGACCCGTGGTGCACCGTGATCGGCGTAGTCGCCGATGTAAAGAACGCAGGCATCGATAAGCCCGCGCGGACCGAACTATACCTGCCGTACCAGCAAGCGCAGGCGTCCGGTAACCGCAACAGCAACTCCTACATCGTCATACGAGCCGCACGTGATCCTAACGCCCTGGTATCCGCCGTGCGCCGCGAGCTCAGAGCAATCGATTCCTCGTTACCGCTCGCCAACGTGAAAACGATGGACGATGTGGTCGCCTCGGCGCGAGCGCGTCCACGCTTTCTGATGCTGCTGCTGACATTGTTCTCCACGGTCTCCGTCGTGTTGGCCGCCTTCGGACTTTACGGCGTGATCTCTTACACAGTGGAGCAACGCACCAGCGAGTTCGGCCTACGCATGGCCCTCGGAGCCCAATCGGGCGATGTTATCTCGATGGTGGTGAGGCAAGGGTTGACGTTAGGCCTAATCGGAATAATCTGCGGAGCCGCTGGCGCAGTCTTGCTAACGAGACTGATGGCGGGACTCCTGTTCGAGACCGGAGCGTTCGACATTCCCACGTTCGCCGCCACGGCCGCCCTGCTGCTCGCCGTCACTCTGATAGCGTGCTACGTTCCAGCGCTACGAGCCACCCGAGTCGATCCCGTCAAATCTCTCCGTTACGAGTAGCAACGCAGTTCACAGAGAAAACAGTCGTATACAACAATCTCGAGTCACTTGATGGCGCACACTAAAGAGGCTGTGAGTCTTGCACGCAACGGACCTTCCATTTGATCTGAAATGTTTACGCGTGTAAATTTTCCGATGCACCAGACGCGCTGGGTCGAATGCTGAGACAGGAAACTGAGGAAAATGACGACCACATTCCAGCCCGTAAGGGAACCCCGTGGTCTACTGGCCTAGCGCGAACAGAGTTGCGTTATTGATGGCGTATACCGTACCGTCTGCGCCGATGAGCGTGGGTGTGTAAGCCTCCCCGAGCCCTGGAGTCAGAACGATGGACTGAGAAAAGGCGTTGTCCAGCAGGTTCCAGCGATACAGCTTTCCATCCTCGCTGTTGGCAAGGATGGAAGAACTGGATGGATCTACAGCAGCTGAATTGATACACCACTCTTTGACGCCGGCTGCGGTGGTGCTGGGGGTGGGCCCGAGAATGGTCAGAACTTCCTTCATGACGGCGCTCCCCGTCACCGAATAGGTTTCCGATGCGTCGGGATCGAGGATCGCGATCCGGTTCAGCCCGGTTCCTCCAGCCGAAGCGTAATCGTTGTATTTTGTCATGAGCAAATAAGAAGACGTGCCGGAATAAGACGGGACCATGAAACCGGGAACCAGCGAAGGAGTATCGTCCCAGCCGAAAGCGCCTGGTATTTTCTTCTGGGACAGTAGGCTGTTGAAATGCAACAGCCAGCCGCGGTAATGGTTTTCTCCGGAAGGATTCTCAAGCACACCGTAATAGACGTCGCCGTCTGGCCCGATGAGTGGCGAGGCGGTGCCATCATCGCTTAACATGGCCGGTTGGCCCGATACCGGATCAGTGAGAACTACCCGCGCTACCTGCTGCAGCGTCGTGCTGTTCAGAGCCAACAGATAGCCGGACGAGCCATTGCTCACCGCAAGATAGAGCATCCCCGAACTCCAATTCAAGGCCGGAGCGCAATCCTGCACCACCTCGGTCATGCTGGCGTCGCCGGCTGCGGCAGCCACTGAAACCCAGGTTCCCTGGCCACTTGCGCTGATGCGGGCAATGCCGCTCTGCAACCCTAAAGGAGTGCTGCCGGTAACCACAAAACCGAAATAGATATTTCCCTCCGGATCGGAAACGAGGGGCGTGTTGATCATGACGTACAAGTTGTAGGCCTGCGAATCGGCCTGATAATTCGTCATACCGTAAAAAGCCATCTGCCCCTGGCTTCCGGTGGCCGAATCCGCGTTCTGCCGGAAGTAAACCGTGCCGCCCGCGCCAGGAAAGTAGAGAGTCAGTGACGGGGTCAGAGTGGGAGAAAATTCCGGCGTCCAATTATGCGGCGGAAGAACGTAGTCGGTGGTCATAGACCACGTCAGGCTGCCGTTGGCACCATTCCGCGCGTCTACCCGGAAACCTCCGGTTGAGCCGGTCTTGACGGGAACGATCACCGTGTTGTCAGGAGTCACCAGCGGGGAACCGTAATGGATCAGTAGTTCGCTTCCGACGAACTGAGGATCGAGGTCCACGGGAGTTTGCCAGTGAATGCGGTTCAGTGGTTGGGACTGGTTCAAGGAAAGCGCTGTATGTTGCACGTCGTGCGCGAAGTCCTCCCAACCGACCGAACCGGTCCCACCGACCGCGAAGCCCGATTCCGCAATAAATTGCACGGTATTCGAGCTGCCTCCGCCAGGCGACGGATTCGTGACAACCACTGGGAACGTCCCAGGCACCGCGAGAACGGAGGCCGTGAGCGTAATGATCAATTGGCCGGCGTTGTCAAACGAGGCCGTTTGCGGCACGCCGTTGAAAGTGACGCTGGAAGCGGGAGTGAAGTTGGCTCCGGCGATAGTGATCTGCTGGGAGGCCGTTCCGACCGCGCCGAACGCGGGTGACAGAGAAGTGATTGACGGAACCGGGTTGGGCCCAGGGCTGACGGCCATGGTGACGGTGTTCGATATGAGACTCCCGATCGAGATCGCGACCGCTACGGCATTGCCCGAGGGGGCGCCGGCGGGGACCAAAGCGTTCACCTGATAGACGCCCACCAAACCTGCCGCCAGGCCGGAGAACATCACCGGCGCGGATACGCCGCCGATACTAACGCTGGGCGCCGTTGCGGTGCTTGCAAGCGGGCTCGAAGGCGCGGCGGCGCCCGTGGCCGGCTGGTTGCTCACCGCTCCCAAGCCGGTCGCGTAGATTTCGATCACGGTAGTGCCTGGCGTCGCCGGATTAGCGGAGTCGACGAGCAGATTGGAGGAATTCAGAATGGCACCCTGGCCCGTGCCTTGTGCGTTGATACTGAAAATGCCCGGCGAGAAAGCGGCGAGGCTGAACGTCTGCACACTGCTCGACTGTCCGTTGACGGTCACAAAGAAAGAAGTCTGACTCGCTCCCGCCAGTTCCCAGGGCACCTCAAAATCCACTTGCCCTGCCGAAACGTAATATAGCGGCGCCTGTAGGCCGTTGCCCAACCCGATGGAAAGCCCGGACAGGGTAGTCGGGAGCGGCAAGCTCTGCGCTGTCGCGGGAGACGCGATCGGAAAACTCCCGAAAACCGCCACGATGCTCCCGGGCGCTAAGCCTTGCGCCGCATAGCTGGCCGCATTTACAATACCGCCAGGGTTGATCGAGGGAGCGGACTGTGCGGCGGCCGGGTTGCTCGCGAACGGCAAAAATAGCAGGACGGCAGTGAGCCTTTTTAGGAACTGGATCAGCTCGGATAATGTTGGCACACAGCTTCCTTCATCATAGTGCCGGCGAGCGTCATTTTGCCGTCGATTTGAGAGATGCATCCCGCCGAAACGTGATGTCCCGGACCTTGCGCCTGTCCCGCCCCACCGCTTTGAGAAGCAGCAGGGGGATGTGATCATTTCCCTCGAAAACCGCGGAGGGCGCGTTCATTCCCGAGTCAGGCTCTCCTGGGTGCCTTCGAACGCGAGGCCCGTCGCGCCCCCGGTACTTTGCCGATTCGAGGATCCCCGGCGAGGATAAGTTCGCACGCACGCAGCGCCGCTTCCTCGAAATCCGGCGTATCGGCCGCAAGTATCTGCCAGTTCGTTACGCATTTGCCCAATACCTGAATGGACCGCATGTTCGGGAACTCGCGGCGCAGACTGTCGTGATGCTCTTCGGTGGTAGCCAGCCACACTCCGTTGTCCGCCGTTCGATCGCGCTTGTCGCGAAGTATGAGGACAATCTTGTCCGCAACATAGACCGCGAGGCAGCCGAACATGGGCCGGGTCGTGGGCGACAGGGCGGTGATTGCGTCCAGAGCAAACTGGTGCGGGACGGCCTTGCGCTGCCTGCGTGCGAGCAAGGTTTCGTCCAGCCCGCGAGAAGGCATGGTGGAGTGGGGTTTCGACATCGGAATCAGCCTGACTTCAACCCATAGAATAGAATAAAGCTGAAACAAATAGCAGTGGTTCTGGAGTGATCGATGAGAGACCTCTACGCGCTCGAATTTGTCTTGCTTGGAATCGCTTTTCCAGCCTGCGGGGCATCGCTTTACCCCGAACGCCTCAATGATCCGAACGCCGTTTATCTGACTCACGACCAGTTCTCCGCCAGCGGCGACGGCCAGGCCGACGATAGTGCGGCAATTCAAGCAGCCATCGACCGGGTCCAGGACACCACGGGCGAGGGCGTCCTCTTCGTTCCGGCGGGCCGTTATCGCGTCACCCGCACCATTTATGTGTGGCCCGGCGTGCGGCTGATCGGCTATGGCGAGAAACGTCCGGTATTCGTCCTGGCAAGTCAGACGCCCGGGTACCAGCAAGGGATCGGTTACATGTTCTTTTTCGCTGGATTCCGGCCGAACCGCCGGCCGGGCGGAGCGGCGTTTGCGGGACGGGCCTTTCACCCGTTACCTTCGCCCCCAGGAACCGTACCTCCCAGCAAGGAGGTTCCGGATGCCAACGCCGGCACCTTCTATTCCGCCATGAGCAATATCGATTTCGAGATCGGCAGCGAGAATCCGGCGGCCGTCGCAATTCGGTTCCACGTCGCTCAGCACGGTTATCTGGCACACATGGATTTTCAGATTGGATCGGGACTGGCAGCGCTCAACGAGGTAGGCAACGAGGCTGAAGACCTGCACTTTCACGGCGGCCGGTATGGCATCCTCACGCGCAAACCGTCGCCTGCCTGGCAATTCACGCTCATCGATTCCACCTTCGACGGCCAGCGGGAGGCGGCCATCCGCGAGAATGAAGCGGGCCTGACGCTGGTCCACGATGAGTTTCGCAATGTCCCCACCGCCATCTCGATTGACCCTCATTATTCGGACCAGCTTTGGGTAAAGGACGCGCGCTTCGAGAACATCAGCGGGCCGGCAATCCTCATCGGCAATGAGAACAGCCGGATGACCGAGATCAATCTGGAGACCATTGTGTGCCGTCACGTGCCTGTGTTCGCGCGATTTCGGGAGAGCGGCCGCGAACTTGCCGGAGCCGGAGAGAGTTACCGCGTAAACGTTCTTTCGCATGGACTGACCCTGGCGGGATTAGGAGCCACCGGAGAAATCAAGACCCGCTACGATGCCGCGCCGCTGAAAGCTTTTCCAGCCGCGACGCCGGACGCGATCAGGGGCCTGCCTCCGATGGCGGCCTGGGTCAATCTACGAACCCTCGGTGCGAAAGGCGATGGAGTAACTGACGAGACCGCCCTCATTCAGAAAGCGATCGCGGAGCATCCGGTTCTCTACATCCCTTCCGGACGTTACATCGTCAGCGACACTCTCAAGCTTCGCCCCGACAGCGTGCTCATCGGGCTCCATCCGGACCAGACGCAGTTCGATATTCTCGACTCAACCGCGGGATTTCAGGGACCGGGCGCTCCCCGGCCGCTGCTCGAAGCGCCGCGTGGCGGAGACAACATCGTGACCGGCATCGGTCTCTACACCGGCGGTATCAACAGCCGGGCCGTCGGCGCGTTGTGGATGGCCGGCCGCAATTCCCTCATGGATGACGTGCGCTTTCTCGGAGGTCACGGCACCAACGGCCCGGATGGCAAGCGGGTGAGCCCCTACAGCGCGAATCTGTTCTCCGATCCCGATCCTCATCGACGTTGGGACTCCCAATATCCCAGTCTGTGGATCACGCACGGTGGTGGTGGCACCTTCGCCAATATCTGGACGCCCGACACATTCGCGCAGGCGGGCCTCTACATCTCCGATACAACCACTCCCGGACGCGTATTCGAACTCTCGAGCGAGCACCATGTTCGCACGGAGATCAAGCTCGACCAGGCCGCCAACTGGGAACTCTATGCGTTGCAGACCGAAGGCGAGAGGGAGGAGAGCGCGTCCGCGATTTCACTCGAGATCAGCCGGTCGAAGAACATTACCATCGCGAACTATCACGGGTACCGGGTGGTGAGAAGTTATCATCCTGTTCCGTACGCAATTGGCATCTATGATTCCAGCGACATCCATTTCCGTAATGTCCACGTGGATAGTAACAGCGCCATGGCTCAATGCGACGAAGCGGGCTGCCGCCAGATCGCCAGATCGAGCAAAGTCTCTTTCGATAACTGCATTTTCGATCAGACTCTTCACGCGGAAGTGAGAGACCGCGAGTTCGCATGGCTCGATGTCTCCGGTAAGCTCGCTCCATTAAACCCTCGCGGACTATCGACGGTGCTTGAACCGGGAGCTGCGCTGGAGAAACTGTCCGGCGGTTTCTACAACATCTCCGGCGGGGCTGTGGACGCGTCCGGCCAGTTGTACTTCGTCGATGCTCACTTCCAACGCATTTACCGGTGGTCGCCAGAGACGAAGGATCTCAGAATCGTGCGCGACAATCCACTCGATCCGGTGAATCTCGCTTTCGATAAGGCAGGCAATCTCATCGTTGTCTCTTCCGGCGGGAAAGGATTGACGGTCTACTCCTTCCGACCGGATGGGCCGGAGGATCGGATCACCGTTCTTCAGCCGGAGCCCTCCGTGGAGCGGCCGGATATGACCGCGATTCTGCCCGTGAACTACTGGGTAAATGGCGATTTCACTGACACTCTTTCGACCCGCACGTATGAGTACGTTTCTCTGGACCAGATGTTCACCAAAGTTGTATCCACCCGAATGCCCTACCAGTATGTTTCTCCGGATCGCACGGTTTTCATTCCGGGAGATGAGGCCTTTCTTCAGGGACCACCGTACTTCGGATATAAGTTCGCCTATATTCTGCAGGCGTTCGGTTTGGTAAAAGCCGTTCCTGGAAAAGCATTCTATGTAACCAACGAATCGGAGCAGCGGACATACAGGGGAAGCGTGAATGCGGATGGAACTCTATCCGGCCTCCGCCTGTTCGCGGAACAAGGGGGAGAGAGCCTCACTCAGGATAGCGAAGGGAACGTCTATCTGGCTGCCGGACAGGTGTTCGTGTACAACTCCGCGGGACGACTGATCGACAGCATCCCGGTACCCGAGCGTCCCCTCGATTTGCTTTTCGGTGGAAAGGATCGCCGTACCCTCTTCATTCTCACCCACTCCTCCTTGTACGCAGTGCGCACACGATCGGCCGGACAATAGGAGTGTCGCGCTGACCGGCATATCATGATTGCTTGGTGCGACGCGATGGAATCCCGCAGGTGGCCGAGGCCCTGGGCTTCACGATGGCCGTTGATCTCTATATCTGGTTCCTGCGGACCCGGTTCCACTGGACCTTGTTTGTCCTGGCAGCGCTGGTCGTGGCGTCGTTCATCCGGCACTCGGAGACCCTCGGCTCGCTGGGCCTGGCCGGGCGCGCTTTCGTGGCAGCGATGGCGGCGTGGTGGCGGTGGCTAGCTCCCGGCATCAGTGCGCTGGCGATCCTGGCTTGGATGCAAGCTATCCCGGCACACTCGATCTATCGCTGGTTCGTCTATTTGTCGTGGTGTGTTCTCCAGCAACTCCTCTTTCAAAATATGGTGCACCGGCGCCTCAGAGCTGCGCTGGGCTTATCCTGGAGGGCATCCCTCTGCGCCGGGGCGCTATTCGCCGCCGTGCACATGCCGAATCCCGTACTTGTACCCGCGACGTTCTTGTGGGGCACGGTTTCCGTTCGCATGTTTGATTCACATCCCAGCGTCCCTGCCCTGGCGCTCTGGCAGAGTTTGCTGTCAACGCTGCTCTATTGGCTCACGCCGGTCGCACTCAGTCATCAGTTCCGGGTGGGGCCTGGCTATTGGACCTGGTGACAGGTTGCGGCCGTCTTTCAGTTCATTGCCTCATTTTTTTTGCGCTCGTGCCAAATTGTCAAAAGTTCGCGTAACCACTCCCCAACGGTCGTGGCTCAGAAATGGTTGCTGAGCCGCGCGCGTAAGCAAGCGGTTCTGAATGCCAATTTTTGCGAGCTGGTACTAGCCGGCGTCCTTCGTCTTTCCCGTCTGGGAACTCCGCCGAATGATATAAACGGATTCGTTACAATTAAACTGGAAGTGCTTTCGCGCGACCAGGCGAGCTTGTCCAGGAAATGCGTACCCTGCCGGCAGGAGGGTCCGACAGCCCTGGGGACATAACGCGTTTCCCAACTGATACCGAGGAGTCAAAACCATGATCACGCGACGTGCGGTCACGCAAGCGGCCGCCATGACGGCGCTTTCTTATTCGAAAATTCTGGGAGCGAATGGCCGCATGGGCCTGGGAGTGATCGGGACCGGCGTTCGCGGCACCTACGTGATGTCGTTATTTCAGAAAAATCAGGACGTCGAGGTCCGCGCACTTTGCGATGTCTACGGCGTTCGCCGCGAGCGCGCCCTGGAAACGGCGCCCACCGCGAAAACCTTCAACGATCACCGCGAATTGCTGCAACTCAAGGAGGTGGATGCGGTCCTGATTGCCTCACCTGACCACTGGCACAAAGACCACGCCATCGACGCGATGAACGCCGGCAAGGATGTCTATTCGGAAAAACCCATGTGCCGCACTCGCGACGAAGCCCCGTTGATGTTGCGGGCCGCTCGGGTGACGGGCCGCGTTTGCCAGATCGGCTTGCAGCAGCGCTCCGGGCAGGTCTATCTGGAGGCAAGGGAGCAATACGTCGCCTCCGGCCTCGTCGGGGAAATCAGTCACATCGATGCGGTCTGGCACGAAAACGTTCCACGTCCAATGTCCAATGAACCCGTCGAAAAGCCCGCGGACCTCGACTGGATACGCTTTCTCGGCACCGTGAGATATCGCGAGTGGACGCCGGCGCAATACTTCCATTTCCGCTCTTTTCTGGACTTCAACGGCGGCAAGATGACGGACTATGGTCACCACTGGATGGATGTGGTTCACATGTTTATGGGCGAGCGTGCGCCGCACGCGGTGGTTTTCTCCGGCGGCCTCTTCTACGACCGGCACGACGGCCGCACCGCTCCCGACACGTGCAACGCGCTCTTCGAATACGACGGCTTTACCGTGCTCTTTCAGTCCAATGCGTATGGCGCCGGCGCGGCTGAATACGGAATGACGTTTTATGGTGAGCAAGGTAAGCTGTGGGTCAACCGCAATCGGTACGAGTTTACGCCGCACGGCAAAGGAGCCCAGACCGTGGTGAAAAAATTCCCCGGCGATATTACCGCCGACCACGTGCGTAATTTTCTCGATTGCTGTAAATCGCGCAGCCGGCCGAATGCAGACACGTCCCTCGCCAGTATTTCCATCCTGCCGCCGCTTCTGGCGGTGCAATCGTACGAAGAGCAGCGGCGCCTGCGTTTCGATCCCGTGCGATTGGAAGTCTTGCCGCTGTAGCCCCTTACGGCCACGGATGAACACTGATCAACGCAAGTAGCGTATCTACCGCAGCGTCAAACGCACCGGCTTATCAACGCCCGCCAGATCGAGCACCAACTCGCCATTGGGTGCAGTGGCTCCGCTGCCGATTAAGGTTTCGTCGCCGTCGGCCACTTTCAGGCTGGTCAGTTTGAATTGCGGTGCGTTCCGCAACCAGGAGAACTGGAAACAGCCATCCATCGACGTGTATTCCAGGTCGAGATCGCGCGCCTGGAACGATCCTTCGGCACGCATGTTCGTGAGGATATCAGTCCCGGCGCCGGACGTGTCCGCAGAGAGATCGGCAGCCACTTTGCCGCCTCGCCACGCAATGCCCGCAACATCTCCTGCGACATGGTACGTGGGAACGCGGCCGGTGAGATCTGCATCAATCACCCCTGACACAGTGCCACCGTCGTAGCGGGCCTTGGCTCCCGCCAGTTTGATACGAGTGCCATCCCAGATCACGCGCGTCGAGAAGTGGTCGAAGTCTGAACCTGCGAGGCTGAGGTTGCCGATGTCGACCGTCCCGTCGGCGCGCATTTGCGCCAGCCAGTCGGGCGCTTCGCTGCTTCTCAGGCCAAGAGCGCGAGACATCAGTCCGCCGCGATAGAGGGCGGGCCGGAAGAGCGATTCAAGCTGTGCACCAGTCACGTGCGCGGCAGTGAGGTGAAAGCGGTGAGGCCGCGGCGCGGGGGCCATCGCCGGCGCAACTCCATTGAGCGCTGCGGCCCCATTAAGCGGCGCCGCTTCATAACGATACTCTCCAGTCACCGTCAGATCGCCGGAGCGCGCCTGAATCTTACGCACCGTCAGGGAAGGCCCGTCGAGTTCGACATGCGCTGCGGCCACACGCACGGGAGCGGAGAACGAAGGCAAGGCCATAATAGCCCGCTGAATATCGATGGAGCCGGTCCAGCGGCTTGCGCCGGGGTCGACAGTATAGGAAACCTGTCCTTTCCAGCTTCCCGACTGCAGGTCACGCAAGGCAGGAATTCCCAACAGTTCCGCATGGCGATGCAGCGCGCCGATATCCATTCCGTGACTGGTGAGGGTGGCTTTCAGGTTGTGTTGTTCCAGATCGTAATCGCCTTGGAGCGTAGCCTCGTCGCCGGGCGCGCTGCGAAGCAGGGAGGGAGCGAGACGGGCGTGTCCATCGGCCACCATCAGCCGCACATCTTCAAACTGCAGGGGCGGACCGCCGGAGACCGAGAGCGACACCTTGCTGGCCCAACCCGATCCCTCATAGGGACCCGTGCGCGAGATGCTGACCGCGCCGTCCAGGGTACCGTTGAGTTGAACGCCTGCGGGGATCGGCACGCCGATCTGCCGGGCCAATGGCAGCAGGGGTTGCAGCGGCATGGCGTGGCAGGTGAGGCTGAAGCCCCAGTGCGGCACACCGAGGTAATCGGCGACCCGGAATCGCGCATTCACCGGCGCATAGGGCTGCTGCCCCGCCAGCCGGGAGTCGAGTTGAAAAAACTGACCAGGAAGATTCCATGTCCCGGCAATCAACAGGGGCCAATTCTGAGAGGACGAAGGGAGTTGATCCCAGCCGTGAATGCCGCTAACCTGGACGCGCCCGTTAATTTTGAGTGCAGCAAGGGGCCCGGCGATGCGCGCCTCGCCGGATACCGCTCCGTGGACACCGGCATCATGACCATAGAGCAGCGCGATCATGTCGCCGATCTCGCTGCGGTCCAGGCGTACGGTGATGTCGGCCAGACCCTGCTGAGGGCTCCAATGTCCGTCAGCGACGAAAGATCCGAAACCCAGCGCCGGGCGGTCGGTGCGCGCCGGTTCGCCTTCCAGACGGATCGCCCAAGGTCCCTTTCCCGAGGAAGGCGGACGCACTTCGAGCCTGTCGATGAGGATATAGAAAACGGCTTTCACACCGCCGATTTTGAAATTGAGGCGTGACTTGGGAATGCCCGTGACACCGCCGGATTGCACACTGATGTAAGGAAAGGCCTGGAAAAGCGCCGGGCGAATCAGCGGCTCGACATTCCATCGCGCCGGCTGGTCGGGCGCCGCGGTGCGGCCGAGATTGATATGCGCATCCTCCAAGCGAATAGAGGAGAACGCAAGGTGCCCTGCAAATAGCGGCCAAATGCGCGGAATCGCGGTGAGCGTGCCGGCATAGAGGATCGGCTCCGGGCTGAGGGACGGATCGTCATAAATGACTACGTCGGAAATGCTGAAACCCGGACCGGTGAACAGATCGTATTTCACGGTACCGATCTTGACTTTGCGGCCGAGCGAGGATTCGAGGGCCTTCCGGGCGGCGGCTCCGAAGCGGTCGGCGGCGAAGTGAGGCACCGCAAAACCGAATCCGATGACCAGCAGCAGAAGCGCGAAGATCGACCATAGCAGCCGCTTCATATTTGTGCCTGACCGGCGCGCGCCAACAATTTATGGTACGCCGCGCGATCGTCGACGTCATCCACCACTCCGGGGTCATCGGTATCGAGAAATTGCGTGACGGCAAGGTGCCGGTACAGAACGTCGGTCGGCTTGGCGTCAGGCGGTAAAGCGAGCAGTTCTTCGATCACGCCGCGCGAAAGGCGCACCGGGTGCCCCTTGCTGCCCTGAAATCGCGGAATCACCACTGGAGCCGGCGGCGCATTCACCACTGCGGTAATGGTTGTATCGGAGGGGTCCGGATGATCGACCAGCGTGAAGACCGCGTACGAGACGGTCTCGGGAAGAGCGCGGAGTCCGCATTGCAGAGAGGTGAGCATGCCGAGCGGGTAGTCGGGGTTGACGACCACGCGGACCGGAGGGGAGGACGCCCCGGCCAGCTCGGAATGAATGCGCCCGGCGTCGTGACCCAGCACCACGATAACGGGACAGCAGTGAGTTTCGAGCCTCGCAATCAGACCGTCAAGGAAGGTTTTCCCGCGGAAAGGAAGCAAGGCTTTGGGTGTGCCCATGCGCCGGGATTCACCGGCCGCCAGAATAATGGCCGCGGCATGTCTTACTTCGCTAAGATTCACTTCAACAGGGCCCGAAGGTGCTCGTCGGCGAAGATGGACTTGGCCGCGGACCGCCAGGATCCTTCGGGGAGCCGGCGCACGGCGATCATTTCAGCTACGACGGAGACCGCGATCTCCTCGGGGGATATTGCGCCGATTTCGAAACCCATCGGCGCGAAGATCCTTTCAAAAGCGCTACGCTCGATACCTTCCTTCTCCAGTTCCTTGACCACCGAGATGACCTTGCGCTTGCTGCCGATCATCGCGATGTAGCGGGCCTGCGTCTGCACCGCCCATTTCAGGACACGCATATCGTCCCGATGGCCGCGCGTCACGATAACGAGATAACTGGTGTCGATGATATTCAGCTTGGGAAACACAGCCTCATATTCTTCGGCGTAGACCGATTGGGCTTCCGGGAAGCGGTCGCGATTGGCGAAAGCTTCGCGATCGTCGATGATGTTCACGGCGAATCCGGCGAGATTGGCGACTTTGGCCAGCGATTTCGAAATGTGCCCGCCGCCGAAGATGAATGCCGCAGGCGGCGGGACCACGGGTTCGACAAAGATTTGCAGCTGCCCTCCGCAGATGAGTCCGTTATCGTAGGCCGCGTCCTGGCCGAGATTGAAGTTCAGATTGCGCGGGCGTTCGGTCGAGATCACCTCGCGCGCGGCATTCCACACCTCGGCCTCCACGCAACCCCCGCCGATGGTGCCAAACATTGACCCGTCTTCCCGGACCAGCAGTTTGGCGCTCTCGTAGCTGGGAATCGAGCCTTTCACCTGTACGATGGTGGCCAGCGCACACTTCTGTCCAAGGTGGCGCAGACGGATGAGCTCGTCGTAAACGTCCATGGATGAATTATATCGTCTCAAAAAACACCTGGCCACGAATGAACACGAATGAACACGAATGAGAAAAGAGACTCTGTGTCCGGCATTGACGAAAGTTTTCGCCGCCAGCAACGCCGATCGCATCGTGTTGATTCGTGGCCAAATGTTCCTGAAGTACTAGCCATACGGTATCGATTTGCTCACAACCTTGGCGCGACGGTGTTTCGGAGGTTGTATCTCCGTCAACCCGCCTGTACCATAACAGCAAAGGCAAGTATAGGCTCAACGCGGCAATAGCCGCGAGTCAGTCATATGGAAACCAGTCGCAATACCTATCTGAAGAATGCTCTCAGCGTTACTGCGCTGTTGCTGTCACTGGCGGCATTACAAAGCCCCTTGCGGCGTCCCGCATTCAACTCCCCATCCTTCACGGCCACGACTGGCGGAACAGTGTCTTTCGATTACGGCCGCGACATTGAAAAGGCTACTGTTCTTGAAAGCCGCACCGCATCGCTTTCAGCCGGGGGGCCGCACCAACTCGTGATTCACGCCCATGCGCCCGGGCACACCAGCCTGCTCATTGAGTACAAGGATGGCGAGAGGAAACTGTACAAGGTTGTAGTTCTACCGGGCTAACAGCCAGCATAGTGCACAATTGTGCGCTCACAACGGTTATCAGTATTCATGCAGCTTGTTTCCGGCGAAGTATGTGAGTAATGTAAGTACTGCACACTATGGCTACGGTTTATCAGTTCAGCCGAGGCGACGACGGACAGGATCTTGTGGAATACACCCTCCTCCTCGTACTGATTGCCTTGGCCTCCGTCCTGATCCTTCAGCGGGTAGGTTCTTCCGCAGAACCCATTTGGGCAGGCGGAAGCAGCATGCTGGAGACCGCGGCTTCGCAAACGAGCTAAAGGAATTACTGTGGTCCGCTGATCCGAATCGCCACCGGGCCGCCCGCCACCGGAAAGTGGATCCGGATACCATTTCCTGCCTTCTCCCATTTCAACGCCGCCTGCGTTCCCAATGTCGTGACGCGTACTGCCGCGGCAGGCGCGATGTCCTGCATCACCCAATCCCCTTTCGGGGCCTCCGGGAAAATCGCATACACGTCGCCGCCCTTGGCTGTGAAGAAAGCTTCAATCACCGCCTGCCCGGGCTTCTTCCGATCGACAAAGTCGGTTATCTCGTAACGCGTCATGAATTGTTTCCCGGCATCGAGTTTGGGGATCTCGCCGGAGCTGAACTGACGAGTCTTCTTCCAAGGCTTAGTCCCATAGATCGCATCGCCGTTCACTTTGAGCCAGTCGCCCATCTGGATCAGACGCTCCTCCATGATGACGGGAATAGTGCCGTCAGCCGCCGGACCGATGTCCAGCAGTAAGTTACCCCCGCGGCTGACTAAGTCGACTAACATGAGGATCAACTCACGCGCCGTCCGATAGTTCTCCACGTGCTCGTTGCGGTTGTAACCATAAGACTGTCCCATACCCCGGCTCTCTTCCCAGGGGTGCGATCCGGTGTCCAGTCCGGCAGTATATTCGGTGGTGAAATAGCCGCCGTCTTTGTGCCGCGTCTCTTTTCCCCAGCGGTCATCGATCACCACCTCTTCCTTGCTGGGTGAATCGTTGAAGAGCCAGGCCAAGAGTTCCGGACTCCGCCACTGCTCGCTGGTGAGGTCCCACTCCCCGTCGGAAAAAATAACGGCGGGCTTATATCGCGTCACTACATCCTTGAATTGGGGATGCATGTGCTCGGCCACAAACTTCGTCTGGTCCTTCAGCCACAGAGGGTTGTACCACTCGTAAAGCGAATAGTACAAACCCATTTTGAGACCCTTGCGGCGGACTGCCCCGGTAAGTTCACCCAACAGATCGCGGTGCGGACCCGCACTTACCGCGTTCCACGGGCGTCCCCAGTCGCGATCGGCCTCGGCACTGGGCCACAACGCAAAACCGTCGTGATGCTTCGATGTGAGGACTACATACTTGGCGCCGGAGCGCAGGAAAACATCCGCCCACCGGTCGGGATCGTAGAGTTCGGTTTTGAACATGGGGACGAAGTCGGGATACTGGAACTTCTCGCCATAGGTCTTGTTATGGAACGCCACGGTGGCGGCTTTGCGAGTGGTGAGCGAGTTCCAGTACCATTCCGAGTACGGAGTCTGCCCTTGCTGGTCCGTCGGCGCGAACGAAGGGACGGAATACACGCCCCAATGGATGAAGATTCCGAACCGCGCCTCCTGGTACCACGAGGGCGTGGGCCGGCTATTGATCGAATCCCAATTGGGCTGATACCGCGTCTGGCCCGAAACCGTTATCGCCGCAGCAACGAGGAACACAACAGGTCGAGTCATCAGATTGACCATGATGGTATCAGACCATGGTTTGGTGGTCTGCCAGGTGCGCCACAGCCACCGGAATCATGTAAGTGCACTGCCCGGATGACGTCCCTTTCATCACCTGCCTAAACCTTTTGCACGAGACTGTCGATAGTAAGAACGATGAAGGTGATCCGTCACGCTCGGCTCTCACAGGCGCGACAGGCAATCCGGCCACGGCTACGCTTTCTCCCTACGGCAGCCTTGCCGGCGATCGGAATACCGTTGGGTTTCACTCTCCTCGCCGCTGCCAGAAAGCTTGAGGACCAATGTGTTGAGGCCCTTTTTCATACTGCGGCACAGCAACGTTTGGACGCGTTGGAGACAGAAATCAGCATGAACTTGAATGCCCTGGCCTCGCTGGACGCATTTTATGACGCGTCGTATGAAGTAGAAAGGACGGAATTCGCGCGTTTCATTGGAGTAAGTTGTGGCTTTGATACTGGTTGTTGAAGACGACGAAATCAGCCGGGAAGTGGTGACCAGATTCCTCAAGCGGGATGGTCACCTGGTGATTCAAGCCCTGGACGGCGTGGAGGGAGTACGGAAAGCTCAGGTGCGGAAGCCGGACCTCATTCTGATGGATCTCAACCTTCCGTTATTAGATGGCTGGGAAGCCACGCGGCGAATCAGGGAGAACCCTGAAACCTCTGGCATCCCGATCATTGCGCTCACAGCTCATACCCGCGTAGAGGAAGTTATGAAAGCGATGGAGTCCGGATGCAATGGCTATGAGACCAAGCCGATCGTTTATGGACGTTTGATGGCCAAGATCCGCGGTTTTGTAGAGCGGGACAGGTAGCAACCCTTGGGCGATTCCACGGCGAAAACGCGGCCGCAACCGCAGCCTGAAAGGGGTGGTGAGAGACGTGCAGGCTAATGTCGTTGCCACAGAGTCTGCCGGAAGTGCCTGTCTTACCAGAGTTCGGGTGCGGCCACATGCCGAGCGTGCGGTGCCACTTCCGGCAACTCTGACTCTGGTGGACCGGAACGTCCCGGTGTGGGAGTCCGGCACAGGTGATCAACAAGTGCCACGGCGCGGCATTTTGCTCCTTATGTGACAGACTTCAGTCTGTCGCTGGACTTTGGCCATTTCACTTTCAACTTCTTGCGAAGCAGCGGTGTAATGAGAAAAGCACGTTTCTCCGGCCTCGTCTCGAATGGTCGAGTGAAAGGCAAAGCCGCAGAAATAGCCGCAACCCAGGCCGCTTCGCGCACTAAAGCCTGTCGTTTGCGCGACAAAGGCGACCAGGGGGTCGCTTGCGGACGCGGGCGTCCGCCCCACAAAAAGCCAAAGCCGAGTAACAGACTTCAGTCTGTCGTTTGGAGTTTACCGTGACACTTTTATGTGGTCTGCCCCTCTGGCCGGCAGTCGCTTCAGTCATGCCGCAATTCGGACGCGATATCGGTGAGCGCTTCCGGTCTGCGTGGACTCTCCAAATCTTTTTCGAGCCGGCGCAGCGCCACTCCCACCACATCGCGATGGTGCAAGCGGGATCCAAATTCGTTTTGCAGATCCAGCCAGAGGTCGTGCAGCCGGTCGAGATCTTCCGGCCACAGGCGCGGAGGATGGGGACCCAGGTTTACATAGAACGACGGCCGTCCATCAGTCAGAATTTCGAGGGAGAACGGATGCCGCGGTTCCGCCAAATTCTCCCATGCGAGACCGATGCGCCGCGCCAGTTCCTCAGAATCCATCTTGGGCGAAACGCCAGTAGCCAGGCGCGAAGCCTTCAATTTAGATGCGGTTTGTACCATCGCGTCGAAGGGGTCGACGCCGGGCACCACCAGCAGGTCGACCGTCTTGCCTTCTTTTTCGGCAAGCGTCACCACGCGCGTGAACAACTCTTGCTCATAGTCACTGAACAGCTGTTTGCTCGATAACTCGTACTCTCCGGCGCCCGTGGAGATCGGCCTCACGGTCATCACCACAATATCGTGTCGCCGCAGGTTGGTCTTCTCGAGAACGCTGTGGAGGTGCTGCATGTTGCTGTAGTCCCGCACCGCGACCAGTACGCACCCGGGACGGGCCTGCACGGAGTTGGAGGCGATGTCCGCACGCATGTCCAGATTGAATTCTTCAAGGCCGTGTTTCTTCTCCTTCATCTTTCGCTCGTTCACCTTCTCGGAGATGGTGAACACGATGAACAATAACACCGTGAAGCCGACGCCATAAATCGTGGCAATTCGCTTGGAGAAGAGGTTGGCAATTGCCACGAAGAACAGGATCAACGTGGTCAGCGCCAGGCCGACGGGGATCTCCTTGCCCGCGATGTAGAAGTTTCCGGGTACTTTGTACTCCTGGTCGTGCCGGTGATAACGCAACACCAGAACGCCCAGCGCTTTCAGGAAAAAGCTCCAGACCACGCCGAACGCGTAGGCTTCACCGAGCGTGTACACATCGCCCATGCTGAGCGCGATGGTGAGAATCTGCAGAAGTGCGATCAGGTTGATGATCCGGTAGGTGGTGCCGAATTTTTTGTGAGGCTTCCGGAACCAGTCGACCAGCACTCCGTCTTCCGCCACCCGGTTCATGACGCCGTTAGCGCCGATGATGGCCGTATTGACGGCGCCGGATAGGATTAACACGCCCACCACCACGACGAATGCCTGAAAGAGCAACCGCAGCAGTTGAGGGCCTGCCAGATACATGGCCAGTCCGCCCAGCAGATTGTCCTCGAACTTGAGCCGCGCGGCATCCGGAATGATCATCGAGGCGAATAGCGTAATGACGCCGGTGCAGACCACCGCGTAAATGCATACGAGGTTTCCGGTGATTTTGAGATTCTTCAGCTTGGGGTACGCGATTTCGCGGTAAACCTGTGCCAACGTCTCGAAACCGCTCATCGAAAGAAGTGAGTGGCCGAACGCGATGACGATCGCGACGAAGGCCATCTGAGGAAAGATCGTGCCCCTGAACCACCCGAGGCTGCTGTCGTTGAATTGCAGATTGTGCGGGACTGGAGCCGGCGGGATCTGTGCCGCGCCATGCATGAGCAAGGTTAGTGGACACCAGATCAAAAACATGACGACCATCACCGTAGTGATCTGCATGATCCGCAGAGCCTTGCCGCTCGATTCATGCATCCCCTTGATGTTTTCCCACCAGAAGTAGACCGTGACCACGACCCCGAAGACGGCGGCAAAACCGTTGGGCGGCAGGCGAAGCCCCGAGTGAGCCAGATCACTGACCTGATTCAACAGGCCCGCGAGGTATTGGCCGGCGCTGACCACGCTGATGGGCCCGGTAAGTATGTAATCGAACAACAGCGATGAGACCGAGAGCCTGGCCACGAAGGGTCCCATCGCGTCGCGCACGACGACATATACGCCGCCGCGAACGAACATGCTGCTGCTTTCGACATATACTGAGCGAACTGCGAAACTGAACAACATGACCGCAAGGATGAACCACGGGGCGCTGCGTCCAATGGCGTGCTCGGCGATGCCTCCGGCATAGTAGGCAGACGAAGCTAAATCGCTGAGGACGATCGCGGCCGCGCGCCAGAAGGATATGAAGGAAAGAGCGACGGTAGTTGCGACGACAATCTTGGCGCCGGTCTGCTGCCGTTCGGTAGTCGGAATGGACATAAGTTCTACGTGAGATCTACGTGGCCAGCAAACACATGGCTAGCCACTTTATTGTACGCGTCCCAGCTGGTTTTACGTTTGGCGCTTGCTAACAAAGCTTTTTGTGGTCAGGATTCAATCTTTTTATAGTGAAAGTAGCGTGATGACAGCTAAGGATTTATCGACCGCCGCAATCAGACGCCTGCGAGAGCATGGCTATCAGGCCCTGCTCGTGGGAGGCTGCGTCCGCGACCTGCTATTGAACCGCGAGCCGAAAGACTATGACGTTGCGACCGATGCGCATCCGGAGCAGATCGTCGCAATGTTCCCGCGTGCCGGCCTCGTGGGTGCCCAGTTCGGCGTCGTGCTGGTGCGTGAGGAGGACGCGGTCGTCGAGGTGGCCACCTTTCGTAGCGACCTCGAGTATCTCGACGGGCGGCGACCCGAGGGCGTGCGCTTCGAATCCAACCCGCGCGAAGATGCCCTCCGCCGGGACTTCACCATCAATGGCCTCTTCCTCGATCCGCTTTCCGGAGAGAAGTTTGACTACGTCGGGGGAATTTCCGACCTACGCAATGGAGTGATCCGCGCCATCGGCGATCCAGAATTGCGCTTTCAGGAAGACCACCTGCGCCTCATTCGGGCAGTGCGCTTTGCGGCGCGCCTGCGCTTCACTATCGAGCCGTTGACTTTTGCAGCCATCCGTCAACTGGCGCCGGCCATTCGCCGGGTCGCGCCCGAACGTGTGCGGGACGAGTTGCTTCGCATTCTGCTGGAAGGCGGCGCAAGATATGGCTTTGAACTGCTCGATGCGAGCGGTCTGCTCAGAGAAATCCTGCCTGAGATCTCGGCGATGAAAGGAGTCGAACAACCACCCGAGTTTCATCCCGAGGGCGACGTCTGGACCCACACCCTGATGATGCTCGACGGCATCGAAGCTTCTTCTACGGCGCTGGCGATGGGGGTTCTGCTGCACGATGTCGGCAAGCCGCCGACGTTTCGCGTAGCCGATCGCATCCGGTTTGACGGCCATGTCGAAGTGGGGGTCCGCATGGCTCGCGAGATTCTCACTCGTCTCAAATTCTTCGAGCGACGACATCGAGCAAATCCTGGCGCTGGTGGAGAATCACATGAAGTTCAAAGACGCCGGACGGATGCGGGAGAGCACGCTCAAGCGCTTCCTGCGTCTCCCTCGTTTCGACGAACACATGGCGTTGCACCGGCTCGATTGTCTCAACAGCAACGGCAGACTGGAGACCTGGGAAATGCTGCGGCAGAAGCTCGCGGACACCCCTCCCGAACAGCTGAAGCCGCCTCCGCTGATCACCGGGCACGATCTCATTGCAGCAGGACTTCAGCCAGGCCCCAAGTTCGGACAAATCCTATCCGCAATCGAAGACGCCCAACTGGAAGGCCGGATGTCGACCAAACCAGAGGCTCTCGAGTTAGCGCGAGAGCTGTGGAAAACCTTTAGCCACGAATGAACACGAATGAACACGAATAAGAACAAGACGAAAGATTTCTCTTATTCGTGTTCATTCGTGGGCCGATGTTTTGTTGCTACAATGCGAAATCATCATGAGCGAATCACTTGAAGGACCCATGCTTGACACCGAGCACCGCGAGATCGGTGGACTGCACCTCGACATCGGGAAAGCGGGAGGTTGCCGGATCAAGCGGATCATCTATCCTCCAGGATTTCGCTGGTCGACCCACATGAAGCCGGTGGTGAAAACCGAGTTGTGCATGCACGCCCACGCGGGTTTTCTCGCGCAAGGGCGCGTCCATGTCCAGTACGAAGATGGAGACACCGTGGAGTTGATTGCGCCGCATTTCGTGTCCATCGAGCCGGGGCACGATGCCTGGGTGGTGGGCGATGAAGCCGCGGTATTGATCGAATTCGACTTCGAACGCGATACGGTGAAGAGGCTTGAAATGCCGGAAACTCACCACCATCGCTAAGTAGTCAGTTATCAGTTGTCAGTTATCAGCCAAAACGGATAACTGACAACAGCACTCACGCGTACAAGCCCCGTATCCTGATCACCGATGCCACACGGTCGAGGGCCAACATATACGCCGCCGTGCGGTTATTCACCTGGTGCTTTCCGGCATAAGCCACTACCGCGCCGAAGCTGTTCACCATAATCTCTCGCAGGCGCTCGTTGACCAGATCTTCGTTCCAGAAGAATCCCTGGCGGTCCTGCACCCACTCAAAGTACGAAACCGTCACTCCGCCCGCGTTGGCGAGAATGTCGGGAATCACGAAGATCTTCTTGTCCATGAGGATCTCGTCCGCGACGGAAGTGGTCGGGCCATTGGCTCCTTCACACAGGATCCTGCACCGCAGGCGATCCGCATTCTTCGACGTGATGACATTCTCCGTGGCCGCCGGGAGGAGCAATTCGCACTCCAGGAACATGGCTTCGTTGCGGTCCATGTTCTCGCCGCCGCGGAAGTCACGGACTGAACCGGTCTCCTCGCGGTGCTTCATCAGCGCATCGATATTCAGCCCGCTAGGATTGTAAACCGCGATATCGTACTCAATGATTGCGATAATCTTGAAGCCTTGGATGTTCATCAGGCGCGCGGCCATCCCGCCGACATTGCCGAAGCCTTGAATCACCACCCGCGTGGAATCCGGCGTCAGGTTGAAGAGTTTGAGAGCTTCGAGCGAGACGGTCATACAGCCGCGCCCGGTGGCTTCGGGACGGCCCAATGATCCGCCGATCTCCATTGGCTTGCCTGTGACTACCGCCGTGCAGGTTTGCCTGGAATGCATCGAATAGGTGTCCATGATCCACGCCATCGTCTGCGCGTTGGTGTTCACGTCCGGCGCGGGGACATCGCGCTCCGGTCCGATGAATTCGATGATCTCGGCGGTATAGCGACGGGTGATGCGCTCGAGTTCGGATTCGGACATGATGTTGGGGTTGCAGATCACGCCGCCTTTCGCGCCGCCGAACGGAATGTTCACGACAGCGCATTTCCAAGTCATCCAGGATGCCAGCGCGCGCACTTCGTCGAGCGTGACATCGGGGGCAAAGCGAATGCCGCCTTTGCCGGGGCCGCGGGCGATGGAATGCTGGACGCGATAGCCGGTGAAGACCTCCAGCCGGCCGTCATCGAGTTGCACCGGGATGTTGACAGTGATCTCGCGAGTAGGCGATCGCAGAATCTTGCGCATGCCGTCGTCGAGGTGGAGCCTCTCGGCAGCTTCATCGAACCGCGCGGCGGCGGCCAGCCACGGGTTGGTTTCTTGATCTACAGGGATGGTAGCGGGCATCGACTCCTATTGTATGGCGGCAGATTGCCCCGGATGGGGAAATCAGTGAGGTGGGCCGGCTTCTTGTTCTTGCGCCGCACAAATCCGCGCAAGCTGTGCGCCCCGAAGATTTGGAACGAGAGGCTGACAAAGCCGCAAAGCCTATACTGCTGCATACGCGTTGGTCTTTGACCTTCCCTCCTGTATGGTGCGTCAAGACTAAGCGATCAACGCCGCCACATGGCGCGCAATAACCAGATCTTCGTTCGTGGCCTGGACAATTACCGTCGGCTGCAGATACCCGAGCCCTGCGCAAATCTTCTCGCGAACCAGCTTCGAATTCTCGCCGATTCCGGCTGTAAATACCAGGGTGTCAAGCCCTCCCAGTACTGCGGCTAGCGCTCCAATATGTTTGCGCGCAATGTAACAGTACATCTCGATCGCCAGCACGGCACGCGGATTATCCGGCGCCTGCTCCAGTTTCCGCATATCGGCGGTGAAGCCGGAGACGCCCAGCAGCCCTGACTTCTTATTCACCAGGCTCTCGAACTCGTCGGTGCTCATGCCGGTCAGGCGTTCGATGTGAACGTAGATGCCGGGATCCAGGTCGCCGGCGCGAGTCCCCATCATGATTCCTCCTGCCGGCGTGAGGCCCATGGTGGTTTCGACCGGCTGTCCGTCGAGCAGCGCGACCATGCTGGCGCCGTTTCCCAGATGCGCGATGATCGTGCGCTTACCGAGTCGCGGACCAATCTCGCTGACGATGTATTCGTATGAGAGTCCGTGGAAGCCGTAGCGGCGGACTCCCCGTTTCCAGTAGTCTTCAGGCAGCGGAAAGCGTTTGGCAATTTCGGGTAGCCGGTTGTGGAATGCGGTATCGAAGCAGAGCACTTGCGGAATCTCCGGATGCCTGGCGCTGATGGCATCGATCGCCGCCAGTTCCTGCGGCATATGAAGGGGAGCGAAATGAATCACACCCTGGAGATCCTGGCGGACCTTGGGCGTCAGGACGACCGGCTCGAAGTAGTTCGGCCCGCCATGCACGATGCGATGGCCGATGGCCTGCGGCGCGGGAACACCTTGTGCTGCGTGGTCGGCGAAAAGGATATCCGTGTGGACGCCCTCGAGGGTTCCGGCATTCAGAAGGCGGAGTGCCGCGTCCGCGCCCCGATTGAATACCGAGTATTTGATCGTCGACGAGCCTACGTTGACGCAGAGGATGATCACGCCTGCCACTTCCAGTTACGGATCTCGGGCATGTCTTCGCCGTTCTGGTGAATATAGCGGGTGTGCTCGGCGAGCTTATCTTGAAACAAGCGCACTGCGACCTCCGAGGCTTCTTTAAACTTGCCCATGCGGTGGATGGCGTCCATAGCCAGGGTATACCGGTCCATGTTATTCATTACGACCATGTCAAAGGGAGTAGTGGTGGTACCCTCCTCCTTGTAACCGCGGACGTGCATATTGTCGTGATTATGCCGGCGGTAGCTCAAGCGATGGATCAGCCAGGGATAGCCGTGATAAGCAAAGATGATGGGTTTGTCGACCGTGAACAGCGCGTCGAACGCGGAGTCCTGCAGGCCGTGTGGATGCTCGGTGGCCGGCGTCAGTTTCATCAGGTCGACCACGTTGACCACACGAATCCGAATCCCCGGAATGTGTTGCCGGAGGAGCGAAGTAGCGGCCAGGATCTCGAGCGTAGGGACATCACCGGCGCATCCCATGACGACATCCGGCTCGCCCGGATCGCTGGCCCACTCCCAGATGCCCACCCCAGCGGCGCAGTGCTTCACTGCTGCCTCCATATCGAGCCATTGCAGTTCGGGCTGCTTGCCGGCGACGATGACGTTGACGTAATTCCGGCTCCGCAGGCAATGATCGGCGACGGAGAGCAGCGTGTTCGCGTCAGGCGGGAGGTAGACGCGCACGGTAGCGGCCTTCTTGTTGACCACGTGGTCGATAAAACCGGGATCCTGGTGGCTGAAGCCGTTATGATCCTGACGCCAGACGTGCGATGTGAGCAGGTAGTTGAGTGAAGCGATGGGCTTGCGCCACGCGATTTTTGCGCAGCTTTCGATCCATTTGGCATGCTGGTTGAACATGGAATCGACAATGTGGATGAAGGCTTCGTAACAGGAGAAAAAGCCGTGGCGGCCGGTGAGCAGATAACCTTCGAGCCAGCCCTCGCAGCAGTGTTCGGAGAGGATCTCCATGACGCGGCCTTCGGGTGCAATGTGGTCATCGTTGGGTAGAATTTCGGCGGTCGAGACGCGGTTGGTCACCTCGAAGACCGCTTGCAGGCGGTTGGAGGAGGTTTCATCAGGGCCCATGAGGCGGAAGTTGTGCCCGTTGCGCTGGATGATGTCCCGCAAGACGTTGCCCAACACGCGCGTCGACTCTGCAGTGCCGGCGCCGGGAGCCTTGACTTCCACCGCGTAGCTGCGGAAATCAGGCAGGTCCAGATCCTTGAGCAGCAGTCCGCCGTTGCTCACAGGATTCATCGACATGCGCCGGGTGCCCGTTGGCGCGAGAGCAGCGAGTTCGGGCTTCAGCTTGCCGTTTTGGTCAAAGAGGTCGTCGGCATGGTAGCTGCGCATCCACGCCTCCAGAATATTAAGATGCTCCGGCTTGGCGAGGTCATCGACCGGAACCTGGTGGGCGCGGAAGGTGCCTTCCACCTGCTTGCCGTCGACCATCTTCGGGCCCGTCCAACCCTTCGGAGACCGCAGCACGATCATGGGCCAAATAGGCCGGCGCTTGAATCCATTCGTGCGGGCTTCCTGTTGGATGACATGGATTTCGGCAGCCACGGTATCGAGCGTGGAGGACATGAGCTGGTGCATGCTGTCGGGATCGTCACCCTCGACGTAGTGGACCTTGTAGCCATAACCTTCCAGCAGTTCGTTTAGCTCGTTGTGAGGGAGCCGCGCCAGTACGGTAGGGCCGGCGATCTTGTACCCGTTGAGGTGGAGAATCGGAAGCACCGCGCCGTCGATCACGGGATTGAGGAACTTGTTGGAATGCCAACTGGTTGCGCAAGGACCAGTCTCGGCTTCCCCGTCACCGACAACGCAGACCACGAAGAGATCGGGATTGTCGAACGCTGCGCCATAGGCGTGGAGCAGAGAGTAGCCTAGTTCCCCGCCCTCGTGAATCGAGCCGGGAGTCTCGGGGGCGCAGTGGCTGGGAATGCCGCCCGGCCAGGAGAACTGCTGGAACAGGCGCTGCATGCCGCGGGCGTCCTGCGACACGTGCGGGAAAAGCTCGGTGTAGGAGCCTTCGAGATAGGTGTTCGCAACGATGCCGGGGCCGCCGTGTCCGGGACCGGTAACATAGATCGCGTTCAGGCCGAGGTTCCGGATCAGCCGGTTCATGTGCACGTAGATGAAGTTGAGTCCAGGAGTGGTGCCCCAGTGGCCCAGCAGCCGAGGCTTGGTGTGCTCGAGTTTTAGCGGCTCACGTAACAGCGGGTTGTCGCGCAGATAGATCTGTCCGACCGACAAATAGTTAGCGGCGTGCCAGTAGCGATTGATGAGTCGCAGTTCTTCCGGTTGTAACGACATCGCATCCTCCATTTTCTAGTTTAGGGGACCTCGTGGATGTAGCACGGACTTCAGTCTGTTCCTCTCTTGTGTGACAGACTTTCGTCTGTCAGCCGCTATGCATTGTCCCCGTCAATTAGACGCGGGGTAGCGGGGAGCACCAGTGGAGTCCCGAATTGGCGCTCAGAACAGCACGTCGAAATCGAACCGGTAGCGGCGGTGATAGTTTCCGAAAAAGACGCCGAATTGAGGATCCGCCGTGTTGTCGTGAACTTGCAGCGCGTTGAAGTGGTTGGTCAGGTTGTAGCCCGTCAGCGAGAGTCGCACCGCGTATTTCGCAGTAACCTGGAAATCCCTCGTCACCCGGTCATCGGCGGAAAAAAAGTTGGGAAAGCGAGTGGCGTTGCTGTACGGAACGCCGACGTAGTTTTGCAGCTCGTTGTATTCGGCATACGGAAAACCGTTGCGGAACTCCACCACGGGGTTCATCTCGAGCTTCCAGAACGGAACCTTCACATGTCCCCATACCAGGAAGCGGTTGGGCAAGTCGGCCGGCAGATTGGAATAAACCACCGGCTGCAATTGCGGTACGGGAAAATTGCCCAGGTAGAGATCGAAATTGTTCAAGGTACCCTGGGCGCGGCTGCGGGTGTAGGAGAAGACTAACTGCTCTCCGCTACGCCAGGAAAGCTTGGCCGTGGTTTCGAACTGCCGGTAGTTCGAACTTCCATCTCCGTTCAGCACGATTTCGTGGGTGGTCCCTAGCAGGTCCGGCTCGAGGGTAATCAGTCCCACCGAGTGGTTTTCAGTATAAGTCGCGCGCACGTGCAGCAACGGCGAGAACCGGTGCTCCACCTGGCCGTTATAATTCACCCCGCGCGGCGCAAAGCCTCCGGTCACCTGTGTTCCGCGTACCAGAAACGACCGCGGACCCGTGACGCTTCCGATGACATTCACGTACTCGATCGGCTCGCCTATGACGCTGCCGTCGGGAGCGTAGTACGTTACCGTGCGGTCCGGATAGCGTCCGAACGTGTAAACGTCCAGCGGGATGTGATCGTAAAACTGGCCCCAGCCGCCGCGAACCACGGTCCGTCCATCGGCGAAGGGAGTCCAGGCGACCCCCGCACGGGGCGCGATGCGCAGGCTCGCCGCCAGCCTTTGATGCTCGACGCGCCCACCATAATCGAAAGCCAGCTTCGAATTCAACGACCAGTGGTCCTCAAGGAAACCCGTGAATTCCAGGTCGTTGCGGTTGAACGCGCTCTTGGCGCTGAAATCGATGCTTTCGAGCAGAGTACCCGAGTTATCGACAATCTGAACAGAGCGATATACAAACTGGCCCACATCGCCTAAGCCGGTCAGCGACGTGCCGGCCTTGAGCAGATGGGTACCGAGAAACCGCAGCGGCGGCGCTGACCAGGTCTCCAGCCACTCCTGGCGGTTCGCCGTGCGATTCTGAGTGCCAAAATAGTTCCCGAGGTTGCCGGTGGGCGTCAAAATCATGTCTGCGGGGCCCTGAGCTCCCACCACTGCGTCGAAGCGCTGGATGGAGATGCTGCTGTCCAGGATTCCGTTGAAGAGACCCCAGTGATCGGCGGCCGTTCCCTCATAATTGTGCTGGGCGTAGCTGGGGGTGACGGGCTGCGGATTGAAATAATCCGGACGCACGAAATTGGTGTGCTGCGGACTGATGTGAACAGTTGCCGTGACGATTTGTTTGGGAGACAGAATCAGGTCGAGCTGCGTGAACGAATTGATGGACTGCAGCTTCGATTCGTTGTGCGGGAAGGGCAGCGTACGGCTGGGCGATTGATCGAAAAAGTACAGCAGCGCCGTATTGAAATACAGGCGGTTGCGGATCACTGGCCCTCCCAGCCCCAGACGCGGGGTCTCATTGCGGATGCCCATCACATGATAGCTGCGGACGCGGACGTCGGGGAACGGATCGTTGAGATCCGCGTGCCATTTCTCGCCGCCGCGCTTGGTCTCCACCGCTACGACGGACGCGGTGAACCGCCCGTACTGCGCGAGAAAAGGAGTGTTAAGGACCGTCATCGATTCGACTGCGTCCAGCGGCAGGGTCTGGCCGAATTTCCCCGTGGCCGGATCGGTGACGTCGGTCTGGTTGACGATCAAAGAACTACGCTGTTCATCCGTGCCGTCGATCTGTAGTTCCCCATTGCGTGCCCTCACCACCCCCGGAACTAGCGGAAGCACGTCCGCAACCGTGGCTGGATTGCTGGGCAGCGTCTTGACCTCGGCGGGCCGAAGAGTAGTTTGTGGCGTCGAGGTTTGTTCCACGGGCGCTACGGTGTCCCTTACCTCGACGCTCGAAGCCTGCATTTTGGGATCGAGGGTCAAGGTCAGCTCAAGGTTGGCTCCATTGGTCACTTGAACGGTCTTGACCGCTGGCTCAAATCCTTCCTTGGTAGCCAGTACGGCCCAGACACCGCAGGGTACAGCCTGGAAGTCCGTAATGCCACTCGATTGAGTCAAGTGCTCGGCAGGCGTGCCGGAATCGGCGGTCATGCGCACTTGGGCATCGAATACCGGACCTTGTTCTGTGTCGACCACAAAGACCCGCAACTCGCCCGGCGCGCAGGTCTGCCCCCACATTACCAGAGGAAGCATAGCGAGCAACGCCGCGAGCCAGCCCATGGCTGTAAAACAGGCGGTGTCGCCCGCACCCTTGCGATTGGAATCTAACTTTGTAAAGCGACGGATTTCCACGTTCCAGATTTCCAGGCCGACCGGAGAAGTATTCGATTGCGTCTATTAAGAATACCTTGGTCTGTATGGAATCTCACGTGATGCCTTTTCCGAGGGATTCGCTCCACGAGAGGGAGAGAGAAGTCCGATCACCGATACGCGAAGATCATCGCGAAGATCACGAGTCCGATCAGGAAAATCCCTATCCCCAGCGCGGTAAAGCCGAATCGCCGCCACATGCGGTTGGCTGACGGTTGAGGCTCGGGCATGATGAGATCCTCCAGTTTGCCGCTCTCAACGAGCTGCTGATATTCCCGCGGGCGATCCTTTTTAAGTTCCTCGAGCGGCACACCTCCCGTGAAGATCACGGTGTCGATCGGGAATTTCTCGGGGCGGAAGTGAGTATTGAAGAAGTGAATACTGAAAATAAAGCACACGGCCAGCAGTGCCTCGTCGCTGTGAACCGTGGTAGCCACGTTCACCATCCAACCGGGCATGATACGCGTAGCGACCGTAGGAAACCAGAGGATCAGACCGGTCATCCCGATCACCCCGACACCCCAGAACACGGCGAAATAGTCGAACTTCTCCCAATAGGTCCAGCGGCCGTAGTCGGGCCTCGCCCCTTTGCGGACAAACCACTTCATGGAGCCGACGAACTCGCGCCAGTCCTGCATATTCAGCATCATGCTGTCAGGACCAAAGATGAATTTCCACCAGCTTCCGCTAGTCCGTTTCTTTTGGCGAGCCAAGTCCCAGAGATGCAGGCCGAAATAAGTGAAGGTAAGGACTGCGCAGAAACGGTGGATCAGGCCGGCTGCTTCGAAGCCGCCCAACAGCCTCGCCAGCACCCTGGCCCAGGGAGCATACGAGAACTTCAAGGTCATGCCGGTCAAAGCCAATCCAAGGAAACTGCTGATCACCATCAGGTGCAGATTGCGATGGAAGGTCGAGAACCGACGGATATACACCTGGCCGGGTTCCAGCGGGAGTTTGCCGAACGCCTTGCGGTACTCGAGTGAACGGCGCAGCCACAAAGCCGTGTGGGCGCTCGACACAGTCAGCGTCCCGACCAGCAGCATGGTCATGCCCCAAAACGTGTAAAAGAGGAACGGATATCGCTGTGGATCGTGGTGGGTGGCATGGGTCAGATACCCCGCGAACTGCCGGTGCGAGTCGGTGTGGCATTTGGCGCAGGTCTGGACAATGTTGGCCCGGCTGAGATGGGATCGAGGATCGGTCACCGGCAAAATGTCGTGAGAACCATGACAGTCATAGCATTTCGCGGTGACCAGGTATCCCAGCTTGGAAACCTTTCCATGGAACGTATCGAAATAGCTATCCGCGATGGCCTGGTGACAGCGGCCGCACTGGTCCATGATGGTGAGCCGGAAATTGGACAGGTCCGTCCGCTGAATACTGTGCGCGGAATGGCAGTCGCTGCACTCCGGCAGTTCTTTCTTGGTATGCGTCACTGCCGGCGAGTGGACGCTCGCGGTGAACAGTTCGTAGATGCCGCGATGGCACTGCGAACAGGTTCGAGCTATATTAGACCGGTTGACGCTGGATCGCGGATCGGCAGATGGAAGCTCGTGGTGGGCCGTGTGGCAATCCGCGCAGTTGGCCGTCACCGTCAGCCCGGCCTGCATCAGCCCCCTGCCGTGTATGCTCTCCAGGTAATTCTCCACGATGTTGGCCTGCTTGCCCTGATAGCGCATGGCGGCCTTCTGTCCGGTGCGGTGACACTGGGCGCAGAGCGCGGGCACATTACGGGAGAACGTCGGCGAATTCGAATCTTTCTTGCTGAGTGTGTGGTGGGGACTGTGGCAGTCCTGGCAAGCGGGCGCATCCGGGCTACCCTGGGCAAAAAGCTGTCCATGCCTGCTCTCTTTGTACTGGTCGGCGATTTCGGCGTGGCAGATGGAGCAATCCACTTTCTTGGCCGTGATGGTGCTGCACGGGCGTGTCGCGGCCGGATCGCCGCCGGTGTGACACTGCACGCACGCCACCCGCGCATGGCGCGAGTGCGTCAAATCGTTCTGGTCTACGAACAGTGAGACTGTTCGCCCACCCCGTGTCACCTTCAACGCCGGGTCTCCATGGCAGCGCTGGCAGTCCTGGTCAGCCATGCCCTGGGTGTAGAACACCTTCCGGATCTCATGGGGCGAATGGCAATCCACACAAGCGGGGATCAGATGCGTCTGTTTCTCCCAAAGCTCGCCGCGAATCACCTTCCTGTGCACGGTCTCGATTAGGGTATGGCATTTCGTACAGGTTTTGGCGATGTTCTCTTTGGCGATCGAGGACTTCGGATCGGTGTGGGGCAACACGTTGTGCGCGCTGTGGCAACTGGTACAGACCGCCGTTACGGTCAGGCCGCGCTTAAACAAGCCTTCGCCGTGGATACTGTCGACGTAGTTTCCCAGGATGTTGGACTGCGGGATCTGCCGCGTCAGGCTGACCGGTGTACCTTCGCTGTGGCAGCCGCCGCACAGTCGTGGAATCTCCATCGTCGAAGTTGGCGAGCCCGGGGTCGATGGTCGCAGGACATTATGGGTGCCGTGGCAGCTCTTGCACACCGGCGCGTACGAATCCCCGTGGGACGACTTTTTCCCGTGGACGCTGGCGGCGTACTGGCTTTGTTCATCACTGTGGCACTGGCCGCATTCCACGGGAGCCAGCTTGTCCGCGTGAGGCACCTCCTTCACGTCGGTGTGGCAGTTGGTGCAATCGAGAGCGGCGTGCGGCGAGGCTTTCAAAGCCGCTGCATTGATACCTGGGGGCACACCGGGCTGCCGCTTCCCCAAACGTGGTCCGGCATCGTGGCATCCCTTGCAATCCTCGGAAGTTGGGGAAGCTGGAACTGGAGCCGGCTTTGCCTGCTGTCCGCGCAAACCCACGACCAACACCATCATGCTGAGAATCAGCCGAACGGGTTTAGGTGCGTTCATCCGCGGGGTTCCCTTGCGAGGTGGAGCGGCACGTTCTATACCTACGCTTGAGACAGCAAGCGAAGGGATGCGGCTGGCACCTGCATTCCCCGTCAAAACGACCTATGGAAGCCATCGGGACCGAAGATCTCGGTAATCGGATCTTTTTATATCACAATGTTGATTTATTCGTCAAGCGTTGAGAAACACCACGATGGAAAACACTACATTCTAATTATTCCTTTTGGATGTAATCTCTACAGTATGTGGAAGCTTCATGCTTGCACCTGGTTAGGCGCGGCGGCTGCGCTGGTCTTGCCTGCCTGCCACACTGCTTCAAGAGAAGAGGTGGCTGTCCCAGAATCCCAACAAGTAATCAGCGAACCGCTGAAACAGCTCTATATGGCCTGTAGCGCAGCGCCACCGCAATCTGCCGCGCAGCAGAAGCTTGTCCTGAATATGGCCGAAAAAGCGTCCAACGGCAAAGAACTCCTGCTCGTGATGCGGGCAGGTGTGGGCGTTTTTCCGCCGGGGCAGATTACGGAGAGCCACATACGATCCATGGTTGCAGCCAAAATGATGCAGGTCGCCACGCTGCACCAGTTGATCGAATTCGCGAGGCATTATTCCGTCAACCCGGAAGATGCCCGGCCCTTTGCCCAGCGGATGTTTCAACTCGCCGATGAGGACCCCAATCCGCAGACCTGGTACGGGATTCAGCTCGCTACTTACCATCTGAAAGTGGGTGACCTGGAGCAGCAGGCGCAGGCTAAGGCAGATCAACTGGCCGGCAGGTAACACAGACTTCAGTCTGTGCCTTTCACCCCCGTCACGCCAACGACATAGTCTTGGGATCCCACTTGCACATCCGCTGTTCGAAGTAGCTGATGTTCGACAGCAACGCCGGACCCGCCGCGCGGAAGCCGAATACCGGATCTTCGACCACCGGTTTACGGCTGCGCACCGCTTCGATAAACACGCGATGGTGTTCGAAATGGTCGCTGTATCCGTCCGGTGGAAGATACTTCTCATCGCGGTCCGGACGCATGCTATCGGCATTGGCTCGCTGGACCGGATACTGCTTGTGGTAATCGCGCAGAAATTCTTCCTGGGTCGACTTGGTGAAGGTATCGATCGTGTAGCCGGGTTCGGTTGACGACGGACTCTTGCTGATACTCACCCCGCTCCCGATCGTCATGATCCCTTCCGAACCGATAAAACGGAATCCGGAATTCTCCCGCGATCCGTCTTCGAAGTTGACCCGAAGGGCCAGATTGAACGCCGGATGCTGCTCGGTCGCCTCGTAATCGTACATGCCCAGCAGCAAATCCGGGACGTCGCGTCCATCCTTCCAGAATCGCAGGCCTCCGGTTGCATACACCCGGTTCGGTCCGATCGCGCCGGTGACAAAGTGCATTCCGCTGAACAAATGCACGAACAGATCCCCAGCGACGCCGGTGCCATAGTCGCGATAGTTTCTCCAGCGGAAGAACCGCTTGGCGTCCCAGGCGACATGCGGCGACCGGCCCTGGAAGCGATCCCAATCGCAGGTGGCTGGGGAAGCATCAGGGGGGATCGAATACTGCCACGCGCCGATCGCGGAATTGCGGTCCCACCAGGCCTCCACCATGTTCAACTGACCGATTGCACCCGACTTCAGCAGATCCTTGGCCTTCTGGTACACCACCGAGCTGACGCGCTGGCTGCCGACCTGCATGATGCGATTCGTCTTCTGCCACGCCTCGACGACCGGTTTGCCGTCGTCGACATGCTGCACCATGGGCTTCTCGCAATAAACGTCCTTACCTGCGTTCATGGCATCGATGGATATGGTGCGGTGCCAGTGGTCCGGCGTGCCGATGATGACGGCATCGATATCGCGCCGCGCCAGAATCTCGCGGTAGTCCCGGGTGGTGAAGACGTCGTTGCCGAAGACTTCCCTGGCGCGCTGCAGCCGGCCATCGTAACAGTCGGCGACCGCGACCAGCTTCACGCCGGGCTGCGCGACCGACATGTGGGCATCGCCGGTTCCCTGCCCGCCCGCACCAATGAGTGCGACCTGGATGTGGTCGTTCGCCGGCCTCGCGGTCTGCGCCGCCAGCAGCCCCGGAGTCACCGCAGCAGATTTCAAGAAATGTCGGCGTGAAGTTGGCATCGAATATCCTCTCCAACCACTATAATGCGAGCAGGCCATGAATTTGTCACGGCGTCAAGACTTTGGCGTGCAGCGAAAGTCTCGACCCGATCATTCTCAATAACTTAAGATAGTCCTAAAGTTTGGTGACCCGAATGCCGATAAGGAACATATGGGATCAATCAGCAGTCTTTCCAGCAACTATTTGCAGTCGATTCTCGGCAGCGTTCTGCAGAATAGCGGCCTGACAACCAATACCGCAGGGAACAGTGTGACCAGCGCCGGCAACGCGCTGCAGGCGGATACCAATCAGCTTTCCCCGTTCGCTCAATTGATGAGCACGCTCCAGCAACTGCAACAGTCGGATCCAACCAAGTACACCCAGGTCACCCAGCAGATCGCCACCAATCTGCAGGCAGCCGCGCAAACTGCCACGACGAACGGCAATTCGACAGCGGCCAACCAACTGAACCAGCTTGCGACGGACTTCACGAACGCGTCGCAGAGCGGCCAACTTCCCAACATTCAGGATCTGGCTGAGGCGATGGGCAGTGATAGTGGTGGCGGCCATCGCCATCATCATCATTTCAGCTCCGGATCCTCCGATTCGAGTAGTAATTCCAGCAGCAGTTCAACGTCCCAGAGTGCCTCGCTGAATCCGCTTCAGATTATTTCCAGCACTCTATCCAAAGCCGGCGTCAACATTGGCGGGTCATAGCTCCTGTGGGGCGAGCCATCGTCGACTCCGTTTACGGCTCCGGCGGAACCGAAGGCGGAATCCAATGTCCCGGGAGAACCTTGTCTTTCGGCCAACAGACCGATGCACAGATCGAGCGAGCCGTCGGTGTTGAACCGTAGCGCGTCGCGGTCGCTTGAGTATTACGTTTCATTTCAAGTTTGTGTTTCTGGCCGGCCCAAACAGCAGTGCCCTGGTCTCCCCCGTCACTTTACCCGCTTTCAACCAGTCCGCCGGCATCGATCGTCTCGCGAGCCGTAGCACCGGTCAGTTTCCCGATGGCTGCGATGGCATCTCCGCGTATTGCGAGATCGCCGTAGAACCAGGGATTACCCGTACCGTCGACAATCCTGCCATTGGCGATCAGGACATCGTACTGCGCACACAAGCATCCTGGGACAAACAACAGCCAGAGAAAACGCATGTCCAGGTTCTAGCGGACATGGTGGCGCAGGCGGTTTCGCCTGCGGATTTAGATTCCTTCTCAGCTCCCTAAACGACGTCCGGGATGCGGTACTGCTTGCGATACGCGGGCTTGAGGAGTGCATTCGCCGCAGCATCTCGAAATCTCTCTTGAGCGCCGTCAAATTCAAGCTGCCGCTTGCCAACGCGGTAGGCCGTGTTGCCCAGGTGCACCAGGCAGGCGCTGTAGTGACAGATTCCGATGTCTGCGTTCGGGGCCTTGCGGGAACGAATGCAATCGACGAAGTTCGGCTGGTGCCACTTGTCGGGGAAGTACCCTTTGTCCTGGTCGACAATCTTGCCCTCAGCTTCGAACACTTGCCACCCGCAACCGTGACGGCCCAGAAACATGAGGCGTTCCGAGCCGAATATCTCGATCCGGCAAGAGCTCTGCGGCCAGTACGGCCACTTGGTCCCGGTGCGCACTTCGTTCGAGAACTTCTTCATATACTGCTGCTGCGTGCCGCTTTCGCAGGTCATGACAAAGTCGCCGTAATCATACGTGATCACCTGCAGGTCCGGCGTCTCGCGGTTGTCGTTGTAGGCCAGACGCCCGCCGGTGCAATACACCGATTTGGGATGCGGCGGATCACCCAGAGCCATGCGCGCGAGGTCGAGTTGGTGACTGGCGTCGTCCGAGAGTTCGCCGCCGCTGTAGTCCCAATATGTTCCCCACGATCGCTTCAATCTCGTCATCGAAAAGGGCCGCTCCGGAGCCGGACCCTGAAATAAGTCCCAGTCCACGCCCGGCGGTACGGGAGAAGGCGGATCCTCTTTCCACGGGCCGCCGCCGCCCGGCAGAAGGTTGTACACTTTCACCAGACGGATCTTGCCCAACTTTCCCGATTTGATGTAATCGCGCGCGGTCGCCGAGTAGGGGCCACTGCGGTTTTCGAAACCCACCTGAACGATCCGCTGGTACTTCCGCGAGGCCTCGATCATCTTGCGGCCTTCCCAGACGGAGAGCGACGGGGACTTTTCTACATAGACATCCTTTCCCGCCTGACAGGCCCAAACGGTGGACAACGCGTGCCAGTGTTCGGGCGTGGCCACCACCACTCCATCGATGTCTTTGTCGTCGAACGCATGGCGCATGTCCACGATCCGCTGCGGCCGGACACCTCGTATCTCTTCGATTTTCTTGATGACCTCAGCGCCCTTCTGATCGTTGACGTCGCAGACGTACTTGAACTCCGCATTCTCCACCTTTGCGAAGTTCCCGCCCAGCGTAGATCCCCGCCCGCCCGCTCCGATTAACGCCAGCACCACTTTGCTGTTCGGCGATCGCGCCGGCCCTGATTGTGCTGCGGCTAACGCGGGCGCGCCGGCCATCGCTACAAAGCTCCTTCGACTTATGGTTTCCACGAAATTGCTCCTTGTCGTCCAAAGATTTGCGTCGCGCTCCATTTTATACGCTTGGCCGGGAGATCACAGCGGTATTTGCAGCGTGCTCTGAATGTAATGCGCCGACATGCGCGCACTCTCCTTCGGCGGACGCCAGGGCGAGGTATCCAGTTCAACTACCAGGAAACCCTTCCACTGGATGCTGTCCAGATACGCCTTCAGTCCGGGGAAATCGACGCCGCCATTGCCCAGCGGGAAAAAATAAGGATCCTTCATCTGATCCACCCCCTGAGGAACGTTTTTCGTCCCGCCGCGGTCCAGGGGCTTGGTGTCCTTAAGATGAAACTCGACTACCCGATGCCCTAATCTCCGGGCCAGTACCAGCGGGTCCATGCCGGCCATCGTGATATGGCCAGTGTCCAGGACGAATCCAACGTGCTTCGGGTCGGTATTCGCCATCACGTAGTCGATTTCGTGCTGAGTCTGGAATTGACTGCCCAGGTGCGCGTGGGGGCCGAATCGCATGCCTTCTTCCTCATATATGCGCCTGCCGAGGATCTCGAGCGTCTCGGCGATGTTCTTGAGGTCCTCTTCCGTGGTACCTCCGGGTCGCCGGGTTCCCAGGTTGGTTTTTTGATGATCGGAGCCGAACTTCTTGCTAAACCGAACCACCCCCAGATGGTTCTCGATCACAGCCTGGCGACGGGCCGGGTCTTCAAACTGCGTAGCGCCCCCTTTGGCGCCACCCGTAATGGCCACGAAACGGACGCCGATCTGATCGACCTTCCGCTGCAGGCCCGCCGCGTCATCGGGATAGTATTGGCTGAGCGCGGTGGCGAACGCCTCTACCCATTGAAAGCCCAACTCCCGGGCCTCGGCAAAGCCCTTGAAGGGATCGCTCTCCCATCCGCCCCGGGTATTGGTTGTGTATCCGATCCGGTAGCGCGGATCTGAGCCAAATATCTGTCTTACCGTCGCGGCGGTCGCGGGCACGGATAAAAGAAACTCTCTGCGATTCATGGCTACATACATTCTGTTACACCAGGGCGGCCCGTGCACGGGGGCGCGACACTTTGGGTATTCCATCGGCTTGACCTGTAGGTGTTGGCAACGGGAGTTACTCGCCTTTGCCGGAGGCTGGCGAGCGACTCAATCGTGGCGGAGTGAGGCCGCTGGGTCCACTCGCACCGCGCGCAGCCCGGGACCGTAGCAGGCCGCGAACACCGTAAACAGAAGTGCTGCCGTGAATCCAGCGTAGATGCCGGGGTCCAGGGTACTCACGCCGACCAGCAACAACTACAGAAATCGCCTCAACACGTACGCTCCCGCCATCTCGATTGCAATTCCTGCAATCGCCAGCCCAAGCCCTTCGCGGACGACCAATTGAATGACCTGTCCCGGCCGCGCTCCGAGCGCCAGCCGAATCCCCATTTCATGAATTCGGAGCGTGACCAGATGGGAAATGACGCCGTAAACGCCGATCGCAGTGAGTAGGATCGCGGCGAGGGAGTTCCAGCCAGAAGTCGGACCGCGTGGCGCACGTCTTGCCGTATCCATCCGAGCATAGGACCTGTTGCGCCCAACACATAATATCAGGATTGATCCGGAATCGGCCTTGAGGAACGTACGTTATGTCGTATTTCGAGCAGGTCCGGATTCACAGTTTTGCCGCGAGTGGCGCCTCGAGTGTTAAAGGTGGCATGAGCGGAAGCAGTTTCTGGAGAGCCGGAATCTTTGCGAATCGATCGTGTCGCGCACCCCCGTGCCCATCGGGCCCCCGAGATAGATTCCGCTCGCGAATCCCGCGTCCCCTGAATTGCGAACTGATATATTTTTGAGGGGAGCCGCTAAGCGAAAACATGAATCAGGGCGCAGAGTCGAATATTGACGCAAAGCGGACGATTGCCGAACTGAAAGAACTTCGCTCGCTCACTGGCGATGAGAACGGCGCACAGCGAATCGCCTGGAGCGATACCTGGCTCAAAGCGCGTGATTGGTTCACTTCCAAACTGACCGGTCTACCCGTCGAGGACCACTACGATAGCGCCGGAAATCGCTGGATCACCTTGCCGGGAGATTCGGAGCAGGCGCTGCTCATCGGAAGTCATCTGGACTCGGTTCCGAACGGCGGTTGGCTGGACGGCTGCCTGGGGGTGCTATCCGGCCTCGAGGTTTTGCGCGGTTTCGCTCGCAGGTATGACGGCAGGCCACCTGTAACGGTCCGGCTCGTCGACTGGGCCGACGAGGAAGGCGCGCGGTTCGGCCGCAGCCTCCTGGGATCCTCGGCTTTCGCCGGCACACACTCCATCGCAGCGGATCGTGCGAGGACGGATAAGGACGGCATTCGGCTCGAAGATGCTCTGCGGCGCTGTGGCGTGGACATCGACCGTTTTCCCGAGGCGCCGGGTGAGCAGAAAAACGGGGCCGCGTATCTCGAACTGCACATCGAACAGGGACCGGTGCTCGAAAGCCTGGGGCAGCCTCTGGGGGCCGTGTTGGGCACCAAAGGTGTCGAACGTCACGCCATCACCTTTCTCGGTCAGGAAGCTCACTCGGGATCGACGCCCATGAAGGTGAGGCGCGATGCTCTGGCCGCAGCCGCCAAACTGGCGCTCGAGATTCGTCCCATCGCGGGAAAATACCCGGACGCCGTATGTACCATGGGAAGCGTGAAGACATTCCCGGGGATCGTGACGGCTGTGGTCGGCCGTTGTGAGGCGACGCTCGACCAGCGCGATCTCGACGCCGGAATTCTGCGACAGATGTATGAGGCGGCGCAGGCGGCGAGTGAACGATTCGCGGGCGAGGAAAAATGCACGGTCGAGTGGTCGCGCATCTGGAGCATCGAGCCTGTTCCGTTTCACCCGGCTTTGGTCGATCTCTGTGAAACGGCGATCCGGGAGACCGCGGGCGCGGCTCACCGCCTGCCCTCCGGCCCCCTGCACGACGCGGCGGAAGTGGCACGCTGCGGCATTCCTGCCGTCATGATGTTCGTGCAGTCGCTCGAGGGCATCAGTCACAACAAAATCGAAAATACTCGCGAAGACCATCTCGAAATGGCAGTGGAAGCTTTCGACCGGCTGGCCACCAAGACAGCGGCATGGATTCTGAATCGGTAGCATAGAACTGGAGAATGAATTATGGCGATTGCCGACGTTGCAGCTTGTGTGAGGACAGTGAGCCATTGGATCGGCGGGAAGCTGGTCGCTTCTCAGTCGGGACGCTCCGGCGTGGTGTGGAATCCGGCGACCGGCGAAGCTCAGGCTAAGGTGGATTTTGCGAGTGTCGACGAAGTCGACCAGGCAGTTGCAGCCGCCCGGACAGCATTCGCCGACTGGCGCTCTACCTCCCTGTCACGCCGCTCCGAGACCATGTTCAAACTCCGGGAACTGGTGGACGCGAATCGCCGCCGGATCGCCGAACTGTTGACTCTCGAGCATGGCAAAACCCTTCCCGATGCCATGGGTGAGGTGGCGCGCGGTTTGGAGAACCTCGAATTCGCCTGCGGCGTTCCTCAACTGATGAAGGGTGCTTTCTCCGAGCAATCGAGCCGCGGCATCGACACTTATCAGATCCGGCAACCGCTCGGCGTGGTGGTAGGCATTACGCCGTTTAACTTTCCGGCAATGGTGCCGATGTGGATGTTTGGAAACGCGATCGCCTGCGGCAATACGTTCGTCCTGAAACCTTCCGAAAGAGATCCTTCGGTGAGCCTCCTGCTGGCGGACCTGGTAAGACAAGCCGGCATACCCGATGGCGTCTTCAACGTCGTGCAGGGTGACCGGACCGCGGTGGAGCGCCTGCTCGTGCACCCGGACGTGAAGGCCATCAGCTTTGTAGGCTCGACTCCGGTGGCCCGCTCGGTATACGAAACCGCGACCCGCAACGGCAAGCGGGTGCAGGCGCTCGGGGGCGCCAAAAACCACATGCTGGTTTTACCGGATGCCGATATCGACATGGCTGCCGACGCCGCGGTTTCGGCCGCCTGCGGGTCGGCGGGTGAGCGCTGTATGGCGATTTCCGTAGTCGTCGCGGTCGGCGGCGTGGCGGACCCGCTGGTGGCGGCGATCCGTGAGAGGATGGCCAGAATCAAGGTCGGGCCGGGCCTCGAAGAAGGCAACGAAATGGGCCCTCTCATCACGCGCGACCATCGGGAGCGGGTTGCATCGTATGTAGCCGGCGCGGCGGCCGAAGGCGCTACGGTAGAGGTCGACGGTCGAGAGGATACGGCATGCCGAAGGTCCGGGTTCTTCCTGGGCGCAACACTCCTGGACCACGTGGAACCTCGCATGCGCTGCTACGAGGACGAGATTTTCGGACCTGTACTCAGCGTGGTACGGGTCGACAAATATGATGAGGCCCTACGCATGATCAACGAGAATCCGTACGGCAACGGGACCGCGATTTTCACGCGCGATGGCGGCGCCGCGCGGCAGTTCCAGTTTGATGTCGACGCCGGAATGGTGGGTATCAATGTTCCCATTCCAGTCCCCGTCGCATACTACAGCTTCGGCGGATGGAAGGCTTCTTTATTCGGCGACCTTCATATGTATGGACCGGAGGGAGTGCAGTTCTACACCAAGGCGAAGGTCGTAACCAGCCGATGGCCCGATCCAGGCACCAGCAAGATCGATCTGGGATTCCCGCAGGCACGCTAATTTTGCGCAGAGATGATTGCCCTGTCGAGAAGAGCCGCCTCTCCAGAAACAGCGCCGTTCGGAGGCTGCTCCGCAGCCGGCAGACCACAAAAAACGATGGTCTGCCCTACGGGGCCCAGTGACTGGCAGTTTCAGACCCCCTTGGATCGCGCCGTCGCGGCGTGCTCGAGCGGCGAAAAGGCGGCTGCGGCCAAGATTGACCGCCCCGCAACATTCCAGTAAGCTACTCTACGGTTTCAATCACTTTCTTCTTGTGGAACCAATCCAGTAGGATATCCCGCATCAGGCCCGCGTTTTTGGGGAACTGCAGGCCGGTGGTGCGGAGATTCTCGGGCGTTCCTTGATTAGCTGCGGTGTAATCGCTAACAGCCAGCGTGTAGTCGTGTTCCGGGTCAATTCTCTTATCGCCGATCACTACACGGGGCAGGTCGCAGCCCTTGAAGGTTCCAATGAGTACCTCGTTGTCGAACGGCATGATGTCCCAGATGTTGCGATCGAGTAGCTGACCTTGCGGCAATGTAGCGCGGACGCCGCCGGAGTTCATCCATGCGAAATCGGAGTGCGTCTCCTCGCGCAACGCTTGCTCGATCAGCCGCTTCACTTCGCGTTTGTCGAAGGCGCGGCTCGAAATTGCCAGGGGCCGGTCAACCTGCGCGGCAACCTTGCCCTCCCAAAACCTCACTTGCCGGGCCATCGCAGCGTCGGGCTGGATCCTGGCGGTGTCCACCGGGATGCGCTTCCAGGTCCACGAGACCGGCGCTTTCTTTTCGGTGTCGATCTTCAATTCCAGGCGGCCGAGCTCCTCGCCGTAACTCCTGACGCGAACCATCACGCGGCCGTCATGAGACATGGCTTCGGAAATTCCCGAATGGACGTGGCCGGTTATCGACACGGGAATCTCCGGAACGGAATTCAGGATCGCGTTCTCTTCTCCACTGGTAATGTGCGCCAGCAGCACGACCAGATCGGATCGGCCGCGGAGTTCCTGTGCGTACTTGCGGACCGTCTCCACCACAGGAGTGGTATGCCACTCCCCCAGCGATTTGGACACGCTGAGCTTGTCCAAAGTGTCCGTCATTCCTCCGATCACGGCTACGCGCAAGCCGTTCACCTTCAGAATGACGTACGGTTTCGGCGTGATCAACTTTCCCGCGGCGTTCACCAGGTTGGCCGTCACGATCGGATACTTCGCAACCTCGACAAACTTGACGACCTGTGCCCAGCCGTAATCGAATTCGTGGTTTCCCAAACAGGCGGCATCGAATCCTAAAAGGTTTGCCAGTTGGTAGATGGGCTCGCCGTGAAAAATGGTAGAGACCGGGGTACCTTGCACCAGATCGCCCGCGTTGAGCAGGATGCAATCCACGCAGTTGACGCGCTCATCCTTGATGACAGTTGCGAGATAGCTGAAGCCGCCTTTGCCGTTTTCGGGGGTGATATGGGCGTGCAGATCGTTCAAGTGAAGAATGGTGAGGGTCCGGACTTCACCGGCCAACGTTGCACACGCGAGCAAGAACAAGATCGCGGAGCGGCGGATTCCATGGAGCACTGGGCCCATTGTAGCGTGCGATGGTGAAGGAGCAGGCGTCGCCCCTTCAGGCACCGCCTGCTCTCGAGATGCGGTTGTCGGGCCAGAAAAAATGGTATCGATTGGCCATGGTCGCGGCGGAGATGACGGCGTCACGGATGCTCTGCCCGGTTTATGGCAATTAAAAGTTAAAAATGATGTAAATGAATCGGCTTTTGGGGGGCTCGTACGACGCTTCACTCCGCACCTGGACGGAGTGACGTCTGTCCCACACGTTTGGCAATTATTTCTAAGTTCGAGGAAACTTTATACTCCTTTTATGGTATTCTCCTTATGCCTGAAAGACGTAGTGGAACCGGAGGGTTACATGAGTTCTCTTTCGATCTTAGTGGTATCAGGCGAAAACGCTGCGGAGGAATTGGGGCGGGTCGCACGGGCAGAGGTTGGGGGCAAATCCGTTGATCTGATCGTCTTAGTTTGCCGGGATGCCAAGTATGCACAGCCCCGGGTTCCGCCGGTTTTCGACAGGATTCCTATTCTGACGCTGGCTTCCAGCGATTTTTCGCACGGGGCGCTGGCTGGCCTTGAAGCTATATTTATTAACTGTCCGCTGGGTCATGTGCGGCAATTGCCGGCTCGTCGAACGGAGGGGAGACGGGTTGGTGACTTTTGCGACTTAATTGACGGGCACCGGATTATTGGCGAGAGCCCGCCGATCGAGGAGATTAAGCGTTGCATTCAAAGAGTGGCTGCGACCGATGCGAATGTACTGATCACGGGTGAGACCGGCACGGGCAAAGAATTAATTGCCGAGATGATCCAGAAAAACAGTAAGAGACGCCAGGCGCATTACGTTTGCATGAATTGCGCCGCCATCCCGGACAGCCTGCTGGAAAGCGAGCTCTTCGGATATGAGCGGGGCGCGTTCACGGGCGCGCAGTTGGGTGGCGCAGGCAAGCTGGAGGGCGCGCATGGCGGGACGGTTTTCTTCGATGAAATCGGGGATATGAGCCCGTATGCGCAGGCGAAAATCCTGCGGCTGATCGAAACAAAGGAGATCCAGCGGCTGGGGGCGAAGCGGCCGACGCGCGTGGACTTTCGGGTGATCGCGGCCACTAACCGGGATATCGATTCGCCGGCGGATTCGGCGCATTTCCGGCGGGATCTGTATTTCCGTTTGAATGTGGCGCGCATTCATCTGCCGGCGCTGCGTGAGCGGAAGTCTGATATCCCCCTGCTGATCCGGCATTTCATCCAGCATTTCAATCGGGAACTGGGGCGCAGTATTGAGAGGGTCGGGGAAGCGGCGCTGCGGGATATGCTGCGGTACGACTGGCCGGGGAATATTCGGGAATTGAGGAATACGGTGGAGGGGCTGTTCGTGAACCTGCCCACAGGGAATGAGACGCAGTTGGAACTACCGGAGCGGATGCGCCGGCAGATTGCGGGGACGGCCGGCTTGACGCCGAATGAGCAGGAGCGGCTGATTTCTACGCTGTGGGCGACGGACTGGAATAAGAGCAAGGCGGCACGGAAGTTGCAGTGGTCGAGGATGACGCTGTATCGGAAGATGGCGAAGTACGGGCTGGATCGAGGAGGGCAGGCGGTCTCAGACAGAATGGCAGTGGGCGGGTGATCGGCATCACTTACCACGATTATGGCCGGGCCTCGCGAGAGCGCCCGACCTTGCACTTAGGGCAGACGCAAATTTAGGTGTTTAGCGACGAGCGACTCGAGCGAGGATCGAGACGAATCTCCGCCGCGAGGTCAGAAGGGCAAAGGTGCGTACTCATGAGTCGGGATGTGGCACACAGGAGTGTCTTTGCCATGATTTTAGTCTAAGGATGTCTAACGGGATGGAGTTCTTCGTTGTGGTGCATCAGGCGGAGGGTACCTCCAATGGCTTCCTGCGTAGTGCGCGCTCCGACATAGAAGTGATATTTGTCGGTCGGCGTCCAGTTCCGAACAGCGCGCGCCAGCCGCTCGTAGGCGCGGTTCACAACTTTATACAGCGTGGACTGTTCACGCATGGCTACGTACAAACGTCCGTTGTAAAGCTCCCTGCCTTTCCGTGGCGAAGGGTGAAGCTCGATGACCGGAGACGTATGTGCCAGGAGTTTGGCCTCTTTGCCGTCGGGTAACTCTTCGTAGAAAGCCTCTACTATCGCCAGTTCACCGGGGAGCAGGTAGAAATACGACTGTCCCGGCGGGATGCGAAACTGCTTCGGGGAAGCGCCCTCGGGCTCTGCACCGGTGGGGACCAATTGGGGAAGGGCGATCAACGACTGAGATTCGCAGACATCGAGAAGCGCCTGCTCATCCTCATGATTGGCATAGAAACCGATCTGGCGACCCATTTTCCCTAATCCCCTAATTTGACCCAATCCGGGAGCAGGTCCGGATTCACGAGTGGCTTCCCGCCCGGATTGGTCTTATCCCAGAAGTATATATCGGCATCTTTACCGAGCGTCTTGCGGAGGTCATCGATGGCGGCTCGCTCGCGGGCAATGGGGTCGCCGCGGACGGGATTCAGACCACCTATCTGATGATATACCGGCTTGACGTTGTTCTTTGCTCCCGGAGGCCAATAGGCGTCGGCGAAGCGATCACCCACCGGTACTTCGGTTTCCGCGTCCCTAACGCCGCCGAGTGCCTCTTGAATCGCAGAATGCCCGGGGCCTCCGCCTCTACCGCCGCGGCTGTGAGAAAACCACTCGCCGAAGTCGAGTTCGCCGCCCTCGGCCTTGTACTTATTGAATCTCCACCGATCTCCCGGGGGGGTCCCGTGCTCCGGTTTGGGACCGAGGAACTCTTCCCATTCTTTGTCGGAGAGTTTCGGCTTTTTCGAAATGGCCTGATTGATCTTGGCTTTTATGTCAGCTGGTAGCTTGAAGCAAGCCTCGTCGTCGGAATGGCGGCACCAATTCCCGTTGGGCTGCTCGACCCACTCGTGTCCGCCGATTTTGGCGCGCCGGGCCGGCGGAGTGCCTTCGAGCAGATGAGGATTTTCGGCGATGTGCTCCAGTTGGGCTTCCGCGTCGGTGGGAGTCAGCGCTTTGTTCTCGACGTTCCCGGTGGCTTCGACGCGGGCGTCGCGGGCGGCCTGGGATTCAAGTTCGCGATCGGCAGCGGTGGCGAGTTTCTTTTCGCCGAGCGTCTCGGTTTCTCGGCCCAGGAGTTTTTCGGCGCCCTCTTCGATTTTGCCGGCTTCCTTTTCGAAGAACTTGCCGAATCTGCCGAGCATGCGGTCGATGAACGACATCAGCTTTTCGCCGAGGCGGCCGATGGCTTCTCCGACCATCTTCAAGGCGCCGGAAGCGGCGTCCTTAATGACCGTTCCGAGACCTTTAGCTCCGTCTATCAGATACTTGCCGAGCTTGCCGATCAGTTTGAAGGCGCGTCCGGCGACTTCCATGGGCCAGTTGATGAATTCGGCGATGGTCTTGGCGATAGGGGCCGCAGCGAGCCAGACTCCCGCGGTGATGAGGTCGAGCAGCACCTGGAAGACAATATTGCCGGCGACCTGGCCGACGCCGTCGCCCACGTCCTCTTCGGCGGAATCGCCCATGAACCACTTGATGAAGGTCTTGGCCAACTCACCGCCCCGGGCTTGCATGGTGTCGAGCATGCTGGTCCAGGCCTCGCCGAGCTTCTTCATGAGGCTGTCGAAGGTCATGCCGCCGCTGCCTTTGAAGTATTCCTGCGCAGCGCCCCAGAAGTTGGTGGTGACGATGGTGACATCGGGGCCGGCTTCGGCGACGAAGCCCTGGGAGGCGGCGCCGAGTTCCTTCAGGTCGCCTGGGGTGAATCCGGCAGGTGGGTGCTGGGCGGCGGGGGCGGCCGGTCGGGCTGGTGCGGCCGGGGCGGATGCTTGCGGCGTGGGGATGGTTGGCGTGGCTGCGGCACCTCCGGTGGTTACCGTGGATGCTTGCGGCGCGGGCGCGGCGGCTCCGGATGCGGCTGGTGCGGGAACAGCCGCCGTGGCGACAACACCTCCGGCGGCGGCTGCCGATGCTTGCGGCGCGGGGGCGGTGGCTCCGGATGCGGCTGGTGCGGCAACCTGCCCGCCCGACTCTTTTTCGAATGTCTGCTCTCCGGCTGCGGGAGGGGCTGGCGGGCGGCGGATTCCCAGGGCATCGGCGGCCAGGTTGGAGAAGAAATTCATCACCGCATTGGCGCCCTCGAGCACGGTCCAGATGGCCTTGAAGGGATCGGCGATGCCATCCCAGATTCCCTTCAGGAAGCCCTTGACGAAGCCCAGCAGGAAATCCGTGCTGGCGCCGCTGATGATCTTGGCGAATTTGTCGCTGACGAGCTCCTGAGTCTCGTACTTCTCACTGGCCACCTGCTTGAGGAAACCGAGGACTCCCCGCTTCAAGAGAACCCAGAGTGGGCCGAAGATGACCAGGTCGGGGATTTTTTCGAGAGCCTTGATGACGATGCCCAGGATGAATTCGATCAGCGGCTTCTTGATGCACCGGTTGAGCTTGCGCCAGGCCCAGCCGGCCAGGATGACCGGGATCATCTCCGGGTTAAGAAGTGCTACGACGATGGACGAGAGGACTTCCTTGTAGGGCTTGACATAGTTGGCAATCCTCTGACCCAGTTGCTTGACCCATTCGACACCCTGGCGAAGTTTTTCCTGGCTCCAGGTGGCAAATTCCTGGAGTTTGACCTGGAAGTCCTGGAAGATTGAGTGGACGGTGTCCAGCAGAGGGACTTTGAAGAGGCCGCCGAGGAAGGTCAGCACACTGGTGCTCAACTGGCCAACGGTTTGGGCCAGCCACGCGAAGCCGGAGGACAGCAGGGAGTCGAAATTCTGTACGGCGTCGATGATCTGCGGGAGGTAGGTATCCTTCATCTCCCGGGCGTGCTTGGCAATGTCGGGGTCGTCGCGGTGTTCCCACAGCCACTTGACCGCAGTGACGATTTTGGGTCCTTCTTCGACGATCAGGTTAATCTGTCCCAAGGGGGTTAGCAGTTTGGCGACTCTGACTACGGAAAGGATCGGCTCAGAGATGGGCCCGAGAGTCTGCTTGATCGAGTCCCAGGCTTGGGAGGCCTTGGCGGTGACCCAGGCCCAGACGCCGGAGCCGTCGTCGCCGCTCAGGCCGAGCTTTTCAGCGGCCCAATCCCAGGCGCTGCTCCAACCATTGCGCACAGTGCGAATCCAGCCGGCGATGCGATCGGAGAGACTCTTGATGCCGCGCCAGACGGGGCCGAGAACCGCTTTGAGTGCGTCGAACTGCGGAGCCAGGACGAGCTCGACAAATTGGCCGTAGATGTGGTCGACGGTCTGGAAGGCTTTCTTGAGCTCCTCGATTGCGGGACTGTCGATGAAATTTTCGGCGACTTCGCGAAGCTTGGCCAGCGCGTCGGCAAAGGACTGGCAGGCCATGGGATCGCCGCTGAGAGCGCCCTTTATGGTGTTGAAGGCTTTGACGAACCAAGCCTGGATGGCTTCCACGGCGCCCGAGATGCTGAATTTGCCGAGGAGGGTTGGGATCCACTCCTTGACGAGGCCCTCCACCTTGCCTTTGAAGTATTGAAACGGCCCGATGCGAATGATCTCGGCCAGTTCCGGGGAGAGATAGGCGACTGCCTTGGCGGCGGATTCCTGCCACCAGGGATGATCGCCGGCCTCGTCCCGCTGGATGGCTGTCTGATTATTGGGGGAGGGTGGAGGAGGGGCGGCCGGTGCACCTGCGCCTCCCGACGCAGGGACTGCGATTTCGGCAATTGCATCAGGCGCAGCAGGCGGGGGAGGTGCGGGTTGGGGGCCGGCGGTCATGACACGGTCCGCGGCGACATCGGCTTGTTGCTCCAGGGGGTCGTCGGGATGACCGATGACTGCTCCGGCGACCTTACGCGCGATTTTGGTGGGACCTTGACCCTGGCTCTGTTGGACAGTGTGCGCCAGTTCGTGAGCGAGCAGGCGCTGGCCTTCGCTGTGGTCCGGGGCGTACTTGCCAGGGGCGAAGTAGATGTCCTGGCTGGTGGTGAAGGCAGTGGCGTCGATGGCTTCGGCCGCGGCGGCAGCGGGAGCGTCGGTGTGGACGCGTACGCGGCTGAAGTCGGCATCGAGGCGGGACTCCATGAAGTCGCGGGTGTGGTCGTCGAGCGGCTCGCCGCAGCTGTTGTTGGGAACGATCTCGGCCGCAGAAGACGGACTCTTTGTGGTGGAGGAGGATCCCGACTTGCGCTGGACCTTCTCGTCCTCTTCCTCAGCGCATTGGGTGCATTGCCGCTGAAGGAATTGGCCGACGGCCCGGTTGCCGATGCTGCGCTGCAGTCTTAGAACGGGATGGAGAAATGCCGCGGAGGGGTGGTGACTGAGTGATTTGTCGGACGGCAAGCGGTTGGGCCGGTCCCAGGTGTCGGCGCGCGAGGGCGCCAGATCGAAGGCGAGAGAATTCTCCTCGCTGCCTTTGGCTGCATGGGTAGAACTGCCGGATGGCTGTTCGCTCGATTTGGCGACAACTTTTTCCAAAGAGCTTCCTTACTGGATCTCTGTCAGGGTGGAACCATTCTGGAGAAATACGCGGTCATAGCGGATTCCACTTTCTTCGATCAGATTGCGGATTGCTGCGCCGACATTGGGGATGTTCGTCACTCCGTAACCGGTGATATTGAAGATGACTATCTGCGTTGCCGGAAGATTCTGTCGACGGGTTGCCAACTGCCTCCTGGCATCGCCGATGGCTTTAGTCAATTCCTTTTCCGGTGTGGGGCTTATGATCCTCCCGTCCTGCGCAATTCCGAGCCCCTCCGGATTCCAGCGCTTCACTTCAGCGGCCATCCCCCGGCGGGAATTGTAGTACTCGGGGATCGTGCTGCCGAGGTTTTCGTTTTCCGCGGCACCGGGATTCCGGAACCTGGGGTGCGGTTCCCAACCCGGGCCAAACTCCGCTTCCAAGGCACGTTCGGCCTGTATTTCCGCCAGGCGGTGACCCGGAGGAAGCACGGGTCGGGCTTCGGAGGTTGTTGGTTGGCGCGGCGGTCGAGGGCGGTCGATTCTGGCGCCGGTAGCGCTGGGGTCGAAGCTTTCTTCCGGTTGGGGTTGCATAGAACGTTCGAGAGCGCCGCGTCGGAGAATGTTTTCGAAGTCTTTCATCTCGCCCGGAGGCACGCTGTCGATCAGGGCGTCAACCAGATCGTCGGTGAGTGCTGCTTTGTTTTTATTGAGTACGGCGCCGAGTTCCTTCAAGTCCTCGGCAGTAAAGTGTTCGCCTAACCGGACGACGCGGGAGGAGGAGGCCGGACCAAGTTGTCCGGCGCCCTTGGAGCTGAGGCCGGCGATCTCCGAGTCGTTTAGTCCTTCGTTGCGCAGGATCCGGACGACTTCCGCCGTCTTGGGAGTCGCTCCGGGCGAGAAGGCAGGGGCCTGACGGGGGGCTGTTCCTGTTCCACCCGTCGCAGGACGTGCGGGAGTGGTGGTGGCGATGACGTCACCTCCTCCGCCGGAGCCGCCGGCCGCTGCCCGGATTCGTCCTGATTGGGCTTGCTGTGCCTGCTGCAATTCGAGGGCTTTGGCGTCCTCAAGTGCTTTGGCCTGTCGGGCGGCCCGTCTGGCCGCGAGTTCATCTACGGGCCAGTTGGTCTCGGATGCAGTTCCGCCTTGCGCGGTGGTTGCCGCTGGCGTTGGCACGTTATCGTTGGCCACCGGGAGATCCTTGCGGATCGCGGGAGCGATATCCGAATCGCTTGCGGAAGGAAGAGCGTCCGCCTCCGGCGGCCCGCCAGAGGGAGGCTTGGCGCCAGGGATACCGCCCGTTGGCAGGTCACCTGCAGCCAAGTCACCGACGCCGGCGGCGTTCATCAGCGCGCCTCCGGTTGCCAGGACTCCGGAGAAGATCCGCTCGCCCGGCCTGCGGCCGAGGTCCTGGCCGGTCAGGCTCGATGTGTCGGTGATGGCTTCTCCGATCTTGCCGACTTCGAGGGTGTCGGTGACGGCCGAGCTCAGAATCCGGAAGAAATCCGGAGAGAGGACCTTCATGCCCGCGGCTTTCGCCTCTTTGGCGCGGTCCTTCAGATTGGACACGAACGATTCCCCCAAGCCTAAGGCGAACAAACCCCGGCCCAATTGGGCCCCGCTTATTCCCGCGCGCGAAGCGACCGCTGGCAGATCGACGGCTAGTCCTATTTCTCCGAGAGCTGCGCCCCCCGTACCGAGAGCCGCGGAAATACCGAGCGCTTCCAACCAGGCGTTTTGCGCTTTGCCGGCGTAATCGGACATGTATCGCAATTTCGCAGCCTCATCTTTCAGCGCCTTATCGTATTCGGCGCGAGCGAAGCTGTCCCATTTATTCCTGGCCTCTTGAGGCTGCTCCCGCCATTCCTGGTTTTCCAGCGGATCGGGCGGAGTTAACGAGGTCTCGCGGGCCTCATCTTTCGCCCGAAGGGTTTTACGTTCCAGATCCTTGCGGAATTCGTCAAATGTGGGGAATGTCGAATAGCGGCCTGCCCGCGCGGCCTTCACCAGCTCAAAGTCCTGGTCTTTAGGAGCCTTGCCTTCAACCTTGATGTCGCCCCCTGCCAGATCGCTCTTCTTCGTGCCGCTCTTGACCAGGTCCTCCCCGTATTGCGCGAGGAATTCGAGGTCATCGCCGCCCAAGGAATGAAGGTAATCCTGAATGTAATCGGGCAAGCGGGCGATTCTCTGGTTGGCGCTCTCCGCGGTTGGGCGCTTGATGGAGATTCTGACGTCGCGCGGCAAGGCAAAGTTCGCCGGTTGGCTCCAGAGGATGGGGTCTGGTCCGGTGAAAGTGCGAAATTCGGCGTCTTTTGGTCCGGACGACGGGCCGTAGCCAAACGTGAAATTGCTTTCGCCCGGGTCGAGAGTATTCTTTGTCAGGATTATCGGTACCTGGCTTCCGTCAGATAGGGTCGCGGTAGCGGACGTGGAATGCCAGTCGGCTTCGATGGCTACAATCACGGGTCCGGCGCTGCCGGTTGTCGTCCCAGGGGCCTTTTGTCGCTGTATGATTCCCGGCGGCGCGTGCGTTACGACACTTGCGGTTCCTCCGCTGGAGGTCATTGCACGATCCGCAGCGACGTCGGCTTGTTGTTCCAGCGAATCGTCGGGATGTCCAAGGGAGACGCCGCCGGTCTTACAGGATAGTCTGGTGGGACCTTGCCCCTGGCCCTGCTGGACGGTGTGGGCCAGTTCGTGCGCCAGCAGGCGTTGGCCGTCGCTCTGGTGCGGGGCGTACTTACCGGACGCGAAATAGATGTCGTCGCTGGTGGTGAACGCGGTAGCCTCGATGGCTTCGGCCGCGGCTGCCGCGGGGGCATCGGTGTGCACGCGCACGCTGCTGAAGTCGGCGTTGAGGCGGGATTCCATGAATTCGCGGGTGTGGTCGTCGAGGGGTTCGCCGCGGCTGTGGCGGGGAACGATGCCCTCGGCGGGCGGAGGATTCGGAGTGGTGGAGGTGGGTTCCGCCCGACGCTGGACCGGCTGCTCCTGTTCCTGCTCTTCAGCGCATTCGGCGCACTGCCGCTGGAGCAGCTGTGAAACCGCCCGGTTGCCGATGCTGCGCTGCAGCCTCAGGGCAGGATGGAGAAATGCGGCAGAAGTCCTCTCCGCGTTTTTGACTTCGCGGGTGGCGCTGACGCTGGGCTGCTCGCTGACTTTGTCGTTTATTTTTTTCAAGGCACTTCACCTGTGCCGTCAGCCTTGCTTCAGGGTTGCGCCGGTGGCCTGGTGCAACGTGCTGCTCGGTTGCAGGATGTTGATGACATTGGGGACGGTCGCCGAACTGGTCCCCGAACTCACGACCAGGGTGCGCGTTCCGGGTGTTGCGGTGGCCGCCACGTCAAAGGTAAGGGTCCACGAGCCGCTGGCAGCAGCCACGAAGCTGTCGATGGTGACGCCTGAGCCGAGGTCGGCCTTGAGCGTGGCACCGGCAGCGACACCGGAGAGAGTCATGGTCATGACGTTCCCGGTTGTATTTGGTGGAATTGCTTGCGGGTTGAGGCCCGAGGCGAAGCCGATGTTGGAGATCGCCAGTGAACCAGACGCACATTGCCGCCAGTAGCCGGCGAACGAGGCGACGATGCGGCGGCAGGAGCAGTTGTCAATGAGAGTGATGTTGCCGTTAGCGTCGACGGTTACCTGGGCCAGCACGACCCAGGGCTGCGAGGGGCAGGCCAGACAGTCGGGCGTGGAACCTGTCAGGGTGTTGTCGAGGGTGGCCGGCGGCACGTCGCTGGTATCGGGACAGCTGGTCAGGATGCCGATCTGGTAGCCGTCCTGCAAGCGCGAATATTCGCAGGTGTTGTCGTTGCAGCCGCAACCGACCGGCTGGACGCGCACGGGACGGGTTTTGCATTCCTGGTACTTGATGGCGACATATAGCGGCGAATTGGAGGCGCGCTGTACATAGACGTCGGTGCACCAGGGATCAGTGGCCTGGACGCAAGGATCGCCGGTGACTCCGCTCGCGCCGGTGGTGCGCACATCCACGGTGCGGCAGCAATCGAGCAGGATCTCGTCGCCGTAAGGGCCGAGGATGTAACCGGAGGTCACGGTCACCAGCCATGGCTGGTAGGGCGTCGTACCGCCGCTGGTGCTGGTCTGGGGGGTGAGGCAGACTTTGGCGCCGCAGACTACGCCCCAGCCGTGCATCAGCCGGTTATGGCGGCGAAGCTTGTTGCGGAAGTAATCCTGCTCAAGAGTTAGATCGTCGGGCGTGATGATCTGCCGGGGGAAATATCGCGGCCGTTCCGCAACCGGGCTCGCACAGGGCGAACTGTCGCACGGGGAAGTGGATGCGCAGGGGCTATTACTCGTCATGATGGGTCTCCTTACAAGAAAAAGAAATTTTCAACTCTTGCCACCGTGGGTATGATCTTGCGCGGTCGATTTGCTGGTCAGGCACATCATCAGGTCGTGCAGCAGATCGAGCCCAAAAACGATATAGCGCACCGCGATATCGACGTTCTCCTCCGCGAGCGACGTTCCTTTGGCGGGCACCTGGATGTTGGCGAGCGCAATGCAGGGGTCGTCGGGACAACCGGTGCAGGGTGCGCTCACATAGTTGACGAGCGCCGGATAATTGATTTTGGCGCCCGAGAGCAGGTCGGCAACCGAGCAATCCATGCTGACGTCATCCAGTTTGCCGGGCCGGAAGCAAAGCTCGTAGCGTTCGCGAATGGAGCCAGGGGTACACATGGCGTTCTGGTCGCAATCGCCGCCTAGTGCGGGCACGGGATCGCCGGGACATTCGTGGTAGCAGAGCACGAGGTGGTACCAGTTGAGGTCGGGCGGGCACTCGCCCGTGGCCGGCATGGGGGTGTAAGCCGGCAATGGGACGGGCGCGGAGTTGGACTGCACGATGATCTCGCGGCCCCATTTATCGATGGCGACGCCGGGCAGCACGATGACGCTGGCGCCGTCGCTGCCGATCTGCAAATCCAGTCCGCAGACGACGCCATAACCCAGCACCAGCCGGTTGATCAGCCACCGCTTGGCGTTGAAATAGTTCTGCTCCATCTCCAGATGGAGGACGTCAAGCAGCTTGCCGTAGAAGAAGCGGTTGCGGACGAAAGTCTTGACGCCCGCCGTGCAGGCGCCGTTAGTAGTGTCGTTGGTCATTCGCGATTCTCCGATTTAAAAAAATGTTCATCAGCCCACCAGGGCGGTCTGGCCCAAGCGGCTTTGGGAGCCGATGCGCCCAGCCGGTTGGCCTCCTAAAGCTGTGTCCACTCCCAGGCCGGGAGTCTCGCCGAGCCGTATGTTGGGAGGAGGTCCGGCGACGATCGTGTCAATGCCGACGCGGGCCTGGAATCCGATCCTCAGACCCGGTTCGAGAATGGTAAGTTGGCAGGTGGTATGGGCCGGCTTCTCCTGCTCGATGACCGACTGAACCAGCGCCAGCGTGGCGGGGCAGTTCACCTGCCCGCGATAGACCAGCACGGTGAATTGAAACGCCACGTCTTCAAACAAGGGGATGCCGTAATCGGTGTCCTCGATGAGGTGCGACTGGTCGAGCACGGCGGTGGTCCCGACAACCGCGCCTTGAGCCTGCGCGGGCGCTGCCATGGTGGTGAATCCCAGAATGGAGTTCTCGCAACCCTGCCAGGTGACGGGTGCGTTCGGATCCACGGTGCCGCAAGGCGATGAGGTAGGCGAGGGGAGCACCCACCAGGACGCATTGAGCAGCGGTTCCTCGATGATGGCGTCTACGCCGGCATATTCTTTCAGGGCCGCTTTGAGGCCGGCGGGTGTGCCACGTCGGGCATAGCTGGCGAAGGCTTCTTCGATGGCGCGACGAGTCGTGGGTGCGTCCCAGGATTCCTGCAGATCTACCGCCAGCCACTCGGCGAGCCACGACAGATAGTTCTGCGGCGCCGCGTGGGGGTCGAAAAGCGCCGGTAGATGGCGGATGGCGCCTTCATTGGCGAGATTGAAGGTTTCGAAGAGCGAGAGGAGACGCAGGAGGAAATCGGAACAGACGCCGGGTTTGCGATAGATGGCGGGCAAGTCGGCCAGGTACGTCTCGTGATTGAAATCGAGACGCAGTTGGGCGACTGCCGGCGTGCCGAGACCATCGCCGGAGAACCATGCGCCACACCACATGTAAGAGGACGCGGCGCCTCCAATGAAGACGTCGGTGACATCGGCCGGCTTGGCTCGCCACCTGGGATCGGCGAAAGGGTTGCCTCCGGCGGGCAAAAGTTGCGGCGGCGCGGGTGCATCGGAGAGACTGCTCGAAGTGTAGAAGAATAGCTGCAGATGCGCGTCGGAGGAGAGTTGTCCGCAGACGGCCTGCAGCCGGTGCCAGGATACTTTGCCTCCGGGACCCGGAATAGCGTCGCTCCAGAATACGCCTTGCGCGCCGTAGGCTTGGCCGAGTTGGAGAACTACGGGAGGTGCGTCCGGGGTCGCGAGGACCAGCAATTGCCCCGCGGATCCTGCGGCGAGGGCTTGCACTGGTCCTGAATAGCCGACGGCTGCACCGACGAAGCGATAAGCGGCTGAGGCGTCGAACTCGAGGACTTGTTGCAGGGCGTTGTCGCCGACGAGCATCGTGGTGCCGATGGCGGCGAGGCCCATGGGCTGCGCGAGTTGGGCTGCGCCGAAGGAAACCGGCCGGCCCGTCGTGTCGAGGATCGGGTGACCGTCGCTGTCGACCACGAAGACGGCGTGCGCGGCCGCATCCAGGATGTAGACGCGGATTGCGCCGTTGACCTCGCCGGCCGCGACGTCGCAGGGCTGGGTGACGATCTTCGCGGCCGCGACATTCTGCCAGAAAGTGGGCGCGACTTCGCCCAGGATATTGAACTTCTGCACGCGCTGGTTGCCGTAGTCGACTACGTAGAAGGAGCCGGCGGTGTCGACGGCGAGGGTCCATGGCGTGTTGAACTGTCCGGGATCGGCGCCTGTGCCGCCCCAGATCTCGAGCACCTGGCCGCGGCGGGGATCGAAGACCTGAATGCGATCATTGCCGCTATCGACGACGAGCAGTGCCTGGCGCAGGGGCGACCAGAGCAGGCCCCGCGGTTGCTTGCCGCTGAGACAAGGCAGCTTGCGCCGGCTGGCATCGCAGCCGTCGATGGTGAAGACGCGGTTAGTGGCGGGATCGGTGAAATAGATGCCGCCGAGTGTGTCCATGGCGATGCCGGCAGCGCCGTCCGGCGCGGGCAGTCCGGCGAGGGCCTGGGAAACCACGGGGTTGCCGAGCGGCAGCGGCAGGAGCTGCAGAGAGCCGTCGGCGGCGATGGCGAGGCCGTCCCAATGATGGCCCCGCCACTTGCCCTCCCGGTTGAGATAAGTGAAGTTCTTACCGTTCAGGTTCATCATGTGGATCGCCTCACGCTTCGACCCCCAGCCAGACGACGCTCCACTGATTGCCGAGCAGAGCAGTGTTGACATCGCCAAGGAAAAAGTTTGCCGGGTTGATGAAACCGTCATCGAGCAAAGGCATGATCATTTGCAGCGTGAAGCCCTGTGCGGTGGGAGCGGAGATATTGACCCAGCCGTCCAGGACAAACGGTCTGAGGTCGTTCGGCGTGAACAAACGTTCGCCCTTGACGTAGGCGCTGTAGGCGGGCGTAGTCTGGAAGCGTGCGCTGCTGGTATCGATGTTGGTTTGGAGACCCCAGGGCTGGGCCAGTGCGCCGGCAACGGCTGCGGTTGATTGGACAGCCCAATTGAGACCGGCCGGTCCGGCGCTGTCGCAGACGATGCGCGGGCGAGTGGACTGGCGGGCGTTGCGCCGTTGGGCAGTGGAGAGCGGCTGGTAGAGCTGGCAGTTCTTGATCTGGGCGCGGGCCAGGACAATGCGCATGCTGCTCTGGACGTCGAGCTTGAGCTGCGGATCGATGGGCTGGAGGTTCGTCCCTAATTCGATCCAGCAGAAGTTGGGCGCTTCGCGCAGCCGCACGGCGCCTTGCGGCATACAAACCCCGGCACGGGTCTGCGACGGGACGAGGTCGCTGTCGGTGGGATAGGAGACGGTGAGGTCGTAATAGACGGGGTTGCCCTGGCCGTCGTCGGCGACCGGAGGGACGGCTTCGACGTCTGCCTCGGTGAGGACGATTTCACGGCCGCACGCATCAATGGCGTAGCCGGGGGTGATGGTTACCTGGCGGTCGCCCTTGTTGCCGGAGACTCCGTAGCCCGAGCCCACTCCTGGTTGGTGCAGGCTCTGGTTGTGCAGCCAGCGCATCTCGCGGTTGAAGGATTCGACACCCTGAAGATCTTCGGCGTAGAGGCGCTGGCCGTTGAAGAATTGGAGCCGTTCGAGGAATTGGGTTCCTCCTATGATTGCCATGGGCGTTCCTTTCGTGCGGAGGGATGGATCTTGTCAACGTGGCGGACAGCAGTGGAAATGGGAAGGCAGAGGCAGAAGCCTGTACTACTAACTACGAGAATCTTTGGGGGGCGCGACGATTTTCCTGCAGTCAGAAACGGGCTGCTTCGCAGCCGGGCAGACCACAAACAACGATGGTCTACCCTACAAGAAAGGCACAGGCTGAAGCCTGTGTTACGGAACGCCCGCGGTTTGCTTAGCCACAGCATGAGTTAGTTACCTCCTGGTTCAGGCATTGGTTGGTTGCGGCTAGGGACTGGCAACCGAGCCAGCTGACGTTGAAGGGCAGCGAGATCGGTCCGAGACGTCTGGTTACGATGGCGAAAGTGTCATCCGACTGGCCGCCCACGATGATTCGGAAGTGGAATTGATTCGGTTTGACGTCGGCTATATGGGTGAAGATTGCGGTTCCCACCAGATCCAGCGCCACCGGGTCGAGGTTGGCGAGACACGCGAAATAGCACGGGGTCTGGCTGAAGCCTGCGGATGAGGTGTCGACAAGGGTCTCGAATCCGAGTACGCGGTCTGCTGTGCTCCAGAGCTTCCAAGGAGTCGAACCCGGCAGCGTGGATCCGGCCGCCAGGTATGGCCGCGCCAGGGGCTCGGTAGTCATGAGCACGAAACTGGTATTCACTTCGGGCAGGCGGGTCTTTTCGTTGTAAATCACCCGGGCGAGAGGCACGCCCATCGCCGGGGATGGATCGGCGAGAGCCCAGACGAATTCGGGATGCTCCTCGGCCATGGAATCCTCGCAGCAGGTCGGGCAGACACCATCGGTCAACCTGGGATTGGGGAAGTCAGCGGTCTCGCGATAGCGCACCACCAGCGTAAGAGGCAGCCGCTGCGGATTTTCGGGGAGCAGCACCTTTTGGTGGCGCAGCAGCACCAGGGCGCGGCCGAAGCAATCGTACGCCACGCCTGGGGCGAACTCGAAACCGTGCAAAATGTAACCGTCCTGGAGTGGTACCGCTTCGTAGCCGAAGGCTACTCCGTAGGCCTGGTGCAAGGCGCGGTTGTGCCACCAACGAAGTTGGAGGTCGGTCGCGACCTGGCCCTGGAGATCGCGCGACTGGAACATTTGTCCCTGCCAGTAGCGAGTACGTTCGAGTTGGCGCTGATCGCTGGAATTGGGCATGTCAAATGACTCCGATCTGATGTTGGCCGGCAGCCACCAGCCAGGCGGGTGCCAGGCAGATGTTGCCGCATTGGGGCGCGCAGGTGCAGCCATCGGCGAGGAGGCTGAAAGAGGAGATATAATCCACGCCCTGCACCTGCTCGATTACCTGCATCACTTCGGTCTGGTAGACATCGCGGCCGAAGGGCCAACCCGTGCTGTCAGGACCGCCGGTGAGGGGATCGAAAAAGGCGTTGAGGGCGGTAACGATCCTCTGCTGCACGGCGGATTTGCTGGCGCCCGCCAATGCGGCCACCTGGGCCTGGACCGCGACGGTGCGATAGGTCGGACCGACGACGGCGATACGCGATCCCAGAATGCGGCGGCGATTCAGATAGGAGGCCACGGCGTTGCGCAGCGCCGGGCTGGGAGTGGGACTCGGTCCGGGCATCGCGGGCACGATGATGACGGTGACCATGCCCAGCGCTTCTACGCAAGGGAAGCTGGGGTGAGTGTTGGCCCAGGCTTTGGCGCGCGCGACTGCGGTGCCGGGAGTCTGGACGGCCAGCGTTTCGAAGTCGGATAAAGTGACGGCGCGCTGCGGCTGCGCGAGCATGCTGATGGCGCGGCCGATGGCTTGTCCCAGGATCTCCGCGGCCGCGCCTCCAATGGCTGCCACCGGATTCTTCACTGTGACGCGGGATTGCACGTCCGCAAAGTCGGGCAGCACGGCGCGATTGTGAGGGCAGTCGAGGAGGGTGTTAACGGTGCCCGCCGCGATGTTGCCGGCGTCGGCGCGAGTGGTCTCGAAGCGCAGGAAGAATTTCACGTCCACCCTTGGAACAACGCCTTGATCGCCGTCGCCGAAAGTAATGGTTCCGGCAGTGGGGTCGAGGAGAAAATCGCGATCGGCGCGAGTGGAGGCGTCGAAGTCGGGACGCAGGCGCCAGGTGTGCCAGGCGCTATCTTCGAAACTCAGGAGCGCCAGGCTGTCCTGCTTGACTGGAGCCTGCGGGATCGTGAATTGCTGCCATGGAGTGCCATCGCCCGTGCCGAGGAGGGCCAATTCGACGGTCAGGCTGCCGGGATCCGCGGCTGTTGCGGCGGTGAACGCGAGGATGCGAAATTCGGGCGCGCCCGCGACGAACTGCAGAGACGTGATGTTGTTTTGTGGATCGAATTGCAGCTTGATTCCGGTGACGGCCGAAGGCGGCGCTGCGGGCGAGGCAACGACTCCGGCTGCGATGGTCCAGGTCAGGCTTGAAACCGGGACGGATTGCTCGCTCAGGACAGCGTTCAGCAGGATGGTCTGCGCTATCGGTGGAGCGTCGTAAGCGCCGGCGGTGAATTGCACTCGCAGGTAAGCGAGGGGAGTGGTAACTTTGCCGAGTTTTTGCGGCGTCACGTCCTGCGGAGGAGTTACTAAAACTGCGCCATCCAGGGTGAAGGCCCGGGTATCGTCGGCGATTGGGGTGGTTACCCAGCCGCTGGCGGTGAGAACCTGCCAGGTGAGACGGACGCCGGCAAAGGGCGGTAAGGCTGCTGGTGATTTTGCCGAGGGCGCCGGAGTGGTGGTCGTGGAGGCGCAGGCCGGCACGACGGGCTGGCAGGTCTGGGCGGCAGCGGAGGCTTCCTGCAGAATCTGGCGTCGTTGGGCTAATCCGGAGCGTCCGCCCGCCATGCCGAAATAGAGGCTGAACTGCTGGCCGGCTTTGAGGGTCTGGTCGAAGCCGAGATACAGTTCCGTCGCGGGGGTGGCCACATCGCCGAAAATGCCGAAGGAGATGCCGCGGGTCCAGCGGTCGGTGAGGTTGCGAAAGCCGCTCGAATCCTTGACCTGCACGGCGGCCAGATTGGCCGGCACAATGTCGATGGGCGCAAGGGTGCGGAAGGGTGTCGCCACGCCCAGTGGATCGAGGCCGCTAAAAATCGCACCGGACGGTAGCGCGATGGGCGCGCCGGGTGCTAGGGAAAAGCTGAGCGGCGTCCTGGCGGGCAGCGGCGGGATGGGCCGGATTCCCACCATGGCCAGGAACTTCAGGCGCGATGCGTCGGTGATACGATTGAGTTCGAAGACATCCATCTCGGTGATGGAAGCGAGTTGCTCCATCAGGGTGATGCCGGGATCGGAGTAGTTCTGGTCGGTCCATTCTGGTCCATAGAACGGGATGAGGGTGAGGGCTTCCTCGACAAGGTCTGCCCATGTGCGGTCGTCGAGATTGGGGAGAAGAATGGGCATGGGTTCTCTCTAGGTGGTGAGCTCCGCAACGCTGAGGGTGGAGACGGTCTTGACGAAATGCGCGTAAAGCGGCAGGTCAGCGTGCTCCGCGTCGCCGAAGAAGACGGGGCGCTGGTTCTTGAGGAGGTAATAATCCTCGACAATCTGGGCCTGCTGTTCGCGATTGAAAGTGAGAAGGCCTTGTCCCGCGGCTTTGGCTGACCTGAGGCCCGGCGCGCCGCCGTATTTATACCCTCCGGTAGCTTGCGCGTGCAGCGCCTGCGCCATGTAGATTGCGCCCACCTGCTGGTATTGCCAGACGTGGGTGAGTTCGTGGATGAGCGTTTCGTCAGGCAGGCCGCCCCAATTGTTGATGACGTGGAAACTGGTGTAGGCGCGGCCGGAGAACATGGGGCCGATGACCGCGTGTTCGTCGACACGAACGAGTTCGAGGTTGATGGATGCTCCGAAGACGCCCTGCGCCTTGCTGACCTCGCCGCCGGTGAGAGGACGGGTATTGAATTTCAGGAAGTCCATGGCAGTCTCGTAAGCTTCGCCGATGCCCAGGACCTCGAGCATGTATATGAGGTTCTTGCCGAGCCACTGGAGGAAATCGATCCAGGTGTCCGCATGGCCCAAGGATTCCCACCACTGGAGCGCCCAGGGCCGCATGGTTTTCACGCCTTCCCAGAGGCCCAGGACCAAACGCGACAGCCGCTCGGGGAGGCGGGTCACCCAGTACATGACGCGATCGAAAACGCCGGTCACCTTGGCCGACAGGTGTTTGCCCAGCCATTTCATGCCGCTCCAGACGGCCTCACCGGCGGCCTGGGCGCCTTTGCCGATGGCTTTGCCGGCGGTCTTGATGCCTTTCCAGGCTGTGCCGGCAGCTCCGGCGATGGCATGTCCAGCGCGCTCCAGCAGGGAGGTTTTGTGCTTGGCCGGTTGCGGAGGAGCTTCGGTGTCGGTTTCGGTCGCGTCGGCGGCCTTGCGCTGGATGCCGGGGGCTGCGGCTGAAATCTTTACCCCGGCGGATTCTCCATGGACGACGGCGCGTTCCGCCTGCTCGGCCTGGGCTTCGAGGCCAGGGGAACCAGCCCCATTCGACGAAGTGGCGTTTCCGCTTTGCTGCGCGACGTGGGTGAGTTCGTGCGCTAGTAGAGGATCGGCTGGATCACCGTGATATTTCCCGTCGGCGAAAAAGACGTCGCTGCCCACGGTAAACGCTTGCGCGTCGAGATCGTCCGCGGCGCCGGCAGCCTCGGCATCGTTATGCACGCGGACATCGCTGAAATCATGGCCGAGACGCGATTCCATAGCCTCACGAGTATTGGTGTCGAGGGGCAGGCCGGAGCTTTGTGCGGCCGAACATTTGGGACAGGTGCCTCCACAGGAGCATTTTCCCTGCAGCATCTCGACGACGAAACGGTTGCCGAGCGAACGCTGGAGTCCGAGGACTGCCGATTGCGCCGGGTCGAGTCCGGTCCCCGCAGGCTCTTTGGTTTCGGCGTTCTCGCGCTCCTGCGGAGTCTTAGCCGCAACGTGCTGCTCGGGCTCGAATTCGCTGTCGCGTCTTTTGGATGTCGCCCTCATGGCTTCTTAAACCGCGGCTACTACGTCGATGCGAATTTGGCCGGCCGCGACGGTCTGGTCTGGTCCCACCGTGACAGCCTGCTGCTGCAGTGCTCCATTCTTGTAAAGCGATAACTCCTCTACATAGTCGAGGTCCGTAATGCCTGCCAAAGCGCGTGCGACGTCGGAACGGTACACACTTCTGCCCGGCGGCCAGCCTTCTCCGTCCGGACCGCCGAGCAGGGGATGGAGGAAGGTTTGGAGCGCGGCCATCACGGCCTGCTCGAGGTCTCCGGCTTCGGAGGGATCGAGCGGCGCTACCGTGACGCTGACATCTACGGGCATATAGTTAGGGCCGATGACGTTCACCTGGTTGAGACCGGCAATATCCGCCGGAGCGCGGGCTGCGATGTAACTGCTCACTTCCTCGCGCAGACCGAACGACGGCATGGGCTGGGGATCGGAACTGCGCGGAATAATGTGCAGTGTGACCCAGCCGGGACGCACGTGGCCGTTGGTGTCGTAAGTGGGCAGCGCGTGGGCCGCTCCTACTGCGGAGGAAGCTTCGCTCGCCAGGGTTTCGTAATCGGAGGCGGTGAGCGCGCGGCCTCGGGTACGCAGGGTGAAGGGTGCGCGCAGATTGAAGGCGCTCAGGGTTTCTCCGTCGCTGCCTCCCTCGGCCGGTTCCGGATTGGTGGCGCCTTGCACGCCGGCAACCGAACCGAGCATCTGGGTGATGGTGCCGGCGCTCAAGTTTCCGACCGAGCCTCCACCGGTCTGAAAAATCGCGGCCTGAACCTGCGCACCGTTGGCCAGGATCCTGGCGTTGACGCCGTCGCCGAACAGGACTTGCCCTAATGCCCGGTCGATGACGTAGACACGATCCTGCGGTCCGGACGAATAGAAATTGTCGACCGGGTACCAGCGCACCCAGACCTGCGTGACGGTTTTGGTGCGGTCGCGGACGATGTGGATGTCGCCGTAGACGAAATCGGTTTGCGAGCCTTCCTGGGCGAGTTGCTGCTCGAGCGTGGGGATCATGTTGGGATCGTCTGGGATCACTTGGGTGGCCAGGATGCGCCATTCCACGTTGGCGCGTGGGCCGGAGAGTTCCTGCACTTCGATACGTTCGCCGGGGATGACGGGAATCTGGGTGAACAGCAGGATCTGGTTCTCCAGGCCGGAGCCGGTCCCGAGGACCGCGGCGGTCACGGTCTTGAGCTGCGACGCCCAGACGGCATTGGGGAAGATGGCGTTGAGGACCGGTTCGCCCGGCGGCCCGTCTTCCTTCAGCCGTGCGCGGACCCAGTAATAAGACGCACCGAAGCGGGCCAGAGGCTGGCTATCGTCAGCGCCGATGAAAGAGACGATGCCCGGCAGACGCAGGTTCTGGGTCTCGTCGTCGGCGGCGAAGCCGAACCATTCGCCACCGTTCCAATACTCCCAGACCAGCGCCGGACCGAGTTCGTCGGTGGGGTCTTCGGTGAAATCTAGATAGTAGCCGAGGTCGTCGACCGGGAGGGCGCGGTCAAAACCGAGGTAGAGCGCGGGTGAGATATCGGAGACCGGGGTGAAGATGGAGAAGCCGTTGCCGGGCCACTGGGCCTGTTGGGTGACGTCCTGATACTGGAAATCGTTGTAGGTGAGGACGTGTTCGGCGAGGAAGGGTCCGTTATCCCAGACGTAGCCTACGCGGAAAGCGCTCAGGGCCGGGGGCTGTGACACCACGTAGGTGAAAGAACTGGTGGTAACGCCAGACGCGTTAACGATGTTGATAGTGGCGGAAAAACCATAGCCTCCGTTGACCAGCCGCATCCGTACCCACAGCCCGTTCTGTCCGTTGACCTGAGTCTGCGCCATGTCCGTCGGTACCGTGAAGAAGATCTGTCCCGGGCCTGGATTTTTAGCGCCGCCGTTCAAGTCCAAGGGTGCGGCGGAGGGGTCGGCCGCTCCCAAATTGGTGGTGAGATTCGGCAGCGCTACCCAATCCGTGCTGTTCCAATACTCCCAGGCGACGGCGTGGGTGAGTGAGGTGGGATTGCTGCCCGCTATGGAGTCCTGCGGCGTCAGGCTGCGCACGAAGGCAAGCTGGACCTGCGCGTTGGGCTTACTGAAGACTTCGTTGCTGGAGATATAGAAGGCAGACCCGGGCTGGGGCTGCTGGCCCAACGGATAGAAAGCATTGGTAAGGTCAAGCTTGGTTCCGTTTCCGAGCGCGGTGTCGGGCAAGACGCCGCCGGAGGGATTGCCGGAGGAGTCCAGGGTCACCTGGTTTTGCACTACGCTGGTCAGGTGAATCAAGCTGGCCTGTGGAAGGGTCACGGCGGGATCGGGAGGCAGGGGTTCGGTCAGTTCGGCACGAATCCAGAACGCCTGGATGCCGTTGACGCTGGTCTGCGCGGCCGTCGCGCAGGCGGTTTCGAGTTGAAACGTGCCGCTCTGCGTGAGGCCGGCGGTGCCGTCGAGCTTCACTTCGGTGATGCCGAAGCAGGCGGGATTCATGCCCGCGAAGCCGCGCCATACCTGGCCGTCCCAATACTCCCAGCTGAGGTCGAGCGGCGTGCTGCTGTTCTGGGTGAGTTCGAAGGAGACATCCACCTCAACCGAGCCGGTGAGCGCCAGCAGCGTGTTGTGGGCGATGTAAATGTGGTGCGGCGTGGGCTGCAGCTGCAGGTGGTCGAAGAGAGTGACGGACTGATCGGCGGCGAGAGCGGCGGTGTGGTCGAGATACTCGTCGCTGCCGGACCAGAGACTGACCACTTGCGCGAGTTTGGCCGAGGCTACGCCGACATCCTGCTCGGTCTCAAATACGATCTGGTTGGAACTGCCCGGGGGAGGCGGCGCGGCCACTTGAGTGGCGGCTGGCGCGTGGCTGTCCGCGGCGCCCTGAGTGAGCGTGAAGACGATGGGCGCGCGCGCCGATTGGGCCGGCACCAGACCGATGCCGAGCTGATCGAAGAAGGCCAGACGATTCTTGTCTGGAGCCTGGTTCAGGCGCTGGATGACGACTTGCAGATAGCGCGCGACAATCCATGCCAAGCCGTTGCCGGCGGTATTGGCCGCGGGCAGCCAATCCGGGACGTAGCCGGGACGACGCGCCAGAATGCTGTTCAGCAGATCGGCCAGGGAGCGATTGTCAGTGGGAGCCTGGATGCTGGGAGTCATCCTGCCGAGCCCTCCTGCAAATAGAACGGATAAACCAGGTTGAACTGGGTGTTGGTGGCGCGTACCTGATAGGTGATGGAGATGAGCAGGGTGTTGAATTGGGTGGGATCGGCGGTCGCGGAAACATCGAGCACGTCGATGCGCGGCTCCCAGGCGACGAGGGCTTCCTGCACGCGAGTCTGCACCAGGTTGATGGTGGTCGAGTTGAGGGGTTCGAAGACGAAATCGTTGAGACCTGCGCCGAAAGTGGGGCGCATGACGCGCTCGCCGAGGTCCGTACCCAGGATGATGAGGATGGCTTCGCGAATATCGTTCTCGTACTTCGCCAGGGCGATGTTGCCGTCCTTGGTGACGCAGGGGATGAACTTCCACCCGACTCCGAGAAATGCTTTAGCCTGGTCCGCAGCGCTGATCATTGCATCCGCCTGTCTCATCCACCTATTTGGACCACCGGGCATCCCATGGCTATAGCGTTGGGAGGACCGGCTTCCACCACCACGTCGCCCTGACGCGCCGCGGGAAGGTCATTGATTAATACGGTGAGGCTGCCCATCGCCACGACACCGCCGACATGCGGCACTAAGACGGTCACCAGAGGGCAGGCGTGCGTATCTGAAATGGCGCGCCACGCGGGCTGACCGCCGATGAGCACGTTGACGCTTCCGGGTCCGGGACCCAGCGGTGTTCCGTGACTGGTCAAATCTCCAACTCTGGCGGCGGACGGCATGCGTTTCTCCTCAGTTGATTTTCACGAGCGATCCGGCAACGGTAGTGATACCGGCGCTTTTGAGATCGAGCGTGGTGGAACTATTGACCTCGACCGCGAGACCTTGCAGCGAGATCTTGCCGGCCGGCGCACTCAGCGAAATGTTGCCGGCCATGGACTGAATGGTGATGCCCGGCGGCGCGGCGGCCAAGTCGAGGGTCACGCTCAGGGCGCTGCCCGCGGTGCTGATGGCAATCTGCGTCGGATTGATGGTGATCTGCTGCTGGGTGCTGCTAGTAATCTTGATCGATTGCAGCAGATCATCGAATTCGACGGTGTGGCCGACACCGCCGGCTATGCCCGTTTTCAGGATCCGTTTGGACGCAAAGTCAGTCGGAATGACGGTTGGCGGACGGTCGATGGTGTTCCACAGTCCACCAATGATGAAGGCGTCGCGTTCGTCGTTTTCGTTGAAGGCGACCAGCACTTCGTCGTTGAGCTGCGGAAGCCACATGAAGCCGCGGTTGGAGCCTCCACCCACCGACACCATGCGGCACCAGGGCTGAAAGGCTGGCAGAGAAGAAATGCGAACCTGCACTTTGCCTTCGAGCAACAGGTTGAGGTTATCCATCACCACACCAGGTGCGATGGAGTAGCCTTCACCGGATGCGGTGCCGTTATTCGCCAACTGTTCTACAAAACTGGAAGCCATATTTGTGCTCTCTTCTTACACGGTCTGACCTTGCACCCGAAACGCCCCGGACGCGCTCCTGGGCAGCGGCAGCGATCCGAACCACACTTCCTTGCGCGCCTGAAAACTGGTGCGGTAGCCGCCGCTGTCGAAAGTGTGAGTGGCCTGCGTCACGCGGTACAGGCCTCCGAACTGGTCGCCCACACCCTGCACGTTGATGACGCGTGCCGCCTTGATCGCCGGATTGCCGATGGTGCTGCCGGAGGCGGTCAAGCGATTGTTCAGGCGCGGGAGCAACTCACTGAGCACCGACTGCACAGTGGTGGGAAAACTGGTGGGCTTGATGGAAACCGTTTGCGCGGCCTTCTCTCCCAGCAGGGTATCGAGGTTGCCGATGCCCGGGTACACTGCGAGAGTGAACTGGGAGTCGTCGAAATCCCAGCCCACCACGATGACAAATTCCATTTTGATCGCGGATACCCAGATGCGCGCCGAAACACCGTAAACATCGCCGGCGGTGGTGATGCGCGGCGTGAAGTCCATGAGCGATTCGCCGCGTGTCAAGGTCAGACTAGCCGAGTAGTCCTGCAGCAGGAACTGGAAGCGCAGCACGTAACCTTGCGGCTCCAGGGTGTGATCGATATACATTTCCCAGCCGTTCTGGCGGGAGATTTTAGAAAGAAAATCGAAATCGCTTTGCGACTCCTGACGCTGGACACCTTTCTGCATCAGGCCCGGGACGTTGACGTACGTGGCGAGGGTCATGATGATCGACAGCGCGCCGCCGACGGGGTCCGGATAGGGGATCAGCAAGTTGCTGCCGGCGACGATCGCGGCGATGGCGACGTCCGGAATTGGCAGGTTATCGACTCCGATGGGGATATAAAACGCGCGATCCACTTTACCGTGCGTCAAGCGCTGCAGGAAATCCTGCGCGACCACTTTGATGGTCGGCATACCGCTCGCCGGGAAGTTGGGTTCGATGCCGGTGATTTCGCCGACGAAGACTTGTTCGAGAGGGTCGGGCGCGTAACCGATGGAGAGTTTGAAGCCGTTGTTTACCTGCAGGAGCGGATGGTCGAGCCATTGCAGGTTTGGATTGGCGAAGGTCACCTCGACGCGATCGGCGCCTTCCATACCATCCTGGTAGTTCACGCTGATAATGGAAGCCTGTAATGAGCCGGGCAGCGGACCTCCGTCGATGGTCAACTGGAAAGCCGGAGCGTAATTGGAATAGCGTGCCATGGGTCAGGTGAGCTCTTCTCCGGTAAGAGGATCGACGAAGGGCAGCTTGGGGATCGACAGCGACTGGCCCACCGAAATGGCGCGTGGATTGAATAGATTATTGGCTATGGCGATAGGCCGCCAACTGGTGGGATCGTCGTAGAGTGCGTTGGCGATGCGGCTGAGGGTGTCGCCGCGCTTCACGACGTAGACTTTGCTGAAATCGGCAGTCTGGCGATTGACTTCCTGGGCTTCCGTGACAGGATCCAGAAATTCATTGAAGGTAACGGTGAGACGTGCACGTACGGGACTTCCATCTTCGAGGAAGCGGACAAATTTCTGCGATACCCGCGCCAGCACGCAACGAAATTGTAGCGAGGCCCAGGAGACGCGCAGAACGGGAGGCGCATGCAAGGTGGAATCGATATCGAGGAGGCCGATAACTTTTTGCGTAAACTCGCGGACATCGGTGCGGGAGTCGGTGGTGTCGAAGAAGAGTTCCATTTCGAGCGTGCGGAGATTGCCGTTGACGAACTGGAGCAGCGGCCCGCTCAAACCGGGGATGGCTTGGGCGGCGAAATTGTTGTCCTTGTTGAGGGTGTATTCCTCGGGATTGAAGAGGACGTCAAAAGACTTATTGGAATACTCGATGGTGATCTTTGCTTTGGCCAGTCCCATACGGTTTCCTTCAGAACTTTCCCATTCGCTCGCGGTGTGCGATCATGCGGCTGTCGATCTGGCGGATCACCTGTTCCGTGAGCTGATCGATGCTCACGGCGGGTGGTGCGGTCTTCAGCCACGGCGCGACGTGCACCGAATCGGCCGGCGCATGAGTTTTTCGGTTGGCGGACGCGGTTGCCGGCGGCGAGGCAGAGTCATGCGGGGACGCTGCGGCCGGTACGGCCTGTTTTCTCGCTACTTCGGCGGAGAGGCGGGCGACGGTCTCTTCGATGCGCGATGAGCGCTGGATGAGGACGGCCGCGGGTACGGTTAAGGGCAGGTGCGGTTGGGTCGCGGGCGCCGGTTGAGGGGCGAGGGTTCCGCGCAGATGGAGAATGGTTGCGGCGAGCCCGGTTTGCGCGGTCAGTTGGCTGTGGGTCGAGGCCGTTCGGAAAAGCGTGTGGGCGGCTTCGCGGCGGGTCGTATGCGATGCGGAGTTTTCGCGGATATTGAGGGTGTTGGGGAGTTGAGCCTGGATGGTCGTGAGCTGGATGTTTTTCGGCTGCAGGTGATGAGAATAGCGTTTGTGTTGTTGAGTCAGGCTGGAGAGATGGAAGTGCAAGGTGAGGCGCAGGGATGTTAGGTGATTTTGCAGATTCGTAGTAACGAGAGGTTGCAGCGGCCGAAGGAATTGCATGAACGCCGGGGCCGTGCGTCCGGTGGTTCTGCCGGGATGCCGCAGGGCTTGCATCCAGCTCAGGTGAGGGGATTTGGCGCGTGGCTTGAGTGCAATTCTCATGAGTTTCTCTTCAATTACTGACGGCTGCTGGCTATCGCCAGCCAAGGGACGACAAAAAACGATCGTCCGTCGTACGGGGGGACGCACTGGCTTTGATCCCACCGATTGCGAGCCCATAGGCCTTCTTAAAACGATGGTCTACTCTACGACTTCGTTAATTTTTTGGTTGATCGACGAAATCTCTTCCACCCAGCGCCTTCGATCTCCGTGTTCCAGGTTCATGATGGCGTCCTGCGGCCAGTGGAAGTGATAAGCCACAAAGGCTACCTCCTGATACAGGGCTTTCAGGGGGTAGCCGCGTACCCCCCCTCACGGTTCAACTCCACCGCGAATGTTGCCTCACATTTGGGACACACCGCGTCGATATGGGCGCTGCCGTTGCGATTGATGCGGTTGTAAAACTCCTGCAGGTACGCGAGGTCCGCGGCATACAGACCTTCGATTACCTTGGGGTTGACCTGCGCCACCGACCCGAGCCGGCTGATGACACGCGAAAGCAGGATCACGATCAGGTACGCCTCGTTGGCCTGCACGCGTGGATCTTTGAGCGGCAGGATCTCGTCGGCCGCCGTGGCCAGCCGCATCACGCCTTTGCGATGCAGATTGCCCTCGCTATCCACGTACCCGAGCGGCAAGATGAATTCGAATTCCGTCTGGAACATATTCTCCCCCCTGGCCTCAAGCCCTGGTTACCTGTTCGCAACTGATAGTCAGGGTCTCGATGGCGATATCATTCCCCTTGGCGTTGAAGCTGGGACCATCCCACTTGCTGGGCCACGCGGAAAAGAAGTTCCAGCGTACCTTCTCGGTTCCTGTGTCGTCGCACATCACCACTGAGCCGTTCTTGCGCACCAGTGAGCCCGTGACGGCCGAGGTGTGCCAGTCGAACAATTCGGTGGAATCGGTGGAACCCCACTTTAGGGTGATGTCGGGATAGCTGACTTTGCCGATTAATTTTCGTACCGACTGGACGTCCGCGCCTTCCCGGTACTCGACCACTTCCACATGCGACCCGAGTCCCGTGCACTCCGTGAATCCGGCCTGCTGGATTCCGTCGATTTCGACCCGGAAGCGAAAACCTTTGTAGGGATCTACTCTGCCTGGCATTTACGTATCTCCTTGTCTTAAACTCAATCGCTGACGCTCGATCCACCCGGCTGCTGGATGATCTGAATCACCACGAACTCGGCCGGCGGCACGGTATTCAGGGTCACCTGGATGATCAACTGGCCGAGCGCGATCACGTCAGGCGTATTCAACGTGGCATCCACGATGACGGTGTAGGCTTGGGCCGGGGCGGTGCCCTCGAGCGCTCCCTGCTGCCACTGACCGGTCAAGAAGTTCGATATCAAGCGCTTCACTGTGCCCCACAGAGAAGGATTGTTGGGCTCGAAGACGGCGAAGCGGGTGCCGTCCTGCAGCGACCCTTCTACGAAATTGGTAAAGCGGCGAATGCTGTTATAGCGCCACTGGGTGATATCCGGCGGCGCAATGGTGCGGGCGCCCCAGATGAGAATGCCTTGCGAGGGAAAGGAGCGGATGACGTTGATACCCATCTCGTTCAGCGGTCCGTTCTCATCATCGGTGAGCGAATGGGCGAGGTCGAGCGCGGAGACAATGGGCTCGTTGGCCGGCGCTTTGAAAACGCCGCGAGTATTGTCGTTACTGGCGTAGACTCCGGCGATGTGGCCGGAGGGCGGCACCAGCACTTGTCCGCTACCCAATGGATTGGAAATGAATATCCACGGGTAATAGAGCGAAGCCATGCCGCGGTCCGAGCTGATGCCGCTGCGTTGCGCAACAATCTGGGTGGTGTCCAGCGGCTTGGCCGGATCGTCCCACAGCGGATCGAGAATCGCGAAGCGGTTGACGACATTTTCGCAGTGCGCCACCATGTAGGCCTGGATGTCCTGGGTGTCGGCCGGGCTAAAGGTTCCGCCGTTCTTGGTGCCGTTCACCGAATCCGGCACCGCCAACAAAGCCACATCGTTTACGCGCAGCAGCGTGTCGATGCCGGCATGATAATTCGCGGTGGTGATGGTTTTGATGTTGTCCGCCACGCCGCCGGTGAGATTGGTGGCGGCGAGTACCGCTGGCATGTTGTTCGCGGGTGGCGTCGGCGACGGCGGATCAGCCAGTGTCACGTCCACGGCGCCGGAGTCGACGATGTTGGCGAAATACTGGCTGTGGCGCGGATCCATGGCGAGGTTGGCGAAAATCTCCGTGCCGGTCGAGGGCCCTACGATCGTCAGGGTGAATTCCAGCGTAGCGATATTAATCGCGGGATCGCCCGATTTTTGGGTGTAGGTATTGACAAGGCCGTTGGTGAGAGTGATGGAGCTGTTGATGGTATCGACGGTGCGGACCACGCCCTGCTCGGTGGTGGCGCCTTGGGTGACGCTCACGTAGGTTCCGGGCTGCATACCGGTCACCGAGCCCACGTGGATGCGCTGCTGGCCGGGCGCCAGGTCGGCGGTGCGGATGTCGCCACCCGTATAAGCATTGGCCAGATTTGCCGTCAACAGGATATTGGATCCGTTGATGCTGGCCACGGTAGCCCGCTCCGAGGTCGCACCCTGTTCCAGGAAAACAATATCGCCAGGGCTGAACTTTTGAGCATCGCCGGAGCTGCCGACGACGGCCGTGTTCGTCGCGGCGCTGGTCAGGGCTACCTGCTGGCGCGCGGCGGTGGTCTGGGCGATGCTGGCATTGGCCACCTGCACGGTAATGCTGTTGCCCGTGGTCCCCTCCTGTAGGGCGGTTACCACCAGCGTCGGGCGCGGACCTCCGGCGCGGTCGAAGAGCGTCAGCGTGGCCTGAACTCCGGTCCCGACGCGCACGAAGTAGCAGACGCCGCCTCCTTCGTTGAAGAACCCGTTGACGGCGTGGGTCACATAGACGCGGAACGGGTCTTCTATGTAGGTGCCGAAGATTTGCGCGAACTGCTGCGCGTTGGTGAGCATAGTGGGCGTCAGCAGCGGTCCCATCTGGGCGGGGCCGACGAACGCCGTAGTGCTGGTGGGCGCACCCGTAATCGGTCCGGGAATCTGTATCTCGTCGATGTAAACGCCGGGAGCCTTGTTGGTTGAGACGAAAGCCATTCGAATTTCTCCTTATTGCATGCGATCGGATCTAAAGCGGCGTCAGTGTGACCTGGAAATTCTCCGGCAAACCGGGCACAGTGACGACCTGGGTCAAGGGTTGAAATCCGGTGGCCACCACGCGCAGAGTGTGTGAGCCGGCTTGCACACCGGAGAATACGAAAACGCCGCTTTTGCCGGTGCGCGTTCGCAGCCCGGCGTCCAGGAGATCGACCAACGCGCCGGGCACGGCGTTGGCGAGATTGTCGAATACCTGGCCGCCAAACTGCAGCCAGGTGTCGCTGGTACCTTTTCCCGCCGATACTCCGGCAGTAGTCGTGGTGACCAGGAAGTCGGTCAAATTGTCGAAGAGGGGCACGCTGATGGTGACGGTGAGAGTCAGCGAGAGGCGCAGCGTGTTGCCGAGGGACGACCAGAATTCCGCCAGGTTCTTGAGGGCGTCAGGATGCAGAGCGACCATCGGAAGCGGCGGTTCCTGGCCCACCAGCGCGCCCTGGAGAAATGTGGAGGGGATGGTGGGGAACCGGCCCAGCGCCTGGAAGACCTGGCTCAACAACTGCTGCTCCTGTAGCGCCGGTTCCATTCCGCCGACCGGCCACGCGGTGGCCATGTATGAGCAGGCGAGGCGGAGTGGAGCTTTGTGGGTCACTGCCTGGTTGCCGCTCTTGGTGATGGTCAGTTCGTTGCTGCGGAGTTCGAGGTTCTCGCGCAGGTCGTAGAGGAAAAGGTCTACAGTGGTCTGGAGCGGATGGAAGGACTCTTCAGGGCGATCGAAGACGATGAGGGCGTTGCTGAGCGGCGCGGGGAGCCCGGGCTGCGACAAAATTGTTTGCAGCGTGCGGGAGAGGTCCTGGATCATTCGGGCACCTCGCGGCCGGCCGCAATTGTGGGGCGGACGCCCTCGTCCGTGCGCGACCCCCCGGTCGCCGGAACCGCCAGTTTCAGACCTAGTGGTCCGCGGCTTTCCCCACGGTTGGCGGCCGAAAGAGGGCTGGACAGATGAAAGTCTTTCGTCCGGGAAAGGCACAGGCCGAAGCCTGTAGTACTCAATCTTCGTTTCTTTGCGCGGCGCGACGATTTTGGCGACGCCAACCTGGCTGCTTCGCAGCCCGACGGACCACAAAAAACGATGGTCCATCGTACGGGAACGGGCTGCTTCGCAGGCGGGCAGTCCACAATAAACGATGGCCTAGCCCACTGAGGTTTGCGGCGAAGACGCGCTGTGTTGCAAGGTAGCAAGGCGCGGCAGGACTGCTTAGTTTGCGACACGTCCACTGCTCCCTTCGCCTTCCAGCCAGCTGCGGCCCAGCTTTTGATATTCGCGCCGCGAGGCCTTCAGGACGTGCGCCATGTTGATGACTCCGCCATCCGCTGCCGCGTAGAATGCCGAGGCGCGGGCGATGCTCCGGATGTTGCCGCTGGCTAGCCTTACGCTCCGCGCCAGTGCAGGGAAATCGACATCCTGGTGAATCGGCGCTTCGTGCGGGAAGATCACCTGCCACACGCGGCAACGCTCGGCTTCACTGGGGAACGGGAACTCCACGATCGCCTGGATGCGCCGCATGAAGGCTTCATCGATGTGCTGTTTGACGTTGGTGGCCAGGATGGCAATGCCTTCGTACTCTTCCATCTTCTGCAGAAGGTAACCGATCTCGATGTTGGCGTAGCGGTCGTGCGAGTCCTTCACTTCGGAACGCTTGCCGAACAGCGCGTCGGCCTCATCGAAAAACAGAATGGCGTTGGAATGTTCCGCCGCTGTGAAGACCCGATCCAGGTTTTTCTCGGTTTCGCCGATATACTTGCTCACGATTTGCGAAAGATCGATCTTGTAGAGATCTAGCTTCAGTTGGTTGGCGATGACTTCGGCGGCCATGGTTTTGCCCGTTCCCGGAGGCCCGGTGAACAGCACATTGAGTCCCTTGCCCAGCGAAAGCAGGCGTCCGAAGCCCCAGTCGCCGAAGACTGTTTCGCGATGCTCGGCCTGCTCGCAGATCTCGCGCAGTTGCTGCATCTGGTCGTCCGGCAGAACGATCTGGTCCCAGTTGTACTTGGGGGTGACTTTGCGCGCCAGTTTCATTAGTTCGTGGCCGGATTCGGCGCGAGCCGCGGCGCAAAACCCGTCGACGGTCGGTTCGGAGCCGTGCCAGCGTCCGTCGTTGCCGGCGCAGGCCGCGGCGTCGGCAATCTGGTCCGAGGTGAGGCGAAACCGATCGGCGAGCAGCGTCAGATCCGGGTCAGGCAGTGCCACGCCCTGGCGCTCGATATGGTCGCGCCAGCACTCACGAGCTTGACCGCGGTCGAGCACGTCCACGCGCACACTGAGAACGCCGGCGGGGCCTCGGGAAAGGGGAATCCAAGGTTGCACGCCGGAGAGGACCACCGCTCCGGAAGTTTCTGACATCACGTCGAGCAGGGCGCGAAACGACCCCGGAGCATCGCGCCGCACCGCGTCCACGCCGTCCAGATAGGGCACCGCGCCGAGCAGTCGCGCGGCTCGAAAAGCGAGCTCGAGCGCGGGCCGGAATGCGGCGCTGCCCTCCGGTGCGAGGGCCAGGTCGATCGTCAGCAGGCTGGAACCCACGGCGTGCGCCACGGACCGAGCGGTTCGCAACTTGTCGGCCACCGCGACACCGTGCAAATAGATTCGTAGGGGATGGGCGCCGGTGCGCGGTTGGGACGCGAAGGCCCGGAGACGTTCACGATCGAGAGGTTCTTCCGCGGTTGACAGCGAGTCCAGCAGGCGGCAGAAGGGTATCAGTCGCCGGTCCAGTGAATGGTGGCCAAGCACGTACGCGACGACCTGGTCTTCGAGCTTCAGATATTGCGCGAGCAAGGGTGGCTCGGGCTGGCTGGAATCGGGCAGCAGACGGATGAGCCCGTGTCGTATCAGCGGCGCATCCGCCGCAAAGCGCCCGCGCAACGCCAACTTGGCGCTTGCATCGGGAGCGAAGAGGTTCAGCGCGAGTTCCACGACCGGCCGCTTGCGCGTGACGTCGTCCTGCAGGTACGCGTAAAGGCGTTCGTAGCGGAGATCGATTTCCGGCGCCAGTGCGATGACCATGACATTCAGATCGAAGGTGGAGAGGCCGAACATGCTTGCCAGTTCTTCCAGGTGCGGGACGCCGGTGGCCAGCGAGTTGGCGAACGGCCCATCCGCCTCGCCGCGGAACCAGGGAGCGGCCGGTGCGCTGTTCAGGATGCGGGCTACATCGGAGGCGCGGATCTGCAGGCCGCGAAAGAAATCGGGAGTTTGATCGGGTCCGGCGCCCGCCTGTGACTGGGCGATGGCGAGAGCGAGGATGGCATCGAGGCGCGACAACGCCTCGATCAAGGGGTTGTGCTCACTCATGGCGTTCCAGGCTCACGATCGGGAATCGGACCCAGGGATTGCTCATGTCGCCGGATGGATTCGAGAAACATCTCTGCGAACTGTTTGGCATAGAAAGGAGTGGTGACAATTCTGGAATGAATGCGCGCACGCTCCTCGTTCTCATACTGTTGGCCAAACGCGATCACAAACTCGAAGGCGTTCTGACCGATCTCCAGGTAGTTGCTGTAGCGAACTTCGATTTCGCACAAGATTGCCCACCGGCCTTTCTCCGATTTGCGAAGTTACTGAATGCAAGAGCAGAGCCAAATTCTGAACGGGTCGCGGGTGAGGCGATTTGCGTGGCAGGAAAAGGAGTTGCGGATCCTGGCTGTGAGATGCGGTTGGCGGGGTGTCACAGCGGATGTTACATGCGGGAGGAGCCGCAAAGATGCGAATAGACAGATTTCACTCGTTTTGCTCGAGGCGATGCAGTGTTCGCGGGCGGTACAGGTATGTAACAGGGAGTGACAGAGTTGACGCGCTTTGCGTGGACGCGCCTGCAGTCGCATGCGGACGTGGTCGACCTTCCACGGCTAGTAAGTTGCGAAAGTTCGCGCAACCACTTCTAACGGTCACGGCTCGGAAGTCATTGCTGAGCCGCGCGCGTAAGCAAGCGGTACTGTACGCCAAATTTCTGCAAGTGGGTACTGGTCTCACGTCTAGTCTGGGGTCAGGCGGTGGTGCTGCGGGACTTCTCGCGTGCGCCACTTCCAGGCAAGACGCTTCAAACGTAACTCTTGTTGGGCGCACAACTCGGTCCATCGGTTTTGCCAGCGGACGTAGAACGCCAGGCACCAGCAGAGGGCGGCGAAAGCGATTGCCAGACGCGCCATCGCGAACCAGTACGGTTCTCCGTCGGAGGTGGGCTGAGTGGTTTTATAGAACGACCAGGCTGACGCTGCTGCCAGCGCCGCAAGGAGTATCGCGCACGCGATTTTGCCCGGCAGCGTCCGGTGTTCAGTTTCGCGGGTGAGCGAGATGGGCGCACTTTGGTCGAGGCTGTCGAGCGCCTTGCTTCTGGCCTCCAGTTCCTTCTCGCGCTGCAGGAGTTCTGCGGCTTGCGCGGCGTACTCCGCGTCCCGTTGCTGCTGTTTCTGCAGATAGATCTTCTCGAGGCGATCGCGATCGCGTTCGAGTACCTCTTCCAGCCTGCGCAGATGCGCTTCGGAATCGCAGAGAAGTTTCGCTTGCAGTTCTTCGAGACGAGTCACAGTCTCCTCGCGCCGCTGGTTGAACTCCGCGAGCGGGGGCAGCTTATGGTCGATAGTTCTGCTGCGCATGTAGGGGTCAAAAACGTTGTGGAAGGCCATGGCGATTCGGGTCTTGACCTCCTGGTTCTGATTGAAAACATCCGGCAGGTTGACGTTGACTGTTACGCTGCCGGTAGCGTCTCGGGTGAAGGCAAGATTAGTGTTGGCGGATTGTCCCTGCGCCTGAAACTGAAGTTGTGCCCAGCGAAGAATTTCTCCCTCATGGCGGAGGATTTGCTCCAAGGTTGCGTTGTTTCGCATTTGCGGGAAGGGGCAGGTGTTGATATCGTTGCCTTCCAGCACGCGCCATTGAAAGGTGGCGTCGCCGGTGTCAGGGATTTGTCCGGCGAGTTGTTCCAGGGCCTGAACCAACTGGTTGTCGGTCATGGGAGATGTCGACACGGAGAGAGAGGTGGGCATATCGATTGAATGTACAGATTGCCGGCGCGAGTGTCCAGTCTGCGGGGCGAGATTGTCAATTCTAATGTGGCGGCGATAATATAGGCTGTGCAGGAGGCTGAAGTCTGACCCATCTCAACCGGAGCAGTCACGTGTTGCAGACGTTCGCCTGCCTCGCATTCATTCTATTAGGACGTCCTGCCAGTGCCGCAGACGATGCGGAGTTTTTTGAGAAGCGAGTTCGTCCGGTGTTGGCAACCAATTGCTACGCGTGTCATGGACCCGAAAAGCAATTTGCCGGTCTCCGGCTCGATTCCAGGGAACGAGTGCTCAAGGGAGGACAAGGCGGACCCGCTGCGGTTCCCGGCAAGCCTGACCAGAGTCTACTCATTAAAGCAGTCCGGCACCAGGGTCCCAAAATGCCGCTCGGCGGCAAGCTCAGCGCGACCGAGGTGGCCGCCTTGGAGGATTGGGTTCTCAGAGGTCTCCCCTGGCCTGAAACGAAAGGCGCAATCCAGGCATCCGGGAGCGCCCCATCTTTCTACCAGCAACTGATTCGCGAGTATTGGGCCTTTCAACCCGTGCGCGCAACGCGACCGCCGCGAAACGCAGGCGATCCAATCGACGCTTTTGTGCGCGTCAAACTGGATCAATCGGGACTCAAACCGGCGACCGCCGCACAACCGCGCGACCTTATCCGAAGACTGGCAAATGTCCTGACCGGCCTGCCGCCGGAAGAAGCCGATGCGCAACCTCTGCTCGGCACTTACTCCACTCCCGGCTACGAAGGGTATGTCGACCATCTTCTGGCGTCGCCGCACTTTGGAGAAGAATGGGCGCGTCATTGGATGGACGTGGTCCGCTTCGCGGAGACCTATGGCTACGAATGGAATTACGAAATTCACGGCGCGTGGCGCTATCGCGACTATCTGATTCGCGCCTTTAATAACGATGTACCCTACGACCAGTTTGTTCGCGAACACATCGCCGGCGATCTGCTCGAGAAGCCTCGTACCCGCGACAACGGCAAATGGAACGAGTCTGTCATCGGCACCACGTTCTACCGGCTCGGCGAAATGGGCCACGACGACTGCATTCAGTTCCGCGAACTTCGCACCGACGTCGTCGACAATCAGATCGACACCCTGAGCAAGGCTTTTCAGGGAGTCACCGTGTCGTGTGCTCGCTGCCACGATCACAAGATTGATCCCATTCCTACAGAGGATTACTACGCTCTCTATGGGATCTTGAACAGTTCGCGCCCGGTTACCCGTACCCTGAACCTCAAGGGTCCGAGCGAAGCATCGCGCGCCCGCCTGCTTGAACTAAAGCGGCAAATCCGTAACGAACTGGCTATCGCCTGGTTGAAGGAGAGTTCGTCGCTCGGACCCCATCTCGCGGCGGCACTCGCCTGGCGCGCGGACGCAACAGACGGCGCTCAACTGGCGTCCGGCCTGGACCCGCTCCGCGTCAGCCTCTGGCTGAAGCTTCTCGACCGCAAGAATGTCGAGCTGGAGGATCCCCTGTTTCCTGTCGCCCAGATGGCGGACAGCAAAACCTGGGACGAAACCTGGACGAACCTCTCCAGGCAATATGAGAAAGAGATCGCCGAAAGAGATCGTTACAATTATGAAAAGTTCATACGCGTAGGCGACTTCGGAAAAGAGCTTCCTCCCGGCTGGAGCGCCGACGGTCTGGGTTTGCGTAGCGGCCCTTCATCCAGCGGTGATTTCGCGGTTGCGACCGAGGGCTACGAAGCTGTAGCGGGAGTCTTTCCGTCGGGCATCTTCACCAATCTCCTCTCAGACCGCATGAATGGAGTGCTTCGTTCGCCGCTTCTGCCCAAGGACAAGAAGTTCATCAGCCTGCAGGTAGTGGGTGGCAAGCTCGGTGCGCAGCGAACCATCGTCGACAACTGCGTAATCGGCGAGGACCACCAAATCCTGGACGCCCCTGATCTCAAGTGGATCACCCTCCCAACCAAGAGCGAGCAGCAGCTTCCCCTCTATATCGAGCTGAACACCAAGACCGACAATCCCCGCCTGCCGGAAAGGCCGGAGAAGTTCAAGAACGTTACCGACGCCGACCTGGTGTCTCCGCGCTCATACTTTGGAATCACCCGCGCCTATCTGCACGACGACAAAGTGACTCCCAAGGCGGAACTGGGACACATGAAGCGGCTGCTGGACAACCCCGCGCCTACTACGTCGATCGCGTTAGCACAACAGTTCCAGAAGGCAGTATCGGATGTTCTCACTGCGTGGCGGGAAGACCGTGCGACGGAGCAGGACATCGTCTGGCTCGACTGGCTTCTCCGCGAACAGGTGATCTCGAATTCGCGAAACCTGACTCCAGCCCTGCACTACCTTACCGATCAATACCGCACCGCCGAGGCCGCTCTGGACTCGCCGGAAGTCGTCTATAGCATGGGCGACTTCGATCCCGGCCGCGACAACCCCATCTTTACGGGTGGAGAGGCTCACAGTCCGGGCAGGCCTGCCTCGCGTCATTTCCTGACGCTGATGCCGGCGGAACTAAGGCAGGTCGGAACTGAGCAGAGTGGCCGCCGCGAACTCGCCGAAGCCATCGCCAGTCCACGCAATCCGCTCACGGCACGGGTAATGGTAAATCGAGTCTGGCATTACGTGTTTGGCCGCGGACTCGTCGCCACCACGGACAACTTCGGCCGTTACGGCGACCAACCCGCGAATCAGGAACTCCTCGACTACCTCGCTGCGAGATTCGTGAAAGACGGCTGGTCGGTCAAGAAACTCATTCGCCTCATGGTGACTTCCGATACGTTCAAGCAGTCGAGCGAGGCCGATCCCGCGACGCTCGAGAAGGATCCGCAAAACCTCCAGTGGGGCCGCTATCCGGTTCGCAGGCTGGACGCCGAATCCATTCGCGACAGCATCCTGGCGGTCTCCGGCAGGCTCGACACCACCTTGTACGGACCCAGCGTGGAACCGCACCGCGCAGCACCGAAACAATACCGGCGGCTCTTCCAGGGCCCCCTTGACGGCGATGGTCGTCGAAGCATCTATCTGAAAATTACCCGCATGGAAGGGCCTCGCTTCCTCGAACTGTTCGATCTTCCAGCGCCCCTACAGACTCGCGGCAATCGCGATGTAACCAACGTGCCCTCACAGTCTCTGGCGTTACTGAACGACCCCTTCGTTCTCGACCAGGCGCGCGTTTGGGCGGAGCATCTGGTCGCGAGGAAAGACGACGCGGTCGACGCACGCCTGACTTCTATGTTCCTCCGCGCATTGGCGCGTCCTCCTTCCGGAGAAGAACTCGAAAGATGGCGCACGCTCACAGATGGACTCGCCGCGCAGTATCACGTCGATCGCACAACTCTTCTCTCCAGCGTGCCCGTGTGGAAAGACGTCGCCCACACCTTCTTCAACACCAAAGAATTTCTATACTTGAAATGAGGCGGATGAGCAACTCTCAAGCAAACTCGTGCCCGGGACGTGCCCGGCTCCCGGTTACCCGCCGGGATATCCTGAAAACCGCGTCCAACGGCTTCGGCTTTCTGGCGTTCTCGGCGCTCATGGCCGATCGCTCCTACGCGGGGTTGGCCGCAGCACAGGGTCCGCACTTCAAGCCTCGAGCCAAGAGCGTAATCTTGCTGTTCATGCCGGGCGGCGTTTCCCATGTAGACAGCTTCGATCCCAAGCCCAAACTCGCCGAGTTGGACGCCAAACCGGCCAAACTCGAAAGCTACGTGTCAGGCCCCAACCGGAAGTGGTTGAAGTCGCCGTGGAGCTTTCGCACCTACGGACAGATCGGCCTCCCTGTGAGCGAACTCTTTCCACACATTACCTCTGTTGTCGATGACCTCACCCTTGTCCGTTCGATGGTGTCGGAGTTTCCCCTGCATGCCCGCGCTAACGTTTTCTTCCATACCGGACGGAACTTCGGCGGCTTTCCCAGTCTCGGATCCTGGGTCACCTATGGCCTCGGCAGCGTCAACCACAACCTGCCCGGATACCTCCTGTTGAACCACGGCGACAATCCTCCGGGCGGCATGGAGAATTTTTCTAACGGCTTCCTGCCCGCAACCCATCAGGCGATGAGCGTTCGCGCGGAAGGCACACCCGTGGACAACATTGTTCCGGTCGACCCCGATCCCGTTCAGCGCTTGAAAATTCAAACGCTTCTCGAACAGGACCACGCGTTTTCTTCCACCACGCAAAGCGATTCAGGGGTCGATGCAGCAATCGCAAATTTAGAACTGGCGTACCGCATGCAGGCCCTGACGCCCGACGTCCTGAGCCTGGACAAAGAGCCGGAGTCGATCAAGAAACTCTACGGTCTCGATGCCGAAAACCAATACCAGCGCTCCTACGGACTGCAATGCCTGCGTGCCCGGCGGTTAGTCGAATCCGGAGTGCGCTTCGTCGAAGTCACACCGCCCAACCTATTCGGCAACAACGGCACCTGGGACCAGCACAGCGACCTGAAACATGGCCATGAGACCAACGCGATGGTGACCGACCAGGCCGTAGCCGCTCTCCTTATCGACCTCCGATCGCGCGGACTCCTGAAAGAAACCCTCGTCATCTGGGCGGGAGAATTCGGGCGCACCCCGGATACCGGAAATGGCGACGGACGGGACCATCACACTGCCGGCTTTACCATCTGGATGGCAGGAGGCGGAGCCAAAGCCGGCATCATCTACGGTGCGACCGACGACTTGGGCAACAAGGCAGTGGAGAACACTGTCACTGTTCACGACCTCCACGCCACCATCCTCGAATTACTAGGTCTCGATCACACCAAACTCACCTACCGTTTCGGCGGACGCGACGTAACTCTCCCGGACGTTCACGGCCAGACCGTTAAGGCTCTGATCTCCTGAACGGCATTCCGATAGGAGGTGATCCGCTCGGATCTCGATTCCCTGCTAAAGGTACGGCGATCCGAACGGGATCCCAAATAGCCACGCGTCACAACACGCGCACGATGACGATGCTTACACGGGTTGGAACATTGTCACGGACATCGGTGTGAAGCACAACTTGAAAGTGCCAGGGTCCTTCGTGCCGGGGCGCGACCTGCCGCAGCATCGAAAGGAGCCGGCGCATGCTCAGGACATCGGTCAGAAACTCCTGTGCGATTTGGGTACCTTCAGTATTGACGCCGTTGATCAGCAGCAGGCGGTGGCGATCGTCGATGCCGCCGATCATAGAGACTAAGGCATAGTCTTCAGGGCGATCCATGCTGGTGGCGGCGGAACTGGGCCAGTATTCGGGAAGTTCGCCCTGGCGCGGATGGCTGTTGATGACGCGGCGCGGTTTTTCGCCTTGGCCATGCGCAAGGCGGAGCGGCAGCTTGCTGAGGATCGGGTCGAGCCAGCGGTTGGCGTCATCGTGTCCCAGCAGGATCAGATTCTTGCTCCGGAAATCGTCCCAATTCTGGAAACGGCTCTGGCTAGCATGCACCGGCAGGCCGGCGCGCGTGAGGAATGCCGTCATCGCGATGCTGCCGAAGGCTTCGCCCATCTTGGCGTGCCCGATGCCCGGATAAAGGTAGATGAATCCACGCGGAGGAAGATCCAATTGTTTGCGGAACTCTTCCTCCTGTGCCTGGTTGAGTTGAACCGGATGCGGTAACGAGCCGGCCGGAAGAGGCGAATCTGACGGATGTACTACCGTCGTGAGCGGATTGCTGAAGCAGATGACTGCGCCTTGTGGATCGGTCAACCACGGACCCCAGAGTTCAGTAAGTGCGCGATCGAGTGGAATACGAATAGATCTTTTGCCCATGGTCCAGCCGATTGCGAGGAGACTGGCTGCGACTGCCACTGCGACGGCGAACCACCATACCGGAACAACTGGTCTGGCTGTTGGCGGCGTAACAACGGCTTCCGCGCGGGGCGGCGGTTCGACAGTTTCGGGGGCGATGATAACAGCGGCTGGTTCCTCGGTGGCAGGTTGCCGGAGTGATGCCCCGAACGAGAAGGTGGGAACGTACCGCCCGACCGGAAGGTCGATTCGAACCGAGTCCCGCGCGCCCTCGTTGGCGTAGTATTCCTGAAGCTTTTGTCGCAGCGAAAAAGCCTGGCGCCGAACCACCGAGTCTTCCCCGGGAGAGTAGTCGTCTCCCCGGTCGAAAACCTCGTGCGCGATCAAGTACTCATTGAGTTTGGGAGCCTCGCCCTTGAGGGTGGATTCACAAACGAACCGCAGGAATCGGGAATGGCGTTCCGATCGCTTGAAGGGAACGCTGTTCAGGATGCAAGCGAGTTCGGCGCGGATCGCCCCCTCACCAGGGGGCGTGGCCATGTCACCGGATTCTACACTGAGTTCTCGCATCCTGGCGTATCGTCTAGAATCTATCAGCTTATTGCGAGTGCTTCAACAGTCGGGTTAATCGTGACCCGTAACAGTTCGCGGCCGGGCCCGAACCGTTACGGATGGGCGAGGAACAGTTCCCGCTACCGCTAATGGTTGACTTCCTTGACCTGCGACCCTAGAATCCTCCTGGAGTAACCGCAGTCCACAGTTCGGCAATCCGCCAGTTCGCGGCTGCAGGCGGGCGCCGCAGGGTAGTCATCCAGGTCAGATGGGGAGAGCAATGACAAGGTTCAGGATTTCGAAGGCCGTGCCCGGCCTTTTACTCGCGCTCGCTAACATTATCATCGTCGCGACTTTTGTCGATGTGTGCCCGCTTCCGCTGAACGGACAGGAAGCTCGGAGCTCGATCACCGGGCGGGTTACGGACCCTGGAGGCGCTGTGATCGTGGGCGCCCGGGTTGAAGGCTTCAATACCGCGACGGGCGTACGGTCGCGGGCCGTGACCAACGATACGGGAGACTACCTGCTTCCCTATCTGATCCCCGGCGAATACACCGTCACAATTGTCGCGCCCGGTTTCGAGCAGTTCGTCGGTTCGGCTATAAGTCTTCGCATGGATGACCACCTCACCGTCAATGCCACCATGAAAGTCGGCCAGGCGACGGAGAGCGTCCAGGTGGTCGCCACGGCGAACGTGTTGGACACTTCCACTTCCTCTATGGGGCAGGTGTTGGGAACCAAGCAGACTCAGGATCTGCCTCTGCAAAACGGGAACCTTTTCTGGGCCGCCACCTTGTCGCCGGGAGTGGTGGACACCAACACGGCAGCAGGTTACGTTCGCCCGATTGACACGGGACATCCGTCGACGATATCGGTGGACGGAACGCTGACCGGCAGCGCTCAGTACACCATCGACGGCGCACCCAACATGTTTGGGAATGTGATGGCCTACTCGCCGCCGCCCGGTATCGTCGAGGAATTCAAGGTGGTCGGCACGGTATTTGATTCCAGCTACGGCTATTTTCCGGGCGCCACGATCAACTTGAGCCTGAAGTCCGGTACCAATTCACTTCATGGCCAGATGTACTACTTCAACCAGAACCCGGCGCTGGGCGCGAACTCGTTCTTCAATAACGAAAGCGGCCAGCAAAAGGCTGTTATGACGCTGCATCGCTGGGGCGCCACCGCCAGCGGGCCGGTGTATCTTCCAAAGCTTTATGACGGGCGCAACAAAGCTTTCTGGATGTTCGGCTACGAGGGGCTCAAGAGTTTCGATCCCACTCCCTTTGGAGTTGCCGCTGTCCCCACAGACGCCGAGAGAGCGGGCAATTTCTCGAGCTTGCTGGCGCTCGGATCCTCTTATCAAATCTACAATCCCTACAGCAGCGTCCCGACTTCGGGCGGCCTTTACAGCAGAACGCCACTGCCTGGCAATATCATTCCGGCCAGCCAAATCAATCCGGCGGCGGCCGGCATCGCGAAGCTTTGGGACGAACCGAACCTGCCCGGCACCAACAACGGCGAAAACAACTACACGCTGGGACTCAATTCGCGGGATACGTACCACAACTTTATCGGGCGCGTGGATTACAACTTTTCAGACAAGGACCGGCTTTATATCCGCGCCGACGAAACCGCCAATCCCCGCCCCCAGGATTACCGCCATAACGGCGCTGAGGGCTGGACCGTTACGCGAGCCAATGTCGGCGCGGTCATTGATAACGTCTACACATTTTCGCCCACATTTTTTGTCGATGCGCGCTACAGCTACAACCGCTTCACGGTGGATTACGTACCCAACGATCTGGGTTGGAACCTGGCGGCGCTCGGCTTCTCCAGCACGTTCATCAATCAGATCAAGCAGGTGAATCCGCTGGCTGTCCGCCTGCCTGCGATTTTGCCATCCGGGTATGCCTACCTCGCCGACCAGCAAAGTTTGAGCACGCAGGCTGACGACACGCATGATTTAGCGATAAATGCCGCCCGCATCGTCGGCGCTCATACGCTGCGTTTCGGATTCGGCTATCGCCTGCTCCGGCAAAACCTCAATAGTCTGGGAATGTCGGCCGGCATCTTCACTTTCGCCTCAAATTGGACCGTTGGTCCGGTTAACACCTCGGCGGCCGGTCCGATTGGACAGGGTTTCGCCAGCTTTCTCTACGGCCTGCCCACCAGCGGCAGCTACACAATCCCGGCTAACTATGCGGAACAAGGCGCGACCGGAGCCCTCTACCTTCAAGATGACTGGAAGGTCACGCCCAAGCTGACCCTGAGCGCGGGCTTGCGATATGAGCTACCGGGCGCTTTGACCGAGCGGTACAACCGCAGTGTAGAAGGTTTCAACTTCACCGCGCAGAGTCCGATCGCGGCGCAGGTGATGTCTAACTACGCAAAGAGCCCGATTCCGCAGGTTCCCGTCGGCCAATTCCAGGTGAATGGCGGGGTGACATTCGCAGGCGTAAACGGCGCGCCCGCAGCCCTATGGAATGCTCCCAAAGCGGACTTCATGCCGCGCGTCGGCGTGGCTTACTCCGTGACGCCCAAAACGGTTGTGCGCGCCGGTTATGGCATCTTCGACGTGCCGCTGGCCATCGTCAACCTGAGTGTGAATCAGACCGGCTTCAGCCAGCTGACCAGCATGGTTCCGACGGTGGACAACGTGAACTTCGTCGCTAATCTCACCAACCCGTTTCCCAACGGTTTTCTGCCTCCCACGGGTTCCGCCGGAGGACTCTCCACCGGTCTGGGCAATGCGGTCACCGTGTTCAACCAGTCATTGAAGACTCCCTATATGGAGCGTTGGCAAGTCGCGGTACAACGGAGCCTCCCAGGCAGATCCGTGCTGGAGGTGTCATACGTGGGTAACCATGCAGTCCGCCAGCTTCTAACCAGAAACTACGATGCGCTCCCCGATCAGTATCTGAGTCTCGCCCCGGTGCGAGACCAGGCAACCATCAATTCGCTGACCGCTGCGGTTCCCAATCCGTTTTACCCGTTGCTGCCGGGAACAAGCCTGTCCGGCTCGACCGTCTCACGTTCGCAACTGTTGCTTCGTTATCCGCAGTTCACCGGCGTGAACGTGCCGACGAATCAAGGCTACTCGTTCTACGACGCTCTGCAGGCACGCTTTGAGAAACAATTCGCCCAGGGGCTCACGGCGAATGTTTCTTATTCGTGGTCGAAGCTCATCGGCGGTCTGGACTATCTGAACGCCGGCGATGTCATGCCGGAGAGAGTGATCAACCCCTCCGACCGCACGCAACGCCTGGTGATTAACTGGATCTATGCACTGCCCTTCGGCCACGGCCAGCGCTGGTTGAAATCGACGCCTTTCCTCTCCACGTTGGTTGGCGGCTGGCAGGTGCAAGGTGTTTTTACCAAGCAGAGCGGTCCGCCGTTAGGATTCGGCGATGCGCTGTTGCAGCCCGGAGCGACTCTTGCTGATGTCGCGCTGCCCGCCGGCCAGCGCACTGTCACACATTGGCTTAATACCGCGGCATTTGTGACAGCCTCCAGCCAGCAGTTGTTGGACAATCTTCAGAATCTCAGCAGTCAATTTTCAGGAATACGCGGAGATGGCATTCACCAGGTTGACCTGTCCGTGATCAAAGATACACGCATCAAGGAACGATTCACGCTCGAATTGCGCGGGGAAGCCTACAACGCTTTCAACACGCCGATGTTCGGCGCGCCCAATACCACTCCGACCAGCACCGCGTTTGGCGCGGTCACGACGCAGTTTTCTTATCCGCGAACCATTCAAATCGCGCTGAAAATTCTATTTTGACCCCAGCGCCAGTCCGGTAGGGAACCGTTCGGAACCGTTCGGGGATTCCGCTTGCGGAATTTCTCCGTCATAATCAATACTGCAGAGTTAACGGAAAAAAGGATCTATGGCAAGACCCGCTCCCCTCCATCTCACTTTCGTAGTATTTTTGTGCGCTATCCCCGCGTTCTCTCAGACGGCGGCGAAAGTTTCATTTGTCAAAGACGTAGCCCCTCTTCTGTCTGAGAAATGCGTCCAGTGCCACGGCCAAGCCTCCACCATGTCGGACCTGGACCTGCGAACCAAAGAAAGCATGCTGAAGGGAGGTCAGCACGGCGCCGTGGTGATTGCAGGCAAGAGCGAGCAGAGCATCCTTTACAGACGTATTACCGGAGCGATTCAGCCGCAAATGCCGTTTGGCGGCCGACTGACCGATTCGCAAATTGCCACCTTGAAGGCCTGGATCGATCAGGGAGCCGAATGGGATCCCGGCGTGGCTGCCATGAAATCAACAGCGCCTCCCCAGAAGCAGTTCACAGAACGTCAGAAACAGTATTGGGCGTTTCAGCCAGTGGTCAAACCGGACATCCCTTCCGGCCGTTCGAGCGGCAATCCGATTGACGCTTTCATCCTCGCGAAACTCGATGACAACAAATTGAAACCCAACCCGCGAGCCGATAAGATCACCCTGATCCGCCGTGCAACTCTAGACCTTACCGGTCTGCCGCCGACGCCGGATGAGGTGCAGGCGTTTCTGGCCGATGATTCGCCGGAAGCTTTCGCCAACGTGGTCGATCGTCTACTTGCCTCGCCACGGTACGGCGAACGCTGGGGCAGGCACTGGCTGGACTTGGCGCGGTATGCGGATAGCAATGGTTTCAAATCGGACGAGACCCGTCCCAATATCTGGCGCTACCGCGACTACGTCATTCAATCGTTTAACAACGACAAGCCATATGACCGTTTCATTCGCGAGCAGATTGCCGGCGATGAACTTTATCCCAACGATCTCGCCGCGAGAGTCGGCGTGGCTTTCAATCGGCATTACACTGACGAGACCAACCAGCCAGTCCTGGAGTTGCGCCGCCAGGAATTGCTGAACGACATCACCGACACGGTGGGCGCGGTGTTTATGGGTATGACATACGGTTGTGCACGTTGTCACGACCACAAGTTCGATCCCATTCTTCATAAAGACTATTACAGCCTGCAGGCCTTCTTCGCGAATATCCGGGCCGAAGACAATCTTGTCCTGCTCACAGGCGACAAGCTGGAGGCGTACAAGAAGCAGCAGGTCGAATGGGAAGAGAAGACCCAACCGATTCGCGACGAGATGAACGCCCTGGTCGCGCCCTTCAAGAAAAAACGCGCCGACTACTACAGCATCCGTTTTTCTACCGGCACCAAAGACGCCTTGAACACCTCGCCGGAAAAGCGCACTCCTGCCCAGGTGCTGCTCGCTTTCGAGGCCACTCCGCAGATCACTTACAAGAACGAGGACTTCCAGAAGGATCTGAACCAGGAGCAGAGGAAACGCTACGCCGAATTGGCCGAAGAGTTGAAGAAGTTCGATTCGACCAAGCCCAATCCGCCGGTTGCGCAGACGATTATTGACGACGGTAAAGCCGCACCCCCGACACATGTGCTGGCCGGAGGTTCCTGGGACGTGCCGAAAGAGGAAGTGCAGCCAGGGTTCCTTACCATCATTGATCCTCAAACACCCAAAATCACGCCGCCCGAGGGTCTGAATTCGACCGGCCGTCGTTCGGTGCTTGCCAACTGGCTGGCCGACCCGAAGAACCCGTTGACTGCACGCGTCATGGTTAACCGGATCTGGTCCTATCATTTCGGCACCGGAATCGTCGGTACGCCAAGCGATTTCGGCGTGATGGGAGAGCGACCGGCGAACCCGAAACTGCTCGATTATCTGGCCGCTTCCTTCGTCGAGAATGGCTGGAGCGTCAAGAAAATGCATCGTATGATCATGCTGTCGAATGCCTACCAGGAATCCTCGGACGCGCAGCAGCTAGCCCTGAACAAAGATGCCGATGACAAGCTGTTGTGGCGCTATCCAAGACATCGCGAAGAAGGCGAGGTGATACGCGACTCGATGCTGGCCGTTAGCGGAAACCTGAATCTCAAAATGGGCGGTCCCGGAGTTCATCCGGAGTTGCCTCCCGGCACTCTGGCGGCCGGCGGCAAGTGGCCGGTGGACAAGGATCCGAACGATGCCAACCGGCGTAGCGTCTATATTTTTTCCAAGCGGGTAATGACTTATCCCATGTTCGAAGCCTTTGACGCGCCCAATTCGGAAGAGAGCTGCCCGCGGCGATTCCGCACCGTGATACCATCCCAGGCCCTGGCATTGATGAACGACAGCATGGTGCTGAAGTGGTCGCAATCGCTGGCTGACCGGGTGCTCAACGATAACGGTTTGAAGACGGATCAGCAGGTGGACCGGGCATTTCGTCTGGTACTCTCTCGCGCGCCCAAACCCGAAGAGAAGCAGGCCATTCTGGACTTCTTAGCCAGGCAGTCCGCGCTGCTCGAAGGCCGGCTCGAGAAACACGAGAGTGTGCCTTTGCCGGATAAGATGCCGCAAGGAATGGATCCAGCGCGCGTCGCGGCTTTCGCCGACTTTTGCCACAGTCTACTAAACTCGAATGAATTCCTGTACGTGAATTAGCCAAGAAAGAGATTTGCCACATGCTCAAGAAGCTGCAACATCACTGGAACGTCAAAACGCGGCGCGAGTTTTTCTCCTACGCTGGAAGCGGTCTGGCCAGCATCGCGCTTGCCGATCTCCTTTCCGGAGAGGCTTCCGCAAAGGAAGTACCGGATCCTCTCGCGCCCAAGACGCCGCACCATCCGCCCACCGCGAAATCGGTGATCTGGGTGTTCCTCGAAGGTGGTCCGAGCCACGTCGATCTTTTTGATTACAAGCCGCTGTTGAGCAAGCTGGACGGGAAGCCGATTCCCGACTCCATCGGCAAGCCGAAACAAACCTCGCGCGGCACCGGGAATAACACGCTGATGGCTCCCAAGCGCACCTGGAAACAATACGGCCAGAGCGGAATGTGGGTGTCGGACTGGTATCCGAACGTGGCCGAGCATGTCGACGACATGACCGTAATTCGCTCCTGCTGGGCAGATGGTCTGAATCATGTCGGATCCGTCTGCCAGATGAACACCGGCTCGATCCTGGCCGGGCGTCCGTCCATGGGTGCGTGGGTGACCTACGGACTCGGTACGGCCAACAAAAACCTGCCATCATTTGTGGTTCTGACGGATGATCGGGATCCTCTGGGTGGAACCAATAACTGGAACTCGGGCTTCCTGCCGGCCGTTTACCAGGGCACGCAGTTCCGGCGCGGCAATACGCCTATTCTCGATCTCAAGCCGCCTGCCGGCGTCTCTGACGAACAGCAGCGCAATGAACTCGGATTGTTGAAGCGGTTGAACGACATCTGGTCGCGCGACAAGCAGGACGATACGGAACTGGACGCGCGGGTTCGCTCTTACGAACTGGCTTACGAAATGCAATCCGCCGCGTCTGAAGCGGTCGATCTCGGAAAGGAGTCCGCGGCCACGCGGAGCCTGTACGGAATGGATCAGCCGGAGACCTCGGTTTTCGGCGCCAATTGCCTGATGGCGCGCCGCCTGGTCGAGCGGGGAGTCCGTTTTGTCGAGTTGTATTCGGGCTCCGGAAGTGGTTGGGACGCGCACCAGCATATCGAGGAGAACCATGGAAAATGGTGCCGTTCTTCGGATAAGCCAATCGCCGGATTATTGGCCGATCTCAAGGCCCGCGGCATGTTGAAGGACACGCTGGTGGTGTGGGGCGGAGAGTTCGGACGTACGCCTTTCAATGAGCTGAGCGATGGCCGCGATCACAATCCCTGGGGCTTTACGATGTGGATGGCCGGCGGCGGCGCCAAGGGCGGCCAGTATGTCGGTTCAACCGACGAGATCGGTATGCGGGCGGCGGAGAGGCCGGTGCACGTCCACGACATTCATGCCTCGATACTCTGGATGCTCGGGCTCGATCACATGCAGACTACTTACCTGCACAACGGCCGCTCGGAACGTCCTACAGTCCTGGCTGGCGAAGTAATCAAGGAGATTTTCTCCTGATATGAAAATAGTTGCCGGCATTCTTCTTTGCGCTCTGCTGCTTGCGGCAGCCAGCGCTCCCAAAGAGCAGGACGAAGTTCTTGCGGCCATGGAGGCTTACAAGAACGCCTTGATCCAACGCGACGGGAAGGCCTTGGACCGGGTTCTAAGCGACGATCTCGCCTATACGCATTCCGGCGGGCAATTCCAGAACAAGGCCGACGTCATCGATTCCATAGTCAACAAGAAAACGACCATCGAGCGAATGGAATTCTCCGACACCACAGTCCGCTTCTATGGCAACGTGGCGCTGGTGAAAGGCCGCGTCGATCTGTGGCACAGCCCGACCGTGATCGTGCACATGAACGTACTGCACGTCTGGGTGAAGCGTCCGCAAGGATGGCAGATGGTGTCGCGTCAGGCTACCAAGCTGACAGAATAGCCAACGCGAACCTTTGAAATCCACACCGCGCGTGGTCCATTGACGGACGCCACACGATTAGAAGGCTAACCTCAGGGCAAATTCTATTGACCCTCCAGCCAATGATATTATATAGTCTATAGAAATACAAGACTGATTTGAAAAAACACCGAAGCAAGCTGAGGTACTGGGGGCCTGCCAGACCAACACCCGGAGCGTCATGCATGGTTTCGCGCATGTCCTCGATGAGATCCCGCACGTATTGGCTGCGGATCTCTTCGACCGGCAAGGGCGGCTCACGAGCCTATCACCATCATGATTGCGGGAGGACGACAGTCGCGTTTCACAATTCGAGCGCCGTGGGGCGTTTCTCCCGGGTAGTGGGGTTCTTCAACCGCGAGTAGCTTTGCCGGACTCCGTCAAGGCGACCGCATCAGCACCGGTTGCACGGAACCGACAGATGAAAGAAGATTAGCGTCAACCTACTTCTCCGCCTTTCCGTAATTCTTGAAATTGATGACGAAATACGGGTAGTTGTACGGCGCGCCTTTGGTGGTGTGGGCCAGAAACTCGCCCGCATGAATGCGCGCGAACCCCGCCCCGATGTTCAGATGCCGATTGAGCTCGAACCACGTGTACGTATCGAATTCCTCGGCGACGTGTGTCCCTGATCTCCCCGTAGCATCTCGCGCCACCACACCTCCCGAGGAATTATACACAGCATCGGTGGCGCTGGCCAGCCAGAAATCCAGATACTGCGCGGTGACGGTCCAGCGCCGGTAGGGCTCGATCGTGGCTCCGCCGCGCCAGGCAATGATATTCTGCCAACCGACCTGGTCCGCGATGCCGAAACGATCGTGCGCGGTGGGGTACATCGTATCGAAGGTTCCGTGCGTCCCGTCCGTGGGATTCTTGTCGCCGGAAGCGTAGTCGTACTGGCCAAAAAGACGCGGACGCGAGGCCGCCTGAGAGAACCGGTAACCCGCACCTCCGCTAGTCCCCCACGCTTTAATATCGTTCGGCCCGTCACTGCCGCGCTCGAGGACCGCCTCATACGAATAATCAAAATCGTTATGCACGCGACCTTTCCAGCGGAACCCGGGGGCCCACTCATCCTGCTTCCCCGTCTTGACCTTGGCCGTAGTCTCGATCGCGACGCTCGGTTGCACGCGCCACAGCAGGAACGGCTCCAGCACGGAATGTGGCAGGAGGTTGGCGATACCGCCGTACAGGCCGTAAATGTTGTTGCCTTCCTGATGGTGGCTGATCCCCGAGGCGAGAGGCACGACCACGGATGCCGCGAAGATCCCCAGCCGGTAACGGTCCTTGTGGAGATTGACCACGGCCGCATCATAGGAACGAGCCTGGTCTCGCCATTGGGAATCCGCAATCAGCGTGTTGTTGTAGTTGATGATCTGGCGTCCGACGCGAAAGCTGACCCAACTCGTTTCCGGGTCTCCGATTTCCGCGTAGGCCAGTTTGAGGTCCCAGCGGTTTTCATTGGGAGGCCCGTACGGGGGCTTTTGCAAGAAAGGACGTGCGTCCTGGACTTGCCCCACGATCTGGAACCAGTTGGTCGGTCGCAAGGTCATCTGAAGGCGGAAACGGTTGAGCAGATAGGAGTCGTCTACGCCCGGTTTGTAGCCGTTGTTGTGATAGCCCTCCACGCGAAATCGTTCTTCGAGTCCAAAGCGCAGCCAGGAGGGTAGCTTCTGATCGAGGTCCGTAATCGGAGCGAAGTCGGGGAAATCGTAACTGCTGTCCGGACCGGAGGTTCGTGCGCCCGGCCCATTCAGCCAGCTCAAAGGATTGGAGGCCGGGCCGGTGATCCAGGTGCCGTCAAGCCCCGATGTGGCATTGTGGGTGGTCACGTCGTCCTGCGCGATTGCGAGCGGGGCGATGGTGGACGCGGCCAGAAAGAAAGGAATCGCCAGATTGCGGGCGGCAGGTATCATAGTCTATCGATTATATTATGTATTTGGCCAGGCGCGCGGTTTTACCTTGCAAAAATCTTACGCCAGGTAGTACGGCACCCCGATCACCAACTTTCTCCTCCCCGGCAGTGAGTCGCAAAAATTGGCGTACGGAACCGCTTGCTTTATGCGCGCGGCTCAGCGACAACTTCCGAGCCACGACCGTTAGGGAGTGATTGCGCGAACTTTTGCAAGTTGGTATTAAGTTGCTTCTTGCGGCGTTGCTGCCGGCCGCGAAGGAACGGCCGGCGGCCTGGTCACGCTCGAATTGCGACCAAACTCTTTCTTTACGTATCCAACTACCCGCTGGGCTGGGGACGCCTCACCGGAAAGATTCGCCGCGGCCAGCCATTACCGGAGCTGAGCCGCCTGCACAAAACCGCCGACATGGGGCCGCAAGTACCGGAAGAGCGTCTATACGAGGTTGTCGCTGCGCTCGACGCCCTGGCCGCCGAAACAGGCAGGACCGTGCCGCAATTGGCGCTGAACTGGCTGCTGCGCAAGCCGACTATCTCCAGCCAGATCATCGGCGCGCGAAATGAACAGCAACTCCGCGACAATCTTGCAGCCGCAAGTTTTGTCCTGACACCCGAGCAGGTAGCACGGTTGGATGAAGCCAGCCAAACGCAGGTAGCGTATCCTTACTGGCACCAGCGGCAGCTCCAGAATCGCAATCCACTGCCTCCTTCCTATCGCGCGTAAAGTCTATTGCTAAACGCGTAAAGTCTATTGCTAAAGTCGTTACCGAATGTCCGCGATCACATGTTTGGAAGGCAAATTCTTGCCGTCCACGTGATTAATTCCGCCAACGCGCTCATTAGGATGCATTCAGGCGCGCGGTGCAAATGGGCTAAATGTGAGCGACATGGTGCAGTTGTGAGACGCCCTCTCCCTCTACCGGTCAGGCTATCAAGAAAAACACTTGCATCCGCCCAGAAAATATCTTACCCTATCGACATGATAGACTTCTTCTTGCCCGACACTGCTTCCTGTACATAGGTCCGAACGTTTTCCGTGGACCCCGGAGAACGAAAGGGCCACTACTCCGCGCCATCGGGAGGTCCAGCTTAGACGGATAAATGGGCGCTTACGCCCAAGGATGATCTCAACGATGCAAACCCAAGAAGCTATTCAGCAGACTTTGCTCCCGACCCAGTTCCGGGTCATCCACTCGTTGCAAAACATCGCCGCAACGAAAGCACTCAACTCCTCGATCGGGCCGTTGCTCGAACTCGGCCTCGCGCAATCCAATTCGCAAGGCGCCTACGTCTACCGGCTCAATGGAGAAGACAATGTCCTGGAGTTGATTGCGTGGCGAGGTGCGCGTCCCTGCGACATTCCGTCCTACTCGGTGCAGGTCGACGGAAAAGCGAGCGGTTGGTACCGCAGTCTCACGGGCAACTCCGTTCTCGAAAAGAGTGCCTGGCAGGACTGGCGTTTCCAGAACCTCCCGGAATTTCTGCAAAACCGCTTTGAAAGTGTGGTTTGGATTCCCGTGCTGGAGGAAGGCAAGCTGGCCGGCGTGGCCAATTTCTGCAGACGTCAGGCCTCGAGTTACGCTGCAAGCGAGATTGCGTTTCTCGCCGGTCTGAGCCTCCCGCTCGGTAGCATCCTCGCCAAAACCCGTCTGGAATCCGAAGTCGAAAAGCTCAACCGGCAGCTCGCCGATCGCAAACTCCTCGACCGTGCCAAAGGCGTCCTGCAATCGCGCTTCGGCTGGACCGAGGAAGAAGCCTACTACCATCTGCGCCGAACCAGTCGTCAGAGCCGCGCTCCCATGCGCAACATCGCGCAACACGTCATCCAGAACTCGGTGCTTCCGTCCCCCTGGCAGGAGGCCGAATTGCGTGACTGACCCATCCGGTCCCACTCGCAAGGAGTTTCTGATGGCCGTTACCGGACTCGCGATGCTACCGGCCATCGCAGTCGCGGAACGTCGTCCGCCGAAAGTACTTATCGTCGTTGCGCACCCCGACGATGAGTACGCCTTCGCCGCTACCGTCTATCGCATCACCCGGGAACTCAGTGGCATTGCGGATCAGGTCATCATCACCAACGGTGAGGCCGGGTATCGTTACTCTGCCTTGGCCGAGTCGATTTACCGCGTTTCCCTCACTCGCGAAGAGGACGGCCGGGCACACCTGCCGTCCATCCGCAAGGCTGAGACGCTGCGGGCCGGCGAGATTCTGGGCATCCGGCAGCACCACTTTCTCAACCAGCACGATTCCGGCTTTTCCGACGATGCCGCCGCAGCCTCGACCGGCAACTGGGATCGCTCGCACATTCTCTCGACTCTCGCCAGCCTGCTCAACCGCGAGCACTATGACTTCGTCTTCACCATGCTTCCCACGGCCGAGACCCACGCTCATCATCGCACCGCGACGCTGCTGGTCCTCGAAGCTGTATCGCGCATGCCGGAAGCGGAACGGCCCGCAGTCCTGGGTGGCGATCCGGGATCGAAACAGGACGCTCCGGCGCACTTTGCGGGACTCCCTTCCGCGCCGCTGACAGCCACCGTTTCCCAAACCCCGGCCCTCACTTTCGATCGGACGACCACTTTCGGGTATCACGACGCCCTCAGCTACCAGATTGTCGTGAATTGGGTCATCGCAGAACACAAGTCGCAAGGCCTCTTTCAGACGGACTACGGGCGTCACGACGTCGAACGCTTCTGGCTCTTCGCGCTATCGGGAGAGCAGGCGCGCAGCAGGACCGCGCAACTAGGTGAGCAGTTGAAGCCTTCCCACACCTCGCTGGCGGTGGCCCGATGAGCCGGGTCCTGATCGTCCCGGGCTGGAACGGCTCCGGCCCGGACCACTGGCAGAGCGACTGGCAGCGTCGCCATCCCGAATACCAGCGCGTCGAGCAGCGCGACTGGTACAACGTCAGTGTCCAGGAATGGGTCTCGGCATTGCACAACACGGTTGTCTCGCGCGACGAGTCGGCGGTACTGGCGGCGCACAGTCTGGGCTGTCTGACCATCGCCTGGTGGGCGCATCTGTTTCCGGAATACACGGGTATGGTTTCCGCGGCCCTTCTGGTGGCGCCTCCGGATCTCGAGTGTCTCGTGGAACGTCCCACACCGCTGAGGAGTTTTCCGCCGCCGCCGCGCGTCGCCCTTCCGTTTCCCTCGGTATTAGTCGCCAGCGAGAATGACCCTTACATGACGCTCTCGGCTGCCGCCAGTCTGGCGAACGACTGGGACTGCCACTTCATCAATGCCGGAGCCGCCGGTCACCTCAACCCGGCGTCCGGATTCGGCCCTTGGCCTCGGGGCGAGCGGTTGCTCGACCAGGTTGTGCACTGGTCGGATACCCGCCACCGACCGGAAAGGGCGGCATGAAGAGCACTTTTGAATTGGACGACACATGAAATTTGACGACGACGCATTCAGCATCGGCCAGACACCTCTGGTGAAGTTGAATCGCCTGGTGAACGGTAACGGAGCCACGGTACTGGCCAAGATTGAAGGGAGGAACCCGGCATATTCGGTGAAATGCCGGATCGGCGCGTCCATGGTATGGGACGCCGAGAAGCGGGGCGGGCTCCCGAGGCTAAAGTAGGCTAAATATAATACATCAGTGCGTCGTCAGTCCTGGCTTTACTCGCATCCACTTTATCAACTATGTCTTGCAGCGTGGTGTGGTCCAGGATGTGCGCGATAGCATCACGCACTTCGCGCATCACCATGCGCGTACCGCAATGCTCGACGTCCCGGCATTCCTCGCAGGGACGGTAGGCCGTTTCGCTGGCACAAGGAAGCGGTGCGAGGGGGCCTTCCATCAGCCGGATTACGCTTCCGACGGTGATCTTTTCCGGCGCCCGGCTCAACAGGTACCCGCCGCCCGGCCCTTTCTTGCTCTCCAGAATGCCGCCATTTTTCAGGTCCAGCAGAATCAGTTCGAGGAACTTGATCGGGATGTCGTCATCCTTTGCCAGGGTGGCGATCAGAACTGGTCCTTCTCCGTATTTCCGCGCCAGCGTCGTCAGCGCCTGTAGTCCGTACAAAGTCTTCTTGGAAATGGTTCTCACTGAATTCTCAATCTAATCCATAGCTTAACTCGATTCGTCATCGTGAGAGGTTCCGGCTTTGGGATGGTTATCGGACGGGGTCAGACGATCAAAGTCAGTTACTTCAAGGGGGCGGTCGCGCGCATCGGCTCTGACATCGACTCTATAGGAATCGCGTACAACATTATTGTCGTCAAGGCTCATTGATCGCCAACAAAACTCCTAGAGGCCGGCCAGCATCTTGAATAGCTGTAGCTCCATCTGGTCAACCGGGAACTTCAGAAGAAGTAGCGGCGTGAGCGGTGCCAACACGCATAAGGCGAGTTCGACCGTGAGCCTCTGGCCCCCGGGAATCAGGTGCATGCCTCGCACGACGTTGACGCTGTTGGTCAGGTCGGCCAGCGACTGCAAATCTGAGGTCCCGAGTTGGGATTCGCCGGATGCCGTTTCGTCCTGCAAGTTGAGCCCAGGCTCGCCATCCGGAGCGTTAATGAACCGGTTGCGCGGACACTCACCATGGCAGGCAAATCGCACCTCGCATTCCCGGCAATACTTGGGCAGGCTGGTCAGCTTGTGCCGGCCGAATGCGCGCTGCTTCCCGGAGGCAGCCATCTCGCGCATGGGCGTCTCCAGGATATTCCCGAGCCGGTATTCGGGTTCGACGTAGTGATCGGCACGCAGTGGACGTCAACATCCTGTGCACCATTCACGCAGATGTTGAACAAGTCGCGATTTGGGTTGCCCGTCGTATTTACGGTTTCCGCCGTTCTCCTGGCGGTGTCTACGGGCTCAGCTCAGGAACTATCAAAACCGGAACAATATCAAGCTCAAGCCATGGGACAGTCAACCCAGCTTGGGAAGACGTTCGGCGTCACGATTCAGATTACCGAATATTCCACACCCGAAGAGCGCCAGATTCTGGTCGACTCATTTCAGAAAAGTGGCTCTCAGGGATTGTATAACGCACTGGAAAAAATGGGGTCCAAGGGGCGTATAGCGATAACCGGCACCCTCGGATTCGACATCAGTTTCGCCCGCAAGATTGAGACGCCCGACGGTTATGAAATCCGTGTCCTTACCAACCGCCCCATTCGTTTTGGCGAAGAATGGTATGATGGCCGTTCCCTGGACTACAACCTGTCCGCGTTCAAACTCACCATCAGCAAGGAAAAGGGCAAGAGCACAGGCCAGTTCCTGGCGGCTTGCGAGTTCAAGATTAACAAGAAGACCAACGAAGTCGAAATTGAAGCCTTCCAGAATCCGTGGACCCTCAGCAACGTTATCGACTGAACGAAAAAAGCAGGAACTAAGGGACTCGTGAGGGGGGGCGCGATTGGGACGCTACAGCCGCAAATTATTGCCGCCGTTCGGCTTCCTCTTGGCGCGTTTCATCGGCCCCGCGCTGCTGGCGATCCCGTCAAGGGCGCACCACTTCGCTTCCCTCCGTACGTGGGAGTGCCCGTGAACCTGCGGAGCCGGTCGCGTCGTTAATCCGGGTCAGGGTAGCACCGCCCGGCCGGGGCCACCGCCGCGAGGGGTGGTCGTGGCATTGACCCGGCATTTGCGGCCTTGGTGCGCCCCTGTGGTGCAATGGTGGGCGGAAGGAAACTTCTGTGTTCATCAAGGCCGAGATCAGGGTTCAAATACTCCGACATCACCCTCGACCGAAGCTCAATTCTACTCCCAATCCGAAGCTTCGCGTAAACCCGCTGAACAGTCCTGTAAACGATATTGCGAGAGACGGCCATCGTTGAGGCAATGGTTGTTTCATCCCGGTTCCAACAGACGCCTTGTACGACGGCTAACTCGCGATCGGAGAGGCGAAACTTGTTCCGGATGCGTAGCCACGTTTCACACGGCAGATCTCGGAACCGGTCTTCGCTTTCGAAGGTTTCGGGCTGAACCTGGTCCGAAGTTCGCCTGGCTGCATAAACTGCTGGTGCCATACAGCAGTTCTTAGCACGCTTATGGCCAATCCGAACTAACGAGTATTTTCAAAGGATTACGTTACTCTAGGTACGCACCGGAATACTCGACTCAATCCTTTCGGATAGGTTCTCTCCTGTTTAGGTGAACGGATGGCATATTCAACGTGGTGCTACGATTCCACACGATCCTTCGCCCGCGCTTCCGCGGATGTCTGCCACTACATACTCACAGGAGTGTCACCCCTGCCATGTTTTAGGGCTTTGGGGTGGTTAATCACGTAACCTGGACGCGCTCCGGTAGATGACGCTGTTGCCGGGCACGAATGCAGCTCTTTGAACGCGGGCCGCGCACTGGAGCTTCGCCTCATGATTGTTTATTGCGGCAGCTCTTCGCCTAATTGCTCGCGCACCATATACCCGGCGTACCAATCCGGCCAGTTCGCGTCGGATTGCCCTGTCCGTTTCTCGTGCTGCTCATGGGCCTTCGCAGCGCGAATCATCGCCCGGGCAAGATCGTGCGCCGATGCATACGTTGTGTTGCCTGCGACGCGCCCAGCAAGTCGCTTCGTCACTTCCTGTAGCAACCAGCCATTGCCGTCCGGATCGCTGAAAGAAACAAACGAATAGTAGCTGCGACGCTCGGGGTGCGGCCCGGCCACCCGCGCGCCGATGCAGGAAAACCTGCAAGCCGTTCCGCTCTCGCAGTGAAACACCTGGCTCGCATCGACGCCCTGTGCGATGAGTTCGCGGCGCGCCGCCTCGATGTCGGAGACGGCGAGGAGCATTGCCTGTGCCGAACCAGGTGCAGCCGACGTGAGGTTTACGCCAAATTGGATCGAGCTGCCGGAGCCGGGAGGCGTGAACGAACCAGCCGGAAATTGTCACCGGCGGCGCGGTCGGCATCGAGCCGCCATCCGAGCCTTGAGTAGAACTTTCTTGCGCGGTCGACGTCGGAAACGGGGATGACGACCACCTCAAGCTTCATATCGAGATCTGCAATGCTCGTACTTCTCGTCTCTTCGTTTTCGCTTACTTCCTTCGTGCTCATTGCTGACTCCTGTCTTGTGGGGATGGCGGCCGTCCTCATGGCGCTGAAGGATCGAGGCAGCGGGGCCATACCAGCCGCCCACGGAAGCGCCATGATTCCCAACTTCATTCTCAAGCGCCGCTTCCCTGCTTCTTAGCCGGGCGCGGCATCGGCGTCACCCCGACCTGCTCCTCCGCCGTATACGGCGCTCCATAATACGGGAAATCCTTGCGAATGCGCCCGCGGTCGGGAACAAGTCCATCGACAATTGGCGTGTTGGCCGCCAGCGTCAACATCACATCGAGCACATCGTCGCCGAGCGCGCGTCCATTGAAGTCGGTCACCTCAAATGCGGCGGCTGTTCCAAGCTCGTAAGGCAACGTGTCGGGGCAAAGCCGTGCGGCGATCAGCTTCCCGTATTCACGCGGGTCCGCCGCCGAATCGGCGTAGGTCGTCATCTTCTCCGCAAAATCCGCGATCGGCTTCGCGAAGCGCTCTCGATCTTCAGACGGAACCGACGCATTGAATTGTTCTTTCACCTCTTGGTCGCTCGGGTCGTTCAGGAAGAGATGCGTAACCATAGGCAGGCCCCAACGCGAAACTTGTACCTCCGGCGCATGGCCAAAGAGGGAGATCGTCGCCCATGCGTTGATTTTTCCCTTCCCAATCAGTTCGCTCGGCACCTCCAGCACAATCGCCGTAACATTCCGCCTCGCAAAGGGATTCTGCTGATGCAGAAAGGCGTCCCCATCATAGCGCTGGTCCTCATAGAAAGCAGTCATAAATGTGCGGAATCCAGCATTTGCCGCAAATAGCTCTGGAGCAATCCCAACAAACGCACGAAGACCCGAATTAGTCGCGACCGAACCGGTTTCACCTTCAACCAGACTCTCTCCGGCGTCACCACGAAGCGCATCGTCACCCGTCGCCTTCCGCACCACAAACGGCTGAATGTGAGTATGCTCACTGCCATCTCCGTGTCGTGTTTCACCAAACCCGAACTTGAATGTAACCTCTTCCTTCGCATCTCCGTTCAGGTCGAAGCGAAACGCGTAGAGCCCTTCTCGATGAAGCGTATCCGGAGCCGATAATCCGACATCCGGATTCACGGTCATCGCCATTACCGTCTTGCCCGAGGGGCCGTCAAATAAATAAAAGTCGCAGAGGTTGAGGCTCGGATCTTCCTTCGCCAGCTTGGTATCGAAATGATGTGACATACAGAATCTCCTTGAAAAGCATTAGCAATTAGACAACTCGAGTTAAGATGACGGACCCGGATCGAAAATTACCGAGATTTCCTCCCAGGCGACACCTTTTCACCGGAAATTGTCTTGCGCTCGAACGCGGTAACCGATAGCCTTCGCCGGCATCTGGGACTCTGCGCGGCTTAACTTCCTCGAACCGGACGTGGAGAGAACTCGATTGGGGTTCATCTTTTGGCGTATGGCGTGAAAATGTAATCCTTTGACGCCGCGAGATTGTGGCACGCAGCGCCGCACTTCGCGTCGTGTCCCTGCGGCGGCTTGCTGGCTTCGGTGGCAGGCGTGAATGTATTGGCTACGGCGTCATACTCGAATGTGGCATACCCCCAGCCGTGCGTGTCCGGGAATCGCTTGCTGTCCTTCTCGATGACCTCGACCGCAGCAAGATCACCAGGCACCGTGTCTGGCGAGCTCGCAGAAAACGGGGGATCGGTGACCTTTTTCGGCCGCCACTCAATTTTCGCAATTTTGGAGCCCTCGGGGAACGGTTTGCCATTGCCGGGAATACCGTTCTTGTAGGCGCTGATCATCACGGGATTCGCAACGATCAGTCTCATCACGTTTGTGGCGTCGGTGTGACTCGGGCTGACAGCCTGCCAGTCTTCATAGCCCCTGAAGTCTGCGAACGATAGCCCATTCGGAACTTTCACCGTGTACTTGTCCTGCGCGGCAATGGCCCAGCCGCCCATGACGGCCAGCACCCACGTAATCGCCGCAATCATCGCCATCCTTTTGCATTTCATTGAGCACACCCGTTCCATTAGGTTTACGGTCCCTACTTTTTAACCCTCGGTCATCCGGCGTAGCGCATGCAACGTGCCAACTTGGCCTCACGCCCTTATCTGCTGAAGCAAAAGCATTTCGGTACTCAGATGGCGACCCTGTGATGTCGAACTGTCGAATCTTGAGCGCGGGAAAGACAGTTCGTGTCGGCCCAATGACACCTTGGAGGCCGGACTTCCGGCAAGTACGGCCGCTCCTCACCAGCGGATACGTCCCACCATTTCAGCCCGACTGGACGCGGGGAAGATTCCGTGAGTTGCCACAAACTGAGTTGTGAAGTTTCCCGGCGAAGTCGCCAGGCCGTCAACTTGACGGAAAGGCCCATTTCGGACAAGCGGTCCCAAAATCTGTCGCCACTTCCCAATCCAAGTAGTGAATGATAAAGGACGCTATCATTCAGTGCCGGGGAGGGGCGGCTACAAGATGCAGTGTCGAAACGGTTGCTGCCAACATTGCGATCCCCATTAAGAGTCTGTACTCCGATCTGCGCGGTCAATGTGAAACGCGCTCTCCTGTCCTCGCTATGTCCGCTGTTCTGAAGGTGCAGATTTCTCCGATAGAGGCCCTTCAGTCTGCCGATTACTTCGTCCATGTCCGGCGTGCGGTGTTACGGTCCGAGATCGGCGTTCAAGCAAGAAAGTGTCCGGCTGCTCCGGGTGGATCGTCGGCCACTCGGACAAAGGTCGAACCGAATCCATCAGCCCCGGCTAATCTGGTGGCTTGGCCCGAGACGGCGATGTAGCCCGCGAACCCGATGCCGGATCGTGTGGCTTCGGTTTTTTTTCGTAGCCAGTTGCCGGTCGAACCAGTTTGCCTGCCCGGTAAACGCTGCGCCGTTACACGTGATCTGGCGGTTCGCGGGCAAGCCTTGGAGCCTCTGGAACGGCCGTCGAGCGGTCCAAATTGACTCCCATCAAAGGCCCGATGAGGTCCTGGGCCCATCGCGAATGACATGGGTTGTTCCAGACAGCCATCGCGCGGCGGTACAATTTAGCCTTCAATGACCGGCCAGACCGTAACACAAGGAGTTTTTACATGACTGAAGATTACCGTGTGGGGTCGAACCCACTCTTCACCCGGCGTGAATTACTGGGAATGTCCGGTAGCGCGGCTTTGGCCGGCATCGCAGCCGGTACTGTTTCGCATGCTGCGGAAGAACGGCCTCGTATCGCCTGTGTCGTCACCTATTGGGCTGCTCCGGGATCACATGCGGACTGGATCATAACCAAGCTGTTGGACGGTTATTGGTGGAAGGGCGCCCACACTCCTTCGCGGGTGGACGTTGTGTCCGTTTACATCCATCAACTGCAAGAAAGCGGATTGGGTCAGAAGGTGTGCAAAGCGAAAGGCATTCCGATCTTTAACACAGTAAGTGAAGCCCTCACGCTCGGGGGAAAGGAACTTGCGGTGGATGGTGTTGTCCTAGTCGGAGAACACGGGATTTATCATAGCAATCTCAAAGGGCAGAAATACTATCCGCGCTGGTGGCTCTACCAGCAGATTGTCCGGGTTTTCGAACAGAGCAAGCGCTCGGTGCCAGTTTTTAACGACAAGCACCTCTCCACCAGTTGGGACGAAGCCAAGTGGATGTTTGACAAATCTCGTGAGCTGGACTTTCCCTTGTTCGGCGGTTCCTCCATACCGTTCTACTACCGCAAGCCCGAGATAGAACTCGATACCGATACACCCATAAAAGCATCGATCGTGGCTGGAAGCGCTGAAGATGAGGGAAGCCTTTTCCATTGTGTCGACGTGCTCCAGTGCTTTGCGGAACGCCGCAAGGGCGGTGAGACAGGCATCGAGGCGGTGCAGTGCATTCAAGGGCCTGAAACATGGAAGTGGACCGACCGCAATCCCTGGGCGGGCAATCTGCTTGATGCAGTGCGGACAAGCTTTAACCTGAAGCCGGGACACTTTCAGGAGACCGTCCGCGAGCCAAGCGTCAGGATCGTGGACTATCGTGACGGGACGAAAGGGGCGGTATATTCGGTCCCGGGTGTGGGGTGGACGTACGCCGGCAACATCGAAGGGCGTAAGGATCCGACGATCATCTCGATGCTTGGCTGGCCCGGGCCCTACTCCCAGTACCACGCCGCGAACGCCTACGAGCACTGGCTTATCGAGATGATGCTGACCAGAAAGGAACCATACAACGCCGAGCGACTGCTTCTGTCTACAGGGATTGTATCGTACAACATGGATTCAAACTGGGAGAACGGCCGTCACTACGACATCGGACGCCGCATCGGGACACCGTTCATGGACATGACCTACCGCTCGACACGGGGACCGCTCTTTAACACGGGGCCGCGGCCGCCGGTCATCCCATACATACGGGGTTTTGAAAAATAGGCTCTGCGCGAGAATGTGGCGGAAGACGCATTTTAGGCCGTTCTTTGAGAAACCACGAATTCGGTTCTGGCCGCGGCAGAATGAGTGAAGGACAACGGTGGTGAGATCTACGACGGCGCAGTAGCTCCAAACGCGGAGTATGGTCTTTCGTTTGGTTCTGCACGCCGGAGGGACTGTCGAGGTTTGATGGCTACCCTTCGTCAGCTTTGGCGTTGCGGAAGGACTTCCCCAGGTGCTTATCTAGGACCCGCTGCTACAGCAGAACGTAAAAAGGCCCGCCTCGTCAGGAGAAGCGGGCCAATTTCAAAACTACGCTGGACGCTTTTTATGCTTTGCGCCTGCGATATAAAGCTGCGCCCAAGCCTGCAAGACCAAGCATCATGACTCCGAGCGTCCCCGGCTCCGGAACAGGATCGCTGGTTGTGCCGTAGAACGTAAAGCTACCGCCGCCGTAGGTGGCGACATTCGTGGCGGCTCCCGTCGTGGTGTTAAGCGTGATGACCTCGCCGGTGCCGCTAGGGGACGTAAATCCGTAAAGAACGTTATTCAAATCAACCAGGCCGAACACATCGTCCACGGCAGTGCTACCGACTTTGATGGCGCCGTCTGTTGTCATGTTTCCGGTGGTCAAGTTCACCGTGACCAAAGTGCTGGGCGCATTACTTCCGCTCCCACCAGTGGTCATGTACAGATTGCCATTGAGAAACTGCAGGTCGCCGGCTGCATTGTAGGCGGTCGTGTTCGTTTCACCCGGAACCGAGGTCGCAAGACCGCTAGTCAGATTGATCGTATACAGCGTATCTTCGCTGACCCCGGCTGCGTAAAGGATGCCGGAGTTATTAAACGTCAACGCGTCGAGGGCATCTCCAGTACCTGTCCCAATCTCGGTTGCGTGCCCCGTCGAAGTGTTGATCGAATACAGGGCGCTCGTACCGCTGATGCCGTACAGCGCGTTATCGTATTCGGCAATATCGTACATGGTGGTTCCCATGGCGCCGACCTCGACCGTCGCTCCGGTGGCAGGGTTGACGGTGTACAGGTCACCATTCGAGCCCGCGCCGTAGATGGGCCCGGCAAGTACAGGCGCAGCGGAGATAACAGTGAAAGCCAACAGATTAAGTACCGTCTTCATCCGAACGTGATTCCTCCAAAGACAAACTACGTCCGCATCCGGCACCTAAACACTGCGTGGTAACGTGCGGATCAAGTTATGCCTGCTAAAAAAGTAACACGCTAGGAAGTTGTATCAAAGCCTTTGGAGGTACCAGAAATACTTATATGAGAATCATTTCTCTCGAAAGTACCGGTACTACATTAGATTATGTTACTAGCCCTCAAGAGCGAAGGATTTCCTTGCCGCGATCCGTAAACCTCTACTGTCGACGCGAGGTGCTCCAGCCGGACCTGATCCACCTGTCCTGAAATCCAGGCGTAGGTTTTTGCCAGACCCTCCCTCAAAGGGCGACTCGGCTCCCAGGCAAGCTTCTCACGGATCAAATGATTATCGGAATTCCTGCCGCGCACCCCCAAAGGCCCCGGAATATGCTTAATGCGCACTTCTTTCCCCGCGACCTCCATGATGATCTCGGCCAGCCGGTTAATCGTCACCATTTCTTCCGATCCAATATTCACGGGCCCGGTGAACTCCGATTCCATCAGCCGGCGCACTGCCTCCACGCATTCGTCGATATACAGAAATGATCGTGTCTGTTTCCCGTCGCCCCAGATCTCTATGTCGCTCCCGGTTGGTGCTTCCGCCACCTTTCGGCACAGCGCCGCCGGTGATTTTTCACGCCCTCCCCGCCACGTGCCCTCGGGCCCGAAGATATTATGGAAGCGCGCCACCCGTACCTGAACCCTGCAATTGCGCATGTAGGCCAGGTACAACCGTTCACTGAACAGCTTTTCCCAGCCATATTCACTATCGGGAGCCGCCGGGTACGCGGACTCTTCAGAGCATGTCGGATTATCCGGATCGAGTTGGTTGTACTGGGGATAGATGCATGCCGAGGATGAGTAGAAGAACTTGTTTACGCCCGCACGAACGCCAAACTCCAAGGTATTCAAGTTGATCGTGGCCGAATTGTGCATGACACATGCGTCGTGCTCGCCGGTAAAGATATAACCAGCTCCACCCATGTCAGCGGCGAGTTGATAAACCTCATCGATCCCCGAGACTACGGCTTCCACCAGACCGGGTTCGCGCAGGTCGCCGAGGATAAACTCGTCGGCCGGTGGTTCGGCGAATTCGTGGCGTTTGATGTCTACTGCCCGCACCCAATTTCCTTCGGCCTTCAGTCGTCTAACCAGATGACCTCCGATGAACCCACCTGCCCCGTTAACCAGAATCCGTTTCATGACTTGATTATGCCAGTAAGTCGACTATATGGCATCGCTGGAAACTACATAGGTACTTACACTGAGGTACTTATACTGAGGTACTTACACTGAGGTACTTACACTGACTAAGTGGCGTCGGGTTCGCCGAGCCCCATGAGCGGCGCTACGGATGAAGAATCCATAGAAGCTCGGGACTAAGCATCGGACAGAGCCTGCCGCTCCCAGGACTGGGCGTAAAGGCCCCCTCGCAGAATCAATTCGTCATGCGAACCGGATTCGATGACCTGACCATCCGCCATGACAAATATTATGTCCGCCCGCATAGCCGTTGTCAGGCGATGCGTAATCACGACGGAAGTGCGGCCGGCGGCAAAACCGCGGAACCGGTCCAGCCAAGCAACTTCGGCCCAGGGATCCATGGCACTGGTGGGTTCGTCAAGAATGAGCAGGTCTGCGGGGCGATAGAAGGCACGGGCCAGCGCCATGCTCTGCCACTGGCCTCCGCTCAATTCTTCGCCTTCCAGGAACATCTTCCCCAGCCGGGTATCATACTCGAGTGGAAGGTTGGCGACGACTTCGTCCGCACCCGCAGCCCGAGCGGCAGCGCGGACGCGGCTGGGGGCCGGCGAAACGTCGGGATCGCCCAGGGCGATCGTCTCGGCGGCAGTGGCGTTATATCGCACGGGTTCCTGGAACACGGCCGTCATTCGCTTCCGCAATTCTTCGGGTGAGAGGTCACGGAGATCGACGCCATCGAACTCGATATGACCGCCTTCCGGATCGTAGAACCGGCAGAGCAGTTTAACCAAAGTACTCTTTCCTGAGCCGTTCGGGCCCACGAAGGCAGCCATGCGGCCAGCGGGTATAGTGAGCGAGAGATTGCGAAGTACGGGTCTGAGCGCACCGGGATAAGTGAACGTGACATTGTCGAATCGTATCCCTGAGGTCAGGGTGGCGGGAACAGGCGCCGGACTGCCGGTCGCGACAAGCTTCGGAGCGCTAATGTGAGGCGAAAGCGCGAGGAATTCGAAGAGATTCCCGATAAAAAGGCTGTTGTAGTAAAGCTGCCCGGCATTATCGAGCAGCGATTGCACGACCCGTAGAGCCTGTTGGAAGGCTTGATAGAACAGCGTGAGGTCGCCGAGGCTGATCATGCCTCGCAGAGCCCGCCAGAACATCCAGCCGACGCTGACACCACTCGCCGCGAGGGCGGCTGTTCCCGCCACCATCTCGGCCACCGCGTTGCCCCGCGCCAGCGCGAGCCGCTGGTTTCGAAGGGTAGTGCGCACTCCGTCGAATGCAGCACGGAAATGCACGCCGAGGCCGAATAACCGGAGCTCGGCCGCCGTTTCGCGGGAGGTAAGAAGCCAGTCGTAGTACCACGCGTGGCGATCATCCCCGGTGGTGCGTAGCCGCAACTCATGCTGCCGGACGGCATAGCGCAGCACTACCCAAAGCGCTGGTATCGTCGCGGCGCAGAGCGCGATCGGCATCCAAGGGCCAAAGGAAAGCAATACGAAGAACATGGCCGCTAGCGTGATGCCGTATTGGGCGAGGTTGGCGACGCTATCGATCAGGGCCAGAGGACGGTAATAGGCTTCGGCGCGGGCGCGATGCAGACGATCGAAGAAGTCCGGCGAATCGTAGAAGGCAAGGTCCACTTCGACCGACTTCTGATGGACAAGCGCCAGGATGTAGTCCTGGACAAGTTCGCCCTGGTTGGTTCGCACCCATCCGGAGAGAGTGCGAAGGGTTTCGCCGGCTAGAGCCGCGGCTCCGAGCAGGAGTGCGGAGACCACGGCGCCGCGAACATTCCGTGAATCGCCGCCGGCACGAAGAGCGGCAACGATTCCGTTCACGAGCGATCGGGAAAGCCAGACCGTTACAACGGGAAGGAGGCCCTGGATCACCAGTAAGCCGACGGAAGCGGCCGTCCAGCGGGGCGCAGCGTCCCAAGCGAGACGCAAGGCGCGAGGCACCTCGCGCAGTTGGTGAAGAGCCTTAGCGAGCGCTTTTTTCCATTCGGCTCGACGTTCCCGGATCATGATGCACTACTCAAGTAGAATAGTACCCACAAATACTCTCGCAATGCGGCCGATTCCTGAAAAAGAAGACGAAGAACAGGCCAGTCGTCCAGAACACAGGGGGACCTATGTTAAAACGCTCGATGGATCCGTCGGGCCCGAGAGAGACTCGGCCCACTTGGAATCGAATGGTTCAGAAGGGGGATGTTGTAGACGGCTTCTGGCTATTCCTGTGTGCCACTCAGCAAAGTTTGCGATACCTCCGCTGAGAACGCCTATCATCGAATTGGAAAGCAGGAATTCGAATGGAAGTGCGGCCTTGACTTTGCAGCGCCAGAACTTCTAGGTCGCCGCCTCACAAACTGCGACGACTCAGAGCCATTTAGGGAATTTGGTACGATCACAACATGAAGTATTCAGTGGCCCTCACCCAGACTGAAGAAGGCTACAGTGTCTGCTGCCCGGGATTACCTGGCTGCTGGTCGCAGGGAACGACCGAGGAAGAAGCGTTGAGGAACATCAGCGACGCTATTTACGAGTATCTGGAAGCAGCCCGGCAGTTAGCCCCTGGTGCACAAGTGCGGGAAGTGGACGTACCGGTATAGGGGGCGGGAAAAATCCCTGGCGTCGCTCACTTGCGGGCGGTCAAGGCGCTGGAAAGGGCCGGATTTCGAATTGCGCGGCAAGGGAAGCATATTGTCATGACCGACGGCGTGCATATCGTTACGATTCCGCGGCAATGATCCTGTCGATGCTCATACCATGGGCGGCATTGTGCGAGATGCCGGACTGAGCGCTGAACAGTTTCGGAAGTTGCTGTAAAAAATCATTAATGGCCTCGGACAGCACCAGGGGATCGGCAACGTTACTCAGAGCGGTACACAGGAATAGTCAGAAGTCCTCTGTGGCATCCTTCCCTTTGAGCCTGTCTGAGCCGCTTTCGATCTGCCAGTGCGACTTTCGTTCGCAAGAACTACCGGCGACAGGCGACAGGCGGATTGGCTTCCACCGCCATCCGCTCACTCGCGTGAAGACATTGGAAATCCAGCCCATGCGTTCAACAAGCCGAACGCCTCACGCGTTACCAGGAGCGCCTCGTGGCTATTCCGCCACCACCGATCGGGATTATAGGGATCGTCCGGGGTGTATCTGACAATCGCCTGGGGAGCGTCACCCACCAGTTTCTGCCAGATCACTCGTACCCGCCGTGCGTGGCTCTTGGACGTGATCAGGATCACCCGCTTTCCTCCTACGCGCCGAGTTTCGCAGGCGATGACGCTAATTTCCTCGGCCGTATTATTCACTCGAACGTCCAGGATCCGGATCGACGCCGGGGGTACGCCCAGGCGTTCCAATACCTGCCTGCTGTATTCGTGTTCGGGGATTACATGAATCCCCAGGCTAACCATGGCAGCGTCTTCTTCGTGGATCGCACCCTGCGTCAGCCAGACCTCAGTGACCAGTCCCCGATGGTAAATCGCGGCCGCTTCCATCGCGCGGAACGGCACATGTCCGCCGAACACCACAGCCGCGGTGGCGGGCTGCAGGGGGTCGTCGACTAACAGCCAGTGGCCGATGGAGGCGAAGCCAACGGGCAACAGCAGCACTATCGTGGCGAGAGCGGCCAGAACCACGAACGAGTGCCGGAGCCAGGGGCTCATCCGGCCGCCCGCCTGCCGACGCGCTGAGAAACAATTGGTTATTAGGGAGGAAGCGAACACGATGGTTTGCCTATCCAGGCGGCGGAGCAGTTCCCAAGGAGGGGTCTTCCCAGGGTCGAACGATTCAGGCTAGAGCGACTTGGGGCGTGTAAGCTGGCGCCTGGATGCCCTGGATCTGCACGAACCCGGTTATAGCTCGCGCGCGGTGAGCCATGCCCGCCGTAACCACACCCGTGCGGGCGTAGGATTTTTCGCAATCCTGACTCGACGAACCGCGCATGTTGCCTTCCATGTAGGCAAGACCTGGGCATCGCGTACAGGACCCTCCGTGCGAACAGGTAGAACACACCGGCAAATCGTTCACGGTGATTGAACGCACTTCATTCATCTGCGGTGAATGCTGCCAGATGTCGAGGAATCTGGTCGCGCGCACATTGCCGGTGGGCAGAGGGAATTGCACGCAGGGATAGACGTCGCCATACGGCGACACGTAGCAGAACGTGTGGCTCGCGCTGCAAGGGAGCGTCTCCATGGCATCCTCTTCGGCCATCGCACCGGGCGGCGGCGCACAGAACTCCTCCGCGCCGGCGCCCGATAGTGAAGAATCCCTGAACACCTGCTCGAGTTCGGCACGCTCGATGTTCAGATTCAGAATCGAGCGGTCCCCATCCATCATCGGAGTGATGGTCGGGTCGAGTGTAAACTGTGCGCCCACCTCCGCGGCCAGTGCCTGGACGCCTGTATAATCCTGAAAGTTATCGCGCATCAACACGTTCGCGAAAATCACCTTCACGCCGCGATCCACGAGAAGCCGGGCCCCATCTATTGATTTCTTCAGCGAGCCCGGCAGCTTGGTGATGGCGTCATGCACCTGCGGACGATGCGAGTATACGCTGATCTGCACGGATTCCGGCGCAAGCGACTGAATCCGGGCAGCCTCTTTTTCGTGGATCATCACCGCGTTGGTCTTCAGCTTGACGCAGAACATCAGCCCGCGGGCATGCTCCAGGATTTCGAAGAAGTCGCGCCGCATCATGATCTCGCCGCCGCTGAGCGTCAGGAAGAAGACTCCCGCCCCGGCCATCTGATCCAGCAGATCCTTGATTTCCGCCGTGTTCATCTCGCCGTGGTCGTCGTGATCCAGGTAGCAGTGCACGCAGCGCTCATTACAGCGATAGGTGATGTCCAGTTGGACACCCAAAGGCACGCCCAGCTTGAGCGCCCGGTTACCCATTTCCTGCATCAGGCTCATTGAGCCTCCGGTGAAATCGGTTGATCGGAAACCAGCAGGATGCCGTGAGCTGCCAGTTCCCTGGCAAGATCCTCGGCGTCCTTCAGGGCCTCCTCCGGACGCACATCGAATTCCGCGCAAACCACTCGCTCAACTATTTCCGCAAGCGGCGTCTTGCCGTCCGCAGCCTGCCAGATCGCTGACGCAGTTTCGTTCAGGCTGAACAGCGTCGAATCGACCGCGGACATGATCATCATCTCCCCGCCCAACATACGCGCGGCGACTTTTCTGGTTCGAGCGATATAAACAGGACTCATAAGATTAACTCCCAGACACGAGAATCGGGAACGAACGTCAGACGCCGGACCGGAACCCGCTGGACGAGATCGCAAACCGAGTCGAACACGTTCCCAACCAACCCGGAATCGTGTGCGAAGAAGAGCACGCTTTCGAGCATCGCGCGGATCGCGTCTGCTTCACCCACGAGTTCCATCTGGTTCTTTGGTCCTTGGGCCAGGAGATACAGGGCGGCGAGCGGTGCGCGTACATTCTCTCCCGGCGTCGCGAGTTCCCCGGCGAACGGAGTGCCGAAGGCGACATACCCGTCGCCTTCGGGGCGGAGATACGAGATTTCGTCGGTGAGCAGGGTGGCGTCCGGTGGCGCGAGGCGGGAAATGGTGGTCTTGCCGGCCCCGGACACTCCGGCGAACAGGAATGCCCGGCCATTGCGGACGGCGCTTGCGGCATGCACCAGCAATCCGCCCTGCCTGGCGAGCAGCAGCGAATGGAGGATGCGGAACGCGGCGTCAATCGCGTACGGGCTGGCGGCCTGGCGGATGCGTCCCCGGCGGAGGTCCAGGTCCAATTCCGCGTAGAAGTCCCCGCGCTCAAGGACCCACCGACCGGCTGCGAAGCGGACGCTGAGATCGTCGTCAGGGTCGATAGCCCCCGGGACCTTACCATGCGGAAAGATTTCTACGTCGAACTGGAAAACCGGCTCCGCGGCAGGGTTCACAAAACTGCCGTAACGGTTGCCGAGGATCTCGAGAAACTCCGGGTTATCGGTGCGGACCAGGATCGGCATTGCGCCGATCTCGACGACCACGTCAGACGCAACGGCGCAATCTGCTATCTGGCCCACGACAGGTTCCTCAATCTCCTTAGGCGGAGCAGCATCCGGGTACATAGTTCTGAGTGTCGCAGAATCCAGGAGCCGGCTCTGATTAACCAAAGCGGGGACGGAGCGACCCGGCGGCCATTCCGAAGAATGGAGACCACCTCTCCCAGGATCTCATCGTTCTGGAACGGGCGATCCTCGTTCGAAAGCGAATCGCCGCGGGTAACGAGGCAATCGCCGCGTTTGCTGACCAGCCGGTGGGCTACGAACCGCTGGTTGCGATAGCAGAGGACGATCTGGCCGGGAAGCAACTCGGCGAGGGGTCGCCGTCGAACGGTCAGAACGTCTCCTGGCCACACGGAGGGGAGCATGCTGGTTCCGGTGACCTTCAAGCGCACCTCTCCGAATTGGCGAGCAACGTCCGCAACCAGCTCGCATTTTGCCAGGTTCTGAATCTCTCCTGTCAAATCCACCGGATACTGCCCCAGCATCAACGCGCCTCCTGCGAAGCCTGCACGGCGCACCCTCCCGTGCCTCCTGTGCAGCTCTGGCTGCCCAGCGTTGAGTAGTAGATCTGCAGTGTCCGCGGTGCCGCGGCGTTATTGATGATGATGCCACTCGTGCCGCCGGCTGCGGAGAATCCGGCGTTTACTGCGCTGGGAGGCTCGTTGGTGACGTTGAAGTTATAGAGACACGCCCCAGTACACCCGGTTTGGTTGCCGCCGGCGGTCACGCTCAGGAAAATCCAGTCTGTAATGCCGTCGTCGATTTCGCTCACTGGAGAGCAGCCCGCCGCGCCGGAAGTCAGAGAGCCGACGTCGCTGGTCGCATCAAATGAGCTTGGTCCACTCTTGAAGTTAGACACCGGGATGTTCAACAACTTCGGCCCGACCCCACTGCCGCCGCTGTTCCCGCTGCCGCAGACATAAATATTCCCGCTCGATGGCGACGAGTAATAGGCGTTGTCAAACGTGCCGTCATGGATGATAGTCGACGACGTCGAGACTCCCAGCACGGATTCCGCGAGACCGGTGCTCGCCGTGAAGTTGACCGGAAACTGATAAACGCCATTGCACACCTGACTCTTACCAGCGCTGCAGGGACTGTTGGGATTGCTCCCGTTCATATCCTGCCCGACAAAGACATACACGGTTTCCTGGGAGGAGTCGACCAGAGGACCGTCTACGATACCCGGGCCGACGCCCACCTGTAGCGACCTTACGAGGTTACCGCTACCGCCGCCGGCCGGCTCAGAATACAGAAAACCGCCCGAATCGCCCACAAACAATTTTTGAGACGGGCCGCCATCAAATACCGGACTTGTCAGCTTGTTGCCCGAGATCGTTACAGGCCAACCACTCGAAGTCCCACCGCCGGTAATCTCGCCCGGCGGATTGGCGGAAGTGGAATTGAATACATGCTGGAACTTGTGGAGCACACCGCTGTCGTCACCGACATAAAGGAGGTCGTTGAAATAATCGTAAAAGGGCGATGAGTTCGTGTCGTTGGGCGAACCATGCAAAGGGATCCTGGTCATGCAGGGAGCGGCGCAGTTGTAATAATTGGCCGGGGCTACATTATTGGCGCCACTGCTCAGGCTTACGAGTGAGGAGTTGCCGGCCCATCTCAGGATCACCAGGCTGGCGACGTTGCTCGAATTGCTCTGAATGAATGCTACCTGGTCTCCTAATGATGACAGCGCCACCGACGTCACAATCTTGCTGCCGTCGTCGGCGCCGCTGCCCTGGGAGTAGGCCGTATTGTATTGCCAGTAGACCGAAGGATCGGTGCTCCCGGCGCAGCCGCTGTAGAGATTGTTGTAGGCAATGATGCTTGGCTGCGACGCGCCACCCGGAAGGCCCGTACTGAAAACTACGAAGTCGCTGCTGCAACTGGCGTTTCCGGGGTAGAACGAATACACCGCGGGGTAATTGCCCGCGCCGAGCGAAGCAGTACTCCCCAGATCCTCGCTCCAGTCCCCTTGAATCCGCGAAAGAACCGGCTCACGGACCGGGGGATGAACCGGCAGTCTATTGCTTCTGATGTCGGATGAACTGACGCCGGCGTTTTGTGCTCGGGCTTTGCGATAGTACCGTTGGTGCCAATAACGCGGATCCCGCTCAAGCCCTAAAGCGTCGGATACGCTGGCTGGTTGGGAAAATACCAGGTGATGATGGCTCCAATCGTGCGGTATCCCGACTCCGGTCGCGACCCCTGGCTGTTGTCCGAAGGACGGCGCTGTGGCGAGCGCAGCTAACGCGATGACACCGCACCGCAAAAATGCTTTATGATTCTTCACAGTTCTAAGACACCCGTATGACTCATGTTTGTCCTCTTCTGGACCTTCAGAATATCGCCGGACACACGAAGAGAGTATGCTGTTTCTGGTGAGTTCGCGTAACCACTCTCTGACGGTCGTGGCTCGGAAGTTGTTGCCGAGCCGCGCGCGTAAGCAAGCGGTTCAGTACGCCAATTTCGGATGCAGCCCCTCGCTATGGGTTCGACTGCGCGGCCTGCACACCATTGACGCTGGCCCCGGATGCGGCAGTGCAGTTGCTGCTCGTCGCGCCCGTAGCGCCCCCTGCGGTGCTGCCATTCAAATTCACGAAGTAAATCTGCGAGGCGCCCGCCGCGGCGCTGGAGTTATCGATTACGATCCCGCCGGTCGCCCAACAACCTTTAGTTCCGGGAGCCGCAACGTTCAAGCCGGTTCCGGCCTGGGAGACCGCACTGGGATTGTTAATGTTATAGGACATAATGCAGCCGTTTCCGGCGGCGTTGGTACAACCGGGCTTAGCCCCCCGGTTGACGCTGAAAAACAGGTAGTCGGTGCCGCTGGTGGTTTCGGTTCCATTGCTGGCACACGCGCCGTTGCAGAACTCCGTAGCGGGAGACGGAAAGGGATATTCGGTGCTGTTGAGACCAGTAGCGACTTGATTGGATGCGCCTGTTAAGGCGCTGTGGCTGATCGGCACCTGGTACAGGGTCGCTCCGCCCGCCGTACCGGTGTTGCCTACCACGTAAATGCTCCCGGTAGAGTCCGGCGAGGGCGGCGACGACTGAAAGTACACATTGTCGAAAGCGCCGGCGTAAAGATAATATCCGGTGCCGCCCAATCCCACCTCCACAACTCCGGGTGCGCACGACTGGCCTATCGGGCACACGTCGGTAAAGATGCTGACGAACTCCCACACGGCATCGTAGCCTGGCCAGCTATAGCTGCCGTTGGTGGTCACAAAGACGTACTCCACTCCCTGCGGGCAATCGACCAGGGGAGCGTCGGCGATCGCCTGCCCAAGGCTGCCGGTGTTGCCATAAATGTTCCCGGACGTGGTTCCCCCATAGCCGCTGCCCACGGAGTAGAAGACGCCCCCCATATCGCCCACAAAGATGAAGCCGGCCTGGAAGCCGGTTTCGGAGTCATAGACAGGGGACGAGATTTTGTTCGACCCCAGGTGCACGGGCCACGGACTGGTCTTATTCTCGGACGGGGTTCCGTTAAAGACGCCGAAGAACTGGTGGAGATTGCCGCTGTCGTCGCCAACATAGAGAGCGTCGCGCAGGTAATCGTAAAACGGCGCGGAGAAGGTGTCGTTCGCGCTCAGGCTGAGGGCATAAAAGCATGGAGCCGTGCAACTGCGATAGGCGGAGGCCGATGCCTGGGCAGTCAGCGTGACGGGCGCGGAGATGGACCCGCCCGACGACGGCTTGAGCAAAACCAGGCTCGCGGTGGTGCCGGTGACCTGCATGAATGCGATCTGGGAGCCGTCCGCGGAGAGGGTGGGAGAGGTGGTAACGACGCCGCCCGTGTTATAGGCCCAGGAGACAGCGGGGACAGTGCCAGTGCAAGTGCCGGTATAAAGATTGGCATAGGAGACGAGATTGGCCGCGTTTGACGCGCCGGGGGCGCCTGTCGGGTAGACGACGAAATCGGCGCAACTGGCGCTGGTAGTGCTGAAGGAAAACTTGGCCGGGAAGGCGTTCGGTTGCACCCCCGACCCGCCGCCACTGAGGTACGCGCTGGAAGGAGTGAATGCGGAGAGGCTGTTTGCCGTGACCTCATAGCTGTTGCCATTCACTCCGGTGGTCTTAGCGGTGAAGGTCACGTCGCCCGAAGCAGGCGTGTTCGCGGCGGCCGTGAGGATCGCGCTGACTGTGGCGTTGGCGTTCACGACCGTCGCAATATTGGTGGCAACTTGCGACGAGGAAACATACGTGGCACCCGACCAGTAAGCGAAGGTCGTGCCCGAGGTCGCGCCGTTCGAGCCCGCCGTAGAGCTGAATGTGCTGAAATTCGTGGTCCCGCTGTCTGAGAAGGTGAACCCCGCTGAGCCCGGAGTCGTAGCCGTCAGGCTGACTGTAGAGGTACTCTGGCTCGCGGTGACTGCGCCGTTAGCCGTCGTGATTGAAGTGGCGCACCGGTAATTGGTGCTCCCTTGGGTTCCCGTGAACGTTATCGCCTGATACAGGCTGGTGGCGCCCGTGGTGCTGGCAGCCGAGTAAACCTGACAACCCGTGGCGGGAGCGGTGGTGATGTTCGAGGTTTCAAAAGTGTAGACTACGCTGCCGATGGTGACGGACGAGGCATTCGTGGGCTTAGTGGAGCTGAACTTGATGGTTGCCGTTTCCGCAGTCGGGGGGCTTGCGGTGAAGGTGACGCCATCGATGGTCAGCGTTGAACCGCTGCCGATGCTCGATGAACTGAGCGTGCCGATGACGCCGGTGAGGTTCGCCGCAACGCCGGCCGAGGTGATGGCTTCGGTCCAATCCTTGGTTATGGGATACCCTCCGGTTCGGGCCTGCTGGGTTTGAGCGAGGTTGCGCCTCTTCAGCTCCATCTGGTAGCGCGGGTCGTTGACGATGTTGTTCCACCTGGCGAGGGTGCCGTTCTTCATGGCGTTAGCGAGGGTGCCGGGGCTGGAGTAGACGAGGCGGTGGAAGCTCCAGTCGTCTACTACGCCGGCGGGCCTGCTTTGGGCGGCGGAAGGGGCTGCGAGCAAAAGGGCGAGGGCCGTTGCCGACAGAGCTGCCGAGATGGGAGCGCTTGGGTTTTTGCGCAACTTCATGAAAAGAGCTCCCGGAGGCGGCGAGCGAGATGCACCTGAGCGTCAATATTCCACCGGCGTAGACGGAAGGTAGTCGCCTGACGAAGCCGTCGTAGTGCATCTCACGGCGTATGGAGAGTGGTGTGTTTGCTCGACGGTGACCATCGCAGCGAGTCAGACTACGAGGTCTTCCTGTTGCTATGGCAGGGCCCCTGGGTGGTTTGCACCTTGCCGCATGTCAGCGCTTGAGTTTCAAAAACGCGCTCGTGACGAAAGGCGGGTTTCTGGTAGGGCCTCCTTGGGAGAACCGAGCGCTACTTTAGGCCCGTCCGATGTAGTTTTCATCTATTACGATTCCTCATTGTCGTGCCGCCGGTTGATATCATTACACCTTGTTCGCTGTCTCGCGGTGCCGTAGTCACCCTAGCCGCAAGTCGACAAGCCCTGCCTACGGGTTCGATTGCGCCGCCTGCACAGCGTTAATAATAAGGTCCGAAGCACCGGAGGTGCAGGTCTGCTCGTCTGCGCTGAAGTTGGGTTACCCCGCGCCATCTAAATTGACGAAGTAGAGCTGGGAGGCGCCGGCCAAAGTTCCCGACAACACGCTGTTGTCGATCGAAATTCCCCCCGTCGCCCAACAGCCGTTGGTAGCTGGAGTAGTTACGTTTAGGCCGGTCCCGGCGAGGGCTACCGCAGTGGGGGTGCTGACGTTATAGGACAGAACGCAGCCGTTTCCGGCAGTGTTGGTACACCCAGACGGGGTCCCACGGTTGACGCTGAAGAAAACATAGTCCGTACCGCTGGTGGTCCCTTCGACAGTCGCGGTGCCGGCTGTCGTATGAGCGGTCGGATTCGCCGACATAGTGACCACCGTGCCGCTAGTGTAGCCAGTGATTGTTGCCCCACTGGCGATATCCGTTCCAGAGATCCCCGCACCCACGTCGGCCGAAGTAAATCCCCCGCTTGTGCAGGTCAGCGTCTTGGAACCAGTGGTCGTAGTGCAGCCGCTAACAGAGACTGGTGCGAGCGCCGGACAAGCGCTCAAACCATTGTTGCAGAACTCCGTGACAGGAGACGGCCAGGGAAGGGTGGGGCTGGTCCCGCCGGTGAGACCCGTAACTACGGTAGTGGATACCCCGTTAAGAAAATAGCCGGAGAGACCCACCTGGTATAGCGCGGCTCCCGTCGTCACGCCGGTGTTCCCTACTACGTAGATGTTCCCGGTACCATTCGAGGACTCGTAGTACACATTATCGAAGGTGCCGGAATAGAGATAGTCTCCGGTGGCGCCAGTTCCTACCCCAACAATGCCCGGGGAAGTAGGGAAAAATTGCAACCCGTAGCCATATACAGAGTTGGCGGAGGCGCTGTTGACAAATACCAACATATAGTTTGCGCTGCCATCAATCAGGGGAGCGTCGGCAATCTGACCTCCGGCGATAGGTGTCGCTGTGCCGAATACGGCGCCTGTTGATGCCGTCACGCTGTGAAGCGCCCCTCCCACATCACCAACGAGAATCTGTCCCCCGTTGCCCGGCACCACCACGTAAACCGGGGAGGCGAGCTTACTCGAGCCCAGGCTCACAGGCCAGGGACTGCCCGTCGCGACAGGGTTTCCATTGAAGACCCCTGTGAACTGGTGGAGGACGCCGCTATCGTCGCCCACATAAAGCGTATCGTCTTGGTAGTCGTAGAACGGCGATGAGAACGTATCGCTTGCGCCAAGGTTGAAGGTGGTGTAGCACGGTGCCGTGCAGGTATTGTAGGTGCCTGCCGCTACAGAAGTAGGCGTAGTCGGCGAAGCGAGCGTCCCGCCGGTGCTCGGCGTGAGGAGGACTAACTGTGCCGCCGTGCCGCTGGACTGAATAAACGCCACCTGCGTGCCGTCTAAGGAAAGAACTGGAGATGTCGTGACTGCGTATCCCGTGCCTGTGTTATATGCCCAAAGAACCGTCGGGGCGCTGGTACATCCGGTCGTGTAAAGGTGATCGTAGGCGATAATGTTTGCCGCGCTTGCCCCGCCCGCGGTGCCGACCGGGTAAACGGCATAGTCCGAGCAGGTGGCGGTGGTGGTGCTAAACGAAAACTTGGCGGGGTAGGCGTTCGGCTGCACCGCGGCGCCATTGCCGCCGCTGAGGGTCCCGCCGGTGAAGGCCGTAAAACTACCATTCGGCGTGGCTGAATAGCTGTTTCCGCCCGTCCCGGCAACCTTGGCGGTAATGGTCAGGTTGCCGCCGCTCGGCGAGTTGGGCGCGGCGGAAAGTACGGCGGAGACCGTGGTGTTGGCGTTGAGTGCCGTCGCAATGTTGGTGGCCAACTGCGACGCGCTAACGTAGGTGCTGCCCGACCAGTAAGCAAACGTCGGTGGGCTTGACGTGCCAGAGGTCGTTCCGTTAAATCCGCCGGTGTTCGAGCCCCACGAAACTTTCGTATCGGTACCGCCGAACGCGAGCGTGGCGCCGGAGCCGACCGCAGTAGTGGCAACTGTCACCGTGTTCGTGCTCGCGGAACTAGTGAATCCAGAGCAGCCAGTCAGCGCGGTATTGATGTAACCCGCGAGCGTCGTGGCGTTACCGGAGTTCCGGAACGTAGAGCACGCGGTAAGGGTGCCATCGGTCCCGGCTTCGAGCGTGCCGCTGTGGGCCCAAGTCAGGCCGGCTGTCGGGTTGTTAGCGGTGACGCTGACCGCCGTACCTGGAGCATCCGCAGTGATGGTGGCGGTAGTTGATGAAGGAGCGGTGAGCACCTGGAAACCGATCTGAGGATAAGAAGAGTGGCAGGACACAATCGCGTTGTAAAAGTCGGTTGCCTGCTGCGCAGCCGCGCTTGCCGTGGCGATAAAGGTGCCGGTCGTGGACGAAGTGCAACCATCGGTCCCCGTAACGCCACCTGAGAAGGCGGTCACGAAATTCGAACCGCTGTTGCTGAAAGAGCCCGTCAGGGTGGTTGAGTTCCCCGCAGCGCCGACAGCGGTCGCGGTCAGAGGGATGTTGCTGCCAGTAATTGTGCCGACTGTCACTGCAGTGTTGGCGTTCACCCCCGTTGCACATATATAGGTACTCCCGGAGCCGGAGCCGCCGGTCAAGATCGCACTACGAAGGTTGGTGCGGCTCGTGCTGGTATTGCTGATTTCGACGTTACAGTTGTTCCCCGTCGGCGTAGTGAGCGTACCGGATCGGTAGGTATAAGTGATGCTGCCGACTACGACGTTGTCGCCGGCAGTCGGAGTTGCACCAATGGTGATCGAGCCTGTCGCCGCCGTGGCTACGGCTGGGGTGAGGGACAGCGTGTTGGTGGGTCCGCCGGAGCCAGTCGCGTAGGCGATGGTCGTGGTTCCGGAGAACGCTGTCGCAGTGAACGTCGCCACTTCGGTCGCGGCGGCTCCGCTGACGGTGACCGTCACGAGCGTTCCGGCGTTTACAGTAATGGTCTGCCCGGTCAGCGCGGGGCCGGCGTTGACGGTCCCGATGGCCTGCAGGGCCGTCGGGGGGCTCGCGTCGAAGGCCACACCGTCGACCGTTAGAATCGAGCTGCCGCTGATGTTGGAGGAACTGAGAGTCGCGATGGTGCCAGTCAGGCTAGCCGGGGTACCGCTCAGCAGGGTCTGGCTCCAGTCTTTTTTGATGGTCTTCTTTCCCGGAGGGCTCGGCGGCGTTGCGGACGCCGCGCTAAGCGGTGCGAAGGAGGCCGCCGATCGCGCGGACTCCTGGATCTTGTAACGCGGATCGCTTGTGATCCTTAACCATTTGTCGGCTGTTCCCTTCTGCAGCGCATCCTGGTACGTGCCGGGGTTGGAGAAAATAAGGTGGTGGTGGCTCCAGTCTTGCCCAAAGCCCGTCTTTGTCTGAGCCTCTAGCGGAACGCCCGCCGTAGTCTGCGCCGGGAGCGTGCCGGCCACAAACGTCGTTGCGGCCAAAACTGCCAGCGCCGCGTTTACGTGCACCCTACCGAGTCTCGTCGCTGCCCGCAGGTTTGAGAGAATTCTAAATTCCATACGACCTAATTTCCTCCGTCGAAAAATGCTGACAATGCTGCCAGGGGACACCTGGCTATAGATCCACGAACCGAAATCGCGCTTAACCGCGCTTAACAGAGAGGGAAGGTCGAAGCGCCGTCCGTCTCCACGCGATCCGCCCTTATCACTGAACTCGATTTTCCTTGAAAATGGACTCATGAATACACTACTAACCGTTTACTCTAATTGCAGAAGTCTAACACACGCGGTCACAGCACCCAATATGTTCTCTAGTACCAAAATTCCCCAATATTTAAGGCGCTTCGCTGCAGTACTAGTCCTTATGGAACCAGGCTCGTTTGAATGCATGCGCATCACAACCCACTACACTAGTGTGTTCATCCGTGTTCAATTTGGCCATAGTCGAATTGCTTTTCCATTGCGCCCGCGCCGATGCGGTGGATGGCAATCACATAAGAGTGCCGGCTGAAAATGGCCTGGACTGGGATGCCCTGTCTGACGCTGCGGAGTACCATGGCCTGGCACCGATCCTGTACCGCACCCTGGATGCCGCGTGCCCCGATCTCGTGCCGGAGAACGTCGCGAGCCGTCTCCGCGATGCGTACCGCGATTCCGCCCGGCGCAACCTGATTTTCACGGCCAGGCTGTTCGCACTGCTGGATGCTTTCGAAGCTGAGGGCATTGCCGCGGTGCCCTTGAAAGGCCCCGTTTTGGCTGAATCGCTTTATCCCGATCCGGTGTTGCGGCCTTTTTCGGATCTGGATCTCCTGGTCCGGAAGCAGGATGTTCCGGCCGCCCTGCGAGTTCTCACGCGGGAGGGATACCGGCTCAGTCCACACTTCGCTCGCCTGCGCTTCGACACTCTCCTCAGTCTTAACTTCGAGCTGGTTTTCCACCAGGAGGGCATGCCGCGGGTGGATCTTCAATGGGAAACCGCCCCTGCGGATTATCCGTTCCGTTTCGATGTGGAGATACTGTGGCGCTCGCTCGGAAGGGCCCGGATCGCAGGACGGGAAGTCTCGAACCTTTCGCCGGAAGTTCTGTTGTTGTTTCTGTGCGTACACGGTGCGAAGCACTTGTGGTCGCGTCTCCAGTGGCTGGGAGATGTTGCCAGGCTGGCGCATACTCAACCGGATTGGGCAGGCGCTTTGGATCTCGCAACCAAGGCGGGATGTGTGCGGCCACTGTTGTTGGGTTCGCTGCTGGCTCATGAATTGCTCGAAGCACCGGTTCCGGAAGCGGTCGTGGAACGTGCTCGTGCGGCGCAGGCAGTCCAATCGAGGGCGCGACAGGTGGCTTTGCGGTTGAATCGTATCCCGCCTGTCGAGCCGGAAAGCCTGGAGGTGACGGCATTCAACGTCCGATTGGCGGAACGGGCCTGGGACAAGGTGCGGCATCTCTCCGCTATGCTCAAGGCTCCGACCGAAGCGGATCTGGAGTCGTTTGCGCTGCCTGAGAATTTGTTTTTCCTTTACTATCCGTTGCGCGCCGCGCGTCTGGTTCAAAAATACGGCTCGTGGCTGGCACGCCGATGAAGATCGGCGGTTCGCGACGGCCAGGTGACTAAGCTTTTTCAAGGTTTTCGACCGTGTTCGGCCGATTCACCGGCAGATTAGCGTATTTTATTACGCGGACCGGTCCGTCATGGTCCACGCCGGTGTGAAATGACGGCAACTTGGGTACTAAAGCCCGGCGGAGAGAGTCTGCCAGGGGGCCAATCACCATGGGCGAGACTGAGTCATGGAAAGCATGACTGATATTGACGAATTCTGTCGCGGACAACGGCACGCGGACGGTCCAGGTTTGCCAGATGGCTTTATCGCTGAACTTTTCTTCATAGAACGTGTGATCGAGACGCATCACCAGGTGACAGAAACCGAGATCCTGCGAGGCTTTGCGGACCTCGGCCCAGCACTCGTCGACGGTGTTGGCTTCGGCGAGCGCGTCCTCGAGAGCCTTGAGTCGCATATGAGATTGGACTACAGCCCGGAAACTCCTGGGACGAAAGAGGCGACGGACGAGGTTGAACTCAAGATATCCGAGGTGATGAATGCCGGCCCATACGAACGCGCAGAAGACGATGAGGACCGCTTCGGCGGAATGCGAATTCATCATTCCGAGCGAACAGAGGGCCCCGGCAGCGCAACAGCCATAGAGGAGTAGCACAACCTTGCGAGGCGCAAAACCGCGATCGAGCAGGCGGTGATGGATGTGTCCGCGATCGGCCGAGAAGATCGGCCGATTGTTCAGGAAGCGGCGGGCGATAGCAAGGGAGGTGTCCAGCAGAGGAATCGCGAGCACCATCAGGGGCGCGGTCATACCAAGTAAAGTAACCGATTTCTGGCTCCAGAGGACGCCGTAACAACCGAGCAGGAAACCGATGAACAGACTTCCCGAGTCGCCGAGGAAGATGGTGGCGGGGCTGAAATTATAGCGCAGGAAACCGAGCAGCGCGCCCAAAAGAGGCACCACTGCCAGAGCGAGCCCGATGTTGTGCTGCATAAGCGCAACGACCACTGCAGTAGCGGTAGCGAACAGACCGAGACCTGCCGCGAGGCCGTCCAGCCCATCGATAAGATTAACTGCATTGGTGCACGTGAGCAGCCAGAATACCGTCACCGGCAGGCTCAGCCAGTGGGCCAGCGGAACTCCTCCAAGGCCGGTTACGTGCACGCCGGCGAAATATGCGCAGACCGCGGCGGCAGTTTCACCGATGAGCTTTGGCGCGGCTTTAAGGCCCCATATATCGTCACTCAAACCTACCAGGAAGACGAGCGCTGCAGCGGGGATCAGATGGGCGATGTCGATGCGCGCGGACCATACGATCTCACCGGCCTTGGCCCCCCAGGCAAGCAGAATTGCGTACGCCGCCAGGTATGAGATGGCGATGGCAACTCCGCCGAACCGCGGCGTGGGGGTCAGATGAATCTTCCGGTCGCTGGGATGATCGACGAGACTCCACCGCCGGCAGAGATTCCGGACCAGCGGGGTCAGCAACAACGACAGGACAAACGAAAGGATGAGGAGAGCGGTCAGGGAGTGCATGGGACACCTAAGCTCTAACGGGTTGGTACGGTAACGTTATATCGGCAGCAGCTACAATCTTTCGGCGTCGGCTCCCTCGCTTTTTCGCGCTACGAGCGGATAACTGATAAGGCTCACCGGCGAAGAGGCACCGACGGATTCACACAATTTAACCATTCTGGGAGCAAGAATACCGGCTGAGAACTGCACGGACGATTCGACTAATGTGGAATCCTGGTTCTTCGCGGTCCTTGCGGCAGTCAATATGTTTGTCACCATTAACCGAACATCTCCATGCCGCACGCTATAACAGGCGTTCTGTAAACCATCGGCGGAGATCAGGTCCTCAATGTGACTTTGCGCGGGACCGAGATACAAGAAGGGGACTCCAAGTGCAAGTATGTTGTAGATCTTGCAAGGGTGGACAGTGCCCACAAAGGGATCTCCCATGACGACCGAGTGGAGGTCCGCCGCAGAGAGTGACTCACGGAGTTTCTCCCGCGGCTGGTAGGGCAGGCAGACGATATTCGTCAGCGAATGACACGCGGCAAAATCTTTGACCTTCTTGAACTCGCTTCCGCCCCCAATGAAACAGAATGCTATGTCAGAATGGGTCGCGAGTTGTCTGGCAGCTTCGAGAAGCGTGTCCAGGGGATGACAGGGGCTGTGGTTGCCCGAGTACATGACCACGAACCGTCCGGCGAGGCCATTGGCCACACGGAAGCGCTCGCGCCCGTCATGGTCATATGAGACCGATTCATCGTGCGACCAGGGCGGAATCACCGCAATGTGCCCATCGGAAATGCCTCGAGCGGCAATCCGCTCCCGCATAAACCGGTCCAATACCACAATTTGAGAGGCTTGCCGTAGACTATAGACCTGGAGCGCGCGCAAGAACCGGCCCGCCACGGACTCTTCTTTCAGCCAACCGGCTGCTATAGCCTCATCGGGGTTCATGTCCAGGATCCAGAGCACCAGCTTGTACCCGCGAAGCCGTGTAAACAGGGCGGCGATGAAGGAGAGAAGCGGGGGCGACGTCATGGCGACGACGACATCGAATCTGCCGAGTACAACCAGGCGCATCAAACAGGCGACAAGAAAGGTGCAGAAATCCAGGATGCGCCCCACTTTATTGGCCTTACCGAACCCGGTGCATGGAATCCGCAGAACGCGGATGCCGTGCCACTCTTCCGTTTCCGCAAAGCGCCGCGCCGGATTGTCGTAGGCGCGACGGCTGCAAACCACAGTAACTTCATGTCCATTCTGCACGAAGCTACGCGCCAGATCAGCAGCGTGCTGAGCTGAAGAGACGATATCGGGATAGAACGCCTGATTCAAAAGTAAGACGCGCATATGAGTTAGGAATTGATTAGACTTCCGCGAGCGTTGCCGCCCGTCTAGACTTGGGTACCGGACGCGGTCCGTTGAGAAAGATTACCTTCGACCCGGTGAACCGTCGTTCCCGCGATGGGAAAGCCTGGGGAATCGTCGCCACGGCGCTGACTGAGCAGAGCCTCGTAATAGAACACTGCGATCATCCCCTCGTAGACCGACAGCATAATCGCGTAAGTTAGTCCCGTGCGGCCATCGCGAAACCCCTGACGGACAACATATACATAAAAGAACCGTGCAGCGGGTCGCAAGAAAAATGGCACTCTTGTTACCATCGCTTTCGCCAGACGGCGGCGCGAAGTGGCGTCACTACCGATGGCGGACATCCAGGGAACGAGCGAACGTGTTCTTTGATGCCGGGCAAAACCGGCCTCATCAACGGCGTACTTGATGTGCTTTTCAAGCCAGCGGCGCATACCGTGCGAAAAGGAATAATGCAGGTAAGGCTCTGCAAATACGGCGACTTTCTCGCTGGGGATGTCTTCCTGTTGGCCATGTCCAACTTGCTTAAAGCGAAGATGGCTCTTATGGCCGAGCCGAACCTGATACGAGGGCCACATTCCAGCGTAACGCAGCCATCGTCCAAACAGGATTACCTTCGAAGGAATACGATAGCCAAAGATCTCAGGTTCCGGCTTCAGGCTCTGCAACGCAGAGACGAACTCCGGAGTCACCGTCTCGTCAGCATCGAGGTGAAGCACCCAGTCATGACGGAAATTGCCGTACTCAATGCCGTGATTTCGCTGACCGGCGAAGTTGTCGAACGGCCTCGACAGGACACGAGCACTGTAGGACCTGGCGACATCCAGAGTGCCATCAGTACTGCCGGAGTCAAGGACAACTATGTCGTCACACCAGGAAAGGGAGGACAGGCAAGCCGAGAGATTCACTTCCTCGTTATGGGTCAGAATTAATATGGAGACGTTCATTACGATCCTATTGGGGGACGGGCGCGCAGAACCCTGGCCGGGTTCCCGCCCACTATGACATTTTCAGCAACATCTTTCGTCACCACGGCCCGTGCGCTGACGATAGAGAAAGCCCCCACATTCACGCCGGGACCGACGAACGCATCGGCGCAAACCCACACGCCCTCTTCGATTCGAATCGCGGGCTTGAGCAGCCGCATATCACTCCGCCGGTAATCGTGGGTCCCGGCACACAGATGGGCATATTGCGAAATGGTGGCGTTGCGACCGATCCAGATCCGGCCCAGGGAGTAAATGATCGCGCCATCGCCGAGAGCGGCGTTATCGTCTATTGAGAGATTCCACGGGATCGCGATGCGTACGGTAGGGTGAACGTGAACATTCCGGCCCACCTTTGCGCCGAACGCTCGAAGCACCGCGCGCCGCCAGATCCAAAAAGGACGCGGTGTCCACGAGAAGAGCGGTCCGCGCAGGGTCTCCCAGAGTGCACGGCCCAGCAGTTCGCCGGGTGTCCACTTTTGAGCTTTGCGGTTCGCGGCGATATCAACCTGCAGCGACTGCCCGGCTGAAGCGAGATCGGGTCCCATCAGTTTATTCGAACCGTTGACGGCATTGGGCCGCCGTCTTTCAACCAACGATACACATCCAACATGTCGCCGGCTATTCGGTCCCAGCCGAAGTCACGGGCCATCCAGGCGCGTCCACGACCGCCCATCGCATGAAGTTCCGAACGCGGGAGATCCATCGCCACCCGTAAGGCGGCGGCCATCGGTTCTACACCATGGTCAATCCACCAGCCGCAACGCTCGCGCTCCAACCCGGCCCAAGGAGCACCCTTGGTAGAGATGACCGGGACTTCGGCTGCCAACGCTTCTGCCACAGTCATGGCGAAATTTTCGTTCAGCGTGGAAAGCAGGAACAGGTCTGCGCTTCGGTAGACAGCGAGGCGGGCCGCTCCAAAGATGGAACTCTCGATGCTGATTCTCCGGGCGCCCAGGGAAAGTGCCAGCGCGCGCAGTTCTTCGTCGTGCCGTTCTTCTGCGGGTCCGACTATTCGCAGGCGCCAATCCGGATAGCTGGCTTCTATCGTGGCCCAGGCGCGAATCAATCGATCGAGGCCCTTTTTCGGGTGGATGCGGCCGAGCGAGAGTGCTGTGCGCGCCTGTCCCTGAGATCGAGGTACAGCCCCGAGTTCAGGCAAGTCTATCCCGTTTGGAATGATCGTAACCGGATTGCGCAGTCCCGCAGCGCGAATCTCTTCGTATTCCGAAACCGCCGTCGCATGCAGACAATCAGCCACGCTGAGTGCCGAACGCTGAGAGAGCCACCAAAACGGGCGCTTTTTCCAGGCCGAGATGCGGAGCGCTTCGACACTCAACATGCCCCGCGTAGAATGAACGAGTCTACCGGCTCCGTCACACTTTCTTCGCGCCCAGGCTGGATATACGTTGGGCATCAGCCACAACCCGTGGCAGTGGACAATCGCGCCGAGACGAGAATCCATAAGGAGAGCATTTCGCAGGGAAGCAGACATTCGGGTAACGGCGCCAGTCAACCCTTGCGTCTTGGAGTGAATATTAATGGAGTAGCCGTTGCCCCCGGTTTGCTCCGCGTCAGCAGCCAAGGTTCGCAATGTAACCTTGACCCCCAGGCGCGAAAGAGCAGCGGATAATGAGGGCACGCTGTAAGACGGGCCGCCTGACTCGCGGGTAATGCCGGCGATCGTCTGAGTAATCACCATATTGGAGCCGGAGCTGCGCATGCTTCCATTAGCTAGCACTCGGCTACCGCGCCTTTCGACAGTCCCGCGCTGGTGTGGTGGGTCGGCCGCCGCTCTCGGGATACGCGCACGCGTGGAAGCCAGAAGCGCTGGCCGGCGAAGGCGACTATCACAGAAGCAACCCAGCCGCCCATCGTTTTGACATACGCCTGGCCAAAATAGGCGAGTGGCAGAGCAATGATCAGGCATAAACCCGCGACCACCAAAAGTGGCCCGTTGCTGTGGTCCCGCAACATTCTATAAGCAAACCCTGTGACGCCGCCGATCGCTGCGACAGCTAGTAACGATCCAAGCAGCCCGAAATCCACATATAGTTCCCCGAGGTAACCGATACTGATCGACGTTGCGCTGTTGATGGAGAGATGAACTCCGGTATATCGCTTCGTGATCTCGGTGTCGTTCGGCAGGACTGGCTTATCAGGGAACAGGAATCTTGGAACCGTGACATGTTCCAACAGCCCAAGAGTCAGACGGCCATTCTCGTGAGGAATCACCGCAGGCACACTCTGCATCGTTAGCGCCAAGTATTCAATGTAGCCGTGCCGGGCGACAAGCTTGTCAAATCCGTCGGAGAACTGAGCGGCATCCATGGCGCCTGCAGCGTTCGCTAAAAACTCAATACGCTGATTCAGCGGCTCCAGGACTACTTGTTCGCCGCTTCCCTGGTTCACAAAGAGGCGATAGGACGGCTTGACCTCCGACCAAAATATCGCAATGCCGAAAAGCAGAATTCCGGCAGAAGTCACTATAGCCATGTCGGCTGGCCTGAGTTTTGGGCGGGCCGCCAGAGCGGCTATCAAAAAGGTCAGGATGGAATCCTTGAATTCGGCGAAGAAGCCGGTCATCCCAAAGACCACTTCGAAGGCGATTACAGCAGCCAGCACGAGCATCCGACTACGTCGCACGAGGCACCAGTACGACAACACGAACAGCCCAACATACTTGATATTACTTATCTGGTTGAAAAGCTCGCGAGCGGAGCCTGCAAACCCTGAGATGGACGCGGCCAGGTAGCCCGCGCCGATTGCACTAAAGGCGATCAGCGCTACGTCGCGGTAACGCCAAACCGTCGCCTCTACCCGAAGCCTCTCCGCAAATCCGGGATATTTCGAACGACCGGAGCCCAGCCGCAAAGCGACCGCGAGTATTCCGATGGCCGCTAAGGCATAGAGAGTGGCAAAATCGAAATCTGCGTTGTTCTGGAACAGCTGGTTCAATGGCACCTGTTTCCATATGGTTGACAACGACGGAGTGGCGACTTCGGACCACTGGAAAAGAGCGGGGAGCAACAGAATTGGCACTTCATTTCGACTCCAGAGCAGCCAGATAATCAGAGCCAGGCACAAAGCGGAGGCCGCAACGGTCAGCGGCGCCGGGCTGATGGTCGCGCTGGCGAAACTAACGAGGAGCGCTATGGATAGAACCGCCCGTGCCTGGTGGGAGGCAGCTACTTTCTTCGGCTCTGGCATCTATTTACCGGGTCAACGCGTGAAAATGGACGGCTATTTCGGCAGGAACGCAAACCGCCTCTTCGCACGACCATGAGAAGGGCGACAGTCTGGCCCGCTCATCCCCGCTCAGAGTGTACAGGACGTGATCAGGGTAGAGGCAGGCACGGAGTTCCTTTTCCGAAGAGAACCCGCCTTTGACGTCTATTCCAACCAATTCGAAGAGCACTATGGGTCTGTCTCTCCACAAGGTCCGGCGGATTCCCGTGAGGACTTCTTTTTCGTGGCCCTCCACATCCATTTTGATGATGTCGACCCTTGAAATCCCATGTTGTTGAAATTCGTCGTCTCCACTTCGAACAGGTACAGTGATGTTTTTCGCGGTATCCAGAGACCAGTGGAGGGATCGCGACCCGTTGTTTCCGGGGAAACCGGAGCCGAGCTCCGCCGTGCCCGTTGCGCTCCCCAAGGCAACGCGCACCAGTTTGACGTTTGCGATGCCGTTCAGCTGCAGGTTACCTTCGAGTTGGGCAGCGGCTTCATCGCCAGGTTCGAAGGCCAGAACCGTGGCAACGCGACGGGACATAAAGAGCGTGTGCTGGCCAACGTTAGCGCCTATATCAATAAAAGAAACGTCGTGCCGCTCGCGCCTTAAGATAGAGGCCGAGTGATCCAGAAAAGCAAGCTCAGCGGGTGAGTAGGCGCCGAAAAACCAGACGTGCTTGTCGATCTGCTGATCCAGGCGGCCGCGATAACGAAAACCGTCGAACTCGCATTCAAACATGCGAGGCTTGGTCTCTCGCAGGACCCCCAGCCTCCCGTACATACCCTTGAGCCTGGGAAGGGGGATTCGACCCATTACGCGAAACAGCTTTTGAGCTGCTGTTGGATGGAGACATGAGGAGCGGCTATTCATTCCGAACCTCGAGGGCGGTGCCGGACTTGATGCTGACCCGTTCCAATGCTGCTGTGACGCCCTGCGCAGCAGCGGTAAGTCCGTACCGCAGCGACTGCCTCCTGATCGCCTCCGCCGGGGGACGGTTCTGTCCAACACACGCGATTGCCCCGGTCAGCGCTGCGATATCGCCAAGAGGAAATATTCGGCCCACATTGTGGTCGGCTGCGAGATCGGGCGCGCATCCGACCGCGTCGGAGACGATGATCGGCTGACCGGAAGCAATGGCTTCGTTAGCAACCAGGCCCCAGCTTTCCCGACCGTTCGAAGGAAGCACCAGCATGTCGGCTGCGGCGTAGGCGGCGGGCATTTCACTTTGGTTTTGAAATCCCATGAAGTGCACCGGCACGTGCAGGAGGTCCGCTTCAGCCTGCATCGTTTGCTGAAGTTCACCGGATCCCGCGATCAGCACCTGGAGGTCCAGCCCTTGCGCTCTCACGCCGGCGGCAGCCCTGATCAGGTCCATCGGTCTCTTGAACGGAACCAGCTTTCCCGCAAAAAGCGCAACGGGAGAACTCTCCCGGATGCCGAAACGCATTCGAATCACGCCCCTCGCCTCCGGTGTCGCTTTCTCACGGAAAAAGCTGTTGTCGACACAATGAGGCGAGAAAAACAGGCGGTCATCGGGGTAGCCATAACGGCGCCAGTAGGCGAGGTTTCTTTGGCCGACATAGAGTGCTGCGTCAAACGCGCGCAACATCGCAGGATAAGCGGCGCGCTTGACCAGTCGCTTGACCAAACTTCGAGGGGTGTCGAGGTGGCTATCCCCCCTAACAATTACGGGAATTCGGAGCCGTTTCGCCGCCCATACACCCTGCCAGTAGGACTTCAGGTGCCACCCTGTTACGAGTAGTGCATCGAATCGCCCGCTCAAAAGCTTTGTGCCGATCTCAGGAGTGTCGCAGCCGGCGAAATGCTGAGTGCCCGGATTCCGCGAGACATTGGATAGAAACTCGTGCTCGTACCCCGCGAGCAGATCGACGTCCCACTCGAACGCGGTTCCAAACCCGGCCGCGGCCTGCTGTGTTGGCGTGGCACGATGGGCAAAGAAAACCTTCACAGCCACGCTACCCGAGATTTCACGGAAGAGGGGCGCGTAGTACTGAATCGGATGTGATGTCAGAATGGCTAGGCGCATCGTCTGCAGACTTGGTCGAAAACATCGCCGAAACGTTGAGCGATAGCTTTGGCCTGATATGGCGCATAGGCAGCCGGGTCGGCCTGCCCCAAGGATTTCGGTAGGGTTGCGAGCTGAACGAGGGCCTCAGCAAGCGACACATCCAAAGCGCCAAGCTCCGCTCTGCCCGCAAATCCTATACAAATGCCGCCGCCAGCGCGCCGCAAGATCTCGTGTGCACTGCTCGCGCGATGGAACACTGAAAGGAATGGCCGTCCGGACATTAAGACTGAGTAGATTTTTGATGCCGTGTAGTGCGGCTCATCAGAGCCGAGCATAAGTACGCCATTAGAGTTAGCCTGTATAGACACGGCCTCCAAATAAGGCAGTCGACCAGGCATTTCATGGACCGCATCAGCGACACCTTCGGCCTCCGCCAGGGGGCGCACGCGATAGGTCGATCTGTTATTCGGGTCAGCATTGGTCCCGATGAAATTTATTCGGATTTTCTTGTAAAGCTCAGGCTTTTGGGTACGAAGCAGAGCAATGGCGCGCATCACGGCACGAACGGTGTCGATCACTGCGGGCCAAATTGTGCCGACGTAGCTAAGATTGATCAGCCCACTTGTGAGTCCGGCGCCGCTATCCCGGACAGGGTGGTTTCGCGCGGCTTCGTAATCGTGTGGATCTCCGCCGATCGGTATCGCCGCCATTTGGCTTAGATCCATCCACGGGTAACGCGACGCCAATTCCGCATTCTGTTTATCAGAAACCGACGTAATATAACTGGCTGCCCGGACCGCCCGGGGCTCAAGCCAGGTGGCCAGCCGGTGCGACAAGCCGGCTTTAGACCATGGCATCTGCCGTTTACCCCACGCTGAAACCCAGGGATCCTGGAAGTCAAGGACCACCGGCACGCGATACCGTCGTTTGATCTCGCCCGCCAAAAGCATTGGATAGTAGGGAGAGCCTGTAATAAGAACAGCGTCGACCCGCTTCGACTCAAGCAGCCTGCAGAGAGCCGATCGAAGCGGCTGCCATGCGCGAAGACTGATTTCACCCATTCCTAATTTGCGGCTTATGCAAGAAGGCAACGCTGGTACCTTGACGACCTCGACGGCTGACGGCACCAGGGCCGAGAGACCCGGATCAAGACGCTCTTCGTGGTAAGCCTCATCGACGCAGAGCACAGTCGGCGTCCAGCCCGCAGCCGGAAGGTGCTTGGCAAGATGCCGCGCACGGTGCACTCCGGCGAGCGTCGAGGGAGGAAAGTACGGGGAGACGATGATGCAAGTGCGCGTCATGTCGACTTTGCCATGAATGCCCCGATCTGGAACACATTTCTAGCTAGTGCCGCAGACTGATCGGCTCTGAATGACACGGGATTCGTCACGGTTCATGGCACGCTCAACCGAGCTGATCAACTTTACTTTCTCAACTTCCCAATTGAACCGGCTCTGGCCGAGACGCCACGCGGCTTCCCGCGCTCTTGCCAGGACAGCAGGCTCAGTCAACCACTCGTCCATTCCGCGCGCGAGATCTTCGAAATCCCCGGCCGCGAATAGCCGGGCAGATTGCCCAAGGTCAGGCCCGAAAGCTCGATGAGCCGGCGAGTCAGACAGCAGCATGGGAAGACCCGCAAGTAAGTAGCTGAACAACTTGTTCCCAAGCGCAATCGCATTATTAGGAGTTCCACCAGGCTCTCCCGAATAGCCGATATCGTATGCCCCCGCCAACCGCTCCATTTCGCAGGGGCTTCCCAGAGGGAGTATATGTACTTGTTTATCTACTCCCTCGGCGTCTGCCAAAGCGGAAATACTATCCAGAAAACCTTGGGCCGGACGCCCCCGCAGATACAGATGGGGCCGTGCTTTTGATCTAGCTATCGCCCTAATTGCACACTCGATTCCACGACCCGATCCAATCGTTTGCGAAAACCAATAGATAGAGGGCCCTGGTAGCGCTATCCCCGATGGCTGCCACGATCCCGGGGCTCGACCTGCCGGGAACACATTGAGTACGACCGTTGGACGCCGCAGGTCATACCTCTCAGCATAGGCATCTGCAATCAGAGGAGCAGCCGCCGTGATGTAAGAGCACCCATTGAGGTACTTCCTTTCAAGGAAATCAACCATTCTGTTCTTACGTGCGGATTGAGGGATATCCGGAAGATCGCCCGGGTGGAAATCCTCAGCGTCAAATGCGTAACGGGCCCGAAAGTGACTTGCAGCGATCGCGGCAGCGGGCAAGGATGCGACCATGTGCGCAATGTAGAGGTCTGCCCTATGTCGCTTGGCCGCCGCCACAAGAGCCGGCGCCACCGGGTGCCACGCCGCACGTGCAATGCCTGGATGTGTACAACCAATTACTCTCGTGGCAAGACTTGCCAAAACGCGCATACTTAATTCGGGGATGCGAACCGACCACGGAGATAGGGGACCAAACGTCGGGCGCTCGACAATTTGCCACGCTCGATCCTTGAACTCGCGGTCGGCTTCTCGGGCCCACTCCGAGAAATCCGGAGCAATCACGCCAACCCTGTATCCCGCTTCAGCCAGTGCGTCGGCCTCCTTGACCAGACGCGGGTTCATAGAGGGATGGAGCTGGGTTATTAAGCAAATATCGAGCCGACTCATTTAGCTACAATATTCCCTAAGCAGGTTCACATATCTTTGAGCACATGCTTCAAGTGTCAGATTCTCAAGGACGTACTCTCGAGGATGAAGCACTTTTCGACCTATGGCTGTCAGGAACTCATCCAGTACGCCATCGAACTCGCATAGGCTCGCGAAAACCATCCCGCATCGCTGATCGAAAAATGGAACGGATGTTGCCGGCACAAATCCTTCTGAGTAGCGGAAACGCCACGGATCGAGCCATTGGCCTGGATCCCAGGCCAATACTGGGACGTCACAAGATAGAGCCTCCTGGTAAGCGATGCCCTGCGTCTCATGCTCACACAAAAAGAGCATCGCTCGAGCACGGGCAAGGGCAGCACGGTACTGTTCTGGTCGGTGGTCGCCGTACCGGAGGAGCGCATATGTCATCCCGCGTCGTCTTAAAGTGTTAAGCAATGGATCAACAAACGCGCGGTGAACGCGCTCGTAATCCCATCGAATCTTGTCATACACCAGAAAATCGACAGATTTGGCCGGCTCTCTACCGGGCGCCCATAAATGAGTGTCGATTCCCGCCGCCCACGTCCGAATATGGGAACCGTAATGTCGCTCGTACATTTGCTTCACCCACTCGGAATGGACAACATACGCCGAAACCGGATAATCCTGGAACATCGTGGGCCACTCTGCTGGGTGTGCTGCAACCGCGATACCGGCGAGTAAAGGGTTGGATTGACTGTACCCTGCAAGGCACTGCCTTCCTAATCCGAGAATACCTACTCTATCGTCCCCTCGAATTTGGCTGAATGGAATGTTGACTACATAGTTTTCGCCCAGGCGGTTTAAGCCCTCGCATAAATTGAGAAAGACGCGCTTGATTCCCCCGATAGGGTCGGGGCCTCTCAATAAACGCCGAATCGGTTTCCGCAACTTATGATCGCCTGGAAACCAGCGATCCGCGGGCCTCTCAATGAAATATATAACTGCTCTATTCACACTCGTCGTTACCGAAAGAGGTCTAGAACAAACCGTCGCCCCGCCAGTAATCTCTCGGTGTTCGAAAAGCCCAGGGTTCGGAAGAGGAGCCCTACGGGGCCAGTGTCCGGAGGCTCGAATCGCGGATCAAGCTCAAATACCCACTCTGCTACCGAGATGCCTTCCTTGCGGTGTCGTCTGGCTATCCAGTGGGCCAAGGGCCACATCGCCTTCGCGATGGCTTTCCGCCGCCGAGGTGTCAACTCGTCTCTCTCTTCAAGTATGCGCGCGGCCCGGCGATATACAAGTAGGTGCTGCCAATTCGTGACCGACTCTTGTAGACCAGTGCTGAACTGAAGACGCGGAGACTTATGATGCCGGTGAATCAGTCCCGGCTTCTCAACAGCGACGACTATTGGTTTCTTAATCGCCACCTCAATTACAAACATTCGATCATCGCGGAGCGCAACTTCCTGGCGATGCGGGACATCACTTATGAAATCCCGGCGGAAGAGGTACGACGAGTAGTGCGAGCTATCGCATTCGCCAAGTTGTTGCGCTATGAAATCATCGCAATGAACCCATGGCATCACTTGCTCTGTCTTCCGCACTTCATCCCGAACCACAAATCCGGCCACGACGACGTCCGCCAATGCTTGGCGGGCCTTTTCTAACTGAATATCAATTGCACCGTCAACGATCTCGTCGTCGGAATCGAGGAATTTTACGTACTCGCTTCGAGCATGGGAGAAACCACGATTGACGGCGTAGTCTTTTCCCCAATTAAGCTGGCGTAGTGGTACAACGTCTTTTTGTTTTTCCAGCCACTCCCATGTTCCGTCCGAGCTCCCATCGTCGACAACGATTATTTCAACATCGCATTTCGTTTTGCGGCACGAATCGACAGCTTTAGGCAATGACCAAAGCCTGTTGAAAGTTGGAATTATGACTGAGACGCCAGGCATGTGAATCAACGGACGGTGGTCTTGATGCTCCGGGGCCCGAACAACGCATGAACTGAGGGGCGAAGGATTCGCTTGACGGCTTCCTCCCCCCGAAATGGTAAAGAGTACGCCCGCCCAATGTAGCTAGCTGCCAAAGGAGCAATGCCCCAAGCTAACGCCCGCATCTTAACAAGCTCTGACCGGTACGGCCATCTGGAGATGTGGTGGCCGAGGAAGTGCACCACCGCCGGTCGAACTTCGTGAAGTGGAAACCATGGCCGGTGCTGTGAATCCGGAAGCCGCGGATTTCTCATTACACATCGCCCTGTTGGCACGTCCAGTTCAACCAGTTCAGGACACGCCATGAAGTCGCCCATCACTAACCCATCGTCGACTGTTGCGGAGCACCCCTCCAATGCCATCGCGATCGCGATCAATAATTCGTCATTGGGTAGCCCCCTCAGGCGGACCAGTCCCAACTCGTCGTAGCGCGGCTCCATTTCTCTCGCGCACTCGTAAACAGCGCTAGAGGCCGTTCCACGCCTAATGTAATAGAGTCCTCCGTTAAATTTAGGAAGAGAAGGGACCCCAATCTGAGAACAAATCGACCTGACGTCCCCAAACCACTCCCCGGCCGAAATCTCACCGCCAACAACAGAGAACGAGTGCCCCACAAATCGTTCGAAGACGAATTCAATTGACCCGACACACAAGCAATCCGCATCAATAAAAAGTGTCTCGTCAGCCGGCAGGAATCGGTCAAGTTGCAGCTTCGCGGAGAACCCGCGCCCAAGCGATCCCGTCGTCACCGAGACACGAGTTGTTTTTCTCAGTCGCTTTGGCAGCCCCACGTTCTGGTCGGTGAGAATGAACATTTGTATGTCATTCGCCGCATTCCAAAATTCAAAGGAGCGCGCCAGTTGGACGGCCATATCCCAGTAGATTGGCTTTCCAGTAGCGACAGTGAGCACGGCACGTTTCATCACTTACTTCGCTTTGCATCGAGCAGCGGGCGTTTTGCCGCGATAACTCTGAACGCCAAATCATATTGAGCGTCGCTGAGAAGCTGAGTCACGGCAATCCGCGTAAATGCAAACGCAAGCTTTGGAATCATCCACAGTCTACGCCAAAGCGGCGGGCTCGCTCCCAAGTGACCGTATCCGGTCGGAGCCTCCCTTATGGAGGATGTCATATGCCATTCCCGCCCGGTGCTTTCGAGTTCGCCATTATGTCGAATCGCCGCCTCACCTCGTGGATCAAGAACTCCGCATATCAAGCCCTCCCGAACGCACCAGTCGCTCAAGACGTTCTCGAACCCGTCGACCCCAAGGCTGCGCCCACCGTGGGGAATCGCTGCTAGATAGTCAAAACCAGCTCTCACTACTTGCGTCCTGCATATGTTCGGATTAGCTGAAAATCCGACGGCCGATTCCCTGATTCCTTCGGCAATGGTGCTAGATGCTTCCGGCAGAGTCGGTGTCTTACTCCAGCGAACTTGAACAAGCCGGCTGTCGCGACGCATTGTCTCGACCAAGCGAGACCCGTCCTCTCTGCGTACTCCATCTATATTCCAGTCGTCTTCGATCCAAAGAAACACATCGGTTCTTACAAGTCGAAGGGCGTTCAGGATCGACGCGACATAACCGCGTCTGGTTGCGTTCATTACGATCAGATCCGGCCTTGCTTGTGAAAGCACCCGTACATCCACCATACCGTCGACCGCCAGAATCGTCCGACAGGCGAGGCCGCCCGTGATTCTCGGTAGGTCTTTTATCGTTTTTAGAAATAGATGCTCTCTGCCCTCCATTGTAAAGATCACCACGTCAATTACACCGCCGACCATAATGCCCTTGATGAATTTCGTAAAGTAGCTATCTATGCCGATAGTGCCAGGCGCATTTTCAGACGTTTCAAGAAGGCCAGCGCCTGCGGACTAATACGATAAAGAGCTCGTTGAGCAAAGAATGGCAAGGGCCGATCGTTCCCGCGCTTGAAACTCTTCGCGAAGACGATCAACATATTGGTTGGACAAGTCAGGGGACACTCGTCGTAACATCGAACCTGTGATGTCGCTCGCTGCAGCTTTGTCAGTAGAATCGACGGGTGATAGGACTCAGCTCGAAAGTTATATAGGATAAAACCGGCGGAAGACCGCTTAATGATCGTATCAATATAGCAGTCTTGCACAGCGGGCGAACATTCTGTAAATGCGAAGTTGCTGACAAACAGGTCCCATTGTTTAGTCTCGGTCCTCGTTGACTGGTTCCAGAAGCCAATTTTAGCCTTGGTCTCGGGCGGAAGCGTTTCGCTGAGCCAGCGGTTTGCAAGCCGCATCACGTCCGGCAGGTCCACAATGGTATAGGACTTTATGTTCGCGTGGGTGCAGATTATGCTTGCGAGACCCCCATAGCCGCCCCCCACTTCGATGATGTTCATGCCCGCCAAGTCCGGAAAGTGCTCTAGTATATTGCCTAGGTGGCAAATATATCGAATCGTTGAGGCGCTAAATCGTCCGTAGCCCTTGAACGTGTGCCGTGTTGCCCCGCCTACGCGGTCCGCGATGGCATAACGCTCAAGGTGAGTCAGGAGCCGCGGGTATTTCAGTTCTATGACTTCGAGAAATCGGAGGCCGGCGTCAAAGTCAAAGTGCTCGAGTATTTGTTGGTAGGTGTCGTTGGAGCGAAACGAGTTAAAGACAGAGCTGTCTTGTGCTGCTATTCTGCAAAATGCAGGATAGCTGCCGTTATCGGAAGCCGAACTTGAATCCATAGTGTTGGATCGTCCTAATCTCTAGTGGGGTGTCTACTAGGCGCCTGAACATTCGTACAGAGCAACTCCGGTGGAAATCGGCCCGTGATTAAAAGGAGGACTAGCGTTTTTAAGAGGTTAATTTGCATTCCATTTGCAGCGAAACAATAGTTAAACGGCAAGGATCTGCAGAGCAAAACGTGCTGTCGGAAAAGTCTTAATCGGCGCGAGATTCGCTGAACCAGTCCAGTTCCGCCTGAAAGACTGGCAGCAAGGAATGTTGTATGAATCGACAGGAAGAGGACCACGTTCTCTTTCACCAAAAGGTCGCGCAGGGTGGGCACGAGATCAAATTCGCCGCCTTCTATATCTATCTTCAAGAAAATATTGCGCCCGGAAAATCCCGCGCGTTGGAACACTTGGTCGAGTGTCGTGGCTTCAACGCGCCAACTCGTCTTGTGTTGGGCAAACAGAACGCTTGAAGTGGAGTCTCCTCCGTTTGCGCGATTGCCGAACGCTAGCGTTCCCGAATAAGGTGCGATCGCTAACTGGGATAGCGTCACACGCTTTGCCCAGTCCGCGTCTTTGTTGAGCAGGAGATTTGCTCCCATCTCCAGATGTGCGATTGGGTCAGGTTCAAAGGCAAATGTTTGATCCGCCGCTTGCGCCGCGTATAGCACGGTGGGCCCAATCCAAGTGCCGACGTCGACGTATATGACGCGACTATCTACGTACCGGTCAATAATGTCAAATGTAGTCTCCTCCCATTCGCACGCCTGAACCTTCCCCCAAAAACTCCGATTCGGCGTATCGCAGACTTTGAACGATCGTCCTCGTTTAGTGATCAAGAGTAGTTGTTCGTTGATCCTCGGTTTGTCCATTGTTTGTGACTTAGAATCCACTGATGCCGGCTTAGCTAGTTATTCGAGCTAACTCTCTATGATGGCGACGCTACCATAGGTTCGTATTATTCCGTTGAGCATCTCGGGGTACAACGAGAGGCGCGTCGGTTCTTGCTCGACGGGAATCTGAATGCATCCCAACTGAAGTTCGCTGGCGCCCAGATTGCCGCTTATCCAGAGCGTGAGATTGTATTCGCTTGACACCGCCATGAATCTGTCTAGCGCGATGCGGAAAATGGTAGGAACGTGTGGATCAAAACTTAGCCGAAGTCCGCCGGCTCTCAAGTCCACAAGGGCAACCCGTTGTTGCGTGAGCGAATAAAATATCACACACGCGTCCGTAAGGGAGGTGCAGTGATCGAAGGTTATGGAGAAATCAACTGTTGATGTTCTAGATGGAGAAAAGTCAGCGCGTTCGAGCCGTGCCCATACGGTCGTCCCACTAGTGCCGACTCTCGCTGAGGCCGTTGTGGGATGGTCACACGCTTGATATCCTTGTATGACCTCGGCAGTCGGACCACTGCAAACAAGTGCACCTCTGTGCATCACTATCACTCGATGGCAGAGTCGGCTTACGGCGTCCAGTTGATGGCTAACGAATATGATGGTGCGACCTTCTTGAGCGACATCCTCCATCTTGCCTATGCATTTCTTCTGGAACTCAGCATCCCCGACCGCCAGCACTTCGTCGACCACTAGTATCTCTGGCTCCATGTGTGCAGCAACGGCAAATGCAAGCCGGACATACATTCCGCTGGAGTACCGCTTGACAGGGGTGTCGAGGAACTTTTCCACCTCGGCAAATGCAACGATCTCGTCGAATTTCCGTTTGATCTCGGCTCGGGTCATCCCCAGAATGGCTCCGTTGAGATAGATATTCTCCCGCCCTGTCAGTTCGGGATGAAAACCAGTGCCCACTTCCAGCAGACTCGCGACACGGCCCCGGATCTCAACTCTTCCTTCAGTTGGTTCGGTGATTCGGGAGAGTACTTTGAGAAGCGTGGACTTCCCTGCCCCATTGCGACCTATCACCCCTACGACGTCGCCGCGTTTGATCTCGAATGAGATGTCTTTCAGCGCCCAAAACTCCTCGACTGCGTCACCTGACACATTCGGCCGGCCGGCGAAGAGGTCACTGACGCTGCGGCTGAGATTACGGGCATTGCGAGTGATGACGTCGCGTAGTGCGGTATACCGCTCGCGCTCCGCCTGGTGGCCGATCAGGTACTTCTTTCCCAGGCCGTCGGCCCGAATCACGACGTCGCTACTCATCAGATCAAGTCCGCGAAACTTTTCTCGGTGTGTCTGAAGTATGAAATCCCGAGCCACAAGGAAGCAGCGACCACGCCGAGACTGAGCAGAAATCCGGGAACATAAAGCGGGGATTGCCCGCCGAGAAGACACCAGCGGAAGCCGTCGATCACGCCGACAGCCGGATTCAGACTGTAGAGGAGACGCCATTGTTCCGATATCACCGAGCTCGAAAAGCCGACCGGTGAAACGTAGAGTCCGAACTGCAGGACGAACGGGATCAGGTATCGAAAGTCCCTATACTTCACATTCATGGCCGTCATGAGCAGGGCGGGGCCGAGCGCCGCCAGGACCGCGAGGAGAACCAGGGCGGGCAGGAATACGATCCGCCAGTCCGGCCAGAAGCCCAACACGACCATCATGATCAGCAGAAGCACAAACGTAATGGCGAAATCGACTAACGCGACGATGGTGGTCGCCGAGGGCACAATCAGCCGCGGGAAATATACTTTACCAATCAGGCTGGAATTCAATACGAGGCTATTGGATGCGTCCGAGAGGATGGTGGAAAACAGGGTCCACGGCAACATACCGGCGAACACCAGGAGCGGATAAGGCGTGGTGCCGTCACTCTTCAGCTTGGCGACGCGTCCGAAGACCACGGTAAAGATGGCCAGGGTAAGTAATGGCCGGATCACCGCCCAAACGACGCCGACCACCGTCTGCTTGTACCGTACCGCGAGATCGCGCCAGGCAAGAATCGCAAACAGTTCCCGGTAGGCCCAGAGGTCCGACCAGTAGTTGCGTTCGGCGCGGCCCGCCTCGAGGATCAGCAGGCGTTCCCCTGGTACTGGTGGTGTCTGCGGCGGCTCCTCCGGCATGGTCGCGAATCTTGAGGTCATTTCGATGGGATTGGCCATGACTCAAAAAAGTTGTTCAGGACGCTAGTGCCATCAGCCGGCTGCACTGCGCTTGGTACGAGGCGAAGCCGAAGCGGGCATGCACCGCGGCAGAGAGCCGTGCGGCCGATGGAGCGTCAGTCAGGGCTTTCAGGAAGGCTTCCGCAAAGTCCCTCTGGTGGACGCAAATCCCTAATTCGCCGTCACCCAGGGCGTCCGGCGCGCCGCCTGCGGCAAGTCCTATAGCGGGTGTTCCGCAGGCCATCGCTTCGAGAAAGGATATGCCAAACCCTTCGCCGGTGGACGGAAGAGCGAAGAGGTCCGCGGCCCGGTAGAGGTCCGGCAAGTCCATTCGTGGGACTTTGCCAAGAAATCTTACGCGTTCTTCGACGCCGTGTGCTTTCGCCATTTGCCTGAGTCTTGGCTCGTCATCGCCGGTGCCTGCGATCAGGTAGATGGCGCGCGATCCCTGAGAGCCGGCCTGCGCGATCAGGGGTATGATCCTGTCGTGGCCCTTGTATCCCTCACGGGCGTCCAGGCGCGCTACGGTAAGAACCGCAAACTCGTCAAGCCGTAAGCCGAAGCGCTCGCGGGCCCCATGACGATCGGAGGGTGTGAAATCGGCTCCAACGGTATTACTGAGCACGACGACCTTTTCGGGTGCGATATCGATCTTGGACAATACTTTTGCCCTGGTGTCGCGGCTGACCGCGAAAACGAGATCCGAGGCTTCCAGGGACCGCCTGTGGAGGGAGGGAACGTCGCCCCAGATCTCTGTCCCGTGGAGCTGGCTGACCAGCTTGGCGCCGGCGAGTCTCGCGATTCGGTGCGCCAGCGGCCCATGATAGAGGTGGCCGCTAAACACGATTGTGGGCCGCTTGCGGAGAGCGAAGGCGAGAACGGAGAGGGTGTAATTCACTCGATTACCGATGGGAGCGTGCTGCTTTACCGAGCCGGGCAACGGCTCACGAGCACAGGGGGCCAAGCGTGGGAACACGTCAATCTCCAATGTCTCCGAGGTCTCAGAGAGGGCCGATATGAGATCGCGGTTGTACTGGGCGATGCCGCCGTAGCCGCCGAACGCATCAGTCAACAGCATTAAGACCCGATGACTGCCGGCAACGGAAGTGTCTGGCTGTTGTTTGCCCATGTTTTAACTATGAAGGCGAAGCACTTCTGAGACGGAAATAACGAGGGGGCTTATGCCGGAACCTCGATCGGCATTTTTGCAATCTGGGCCTTTCCCACCAGGCCGGCCCACGCGCGCGACGTGCTCCCCTTGCTGTTCGGTTCTCCATGAGTAGAGGCGTATTCCATCCAGCGTCCCGTGGGTACCCCGAATCCGGTCTTCGGTCGCTCGAGGATAGAAGCCGGCAGCGGTTGAGACGGCGCCTGGGCGATCAGCCTTTTCCCGAACCCGGAAGTGAAATGAGGGATTGCAGGAGCGAGGGTCCTGAGCAATTTAAAGTCAACCAGTGGGGTACGGATTTCGAGGCCGTGCGCCATGCCTGCCCAATCGCTGTCGCGCAGCAACTGATTTCGCATATAACAGGCCGACTCCATGGATACGACACGGGCGACCGGGGACTTAGGCATTGGCCGCAGGCTCGACTCCGCTATTCGCTTCAGGGGTCGAAGTCGTCGCAGGCCGATGCTTAAGAGATTTGGGTCGAGCTGAGTTTTCAGTTCGAAGGGCAGGAAGAGTCCGCGCTTCAAGAGGTATGCGCCCGGGTAGCTTCCGCCGAATTCGAGCAAGCCGATCCGTTTGGGAGCTTTTTCTGCCAGGCGCAGTGCGGCTCCTAGCATGCGCGCCGCCGCGCCGAGCCCGGGAATAGCTCCGGGAATTCTGAGCCGCCGTACCCAGCCGGGAATTTCTTTGAAGCTGGGATAACCCGCCAGCAGTTCATCGCCACCGAGCCCTGAGAGCGCCACCTTCAGGCCGGCCTCGCGTGCGGCCTTGGATACGAACCAGGTGTTCACGCCGTCGATGGAAGGTTGGTCCATGGCGTCCAGTATGGCGGGCAGATCCTGCTCAAACTCTTTTTGCGCGACCCGCCGCACAATGTGCTCGGCTCCGTAGCGTTGAGCGACCTTAGCCGCGAGGGGACTTTCATCTTCGGATGTTCCACTGAATTCCTCAAACGCCAGGGTGATGGCGCGGATCTTTTCCTGGCCCGCGTCGCGCATGAGGCCGAGAACGGCACCGGAGTCAACACCTGAAGACAGGAAAACTCCGACTGGCACATCTGCGAGCAAATGCGCCGCAACGCTTTCCAGCAAGCCCTTTCGAACGATTAGTGCGCAATCGGCCGCGTTCGTTCGCAACTGCTCTCCCCGCGCGAGGACTTCGGGCACCGAGGCGTAGGATTGAGGCACTCGTGGCCCGGCGGCGTCCACCCACTGCGTGCATCCGGCCGGAAGCGCACAAATCTCGCGATAGAGTGTAAAGGGTTCCGGCACGCTGCCCCAGAGATGAAAACCTACGATCCCGGCGGGCTCCGGGTCGCGGGAGACTTTACCGCCGGCAAGCAAGGCTTTTACCTGGCTGGCGAAGCGAAACGTCCAACCGTCATTAGCGGTGTAGAGGGGCTTGATGCCGTAGGGATCGCGGGCGAGGAAAAGACCGTTTCTGGTTTTGTCCCAGATGGCGAAGGCGAACATCCCGCGCAGGTCATGGACCAACTCCGCGCCTTTCCTGGCGTACAGATGCAACAGGACCTCGGTATCGCAGCGAGTTCGGAACACCCGACCCTCAGCCTCGAGGCTCCGACGCAGTTCCGGGTAGTTGTAGATCTCGCCGTTGAAAGTCACGACCAGATTTCCGTCTGCGCTGAACATGGGCTGGGCGCCAGCGTCGGAGAGATCGACGATCGACAACCGTCGATGGCCGAGACCGATGCGTTCGTCCGGCGCCACCCAATCGCCGAATCCGTCGGGTCCACGGACGGCCATGTGATCGCGCGTCCGCGTGAGCTCCGCGCGGTCGAGCGAACTGGAAGAGTGGTGATAGGCGAAGATGCCGTTAATGCCACACATGGTTACGTTTTCCTATAGCGAAGACCGACGGCCCAGGATCTTCGCAGAGATAAAGCGGCATGCAGTGAGAATAAAACTCAAGAATCATGTCATCGAACTGCCGGACGAAATCTCGCCTCATCGGACAGATGGACGATGTAATCGTGCGGTCGCGGGTTCTCAGGAGATCTCTGGCGGCGATGCCATTCCCATGCCGTTCGTACCATGGCTTCGAGCGACGAGTGTTCCGGTCGCCATCCCAAAAGCCGCTCAGCGTTTCCGGAATCGGCGACGAGTTCGGGCGCATCTCCTTGCCGTCGGAGTGCGTATTCGGCTGGAACGCTCCGCCCCGTCTCGCGCTCCACAGCTTTGATCACCTGCTTAACCGAATGGCCTTTTCCGGTCCCGAGGTTCAGCGTGATCGATGTGCGGTTTTCCTTCAAATGTGTGAGGGCGCGAACGTGCGCGTCTGCCAGGTCTGCGACGTGGACATAGTCGCGAATCGCGGTGCCGTCGGGTGTCGGGTAATCGTTGCCAAAAACTCGCAGCGGTGCACCGCCCGTGGCCGCGTAGATCGCCAACGGGATCAAGTGGGTCTCCGGATTGTGGAGTTCGCCGAGTTCTCCATTGGGGTCGGCACCTGCCGCATTGAAGTAGCGCAGACACACATACCGAATTCCATAGGCCGACGCGTACCACTGAAGCGCCTTTTCAACGAACAGTTTCGTCTCGGCATATGGGCTTAATGGATTTGTCGGACTATTCTCTCGAATGGGCATCTGCTCCTGTATTCCGTAGACCGAGCAACTCGAGGAGAACACGACCGATCTTACATCAGCGTCGACTAACGCATCGAGGAAGGAGATTGCCTGACTGACATTGTTGTGAAAGTACTTTCCGGGGTTACCTATGGATTCTCCCACGTATGCATGAGCCGCAAAGAGAATCGCGCCAACCGGTTTGTGCCGTGCGCAGATTCTGCGGACGAGGTCCGCGTCAGCAATCGAACCTTCATAAAAGGGGCCATATCGCAGTGCAAAACGGTTTCCCGTGCACAGGTTGTCGAGGACGACCGGTCGAAAGCCTGATTGCGACAGCAGCCTGGCCGTGTGGCTACCGATATACCCGGCACCGCCAGCGACCAGCACTGTCGGGACGATTTTCTGTCGGCCATTCTGTAGTGGTTCCATCTGTCCTGTTTTGTTGTGTCCGGAAACTATGGGGTACGGTCAAGACACGGTCGGAGATCCGCAATCTCGCCTTTCTCATTCTGCTGAATCTTCGTTGCGGTACTTGCCGTAGTATCCGTAGTCGTAATACTCGTGGGTCGTGTTCCGCGTCACCTCATTCAGTACGACACCCAACAGGTTGGCATGCAGTCTCTGCAAGGTGCTGATAACCGAAGCTACAGCTCTACGATTGGTTTTCCCGGCTAATGCGACCAGAACCACTCCGTCTACAGCCGTGGCGAGTTGCAACGGTTCCGGGAAGCCCAAAACCGGAGGCGAGTCTATAATGATCAAATCGTAATGCGGTATCGCTTCGGCCAGCACTTTCGGTAGCGACCAGCCCACCATATCAGCAAATCGCCGCGAGGCCGTGCCTGCCAGCAAAACATCCAAATAAGGCAAGCCGGCCATGACGGAGAGTTGATCTTTCCAAGATGAATCGGCGGACAACACGTGAGACAGACCGAGACCGTTTTCGAGTCCCAGCGCCTTACGCACGCCGGGGCGCCTTAGATCGCAGTCAATGAGAAGCGTTTTACGTTTCTGCTGGGCATGCGCGATGGCCAGATTGGCAGCAGTGGTCGTTTTTCCTTCGGCGGGAGAGGCGCTCGTAACCAGGATGGTCCGGAGTGGCTGATCGAAGGTGCCGAGAAGAATGGAATTCCGCAAACTGCGGATCGCGTCCTCATAGGTGTCGTTTACGGGTGATTTGCTTAACTCGACGGTTTGGTTTGCGGGTCCGGTTGCAGTAGCTATGAGTCCTCCTTGCCAGTCTGTCACTCGTGGGAGGACTCCGATCGAGTGAGCGCCCAGTACTCGTTCTACATCTTCTGGGTTTCTGAGGGTCGCATCCATCGCGTCAGCGGCTAGCGCCACGCAAATTGCGAGAAAAAGAGAGCATAGGAATGCGGTCCTGATATTGGCTGGAATGTCGGGATACACGGGCGCGCCTGGCAGCTCGGCTGGGTCCGCAAGCCGGATGGAACTGCTCTGAAATCCCGCGTTGATTGCCGATTCCTTAATCTTGTTTGCCAGCTCTTCATAAAGTTTGCGGTCCGCCTCCGCCTCCCGCTTCAGATTCTGGTACTCAAATGAGCGTGCGTTCAGACGATCGAATTCAGCCTTGGTATCGGTCACCGCCTTTTTGAGAATACTTTCGCGATTGAGCGCTTCTTTATATTCACTCTCCACCCGTTGCAGCACGCCGGCCCTGGCCTGCTCCAATTCGTCAGTTAGCAGTTTCACCTGGTTCAAAGCTTTCTTGTATTCCGGATGACTCTTGCCATATTGACGGTCGGCTACTTTGAACTTTTCGTTGGCCTCCCCAAGGCGGGCGACCAAGCCGCGTAAAGGCTCCCCTTGCGCCGAGACTTGGGCTGAGGCCAGATCACCGGCCTTCAGGGCCTGATACGCAGACTCCTTTTTTACGCGGTCGGCCTCCGCACTGGTATATTCCGTATTCAACTGCACCAATCGGGATGAAACGATGCCGTTCGTCTCCTCGGGCCGAATCATGTTCAGTTCCTGTTCATAGCGGGAGAGCGCCTCTCCCGAACGTTCCATTTTGGCTCGTATCTCCTCGATCTGCTTCTCCATGAAGCCGGACACTTTCTGCGTTTCCCGATAGCGGAGGTTATAGGTTTGATCAATATATGATTGTGCGACCGCATTCGCATAGTCCGCGGCCAATCTCGGATCCGACGACCTGTCACTAACCAAAACGAGAAACGTGTTGTTGAGCCGGGTCACCTTCAAGGTGGGCAACCGGGAAACACCAGCTGGCATGTGTGTAGTGAACTGCTGCCAAACCGGACGGAGGACAAAATTGGACTGGATCAATCTGACCTGAGTATTCAGGAACTGGTCTATATCCGAGTTCTGTTGTGATGCGGCCTCCTGACCGACTACTCCGGTGGGCACGAGCTGGTCCACGTCAATGGTAGCCGTGGCTTCGTATATCGGCGTCAAGCGGTACGAGACTATCGCCATCGCTATCGTGCAGGCAGCCACAAAGGCGAAAATCGCCGCCAGATTACGACGGATCACCCAAAGCCGGTAGGTGAATGTGACGCCCGAACCGGGTTGTTCCGCATCGCGATCGTTGAATGCGTCAGACCGGCCTGGGCCATTCGGGCCCGTCCCATTCACCGGGACCAAGGCGCGATTAAGGCCATTCACCGCTATGGGAGAAGGCGGTTGAACTTGTTTTTCTTCTTGCATTAAGGAAATGAGGGTTCGTAGAATCGCCGCGCCGGATCAACGAGCGACGTTCGAGATCACCACGCCGCTGGTGGCGACCTGCAGAAGCTTCTCTAAGGCCAGCAATGTGTCGTGTTTCTTATTGGTCGGTATGTACAGCACGTCATGGGCTAACAGAGGAACATCGGCCGCTTTACTGGCGATAATATCCTTGAGCGGGACCGGGATCTGGTGTTTTGACTGCGCGCCGTCGTCGAGCCGGATGATGTACGCTTCATTTGGCGCCGGCGCCGCTAATCCCCCTGCGAGCGTCAGCATGCCCAATACGGTAGCGTCAGTTTTATCCTGAATAGGAAAAGCACCCGCAGCCTTGACATTCCCCAGCACGAAAACCCGTCCGGCTACCGGGAGCGGAGGAACGCGTACTTCGTCGCCGCCATCGAGGAGAATATCGAGTTTCGGGTCGGAGGCATCGAGCAGGGGTTTGAGGGGAATGCGGAGCAAGAGACCGTTGTTTCCGCCGCTCGCCTGCTTGATGATCGCCTCGGGACCTGCCTCGGGAGCGATCCCCCCAGCGCGGTTGATGGCTTCCATCAAATGCACTTTACCGATGGCTTGAAAGATCACCGGCGTGCGAACCGCTCCTGAGACGGATATGGGGCGGCTCTGATACTCGGCTACGGTCACGATTACGTCCGGTTCTTTGAGCAAGTCTTCGGTGCGCAGCGCCTCCGCGATGCGCACTTCCAGTTCATGAGGCATCAGTCCGGCGGCTGCGATGGCGTGCTTCATCATCGGAAGGGTGATCTGCCCGTCCTCGCCCACTCGGACGGTGCGGGTGAACTCCGGCGCATCGTAGACCGAGACCGAGATGAGGTCGTTGGTGCCGATGGTTTGTCCCAGAAGATTGGCGTTGCCGGCATCGGAAAAAGTGGAACGCTGAACGGCGGCGGGCTGCGCCAGAATGCAAGGGACCACCAGGAGAGCGAGGATCAGGATGCGCATGAAGAGACTTCCTTTCATAGTGGTCGACTGTTTCGGTCTGTATCGAGACTTCGGGCAGAACCTACCGCTCGATTTCAACGCGGATCGATGTGCCAGCTCGAAGGCGGGCGTAGGATGAAGAGAAACGCCACCAATGCGAACACCATCATGCCGGCAACGTACAACAGCATCAGCCGGTTCTTCCGGCGCATTTCCAACTGTTGCCGCTCCCAACGTTTTTCCCTCGTCTGCTTTACCGCGACAGTGTCGGACGTCGCTTGATCGGATATTCGCTTGATGTGTTTGAAGAAGCGCGCATCGCACCCATCACAGCGATACGGATAATAGCCCAAGAACCCGAGAGCCTTCTCCAAAGGATGGGCCCGATGGGAACGCCGGATCTTGGTACCGCCGCAGCCCTTGCATTTCATCTCTGTTCCAGACGATACCATCATAAATTGGTGCTTGTACTTTTTTGGACCTGATAAGATCGATAGTTCTTAGCCTCGTCTGAGTCAACAAGGCTTAAAGTATTTAAGTGTATCCGATATTAGGCCATGACTGGTCGCAACCAAGCATCTGATTCTACCCGCGCCGCAGAGCCCCTTCCGGCTCCGCGCGTGCTCGTTCTGCGTGTAGCAGGAATTCTCGGGTTTGGCTTGGCGACTATGCTGCTCTATTACTCGATTCTCGACGCTCGAGCGGACTGGCTTAGCAAGGAACGAACCCGTCAATCGATTCTCGCCGCGATCCATCTTGTTCCGAATAACTCGCTTTTCTTCCGGTTCTGGGCGGAAATTGACCCAGCCGACAGCCTGATTGCGCTTCGACAAGCCGCCGTCGTCAATCCTCTGAATGCGGACATAAGGATGGAACTTGGCCTGAGCGCCGAAAAAGCAGGGAATCTAGGTGAGGCCGAAGCCATCCTGATCAAGGCCGTTTCTCTGGATCGGACTGGCGCTCCACGCGGGATCCTTGCCGAATACTACTTCCGTCACCGCGAGGCGGATAAGTTCTGGCCGGCGGCGCGCGATGCTCTGGAACATTCGTATGTCGCCACAACAACGCTATTTGAAGACTGTTGGGCGCTGAGCTCGGATTCCCGTTTGATTTTGGAACGAGCCATACCAGATCGGCCCAACGTGCTCATTGATTATCTCGATTTCCTTGTTTCGCGAAATCGCCTCGACGCGGCGAAACCGGTGTCAGACCGCATCATGGCGACATATAGTGGGGCCGACGCCGCAAAGCCGATGTTTAATTACTGCGACCGACTCGTGACGAACAACTCTCCTTCGCAGGCAGTCATCGTCTGGAATTGGCTCTGCCGGCGGAAGTTTCTGCCTTACGCGACCCTTGGACCAGAAACCGGGCACTCATTGACAAACGGCGGGTTCACGTCGCCACCGTTATCCACCGGGTTCGACTGGAGGCTTTCGCCCAACAGAGGCCTGTATATCGAACAGACCAAACAACCGGCGGCACTCAACTTAACTTTTACAGGCGACCAGCCTGAGCAATGCGAGATCCTGAGCCAATTCGTGCCTTTGCTGCCGAATCGAAAGTACCGCCTGCGCGTTGACTATTACACGTTGGGTATAGATAAGGATTCCGGCCTCATCTGGCGGATCCTACTCTTGCCAGGGAATAAAGATCTTCTGGACAACTCCGGTATGCTATCCGGAGGCAGTGGAGAACGGGAATATTCAGAGTCGTTCGTTGCACCCGCGGATGCCACTTTGGGGAAGCTTGTACTGTCATATGAGCGAGTCAAAGGAACTGTCCGAATCAATGGCTCCGCTGAAATGCGGCACGTCGACCTGACGTTCGATCAATAATGAACCCGCCTCCTCCACCCGACAGGATGCTGAAAATCTCGGCATCAATCTTAGGAGTCTTGCTTTGTGTCTCCATCCTCATCATGTGGGTGCCTGGCGCCTACATTAACCCAACCCTCTTTCAAGCCGGGCTCTTCTTAGTGGCTTCGGTTTGGGCACTCCGCATGGCTTATCGTCCTTATGCCGTCCGCGGCAGTTTTCTGCTTCTGCCGCTCACGATCGCAGCCTGTTGGGGACCGCTTCAATTAGCCGCGCACACCGCCGTGAGTCGATGGGAAACAGCCCAAGCTAGCATCACTTGGGCAGGAAACTTAACGGCTTTCTTTCTTGCCCTACAGGTCTGCCAGTCAAAGAGGGTGCGGCGCCGGTTACTCAATGCTCTTGTGATATTTGCGTTTGTCATCAGCATTGTTTCGATCCTGCAGTACTTCAGCATGCCGGACAAGGTCCTATGGATCTACTTTGACGGCTTCAGGGGAGCGTTTGGACCTTTTGAGAACAGGGACCGCTATGCGGCATTCGCCGAACTGGTCATTCCCCTCGCTCTCCTTTTTGGGCTGCAGCAAGAAACCAGGCGCAAGGCCCTATTTTACAATGGGATAGCGGCCACTATGTTCGCGGCCGTCATCGCGGGAAGTTCTCGCGCCGGTGCCATCCTCTGTGTCGCTGAAGTCATAGTTGTTTTGATAGCTGGACGAAGCCGGCAGGTTGTGACTCAAAGACATCTTCAGACCACGGCTGCCAGATTCGCGCTCTTTGCCTCGATCTTCACCGTAGTGGTTGGCTACTCCACCCTGCTGCAACGGTTCCATGAGCCCGATCCTTACGTCGCGCGGGGACAAATGCTGAAAGCGTCCATAGCAATGGTGGAGGAAAGGCCCTGGTTAGGTTTGGGACTGGGAAACTTTCGGAATGCGTATCCAAATTATGCTGTCCTGGACATGAACAAAGTAGTGGACCACGCTCACAATGACTGGGCTGAATGGGCCGCCGAAGGTGGCATCCCATTTCTTGTCATCATGCTGTCTGTCGGAATCTGCGCCGTGCCGGGCGCTGTTCGGTCGGTCTGGGGGATCGGGATAATTGCCTTGTTTGCCCACAGCTTCGTGGACTTCCCGCTTCAGGCGTCGGCACTGGCGTTCTGGGCATTCGCCCTCCTGGGTACCCTGGCTGCAGAGAGCGATCCCGTCCGGCCAGCAACCGACCTAGTCCGAACTAGTGGCCAGGCTGGCTAGAGTTCGCGACGCACGTGCAGATAGGTGGTTCGCCAGGAAGGGTCTGCGTGTTCTGGCAAGTCCCTGCTTTGCCACTAACCGTGCAAGCCGTTCCAGCAGCGCATACTGGTTGGCCCGGTAGGGTCTGTACGCACGTTCCGCCCTGTAAAAAACCTGTCTTCTGAAGAAGACCGGGGAAGCCAGCTAGTGGCGAGCAGACGCCGTAATAATCATGCCTGGCCTTAACTATCGTCGTGGCGCTCACGGAAACCGCCGCCACGAGCAGTAGGCCCAACCTAAGCTTCATTTTTGACATCATGTTGATCATCTCGGTTCTTGCAATATTCAGATGGCGCCACTACAGCCAGGGACAGATCTGAGTCTCCCTGGCACTAAAGTATTTATCCCCGCAGCAAAGATGGTTGGGATTAAAGCGGCTCGGTCGCTCAGGCCTCTCAGAGGTTGCAGATGATGCGCCCGAGCCAACCTAAGACTGGGAAATACGCTGATCAGAGGGTCACACGGTGAATCAACCTCTTGCGAATCACAAATAGACCGATAAGGCCCAGCAGAATCAAGCCGGTAGTAGTCGGCTCAGGCGTTACTGCGGCCGCTGCTGTTGCGGTATAGATTATATAGGTCGGGGGACCTGTCGCAAGGCCGGTATCCAAAGGGTAATTATAGATTCCGTTGGCATTTTGATCCGTGAAGTAATACTTGATGTACGGATCACCGCTGTCGATCACTTGATCGTAAGTTGGAAAACAGCTTAGGTCGTCGCACAATGTGACTTGATTGGAAGTCCCCGTGGCGTCGTCGGGCCAAGTGACAACTTCAGCCCAATCAGTCTGCGTGCCATCGTCGGTCGTCGGGTCGCCCGCGTCCAGTAAGACCAAATAGCCCGGAGTCTGGTTATCTATGCCGCCCGCAAAGTCGACAGTGCTCGTAGTTGAGGGGTTACCCGAAGGGTCTGAAGGGTAAAGGTAACAAGTAAATGCGTTGCCGGTCCCGGAACAGGAGGAAATAGGCAGAGCGAGACTAGTCGTGGCTGTCAACAGGGTAGACAGCACAGCTAACGCAAACGGTATGTATCTTTGTGGGACCATGTCACATCCTAACACACGCATGTGGAACGTCAATAGTACTTAGTACCAATACCTAGTACCAGAATGTATCTAAATCTCTGGCTTTGGGGTCGAAAGGCCTAAAACTGTTCACTAGGCTAAAAATCAAATGGCATCTTTCGCAGGTCTGGCTATTCTTTCTTTTCAATCACAAGACCGTTAGTCACGATGTCGGAAAAATAAGATACGTCCCGCTGCAGATGACGCAGCCTGGCATCGAGGTCTCGAAGCCTTTCGTCTACCCCGGTGGCCACGTATACATCGTTGGTGGCGTCGTAAATGATGCGCTGAATAGCCTCGCGAGCCAGCGCTGAGACACTTCGGATGCCGGTCGTCGCGCACATGCTCTTGAGCGACTCATACTCTTTAGGAGAGATCCGAATACTTAATATCTTGTCGTTTCGGTTTATGATGAGACCTCTTGTAAGATGAGCGAGGTTATCCTGAGCGAGTAATGTTACTTGGTCGGGAACGTTCTTTCGAAGAAACGGTAGTTCTTGCGTAGGTCATTCGGAGAATGGGCTGATAACTTCATAGAAATACCCTCTGACATCACTTAGATCGCCAGCCCATTTGGCTTGGATTTGACGGCGGCAAACTGAGGACCAAGTCCCGGAGAGACCGGGCAAATAGTAGCCGGGCGGACCCAGCTTCGGTCGAGTTCAGCGTAGACAGCCCGCTGTAACAAAGAAACGGAGGCGATCAAACGGAAGTTGCCTTTGAACTGGACGACAAAGCCTTCGAGGCCTGCTAATGGACCGCGTTCGACCGTTACGTACTGGCCCTCGCAGAGGAAAGGCCAAGGCCCTACCGGAACTCCAGCCTCGAGCATTGTGCGAACGGTCGCGACTTCGGATTCCTCAACCGGGATGGGCCCAGTGGTGCTGGAGCCGAGAATCGAAAAGACTCCCGGAGTCTGGAGAATAGGCAGACGCCGGGACACGTCGAAGCGACAGAACGTGTAACCCGAGAAAAGAGGGATCTCTATTTCCTTTGTGCGGTCGGTCCATTTGCTCTTGCTGCGATAGACCGGAAGGTAGGTCTCGTACCCCTTCTCCTTCAAGCTTAGCGACGCGATCCGCTCGAAATTAGAACGCGTGCGGACAGCGTACCAGGGAAATCGCAGTGGTGTCATTTAGCTAAATCACTTTAGGGCAAGCTACCGCCCTTTTTGTCCCAAACTTAGAAGGGCTAAGCTCCCGATTCTTTTTGCTCTTCTGGCCTTCTGATCCTAGTTAAAGGTTCCAAATGGCTAGATCACTATAGTCAATAGAATTAGCACCGCTGTATGCGCAAGTCAAGAATACTGTACGACATTACACGTTACTGGTATACAAAGTGTGCATTGGGCGTACCAGTACGGACCTAATCCCTAAGTATTAATCTCTAAGTATTAGCCGCAACCTCGAAAATCGGGCCAGTTGGGGTCACCTCAGAACCAGCCAGCTGCATATCATCATCCAGGAAAACTTGCTCTTCGCTGCAGCCGGTTTGATAAGTTCCACCGCCATGAATGGCGTCCGTCAGGGAGAAGTTGTCCCGACGTGATCGATAGCGGCCTGGATAGCTGCCACAACCGCTGTGTCCGAGGCGAGTACCGGGATGAGCGGCACGTTGAGTTCGCGACCACAAAGATCCCTACAACTTCGATTTCCTCATCCTCTCTCAGACTCAGGAAGTACACGAGCGCGATGTCGAACAGGAACGCCCTGCCTGCTCGCGCCAGTTTCTGAGTTTTTCGTAGAGCTGGCCGTAGCTTCGTGTTGGACGGAAGGGTTTCGTCGCGAAGTTCTGGGACAAGGCATCACTCTTCCCTCTCGGATCGTGTTCACAGCTTCAATTCCCGGCAACGTTCGCCATGCGCGCTCAAACGATCCATAACCCTTGGCCAAACAGACTCGCTGTTTCACCGACCGGTGGTACCGTTCAATTGCGTTATTGAGATACTGGCATTGACGTAAAACCACCCGCGGGGGAATAACTGTTTCGGTTTTCAGCGCTTCCACCGCCGACGGATAAGTCGGGTTCTTAACGCCGGTCTCTGTCGTCATCCCCGACAATCTGGTTTCCCTCCTGAAACGCCTGCCTACCACGGTGGGGCATTTCTTCCCATGGGGGACTCGACCCACGTCCATTCTGTTTCGGCGGATCGGCTTCGAGCTTTGTTCGACCGCTCGACGATCCGCCGGGGGCAGGCCCCATATCGAGCGTTGTTGGGTTACACCTATCCGATCGCGATTCCTCCTCCGCCGACGAAAGACCCGGACCTTGCCTCTGTTGTCCCAAAAGAGAATGGTTCGTGGGCCGCTACGTCAGCAAACTGCAGACGATTGCGCTGGAAGACGCGGTGCATAAGATTTCGGGCTGCCGGCGCAGCGGCGGAAGTTATACGACCACAGGCTGATCCGGCCGGGGATGAAGGCCGACTTGGTGATTTTCGATCCCAATACGGTGGCGGACAAGGCTACGTTCGAAAATCCGCACCAGTGTGCGGTGTGCGTAAAGTAGGTGACGGTGATCGGCGTGATCGCGATTGACGACGGCCAGCTGACCAGGGAGCGGCATGGCAGGATTCTTTATCGCCCAGTGGAGAATCGGGCGTAGACGGGGCGCTACTGGAAGATGACGCCGATCTTGCCGGCGCCGCTGGACGCTCCCGCGCCGAAGACGTCCAACCCGGAGACGGTGGTTTGCGCACTGCCGGCCTCGGAATTGAGCACGATGAATCCGCCCCCGATATCGAATCCGGGACCGGTTACTGGCGCGCTGGGCGGCAGGGCGGAGAGAACCGCGGCGGGCACCGTGAAGCTTCCGGCCGATGCCGGCGCCATGCAGACAAATTCACCGGCTCCGGAATAGCTGTTTGTGGCTGCGTCAGTGGTGAGCGGGCTGATGCCGACGATGTACACGTCGCCGTTCGTTGCACCGCCGGACCAGTTCAGCGTGAGGGATTGACTGCGCGGCACGGTGATGATGGACGACTCATTGGTCCAGGTGACTACCGGCGGAACCGTGAGGGACACTTTGAATGGGCCGACATCCTTTCCCCCGGTTCCGTTATCTAGCGTATAGGTTCCGGCGCTGAGAAAAGCGGATTCCTGCACGCCCAGCATCGGCGTTACAAATTTCGTTGCGTAATTGCCGGTGCTGCTGCGGGTGATTTGCCGGGTTCCGTTGGGGCCAGTTACGTTGATCACGGGGCCGGCGTCCAACCCGACGGGCGTGACAGGGTCGGTAAAGAATTCGCCGCTCGCGAACTGGTAGACCATACAACCCTGGCTGATGGCGACTTCGGCGCTCAGGCCTCCCATGGAGTTGAAAAGGTTATTGGCCGTAAAGGTGCCGAAGGTTCCGGTGGCAGAGTCATTCTCCTCAGGCGGTTCCGGGCGCGGCACGCCGGTGATATCGAGCGAGAATTGCTCCAGCACGATTTCCCCGACACGCAATGTCTGGTAATTGTTGATGTTCTGCAAATCGGCAGAAGTAAACAGGTTCGCATCGGAACACACGGCATTGTCGTTGACGGCGATGGTGACGAAGTTGCTGGTGACGCCGTTCACGGTGAAGTATACCGGAACAAAGCATCCCGATACGCCTGTGGGAATGGTGACGTTGAGCTGATCCTCGCCGGCATATCCCGAACGGCCGTAGTATTGGACCTTGGCGTCCTGTCCGCCAACATTGGCTGTAATGGTCGTGTTGGGCAGGTTTCCGGCGGGCGGGGTGGTGGCGTCGCTTCCGGTGATGGGGCCTAAACCGGTGCCCCAGAAGGTTACGGTTTCGCCGGGTTGAAACGAGTTGATGAACGAATTGTAGTTGCTGTTCGAATCCTGGATGACTCCCGGGCCCGTTCCCCGCTGGTTGCGCGTGAACAGGCCCAGAGCATTCTTCACCACCTTGATTTGCGCCTGTTGGCTGGCGAGACCGTTGTAGTTGACGGTGACGACTCCAGTGCCAACGGGCGTCGTCGACGGCAGAATAGCCGCAACCTGTGCCGCGGATGTGAAAAACATCAGGCAGGGCACGATGGTGCCGTTGACGCTGACGCTCACGGATGTCGCGGCCAGGGAGGTCTGGTAGGGGAGACTGCCGTTGTAGACGATAGTGGAAGGGCCAAGGCCGGAACCGAAGATGACAAAGATCGACCCCTGGGCGATGCCGCTATTGGGAAAGTTGGGCAGGGTGTAACTTGCCGAATTGAATACGCCGGGCGAAGCGATGGAAGGCGCGGCGGCCGGCGACGCAACGGCGCTCAAGGCAATCACGAGTACCAGATGAAATGGCGTTTTCACAAGGCTCCTTTTTACACGTCTACTAAAATACCTGAAACTCTTAAATATTGATAGGCGTGGAGAGAACAAAAGGTGTTATGCGACACTGGCGGCGATCGATCGACAGGGGCTGAATATACGAGATTTTTTTCGCTTCCGACCGTTGCAATCCACCTCGCAATGGCACCGCCGTATCAAACCCCGCCCTTTTCTTCTGGCGCGAAGCGCGTCGTCACTCCTTGTCACTCTTTGGCTTTAAGTCTATGAAAACATTGGTAGCGCTAACGGCAATCGAACGTGTATGGCGCCATCTCAGTTCGTCCCAGTTCGTGCTAAGTGGTTGTGTCTTCAGTCGAGCGTCTTCAGTCGAGCTCGCCCGGCGACGAATACGAAAACCAGGCTACAAGTCGCGGACGTGCGTTCGCGCCTCCGCGATGTACCCTTAGCCATCGACAGCGTGGCAGTTGACTCATCCGCGATGCAATATGCCGGTGTAATTCCGCTTCAGGCGGCCTTGTATCAAGTTCGTCCTGCCGGCGAGTTTGACACCCGGGGACCATGGGATTGCGATGACCGCTGGGGCGCCAACTCACCCTCGTCGGCGTATCTCAGTGTGGCCGACGCCGTTGCATCCAGCTTTATCTCGCAGGCAACACCGGCGGCCCGGACCTGATTACCACGCCGGGCGCATTCATGACTGCCTCCAAAACCATCGGAATCGGTAACAGCAGAGGCTTCGTCGCCCGTATCGCCGCGCAAGGCACCGCCCGCGTCGTGCTCCACTCGTCGCAGGAAGGCCCTACGCTGACGTTGACGGCCACAGTCTCTCCGCCGTCGCAATATGCGTCGATGCCAACCGGCCAAGTCGTATTCCTCAATGGAGACTCCGCGTTTGCCGTCGTAAGCCTCGACGCCACCGGGACCGCGACCTACAACACCTCAACAGCACCGCCCGGCACATACACCATCAGTACGGCGGCAACACCACCTACCCGGCGGCCAGTGCGACGATTACTGCCACGCTCAACCCACTGCCGTAGTGGTTTTGAATTCCGGCGGTATTCACTTCATGGAACAGCATTCAGGTCGATCGCTTATCTCTTCTTATACGCATTGGCTTTGGCCGTGCCGCGGCCTGCGAGCTTCATCAACGCGCCATTGGCTTTTGAACCGAACCTGGGGCAGGCCGATCCGGCGGTGCAGTTTGCATCGCACGGCGACGAGCCATGCGCTCAACTTTAAAACCGGTGAATTGGTCCTGAACAGCCTGCGGATGACGCTGGCCGGCGCGAATACCAATAGCAAGGCAGCCGGAATCACGCGGCAATCCGGCGTAGTGAGCTATTTGATCGGTAACGACCCGAAGAAGTGGCCCACCGGCATCCAACCTTCGGCAAGGTTGACTATGCCGATGTGTACCCCGAAAAATCGATTCGAGGCGGCACGAGGCGAAGACAACTGCATCGCGCCCTACGAGGCCGTGCTGGAAGCTGTGACCGTCGCGCAAACGAGCGCGGAGACGGTGCATGCCAGCCCCTTTTGGCGTCCTGCCCGTCCTGATCTTTCGCGCGATCCAAGACTTACTTCGGATACTACAAGCGGTTCTTTCCCTCGACCTCGCTGCTGAATGATCTCTTCGGCGCGCCTGACGTGAGCGGCACATTTCTCCGGGGCGGCGCGGGATTCACGCAGGATCAGATGATGCCTTCGGCCGGCTATCTGGGTTCGCGCAACGGAGAAGTTCCCGGACCGAGACGCGCCCTGTAGAGCAGTCCACGTAAGCAGTGCAGCGAGCCTGCCCGATGCGTGCCCGGCTAACGCCGCGGCGGGCGTTTTGTTTTTAGGGCTCGGCGGGCTCAGATCGACATGGGCAAACCAGCGACGAGGCGATCCGTGGCGCGCAGGTTGGGCGCATGCTTGCGTCCGCGATTAAGGAGCAGCAGTTGATGGCGGATCAGCCCGGATTCGGCAACCATGGAACGGAGTTCCCCCAAGCCCTGCCAGTCGGACCATGGTGAATGAACAGGAGGATGAAGTCGCGCACCCCGGCAATGGTAACAATACCTCACGAGCCATCGTATTGAGGCCAATTCGCCAAGGACACCTGAAAATGCATTGCGAGCAACTAAGTCTTTTGTTGTAATGGCGGAGAGAGTGGGATTCGGAACGTCTCCTGCCATTGATAACCCGCAACTTGTTGAAAACAGGATTCGCAGTATTCGGCATAATCGCTGGAGTTTGAGAAAGTCGGTACGTAAGCGGTACGCGACGATCTCCAAGTTTCATCTTCACGCCGAAAATGGGCGAGCACAGGTCAGGAGATCTTTTCAGGCGGCGATTTCTTGTTCCATTCCTCCTCGTGATCCATTACGCAGTCCAAACGCTTCCGTGAGCGTGGGCTTTTCGTAGCGCATGTGGCCGGGGGGCCGGTCGGCATGGGACGCGCCGGGTTCGGTGCGCAAGATTCACGTGGCACGACGCTCAAGAAGGTATTAGTCCCAGTGCTGGAGGAACTTCACTCGGCTCCTTGTTAGCGCCGGGATAAATAAAACGACAACATTTCCGCCGGTTTTGTAGTCAACGAAAAAACAGCCCTCGGCCAGGATTCAGTACCTACGCTATAGAAGTTTTTCAATTCTCCCTGGCCAGGTACAACCGGTGGCGCTATCATCGAGTATGCGCCGAATGGCTCCGGCTCTTTGTAGACGGAGCCTCCAGTCGGGCCCTCCGCGTCTTCACCTTCTGCTCGATCAGCCTGGTCAGCTCCGCGAGATCCGCCGGATCGTAGCCGTTGCTTCCACGGTTGAGGGGATAGTACAGCCAACCGTGGCGGCTTTCGCGCCGATCTCCATGAGCGGCCAATACCACATTTGGAGACAGGCTATCACAAACGTTCGCGGAAACCGCGCCTGCGCGGCGCGCCAGAGTAGAAGTCATTTTTCGTATAGTAGTGGCATCCGTTCGCGGATAAGGAAGTCAAAGAACTACAGTTCTGGATAGGGCCCGGCTTCGTAGCCGTCGTCTATGGGCCGTTCGTCTACGGATAGACGAACCGTGTCGCACTCCTCAATGCTACTGGCAGATCCTGCGAAGTGACGACTCCGCCAGGCGGTTCAAGAAAAGGAAATGATCCGGGCGATTTCGTGTGGCCCGGCAGATGCATCCACTCGGGCATGACCGGCAAGCATTCGGTCGACGAAAGGAATAACAAATATGGGCAATCGAGGAAATCAACACCGTGCGCGGAGAGCCGTCGCAATCGCCATTACCGGGTTCTGCCTGAGCCTGAGCATCGGCTGCGGAGACAGATCCCAGGGATACTCGGTGGAGGCTGCGTCCAATCGAATGGAGGCGCAAAAGGCGGAGCCCAAAAGCGGCCAGACGCAATCCGTGGAGCCTGAAGTTCAAACCGAAATCGGTAAGATGGATACCGAGAGGCGGGCGAAGTTGCTCGCCGACGCCCAGTCGGCGCTCGACGAGACGCGCAACGCAATCGCCGCGCTGGACGAGGGCGACAAGCAGGCGGCCCTTGCAGCCCTGGAGCGCGCCACCGGGAAACTGGATCTGGTTGTTGCCCGGGACCGATCGCTGGCTCTTGCGCCGGTGGCCCTGGTCACCACCATTCACGATCTCTACGCGACCGCGGACAGCGTGAAAGCCGCCGTCAAACTGGCCAGGGACGATCTGGCAAGCAGCCAGGTGCAGCAGGCGCGTACGCTTCTTCAGAGACTCGTCAGCGAGGCAGAACTCCAGGTGACCGACCTGCCGCTGGTAACCTATCCTGCCGCGATCAAAGCCGTCGTTCCCTTGATTGACGCAGGCAAGCTGGACGAGGCCAAGACGGCGCTTTATGCAGCGCTGAACACCCTGGTCGTGGAGGACTACATCGTCCCGCTGCCGAAGATCCGTGCCCAGTGGCTACTCCGCGACGCGGAGAAACAGGCGGCCAAAAGCAATCGCAACGCGGACGAAAACGCCAAGCTGAGCGACATGCTCACTGCGGCAAAAGGCCAACTGGAGCTCGCGGAGGCGCTGGGCTATGGAACCGCGGACAGCTACCGGCCGCTCTACGCGCAGATTGCGGAGATTCAGAAGCAGACTGAAGCTGGACAGTCGGGCAAGGGCCTTTTCGCCAGGCTTCAGGATTCGCTCAAGCGTTTTAAATTTGTCGGATAGTCATTTCATTCTCTCGGCGCCCGGCAGCCGTTCAACCAAAACCGAATCCAATCGTGATCTCGGCGCCGGCGACGATAACAGTGTCGAAAGCTCTTCTCGAGGACAACTCGGAATTGAAGTCGAAACCGTGACGCCTGATATTGCCGAACAAATCGGGCTCCCGCGAACCACCCAGGGACTTCGTAGTGGCGAACGTCGACCCCGCGGGCAAAGCGGCCGAAGCCGGGATTCAGCGCGGGGACGTAATCGAACAGATTAACCGGCAACCCGTACGTTCAGTGAACGACGTGCGGTCGGCGCTCGCCAAATCAGGCGACCGGCCCGCACTCTTGCTCGTGAATCGCAAGGGACAAACTGTCTTGTTGCCGGTCAACGTCCGTTGAGGATATCAGAACACCAGCTTCAGGCCCATCTGCACCTGCCGCATACTTCCGGCGGTGATCTTGCCGAAATTCGACGTACTGCCCGCATTGGTGCCGGGATTTGAGAGATTCACCAGGTTGAAAGCATTGTCGCCTCCGCCCGGAACTGCAGGCTCTTGCTCTCGGTGATGCGGAACGCGCGGAAGATGCCCATGTCGACGTTCTTCATTCCTGGCCCGTCAATGATGTTACGATCGGCAGTGCCGTCGAAAGAGTGGATCGCCTGCGTCCTGAATGCCGCAGGATTGAACCACGCGCCGATGACCTGGTTGCGCGGGCGGTTGGGATCCCCTCGAAGCGCCGGGAGATCCGGTCGAGGTGTGCGACCCGACTTTCGATTAGACTGCGGAGGCGGTGGGCTCAAAGCTCTTGAACTCGACTTGGTGTTTCATGATTCTCGGCATTCAGGCTGCCACAGTCTGGCACGTTCCTCGCGTTGAGCCGGCGGATGGGAAGTCAGCCGAATCCCGGCGTAACGCAACAGGATTCCAAGCGTGACCAGAAACGCGCATAAGACGAGCAGCAGCAGCCAGTTGATATTCAGGGGGCCGATTAAGATCACTTCGCGCAGGGTGCTGACAATCCCCACCTCCACCATGGTGGCCACTGAAACACGATGTTCCTCGAGATAGATCACCAGCAGCCGAAACACCTCCAAGAGTACGAGGATGAACAGAATATCCCCGACTACGAGCGAAAAGTCCACGCCTCGCATGATCGCCAGACCCAGCTGTAAGAGTTTGAGGCCCATCGCGGTGAAGAGTATCAGGCAGAGTCCGACTACGATCACATCCTGCGTCAATTCGAGATATTTGCGTAGAGTCGCGTGAGGCACACCGTTCGACATCTCAACGCTCCTGAGGCGGGTGATTACTGGTGTTCGGCGAGGGCCTCAGAACGGTCGCCCGGAGCGTGTATCTCACGCGCATGATTCTGTCATTGCACTCGGTGGACCGTGAGAACAGCCTTCATCTCCCTCGTTGTTGCACGTGAATATCAACGGAATTCGGAATAACTTGTCTACGTATAGACAGCATGATCGAACGCTCGAACGATGCGTTTTGGACCGTCGTTACCAAACCGGCACCCCCGTAACGTCCAACAACCCGATCTTATAGAAAAGATTATGCAGAGTCTTCTGGAAACCAGGCCTCGCGATAATGAGTCTTGAAGGCACAGGAAGTCCTGGACCCATTTCGCTCATGCTGATCTGCGTAGCCGGGCGGATGAACTAACGGCAACAGCACGCGAGTGAAAAGCAATCTCAACGCCGACGAAAAGGTAAGCTGCGCGGGATGCTCACTGCGGCGAAAGGCCAACTGGAGCTCGCGGAGGCGCTGGGCTATGGAACCGCGGACAGAACAGCTACAGGCCGCTCTACGCGCAGGGAATCAGACTGAAGCTGGACGGTCGGGCAAGGGTCTTTTAGCTAAGCTTCAGGATTCGCTCAAGCGTTTTCATTCTCTCGGCGTCCGGCAGCCGTTCAACCAAAATGAACGGCTGCCCACTGTGCCTGATACTCAAGCGCCGGCGAGATAACGATTCACGAACGCCACCGCCATCGCCCCTTCGCCCACCGCCGAGGCCATCCGTTTCACGGAACCGTGCCGCACGTCGCCTGCCGCGAACACTCCCGGCACACTGGTTTCCAGGTAGTACGGGTTCCTGTCGAGGGGCCAGCTTTTGGGGGATAAATTGTCGAGTAGCAGGTCCGGGCCGGTCACCAGGTAGCCCCCTTCATCGCGGGTGATACCGACCTCCCTCGCCCATGCAGTGTTCGGCCCGCCGCCGATGCAGATGAACAGCCAGCGCGTGTCGTGTTTCGTGCGGTCGCCGATGCATTCGTTGGTGATGGTGATTGAACGCAGAATCTCGTCGCCTTCTATCGCGGTCACTTCGCAATGGGTGAGCACGCGAATGTTTCCGGCGGCGGCGATGCGATCCAGGAGATACTTCGACAACGTGCTCTTCAGCGATCCCCCGCGGACCACCAAGTAGACAGTCCGGGCAACGTGCGAGAAATGCATGGCGGACTGTCCGGCGGAGTTGCCGCCGCCCACCACGAACACATCCTCCGTGCCCTGGCACAGCGACGCTTCACTGGCGCCGGCGCCGTAGTAGACCCCCGCTCCCAAAAATCGGTCCTCATCGGGCAGGTTGAGCCGGCGGTACTCGACGCCGGTGGCGCAGATCGTGGAACGTGCGCTGATCCTGGTGCCGTCTGCAAGGTATCCGACTCCCCTGCCGGGCAGAAACTCGCCACGTACTCCCTCACGTCCGATCAGGATCTCGGCGCCGAACCGGCACGCCTGCTCCCGGGCGCGATCCGCGAGTTCGGCGCCGCTGATGCCGGCGGGAAAGCCCAGATAATTCTCGATCCGGGAACTGCTTCCAGCCTGCCCGCCCACCGCGGAACGTTCCACCAGCGCGGTGGTCAGTCCTTCAGACGCCCCGTAAACCGCGGCGCTGAGCCCTGCAGGGCCCGCACCGTAAATAGCCAGATCGTACTCCGTGCGGGACGGATCCCGGTACCAGCCGAGCTTTTCCGTAATCTGGCGAATGGTCGGACACTCCAGCCGGTTACCGTCCGCAAATTCGCACACCGGCAGACGACTGTCATGCAGATTGGAGACTCCGACGCGGTGGTGGGCTTCTTCGTCGCTCCTCAGTTCAATCCACTCGAAATCGATATCGCAGCGATGCAGGAAATCCCGGATCATGTAGCCTAATGCGGATCCGCTTCTTCCATAGATCCGGATCTTGTAATGGGCGTCGCTAGCCATGGTTGTCATGTCGTACGCTCCAATGGCAACTGCAATGCCAAGCTTTTGGCTCCGCCGGCTGGGATCTTTGCGCGCAGCCTCTTCCTCCCCCGCCGCTCTATCGACGTACCTTGTCTAACTCTAGACAACTCGCTTCGAGGCCGCGCAGCCAACCTGAGCCGCCTGAGCAGTTCGATGCATGGCCCCGTGGTTGCATTGATTCCGCGTGTACCGGCGTGCCGGAAAACCAATGACATTTACAGGAGGCCAGTAATGGCAACAATGACTGCAACACCAACCCGGACAGACGCATCGATCCGCGAAAGCGTCGTGTCCGAATTGAAATGGGATCCCAAGATCACTTCACCGGACATCGCCGTGGCGGTAAAAGACGGCGTCGTCACACTGTCCGGGTATGTCACCTCCTATTGGGAGAAAGACGCCGCTGAGAAGGCTGCGAAACGGGTCTTTGGCGTGAAGGGGGTGGCCAACGACATCGAAGTGAAACTGGCGTCAACGCGGACGGATCCAGAGATCGCACGGGATGCGGTCCAGGAGATTCAAAGCCACATCAGCCTGCCCAGTGACAAGATCAAGGTGACGGTCAAAGGCGGTTGGGTAACGCTGGAAGGAACGGTCGAGTGGCAGTATCAAAAAGCCCTCGCCGAGTCCGCGGTCAAGAAGTTGAAGGGAGTGATCGGGGTCATCAACAACATCGATCTCAAACCGCGGGTTTCGCCCACCGAAATTAAGCGGAAGATCGAGGAAGCACTCAAGCGGAGTGCCGAGCTGGATGCCCGCCGCATTACCGTGAGCGTCGATGACGGCGTCGTCAAGTTGTACGGCAGCGTTCGTTCATACGCCGAGAAGGACGAAGCGGAGCGGGCAGCCTGGTCGGCACCGGGCGCTAACAAAGTGGAGAACTACATCACCATCGCTCCCTAGCGGCGACTATTTCAGGAACAAAATCATGCTTCGCAAATTACTAATTATTCTGTTGCTGGGCGCTGCTTCAATGAGCGCGCGGTTTTTTGTTCGGATCGGTCCCCCGCCGGTGGTGGTCGAGTCGCCAGTTCCGGCGCCGGGACCCGGTTACGTGTGGATTCCGGGATATTACCGGTGGGACGGCGGCGCGTATGTATGGGTTCCGGGCGGCTGGGTGGCAGCACCGTGGCCCGGAGCGAGATGGATCCCGCCGCGCTGGGTCCATCAGCACGGCGGCTGGGCATTCGTGGGTGGCTATTGGCGGTAAGCACCGAGGCGAGGGAGCACTTCCGCCCTGACGCACGCTTCCTCGTCGCGTGCTACCTGTTGCCACTTGCCGGCAGGACCGCTTGAGGGCCGCCACACAAGGCGTGATCGATCGCATCCAAAAGGTCTTCGTCGCCGAATGGTTTGACGAGGAATGCGACCGCCCCCTGGCGGAACGCCCGTTCGCGCAATTCGGCATCCGACGATGCAGTCACATAGATGACCGGAATCTCGCATCTCATCTCGCCGAGCGTGCGCTGAAGATCGAGGCCGTCCATCCCCGGCATGCGGATATCGAGCAGCGCGCAATCGGTCTTGGTCAGTCCTTCGGATTCCATAAAAGCTTCGGCGGAATCGAAGCCTACGCATCGATACCCTACTGAGCGCACGAGGCTGCTGATCGCAGTGCGGACAGCCTCATCATCATCTACCGCTGCGATCAGCGCGTTGCCGCCGTGTAAGTCTTTCATCCTACGAAAACAGTATCATCCCCATTACAGGATCGACAATCATACCTTGGTATAATTCGCAGCCCTGTTAGAGGTTTTGACCGGCACTCCTCGTTTTCATTACGCGTGTAAGACCCTCGGACATGCGAACCAGGTCCGCCAGCGATGCCGCGCACATCTTTTGCATGACCCGGCCTCGCTGCAGTTTCACCGTAATCTCGCTTGTGCCTAACTCTCCCGCCACCTGTTTGTTCAGCATCCCGGCGACAACCAATCGCATGACATCACGTTCGCGCGGCGTGAGAGAGTCATAGCGCGCTCGCAGATCCGCCAACGCGGCCCGGTCCCGATAGGCTACGCGGTCTCCGTCGATAGCACTTTGAACGGCGTCCAGCAGATCCTGGTCGCGGAAGGGCTTGGTGAGAAACTCGACGGCGCCCGCCTTCATTGCCTTGACAGTCATGGGGACGTCGGCGTGTCCGGTAATGAAGACGATCGGAATCTGAATTTCGCGAAGAGCCAGCTCATGTTGCAGATCGAGGCCGCTAAGGCCGGGCAGCCGGATGTCAGCTACCAGACAGGCGGGGGAGTCCTTGAGCGCGGCGTCAAGGAATTCGCGCGCCGATTTAAACGACCGCGCGGGTAGGCCGATTGAGCGGAACAGGCTGCACAAAGCCTGCAGCAGACCCTGATCGTCATCTACCACGTAAACGACTGGTATATCGTCCGTCATTGTTCTAAACCTCCTGTAGCGCCGGAATGGAGAATTGGAAGGTGGCGCCCCCACCCTGATTTGACGACGCCCAGAGCCGGCCGCCGTGGGCTTCGATGATTGAGCGGCTGATCGCCAGCCCCATTCCCATTCCTTCGGGTTTGCTGGTGAAGAAGGGTTCGAATATATGGTCCGCCTTGTCGGGGTCGATACCAATACCGGAATCGCAGACGGATACGAGAACGCCCTCCGGTTCCCGAGTTTGCGACTGAATCACAAGCTCCCTGGGGCCATCGGTCCTGGCCCTGGTGGCTTCGATACCGTTGACCACCAGGTTAAGGACGACCTGCTGCAGTTGGATGGCGTCACCTTTTACGGAAGTAACTCCGACCGCCAGTTCGGTCCGCAGTGAAACGTCATTTCTGAGAATCTGGTGCCGCGTCAAAGTCAGCACCTCACTGATAACTTCATTCACGTCGAGCGGAACGATCTGCGGGGGGCTCTTCTTCAAGAGAGCGCGGATTCTCTTGATGACTTCGCTGGCGCGATTGGCTTCCTTGACAATCCGGGTGACGGCGTCGCGCGCTTCACCCAGATCGGGTTCGGCGCGGCCCAACCAGCGTAAACAAGCGTTTCCATTGGTTACGACGGCGGCGAGCGGCTGATTGATTTCGTGCGCAATCGAAGCCGCGAATTCGCCCACCGTAGTTGCGCGAGACATGTGTGCCAGTTGCGACTGCGCGGCCTGCAAGGACTCCTCAGCCCGCTTGCGCTCTGTAATATCCATTACTGTCCCGACGAACTCCGGATCGGTAGTTTCCTCGGCCGGGAGATGACCGACACAGTGAACATACTTGACGGAGGCGTCAGGGAGCGAGAGCCGGACCTCGAATTCATAGTTCGTTCGTTCCCGCGCGGCAGAGTCGAGGACGGAGTGCACGAAGGTCCTGTCATCCGCGTGAATCCGTTCCATCGCATCGTGAAAGGACGGCGCCGGCTGTTGCGGATCGAAGTCGAGAATTCGAAAGGTCTCCTGCGAAAACAGGAGTTCGCCTGAGCAAACCTTCCAGGCCCAGCTGCCGGTGTGACTCAGGCGCTGGCCCTCAGCCAGGAACGCCTCACTCCGGCGCAAGCGTTCTTCCGCGCGCCGTCGCTCGCCAATCTCGGCTTGTAACTGCTCATTGGTTCTGGCCAGGTCGGCGGTGCGCTGCCGTACTATGTTCTCGACCTCGTCGTAAGCCCTATGAAGCGCCTGTTCGACGCGGCGGCGCTCCAGGATTTCTTTTTCCAGTTCCTGGTTCGCGGCGCGCAACTGGGCGGGGCTGGTTAGAGACAGGGCCTTCGGCATGAGGGGCACCAGCAGGACCGCTGTGGCAATGGAGAATGCGGCGGTGATTGCCTTTATGACACCCGAAAGACGGTAGGTACCATGCCACAGAGTCCAAACCTCCATCAGGTGCGTGGTTCCACAGCCCAGGATAAAGAGGGCGAACATCACAAACATCCAGTGAAATGGGAGGTCCCTCCGCTTGCGTACAAAATAGAACAACTCCACTGGAATTGCATAGTAAGACAAAGCGATGGCGCTATCCGAGATGACGTGTAACCAGACAATTTCCGGCTTCCAGAGATAGCAGTAACCATGTCCCATGAAATCGGAGGAGAACAAATTCTTAAAGAATTCATACATCGTATGTTCCTTTTTCCCGCCCGGGGTTAGCGATCGCGACTTATCGTGACTACGGGGAAGTATACAGTGGGTGGCGTACCGCTCTTCTTTGTCTGTACATTAGTATCGCTGTGAGAGAAAAGCAATCTACTGGACTTTAGGCCAGTACGATCATAAGTTGTGCCTTAAAGTCCGAGATTTCCGGCCATTCGGACCAGTTCCGCCAACGATCCAGCCCGCATTTTATCCATGACATTGGCGCGATGAAATTTGATGGTCTTTTCCGACGTATTCAGCCTGGCTGCCACTTGCTTGTTGAGCATGCCAGTGACAACATGTTTCATCACTTCGCACTCGCGCGGGGTGAGTGATTGATAGCGGTATTGTAATTCGGCCAGCCTTGCCCTGCGCTCCCGGCCTTCGCGGTCCCGCTTCAGCGCTTCGCTCACAGCCTGGAGAAACTCCTGCTCGCAGAATGGTTTGGTGAGAAACTCGGTCGCTCCCGCTTTCATCGCGCGCACCGAGGTCGGGACGTCGCCGTGGCCGGTGATGAAGATGACCGGAATCAGGCAGCCGGCGCGCGCCAGTTCGCTCTGCAAATCCAGGCCGTTCAGTCCGGGCATCCGCACGTCGGTCACCAGGCACGCCGGCACATCGGGCCGGCAGCTCTGCAGAAACTCCTCCGCCGAGGCGAAGGCTTGAACCTCGCGTCCCGCCATTCGCAGAAGCCGCTCCACGGAGCGGCGGAACGACGGATCGTCGTCGACAACGAACACAATGGAATCAGGCTGGTTCACAACACCGCCGGCAATAAACAGAAGAATATCGCGCCTACATCTTCATTCATCCGGGCCCATAACTTTCCGCCGTGAGCTTCCACAATGGAACGGCTGATGCGCAATCCCATGCCGAGACCGTGGGGCTTGGTGGTATAGAAAGATTCGAAGAGATGTTCGGGATCCTGTGTGCCGAATCCGCAGCCGAGGTCGCGTACTGTAATCTGGACCGCGGACCGATCATTTAAAGTAGCGTCCTGTCCCCCGATCGTCAGCACGCGACGAGAAGTCTCGGTTGCGCTCAGGGCTTCGATACCATTCATCACCAGATTGAAAAGTACCTGCTGCATTTGCACAAGATCGGCTGATATGGGCGGCAACTCATTAGGAATTTCGGTTCGGACCGTGATCCGATGCTCGGCGATCTCGCGCTCGGCGAGCGCCAGCACGTCCCGCACCAGGTCGGCAAGTTGCAGCGGTTCCCTACCCGGTGCAACCTGTTTCATCAGCCCCCGCATGTGCGCGATGATGGCGCTCGCCCGATTGGCATCATTGACAATGTCGGACAGCACTTCGCGAAGTTCTTGACGGGCCGCCGCGGTTTCCCCGTTAGCGAGTTGTAAAGAGACATTGGCATTGTTCACGATCGCGCCAAGGGGCTGGTTGACCTCGTGCGCGATCCCTGCCGCCAGTTCACCCAGACTGGTCAGGCGCGTTACGCGAAAGAGTTCCGACTGCGCATGGTGCAATTCTTCCTGAGCTCGCCTTCGCTCCTCGACGTCCGTGGAAGTGCCGAACCATTCAACGAAGCGGCCCTGCGAGTCGGAAATCGGGTCCGCACGGCAGACAAAACGGCGGTAGCGTCCGTCGCGCCCGCGAATGCGTTGTTCCATTTCGTAGGGTGTCTCATCCGCCCATGCCTTACGCCACGCCTCCCGGACGCGCTCCACGTCATCCGGATGGAGAGCCCCCCATCCTCCCTGCTTCAATTGCTCCGCAGTGAGCCCGGTGTAATCAGCCAGCCGCTGGTTCCAATAGCCTGGCGTGCCATCCTTGCGGAAGCTCCAGACGTGGTGTGGTATCGATTCCACCAGCCCACGAAAACGCTCTTCACTCTCCCGGACTTTCTCCTCGGCGCGTTTTCGCTTGGTGATGTCCTGGACCAATCCGACGAAATAGTCCACTGAACCATCGGCTCGGCGCAGACAGTTCGCCGCCATGATGCTGTCGATAACCTGGCCGTCTTTGCGAATCCATCGTTTGTCCAAAGTGTAGCCATCGAACTCGCCCGCCAGAACGCGATGGAATTGGGCGACATCAGCGGCGAGATCGTCAGGGTGTGTCAACTCCGCCCAAGTCTTCTGCAGCAACTCGCTTCGCTCATAACCGAGGATGCGGCACAACTCGTCGTTCACTTCCAGAATTCGTTTTGCTGGTGAAGTGATCGCCATGCCGATCAGCCCCAGCTCGAAATACTGCCGAAAGCGATCTTCGCTCTTCTGGAGTGCCTGTTGCGCGGCTTTGTACCCGGTGATATCCAACACCATGTTGACCGCCCCGGCCACCTGTCCTGAATCATCGCGAATCGCTTCCGGACAAGCCATGACAGTGCGGCGCGTCCCGTCGGGGCGCTCGATGATGAGTTCCTCACCCGACAGGGTCCCTCCGTCTCGCAAAACCAAGGCCATGGGGCAAAGATCTAACGCCACGGGCGAGCCGTCCGGACGAAACATTCTTAGCGATCCGCACCATCGCTCGCTTTTGAGCTCAGGCCTCCGTCCCCATAAGGCCGCCGCCGCTTCATTGAAGAAAGTGATGTAACCCGCGGCATCGCAGGTGTAGACCGCGGCAGGCAAGCCTTGCAGCAGGGAACGGAAGCGGGCTTCGCTCGAACGCAGCGCCTCCTCGGCCCGCCGGCGCTCCATGACCTCAGCGGCCAGGTGGGCGTAGAGATCGGTGAAACACAACTCCCGGGCCGTGGGCCGGTGCGCCTGTTGAAAGTAAGTTGAGATCACCCCTAATGGCTCGCCCTTGCTACTAAATATCGGACTGGATTGTACGGCACGATAACCGGCGGCTAGAGCCACCTGGCAGTGCGGCGCGAAATCTTCGTCGACCAGAATGTCTTCAACTATGACCCTCGCGCCCTGGAGGAGGGCGCGCCCGCAGATCGTGGTTTCGTCATGACAATCCCGAAAGTACTCGAGAAAGTCCGGCTTGAATCCTTGCTGCACCACAATTTGCAGGGACCGGGTGGCGGGGTTATAGAGTTGAACGCAGCCGAAATCCGCGTTTTGTAGCGCGACGGTTGCGGCCAGCACTTCCTCCAACAGGGGCTGAAATTCGGTTTTCATGAGTGGCCGGGTGCTCAACTCGTGGAGGCGGTTCGTTGAGGTTACCTCTACCGCCAACGCTTCCTTCGCTTGCGCTTCCGATTTCTCCGCCGAGATCCGCAATCCCTGTTCCCGTTCCAAAGAGGTGCGGTTCTCCCGTGCGATCTCGAGGCAGATGCTCACGCGGGCCAACAATTCACGGGCGTTGAAGGGTTTGACGAGGTAGTCCGACGCCCCGGCTGTCAATGCTTCGATGCGCGATTCCTCCCCTGCTCGAGCGGATAGCAGAATGACCGGAATGTGACGCAATCGGGGATCGGCCCGCCATTCCTTCAGGAGCCCGAAACCGCCCAACTCAGGCGCCATTACGTCCGCCAGCAGCAGATCGGGAGGATTTGCCCGCGCCACCAAGAGGGCAGCCGCCCCGTCGCTTGCCAAATCGACTTCGTAAAAGCCGCCCATCTGGCGCTTCACGTAGTCGCGCAAATCATCATTGCCATCGGCGACGAGGATCCGGACCGGCGGCGTAAATGGTGACTCCGGGACAGCCATGGAATCACCCTCAGCCGGCGCTCCTGACGGACGGCCCGAGACTTCTCTATCGTCGGGAGAAAAGCCTCCAGGATCGTCGTCACTGGGATCGCCGGGTCGTGCCAAGGTTGCCATGGGCTCCTCAACCCTAGTACGGCTAGTGTAGCGCTCTGGCCGGAGCCACGCATAGGTCGCCTGCCGAGTAACTGCATCTGCCGATAGACGGCCGTTTTCCAGCATTCGACGGTCTGTGAGTGGACGCCGGGTCTAACAGTCCCGCGGTGCCGGCTTCGTTCCCTGGCAGCCTGCTTGCAGGTGTCGCAGATCATGGCAGCATTGGCCGAAGTCACAAAAAGAACTGATGAAGCCATCCGCAAGGATGTGATGTTCGAGTTGCAATGGGACCCCAAACTGGCTGATTGCGTTATCGCGGTGGCCGTTAATGACGGTGTCGTCACATTGAATGGTGTCGTACCGAGCTTCTGGGCGGAGTATGAAGCTGAAAAGGCTGCCAAACGAGTGTACGGCGTCCGAGCAGTGGTCAATCAGATCGAGGTCAGGCTCGATTCGAAACGAACCGACACCGAGATCGCACACGATATCGTGGATGCGTTCGGCAATCATATCTTTATCCCGAGCCGCCAGATCAAGGTGACGGTACGGGACGGCTGGGTAACACTCGAGGGCGAGGTCCGCTGGCAATTTCAGCGGAAGGCGGCGGAGAAGACTGTGCGTAAGATCGAGGGCGTCAGGGGCATCAGCAATGAGATCAGGATCAAGACCGAACTGACGCCGGAAAAGGTGCAGCAGAAGATAGAAGACGCGATTCTCCGGAGCGCCGAGTTGGAGGCCCGCACAATCAGCGTGGAAGCGCACGGAGAGAAGGTGATATTGCGCGGCACCGTACGGTCGTGGAGCGAGAAAGAAGAGGCCGAACGAATCGCATGGTCTGCGCCCGGCGTCACGTCGGTGGAGAATGGGATCTCGGTGGTCCCGTAATGGAATGGGCTCGTGCAGAATTGAGCAAGGTTCCGCATTGTATCCTTTGGGCTGACAGCGGGGTGGCGTTAGGCCATTCGTGACGGCCGTCGGCGAGATGGAGTGCCCAAATTCGAAAAGGTCGCCCATGCGCGATAGGCGAGGGTCTCCAGGATGTGGCGGAGTTGGGCGATATTGGGGGACATGAGAAGGAAGGTAGCAGAAAAGACCGGGCCACGAATGCACACGAAATGGTCTGCGGATCTCGTTTCAACTTCGGAGCGTCCATACCGGCTCCACTCGTGCTCTCTCGTTCTGGGCTTACAAATGTTCCCCGGGTGGGTTATCTTAGATGAAACCAGAACGGACCAGCGGAATGCCTCAATACTACGTGCCAGACCTCAACCTTGACCCCAACGAATTTGCTTCGTCGATCGACGCCGGCGATCACTATACAGTACCCGACGTCGGTGGTAATGGGCACGACATTGAGAAAGAGTTGATTGAGTTAGAAAACCGTCCCGACGTTGGTTCTACGGTGTGGACGGAGTTTATTTCCCAAATCAAGAAACCGGACCCGCTAAAGCTGCAAGGGCATTACCTGCTGGAACGGCAGGATAAGAAGCACCGCATGGGAGACCTGCTGGAGGTGTGCCTTGACGCCTACAAAACCCATGATCCGGGAGATAAGGACTGCAAGCATTTCTATAAGTGGCTGGACTCCATGAGTGATTGGGATCGCCTGATGTTGGTGAAGGGCAAGGTAAGATTCCAGTTGAGCAACACTCACAGAAGTCAAGGCGCCAGTAGCGAAGACTCAAACATCCAGCCCTCCATGGTAAAAGCTTTCATGAAGGGAGTTGCCTACCTGGACCAGGCTGGCCGACGGAGTCATCGCCTGAGATTTGTGGCGGGCACAGCCATGCTCAATGGCGTGGAATTCGATACCAGTGAAATGCAAACTGTCCATTCAGGCAGAGGCTTCGCCATCTGGGTGATGAGCGAAACGGGCTGGATGTATGTCGGCAATCACGTAAAGGGCATGCTTCATCATTCCAGCTTTCTGGCGGGCGCGAATATCATGTGCGGCGGCGAAATGAAGGCACGCATGGGAAAAATTTCATACCTGAGCGGCAAGACGGGCCACTACCAGGCCGGCACCGAGCACATGGTTTGGGCGCTCAGCGCGTTGGAGCCCCGCGTCGATAATTTTGATGAGATCAAGGTGTTGGCGTTCAAGAACAAAATTCCAGTCATGCTCTCACCGACAATCCTCCGTTTTAGTCCTGGGAGTTATGATTCTTGGGGCGTTCTAAAAGAAAGCCAGAAAGAATCCATCCGGAAGGGTGACTTCACCAGCTTCGCCAACCACTAAAATCGAATCCATCCGTTTCGGGGCCTGTTATCCGCCCGAGCCGTTCTTGTCCCACGGAGGGCACCTGCAGCGGGACATGCCTGCCGCTTAGTCGCATGCCCAAGCAAGGCGACCGGCTTCCAGGCGGGCGAGGTTCGCATGGCTTGCGTTGCGGCGCCCCATTGCGATGCGGCGGCTTAGCAACGATGGGCGAACAGAACCGGGCACTCTCCGAGTGGGCGACTTAACCGGCTAAAGTCTGCCCGATCCAGTGCGGTGGCGTGGCGAGTTACTCAAGACCTACGCAGGACCATTCTGGACAATGAAGGCGCGGACCGCAAGGGGTCCTTGTGAACTTGATCGGCAACCTCCCGAGCGTGGCGTGAGCGCGCCCTCAGGTAAGACAACTCGAACGAAAAAAGAAATGGACGCCTATGCACTGGAATCCCTCCGCGTCCTCGGCGGTTCTCGGCGCCTCCGCGTTTAAGATTTCGGGCCGGGCTCCAGGATCCTGATGACGTACGTGAGTCCGCTTATCCAGGCGCTGATTTTAACGCGGAGGCGCCGAGAACCGCCGAGGACGCGGAGGATCAATGTGATGATGCCGAATCGTCTCGGATCGCGACTTTGACGGAATTTCAATTTGTAGCAATGCCACTTATTTCATGACCGCTCCCGCGCCTCATCTGAGAGAGCCCTCGTTCGGTCTTTTGGCCGGTATAAAGCGATAATCCGCCCGCTGGTCCCGGTAAACACTAGGGCGTTTGAACTCGGGAGCAATAGTCTGATCCTTCCGCTATGAATCTGTTTTAGAGGCGCTCCGGCCACTCGGTGGAGAAGTAGCGTTCGGGTGTCGGCGTGGTCACGTGGCGAGCGGTCGCGCCCTGCGTGCGGCCACTCAGTGATTGGCGGGCAGCCCAACGACGATGAGAACCGCGTAGTCCTGCTTGCGGCAGCCGTTCACGACGGGCATGGCCGCCCCTGGATTTACCGGAAAACCCGTGGTCCGAACGTTCGCGGGCGAGCACGAGTTATTATTCGTCGCCGGCGTGTAGCGTGCGGAGCGGCATCCTAGATGGGTGACATCGTAGAGGGTCGCGCCGTCGGCGAGTTCCCACCGCTGATTGCCCTCCTTGTCCTTGGGCTGGATTGTCAGCACGGTCGTCACTTTGCGGTCGCCCGTGACGAGGTATTTCCCAGGAGGCAGCGGAAAGGTCGGCTTCTCCATGATCAAGCCGTGTTCCTCCAGCCACCAGTCCGCAGCGTCGAATTTCCACTGTGACGGCGCCACGCCGCCGGCCGCCTTCAATTGATCGTATCGGTCAAGCTTGCAACCGCGCGGGCCCGGGTCCTGGCTCCAGAGGCCCCATGATTGCGCACCGTTGCCGGAGGTGGCCCCCGGGTCTCCCAGCGCCGCGATGTACTGCGGCTCGATAGGCCTGAACTTCGAGAGGTCTACGCCTGACGCGTGAGCCGGCTCGTGCAGGCCGGCCGCCAACATGAGGGATCCCATGGACAGGAGCCGGAGGCTCACGGACGGCACGAGGTGGCGGACATTCATGCGATTGCTCCGGTTGGACGACCTGATGTCATCCTACACCAACGCGCGCCCCGGCGCTGGCATCCGGGTGTGCGACCTCAAAGTGAACGATTGTTGAGTTCTCTTTTTTTGTGTTGCTAAATCCGAACGTAGTGATACGTTAGGATAGGAGGTGCACCTTGCCGGATACGCTTATCGATCTTGAACAACGTCGCAGCGGCATTTTGTCCCAGATTTTGCAGTTAGGTGATTTTCGCAGTGGCTCCATCACACCCATCAGTGGACGTTGCGGTAAACCAAACTGCCATTGCCATCAACCAGGGCAGCCTGGCCATGGTCCTAATATCCGTTTGACTCGAAAGGTAAATGGGAAAACTGTCAGCGAAAGTTTCTCTTCTGGGGCTGAACTATCCAAAGTCAAGCGGGAGGTGGAAGCTTTTCATCGCTTTCGCCAACTCTGTTTGGAACTGCTGCAAGTGAATGAGAAGATCTGTCGGGCGCGCCCGGTCGACGACACGATTTCGTCAGAGGAAAAAAAACGGCGGAAGCGATCCAGCAAGAGGTCGCGCGGGAGGTAGAACAATTCTTGCACGCAGTCTTCAACGGCCGAAGTAAGTGCGGGTATCTGGATCTGGAAGCCATCGAAATGGCGGCCCGCTCGGTTGTGCATCAGGCCGCAGCAGCAGCCCTCAGCCGACTCCTGCAGTTTCCGGTTCCGGCGGCCGGTCAGCGCACTGTGGCTTGTCCTTGTGGCAAGCAAGCCCGTTACTGCGAGTTGCGCTCCAAATCGATTCTCACCGCCGTGGGTCAGGTGGAGATATCACGCCCCTATTACCTGTGCCCCGACTGTCACGGTGGCCAGTTTCCGGCCGATGCCGAATTGGATGTGGAGAATACGGAGTTCTCACCTGGGGTCCGCCGTATGCAGGCGATAGTCGGTCAGGACGCGCCGTTTGATCACGGTCGTGAACAAATGAAATTGCTCGCTGGCTTGGAGGTGACGACCAAGTCGGTGGAGCGAGCAGCGGAGGTGATCGGGGACGACATTGCCCAACGCGCGCAACGGGAGATCCAGCGAGCCGTCCAGTTAGATCTGCCTGTCATCGTTGGTGAGCCGATTCCCATTCTGTATGTGCAGATGGATGGGACCGGAGTGCCGGTGGTGAGAAAAGAGACGCTGGGCCGGCAAGGCAAGACTGAGGGCCAACCGGCGCATACGCGCGAAGCCAAGTTGGGCTGTGTGTTCACCCAGACCTCGTGGGATAAGGAGGGTTATCCCATCCGGGACCCGCATTCAACCACTTATACGGGAGCTATTGAAACGGCGGATGAGTTTGGCAAGCGCCTTTATCTGGAGGCCTGGAATCGCGGCTGGAATCGCGCGGAAAAGAAGGTTGTGATAGCCGATGGCGCTGAATGGTGCTGGAATCAGGCCGATCTCCATTTCCCCGGAGCGATACAGATTGTCGATCTTTATCATGCCCGTCAACATCTGTGGGAGTTGGCTCGGCGCTTGCACCCCAACGACGAGGCCAGCCAGAAAGCTTGGATGAAGACTCACCAGAAACGCCTGCTCGATAAAGGCAAAATCGAAAAACTGGTGGCGGCGCTTCGCTCCATCGATTCCAACAATCCCGAGGTCACAGAGAAACTACGCATCGAAGCGGAATACTTTGAGCGCAACGCGGAACGAATGCGATACCCCAAGTTTCGTCGGCAACATCTTTTTGTTGGTTCCGGCGTCATCGAAGCCGGCTGCAAGTCGGTAATCGGCTCCCGCCTGAAGCGGTCCGGAATGTTCTGGACGGTCCGCGGTGCCAACGCCATCCTCGCCTTGCGTTGTTGTCATCTCAACGGGCGCTTCGAGGACTACTGGGAAGGTCGCCGGGCCGCTTGACTTCCACCTTCATGTCGCTCACCCCTGGCATCCTCGTGGTGGATCTCGACCTCAGCCCGGCCTCAGGACTCCTCGCGTCACGGTGCCGCACTTCGCCGATGTAGCGCGCCTGGTATACCAACTCGATGGCTCTCGGCACGCGGAATCCCTACGGTAGGCGGTCCCACTCCTTCGCGCCGATGAGCGAGAGAAAGGTTCGGGCGGTCCGGTCAAGGCGGTGCTCAAACGCTGAAAGCACTACACCTGGAAGCTCTGCTGGTACGCAAGTGCTGCGACCCCCTGGAGCGTCTTCTCGCCGTCGATGGCGAGCTTCCTTAAAAGCACCGCTAACGCCTCCTTTGTGCCTAGGCTCTTGTCGATAGGTCCTTCTATGTCGGCCAGCGTTTACCGAGGTCTTCGCGGTTGCAATTGAGATGCCACGTGCGGATAACCGGCCACTCGGAGAAAGCTCTGGATCTTGGCTAGAGCTGTGCACAACGGTGGTCACATGAGCGTGTAGTCGTTTTAATCCGGCCAAAGGTTTGATCGAGGGCTCGCTTCCGCCGATGTAAAGCAGTATTCTTTTTTCGTTCGACACTGATTTTACCGGAGGGTGAAGGCCCGGCAGCAGATCGAAACTTTGGCAGGGAACGGTCAGCGGCGGGCCTTCACGCCAGTCTGATTCTTTTTATCGCACTGCCAGAGGCGAAAGACAACAGCGACCCCGGGGTGATCCCGTTGGTCCTTCTGCCGCGGCGGTGTCCTGTCTGCCGCGAGGACACGATCATCGGTCACGGACGGCGACTCCGCCAGTGCCACGACGATCGGCACCGAGCCTTCTGGGTGCGGCGCGGAATCTGTCGGCCATGCAGGACGACCTTCACGATCCTGCCCGACTGGTTGACGCCGTCGACACATTACGGTTTGCATTTTCGACAGCAGGCTTGTGAGCAGATTGCCTCTGGCGATTCTGTAGAGCGGGCCGTGCCGCACTGCAAAGATCCGGCGCGCTTACCCGATCCATCCACCGTGCGCCGATGGGCGCGGCGTCGGCTGCTTAGCGTCTGGCCCTGGGCTAAGGCCGGTGTTCGAAATGAGCACTTTTTCCGGTCATCCACCATCCTTGCCTGGGATCTTGGCGCGCTTTGCAATATTCTGCGGCTGGAGGCAAAAAGTCCATGATCCGTCACGCTCTCGACCAGCTAAAACACCAGATTCCGTTGCTGGACTATTTGCGGGCTCATCATTGGCAGTCCACGGGACGCTCAGCCGTGGTCGATGGATGGGGTTATGCCCTCTTCATCAGATCGCAAGCCGAGTTTCGTAGTGGACACCAATAAGAATCTTTTCTACTGCTACGGCTGTAGCCGCGGCGGCGATGTGATTCGTTTCGCCGAACTCTATCATCAGGTTAGGTTCCCCCAAGCTTTGGGCTTGCTGTGCCAGTGGCGTGGTATGGCTCCTCTGCTGCACGAAACCACCGGTTTCTACAGCATGCAGTTGCAACGCCACACCGACGCGGCAGAATATCTCTGTCAACGCGGAATCCGGTCGCCGGAACTGATCGAGCACATGCGGATCAGTTACGCACCCGAAGGCTGTTGCGAGGTTGGTTGACGCAGTTGGCGCAGCTATGCCGAATCACATGAGGCGTGACACGCTTTTCCGCGATGGATGGTTTGTTTCTTCTTGGCGGTGCTGACATGCTTATCGAGGACGTACTCGAATCCCGCGCGGGTCATGGGCCGCCCGCCAGCGTTGAGGAACAACTCGGGAGCATCGCTGGCCTGGCGTACCTTGAGCCATGCATTCAAGGTAGCGGTGGTCCCCTTCCACAGCGGCAGAACACGTTCGCGTCGGCCCTTGCCCATCACGCGGATGGACGGGGGAAGTCGGCTATCGAATTGATCCGCGAAGCGAGACAAGTTCGGCAACCCGGAGACCGCATGCGTAAGCTACGTGCAACATCGCGCGATCGCGCAAACCGAATGCCGTTGAAGCTGCATCAAGCAACGCCTGGATTTCATCGCGCTTTAGATACGCGACCAAGTACCAGTACGCGCGAGTAATCGCAGGAACGTGCACCACACGACCGCGTGCTGCAGTCCTTGGACCTTGCGGGAAACGAACAGCGCCTCGGTGTAGACGGGCTGACGCGCACGATTACGCCAGGGTCGATTTTCGAGCCCTCAAACAGATCGCCCAGCCCACTCGCTCAAACGATTCGCGGATTATGCCATAGCCCACGGCGACCAATTTGTTCGTATTGAACGCGTGCTGGCGTGGGTGACCTCGGAAACACCTTCGGCCACACGGCGGTGCAGGTTGGTTGCACGGGTACGCCGATTCGCGCTTGACATTAGGCCGATATCTTCCTCGACTGGCCCGCGCCGTCAATCGGAAGTCCTTCCCCACCGAGTGAATCCTATTGCCCCTGGGAATGGCATTGCCCCTTTCTCACCAGCGACTTAACCGGGAGTACGCTGTTAATCCAAATAAGCCAAAGACTGCAAGCCGGCAGGTCTGACGTTGTCGTGGGTTGCGACGATGCGCACCGACCGGCTAACGGTGATCAGTTGAAAGAGATACGGAAACTGTTGGTCGAAGAACTTGGCGATAGAGTGCCAGGGGACGATCCATCTGACGATCTCTGCCAGCGGATATACCGAGCACTTGCAGGATGTCCGCTCGAGTGGGTCACGACTGGCTCCAAGGGAATCGGGCTACTCCGCCTTCGGATACGCAAACGCCAATTCGATATCGACAGCTATGGATTCGTTGAACTCCTTGCCCGAGATATTGGGAAATACTGGAAAGAAAGCCAAATCAAATCTCGGCAACAGGAAAAAGAAGCGCGTGCGCGGACCTAGAACCGTTTGATACAGGGGGTTGAGGAATCCTTTCAGCGACTGCACTTGGATTGGCAGGTCCTGAATCAGTTCGCAGACGCTACCACCTGAAAGTCTTCTCGCATGGGGCCTGCAGCGATCAGCGGTCGTGGCCGCGGTGCCTAGATTGCATGTTCAACAACCCACCCCTTGTTGAACACCTGCCGTCGCCCGCCAAACGAAGCCTCGCGTTTGCTCCTACGAGCGGATATAGGAACCTTGACACCCAGCGAAATGCGACCGAAGAGGCGGCATCAGAGTTGGACGGGTGTATTACTCGCGGATGCGCCAAATGGTTTCCGTACACTCTCAACGCGTGGAGCGTTACTGCAAGTCCACCTTTGCCTTCGTGTGGCCGTTGCCGCCTGAACGCCGCATCTGATCGATCAAGGCTTTGAGGCTGGCGTCGGTGCGTTTCTGCGCAGCGTTCAGCTCGCGGATATCCTTCCGGGTTGCGATCACCAGCCGCATTCCCTCTTGCACCAGGGCACGAGTCGCCGCGATTTGTTTCTCGTGGGCCGCGATCTGTTTGTCGTGTTTCTGGAGCCATTCCTTCATCGTCATTTGGTTGCCGTCCCGTTCTTCGCCGCGGCCTTTTTCTTCGCCCATCTCGCTTGCACAGCCTTGCGGGCGGCTTCACTCCGTTCTTTCGCGGTGCGATTGGCGGCAGTCGCCAGTCCGCCCGCCCTTCCGAGTTCGGTCACATCGACCGTTATTTTCTTTCCCATCACGCTAAGTATACCTATTTCGCAGCGTGCTACGTATTGACTATACGCAGCGTGGTGCGTATAGTGGGTGAATGAAAGGAATCACGATGTACCAAGAAGAGACTTATGAATCGAACGACGATGAAGCCTGCGAGGCAGCCCAGCTTGCGGACGAAGAGGGGCACTTCGAGTACGAAGCCGAAGAAATGCAAGTGGGGCTGTGGGCGGGACCGCTCGTACGCCTGCCCGACGTTTCGCCTCTTGCGCACCCGGCACGGTGCATGACCCGTATGAAGGAGGTCGCATAGCAATGTCAGTAATCAGATTTGACGCCAACGTGCCCGTCGAGGTCGCGTTGAAGTTCGATGGCGGCAAGCAGGTAAAAAGTCGCATTCCAGAAGCCCCTGACCAGATGATGTATACGGTCTGTGGTGACGATACGATCTACGTTCCGCTCCACGTCGCGGACCAGATCACCCAACTCGGCATCAGGAAGATGGAGCTTATCGCCATCTGCAAACGCCAGCAACACGGCGTTACCCGGTGGGAAGTGAAGCGCTTGGGCGATGCCGCTGAACCGGCCCGTCCAGAACCGCCGACGATGCTGGAGAATCAAGTTACACGTTCCATCGAGCAGGGCAATCAACAGAAGGCCCAGCGGGCGTTATCAGCACCCGCCGGGCCTCAGAATACCCAAACAGCAGGTATCCACAACACCCCCAATTCTACTCCGCCGATCGCACACACTGTGATCAGTAAGATCATGGCCAGCGCGCTAATCGCGTCCATCGACGCTACACAGGAAGCCGAGCGTTATGCCCACTCGAAGGGCTTTGAGCTTGAGTTCGGAGCGGACGACATACCTGCGATAGCTGCGACGATTTTCATCGCGGCATCAAAGCAGGCACTGTATCCCTCCGATAACCCGAACGCGGAAGGTGCAACATGGCGGCAGTAGCCCTCGTCCCAGCCGCCGCGTCGACACTCTACGACATCGAAGAGCATCTCGACTCGTTGCTAGACTCAGTCGAACTGGTCACTCCAGACCAGGAACAACAGTTTCTCTCTGACTTCCAGGCGGCGCTAACCAGCGCCGCCGATAAGCGGGATCGCGTCGCGCATCGCCTCGCCCGCCTCGAAAACCAGCAAGCGTTCGCAGCCGCTGAGATAAAACGGCTCCAGGGGTTCAAGAAGGGCCGCGAGTCGGAACAGATTCGCCTCGAAGGCTACGTGTCCTACTGCATTCAGGCGCTCGGCAAAGACGCCAAAGACAAGTACCGCAAGCTCGAAGGCAACACCACGGTAATGTGCCTCCGGGGATGCGCTCCTTCGGTGGACGTGAAGGAAGAGGCCGCTATCCCGCTCGACTACAAGCGCGCCATGATCCACATGGGGGCGGCGATGTGGGATGACATCCTCAACTCCCTGGACCCGGAATTTCGCGACGCCGTGCTCACCGCGACGACCAACGACTTATCGGTCACAGTGGACAAGGTGGCGATCAAAGCCGCAATCGAGGCGGGAATCAGCGTACCCGGCGCCAAGCTGATTACAGACAAGACCACGCTGGGGAGAAAGTAGGACCCGTCATTGGCTCAGCTCGTGTTTCGAAAAGCCCTCGCGGGTTACTTCCAATCCGCGAGGGCTTTTCCCATTTGGTCGCGGCGCGAATTGGTAACGTGCGCGTAGATCATGGTGTTCGCGATATTGGCGTGTCCTACCCAGTCCTGAACCTGCTCGACGTTGAATCCCTTGCTCAACAGGTGGGGTGCAGCAGGCATGTTTGAAGGTATGGCAGTGGCGCAGCTTCAAAGGCCACCCAGCTCGCACGCCGTAAGCTTTCGCTACGATATCCAGCATCTGCCGGCTGATGGGCCCGCCCTGAACCCCCTGAACGACTGAGCAGGAATGCGGAGGAATGGCTTCCGTGCCGTTACATCGTCAGATGTTCCGGTGATGGTGCGCCACCGGCAAAGTGGGCGGAACGAGGTTCGGACGGAATCACCTACTATCGCAGATTGCGTCCGGCCGACACCCCATTTATTGCCACAGAATCGAGCCCGCCAGGACGGGTTGCAGCCACACACTCGCTGGATAGCCCTGATGTCTGGACAAATCCGGCACGTACCTGTCACCATGCCGATTCCGGAAAGCCACTGGACCCTCACGCAGAGGCCCAACTTTCTCTAAAATTGTATCTATTGCGCGGAGGAGTCCGGGATGCCTGGGCGCGCGTCGCCGAGCGGGTCCGCAATCGTCAGCTATAGCCTAATGAGGTGGTGCTCGACGGTCGAGTTCGTCTTACACTGTCGGCATCGAAGGCGTTGCTGTACAAACGAATCGCTTCCGCAACGCACGACGCCAGCGGTGGGTGCCTCGAACATCACTTGGCCGAAAGTCGCGGTGGACGAAACTGGCTCTTCGGCGAAGGCTGATGCGTCATTCTCCCACATAGGCGTATCACAGGCGTCAGCCCCGATTCCGCAGATCGGCGAGTCGGCTACACGGCCAAGTGGTTTTGCTGGGAGACGAGCTGTTTCCGGGCAAGCCGTTTCCTGCCGGAACTTTCCGCGAACTTTTGCCGCGCGGTCGTGTCGAATTCACTACTACAACCGGGCCCTTCGTCGATTGCAGCTTCAGACCGAGCTGTTCCTGAACAGCGGCAAAGAGAGAGTCCCCGGTGACGACGTGCCATCAGCCGGACACGTCGACTTCAGTCCCGCCCTTGAGCAGGCCGCCCACTCCCAACAGCGGCCCGCGCAGGCGGCCCACGAATCCGCTGGATCCTTTGTGACGCACAGAGACTCAGCAGGGACCGTTTTGCTGTCGGGCCCTAATCTAAGAGAGAAAGTACGATAATGTTTCAGCGTGCTGCTGTACATAATCGTTCCCATAATTGTCGCAGTACTCTTTTTTGCAGTGCTGCGGCATTTCTTCCATATAACCCGTAAGAGATCCGTCACTACGGACGTTGTGCAAGGCATTTTCGTCGGCGCCGCTCTGACTTTTATCACGGTGTTGATCATTCTCCCGACTTTTTATGTCACCAAGATAAACGGCTGGACCACCATGTTTGGATGCGGCGAGCCCGGCAGCGGCCTTCTTTTACGTGCCGCATGCAACGTGACATTTAGGGGCCCCATAAACGTACCGCAAGAGGCGATGTACTGGACGACCAGCAAAGATGGCGCGGGGCATAGGCTGTCTGGAGCACACGACTACACGCTACGTTTTGCGGCAGGACAACTTCCGCCCAACAATGCGTTCTGGTCACTCACTATGGGCGACGCGGGCAATCGCTTTGTACCGAATCCTATTAACCGATATAGCATCAGCGATCGCTCTGGCCTCGTGCCAAATGCCAATGGCTCCGTTGATATCTATATTCAACACACTGCTCCCACAGGTCATGAGTCAAACTGGCTACCCGCACCGGCTGGGAATTTCATACTCTGGATGCGCGTGTATCTGCCAGGTCAAACCGTTCTCGATCGCGAGTACAAAGTGCCACCGATCGTCGAAGAACGACAACATTAAATATGAAGCACAAACATCTCATCATATCTGGCTCGGTCGCTATCGTGGCGTGGATAATAGGAACCTTTCTCCTCGCGTTTTTTTGGCCGCATTTGGTGAACGGTAATTTCAAAAAAGCAATCCTCAACCAAGGGTTCGGCGACGGCCCCGTCCCGATCAACACGCTTTACACGGAGCCACAAGCACTCTTTGCCGAGCCGCTCACCGTGCAGTCCACTTCGGGTTCGAATTTAATGACTGTCGGCGTGAACCATGACACGCTTCTTACCGTGGGCTGGCTCGATCTCTCCAACGGACCGCAAGTGTTGCATGTGCCAGATTTTTCCGGTCGCTATTATAGCGTGCAGTTCACCGATCCGTTTGACATCGACTTCGCATATGTCGGCACGCGCACCACGGGTACCGGAGCGGGCGACTATCTCATCACGGGGCCGGGATGGAACGGAACTGTGCCGAGCGGCAGAAAACGGATTTCTTCGCCGAACAATTCGGTACTCGTTGCTGGTCGGATTCTCGTTTACACCGATAGCGATCTCTCGACCGCTTATGATCTTGCAAAGCAGATTCGGCTCGCACCTCTTTCAACCCAACAACGCTGAAAACTAACGCAGGCGGCCCCCACGAACTACCCGAATCTCCGGTGACCCACGGAGATTCCCGAAGGACCTAATTAAAAAGGATTTCGACCGAGTCGGGGACCGCGCCCGCTCTCTGGTGATTTTCAGCCGCTTACTTTGTGATGACGTTGGCCGGGTCTCGACCATACCATCGTCACGGCCCTTCAGGAGCAACTCGGCCTCAACCCGAATCGCGCAAGGGGCCGGTGGATCTGCTGGTCGTCGAGAGCGTCGAAAAGGTGCGGACTATAGTGGCTGCGGTCGTTTCCTCGAAACCGGGCATATCGGTAACTGACTTTGAGTTTGGCCAGCCTCCAGATGGGCGCAAAACGCCCGAAGCTGATGAGTGCCGGCAGGTACAGCCAATCGGTGGGATGCCGCTAACCACTCTTTCGCTAACGTCAAGGGCAAGAGTGGCCGTGTCTCCGAGCGAACATCGCGAGCCTCACTGGAAAAGTCCATTCGCTAAGATCAAACAATGAAATCAAGGCACACGACAGGATACGATGCGTGCGACCCGGTGTCGGTCGAATCGTGGCTGATCTCGGCAGGACGCGACCGGCGCCCCGGTTCCCCGCTGAACGTACCACCGTTACCAGCGTCGAACTTCGTGCTGGGAGAACGCCGTGCGTACTCTCGCGATGATGCTACGCCGGGCTGGGAGGCACTGGAAGAGATCGTCGGCGGGCTCGAAGGTGGCTCTTCGGTCTCCTTCGCCTCCGGTATGGCGGGGATCGCGGCGATTTTTGATCAACTCGTAACCGGGTCAGTCGTCGCTCTGCCGGACGACTGCTATCAGGGAGTGAGTGGGCTTGCCGCCGCTGGCCAAGCCCGTGGCCGCTGGACCATGCACCGTATCAAGGTCGCCGATACCGCGCGCTGGGTCGAGATGTGCCGCGTGGCCGACCTGCTCTGGCTTGAGTCGCCCTCCAACCCACTCCTGGCCGTGGGCGACCTGGATTTGATCTGTGCAGCGCCGCGCAAACCGGGAGCGATCCTTGGCGTGGACAACACCTTCGCGACACCGCTAAACCAGCGCCCTTTAGCACTCGGCGCCGATGTCGCCGTGCAGTCGGTGACCAAGTTCATCGGCGGACACTCGGACCTGCTCGGAGGCGTCGTCACAGTGCGGGACACGAATCTGTTGGCAGCCCTGCGGCAATCCCGGGAACTCGCAGGCGCAACGCCCGGAACCCTCGAAACATTCCTGGCCGTCCGTGGGATCAGGACGCTGGCTGTTCGTCTGGACCGGGCGCAGAGCAACGCGATGACGCTGGCCATGCGCCTCGCGGGCCATCCAAACGTTACCTTGACGCGCTATCCCGGCCTGACGAGCCACCCGACGCACGAGGCCGCCCAACGGCAACTCAAGGGCTTCGGCACGGTTATTTCTTTCGACGTCCGCGGGGACGCGGCCGACGCTGACGCCGTCTGCGCGGGACTGAAGTTGATCCAACACGCCACGAGTTTAGGTGCGGTCGAGTCGACGATCGAACGGCGGGCGAACATACCTGGGCAGGAGCACCTGCCTCCAACGCTGCTGCGGCTGAGCGTTGGTATCGAAGCCATCGAGGACCTTTGGGCCGATCTGGATCGGGCGCTGCGAAACGTGTCGCAAGCGTAGCGCTCGACGTCCAGCCCGAGGGCGGACCGAAGGCAATCTGACGGGAAACGCGCTACTCGCTGATTTGCTCCTCGGTCATTTGGCCCAATGTCGCGCTTGGGGAAAACTGACTTATCAACGAGGGCCGATGGCGTCACTTTCCCATATCGGCGTTTGGAAACCGGCGCTCGCCGTCGGCAAAGATTTGGGACGACAAAACGGGACCATGGCCCCCGTTATTATTGGGCGAGCTTTTCGTTCCATAATTCCGTCGGTTTGATGTTGGAATGACCGGCCATGCCCTGTACCTTGGCGAGGGGCTTACGGTCTGGTGGGACCGTCTCAGTTAGAAGTCGAAGAGTTCGCTAATTTAGGGACGGCTTCTCCACGTGATCGATGACCATCACATCGACAAGTGCCTTCGTCGATTGCAGCCTCAACCCCAATTGTTGCTGGAACGCGGCGAAGAGGTCTGGCGGCGCATCGGGGCCGGCCGCCGCCGGACGCTGTGCGGTGTCCGGTGTCCACTTCAGCGTGAGGTCCCAACGTGCAGTTCCGAGTTCTGTCTGATCTACCACCGGCCGCTCGACAACATGGGCTTGCAAGTTGCTCGCGAACTCAGCGATTGTCGAATTCGTAACCAAGTACGATCCCGCTCCGCGAAGATAATCGGGACTGCCGTTCGGATCGCTATCATTCTTGGCCAGTTTGGAGCCGGTCTTGGCGACCGCGATGGCATACACTGAGAGTTCCTTCTTCTCTTTATGGAAGGTGAGCGCGAAACGGTCCACCAGCAGTTTTTGGAGCATCATCTTCATCTGCTCGCGGTTTGCGTGGCCGGGTGTGTCCGGTTTGCCGGTCACGTCGAACTTCGCCGATTCGAACCAGGATGGCCCGCCGGTGATCTGCTGAGAATTAAGGCCGTAGGCCAACTGGATTAGGTCGCTTAACGACGCAGCGATCGTGTTGAGAATTCCGCTTTGGTTGAAGAGATTGGAAAAGCGCTCGTCGGGCCGGCTCGGTTTGATGGTGGCCACTTCAAATGAGGGCGTCGCATCAGCTGGCATGAGTTTGACGGTGGCGGCGGTTCGGGAATGGTCCACGCAGTGTCGGCCGTGACGCGGGCCAGATTGAGGGGCATCCCCGCTCCCTGCCCCCAGGCACCTATGATTGAGTTTCCGTCCGCGCTTAGCTTTCCTTCGTACCTGCCACCAATCCGAACGAACACCATTTTTATTGTCGAGCCGTTTCGCGTGATCGCGCTGGCAGGTATCGGCTGCCCGCTTTGATCGATGCTGTAGAACTCACCCTTCAGCGTGTCCGCGCCCGTCGTCGAGATCTTGATGACGATTCGCAATTCCTTTGCGCCTTGTGGCGCGCCCTTAGCAGGGGCTGGCGTGCCCTGCCACGTGCCGGCTATGTCCTGCGCGTCCAAAACGATTGCCGGCGAAATGACCAGTGCACTGATCAAGAGTATCAACTGTCTCATGTGTTTCCATCAGTATCCTGTTTCGCAAAGGCGGAGGCAAGCCATCTAGCGCACCGACGTCGGCCAGGTAAGCCGACCACACGGTCTTGCGAAAGTCTCGAACACGAGGGAATTTCCACGGCCTCCCTGCCGCAAGTTCAGTATCACGATTTCGACAGTCCTCAAATGACCAAAAAGCCGTTTCCGGCTAGCTTGTCTGGATTAGAACGGAAAGCGAGTTGAGAGACCCGTGAGCTTTCTGCAAGCCTGCGCACGAATGTCGGCGGTGTCGCAGTATGCGGGTGAACGCTTTTTTCCAGACCGGCGAGGGTGGCTGCTTCATGAACCGTGTTCCATACTGTGTGGCCGCTCATGGGGGACATCGATGTTGGAGCCGGCTTGGGTGGGAAAGGCTGCGAACGTCACCCTGACAGGTGGGATGGCGGACGCGTGTTTGAAAGCTGGATTCCTCGACAAAAAGCCTGTGGCTTTCACCGCGCCAACGAGATCAACCTCATCCATCGCCTGTGCGGGATCTGGACGAAAATGCACTGGGAGGGGCACCGCGAGCATGTGATTGCCGCGATCGCCGAGAGTCTGGCCGCCAGATTCCAGGTGCGGGCGTGCCACGCGTGAATGCGTTCCGCAGTCGAGCCGATGGTAAAATGCGCATAATGGAGGCGCGGCGGGTTCTTACGTTTCCGGGCATTCTCCTACTCCTGGCTGTCGCGGCGCACGCCCAGAAGGTGTGCCGCTTTGAGCTCGCGGACCAGTCCGATGGCGCCACCTCCGGCTTCATCTTCTCGCTTCTGGCAAGCGCGGATTCCAACGGCAACTGCCAGCTCAGCTCGGTCATGCTGCAACTCACCGTTGGCGACGGCAAAGCCCTACAAAATCTGAATACCCCCTTCTCTTTTCAGACCGGCGTCGTTTACACCGCAACCGCTACCGTCGCCACGACGGGTGCGCTGCAAGTATCCCTCAATGGCCAGTCGCTGGGCTCGGCGCAGCACAACTTCCTACCATCGGCGGGAACACTCTTCGCATCGGATGGCGGAGACTCCGGTACGGGGACGCCGGCATACGTCATCACGCAGATTTCGCTTCAGGTCGCCAACGGATCGACCACCGTTTCGCTCGCGCCGAACGGTACGAATCCAATCCCGCTCCCGTTAATGTTGATGTCCGATCCTCCTTCCTGGACGGCGCCGTTTACTGAGGACCCGACGCATCCGTTGACCATCACGGCGACTTTTCGTTTCGACCCCGCGGTCGCGAATCCGCATCAGTACGACCCCTACATCGATGCCTACGGTCAAACCGTTTTCACCACCTGGCCCCGAAAAGCAGCGACCGACGCCGATCTTCAATCCGCCATTACCGAAGAGCAGACGTGGCTGACGAATAACGGTCCGATTGGCGGTCTGGACGTGTATGGCGGCTCGCTGCTTGCCGGTTGGAACGACAAAGCCACGGGTTACTTTTACACGGCGTTTCACAACAACCGTTGGTGGCTGATTTCTCCGCTGGGAAATCCGCTCTTCTACGTCGGGCTCGACACAATCGGGCTCAACGAGCCAACTCCCATCACGGGGCGTCAATCCATGTTTGAGAATCTTCCCCCGATGACCGGCGCTTTCGCATCCGCCTACTCCCAGGATTCGCAAAACAACATCACTTTTTCGTACGCCATCGCCAACTCTATTCGCAAGTACGGAAGCGCCACGCAGGACGCGAATCTTGTTTCGCAACGCCTCGCCAGTTGGGTATTCGCGGGATCGGGCAAATGGGGGGAAATTCGGCCCGGTTTGGCGGCGAACCCCGTGCTGACTCACAGCGCGGTTCCCAACGTCGTGCCCGGCGGCCATCCCGACGCGTGGGATCCGAATATTCTCAAGCAGCTCAACGCAACGTTGACGTCCCAGATCGGCTCCAATGTCACTAATCCGTACATCATCGGCTGGACCGTAGGGAACGAAATCGACGAAATCATGGCCGCGTCGGAGGTCACCGGCATTCTTGCCTTGGGAGCGAACGTCCCCGCCAAGCAGGCGCTGGTGAATCAAGCTTTGTCCGCCATCTATTCGGGAAGCCTGAGCGCCCTCGCTGCCGCCTGGAAAATCACGGCCACAACGGTCACCGCGGTCTACGCTTCCAATCCCACTCCGCCGGCCGCGGATGTGGAAACGCTGCGCCAGTTCTACGAAGGCGCCTGGTATTCCGATCTCTATCAAATCGTGAAGGCCATCGATCCCAACCATCTTTACTTGGGGAGCTGGACTCTGCCGAAAGGCCACCCCGCCGAATGGCCGATCATGGCGCCGAACTGCGACGTGATCGGCTTCGATTTCTATAACCAGACCTTCCTCGATCCCAGCGTGCAGACGCTCATTCAAAGTACGAAGAAGCCGGTGCTGGTGGGGGAATTTTCCTTCCCTTCCGACTATGGGGGAATGCGCGGCTTCGGGTCTTTGGATAAAGACGTCACCTACACGGATGCGCAATCCGGCCAGATGTACGCACAGTGGTTGCAGGATGCCGCCGCGAATCCGTATGTGGCCGGCGTGGAGTGGTTCGAGTATCATGATCAGCCCGTAACCGGAAATGCCGACAACGGCGATGTCATGCCCGCTAGCTTGGTGATAGGACAAAACCAGGCGTTCGGGATGATCGACGTTACCCTTCAGCCTAAGTACGATCTGGTGAATGCAGTCCGTGCCGCTAATATCGCAACGCTGCAGAGCCTCGGACTACTGGGAACAGCGCCGATGCTGACCTCGGCGCCGGCGAATGGCGCGACCTATCTCAGCGGCGGCCTGGTACCGGGATCGTGGGCGCAAGTGAAAGGAGCCAATTTGTCCGACACCAGCCGCACTTGGGCAGCCGCCGATTTCGCCAATCTCGGGAATGCGCTTCCCACGGATCTGAGCGGCGTGCAGGTGCTGGTTAATGGGATGGCGGCCGCAGTGTCCTACATGAGCCCCACGCAGATCAACTTTCAGGTTCCCGCAGGAGTCTCCGGCGCTGCCAGCGTTCAAGTTACTCGCGATGGGCTGGTAAGCAACGCCATGAGCGCGCCCGCCGTTTCCAGTGCGCCGGGTATTTTTCCGGTGATCGTGAATGGAACGAATTACGCGGCCGGTGTTTTTACGGATGGAACGCTGGTTGGCGATCCATCGGTGAGTCCGTCATTCCGGAACGCAAAACCGGGAGACGCGATCAGCCTCTTCGCCACCGGTCTCGCGCCATCGGCCGCGGGTACAGCCGTCAGCGTGACGCCGCTCAGCGGCGTCACGGTTACGATCGGAAGTGTCACCTTGAATGCGAGTTACGCTGGCCTGGTCGTGGTGGGCGAGTTTCAGATCAACTTCACCGTGCCGCAACAGTTCGCGAACATGCCCGCGGGAAACTATCCGATTACGATTTCGATTAACGGAGTGTCGTCTCCGTCGATGATCAACTCAGTTCCGCCGGCGCCGGTCGTACTTCCAATCCAACCCTGAGGAACCCGGTTGACGGCTCGTTAGCGCACCTAGATGCCAATCGTTCGCAAATGGCAGAATATCCATTGTGGCGGTCCACATCGGAACTTCCGGCTGGAGTTACTCGCGCTGGACGAACGTCCTCTATCCGGAGGGCCTACCGGCCGAGCGACGCCTTGACCACTACGCGCGGCAATTTCAGACCGGGACTTGAATGCCAGCTACTACCGCTGGCCCTCCGATGGCGCATTCGCAGGTTGGCAGCGGCGGTTGCTGGACCGGTTCGTGGTGGCCGTCAACGCCACGGGAGCGTTGACGCACTCCAGGCGCCTTTATGGAACGGAAGACTGGCTGGCGCGCTTCGGTCAGGGGCTTGACCGCCTCGGCCCTAAGCGAAGGGTGCTACTGGTACAACTTCCCCGCCCTCGGCGGCCTTCGATTATCCAAGGCGCCTGTTTCCTTGAGCGCGTGCGGGAGTGGCAGGGCATAGGCCGAGACGTGTTCGTGTACTTTAACAACGACGGCAGCGGGAATGCGGTGACATTGAAAAGGATGGTTGGGGCTAGATTCCGGCGGAGAATCTGGTAGTGGTCAGGCCAAAGCTTGTATCATGAACCGGGTGATCGGCGGCCAGACAGACATGAACGCCAGCATCATAGGACCTTCTTACACCAACCATTGCCGACCGCCTTCAGTATTGGTCAATGTCCAAAGGGCCGTCCCGACCATCCGATCGGGCTGCGGATTCCTGGCGCCCTCGCCCTCCCAACAAGCAAAGCTCTGTATGAGTTTCCGACGATGCTGTCGGCGCTGATTAGTTGCAGCTTCTCTTGCTGGCCAGAGACTTTCGGGTTTAACGAGCCGGCTCCTGGCAAGAAGCCGCTCCCAAAAGCATGGCCGCCAACCAACGGCTGTGCTAAGATTGACGACCAAGGTGAGGACATGACGCCGGTCAGGTTACTGTGTCTTCTTCCATTAGGGGCTGCGCTGGCGCATGGCCAGAATCAGTGCGTCCTTGAGTTGGCAAGCCAATCGGATCAGGGGCACTCGGGATTTATTCTTTCTCTTTCGGCGGCCGCGGATTCCAGCGGAAATTGCCAACTCGGCTCGGTCATGCTTGGCCTCAGTGTGGGCAACGGGAAGTCTCTTCGTACCGTCCAAGCGCCCTTTTCCTGGCAAACCGGGGTCGTCTACACAGCCACGGCGGTGATCACCAGCGCCGGTCCGCAGCAACTCTCGATCAACGGACAATCCGCGGGATCCGTCGCCGGCGCGTTCATCCCGGCGCAAGGGACACTGTACGCTTCCAGCGTGGACGATTCCGGCACGGCAACCGAAGCTTACATCGTTACGCAGATCTCCCTTCAAGTCTCCAACGGATCGAACACCGTTACGGTAGCGCCGAACGGCAACGCGCCGATTCCTTTGCCGCTCGTCCTGCTTGGGGGAGGTCCGGTACCGTGGCAGACTGCGCTCACCGTCGATCCGACGAAAACGACAACCGTAACGGCGACATTCCAGTTCAACGCCACGGTCGCGAACCCCCATCAGTTCGACCCGTACATCGATACCTACGGTCAGGCGATTGCGGCGTCATGGCCATCGAAGATTACATCGGGCAGCGACTTACAGACCGCAGCCGCGCAAGAGCAGGCATGGCTCGCGAGCAACCCTCCGGTTGCAGCGCTCGATCAGTACGGCGGCTCGACCATCGCCGGATGGACGGGCCAGGCGACCGGCTACTATTACGCGGCGTTTCACAACGGCCACTGGTATATGATCTCTCCGCTTGGCAACCCGTTGTTTTACCTGGGCCTAACCTCCATCGGCGACGGCCCCACGGCGATTACGGGGCGCGAATCGATGTTCCAACTGCCTCCTCAGAGCGGAGCTTTTGCGGCGGCGTACACCACCGCACAAGGGGTGACGCGAGTATCCTTTTCTGTTGCAAACCAAATCATCAAGTACGGCAGTTCCTGGAAAGCCACGGGCAACACCCTGTTACATCAGCGGTTCCCCAGTTGGGGCTTTGTGGGCGGAGGGAAGTTCGGCACGTTTCCCGCGGATCTGCCGTCTACTCCGGTACTGACGCATAGCGATGTTCCAAATGCCGTGCCGGGCGGCCATCCCGACGCTTTCGATCCAAACATCGTCAGTGAACTGAAGACTTCACTCGCTGCCCAGATGGAATCGAGCGTCTCCAGCCCTTATATCGTGGGGTGGTCCGTGGGCAACGAGATCGACGAAATCATCCAATCGTCCGAGGTGACAGCAATCCTCGCCTTCGGCCCGTCATCGCCGGCCAAAATGGCGCTCGTGAATCAGGCGCTGAATGTTCTGTACGGCGGAAGTGTGACTAAGCTCGCCGCGGCTTGGAAGATCTCGGCAACGTCCGTGGCGGGCGTTTACGCAGCCACGAACGCGCAGCCGCCCGCGAGCGATCTCGAGTCGCTTCGCCAATTCTACGCCGGTACATATTATTCGATACTTTACAAGACCGTAAAGTCGCTCGATCCCAATCACGTGTACTTCGGAATCTGGATTCTCCCCAGTAACGATCAAGACTGGGCGCTGGTGGCCGCCAACTGCGACGTAGTTGGTTTCGACGACTTCAACCCCAGCGGGCTCACCTCAGATCTGTTGGCCTTATTCACGAGCACCAACAAACCAGTGATGATCGGCGCTTGGGTCGCTGCCGCGGATTACGGTGGCACGCGGGGTTTTGGGTGGGTCCCCGCCAGGGTCATGGCGCTAACGGACTCAGCTGCGGGCGATGCCTACACGCAGTTGCTCGCGAGTTTTGCCGCCAACCCTTATATGGTTGGTTCGATGATTTTCCAGTACGGGGACGGGCCGCTTACCGGCACCGGGGCCGTTAGCGGTAGTGCTCTGGTGATCGGTGGAAACGACATCGCATGGGGCATGGTGGATTTGACCGACACGCCCAAATACGACCTCGTTAACAAAGTTCGCGCCGTGAACATTGAAGCGCTCCAGTCGCTCCAATTGCTCGGGACAGTGCCGGCCTTGACCTCGGCGCCGCAGAACGGCGCGACCTATCTTACCGGTGGACTAGTGCCGGGCTCGTGGGCGCAGGTGAAGGGAACCAACTTGTCGGATGTGACCCGGATATGGAATAGCGCGGATTTCGCCAACCTGGGAAACTCGCTTCCTACGGTTCTAAGCGGCGTCCAAGTGTTGGTGAACGGGACCGCGGCTGCCGTCTATTACGTCAGCCCAACGCAGGTCAACTTCCAGGTGCCCGCCGGAATCTCCGGAACCGCCAATGTGCAGGTGATCCGCGACGGACTGCCAAGCAACGCCGTGAGCGGGATCGCCGTCTCCAGCGCGCCCGGCATTTTTCCGATCATCCTCAACGCGACCAATTACCCTGCCGCCGTTTTCCCGGATGGAACGATGGTGGGCGATGCGTCCGTGAACTCGGCATTTCGAAACGCGAAACCGGGAGACACGATCAGTCTATTCGCCACCGGCCTGGCGCCATCGGCCGCGGGTACAGCCGTCAACGTGACGCCGCTCAGCGGCGTGACGATTACCATCGGAAGCGTCACCGTGAACACGAGTTTCGCCGGCCTGGTCGCGGTGGGCGAATTTCAGATCAACTTCACCGTGCCGCAACAGTTCGCGAACATGCCCGCGGGAAACTATCCGATGACCATTTCGATTGGCGGAGTTTCGTCTCCGTCCATGATCAACTCAGTTCCCCCGGCGCCGGTCGTACTGCCAATCCAACCCTAGATCTCGGCGATCGCCGGCATCAATAAGGTGAAGAGCGAAGGGACGATTCACGCCGGACGGCCCTTCCAGGAGCTCAATGGCGGCTCCTTGATTGCTCGCGGAGCTTGGATTTGCCCGAGACGCCAAGGTAAACGCCAGTGGCGGGGATGGGAAGAGCGGAGGCGGCGTGCAAGATAGGAACGAAGGAAGGATGGGAATGACGGAGATTGCGGATGCCGTTACCTTCCCTCCCTTGTCACTGAAGTGAGATGACCACACCCCCAGCTGTCTGCGCGCCACCCACCATCGCCCGAAGCGGAACGTCGCCCGTGCCGGCTCCCGATGGAATGGTCACGTTGATCTGACAAAGACCCGCGCCCGCCAGGCCCGCAAACGACGGGGTCACGCTGACATTATTAATGAGCACAGTGACCGGGTTGGTGGTGGGCGCAGCGCCCGAAAACACCTGTCCCACAGGCACCACGGGACTAGTCGGTCCGAAACCGGTCGCGAACAGCTCAACCGTTTGACCGGCCTTCGCGGCCACAGTTGGATAGCCCAGCGAATTCCCCGTCGGCCCGATGGTGCTGTAGCTGCCGTTGGGACCCGGGATGGTCCCGGCTACATGTTTACCGTCCTGCTGCAAGAAGAACGAAGGAGCGAATTGCGCGAGCGTCACGGTGGCCGTCGCGCTCCCAGTAGCCGTTGTGACGACCACCGGCACATCGCCCGTCGTCGGGTCATTCGGTACCTGCAGATCAATCTGTCCGGGACTGACAAACGTCAAAAAGGCCGGTTTGCCGTCGATCGAAACGCTGGTGCCATTGAGAGAGGTGGGAAAGTTGCCGGTCCAGTAGGCGGCGCTTGCGGCCAGGTTGCTTCCGTAGATCGACGCCCATTCGCCGCTCTGAATCGTCGGCGTCGAACTGGAGGCCGGCACGATTCCACCCGGATCGATCGCCGGCAAAAGCGCAGGCTCGGCCATTATGAATAATTCCTTGCTAGCCATATTCAGCAGGTCCTGTGCCGACAGCACCTCTATTGCGCCGCCGGTCTGCACCACGCTGGCGGGCGCATTGACGTTCGCCGCGGCGTATTGAATATCCTGCGAGTAAACCTGCATGTAATTCATGGGCGCGGTCCCTGGCGTCGCCCCGAACGAAGAAGCGCCCGTTGTTCCGTCGAAGTAGGCCTTCATAACATTGTATTCAGCCTGTTCCGGCGAGATCAGGTCCATTGCCGGGACATCGCTGAACTGCTTGTAGCTCGACAAACTCGCCGCAGTCACGCCCGGAGCGAGACACGCTTGCGGGATGCAGGCCACAGGGACACACCCATTCGTTGTGCAGCTGGGTGGGATGGTGCAGCCGGCGGGCGTGTCGGTGGAGTCCGGCGGAAATGCGGCGGTGCAGCCTTCCCCTACGGTACTGGTAGAAAAGCCGGTGTTGAACTGCGCCCCTCCCAGGAACTGCGTCGAAGCCGAAGCCGCCTGCGCCGTGTTGAGCGCCTGCAGTTTCACGCTGGCGACACCCAGGTTGTGTGTGACGTCCCCGCGCGCAGCTTCGAGTCCGCTGGTCTGGGTCGCCTTGGCGTTGGCCCCGCCAACGGTCGGCTCAACAAAGTAAGCGAGGATCGTCGTCTCGGCGGCGCAATCCATATTGGGACTGGGACAATCCCCCGTGAAAGCGGTAGGGACGGTGTAAGAAGTTCCGAAATTGGGAAGACCGTCTCCGGTCGTAGCGACCAGAGTCACGCCGCTGAAGGTCTTCCCAAAGAAATCGATGGCATTGTTCCATTCATCGATGAACGCCTGGTCCGACTTCTGATACGCCGTCATGCCCGGGTATTCGAGCGCGAACAGTGCGGTCCACATGTCGTTCGGAAGGATGCCGCCGAATTGGGCCTGGGCGCCGCTGTTGGAGTTGCTCGGCATGATCATCTCCGCCGACGCGGCAGTCGGCCCCGCGATGGCGATCGAGACGAACGCGGGGTTGGGCCCATACCGCGCGGCGAGCGCCGTCACGAAAACCTGCCAGGCGCTCTTGTAAGTAGCATTCCACGGGAGGGGAAGTTCGGTGCCATCAGTCGCTTCCAGGAAATTCGTGAACGTGACTTTTCCGCACGTGCTGGGAGTCGTCACGACCGGCGTCTGAAACAGCCCGTCGCAACTCGTAAGCTGATTCAACATCCATTGCGGCGACTGAAATCCCGCCGTCACGATTAGCTGAATCGTCTTAGGCACCCCGGAAGGATTCTGCGCGTTCCATGCCGCGGCCTGCGCGAAGGCGTCGTCGACATAATTCCAAAGATACGCGTTGGACGCCGGGGGAGCGTTGGGGTTGACCGTGTCCCAGTGCACCTGAAGCGTAAGGCCCGAGATCGCGGGATCATTCAGCAAAGACTGATAGAGATTGTTGAAATAAGTGTCGAGCTGAATGGTTGTCGGATTGCCCTTCTGCTGATTGATCGCTTGCTCGACGTTGACCACGGCATAGATGCCCCGCGGCCTGCGCGGCGCCGTCTGCGCCACCAGAACCGGCGCAAGAAGAAAACTCAGTATGAGAACGTCTTTTGCCGAACAGACCATGCCGTCTCCTTCTCCTGCGCAAAATAATCACACGGATCGATCGGCAAGTGCAACAGCGACAGCTCGCCGGCGACCAGCGCCACGGCCCCACGGCTAGTAATCCGTCGCCGGATTGAAGAGCTTGGTTGGGAACGTCGCAGGCACTGCGGGAGGATCGATAACTGGCTTCGAACGCCCGGCCTGGTTCGGGTCAAACACCACGAATCCCACCCCGGGCGATCCCTTGGGCAGCGAGTAATCGTCTGCGGGATAGGCAGGGTTATTGAACCCGGGATTTTGCACCACGCTTTGGACATCCTCTCCTACCTTCTGCTGCCATTCCGCAAACGTGTAAAACGTGTAATCGTTGGTGTTGCCACTACAGGGCGCGTCCGGTCCCGTGCCGGCGTTCGGCTGCACGTAAAACGCCTTGGCGTCACTCGAGAAGGTCGCCGTCAACGCGCCAGTACAGGTTGCTGCTCCACTCCTGGAATTGCGGGAACGGGGCGCCGTCGGCATATACACAACCGCCCTGTAACCAGAATTTCGGCGTCGAGGTGTTGGTCCGGTCGAAATAGAAAAGATTGTTGGTGATGGAAAAAACCTGCGCAATATTAGCCGGCACGCCTCCTCCATAGGGGAAATTAACGGACGCCATCGCCTGGCGTCCATAGGCCAGAATATTGTTCTTGATGATATTGGCTTCATTGGGCGCGGCCGGACCGTGCGGCGTGTAGACGTCGAACCCCGAGACCCGATAGACCAGATTATTCTCGACGTCTACCAGGCCGGTATCGTTATCCAGGTAAATTCCGTTGCCGCCATAACCATTGGAGTCCATGATGGAAGCGTCGCTCACGTCGTGAATCTTGTTATTCAGGATTTTGTTGCCTGCCGCCGTGAACACAGCGTTTCCACCATCGATCCGGATAGACCCGCCATCGTTCATGATTCCTTGCAAGAGATTGTAGACGTGATTGTAGGAGATGACGTTGTTGGCGTTTCCGATGCCGCTGGGCTTGGTCGTGTCGCCAATGCCCTGGGAAGTCGAGATGGCGCAGTGGTAGCCATCGTAGACGTCGTTATGCGTGTAGAGATTGTCGTGACCTTCCCCCTGGCCAATCCCGAATGCAGCCGGAATGGTGCGGCCGTATCCTTCGACGACGTTATTCTGCACCGTCGTTGACTGCGGCACGTTAGCGTCGGTGTCCTCCGGCTGAAACGGGTTCCCGATCCGGATCCCCACTACGCCAATGTCGAAGAAGGCGCTGTTCTGGATCACGTTATTGGCAACCATGGCATTGATATTGTTGGCAACGCAGTAAGCCGGCGAGTTGGCATTGATGCAGGGAATAAACTCCAGACCCGAGCCCGAGGTTTGCGTCACGGTCCCGGAATCGAACGTGATGTGCTGCGAGTTCTGGAACGATACTGCCGCGCCGATGTCGGATTCCAGTTCGGAAGACTTATGCCCGGCAGCAGGTACAGTGTAATTGTCGTGCTCGAACGTCAATCCCTGAAACGTTACGTATTGGAGATTAGAGGCGACCAGCACCTGGGAGAGTTGGGGGATGAGGACGGCATCGGTGTTCGGATTCTCACCATTGTTTGCGAGATAGGTAAGCGTCCACGGCGTCGTCGAGTGGTCGAGAAACCATTGGCCTGGTTGTGTGAGTTCGTCCTGAACGTTGTCCACGAGATAGCGGTTGCCGGTGATGAAGCCGCCCTCGCTCGCATTGGCTTGTGAAAACCCGGTCGGTCCGGTCAGGTAAACGATGTGGTCGGTTGTGTCGACGCAACTGACACGTAACTTGGAAGTGCTGAATTGTTCCCAGACCAGCACCTCAATGTCGCCGGCCAGCGCCGCATTGCCCGCAGGCTGGCCGCAAGGATTACCAGCGGCCGGGGCGAGATTCTTCCATGCATTCACGATGGGATCGGACGGATTGTACTGGAAGCGGTCGAAACACTCCCAGCCGCTGCCGGCGACATAGACCGCACAACTGGCAGTGGGTGCGGCTGCCGGCGGGGCCGGAGCATTCAGATAAACGGTCTTCGCGATCCGGTAATAGGCGCCCAGGTTAGACGTATTCGCGCTCGCACCCAACCTCGGCCGCAACCGCCGAACTCCGTTGTAAAACAGGTTCTCGAAATAGTTCGTAGAAGCCGGCAGGCTGGTCCTCCAGATATTACCGCTCACGTTAGTCCAGTTCCGCACGCGCACGGCGCCGCTGAGGACCGGCGATTCGCCCGGAAAATTCTGGTACACAATTTGCATCGTCGACGTGCCCGAGTCGGAGGCAGTAAACATTTCGGTCGCAGGCAGGAAGTATGTGCCGGCGCGAAACTGGACGTTCACTTGAGTCAGTCCCGCTTTGTTAACGGTTCGCACCATCGCGCGGGCATGATCGAAGGTAGCGAACGGGCCGTCGGTATTGGAGGAATTAGGCGCGGGGAGAGTGCCGCTCCAAACGTCGTTGCCGTTAGGCGCCACATAAAAAGTTTGCGTGGTGGGTGGCGGCGCGAGGGCTTGTACAGTGATGAGCGTGGTCGGCGTGGCAGGCACGCCACCATAAGTGGCCGCTAGGGTGTTGTCGCCGCTTGGAGTTTGCATTGGAACCACGACGTTGAACTGGAACAAGCCGGGCGAAATCAATCCCGCATATTGAACGGCCGCCGCGACCCCGCCGATGGTGACAGCGGGCAGCGGGGAAAGAGTTCCGGATTGGGCGTTCAATCCGCTGACCACCGGTGTGGACGTCGGGCCGAAACCGCTGGCATATAGCACCACCTCCTCGCCGGGGGCGGCCGGAGTGGTTAGTCCGGGAAAGAGACTGGCCGGACCGATGTAGCTCCCATCAGCGTGTTGCCCGACGACGTAGGGTCCACCGTTGAATACGAAAAACGAGGGCGAGATCGGCTGCACCTGGACCGTAAACGACGGTCCCGACACGCCGTTGTTGGTCACCTGCACTGCAACCATGCCCTTCATGACGTCGGGCGGAGTGAGAATATTGATCTGCGTCGGGCTGATGTAGCCCACATACGCACTCTCGCCGTTCATCTTTACGCTGACGCCGTCGAGTTTGGTCGGCATTTGGTTGTTGACAAAATCCGACCCCTGCCACGTGCGCGAATCACCCGTCGGCGCGAGGTTCAGCCCTATGATCTCTACCCAGGTATTCGGTGCGATGACCGGGTTTCCACCTTCCGCATTGGCTACCAGATTGATGATCGGCGTGGGAACGGTCGAGCAGGTGAGTGGTGGCAGGGAGGTAACCTGGTTCGCCATCGCGAATAAATCGTGGCTGGCCCGATTGTACAGATCCTGCAGCGACAGGTTGCCGATAATTGAATTCGCCGCTGCCGGACACGGCGTCGAGAGCGCATATTGAAGATCGTTGAAGGGAACCTCGAGGTACTGCATGGGCGCTGTCCCCACCGTTCCACCGTAGAATCCGGCAGCCGGAGTGCCAGTGAAAAAGACGGTCATCACGTTGTATGCGGCTTCCTCCACGCTGAGTCCCGTGCAGCCGCCGTTGGGATTCGGACATCCCTCCGACTGCAGTGTTGAAGGGCCCGAGACTGGTTGATCGAATTCTGCGCCGCCAACAAACGAAGGCGATAGCGCGGTGAGCACCTTCACGCCCTGGACGCCGATATTGCCGATCGCCACCGGACTGGACGCGGTCATTCCGCCGACTTGGGTGCCCTTCTCGTTGGAACCCGCCACCGTCACGAAGTACGACAAGACCTCCGTTTTCGCTTCGCACGACATAATCTCGGTCTTGGGGCTGTTCGAGCAGTCCTGCGCGAACAGCGTGTTGTCGGGATGCGGTGTCACGGTTTGGCTGAAGTTGGGGAAGTCGTTGCCGGCATCCGCTCCGATGAAAAGAGTAACGCCGGTAAAGATCGATTCAGCCGCGTCAATCGCTTGCTTCCACGCGTCGATGAACACTTGATCCGTATTCTGATAAGCGCTGTTGGATGGAAAAGAATGCTGTATCAGCGCGGCCCACGTGGCATCCACGGTCAGGCCCGATGGTTGCGCCGCGGTGTCATTTTCGCTGGTAGGGAAAATCATTTCGTCTGACGCGCCAACCGGGCCCGCGATGGCGATGGAGACGAAGGCTGGATTGGAGCCGTATCTGGCATTGAGGCTCGTAAGGAAAGCTCCCCACGCGGTTTGATAGACGGTATTCCAAGGGAGTGGAAGCACGTTTCCGTCGGAGCGTTGGATCTCCGGGTATCCCACGAAGGTCACCGTGCCGCAATTGGAAGGTGCGCTCCCTGCTGTAAAAAGCGGGTCACAGGAGGGGATTTCAGCGAGTAGCCATGGCGGCGAATCGAAACCCGGCGTCATGATGAGTTGAACCGTTTTCTGAGCTGCACCCGCCGCAGCAAAGGCGTCGTCCAGATAACTCCAATCATAACTACTGGGACTGTTGCCGCTTGATGGCTGAGTCTGGTCCCAGTGCGCTCCCAAAGTTATCCCTGAGATTGCCGGATCCGCTAACAGACTCGCGTAGAGACTTTGAAGGTAGGAGTGTAATTGCGCCAGCGTCGGCTTGGAGCCCGGATAGGAACCGATCGCATCTCCGATGTCAACGTGGACGTAGACACCCAACGGTTTGCGTACACTGGCCCCACTAGCGGCCCAAGAGAGGCTTGCGCAAAGCAAAGCCGACGCCCACCAAGTGTTAAAGAAAATTCGACTTTCGGCCATAAGCTGACCTCGCTGGAACCAAACCGCGGTTGCCGCCCGGAAGGACCTTGATCGTCACGGCACGATCAAGGCTGGTGTCCTTGGCGCATTACATCTTCCCATGCCCCCGCGCCAAGGGACGCGAGGACTTTGTCCGGGCCGAGCATGTCGCCGGGATAGAGCGTCATTTGCTTGATTCAGTTTAGCGCCGCTTGGCCTCCCGGTAGACGTAGTCTGCGCTGAACCCCGTGTAGGAGATCTGGTCAAAGGACCTCTCCCGGAAGTTCATGACCTTGTATTCGAACTCCATCAGCAGATCGTCATTGGTGAAGTCACCGTAAGGTCCCGGCAGCACTCGGTTGATGTACCGTGCCATCCGCTCGCCGGCGCAGTTGTGGTACATCACTTCCTTCAGAACATCGGTGTATGGCTCCATTTCCTTAATTTCGCGCTCCGCCCGGTAGAAATAGCTAAAGGTGCTCGAATGCTCGATAAGCCAGCCGCAAGGCATGTCCGGCTTGATCGACTTCACCTTGGCGTAGATCATCTTGTACATGTCACGCAGTCCGTCATGCCAGAAATGCTCCCAGGCCAAGATTTCCGGGTACCGCAGCAGAATGCGCCAGAAGGTCACATAATGACCATCCACGGGGTGAGTGCCGGACCGGCAGGAACGCTGGAATTCGGCCAGCACCTCGAGTCCTTTCCGTGTGCGATCCAGATTGATGATCCCCTGCTTGCGCGCCTTCGCCTGGCAGAACTGGCAGAAGCAGGTGATCGAATCGTAGGTGATGGCGTTCTCGAGCGCACCATTGGCTTCCATGCACCACATCACGCCGTACACGTCGTGAGAGCGCATGTAATCCTCGGTCATCCCCAGCAGATAGTTCTGATAGTAGGGATTGTTGTAACAGCCCCGCTTGCTGAGGCGTCCATTCAGGTCCACTTCCTGGATCTTGCTCGCGTTGGGGATGTCCCGCCGAATCTGGTCGTCGGCCCAGGTGTAGACTTTGATGCCCCTCTTATGGGCGGCCGGTAGCACCGTTTCCAGAATGTCCACGTTGGGGAACTCCGGGGCGCGGGTGTCCTGCGGATTGATGCCGGTGTCTTTGTAGTATTGCGAGTGGATGTTGCAGTAGTTCCCGCCCCGGTACGTCCCATATTCCTGCTTGCCGTGATCGGGCAGCGGGTGGCCGGGCAACTGCCGGCCGGCGATGCCGTTGCCGTAGTCGTACACCGCCAGAAACAGCGCGTTTACGCTGGCCTTTTCCTGGAGAATGTCGAGCACCTTCTCGACACCCTCGTCCATAAACGAGACCGCGCCGATCTGTATCGCGATCACTTTCTTGCCAGCGGACGCGGGCGCCTGCTGAGCAGCGCTCGCCTCAGACGCGGATACGGCCAGCCCGGCCACTGCCGACCGCAAAAACTCTCGTCGCTCCATATACTCCTCCTCGGGATTCGTTTATTCCCAACCGCTCGCCACTAACCACGCTAGCTGGACGAACCGGCATCAGAACGTCACCCGGCGTTAGGTTCTTACAGTTATTCTCATAGTAAACTTCACAGCAACACCTCAATCAAACCTTTGGCCGGATTAAAACGACTATCAAATCAGCTGGCTGTACGTGAAGCCGTGGCGAGGTGAGTCTTCCCTTCGCCGGGATCCGGAAATTGGAGGCGTTCCCTACTTTCCCGAAAGCACGTCGCTAGCCGACGCTTCGGCGATCAGCCGGTCCGCGTCTTCCCGCAGTAAAAATCGTTCTTTAACCGCCTTCTCGGCTGCCGCTCTTACCGCTGCCACATAACCCTCGTGGCTGCCATAGCGTTCCTCGAGCGACAGCCGCGGATCGCCGTTCGCCAGGCGCCCCGCTTTCGTCCTCGCAAACGGGATGTATCCGCCGTTCAGCGTGCACTGTCTCCCTCTATCAAACCCACTTGCCGTTGGATTCCAGCCCAAGTACGACCCGAGTGGCGCCTGGCGCAAGACCGATGGAACTCCGCCTACGTCGGAACCATCTGCGTCGACCTTAGGCACCAACGTAGGAATCAACTGCTTCACCACCGGGGGTTCTCTTGTGATGACTCCCGAGAGGTCAGCGTATCGGAATTCCGGACCATAGTCGTGGTCGGCCACCATGTTCACCAAGCCCTCGGGCGAGGGAGCATCGGGAATTGTGGGGAAGTTCATTGCGGCCTTCGTCGCAGGCACGAGTTCACCACGATCGAGCCGTGGATAACGGCTCGGTGGCGGCTCCGTTCCCTTGGTTACCCAATCGACCAGAGCAACCGTCAGAGCCTTCATGGTCTCGGTCTCCGGATTCGGGTTTGCAGGCAGAGCGCATCCGTCGGGCGGCGCGGGGGTGGTGCTGCTAAATCCGCCCCGACCTCCGCCATGCGATGTCCCGGGGAAGAAGTAGCGTCGGACGTTGGCAGGTAGAGGAATATCCTCCTTGGCATCGGTGCCCACCAGATCGGGCGACTCGCGCAGATACCAGAATTCCAGTGCTCCAAAGGTCTCCATGATCTTCGGGCAGGTCTTGGTTGCAGTGCAGCGATCGAGCAATCCGGCTGGCTGCCGGTGACGCGCCACGTCGGGATAGTCACTCCACCAGAGGACGGCTTCACTACCGGGTTGATAGAGAGCTGCATAGCCTCCAGCCACCGCAAATCGGAAGTTCAACGCCAGTTGCCTCGCGGCAATATGCGGATTCACTCCGTCCCACACGATCCGCCCCGCTTCGTCCTGGTTGAAACCCAGATGAATATACGTCCGGATAAAATTGCCCGACTGCGAGCTACCCCGCGAGATCGCCCATCTGATCCGATTTGCCAGCGGATTGGCCGCGCCCGTGTCGTCCTTATCGGCGTAGCGGAGAAATGAGTTCAGGTCGCGCGTGGCCGCGAACCCGATACCCAGCACCAGCGGGTCTTTCGCGATGAACACCAGCTGATACTCGAATGCGGGATCGAAGCCGCCCTTCAAGCAGATCTTCGAAGGGTCGGGTGTGCCGGGGAAACTCGATTTCGCGCAATCGGCAAAGGCCCAGGAGTCGCTTGAAATGGGTATTGCCGGCGCACCTGGCGATGCTCGCTTGGTCAGGGTGGCTTTCGCCGTATCGAGAGTAAGCGGCCTCTGATACGTCAGGGCCACATAAGGCGCAGAAGTGATGTCGAGCGTGTTTGTGCCCGCCGCCATGTTGATGAAGCGCTCGAAGACGGGCCCGCTCACGGGCGAGCCGTCCGGATTCTTCGCCGTCGGAACCGTGATGGTCTGGAGGCCAGGCGTCCTGATGTCGCCCTGCCAGCCGCTGACCACGCTGACGGAGCCATCCTCGGACGGGATGGGCGCGCCGCGGCCGCGATTCGGCACCGTATAGAAGAGGACAGCATTGGAATGCGACATGTCCACCGGTTTCGAAATCGCGAAGGTCGCCGAGTACTCCACCATCCCGCGGGCATTGCGGGGAGCCAGTTGGATATCCGTAATTATGGAATTGTGCGGGTCTTTCGGGTCCAGCTCTCCGTAGAAGCGGCCGCTTAGGGTTTCATATTGGCCGGCTTTTCCGAAGGCTTGGCCTTCATAGGCTGGAGACACCCGCTTTTCGATTACGACCCGCGTCACGCGGGCGTCGAGAGCGGCGCACCCGAGGAGAGCATAACTGAGCACGATAGCGCCGAAGGCGGTACGGTCGATCATGTCTGGTAATTATAATGGCCCATCCCCATCGGCTGCACGACGACCGCTGCCCCTGCGTTTTCCTCCGCGGCTCGGCGTCTCTGCGGTAATCTACGGCTCACCGCATTACCGGCCGACTTGCCTCCGAAAATTCGCTTACCTGACGCGGGAAGCCGGAACTCCACCGCAGAGACGCCGAGCCGCAGAGGGTCGCCAAGCTGGCCCAATTATTTCGAACATTTGTATTGCATTCTGTTTTGTTTTATGTCCAGGCGCGGCAAATCGGAGTGAAATGTATTTCGGTTCCAAGCCGTTCCACGAAAAGCGTTGAACTAAAACGTGAGCAGAAGAAGCGTTGGTTTAAAAAAGGTCAAAAATGGCGAACCGGATGCGAAGGACGCATCAGCGTGCTTAAGCGGCGACACGGGCTTAATCGTTGCCGGTATAAAGGCGTTAGCGGAATGACGCGGTGGACCGGACTTGGCGTGATCGCGGATAATCTCATCAACATCGGCCGGGCCATCGACAAGGAGAAGAAATTCGCCGCGTAAACTCCCCCCAAATCCATCACGATCATTCTGTACTCCCACCGGAAACCCCGGCGGGAGTCTCCCTTTTCTCCAGCCATCACACTAACAACGGTCGTCTTACTTGTCACCGGGTGGCGAAAGGGATTTTTGCGCCAGAAAGTAGCTCGGGTGCACGGCAGCGGTGGTCCAGGTTTCGAGTACCCCGTTTATCGTCCCAGAGGAGGTCTTTGTCCAGGGTAAAGTGGACCGAAAACGTAAGAATCTGTACGCTCGTGCAGCAGACCGGCAGGATGCCCCATGCGAACAAAAGAATTGGCTTCATACTTTTGCGCCAGAAAGGAGCTAGTCTAGTACTACTGGGTCATAAAATACGTTGATTCAATGACATCCAAATGAGCACATTCAAACGAGTATCCTATCGAGTGAAGTGACTCCACAATCTGGCAGGACGCAATCGTTGGAGGAGATCTATGAACTTCTGCGCACAGCTGGCACCTATAAGCAGCCCGTCGCTGCTATCTACGAAGGGCACCGTCGATTATTCTGTCCGCATTTGTTGGGCAAGAGCAAGCAAGGACGACGGCACGCATTCTGTTATCAGTTTGGAGGAACCAGCGACAGAGGACTGAAGACCGTTGCAGAAGGAATCGGCGGGTGGCGTTGCATTGTAGTGGAGAAACTCAGCAGAGTTGAGTTGCGATCTGGAATATGGCACACAGAGCCGCGATCGGGTCGGCAGACGTGCATTGAAGAGGTTGAATTCGACGCCGACGCTCAGCGCGGCGAAGATCCACAATAGGGACAACGAGGCAATTGCTGCGTTAACCAGTGCGCCAGGTTAGTGCGGAGCGTTGCGATCGAATAGGGATTATGCCGCTCGGGGCGTACGCGGCGAACCGCGCGGGTGGAATTCCGGCGCCGGCTCGGGGGCAACGAATCCAAGATGACCGGCGCGGGCAGAGGGGGAAAAACGGTTCCGCTCTGCCACCAGGAACCCATAAGCCGCGATGCATAGCGTGGCGTGATGGTGGAACCCGCGCCAGTTGCGACCTTCGAAGTGTCCCAGGCCGAGTTCTTGTTTCAGTTCCTCATAGTCGCGTTCGATGATCCAGCGGTGCTTAGCCATCTTGATCAGAGCTTTGAGCGTGGTGTTTGCAGGTAATGTCGAGATCCAGTACTTAGTGGGCTCCTTCTCGCTTTGCGGCCACTCGATCAACAACCACTCCTCGGCGTGCGGTTTCGCTTTCCAGTAATCCTGATACGCCGGACGGACTCGAACGGCAGCAAAGCGGGATCTTAACGTCCGCTCTGTACCTTCGCGCCAGGCGACGTTCTTAAAGGCGGTGGGAGGCAGGCTCACGGCTAGCTGTTTAACCGACATCGGTTGATGCTCTGGCGAACGTCGTAACAATCGGGGAGGGCGTCCCATTCTTCCTCGCGGTTTGGCCGCCAGAGGTTGTTTACCGGGCTCCCAGACCGTCATCGAGCTTTGCACACCAACAACATATTGCAACCCAAGTTCAGTGACACCATCACGAAACTCATTGCTGCCGCCATAAGCCGCGTCGGCCAGAACTATTCCGCGAGCTACTTTGGCTGCCACTGCGGAGCGGATCTGGTCCAAGGCAATCTCCGGCTTGGTCTGAAACTGAATCCCTTCGGGTACTTCTGCCTTCTCTCGCCGTTCAGTATGCTCGGCCCACTCCTTTGGCAGATAGAGGCGATATGCGATCGGCAGACTCGAACTCCACGTTGATGCCGATAGACTCACCGCCACTCGGCAATTCTCCTGTTTGCCCAGTTGCCCGCAGTACTGGTGCGCCACGCCGACCGAATGCTTTCCCTTCTTCGGAAATCCAGTGTCATCCACGATCCACGCCACCACCGGTCCTTGCGTCTCCATGGCTGGCAATACCTGCTTGCGCACTTCCTCCAATAGCGCTTCATCACTCCATGGTGCTTTGGCCACCAAATGATGTAGAGACTGGCGCATTGGCTGAACGCTGTCCGGAGCCAAGCGTGCCGCCATCGGCTCGATGCTTTTTCGATCTCCCTCCAGCAGCAATCCCTTGCAGTAACTCTTCAAAGGCAGATGCCGGTCTTCGTGCCCCGCGGCATTCGCCAGGCTGTCCATATATGCCGTGAAGCGCTTCTCCTGCGGGCCTGGCGCGGAGAGTCTTGATCCCACAAAACAATTCTACAACAGAATGTTATGTTTGTGACCCAGTAGTACTAGTACCTCCTTGCAAAAGTTCGCGCAACGACTCCCTAACGGTCGTGGCTCGGAAGTTGTTGCTGAGCTGCGCGCGTAAGCAAGCGGTTCCGTACGCCAATTTTTGCAAGTTCGTACTAGCTGAATCTTCGATTTTGATTGCCAGGTCATCACGGTCGCAAGCATCTTTTTTCTCAGTGTCGGAACGGTTCCTGGCCATCCTTGTGCTCCCAATTCGCGGTGCTTTGTCTGGCGAAGCCATAAGATGAGAGATAAGATGAAACGTCGTAACTTCGTAGGCAATCTGCTGGCTGCGGGTGTCTTCAGGGAATTTGCTCCGGATAGCAGGCTTGCGTCCCAGGTTCCCGAATCACTGGTTCCGGACGCTGAAGTCAAGCGATTGCTGGTCATGTTCAAGTGCCACTTGGACGTGGGTTTTATCGATACACAAGCGAACGTCGTGCGGAAGTATTTCGACCGGTATTTCCCGCAGGCCATCGAAACGGCGTCCGCCATCCGGAAGGAGGGAAGCGATCGCTACATCTGGACCACAGGCTCGTGGCTCATTTACCAATACCTCGAAAAGGCTGCAGGCCCGCAGCGGCAGCAGATGGAGCAGGCCATTTTATCCGGGGATATCGCGTGGCACGCGATTCCGTTCACCTGGCAGACGGAACTTATGGACCGTTCCCTGATCGCCGGGGGGCTGGGTCTCTCGCGATCCCTCGATCGCCGTTTCCAGCGCGCCACCACCGGAGCGAAAATGACGGACGTGCCCGGTCACACGCGCGCCATCATCGGCGCGCTCGCCGAACACGGAGTGAGGTTTCTCGACATCGGCGTCAATTCCGCCAGCACTCCCCCGGATGTTCCGCCCCTCTTTCTGTGGAAGGATTCCGGCGGCAATTCGCTAGTCATGATGTACCATCTTCACAGTTATGGCGGTATCGTCAAAATTCCGGGATCGGATCTGGCAGTGGATGTGGAAGTCCGCGACGATAACTCCGGCCCACACACGATCGAAGAGATCCACAAGATCTATTCCGACTTGCGGAAGCGCTTCCCCAACGCCGAGGTGACGGCATCCAATCTTACCGGCATCGCCAATGCCATCGAGCCATACCGCGAGCGCTTGCCGGTGGTGACTCAAGAGATCGGCGATACATGGATTTATGGCGTGCCTAGCGATCCGTTAAAGGTTGTCCGCTACCGGGAAGTGGCGCGGCTTCGGAGCGAGTGGATCGCGGACGGGAAATTTCAAGCGGGCGATGCTACCGATCTGGCATTCCTGGGCCGCTTTCTTCTGGAAGTGGAGCACACGTGGGGAACGGACACCAAGACCTGGCTCGATTTCAACCACTACACACCGCACGATCTGGCGCCGATGCTGGTTCAGCCGAAATACAAAGTCGTGCTCTCCAGTTGGGCAGAAAAGCGCCAGGATCTGGTCGATGCGATTGCTACGCTGCCCGTGGCCCTACGCACCCAGGCGACCGAACGCGTACGCCGGCTTCAGCCTGCCGAGCCTGAGGTCGCCGGGTTGGGGCAGCATCCCGCCGCCGATCCGATCGAGACGAAGCATTTCACGATTGCGCTCGATCCCCAAACGGGCGCGATTTGTCGCCTGTACGGCAAAAAGACTGGACACGATTGGGCCTCCACAAGCCACCCGCTCGCTTTGTTTTCGTACCAGACTCTCTCGAAAAGCGACTACGACCGATTCTTTGCGGCATATCTGAAGAGCAAGGCCGACTGGGCGCCGAAGGACTTCGGCAAACCGAATATCGAACGTTTCGGCGCACAGAGCCGCACATGGCTGCCGACTCTTACGGAATGCCGGCGGACCAGCGATGAGAGCGGTCACACAATACTTGCCCAGCTCAAGATCAGCGATGGCGAGGCGAAAAAAGCGGGCCGGACTGCATGGCCGGAGAAGATGTACCTCGAATTGGTTCTGCCCGATGCCGATCCCAGCGTCGAGATTCGCTTCTCCTGGTTCGGCAAGGCCGCGAACCGCATGCCCGAAGCGCTTTGGCTCAGTTTCCAGCCATTCACTTCCGATCCTCGCGGCTGGCTGCTGAACAAGTCCGGTAGTCCAATTTCCCCGTTCGATGTTGTCATGGGAGGCAATCGCACAATGCACGCCGTTCTCGGCGGACTGGGCTACAAAGGGCCGGAAGGCGCTCTGAACATTGAGACGCTGGATGCGCCCGTCGTTGCCCTGGGCGAGAGACTGCCGGTACACTTTTCGAGAAAGCAGCCTGACCTGGCAAACGGTTTCCATTTCAATCTGTTCAATAACGGGTGGGGGACCAACTACGTCCAGTGGTTTGGCGAAGACATGAGCTTCCGCTTCCGAATCTCTGCGTGAGCAATCCCGGCACTCAGGGGCAACCGATTACAGGATGGATCGATGGACTGTACACGGAAAACACAGTATGAAAGCGCTAGTTCCGGATGGCAGAGTAAGCGGTGGCGGCGCCTGCTACCACGCTAACGCCAAGGCCGTAGTCCGTGGGTCGGCGCCCGCACTGAGAGTGTTGTTGAGGTTGTCCACCAGGATACCGGCGCTATCGTTCATCGACCAGGGCGGTCGCATCTCGACTCTGTGACCACGCTGCACCAGTTCATCCCGAACCGCATTGGAAATCCTCCCTTCGATCCAGAGATCGCCGGGGTACATGGTGTGAGGGAAAGGCGACGACGGAAAACTGCGCGTGGACCAGCGAGGGGCCTCGATCGCCTGCTGGATGTTCATGCCGAACTCTACCACGTTGAGAAGCGTCTGCATGGTACGCATGCACTGATCGTCGCCACCCGGGCTGCCAGTGACCAGATAGGGCTTCCCGTCTTTCAATACCAGCGTGCCCTGCAGCGTGCTTCGCGGACGCTTGCCGGGCTCGAGCGCGTTGGCGTGCCCCGGCACCATTGAATAGTAATCGCCACGGCAGTTGAAAACAAATCCGAGATTGCCCACCACCACCTTGGTGCCGAACGCACTATGCAAGCTGGGAGTAAAGGAGATCATGTTGCGGGCGCGATCCACGGCGGAGATATAGCTGGTGTCGCCAAGGTGATCGGCATTACCTGAAAGCGTGAGATCGCGCGGTCGATTGACAGTCTTATAGTCCGCACCGGCAAAGGGTGCGACATCGCCTGGCCGAAAATCCAGCGACGCTCGAGCCGGGTCAATCAGCTTCCTGCGCGAGGCTGCATATTCCTTTGAAAGCAGGCCCTGGTACGGAATCTGAATGAAATCCATGTCACCCAGGTACATATCGCGATCGGCCATGGCCAGCTTGATGGCTTCCACGGACGTGTGAATATAGTCTGCTGAGTTGAGTCCCATCTTCTTGAGGTCGTAGCCCTCCAGAATGTTGAGCGCCATCAACTCCGTGGGACCCTGGCTGGCGGATGGGTTCTTGTAGACCGTGTAGCCGTGGTAGTCAATCGAAACCGGCTCCTCTACCTTGGCGCTGTAATTGGCAAAGTCTTCGTAGCGGAACAACGCGCCGCTTTCTTCGCAGAACTTTGCCATTTCGCGGGCGATATCGCCTTTATAGAACCGGTCGCGCGCGGCTTTCAAAGCAGCCTGGCGGCCTTGCGGCATGGCTTCCTGCTCGGCCTCCACGAGACGGCGGAAGGTGCGTGCCAGGTCCGGGTTCTTCCACAACTGCCCGTCCTGCCACGCGTTTCCGTCGGGCGGGCCGTAGACGCGGTTGCTGGTAGGATACTTCAGCAATTCGCGCGACCCCATAGCGCCGCTGCTGACGGGGATGCCGCGTTCGGCCAGTTCGATTGCCGGTGCCAGCAGTTCGGCAAAGGTTTTCGTCCCCCAGCGCGAGAGGAGGATGTACCAGGCGTCCACCACGCCGGGAACAGTACCGGCCAGCAGTGAATCGTTGACCGGGAGCTTTCCGCCCTTATGGGTCCGATACCACTCGATGGTGGCCAGTCTGGGCGCGGTGCCTTCGGCGTTGATCGAGAAGACCCTCCTCACCCTGGCGTCATACACCAACAGCACGGCGTCGCTGCCGATTCCATTGGAGGCGGGCTGAACCACGCCCAGCACCGCCTGGCCGGCAACAACGGCGTCGAACGCGTTGCCGCCAGCGCGTAGCACTCGCTCCTCGGTAAGTGCGGCCTGCGGCATGATGGAAGCTACCGCAAAGTCTGCCCCCCGAGCCAGCGTCTTCATCGTCTGACCGGGGCGGTCTGTCCCGGCCCTTGGGTCTGGTCCCGAGGTTTGCGCAAAGGCGCCCGTCGCGAATGCGGCAAAAAGCGTCAAAACTGTCCCGCGGATCATGAGTTCCCGCCTTTCTACTAATTCAGTTTGCCAGCGGTGGCCCTGTGGGAATGATGATTGGCGCGCCCGGCCCTGCCGGATAGGCGTACCGCTTGGCTGTGAACTTCGCGTTCAGATATTCACCCATATAAATGGGCCCCGAGAAGGAATCGCCGGCGAGGGTGCCGGCGAAAATGAAACCAACCGAATCGCCGGGTACACTGAGTTGGCTCCGGAGCTTGATCTGATCTCCCTCGATTGTGCCGGACAGGTCGCGCGTCGAAAAATCTCCCTGGTGTGAGCCACGGATCCGATTGCCATCCTGCGTCAGATGTAAAGTATGTTGGCTCTTGCTGCTGAAGAACTCCACGGTGACATCCCAGCGGCCGGTGAGATTCCCGGCAGGAGCGGGCACGGTGCCAGGTTTCGGGCTGCGCTTTTGGGAAAGCACGCTATAGAGACGCTCTGCCACGATCGCCACATCCTCCGACTTCATCATCCAGGCAGTGACGGAAACCGACGTGTTACCGGGGTCAGCCGCGGCGCCCCGTCCACCACGCCCGCCGCCTCCACCTCCACCCAGCGCAATTCTCGGTTTCGTGGTGGCTAGTTCCTCCGACACCTCCTCTCCGGTAATATAGAGCGTCCCCGGATCCCAGGAGATCGTCAACGAGGGACTGCGGTTGCCCAAACCCTGGGGTTCGCGGACGGAAGTCCTCACGCCTTCGACCTTAGAGACCCGCCTGGCAATGATGTCAAGCCAGGAAAGCCATGTCTTCCACTCCGCTTGATGGTCGCGCTTCGTCCACGCCTCAACGGCCGCCAGCATGCCAATCGTCTCTTCGCGGCCCACTTTGTTGTCGCGGCCCGGACCGTGATGTGGCGAACTGGCCTGCCATGCGGACATCAATATGTCCTTGCGGCCCAGCAGAAGCCCGGCGCATTGCGGTCCGCGAATCGCCTTCCCACCGCTGTACGCCACGACGGTCGCTCCCTTTTGCAGATGAACGTTCGGTATAGTCAAAATCTCGGCCGCCGCATCCACCAGCACGGGGACGTTCCTGGGCTGCGCCATCCTGGCCACATTTTCGAGCGCCAGGGACCCCTCGGCCGATGGACCTCCGGCAGACAGGTAGATCATCGCCGTTCGCGGACTCAGGGCGTTTTCGAGTTCTTCGGCGGAGTCCACCATGATGATTCGCACACCGATGTTCCGAATGGCGTGGTCGTATACGCTGCGTGAACTCCTGGGGATGATTACCTCGGTCTTATCGAACCCGGTCAGATCGGGAATCCGAACCAGTTTTTCCGGGTTTCCGCCCGCCACGCAGGCAGCGGTCACGTGCTTCAGTCCGGCGGCGCAACCGGCCGATACCATTCCCCATTCCGCCCCGGTGAGTTCTGCCAGCCTCCGTCCAACCGCTTCAGCCAACTCGTCAAGCTGTACGTTGTATTGACAGGCAGCTTCCATTGCAGCACGAACCTCGGGCAACTCGACGGATGCGCCGATGATGGTGAACGTGCCCCGGCAATTGATGACCGGTTCTACGCCGATCGATTGGTAGATCTCCATCCCCGGTCCGGCCTTGAGACCACCGGGCGCAGGTGCTGCCGCGGCATCGAAAGCGCCCATAAAAGCCGGGAGTGCGAGCGCATTTCCGATCCGGAACAGTTCGCGGCGTGTCGCGCCGGTGGAGGGATTCTCGGTAGCTTTTGCTGACGTGGGTTTTTCCAACTTCGCCTCCAAAGTCCTATCCAGTTTAACTCGATTTCACCGCGGTATTTTGGGCCTGGACTGCGGGAACTGCTCTGCGGCTGCCCCGGCAAAATTCGTCGTCCTGTCCGTTCCCCCTCGCCGGGCCGGCTCGCGTTTCGTATTCTGAAGTGAGCGGGACTCCGGAGCTACAACCGGAGCTACCGGAGACCCCCGTCCCAGGAGGTTACTACGATGCTAAGACGTGAGTTCACTAAGGCCGCTCTCGCGTTTGCGGCCGCGCCCTATCTGCGTGCCGTTAAGGGACTGCCGCCGCTCAAGATCACCGGCGTCAAGGCTATACCCACCAGCGCGGGCCAGAACTACCAGTGGGTATTTTTGAAAATCATGACGAGCGAGCCGGACTTGTATGGCATCGGTTCGGCGAGCAATCTGTTTCATACGGCGGCGGTGGTGTCCGCGATCGAGAAGCAGTACGCTCCGTTTTGGATCGGCAAAGATCCGGACCGGATTGAAGATCTGTGGCAATCCACCAACGTCCGCACTTACTGGCGAAATAGTACCATCCAGAACAATGTCCTCAGCGCACTCGACATGGCGCTGTGGGATATCAAGGGCAAGCGCGCGGGTATGCCGGTGTATGACTTAATCGGCGGAAAGGTGCGCGACGCCGTGCCGATTTACGCTCACGCCGACGGCCGCGACCGCGAGCAAGTGGTCGAGAACGTCAAGAAATACATGGACGAAGGCTACCGTCATGTGCGCGCGCAGATGGGCGGCTACGGCGGAGGCGGCATGATCCCCGCGGGACAAGGAAGCCGTCCGCACAATGGATTCAACGGCGTGGCTTTCGATGAGGACTTGTACATCGATGTCATCCCTAAGTTATTCGAATACATTCGAGTGAAGCTGGGGACTGACGTCAAACTACTGCATGATGTGCACGAGCATCCGACTCCGACCGGCGCCGTGGAGTTAGCCAAACGCCTGGAGCCGTACCACATGTTCTTCGTCGAAGACATCCTCGCGCCTGAGCAGATCGACTGGTTCCGGCGCATCAAACAGGTCTGCACCACGCCTCTCGCCATGGGCGAGTTATTCACCAGCCCGCATGAGTACGTGCCACTCATCTCCGAGCGAGTGATCGATTTCGTGAGGAATCGCGTCTCGCAGACAGGCGGAATCACCCGGGCCAAAAAGGTTGCGGCTTTGTGCGAAGATTTTGGAGTGCGTACAGCGTGGCAGGAGGGGGGCGATAACGATCCGGTGAATCAGATCGCAGCCTACCACGTGGATCTGACGATTCCGAGCTTTGGTATCCAAGAAGAGAATCACTTCCCGCCGGGTGTGCACGACCTGATGCCGGGAACGCTGAGATTGGAGGGAGGCTACCTGTATGGGAATGACGCTCCGGGCCTGGGCATCGATATCAACGAGGAAGCGGCGCTCAAGTATCCGCCGAAGCCGATTCGCCCGGGTGACGATTGGACGACCGGACGCGGCATGGATGGATCGCTGGTCAAACCGTGATGGATGGGTGGTCAAACGATAGAGGTGAGCTATGAAACTGACTAGACGCACCATAATCAGCGCAGCGGCAGCGGCAAGTGCGCTGCACGCCGCGCCGCGCAGCGGACTCAGGAAGCCGGACACGTGGATGCCCCGGCTGTCGGAAAATCTCGCTGATACCAAGCCCCAGACGTTGAAGTGGCTGAAGCAACTTGGCTGCACGACGGTGATTTATCAGGGCACCGACGATGTGGATCGCGATCGCAAGGGTTACTGGACCGTCGCGGATATCCTGCCCCACAAACAGAACTGCATCGACGCCGGGATGACTCTGGAATCGATGATGATACCCATCGATACCTACTTACAGGCTCGCCTGGGCAAACCGGGGCGCGATCGCGAAATCGAAAACGTTTGCAAGACCATTAAGGCCGTAGGCGAGGCCGGCATCCCGATGATGGAATGGCGCTTCTGGCCGGACTTTTATTGGGATAGCCGCGTTGGCTATTACGACAAAACGGGTCGCGGCGGCGCTGGCTTTCGGGGGTTCGATTATAGCCGCGTGAAAGAAATGCCTCCTTTCCCCGAAATCGGGTTGGTCAGCGAAACCGAGATGTGGTCACGCTTTCTCTATTTCACCCGGCCCATCGTGGCTGCGGCGGAGAAAGCCAATGTGCGCCTGTCCATGCATCCTTGTGACCCTCCGGTGGCCACGATGCGCGGCGTCGCGCGTATTTTCCACTCGCCCGATAACATGCGCCGCTTCCTTAAGGAAGTGCCCAGCGCGCATAGCGGGATTACCTTCTGTCAAGGCACCTTCACCGAAATGGGCTGCGATGTGTTGCAGGAAATCAAATACTTCGCGGGACAGAAGAAGATCCATCTGGTGCATTTCCGGGCTGTCCAGGGAATCGTGCCGAACTATACCGAAGTGTTCATCGATGAAGGTGACATCGACATGATGCTTGCGATGAAGACCTATAAGGAGGCCGGTTACGCTGGACCCATCGTTTCCGATCACACGCCCGCAGTTGTGGGTGACAACGGGTGGGGGTTACTGGGCCGGACTTACTCGCACGGCTTTATGAACGCCGCGGTTCACGCCGCGAACTTGTTTTAGTGCTTCGGGGGAGTGTCCCAAAATGAACGGGCGGTTGGCGCTTCGTGACATGCAGATGGCGATCCTGCGAGCGGGTCGGCTACCGGTGAATCAGCTACCGATATTGGTTGTTAACGTCCGGCTCAACTCTGTGGACCCACGCTATGTGTCACGACATGCAAAGGATTGCCGTCCAGAAAACTTCGCACGTTCTCGACCGCCAGGCTCAGGCCGGCTTCGAGAGCTTCAGGCGTGACGCCGGCGCTGTGCGGCGTGAGCACCACATTGTCCAGCGTCGTAAGTGCGTGGCCGGCTGGAAGCGGCTCGGTACTGAACACGTCGAGCCCCGCGCCGGCGATCTGTTTCGTCGAAAGCGCGTCTACTAAGGCCGCTTCGTCCACAATTGCACCTCGAGCCGTATTTACCAGAATCGAAGTTCTTTTCATCAATGAGAACTGACGGCTCCCGATCAGGCCTTTGGTTTGATCAGTCAGGCGTAGGTGGATACTCACAACGTCGCTCTCGCGCAACAATTGCTCGAAACCGACCATCTCAATGTTGGGCGCCGGGCGCGGATGCATGGTCCACGCGATCACTTGCATCCCGATCCCGTGGCCTAACTCCGCGAAGCGTCGCCCGATCGCCCCCAGTCCGATAATTCCCAATGTCTTGGCGCGTAACTCGACGCCCTGGCCACGCGGCCAGCCCCCGTTTCGCACCGCTGCATCCTGCGAAGGGATTCGACGGGCAACGGCTAACATCAAAGTCAAAGCATGTTCGGCTACCGAGTAGGCGGAAACGGACGGTGTATTTGTGACCGTCACAGCATGCTTTACCGCCGCCGCCAAATCCACGTTGTCCGTGCCGGTCCCCCATACCGAAACGAGCCGAAGTCGCGGACAGCTTTGAAATACCTCTGCGGTGAAACTCGAAGAAGACCGGATATTGATCACCACTTCGGCGTCCCGAATGCGTTCGATCAAGCTTTGCGGTGAGCCGGGAAGAGTGTTGAAATATTGGATTCCGGCAATCTCGCGTTGCAAGCCTTGAAAGGCGGCGCTAGTGGCCAGGATGGGCGGCCAATCGTCGGGGACGACAATCTTCGGTGGGGTCACGCTCATTATCGTAACCGAAGTTGAGTCAACAAAGGCGGATCAGGCGACCACGGTTCCTGGCTGCATTTCGTTGGCTGTGCATTGACCGGCGTTCAGACACTTCCGGCCCAGTCTTCAGGCCCGCGACGGCCGATGGAATCGCCATCCCCGCTTAACGAATAGAATTGGAGGGACCACGAACTCACTCACCAGAAGGGAGCGCTTCGCGCGTGTTAGGTATCCTCGATTCGGTTATCACCTTCATCAGCCTGGCGCTGGTTGTTGGCGCGGTTCTACGTGCAGCGGGCAAGAAGCAAACGGACGCCGAGTACTTCCTGGCCGGGCGCGACCTGCGGTGGCCGTTTATCGGCATGTCGCTGCTGGCCTCCAATATCTCAGCCGAGCACGTGGTAGGCCTGGCGGGCGACGGATACCGCGTCGGCATGGTCACCGGCGGGTTTGAATGGATGGCCGCGTGGTGCCTCATCATTCTCGCCTCCCTGTTCACCCCTCTCTATCTGCGCAGCAGGATCTACACCATCCCTGAATTTCTCGAGCGCCGCTTCGGATGGGGCCTGCGCGCCTTCCTCTCAGGCAATTTGCTGGTGATGAACGTGCTCACCAAGAACGCCATCGATCTTTGGGCAGGCTCGCTGCTCCTGGTTCTGCTCTTTGGCTGGAATCAGACGGCGGTCATGATCGGCCTCTCCATCTTCACGGCCCTCTATACGATGAAGGGCGGCCTGCGCGCCGTAGTGTACGCCGACATGGTGCAGGGGACGTGGCTCATCGTCAGCAGCATCGTCCTTACCATCGTCGGGCTTGTCGCCGTTGGCGGATGGAGCGGCCTGACCGCACGCGTTGATCCCGGGCTCATCCATATGGTGAAGCCGCTCAATTCCGAGCTCCCCATCACCGGCTTCTTCATTGGGAACCTGTTTGGCGGAATGTTCTACTGGTGCATGGACCAAACCAACGTGCAGCGGGTCCTCGGCGCGCGTTCCGTGGATCAGGGTCAGAAGGGCGCTATCTTCGCGGGCTTCCTCAAACTGCTCATCCCGTTCATCCTGGTGCTGCCGGGCGTCATCGCCCATGCCCTCTATCCGAATCTTCCGAAAGCCGACATGGCCTACCCGCGCCTCGTCAGTGATTTGCTCCCCGTCGGGCTTCGCGGGCTGGTGCTAGCCGGCCTCGTCGCCATCCTCATGTCCTCGATGAGCGCTTGCTACAACGCCAGCGCCACGCTCGTGGTCCGCGACTTTTTCATGCGCTGGAAACCCGGACTCTCCGACCAGGATCAGGTCGCCATCGGGCGCAGGATTACCTTGCTGATGGCCGTGCTCGGCGTGCTCGCGGCTCCGTTAGTGGGACTCTCGGTCACCATCTGGCATTACCTGCAGATGCTCTCGGCGTACCTGGGCGTACCTTTGTGCGCGGTGATCTTCGTTGGCTTGCTCTGGAAGCGCGGAAACACTGCCGGTGCAATTGCCGGCGGCGCGGCGGGTTTCGCCTTCGGCGTATTCCTGTTCCTCGACGAGACCCTTGGTTGGGCGCTGGTGGCGCACCCCTACCTGACCTCGTTCCTCCACCGTTCGATCCTGGTGTGGTTCTTGGCAGCAATCACGATGGTTGTGGTCAGCCTTCTGACTGCGCCGCCGCCGGAGTACAAAGTCGAGAACAACGTGTTCGCTTCCGCTGCGGAGCCGGGAGAAACGGATTACCGGATCTGGGCCGGCGTGCTTTTCGTCTGTACGCTGATCCTATGGTGGACCTTCCGCTGAGTATTCGTAGTATCTCGTTGTATCAAGGTCCGTCGGCCAACCGGAGGTGAGCAGATCTTCTCCCGGGTTCCGGCCAACCACCTGGTTGCGGTCCGGGAACCCCCGGTTCACGCCGTGAATCGCTCTGCCAATAACCCATCGATTAGGTCCGTGGCGACGCGGCTTGCACGCAATTGATTGCGTCGTCTCGGGCCATCGGTGCCGCGGAGAGGCACCAACTTCGAGGCGTTGAACACATTCCAAACCTATCAACAGCTAGGGACTTGGAATGTTGAAAACTCCAGCGGATCCGGTCACGGCATGGCGAACCGAGCCCGTACCCACGTTGATAGCTTCTACCGTAGCTGAAGGGACCAGAGCGCCGGATGAATCTTTGACCGTTCCGCTGATGGACCCGAAAGTGCTTTGAGCCAAGCTGGCTTGAGCCAGCAGGAAAACCGAGACGAGTACTCTGAGCCCATAGTCTTTCATAGGAGCAATCGGACCTCCGAAACTAACCTGTCAAGTGCCCCGGATGCACATGAGCTTCTGAGCCCGTGCAGCCGGGTACGCCCTAGGTAGACCAACGTGGTCTTCCAAGTTACGCTATCAACCGGGTAATTCGAATCCGTTTCGAACCGCGCCAAGAATTTTGAACGCTCCGCGCCCGTTCCGCTGGAAGGCTGCTTCCGTGATCGAATAGCATCGCCGTGCCGTTTCCGGATCGACGGGTTGCTTCATGTGATCCACGGGGCTCACTAGAGTCACTTTCCGCCCAGCCAGGGCGGTGGCAAGTTGAGGCAGATCGCAATGTTTCAAAATGTCGGGCACGAAGATGCCGGTGGAATGGATATAGCGATCCACCGCAGCCAGCGCACGATAGCTGACTAATCCGCGTTCCGCGGTCAAATCGGAAATACGGGAATCCAAAACCGCCGCAAACAGCACCCATAAAGCTCCCGCACCCTTTCCCGCTACCCGGAACCGCTGCCGGTCCACGTCCTGACGGCTCAAAGCATAATCCACGCTTCGTACCACGTCCTGCACACGCATGCCAAACAGGCTTTCGCCCGCATACCAGGTCATGTACGCGATGGCAGTTTCCACATCGAACAGTTGCTTGAATTCGCCCGGCCATTCGCTCGCGGGGCTGTGCGGCGGCTTGGTTTCGCCGACTCCTCGCACATCGCAGGCAATCACCATTTGCCCGTTGCGAGCGAGTCGTTCGTACAAACCGAACTCCATGCCGTCGGCCTGCTTTCCCGCGTCATTGAATACCAGCAGTGCCGGAAAGGTGGACGCCTTTTGTTCCGGAATGAAAACCCAGGTTGGGATATAGATTCCGGGTTCCGACAAAAACTCCAATTTTTCCACCGAGTATCCATTGCGCGGCGTCGTCACGAGCACTCGTGGATTTAACGCCGCGTCAGTCTTCTGGTACCGCAGCAGCCCGGCCACTTCATTTCTCAACCGATCGCCGGTCCACTCGCGGTCCGGCGGCAAGCTCTGCTGTTTCTTCAGAATGAGGCTGAAGATGCTGTCGCCGATTTGCGAATATCGCAGCGATCCGTTCGGCGCGCAATATAGCGTGTCCGGATTCTCGATCGTCATCTCAGGTTCGCGGCCGGGACTCGTTGCGCCCGCGCCGAGCAGCCAGCGCGTGAGCCAGCGAGTCGTCGCCAGCCGAAGCTTCGGCGTCCACGCATGCGGATCATTGGCTTCCTCCGTGCCGAACCGGTCCGCAACGCCCAATTGCACATAACGGCCGCGAATCTCCTCGGCCGCGCGATTGAATCGCGGATTGTATTCCTCGACCAACGCCAGCAGGGGCCGCGGGGCAATGGCGATATGCAAATCGGGCAAATCCACGCCATAAGATGCGCCGGGGAAATAGTTCTGCTCCACGTCCGCCGGCCCCACTCGTGTTTCCGGACGGATCTCCACCGGCCAACGGTGGACCGTCCCGCCTTCGTTGACGACCGCGCACTTGACGCGTTCGTCGAGTGCGCTTATGAACAGCGTGAGCGTACCGCCGCCGGAGTGCCCTGCACACGCAATCTTCTGCCGATCGACTTCAGGCCGCGTCTCAAGATAATCGATGGCGCGCATGCCATCCCAAACGCGATACTGCGTCAGGTCCTCGCCCATGAGCAATAACACGTGGCCGGGCATCGAGTGCTCGTATGTTGACGCCGTCGCAACCTCTGTCTGTCCTGTTTCCGGATTCCAGTACTGGCGCCGCTCACCTTGCCCGATCGGGTCGTAAGCCAGGACGACGAAACCGGCCTTCACCAAATCGATGTAAACGCATTGATACTCCGGCTCCATGCGGCTCAGCGGATAGTGACCGCACGGCGAAATCACACCCGGGTAAGGTGCCTGCCCTCCAGCCGGAATGTAGAGATTTCCGGTGACCCAAAAATCGGGCCGGCTTTGGAACATGACATTCTCAACGCGATAGCCGTCGCGCTGGTGGGTTGCCACCACGCTTGCCGATAACGGCGTGCGCTCCGGATAGCCGTGGATCATCTCCTTGAACTTCTCGCGCACATACCGGTTTCGCGCCTCGACTTCCACCGCACTGTGGATGCGTTTCCGTTCTTCATCCCAATGCGCCGCGAGCGAGTTCAGCTTCGCGGCCACATGCGTCAGAAGCATATCCGGATAACTCTCGGCGTACCCTTCGACAGCCGCTTGCGTTCGTGCGGGAAAAGCGATCGTTGACGCCGCGGCGCCTGTCGTCAGTAGAAAATTACGGCGGTTCAAGTCAGACACACGTACTCCTCAAACTCTATGAGCACCTGGAAATCGGTCTCCCGCAGCACACGGCGCCGAACGTTGCGGCGTTGTCGTTTGGGCCAAAACCATGCGCGCTAGCGAACGATGCTGCGACCACAATTACAGATTCGGACTCTCTGGCCAAACATGGTTCATCGCCTGAGCTTGAGAGAGATTATACGCGATCCTCGCGAAAAACACTATGTGCGCTAAAAGACAATCTGTCTGATTGCCATCAGACTTTTTTTCGGAAATAACCAAGCGGCTGACCTAGCTTTACTGGCGCGGCCCGCCGGCTTACGACGCTTCCTGCGCACGTTGCCGGAACCGCGCCTTGCCTTGTTCGAAAGCTTCGATGGAAGATTTCTTATCCTCGGCGCTCGAGAAACGCGCTTCCTGTTTCAGCCAGTCAATGGCATGGTCAAGGTAGCGGACATAGTACTGCGCGTCATCCCAACTCCGGATCGGCTTGCCGTCCAGGATGGCGTAGACCGGCGAGGTGTGGGCGAAAACATTTTCCGGCCGGCGGGTGCCGTAGAGGCTGCTGAATAGCGTACCTTCCGCGCGGTGGATCTTGCCGAACTCCACGCCCGGATAACGCTGCACATCCTCCAGTGCCCGCGCCGCGATCCATCCGCTACGACGCAGCGGATACTCCAAGTGAATCTCCGCCTGGTGTCGCGGTCCGGTGGGCGTGGAGGACGCGATTACATCTCCGTTGCGCACAATTTGCAGCCGGTCGTAAGGTAGTTGCGATTCGGCTCGTGCATAAATCTGCAATACGCGGTCCTTGGCTGAAGTGAGCATCAACGAAGAGCCCGCCTCACGACCGTTCACCGTGAACGTCAGCAGTGGATTGTTGCTGACGAACGTGCGGCCCCGCTTCAGCGCGTCAATCCAGCTCTGATAGGTGAATTCGCCGTCGACCTGCGCATAAACGCGATTTGCGCCAACCGTGACAAATGTAGTCATCTTGTCGGTGCCGGCGGTGGCCGTCAACGGAAAGCCGCAGTTCAGATAGCGGTACCACATGTGCAGCCCGGTGTCCGCCGACATCTCCGGCACCAGTTTCTTGAGGAAGACGGGCAACTCCCGCGGCTCCAGCACGCACAGAATCTCCACGCCGTCCAACCTCTCCAGGACCACGTCCAATGGGCTCTCCAGGCAGGGCATGCTGGGAAAATGCGCCCAGGTGACGTAGCCGCCCTGAGCGTGGGTACGGTCGCAGACCTGTGCGTGCAGCGGGTAGCAATTGGGCTGCATCGTTTTCACGGGCTGGATCAGCTCCTTCAGATTCAGCAGGCACATGTGACCGAGGTGATCATTGCGGAATTCCTGGTTGACGTAGATGAGACTGTGGGTGCCGGAATACTTGTTCAACCGGCCTTCAAACTCCGCCTGGTCGCGGGTGAAATCGGAAGTCAGGATGTTGGCCACGTTCAGATCTTCGGCATCCATCTCCAGGCGGCAGGTTTTGGGCGAGATGTGGTGAATGTGATTGTCGCCGGCATACCAGCCGCGGCCGGAAATCGCGGACCAGCGGGAGAGCGGGATGGTAAAGACGCCATCGCGTGCGCTTGCCGCGCTCAGTTCCCCGCCCGCGATGGTGTACTCATACCCCTTGATCACCTGGTACTGGACCGGCAGCCACCGTGGGTCCACGCGGAATTCGCCGTCCACATAGGCATATCGGCGCGACTGGAAGCGCACGTCACCTTCGTAGGCGTCATCCGGCAGTTCGCGCAAGTGACCCAGGGGAACCAGTTCGTTGCCACGCGCATCCACGAGCCGTACACGGGCGGGGACCGTATGCCCGGATGCGGCATCGATGACCCGGCAGACTATCGGCGTTGACGAACTTGCGGTCTGTGCTGCGGCGAGCCGGGCAATGCCAGCACCGGCCGCAGAGCCCAGGAAACCACGGCGGGTCCAATCGACTAGTCCCATTCAGTCCTGCCTCCCGACGCGCCCCAGACGCCCGCTCACCGTCGGCGGCTCCAGCGTCAGCGACTGGAAGTACATCAGGTTTTCCTTCGCGGCGTCCACCGGCCGGATGACCACCTTCAACGGACCCGTTCTCGCCAGCGTTACCGTCCCCAATTCGAACGTCTTGTACTGGTACCAGTCGCCGGTGACCTCAACCGCGGGCTGCACCCGTTGGTCACCGATCTCCACCAGGTACTTCCGCCCTGCCCACGGCGCCCTCGCCGCATACCGGATGCGCAGGCGGTAGCGGCCCGGTTGGCTCACCAACAAGTTCCAACTTACCTGATCCTCCGGATTGGTCCATCCCCCGATGTGGAACCCGCCGTCACGATTGAATTTTTTCAAGGCCCGGCCCGCCGTCACGCAGCCCAGGTAATCCAATGAGAACGGCGAATCGCTCCCCTGCGTGATCAGCTTCGGTTCAGACTCCGGCTTGCCTTTCACTTCCAGCACCACTACCGTGGACGCCGGGTCCCAGCCCGACGCTGGCACCCGCACTCCCGCCACTCCGTTCTGGCTCAGTACCTCCAGCTTGCGATCCGGCGCCTGGAGTAAGTACGCTGCCCGCACCTCGTTACGCAGCCCGCCCACGCGCAACACGCCGTCGGCCGGACGCTGGAAGACGTGCAGGTACACGCGTTCGCCTTTTACCGTACACCGCCCCCACGGGAACTGGCCCACCGGACACGCGCTGGTGCCGTAGATGCTCTCGCCGTTCTTCTGCATCCACGCGCCCACCTGCTCCAGTACGGCCACGCTGGGAGCTGGAATGGTCCCGTCCGCCATCGGTCCGATGTTCAGAAGGTAGTTCCCGCCCTTGCTGACAATCTCGACCAGGCGCTCAATGACGTTCGCCGGCGTCTTCCATTCCTGATCGAACTTGCTGTATCCCCATGTGCCATTCAACGTCTGGGGCGTCTCCCAGTATTCGTCGAGGCCGCCGGTCGGCATCCCGTTGTCGTTCATGTTCTGATAGTCGCCCAGCAGTTCGTGTCCGTAGTTGCCCACCCGGCCGTTGATCAGGCACTGCGGCTGGAGTTCGTGCACCGTGTCGATAAAGCGCCTGGCCTGCTCCGTGGTGTCAATGCCCCGGTCAAACCAGACCAGCCCCAGGGGGCCGTAGTTCGTCAGCAGTTCGCGCAGTTGCGGCAGGGACTTCTCCCTCAGGTACTTCTCGAAGTCTTTCTTCGCCGGATCGTAGTCCCAGTGATTGCCGTAGCCCCCGGGATCCTCCCAATCCTCGCGGTGCGAATAATACACGCAGAAGCGGATGCCTTCTCTCCCGCACGCCTCCGCCATTTCCTTCACAATGTCCCGCTTGAAGGGGGTCCAGTCGACGATGTTGTAGCCGCTCACCTTCGAGTGGTACATGGCAAACCCGTCGTGGTGTTTGGCGGTCAGCACCAGATACTTCATCCCCGCCGCCTTCGCCAGCTTCGCGAAGCGATTCGCGTCGAACTTCACCGGATTCAGCCCATGCGCCATCTCGCGGTACTCTTTCACGGGGATGTTGAAGCGCTGCATAATCCACTCGGCCTCGTCCCCGGCCGGCGTCCTCTGCCCCTTCCACTCGCCGGCCAGCAGCGAGTAAGGCCCCCAATGGACGAACATGCCGAATTTGTCGTGCCGGAACCACTCCATTTTGTCCTGTGCCGCGGCAATGTTCCCCGTCAGCGTGGCGCTCGCCAGCAGCAACATCGCAGGGAGAATCTGTGCGTTTTTCCCGTGGTTCATGTCTTCAAGTTCTAACATGAAAGTAGGTTGCAGGAAGGAGGGGTACCCGCAGCAATCGTTATGATTGGGCGTTATGATTGCGCGGCGGCTCGCGGAGCGTACCTTTCCTGAACCAGGAACAGATAAGCCGCGATTCCCAGCACCAGGAAAAACCATATCGCCTGCATCGGCGCGTCGTATTTCCCGGTCACCTGCTTCAGCCATCCCGTAAGGATGGGCGCCACGATGCCGGGTAGATTGGCGGCGCAGTTCTGAATTCCCACGATGCGCCCGATCGCGCCCCCGGGAATGAGTGTCTGGGTCAGCGCCCAATAGTTCGCCGTCGCGAGGCCTAACCCGCTAAGCGAGAAGACGGCGAAGAACAGCGCGACGGAAACAGAATCGGAGAGAGCGCCCACCACCTCCGTGGAAGCAATCAGAAATCCCGCAATGGTGAAGGCCTTGCGCACAAACACCGGATTGTGCCCGCGCGCGATGAGTGCATCCGCCGCCCATCCGCCCAGCGCGGACACCGCGGCCATCCCGCCAAAGCTGAAGAACGTGTACAGCCCCATGTCGCCCAAAGAGAGGTGCCGCCGCTCCACGAAGTAAGCCGGCATCCACGTCATGCAGAAATAGACGAAGTACATGTAGCAGAATGTCCCGATAATCGTGCCCCAAATCACCGGACTCGCCATAATCCGCCAGAACGACGTGGCCGGAGCCTGGTTCGACGCCGCGGCTGCCTTCTCGATCTGCCGATCGTCATCGGGCACCACAAACAGCCAGGGGATCAGCCAGAGCATGCTGCCGACGCCGAGAATGATAAACATCATCCGCCAGTCGTAAAGATTGATCAGCCAGGCCGCCAGCGGCGCGCCGATCGCCGGACCAATCTTGGTGCCCGTCATGTACACCCCGATGGCGAGCCCGCGCTCCTTTTCCGCGAAATGAAAGCGAATCCAGCGCATGCTCGCCGGGGTGACGACCGATTCCGCGACACCCAGCAGGAAGCGCAAGCCGATCACCTGCGCTAGCGTCCCGCTCAGCGCCGTCGCGGCCGAGATCAGGCTCCACGCAAAGAAGGTAATGGCATACGGATATTTCACACCGTAACGATCGACAATCCAGCCGGCCGGAATCTGCAGGAAAGCGTAGGACCAGAAAAAGGCGGAGTTCAGCGTGCCCCGGCTGGCGTCGGTGAGATTGAAAAGCCGCCGGAACTCCGGCACCACGACGGCGACGGAGATGTTCGATCGCGCCACATAGGCGATAATCACTCCCACCACCAGCAAGCCGATGATCGACCACCGCCAGGAGGCGGAAGCCGGGGGTTTCGTGAGGGTCGCTGTCGCTGCCATGGGCTAGGGATGATTCTAACGGAAAGCTGAGACTACTTGCACGACCGGTCGCGTGCCACGACACATTATGCTTTGGCGTCGAGGGCCTGGAGCGGCTGCTTCTCCACGCCGCGCATACGGCTCCACCAATGCTGAAAGCGGTCGAAATAGAGGTATACCACCGGAGTGGTGAAGAGCGTCAGTGCCTGGCTCATCACCAATCCGCCGATGATGGTCACACCCAAGGGACGGCGCAGTTCCGACCCGATGCCGGTGCCGAGCGCAAGGGGCAAGGCGCCGAGCATGGCGGCGAAGGTGGTCATCAGAATCGGGCGAAAGCGCAGCAGGCTGGCTTCATAGATCGCATCGCGCGGACTCTTACCCTGGGTGCGCTCCGCGGCCAGGGCGAAATCCACGATCAGGATGCCATTTTTCTTCACCAGGCCGATGAGCAGAATGATCCCGATCATAGCGATGACGCTGAGCTCGGTCCGGGTGAGAATCAACGCCAGAAGCGCGCCCACGCCCGCCGAAGGCAGCGTGGAAAGAATCGTGACCGGGTGAATGTAGCTTTCATAAAGAATGCCGAGCATGAGGTAAACGGCAATCAGTGCTGCCGTAATCAGGTAGGGCTCGCTGCTCAGGGAACTCTGATACGCCTGCGCGGTGCCCGAGAAGCCGGTTTGTATGGTAGGGGGAAGTCCGATCTTGAGAGCGGCATCCCCTATGGCTTCGACGGCATCGCCTAGCGCCACGCCTGGCTGGAGATTGAACGAGATGGTGACGCACGGGAACAAGCCTTGATGGTTGACCGAGAGCGGCGCTACGGCCGGCGCGTAATGGGCGATGGCGCTCAGAGGGACCTGGCCGCCACTCGGCGAGTGGACATAGATCTGACGCAAGATCTGGGGATTCTGCCAGTAAGCCGGCGCAACTTCCATCACCACGTGATATTGGTTCAGGGCCTTATACATGGTGGAGACCTGCCGCTGACCGAAGGCATCGTACAGAGTGTCGTCGAGCAACTGAGGGGCGATGCCGAAACGGGCCGCAGTCTCGCGGTCGTAGGTGACCATGGATTGCAAGCCCCGGTCCTGCTGATCGCTACTGACATCGACAATGACGGGGATGGATTTCAGTTCGCGGAACATCAGCGGGGCGAAGGATATGAGGTCCTGTAAATTATCGCCTCGCATCGTGAACTGATAGAGCGCGGGGGCGTTTCTGGCTCCGACCCTCAAGTCCTGATTGGCCTGTAAATAGAGTGTGGCTCCGGGCACCTTGGCCAGCTTGGGCCGCAGCCGCTGCATGATGTAATCGACGGTAATCTTGCGTTCGGCGAGCGGCTTCAGGGCGATGAACATGCGTCCCTGATTCAAGGTGGAAGCGCCGCCCGGGCCGCCCTGACCACCGGTGAATCCGATGACGTTATCCACCGCAGGGTCTTGCTTCACGATGTTTTCCATTTGCAACAACAGCTTATCCATGGACTGGAACGACGCATCCTGATCGGCCAGAAGCTGGCCGGACATACGCCCATTGTCTTGTTGCGGGAAGAAGCCTTTGGGAACGTGGATGAACAGGTAGACGTTGAGACCTATGGTGACCAGAAGAACCATGAGGGTGACGAAAGAATGGCGCAGGACGAAAGACAGCGCCCTGCCATACAAGCGGACGTTCCAATCGAAAACGTCCTCGAAAAAGTGATATAGGCGGCCGTGTCTTTGATGGGTCTTCAGCAGGTGACCGCACATCATGGGCGTAGCGGTGAGGGAGACCAGCATGGACACGAAGATAGCGACGGAAAGGGTGACAGCGAATTCGCGCAGCAGACGACCCACAATGCCTTGCATGAAAAGCAAAGGAATAAAGACGGCAATGAGCGAAATGCTCATGGTCACTACGGTGGAACCGATCTCCTTGGCGCCATTGAGGGCCGCGGTCATGGGAGTCTGGCCAGCTTCGAGGTAACGCGTGACGTTCTCGATGACGACGATGGCGTCGTCCACGACGAAGCCCGTCGAGATGGTCAAGGCCATCAGCGACAGGTTATCGAGGCTGTAGCCGAACATATACATGACGCCGAAAGTCCCGATCAGGGATACCGGGACCGCTACGCTGGGAATGAACGTGCTACGAGGATTTTTCAGAAAAACGAAGACCACCAGGACAACCAGAAGCACGGAGATAACGAGGGAGCGCTCGACGTCGTGGACGGAGGCACGAATGGTCTGGGTCTGATCCATGGCTACCCGCAAGTGGATGGATGCGGGGATGGCCGCATGAATTTGCGGCAGAACGGCGCGGATGCGGTCGACGGTGTCGATGATGTTGGCGCCGGGCTGGCGGAAGATGAAGCACATGACCGAGGGTTGGCCATTGGAGTAGCCGGCGTTGCGCAGGTCCTCCACGGAATCGAGGGCATCGCCGACGTCGGAAACGCGGACGGCAGAGCCGTTATGATAGGCGATTAACAGGGGCTTGTAGTCGATGGCGTTGAAAAGCTGGTCGTTGGCGCCGACTTCGAACATGCGCTGACCGTCGGAGAAGTGGCCCTTGGGCTTGTTGGCGTTGGCCAGGGAGAGAACCTGACGCACCTGCTCCAAGCCAATTCCGTACTTGTCGAGGGCGGTCGGGTTCAACTCCACGCGAACGCCCGGGAGCGCGCTGCCGCCGACGCCCACCTGTCCGACACCGCTGCACCTCTGCCAATTTTTGCGCCAGGATGGTGGATGCAGCGTCGTACATCTGGCCTTTGCTCAGCACGTCCGAGGTGAGCGCGATCATGAAAATCGGCGAGTCGGCCGGATTGATTTTGCGGTAGGTGGGATTGCTGGGCAGATTGCTAGGCAGATAGCCGCGGGCGGCGGCGATGGCCGCCTGCACGTCGCGCGCCGCCGCATCGATATTGCGATTCAGATCGAACTGGAGATTGATGCTGCACGATCCCAGCGTGCTCGTCGACGTCATCTCGGTGACGGCCGCGATGTGTCCGAATTGACGCTCCAGCGGCGTGGCTACTGACGACGCCATGGTCTCGGGGCTGGCGCCGGGAAGGCTGGCGCTTACCGAGATGGTGGGAAAATCGACCTGGGGCAGCGGCGATACCGGCAAAACCCGAAACGCCACGGCACCGGACAAGGCGACCGCAACCGTCAGGAGCGTGGTGGCGACCGGCCTGCGAACGAAGGGCGCGGAAAGATTCATAGGTCACTCCGCCGCAGCCGGTTCCCACTCCGGAGCGGTATCTCTGCGCGGCGAGAAGCGCCGGGCGAGACGGTCGAAGAACAGGTAGATGACCGGCGTGGTGAACAGCGTCAGCATCTGGCTGATCAGCAACCCGCCGATCATGGTGATGCCCAGCGGACGCCGCAATTCGCTCCCGGTTCCGGTGCCCAGCGCTAGCGGCACGGCGCCCAGGAGCGCGGCCATGGTGGTCATCATGATGGGGCGGAAGCGCAGCAGGCACGCCTGGTAAATGGCGTCGAGCGGCCGCATCCCTTCTTTACGCTCCGCCTCGAGCGCGAAATCGATCATCATGATGCCGTTCTTTCCCACAATGCCGATCAGCAGCACGATGCCAATGACCGAGATCACGCTGAAATCGATGCCGCAGAGGTTGAGCGCCAGCAGCGCTCCCACGCTGGCCGAGGGAAGCGTGGACAAAATTGTGACGGGATGAATGTAGCTCTCGTAGAGAACGCCGAGCACGATATAGACCGTCACCAGCGCCGCGAGAATCAGCACGCCCTCATTGGCCAGCGACGCCTGAAACGCCTTGGCCATGCCCTGAAAGTCGGCTTGAATGCTGGGCGGCAAGCCGATGTCGTCCTTCACCTTGTTTACCGCGTTGACTGCGTCGCCCAGCGACGCGCCGGGAGCCAGATTGAAAGAGAGGGTGACCACGGGAAACTGGCCCTGGTGGTTCACGGTGATCGGCGCCGACGCATATTCCATGTGAGTAAACGCGCTCAGCGGCACTTGGCCTCCGGTGGCGAATACCGACGACGACGCGATGGTGCCGCTGCTCAAGGCGCTGCTGCCGATGGAGGTGCTGGCAGAGCCGCCCGACGAGCTTGCGGAGTTGGCCGCTGAATTGGCGGCGCCCGACGAGTTCGTCGGCCCTTGCGAGAGCCCTGATGTCGCGGAGCCTCCCGCTACCAGGCCGAGAGCGGTGCCCGCGGTTCCGCTGCCCGTGCGGATGAACAGTTTGCGCAGGTCGAAGGGATTCTGCTGGAACGGCAGCTTGACTTCGAGCACCACATGATACTGGTTCAACTGCGTGAAGATGGTGGAGACTTCGCGCTGCCCGTAGGCGTCATAGAGAGTCTGATCGATCGTGGAGGGCGTAATTCCCAGACGCGCCGCGGTGTTGCGGTCGAACACCATGCGTGGCCCGGAGACCCTGCACCTGTTGATCGCTGGCCACATCGCTCAGTTCCGGCCGCTCCTGAAGCTTCGCCAGCATCTTGGGCGCGTACATGTTCAATTCGTCGGCGCTGGGGTCTTCGAGAGTGTACTGGAACTGGGTGCGGCTCACGCGGTCCTCGACCGAGAGGTCCTGCACCGGCTGCATGAACAGCGTGATGCCCGCGACTTTTTCGAGGCGCGGCTGAAGGCGGCGGATCACGTCGCTGGCGCTGATTTTCCGCTCTTCCAGCGGCTTCAGATTGATCAGAATGCGGCCGCTGTTCAAGGTGGTATTGGTTCCATCGATACCGATGAACGACGACAGGTTATCCACCGCCGGATCATCGAGAATCAACTTGGCGATCCGCTGCTGCAAGGTGGACATTTCCGGAAACGACACGGTCTGCGCGGCCTCCGAAACGCCCTGGATGACGCCCGTATCCTGAATGGGGAAAAAGCCCTTGGGGATGGTGTAGAACTGGTAGCAGGTGAGGACCAGCGTGCCGGCCGCGACCAGCAGGGTTACGGTTTGCCAGCGCAACACGACGGTCAACATTCTGCCGTAAAGCGCGATGATCGCTTCGAAGGCCCGTTCAGAGGCGCGAAACAGGCGTCCCTGAGCGGCTTCGGGCTTGTGCTTCAGCAGCTTCGAGCACATCATGGGCGTCAACGTCAGCGATACCACCGCGGATACCAGAATAGTGACCGCCAGCGTAACGGCGAATTCGCGGAACAGACGACCCACGATATCTCCCATGAATAGCAGCGGGATGAGAACCGCAATCAGCGAGATGGTCAGAGAAATGATCGTGAAGCCGATTTGCTCGGCACCGCGCAACGCCGCCGTTAAGGGAGCCTCTCCCTCTTCGATATACCGGGCGATGTTCTCGATCATCACGATGGCGTCATCCACCACGAAGCCCGTGGAGATGGTCAAAGCCATCAAAGTGAGGTTGTTGAGGCTGTAGCCGAGCAGATACATCACGCCGAAGGTTCCCACCAGCGATAACGGAACAGCTACGCTCGGAATGATGGTCGCAGCAACATTGCGCAGGAACAGGAAGATTACCATTACCACCAGTGCGATGGTCATCAGGAGCTCGAACTTCACGTCTTCCACCGACGCCCGGATGGTGTTGGTCCGGTCGGTGAGAATGCTCACTTGAATGGATTTGGGCAGCGTGTTGGTAAGTTGCGGCAGCAACTGCTTGATGCGGTCCACCACCAGGATGATATTGGCGCCCGGCTGCCGCTGGATATTCATGATCACTGCCGGAGTTTCATTCATCCAGGCCGCCTGGCGGACGTTCTCGACGTCGTCGATCACATCGGCAACCTTGGTAAGCTTCACCGGTGCGCCGTTGCGGTAAGCCACGATCAGAGGGCGATAATCGTCCGCCGACAGCAACTGATCGTTGGCGCCGATCTGGTAGGCCTGGTGCGCGCCGTCGAAATTGCCTTTGGCCTGGTTCACGTTGGCGGCCACGATCGCGCTGCGAAGGTCCTCGAGGTTGAGACCGTAGGAGGCCAGTTGGGTCGGGTTGGCCTGGATGCGCACGGCCGGCTTCTGCCCGCCGCTGATGCTGACCAGCCCCACGCCAGGGAGTTGGGAAATCTTGGGGGCCAGGCGGGTGTCCGCCAGATCCTCGACTTTGGAGAGAGGGAAGGCCTTGGAGGTGAGCGCCAGCGTCAGAATGGGCGTGTCGGCCGGATTGGTTTTGGCATATATCGGCGGCACTGGAAGATCCGAGGGAAGAAAAGTTCCCGCCGCATTGATGGATTGCTGCACTTCCTGCTCGGCGACGTCGATGCTCAGGGTCAGAGTGAATTGCAGCGTGATGACCGAGCTTCCATCGGAACTGGTCGAAGTCATCTGCTGCAGTCCGGGCACCTGGCCGAACTGCCGTTCGAGCGGCGCCGTCACGGAAGACGCCATCACGTCCGGGCTGGCGCCGGGATAGAACGTCGACACCTGGATGGTGGGGTAGTCTACTTCCGGCAGCGCGGAAACCGGCAGTTGCTGGTAAGCCACGCCTCCGGCCAGCATAATTGCCACCATCAACAGGGACGTCGCGACCGGCCGCAGGATAAACGTCCGGGACGGGCTCACTTCTTCTTGCCTCCCGATGTCGCGCCGGGTTGATCGTTCGTCAGCTCGACTGCGACCTTACTTCCTTCCTCCAGTTTGTCGACACCAGTCATGACCAGTACATCGCCCGGCTCCAGGCCGGAAGTGATCTCGGTCTCATTGCCCTCCGTCGTTCCGACCGTGACCTGGCGGACGGTTACAGTTTTATCATTCTTGACCAGAAATACGTAAGTGGAGGCGCTACTCCGCTGAATCACGGCGTTGGGAACCAGCGTCGCGCCCGACTTTTGCTGCACCAGCAGGCGCACGTTCACAAACTGATTGGGGAACAGCAAATTGTTCTTGTTGTCGAAAGCCGCACGGAGCCGAAGAGATCCGGTGGTCGGGTCGATCTGATTGTCGACCGTCGCCAGGGTGCCGGAGCCGATCTTTATCCGGTCGTCGCGGTCCCAGGCGTCGGCGTGCAGATGTTCCCCGGCAGCGATTTTCCGCAGGACCACCTGAAGGTCGTCTTCGGCTACGGTAAAGATCACGCTGATGGGATCCACTTGGGTAATGACCAGCAAGCCGTTGGTGTCGGTGGCATGCACGATGTTGCCCGGGTCCACCAGTCGCAATCCGACTCTGCCGGAAATGGGCGCGGTGATCTTGGAGTACACTAGGTTCAGTTTGGCGTTGTCGATCTGTGCCTGGTCGGTTTTGACAACGCCCTCTTGCTGCGTCACCATGGCTTTCTGCGTGGCCAACTGCTGCTCGGGAATGGCATCCTGCGCCAGCAGCTTTTCATAGCGAGCGAGGTCCACGCGGGCATTAGCCAGGTTCGCCTGATCCCGGATCATTTGCCCTTCGGCCTGTTCCAATTGCACTTGATAGGGCCGCGGATCGATTTCGAGCAGCAGGTCGCCTTCGTGCACCAGGTTGCCTTCGCCGTAAAGAACCTTCATCAACTGCCCGTCCACACGGCTTTTGATGGTGACGGTGTAGACCGGCGTCACGGCTCCCAAGCCTGTGATGTAAACGCCGATGTTCCCGCGACGGGCTTTGGCGGCGACCACTGGAACGACGCCCGCCCCTTTCTGTTTACCGCCTGTCGGCGCCGCTTTGGCGGATCCCGCGGCGAGGGTGCCCTTCGACGAGAGATACCAGGTACCGGCGCCTGCTAGAGCGAGGATCACCAGCCACACCCAGGCGCGCGAGGACGAACGCTGCCGGGGCGGTTTCCCTACCGGTTCCGCCGTCGTGCGCTGTTTCAGGTCTGAGGGATTCGGTGCCAGTTCCGGTGTCTGCTGCGGTTTCATGGGAGGCGACTCTGCATAGCCCGACCATTCGGGAATAATAAGTTATCCGTCGTAAAGTATATCTTACTGGATTTCCCGTTATCTGTACGTACCCCGGCGGCTCCGCGCGGAAGTGACCGTTTCGGAATGAGGACCGTACCGGTCCAGGTCTGACCGGTAGACGCAGGAGGCATGCAGGCCAAAGTCCCTCGAAGGAACGACAGCGTTTGCCCGGCGATCGAGTGCGGGTACGGCCGAATATAGGGTTCTCTGTGTGCGGCTCACCGCCCGAAGCGAACGGTCGCTCACCTCGCGCGGCTGCGCTCCAATAGTGCCTCCACCACGGTCAAGCGGTGGCGCAGTTCATCCCGAAAGGCTCTATGATCGGTGCGGCGGATCTCAACCAACAGTCTGGTGCGTGCGGCGTCCAGCAACTCGGCCAGGACCTCAAGCTCCTCGCTCGTCAGGTTGAGAGGCTCATGGGTTGTTGCATTCATGATGACCTCCTCTGCTCTTGATACGTATCCGATCCAGTCGTAGTTGCGTGCAGGGATGCGCATAGCAGTGTCAGCAGGATGATTCCGCGTTCCGCCGAGGCCCGCACCTACGTTCGGTACGATCCGACTCCAATATAGGACGACTGAACCCGAAATGCAATCCTGCAAATCGCGAGCGGTTACCCGGCCATCCGGCCATTTAGCGAAACTTCAATAGGGGAACCTTGGCGAAGCGTCTGATAGACCACGCAGTAGCGCTCGGTGAGCCGGCGCAGGTTCGCGAGTTGTTCCGCAGATGCATCCGTATCGAGGTCGAAATCGAGCCGGATGCGCTGAAACCCCACCGGCACTTCTTTGGCCACCCCCAGCGTTCCGCGAAAATCCAGGTCGCCCTCGGCGCGCACTGTACCACTCCGCAGTTCCACGCCGATGGAGGTCGCCACGGCCGCCAGCGTAACTCCAGCGCACGCTGCCAGGGCTTCCAGCAGCATATCGCCCGAGCAGGCGAATGTCCCGGTGCCGCCGGTCGCCGGATGCAAGCCCGCCTCGACGAGCGCCTTACCGGTCTGGATACTGCACGTCACTCGCTCGCCAATCCGTCCCTCGGCCTTGAGCGTGATGAGGGCAGCTTCCGGCTCTGACCGATAGCGTTGCTTGAGCGGCGACTGCAGGGCTCGAAGGTCGTCCAGGTTCATCGCATCCAATTATGCACACCGTCGTCTCAATCTGCAACTTACAGCCCTTCGTCCCACGGCCGGGAAACCGGGCAAATAATAAATCAGATGGCCTTGTGCACGACTCAGAACAACTAAGTGACGCGAGCAGTAAGTTAGTGCGTGAGGGGACTCGACCGTCGATGGTCACAGTTCGGTCATCGGCCATGCCGGATGCAGGTTAACAATCTGGTTAACAACCCGCCCCACAAAAAGGGGCAAAGCTGAATCGCTGCCAGGCAACCCGCAGACCACAAACAACGATGGTCTGCGCTACGGTTTGGCTGAAATGGCCAAACTCCAGTCGCTGCCACGCGGCGAGGCAGACCACGAAAAACGATGGGCTGCCTCACGGTGGGAATTCGGATACTTAGATTTGGGCGCAGACCGCCTTGGTCTGGGTGTAGAGTTGGATGGCTTCGTGACCCATTTCACGTCCCCAACCGGATTGCTTAAATCCGCCAAAGGGCAACGCGGCGTCAAAGATGTTGTAACAGTTGATCCAGACTGTGCCCGCGTGCAACGCGGCAGCCAGGCGGTGAGCTTTGCCGAGATCGCGCGTCCAGATTCCCGCGGCTAAGCCATATACGGAGTCGTTTGCTTTTGGAATCAATTCATCGACATCCTTGAATGGTAAAGCTGTTACCACCGGGCCAAAGATCTCCTCCTGGACAACCTTCATGTCCTGCCGCGTATTCACCAGAACCGTGGGTTCGACGAAGTACCCGTTCTGCTGGAAGCCGGCATCCCCTGTCTTGCGTCCGCCGGTAGCGGCCTTCGCTCCTTCGTCGATACCGGATTGCAAGTAGCCGGAAACGCGCTTGAGTTGCTCGGCAGAGATCAGCGGGCCCATCTGGGTGGTTGGATCGAGCCCCGGACCCACCTTGATCTTCCTGGCCTGCTCAGCCACACCATCGACGACCTTGTCAAAGACGCTGCTCTCCACATACAGCCGCGAGCCCGCGCAGCAAACCTGGCCCTGATTGAAAAAGATCGCGCTCGCCGCACCCGCGATGGCGGCGTCGAGGTCCGAGTCCCTAAAGACGACGTTCGGAGATTTGCCGCCGAGTTCGAGGGTCACCTTCTTCAGGTTCCCGACAGCCGCTTTCACGATGAGCCTGCCAACCTCTGTCGAACCCGTGAAAGCCACCTTGTCAACATCGGGATGAGAGGCTAACGCGGCGCCCGCGGCCCCGAATCCGGGCACGATATTGACTACGCCTTCCGGGAATCCCGCCTCGATGATCAACTCGCCCAACCGCAAGGCCGTTAACGGCGTCTGTTCCGCCGGCTTCAGCACTACCGTGCAACCTGTCGCGAGGGCCGGGCCCAGTTTCCAGGCGGCCATGAGCAATGGGAAGTTCCAGGGAATAATCTGACCCACGACGCCAACCGGTTCCCGTAGCGTGTAGGCGTGATAGGAGGCTCCCGGTGTGTACGGCACCGAGAGCGGAATGGTGGTTCCTTCGATCTTCGTTGCCCAGCCGGCCATGTAGCGGAATAGATCGGCTGCCAGCGGGACGTCCGCGGCCAGGCACACAGAAATTGGCTTCCCGTTGTCCAGCGATTCAAGTTCGGCGAACTCTTCCAGATGCCGTTCGAGAAGATCTCCCAACTTCCAGATAAGGCGTCCTCGCGCCGCCGCGGTCATTCTGCTCCAGGGACCGCGTGTGAACGCCGTGCGGGCAGCTATCACCGCGAGTTCAATGTCCTCCCGGTCGCCTTCGGCTACTCGTGCGATCTCCTGCCCGGTCGCGGGATTATAAACCTGAAATGTTTTCCCCGACTTGGCGTCCACCCACTTACCGCCAATCAAAATCTTTTTAGTGCCTGTCAGGAAGTGTGACGCATGCTCAAGACGGGGAGCTTGCGAGGTGTCATTCGGCGATAGCGTTGAAGCTGTCATATTAGTGTCTCCTTATATCAAATCTGAATTCAGAACTTGAATGGCGGGAAGGTTAATATCGCTGCATTTCTGCAGCAATGTTGCGCAGGTACATTGCTGCGTCTTCGCAATTTCACGGCCATCTAAAGACCTGCATTCAAATACGATTTGAGTGCAGCCAAATGGTCTACTTGAGTCTTATCACGCTCGTTGCGTCCTATCGCGCTATTTTTGCGTTGCAGGTTGTTGAAAGTTGCCACGTGCTACGTGGAAAATGTCGAAGACTGCCACATCCCGCAACACCTATCACGGGTGCACGTATCACATCCTGTTACATCGCTGGATAACAACCTAGCTCAAGGGGAAGGGTAAATCCTGCTCCATTTCTACGCAATCTAACTATTAATAGACGCCGCGACGACTTATTAACAGATGGTCCGATCGTAAACTGCGAAGCTTTTTGATTGGCCACTCTCTTGCATGGCTTGTCGCATCTTCAATGAGAAAAGCTCATCCACAGTCCGGCCGTACGCTTCCGGGTCTATGTCGAACCTTGCAAGTATTAGCTCTCGTCTTGAGCTTCGCCGTGTTAGTGCATGCTCAGAAATCCGTGCCGGCGCCCGCCGATGATGACATGTTAGTCCTGTTGGACGTTCTTCTCGCCAACCACACGATCACACAACAGCAATATGACTCGTTGAAGCTGCGTCTGGAGCGGAGGAGTGCCCAGCCGAAAGCCGCCTCTGCGCAGCCGGATGCCACGCCTGGCCAAGCGCCGGCCGTACCTACTCCGCAGAATTTGACGCCCGGCCAGCCATCGGCCCAGAAGGTTGTAACTTTCATGGATGACGCGGTTGGCTTTCATGTCGGACTCTTCGATGTGACCTTTTCCGGCGAGATCAACGGCTTCTACGTCCACGACCGGCCGGACAACAGCAAGGCCAGCTGCCTCCTGTGTCTGGCGAGTTCAGGCGCCCAGCCTAATTCGTCCATACGCAACGGGCTGCTGCCGGGGGACCTGTCGATAAAGATCGCGACTAAGCAAAATGGCTTCGACGTTGCAGTTTTCTTCGGCATCTGGCCGGGAATCGAGAACCTCGAAACGGGTGGTCTGGCAGGCACGACGACGTTTGGCGGCGTCAACCTGGCGCCAGGCAACCCGACTGGCTTCGGCGTCGCGGGCGTCGATTTTCGCCAGCAGTACGTAACGGTGGGCAAAGCCAACATGGGAACTTTCAAAGTTGGTCGCGACCTTGGACTCTTCGGCGAGGAAGCCATTCTGAATGACTTCACCCTTCTTGGTGCAGGTACCACGAACGGCAACGTCGGGCCGGGCAGCGTGACACTGGGCCGCATTGGTCTGGGCTATATCTACACCGACTTCATGCCGCAGATTACCTGGACCTCACCTTCCGCGCACGGATTGCAAGTTACCGCCGGAATCTTTGCTCCGTTGAGTGATGTCGTTTCCACGACGCTCGGCCTCCCCGAGTTCTCTGCTCCCCTCACCGGCCACGGGCAGCCCCAAATCCAGGGCAAAGTGACGTACACGGTACCCACCAAAGGAAGCGTGAAGGCCAAGTTCTGGACCAACTTTATTACTCAGAGCATGGAAGCCAACAATAGCGACCATGCTGCCGATCCTTCGCTGGCAATTCCGGTGGGACACAACGTTCGAGCGGCCGGCATCGATTATGGCGCGAAGCTATCGATTGGTCCGGCCGAATTCGTGGCCTATGGCTACAACGGTTCGGGTATCGGAACGGAGGGCTTGCTCTTCCTCGCTACCAGTCCAACGGGAACCAAGCGCGGCTCCCAAGGCGGTTACCTTCAGGGGACGTACACCTTTGCCAGGAAGGTGACGGCTGGCCTGAGCTGGGGTCAGAGCAACCTCTACCTGGCCAGCTCGGGAGAAACCGCCAATTCTCAATCGATAACGAAACTCAATTCGTCGTATGTCGGCCAGCTTCGCTATGCGCTGACGAAGTGGGTCAACCTGGTCGGCGAATATACCCATACTCATTCCGAGTCACAAGCGCGGATAGAAACAAGCTCGGACTCGGTTGCATTGGGGACCATCGTGTTCTTTTAGTCAGGCGAGCGAATCCAAAGAGGAGATAGATAGCAATGCCAAAGTATGTCATCGAGCGCGAGCTCCCCGGAGCAGGCGGCTTATCGGCAGGCGAGTTACAGGCAATTTCGCAGAAGTCTTGCAGCGTATTGACGGAGCTTGGTCCACAGATCCAATGGGTGGAAAGCTACGTCACTGATGACAAGATCTACTGCGTGTACATCGCGCCGAATCAGGAAATGATTCGCGAGCACGCCAGCCGCGGCGGCTTTCCCGTGAACCGTATCTCGCAGGTGCGGGCAGTGATTGATCCTACCACTGCGGGTTAGCTGAACTGGGAACGGCTGCCCGTTAATACAAACCGGTAATTTTGTGTCCGAGGTTATGACTTTAGTCAAGAAAGGTATGTAATGGAAGCGAATTTTTGTGCGAGCAGGCGCGCTCTGCTCAAGTCTACATGCGGTCTCATTGCGGTGTCGGCCTTCGGGGCGGGTGGAGAGATGCCCAAGAAGAAAGACCCCGGAGCGCCGCTAGTGGGCGATACATTTGTTTTTGGCGACGGCCCGAATAAGGGCAACGTCGTCTTTCTGAAGGATCTCGTTGTCGGTGCACATCCTGTGGTTGCGCAGGCGCAGGACCCCGTCAGTGGAACACCTCGCGAGAGCGAACACTCCACTGTCCTTCTTATGCGGATGCCTCCGGAGAAGGTTCCGGAGGAGGTGAAGGAAGACGCGGCTCAAGGAGTTTTGGCTTACTCGGCTGTCTGCACCCATTTAGGTTGTACGCTCACCGACTGGGTTGAGGAGAAGAAGTTGATCCAATGCCCATGTCACGGTGCGACCTTCGATCCGATGCAGGCCGGCAAGTGGGCAGGCGACGGCCCCAAGTCGCGGACGTTACCGATCCTTCCTTTGAAAGTAGCCGAGGACGGCAAGTTGGTAGTGGCAGATGTGTTCACGGGGCCGGTTGGTCCCAAGAAGGGCTAAAGTTCCAATGAAAACATTCGAGGAGATTATGAGCATCAACAAGAAGTTAATGTCAGGCGGGTTGTCGGCAGCAGGTGTGGTCCTTCTAACGATTGCGACGGTTCCGGCATTTTGCCAGGAGGATGCGTCGACCAGACCGTATCAGCCCGTAACGGATCAGCAACTGCTCGATCCTCCTGCCGGCGATTGGCTGCAGTACCGCCGTACCTATAACGGACAAGGATACAGTCCGCTCAAACAGATTAATGCACAAAACGTCAAGAACCTGGCACCGATATGGGCCTTCTCGACGGGCGTAACCGGCGGCCACGAAGTAGTTCCTGTGGAACACGACGGTGTCCTGTTCATCACCACCGCGTTTAACAAGGTGTTCGCCCTGGATGCCAGGAGCGGAAAGTTCCTTTGGAAGTACGAGCGGGATTTACCGGACCGCGCTCTAGCGGCAGTTTGCTGCGACGTGGTCAACCGTGGTGGTGCGCTTTATGGGGACAAATTTTACTTCGGGACCATTGATGCTCATCTCGTTGCATTGGACGCGAAGACAGGAAACGTCGCGTGGGACACGAAGGTCGCGGAATATACGGATGGAATCACCATTACCGGAGCGCCGATTGTCGTCAAGGGTAATGTGATTACCGGCATGACAGGCGGCGAATTCGGTGCCCGCGGGCGCTTGATTGCAGTGAACGCGGAATCCGGAAAAATCGCCTGGACCAGTTACACCATTCCCGCCCCGGGTGAGCCCGGCAACGAGACCTGGGGTGGCGGCGACGGCTGGAAGCATGGCGGAGGGACCACTTGGACCACGGGTGTCTACGATCCGAAGCAGAACCTGATTTTCTGGGGTACCGGCAATCCCGGACCCTGGTCGGGTGAAAAGCGTCCTGGAGATAATCTCTACACCGTCTCGACCATCGCGTTCGACGCCGATACGGGCAAGATCAAGATGCATTACCAATATGTGCCCCACGATCTGTGGGATTACGACAATATCACCACTCCCATGCTGATCGACGTGAAACGTGATGGCAAGACCGTCCAAGGCATCTTCTCCACGCACAAACACGGTTATTCCTATCTGCTGGACCGGACCAACATGCAATTTGTTTATGCCCAGCCCTTCATGGCGGTCACTACATTTTCGTCAGTGGATCCCAAGACCGGCCGACCAACCATGAATCCGGCAAAGGACCCGGGCACGGGAGAAGTCGACGTGTGCCCTTCCTTCCTCGGCGGAACGAATTATATGCCGCTTTCCTATAACCCCGAAGCCGGCCTGGCGTTCGTGCCCGGAAATGAATGGTGCGAGACCATTAAAGACTTGCCGGATGCGCCGTATAAGCCAGGCAAAGCGTATGTCAACGCCGAGTTCCACATGCACCCGGCTCCGGGTGCGCTGGGGGCCGGAGGCTTCATCAAGGCGATTAACGTAAAAAACGGTGAGGCGATGTGGACCAAGAAGTTTGAGGATCCCATCTGGTCAGGGACCCTGGCAACGGCCGGAGATATTATGTTCGGCGGCGGGACAGCCAGCCGGGATTTCATGGCACTGAGTGCGAAGAACGGAGATATTCTTTGGAAATTCCGCACTAACTCGGGCCTGGTGGGCGCGCCGATCACCTATGAACTCGATGGAGTGCAATATGTTGCCACGGTTTCGGGATGGGGCGGCGCCATCCCGATCTGGACCGGAGTGATTAACGAAAAGTTCACCAAGGACGTTCCTCAAGGTGGAGTGGTTTTCGTCTTCGCTTTAAAGAAGTAGTCTTTTCAGCACCGGCCCGTTATTACTGCAGTAGGGTGTTGCCGCTCTTTGGGCGCTCGCCCTACTGCATTCCTTTTCTGTCGGGTGCTTCAGGCGATCGCTCAACGTGCAGTTCTAACCAACAGAGGAGTTTCCCCCTCTACCGGCGGAGCTTTCGGAGGAGGCATCTTGCGCCGCATCGGATCGACCACGAGCTTTGCCACCAGCCCCGCTCCAATGCTGCTTGCGGCGACCACCAGCAGCACCGCTGTCCAGGTCCCGGTGGCGGTCACCAGGAGATTAGCCAGGGGCACCATCAGGGCGGACGTGCCTTTGGCGGTATACAGAAGACCGTTGTTGGCGGTCGCGTGCCTGACGCCGAAAGTATCACCGCAAATGGCCGGGAAAAGGGAGAAGATCTCACCCCAGAACAGGAAGATCAACGCCGCGAACACCAGGAAAGCCACCGGATTTCTTCCAAATGCAGCCATCCCCAGGAAAGCCAGTCCGTCCGCGCAGAACATGAGCAGCATGGCGTTTTCGCGTCCGATCATGTCCGAAAGAAAGCCGCAAAACGGCCGTGTAATTCCGTTGGCCACGTTGTCGATCGAAATGGCCATCGCCAGGAGCGGCATGGAGAAGCCCAGCAGCGTGATCATCTGTTTTTCCACGCCGAAATCGCGCGCAATCGGCCCCAGTTGCGCGGTCATGATCATGCCCCCGCAGCCAATCATCAGATAAACCAGGTAGATCAGCCAGAAAACTTTCGTTCGCACCGTCTGGGACGGAGTAAACTCATATCCGTGGCAGATCCTGCCCTTGGGTGACGGACGAAGCACCTGCACGGTCGGCTTGATCAGAAATGCTCCCAGGCAGAAGATGGAGACTCCCTGGAGCAAGCCGAAAAAGAAAAACGCGTGCCGGTAGCCGCTCGCCAGAATCATCCGCGAGGTGGGAATCCCGGTGATGGCCGCTCCCAGTCCATAGCCGGCGGCGATCATCCCGGATGCGAATCCCCGTTTTTCGGGGAACCACTTGAGCGCCGTGCCCATGCAAGTGGCGAACACGCAGCCGATGCCCACGCCTCCAATAGCGGCAGCCACGTAGAGCGCCTGAAGCGAGTGCGCGCGCGAATTCATCACCCATGACGTTCCGGCCGCCAGTCCGCCCAGCATCACCACAAACCGCGGGCCATAGCGGTCCGCGAACCAGCCTTCGAGCGGCGCCAGCCACGTATTGACGAAGATCAGAATACTGAAAGCGAACTGAATGCCCGCCGTCGTCCAGGCGGTCTCGTTGCGCATGGGGTTGACGAACAGCGTCCAGCCGTATTGCATGTTGGACAGCGTTACCGTGGACAACACCATGATGGTGAGTTGCACCCCCCGGTTTCGCAAAGAGAATGGGCCGGCGTGTTCCGGTATCATGAGTTTCCGCTCCTCGAAGCCGCGACGCTTCCCTGCACGGTCAGATACTCCAGAGCGGCGTTGATGCCGCCCTTTCGATGGGGAACACCGGCGAGTGTAAGCCCCATCTCGACGCCGGACAGTGTGCCGGCCAGCATCAGTTCGTTAAAATCGCCCAGGTGGCCAATGCGAAAGATTTTGCCCGCGGCTTTTCCGAGACCCGCGCCGAGCGACATATTGAACCGGTCCAGCACCACCGCCCGAAATGCGGCTTCGTTATAGCCTTCCGGCAACAGGACGCCCGTAAGGCTGCTACTGTACTCCGCGGGATTCAGGGCCCAGATCTCCAGATCCCAGGCGCGTATCGCGCGGCGGGTTGCCTCGGCCAGGCGCTGGTGGCGGCGGAAGACGTTGGCCAACCCTTCCTCCTGCAGCATTCGCAACGCCTCCCGCAGGCCGTAGAGCAGGTTCGTGGCTGGAGTGTAAGGGAAGAATCCCCTGGCGTTATTCTCCAGCATTTCATCCCATCGCCAGTAGCTCTTGGGCAATTTGGAGGCCTGGCCGGCCGCGATGGCTTTGGGACTCACTGCATTGAAGGAGAGCCCAGGTGGCAGCATCAGGCCTTTTTGCGAGCCGCCCACCGTCACGTCCACGCCCCACTCATCGTGCCGGTAATCGATCGACGCCAGCGAAGAAATAGTATCGACCATCAGCAGAGAGGGATGTTTCGCGTCATCCATCGCACGGCGAACCGCGGCGACATCGCTGGTGACGCCAGTCGAAGTTTCGTTGTGGACCACCAGCACCGCCTTGATTTCATGGCTTCGGTCATCCTGCAATTTCGCCGCGACCGCTGCCGGGTCGATGCCGTGCCTCCAGTCGCCGGGCACAAAATCCACGCGCAGCCCGAGGTTGGCCGCCATTTTCCGCCAGAGCGTGGCAAAATGCCCGGTCTCGAAAGCCAGCACGCGCTCTCCAGGACTCAGGGTGTTGACCAGGGCAGCTTCCCACGCGCCGGTGCCGGACGCCGGGAAGATGATCACGGGATTCTGAGTCTGGAAGATAGCTTTCATGCCCTCCAGGCAAGCCTTGGCCATCTCCGCGAATTCCGCGCTGCGATGGTCAATCGTCGGATGGTCTATGGCACGCAGAATGCGGTCCGGAACGTTGGTCGGGCCTGGTATTTGAAGGAAGTGTCTGCCGGTTGGATAGCTCATCGTGAATCCTCTGGGTAGGGCCCTAACAACAATCGATGGGACGCTTTCAGCCCGATTTCAGAACTTTCGATCGGATTGCAATTGCCCGCCGAACCTGGCGCCCTTTTGGGTGAGAAATTCAACCACGCTAGTGTATCCCAGGGCTTTGGCGCCGTCCAGTGCGGTGTGGCCTTCAGCATTGACGGCATTGACATTGACGCCGAGCTCCACGGCCAGCTTGACGGTTTCGAGGGTCAGCGGTTCGCGCTGGCGGCGGGGGGGTTGGACCCACGCATCACCGTCAACCATTCCCACCGCCGCCATCAGAGGTGTCGTCGCATCTTTATGGTGTTGAAAACCCTTGGCAGCCACATAGTCCGAATGGTGGACAAACAGCGGATCGGCGCCCTGCTTCGCCAACAGGCGCATGACATTGGGTTCGCTGAAATGGGCGGCCAGCCAGAAGGGAGTCGCACCGACCAATACCGGTTCGAAATGGAAGTCGCGCGAGGAGCGGCGCGTCGGTGTCCACGTGCGAAGCGGCGCGTTGGGGTCCGCGCCATGGCTGAGGAGAGCGCTCACCATCTCTTCGTCGCGGCGCATGATCGCCTCGTGAAGCGCGGTAAAGCCCGCTTGCGCCGCATTCGGATCGGCGCCCTTATCCAGCAGAAATTCGACCAGGTCCCGAAAACCGGAGTGAGCAGCGAGCACCGTAGCGCTGACGCCCCACGCGTCGCGATCATTCACGTTGGCGCCGGCGTCGACCAGAAGTTTCGCCGAAGCGAGATCGCCTACGCGCGCGGCGAACATGAGCGCGGTGTCAGCCCCGTGAGGAATCGCCGCGTTGTAGGGGAGATAGCCATGAGGCGGCACAGCCATCACTTCGTTCCAGACCTCGGTGCGAGCCTGGAGGGAGGCGCCTTGCGCCAACAATATCTTCACGACTTCCGGATGCATCTGCGCCACCGCCCACATGAGCGCGGTCTGGCCGCGCGGTCCGCGCGCGTTCACATTCGCATCTTTGGCGAGAAGTTGCTTGACGACTTCGGGATAGCCCGACCGGGCGGCGACCATCAGCGGTGTCTCGCCGCGCAGTAACGCCAGGTTCGGCTTGGCCCCGGCCGCGAGCAGCATCCGGACCAGTGCTACGCTTCCGTTCTGGCTGGCTACCCACAGGGGCGTGGCTCCCAGATCGGTCGCCGCATTCACGTTGGCGCCGGCACGAATCAGCAGGCCGGAACCTTCCACATCATCCCGGTAGCTCGTCCAGTGAAGGGCAGTCGACCCATCCGGTTCGGCAGCGTTGACGTCCACCTTTTGCCGGAGCAGCGCGAGTAAGCCGTCCTTGTCGCCATTTCTGGCCGCTTCCACAATCGGTGGACGGCTGATGCCACCCGCGCCCATCAGGAACACGGCCAGCCCCACCGGGATCACACGCCAGCAGGCGGTTCTATTGCGCATCGCTCGATCTCTTTCTCAGCCTCTATCTCTTACCCGGCTAGGTGACGGACACGGAGTCGAGCGGCAGCTTTCCGGTGCTCCCGCCAAGCCGCTCCACCGGCACATCCATCTTGTCCATCAGCGTGACCAGCAGGTTCGCCATCGTCGGCTTGCCGGCATACTTGAGATGCCGGCCACCCTTGAGACGTCCCGCTCCCCCGCCGACCAGCAGCAAAGGCAAGTCATCGCCCGAGTGCTTGGTGCTGTTGGAAATGCCCGATCCGTACAAGATCGTCATGTGGTCGAGCAGCGAGCCATCGCCGTCCGGTGTCGCGCGCAGCTTCGCCAGATACTGCGCGAAAATCTGAGCGTGATAGGTGTTGATCTTCGACATCCGCTCGACCAATTCAGGAACATTATTGTGGTGCGATAGCGGGTGATGCGCTTCGGGCACGCCGATCTGCGGGTAGGGGCGAGCACTCTGCTCCTTGCTGAGCATGAACGAGATCACCCGCGTCAGATCGGACTGAAACGCCAGGCGCTGCAAGTCGAGCATCAGCGCTACGTCATCTTCGAAGACCGGGGGTGCGCCCTGCGGCTCTTCCATCGCCGGGAGCTTGACTGAGCCCTGTTGCTCCGCCTTTCCAATGCGGCGCTCCACGTCGCGTACCGCCTCGGTATATTCATCGACTTTGATCTGGTCCTGCGGCCCGAGCTCCCGCTTGAGACCGGCGAGCTTCTCGGTCACCGAATCGAGGATGCTCTTCTGCTGCTGCAATCTCGCTTCGCGCGCAGACCGCTCGGTGCTGCCGGTATCGCCAAACAACTTCTCGAACACGGCGCGCGGGTTCCACTCCATCGGCAGCGGTTGGGTGGGGCTGCGCCACGACAGCGTGTGGGTGTAGGCACAACTCAAATTGCCGGTGCAGGCGCCCGCATTGGCCGGAGTATCCATAGAGATCTCAAGCGACGCTACCTGCGTCTGACTGGCGAAGTGCCGCGCGAGGAGCTGGTCCATCGAGACGTCGGCGATGATTTCCACCTCGTTGCGTCCCCCGTGTGTCGTGCCGGTAAGAAACGAGCCGGAGGCTCCGGCGTGGATGTAGTTCCAGTTCGCTTTAATGCCTGACAACACGAGCACCTGATTGCGGTACGGCGCGAGTGGCTCCAGAATGGGCGACAGCTCGAACGTGCTCCCTTCGCCCTTCGGCGACCAATAAGGCATGGCCATCCCGTTCGGAACATAGAAGGTTTGGAATCGATGCGGCGGCTTTAAGGCAGTCTGCCCCCGTAGTGCGGGGACCATGGCCTCGAGCAGCGGCAGTGCGAGTGTCGTGCCGAGCCCACGCAGCACCGTCCTGCGCGGCAAAGATTTCGTTAGGAAAGTCATGTCGATTTGCGCCCTCAATTCGATTTAAGTAACTTCGCTGACATCTGGGTTGCCCCAGTCGGGTGGGATGCACCCTTCAAAAACGTGGGGCTTTCCACGATCCCCAGAATGATCGATGACCATCGGTACTGGTGGGCCGCCGCCTCGCGCACGATCTGGCGCACGGCCGGCTCATCGTAGTATTCGAGCCTGCGCCCGATCGCGTAGGCCATCAGCTTTTCGGTGACCGTACGGGGAAATTGCCCGGCTTCAGCGAGCAGCATCGCCCGCAATCCCGTGAGCCCTTCGACTTTCGCTCCGCTCACGGTGGAGCCGCTCGCGTCGACCGGCTTGCCCGATTCATCGACCGTCCGCCAGCCCCCGATCACGTCGAAATTCTCCAGCGCAAATCCCAGCGGATCGATGACCGAATGACAACTATTGCAAGAAGCATTCTCCCGGTGCTTCGCCAGCCGCTCACGCATCGTCATGGTCTTCTCGCCGGGCTTGCTGTCGATGTTGGTATCTACTCCAGGAGGAGGTGGCGGGATGGGCATGCCGAAGATGTTGTTCAGCAGCCATTTGCCGCGCAGAACCGGCGATGTGCGGTTGGGATAGGACGTTGTCGCCAGCAGCGCGCCCTCCGCCAGCAGCCCGCCGCGGCGATCATGGTCCGGCAGGTCTACTCGCCGGAAACGACTGCCATAAATCCCGGGAATCCCATAATGCCGCGCCAGCCGTTCGTTGACGAACGTGTAGTTCGCATCCAGGAGGTCGTCTACGCTACGGTCTTCACGAATAGTGCTGCCGACAAACATCTCGGTTTCCTGTTTGAACGCCAGCAGCAGACTCTCGTCGTAGTTGGGATAACGCTCCGGATCTACCACCACCTCGCCGACACGCCGCAGATTCAGCCACTGGGCGGCGAAATTGTTAACCAGCGCATCGATGGCTCGCGGATCTGCCAGCATCCGCCGCACTTCTTTTTCTAGAACCCGCGGATTGGTAAGCTCCTTGCGCTCGGCCAATTCCAGTAAACGCTCATCGGGAATGCTGCTCCACAGGAAGAAAGACAGGCGCGAGGCCACTTCGAGATCGCTGAGCGGATAGACTCCGGTACCGGGCGGATCGCGATGGATGCGCAACAGAAAATCCGGATCTACCAGAAGCCGTTCCAGAGCGAATTGAATTCCGTTATCGAAGCTTCCAGCGTCGCGCTTGCCGTTATCGAAGAACGTCAGCAGCGTGTCGATGTCCGCCTTCGTCACCGGTCGCCGGTAAGCGCGCCGCGCCATCCTAGAAAGAATCTTCGTGGCGCAACTCCGCTCTTCCGCGGCTGCCCGGGGCCGGCAAATGAAAATCGCGCGGCGGCTGGGAGTATCCACAGCTGCGGTGACGGCTTGATAAGGACCGCCGATCTGGACCGAACCCACGTTGGCGAAGTCCATGTAGACCTGGTCGTCGGCGATGACCCTGCCTCGCTGCAGCGGTTGCGGCAGTCCTTCCGGTTCCCACAGTTCCCGCACGAACGACACGCCGACCACGTGGGGACCCGCGTCGACCGGGAGCCGGAGTTCCAACCCGGCATCTCCGGTGATCTGCATGTACTTTTCCCACTCGGGATCGCCAGCAAAGCCTGGCTCACCGCTTCCCGCCCAACTGGTGGCGGCAGGACGGCCTTTCGCAGCGCCTCCGACCGTGAACCGTTTCAACAGCTTTTCATCCAGGCGAACATCGAGTTGCTGCGGCCATCCTATGCCCTTCAGGTAATCCTGATACTGCCTTTGCAGCTTGACTTTGATGAGGTACTGGCCATTGACAGGGAAGTTGTAGTGAACCGCGATACCACCGCGGGATCCGAGCGGCAGATCCTCGCTTTGCCGGTCGTTTTGCAGCACGTGCAGCGGGATCACGAACGTATCGAGCGCCGGGCCGGTGGGAGGTAGACCGGTGGCAAGTCGCGTGACCTGACGGGCCACCGACACGTAGCGCTCGATATGCGCGGTCGAAATCGACAGAGAATCCGCGAAATTGTCGAAACTGCCGTCGGCGGTCTCATCCCCGGGAAGCAGCGGCTTTACATCCAGGTCGAGCGCGAACAAGTCGCGAATGGCGTTGTTGTATTCGGCGCGATTGAGACGATGGACTGCGCTCACCCGGCCTGGATCCGGACGCGTTGCCCACGCTCGGTCAATTTCGTTTTCAAGCGTCGTCACGACAGCCTGATAGGTAGCGGCGGTGGGCCGGGGAATTCCGGGCGGCGGCATCGAACCGGCGCGAAGCTTCGCGATCACTCGCTCGAACACTTGCGCCTGCGCACCCGGATTGGCCGTGTCCAAAGTCTCGAACGCGAGCCCGGCGGTGCGAAGTTTCTGGTTATGGCAGGTGATGCAATATTTGTCCAGGAATGCCCTGGGTTCAGGCGCTGGTGACGGGGCTTGAGCGCCCGACTGTGCCACCACGACGGCTCCGCCGCAGAGCATAAACGCGAAGATCCAGCCGTGCGCCGACGATAGCCGCTTCGAGATCATGCAGTGCCTCATACTAACTGGAACTTCGCCTGGGAACTGCTTGAAGTATACAGGATTTTGTTTATGATTTCATGATGGGCGCCATTCCTGGTTCCCGACCAATCGAGATTGTAGGCACGAATCCGCGAATACGCGCGAGTTGGTGGGGCGGCGCGGGAGGAGCGACCCGGGGGTGCAGCCGAAAAAACGAACTCCCTGCTCGATCTGAGGATGCGAGTCTTAGTTGAGGCGATTGGCTTCTGGCCAAAGGCGTCCCGGGGGCACAAAGGTTGCGGATCGAAGCCAATTTCTTCTAAGTAGTAATGATTTGTGGGGGCTATGCCGGGCCTCGGCGCCGGCGGAGATTTTTGTTTGTGCAGGACTGTGCACTTA
>CAVVFX010000023.1:0-546534 GCA_963747535.1 Terriglobia bacterium
TAGCCGGTGGTCCGGGCAACGCGGCATTTGGCCGCGTAACGCTTACAGTGGAGGTACAACGTGGCGTACGGTCGGGGAGGTGCGGTCCGGCGAGTCCCTGGCCGCTCTTTCCTTCGTTTCCGCGGGCAGGCACCGAGCTATCAAAGGGCTCCGTGCGTTAAGTGAACAGCATTGAGGTTTAACCTTGCTAAACTCTGAGGTGGTGCCGGACCAGGAAACCAGCGCAACTCCAGGAGCGCTGAAGATCAGCGTGCTGGCTTCGGGCAAAGTTCTTCTCGACGGCCGCGAAGCTGGCTTAAGCGAACTCGAAGAGGTGCTGCAGGCCGCGAAACTCAGCGGCTCGGTGGTCCATTATTACCGTGAGAATCCGGAAGACAAAGCGCCTCTCGAGGCCGAAGCGGTTTTCCAGCGGATCATCGCCAATCGCCTCAGAGTAGCTCTCCACACGCAGCCTGATTTTTCCGACAAATTTGACCCGCGGGGACTACCGCAGGCAACGGAGTCAACGGCTCGCCCCGCAAATTTGATCGAGTGGCCCGGAATCGAAATCTTTTTCGCCAAAGTGCGCAAGCAGGCGGCCGGCAGCCGTGGAGTCTCGGTGGTGCGTCCCGACCGCGTTCAGTTTATCGTGCCGGCTCCGCCGCCCGGGTCGATTCAGCCGCAGATGGTCGAAGCCGTCAAGGCCGTGATCCCGTCTGGGGAGCCGAGAAACATCGCGGCCATTGCGGCTCCCGGCGCGCTGGCGGGAGATCCGGATAAGAAGCCGGCTCTCCCCGATCTCGCCAGACGCGTCCCTTTTTTCGGTCTGCTGGTCGGCTTGGCGTACGCCGGACATGCCGTCTGGATCTTCGAAGCCTCAGCGGAATTGGCGAACGCAGGTTGCGAGGACGCTGATCTTCTCATCGTCGACAGTGACGCCATCGCCGCGCTTCCACAAGGTTGGGCAGTAGACGCTGCGCTGATCATGAGGAACCCCAACATTCTGGTGTACGACCGCAAGCGCCATAAGATCGGCGCCATCCGCACAGCCGGCGAAGTCCCGGGACGGATCGAATTTACGGCTTAATCGGACTGTGGAGTAGGCCTTTGGCCAGGCCTTTTGGCCTGCTCAACGCGGTAGCCGCATTTCCTCCTGGCCCGCAAGACACCGCTATCGCGCGTTAGCGGTCGTCCCGGACGCGCTCTTGAAGTACCGCTCGGCGAACATGATGAACGTCGGCCAGTTGGGCGCGGGAGTGTGTCCCGCGGTATGCTGGCGGAAGGCTACGTCTCCCTCAATCAGAGTCGTCTCGATGGGCGGAAATTCAGTGGTCCCGAGATCCTTTTTCCCCAGGAGTCGATAGACGGGACCGGCGCCCACGGCCGCCAGGAACATGCCTTTGGCGTCCACCCAGCCGTCCCCGTTGGTCGCGCCGGCGCTGATGAAGACGGGACGCGGCGCGCAGAGGGCGACAAGTTCGTGCGAGTCCACGGGCATATCGTTCCAGTGCAGCGGACCGGCATACTTGATGAAGTTCCCCGCCATCCAGTGGTATTCGCTGGTTCCGGCAACATTCTCCACCAGTTCACCCCAATTGCGGCGGTGGAGCTTCACGCCGCCTTCACCTGAGGAACTGACGAACGCGATCGCGAAACGCGAATCGTAGGCCATGGCGACGGCCGTAGCCTTCCCGTAACGCGAGTGTCCTTCCAGGCCGACTTTCTTCGCATCCACGGACTTGTCGGTCTCGAAGTAATCGAGTGCACGGCTCGCTCCCCAGGCCCAGGCACGCAGCGCGCCCCAGTCGTCAAGCTTGCGGGGCTGGCCTTTATTGGCGAGGCCGATGATACCTTGTGTCAAGCCTGCGCCGTTGTCGGCCTGAATGCTGCTCGGGACGATCGTGGCATAGCCCCAGCCCTGGGCGAGAACCTGTTGCTGCCAGGTCGGTCCAGTGGGACGCGGAGGAGCAGGAGGCGGCGTTGCCCCCGGTCTCGCGATTCTTGGGAACCCACCGATAAAGCCGAATTCCATGATCACCGGCACGGGACCCGCCGCGTTCGCGGGAGTCGTCAGCGAGGCCTGGATATCCACGGTGACTTGGGGATAAGAGGAATTGTCGACGTGCCCGGTCAGTTGCCTCGTAACCACCGGAACGTCGCCGTTCATTTCTCTCGTCGTCTTGGCCACCTCCCAAACCACTTTGGGTGTGACTTTGGGCATGCGGCCATAGATCTCGCGATCGAAATCCTCGACAATTTCGGGGCGGCGCTGGTTCCACCATGCTTTCGCGGTCTTGACCTTCCTGCCGTTCTTCATGACGAGCGGATCCGGCAAGTCGGGATACGGATTGGCCTTGCTCTCATCGTAATTCGCTGCGTTGGGCGCGTCTTTGTTTCTGCCGTCCGCGCCGTGCCGCAACTCGTCGATGTGCAGAAGGTCCATCATGCGCTTCAGATCCTCCTGCGAAGTGAGTTGGACGGGCGGCGGCTGGTTGTCTGCACCCGCGGACGCAGACGGAAAACCAGCTAGCGTCGAGAGTAGCAGTGAACACTGAATGAATCGCGGTAGAGGCATGGTTTCCTTCCCGGTGGCGCTTGCCTGAGACAGGGTCCAGATCGATTATATGGGAACGAAAGCTTTCACTTAGGGACGATCGGCGTAGAATAACCAGTGGGAGGGAGATCCCGATGGAAGATCGCGTCATTCATCCCAGCATGAAGACGGTATGGGCCGTCTACGGACTCGCGTTCGTGATCATTGCCGCGGGAATATGGGCGTATTACGCCTATTTCCAGGACCGGCCCAAGTGGCTGATGGCCCTTCTGTTGATCTTTTTGGTGTTCCCCATCCGGATGCATATCGAACGCCGGTTGATCACGCTGCGCTTAGAGGGTCATCATCTGACTCTGGAGACTGGACTCTTATCCCGTACGCGGCGGACGCTAGACATGGCGAAAATCCAGGATGTCACCGTCAAGCAGACGCTCGGACAGCGCATGCGCGGAGTCGGAGACCTCGTGCTGGAGGATTCCGGCAAGGCCGGCGCGATGGTCATTCGGGATCTGGACCGTCCCCGGGAGATCGCGGATGTCATTATCACGGGTTCCAAGCGTTCTCCGATCACCATCACGCCCAGCGAGCCTACGCAGTTGTAAGCGAGACGGGAAACGCCCCGTGTCCTTCGTTACAGGTTCTTCAGCCTCCAGTTTTTATACTCGACTTTCATCGGCGGCCCCACGTGCACCTGGACGCCAATCAAACCTTCCATCATGCGGCCCGCTGCGTCGTCGTCAATCGTCACGCTCATGAGATGTCCGTTGATGATGTGCATCAGGATGTTGCCGCGAATGATCAGGTGAATCGCATTCCAGTCGTTGGTGATGAGTGCGGCGAGTTCCTTATTGGCGCCCACACTCGAAAGAATGGCCGGCGGCGCGGTGCCCGTCACGTGGGTCACGTCTCCCCGCTCGGCCAGGAACAGACGCCCCTTCTCCTCGTAGTTATTGCCCGTGTAGCGATTCAGGCCATCGATATCGCACTGGTATCCACGCATGGCGAACTGGTTGGAGGGAGTGACCTTGTCCGGAACCACCACGCTACGGTAATTGATCCCACTGTTGCCTCCGGAGGTGATGCGATAATCCACCTGCAACTCGAAATCCTTCGGCGAGCCGCCGCGCCAGATGATGAAGGTGTTGCTTTTGATGATGGTTTCGGGCGTGATCTCGCCCACCATCACGCCGTCCGCGACGCGCCAGTACTTGGGATCGCCCTCCCAACCCGCCAAAGTTTTTCCGTCGAAGATAGAGGTGAATCCGGGCTCGTCGCCGGTCAGGGGTTTCGGCCGGTCGCTCTGCTTCGGCACGAACTGTTGCGCACTGAGTTGAGTTAGTCCCCCGATCATTGAGGCAATGAAGCGTCTTCGTCCGTTGGTGTCCATGGGTTCTATTGTATTCATGGATCGGTGGCGCAGGCGGTTTCGCCTGCGGGTTTCGATTTTTTAAAATCCTCTCTTTCCAGTTGCTGCGTGGGATCGATACGCGTGAACAGCACAGCGGCAATCAGCACCATGGCCGCCACGATCCAGACCGGCTGTTGGTAGTTATTGGTGGCCTTCACAACGTAGCCGAACAGGACCGAACAGACGAGCCCGCCCAACTGTCCGGCGGTATTCATGACTCCGGTCACAACCCCGGCGCGGCGTCCGCCGATATCGAGACACACGGCCCAGGCCGTCGGCAGCATGAGATCGGCGACGCCGAACCCCATGGTTGACATCACCACAATGGCAGTATGATCGCGGGTGAGGGTCATAGACGTAAGCAACACGGCTTCGCCCACCAGTGCGGTGCAGCCGATCAGGCGGCGTCCGGTTTTCAAACCCACTCTGGCCACCAGGGCATCGCTCAGAAATCCTCCGGCCAGGTTTCCGGCCGCACCCAGGAAATACGGCAGTGCGGTGAACAGTCCCATTTCGCGCTCGGTAAACCCGGCGCCCTTTACCAGGTACACCGGAAACCAGCCGAAATAGAACCACGACCCGAAGGCCTGAAAAAAGTACATGGTGAAAATCAGCCAGAGCTGGCGTTTCGAAAGCAATTCGCGCCAGGGGATCCGGGTGTGTGCGATTGGAACGGCCCCGACTCCGATCTCAGCTAATTCCTGGCTGGTGATGCCGGGTTGTTCGGCCGGGCGATCGTGATACCAGACGTGCCAGCAAATCGCCCAGAGCGCACCCAGCGCGCCTAACAGGCCAAAGGTCGCGCGCCATCCTATCGAAGATTGCAGGGGCACCACGATCAGGGGAGCCAGCGCGCCACCGAAACGGCTGGCGGCCCAGATGAAACCTTGGGTGCGGGCACGTTCGCGGACGGGAAACCAGCGTCCCAGTGCGCCCGCGATGTTCGGATAGGCTCCAGCTTCGCCTATGCCGAACAGGAAGCGCGTGGCGAGCATCACCGGGAAGGTGCGCGCGAGGCCGGTCAGACCGGTGAAGACCGACCACCACAGGACGACCCGCATCAGCACGCTACGCTGGCCGCGGCGGTCGCCGAGGGCGCCGGTGGGCACTTCAAAGAAGCCGTAAGCCAGCAGGAACGCTCCCAATACCCATCCCCAACGCTCCGGGGTAATACCCAGTTCCTGCTGAATACGTAGCGCAGCTACCGATATGCTGATGCGGTCCAGGAAGGTAATGATGGCGAGCGAAACCAGCAGCAGCAGGACACCATAACGTTTCTTCAAACCAAATCTCCGCGCAACTACTGTACTAGAGAACGAGCTAGCGAGGAGCGCCCGGGAACAGTCTCAAGAGGCAGTTGCAAAATCCGGCCTGCGCAGGCGAAACCGCCTGCGCCACCCCTGCAAAGTCCAGTGTTTGACCGGGAGAGGCAGGCGCTTTCGCCTGCCTCGGCCGCAAGCGGCCGAATTTGAAGCTCCGTCGCACAAATGCACGGTGACCATTATCTGCCGCGCCGCGTCCTCATTGGGTATGCTACGTCTGGTGTGTATGCTACGTCTGGTTTGGATTTTTATTGGCACCGTACTGTGCCTCGCTGCGGCACCGTCGAATGAGCCTGTCGGCGATTACGCCTTGATCCTGAACACTCCCTCGCTTTCCGAGAGGGCCGTGCCCATCGGCAACCTCCGTGCCGAACAGCAGTCTGTCCAAAAGGAATTGCTGAAACGCGGCATTCCTTTCATCGGTTCGGCCTCGACCCTTGTCAACGCTGTCTTTGTCCGGCTGCCCATGACGCGGGCCGGTGAGTTGCAGAACATTCCCGGCGTCCGCGTGGCGGCGTACCTTCCGCCTCTGCACCGCCATCTGAACCGTGCGCTCGACCTGGTGAACGCGTCGGCCGCCTGGTCGCAACTCGGCGGACAGGCGAATGCCGGCGCAGGAGTAAAAATCGCCGTCATCGACAGCGGCATCGACCAGACCCATCCGGCGCTGCAGGACCCTTCGCTTCAACCGCCGGCCGGGTATCCCCTGGGCAACACGAGTTTCACGAATAGCAAGGTGATCGTGGCCCGTAGCTACGTTGCGGACCTCCCCTATGTGGGGGTCACTCCCCAGTATTCCCTGCCCGACGACACGACGCCGAGCGACCATTTCGGCCACGGCACCGCCATCGCCATGATCGCAGCCGGTGCGCCAGTGCAAGCTCCGGTAGCTTCCATCAGCGGGATCGCGCCCAAAGCCTTCCTCGGCAACTACAAGATCTACGGGAGTCCGGGAATCAATGACAACCCGACCGGTGCAGTCGTCATCCAGGCGCTCGAAGACGCCTTGAATGACGGCATGGACATCGCCGTTCTGGCCAGCGGCAGCGCGGCGCTCTACGGCCCATTCGACCAGGTCGCGCAGTGTCAGCCCCAGAACGTTCCGTCGTATATCCCGAGCGCGGCATGCGATGTTTTGAGCTACGCCGTCGAGCATGCCGTCCAGATGGGCATGACGGTGGTAGTGTCGGCCGGGGAAGACGCCGAATCAGGATACAATTTTCCAACCTATGCGACCATCAACTCGCCGGGGACGGCTCCGGATGCCATCACGGTGGGGGCGACCACGAATTCACACGTTCTCTATAACAGGGTCTCGCTCGCGGGAACCGTTCCTGCCAATCTTACGGGAATCGACGCCCTCTTCGGCCAGGCTTTGAAGCCCGGATCAAGTTTTGCAGCGCCACTCATCGATGTCACTGTCACGGGCAACGACGGGTTGGCATGCGATCCGTTGCCGCTCAATTCACTCACCGGCGCCGTCGCTTTGATCCAGCGCGGAACCTGCGCCTTCGACTACAAATCGAATAACGCCAAGACCGCCGGAGCCGTTGGCGTGCTCCTGTACCTCGAAAGCGGGGATGACGATATCTTTACCCCGACCGGACTCGAGGACACAGCCAGCCCGCTCGTGGCGATCGGCAACACTCCAGGACTGGCGATAAAATCTTATATCGCGGCACACCCAGGCACCAGCGTGATCCTCGACCCTTCCTGGCACGAAGAGAACTCGACTCCCGACATAGTGGCAGACTACAGTTCGCGTGGTCCGTCGATCGGATTGTTCTCGACTCCCTCGGTCTTCGTCGTCAAACCGGACCTGGTTGCACCGGGAGGCGATATCTATACTGCAGCCCAGCGCCTTGATCCCAACGGCGACCTATACGACGCGTCCGGCTACACCACGGTGGATGGCAACAGCTTCTCGGCCGCGATGGTGGCCGGGGCGGTCGCGCTGGTCAAGCAGGCGCACCCGGGATACAGTCCGGCACAGCTTAAATCCGCTGTGGTGAATACCGCGTCAACTAATATTCAGGATGATGCGGGGCTGGCGCGAGTCCGATCGGCCGGCGCGGGCAAACTCAACGTACAGTCAGCCGTGTCATCCCAGATATCCGTCAATCCTCCGAGCCTCGCGTTCGCCGTCGGGGCGGCTCTGCCCTCGGCGTCCCTCACCGTCGTCAATGCTGGAACTGCGTCGCAAACGTTGAGTCTCAGCGTGGCGCAGCGCGATGCCGATGCTCACACGAAAGTCACGGTGCCGTCATCTGTCACCGTGCCCGCGGGCCAAACCACGATGATCCCGGTCAGTCTGACGGGCAGCCTTCCGAATCCGGGATCGTACGAAGGGCAGGTCAACATCACCGGGTCGGGCGTGAGCCTGCATGTACCGTACACCTATCTGGTAAGCGATGGCGTGCCGGCCAATATCTTTCCGGTGCTGGGCGATTCGTGGGTAAGCGTTCCCGGCGCAACTGGACATGTGATTGCGTCACGCGTCATTGATCAGTACGGCGTGCCGGTGCCCGCGGTGCCGGTGACTTGGACGGTCAACGAGGGAGGCGGTCAGATCGACAGCCCCGGCGGAATTCCCAATGCGGATGTCGAAACCGATATCTACGGGACGGCCGGCGCGACGGTCGATTTCGGAAACCAGTTCGGCGACCAGATCTTCACCGCCAATCTGGGTACGTTCTCTTGGGAATTCGACTTGTATGCCTCACTATTCCCGGTAATTAGTCCCAACGGAGTAGTTAACGGTGCGAGTTTCCTGAATTCGCCGGTCGCGGCGGGCTCTTATATCACCATCAATGGCCAGAACCTGGCGCATGTCACGGCTAACTATGTTACAACCGGCCTGCCGCTGGCTATTGCGGCAACTAGCGTCAGTTTCGATGTGCCTTCAGCCGGAATCAGCGTACCGGGTCATATCTCCTATATAAGTCCGGCCCAGGTGAATGTGCAGGTTCCCTGGGAGGTGCAGGGTAATTCGCAGACGCTGATGAAAGTGATCACGGCGGGAATCGCAAGTCAGCTCTATGCCTTGCCTCTTGCCGCGTATGGTCCGGCGGTTTTCGAATATACCGGAGCCGACGGCCGGTTGTACGCGGCAGCGCTCGATGCCAATGCTCAGCTCATCACCACAGCCAACCCGGCGCAACGCGGCCAATACATCTCGATATATGCGAATGGCTTGGGACCGGTAACCAACCAGCCTGCGAGCGGGGCTACCAGTCCGGTGTCTCCGCTAGCTCAGTCGACCTCCCCTGGCGCCATCTCAGTCACCATCGGCGGACAGCCCGCCACTGTTACTTTTGTTGGACTTGCGCCCAACTACGTAGGCCTCTATCAGTTGAATGTGGTAGTTGCTACGGATGTTCCTTCCGGAGTACAACCGCTGGTTATCACGGGGAACAGCGTAGTGGGCAAGGCTTCACTCCTTGCGGTCAGTCCGTAATGACGATGGGTAATTACAAGAAAAGTAGCTCGAATGTTAAACTTCGGTTGGCTTAGTACCGATAGGACAAAGAGAGAGGATCTTTATTTTGATGAGGATCGATTGACTGTAACGCTAGTTATAATGTCGATAAGCCAGGGAAAAAGCCGAAGGGAAAACAAGTCAAGAGATGGCGAGTAAACAGGCGAGCGGGCGGCTTCTGCAGGATCCTGGTCGGGCCGGGGTGAAAGGGAATAAGAGCATGGCGAATACGTTAGTGAAAGGCTTGGCATTGACGCTCGGAGGAGGGCTTGCTGTCGGACTCGGTATCAAGCTCGGTCAAAGCTCGGCGTCGACCCCGCCCCCGGTCGAAACGATCGATTTCGGACCGGTTCTGGATCGGATCGAAGGCGTCGAGAACCGCATTGTAGTGGTGGAGACCGCGTTGAAGGATCCGGGACCGATGGTCATCCCGTCCCTTCACGAACTGGAGGAGCGGGTACACACGCAGAGCAGCGAGGTGGAGGCTCTACGTGCCGCATTCCAGCGCGCCAGCGAGGTGCACGATTCGCGCATCGACAAACTGGGCTACGCAGTCGACAGTCTGGAGTCGAAGCTTCCCGCACTGATCGAACAGAGTATTAAGCCCAAGTTTGAAGAGATGCACGAGCGGGTACAGCGCGAAATGCAGGAGACGGCCAGCCAGACGCTGGAGATGTTCGCCGACCGCATTCAAAGCCGTGTAGTAGAGAAGATCACGTCGATCGAGGGTGACATGGGTCGCCAATCGGAAGCGATCAATGACCTTCGCGACTACTCTCTCAAGACCGACCAGAATCTGCAAAGACTGCTGGCGGGCGTCGAGAACCTGGCTGACAAGATCAATCGCAAGTTCGATGCTCCGGCAGAAGTGGCGCGAACCACTCCTGTGGCGCGCACCGCCCCCGCTCCCGCTACATCCGCGTCTCCAGGCTCTTCCATGGCCGCGGCCCCGTCAGTCCAGGCTTTGGTGACACCGGAGCAGACGATTCCAGCGACTCCTCCTTCGCCCCCGGGCACGACCCAGCCGAATCCGCCTCCCAAGCCGGTCAACCTGGCGCCCGCGACGAGCCAGCCGGCTCAGTCGGTCAAAGTCCCGGATTTTCCGGCGAAGATCGAATTGGGCGAAGCCGTGGATGTGCGTCCTCTTCGCGTACCGTTTCAGATTCCGGCACCCGCGAGTTTGTCCGGACCCGAGTTCGAGGAACTGCTTGCCGAGAAACCCCGTAGCAATGGATTCCGCAGAGCTGCCCTCGCGGGTAGCGGACTCGCACTGCTTGCCGCGGGGGTCGGCGTGGTCGAGTTCATGCATAAGCCGGTGTCGGCCCACAGCAACCCGCCCTCTGCCAATAAAACAGCTCCTGCCGTCGCCGGGGATTCGCTCGACACGAAGAAACTTACCGATCAATCGGACCTGCTCGATCAGGCCCGGAGCTTCAGCCAGAAGAGAGAATTTGGCAAAGCAGAGGACATTTATCGCACTATCCTGAAGACTGACCCCTCGAATACCGAAGTGAAGCGCCTCCTCGCCAGCAGTCTGTTCCGGCAGGAAAAGATCGACGAGAGCGTCAAGGTCCTCAACAGCATTTCCGAGAGCAAAGGTTCAAGCAATCAAGTCGATACCCAGCAGTAAGACGGAAAGACATTTGGCCACGAATGAACACGAATAAACACGAATAAGAAAGTTCTTGTTCTGTTTTTTTTATTCGTGTTTATTCGTGTTCATTCGTGGCCAAATGTTGGCCCTACATCACCGGCAGCAGGGCGATGGCGCTCTGTGTCCCGCCGATCGTGATAATAACGGGCTGATTACCCGCCGAGAGGGTCGGAACCGTAGCGTTTATCTGGTAGAGCCCCACGAAGCCCGGCGCCAGGCCGGAGTACGCAACCGCCGCCGAAGCTCCGCCGATTGTGACCGTGGCTGTAGCAACCGTCGTAGATGCGCCCGCGGCAGCCGTGCCGTCCGCCGGTGTCGGCGAAACCGCGCCCAGTCCCGTGCAATAAATCTGCACAGTTTCTCCCGGGACGGCTGGACTGCTCGTATTAGCCAACTGGTAGTTAGCGTGAAGAATGGCGCCGTATGTGGTCGGCCCGACCGTATAAGTGAACATCCCCGGCTGAGCCGCGATCACCGGAACCGTGATCGAATTACCGGCGGAGCCGTTATTTACTACCTGGACCGTCGCCGTGGTTCCCTGTCCCGCCACTTCGTAGGGAACCTGGAAGTTGACCTGCTCCTGGCCATTGACGTTATCCACGGCGAAGATCGGCGCCGCCGTCCCATTCACCAGCACCTGAACATTGATCAACTGTGTCGCCAGCGGTACTGCACTCGCCAGATTGATTCCTGAGCCGGTCGTGAGGTTGGCGCCGAAGATAGTGGCGATCTCACCGGGAACGAGCCCTCCTGAAACGAAGCTGGCGCCGTTCACCACTCCGTTGGTGGTGATCGCCGGAGCCGCAGAGATCTCGCGGATTCTGTGGTTGTTCTGATCGGCAATATAGAGATTGTTCAGCGAATCCACCGCCATGCCGCGAGGGCCACTGAACGTGGCCTGCAGGGCGGGACCGCCGTCGCCGCTGAATCCAGCCGATCCGGTCCCGGCATAGGTAGTAATCGTTCCTCCCGGCGATACTTTGCGGATGCGCTGTCCGTAGTACTCAGCTATGTAAAGATTCCCGGCGGAATCGAGGGCCACGCCAACCGGGCCATTCATCTCCGCGGAGGTAGCGGCGCCGCCGTCACCCGTGTCGCCGCAGGTTCCGTTTCCGGCAACGGTGGAGATGGTGCCACTCGAATTCACCATGCGTACGCGACAACTGCTTCCGGCGGCCGCTCCGTCGTCGGTGAAATAGAAGTTTCCGTTGGGGCCCAGCGCGATCGCGCTCGGAAACATCCCGGCCTGCAGCGCGGAAGCTCCGTCACCCGAGTAACTAAACGTTCCGAAGCCGGCGACAGTGTTAATGATTCCCGCCGGCGTTATCTTACGAATCCGGTAGTTAGAGTAATCCGTAAACCATATATTCCCTCCGGCATCCACCACGATATCCAGGGGACTATGAATCTCCGCGGCGCTGGCTTGCCCCCCGTCGCCGGTGAAACCTGGAGTCCCGGTTCCGGCAAACGTGCTGATAATTCCGTTCGTCGCGACTTTTCGAATTCGCTGGTTGCTATAGTCGGAGATATATAACGTGCCGTCGGCTGCGGGAGCAACGCCATACGGGTTATCCAGCATGGCAGAGGTCGCGAGCCCGCCGTCACCCGCGAAGCCGGCCTTCTGATAGGTTCCGGCCACGATAGTAGTCACGCCGTTTGGAGCCACTTTATAAACGACATGGTAGGTGTAGTCCGGGACGTACATATTTCCCGCGGCGTCGAGCCTCACTGAGGGGTCCTGTCCCCAAGTGCTGCTTCCCCCAACCGTACTGATGTTCTGGGACCAAAGCGGTACTGCCCAAATCAGTCCAAGCAGGACCCAACCGGCGCATCTATATCCTCTGAACTGCATGTCTCCATTCCTCCTCGCTTCCACTGCCTCGTGGATTCGTGTGATTATTCTACGCGAATGTATACTGCCGTTGGAGAAAATGTTGGCCTGGTTGTATGATTTGCGACCATTCGGATGCACCTTCCGTAGGACAGCCCATCGTCTTATGGGGTCTGTCCCGTGCGCAGCGTTCCGCAATACAAGGAGCCTATCAGTCTGCGCTTTTCCCCGCCAGCCTCAGCTCATCCTCGACTTCGTACATCCGGTCATCCAGGTTCTTAGTCGGCTTTCCTGCCGCCTTTGCAACTTCGATTTTCTTCTGAATCGCAGCGCGGCGTTTCTGTAGCGCAGTCACTTTGGGATCCGGCGGCGCGGTGGGCTTCTCTGTCGACAGCTCCACGGGTTTGGACGCCGGCTGCTTGGCGGCCTTTTTACCCTTGCGGCCCGCCGGTACCTTATATCGGAACGCCGTGATATTGACCGGCGGTTTGAGTGTTGCGCTGAAATCGCGATGGTACTTCTGCGCAATCAGCGCAGCTTCCGAAAGCAACTCGTGGAATCGAGTCTCCATCGCCTGTTTCGCTTGCGCACGCAATTGCTCGCCCTGCCTCTTCCATTTCTGATATTCGGTGATGACGTTGTCCATAGGTAAACCGCTATTCTATCCGTTGAGACAACACCACCATGATGAAACCTGTGATTCTCGTGATCGCCTTCACCACTCTCCTGACGCCGGGTGCAGCCCCGCCGCAGACCCTGGACCAGCAGATCGCTGCGGTGCTCGATGATTGGCACCAGGCTGCCTCAGTCGCCGACGAAGAGCGCTATTTTAAGCACTTCGCGCCCAACGGTGTGTTCATGGGTACCGATGCCACCGAGCGCTGGACGGTCAACCAGTTTCGCGAGTGGGCCAAGCCTCATTTCCGGAGAAAGAAAGCGTGGAGTTTCAAGCCGCGAGACCGGCACATCGATTTCTCGTCCGATCGACACACCGCCTGGTTTGACGAAATGCTGGATACGCCCAACCTGGGCGTTTGCCGCGGCACCGGCGTGCTGACGCGAATCGGCTCCGACTGGAAGATTGCCCAATACAACCTCTCCATCGCCATACCGAACGTCTTGGCCGACCGTATCGTGAAGCAAATCGCCGGTACCCCATAAGGCAAGCCTGGCCTGCGCGCCCCACTGGCCACACTGTAACCGGTCTGTAAATCGATGTTGCGTTTCCGTTAACGGAGGCGTATTATGGGATTGGCGGTTGAGTTACTCGCAGCCGCTATTTGCTGTACCAAATGCGTTGAAGTAGTCCGTTCCGTTTTGTGAGACGAGAACGCTGGCGGAGTCGCCCTTAGCGTTCTATTAAACATAAAGGAGGTACGACTATTCACTTCTACTGCAGTCATCCGACCGAAAATCTTGGTAGTACGGTTTAACCTCCTCGCGGTTTGGTCTCTCGGTTGTAATTGGTTCCTCGACCTACCGTAGGAGCTTCCTACTTTCGGGGTGTGCCGGATACTGCGATTCTTACGCTGTTTCCATTGCATATCAGGAACGTCCAGTTTGCGTTTCTCGATAGTCGTTGCAGGTAACGCTGGCCTACGCCAGGGGCATCGGCAAGAGCCGCTTGCTCGACTTCAATTAAAGGAGGTTCGATTATCTATTCAAATTTCGGCCGCTCAACTGAGACGTCTGTTAGTTAGTTCTCCTCGTGACTGCTGTTGGATATCGCGCAGGAGAGCGCGTTGAGTGGCCGCTTCTATTTCAGAACGTAAATTAGCAGTGCAAGGGAGAGGCAGAAGTTTGCCTCTCCCTTTTTCGATTTAATGCGCGGCTTTGCCTTGCATCCCTAACTTGTGTTGCATTTCTTCCAAGGTGATTCCTTTAGTCTCCGGGAAGAGGAACAGAATCACAAAGAACTGCACCACCGTTGCCGCGGCGAAAAAGACAAAAGGTATCGGTTTGGACTTAGCCGCTAGAGCCGGAAACACTGATGAGATGATGGCGTTCATAATCCAGTGAGTGAAACTCCCCAGGCTCTGACCCTTGGCGCGGACCAGATTCGGAAACACCTCGCTCAAATACACCCAGATCACCGCTCCTTGCGAGAACGCGAAGAACGCGATGAAGCCGACCAGCAACCATACCAGCAGATTCTCATTCTTGCCCGAAGCAAAAATCGCCGCGACCCCCGCGAGGCATGACGCTGTGCCGATTGCCCCGGCCAGCAGCAGCTTCTTGCGTCCCACCTTATCGATGATGCTCATCCCCACCATGGTGAACACCAGATTGGTAAATCCGATCGCGACTGCCTGCAGGTCGCTCGAGACTTTGTCGAATCCGGCCTTCGCAAAAATATCATTGAGATAGTACAGAATCGCATTGATACCCGAAAATTGATTAAAGACCCCGATCGCGATCGCCAGAAAGATCGGCAGCCGGTACTTGGCCTGAAACAGCGGCTCGCTTTTTTCGCGGCTTTCCGTCCCGAGGGATTCGAGGACATCCTGGATTTCCTGGTCCGGATCAGGCTCGCCGATCTTCGCAAACACACTCTTCGCCTCCGCCAGCAGACCCCGGCGCACCAGCCATCGCGGGCTCTGCGGAATCGTCATCAACGCGAAAAAGAACAGCACTGCCGGCGCCCCCGTGATGCCCAGCTTCCAACGCCATTCGGTCGCTCCGAAGTTGGCGAGTCCGATCAGGTAGTTCGATAGATAGGCAACCAGGATGCCGGCGACAACATTGAACTGGAAAAATCCAACCAGCCGTCCGCGCTTGGCGGCCGGTGCCACTTCGGCGATATACATGGGGCCGATCACCGAAGAGCCGCCGATCGCCAGCCCTCCGATAAAACGAAAGATCAGGAACGAGTGCCAGTTCCAGGCCAGCGCGCAACCTAGAGCTGTGATGATATACAGGAGCGCCAGAGCCTGCAGCGACCCTTTGCGTCCATAGCGGTCACTCGGTGGACCCGCGAACAAGGAGCCGATCACCGTGCCCCACAGAGCCGCCGCAACCGTGACCCCCAGCATCCCGGGCGTTAACGAATACTCTGTGGACAGCGCGCTCGTAGCGCCGGCAATGACAGCCGTGTCGAAGCCGAACAGCAGCCCTCCCAGGGCCGCGACGATGGTACTTCTCAGCAGATAGGCATTGACGTGCCCGCTTCCATTTCCCATGCAGTGAGCCTATCACGCTGTAGAATGCACTATGCTAAGGGTCTGCCCTGCTCCTGTGCTGATCCGTGTTGGCAGACCATCGTTGTATGTGGTCTGCCCTTGTCCTTCTGAGCCGTGACCGTAAGGGAGCGGTTTGGCCTTTTTCGAAGAGGAACACATTTCCCGTGACGCTCATTCCCATCCCTCGCACTGGTACACGCGCATTGACGGCCGTGAAGCCCACGTGGCTGCACTGGACCATCCTCGCGCTGCTCTCCCTCTCCGTGGCCATCAACTATGTGGACCGCGGCAATCTGTCGGTCGCGCTGAGCAGTATCGAGACGGACATCCATGTCGGCCAGGACCAGCTCGGAGTCCTGGGGATGGCTTTCTTTGTTTCGTATTCGTTCCTGCAGATCTTCGCGGGAAAGCTGATTGACCGCTTCAACGTCATTTGGATTTACGCGGTGGGTTACTTGCTGTGGTCGGGAGCCACCGCCCTCACCGGCGTGGTCCACGGCTTCGCGTTTGCCGGCGTCACGCTCAGCAGTTTCGCAGTGCTCTTCCTCTTACGACTGTTGCTCGGCGTCGGTGAATCGGTAGCCTTCCCCTGCTATGCGAAGATTATCTCGGGCAGCTTCCCCGAGGGGCTGCGAGGCACGGCCAACGCGGCTATCGACTGCTGCACCAAAATGGGTCCGGCCGTCGGCATCCTGCTGGGTGTCGAACTGGTCGATAAATTCGGCTGGCGAATGATGTTCATCGCGATCGGCGCGGTGAGCCTTACCTGGCTCGTACCCTGGTGCATCCTCGCGCCGCACTTGCGATTGCGTCAGATTGTTGAGCACATCCCGCCTCCGCCCTATCGCGAGATCCTTTTGAAGCGCCCCTTCTGGGGCACTGTGTTGGGACTTTTCGGAGCCAACTACACCTGGTATTTCTTCCTGACCTGGCTGCCGTATTATTTCGAGCACGAGCGCCATTATTCGAGCGACCGGCTGGCCTTCTTCGGCAGCCTGCCCTTTTGGGGTGTCGGCATCTCCTCCATCTGTGCAGGCTTGACCGCCGACGCCATCATCCGGCGCGGACGCAACGCCGTGCGCGTGCGCCAGGCGACCGTGTCGCTGGGACTGATCGGCTGCTGTTGCTTGATGCTCCCGGCGGTCGCAATCCAGAACGAAACTCTTTCGCTATCGCTCCTGATGGTGGCGTGTCTGTGCTTCGGACTCTTCTCCTCGAACCACTTCGCACTGGTGCAGGCCTTGTCGGGACCCGAAGCCGCAGGCCGTTGGACCGGCGTCCAGAATGGCCTGGGCAACTGCGCCGGCATCGTCGCCCCGTGGGTCACTGGAGCGATCCTCAACGCGACACACTCCTTCTTCATGGCTTTCGCGACCGCCTGTGCCGTGCTGCTGCTGGGGGTGACAGGCTACTGGTTCGTAGTAGGCAAGAGCGGTAGAGTTTCGTGGGACAGACTTTATTAGTCCGCGAGCTAAACAGAGCGTCACAAGTGATTGAGCGTCGCTAACACCCATCCTAATTAGCCGTGACCGTGAGGGAGCGGTTGGCGCAATAGTTCCCCGCAGAATCCGGTCACACTCGGTCGACGCCGAGCGCTGCTTCGGAGTACGTCGGCTGCGCCATGCGACTCACCAAACGTTCACGTTCCGGCTCTGTTAGTCAAAATGCTGGCGACGTCGCGGCCGCTCTTTCCGTAGCACCACCCTCAAAACAGCCGCCGCTGCCTGCCCATCTCTCTGGGACGCCCCTTCTCCACGCCCCAGCATCCGAGCGCCACGGCAAACACCAGGTCATCATGCGAAGACTCCCGCCACGCCCCAAACTGCTCGTTGCCCGACGACGTCAACTTCACCCGCATTTCCGCCAATTCGGTCGTGAGTGCCTCGCCAAACTCCAACCCCGACGCGATCTTCAGAGTCTTTTCTTGCAGCATCACCTGCAGCCCGAGGATCAGGTCCCTTTTCGGCACCGCATAATACCCGTCTTCATACGACTCCCGTTGACCGCCTGTGACCAGCACTGGACGGATCACGCATCCCAACCCATGGCGCCGCAACAGATCGACTACCGGACGCCCCACGCCTGTCGCATCCACGATCAAATCGCACCGGCCCTTCAAGGGATCGGCCCCCACGACCTCCGCCACCCGCTCCACAATCTCGGGATAAGGCGTGCCCAGCGGCACCCTCTCGATGTGCCGCAACCGCAGCACCGTATCCACCCTCCGGGCAAATGTCGTCGCATCCCACCCCCCAGGCGACTCCGTCCATTCCACCACCGCCAGAGCCGTGAAATCCCGGCTCTGGCCCAAATCCAATCCAACAAAATATTTATTCGTGTTCATTTGTGTTCATTCGTGGCCGTCTTGGTCTTGCTTTAGAGTTTCAACCGGTCCCCCATCGTCGCCATCTCTTCTTTCAGAAACGCCCCGAGGAATCCGCGGACAGTCCGCCCCCGTATAACTCATCCCTCACGCGTGACGCCTCGTGCAACGCCTTCGCCGCCGTTACCGTGGACTTGCCCCACTGCCGCGTACAATTCAGGACCCCGCATTTCGCAGCAGTGTCCAGCACGCGTGCCTGCACTGCGTCAGGAGCAAAACCCAGCACCATCCGAACCTATTCGGCCGGGCTTGTCACCGCCGGCCCTTTTGGCCGGACGATACCACTGCCGGCTCCTCCGTTTGTGTTTTGTCGTGTTCGACCTTTTTCGTTCCACACCACCAACATAGCAACCGCAATCCCAAAATCGACCTCACTTCCCCGCCCGGAAAACAGCTAAATAACTAAAAATAAACCAATAACCAAAACATATTTCTCCCTTACCTCGTGTGACAGGCTTTAGCCTGTCTCAAGAAACGTATCTTTACTTTTTTCTTAACCTTCGCGGCAAACCGTAGGGTGGCCATCGTCTTTTGTGGTCCGGGGCAGCCTCCGGGTCGGGCTGCTCAGCAGCCGCTTTGGCGCCCACACCAAACCGTCGCGGAGCGCAAAGAAAGCCCGTGCCTTTAATCTATATAACAGGAGCCCACAATGTCCGAAAAAGTAGCCGTCTTTGACACCACTCTACGCGATGGCGAGCAGGCGGCCGGGACCCGCCTCGGCAGTCGCGAGAAGCTGACCATCGCGCGCCAGTTGGCGCGTCTGGGAGTTGACGTCATCGAGGCCGGCTATCCGGCGTCGTCACCCGAGGATTTCGAGGCCGTCCGACTCATTGCCCACGAGATTGAAGGTCCCGCGGTCTGTGCGTTGTCCCGAGCAGTTCCGGTCGATATCGAGGCATGCGGGCGAGCGCTTGCGCAGGCTCATCGCCCGCGCATTCACACCGGTATCGGAGCATCCGATATCCACATCGTCGGAAAGTTCCGCGATGCGCGCTACGGCCAAACTCTGGCAGAAAAGAAAGTCCGCATTCTCGAGATGGCCGTGGAATCAGTCCGCCTCGCCCGCCAGTTCGTCAACGACGTCGAATTCTATGCCGAGGACGCCACCCGCTCCGATCCAGCCTACCTGTTCGAGATGCTGCAAGCCGTCATTGAAGCCGGAGCGACCGTCGTCAATATTCCCGACACCACGGGTTACGCGGTTCCCGAACAGTATGGGGCCCTGATTCGCGCGATCCGCGACAACGTGCCCAACATCGGCCGCGCGACGATCAGCGCTCACTGCCATGACGATCTCGGATTAGCTGTGGCCAATACGCTCGCGGCGCTGCAGAACGGGGCCCGCCAGATAGAGGGCACCATCAACGGAATCGGCGAGAGGGCTGGCAACGCTGCGTTGGAGGAAGTCGTGATGGCCATCCGCACGCGCGGCGATTCCTACGGCTTCCACACCGGGATTGAAGCGCGCGAGTTTCTGCGGACCAGCCGCCTGGTTTCCGATATGCTCGGAATCCCGGTTCCGCCGAACAAGGCAATCATTGGCGGGAACGCGTTTTCTCACAGTTCGGGAATCCACGTCGACGGCTTTCTGAAAGATCGCGAGACTTACGAGATCATGCTCCCCGCGGATGTCGGTTTTTCTGAGAGCCGCGTGGTGCTGACCGCGCGCACGGGACGCCACGGCCTGCGCGATCGTCTGGAGAAGCTTGGCTTTTCGCTCTCGCAAGAGGAGTTGGATCAGACCTACCAGCGCTTCCTCTCGGTCGCGGACAAGAAGCAGGAGATTTTCGACGAGGACCTCATCGCGATTCTTCACGACGAAATCCGTCCCATTCCGGAAATTTACCATCTCGACTACCTGCACATATACAGCGGCACAGCAGCGATTCCGACGGCCACGGTGCGGGTTCGCGTCAATGACGAGTTGCGAGAAGGCGCGGCGATTGGCGACGGGCCCGTCGATGCCGTGTGCAAGGCCATTTCGCAGGTGACCAAAACGTCGGCGAGGCTCGAGCGTTATGAGATTCGCGCAGTGACCAGCGGCACCGAAGCTCTGGGCGAAGTGACTGTGCAACTTGACGAAGCCGGCAGGAAGGTCATGGGACGGGGTGTTTCGACCGACGTCATCGAAGCCAGCGCTAAGGCGTACATCGACGGGATCAACAAACTGGCCCAGGCGCAACAAACCGAAACGTCACTTACAGCCGCAGACCTGCCATGACATTCTCCAATTTCTTATCTGCGTTTTTATTCGCGTTCATCCCTGCTACTTTGATTTAGACTTTGACTTTTCCGGCTCAGAGGGAGTCCCATGTCAACCCGGAGGCAACTCCTCCGGAGGAGATCATCTTCATTCGGCCCTCAGCGCCTCTACGGGGTCGATGGCGGCCGCACGTCGTGCGGGTAAGTAGCTGGCAAGCATCGGCGCGGCGGCTAACACCAACGGCACCCCGCGGCGCGCCGAAAAACGTGCGATCCGCATCGATCTACCCCGAGGCCGGCTCCACGCCGCGGCCGATCGCCCTTACCAATTGGTCCCAGCGGGTGGCCTGTGCTCCGAGTTGTTTCTTATAGCGATCCGTGCTCAATTTGCAACACGTCCTCAGACCTTCGCTCGATCGCATAGGCGATCGTATGTCCATGCGCGGGACCGAGCACCAACGGTGGGAGGACCAGCCATGTCCAGAGCCCCCTGGAGCATAGCGCCTCGATCGCAGCGCGAAGCCTCTTCGTAATCAACCCTTTATTTCGCGTTCATGTCACGCAGCCCGTTGAAGCACTCTCCAGAAACCGGCGGCCGCGGCAGGCTTCGATAGGGGTGCCGATGATCGCTCAGTGGACTCCGGCTCTTGCAAGGGTCTCGCGCAGGTTGAGTGTCTGAGGACTTTTAGGACCGTAGGCTTTCTCATAGATTGCGAGCGCTCGGCGCAACAGCGCATTCGCGCCGGCAATTTCGCCGGCTTCTTTCAGAAACAAGCCCAGATTTACGAGATCCGTCACCACCTCCGGATCTTCCGGCCCATACACAGACTCATCAATGGACACAGCACGCCGATAAAGCGTCTCCGCCGATGCTCGATCGTGTTTGGCCCAAAGGGTATCCGCCAGATTGGCGCAGGTGGTGGCCAATTCCATACTCTCCGGCCCCAGTTTGTCTTCAAAAATTCGCAGCGCGCGACGCTCCAGTCGTTCCGCCTCATCCAGTTGTCCGGTGGACTCGAGAAGGCTTCCAAGATTGTTCATTGTGGAAGCTGTCGCCGCGTGATTCGCACCCAATGCCTTTTCCTGAATAGCGAAGGCGCGGCGGAACAGCGGTTCCGCAGTCTGGTTGTCGTTCTTCTGCCGAAGCACCAGACCGAGATCGTTCAGTACGACGGCCACGAGCGGATCGTCTTTGCCCGATGCTTTCTCCTGCTGCTGAAGGGCCAGCCGATCATACGCCTCCGCATTAGGCGGATCGAGTGCAGCCAATTCGCTCAGACACCGCGCAGCTACGCGCGGGTTCGAACCTTGCGCCGCGGCTCGAAACAAATCGTACGCTTCTTGCCGTTTTCCTACCGCCAACAACGCAGCGGCAAGGTTCTCCTGATCGGCCGGCAACGCGGGGTCGCTATTCGCCTCGTCAATTTCGAGAGCTTTCGTTAACGGCGTAACAGCCGACGCCGGATCGTTGAGCGTCTTCAAGAAGAGGCCGAGATCGGAAGCGCTGCGTGCCGCCTCCGCGCTGCCGGACCCGAATTTCTTTTCGACATCCGCGAGCTTTTCGACAAACAACGGCTTCAATCCGGAGGGATCCGAGGGGGAGGAGACTTGTACCGATGGCGCGGCCGCCTGCCGAAGAGGCATCAGGGCCTTGGCTGCGCTTGGTCGCGGTACGAGAGTGGCGCCTTTTTCATAAATACCGATCCAATGATTCGTGAAATGGAGCTCGGAACTGATGGCCGCTTGCGGCATGTGGCAATCGATGCACGCGCGCGCCGCAATGACCGATCGATGACGAACGCTTTGATGGCACGTGGAGCATCGTTTGTCGTAGTCCGCCGCCGTGTGGCTGAGCGGGGAGTGCGGATCATGGCACGTCAGGCAGGAAAGCTTTCCATTACTCTTGCGAAAGCAGGTGGCATGACTCAGATAATCGGGCTGGTGGCGGGTGTTCCACGAGTTCGACCAATCAGTCTCTTCTCCCGCCTCCGGGGGCTTGCGATGGCAGCCGCCACAGAAGACGTTCAGTTCATGCGACTTTAGGCGGCCTGGATTTTGGATTGTTCCGCGTTGGCCGCGTGACGCAACGTGCGCGCCACCCGGTCCGTGGCAGGATTCGCAATGTACACCCGGCTCAAAGGGCTGAATGCTGGAACCTGCGCCGAGACGCAACGGGCCGGTAGAGTGACATCGAAAGCATCGCAGGATGGAAGCAATCGGATCGAAGGTCCGATAACGAAGCCCCTCGGGGCTCGAGTGCCCGGGCGTCGGCGCCATGGATTGAGTCGCCGAGTAATACGTCAATCCGTGCTCTAGATAGAACTCTGGCGCCGCCTGGCTGATGTAAGTAATGGCTTTGAGTCCGGCGCCGAAGGCCCATTGACCCGGGCTGCCAGGCGCAGCCAATGCCAGCGCGTGAGCGTGTCCCGTTTTCGACTGACCTGCGAATTTATCGGGATGGCAGGATTGGCAGGCTTTGCTGCCGGCGTACTGAGCCTGGATGGAAGGACAGAAGGCCAACGCCGCGAGCGACGCGAGTATCAGGCGCTGAGTCGTAACAGGCGGTTTCCATTCTGCCACGTGATTGTCCGGAACAGTTCAGGAGATGTGAGGCGCTGCAGTAAAGTGAGCGTTTCCCTTGCGACACACTTGCCCTTGAGAGCGGGCGCCGTCGAAACCTGGCCGGCACCCCGCCCGTCAAGGCAGGGACAGTCACTACCGAACAGCAGTTTGTCGCGATGACGAGCGAGAAACGCGGCGGCGAAATCCGGATCGCGAGCAAGCCCGTTACGGCCGGAATTGGCGGACAGATCCCCATAGATATTGGGATAATCCGCCAGCAGCTTGTCAGTTAGTCCTCCCGGATTAACCCGGCCGGTTGGATATCCGGCAGCGTTCCCGGCGTCGGCGCTGATATGGGCCCACCAGGTCTGGGCGTGGCCGATGAATGTTGTGCGCGGATAACTCTTCAGGAGGTCCGGCAGGCGATTGAACCCGGAATTAAAACCGCCCTCCTCGAAATGAATCAGAACCGGGCAACGAAATTCCGCGGCAATGTCGTAAACACGCCGCATTTCGGGTCCATCCACCTGCACCGGATATTTCAATTCTCCGATGCCGATTGCACCGCCTTTCAGACCAGCCCGGATAAGGTCAGGCGAATTCGCCGTTCGCACGTCGGCGTTGGTAAAGTGGACAAAGCGATCCGGATACTGCACCATCACTGCGATCGCCCGGTCATTCGAAGTTGCGCCCGGCAGAAGAACGGCTTTCCTGACTCCGCTGCCTTCCAGGTGGTCGATCTCCCTGGCGGGGTCGCGCCGCGGATGCAGATGGATATCGAGTACCGGACTTCCCCACGGGGAGTCCTCAGCCTTCATGGGGATCGTCGTCGCTGCGGCTAGAGCGGACTGAATGAATTGACGTCGGAGCATAAGCTAATAACTTAATCACAATGCGAACTGGATGAGCCGGGGATTATTGGTTTGCGAACTGACGACACCGTACGATGGATTCCCCTGCGCCAGACCAGGCTGCGCGAACTGCACCCTATTAAAGAGTTTAAAGAACTCCGTGCGGAACTGCAGGCCCACTCGCTCCGTGATCCGGGTGGTCTTGAACAGAGCGAAATCCCGATTGGCGATTCCGGCGGACCGCAAGTTCGGATCGAGGCGGCTTTCCGAACCGAAAGTGAAAGCGGCAGGCTGCGTGAAGCACGATGTATTGAACCATTCATTCAACCTCGATTGAGCCGACCCGGAGATGAATTTGTCGCAGCCGACAGTGGTTAAACAAGTAGGATATCTCTTCATTGTCTGACGTTTGTGCCGCAATCAGGACGTATGAGCAAAGCGTTTTTTCCGCAAAGGTAGACTATCACTAAAAGGACAACCTGAGCAACCACCTAAGTCGAGGTGTCGCCGCAAAATGATAATGTGCCATAAGACCCCGGGACGAGCCAGTCAAGGCGAGATATATTTAAGACGCTCATGCAGTTTGGAAACCGCATTATAGCTGCGTTAAGATGCCGTTAGCATGTTCGACCAGCGTTTTCCGAGGCGGCTATGAAAACGGCGCGAGTTTCTGCCAGTCGCGCGCGGTGGAGCGGCAGTTTGGAGCGCGGCTGAGATGCTCGCCGCTGTGGAGTGGACATGAGACGACGTACGTTTTTGGCAGCTTGCACCGGCGCCGCCGTGTGTGCCAAGGAGACCAGCCTCCGGATCGACCATCGCGTATTTCCCGGCCTGGCGGAAATGGATGGCAATTGGGCAGCGCTTCTCGCCGGAAGCGATGGCAAAGTTTATGCCGGTCTCGCCAACCATGGCGGCGATGGCCACCTGGTTTACTACGACTCGAAGCAGGACCGCGTACACGATGTCGGCAACCTGACCGAGTTATGCGGCGAATCGCATTTCCATCGCGGGCCGCAATCCAAGATCCACGCCAGATTTGGCGAAGGGAAGGACGGGCGCATCTATTTCGGCACGCATGGGGGCCTGTGGTGGGACTATGCGCGTTACGGCACGAAAGAGGGTTACCCCGGCGCGCATTGGATGGCGTTCGATCCCAAGACTGGCCGCGTGGAGGATTTCGGCATCGGTCCACGCTACGAGGGAATCAACACCGGCGCCTACGACCCCCAATTCAACCGGATTTACGGCCTGACGCATCCACGCGCGCACTTCGTTTATTACGACGTTGCAACCAGGCGCACCGCGGATTTGGGACGCTTCGATAACTGGGAATCTATCTGCCGGACACTCGGCATTGACGGTCATGGGAACGTCTACGGCAGCTTCGGGGAAGGACAGTTATTCAAGTACGATCCGCGTACCGATGCCATCACAGAGCTTTCGGTACGTGTGCCGATTCGGCCGAAAGGAATCTCGCTGGGGCGCGATTACGAGAAATCCGAGACCGCATGGAGAACGGTAGTCTGGGATGCGAAGACCAGCCGGTTCTATGGGGTGGACGAGAGCGCGACGATACTTTTCTCTTTCGATCCTCAAGCTGAAGTCATCGAAAGGTTGGGACAGCTCTGCATTCCCGGTTTTGAGAACCAGCGCGACATTCCATATGCCACGCTGAGTCTCGCGCTGGGGCACGACCGCAAGCTTTATTATGGCGCCGCGGGCCGGGAATTCGATTATGGAGGCAGCGCAGGAGCGGCCGCGTCTCATCTGATCACCTGGGACCTCGCCAGCGGCAGGAAACAGGATCTAGGGGAGATGATTTTGGAAGACAACTGCCGCGTGCTCGGCACCAATGCAGCCGATACCGGACCGGACGGCACGATCTACTTCGTTGGCGCTATTGAAGTGCGACCGTCGGAGGGAAAGCCGCCCGAGGCCGGGGGCAAAATCGGCGGCGTTCCCTATCGGCTCGCATTGTTGATGTACAGGCCCACATGAGCCATCGTCTGATCGTTGCCTTCCTGGGCGCTTCGTCTTTGTTGCTCGCCCAACGCACACTTGAATACGACCGTTCCGTGGTTTCGCAGGTGCGCATCGATGCGCGCGATCTGGGATATCCGCCGGTGGATGTAATTCCGTCTGGCGAATCGGCGATTACGGCATTGGCTGTGGCGCCGAACGGCGTCGTGTACGGCGCCACCAGCGGAGCAAGAAGCCATCTTTTCGCGCTTGATCCACTGCACGGCTACGTTCAACCTCTGGGCTTTCTGAAGGATGTCAACACGGTGCATGGCGCGCTGGCAATTACGTCGAACGGCGATGTTTACATCGGCGCCAGCATCCCCGTAGATGATGGCGGCGCGGGTTACGCGGCTTATCCGGGCGGCCATTTACTACGCTACAGACCACCGCCGGGCCAGGCTGGCCGCCCCATCCAAATTAACGCAGCGTGCCAAACCGAGATCCTTGGTGTCGCGGTCGAGCACGAAGGTATCTACGCGCTGGTGGCCGACCGCGATATTCTTTACGGCTTGACCTATCCCTCGGGCGACTTCTTCCGCTATAACGTCACGGATGGAAAATTCACGCTCCTCGGCAGAGTAGCTGAGCACAGAATCCACGGCGAAAAATCTGAGCGCGATCGGCTGATTGGGCGGGCGCTGGAAGTAACGGGGGGCGCAGTTTATGCGTCAGGCGACGACGGCGCGATCTACCGTTACCTGCCTGACAGTTCCTCGATTGAGAAGCTCGCGATCACCCTGCCAGGCGAACCAGGCCGCCAAGGCTACAACCGCGTGGAGGTCTGGAGCGCCGACGCATCGGGTGCGCTATATGGCGGGACCAGCGACGGTTACCTTTTCCGGCTGCATGGCGATACCTTGGAAAACCTGGGCAAGCCGCTGCTTCAGTATCGCGTCAACGGGCTCGTGTTCGCGCGTAACGGCAAGCTCTACGGTGTCGGCGGCGACGACGATGATATGGCGCGGCTCTTCTCCTATGACCCAAAGACCGGTGCATACCAGATCCTCGGATTCATCGATGTGAACCGGCGCCCTTACTACGCGTGGCAAGCCTATCGCATTGGAGCGATGACCATCGGTGCGGATGGCATTGTGTACCTCGGGGAGTGCGAACGGAAGTCGCGATTGTATTTGTATTATCCACAATGACACTGGAGTGATTGAATGAATCGCCGCGTATGTTTGAAATCGATCGCCATCGCCTCTTTGCCGCGATGGAGCCGCGCCGGTGAGAGTAAAGGCCATTTCCGGACGGCTGTCTGCGCTTATGGCCGTTTCATGAAGCTCTTGCCGGCGGTTGCGGCTCTATGCTCGGTCGCCTACGCGCAGGACTTCGATGTCCTGATCCGGAACGGCCGAATTATCGATGGCACGGGCGACGCATCTTTTGTGGGCGATGTCGCGATTCAGGGCGGGAAGATTGCGGCTATCGGATTCCTGCCGAAAGCGAGTGCCAAGCGCGTCATCGAGGCCAAAGGATTGGTAGTCGCGCCGGGGTTTATCGACATCCACAATCACTCGGACTACTCGCTGCTGGCTGACGGCAATGCGCAGAGCATGGTGCGACAGGGCGTCACTTCGATGATCCTGGGGGAAGGAGGGTCGGCTGCACCATCGCATGCGGATTTCGCCGACTTGAATAGCTACTTCTCGCGCCTGCTGAAGCAGGGAATCTCGACCAATATCGGAACTTATGTCGGATCGAGCCAGGTTTGGACGTACGTGCATGGCGAACGCGCCGGGCCCATTACTCCCGACGAGTTGCAGCGGATGCAGCAACTGGTGCGTCAGGCTATGCAAGAGGGTGCGCTCGGTGTGGCAAGTTCCTTGAGCGGACCGCCGGGCGCGTGGATCGATACCGCGACGCTCGTCGCAATGTGCAAAGTCGCGGGCGAATACGGCGGGCTTTATTCGACGCACTTGCGCACGGAAGGGAAAGGCGTATTCGAAGCGGCTGCCGAGGCGATGGAAATCGGACGCCGCGCGGGTGTGCCCGTAGATATCATCCATTTGAAAATTGCCGATCACACACTCTGGGGCCAGATGCCCGAGTTGGTTGCGAGCATTGCACAGGCGCGTGCGAATGGCCAGGACGTAACGGCGAACGTGTACCCGTACCGCGCGGGTCAGAACAATCTGGCGAGTATCATTCCACCGTGGGCGCACGACGGGGGCAAGGAGGCCATGCTACGGCGGCTGAAAGATCCGGCGCTGCACGACCGCCTGGTGAACGAGATCGAGCATGGGATTCCCGGCTCCGACTGGTACGACCACTACACTGCAACGGGGAGTTGGGAAGGCATGCTGCTGGTGTCGCTTTCGAATCCGTCATACAAGAGATTCGAGGGCCGGCGCATGAACGAAGTGATAGCGGCAATCGGCGGAAAGCCCATTGACGCGTTGTTCAAAATTCTGGAAGACAACAACGGGTCGGTCCCGACGATCTACTTTCATCACGACGAGAACGATATGCGTTATGCGCTGAAGCAGCCGTTCGTCTCGATCGGCTCGGATGGGACCGCGGTCGCCATTACGGGTCCGACGGCGGAGGGCCATCCGCACCCGCGCTATTTCGGAACTTTCCCGCGCGTGCTTGGGCGATACGTGAGGGATGAAAAGGTGCTCACGCTGGAAGACGCGATTCGGAAGATGACCTCGGCGAATGCGATCAAGATCCATGTCTACGATCGCGGACTGCTGCGGCCCGGAATGTGGGCGGATGTGACCGTCTTCGACCCTGCGACGATCATCGACAACGCGACTTGGGAGGAGCCGCACCAGTACGCAACCGGAGTGCGCTACATGCTGGTCAACGGGAAACTGGTGATCGATGGCGGCGAACATACGGGCGCGCGGCCCGGAACCATCCTCTATGGCCCCGGCAAACAGGAGGGTTCTTCTCAGCAGGCGCACTCCGATCGAGATGCCGCCGAGTGGGTGCTTCGCAGCCGAGGCAATGTACGGATCGCCGGTCACGACGGGATCATACGGGATGCGGCCGACCTTCCCGCGGGCGATATCACAGTGCTTTCGGTGGATCTCATTGGGACGACGATCGATCCGGAAGACCTGAAAAGGCTCAGCGGCTTGAGTGAGCTTCGCGAACTGCTGCTGCCCGCTCCCAGTTTTAACCCGGGCGCTGGAAGCAAGCTCGATGCGAATGACCAACTCGCGGCCTTGAGCAACCTCCATCACCTGGAGAAGCTCTCGTTCAGTCTGCACTTCCTTACCGAGATTCACGTGGAGGATAAGGGACTGGCGCACTTGAAAGACTTGACCCAGTTGCGCGAACTGCGGCTGGTGCAGACCAAAGTGCGCGGTCCGGGTCTCGCGCCTTTCATCAATCTTCGCGCACTCGACCTGGGAGAGACGCCTTTCCGCGATGACGGCACGCAGTATCTCCGCGACATGGCGCACTTGCAGCGTTTGTCGCTTCGCGATACGTTGGTCACCGACGCGGGATTGAACAATCTTGCGGGCCTGAAAGAATTGGAGTCGCTCGATCTTTACGGCCTCAAGATCACGGATGCCGGTCTGCGATCGCTGAGCGGCTTGAAAAACCTTCACTCTCTGAACCTGCTTGGCGCCACAGTGACGGACGATAGTGCGTCTGTGCTGGCCGGCTTTAGCGATTTGGAAGACCTGAATCTTTACCGCACACAGATCTCGAATGCCGGACTCGACCGGCTGAAAAGCTTGAAACACCTGACTGCGCTCGATCTTCGCTATACGGGCGTTTCTTCGAGCGGCGTAGCAGCGTTGCATGCCGCCCTGCCGAGATGCCAGGTTGAGTTCGAAGACGCGATCGTCCGGCCGGCAGGCGATGTCGCGCTCGGTAGTTCGACGCCACAGGGAAAAGATGAGTCTGCGATCGCGGCGTGGGTCAAGCAGCTTGGCGGAACAGTGACGATTCGCGGGGATCGAATCCGCGAGATTGATCTGGTACGCACGCCGGTTTCCGATGCCCAAATCGGCGCGCTCGCCGCGCTTGGATCACTTGAGAAACTTTCGCTTTCGACCACGCAGATTGGCGACGTCGGCGCGCAGTTATTGGCCAAACTGACCAGCTTGTGCGACCTGGATCTCAGCAACACGATGGTGACCGATAAGGCCATCGCGCAGCTTGGGAGTCTCAGGGCTCTCACGCGTCTGACGCTGAATAATTCGCAAGTACACGGGAACGGATTCGCGGCGCTGGCAGGCCTCTCGATAGGAGTGGTCGAGCTTTCCGGCGCGCCGGTGAATAACGAAGGACTGCGCGGCATGTCCGCGCTCAAGTCTCTGCGCGATCTGCGGCTCAGTTCCACGGACATTACGGACGACGGGCTCGCTGCGCTTAGTTCGATAACTTCGCTGACCGCCCTCGACCTGAGTTCGACCGACATTGGGGACGCAGGGCTTGCGCAACTGAAGCGACTGACGGGGCTGATTCGCCTGAATCTCGATTACTCGCGCGTGACCAATACAGGGCTACAGGAACTCGCCGGATTGGCGGCTCTCGAGGAACTCGAACTGGCGCGGACGCGGGTATCCGATCCTGGGATCGATGCGATCGCGAAACTGACTGGATTGAAGCGGTTGAATCTCGACTACACGACCGTTTCGGACAAGAGTCTCCAACTGCTCAGACAGTCGTTGCCGAAACTGGTGGAACTGCGGCTGGATAGCGCGAATATCAGCGATGCCGGACTGGAGACGCTTCGCGGCATGGCCGGACTGAGGGTGTTGAACCTGTACCACACGCTGGTTACGGAGAAGGGCTTCGAGGACCTGAAGAAGATTCTGCCCGACTGCCGCATCATCTTCGATCGCGATTCGTCGCTGCCGAACCGGAGGCACTCTTGAAACCGTTGCTGGCCTGGTTGTCTGTCGCCTGCCTGTTCGGGGTTACGGCAGACGCGGTGAGCGAGTGGGCGGCAGCGAAGGGCGGCCAGTTGGTTCGCGATGGGTCCGGACGCATTGTGGAAGCGGACTTCCGGGCGTCCTGGGTGACGGACGCCGACGTGGAACGTTTGGCCGGGATGCCGGACCTGCGCCGGATCGATCTTTCGCATACACGCATTACCGATATCGGCTTCGAGCATTTAAGGAAGCTCGAAAATGTGCAGGTGGTCAACCTGTATTTTGCGGAACAGATCGGGGATGGCGCACTGGCGGCCATGAAGGATTGGAAGCAACTGCGCGAGCTGACATTGCGCGGCACCAAGGTTACGGATGCCGGTCTGGCGCACTTGGCGAATCATGGTGCGCTCGAGACGCTCGATATCGGATACGCGCTGATTACCGACGGCGGGTTCGATGCGCTCACGACGCTGCCCAATTTGAAGTCGCTGGCGGTCGGCGGGAATAAGGTCACAGACGTGGGGCTCAACTCGCTGCGGATGATTCCGACGCTGACGTCTCTCGATTTGAGCGGCGCACAGCGGACGGATTCGGGGTTGTGGTCGGCGAGCGTGACGGATATCGGACTCGATGTCATCGGCTCGCTGACACGGCTGGAGCACCTGAATCTGCGGGGGACGAAGGTCAGCGACGCGGGCGCGGGAAAGCTTGGCCGTTTGACCGGCCTGCGGTCGTTCAGTGCCGCCGAGACGCAGCTTTCGGCGCGAGGGCTGGGGGTTCTGGCGAACTTCCCGAAGCTGGAAGAGGTGAATTTGTGGAAAGCTCCGCGGGTGGACGATGAGGTGATTCCACTGCTCGCCGCGCTGCCGAATTTGAAGTGGGTGGATTTGGGCGGGACTAAGGTGTCCGAGGCAGGGCGGAAGAAATTGATCGCGGCGCAACCCAACTGCCGGCTGGAATAGCGGGATTTTTGCGGATCGAAAGTCTTGACCGCCAAAGCACGGTCACCCCAGGAAATGAAAATTGGGGCCGAACACAGCTTGCGCGAGTTGTACGGACGTAGAAGAGAAAAGCCGAGGGCCGCAGGGATGAACACAGATGAACGCAGATAAGTCCAAGATTTGAGGTGACTTGCCACCCTTCTCGCACCGGCGTTGCGCGATATTTTCGGAAGAAGCCAATTTGTGCTTGTGCAAAATGGGGGCGGAATTGGCAGCACCTCGTGGGGCGGCGCCCTCGCCCGCTCGGAGGCCCCTGTCTCCGTTCTCGGCGGCGGGTCGAGGACGTCCCGCGCGGTCCAGGGGGGACCGCCCAGTAGGCGCTAACCTAAAGTGCGTAGCCTTTCCGTCCAGGAATCGGGAGGGAGTTGGCGTTACTGGCTGGAGTTGGCGCAGACCTCGGTAATTCGGCCGCCGTTTTTGCGAAACGAAAGTCTTGACCGCTAAGGGCGGTCACCCCAGGAAATGAAAATTAGGGCTGAACACAGCTTGCGCGAGTTGTACGGACGTAGAAGAGAAAAGCCGAGGGCCGCAGGGATGAACACAGATGAACGCAGATAAGTCCAAGATTTGAGGTGACTTGCCACCCTTCTCGCACCGGCGTTGCGCGATATTTTCGGAAGAAGCCAATCTGGTTGAGTGATGGTCGGGCACTACTTCGCGAAACGAAGCCAGTCAGGGAAGGGCCCCGACTGGCTGATTACCTTTTTTGCGAAACGAAGCCAATTTGGCTGAGCGATAGTCGGGCACTACTTCGCGAAACGAAGCCAGTCAGGGAAGGGCCCGGACTGGCTGAGTACCTTTTTTACGAAACGAAGCCAATCCGATTAGGCCCGGACTGGCTCACTGCATTTTCGCGAAACGAAGCCAATTTGGATTGCCTGATTCCTGTTCCAGAAATTTCAATTGTCAAAGAGCTTTTGCCACCACGACGACGATCGCGATCCCGCGGGCTCATTCCGTCGATGGTGCACACGCCAATACCTATTTCCACTTCTATCATGGGGTCAGGCGAATTCGGATAGGGATGCCTCCAACTGCCGGTCGGGCCTGAAGATATTGTGGTGCAACCCAAGTGAATGTTAACCGGCTAATGTCTGGAGATGACAGAATACCAGGACAACCATTTCTTTTTCAGTCATTTCTCTCACCGATCGCGGCCATTCGATGGGTGGCCAATCCGGAGCCCCATCATACTCTGCGTCTTCCTCCGCGGCTCGGCGCCTCTGCGATGAGGTTCAGCGCTGGAGCTGACATATAGGCGGGGGCCTCCGGAAGGTGGGCTGGCGGGGCCTGGCGTCGCAAGATGACCGCCGAGGCGCTGAGCCGCAGAGGAAGACGCAGAGAACTCCCGGCCGACCAAGTCAAAGCTTGGGCCAGATGATCTTGTTCTTTGGGTGTGGGTCGCAGCATACTCGGGTAAGAGATCACCGGCGACCACACAGTGTCAAGTGGCCGAAAAGCGAAAAATAGGCTCAGATTAGCCGGATTTGTGAATCGATTTGGCTACGGCGCCCAAGGCCAGTCTCGCCGTGCCTCGAGCAACCGAAAAACCGTACAGACGCGAGGAACGTAAGCACTATTATCTTGACCCTAGAGAAACCGCCCTCAGCTTCCCACGGTGCGTTTTTTTTTGAGGGGACCCCTTGGGCTGTACTTCTGCGCGTCGTGCGCTTCCCACTCATCTGGATAACTTCCGGATGTGTCAACCGCGTGGAGCCGACACGTTGGCAAACGCCGGGCGACAAGCGAGGACTGACAGTTCCCACTTTCCGGTAACGCGATTTACCAAGGATTGTCGGAAACCGCCACGCCAAGCGGCCGACGCAGCGGTTGCGCCTCCGGAGCGCCGATTCTCGCTCAGCACCAGCGGGACCGGGACTTTCGCGCGCTTGGGCAGTCGCCGACGCATACTATGCGCAAATTGCGTATAGTAGTTATGTGGATGGGTTCCCATGACCGTGGTGGAAACCCATCGGTTCCTGACGGACGCGAAGCCGTTACTCTCGGATAGCGAACGGGCCGATCTCGTTGCGTTCATTGGCGCCAATCCGGAAGCCGGCCAAATCATTCTGAAACCGCCGGTGTGCGGAAACTTCGGTGGGGATTGTCCGGAAGAGGAAAGCGGGGCGGTGCTCGGGTGATCTATTACTATCACAGCCAGCTGTTGCCTGTCTTCCTGCTGGCGGCATACGCGAAGAACAAAAAGTCGAACCTGACGAAAGCCGAGAGAAACGCGATGAGACAGCTTGTGCCACTGATCGCTGCCGGGTACGGGAGAAAGTAACAAGGAGATGCTCATGACGAGAATCAAGACGACGGCTAAGAAGACCAAAGTAGCCAAGCGGACCAGTGTCGGCAGGCGAATCATTGAGGGACTGAAGGAGGCAATTGCATGGACCAGGGGTGAGAACGAACGCGCGCGCGTAACGCTGGTGCACGTTCCTGCCGTCGATGTTCGCAAGGTCCGCAGAAAGATGAGATTGAGCCAGACGCAGTTCGCGGTTAAGTTCGGTTTCCCGCCGGCGACGCTGAGGAACTGGGAGCAGGGTCGATCTCATCCGGATGCTTCGACGCGCGTTCTGCTGGCTGTAATTGCGAAGCATCCTGAAGCCGTGGAAGACGTCCTCCGCAAGGCGAGTTGACGCCGCGCGCCGGCCGAGCTTCTGTCATCCCGATGGTGTCCTACGCACGCGAAAACTTGCGCGCTGAGCGGTGGCGCGTGTTCCAGTCTACGATAACGCGGTTTTTTAATGATTGTCGGGAACTTGTGGACGTGATGTGGCATTACCGGAAGGAGACTTACGCCCCGCGGAATCACCTCGACTTCTTGCCATGATCGCTCTTTTTGGCCCGATAGGTCAAGCTTGATTTGGGATTGGGATGGTGGGCATCGGCGCAAATTCTCCTGTGGCGAAAGATCCCGTGAGTGCTTCCGGTCGCTGGAGGGCTTCCCGGTGGAGGGCGCGGTTATCTGCTCCTTTCAATCAGAGTTGTGCAATTTCCGAGTGTCTCAATTTTGGAGGACACTCCAAGAATGCATGCGGCCTGCGCGGCGCGGCCCATCCGATTTGAGTTTGACACGCTCAGTTCCGGGAAAGCCGGTCGAGGCTTTGGATGTTGTTGGCGTTCTGGAGGAAAGAAGTTTAAATCGCGTGAACTGGGGCAGAGCTACTTCGGAAACATGCGCTGCAACTCATCGAGCGCCGGACGGCGGCCATACTCGCACAACTGGAAGGCTTCGGCATGCTGGACGTGTTGCCCCTGTGCGCCGTAGCGTTTTTCGAGTGCGGCTCTCACCACCGGGGAAATGCTCCCAGCCCGAACCTTGGAAAGCCATTGTATGCGGGCCGCGGCGCCGGCGGGCACCTCCTCCAACCGGCCGTCTACCCACGGCAACCATTCGTACATTTGCGAAACTTGCGCGTCGAGTGCGGCGATCTTCTGGTCCCACACGTCGTCGATCGAGACGACTACGTCCGGGCGGAAAGGATTCGGCTCTTGAAAGCTGTCCTGGTAATACAGGAAAACGGGATTCTTGCGCAGCGGGGCGGTCTCCGGAACGACCGCGGGCACCATCACCATGTAAGCGGCGTCCTGGACCAGCACACCGGTGTACCGATGGTCGGGATGGTAATCATTGATTCGCGGAGCAACCACGATATCCGCCTTCCACTGGCGAATGGCGCGAATGATCTGCCGGCGCACTTCGAGGGACGGCAGCAGTTCTCCGTCATGGTTGCCGAGAACATCGTATTCCGCGATGCCCAGCCGCCGCGCGGACTCCTGCGTCTCCGCATATCGCCGCTTGGCCAGCTCGGCGCCGCGCTGGGTTTGATGGCCGGAGTCTCCGTTCGTCACGGAAAGGAATTTCACCGCATGGCCGGCCTTGGCGAATTTGGCGGCTGTTCCGGCGAACTTGCCGTCGCAATCGTCCGGGTGCGCCCCGATCGCAATGATACGCAAGGTGGTGGTCTGAGGAGGTGGGGTCTGTGCTGTCAGCAATACAGAGTTGATCATAGTGCAGGCTGCGAGCAGCCCAAGGAGTGGGAGTCTCATTTTGAAGATCCTGGAAAAGCCGCGTTGCCAGCCTTGCTTACGCAAAAACTCCCGGGAGTTCTTTGGAAGCACTGGGAAATGATTTGAGGTTGGCCGACATGGCTTTGTTCGCCACCGCGAGATAGAGGTCGGCGACGGTGCCGGTGGTTCGGGTATGCAGTCCCGTTTTCAGGCCTGCGGCGTGGCCGGCGACGATGAGCGACATGCCGTTGTTCTTATGATCGTTGGCCTCGGCGTGTTCGTGCGCGTAAATGATGGCGCAGCGGTCGAGCAAGGTCTTGTCGCCTTCCGGTGTAGCGCGTAATTTTCCCAGAAAATATGCGAACTCCTGGATATGCCAGCGGCAGATATCGCGCATGATCCGCTGGCCGTCGGGAGCCTGCGAGCCGGGCGCTTTGCCGTCGGCATGGGTGTAGTCATGATGGCGCGCCGAGGTGAGGCCCAGCCAGGGGAATCGCGAGAGTCCCTGGCATTTCGTCAACATGTACGATGCCACACGGGTCTGTCCGGAGGCCAGCGCATGCACCAGCAGATCGCTTTGCAATTTGGCGATGCGCGGCCAGTCCTTCATATCTTCGACCTCGGGCGGATCGACGCGGTGATACTCGGGAGGCAGGCTGGCGATGGTGCGCTCGACATCGCGAATCGACGAAAGGTGCTCGTCGAGACGCGTCTGATCTTCTTTCCCGAGTGCGTTGCGCAAGCTTGCCGCGTCCCCCTGCACCGCGTCGAGAATGCTGTGCTTGCGGCTGATCCACTGCGAATCCCGGGCACCGAAGAGACGGTCGAAGAGTTTGGCCGGCATCATCTCAGGAGGCAGGGCGCGATCCCGCCCGGCCCAAGTCATATTGCGCTGGATGCTTTCGCCGAAAGATTCCTGAGACACGCCCAACTGGAGAGAGCGGAAGCGCGTTTGGCCGGCGGGTTGATCGGCGATGGCTTGCGCGACGACCTGATCGATCGATGGCCCTCCCGCGCCGCGGCCGCTGAACTGCGTGCCGGTCATCAGGGCGCTCATGGAACGATGGTGATCGTTACCGGGGCCAGGGAGCCGCGCGGCTGGATTATCCAGGCCGGTGATGACGTGGAAGTGCTCCTTCAGTGGCGCGAGCGGCGCGAGACAGGGAGACAGAACATAATCGGGGCCAGTATCCTGAGGAATCCAATACTTTTCGGTGATGCCGTTGCCATTGAACCAAAGGATAAATCGCGTGGGAATTTGCTTTTCCGCCGCATAGGCTGTGCCGTTGCCGTTGAACATAGCGACCAGCGGCGGCAGGCCGAGCCACACGCGGGTCTGAGTAGCCGCGGCCAATCCTTTTAAGAGGAAACGCCGCGAGAGAGTCCGCGGTTTTATAAAGGTCGCCACGTCGATACCTCCTGCTACCGTTCGGAAGCTTCCGGCGGGAACACCAGATATTTTATCAAAGACACCATCAGTTTTTGGAATTGATAGCCTGAGTCGCGGAAATCCGCGGTGGCGCGCTCGAGAATACGGTCGTCATCCCGCGTTTCGCGGCGGCCGGCGGCGTAGCGGAAGAGTTGCTTTACCACGCACTGCTGGCATTGCGGATTCGCGGAGAGAACGCGGCCAAGTTCGCGTGGAGAGGCAAACTCCGAATTGGGAATCCCGGCGACAAAGGCGCTCGCATCGATGGGCAACTCCACGCTGGTGATCTTGTCGTCCTTTTCGCCGTGGCCGGGGAAGAAGGTGACTTTCAGCATTTCACGCTTTTGGCCGATGGCGTCGAAGTGTTCGAAACCGAAGCCGACGGGGTCGATCAGCGAGTGACAACTTTTACAGCTTTCGTTCACCTGGTGCTGCGCGAGACGCTGGCGATTGGTCTTAGGCGCATCCTTACCCAAAGCGGGCAGATTGGTGTTGACTCCGGGAGGGGGAGGCGGGACTTCCTGACAGAGGAATTGCTGGCGAATAAATAAGCCGCGCGCGGTCGGCGAGGTCTCTTCGGGCTTGCTGCTGGCAGCGAGGAAAAGTGCTTGTCCGAGAATGCCGGCTCGTCCGGAAGATTCGGGAAGCGGAACGCGGCCGAATTCGACGGGAGGCGCCGGTAGCTGATAGAGCGCCGCGAGATCGGAATTGATGAACGTGTAATCGGCCGAGAAGAGGTGCATGAAGTTGCCGTTGTTCCACACCAGGTCGGCAGCCAGGCGACGGGTTTCTTCCGCCATCGCGAGGGCCAGTTCCTGCGTGAAGATGGGAAACAGCCGCCGGTCTTTGACCATTCCGCTGACGCGGTCGAAGCGCAGCCATTCCGCAATAAACTCATCGACGGCGGATCGGGCGCGCGGATCGGCCAGCATGCGGCGAGCCATGGTTTCGAGACCCGAGGACGTGTTCAGTTCCCCCGATTCCGCAGCGTGCAGCAAAGTCTCATCGGGCGTGGTGTTCCAAAGAAAATAAGAGAGCCGGCTGGCGGTCTCGAACGGCGTCCATCCGGCCACGTTTCCGTTTTCGATGCGAGTGAGAAACGCGGGCGATTGCAACATGGCCTCGACTACGATCCGGGCTCCGTCGATGAAGCTTTTTCGCGCTTCGGCTTCGGAGGCAAAAAGCTTCGCGTAGCGCGCAGTTTCCTCAGCGCTCAGCGGGCGTCGAAACGCGCGACGGCCGAAACCGCGGATGAATTTATCACGGCACACAGGGTCCGCGATGCCGGCGGGATGGCAGGGAATCAGATGGTGGGTATCGCCCGCGCGGAAGGCGTTGCTCGCCAGCTTTTCGGCGGCTGAAGTGTAGGCCTCGGCGAGCAAAGGCGAAGTGCTTTGGCCCTGGAACTGATCCTTGAAACCGTTGACGAAGTCTTCCTCGGGAAATTGGCCGGCGATGCGGGTGTCGTCGCCCAGGAGTTCGCGCACGGTGTTGTTATATTGCGCGCGGGTGAGCTGGCGCAGCACGGGCGTCTGCCTGGCGGGCGGTGGGAGTTCGCCGGTATCGGTACGGGTTGCATTGGAGGGGGCGACCGTCGCAAGGTATGCGATCCAGTTCTTGAGGACGGCTTCTTCGGGACTGTCCGGCTGGATGCGGAGTCCGCCGGTGTGGGGCATGCGTCTGGTCGGTTTGTTGAGGAGAAGTGAGTGGTCGGGTGCTGCACGGTCGATAAGGAGAGCCAGGGATTTGCCGAAGGTGTCGATAGCGGCGGGAGGGGCGTCGGAATCGGGGAAGTGGAGACGCGTGCCGGAAGCTACGCCGTCCGGGTTGTGGCATGCCGGGCAGCCGGCCTTCAGGAAAATTGGATAAAGGGATTGGCGGAAGTATGCGGGATTGGGAGGGGCGCCATAGAGGAACGGGGTCAGGCACGCCGCCAGAAGGATTCGGGCGAGGCTTCCCAAGCGGCCTCGATTGCGTATACGGCGGGGGGGCATGTAACACGGGAAGGCCATGACTCTCGTGTCTTATTTTAACCATTCTCCGCAGAAACTGCGGCCAAACTCGCTCGCGGGCGACAAAGGCGTAGGGCTCAGACACATTGAACCACGGCATGCCCCGCGGTTAGCGGCTGAACGGAGGTCGATGGCGCATGCCGCCCGCCGGGCAGGGCCTATTGCTTTTTGCCTTTTGCAGTCACCAAACTGTCTCGGGTTGTCTCGATCTGTCTCGAAACCATCTGGTTCTGTCGGATCATTCTTTCTTGTCTCGGAGTGTCAGGATTTGTCTCGCCCATCCCTTATAATTTGAGGCCCGTTGGTGAGCCGCTTCATAAAACATGTGCTCGTTTTCCTGTCTTACTCCGGACCCGCCTAACGATCCTGTCCGCTGGCTTCGCCATGAAGCGGAACGAGGGCGTGGGTCATCACATAATCGCCCACTGACAAGCCCAGCGCTGTGCCATCGACGGTTGCGGTTCGGAAGTGTATGCCTCCGAAAACGCGTGCATTCATCACTTCCTGAAGCGCGGCTGAGAAGCTGTGAAACTGGCGCGTCACACCCGGCATCGCGGTGGACGGGACACTGAAAGAAGTCTCCTCGCCGAAGGTTTGCGACAATATGCGTCCTGCCGCGCCGCTGGCACAAGAGTGCGCGGACGGATACTCCGGAAATGCCGGCGTAACAATCAATGGAGTCCACGCCGTATCGGGACTCGTGGCATCGTTGCCGTCAGTATCCGCCAACTGAATTGCAGTAATTGGCCGCCACGAGCTATAGAGGTATTTCGAGTCCCAGCAGCCGATCATGGCGTCGGCCATTGCCACGTCGACCAGAGCGAGCAACCGTGCTGTACGAACCATGGAGTAGTGATGCTGTGAAGCCAGCGCGGTGACAACCTGATCCCAGTAGTCGGGCGGGTTTCCTGCCTGCCAGAAATTCGCGAAGAGGGTCTGGTCGTTGGTCCGGCCGGAATTGGTGGAACTTCCCATGCTCTTCGTTTCATTGAAATCGGCCGTGTACTGGTCGCTGGTCAGGGCCGCCGGCCCGGGCACACGGAACTGCGAAGGCGATCGCATCACCCAGGGCTGGGTCGTCGCCAGTTGCGGGTCGAGGCCAGGCGCCATAGCGGGTGGAGTTGGCCGCCACTGGCCGGGGGCGGTGCCGCCAAGATAAGGTGAAGGCACATTGGAAAACCCATCCTGGCTTCTCCACATCCAGATCTGATCGGCAACATATTGACCCCACGTCAGCCCTTGTTGGACTGCGTCAGTGGTGTCGGTGATGGCAGCCAGGGAAGCCGCGAGCTGCTGATCGAAGGTGGCCTTCTGGGCCGGATAGAGGTATAAAAGTGCAGCGTATGCCGCCTGCGCTGCCGCAGCCCTCTGGGAAGTGAGCGGCGCCGCTGCCGGCGGCACGTAGATCGGGGTGTAAGCGCGGGCGATTCCGTTCACTGCGTCGAAAACAGCCGCCTGCACAATGGCTGCGACACGGGTCGTTATCGGGGCAGGTGTTACCGGCGCCGTGAGCGTTGCCTGATGCAGCACCTGATTCCAATCGGTCACCTCGTCCGCGGTAGCGAGCCCGCTTACCGCCAACCAAATTGAGAAAACGATTATGGTCTTCATGTTCCTAAACGCCTCCGAACGTTATTTTCAAGATCGCGGGCCAATTGGGATATGTGTGGGCCGCGTCGAGTATTCGGGGATTGTTATCGATTTACACAGTCAACTCAATACCCGGCAGGTAAAATCTGGGTGACATGGCATATTGTTGATTTGTATAGGCTTGTGGTCGAGAGTGACACGCTGGAAATCACCCGGCAGCAATGGTAAAATCGGCGGACAAGGAGGCATTACGACCAAGTCGAACGGGTCGCGCAGGAGTGTTAGTTTCGGGCCCTTCGAGTTCGATCCCCAGACGGGTGAGCTGCGTAAGCACGGGATGCGGTTGAAGATTCAGGGCCAGCCTGTCCAGGTGCTGGCCATGCTGATCGAGCGCCCCGGTGAGGTGCTGGCACGCGATGAGTTGCAGAAACGTCTCTGGCCCGGCGAGACATTCGTCGATTTCGAACATAGTCTGAACGCCGCGATTAAACGGCTTCGCGCTGCCTTGGGCGACTCGGCCCAGGCGCCGCGCTTCGTGGAAACGCTCGCTCGCCGGGGTTATCGTTTTATCGCCCCGCTGACTCTGGCGTCGGTTCATCCGGTGGAGGATGTTTCGAGCATTGCTGTTCCGATTCCTGTCGCAGCCCCGGCGAGGGCCCGCGGGTTTCCGTCAGCTATGGCCGGAGTTGCCATAGCCGCGGCCGGCCTTCTGGCAGCCCTCGGCATGGTCACGTCCGGCGCCCTCCATACGATTCGCGATCGTGCGATTTCGGCGCCAATCCGCTCCCTGGCCGTACTTCCGTTGGCCAATCTCTCGGGTGATCACGAGCAGGACTATTTCGTAGACGGAATGACCGATGCGCTGCGCCAACGCCTGGAGCTGATCAGTTCGCTTCGGGTGATTTCCCGAACGTCTTCGATGCATTACCGTGAAAACCGCAAGCCTCTCCCGGAAATTGCGCGTGAACTGAACGTCGATGCGGTTGTAGAGGGTTCCGTGTTGCGCTCCGGAGATCGCGTCAGGATCAACGTCGAACTCACGCACGCCACTCAGGATAAACGCCTGTGGAGTAACAGTTACGAAGGGGATCTGCGGGACATTTTCGCCTTGCAGGCAACTGTGGCAATGAGAATCGCCGACGAAATCCGCGTCGCCCTGCCGCCGCCCGATCGCGCGCGATTAGCCGTTGTACGTCCTTTCATTCCGGACGCGTATCAAGCGTACTCTAAGGGCCGGTTCTACTGGAACAAGCGCACGGAGGAGGATCTGAAAAAGGCGATCGGTTTCTTTGAGCAGGCGATCGACAAAGATCCGAACTATGCGCTCGCATACGATGGGCTCGCGGACAGTTGGATCCCGCTCGGCTGGTATGGCTACCTGTCGCCGTCTGACACCTTTCCGCACGCCAGGTCGGCCGTGATGAGAGCTTTGGCTCTTGACGACTCTCTAGCCGCCGCCCATACCTCGCTGGCGTTCGTTAAACTCTATTCCGATCGCGACTGGGTAGGGGCCGAGAGCGAATTCCGCCGCAGCATCGAGCTCAACCCGAATTACGCCAATGGCCACCATTGGTACGCCGAGTTCTTATCGCTGGTAGGCCGGCACAAAGAAGCCATCACGGAATCGCAGCGCGCACGAGAACTCGATCCCCTTTCGAACATTATCAACGCCTGGGTAAGTTCGCGGTACTACTTTGCCAGGCAGTACGATCTAGCCATTCAAGAGGGTCGGAATGCGGTCGAGATGGATGTGGGTTTCGCGCCGGCGCATCTGGTACTTGGGCACGCTTACGAACAGAAGGGGATGCTCAAAGAAGCCATCGCCGAATTCGAAAAGGCCACCCGGCTCGCGAGGGGCTCGATGTATGCCGCGTCGCTCGCTCACGCTTACGGAATTGCGGGCCGGCGGTCAGCGGCGTCCATGGTGCTTGAGCGCCTCCGGAACATGTCGGAGCGTGAATTCGTTTCGTCATACGACCTGGCCATCGCAGAAGTGGGACTTCGAGACCAGAACAAGGTATTCGACCTACTCAACGCGGCGGTCGAGGAGCGTTCGCCACGCGTGGCGTTTCTGGGAGTGGACCCCCGCTTTGACGAACTGCGCGCTGATCCGCGATTCATGGCCTTATTGCGACTCATCGGATTACGTTCTTGATCAGCCGATGGTAGGGTGGGCCAGTTCCGGCCTGCTGGCTACTGTGCCGCGGAACACGCGGGCAAACAGAGTTGCCGGAACTCGCGGGCGTTAAGGACCTCGGGTGCGCTCAAGCGGCTCTCGCTCGCGGGCGCAAATCTTCACATGAGGCCAGAGCTGGCTGAAAGCCGGCTGCAGCCAGGATTGGCTGCCCCACTTTTCTAACACAGTAGTACTAACGAGACTCCGCCGGTGGAACAGGCCAGACTGGCTGCGTAAAACTTGACGCAAAGACAACAAGTTTTCTGCCTCAAGGAATCTAGCGGGTTGTGGGAAGCTGAGCCACATGAACCGCGATTAACTTTTCCGGTCCTCGATGCTTGCCGTTCCGAAGCGGGTGAAGCCGCGCTTCTGCTATGCTTCAATCAACGTTTGAGGTAATTGATCTATGAAGCTGGTGCGGTCCACTTCCGCCAGTCTCCTCCTGTTTTCGCTCAGCCTCGGGCTATTTGCGATGCAAGACGGAGAGTACCAGGGCTACGGCCGGCGGCGATACTCCTACTCGAGCGGACCGAACGTGCCCTCGGAGTTTTATTGGAGCCGGCTGCAGTACACTTCCAGCTACGCCAGCGGCAGCAGTTTCGGTTTTCGCGGTTTTCGCGGCGGCTGGGCCAGGGATTACCCCAAGGCCGACAACGATTGCCTGATTGCCCTACGGCGTTTGACCCACATCAACTCTCCCTCACCGCTGAACGTGGTCGATCTCGATAGCGACCATATCTTCGACTATCCCTGGATCTACGCCGTCCAGGTCAACACCTGGACCTTCAGCGACGAGGAGGCTAAACGCCTGCACGATTATCTGTTGAAAGGCGGCTTCCTCATGGTGGACGATTTCCACGGCACCGAGGACTGGGAACATTTCATGGCCGGCATGCGCATGGTGCTGCCCGACCGGCCCGTCGAGGATCTCAAGGATAGCGACGAGATCTACCATGTTCTGTACGACATCAATGAAAAGTTTCAGATCCCCAGCGAGGTCTACGTCAACACCGGGCGAACCTACGAGAAGGACGGCTACGTGCCCAAGTGGCGCGCCATACGCAACGACCACGGGCGTATTATGGTGGCGATCTGCGCCAACATGCATCTCGGTGACGCCTGGGAATGGGCGGACAGCCCTGAGTATCCCGAGAAGTTTTCCGGACTGGCTTTTCGCATCGTCCTCAACTACATAACCTACGCCATGACCCATTAGTCCGCCGGCACCCACGACCCCATGTTCGAGTTCCTTTTTAAGTATCCCCGTTCGGTGTATGCACGCGGCCAGTTTGCCCTTCTGGGGGCATGGCCTAAGTGGATGCTGGTGCTGCTGATCGTGGCCGCAGCCGCCGGTTTGGCCTGGCTGATCCGCTCCCGCCTGGCGCAAGCTGCCCCGGTCATGCGCGGTTGGCGAGCCTGGGTAATCTGGAGCTTGCAGACGCTCCTCGCCGCGCTGGTGCTGGTGCTGCTTTGGCAGCCGGCGATCACCGTCGCGGAGTTGAAGCCGCAACAGAACATCATCGCCGTGCTGGTGGACGACTCCCGCAGCATGGCTATATCCGAGGATGGTCTCACGCGACAGGCCCAAGCCGTCAAGGCACTGCAGAATGGCGTCCTGGACAGCCTCAACCGCTCCTTTCGAACCCGTCTTTACCGCGTCGACAACGCGCCCGCCCGGATCGATACCCTCAAGGACCTCGCACCCAACGCGCCCTCGACACGCATCGGCGACAGCCTCAAGCAGTTGAGCGAGGAGACCTCAGACCTGCCCATCGGCGCTGTGGTTCTGCTCAGCGACGGCGACGACAACGCCGGGGGCATCGACGCGGACGCGATCAGCGCCCTGCGTGCCCGCCACATTCCCGTTCATACGGTGGGCTTCGGACGCGAGCGCGCCGCACATGACGTCGAGCTGGATGATGTCGCGATTGCTCCCCGCTCCCTCGCAGGCTCCCGCATCGCCGCCAGGGTCACCTTGCACCAACGAGGATATTCGGGCGCCAAGGTCAACCTGACGGTGCGCGACGTGAGCGCTCCCCAAGCGAAGGTCCTGGCGTCCCGCGCCGTCAGCCTGGGTCCGGACGGCAACCTACAGACCGAGACGCTGATGTTCGATATCGGCAGCGCCGGAGCCAGAACGCTCCAGATCGTGGCTGCTGCGCTCCCGGGCGAGGAGAACACGGCCAACAATACGTTAACCCGCGTGGTGAATGTCGGCTCCGAAGCGCGACGCATCCTGTACATCGAGGGTGAACCACGCTGGGAGTATAAGTTTATCCGCCAGGCGGAAGAGGACGACCGGATGGTGCAGATCGCCTCCATGGTTCGCACCAGTGAAAACAAAGTCTACCGCCAGGGAATCTCCGATCCCAAAGAGTTGGCTGACGGCTTCCCGTCCCGGCCGGAGGACCTTTTCCTCTACCAGGGATTGATCATCGGGTCGGTTGAAGCCGGCTATTTCACTCCCGGCCAGCAGGAGTTAATCCGCGAGTTCGTGGATCGCCGCGGGGGTGGCCTGCTGTTGCTCGGCGGTCAGTTCGCGCTGGCGGATGGCGGCTTGAACGCCTCGAGCCTTACCGACCTGCTGCCGACGACGCTGCCAACCCAGGCCGGCACTTTTCATCGCGAGGCCGATCCCAAGAGCGGCACCACCCATACGACAGCTGAACTGGCTCCCGCGGGCGTGGATAGCATTATTACCCGCCTGGTGGACGATCCGGCTGCGAACGCCGCCAAGTGGAAGAAACTCCCCTACCTGATGGACTATGAAGATCCCGGCACCCCCAAACCGGGTGCGGCCGTGCTCGCCGACATGATCACGCCCGAAGGCCGAAAGCTGCCCTTGCTCATTACGGAGAACTTCGGCCGCGGCCGTACGGCGATTATGGCCACCGGAGGCAGTTGGCGCTGGCAGATGAGTTCACCCTTGGGCGACACGGCTCACGATCTGTTCTGGCAGCAGTTGCTGCGGTGGCTGGTTGCGGATTCGCCAGGCCACGTAGCCGCTTCCGTCCCCGCTCAGATGCTGCTCGACAACGGCGCCGTAACTCTCACCGCCGAGGTTCGCGATCAGCAGTACAACCCGGCTCCGGATGCCAGGGTCGAAGCTCATATCCTGGGCCCGAGCGGCGTCAGCGCCCTGGTGGAGATGACGCCGGTACCGGATAGTCCCGGCCGGTTCCAAGCCGCGTGGTCCGCTCCGAAGACCGGCGCCTACCTGACCGAGGTTACGGCCCAGCGCCACGATTCGCGTACCGGCACGGTGAAGGAATTAGGCCGCGACGTATTGAGCTTTCAACGCATGGACGGCGTAGCGGAGAATTTCCATACCGAACAGAACCGGGAGCTGCTGGAACGTCTCGCCACGCAAACCGGGGGACAATATTGGAAGCCCTCCGACCTCGGCAAACTGGTGAGCCGCATCCCGTTTTCGGAGGCCGGCGTGACGATGCGTGAGACCAAAGATCTGTGGGATTTGCCACTGGTCTTTCTGGTGTTGCTGCTGCTGCGCTTTTCCGAGTGGTGGCTGCGGCGGAAGTGGGGGATCGTCTAGATCCACATGTTACAGCGCTTCCTCGATCCGTCTGTTCTGGCTTCCATTTCGAGTCTTGACCTGGTCGCCAAGACCGTGGTCGACGGCTTCGTCTCCGGCCTGCATCGCTCCCCTGACTTTGGGTTCAGCCAGGAGTTCGCCGAATATCGCGCCTATACCCCCGGCGACGATCTCCGCAACATCGATTGGAATGTCTACGCCCGGACCGAGCGGGCGTATCTCAAGCGCTATCGCGGGGAAACCAACAGTTCGTTGACGATCCTGCTGGACGCCAGCAACTCGATGCAGTTCGGCTCTCATGGCGTCAACAAGATGGATTACGCCCGCTACCTCGCCGCGTCGCTGTTCTATCTGGCCATCAACGGGCAACGCGATGCCGCCGGGCTGATTACCTTCGACGACGAGGTCCGCAGCTATATCCGGCCTTCTACCCGACAGGGCCAGTTGCATCGTTTGCTGGCCGGCCTGGAACAGGCGGAGGCTCGCGCCCGCACCGATTTCGCCAAGCCCATGCGGTACTTCCAGGAATTTCTGAAGCGCCGCGGCATCGTGTTGATCGTCTCCGACTTCTGGGAGTCGCCGGAGAGCATTATCCGCACCATCGAGCCGCTGCGCTTCCGCGGCAACGAGGTGGTGCTGTTCCACGTCCTCGACCCCAAGGATGTGCGTCCCGAGTTGCGCGGCCCATCCATCCTGATTGACCTGGAGACCAATGAGCACCTCGAGGTCACGCCCGATTACAGCAAGAGGGAGTATCGGGAAAAAATCGAGGCGCATCTTGCCGATCTGCGCGATCGCGCCCGGGGCGCGGGCATGGGCTACTGCCTGCTCATGACCGACCGTCCGCTCGATACGGCCCTGCGGGAATATCTCACCCTGCGCGAAGGCCGGAATTAAGAAGCAGAGGGCCAGCCTGGATAGTCTCGGAAGAAGCCGATTCCTAATAGGCGATGTTCTACTTAAGCCGGATCCGGCACGTGCACCAGGAACTCCGGCATATCCGGGAGCGCATCAATGAAGGTCCCCTTCTTCTTTCCCTTAGCGGAGAAGCGCCGGACCCGCTGATCGAACCGCTCGGCAACGTAGATGTCGCCGTCCGGGCCGATCGCAAAGCCGGAAGGAGCCTTTAGCTTGCCATCGATCACGATGCGAGCCTTGAGCTTTCCGCGCGGAGCCGCTTTGGGGATGTCGTAAGCGAGGATGCTGCCGGTACCGGCGGCGCCGATGTAGAGCGTCTCGCCGTGCAGGATAAGGTGCACGGGCTTGCTGAGCTTTTTCCCCTTGATGTGCGCCACGAGCCGCCCGGACGCTATATCGAAGATCTTGACGGCGTCCCCTGCTTCGTCGGCCACGTAGAGGTTCCGGCGGTGCACGATGATTCCGCGCACGGAGTGGCGGGGTCTGCCGTGTACGTCGAGCACGACTCCGAGGCCCTGCGGCGCCGGCACATCCAGCGGCGTGTGGTCGCCGTATTCGGGGAGCCGTCCATGGCTGGAGGCGACTAAAGTGCCGGGAAGAAAGTTTCCCTTGGGGAAACGCTTGCGAAGATGGGCCGCCACCGGCGCGGGCTTGCGCGTTTTCGGCAGGACGACCAGAACAGTGTTGGTGTCCTGGCACGAGATGTAGATGCGACCGTCGTCGCCTAGTTCCACGTCGAAAGGATGGACCATCGCCGAAACGTGCTTGGAGGTCACCACCACCTCGGCGAAGTGGAAAGTGTCGCCATTGCGACGGTAGCGGGCGACATGGCTGTCCCTGCGCCACGCGTTGGCGATGTAGAGATCGTCGCCGACCTGCGCGAAGCCGCGGGCAATGCGCAGGGGTTGCGCGTCGGGCGACACGTCGAGAAGCAAGGGATGCTCCTTGCGGGGAGTGCCATCATCCTCGAAGACGCCGATGTTTTCGACGCCGGTTTTGCCCTCACCTCGGTAGCTGATCCACCACACGATGCCATTCCTCCGTTGCTGCAGCGCGTCTCGAACGCGCCTGTCCGCGAGCCGCACTACCGTCGCCGTGCGAGGACGCGGCCCCTTGTCCCCGTGGTCGCCTTACTCCTGCTTCATGGAAGGGCAGGGCAGAAGCGTAGATCCATCTGCAGCTCCTTAATTTGAGGATGCCATAAAGCGGAATGGCCCATGTCCACAATCAGGCGCGGCGGCACAGCGCGAACTAAAGGCCGCGGGCCCAAGTACGGAGCTCCGGCGCTCGATCTGCTTCGACATATTCCCTTCCTCTAAGCATTCGCCGTCTAAGAAGCTTTCGACAGGATGATGAGTCAGGTAGACGTTCGGGCTCAAAATATGTTGACCCTGGCCCTGCCTGCCGGCAGAAGCGGCGGACGATCCTTTTACCGATCCGCACAGGTGGGAAGTTACATGGCGTTGTGACCGCTACGCATAACCTTGCAGCCTCGGCGTCCCGCAACGGGGCAGCCTATGAGGGACTTGCAAAATTCGGCCGCAAGCGGCCGAGGCAGGCGAAAGCGCCTGCCCCACCGGAGCAAACACTGGACTGGCACTACCTCTATTGAATCAACTCAGTCGCCAGACGTCCCAGGTCCTTGTACAAGGCGTCCTGGCTCTCCCTTGCCAGTTTTTCTGCCAAAGCGGCCAGGAAGTACCACAACTCACCCACGTCTTCCGGCGTATTCTTGTACTGGGTCGCGACGGTGACCCCCAACTGGTGGCTGATGAACGCGGCGCAAAACCTTCGCGCCAGCTCCCTATCTACTTTGCTCTTATCCAGCATAATTCCCGCCTCCACACTCCAGGTTCAATTGTATCGTTGCAACTATCCCTCGAAGCCGTTTCGCCAGTGCTCCCTGAGCAACCACAGGGAGCCGCCTGATATTCGGCTTCTTCACCTGTAATAATAAATGCGAACCTAACCTGGGAGCAGGAGGCATGATGATCGGTCCATTCAAACTTGTTGCGGTATTCTTCGTTGCCATGTTGATCTGCGGTCAGGAGCCGGACACCGGCGGAGCGCCCGCGCCAGGCGGTAGAAGTGCCAGGGGTGGTGCGCGGGGAGGACGAGGTGGCGCCGGTACCAGAGAATTCCTCGGACTCGGGCCAGCCCCCGACCCCGCGGAAGCGAAGAAGGGCGAACCTCTCTACAAACAAAATTGCGCTACCTGTCACGGCGAAAACGCGCGCGGCTCCCAAGGGCCTAACCTGGTTCGCTCCGTCGTCGTTCTGCACGACGAGAAGGATGAAGAAATCGGGCCTGTCATCAAGACCGGCCGTCCGCAGGCGGGCATGCCGGCATTTCCCCAACTTTCGCAGGGCGAGATTCACAGCATCTCGCAATATTTGAAGATGCAGGTCGAGTTGGCGGCTAATCGAGGTACCTATGGCGAAACCTACGGGGACCTGAGAAATAAAGTGACAGGGGATCCCAAGCAAGGCGAGGCTTTCTTCAACGCCCATTGCACGGGCTGTCATTCCGCCACAGGCGACCTTGCGAAGATTGGCTCGAAGTTCCGGCAGGCGGCGCAGTTGCAGCAGCGGTTCCTCTGGCCGGCTTCGCCGGGACCTGCGAAAGCCACAGTGACTACGGTATCCGGCGAGAAGGTGAGTGGAACCATCAGTAAGGAGGACGATTTCACCATCTCGCTTTACGATGCCGCCGGCGATTATCATGAATGGCCGAGAGACAAGGTCAAAGTGGAGATACCTGACAAGATGCAGGGCCATCGGGACTTACTTTCGAAATACTCCAACGCCGATATTCACAACATGACAGCTTATCTGGTGACACTCAAATGAATATCCATCGGCTCCTCGCGGCGCTGGTTCCTTGTCTCGCATTCGCGCAGGGTCTGGACCCGGCCGCGCTGGCTCTCTTCAAGCAGCCCGCTGACACATGGCCGACTTACAATGGCGACTACTCCGGCCGCCGGTTTAGCGGCCTTGACCAGATTAACCAGTCGAACGTCGACCTGCTGAAGATCGATTGGATTTATCGGATCACCGGTATAGGACCGCAGCGCGGTGTCGGAAATCCGACCATCAAGTCTACGCCACTGCTCGTCAATGGCGTTCTTTACTTCACGATTCCCGATCACGTTTTCGCCATCAGCGCGCGCACTGGCGAGCGGGTCTGGCAATACGATTTCGAGGACCACGGCGGCCACCTGGTGGGGCAGCGTGGCGTCGGCATGTATGGCAACTGGCTTTACTTCATGACTCCCGACGGCTGGTTTGTCTCGCTGAATGCGAAGGACGGCAAGGAGCGCTGGAAGAAAAAGGTTGCCGATGAAAAGCTGCAGTATTTCACGACCATGGCTCCCATGATCGTGAAGAATCACGTGCTCGTCGGGGTCGGGGGCGACGCCATGGATGTGCGCGGTTATCTCGAAGCGCGCGATCCGGAGACCGGCGAATTGCAGTGGCGCTGGTGGAGTGAGCCGGAAAAACCCGGCGATCCCGGCTCTGAGACCTGGCCGAACAAAGCGGCGATGGATCACGGCGGCGGGATGACATGGCTCCCCGGCACCTATGATCCAGAACTGAACCTGTTGTACTGGGGCACCGGCAACGCTAATCCCGTTTTTGCGGGACAGAGCCGGAAGGGCGCCAATCTCTACACCGCATCCATCGTCGCGCTGAATCCCGATACGGGGAAGCTGGCGTGGTATTTCCAGGCGTCCCCGCATGACACGCACGATTGGGACAACGTCGAAACACCGGTGTTGCTCGATGCGGTTATCGACGGCAAACCGCGCAAGCTGCTGGCGCAGGGCGCGCGCGCCGGATGGTTCTTCTTGCTCGACCGGACCAACGGTAAGAATCTTGTCTCGAAGCCTTTCTCCGGTAGCGGAAATTGGGCGAAGGGAGTCGATCCGAAGACGGGCTCGCCCATCCCCAACCCGGACAAAGAACCCAAGGTGGATGGTTCCATGATCGATATGCCCGCATTCGGCGCGACGAACTGGCCGCCACCCAGTTATGATCCACAGACCGAGCTCTTCTACCTGAACGGGACCGAAGGATACGGTATCGCTTACCTCTACGACACCTCCGATAACCCAGAAGGTTACGGCGGCGGCGGTGGTGGCGGCTTCGACAACCGCTCGGCCTTGTTTGCCATCGATATCCGAAACGGCAACATCAGGTGGAAGCATGAACACGAAGCCGGACGAGGTGGCGGAATGACGGGCGGGATTCTGACCACCGCGGGACATCTTCTGTTCACGGGGGATTCCGGCAACCTGGTCGCGTTCGATCCCGCCAACGGGAAGATTCTCTGGCACCAGCAACTGATGAGCAGCCTCAGCAACGGTCCGTCGACGTGGATGCTGGACGGCAGGCAATACATCCTGGTGGGTGCGGGGGATTCGTTGTATGCCTTGACGCTCGCAGGAAAGCGGTAAGAATTATTCTAAATCCGGCAAGAACGCCTGCTCCGCAGCCAAGCACCGTTGGATTCCATCCCATAAGCGCTAACGTAAGCCAATGGCGGTGCGGATGGGCGGCGGGACTGCATGATGGGGCGAACTGGTGCGATCGGCCATCGAGCATCGTCGCGCCGGCCGCAGTCTCGAACGCAAGGTGGCGGCCTGGCCTATGATATGCTGTCCATGGCGTTGTCCGTTCCTGGGGCTTAGTTGCCAAAGGCTCAACTGTGATCCGGCATTCATGCTACTCATCGAATACGGCGCTCTTGCAGGAGCCAATGTGACTGAGCAACAATGCCGTCGATCCGGTAAACATGATTATCAAATTGGTCGTCGGAGAGCGAGAATTTCCGCTAGGATGGGAGGTCGTAGAGGCACTTGCCAGTAGATTGCCAGACGCTATGGCTAACGGAGATCTGCTGGACGGTTTGGCGCAGTCCGAGTCGTCCTCGGTCCGAGCGGCAGTGGCATCAAACAGAACCATTTCAGCTGAAACGGTCGCGATGCTCGCACGAGACCTCGATCTGGAGGTCGTCGAGAACCTCATAAATTCGAATCCCGGACGAATATCTCGGGAAGATGTTCAACAGATTGTTGACCGTAACTCGGCGCGCATTAATCGACAGATTGCTGAGCGCGTTGAACGTTTCAACGACGCCGATATCATGGTTCTGGCACATACCCTTTGCCAAAGCCGAGACCCTTCGGTTCGGGGAGCCTTGGCTCAGAACTCTTCGGCACCTGGTGCAGCTATCAAGACCTTGATCGATGATCCCGACCCAGAGGTGCGCCGCTTGGCTGCTGAACGACTGGACCCTAGGCGCTGACGATGGCAAGGACACCCGGAGAGGCCAGATTTGCCAAGGAGTTGGGACGTATTGGCGAGGAGGATATTGCACCCAATTTGCTCAGCAAAATGGGCATGGCGAACTGCCAAAATCTTAATAAATTGAAGGTAAATCACCCGTGGGCCGACTATACTGGAACCCTCGAGGGTAAGACGGTTGCAGTTGCGGTACGAACGCGACTTAACTGGCAAAAGCCACGAGGACTTGCCAAGTCGAGAATAAATGGTCGATTTGATGGCGCGGGGGCCCGCAAGGCCGAGAAGGCTATCCGGCTTATAAGGCCAGATTCGGGACTGGAGGAAGTCGAGGATGTAACTCTCCTCTGGCTAGCGATCGCGGTCGATCTGGACAACACCTACGAGGCGTACTGGGGGCACTGCGACGAGATGAGCGTAATCAAGCGCAAGAACGACAATGGTCTCAGTATCCGAATGGAGTTGAGTGACCGAACTCGATACTTGAAAGAGGGGCGTCGCCTTTGCTGGAGGAACTCGTGTGACATTCCTTGGATCGATCATCCTGACGAATGGGCGTCTGTTGCCCGTGCGCATTACTTGGAACTTGTCAACATTCCGGATCGGGAGCAGCGTATCGAAACCGCGATCCGCGCCTCCGTCTTTGCGAGCACTCGCGCGCTCCGACATGAGGATGACATAACGACTCCAAGACTTTCGCCGTGCAACTTGACTAGGAGAAGGATGGCAAACCGCCTCGAGCAAGGTCATCCCGTACCCGTTTGCATGGCCGTACTCGACTGCCTGTCGGAGACCAAGGGGTGGATGGACATGGACGCAATTAACATTCTATGAGGCAGCGGGTGAACATGAGAGGCAAGCCTTGGACTCACAGGTCCTACAGCGACCCTTCAAATGCTCTCTTCGACTGCGGCTTCGTTGACCGCTGTGGAGGCAAGCCGGTCTTGCGAATAATCACCGAACCTGGACGAGTGTTCCTTCGGCGCCACGAAACGTCTGTCGTAAGAGCGCCACAATCGACTTCGATCGAAGGTAGAGAACCACGCTGATCGCGTTATCGCCAGTTGTGGAGCGGTGGATTCGGCTGTGAAAGCGAGTCCCGATTCAGTCTTGAAGCGCAGGCATCCTCATTCCGACAAAGGAAACCGCCATCGAACTGTTCCACATCTCCATCCACTTCGCAAATTCAAGTTCAGATCTTCGCAGGAATGGATGGTAAGGACGTTCTGCGCAAGAACTGTCCAGTGCGCAATTAGGCGACGTAACCGAAGTGAGTCACCTGGGTTGAACCACCATATGTCCGGGGCCAGCCGAGAGTTGGAAGCACACCTAGCCAAATTCGCCCGACCGCATGATAGAAGTGGAATTAGGTATTGGATGTTGTGCCGCCGACGGAACGAGCCCGCGGGATCGCGATCATCGTTGTGGTGGCAAAAGTTCCTTGATAATTGAAATTTTTGGAACAGGAATCAGGCAATCCAAATTGGCTTCGTTTCGTAATAAAGGCTACCAGCCAGTCCGGGCCGCCTCGGATTGGCTTCGTTTCGCCACGTAGTGCCTGACTGTCGCTTGAGTCAATTGGCTCTTCCGAGAATATCGCGCAACGCCGGTGCGAGATGGGCGGCAAGTCACCTCAAATCTTCGACTTATCTGCGTTCATCTGTGTTCATCCCTGCGGCCCTTGCCTTTTCTCTTTTACGTCCGTACAATCCGCGCCAGCTGTGTTCGGTCTCAATTTTCATTTCCTGGGGTGACCGCGCGTATGGCGGTCAAGGCTTTCGTTCTTCCGAAAATATCGCGCAACGCCGGTGCGAGATGGGCGGCAAGTCACCTCAAATCTTCGACTTATCTGCGTTCATCTGTGTTCATCCCTGCGGCCCTTGCCTTTTCTCTTTTACGTCCGTACAATCCGCGCCAGCTGTGTTCGGTCTCAATTTTCATTTCCTGGGGTGACCGCGCGTATGGCGGTCAAGGCTTTCGTTTCGCAAAAGAAGCACTGAGCCAGTTCCGGGCTCCTTGGATTGGGTTCGTTTCGCCGGTGCCCTGACCATCACTCAGTCAGATTGGCTTCGTTTCGCAAAAAAACGACTGCCCAGGCACCGAGGTCTGTGTCACGGCTATGCACTCTGTCAGACGGCCGGCCAGCGATTGCGGCTTGACGGCCGTTACATACCTCAGCTGCGACAACTCGGGGTGTTAATGCAACTCGCTCCTCACTCCTAATTCCTGGACGGAAAGGCTACGCACCTTAACAAACCACAAAGACCAATGGTCTCGACAACGGCGGACTTAGCCTTATTCATTGAGGTCGAAGGTAAAGATCGAGCTTCCGGATGCAACGGCGATGACTTGTTTGCCTTCAGACAGGTAAGTCATCGCGCTGCCGCGGATCCTGCCGCCTGTATTCTGGCGCCATACTGGTTTGCCGGTCTCGGCATCCAACGCGAAGACGTATCCCTCGTCGCTGCCGCCGAAGATCAGCTGACCGGCAGTCGAAAGCACACCAGCCGTGGGCATGGTTAACAGGGGAAAATCCCAGACTCGCTCGCCCGTCCTGGGATTGAGGGCGCGGATGGCGCCATGTCCCGGGTGATCCTTTAAGTCGCCGACGGGAACGCTCCCAATGTACCGGTTACCGGGTGAGTACTCCTGCTCACCTTTATAGTAAGTACCGCCATACTCCCATACCGTCAGGTAGAACAGCTTGGTAAGTGGGCTGTAACTGGGCGAGTACCAGTTGGTCGATCCCTGTACCCCAGGCCATAACTCCGTACCTTCCGGGGTTGGATCGATGCCAGGCAAGCGAATCGGACGGCCACTCGAATCTAATCCCTTGGCCCAGGTCTGCTTGGCGAAAGGTTTTCCAAACAGGAATTTTCCCGTCTCCCGATCCAGCACATAGTAGAAGCTGTCGCGGTGGGCCCAATACACCAGTTTGCGCTGGCGGCCTTCCCATTCGCCATCCACCAGGACAGGAACCTGTACGGCATCCCAGTCGTGGGTATCGTGGGGAACAAACTGGAAGTGCCACTTCAACTGTCCGGTGTCGGCATTTAATGCGATGGCGCTATCCGCGTACAGATTATCTCCCGGGCGCAGATCGCCATTCCAATCCGGCGACGGGTTGCCCGTCCCCCAGATAATCAGGTTGAGTTCAGGGTCGTACGAACCGGTCACCCAGGTCGGGGCACCGCCGGTTTTCCAGGCGTCTCCCGACCAGGTATCGCTGCCTGCCTGGCCAGGTTCGGGAATCGTCCAAAAACGCCATCTCCTCTTCCCACTGGCCGCGTCATAGGCGTCGAGAAAGCCGCGGATGCCGTATTCACCGCCGCTGATGCCGCAGACGATCATGTCCTTCACGGCGAGCGGCGCCACGGTGATGCTGTGGCCCGTCCGGTCGTCGGCTACCTGGATGTCCCACAAGACCGCGCCCGTCTTGGCATCGAGCGCCACCAGATGCGCGTCCACCGTGCCCACAAACACGCGATCTCCCAGCACGGCCACTCCACGATTTACCTGCCCGCAGCACGTGTTGATCTTGCTAGGCAAGGCGCGCTGATAACGCCAGTAACGGCGGCCCGTCGCCGCATCCAGGGCCACCACGTTGCTGGGTGGTTCGCTGATGTACATGACTCCATCCACCACCAGCGGCGTCGTCTCCACCGGGTGCAGGGTGGGCATCTGGTACACCCACTTCACTCTCAGTTTGGATGCGTTCTCGCGGCGTATCTCATGGAGCGAACTGTAGCGCCAACTGTTATAGCCGCCGGAATACGTCAGCCAATTTTGACTTTCTTTGGCTGCATTGAGGAGCCGCTCATAGGTTACCTGTGCCCGTGCAATTCCGGTCACAACCAGGCTCAGCGCCGCAGCGACAGTCAGAACGCGGCGTCTCACCGGGATCCTCCGTCAGGCCGCAACGACGATAGATAGGCAACTATATCCTGGATCTGGCTACCGCTCAACGAGGTCTTATAGGATGGCATCTGCGATCTCCTCTCGATCTTGTAATCCAGCAAGGCGCCCTTGTCGAACGAATGGAGCTGTTCGTGCGTATCGATCAGCTGAACCGTGTAAGTATCCTCGTTCATGAGAAATCCTTGATATACCTTGCCGGCACTATCCCGGAAGCTAACGATCCGGTAGCGCGGGCTCACGTCGGCATTGGGATCGATGATCGACTGGCGCAGGTACTCAGCGGAGCGTGTCTGGCCGGCATGTGTGAGATCGGGTCCGAGCCTGCCTCCCTCGCCGCTGATCCGGTGACACTGCAGACAGCCGCTGGACCGAACCAGCATGGCGCCACGTTGCGGGTCGCCGGCTACGCTCCCGGTTCGGGCGGCATTCAGGGAACGAAGGTAAGCCACAATTTGCCAGATCCTGTCCGAGGAGAAAAACAGGCCCGGCATCTCGGTCCCGGGAATGCCGCTGGAAATATTCGCGAGGAGTTCGGCGTCCGAGCTACCGTGATAGAACTGGCCGTTAGCCAGATTCGGCCCCAGCCCTCCCTCGCCGTTAGTACCGTGACAGGTGGCGCAGTGCGAGCGGAAGGTCTTGGCTCCCAAGGCCACGTCGGCAGGAGAAGTGTACGGATTGCTGACGGCCTGCTGCTCCTGGCCGAGCATCAGGCCTGCAGAGACGACAGGCAACAGCAGTAGGTATCTCATTCCACTCTCTGGTAAGAGTAGCTCGCTAAAATTCAACGCGCAACTAAACGGTCGTGGGGCAGACCGTCGTCGTTAGCGGTCTGCCCGGCTGCGCGGGAGCGTGCGGCTGCTGCGGAAATGGCCAAACTCTAGCGGGGCGGGCCGCCACCCCGGCCCCCGGGAGGCGCCTGACGGGGACGGCTCGCCTGAGCCAACAGCTCGGCAAATTCAGCTTTCGTCATCTTCAGTTTTTCGGGATGAGCGTCAACCCACTTTCCCAGAGCGGCAAATTTTTCGGGCGTCCAGCCCCCTTCGAATGATGCGCCGTTCTTGCCTTGACTATTCAACTCAAAGTTAAAGGCATCTTGCAGGTTGGTAAATTCGGCCTTGTTGATGGCACCCGCGGCCAGCGTTGCGGGAATAAAGATAACTCCGTCCCGCTTGGCCAGCACCAGGTCGCCGGGCAGCACCACGGCCCGTCCAATGCGAATCGGAACGTTGATCCCCGTCAGTTGCATTTGCGCCCATGCCGATGGATCGTAGCCCCGATAGAACCCATTAAGATTGGCGATTTCCCGATTCTCCTCCGCATCCCGGATGCCGGCATCGAAGATGAATCCCGAATGGGTGTGGGCGGCGATGCCGCTGCCAAGGTTGGAGCCGATCAGGGTGCCTTCAATGACCTTCCCGTAGCCGTCGCAGACCATCGTGTCTCCCATCTGTAGTTCATTGATCACCCAACTATTACTCCCGCTGACGCGTCCCTCCGCCTTGCCTTCGGCACCGATTGCAGCCGCCATGTCGGGCCGCCGCGGCATGAATTGCGCCGTGAGTGCCCGGCCGGCAAACGGCTTGTCGGTGTGGAGACCCTGCCAGCCACCCTCGAACTCGTTGGTGTAGCCTTGGCCCCGTAGATAGTCCCACACATCTTCAATCGACACATCCAACGCGCGCTCGAGCAGATTGTCCGCGACTTTGGGGCGTCCGTCGGGGAAGCGCTCACCTTTCCATTCCGACGTGTAAAACATCATCTGTTCCTTGGTCTGCTTGATTTGAGCGAAGGCTGTCGACGATCCGGCGGCAGCCCAGGCGATTAAAACAGTCAAGATGATCTTTTTCATAGAACTCCTTTTCTCCACTTGGTTATAGCATTTGAGCCGGGGCACCACCGGCATCAACAGTACGCTCGTGTCATCGGCGCACTTCCCGCGCCTGGAATTGAACATACGACCGGCATCTTATCGCAGGCCATCGTGCGCTGCAGGGGTGAGCGACGGAATGAGCGAAAGTTAAGGAATGGACACCAGCGAGGCAACACGCGTACTCGCGGATTCGTCATTTTATTACATGTCTCGAAACGATGAGGGGCGATCCCGGGAGAAGACGTCTACTCGGCTGCTGCGCAACCGGGCAGACCACGAAAGACGATGGTCTGCCCCACGACAGAACTGCTGCCGGCGGTCGCTGGCCGACAGACGACAAAAAACGATCGTCTGTCGTACGGGGATTCTGTGCGGTCTGTTGTTTGCCTCTGTTTGCGGGTTCGCGCAGACCAGCGCCCGGCCCATGGCATTGCTGCAATCCCGCTACGAAATTCGCCCGGGCGAGCCGGCCGAGATCGCGGCGCAAGGAGAGACGCTCGATTTTCTGTTGAAGGCCAAGAGCCGGCACCTTTCGAAAGAGGGCCTGGTGGCCGGGCCGGATCATGCGGGGAGCCGAATTCTGCTGGCGGCATCGTTGCGGACAAAACCCGGCGAGTACACGGTCACGCTCTCCGCCTCGAGCGCCACGGGCGAGGAGCGGCAAACCGCTCTGGATGTGGTGGTGGAGCCTCTCTTGACCGTGCCATCCGGCTCAACCCGTCCGCCCGTGGTGCTGTTAAATGGATGGGAAACAGGCTTCACGGGCACTTGTCCCATATCGGCTGACTCCACGGGCACGTTCGGCAACCTGGCTCAGTACCTGCTGAGTGACGGCGTTCCAACGGTGTTTTTTTTTGACAACTGCGCGGAGGATCCGAATCAACCCATCGAAACTTTAGGCAACGATCTGGGAACGGTCCTGAACTCTATCCAGTACGATACCGGCGCACAGGTTCCCCAGATTGACCTGGTGGGGTTCAGTATGGGCGGATTAATCGCCAGAAGCTATCTGGCCGGGCTCCAACTCGCCGGAAACTATCTGCCGCCGGCCACTACACTAGTCCGTAAGCTGGTTCTGATTGCCACGCCAAACTTCGGTTCTTTCGTCGCCGGCAACTATAGCACTGAAATTGGAACCGGAACCCAGGATGCCGAGATGGAACCCGGCAGTTCGTTTTTGTGGAACCTGGCCACCTGGAACCAGCGCGGCGACGATCTGCGCGGGGTGGACACGATCGCGGTGATCGGCAATGCCGGCTACTACATCCCCAGCTTGTCGTCGAGTACCGAGCTCGCGAATGCCAGCGATGGACTGGAATCGCTGACCAGTTCCTCACTCGGCTTTGTCGCCTCGCCAGTTGAGACATCCGGCACGCGCATCGTACCTTATTGCGCCGTAGATCCAAGCGCGTTTACGAATGTCAGCTTCGGCAGTTACCTGTGCAATGCCCCTGGTATCGCCAATGTCACCAGCACGACGCAGCTTACCGGCGAAATCGTCCGGTCATTTCTCGGCGGCACCACGGCCTGGTCGTCTATTGGGACCGCACCGGCGACGGATCCTTATTTGAGCAAGAACGGGGCACTGTACGTTTCGCTGGTGAGTGCCAGCGGCGTTTACGCGTCCGACTTGACCTCGGTTGGATTCGGGACCGTGCCGCTCCAGGATGGCGGCGATATCGGCACCATCTTCTACTACGACTTTATTTTAGGCACGGGCACGATTACGCTTGCCAGCCAATCGCTGGGCACCGTCAACTGCGGTTCGCTGGCGCTGCCGCTCGGTTCCACGTCGACGGAGCGCTGCAAAATCGCCACGAACATTTTTACCGTGACGCCGCTGGTAAGCGGTAGCGGGCGGACGGTCACCGCCGGCGGCACTGTCACGCTGAACGCCGCGATGAACTCGAGCTTTGGTACGCAATGCAATGGCTGCAAGGTTCAGGCTCAGCAAGCCGGGTCCACGACGGTGCAGACACTCACAGTCTCGTCGTGGACGAACTCGGCGATTACGGCGAAGCTTCCGGCCGGCCTGACGGGATTGCTGACCATCAGCGTGTCCGCGTCAGCGGGCTCCGACAACATCGGAGTGATTGCCGAGACGGCCTCTACCATCGCGGTGACTCCAACGAGTTTGCAATTCACCGCTGCGGTGGGCGGAACGGCTCCGGCTGCGCAGTCGATCGACATCACCAATAGCGGAACCGGCACGCTCGCCTGGACGGCGACGTCGAGCCAACCCTGGTTAACCCTGTCAGCCGCATCCGGCACGGCGCCGTCGACTCCCGCGGTCTCGGTTTCGCCAGCGGGGTTGAGCGCGGGCACGTACACTGGCATGATTCAGATCTCGGCTACAGGCGCGTCCAACAGTCCGGTGTCGGTCGGCGTGACGCTCACAGTGGCCGTTGCGACACCGGCTCTGGCGGTTACGCCGCAGACGCTCTCCTTCCAGTACACGGCCGGCGGTGCGTTTCCGGCTGCACAAAATCTATCGATTGCCAACGCCGGAGCGGGAACGCTCTCCTGGACAGCCTCCGCTAATTCGTTCTGGATCGCTCTTTCCGCTACCTCCGGCAGTACTCCAGGCACACTTTCGATTTCGGCCAACGGGGCAAACCTGGCAGCGGGGTCTTACGCCGGCACCGTGACGGTCGCTTCGACGACTGCCGGCGTGAGTCCAGTTGCCATACCTGTGACGCTGGTGGTGCAAGGTACGCAAACCGCGGGGACGGTTACCGGGGTAGTGAACGCCGGGAGCTTCCAGGCCGCTATCGCGCCGGCTACCTGGATCTCCATCTTCGGCACGAATCTTTCCGCGCTCACCTACTCGTGGCAGGCCAGCGATTTCGTGAATGGAACGCTGCCGACTTCTCTCGAAGGAGTGTCGGTGACGGTCGACGGACTGCCCGCCTACATCGGGTACATCAGCCCCACGCAGATCAACGTGCTGGCTCCTGACGATACGACGGTGGGTCTGGTACAGGTACAGGTGACCACGGCACAGCAGCCCAGCAACGCCGTGACGGTACAGGAAAATGCGTTCTCGGCGGCGTTCCTTACTTTTAATGGCACATACGTGGCCGCGCTCCACGCGGACTATAGTCTGGTCGGGGCGCCGAACCTGCTGCCAGGCGTGACGACGACTCCGGCCCACCCCGGGGAGACCATCCTGATCTACGGAGTGGGATTCGGTCCGGCAAATCCGCCGCAACCCACGGGGCAACTGGTGACGGCGGCGGCGCCGCTGGCGAACCCTGTTACGTTTACGATCGGGGGGCAGGCGGCGCAAGTTCAGTACGCCGGCCTGGTGGAATCGGGCTTGTACCAGTTCAACGTAACCGTGCCGGCTCTTCCTAACGGCGATGCCGCAGTACTGGCAAACATATCAGGCCTGGCCACCCAGACAGGAGTCCTGCTCACGGTGCAGCAGTAACCGGCAGCGGGAAGCCGGTAACTGCAATCTCCCCTTTGCCCCAAACCGCATGGCGGCCGACTCCCACCCACCGGGCGGCTTCGAGGTACGGCAGGAATTCCGTCATCTCTCCCTCGTATTCCGCGAAGCCCACGAAGCCTCCGATGGAGTGAATCTGACCGGTACGGGTACTGCGCCGCTCGATTTCCTGCCGGTGGACTTCGCAGTTGATCATGCGCACGGCCGCGGCCCGGCTACCTATTTCCCGAAAATCGATGGCGAGCGGCCCCGGACCGTAGAGTGCGCTCAAGGTACCGATGCGGTCGCGGATGCGTCCGAAGAGAATCGGGAACTCGGGCCGGCCAGTAATTTGTTGGTTGTGTTTCAGCTCCGTCGGCGAGAGGAACTCGACGCGGATCTTACCAGGGGCCGAACTGAGGGGAGTCAGATCGAGAGCCGCGGGTTCGATGGATATTTGCGTTGGATCCGCAGAAATGGTTCGTTCCGGGAGATGGTTGAAGGAGAGGCGCAGGACGCGCTGCAATTCCGCCTTACTACGCTGGTTCCCAAGTCCGTCGCGGACAACGGCGGCAAAGGCGCGCACGAGATAAGCGAGGACTTCAGGGTCGAGCGAAAAAACATGCAGATCGAAATGGAATAGCTCACCCGGTTGAAAGCTGCGACCGTCAAGGTGCCGCGCGCGGAAGACGAAAGGACGCGGCGGGTCAGAGAGACCGCTGGGACCGGAGACGGCGGGTTTGAACACCCGCGCGAGACACTCCGGGACGCCGGGGATTCGCTGGAAGATTGCGCCCATGGCTCCGCGCAACATGTTGCTCGCTTTCAAAGGCGGGAAACAGAGCGGATCTTCGGCAACGAATTCGAAGCGCAAGGGGAAAAACTGAAAGCAGGTGCTGGACGAGAGCGTCCACCCCGCAGTTGGGGCGAGATTACTCGCCTGGAGTGAGGGCTTGAGCATCCGCCGGTTTGTGATGCAGGTGGCGCTTGATATCGGGCCAGAATTCCTTCAGGGCGTTGGAGAGCGCATCGGTCGCGATCTGGGTACCGGCGCGCGTCATGGTCGGGCCCAGCCCTCGCTGGTCGGGATAGTAAAGATTGGAGATGGAGGCTCCCATGCTGTTGCCGACCACTTCGGCGAAGTTGAACGTCGGGTTTCCGTGATCGGTTTTGCAAACCAGAACACGGGTCAAGGCGTAACCCAACCGGCCCCATTTGGGACCGTGAGACTTCCGGAAATACCGTGGGTCCTCACGGAACGCAGCTGCCATGAAACCTTCGGTCAACATGTTGCCGATCACCTGGTCGGCGGTAGAAGTCCCGTAATAACGCGCAAATCCGGCTACCCCCTCACCAAAGGAGGGGTGGTCCTTATCGATCATATAGAGACCGGCGAAGGCAGCCCCGGTGAAGTAACTGGGCCAATCGAAGGAGTCCTTTGCGGCAATTTTCAACTTGTATTTCCAGTCGATGGGCTGGAATGGGACCGTACCGTCCGCCGTCCGATAGTTGGGGAGAACGCCCAGGATCCGCTTGTCTATCGGCTCCGGCTGGGTCGGGTCGGGTGTGACCTTCGGCTCCGGCTGGACCTCTGCCACAGGAGTGGCTTCAACCGGCGCCTCGGCAGCTTGTTGCTGAGCAAAGGCGGCCTGCGAAACAAATATGGCCCCAACCGCAGCCCATGCCAGGCATAACAATTTCACGCAAAAAGACCTCATTCGTAAATATTCCGTAAATCCAGCAGCTCACGAGACGACTAGTACTATGATGACGATTCGATCACTTTGGTTACGCAAACTTAGCTCTATCGTGAGACCCCAATAAACGTGCTTCTATTATCTCTAACTCGGAGAGAGTCTCGCGCGGGGCATTTTGCATGACGGATGGCATCGCGGCCAAGCACCCGTGTCAGAGGCCGCCCCAGGACCCCATGTTGCGGGCCTTGGCATATTTGAGAAACGTGTAGAGCGACGACATGTAGGCGATGGCAAGGCCTTCGAGGCCGTCCTGAAAGCCGCGATGCAGGAAATAGCCTTTGATGAACGTCCAGGCGGGGTCGATGACCAGACGGTGGGTCGGGACCTTTTGCCTCCGCGCCACCATTTCTTCCGCGGCCAGAGTGGTGTATCGGTCCATGGTTTTCAAGTGTTCGGACAGAGAGTCGCAGGTGTAGTGGAGAAGATTGGCGTCAAGATGGCCCACGCGTCCGTCCACTTTTACCGATTCATGCACGAACTCTCCGACCCAACGCGCTTTGGCCCGATGGTAGAGGCGAACTTTGCGGTCCGGGTACCAGCCGCCATGGAAGATCCAGCGTCCGAGATATTGGGCGAGCCGCGGCATGGTGTAGGCATCGTGCCGGGGGCCGTTTTTCTTGAGGTTCCAGATCTCGCCTTCGAGACGCTCGCTGAGGGCTTCGTCGGCGTCAATGGATAGGATCCAGTCGTGGGCCGCGTGCTCGGAGGCCAGATTCTTTTGTTTGGCATAACCGCGCCACGGGGCTTCGATGACGCGAACGCCGAGGTTCTGGGCGACCTCGAGAGTACGATCGGAAGAGCCGCTATCCACCATTAGAATTTCATCGCAGCACCGCAGGCTTTCGATGGCGCGGGCGATGTTGCGTTCCTCATTCAGGGTGATGATAGTCGCGGTGATCTTCATGGTGTCAAGCAACCGCTCCCTCATGGTCACGGCTCAGAAAGATGGCGGCTCAGAGATGAGGGGTCGGCTTAGAAAATGGAACTGTTGCCGATCGGGGCCAGCATGAAGCATAGCAGGAACATCGCGAGCGCCACGGCGCCCAGGCGAATGCGCGCGCCTCCTATATCTGTGACGTCGTAGATCGCCGGATGGCGTCGCGCGAAAGCGAATAGCAGAGCGGCCCACATGAGCCATCCCTGCCAGAAGAAGAGCCCGGCAGGGATCAGGAGCGCGATGAACATGCGTGAGATCCAGCGATGCCTCTCACCGGTCAGCGCGTACACGATGTGCCCACCGTCCAATTGCCCGACGGGCAGCAGGTTGAGGGCGGTGGCGAACACGCCCACCCATCCGGCGCGGGCAACAGGATGAAGGTAGATGTCGACAGGGAGGACACCCGGATAGATGATGCGTTCGAGCAACCACAGCACCGGAGGCACGCCGAAGGTCAGCGAACCCTGATGGTTGATGCCCGGTACGATTTTAGAGAAGGCGAGGCCAATGGAAAGCGCGGGGAGGAGGAAAATAAATCCCGCGATCGGTCCCGCGATGCCCACGTCGAACAGCACGCGCTTCGAATAGATGGCCGACTTGATGCGGATGAAAGCACCCATGGTGCCGATGGGAGTCGGTGCGGGAATGAAAAAAGGCAGCGTCGCATCCACGCCGTAGTAGACGCAGGCCAGGTAGTGTCCAAATTCGTGCGCCAGCAGGATCGTGATCAGGGTCAGCGAGAAGGGGAGTCCTCCAAGAAGCGCCGCCGGATGGCGCCAGAACGTGGCGAACACACTCCAGTCGCGGTCCAGATCGAAGACGGGAAGATTATGCGCGAAATTGAACTGCATGCGCGACCCGACGATGGTAGTCGTCAGGATGGTCAACAGAAGAAGCAGGACATGCAGCCAGATACGCCCTAGATGGTAAGCGCTGCGCGGCTCGATCGTTTGACCCAGGTCAAGGTCGAACCCGGAATCGTGCGGGTGTGATACGGGCAGCGGATCCGCCATGTTTTCCGGAGTCACTGCTCGTCCTTGGCAGGCTACTGAAGAGTCTGCAACTCCTTACCAGGCTTGAAGCGAACGGCCTTCCCGGGAGGAATCGAAACCTCCGCGCCGGTGCGGGGATTGCGGCCTATTCCAGTCTTTCGCGGCTTGACGTTGAAAACGCCAAAGCCGCGCAGTTCGATCCGGTCGCCCTGTTCGAGCGCGCGCTTCATGCGTTCAAATACGGTTTCGACTGCAGCCTCGGCCTTTGTTTTGGTGATACCAGTCCGGTTTACGACTTCGTTAATGATGTCCAGCTTAATCAAGGCGCATCCCCCTCGTGTCCTTCGAGTCTCGGTCTTTCGAATGAATCGTCAACTTGATGATAGAATTGACTTTACGCCGATGTCAAGCAACCCGGTAACGGCGCTTCCAAAACCAGTGGGTCAGGCTGTCGGTCCGCAGGCGTTTTTGAGAGCGTGCGCACAATTCTCCACCGGCGTAGCGATAGCCACAGTCCTCGATAGCGATGGCGGTCCTCACGGGATGACCATTAATTCCTTCACATCGGTATCGCTGGAGCCGCCGCTGGTGCTCATTTGCATCGACCAAAGGGCTCGCATCCTGGATCATTTTATGGCAAGTAATTTATTTGCTATCAATATCTTACGGGATAACCAGCAGCCCCTCTCGGAGCACTTCGCGCGGGCCGGAGAGGATCGTTTCGGAGCGGTCGAATGGTATCCTGGCGAGACCCAAATGCCCTTAATTCCGGACGCGCTGGCCGTGCTCGAATGTGCGGTTTTTCAGCGCACCCTGGCGGGGGATCACACGATTCTGATCGGCGAAGTGGTGAGTGCCGTGCGGCACGAAGGACAGCCGCTCGTATTTTTTTCCAGTTCCTATCAAGTATTGGAGCCGCCAAAGCGCGAATAACGAATGTCCAACCCTTCAAAAATACTCACCTCAGCGCAGATGAACGAGATCGACCGCCGCACCATGGAGAGCGGTATTCCAGGCATGATCCTAATGGAGAATGCCGCGCAGCGGGTGGTCGAATTGCTGGTGGAAAAATTCTCGCCGTTACAGGATCGGCGCATCGTGGCCTTCTGCGGACGGGGCAACAACGGCGGCGATGGGCTAGCCGTTGCCCGGCAACTCTGGACGCGATTTCGCCCCAAATTCCTGCAAGTGGTCCTCACGGCGCCGGTCAACGATCTGAACCGGGACGCCGCCGCCAATCTGAAAATGCTGCAGGCATCGGGCTTTCCAGGAGTGTACTCGGGACCATTGGACAAGATTCCCGCCGGTGCGCGCCTGGCCGACTTGGTGATTGATGCAGTGCTGGGCACGGGTGTGAACGGTGCGGCGCGCGGTGGCCCGCTCGACGCCATTCGTGCGATCAATGCAGAATTTCCGCTCGCTAAAGTGGTCGCGGTGGATATTCCGTCGGGCCTCTCGAGCGACACGGGCGCATTGATCGGCGAATTCGTGCGGGCCGATTACACCGTAACCTTTACTGCTCTCAAAGTTGGCCAGGCGTTGTCGCCCGCCTGCGATCTGATGGGTGAACTGCGGCTGGGCGCGATCGGGACGCCGCCCGAGATGCTGCAGGATGACAAGCGAATCCAGCTCGCGCTGATCACGCCGGAGTCCATCGCTCCGCTGTTCGCGCCGCGTCCGAAGGAATCGAATAAAGGGCTGTACGGGCACGTGCTCGTCGTAGCCGGCTCGCGGGGAAAAAGTGGCGCCGCGGCACTCGCCGGGCTGTCCGCCTTAAGGGCAGGCGCGGGCCTGGTGACGGTGGCGTCGGCGGAATCCGCGATCTCCACGATTTCGTCTCACGCGCCCGAATTGATGACCGCACCGCTGCCGGAAACCGAATCCGGCGAACTCGCGGCACACGCATTTGAAATTATTCTGTTACTGGCGAAGAAGAAGAATATCGTCGCTCTGGGGCCTGGATTAGGTACTCACCCCGAGACCGTCGGCCTGGTCCGCCGTCTGTACCGCGAACTGGAAAAGACGATGGTGATCGATGCCGACGGGCTAAATTCCATCGCAGGGAGTGACTGGATCGGCAGTGGCCATCTGCGCATTCTTACACCGCACCCGGGCGAGATGTCGCGCCTTACCGGCAAAGGAGTGGAAGAGATTCAGAGCGATCGCGTCGCGGCGGCGCGAGGGTTTGCGGCTGCGGTCGATGTTCAGGTGGTCCTGAAAGGCAATCGAACCCTGATCGCGACACAAGATGGCGAAGTTCTGGTCAATCCGACCGGCTCCCCGGCGATGGCTACCGGAGGGACCGGGGACGTTCTCACGGGACTGGCTGCGGGAATGATCGCGCAATGCGACGGAAGCCCGGAGCAGATCAGGACCGCGCTGGCCGCAGCCGTCTACGTACATGGTTTGTCGGGAGAAATCGGGGCGAAAGCTTTGGGCGAACAATACCTCATTGCGACAGACTTGCTGAGATTTCTGCCACAGGCAATCGGCGAAGTCAGAAGACATTTGGCCACGAATGAACACGAATGAACACGAATGGGGACTACAACTCGGCCAGGAGGCTTTCGATTTCTTGTGGGCTGATGTAGAAGTGCGGGGCGACCCTCACCCAGCCTTGCCTCGGCGCCACGACGAAATCTTTCTGTTTTAGCTTGTGCACGATTTGATGGGCAGAGACTTCCCGTTTGCGGAAGGATACAATTCCTGCTCCGGTCTGCGGAGAGCGGACGCCCAGCGTCTCATAACCGCGGTCGGCCAGCCCGGTCCAAAGCTGGTCCCCAAGAGCTTGCACCGCGGCGCCGACCTTTTCCACGCCCACCTCCAGCAGAAACTCGAACGCCGCGCGCAGACCGAAGCAGCCGACGGTGTTAAGAGTGCCGCATTCATAGCGTCCGGCATCGGGACGCAGTGACATGTCGCGGGATGCGTAGTCGGCATACGCCGCAACGTTGGTCCAGCCGAACTCAACCGGCGCGATCGCATCCTGGAACTCCTGCGCGATGTAGAGCACACCGCATCCCTCCGGTCCCAGCAGCCATTTGTGGCCGTCGGCAGCCAGGGCGTGAATGCGTGCGCGGCGAACGTCCAGGGGAAAGGCGCCGAGACCTTGAATGGCATCGACGAAAAAGAAGACACCGTGCCGCGCGCAGATTTCACCGATAGCGCACAGGTCGGCGCGAAATCCGCTGAGGTACTGGACAAAGCTGATGGCCAGCAGGCGTGCGCCACGGCAAGCTTCGTCGATGCGATCGAGAGGGTCGAAAATCGACAGCCAGCGCATCTCGACCCCCTGCGACTCGAGGCGCTGCCACGGGTGAATGTTCGCCGGGAACTCTTCGCGAAAGGCGACCACCTTATCGCCTGCCCGCCACTCGAGGCCGGTCGCGACCAGGGAGATCCCCTCGGAGGTGTTCTTCACGATCGCCACCTCTTCGGGTACACAATTCATCATCGCCGCCGCCGCGCGCCTGAGGCCTTGGTAGGAGGCGAGCCACTGGTCGTAATGCTGACTTCCGAAATGAAGACAGTCGTCGGCCAGCCTCTTCATCGCGTCGGCCGCAGGTTTGCACAAAGGTGCAACCGCCGCGTGATTCAGATAAACCAAGCGTTCCGTGACGGGGAATTGAGACCGGTGCTGCTTCCAGAGGGGATCATCGGCGGGCATTCCCTTGACTATAACAACGCCTGAATCTTTACTCGCGGGGCGGCATCACATTCAGGGATGAAAACAATTTTGCGTCTGCTACTGCCGCTCATCTGGAGTGTATCGATGCCTGCCGCGTCCAACATACATGAATTTACGTTGAATTCGATCGATGGAAAGCCCGCGCCGTTGTCGGCATACGACGGCAAGGTGGTGTTATTGGTGAACGTAGCCAGCCGCTGCGGTTTCACGCCGCAATACGCGGGTCTCGAAGCGTTGTACGAAAAGTTCAAGGACCAGGGACTGGTGATTCTGGGTTTTCCGGCCAATAATTTCGGCGCTCAGGAACCCGGGACCAATGAAGAGATCAAAACGTTCTGTTCCACAAAGTATAACGTTACCTTTCCTATGTATTCCAAGGTTTCGGTGAAAGGCGCCGATATCACTCCGCTCTACAAGTTTCTTACGGAAACCAAGGGCGGCGACGTGAAATGGAACTTCACCAAGTTTCTCGCCGACAAGCACGGCAACGTGATCGGACGCTTCGAGTCGAGCGTGACGCCGGATTCGCCGGACCTGGTCTCGGCGGTGGAAGCTGCCTTAAAGCGGTAAGGCGGAATTATATTCTGACGTCGCCGGGGCCTAAATTCCTGCTAAACCAGTCAATTCTTTTTTGGCGTTCCCTGGCGCGTAAAGTGAACTCGCTGTGACGCCTCGAATTCGCGTAGACGTAGGCGGCCGTGTCACAAAAGGCTTCACAGCAGTACTCGCGCCATTTGCGGGAACGCTGCCGGACATCGCGCGTTGACAAATTGCGTTTGCGGTATTCGGCTGACCAGCCGAGTTCTCCCCTGGCTGCCCGTTGTGCGGCGACGAGACGTTCAAAAGACCGGCGGACAGAGTTGGCGAGGCGCACCCAGACAAAGTGGAACAGTTCGTGAATCAGGATACGACGAAGTTCGTCATCGCTCGAAAGCAGGCCGGCATCAAGCACGATGCGGCGCTGGCGGATAAAAGTCGCGGCGTGCACAGCGGTGCCAGGGGCGTCAACGATCCGACCACGCGCGCAGCAGAGGCCCTGTCGAGCCGAGATGTGGATGGGTTCGCCGGTGAGGGTGAGGTTGGGCATCAGCGGCCCCACGGTCCTGTGGTGGCAGCAGTCACGCGCAGGTAGTCCTGGGGATTGACGAGCAACTGGATGCCGCGCTGTCCGGCGGAGACGGAGATCAGGTCGAATAGCTCCGCAGTCTCATCCAGGAAGACGGGATAGTCTTTGCGAGAGGCCAGGGCCGTTACTCCACCCCGGATGTAGCCGGTCAGGGGCTGCAGTTCTTTAACGGGCACGAGGTCGATCTTGCGGTCGCCGGTGCCTTTGGCGAGGGCTTTGAGGTCGAGTTCCGTATTGCCGGGGATGACGGCAAACGAGAGGCCGTTGCGATCGCCGCGAGTCAGCAAGGTCTTGAAGACCTGCTCGATGGGAAGACCGATTTTGGCTGCTACCGTTTGGGCCGAAAGATCTTCGGGATCCACTGCGTACTCGCGGATCTGGAACGGGACTCCGTGGGACTCGAGAAGGCGCATGGCGTTGGTCTTCGTCATTTGGGGCTATGCGCCTGACAGGGTAATGGCTGGTGCGCAGCCGGGGCAGACCACATAAAACGATGGTCTGCCCCACGGAAAACAGTTACCTCTTGGCCTTCTCATGCATTTCAGCGATGGGGCCGGTGACGTCTTCGACCCGAACGATCAGATCCTTCCGGCTGTCCAATTCGTCCACGGGAATGGCGAACTGCGCGCAGACCTCGCGATCGATGGAAGTATGTGGGGGCACTTTCTCGCGCGCCTTCATTACCGGATTGTACTGTTCTCCCAGCAAGGGAAAGTTTTTGAACAGATCTTTCACGTCGACTTCGGCCACTATGTTACCCGGCACGTCACTCTTGCGGGTCACGGCTGATACTTCGATACTGCGGACTATCAGTGGATAGTCCGCGTCGTTGGTCAACCGCACTTCAGCCACCGCGGCGCTCGAGTTATCGTCCAGCTTAAGCGTCCGGACTTTCAAGACCGAGCCCTTCGGGTCAATGTGAGCACCCTCTTGTTTGTAAAATACCGCCCAGACGGCAGCTCCGATAACAAGGATGCCGATCAGGAACGTTACTGCGAATCCTTTGGACATGTGTTACAGCGAGTCTACTATGCGGAGAATCTCTTTCATAGAGAGATTCGCCTTGGGGATCAGGGTACCGTCGAAGATATGGGTCTCCAAACCGATGTGGCCTTTGTAGCCGTCTTTCTCCATAGCTTCCATGATGTCGTGCCAGGGAAGGTTGTCGGCGGGGAAATCGGGCAGGAGATCGCGCGCCTTGACTTGCGAGTTCATCATACGATCGATGGGGAGTTTTTTATAACCGTCGGGGAATGGAATCTCCTTGGCGCTATGGGCGTTGTTCGGATCCCAGTTATAGCCGAACCACGGGGACTTGAGCATGGGCACCATCACGCCCAATTCGGCTGAGGTCGCAACATTTTGGGAGGCTTCGTTTTCGACCAGAAGGTGGATCTTGTGTTTAGCAGCTTCTTCGACCATTGGGGTGAAGACTTCGACAATGCGGGGGTAGGTCGACTGGGGATCGGCCGTGCGTGTACCGGTGAAGACGCGCACTTTGTCGCAACCGAGGATCCTGGCGGCGTCGAGGGCCTTACCGAGATCCTCCATGCGGCGATCGAAGCGCTCTTTCTCGGTGGCGATACGTTTTTCCTTTTTTTCGGGCGTATCGTTGCGCGGCGGACGCGCGGACTCCGTGCCGGGCCAGGTGAACTTGAGCAATGAAGTGTTCATGAAGGATACTTTGAGATTGGCTCCCGAGAGAGCAGCGGCGAGTTCCTTGACGTCGGCTTCGGGCGCAAGGCCGACTTCCTTTTTCTTCTCGCGAATGTCGCGGACTTCGACCCATTTCAGGCCGTAGGTCTTGGCGAAGTCGATGGACTCGGTGGTGGTCATCCCGATTTCATCGGTGATGGCGCTGATGCGGCTGCGATCGATGTGGTTTTTGGCGAGCAGGCGCGAAACGAAAGTGAGGGGTACGGCGGTTGCCGCGGCGCGAAGCAGTTGTCTTCGCGAGGTCTGGTAAGAGCGGGTGGTCACGTAAGAGATGATATCGAAATGTCTGTTGAGAAGTTGGCAATGGTGGTTCACGCAGATTCCGGAACCGGGATTATGCACAAAATGACGGGCGTCATCGCCGAGCACGGAGGCAACATCACCTCCATCGCGATTATGCAGGAGCGGGAGGAGGGAGCCTACATTTTTTTCGAAGTGCTGACCTCGGAGCCGGCGCCGATGATACGCGACCTGGAAAAGCTGCCGGTAGTACGCGAGGTCGAGCAGGTCAAGAGCATGGACCGCATTTACGGGAAGCGCATCATCATCATGGGCGGCGGAGCGCAGGTGGGGCAGGTGGCGATCGGCGCGATATCGGAAGCTGACCGGCATAACATTCGCGGAGAACATATTTCGATCGACACGATTCCACTGGTGGGCGAGCAGCAACTGGCCGACGCGGTGCGTGCCGTGGCGCGACTGCCGCGAGCAGGGGCTCTGGTGCTCGCCGGGGCGCTGATGGGCGGCGATATCGAAGTAGCGGTCCGCGAGGTGCGGCAAAGAGGCCTGCTGGTGATCAGCCTGAATATGGCGGGAAGCGTGCCTGATGCCGCGGATCTGGTCGTGAGCGATCCGGTGCAGGCGGGGGTGATGGCAGTGATGGCGATCGCGGACACGGCCAAGTTCAATCCCGAAAGGCTGAAGCGGCGGGTGTTTTAGAAAACATTGGGCCACGAATGAACACGAATGAACACGAATAGGAACGAATGATGGAGGCCGGCCTGAGTCGCTTGGCAATGAAAGATTTGGAGGGGTCCAAGTTTACGGCAATTTCGCTAGTACGCCATCGATGTTCTGGATGTACTTGCGTGAGTTCGCGGCCTCATTGGTATCCGGATTGAGGGCGATCACCTGAGTGAAGTGCGTGCGGGCCGCTGCCAGCAACCCGGCGTTGGCGCTTTGGTTATACTTCTCGGCGAAAGTGCGCGCCAGCAGGTAGTGCGCAAAGGGATCGCCGGGATCGTAAACCAGGGACTGCTGGCAATAACTGATGGCATCGTCGTAGCGCTTCTGGTGTTCGACACATTCGCAAAGACCAAAGTTCGCTTCGCTACGCATCTCGCGCCAGACGTCGGTCTGAGCAGCCCGCTTCTTGGTGCCGAAGCCGATGAGGGAGCCAAGGACGTAGTAGTTCAACTTACCGGCTAACTTACTGTCGAAGTTACTCAACTGCAGGTAGCGCTGATATTCGCTTTCCGATTCCGGCCAGGTTTTGAGCATACGCAGCGACTCGGCCAGCCAGAAGTGAGCCTCGGCGCGATTGGGCGCCAACCGGACCGCCTCGCGCGCGGCCTGGACCGATTGGTCGAAAGCCTCCTTTCGCGCCAGCGCTACCGACAAGAGATACCAGGCCATATCATTATTCTTTTCCTTCTGAACGGCCGCGTTCAATTGGCGGACCGCCTCATCCAGATCACCGCGATCGAGAAGCATACCGCCGTAACTGGCGCGGGCTTCGGTGTAGTCAGGGTCAATCTGGATCGCGAGGCGGAAGTACTTATCCGCGTTGGCTTCATCGAAAAGAGAGTTGTAAGCGCGCGCGAGATCGAGCGCCGCCTGGCTGTAAGTTGGATCGAGGGCGAGAGCCTGTTTGAACTGCTCGGCGGCTTTCAGGTAATTCTCCTTCGATCCCTTGTTGTAGAACGCGAGTCCTTTGTCCACCAGGTCCGTGGCCGCGCGATTCTTCCGGCGGACGATGGTGATCTTGAGCGAGACAGTGGTGTCCTGTCCGGGATAAACATTTTCCTGACGCGGTCCGTCGGGTTCGTAGCCGAGGTGGACGCCCTGGATGGTGTGCTGACCAGGCGTGATTCCCGGCAGACGAAGGGGCGCGGCTTTATTCACAACGCCTTGCGACACGTTGTCGACAAAGACCTCGACGCCATCCATATTGGTCTCGATGACCAGAGTCCCGAAATTGGACGCAGGCTTCAGCGCGGTCCTGGCACGCCCCGGATTGTACGCCAACAGCATCTGCGGGTCGAAACTCCCGCGCTCCGACGTCGGATTCTGCCGCTCGCCGGTATCCTTGCGGACATTGGTGTGGACATACTCGGCAAGTTCGTCTGCGGTAACTCGTCCGTCGCCATCGCTGTCCGCTTCGCCTTCCATACCTTTGATGACGTAGTAAGTGAAGATGCCGTGCCCGCCGCCCCATTGCGGGCTTTCGAACGATTGTTCGCGATCGCGGCTGGCGGTGAGCGAGAACAGCGACTGGTTCAGATCGAGCAGGCTCTTGTTGACTTGGGCACGATCCGCTTCCGGGGTAATCGCCCCGCTGTGACAGGAATCGGTCAGCAGCACTTTCCATTTCGCATGGATCTTACTGCCGATCACGGACCCGAGGTCCGCCATAGGGTAGGCGGAGTGGGTGATGTCCGTCAAGCTGATGTCATAGGGCGCCAGATAGGCTTTCCCGCCCGAGACGAAGCCGTGACCCGCGAAATAGATCAACACACGGTCGTCATCTTTGGCGGCCGAGGGGAGCCATTGTTCCAACTCACGCCGCAGATTGACGAGGGTCGCTTGTGCGCCGATCAACTTATGCACATTCTGGGCCGGAAACTGGCCGCCTTCCGCGCTGATCAGCACGGTGTACATCGATTCGGCATCGCGTTCGGGGAATTGCAACTGGCCCGCGGCGGGAAGGTTCTGGTACCGCGAAATCCCCACTACCAGCGCGTAACTGCGCGGCACCGTGACAAGCGCAGGTTGAGTTTGCGCAGGCGGTTTGTCGAGCTTGAGATCGCGCGTCACGTCGGGAGTTTGGGCCCACCCGAGCGCGGCCAGAAATAGCAGAAGGAATCTCATTTATGCGCCACGTGAAATTCGTAGACCACGGGACCTTCCAGCGGTTCCGGTGAACTAACCACCGATGTCCTGTCCTTGCGGATGATAAACAGATCGCGCGCGTTCATGGCTGAAAGTCCGCCGGGCAATTTGTCGCCGGCGGCTTTGGGGCCGGCCGACAGATCGATGCAGTCGCCACGCGCACGGAACAGTTCGTCGTTGCAGCGGGGCGTCATGCTCGGCGGCGCGTCTCCGGGCGGCGGAAGGTGCGGGACCGGCACAGGCGTAACCGTGGCGCCGGCTTTCGCCGAGGTTACTACAAAGTACACGATGTCGTGGCCTGCCGGACCGGTGATCCGGAACCAGCCCTTTTCCGTCGATGGCAACAGGTAGGCCTTTCCGGCTTCGATTTTATCGTTCGTCCCCGTATCCTCTTTTGGGAACAGGAGTGTGTACGAACCCGACGTACCTCGATCCATCACGAACAGCGTACCGCCAAAGTTGGGGGTAAAGCGGAATCGCAGATGGTCACCGGATTCGAACACATGGCCCGGTTCCGTGACAGTCACTTTGCCGTGATCCTCTTTCTCGAGCAGGATCTCCATACGAAGAGGATTCGCCGGTTGTCCGTGCGCGACGGGGACAAGCAGGGCCGTGGCGAGACAGACCCGCACGGCGACTGCTTCGCAGCCGGGCAGACCACGACAAACGGTGGTCCGCCCCACGGGGACCTGGTGGGCAACAATCGGTTTCTTCACTCACCGTTTAGTATCGAACTTTTCGAGGACGTTTGTATCGGCTGCCTTACAGTAGAAGGAGGTGCCCCTGGAAATATTCCACTCGGTTCGCAATGATGCTCTGCTGGAACGGGCTGCCGACTTCCTGCGCGAGCACTTCGTGCAAACCGAAGTCATCGTCGCCGCCCCGACGCGCGACGCGGCCGACGACTTCGTGCGCAGCCTCGCGGACAAGGCGCTGGTCGGCGTTCACCGCACTACGGTCGATTCTCTCGCGGCCGCCATCGCCCAACGCGAACTGACCGCGCGTGGTTACGTCCCGCTGTCGAAGCTCGCTCATGAGGCGCTGGCGGCGCGCGTGATCCAGCAGGCGCAACTCACTTATTTCGCGCCTGTAGCCGCGTTCCCAGGATTCCCTCGCGCGCTCGCCCGGACCCTGCGCGACCTCCGGCTGGGAGGTGTAAGACCGAACGATCTCGACTCTGACCTGTCGCACCTTCTCGAACTCTACGACGCGGAGCTCAGCACGCGCCGGCTCGCCGATCAGGAGATGCGATTCTCCACCGCGACGGCTATCGCTCAAAATGGCGCCCATCCCTTTCCCGGACTGCCACTGATCCTGCTTGACGTTCCTTTGGACAGCCGGGCCGCTCGCGAATTCGTTGCGACGCTGGCGTCCAAGTCAAGCGCGGCACTGGTGGTGACGCAGTCCGGGATGGCAAGCGATTGGGAACGGCTGCTGGGCGCCGCTGCGAGGGAAGTGCGATCGGAAACGGCCTATGGGCTGCAGTCTGCGCAAAACAATCTTTTCTCACGCGAGATTATTCCGTCGCGGGCGCACGATACAAGTTGCGGCATTTTTTCTGCTCCGGGACCGGCCCTGGAAGCTGTAGAAATCGCACGCACGCTGCGCGACGCGGCGCGGGACGGCATGCCTTTCGACAGCATGGCCATCCTGATGCGAAAGCCCGCGCACTACCAACAGGTGATCGAGGAGGCGTTGCGCCGCGCGCGCATCCCGGCCTTCTTCACACGAGGGACCCGCCGCCCGGACCCTGCGGGACGCGCATTTCTCGCTCTGCTTCACTGCACCCGCGAAGGCTTTCCCGCAAGCCGTTTTGCCGAGTATCTTTCGCTGGGGCAGGTACCTGAGCGTGAGGATGGAGAAGTGCGCGCGCCTGCCGGTTGGGAGCGTTTGATAGTGGACGCGTCAGTGATAGGAGGCACAGAGCGCTGGCAGCGACGTCTGGACGGCTTGGAGTCTGAACTCCGCGCCCGCTACGAATCGCAGCCGGATTCCGACGACGAAGGACGAACGCGCCTCCGCCGCGAATTAGACCGGCTCGATGAACTGAGGTCATTCGCCCTGCCGCTCGTCGATCGCCTGGCGCAACTTCCCGGGCGCGCGCCTTGGACTGAATGGCTCCGGCTCCTTCCTGAATTAGCAACGGCAACGCTGCGCCGGCCGGATGCGGTACTCGAACTCTTCGAGGAATTACAGATCCTCGGCGCGCTCACTGACGACGCGTCTGAAATGGTCGATCTCGCCGTCATCATTCGCACGCTCGAAGAGCAATTGCGCTTTCTTCGCGAGACTCCCGCGGATTCGCGATATGGTCGCGTTTTCGTCGGCGGTATCGAAGAAGCGCGAGCCATGCGTTTCCGCCTGGTATGCATTCCCGGACTCAATGAGGGCGACTTCCCGCGCCTGATCTCCGGAGACCCGCTGCTGGCCGATGAGCGCAAACTGGCCCTTGGGCTCAACGTGGAGGACGAAACGCAGGAACAGCATCTGCTGCGCACGGCGCTCGCTTGTGCGTCGGAACGGGTCGTCGCGTCCTATTCGGAAGTCGATCTGCTGAGCGGGCGCAAGCGCGTGCTGTCCCTCTATGCAGCCGAGTTGATGAAAGCCGCACGCGGTTCAGACCTCGATATCAAGCGACTGGAGGAGGAAGCCGGAAGCGCCCATCAATCGCGCGCCGGTTGGCCCGCGCCGAAGAATCCTCTGGACGCGATCGATGACGCCGAGTTCGATCTGGCGCAACTTCGCGATGCCGGCCGAGGAGCCGGAGCTTATCTAACTAAAGTGAATCCGCACCTGGTGCGCTCGCTGCGGGCTCGCGGACGCAGATGGCGCCAGGGATGGTTCGCAGAAGACGGCCTGGTCGGTCTCGATATGGAGGCCCTCAAGATTCTCGAACAACATCGGCTGGGGCGGCACGCGTATTCAACTTCAGCTCTACAGCAGTTTGCCGTTTGTCCCTACCGGTTTGCGCTTCGCGCGATCCATGGGCTACAGCCCGCCGAGCAACCGGCCGCACTGCAGCGCATGGACCCCGCGATTCGCGGCAGCATCTATCATGAGACTCAGTTTATATTCCTGCGCGAGATGCGTGATCGCGGAATGCTACCGGCCGACGCCATCAGGCTTCACGAAATGTTCGAATCGCTCGACTCGAGCCTCGACCGCGTCGCGGCCGCATACGCCGAAAACCTCGCGCCTGCCATCCCGTACATCTGGAATGCCGAAGTCGATTCTATCCGCGCCGATCTGCGGGGATGGCTCAAGAAGATGGCTGAAACTCAATTCGATTGGACACCGTTTGCTTTTGAACTGAGCTTCGGCCTGACTCCCGATGAGCGTCACGATCCCAAGAGTTGTCCCGAACCTGTCACGGTGCTCGAACGGTTTCAACTGCGGGGATCGATCGACATGGTCGAACGGCATCGCAACGGCATGCTCCGGGTGGTCGATCACAAGACCGGCGGTGCGCCTTCTCCCGCTCCGCAAGTCGTCGGCGATGGTGAGGTGCTGCAACCGGTACTCTACGCGATGGCTGCGGAACAGGCGCTCGGAGAGAAGGTCCTCACCGGACGCTTGCATTACGCCACGCTACGCTCCAATTACCGTGAAATCGATATCACGCTCAACGACTTTACACGCGCGGTCGCGCAGAAGGCTCTGGGCATTATTGACGAGCATTTGCGCCAGGGGTTTTTGCCCGCGGCGCCACGGACCAAGGCTTGCGAAACCTGCGACTACACTGTCGTTTGCGGACCCTATGAAGAAGAGCGTTCGGCCCGGAAGTCGAAGCCGGAGCTGAAATCGCTGCGCGAATTGAGGGGCATGAAATGATTCCTTCAGGCGCTCGGGTTCAGCGCGTAACGGGAAGCTACACGGTCGAGGCGTCGGCCGGTACCGGGAAGACGCGCGAGTTGGTCAAGCGGATCGTCGATGCTGTCATCGAAGGCTGCGGGATCGAACATGTGGTCGCGGTCACGTTCACTCACGCGGCGGCAGGCGAAATGAAACTGCGGCTCCGTCAGGAACTCGACAAAGCCCGCCAGGATCCGGCGATCACGACCGAGGGTCGCGATCGTGCCGGTGAGGCACTGCAGCATCTGGAGCGTGCGTTCATCGGCACCATCCACTCGTTCTGTGCACAACTGCTGCGCCAGCGTCCCGTCGAAGCGCGCGTCGACCCGGCGTTCGAGGAGATGGCCCAACCGGAAGCCTACGCGCTCTTCGGCGAAGAGTTCCGCCGCTGGATGCAGCAGCAACTGACCGCGGCTCCGGGGCTGCTGTACCGCTTATTTGCGCGGCTCTCGTGGCGCGATGACGATCCCGTGGAAGCCCTGAAAGGCGCGGCGTGGCAACTTGCCGAGTGGCGTGACTTCCCTGCCCCGTGGCGGCGAGAGAAGATCGAATGGCAGCAGCAGGTCGACGAGTTGTTGCGCGAGATCGAAGCAGTACTGCAGATGCGCGCGCACTGCGATCGTCCGACACAGGACCAGCTATACCAATCGCTGCAGCCGCTGGCCGACTGCTGGGATCGCGTCCGTACCGCACGCAATATCGGGCGCGAGGACTATAACGCGTGGGAGAGCGATATTATCCGCTTGCCCGAGCAGCTTCGCTGGCTCAAGAAAGGCTACGGACAGTTCAGCCGGAGCGTCACGCGCGACGCGATGCTGGCAGCATGGGATCAGCTGTGCAGCGATATTCAAGCATTTCGCGCGCAGGCGGATGCGGACCTGGCGGCAGCGCTGCGCGATGAACTCTGGCCGGTGGTCACGAGATACCAGGAGGCCAAAGAACGTGCGGGTAAACTCGATTTCGCAGACCTGCTGATTTCCGCGCGCAAACTTCTTCACAACGAAGACGCGCGCCGTCATTTCCAGATGAAGTATCAGCGTCTCTTCATCGACGAATTTCAAGACACCGATCCGCTGCAGGCTGAGATCCTCCTGCTCGTCTCTGCGAGCGATCCGGAGGAGTGTGACTGGGAACGCATCATTCCGGACCGGCTGTTCCTGGTCGGCGACCCGAAGCAATCCATCTATCGGTTTCGCCGCGCGGATGTCGAACTGTATCGCAAGATCTGCAATCGACTGTTAAACTCCGGCGTTGCGTCCAGCACGCTCTCGGAAAGCCGGCGCTCGGTTGCTCCGATTCAGGAGTTCGTCAACGCCGCGTTCGAGGAGATGCCGGGATACATTCCGCTGACCAAGGGCCGCGATGCGCATCCCGGTCAACCGGCCGTTATGGCGTTGCCGATGCCCAAACCTTACGGCATGCGCAACGTCACGAAAAAGGCCATTGATAGCTGCGCACCGGCGGCCGTGGCGGCGTTCATCGAATGGTTGCTGGCACGCAAGTGGCGCGTATCGGACCGCGAAGATCCCGCTTGTACGCGTGAGATCGCGCCCAGCGACATCTGCATTCTGTTCCGGCGCTTCACCAACTACGGCGTCGACCTGACTGCCGAGTATGTGCGCTGCCTGGAGGACCGCGGGATACGCCACGTGTTGGTGGGCTCGAAATCGTTTCACCGCCGGGAGGAGGTGGTCGCAATTCGCACCGCTTTGCGTGCCATCGAGTGGCCGGATGACGAACTGAGCGTGTTCGCCACGATCCGGGGATCGCTGTTCTCGGTCCAGGATGGCACCTTGCTCAAATTCAGGACTCAATACGGCTCGCTGCATCCGTTCAAGGAATTGCCGGCGGATCTCGATCCTGAATTCGCGCCGATAAAAGATGCACTTGACCTGCTCGCCGGGTTGCATCGCCGGCGGAATTACCGGCCCATCGCCGACACCATCAATCTCCTGCTGGAGCATTGCCGCGCGCATGCCGGTTTTGCGTTTCGCAGAGGCGGCGAACGAGTGCTGGCCAACGTCCTGCGCCTGACGGATCTCTCGCGCCAGTTCGAAGGGACATGCGCCACGTCGTTCCGTTCGTTTATAGAATTTCTGGAAAGCCAGGAAACCGCGCGCGAGTCAGCCGATCCGACGGTGCTCGAGCAGGAAGGCGACGGCGTGCGGCTAATGACGGTGCATCGCGCCAAGGGACTCGAGTTCCCGGTCGTCATTCTCGCCGATCTCACAGCGAAGCTCACCTCCAACCAAAGCGATCGCTTCACGGATTTCGAACGCGGCGTTTGCGCGCAGACGCTACTCAACCTCCGGCCGTGGGAATTGCTCGATCCTGCCAACCTCGCCGCGGAGCAGCGTATGAATCGTGAAGAAGGCGAGCGTCTCGCCTATGTTGCAGCCACGCGCGCCCGCGATCTGCTGGTGGTGTCGATGGTCGGCGAACGCGATCGGAAGATGCTGGATGAAACCTGGCTCAGCCCTCTGCACGAAGCCCTCTATCCGCGGGATGACATGTTTCGCACGCCTGGCCGCGCGCCGGGATGCGCGTTCCAGGGCGACACAACCGTCCTCGAACGTCCTATCGAACTCGGCATGGATGACAACTCGGTCAAGCCCGGACTGCACTATCCGCGGCGCGGTAGTCACACGGTCGTGTGGTTCGATCCCGCAGCGCTCGATCTGGGTGAAAAGCGGTCTATGGGTCTGCAATACGAAGAGGTCCTCACCGGCTCCGCGAATGCAGGTCTCGAACTCTACCGCACCTGGCAGGCGAGTCAGGCAGAGATCGTCGCGCGCGCTGGCGAGCCCCAATTCGAGATCGAGCGTGCGACTGAGGCGGCAACTGCGGATTCAAAGGACGTCGAACTGGTTCGTATCCCGAAGCAGGGCACACGGCCGGCGGGGCGCGCTTTCGGCAAGCTGGTACACGGGTTGTTGCAGCAGGCTGAGCTTCCTGTCAACGTGGAGAATCTGCAAACTATTGCGCGGGTGGAAGCGCGGATTCTTGGTTCCGAGGAAAGCGATATGGAGCCCGCTATCCAGTCTGCGCTCGTAGCGCTGCAGCATGAGTTGCTTTCCGGAATTGGTCGAGCCAAACGATTGCATCGCGAGTTTCCGGTCATTCTGCGAGAAGGGGGGAAGTTGATCGAAGGTGTGATCGATCTGGCTTTTCTCGATGGTGGGTCGTGGACCATTGTGGATTTTAAAACCGGACCTGCCGATAAGAAGCGGAATCGCGGCCAGTTGGAGTTGTACCGTCGTGCATTGGGGTTGGCGACGGGTACGCCGGTTCGTGCGGTTCTGTTTGAGATCTAAATTACAGACTGAAGTCCCGGGTTACAGTTCCGTCCAGACTAATATCTGACCGTCTACCCGTTGCGCACGCACGCCGGAGTCACCGTAAATTCCCGCAAGAAGGCGGCTCTCCAGAACTTCGTCCGGCGTTCCTTCCGCAACGGCCTCGCCGCAGCGCAGCGCCAGGATGCGATCGAAGGACGCGCCGGTGAACTGCAAGTCGTGCGTGACCATCACTACGCTCAGCGCGCGTTGATCGCGCAAGCGCGTCAGCGTGCGGATCAAGGCCGCACGATGCTTCAGGTCGAGCGACGCCGACGGTTCGTCGAGCAACAGAATGCGCGGTTCCTGAGCCAGGGCCCGCGCCAGAATCACCATCTGCCGTTCCCCTCCGGAAAGCGCCGTCATGGACCGGTTGGCCAGATGGGCTGCGTCGACAGTCTCCAGCGCCTCCATGGCCTTCGCGCGGTCAGCCGTGCTTTCGAAACGAAACCGCGCCAGGTGCGGACTACGGCCGCTCAACACCACATCGATGGCAGGGAACGGAAACGCCAGCGTCATGCTCTGCGGCACGTAGGAGATCTCGCGGGCACGCAACCGCGGGTCCCATGTTTTTAGCGGCGCTCCGTCCAGCAACACGCTTCCCGATTGCGGTTGCAGCAGTCCGGCAAGGAGGCGGATCAGCGTGGACTTGCCCGATCCGTTCGCGCCGATCACCGCCGTCATCGACCGGGGCACGATGCAGAGATTCACGCCGTGCACGGCCGGGGGCGCGCCCCGGTAGGCGAACTCGAGTTGCCGGGCTTCAAGCAGCGCCGCCATCGGCCCTCCGTGTGTCTTGTCGCCGTTGCGCACAGCTTTCGACAAAACGCCTGGCAAATCCCGGACAGGAAAGAAAGTGCAAATGCACGTAGCTTCCCGTGGCTGAGCGCGCGCGGTAGCCGTCGGCGTAGGGCCGGCACACCGTCCCCGGCATCTCATCGATCTCCGAGTAGCGAAACTGGTGGCCACGCGCGGTCTCTCCTGGCGCGGTCCGGACTTCAGTGTATCCCAGCCTCGCCAGACGCGGACGCATGCGGGCAATAGTGGGAAAGACACCGGCCATCGGCCACACATGCCCGGCCTGGTCGGCGATGCCTTCGGTGAGATACATGAAGCCCCCGCATTCGGCATAAACCGGACCGTCACAATCGATGAAGCACGCGATGGCGGATCGCATCGAGGCATTGTCCGCCAGCGCCTCCGCATGCAGTTCCGGATACCCGCCGCCGAGATAGATGCCGTCGAGTCCCGGCGGCAACATGCAATCGTTGATAGGACTGAACTCCACGAGTTCGGCTCCGAGAGCGCACAACAGATCGAGATTGTCCTGGTAGTAAAAGCAGAAAGCACGATCGCGCGCGATGCCGATACGGGCTTTGCAGGGTTGTTCCGGATACGCGGCCTGCGATGCGATGGGGACCGGCCGCGCGCTCAAGGCGAGCAGACGGTCGAGATCGAGGTGCGATTCCACGGTCGCCGCAAGCCGGTCGAGCTGGTCCTGGGACATTGTTTCTTCCGCCAGATGCAGTCCCAAATGGCGTTCCGGAATGGCGAGGTCGGCATCGCGCGGGAGATAGCCGATCGATTCCGGACGGCAACGCGCGCGGATGGCATCGCGCAGATAGGCGTAGTGCTTCTCGCTCGCAATCCGATTCGCCGCGACGGCCGCGATGCGCACCTCGGGGATCAGGGTATCGAAGCCATGCACCACGGCCGCAGCGCTTCCCGCCATGGCCGAAGCGTCGAGCACCAGCACGACCGCGGCGTCGAGCCAAAGGGCCATCTCGGCCGTAGTGCCGCTTAGCGACCGACCGTCTTTACCATCGAAGAGACCCATCACGCCCTCGATCACCACGGCATCCGCATTTTGAGCGGCGCGGCCGAAGAGGTCGAGATTGGTCTCACGGGTGAGCATCCAGCCGTCGAGATTGCGACTGACTCTTCCCGTGGCGGCGTAGTGGAACGTAGGGTCGATGAAATCCGGGCCGATTTTGAAACCCTGCACGCGCATTCCGCGGCGGCGCAGCGCGGCCATGATGCCGGTAGTGAGAGTCGTCTTTCCGGCGCCGCTATGGGTGCCCGCTACGAGGATGCGCGGGAGAGTCAACCTTTCCAGTTTGACACTATCGACTAGCCGGCCGGAGCTTGTGCGCGTTCCAGGCTCGCGTGCAGGGTCCTGACCAGCGAACGGGCGGCATTATTCAAGAGGACGCCGTCCGCTCCGCTGCCAAGAAAGCGAAAGCCGAACTCGTGAAAAAATGCGAAATCTTCGGGTTTCGGCAGCAGAATACCTGCAGTCTTGCCGAATTTTCCTGCAGCCCGCGAGGTCCGCTCGATGGCATCGATAAAGGTGGGATGCCGGAATTCTCCCAGGATTCCCATACTTTGAGAGAGATCGGAAGGGCCAATGAACAGCACATCCACGCCATCGACCGCGGCGATTTCCTCGACGTTCTTCACGGCGGCTTCGGTCTCGATTTGCACAACGCAGAGCAGCGCATCGTGCGCAGTCTGCATGTAAGAGCGGAAGTTCGAGCCAAACTCGCAGGCGCGGTTCGCGAAGGCAACGCCGCGCACACCGCCAGGTGGATAACGCATGGCGGCCACAGCGTCGCGAGCCTGTTCAGCATTGTCGATGCGAGGGAACATGATGCCGTGAGCGCCCAGATCGAGCACGCGGTGAACGCGCTGGCGAGCATTCGATTCGACACGAATGATCGCTGCCGCGGAGGTGTGCTCCAGAGCTTGAAGTTGAAAGAGGGTTTCGCGTTCGCTTCCCGCACCGTGTTCCAAGTCGATGAGAGCCCAGTCGTAGCCCGCCATTCCCATGATCTCCGTCGTGAGAGGCGACCCGAGGCCCAGAAAGCACCCGAAAAGCGTCTCGTTTTTCCGGACGCGTTCTTTTAAGTTTTTCATAAAGCGGCCTGCGTTTCGTGGCGGCCGGCATTTCAAAATCGTCCCGACTGCCAATCCACGTTCTATCATACGCGCCCGGGATGCCCTGGCAGGAATCGCTTGCTTGTGTGAAGGACTTCAGTCTGTCCACAATATGACTTGCAGAGAATTGTCGCACTAATCTTCCTGAATGCCGCTTGCGCGCCCGCAGCCACGTGGCAGGCCGCAGTGGACGCGGCGATGTCCGGCCGGCCCGGCACCGCACTGGTGGCCAGAGTCACTGACGGGCGCGTCGTCGCGGTGTGGAACTCCAAGGTGGCCGAAAATGCCCGGTCTTATCCCGGTTCGGCGATCAAACCTTTCACGCTGGCGGCGCTGATCGACGCCGGAGTCCTGCCCGCCCGAGCCGACTGGATTTGCTCCGGACACCTCACCTTTGACGGTCACAACCTGACGTGCACGCATCCCAAATCCGCTGCACCGCTCGATGCGATCTCCGCGCTAGCCTACTCCTGCAATGAATTCTTCGCGCATTTTGCCGCGGCCATTCCGCCCGAGCGTCTGCGGGCTGTCCTGTCCGGCTACGGCTTCGATGTCGGGGTTGCCGCCGATACACGGCTGCAGGCTCTCGGCGAGGACGCAGTCCGCATCACACCCATGCGCCTGCTGGCAGCGTACCGCAAACTCGCGCTCGCCCGACGCGAGAATCGAGTTTCGTTGCAGGATGTGTTTCGTGGAATGGAAGCATCGGTCGATTACGGGACGTCGCGTGGGGCCGCGATTTCGGGTTGGCGAATCGCGGGCAAGACCGGCACGGGACCGGAGTACGGATGGTTCGCGGGCTACGCCCCCGCCGACCGTCCCGAATGGGCATTCCTCGTCGCGGCGCCGCACGGCAGCGGCAGTGGGGATGCCGCTCCACTCGCGCATGAAATCCTCTCGCGCTACCGCGAGATTTCGCGGCCCGGCGAGGTCAATGTCGAGGGTCGGCGTTATTCCCTTGATGACTATGTGGCCGGGGTGCTGGCAGGCGAAGCTGCAACCTATCGCGAGCCGCAGGCACTCTGTGCCATGGCCATCGCGGCGCGTACCTATGCGGTCCGGTTTCGCGGACGCCACAGCGCGGAAGGATTTGATTTCTGTTCGCTGACCCACTGCCAGAATTTCAAACCCGCGGCCATCACGCGTGCCATGCGTGATGCCGTGGAAGCGACGTCCGGGGAACTGGTCTGGTATCAGGGTTCACCTGCCGAGGCTTACTACAACCAGGATTGTGGGGGCGTTACCGAAGCAGGCGGCGAGCCTTATCTGCCCGGCCGGGAGGATGCCCGGTGTCAGCGCCAGGGTCGCAAGCAGTGGAGTGCGGAGATTCCGCTTGGCGATCTCACACGGGCTCTTGGTGAACCCGTCACGACTGTCGAAATCGTTTCGCGAACCGCGTCGGGACGAGCGCAATCCGTCCGCATCTCTCCATCGCGCACTATAAACGCGACGAACTTCCGGCTCGGCGCAGGACGCGTCCTCGGCTGGAATCTCGTACGCAGCGATCTCTATTCAGCTAACGTGCGCAACGATCGGGTCATCTTTTCGGGGTATGGCGCGGGCCACGGCATCGGACTTTGCCAGACCGGCGCGGAAGCTATGGCGCACGCCGGCGCACAGAATCGTGAAATTCTCGCGGCTTACTATCCGGGTACGGCGGTCGGGCTGACGGCGCGCGGTCTCCGGTGGCGCGTCCTGTCGGGTGAGCGCGTGGACTTGTGGACTACGAACGAAGCAGACCGGCGTTGGGTTGCGCCCGCCGAATCCTCGTTGCGCAGCGCAGAATCGCGCGCAGGATGGAAGGTTTCGCAGCGCATCAAGCTGATGATTTTTCCTACCGTCGAGACGTTCCGCGATGCCACCGGCGAATCCGGCAACGTGGTGGCCAGCACGCGTGGAACGGTAATTCGCGCACAACCGTCCGTCGACGGCCCGACGGTCCAGCACGAGATCTGGCACGCTGTGATTGAGAGCAAGGCGCCACGTGATCTACCCGATTGGTTTCGCGAAGGGCTGGCGCTCGCCATGAGCGCCGTCGAACCGCGTTCGCCTGCGCGAGCATCGGCGCTCGATCGTGTCCGACACCTGATGGCGCGCTACGGGGAGAAGGAAGTGCTTGCGTGGGCCGGTGGAAAACCGGCTCCCGCCGGAGCATTTGCCAAATGAGCCGCGAGCAGATTCTCGTCCTGGTGGTGAGTATCGTTCCGCTCCTGCTGGTGTACGCGAATAAGCTCCGGCTGGACGTCGCCGCACTCGCTATGTCCGCGACATTGGGAGTGGCGCAGTTTGCGGGCTGGAGTATTTTCGGTCCGGCCCAAACGCCTCAGGACGCGGTGAAAGCGATTGCCGGTTTCAGCCAGCCGGTCATACTGATTCTGATCAGTCTTTTCGTCCTCACGAGCGCACTGGAAAAAAGTGGCGCGGCGCGGTGGGTGGCTTCGCATATCGTGGCTTGGGGCGGCAGCTCCGAACGCCGGCTGATTCTGCTGTTCACGGGTGCCTCGGCGCTCCTGTCACTTTTCATGAACAACCTGGCGGCCGCGGCGCTGGTACTTCCGAGCGCTATCGATGCGAGCCGCAGGACCGGCGTGAAGACCAGTAAGTTGCTGATCCCCGTTGCGTACGGCAGTCTGCTGGGCGGAGTTGCGACTTACTTCGCCACTGCGAACATCATCATGAGCGACTTGCTCGTCTCCGCCAATCCCCCGCAGAAGCCGCTACACTTTCTGGATTTTACCCCGACCGGCGGGTTAATGGCATTCGCGGGGCTCGTGTTTCTCTGGGCGTTGGGTCCGCGTTTGCTTCCCGATCGCGATCCCGGACCCGAGGTCAGCCTGGTTCGCCGCACCGGCGCCAACCTCGCAAAACATTATCAACTCGCTGAAAGGCTATGGGAGCTTCGCGTGATACCGGGTTCGATTCTCGCCGGACGCACGCTCGACGCCAGCGGGATCGCACGTCAACTCGGAGTCGCCGTCGCCGCGATCTGGCGCGGCGACGATGCGATATTCGCACCGGGCTCCGACGCCGTGCTGCAGCCTAACGATTTGTTGCTCGCTGTGGGACGTGAGGAGCGCGTCGGTCAGATTGCGGGGGTCGAAATCGGACGCAATCACGACGGAAAAGAACTAATGGGAGTGATGCTGGTCGAGACCATGATCGCGCCGCAGTCGCGTCTCGAAGGCCGCTCGCTGCGCGAACTCGAATTCCGCAAATATCACGGATTCACCGCGGTCGCTCTGTTGCGGCAGCAGCGCAGTTACCGGACGGATGTGGCGACGATCCAATTGCATGTGGGCGATTGTCTGTTGCTGGTGGGCAGCCCCGAGCGGTTGCCCTTGCTCCGAAAGACGTCGGGCCTGATTGTGTTCGATCCGGACCCCAGCGATTTACCGGTGCAACGCGGGATGGCGCTCGCGAGCGCAGCCATACTGGCGGCTGCGGTCATGGCATCGATCGCCGGTGTGCCGGTTTTTCTGGCGATGCTCATCGGCGCAGTTTGCCTCTGCCTGACCGGACTATTCTCGATTGAGGACGCGTATGCATCGATGCCCTGGCAGGCGCTGTTTCTCATCGGCGGCATGTACTCGGTTTGCCTTGCCATGGTGCATACCGGCCTCGCGGCGATGGTCAGCGACTCGGTCGTGGGATGGGTCGGACCCTTCCACGGCATCGGACTGGTCGCCGGCGCATATCTGTTGACGGCGCTGCTGACGCAGATTATCGGTGGACAGGTCGCGGCGCTGGTAACCGGTCCGATTACGATTGCCGCGGCGATCCGGTTGCACCACAATCCACAGGCGGTCGCAGTGGCCACGGCAATCGGATGCTCCGCGGCTTTTCTGACACCCGTCGCGCATCCAGTCAACCTGTTGGTCATGGGTCCGGGGAACTATCAGTTCAAAGATTTCGTGCGCGTCGGATTGCCGCTTACGCTGCTGTCTTTCGCGATGCTCATCATAGGCATGCTGCTGTTTTGGAAACTGTAACGCGGACTTCAGTCTGTGTTTTTTTCACGCGCTTTCTCCACCTCGCGCATGAGCCGCAGGGTATTGCCGCCGTAGATTTTTCGAATGTCTGCCGCGGAGTAGCCCTTCTCGAGCAAAGCCCGCGTCAGGTTGGGAAACTTCGAGACATCGTCCAGCCCCAAGGGCGTGCACGTCACACCATCGAAATCGCTTCCGATTCCTACGGCGCCGATCCCGCCAATCTTCACTGCATGGTCGATGTGCGCCACCACGTCCGCGAGAGTCGCACGCCGCGCCTGCGACAAAAAGCTGCAGTTGAAGTTTATCTGGATTACGCCGCCTTTCTTCGCGAGCGCCGCAATCATCTCATCGCTCATATTGCGCGGCACATTGCAAAGCGCGCGGCAGGACGAGTGCGAAGCGAAAACGGGAGCTTTGCTCGACTCCAGGGCATCCCAGAAAGTCTTGTCAGCAACGTGCGAAATGTCCACGATCATACCGACGCGGTTCATCTCCTGAATCACCTGCCGGCCGAGATCGGTAAGACCGTTATGATGCTGGACCGACTTGTCACTCAAATCGCCCGATGAGTCCGCCCAACTGTTCGTGTTGGTATGCGTGAGCGTCATGTAGCGCGCCCCCAGGGCGTAGAAATCGCGCAGGAGCCGCGGGCTGTCTTCGATCGCATGGCCGCCTTCGATCCCGATCAGGGCCGCGATCTTACCGTTCTGGTGTGCCGCGACGATGTCATCCGCGGTGAGCGCCAGCGCGAAGTCATTCGGCTGCCGCGCCACGATATCGTGGCGTATGGTATCGATCATTTGCAGCGCGCGATTGGCTGAAGTGTGACTTTTCGCGTATTCCGGTGCGACATAAGCGGCAAAGAAAACCGCGCCGACACCGCCCTCGCGTAAGCGGGGCAGGTCTGTATGGCCGGTATTCGATCGGCGGCCGATATCGAAGCCGGAGATAGTCTTGCTGGTCACATCGTTGTGTGTGTCGATGAGCAGCGCCGACCGGTGCACCTCGCGAACTTCCGAGTCGCTTATCTGGCGTTGTCCGTAGCCAACGGTGATCGTCAGGACAATCAGCAAAACACATCGCATCGGGACATTGTAAGACATCAGGCAGGCCACACAAAACGATAGCCTGCCCTACGGCGGGCGTCGAAAAGGATATGCTAATTAAACTCAATCGCATGCCCATTCTTCCTCTCACTCTTGCGGCCGTCGGCCTGCTGCTGGTCCTGATACTGCTGGTACGCCTGCATGCCGCGCTGGCGTTAGTCATTACCAGCATGGCGCTGGGACTGGCGGCGGGCATGAATCCGCTGGCAGTGCTAGCGTCCATCCAGAAAGGTTTTGGCGAAGCACTGGGATTTATCGCCATCGTGCTGGGCCTCGGCGCGATGATCGGCGCGTATATCGAAAGTTCCGGCGGCGGGCGTGTGCTGGCCGATTGGCTGCTCGAAAAGTTCGGTCGCGAACGCGCGATCTGGGCCGTACTGCTCGCTTCATTTCTGGTCGGACTGCCGCTCTTTTTCGAAGTCGCTTTTATTGTCTTGATTCCGGTGATATGGAGCCTGACGAAAGAGTCGAAGAAATCACTCCTGTTTTTCGGGATTCCGATGGCGACCGCGATGACTGTCGCGCATGCCATGGTGCCATTGCATCCCGGGGCCGCTGCGGCGTCTCAATTACTGGGCGCGGATTTCGGAACGGCGATGATGTACGGGATAGGGCTGTCGATTCCGATGATCATCGCGGGCGGAATCGTTTACGGCCGATGGATCGCGCGCCGTTTGTATGTGCCGCTGCCGGCCTTTGCGGACCTTCCGGAGATCGCGCGGGATGGTAAACCGCCGGCGGTCGGCCTGGTGATTCTGCTGCTCATTCTGCCGGTATTGATGATCGCGACAACGTTTATCGATCGGCAGAATAAGATCGTGCAGTTCTTCGGGCATCCGTTCACGGCGCTCACCGTAACCGCGCTCGCGTCGATGATTTTCCTGGGCGCGATGCGCGGGCTCAATCGTAACAAAATCGCCAAACTGGCCACCGATTCCCTGGCGCCGATCGGCAGCCTGTTGTTCATCATGGGCGGTGGGGGCGCGCTGAAACAAATCATCGTAGACACCGGGGCCGGCGACACCATGGGAAAGCTGCTGGCATCGTCGCACGTTTCTCTGCTACTGGTGGCCTTTCTGATGTCGGGACTGATGCGCCTGGCGCAAGGGTCGGCCACAGTCGCCATCCTCACCGCCGCGGGTATCATTGCGCCGATGGCCAAAGTCGCGGGCGGATACCGGCCTGAGATGGTTTACCTCGCGGTCTGTTGCGGGGGGACCATGATCTCGCACGTGAATGACGCCGGATTCTGGATGGTGAACCAGTATTTTGGTTTAACTGTGCCGCAGACGCTGAAGACCTGGTCGACGGCGAAATTCATTGTGGCGCTCTTCGGAATCGCGATTATCATGCTGATTCAGGCATTCCTGTAAATGCGGATTTCAGTCTGCTAGCCGCGTTCGCAACACAGACTTCAGTCTGTGGATTGGTACCATGAAATTTACCCTCACATGGCCCTGCGCTTCTACAACACGCTAACGCTCCAACTGCAACCTTTTGCGCCCGAACGCGACAACACGGTCCGCATGTATACTTGCGGACCCACGGTCTACGATTTCGCTCATATCGGGAACTTCCGCAGCTTCATCTTCTACGACCTGCTGCGGCGATGGATTCGCGCCAGCGGCTACCAACTCGATCACGTCATGAATATCACGGACGTCGACGACAAGATCATTCGCAACGCAGTGGCGCAAGGCAAGTCGCTGGCCGAGTACAGCAATGTTTATACACAGGCCTTCTTCGAAGACGCCAAGCTTCTGCGACTGGAGATGCCCGAACACGTCGCGCGCGCGACCGAACATATCAACGAAATGGCCGATGCGATCGCTACGCTCGGCGACAAAGGCTACACGTACAACACCGATGGGTCGGTGTACTACCGCATCTCGCGGTTTCCCGAATACGGGAAGCTCTCGCACAATGACTTCAGCGGCATGAAGGCGGGCGCCCGGGTGGATGTCGACGAATACGAAAAAGCCGACGCCCGCGATTTTGTTCTGTGGAAGGCGCCCAAGACCAACGAGCCGTTTTGGGAAACGAAAGTGGGTCCGGGTCGTCCCGGCTGGCATATCGAGTGCTCCGTGATGGCAATCCGGTATCTCGGTGAGACGCTCGACCTCCACGCCGGCGGCATCGACCTGGTGTTTCCGCATCATGAGAACGAGATTGCGCAATCCGAAGCGCTGACCGGCAAGCCGTTCGCGCGCGTCTGGATGCATGCCGAGTTTCTCCTGGTGGACGGCCAGAAGATGTCCAAGTCACTCGGCAATTTCTACACGCTCCGGGACATTCTGGGCCGCGGATATCCGCCCGAGACGGTACGCTACCTGCTGGCCTCGGTCCCCTATCGCAAGAGCCTGAACTTTACGTTCGAGGGGCTGAAATCGGCTGCCACGGCGATCGACCGGGTGCGCAACTACAAACTACGCCTGGAGACCGGGAAGTTTCCGGATGGCGTGAACCAACAACTGGTGGAGCGTACCGCGGAGGCCGTAAAAACATTCCGTGACGCCATGGACGACGATCTCAACACAGCTGAGGCATTGGCCGCCGTCTTCGAGTACATCCGCGATACCAACACCGCGATGGATTCCGGCGAGTTCCACGCGGGCAACGTGGAGGCTGCGAGCGAGTTGTTGCAGTTGTTCGACTCGGTTTTTGAAGTGCTGGAGGTGACGCGGTCCGCGGACGCATTTTCCGACGAACAGGTAGAAGCGCTGATCGCCGAACGCCAGCACGCCCGCAAATCTCGCGACTTCAAACGCTCGGATGCGATTCGCGACGAGTTGACGGCCAAAGGAATCATTCTGGAAGATACCAAGGACGGAATACGATGGAAGAGAAAATAGCCGAGAAAATAGGCGAGAAATCGAGCCCCGGCCGCCTGCAGACACGCGCGGTCCATGCAGGCGACCGTAAACCGCTGGAAGGTTTTGTTCCGGTTACCACGCCGATTTACACAGCATCCAGCTTCATCTATCGGGATATCGAGCAACTCGACAAGGTCTTCGGGCGCGAAGAGCCCGGGCCTTCGTATTCACGCTACAGCAACCCCAGTAACGACGCACTCGAAGTATTGATGGCGTCGCTCGAATCGGGCGCGGGCGCGCTGGCTTGCAGTTCCGGAATGGCCGCGCTACAGGTGGCGCTGGCAACCGCGCTCACGGACCGGCGCAAGTGCGTCGTCGCCGCGGAGTCGCTTTACGGCGCGAGTATCAGCCTGCTCATGAAAGTGCTCGACCCAATGGGCGTGCACGTCAAGTTCGTCGACTTCTGCGATCTGGACGCGTTGAACAAAACCGTGATCGATGCCAAGCCGGGGGCGCTGCTGATGGAGACCATCACCAATCCCATCCTGCGGGTGGCCGAAGTTGACCGTATCGCGCAGTTGGCTAAATCCGCGGGTGCGGCGCTGATCGTCGACAACACGTTTGCGACGCCGTTGATTGTGCGTCCGCTCGAAATCGGCGCCAATTTCGTAGTGCATAGCCTGACCAAGTACCTTGCGGGACACGGCGATGTGCTCGGCGGAATCGTGATCAGCGATGAAGAGAATCTGGAGCCTTTGCGGGCTTATTCACGAATCGTGGGTCCGGTGCTCGGACCGTTCGAAGCCTATCTCGCGATGCGCGGCATCAAGACGTTCCCGCTGCGCATGGAGCGGCAGTGCGCCAACGCGTGTCGAGTAGCCAGTGCGCTATCGTCCAACCCCGCAGTCGAACGAGTCTACTATCCATCCGACCCGAAGCACCCGGATGCCGAGGCCATCCGGCGCGTGTTTGCGCCAAACCTCTACGGAGCCGTGGTCAGCTTCGAGTTGAAGCATGCCGGCCGCACCGAGGTCTTCCGGTTTCTGAATGCGCTGAAGATGATTGTGCCCGCAACGTCGGTAGGCGATGTGCACTCGATGATCCTGTATCCGCACATGAGTTCCCACCGCGAGGTTTCTCCCAGGCATCGTGAACGGATGAGCATTCGCGAGAGCCTGGTTCGCCTGTCGGTCGGGATCGAAGGAGTCGACGATATTATCGCCGATCTCGAGCGCGCGCTGGGGGCGGCGTAGCATGCTCGACTGGCTGGTCATTGGTATAGGCGACATTACAACCCGGCGCGTCATTCCCGCGATACTTTCCGAGAAGCGAAGCCGGCTCGTGGGGGTCGTGACGCGCGATCCCGCAAAGGCTGCCGCCTACGGCGTACCTGGATGGACCGATCTCACCGCTGCACTGAAGGAATCCGGCGCGAACACGGTCTACGTCGGCACGCCCGTAGCGCTGCATGCATCGCAGGCGATCGCCGCGATGCTCGCCGGCAAGGATGTACTTTGCGAGAAGCCCGTCGCGATGAATTACTCCGAAGCCTGTTCGATACAAGAGACGGCTGAAAAGACCGGGAGGGTCTTCGGCGTCGCGTACTATCGCCGCATGTACGGGAAGGTGCAACGCGCCAAGGCGCTCGTCGAATCCGGCGCCATCGGACGGCCGGTACTGGCCGAGGCAACGATGCACGACTGGTTTTATCCGGAGAATGGTTTTCGCGGCTGGCTGGTCGACCCGAAACTCGCCGGCGGCGGTCCTTTGTACGACATTGCATCGCACCGCATCGATCTGATGAATTATTTTTTTGGCGTACCTAAGCGCGTCACCGGGCAACTCTCCACGCTGGTCCAGCCGACGGAAGTGGAAGATAGCGCAACGGTGCTGGCCGAATATGAGAACGGCGTGCGCGCCATGGTCGACGTGCGGTGGCATTCCAGGGTCTTTCGCGACGAGTTCCGGATTATCGGGACGGACGGCGAGATCAGCCTGACTCCCCTCTTCGGTCCCGAATTGGTGTATCCGCAAGGACGCGAAGAGATTCCTGCGCCGGAAAATCTGCACTATCCGTGCGTGGAAAACTTTGTCAGCGCGGTGCTGGAGGGGTCGCCCCTGGTGTCCTCAGGCAAGACCGCGATCGTCACGGATTGGGTGACGGAGCAGGTTGTCGCGAGCCATCTCGCGGCAGCGGCTCACTAAGGCGCTACTGGCCAGACGAGACCGTCGGGACCCGGTGCGCAAAAACCTGCACATTAATATCAGAGGACTTGTTCCACTGGTTGCCGTTCGAACTGAAAGTCCCTTCGAATTTACCGGCGCCGTCAAAGAGCAGCAGAGTGTCATCGGCGCCATCCTGCTGAGTCGCGCTAAGTGCGGCGTTGGAAGCAAGATTAAACCAGGACTGAATCTTGCCTTCCTTCTCGGGAACCGGCCGCCCCATTCCCCACACGCCGAACCCATATTTCACGCCACCCTGCACCGTCGCGTTCAATTGCGTGAACTCGATCTGCACGACGCGAAGATCATTGCCGAATTCTTCATAGGGAGTGGCGCCATTCTGCGTGAGGTCCGTAATCCGGACTGACGTGTTCTCCGGTGCATCGCTACCTTGGCGGAGCAATGTCGACGCAATCGGCGTCAACGCGTTTGACGTTGAACCAAAATACAGACGTATATCCTGATATAAATCGCCCAAGTGTTTGGAAGACGTCACGGAGATTTGCGGAACAGCCCAGGTGCGAATCTTATCGATTACCCATGTTTCACCGGGCGCGCCGACCGTGAAATCGTCCCCGACAAACCCATGATCTTCACTGCTCCAGCGCACATTAGAGCGCGAGTCGACTGAAACATTGTTCACATTCGCCTGCGGCAATCCGCGATCGACAACGAGAACAGAATCGGCTGCGCCGGCTGGAAGCGCAATAAGAAAGAGAACTGCGGCGGAGATGGGCTGGTTCTTCATCAATGCGATTTCCTCTGGATTTTCATTGTACAACAGGGACATAAACGGACTCCAGACCAAGAGTCAGCGACGTCTCGCAGCGACTACTGGAAAGTACGGCCGGCGGGCAAGTTGCACTTCCGACTGCCTGCGAAAGCTCGCGTAACGACTCCCTGAGAAACTGTGAAAAATCGGTTTGCATCCGGGAAGCCGCAGGCCAAAGGCCTACTCCACCTTGATTAAACAGCACTTGTCAGCCGTGCGGAATAGATCTTTGGCCTGCGAATCGGTTTTCTCTCACCTTCCTGACGGTCGCGGCTCGGAAAATTCGTGCTGCCGCGGGGCGTCACGGTACAATCAATCGAATGTCATTGGTCGTCGTGGGCTCAGTCGCATATGACGGAGTGGAAACTCCGCACGGAAAAGTCGATCGCATGCTAGGCGGAGCATGCACTTATATTTCTCTAGCCGCAAGCTTTTTCACTAAGCCCCATATTGTGGCCGTGGTCGGCGATGATTTCGCGCAGACAGATTATGATTTTCTCATCGACCGCGGGATCGATCTGGAGGGCCTGGAGCGCGCTCCCGGCAAAACGTTCTTCTGGTCAGGCGTGTACTCGCACGACATGAATGAACGTGAGACGTTGACCACCGAGTTGAATGTGTTCGCGGATTTCCAGCCCAAGCTTCCCGCATCCTATCGAGCCAAACCTTACCTGTTGCTTGGCAATATTCAACCGGCGTTGCAGAAACAGGTGCGGGCGCAGATGAACAGTATCCAACTCGCCGGCGGCGACACAATGAACTACTGGATCTCGGATTATCGCAACGAGCTGCTCGCCACCATCGCCCAATGGGATTTCCTGCTCATCAACGACAGCGAAGCCAAGATGCTTTCCGGCGAGAACAATCTGCGCCGCGCTGCATCCAAGATTCTGGACCTGGGTCCGCATACGCTGGTGATCAAGCGCGGGGAATATGGCGCGGTGCTGTTTCGCCGCAACTGCCACTTCATGGCGCCCGGGTACCTTCTTGAAGAAGTCTTCGATCCGACGGGCGCGGGCGACTGTTTCGCCGGCGGTTTCATTGGCTATCTGGCAAGCCGTGGAATCCAGCCGCAGAACGGCGGAATCGACGTCGCAGAACTCCGGCGCGCCGTCATCTACGGTTCGGTAATGGGTAGTTTCTGCTGCGAGAAGTTCGGTGTGGACCGGTTCCGGACGCTGACCCGGGCGGAGATCGACGATCGCTACAACGAATTCAAAGCCTGCACTGGTTTCTGAGCGTGCGGAACTGATCCTGGCGACAGCAGCAGTCGCCATGATCAGTGGACTATCGCTCCTCTGGACTTATTTGCATGGCTTCACTCTCTATTGGGGCGACGCAGAAGCACATCTGAATATCGCTCGCCGGATTGCGGAAGCTCGCCATACCGGCTATGAAGAGCTCGGGATTCCGTGGCTCCCGCTGACGCATGTCCTGATGCTGCCGCTCGTGATCTACGATCGATTGTGGCGCAGCGGTTTAGCCGGAGCGATCCCCAGCGCCGTTTGTTTCACGGCCGCGGCCATCTTTCTCTTTGCTGCCACAAGGCGAGTCCTGGGGCCGGCGTCGGCATGGTGCGCGATGGCGCTGTTCGTGCTGAATCCCAACGCGCTCTATGTGCAATCCATTCCCATGATGGAGGCCGTCTTCTTCCTGGGCCTGATGGGAATCCTCTTTTTCACCACGCGATACCATGAAACGCAGTCGATTGGCGACCTGGTGGGCGCGGCATTGATGTGTCTGGCAGCTAGCCTGACTCGCTATGAAGGCTGGATTTTCATCCCATTCGTGACGCTGTATATTCTTTTCGTCACCCGGCGGGCGAGAGTTCCGAAGGTTTTGCTTTTCGGCGTGCTGGCATCCCTCGGTGTCGTGTGGTGGCTATTCTACAACTGGTGGCTGTCCGGTAACATGCTTTACTTCTATAACGGCGAGGGTTCCCCGCGCGCGATTCAGGGCGGCCGGCCCTACCCTGGTCACGGCAATTGGCGCGTGGCAATGCAATACTATTTCACCGCGGCTAAACTGGTGGCTGGCTGGCCTTTACTGTGGCTCGGCGCGATCGGATGCGTCGCGTCGCTGTGGCGGAGGGCCATCTGGCCGGTCGCATTCCTGGCTTTGTGGCCCGCGTTCATCATCTGGAGCATGCACTCTTCTGCCCAGCCGATTCACATCCCGACGCTATGGCCGTTTAGTTGGTACAACACACGCTACGCGCTCGCGATGCTGCCGTTGCTGGCCTTCGGAGCCGGCGCCCTATTGCTCAGACCGAGGCCGGTTGCTGCCGTTGTGGTCATTCTAGCTGGCACGAGCTTCTGGGTCTTTCATGCCGATCACGAAAATTGGATCACCTGGAAGGAATCGGAGCAGAACTCCATTGCTCGCCGCGCGTGGACCCACTCCGCCGCGTCTTATCTGGAAATGCACGCGAAGTCCACCGATTCCTTCTTCACGACCTTTGGCGATATCAGCGGCATCTTCCGCGAGACCGGCATCCATTTCGGCCGTACGCTCACCTGGGACGATTCGCCCGAATGGCAAGCCGCGGTCAATCGTCCTGACTTGTTTCTATGGGAGGACTGGGCCGTCGCACAGCGTGGCGACCCGGTCGACGAGACGATCCACCGCGCGAGAATGCTGGGTGTGCAATACGATCTGGCCACCGAGATCAGCGTGCCAAAAGCCATCCCGATTGAAATCTATCACCGCCATGAATATTCCCTTCGTTAAGGCTCACGGAGCCAAAAATGATTTCCTGCTGACTTGGAGGGCGGACGCGCCGCCAGACACACAGACCGGCGAGTCTCAGCTTCCTCAAATTGCCGAAGCGATCTGCCACCGCTACACCGGTGTCGGCGCGGACGGCTGGATGTTGGTCGATGCTTCGCCAGGCGAAGGCTTCGATGCCACCATCCGGCTGTTTAACTCCGATGGCAGCGAACCCGAGATTTCAGGCAACGGCACACGCTGCGCTGCCGCGCTATTGATAGAGCAAGGCGGCCACGCGACGGAGGACATCCGCATCCGTACCGGCGCAGGGATCAAGCATCTGCGTCTACTCGGCCGCGAGGGCAGCGAGTATCAGTTCGAAATGAACATGGGCGTTCCGCAGGTGGTCGCGCTGCGGGAGACGCTCGCTCTGTCGACGGGACCGCGCGAGGCGACGCTGCTCGACGTCGGTAATCCGCAGTGCGCCTACATCGTCGCGAACTTCGATTTCGACTGGCGGGGTGTTGGAGCGGAGACTGAGCGTCACCCAAGATTCCCGAATCGCACCAACGTGTCATTTGTCCGGCCGGTTGGAAGAAATGAGATTGAGGTTCGCTTCTTCGAAAGAGGAGCGGGAGAGACTATGAGTTCCGGTACCGGTTCGACAGGAGCCGCGGTAACGGCCATCGTACTAGGACTCGCGAGGACCCCGGTGGTCGTTTCGGATCTGGTACTAGCCTGGAATGGGCCCGAAACTCCCGTGTATCTCTCGGGACCCGCTCAAATAGTTGCCGAGGGTTATTATCGGCATGAGATAATTGCCAAAGCATGAGCACCGTAATTACGCCATCAGAATTGACAACTACCGCGTCTATTCTCGCCGAGAAGATCACATCGCGGCGAGCTCGGGTCGGTGTGGTTGGATTAGGCTACGTCGGTCTCCCTTTGGCGGTCGAATTCGCGAAGGCTGGTTTTGATGTAACCGGGATTGATTTGAACCAGGAAAAGACTGATCTGGTGAATGCAGGGGTATCCTACATCGGAGACATTAAAACTGAGGACCTCGCGCCGCTAGTGCAATCGGGCAAGCTGCGAGCCACCACAGATTTCTCCGTGCTGCTCGAACTGGATACTGTCAATATTGCTGTCCCCACTCCGCTTCGCAAGACCAAAGATCCGGACATGAGCTACATCGATGCGGCCTGTCGCGAAATCGAGCGCTACCTGCACGCCGGGCTGCTGGTCATCCTCGAATCCACGACTTATCCAGGGACCACGGACGAGCTCGTGTTGCCGATGCTCAGCAAGTCCGGATTGACCGTCGGACAGGACTTCTTCCTGTGCTTCTCGCCGGAACGCGTTGATCCCGGCAACCCGAAGTATCAGACCAAAAACATCCCCAAAGTTGTCGGCGGGGTTACCGCGGCCTGCACGGAAGTCGGTGCTTTGTTCTACGCGCAGGCACTTGAACATGTGGTGCCAGTCAGTTCCACACGGGTCGCCGAAATGGTGAAACTGCTCGAAAATACGTTCCGCATGATCAACATCGGCCTGGTCAACGAGATCGCGATCATGTGTGACGGTATGGGCATCAACGTGTGGGAAATCATCGATGCGGCGGCTACCAAGCCGTTTGGCTTCATGCCCTTTTATCCAGGACCGGGGCTCGGCGGCCATTGTATTCCGATCGATCCCTTCTACCTTTCGTGGAAAACCAAGCAGTCGGGGATTGAGGCACGATTCATCGAACTGGCTGGTTATATCAATGGACAGATGCCGCATTTCGTGGTGCAGAAAATCCAGAATGCGTTAAACGATCACGCCAAGCCGTTGAAGAATTCGAAAGTACTGGTATTCGGCATGTCTTACAAACGCGACATCGACGATGTCCGTGAATCCCCTGCCCTGGACGTGATGTTACTGCTCGAACGGCATGGCGCAGTCGTAAGTTACGCTGATCCGCACGTCGCGTCGATTCGTCTCGGCGATCGGGAAGTTAAGGCAGTTAGCGAAGAAGAAGCTGCCAACGCAGATTGCGTAGTCATCGTCACGGATCACTCGTCTTTCGATTACGCCAAACTGGTCGATCGCGCGAAACTCATCGTGGATTCACGCAACGCTCTAAAAAAGTTTAAGTCGACGAAGATCGTACGTTTGTAATTATGACCCGCGTCAGTCTGCCCTACCGCCTGACAGGAGGGCGCACCAGGTCTGTGTTACGCGATCAGCTGAGGGACCACGTTACCGTGCACATCAGTGAGGCGGAAGTTACGTCCCTGGAACTTATAGGTCAGTTTCGTGTGGTCAAAGCCGAGTAGCTGCAGCATTGTGGCATGTAGATCGTGAACGTGCACCTGGTCCTTCACTACATTGAAACCCAGGTCATCGCTTTCGCCGATCCGTACTCCGGACTTGATGCCGCCGCCGGCCATCCACATGGTGAATGCGTTGGGATGGTGGTCGCGTCCGTCGGCGCCGCCCTGGACCATCGGAGTGCGGCCGAATTCGCCGCCCCAAACAACCAGCGTCTCATCGAGCAGTCCACGGCGCTTGAGATCCTTGACCAGAGCAGCCGCGGCGCGATCGGTGTTCAGGCAGTTCTTCTGGAGATCCTTCACCAGGTTTGTATGCTGGTCCCAGGCTTCGTGATAGAGCTGCACGAAACGCACGCCCTTCTCGACCAGGCGGCGCGCCAGCAGGCAGTTGTTGGCGAATGACGCTTTGCCGGGTTCGGCACCGTACATCTCCAGTGTCTCTTTGGGTTCTTTCGCGATGTCCATCAGGTCAGGCGCGACGCCTTGCATGCGGAACGCCATCTCGAACGAATTGATGCGCGTCGAGATCTCCGGATCTCCGGCGGCACTGAGCCGTATCTGGTTCAACTCTTTGATCGCGTCCAGCGAGTCGCGCTGCAACTCGGCATCGACGCCGGGCGGGTTGGACAAGTAGAGCACCGGATCGCCGCCGGTGCGGAACTGGACACCCTGGTAGAGCGTGGGAAGAAATCCACTGCCCCAACAACTGTCGCCACCGCTCGGACCTTTGGTGCCGGAGCTGAAAACGACGAAGCCTGGCAGGTCCCTGGTCTCGGAGCCTAAGCCGTAAAGAGCCCACGCGCCCATGCTCGGGCGTCCGAACTGCATGGTGCCGGTGTTCATCAGAAGCTGGCCCGGCGCGTGGTTGAACGCATCGGTGACCATCGACTTCACGATGGCGACCTCATCGACTATCTCGCCGAGATGAGGCAGCAGTTCGGATAGCTCAGTCTGGCTTTTGCCGTAGCGCTGGAACTTGAACCTGGGACCGAGCAACTTCGAGTTCGGATTGATGAAGGCGGCGCGATAACCCTTCAACAACTCCGGCGGCGGCAGAGTGCCGTCGAATTTCGCGAGCTGCGGTTTATAGTCGAAGAGTTCGAGATGGCTGGGCGCACCCGCCATAAAGAGGAAGATCACGTGCTTCGCGCGAGCCGGCAGCGGCGGCTTTTTGGGAGCCAGCGGGTCAGCGGGATCGTTTGACGCAAGGCCTGCCTCCGCGAAGAGTTGGCCCAGCGCCATAGTGCCGAGGCCTACTCCGCACTGTTCGAAGAACCAGCGGCGGGTTATTTCTTTGGGAAGCATTCCGCGGTAGAGAGGGTCCTGGCAGTTCATCATTATTCCTTGGTGATGGTCTCGTCGAGATTGAGCAGAACACGCGACACAGCGGTCCACGCGGCCAATTGAGTGGGGGTTGAACCGGGCGGCGGAGTGGCGCCCGCCAGGTCTTTCGCGCTCAGCCAACCCTCAGATAGGCGCGTCCGCTGCTTGTCCAGAAGTTTGAGGAGCACTTCCGTTTCCTGCCCGGTGGGTGGCCTTGACACGCAGAGGCGGAAGGCGTAGGCGATGCGGTCCTGGTCCCGGGTGCCTCCATCCTTCAACGTTCGCATCGCGAGTGCTTGCGCGGCTTCGACGAACAGCGGCTCATTCAGCGTCGTCAGGGCCTGCAGCGGCGTATTGGATCGCGAGCGCCGGACGCACGAGGATTCTCCGTTGGGCGCATCGAACGCCTGCAGTGCGGGATACGGGACCGACCGGAAGCGGAACGTATAGAGTGCACGTCGATAGCGATCCGGACCTTCGGCCGATTTCCAGGATTTCTTTGAGTAACTGGCCGGCGGTTCGAAGAGGAATGATGGTGCCGGTGGATAGACGCTGGGTCCCCCGACTTGCGGATTCAGCAATCCGCTCGCGGAGAGAGCCACATCACGTACGATCTCGGCATCCACACGCAGCCTCGGACCCCGCGCGATCAGCCGGTTATCGGGATCCTTCGACAGCATTTCCGGTGAGACTACGGACGATTGCCGGTACGCCGACGAGAGCACGATGGTGCGATGCAGTTTCTTCAAACTCCAGCCCGAATCCATGAACTCGACCGCCATCCAATCGAGCAGTTCCTGGTTCGACGGCGGATCGCACTGGGTTCCGAAATTCTCCGCGGTAGCCACGATGCCGGTGCCGAAATACGACTGCCAGATCCGATTCACGATCGAACGCGCGGTGGTTGGCGACTTGCGATCGACCAGCCATCTAGCGAAGGTCAGCCGGTTCAGGGGAGCATTGGCGGGCAGCGGATTAAGGAATGCGGGCACGCCTGGCTCGACGCGCGCATCCGGCTGCAGGAAGTCGCCGCGCTTCAAGATGTGGGTCTCGCGATGATCGTCCAGCCGCGCATTCAACACCAACTGAGTTGCGCCCTCAGGGTATTCACGCCAGATCGCCGCAATCTGATCATCCGCGTCTTTCCATTCGGGAACAGTGGTCCGCCAGTAGCTGAACTCGGCGCGAAGCTGCGCGGGCGAGCGCTGGTCCCGCGGGATGCTGAGGATGTCCCGCACATTCTGCGGCAGCGGGTCAGCGTGCGGATCGGGCGCGATAGTAACCGAGAGGCGGACGCGTCCCAAATTGTTATTTTCGTTGTCGTCCGAGTTGGCACCGCCGTGCATCATCGCAAGATAAATATTGAAGACCGTGCCGCCCGGGAACGACACCGGCTTCTCGAAATTGAAGACAGCTTTGCGGGACTGGTTGCGCCGGCCAGGACCGGCATCAATACCCCACGCTGTGTCGTCATTGGAATCGATAGCGTACTGCACCGGTCCGGTCACCCGCTTCTTCCCACTGTTATCGGCGAATTTCGGCTGGAGCGGCGTTTCCGGCGGATTAATATCGGCGGTAGCTTTGACGATTTTGACCTTCTGAATTTTGGCCGGGCCATCCGCGGGAGCCGCTTCCACGATGAACTCAGTCAATGCGCCGAGACCCTGGGTCGAACGTCCGGGACCACCGGCGGGTAAATTCGGATCAGTGAGCAACTCGAGTCGCATGGCGGTGACGTTCTGAACGTCGGTCTTGGCGATGAACTTCACCTTATGCTTAGTGGGCGCGTAGCCAAGCGCCAGCATGGAGCCATCCTTCATGGGAATCTCGCGTTCGCCGCCGGTCGAGATGTCTTCCACCTCCGGCCGCAGCACGGTCCACGGCGGCTGATCATTCTTGACCTGCTCCTCCCATGCAGCCATGCGCTGCATCCAGTCCGGATGGCGATGCTGTAAAGCGGTTTCAAGTTCCTGCGTCCGGCGGTAGATTTCCGAGCGCTTCATCTGTTGATCCGGAGTATAGACCGTGACGTTCGCTTCATGCGTATCGTTGAGGAACGCGAAGATCCGGTAATACTCTTCCTGGCGAATGGGGTCGAACTTGTGGTTGTGGCACTGTGCGCATTGGATGGTCACTCCCAGGATGCCTTTGCCGATCGCTTCCATGCGATCGAACATGGCTTCCATGCGGAACTGCTCAGGATCGACGCCGCCCTCTTCGTTGATCATGGAGTTGCGGAGGAAACCGGTGGCGACGATCTGGTCCTGGGTCGCGTTCGGTAGCATGTCGCCGGCAATCTGGTCGATGATGAACTGGTCGTAGGGTAGATCATGATTCAGGGCGTTAATTACCCAGTCGCGATAGAACCAGACGGAGCGTGGGGCGTCCTTTTCGTAGCCGTTGGAATCCGCGTACCTCGCCGCATCGAGCCAGATACGCGCCCAGCGTTCGCCGTAGTGAGGCGAAGCGAGGAGGCGTTCGACCTGTTTCTCGTAAGCCTTCGGGCTTTGGTCGGCTAGGAAGGCGTCGACCTCTTCAGGGCTGGGAGGCAGGCCGATAAGATCGAGACTCAGTCTCCGCAACAGAGTAATGCGGTCTACTTCCGGGGAAGGCTTCAGGCCCTCTTTGTCGAGACGCGCGAGGATGAAGGCGTCTACAGGCGAACTGACCCAGCCGGCGCGGCTGACCTGCGGAACCTGCGGACGAACGGGCGGGATGAAGGCCCAGTGCGGCTTGTTCTCGGTAACCGGCGTACCACCTTCATCAGGCCACGGTGCGCCGTTCTCGATCCAGGCTTTTATGGTCGCGATCTGGGCGGGGGCAAGCGGCTTGCCACCCATGGGCATCCGCGCCTGCTCGCCGCTGCCGGAGATCCGCTTAAGCAGAATGCTGCCGGTCGCGTTGCCGGGGAGAATTACTTTACCGGATTGGCCGCCGGCCAGCGCAGGACCTTTCGCGTCCAGACGGAGCCCGCCCATCTGTGACTTGGGTCCGTGGCAGCCATAGCAGGATTGAGCGAAGATGGGCTGGATGTCGTGGGCGTAGTCGGACGGCGTCGAGGTGGGTGGAGGCGCGCTGAACCCGAGCCACGTAAGAAAGCCTGCCGCAGTAATGAGACACACCCGCATTACAGGGCGGGACACGCCGAAATCCATGCTGATATATTATCCCGAGTCAGGCGAGGGAAAGGGGATTCGCTAAGCGAACAGCCGTTCTGCTAAACTGAATTTGTATGTCAATTCCCAATGTGAAGCGGTTTCGGCCCTTCTGTCCGACCTGTAACGACTCCTTCACCTTGATGGCTGTGCTGCCTCGCGACGCCAATGTCGACGCGTACCTCGCCGACGCGGTGGCTCGGCACGACCACAAGGCCTATCAGGAAGGCAAGACGCAGATGTTCAAGATCCGCGTCGGTCAGCAGAAACAGAAAAAGGCGAAGTAGCTTTCCGCTGCTGCGCGAAAAGTTCAAGGTTCCAGCGGGCGTGGTTCCGGTTTTCCGGAGCCAGGCCCGTTTTAGTTTTGGGCGGCCAGATATTTCCCAGTCCAGGACCGGCCGCATCGGGCAACATCCTCGGGGGTGCCAACGACTACCACTTCTCCGCCCCGGCTTCCACCCTCCGGCCCCAGATCGATCACCCAGTCGGCCGCTTTGACGACTTCCAGATTGTGTTCGATCACCAGCAGCGATCCGCCGGCTTCGATCAGCCGGTTGAACGACGCCATTAACTTGGCAATGTCGTCGAAGTGGAGTCCGGTGGTCGGCTCATCGAAAATAAAGAGCGTTCCGGAAGAACTGGCTTGCCCCAGATGCGAAGCCAGCTTGACCCTTTGAGCCTCTCCGCCCGACAGCGTGGTCGCGGACTGTCCCAACCGCAAATATCCGAGGCCCACGTCGGACAGCACCTTCAATTTGTTGGCCAGACGCGTGGAGTCGCGGAAGAACTGTATCGCGTCGTCCACCGTGAGTTGCAGAACCTCGTGTATGTTCAGACCGTTGTAGCGAACATCGAGAATCCCGCTCTTGAAGCGGGTGCCCTTGCATTCCTCGCACACCAGTTCCACATCGGCCAGGAACTGCATCTCCACCGTGACGGTCCCGTCGCCCTCACAGGTTTCGCAGCGTCCGCCGGGAACATTGAACGAGAAATGACCCGCAGTGTAGCCGCGCTTTTCGGCCTCCTTAGTGGACGCGAACAGGCCGCGGATCAGATCGAAGGCCTTGATGTAGGTGACCGGATTGGATCGCGGTGTGCGGCCGATGGGAGACTGATCGATCATGACGAGCTGCTGCAACCGGTCCGCGCCCTCCACTCGCCGGCAAGTAATCTTCGATTCTTCGTCAGGCAGTTCGGCGGGACCGGTTTTTCCGTCCGCAGCCTTGTAGTCCGATCCCCGGGCGCCCAGCAGCGCGTTGAGCGATCGATAGATGACGTTGTGAACCAAAGTCGATTTGCCCGAACCGGAAACTCCCGTAATGACGGCGAGCGCATTCAGCGGGATCGCGACATCGATATTTTTCAGATTGTGTTCCCGGGCGCCGAAGAACCTGACCCAATGCCTGGGAGTGCGGCGTTCGGCCGGGGCATTCACGCGCCTTTCACCACGAAGATAAAGGCCCGTCAACGAGCCATTGCGCTGGGCGACAATCTGCGGATAGGAACCTTCAAATACGATCATGCCGCCGTGTTCACCCGCGCCCGGCCCCAAATCGACGATGTGATCGGCGGCGCGCATCACGTCGGGATCGTGCTCGACAACCAGGATCGTGTTTCCGAGTTCGCGCAGTTCGTGAAGAATCTTGATGAGACGCGCGGTATCGCGGCTATGCAGTCCTATGGACGGCTCGTCGAGCACGTAGCAAGCGCCGACCAGGCGCGATCCCAGACACGTTGCAAGCTGGATGCGCTGCGCTTCGCCGCCCGAGAGCGTCGAAGCCAGCCGGTCAAGGGTCAGGTATTCGAGCCCGACGTCGTAGAGGAATTTGAGCCGCTGGCGGATCTCGATCATGATCTTCTCGGCAATGGCAGTCTCTTCGGGTGTAAGAGTTAAGGCGTCAAAAAACTGCTGGGCCTCTGCGATGTTCATCCGTACCGCATCACCGATGGTCTTGTCCCCGACTCGCACCCAGAGGGCTTCTTTGCGCAGACGGGAGCCGTGGCACTCAGGGCACCGGGCGTAGCCGCGGTACCGGCTGAGCAGAACCCGTACGTGAACCTTGTATTTCTTCGTCTCCAGGTAGTCGAAGAACTCACGGATGCCGGCCAACACCGTTTCCTGCTCGGTCTCGCTGAGTTCACAGAAGGGGACGTTGAAGCGCACTTTCCCCTTGACCTTCTTTTTGAACCAGGTCCACCACTCCATGCCGCGCGGTTTAGTCCAAGGCTCAATCGCCCCTTCGTCGAGCGAGAGTCCCTTGTCCGGAATGGCCAGGTCCATGTCGTAATCGATAGTATTTCCAAAGCCCTGGCAACGAGGGCACGCGCCCGCCGGACTGTTGAAGCTGAAGAGCGCCGGTTGCGGATCCTGAAACTCCGTGCCGTCGTATTTGCATTCGAAGCGCTCGCTGAAGCGCACCTTCTCGTCACCAGCAGCACTCAAGAAGATCACTTCGCCGGCCTCGCGGTAGCAGGTTTCCACCGTGTCGACGATGCGCTGGTGCAGGTCCGGACGGACAGCTATCCGGTCGGCGAGAACGAACACAGGCCGCTTGAAGTCAATTTCCAGGAGCGATTCCGGCGTAGAGAACTCGAAGACGCGATTGTCTTGAAACAGGCGTCCAAAGCCTTTCCGCCGCAGATCGAAAAGGTGCTCTTTGAAGAGTTCGCTAGACGGGTCCGAGTGGTGATGGATGGGGAAGAGGGCGTACCAGCGGGAGCCTTCCGGCAGTGACAGAACGCGTTGGGCAACCTGATCGACGGTATCGCGTTCGACGCGGCGTCCACACTTGGGACAAAACGTCTGGCCGATGCGCGCCCACAGCAGGCGCATGAAATCGTAACATTCCGTCGAAGTGGCCACCGTCGAGCGGGGATTGCGCGTAGTGTTCTTCTGCCGGATCGCAATGGCCGGAGCGATCCCGTCAATCTCATCGACGTCCGGCTTTTCCATACGTTCCAGGAACTGCCGCGCGTAGGCGGACAGCGACTCGACATAGCGTCTTTGCCCTTCGGCATAGATAGTGTCGAACGCGAGCGAGGATTTTCCCGAGCCGGAGACTCCGGTAATGACGGACATGCGGTTGTGCGGGATATCGAGAGAGATGTTCTTGAGATTGTGTAGCCGCGCACCGCGGATGGAGATGGATTCTTCCAAGGAATACCTGTGTAGATGAGGTGGAACTTCTATTTTAGCGTGCACCAACTGCTCGCTTACACACGCGGCTCACAAGGAAGCGGTGACTATTGCAGCATGGTCCCGCCAGGACCACCGTGCTTGCGCATGTAGACCTGAAACTTCTTCTTGGCCCGCTGCAACTTCCATTGCTTATATCTTCTCGACAGCGAGTCGCGATCCAGCCGCAGAAGCTTGGCCCGAAGATAGACGTAGCCCACTAACATGCCTCCAAGATGAGCCACATTGCTGACTCCCGAGTTGGTGTCGGTGATGCTGTAAAAGAAAGCCAGGAGTCCCATGATCCAGACAAAATGCCGGACCTTCATCGGGATGATGAAGAAGAACAGGATCTGGCGATCGGGGAACAGAAGGCCATAGGCCATAATCAACCCGAGGATGGCTCCGGAAGCCCCTATGGTTGGCGTTACCATGGCTCGTCCACCTGAGAAAAGCGCGACGATCACAACGCAGATGCCTGCGCCAACGCCACAGATGAAGTAGTACTTCAGGAACTTCTGCAAACCCCAGGTGCGCTCCAGGTCCGGCCCGAACCAGTACAGGGTCAGCATGTTGAACAGAATATGCCAGATCCCCCCGTGCAGGAACATGTAGGTGACGAGTTGCCAGACCTCCCCGTGGATCACGGTGGTGGGCGCCAGACTGAACCACAGGAACCACTCGTCCGAACCGGGAATGAGTTTGCCGGCGACGACCTGGAGAAAGAAGATGGCAGTGGTGACGATCAGCAGCCATTTCACTCCGACCGGAAACGAATCCGAATAGGAACGGACATAACGAAAACGCTGATCGCTACGCATGGCAGGTACGGCCCTTGATGCCAGAATAACAGAAGCGGTTCAACCTATGTCGCAGCCCACCCGGACGCCCTTCGAAAGGATTCGCAAAATGCTGCCCTATACCACTGCGGCAGCGTGTCTGGCATTGATTTATATGGCTTGGGTATTTTATTCCAGGTGGAGCGAAAATCGCGAGTTGCAGAGGCGGGCCGAGGAAAAATCGAGCGAGCAGGCGCAGAAGACATATGAAATGTACGGATCCGGCCAATTGAAGATTATGCTTTTCTACTCCGGGGCGCGGTCGCTGCCGTGTGCGTCTTCCCCGTGGCAGACCTGGCATTGGACGTCGTAGAGTTGTTTGCCTTCAGTGAGGTCTTGGGCGTGGAGACTTTGGAGGAGGAAGAATAGGGCTGCGAAGATGTATAGGCGGCGCCGAGAAGCGGCTGCTGCGCAGCCGGGCAGACCACAAACAACGATGGTCTGCCCCACGGGAGTTTGCGAGAAGGTGCGTTCGTCTCCCGTCATGCGAGCATTTGTTTGGCTACCGTGCCTGAGACGTCTGTCAGGCGGAAGCGGCGCCCCTGGAACTTATAGGTGAGGCGTTCGTGGTCGACACCGAGGTTGTTCAGGATGGTTGCCTGGATATCATGCACGGGGATGGGATCGGTGACGATGTTATAGCCGAAATCGTCGGTCTGTCCGACCACGGCGCCGCGCTTCATGCCGCCTCCCGCGAACCACATGGTGAAGCAGCGCGGGTGATGATCGCGCCCGTAATTCCCGGGAGTCAACTTACCCTGGCAGTAAACCGTGCGGCCGAATTCTCCGCCCCATACCACCAGCGTGTCGTCGAGCAGGCCGCGCTGCTTGAGATCGGTGACGAGCGCGGCGGAAGCCTGATCTGTACCTTTGCATTGCAGCGCCAGATCGCGAGGCAGGTCATTGTGCTGGTCCCAGCCGCGATGATAAAGCTGGACGAAGCGGACGTTGCGCTCCGCGAGCCGCCGGGCCAGCAGACAGTTGGCCGCGTAGGTGCCGGGTTTGCGCGCATCCTCGCCGTACAGTTCAAACGTACTGGCCGGCTCTTTCGACAGGTCCATCAGATCCGGCACGGACGTTTGCATGCGGTACGCCATCTCGTATTGCTGGATGCGGGTTTCAATCTCGGGATCGCCGTAGGCATCGAAATGATTGCGATTGAGTTCGCCGATGCTATCGAGCATACGGCGCCGGGTATCGCGCGTGATCCCCTGCGCGTCCTCCAGGTACAGAACCGGATCGCCGCCGGCGCGAAACCGTACGCCTTGATATTTGGACGCCAGAAAACCGCTGCTCCACAGCCGCGAAAACAGCGGCTGGTCGGTGTTGATGCCGTTGGCTTGCGAGATCATCACGACAAACGCGGGAAGGTTATCGTTCTCGCTGCCGAGTCCGTAGCTGATCCACGATCCCATACTCGGACGGCCGGGTTGCTGGCTGCCGGTCTGGATAAACGTGATCGCCGGATCATGATTGATCGCGTCCGTGTTGACCGTTTTGACAAAGGTCAGATCGTCGACGATTTTCGCGGTGTGCGGCAGCAGTTCGCTGACCCACGCGCCCGCTTGCCCATATTGCTTGAAGCCGAAGAGGCTCGGCGTCACAGGCAGCGTGGTCTGTCCGGACGTCATGCCGGTGATGCGCTGGCCCATGCGGATGGAAGCAGGCAGGTCGATGCCCTGTTGCTTTTTGAGTTCGGGCTTATAGTCGAAGAGGTCCAGTTGGGAGGGTCCGCCGGATTGGTGGAGATAGATGACGCGTTTGGCCTTCGGCGGGAAGTTGGGGAAGCCCGCGAGTCCGGGCGTGGCGAGGCCCTGGCGCTCGAAGAGCGCGGCTAATGCGGCGATGCCGGTAGTGGTGCGTGTGAAAAACTGGCGTCTTGTGCTGGCTAGTTGTTCGTCGTGATTCATGGTCTATTCCTCACTAGCGCGCCCGCTTCGCAGGCGGGCAGACCACAAAAGACGATGGTCTGCCCCACGGGTGATTTCATGGCTTCATTCTTTGGTGATGGTTTCATCGAGGTTCAGGATGGCGCTGGCTACGGTGGTCCAGGCGGCCAGTTCCACTCGATCCATTTTGGGATCCGGCGGGGTCTCGCCGTTTTTCAATAATTCGTCGGCATGCTTTCGGTCATGCGAGAAACTCTCCATCTGTTGTCTGGCGAGGTGCGTCAGGATCGCAATTTCGGATTTGTCCGGTTTCCGTGACGTCGCGAATTCAAACGCCAGAGTGGCTCGCTGTCCCGGATCGCGGCCGGCCTGTCGAATTACGCGCTCAGCCAGCATGCGCGCGGATTCGAGGTAAGTCGGGTCGTTCAACAGCACGAGCGCCTGCAGTGGAGTATTGGTCACGGTGCGGCGAACCGTGCATTTCTCGCGGTCGGGCGCATCGAAGACGGACATCTGCGCGGGCGGCACCGTGCGCTTCCAGAAGGTGTACATGCTGCGGCGATACAGGTCCGGGCCGTGGCTTTGCACGTAGGTCTGCATGGAGAAGCCGTCGCCGAAGGCCATCTCTTCCCAGAGTCCCTTGGGCTGATAGGGCAGAACGCTGGGACCGCCGATCGTGGGATTGAGCAGTCCGCTGAGCGCCAGCGCATTGTCGCGCACCATCTCGGCCGGCAAACGGAAGCGCGGCCCGTGCGCGATGAGGCGATTCTCGGGATCCTGCTCCAGCAGTTGCGGCGTCACTTTTGACGACTGGCGATAGGCGGCCGAGGTTACGATCAGCCGCTGCATGGCACGGACATCCCATTTGGTACGAATGAACTCGGTGGCGAGCCAGTCCAGCAACTCCGGATGCGAGGGCGGGTCGCCCTGCGAGCCGAAGTTTTCGGCAGTCTTGACGATGCCCGTTCCAAAATACATCTGCCAGTAGCGATTCACGGCCACGCGCGCGGTGAGCGGATGCGAGGGATCGACCAGCCACTCGGCGAGATCGAGGCGAGTCGCGCGCTTGCCGTTGTGGATGGTGAGAGGCGGCAGAATTGCCGGAACTCCGGGCTCTACCTTGTCGGTTTGATTGCGATAGTCACCGCGCCCCAACACGAATGAGTCGCGCGGCTTCTCCATCTCACTCATGACCATGGTGGTGAGAATCTGCTTCTGCAGCGCCGCGGATTTTTCGCGGAGCGACTTCAATTCGGCATACTGGTCGCGCAACGCCTGAGCGGCGACGAAACGAAGATAGTGTTCGCGCAGGCGGGTCTCTTCGGTCTTGGTGAGTTTTCCACCAACCCCCGACAGAATCGCTCGAACCGGATACTCGATCCCGATGTACTCGATTTCCTGCGGCGGCAGCGCGCGAGTGTAGAAGCGCAAGTCATCGATGGAGCCGCTGAAGCTACCGGCGTCGGGCTCTTTGACGCCGATTTGCAACTCGGCATCCGAGCGGATCGGTCCAGCGAGAGTGTCGCTGACGATCTCGGATTCCGCCGGCTTGCCGTCGACATACAACTTCAAGCCGCTGGCCTTGCCGGTACCGTCGTAGGTGAACGCAAAGTGCTTCCAGTCGGCTCTGGGATAGTGATCGCGGGTGCGCACACGCAGCGTGCTGCGCGGCCATTCGGAAGTGATCCGCACTTCAAGCTGCGCCGCGCGATTCTGGATGCCGATGAGAACCGGCTCTCCGAACCAGATCTCATAGCCCTTGCGGGTCTTAGCATCGGTGATCTTCTCGAAGACCGGTTCGGGCTGCTTGGAGCCCGGAGGCCGCACCCAGAGCGCGACGCTGAACGGTTCGTTGCGCTCGAACGCTCCGGCGTTACCGAGAGTGATTACGGTCTGTCCGTCGAACCCGACAGCCTTCGCAATCTGGCCCTCGCCGAACGTGGGATCGCCTTTGACCGTGCGACCGTCGAGATAATGTCCGGAGCTATCGGCGAGGCTGCCGTCCATCTGATAATGAGCGGCCAGTGCGGTGTGGTCCACCTGCGCGGGCTTGCCGGCGAGCGACACTTTCCACGCCGTGATGGCATCGGTGACGGGTTGACCGTCGATCACGGCTTCGGCCGCTTTGATCCGGTCGGCGAGTTCTTTGGCGCGCGCCTCCTGATCGGGAGTGGGCAACTGGAGGAACGGCTCGGCATTGCCTTGCTTGCCATCGAGACCCTTCTCGGAAACCGAATTGAAAAAGGCGAAGAACTGATAGAACTCTTTCTGCGAAATCGGATCGTACTTGTGATTGTGGCAGCGCGCGCAGCCCATGGTCAGGCCCATCCAGGTGTTGGATGTGGTTTCGGCGCGGTCCGCCACGTATTCGACGAGGTACTCTTCCGGAATGGCGCCGCCTTCGAAGTTGATCATGTGGTTGCGATTGAAACCGGTGGCGATTTTTTCGTCCTTGCCGGCATTGGGCAGGAGGTCGCCGGCCAGTTGCAGCACCGTGAACCGGTCGAAAGGCAGGTTGGCGTTGTAGGCGCGAATCACCCAATCGCGCCAAGGCCACATGTCGCGCTGGCTATCGATGTGATAGCCGTGGGAGTCGGCGTAGCGCGCGAGATCCAGCCATTGCATGGCCATGCGTTCTCCATAATGCGGAGAGTGGAGCAGACGATCAACCTGCTGCTCGTAGGCATCCGGCGACTTGTCGGCGAGAAACGCGGCGACCTCTTCGGAGGTGGGCGGCAGGCCGGTCAAGTCGAAACTGACGCGCCGCAGCAGCGTGATGCGGTCGGCTTCCGGCGAAGGCTTCAGGCCCTCGGATTCGAGCCTTGAAAGAATGAAATTGTCGATCGGGTTCCTGACCCATGCGGCGTCCTTCACCTGCGGCACGGCTGGGCGGGTCGGCGCGGAGAAGGCCCAGTGCGTTTCCCATTTCGCACCTTCGTCGATCCATTCCTTGATGAGCTGCGTCTGCTTCGGGGTCAGGGTCAATTCTGCGTTAGGCGGCGGCATGCGGCGATTCTTATCCGAATTACTGACGCGTTGATAGAGGATGCTCTTCGCTGAATCTCCGGCAACGATGAGCGGACCTTTTGACCGTTGGGCGAACGCGCCGCCGTCGTGGATGTCGAGACGCAGATTGGCCATGCGATGCTGGGCGTCCGGTCCGTGACACTTGAAGCAGTTGTCGGAAAGGATGGGGCGGATTTCGCGATTGAAATCGACGGCCGCGAAGGCGGGTAAGGTCGCGGATAACGTTAACGCAGCAACGAGGAGAAGGGAACGGGTCATGCCTGTATTCGTAATTCTATCGTTAATGGGGGTCCTGGTGCAGGATGGGCGACGGGGCGTAGGAGGGGCGGCGGGAGCATAAGGGGAACATAAAGTGGCTTCGAACGTGCAAATTTTATTGAGTAGGGGCTGACGTCGCAGGGCGAGCAATTGCCGGAGGGTGCGGGAGTAGATCTGGTGGCACCCGGCTTCGTAGCGCGAGAGGACGGCGAATCCGGGGGTCCGGCAGAGGATGGAGAAGGCAGCGGTCATTCTGCCGATCTCGTCGGTCTCAATGCCGGCGGGTAGGGAGGCGATGGCTTCGTTCCACATGGAGATTTCGAGCGTCCGGAGGCGGCGCTGACGCAAGCGCGCGAAAGCCATGCGATGCACGCAGGCGATTTCGGCTGGGTTGCGGGGTTGAAAGGAATTGAGGTGATTTTGGAGGAGGGCGTCGAGGGCGTTGAGGTCTTGCGGGGATTCGTTTCCGAGGAGGACGTCGGGTTGGCGGCTGCGACAGCCGTGGCGGAGGGCGTTGCGGGAGGAGCGGCGCTTGCCAGCCTCGGTCCTGGGACCTGTGGAGAGGGCTGCGTTGGCTCTCGAGCTGATTAACCGGCGGAATGATGACACGTGGGTGCTCCTGATTTGAACGTAGCAGTGGGGTTGGGGGGTGGTGGGTGCGGGTGTTGATGGTAGGGGAGATAGAGGTGAAAGGGGGTGTGATTGGGGGGGTGGGACGTGGGAGGTCGGGCAAGGAGACGGACGTCAGGATCAGGTCTGATGGGATGGAATTTGCTTGATGTTGCCTCGGGGGTGAGATTGTCATAGCGTGCCACTTTCAAAATTAAGTGGCATAAAACCGTCAACACCATTTGGCATACTGTTCGAGTATGGGCCAACTTTGGGGCCACTCCTCCATTGGTCGAAAATTGCAAGTTGAGGCTTTTTACCCGCCGCCATACCGGGCCGGCCGGGCCCAAATTTTACAAAACGCAGGATTATCGGAAGTAGCCCGCAAGCCAGCTCCACGCGCGGTTCGATACTAATGGTCCGACGCGCCGAACTCGAAACGCCAGCGCTCCTAGATTAGCCGGATGGAGCGGATGGCTTGTTCCTTCGGCTTGACCGGGCGAATGTGGTCCCCTTTCACCTCCTTATCGGCTTCGGCATTCCGGTGTTGTCTTCTTTGTCTGAAGTTTCCACCACTTGCGCTGGCGCGGTTCCGGAGCTGACTTGCTTTTCTTTGGTGCTGCCCGTGCCTGAAATCACCGTTATAGTGAGGGCTTGAATGCCGTTGGGTACCTGTGGAAACGTGAACCAGGTTCTCGCAACCACGATCGGAGATAAGAGTTTCCAACGGTAGGAATACCAATCGCCTTCTTTCTCAAGCGGTTGTACGATCTTGTCGCCAATCTTCAGAACCATGTGCACGCCGCCGGTTGTTGACCATTCCCATCGATCGACGCTGTAAACTCCAACAGGCCTTCCGACTCCTGGCCCTAGTGGGGCATAGGGAGCGGAGGCCTCAAGCAGAATGACTGTACGTGGAGAGATTTTCTTCGCATCGTCAACGCTGAATTCCCGCAACTGACGCTTCGCCTCTCCGGCCGCGACTGCGATACGGTCGGCATCTGCGACAAAGGCCATCCTTAATTCAGGCCTCGGCGGGCTAGCAGTGATGAGTTTGCCACTGATCGGAATCGCCTTCTTATTGAAGCCTTGCGACAGGTACTTGAGGTCATTCAGGTCCTTCATGCTCATGGACCGGCCTTTATCAATCGCCGCCTGAATTTGGGCATCTGACAAGGCCGCGGCGCCTGCGTAACCTGGCACTGCCAGACACACCAGTAGCCACAGAACAGAAATGACCACACGCATCACATCCCGCTGATCAGTTGATTCCATATCGGCTGCACTTGCTTGACCATTGGGACTTCAGAGCAATGGCAAAGGGGTGTTGGGGTCCTCCTTGGACACCACGACAATCTGGACCCGCCACCCGCATTCCGCCTTGCGCTCGCACTCCAAATATAGTTTGCCGTCTTCCCAGACCACATGCCAGCGCGTCATCTTCTCGCGGCCGTCTTGGCTACACTTCGGGCAGATTTTTTGGGCCATTGCAGCGATTGTACCCCACAGTTCATCCGGGATCGAATCTCCGAGGCACTAAACTCCTACCTAGCCGATCTACACTTCCACAGAGTTGATGCGCCGCCGTCGGGTCGCGCCGCTTTTTCACTTTTGGCGAGTCGGTTTAGGCGGCACGGCGGCTTTTAGCTTCTGGGTTCCGTCGTCCAGAATGAACGCGCGATGCAGGAACGCCTCTACGATGGTCATCATAGTGTTGAGCTCTTTCGGCTTCGGCTCCCATCCGCGGTGTGCCGCCGCGCTGCCGGCATCGACAAGGATCTCAAGTGTCCCCCGCTCGTCCTTGCTGACCTTGCCAATCGCGACCAGTTCATCGAGCTTCTTCGCGAAGGTTATGCCGGGGTCGATTTTCAGCAGTTCGGAGGATCGGTCGAAGGCTGTCCGGGCTCCAATGGCAGCAAGAATGCGGAGGTCGTTGTTCAGTGCCGTGTACATTTCAGATAGGAGCTTCCCAAGCGTCTTGTCAGCTTGAGCGATGTCCTTGATCCATTCGGGCGGTTCGCGTTGCACAGGTGCGGGCCAGTAAGTGGTTTCGGTGCCGCCTTCCCTCTGCGGCTCTCCGGTGTACTGGTTTTCCCCGACCGCTTCCCATTCGGAAAACCACAAGTCTCGCCGAAAAAAGACCCGCTCACAGCCGCAGCACTCCAGAATCATGCCTGTATCGCTTGAGGAAGCGGGCGAATCATCGTCTGACTCATTAACTACGTGTTTACCTCGAACGTAGGCTTTGCGCCCGCTCCCGCAGTTCGGGCAGTGAGCCTTTACAATTTCGACGGCATGACCATCTTCTGGCATTAATCCCCAGTTTCGCGCGACTGCGTGTGGCCTGATCGCGTGGAGAACCTGCCTGGGGCGGTAGCGAAGCCCCATGTTCCAAATTTTCGGAGCCCCGGAAGTCCCCGGAAGTAGCCTCTCTTTTACTAGACGATAAAGTATGTTTTCGTCTAGTAACGCTACGCAGAGGCGTCCGGCCTCCATGCGGCTGTGCGGATTCTGTTCGATGCGGCTCCCGGTCTTAGCACAGGTGCTTGTGAGTCAAGGCGCGTTTTACGCCTTCGGGATCGTGCGCAATCACGGTCAGATAGGCGCGGGCTGGCTGGTCGGGTTCGCAGCGCCCCTGTTCCCAATCGCGCAACGTGCCGAGCGGGATGTGATACCGCGCCGCAAATTCTTCCTGGGTCAGGGAAAGCGCGCGGCGCAGCGTTTTTGTCCGCGGCACCCGGCGCGCCGTGCGGCGCTGTTCCGGCGTCATGGGCCGTGCGTCCGGATCGCTCATCGCGGCGGCGGTGACTTCTTCGTCGGTCATAGCGCGGAGCCGATTCCAATCCGTCTTGTCTTCAAATGGCTTCGTGGAGCCGTTCGGCAACACCTGAACGATGGTTCCGTCACTCTGCCGTTTGGCTACGATAATATTCTTCTTGCTCATGCTTCGTCGCCTTTCTCGCTGAGATGACCCGGATGCGTTCACCTCGTTCGGTGTAAACCACGGTCAGCAGAATGCCGTTGACCATACCGGTGATGATGTACCTGATCTCGCCGGGTTGGCTTTCAAGATCAAGCTGGTCAAAGGCGAACACATCACCGAACACCCGTGACCCCGCCTCAAAGCTGACGCCATGTTTTACCAGGTTGCTTTGGGCCTTGGCATCGTCCCATTCGAATTGGTCTTCGTCCATGAATATACTGCCTACCCGTAGTTATGTCAAGGCATGGGGGACTCTACGCCACAACCTGAGTTTGTCATGGCCATTGGCCTTAGCTTGCAATTTTTGACCAATGGAGCCCAGACCCTCTTTCACTACGTTAGTGCGCAGGTGAGGGCGCACCCCCTGGACCGCGCGGGACGCCCCGTCCAGCTTCCGGAAACGGAGCGGGCGAGGGCGCCCGCCCCACGGAGTGCTGCCAACTGCACGGACCTGAGTCAAGTGACCCACCTTGCAAAATTCGGCCGCCAGCGGCCGAGGCAGGCGAAACCGCCTGCCCCACCAAGGCAAACATTGGACTTGCAAGGCAAGTACCTCTGAAGTCTACTCCACGGTGAACAGGGGTAACGTTGTTCTTTCATGATTAGAGCCTTTTTAATCGCGTGGCTGTTGGGTGCGGAGCAGTGGAACCAGGAGATGGTGCAGTTTTTCGCCAGGCATTTCCCGAAGCAGGAAGCCGCTCACGCGAGAGTTTCACGCCGCGGAGAACAAGCCGAATAGTTTCCGTGCCGGCTTAGCGTTGGCCTCCGGCGGTGCGGCCAGACTGCGGGCGAAAGACTCGTAGGCGCGGCCCACGATGGATTTATCAGCCACCAGGCACCGTTTCAGATTCGCTTCCCAAAGACTCTTGTAATCGTTGGGAATCAGTTGAGCGACAGGAAATCCCAAAATCTCCGCGACGGAGGAAGAGTCCGGACCGCTTTTCGAGTACCGGTTCAACACAATTTTCAAGCGGTCCTCGGGAACGCCTCGCGCGAGTAATCCCGCGCATCGCTTGCGCGCCAGCATCAACGAGGGAACCTCCGGTGTGCACACGACATAGACCGCCTTGGCGCTCGATACGATCGCGTCCGTCGCATAATTGACAACCTCGGGCAGATCGAAAATGACGTGCTCGTAGCGGAGGCGGGTAAACGCCAGGAGCCTTCGATAGGCCCAGGGGGACGCCTGGGGAACAGGGCCCTGCTTGTGATAGGCGGGCAGTATGGCGAAGTTTTGCACGGGCGTTATGAGTTCGTTCCAGACGGCCTCCAACTGGTGAGATTGCTCCAGTGCATCCACCAGCGAGCGCTGCGGATTCAGGTTGAGGTACATGGCAGCGGGTCCGGAGTGTAAGTCAGCCTCGATCAGGATGGCACTCCTGCCGCATTTCGCCAATGCGCCACAAACGTTGAGGGCGACGGTAGAGGCGCCGCTGCCGGCCTTGGCGGGCAGGAAGACGATCACATTATTGGGGCGGGCTTTACTCACCGTATCCATCGCCTCTCCAACGTACAGCGTGAAATCCTGGGGTGCGATCGCGGAAGGAATCACTCGGAGATACCCGCCGGTCGCTTTCATTACGCGTTCGGTTTCCCAGGCATCGGAAAAACCCAAGATGGCCACGTTGGGGCAAGAAGAGCGGATTGTCGATTCGACCTGGAGGGCGTCCTCACGGTCGGGGAACTCGATAATGGCCAGTTCCGGATGATAGGAATTGATGAGTTGGACCATGTCCGCTACCATTGGCCGATAGTCAGGACTGCGGAACAGGTTGACTTCACCAGAGTTAATGCATCGCCGCTGAATTCTCCAGAATGGCTCGCCGTTAGAAGCGAAGATCATGGCAGTCAGCATTGTAAAGGCACCTCGGCTGCCAAAATATTAGCAGGGTCTTGTACTCAAGTTAAGATACACGAAGGTATGTAGATACTAATACGGAGACGAGTAACTCGTGTTAGGACTGGAGGGCGGGACTGGGTAGCCCAAGAATGGCTGCTCCGCAGCCGGCAGACCACAAAAAACGATGGTCTGCCTATAGTAGGTCCGAAGGGAAAAATCTAGATTCAGATTAGGTGGTTGGTTTTGGCCTGGTGGTGGCAGAAGTACGTGAGATGTTTCTTTTCCCGTGCATTTCTGATAAACCACTAGTCGGGCAGGCGGCCCGCTGCTACGAATTTGGTCTGCTAACAACCCGATGTTTTGTGGGGTGTTTCGAGCAGCGGGACGCCTTGGTTCCGAGACGAATACTCAGATGACGTCTGGTTCCAGACTCCACTATAGGCCTTTCGATGGAACCAAGCCAGCCTGTCCTGATGTTTCGATAGGAGGTTTCACCTTTATGTCCGATATGACGTCTGTATCATCCCCCGAACCGGATTGGGCTGCCTTTGTCGCTATCGATTGGGCGGACCGAGAGCATAGCTGGAAGCTATGTTTAGCCGGGTCTGAGAAGTACGAGGACGGCACCATGGAGAATACTCCCGAGGCCCTTGTCGATTGGGCCACCAAGTTGCGCGATCGCTTCGGCGGGCGGCCAGTGGCCGTTAGCCTGGAACAATCGCGGGGGCCGCTCACTTATGCCTTGGGCAAGTTTCCGTATCTGATTATTTACCCGATTCCTTCCACCACGGCCGCTCGCTACCGGCAGGCCTTCTTTCCTTCTGGTTCCAAAGACGATCCCGGCGATACCGCGCTGCTGCTTGAGATTCTCCTCCACCATCGCGATCGTCTGCGCCGCCTGGAGCCCGACACGGTCGAAACCCGTCTGCTGCAGATGCTGGTCGAAGAACGCCGAAAGCTGGTAGACGAACGCACCCGCCTCGGTAACCAGCTCACCGCCTGGTTGAAGATGTATTTCCCGCAAGCCTTGGACTTGGTTGATAAAATCATTTCGCCGATGGCTTGCGACCTGCTGGAGCGCTGGCCCAGCCTGGAGCAACTGCAAGGATTGAATCCGTCCAAGCTGAACAAATTCTTCGTCGACCACAACTGTCGTTCCGCAAAACGGATTCAAGAACGGATCAACACTATTTACCAGGCCACGCGCGCCGTAGAGGATGCCGCCTTAGTGGAGGCCGGCTCCAGGGCCGTCAAGACATTGGTTAAGTTGATCCAAACACTCAATTTATCCATAGAGACTTTTGACCAGCGCATTGAGGTGGTATCCAGCCACCATGCAGAGGCAGGGCTATTCAATCACGTGCCCGGAGCTGGGCCCGCTTTGCGGCCGCGCCTGATTGTCGCCTTCGGCACCCGCCGCGAACGCTTCACCTGTGCCTCGGAGGTTGAGAACTATTCGGGGATTGCCCCCGTGACCAAACAGAGCGGCCGCAGCAAATCCGTGCACTTCCGCCGCGCTTGCCCCAAATTTCTCCGCCAAACCTTTCACGAGCATGCCGCACATTCGATCCCCAAGTGCCCCTGGGCAAACGCTTACTACCAGCACTTGCGCGACACGGGTGTGGACCACCACGCCGCGGTTCGCTCCCTGGCTTTCAAATGGATACGTGTTCTTTATGCCTGCTGGCGAGACAGTAAACCCTACGACGACGCAATCTACACCCAAGCCCTGGAAAGACACCACTCTCCCCTCGCGGGACTCCTCTCCATGTCCAGTAAAAAAACACCCCGGCCCCCAAAAAAATTTCAACAGAAAGCCTTGACGGAATAGCTCAGATGACCCCACGGTGGTCTAAAGGGCTGCCTCCACCAGCCAAGCGACCGACAGAAAGCGAGCAGTTTAGAGGTCGACCCAGGCGTGCTTCTTCGAGCTCTCCAGGACCTTTTCGACAATGTGCAGGCCGCGGAGGCCGTCGACAAATTGGCCGTACTCGACCGGCGCGCTGCGGTCCTCGACGGTTCTGTAGAAGCGCCGCATGGTCTGCTTCTGGGTGTCATCGTAGCCCTCGCTGTGGCCGCCGGGAAGGTCTGCGTAGGACCGCGCCGCAGGCAGCATCAGCGACGGATCCTTGACCATGATCAGGTTGGGCTCGTTGCGGTGCCCGATCCACAGTGTATCGGGCGATTCCTGGTCCCAGGTCACCGACCCCTTGGTGCCATAGATCTCGATGCGGAAGTAGTTCTTGCGTCCGGCTGAGACCTGGCTGACGGTCATGGCGCCGCGGGCCTTATCGCCCAGGCGCAGGATCATGGCGCCGAAGTCTTCGGTATCGATCGCGACCTCGTCGTAATCGCCCGGCTGCAACGTCTTTCCGGCGAAAGTTTCGATCTCACCTTTGGGCCGTTTGCGGGTGGTATGAAAGGTCGCCAGGTCGGCGCAGAGCGACTGGATGCGCAGACCGGTGGTGTGCTCGATCATGTCGCACCAATGCGTGCCGATGTCGGCGAAGCAGCGCGACGGACCATTCTCTTTGGAATCGATGCGCCAGTTCCAGTCGGTATCGTAGAGCAGCCAATCCTGCGAGTAAGTTCCCTGCACGACCAGAATCTCGCCAAGTTCGCCGGCCTCGCGCATGCGCCGGATCTGCTGGCACATCGGGTAATAACGCAGATTGTGGAAGGTGCAGTTAGCCAGGTTCTTTTCTTTCGCCAGGTCGACCAACTGCCGGGCTTCGGCAGTCGACGTGGCAAGCGGCTTTTCGCAGATCACGTGCTTGCCGGCCATCAGCGCGTCGCGCGTGATCGGGAAGTGCAGAGCGTTGGGCGTGCAGACGTGGACCGCTTCGATCGTCTCATCGGCGAGCAGTGTCCGGTAATCGCCGGTATACCGTTCGACTCCGATCTGATCCGCGAAGGTTCGCGCCAGGTCATCGGTCGCGGAGGCGACACCCGCGATCTCCACGTTGCCGAGGCGGCGGACGGCTTCCGAGTGGGTGCGTCCCATAAACCCAGTTCCAAGAATTGCTGTTCTGATTTTCCTCATCGAACGATCAATGTATCGCAGTTTGGGAAGGGGCGAAACAGGGCGAAGCAAACGACGAGTCCAGGGCTGTCATTTTTGAAAACAAATTTCGCCTTTTTTGGTGTAGAGTGTATGCTATATGGTGGTTCGCATCCGGTTCCGTCCAGGACCGCGGGTAGAACGGAGAAAAGGCAAGAATTCCCGCATCGCCTGGGTGTCGGCTGGTCTTTTGACTTTAGCGTCAGTTTCCTGCCTGGTTCTGGGGCTCTGGAGATTGGGCGTCGATTTCGGATGGACCGCCAATTTCGTCTTTCCCGACCCCTCCGTGTTTTCCCACTGGCAGATCTGGCTGCTTGCTTCGCTGCTCATTCAAGGGGCAGCGTGGAAGCTGAACCAATACGGAAAGCCCAAACAACCCGGCGAGCCACAGGGCGCAAAAAGCGACAAAGATAAGATGACAGCCAGCGCGTAGTATGCGGGCTGCTGAATTGAGGGGAGTGCGGCTAATGGCTACAGCCCGCAGACCACAAAAAACGATGGTCTGCGCCACGGCTTGGCTGAAGTGGCCAAAACCAGAGCCGCCTAAAAGGCGGCTGCAGCCAGGATTGGCTGCCCCACGGCTGGCCCAGCCGCAAAACGGCTGCTCCGCAGCCGGCAGGCCAACGGCCTGCTCCATAATTCTTCGCGACCAGCGAAGATTCAGGCTATTAGTAGTACAGAACCTGCGGCCGGGTTGTAGTATCGTCATTATTACAATGACTGTTACACGTCGTACTGTTCTCACAGCACTGTCTGCTGCCGCTGCCGCGCAGGCGCAACGCCAAAGAGTCAACTGGAAGCCGAGACTGGGCGTGCTGGCCCAATACTCCGAATCGAATCTCGACTTCGTTAAAGCGGAAGGGTTCACCAGCATCCAGCTCAGGATTGATCCGCGAAAGGTCGATGACGCCGCCATCCTGGGCATCAAGAACAAGATCCAGCAATCCGGACTTTACGTATCCTCGCTCGCGGTCGACGGCAATCACATCGATCCCGACCCGGCCGCGCGCGATCGCCAGAATACTTTTACCATCCAGTGCATTGAGCTTTGCGGCAAACTAGGCATACCGAACATCGGGGGACAATCGGGCACGATCAAAGGCCGGCCGCTGCAGGAGCAGGTAGACCAGATCGTCCGCGTCTACAACGAGAAATACTTTCCGGTGCTCGAAAAAAACAAGGTACGCATCCTGTGGGAACCGTATGCCGGCGGACCCAACATCGCGACCGGTCCGGTGGGCTGGGAGGCGCTGTTCAAGGCCTTCAATAATTCGCCCAACGTCGGACTGCAGTTCGACCCTTCGCACCTGGTGTGGCAGTTTATGGATCCGGTGCAAGCCGCGCGCGACTTCGTGGACAAGATCTACGACGTGCATTTGAAAGACACCGAGATTCTCTGGCCTATCCTGCGGCGCGGCGGCATCCAACCTGTCAACAACGCACGCTGGTGGCGCTTCCGTGTTCCGGGCTACGGATCGGTGGATTGGAAAGGCTTCTTCTCCGTGCTGGCGGAGGTCGGCTACAGCGGCGCGATGAATATCGAGAACGAGGACGAATTCTATTATCCGGCTTACGATCAGGCGAATTTCACCGAGCAGTTTAAGCGGGGCTTCCGGGTTGCGCACGAATACCTGAAGACCCTGGTGCCTCCGGTCACGGCGTAGGATTCCGGCCATCACCACGGTACCCGTGAGCGCTGCCGGGCTGGGTGAGCGACATGAAAGTGGAAGTCAAGCGGCCCGGCGACCTTCCCAGTAGTCCTCGAAGCGCCCGTTGAGATGACAACAACGCAAGGCGAGGATGGCGTTGGCACCGCGGACCGTCCAGAACATTCCGGACCGCTTCAGGCGGGAGCCGATTACCGACTTGCAGCCGGCTTCGATGACGCCGGAACCAACAAAAAGATGTTGCCGACGAAACTTGGGGTATCGCATTCGTTCCGCGTTGCGCTCAAAGTATTCCGCTTCGATGCGTAGTTTCTCTGTGACCTCGGGATTGTTGGAATCGATGGAGCGAAGCGCCGCCACCAGTTTTTCGATTTTGCCTTTATCGAGCAGGCGTTTCTGGTGAGTCTTCATCCAAGCTTTCTGGCTGGCCTCGTCGTTGGGGTGCAAGCGCCGAGCCAACTCCCACAGATGTTGACGGGCATGATAAAGATCGACAATCTGTATCGCTCCGGGGAAATGGAGATCGGCCTGATTCCAGCACCATTCAGCGCCATCGGCTATCACAACCTTCTTTTCCGCGCGATTCCAGCCGCGATTCCAGGCCTCCAGATAAAGGCGCTTGCCAAACTCATCCGCCGTTTCAATAGCTCCCGTATAAGTGGTTGAATGCGGGTCCCGGATGGGATAACCCTCCTTATCCCACGAGGTCTGGGTGAACACACAGCCCAACTTGGCTTCGCGCGTATGCGCCGGTTGGCCCTCAGTCTTGCCTTGCCGGCCCAGCGTCTCTTTTCTCACCACCGGCACTCCGGTCCCATCCATCTGCACATACAGAATGGGAATCGGCTCACCAACGATGACAGGCAGATCTAACTGGACGGCTCGCTGGATCTCCCGTTGCGCGCGTTGGGCAATGTCGTCCCCGATCACCTCCGCTGCTCGCTCCACCGACTTGGTCGTCACCTCCAAGCCAGCGAGCAATTTCATTTGTTCACGACCGTGATCAAACGGCGCGTCCTGACCGACTATCGCCTGCATACGGCGGACCCCAGGTGAGAACTCCGTATTCTCCACATCCAATTCGGCATCGGCCGGAAACTGGCCACCGTGACAGTCGGGGCACAGGTAATAGGGGCGTGATATCTCCACCTGACCCACGGCGGTGAGAATCGATTTGGAGCGCAACTCGCAGTAACGGGCTTGCTTGCCACAAGGACAAGCCACAGTGCGCTGACCGGCCGCCGGAACCGGAAACTGCAGGAGTCGGCTGAGGGCTGCTGCTGCGGCCTGATGCACAACCGAGCGGGCCGCCATTTCGATGGCTTCCAGATCCAGATACCCGCACTTACTTCGGCCGTTGAAGACTGCGTGCAAGAATTGTTCTACCTCCCGCGCGACCTCTTGCTGGATCGCTTCCGCCGTTTTTTTTCCTCTGACGAAATCGTGTCGTCGACCGGGCGCGCCCGACAGATCTTCTCATTCACTTGCAGCAGTTCCAAACAGAGTTGGCGAAAGCGATGAAAAGCTTCCACCTCCCGCTTGACTTTGGATAGTTCAGCCCCAGAAGAGAAACTTTCGCTGACAGTTTTCCCATTTACCTTTCGAGTCAAACGGATATTAGGACCATGGCCAGGCTGCCCTGGTTGATGGCAATGGCAGTTTGGTTTACCGCAACGTCCACTGATGGGTGTGATGGAGCCACTGCGAAAATCACCTAACTGCAAAATCTGGGACAAAATGCCGCTGCGACGTTGTTCAAGATCGATAAGCGTATCCGGCAAGGTGCACCTCCTATCCTAACGTATCACTACGTTCGGATTTAGCACACAAAAAAAGAGAACTCAACAATCGTTCACTTTGAGGTCGCACACCCTGCCGGGCTCACGTAATTCACCCGCCGTAGACTATATAGTATATTGTGTGGTGTTCCTCAGGATACTATGTGTGCGATTTAGTTCGAATTAGCACATCGTTAAATTCAGCTTAAAAATAGAGCGGTTTAACGCTATCCGCCATAGCCGGGCGCGTGGTAAAAAAGGTGGTTGGGCATTCCGAATTAATGGATCGCAAATTAAGACTGCTAGTTGTAGAGGACTCGGAGGACGACTGTTTGCTGGTCGTGTATACTCTGCGTCAGGCGGGCCTGCGCTGCGACCACATTCGTGTTTACTCGGCCCAGGTCTTCCGTGACGCCCTCCGCACGCAAGACTGGGATCTCATTATTTCCGATTACAGCCTGCCGGATTTCAGCGCTCCGGCAGCACTGGCGATTCTCAACGAAGCGGGACTGGATATCCCGTTCATTGTGATCTCGGGGACGGTGGGTGAAGAAACCGTCATCAAGCTCATGAAGTCGGGCGCGCGCGATTGTGTAATGAAGGATCATCTCGCGCGACTGCCCGGCGCCATCGAACGCGAGTTGAAAGAGGCGGAGGCGCGGCGTCAATTGCGTCGCGTCGAAGAGCAGTTCCGGCAGTCGCAAAAGATGGAGGCGATCGGCCGACTGGCGGGCGGTGTGGCCCACGATTTCAATAACCTGCTGACCATCATCACAGGGTTCGCCCAGCTCGCGCTACTCGAACCCAATCCGGCACAGAGCGGCCTCGAGCAGATCCTGCGTGCCGCGGAACGCGCGGCGACATTGACCCGGCAACTGCTGGCATTCAGCCGGCAGCAGGCGCTCGACATTCGCGTATTTGATCTCAACGGGTTGATCCGGGATCTCGAAAAAATGATCCGCCGGGTGATCGGCGAGGACATAGAAATCCGCACGCTCTTTCGCGATCGGGAAGCTTTCGTCAAGGTCGACCCGAACCAGATCGAGCAGGTGATTCTCAACCTGGTCGTGAACTCGCGGGATGCTATGCCCAGCGGCGGTGTTCTGACGATTGAAACGCAGTATAGCGATCTCGACGCTCAGTCCGCCAAACTTTTCGGTTGTCAACCCGGTTTGTACCTTCAGATGGCCGTGAGCGATACAGGGATGGGTATGGACAAAGCTACGCTGGCCAAAGTCTTTGAGCCCTTCTTCACGACCAAAGCCGAGGGAAGGGGCACTGGTTTGGGACTCTCCACGGTCTACGGCATCGTGAGCCAGAGCGGCGGAGCTATTCGCACGTACAGCGAACCCGGCATCGGCACGATTATGCGCATTCTGCTGCCGGCCGTGACGGAAAAGGCTCCCGCCAGTTGTGCAACGGCGGACCCGGGGGTGCACCGAGGGTCCGAAACGGTTTTGCTGGTAGAAGATGACGAGACCGTGCTGGCGCTCTGCTCGACAGTGCTGCAGGCCCACGGCTATACCGTCCTCGAGGCAGAGGGCACCGCGGCCGCGATCGAAATCAGCCGCAGCTACCGCGGCCGGATTGACCTTTTGGTCAGCGACGTGGTGATGCCCAGTTCCAATGGGCCTGCGCTGGCGCTTGAAATTCGCGATGCGCGGCCCGACATTCGCACTCTGTTCATGTCCGGCTACACCGAGGAAACCATGAACCAGCATGGTTTCAACAGCCGGAGCGCAGGATTTATTCAAAAGCCTTTTTCCGCCAGTGCTCTGGCGAAAAAGGTTCGCCAGATCCTCGACGCGGGTAAGAACATGGCCCGCTCCTCTGTATGATGGACTGGTGGCTCAACCCCTGCCCCGCCTGCGATTGAATCTCGACTTCATGCCATCCCCGGTGGAGGACCGCCCCGGTCTTCTGGTCCGCGATACCTACGGCTACTCCGAGCAAACGCTCATCATTCCACCCTTGCTGGCCCATTGCCTTCAGTTCTTCGATGGCGAGCACACGGAACTCGACATCCATGATGAACTGGTTCGCCTGACCGGCGACATCCAGTCGGGAAGTCTCGCTAAACACCTTTTCGAGGCGCTGCACAACGCCGGATTCCTGGAAGACGAAGTCTATGAGCAAATGCGGGAGGATCGGCAGCGCGCATTCCGGAATTCGACGGTACGGGAGCCTGCGCACGCGGGCAGCGGATATCCGCAGAATGCCGGGGAACTCACGGAGGTGGTGCGCGAATGGGTCGGAACCCCGAACATGAACCAAGCGAATGGCCTGCTGGGCATCGCCGCTCCGCATGTCAGTCCGTCCGGCGGCTATCGTTCCTATCGCGCGGCCTACGAGACGCTGGGCTCCCGTTACAGCGACCGCACTTTCATTGTGCTGGGGACTTCCCATTACGGCGAAAGCGAGAAGTTCGGCCTGACACGCAAGAATTATCGGACCCCTTGGGGCGACGCTCGCACCGATCTGGCGCTGGTCGAGGAGCTCATCGCGCGCGCTCCTGAAGCCGTGGTGCAGGAAGACTACTGTCACGCGGTGGAGCACTCCATCGAGTTTCAGGTGGTGTTTCTGCAGTATCTTTTCGGACCGGATGTCCGGGTCGTGCCGGTGCTGTGCGGTGCATTCGCGCGGAGTCTGTATCAAGGCGGCAAGCCCGAGGACGATGACGGCGTCCGGCGCTTCTTCGACGCGCTGGGCGAGATTGGAGCCCGCGAGAAGAAGCGTCTCTTCTGGGTCCTGGGCATTGACATGGCGCATATGGGACGGCGCTACGGTGATCAGTTCCAGGCCATCGCCGACGTCGACGAGATGGCAGACGTCGCACTACGGGACAAAAGCCGGATTGAGCGCATTGAGTCCGGCGATGCGGCCGGCTTCTGGGATCTGGTCCAACCGCATCATGACGAGCTGAAATGGTGCGGCTCGTCGCCGCTATACACCTTCCTGAAGTGCGTACCGGAGGCCCGCGGCGCACTGCAACGCTACGAACAGTGGAATATCGATAAAGAGAGCGTGGTCAGTTTCGCGGGGATGACGTTTGTTTGAGGGGAACATTTGGCCACGAATGCACACGAATGAACACGAATAGGAAAAACAGCTATCCTTGCGGATGAGCCGTGGCGCGCAGTGTGATCCACAACATCATCTAGGGAGAATGTCCCGAACCGCGGACCGCTGAGCCGTGGTCCTGGGATGCCGGTCGCGGTCACTCCTCATCGATGAGGGATTGAGCCGCGGCGGCATCGTCTTCTTTCTTCTGGTTCGCCAGGACTGCCATCCAACCGTCGAGCAGGGCTTCGGGTGCGCCGGCCAGATCGATCAACTCCCGTTTCAGTTCGTCTTTCCCCTTCAACTGCACGGCAAGGATGCCCTCTGGAGTAGGCCGAAGTTCGAGGCGGTGACCCCGCGCCTCCAAGCGCAACGTGTCGCCGAGCCAGATGATTTCCACTTTCACGCGGACCTGGTAGCCGGCGCGGCTCGCCCGCTCCATCATGGCCTTGGTGTAAGCAGCCCGCTTTAACTTTTCCGCCCAGGGAGCGGCCGCCGCTGCCCGTTGTCGCTCGATTTCCTTTCGCTTCCGGTCGTCGAGGCCGGAGGGTTCCGTACCCTCCAAGGCCTTGAGATTATTTTCCAGACTGTCGAGAAAACTCATTCCCTCCATTGTCTCGCGATATCGTCTCGAGTGTTGCAGCGGAGGGCCGGAGGGGCAATTCGATTGCCAATTCTGTGATAATAAGCGGATGCTCCGCGTTGTGGTCCTGTCGCTGGCTTTCGCATTCGCCCTGGCTGCCCAGCCGACATTTCACGAAGATGTTGAGCCGATTATGCAGGCGAAATGCCAGCAGTGCCACCGGCCCAATGACATCGCACCGTTCTCGCTGCTGACTTACGACGACGCCTCGACCTACGCGATCGATATCGCGACGCAGGTGAGGAATGGCGTGATGCCGCCCTGGAAGCCCGTGGCGGGTTATGGCAGCTTTCGCAATTCCTACGCGCTGACCGACGACGAACGCCAGACCATTCTCGACTGGGTTACGGCCGGCGCACCGGAAGGCGATCCGGCGAATGCGCCGCCGCCGCTGCCGGTGAACAACAGTCCCTGGCAACTCGGGCAGCCGGATATCATTCTCAACCTTCCGCAGTACACGCCGCCGGCAACCCAGACGGACACCTACCGGTGCTTCTCGGTCCCGGCCGGCATGGCCAACAACGTATATCTCAACGCGGCCCAGGCGCTGCCGGGAGCGCCGCAGGAAGTCCACCACATTCTCATCTTCATGGACGAGACCGGAGAGTCGCTGCAGTACGAAGGGCAGGATGGCCAACCCGGTTACGACTGCTTCGGCAGCGTGGGGCTGCAATCATTGAGCGCCGGATCGTATCTCGGTTCATGGGTTCCCGGCGCCCGCGTACAGGCGCTCGATCCGGGACTCGGATTCCTGCTCAAAGCGGGCTCTCGCGTCGTCGCGCAGGTCCACTACCACCCGTCGGGACGCGCCTCCGCCGACCAGACTTCGTTAGGCTTCTACCTTGCGCCGGCTGGTTCGGTGCAGCATCGTGTGCTGGCGATTCCGGTGGTCAACACGGATTTCACGATACCCGCAAACGCGTCCGCATATCCGGTGACGGCCAGCTTTACGATTCCCGCGCCGATTACCGGCAACCTCATCCAGGTGGGCCCGCATATGCACTTGCTGGGACGGACAATCGCCATCAACCTGGTGCACGCCGACCAGAGTTCTACACCGCTGATCTATATCGATAATTGGGATTTCAACTGGCAGGGAATGTACACGTTCACCAATCAGATTCCTTTTACGAGCGGCGATACGGTGGTCGTCTCGTCTGTTTTTGATAACTCCGCCGACAATCCGAATAATCCGAATAACCCGATCGTGCCGGTGAGCTGGGGCGAAGACACCACCGACGAAATGGTAGTGGGATATGTGGGGGTCATCCTGGACCAGGAGTGGCTTGCGGATGCATTCCTGCGGTCGGCCAAGCATACGGTCAAGGGGCACTCGCACCGGCCGGTTCGCGCGAAGTAGCCCAGAGGGTACCCCGCGCAGATTACAACCCATGAATCGTACACCGTTTTTAGTGCGGCCTCGTATTCTCACAGTGAAACGCACCGATTCCCTAACGGTCGCGGCTCAGCAGGACCGGCTTAACGCTTGATCAGGTTTGGCTGCCTGCGGGCTATCCGTCGGCTTGGGCTCGGCGCGAGGATTCATTCGCGGGCGGAAAGAGCCGCCTAAAAGGGCGGCTGCGGCCAAGATTGGCCGCCCCACAGAGCAGCATAGACTAGCTCTGAAGTCCGTCACACAGGGTTAACGCTTGATCAGGTTTGGCTGACTGGTGGAAGCGACTTTCAACGGTATGGTGACGCTGCCCAAAGATCCCGACGCGTTGTCGCGCACCACGATGCGAAGCTGCGTAGCCTGGGATACCAGGGGAATGGGTATGTCAGTCGTGCGATTCGGGCCGATGGGCAATATCAGACCAGCGCTTTTCATCATGCGGTCGTATTCTGTCTTAGTCGGAGTGAGATCGATCGTAACATCCTGGCCATTGAACTGGCTGCCCCGATCATTCTTTTGCACCACAAAGACATCGATTTTCGCGTTGTAACGGTCACCGACAGGCGTCCATCCGATCCCATCCGGGTCTACTTCCAAGCGCACCAGCATCGTATTCGGTGCAGGCTTATCGGTGCGAGCAGTGCCCACGCTGACACCCAGTGCACTGGAATCGAGCGGGCTCAACACGGCATCGTTGATCTCGGCCCTGCGGGTCTTTTCGTCCGAAGGCTTGTTTTCGAAATCGAAATAGCCCTTGCGGAACCGGACATCATAGCCCATTCCAGCGTGCTCGACCTTTACCGTCAGTTTGTGGAATTTACCGTCGTACTCCTCGTCCTTCGGGTAAAAACCCAGTGTATAAGTAGTGCTGGCGTCTTCGATGGCGTTGCGAATGGCGCTCTTCAAATCGTTGGTGTTGTAGTAAGCTTTGCCGCCGGTGCGACTGGCAAGCTCTTCCATGGTCTGCTGATTCTCAACAACCGGACCCATCGACAGCTGACCTTTGGGATGCAGATTCACCTTCTGATGCTCCGCGCTGAACCGCCCATCGGCCACCAGTCCGCGCGAATCCACCGGATAAATCGCGACGTTGGCGTCGTTGACTGCCTTGACAGTCCGGGTTACCTCGTCGCCGAAGGTTTGCTGGATGCGGGCCGGATCATTCATCTCATGGATGCTGTTGTATCCGATTTGGAGCGGAAAGCCGGTGGAGACCCAGATCAGGTTCTTGCGACCCGGCAGGCTCGACAGATGGTTGGCGATGAACTCGATGACCTTCAGGGTGCCTTGTATCCGGTCGACCATATAGAAGTCGCGCTGCATCCCGGTGGCGCCGGTGGTCACCCAGTTGCCCAGGCTGACCATGTCGGTACCGAAAGACATATTCTCATCCTGCGATACATCGGGCAGGGTTTTGCCATCACCAAACGCGTTCAGCGCGCGCAACAGGCCGGACGAGTCGGTGGTGTAATCGTGTAGAACCTTGAGGCCGGCCCCGGTCAAAAGATACACGCCGACGCGATCTTCCGGCCGTATGGTCTGCAGGAACTTCACCACCTGCTGCCGGGCGAACAACTGTTGCTGCATAGCCGTACCGAACTTGCCACTGGTGTTCTGCATGTCCAGCAGAATTACCGTAACGCTTTGCGGCGTGCCGGGCTTGGACATCAGTTTGTTGGTATAAACGCCGGGGGGCAGCTTGACCGGAGATGCGGGGAGCTTGCCATTGCTCGATTCCTCCGAGAAGGTCGCAATGGTTTCCTGCTTGCCGTTGTCAAAAAGGCGGAAATCTTCTTTCTTCAGGTCGGTGACCGGCTGCCCTTTATGGCGGACGATCACGTTTACCTGGATGAGACGCGTCGTCGAGTGAAACGTCGGCGTGTTCATCTGGACACTGCCCTGCGTGGCGTCTTTCTGCGCCGTTGGCTGCGCGGCTGGATTGGCGGCTGGGCTCTGTGCCCACATCATGGCGGCGGCGATCAAAGCCGCGGCAGCGAAAATTTTACGCATCGGACGTTATCTCCATCTGTAAAGACGAACCCCATTGGGGGTGGTTACTCTCGAATACTTTCATTAGCCCCCTTAAATCCAGCCGTGTCAATCACTAACTGAATGGTACACGCGGCGCGCCTCAAAGGACTCAAACACCTCGATACTACCGGCAAGTTGCCGGCGGGCGCCGTACGACAGACGACGAAAAACGATCGTCTGTCGTACGGGGACTATCGACGGGTATATAATGGGAGCTGCTCTGGCTCTTGTCCGGCCGCCACCGGGATGAGGGTATTTACTCCGACGCCTTCGAAGCGCCTCAACGAGGTCATGGGATTTGTGTTCCTCGCGGGAGGCATTCTATTGCTCCTTAGCCTCGCCTCATACCATGCCCAGGACCCGTCCTGGGACACGGCGACGACACACGTACGCCCGGTGAACCTCGCCGGTCCCTTTGGGGCTCATGTTGCCGATTTGAGTCTGCAGGCATTCGGAGCCGCTGCATTTCTTTTCCCGCTCCTCGCGTTTGTTACCGGTTGGAAGTGGATTCGCTCCGAAGAGATCGACACTCCGGTCTTCCGCCTGGCGGGATTTCTTCTTTTCCTCTCCTGTTTCAGCGCCGCTATATCCCTTTTTCGCAATGTCATGATCTTCGACCGGATGATCCCGCTCGGTGGAGTCGCCGGACAAATTCTTGCCGACAAGCTGCGTGAGAACCTGAATCCGTTAGGCGCGGGCGTCGTCGCGGTGACGGGAATGATCGTCTCAGTGTATTTGTTCTCAGCGTTTACGTTGGAAAAGATCAATCATTGGTTCGCCCCGTTATTGGACGTGTTCCGGCGCGCGGCAATTGATTGGCGGGAATGGCGGGAACGCCGGCATGAGCGCGCCATCGAGAGGAAGGAAGCGAAAAAGGCGGCACGTGAGGCCCTGCAGGCAGGGATCGAGGCGGCCCGTGCAGCGAGCATGGCGGACGAGGCCGTCCGCACCACAAGTGCAAGTCTGGAGAAGCGAGGGCGGAAGAAGCAGGCGCAGTTGGATTTGCCTACTACGGCCACAATCGACGAGTTGCCCTGGGAGACGCCGCCTCCGGCGGACGCGGAAATCCCGATTTGTGTTCTGGAAGAGCAACCTCCTACTCCTCCCGCTGGTGGTGTCATGCCACCTTTCGCCGCGCCGGAGCCGCCTCGCCGAACCCCGGAACCCACCCGCCAGCAAACCATCTATCAACTCCCGTCGACCGAGTTCCTGAATGAACCTCCGGCGCGCACTGCCTTCGACGAGCAGGAACTGAAGAACACGGCTGCCGCGATCAAAGCCAAGTTCGAAGAGTTCGCCGTCATGGGCTCGGTGGTGCAAATCAACCCGGGTCCCGTGGTCACGACTTTTGAGTTCAAGCCCGACGCCGGCGTCAAATATTCCCGCATCATTGCCCTTCGCGAGGACCTCTGCCTCGGGCTGCAAGCCGAATCGATCCTGATCGAGCGCATTCCCGGCAAGATGACGGTCGGCGTCGAGGTTCCGAATACCCGACGGGAGGTGATCGCATTGCGTCAGATTCTGGAATCGGATGAGTTCCAGGGTTCCAACTCCCGGCTGACGATTTCGATGGGTAAGGACATCAACGGCCGCATCAAGGTTGCGGCTCTCGACACTATGCCGCACGCCCTGATCGCAGGCTCGACCGGATCGGGTAAATCGGTGATGATCAACTCGCTGGTGATGTCGATTCTCTACAAGTCGACTCCCGACGAGGTACGCATGATCATGGTCGATCCCAAGCGCGTGGAACTCGGCATGTACGAAGGGATTCCGCACCTGCTGACGCCCGTGATCACGGATCCGCGCAAAGCCACCAACGCCCTGAAGAACGCGGTGCTGGAGATGGAACGGCGTCTGCGTCTGCTGGCCGAACACGGTGCGCGCAATATCGACCAGTTCAACAAGAAAGTTCGCAAACTGCAGGAGCAGCCTCGCAACCTGTTTGAAGAAGACGAGACCGCGACCGAAGAGCTACGGCCGTTGCCATTTATCCTGATCCTGATCGATGAGTTGGCCGACCTCATGATGCTCGAAGGCAAGAACGTGGAAGAATCGGTCACGCGGCTGGCGCAAATGGCGCGAGCAGTCGGCATGCACCTGGTGCTGGCCACGCAGCGCCCCAGCGTCGATGTAATCACCGGCTTGATCAAGGCCAACTTCCCGGCCCGCATCAGCTTCCGTGTGGCGACCCGCGTCGACTCGAGAACCATTCTCGACGTGATGGGCGCCGAACATCTGCTGGGCAAGGGCGACATGCTGTTCCTGCCGCCCGGATCTTCGCGTCTCACGCGGGTCCATGGAGCGTTCGTGACCGAGACCGAGATCAACGGTGTGGTGGATTTCTGGAAACGGCAGGCCTCGCCCGAATACGATGAGTCTTATTTGATCGCACCGTCGTCGGAAGATGGCGAGACTCCCGACGCGGAACCCGGGAGCGGCGATCAGGATCCCATGTATGAAGAAGCGTTGCGCGTCGTGATGGAGGCCGGCAAAGCCTCGACCTCGACGTTGCAGCGGCGTCTACGCCTGGGCTACGGGCGCGCCGCGCGCATCCTGGACATGATGCATCGAGACGGGATTATCGGTCCCCCCGACGGCAGCAAACCGCGAGAAGTATTGAAACGGCCGGACTGGCTGAAAGAAGTCGACCGGGTGTGAGTCCGCGCGGTAAATAAGTGCCCCTTTACTTCATTTAACTTCTGGACTGCAACCGATTCGGCTTCGTAGCGGTTCCAATCTAGTAGAGGTACTTCTTCATGAACCAAACGCTTAAATACATCACACTCGGCGCGATTTGCGCCGGACTCACTTTCGCCCAGGGCACTGCGCCCAGCCCGGCCACCATGGTGCAACGGCAGGTAGCGCGACTGACCAAACAGCTAACGCTAAACGCAAGCCAGCAAGCCCAGGCCACGACCATCTTCACTACGGAGGCAACCGCGAATCAGCCCATTATGGCTAGTTTGAAGACCGCCCGCACCTCGCTGACGGCTGCAATGACGAGCAACAATACGGCCGACATCGCGACGATCGCGGGTCAGATTGGGACGCTGGAAGGTCAACTGCTGACCAACTCCTCGACCGCCAATGCGGCGTTCTACGCGATCCTGACGCCTACTCAACAGTCTGAATACGGCGTCCACGGCGGGTACGGAGGCCACGGGTTCGGCGGACCGGGCGCAGCCTTTCGCGGGCGAGGTGGTCCCGCGCAGTAAGTGAGTAATTAATACCGGTAGCGGGCGGCAACGAAAGCGGACCAAGAGTCCCGCGGCGGGGCCGCCCCCACCGCTAACCGCGGGGCAGGTCGCGGTCCAGTGTGTCTGAAACTTGCGCCTTTGCAGCCGCGAGCGAAGTTTGGCCGCAGTTTCTGGATTCAGTTAAGAGCTTTTTGCACCACAGCAACCGCGGCCTCGACCTTGAAAGGCTTCTGAAGAAAGCCGTGCACCGCGAAGGGAACTTCGCTCATCTTCATGTCGGCTCCGGTATAACCTGACATCATCACGATCCGCATGTCGGGATGTAATTGTTGCAGACTCGCAGCGAGATCCGCTCCATTTTGTTCAGGCATGATGTAATCGACAATTGCCAGGGCGACTTGGGATTCGTTCTTCTGGCAGAGTTCGAAAGCTTCACGTGCGCCAGTCGCGGCCAACACAAGATAGCCTGCCTTACGCAGCACTGCCGCCAGAATGGTAGTGATCATGGGTTCGTCGTCGACCACCAGAACCGTCGGTTTATCAGTAGTCCCCTCTGCCATCATCGCTTTTTCAGCGTGCCGGATACCGGCTTCAGCCTGAACTATCACAAATTCCATCTACCCTTATAGCAACTGGTTTGCCGAAGTGCGAAGGTTTACAGGAATAGGGCTGAAGGCGGTAATCGATGCTAGAATCTTTGCGCCGAGCGATGATTTCTTGCGGAAGCAAAAGCGGCTGGACAGCCGGCGGACTTTGGCCATTTCAGTTTCAACTTCTTGCGAAGCAGCGGGCACGTGTAATGGGAAAAGCACGTTTCTCCGGCTTCGTCTCGAATGGTCGGATGAAAGCCAAAGCCGCAGAAACAGCCGCTACCCAGGCCGCTTCGCACACCAGAGCCTGTCGTTTGCGCGACAAGGGCGACCCGGGGGTCGCTTGCGGACGCGGGCGTCCGCCCCACAAAAGGCCAGCCGGACACCAAAAACGATGGTCTGTCTTACGGGCGACACGTGTCGCACGGGCAGATCTTGCGTAGGTGCTCGAACGAATAGATCCCGGAGCCGTGTCCATCGGACCACTGAATCCGGATAGCGTAGTTGCCAACCGGTTCAACCGCATCCATCTTCAATTTTCGGGTGTACATTTGAAACGGATTGGCGGGCTGCTCCGCGGATTTGGGACGCGGCGGGGTGCCATGCGCGCCGGTACAGGCTGCACAGGGGCAATGATCGCGAAGCCAGGTGAGATCGTAGGCGCTATGGTGTGCGTCCTTCCAATCGATGTTGATGCCGCGAGATTTGGAGATCGCGATGTGTTCGGGGTCAGTGCAGAGGGTATCAGGCATATAAGAGAAACAGGCTGAAGCCTGTGTTACGTTTAGCTTAGCTGGCGCTCGACGTCGCGCACACCGGAGATGCGCCGGAGTGCGTTCACCAGCTTCTCCAGTTGTTTCTTGTCCCGGACATCGACAGTCATTTCAACCAGTGCACCGTCAGACGTCGAATCGAACTCAGTGCGCGCCTCCAGGCTGCGGATATTGGTCTTTTCGTCCGACAGCGTCGAAGTGATGTTGGCCAGCAGACCCGGGCGGTCATCGGTATGCACCACGATGCGAACCGGAAAGGATTCGTCGGCGGCGCGTTCCCACTCGACGTCAATCTTCCGCTCGACCTCGTACATCAGGTTCTGCACGTTAGGACAGGCCTTGGAGTGGACGGCAATGCCCTTCCCCCGGGTGACGTAGCCGACAATGCCCTCGCCCCGGATGGGATTGCAGCACTTGGCCCGGTAAACCAGGAGGTCGTCGACACCCTTGACCTTGACGACGCCATCGCCGCGGTTCGCCCGATCCTGGCGCTCCGCCGGAGAGATGGTTGCGGGCGTTTCGGTTGAGACAGGAGGTGGAGGCGTCGGCTCTTCCGGGCAAACGAGACCGGGCGAGGCTTTCTGCAGAACCTGACGGGCGCTGAACTTGCCGTAGCCCAGGCTGGCGTAAAGATCTTCGACCTTCGCCATGCCGTAGTCCGATGCGACGCGCTCCAGTTCGGCCCGCGCGATACGAGCCATCTGCACACCCATGCGCCGAGCCTCTTTTTCGAGATACTTCTGTCCGATCTCGATGGCCTTGCTGCGCTCGCTGGCGTTGATGATGTGCTTGATCTTGTTACGGGCGCGCGAGGTTTTTACGAGCGACAGCCAGTCCTTACTGGGCTGGTGTCCGGGTTGCGTCAGAATCTCGACCGCGTCGCCGTTCTTCAGGACGTAGCGCAGAGGCACGATGCGGCCGTTGACCTTCGCCCCGACGCACGTCGTGCCCACGTCGGAGTGAATGGCGTAGGCAAAGTCGATGGGCGTCGCTCCGCGGGGAAGCACGATGACGCGGCCCCTGGGCGTGAAGGTATAGACTTCCTCCGGGTACAGGTCGACTTTCAACGTCGACATGAACTCACCGGGATCCGGCATGTCCTGCTGCCACTCGACGAGATGCCGGAGCCAGACCATGCGCTGGTCATCCTCGGCCGGGCCTTTCTTGCCTTCTTTGTACTTCCAGTGGGCCGCGATACCTTCCTCCGCGACCCGATGCATCTCTTCGGTGCGAATCTGGACCTCGAAATGGTGCCCCTCCGGCCCGAGCACGGAAGTATGGAGCGATTGGTAGAGGTTGGGACGCGGGATAGCGATGAAGTCCTTGATGCGGCCGGGAATGGGGCGCCACTCATTGTGAATGACACCGAGGGCCGCGTAGCAGTTCTTCACCGAGTCGGTGACGATGCGAAGCGCCGTGAGGTCGTAAACCTGGTCGATGGTGATCTTCTGCCGCTTCAGTTTCTGGTAGACGGAAAAGGCGCGCTTCAGCCGCGCTTCAATGCGGGCGGGTATCCCTTCACGGCGGAGTTCACCCTCCACGGTGGATTTGACCAGCGCCAGCAGCCTCTCGTTCTCTTCGCGTTTTTCATCGATGGTTTTGGAAATCTCGGCATAGGCCGCGGGATCCAGGTAGCGAAACGAGAGGTCCTCGAGTTCACCGCGAACCTTTCCCATCCCCAGGCGATGGGCAATGGGAGCATAGATTTCCAGCGTTTCGCGGGCGATGCGTTCCTGGCGCTCGGTGGATAGGCTGCCTAAAGTTCGCATGTTATGCAGGCGGTCAGCCAGTTTGATGAGGATGACCCGGATGTCTCCGACCATCGCGAGGAGCATCTTGCGGAAACTCTCGGCCTGGCGGTCCTCCGCGGAGAAGAAGTCGAACTTCGCCAGTTTAGTGACGCCATCGACGCAGCGGGCGACTTCGGGGCCGAATTTCTTGCGAATCTCTTCGACGGTGACGCTGGTGTCTTCCACTACGTCGTGCAGCAAACCGGTCTGCAGGCTGACCATGTCCATGCGCATATTCGCGAGGATATGGGAAACCTCCAGCGGGTGAGTCATGTACGGCTCACCGGATGCTCTTAGTTGTCCGTGGTGTTGCTGGTCGGCAAACTGGAAGGCTTCGATGAGAGGAGCAAGATCCTCATTTGGGCGGATCTCGCGGACTTGAGCGACCAGGCGCTCAAAAGTGGCATTGACAGAAGCGGAGCCGCCGGCGAGGGGGTCTGGTTCTGCCGGCAACCCCAACGGCGCAGCCACCGGCTGGTTTACTTCCGAGCCGGCGGCTAGTTCAGCTTCATTGGGCATTTACAAAAGGACAGGCTCATGCCTGTCCCAATTCTACTTCGCGGTGGCTCCGCCGGCTGCAGCGGCCGCAGCTTTCTTCTCGGCATTCTTCTTCTGGGTAGCCAGCGTCTTCTGGACCCAGTTGTCGGCCTCTTCGACCGCCTTCTTGTACTCGGCGGGAGTATCCAGCAGATCGGCACGATAGCGGATGAGCAGGTTCATGTAGGCCATGGCGTTTTCGTAATCGGGATCCGCCTTCAGCGCTTCCTGTTCGGCCTTGATGCCGTCGTCAAGCTGCGGCATCCATTTGGCCTTCAACTCCTCGCGGACCTTTTTCTCCTTGGCGTCGGGGGGTTTCAAGCCTTTGGGGGTAGTCTGAAAACCTAGCGGGCCGGGATCTTCCGGCTTCATAGCCATATCCACGCGAGCCTGGCGGTCCACGATCAGGAAACGAGTCCACGGAATCACCCCGAGCGTGTAATAGGCTTCTTTGTTGCTCGGATCGAGTTCGACGACCTTACGATTCCACTCTTCCGCCTTATCCCAATCCTTCTGCTGAAAATAGATATTCGCAATAGACTGAGTGGCGAGCAGATCCTTGGGATTGGCATCGAGGACCTTGGTGAACTGCTCCATCGCCGATTGCGCATACTGCTTGTTTTCCGGTGAATCGGCGCCCGGAATGTACTGGCTCATATACGCAGTAGCCAGATACAGCCGTGCTGTGGGGAATTCAGGATCAAGCTCCACAGCCTTCTTGAAATACTCCACCGCGTCCGAATACTTAGTTGCCTTGAACGCCTGTACGCCGCGATTGAGATTGTCGCGGGCCCTGAGCTTCTGACATCCGGACGTGAGGGTCACGAGCGCTATCAGCGCCGCGGCCAGCACAATCAGTCTTGGTTTCATAGTGAAATGCCGCATCCTTAAGTAAGTCCTCCACCGATTGGAGTGATCTTGTTTCGTCATACTATCGCTTCATCATACGTATCTCATCATACGTAGCAGGGAGCGCGAGGGCAAGACAAGAAGCGCGGCTATCGCCGCATTTCCCTCAAGCGCCCGCGCCCGCTTGTTTAGTGGCCTTCCTCAACCTTGGGCGTCATCAGACCGACCTTGTCGATCCCGGCGCCGTGAGCGATATCGATCGCTTTGGCAACCGTCCCGAAATCAAGATCCGGATCTCCCTTGACGAATACGACCTTCTCGGCGCGGGTTTTGAAGACCTCAATGAGACGGTCCTGTAGCTTCTCCGGGCTGGTGTCTTCGTTGTTGAGCTTCCAACTCTTGTCTTTATCGATGACAATGACCACCGTGCGATCGTTATTCTCCTCCTGCTTTTGGTTGGGCGGCGGCGGCTGAGGCGCCAAGGCATCCAGGCCGTGAGGAGTGACCGGCGAGATCGCCATAAAAATGATGAGCAGCACCAGGAGGATGTCGATCATCGGCGTCATGTTGATGTTCGACAGGGCGCCACTCCCGCCGCCTACGTTCATTGCCATATCAATATCTCCTTATATCCCACCGGCCGGACTGCCTTCGGGTTTCTTCTCCGGAACGGGCTGCACGGCCTGCTCGGTCAGCAGACCAATATCATCCACTCCGCCGGCGCGAAGATTGTCCACCACGTCTTCCACCCGCCCGTACTTAGCCCGGATATCAGCCGAGATGTACACGGTCTTGACAGGACGATTGGCCAACAGATCCTTGACCTTCGGCGCGAGATCCTCGGGTTGGACCTTAATCGTACCGGGGCTGAGGAAACAGCTTCCGTCACGGGTCACCGCGATTTCCACGGCATCTTCCTTATCGGCATCCGACATCGCGACGGCGTTACGAGCTTTATACTTATCCACACTTACGGTCTTCGACAGCATCGGCGTGATAACCATGAAAATGATCAGCACGACGAGCATCACGTCCACCATAGGAGTGACGTTGATATCCGATACTGGCGGCGGCGCCTTTTTTAGTTCCATATATCTTCTCCAGTAACACAGACCTCAGTCTGTGCCTTTCACGGCCGGGCGCGGTTCGGACCGCGCCCGACAATGATCAACTCGCCCAGCTCTCCAACAGACGCAAGCCTGTCTACGTTACTTACGAGCGCCCGCGCGCATTTGCGAACGCTTCAGGAAGTAGTCGATCAACTCTGAACTGGAGTTGCCCATCTCGACGTCGAAAGCATCCACACGTCCGGTAAAATAGTTGTACATCCAGACCGCGGGGACGGCCACGAACAAACCGATAGCCGTGGTCACCAGGGCTTCGGAAATACCACCGGCGATAGCTCCGATACCGGGGGACTTTTCAGCGGCCATGGTCTGGAACGCGTTGATGATGCCGACGACGGTTCCGAACAGACCCACGAACGGTGCCGTCGAACCGATAGTCGCCAAGGCCGAAACGCCGCGCTTCAGCTCCGCGTGTACGATGGCTTCGGCGCGCTCGAGAGCCCGCTTGGAAGCGTCGATCTCTTCACCGGAGATCTCAGTGCTGGACTGATGAGCCTGGAACTCCTGCAAACCTGCAACTACAACTTTCGCCAAATGACTCTTTTTGTAACGGTCCGCGATCTTGATCGCTTCATCCAACTTGCCTTCACGCAGGGCGCCGGCAACCGCCGGGGCAAACGCCCGGGACTGCTTGCGCGCCGCATTGAACGCCATTAAGCGGTCGATCATGACACCGATCGACCAGGCCGACATCAAGAACATGACGATGACGACCGCCTTTGCCAATCCACCCATCTGGTTCCAGAGTGAGCGGGGGTCCCAGCCCGGAGCCCCGGTTTCCTGGAGCAGCATGAACGCCCATACTTGCAACTGTAAAAGCATCTTCTCTTTTTCTCCTGCGAGTTGATTTTATAACTGCTAAAGTCTCGTTTTCCGTTATCAGTTTTCCGTTATTCGTTGCCGCCGGTTCACGGACGACGGAGAACGGAGAACGGACGACGGGCTTACTGATTCAATGTAAAGTTCACGTCGATCGTGGTAATGACTTCGACCGGCTCGCCGTTAAGCAGAGTCGGTTTGTACACCCACTGTTTCACCGCCTGGAGGGCCGACTGCACCAACATGGGATGCCCGCTGACCACCTGCAAATTCTGAATCGTCCCGTCCTTAGCGATGATGGCATTGAACCGGACGGTACCTTGAATGCGGGCCTGCTTGGCTAACGGCGGATAGGCCGGCTTAATTTGCCGCAGCAGGTTGGCCGCCTCTACCTGGCCACCCACACGGATCGGTGCGGCAGGAGGCTTCGGTTTCTCCGCCGGGGGAGGAGGCGGAGGAGGTGGAGGTGCTGCCGCAAGTCCGCCAATTACGCCGCCGAGCACACCACCCAGCGCGCCGCCCGGAACTCCGCCGGCCACGCCGCCCGGAACTCCGGCTGAAGAAGGAATCTCTTCTTCCTTGATCATCTTAATTTCTTTGGGGACGGACTTGGGCGCGGTGAGATGGCCCATGTCGAACTGCCGTTTCACCTGCACCACTTTGACCGCTGCCGCCGGAGGCGGTGGCGGGGGTGGTGGCGGAGGCGGAGGCGCCGTCAAAAACGTCGTAAGCTGCGTTTTTGGCAACGCATCGAAATAAATCAGAGGAATGATAACCGCGATGATGACCAGCACGATCTGGACAGCAAAAGATAGCAGGATGGTCCATGATCGATTTGTCTTGCCGGTCCCGTCGACGAATGTTTGCTCAAACATACCGCCATTCTCCCTTCAAGTCTAACGGCTCTTCCGATTTTAGTTCCGGAAGTAGCCCATTCTATTTCATCCGGACGCCCCGCGCGCAAGTGTTTGCGGATTTTTTTCGGAATGGCGCCCAAACCCCGCTGCGGCAACCGAGCCGCCCTGTCCACCGGGACAGACTCATGTCTGTCACACAAGAAGTCACTTCGAAACCTTTGCAGCCGGACCCTTCGGGCGGGCCGTGCTGCTGCCAACCACGACCGGAGGCTTCCGCCCCTTATCGCCAGTGTCGCGGCAGAACAATACAATCGGGCTGGCAATGAACACCGACGAATAGGTTCCCACAATGATGCCGCAGACTAACGCGAACGAAAAATTATGCAGCACCGGACCACCAAACAAAAACAGCGCGATGCACGTGAGGAACGTCAAGCCCGACGTCATGACCGTCCGGCTCAACGTCTGGTTCACGCTGAGGTTCATGACCGCTTCGAGAGGCATCCGGAGATTCATTTTGAGGTTCTCACGGATACGATCGAAAATGACAATCGTATCATTCATCGAATAGCCGACCAGCGTCAACAGCGCCGCAATCACAGTCAGGTCCATCTCCTTGTTGAAGAGAGAGAACATTCCAATGGTAATGATGGTGTCGTGAAATACGGCGATCACCGCACCCAGTCCGTACATCCACTCGAACCGGAACCAAATATACGCCAGCATGCCGGCCAATGCAAGGAGGGTCGCATAAATTGCCTGGCGCCGAAGATCAGCACCGACCTGCGGGCCGACGACTTCGGTACCGCGCAGAGCCGAATAGGGCGCCAGATAGCACTCCTGCTTGATCGCGCTCAGGATCTGCGGCGTCACGCCTGGAACCTTGCTCAGGTCGTCCAGGTTCGAAATCAGTCCCGACCGCGGAGGCGTGTTGCGATAATCCATGATCGCCTGCGACACCTTTTGCAGATCCGCATCGCTCAGCCCCGCCCCGGCGTTCTGCAGCGGCCCGCGCAAACGGTCCTGCAAAGAAGAGACACCGGCGTTATTGAGATCCAGTTTGCCGTTACCCGGCTGGGCGAACTTCGCCCTCAAGGTATCGAGAACGATCTGGTGATTCTTCGCCAAGGTCTGGTCGTCAGCACCCGCGGTTCCGATGGAAACTTCATTTTCGGACGATTCAAAACTTTGTACGGTCGGGGCAGTCGGCAGCACTTTGTCGAGAGCCGAGCGTATTTCGTTGAGTGGCGGCGTTCCCTGGAACTTCACCGTGATCAGCATGCCGCCTTTGAACTCGATTCCGTAGCGTGGGCCCCCATGGATCGCCAGACTAATCAACCCCGCAGCCGTCAGCACCAGTGACGCGATTATAAACGGCCACTTCTTGCCCAGGAAGTCGTAATTCGTGCTTCGAAAAAATTCCATCGGTCACTGCACCTTTATAGACACCGGTCTCACGGGAGTTGTTCCCGCCTGCCGGAGATAAATTAGTTCACCATAACGCGCCTGCTTTGCAGGCTGGCAGAGCACCAAAGCGACAGTCTGCCATACCGGAACCGCTTGCTTACGCGCACGGCTCAGAAACAGAAAAAACGCGGCTAACGCCGCATGTCCCCGACTCCCTAGATACTCAAAGCCGTAACCTGTTTCCGCGCGGACATCTCGTAGTCGAAAATGGTCTTCGACACAAACACCGCCGTAAACACGTTGGCCAACAAACCAATAACCAGGGTTACCGCAAAACCACGCACCGGCCCCGTCCCGAACAGGAACAGGAACAGGCACGAAACAATCGTCGTGACGTGGGTGTCGACGATCGTCCACCACGCCTTGCCAAAGCCGGCGTCGATCGCCGCAGGAACCGCTTTTCCGGTCCGCAACTCTTCCCGGATGCGTTCAAAAATCAGCACGTTGCTATCGACCGCCATACCAATCGTCAAAATGATTCCGGCTATTCCAGGCAACGTCAGCGTCGCACCGAAGTACGAAAGCGCCGCCATCAGGATCACCGTATTGAGCAGCAACGCCAGCACCGCATTGATCCCGCTCTTTCGGTAATAGACCAGCATCACCAGGACCACGGCCGCCAATCCCGCAATGCCCGCGTAGATGCCTTCGCGAATCGAATCGGCGCCCAGCGAGGGGCCGACCGTGCGCTCCTGCTCGTAGACAATTCCGGCCGGCAGCGATCCGGACTTGAGGACCAGCGCCAGGTCTTCGGCCTCCTGCTGGCTCGCCAGACCCATGATCCGTCCCGAGTCGCTGATAGCACTCTTGATTTCAGCCACGCTCTTGATCTGGTTGTCCAGGAGCACAGCCAGTTTGTTGCCGATGTTCGCCGAGGTGAAGCGTTCAAAACGTTGGGCGCCGTCCTGAGAAAGACTGAAACTCGCCTCCCAGCGACGGTTCTCATCCTGCGACGGGCGGGCGTTGCGCAGATCCTGGCCCACAATTACCGGATTGCGCGAAACCAGGTACCACTCACCCTTGTCCCCGCCGCGGGGCCAGAAGGCCAGTTTGGTATTGAGCGGCAACACGCCGCCCTTCTGCGCGAGGGCCGCGTCCTGGCTCTCGAAAGGCCCTTCCTTCACTTCATCGATTTCGAGTTGCGCCACTTGCCCGATCAGGTCCTTCACGCGCGCCGGATCGTCAATATCCGGCAACTGCACGAGGATCTCGTATTCGGAGTCGGCACGGCCATACTGCGTCACGCTGGGTTCGGTCAAACCCAGGGCATTGACACGGTTCTCGATGGTCTGAATGGATTGGTCCACCGCCTGGCGTTTGAGTTCGACCAGTTCCGACGGCTTCATGGTCAGCTTATAGTCGGTCGCATTCACCGGCGTGAGCAGCCACTGCGGGAAGCGATCCGCAATGATCGAGCGGAAGTCTCCGGACTTGGCCGCGGGAATCCCCTGCGCGGTAATCTGAATCGAATCCGCCTGCTGGATGGTGGTCGGATCGTTGCGGTCGATGTTCGAGAAATCGATTCCGCGTTTGCGCATTTCCTGCTTCATCGAATCGATGTTGCGCTGCGCCTCGCTCTTGATGGCGTCCTGCACTTGCACCTGGAGCACCAGGTAGCTGCCGCCTTTCAAATCGAGGCCGAGCCTGATGTTCTTTCGAACGTTGCCCAGGATATCCGCTTGCGACCGCGGGATACCGAAGATGCCGTACAGGCACACCAGGATGGTGGCAACAATTACGATGGTCTTCGTCGTCAGATGTCTCTGCATGAAAAAATTCGCCTTCAGATGGAACTCGTCTACTTGGAGCCTTCGCTGGTAACCAGGGCGGAAACTGCGGAGCGGGCAAACTGCAACTTCAAGTTGTCGGGCTTAACCCTCAATGTTATCGTATCGTTGTCTACGGCCGTGATAGTGCCGACGATTCCGCCGGTCGTCACCACTGAATCCCCATTTTTCAGCTCAGACAGCATCTTGGCCTGGGCTTTTTTCTGCTTCTGCATAGGCAGAAAGAGCAGCAGATAAAAGATGCCGAAGATGACCACGATGGGGGCAAATTGCAACAGCGCGCTGGGCGCTGGCGTGGCTCCCTGCAAAAGGACGCTCGGGAAAAAACTAGCAGACAACGTCATTATATTTTAACGGAAAATTCCTCTCCGTGCGTGTATGGCGGGCTTTAGCCGGCCCAAAGCCCCAGACGCGCAGGATTTAAACCTTATTCACTATAGCGCTTGCCAGGACGGCGCTTTGCAAAGGTCGTAAACCGGCCGACCCAAAAAACGATGGTCTGCACGACGGCAGGCCAAAGGCTTACTCCACAAGTTGGGCGGCGGACTCACGGATGCTGTTCAAAAACTGCGGAAAACGACCTAATAGGATAGACTGCCTGATCCCGATCATGATGTCAAGGTAGCGCCGCAGGTTATGCCGGGTAGCCAGCGACGCGTAGAGGATTTCACCCGCCTGAAATAAGTGACGCAAATAGGCGCGGGAATAGTTTCGACAAGTGTAGCAACCGCACGCCGGGTCGAGCGGCCCCTCATCTTCCTTGTAGCGGGCGTGTTTGATGACGACGCGTCCCTCGCTCGAGAACAACCAGCCGTTGCGCGCATTGCGCGAAGGCAGCACGCAGTCCATCATGTCGATACCCCGCGCCACATATTCCGGGAGTTCGTCCGGCATTCCCACGCCCATGGCATAGCGGGGCCGGTCGGCGGGAAGAATGTCCCGGGTAGCTTCGGTCATCTCGAGACTTAACGGGCGCGGTTCGCCAACCGACAGTCCGCCCACGGCGTAGCCATCGGCATCAAGTTCCAGAAGCTCGGTCGCACAGCGCCGGCGCAGGTCCGTGAACATGGAGCCCTGCACGATGGGGAAGAGAGCGTGCCGCGTCGACAGGTCCGACGCACAGTGGCGGAAATGGTCCGTCCCGCGCCGCGCCCAACGGACGGTCCGCTCCATGGCGGCGCGCGCGGCTTCATGACTGACAGGATAGGGCGGACATTCGTCCAGCACCATCGCGATGTCGCTGCCGAAGGCGAGTTGCACGTCGACGGTCGATTCGGGCGTAAACTTGTGCGCGTCGCCGTTCAGGTGGGACTGGAACAGCACGCCATCCTCGGAGATCCGGCGCAGGCCGCTCAAGCTGAACACCTGAAAGCCGCCCGAATCGGTGAGAATCGCGCCCGGCCAGGACATGAAGCGATGCAAGCCACCGAGTTTGCGGATGGTCTCGTGTCCGGGACGCAGAAACAAATGGTAAGTGTTGGCGAGGATGATTTTGGCCTGGAGGTCGTCCCAGAGGTCGCGCTGCGAAAGCCCTTTGACGGTGGCCTGTGTGCCGACAGGCATGAAGACGGGCGTCTCGATGTCTCCATGGGCCGTGTGGAGAATTCCGGCGCGCGCTCCGGTGTCCGGACATTGGGCCTGGAGTGTGAAGGTAACGGCCCGGGTCATGCGCCGGCCTGGGAGGGGTTCAGGCAAGGTTGGGCAGACGGCCACGGACGAGGTGAGCGAGCGGGGACAGAACAGAAGGCTGGTGCGCAGCCGGCAGACCACAAAAAACGATGGTCCGCTCCACGGGTGTTTTCGTTTTGTTCAGTCGATTCTCGTCCATAAACAACTGATTGTAGATTACTTACTAGATTCATAAATAAAGTATAAAGTGGCTTTGTTCGTGCCAACTTGCTGGGCGCCGCGTTCTTAGCGTAATGCTCATCATCTACTTTCAGCCTAACATCGGAATCCAAAACAAGAGTGGATGGTTTCCTGGAATTTCTTTGATTTCAATGGGTTGAGGGTCCGTTGGGAACTGGGAACGGACTAAAGCTACTGTTGCCGGCGTCGGACGTGAGAGTACTGCAACCGCTGGTACGGTCAGCGTCTGGAGGACTGTGGTACGAGTCCGAGCTGGAGAACTCCAGCAACTCCTGCGATCGAGATGCGATGTATACCGGTACCAACCCTACGGTTGGGGTGTCCGGACGCTCAGGATAGTCCTGGTATCGTTAGAACTTTCGCGCAGGGAACCCGGCAAACAACCAGCGTGAAATGCGGAATTGTCGCCTATTCTGACTCCTAAGGAGTTCGCGAGAATGACGCCAAACGCCGACCGTCCAATCCTGATGCGCCTCGCTTTCATACTGCTCTGGTTATTCGTTTTCACCATTCCCATGACCTATGCGACGGAGATCCCGATGATCGGAACGATCAGCACCGTGGCTGGGTTGGCTGCCATGGGAGCGGCCGCGGCCGCGGCGCGCAGACAGGTGCGGCTTCTGGGACCGGTGCATATGGCGATGGCCGGTTTCATCCTGTGGTCGGCTGTGACGCTGTGCTGGAGCGTCGCGCCCGACCTGACGCTACAGCGGGTGATGAGTTATCTCCAACTGTTCGTGCTGGTGCTCCTGGTGTGGGAAATGTGCGTGGAAGAAAATGACATTCTCAGGATCCTGAGCGCCTTTGTCCTGGGCACTATGATTCCGGCGTTGTCGACCCTGAAGGGATTTCTGCCCGGCCAGCAGACGCTGATTCAGCGCGCGGGCGGCGCAGGCTACGATGCCAATCAGTTGGCGTTTCTGCTGGCGCTCAGCCTGCCGGCTGCGTACTACCTGATCCTGCGCGAAAAGGGACCGGTCGTTTCGCTCTACCGCCTCCAGATGGGATTCGGGGTCTGCGCAATTCTCTTGAGCGGTTCGGGAAGCGCAATGATCGCGATGGCGGTGGGACTGAGCCTGGCGTGCTGGACGGTCCACAGCGTCTCGGTTCGCACGCGGAAGAAAGCTTTGGTTCTGCTTATACTCCTGGCAGGCGCCACAATGCTGCTAGTTCCCTCGAAGCTGTGGCAGGAGATTGCCGAGCAAGCCCGCAAGGGTGACATCGCGGTGACGGCCGTAATGGACCGGAAAGTCGAGAGCCTTCACGCGACGCCCATCGGAGGCTTCGGCGCCGGCACACAGTCTGGTCCAGCCGCTGCAGTGGGCCATGGCCCGGGTGGCCGTCCCACCTCGTTCACGATGTTTGCCGAGACCGGTGTGGTCGGCGTCACGTGCTTTCTGGCGATCCTCGGTGTACTGTTGATGGCTGCGGGGCGGATGACGGGTGCGACCAGGAGCTTCTGGTTCACGTCGCTAGCAGTATGGGTGGCCGGAGTATTCTCGTTGAACTGGGATTGCAGCCAGCCGGCGTGGCTAATCTTCGGACTGCTGGCCGCGCACTCGGCATGTCTCAGCGCAGAAGGCGCCAAGAAAGCAGAGAGTCAGGCGACAAGGGAATACCGGCTCGAGGAGACGGCGGAAGTCTGGTCGTAGATCGAGCAGTTCCTCCGTAACACTCCTGCAACACCGCTTCGCATTGGATAATACTCCTGATGCGCGAATCTTCCGAATCGTTAAGCGCCAGCGGGGACTTGGAACGTCAAGCCGAATTGCTCGAACTGGCGCATGACGCTATTTTGATCCGGGACTTGAGTGGCGAGATTCATTACTGGAATCGCGGAGCCGAGAACCTGTACGGATGGTCGAAAGATAGGGCGCTCGGGAGGATGACGCATGAGTTGCTACAAACCACCTTTCCGGTGCCGTTCGAGGAAATCAAAGAGACGCTGAAGGCTACCGGCCGCTGGGAGGGCGAACTGCGACAGACAGTGCGCGAGGGACGAACCGTGGTGGTGTCCAGCCGCTGGGTGGTACGCGGCGCCAACGAGGATGGGCTGGAGATTCTGGAAATCAATCGCGACGTCACTGCGGAGAAGTCGGCGAGCGAAGCTCTGCGCGGTTCGAATGCAGAATTGGAGCGACAGATTGCCGAACGCCGCGTGGCGGAAGAGGAATTCCGCGGGCTGCTCGAATCGGCGCCCGACGCTATGGTGATCGTGAACCGCCTGGGCGAGATTGTGATGGTGAACGCGCAGACCGAAAAGCAGTTCGAGTTTCAGCGGGATGAATTGCTCGGCCAGAGCGTTGACATGCTGGTACCGGAGCGCTTCCGCCGGCGTCATCCGGCACATCGGGAAAAGTATTCGGGCGAGCCCCGTGTGCGGCCAATGGGAGAAGGCCTGGAGCTTTATGGCCTGCGCAAGAGTGGCGTTGAGTTCCCGGTAGAGATCAGCCTCAGCCCGCTCGAAACCCGGCGAGCCAACCTTGTGATCAGCTCCATCCGGGATATTTCGGAGAGGAAACGGTTCGAGAGGGAATTGCGCGCCAAGAACCTCGCCCTCGAACAGGCGGACCGTGCAAAGGACCAGTTTCTGGCGAGCATGAGCCATGAGCTGCGAACGCCACTGCATACGGTGATAGGCTTTGCCGAGCTGCTGGCCGAGGAGTTGAAGGGTCCTCTCAACCAGGACCAGAAGCGGTTCGCGGAACACATTATCCGGGACTCACGGCATCTGCTGGACCTGATCAACGACATTCTGGACCTGAGCAAGATCGAAGCCGGCGGCCTGGAACTGCGGCGCGAGATATTCGATGGCGAGTCCGCGATCGGCGAAGTGCTGTCGTCGGTGCGGCCTCTGGCGCAAGCTAAATCGATCCGCATCGAGACGAAAATCGAGCCCGTGCTGGCGCTGGACGCGGACCGTCTGCGTTTCAAACAGATCCTCTACAATCTGTTGAGCAATGCCATAAAGTTTACTCCCAACGGCGGAAGCGTTCAGTTGGATGCGGCGGTCGATGAGGGGCAGACTGAGATTTCGGTGAGGGACACCGGAATCGGGATCCCCGAAGAAGCACACGAATCGGTCTTCGATAAGTTTCACCAGATCAGTTCTACGACCAAGGGAGTCCGGGAGGGTACCGGACTTGGACTGACGATTACGCGGGCCCTGGTGGAGCACCACGGAGGGCGAATCCGGCTGGAGAGCAAGTTGGGAGAGGGAAGCTGTTTTACGTTTACGATTCCGCTGCGGGGCCGCAGGGAAGAGATCGATGGAGCGAGTACAGGCTAAAACGTGTGTGACCGCGCAGGGCGACGATTCTCGCAGCACGAAAACGTCTGCTGCGCAGACGGGCAGACTACATAAAACGATGGTCTGCCGTACGGGCGCCTGCGTACGGGCGGTTGCAAGGGTTGGCTGGGCTACGAGAGGAGTTGTGCCAGGCGTTCGTGGAAGCCTCGCAAAACTACTGGTTTTGAGATATACGTGGTGAAACCCGCGGCCGTGATTTGTTCGGGGTCGCTATCCATATCTCTTCCCGTAAGAGCAACCATCAGTTTCTTGAACCGGCCGTTCTGGCGCAGCCTTCTCGCCGTCGCGTATCCTTCCAGGCGAGGCATCTGGAGGTCGATCAGGATCAGATCGGGAGATGTGGCGGAGGCAAGTTCGACAGCCTCCAAGCTATCGCCTGCCTCGACGGTCTGATAGCCTTCATGTTCCAGCAGGATGCGAATGAGCTCGCGGCTCCCGGCATTGCTGTCAACTACAAGAGCTTTTTTGTTCTGCATACCCAGGGGTCTACGGTCATGCTGAGGCACGCCACTAGCCATCCGTTAAGTTGAATCAATCGTGACTGTTGCCGGCGAGATCCGGAAATGGTTGCGCTCCAGGCGCGCGAAACTGGGTGAATGGATGCGAGATATGGCGCAGGTGACTGGGCCGCCGGCCAGCGGCGCCAAGACGAATCGCGGCGCTGCAGACACAGAGTGTCTGCGCCACGTCTGGGGGGATTGATGCGTGCGTGCACCCAGGATGGGCCAAAAAGCGCAGTCGATCTGTCGATTTTCTTTCTAACCCTTTAGTTTTATTAGCCAGTTCTCCGGCTATTCTCGTGCAGGACGTACCAGCACTAACGGAGTCGAAACCAATGTCGGTGGCACTTCTGCACGATCGGAAAACCCGACAGCTTCCGCGAGGCGTGATGAAGGCAAATGTCTTTCGTGCGCCCGGACATTTTGGGTTGGAAGAAAAGGTGATTCCGAGAGCCGGTCCCGGCGAAGCCGTCATGCACGTGCGGCTTACGACCATCTGCGGGACCGATGTCCAGATCGTAAATGGCGAATATCCGTTCCAGGAAGGAGTGACCCTGGGCCACGAGGCGGTGGGCATCATCCACGAATTAGGGGTTGGCGTCACCGGTTATGAAATTGGCCAACGAATTCTGGTAGGGGCCATCACGCCTTGTGGGCAATGCGAATTCTGTCTTGGCGGTCATACGTCGCAGTGCGGCGGACCGCTGGGCGGTTGGCGGCTCGGGAACAGTATGGATGGGACACAGGCGGAATATGTCCTGATTCCCCATGCACAGGCTAACCTGGCAATCATCCCGGATGCGCTTTCCGACGAGCAGGTCTTACTGCTGGCGCATATCGCCTCGACAGGATTCGCAGCGGCGGAGCGAGCCAATATTCACCTGGGCGACACGGTCGCGGTGTTTGCCCAAGGCCCGATCGGAATCTGCGCTACGCTGGGCGCGAGACTGCTCGGCGCAGCCGAGATTATCGCGATTGACGAGGATCCCGACAAACTGGTGCTAGCCCGGAAGTTTGGGGCAACGGCCACGGTTCTGGCGGGGGAGGATCCGGTCAAGGAAATCGACAAGATTACGGATCACCGGGGCGTAGATGTGGCGATCGAAGCGCTCGGTTTCCAGGAGACCTTTGAAAGCGCCTTGCGCGCTTTACGACCGGGTGGAACGCTCTCGAGCGTTGGCGTCTACTGCGGTCATCTCAAAGTGCCACTGGATGCCTTTGGAGCCGGTCAGCGAGACCAGACCATCGTTACCACACTATGCCCCGGCGGCAAGGAGCGGATGGCGCGCCTCATGCGCCTGGTGAGAGCGCACCGCGTAGACCTGAGCCCGCTGATTACGCATCTTTTTACGCTGGACGAGATCGTGGAAGCTCACGAGCTATTTGAATCGCATCGGAACGGGGTGCTTAAGGTGGGGATCCGCGTTTCCTGACGGCTCCATTTGTGCAAGGTCGGTCGTTTTAGCGGGGGCTGTCTGAAAGACGGCTGCGGCCACGATTGGCCGCCACACACGAGGAATTGTTCCGTCGATGATGAGGTGCCGGCGCTCATCGACGCGAACAGGGTGAGAGCGGAACTGATTAGGTCTTCAGCGACGCATCCAGCGGAGGCAAGGATTCCGGTCCTCCTCCGCTGGGTCACCCGAAATGTCGCGGGGGAGTACTATATAAATTACTCGACCCATGTTGCGATTCATTTCCGTACTTCTGTCACTCACTATTCTGCTCTCGGCATCCCTGTCCGCTGCGCCAAAGGATAAGACTGCTTTGATCGCCAAGCTGCAGCGCGATCTGGATAAGGCCGTGTCACGCGGCACGCCGACGGACAAGGAAATCATGGAGCTGAAGAAATCCCGGCAGGACCTGAACAGCACTAACCATGAGGACTTCGCGGCGGCGATCGACACCATCGATCGGATCGCCCACACGCAGTCCTTCAAGCGCCAGGATGCCTCGGACGTCAAAAAGGATATCAGCAATATCCGTGATCATAAGAGCTTTCTCTTTCTGCGGCTACCTTGAGAGTCCGCGGTGTAGTGCAGTTGCCGGGAACGGCCCCGGGTACGCCATGCCCCGCGACGGTTATAATGGCCCTCAGGGACTTATCGCGGTTTAATGAACGACATCAAGAAAAAGCTGCAGGACGAAATCAACCTCCTCGAGCACGAACTGCAACATGAGTTGCCCAAAGAGATTCGGGTGGCGCGCGCGCATGGGGATCTGAGCGAGAATGCGGAATACCATGCAGCTAAGGAACGCCAGGGCTTCGTCAACGCCCGGCTGGGCCAACTGAAGCAGCGCCTGGCGGAGGTTTTGCGGATTGATTTCAGCAAGATCCCGCACAATAAGGTGGGACTAGGCTCCCGAGTCGTGGTGCTGGACCTCACGAAAGACGAGGAGATCACCTATCTTCTGGTCACGACCGAGGAAAATGACGCCGCGGCCGGCAAGATCTCGACGAGTTCACCCATCGGACGGGCATTGCTGGGTAAAGAAGTCGGCGACATGGTCAAGGTCCAGCTCCCGGGCAAGATGCGGGAACTGGAAATCCTCAAACTCCAGACGATGCATGACTTAAATGCGGAAAATGGAAATCCTCAAACTCCGGGCGGCGTGATTCAGGGTTAAAACACATGACCTTTACACGAGGAATCGGTTGGTTCTTCGGCAAAATCATCAGGAAGATCGTGGGGTGGCTGGCATTATCCCGAATCCACCCCAACGTACTCACCTTCATCGGCCTACTCATTAATGTCGTGGCCGCATTTCTGTTCGCCGGCGGGCATTTTCGCGCAGCCGGTTTCGTGGTGCTGGGCGCCGGGCTGTTCGATATGGTCGATGGACGCGTGGCTCGCGAGACCAACCGCGTCACGAAATTCGGCGGGTTCTTCGATTCGGTACTGGACCGCTATTCCGACATGGCGCTGTTCATGGGCCTGCTGGTGTACTATGCTTCGATCAACCGTTTCTTCTACATCGTGCTGACGGCCATTGTGATGACGGGCTCGGTGATGGTAAGCTACACGCGGTCTCGCGCGGAATGCACCATTCCGCAGTGTAAAGTCGGGTTCCTGGAACGGCCGGAACGCATCGTGCTGATTATCATCGGCGCTCTTTTTGACCGGATGGCGCCGGTTCTCTGGGTGATTGCGGTTCTCTCCAACGTTACTGTGATTCACCGCATGGTTCACACCTTCCAGGAGGCGAAGCGTCTGGAAGACGCGCAGCTCAGGGCGGTGCGGTCTACTACGGAGATTAACGGCTAAATGTTGTAGTTGCGAAGCGCGCGTCGCTCGATTGGTTTGTTCGGAGACGGCTGCTTCCGCAGCCGGGCAGACCACAAAAAACGATGGTCTGCCCTACTGGCGGCCAAGGTCTACTCCACGGAAAAGGGGTTACTTTTTCGCAGGGGGTTCGGGGCTCTCAAACAACGGCGCGATCATTTCGCGATTCCAGCTTTGGCGCGCGGTTTCCAGACGCTTGAGAACTTCCGGTTTGGCGGACGCGGCGTCCTTGCTTTCGCCGATATCCGCTTCGAGATCGTAGAGTTCGGTGTGATTGCCGATCTTCACCAGCTTCCAGTTCCCCTGCCGGACCGCGAAGGACTGGCCGCCGCCGGTGCGCCAGTAGAGTTTGTCGTGCGGCGGCGATGACCCCTTGCCCGTAATGTGCGGCAGCAGGTTCACGCCGTCGATGATGCGGTCGGCCGGAACGTGAGCGCCGGCCACGGCCGCGGCGGTAGAGAAGATGTCGAGCGAGATAATGGGCGAACCGTAAGTCTCACCCGCGGACAGTTGTCCCGGCCACTTCATCACGAACGGGACATGGATCCCGCCATCGTAGACTTGACCCTTCTGGCCGCGGAAGGGATGGTTATCGGCATGAGTGACGGACGTCGGGCCGCCGTTGTCGCTCAGGAAAAAGATCAAAGTATCGTTCTCCAGCTTGAGGACTTCGAGCATGGCAGCCAGGCGGCCGATCCCATCGTCCAGGGAGCAAACCATCGCGGCGTACTGGCGGCGGATGGGGTCCTGAATACTGCTCACGCGCTCGAGCAGGGCTTTCGGGGCTTGCAAGGGAGTGTGCGGGGAATTGTAGGCCAGATACAGGAAGAACGGGTCCTTCGAGTGGCGGCCGACGAATGAGCAGGCTTCGCGCGAGAACGCGTCGGTCAGGTATTCGGCTTCGGCCACGGGTTGCCCGTTACGCTCAATCGGGATCATGTACTCACGGGCGTTGGGATTGTCCGTTTCCGCCTTGAAGTAGTCGTGGCCGCCGCCGATGAAACCGAACTGTTCATGAAACCCTCGCTTCAACGGATGAAATTTAGGCGCGGCTCCCAGATGCCACTTACCGATTTGACCGGTCACGTAGCCGGCGTCGGAAAGGATCTGCGCAAGGGTGATCTCAGTGGTAGGCAGGCCGGCTACCTGATCGTTAGGATCGTACTTGGGATTGTTCTCGTGTCCGAAGCGATGCTGGTAGCGGCCGGTCATGAGGCCGGCCCGCGTGGGACTGCAGAAAGGGTGCGAGACGCAAGCGTTGGTGAAGCGAACGCCGTTGCCCGCCAGACGGTCGATATAGGGAGTCGGGATGTCCTGGCAACCCTGAAAGCCGACGTCGGCGAATCCCAGGTCATCGGCAAGGATGACGATGATGTTGGGATGGCGTGGGGCAACCGCGAGGGGAGCTGCCGAAGCTGCTGCGGCGGTCTGGAGAAATGTTCTTCGGTTCATGAGTTCATCGACCGTTCGCGGCGCGCGGGCACACTCTTAATCTATCGCGTCCCAGGCTGGCGCACGATGCGGGCCGCTAACCGCGGGGCAGGCCGCGGTCCAATGTGTCTGAAACTTGCGCCTTTGCCGCCGCGAGCGAAGTTTGGCCGCAGTTTCTGTAGAGGTTAGTGATTTCAGTTAATCAAAGCGCGGCGGCGGGTCCATTGCGCCAGCGCGAGAGCTGATAGTAGGCGCGGTTCCAGTGTTCTTCCGGACCGGCGGGATCGCGCCCGACGAAGTCTTCCTCCGGCCAGCGCAGGGCGGCCTCAGCCAACTCCGCTCGTCCCTCCAAGGTTGCTTCGCCCAAGCCGGTCAATCCGGCATCCGTGTTCACTTCGAGAAAGACCAGATCGCGCCAGCGAAGGGTGGCCTTGTGGATCGTGAAACCGGTGATCTTTATCTTGCCGTCCGGGGTAGCGCCGCGGAGCGCACCGGGGGCGCCCAAGCCAGCCGCCAGGGCCAGCAGGTCGCGTCGCGATAAGGGACGGTCTCGGACCGCCTCAGAATACACGATTCGAATCCAAGTTTGATACGCGGTGACGTGTCTCAGGTGGACAAAGAGCGGCTCAAAGCCGGCTGCGGCCACGATTGGCCGCCCCACTAAAGTATTCGACCGTTTCGTCCGATAGGGGAGGTGAGTAGAGAGTCATGAGCAAACAACTTTCGCCGGGAGCCAAAATCTGGATCATCTGTTTACTGCTACTGGCCTTCACCGCCGGCACGGGAGCAGTGGCTGTCTATCAGATTGACCGGATGAACGGGCATTTGCAGGCGATCTCGGCGAACTCGCTGCCCGCTATCTTTTCCCTGGGGAGGGCAGAAGGATTCGGCAAGGATATTCGCGGTAAGATGCGATCCTACATCGTTGCCGATAAACCCTCCGAGAAGCAACTGAACGAGGTCCAGCTGGTCGATCTGGAGCGCCAGTTGACAGTGGAACTGCAGCGGTATCGCGATTTCCTCAACGACGGCCATGAGCGCGACCTGTGGACGCAACTCCAACCCGCTTACGAACGGATGACGGCCGCATGGAGTAACCAGGTTCTTCCGCTGAGCCAGGATCCGATGCATAAGGACCAGGCGCTAGCTCTCTTCACTAAAGCCTTCCTGCCGCAGTTCGAGGACTTTAACAAGCAGCTCGACCAGTTAGTTACATGGAAAAAAGCCCAAACCGATGACAACGCCCAAGCGGCGATTCTCGTTGGCGGCGACGGTCAAAGGTGGGTCCTGTTTCTAATCCCGTGCGCGGTGTTCTGCGGGGGGCTTCTCAGCTTCTTTGCCGTGCGGAGTACGAATCGTGCCCTGCGAACCTCCGTACAGGAACTGGAGCGGCAGGCAACGGAATTGAATGATGCCGTGCGCCAGATCGCAGATGCCGGCCGGACCATGGAACGCGGCGCCGAGGCTCAGATGAAGTCGATCGCCGAAACGACGTCGTCGAGCGCGCAGATCGCGGAAACCATTCACCGGAACGCGGGCAGCGCACAATCGGCCGCCGAACGGATGGATGTCGTGGCTGGAACTGTCGGGCAGGCGAATGCAGAGCTGGCGGAAGTTCTCCGAGCAATGAGGGATGCGCGCAATGCCAACGAAAAAATCGTGCGGATTATCAAGCTGATCGAAGAGATTGCGATCCAGACCAACCTTCTCGCTTTGAACGCGGCAGTGCAGGCGGCGCAGGCCAGCGAATACGGTCTCGGCTTCGGGGTAGTGGCAGGCGAGATCCGGAACCTCGCCCAGCGAACCTCGGAAGCGGCTAAAGAAACCGCTGCAATCGTAGGGAATGCCTCGGATAGTTTTCGTGCAACCAGCGAACGGATCGAACAGATCGCAGCCGTCATGCGCCAGGTGACGAGCGGAGCTTCAGAGGTGAAGACTCTGATCGACGAAGTCGACTCGCGAAGCCGTGAGCAGGCCCGCGAGGCCCAATCGATCTCGTCCGCGATGGTGACTGTTGAGCAGGTTGCGCAGGCCAATGCCGTCAGCGCTAAGCAAAGCGCGACGATCGGCGGAAACCTCGACGGCCAGGTGAAACGGCTCACCGACCTGGTCGGCGTGCTGGAGTGGTGAGGGAGCGTCGTCCGTTATCCGTTTTCCGTTAGTTATCAGCGGCCGGACCGCTGATAACTGAAAACGGACGACGGAAAACGGATGACGCTTTTACCCTTCGTCCTCGACGTCCGGTTGGGGCAGGACAGGCTTTTTGTTGGACGCACGCTTGGTCCCGGTCTTGCGCGCCCGCTTGGCTGTTGCGGCTGCCGGCGGACCACCCTCGACAACGGTAGTCTTCCGCAGGCCCTTCTTGATTCGCGGAGATCGGGCGGTCGGTTGACCCGGCACATCCGGCTGCTTCTCCTCGACTTCCTGTTCCTCTTCGGGCGCCGGTTCGGGTTCAGGCGCAGGCAATGCCGGCGGCAGGAACTCGGGACCCAGAAAGACTGTCAAACCGGTCACTTCGTTGGCTTGGACCCGGACTACAAAGCGATCCTGCGCGTAATTAAGAAGCTGATTGAAGTCCTGGAACCCGAACTTCTTGTAGTCGTAATCGGGAGCTTCGGCCTTCACCCATTCTTCCAGGTCAACGGTGCTGACTCCTTCTTCGACTTCAAGACGATGCGTCTCCAGAACGTCCCGCAAAGTGGGCAGAGCTTCCTCGGGACGCACTACCTTGTCGGTTCCCCGCTTGCGCGAGATCATGTAGCGACCTTCGCCGCCAGTGACGGTGACGTAATCGGCCTTACGCAGTTTCTCGATGAAGTCGGTAAACGAATTCGCCCCGTACGCGCGTTCGCTGAAGCTGGAGTCGAGTTGCAGCATGGTCGACTTCAGCAAGCCGAGTTGGGGACGCACTTCGCGGCGCTCCAATACCTGGAGGGCACGGTCCACCAGGCGCATGGCCAAGGCAAGGTCGAGCGGAGGCGGACGCCGCTGCTGCTGCTTCTTATCCGGTTGGTGCTGCTGTTGGGGCGGACGCTCCCCCTTGTTTTCCAACGCCGGCACCGGAGGGCGATCCTGCACGTGTTCATGCCGGACATGCGACTGACGCGGCTGACGCGGCTCGTCAATCACCGATTCATAGCTGATGAACTCATGACAGTTCTTCTGCAGAATCGTGCTGGTGAAGGCGCGCCCGCCGACCACGAACACGGTCTTGTCGTATTGTTTCAGTTTGTTTACCAGTGCAATGAAATCGCTGTCTCCGCTGACGATTGCAAAGGCGTTGATATGATCGTGCCGCAGCGCCATTTCGAGCGCGTCGAGCGCCAGGTTAATATCGGCGCCGTTCTTATCGCCTCGCGGCGACGGATCGCGCTGCACCATCTGTACGGCGTGTTCGGAGAGCGCGCGGGTCGATCCCTCCATGCGTCCCCAGTTCGCGTAAGCAAACTTGGTGACGATCTCGCCTCTTTCTTTCAGTGCGTCCAGCACGGCAGCGACATCGAATTCCCGCTGCAAGGTGGTCTTGACGCCGATCTCGATATTGTCGAAATCGATAAATACCGCTAGCTTTAACTGTTTCTCCATTGGAGTACTTTCCCTAAGCGCGCTTTACGCGACCGCGCTCTCGAATAAATTCTACGATTCCCTCAAGCGACGCGCCCGGTTGGAACACAGCCGCCACGCCGGACTTCTTCAGCGTTTCCGCATCTTCGTCCGGAATGATACCTCCGACAATCACTTCCACATCGGCCAGATCCTTCTCACGAAGAAGTTCCATGACCCGCGGCACAATCGCGTTATGAGCGCCCGAAAGAATCGACAACCCGATAAATTGAACGTCTTCCTGCAGTGCAGCGTTGACGATCATCTCCGGGGTCTGTCGCAAACCAGTATAGATTACTTCCATACCCGCGTCGCGCAGGGCCCGGGCAATCACCTTGGCTCCGCGGTCATGGCCGTCCAGCCCCGGCTTGGCAACCAGCACCCGAATGGGATGATTCATGGGCGCACCAAACCACTTCCGGCCCGGATGGCGCAGGCGAAAACGCCTACTCCGTATGGCGCCGCGCCGCCAGCGACTGCTGCGCTGCCGGGCAGACCACAAACTACGATGGGCTGCCCCACGGCTAGCGGCCGAAGACCCGATAGCACACTCGCAGCCAGTGGCAGAAGTCTCTCCAACGCCCGAGAGCAGGCGAAAACGCCTACTCCACAACGAAGAAGCGGACTAATACCTACTTGTACAAGTTCGCGCAACCACTCCCGAACGGTCGTGGCTCGGAAGTTGTTGCTGAGCCGCGCACGTAAGCAAGCGGTTCCGTACGCCAATTTTTGCAAGTTGGTACTAGACAACCGATGCCTCCGTGTACCCGCCGAAAACGCTTTTCAGCGCGTCGCAAATCTCACCCAACGTGGCGTACGACTTTACAGCATCGAGGATGAACGGCATGGTATTCTCCGTCCCCTCCGCGGCCCGGCGTAACGCGTCGAGCGACGCCTGCACCCGCGCCCCGCTTCGCCGCGCCCGCAAAGTTCGCAACTTCCGGGCCTGCTGCTCGTGCGCGCCGGGGTCGATCTTCAGGGTCTCAATCGGCTCTTCGCGGTCCGCCACAAACCGGTTCACGCCGACGATCACCTTCTCACGAGACTCCACGGCCTTCTGGTAGGCATAGCTCGCAGCGGCGATCTCCCGCTGCGGGAACCCCGCCTCGATAGCCGGAATCATCCCACCCATGGCATCGATCCGCCGGATGTAATCGCGCGCGCCCGCCTCCAGGTCCAGAGTCAGCCGCTCAAGAAAATAGCTGCCTCCCAAAGGATCGGCCACTTCCGTGACACCGGACTCGTGCGCGATCACCTGCTGGGTCCGCAGCGCGACCGTCACCGCGTGCTCGCTGGGCAGCGCATAGGCCTCGTCCAGCGAATTGGTGTGCAACGATTGCGCCCCGCCGAGCACCGCGGCCAGCGCCTGGATCGACGTACGCGCCACGTTGTTGTAGGGCTGCTGCCAGGTGAGCGAACACCCGGCGGTCTGGGCATGGAAACGCAGCTTCAGGCTTTTCTCATCTTTGGCGCCGTAGCGTTCGCGCAGGATAGTGGCCCACAGCTTCCGCGCTGCTCGGTACTTGGCGATCTCCTCGAAAAAGTCGTTATGCGCGTTGAAGAAAAAACTAAGTCGCGGCGCGAAATCGTCGATCGGGAGATTACGTTTGAGCGCCCAGTCAATGTATTCCATACCGTCGCGCAAGGTAAACGCGAGTTCCTGCAGCGCCGTCGATCCGGCTTCGCGTATGTGATAGCCGCTGATCGAAACAGGATTGAACTGCGGCGTCTGCCTGACACCGAACTCGATGGTATCGGTGACCAGGCGCATGGATGGCCGCGGCGGGTAAATGTACTCTTTCTGGGCGATGTACTCTTTGAGAATGTCGTTTTGCAGTGTGCCGCGCAACCGGTCCAAGCGAGCGCCCTGCTGTTCCGCGACCGCCAGATACATGGCCCACACCACCGAAGCCGGCGAGTTGATGGTCATCGAGACGCTGATGCGTTCAAGAGGGATCCCGCGGAACAGGATCTCCATATCTTCAAGCGACGAAATCGGGGCACCGCACCTGCCGGTTTCGCCCTCCGACATCGGGTGATCGGAATCGTAACCCATCAGGGTCGGCAGATCGAAGGCGACGGAGAGCCCCGACTGACCCTGTTCCAGCAGATAGTGATAGCGCCGGTTCGTTTCTTCAGGCGTAGAGAAGCCTGAAAACTGCCGCATGGTCCATAGGCGTCCGCGATACATGTCCCGATGGATGCCGCGCGTATAGGGGAACTCGCCCACGACACCCAGGTCGAGGGCCGGGTCGAGACCCGCAAGGGACTCGCGAGTGTACACGGGCTCGACGGGCGTGCCGCTCAGCGTAGTAAAACGCCGATCGACGCGTTGAGATGTGGTTGGTTGAAGACTTCCGCCGCGGCCTTCACGCCGCGCGTGCGCGTCTTTCATCGCCTTCAGTGTAGCGCGTTATACTCGCCAGTTGACGACCCTGGCTATGAATCTCCAATCGGCACTCTCGTATCCACCTCAGGAACTCAAATTCGGGACTAGCGGACGACGCGGCGAAGTGGTCCACCTGACCGACCTCGAAATCTACATCAATGTCCTCGCGGAACTGGAGTATCTGCAGTCGCTGCCCATGCCAGCGGGCGGCATTGCGGGCGGCGGCGAGTTCTATTGCGGCCTCGACCTGCGGCCTAGCTCCGAGCGTCTTTATCACGCCATCGAGCGCGCCATCCGAGACGCCGGAATGCACCCGGTCAACATGGGTCGAATCCCCACTCCCGCGTTGATGTACTATGCCGTCTCGCGCGGCAAGGGCAGCATCATGGTGACCGGCAGTCACATTCCGTTCGATCGCAATGGCTATAAGCTGAATACGTCGCGCGGGGAGTTGCTCAAGGAGCACGAGCAGCCCGTTAACGAGGCGGTGCGCCGCGTCCGCGAGCGAGTCTACAGCCAGGATTTTGCGCGATCGCCATTCGATGAACGCGGCATGTTCTTGACAGCCCCCGACGAGCAGGCGCCGGCCAGCGACGACGCCGCTTCGTTCTATATCGACCGCTACGTCGACTTTTTTGGCGCTCGTTCTCTGGCTGGAATGCGGCTCGCGGCTTACCAGCATTCCGCGGTCGGCCGCGACATGCTGGTTGGTGTGTTGCAACGGCTGGGCGCTGACGTCATCGCGTGCGGGCGCAGCGAGCTGTTTGTTCCCATCGACACAGAGAATATCGAAGCGGCGCAACTCGCCACCATGCAGCGGCTCGCGGCAGAGACGGCCGGCAGTCATGGGAAGCTCGACGCCGTGGTCTCGACTGACGGCGACAGCGACCGGCCGCTGATCCTAGGCGTTGACAAGGGTCGCGTGCGTTTTTTCGGGGGCGACCTGGTGGGGATGATCGTGGCTGAATTCCTGGGCGCGGATGCCGTGGTGGTCCCGATCACCTGCAACGACGCTATCGATCGTGGCAAACTGGCTCCGGTCCTGGAACCCAAAACCAGAATCGGTTCGCCGTATGTCATCGCAGGCATGGAACGGGCACGAGCCGAAGGACGCCGCGCCGTCTGCGGCTGGGAGGCGAATGGCGGGTTCCTGACCGGTTCGGACATCGAGCGGCATGGCCATATTCTCAAAGCCCTGGCCACGCGCGACGCGCTGCTTCCCATTCTGGCGGTATTAACGGCATCGAAAGAGAAAGGGAAGCCGTTGATCGAGCTATTCGACGAACTTCCCCGACGGTACAGCCGTGCCGCGCTATTGAAGAATTATCCGCGCGAGAAGAGCCGTCGTGTGATCGAGCGTTTCCGAGAGCCGGGTCAGGCAACCCGCAGCGCTCTCGAATCAATCTTTTCACCGTCCCGAGGATTTGGTGCAATTACCGGGAGCGATGATACCGACGGAGTCCGGATCTACTTTGCGAACGGTGATGTCGTTCACTTTCGTCCCTCAGGCAACGCAGACGAGTTCCGTATCTACGCTGTCGCCGACTCGCAGGCGCGGGCCGACGAGATCGCGGCGATGGGAGTCGAGGAGCAGGATGGTTTGTTGCGACAGTTGAGCGCGGCGAGTTAGAGGGGGAAGCCGGCCGCAGTGGGATGAAGGGCTCTCTATGTGGTTTCCGGCAATCCGAAGATCGGGCGGAATTGGTCCGGGAGGCGCGTGGGCTTCATCAGGCGGTTGAGAAAAATGTGACGAGTCTCGCCGGACGCCACGTGACGCCCATCTACCGACATGTCATAAGAGAAATTTACCATCCTGATATTCGCTTTCGATATCCGGGTGGAAATCAAGACTTCATCGTCGAAATGCACGGGACTAATGTAGCGGCAACTTGATTCGACCACCGCCAACAGTACGCCGGCGTCTTTTTCCATGTCGCGGTAGCGGAATCCCATGGCTTGGCATAGTTCCACACGGGCCACTTCCATCCAAACATAGTAATTCGCATGGTAGATCACTCCCATTTGATCGGTTTCGGCGTAGCGCGCGCGAATACGAGTAGATCCGGGACAGGAGTGGGGTTCCATTTAGCCTTGATGATAGCGTAAGTAATCTGCGGCACGTTCGTTTGTCGTAGTCTGTATGGTTCCATTCATTAGTGATCTTCGCCCGGATCCTAATTCGGTCGAGACCGTAGTATTCTGAGACCGCAGGCGAGTTAGTCGCATCAGGAGCGGAGACAGAGTGAATGAATTGAAGACAGGTATCGAGAGACGCTTGGGCCGGCGTGAGATGTTTGTGCGCTCGGCCGCGCTATTGGGAAGCGGGCCGTTACTGATCAACCCGGCAAGCGCACAAAGCCCCTCCCCGGATGTAACACTGCTCAATTATGCGCTGACTCTCGAAAATCTCGAGGCGGCGTTTTATGCACAGGGTTTGCTGCAGTTGTCCAGCACCGACTTCGCTAATTCGACGTTTATCCAAAACTTCGGCAGCGTGATTGGGGGAGATGTCTACGCGTACTTGAGTTTGATGAGGGACCACGAGGCGCAGCACGTCCGGACACTGAAATCGCTGATCACCGGCCTCGGCGGCACACCGGTTATGCCATGCACTTATAACTTCGGTTACAAGACAGCCGACGAATTTATCACCCTCGCCGCGTTGCTCGAGAACACGGGAGTGGCGGCATATAATGGGGCACTGTACCAGATACAAAGCTCCTCGATCAAGATTGCGGCGGCTACTATCGCCACGGTGGAAGGGAGACATGCTTCCTATCTGAATCTACTGACCGGGACGTCTCCTTCGCCTACATCCTTCGATACCGCCGCGACTTCGGCCACGATTCAGGCTGCGGTGGCCCGATATACTACGGCGTGCTAAGAGGAGACTCACGTGACCAACAAAGAAATACACAAACCTTCATCGCGCCGGGACTGGCTGGGCCGGTCGGCGGCGCTGCTTGGAGCAGGAGTTGTCTCCTCCGTCTGCGCGCGAGCCCAAATGACCCCTCAGACAGTGAACGATATCAACGTCATGAATTTCGCGCTTCGCCTGGAAAATCTGGAGTCAGCCTTCTACCAACAGGGCCTCGGGATGTTCCAACCGGCCGACTTTCAGAACTCGGCGACAGTGCAGGCGATCGGCGGGACGAAGATCGGCGCCAATATCTATTCTTACATCACCGGGATCGCGCAGAATGAGCAGGACCACGTCAGGACCCTGATCCAGACGGTTTACAGCCTGGACGGCACTCCGCAGGCGCCCGAATGCTACAACTTCGGGATTACCAACGCGGATAGTTTTCTGCAACTGGCCCAAACCATCGAGAACAGCGGCGTAATGGCTTACGACGGAGTCATAATCCCCCAATTCGAAACTTCGAACTCGACGGTTAACAATCCCGGCGTGCAGGCGCTGGTCGCGACCATCGCGACTGTCGAAGCCAGACATGCGACTTATTTCAACCTGCTCAATATGGCGCTTCCATTTCCCACACCGCTTGACACCGCTCAGACCATGGCACAGATTCTGTCGGCGATCGGCCCGTTCCTCACGACCGGTTGCAACGCGCCGCCCGTGCCGCTCACTCTGGCGGTTGCCGGCCCGGCTAAGCATTCCATCATCACCACCAATCAGACCACGGTGCCACTGAACGCGAGTCTGTCGACCAGCGCGACGGGCACGCCGCTCACCTATCTGTGGCAGCAGGACCTTGGAAGCTTACCCCTGCAGATCATGAATGACACGTCCGTAATGGCCACGGCGATTCTCATGGGCGGCGCCGGAGAGTATACGATCGCGCTCAAGGTAACCGATTCTTTGGGTAACTCCGACCAGGATACCCTCAGGATCATCTATCAGACCTAACGGGCGTATTGATTTCTTGCGGTTCCGCAGGGCACCCCGCTTTAACCCCATCCCGCTCTCGGATATCATTCTGTATGAATGAGACTTGAGAATTTCGCTCGTCTGTTTCTTCTCGGCTTAGGGGTGCTTCCCCTGTTCGGGACTGCGGCGACCGTTCGGGTTGTCGATCTGCGTTGCGAGTATCGCGTCAATCCGTTGGGATTGGACGAAGTCCAGCCGCGTCTCGACTGGCGACTCGAGGCGTTGAATGCCGGTGCTCGCGATCTGAAGCAGTCGGCGTACCAGATCATCGCGGCGTCGGCGGAGAATACCCTTGCCGCGGGGCATGGGGATCTGTGGGATACCGGGCGGGTAGCCGGCGGTCTGTCGATTCAGATCGCATACGCCGGGAAGCCTCTCACCTCCACGGAGCGAGTTTATTGGCGAGTCAAAGTGTGGGACCAGGACGGCAGGGAGTCCGCGTGGAGTGCTCCGGCCATGTGGTCGATGGGGCTGCTCCGACCGGAGGATTGGAAGGCGAAATGGATCGGCAAAGAAGAAACAGGCAATCAGCAAGACCCGTCCAGTCCTTTCTGGAACCTGAAGACGGCTTCGTGGATCGAGCCTGCGGCGCCGGTTGACGAAGGCGACATTTTTTACCGATCGAGCTTTGACGTACCGCGCGACCGCACACTCGTCGACGCCGTTGCGGTCCTGGGCGGTGATCGCGGCGGAGAGTTCTATCTTAACGGCAACCGGATCGGCAAGATCAACCGTTATGGAAGGCCCTCGGTGTCGCCGATTGCCGCGGCGCTGAAGCCGGGAAGGAATGTGATTGCGGTACAGACCTCGCGCATGGCCCATAGCAAGACGCCTGGCCTGATCGGCTACATCAAGCTATCGTTCGATCACGGCGAGCCCATCGTCCTGACTACCGGCGCGAACTGGAAGGCCGGGACGAAGCCCACTCCGGGATGGCAGCAGGAAGAGTTCAACGATGCGCTATGGGCCGCGGCCAAAGTTGGCGGCGCATACGGGAGCGCTCCGTGGGGAGAAGTGGGTTTCAGCGAGGAGCGGCGCCTCGCCGCGCGCATGCTCCGGAAAGAGTTTCAAGCCGGGTCCGGTTTGAAACGGGCAACCGTTTATTTTTCCGGGCTGGGAACATCGGAGTTGTATCTCAACGGCAGTAAGGTTGAAGATGCCGTGTTATCTCCGGGACTAACTGATTATGACAAGCGAGTGTTCTATGTCACTTACGATGTTACCCGGCAGGTCAACGCCGGGGCGAATGCAATCGGCGTCATCTTAGGCAACGGACGCTTCTACGCGCCGCGAGTCCAGGATCCCATTGGGATGCGATCGTTCGGGACACCGCGGCTGCTGCTGCAAATGAATCTCGAATACGCCGACGGCCATAAACAACAGATCGTGTCGGACGAGGGTTGGAAGATGACGGAGCAGGGTCCGATCCGAGCCAATAATGAGTTCGACGGAGAAGAGTACGACGCTCGCAAGGAGATGACGGGCTGGGCGTCCCCCGGCTTCAAGAGCGACCAATGGACGGCAGTCGAGACAGTTGCCGCGCCTGCGGGGAAAATGGCTGCGCAGATGGCCGAGCCTTTGCGCGTCACCGAGACGATTCACCCCGTCAAGTTCTGGGAGAGTAAACCGGGCGTCTACATTTACGACATGGGCCAGAACATGGTCGGATGGTGCCGGCTGAGGGTTGCGGGTCCGGAGGGGACACGCGTGATATTACGGCACGCAGAAACGCTGAATGCCGACGGTAAGCTTTACGTCGATAACCTGCGGTCGGCGCAGGCTACGGACATCTATGTCCTGAAAGGCGGGCAGGCCGCTCAGCTTTGGGGACCGCGGTTCACTTACCATGGTTTCCGCTTCGTGGAGATGAGCGGTTATCCGGGCACGCCGGTACTCGAAGCGCTGGAAGGGCGAGTGGTCCACGACGCGATGGAGAAAACGGCCGACTTCACTTCGTCGAGCAGCCTGCTCAATCAACTGCACAAGAACATTTACTGGGGCGTTCGAGGGAACTACCGCAGCATTCCGACCGACTGCCCGCAGCGCGACGAACGGCAGGGCTGGATGGGCGACCGGTCGGTGGTGAGCTGGGGTGAATCTTACCTGTTCGATGTGGCAGCGTTCTATTCCAAATGGACGCAGGATATCGAAGACTCCCAACGTCCGACGGGCAGCATTCCGGACGTGGTGCCGACTTACTGGGTGTTGTACAACGACGGTGTTACATGGCCGAGCACCTTCTTACTGGCGCCGAATATGTTGTACCGGCAATACGGTGATGCCCGGGTGATCGGGAAGCATTATCCGGCGCTACGCCAGTGGGTGAAGTATATGGAGACATTTCTCGACAACGACCTGATGCCGAAGAATACTTATGGCGACTGGTGCGTGCCGCCGGAATCTCCGGAACTGATTCACTCGAAGGATCCGGCGCGAGTTACCGACACGACACTGATCAGCTCGGCGTACTTTTACAAGGTCCTGCAGATTATGTCGCAGGATGCGAAGATTGCCGGGAAGCCATCGGACGCCGCCGAATACGATGCACTGGCGGCGCGCATAAAGACTGCGTTCATTAAACGCTTCTTCAAGCCGGATACTAATCAGTTCGACAACGGGACGCAGACTTCGAGCGTCCTGCCGCTGGCCTTCGGGATGGTTCCGGACGATCGAAAGAAGCAGGTAATCGCGCGCCTGGTGAAGAAGATCGAGGTGGAAAGCGACGATCACGTGGGTGTCGGCCTGATCGGAGCGCAGTGGTTAATGCGGACACTGACGGAGAATGGCCAGGGCGATCTGGCGTTCAAGATTGCGACTCAGACGACCTATCCCGGCTGGGGCTACATGATCAGCAAGGGCGCGACTACGGTCTGGGAGCTATGGAACGGCGATACGGCGGATCCCGCGATGAATTCAGGCAATCACGTGATGCAGATCGGCGATCTGAATGTCTGGCTGTACGAGTATCTGGCGGGGATCCGTTCGGATAGCGAGGCGGTGGGGTTCAAGAAGATCGTCATCCGGCCTTATCCCGTTAGCGGCCTCGATTCGGTGAGCGCATCACATGAGAGTCCGTATGGTCGAATTGTCAGTAAGTGGGTACGGCGAAATGGCGGGGTTGATCTGGAAGTTACCATTCCGCCAAACACTTCGGCTACAGTCTATGTTCCGGGCAAGAGTGAGGGCGTGAGCGTCGGGTCCGGGACTTACTCATTCCACGGCGAGTAAGTCGAGAGTAAAGAACGGCTGCTGCGCAGCCGGACAGACCACACAAAACGATGGTCTGTCGTACGGACGGTTGTGTTAGGGCTCGGGCTTGACTGACTGAGCGATTGCCGGCGTGCCCGGCTCGTCCGGCCTGAGGTAGACGGAAAGGCTTTCTTTCATCAATTCAAGCGCCGATTGAGGATTGTCGGCAAATTTGAAGAGGCCGAGATCGGACTCCGCTATCATGCCATGTTTGACCAAGGCGTCGAAGTTAATTACCTCGGTCCAGTATTCCGTGCCGTAAAGCAGAATGAAGATTTTCTTCGTCAGCTTTTTAGTTTGAACCAATGTCAGTAACTCGAAGAGCTCGTCCAGAGTTCCGAAGCCGCCGGGGAAGACTACCAACGCCTTGGCCAGATAGGCGAACCAGAACTTACGCATGAAGAAGTAGTGGAACTCGAAACAAAGTTCCGGAGTAATATACGGGTTTGGGAACTGCTCGAAAGGGAGCCCGATATTCAGCCCGATGGTCTTTCCGCCGGCCTCGCTAGCGCCGCGGTTGGCTGCTTCCATGATTCCGGGACCGCCCCCGGAAGTAATGACGAGGCGATTGGCGCCGCCGTCAATCGAAGCGCCCCATTCGGTAATCAGCCTGGCAAGGGTGCGCGCATCCTCATAATAGTGGCCTAATGGACCGCTCTCAGTCAGTCGCGCCGAGCCAAAGAACACGACCGTATCGCGAATCTTCTGGTTGCGGAAATGCGTGAGCGGCTCCAGATATTCGGAGAGGATGCGCAGGGGCCGGGCATCGGCATGTTTCAGGAACTCTTCGTTGCGGTAGGCCAGCGAGGGCCTGCATCTATGCGAGTCTTTCTTCAGCTCGTCCATTTTTTCTCGATTTCTTCCACTTTCCTTTTCAACTCTCGCACAGTCCTGACGATCTCGGCCAGACGGGGAAATGCGGTGATGCAGCGCAACCATTCGTTGGCGGCGAAAGCGGGCGATCCGGAGATGCGCGATCCGGCGGCAACGTCGTGGCCAACACCGCTTTGCGCATAAACGATTACGTTATCGTGAATGGTCAAGTGGCCGGAGATGCCAACCTGGCCGGCCAACAAAACGTTGCGTTCCAGGATCGAACTGCCGGCGAGCCCGGTCTGCGCGCAGATAATATTGTCCTCACCGACCACGCAGGCGTGGCCAACCTGCACCAGGCTGTCGATCTTGGCGCCTCGTTTGACGCGGGTTTCGGCAATGGTTCCACGATCGATGGAAGTGAGACTCTGGATCTCGACATCGTCCTCGAGGATGGTGGCTTTGGACTGCGGGATTTTGTAGTGCGTGCCGTCGGCGCGTTTGGCGAAACCGAAGCCGTCGCCGCCGATCACTACGCTGTTTTGCAGGATCACGCGATGGCCGATACGGCAGAACTCGCGCACCGTGGCATGCGAGTGCGCGACGAAATCGTCGCCGATTTCGACGCCTTCATAAATGACGGCGTGAGGGTGCAGCACGGCGTTTCGACCAATGACCACACGCTCGCCGACGACCGCGAACGGCCCGATCGACGCGTTCTCACCAATGCTGGCAGTGGAGGCTATGGCGGCGAGGGGATGAATGCCCGGCGCGGGTTTGGGCGGCTGATAGAAAAGTGCGAGGGCGCGAGCGAAGTCGAGGTACGGATTGGCAGAGATGAGCGTCGAAATGCCCTCGTGCGGTTGGGTGGAGAGGATGGCGCCGGCGTGCGTGTTACGGACTTTGTGCGCGTACTTGGGGTTGGCGAGGAAGGTGAGGTGAGAAGGTCCGGCATCTTCCATGCCCGCGACGCCGGAGATATCGAGAGTTCCATCGCCATGGAGTTCGCAAGAGAGGGACCGGGCTATTTGGGAAAGCTGCATCTTAAAATACAGGGTAGAACATTGGGCCACGAATGAACACGAACAAGAAAAAGTCAGCCCTTACGGCGGGCTACTTCTTGTTCGTAGGCTTTCTTCAGACGCGCGGCCCGGTCCAGGAGTCCGGCGCAGAAGACCTGCGGGCTTAGCTGACGAAGTTCTTCATCGGAGAGGGCTTCGAGATGCGTTCGCCAATTCTCTTCCTGGTCCGCGTTGAACAGATCCCGATCGAGAACGCTGGTGGCGTGCAGGTTGAGCGCGCCCGGCACCATGACGCAATATTCGCTTCTTACGCGAGGGGCGTTCTGCGGGGTTTCGACCTGGTCCAGGGTGATGTGGCACGGTATCCCCGCAGCTCGCAAGACGGCGCGAGCCTTGGCCAGATCGGGAGTGTAAGGCGCACCTGGATTAACCGAGAAGGCGCAGGCACAAGCGGCATCGTCCAGCCAATCGGGCGACGCCTCGGTATCGATATCCAATTCGTCATCGAATTCGATCTGGTCGTCCAGCGATGCGGGGATGTTGTCGTCCTGCTCTTCGTGTTGCTGGAGCGCCGCTTTTCTTCGAGCGACTTCCTCGTCATAACAAGCTCGGGCCATTTCGATAAGGTCGGTCCGATTGAGAGCGTATAGCGCTTCGTCGGAGAGCATTGCATAGTGCCGCCGGAAATCTTCTGGATCGATCCGCAAGGTCTACCTCTTGATGGGAATAATTATATCCACAACAGCACAGGCTGAAGGCGGTTGCGGCTGAGGCGCGCTGTGATACGCTCATTTCGCATGCGCAAAATCATCGTCACTCTACTTTTGCTGGGCGTGGCCGCTACACTTGTCGCCGGACACTTTCGGCGGCCGGCTAATATGGCAGCGCAAGCCGCTTCGTCCGGGCGCAATGACACGGTCACATTTCTGATTACTTTCGGCTATCTGCGGGATGGCGGGAAGGACTATAGCGGCTCGGTCAGCGCGAACGGCGGCTCCATCCGCACTCTCGAAGGGTGGCGATTCACCGAGGGCGACGCGGTCAATGGACCAAGTGCGTGGAAGTTGCGGATCAAATTGCAGGATTTCGAGAATCAGCCCAACCAGCCGACGCGCATTCCTAACGGCGGCGGCGGCGCAGGACGCAATATTGTCCCGGCAGGCGTTTTCGTGACAGCGGACGCGTCGGCTACCTCTATTGCGGTGGCGACCGCGCAGGGCAATTTCCAGGTAAACCTGCGCGACCTGCAGTACGGCAATCTACTGCGATTTCTTGCCGGCGATGTGCTGGTGCAACGCACGCCCGCAGCCGTCCGGCTATCGCCGAAGAATGCGGAGCAGCACGATTTTCCGTCCATCACGGTGACGCCTAACGGCGTGGTGTGGACCGCGTGGCAGGCGTATGAGGATCGCGGCGACAACGTCTACGCTCGCCGCGCGACAGATGCGCAGCCGACGAAAATCACCGATGCGAAGGGTGACATCTATCGCACTTCGATCGCGGCAGACAGCAATGGCGGCATCCACGTGATCTGGTCCGAGCGCAACGATGTCGACTGGAATCTTTACGAGCGTGTCTACAACGGCAACGCCTGGAGCGTGCGCCGCGAGATCACGACCAGTGCGACGAGTCCGAACATGTTCCACAAGCTGGTGCCGTCCGCGGGCACGGGGCCGCTGCATCTGGTCTGGGTCGGATACGAGGGTGGGCAGTCCTATCTGTATTTGAGCAGCTGGAATGGAACCGGGTGGGATAAGGCGCAGCGCATGAGCGAGGCGAGCGTATGGGCTCCGGATGCGATTGCGGCCAAGGATGGCAATTTGTATCTCGCATGGGACAGCTATCGGGATGGCAACTACGACGTTTTCTTCCGTCGCGTGCGTCCGGATGGAACGCCTGACGAGATCGAACAGGTCACCAAATCGCCGCGGTTTGAGGCCCACCCGTCGTTAGCTGTCGATGGGCAGGGACGTCCGTGGTTGGCGTGGGATGAATCCGGCGCGAGTTGGGGCAAGGACTGGACCCACGAAGATATCTATCGTTCCACCACGCTGTATGCGAACCGATCGATCGAGGTGGCCATCAAGGACGGCGGCGTATGGAAGAAAGGTCCGGATTTCTCCGCGGCCGTGCCCGATCGTTTGCGCCGCTACTGGCAGCTTCCGCATCTTGCTGCGGATGCCAACGGGCGCATCTGGGCAATGTTCCAGATGCGAACCAGCGCCATGAACAACCGCGAAGATTTCTGGTGCAACGGCGGATTGTGGGACCTGTATCTGACCACGGTCGAGAACGGGTACTGGCAGCCGGGCACGATGATTCCGGATTCGACGGGGCGTCCCGAGACGCCGGTGCAGATTACGGCCGCGGGTCCGCGGGTGTTTATGACGTGGGCGCTCGATGGCCGGCAGTTCGGCAAGATCGTGCCCGGCTTCCAGGGCGCGACGATGGTGCATTACGACGTCGATATGGCTTCGGCATCGCGTGACGGTGCGAGTGGACGCGTGGAGTTGACGGCACTCCAGCAGGCGCCCGTCACCGGGCCTGGCGCGGCGCCGGTGACAGAGCCGAATGAGAAGGAGGATGTGGCGCGGGTTCGCGCGTACCGGATGAACGTGAATGGCACGGAATACCGAATCCTGCGCGGTGACTTCCACCGTCATACGGAGATTTCGAATGACGGATCGGGGGACGGATCGATCGAAGATTACTACCGCTACAACCTGGACGTGGCATCGATGGATACGGGGATCCTGACCGACCACAACATGGGCGGCGATGTGGAGTACAGTTGGTGGCGCACCGAAAAGTCGTATGACCTTTTCAGGATCCGGGGACGTTATCTGCCGTTGTTCGGCTATGAGCGCAGTGTGAATTATCCCAACGGGCACCGCAACGTAGTCTTCGATCATCGCGGAGTGCGGACGCTGCCGGTCGGCCAGGACGAGAACCAGGCAAAGGTCAACAGCGGCGGCATCCTGTATCCGTATTTGCGGCAGAATCGCGGCATCTGTATGGAGCATTCGCTGGCTACCGATCAGGGTACCGACTGGCGCGACAACGATTCGACCCTCGAGCCTCTGGTGGAGATTTATCAGGGCTATCACGCGGCGTACGAATATGCCGGCGGACCGCGGGCGGAGAGCGAATACGATCACGTGACCGTGCACGGGCCTTACCGGCCGCTCGGTTTCTGGTGGAATGCGCTCGATAAGGGATTGCTGCTCGGCGTGCAGGCGAGCTCCGATCATATTTCGACGCACGTGAGCTACGCGATGTTGCTGACGCCGCAGGTGGATCGGACGGTGATTGTAGACAGTATGCGGCAGCGCCACGCCTATGCGGCGACGAGCAATATCGTGCTCGATTTCCAGGCGGAGGAAGCCGATGGGAAGCGGCATTTGCAGGGTGACTGGATTGAGAAAGCCGGACCGGTACGGCTGACGGCGAAGATCATGGGGACGGATCTTATCAAGCGGGTCGAGCTGATCCGGAATGGGAAGTTCGTCTATTCGCAGGAGCCGAACGCGAAGAACTACAACCTGGAATTCGCCGACCAGACGCCGCCTGCGGGTCGGAGTTATTACTACGTGCGGGTGCTGCAGCTCGATCGCAACCTGGCGTGGAGCTCACCGATCTGGGTGGGTCAGCGGTAGAATTGAGCGATGGCGGCCACCACCCACTTAATGACCGTGGAGGAGTTCCGGCAGTTACCGGAGGATGACGGCCCGGTTTATCACGAACTCCGTCATGGAGAGGTCGTCGCGGTGGTACGAGCGAAATACCGACATTACAAGATACAGCGTGTCCTGCGTCGCCTGTTGGAGGATTATGCGCCAGTGGATGGGCTGGTCGATACCGAGTTCCCCTACCGGCCGCTGGCCGAACATGAATTGTGGGTCGCTGACGTGGCATATGTCTCGGCCGAACGCGAGAAATCGATCGATCCCGAAGGCTACCTGGAAGGCGCTCCTGATTTAGTAATTGAGGTTTTGTCGCCTTCAAACAGTGCGGCGGAGATGCTGGACAAAGAACAGCTTTGTCTGGAGAACGGCGCCACGGAGTTTTGGGTGGTAGATCCGAAGCGTCGTCAGGTGAAGGTCTCCACGAATGGGACCTGGCGGATATGGCGGTCAGGCCAGGAGATTCCTTTACCGCTATTTGGGGATCACAGACTCGCGGTGGACGCCATTTGGGGCTGAAAAGCGGAGGCCGGCCCAAAACGTGATATTATTGAATTGTACCCCGATTGCGCTACGTCCCCTACATCCACCTGCCAGTTAAATTCCTAAGGAGTTTTGAGGATCACTATGGCCTCGCATTATAGCCAAGGAGCCCAGGTCGAACACATGAAGTTCGGACTTGGGACCGTCATGTCGCATACCGAAGAGCGGATCGTCATTAAGTTTGACGATCATGGTGAGAAGAAGTTCGTCACCCCGATGGTGATGAGTTCTCTCAAGAAGAGCGATCGCACGCCGCCAGTTGAAAAGCGGGCATCGCGAGCGCGGAAGCCGAAGATCGTCCCCGTGGCGGTCGCGGCACAGTTGTAACAGAGGAAGCCAATAACTTGAACGCTCGGCAAAAAAGGCTGTTTGAAGACGCCCGTAAAAGAAACCCCAACCTGAAGATGCCCAACGAGGCTGCGGCCCCGTCTGAGCTTACTGAAGACGATCTCGCGCTTCTGAAACAAGGAGTGGGAGACAAAAGCAGCCGGCCTGCGTCGATGGGCGGCGAGGGCGGAGAAGGCTCGTCCGACGAGCCGGCCGGCGAGATGTTCGGCTCCATCGTCACGTATTTCGAGGAAAAGGGATTCGGCTTCCTGCGGCCCGAATCCGGCGGGCGCGATGTGTTTTTCCACGTATCGCGGCTGCAGCAAGGTCAGTCCACGGAATTGGTCCCCGGCGCACGGGTGGCCTATGAATTGGGAATGGACCGCACAGGGAAGATGGCGGCGAGCGCCGTCCGCATCCGGCCTCCGCAGCCTACAACGTAAGCTGCGGCCGGCCGAACGCAAATCTGAAGCGAACCACTGGGCCGTTCCACCCCCGTTTTGACCCCTTTTCTTAAAAGGGTGGGAACCAACCGAACGCCTTTAGGAGTCAACCCCCGGAAATCCGGGCGAGAACTAGCACACGGGCGCCACTTTAGCCAGCTCCCCAATTTTTGAGCGTTGGATCAAAAATTGAAGGCTTCACCTGCTTTGCAGAAACGCTTCGCTTCCTATTCTACCTTGCCGGCCGGGCGTTTTGTCGAGAAATTCTGCCGGGATGCCGACGGCGGCGTCCGGCAGGAGGGAGTTCTTCAACCACAGCAACAGAACGGGCAGGCCAACGGCCTGCCCCACTAACAAAGACAAAGGCTAGTGCTGGAGACCAACCCCTCACATGGGGCTGATGCCCATCAGGAAGCCGTCGATATCTTGCGCGGGCGTGGTCTTCGGGGTGATTGTGGGATCGAATATCGAATCGTTTGTCCACCCGATGACCCACATGGTTCCCTGGGCATCGACATCGACGCCATAGGCGCTCTGCAACCCAACACTGGCGATGTAGGATGCATACAGGATCCCGCGTGGGCCGGAAACAGTGGGATCGAATTTCAACACCCAACCATCCACTCCGCCCATCTGCGTCGAACCTAACGCATTCGCGCTAACGGGGAGATTCGGCGACCCCGTCGAGCCCGTGACGTAGATCACGCCCTTGGCATCCACGGCTAAGCCGGTTGCGAGTTCCGCTCCGGAACCGCCGAAGTAGGTGGAGTAAACCAGCTGACCCGAGTTTCCCGTGGCATTCGGATTCAGGATATAGACGAAGGCATCGCCTGCGCCTCCGTAGGTTGACTGAATAGCGCCCGGGAGGATTGGGAAATCGATCGACTGCGTAAAGCCTGTGACGACCACCCGTCCCTGGGGATCCAGGCGTACCCTCTGCGCCAAATCGATTCCGCTGCCGCCGAGATAGGTCGAGTAGAGCAGCGCTCCTGCCACCGGATCGAGCTGCGCTACGAACGTGTCGCCACCTCCGGCATTGGTCGGTTGATATGAGTTTCCAGCCATCGGAAAGTCCGGCGAGAAAGTTTGGCCGACCAGCCACAATGTACCGTCAGGAGCCACCGTGATCCCGTTGCCCACATCGGTAATGCTCCCGCCCAGAAAAGTGGAGAAAAAGAGCGAATTGATGTCGCTCTGGCTGGGATCGAACCCGGAAACAAATGCGTTGGCCGTGCCGTTCAAGCCCTGCAGTCCATTGACGGTTGGCAGTTCGCTCGAATTGGTAGTTCCAACGATGTAAACCCGGCCTTTGGAATCCGCCGTGACGCCGTTACCCGCTGCCGCGGTGTCGCCACCCATGTAGGACATATAGACCAATTGGAGTCCGACCGGCTGAGTGATATCGTAAATCACCACAAAAGCGTCACTCGTGCCGGTCAACGAATTCTGGTACGCGGCGACATTTCCCTGGGGAAAATCGACTGAATTGGTATATCCGGTGAGATAAACCAAGCCGTTCGGGGCCACGAACATGTCGTTGAGAATATCGTCCCCGGACCCGCCGAGATACGTTGCGAACGACACCGGATTGTTGCCGGCAGGGGTGGACGGAACGACCTGAACAATGAAGCAATCGTACCCGCCGTCGTTATTGGCAAACTGCGGACCACCGGGCATCATGTTGTTGTTGTTGGGGTCCTGTTCGAAGTCCGTCGACAGGGTAATGCCCGCGACATAGATGTTGCCGTTGGCATCGTGACCAATAGCCTTGGCGGTATCCTGGCTGGAGCCCGAGATGTACAGAGAAAAGGTCAAAGTCGGGTCGATCACCAGTTCCCTGCTCTTGTCGTACCGGGCCAGTGCGAAGCCGAAGGTCCCGTCGGAGTTCCGGCGGTAGCGACTGGTAACCAGCGTTCGGGAGCCGTCTGCCGCGATCTGGTACGCCACCGGACGCTTCTGAATGAAGGCTGCGGTAAGATTGCCTTCCTCGTCCAGCGCAGGCGCCACGCCCGAGATTTGCAGCCGGATCTTTCGCGGGTCCGTACCCGGTTTGACGACCAGATCGTATTCGAGTTCGCCGTGGTTGCCGTAGTAAACCAGATCCACGCCCGGATACAGATCGCTCGCGCGGAGATTGCGGTAATTGTCAACCGTCCGCCACTTGGTGCGGTCATTGCCGTGGATAATGTTGGATTTGGAACTGAGCGCTTCGCCCGGCGCGAGGTGAACCCGCGGGGAGGCATGGGCAAACGTCACACGCATGTCCTGGACTTTGTTGCCGTCTTTGGACCGGAGATCCATGTGATCGCCCTGTAGGGACGAGGAAAAGCGCAATCCCCGGGTGACATAACCTGAGCCGGCGGGCTCAAAGCGTAGCGGCGCATAGGCCAGAGCCTGGACCGCATCTGGCACATTAGCCGGACGGGGAGTAGCGGCATGCAGGCAGCCAGCCACAAGAACACTAAGAAGGACTATTGAAGACTTGTTCATTTTGCGAAATTTACGAGCTAACAGTCGAGCTATAAGCGACGTGGAAAACGCCGCCCGAGTTTCGAGAGAGTTTTGACCCGATCCTTCAGTCTAACGCGCCCGGCAATCTGAGTTTGCTCCGAGGGCTCTGGTGACCGAGCGTGGAGGTCGGCGCGCCGTCGAGTCCGCGGGCGAGAACGTGTTCGGCCAGTCGGGCGGAAGAAGCCACGCGCGGACTCCGGTCGGGTAGTAAAATGTGCTCATGGTTTTGTCGCGTTTGCTGGAGCAGACGCTCCAAGACAGCCTTTATGCCGTGCGGATGCTCAGGAAGAGTCCCGGGGCGACTGCGATCATTGTCGTCACTTTAGCCTTGGGCATCGGCGCCGGCACTGCCATCTTCAGCGTCGTCGAAGCCGTGCTACTTCGCCGGCTTCCGTATCGGGATCCAGCGCGACTCGTCGTCATCTGGGACTCACCGGTGCATGATAAAGGTTCGATGATCTTCGTGCCCTACCGGCACTTCCTGGAGTGGAGAAACAAGAGCCAGAGCTTCGCGGGGCTCGGCGCCGAGACCTGGGCTCGGGGCCCTCGCTTTCTGATGGGCCGTGGCTCTCCGCAGAGCGTTCTCGCGATTCCTTCGACCGTCGAGTTGTTTGACGTGCTCGGCGTCGCCCCCCAGTTGGGTCGGACCTTCGCCCTCGATGATTTGAGTCAAGGTTGCACGGTGGTGCTGTCGCACAAGTTCTGGCAAACTCGCCTGGGCGGAAAGCCGGAGATCGTAGGTCAGCGCCTCGCGCTCGAAGAGGAGTCCTGTACCGTTGCCGGCATCATGCCGGCCAGCTTCGTCTTTTATCCGTTGCCCACGGATCTGTGGACCCTGATCACCCCTGCAAGCGAGTTGGACCGCAATCCCGATCGCAACGGGGTAGCCGTCTTCGGCCGCCTTAAGCCCGGTGTGTCGCGGACCGCAGCGGAAGCCGAGCTAAGGTTGCTCGCCCGGCAGATCGACCAGGGCCGTGGCTTCGGCGTCGAGATTGAACCGGTGGCCTTCGATCTGCAAGACGAGTTCATCTGGCTCGCCGGCCGCAACCTGAGGTTGAGCCTGATGCTGCTCGCTGCTGCCGTCGGCTTTGTTCTTCTGATTACCTGTGTGAACGTGGCGAACCTGCTGCTCGGCCGGTCCCTGGCGCGGCGGCGTGAACTCGCCATTCGCGCGGCACTGGGCTCAAGCCGTACGCGTCTTCTGCGTCAACTTCTTACTGAGAGCCTGCTCCTCTCCGTTTCGGCTGCCATACTCGCAGTCGCGATTGCCGGGATCGCGGTTTACTACTTCAAGAAGGCGAGCCCCGTGGAGTTGCCTCCAGGAGCCGCTGTCGAATTGAATATTCCCGTCCTTGTCTTTGCCGCGGCCCTGGCTTTGCTGACAACCGTCATCGCCGGATTCGCACCGGCCTGGCGTGCGTCGAAGGCTGGCATCAGCGCATCCCTGAACTCGGGGGGACGCAGCTCCGGCGGTCCATCCCGGCAGCGGCTGGCGAGGGGGTTGATCGCCACGGAGGTCGCGCTCTCGCTGGTATTGCTGGCCGGTGCGGGGTTGATGATCCAAAGCACCATGAACTTCGCTTCGGCGCCCCTGGGCTTCCGGCCCGACAAACTGATCGCGATGTCCGTGAGCCTTTCGCCTCAGTCGTACTCGAGACCGGAGCAACGTGTAAACTTCTACGACCTGGTCAAGCGCAGGATCGGTACTCTTCCCGGTGTCGAGGGTATTGGCCTCACTACGCATATGGCTCTACGCGGCAGCAACGGCATCAGCGTCTTGAACATCGAAGGCAGGCCTCACGCCAATCCCAAGACCGTGGTTCTCGATACTGAACAGCAGTACATCTCGGACGGATACTTTCGCTTTTTGGGTGTGCCGATCCGGCTAGGGCGCGAGTTCGCGTGGACCGATCGAGGCGAGAAAGCGCCCGCAGCAGTGGTGAACGACGCCTTGGTGAGGAAGTACTTTCCAATGGAAGATCCCATTGGAAAGCGCATACGATTCCCGGGAGCAGAGAATCTCAATCCCTGGTTGACGATCGTGGGCGTGGTAGCCGACGAGAAGCAAAGCACGCCGTTTCAAGAAATGGCTTGGGCGAGTCCGCCGATCGTTTATCGGGCCCTCGCGCAGCAAACCAATTCGACGTTCGATCTGGTGGTGCGAAGTTCCCTGCCGACGGCCGGCCTTCAACACGAGGTCGAGGCGCTGGATCCAGGGGTGCGCATCGCCAACGTGGAGACCATGCAACAGGTAATTTCACGGTATCTTGCCTATCCCCGATTCCGGGCCGTTCTGATGGGCGGCTTCGCCGGGTTGGGGCTGCTTCTGGCAGTTGTCGGGTTGTATGGTGTCCTGTCCCAACTGGTTGGTCAGCGGACGCAAGAGATCGGGATCCGGATTGCGCTTGGGGCACAGCGCCGCCACGTAGTGGGAGCGATTGTGAGAGAAGGAATGCTGCTGGTCGCTTTTGGCGGAGCAGCGGGGCTCGCCGCCGCGAAATGGCTCACACGATTTCTGGCGAGCTTATTGTACGGGGTGAAGGCACAGGACGCGACAACGCTCGTCGGGGTAACCGTCCTGTTGATTGCAGCCGCCTTGCTCGCGACGTATTTTCCAGCTCGCCGCGCGGCCAGTGTCGATCCAATCGTATCGTTACGATGTTGAGTAAGCCTGGCAACGAAAGCGCGTAAACCCCGATGAGCACCCATGCAAATGCCGGGATAAGACTAGCATTCGTGTGGCGGGGTTGAGACTCGGACAGCGTTAGCCAGGGCGGCTGCTATACAGCCCGGCAGACCATAAAAAACAATGGTCTGCCGTACGGAGACCAAGGCGTCTCAGCCGAGAAACTTCCAGCCCTTATGGAATGTGGGTTTCAGCCATTTGTTGGCGTCGTGATTATTGGTGATGCGCATGTTCTTGGCATCCCACTCGATCTTGCCTTCGTACTTCATGGCGATGGTCCCCAGCAGCATCCATTGCACGAAGGGTCCCGCAACACTGAAGTTCGAGCAGGAATGCTCGCCGCCTTTGCAGGCGCGAATCCAGTCGCGATAGTGTCCCGGGGAACGCGTCAACAACTCCTGCGGGAACTTGTACTCCTTCATTTTGGAAGCCGGGACCAACCGGGTCCGCTCGCCGTAGCAACCGGTCGTCATCAGGCCCTTGGTGCCGATGAACAGACTGCCGTTATTGTCGTCGTCGCCGAGTTTTTCGCCGGCGGGTACGCTCTCATGGGTAAACGGCTCTTTCAGCCCGTCGTGCCAGAAGATCTTAACGGGCGGCATGGGACCGCGCGCCGGAAAATCGAAGCGGATCACCGATTTTGAAGGGTAGGTCAGGTTGTTCTTGCCCTCCTGCATGACACACTCGACACTGACCGGTGCCGTCAGGCGCAACGCCATGTTGGGCGTCCCCATAATGTGACACGCCATATCGCCAATTGCGCCGCAACCATAGACCGGAAATCCGCGCCACTTCCTGGGCACGTAGGCGGGACTGTAAGGCCGCATGGGTGAACCCGCCAGCCATGCTGTCCAATCGAGCGTGTCGGGTACCGGCGCTTCCGGCGTCGTAACATCCGGACCTTGCACCCAATACTTCCCGGGACGATCCGTCCAGGCGTGGACCTCAGTCACGTCACCGATGTCGCCGTTCCAAAGGATCTCGGCAGCCTGTCGGGCGCCCTCGTTGGAGTAACCCTGATTCCCCATCTGGGTCGCGACCCCGTACTTTTCCGCCGCCGCAGTCAGTTGACGAGCCTCCCAAACGGTATGAGTGAGCGGCTTCTGACAATAGACGTGTTTACCGCGGGCCATGGCCCACATAGCGGCGCTGCCGTGCACATGATCCGGGCACGAGACCGTTACCGCGTCGATGTTCTTGCTCTCTTTGTCGAGCATCTCGCGGAAGTCTTTATAATGCGGAGCCTTGGGAAACTCTTTGTATGCGCGCGCGGCGCTCTTATCGTCGGGGTCGGCGAACGCGACGATATTCTCGGTCAGGCAGCCGTGAATATCGGTGTAACCCTTACCACCCGCGCCGATCGCGGCGATGTTCAGCTTTTGATTCGGGGACTTATACCCAAGGTGCGTCAACGAACCTATGGTGCCAAAACCGGCCGAAGGAATCGCGCCGGCCAGGACACTGCCGAAGAAGAAATGCCGTCTGGAAATTGCCACGTCTGGTTACTCCTGCTGGAAGAGAAGATTCTATCACCAGAGGCGAAGGGTCAAGGCACAGATTAAAGACGAACTGCCTGAATCTTTGTTTGCTTGCGCGGCGGATGGGCGCCAAAGCGGCTGCTGCGCGGCCCGACCCAGCGGGTGCCCCGGACCACAAAAAACGATCGTCTACCCGGTCTACCCTACGGTTAGCGAACGGCGCGCTGTGTTACGACAGCACCATCTTGCGGAAAGCCTCGTAGGAGCCTAACGCTCGATCGTTCATCCATTTGGTCATCGTGGCCGAAGCTTGCTCCAGGTCCCCATACATCAACGGATTGTCGCGCGTTTTGCGGAGTTCCGGGATCACCTCGCTGGCGCGAATCCACACCAACAGCATCTCGTTGCCGCTGCGAAAGAAAAGATCCGCATTAACCGCGCCGCTGTTAACGAATCCGGCAGCCATATCCCAATAGCTGACCACCATCCGAAAATAGGCGTTCTCATCCGACCCGGGAGGCGCAATCCTGAACAAGTCTTCGGTGGACCGGATCCCTTTGAATTTGGCGAGGAACCAGTTGCGCGCCGTGCGCATCTTTTCTTCCCGGCGCAGTTCGTACAGCCGCATAATTACTTCAGCATCGGAAGCCCTGGCACTTTGCGCCATCAGAATAGTCTCTCCTGTTTTTTTAGTGTCCCGAAGCTGCCCACGTTGGCAATGGTGAACGCCACTCGAAACTGGTTATCGTTAAGCGTACCAAAGGTGAACCGCCGCCATTGAAAGCTGAAGCCGCAGCAATCCGTATTGTAGGTCGCCTGACCGGCCATATACTGCGTTTGCCCCGACAATACGTCATAGGAGGCGGTGAATGCGCCATTCCATCCGCGACGGTTCCCGTCTCCATAACCGATCGTTCCCCGAATCTGATCGGCCTTGGGGAACAGGGCCTGGTTGGCAACATCGGGCGCGTAGTTAGGATCGTATCCAGCGACGGTATTACTCCCGACCGAATAATGCAGTCGGGCGAAATGAAACTCAGCGGAGAAGCTGCTATTCACGATCTTGCCACGCAGCGGATCATAATCGGCGCGCCACTCGATGCCAATTCCATTCTTGGGATTCAACCGCAGTTCGGACACGATGGGAGAATAGTTGCGCGGCCGGTCGATGAATTCGAAAGGTGTCAAATCGAGAGTCGCCAGCACTTCGTTTCTCTGGCCGGGAATAATCGCACCTCCGAACGTCGGATCGAAATAACGGGCCTGGCTGAGTTCCCACGTCACGACCTCGTCGACACGGTCGCCGCGCTTGGCGTAGATCCGGTTGATGATGGAGAACTGCACTTCGTTGTCGTCTGAAAGCAGATCGATCGCGTCGAAACGTACGGCGCTCGAGAAGTCGCTGACGCCGCTGATATCGCGATAGTGCACACGTGTTTCGATCACGTGTTTGAGCTTGTCCCCCATGAAGGTCTTGTGATTGTAGACACGCTCCAGGGACGGAAGCACGAGATCGACGTTCACTTCACGGGCGTTACGATAGAGATCCGTTGAAACCACCTGTCCGGCTGGATTCATGCTCTCACCGTAGAAACTTTCGTGAAGCGTAAAGCTGGGAACCAGGTGAATTCCCGCAAAGGAAAAAGCCGAGCTGAGTTGCGGCTCCGCGTCGGCGCGCGGGGTGAATTGACGTGTCTGGAAAGCAGGTTGGGTACGATCGAGCAAGCCGACGCTCGAGTTCAGCGAGAACCACAGCGGCACGGCATTGAACAACTGATGGTCCGTACTATCGAGATCCAAAGCGGGCGTTTGGCGGATGATGACGTAGTTTCCAGGCGTGGTGTCCTGGAAATTCTGCAGGCGGGAAGCCACCACGGTGAAATCAAACGTCGAGAATTTCTTGGTGAGGTAAAAGGTCGAATGGGTCTCGGCGAAGATCGCTTCGTTGAATGACTGGGTGAAGGACTGGCGGAAAAGGAAAGAGCTCAGGTAATCGAGCGAGCCGTGGGCTTCCCATCCATCCCACAGAAAAGCTTTGATATTGCCCTGGAAGTTATAGCCTCCCTGTTTTTGCAGGACATCGCCAATCAGGGTGCCGCGATCCTGAACGCCATGAAAAGTGAAGTCGAAGGTGATCTTGTCGGTCGGCTTGCCCCGTAGATAGACGGTGTGATCGTAACCGCGGGCCGTATAGTCGATGATGCGGTAGCTCAAGTCGTAGTCGCGATTGATGGCCCAATAGTAGCCGCTGTGGAGCATGAAGCCGTAACGTGAACTATTACCGAAGATGGGAGTAAAGAATCCGCTTTGCCGCGGCTCACGCAGGAGCGATTTATTGAAGAAAGGGAAATAGAAAATGGGGAAACCCTTTATGCGGAAGAGCGCACGGTGAGCGATGGCACGCTGGTCGGGAATAATGTCGAAAGTGGGTCCGGTCAAGGACCACCACGGCCTGGGCAATTTGCAGCCGGTGATGAATCCGTGATGCAGGAGGTACCGGTCATGAGTCCGTTCGGCGAACTTGCCCTGGAAGTAGAACGGAGTGTCGGACGTCAGGATGCCGGGCTTGGTCGAGACGCGGTTCTTGGCGTAGCCGCGGGGATTGGTGAAGTAACCCCGCTGCTCGTTGACCCAGTACTGGATCTTGTCGCAGGTAATCTTCTCACTCTGCGCGTAACTCTGGTAGAAGACGTGGCCGCGCGCTTCGATATAAGCTTTGTCCTCGTCGTAATCGATTTCGTCGGCACGGAACACCATGTCCGTGCCGCGGATCTCGGCGTGTCCGCGGAGATGATAGATGTGCCCCTCGCTGGTCTGTTCGGCAGCGTCCACGTCCCACCAGCCACGGATCACACCCGGACCGGGCGGCCGAACGTTGAGTTCCGGTGTGAGCGCCGTGGGCACTTCCACCGGCGCCGTCGTGGGATCTACCTTGGCCACCAAGTCCGATTTCAGAGGCTGGGCAACCTGAGGAGCGGCAACTTGGGGCGCGACTGCTTGAGCCACCTCCTGGCCGCGAGCTAAGTCTAGTAACAAACCATATGAACCTAACCATGAGAAAAAAAGCACAACAAGAAGATTTCGCAAGAAAAATCCGTGACAAGTACCTAGGGATATGTTACTCAGATGATAAGGCCGGGTTTGGTGTCTTGATCGAAGAGCGTAATACGGCATAAGTAATGTCGCAAGCAAGGTTTCACGCGATCCCGGGCCTGGTGCTTTCATGACGCAGTGCAGATTCTGTTTGTTCCAAAATCCGGGAGATGAAGAACGTTGCCACCGATGCAGCAGACGGCTCTCGGGAGACATCACTTTCGACGGCCTCAGTGTCGCGGGAGCGACGGTCCTGGCGCCCCGGCGTCGAAGCGCAACCAGCAACGGAACCTTGGACGCCCCGCATGCGACACGAAGGACGCGAACGGCGGTGGCCGAAGGCGTCCGGCAGACCTCGCTTTTCAGCAGCGAAATTTCTTCCAACGTTATCCCCTTTGACTCGATCCAACGACCGGAACCTCCCGCAGCAAAATCGGAGGTACTGCAAGACCGCGCGACCGGTCCGGTCGCCAGACGATTGACTGCAGCGAAACAAACCACCAGAAAGGCAGGCGCGAACCGAAGCACCAGTGATACGCAAGGGTCGCTCGAACTGGAATTCCTGCCCCAGGCTGCCCAGACCCCGCGCACACTTAAGACTACCGTGGAAGCGCAAATCTACTGCGATGCGCAAGTTGCGGCGCCCATGCACCGCTCGGTGTCCGCCTTTCTTGATAGTGCCATGATCTCCATCGGTTGCGGCATTTTTGTAGGAATTTTTCAAACTTCGGGCGGAAGTGTACGAATCGACAAATTCGATGTCATGATGTTGCTCTGCGCGCTCACCCTGATTATCCTTTTTTACGGATTTCTGTTCGCTCTCGCAGGGCGCGAGACTCCCGGTCAGAACTGGACCGATCTGCGCCTGATCAACTTTGACGGTCTTCCGCCGGATCGCACCAGCCGCTTCCTGCGTTTCACCGGGTGCTGGTTGAGCTATGGTGCGTGCGGCATCGGACTGTTGTGGTCGCTTCTCGACGAAGAGAATCTCACCTGGCACGATCATATGTCGAAGACCTTTCCTACGCTGCGCGAAGCCGATTCATCTTTCTTTCGTGAGAGACCGCGGTAAAACGTCACACACGCCTGCGCGGGCCTTTTCGAAGCACGGCCGCTTCGCATCCGGAGGCACTGTGCCATCGGGTCACAGATGTGCTCCAGACTGACTAAAGTCTCTCTCACATTGTCACCTGAATGGTGTTGTCTCCCGGGTCGCGAACAACCATTTTGTTCCAGGGACCAATGCCTGCGATTGCGAATACTCCTTTCACGTTGAGCTTGCACTCCATCTGCTTGCTGTCGATCCTGGTGCGTTCCATATAGAGCGGCTTGCCCTTGTCGTCCAATACTAAAGATATCAATCCAATCCGCCAACGGGACCTCTTTCTCCTCCCGATTCGCCGGACTGAAATTTTCATCGCATTCACTTTCAGCGCTACCTAACCAGATCCATCAGGCAATTTCTTCGCCGTCGCGGAAACCGCCGGGTTCGTAGAGCGTAATGGATACCAGCATGTCCCGATAGCGTACGCGTATGGATGCGGCATTACGGCGCGCCGTCGGCGTTCAGTTCCTGCGTTATGAGATGGGGATCATCGATGAGCACCTGTGCGACTCCTAAGCGCTGCCTCATGCCTCCCGAAGATGTATCCGAACGTTGATGGCGTGCGTCTCACAAATTAGCGTGGTGCGGCAGCGATTCGACCAGAGCGCGGCGTCAGGTTTGCAAAGTGATTGAGCAAAGCCGTGACGGCCTCCTGGAGAGTGATGCGAATGTGCGTGGATTTTCCGGGATATTCGGACCGGGCCGTCCGAACATTTGGGAGCTTAGAAACGATTGGATACATCTCGCAACGCCTGCACGCTGGTGAATAGGCTTTGCGGAGGTCCTGGATGATCAGATCTGTAGTGCGAAGCGCCAATTGTACGCGGGGGCCTATGGCGCCGCGCCGTCTTGTAGTAGACTGGTGCTTTAAAAGTTGAGGTAGCTCTACATGCATAGCAAATTGAGGAATCTGGCCGTGTTAGCGGCGTGCTTCCTGGGATTCGCCGCCGCTGCGCGTGCCCAGGTCTCGGGTCTTGAGGGCGTCGTCAAAGCTCCAGACGGTAAACCGGTTGTAGGCGCCGTAATCAAAATCGAGCGCCAGGATATTAAAGGCAACTACACCGTCAAGACCGACAAGAAAGGTCACTACGGCCATTACGGCTTGCCGCTTGGCACGTACACGGTGACGGTTGAAGTCGATGGCAAGGTAGCCGACCAAGTCAAGGGCGTGCGTACCCGGCTGGGCGATCCGCTCGAAATGCCTTTTAACCTGCATCCCGCGGGCGCGCAAACTGCCGGCGGCGGTCAACTGGCGGCGCCTCCTCCGGAAAAGGATCGCAGTCTGAGCAAGGAACAGCGCGAGGCGATGGAGAAGCAGGTAAAGGAACGCGAGGCGCAGATTGCCAAGAATAAAGCGCTGAACGACGCGTTCACGGCCGGCAAGGCGGCAACAGAAGCAAAGAACTGGGACGGCGCCGTCGAGAACTTCAAGAAGGCGTCCGAGATGGACGGGGGCAACCAAAGCGTGATCTGGGCCAACCTGGCCGACGCTTACTCCAACGAAGCCAAGGAAAAGCCGGCCGATGCGACGACGCTTCGCCAGAGTGCGATCGACGCGTACAAGAAGGCGATCGAGCTCAAAGGAGACGATGCCAGTCTGTACAACAACTACGCTCTCGTGCTGGGCTATCAGAAGCAGATTCCGGAAGCGCAGGCGGCACTCGAGAAGGCTGCGCAACTGGATCCTCCCGGCGCGGGCCGCTATTATTACAACCTCGGCGCGGTGCTGGTGAATACCGGGCAGAACGATCCCGCCGGCGTAGCGTTCAAAAAGGCGATCGACGCCGATCCTAACTATGCCGACGCACAGTATCAATACGGGATCTTTCTGACGTCGCAGGCCAAGACCGATCCGAACGGCAAGGTTACGGCCGTTCCGGGCACGATCGAAGCCTTCCAGAAGTATATCGATCTGAAACCGGATGGTCCGTTCGTCGATTCAGCAAAAGGCATGATCACCATGCTGGGCGGCACGGTTTCGACGGTATACGTGAATCCCGACGCACCGAAGACGAAGACGACGACGAAGAAGAAAACCGGTAACAACCAGTAGTCAGGTTTTTTTTAAGGCGGTGATCCCGCCTCCAACTTATGTGGCGTGCAGTAGCAACTCTCATCGAATGGATGTTCCTGTTTGTGATCGTCCGGTCGGTGATCAACAGCGTGGTGCGTTTCTTTCGAAGTACGTCAGAGGCGGCCACGCCCCCCGTGCGGACACAGCCCGGCGAACTTCATTCCGCCGGTGAGTTGCGCAAGGATCCGGTTTGCGAAACTTACATCTCGGTTCCTTCCCCCTGGGCCAAACTGGTGAAGGGGGAGACGGTGTATTTCTGTTCAAAGGAGTGCCGGGAACGGTTTCGTGGGTAGCGCGCACGGCCGGGCTAAAGCCTGCCACACAAGGGCGGAGCTAATTGATTTACGTGCGGCATGGCGTGCGGCTGGATTGCGTGTCGTGTTCACGAACGGGTGCTACGATCTGCTTCATCGTGGACATGTCCGGCTGCTCGAGCAGGCTCGCTCGATGGGCGACGTGCTGGTGCTGGGCCTGAATTCGGATGCCTCCGTGCAGCGCATGAAAGGGCCGTCGCGTCCGTTGATCTGCGAGACGGATCGGGCTACGGTCGCCGCTGGTCTGGCCGCGGTCGACGCGGTCACCTTTTTCGACGAAGATACTCCACGCGAACTGATCGCCGCACTGTTACCGGACATCCTGGTGAAGGGCGCGGACTGGAGTCATTTCATCGCGGGCCGCGAAGAGGTCGAGGCCGCCGGAGGAGTGGTGAGGACAATTCCGATCGAAGCGGGATATTCCACTACGAATCTGGTAGAACAGATTCTAAGGCAAGGCACAGAGTGAAGTCTGCGTTCCGGCACAGGCGATAATTGGTCCATCCCTCCATACGAGAATTGTTTCTCAACCTGAACCGCCATCCGGTATTTCAGGACATTGTTCAGCGTCTGCATACGCCAGGGCCCAAGGGCGCCCCGCTACGTCTCTCGGGGCTTACGCAGACGGCAAAGGCGCTGTATTCCGTGCTTTTGTGGCAGGTCACTGAGCGGCCGATGCTGATCGTGGTCGACGGCAACAAACAGGCTGAAATCCTTTTCGAGGCCATCGACAGTTTCTTTCAACTGCTGGTTCCGGTTTCGCGCGACCGCTCGGGTCCGCAACTCCTTCCGGCTCTCGACGTCATCCCGGGTCAGGCGATGTCTCCGCATGCCGAGATCCTGCAGACGCGTGCGACGGCGTTGTGGCGGCTGGCTCACGGTCAGTCGCCGATCACAGTAACACCGGTGGCGTCTGCACTTCTGCGAATCGAGCGGCCGCAGCATTACCGGCAACTCGCACAGTTGCTGAAAGTGGGCGACGAGATACCGCTCGAAGATCTCACCTCACACCTGGAGAGCGTAGGGTACGAGAAAAGGGAGCCGGTCGAGATGGTCGGCGAATTCTCGGTGCGCGGCGGCATCCTCGACGTGTTCTCACCCGAAGCGGACAAGCCGGTCCGAATTGAACTGTTCGGCGACGAGGTTGAATCCATCCGGCAGTTCGAGGTGGAGTCGCAGCGATCAGTGCTAAAAGTTAATTCGTGCACGCTGCTGCCGCTGACGCCTTATCAGAAGTCGCGGAGGGTGCTGGCGGAATTGGCAGAGAAGCTGAGTAAGGCGGGAATGTCTTCTCGCGATCTGCCTATGGATGGTGGAACCTTTCCGGGATGGGAGCTGATGCTACCTCTGGTCGATCGGCCAGAGGCTTCACTTTTCGATTTCTTTGAAAAACCGATCATCATGTTCGACGAGCCGGAACTGACTCGCGCTGCGGCGGAGCGGCAGTGGAAGCGGATGGCTGCGCCGGACCGGCCCGGGTTCTGTCCTCCGGAACTCGAGTTTATGGATTGGGACGAGATGCTCGGTGACAGGGCCCGGAGGGCGCCCCAGTCCGTCTCACAAATCGAGCTCAGAGAACTCGATATTTCGACCGATCCGGCTTTGCGGTTTCATATTCCTACCCGGCCTTCGATGGCCTTCCACGGGAATATGCAGGTGGCGATTGCGGAGGCGCGCACGCTGGTTGAGTCGGGCAATCGCGTGGTGTTTTTCGGCTCGACGACGGGCGAGGTGGAGCGCGTCGCGGACATCATGCACGAGTATGGCGTGGTGTATCAGCTCGGCCTTGATCAGAACGAGAGCACACCCGAATATCTGGCGGGTCGCGCGTACATGGGCGGGTCGGCGGCGAATGTCTTCCTGGTAAAAGGGCGAATCGCGCGCGGGACGGTGTTCACCGACGCAAAGCTGGTCACGATTGGATCCGAGGATTTGTTCGATGCGTCCGACATGGTCGCGCGGCCAACAGGGCCCAAGATCAGCACCGGCGCATTTTCGGCGGACCAGTTCGACCTGAAGCCGGGCGATTACGTGGTGCATGCCGAGCATGGGATCGGGCAGTTCATCGGGCTGAAGGAAATCCAGCAGGGCGAAGCCAAGGGCGACTACATGCTGCTGGAGTACGCCGGCAACAGCAAGCTGTACGTTCCGCTGACGCGCATGGATTTGATCCAGCGATTCCGCGGCGAGGGAGAAGCCGCGCCACGACTCGACAGCATGGGCGGATCGACATGGAACCGCACCAAGTCGAAAGTCAAGGCCAAGATGCGCGACATGGCCGAGGAGTTGCTGAAGCTCTACGCGCAACGCAAGACAGCCACTGGCTTCGCGTATTCAGCCGATAGCAACTGGCAGCGAGAGTTCGACGATGCGTTCGAGTTCACCGAAACGCGCGACCAGAAATCGGCGATCAACGATATCAAGCGCGATATGGAGAGCGAGCAGCCGATGGACCGGTTGCTGTGCGGCGACGTCGGATACGGCAAGACCGAAGTGGTGATGCGGGCGGCGTTCAAAGCGTTGGGCGACGGCAAACAGGTCGCGGTGCTGGCGCCGACGACGGTGCTCGCGTTCCAGCATTTCGAGACGTTCAAGCGGCGGTTCCAGTCGTTTCCGGTGCGCATTGAAATGCTCAGCCGGTTTCGCACCGCGAAGGAAATCAAGCAGGCGATCGTGGAGATCGCCGAAGGAAAAGTGGACATCGTGATCGGGACGCACCGCCTCTTCTCCAAGGATGTCGAGTTCAAGGATCTGGGGCTGGTGATTGTCGATGAAGAACAGCGCTTCGGCGTCAAGCACAAAGAGCGATTGAAACAGCTCAAACACAGCGTCGACGTGATCACGATGTCGGCGACGCCGATTCCGCGGACGCTACACATGTCGATGTTAGGGCTGCGCGACATGTCGGTAATCGAAACGCCGCCGAAAGACAGGCTGGCGATTCAGACCGTAGTTGCGCCGTTCCAGGACGACCTGGTGAAATCGGCGATCGAGTTGGAAGTGGGTCGCGGTGGCCAGGTTTACTTCGTGCACAATCGTATCGACTCGATCTTTTCGCGAGCCAGTTCCATTCAGGCACTGGCGCCGAATGCCCGGATCGGCGTGGGTCACGGTCAGATGGGAGAAGCCGCTCTCGAGAAGACCATGCTGTCGTTCATGCAACACGAATTCGACGTGCTAGTGTCGACGACCATCGTGGAGAACGGCCTCGACATTCCGCTGGCCAACACAATTATTATCGAGAACGCCGATAAGCACGGGCTCTCGGAGTTATATCAGTTGCGCGGCCGCGTGGGGCGGTCGAACCGGCGCGCCTATGCTTATTTACTGGTGCCTGAAGATACGGAACTGACCGAGATCGCACGTAAGCGCCTGGCGGCGCTGAAGGAGTTCAGCGACCTGGGTGCAGGGTTCAAGATCGCTGCCCTGGATCTGGAACTGCGCGGTGCAGGCAATCTGCTCGGCGGCGAACAGCACGGACACATCAACAGCGTCGGGTTCGATATGTACGTGCGAATGCTGGACGAGACAGTGCGCGAGTTGAAGGGCGAGGAGATCGTGCCTGAAATCCGCTCGGTGATCAATCTGGCGCTGGATATCCGGATTCCGCCCGAGTACATCGGCGACGAGAATCAACGGCTCAAGGCATACAAACGGATTGCGAGCGCGACGACGGCCGAGGAGCGCGAGAAGGTGGAGACGGAATTGGAGGACCGCTATGGTCCAGCGCCCGAGGAGGTACGCAATCTGCTGCTGTATTCGGCATTGAAGACGGCGGCGGAATCGCTGGGGGTCGAGAACATCGAGCGGCGGGCTCTGGCAGTGCAGTTCAAGTTCAGCTCGGAAGCGCGGGTGGATGCGCGCAAGCTGGCTGAACTGGTGAGCAAGACGCAAGGGGCGCAGTTTACGCCGGCAGGTGTTCTGCGCGTGCCGCTCGACAGGCTGGAGAGTCCGGGAGCTGTGCTGGAGTTTGTGAAGGATGAGGTGCTGGAGAGGTTGAGGTGAGGGGCGTGGATAGGCCTTTGTGCCAAGCCGACCGCTGCTAAGCCCAGAAACCTCAGATTGCTAATTCTTTGCAAACGCTCGATTGCAATCCATGTACCGCGGTGGAATCTGCAGGGCGGCAGCCTCGACTTCTTTGCGAGGCGCGTTCTCTGAGATCCTGCGAACCAGCTCTTCAAACCGCGCTTCGATTACCGTTATTCTGCTTGGTGAAGTCTCCTCTGCTGCCCTCCGGCGCCACTCCCGGAAGTCCTCTAACAACCTTTCGCACTGTGCGGATCCTGCTTCATTGACCCAACGCGCAAGTTCCGTTGGATCCAGAACTTCGTCCTTCAGGCAAGCAGTGTATGCTTGCCAAAACACGACTGTGCCCTGATAAAAAGCGGCCCAGTCGGACGTGCGTAGGAACGCAAGCTTTTCCTCGACCTGAAATAGCATCCTTGCGCTCGCCGTCCCGCCCTCCGATAGCTGCTTTCGGACCAAAGGATATTGTCAGAATTAACCTCTCCGTGGGCCTCTAAATCGTACCATGTCCATTGAGGATATCGGTCGCGAGATGCTGAGTTAGGTCACGTCGAATTGCAGCGGTGCGATCGCGTGCTACCGGGCCAACGTCGAGCTTGCTTTGGAAGCTCAGCTGCCCTTTCCAAGTAGGAGTGACCCAGGTTTCTCGGGATTAACAGCCGGGCAGCCAGCCAACGAGGCAACCCGGCAGAGTCTTTGATCCGCCGCAACGATGACTGTGATAAGCCCTAAGTGACGGAGGTCCAGAGCGATGGCCAACTGCAGCGCATCAAGCGTTCGAAGGCCTTCCGTCGCGCCGTATCGCACCAAGAGGGTCCTGGCGGTCTGATAATGCTGGGTTTGAATCGGTGGCCCAACCAGTAGACGCCGTTGCCGCAGGTCGGCACGGAGGCATCGTCTGGCGATTTCAACGCCTTGCGGGCTGATTTCGCCGGTGCGAACTTTGACCGCAACTACAGATTCCAACTCCACGATGGACAGCCGAGAAATGAGCGATCGCGAGCCCGATTCCGTGAGAATCCGGTCCACGAACTCGCAACCCACTTCCTTGTGGTAAAGCTTTGCTGCTGCACTGGTATCGAGGAAGTAGTTCGGCAATCAGCGTTCCTGCCGCTGGGAAATGACAGCTTCGGAAAGAGACCCGGTGATCCCTGAGAAAGCCTGCCTCACGTCGTCCCACTTGATTTCATCACGCCCAGCCGCTGCCCACTCTTCGGGCGTGAAGTAACCTGCGAGATCGTCGTCGATAGGCGGCGAATCGCTGATGGTCACGGTTACCTGCTGCAAGTCCTGAAGGTGCAACGGCTCCAATGGCTGGAGAACACCGTTTTTGTAAACGGCCTGAAAGATTTTCTGCATCTGCCTTCAGTGTATTCGATCTGCGCTGCGAACCGGTCAACAATCTAGCTGCGTGGTGCAGGCAACCTGCTGGGCGGTGATCAGCATGAGAATCAACGGCTCAAGGCATACAAACGGATTGCGAGCGCGACGACGGCCGAGGAGCGCGAGAAGGTGGAGACGGAATTGGAGGACCGCTATGGTCCAGCGCCCGAGGAGGTACGCAGTCTGCTACCGTATTCGGCATTGAAGACGGCGGCGGAATCGCTGGGGGTCGAGAACATCGAGCGGCGGGCTCTGGCAGTGCAGTTCAAGTTCAGCTCGGAAGCGCGGGTGGATGCGCGCAAGCTGGCTGAACTGGTGAGCAAGACGCAAGGGGCGCAGTTTACGCCGGCAGGTGTTCTGCGCGTGCCGCTCGACAGGCTGGAGAGTCCGGGAGCTGTGCTGGAGTTTGTGAAGGATGAGGTGCTGGAGAGGTTGAGGTAGGTGGCAACGAAAATGCACGTTGGATTTCTTCATGAGTCCCAAAATTCACCGGTTTCATCTGGACAGAAACAAGGTAATACTGGGAATCGGACTCGCTGTGCTGGTCGCAGCAGTGGTGCTAACTGTCACATCGTCACGGGCCCATTCCGACTCAGCCTATCCGGTCGACGTAAATGGTAAGTTCGGGTACATTGACCGCAAAGGGACGGTTGTCATCAGCCCGCAGTTTGACGGTGCCGATGAGTTTAGCGAGGGCTACGCGGCAGTCAAGGTCGGAGATAAATGGGGATATGTGGACCACTCGGGCAAGCTGGTAATCACTCCTCAGTTCGACCTGGCGGACCCATTCTATGGGGGTTTGGCATTGACCGCTGTGGGAAGGCAACTCGGCTACATTGCCAAGAACGGAACCTTTGCGATCAAGGCGCAATACCAAGGCGCCGGGCAGTTCGGCGACGGTCTCGCACCGGTGATGCAGAACGGGCGATGGGGCTATATCGACAAGAGCGCAAAGATGGTGATCAGCCCACAATACGATGAAGCTGGAAACTTTTCCGAGGGTTTGGCTTTGATCCGGCAGGGGGACCGCTACGGGTACGTCGATCCTAAAGGTAAGGTGATAATCAGCCCTCGATTCGAAGGGGCCAGCGACTTTCATGATGGATTGGCGGCTGTGCGAATAGCCAGCCGGTACGGATATGTGGATAAGTCGGGAAAGATTGCCATCAATCCCCAATTTGATGCGTCGGGCGACTTTTCCGATGGCATGGCGCTGGTAAAAATTGCCGGGCAGTTTGGCTATATTGATAAATCCGGCAAAGTCGTCATCAACCCACAATTTCAGGACGCCGGTAACTTCGAAGAAGGGATAGCGCCGGTTTGGGTCTGCGATCGCCGCAGTTATATCGATAAGAGTGGCAAGTACATCTGGAATTCAGGCAGGACGGCCCGCGCCGCGAATGCTCCATCTTCGATACCATCCACTGAAATGCTCGCGCAGCCTTGCAGCCCTAATGAAGCTACGACTACGCAACCGTCAACCTATGGATTTGCGTCGCAAGAGCAGTATGTTTCCCCACGGTATGTGGAGGGCATCCACAGGCCAGTGGTGATTGCTGAACAAGAGGTGGTCGTTCCGGCGGTGTATACGCCGGAACCCGCGTATCAGGCTCAGCCACCGACACCTCCGCCTCATCGTGCCTACCGCCGTAGTACCTATCATCGGGCGACGCGGGTGCACCGGCGGCGTAAGCGATCCAAACTGAAGTCGGCTGCGATTGTGGTTGGGAGCGCAATGGCTGGCGCAGGCGTCGGCGCGGTAGCGGGCGGTGGTAAGGGCGCGGCAATCGGAGCTGCGTCCGGCGGTACGGCAGGCTACGTTTACGACCGCTTGACGCATAACCAACACTAGCAGCAGCATCCCCCTTGACATGATATTCGGATTCCGATATAACGGAATCCGAGTATGAAAGACAATCTGACTCCATTCCTGCCGTTATCCCCGGCAATCCTCCACATTCTGCTTTCACTGGCCGGCGAGGAGCGGCACGGCTACGGGATCATGCAGGATGTGACCCGTCAGTCTCAAGGACGCTACAAGCTCGGTCCGGGTACGTTGTACGACAATCTGCAGAGGCTGCTGAACCAGGGGATTGTAGATGAGTTGCAACGTCCCGTAGAAGAGGGAGGTGAGCGGCGGCGTTATTACCAGCTTACGTCGCTAGGCCGGCGCGTGCTTGGCGCCGAAGTCGAACGTCTGGAACAGATCGTGCGCGAGGCCAAGGCACATTTGCGTCCGGTCAGATCGGGGGGCCTATGACGCGAGTGCTCTATCGCCTGGTGATTCTGCTGCATCCGCCGGGCTTTCGACGAGAGTACGGAGACGAGATGCTCTGGCTCTTCGATCGGACCGTGAAGGAAAAAGGCACGGGCAATCTGTTCCTCGACGCGGCAGCCTCTGTTCTGAGGCAGTGGTTCCTACGCTCGCGTTTGTGGCTCGTGCCGGTCGCATTGCTCGGGGCGCTGTTCACAGTGCTGGCAGGGAACGCGCTGCTCCATTTCGTTTTTCGGCGAGTAGTTGAGAGAAGGGCCGATACACCACAAGAGCTCTTTCTCTTCGCCGCGGCTCTGGCTGTAATCACGGTTTCATTCATATTAATTGCGGCAACTGCCTCTCTGAAGAGACAGACCGACGCCCGTCGCACCAGAGCGACCAGAGTGGCGCGCCGTGCTTGAAGTCCGACAACTGACTAAGCTCTATCGACGCATTCCGGCTGTGCGGGATGTTAGCTTCGTGCTGCGGCCGGGTGAAATCCTGGGCTATGTCGGCCCCAACGGATCCGGGAAGAGCACGACCGTCAAGATGCTCACGGGGCTTCTACAGCCTACCTCGGGGCATATTTTCTTTGAGGGCGCTGACGTTCGCGAAGATCTGGTCGGGTTCAAAGCACGCATGGGCTATATTCCCGAGGAGCCTTACCTGTATGCGCACTTGAGCGGAAAGGAATATCTGGTCCTGGTGGGGCGACTGCGCGGGATGGAGGCCCGCTCGCTGGAGCGGAAGGCGGAGGAACTGCTCACGCTTTTCGATTTGCGGGAAAGCCGTCACGGCCCGCTGTCGGGCTACTCGAAGGGCATGCGCCAGAAGGTACTCATCGCCGCGGCACTGCTGAGCGATCCGGAATTGATCATCCTCGACGAGCCTTTTTCCGGTCTCGACGTGAACGCGGCTCTACTGTTCCGCGAACTGCTGCGCGAACTTGCGAGCCGCGGGCGCATGATCCTGTTCAGCTCGCACGTGCTAGAGGTGGTGGAGAAACTGTGTTCGCGCGTGGTGATTCTATATCGCGGGCAGATCGTCGCGCAGGATTCTCTCGAGAACCTGCGGAACCTTCTCTCGCTGCCTTCCCTGACGGAAGTTTTTTCCCAACTCACGATGCAGGAGGATTACGGCGAACGCGCCAGCGAGATCGTGAAAGTGGTGTCGACCAGATGAACTTCCTGGAGCGCTACTACCAGACAACGCGATCGCCGTTCACGGAACTGCTGAGGTATTTTTTCGGCGGGCTGTTCCGGCTGGAATCGTCCGCTGATGAGGATTCGTATAAAGTCTGGATGATTCAGATCCTGGCTCTGCTGATAACTGCGAGCTGGTATATACCCGTCAACTTGCATCGCCGTTACGTTGAACTGCACGCAAGCCTGAATCCGGAAGCGTACCGGCTGGCTTATTCGTCGGACTGCCTGAACGCGCTGGTGCTGATGACACTGCTGGTCGCGCTGGTGACCGTGATCGAGTGGACAGAGCTGTTTCCGTCGAGGCAGGACCACCTGGTCCTCACACCTCTACCGATCACACGCCTGCATTTCTTCGCCGCGAAACTGGCGGCGCTGATGCTTTTCGTGACGCTGGTGATCGGGTCGATGGCGTTGATTGCGGGAATAGCGCTGCCAGGCATCGCCTCCGGTGTACTGGAGACGCGGCCGATAGCCTGGCGGATGATCGCATTTTTTCTGGCGTCGCTCGGAACCTGCTATTTCACTTTCTGGGGACTGCTTGCAGTGCAGGGTTGCCTGATGGCGGTACTGCCGGTGAGATGGTTCGAGCGTGCGTCTTTTGCTTTGCAATTAATCCTGCTGGTGGCATTGCTGTGCGCGCTGCCGCTGTATCCGTACTTTCCGGCAGCGCATCTTATTGCGACGCACTCGGCGTGGCTCGCGTGGCTGCCTCCGGCATGGTATTGGAGTTGGGCCGAGCGAATGTTGGGCGCACAGGACGGAGCCCTGAGCCGTCGCGCCGAATTGGGTCTGGTGACTGTTCTGCTGACGGCCTCGCTCACGTACCTGATTTCGTATTTGCAGTACACGCGGTATGCCCTCGAATCCTCCGGCCGCGGCCCTGCGAAGGTCGTAGACCTGGCGGCTGCGGTGGCTCGGCTGTTCGAGCTTCCGCAGAGTCGCGGGACTTGCGAATTCACGTTAAGAACGCTGGCGCGCTGCCGGCGGCAGAAGCTGGTGTTCATGCTGGTCTTTGGAATCGGTGTCGCGCTGGTAGTGGAGAGTTCGACGTATATGGCTCTGCATCCGAGGCAGATGGCAAGAGCGCTCGAAAGCGCGATCATCGCTGCGCCGCTGACGTTAAGTTTTTTCGCGATGCTGGGCCTCCGCCGCGCCTTTCGGTTGCCGGAAGAACTGCGAGCCAACTGGTTGTTCCAGCTCCACGAGAATCCCATCACGCGCGAGTCCCAACTCGATACCGTGCTCAAGTGCTTTCTACTATTGGGCGCACTCCCGATGTGGATGATCTGTGCTCCGCTGCAGTTCGTTCAATTTGGTCCGCGGGCGATCCTGGTTCTGACTGCGCAGTCCGCGCTCATGTATACGATGGCAAGGTACCTGTTGTGGGACTGGCGCGCGATTCCGTTCACAGTGGCGCAGAATCCGGGGCGCCGGCATTTCATTCAATCCCTCGTGGTCCATATTATCGAGCTGGTGGCGTATTCGTTCGTCGCTTCCGAATGGATCCTGAAAGGGCTCCGGCAACCCATCTGGTTCGCTCTACTGGCCGGGCTGATGCTGGGTTCTTTGCTCGTTCTACGAAATCTGCGGAAGGGTAACGGGCACGCTCCGCTGGAATTTGCGGAACGCGTGCCGGAAGTGGTTGAGGCGCTTCATCTGGTAGCGGATTGAGTAGCAGCCGGCTGCTGCACTTCGCGCAATCGCCGCTCCAGAAACCGGCGCTCGCTGTCGTTGGTGACCAGCGCCAGGGCTCGCTCGTAGCTGATCACCGCTTCTTCCCAGGCTCCGGCACGGCGCAGCAGATCGGCTCGCGCAGCGTGGAGCAGATGATACTCGTCGAGATCGCCGGCCTCGGCGAGCGAATCGATGAGCGCGAGCGCGGGCCGGGGTCCGTCTGCCATGGCGACCGCAACCGCGCGGTTTAGCGCGACGACTGGAGAAGGTTGGAGACGCACCAGAAGATCGTAGAGCCGTAAGATCTGAGGCCAGTCCGTATCTTCGGGACTCGGCGCCTGACAATGCAGGGCGGCGATCGCCGCCTGTAGCGCGAAGGGACCCGGTGCACGACGAAAAGCCTCGTCGACCAGGGGCAGCGCCTCGGCGATCTGGCGGTGATCCCAGCGGCTGCGATCCTGCTCCTCGAGAACTACGAGATCGCCGGCCTGATCGAGCCGGGCCTCGCGCCGCGCGTCTTGCAGCAGCATGAGGGCGAGGAGAGCTGTGGCCTCCGCGGGAGGCTCGGGCCGCATCAACATCAGGACCAGGCGCACCAGGCGGATGGCTTCGTCGCACAGATGGGCTCTCACCAGCGGCCCGCCTCTGGTGGCCGCATAACCTTCATTGAAGACGAGGTAGATTACGGTCAATACGGCGCCGAGGCGTTCAGACATGTCGCTGGTTTCAGGCACGACATAAGGAATGCCGGCGGCGCGAATCTTACGCTTGGCGCGTACCAGCCGCTGCGCCATGGTCGCGGGAGGCACGAGAAATGCCCGTGCGATTTCGTCCGTTTCCAGGCCGCACAGCGTCCGAAGGGTCAACGCTATCTGCGCCTCCAAACCGAGCGCCGGATGGCAACAGGTGAAGATCAACCGAAGGCGATCGTCGGGAATTTCACTGGTGTCATAATCCGGCTCCACAATAACGGGGACCAGGCCGCTGGTCGAGTAGGCTTCGAGTTTTTCGCCGGATCGTACCTGGCGCCGGATGCGATCGATGGCCTTGTGCCGAGCCGTCTGGATGATCCAGGCGCGCGGGGATTCGGGAACTCCGGAGGCGGGCCATTGGTCCACGGCAGCCGTAAAGGCCTCCTGCGCCGACTCTTCGGCAAGGTCGAAGTCACCGACGAGACCGATCAGTGTGGCGACAATCCGGCCCCAGTCGGAGCGATACAACTGTTCAACGGCCGCGACGGCGTCGGCAGGCATAACTGATTGTAAATTTTTTCTTGAGGAGGTGTCGATCTGGGCGCACGCCATTCGATTTACCTGTAGAGGCTTTACCGATGAAGTACATGTTACTGATTTACATGGACGAGCAGCTATTGAATGAGGACGAGCGCGAACACTGTTACGGGGAGTCGACCGAACTCGCGCATCAGCTTATAGCCAAAGGCCAATTCCTGGCAACCGCCCCGCTGCAGCCTACCTCGACGGCAACCAGTGTTCGGATCCGCGACGGCAAGCGGCTGGTGACCGATGGTCCGTTCGCGGAGACGCGCGAGCAGCTCGGCGGGTTTTTCATGGTGGATGCCAGGGACCTCGACGAGGCGATCGGCATTGCCTCACGGATTCCAGGAGCGCGAGTGGGCACTGTGGAAATCCGTCCGGTGATTGAGATCCCGAGCCTGCCGGAGGCGACCGTCCGCCCGACATTTCAAGAATCATAGGGAGAACACGGTGTGATGCCGTCTTTCATGAGGGCCACTAACCAAGGGAGTGCAGTATGCAACTGAATTCTTATCTGATGTTCAAAGGTCAATGTAAGGAAGCGTTTGAGTTTTATGCGCAGGTTCTTGGCGGGAAGATCGAAGCCATGATTCCCCACGCGGGTACGCCAGCGGAGCAGCATACGCCCCCTGAGTGGCGCGACAAGATCATGCATGCCCGGCTCAGTGTCGGCGACAGCGTTTTGATGGCGTCTGACGTGCCGCCCGATCGCGCGGAAGCTCCGAAAGGCTTTTACGTCAATATCGGCATCAAAGACCCGGAAGATGCGGAGCGCATATTTCAGGCATTGGCGGAGAACGGGACGGTCCGGATGCCGTTACAGCAAACCTTCTGGGCTACCCGCTTCGGTATGCTGGTCGATCGATTCGGAACACCGTGGATGATTAACTGTGAATAAGAGCCGCGGTAGTAATAGAATTAAGTCGAACAGGAGTTCGACCATGATCAACCGCAGGCAAGTTTTGGGGGCTGCGACATTATTCGCTGCCGGGGCTGCCACTGACGCCGAGGCTACTCCGACCTTGGCCTTGAACGGGGGCAAACCCGTTCGGGAGAAACCGCTGAAAGCCGGATATTGGGGCTCGGAGTTCTATGACGACAAAGAGCGAGCCGAGCTGCTGGACGTGCTTGAGGCGCGCTCGCCATTTCGCTGGTACGGACCGGGAGCACAGCCGAAAAAGGTACTGCAGTTCGAGAAGGAGTTTGCCGCGCGGATGGGGTCGAAGTACGCGCTCGGCGTGACCTCCGGGACGGCGGCGCTACAGTGCGCGATGGCAGCGCTCGAGATCGGGCCGGGAGACGAGGTGATCCTTCCGTCGTGGACCTGGCACTCGTGCTTCAACGCGGTAGTGCTCGCGGGAGCGCTGCCGGTGTGCGCAGAGATCGATGAGTCGTTTGACCTGGATCCGGAGGATATCGAGCGGCACATCACGCCGCAGACGAAAGTGATTCTCGCGGCGCACTTGCAGGGGAACCCTTGTCATATGGACCGCGTGATGGAGATTGCACGGAAACATAAACTGCGAGTGCTGGAGGATTGCGCGCAAAGCGTCGGGGCGAGTTACAACGGCAAGCCGCTGGGATCGATCGGCGATATCGGGATTTACAGCCTGCAGATGAATAAGACCATTACAGCGGGTGAAGGTGGCGCGGTCGTATCGTCGGACCCGGGACTGTTCGAACGGGCAGCGAGGTTCCATGACTTGGGCGGCTTGCGTGCGCCGCATGTACAAGAGCTGGGGAAAGCGCAGTTCGACTGGCTCTTCGGGACAAATTTCCGGATGAGTGAATTTACCGGCGGCGTGCTGCTTGCTCAGACGCGGAAGCTCGATCGCATCGTCGGGGCGGTGCGGTCGAACGCGGCACAGGTATATGAGGGTGTGCGCGATCTGCCGGGAATTCGCTTCCGTCGCCGGTACGATGCCCAAGGGGAGATCGGCACAGGCGTGTTCATGGACTTCGGAACGAAGGCGCGGCGGGATCAGTTTATCACGGCGATGCGTGCGGAGAATGTGCCGGCCGCGGGTCCGGGGGGATCGGTGGTGCTGCCGCTGCTGCCGCATATTATCGCGAAGAAGACGGTGAATGCTAATTGGCCGAGTTTCACAAGTGAGCGGGGACGGGCGATGCGCTATGGGCCGGAGACCTGTCCGCGTACAGTGGATGTGCTCGGACGGTTTGGAGGCGTGATGATCGACCCGAAGTACTCGCGAGCCGAGGTGGCGGATATTGTGGCGGCTATTCGGAAAGTATATCCGGAGGTGACGAAGGCAAGTTGATCGCGCATCGCGACCAACTTGCCAGCCGGCTGTCGATCAGACTGAGAGAAGACGATCGAAGAACGAGCGGTACCGGCGAAGCGCCAGCCGCAGATCCTCGGTCGAGACCTTATCGTCGCCCCGGGACCATTCGTGTTCCAGTTTCGCTCGCTCGTCGGCGAAAATCTTAGCGAGGCGCTGGATCGCTTCGGCGACCAAATGATCGGCCTGTTCCACGGCCCTCTGAGGCTCGTCCACAAACGCCGTCTGGATTTCTGCCCATTGCGATCGGAAGCGTTGTCCCTCCTCTGCCGCAAAGAGTGGAGCCGCCGCTCCATCATCATGACGCTGTGCAGGCGCCGCCGGGCCATTACTAACCGGGTTAACCGGAACTTCCGCCGGCTCGGTCCGGTCCCTGTCGGCGACCTTAACAAAATCGGCGGTGGATAAATTTTGCTCGCGTACTTCGTAGTTCATGAACGCACCTCCTCAGTGTTCCTGACATTTGTTTCCAACAGGTCTTCAAAAAGGTCTCGATAATAAACCATGGCTTTTCGAAGATCCTCGGTATTTGCTTCTCCACGTTGTGCACGCTCCGCAATCGCATGCGCAGCGCGATAGTTGTCTACCACGTAGGGGTGATCGACCGAGATATCCGCGGCCACTTGTTCGAATTCCCCCATGGGATAGCCACGCAGTTTCATTACTTCCTGGACCAGATGATCCCCTTCGAGCACGGCCTGTTTGGGGTCATCAACAAAGCGGGATTGTTCATTTCGCCACGCCTCGGCAAAACGTTCCCGGTCTTCGCGTGTGAGCCTGACGATGTGGTACTTTTCTACTCGCTTTTCGCGCCGTTCCAGTATGGCTTCAGCGCGGCTCCCGTGTTCTTTCAACGCATAGTCGTATTCCGGCCCAAAGCGCGTGCGGAGCTTCTGAGTACGACGCTTCATGAGCATAAACCAAGCCAGAAGGCCGACTACGACTGCACAGATTACTAAAATGATCGCTGTTGAGCTACTCATAAATCTTCACCTGCTGAGCATGGTGCAGTTCGGAGTCCAAAGAGACTAAGTGGACGGTGAGACTGCTGTGTTGCGCTAATTGAAGTAAGGATACTGCACGGCTCGGGGGGACAAGAAAAAAGCCGCCCGAAAGCTTTCGCTCGCGGGCGGCGGAGTTTGTGGTGATGGAGGAGGAAATGCTATTCGGGATTCTCTTCAGTGCCTTGCTGCTGGGACTTCAGGCGCTCTTCTCGACGCTTGGCTCTCTCGGCCGCGCGCTTGACCAGCTCCGTGCCAACCAGTTCCAGTTTGCAGAGTTCGGCGCCGTCGCCCTTGCGAAATGCCAGGCGAGTGATGCGGGTATAGCCGCCGTGACGCTGCGAGAACTTCGGTCCGATGGTGTCGAACAGCTTCTTCACCGACGCCGGAGTTTCCAGAAATGCGGCAGCCTGGCGGCGCGCATGCAGCGTATCGCGCTTGGCCAGCGTAATCATGTTGTCGACCAGCGGCTGGGCAGCCTTGGCCTTAGGCACAGTGGTAATAATGTAGTCGTTCAAAACTACGCTGGTGACAAGATTCTTCAACAGCGAGTTGCGCGCTCCAACGTCGCGCTTGAGTTTAGCGGTTCCAACACGGTGTCTCATTCGAACTGGTTCCCTTCTTCATCGAGGCCCGCATCGGCCGGTATGGAGCCGGGCGGCGGCGGCGGCGGAGCCACCAGGCGTCCGTGAGCATCGGGCTTCATGCCCAGCGCCAGTCCCATGCTGCCCAGAATTTCCTTGATTTCGTTCAGCGACTTGCGGCCGAAATTCTTGGTCCGCAACATCTCGGCTTCGGTCTTCTGCACCAGTTCGCCGATGGTCTGGATGTTGGCGTTCTTCAGGCAATTGTAAGAGCGAACGGAAAGCTCCAGCTCTTCCACCGAGCGGTTGAGCTGGTCGCTGACCCGGTCCAAACCGCGCTCGGACGGCTCTTCGGTGGCTTCGGGAAGTTCCTCGAAGTTGATGAAGATGGTCATGTGATCCTTGAGCAGCTTGGCGGCGTAGCCGATGGCGTCCTGCGGGGAAATGGCGCCGTTGGTCCAGACTTCGAGGGTGAGCTTGTCGTAATCGGTCATCTGGCCGAGACGAGCGGCTTCCACGGTGAAGTTCACCTTGCGCACGGGCGAGTGGACGGAGTCGATGGGGATGTAGCCGATGGCCAGGTCTTCGTCGAAGTTCTTGTCGGCGCTGACGTAGCCGCGGCCGGTCTTGAGGCGCATCTCGATGTTGAGCTTGCCGCCTTCGCTGACCGTGGCGAGGTGCAGGTTGCGGTCGAGCACTTCCACGTCCGCGTCGGTTTCGATCTGGCCGGAGAAGACTTCGCCGGCCTGGTCGGCGACCACGCGGACGGTTTTCACGCCCTCGCCCATGATCTTGAAAGGGATCTGCTTGAGGTTGAGGATGATGTCGGTGGCGTCTTCGACCACGCCGGGGATGGGGCTGAATTCGTGCTCGACGCCCTCGATGCGGACGGCGGTGATGGCGGCGCCCTCGATGCGAGCTGAGGAGCACGCGGCGGAGCGAATTGCCGATAGTGGTGCCGAAGCCGCGCTGGAACGGCTGGGCGGTGAACATGCCGAACCGGTCCGTCAGAGGTCTCGGTGTTGGCAACCAGACGTTTGGGTTTCTGGAAGCCTTTGAACATAATTGGTTACCTCTATATAGACGCATGGCAACTCAAAAAAGAGTCGCCACCGCATCCCGGCTGTTACTTTGAATACAGCTCGACGATCAACTGCTCGTTAATCTGGATCTGCACCAGCTCGTCGCGCTGGGGCATGCTGATGATCTTGCCTTTGAGATTTTCGCGATCCACGTCCATCCAGCTCGGGCGAGGGGCATGGGCGGTGGCGTCGCGGGACGACAGGATGGTCGGATTATTCTTGCTGGACTCGCGGACGGCGACTTCGTCGCCGGGTTTGACGATGAACGAAGGGATATTGACCTTGCGGCCGTTCACCTGGATGTGGCCATGGCGCACGACCTGCCGGGACTGGGCGCGGCTGGTGCCGAAGCCCATGCGGTAGATGACGCTGTCGAGGCGGCGCTCGAGCGTCGACTAGCATGATTTCGCCGGTGATGCCTTTAGCGTGGGCGGCCTTCTCGAAGGTGTTGCGGAACTGGGTTTCGAGCAGGCCGTAGATGCGGCTGGCCTTCTGCTTTTCGCGCAACTGCAGGCCGTAGCCGACCATTTTCGCCTTGCGATCTTTACCGTGCTGTCCGGGGACGAAGTTGCGCTTCTCGATGGCGCACTTTTCGGTGTGGCAGCGCTCGCCTTTCAGGAATAGTTTCATGCCCTCGCGCCGGCAAAGCCGGCAGACAGGGCCTATATAACGTGCCAAGTTTTAAATTCTCCTTATCTCTGGTACGTGCGGTTTACGGCAATCGATGGCCTTCGTCCCGCTTAACTAACTTCAAAACCTTTAGCCACGAATGAACACGAATGAACACGAATAAGAAAAGCTCTGATCCTGGTTTTACTCGTGTTGATTCGTGTTCATTCATGGCCCAATGCTTTACACTCTTCTCTTCTTCGGCGGACGGCAGCCGTTATGCGGAATCGGCGTGGCGTCCTTGATCGTGCGGACTTCGAGGCCGGCGGTCGACAGCGCGCGCACGGCCGATTCGCGGCCCGAACCTGGGCCGCTGACCCGCACTTCCACCGCTGCGCAGCCCGCTTTCGGTCGCTTTGTTGGCGGCCGTCAGGGCGGCCTGCTGGGCGGCGAACGGAGTTCCCTTGCGCGATCCGCGGAAGCCCAGCGATCCGGCGCTCGACCAGGAGACCACGTTGCCTTCCTGATCGGCGATGGTCACGATGGTGTTGTTGAACGTCGCCTGGATGTGCACGATGCCCGATATGGACGACGCGCTTCTCCTTCTTCTTGAAGCTCTTCTTCTTGTCGGCTTTTGCAGGTGCTTTCGCCATTAAGTCTTACGCCGTCGCTTTCTTCTTGTTGGCCACCGTGCCGCGGCGCGGACCCTTGCGGGTGCGGGCGTTGGTATGGGTGCGCTGGCCGCGGACCGGCAGGCCGCGGCGATGCCGCAGGCCGCGGTAGGAGCCCATCTCGATGTGACGCTTGATGTTCATCGAGATCTCCTTGCGGAGGTCGCCTTCGACCGCGCCTTCTTCTTCGAGAATCTGACGGACGTGGTTGACTTCTTCCTCCGTCAGATCGCCGATCTTCTTATCGAAATCGATGCCCGCCCGGTAGAGCAGCGACCTCGAACGGGTACGGCCGATGCCGTAAATGTAAGTGAGCCCGATTTCGGCCCTCTTCTTGGGCGGCAGATCCACGCCGGCAATACGTGCCATAGTTCCTCTTTATCCCTGCCGCTGTTTATGTTTCGGGTTGGTGCAGATCACCCGCACCACGCCTTCGCGGTGGATCACCTTGCACTTGTCGCAAATCTTTTTGACTGACGCTCGAACTTTCATAAAAACCTAAAACATCTGGCCACGAATGAACACGAATGAACACGAACAGGAAAAATCCGGATTTTGGTTTTATTCGTGTTCATTCGTGTTCATTCGTGGCTAGATCTTTTTCACTATCCTTCCTCTTGTCGGATCGCTCGGGCTTAACTCAACCTCGACCCGATCGCCTTCTACCAGACGAACCCAATTTCTTTCCGCCGCGCCGGCTCCTGTGGCCAGCAGGGTTTGCCGATTCTCCAGTTCCAGCCGGTACAGCAGGCTGGGCAACTCTTCCATAACCCGGGCCGACACCCTTACGGCCGCGTCAAAACCCACGGCCCGTTCTTCGTCACCGCCACGCAGTGTTCGAAATGGGCCGAATACGACCCGTCCTTCGTCACCGCCGTCCACTTATCCTTCAAAACCTTGGATCCGGCTTGCCCGCATTGACCATCGGCTCGATGGCCAGCACCATGCCCTCCTTCAGCCGCGGATTCTCGTTCCTCCGCTCCACATAATTGGGAACCTGCGGCTCCTCGTGAAGCTGCGTCCCGATGCCGTGCCCCACATACTCCCGCACGATCGAAAACCCGTTCTCGATCACGTGCTGCTCGACGGTGCCGCAAATATCGAACAGCCGGTTGCCGTCCCGGACCTTGTCGATCGCCAATTCCAGCGATCCCTGCGTCACCTGCATCAGCTTGCTTGGCCTGCTCGCTGATCTCGCCCACTCCCACCGTGATGGCCGAATCGCCGAAATACCCGTCCAGCTGGACACCCGTGTCGATCGAAACGATATCGCCCGTTCTTCAAAATCCGCTTGGCGCTCGGCATCCCATGCACGATCTCGTCGTTCACCGAGGTGCACAGCGCAAACCGATAGCGCGTCCCCGGCCGCCGGCACATAATAATCCTTGAATGCCGGTTTCGCCCCGGCATCCGCCATCATCTTCAGCGCGGCGTTCTCGAGTTCCATGGTATGGACACCCTCCACGCACATCTCGCCGATCTTCTTGCAGGATCTGCCAGACCAGCAGACCGCTGCGCCGCATTTTCTCCAGCTCCGACGGCGTCTTGCGGACAATCATCGCCGCCTCATCATGCCGGACTCTCTGTCAACCGTTGCAAAATTTTCTCGAACACCATCTCCGGAGTTCCCTGGCTGGCATCCACCTCGATCAGCCGATGGCCGGCGTTCCGGAAAAACTCAATCAGCGGCCGGGTCTGCTTCTCATACGCTTCCAGCCGTTCCCGCACCACCGATTCGCGGTCATCGTCACGAATCACCAGCGCCTCCCATCCAGATCGCAGATTCCAGGTACGCGCGGCGGCCGGGAACTGGAGTTATACAGCGTCCCGCATGAGGGCACACCCGTCTCCCGGAGATCCGAGCAATAATTATATTGTAATCGACAACGAGATGAATCACCACCTCGTCCCGTCCCAGCTCCTTAAGGAGGCGCCATCAGATCCTCGGCCTGCTGCCGTGTCCGGGGATAACCATCCAGGATAAAACCGTTCGCGCATCGGGCTCGGCAAGCCGGCTCCGAACCAGCTCATTCACCAATTCGTCCGGCACCAGCGAGCCGGCTTGCATCACGGCTTCGATGGCCTTACCGATGTCATCTCCGCGCTGGATATGCTCCCGAAGCATATCGCCGGTCGAAATCTGCGGGATCCCCAGACAGTCCACCAGGAACTTCGACTGCGTTCCCTTCCCCGAACCCGGAGAACCGAACAGCACCACAGCTTTCCCGGCCAGCGGTCCGGAGCCCGAACTGCGCTCCACAGACGTGGTCTGGCCAGCACTAATCCCGGCGCCGATATCCCGACGCGGCGCCAGCTGGCATCAGAACGAACTCCGGCTTCCGCGAATACGGCCGGCTCGCGGCGTGAAGCCTTCGTAATGGCGCATGATGAACTGGGCTTCGATCTGGTTGATGGTATCCATGGCCACGCCCACCACGATCAGCAGCGAAGTGCCGCCGAAATAAAACTGCACGTTCAGACCTTCCAGCAGGAATCGCGGGAAATGCGCGTCGATGAAGTTGCCGACCAGCGGCAGATGCTGCAGGTGGATGCCGGAAATCATGATGTCCGGGATCAGGCAGAGGATCGCCAGATAGATGCCGCCCACCACCGTGATCTTGGTCAGGATCGTTGTTCATGTAGTCGGCGGTATTGCGTCCCGGACGGATGCCCGGGATGAATCCGCCGTACTTGCGCATGTTGTCGGCCGCTTCATTGGGGTTGAAGATGATCGACACGTAGAAGAAGCAGAAGAAAATGATTCCCGCCACGAACAGCAGTACATAGAGCGGCTCGCCGTGCCGGATCGACGTCAGCGTAGCGCTGAGCCAGGCGCTGTTCTTTACAAACGGCAGACTGGCAGCGTCTGCGGGAACGCCAGGATCGAGGAAGCGAAGATCACCGGGATCACGCCGCCGGCATTGACTTTCAGCGGCATGTGGGTGGACTGGCCGCCCATCACGCGGCGTCCGACCACGCGCTTGGCGTACTGCACCGGAATGCGCCGCTCGCCGCGTTCCACCAGTCACGATGAACGCCACCACCGCGACCATCATGACCAGGATCACCAGCAAGTGCGAGGACGCTCCACTCGATGGAGTGATGAAGACGTTGGAATAGATGTTGCCGATGGCGCCCGGCAAGCCGACCACGATGCCGGTGAAGATGATCAGCGACATGCCGTTGCCGATGCCGCGTTCGCTGATCTGTTCGCCCAGCCACATGATGAACGCCGTGCCGGTGGTCAGCGAGAGGATGGTCATCAAGATGAAACCGAAGCCGGGGTTCTTGACCAGTCCGTCCGGCATCGCTTGCAGGCCGGTGGCGATGCCGAAGGACTGCATCAGCGCCAGGATCACGGTCAGGTAGCGGGTCCACTGGGTGATCTTGCGGCGGCCGAGTTCGCCTTCCTTCTGCAGCTTTTCGAGCGTGGGGACGACCACCGTCAGCAACTGCAGGATGATCGACGCCGTGATGTACGGCATGATGCCCGAGCGCAAACACGCTGAGCCGGCGGATGTTGCCGCCGGCGAACATGTCGAAGAAGCCGAAGATCGCCACCCGACATGCGGCTCAGGAAATCCTGCCACTTGATAACATCGATTCCGGGGGTGGGGATAAAACTGCCCAGCCGGTACACGGCCAGCAACGCGAGCGTGAACAGCACGCGCTTCCGGAGATCCGGGATGCGGAAAACATTGGCGATCGCTTCGAACAGCTTGTTCACTTGATCACTCTCTTCTGGCGGACCGCCTGGTTACGCGCTGGTCTCAGCATCCGCTCCGCCGATCAGTTCGGCTTTACCGCCGGCTGCTTCGATCTTCTGTTTTGCGGAAGTCGAGAACAGGTGAGCTTGTACCGTGATGGTCCGGGTCAACTCGCCAGAGCCCAAGACTTTCAATCCGTCGCCGAGCTTCTTAATTATCCCAGATGCCATGAGGGTTTCGGGGGAGAAGGAATCGCCGGCCATTTTATCGAGGCGGCCGAGATTCACGAGAGCGAACTGCTTCTTGAAAATATTGGTAAACCCGCGCTTGGGCAGACGGCGATGCAGCGGCATCTGGCCGCCCTCGAAGCCGCGCATGATGCTGTAGCCGGAGATGGACGCGCGCCCTTGTGCCCGCGCGCGGAGGTCTTGCCGAGGCCATTCCCCATGCCGCGCCCGACGCGCTTGCGCAGTTTGGTCTGGCCCTTCGGAGGTTTTAAGTTACTGAGATTCATGTCGTTCCTCGTCGCTACTCAACTACCACCAGCAGATGCGGGATCTTCTTCACCATGCCGCGGAAACCAGGCGTATCGGGCCGCTCCACCACCTGGTTGATCTTCCTCAAACCCAGGCTGCGCACGATCACCTTATGCTTCTCCGGCGTGCAGATGGGACTGCGCACCAGCTTGATCTTGATTTTACCTTCCATAAAGTCAAACCCTTTAGCCACGAATGAACACGAATGAACACGAATAAGAAAAATCTTTGGTCTTGGTTTTATTCGAGTTCATTCGTGTTCATTCGCGGCCCAATGTCTTTACATCTTCTCTACAGCCAGCCCGCGCATTTCGGCTACGGCCGTCTTGTCGCGCAGCTGTTCGAGCGCGTTGATGGTCGCCTTCACCACATTATGCGGATTGTGCGTGCCGATCGATTTGGTCAGCACATTCGGAATACCGGCTCGCCTGGATCACCGCGCGCACCGGTCCGCCGGCGATCACGCCGGTTCCTTCCGGCGCCGGCTTCAGCAGCACCAGTCCCGCTCCGAATTTGCCCAGCACCATGTGCGGAATCGTCGTTTCGAGCAGGTGGATCTTGCGCAGATTCTTCTTGGCCGCTTCGATGCCCTTGCGGATTGCCGAGGGCACTTCCTTGGCCTTGCCGACGCCGAAACCGACCACCTTGGCCGACGAATCGCCGACCACAACCAGAGCCGAGAAGCTCATGTTCTTGCCGCCCTTGACGACTTTGGTGACGCGATTGATCGCGACGACCTGTTCTTTCAGATTCAGATTCTGCGGATCGATACGTTTGGTTGGTACTGTTGCCATTCGTTAAAACTCCAGTCCCGCTTCGCGCGCAGCATCGGCCAGCGCTTTGACGCGCCCGTGATAAAGATAGCCGCCGCGATCGAAAACCACCTTGGTAATGCCTTTTTCCTTGGCTCGCTCGGCGACCAGCTTGCCGATCGCTTTGGCAGCTGCCACATTGCCGCCCGTGATCTTGTGCGCCTTGTCGGTCGACCCTGCGGAGACCAGTGTCGATGCCCTTGGTGTCGTCGATCACCTGCGCATAGATATGGGCCACGCTGCGGAACACGGCCAGGCGCGGACGCTCCGGCGTGCCGTTCATCTTATGGCGGATGCGCTCGTGAATGCGCATGCGAATTTCGTTTTTGGAGATTTTGCGAATCATTTCTTACCTCCACTGGCGCCGGTCTTGCCGACCTTCTTCCGCAACACTTCGCCGGTATAACGGACGCCCTTGTTCTTGTACGGATCCGGCTTACGCAGCGCGCGGATATTGGCCGCCACCTGGCCCAGCAACTGGCTTGATCGTAGCCCGATCAGAACCAGGTGCGTCTGCTTGTCGATCTTCAGATCCACGCCATCCGGCAGCAGCACTTCGATGGGATGCGAATAGCCCAGCGTGAAAATGGCGACCTTGCCCTTGACGTCGGCGCGGTAGCCGATGCCGACGATATCGAGTTCCCGAGTGAACCCGGTCGAGACGCCCTGCACGGCGTTGGCCGCCAGAGCGCGCGTCAGCCCGTGCAGCGCTGCATGTTCATCGCCGTCGCGTTTGATGTCCAGCGTGCCGTCGGCCTGCTGAAATGGAAATTCCCTGCGGAATCGGCACCGTGAGCTTGCCCTTCGGTCCTTCACCTGTAACTGATCGCCGATCTGGATTTTCACGCCGTTCGGCAGCGGGATCGGTTTTTTTCCAACTCTGGACATATCGAATTGAACCCTTTACCAGATCCGGCAGAGAACTTCTCCGCCGACTCCTTCTTTGTGCGCGTGACGGCCGGTCATGACGCCGCGCGGCGTGGTCAGAATGTTGATCCCGAGTCCGCCCTGCACGCGCGGAATGTCGCTCTGCCCCACGTAAACCCGGCAGCCCGGGCGCGAAATGCGCTCGATCTTGGTGATCACCGGCGAGTTATTGGGACGCGTACTTCAGGTAGATCTTGATGACCTTTTTCACGCCCTCTTCGGCGACCTTGAAGTTGGCGATGTAGCCTTCTTCCTTGAGGATCCGGGCGATTTCGGCCTTCAGCTTCGAAGCCGGCACGTCCACTTTCGGGTGGCGCGCCGACGATGGCGTTGCGCACCCGGGTCAGCATGTCGGCAATTGGATCACTGGTCATGTGTTGCTTTTCCTTTCCCCATTACTGATGAGCCACTTACCAGCTCGCCTTAATCACGCCCGGAATCTCGCCATTCAGGCGAGTTGCCGGAAGCACAGACGGCAGATGCCGAACTTGCGCAGGAAGCCGCGCGGACGGCCGCAGCGCCAGCAGCGGTTGCGGTGCCGGCAGCGGAGTTTCGGCGTCTTCTTGAGCTTCGCCTTAAGCAGCTTTACGTCTTTGGCGATTTTGGCAGTGGTGGCCATAGTCTATTCTTCTTTCTCTCCTGCCGCGACTCGTAACCCATGCGGGCTTGGTCTCGCGGCTTAGTTATTGCTGCCTGAACGGCATCCCCATGGCTCTCAGCAGAGAAAGCCCTTCCGCGTCGGTGCGCGCGGTGGTGGTAATGGAGATGTTCATCCCCTTGGTCTTTTCAACCTTGGAATAATCGATCTCGGGGAAAATCAACTGGTCCTTGATGCCCAGCGTGTAGTTGCCGCGGCCATCGAAAGCTCTTAGTCGATACGCCGCGAAAATCGCGCACGCGGGGCAGCGCCACGTTCACCAGGCGGTCCAGAAATTCAAACATGCGGTCGCCGCGCAGCGTCACCATCGTGCCGATGGGCATGCCTTCGCGCAGCTTGAATGCGGCAATCGATTTCTTCGCCTTGCGTAATCACCGGCTTCTGTCCCGCGATGGCGCCCAGTTCGTTCACCGCGCCGTCCATCAGCTTGGCGTTCTGCGTGGCTTCGCCCAACCCGATATTGACCGAAACCTTCTCGATCTTCGGAACGGCCATTACATTCTTGTAGCCGAACTCCTTGGTCAGGGCCGGTATTGCCTTCTTACGTAATGCTCTCTAAGTCTTGCTGCCATGGCTTTTCTTTCCGCTCTTACTTACGGGACGACGACGGGATCACTTCACCGGTCTTACGCCCGATCCGCGTCCGGCGTTCTTTGTTGCCGACCTTCTCGACCTTCATGCCGATCCGCGTGGCCTCGCCGTTGGAGCCGACCAGCATCACGTTGGAAATGTGAATCGGGGCTTCCCGCTCGGCGATACCGCCCTTAATCTGCTTAGCCGGATTCGGACGCGTGTGGCGCTTGACCATCGCCACATGTTCCACCAGCACCAGGCCGCGCTCGGCGATCACGTCGAGAACCCGGCCGGTCTTGCCCTTGTCCTTGCCCGCGATCACTTTGACGGTGTCATTACGCCGGATCAGGATCCGCCTGGGAACGGCGTCTAGCTTCCCGCCGAATAATTTGCGCGGCATTAGATAACCTCCGGTGCGAGCGACACAATCTTCATGAAACGCTTGTCGCGCAGTTCGCGCGCCACAGGACCGAACACGCGCGTTCCGACCGGCTCGCCGACGTCGTTGATCAGTACCGCGGCGTTCGAATCGAAGCGGATATACTGCCATCCTTGCGGCGCGTCTCTTTGCGCATCCGCACGATGACGCAGCGCACCACTTTGCCCTTCTTGATCGCCGAATCCGGTGCGGCTTCTTTCACCGAAGCGGTAACCACATCTCCGAGTCCGGCCCGGAGCCCGAGGTCGCCGCCGCGCGGCAAAATACAAGCCAGCCTCCGCGCGCCGCTGTTATCGGCCACCTCGAGAATTGTTCGCATCCCAATCATAAAAAGAGTCCTTTAAACCTGGCCACGAATGAACACGAATCAACACGAATAAGAAAAAGTCCGGCTTTGGTTTTATTTGTGTTCATTCGTGTTCATTCGTGGCCAAATGTTTTCTTAAACGTTGTCCAGATCTTTCGGCTGGGCCGCCAACTGCGCCGCGCGGCGAACCACTTCACCGAGTCTCCAGTGCTTCAATTTGCTCAGCGGGCGGCACTCGATGATGCGCACCACGTCACCCAGTTTGGCTGTTCCCTGTTCATCGTGCGCATAGAATTTCTTGCGCTTGCCGATGATCCGCTTGTACTTGCGGGTGCGGCACCCGGCGGCTGACTTCGACTACGATGGTCTTCGTCATCTTCGTCGAAACCACCTCGCCGACCTTTTCGTTCTTATGGCCCGGCGTTTCCAGCTTGGCCTTGCTCAATTTCTCCATCTACTTCTGTGCTCCCACCGGCGCCTGTTCACGCAGTTCTTTTTCCCGCAACCAAGTCATAATGCGCGCGCGATCCTTCTTGATGCCGCGAATCTTCTTCAGACCGTCGGTCTGGCCCATCCGCAATTGGAACTTCAACCGGAAGAGCTGGTCGTCCATCTCGCGCAACTGATTGCGCATTTCGTCATCGCCGAGATTCCGGAGTTTGTCTTTCTTCATGGTTCGTATTACTCCGCCACCGCATCCCGCTGAACGAACTTGGTCTTCATCGGGATTTTATGCGCCGCCAGGCGGAATGCCGCTTCCGCGATCTCCGGTGTGACGCCTTCCATTTCGAATAAAATCTTGCCTGGCCGTACCACCGCTACCCACTCCTCCGGCGCACCTTTTCCCTTACCCATACGGGTTTCAGCCGGCTTCTTGGTGATCGGCTTGTCGGGAAATGTCCGGATCCAGACTTTGCCGCCGCGCTTGATAAACCGAGTCATGGCAATACGGGCTGCTTCGATCTGCCGGGCGGTGACCCAACCGCAGGTCATGGCTTTGAGTCCGAATTCTCCGAACGAGATCGACGACCCGCGCCAGGCTTTGCCGCACATGCGCCCGCGTTGCTGCTTGCGGTATTTAACTTTCTTGGGCATCAACATGGTTGAAAGTCCTTTAACCCTGGTTCTCGCTCCCGCCTTCCGGAGTGGACTCCGGAGCAGGCGTCGGCTCTGCTTTAGTTGCTTCCGGTTTGGCCGGCTCGGTAACTTCCGCCCTCACATCCGACTTCCAAGCCGGTTGGGAAGGCGACATCAGCGGCGGCATCAGCGGGCCACCACCCCGGCGAGCTTCCGTCGGAGGTTGTTGCGTCGCCGGACCCTCATGCTGCATGGCTGGCGGAGGCGCAGATTGCATAGCTGGACCTGAGGGAGCACCCCCCTGGTAGCTGCCGCCTTGCGGGCGATCATGCTGGCCGCCGCGCGGTCCACGGCGATCGCGATCCCGGTCCCCACCGCGTTCGCGGCGCTCCTGGCGGCGCGGTTCCGGCTCGCTCGAAAGCGTCCGCCGCGTGCCCGACAGGATTTCGCCCTTGTACAACCAGCACTTGATCCCGATCACGCCGTAGGTGGTGTTGGCTTCGGTAAACCCGTAGTCGATGTCGGCGCGCAGCGTGTGCAGCGGTAGCTGCCCTTGCAGATACCATTCGCTGCGAGCGATTTCAGCGCCGTTCAAACGACCCGACACGCGAACCTTGATGCCTTTGCAGCCGAAGCGCAGCGCGCTGAATCGACAGCCTTGCGCATGGCGCGGCGGAATGCCACGCGTTTTTCGAGCTGCAACGCGATCGACTCGGAGACCAGTTGCGCATCGAGCTCCGGCTTGTGCACTTCCTGAATATCGATGAAGACCTCGCGCTTGGTGCGCTTGGCCAGATCCTGCTTCAGTTTCTCGATCTCGGCGCCCTTGCGTCCGATGATGATACCGGGACGCGAAGTGCGGATCGTGACCCGCAGCTTGTTGCCCGGACGATCCACTTCGATCGAGCTGATGCCGGCCGACTTCAGCCGGTTGCGTAAGCCCTCTTTGAGTTCGAGGTCTTCGCGCAACAGCGTGGCATAGCCCTGCTTGGCAAACCAGCGCGACCGCCAGGGTTTGTTGAATCCCAGCCGAAATCCGTACGGATGAACTTTCTGACCCATGCGCTACTCTTCTCCGCTTCCGTTTTTATCCGCGACTGTCACCACGATGTGCGACATCCGGCGTTGATACCGGTAGGCGCGGCCCATGGGAGCGGGACGGATGCGCTTCATGCGCGGTCCTTCATTCACATACGCTTCAGAGACGAACAGCTCGTCCACATCCACGTCTTCGTTCTTGTTCCGGGCATTGGCGATCGCCGACTGAAGGACTTTCTCGACCGTCGGCGCAATCCGCTTGTTGGTGGTACGCAGCGTCGTGATCGCCGAACCCGCCTTCTGGCCGCGGATAAGATCCACCACCAGCCGCGCCTTCTGCGCCGAGATCCGAATATATCTGGCTTCTGCTCTTGCTTGCATGTTAGTTTACCGAAAACCTTTTGCCACGAATGAACACGAATCAACCCGAATAAGAAACCGATACGAACTTGTTTTATTCGTGTTCATGCGTGTTCATTCGTGGCCCAATGTTCTTACGCCGGCTTAGCCCCTTTCTCCGTCGCCGCTTTCACCGAATGGCCTTTAAAGGTGCGGGTGGGGGAAAACTCGCCCAGCTTGTGCCCTACCATGTTTTCGGTAACGTAGACCGGAATGAACTTTTTGCCGTTGTGTACCGCGATGGTGTGGCCCACAAACTCGGGCAGAATCGTCGATCGGCGCGACCAGGTGCGAATGACTTTCTTCTCATTCGCCGCATTGAGCGCGTCGAGCCTCTTTTCGAGATGGTCGTCGGTAAACGGCCCTTTTTTTACGCTGCGTCCCATTTTTTCTTATCTCGCCCTATCTCTTTTTGGCTTTACGGCTCACGATGAACTTGATCGGTCCGCTTGTTGTTGCGGGTCTTGAACCCGCGAGTCGGCTGACCCCAGGGCGTCACCGGATGGCGTCCGCCGCTCGTTTTGCCTTCGCCGCCGCCGTGCGGGTGATCGACCGGGTTCATGGACACGCCGCGATTGTGCGGCATCTTACCTAACCAGCGCGAGCGTCCGGCTTTGCCGAGCGCCACGTTCTCGTGTTCCACATTGCCGACCTGGCCGATAGTCGCCATGCAGTCGGTGTCGACGCGCCGGGTCTCACCCGAGGGCAGTTTCAGCAGCGCCACTCCGCCTTCACGGGATACCAGCTGTGCCTGCGTACCCGCGGAGCGCGCCATCTGGGCGCCTTTGCCGGGCTTCAATTCAATGTTGTGGACGACGGTACCAGGAGGGATGTTCTTGAGGGGAAGGGCGTTGCCGATCAGGATGTCGGCCTCGGGACCGGAGCTGATCTTCATCCCGACTTTGAGTCCATCGGGCTGCAGAATATAGCGCTTTTCGCCGTCGTTATAGTGCAGCAGGGCGATCCGCGCCGAACGGTTGGGATCGTATTCGATGGCTGCGACTACGGCCGGAACGCCGATCTTGTCGCGTTTAAAATCGATGACGCGATAGGCCCGCTTGTGTCCGCCACCAATGAAGCGGCTGGTCACCCGGCCGGTGTTGTTACGCCCGCCGGTGCGCTGAATTTTCTCCACCAGCGATTTCTCCGGACGTTGCTTGGTAATGTCCTCGCGCGAAACCACCGTCATGTAGCGGCGGCTCGGAGTGACCGGTGAGTAAGATTTGATAGGCATCGGTTTCTCTCTAGAGGTCCGCAAACTCCGGCATCTTCTGGCCCGGCTCGAGTTTCACGTAGGCTTTCTTCCAATCGGAACGATAGCCGGCGAAACGTCCGCGGCGCCGCAGTTTGCCTTCGAAATTCGCGGTGCGGACTTCTTCCACCCGCACTTTAAACAGCTTCTCGACCGCTTTGGCGATCTGGATTTTGTTGGCCTTGGAGGAAACTTCAAACGCCATGGTACGCTCGGTTTCCTTCTTGTTGACGACCTTTTCGGTCACCAGCGGCCGCCGGATGATTTCGTGAAAGGTAATCATGCCTGGGCCTCCTTCTTGGGTGCTTGTTTGTCTTTGGGCCCGAGCGACTCGGAAAGCTTGGCTGCCGCGGATTGCGACAACAGCACCCGATCGTATCCCAGAACGTCGTAGACATTCACTTCGCGGCTGGGAACGAGCTTGACGCCCGGAATATTGCGAGAGCCGAGAGCCAGATTTTTATTGTCGCCGTTATCGACGACCAAAACCTTGCGCAAACATTCCAGCGTGCCGAGCGTGGCTTTGAACTGCTTGGTTTTGTGATCGGCCAGCGTGAAGCCTTCAATCACTTTCAGCTCGCCGTCGCGCAAGTTTCGCCGACAGCGCTGAACGCAGCGCGCCGAGTTCCATCTTGCGAGGCAATTTGTAGCTGTAGTCGCGCGGCTGAGGTCCGTGAACCGTACCGCCATGGCGCCAGATCGGCGACCGCACTGAACCCATGCGGGCGCGTCCGGTACCCTTCTGTTTCCACAACTTCTTACCGGAACCCGCGACTTCACCGCGCACTTTCGTCGAGTGCGTTCCGGCTCGGGCACCGGCCAGGTGATGCCGCACCGCTTCATAAAGCAGCGCTTCGTTAACTTCCGCGGCAAACACCGCGTCCGCCAGATCGACTTCACCGACCTTGGCATTCGACAGATCGAATACGTCAACCTTGGGCATTTAGCGCTTCGACCTCCGCACCAGAACATAAGCCTCCATTGGGTCCGGGCACCGCACCCTTGACAACCAGCACGTTGTCTTCGAGATCCACATCCACGATCTCGAGATTGCGCACCGTGACCTGCTCGTCGCCCATGTGGCCGCCCATGCGCATGCCCGGTACCACGCGCGACGGATAGCTCGAGGCGCCGATCGATCCGGGCGCCCGGTGATGCATGCCGCCGTGGGTCGCGTCGCCGCCGCCGAAATGGTGGCGCCGAACTACGCCCGCGAAGCCACGGCCCTTGCTGATGCCGATCACATCGACCTTCTCATTGGGCTTGAATTCGTCGACCAGCACTTTGTCGCCCGGCTTGAAATCGTTGTCGCCCGGCCGCAACCGGAACTCACGCAGGAACTTCGCACCCTCGACGCCGGCTTTCTTCAGATGCCCGGTCATAGGCTTATTGATTCTGGCCGGCTTCACGAATTCGAGCAGCCCTAGCTGCACCGCATCGTAGCCGTCCGTGGTGGGCGTTTTGCGCTGCACCACCATGCAAGGTCCTGCTTTCAGCAGCGTGACCGGAACCACTTGCCCGTCCGCGCGAAAGACCTGCGTCATGCCGATTTTTTTGCCAAGTATTCCTGGACTCATGAAAACCTCAAAAACCTTTAGCCACGAATGAACACGAATGAACACGAATAAGAAGGAACGTTCATTTTGTTTTATTCGTGTTCATTCGTGTTCATTCGTGGCCCAATGTTTTTCTACTTATGATCTTTCCCGAACGCCTTGATCTCGACATCCACCCCGGCGGGCAAATCGAGCTTCATAAGAGCGTCCACCGTCTGCTGCGTCGGCTCGAGGATATCGAGCAAGCGCTTGTGCGTCCGGATTTCAAACTGTTCCCGCGACTTCTTATCCACGTGCGGCGACCGCAAAACCGTGGTCCGCGACGTCGACGTCGGCAGCGGAATGGGACCGGCCACCGTGGCGCCGGTCCGCTTCGCCGTATCGACGATTTCGGTCGTGGATTGATCGAGCACCCGGTGGTCGTAGGCCTTCAACCGGATACGAATACGTTCTCTAAGGGAAGCCATTGATGTGATCCAGTAACGCCTAATCCAAAATCTCGGTTACGGTACCGGCGCCGACAGTGCGTCCGCCTTCGCGAATCGCGAACCGCAGACCCTTATCCATGGCGATCGGCGTAATCAGTTCCACCAGCAGGCTGCACGTTATCGCCCGGCATCACCATCTCGGTGCCTTCCGGCAACTGCGCCACTCCCGTCACGTCCGTCGTGCGGAAGTAGAACTGCGGACGATAGCCCTTGAAGAACGGCGTATGACGTCCGCCTTCTTCCTTCGACAGGATATACACTTCGCCCTTGAACTTGGTGTGCGGCTTGATCGAACCCGGCTTCGCGATCACCTGACCGCGCTCCACGTCGTCTTTTTCAATACCGCGCAGCAGCAGCCCGACGTTATCGCCCGCGCGGCCTTCGTCCAGCAGCTTCTTGAACATTTCGACGCCCGTCACCACCGTCTTGCGCGTATCCTTGAAGCCGACGATTTCCATTTCCTCGCCAACCTTGCAGATACCCTGCTCAATACGGCCCGTGACCACCGTGCCGCGGCCCTGAATCGAGAAAATATCTTCGATCGGCATCAGGAACGGCTTGTCGATCACGCGCTCCGGCATCGGGATGTAGGTGTCGACCTTCTCCATCAGCTCGTCGACCGTCTTTTCCCACTGCGGCTCGCCATTCAGCGCGCCCAGCGCCGATACTCGCACCACCGGGAGATCGTCACCCGGGAAACTGATAGCTCGTCAGCAGTTCGCGAACTTCCAGCTCGACCAGATCCAGCAGCTCCGGATCGTCCACCATATCCACTTTGTTCATCGCGACCACGATGTAACGGTACACCCACCTGGCGGGCCAGCAGAATGTGCTCGCGCGTCTGGGGCATGGGGCCGTCGGTGGCCGCGACCACCAGGATCGCGCCGTCCATCTGGGCCGCGCCGGTGATCATGTTCTTGATGTAATCGGCGTGCCCGGGGCAGTCGACGTGTGCGTAGTGACGCTTGGCGGTCTCGTACTCGACGTGCGCCACCGCGATCGTGATTCCGCGGGCCTTTTCTTCCGGCGCGTTGTCGATCGAATCGAACGAACGGAACTTCACCTTCGGATTGTGCTTGGCCAGCATCTTGGTGATGGCCGCCGTCAGCGTCGTCTTGCCGTGATCGATGTGTCCGATCGTTCCGATATTGACGTGCGGCTTGCTGCGATCAAATTTTTCTTTTGCCATTTTCTAGCGCTCTCCTTTAACTTTGTTCCGGGTTATGCTTTGCCCTGGATCCGGCTGACAACTTCTTCGGCCAGGTTCTTGGGAACTTCTTCGTACCGCGCGAAATGCATGGTGAAACTGCCGCGGCCCTGCGTGCGCGAACGCAGATCGGTCGCATAACCGAACATCTCGCTCAACGGCACGCTCGCCTTGATAATCTGCGTCGTACCCTGAATCACGGTGCCTTCCAGACGTCCACGGCGCGAAACCAGGTCGCCGTTCACCGGACCCATATACTCTTCCGGCACCACTACTTCAACGGCCATCACCGGTTCAAGCAACACCGGCTTGGCTTTGCGGCAGGCTTCCTTCACGCAGATCGAGCCGCAGATCTTGAACGCCATTTCCGAGGAATCGACGTCGTGATAGGCGCCATCGAAAACCGTCACCTTGACATCGACCATCGCGTAGCCCGCGATGATTCCGCCTTCCAAGAGCTTCTACTACGCCCTTCTCGATCGCCGGGATGAATTCCTTCGGGATATTGCCGCCCTTGATCTTGTTCTCGAATATGAAGCCCTCGCCCGGAGCCGGTTCGACGCGCAGTTCGCAGCGCGCATACTGGCCGCTGCCGCCGGTCTGCTTCTTGTGCGTGTAATCGTACTCCGCGGACTGCCGGATCGTTTCGCGATACGCTACCTGCGGCTTACCTACGTTGGCCGCGACGCCAAACTCGCGCATCATGCGGTCCACGATGATTTCGAGGTGCAACTCGCCCATACCCGACAGAATGGTCTGTCCCGGTTTCCGGATCGGTATTCACGCGGAACGTCGGATCTTCCTGGGCCAGCTTCTGAATCGCCATCCCCAGCTTTTCCTGATCGGCCTTGGTCTTCGGCTCGACCGCGAGCTGAATCACCGGCGTCGGGAACGTCAATTCGTTTCGAGCACGATCGGTGAGTCGTCGTCGCAAATGGTGTCGCCAGTGGAGACGGTCTTCAGACCGACAGCCGCGGCGATATCGCCCGCCAGGATCTCCTGGATCTCTTCGCGCTTGTTGGCGTGCATGCGCAGCAGCCGGCCAACGCGCTCCTTGCGGCCCTTGGCCACGTTGAAAATCGACTCGCCCGCGCTCATCTTGCCCGAGTAGACCCGGAAGAACGCGAGTTGACCCGACGTACGGGTCGGTCATGATCTTGAACACCAGCGCCGCAAACGGCTCATCGTCCGAGGCCCGGCGGGTCAGGATCTTTTCATGGTCGTCGACGTCGGTACCTTCAATCGCGGGAACATCGAGCGGCGAGGGCAGATAATCCACCACCGCATCCAGCATCGTCTGCACACCCTTGTTCTTGAATGCCGTGCCGCAAATGACCGGGAAAATCTTGAGTCCGATCGTCGCCTTGCGAATACCGGCCATGATCTCGTCTTCGGTCAGTTCCTTGCCCTCGACGAATTTCTCGAACAGCGCGTCGTCGAATTCGGAAACCGCCTCGATCATATGAGCGCGATATTCCTTGGCCTTTTCGAGTAGATCGGCCGGAATCTCGACCGTATCGTACTGCGCGCCCAGCGTCTCATCGAGCCAGATAACGGCTTTCATCTTCACCAGGTCGACGATGCCTTTGAACTGATCTTCGGCGCCAACCGGAATCTGGATCGGTACCGGCCGGGCTTTCAGACGGTCCACGATGGTGTCGACCGAATGATAGAAATCGGCACCCACGCGATCCATCTTGTTGATGAAGCAAATGCGCGGAACACGATATTTGTCGGCCTGCCGCCAGACCGTTTCCGATTGCGGCTGCACGCCCGCCACGGCGTCGAAAACCGCGACTGCGCCATCCAGGACACGCAGGCTGCGCTCTACCTCGGCCGTGAAATCTACGTGGCCGGGCGTGTCGATAATATTGATCTGGATGTCGCGCCAGAAGCATGTCGTCGCAGCGGAGGTAATGGTGATGCCGCGCTCCTGCTCCTGCTCCATCCAGTCCATGATGGCGGTGCCTTCATGCACTTCGCCGATCTTATGCGTACGGCCCGTGTAATACAGAATCCGCTCGGTTGTGGTGGTTTTACCGGCATCGATATGTGCGGCGATGCCGATGTTTCTCATCCTTTCGAGCGGTGTAGTGCGTGGCATAAACTGCTAAAAACCTTTTCCTTTTTTGTAGTGCAATTCTTCAAACACAGACTTGAAGTCTGTGCTACATCTACCAGCGGTAATGCGCGAACGCCTTATTGGCTTCCGCCATCCGGTGCACGTCGTCGCGCTTTTTGATCGCTCCGCCGCGCATATTGGCCGCATCGTTCAGCTCGTTGGCCAAACGATCCGGCCATTCCTTTTTCGGCCCGCCCGCGAGCATTGCCGACAATCCAGCGGATCGCGAGCGAGGTCCGCCGGTTCTGCGGTACCTCGATCGGCACTTGATAGTTGGCGCCGCCGACGCGCCGCGTCTTCACTTCGAGCAGCGGCTTGGCATTCTCGACAGCCTTCTTGAAAAGCTTGAGCGCATCGTCTCCGCCCCGCTCCGCGAGCTTGTTCATCGACTCATAGAAAACGCCCTGGGCGGTACTCTTTTTGCCGTCCCACATCATCGAACAGATGAACTTCTCGACCAGCGTCGAGTTGTACACCGGATCGGGGAGCGGCTCGCGAGTTTCAATCCTTCGTCTGCGTGGCATCTATTTCGAATCCTTACTTAGTGGCTGCCTTGGGCCGCTTGGCGCCATACTTCGAGCGGCTCTGCTTGCGATTAGCTACACCCGCCGTGTCGAGTGCCCCGCGCACTACGTGATAACGCACGCCGGGTAGATCCTTGACGCGGCCTCCACGAATCAGCACAATCGAGTGCTCCTGCAAGTTGTGTCCGACGCCGGGAATATAAGTCGTGACTTCGATTCCGTTGGTCAACCGGACGCGGGCTACTTTACGGAGCGCCGAGTTGGGCTTCTTGGGAGTCGACGTGTATACGCGGGTACAAACGCCTCGACGCTGAGGGCAGCTCTGCAGTGCAGGACTAGCCGTCTTCCAGCGTGGCGGTTTCCGGCCATTGCGGACAAGTTGATTAAAAGTTGGCACGAACCTTCCTTACGACACAAAAGAAATTTCGAAAAAACGTTGGTATCTCAGGCGTTCAGACAGCCGCGGAAGCACTTACTGAACTTCGAATGACTGAAGTGATTGCCGAACAACGCGAGAACTTCGGACAGGCCCATGCTCGCAACCGGGCGCTCGACAGCAAATACTGTGACGCCGATTACCAACCTCGGGGCCGACTCCCAGCCGGACCTTCAAACCTGAAGGCGGTAGCGCAGGAGCAGAAGAACAGTCGCAAACCTTCCTACTCTAAAACAAAATTCACTTGGTTGTCAAGAACGGACGTGCGCCAGAAACAAAGCTGCGCAAAAACCGCTTGAATTAGTATAGTAGCAGACTGGCTGGGAAGATTCCACGCCGGGTCAGTTTTCGCACATTCTGAACCAGTTCAGGCACTCACGCCACAGCGCGATGTTACACAATGTTACACACACCGATGCCTGAAATCGCAGCCCTTGGCTATGATCAAGCGAGGAGAAAGTTCGACAGGTGTATGGTGTGCCCAGTCACAACCCGAAGAGTTGTCCTCTCGATCCTGGGTGTGCTCGCGCTGTGCTGCCCGGGTTACGCCGCCCGGGACCGTACTACCCCGAACTCGCCTGACAATGGCGTTGTGAGGCTTCCTGTAATCGATAAGCAGGATATCCGCTTCCTTCAGCTCTCCTCGGAGGGCGAATCCTTTCAGAATTGGATAAGAAGCATCGCGCAGGATCACCGCGGATTCCTGTGGTTGGGTACCACCGCTGGCTTGTTCCGGTATGACGGGTACAGTCTCAAGTCATACCGGCACGAGCCCGGCAATCGAAATAGCCTGAGCGATGACGCGATTCGGAACCTGTGCGTCGATCGTGCAGGCATCTTGTGGGTTGGCACTGATTTTGGAGGGCTGGACCGCTTCGACCCCGTTCAAGAGACCTTTACGCATTATCGCTATCTCCCCGATGACACTCGCAGTCTGAGCTCTGACTCAGTCTCGTGGGTCTTGCAGGATCAGCGCGGCGCACTATGGGTCGGAACCAGCCGCGGATTGGACCGTCTGGATCCGGCTAGTGGGGGCTTCATCCACTACAGGCATGATGCGCAGGACGCCGGCAGCCTGAGCCACAACGCGGTGCTGGTCGTTTATGAAGACCGGCTGAGCAATCTCTGGGTCGGCACGGGTGCGGGGCTCAATAAACTGGACCGCGCCACCGGACGGTTTCAGCACTTCCGGTACGATCCGATGAATCCACGGAGCTTGGGTATAGACTACGTGGATTCCCTCTGGGAGGATCACTTGGGCGTGTTGTGGGTAGGTTCGCGTTTTGGCCGCGGATTGAGCGCCCTGGACCTCCGCACGGATCGCTTCACGCGTTACTCTTTTCATGCGGAAGATCCAGGAAGCCTGAGCCTTGTGGGCGTGACCCAAATCTATGAAGACCAGGATGGCGTGCTCTGGCTGGGCACGATGGATCGCGGATTGCTCAAGCTCGATCGGGAGCGCAAACAGTTCACCCGATATGGCCAGGAGCCTTCCAATCCAAACAGTCTTGACGACAACGCCGTCAAGGCGCTATTCGAGGATTCCGAAGGAGTGATGTGGGTAGGCACGCAGAGCGGGTTGAGCCGCTTCCTCAGGAAGCCGCCGCCGTTCGTCAACTATAAACATCAGGCCGGCCATCTAAACAGCCTGGATAACGATAAAATCCGGGCAGTGCAGGCGGACAGCCAGGGATTCCTTTGGTTCGGAACTGACGGCGCGTTGGACCGTCTGGATCAAAGGACCGGCCAATTTAAGGTGTACCGGCACGACGCAAGAGACGCGCACAGTCTCTCTTACGATAAGGTTTCGGTCATCCGCGAGGATCCATCCGGCACGCTCTGGTTTGGGACCTACGGCGGGGGCCTGAATCGCTTCGATCGCGCGACGGGGCGGTTTTTCGCTTACCACCATGACGACAAGAATCCCACCAGCTTGAGTAGCGATATGGTTATTTCTCTTCTGGTGGACCGCCGCGGAGTGCTGTGGGTGGGCACCCAGACGGCAGGGTTGAACCGTTTTGATCCGAAAACAGGACGTTTTTCGGTATATCGGAACGATCCACATAACTCACACAGTTTGTCTTATGACTGGGCGACTGTCATATTCGAGGACCGGGGTGGAATTTTCTGGGTGGGGACTAGTTTCGGGGGGTTGAATCGGTTCGACCCGGGGACAGGGGAATTTACCGTTTATCGCAATGACCCCCATAACCCTCTCAGTCTCAGCCACAATAAGGTCAATTCCATACTGGAGGATCGCCGGGGGATCTTGTGGATCGGCACCCAGGACGGTCTCAATCAATTTGACCGGGACTCGGGAAGCTTCATCCGCTTTATGAGGAAGGACGGACTGCCGGATGACAGCATCGAGGCGATCCTGGAGGACGATCAAGGGTATATCTGGCTGGCGACGCATTATGGTCTCAGCCGCTTTGATCCGCGGAGGCGAACCTTTCACAACTACTCCGAGTCCGATGGGCTACCGGGGAATCTGTTCAACCCGGATGGCCCGGAGGCCAGCGCTCGAACCGCGGACGGCGAACTGATTCTGGGCTCGAGCCGGGGAGTCACCACCATTTACCCCAAGTTACTGTCCGACAATCCCCATGTCCCGCCGGTCGTATTAACAGAATTCAGTCTGTTCAATAAACCGGTGGTTGCAGGCGCACACTCGCCGCTTCGCAAGCCGATCTGGGCAACCAGTGCTCTGACGCTTACCCACGCCCAGAGCATTTTTACCATCGAGTTCAGCGCTTTAAGCTATTCGGCCCCACAGAAGAACCGGTACCGGTATCGGCTGGAGGGCCTGGAGAACGAATGGAACGACGTTGATAGCACGCGGCGCCAAGCCACCTATACTAACCTTCCGGCCGCGAATTATGTCTTCCAGGTCCAGGGATCCAACCAGGACGGAGTGTGGAACGAGACGGGCGCGACGCTGGCCATCAGGGTTCTGCCGCCATGGTGGGCGACATGGTGGTTCACAAGCATTGCGAGCCTAACCGTCGCGGGTCTGATCTTCGCAGTATACCGATCCCGCGTGACGAGGTTGGAGCTGGAGGCGGCGAGACTGGAGGCACAGGTAAAGGAGCGGACCAGCGAGCTATCGGAGCGAACTGTCGAACTCCAAATCGCCCGAGACGCGGCGGAGTCGGCCAATCGCGCCAAGACCATCTTCCTGGCCAACATGAGCCACGAGCTTCGCACGCCTCTGAATGCCATCCTCGGCTTCTCCGACCTGCTGCTTGAAGGGGACACTTCGGAAAAGCAACGCAAGGATCTGGACATCATTCATCACAGCGGCGAGCATCTGCTTGAGTTGATCAACGACGTGCTGGACGTGGCCAAGATCGAAGCCGGTCGCATCGTCGTGGAAAACGCGGCGTGCGATGTGCATGGCCTGGTGCGCGACATTACGGCGATAATGCGGATGCGCGCCAGAGCGAAAAACCTGCAATTGCTCGTCGAGCAGTCCGCTGGCCTTCCCCGCCTTATCCGGACCGACGCCTCCAAGCTGCGCCAGATACTAACCAACTTACTGGGCAACGCAGTGAGGTACACCGAACGGGGAACCATCATCCTGCGATTGAATGGCTTGCCCGCGGACTCCCCCGGCCATGTGCTGTTGCTGTTTGAGGTCGAGGATACCGGCGTCGGCATCGCCGCGGAAGATCAGGCTCGCATCTTCGAGCCCTTCGAGCGAGTGGGCGGGCAGGGGTCTCAGGACGGTACCGGACTGGGACTCGCCATCGTCCGGAAGTACGTGGAGCTGATGGGTGGAGCCATCCGCGTGGAGAGCGAACTGGGAAAGGGATCGCGGTTTCGAATGGAACTGCCGGTGGAACGGGAGTTGGAAGTAGAGGCGACTGCGCCCATGGACAATCGGCCACGAGTGGTCGGCATCGAGCCAGGCCAACCCGAGTACCGCGTCCTGATCGTCGAAGACAAGTTCGAAAACCGGCTGTTGCTGCAACGGTTGCTGGAGCGGGTCGGCTTCCGTGTGCGGGTGGCGGAAGACGGTGAGAAGGGTATCGAGACATTCCAGTCCTGGCGGCCGCACTTCATCTGGATGGATCACGGCTTGCGCGGAATAGATGGACGGGAGGCCGTGCAGCGCATTCGGGAACTGGATGGGGGGCGGGAAGTGAAGATCGCAATGGTCACCGCATCCGTGCACATAGGTCAGCGAGACGAGATGCTGGCGTCCGGCCTGGACGATTTTCTCGGTAAGCCCTATCAGCTGGAGGAGATCTTCGACTGTATGGCGCGTCACCTGGATGTACGCTACGTTCGCGCCGAAAGTGCATCTTGTCCGGACGAGCAGGAGTTGGACCTGCGTCCGGAAGCGTTGGCGGCGATTCCCCAGACGCTGCGGGAGGAGCTACTGGACGGCCTGATTGCCCTGGACGCGGAACGGATTAGCAGGCTCATCCGCCGCATTTCGGAAGTCGACCCTGCGCTGGGCGGTGTCCTTACGGTTCTCGCAGGCAGATTCGCCTACACTCCAATCCTGCACGCCCTGCGGGGCGCCAAGGGGAGGCCGGCAACAGGGTAGGCTCCGTGGTGAACGACACAAACACCAGTTGCGATCCACAACGAGCGACTCAATGTCCGCTGCCCCCGGCGGACGCGCCGTTCCCCTTCTGAAGCTTGACCGGTTGCACGAAAGCACCCTCCCCGGCCGAGTCCCATACCGCAAACCGCACCCACTTTTTCCCATCCGCATTAAACGGAATCTGAAAGTGGTGCTTCCCGAAAGCCGGTAAATCGGTCGCAGAGAGAATCTGCCGCCCGGTGTGCTGTCCATCGCCCCACACGACCTCGGCAAACTCGAGCGGAAACGTCCATTCCACGTCCGCCACGACCGTGCGTTGATTTCCCGTTCCCTGCACCGACCACGATGGGATTAATACTTCGCCGGAGGTGACAAAATAGTCCCCGCGCTTCATGGCATCGATGATCGGCTTCCAGTTGTCGATCCCCGGCGGCGAAGCCACCTTAACGTAGTTCACCGGATTGTTAGCGTAAATGTCGTCGCCGGTTCCCTGTTGATACACTTCCGAAATTGCCTGCATGTATTTGGGAGGCGTGGGCAGGTCGGCCACCCAGTTATTCATGTCGTCGAACAGGGGCATGCAGCGATATTCGCAGAGCCGCTGTTCCGAGCCGTCGAGGCCCATGCCCCAGCGGAACCCCACCCCTCGATAGCTCTCGTCGCGGAACGTGGGAGTATCCTTCGTGGCGTCGGGGTACCCGGTCGACCCCTTCGAACGAGGGTGAGGCATGTAGAGGATCAGGTTCTCCCGATGCGACATTTCGATCAGGTCAGCCGGACTGCCGACGTGGTAGACCTTGCCATACTTGGCATTGTTCTCGACGAAGGGCTGTCCGGCGGCGCGCGTCTGCGTCCAGAACACGGGGTGCGAGATCAGCAGATCGTGGTGGCCTCCGAATCCCTCGGTGGGAGGGCCCCCAAAGATTTCTTCATTCGGCATGATCAGAAAGTTCTTATCCGAATGCAGACGCGCGACCTGGTAGTAATCGGCCAGGGTCTCCAGTCGGTCGCGAGGGGCTGTTCCGCCCGGGACCACCATACCCACGCCGCCGCCATCGATGGGGGCGTAGACTGTCACTCCCGCGGACTTCATCGCTTCGAAATCCGGCAGGATGTTATCCAGGCCGCCCGACAGCTGCAACCGTCTCACCAGGCCGGCGTGAAAGTGAGTGGCCATCACTTCATACCCGGGCAAGGGCTGAAAATGATCCTGACGCGTGTAGGCGAGCGCCGATTCGACCGCCGCGCGAGCCGTTTCGCCACTCACGTACAGATAGAGCGGCATTCTCTGCAATGTCCCGGGCCGGGCACTCCGCAGCGCAAAATTCTGTCTGCGATCTTCGGGCCCCCGGCCGGCATCCGCCGGATCCGATTCAGCCTCCGGTTGCCGGACGCCAAACGAGAACGAAGAATCGCTGTTTTTTTGATACCAGTTGTATCCCAGGTTGAAATCGATTTCGCGAGCCCAGAAGAAATTGTGGACCGGTGGAAAGACCGCGATGGAGCCGCCCTTACCCTCGGCCACCAGAATCCGATTCGAAGCCTGCACCGTCACGGGGTTCTGGTTAACCGCTCCCCGGAATTCGGCTGCCTGCCAGAGATTCGCGGTGTCGCGCCAAACCACTCGCGAGCCGGCCGCAATCGCCATCCCTGCGACGCCGGCGTCGTACTTATAAGCCACCGCCGGCTCATCGGTTTTGCCGATCACTTCCTGGCGAATCAGGTTCGAACCCTTGTAGACCGTGTACCGCAGGGATCCGGAGAAGACACCGAGTTGGACGCCCGGGTACGAAATCTCCAGGCGCCCTCCATCAGTCTTGACGCTGCAGCTTTGAACGTCATACCTGGCGGAAGAGCGATGAATTTCGTCGGGCTTGCGGGGCAGGCCCGGTTGATTGGCAATACCCTCTGCGGGAGGCGTCGCACCGTGGTGGGCTGCTTCCGTTCCAGGAACGTTTAAGGGCGCGTCCCAAAATGCCTCCCACCGGTCCTCGTCCAGGATTTGCGGAGTAATCTTGATATCCAGAGCTTTCAGCGGCAGCAGTTGCTGATCGGTCATCCGCCGCAGGCCCGAAACCACATGGAACTCAGGCTTCAGATTCGAGGCCAGAGTGGCCCATGCTCCTCCTTTCTGCCTGAGATCGATACCTTCGATTAAGGGTGTGCCGTTCTGAACCAGGAGTCGCAGCCGGAGTTCGTCGTTCTTCTCGCCGTCCCAGGTGACGGTCAGGGTCTTTTGAACAGCGGACGCCGTCAGTCCTGGCGCGGGCTTGTATTCGGATAAGTTGTAGTTTTGTGCCTGCATCGCAGGCATCGCAACTACGCCCGCCACGGCGATCCACTTCGGCAGGTAGCTCATGGAACTCCTTCAGAAAGAAAACTGCATTCCGATGCGCGCGACACGGGGATTAATGAGACCCGTCGGGTGCAGGTACGTTGGGCCTGTCAGGTAACTGGTGCTGGTGGCGCTACTGGTGTTGAAGAGGTTGAAGACCTGAAAATTGAACTGCAACCTCATGTTCTCCCTCACCTTGATGGTCTTGGCGACTTTGATATTGGTGGTCGAGATGACGGGCCCTCGCTCCGCGCCGTAGGGTTCCATCCGCAGCGTCACGGAACCTTGCAGCAGAAGCGGACTGGAGAAGCTTTCGGTCCTCTGTCCAGGGATACCCGACTGCGCGCGATAGAAACCGGACACCTCGATTCCCCACGGCAGATTATACAATCCGGAGGCGCGTGCTTCCCAGTTCCACGTGTTGTCGATCGGGTATCGGTCGTCATTGGGAGATTGAGGGATCGCGATGATCCACGCGTGGTTCTTGGTCATCCAGAAGGAAGACTGAGCGTTCCACTTTTTCGAATACCGCTTCGTTACGGCGGCTTCGAAAGTGTTGAAAGTATCAGGCCGGTTACTGGCAGCATTCATTACTTCGAACTGGTTGAACGCTGAAGTGTTATAGGATGCCGGATAGGTGTAGAGGGTCACGGGAGCGTTGGTAAGCGTGTCGGTGAGAGTTACGGGGACCGTGTAGATACTGTACGGCCTGAGGATGTTGATTCCGCTGGGATCCTCGGCGCCCTCCGGGGCATTCAGGTTGGTCACTTTGTGATAAATATAGCTCAAGCTGAGTGACACATTCGGCACTAGTTGTCTTTCCACCTTGGCAACGTATTCATACGTCTTATCCTGCTTGAGATTGAGGTTGATCAGTTCGTTGAGGCCGCCGGTGGCGCTGATGAAGTTAGGGCTGCTGGGGTTCAGGCTGGCGAGAGTGGCGGGACTGGCGTCGCAACTTGTGTTGTTGTAGGAAACGTTGTTGAATCCGGTCTGCACGCAAGGACCACTCCATTTATAGGTCGTGGTAACCAGTGCATCGGGATTAAAAGAACCTCCCCAGAGGTCGCCCATGGTGTCGCCGAAGACTCCAAATGAGCCCTTCAAAAGCGTCTTGCCGTCCCCAAAAATATCCCAGGCTCCTCCCACCCGCGGAACCACGTCTTTCCAGGTCAGCAGCTCTTTTCCGGGATAAGTCGCGGCCGCGCTGAATTGGCCGGCGGCCTTCATCTGATCCGGATAAAAATCGTTATACCGTTCCCAGCGCACGCCGTAATTCAAGACAAACCTCTTCGCCAGCTTCCAGCTGTCCGTGGCGAACACGGACTGGCTATGGAGTTCGTTATTCGGTTTGAACGGATAGTTGAAGGTCTGAATCTCATTCGGCACCCCCTTGCTGAAAATAAGGAGGTAGTCGCCGGCGGCCTGGTCCTGCAGCGCCTGCGTATTACCGGCTTCCCAGGATTCCTCACTGCCGAACTTGAATTGGTGCTTCCCGATAACGTAACTTACGTTGCCTCTCGCCATGTAGCGGATTTGAGGTTTGTCGTCGGGGTAATCGTTGGGTCCGGTAAGCACGCCCGTGCTCAGTTCCTTGCTGCTCGGATTACCCGGCACGTCGGTACCTGGCTCGTCGGTGTAATGGACGTGATAACCGCCGTAGCCCGCGATTACATTGATGAAAAGGCGAGGAGACGGCACAATCTCCGCCTCCCCTTTCCACATGTCCGCGGGTTGATGTTCGTACAAACTGGAAGGCAACGGTTCGGTGCTGGACGCTCCCTGTGCCGAGAGAAATTTCAGAGAGTGTTGCCAGGCTGCGATGAACCGCCAGACGGGATTGAGCTGGTAGGATATCTTGACATTTTCCTGTGTCAGTGTCGAGACGATACTTCCTCCGGGCGCATCCAGGCACGTCCAGCAGCCCGCCGCATCCGGACCGCTCACAACTCCCAACTGCCCCGCGTTCTGCGTCTGCTTGCTGAGCCCGGTATAGAACCACAGCTTGTCCTTAATGATCCGGCCGCCTAGATCCCCGGCGTAATCGTAATAGTCCTTAATCGGGCTGGAGACCTTCAATCCCAACGCCGCCAGCGATGGCGTGATGTTATTTGCCTGGAAACTCGGACTTTCCCAATCACCCAGCAAAGTGCCGTGAAAATCGTTGCTGCCTGATTTCATGATCGCCACCATGTTCACTCCCGGGAAGGGCACATCGGCGTTGTTGCCGGTAGTCTTGAACTCGGCCTCCGCCAGTGACAAGGAATCCATGTACACCGCGGTATCGAGATCGTGCGAACTGGTGATATTGATCCCTTCCAATTGAAGGTAAGGCTCCGCGAGGACTCCGTAGGTGATGATCGCGCTGCGAGCAGCCAGGTTGCTGTCGCCAACATCAGGCTTGCCGCTCATGCTGACTCCGGCGGCCATGGGCAGCAATTCCTGCAGGCCCAGGCCCTTCGGTGTGTCCAGGATTTCCGCCATCTGCAAGGTTGTGCCGCCGGACGTGTTCACGGTATCGACCACCGGGCTCGATCCCGTCACCTCGACCGTCTGTTCAACTTGCCCGACCTTCATGACCACGTCGACTCTGGCGGCAAAACCGACATTCAGATTCAGATCCGCGCGAACAAAGGTTTGAAAGCCCGAGTGGGCGAAATTGAGCTTATAGACTCCGGGAGCCGGCAGATCGAGGACCTGATAATTGCCGTCCTGGTCCGTGGTCTTACTCACGCTGGGAACCTGCAGCGCCGGGCTGGTGACCGAAACAGTAACCTCCGGCACGGGTGCGCCCGACTCGTCGAGAACGCGTCCGGTAATGCTGGCCGAGGCTACGGCCTGCGCCCTGACAATCGCCGGGGCGAGCGCCATAAATAACATTACCGCCGCGATACCTGCGCGGCCGGCGGACACGGGTGCCCGCCAGAAATCATGTTTCTGGTTAATCGACATGGAGAAACACCTCGCGGATATTTTCGAAACTGAAACTGAACTGTTAGCGGTTTTGCGTCGACATATCGGGCGAATTCAGGAGTACCGGCTGAGTGTAGGCGCCGTCGCCGGCCGAGTCCCACACTGCGAACCGAACCCATTTCTTGCCCGTAGCATCGAAGGAAATCTTGAATTCATGCGACCCGAAAGGAGGCATCTCCGTCGCGGGTATAATCTGGCGGTCGACCTTGTGCCCGTCGCTCCAGACCAGTTCGGCGAATTCGAGCGGGAAGGTCCATTCCACATTCGCCGTATACACGCGGTGCGCACCGGAGCCTGACACGCCATAGTTATGGAAAAGCACCTCGCCGGTTGTGCCGAAGAAATTCCCGGTACGCATCGCCTCGATAACTGTGCCCCAACCCTCTTTGAACGACGGGACACGATCCAGCTTCATGTAATTGACGGCCAGCAGAGGATAAGTTTCGTCGTCCGGCCACTTAGTATAAGTGTCTCCCTCGGCCAGCATGTACTTTGGCGTCGGAGCCCAGTTGCTCGAATCATCCATCACGCCGAAGCAACGAACTTCGCACAGTCTTTTTTGCGACAGATCTGACGGCAAGGACTCCCACGATGCGCCGATATTCCGGTCGCTAAGAAAGAAATCCTTGTCGCGGTAGGCGTCCGGGTAACCAGCCGTGTTCTTGGTGCGCGGGTGCGTCGTGTACCAGATGCCATTTTCCCGATTCACCAGATTCAGGATGTCCTCGGACGAACCCAGGTGATATACCGGACCGTACTTTGGATCATTTTCCATAAAAGGCTGGTTGGCCGGCCGCGGCTGAGCGTGCGAGTAATAAACCGGGTGCGGAGTCAACATCCACCAGTGGCCGCCCAGGTATGCGTTTGGCTCTTCACCCGGGATGAACAGCAAATCGCGGTCGGAAATCCGGGCGCTACCATCGAAATAGACTTTTTGCTCCATGAACCGTTTGGGTCCGGGATCTCTCGGATCGGAATCGTCATGGAAGTCGCCGAGGTTCACAATGTTAATCCCCAAGGCGTGGAATACATCTACCCACGGCGGCCGGTAGTCCAGCGTGGCGCGGTCTCTTAACAGCTCGTTAAAATCCAGGTGGAAGTGGCTCGCCATCACCTTGTAGCCGGGCAGGGGCTTGAACACGTCACCGTGCGTGTACGCCATGACCGCTTCTTGGGTAGCGTGGTCGCCTTCGGGGCTCAGGTAAAAATAGACGGCCATGTGCTGCATCGTCCCGGCCGGTGCATTGTATAAGGCGTAGTTGTCCCAATGTCCCTGCGACGTGCTGGTCCGCCGTCTCCATTCAGTGTCTGTAACGCCCCAGGGATGATAGCCCTCTCCCCTTTCAGGCTGCAAGGCTCCGACGGCATAAGCGCTGTCGCTGTCTTTGCGGTAATAAACGTAGCCCAGGTTGACTTCGTCTTCACGCTCGAAGAAAAACTTGTGCGGAGGCGGAAAAACGGCTAACGATCCGCTTCCAGCATCCACGATGGCCAGCCGGTTACGCGCGCGCAGGCCTACTGGTTCTGTATTTGTGTCGCCGCCGAATTCGTACTTCTGCCACGCGCGCGCCGAGTCACGCCACACCACGGCGGGATGCTTGGCGATATCGAAGCCTTTAAGACCCGCGCTATAGATATACGCCACGCTCGGCTCTTCGGTCTTGGCGATCGCCTCCTGTCGCAGCAGGTTAGAGCCGCGATAAACCGTGTACTGCAGCTCGCCCGAGAAAATACCCATGTCGAGGCCGGAAAACGTGATAGCTAATCTCGCACCGTCCGTGTCGACCTTGCAACTGTTCGAATGGAACGTGGCCGAGGCGCGCTTTACCTCACTGGGATCGCGCGGCAGGGGGTACGAATCCCCTTTGCCGGCAACTCCCGGAACGACCAGGGGCGCGTCCCAGAACGTCATCCACTTTTCCTTGTCGTACAGTTCTGGAGTGACCTCGATATGGAGGAGTTTGAATTGGGTAGCCTGGGCCATCGACATACGCCGCTTGCCGCTGGTCACATGGAACTCCGGCTGGAGGCCACTCCCGAGTTCCACCCATTGGCCGCCACTTTTGCGCGCAGCCAACTCCTGCACTTCAGGCTGACCATCCCGGATGGTAAATCCCGCGCGCAACTGCTGGTTGCCTTCGCCGCGCCAGTCGAACTCCACGGCTTTTCCGCGGACCTCGGCCTTTAGACCGTCCGCCGGTTTGTAGCCTTGAAGATCGCAGCTCGGTGTTTGGCCTGCTGCCAGCCCGCACGACAGCGCCAAATACCACCTCAGCCCGTTTAATTTAAGCATCGTTGGAACCTCCACCAAACTTCTCTAGAGTTCCAAAGCGCTCAAGGTAAAGGCACACTTTCGCCGTACGGAGTTTGGCATCATGGCCACTTCTTCGAGCCCTGGCTTCGTGCTCTAGCTTGGGTGGATATTATTCGATGTTTAGTAAGGAGTCAAATAAATATGATCCGCATTGGGACGAATCATCACAACTCTTTTGTTATTTTTTGACTTCTTTAGTGGGTTCTGCTCCGCCAAATGTGTAGCGGATGATAGCGAAATCTAAGGTGAGAGCCGCATCGGTACAAGCGTGACCTGCCTGAGCCGCCAGTCCGCGCCGCGGTATTCCTGTCCCGCGTTGTCCAGCCGCACGCGCAGGAAAGCCTGTTCTCCCGGATCGTGAGGCGCGATCCGCTCGACCAGCAGCGCCGCCCGGCTTAAACCTCCTCTAAACCACTCGGGCGAAGCCAGGTAGAAGTCAAATACCTCTCGTAGATACTGCTGATTGCGGGGCTCCAGCTCAATGGCTCGTTCAAGGCTCCGCCGAGCCTGCCGCGCGTTCCCGGCAGCGTGCAGCGGACTCGCTACTTCAGCCATTTTCGCGTAAGATTTTCCCAGCCATAGATGGAGCGCCGCGTCGTCAGGCCGGAACTGCAGCGCCTTCGTAAACGCCCGCGCTGCCTCCTTGAACTCGCACTGTTCAAATCGCGCGTGCCCTGTCACGCCCCAATCAACCGAACGCTCGGTCGCGGCGAACTTGGAAGCGGCATGCAGATTCACCGCGCATAACAACAAACCTGACGCTAAGATTTTCATCTCTTATCTGTTAGAGGCCCCAAAACGCTTTTGCGCTTCTACAAAAAATCGCCCAGCGCCGCAAAGCCCGGATGTAATACCTTTGATGATCGACTCATTTTTTGCGGTTGCCGCAGACATCCGTGCTACAGACGATCGTTTTTCGTCGTCTGTCGGCCGGCGGCAGGCTCCAATTCAGTTAGAGTCCCCTTTCAATTTCCGGTAGTAACGAATCAGCTGATCGGTTGAACTGTCATGCGACAAGTTCGGCTCTTTCTTGCTTTCGAGTTCGGGGATGATGCGCTGCGCCAGAACCTTACCCAACTCGACACCCCATTGATCAAAGGAGTCGATGTCCCAGATTACACCCTGGGTAAATACCGAGTGTTCGTAGAGAGCAACCAGTTTCCCTAGAGTCTCCGGTGTCAGCCGTTCCGCCAGGATCATGTTGGACGGTCGATTGCCCTCGAAGACCCGGTGCGGAACAAGCCACTCCGGCGTGCCCTCAGCCGCTACCTGCTCAGCAGTCTTGCCGAACGCCAGAGCCTCGGCCTGCGCGCAGACGTTCGCGATTAAGATGTCGTGATGTCGGCCAACGGCATTGAGAGGCTGAGCAAAGGCAATGAAGTCGCACGGGATGAGCCTGGTTCCCTGATGAATTAGCTGATAAAACGAATGCTGGCCGTTGGTACCCGGTTCACCCCAGTAAATCGGACCGGTCTCGCGGGCCACGCGTTTCCCATCGAGCGTGACATGCTTGCCGTTGCTCTCCATCGTCAATTGCTGCAGATAGGCAGGGAACCGTTTGAGGTACTGTTCGTAGGGCAGGACCGCGACCGTTTGTGCGTTAAAGAAATCGTTGTACCAGACCGCTAGGAGTCCCATGATCACCGGAAGATTGCGCTCGAAAGGGGTCGTGCGGAAGTGCTCGTCCATCTCGTGGAATCCACCTAACATGGCGCGGAAATTGTCCGGACCGATGGCGACCATCGTCGAGAGACCGATGGCGGAGGTCATGGAGTACCGGCCGCCGACCCAGTCCCAAAACTCGAACATGTTAGCCGTGTCGATACCGAACTTGGCGACACCGGACGCGTTGGTGGAAACCGCTACAAAATGTTTCGCGACGGCTTTTTCGTCATTCCCCAAGCCGGCGAGAGACCACGCCCGCGCAGTCTGCGCATTCGTCATCGTCTCCAGGGTGGTGAACGTTTTCGAAGAGATGATAAAGAGCGTTTCCGCCGGATCGAAATCATGCACCGCCTCCACGAAATCGGTGCCGTCCACGTTTGATACGAAGCGAAACGTCATGCTCCTTTCGGCGTAGTGTTTCAACGCCTCGTAGGCCATCACCGGCCCGAGGTCGGAGCCGCCGATCCCGATGTTCACTACATTACGGATGCGCTTGCCGGTGTGGCCTTTCCACTCGCCGCTGCGCAAAGCCCGTGCGAATTTATCCATTCGGTCGAGCACCGCGTGGACCTCAGGTACAACGTTCCGGCCATCCACCATAATGGCGGCGTCACGCGGAGCGCGCAGCGCGGTGTGCAACACCGCCCGATTCTCAGTGATATTGATCTTTTCACCACGGAACATGGCGTCGATTCGTTCCTGCAAACGGGATTCACGGGCGAGCCGGAGCAGAAGTTCCAGCGTTTCGTCGGTGATGCGATTCTTCGAGTAATCGAGGTAAAGGCCAACAGCTTCCACCACCAGACGCTCGCCGCGTTTTGCGTCGTCCGCAAAGAGCTGCCTCAGGTGTAAGTCCTGGATCTTTTGATAGTGGCCGGCAAGGTCATTCCATGCCTGGATCGTTCCGTCTGGTGCTGACATCTCGGTTGTCCTTTCGCTTTCGATGCTCTTCGTCAGATTCGATGCTCTTTCGTCTAAAAAGGATCGCATAAAGGCCGCTGATTTTGACTTCGCGGAAGCGGTAGGGCCGCTCAGGAAGGAGGGCGGTTCCTAGCCGCCCTGGTCCGGAATCATTGTGTCGTATGTCGTTTGGGCGCTGCGGACCACAGTCCTCCCCAGCGTCCGTTCCGCTCTGCGACCGCGCCTACCCCGCCAGCGTTCTACAATGTAACCGTGAGCGCGGAAGCTACTTTGCAGAACGCAGTATCGCGGCTGAATGACGTACGGGCCGAGATCGCTAAGATAATCGTCGGTCAGCAAAACGTCGTCGACGGCGTCCTGATCTGCCTCCTCTCCGGCGGCCACGTCCTCCTGGAAGGCGTACCCGGCCTCGGAAAAACCACTTTGCTGCGTACTCTCGCCCGAGCGCTGCAGCTCAAATATTCACGCATACAGTTCACCCCGGATCTGATGCCCGCCGACATCGTCGGCAGCATGGTGATCGAAACTGACGATCGCGGCGCCAAGGCACTGCGCTTCCAGCCCGGGCCGGTTTTCGCCAACCTCGTCCTCGCCGATGAAATCAATCGCGCCACTCCCAAGACTCAATCGGCGCTGCTCGAAGCCATGCAGGAGCGCACCGTCACCAGCGGCAATCTTACCCATCAGTTGGAGCGTCCGTTTCTGGTAATGGCCACCCAGAACCCGATCGAAATGGAAGGCACGTATCCGCTTCCGGAAGCCCAACTCGACCGCTTCCTGATGAAGATCATCGTGACTTACCCCGATCGCGACGAGCTCAGCCTCATTGTCGACCGTACCATCGCGCGCGAAGAGGCCGAGGTACATGCCGTCCTGGACCGCGACCAGATTCTGCAGGTTCGCGATGTCTGCCGCCAGGTGATGGTGGCACCGCACGTCCGCGACTTCGCGATTCAGATTGTAATGGCCACGCAGCCGGATCAGAAGGAAGCCCACGAATCGGCGCGCAAGTACATTCGCTACGGCAGTTCGCCGCGCGGCGCGCAAGCCCTCGTGGAGTGCGGACGCGTGCTGGCCCTCATGCGCGGCCGCTATCACCTTGCGGTCGACGACATTCAATCGGTGGCCCTCTCGGTCCTCCGTCACCGCATTATCCTCAATTTCGACGCCCATGCCGACGGCGAAACCGCTGACTCCGTGTTAAATAATATCTTGAGCGGCGTAAACAAACAGGTCTCCGTCGCATAAGGCAGTCCCAAGTCCCTTCCATGCCCACCGCCGAGCCACTGCTGGACCGTCATTTTCTGGAACGGTTGGAACGTCTGACCATCCATTGGCAGCGCTCCTTCGCGGGTCTGGTCGGAGGTCACAACGCTTCGCGCTTCTCCGGCGGCGGCCAGGAATTCCTGGATCACCGCAACTTTCACCATGGCGACGACCTGCGCGCGGTCAACTGGCGCGCGTACCTGCGGCTGGAGAAACTGTTCCTCAAAATGTTCCAGATCGAGCCTCGAGTCCCGGTTCACTTACTGCTCGACACCAGCGCGTCGATGGCTTCAGGAGGGGCCTCAGGGGCCGCCGTTAAATTCGACGTGGCCCGCAAGATTGCCGCATCGCTGTGCTACATCGGGCTGGTCCGGCTCGACACCATCGCGGTCCAACCCTTCTCACGGGATCTCGGCGAAGGCATCGTCGGCGGCGGCGGACGTCACCGTTTCCGGCCGATCATGGAGTACATGCAACGCATCGAGGCGAAGGATGCGACCGATTTCAATCTGGTGATCCGCGAGTTTATCCAGTCGACTCCCCACCGCGGCCTGGTCATCATCCTTTCCGATTTCCTGGACGACGGGGACTGTCTGAAGCCTCTGCAATATCTGGCCGATTTTGGACACGAGCTGCTGCTCATTCAAATCTATTCCGAAGAGGATCGCACCCCTCCGTGGAATGGCGAACTGGAACTGATCGATGCCGAAAACAACGCGCAGGTCCGGCTGCAGTTCGACGACCAGTCCCGCGCCCAATATACTCGCGCCTTCGATGAGTACTCCGCGGCGCTGCAACAACTGGCGGTCCGTAACAACGGCCGGTTTGCCGGCGTGTCCACCGCGACACCGCTCGAAGACATCATCTTCGGTTCCCTGGTCCGCACAAGAGGCATAGCATGAAGGGGCCAGACCATCGTTCCCGTACGGCAAACTCATGTCCCCGTGGGGCAGACCATCGTTTTTTGTGGTCTGCCTGGCTGCGCAGCAGCAACCCGCGTCTCACCCCCGAGGCCGCTTAGATGTCGTTCCTCAACCTCACCCTCGGCCAGTTTCTTACGCTCTTTGCAGCGGCGGGCGGGATTGCGTTCGTCCTCTATCTCCTGGACCGCTCGCGGCGCAAGATCGTGGTCCCCACCCTTCGCTTCTGGATCGCCGCGGAACAGCCCACCACAGTCGTTCGCCGCAAAACCGTCAGTCAGCCCTGGTCATTGTTACTGCAGCTCCTCGGTATCCTCCTTCTGCTGCTGGCGATCGCCCAACTGCGGTGGGGAGTTTTTTCGGCCAAGCCGCGCGATCACATCCTCCTGCTCGACACGTCTGCCTGGATGGACGCCACGCCGAGGCCCGCGCCTAACCAACCCAAACGCTCCCTGATGGATCTGGCGCGCCGGGAAGCCGCCATGTATATTCGCAGTCTTCCCGGTTCCGATCGCGTGATGCTGGTGCGCGCCGACGCTCTGGCCACTCCCGCGACCCCGTTTCTGTCAGACAAGTTGACGTTGCTGCAAGCCGTTGCAGACTCCAAGTCGGGCTCTACCGCATTGGACCTCGGCCAGGCCCTCGCCTTCGCAGTGCGCACTCAACAGTTGTCCTCCAACCGTGCGGGCGAGATCGTTTATGCGGGACCGGCCCGCCTTGCCGATACCGACCAGCCGGTCCAGACCGTCCCCAATCTACGCGTGCTGCCGGTGGCCGATGCCCTCATCAACAACGGAATCCGCCACATCGGTCTGCGCCGCTCCCCGGACGACTCCAACGTGTGGGACGTTTACGTCTCCTGCCGCAACTATCTCACCGCCGGCGGCGGACAGCCCAGGACCGCGACCGTGGCGATTGGTTTCGGCGGCGCACCCGCGGGTGCCCAGCGAATTACGCTCGAACCCAACGCCGACGCGCAAGTCGCTTTTAAGCTGCGCACCCATGCCGCGGGCTTGCTGGAGGTCCGGCTTTACCCCTCCGACGACTTCCCCGATGACAATCATGCGGTCCTCGAAATCCCTGCCTATGCGGGACTCTCGGTCACCGTTTATTCCGATAACCCTGACTTGCTCCGGCCCTTCTTCGGCACCGGCTCCCGCGTCAATGCGATCTTCAAACCAACTGCTCAATATCAAGCCGCCACGCCGGGACTGATCGTCTTGGACCGCTTTCACCCGCAAGAATCGCCGCACGGCGACTCCCTCTGGATCGATCCGCCTTCAGCCCAGTCTCCGATTCCGGTCCGCACACGCGTGGAGCATCCTGGGGCGATTAAATGGGCCTCCGATCAGCCGATCGCGTCCGGGCTCCGCACCAAGGACGCCAGACCCGATACGACAACCGTTTTCGAGCCCGCGCCGACAGATCTGAGGATCGCCGAGATTGACCAGGGGCCGGTGGTGATCGCACGGTCGATGGACCGCCGGAAGATGGTTGTGATCGGGTTCCACCCGAGTAATCCCGGCCTGCGCTACGAACTGGCCGCGCCGCTGTTGATCGGCAACATCCTGCGCTGGCTCGCGCCGGACTCCTTCCGCAACTTCGACCTGAGCGCCAGCAGCGCGGGGACCGTGAATGCGGAACTGGCCGCGGATACCGCGCCCGACAGCATTCGAGTGGTGCGTCAGGACGGCCAGCCATTGCCGTTTAGCCTCACTGGGCGGTCGCTGCACTTTTTTTCCGGGACGCCGGGGATTGTGCGAGTGATTGCGGGAAACCACGAATCGGTCTATTCGCTGTCTTTGCCGGGGATGTGGACCAGGAAATGGGATCCACCGGCCAACGTGAGGCGGGGATTACCGGCCTACCGCGAGACTCTCGATAATCCCCGCGACCTTTGGCAAATGCTCGCCATCCTCGGTGCGGCCGTGTTCGTTCTCGAATGGCTGCTGTTCGGACGGATGAACCGCCTCCTCCGCAGACCCGCAGCCGCCGTGAGCAACCGGCTGAAAAAAGCCTCGTAGCCCATCGCGCCTTCGCCGCAAACCGTAGGGTAGACCGGGTAGACCATCGTTTTTTGTGGCCGTGCCGCCAACCAGGACTCCGTGGCGCAGGCCATCGTTTTTTGTGGTCTGCGGGCTGGGTAGCAGCCTTTACAGTACAGGTTTCAGTCTGTGCTCTTGGCCTGCGAATCCGCAACACCAACCAGGCCCGCAGCCACTAAACTCAGCACCACAATCAAAAACATTCCGACCCTGAGCGAAGTGAGTTCGGAAACGAAGCCGATGGCGGTCGGCCCGACCAGAAATCCCAGATAGCCGAGGCCGCTTACGGCCGCAACGCCGGCTCCTTCGCTCACCGCCTGGATCCGCCCTCCGGCAGCAAATACCAAAGGAATAATCGACGAGAATCCGGCGCCCACCAGCGCAAACCCCGGAAGAGCCCAATAAGGATTCTGCACCAGCAGCGCCGACGCCAGGCCGCACGCAGCCAGCAACGCGCCCCCTCGAACAGTCCAGGCAAACCCCAGGCGGCTGGTGATCCAATCGCCGCACAAGCGAAACACCGCCATGGCCGCGGAGAAGACCGCGTAGCCCATCGCCGCCAGTCCCGCGCCTGCGCGCAGCACTTGCCGGAGGTAGATGGCGGTCCAGTCCGCGATAGCGCCCTCTGAGAGAAAAATGCAGAAGCCGATGGCACACAGCACCAGCAGTGCCACTGGCATCGTACGCAAGCGCAATCTCGAATCATGATGTCGCGGCTGCGGGGCTGCTTCCATCAGCAGCGGCGCAGTTGCCAGCGAAAAAATAAAGAAGACGATCGCCAACACCTCCAGGTGCTCTCTTGCGCTGACTCCGTGCGAAGCGATCCATCCGCCGCCCGCCGCGCCTATGATTCCACCCAGGCTGAACATGGCATGAAACCGCGACATGGTCCGGCTCCCAAGGAGTTTCTCGACCGAGACCGCCTGCGAATTCATGGCAACGTCGTTGCCGCCCAACATCAATCCGAAGACGAAGAGCCCCGCAAACAGCGTCACTGCACTGATCGCCAGCGCTGGAAGGATCAGCGCGAGACACAGTCCGATGCTCGTCCAGATGCAGGCGCGCCGGCTGCCGTAGCGCGTGACGCACCAACCACAGATAGGGATACCAATGACCGACCCCACCGCCGTTCCAAACAGGCAGAAACCGAACACCCCGTCCCCCAGGTGGAGCACCGCTTTGACGGATGGAATCCGCGAGACCCACGTGGAGACGGCGAGGCCGTGAATCAGAAATCGTGCGACCACAGCCCACCACGCCCGCCTGAAACCGACCAGGTCCGGCGCGAGGACTGTCGCTTCGGGATATTCGAGTGCCTGGCTCATAGGTTGATCTGTGACTCGAGCTCAGGCGACGACGCCTGCACCGCTGGACACAACAGGATGGTGTCAGTGCGCACCTTGCTCCATTCACGTAGCGCGAAGCCGTGGGATTCGAAGAAGAAGCGGATGCGTGCGCTCTCCCATCCCAGCACTTCTTCGAGCACCGGCACCAGGACACTCAATGCATCCTCGCCCAGCACGGTGCGGCGGGCGATCTGAGTGATGTACTTGTTCTCCGAGACGGCGATGGTGAGCCCATCGAGCCGGTTCAGATGCAGCATGACGTGGATATCGGAGCTGCCATCGCCTACGTAGACGATTCGCTCATGGCTGATCTGCAGCGTCTCCCGTAGTTCTTCGAGAACAGCCACCTTGCCATAGCCCGCCGGCAGCCGCACGATGGACTGGATCTCACCGGACGAGGCATTGTAGCGAAACCGGGTCCCGAAAATGTGATCCGCGTCGACAATCCCTTCGAGCGCGGATTGAATGACTTCCTCCGGCGCGGCCGAGACCACGTAAAACGAAAACGGGTGTCCGCCCAAATCCTGCAGCAGGCGCGAAAGAAGGTCGATATTCTTCTTCAGCCGGACACGCTTCCCGACTTCAAACAGATGCTCTTTGCGCACGCGCCGCAGATCCGGATCGTGCAGCAGAAGGTAGGACAGTTCCCCGCCCTGTTGGACCAAATGAATATTTGCGAGCCCGTCGATACGTTCCTTGAGGTCCGAAATCCCCAGAATCTCGCCCAATACCAACCCGGAATCGTGAAAGCTCAGAGTCTGATCGAAATCACTGATTAACAAATACTGTCTGGAAATTGCATTGGCTGTTGTCATCCTGTTTCATCCTCATTTCTCAAAGTCATTCTCAGCACCGAAACTGGTGCTTCCAATAAAAACGAAGGAGAGGCGAACGGGCGGGGTCGCGGGGATCTTGCTACAACTACTTCGATGATACCAGAATCGGACCGGTTGCGCACGGGTATAAATAGCTGATATAACAGCTTTGAGGAAGCGCTGTCCGTCGTCCGTTTTCCGTCGTCCGTACGGATAACGGATAACGGATAACGGATAACGAATTGCCCAAACCCAAGCACCAGCAGATTTTCGACACTCTCAGCCGGGATATCCTGACCGGCCGGTATCCGTCCGGGCAGAAATTCCCCAGTGAAGCTGCGTTGGTGAAACGGTTTCACGTATCGCGCATCACCGTTGGACGCGCGGTCAGCGATCTTCAGAATCGCGGTTTGGTGGAGCGCTTCGCCGGCTCGGGCACGTACGTCAAAGGAACTGCGGAAAGGCCGGGACAGAATTTGCTTTTCGGCTTGATCATTCCGGACCTCGGCGCCACTGAAATTTTCGAGCCTATCTGTCAAGGCATCGCGAATGCGCCGAACGCAACCGGGCACGCTCTTCTGTGGCCGCATGCCGACGCCTCGCGCACCGATCGTGAACAACCGGCCCTGCAGCTTTGCGAACAATGCATTGCACGAGAAGTTTCAGGAGTTTTCTTCGCGCCCCTCGAAATGACGCCGAGCGCAACGGAGGTCAATCACCAGATAGTTGCGGCGCTGAAGCACGCCGGGATCCCGACCGTCTATCTCGACCGCCGGCCCGACGATATGGCCGCGCGTAATCGATGCGATCTGGTCAGCATTGACAACATCCGGGCAGGTTATTTGGCCACGAACCATCTTTTGAAATGCGGCGCCCGTCGCATCTGTTTCCTGGCATACCGCGGGCAGGCTTCATCGGTCGTCGCGCGAATTGCGGGTTACCGGCAGGCGCTGCAACATGCAGGGGATGTGCTGTACGAACTACCCGGCAAAGCCGCACCCTTCGATGCTTTCGTCTGTTCCAATGACCATATCGCGGGACAACTGATGCTGGCTCTGCTCCCCAATGGAATCCGGATTCCGCAGGATGTCCGCATTGTCGGAATCGATGACGTGACGTATGCGTCGATGCTTCCCGTGCAACTCACCACCATTCACCAGCCCTGCACCGCGATAGGCAACACGGCGCTGCAGGTGATGCTGGAGCGGCTCGCCCATCCGAAAATGCCCGCCCGGGATGTGCTGCTCGACTGCGAACTGGTCATCCGTCAATCCTGCGGCTGCGCCCCGTAGGACAGGCCATCGCTCTTGGTGGTCTGTCCGGCTGCGAAGCCGCCCGTGCTCTACGAACATTTTTTCGTTATCCTGTTTCTGTGGAAGTCCTGTGGACATCTATGCACATCCGCCGGAATAGCCCGCGAAAGCGGCGAATGGCAGCGGTCCCGGCGTCCACAGAAAAAAGTTTCAGAACGCTTGTAATTCGACCCGTTCCAGCCCTAAGGTAGGAAATTGTATGTCGTCTCCATCCTCCATCGCACTTGAGAAAGGATTACCCGCAAACATCGATGCGGAAAGGTTCGTCCTCGGCTCGATTCTACTGGACGATTCCGTTTTCATCGAGATCGCCGGCTCCCTGCAGGCCGGCGATTTTTGTCTCGACAAACATCAGCGCATCTTCCGCCGCATGGCCGAACTCCACGAACGCGGCGAGAAGGTCGACCGCATCACGCTGGCCAACGAACTCCTCCGCTACAACGAACTGGAGTCGGTCGACGGCCTGAGCTACCTGGTCTCGCTCGACGATGGTCTGCCCAAGATCCCCAACCTCGACGGCTATATCAAGATCATCCGCGACAAGGCCTCCCTGCGGCAGATGATCGCCGCCGCGCAGCAGATCATGAATCGCGCTCTGATCGGCGAGGACACGCCCGAGCAGATCCTCGCGGGAGCCGAAGAAACTCTGCTCAAACTCGGCGAATCGCGGGTCACCGCGGGCTTGATGAGCCCGCGCGATGTCATCGAGAACTACGAGGGCGGGATCAACGCCTTCCTCGATCCCAGCAAGCGCATCAAGGGTATCAGCACCGGCTTCACCAAGCTGGACGAGATGACCGGCGGCCTGCATAAAGGGGAACTCGTTATCCTCGCAGCGCGCCCGTCCATGGGCAAGACGGCGCTCGCGCTCAACATCGCCAGCCACGTGGCGCTCAAACTCGGCCAGACCGTCGCGGTATTCTCGCTCGAAATGTCCAACGAGTCGCTGCTGACCCGCCTCCTCTGCGCTTCGGCTTACGTCGACAGCCAGCGATTCCGCGCCGGCTATCTCAATCAGGACGAACGCCGCAAGTTACAGAAAGCGGCCCTGGAAATGGTGCAGGCCCCGCTCTACGTCGACGATTCGGCGGGTGTGAACCTGATGGACATGCACGCCAAGCTTCGCCGCCTGCAGCAGACCGGTCCGCCCCTCGGCCTGGTGATTGTGGACTATCTGCAACTCATGTCCGGCCGCGGCCGCTTCGAGAACCGCAACGCGGAAGTCAGCGCCATTTCGCGCGGCATGAAGTTGCTCGCCAAGGAAATGGACGTGCCGATGCTGGTGCTGTCGCAATTGAGCCGGGCGCCCGAGACGCGGCAAGGCGATCACCGGCCGCAGTTGAGCGATCTCCGCGAGTCGGGGTCGATCGAGCAGGATGCCGACCTGGTGGGCTTCATCTTCCGCCCTGAGGTCTACAAGCGCGACGACGAGTCGCTCAGAGGATTGGCGGAACTGATCGTGGCCAAGCAGAGGAATGGTCCGGTCGGCAAGGTGGATCTGGTGTTCCTGCACTCCATGACGAAGTTCGAGAATAAAGCGGAAGATATCGGAGACGCACCGGAGTACAACGGCTAACGGCGCCGCACCTTCCGGGGCCATGAGATCGTATACCGGAGTCGTGGCGGCCATGGACAGGTGCACCAAAAAGAGAGCATCGTAGATGCCGACGGCCTGGTTGGCCCTTTGCAACGTTCAACGCTTTCAATACCCCACAACTCAGCGCGCCGGACAGCAGCGTATCTTCGTCGGCCTTCGGAAGAATCCTCGCGGATTTCGTTTTGAAGACGCGGCAATTGCCAGACCTCGTGCCGGCCTAGTCATGGGAACCACTGCCGGCCTGCACCGCGAGATCGGCCGCGGGCGTGAAGGCCTTCAGTGCCGCCAGTTGTGATCCCGTGTGGTGCGCGTCGGGCGTTTTCATGCGCGCGTAAAAGTCGAGGATGTTTTCGCGCAATTCCGGCGAGACACCCTCGAACTTTTTTTCCGTCAGCTTGATCAGGAGCTTGTCATAGGTCCTGTCAGTCAACGCGTATTCTCCAGGGCGGCTCGGCATTCCGGTATCCAGGTCACGGTTTCTGATTTTAAGGCTGCCGGTCTTGGCCTGCACAAAACTGGCGCGATCGCGAGTGACGGCCGCATCGAAGCTGTCCTCGAACATCTTCTCCGTCTGCGGCGTCGGGACTTTGAATGCCAGACTCCGGAACGGACCAACCCGCGGCATCACGCGAAAAACCAAAGCCAGAAAACGCGCGCCGAATCCCGGATGCTCATACGTTTTCCCCCATTCCTTTTCGTAGCTCGTCCGCTTGAGGTTATAGAGGAATTGGGCGCGGGAAACGGTGGGTTGGTTCTGCAGGATCTCTTTGCGTTTGAGAGACCAGGCCGTCTGCGTGACATTCGGCAGCATCCGGCTCACCGTGAAGCGATAAGTTCCCAGCGCCAGGTCCAAAGTGTGGAACAGGTCTTTCATGGTCAGACCGTACGTCTTCTGGAACGCGCGATCCAGCAAGTCCTTGGAAACTTCGAAACCGATGAAGTCGTGATAAGCCTTGGGCGCATAGTGGCCTCGGGCGACTTGCAGCACGTCGAAGCCGAATTCTGTTTTCAGGTGCGACGCCGGGTCGTCGCCGTAGGTCACCTCATTGCCGAATTTCCTCCGCAGTTTGGGGAATAGGAGCGGAACCGCACGGTTGACGGCAATGGCATGACCGTCGATGTCGGAGCCATAGTGCGCGACGGCGCCGAGCGCAAAGGCGTAATCGTTCAGATCTTGCGATTCATCAATCAAAGCCTGCACGAAATCGGCGCTGCGGACGTAGTGCACCATATCGCTGAAAAAATGACTGCCGAAAGGGTAATAGCCAAGATCCTGAATGATACAACCGCCATAAGCATACGCGTGAGCTTGAACGAGTTGCTCTTCAGTAGCTTTCGGAAAACGTGCCAGCAGTGCCGGCTTTAATGCGTCAATCCAAACGCTATCCACGATGGCTTCATGGGTCAACACAGAATACGCCCGTGCATCTCGAGCGGCCCCCAGCCACGCGAGCAATGCCAGACTAAATGTCAAGCGATTGATGCACACACTAAGAGGGGAGCACGTAGCTGGCCAATCGCGACCACTTGGCCGAGGTGGCCGGGCGAAAATGCCCGTAGGACAGACCATCGTCTTATGTGGTCTGTCCGGCTGCCAGTCTGGAGACTTAGATCGTTACGACCTTACCATTCACCATGACTTCGCGCAGATTTACCAGCGCAACGTTCTCCAGATAATTCCCCTGTGACGCGCCGTCGAATTTGCAATTGATGACCGTTAATCCCCGAATCGGATCGTTCTTGTAGCCATGCAGATAGAGCCCGTACTTGCTCTTCTTCGAAGTCACGTTGGCCACATAAATGTTCTCCACCACCGGCATGAAGGGGCCGCCTTCTCCTTCTTCGTAAAAGTAATCGACCTCGATCACCGCCTCCGCCACTTCGCCGACCGTAGTGTTGCGGAAGTTGATGTTCTCGATCTTGCCGCCGCGATAGGAGTTGGTCTTGATGCGCAGCGCACGCTGCAGGTGAGGGCTGTTCATCTGGCAGTTGTCGACGAACACGTTGCGGATACCTCCCGAAACTTCACTGCCGATCGATACGCCGCCGTGCCCGTCCTTCATGTTGCAGTCCTTGACGACGATGTTTTCGCAAGGCTTGCCCACGCGCCGTCCGTCCTCATTCCGGCCCGACTTGATCGCAATGCAGTCGTCGCCTGTGCGGAAATCGCAGTTCTCGATCAGCACGTCGGTGCACGACTCCGGATCCACTCCGTCGTTATTCGGACCATCCGTATCGATTTTCAGATTCCGCGCGATGACGTTTTTTGAGAGCACCGGATTCACTTCCCACATGGGCGAATTCCTGATCGTGATGCCTTCGATCAACACGTTGGTGCAGCGATACGGCTGGATGAAATTGGGGCGCAGGTAATGGCCCTCGCCGAACACCCTATCCTGCACCGGAATGTTTTTGTCGCCCATGCCGTTGACCAGAAGTTTGCGGTCGGCACTGTGATTTGGTTTTCCCGGACCGCCCCCGCAACTCGCGCGCCCCACCCAGTTCCACCAATGGCCGCAATCGGCCTGCCCGTCAACCGTGCCCGGGCCGGAGATGCCGATGTTGGTTTTCTCGAAGGCATAGAAGAACGGCGAATAGTTCATGCATTCGGTGCCTTCGAAACGCGTGTAAACAACCGGAAGATAATCCGCCGGATCCTGGCTGAAAGCCAGTGTGGCGCCTTCACCCACATAGAAATTGACGTTGTCCTCCAGATGCACGGCGCCGGTCAGGAAGCGTCCGCCGGGGATGACGACGCGGCCGCCGCCCGCCTTCGAGCAGGCGGAGATGGCCTGCCGAATGGCCTGCGTGCATTTGAACTTGCCGTCTCCTTTCGCGCCGTATTTGGTGATGTCGAAATCGCGTTTGGGGAACGTGGGCGCCTTGATGCGCGCCAGGATGGCATCCTGTTGTGCTTGCGGGTCGACCCCCGCGGATTGAGCGCGCAGCAACCCGCTGGCGGGAAATAAAAGGGCAGTGCGTTGAAGAAGTGTACGGCGTGTCACTTCAACATTGTTACGCAAGTCGCGGGACGCGCATACCAAAGCAATACTTTTTCAACGACGGTTGGCCGCGTTGGGGTCCACTTCTTTCAACGATTCCGGCATGAAATACATAAACGGGATCAGCACGAAAATCCCGAACGACACCCATATGGAATAGAATGCCAGCGGCACCGAGGAAGCATACAGAAAAACCGCAAACCAGCTCTTGCCGCGGCTGGCCACCGCGAGAATCGCCCGCTCGTGATCCCGGTGGTGCTCGATCGCGGCGCGCAGCAAAATGAATCCCGAACCGGCGAGGGTCAGTACCGCGCCATAAACCGCCGCCGGCAACGGTTCGGTGTGGTGCTGTCCCAGGTACTTTGTGGCGAACGGAATCAGGGACATGCCAAACAGAAGAAAATTGTTGGCCCACAGCAGCCGGCCGTCCGGGTGTTTCGCTGCGTGCATGAGTTGATGATGGTTGACCCACATGATCGCCACCACGACGAAGCTCAGCACGTAACTGAGCAGGCTGGGAGCGACCGAGAGGAGCGACGCCAGGCTTCCGTCACCCGGCAATTTCAGTTCCAGGACCATGATGGTGACGATAATGGCGATGACGCCATCGCTGAAGGCTTCAATCCGGCTCGTGCCCATTCACTCTCGTCCGTGACTGGCTTCGAGCAGTATAGCGCCCCAATTCAGCCCCGCGCCAAACGCTGCCATTACCATCGGACCACTCATTTTGCCGGCGCCTTGCCACCATTCCGCGGCGGCGATCAGGAGCGATGCCGAAGACGTATTCCCGTACTTGCTCAGATTGCGGAAGAAGCGCTCATCCGGCGCACCCAGCACCTGTGCCACTTTCGTGATCAGGTTGAGGTTCGCCTGGTGCAGCAGAAACACTTCGATCTCCGTCGCCTTTCGGCCGTTGCGATCCAGCAATTCCTGAATGGCGCGAGGCAGTTTCCGCGACACCTGCATAATCACCGACCGTCCATCCATGAACAGCGGCGCATCCACATCCAGCCGCAGAATCTGCGCAAAATCTCCGTCGGAACACAGCAGGGAATCGCGAATCTCCGCGAATCCCGTCTCCGCGCTGACCAGGCAAGCCCCGGCGCCATCGCCAAACAGAATTGCCGTATCACGATACACGGGATTCAGTCCGATTACCCGCGACATCACCTCGGCCCCGATTACCAGCACGTTTCTGTAGCGCTCCACCAGGTCCGCCGCAACCGTCAACCCGACCAGCGTCCCCGCGCTGGCAATTGGCAGATCGATGGCGGGTTTGCCGGCCAGTCCGAGCGCCGCGGCGATACTGGCGGCAGGTCCGGGAAAGCGCCGCTCCGCCGAGCCGCTCGCCACCAGCACCAACCCGACCTCAGTGGCCAAAGCGCCGCAATTGGCCAGGCAATCGCGCGCCGCCTTGACGCCCAGATCCGCGACCAGTTCCTCGGGTGCAGCCCAACGGCGCTGCTCGATGCCCGTCTGCTGTTTGATCCACGCAGGATCGGCCCCGCACATCGGACCAATCTCCATATTGTCCACCACCCGGGCGGGTAAATAGCAACCGAAACCTCTTAACTTTGCCATAGTTGGAGTCAGTTAATCAGCGTTGCATCCATTCTCGCAGAAGAGCTCTCGGGCGCCTCCCTCCTCTTGCTCGCCGCGGCACTCCCCTGGCGCAGTCGCACCTCATCGCACTTCGTATATCCGGGCAGCGATGCGCCAGGCTCGCTACGGGATTATCGAGGACGACGGGTCGTTCTATGGCGATATCCCTGCCATTCCCGGCGTCTGGGCGGCGAATGCGAAGACCCTGGAAGCTTGCCGCGAGGAGTTGGAGAGCGTGCTCGAGGGACGGCTGCTGGTCAGCATCGCCGATCACTCCCCGATTCCGGCTATCAACGGCAATCGGCTCGAGGTCCGGGAAGTTGCCTGAATGCCTGCCATGGGTCCGGTCAAGCGGAAGGACCTGATCGCCCACCTCCGCGCGCTCGGTTTCGAGGCGCCTGTGTCCGGCGGCGATCAGCAATACATGAGGGGACGCTGAAGAAGACTTAACTGGCCTTATGCCGAGTACCGGATTATGCCGAGGGCCGCGGGATAGGTTTGGCGCCGATGCGATGGGACGTGGGTGCGGCAGCCGCCCTCATTTGATCTTCTCGGCATAATTCTGCGAGTGTCTTCTTGCGACCGACAGGGTCGCAAGGAGAAAAAGTGAACGAAACTCAGACATGTGAACAACGACCCGTTTCGGTCTTATCGGCGGCGGCGTCAATCGAGGAGGTGCTGGCCGACTTCGATCGGCATCTGGAAAGACAGCGCGGCTGCACAGAGGGAACGCGCCAGCATTATCGACGGGAAGCACGGGCCTTGCTGGTCGGTGTTTTTTCGGATCAACCAATCAGCTGGAGCAACCTCACCGCCGCACAGATTGCTGATTTTGTCGGCGGTCGGGCGCGGAAGCTCTCCCTGGTGAGCCGCCAGAATCCGGCGACTGCCATTCGGAGTTTGTTGCGTTTCCTTGGCGGTGAAGGGCTGATCCGAACAGGACTCGATGGAGCAGTGCCGCCGATCTGGCGTTCTAAGCATGCCACGGTTCCGCGGCACATCTCTGCGGAGCAACTGGAGAATTTGCTAGCGCTGTGTCCGGCAGAAGGCTCAGGCGCGGTTCGGAATCGGGCCATGCTTCTGCTGTGTGCTCGCTTGGGCCTGCGTCCCAGCGAAGTATTGAGACTCCGATTACAGGATCTGGATTGGATCGCTGGCAGTGTGCTCATTCGCGCTGGCAAAACCAACCGGGAGAGAGTGCTGCCGTTACCCGAGGATGCGGGCGCTGCCTTGGCCAGCTATCTGCACGAGGCACGGCCAGTCAGTACCGAACGCGCAGTGTTTCTCAGTTGCGGACCTGCGCACCCACCGATACATGGCAATGGGTTCATGGCCAAGCTGGTGAACCGCCTCCTGCGAAAGGCAGGAATCGGCGCTCCATGCTCCGGCGCTTACGTCCTGCGGCACACTCTAGCCACCAGCATGGTCCGCAACGGAGCGAGTTTCAAAGAGGTCGCTGACATCCTCGGGCATGGTTCGCTCACGACCACAGGGATCTACGCCAAACTCGACCTGCCGTCGCTTGCACAGGTGGCCTTGCCTTGGCCGAAAGTCTGCCGATCCACAGGGGTGCCGCGGCGAGTTACTAAGGACCCCGCATGCCTGTTCTGCACAATGAAGCCGCGGACTGCAAGGAGTCCTTGTGCAACTGATCGACAATCTCCCGAGGGTGGCGTGAGCACCCTCAGTTAGGCAATTCGAACGAAAAAAGAAATGGGAGCCTATTCCAACTGAAACCCCTCTGCTCCTCCGCGATTCTCGCGCCTCCCTAAGTCCCCCCGTAAGCGGTCCCCCCGGTTCTCGCCCAATCTTAAACGCGGAGGCGCCGAGAATCGCGGAGGACGCAGAGGACATCGTGCGCGGCTTGCTGGTGCGCATTCTTCGGCAGGCGGGAATCGCGCGGGAGGAATGGGAAGCGCTGATTTAAGTTCCCGTCGGTACCCGAATCGGCTTCGCGGCCGAAGCGTCCCCCTCAGTTCACCCGATTCTCCACGTAACTCACAATCCGCGAAATCGAATTGAACTTTCGCGGCGTGAGATCCGCGTCCGGGACCTTGATCGCGAACTCCGTTTCCAATGCGGTAATCACGTCGGTCAGCGCGAAAGAGTCCAGAATACCGGAGTCGAACAACGACTCCTCCGGATCGATATCGACCGGCTTACCGGTCACACGGCTGATGATCTCAATTATTTTGGCTTGATTGTCCATCTGAAATTTGCGTGGGAACTGGTGCGCGAGCTTTCAGGAACTGGTCGTACAGGCGCATGATATCGCCGAACAGAACGTCTGCCAGGCGGTCGTAGCCGGGCGCTGTGAAGTGGACATAGTCGCCCTGTCCCAGGCCCGCGATCATCCAGTCGCGAATCGAACTCGTGCCGCCCATGCGCTGCTTCGCGTTCCAGTAGACACATTGATTTTCCGCGCACGCCAGTCGTTGCGCCGCAATGATCCGGTCGATGCCCTGAACCGGTACCACCCCCGCCCGCGTACGCACCATCCGGTCCGTCGGACCCAGCACCAGAATCGAAGCCGCCGGACAATCCGTATGCAGCCGCTTAAGCAGCGCGGAGAACATTGCCTGGTAGCTGTCCCCGGTCCAGTTGGGATCGCTGGCCTCGTTGCTGCCATATGCCAGCACGATCAACGCGGGATCCCGCTGTTGCAGATAGCTCGCGACCATGGTGTCCTTCCAGCGGAAGAAAATTGACGCCTGCGCACCGTTAATTCCCAGGGCCTCATAGGTGATGCCGGCATCGAGATCAGTCGACCAGCCCAGCAGCCGCACCGGCCGGTTCTGCAGGGTGAGCAGCCGTAGATGGTGAATCCCGGGATTGGTCCGGTAAGCCAGCATCGTAGCTTCGATATCTCCGTCGGTGGAGAACGTCTTCACCAGTTGGTCGTTGTCGAACAGTTCCAGTTCTCCGCCGCCGGGCATCTGCAGATAGTACACTCCGACCTGACTGCATTCCGCTTCGATAAAAACCGATTGCGCTGCGCGCCGCGTATAGATGCTGACTCCGCCCAGCCCGAAATAACCGTCGCCTTCGCCCGACGACAGCCCGTCGGTCTGCCAGCCTGCGGTCGCGCCGTGGTGCGTGCCAAATCGCCGATAACCGTTGAAAGGATGGCCCGCGAGCGAATACCCGGACCCACCGTTGCCGAATTTCTGCTGGAAGTATAACCTCATCCCGCCGGTCCATTCGTCGGCCGCCGTGTGAGAGTCGCCGAAGTGCAGAATATGTAAGGGCGACTGCGCCCGGCCGGAGGATACTTCCACCAGTTTCTGGAAAAACGGCGCCATCGCCGTGGGCTGCTCGAACCCCATGTTGGAACTGGCCTCGAGGTACCGCGACACGCGAGCAGCCGCGGCATCCCGTGCCGCCTGGCTGATCGGCGCGGGTTGTGCCGTTCTCTTTTTCGTCGTCGCGGCTGGTATGCTACCCGTCAACAGGATAGCGATTCCGGCTCCCAGGCAGAGCGCAACCCGGGCGCTGACGTGCCTGATCACTGGTTCAGGTTACCTTTTCTGGAATCGGGCACGGTGTGATCCGAATTACTTTTCGTCAATTGTCGCAGTTTGAAACGGTTGTAGCCTAACATCAACTCTCGCACAAACGCATTGGCCACGATGCGGCCGCCTGCCGGGATGGGATGAATCAGATCGGCCGAAACCAGACGGCGCGGACCGTTGTACCAGCGGGCCATCGTCCCCTCGCCGCCCATCGCCTCGAAAGTATTGAAGAACGCGCATCCCGTATCTTCCGCCACCCGCTTCTGAATCGCCACGATTTTGGGTATCGTCTCCATCGTCTGGATCTCGTCAAGTCCTACGCGCTCCCCGCGATCCATGGGACTCATCAGCATGAGCGAGGCTTCCGGTACCGCCGCCTGCACTCGCCGGACAGCTTCGCGGACTTCCTTTTCATACGGCCCATTCACGAACGACGCGAAATCCGCCTCGTTCGTTCCGTAGTTGATGATCACCAGGCTGGGCTCCCGATGCTGCAACTCCGTGGTCCAGAAATCCCGGTTGAAGATCCGGGAAAGCACCGTAATGGAAGCTCCATTCATCCCCAGGCTGTCATACACCAGCCCCGGACCGGGCCTTTCCGCCGCCACACCGAACAGCCGGACGGGTCCGCTCTGAGCATGGATCTCCAGTTGGCTTACCGGGGCCGCCGCATGCAGCGTGGTGAACCCGGCAGTCTTCTCGTCGGCTGCAGTGTCCACCTCGCCGAGTTGCGTTCCGTCCGCCAGCACCTCGATGCGTCCTCCCTCCGGTTGGGCGAGATACCAGATTTCAAAGCTGGTCGGACCAGGATCGTCGTACCTGATCAGATCGTGAGCATTCGCGCCGCCTGTAAAGCTCACGCCGCCGAGCCCGAATAGTCCGTCGTGGGTGACGAAGTGGCTGCCCGCGTCCATCTGCCAGCCCTCACCCGAGATCTGAACACCATGATGCTGATACCAGGCCCAGGGCTTGGCGATCAGCGTGAAGCCCGGTCCCGCGTTCCCGAAGCGTTTCTGAAGCAACGACCGGACGTCTCCGGTGATGAGATCGGCCGTGGTAGGAGAGTCGCCATAATGGACAATTCGCGTGACGTTAGGTTCCTGGCCGCGTTCCGTCCGCCACAGCGCCGCATAAAACGCGTTGAGCGCACCGCTCGAATCCTCCAGCAGAGATTGCCCCGGTTTCTGCTCGCGTACCGGCGCCTCCTCCGGCGGTGTGACATGCTTCACCAGCGGAATCTCCGGTGTCTGCTCCGGCGTAAACTCGACGAGCGACTTCAATAGCTCGGACCCCGGCGCTTTAGCCGCGGGCAAGACAAAATGCGCCGCGGAGACCAGCCCCATCACCACACCGATTCCCAACGCGGTTCTGAAAGGAAAGCTCACTTGTCGCTAGAACCTCGAATACACAAAAGGCGCCGATCCCCTTCCCCCTAGAGACTCGATCGCAATGGCGATCAGCGCCAATACCACGGCATGCACCAGCACCGGACGCGCGCTGAAAAAGTCGATCACCCCCGTATACATCTTCTTCGTCACCAGGCAACCGGCTACCGCAACCAACATCACGCCGCCGATCGCAGGCGAAAGATTCGCCGCGGAGAAAGTGAGCGACCCGATCCGCCGGAGCACGCTCTCAACCTGCTCCAGCGTTCCCGCGCGGAAGAAGATCCACGTGAAGCAGACAAACAAATACGTTGCCGCAACCGCTGGAACCTGTTTGTACCACGGGACCGGTGGCTTCCATCGTCCGCGCCACGTCTGCCATCCGCGCACGACCGCCAGCGCCGATCCGTGCAGCAGACCCCAGATCGCGAAGTTCCAGCTCACCCCGTGCCACAATCCGCCAAGCAGCATCGTGATCACCAGATTGATGTACGGCATCACCCTGGAACGTCTGCCCGGTAGGGAATAGAAAAGGTAGTCGCGCAGCCAGTTCGAGAAGCTGATATGCCACCTTCGCCAGAACTCCGCGATATCCATCGAGAGGTACGGGCGGTCGAAGTTGATCGGCAGCTTGACACCTAACAACTGTCCCGCGCCGCGGGCGATGTCGGTGTAGCCGGAGAAGTCATAGTAAAGCTGCAGCGAGTACGCCAGGACTCCCGCCAGCACTTCGAAGCCGCTATAGAGGTCGGGCGTGTCGAATATCCGGTTCACCAGGTTCTCCGCAAGATAGTCCGCGATGAGAAACTTCTTCATCAGGCCCAGCCCGATCAGGAAGAAAGCGCGCCCTCCATCGGACGGAGCGAGCTTGGGATCGCGCTCGAACTGCTTCACCAGGTCCGGCACGTTGGTGATCGGCCCGGCCAGCATCGTTGGAAAGAACGAGACCGACGCCATATGCGCCAGGATGCTTTGCGTTCCTTCGCTATCGCGGCGGTAGAGATCGATGGTGTAGGTCAGGGCTTGGAACGTGTAGAAACTGAGGCCGAGCGGGAAGATCCAATCCCAACCCTGAGCCAGAATGGCGCCCATATGCCGGGACCCGATCAGCAGACTCAAATTCACCATCAAGCTGATGCTCAACAGCGCCCGCCGCACGAAGCCTCCGTTCCATCGCATCAACCCGAGACCCACCAGGAAGTCGATCGCAGCCGCAACCGGAATCAGCAGCACATAAAAAACTCCGAACCGGGCGCAGAAAAGGAGGTTAGCGAAAAGAATGACTGCGAGCCGCAACAGTCGCGACCGGGATGAAACCCAATATACGAAGAATACTGTCGCGATAAACGCGAAATAGGCGGCGCTGGTGGTCTGCACGCAGGGAGTTGTTCACAGTGTAGCGCAGCCCCGAGGACCCTTCCTCTCCGTATTCATTCGTGGCCCGATGTCTTACTTCTTCGTGACCTTCGGCGCCGCTCGCAAACCTACCGCCGGTTGCTTCAGCCGGATCACGGCCGCAGCCGCGGAATACGTCACTTCGTCCTTGTTGTCATCGAGCAGCGCGGCAATCTGGTCGAACGCATCGTACTTCTCGTTCAACGCCAGGGTTCGCGCGGCAACCGCCCGGACGGTCCAGTTCTTGTCTTCCAAAGCTGTGCGGATGGCTTTCGTCGTCTCCGGCTGAAGATCTTTGGCCAGCAGTGCGACCGCAATGGTCTTGCCCGAGGCATTAACGTCCTTGAGAAGTCCTTCGGTGACCGGAATGCCCAGGCTGGCCGGTCCTAGAAGAACTCCCGCTCCCGCTTTGGCGCCGAGTACCACCAGACCCTTGGGATCGTGCATTTTGGCTTTCATGTCGTGCATCGAGCTGGCAAAGAAGCCCGACGAGTCGGCCTGGTCGCCCAGCACGATAGCCACCAGCACCTCCCGGCCCGTAGGATCGCCCATCGCGTAGAGCGCTTTCGCCGCGGCAAAGATCACCTCCGGCGCTTTATCGTTGAGCATATCGCGGAGCTTCGGGATCGACTGCCTGCTCTTCATCTGCTCGAGCGCGCCACAAGCGGCCTGGCGGACGCTGTAGTCCTTGTCGTCGAATGCGGATTCCACCATCGCGACAGATTTCGCCTGCGGGCGCATGACACCCATGGCGATGACATCCTGCACGCGCTTCTCGGGATTGCCTTCGTGAAGGCCGCGATCCAGGATTTGCCAGGCGTGTTCCACCGGGGGTTGTTGTTGTGCCAAAACCGGCACAAGAGAAACCGGCACAAAAAAGACCAGAGGCAAAATACGCATTCGACTAGCATAACCGAACCTCACGCGAATTTTCTCTCTCTCCAAATGACTGTGCTCCCTCAACAGTGTAGTCGTAAATCGGCGCTGCAAAATACCTGCTTCGCCGCGACCGTCAGGAAGCAGTCAGAGAACCCGAATGCCTTTCCTTCGACGTCACCGCTAGAATAGATTCTGAACACATGAAAAAACTTGTTCGTTTCCAACATGGCCAGACGACCGCCTACGGCGTCCTCGATGGCGACGGCGTGCAGCCGATTGAAGGCGATCTTTTCGGATCGCAGAAACCGGCCGGCGCAACCCTGCCGCTCAGTGAAGTGAAGCTTCTGTTCCCGGTCAAGCCGCCCAAGATCTTCGCGGTCGGCCTGAACTACAAGAGCCACCTCGGAGACCGTCCTGCGCCGGCACAACCAGAGATCTTTTACAAGCCGGTCACCGCGCTTCAGAATCCCGGCGACCCCATCGTCACCCCGCCGCAGTCGAAGAACATGCATTTCGAAGGTGAGATCGTTGCGGTGATCGGCAAACGCGCGACCCGCATCCCGGTCGACGAAGCGCCTGCAGCCATTCTCGGCGTGACCTGCGGGAACGACGTCAGCGAGCGCGACTGGCAGGGCGGCGCCGCGAAAGATCTGCAATGGTGGCGGGCCAAGGGCGCCGACACTTTTGCCCCGCTCGGACCGTGTGTCGTTACGGGTCTCGATTACAGCAACCTGCTACTGACCACCCGTCTGAACGGCCAGGTCGTCCAACAGCAGTACGCCTCGGATCTGCTGTTCAACATTCCGGCCGTTGTCAGCTTCATCAGCCAGTGGGTCACCCTGGAACCCGGAGACCTTATCTTTACAGGCACTCCGGGGTCGACCAGCAAGCTCAATCCAGGCGATGTAGTCGAGGTCGAGATCGAGGGCATTGGCGTGCTGAGGAATCCCGTGGCATGATTCGGCGATTTTTCGCGTGGGTCTACTACTGGATGGCGATGTGCGGCCTGGTAATGAAGGACGACGAACCCATCGAAGTACGGGATCCCGACCGGCAATGGGGGCCGTCCTCGGACGGTCTCCAACTGTCGGCCAAAGCCAAGGGCCAACGCCTGTCGGTCGTGATTAAGAACAGCGGAACAGAAGAAATCCGTGCCAACATACCGGGCTGGCTATTCTTCTATCATCTCGACATTTCCCCCGTACCGCCCTTGACCAATTTCGGCCAGCAGGCGCTCGACCCGCGACGCAACGACCGTCGCACCGAAATCGTCCTCACGCCCGCCAAGGCCATCGAAGCGGAACTGCCGGTCGACTCGCTCTACGAACTGGGCCGGGCTACGTATCGCGTTACCGTGTCGTGCGAGATATCAGCCAGAACGCTCATCTCGAACGAAGTCTCGATCGGCTAGCCCGAACCACATAGAATTCTGTCCTCTCAGCTCGCGAAGGCCCTTGGCCTACCGTAGGGCAGACCATCGTTTTTCGTGGTCTGCCGGCTGCGGAGCAGCCCTTTTTGCGGCTTGCCGCTAACACGTAATAGGCGAAGGCCTGCTCCGGCTTCTGCCGCGGCTAAACACCGCGTCACAAGTGATTGCGCATCGCTAACACTCATCCTACTGAGCCGTGACCGTCAGGGAGCGGTTGGAGCGCAAACTCTAGCGACGCTGCGGCTAGAACGTGACCCGTAGGGCAAGCTGCAATTGCCGGGGATTGGCCGCAGCGGTGTATTGCCCGAATGCTCCGTTCGTCTGAGCGGCGGCCGTGCTGTAAGTCGCCGACGTGTTGACCGTGGTGAATTGGGTATGGTTCAACGAGTTATATGCCTCCACCCGGAATTGCGCGCGCCAGCGCTCGCCAAAGAGCATGTTCTTGAAAAATGACATATCGATGTTGTTGATGCCCGGTCCGCGGAAAGAGTACTTGCCCGCGTTACCCCAGCAACTGAAAGACGGATTGGGAACCTCGCAGGCCTGGTAGCCGGGAGGAGCGAAAGCTGCGGGATTGAACGCGAATAACCCCGCGGGAACATTCGCATTAGGGCTCCCGACAACGTTGACCCGGCCGGTATCGGTGGAGGTGCCAACCACATCCTGTGCGGGCGAGTAAGCATAACTCACAGCCATCGGCGCACCGCTCTGGGCCGTGTAAATGCTGGAGAACTGCCAGTTGTCGAAGACCTGTTTCACGATCTTGTTATGAATCAGATTGCTCGCCTTCGGCAGATTGTAAGTGGCGTAGACCCTGAAAATGTGCGTGTGATCGTAACCCGCCTCACCGTAATTCCAGACCTTGGGGTTGATCAGCGAGCTGATCGACGTCGTACTGGAGGACGTCTCGGTGTCGCTATAATCCATGGTCTTCGAGTAAGTGTAGATCACGCCAAAAGTCAGGTTGTTCCGATAACGTCGTCGGAGCTGGGTTTGCAACGAGTGGTAACTCGAGTTACCGCCCTCGAAATAATTAGTGATGTTGCCCCAGCCCAGATAAGGACGCAGAAACTGCGAAGGCAGCACAGCGTTCTTATTGGTGGCATCCAGATTTTGCGGCTGCCAGTTCGTGCCCAGCGGTTCGCTGTTGAGGTTTTCTGATAGGACCAGGTGACGGCCTAACGATCCGACATACGCCATATCCACCATGGAACCCCATCCCAGTTCCCGTTGAACTCCGATACTGTAGCTGTAAGTCTGCTGAAGCGGGTTGGCCGGATTGAAAGCGACGACCGCGCTCGGAGCCAGGTAGCCCTGAGATTGCTGGAGGTTGGCCAGGTAGGTGTAGTAATAGACCGGGTTGTACTGGTACGGCGGCGTGCTGAACTCGTAGCCGTATCCGTAGTTGTCGACGGAGTGGAAGTCATAGAAGATTGCGCCGCCCCCGCGGATGACGGTTTTGCCGTCTCCCATTGGATCCCAGGCGAAGCCGGCATGCGGGCCGGTCTTGACTCCGCTGCCGTTCCGCATACCTTCCGGATAGCCGGGGTCGTTCGCGCGATTGACAATGCCGTTCAGTTGGTTGGGCGCCTCGGGCGCAATGTCGCCGATGACCGAAGCGGGCAGAATGGCTCCGGTGTAAGGATTGAGGCCCATACGTGTCGTCCCGACCAGCGTCGGCTGAATCAATTTGACAGTCTGCGACGGATTGAAGGTTGAGGCAACGAAAGCAGCCTCCTGGTCGTGGACCGCGTGCCATGGCGTTCCCCAGCCCCAACGCAGACCGAGATCGAGCGTCAGGTTGCGCCGAATCTTCCATGTGTCCTGCGCGTACCACTCCACGGTCGTATTCACCTCATACATGGGAAAACGGCCGTCTGCTTCGGTATAGGAATTCAGGACTCCGAGCAAGGCGTTGCTGTACGCGTAACCCGTGTCGAGGGGATTGGTGCCGGACTGGGTGAAAGTCATGGTCCCGGCAAAATTGGACGCGTTCTTGCCCTTCATGGCGAGCCAGTGTTCGGGAGAGACACCGAACTTGAACGAGTGGTTGCCTTGAATCTTAGTCAGATTGCCGTTCCAGTTGAACGTGTTCTCGACGCCTTGCAGGGGAAATCGCGACGCGTAATTGGGGTTGGCGGAATCGCTCACGCCAAAGGTCGCGGCAGGCACCAGGTTATAAGGGTTGCTCGCAGGAAAGAGTTGAGGATAGGTGAAGCCCACCGTGTTGCGTTGCCTGGCGGTGAGATCGGCCTGGCTCAACGGCGGACCCGCTTCGCTGAACTGCGAAAAGCCCATACTGCCCTGGAAGACCAGAGTCGGAGTGAAGATGTGGGTTAGCGAAAGGACACCGGAGAGAGTGATGGCGGTATAGTGTTGATCGAGCCAGCCCCAGGTGGTATTGTCCGCCGAGACCGCGCTGCCCTGCTGGTCTTCGTACCAGTAATTGAACCGCGCGTAGAATTGGGTCTTGTCGGTGAAATTATAGTCCAGGCGCGCGCTATTCAACCATTTCGGAACGTTGAGGCTCTCCTGAAAAATATAGTTATAGGAGCCCTTGGAGACGGCGAGGTCAGCCGGCGAAGTATAGTTCGGCAGAGGCAGCAGGTTGAGGTAGTTCTGCATCGACGGCAGGATGCGGCTGGCCGGAATGATGGAATTCGGAAAAGGCGTTCCGGTGGTCGGATCGGTAATCTTGATGACCGCAGTCGTACCGAGTACAGAAGAGACCGGCTTGGCCGCAGTGGTGGAGGTTTGGCTGAAGTTGCCTTCCCGCTCCAGGACCGTCGGCACGGTCTCGTCCACTAATCCCTTGGGCCGCAGCTCCTGGATATTCTCCGCCTGAATGAAGAAGAACATCTTCCGCTTGGCAGCATCGAAGTGAGGAATATTCAGCGGGCCGCCGAAAGTGGCGCCGGCATAGGAGACGCGGTCGGGGGTTTGCTTGACGCCGTTCAGATTGTTGAAAAAATTGTTGGCGTTGAAGGCTTCGTTGCGGTCATAGTAGTAGAGAGCGCCGTGGTAGTGATCCGTTCCGCTCTTACTCACGGCCATGATCGTCGCGCCGTTGTTGCGCCCATACTCCGCCACCCAGTTGGACAGCTTCACCTCCACCGTTTGGGTAGCATCCAGGCTGATCGTGTAGTTGTCGTTGCCCTGATTCGTATTGTTGGTAGGCAGGCCATCAATCGTGATGTTGTTGGCCGTCGCCCGCCCGCCATTCACGTTGAAATTGTTGTTGCCGCTGAAAGTCTGCACCTGCACGGTCGAGCTGATGACCACGCCGGGCTGGAGTTCCGCGAAGGTCGTGAAATCCCGGCTCATGACCGTAAGGTCGGTGATCTCCTGGCTGGTGACGACTCCCGAACGTTCGCTCGTCGAGGTCTGGATCATGGGGCTTTCCGAGGTCACTTCGATGGTCTCGCTCACCGAGCCAACCGCGAGCATGAGAGTCCCCACTGCGAGCTTATCGCCCGGAGTCAGTTCAAAGTGAACTTTTTCGAACTTCTTAAAGCCCGGGTGCTCGACAGCGACCGAATAGAATCCCGGCTTGACGACGTTGAAAACGAAATTTCCCTCGCCGTTGGTGGTTTGCGTCTCCGCGGCGTGAGTTGTGTCGGAGACCAGCGCGACATTTGCTCCCACGATTGCGGCACCGGCGGGATCGGTCACCGATCCGGAAATCGATCCGGTCACATCCTGTGCCAGCGCAGCAACGGGCAGGAGACAAAGAAGGAACGTCGAGACATAGCGGTACATGGCCACTCCACACTTTAGCGATAAATACAGTTAGATCAAGCCTATAACGCTAACGGGAATCTGTCAAGAAAAATGTGTGACTGACTTTAGAGGCACTTTGCAAAATTCGGCCACCCGTTGGGCAGACCATCGTTTTTTGTGGTCTGCCCCGGCTCCGAAGCAGCCCTCCGTTCTGATCCACACCTTGCAGCTCCCGAGCGCCGAAGCCTCTCAAATTTTGCTACGGTTGGTTGAATGGTAGAGCACGGCACCCGGCAGAAGCACTGCCCGGCCTGCGGGTCTCAAACTTTGGCCAGAATCCATCGCACCTGGTTGCAGCGCATAGCCGGCTGGGCTGGCGACACGCGCAAATACCGGTGCCTGTTTTGCGGTTATGAATTCCTGGAACGTACGCCTCTGAGCGAGGCTCCTCCGCGGCCTGAATCTTAGCCGTACAACGACGTCAGGAAGAGCCAGATACACAAGAGCAACGCTGCATCGTACAGAGTGTCTTCGATTTCCCGGAGCGAAGGGTAGTGGGGACGGCGGTCATCCACGCCGAGCGAATGCCAGACTACCACTGGCCGTCTCTGAAATCGATGTTTACCACTAAAATCCCCGATTAATAGCTTAATTATTATTTAAAACTTTGTCCATATTAACCATGGCATACCGCTTCCTTGCTCTTGTGTGACAGACTTTAGTCTGTCAATCCGCGAGTGGCAGTCACACGGCCTTTTCCCGAGCGCGCGAGAGGAGCCCGTCGACAAAAATTGGGTCGCACCATTTTGTAACACAGTAGTATTAGGCCTCGTTCCGCATTTCCGCGCTGCAAGGCCAGTTCATACGAATCATCGAAATCTTTCCACAGGCGGTTTTTCCAGCGGAGGCCGGTGGTCCATGGTCCGAATGGAATTTGAGGCGTGGGCCACGACCACTGGCGTGGGTTACCGGTGCTCTAAGGCTGCCATGTTCGGCAAATATGACTATGCGTCCGGCGACGGGAATCCCACGGACGGCGTGCACGGAACTTTCGATACGATTGATTCCACCGCCCACGATCGTCTCGGTATTGCGGTACGGTAACCCACCTGTCCGTATCGCTCCGTGGCTATAAGAGACCTTTTCGCGTCACTGGTTGGAGCCGGTCGGGAACCGTGCGATGTGCGATGTGTTACTCTGGCCCAGAGTGGCTACCGACCTAGTCGAAATCGATCCAGAGCAGCCCTCTCCCGAAGCCCTCGACCGCGCTGCGACGTTTGTCCGTCGCGGAAAAGTCGTCGCGATCCCCACGGACGCGCTCTATACGCTGGTTGCCGATCCCTTTAATCTGAAAGCCATCCAGCAGGTTTTTCTGGCCAAGGGCCGGGAGATCAATCGGTCTCTCCCTATGCTGGTGGCCGACGCCTTGATGGCTGAAGAACTGGCGAAGCAGATACCGGAGAGTTTCCACGTGCTGGCGCGCCGCTTCTGGCCTGGACCCTTGACGATGATCCTCCCGGCCTCGGCCCGCGTCCCCTTGCGCGCCACCGGCAACACCGGACGCCTCGCGGTACGCCAGTCGCCGTCGAAGGTTGTGCAAGGCTTGATCGACCGTCTCGGCCATCCAGTCATTGCCACTAGCGCGAATATCTCCGGCTCTCCCACCTGCCGCAGCGGTATCGACGTGTTCGGAATGATGGATGGCCGCGTGGACCTCGTCCTCGATGGCGGCCTTTGTAGCGGGCCCGGCGCAACCACCGTCGATATCACCGAACCCTGCTGGAAAATGATCCGCGAAGGCGCCATCCCCGAACAGGATATCGCTGCCTGCCTCGACGCAGAGTGACAACCGCAGTAGTATTAAAGGCCACGCACCCGCGAAAACTAGCGTTCCCGGCTGAGTATAAAATCCGAGAGTGATATATTCAGCGGAAGCTCGTACGTGGGCATGCGACGCGATAAGTATAGATGTTCGCGCGCATCACGTGATCGCACGGAAAGTCTGGGGAAAACGATGAGCCTTAAGATTTTGCAGGATCAAGATCCGTGGGAATGGCCGGAAGATGCCGGGAAAAGATTTCTGAAGGTTCTGCGTGATCGTCACGCCACGGCGTCCGACCGGCTCATCGCCGCCGAACTGGCGGGCGATCTCACCGTCATGAACGACGGGTTGGCCGATGCCTTAACGGCGATCGTCCGCAGTCCCGACGAGCCGGAGCAACTGCGCGCCAGGGCGGCAATTGCCCTCGGCGCAGTGCTGGAACAGGCCTATATCGATGAATTCGACGATCCCGACGATGTCCCCATTACTAAGGTCACGTTTCGTAAAATCCAGGATTTGTTCGAGAAGCATTATTTCGATGCCAGTATTCCCAAGGAAGTCCGGCGGCGAATCCTGGAGGCATCGGTGCGCGCTCCCGAGGACTGGCACCGGAACGCGATCAACGCCGCGTTCTCCAGCGGAGACAGAGACTGGATCCTCACGGCTGTCTTCTCGATGCGCTGGGTTCGCGGTTTTGACGAACAAATTCTGGAGGCCTTGAAGAACGCCGACCCGGATATTCACTACGAGGCCGTCGAAGCGGCCGGCAATTGGGCACTGGCCGAGGCGTGGCCTCACGTCGTCGCACTCGTCGATAACGCCGCAACCCCAAAGCCGTTGCTGCTTGCCGCCATCAATGCCGTCGCCAGCATCCGCCCGGCCGATGCGCGGGAAATCCTGCAAGACCTGGCCGACTCTGACGACGAAGAAATTGCGGAGACGGCCGACGAGGCCATCCTGATGGCTGAAACCGCTTCCGAGTTTGCAGATGAGGAAGACGAAGAAGATGAGAGCGAGTAGATCAATTGACGCCGCGCATCGCTAACACATCCTACTGAGCCGTGACCGTAAGGGAGCTTGTTGGTGCGCAAACTCGAGCAACGCTTTGCTCAACCTCGTGAGCCACCGCCAATCCTTCCAGCAACTCCACTTGTCTGACGCCACGTCCACTTTTCGCGGCGTGCCCGATCCTGCAGCGTGCCGCCGTCCACCAGTTCAGATGTTCGTAATCCGGTTGGTCGGAAATGGCTCTCGATGCGCCGGGCATCCGCCATGCCCAACGATGCCGGCCTATATGAGCCGATGCGAGCAACCGGCGACGCGGCGCAGCCAAGTCTCAATAGGCCGCGCCGCCTGGAGCGTTACTTCATCGTGGTAGCTGCGCCTCATCCGTTCAGGGAGTCGCCGTGTCCACGGTAATCCGTTCGGCCGTAACCTGGCCGGTCAGGCGGTCAGTCTTGTTCCCCTTGGTATCGAAGACGGTATAGACAAACGTTCCGCTATAACTGGTGCCCCCTGGAGACAACGTAACCATTTCAACGATGCTGATTTTGCCGATCATCACTCCCGTTGTGGCGTCGTAATTAAGGGCAAAATGGTTGAGCAGGTAAGTGGAGTGCCCGGTTTTCTGCCACACCCCTAAACAGAAATTCTCCTGCGCCGGAGATCGTGCGCCGGAATTGAGAATTTCCGTTCCATCGCTGTGCCACTGGTTGTATCCGAAGTCAATCATGGCTCCATCCGGAATGGATGGATTGTGGGTCGTGTTGCCCTCCGAGAGAAACTGAATACTCCACATTCCAACGATCGACGCGTTGCTCTGATTCGACGCACTGCTCAAGTCACGAGCAAGACTCGCAGATGAAACCGACTCCAGGGGATTCTGCGGGTCCACCCTGAGTTGTTGCATGGCGAACGGCGCTCCGAGTTCAGTCGGAGCGCACGCACTTGCCGCTGAAACGAACAGTATCCCAACAGCCGCTGCACTCAAACTTGTCGTTATCGCGCGGTGTATCACTTTTATCATGTTTCCTCCGATCACAGACTGCAAACTCGTCGTTCGCAGGTTTCTTTGTGAATCACTGAACGGTGCGCCGCTGGGGCACGATAATCTGTGCCGTCGGGAATGTTCTTGCGTCGGTGTCATCGTTGTGAATTGAGTCATCCTTGTTCTCCTTCTCCAATGCCGGCTTCTGCCGGCTTGGTTCGAACATAACGTCAACCTGGTTGCCAGCCTCATGAGTTCCCGCTGAGGACCTCCTCATCTCACCTGAGGGTGTAAACTACGGCAAGCAGAGGGTTACGGGATGGACGTGGGCGGCAACGGGCGGCTGCGTTTTGGCAATTTCGAATTCGACTTCCTGTCCGGGAAGCTTTTCCGCGAGGACCGGGCTGTCAAAATTCAGCCCCAACCTCTTCGTGTTTTGGGTGTGCTGCTCGAGAGGGCTGGTGAGATCGTTTCTCGCGAGCAATTAAGAACGCGCGTCTGGGGCGATGCGACTTTCGTCGAATTTGACCAGGGCTTAAACTATTGCATTCGTCAAATCCGGGTCGCTTTGCGCGACGGAGCTTCGGACCCGCTTTATATCGAAACGCTGCCCAAACAGGGCTATCGATTCATCGCCAAGGTAGCTTTCGCGCCGGGCGCTCCCGAGCCGGATGGCGCAAACCACGCCGGTGCGGAGCCGGCGATCCCAACCCAAATCGACGCAGCCGCAACTGTTGATCCTACACCACCGGATCCCGTCGCCCCGGTGTTCCTTTCTCCCGCGCTGCCTGCGCGAAAAGTATCTCGATCGCACTTGGCCTTGGGCATCATCGCTGTTCTGTCGATTAGCGGCGTAGCTCTGTATTCTGCTCGTCGCGTTCATCCGGCTGGAGTGAAGTACACCCAGCTAACCGATTTCACGGATTCCGCGGTCGCTCCAGCCCTGTCGCCGGACGGCCGTATGGTCGCGTTCATCCGTGGCAGCAGCAGCTTCCTGTCAGCCGATCAAATTTACGTCAAGGTCCTTCCCAACGGCGAAGCCCGACGCCTCACGGACGACCCTCGCTTGAAATACAATCCGGCGTTCACGCCCGATGGGGCCCAGATCGCCTATACCGCGCTGCAGCTTCCCAGTTGGTCCACCTATACAGTTTCCGTTCTCGGCGGCGATTCGCACCTTTTTCTTAACAATGCCGCCGGACTGACCTGGCTCGACCAGCACCAACTTCTCTTCTCCCGAACCCGCTCAGGCCAGCACATGGGAATCGTCGCCGGAACGGCGACCGGCCAGGAATTTCGCGATATATATTTCCCACCCCACGAACGGGCCATGGCGCATTACTCCTCGGCTTCTCCCGACCACAGATCGGCTTTGGTGGTCGAGATGGACGAAAAAGGGGATTGGGCGCCCTGCCGGCTTATTTCCCTCGACGGCCGCTTCGATGCCAGATCAATCGGCCCTCAGGGTTCGTGCAGATCTACCGGCTGGTCCCCGGACGGGTTGTGGATGTATTTCACGGCGTCGGTGGATGGGCACAGCCACCTGTGGCGCCAGCGCTTTCCGGACGGGGAGCCAGAGCGAATCACGTCTGGCCCGATCGAAGCGGAGGGAGTAGCCGTAGAGCAGGATGGCCGTTCCATCATCACTTCAATGGGAGTGCATCAAAGCGCCATCTGGATTCACGATACCGATGGCGAGCGATCTCTGTCATCGGAGGGAGAAGTAGTGGCGGACATCTCCCCTCCTTCCTTTGACGCGAACGACAGCGTTCTGTACTACCTTTTGCGGCATGGGTCAGAGGGTTCCGGCCCGGAACTCTGGCGGATGAGGGTCGAGTCCGGCAAGAGTGAAGCGGTGTTCCCAGGGGTCTCCATGCTCGCTTACGATGTCTCGTCGGATGGTAAACAAGTGGTCTTTTCCACCGCCAAGCGGGGCGGAGCCATGCAACTTTGGCTCGCCCCTGTCGACCGAAGCTCGCCCGCGAGACGAATCGGCAATTCCAGCGAAACGCGGCCGCACTTCGGACCGCGTGGGCAGATCTTGTTTCAAGCCGCGGAGGGAAACTTCAACTACCTGGAACAGATGAACCCGGACGGGTCCGGGCGTTCGAAGGTGGTTCCATTTCCAATCAACACCCTTCAAGGCATCTCACCCGGACGCCGGTGGGTAATGGCGAGGGTTCCCGTTCCAGCGAGCACTGGCGTTCGGACCATGGTGATTGCGACCAATGGCGGAACTGCGCAGATCATATGCCCGGATTTCTGTGTTCCGAAATGGTCCTCTAACGGAAAGTTTCTGGTGATTCCAGTCGAGGCGCCGTCGCGTACAGGTCTCGGCAGAAGTCTGGCAATTCCTGTTGGGCCCGGAGAAACCCTGCCGGATCTTCCACGCGGAGGGATCGAGCCGCTCGCCCAAGCCAGTGTTATGCCGGGAGCGCTAACGATCGCGCGAGGTGAACTCGTCCCCGGCAAGGACCCCGCACACTTCGCGTACGTGAATACCACGGTGCATCGGAACTTATACCGAATTTCGCTACCCTGAAATTCTTCGGATCTTCAATCATTTCCCACTGGAAACAAACCACTTCTGATCCCAAACGTCTCAAATCTCAACCAAGTGTCATGAGTTGCAAATTCGTTGACTAAGTAAAACGCCCAACCGTGGGGCAGACCATCGTCTTTTGTGGTCTGCCCGGCTGCGCAGCAGCCGTAGACTTACGTCGCGAACTTCTAACTCAGGACACTAACGAGGCTCCGCCTCAGACCGACGAGCATGTGGGCGTTGTAAGGCGTCGGCTAGACGCGCATGATCGGCCCGCCGCTACGAGCTAGGACTCATCGGATGCCAGCACCCGCCGTACAATGCCATCACGCAATGAAGTTGATGAGGAGGCCCGCTTCCAGCCACCCAGACGCAGGTATGTCAGCAGTTGAGCCTCGTGGAGGGGGGTGATGCGATCAACGGCCTTGACCTCCACTACTACGGCGTCCGCCACGACCAGATCGAGCCGATAGTCACAATCGAGTTTAAGTCCCTTGTATTGTAGCGGCAGCGGCAGTTCCAACTGGAAGGGTATTTGGCGCAAAGCTAATTCGTAACAAAGACATTGGACATAAGCAGATTCCAGCAGTCCAGGCCCAATCGTGCAATGCACTTCTATGGCAGCGCCGATAATTGCCTCCGTGACTTCATTGACCTTCATCGCATGAGTTTATCCTGGTTGCTCTTCTCCCCTGGGCTCCTTTTCTCTGCGACCTCCGCGCCTGCGGTCGACCCCAGCGTCCGGTTCAATGATTAATCGCAGAGACGCAGACGGCGCAGAGGGAGCATCTATCGTGACCCAACTGCTAATGCGGCGAAACGCCAACGCGCAAGCAAACTGATCGCAGGCTCCGCTTGCGTGCATGAGATGGAAGGTATTCAATAACCTCCATGAGTGGGACCACCGTAAGGCGATCGCCCGGCCGTAAAGGCACTCCGCAAGCGGAGCCGCCATCGAAATTACCACAGACCGTGGCCGAAGTATTGGACCGGCACGTGACGCTGCAAGTGGAATCGATCGACCGCATGTATTTGAACGTAATCGTAGGCCGATTGCAGATCCTGGAGGGGGCACTTCGCTTCCTTCGTGGGCAACGAGCCTCGGCTCTCCGCTTCGCCGATCCGATGGTTCAGAGCCTCTGGAACGCTTTACTGCTTTTCGATCTGTTGCCGGCCGGATTCTCCAACCGGGACCTGCGGCGCAAATTGGCCGACTTGCGGGGCCAGCCCGTCGCTCAATTCACCCAAGGCCGTATGACCTATCAACTGCGCCGGCTCCGCCTTCACGGGCCGCAGAATTCTGGAGTAAGTGCGGGTACAAAAAGCGGCGACGCCGGAATCCGAATTTCGTGAGTTGGTAGCGATGGGTCTTGGGAATCCGTTCGATCAGGCCGTGCGTCGGACCGGTGTGAACGGCGATAGACTCACGCTTGTGAAGGTGAACGAGATAACCGAAGCCGTGATCGGTGCGGCGATCGAAGTGCGTCGCGCCCTTGGACCTGGGCTGTTGTAGGGCCTCCATCCAATGCCTCTGCTAAGAACTCACCTTGCGGAAGACACCTTTTGAGTTGGAACTGCCTCTACCGTTAGTTTACAAAGGACTCAAACTCGTTTGCGGATCTCGCGTCGACCTGGCAGAGGTCGGCGCCGTAGTCGCGGAGGTCAAAGCGGTTGAACGTCTCTTCTCCCGTGCATCAAGTTCAACTCCTCACGTACCTGCGCTTGGGCCGGCTGGAAGGCTGGTCTTCTAATCTCACTTTCCCAGATCGCGACTTCCTGGGGCTCAGGCATAAGTTCTTCGTGTAGGGACCTTTAGCGGGCGCGCTATCCCCTCGCTAGCGCAACACGCCAGCGTGCTCTGAGGAGTTCAACTTCCATCAGAGCGTCCTCGATATCGCTTTCGTTCAGTTCCCAATTCTCGGTGAATCGGCGGATAGTGAGCGCGCCGAAATCATGGTGCAGGTCCGCGGCGCGGTTTTCGTCGCCCAGGTAATCCTGGAGGATGCTATGAGCCCATTCGCCTTTGCGTCGGGGCAGATCCAGCGGGCGCACGGGTTGATCGGGCCTTTTCACGACTACTTCCCAGCCTTCGGCGACCCGATAGCCTCGATAGGTTACCTTGCGTACGTTCCAGTACATTGTAGTGTCTTAGTTCATGATCACATGGCGCGGGCACACTTCACCCGCAATCTGCCTGGAACGGCACCTAATATTTTGAATCCGCCTCATTGCGATCTGCATCGTCGTCCGCCGTAACTCAAAAAGAACACATCAAAATGGCTCTCAAAGAATACCAACCAGGAACCGCATTCAACGGCGTCATCGGACGGACCTTCGATGTCTCGAGCCCCGCATGGCCCGAACCGCTGCGGGCGAAAGAAGGCGCACCCAACGTCCTGTTCATCGTACAGGACGATACCGGCTTTGGCCAGATGGGCTGCTACGGTAGCCCTATCGCCACGCCGAACATCGACGCCCTCGCCAAAGAGGGCTTGCTTTTTAATAATATGCAAACAAACCACTTCTGATCCAAACGCTCAAATCCCGGTCCGCCATCTGGTATCACTGAATCAGCAGGCCATATCTATGTCCAGCGACGACGTTCTCAACTTCAACACTTCAACGCCGCCCGTCTTGACCTCATCTCGCGCCTGGACCGGCTTTCCGCTGCACCGCTCACAAAAGCTTTTTACACATATGAAGCCACTTTATGATTCCCTTATGCTGCTGGCCCGCAAGCGCACCCGCCGCCCGGCCTATCCTTATCCGGCAAGCCGACCCTGATCTACCCCTACGCATCCTCGTTCCACCGTGCTATAGTGAGTTCGATTCACCTTAAGATCCCGTGTTGCCTCTGTTACTTAACTCACGAAAGGCAGGTGCTTTATGACCAAACCTCCTGACTCCCCTCCCGACAAGAAGAATAAAGCCGCTTTTTCCCGGCGTGGATTCATCAAAGGCGCGTCGCTCGCCGGCGGAGCGCTCTCCACCGCCATCCTCGAAACGCCGGCTGAGGCTGCCAAAGCCGCCGGCAACGCAGTCGGTCCGTCAGCCGTATCCATTTCGCTCAAGATCAATGGTAAGTCGGTCCCGTTGACCGTCGAACCGCGGACCACGCTGCTCGACGCCATGCGTAACAACATGGGCCTCACCGGCGTAAAACGCGTCTGTGATCGTGGAACCTGCGGCGCGTGCACCGCCATCATCGATGGCAAAGCGGTGTATAGCTGCACCACGCTGGCCATCGACGCGCAAGGCAAGAATATCGAAACCATCGAAGGGTTCACCTCCGACACCAAGATGCATCCCGTCTCTATGGCCTTCGTGAACAACGACGGCCAGCAATGCGGGTACTGCACGCCCGGCTTCGTGGTGGCTGCCAAGAATTTCCTGGACCGCCATCCCAACCCCACCTATGAAGACGTGGAAAAGGGACTCGGCGGCAATCTCTGCCGTTGCGGGACCTACGTAGGCGTGCGTGCTGCTGTCCTCGAAGCCTCGAAAAATATGAAGGGAGGGAAAAATGGCTGAGACCAATTACCAATATCCGCCGATGGAAGAACGGCGCGTGATCGGCAAGACACCAACTCGCCTCGATGGACCCCAGAAATCGACTGGCAAAGCCAAATACTCATCGGACTACTGGAGCAAGGACCTGGTCTTCGGCGTCCTGATGGGCTCGCCCGTGGCTCATGGCCGCGTGAAGAGCATCGATTCCAGCGCCGCCAAAGCGACGCCGGGTGTCACCGCGGTCTACGAAATCGCCAAGGTCGGCGACGAGATCCAGTGGGCCGGCGCCGAAATCGTGGCGGTCGCGGCCGAACGCGAAGAAATTGCTCGCGACGCGGTCCGCAAGGTCAAAATCGACTGGGAGATCATGGATCACCTGGTCAACGAAAACGACCTGAAAGCCGCTGGCAAACGCGCGAAAGCAGCCGGCGAGCAAGTCACCGGTGATCCCGACAAGGCCTTCACGGACGCGGGTGTGGTCGTGTCCGAAGGGCATTATGCCATCCCGGTCATCACCCATTGCTGCCTCGAGCCGCACGGCCAGACCATCCAGTGGGACGGCAATTCCATGAACTACTGGCCGTCTACCCAGAACGTCTCCGGCATCGGCACCGACATCGCCAATCTGCTGAAGTTCGCTCCCGAAAAGATCGACGTCGAGATGCAGTACATCGGCGGCGGCTTCGGCAGCAAATTCTCGGCCGACCGCTGGGGTGTGGTCTGCGCCAATTTATCGAAGATGAGCGGTGGCAAGCCTGTCAAGATGTTCCTCGACCGCAATGTCGAACTCATGATCGCCGGCAACCGTCCCTCGGGCTTCGCCAATATTAAGGTCGCGGCCAAATCGGACGGCACGCTGGTCGCGTGGCAGTCCCAATCCTGGGCCACTGGCGGGATCGGCGGCGGTGGCATGCCTCCCATCCCCTATGTGTTCACCGAAATTCCCAACAAGCGCATGAACCATAGCGCGGTCGCGGTCAACGCCGGCCCATCGCGCGCCTGGCGTGCTCCCAACCATCCGCAAGCCGCCTATCTGACCTACAGCGCCCTCGAGGATCTCGCGGCCAAGCTCAAGATGGATCCGGTCGAGATGCACCGGAAGAACCTCGGTCTCACCGGCCGCGCCGACACTTATGCTTATCAGCTCACCAAGGCTTCCGAGCTGATGGACTGGCAGAAAAAGTGGCACCAGCGCGGCGATTCCGGACCCGGACCTCTTGTCAAAGGCCTCGGCGTATCGCTTGCTACCTGGGGCGGCGCAGGCCACAACAGTAAGTGTCAGACCACCATCTTTCCCAATGGCAACGTGGTAGTCGAGCTGGGGTCGCAGGATCTCGGCACCGGAACGCGCACCATCATCACGCAAGTGGCAGCGGAAACCCTGGGCCTGCCTATGGCCGGCATTACGCTCAAGATCGGCAGCAATAAGTATCCGGTTTCGGGCGGTTCGGGCGGTTCTACTACCGTCGGCGGCGTCTCGGCATCCACTCGCAAATCCACCGTGAACGCGTTGAACAAGCTGTTCGAAGCGGTCGCGCCCGGGATGAATGTTCCGGCGGACCAACTGATCGCGGTCGATCAACGCATTCAGGTGAAAGGCAACGCGTCGAAGAGCCTGACCTGGAATCAGGCCTGCTCGAAGCTCGGTGTCAACAACATCTCCGAGATGGGCGAGCACGACTCGCGCAAACCCGACGGTCTCACCACCGGACAGGTCGGCGGCGTGCAGATGGCCGAAGTATCGGTCGATCTCGATACCGGCATCGTCAAGATGGTGAAGTTCGTCGCGGTGCATGACGTCGGCCTGGTGATCAATCCTCGCCTTTCGGAAAGCCAGGTCAACGGTGCGATCATCATGGGAATCTGCGGCGCTCTGATGGAAGAGCGTGTGATGGATTCACAAACTGGCCGCATGCTGAATGCCGATATGGAGTTCTACAAACTGGCCGGTATCGGCGATATCGGCGAGATCGTGGCCCACATGGACGTTCGTCCGGAGAACGATAAGCGCGGTGTTATCGGACTCGGTGAGCCCTGTGCAGTCGGAGTGATCGCGGCAATTGGAAATGCTGTGGCGAATGCCATAGGAGTCCGGGTGCCGCAAGTGCCGGTGACCCCCAGGCGGGTGCTTGCCGCCCTCGAAAGGAGGAATGCATAAATGGAGAATTTTGCCTACGCCAGCCCGTCCAGCGTCAAAGACGCCACCGGGATGCTCTCCAATAAGTGGGGAGAAGTGGAAGTGCTCGCCGGCGGGACCGACCTCATCAGCATGATGAAGGAGTATCTCGTCACGCCTCGCCTCGTCGTCAACGTGAAGGGCATCAAGGAGCTTCACGGCATCACCGGAGCCAAGAACTCCATCCGCATCGGCGCCGCGGTCTCCCTCGATGAGATTGCGGAGAGCCCGCTAATCGCCAAGAGTCTGCCCTCGCTGCACGAAGCGGCCTTGGGCGTCTCAAGCCCGCAGATCCGTAACATGGGAACCGTTGGCGGTGACCTCTGCCAGCGCCCGCGTTGCTGGTATTACCGGCAAGGCTACGGCCTCCTGGCCAAGGGTCCGGACGGCAAGTCGCTGGTCCCCGGCGGCGAGAATCAGTATCACGCCATTCTCGGCAATAGCGGCCCGGCTTACTTCGTCAGTGCTTCGAGTTTCGGCCCGGCGTTGGTAGCTTTGAATGCGACCATTCGCCTGGTTTCGTCCACCGGATCGCGGGATGTTGAGGCGGAGAAGTTCTTCGTCACCCCAACAGCGGAAGGCGCGCGGGAGATCGCGATGCTGCCCAACGAAATCATCACCGAGATCCATGTCCCGTTGGGTACTCACAATTCGACGTACGAAGTCCGTGAGAAGGCGGCGCTCGATTGGCCCCTGGCTGCGGCTTCGGTCTCGCTGAAGATGAGCGGCGGCACTGTCCAGTCGGCGCGCGTGGTCTTGGGGCACGTAGCGCCCACGCCGTGGCTCGCCGAAGCAGCCGGTCAGTCGTTGGCCGGTAAACCGCTAAACGCAGCGTCAGCCGAGGCGGCCGCCAAGCAGGCAACCACTGGCGCGACTCCGCTGAGCAACAACGCATACAAAGTCAAACTCGCCCAGGTCGCAGTGAAACGCGCTCTCCTGGCGGCAGGGAGCGCCGCGTAAATGAACCCCGATCTCGGCGAGCGGTCCGGATTGACTCGGGTAGGTATGGACCGCTGCCGTAATCTCCGCTGGAAAGGTTTGTACATCGAAGCCGTGTGGGACCCCGCGGTCCCGCACGGCAACGATCGATCCTTCTGGTGCCAGCACACCTGCAACTGTCTCGGTCCGGATAGCAAACTGGCCGACGACTACGAATGCCACCCCGCCCGCGCCTGCTACGAACCCCTGTAAGCCCACCCTGGTTCGGCCATTTCAGCCAAACCGTGGCGCAGACCATCGTTTTTCGTGGTCTGCGGGCTGTTCACCAGCCGCTTGACAGCCTTTAGCCTGCCAGTTCGTGCTTCTTCCAAACCAGCCGGTAGATCCCCGCACCGATAACAATGGTCGCGAGTGATGCGGCGGAAGGCCAGGGAGCGTAGACAAACCCATAGCCGATAGTCGTGATCCCGATCACCACATAAGCCACCGGAATCAACGGCCATGCGAAGTTCAGGGCACCGAGGCGCTGCCAGCCTGTCCTTCGCCGGAAGATGAAGATCGACCCGACCGCCAGGAGCGTGAAGATCGTCAGGCTGAACCCGATGTAGTACATCAGGTCCGGAAACGGTGTCAGCGTCATCAGGATCGCGCAGATGCCCTGGGCTACGATCGCCACAACCGGCGTGTGGTACTTCGGATTGACCCGCGCCGCGGTCGCAAAGAACGCCCGGTTCTTGGCCATGGCATAGTACACCCGTGGCCCGATGGTAATCATCGCGTTCACCGTCGAAACGATGGAAATCGCCATCAGCCCGGCAAAAGCTCCAGCGATATTCGGACCGAAGAGATTCGAAGCCGCGAGCGATCCGATGGCGGCCACGCCCTTCATCTTCTCGAGTGGAGTCGAATAGATGAACATGACATTCAGCCCGAGATACAGCACGGTCACCAGTACGGTTCCCGCTGCAATCGCAGCCGGCAGAGTTTTTTGCGGCGAACGGATTTCTTCGGCGACATACGTGGCAGCGTTCCAGCCGCTGTATCCGAACATCACCCAGACCAGGCTGACGATAAATTGGACTGGCAAAGAATTGGAGGAGGTCCGCGCGGCATCCTGCGAAAAATGACTCCAGCTACCGGTGCCGGCTACGAATCCGGCGATGACAAAGACCACGATCACGATCACCTTGGTGCTGGTGAGTGCATTCTGGATGCGCGAAATCCGCTTCACGCCGAGGCAATTGAGGATCGTAAAAACAGCAATCAACGACGCGGCCAGAGCCTGCGCCCCGCCGAAGCGCAACATCATCGTGCCCGACCCGAGTGTTACCCAGGCGGGATTGTTCATCTTGAATACCGGGTCGAAGTATCCGGTGTAGTACGCAAACGCCAGGGCTGCCGCTGCGATCGGCGCAGAGAATCCCGCAAAGAACGAGACCCAGCCGCTCATGAATCCCCAGGCCGGGCCATAAGCTTCGGTAAGATACACGTATTCTCCGCCCGAACTCGGGAAGTTAATCCCTAACTCGGAGTAAGTCATGGCACCGCAGATCGCGAAGAAAGCACCCACCGCCCAGACCCACAAAATGAGCGACGCTGAACCGAGATCGCCGGCCACGAAGCCGGTAGTGGTGAAGATGCCTGTTCCCACCATGTTCGAGACCACCAACGCCGTAGCGCTATAAAACCCCAACTGGCGAAGCAGCGGCGCGGCTTTCGATGTAAGTGTATTGGCGGCCATTAGAACGCTTTAAAGCATAATAGCATCCAGACGCTTGTGTGACAGACTTTAGCCTGTCCCGGCACTGTACAATACAATAATCCATGAAGCTGACCCTCGTCATCGCCGGCTTGCTCGTTCCGCTTTGCTCTGCCCAGATCAACGAAGCCGGACTCGACCAGGGCAAAGCCGTTTTCCGCAGCAATTGCGCCTTCTGCCACGGACTCACCGCCCAAGGCGGGCGCGGCCCCAGTCTGATCTCCAGTAATTTACTCCACAGCGCCGGCGACGATGTCATTAAGAACCTCATCACTCATGGCGTTCCGGGCACCACCATGCCGGGTTTTGAATTCCCTAAAGACGATCTCGATGCTCTGGTGCAGTTTTTACACGGACTCTCTGGATCGCATCCCGCAACCGCCAAGCCGCCGGGTGACGCGCACGCCGGAGAACTGGTCTACTCGCGCAACGGATGCTCGAACTGCCACCGCATCGGGAATACGGGCAGCATTTACGGCCCGGAGTTGACGCGGATCGGCGCCGGCCGCTCGCTCGAATACATCCGCGAGTCCCTCGTCGATCCCTCCGCCGACATTGCGGACAATTACGGCGGTGTAACGGTCGTAACTAAGGATGGCCGGCGGATAAGCGGTGTGCGCATTAACGAAGATACTTTCACGGTGCAGATCCGCAAGCCGGACCAGAACTTCGCTTTGTTTGATAAGTCCGAAACGAAAGAAGTTATTCACGAAACCAAGAGTATGATGCCCGCCTACACTCACCTTTCCCCGACTGACTTACAAAACCTCCTCGCCTATCTCGAAACGTTACGCGGTGAGCAGGCGGCCGGCGCTGATGCCAGCAAAGCTGGAGGTATTCACTAATGCGGCCCCCGATCCTCGCTTCTATCGCGCTGTTCTGTGCTCCCGGCCTTTCCGCCCAGGTTACTTATAACCGTCTCCTGCATGCCATTGAAGAACCGCAGAACTGGTTGACGTACTGGGGAGATTACACCGCCATTCGTCATCGTACTCTCGATCAGGTCAACACGAAAAACGTGAAGGATCTGCGGCTCGCCTGGATGTTTCAGACCGGAAAGGGCGGCGCCAACGAGACCGTCCCGCTGGTGATCGATGGCATTATGTACGCGACCGTCGGCGACGGTAATGCAGTCGCGCTCGATGCACACAGCGGCCGCCCGCTTTGGTCCTACCACCATAACTTTCCCCCGGGCCGCGCGACCTCCGGAGTGAATCGGGGATTCGGCGTGCTGGGCGAACGCCTGTTCATGGTCACTCCCGACTCCAATCTGGTAGCTCTCGACATCCGGACCGGGCGCCTCCTCTGGCAGGCCGAAATGGCGCCCTATAAGGCCGGCACGCACTACGCTACGCTCGCGCCCCTCATAATCAAGGACAAGGTGCTGGTCGGCATCTCCGGCGGCGAACAGGGTGTGCGCGGGTTCATCGATGCCTACGATGCCGCAACCGGTAAACGGGCCTGGCGGTTCTGGACTATTCCCGGTCCTGGCGAACCCGGCGGCGATTCCTGGCTCGGCGATTCCTGGATGCGCGGTGGAGGGCCGGCCTGGCTAACCGGAACTTACGATCCGCAACTCAACACCACTTACTGGGGAGTCGGCAATCCCGGGCCCGACCTTTACGGCGGTAGCCGCCGCGGCGATAACCTATACTCGTGCTCGCTGGTCGCGCTCGATCCGGACACCGGTAAGCTCAAGTGGCATTTTCAGTTCACGCCTCACGATCTGCACGATTGGGACGCCACCGAAACGCCCATGCTACTGGACCTGAACTGGAAGGGCCGCATGCGGAAAGTGGTGGTACAGGCGAATCGCAACGCTTTCTTCTACGTGCTTGATCGCGAGACCGGAGAGTATCTCCTCGGCAAACCTTACGCGCGGCAGACGTGGGCCAAGGAACTCGATTCCAAGGGGCGCCCGATTCTGATGCCCAACTACGAGCCGACCCCTGATGGCACGCGCACCTGTCCCGGACTGGGCGGCGGCAACAACTGGATGGCGACCTCCTACAATCCGGTCACTAAGCTGTTTTATGTCTCGGTACAGGAAGCGTGCAATATCTATTACAGCGCGCCTCCCGTCTACGTGGAAGGGAAACCTTATTGGGGGAGCGTCTTCCGCGGCGCCAACGGGGAGGAGAGTTGGGGCGTGCTGAAGGCGCTCGATCCCTCGACTGGCGAGACCAAATGGGATTTCCGCTTGTACCAACCATCGTGGGCTGGAACTTTGTCCACGTCCGGCGGCCTCATCTTTAGCGGCGACGAAGACGGCTACTTCATGGCTCTCGATGCCGTAGATGGCAGGAATCTCTGGAAAATCAATACCGGTGCGCGTCTGGTGACGGCGCCGATCACTTACAGGGTGAATGGGAAACAATACATCACCATGCCTTCCGGAGCGGCCATCCTGACCTTCGCGCTACCCGACTAAATGTAAACTCTCATATGCACACACGACGCGCACTATTGCTGGCTGCCGGCGCCGCGGGGACGCTGCTGGCGCAGGAGTTGGAGCCCGTTGTCCGTCTTCCTCGCAAGGTGCGGCTCGGCATGATTGGCTTCGATGGGCATCCCGGAGAAGTGCTGGGGCAGTTGCCTCGGCTGCCGGATGTCGCGTTGCTGGCGTATGCCGTCGACGGCTCCGACCCTAAGACATTTGAGTCGAGCCGCAAGAATGCGATGGTCCAGAAAGCTACCCGCTATGACGACTACGCCCCCATGCTGGAGCGTGAGAAACTCGACATGGTCGCGGTCTGCAATAACGATGGCCGGAGGACCAAAGCGATTCTGGCATGCGCAGCCAAGGGTCTCCACGTGATCGCCGAAAAGCCGCTGGCTCTCAACCGTCGGGATCTGGCCGCGGTGAAGCAGGCTTACGCGAACCCGTCGGTTCGTCTCAGCATGCTCCTGCCGATGCGTTTCGATCCTGAGTACCTGGCGCTCAAGGCTATCGTGGATTCGGGCGAGATCGGTGAAGTGGCGCAGATCACGGGACAGAAGTCCTACCAGTTGGGCCCGCGTCCGGAGTGGCAGAAGGAGCGCAACAGTTATGGCAGCACGGTGCTGTGGATCGGCATCCATATGATCGACCTGATGCGCCACTGCAGTGGCCGCGAGATGGTCGAGGTGGCGGGCTATCAATCCCACGTAGCCTTCCCCGAAATCGGCGCGATGGAGAATGTCACGGCCGCCGTCTACAAATTGGACAACGGCGGCGTCGCGACTTTGCACATGGATTATCTTCGACCCGACACCGCGCCGGCGCATGGAGACGATCGTCTTCGCCTGGCTGGAACCAAGGGCATCGCCGAGTACATGGCGGACCTCGGGGTAGTGTTGGTCAATGGCAGTAGCAAGCCCCACAAGGTCGCTCCGCTGCCTGCCAGGAAATCGGTGTTTCTGGATTTTGTGCAGTCAGTGTATCTCGGCAAACCGCAGACGCTCACGCCGGCCGATATCTATCGCGTGAATGAGATTACAATCGCCACGCATGAGGCCTCGGTTGAGCATCGCTTCAAAGCGATTTAAGTTGATTCATGGCTTCCAGATCGGTTGTAACGCGTGACGCGGAGCGTGAGTTGAGGTCGCGCTCTTCGCATCGACCCGGTCGCTAGAGGCACCGGCATTGGCGCTAAAATAAGGCCCATGCTCCCTGGCAACTTTCCAAACTTCCAGGCTAGCGCTGAGTTCCACACTTCAGTGTGATGGGGGTCAGACGGCCAGCTGACGCAACGCCACGGGAGTAATTGGAGATTGCAGCCCTGAAAAGGCTGGCGTCGGCGGCTCAATTCCGTCCCTGGCCACCATGTTTTCAATAGCTTACAGTCCTTCCAGTTCCCCGTTTCATTCCATTTCATCCCAAAACTTCTATAGGTGTCCTGGCCAAGTATAACTTGCGAATCTTTTTGCATAAGAGCAGTGGCGGAGGTCGATGCCGTAACTTTTTCTATCGTTTCACTGAGTGGGGAAGTAAGTCACTAGCCTAACAAACTTATTCACAATGTAACCTGCATTCGAGTAAGTCGTAACTTAAAATGCATATAGCTTTCTGGCGTTCGATTCTTAGAACGAATCAAACATCAGAGCGAATCGGGACCGCGTCAGGGCCAACTACACTCAGCCACACCGACGCCTTAGACTGCGAAGTTGGAAATGACCGTGCAGACATGTGAATCTTAACCAGCCCATGTTTGGAAATGACAGAATACCAGGACAACCATTTCTTTCCACTCTTTTCTCTCACCGATCGTGGCCATTCGATGGGTGGCCAATCCGGAGCCCCATCATACTCTGCGTCTTCCTCCGCGGCTCGGCGCCTCTGCGGTGAGGTTCAGCGCTGGAGCTAACACATAGGCGGGGGCCTCCGGAAGGTAGGCTGGCGGGGCCTGGCGTCGCAAGATGACCGCCGAGGCGCTGAGCCGCAGAGGAAGACGAAGAGAACTCCCGTCCGACCAAGTCATAGGTTGGGCCAGATGATCTTGTTCTTTGGGTGTGGGTCGCAGCATACTCCGGTTAAGAGATCACCGGCGACCACGCAGTGTCAAGTGGCCGAAAAGCGAAAAATAGGCTCGGATTGGCCAGACATGTGACGCGATACTCTACTGCAATCGCGCTCGTCGGGGAGCATCCGACATTCCGTTCGGAACCCGGCCCCTCCCTGATCCCCTCCTCCGAAACCTCGAGCCTGAGTAGTCACGCAGCCTGGCATTATTTCTCTCCAACCCTTTCAGTCACTTCCAGACAGTCAACGCTAACCCCACGCTTGACCTCGCGTTACCAATAAATCAGAAAGTGAATCTCACGCGACCGAAAGGAAACTCCCATGGCAACAGCCGCTCAAATCACCGCCAACATCGCTAATTCGCAACACTCTTCAGGACCCCGCACCGACACCGGCAAAGCGGCGTCCTCTCAAAATTCTTTGAAACACGGCTTAACCGCCAAAACCATCCTGCTCCCCGAAGAGGACGAAGCCGCCTATCGCACCATGTGCCAGGGCATGTTCGACAGCTTTGCCCCCGGCTGTGTCCCCGAAACGGAACTCGTCCAGTTTCTCTGCGACACCCAATGGCGCCTCCAGCGTTGCGCACGTATCGAGGTCGCCATCCTCTCTGCCGACGTGCCCGACTTCAAAGCCCTCGACATCATGAGCAAGCACCAGTCCCGCCTGAAGAAGCAATATTCCACCACTCTCCAGGAAGCCCGCAACCTGATCGATACCCGCCTGACCCGTGAGGTGTCCGAGATGCGCGATGCCGTCACCGTCCGCCGCGCCGACCAGAAAGAAGGCCGTGACATCAACCTCCAGGAAATTGGCTTCGTTTTTTCGAACCCGGAAGTGGATAGAGAAATCCTCCACCAGGACACTCTCGCGAACGCCGCCAAGACCCTGTCGGCCAACCGTATCAAGCCGGACATAAACGCCTTTCTCCAGCAGATGAGCGCTTCGGTCCGCTAATTGGCTTCGTTTTTTCACCCGGGTAAGAATACCCGATAGTTCATTGAAAACTGAATAAAACCGCATGCCAGGCCTCACGTAAGCCGTGGGGCAGACCATCGTTTTTTGTGGTCTGCCCTCCCCTGCGAGCCACGAGACGGCGTCCGACGACGAAACTCTTGTCGTCTGCCCCATAGTGCAATCACGGCCGGCGATTACCGAGTCAAGGCGATAACCATTCGGATCTATCGGCTTCACGTGCGCGCCAAACACCTTATTTTTAACGCCAGAGCCCTTACTTTAGCGCCTATGACAGGCACCGGGCGGTCCCTCCTTTTTGCCGCACAGCGCCTACCGCGACATCCTCCCTCACGGGGTTGTGCAAATGCGGTACTGTCAACGGTATATTAGCCACTGGATCGCTTCATGCCACTCAAGTGATCACGCAACCGCGGTAAATGAAAAAGCCTATGCTGCAATTCGCTGAATCCCGTCTGATCCGCTCGATTCGCAAATGGGACCTCGTCGCGGTCACCGTCAACGCCGTCGTTGGCGCTGGTATTTTCGGCCTGCCCTCAAAGGTTTATGGCCTGGTTGGCAGCTATAGCCTGCCCGCGTTCCTGTTGTGCGGGGTATTTGCAGCCATGATCGTACTGTGTTTTGCGGAAGTCGGCAGCCGCTTCACTGAAACCGGCGGGCCGTATCTCTACACCCGCGAGGCTTTCGGACCAGCCGCGGGCTTCACGGTCGGCTGGCTCATGTGGATCGCCCGCATTACCGCGTTCGCGGCGAACACGAGCATCATGCTGAGCTATCTCGCTCTCTTCTGGCCTGCGGTTGGTGCAGGTCCCGGGCGTGCGGCTGTCGTGTGTACCATCACCCTGGCTCTTGCCCTGATCAATCTGATCGGCGTGCGAGATGTCGCCGTCGCCACGAACATCCTCACGGTAGGCAAGTTGACACCACTAGCTCTGCTGATCGTTGCCGGGTTCTTCTATCTCGATACAAAGAGTCTCTCGTTCGGCTCGATGCCGGCTCCAGCCGCATTTTCCAGTGCGATGCTGTTGCTTGTGTACGCTTACACTGGCTTCGAGATAGCGGTGATTCCCGCAGGGGAAATTACTGATCCGCGCCGTGACTTGCCCGTTGCGATTCTCATGGCGATCGGGATCGTCGCGGTGTTCTACATCCTGATCCAAATCGTTTGCATCGGCACGCTCCCAGGGCTATCCGCTTCGGACCGGCCCCTCGCCGACGCGGCCAGAAACTTTCTCGGCCAGCCAGGCGCCGCGATCATCTCGATTGGAGCCGTCATCTCGATCTTGGGCAACCTGAACGTCGTAATGCTCTCGGCCTCGCGCCTCCCATTCGCTATGGCGGAACGCGGTGAGTTGCCCCGCTTTCTGGCTGCTGTCAACAAGCGCTTCAGCACGCCACACGCCGCCATTCTCCTGACTTCCGTTCTCATGGCCGCCCTCACACTCTCCGGCACTTTTCTCTATGCCGTGACTCTTAGTACGCTCGCGCGGCTCCTGGTTTACACTGCGACCTGTGCGGCGCTACCCGTGCTGCGCAGGCGTGCCGTAGCACCTCCCTGTACCTTTCGCGTGCCTGGAGGATTGCTGGTCTCGCTCGGCGTGCTCGTGCTTACCGTGTGGCTTCTCTGGAGCAGCACGTGGCGCGAGGCGCGCGATACGGCCATCGCCGCGGCGATCGGTCTGGCGGTGTATGCCGGGAGCCGAAAGCTCGTGATTCAATCGTTCACCGGGAAGTGACCGTCAAGATTGTCTCGGGAATGCGCGGAAGAGATTCCATGAAGGCGCGACACTCCACGTGGACGCGGCGACAAGTGCGAGTGACCCTCACGCCAGTTGGCCGCACCACGCGCGAGACGCTTGCGGCGAGTCAAATGGAAACTTGCGATGACTATGCAGCCGGAGAGCTAATCGGGTTCCACCGGTGGTAACCGCTCTAACGATAATTTATTTTCTTGACAGTTCTTCGCGGATGCAACATAATTCCGTTATCGCTAAACTCGACATTTCGGAGGGTCCAATGACGGTTCCTGATTTCGGCCGGGTGATTGTCACCCGGACCGTAATTGCTTCAGTAGTGTTTGGGTTCCTGGTTTTTGCCCAGACGCCGACCGCGGTAGTCAACGGCACCGTTGTAGATCCTACCGGCGCCACCGTTCCTGATGCGCGGGTCCGGGTCGTAAATCAGGAAACCAACGTCGTAAGCGAGAAAAGCACGAGTTCGGACGGTACGTTTACCATCATCAATCTCTTGCCCGGCAACTACGTGCTCACGGTGGAGAAGAGCGGCTTCAAGAAAGTTGTACTGCCGGTATTTAAGCTCGACGTGAACCAGACGCTGACTGAGAAGATCGCGCTCGACGTGGGCGCCTCGACTGAGACGGTGACGGTCAGCGCTGACTCGGTGGGCGTCATGCTGCAACGGGCGAGCACTGAACTGGGCACCACGATCGACGAACAGATGATGCACGAATTGCCCTTGAACGGCCGCAACTTCACGGAGTTGCTGATCCTGCAACCGGGCGTCAATCCAATCAACACGGCACAGGGCGGGAACGGCATCGGCAGCGCGGATGGCGGCAACATTGCGATTCCTAATGCCGTAGTCTACCGGCCTTCGGTGAACGGTGCAGGCAACCGGTCCAACGCGTTCTACATGGACGGGATCATCAATACGGACGACCGGGGCGGGGGTTGGGCGATCCCGCCGATCGCGGATACCGTTCAGGAATTCAAAGTGCAGTCCCACAATAACGACGCGCAATACGGGAATGTGCTCGGCGCGGTAGTGAATATTGTGACCAAGTCGGGTACCAACCAATTTCACGGAGGGGCGTGGGAATTTGCCCGTAGCCAGATCTTCGATGCCCGCAACCCGTTCACCGGCTTCTGCTCACCAGCCAGTTGTCCCTCGACTGCCGGTAAACTGACGAGCGAGGTAAACGCGGGCCAACTCACGCCCGCGGGCGCCTCTGCGATCCTTTCGGGTACTCCTACGTCGCCGCTGGGCTACTCGGACAACGAATTCGGCGGCACCTTTGGCGGACCGATCATCCACAACAAGACCTTTTTCTATGTTGCCTACGAAGGCTGGAGATTTTCGCAGCCGCAGAACACCTTCGCGGTGGTTCCGACTGCGCAGGAACTCGCGGGCGACTTCAGCGGCACGGTATCTCCGGAATTGATCGGGGCAGTGAATTCCAGCAAGACCGGCGTGACACCCAGTCAAATCTTCAACCCATTCGCCGAAACCGGGCCCAACTCAGCCGTGCCGTTCACTTGCGATCCAGCGGGGAATCCGATGTCCCTGCAGAATCCCGGCCTGGCTTTTGGCCAGTCAGGATACGGAATCCAGTCGTCCGGAGGGACCCCGTGCAACAAGATTCCCACCGGCCTGATCGATCAGAAGCTGGCTTCCGTGATCTCAGCGTACACTGCTGCGCAATTGAAGAACTGCGCGTTCACGCCCAATTACACCTTTGCGGTGGACAATTGCCTGGATGCCCGCAACAAGACCGATACCAATAACAATTTCGATTTTCGGGTAGACCACCACTTTGGAGTCAAGGACAACGTGTTTGCCCGAGCCTACATGATGTGGGACACGACCACGGGAATCGTAGCAGGAACGACGTCCGTGGCGCCGAGCCCGTATCACACGTGGAATATCGGCGGCGCATGGGATCACATCTTCACGCCCAACCTGATCCTCGAAGCGCGCGGCGGCGTCAATGCCAGGCCTGTCATTGTGAATCAAACCAATCCGGCCGGCCTCACTCCGGAGACCAGCGCGGGGTTCTCGAACCTCAGCGCGACGTCGGGCTTCTATCTGACTCCGTCGGGATATCCCAGCGTTATCGGCAATGTCGGCCCGGAACATCGCGCGAATCCGGAGAGCGATTTCAGCAGCATGGTGACCTGGACACACGGGAAACACAACGTCCGGTTCGGCGGCGAATACCTCTACGAGAACCGGTTGGAAACCAACCAATACGAGCAGTTCAGCTCGAGCACATCGCAGACGTGCCCGACCAACGCCTCCGGGCTTTTCGCGTGCGGCAGCAATCAAGGCAACGCGCTCGCCTCGATACTGCTCGATCTTCCCTCCGCATTGACGGTAAACGTGCCGCAGTATGAGGAGGTCCATGTCAAAATGACGCCGATCGGCTTTTTCGTCCAGGATGAGTGGCACGTGCGCCCGAACCTGACGATCAATGTCGGATTGCGGTACGACTACGACCCGGCGGTCACACTGCTGGTCAGCAACGGCGAGACCGTCAACGCGCTGAACCTTCCCGCCGGGCAGTTCGTCATCGGATCGAAGCAGACCGCTGCGTACACCACGGGTTGCAGTTCACCACAGGTGCCGCCGTGCGTTCCAGGAGGCCTGTCGAGTTCCAACCCGGCATTTAACGTGAGTGTCGGCGGAGTGACGTACAACACGCTCAACAATATTGTGTTCTCGTCTGCTCAGCCAACGCTGAGGGCCATCAAAGATAATATCGGTCCCCGGATCGGCCTCGCCTGGCAGGTCCAACCGAAAACCGTTTTGCGGGTGGGCTATGGTATCTTCTACGATCCAATTGCCTATCGCAGCCAGTACGCGGAGAACACGCTGCAAGGTTCGATCTGGCCCTGGACGCGCGGCGTCTCCGATACGCTCAATACTGCGCCTATCGGGACGGCCGCAACTCCGACGATTGCGCCCATCTGCAACAGCGCCGCGAGCTGTGGCCCGTACGGAGGCTACGGCGTTTCTTCCGTCACCGGTCTGGCCGGGAGCAACCCGATCGTGGTGGCTCCGACGCCGTGGGGTTCCACTTTCGGCGGCTATACCAACGCGCCGGACTATACCGATCCGCGATCGCAGCAGTGGAACATCCAGATCGAGCGGCAACTGTCCGCAACCAGCATGGTTTCGGTGGGCTACGTGGGGAGCCATACGCAACGGCTCGAATGGTGCTGCAAAGCCAATTACCCGCAGGGTGGTCCCTTCTGCGAGAACAATCCGGCCCAGGGGTTCACGTGTCCCACTACACCGCTGACTCCAGCGCAGATCAATCAGAAGCAATATTTACCATTCGCAGCGCAGGGCTGGAATTATTCCGAGTCCACCGGCTTTGCGAGCTTCCATGCACTGGAGGCTCAGTACCAGAAGCGCTTCTCGCACGGGCTTCAGACGCTGGCCGCATTCACTTGGGAGAAATGCCTGGGTGACTCCAATGGCGACTTTAACGCCGAGAATGGCTCTCAAGGAGCTCCCTACGAATACTACTTCAACCCTTCGTTGTCGAAAGGGGTTTGCGCGTATGACCTGCCGAAAGTGTTCAATTGGAGCACGGTCTACCTGCTGCCGTTCGGACATGGACAACGCTGGCTGAATCACGGAATCCTCTCGCGGATCGCGGGCAATTGGGAGACCAACTACAAATTCATTGCACGCTCGGGCCAGAACTTTAACCCGAGTTGGGGCGGCGCAAGCAGTAGTTGCTCGGTAACGGTGACGACGAATTGCGTGCCGTCAACTGTTGCGGGCGTGGCCGTGACCAGTACCGATCCGGCCAATCTTTCCAATGCAGGAGGCGCCATTACGGGTTACAGCCGGCCCAGCGTTCTGCCTGGATGCAATCTGATGCCGGCGCAACAGACCGTGTCTCAGTGGTACAACCCGACGTGCTTCGTGAGCCCGGCATCCCTGGCGGTCGGTCCGGGCTATGGCTTCGGAGACGCGGCGATCGGCGGCTTGCGATCTATGCAGTTCATCAACATGGACGTCGCCCTGGTGAAGAATATCGTGATCAGAGAATCGAAAAGTCTGCAGTTCCGGGCGGAAGCATTCAATGTGTTCAACCATATGGTCCTGGGGGTTCCGGGCACTTCGATTGCGCCCTCGTTCTCGGGTGGAAATGTCAGCTACGGCACGGCGGGCGTGATCAGCAGCATCGCCAATACGCCTCGGGAGCTGCAACTGGCGCTGAAGTTTTTGTTCTAGCCATGCTGACCCCAATATCTTTGGCGATGGTCCTTTGTCTCGCGTGGGCCGTCCCCGCCACCGCACAAATAACCGTCTCTCACGCTGGTGGCGTCTGGACTATCCACGGTCAGAAAAACACCGTCGAGCTGAACGAACACGATCTGGCCGTGAGCGTTCACGCAGGTCCGGTCACGTGGAAGATGGTCCCTTCTTCCTCGCAGGACATGTTGGTGAGCGCGGCCGGCGATCGCTTCCGTGTCAGGCTTGCGGATGCAGGTCATATCCAGATCGCTCCCTATGAAACCGGCTTCAAGACCGGCGTCCGCCTGATCCTCGACCAGTTCCGCAGTACCGGCCAGCTTGCACCGGGCGCTCCCGTGGATGTGCGGCTGGTTTTGACCATGTGCCTGGAAGGGCCGGACGAAGAACTGGTTTCAGAAGCCATGGTCAACGAGTACAGCGCGGCCGTGAAAGAACTCCGCTGGCCCACCGCGCTGGATGGACGCGAAGTCGATTACACCGTGCTCTCCAGCGACAACGGCACATTATTACCACGCAACTGGCCCAAACCGTACCATCCGATCCAGCGCGCCGCGGGTGATCACAGCGTCGTTCAAAGCCACCTGATCGAAACGTGGTCCATGTCCTGGTGGGGTTTTGAAAAAGGCGACGCGGCCATGATCGTTATCGTGGAGACGCCGGACGATGCGGCCTACACGTTCCAACATCCCGCCGGCGGCCCCACCTCGATGGGGCCGAGTTGGCGGGCACAACTGGGCCGGTTCGGCTACCTGCGCAGCATACGCATGGGTTTCTTGCCCAAGGGCAACTATGTCGATCTCGCTAAACGCTACCGCAGGTACGTGATGGATTCGGGCCTGTTCGTTTCCCTGAACGAAAAAATTGCGCGGCGGCCTTTAGTCCGCAACCTCATCGGGAGTCCATTCATCGGGGCCAGCGTTTTGCGGAACAAGAAACCCGGCTCAGCGACTTATGATGCCGCAAACCCGGAAAGCAACCGGCGCCTGACCACTTTCGAACAGAACATCCAGCGGTTGCAAGACCTGAAGGCGCAGGGCTGGCGGCATCTGAACGTGAGTCTCTCCGGCTGGCTTAACCAGGGATATGACCGGCAGACGCCGGATGCTCTGCCGCCTCCTCCCGAAGCCGGCGGATGGGCCGGGATGAAGGCCTTCTTCGACGCGTGCAAGGAACTCGGCTACACGTGCTGGCTGCACGATCAGTATCGCGACTACTATACGGATGCGCCCTCGTGGAACCCCGATTTCGCCGTACACGCCGAGGACAATTTAAGCCCGCCGGATGCGTTTCCGGGTACCCGCTTCAAGGATGATTGGAAAGACGGCTACATCCCCATGATGGACCACTGGGATGGGGGCGCACAGAGCTATCTGAACAACCGCTTCATGCTTGGCCACCTGGTCAAGAACTACCAGGAGATGTTTGATCACGGCATCCATCCACAAGGCAGTTACCAGGACGTGTTCGGCTATATTCCACCGGACGAGGATTTCAATCCCAATCACCCCAGCAGCCGCACCGATTCGATGAACGCACGCGCGGCCGTGCTTCACTGGGCGCGAAATAACCTGGGCATCGTAGGAACGGAAGCCGGATCGGACTGGCTTGTGCCGTATGTTGACTATACAACCTCGCGCTTCAATCGCGGAGCAAACACCGGCACCGATCCCGACCATCAGGATGCGATCCCGATTCCGCTTTACGAACTCGTGTATCACGACGCTGTCGTCACCGCAGCCACGCCCAACAACCTGCGCTCGCTGCTCCACGGCAACGCTCCTCAAATGGGCTACGGAAGGGTGGATGCCAATTCGGACCAGGCACGCCGCATGGCCGCACTACACGCTCGCGTCGGATTGCGGGAGATGACCAACCACGAATTCCTGGATCCGGCAAGGCAAAAAGAGCGAACCACCTTCGCCGGCGGAACCACTGTCACTGTGGATTGGGCGTCCAATACGGTAGAGATCAAGCCCGACGTAAGTCTGCGATAAACACCCGCCAGATGAAGTGGCCTTTTAGAACGAGCTGTTCCAATAGGCGTGTTGTCCGATATAGCGATCGTCCGGCAGGTTCTTGAGGATGGCGCGCTTCACGGCTAGCGGGTCCATCGCTCCCTGGCTCCGGTAGAGCACCTCGCCGTTCATCCCGAGCAGCACTGTATAGGGTACTCCGCCGCTCCAGTTCGTGCCGAAAGCGGACACCGCTTCAGCCGCGTCGTTCGTGTTCCAAAGAAGATTGGTGTTGATGGCGTGCTGTTCGTCCAGAAAAGCCTGCACCATCTTCTTCTCGTCCGGCGCGTTGATGCTTACCGTGACAATCTCGAGATCCCTCTTGCGATACATCCGCACCATCTTCTGGATCTCCGGAAACTCTTCTGTACACGGCGCGCACCACGTGGCCCAGAAATTCAACAGGATCAGCTTGCCGTTGCCGTTCTTGCGCAGGGCCTTCAGTTGATCGGCCGAGGTGAGTTCGACCGTTACCGGCTCCTTCTCAGAAGCGCTGATCTCTTCGACGGCGCCCTTCTCCTTATAGGCCCACTTGGTCGAGCATCCCATGGCGGGCGTGCTCTCGACCACTACCGGCTTGCCCGCGATCATCGCGTCCAATGCGTCTCGCGCTTCATGTTTAGTCACCAGTTCCTCGCGCGCGTTGTTATCGATGCGGCCTTCATATCGCAGCTTTCTCGCGCTGTCGAACAGGAAAACGTGCGGCGTCGCGGTCGGCCCGTACTTGAGCGCAACCTCCTGCGTGGCCCCATCCGACAAGAACGGAAAGTTGAACTTGCGATAGGCGGCCCGAATCTTCATTTCCGCGAGAGTATCGCCCAAATCGGTGTGCCCCATTTCGCTGAGGTGCACGGCTTTGGGGTCGTTCGGATTGATCGCGACGAGAGTCACGTCCTTGTCCCGATAATCGGCCGCCAACTGCTTGATCCGCTTTTCGTACATCTGAGCGACCGGGCAATGATCGCACGTGAACACGATGGCCAGCACCTTTGCGGATGCATAATCGGCCAGGCTGTGCCGTTTGCCGTCAATACCCGGCAGATTGAAATCCGGAGCTTGCGCGCCGATTTTGAGAATCGGCGGGACATCGCTAGCGTGGCTGACCTCGTCCTGCGCGAATGAAGCGGGTGCGCACAGGATCGCGATCGAAAAGAGAGCGGTACGAATGTGTTGCATGTGACTCCTTAAAAAACTGTCACCATCCTAATCTTAGGCCGAAGCGGAAAGTCCGTTCGTCGATACCTTCACGGCCGGTATTGGCGATGCCCAACGCCTGCATGAACGTTCCGCTGCTCACGCTGCTGGTTGGGTTGGCGTGATGCGGCGTGTTGGTCACGTTAAAGCCGTCGGCGCTGAATTTCAGGTTCATGCGCTCGGTGATGACGAAAGTGCGACTCAAGCTGTTGTCCAGATTGATCAATCCCGGTCCCCAGAGGCTATTGGTTCCGCACGTGCCGAAGTGGCCTGCCGAAGGGAGGCCGAAGGTGTTGGTGGCGTACCATTCATAGATGCCGCCGAGCTTGTTCGGTGGGCTCAGACAGTTGCCGAACTGAGTGGAGCCGGCCGCATTCAGACTGGTATTCGAAGCGGTGACGGTGAAGGGCGTGCCGCTGCGCAGGATGCTGACCGCATTAAATTGCCAGTTGCCGAGAATCTTCCCCGCAACCCCGGTTTGCAGGTATTTCTTGCCTTTGCCGAACGGAGAATCCGCGATGATCGTGATCCCCGCGGCCTGGTGCGCGATACCCGCCAGAGCCCCGTAATTCAGGCCGAACTCATAAGGGATAGCGATCTGGCTGGAATAACCGTTGGCCTTGGCGTACGTATAAGTCATACCGATCTGAAAGCCGTGCGCGTAACGATGCTCTCCGCGCGCCTGCAGGGAATCATATTTACTGGTCCCCTGCGTGCCAACCATGTTGGTGGTAGCGGGGCGTCCATAAAGCGCGTTGAGAACTTCACCTGGGGTTCCTCCGCCGACCGGTCCCCAGTTCTCGCTCAACGTGGTTACGGGATCGATCGATCGCGTCGCCACATAGCCCGCGGACGCGATCCAGCTCTTGATCCGCTGTTCCACCGTGAAGTTCCACGATTGCACGTAACCGCGAACATAGTTATTGTTGTCCACCGTGAAGATCCCCGCCGTCAATGGCACCGGTACAGAGCCGGAGCTGAGATTCGGCGTAACCACCGCCGGCAGGCCCTGGCGGAGCGTTGTCGCGTAGGAATAGCTATTGGGAGCGGTCAGCGCGGTGGCCACGATGTCGGGAAAATTCTGCCGGTTGCCGAGGTCTGCTCCGTAGTTAGTGGGGTCATTGGTCAGTCCGTAGCCGGTGCGGATGACGGTCGTATCCGTCAACCGGTAGGCAACGCCCGCACGGGGAGCGAAGCGATGGCTATCCTTCGTGATCCCGCAATTTTCCGGGTTTCCGTTCTCGCCGCAGATCACCATGGTATTCGTTGAGGGGACGAAATACTCCATGCCGCGGTTACCGCGGTTGGGGAAGGGGAAATCCTCCCAACGGGTGCCGTAGGTCACAGTCAATTTGCGGTTGACCTGCCATTGGTCGCGAATATAGAACGCGTAGATGTTCTGATAAAACTGGTACTGCGGCGGAAACAAGGTCACTTTACCCGCATTCTGCGGCAGGCCCAGAAGAAAGGAAGCGAACGCGTTGTAGTCGTTGCCGGCCGGACCACCACTGAGCTGAGTGGTTCCTTGCTCAAATTGAAAACCGCCGGCGCCGAGACAATAACCGCAGAAGGTCGCCTGGATCTGAAATTCCTGGTCACGCTGCAGATTGACTTCGACGCCGGCGCGAATGTTGTGCGTGCCTTTGATCCAGGTGACGTTGCCGACATACTCGATCTCATGGTTCTGTATATTCTGCGGCTGAAAATTGTTATAGGGTCCCAGGCCCACTTCGGGGATCTGGCCCGAACCCGTTCCGCCGAAGCCATCGATCATCAGGGCGGGCAAACCGCCGCCTTGCAACTGGGAGGACTGGGTTCCTGGAATTTGCAGCAGCGTCCAGGAGAGATTCTGGTCTAACAACGGTGGCGAGGTGAAGGCATCGTTGCGTGAGTATCCGAAGTAAGCGTCCGCTACCAGATTCGGGGTAAAGATATACGCGGCCGAGATGGTGCCGCTATAGATTTTTCCGCCCCCGACCCCGACAGCCGAGTTGGAGGGGCTGTAACCGAGGCCGCCCAGGGGACCGTACTGCTGAGGGTTGGTCCAGGAATTGTCATTCAGGCCGAAGCGCGTGAAGATGCTCAACTTTTCGGTCGGATTCCAGGTCAGCTTGGTGTCGTACTGGTTGCGATTCTGTCCGCTGACGCCAACGCTGTAGTAGTTCCTCGCGAGTCCGTAGGCGCCGGTTCCCGGGGTGTCCGGATTGGGCCATTCGTTCAGGTTCAGAAGATTCTGGATGCCGGGATCGATGCGCGACGCGGGAATAATGTTTCCAGGGAAGGCCGTGCGACCGGTACCATTGGCATTGCCCGTAAATGGATCGTAGATAGGAGTTGGAGAAGCCGCGAGAATACCGCTCTTCATCGCCGCCGTGGGGACCTCCGAATAGAGTGCGGTCGCGGTGCGCACATACGTCCCTTCATAGCTGACAAAGTAGAACAGCTTGTTCTTCTTGATGGGTCCGCCGATGGTGGCGCCGAACTGGTTGTTGATGTACAACGGAGCCGGCTTGGTGCGATCGGCTGCCCATGCGTAGGCTTTCAGATGCTGGTCGGAGTGGTATTCGAACGCCGAGCCGTGAATCGCGTTGGATCCGGACTTGGTTTGGATATTGATCGCCGCGGCGCTCGCCATACCTTGCTCGGCATCGAAAGAATTGGTCACCACATTGACCGTTTCGATGGCCTCGAGCGCAGGCGTATACATCGGGTAGGTGCCGTTGAAATCGGTGGCGCTGGTGCCGTCGATGCGCGTGCTGTTGCCCCACCCCGAGGTGCCGTTATAGCCCACGGAAACCGCGCGTGACGGATTGGCGGCGAACGATCCGCCACTTGTCGGAGTCGCCACGCCGGGAACCATGACCGGCAGCAGCAGTTGATAATTGCGGCCGAGTGGAGTCGGAAGATCAGTGAGGCTTTTCGTGGTCAGGTCGGTGTGGACGTCGGCTTTGTCCGTCTGCAGATTTGCAGCTTGAGCCGAAACAGTGATGTCCTGATTGACCTGCCCGACCGTGAGCCCAATGTTTACGCGGGTCACTTCGTTCCCGTGTACGAGTACTCCGGTTTGCGAATAAGGACTGAAGCCTCCCGCCTTGACTGCGAGCGTGTACGTTCCCGGAGGAAGCGTAGGCAACGTGTATTCACCCTGTGAATTAGTAGCCGTGTCACGACTGAGCCTGGTGCCCTCGTTAGTGACAGTAACGGTGGCGCCGGCGACGGCCCCCTGGCTGGGGTCGGTTACGTTGCCGTCAATGGTGCCCTGCAGCAATTGGGCGAAAGAGACGGAGGTACTGCATACAGCAAGAGCGCTCACACAAAGAGCGTACGAAAGGAATCGGCGAGAGAAACCCATTTTTGACCTCCTGGTCAATCACGAACTTGGACCACCCCGGGTCTTTTAACCTCGTGTGAACGGAAGATGCAGCGAATGCCGGCTTTTGTTTGTCGCCGGCAAACAAAAGCCGGACAAAATCGTTATTGCCGCCCGAGCATCGGCAGCAGAGCCATAGGTGACGGCATCCCGTCCACCGTGTGGTCTTCCATCAATTCGACGCGATTGCCGTCGGGATCGAACAGATTGCACTGGCGCTTGTGATTTCTTCCGACTTTAACTTCCAGCTCGTGTTTGTAGTCTTTACGTGCGGGATTAGCATTGAGTTTGGCAATCGCCGCATCCATATCGGGGACCTCGAGCGCGATATGAAACACCGTGCCCTTGCGCTCCTTAGTCGTGGGCGGATCGCCCATAATAAACTCGACATATTCGTCGCCCTCGGGAGCAAACAGATTTGAGTAGGCGACAGTTTTGCCATCGACGGTTCCTCTCCAGAATTCGCGGAAGCCGAGAACATCGATGTAGAACTTAGCCGTCTCGGGCTTGGAGACATAGAACCCGACATGCGTCATTCTGCGCGAGATGCGGGCGCTGGACATATCCTTGCCGGCGTCTTTCATGCTTTCCCCGTCGGGTTCGTACTGTGTGACATCGATATGATTGCCGTCCGGGTCGGTCGCGCCGGTCGCGGTGTTGCGGATCCGCCCTTTGGAAGCCGGCTTGTCGGAAACCGCGTAGCCCTTCGATTTCAGATAGAGCCGGAAGCCTTCGGCGTCGTCCGTCTGCAGCGCCAGGTGGATGAAGCGCGGCTCGTCCGGGCTGGTCTCTGGCGCCAGTTCGACGTACTGGTGGTCATTGATTTTGATAAACGTCATTACCAGCTTGCCATCGGGCTTGATGGAGAAAGGTTCACTGTAACCGAGGAAGTCTTTGTAGAAATGCCGGGACGCCTCGATATCGTGGACCCGGAAAGCCACGTGCGGCACGCTCAGGATTCGCGGCCGCTTCACTTCCTGCGCGCAGAGCGGCGACGAGAGAACCAGGACCATCAGTCCAACGCACACTTTTTTACGTTTCATACCAGCCCCTTGAATAAGATTGTTTCTGGATGCTGCGCTTCACCGCGTCGGTCAGCCAGCAGGAATAGGACGCTCCAAATGCGAAGATCCACGGTACGGCGTAGAAGCACATCCACCACGCGATTGCGTAGCTCTCCCGATTGCCTTGCGAAAGAGTTAATACGGCACGTGTCAAGGCGTAGACCGCAAAACAGCGCATGACCACGGCGAGACGGCCTCCACCCATCTGCATGGCGAGACCATGCAATAGCAAGCCGACTCCGCCGATGCCGATCAGCAGGCTCAAGCTGACCGTCTGAAGAACCGCTGCGATGCCGACTTTGGAGTTGGCGAGGCTGAGGCTGTGGCGAAATGTCCAGCCTACGATCGCCGCGGCCAGCACGACGCCTGCGCAATCCAGCCAGCGAAGGCGGAACCCCAATCCGAGACGATACACGCCCCACCAGATCGAGAGCATGCCGGACAAAACCAGCAGCAACGCCGGCAACTGGAAGGCCTGCGAGAGCAGATACACGCGGTCGAGCGGGCGCAGCACACCCCAGAACAACGGATTCAGGGCGAGGTGCCGGAACACCGAAAGAATACAGTTGCCGCCCATTGCCAGCCAGCCCAGCCGCATGAAAGAGCCGTTCGGATAGGTCCCCGCGACGCGCCAGCAGGATACCAGCCCGATCAGATAGGCCACCACACAGAAGGCGTTTCCGAGCATGGCGCTGAGTTCGTCGTAACCCATGGCACGCGCCAGCGCAACGAGTGCCACCGCAACGGTCCCACAGGTCGTCACCACCGAAGGACTGAGGCCCTTTCGTTCCATTATTTGCCAACCGCCAAAATTAAATCGCCGGCGTGGCAGCCGCAGATCTCAGTAGTCAGGAACGAAAGACGGCGCAGAAAAACCAGCCAGGTCTGTTCTTCGGTACTTCCGGCGCACTCAATGATCCGCCCGGCCGTGTTCGGCCCGCAAAGCATGGCCAGTACCCAACGGACACGCCACAGCCGCTCGGGTACCTCCGGCGGTTTTGACACGAGGGCTGCTTCCCGCAACGCGCCCAGGATTCGTTCTTGAGCAGCCGCCTCCAGGCTGAACTTCAGAGTTTGCGCCAGAAGGCCGCACTCGATTCGCAAGCGCTGATCAATCTGCCGCAAACTATCGGCTTCCGACCTGCAGGTCGAACACTCCCGCAGATGGGACTCGATCTCGCGGCGCTGCCTGACTGGCACCGCACCGTCGAGATAGTCTGTCCACTGCGCCTCCGTGATTCCACACTTCATGATTTTCGTCCTGTTATCGCGTAACCGAGCCGAACCGCCATCTTCTTCTTAATCTGGTGCAGCTTCCATTTCACGGTCCCCATGGGAAGCTGCAAGGCGTCGGCTATAGCCTCGTAATCGAGGTCATCCATGTAGCGCATCAGGCAGATCTCGCGCTCGTCCTCGTCGAGCACCTGCAGCCAGTCAAATATTTCCGTCTCCTCCCGCATCTGGAAGCAGCCCGTCGCCAGACCGGGGAGGCGGTCCTCCCTTTCACGGCCGGAAAGACTCTCACACGTGACCCGCTGTTTACGAGCATTTTGCAACAGACTGTTGCGGGCTACGCGGAACAGCCAACCCATGAAACAAACCTGGTTCCGCACGTCCCGCGACCGGCGATAGACGGTCATGAGAACGTCTTGCACCAGTTCTTCGGAAGTCGAGGAATCGAGTCCGCGGACCATAAAATACCGGCACAGCCTGGAATACAAGGCCTGGAAAACGGGGACAAAAGACTCCTCGGACGGATTGCGCAGAAATCCTCCAATCGCGTCGTCTACGGCGGCGTGGCGTAACGAAGTCAGTTCTCCCTCCGGTCTTCTATCCTATACGGCGTTAAAGATGCACGAAAGGGGGTGGAATGTTTGTAGAAAATCGTGGGGTGGACCGCCGGACCGCAAGCACTCGCCATCTCAGCTGACTCGACCGCCAAGGCGAAACTCTGTCCTCCGCCATGGCGAATGAGGACACACCCGGCTTGCTCTAATGCCCGGATAACTCTGTCCGCTTCATCCGACGGATAGCTCTGCGACTCTACGGATCCCCGGAATCTCCCCGCTCGTGACGTCACGTTGGAGATCTCGAAGGTTCTCTTCGAGTTCCTCCAGCGACTCGCCCTGGGTCAGGTAATCCGGGAACTCCTCGAAGTAGCCGAGCCACATCTCACCGTCTTGCCAATGAACGTATCGAGCCGTGCTCATGACATCATTCTACAACCGGCAAAGACGCTTGCAGCGCCAGCTTGCTCCCGTCCGGGCCTTTGCCTCACGCCACGATTTGAGGAATCAATTCCCCATAAACATCCGTCAGCCGGACATCCCGCCCATTAAACCGGTAAGTCAGCTTCAAATGATTCATCCCCAGCAAATGCAGAATCGTGGCATGCAGATCGTGCACCGAGATCGGCTGTTCCTCTGCCCGATAGCCGAACTCATCGCTCGATCCGATCACCTGTCCACCGCGAATCTTCGCACCGGCCATCCAGATACTCATCGCGCCCGGATTGTGATCGCGCCCCACTCCGCGCTGTGAAATCGGCATGCGTCCAAATTCGCCTTGCCAGACCAGCAGCGTCGAATCCAGAAGCCCAGTCGCTTTCAGATCTTTCAGCAACGCGGAAATCGGCACGTCGACCTCCGCCCCATGCCGCCGGTGATTCTCTTCCACATTCTCGTGCGCATCCCATGTGTCGCGGTTCTGAATGCCTAAGCCGCCATGGTAAAGCTGCACGAACCGGACGCCGCGCTCCACCAGTCGCCGCGCCATCAGGCACTGCCGTCCAAACGGCTCCGTCACTGCATCGTCCATGCCGTACATCTTGCGCGTGGCCGCAGGCTCGGCATCCACATTTACCGCCTCCGGTGCGCAGCTTTGCATCCGATACGCCAGTTCATAGGATGCAATGCGCGCCGTCAGGTCCGTATTTCCCGGATACTTCTCCGCATCCATTTCGTTCAGCTGATTCAACAGATCGAGGCGGGCACGCTGCTGATCCGGCGCGACCTCCGCGGGCGGCTTGAGATCGATAATCGGAGAGCCGGACGCCCGGAACACCGTCCCCTGATACGCCGCCGGCATGAAACCCGCCGCCCAGTTCGCCGGGCCGCCGAACGGACCGCCGTGCGCATCGTAAATCACCACGAAGCCGGGCAGATTCTGATTCTCCGAGCCCAGCCCATAAGTCACCCACGACCCGACACTCGGAAAGCCCATCCGGATCATGCCCGTCGACAACGCATAGTGACCTTGCACGTGATCGTTCGACATCCCCATCACCGAACGCAGCAGCGCCAGATCGTCGACATGGGTGGCGATCTGCGGAAAAATCTCGGATACATCCATGCCGCACTGCCCGTACTTTTTGAACGTGAACGGACTCGGCATCAGCGGCCCCGGATTCCCCTGCCGCACGACAATCTCGCCCTTGCCCGTGAGAGGCTGTCCCGCATACTTCGACAGCGCCGGTTTGGGATCGAAGGTGTCCATGTGGCTCACGCCGCCGCTCATGAACAGGGAAATCACGGCTCGAGCGCGCGGAGCAAAATGCGGCGGTTTCGGTGAAAGCGGACTCACTACTTTCAGCGATGACCCCGCGCAGCTATTCGGCTGCTCCGCGAGCAGCCCGTCCTGATCCAGCAGATGCGCGAGTCCCAGCCCGCTCAATCCACCGGCGGTCTCAAATAGGAATTTTCGTCGGGACTTGAATTCGTTCACGCTACCTCACGTACAGAAACTCGTTCAGGTTGAACAGCACATCCGTCAGATCCACCAGCTTACGGCTCTGCAGAAATTCCAAAGCAAGCTGTTTTTCTTTTGCATCAGGAGGACGGCTCAACGCCAGTTGGTACGCCAGTTCGACCTCCGCCGGCTTGTCCCCATGGGCCGCCTCTTCCACGCGGTTTGCGAACAAATGCGCCTGGTTTAGCACGAAGCCATCATTCATTAACGCCAAGGCCTGCGTCGGCACCGTCGACACGTTCCGTGCGCCGCACGAGAGATTCTGATTCGGCAGATCGAAAATGTCCAGCAGAGGATAGGGCAGCCCGCGCTTGCGATACACATACACGCTCCGCCGCCACACCGTGGGACTATCGTCAGTCTGCTTCCAGATCCCGTTGATCATCGACTGCAGCACGTCCTCCGGCAGCACCGGAAACACGGGGCGCCCGTACATCTCGGGATTCAGAGCGCCGCTCACCGCCAGGATTTCGTCGCGCATGACCTCTGCATCAATTCTCTGAATTCGGAAACGCCAGTAAAAGTTATCCTCCCGGTCCTTGGCGATATCGTCGGTGTCGTCGAACTGCGATGCCATCTTATAAGCGTTGGATGTCATGATGAGCCGGTGCATTTGCTTGATGCTCCAACCCTGCTTCACGAATTCGACTGCCAGCCAATCCAGCAGTTCCGGATGAGTCGGCAGTTCGCCCATCTTCCCGAAATTATCGAGCGTTCGCACGATCCCTCTACCGAAGTGGTGATGCCAGATCCGATTCACGATCACGCGCGCGGTGAGCGGATTATCAGGCGATACCAGCCATTCCGCCAGCGCCAATCGCCGTCCCGACGTGTGCGGCGTCGACGGCGTCAACGTCACCGGAGGATTCCCATACGTCACCACCCTGATAAAGCCCGGCTGCATCTGCGGGCCGTGGCTGTTCGGATCGCCCCGAATCAGCAAGTACGATGGAGGCGTTTCGTAGCGCCCCACGCCGGTATGCAGATAACTACCTTCGATGACCTCGTGCTTGACGCCTTTTCCCGGCGCAGGTTCGTCACCCGGACCGTCGGGAGTAAACCGGTAATCACCATCCGTGATGCCCGCCGCAACCGGAATCGGTTTAGGCATTTCCTTCTCGATCCGCGCGATCTCCGCATTCAGCCTGTTCTTCTCCGCAAGATCTTCCGGCTTCATAATGCGGTCGATCTCGCCTGATGAAACCGACACCGTGCGGATCACCTGGTCCGCCAGCAGCACCTGGCCGGGAGTCCGCTTATCCTTCGGGGTCGCGATAGCATCCTGCACGTTTTGCGGAAACTTCCGATACTTCGCCGGCAGAAGCCGATCCTTGTACGGCTGCTCCAATTCGCGCAATTTCGCCTTGACCTCGTCAATTCGCGCGTTGACCTCGACCTTCTTCTTCTCGTAGGCCGCAGCCTCTTCCGGAGAAGTCAGCGGATGATCCACTTCCACGTAGCCGAACAGCGAAGCCTGTAGGCGATAATAATCGCGCTGCGTGATGGGATCGAACTTGTGATCGTGGCACCTCGCGCACTGCACCGTGAGTCCCAGGATCCCGCGGCCGATGGTCCCGATCATGTCATCCAGATAGTCGTAGCGATTCTCCGGATTGTCCTTTTCCCGGAACCCGACCTTCGCATATTGCCGCAGGAAGCCGGTCGCGATGAGGCTCTCCTGCGTGACGTGCGGGATCTCGTCGCCGGCGATCTGCTCGCGTAGAAAAGTGTTGTATGGCTTGTCGTCATTGAACGCGCGGATCACATAATCGCGATAGCGCCACGCATTGGGCCTGTCGAAATCGTGCTCAAACCCGTTCGAATCGGCGTAGCGAGCCACGTCGAGCCAGTGTCGTCCCCAGCGCTCGCCGTAATGCGGAGAAGCCAGCAGCTTTTCGATCAATCGCTCCCAGGCGCCAGGTTTTTGATCATTTAAGAACGCATCGGCTTCGGCAGGCGTCGGAGGAAGTCCGATCAAGTCCATATAGGCTCGCCGCAACAGCGTGCGCCGGTCTGCCTCAGGCGCAGCATGGAGTCCACGTTTCTGCAGCTCACGATCGATAAACCAGTCAACCGGATTCCCCGTGCCCGTCACAGTCTGCGCCGCTGGCTCGCGAAACGCCCAATAATTGCGAGCCGCAGCCGGTACGGGAGCATCCTGATCGTTGCCAACCGGTCCGCTCAGAGTCACAGGAGCGCTCCCACCACTCCAGTCGGCGCCTTGGTCGATCCACAGCTTGATGCTCTCTACCTGCGCAGAGGTCAGCTTGCCGTCGAGCGGCATGGCAGGCTTTTCGAGACCCGCAATCATGCGGTAAAGACGGCTCTTCTCGGCGCTTCCGGGCACGAGCACGATGCCGTGATCACCGCCAACCAGAGCCGTTTCGCGCGTGCTTAGATTGAGTTTCGAAAGCTGCACCGACGCCGAGTGACACTTCCAGCAACTGCTCGCAAAGATCGGCTGGACATCGGCAGCAAAAGATATCTTGCGGTCTGCGCCGGCGCAGGTCGCGGCGAGAACAACGAACACGGCGGTAATACAGTATATGCGCTGCACCGGATTAATTATATGGAAAATTTACGTGCCGTGCAGGGGTGCCTATCTCCGGCTGACTGCGCCCAAACTTCGCTCGCGGCGGCAAAGGCGCAACTTTCAGACACATTGGACGCGCGCCTGCCCCGCGGTTAGCGGTTAAAGGTCGACATTTGGAAATCCGCGTCTTCGCGTTATCTTCTGAAACACTTTCGGCGCAAACACGCGAGAGCCGGCAAAACCGCGAGGCACAGAAATCCCGACGCGGGTTCCGGAGTAGACTCGATCCAAGTGAGGTTCCCTGCCACACTGACATCGCCGAAAATCTCGCCGTAGGAAGAATTGGGAGTGCATGGCTGCTCGGCGCCGGGTGCACAATCGATGAAGTCGTGGACACCAATGAGCTGGCCATCATAGAAAGACGGACCTCCGGAGTCTCCGAAGCTGATATCGACCTCGTCAGTAAGTCCGAGGCTGTCGGAGCCTGATCCTCCAAATGTGTTGTTCGCGTCGGTACCATCATCGAAATCGGCCAGCAAAAGATTGGTCGAGATGCCGGGCCCGTACCACGCGGCTCCGTTTGAATCGTAGGAGTTCTCGCCCATCATGCGTGTGCCGTCTCCAGGCGTATAGCCTGCGTCGCCGGTCCCCGTGTCGCCGAATCCCGCCACCATGATGGTGGACCCATAGGGTATGGGACCACTGAAGAGTTGATAGACCGTAGCCCACGCCGGAGCCGCGCTCGCGAGATCGACGATCGCGAGGTCCGCTCCGTTGGCAAGATTGCCCATGAAATCGGGGTCGATGACGGATGTTCCAGCGACGGGATCGAAGTTGTTGTTGCTGTCGACAAAGTTCACGACGGTGGAAGTCGAGAGCCCGCCGAAACAATGAGCCGCGGTAAGTACCTCTGTCGCGCTGATCAGCGCGCCCGAACACGTCACACCGCCGGTGTTGATGAATACGACGCCATTCAGGTTGACACCATCGTAGACGGTTCCGTAAGGCGCAAGATAATCAGCCGGGTTGCAGTCCTGACCCGTACCGCACGAAGGAATCACGATTCCGAAAGCCGGTAGCGCAACCAGGAACAGCATGCACAAAACAAGTCGTCGCGCGAGAGAAGCCTTCATCTGGGCCCATTATGAGAAGACCGCACCAACATAGTCAATCAGTATAGTTGCGTGCGTATTGACCGTATTCGCGGGGTTTGGACTAATCTTTAAGTTAACCTGAGTTAGGTACTCGGATGGATTGGCCGGTCCTATTGGAGCAATTTATGAGAATGACGAAGCTATGCGCCGTTATGTTGATCGCGGGTTCGCTTTTCGCGCAGGACGCTATTCAGCGTCCGAAAGTTCTGGGCGTTGCGCATCTGGCAGTCTATGTAAAGGATCTCGCCAAAACACGCCAGTTTTACGAGAAGTTTTTGGGCTTCGGCGAGCCCTTCACGCTTCCGGACAAGGAGGGCAACGGGGTCCGCATCGTCTTCATAAAGGTCAACGACCACCAGTATTTCGAGATCTTCAATGAACCGGACCGCGGCGAAGGTCAGCTCAACCACATCTCTCTTTACACCGATAGCGCTGACCGGATGTACTCGTATCTGAAGTCCAAAGGTATCGCGGTCATGTCCGACAAGGGCAGCGTGGGCAAGGGCAAGACCGGCAATAAGAACTTCAATGTGCAGGACCCCGACGGCCACATTGTCGAGATGGTCGAGTATATGCCGGATAGCTGGACCGCCCGAGAGCAGGGTAAGTTCATGCCGCCCACCCGCATATCCGATCACATCATGCATGTGGGCGTCCTGGCAGGCGATCTGGACAGGTCGATGGCCTTCTACTGCGGTGTCCTTGGCTTCAAGGAGTTTTGGCGAGGCAGCAGTTCGCCGCGCATGTTGAGCTGGGTTAACGTCCGGCCTGCCGAGGGACAAGACTACGTCGAGCTGATGTTATACAACAGCCTGCCCACGCCAGATGCCCGCGGCACCAAGAACCACGCATCGCTCATGGTGCCTGACGCGGAAAAAGCGCTGGTGGAATTAAAGAAGCGCGTGGCCCAAGGCTTATATACGCCGCCCGAAGGTAAACCGATGGAGATCCAGGTGGGAGTAAACAAGAGGCGTCAGATCAACCTGTATGATCCCGACGGAACACGCATCGAACTGATGGAGCCCAATACGGTGGATGGCACGTCACCGCCCAATTCCACCGCGCCGGTTCCGCATCCCGGTAAAGAAAAATAAGACCGTTTCACCGTGGGGCAGACGATCGTTTCTTGTGGTCTGCCTGGCTGCAAGCAGCCACCACTGCTACTGACAACATCACTCCTCTTCGCCGGCCGCGACTGTGTTCGGCCGGGTTGCCGGCACTTCGCACGCGGCCGTCGCGGATGCAATGATTGAAGTTCGCAGCGCCGGTATGTCTTCGGCAATTCCGGCCGCAAGATACTCGACGTTCCGGGCATCGCGGCGCCAAAATCTGCGGAGCAGAAGGCCTCACACTTGCCTCAGGCCGACAGCACCTCTCGAAGAAGGTTGATAAGGTCGGTGACGCGATAAGGCTTTCGGATAAAGGCCCAGTCGTGGTCCGGCCCAACGGTATTTGCAGCCGTCTCCTTGCTATAGGCGGTAGTGAGAATCACCTTGACGGCAGGCCGAATCCGCCGCACTTCTGCGAGGATGTCCTTGCCGCCTATCCCCGGCAGGGTCAAGTCGAGCAGAATCACGCCTATCTCAGATACGTTCGCGCGGAAGAGGTCAACCGCGGCATGTCCGTCGCCGGCTTCGAGCACTGAAAGGCCCGTCCGGCGAAGCATCTTTGATGTGGGGATACGAAGCATGTCTTCGTCTTCTACGAAGAGGACGGTTCCACGGGTAGCGCCGCCTCTGTCGGCGAAATTGGGCCCGGGGAGGTCGTGGCCGCCGCCGGCACGGTCTTGGGCGCACGGCAGCAAAACCTCAAAGCGCGTGCCTTGGCCGGGTGCGCTGACAACTTTGACGGTGCCGCCGTGGCTACGAACGATGCCTTGCACCGAGGCGAGACCCAGGCCGCGACCGGCGAACTTGGTCGTAAAAAATGGATCGAAGATCCTGGCTTGGATGTCCTCGCTCATCCCATGGCCGGTATCGCTGACCTCCAGCCGGACGTAGTTGCGGTCGGATTGATCCGTCTCACTCTTGGCGTTCGAGCCTTCGCACCCGCATGCCCGGGCCGTCGCGACGGTCATCACTCCTCCGCCTTCCGCAAGTGCCTCCGAAGCATTCGTGACCAGGTTCATTACGATCTGCCGCATCTGGGGGGCGTTTGCCCACACCGCGGGAAGGTTTTCGGCAAGGTCCGTTTTCAACACCGACTTTTTTGAAATCGATACCCCCAGTAGCTGCAGCATTTCGCCTACCAGCCGGGAGAGGTCGACGGGCTCGAAACTGGTGCCCTCCTCGCCTGCATAGGCCAGCAATTGACTCACGATCTCGGCGGCTCGGAGCGCGACCGTCTTGATACTGTTGACCCCCCCGGCAACGAGCGAGCCGCTGGGTACCTCCGACAGCACGAGTTCGGACTGCGCGAGAATGCCGCCAAGCATATTGTTGAAGTCATGGGCGATGCCGCTGGCCAGCACGCCGAGGCTCTCGAGCTTCTGTGCCGCCAGTAACTGCTCCTGATTCCGCTTGAGATCGGTGATATCGACGACGATTCCCGTATGCCCTGCGTAGCTGCCCCCCACGAAGCGCGGGACGGCCGTGTCCAGCATCCAGCGATACTCCCCGTCGTGCCGCCGCAGCCGAAGCTCCGTCTGGAAGCTTTGGTGCGCAGAAACGGCGGAACCAAGCGTGAAATCTAAGCCGGCCAAGTCGTCGGGATGCACCAGTTCGACCCAGCCGCTGCCAAGAAGTTCTTGCAAGTCCCGACCACTAAACGTGGCAGCCTGCTTGTTTAAGAACGTGATCTGCCGGTCCGGACTGCCATACCAGATAATGACCGGGCACGTATCCGCGATGTTCCGGAAGCGCTCCTCGCTTTCCCGTAACGCGTCCTCCGCCTGCTTTCTTTGCGTAAAATCCTCGACTATCCCGTCGTAGTAGAGCAGGCTGCCGTCTTCCGCGCGAACTGCCGTGGCGCTTTCGCGAACGAAGACCGCCGACCCATCCCGGCGAGTCCATGTCGCTTCGATGCCAGTGACCACACCTTGCGACTCGAGCAGGTTGCGGAAGTCGGAACGGGGATAACCTGGTTCGAACCCTTCCTTCTCAAGATTGCGGTGGGCTAGCTCTTCGAACGAACTGTACCCGAGGAAGCTGATCAGCGCTGGATTGGCGACCAGGATACGTCCATCCGGAGTAGTGCGGTAGATCCCCACTGTAACGTTTTCGAACAAGCTACGGAAACGTTCCTCACTTTCGAGTAATGCTTCCTGCGTATGCCGGCTTTCGGTAACATCGACCATGATCCCGCGCAGGCGATTGGGCTTGGCCGTAGGGCTCCCAATCGGATCAACGTAATCACGGAACCAGTGAATTCGACCGTCTGCCGCCAGCATGCGGTACTCGAGCGAGACTTTGGTGTTCGATCGCGCAGCCTCCCTCGTCAAGGCGAGCACTCGTTCGCGGTCGTCAGGATGCACATGGCGGTGCCAGGACCCCGGTTGATGCCCCCACTGGTCGCCTGAGAATCCCAGCAGTCTCTCGGCACCCTCGCTCACGAAGGTCACCTCCAGCGTTGCCGCGTCGGCCTCCCATACGATCGCGTCCAGGCTCGCCACCAGTTCGCTGATATCTCTTTCGGCCTTCGTAAGGGCCTTCCGGACTTGGTCTCGTTCGTCGGTCCGGCGCAGCAAGTCGGTTTCCAGATGATCCGATACGTCGCGCAACTTCCGTGCGTCGCTGACGACCCGGTCCACAACCTGCCAGGAGAACGGCATCACCAACAGCAGAAGTCCGCAGTCGAGCAATGATGGAAAATCGAGGATACGGTTCGCGACCAGCACTTCCTCTACGGCGAACAAAAAAACCACGAAGAAGAGGCCAAGCTGCCAGCCCAGGAATCGCTCACCCCGGCGAAAGCGTCGGATCAAGTGGACGATGGCCGCCATGGGGAGTGCCAGTAACAGCAACCCGTAAACGTCTCCTATCGTTGTCGTCAGCGGATAGTAATAAGTCACGCCGGCCCACGCGACTCTTACCGGGGAAATGCGGGGGTCCAGCAGCCACCCGGTGGCCGTTAAAACCAGGCCAACCGCAAGGGCCGAGACGGCGACCCACCGGACCACTCGCGGCGCCGTCCGCAGTGATCCGTTGGTGTCCGAGTAGGCGTACACTAACCAGAGCACAGCTTGCAGGGTGGCCACGAGGTAGCTGAGCCTGCCGGCACCGAGGTAGACGGCATCGGACAATCCTTCGGTGCAGTATACGGCGTTCAGGACGCTATATAACCCGGCCGTGAGCGCAATACCCGCGAGCACACGGGAGATCCGCCATCCTGGCGCACGAGCTATCGCGTAGTGAAGGGCGGCCATCGATAAGTTGGCCGTTCCCGCCATGAGCGCAATTACAATACCTGGGTTCACCGGCAAGCGACCGGGTTCTCCAAAGCGAACTCAACCAGCGACGCAATTCGCCTGGATGAGCAGCGGTATCCGCACCAGTCGAACGCTTCGCCGCAGACTGCTGTAACGTCGGCGGGACTAAGTGTTGACGAGGCTGTCTCGAAGGTCATCTCATGCATTATGGCAAATCCGGTACTGACCATTGACTTGCTGCAACGATCCGCTGGGCAAGCCGTCGTCTTTTATGGCCTGCATGGCCGGGAGTCTGCTCCCGATTGAAGCGATCGATCCGTTCGCGGTGGAATCGAGCGGCGGACCGGAGCAAGGCCCAATACGGTTCACTTAAGGGCTGTCTGTCCGCCCGACGTGCGCTTGCGCAGTCAGCAGATGCAGAGTGCGTTTTTTTTTGCGAAAGGAAGCCAATTTTTGATAAGTGGCTGTCTTTTCTATAGTTATCCGGGGAGCGGCAAATGGCAGCGGTTCTAGGTTTGTGCTTTTTTGTGCACGGATCGCGGAATCCATGCGGTGCACAAAGCCGCGAATACACGCGAATTGGTGGGGCAGCGATGGAGGAGCGATCCTGGGGTGCAGCGGAAAAAACGAACTCCTTGTTCGGCCTGAGGATGCGAGTCTTACGCGGGGCGGTTTGGTTTCTGGCCAGAGGCGTCTCTGAGGCGCAGGTTGGGGCGGGTTGCACGGGGTTTTGCGGATCAAAGCCAATTTCTTCTAAGTAGTAATGATTTGTCATGGTTATGCGGGGTCTCGGCACGGGCGGAGACTTTTCGTTTGTGCAGGACTGTGCACTTAACCGGCTTTATGCCGAGTACCGGATTATGCCGAGTAAGTCCCGGCGAGCGACAGCGGGGCGGGGGTTCGGTGCAACATGTACTCGGCATAATTAGAGAGCGGACAAGAAAGCCAAAAGCGCGTCGTCGGGTTTGAATCGGGGAAAACCGCCCTCAACTGGTTGCAGTTTCCCGAGCGCCTGTTCCTTGGTCTTCAGATCGGCCTGGATGTACATGTGAGTGGTGTCCAAGCTTTCATGGCCGAGCCAAAGAGCGATCACTGCGATTTCTACTCCAGATTGAAGAAGGTGCATCGCCGTGGTGTGGCGGATGACGTGGGGAGAAACCCTCTTGGCTTTCAGCGTCGGACAGGCAGGTAAGGCGCGCCGCACCGCCTGCTGAAGGATGTAGGTGGCCCCGTCGGTTGACAGAGGTCCACGCCGAGCGCTGGGGAACAAGATGCGGTCACCACTGTCGCCACACTCGGTAACCCAAGCCCGCAACGTGCGGGAAGTGGTAGGCCACAACGGAACACTGCGTTCCTTGCGGCCCTTGCCCGTAAGGTGAAGCAGCGAGGTCGCTCCGAAGGCGAGGTGATGTTGCCGCAGGGTGAGTATTTCTGAGATGCGGGCTCCGGTATTATAGAGCGTCAACAACAGGGCGTAATCGCGCTTTCCGATCCAGGTCTGAGTGCATGGCGTAGCAAGAATAGCCTCCATTTCCGGCCGTGTCAGATAGCCGATCAAGCGGCGGTCCGCACGTTTGGTGGGAATCGCCAGTACTTGCGCCGCTAAATCGATGCACGCAGGTTCACGGAGAGTTACCAGGCGAAAAAAGGACCGGATGGCTGCCAAGCGCGCGTTCCGGGTCTGAACACTATTACCGCGGTCTCGTTCGATGCCGTCGAGGAAGCGCATGATCGCTTTTGCCTGCAGGTCGTCCAGGGTTAGGTCAGACGGCTTCCTGCCGATGGTCTGGCTCAGATGCTGGATCAGTAATCGAAATGTATCTCGGTAGCTTGCCACCGTTTGTGGACTGGCACGGCGTTGGCGGACCAGATGATCAGTAAAGAAGGACTGCACCAGCGGCGCGATCAGCCCGGTGCCGCTGTTCATGAATCACCTCCTGGCTCGCAGGAACGCCGAAAAGCTTCCCCGGCGGCGGTTAACAACTCCGGCGTGGCCGTCAAATACCAGTAGGTCTCTTCTTTGCTGAGGTGGCCGAGATATACCGACAGATGGGGTATCAGGGCGCGCACATCCAGATTGTCGGCGTACCACGCCAGGAGCCGCTGGACTGCGAAACCGTGCCGGAACGAATGCAGTAAAGGGCTTCGCTTGCCGCCGGCATTCTTGATCCCGATAGACTGAACGAGTTGGCGAAACATTCGGCGGAGTGCAGAATAGGAAAGAGGCTGCCGCCTGCCGGTAATGAAGAACGCTTTCGAAGGTCGGCGCAGCTTGACCCGATTGCGTTCCTGCAGGTACGCACGCAACTGGTCTGCGGTGCTGGAGTGGATGGGTACGATCCGCGATTTATAGAACTTCGCCTTACGAATATAAAGTTGCGGTGGATCTGAACCTAAACGAACATCATCGACCGTGAGAGCGATCACTTCGCCTGCGCGGAGCCCCGTGCTGGCAAGCAATCCGATGAGCGAGTAAGAAGTCCGTTGCGATAAGGAGCCGGGTTTCCACAACGTAGAGGTGGCTTGCTGGAGCTTGGCGATTTCCTCGGCTGAGTACCAACGGGGCTTCGGGCGTGGCTCGTGCGGCAATAGGCCGGGCCCAGGTACTTCGGTGTCCGGCACGCTGGCTCTGAGGTGTTTCAGAAAACAGCGTGCGTGGGTCAGTCGCATTCTCTGCCCAGGAAGGCCACAGCGAAGCGAAGCGGCACCGATCCAGTCCAATATCGTCTGTGTACGGATAGGCCACGAGAAACCTTTCGCTTCTACGTAGTCCGACAGTTCCCGCAGATTGTAGGATTCGTACTCCGTCTGGAAACCGAGCGAACTCCGTAAGTTCAGATAAGCCTCGATGTGTACCCGAAACTGAGCCGGATTCATTGTGCGCCTCCCGGCCAAGGCAAGGCCACCTGTGCAAGCGACGGCAGGTCGAGTTTGGCGTAGATCCCTGTGGTCGTGAGCGAACCATGCCCGAGGATGTCAGCGACCTCTTTGAAACTCGCTCCGTTGCGGACCATGCTGGTGGCTAGAGTGTGCCGCAGGACGTAAGCGCCGGAGCATGGAGCGCCGATTCCTGCCTTTCGCAGGAGGCGGTTCACCAGCTTGGCCATGAACCCATTGCCATGTATCGGTGGGTGCGCAGGTCCGCAACTGAGAAACACTGCGCGTTCGGTACTGACTGGCCGTGCCTCGTGCAGATAGCTGGCCAAGGCAGCGCCCGCATCCTCGGGTAACGGCAGCACTCTCTCCCGGTTGGTTTTGCCAGCGCGAATGAGCACACTGCCAGCGATCCAATCCAGATCCTGTAATCGGAGTCTCAATACTTCGCTGGGACGCAGGCCCAAGCGAGCACACAGCAGAAGCATGGCCCGATTCCGAACCGCGCCTGAGCCTTCTGCCGGACACAGCGCTAGCAAATTCTCCAGTTGCTCCGCAGAGATGTGCCGCGGAACCGTGGCATGCTTAGAACGCCAGATCGGCGGCACTGCTCCATCGAGTCCTGTTCGGATCAGCCCTTCACCGCCAAGGAAACGCAACAAACTCCGAATGGCAGTCGCCGGATTCTGGCGGCTCACCAGGGAGAGCTTCCGCGCCCGACCGCCGACAAAATCAGCAATCTGTGCGGCGGTGAGGTTGCTCCAGCTGATTGGTTGATCCGAAAAAACACCGACCAGCAAGGCCCGTGCTTCCCGTCGATAATGCTGGCGCGTTCCCTCTGTGCAGCCGCGCTGTCTTTCCAGATGCCGATCGAAGTCGGCCAGCACCTCCTCGATTGACGCCGCCGCCGATAAGACCGAAACGGGTCGTTGTTCACATGTCTGAGTTTCGTTCACTTTTTCTCCTTGCGACCCTGTCGGTCGCAAGAAGACACTCGCAGAATTATGCCGAGAAGATCAAATGAGGGCGGCTGCCGCACCCACGTCCCATCGCATCGGCGCCAAACCTATCCCGCGGCCCTCGGCATAATCCGGTACTCGGCATAAAGCCGGTTATGCCGAGCTCGGCATAACCGGCTAATCCGGCCAGGCTGACGCGCCGGTACGAAAAGCTGAAACGGGAACCGCGTCGCCAAGGCGGAGCCGAACGGCGCAAATAACTGAAAGGAATTCACGAACTTACTTTTCCCAGTTGACTTCTCCTCGGAACGAGCCAGAATTGATTTGGGGACACCGGCGGCACCACCCCAAAATGAGCAAAGATTGGCCGGACAATGTGCACGGATCGCGGAAATATGCGCCGCGCACAAAGCCGCCAGACCCGGACGGGAGGAGATGAAAGAAGCGCAAGAGGGCGGATGCGGGCGCGTTCCACGCCGGGACGGGTTTCGGGTCTTTCGGTATCGCCGGCGGATCCTGCGATCTCCTGGTTTCCAGGTTTCTGCGGCGTGGCACGGTCGGCCGGCGAGGCGGTAAAGACGAGCAACGTCGGCAGATGGAACTCCTCAAATTTCAAAAAGGTCGCGCGCGGGCGACCGGCAGACGGCACACCTTGGCCGTTCTGCTTTCAGGTTGACACACGAGGGCAAGGTTTCTTGTGGGGGTGGCGCTATGTTGTTGGGATGAAGGGGCAGAAATGGGCGGAGGGCTGGTTACCAGCAAGCGGGTCAGTTTGGAAAGTGCACAGACCGATCCTCCGCTCGGTACGCAACATGGCAATTCGGCCAGGTGGGTCGAAGAATGGAAGCGCGTTTGTTGGGAGTTATGTTGCTGCCACGAGGAATTCGCCCTGCAGAAGGCCCTTTTTTCAGGTGATGAACGTGGGGTTTCTGAGGACGATTAGGTTGATGTCAGAGAAGAATGAAAGCAGGTTATATTCGCTGACTGGAGCGTCGCCAGGGTGCCCGGACTGACACCGGAGTTCGAAACAACTGCGCAGCCGAGTGTGCTGATTCCCATCGATCAACTGCATGCCTTCAAGCACCCACAGGATGTTCGAATCAAAGACCTCGCGGAGCTCGCTCAGTGTGCTGATATTCGTCGGTGAGCTGAATCGTTTGAACCTCCCGGTGGTCGCAGCAGCCATCTGCTGTGAAGCTGAGTTGAATTTGGCAAAGCCTATCTTCTCGATCGATCTGTGAATACGGTCAATGGCGGCGCACCAGCCGAGCACGGCGGCTGCTCGCAGGTATCCGTGTCCCGCGCACGCGATAGCCTCTTTGAGATAGGTATCCTCATCTGCGCTTTGGAGGCCAGTCAGCATCTTTGCCAATTCAGAGACGCCCTTCGCCAACTTCGGCTCGGTCTGGATTGGAAGGATCAGGTCATCATTGAAGTCCTTCAAAATCGACGTCAGCACCTCAAGATAGCTCGATCGGAGGTTGTTGGACCTGATAAGCTTTAGTAGCACGGCGCAGGAACCCGAGTAGCATTCAATCGTTTCCGCCGTTATCAATGCGTGCTTCGTGAGCTCCGGTGCGATCCTCGAAAACCACTGCGTCGCGCAGCCTTCTGCGCGCTGTCGCAAACCAGACTTGGCGATTCTCGGGCCCGGCTCTTTTGAAATGTCGCGCTTAAGTTGACCCAGATCGTCGAGGAGGCACCGCAACTCGTCTAACATTAGCGAAGCTCGTTGATCACCTGAGCAAGTACCAAGCGCCCATCTTCAGATAGCCGAATCGTGGGCGATTGTTTGTCGTACTTCTCAAATCCGTCAAAGAGGGTTGCGCTGTTCTTGAAATTCGCTGAGAAGTTCCCGGCGTCATAACACTTGCGCGCCTGACACTCCTTCCGAACCTCCTCTCCATCGAACTGAAACTCCCCCGATTTTATGCCGCTCGTCAGCGCCTGCAAGAGTGCAATGCGAATCTGGCTCTCGGAGGTTTTCGTGGTCTTTAGATCCGCAAAAAGGGGCCGCAGTTCGTCGCCTTCCTTGTAAAGAATCTGATTCAAGTCGTTGATCGTCTTTTCATATTTCTCGAGGAACTTCCTGGCCTTCACGTGGACGTCCCTTATCGTTAGATCATGCTCCGAGGGCGCGTCCGTAGTATCGGTCGCACCGCCGACGTCGTTGGCGGCCGGAGCCGTCACAGTCGGCAGGGCCGAAGCGGGCGCCGTCGTAGCCGCCACCACAGGAGCACCTTCTGCCTAGGTCTCTACCTGTTTCAGGTAGTGTGTCAGCAGAAGCTCGAAGCATCTCTCCTTGAGCCCCTCAGGGCACTCTTTGGCAATTGCGGCGAGCTCTAGAACATCGGCCTTCAGATCACTTAGGAGCATCTACCTGTACTATATAGCACAGGCTCGGGAGTCGGGCGTTGTTCTTCGACCGGACAGGCCCGAGCGGGATCCGCCTTCACCCTAGCCGCGACGAAGTTTTGTCGGCCGCATGACGATACCACAACGTTTCGGGTGGCCGTCGATTAATCCCCGACAAGTCGGCTTTTCGTTAATCGCGTCCAACCGTTAGTTCCGCCACCTGCTAGGGTCAGGACCATCGCGCTGATAGGATAAGAAGAAGAATCTTATGGCGACCAGCACCAACGTTTTTATTTCCTACGCTTCGGACACCAAACCCTTGGCCGAAGAGCTGACAAGAGCGCTGGAAAGCCAAGGGATCGAACCGTGGGTCGACTTTAAGGATCTGCAGCCAGGTCAGAGATGGAGAGAGGAACTCGAGCGCGCAATCGACGCCGCACAAACGTTTGTCATCCTCGTCGGTTCCAATAGCCGGGGTACACCGTGGCAGGAGGCTGAGTGGACCGCCGCTCTGGCTAGCAGTTGGGCAGATCGCGAAAAGAAGGTCCTTCCGGTGGTCTTTGGGGAGGGCGACGCGCCACCTTTCCTTCGGAATTGGGTTTCTCTCAGAATAGATCCTAAGCGTGAGGCTTCGACATGGACGAGGCACGTTCTCGGTGCCTTGTCGAATCTTCGTAACGAAGCTGCCCATGGCACGAGTCCGCAAAGTCGAGAGGAACGCCACGAACGACTTAACGATATTAGAAAGGCCGCTGAGGAACTTCGAAAAGGACAGCCGGATGAGCCCCCCGCAAGCCCGGCAAAGGTTCAATCCGAGTAGATGGCTCGTCCACGTTTCGGTGAGGGTGATCTAGCACTCGACCCATCTAAATCCGTTTTCATCAACTGTCCTTTTGATGCTGAATACGCGCCACTCTTCGACGCCATTGTGTTTGCGACGGTTTGTTGTGGGTTTATACCCCGGAGCGCTCTTGAGAGTGGCACGGTCTCCGAACCGCGTCTTAGCCGAATTCTGAGGGCGTTGTTCAGCAGCAAATACTCCATTCACGATCTATCGCGCTGCGCCGGGGAGGGCATCGACAACATGGCACGCTTCAACATGCCGCTCGAACTGGGAATGGCGATGGCACGTCGATTCATGGAGCCTCCTAACGAGCATGACTGGCTCGTGTTGGTTCCGGGCGGTCACACGTACGCCCGATTCATCTCTGATTTGACGGCCTATGATCCTGCCACTCACGACGGCTCGGTGCCCAGTGTCGTCGTTGCTGTGATGTCGTGGTTGGCTACGCGAACCGATGCGATTCCGCCGGTCACGCCGAAAGAAGTACTGGCATTGTTGCCCACCTTTCAGATGAGTAGAGCAGCACTCGACGAAGCTTGGGGCGGGTTCCCGCCCTGGGCGGATATCATTGTGGCCGCCCTTGACATCGCCAGGCAGCTAGGCTAAAGGGTGAGGAGGCCGCTCCGCAGTACTCTCTATCTTGCAAACTGCCCTCCTTAACTGCCTATCAGCGATGCTGCTAACCTGGTGGAAGGATTACTCCCGATAAGTCGGCTTGTAACCGGTAGTCCGGGCAATGCGGCATTTTTGTCGTGTAACGCCTACCGGTGGAAGTACAATGTGGCGAACGATAGGAGGGGTGCGTTCCAGAAGCAGGTCTTTGGCCGCTCTTTCCTTCGTTTCCGTGGGCAGGCAGCGGGCTGTTTTAGGGGATCCATGCGTTAAGTGAACAGTATTGGGGCAAGGCCGCAATGGAGGCGCTCAGATCAATGTGGCTCTCAAATTGGGCTCCAACGATTTTCATGGAAGCCTTTTCTAGTTCAATCGCGACGAAGCACCGGCTTCCCGCTCGCCCTTACTGGCCGCCACCAGTCCGAAACAGGTAATTCGCAACAACCAATTCGGTTTCTCGGGAGGTGGGCCGCGGCTCCCGGCGGCGGGGAAGAGCGTTCCCAGAAGTGGGGACGCTGCACGCATGAGTGCGTGCGCCACACCAAAGTGACGAGAGCGCCCGGCCAAGGCGGTATTGCCACTGATCAAGATGCAATAGAATCTGGAAAGTAAAGATGACAACTGATCTTGATGTGAGAGATCGAGCGGACCGCTTTCGCCTGGACGGCAAACTCGCCATCATAACCGGTGGTAGCAAAGGCATCGGACTGGGCATCGCGCGGGCTATGGCTAAAGCCGGCGCGAGGGTCTTCCTGGTTGCCCGCCCGAGTCCTGAGCTGGAGAGCGCGATCGTCGAACTGCGCCGCAATGGAGCAAGAGCGGAAGCCTGTCCCTTCGATATGCATCAGTACGCGCAGATTCCCGAGTGGTACGATGGCGTGGTTGCGAAACACGGAGTCCCCGACATACTGGTGAACTCGGCGGGGATCACCAGGCGCGGTCCGGCGGAGACTCTCTCTCTTGACGACTGGCACGAAGTGATGGCGATTAATGTGTCGGCAGTCTTCGCTATGAGCCAGGCCTTCGCGCGCCGTCTGATCGCAGACGCGAAATCAGGAAAGATTATCAATATCGCTTCACTCATGACCTCGGCCACCAGACCGGGAACGGCGGCTTACACCGCCTCCAAAGGCGGAGTCGGTCAACTGACGAAAGCGCTCGCGATCGATTGGGCGCCGAAGGGGATTCTGGTGAACGCCATTGCACCGGGCTTCATCCGGACGGATTTGACGGGGCCTCTTTGGGCCGACACTACCTTTGATGAGTGGGTGAAGAAAAGAACTCCCCTGGCGCGCTGGGGCACGCCCGAGGATATCGCGCTTCCCGCGGTATTCCTGGCCTCCAGCGCCTCCGACTTCATGACCGGCCAGGTGGTTTACGTGGATGGTGGCTGGCTGGCTACGTTCTAGACCGGCCCGATCGGTTTCGCTTCATCGAAGAGACAAATGCGCTACGCGAACGCCGCGCGCATCACGTCGAGGCTCTTCGCGACAGCCGTTTCCGGATTCTCTTTGCCCTCCATCTCCAGCGACACGTAGCCGCGAAAACTGGCTTTGCGCAAGATCCCGGCGATCCGTTTGTAGTCCAGGTTCAAGGTGTAGTATTCACCCCCGCCAAAGTACGTCTTGAAGTGCACGATCGCCGCGTGCGGAGCAATCCTTTCAATCTCGGGATAGGGATCGCCGGGAAAATTGCCGATATCGAGGTTGATTCCCAGCCACGGCGAGTTGACGCCACTTACAATGCGCAACAGATTCTCCGTTTTGATCGACACGCCCCAATGATTCTCGAGCATTAACATCACACCGGCCTTTTCCGCCGCCGGAATGCAAGCCCGAATCGAATCGATGCACCAGTCAATCGCGTCGGCTTCGGTATAGCCTGGAATCGGAGGCTCATCACCCTTGACTTTCATCAGATCGTCGAAAAGCCGGATGGTGCGCCACCGTCCGGAGTTGATGCGCACTGCGGGAGCCCCGAGTTTCACTGCCAGATCGATACCGTATTCGGTATGGCGAATCGCCTGGCCGCGTTCGTCCGCCCAGGGAGAGACGAAGTCCTGATGGATGGAGAACATCGTCACGGCCAAACCACGCAGTAGCGCGGCGCGTTTCAGCGAATACAGATATTCGGGAGACTCGTTGGTCATTTGGCGATGAAGAAGTTCCACTCCATCGAAGCCGAGACGCGCCGCTTCTTCGATGACCTTTTCGACGGGATAGCGGTCGCGGGTGAAATGCCAGTAGGAATAACTCGAAACGGAGAAGCGCGGTCCGGACGGTAGGGCATGCGGCGTCTGCGCGGCCGCCGCCGGAGTGAGAGCGCACGCCAGCGGCGTCGCAAGAAATCCTCGGCGCGATTGGGTATCCATCCAGCCATTGTACGCAGCTTCCCTGCCCTCGGAGAATGCGATGATACGGGATTGCCCACTCCGCGCCTGGTTCGCCAGCTTGGACTGTTCGACGCCACCATGATCGTCATGGGGGGCATCGTCGGTTCCGGCATTTTCATTAATCCTTACGTTGTCGCGCTCCGCGTCCACACGCCGTTTCTGATTCTCGGAGTTTGGCTCGCAGGGGGTGTCCTGGCCATGTTGGGCGCCTTCATTTGGGCGGAACTGGCGACACGCCTTCCGGGCGCGGGCGGACAATATCTCTACCTGCGTGAGGCTTACCACCCCGCGGTTGCATTCGTGTATGGATGGGTGCTGCTGCTGGTCACACAGACCGGCGGCATGGCTGCCGTCGCGGTGACGTTCGCGCGGTACTATCGCGAGATTACCGGCTCCAGCGCGAGCGATGCCGTGGTGGCTTCCACGGCCCTCCTCGGACTGACCGCGATCAACTGCTTTGGCGCGCGCGCCGGAAGCAACGTGCAAAGCCTGTTGATGCTGCTCAAGGCCAGCGCCATCGCGGCTTTGGTCGCGGTCGGGATTGCGTTGGGCGGTGGCGCGATTCATCCACTGCCCCTCCTCGACCAGCCGGTCTCGCCGGATCTCTTTCGCGCCATTGGAGCCGCCATGGCGCCAGTCGCCTTCGCCTATGGGGGCTGGCAGACAGCTAGCTTTGTCGCCGGCGAAATGCGTGATCCGCGCCGCGATCTTTCCCGCGGCCTAGTGTTCGGCGTTCTCGGAGTGGTGCTGCTCTATTTTGCGGTGAATTTCGTTTGTCTGAAAGTGCTCGGACCGGCAGGCCTTGCCGCGACCAGAATTCCCGCCTCAGCGGTCATGCAGAAGGCGCTCGGCGAACGGGGCGCGCAATGGATCGCGGTGGGCATTGCCGTGTCCACGCTCGGCTTCTTGAGTCAGGGGATTCTCACGGCTCCGCGCGTCTACTACGCGATGGCTCGCGACGGACTTTTCTTCCGTAGTGTGGGCTGGCTTTCGCCCCGGTCCGGCGCGCCGGTAGTGGCCATCGTCCTTCAGGGCATAGCCGCCACCGTAATCGCGCTGAGCGGCCGGTATGAGCAGATCCTCAACTATGTTGTCTCCGTGGATTTCATCTCGTTCGGCTTCACTGCCGCGTCGCTGTTCGTGTTCCGGCGAACAATGCCTGCGGCGGGAACGTACCTGACTCCCGGCCATCCGTATACCACCGGGCTGTTCGTGCTCGCCTGCGCAGGAATCGTCGCGAGCACGATAGCGGCGTTTCCGGAGAACAGTGCGATCGGTCTCGGCATCCTCTTGACAGGGCTGCCGGTATATTGGCTTTGGAGGCGACGCGGGCACGCATGAGGAAGAAATACTCCGAATACATGTACTGGGCGAAAACACAGAGCAAAGCCCGGTTCAACCTGGCGACGAGCGGAGTCGGGAGCTTCCCGCTGCGAGAGCTCGGCTTCAGTGCCGGTGAGCTCGAAGGCCAGCTGGAAATCAACGGCAACAATTCGTACGGCTACCAACCGCTTCTCGCCGCGATCGCCGCGAAATGCGAAACCAGCCCGGACTGTGTTGTGACTGCGGCGGGAACCTCGATGGCCAACCATCTGGCTATGGCGGCGCTGCTCGAACCCGGCGACGAAGTCCTGATCGAGAATCCCACGTACGAACTGATTGTCTCCGCGGCGGAATACCTGGGCGCTTCGATCAAGCGGTTCGCGCGCAGGGAAGAGGACGGCTATGCGATCGATCCCGCGGAATTGCGCCGTGCAGTGACGCCGAAGACCAGGCTCATCATCCTGACCAACCTCCATAATCCAAGCAGCGTACTCACCTCCGACGAGGCGCTGCGCGAGGCCGGTTCGCTCGGCCCGACGGTGCTGGTCGATGAAGTCTATCTGGACGCGGTCTATGAGAACACGCCGCGCAGCTCCTTTCATTTAGGGCCGAACTTCGTGGTGACCAATAGTCTGACCAAGGTATACGGGCTCTCCGGACTGCGTTGCGGCTGGATCCTCGCGCAGCCTGACCTCGCACGTGCGATCTGGCGCTTGAATGACGTCTTCGCGGCCACGCCCGTGCACCCGGGAGAACTGCTCAGCGTGGCCGCGTTCCGGCAACTCGACGCCATCCGTCAGAAGGCGCGTCGCGTTGTGGCAGCCGATCGCGCGTTGCTCGCTCAGTTCCTGCGAGACAACCAATGCGTCTCCGCGCCCACGACGCAATTTGGTACGACTGCCATCCTTCACCTGCGCGACTACAGCGTTGACGATTTCCTGGCTCGTCTGCGTGCGGAGTATGAAACTTCGGCTGTGCCGGGGCGGTTTTTCGGAATGCCGGATCATTTCCGCATTGGCATGGGGGTGGACAATGCGATGTTCGCAGAAGGCTTAGCCAACATCGAAAGACTCTGCAGATCGATCCGGTGATTCTTACTGAAGGATGGCGGATTTTGTGCTGCCCTTCAGCAGATCGTCCAGTTCGTAGAGGCGTCCGTTCGCAATCACGCGCCTCACCTTGTGCGCGTTGGCAATGTCTTCCAGCGGGTTCCCGTCTACGAGCACGATATCGGCCAGCTTACCCGGCTCAATACTGCCGGCATCGAGATTGAGCGCCTCGGCCGGATTGACCGTAGCCGCCTTTAGCGCCTCGTAGGGAGTCATACCCGCGAGCACGTACGACTCCAGCTCGCCGTGAAGATTGAAGGCGTTGGGCGAGTCCGTACCGGCGACGATCTTTGCGCCGGCATGCATCGCGTCCATCACCATCTGGCCCGCGCCTCCCGGCCCACCATCCGACGCTACCATTCGAAACCGTCCCGCACCTCGCCCTGCACCTCGCCCGCCGGTACCCGTTGCCTGCGCCCGGAGCCAGGCTGGATATAGGTTGAAGCGGGCGTCGGATTTTAAGGAGGGTTCGTCAGCCATAAGTTTCTGCGTCCCCGAGAGCGTAATCATAGGGCAGAAGTATCGCTCGGACTTGCCGAACAGTTGGATCACGTCCTCGTAACTTCGCTGCAGGGTCGCCTGCTTGGGAGAGTAGCCACGGCGGCTGGTCGCGGCGGTATGCTCGGTCCCATCGGCACCCACAAAAGCAGCGGGATAGATCTCGTGCGTGGTGACCGGAACACCAATACTGTGGGCAAACTCGACCATCCTCTTCTGCTGTAGATCGGGAAGCCGGACGTAGCTCTTGATCAGATCGTGCTGCAGAACCCTGGCAAGCTGCAGCTCCATCTCGAAGTGCGCCGGGCTCGAAATGGCCACACCCATTTTGTAATAGACGCGGCCCCACTCCATCAAATACCCCGTGCCGAAGATGCGAGGTCCGGGCCGCACGCCGGCTTCGTTCGCCTCGCGATCCTCCACGCCTTCATACGGCGTGTTGCCAGGACTCCGGACCGTCGTAACCCCGAAGGCGAGCCAGGCGCGATGTTCGGCCTCGCCAAAATCTTTCTGCAAGTGCGAGTGGTACTCGACCAGACCGGGCATCGCCGTGAGGCTCGAGGCATCGACAATTTTCGCGCCCGCATGGAGGCTCGCGGAATGCGGTCCGACACTCAGAATTCGATTGCCGTCGATCACGATGTCCATGTCCGCGCGGGCAGTCTGACTCCTGCCATCGACGAGCCGGCCAACGTGCACCAGCATGCGGCCTTTCGGAATCGACGGCGTATACTTCAGATCGAGTGGAACTTCGCGCGTCTCGCCGCTCGCGATGTCGATCATCTTCAGCCTGTCCATCGACTGGTAGAGGATGTGTTCGGAATCGCCCGCCCAACTCGGCGAGTAAGCGATCTCGCTGGTGAGGTGACGGGGCGGCCCGAGCGGCTCGCCGGAGAAAGAGACCGGCCAGACAGCCAGCACGCCTTCGTAGATCGCCGCCATTTTCGTGCCGTCGGGCGACCAGACCGGGCCGCAGAAACCGCGCGAATCGATCGAGAGATTCGGCACCGGCGCAAACCACTGATCGGCACTGTGGTCGGCCTCGTTCTCCGAAGACATGGTGAGAATCTGGTTGGTCCCTTCGCGAAAGCTTTTCGAATAGGGCGAGACCATGGCCAGCGCGATCCGCTTTCCATCGGGCGACCACGCCGGAATGCCCGGGCCGAAGAGTGAGTCGTGAATCCTGGTGACCTTACCGTTCGCCACATCGACCACCGACACACTGGCGGCGCGCCACATCCCGTCGACGTCGAAGAAGGCGATGCGCTTGCCGTCGGGCGACCATGTCGCACCCTGGGGCTGGGTGGTGATATTGGTTAACTGCCGGTCTTTCCCGGTTTTCATATCGCGGATCCAAAGCTGCAGCAAAGCGCCGCCTTTATCCGAGGAATAGACGAGCTGATTGCCATCGGGCGACCAGGCAGGATCCGTATCGAGATACTTGTCCCGGGTGATGTTCTCAGGCTTGCCGCCGAGGCTCATGACATAAATATCGCCGAGCGCTGCAAACGCCACTCTCTTTCCATCCGGAGAAATCACCGGCCGGACGATACCGAGCGCCTGTCGAGGCGTGACGGAGTCGAAATCGCGTTTGCTGCGGGTGTAAGTGCCGGCCGCGCGAGTTACCTGCATGGTAGCCGTGAATTCGATGGAATTCGCCTCGCCTCCCTCAAGTGAACGCCGGCGGATCTTCCCGTCGGAAACGTAATAGAAATCGTAGGGCGAAGACCAGGAGGCCCGAAAAGCGAAGGCATTCTCGCTGCCGGTAAGGGGCTTGCCGTCGACCTCGAGCCGGCTGCCACCGCCCGCCGCGCTGTGATAAACAATCTTCCCCCCGGGACCCCACGACGGAGCGTCGACGGCGCCCGTTGCGGTGGAGACCTTTCGCTCCCGGCCGTCGGCCACGCTGACGGCCCACACGGAGTCGCCCTCGTCGCGCGTCGAGGCGAAGGCGATTTCTTTGTCGTCGGGCGACCACGTCGGCATGCGATTCTCGGCAGGGTTGTCGGTCAGACGCTTCAGTTCCCCGCTGCGCAGATCGAGAGTCCAGATGTTATAACTGCTGCCGAGCGGGTTCCCGCGATCGGACGAAAACGCAAGGTGAGTGCCGTCGTGGGAATACGCCGGTTCGCGGTCGTCGTAAGGACCCCAGGTCAACTTGTGCTGATGCGTGCCGTCTGGCGCGACCGCCCAGATGTCGTAGCCGCCATCGAGATACCCGAAGAAAGCGATCCATTTACCGTCGGGCGACCAGACCGGTTGACGGGCGTCGTTAAAAAGACTGGTAATTCGTTTGGCGACTCCGCCGGACGCGGGAAGAGTCCAGATGCTGCCCTGCATATCCATAGCGAGTGTCCGTCCATCGGGTGAGACCGCGACCGACATGGAGGTCCCCTCGTGCACGGCTACATCGATCAGGGCGCCGTTCTTGGGCAAAGTCTGTGCGGCGGCAGCGCACACAACCACTACGCCAATCAGATTCTGTCTCTTTAGCTCGAACGGTCTCATCGATTGAGTTAGTCCTGTCTAACGCCTTCACGTAAGAAGTCACTGCTAAGGCTCGGCGCGGAGAGCAATTCGAAGGAACCTGCGGAACGATGCAGATTGCCGGACGTTCTTCATTAAGTTAGTCGCGCGCTCCCCAGTTGTCAAGCGCCGGCGGGAGTGTCAAGGCCAATTGACCAGGCTGGAGCTGGTTAACACAGACATCAGTGTGCCTTGGAGTGTTTTCGCGAAACGAAAACCCTGACCGCCATAGCGCGGTCACCCCAGGAAATGAAAATTGGGACCGAGCACAGTTTGCGCGGATTGTACGGACGCAAAAGAGAAAAGGAAGGGCCGCAGGGATGAACACAGATGAACGCAGATAAGTCCAAGAAGGTGACTTGCCACCCTTCTCGCACGGCGTTGCGCGATATTTTCGGAAGAAGCCAATTGAGGCTCGATCCCGAGAAGCAAATTGTCAAAGATCTTTCGCTGCGGCGAGAATGATCACTCGTGAACTCAAATGAGACTCATTTCTTGTTCATAGCGGGCTCACTCCCGGCCAGCGCACGTCCAATCGTCTAATTCCACCGTATCAGACGGTCGGGTGATTTTGGATCAGTGATGCTCGCAAGACAATGACATTGCCAGGCCTTGGGTTCGATTACCGGCGTGAATAAACGGCCACGCCTGAAAACGGCGGCCCCGAAGGCCGCTCCCGAGAAGCGCCGCTGCGTGGAAGTCGGTAGAGCGAAGCCCAGCAAGGTTCCCGCAAGCGAAATAAACCGGCAAACAGGTACGACGCAGTTGCCGCTGCGGCAGTTCATGAACAAAAGGTCGCTGCGGTTTGCCGGGCTACAATCAACCTGGCGAGCTGCACACCATCAGCATAAACAGGGATGGAAGATAGAGGATCGAAGCGAAAAGGAGCCTGCGCGCACTCAGGCCAGACTTGCGACCCACGAATTGCGCCGCATAGTAGAAAAAGCCCAAACCGAGGAACAAAGCTCCGATCGAGTAGACAAGGCCAAGCCGGGCCAGCGGTGTTGCCAGCAGACTAAATGGAACCAAAGTCAGGAGCGGTAGCAGGCTTTGCACAGTCACAACGCGAACCTTCGCCCGTCCCTTGGGAAGTACGACGTAGCCGGCATGGGCATAGTCTTTGCGATACATCCAGGCGATTGCCATGAAGTGCGGAAATTGCCAGAGGAACAGGACGGTGTAGAGCGCCCAAGATCCGATGCTCAGGCTGCCAGCCGATGCCGCCCAACCGATCAGCGGAGGCATCGCGCCGGGAAAGGCGCCGGCCAGAACGCAAAGTGGGGTTCGCCGCTTGAGTGGCGTGTAGATCAACAGGTAGCTCAACAGCGTGAGAATTGCCAGCAGGCTGGCGAGCACGTTGACGGCAACGGCGAGATAAATGCTGCCCGCGATGGAGAGCCCAATTCCGAACCAGAGAGCGGCCGACGGCTTGACTCTGCCGGAAGCCACTGGCCGCCGGGCAGTCCGTCGCATCTGTGCGTCGAAGCGCCGTTCGATATATTGATTCAACGCTGCGGTACCGCTCGCAACCAGCAACGTTCCAACCAAAGTGTCAATCAGCAGCAGTGTCGGGAATGGATCAGATCGCTGATGGCCTAAACAGAAGCCCGCGGACGTTGCGATCGCGATCAGGAAATTGATCTCCGGCTTGGTAAGCGCCCAGTAATCGGCCAACGCACCGCTCACGCGAGTCGGATGAGGTTGTAAGGCGATGGTTTCGGTTGTCACGTTCAGACCCTCTCCGCCGCGTGCTGAACCCTCGGCGACAGAATGCGCATCATGATGACCGCTGCCGGAATGGCATAAATCAAAGTTACGCTCACCCACATGAGAGCGCCCGCAAATTCCTGGTCCTGCAGAGGAGTCAGATGAAAGAGCCGGGGCGCTGTAAGGTAGGACGGATAAACGACGCGGCCGCAAAACACCAGAAAGCCAGAGAGAATGTCGCAAGGCAGGGTAGCTAGAAACAGATATAAAGGAACGGTCCACTGATCACAGCTTGCGTCGCTCGGCCAAGGCTGCACGACCGGCCACCAGAACAGCAGGCCCGACACAAGAAAGCATGCGACTTCCACGTCGTGCCACCTATGGGATTCGAGAGCCAGTTGGAACAAAGCAGGAACATGCCATCCAATCACTGTGACTGCGGCCGCCAGCCAGCACAACACAGCGTTACTGAGACAGCTTCCCGCCAACCGCAGAATGGGGCTGCGGAATAGCCGGGCGAGACCGAACCACCCCGGGACCCCGAAAAACAGCGGTGGTGCCGGCGTCCCCCAGAGAATTAGAGGTGCGGCCACCGTCATCAACAGGAGGTGTTTCACCATATGGATGGTGAGCAAATGATGATCCAGGTGGACAAGGGGCGAGGCAACGGCGATCCAGACGGCGAACAGACCGCCCATGAAAGCCGCAACGCGCGTCATCGAAATCACGCTCGGAAACGCGCGTCGCAGACGAAACCAGCCCAGCATGTAGACGAACGCCACGAGGAGAAGCGCCAACGTCAGCGGCAGTGGGGATTCATATGTCATCGAAAGGCCAACGGGCGGGATGCATCTCGCGCCGGCACCCGTCCAGCCGGGTGCAAGGCCTTGAGAAATGCGACTAGTGCTGTAGTTTCCGCCGGACTCAGGTTTTTTCCATAAGCCGGCATGTTGCCCCCGCCCTGGATGACCTGGCGAATGAGCTGGTCCTCGTTGAGGCGCAATGCGACCTGGTCGAGAGCGGGTCCGCGCTTTCCGCCCTGCCCGTCAAGCGAGTGGCAGTTGTGGCACTGCTTCGCCTGGAACACGAGAGCGCCGCGGCGCTCGAGAGCGGTGCGATCGCGAAGATATTCGGATGGGATCGGCAGGCTGCTCCACGCTTCCATCACCGGGCTCCAGGGCGCATGATTGCCCAGATTCGTCAGAGTGCCCAAGCCGACCGCGGCAAGCAAAATCACCAGGACTGCGATGGGCCTGCGCTTCCAGCTTTTTTCACCTTCACCCGCGAAGAACGGCAACGCCAGTAAGACGACGATTCCAATCGCCGGACCGATCAGCAGGATCGGCGTCTCGGCGGATGGCGGCAAGTAGGACAGGAGCGCGTAGAGCCAGAGAAAGAAAAAGTCCGGACTGGGGGCGGTCTGAATAATCGTCGGATCGGGCTGGCCGCCGGGACCAATAGGTCCGAGCCACGCAGCAGTCACTGCGAGGCTTAGAAGGATGACGCCGGAGACCACCAGGTCCTTCCACACGGCGTCGGGCACGAACGGCACGCCATCTCTCCGTGTCAATTCCTGGTATTCCTTGAGGTACGTGGCGCGGCGCACGATGCGTCCGGGCATCGGCCATTCGTTTACTCCGAGCTTCAAGACCATGAGCAGATGTACGCCCACGAAGGCAATCAGCAATCCTGGAATCACAAAGACGTGCAGCGCGAAGAAACGTGAGAGAGTAGCGCCGGAAATAATTGGCCCGCCCAACATCAGGTACACCACCCAGGGGCCGATCACGGGAACCCGGCTGGAAATCGATGCTCCGATGCCAAGTCCCCAGTAAGCGTCCTGGTCGAATCGCAATACCTGGCCGGTAAAAGCCATGCCCAGCGTCACGAGCAGCAGGAGCACACCGACCACCCACGTAAGCTCCCGCGGAAACTTGTACGCCCCAAAAAGAAAGACCTGAACCATGTGGATGAGGACGATCGCCACCATGAAATTCGAGCCCCACCCATGCAGCGCCCGGATGAACCAGCCGAGTGCAACATTGTGATTCAGTACCTGAAGGCTATTCCAGGCCTCGCCGGCGGATGGCACGTAGATGAGCGCCAACAAGATTCCCGTGACGATCTGCAGCATGAAGATGGTCAACGCGGCGCTCCCGAATACGTAGAACCAGTTTGCCGATTCGCGCGGGACGCGATGCTCGAGGATTTCCTGAGTGGAAGCGCCAACCTGCAGCCGCAGATCGAACCACGCGGCCACTTTCTCAATCAGGCGCACAGTCTTCTCCCTCCAGGCCTGTGGGCATCTTTAGTGCGTGCTATCGGCTGCCCAGGCGTCGGCAATTCGCCGGCTTTGATGAAGAGGCTTCCGTCTTCCACCTTGTATTGGTATTGGAACAGTCCGCGCTCGGGTGGGCCTGACGCACGCGATCCATCCTCGTAGTAAGCGCCGCCATGGCACGGACAAAGAAAGAGACCCGACTGCGGAAACCAACGTACCGGGCATCCGAGGTGCGCGCAGTTTATGGCGAATACCTGGAATTTCCCGCCGTCCAGATTGCGAACCCAGCAGGCAATATCCGCAGTCTTGCCGTCAGAGGGATTGACGAGCGGGTTACGGTAGCTGGCGAAACGGGTCTGCCCGGGTGGAAACTGTTCCAGCCGGCCGAGAGGGAGCCACGACAGGTAGCCCGGCTTCCTTTCGCGAGTCACCGGAGAAAGAAGGTAGCCCACGATCGGAACGGCCAGCGCCGCACCGACGATGCCGTTAAAAAATAAACCGATCTTCGCGAGCAACGCTCGTCTTGGTGTGCTGCTTTCCGTGCTCATTCGATTCCCCCACTCTCGTTTTTCAGCCATGTGGCCGGATACGGCTGGCCCGGTGTTGCGAGCCGCTGGGCGACAAGCCAGGCCACTACGTCGGAGATCTCCTGTTCCGACATGGATCTGCCCGGCACATCTCCACGCCAGTCTGGCGCACCCTGCGCGGGCCGGCCCAGAATCACATTCATTCGCAAGTCCTGATCACTCACCAAAGCAAGATAAGATCCATCCACGATCGAGCCGGCGCGGCCACCGCGGCCTTCCGCTCCGTGGCAGGAGAGGCAGAACGCCTGGTAGACGCCGGCCCCACGCTGCGCATCGCCCTCGGACTGCGCTAAGTAGGGTGGAGGCGTGCTTCCTCCAAGAGCAGCCGGATTGGCCCAGCCGCGAATACCCTGCACCAACGCATCTATCTGTTTGTCAGTGAGCATGCCGCCTGCGCTTTGCGCGAACGCAGACATTGGCGTCCCACGCACTCCGCTCGAGATGGTGCGGCGAATTGTGGCGTCGTCGGCAATGGCGAGGAATGTGGGATCCGCGAGCGCGATTGCCGCTCCGTTCCTGCCGCCAGTCCCGTGACACCCTGCGCAGTTCCGTGCGTAGAGAAATGGAAACGATGTGATCCGATCCGGAGCTTGCTCGACTTCCGGAATAACGCCAAAGCGACACGCAGCGAGCATGATCGTCGCGACGCCGAGGAGAAGAGGTCCACAGTTCATGGCTTTTCGTCCTCGCGTTGCGCTCCTGACGTTTCAATCCCCGCGCGGACGCCGAGGGGTAGATACTGCCACGTCCGTATGCGCCCTTGTCTCGAAACTACCGTGCCGGCAACGAGGCCGAAGCCGATCTGGGAAAACACAAACCACACCCAGTCGATACGCTGGTTCAACACGGGATCGACCGCCTCGAGTATGCTGTGCAGCAGTCCCGACCAAAAGATCGGGGCGATCACTCCACCGAGCAGAATCGGCCGGCGTGGAAAAATCGGCAGCGTTGCGCTGAAGAGCAATCCCACCAACGTGGAGCAGAGCAGGTGAACGATGACAGCCACCATAAACATGTCCCAGTGGAATGCCGACATTTGGTCCGTCGTAGCTCGTTCCGGAAACAATCCAGCGGCCAGAAGGTTGATCGGGTACCACACGCCATGGCCGCTGAAGACCCCGTAGGACATAGCCAGCAGCGCCATCGCCACACTTCCCGCGAGGCCTCCCTTGATGCCCGCGGAGAACGGATAGACTTCCAAAGGCAATCGCGCTCTTTGCAGTTCCGGTGTCAACCAGGCCACCTGCGCGACCCGCGTCCGTTCCGTCGCAACCCGTGTTACCGGCTCCGTCACCTGGATAGATTCGTGCTTCTCATGTGGCAACACCTCGCGAAACCAGCCAACACAACCGGCCCCCGATAAAATTGCGCCCAGAATAGTGACGGATGGACTGGTCACCAGTCCAGCGAACAGCAAGGCGATACCAAGAGCCAGAATGATTGGCCATGCCGTCGGCGCCGGCAACTCGACCTTACCCGATGACTCCATACGCAGTCCCTCCTAACGTCCAATAACATAGACAACCGTGAATACCACCACCCAGATCGCGTCGACGAAGTGCCAATAGATCGACAGCACATCGACGCGGTAAGCATGCTCCTGTCCTACGCGGCCAAGGAGCGTGAAGCCCAGGACTAACGATAGGAGCAGAAGACCGACAATCACGTGGAACCCATGCAAACCAACCAGAGAGTAGTAAGTCGTTCCGAATAAGTTCGTGCTGATCGTCAATCCATCCTGGTAGATCAGCCGATGCCACTCGGAGGCTGTTCCAAATAGAAAAGCGGCCCCGAGCAGAATCGTCGCGCCCCACCACGTTGCGAAATCTCTGGCTTGTCCTTTACGGAGAGCTTTGGCGGCCAGGTGAATGGTCAGACTGCTGGAAAGCAAGCAGATGGTGTAGAAGATAGGCGCACTGAGGACGTCCTTCGGTTGTGGGCCTGTCGCGCTCTTACCGATATAGAACAGGTAAGCCACGACGAAGATGGTGAAAATCGCGGCTTCAGCGGCGATGAGGGCGAACATGGCGACGGGCCCGCGTGCAGGAAGTACCCAGCCTCGTTCCGTTGCAGTCATAAACGTTCCTATTCGTATTTCCAGTCCGGATCTTCCGGATGCTTCAGATCCCAAAGCGGACGGCGGCTCTTGACCGTGGGGATCTCGGCGAAATTGTAATCGGGAGGAGGTGAACTGGTGGACCATTCGAGGGTCCAAGCGTCCCATGGGTCGTTCCCTGCAGCTTCACCTCGAAAGTACGACCACACGAGGTTATAAATAAAAACCAGAGTGCCTGCCGCTTGAAACACCACTCCAACCGTTACAATCAGATTCCAGACGTCCCAGCCACGTCCCGGCTCATAAGTGTAGATTCTGCGCGGCATTCCCAGTATGCCGGGAATGTGCATGAAGTCGAAGGTCAGGTGGAAGCCGATGAGGAATAGCCAGAAGTGCCATTTGCCGAGAGTTTCGTTGTACAACTTTCCCGACATTTTCGGGAACCAATAATAAAAGGCGCCGAAGAGCGCGAAGAGAATTCCTCCCACGATGACGTAGTGGAAGTGCGCGACCAGGAAGTACGAACCCGCGAGTTGCCAGTCGAAAGGCGCTGCAGCGAGCATGATCCCCGTGAGCCCTGCTATCAGAAACTGAAATAGGAATCCGATGCAGAACAGCATCGGCGTTTTGAACTGGATCTTTCCGCCCCACATAGTGGCCAGCCAGTTGAAGATTTTGATCCCGGTAGGAACGCCGACGCACATCGTCGAAAGCACGAAAAACGCATTTGCGCTCGCGGTCATCCCGACCGTGAACATGTGGTGAGCCCAAACCGACATGCTCACGAACCCGATGCCGACCGTGGCCCCCACCATAACCGGATAGCCGAAAATAACTTTGCGCGAGAATACCGGCACGATCTCGGAGACGAAGGCGAAGGCCGGAATCACCAGGATGTACACTTCCGGATGTCCGAAGATCCAAAAGAAATGCATCCATATCACGGCTGAACCGCCGGCCTGAGTATCGAAGAAGTGTCCCCCCAGGTAGCGGTCGACCATAAGCATGAGCTGCGCGGCCGTCAACGGAGTGACCACGACAACAACCATTCCCGCCATGACGAGGTTGAGCCACCCAAGTAGCGGCATCTTCCCGAGGGTCATGCCCGGACAGCGCATACAGACGACGGTGGCGATGATATTGATAGCGGTGCCGACGCTGCCAAAGCCGGAAACCAGCAGGCTCAGGGTCCAGTAATCCGTGCTGTGACCGGGGGAGAATGCCAGCGACGTCAACGGCGCATAGGCAAACCATCCAACGTCGGGAGCGTTCCCGGCGCCGTACAGTCCATTCGCGCCCAGGAGGCTGAAGTAAAGCAGCAGACCTCCGAATGCGGTTAGCCAGAAGCTGAATGCATTCAGACGAGGGAACGCCATGTCTCTCGCGCCAATCATCAGAGGGATCAGATAATTCGCGAACCCGAATAGGATTGGCATGGCCACGAAGAAAATCATGGTCGTCCCATGCATCGTGAACATGCGGTTGAAGACCTGCGGTGAGACAAAATCGTTATGCGGACGAATCAGCTGAATCCGCATGATCATCGCTTCGATTCCGCCAACCACCAGGAAGATGAGAGCATAGACGATATACAGAATCCCCAACCGCTTGTGATCAACGGTCGTCACCCACTCGTGGAGCGCGTCGACGAAGGGACGTGGCGCTATGCCAGTCGTGGTCTGCCATGTGATTGAGTTAGTCGACATAGGTCACCGGAGGGTCTCCAGGTACGCGGTCAGCGCGTCCAGATCCCGTGGATTCAACTCCATCGCCGGCATCAGGCAGCCCGGCTTGAAGGTATCGGGGTTTCGAACCCACTCCCGAAGATTTTCGTGCGTGTTAGGGACTATTCCGGAAGCAATCGTGTCCCGGCTCATCAAATGGGTGAGGTCGGGGCCAAATCGTCCGTCAGCAACTGTTCCGGCGACGGCATGGCAGTTAATGCAGGCAGTCGTTTCAAAGACGTGGCGTCCCTGCAGAGCAGCGTCACTTAAATGCGCCGGCTGGCGTTGCTCAGCAACCCACTTCGCGAAATCATCCGGCGACTGCACATAGACGCGCAACAGCATCTTGGCGTGTTGTGTGCCGCAATATTGAGCGCACTGGCCCAGGAAAAGTCCCTGCTCGTGCGGGTCGATCCACATGCTGTTCGGGTGATTCGGAATCAGATCAGTCTTACCCGCCAGGCGGGGAACCCAAAAACTGTGATCGGTATCGGCCGACAGCAGTTTCATAAAGGTCGGAGTCGGATGCTTTGGATCGCTTAATGGAACGTGCAGTTCATTCGCGGTAACAACCTTCAGACCCGGATAGCGATACTCCCACCAGTATTGATGCCCGATCACATCGACTTCAATCGCATTTTTTGGTGGGACCGCTTTTTGTATGTCCGCAATCACTCGTGCTGTCGCCATGAAGAGCGCAACGACAATCAGAACAGGAATGATAGTCCAGGCGAGTTCCACCTGGTTGCTGCCGTAAATCTGCGCAGGCTCGAGGGTGTCGTCGCCATCGCGTTTCCTATACTTCACGACTGAGTAGACGAGCAAACCAAAAACCACGACAAAAATTACGGCGGTGACTCCGAGCACGAAGACGGAGAGTCCGACGATTGAATTCGCCGGCGTGGAGACGGGCGCGAAAATATTGGTTGGGCTGAACGGCGATTGTGAAGGCTGCTGCGCGAATGCACCCGCCGCAAGGCAGCAGGCCAATCCGCCACCCGCTCTAACGACTCTCGTCCGATTGCTCATGGAAGCACACTCCTCTTTTGCGCAATAAGAGCACGATTAACCTCGGGCCCACCGCGTACGTCGTCTCATCCAGGTGACATGACGAAGACCACGCAGTTGTGGCCATGATTGATCAGGCGCCGCACCATATTGGCGCTCATTCTTCCCAGTCCGATCATTCCCAATTGCATATCGATCTCCTCGGTGTCAGGCGGTCTCCTTCATCTTTCGGTAGTAATGAATGAGGTGGTTGGTCGAGGTGTCATGAGAGAGCGTCGACTCCGCTTTGCTCTCGAGCTCAGGAATGATGCGCTGCGCCAGTACCTTACCCAGTTCGACACCCCATTGGTCGAACGAATCGATGTTCCAGATTGTGCCTTGGGTGAACACCGAATGCTCATAAAGCGCGACCAATTTGCCGAGGGTTTCCGGCGTCAGCCGCTCAGCCAGGATGGTGCTCGATGGACGATTTCCTTCAAAGACCCGATGGGGCACGAGCCACTCGGGCGTGCCTTCAGACTCAACCTGAGCGGGAGTTTTGCCGAATGCCAAGGCTTCAGCTTGCGCGCAGACATTGGCGATCAGCATGTCGTGATGCCGGCCCAATGGATTGATCGGATGAACGAACGCGATGAAGTCGCACGGGATGAGCCGAGTACCCTGATGAATCAGCTGGTAGAACGAATGTTGGCCGTTGGTGCCCGGTTCGCCCCAATAAATCGGACCCGTCTGATGAGCTACCTTCTTTCCTTCAAGCGTGACATGCTTGCCGTTGCTTTCCATGGTTAATTGCTGGAGATAAGCCGGAAAGCGTTTGAGGTATTGTTCGTAGGGCAGGACTGCGACGGTTTGAGCGCCAAAAAAGTCGTTGTACCAGACCGATAGAAGACCCATGATCACCGGCAGATTGCACTCCATTGGAGCAGTACGGAAGTGCTCGTCCATCTGGTACATTCCGCCCAACATGGCGTGAAAATTCTCCGGCCCGATCGCGACCATCGTTGACAGCCCGATCGCGGAGCACATCGAGTAACGGCCGCCAACCCAGTCCCAAAACTCGAACATGTTGGCGGTATCGATGCCGAACTTCGTGACTTCCGCGGCATTGGTCGAGACCGCGACAAAATGTTTCGCGATGCCCTTTTCATCCATCCCAATGCCATTGAGCAGCCACGTTCTTGCCGTCTGAGCATTGGTCATCGTTTCGAGGGTCGTAAAGGTCTTCGAGGAAACGATGAAGAGCGTCTCCGATGCGTCGAGATCGCGTACGGCCTCCACGAAATCGGTGCCGTCAATGTTGGACACGAAGCGGAACGTCATGGTCCTGTCGGAATAGGACTTCAGGGCTTCGTAGGCCATTACGGGCCCGAGGTCGGAGCCGCCGATGCCGATGTTCACCACGTTTCGAATGCGCTTGCCGGTATGGCCTTTCCACTCCCCACTTCGTAGCCGGGTAGCAAAATCCGCCATCCGATCGAGCACCGCATGCACTTTGGGAACGACGTTCTCGCCATCCACCACGACGGAGGCATCTCTCGGCGCCCGCAGCGCCGTGTGCAAAACCGCCCGTTTCTCCGTAAGGTTGAGTTTTTCGCCGCGGAACATTGCGTCGATTCGTTCCCGCAGGCGGGATTCTCTGGCGAGCTGCACTAACAACTTGAGTGTGACGTCGGTAACTCGATTCTTCGAGTAGTCCAGGTAAAGGCCAACTGCCTCGACGGTCAGGCGCTTGCCACGCTCCGGATCGTCGTCAAAGAGCTGTCGAAGGTGTATTTCACGGATCGTTTTATGGTGAGCTGCGAGATCTTTCCAAGCCTGGCGTTTCGCTGCCGGACGCTTGGTGGTCACTGCTTTGACGGGTCCTGCCATTCGTATTGTCCTTTTCGTGTTCTAAAATTAGTTAGATCCGATGCAGTGCGAGATTGTTGGATCCGGAAACGCGAATTCTCAACTGAGTCCGGAGCCTGAAGAGTTCTCCAGTCCGTAGGCGGCGGCCCCGGTCAACCCCGCTTTACTCACGACAACATGAATCGGGATACGGGCCATTAGCTCAGTAAAACGTCCCTTGCGTTTGAAGCGCTCCATAAACGCCGGCCTCTGGAGAGCGTCCAGCGCGTGTGCCACGACACCGCCGGCTATGTAGACCCCACCAGTCGCCAACACCTTTATCGCAAGGTTGGCCGCCTCGCTCGCAAGAATCGACGCAAACATGTCAATGGTCGCCCGGCACAACCTACTTTGATTCGCGGAATCGAGGGCGTGATTGATTATCACGAACGACGGATCGCCCGCCGAAGCAACTAAAGTCGCAACCTCCGGCGTCTCCGGTATCCGCTCAACATCGCGCAAGTACTCATATATGTTTGGAATCCCGACTCCGGAACACACGTGTTCGAAGCTCACATGATCGAACTTCTCCAGCATGTACTCGAGCAGGTGGATCTGTCTCTCGTCGGTAGGGGCGAAGTCTGAGTGTCCACCTTCGGAACTGTGAGCGACGTAACCAGTCCCGTCCCAGGTCAGGAAGGATTCTCCCAGACCGGTCCCCGGCGCAATCACGGCGATCGCGCCTTTGGAAACCGGTTCTCCTGAATTAATGGTCTGCACGTCGCAGGGCCGTAGAATGGGGACGGCGCGGGCGACGGCCTCCAGATCGTTGACCAGCTTGACCGATTTCAGGTCGAGATGCAAGGCCCGAGCCAGCGCCGACTGTTCAATTACCCAGGGCAAATTTGTGGTCTTTACCCGCCCTTCGATCACCGGTCCGGCGACTGCGAAGCAGGCCCCGTCAACCGGCTTGTCCACTTTCGCCAGAAACTGCTTCACGATCGCTTGCAGGCTGGGGTAATCAGCGCTATGAACTTTGGATTCCGCCAGAGTTACGTTGGGTCCAGCCTCTCGCGAGAATATCGCTAAGTCAGTCTTCGTCCCGCCAATGTCGCCTGCAATTAACATGGTCGTTTTCGTGCTTCCTCTCCCTAACGTTATCGGTCTTGTCGAGAGTCACGCCACCGGGCACGGATTTACTTTCCAAATGCCGGCCGCATACTCAGCGACAGTGCGGTCCCTCGAAAACTTCCCCGAACTCGCTACGTTCAAGATGGCTTTGCACGCCCACGCGTCGGGACCGGCATCGCCGGCGTCGAGGGCAGCACTTATCGAAGTGTGGGCCGGATGCATGGTCTGACATATTTAGCGTCCCAGTTGTCCCAGGTAATAACCCAGGCGGGTTTCAGCATCGCCCGGCTGGTGAAAGCCTCGTTCCATCAAGACCTTGATCCTTTCTTGCGCGGCAGGGCGCGCCATCGAAGCCATGAAGGCATCCCACTCCGGTGCGATCTCAACGTCCGGCGGCAAACTGGCCACATCGACGAGGCGCTTGGTGTCCCCGATGGTCTGCTTGTCGAACGACGCAATGCGGGTGGCGAGCGCATCCACAAAACTGTCGAGTTCGGCATCCGGCAACGCCCGATTCACATACCCGTAGAGTTCCGCCAGATCCCCTGGGATGTCATCCGCGGCCAGAAGCACTTCAAGCGCGCGTCCTCTTCCGAGAAGACGCGGAAGCCTTGCCATGGGCCCGCCGCCGGGCACCAGCCCCGCGCCTACTTCCCACTGCGACAAGACCGCCTTTTCCCGGCTGGCGAAACGCATATCGCAGGCCAGGGACAGTTCGCTTCCCACTCCGGTCGCGCGCCCACGAATGGACGCGATCGACACAACTGGAGCGCGGCTCAGGCGCACGAGCATATCGGGAAGAGCTTGCAACCCGGTGGGTCCAGGCGGCAGGCTAGTGGAATCCTCGAGCTTTGCGAGGAAGTTGTAATGAGTCAAAAAGAAGCCCTCTATGGCGCTGTCGAAGACCACCACTTTGACGTCCCCGTCCGTCTCAATCGCGGTCACGACCTCGTTCAACTGCGGGACGTTCGCGGGACCAAAGATATTCAGCGGCGCAATGTCAAACGTTACTCGCCAGTAGTTCGCCGAGTGTCGCTTAAGGCAGACCTGCTTCGCTGTTGTTGATGTGGGAGTATTGGTATCCATTCTCTTTGCCTCGGCGACTACAATTGCGGAGTTGGGACCCTTGCGACCGCGCTTAAATTGCCGGTGCCGATCATAATCGCAGCCAGGAAGTGCCCACCCTCAGCCTGTATGCATCTCTTTGACCACAGCGCGAGTTCGCCAAGTTCGCACTCAGACGCACGGAATGATGTGCGTCGGGACGTTGAAATGGTTCAATGACGGTAGTCCGACACTACCTTTCGCCTCCAGGACTGCTTGCGTGCATGTTGCGTCTTGGCCGAGGCGGCGCGACGATCACTTCCCGGCGGCTAGGATTCGACGAGGGGACCACGAATGATATCCAGCACTTCCTGCAATAATGCTTCCCGGAAATAGGCCAGGTCGGCTGGTCGTGCGCCACATCAGACCAGAAGTCAAGGCTCGGGTTTCACAGTGGCCACGGCGTCAGCGGGATTCGTATGATTGATGGAGGGAGAGAGCGAGCGAACTATCCATGATTCAAGCCGTTTACAAAGGCATAGAAATCGAAATGGAGATGCATCAACAAGCGAACGAGTATTGGAAATGCGATTACACGCTTATAAAGCATCCCGAACGAACCGAAACACTTCATCACGGCGACAAAGGGTTCCCGACTATGGAACTGGCGAGAGAATACGCCTTGCAAGAAGCTCGTGACGCAATAGATCTAGCCTCGACCACCTCTTAAGCGCGACGACCGCCGGTGGTCCTGGCGCGGGTGATCCTCCGGCGCCAGCCGTCTTGCGCGTTCCTCGCGCGAGCGCGCCACGGTCCGAAGGCGAGCGGATCGCGGCCGCCGCGGCGATCCCGTGTTGGTCGCCTCGCTGGGCGTTCTCGGGTTCGCGAGCCGTTGCCGGCGGTGCGTCGACATCGCGGAGTACTTTTGCGCGAAAAGCTGACAACCGCGAGAATCTCGCGCAGCGACGGAGCCTACCAGTACAGCTTCAGCGCCAACTGCATCTGGCGCGGAGAGTTGGACTGGCTGGTCACCAAGCCGAAGGAGTTGCTATTCAGGTTCGTGTTCGGCGACCCGAATACGGTGCGGTTAAACAGATTAAAGGCCTCGGCGCGGAAATCCAAGCGAAAGCGCTCCGATATTTGGAAGCTCTTACCGAGGCTGACGTTCTCGTTCAGGTTCGGGAACTGGCGGACCAGCGGATTAAAGCGTGTCGCGCTACCCAGCAGCCCGGGCGTCTGTACCGGAAACGCCGAGGCTGCGAGATAGGGCTCCTTATTCGGATCGAAGCTGCCCGTCCAGGACGCTTTCCAATTGTAGGTCGTAATGATCGGCCGGTTCACGCCGTTAAAGATGTTCAACGGAGCGTTGCGCGTAACGCCAATGGGGAAACCCGAGGAATAGACCTGAATCGCTGTAATGCGCCACCCGCCCAGCGACCGGGCGGCGAAGCCGTGATTGAGCCAGCGACGTCCACGGCCGAAGGGCAGATCGTAAATAGTGTTCAGCTTTGCCACGTGGGTCTGGTCATAGGCGCCGATGGATTTTTCCAGGCGGCGGTTGCCCTGGTCTTCGGCGTATCCGGCATTAGCGTAGTACGTGTCAGAGTCGGTCAGCAGCTTCGAGAAGACATAGCTCCACTGCATCGTCAGGCCCTTCGACAATCGCCGGTCCAGCTTCAAGACCATCGCATTGTACGTCGAGTGGCCGCTCCTGTCGCCGCTCTGGCTGGTATCGATCGTCAGGTACTGCGGAAAGGGCCGCAGGGCCTGGCCGACGCTCATGGTCCTTTGTACCGTCGGGTTGGTGAAATTGGGGTATGGAATCGCGATTCCCGCGGCCTGCGCCGCAGCCGAAGTGATGCTCGAGTTCAGAAGATTCACGGTAGCCGCGGCGCCGAGGTGCGAGATCAGCCCATTCACCACTGACATCGGGACCTGGTTGATGTTAAGCAGCCCAGTCTGCAGGTGCGCGCCGTCGGTGGCGTTGTAATCGGCCTCCAGGATTGTGTTGGCCGAAATCTCGCGCTGGACCGAGAACGTATACGCCAGGATCTCGGGCATGCGCGTGGCGTCACTGCCGTTCCAGTAATTCGTGTTGTTGTTGTTATCGAAGGCCGGGTTGAGCTGCGGCGGCAGAGGATATGGAGGCAGCCCGACGTCCCAGTTGAAGGCCGGCGTGATCCCCTGATTAGTAGAGGCGAAGGCATACTGCCCGATGTAGCCGTCGTAGTGCGTAGTGCCGGAAACCACCGTCGAGCGGGCGAACGTGCGGGCCGCGCCGGCGCGGATGGTGGTTTTGGAGTCGAGAGCGTATGCCAAGCCGAGCCGCGGGCCCCAGCCACCATAAAAGCCAGGCACCAGGTACTTCGCTCCCACGCGGCCCGGCCCATAGCCCACAAACTGTAGAGCGCCGGGATAGCCGTTCACCGCTGGATTCGGCAGCGTCGGATTGAAGTCCTCGTATTCCTGCGAGGGCTGGTAGGGTGGACGGGTCAGCTCGTAACGCAAGCCCAGGTTCAATGTGAGCCGCTTATTCACGTGCCAGTCGTCCTGCGCGTAGGCTGCGTGATAGTCGTAGATCTGGGGCAGGTTACGGATGGTCTCAGTGGCGCCGGTATCCGCCAGGCCCAGAAGATACGAGGCGAAGGAACTGCCGCTGGTGGCCGAGGTTGCGCCGGGCACCGCCGTCTCCAGGAAGCTGAAACCGGCGTTTCCGGAAATGTTCTGCTGGCCGAATCCAGCCGCGTGCGGACTCTGAAAATCGTAGCCGAATTTCATGGTGTGGGCCCCGTGAATAAAGCTCAAATCTTCCCGTATCGCCCACATCGGCTGTGATGTGCCGTTGTCCGCCGTGGCACCCCAGCCGGTGAATTCAGTAAAGGTCACATTCGGATAATTCGTGTTGCAATCCACCACATTGGGAATGCAAATCTTGCTCTTCCAATTCTTACCCACGTTGGGCGAATAGGCATCCTTGTAAAACTTGTTGCCTCCCACCGAGAAATGGCTCAGCAGGCGCGGAGAGATGGTCCAATCGTAGGTCATCCGGTAGTCGGACGCATCATAACTGGTGTACTGTCCGTTCCACAGCGGCAGAGGAAGGCCAGGAGGACCGCTGGGGCCCGGTTCGCTAATGTAACTCGACCGGTTGTAAAAGAACGCCACGTGGTGGTTGAAGCCGAAGTTCTGGTCAATTTTGACGCTGCCTTTATCAGTCGGCGAGGTGAGCGTTCCATTGTTGACGATATAGTTATTCCGCACCCAATTGGGCGAGCCGGGCACAAGCCCGGGCCGATTGGGCGCCACCTGCGGCGCGAGGGCAAGCATTTCCTTGGTAATGGTGCTGAAACGGCTCAGCGGAATCTGATTGTTCGGGAACACCTGGCGCGTATAACCGCCGGAAGCGTTGGGCTGGGTGGTGGCCGGATCGTAGATGGGGATCAAAGCACCGCTCTGGCTGACCAGCTTCGAGAAATCGCCCTGGTACATCTCCGGTGTGGGTACGCTCAGAATGCTGCCGTTCTGGCCAAGCCGATTGCGGAATCCCTCATAAGCCACAAAGAAAAAGGTCCGGTTACGGCCCTGATATACCTTCGGAATCCAGACGGGTCCGCCGGCCGTGGCGCCGAAATCATTCTGCTTGTAGATGGAGCGGGTGGGAGCGAAAAAGCCTCGTGCATCGAAATCGTCATTGCGGAGAAAGTCGTATGCCACGCCGTGATACTGGTTGGTTCCGGATTTGGAAACAAAAGTGATCACGCCGCCGCCGGCCTGGCCGAATTCGGCCTTGAACCCGTTAGTATCTACGCTGAATTCGGTGATGGATTCCACCGAGGGCGCGAGATACGAGGTCTCGCCGGCGTCGGAAGACCGATTGGTGTTCACCAGCATGCCATCCAGCGTGGCGGACCAACTGGCGGCCTGGCCTCCGCCGAGCGAGAGAGCCGTGCCGCTCCCCTTGGATTCCGCCGTTACCGCAACCAGGTCATAAGGGCTGCGCATCGCGCCGCCGACTACCAGCGGGAGTTGGTCCACCATCATGTTCTGCACGGCCGTCGAGACTTTGGCGTTCTCCGTTTGCAACTGTACCGCGGTAGCTGTCACCTCCACGCTTTCGCCCACCGTTCCGAGTTCGAGCCGGGCATCCACACGCGCAGTGGAGCCGGCGGTGAGGGTGACGCCGTTCTCGGTGAAGCGCTTGAAACCGCTCGTCGAGATCTCGATGCGATAGACGCCCGGCACCAGGTTGGCCGCGTTGTATTCGCCGGCGCTGGTCGTGGTGACGTGCTCGGGCACATTGGTGGCCGTGTTGGTGATGACCACCGCAACATTAGGCACTACCGCGCCGGTAGAATCGGTCACCAACCCGGTGATGTTACCGCGCTCGGATTGAGCGACTAGCGCAGCGCAAAACAGGAGCAAGCTACAAAAAACGCGGAATCGCATCTGGAACCTCCTCGCCTGTACAAAACAAAAACCGGATTGAAAGAGTATACACAAAAAGCCCGCTACGCGACATGAGGGTGATCGTTTGTGCTGATCGGTTCTCGTTGCAAGCCCCAGTCGCGTCAATTCGCCGTATTATGCCCTACTGTGGAAATGTCGATGGCAGTCCGGCCCAATCGCCGCACACTCGGACAAACCGATCCTGTCCCGCCACGAATTTGCTAACTGTCCCCACGCAGGCTTCGAGGAGATTGAATGTTCGCAGCGCGTGAAGTTTGGCCTATTTCCCCAACGCGACATCAGGCCAAGTGGCGAAACCCATATCAGCCGTTGGGCATTGGACGCTGAGTAAACGAAGCGGTTCCGTTGCGAACTTCCGGCCTACAAACTGGTAGGGTAGAAGTCCATGCCTTTCACGCCCAACAATCCTTTCAAGGGGCGCCAGCACCCGGGAAGTGATCATTTCATGCGTGCGCTGGCAGCAGATTCACAACTGGCCACTCGTGCTGCGCTGAATCCCTTGACCAAGAACTTCGCAACGAAACCCTAGTTTTCCCCCGAACGTCTGACCGACGGCATAACAGGCGGGACGTTTGGCTGATCTCCTTCGTTGCCAATCCTGGTTGCGTGCCTCACAATTCAGGTACCCCTGAAGTCTCGGGTTACGAGCGGAACTTCCACAGAATCTGACGCAGGATCCCCAGCACCAGCGGCGCATCCCGCGAAGTCAGATGGATGCGGCGTACAAACCTGCGCACCTTCAATTCAATCGACGTCGCCACAATCCGGTTGGTGTAGCCGGACTCGCGCAGGACCTCCAGCATCATGCGCGTAATCTGCTCGGCGTCCGAGCCCTCCACTGCTTTCGGACCCAGGGGCAACTCACCACCCGGCGCTTCGCGGACCAACTCGTACAAGCAGACCGCGACCGCTTGTCCCAGATTCATCGACGGCGTCTCCGGACTCGTTGGAATATGGACCAGATGGTGACAGAACGCTAACTCCTCATTGCTGAGTCCGAATTTTTCGGAGCCGAAGAGCAGCGCGACCGGTCCCTGATTCGCACGCACGACTGGCGCGGCCTCCGCCAGAGTCAGCAGCGGTTGCTGCAATTCACGATGTCCGATGGCCGTAGTGCCAACTACCATCGTGCAGTCTTTGAGCGCGTCCGCGACATCACTGTGCAGTTCCGCTGATCGCAGTACTGGCGCTCCACCGACAGCCGAAACCGCCTCACGAAACGCCGGATCGTACGGGTTGACTACGCGCAGGTGCCTGAATCCAAAATTGCTGACCGCACGCGCCGCCGCCCCGATGTTCAGCGGGTTTCGAGGCTGGCAGAGAACGACCCGGAGGTCCATCAACCCGCGAGTTGCCGCAGCACGAACGGCAAAATCCCGCCGTGACGGAAGTACTCGACTTCCTGCGGAGTGTCCACGCGAACCGTTACGCTAAATTCCGTGACCTTGCCGCCATCCGCGGTCGCCGAAACCCTCGCGATTTTTGCGCCGTCGCCTTCGAGCGCAGCCCGAATGCCCGTCACAGCGAACATTTCCTTGCCGGTGAGCTTGAGTGACGCAGCCGTGTCACCCGCCTGGAACTGCAGCGGCAGGACGCCCATCCCGACCAGGTTGGTGCGATGGATACGCTCGAAGCTTTCCGCAATTGCCGCTTTGACGCCGAGCAGCATCACGCCCTTCGCAGCCCAGTCGCGCGAAGAACCCGACCCGTATTCCTTGCCCGCAATGATCATCAGCGGCACGCCGTCCTGCTTATACCGGATCGACGCGTCATAGATGTACATCTGCTCACCATCCGGCAGGTGGACCGTCCATCCGCCTTCCGTCCCCGGCGCCATCTGATTGCGCAACCGGATGTTGGCCAGGGTCCCGCGCACCATCACCTCGTGATTCCCACGCCGCGCGCCGTACGAGTTGAAATCCTTCGGCATCACTCCGAGCGAAGTGAGATACTTCCCGGCCGGGCTGTCCTTCGCGATGTTGCCCGCCGGCGAGATGTGATCAGTGGTAACCGAATCGCCCAACAGCGCCAGCACGCGCATGCCGGCCAGGTCTTCGATAGCCTTGCCGGGATCGCTCATGTGTTCGAAATACGGCGGCTTCTTGATGTAAGTGGACTCTTCATCCCATTGGTACACGTTACCGGTCGGGACGTCGAGAGACTTCCAGGTTGCGTCGCCTTCCGCCGCAGTCTCGTATTGCGAACGAAACATCTCGGCATCGATTGTCGACCGGATCGCAGACTGCACCTCTTCGGTCGATGGCCAGATCTCGCGCAGGTAGACCGGCTTGCCATCCTGATCGACACCGAGCGGATCGGCGGCCAGGTCGATGTCTACCGTACCAGCCAGCGCATACGCGACCACCAAGGGAGGCGACGCCAGATAATTGGCTTTGACCAGCGGATTGATGCGGCCTTCGAAATTGCGATTGCCGCTCAACACCGCGGCCACCACGAGACTATCGGTCTGCACGGCGGTCGCGACGGCCTCCGGGAGCGGGCCGCTGTTGCCGATACAGGTGGTACAGCCGTAGCCCACCAGGTTGAAATTCAGTTTCTCGAGATACGGCGTCAGTCCCGCCTTGTCGAGGTACTCGGTGACCACCTTTGATCCCGGCGCCAGGCTGGTCTTGACCCATGGTTTGCTGGTCAAACCGCGCTCCACGGCTTTCTTCGCGAGAATGCCCGCGCCAATCATTACGGACGGATTCGAAGTGTTGGTGCAACTGGTAATCGCGGCAATGACGACCGCGCCACCGCCGAATTCCACCGGATGCCCGTCGATTTCCGTCTTGCTGTGCTTCTTCGTCGCATCCTTAAAGCCAGCCGCAAAATTCTTCTTCACATCCGGCAACTCGACACGATCCTGCGGGCGCTTGGGTCCGGCCATTGAGGGCGTCACGGTTCCGAGATCGAGCTCGATGGAATCGGAGAAAAGCGGATCGCGCGTCTGGTCGGTGCGGAAGAGGCCTTGCTCTTTGCAATAGGCTTCGATCAGCTTGAGCAGTTGCGGATCGCGATTGCTGACCCGGAGATAGTTGAGCGTTTCGTCGTCGACCGGGAAGAAGCCGATGGTTGCGCCGTATTCCGGCGCCATATTGGCGACCGTCGCGCGGTCGGCGAGGCTGAGCGAACTCAAGCCGATGCCATAGAATTCGACGAACTTGCCGACCACGCCCTTGGCGCGCAGCATCTGCGTGACCGTGAGGACCACATCGGTCGCGGTAACGCCTTCGCGCGGACGTCCGTGCAGCTTGAATCCGATGACCGGAGGAAGCAGCATGGAGATCGGCTGGCCCAGCATGCACGCTTCGGCTTCGATGCCGCCGACGCCCCAGCCTACCACTCCCAAACCGTTGATCATGGTGGTGTGAGAATCCGTGCCGACCACCGTGTCGGGATAGACTGTCGCACCGGTTCCGTTGGCCGCGCGAAATACGACCGGGGCAAGATACTCCAGGTTGACCTGATGCACGATGCCTGTGTCCGGCGGGATGACGCGAAAATTCCGGAACGCGGTCTGGCCCCAGCGGAGGAGCATATACCGTTCTTTATTGCGCTGGAATTCGAGCAGCGCGTTGATGGAGAACGAATCCTTGCTGCCGAACGAATCCACTTGCACCGAGTGATCGATCACCAGATCGGCAGGGAGCAGCGGATTGGCGCGGGCCGGATCGGCGCCCATGGCGGCGAGCGCGTCGCGCATGGCGGCGAGGTCGACCACCGCAGGCACGCCGGTAAAATCCTGCAGCAGTACGCGCGCGGGCATGAAGTTGATCTCTTTCGGATTCGGTCCTCCGACGCCGCGCGCGACATAGTCGATGTCCGCGGCATGGACCTTGCGTCCATCCTCGCAGCGGACCAGGTTTTCGAGAAGAACCTTGGTGGAGAACGGCAGACGCGAAATATTGGCGACGCCTTTTTCTTCCAGCGTGGCAAGGCGGAAATAATGGTAGTCGGTGTCGCCGGCGCGTAAGGTCGCCGCGCAACCAAAGGAATTCACACTGTTCATGGGCTACCTTACAGTGTAACGTGGGGCGAGTGTGATACCAAAGATAGACATGCGCACCCTAATCTTGTTTCTCCTTATCTCGATCCCGGCATTCGCCCAAAAGCCCACCATCTTCATCATCACCGACGGTGAGGGCGTGGACGGCATGTGCCGCCAAGACCAGGTCGAGCCCCCCAGCCAGGAACTCAAACAAGCTCTCACCGGTGAAATCAACGCAGCCGTGGACGGCTTTCTTGACGGCGGCGCGGGAGAAGTGATCGTCTGGGATGGCCACGACGGCAGCCAGACGCTCTCCACTCTGACCATTCATCCCAAGGCCAAACTGGTAATTGGCGCAATTCCGCCCTCCATGTTGATGGACCGTCATTTCTCCGCCGTCGCGTATATCGGGCAACACAGCAAGGCCAACATTCGCGGAGGCATCATGGCGCACAGCTACAGTTCGCTGGGAATTCAGAATATGCTGCTCAATGGTAAACCCGTCGGCGAGATCGATGTGATTGCGGCGATGGCAGGCCATTTCGGAACGCCGGTGATTATGCTGAGCGGCGACCAGGCTGCCGCCAACGAACTGCACGAAATCGTTCCGCAGGCCGAACTCGCGGTGGTCAAAGAAGGGCTCGCGCGCTATAGCTGCATCAGTTTGTCGGCTGAGGCGGCGCGCAACACCATTCGCGATGCCGCGCGCCGCAGTGTTTCGAAGATCGGTTCTATCAAGCCCTACACCGTTCCCGGACCCGTCACCCTCCAGATTGAGTACACCACGCGCAACTCACTCCCGATTGATTCAGAATCGCGCACTGGGGCTGAGGTCCTGGATGACCGCACCATCCGCTTTCGTGGAAAGGACATTCTGGAAGCCTGGCGTCTGTATCGCAGCCGGTGATTCCGGACTAAAGCCCGACGAGTACCGAAGCGGCTGCTGCGCAGCCTGGCAGACCACAAACAACGATGGTCTGCCCTATGGGGGAAATGGCCAGACTTCGATCTGTCTTATTGATGAAACTCGTACTTGAAGTTCGGGCCGCCGGTCTTGACACCTTCGTCCAGCTTGTAATCCGACGGAACCTGAAATAGCGAAATGTCGGGTTCCGTGCGGTTGAGGTTGGTGACCGTGTGAGTTGTCTGGCCCATCCGCGGGTCGTTGTGGACCGACTTCACTTCAATCTGCAGGTCCGGCGAATACCAGCGCTCCGAGGTGATCGTGATGGGACGGTCGTTGCCCATGGCGCCCGCTTCGATGGTGCTGGTTTCCCGCGATCCCGTGACGCTGACGCCCTCAATCACATTGGCGCCAAGATCTTCGTGCTTCGCCGCGGCAACCGGGCCAAGGCGGACTGCCCGAATCGCCCTTGTCGTCTGAATCGCGCCTCCGTCCGCAGTTCTGTACTCGGCCTCGGCCTTCATCTTGGCCTCTGCAGCAGTGGCCATCGCGGCATTAGGAGGCAAGGGCGGCGGGGCCGGCATCTGATGCGCCACTTTGCTGAACGAGTCGAGCGTGTAGCTTGTTCCGGCAACCGGATCGGAGATCGTGATCATCGTGTGTGGCTGGGTTTCACCTTCGAGAACCGGAAGCGACATATCGCGCCGGGTGCGGCCCTGGCTGTCGCGATAAACGCGTGTGGTGGTGGTATTGGTAATCTTCGTGCCATCCGCGAGCGTCTGAACGGACTCCGTTTTCTCATCGGCTGAATACGGCGCGCCAGTTACGGGGCGCCCGTTGAACGTATATTCCTGGGTGAAGAACCTGAAGTTCCCCGGCTGGCCGGAAAGTCCTACGACGCCGGCGGCTCCCTGGGCGATCATGACACCCTCGTCGTTAATCTTTCTGGTCATGATCACGTTTTCCTGTGCGAACAGACCTATGGCTGTCGCGGGGACTGCCAGTGTTGCGAAAATCGTTCTCGTTTTCATTAGAATTTCCTCTCTCGAAAAACTCCCCACCCTAACGGATAAATCGTATCGCCCGCATCACGCCGTCTTCACCGATCAACACGTCGGCGGTGACGCTCGAATCGAGGCGCCCGCCAGCGACCGGCAGCCCGAACACGGCCATGTTGGCGCGAGGGATCTCGATGCGGAACACATCGGCTCGCTCCTCCGGACGCAGCGGCTCGGCATACGGAATCTCGAAGAAATCTGTCGCGACTTCCGGCGCCTGTTCAACCGGCGGAGGCTGAATTCTCGCCACCCGGCGACGCTTGGCCGGCTTCCGTTGTTTCGCCGTAGCAGCCGGCGCCACGCGCACCGGCAACGGCGCTTCGACTCGCGGTGCAACGGATGTGACGATCTTTTCCGGATGGTGCCTGGCCCCCACAAAAACCGCCGCCAAAATCGCAGCCGCAACAGCCATCGCGGCCCACTTCACGAATGGACGACGGATCGGCGTCACCCTGTGAGATCGTCGAAACTCGGCCATCAGGGTGTCTTTTATTGAAGTCGGAGGAACGGCGGGCGACGCGACCGCCGCAAGTCCCGCGCTCAGCATCCGTTGGTTGGCGACGCGCAACCGGCACTCGGGACAGCCTGCGAGGTGCTCGCGGAGCGAACGATCAGCCGGCGCGCCGCGCGCGGCATCCATGAGAATCTCCCGAACCGCCGCACAGTCATTCATGCAAAGCACCTCGCTTGCAACTTCGCCACGAGCATGGTCCTGGCCCGATGCAATCGGGAACGCACGGTGCCCACCGGACAATCGAGCGCCACGGCCGCGTCGCGATAATCCATCTCCTGCAAATCGCAGAGCACCACGACTTCCCGAAAGACCGGTGGAAGCGACATCACCGCTTGCCGGACAGCCTCGATCGTCTCACGGCGCGTCAGGTCACCCAAAATGTCTGTTGTCGCAGCGCAGTCGGTTGCCGAATCATCCAGACACTCGTCATCCGGCGATGCGCCCAACGCTCTGCGCGTCAGGTTGCGGGCAATTCCCACGAGCCAGGAGACCATTGCGCCGCGTGTCTCGTCGAACATCGACGGCTGGCGAACGAGCGTCATGAACGTGTCCTGGGTAACTTCCTCGGCCATGTGCTGATCACCGCTCATATGCAACGCGAACCGGTAGACCGAAGGGCTCCAGCGCTCGTACAACATGCCAAACGCGTCCTCGCTCCCGGCCATCATGAGCCGGAGCAGATCGCCATCCGTTGGGGGTGTGGAGTGCATCGCAGGAATCGACGATCCGGACCGGCTTCTGTTAGGTATTGCGGGCGGGTCGGGAAAAAGTTCCCGGAACACAGACCCGGTCTGTGGTTTTTCGGAGGCCGAACCTTACACCTTGCGCAGTTTGCTCACGCGTCCGACCTCAACCCACTCGACCACAAATATATTCCCCGTGTGATCGAAGCAGGCGCCGTGCGGAGCCACAAACTTGCCCGGCTTGAACTCGGCGCGCGGCTGGGTGCGGAGTTTCCGCCACTCGCTATCCGAATCGTCGCCCAGGTTCTCGATGACCTGGTTGTTCTTGTCCATCAGCGTGACACGCGCGCCGAGGTCCGGGATGACTACATCGCCGTTTTTGTAGAACCCGAAGTGACACGGCAATTTGGTCCCGTCAACAAAATCAATGTGCTCGCCGGCCAGCGTGAACCGTTGCAGCCGCGCATTGGCCCGATCGGCTACGGTCAGATTCGGCGTGCCCCCGCGAACGTCCACGACGATTCCATGCGGACAATCAAGTTTTCCGGCTTCCTTCCCCTTACCGCCGAACGTGCGAATATAGTTGCCGTCTTTGTCGTACTGATTGATGTAGCTCGAACCGTAGCCGTCGCCCACATAAATATCGCCGTTGGGAGCGATGGCCAGGTTTGTCGGGCTATATTTGATCTTCTTCCCGTCGACCGGCTTATAAGGTTCGGCTTCCTCGGGATAGCCGACGCTCCACACTGTTTCACCACTCAGCGTGGCTTTGACGACGACGCCGCGCTTGGTGTCGCACAAGTAAAGGAACTCCTGCGATCCTTCTTTGTGGATGAACAGGCCGTGCGCGCCGCCCTGGAATTCCGCGCCCCACGATTTCACGAACTTGCCATGGGCGTCGAATACGACCATCGAGTCGTGACTTTCGCTAACTTTGTTCACTGTGTGATGAATGTAAATGTGGCCTTGCGAGTCCTCGCAGACGCCGTGCGTATTGCCATAGCTGATACTGGCGGGAAGGTCGCCCCAATCATGCGTAATCTCGTAGGTGTGGTCGCCGGTTCCCACCACCGGTTTGGCGCTGCCCGATTTGTTTTGGGCTCCCAGGATGAGAGGAGCGGAAAGTCCCGTGGTCACACGGGTAAGGAATTGACGGCGATTCTGACTCATATTTGACGGAGCCTCACCGAAAATATATCAGAATAGGCCAGCTTCTCGCGCGGCGCCGGCCGGGTCACGGAGAGTCATGTAACCCATCTGTAACATTGAGCCTGTACCATGTATTGGGGAACCCAATGATCAGCCTCAGCCTGTTCCGGAATTCCGAAACAAAGGATTACGCCCCGGGGGAAACTATTTTCTCGGCCGGCGAGGAGGGCAAGCTGATGTATGTCGTAACGGAGGGCGAAGTGGACATCCTAGTGGGCCCAACGGTTGCCGAAACCGTGACGCCCGGCGGCATCTTCGGGGAGATGGCCCTCATCGACCGGCACCTAAGAAGCGCCGACGCCATCGCCCGGACCCAATGCAAGGTGGTGCTGGTGGATCAGCGGCGATTTCAGTTTCTGGTGAGCGAGACGCCATTCTTCGCCATTCAGGTGATGTCGATCATGGCCGAACGCCTACGCCATACCAACGAGCGGCTGGTCAAAGGCGAATCCTTTGGGAAGGGTCGCTGATCGCACCGGCCTATCGTAACGTGACGTTATAAGACCGGTCCCACAACGGCATGGACCCGATCGCGCCCGATGAAACCACGATCTCCACGCGCCGGTTCTCGACGCGGCCCTCCGGGGTCGCACTCGAGGTCAGTGGCCGTGAGTCCCCAAAATTGCGGGATGACACCGACCGGACACCGCGGCCGGCCAGCGTATCGGCCACCGCTTCAGCCCGGCGCTGCGACATAACGGAGCCGGCGGCACTATCCGAAAACCCTTCCACCGAGACGTGCACTCCCGGCTGCATCAGGACGGGCGCCAGACGCGCCAGCGTATCCACCGAAGCGGGCCGCAACGTTCCGTTATCAAAGCCCGAATCGGCGATAGTCACGACCAAGCCGCGTGGCGTGTCCCGCGTCGCGACGACTGCATTCAATCTTTCGAGCATCCGCATGCGCAACTGCTGCTGTTGTTGGCTATTCGAGTCCGTCGGACCCCGGTACACAATTTGTGGGGTCGCGGTGGAAGCAGGCGGGGGCGCAATCGGCAAGTCTTGAGAACTCGGCGCCGCCGCGGCCTGCGACTGGGTCTGCTGCCGGGCGATGCGCTCGGATTCAGCCTGGGCTCGCGCGGCATCCGCTTCGGCTCGCGCCTGCTGTGCTTCTGCCTGGGCTTGCGCGACGGCTCCCTGAGCCTGTGCGGCTTGCTGCTCGGCGTTCGCCACGCGGTTTTCCTGTTCGCGTCGCGCAGCGATCATGCGAGCGTCGTCCGCCGTTTCGGCCGCTGCGCGTGCCGATTGTACGACCAGGCTCACACTGGCCTTGGTGTCCATCAGACGCCGGGCTTCGTCATACGCCGCCTGAGCCTTATTGAAAGTCTCAGGAGCTAACTCATCCGCATGAGCCGCCCGTGCAATTCCCAAGGCGTTCTCAGCCTGATAAAGTTCGAGGACCTTCTCGTAGGTATCCATCGATACGCGAGGGGTGTTCACGGCGGCGGTCTCCAACGCGGCCTGTTTGTCATAAGTGAACTGACCGCGCGACAGCAGTTCGGCTTTCGCAATGATCGGCTCCGTCTGCCCGATCGTGTCGGGACGGACTTGGTTCTCCAGTACCACTACATCGCTCGGCTGGCGCACCGCGGAATATGGCTCGGCCGTTACCAGAAGAGCGAATACCTGCAGATCCGTGGTGACGTGCACGTGGGCGCTGTTCCCGCCGTTGGGCACGATCTCACCGAGATTATGCGGTGCGCCCTCGGGACTGACGGCCCAGAGAACATACGTCAGGTATTGCCGTCCGAACGGTGTCGGCGGAGACAGTTTGTCGAATTTGGCATCAATTTCGGTGCGGCCGCGTTTGGATTCCACGGTGGCATGGCCTTTTGAATTCGGCAGCAGCACGGTGCCCTTGAAATCAATCTCGGTGGGACCAGAGCGATATTGATAGTTCACCGCCTGCAGACTTCGCTCGACTACCGTGACTTTATATACGGGTACGGTTCGCGCCGGTTCCGGCGGAGGGGCCACGACTCCACTCTGACAAAACGCGCCGGCGCAACACACCAGCATCCCCGCCACGATACTCATAGGATTCCGTAACATCGTAGTACTCCTTATCAGCCCAACTTGCTCACGCAAATCTGCTTCACATAAGGTTGCAATGCAAGTGGCCTGCCATAGGTCAGACCTTTTATTGTTAAAGGCTTGCGTTGCGAGACAAACGACGTACGGTAAAATCTAAGATTGCCTTCATTATCACCCCGATTCTCCGCCAGCCCCGGCTTTAACTGGCCCCTGCTGTATCTCGCTGTAGCCGTGACGACCATGGGCACGCTACTACTCGAATTGTCGCTAACCCGAATCTTCTCGGTGGTCTTTTACTACCACATGGCGTTTCTGGCTATTTCAATCGCGCTCTTCGGAATGGGCGCAGGCGGAGTTTTTTCGTACGTCGTCGCAGGCTGGCCGGGGAATTTGTTCCGCAAAATCGGCGTGTTGAGCGTGATCAATTGCCTGCTTGTCGCGGTGGCTGTCTGCACGGTGCTGGCGCAGCGAGGCGTCCCGGACGTTACCCAATTCGCACTGATTTACTTCACCAACGCCCTTCCCTTCTTCGTCACCGGCACGATCGTTTCGCTAGTCATCTCCGATACAGTCGACCGCGTGAACCGGGTTTATTTTTTCGATCTGCTCGGCGCCGCGGGTGGATGTCTGGTGTTGATCCCGCTGCTGAATCAGGCCGGAAAGGCGGGCGGCCCGAACACGACGCTGTCGGTTGCGGTATTGTTTGCCGCGGCTGCCGCGATCTGGTTCAACCTCGGGAAATCGCGGAGCGGCCGGGTGGTCAGCGTCGGAGTCGCGCTGGCCTTCGCGCTGCTGGTGATCGTAAATAGTAAGACCGGCTGGATCGACGTCCGCTATGCCAAAGGACAACATCTACAAAACGAAAGATTCGTGCGCTGGAACAGCTTCTCGCGCATCGCCCTGGGTGAGGCACAAGACTCTCATTTCCCAATGATCTACATCGACGCGGACGCCTCGACGGGCGTCGCCGGTTTCGATTTCAGCAAGCCTCTGCCCGGTGATCAGCAGCACATGCTTCTCTATGACGGCCCCGGACTGCCCTACGTAATTCGCCCGGGCGCCAAGGCGCTGGTCATCGGACCAGGCGGAGGGTGGGATGTTTCACGCGCGCTGGCCTCGGGCAGCCGCGACGTCACCGGTGTCGAGATCAATCCGATCATCGCCAATACGATCATGAGGGAGAAGTATCCGGAGATGAGCGACGGGCTCTATCTTCGTCCCGATGTTCATATCGTGGTCGAAGACGGCCGCAGTTTTGTACGCCATACGGACCAGCGCTTTCAGGTAATCCAGGCGACCCTGGTCGACACCTGGGCCTCCACTGCGGCGGGCGCATTTGCGCTGAGCGAAAACAACCTCTATACTTCGGACGCGTTCCGCGACTATCTGAATCATCTCACCGACGACGGCATCCTGGTCTTCACTCGCTGGGGTTTCGATCCTCCACGCGAATCGCTGCGGCTTCTCACGCTGGCGATGGTGGCGCTCCAGGAAGTCGGAGAGTCCGACCCGAAGAGCCACGTGATCGTGGCGCGCGCGGGCGGACGCGAGGCTCTGGCCGGATGGGGTGCGCAAGACACCGTCATCTTCTCGCGCAAACCTTTTTCGTCTGCCGATATCGAGCGCGCGCGGCACGGCATGGAGGAAGCTCACCTGACACCCATCTACCTGCCGGGCGATGGACCGAAGAACCACTTCCGCGATCTGTTGACATCCCCGGATCCCGCGGCTTGGGAGCGCGATTATCTCTATGATGTCTCTCCGGTAAACGACAACCGGCCCTTCTTTTTTTATACGGTGCAACCTCGCGATTTGTGGGGCTACCTTTCGCACGCATCTCAAGTAACGGCCGATTACAAAATCAATAAAGCTGTGCCTCTGTTGTTCGAAGCCTTATTCGTGAGCATCGCCGCGGTATTGATCATTCTGCTGTTGCCGCCCGTCGTGCTGCGGGCTAAACTGCCGCGGGAACGTTCGACACTGGCCTTCCTGCTCTACTTCTTCTTTATCGGGGCCGGTTACATTCTGATCGAAGTGGCTCTCATCCAGAAGTTCGTGCTGTTTCTCGGACAGCCGGTCTACGCGCTGACCTGTGTCATATTCACGTTGCTGCTGGCGAGCGGCCTGGGCAGCTTTTTCAGCCGAAAGATACTTGCCCGTGACGATGGCCGGCTGAAGGTCGCGCTGGCGGGGGTCGCGGTCCTGGTCGCGGTGCTGGCCCTTTCGATCGGAGCGGTCTTGACCGCGGGTGTCGGTCTGCCGATACAGGTGAAAATCCTGGCGACCGCTGCCATGATCGCGCCCGCCGGATTCATGATGGGTATGCCGTTCCCTACCGGCCTCGCGCGCCTCGAAGAACGCAACAGTGCCGCAGTCCGATGGGCCTGGTCGCTCAACGCCGCATCGAGCGTACTCGGATCGGTCGGCGCACTGGTCTGCGCCATCTATCTCGGGTTGATGCAGACACTGTTGGTGGGCGGATTGTTATATTTGGGTGCGCTGGCAGTGCTATCGATGGACCGTGTGCGCACCCAAGACCTGGTTTCGTCCGCGCGATTGTGACCTGTGCCTTGAATTCTCTCCAGGGCGCGAGTGCAGGCGATAAACGGCTGCTCGCAGCCGGGCAGACCACAAAAAACGATGGTCTGCCGTACGGCAGGCCTAAACCCGATCAGCAAACACGCTCAACTCCAACATCGCGGGACACGCCGAGCTTTCCGTGATTCTCAACCGCAGTCGCGTGGTCGACACGATTTCCTTCGCGCGTACTAAACGGCATGGCCCGATACTGGTAACCCGGCCGAACTCCTGCCACGCCCCCTCTTTCCAGGTCTCGACAACGCACGCGTCCACTCGTTGTCCGAGGTGAATGTTTTCGCGTAACCGGACCACATTCAACGACACCGGACGGTGGAACTCTACTACGACTTCAGGGGTCGTCACCGCATCGTCGGTAGCCCAGTAAGTCGCCGGATTTCCGTCGAGTAAGTTCTCCGCACGAAACGCTTTGCTCAATCCCCGAACGTTGGACGCCGTGACCGTCGCTCCCGCGGCCAGGTTCGCGCCGAAGGTCGAGCGCAGCCGTTCACCGAATCCACGTAAGGACGCGACATCATTCTCTCCCAGCAGTCCCCGGCGGTCCGGCGGCACGTTCAACAGAAAGCTCGCACCGCGCCCGACGGATTGATAATAGAGATCCATCAACTGTTCCGGAGTCTTGACGCGATCATTCTCCCTGGCATGCCAGAACCAGCCCGGACGAATCGACACATCGCATTCCGCGGGCAGCCAATGGGCTCCGTGTCGCGTTCCCGTGCCCGATTCTTTAGCCCTGACATTCCCCGGCGAGGCCGGGCCACCATCTTCGCCCACCGGATCGTACGTCTCCCAGCAGGTCTCGTTCGCGTAGCCTTTTTCGTTTCCCACCCAGCGGATATCCGGACCCACGTCGCTGAAGATCACCGCATCGGGCTGCAATGACCGGATGAGATCCCAGGTTGCCGGCCAGCCGTAGTAAGTCGTTTTGTCGATAGTGCGTTTCTCGTTCGCGCCGCCGTAGTAACCCGTGCCGCCATTCGCCCCATCGTGCCAAACCTCAAAAATGGGTCCATAGCCGGTCAGTAGCTCACGCAGTTGCTCCCGATAAGTCCGTACATACTCCGGATGCCCATACTGCGCATTGTTGCGATCCCAAGGCGAGACATACACGCCGAACTTGAGCCCATGCCTCTGCGCCGCATCCGCGATCTCCCGCACGACGTCTCCCTTCCCTCCGCGCCAGCCGCTCTGCCGGATCGAGTGATCAGTCGTGCGGGTCGGCCAGAGGCAAAAGCCATCGTGATGCTTGCACGTCAGAATCACCCCTTTCATCCCACCTGCCTTGAGTGCCGCGACGATCGCGTTGGCGTCGAACGCGGCAGGGTTGAAGATGGCCGGATCTTCGTCTCCGTTCCCCCATTCGCGGTCGGTGAAGGTGTTTACCGTGAAGTGCAGAAAGCTATAGGTCTCGAGTTCATGCCAGCGAAGTTGTCTCGGCGACGGCAGGGCCCCGTAGGGCGCGGGAAACCCAGCCTCCGCATCTGCAACGTGAGCGACCGCGGCAGCCAGGGACGCACTCATGACAAACGATCGGCGAGTCATAGTGCAACTGTATCGCAAGATTTATCGCGGACAAATCGCGTAACTTTTCCGCCCCAGAGCAGTATATGTATCGGGAGGTTTGTATGCGTTTGAATCCGGTCCTGATCTTGCTTCCGGTGACCGCGCTGTTACTGGCGGAATCGCAACCCGGAGTGCCCGGGCAACAGATTGAGGTGCGCACCAGCAACGCGCCCGTCGACATCGCCGGCTCGGATAGCGATCGAGTCGAGGTCAACGATTCCTCGCACGCGACGGTTAACTATTCGCAGGGCCGTGTGCTGGTCGAGAGTGACGGCGGGCCGCTCAAGTTGCAGGTTCCGCAGCGAAGCTCGCTCGATGTCATCACCTCGAATGGCGCCATTCATGTTTGGAGAGTAACGGGTGCGATGCGGCTGACTTCGTCGAACGGCGCAATTGTCATACGAAATGCCGGCACGGCGGAGATTCACGCGCATACCAGCAACGGCGCCATTGAATTGGGCGTGCCGAGTGGATTGAACGCGAACCTGTCCGCACGGACCAGCAACGGGCAAATCACGGCGGATGTGGAAGTCGTGGCGAATCGCGTGGGCGCGAATTTGCTGGAAGGGAAAATCGGGAGCGGCGGCCCGGCGATTGATCTCGAGACTTCCAATGGATCGATCTGCGTGAGGAACGACACCAGGCAGGAGAGCGTGAACAGCATTTTCAAACCGGCGCAAATCCGCTAAACCGCGGGACTGGCCCGCGGTCCAGAGTTCTCGTTGACTGTAGGCTGCCCCGCGGGCTGGGAGCGCAGTCAGTGGGGAGGCAAGTTGACGCGGCTACCCTCGGCATCATATCGTGGTCCCCATGCCGCGAAGCAATTTGCTCGTTTTCCTGCTCGCCCTGACAACCGCAACCGCACGGTCTCAGACCGCCGCTCAACCTCCTCCGGGACGCGGCACGGACCGGCCCTCCGCGGAGCAGGTGGAAAAGCTGAAGTCCGCCGCACCCCTTCCCTACAAGGTTCAGGCCAACTGGGCACAGTTGCCGAAGGGCTACAATTTCGGCGAATGCTCAGGCGTCGATGTCGACAAGCGGGGGAATGTCTGGGTCTTCAATCGCGGGCACTGGCCGATCATTCAATTCGACCGCTCCGGCAAGATGCTGCAAGCCTGGAGCGAGGATACCGTCCGCGTGAAGTCGTCTCATGGAATTCGTGTGGGGCCTGACGGAAATCTTTGGGCGGTGGATGTCGACGGCCACGTAGTGTTCAAAATGTCTCCGGAAGGCCGCATTCTTCTGGTCATCGGCAACCGGCAGGGCGTGCCTGGTAATAACAGCGCGGTGGACGCGTTCAATCGCCCGACCAACGTCGGCTTTCTGGCCAACGGCAACATCCTGGTGTCGGACGGCTACGTCAATTCCCGAGTGATCGAGTTTAACGGCGACGGCGAGTACGTTCGGCACTGGGGCACCAAAGGGACGGGCGACGGCGAATTCAACCTGGTGCACGACGTCGCAGTGGACACACATCAACGGATCTATGTCGCCGACCGCAGCAACGAGCGCATCCAGGTCTTCGACGAAAATGGCAAATTCCTGGAGAAATGGACCGGCATTGGCTCGCCGTGGGGAATCTATTTCGTCCCCGGGCAAAGCGCGATTTACATGTGCGACGGCAAATATGATCGCATCGTCAAACTCAATCTCGAAGGGCAGGTTTTGGGCGTACTAAGTTCCTGGGGCAAAGCTCCCGGCAAACTGGATTACGTCCACAGCATTGCGGTCGATCCGGCGGACTCCAGTATCTACACCGTCGAGATCAAGAACTGGCGTGTGCAGAAGTGGGTGAGGCAGTAGAATCGCCTCCGGGCCATTTATACTGCGTATATTGCCGAACTGCTCCCTGCGGGGTGTTGGGGGCGGGCGTGCGATCTTCGAACGAAAGGTATTCATCACATACATGGATCTAATGCCGATAATCAAAGAACTGATGGAAGAACGGGATTTGGTGGAAGGGGCAATCATCAGCCTCGAGAGAATTGCGGCGCAGCGCGGCAAGCGGCGCGGCCGCCCGCCTGCGTGGATGAAGCTTCTGGAGGAAGCCGACGCGACCGCGCCAAAGAAACGCGGACGCCCGCCAATCAAAAGGCATGCGGCTAAATAGGCCGGGATGCCCGGCATGATTCATGGATGTTCAAAGTAAACTTCGCGCGTGGTGGTCGTTTCGCCAGGGGCTTGACGGACGGTACGCCGGCAATGCGGCTGCGTTCGTTTTGCGGGAGACCGGGTGGGCGCGATCTGTCGGCGGAGCCGGACCTTATCTAGGTCTCTTTGCGCGATGCGGAGCCTCTCGCGAAGCCGTCGATGCGGCTCTCGAAAGATGCGAGATTCAGGAAGTGCCGGCAGCGCGGGGATGCACATATATCGTTCCCGCAGCGGACTTCGCGGTGGCCTTGAAGGCGGGTGAAGGTTTCAGCTACGAATCCGACATGAAGACCGCGCGCAAACTGGGAGTTACCGATGAGGAAATCGATCGGTTATCGACTGCGGTGCTGGCAGCCTTAAAGTCCAGAGCGATGGAGCCCGACGGATTGAAGTCTGAGCTGGGCGGCGCGGTCCGCAATCTGGGCGAAGCAGGCAAGAAAAAGGGCGTGACCACAACCCTGCCGCTGGCGCTCGGACGGCTCCAGGAAGAGGGGGAAATCCGGCGCATCCCGACCAATGGCCGCATCGACCAGCAGCGCTATCGCTACACGCTGTGGCAACCGAATCCCCTCAGAAGTTACAAGGAATCGGCCGAAGAAACTTACACGGCGCTGGCACACCGCTACTTCATGTGGATCGGGCCTGCAACGTTGGGGGAGTTTCAGTGGTTCTCGGCACTGAGCGTGAAGGCGAATAAGGCGGCGATTGATTCGCTCCGTCTCGTGGACATCGGGGACGGACGCTTGATCCTGCCCGAGCTGCGCGATGCGTGGGAATCGTTCCAGCCGCCGAAAGAACCGCAGATCAGCATGGTCAGCAGCATCGATGGAATCGTGCTGCTGCGGCGCGATCTGGCCGGGATGGTCGATCCTGCCGATTTGAAGAAGGTCACGAATAGCGGGGAGGGAAGCGGACCCAAGGATCTTCCCAGTCACGCCATCCTCGATCGCGGCCGGCTGATTGGTTTGTGGGAGTACGATCCGGACTCTGCCTCCATCGCCTGGACGACGTTCGGCAAAGCGACTCAGGCTGTGCGCGATTGCGTAGTGCGGACTGAAGCCTATGTGCGGGATCAGTTGGGGGATGCGCGGTCGTTCAGTCTGGATAGTCCCAAGAGCCGCGCGCCGCGCATTACGGCCCTTCGGAAATCGGCTGGAAGGTAGGCCAGTCGCGGCACGCCGCGATCCTCCTGACTACAGTCCAACGGTCGTGGGTGCGCGTGAGGATGAACGTATATGGGCGGCTCCCGCCGTTCATGCCGCCGATTCGCACACCGTCAGCGTCGGCAGTGGCTACGTCGGGCACCAGCGCGTCGATATGGCGGACCCGGTAGACGAAGGGTCCACGCTCGCGCCAGACTTCGCCGGTTCCACGCTGGGTGTCTCTCCTGGCATACTCTGCGATGGCTGCGCGAATGTCGCTTTCGTCCCTTGGGGGGAGTTTGAGTTGCGAAGCCGCACAGGCGGGCAGAAGGAGCAGTAACGCAAGTGTCCTCATAAGACAGCAATGCCGCGTAGGTAGAAATCCTTGCACGACGAGAAATCCTGCACGGTTTGCGGCTCCTGCGCAGCCGCCTGCAACCAGGACTCCGCGGCGCGGACATTCGTTTTTTGTGGTCTGCGGGTTGCGGAGCAGCCGCGCGGCTTTGGCCTTCTGTGGGGCGGACGCCACGTCCGCAAGCGACCCACTGGCCGCCCTGTCGCGCAACTAACAGGCTTTGGTATGGGAAGCGGCCTGGGTTGCGGCTGTTTCCGCGACTTTCCCTTTCACCCGACTACTCGAAATGAAGCCGGAGAAACGTGCTTTCCACATTTAAATGTGCCCTCTGCTTCGCAAGACGTGAAATTCAAATGGCCAAAGTCCAGCGGCTGCTGCGCAGCCGGGCAGACCACGAAATGCGATGGTCTGCCCCACGGTTGGCGCTCAACTCGCAGGTTTTGCTCTCGAACGGACCATCTGGCCTATGGTGGAGATCGCTTCGAGGGCGCCGTTATCAAACGTGCTCGGCCGCGCGAGCGCGCGGTCTTTCAATAGATCAAGCGCCGCGGCGACCGCTTGCTCCGGTTGGTCGATGATCCTGGCCCCGGCGCGGCGGGCCCGTAGACTCTGCCGGTCATATTTACGCGGCCAGGGACGGGCAACTAATGGGACACCGCACGCCAGGGACTCGTAAACCGTGTTGTATCCCGCCCCTCCAATCAGCACATCTGCGGCGGAGTACAGGTCCATCGCGGGCCAATACTCAACCCACGATTCCGGCGGGACGGCGTCCGGACGCACCGGAGCAATGCAGCGGACGTCGCAGTCCGGTGCGAATTCGAGAAGCCGGGAGACTACCGCGCCATACCACGCGAGTTCCGCGGAATTCCCGGCAGCGCAGACCATCGCGCAAGGCTTTTCATCCTGCAGCCCGAGAAGTTGGCGGGCGCGGCCGCGATCCGGTAGCTCGTGCATTGCTCGAATCAGCCACGGCGCCGTCGTCACGGTTTGCGGGAGGGGTCCAAGACTATCGCCTGCCCAGTCGCCGGGAACCAGAACCAGATCGTAAGAGCTCGCTATAAATGCATGCAGATTGCATTGCGCGGCGTAGTGTGGATTGAGGTCGCGTTGCACGAATGCTTTCCAGCCCGAAAAGTCAGGGATGACGTTCACCAGTTCACCCCCCAAGCCGCGCGGAAAGGTATCGACGATCAATCCATCCGCGGCGTCTGCCGCAAGTTCGCGCAAGACCGCCGCGCGCCCCTGTTCCACATTCATGGCAGGGTCGAGCGCGGCGAGATCCAGCTCAGGCATGGCGCGCGCTACGTACGAGGCGTAGGGCGAGTTCGTCAGAATGCGAAATTGCGTGTCGGGGAGTCCCGCGCGCGCGAGTGCGCAGGCACGCGTCAAGTGACCGAAACCACCGCCCAGAGCATAGACAAGCAAGTGCTGACAAGCCATTTAGCTTGCGGACAGGTCGTCTTCGAACCCGCCCGGCCCGTCGTCGGGCGTCACCAGCGATTCGCCATCGGCTTCAGTGAAGTTGGGGTCCAGGCGATCAGCCCCAGACTCCAGAGCGTATCCGATGAGTGAGTCGTCGTAATCGTCGTAATCGTCGTAATCGGTATAAGTGTAGCGATCCAGGCGACGTGTGTAGGGGTCGTCGATCTGACCGTTCTGGCAATCGGGACATCCTACCGAGGTAGTGCGCGTACAAGGGTGCGGAAACAGAAAGCCGACGCGTCGGGAGCACTGCCATAGTGGAGGCATCATTTAGTGTTCCCTCCTTTCCCGGCGGCCATGCGGCGTGCCAGGTTCAGGATCCGATAGCCACCCATGGAGAGCATGCCCGCGGTTCTCACAACCTCCTGATCCGATGTCACCGTCGCTTTTAACGCCACAGCCTTCTCCGTGACACGGACGCTGCGCAGAGTCGCGGATGGACCAACTCTCACCTCTTCTTTGAGCGCGTGTTCGGCCGGCCGCGCGTCTCCATAGCGCTCCTTCGGATAGGAAAAGCGAACGTTGACGAGGTAGGTGACACGCGTTTTCGTCTTACGTTTCCCACGCGCGTTGGAAAACATTCGTTTGCGTACCATTTCCTTTATCTCGTCGGTCAGCACGGTTCCATCGAGCAGCGGTCCTTCGAGCGCGAGCCAGCATTCTTCGAAAAACTCCTGACGGCCGTTCTTTCGCCCGCTCCACGATTCCTGGGAGAGCCGGGTGGGTTTCGACGCCAGGGCCAGGCGGAGCGAAAAAGGTTTCTCCGGTTTGGCATCCGATTGGACCATGGCGAGTCTTTGTCTGGTGATTTCGAGACGCTTGGGATGCGCGAGGAGTTTGCCTTTGGCCACCAACCAATAAATCCACCACGCGAGTCCGCCGATGATTGCCAGAATCGATACCGCCAGCACTAAAGCGAGTCCGGTGACCGCGCCGATGATCGCACCAGCGACTCCGGCGACACTCACGATACCGCCCGTCTTTGCCAGCCGCCTCCTGCGAGCCGCGACGGCCTTTGCGATCGCAGTGATCTGGTCGAGATCTGAAAGAAGCGAGACAAGCGGAGACTGGGCTTCGTAGATCCCCTCCTTTTCCAGTTGTTGTTGGTTTACGGCCACGGATCACCTGATTGCGGTTATCTTAACAGATGATCGCGCGTGCGTAATCCAATTGCATACATCTCGTTTGACGTGGTGCCTGCGCCGAAAGGCGCTGCGACCCACATCCAGGCTTTTGCGCAGTCGCTGGCCCGCCGTTTTGGAGCGGTCGACCTGGTGACCGCAGCAACGGGGATGGCGGAGACTCCGGCGATCGAACGCTGGCCCGGCGTGTGGCATTATGAGCTGCCAGCCGCCGGTAAGAGCCTGATCGATCGCGTGCTGTGCTTCCAGTTATTCCTCTCGCGCTGGCTGGAGAATCGGAGTTTTGAGGCCATTCAATTTCGTTCGACGTTCGAGGGTCTGCCTCTAATCCAGTGGCGCGGACGTTCACGCCTGATCTTCGAAGTGAATGGGCTCGCTTCCATCGAACTCAAATACCGCTATCAACGCGCTGCTGACGACCGGGATTTGATGCGCAAATTGATGCTCCAGGAATCACTCTGTCTGGAGGCCGCGGACCTGATTGTGACACCTAGCGGCGTGACTCGCGAGTACCTGGCGTCGGCGCGGCGTGTGCCGCACGACAAGATCCAGGTGATTCCGAATGGCGTCGATCTCGATCTGTTTCAAGCCTCGCCGCACCAGGCCAGGAACGGGACCATGCGTCTCATATATTTTGGAACTCTGGCGGCCTGGCAAGGCGTGGAGCTGGGTATCCGCGCGCTGGCTCAGATCACCGGTCAGGTCGACGCAACCCTGATGATCGGCTCTACCCTGACGATCATCGGGACCGGGAGCGGCAGGCAGCGCGATGCGCTCAGCGCCCTGGCGGCTAAGCTTGGCGTCGGCAGCCGAGTGAGCGTGCTGCCGCCGGCGCCGCAAGCGGAGCTCGCAGGATATCTGCGCGACTCCGACGTGATCCTGGTCCCGCTCACGCTCAGCGACCGCAATACCGTCCAGGGCTGCTGTCCACTCAAGGCTCTCGAAGGCATGGCATCAGGCACGCCTGTCATTGCGACCGATCTGCCCGTGGTGCGCGAGTTGGGACGCGACGGAGAGCATTTTCTCCTGGTCCGTCCGGGCTCGGTGGACCACATTGCGGAAACCGTGATCCGGCTCCGGTCGGACCGTCTCCTCGCTCGGCGCATCTCGCAACAGGCGCGCCAACACGTCGAAGACAACTATAGCTGGGAACGAGCGGGTGACTCTTTGATCAACTGTTACGAGAGGCTCGGGATCAGCCGTTCTATGACGGATTGGAGCTGCCGGCGTTCGCCCTCGAACGTAAATTGCTCCATGGCGCGCTCGCGGGCGGCGCGCCGGACCTTTATCCGGTGTTCCGAGCCGACGTCGAGCCACTCCAGGACCGCGTCCCCCAGGCGGTGAAGTTGCCACCGTGGAACAATCACTCCATTAGCACCCGGCGTGATGATTTCGGGAATCCCGCCGGCATCGCTTCCGATACATCCACAACCGGCCGCCATCGCTTCGAGCAACGCGTTGGGCATTCCATCCCAAAGCGAAGGCTGCAGATACACGTCGCACAATTGCAGATGTTGATTGACCTCCGCCGCCGTGGCTAGCTGACCTGTCACCAGGACCCGATTTTCGTCCAGGGTTCCCGGACCGATCCACTGCATTACCTTTACCACCTCTGACGGACGCACTTCGCCAATGATCAACAGGCACGCAGGGCGATTCTCACGAACCCGCTGCAAGGCTTGCAAGAGATGCTGCTGGCCTTTTTTCTCGCGCAACTCTCCCGCAAATCCCAGCACCGCTTCATCCGCGCGAATGCCGAGCTTTTGACGCAGATGAACGTCGGGTGGCAGCGGACGAAAGATTTCGTGATCAACGGCGTTACGCAGCCAGAAGATATCGTCGCGGCCACAGAGTGCGGTAACCTTGGCTACCAGTTCTTTGGTTACAGCGGTAATACAATGGGCCTGCTGCAGCGTCCAGAGCAGCCGCGCAAAATCGCCAGGAGGGAACATGTCGCGATCGAGATCGTTGCCGCGGATGCTCACGGTCGAGGGAATCGATTTTAATTGCCCGGCCCACGCGGCAAGAAACCCGGCCGGCGCAAGATAGTGGCCCCAGATGGCATCGTACTTGTGCCGGCTGACCAGCCAGTCGATGAGGTTCATGCTGTGGGGAAGAGTCGAGTCCCACTCGCGGAATCTGCCCACGCGATAAACGCCAGGGTTTCCGTCCTTTTGCACGACAACACCGGGCTGCAAAACCCGCGTCCAGGCGATCACGTCAACTTCCAACCCGATTTCAGCCAGCGCATGCGAGATCCGCCCGGCGCTCGTTGCCACGCCTCCCAGATCCGGCGGGTAGCGTTCGGCAAGGAACATCAGCCGCCGCTTCATACCAAAAACCGCTTCATGAAAACGACCGCATGGTTTCTTTGAGGCCTCTTTCGTAGCCATCGATCAACTTGTCCCAGGTAGCATTCGCGGCATCGTCGACTTGCCGGCGTGACGGATCGGCGTCGAACCAGTCAAGCGTGCGGCGAATGCCCCGCCAGAAAGGCGTAGTCGCGCAATAGTCCGGTACAAAGCGTTTGATCTTACTGTTATCGAACACCACGCTGACCGCCTTATCGCCGATCAATCCGCCCAGCGCCTCAGGCAGGCAGGCGCCGATGAAGTCTGAGGGCAGGTGAATCAATTGCGGCTCCACGCCGGCGGCTTCGCCCACGATCCGGTAGAACTGATCCCAGCACATAACCTCGTCGGTCGTGATATGAAATGCGTGTCCGATGGCCTGTTCGTGGCCGAGCAGCCCGACCAATCCTTTCGCGAAATCGGTATTGTGCGTGATGACCCACAGAGACGCGCCATCGCCCGGTACAATGACCTTCTTTCCGCGGCGCATGCGGTCCACAGCCGTATAGGACTTGGTCCAACTGTTAACCGCGAGAGTAATCTGGGTTTCGCCGTAAGTTAACGAAGGTCGTACGATCGTCACGGGAAAACCCTCTTCGCGATACGCGCGGAGCAGTCGCTCTTCGCAGGCGATCTTGTTGCGCGAATAGTCCCAATGCGGATTGGTTAGAGGCGTGGACTCGGTGATCAGGTAATGAGTCACTGGTTTTTGATAGGCGCTCGCGGAACTGATGAAGATGAACTGGCGGGTCCGGCCGCGAAACAGGTTCAAGTCGCGTTCGATGTGCGCGGGAGTGAACGCGATCCAGTCGACCACCACATCGAACGATTGTCCCCCCAGCACACGAGCGGCGCCGGCAGTGTCATCCATGTCGACGGTCAGCGATTTTGCCCCCGCCGGAAGTTGAGCGGCGCGCTGGCCGCGCGTGAGGAGCGTCAGGTCGATGCCGCGTTCGATTGCCAGACGCGAGCACGCCGTGCTGATGATTCCGGTGCCGCCGATAAATAGAACTTTCATTTTCTTCTCTCCCGTGTGCTACGTTTCACATTATGCAACGCCGAAGCTTTCTTGCCGTCCCACTGATGAGTTTTCAGATTGCACATGCCCCATCCGACGAGCATGTCTACGCATACGGTGATGGTATCCCGCACTCACCTGAAGACTACGCGAAGTTGCTCGGGAATCTCACGGCCAGGGATAAAGTGGAATCCGACGAGTACTCGCGCGGCGGCGTAGTGGAGAAGTTGGAGGCCCGCGTGGCCTCGGCGCTGGGCAAGGAAGCGGCGGTGTGGCTGCCGACCGGCACGCTCGCGAATCATCTGGCGGTCCGGTTGCTGGCCGGCGGGAAACGCCGTGTCCTGGTGCAGGCTGAAAGTCATCTGCAAAATGATTGCGGCGATTGCGCGGAGACGCTAAGCGGCTTGCATCTGATCGGTCTCGCGCCGGGCAAGGCGACTTTCACCATGGAGGAAGCGGAACGCGCGGCCAACGACGCCATGCTCGGGCGAGTGGCGACGCCGGTGGGCGCACTGCAGATCGAATCGCCCGTACGGCGTCAATACGGGGAGCACTTCGACTTTACGGAGATGGCGAAGATTGCGTCATGGGCCCGTAAGCGCGGGATCGGGCTGCATCTCGACGGTGCAAGATTATTTCTCGAGAGCGCGTATACCAGGCGGCCGGTGAAAGAATACGCCGCGCTGTTCGATACGGTCTACGTCTCGATGTACAAGTACTTCAACGCAGCGAGCGGAGCCGTGCTCGCCGGCAGAAAGGAATTGCTCGCCGACCTCTATCAGACACGCCGTATGTTCGGGGGTGGATTACAGCAGGTCTGGCCATTTGCCGCAGTTGCACTGCATTATATGGAGGGATTCGAGCAGCGCTTTCGCGCGGCCGTAGATACTTCCGAACAGGTGATCGCGATGCTATCCGGCGATGGGCATTTCAAAGTGGAGCGAATTCCGCATGGCACTAATATCTTTCGACTGCGAGTCGAAGACGTGAATGCTCAGGTCTATCAAGGCCGCCTCGAGGAGGCCGGCATTTCGGCGAGATTTCCTGTTAGCAACGATTGGTTTACTTTACAGGTGAATGAGACATGGGGGCGCGTCCCGGCGGCTGAGATTGTAAGAAGGTTCAAAAAAGCTCTGGGCTAACACGGAGAAGGTTGTTAAGTTGCGCTGATGTTTCAGACTTCACGGTCTGGTACCGAGTTGTTAAAACATATTAAACATTAGTGTTTTGTGACGTTTTCCCCTGCTGCCCGTAACTTTCGGCGGTTCATGATCATCTTACTAATCGGAAGCAGCAAATTAAAATTCGGAGATAGTCATGAAGATCAATTTTCTTATCGGTTTTGCAATTCTCGGTCTTTCCCTCGCCAGCGCCAAGAGCTATGAAATCAATGTCGATAGCGTATCCAAGGTCGGCGACGTCCAACTCCAACCGGGCGCTTACAGAGTGACGCTCGACGGTTCCAGGGTGAAGTTCACCAAAGAGGATTCGGGTAAGTGGGTCGAAACCAATGGCACCATTGAGAATAGTGCCAAGGCCAAGTTCGATGCGACTGCGCTCGAAACGGAGCAGAACAACGGCGTAACCACGGTCCACGAAATCGACCTCGGTGGCACACACACCGACATTAAGTTCCAGTAACCTTCGTCGGTCATTTGAATCATCCTCCAAGAAACCACGAGGCAGACGGCCCACGCGCACCGTCTGCCTTGTTTGCATTTTAGATACATAGACTCAACCCCCTCACGGTCGCGGCTCAGTAAGTGGGGCTCAGGAACTGCTTAGCTTCACTGCCGCGAACTGTCGCACGGCGAACTCCAGTTCCTCGCGAGTGTGCGCAGCCGACAGTTGAACTCGAATCCTGGCCTTCCCTTGCGGCACGACAGGATACGAGAATCCGACCACATACACGCCGCGTTCCAGCAGGGCGTCGGCCATCTTCGTCGCCAGCACGGCATCGCCCAGCAGAATCGGCACAATCGGATGCTCACCCGGCACGATATTGAATCCGTCGGCCGTCATCCTGTCCCGGAAGAAACGCGTATTGTCATGCAGCCGTTCGCGTAACTCCCCGGATGAAGAAACCAGCTCGAGCACCTTCAAGGATGCCGCTACGATAGGCGGAGCCACGGAATTCGAAAATAAATACGGCCGCGACCGTTGGCGCAGGAGTTCGATTATCTCGCGGCGCCCGCTCGTATATCCTCCGCTCGCGCCGCCCAAAGCTTTCCCCAGCGTCCCTGTGAGAATATCGATCCGCCCCATGACATGGTGGTAATCATGGGTCCCGCGTCCCGACTTCCCCATGAAACCAACCGCGTGTGAATCGTCCACCATCACCATCGCATCGTACTTTTCGGCGAGATCGCAGATCTCCGGCAGCCGGGCGATAAATCCGTCCATGGAGAAAACACCATCGGTGGCAATGAGTCGACGGCGTGCACCGGAGGCCTGTTTGAGCCGGTCCTCAAGCTCCGCCATGTCGCCGTTCTTGTAACGGAATCGTGCAGCCTTGGACAGCCGGACGCCGTCGATGATGCTGGCGTGGTTCAATTCATCAGAAATGACCGCATCCTCAGCTTCCAGCAGCGTCTCGAACAGTCCTCCGTTGGCGTCGAAGCAGGAACTGTAGAGAATAGTGTCCTCGGTGCCCAGAAAATCGCTGAGGCGCTCTTCGAGTTGCTTGTGAATCCCTTGCGTCCCGCAGATGAAGCGCACGCTGGCCAAGCCATAGCCCCACCGGTCCAACGCTTCATGCGCGGCTGCAACGATGGCGGGATGACGAGCGAGTCCGAGATAATTATTCGCGCAGAGATTGAGGACCTCGCCGCGCGCCACCCGAATCTCCGCCCCCTGCGGTGTCTCGATTACCCGCTCCCGCTTATAAAGTCCAGCCGACCTGATAGCGGCAAGCTGAGCCTGAAGATCCTGCTGAATCGCCCCGTACATACTAACTCCTCTTATTCGTGTTCATTCGTGTTCATTCATGGCCAAATGTATTTCGCCTTCATTTCCCAATAGCCAACCGCGCGGCCAGCAGTTCGGGCAATCCAGCCTCCCGAATTTTCCGCTGTGTCGATTCCACATCGTAGGGCACGCGGTGGTAATAAACAATGTCGGCATCCGTATCGTAGACCGCGTAAGCCGCTCGATGATCACCATCGCGCGGTTGCCCGACTGAGCCCGGATTGATCAGGTATGCGCATTCCGGATCGATCTCCAGCAGGTAGTGCGTTTGCCATTCCGGATGTAAGCGGCCAATCGATTCGACCTGCTCGCTGCGCCATCGAAAGCCACCCTGGAGGTGAGTATGCCCGAAGAAAAGCAATGACGATTCGGCATACGGAAACGCCCCGAACGCGTCCGTGGCGTTCACCAGATAGTCGTCTTCGTCTACCGGAGAACCGTGGATCAGCTGAAAGCTCCCCACCGGGACTGGACCCATCGGAAGGCTGCGGATGAACTCAGCGTTTTCCGGAGTCAACTGGCTCATGGTCCAGACACTGGCCGCCTGTGCTATCGGATTAAACCACTCCAGGTCTTCCATGCCGACGCATGCCCGGTCGTGATTCCCGCGAACCGTGGCCCTGACGTGGATGCGCACCCAATCGACCACCGGGTTGGGGTCAGCCCCGTAACCCACCAGGTCACCGCAGCAGACAACCTCGTCGTACTTGCCGGCAGCGTCCTCCAGTACCGACTGGAGCGCCTCCCAATTACTGTGTAGATCGCTGATGACCAGATAGCGCACGGGAGATCTAGACTGACGGCCCTTTCACCAGGCGAATGAGTGTGATCTCAGGAGGGGCGCCAATGCGAGCCGGAATTCCGATGGTGCCAATGCCGCGAGTCACATAGCACGCCGCGCGGCCCAGTTGGTAGAAGCCCGAAACATAGCGCGTGTAGACCCGTGCCAGGTTGAGCGTCTGGTTCAAAATCTCCACTGTTACCTGCCCCCCATGCGTGTGCCCGGAGAGAGTGACATCCCACCCCTGCCGCGCCGCGGTAGGAAATACATCGGGATTGTGGGACAGCAGAATGTTGACTGATCCCGGGCGGATCAGTGACTCCGCACCGGGAAGGTAGTGATTGCGATTCTGAAACGGCTGATAATCGACTCCGCCGAAATTGAGTTCAGCCGACCCGTACCGCAGGGACTCCGCCTGCATGCGAAGGAAGTCCACGCCGCGTTTTGCGCCATTCACATCCACATAGTCTTCCAGCCGGGAGTAGCGCTCATGATTCCCGAGACATCCCAGAATCCGGTCCGCGCGAAGCCGCGCGCATTGCCTCAACGCAAGATCTACCGGATCTGCCTCGGAGGAAATCAGATCACCAGTGACCAAGGCGATGTCCGGACGCAATTCGTTGGCGGCGTCGATCACGCGAGCCAGTTGCTCTTCGCTGAGAAAAGGTCCGAGATGCAAATCACTCAGTTGGACAATGCGAAGGCGCTCGAGGTCGCGTGGGAGGTTCGGAACAGGGATCTCGATCTCCTGGACGCCAAAATCGGTGCGTCCCACCGTCGCTCCATACCCTGCAATCACAAACGGCGCCGCAACCGCCAACTTGCCGGCAGTGACGATCAGCTTGCGGCGTTCAGGCTGATGTTCAGCGGAGACGCGGCTGGCAGCGAATCTGGCTAGAAAGTACAACGCTACTGCGGGGGTCGAACTGAAGCACCACAGAAACGTCACGACTTTTGCAAAGCCCACGTTTCGCCACCCGAAGGTCCGGGCAAGAGGCGCAGCGAAACGGGCGAAATCCGCCAGCGCACCGACCATGAAAATCGCGCCCAGCGACAGAAAACCTATCGCTATCAGCCCGACGATCCATCTCGAGTATCGCTGATGGGCGCGCCGCAGCGCCAGCCAGGCAATAGCACATTGCGCCGCGCCCATCAGCGGCAGAATGAGAAAATCCGTGAAATGCGGGTTGGTAGGAGAGACCAACTCCTATTTTAAGCCTTGTGTGACGGACTTTAGTGTATCCGCATGGCAGACCATGTCTTTTCGTGGTCTGCTGGCCGCGCGTGTTACCCGTCATCGGAGGTTCTTTCGGGCTCCTGCCGAGTGCGCTGCTAAGCTAACAACACGTGAAGACCGCGCCCTATGGTTCCTGGCCATCGCCGATCACCTCCGACCTGATCGTCGCGCAATCCGTCGGACTGTCTGAAATACGCCTGGACGGCGGCAACATCTACTGGCTGGAATCGCGTCCCTACGAGGCCGGACGCAGCGTCGTCGTCAGCCAGAGCACGGGAAAGGATCTGGTCCCCCCGCCTTTCAATGTTCGGACTAAGGTCCACGAATACGGCGGTGGCGCATGGACTGTATCGGATGGCACGCTGTATTTTTCTAACTTCGCCGATCAGCGGCTGTACTCACTGAAACCTGGTGCGTCTGAACCGCAACCGCTCACCGACGCGGGCCCGATGCGCTATGCCGATGGCGTGATCGACAGCGTTGATGGAAAACCGGCGGCATGGGTGGGCGTGCGCGAAGATCACTCCGTCGCGAGTCGCGAACCGGAGAATACTCTTGTCCGCATCGACGCAAACGGCGTTCGCATTCTCGCGTCCGGTCATGATTTTTATTCTTCGCCACGCCTTTCGCCCGCCCTCCCGTCCGGCTCCCGCTGGTTAGCTTATCTGGCGTGGGACCACCCTCGCATGCCGTGGGTCGGAACCGCGCTCTACGTAGTGGAATTGTCGGAAGACGGGATGCCGGCCGGCGAGCCGCTGGTTATTGCGGGTGGAGAAAAGGAATCGGTATTGCAACCCGAATGGGCGCTGGAGAGTTCAGACCTGTTCTTCATTTCCGATCGCACTGGCTGGTGGAACATTTATCGCTACGCATGGCGCACAGAGAAGATTGACGCCGTTGCGCCTATGGAGGCCGAATTCGGCCAGGCGCAGTGGGTCTTCGGGATGTCGACTTACGGGTTCGCCGGGCCTGGACGCCTGGTCTGCGCGTATGCGTCGAAGGGTCTTGGACATCTCGCCGTCATCGACCTTCGTTCAGGCGCGCTTCACTCCTCTCGAACTCCCTTACACTGATTACTCATCGGTGCGGGCCCACGGCGACGCACTGGTCTTCCGCGCCGGGTCTGCCACCATACCCGCCAGTTTCGTGCTGCTCGACCTGGCAACGCAAAAGCTGCAGACTCTGAGAAAGTCCACTGACATCGCTGACGATCCGGATCTGGCGCGATATTTCACCAGGGTTGAAGCGATCGAATTTCCGACCGACGGAGATCGCACGGCGTTCGGGTTGTACTATCCGGCGTCCCATCCCGAGTATCAGGCGCCGGGCGCCGAAAAGCCGCCGCTGCTGGTGAAGTGCCATGGCGGACCGACGGCAGCGGCATCCAGCACTCTCGACCTGCGAATTCAGTATTGGACCAGCCGTGGAATCTCGGTTCTGGACGTGAACTACGGCGGCAGCACGGGTTTCGGCCGAGCCTATCGCGAGCGGCTGGATGGAAACTGGGGCATCGTGGACGTGAACGATTGCATCAACGGCGCCCGCTTCCTGGCCCAATGCGGTCTCGTCGATGGCGTGCGTAGCGTCATTACCGGAGGTAGCGCGGGAGGCTATACGACGCTGGCGGCGCTTACTTTCCACAACTATTTCCGCGGCGGAGCGAGCTACTATGGCGTCAGCGACCTCGCCGCACTCGCGCGGGATACGCACAAGTTTGAATCCCGGTACCTGGACCTGGTTGTGGGTCCTTATCCGGAGCGTGCAGACTTGTATCGCGAACGTTCACCGGTTGCTTACGTCGAACGGCTATCCGTTCCGGTGATCTTTTTCCAGGGTGACGAAGACAAGGTAGTTCCGCCCAACCAGACCGAGGCCATGGTGGAAGCGCTTCGCAGCAACGGAATCCCGGTTGCGTACCTGTTGTTCTCCGGCGAGCAACATGGCTTTCGCAAGGCGGAAAACATCAAGCGCGCGCTCGATGCAGAACTCTATTTCTACGCGACCAACGTCTTTCGCTGTGCCCTGGCATTTTAAGACTGCCGTCAATCCGCGCCAGCCAGCCGCTTCAAAGCCTCGACGTTCCGGCGGTCATCTCCCTCCTCATCCACCGGAGTCTCCAAAATAAAAGGCTTCCCCCGCAACTTCGGATGCTGCAGAATGCGGCTGAATCCCCGTTCGCCAATATGGCCTTCGCCGATGTTGGCGTGACGATCCACGCGCGAACCCAGCGGTTGCTTCGAATCGTTGGCGTGGATGAGGCACACCTGGTCGAGCCCGAGAACTTTGTCAACGTGCGCCACTGTGGAATTGAGTCCCGACTTAGCGGCGATGTTGAACCCGGCGGCGAGCAGATGGCAGGTGTCCAGGCAATAACCTAGGTTCAAGTCGGACTCCCGGGCAGTCAGTTCTCGAATGCATTGCAGTTCCTCGAGTTTGCCGCCGATCTGCGCGCCGGCTCCCACGGTGTTTTCGAGCAGCACGGTCAAGCCTCCGAGTTTGAGGCCTTGGGCCGCCTCCACCATTCCGAAGACAAACGCCGCCAGTCCCTCCTGCAGCGATTGACCCTTGTAATTGCCGGGATGCAGCACCAGATACTCGGCGCCGAGCATCGCGGCCCGTTCCAGTTCGCCGCGGAAACCGGCGATGGATTTTTCGCGAATGACCGGATCGAGTGTCGCGAGATTGATGAGATAGCTGCAATGGATAGCCAAGGGATAGAGGTCGAACTTCTCCCGGGCCTTGCACAGCAAGCGTATCGCACTGCGCACCGGCGGGACCGCGCGCCACATGCGCGGGCTGGCGGAAAAGATCTGAAAAGTATTTGCGCCCAGGTCGGCAGCTTTTATGGCCGCGTTTTCGAGAGATTTCGCGCATGAGGTATGGATGCCGATTCGCACGCTCTCATGGTACGGCATGACAATCACGAGTTACCGATTCGTAACTTATTTTTAGCTGTTTTGAAATACGCGCTTGCTATCTTAGCTTGACGCAAATGAATCCCAACAACACGCTCAAACATTCGAGTTTCCGAAAACCGGCCCATGTGGCGGCTATTGCCATGCTCGCCGGCCTATGCTCCACAGCTTTCGCAGATCCCATCTTTGAAGGCTTCATCCCCGGCGACCTGGTGGTGTCGCGCAGTGTTTATATGGGCACTGCCAGCACCGTGACGGTCGGCCAACTCTTACCTCCAAACTGCCCGTCCACGGCTACGGGTTGCAACATCCTGGCCACCAATAACGGGACCTACCCGGGTGTATGGAATAACGCTATTGTAGACGGCAGCTTCGGCGTCACGTCCCCGATCTTCCTCGACCAGATCACGACCGACGGTACGCTCATCAATACGCTCCCGGTTCCCACCAGCATGGTCGTCACGAGCTTTTCTTCAAAGTCGGAAGTTGCCCTGAACCTATCGCCGGAAGGTGACGTGATGACCTTCATGGGCTACGTTGCGCCGGTAAATGCCATCGATGTCTCGAACGCCAACACGCCCGGTGTTGTCGATCCGACCAATCCGGTCGGAGAAAATATCTACCGCGCCGTCGTCCAGGTTTATCCGAGTGGTGCAATGCAGGTCACCGACACCAACTGCTACAGCGGTAACAACGGACGGGCCGCGATTCTGGCCAACGGCTACTTCTACATGGTCGGCAATTCAAACAATGGCGGCGGGACCCCGGCAAACGTGGTCGCCTCGACCGGCGTTCAGATTGCGGTTCCGGGTCAGGACCCGAGCACGGCACCGCTCGAAATCGGCGACTTCTCGATTACGCAGGTCAATAATCCGGCGACCGGTACACCCTATGCGGCCGACAAGCTGGGCAAGGATAACAACTTCCGCGGACTGACCTTGTTCGAGAACAATCTTTTCATCACCAAGGGTAGCGGCAGCAACGGAATCAACACCGTTTATCAGGTGGGCGACCCTCACACGCTGCCGGACGCCATCAACGCCTCCGCCAATCCGATTACCGTTCTGCCCGGATTCCCGACGACGCTCGCGAAGAACGCCGGCGCGGCCAATCCGTTCGGGCTGTGGTTCGCCAATGCCACCACGCTGTATGTCGCGGACGAAGGCGATGGTACAACGGCTGACGCAGCTACCAGCCAGGTCGCCGGCTTGGAGAAATGGCTGTTCGTCAACGGCACCTGGCAGTTGGCTTACGTCATGCAGAACGGCCTGAACCTGGGCCAGCAGTACAGCGTGCCGAACTATCCTACGGCACTGAATCCGGCGACCGACGGGCTACGCAACATCACAGGCCGCAACAACGGTGATGGTACGGTCACTATCTGGGGCGTCACTTCGACCGTCAGCGCCAACGGCGATCAGGGCGCGGATCCCAACAAACTGGTGTCGATCACCGATGTTCTGGACAACGCCGACCCGTCTCTCGCGGCCTATGAACCCTTCACGACCATCAGGTCGGCAGGCTTCGGAGAAGTCCTGCGCGGCGTGTCGTTCACTCCGGGAACCGTGACGTCTCACCGAGCCCGTTAGCTCAAAAGCGATACGTCGCTGCGCCTCTTCGACACGTAACGCGTGACAGCTTGCAGCCTGTGGCAGAAGTCGCAAACAGCTAATTCCTCGTTGTGGAGTAGGCGTTTTCGCCTGCTCTCGCGCGCTGGAGAGACTTCTGGCGCAGGCTGCTAAATTAGCCTCCGAATTCCTGACTTGACAGGCTTTGGTGCCCTCCGGACGCCGGCCCTTCTACAATGGATTCAGTGAGCGCTACTCTCGACGAACAATTAACTTATCTGAAAAAGGGTCTCGCCGAATTGATTCGCGAGGAAGATCTGTGCGAGCGCATCGCGAAAAAGGGCGGGCCTTTGCGTGTGAAGGCCGGCTTTGACCCTACTGCGCCGGATCTCCATCTGGGCCATACCGTGCTTCTCCGCAAGATGAAGCATTTCCAGGATCTCGGACACACCGTCATCTTCCTGATCGGCGACACTACCGCCATGATCGGCGATCCCTCGGGCCGCAACGCGACGCGCCCTCCGCTCTCACGCGAGCAGATCCAGGCAAATACCGAGACCTATAAGCAGCAGGTGTTCAAGATCCTCGATCCGGCGAAGACCGAGATCCGCTTCAACAGCGAGTGGCTAGACCGCCTGCGTTTCGACGACATGATCCGGCTATGCTCCCGCTACACCGTTGCGCGGATCCTGGAACGCGACGATTTTGCCAAGCGCTACACCGCGGGTGTGCCGATCTCGGTTCATGAGTTGCTGTACCCGCTGGCGCAGGCCTACGATTCCGTCGCGCTCGAATGCGACGTCGAGATGGGCGGCACGGACCAGAAGTTCAATTTGCTGGTAGGTCGCGAAATACAGAAGGATTATGGGCAACCGCAGCAGATCGTGGCCACCGTGCCGATTCTCGAGGGCCTAGACGGTGAGAAGAAGATGTCCAAATCTCTCGGCAATTACATCGGAATCACCGAACCGCCGGAGGTCATGTTTCGTAAGATTATGCAGATCAGTGACGATCTGATGTATCGCTACTACGAACTGTTGACCGATCGAAGCCTATCGGAAATTGCCGGCATGCGGACCCGGGTCGCGAGCGGCGAGCTTCACCCGATGACCTTGAAGATGGACCTCGGCCGTTCGATTGTGACGGATTTCCATTCGTCTGCCGAGGCCGATCATGCGCAGGAAGTTTTCACGCGCGTCGTGAGGAAGAAGGAGATTCCGGACGACATTCCCGTGGTGCCCATGCCGGAAAGTGTCGCAGTGGAAAACGGCATTCGCATGGACCGGCTGCTTGCCAGGGTAGGGATGGCCGAGTCAAATGGCGACGGCCTGCGCAAGATAAAAGCCGGAGCGGTTCATATCAACGGAGAGCGCATCAACGACGTAGTGTATTCGGGTCCCCGCGATGATCTTCTGATTCAGGTGGGGAAAAACTGGCGCCGGGTAAAGGGATAGCGCAACCCGGAGAGGAGCGGGCTAAGGCCTACTCCACATTGATTCAGCAGCACTTGTTAGCCTTGTGGGGTAGGCCTTTGGCCTGTGAATCGATTTTTTCCCACCTTCTAACGGTCGCGGCTCTGTAACTTAGGGAATGTTAGCTTTCGGGGATAATATCAGGCTGTCGGCCGATTCTATCCGTGCGCACAAACTGCGCGCGTCGCTGACCGTGCTCGGCCTGACGATGGGTGTTGCCACGCTGATTACCGTCATGACCATCGTGCAGGGCGCCAACATTTATGTCGAGCAGAAGATCGCCAACCTCGGGACGAACGTTTTTCGAGTTGCCAGAACTCCCTTCGCGGTCGTCGATTTCACGGTCGTAACCCGATCGCTCAAGAACAAGCTCATCCTGGCCGATGACCTCGCGGCCGTAGCCGCACAGTGCCATGCCTGCCGCTACGTCGGTGCATCGGCCAACACGTCGCTCTCCGTCGATTATCAGAACAAACAGGTCGATGATTCGACCCTCTACGGGTACACACCCAACATGGTCGACATCGATACCCGAACTCTGGACCAGGGACGCTACTATACCGACACTGAAGATCGCCATGCCGCAGCCGTCTGCCTGATCGGCGCGTCCGTAGCGGACACGCTGTTCCCCGGCGTCAATCCGCTGGGTCATGTCCTGCGCGCGGCCAACCAGGAGTTCACTGTGATCGGCACGTTCGAGCGCATCGGCTCGGTGCTGGGCCAGGATCAGGACAACTTTCTGATCATCCCCCTCACCACCTTTCTGAAGTTCCGCGGGCGGAATAACAGCCTGACACTCGAAATCAAAGCGACCGGCGGCGATAAGTTGTTCCAGGCGGCGCAGGATGAGATCCGCATCATCCTGCGAGCCAGGCGGCACAGAACTCTCGATATGGAGGACGACTTCTTCATCGGCACGGCCCAGAGTTATATCGAGCTGTGGCAGAGCATCAGTGGATCGTTCTTCGCGGTCTTCGTCATGGTGAGTTCGATCTCGGCGATTGTCGGCGGCATCGTGATTATGAACGTGATGTTAGTCAGTGTCACCGAGCGGACCAAGGAAGTGGGTCTGCGGCGCGCGCTGGGTGCGACGAAGGCCGATATCCTGCGCCAGTTCCTGACCGAGAGCGTGATGCAATGCCTGATCGGAGGAGCGATCGGCATCGCCATCGGCTTTGCCTGTGCCCTGGCGCTACGGACCTACACCTCGTTCCCGGCGTCGGTGCAGACCTGGGTGGCGCTACTCGGGGTCGTGCTGAGTTCGATTATCGGGCTTTTCTTCGGTATTTATCCGGCTAGCAAAGCGGCCTCGCTAGATCCGGTCGCGGCGCTGAGGGCGGAGAATGGCTAATGGTTGAACCATGACCCGGCACGAGGTATTGGAGAATCTGGCGGTCGCGCTGGATACGATCCGCGCGCGCAAAGTCCGGTCCGGGCTTACCATCCTGGGGATCGTGATCGGCGTGACTTCGGTGATTGCCGTAGCATCCATCATCGACGGCCTGAATGGGGTCATTAAAGAGCGCGTTCAGAAACTCGGTTCGCGGACCTTGTTCGTCACCCGCATTTCGCCCGGCACGAATCCCGCACGTATGCCGCAAAAGGTCCGCGTACGAAAGTATCTGCAGGACGACGATGCGTCGTTCATCGAGCAGAGCTGCCCTGCGGTTGCCTATGCCACCACCTTCGGAACCCGGATCGACCTCGGCGCTGTGGCCGACAGCATCCGGTACGGGGATGCGCACGTCGAGCGCTTCATCCTGCGTGGCACGGAGCCAGCGTATATCGACGCTTTTCCGCTGTTCGCGGTCGGCGAAGGACGCTTCATTTCGCGGTACGACGAGGACCACGCGCGGAACGTCGTAGCCATCGGCCAGGCCATTGCCAACTCGCTGTTTCCGCAGGTTGACCCGATCGGCAAAGTGGTGCGTCTCGACGGCCGGTTGTACGAAGTCATCGGAGTTTTCGAGCCGGATCAGGGCCTCTTTTCAAGTTTCGGAGTCGACCAGTTTGCTTGCATTCCCATGAGCAATTTCCGCAAGAGCTTTCCGGAACTGCGTGAGCGATTTATCGCGGTGTCGGGGAAGGATGGCTATACCATGGATGAGATTCGTACGCAGGTAGAAGTCGCCATGCGGCGCAAACGCCACGTTCCATACAACAAAGAGGACGACTTCGAGATCGCCGATCCGGATTTCCTGAGTAATCTCTGGAACCAGCTCACCGGAGCGCTGGTGCTGTTGACCAGCATCATCAGCTCAATCGGCTTGATGGTAGGGGGGATCGGGGTCATGAACATCATGCTGATTTCGGTGACTGAGCGGACCAGCGAGATCGGGATCCGGAAGGCAATTGGCGCCCGGAAGGCGGACATACGGGTACAGTTTCTGCTCGAAGCGGTCACTTTGTCCAGTATCGGCGGCATCCTGGGAATCCTTCTGGGAGCGTTGATTGCGCTCCTGGTGCGTACGCTCCTGCCGGCTGTTCCCGCAACCGTCTCGGCCTTGTGGGTGACTCTCGGAGTGGTGATCTCCGTGGGGGTGGGGCTGTTCTTCGGCTACTATCCGGCTAACCGGGCCGCCAATCTGGATCCGATCGTCTGCTTGCGGTATGAGTAAGGCGTTGTCCGTTATCCGTTTTCCGTCGTCCGTTTTCGGTCCGTGGAGCGCGGTTCGCGGACGACGGATAACGGATTACGGACAACGCTATACGAGCGCCACGCTCGAATGAATCCCCGCCGACTGCAGGATCACTGCCATCTTTTCAAGCGCCGTCTTGTGAATCTGGGAGACGCGGCTTTCGTTGATACCCAATATTTCCCCGATTTCCCGCATCGTCATTTCGTTCGAGTAATAGAGCGAAACGATCTTCTGATACCTCTCCGGCAGCGTGCGCATGGCCTCGTGAAGAACGGTACTCATTTCGTGCCGGCCATACATCGTGTCGGGCTGCGTGTCTTCGCTGGCGGCAAATTCCGGAGTGGTCTGATTGTCATCGTCGGCGCCCCGCGAGGAAGACGACAACAAACCGACCATCCGCAGTTCGATGGCGATCTGACGCCATCGTTCCACATCCACACCCATCTTTCCGGCAATCGCTTCATCGTTGGGAGCATCCGCGGAAAGCGCGGCAAGTTCGTGAGTAATTGCTTCCAGTTGTTTGTGACGGCGGCGGAGATCCCGGCTGGCCCAGTCAAGCTGTCGCAGGCTGTCGAGCATAGCTCCTTTAATCCGGTGCTTGGCGTAGCTCTTGAACAGGATGTGCTTTCGCTCGTCGAACTTCTCCGCGCCATCGATGAGTCCCAGCATGCCGGCATGGATCAGATCGTCGAGATCGGCGTGTACGGGAAGGCTCTCGTACAGCCGGATCGCGATCGCCTTGACCAGCGGCAAATGCTCCATCACCAGCTGGTCCCGCAGTTCCGCTCTGCTCGGACGCCTGGTTCTCTCTTTTTTGAATACGCGTTTGGGCACACCACGGGCTTGCATGTTGTTGAGTCCTTCTTGTTCGCCGAATCCGGAGCGCCTGGAAGCGCCCGGTGATCAGGAGAGTGCAAGCCGTTAACCACTCGTCTGCAGGCGGAATGGGTCCGGCCGTTGAAGACTAAGTAGTTGCGTTTTCAATGAGGCGAATAGCTTAGGGGCGCGGCGAGTCAGACCACTGGGAATCTGGTGTTCCTATACGCGTTTCAGAATGGAACGTACTCGTTCCGCGGCGAGATTACCAGCCGGCTCGGCGCGCGATAAGAGTCTTGACAGCCAGTCCACCCAGCAGGATGAGGATCGCCCAACGAAACTGGCCATGCAACACGAAGACGCCGATCAGCGCCAGGAGCGCATAAATGATCATCACGACGACAAACTTCGATGGCATCTGCAATGAGAGAGGCTTCAGAGAGTCCACGTTTGTATGTATTCCAACTTTACCACCCAAAGCGCTAGAATCAAGTTGATGATTGAGGACCGCAAAAAAGTCGTGGTTGTCATGCCGGCCTACAATGCCGCCAAGACGCTTAGAATGACGTATGCCGCACTGCCGCACGACATGGTCGATCTCGTAATTCTGGTGGATGACGGAAGCAAGGACGAAACCGTCCGTATCGCCAAAGAACTGGGGCTCGAACTTTTCGTTCACAATCGGAACTACGGTTACGGTGCGAACCAGAAAACCTGTTACCGCGAGGCGTTGCGGGCCAAGGCCGACATCGTAGTGATGGTGCACCCGGATTATCAGTACGACCCGACCCTGCTTCCCGAAATGGTGGCGCCGATCGAGCGTGGAGAGGCCGATATCGTTTTCGGCTCCCGCCTGCTGGGCGCCAATCCCATGAAGCAGGGGATGCCCTGGTGGAAGTACATTTCCAACCGCTTCCTGACATGGGTTGAAAATCGCGCCTTTGGGTTAAATCTCTCCGAGTTCCACACCGGATATCGAGCCTACACCCACGATGCACTGCAGTCAATGAATCTCGCGACCGATTCCGATAAGTTCATTTTCGATCAGGAAGTAGTGGCGCAGGCGGTGGCGCTGAAACTGCGAATCAAGGAGATTGCCGTACCCACCCGCTATTTCCCCCAGGCTTCCTCTGCGTCTTTCGTGCAAAGCTCCATTTACGGGTTGTCGATCCTGTACCTCGTTTGCAGGTACTGGTTGCACAAGACCGGAATTCGCCGGTCGCGTCAGTTCGAGAGCCTGACGCGGCGCTATCATCTTGAAGCCGGCGAAGACGCGGTGGCCCCACACCGGCCATAATCGACGCGCATGACGACGGACCTATCCGAAGTTCACACGCCGCAAGGCAACCTTTTCGCGCATACCAGCCAGACGGATTGGAGCCGCTGCCGGATCCCTCAAGAGCAGATCGACTTCTTTCAAAAGAACGGATATTGCTCAGGGCTCCGTCTGCTGGACGACTATCAGGTCGTGCAGTTGCGCGCAGAACTGGCCGACCTCACCGATCCCGCATTTCCCGGCAATCACCTCTTTCACGAGTATCATTCCAACGAATCGAAGAATCCCGACACGGTTCTCTTTCACGCGTTAGGAGCCTGGCGGATCAAGCCGGGCTTCCACGATCTTCTGTGGAATCCCGCATTCCTGATGCCCGCATCGCAGTTACTCGGCGGAGCCGTGCGGTTCTGGCACGATCAACTCTTCTCGAAGCCGGCGCGCCACGGAGGCGTGGTCGCCTGGCACCAGGATTATTCCTACTGGACTCGCACCGAGCCCATGGAGCATCTCACCTGCTGGATCGCGCTCGACGACAGCACACGCGACAACGGATGTCTCCAGTACATTCCCGGGAGCCATCGCTGGCCCCTGCTGCCCATTACCGGGCTCGCCGGCAACATGGATGAAATCAAGACTGTGCTGTCCGAAACTCAGAAGAGACAGTTTCAGCCGGTGGCAATCGAGTTAAAAGCCGGCGAGGCGACGTTTCATCATCCGCTGATGGTTCACGGATCGTACGAAAACCGGACGGACCAGCCGCGCCGCGCGACCGTCATCAACGTCTTCCGTGACGGCGTACGCTCTGCATCGGACGCCGGATTGCTGAATGGCGTACCGCCGATCCCCGCCGGGCACAAACTGGAAGGTCAGTTCTTCCCGCTGCTGTTTCCGGCTTAACACAGCGTCTGGAGGTACTGGCAAAATTCGGTTTCCAGCCGCCCCCTAACCCAATACTGCTGGGTCACAAAACTGATTCGGAGCCGTGGCGCAGGCACCTTGCCTGCCTGGTCGAGACTTAGACTCGTCTCGACCTTTGGCGAGGGACTCAAAGTCGCGGCTTTACCGGGCAGTCTGGCGGCGATCAGGAGACCAGGCCGCACTTGCGCATGTAGGTCCCGATCTGGCGGTCGCTGGTAGTGGTATGACACTTCAACCAGTCGACCACAAACCGCAGGACCTCGTTCGGCATACCGATCTCGCCCGCGGCAAAGCGATCCTTCATGGCGGACACGTGACATCGCAGGGCCTGATGCTGCTGGCAGTGGTCCGGATAATGAGGATAGCCAATCTGTTCCATCAACTGCTCCTCATGGGCAAAGTGATAGTACGTATAGTCGACCAGGTCACTCAGAAGAGGCCCCAGGACTTCCCCGTTCTGTCCCGCCAGGATTCCACGGTGCAGTTTTTCAGCCAGGCGGAATAAACCCTGATGTTCGGCGTCGACTTCCTGGACGCCGATGGCATAGTCGGGCAGCCATCGCGTCATTACTCTCACTTCGATATTCGGAACAGGTTCTGCCCTCGCTTCACTCACAAACTGTTATCGGCATTTCCTCTCCGGAACTGTAGACGCGAATGCGGAATAACCGTCAGTGTTCTTGTATCACCGGATTGATGGCGAGGTATTCCACCCGAACGAAGGAATAATCCGCCTTTCTTGAACGAAAATTAAAGAAAAAAACCGAACGAGCCGATAGACAACTAGAGAGGGGAATCGTGATGTCCATGTTGCCACCACAACAAGCCCTGACGAGAGGAAGCGAAGGGTTGACGCAAGGAGCCCGGTTTGCCGATTAGTGTTGAGCAGGATGACACTCGCTTCCAGGTTCGTCTGGAAGGTGAGATTGGCCTGGGCGAGGCCGTGGAATTGAAGCGAACTTTGCTCGAAGGATTGGCTTCGGGACGGAAGTTACATCTGGATATGGAGTGCGCCGGGGCGATCGATGTGACCTTTATGCAGTTGCTGCAGTCCGCCTTGCGAGAAGCCCGTGGAGCGGGTACGGGAATCGCTTTGAACCTGTCCGGGGCGGCTGAAAACGCGCTCCGTAACGCGGGTTTCAGGCCGTTGGTCGAAGCAGCGGCTTGGAGCGGATGATGGCCAAAGTAATCCTCACGGTCGACGATTCCGCCAGTGTACGCCAGATGGTCAAATTCACGCTTTGCGATGCAGGCTACACGGTAGTCGAGGCCGTTGACGGCAGCGACGCGCTCGCGAAACTCACGCAACCCGTAAATCTGGTGATTACGGACCTGAACATGCCGAACCTGGACGGAATTGGGCTCATCCGGAAGATACGGGCGAACCCGGCCTGTAAAGGCTTACCCATCATCATGCTCACGACCGAATCACAGGATTCCCGCAAGCAGGAGGGTAAGGCGGCGGGCGCCACGGGCTGGATGGTGAAGCCATTCTCGGTGCCGCAGATTCTGGCAGTAGTCAAAAAGGTGCTCGGATGACCGATCGGCACGAGCAGGCGTTCATGGAGGAAGCCCGTGAATTGCTCACTGAATTGGAGGCGGCGCTGCTCGAACTCGATCAGGCGCGTGACGACCTGGAACTGGTGGGCAGGGCCTTCCGGGCGTTGCACACGATTAAAGGTTCCGGGGCGATGTTCGGCTTTGACGATATCGCCGCGTTTACGCATAATCTTGAAACCGCCTTCGAGCAGTTGCGCAGGGGTCAGCTTACGGCCACGGCCGAACTGATCAACCTGACCCTCGCCGCCTGCGATCAGATTCGGGCCATGCTGGACGAGGCGCAGGGCCAGGGAACTGCGGATCCCGAAGTCTCCGCTAAGATTGTCGGAGAACTGCGGGATTTGACCGGCATTGCTCCGCCATGCCTGCCGGCCGGGAAGGTCTTGGCGGCGGCCCCGGATGTCACTGCCAAAGGTCCTGTTCGTCGTTGGCACATTCACTTCGCGCCCGGTCCGGACGTGCTGTTAAACGGGACCAATCCCCTGCTCCTCTTCAACGAACTGCGCGACTTGGGCGAACTTCAGATCAATGCGGATACGTCCGCGATCCCGCCGCTGCGGGAAATCGATCCGGAGCGCTGCTACATGGCCTGGGACTTGGTGCTGACCACCCGGGCTGAACCGGACACTATACGTGACGTGTTCATATTTGTCGAGCACGATTGCGAACTGATGATCCAGGCCGACCCGCCTGCCGGTCGAGTCCCCTCCACGACGCGGGCGGCGGGCGCCGGAGGGGCGACGGCAAGTCTTCGCGTCTCAACCGAAAAGCTGGACCGGCTAGTCAACCTGGTGGGTGAACTGGTGACCGTGCAGGCGCGTTTGAGCGTGGTCGCAGGCCGCCGGGACGATCCCGATATTCTGGCCATATCGGAAGAAATCGATCGGCTTTCGACTGATCTTCGAGAGACTTCGATGCGCATTCGCATGTTGCCGCTGCGCACCACGTTCGAACGGTTCCGCCGGCTGGTTCACGATCTGGGAAGCGAGTTACATAAGGATGTCGAGTTCGTGATTGACGGGGCCGACACCGAACTCGATAAAACGGTCATCGATCAGTTGAACGATCCGCTGGTGCACCTGATTCGCAACAGCCTGGACCATGGCATCGAGACGCCGGAGGCCCGCCGCGCCGCAGGCAAGCCCGCGACAGCCCGGATCCATCTTTCCGCGTTGCATTCCGGCGCCGATGTGCTGATCCGGGTCAGTGACGATGGCCGGGGCCTGGACGTGGAAGCCGTTCGCGAGCGCGCTGTCGAGCGAGGCATCATCGCGGCGGACACCGAACTATCCGAACCCGCAATGCTCTCGCTCATCCTGGCGCCGGGCTTCTCCACGGCGCGCGAAGTCACCGATGTTTCCGGACGAGGTGTCGGGATGGATATAGTCCGGAGAAGCGTCGAAGCGATGCGCGGAACCATCGAAATCCACAACCAGCCGGGCGTGGGCCTCACCGTAACACTCCGTCTGCCTCTCACGTTGGCGATCATCGACGGGTTGCTGGTCCGGGTCGGCGACGCACATTTTGTACTGCCGCTGGCCAACAGTCTGGAGTGCGTTGAACTGACCCGCCAGGACATACAGAACTCCCATGGAAACCACATTGCAGTCGTCCGGGACGAGATTATTCCGTATATCCGGCTCAGTGAGTATTTTGAGATGCGGGCGGAGCGGCCGGAGTGCGAAACGGCACGCGAACAAATCATGGTGGTTGAGACCGAGTACGGCCACTACGGTTTCGTGGTGGACGAGGTTCTCGGAGACCACCAGACGGTGATCAAAAACCTGGGTAAACTTTATCGGAATGCTCAGGGAGTGACAGGAGCGACCATCCTGGGAAATGGGACAGTAGCGCTGATCCTCGATCCGCACCGCTTGGTTCAGATGGCTGTTCGTACAAAACCCGGGAACGGGCAGTGCGACGGCAGACCACAGAATTGGCGGACCACAAAAACGATGGTCGGCCCTACGGAAACACGAATTAAAGGAAACAGGACCTAATGGCACGTACAGCAAATGGAAAGATAACGCCGCAACGCTCCGAAAATGGCGGTTCAGCCGGTCTCGGAAATGGCTCGCGCGACGCGCGCGCCCGCGAGGGTGTGATGAAGAAGACCGACAACGCGGAGATGCACCAGGTCTCGCAGGAGATCCTCCGGTTGGTAGCCGCGTCGCGGCAAGGGATTCTCGAAGAGCGAGGCGACGCCAACGGGTTTCAAGGCGTGGCTCGCGAAATGGTGCAGGGCATCAATGAGATGCTGGACGCGATTCTGCTGCCCATTGGGGAAGGCAACCGCATCCTCGCCCAGATTTCGAGTGGCAAGATAGACGAATTGATTACCCAGACCTACCGGGGCGACCACGAGAAGATGAAACTGGCCGTCAACAACGTAGGCATGGTAGTGCAGAGCCTGCAGAAGGAATTGATGCGCTTGACCGTCGCCTCCGGGGAGGGGCAACTCTCCGAGCGGGGTAAGCCGGAACAGTTCCAGGGAGCGTATGCGGAGATTGTCCGGGGCGTCAATGCGATGCTGGATGCGATTCTGCTGCCGATCGGCGAAGGCAACCGCATCCTGGCTCAGATCTCGGTCGGCAAGATCGACGAATTGATCGCCCAGACCTACAAGGGCGATCACGAGAAGATGAAGCGGGCGGTCAACAACGTGGGCACGGTGATGCAGAGCCTGCAGAAGGAGCTGATGCGCTTGACCGTCGCCTCTGGGGACGGGCAACTCTCCGAGCGGGGTAAGCCGGAACAGTTCCAGGGAGCGTATGCGGAGATTGTCCGGAGCGTCAATGCGATGCTGGATGCGATCCTGCTGCCCATTGGCGAGGGCAACCGTATCCTGGCTCAGATATCGAACGGCAAAATCGACGAATTGATCGCCCAGACCTACAAGGGCGATCACGAGAAGATGAAACAGGCCGTCAACAACGTGGCCGTGGTTCTGCAAGGCCTGCAAAAGGAACTAGGGCGTCTGATCGACGCTTCGAAAGAAGGGCAACTCTCGGAACGGGGCAAGCCGGAACAGTTCCACGGGGTTTACGCGGAGATTGTCCGTGGCGTGAATGCGATGCTGGACGCGATTCTGCTGCCGATCGGCGAAGGTAACCGCATCCTCGCGCAGATTTCGAATGGCAGGATCGACGAGTTGATCGCTCAGACCTACAAGGGCGATCACGAGAAGATGAAACAGGCCGTCAACAACGTAGCCGTGGTTCTGCAGGGTTTGCAGAAGGAATTGGGGCGTCTGACCACTGCCGCGAAAGAAGGGAAACTGACCGAACGCGGCGATCAGAGTGAATTTCAGGGCGCTTATTCGCATATCGTGCAGGGCGTCAACGCGATCCTGGACGCCGTGATCACGCCGCTTAATGTCGCCGCCAATTATGTAGATCGCATCAGCAAGGGCGACAACCCGCCGGAGATCACCGATATCTACCACGGCGAGTTCAACACCATCAAGAACAACCTGAATTCGTTAATCGGAGCTATGAACGAGGTGACTCATGCCGCCGAAGAGATTGCGCAGGGAAATCTGACGGTGGCCGTGCAGGAGCGGTCCGCGCAGGACAAACTGATGCGGGCCTTGATCTCCATGGTGGCGGGCCTGACGCGTACAGTGACCGACGTCCGCAGTATTGCCGGCGAGGTCGGTTCCGCCAGCCAGGCCATCAGCGCCGCTTCCGTCCAGGTTTCGAACGGCGCGAGCGCTCAAGCGGCTTCGGCGGAGGAAGCTTCGTCTTCCATGGAGGAGATGGTTTCCAATATCAAACAAAACGCCGACAATGCCCAGCAGACCGACAAGATCGCCACGAAGTCGGCCAAGGACGCGCAAGCGAGCGGCAAATGCGTTCTGGAGGCGGTTGCGGCGATGAAGGAGATTGCCAGCAAGATCTCCATTATCGAGGAAATTGCCCGCCAGACAAACCTGCTGGCATTGAATGCCGCGATCGAGGCCGCCCGGGCGGGTGAGCATGGGAAGGGATTTGCGGTGGTCGCAGCCGAAGTTCGCAAACTGGCGGAACGCAGCCAGAAGGCGGCCGGCGAGATCAATCAACTCTCGGGCACAACTGTCAGGGTGTCGGAGAAAGCCGGAGAGATGCTGGAGAAACTGGTCCCCGACATCCAGAAGACGGCCGAGCTGGTACAGGAGATCACGGCCGCCAGCAAGGAACAGGATACCGGCTCCGAGCAGATCAATAAGGCGTTGCAGCAGCTCGAAAAAGTCATCCAGCAGAACGCTTCCGCGGCAGAAGAGATGGCGTCCACCACGGAGGAACTGACGGCTCAGAGTGACCAGCTAATGGGCGCGCTGGGGTTCTTCCGCACGGGCGAAACGGCCCATTCTCCCGTGGCGGGACGCCCGACGGCATCGCTACGCAAGGTTCAAGATGCGTTAGGGCGCAGCGTGGCGCCGGCTGCTTCACCGGGTTCGAAGAAAACCGCGAAGCCCGGAGTCAATCTCAAGATGAAAGAGACCAGCGATGCTGTAGACAAGGAGTTCGAACGCTACTAGGATGGCGCGGGGGCAGGTCGCAGCCTGCCCCCACAGCGAAAGGAATATTATGAGCGTCACCGAAATCACGACTACACGGCAGTACCTCACATTCAAACTGGGCGAGGAGGTGTTCGCCACCGACGTCGCCAAAGTACGCGAAGTGCTTGACTTCACAACCATCACTAAAATTCCACGTACGCCTGATTTCATGAGCGGCGTGATTAATCTTCGAGGCAACGTAGTTCCGGTCGTAGATCTGCGGCTATGCTTCGAGATGTCCAGAACCGAGAAAACGGTCAACACCTGCATCGTTGTAGTAGAGGTGTTGCTGGATGGCGAGTCCACCGTGATCGGCGCGCTGGCCGATTCCGTCGAGGAGGTGGTGGACCTCGAACCGGACCAGATTCAGCCGGCGCCCAGAATCGGTACGCAGATCCGGACCGATTTCATCAAGGGCATGGGCAAGCGCGACGCGCAGTTCATCATGATCCTCGATATCGACCGCGTCTTTTCCGCTGAAGATCTATCGGCGGTGCGGGGAACCGAGGTTACCGCGTGACCCACCGCGGGCGCACGAGCGGTTCCCGGCGCCAGACGGCGACTGGCCACACCTATGAATACGCGTAACGAGACTCTCGCCAAGGCGGATTTTGACCGGCTTCGCAGTCTCATCTATGAGGAGGCCGGCATCCACCTGGGTGCGGAAAAGAAAACCATGCTGGAGATCCGGCTCCGGCGGCGGTGGCATAGCCTTCAGCATTCGTCCTGCGCAGAGTACTGTGAATATGTCTTTTCACCCGAAGGCAGGAGTCGCGAGTTAGTCCACCTGATCGACTCCGTGACCACCAATAAGACCGACTTCTTCCGTGAGGCGGGCCATTTCGATTACCTGGTTTCGAAGGCGCTCCCGGAATTGGCCGCGAGCTTCGGCGCCCGGCGGAAGGTACTGGTGTGGAGCGCGGGTTGTTCGACAGGAGAAGAGCCCTACACCCTTGCCATGGTCCTGAGTGAGTACGCACAGAGCCATCCCGGCTTTCAATTCGGTGTGCTGGCAACCGACATCAGCACCGCGGTGCTCGACAAGGCGAAGATGGGCATCTACAAGTCTGACGTGGTGGCCCCGGTTCCCCAGACCTTACGGCGGAAATTCTTCATGCGTAGCCGCGAGCGGGGCTCGGATTTGCTGCGTATTGTTCCTGAACTGCGCTCCATGGTGGAATTTCGACGAGTCAATTTCATGGATGCGGATTTCGCCCTGACGGAGGCGCCGGATATCATCTTTTGCCGCAACGTGATCATCTATTTCGATCGCCCGACGCAGTGCCGTCTGCTCGGCAGGTTGACGCGGCTCCTGGTGCCCGGCGGGTATTTCTTTGCTGGTCACTCCGAGTCGCTTCAGGGCATGAATCTGCCCCTGGCTCCAGCCGGGACCGCTGTCTATAGGAGGCTAGACGATGGGCTGCGATAGCGATCTCCCGGGCCTGACCCTGCAACCCGGTGAACTTTACCTGGCACGTAGTCCGACACTCCTCCAGACCATCCTCGGATCGTGCGTGGGAGTCACCTTCTGGAGCCCGCGGCTGGGCGCTGGAGCCATGTGTCACGGTGTTCTACCCAGATGGCGCGAAGGCTACGGCTCGGTTTCGAGCGTAGGCGAACAGCATCGCTATGTCGACCTCAGCATTCGCTACCTGGCCCGGCAGTTTGATTCGCTGGGAGCGTTTCGGCAGGAACTGGAAGTGAAAGTGTTCGGAGGCGCCGACGTGCTTCCGGTCATGGCGAGCCGGGCGGACATCCCCACCGTCGGCGCACTGAATTGCCAGGCCGCATTGGAGATTCTGGAGGACGAGGGTCTCAGAGTGCTGGCATCCGACCTGCGCGGAGTCCGCGGAAGGAGAATTCATTTTCACACCGGGACTGGCGAGGTGATGGTGCATCGACTGGGCTCCAACTGTGTCCCGTCTCTATGAAAGATGATACTGAGACTCTCCAGAAACTGCCGAAAAACTTCGCTCGCGGAGGCAAATACGAGTTCAGAAACATTGGACCGCGGCTTGCCCGCGGTTAGCGACAGGAGAATAATATGGACAAGCCAAGAATCCGTGTTCTGGTCGTGGACGATTCCGCGCTGGTTCGCCAGACCTTGACCGAGGTTCTTTCGAGCGATCCCGGGATTGAGGTGATCGGCGCGGCCGGTGACCCGTTTGCCGCGGCGGACCGAATCGGCGAACAGGTACCTGACGTGATCACGCTCGATATCGAGATGCCTCGCATGGACGGCTTGACGTTCCTGCAGAAGATCATGAGCCAGCATCCGATACCCGTGATCATCTGCTCCAGCCTGGCCGGGGAGGGTGCCGCGAGTGCGCTCAAAGCGCTCGAGTACGGAGCCGTCGAAGTGATCGCCAAGCCAAGGCTGGGCAGCAAACAGTTTCTGCAGGAATCCCGCGCCATGTTGTGCGATGCCGTCAAATCAGCGGCGGCGGCGCGCGTGCGTGTCCGGAAACCAGGCTATACGGTTGCGCCGAAGCTCACCGCGGATGCTATTCTCTCCAGGGCGACGGGCCCCATGTTGGAAACCACCGAAAAGGTGGTCGCGATCGGCGCGTCTACCGGTGGGACCGAGGCTCTCCGCGCGCTGCTGGAGGTCCTGCCTCCCGATGCTCCCGGGATCGTGATCGTCCAGCATATGCCGGAAATGTTCACCCGCGCTTTTGCCCAACGTCTGGACGGCCTGTGCCGGATCTCGGTAAAGGAAGCAGAAAGCAACGATACCGTTCTGAAGGGCAGGGCGTTAATTGCGCCCGGCAACCATCACCTGCTGCTCAAGCGTAGTGGGGCGCGATACTACGTCGAGTTGAAAGAGGGTCCGCTCGTCTCGCGACACCGTCCCTCGGTCGACGTACTGTTCCGGTCTGCGGCGCGCTATGCCGGACGCAATTCGGTGGGCGTGATTCTGACCGGCATGGGCGACGATGGAGCCCGGGGAATGTTGGAAATGAAGCAGGCTGGTGCCGCCACGGTCGCGCAGGATGAAGCGACTTCCGTGGTGTTCGGCATGCCCAACGAGGCCATCAAACTCGGCGCGGTGGACAAGATTCTGCCGCTCGAAGCCATCGCCGGATCGATTCTCGCGTTGACGCACACCTGCTGACCGGGGGGCACAATCGGTTCTTCCGGTCTGCCGGTTATGAGCCGCGGGCCAGCCGCGCGCGGGGACGAGCGGGAAAACCGCCTACCATTGTGTGACAGAATGGCTACCGTGGGACCCGGCATTCTTTTCCAACGGTACCGGCTGTGCAGCAGTCGTCTACTCCTTCGGCTTGGGTGGCTCGCGGAAGCCGCGCTCCACCATGTCGTGGGGATCGGTGTCGACCGGCTGGTCGCGCCACAGCCAGCGCATCATTTCAGGCAGGATTGCTCCGCCCATTTTCTGCCCGTGCTTGTTCATGCCCCAGGCATAGTTCACGTCGTAGCCCTTCTCCGTAAGCGCCTGCATCAGGCGCACGTTCTGATAAAACCAGTCGCGTGTCTCGTCATACCGCCCGTCCACGTAGAGCGCCCGATTGTCGTTGCGCCCGTCTTGAAGAAAGACTCGTATCGGCTTCCTGGGACTCTTGCGCACGAGTTCGGGATAGACATGTCCGCCGCGAAGGTTGGTGAAGCTGCCGACGATGCTCAGTACCTTGTGAAATTGCTCCGGACGCTCCCACGCTACCGTAAAGGCGGCAATAGCGCCCGAACTGGCGCCGCCAATTCCGTGACGCTCCGGATCCTTCGAGAGGTTGTAATCCTTGTACAGCACCGGCAGCAGTTCGTCGACAATCACACGGGCGTAGCGGTCGTCGAGCGAGTTATACTCCGTGGGGCGGTTAGTGGTCCGATCTCCCCAATCGCCGCCGGCCGAGGGTGGCTCCGGTTGCTCGGGCGTGTGTCCGGGGTTGATGAATACGCCGATCATCACCGGAATCTCGTGCCGGTAGATCAGGTTGTCCATGACATTCGGCGCACGTGCATCTCCTTCCGGACCCTTGAACGCCTGGCCGTCGTTGAAGATCATGAGGCTGGCCGGCACCGCTGGATCATATTGCGCAGGGACGTACACCCAGTAGGTGTGAAAGGTGCCCGGATAAGCTTGACTGTCAATCTGGAACGGACCCTTGACCTGCCCCTTCGGTACGCCGTCCTGCGGTAGGGAATCAGGCCCCAGACGGTACTGGCTGTCGGGGTTTGGACCCGGCGGAACGAGTTGCTCGGGACGTTGCCCTTTAGGTCTCGCGACTTGCGGGGGCCCTTGAGCCAGGGACGCCGATGCAGTGCCGAAGGCGATCATGATCAAGGTGTATCGGAAAGCTCGTTGCATGTCAGGGTCTCGTGCGCTCCGAGAGTCAAGTTATCACACTGCTGCGAACTTTTCTGACTCTGGTGCGTAATTACAGTTCTATGTGGCGAATTCGTGCGGCGTGGATCCTGCCTTGCCTCTTTCTGGGCGCTTGCGATGATCGCGATTTCGACTTCTCGGACCGCTATCAGAGCGACTTCCACTACTCTTATGCCATCAATCCCGGCGGCCGGCTGGAGGTCGAGAACTTTAATGGTGCAATCGAAATCACGGGTTGGGACCAGAATCGCTGCGATATCACCGGTTCCAAACATGCCGGCACCGCCGAATTGCGCGACCGGATCAAGATCGACGTGAGTCAGAGCGCGAACGGCATTTATGTACGGAGCGTGCGGCCGGCCGGAGATTTCCTCGGCAATGTGGGTGTGCACTATGTGATTCACGTTCCGCGCAAAATCGAACTGAGCCGCATCACCAGTTCCAACGGCTCGATTCACGTCGAGGACATCGAGGGCCGGGCGGATCTCAAAACCAGCAACGGCCCGCTCCGGATAGAGTCGTTGAACGGCGCGTTGACCGCGCATACCAGCAACGGCTCGGTGACCGCGGAGAATGTCTCGGGCGCGCTGACCTTGCGCACCAGCAACGGCCCGATCCGCGCGGAGCGAGTCAGCGCCGGCATTGAAGCCAGCACATCGAACGGATCGATCACGGTTCATTTCGACGACAAAGCTGCCGTGTCGCCCGCGCCTTTGAAGTTCGAGACCAGTAACGGGCGGATCGACGTCACCATGCCCGCGCCGCCGAAGTCCGAAATCCGGGCTCAGACCAGCAACAGCAGCATCACCTTACGGCTTCCCTCGAACACGGCGGCGAAGATACGGGCGGAGACGTCGCATGGCGAAGTACGTTCCGATTTCCTCGCCGGTGGCGCCGAAGCTGAGCACCACGGCCGGAGGCAGACTCTGGAAGAATCCATCGGAGGCGGAGGTCCGCTGATTGACCTGCACACCAACAACGGCAGCATCCGTTTGTTGAGGATGTAGCGCCACCTTTGGTTGGCTAACATCGGAGGACTTGTGCCTACTTAAGGATTGGGAGTACTATCGTCCCAAATGGCACCCTTCAGCTCATACATTTACAGCGATCCGCAAGCAGGGCGTGTCCTCCAACTGATCATCGCGACGGGTCCGTTGCTGTTGTTGCTCCTGATGCGCATGGTCGTGGGCCGCAGCAAGGAATTGCTGCTGGCCATGTGGTTAAGTGTGGGATGGTTCGCACTCCGGGCGTCGCTCAATCCCGACGTGTCGTTTATCCAGAATTACACACAACCGATTGAGCGCCTTTTACAAGGCTAATTGAACGGACGCGGCTCAGCAGCTACGATGAGCTACTGATCGAGCTACTGAGCCGCGACCGTGAGGGAACGGTCCTCGTTAAGGATGCACGACCTTCAACGTGTAAATAGTGCCAGTCTGGTCATAGCACGCCTGCACCGCTTCCTTATACTTGATCGATTTCTCCATCCTGGTGGCGAACTCCGCAGAAGTGGGAGGCTGCACCAGGCATGTGGAGCACAACTGGGTGCCTCCAATGCTGGCTGCTACCGGAAGGCTGAATGGCACCTGGCCCAGTTGGTACGTCATATAGTCGACCTGTCCGGTCAGGCAACCGGTGAGCGTTGGGGAAGCCACTGAGGCCATCTGACCGGGAAGGACCTGAACGGGAACATACGGCTGGTTCGCCGCGTTGGTTCCCGCCACCGACATGGCAATCAACTGGTTGCCGCTCGTCACCATCGGGACCGTTACGTCGATTTGATAAAGACCGGAGCCGATCAGTCCGGCGAACTGCACCGGAGCCGTCACGCCGCCGATGGTCACCGTCACCGGGTTTGCGAGTGGAGCGGGGTTCGTGACGAGTTGTCCGGTCGGTTGCGCCGGCGTCACCGGACCGAAGCCAGTCCCGTAGAGGGTCAGAACTTCACCCGGTGCAGCCTGCACGGTCACCGGCGTCTTTCCGAACAATCCAGGTGGAGCGACCAGTTGGTACGTGAAAGGGGCCTGAACCACGGCGAAGAATCCACCCTCTTGCGAGTACGCGAATAGGGCGGGAGCCGCGGTCTGTTTATTTGCCTGGAAAGCGTTGCTGACTCCCAGTGAATTAGTGACCTGCACCGGGACCATCCCCATAGTCGGATCGTCCGGGGCGAGCGCATTGATCTGGGTCGCGCTGACGAAGGCGATATATGCGGCAATGCCATTGACAGTGACCGTCACGCCACCGAGAGTCGTGGGCAGATTGCCGTTCGTGAAAACGCTCCAATTGGCGGTAGAGGTTGCCAGGTTAGTGCCGGTGATGGTGATGAATGTCGCGGAGGCGAAGCCCGGTGTATAGTTGGCTCCGTTGACCACGCCCTGGATCACGGGAGCGGCGGCGAATGCTGTAGACGCCATTAGCGAAAGAGCGAGGAAACGCATGTTGGTTCTCATGTCGATCAGTTCCTCAATTGCCAGGTCGCTTACGGATGTTTGAGCGTGATCTGGAAAACGTTACCAGTGGAGTCGTAACAGGCGGACACGGTCGCTCCCAGTCCGATCGACGTCTCCATCTTGCTGACGATCTCCGCGTAGGCCGGCGGCTTCACCGTACAGCTGTTACACATCTGCGTGCCGCCGATACTGGCCGTGTCCGGGAGACCGGCCGAGATGAGTTGCAGCGAGTAAGTCAAGTAGTCCACCTGGCCGGTGAGGCAACCCGCCTGCGTGGGGAGAGGACTCACAATCGGCGCGTTGACTGCCTTAACCTGCAGACTGTAATTTGTGCCTACGTCGCCAAAGGAGGCTTTGAAATAATAGGTGCCCGAAGTCGCGATTGTGGTAGACACAGAAGTTGCGTTGGATGCGACGGCGTCCGCCAGGCTGCCTGGCGCCGAGCAGGAATAGTTGCAGCCAACGACGGTCAGTGCGGTCGGCGGATATAAGTCCAGACGAATACGATTGCCCGGGGATGTCAGGGTCCCGGACACCTGCTGCCCCTTGGCAAGCGTGATGGAATAGACCTTGGTCGGAATCGTGTTGGAGTCGCCAAGGTCGTTGATGATCTGCCCAAAGTAAATTGGTATCGCGGTGTTGATGTCGAGGCCGGTTGGTAATTGCGCAGCCAGGTGCGCGGGAACGGCGAAAGCCGCGGTCAGAAACACGATTGCTTTTAAGTGTGAACGTTTCATTTGAATTGCCTCCGTCAGTTGAAATTGAACTTCTGAACTTGATTATCTAAGCGCAGGAAACTAGCGAGAATGCGCACGATTCAGCGAAACTATTTAGGTATTCTATACCCGAGTTCCGCGGCACAAAAGAGCTAATTTCTCAGTTTTTTTGTAGGCTATTTGTTATTTGTGGAGGCGGTATTACAGAGCGCACACCTTGCTGATATATTTGCAGCTTTCAGCTGCTAACCGGGGGGCAGACCGCGGTCGAAAGTTTGGCCGCAGCAGCGGGTACTGCGCCTGCTTTGCGGGCTGCCGTCACTTTGACCAGTCGACTTCTTCGATGCGCTGCACGATCACCCCGAACGCCACCACCCCCGCCAGCGCGAATCCCGCCGCCACGTAGAATGCCGGCAGATAGTGCCCGCCCGACTCTTTGATCAACCAGCCCGTAAACCAGAGGCCGAACATTCCGGGAATATTGCCGATAAAATTCTGGATACCCGTCCATTGCCCCGCCGCGAGCGGTCCGGCGAGAGTCTGGGTGATCGCCCAAACGTTCGAGGAAATGAATCCGAAAAAGAAGCCAGAAGCGGTCAGCAGCACCATGGCGACCCGGATGTCCGGAGCGAGCGCCGCCGGAACCAGCGTCACCGCACACAGGCCTAGTCCGAAGCAGGCACAACATTTGCGCACCAGCGTCGGAGTGAAGCCGCTGGCGATCAGCATATCGGAAACCGATCCGCCCAGCAGCGTTCCCGCCACAATTCCCCAGAACGGAATCTGCCCGATCATCGCCAGATCGTTCTCGCTGAAATGCCGCTCATCGCGGAAATAGACCGGAATCCAGAACGCGATAAAATACCACGCGTAGTTGCTGCAGAGCAGCCCGAAAAACGTTCCCCACGCCGACCGCTTGCGCAGAATCTGTCTGATACTGGGCGCATTGGCGGACCCGCACACCGGCATGGAGTCGGGATGCGGAGACCATAGTACCCACGGAATGATCCACAGCAGGCTGGCCCCGCCCACCAGAATAAAGAACGAGCGCCATCCGTACAACGCCATGATCTTTCCGCCGAGCAGCACACCGAGTGCGGGCCCGGCTTTGGACCCCGCATCGATCAGGCAGTTGGCCAGCCCGCGCTGGTGCTCCCTGAAGTTCGCCGCCAGGATTCGCGAGTACGAGGGATACGCCACCGACTCGCCCACGCCCAACAACAGCCGCGCCGCCAGCAGCAGCATGAAGCCATGCGACAATCCCGTAAACAGCGTGGCCGCGGACCAGATCGCAAAACCGGCGCCGTATACCCAGTTGACGTTGTACCGGTCCACCACCCATCCCGCCGGGATCTGCAGCAGGGCATACGTCCAGAAGAAGGCGGAGAATAACCGGCCGAGCTGTTCCGAATCGAGGTGCAATTCGTCGGCCACCATCTTGCCGCCAACCGCGAGGCTTCCGCGATCGATATAGTTGATGCAGATGGAGAGCACCAGCAGTCCAAGGAAGACCGACTGCGGGAAGGTCAGCGGGATCTTGCCGATGCGGATTCGTGGAGTGGTTCCAGGAGCGACAGCCATGCGCGACCATCTTACTGTATACCTGTGACGCCCTCTGTGTCTTCGCCTCAGACATCTTCGAATCCGTCGAACGCACGGTGGCTTGCAGCGTCGGTGTTTTCCCTTTCGTCGACGCTGAATTATCTGGACCGCCTGCTGCTCGCCAGCGTGGCTCCCCTCATCATCAAGGAATTCCACCTGACCACGGAAAGCTACGGCTGGCTCTTGTCGGGCCTGGCCCTGGCTTACGCGCTGGCGTCGCCTCTGACCGGGACTCTGCTCGATCGCTTGGGCTTGAATCGAGGCGCGTCGCTGGCGGTCGGAACGTGGTCGTTGTGGTGTGCCGCGACCTCTCTGGTGCGCGGGTTCGGAAGCCTGGCGGTGGCGCGGATCGGCTTGGGTATCGCGGAATCGGCGGGCATTCCGGCCGTTGCAAAAATGAGCGCGACTTATTTGAGGCCCGGCGAGCGTGCCGTCGGCAGTGCCATCAGCCAGGTGGGACTGAGCCTCGGAGGAATGCTCGCGCCGGCACTGGTTTACCTGATGCTACCCAGGTACTCGTGGCGCGCACCGTTCGTGGTAGCCGGCGCGCTGGGACTGCTCTGGATTCCGCTGTGGCTAATGGTCGCCCGTTTCATTCCGCCGGCGCCTGTGGCCGTCCCGGCGGGACCGAAGCGGGGCGGAGCGTCGTGGAGCAATCCGCGCATGCTGCTCCTGGGCGGAGTCAACATCCTGTGCATGAGCACGTATGTGCTTTGGTCCAACTTCACCACGCTATTCCTGACGCATACTTTTCACGAGACCGCGAAGACTGCAGCGGCTTATGCCTGGTTCCCTCCCCTGGCCGCCAGCCTGGGAGGCTTCGCCGGCGCATGGCTGTCGTTCCGCTTGATTCTCGCAGGGATGGAGCCGGTCGCCGCCCGGACGCAGGTGGTCCTGTTCAGCGCCCTCGGATGCCTGATCACGCTGGCCATCCCGTTCGCGCCGTCGAGCCTGCTGGCGACCATCCTGATCGGTGCGAGTTATTTCGCGACGCTCGCGGGCAGCGTGAATGTGTATACCATTCCGCTGGACCTTTTTGGCGCGGCCGGCGCCGCTACCGCAACGTCCGTGCTGGTTTCAGCCTATGGCCTGCTGCAGATTTTCCTGTCGCCGCTGATCGGACGGCTGGTGGACCATCACGGCTTCGGTCCGGTCTGCGTGCTGGTGGCATTTCCTCCTTTGCTAGGCTACGCGTTATTGAGGCTGGGAGTGATGCGATGACCGTCGCCGTTTTTCTCGCTCTGCTGGTATCGTCTGCCTGGGCGGACCCCTTGCCGCAGCCGCCCTGTGAAGGCCGCGAGGTGTCGCCGGCGTATCCCGAGGTGGATCGGCCGCCGGTCGTGAAAGTCTGGGAGGACCATGAACAGGGCCACGATTGGCGTCCGCCATCGTGTACCGGTTGGGCAGAACCGGGTTTCTCGACCCTGGTTGCGACCGTCGCGCGTTTCCATTACGCGGGAGGCCGCGAAGCTCTGCTGCGCCGCATTGGAGCCATCTCTGAACTGAAGGGACTCGAGTACTGGTCGACCACCCATCAGCAATGGGGGACCCTGATCCTCGATGCCTTCGCTTTGTCCGGTCCCTCCGCCGATCAGCGACGCAATGACTTCTCACCGCAGGAACTTACCCAAGGCCGCCCATGCTTCTTTGAGCAGGAGGATAGCCTGTCCGGCAAAGGGATCTTCGAAATGCACCTTCGAGCCGGGCCGGAAGGCCGGTTAGTATTCGACACTGCCAACGTGAGCACCTTGCGCTTTCTGATGGTGCCGATTTTCCACCCCGGCGAAGTCCAGTCGATTTACTTTCTCGAGTCCGAGTCGAAAGATGTCTGGCGCTATTACAACCTCGCGCGCACCGGGAGGAATGCGAACGTCCTGACCACGGGACACGCCGCATCTTCCATCAACCGCGCCGCAGCCTTCTACCGCCATCTCGCCGGAATTCCCCCAGACAAAAACTCTCCCGACGCCCGCTGAAGTTATCGCCGCCGTCTCTTGTGGTCTCACCCTTTCTTGACGGGCCCACGTCGCGCAGACCGAGCCGTCTCCGAGTGGCCGATCCGACCGGAACGCATCACTTTCCGGCAACGAGACTCGCCAGGATCACTCGACGGAGACGCCGCAACTTGACCACGAGTGCGTAACCTCGAAAAGCTCAAACTAGACAGCCGACCGAAAGTCAAACTCCGTGTCGTGGGAAACCCGTAAGGAGTTACTTGGAGAAGTGGGGTTCGATGACATGGACAATCCGATCGAGGACTTCAATTGGGCTCATAACGGGGAAGGGTATGTGGACGTTCTCAAATCCGGGATGGATATGGCAGCGGGGCATTTGCAAAGGGTCATAATCCGCCTTGCGCGCATTGAGATCGATCCGGACAAACTTAAGGCCACTGGCGGGCAGAAGTGACAAGTAAAAGCGATAAGCGAGAAGAGTAGTTCGGGCACCGTCCAAACCCAGCGTGACTCCGAATGAGAGCTGCGCGCCTGACTTGAATTTTATGCAATTGTCGCATGGTTCGCGGAAGATGGTCGGACCGGCATTGATCTGGGTATCACCATTCCCAGCGCTGTGACGTGATAGTAAATGCACGCCGTTCCTGGTTCGCCCGGTGTCGGTCGTTCTCTGAAGATACAGTCTAGTTTGACTAAAGTATTCGTGCGGAGGAGGAAACGCGATGTTGGCCAATTCTGATTCGGTCCTCGCTTCCAATGCCAAGGCCGCTTGCACGCGATTCCAGATTCTAGCGGGCAAGTTCGCTTCTCCCCAGAAGCAACAGCCATTCTGCGAAATGCGGCTCAGCAGGAAGGTCTGCTCTGGCAGCCCGTCGAAGCACTTCGTCGTCGCCCATGCCATAGTAGGATCTCAACTGGCCGAGGCGGTTCGCGATCTCTTCAGCGCTCATTGCTGATGGATCAACTGTACGCGCGAATATATTTGCGCCTATGAAGCTACGTATGTTTGGTGCATTGTCGAGAAAACGGCCCGCCGTGATCAAATCTACACTAAATATGAAAAAGCTACCTGTTTCCAGGCCACTTCGATTAATATCGAGTGAAGCAAATCTTCCTTCATCCCATGTCTCAAATCCGTGCATCAGTACGACGGCGCTCTCGGCGGCAAGCAGTTGCTTGATTAGATCTGAGACAGTCTGATTTGTGACATCTATAATGCGAAGTAACCCTGAGGTCTGTATGGCCAATTCTTCTTGAAGTTCAGGGATTAGTGGCGACTGCGATGTGGCGTCGACCAGCATGCAGAATCCGGTTTCGCCCCGGAGTTGGAGATCGATGAGGCGAACTATGTCGAATGCGGAAGCTGGTTTGAAGGTCATTCTGATTCACTCGACGTTTGTAGCAGAGCCGTCGCCAACGCAGGGTGAACTTCATATCTTGATTCCGAATGCTCCAAAACCCGCCGCGTAATCAATAACTCCATACTTTCTGAATCTGACGGAGCAAACCCCCCGCCTTGCAACACCTTCCTCAACGCCTCTTTTTGGCGGGTGCCAAGACCTAGCAGGTAACCATTACCGAGTTGTTCAATCGCTTTATCTACGTGTGACGCTCCGATGTCATCGACGTCCTCCAGATACGCGTTTTCCCCGGCACTCCGAGCAAGCGCGATGAGATCACGTAGAACTCCGCCCGATGCGAGGCAGAGCTTCTGCATCTGATCGGGCGGCATCATTTCCGCAGCGCCTCTAATGCGTAGGATCTCAATCAGGAAAGGGGACACCTTCGGGTCAGCCACGGCAGGAGGCAAGTAATGGACCTCGTCAAAATAGTCCTTAATCTGGCGGCCTGGCCCGTACATGATCGACAAAGGACCCGCGGCTAATACCGAAAGCTCAAGCCGCCTAATGGTCCGCAGGTCTTGTTCGGCAACAGACCAGAACTGATCGGCCTTTATTAGCCGATCAAGGCCATCGAATACGGCCACCAATTCTATTCCCTTGTCCTTCAGGAAAACTGTTAACTTTGATAATAGATCTGCGAGCTCATTTACCTCCCTCCGAAGCGCTGGGAACGGGGGCTTGAGCTTGCCGGGCACCCTGATCGTTCTCCAGTATCCGTCGTGATCTTCGTCGCCCGGATCGAAATCGTCATAATCGCGCTCGGGATAATCTGGGACCCAAACCTGCTTTTCATGCCCATATGCGGCGTTTCTGATCGCCGTATAAACCTCATTTAGATCCTCCGGCGGATTAAGCTTCATTACTGCCCTACAAAGGTGCATGCCGAGGCTCGCGAGGAGCGAACCTGAATTCACAGTACTAAGGTCGGTTTCCGCAGACACATCGATATACAGAGGCAGTACTTTTTCGTTACCTGACAAATCTCTTTCGGCCAACATTAACTCTGTTGTTTTACCAGAGCCGATTCCACCAACCACTAACTGCTGGCTGCCGGGGTTTAGGTCCGCACCGGCCGAGAGCTTCTTGAAAACCGAGCGTCCAGCCTGTTGATAGATCAGCCCTTCACCAATTGCAACCCTGGCCGGCGCGGTTGGATTAAATCGGCGCATGAAGGCTCTATATCGTTGTCGCCGGTCAGGAGTTGCGATTGTGCTTGGCTGATCCATTGCCCCTGTATGAAGTATACTGCTGCGACCAATATTAGAGAGGCCGGGGGGCTCGCGCCGGGGCCACAGCGGCTAGATCGATGCGCCGCTCTTCGCGGCGGAATCGACACCGACGGCAGAAGGCCTGAGATACGGCGCTACTGGAACTTCTGCCTTCACCGGGCAGCGGCTCTGGTCGTATCACTGTTGTACTCGGAAAGAGCCGTCGCCCCGATCGATCTGTTAAGTCAATAGTATCGGAGTTAATCCTCTCGAAGACCAGGATGCAGAAAATATAGAGTACCCGTCGACAAGCGGGGGTCCGCCGAGTGACCCGGCGCCTGTCCACGCTCCGAACCCACCCCACTCAAGATGAGACTGAACATCTGAAGTAACGTGCCTCGCGTCGCAACGGATATTTCCCGTAAAATTAGTACCTTACGGACCATTCAAGAACGATTTTGCACGCCCCCATGCTATAACTTGAATCAGGGACTGGTTTTCTCGACTCCCCGACCTCTACACACGCGGCCCGCTCTTCATAAGAAGAGAGGCCGCGTTTTTCATTTTGGAGAATACTTTCATGGACATCATCCCCGTGCACCACCACAAAATTTACACATACGAAGCCACTTTATCTATTCCTTATGCCATCCATACCACCTCATCCCAAGACCCGGCCCACACTATCAGTCCCTCTAATACTAAGCACGCCACATCTTTTACTTGCCTAATACTTTGTAACTTTGGTATAGTCGTAACACTCCAATTACCAAGGCACACCCCATGTCCGATTCCTATACGAGCACCGGTCTACCCGCACCTCAAGGCCTGTATGACCCACGGAATGAACATGATGCCTGCGGTATCGGCTTTGTCGCTTCCATCAAGGGACACCGGTCGCACGACATCATCCTCAAGGGCATCCAGGTTCTCATCAACCTCACTCACCGCGGCGCATGTGGCTGTGACCCCGAGACCGGCGACGGAGCCGGCCTCCTGATCCAGATCCCCCATGAATTCTTCGGCCGCGTAACCGCTAAACTCGGCTTCACTCTCCCCGCTCCGGGAGCGTATGGCGTCGGACAGATCTTCTTTCCGGTGGAGCGCCACCAGCGCCTGCGCTGCGAAGGCATCATCGAGAAGGTCGTCGCTGAAGAAGGTCTCAAAGTGCTCGGCTGGCGCGACACGCCCATCGACGGCACCGCCATCGGACGCATTGCCCGCGGATCCCAGCCTTATATCCAGCAGGTGTTTATCGGGCAGCACCATAGCATGACCCCCGACGACCTGGAGCGCAAACTCTATGTAGTCCGCAAGCGCATCGAAACCGAAGTGACGGCGAGCGACATCCCCAACAAAGCCGACTTCTACATCCCTTCGCTCTCCGGCCGCACCATCATATATAAGGGACTGCTCCTCGCTCCGCAGATCGCCCGCTTCTACCCCGAACTCTCGGACCCCACGGTCACTAGCGCGCTTTGTCTGGTTCACCAACGCTTCTCCACCAACACGTTTCCCACCTGGCAGTTGGCCCACCCCTTCCGCTACATCGCCCACAACGGCGAAATCAACACCGTCCGCGGCAACGTCAACTGGATGTATGCCCGCCAGGACATCCTCGCGTCTCCGCTCTTCGGCGACGACATCAAGAAGCTGTTCCCCATCATCCAGCCCAACGGCAGCGATTCCGCCTGCTTCGATAATGCGCTGGAGTTGCTCGTTCTCGGCGGACGTTCCCTGCCCCACGCGATGGCCATGCTCATCCCGGAAGCCTGGTCCAGCAATCCCAACATGAATGCCCAAAAACGGGCGTTCTACGAATACCATTGCTCGCTGATGGAACCCTGGGACGGCCCCGCATCAGTCACCTTCACCGATGGGAAGATGATCGGCGCAACCCTCGATCGCAATGGCCTGCGTCCGGCGCGCTACCTGGTCACCCACGACGACCTCATCGTCATGTCGTCCGAGACCGGCGTACTTCCGGTCAAGCCCGAAGAGGTCAAGATGAAAGGCCGCCTGCAGCCCGGCAAGATGTTGCTGGTCGACACCGAGCAGGGCCGCATCATCTCCGACAAGGAACTCAAGCAGAGCCTCTCGTCCCGGCAGCCTTACGGCGAATGGCTCGCCAAGGAACAGATCACCCTCGACAAGTTACCCGAGCCCGCCCGCGTGCATGGCTCAGACCCCGCCACGATCATCCGGCGCCAGCGCGCGTTCGGCTATACCGATGAGGACATTCGGGTTCTCATGACTCCCATGGCCGTGGATGGCGCGGAGCCCATCGGCTCCATGGGCACCGACACGCCCCTGGCCTGTCTCTCCGACAAGCCGCAGCCTCTGTTCAATTACTTCAAGCAGCTTTTCGCCCAGGTCACCAATCCGCCCATCGATCCTATCCGCGAAGAGATGGTGATGTCGCTCATCAGCTACATCGGCCGCGAACGCAACATCCTCACCGAAACGCCGGAACATTGCCACACCCTGCGTCTCGAGCATCCCATTCTCTCCAATCGCAATATCGAAAAGCTGCGCCGCGTCTCCACCAGCGATCTGCTCACCTCCACGCTACCGGCCCTCTTCGCCGTCAAGGACGGCAAGATGGGGCTCGAGCGCGCCCTCGATGGCCTCTGCCGCCGCGCCTCCCTGGCCGTCGAATCCGGCTACACGCTCATCATCATTTCCGATCGCGGCGTCGACGACCACTACGCTCCCATCCCCAGCCTTCTCGCTCTTACCGCGGTGCACAACCACCTCGTCCGCGAGAAGACCCGCACGCAGGTCGCCCTGATCATCGAATCGGGTGAGCCGCGCGAGGTGATGCACTACGCGCTGCTCATCGGCTACGGAGCCAGCGCCGTCAATCCATACCTGGCCATCGAAACCCTCGAGGATATGCACCTGCACGGCCTCCTACCCGAGGGGATCACCGCCGAGAAGGCGCTCTATCATTACATAAAATCAGTCAATAAGGGCTTATTGAAGGTCTTCTCCAAGATGGGCATCTCCACCTTGCAAAGCTATCGCGGCGCGCAGGTGTTCGAAGCCATCGGTCTTAACAAGGAGCTCATCGACCAGTACTTCACCGGCACGCCTTCAAAAATCGAGGGCGTCGGGCTCGAAGTTCTGGCGCGCGAAGCCGTCATGAAACACGCGCTCGCGTTCCATCCCGTTACGGACAGCGATACGGAGCTTCCCGTCGGCGGCAATTATCAGTACCGCGTGCGCGGCGAGTATCACCTGATCAATCCTCTGACCGTCAGCAAGCTGCAACACGCCGTGCAGAACCAGAGCTACCAGACGTTCAAGGAATACGCCGACCTGATCGATAAACAGAACGAGCAGCTCTGCACGCTGCGCGGCTTGTTCGAGTTCAAGAAGGTCGACGAACCGCTCCCGCTCGAAGAAGTAGAACCGGCCAGCGAAATCGTCAAACGCTTCGCCACCGGCGCCATGTCCTTCGGCTCCATCAGCAAGGAAGCTCATGAGACGCTGGCCATCGCCATGAACCGCATCGGTGGCAAGTCCAATACCGGCGAGGGTGGAGAGGACGAAGAGCGCTTCAAACCCGACGCCAACGGTGATTCGCGGCGTAGCTCCGTCAAACAGGTCGCGTCCGGTCGCTTCGGCGTGACCGCGCATTACCTGGTCAATGCCGACGACCTGCAGATCAAGATGGCGCAGGGCGCGAAACCCGGTGAAGGCGGTCAGCTTCCCGGTCACAAGATCGACGCGGTCATCGCCAAGGTTCGCCACTCCATCCCTGGGGTCGGCTTGGTATCTCCGCCGCCGCACCATGACATCTACTCCATCGAAGATCTCGCCCAGTTGATCTACGATCTCAAAAACGTCAATCCTGAGGCGCGGATCTCGGTCAAGCTGGTGTCGGAAGTCGGGGTTGGCACGGTAGCCGCGGGTGTGTCCAAAGCCCACGCTGATGTCGTCCTGATCAGCGGCCACGACGGCGGCACCGGCGCTTCCCCTCTCACTTCGCTCAAACACGCCGGCACTCCCTGGGAACTGGGACTCGCCGAGACGCAGCAAACCCTCGTCATGAACGATCTGCGCGGCCGCATTCGCGTCCAGACGGATGGCAAATTAGCCACCGGGCGCGACGTCGCCATCGCCGCGCTGCTGGGAGCCGAAGAGTTCGGCTTCTCGACAGCCCCCCTGGTGGCCATGGGCTGCATCATGATGCGCAAGTGCCATCTCAATACCTGCCCGGTCGGCATCGCTACGCAGGATCCCGCGCTGCGTAAGAAATTCCACGGCACACCCGAGAACGTCATCAACTTTTTCTTCTTCATCGCCGAACAGGTGCGGGAGATCATGGCCTCGCTCGGACTGCGCACCGTGGACGAAATGGTCGGCCGCGTCGATCTGCTCGACGTGCGTGAAGCCGTCGAACACTGGAAAGCGCGCGGACTCGATTTCTCCGCGGTTCTCTACAATCCCGAAATGCCCGCGCGGATTGCCCGTCACTGCGTCGAGGACCAGGATCACGGCCTCGCCGAAGCGCTCGATTACAAGCTCATCGATCACGCCCAGGAGGCGCTCGAAAACGGCACGCCGATCGAGATCAAACTGCCGATTCGCAATACCCACCGCACCGTCGGAGCCATGCTGAGCGGCCAGATCGCGAAACGTTACGGGTCCGCGGGGCTGCCGGACAACACCATCCGCTTTAAGTTCACCGGCTCGGCTGGACAAAGCTTCGGCGCATTCCTCGCCAAGGGCGTGACGCTCGAACTCGAAGGCGACAGCAACGACTACGTGGGCAAGGGACTCTCCGGCGGACGCATCATCGTCTACCCGCCGCGGTCGTCGACCTTCGTACCTGAAGAGAACATTCTCATCGGCAACGTGGTGCTCTATGGAGCCACCAGCGGAGAAGCCTTTTTCAATGGCGTCGCCGGCGAGCGCTTCGCGGTGCGCAATTCCGGCGCCACGGCAGTAGTCGAAGGAACCGGCGACCACGGCTGCGAATACATGACCAACGGCCTGGTGATCGTGCTTGGCAAAACCGGCCGCAACTTCGCTGCCGGCATGAGTGGAGGCATCGCCTATTGTCTCGACGAATCCGGCGGTCTCCGCACCAAGCGCTGCAACATGGCCGGAGTCGATCTGGAAGATGTCGTCGATCCCAAGGATCAGCAGCTCCTCGCCGAATGGATCACCCGCCACGCCGAAATCACCGGCAGCCCCAGGGCCCGCTGGATCCTGGAGAACTGGAACGAGATGCTGCCCAAGTTCGTAAAAGTCTTCCCGCACGAATATAAACGAGTGCTGGGAGTCCCACGGAGCGCAGTAGACGCGCACATACCCGCAGCGGTAATCCAACCAACGCCGGTGGGCAAAGGAGCGCACCAATGATCCTGATTCGTGTTCATTCGTGTTCATTCGTGGCTGGAGGTTTTTCCCGTGGGTAAAACAACCGGTTTCATGGAATTCAATCGGGAGGTCCCGACCCGCCGCCCGCCCGCTGACCGCATCAACGACTGGTTCGAGATCTACATCCCTTTCCCGGAAGACAAGACCCGCACGCAGGGCTCACGCTGCATGGATTGCGGCGTGCCTTTCTGCCACACCGGCTGTCCGCTGACCAACATCATCCCGGACTTCAACGACCTCGTGTACAAAGGCCGATGGAAAGAGGCTTCGCGAGTTCTCCACTCCACCAACAACTTCCCCGAGTTCACCGGCCGCATCTGTCCGGCCCCGTGCGAGGCCGCGTGTGTCCTCGGCATCAACGAGCCGCCTGTGACCATCAAGGTCATCGAGCGCGCCATTGTCGATCGTGCGTTTGACGAAGGCTGGCTGCATCCCGAGCCTCCCGCCATACGCACCGGAAAACGCATCGCTGTCGTCGGCTCCGGACCTGCCGGCCTCGCCGCCGCCCAACAACTCTGCCGCGCCGGACACTGGGTCACCGTGTTCGAGAAAGCCGATCGCATCGGCGGCCTCCTCCGCTACGGCATCCCCAACTTCAAAATGGAGAAGCACCTCATCGACCGCCGTCTGAAGCAGATGGAGGCCGAAGGAGTCGAGTTCAAACCCAACTCGCACGTCGGTGTGAACGTCAGCGTCGAAGACATGCTGCGCGACTACAACGCCGTCCTTCTCGCTGGAGGCGCGGAACATGCGCGCGATCTCAAAGTCCCCGGACGCGAGCTCAAAGGCATTCACTACGCGATGGACTTTCTCCCCATCCAGAACAAGGTCTGCGAAGGCGATGCCATCCCCGAGTCCGAGCGCATCCTCGCTACCGGCAAGCGCGTCGTGATCATCGGCGGAGGCGACACCGGAGCCGATTGTCTCGGCACCTCGCATCGTCACAAGGCCCTCTCCATTCACCAGTTCGAACTTCTGCCCAAGCCGCCCGACGAACGCGACGCCAGCACGCCGTGGCCGCTATGGCCCATGCAACTCCGCATCGAAAGCTCTCACGAAGAGGGTGGTGAGCGCGAGTGGAGCGTCGCCACCACCGGCTTTACCGGCGACGAACACGGCAATGTGAAAAAGCTTCATGGCATCCGGGTTGGCCCGCCGCCGAAGTTCGAGCCGATACCAGGCAGCGAATTCACGCTCGATGTCGAATTAGTTCTCCTTGCCATGGGCTTCCTGGGCCCCGTGAGAAACGGCATGATCGAGCAACTCGGCGTCGAACTCGACGCGCGCGGCAACGTCAAAGCCGGTCATGACTACCACTCTTCGAGGAAGGGCGTCTTCGCCGCCGGCGACATGCGCCGTGGACAATCACTAGTGGTCTGGGCGATAGCCGAAGGCCGCAAAGCCGCGAGATCCATCGACGAATACCTGATGGGCTCGACCCGTCTGCCGTGATCCGGGTCGCAACCCCTGATGACCTCGCCGAAGTCGGTAACCTCTTTCGGGAGTATGCCGCGTCCCTGCCTATCGACCTCTGCGTGCAAGGTTTCGAAAAGGAAATAGCCGAACTCCCCGGCGCCTACGACCCCATCCTCCTCTGTTCGGGTGGGTGCGTCGCCCTCCGCCCCCTGTCTGACGGTATCGCCGAGATGAAGCGCCTTTACGTCCGCCCCGAAAACCGGGGCCAAGGCTTAGGACGCAAGCTGACGGAAGCCATCATCCAGGCCGCCATCGAAAAGGGCTACCGAGCCATCCGCCTCGACACTCTTCCCGTGCTGCAAACAGCCATTGCCATGTACCGCCGTATGGGATTCCAAGACATACCGCCGTACCCCGTCAACCCCATTCCAGGAGCTCTTCATATGGAACTCAAACTCGAATCACCCGGCCGTATCCTCGGCATCGGAGGCATCTTCTTCAAATCCGCAGACCATCAGGCTCTCCGCACCTGGTACGACGAAAAGCTAGGCATCCAGGACGACGGCAACGGAGCGATGTTCAAGTGGAGCCAAGGCGACGCCAACCATGTAACCGTCTGGAGCGTCTTCCCCGCCGCATCAGATTACTTCAAACCCAACCTGATGATCAACTACATCGTCGACGACCTGGACGCCTTCCTGGCCAAATGCACGGCCAACGGAGTCCGCATCGACCCCAAGCGCGAAGACCACGACTACGGCCGCTTCGCCTGGATCTACGATCCCGACGGCAACAAGATCGAGCTCTGGCAACCGGCGGACACGCAGGGATAGCCGCGCTTACTAGAACAGCGCCGTATCCCGCCGCTTCCAGCTCTTGCCCTGGGCCGCGGCGATCTTCTCCATATCGCCAACATACGCCCCGGCCTGCGTCAAGACATGATGCAGGTCGTTGCCGACGCTGATGAACGTGAAGCCCTTCTCCAGGAACTCGCCAACCCGCGAAGTCCCAAACAGAAACAGCCCCAGGATGACGTTATTCTTGCGGGCATTCTCGACCAGCTTATTCGTAGCGGCCTCGAGTTCCGGCGACGTGTACATGTGCGGGAACTCGTACTTCTCATAAAGTCCCATTGACATGCACAGATCGTTCTGACCCAGAAACAGAATATCGAGTCCGGGCACCGCGGCGATCTCCTCAATGTTCTCGATACACGACGCAGTCTCCACCTGCAGCGCGACGATGGCGTTGTCATTCCATGCGCCCGCATAGCCGAGGAGGCCGCCCTTATTCATGCTGCGCTGCGGGAAATAGACAGACCGCGTCCCAACCGTTGGATAGCGACAGCAACTCACGGCCTGACGCGCTTCCTCCGCAGTGTTGATGTAGGGCACCAGCACGCCATCCGCACCTATGTCGAGCGACTGCTGGATACCCGCGCGATCGCTGTAGCCCGTGACCCGAACCAGGCTTTTGGACCCGCCGTTGCTGATGCCGCTGAGCATCGCCGACAGCTTCTCGTAGCCCATGGGCCCGTGCTGTGAATCGACCAGCAGCCAGTCGTAGCCGCTGTAAGCAAGCTGCTCCGCCACCGTTGGACTGTGGGAGTTCAAAAAAAGGCCCATTTTAGGGCTGCCGCTCCGAAGTTCCGCCTTGAACTCCGCACCGGTAGTGTTAGCTTTCGTCATTGATTGATCTTTCATTGTTGAATTGGAAGTACTCAGGCGATTCTACCGCGGAAGTGGCGTCTCTAGCAGGGCCCGCACGCTCGCCGGCAATTTGTCGGAGTTCGCCAAAAGGAGGCTGACCTGCCACATCTGCTCAGTGCTCAAGGAGCCGCTGAATCCGGGCATCCCGGTCAGCCGGATCCCGTTCGCAACTTTCCAGTAGGTAACGCCCGCCGGATCGTCACTGACGCCTTTACCCTTGAAAAGTTCCGGCGGCTTGGGAAATTCCCCCTTAGCGATCGCCGTCTGTTCCTGCCCCGGCAACCCATGACAGACGGCACAGTTGCTCCGGTAGACCTGTGCTCCCGCCGAATAAACCTCATCCGATGGGACCATTGGCGCGGATTTCGGCGCCTCTTTATTCACGCGTGCATCGAGCGCGATATCGGTTATCCGTTTTTCGAACGGAAGCGGTGCGGACGCGGTGGCCACGGGCGCCAGGCCCAGCGCAACGTACCCGTAACCTGCGACCGCGAGCAATACCAGCGCTGCGATGAACCCGAAGATGAATCGCCCCATGGTCGAACTCGCTATTTGATCCCAGAAAAATCAGTCGGGCTCATGAACTTCGAGTCGACATGGTTCACGATCTTGCCGTTCTCCTCCGACGCCTTGGAAACCTTCACCCACTCCGGATCCTCGCGAAAAGCCTTCCAGTTAGCCTCGGCAGCTGCCCGGCTCTCGTGAGAAATGATGTAGATCAGCGTGGTGGAATGGAGGGGCTCGTCGGCTGGAATAAAGTAGCCCACATTGTGCATGTGATGCCGTTCGAAGATCTCCATGGTGTGTTCGCGGAACCGCTTCAGCAGGTCAGGCAGCTTGCCCTCATTGCAGGTGTAAGTCCGCAGTTCATAAACGTGTCCGGTGCTCTGTGCTTGGCTCATAACGGTTGTAGTCAGGCCCATAAGGGCGGCGACGGCGAAGAGAATCAGCTTTCTCATATCGGGAACAGCATAGCAGGTGTGCAGGCATCTCCTCCAATGTGTTAAGTTTGTTTCGTTCATGGCATCCATCGACGTTCCGCTGGAGCGCGGCCGTTTCGGACAAACTTCGCGGCGAGATCTGTGGTGGCTCCAACCCCTCGTCGTCTTCTTAGGTCTCTTTACGTTCATCGTCTATTCCACGTGGGCGGCGATGCAAGGGGACCATTATCGTTTCGGACCCTATCTCTCGCCGTTCTATTCTCCTGAACTGTTCGGCTCGGCTGACGCCTGGTTTGGCGCGCGTCCCGCATGGATTCCGGCTTTCGTAACGGGCGCCATGCTGATCCTCTGGGCGCCCGGCGGCTTCCGCTTCACCTGCTACTACTACCGCGGCGCATACTATAAAGCCTTCTGGGCGGACCCGCCCTCCTGCGCGGTCGGTGAGCCACGCACCCGCTATCTCGGCGAGCGAACCTTCCCGCTCATCTTCCAGAACATCCACCGTTACTTCCTCTACCTCGCCCTGCTCTTCATCGTCTTGCTGGCCCACGATGTCTGGAAAGCGCTCTGGTTCGACGACCACGGCGTCACCCACTTCGGCATCGGTGTCGGAACCCTGGTGCTCGCAGTGAACACCGTACTGCTTGCCTGCTACACTTTCGGCTGCCATTCCTTACGGCATCTCGTCGGCGGCTTTCTCGACCAGCTCTCGCGCCGTCCGGTGCGCAAGAAGGCCTACGATTGCGTGACTTGTCTCAACGCCCGCCATATGCGCTTCGCGTGGCTCAGCCTGTTTACTGTTGGATTCTCCGATCTGTACATAAGACTATGCTCGATGGGAATCTGGACCGATTGGAGAATCTTCTAGCGTGGCCGAATACGAGTCCTTTGAGCACGACGTCCTGGTAATTGGCGCCGGCGGAGCCGGACTGCGCGCGGCCATCGAAGCTTCCGCCGCGGGAGTGAGAGTCGGGGTGTTGTCCAAGTCGCTGCTCGGCAAAGCTCACACCGTGATGGCGGAAGGTGGTGTCGCGGCGGCCATGGGCAACGTCGACGACCGCGATAGCTGGCGCGTCCATTTCGCCGACACCATGCGCGGCGGCCAGTATCTGAACAACCCTCGCATGGCCGAACTTCACGCGAAGGAAGCGCCGGACCGCGTGCGTGAACTGGAAGCCTGGGGCGCCCTATTCGATCGCACTAAAGACGGCCGCATCCTGCAGCGCAATTTCGGCGGACATCGCTACCCGCGCCTCGCCCATGTCGGCGATCGCACCGGCCTCGAGATGATCCGCACCCTCCAGGACCACGGCATCCATCAAGGCATCGACTTTCACATGGAGTGCACCGTCCTCACGCTCCTGAAGGATGGCGATCGTGTGGCCGGCGCGTTTACTTACGAGCGCGAACGCGGCCGCTTCAAGCTCTTCAAAGCTAAAGCCGTGATCCTCGCCACCGGCGGCATCGGGCGGGCATACCGGATCACTAGCAATAGTTGGGAGTATACGGGCGATGGCCACAGCCTGGCCTATCACGCCGGCGCGTCGCTGATCGACATGGAATTCGTGCAGTTCCATCCGACCGGCATGATCTGGCCCCCCAGCGTCCGAGGCCTCCTGGTGACGGAAGGCGTGCGCGGTGAAGGCGGAGTGCTCAAGAACAAGGACGGACGTCGCTTCATGTTCGACGAGATCCCCGAGAACTATCGCTCCCAAACCGCCGACAACGAAGACGAAGGCTGGCGCTACACCCAGGGCGACCGCAACGCGCGCCGTCCGCCGGAGTTGCTGACTCGCGACCATGTTGCCCGCTGCATTCAACGTGAAGTGCGCGAGGGCCGGGGCAGCCCGCACGGCGGCGTCTTCCTCGACATCGCGTGGATTAAGGAGCGCCTTCCCAACGGCGCAGAACACATCAAGAAAAAGCTGCCCAGCATGTATCACCAGTTCAAGCAGCTCGCCGATATCGACATCACCGAAGTGCCCATGGAGATCGGTCCGACGACCCATTACATGATGGGCGGCGTGCGCGTCAACGGCGACACCCAGATGTCCGATGTGCCGGGGCTGTTCGCGGCCGGCGAATGCGGCGCGGGCTTGCACGGGGCCAATCGCCTGGGTGGAAACTCCCTCTCCGACCTCATCGTCTTCGGCATGCGCGCCGGCAAATATGCTGCCGAATTCGCTAAGACCAATGGCGACGTGACCGTCGATACGGCGCAAGTTGACGACACCGCCCGCAAGTCACTCGAGCCCTTCGCACGGCCGGGCGACGACAATCCGTTCGCCGTCCAGCACGAGCTTCAAGGCATGATGCAGGAGATGGTCGGCATCGTACGCGTAGAGAGCGAAATGAATGTGGCGCTGGTCAAGCTCGGCGCGTTGAAGAGAAGAGCCGACGCCGTTCCCGCCCCGGGCAATCGCGAATACAATCCGGGCTGGCACACCGCGCTCGATCTGCAAAACCTCCTGACCATTTCGGAAGCCATTACGCGCTCCGCCCTGGAGCGAAAAGAAAGCCGCGGCGCGCACTTCCGTGACGATTACCCGTCCAAGGATCCGGCTTACGGAAACTTCAATACGATGATCCGCAAGGCGCCCGATGGGACCATGCAGATTTCGCGCGAACCCATCGTCCCGACCACCGAAGAGCAGAAACAGATCATCGAGGAAATGAAATGACCGGGGAGGTGAAGAAGTGAACGACCAGGCCACCTTTCGCATCTGGCGCGGGGACAAATCCGGCGGCGCCTTCGAGGACTACAAGACTTCCGTCACCTCTGGCATGGTCGTGCTCGACGCCGTTCACCAGATTCAGGCCGAATCGGCGCACGACCTCGCAGTGCGGTGGAACTGCAAAGCGGGAAAGTGCGGCTCGTGCTCAGCCGAGATCAACGGCATGCCCAAGCTCATGTGCATGACGCGGCTCAATACGCTCGACCTCACCCAGCCCGTCAGCATCGAGCCCATGAAAGCCTTCCCTCCGATCCGCGACCTGGTGACCGACGTTTCCTGGAATTATCGCGTCAAGGAAGGTATCCGCAAATTCAAGCCGCGCAAACCCGACGCTCCGGACGGCACCTGGCGAATGACCCAGGAGGATGCGGATCGCGTCCAGGAATTCCGCAAGTGCATCGAATGCTTCCTTTGCCAGGACGTCTGCCATGTGCTGCGCGACCATCACAAGCATGCCGAGTTCATCGGCCCGCGTTTCCTGGTCTACACCGCGGCGCTCGAAATGCACCCGCTCGACACCGACGATCGCTTACCGGATCTGCGCCAACGCGATGGCGTAGGCTACTGCAACATCACCAAGTGCTGCACCAAGGTGTGTCCCGAAGGCATTACGATCACCGACAATGCCATCATTCCCCTGAAGGAGCGGGTCGTTGACCGTTATTTCGATCCACTGACGAAACTACTGCGGATGTTTGTGGGGTAAACTTTAGTCGAGCCCCGATGACTTTCCAACTGAAACCGATCCACGCGGATGCGATTCCCGAAGCTCTCGAAAAAGCCGAGCGATACCGGTTACTGAGTGAAGCCGCGCAGGCAGAAAGCATCTGCCTCGACGTTCTATCGGTAGACCCGCACCACCAGCAGGCGCTGATCATCATGCTGCTGGCCATTACGGACCAGTTCGGCGAAGGAGTCAGCGCCAAACGCGCCCGGGAAATATTGCCCCGTCTGGAGCATGACTACGACCGCGCCTACTATGCCGGAATCATCTGCGAGCGCCTGGGTCACGCCGAAGTGCGCGCTGGAAGGCATGGATCGAGTTACACCGCGTTCGAGCTGTTGAGCGATGCGATGACGCACTACGAGGAGGCGGAGCGACTGCGTCCTGCCGGCAACGACGATTCCATTCTCCGCTGGAATACCTGCGCGCGCTTCTTGACACGGAATAGTAATTTGAAACCCCGGCCACAGGAAACGCACCAGGAAGTTCTGGGCGAGTAAACCAAACCCCGGTCGGCGAGTCCAACACTGGCCCAACGTTCCAACCGTCTTTGCGCCAAAGGAGAAGTATGAAGATGAAGCGTTACGTTCCTGTTGCGGTACTCGCGCTGGCTGGGCTTGCCTCGCTCCATGCCCAGGCGCCGCAGGGCTGGAAAATGCGTGTCGATCGCAGCACTGAAGCTTCCGACCCGGATGCCGCGGGGGACATCAAATTCGTGACCATGGGATCGGGTTTCCATGCGACGAATCCAAAAGCCGCGGTCTATTGGAATCCGGCGAATTCGGCGACCGGCACTTATACCGTGAAGGGCACCTTCACGCTGATGAAGCCGAGCGGCCACACGAACTATTACGGCCTGTTGTTTGGCGGCAGCGGTCTCGAAGGTCCACAGCAGAAGTATCTGTACTTCGTAGTCGCCCAGAATGGGACTTGGCTGATCAAACACCGCGACGGCGATGCGACCACCACTAACGTGTCACCGAAGACGCCAAGTGACGTGGTGAAGAAACCGGACGAGATCGGGAAATCGACCAATGCCCTCGAAGTGCGTGTCGGAGCCGACAAGATCGACTTCGTCGTCAATGGAACCGTAGTGCACACGGAACCGAAGAGCGGGGCGACTGCTATGACCGACGGGATCTACGGCATCCGCATCAATCACCTCCTCGAACTTCAAGTGGACGATTTCGGCGTCTCGAAGTAGCCGAACGACTGCGGGGAACCGGTGTGCGTGGGCACCATCAACACCCTGACGAGAAACGGTAATGTTCCTCCACCATACGGCAGACCATCGATAGCACCGCCTAGCTTCCAGCTACTGCGACCGTAACACTCGCCGGACTGGACACACCACCAGCCTGAATCACCACCGGAACCGCACTGCCCCCCGCAACACCTGCGGGGATCTGCACGTTGATTTGGACCGAGCCCGCCACGTTATTAGTAACTCCAGTGGCCGATTGCACAGTAGCCGCCTGACCGCCGATGGTCACAGTAATCGGTAAAGACGTGTTGGGAAGCGGCGGGAACAGGATCGTTCCGTCCGGGGTAGCAGGCGACATCGGACCCACGCCTGTCGCGAACAGCGTGATCACGCTCCCCGTGGCGGCCGGATTGGCCGCGCTATTGTTAGTGCCGTCGGAATTGGTCGCCAGCGCCTGGCCCTGACCCGATGAATCCGCCGAGAACAACGCCGGCGAAGTGGGTGCAACGGTAACCGGGAACGGCTGCGAGGTCTGATCTCCATTCTCCGCGATCACCAGTGCCGTGGACCCCGTAAGACCGAAAGGCACCACCGCTGAGACCTGTGTCCCCCAGGTATACAGGATCGGCGCGGGCGTTCCGTTGAACAGGATGCGCGTACTCGCGAGAGCCGAACTCACCACGTTGTTGTTGCTGACCTGCTCCAGCGTCAACTGTTGCGGACCCAGGTCAGACCCGTAGATCACCACGATCTCGCCTGGAGCAATCGCGCCGGCCTTGCCGCTGGCGCCATTCGTTATGGAACTGATCCCGTTCCCGTAGCCTGCAATCGAAAGCATCCGCACCGCGTTGTTGGACAGGTCCGCGAAGTAGAGGTTGCCTTTGGTGTCCATCGCGAGACCGCTCGGAGTATTGAGTAAAGCCGCAGTGGCGGGACCGCCGTCTCCTGCATAACCGGGCGTCCCGGTACCTGCAATCGTGGACAGGCTTCCGTCGCCCCCTACTTGCATGATCCGGTTCCCTGCCATGGAAATGTAGACGTTCCCGTACGCATCGGCCGCGACACCATTTGGAGCCGCCAGTTCAGAGGTCACCGCTGGCAGGTCCTCGCCGGTATAACCGTCGGAGCCGTTGCCGGCTACGGTCGTGATGATGCCGTTCGTTGATACCATGCGGACGCGGCTGTCGCCTGTCGTCGCGATATAAAGATCGCCAGCCGGATCGAAACCGATACCCGCTGGACCATTGAGCAGCGCCTTAGTTGCAGGTCCGCCATCGCCCGAGTATCCACTCCCACCGATACCGGCAACAGTCGTAATGATTCCGCTCGTCGAGACTTTGCGAACCACGGAAGGCTGATAGTCCGCGATATACACATTTCCGGATTTATCGGTAGCCAGCCCGTCCGGCAGGTAGAATGTTGCAGTTGTAGCTGCCCCGCCGTCGCCGGAGTAGCCGGCACTGCCGTTGCCTGCAAAGGTGGAGATGTTGCCGTTCGTCCCTACTACACGCACGCGGAAGTTACCGGCGTCGGCAATGTAGACGTTGCCGGCGGCATCCACGGCCACGGCTTGCGGCGCATTCAACTGGGCTTTCGTCGCGGCGCTGCCATCGCCTGAGAAACCCGCTGTGCCGTTTCCGGCGAAATTACTGATCACGCCCTTGGCGGAAACCTGTCGGACCACATTGTTGCCCGTGTCTGCGACATAAACGTTGCCCAAGGGGTCAACTGCAACTCCGCTGGGAGCATACAACTGGGCTTTCGTCGCCGCCCCGCCGTCGCCCGCGTAACTCAAAACGCCGTTACCCGCTATCGTACTGATCGTCCCGCCGGAAGTAACCATACGAAGCCGATTGTTATACCAATCGGCAATGTACATGTTGCCGCTGCTGTCGACGCAAAGGCCGTGTGGGATATTCAGCTCCGCCGAACTCGCCTTGCCGCCATCGCCCGCAAAGCCGCTAAGTCCATTTCCCACCACCGTCGTAATTGTGCCACCCGCCCCGTTGGAGCCTTTGAGAACTTTGCGGATGCGTCCGTCGCCCTGCTCGGAAATGTAGAGGTTGGCGCTTGAGTCGAGCGCGATGCCATAAGGTTGGTAGAGTTCCGCCGGGTTGGTCGTGGATGCGCTGGTCGCCGGTCCTCCATCCCCCGAGTAGGCGTCGACGTTAGTGCCGGCATAGGTATGGATGTTCCCGTCGGTGGTCACCTGGCGGATGACGTAATTGCCGGAGTCGCAGATGTAAACATTGCCGGCGGAGTCGACTGCCACGGCGGTTGGAAGCGTAAGCTGGGCCACGTTCGCCGGGCCCCCGTCGCCTGAATAGCCGAAGCTCCAACCCGAATAGCCCGCGAATGTGTTGATGTTGCCATTTGGAGTCACGATGCGGACCGCGGCATTCAGGTTGTCCGCAATATAGACGTTCCCCTTCTGGTCGACCGCGACGCCGAGCGGATTGTTCAGGCTTGCCCCGCCCCCGACGGCCGGGCCGGTGTCGCCGGCGTATCCCGGGGCGCCAGTGCCGGCAAAGGTGTTGATTTTTCCGTCCGGCGTCACGATACGGACGACATTGTTCAGGGAATCGGCGATGTAAACGTCTCCCGAAGAGTCCAGGGCGATGCCTGCCGGCACATTGAGTTGCGCATTGAGAGCTGGTCCGCCGTCACCCGAGTATCCGGCCCGCGAGTTACCCGCGAACACCGCAAGGCTGCCATTCGTGCTGAGCTTGAAGACGTTGTTTCCGCTGCTGAAATAGACGTTGCCGGCCGGGTCCGCGGCCGCGAAAAGGGGGTGCCCGATCGAGGTGCTGCTGGCTGTCACGGGCGTCGGCGGAGGCGCCCCTCCGGCGATGGTGGAAATGGTGTACTGCTGCGCGATGGCGTAGCTGCCGGAGAGCGCGAGCGTGACCGCCAGGCCACGGAGCAAGGTTCGGGAGTTTAATATTGGCACGGTTGGTAAAGGACGTTTCTAACTGCTGAGACGTTTCAATACGAATTATGACACGCCGGACGCTCGCCGACGCGCGCAGGGGTGCGTAGGGCGGGCGCCCTCGCCACCTAGCGACCCTCAGGTCGCGTCCCTACACACTCGTATATTCCGCAGCTTTCGGTCCGGTGGCCCGCTACTTCTCGCGGGCTCTCTTCTCCTGGGACTTGCGGCCGCGGATGTTGAGCTGAATCGGCGTCCCCTGGAATCCGAAGCGCTTGCGGATCTGGTTCATCAGATACCGCTCGTGCGAGAAGTGCAGCTTCGCCATTTTGTCGGTGAACACGATAAACGTCGGCGGGTTCGTCGATGCCTGGGTTATGTAGAAAATCTTGCGGTCTTCAAAGCGGAGCGCCTCGACAAAACGATTCAGTTCGCCCGTGGTGATGCGCATACAGGCTGAGTCGTAGACTTTTTTCACCAGCTTGAACAGCAATGGAATTCCGGTGCCCAGCTTCGCCGAGAGAAACACCACCGGCGCATATTCCAGGAACTTCAATTCATCGCGCAAATTCCGCTCGAACTCGGTTTTCTTGCCGGGCGGCATCTGATCCCATTTATTCACGCACAGGATTACGCCCCGGCCCCCCTCGTGCGCGTAGCCGGCGATGGTCGCGTCCAGGCCCACTATACCTTCCGTCGCGTCCATCACGATGATCACCACCTGAGCAAGACGAATGTGGCGGCGAGCCATCACCACGCTCAACTTCTCCGCCATCAGCTTGGTCTTCCCTTTACGGCGAATTCCGGCGGTGTCGATGAAAACGTATTCGATCCCGTCGTGCACCACCGTCTCGTCGACGGCGTCGCGCGTGGTTCCCGCGATGGGCGAGACGATCGCGCGCTCCTCTCCGGTAAGCGCGTTCAGCAGCGTCGACTTGCCGACGTTGGGGCGCCCGATGATGGCGACTTTGATGGACTCTTTCGGCTCTTCTGTCTCCGGGATAGCGACTGGGAAGTCCTTGGTAATGTGGTCTAGCAACTCCTCCATGCCGATGCCGTGTTCGGCGGAGACCGGAAAAATGTCGCGCAGTCCGAGCGAGTGGAACTCGTGCATCAGGACCTCGCGGGCTTGCGTGTCGATCTTATTGACGACCACAGTGACGGGTTTGCCGAGTTTCCTCAGCATAAGGGCGAGGTCCCGATCCGGGCCGGCGATCTCGCTGCGGCCGTCGACCAGGAGGATGATCTGGGCCGCTGTTTTGAGCGCCACACGCGCCTGCTTGAGGATCTGGCTAGGGATGTAGTCTTCGTCATCGACCACGATTCCACCCGTGTCGATCAGTTCGAAACGTTTGCCGTTATAGTTGGCAAGCTCGGCGATGCGGTCGCGGGTAATGCCGGGTTCGTCGCCGACGATGGCCCGGCGTCCTCCGGTGATGCGGTTAAAGAGGGTCGATTTTCCAACGTTGGGGCGGCCCACGATCACGACCGTGGGTAAAGTTTGAGACATTGTATATATCTAGAATAGCGGGTGGGATGGCAGACTGAAGTCCGCCACACCCCTTATCATCAAAGTAGTGCCTCCACAGACACTCAAGAAACGCTCCGAAACCGGCAAGGCGCGACGCTTCTTCTCGCGCGGCGGCCCGCTGTCGGAATGGCACCCGAACTACGAGTTTCGCCAGGGGCAGGTCAATATGGCGGAAGCCGTGGAGAGCGCGCTGGAGGAGAAACGGCACCTGATCGTCGAGGCCGGGACGGGAACCGGCAAGACGCTCGCGTATCTCGTGCCGGCGCTGTTGTCGGGAAAGCGCGTGATTGTTTCCACCGGCACGAAGAATTTGCAGGAACAGCTTTTCTTCAAAGACGTACCGTTTTTGCAGCAGCATTTTCCGCGGCCGCTGGCGGTGTGCTACATGAAAGGCCGCAATAATTACGCCTGCCGCCAGAAGATTTACGACGCCGAAAACACGCCGGTCCTCAACGGGCTCGAGGAAGTGGCGGATTTCCAGATCATCCAGGAATGGGAAAAGACTACGGAAACCGGGGATCGCGCCGAGATCAAGACGCTGCCGGAACACAGCACGATATGGGCACGCGTCGACGCTCGCCGCGATCTCTGTACGGGCCGCAAGTGCGCGCAGTTCGAGCGCTGCTTCCTCACCAAAATGCACCAGCGGGCCGCCGAGAGCGACATCATCATCGTCAATCATCACCTCTTCTTCGCCGATCTGGCGATTAAAGGCGGCGACTTCGAGGGCATCCTCCCCGCCTATAACGCCGTGATCTTCGACGAAGCGCACGAGATCGAAAGCGTTGCGGGGGACTATTTTGGAGCGGGCGTCAGCACCTATCGATTCCAGGAGTTGCGCCGCGACATCGGGGTGATTTCGCGGATGAAGAACTTTGCCTCGAACGAACTGGATCGGGTCCTGATCCGCATGGAGGAAATCGCGGACCAGTTTTTCGGCGCTTTTGACAACGTGAAGGGGCGGGGTCCGTTCAACTTTCGCGGGGCGTTTCTGGAAAACCATGGCGAGGTGTATCAGAATCTGCTGGCCTCGCTCGAATTGCTTTATTCCCAGCTGAAAGTGATCAAGGACGCGCCGGCCGAGGTCCAGCCTCTGGTTTTGCGAACCATCGCGCTGCGCGAGGAACTGCATTTCGTGATGGAGGAGGAAGACGAAAATTACGTCTTCTGGGTGGAGCGCCGGGGCCGCGGATTCTTTATTCAGGCGACGCCCATTGAAATTGCGGGGATACTGTCGAAGACCCTGTTCGACGAAGTGGAAACGGCGATTCTCACCTCAGCGACACTGGCCGTGGCAGGTGGCTTCGAGTACGTGCAAAAGCGTCTGGGGTTGAGCAATGCGAGGACGCTGGTCGTGCCAGGACACTTCGATTATCAGAAACAGGCGCTGCTGTATGTTCCGCAGGACCTGCCGGATCCGCGCAACGCGGCCTTTCCCAAGGCCGCCGCGGACCAGATCGTGAGGCTTCTCAACGCCAGCCGGGGCCGCGCGTTCGTATTGTTTACCAGCTATAACCAGATGCGCATGATTTATGACAGCGTCTCGCTCGAGATCGATTATCCCGTTCTGCTGCAAGGGACGGGGCCTCGTACTGCGCTGCTCGACGAGTTTAAGAGCACGGCGAACTGCGTGCTGTTCGCGACGTCCGCGTTCTGGCAGGGCGTGGATGTGCCTGGAGAACAACTGAGCTGCGTTATCATCGATAAGTTACCCTTTGCGGTGCCCAACGATCCGGTGGTGGAGGCCCGAATCCGCGTCATTCGCGAAGCCGGCGGCGAACCCTTTTACGAGTATCAGATTCCACAAGCGGCCATTGTGCTGAAGCAGGGGTTTGGCCGGTTGATCCGGTCGAAGGAAGATCGCGGGGTTCTGGTTATGCTGGATAATCGCATTACGAAGCAGCGCTACGGGCAGATCTTTTTCGATAGCTTGCCGGATTACAAGTTCACAACTAAGTTTACGGACGTGGAGAAGTTTTTCGATGTTTGAAGTATCGGTGGAACAAAGCTTTGCCGCGGGACATGCCCTGCGGAACTACAAGGGCAAGTGCGAGAACGTCCATGGTCACAATTACAAGGTGCAGTTAAGGGTGTTTGGGACCGAACTGGACAAGGCCGGCCTGCTGATGGATTTCGGCGACATGAAACGCATACTGCGAGAGGTGATTGAGATTCTGGATCATCAATTCATCAATGACATCGAACCCTTCACCACCGTCAATCCGTCGGCCGAGAACATGACGAAATGGTTCTACGACGAAGTGACGCGCCGTATGCCGGAGGGCACGCATCTCTCGCTCGGTGAAGTAAAAATCTGGGAGACGGATATTCAGTACGCAGCCTACCGGCCATAAGGCAGACCACCCGCAACAATGGCCTGCCCTACGGTGAGTCTTACTCGGTCCAGTAGGTGACTAACAGTCCCTCACCGGCCACGTCGACGTCGATCTCGTATTCCGAGAGCGGAATCGAATCCCTTCCGTCCTGGGATTCCAGAAAGAACTGATCCGAAAATCCCCCGCTGGGATTCGGCCAAAGGATCCGGCTTACACCGGCCAGCGTCGACTTATTCATTCCAGGTTTACCGAGGTAACATTTACCAGTAAGTCCCGGAATTACTTGCAGAAACAACTTCGCTACACGTTGAGTCGGGTTCGTCGAGAGCTGCACCGGTGTTCCCGGCGTGCTCACATTGACCCGACCCATAGAAGTATGAGTCATGTACTCTCCTCAATTGCAGTGTAAACAAGGGGAGCGGCTGGACCGGAAGTGGACTTTCGCTAAGTTATTGATAATAAGAAGCCGAGCTTCGAGAAAGGGTTTGTGACCTAGATTGGCTCTTGACTCATCCTTACGGCACGCTCAAGAAGATCGGTAACGCCCAATTGTTTGGCCCAACTGTTGAGATATTCGAAATCTAGGTGGCGGTTGACCACGAGCAACCCCGTGATATCTGACCATTGACGCTCTGACGTCTCGCCGCCGTTGCGAAACCATCGCAGCTTCGCGAGGATGGAATCCTCGGCGGTTGCCACGAAACACTGCACGCTGCCGCCCTCAACTGACAGATTTCTGATGTCGGCACGCTCCAGCTCGGAAACATGAAATGCGCTGACCGCTGGAAAGATGTCGAATTTGTGTCCTGAAGGCATATGAATGATGTTAAACGCGTTCTCTCGTTCGACGGCCTCCTGGGCGAACCCCGCATCGACATACCAGCTCCCGCCTAGGGTCTTAGCGAGCGAAACTGCCTGCGAAGGAAGAATTTGAACGAGAAGATCGATATCCATCGTGGCACGGGGAATCCCTCTGGACGAAGAAGCTACCGAACCGCCAATTAGATAGCGGACATGAAGTCCTTCGAGCGCCCGAACCAGGGCTTGCAGTGCCGTGGCTTGATTCATCGGAATGGGAGCACGTCGCCATACACTTTCCGGAAGAGCTCGAATCCCAAGGTACGCTGCGTGAGCCGCAGGACAACCTCACGATCCGACGCTTCCGGGTACTGGCTGCGGATGCCGGCTTCACAGACTCCTCGGATAAACTCGGATAGCTCCAGTGTGCGTTCAAACTTCTCCTGCGGCGTCAAGGCGCGCATGATTTCAATGAATACACGCCACGCTTCCGGGGACGTATCTCTGGGTCGCATCGGTCTTTATTTTATCGCCCTTTATCTTCTCGCCAGGCAAGTATGCCGCGGGAGATTAAGTCAGGGAGAATCTTGTTGACCAAACTGGGCGCAAGCTGTCCCCAATCATCCCGATCGCTGAACCACACCAGCTCTTTGATTTCCGAATGAGGCGCGGGATCTCCGATTAATACCGCCCTATAGAGCTCGATGCGGACAGTCTTTGGCGGCGCACTACCTGCTGCGATGTCTGTGTAGGTCCCAACATACCCGACGCCTTCGATGCGCACGTCTCCCAGTTCTTCGCCCAGTTCACGCTCAAGGCACTGGGCGGCCGATTCTCCTTTCTCGTAGCAACCGCCGGGCAGAATCAGCAGTGATGTCGCGTGCTTTTTGCGGCAGAGCAGAATGCTTCCATCGCGGATGGCGAGCAGGCCCACTTTGTCGTAATCGGGCTTCATTGCAGGATGGGCAGAGTGAGGTATCCGGGCGGTACAAAGAGACTGCCCTCGGTGATGCCTGCGGGCGCGATGCGCTTCCACTCAGCGGCGAGTTGCGCACCTGACAGCCGGCCTTCGAGTGCGCATAAGAACGCCCGCGTGACGCACTCCACCTGATCTCCCGTCTCGTGCGCAAATTCCAGGCGGAAATGGCGAATGCCGGCGCGGCGCCACGACGCGAGGTGCTGACTGGCCTGCTGCGCTTCAGCGCCGAAAACCGTATTGCGGCAACCGACGTCAGCCAGCACCGGATGCTCGCGTCCGTTCTGATCCCGCAGTGCGACCAGGTGTTTCTCGCACGGTCTGCCACAGTCGCGGTAACTGGTACCCGTCGAAAGGAAGCGGCAGAACACACAGTGCTCCGTATGAAAGACCGGCAGATGATGATAAGCGATGACTTCGATTTTGTCAGGGTTCAGTTGCCGTGCCAGACTGGCGACCTGCTCGGCGTTGAGATCGTGTGTTGGGGTGAGGCGATCGACTCCCAGGCCGAGATAGGTTTCGGCAGTCAAGACATTGGCGGCGTTCAGACTGAAATCGCCGGTCAGCGGCGGATGAGGCAGGCTTTGCAGGGTGTGGAGCATGCCTGCGGAACGCACCAGAAGGGCGCAATCCAGGCTCAGCAGAAAATTGAGGATGCGCGATTCTCCCGGCTTCAAAATCCGCGGACTGGCCACGCGCGCCGGAATTCGCGCTGCCTTGATGCGCTCGACCGAGGGCCGCAAGCCGTAGAGATCGAGGTAGTCGAGCGTAATGCTCGACGGATTCAGGGCAATGGCTGCGTCGAGTTGCTGGGGCGTCCGGACCAGCAGGTGAATTTCGCCCCGTGCGTCTCCCGCGGGCGATCGCGGCCGATCGGAATACTGCGCAGCCAGCACGACGGACGGGTCGCGCACCAGATGATGAGATTGTTCGGCCTGCAGCGTCTTTAGCTTTTCCACCGCGTCACGCCGCATTTGATTCAATAGCGAAGCCGGCGCAAACGGCGAGCCCGCGATTTCGATCTCGAGTTCCGCCAGTTCATACGCGGTGTTGCCCAGGCGCCCGAGTTGTTCCTGCAGCACCTCCCGCGAGATCGCCCGATTCTGGGCAGGTTCCAGCGGCGACGGCGACGCGACTTCCGCCACGATCTCCGGTCGCTTAATAAGATGCCATTCGGTCGCAAGCGGCAGGCCTTCGCGCGCGATAACCTTCACCGATACGCCTTGCCGGGTCACCGGAGCAGTAGCGTGGGTGTAGGGACGGGTGATCCGTTCCAGGTCCGGATCATGAGTGCGCCACACGAGATCTCCGGCACGGATGCGGTTGAAGCGCACTTCCCCATTGCCGAATTGGAGTTCCACGTGGCGGTTTCGCAGTGAGGCTGCGTGATAGATGCGTCCGCCTTCCTCCGGTTCGCCGGGACTTCGCCAATCGGCAGCATCGAAGACTATGCCATCACCGGCTTTCAGCGGTGCTACGCGATGCGCGTCGTTGGTTTCAATAATGACGCGATCAACTTCCACCGCTTCGACGCGGCCCATTTGCACGCCACGATGACGCGGGGCGCGCCCGTTGACGACCGCCTGGTGATTGGTACCGGTGAGAAAGAAAGGCCCCAGTCCGCGAGAGTAGACTTGTTCAAGTTGCAGTTTCTCCGCGTCCGGGACCAATTCGTCATGGCCCGCCCACGCCGCATCCACCGCTTTGCGATACGCGCGCGTGGTCAGGGCGACGTAATCGGCATCCTTGTACCGGCCTTCGATCTTCAGTGCGGCAACGCCTGCAGCGATCACTCGTGGAATCTGCTCCAGGGCAAAGAGATCGCCTGGGGACAACAGATACCGTGCGTCGTGCAGCGGCTGGAGCAACCCGTCGACGATCATTTCATAAGGCAGCCGGCAAGCTTGTGCGCACTGGCCGCGATTGGCGCTGCGGCCGCCCCATGCCTCGGACGAAAAACACTGTCCCGAATACGCCACACACAGCGCGCCGTGCACGAAGATTTCCAGGTCACAGCCGGTTTGGTCGTAGATCGTGCGGATCTCGTCGAGCGAAAGTTCGCGCGCAAGCGTGACGCGCCGGAGTCCGGCGCTCTGTGCGAGCTTGACGCCCGCGGCATCGGTGATGCTCATCTGGGTGCTGGCGTGGAGTTCGAGATCCGGCGCAATTTCTCTCGCCAGCCGGACAATGCCATAGTCCTGGACGATCAGTGCATCCACTCCGGACTTCGCGAGATCGGCGATAGCCCGTGCGGCGGATTCCATCTCGTGTTCGAATACAAGCGTGTTGAAGGTCACGTACCCGCGCACACCGCGCTGGTGCAGAGTGGCGATCACCTCGGGGAGTTCCTCCAGTCCAAAGCCGACCTTAGCGCGCGCGGAGAAGTGCTTGAGACCGAAATAGACGGCATCCGCGCCCGCCTCGACGGCAGCACGAAGCTGCGGCCAATAGCCGGCGGGACTCATGATTTCGGGTTTACGGGACGGAGCGTGCGGCATGAACTGCTTATCTTTAGCGTAGCGCGAATGCTACGATCGTCTGGCCGCGCAGTTGCGTTGCATCCTCGACCTCGCGTTCCAGCGCAGCTTCCAATTCTCCGGTGTCGAGATCGACCTGGGATGCGAGAATCTCTTCGTCTGTGGCGCCCTGGTAGCAGAGCTCGCAAACGTCGACGGAATCGGAATTGAGCCGCAGAGCGGGACCAAAGGTGCGGCAAGTGATAGGACGCCACGCGTAAAGATCGCACGTTCCGGCGTGAGGATCGAGAGCGGGACAAGGTTCGTCATCGGCGAAACTCTCGAAACGTTCTCGCGATTCCGGATCCTCGCTAAGAATACCGGTGGAGATGTCGCCGGGGAACAGACTCAAGTCCTGGTTACGAGCCCGATTGGAAACATTCGCTGCGCGTTCGGGATCGGTGTGAGCAAGTTCCCGCAGTCCGGCGCGCAAGCGCAGCGCATCAGCTTGCGTGATGGGGAATGCGCCGAGGCAGCATTGACAGCAGCCCGGACGGCACGCCAACCATTGGTTACTCTTCCGCGCAGCCTCGGCCAATGCGAAATCGACGATGTGGATGAGATGGTTTTCTGTCGCGGTTAACACACTACCAGCATAGCGGCGATAGAATACGATTTCATGGAACCTCGAAACCCACCTCCCAGCAGACGACATGTGCTAAAGAACCTGGGCGTCGCCGTCACCGGCGGATACCTGGCCACCGAACGAGGGTATGCTGCCAACGAAACCATCCGCATCGGCTGTATCGGAACCGGCGGAAGGTGCCAGGCGCTGATGCGCGCGCTGGTGCAGATCCCCGGCGCGAAGATTGTCACGCTCTGCGACGTTTGGGATCAGGCGCTCGTGAGTGCGCAGAAGATCACCGGTTCCGGGCCGTCGCTGGTGAAGGACTATCGCACGGTTCTGGATCGCAAGGACATCGATGCGGTGCTGATCGCCTCGCCCAATCATCAACACGTGACCATGCTGACGGCCGCGTGTGCGGCTGGCAAGGACGTCTACGTCGAGAAGCCGCTGACCCATCATCTGGACGAAGGGCCGGCGGCTCTGGAGGCGCAGAATCAGCACAAGCGAATCGTGCAGGTCGGGATGCAGCAGCGCAGCATGCCGCAATTCCAGAAGGCGTATGACATCGTGAAGTCGGGACAACTCGGCCAGATTCGCAAGGTGCACCTGACCTGGAATCGCAACGCTGCGCGGGGGACCGCGACCTATAACATCGATCCGTCGACCGTGAACTGGAAGGCGTGGCTCGGTCCCGCCCGCGAGCAGCCGTTCGATGCGTATCGCTTCCGGGAGTGGCGCTGGTTCTGGGATTTCGGCGGCGGCGTGTTCGACGATCTGATGGTTCATTACGTCGATATTGCACATTGGTATCTGGACGTCGAACATCCCAGCACGGCGGTGTCGATCGGCGATAAGTTCTCGCGGGAGGAATGGGAGACGCCCGACACCGCGCAAACGCTGCTGCAGTATCATGCGCTCGACGGCACGCCGCGCGCGCAGGTGTACTTCGAATCCACGTTCATGAATGCGCGCAACGGCGCAATGCTGGAGTTCATGGGGACGGAAGGCACGCTGTATCTCGATCGCGGCCGGTTTGAGGTGATCCCCGAACGCCGCCGCGATGTACACAACAAGAATGCGGCGTTACCGACGGTTCCGGAAATGGATTGGGTGCTGGGCAGCGGTCCGAGAGGCGCGGATTTCTATGACCTGCCGGATGGCGAGAGTGTCCATCTGAGTAACTGGCTGGAGTGCATTCGCACACGCAAGACGCCGACCGCACCGGTGGAGGCTGGTATCAGCGCGGCGTCAGCTGCCCACATGGGAAATATAGCGCTACGCGGAGGCGGAGTGGCGCAGTGGAAAGATCACGGCGCCAAGAGTGGAATGAGCTGATCGTCGGCGGCCGCGGGGCAGACCATGTTTGACGCAGACTCCCGGGCACTCCCGACGTGGCGAAGTGCGCTCGAGTTTCGTTGCTCACCATACTTTCCAGAGCCGCTTGATCTTCTACTACTTCAATAGCATGGAAGCGTCGGGTTGTTTTGGAGCCGTATTGTCAATAAAGGAGATAAGCCGAAAATCAATGAGGTACAACGATGCGCGGCGGAGGCGGAAGCGTTCATTCGACAACCGGCAACTTCCGTTTCTGTTAGATTCGGATTTGTGTTCTCTCGCATAATCTGGATCGTGCTGGACAGTGTCGGCGTGGGCGAAATGCCGGATGCCGCGGCGTACGGCGACGCGGGCAGCGACACGCTGGGCAATATCGTCCGTCAGCGCGGGCTCCATGTGCCGAACCTCTGCGCCATGGGCCTGGGCAATCTGAAGCCGATGGACGGGCTCCCTCGCGCGGCCGATCCTACCGGCTCCTATGGACGCTGCACCCTGGCCTCGCCCGGCAAGGACACTACTACCGGCCACTGGGAAATGGTCGGGATTCATCTCGACCGCCCGTTCCCGCTGTTTCCTCACGGCTTCCCGCGCGAGATACTGGACGAGTTCGAGCGGCGCATCGGACGTTCCTCGATCGGCAACAAGGCCGCGTCCGGCACCGAAATCATTGCGGAGTTAGGCGCGGAACATATGCGCACCGGTTCGCCCATTGTCTACACGTCGGCCGACAGCGTCTTTCAGGTAGCCGCACACGAGGAAGTGATTCCGCTCTGGGAACAATACAAGATCTGCGAGACAGCGCGGGAGATTCTGCGTGGACCTTACGAGGTGGGTCGGGTGATCGCGCGCCCGTTTGTCGGCTCGCCGGGGGCGTTCACCCGCACGTCCAACCGGCACGATTACGCGGTCCCGCCGCCGAAGGGCATGCTGCTTGATCAGTTGGACGACCACAAGGTGGAAGTCTACAGTGTGGGTAAAATTTTCGACGTTTTCCTGGGACGCGGCATTCGCGATCACGTCAAAACCAAAAACAATGGCGACGGCATGGCCAAAACCCTGGAAGCGATGCGGGAGGCGCCGGCCGGGCTGATTTACGTCAACCTGGTCGACTTCGATCAAAACTTCGGGCATCGCAACGATGTAGAGGGTTACGCACGCGCACTCGAAGAGTTCGACGCGTGGCTCGCTGCCTGCACGGGCGAAATGAAGTCGGGCGATCTGCTGATTCTGACGGCCGACCATGGTTGCGATCCCACCACGCCCTCGACCGATCACAGCCGCGAATACACTCCGCTGCTGGTCTACGGACCCGAAGCGCGTCACGGTGTCGATCTCGGAACGCGCGCTACGCTGTCCGACATCGGCCAGACGGTGGCGGAAAACTTTTCTGTTCACATTTCGAAAGGAACCAGTTTTTTACCTGACATTTTATGAGTAAACCCTTGATGGCCGGCAATTGGAAGATGTACAAGACGCCGGCCGAAACCAAACAGTTCTTCGAGAAGTTCAACTCCCTGGTTGCCGCCGCGCACCATTGCGAGATTCTGATCTGCCCGCCGGCGCTGGATCTGACGACGGCAGTCGACGCGACGCGCGGAACCAATGTGATGATTGGCGCGCAGAACCTGTATCCCGGTAAAGAAGGAGCCTTTACCGGAGAGATTTCCGGCCACATGATCGTGGCTGCGGGCGCCAGTCATGTACTGATCGGGCATAGCGAACGGCGCCAGTATTTTGGCGAGACGAACGATAGCGTGTTTGAGAAGACCAAAGCGGCGTTGGCGATCGGGCTGACTCCGGTGGTGTGCGTCGGGGAAAGACTCGAAGAGCGGGAAGGCGGGAAAACAGAAGAGGTTCTGATTACGCAGTTCCGCGAGGGCGTGGGTAGCTTGACGCCGGAGCAGTTTGCCAAGATCGTGATCGCGTACGAGCCGGTGTGGGCCATTGGGACCGGCAAAACTGCGACGCCGCAGATTGCGTCGGACGCACATGCGGTGATTCGCAATGAATGTGGCTTGCTGTTTGGAGTAGAGGCGGCAGCGTCGCTGCGGATTCTTTATGGCGGCAGCGTTAAGCCGGATAATGCCGGGACGCTGATGGCTGAAAAGGAGATCAACGGCGTGCTGGTGGGTGGCGCGAGTCTGGATCCGGAGTCGTTCGCCAGGATTGTGAATTACTAAGGCGACCAGGCGGTCGTGCCCAAAGGTCTCTATCCGCCGGCGATCGCTCCGACAATCAGAAAAGGCTCCGCTCCCGACGCAACGGCTTCGGGCAGGGGCGCGTCCGGCGATTGATGGGACAGGTCCTCTTCGCAGGCGAAAAATCTCACGAACGGCCGGCGCTGGTGCGTGACGTGATCCCTGAGGGTGCCGCACAGCATCGGATAACGCGCTTCGAGGGCATCGAGCACCGAGCGCTGCGTCACCTCCCCACTGACCTCGAGTTCCACCTCACCCGCCACGCGCGCCAGCGTCCGCAGATGCGCCGGTAGCACCACCCGAATCATTTGAGGGTTTGCACCTCGACCGACAGCACGGCCGGAAGATCGCGGACAATCGGCGCCCAATGGTCACCGGCATCGGCCGACGCGTAGACCTGCCCGCCAGTGGTGCCGAAATAAATGCCGCAGGAATCCAGCGAATCGACAGCCATGGCGTCCCGCAGCACGTTGACGTAGCAGTCGCTCTGCGGGAGACCGCAACTAAGCGCATCCCACTCGTTGCCGCCCGTCTGGCTGCGGTACACGCGCAGTTTGCCATCGGGCGGATAATGCTCGGAATCGCTCTTGATCGGGACCACGTAAATGGTTTCCGGCTCGTGGGCGTGAATATCGAGTGCGAAGCCGAAGTCGGTGGGCAGGTTCCCGCTCACCTCGTGCCACGAATCGCCGGCATCGTCGCTGCGCATCACGTCCCAGTGCTTCTGCATGAACAGGACGCCGGGGCGCGAAGGGTGCATCGCGATGTGGTGCACGCAATGGCCGACTTCAGCCGTCGGATCGGGAATATGGGCGGAACGTAGGCCCTGGTTGATGGCCTTCCAGGTCTGGCCGCCGTCGTCAGTACGGAAAGCGCCCGCAGCCGAGATGGCGATGAAGATCCGCTGGGGATCCGCGGGATCGAGAATGACCGTGTGCAGGCACATCCCACCGGCTCCCGGCGTCCAAGCGGATCCGGTGCCATGGCCGCGCAGTCCGGAAAGTTCCTGCCATGTCCGGGCGCCATCGGTGGAGCGGAACAGGGCTGCGTCCTCCACTCCGGCGTAAACGGTCTCGGGATCGGTCAGCGACGGTTCGAGATGCCACACACGCGTGAATTCCCAGGGATGGGGCGTGCCGTCGTACCACTGGTGCGTGCCGGGCACACCGTCGTATACGAACTTGTTGCCGACCGGTTCCCAGGTCTTGCCGCCATCGCTGGAGCGCTGGATCAACTGTCCGTACCAGCCGGTCGACTGGGATGCGTACAGGCGGTTCGGGTCAACGGGCGACCCCTTGAGGTGGTAGATTTCCCACCCTCCGAAATGCGGGCCGGAGACGTCCCAGCTTTCGCGCTTCCCATCCGACGTTAGAATAAATGCACCCTTACGTGTGCCTACGAGTACCCGTACGTTACTCATCCTCACTCCTTTTACTTCGGATTATTATAGCGATTCAGGGAACGTTGCGCGCCCGGCGATGCGGGTCAAAGGGATTGAATTGGGCCGGGGGGCCACTCGTCGGGATTGCGGGCGCCCTGGGGCGGCCAGTCGCACAACGACACCGCGGGCCACGCCGCGAGCGGATTGGACCCGCATCGGCGGGTCGTAGCGGTCAGAAAATCGCAAAAGAATATGCGCTGACATCGTCGCCGGGGAGGGCCCGCAGAGATTCGTTTTCAAGTCAGGCCGTATTACTTTGGAGCCGCGATTTCCAATCATAAGGCCGCAATTCTTCCGGGTGAGTTCGTAGGTAAGACAAAACGCGATGTCGTTTCTGCGACCCGCGACCATCATGATCCTCGACGTCGATCACCAAATGGGGGCGGGTTTCTCCGATGCGCTCAAAAGTTGAACGCCAGCGGGCCTTTACGGCCGACAGCGAAACACCGAGTTCGCCGGCCAACTCCGGATCCGTCGTGCCCGTGAGCGCCGCCGCCAGCAGTCGCTGATCGGAAGAGCGGAGGCGCAGCAGTGGCTCTCGATAGCTAAAAATAACATTGCCTAGAGACGCAGGCATAAGTTTCACCGTATCGCGAGTCATCAAGTGGATGGTCCTACCTAGGTCAGGAAACTCTGCGACCGGCTGGTACACCGTTGAACGGCTTACGAAATCTCTCGACGATTCGTTGGCTGTCTCATGCAAGATTCTTCGCACGCGAAACCCCCTGTGCCAGTCGGTGAAAGTTGACGCCAGAAGCGTTTGAACCTCGTGCCGCTGCTCCATATTGACGAGTTCATCTCTCCATGTACCATACAGGACCACCACGTCCACGCCCTCACCGGCGTTTGCTCGCGCCACTTCATTATGTGTAGCCAGCACCGGTTGCCGTGAACAAACGCTTTCAATAATCCTGGAGTTGAGATCCGGGCGCGGTGCGGCGATCTCGGCGTCGGCGAAGCTGCTTGAAACAAGAACAGATGCACCAAATCCAATCTGACGATAGCCTTTGATCGGCGGGTCGGCCTCAAAGACTGCTGAGGCAAAAAAAGGATCGCGCATCAAAACACGCCACGCTTCGACAGCGGCCTGGATCCCTACTACGGTATCACCCCGATGTTTGGTTTGAATTGCCAGGCTTGGCTCGATGTCTTTGGGGGTTACGGGGTGCCACAGGATGGACATTCTTGACTTACCTCGGACAATAATAACACCCGAAATTGTAACTAGCTATCTTTTAGATCATTGTGAGGTCCTTATACTTTGTGTATTATTCGAAGGGTGCTTGGGCTGATACACAGCCTAGGGATGTCAACAAACCGGCTTTTCTGATTTTTCTGACCGACATTTGGCATACGGAGGCAGGTCAAATGGAAGACGGTCGCAGAAGGGTCATCCGTGGCTTTAGTTATTGCCAGATAACGCCAATTCGCATCGGATGAGTGTGTAATATCAGGCTTCGTAAGTATTCAAATCGATCGATTAAGTGCGTGAACAAAGAAGTATTCGACTGAGTTTTAGGTCTCGCTTTCCGTAAGTGTCTCAGTTGATGCCAGGATCGGTCCCTAGAAAGGTGTACTGCGAGGTCCGCGGAAGCTGTGACACAAGACGATTTATCGCGGCTTCTGGCCGGGCTGGAGTCCCTTCAAAAGGAGACGCTGGGAGATCCGGAAATCTGCATCGCGGTTCTTGATGGACCGGTTGATATGGGTCACCCGTGTTTCAAGGGGGCAGACCTAACACGCGATGCGACGTTGGTGAATGAACCCGCCGGCGCGGGAACGATGTCTGTTCATGGAACGCATGTCACAAGCATTATTTTCGGACAGCCCGGCGGGCCAGTGCCGGGAATCGCGCCGCGCTGTCGGGGCCTCATCCTGCCGGTGTTCGGAGATGGAAAGCGGCCGTCACTTTCGCAGCTCGATCTCGCGCGGGCCATCGAGCAGGCGGTACAGGGTGGCGCGCACATCATTAATATCAGCGGCGGTCAGCGATCTCCCAACGGCGAAGGTGATGCGCTGCTCGCCCGCGCCGTGCAGCATTGCGTGGAGAGTGGCGTGCTTGTGGTTGCCGCTGCTGGTAACGATGGGTGCGAGTGCTTGCATGTTCCAGCGTCTCTCTCGTCCGTCCTCGCAGTGGGTGCTTTGGGGACCGACGGGAAACCGCTCGAAATCAGCAACTGGGGAGAAGCGTACAGATCCAAGGGGGTGCTCGCTCCCGGCGAGAACATCCTGGGTGCGGTTCCTGGGGGCGGCACGGCTCGCCTTACGGGCAGTAGTTTCGCCACGCCGATTGTATCGGGCGTGGCCGCTTTATTGTTGAGTATTGAGAGGCAAAAGAGTGGAAAGATCGAGCCCCTTGCAGTTCGCGAAGTTATTCTGAGGAGTTCGTACAAGTGTGAGCCGCGCGAAAACATCGGATGTCATCGGTTCCTATCCGGTGCTCTGAATGTCGAGGGGGCCTACGCGCTAATCAAAGACGGAGGGTATGAGGAAACCATGGTAAATTCCGAAGTGACTGAAGGGGCCCCCGGTGCTGAAACCGCTGCGCCCGGCGGGCTCCCCGAGCGAGCTTTAGCCGCTGCGGTTGGATCAACTGCCGTTAGTCCGGCCGCGGCCCCGCCACGGGCGTTGGCTGTCTCCGGGCCGAACACCGGACCAGGCGTGGTGGCCGGCGGGGTGGTACCCAGTTGCGGTTGCTCCACTGTGCAATCCAACGTGTTTGTGGTCGGCAACGTCAGCTTCGATTTCGGCACCGAGGCCCGACGCGATTCTTTCCGCCAACTGATGCCGAGCGTAGAGGTGACCCGGCCCGATGGCACGACCGTCTTTTCGCCGCCTAACCCTTACGACACCAGGCAACTGTTGGCATACCTGAATGCCAGCCCGTGGGAATCCACGAAACTGATCTGGACCTTTAATCTGGACTTGACGCCGATCTATGCCATCGAGGCCGAGGTGCCGTACGCGGAGGAAGTGTACAAGGGTCTGCGCATGGCCTTAGCCGGCGAGACCCTGCCGACCACCGATATCAATTATGTCTCGCGGGTGTCGGTGTCGGGGGTTCTGACCAGCCGCACGGTACAATTATTCTCCGGTCAGACTGTGCCTGTGGTCAGGGCACAGGCTCGCGGTCTATACAGTTGGAACGAAAATCAGTTGGTCAGCCAAGTGGTGGCCGCAGTGACGGCCACTCAGCAGCCCGAAAACTCCGCCGCATATGCGACCGCTGCCGAAACCGCTCTGCGTAATTTCATCGATTACGTTTATTATCAGCTTCGCAACCTGGGTCAAGCCTCGTCGGATCGCGCTCTGAACTACAGTGCAACCAACGCGTTTGCAGCCGCCGAAGGCATCGCCAAGGCCATGAACCCGGCTTCGGTCGGCATGGTTACACCCATAGCGGGTCAGACAGGAATCTATACCTTGAGCAGCATTTCGACGACCCGGAGTCCGTTCTGTAGAATGGGTTCGGATTGCTGGGACGTCCAGCTCACGTTTTTCGATCCAGAGAATTCCAATCGAGCGAACACGGTCATTCTACTGACCGTGGATGTCAGCGACGAGATGCCCGTCAGCATCGCGCCCGTCCGCTTCTTCGCAGTACCAGGTTCCTAAATTCAAACAAGGGAGAGACCCATGCAACTTCCAGTTCAGAGTTCCCCTGTCCGTCGGGAACTGTTAACGACAGATTTTTTGGTTTGTGACGCCGGCGTGGAACCGTCGCAGTCGGTCTGCGACAACCTCCGCGGAACGGCTCAGGAAATCTGTTACGCCCTGGAGTACGGAATTTCCGAGTAAAAAGACAGGAAAGAAGGACAGATCATGAAAATGCTTGGCATCAAGGACCAGAACGTTTCGCTCGAGAATGCGTTGCGGTTGCCGCTCCAGGTGCGGCCGCTTGAGCGAGCCATGTTTACATCCGACTCCATTGAGTCGGATTCGTCGGGAGTCGAGCCTCAGGCCAGCCTGATACATTGCAGCCCGAAGACCGGATGCAAATTGATAACCGTACCTGGAACTTAGTTAGTGAGCGGTCATTTATTTAACCAGATCAGATCGAAAGGACATGAACAATGAACAACGGAATTACTTCGGTAGGAACCGGACTTCGCATGCCGGTGCAAGCGGCCCCCATCAATCGATCCACTATGAGCTCCAGTCTGGCGGGCGATTCAGGCGTAGAGCCTTCCATACTGCTCACGGCCGCGCTGATCGCGCTTGGCACGTGGCTCTTCTCTTAATTCGGCTGGGGTAGAACAACCCCTAGATTGTCTCAGTGTGATCAGGTTGGCTTACGGCATCGGGCGACGATGCTCAAGAAGATTCGAAAAGCGCAAGATTTGGAAGGAGTGAACAAATGTTCAATGCAACCATAAACGATGAAGGTATGCCAGCAGGAAGTCAATTGCGATTGCCCCTACAGGCCGCGCCAGTGAACCGGGCGGCTTTAGCCTCAACTTTGTCAGCCGAATCAGGCATCCAACCCTCGTTCGAAATCGAGTCGTTTTTGGCTGGTTTGGGGCTTGGCAGCATTATCGCTGTTCTTAGTTAGAAAGGCTGGACGTGGGAAGAGGGACATAAATGGAATTAGCAGGACCGCCAACCCAATCCGCGCCGGTCGACAGGAAAAAACTTCTCTCGATCTTTATGGTCAGGTATCCAGTGGGAGAGACTTCTGCCGGTAAGAGCGAATTCTTAAGAGTGGTCAGTGGGCCCGAAGCGAATGACAAGGCTTATTTCTCGCGTTGGGTGAATCCGAGCCTTGGGATCTGCAGGATGCTTTCGTCTTACGCTGTGGGGCCGTGCTTCCGAACCGGCGGCTTGTTCTGAGACGGGCCGCGAGTCATTAAAGATTGCAAGCGAAAGGATAACGATCCAATGCAGAATATTTGCACCAAAGACGAAACCTTGAGCCAGGCGTCGCGGTTGCACCTCCCGATGCAGGTAGAGGGGGTCAATAGGGGGCTACTCGCAACCGGCGCGACCGCGGGCGTCGAGGGTATAGAGCCGCAGATACACATTCAATGTGATGAGTTCGGCGGCAATTGTCAAATTGTTCCTCGCTAGAAAGGAGATTGACGCGAATGCGAGACAAAGATAAACAGGATGAAATCGTAGCGTTGGGAGTCGAGTTGCGGCAGCCTCCACAGGTAGGGCCGATCTGCAGAGCGCCGTTCGCCAGCAGCACGACCATCGGCACAACGGGAGTAGAACCGCAAATCGGAGTCATAGACCTCCTGAAATGCGGCAAGAATGGATGCCATGCTGCTTAGGTCAAAAGTTAGACGGGATGAGATGATCAAATGAAAAGCATTGCCATTCAGGATGAAGTCACAATTGTGGGATCTCCATTGCGGCAGCCTCCGCAGGTGCGGCCGGTCTGTAGAGCGCCGTTCGCCGATGGACCGGCCACCGAAGCAGCGGGCGTAGAGCCGCAGCGTCTTCTCATATGCCCCTATGAAGGCGAATGTTTCATCCCCCATTAGACCAGCTCGATATTTCTGGAGGTGAGTGTTGACCGTAGCGAATAAAGCGCCTAAGAACCAGTTCACGATTTCGATTGACGTGGAACTGCCCCCCGCAGCCGTACAAAATATCGTGCAGGCGGTCCAAAAGGCCGTATTAAACGAAATTGCCGGCGCGAAACTGAAGACCCCCATCGCCATAGACTTCCTCGCGGGCGGGACTGCTGCTTCGCCAGCGATCTTTGGGATACCTACCGGTACGCAGGGCATCGCTATCAGAACTGCGGAAGAATGACCGCTCTTTACGGAGGGGAAACGTAGGATGGCCCGGATGTGTCCCAGCGGACGCTGCAAGGAGGGGGCTGTCCTGCTCGGTATCGTGGGTAGCAGCGGTGTCCTCGGCTATGTCGCGCCGGTCATGCCGATTGATGCCGACTTTGTTGCCCAAGCCCGGCGTGGAGGCAATCCCGAGTCTAGTTTTCGCTTCGCTGAACCTTGCGTGGAGTACCAATGTGCTCAGTGGAATGCTTCGCGTTGCGGCGTCATCGATCAAGTGCTTCAGTCGCCCGACGGGGAGCGGATCGTGCGAGAGGCGTCTGCACCGCTACCTTCATGTGTGATTCGAAGCACGTGCCGCTGGTTTGCCCAAGTGGGAACACAGGCTTGTACGGTTTGCCCCTACGTTGTCCACACCCCCGCGCGACCCAGGTGTTGCCCGGATGTTTGAGACACGGCACTCGAACTTCACCCGCGGCCCAGACGGCAAGGAGGCGCTGTAGGACGTCCTTTTTCATTTGGAGTCCGAGATCGTGGCGCGGAGTACCGGTCCCGCGGTCGTCCTGCCACGCAAGCATACCTGACAGACGAAACTGCCTGCCCCACCAGTTGATGCGGAGGACAGACTAAAGTCTGCCCCACAAGGCGCTGAAGACTTTGCGGCTGGCCTCCGCTTCGGCGGTCTTGCCTTCGCTCGCCTGTACGTCGGCCCGAGTATCAAAGATTTTGGGAACCGCGAGCGAGAGGAATTCCCGGATGGATTGAGGATCAAGTATCGGGAAGAGCCGGACATACGGTTCAGCATCATGGGGATGCTTTAATTCCACCAGAATCTGACCGTAGATTACCGGGGTGATGGAATCGTCGGATGACGAACCGTCGACCAGTTGCTTCCACAGCGGAGCAGCGGCATCCCACTGGTGAGATAAATATGCGGCGTAGGCCAGCGCCACCGGCTTCAGTTGCGCCAACTGCGGGGCCCGGAACATGCGATCGGCAAGAACCGACCACTGGGCAGGAGTATGGACGTTCTCCGAGGCAAAGCGCACGATCAAAGTGGCCGCAGAAGGAGCGCCAGTCTTCAGCGCGTCATCGGACTCGCGCAAGGCGCGGTCACGGTTTCCGAGTTGCAGGTCCCAAATAGCCATCTGGGTCAACACTATCGCTTTCCTTTGAGGAGCCTGGAACTCAGGCTGAGACCCGGAGGCGAGGTTGGCGAGAGCCGCGAGAGCCTGGGCGTGTCTGCCGGAAATGAAAAGCCACTCAGCCGACCGGATATCGACTGACGGGTCCTTCGCGGCGCGGCGGGCGGTGACCCAGGCCTGGAATTTCTTGTCCGCACCGGGGACATCGCCGGTCATCAGCAAGGCTGCAGCGGTTTTGTACAGATCGGCCGAATTCGAGAACGCCGGGTTCCTGGCGGTCGCCTGCTCGTAGAATCTTCCGGCGTCAGAGAAGCGGCCAGAGGCAAACGCGACATCACCCTGCGAATCGAGCGGATTGGCGTCGTTGGGAGCCAGTTGCTGATAGGTCCGCAGCGCGGCCATCGCCCCGTCATAGTCGCCGGCCAACAGCAAGGCGTAGCCAAGCTGATTCCAGACGACGACGCTATTGGGAGTGAGTTGAGTCAGGCGCCGGTAGCCCGCGATGGCAGCCGGATATTGTCGCGCCCCGAAGTTACGGTCGGCGATGGCGCTGAGGGTCGCGGGATCGTCGGGAGTCAGACGGCCCAGTTCGTTCATGGCCGCGAGAATCGCGACACGGTCGCCTGACAGTTCTACCGTGGCGAGTTTCAGGCGCGCACGGTCGAGGGGGTTGAAGCGATCGGCGTGCTGGCGGGCGTCGCCGAGGATTTGAGCCGCGCCCGCACGATCGCCATGCGCGGCGGTGGTGGAGGCCCAGGCAAGCCAGGCGGACGCGAATTGAGGATCGGCTTGGACAGCGTGAGAGTAATCCCCGGTGACCTTCGCGTAGTCGGTCTCTTCGAGGGCGCGGGCCCAGGCGGCGATCGCGTCGTTATTGCTGGTTTCGAAGGGCGTGACCTGCGGAGAAAAGTGTCGGGCCACGGCATCGGCCAGAGAATACAGACCGTTCGCATCAGGCGACGCGAGGGTGAAGTTCTCGACCGTCTTATTGTTCGCTGGATCGCGTTCGGTGACGTCGACCATCAGACGGTTCCCGACGCGGGAGATCTGGCCGATCACGATACGGGTGGCTCCCCCTGCGATCGCAGCAGTGCGCTCGGCAGACTCACCGGGCACGCCGGGAGCCCTTTGTTGTGCGAGGGGACTGGCGTGCAGCGCGGCGCCGGAGAGTACGGCGATCTTACCGCCTGCAAGCTCATGTGAGACGATCTCGCTGGCGGCGCGTCCCATCCAGTCGAGGGACGCGTCGGACGTCAGATTCTCAAAGCGGAGCACCGCGATGCGTGCGGGACCGGCGGACTGAGGGCGGGAACAACCCGCCAGGAGAAGGAAAAGACAGACGGAAGTCTGTCTCACATTACAATACACGAGGTTCCAGGATCATGAGGTCTTTAAACTCTTGGGTAGCGCGGAGTGCGTCGAATTCGGGCTCTTCCATGAAGAGCTTGCGGTCCTTGAAGCCTTCTTCCAGAGATTTACGGATATACAGCAGGGCGCGTTCGTTCTGGCCGGCCTTGGCATACATGCGGGCGAGATAGTAGTGGAACTTGGCGAACTCTGCCACGCTGCGTTCCTGCAGGGTGGTGCCGAAGGTGCTATGGTTTTCGAAAACATCGGGATCGAGCTTCACTGCGGTCTGGTAGGCGAGGGCCGCGCTCTTATAGTCCTTGCGGGCGAAAAACGCTGTGCCCAGATTGCTATAGTAGGAAGCCGTATCCGGCTTGAGCTTCAGGGCCGCGCGGTAGCGATTGATGGCGGAACGATACCTCTTCTGAGCGTACTCGATGGTGCCCAGGTTATTGACCGCTTCGGAGTACTTAGGATCCAGTTTGAGTGCATGCTGGTAATTCTTCTTCGCTGTATTCAGTTCCAGAAGCTGATGATAACCGATTCCGATCTTGTTCCAGATCACGGCGGAATCGGCCGGCCCCTGACGATACGCATCGATGGCATCGCGGTACATTTTGCGAGCCATGTAGACATCGCCACGAGCCTCGGGTGAAAGTTCGGTCTTTACTTCGGGTTGGGCGGACTTAGAGAGGCGTGTCGCGTCGAGTAGTGTTGACTGGCAAACGGCGAGGGCCGGGCTGAGCAGCACCGGCGCGAGGAATCTTACTAGGGTCGACGTGTGCACACCGTGGGTGAGTGATTTGGAAACCATGCTGGCCTCCTCTGGCACTATTCTAATACCATTTTGTCGAATGTGAGACAGACTTTAGTTTCGACCTCCAGGGCGAAACTTGCGCGACTTCCACGCAATGCCGGCTCCACCTAACGCGGATAGCATGCAGGAAGTCAGTACCTCTAGTGTGGTATCCGCAGCCCCCCTCCACGAGTTAGCCAGGAGTTACTGCATTTTGTGATGTATTCGTTTCTTCAATAGCGCACATTATCGTTAGGAGGCGTGCCTTAGGATGCGAAGCCGAGTCGATCCAAGCCGCTTCGAGGTTCGACAGCCCCGGTTGTATCAGATCACCCGGCAGTAGGGGCTGATCGAAGAGCTGACTTTTGAGATTGAAACGGAACTGAAAATGAAAGAGAGCATGTTGATCAGGGCCGGGAGGCAAGTATGAGCACCATCGAAGTCCTCAGTGAGGACGCGACCAGGGACGCCAGCGTCGTGCGAGTTGATACAAAGCTTGAGATAGTCGTCATCCCCGTCTCGGATATCGACCGGGCGAAGGAGTTCTACGGGAGGCTCGGGTGGCGGCTCGACGCCGACTACGACAACGGTGCCGACTTCCGCGTGATCCAGTTCACGCCGCCAGGCTCGGGTTGCTCGGTCATCTTCGGCAGGAACGTCACTGCGGCAGCGCCCGGCTCCGCCCAGGGCCTGTACCTGATCGTCTCCGACATCGCGGCCGCCCGCAAAGAGTTGCTTGATCGCGGGGTCGCGATCAGCGAGGCGTTCCACGACGCCGGCGGCGTGTACGCCGGCCCGGACCAGCCCTACCTGTTTGGGCGGCTCCGCATCAGCGGTCCGGATCCCGAGCATCGCAGCTACCGCACGTTCGCCTCGTTCAGCGATCCCGACGGCAACGGCTGGCTGTTGCAGGAAATCACCACCAGGCTTCCCGGGCGCATCGACTCTGCCGCGACTTCATTCAGCTCCGCCAGCGACCTGGCGAGCGCGCTCAAACGTGCGGCGGCCGCCCACGGCGAGCACGAGAAACGCACCGGGCAGCGCGACGAGAACTGGCCCGACTGGTACGCCGCGCACATGGTGGCGGAGCGGTCCGGCGGAAAGCTGCCGGAATGACGGATGTGGACACGTAGGCGGGGGTTCGGACACGGCCTCCTGCCCACCTGACCGCTGGCGCAGGAGCGTCACGCCTTAAGATGACAGCCGTAAGTTTGGACAGCAGATCGGAGGAATCATGAGCACCGCAACCACCGCCTTTCCCAGTCAGCGCGAGCCGGAACTTCTCGGGCAAACCGTCGTGGTGATCGGCGGCAGCGCCGGAATGGGGCTCGAAACGGCCCGGAGAGCAAGCGCTGAGGGGGCCAAGGTGATCCTCACCGGCCGGGATCCCGAGCGCCTCCAGCGCGCTGCGAGCGAGCTCGGTGCGCTGAGCACGGCGGCCTTCGATGCCACGGAGCCGGCTCCCCTCGAGCGGTTCTTCCGCGACCTGCCAGCGACGATCGATCACGTGATGGTAACGGCCGGCCGGCCGCACTACGGGCGGCTCATCGACATGGACTTTGAGCAGGCGCGCCGCGCCCTCGATGAGCACATCTTGTTGATGGTCCAGGTCGCCCGCAACGCCCGCAATGTGAGGCCGGGAGGCACGCTGCTGTTCATAGGCGGCATCGGAGGGCGCCGCCCAGGCGTCGGCCGCGGGATCGTGTCGACAATCACTGCCGCACTCCCCGCTCTCACAGCCAACCTGGCGCTCGAGCTTGCGCCCATCCGGGTCAACCTCATCGCCGCCGGCTTCGTTGACACACCATTGTCGGCATCGCTGCTCGGCGATGAACTCGAAAACCGCCGCAAGCAGCTTCGCGACACGCTTCCCATCCGGCGCGTCGTCGAACCGGCCGACGTCGCCGCACTAGCCGTACACATCATGATTAACACCGCCCTTACGGGCGCGACCTACGACATCGACGGCGGGCAGCAGCTCGTCGCTGTCTAGCGAAAAGGATTGGAGCGTGTATTCCGGGCGATTACCGGCGACTGCGCGGGTCATTGACGACGAGGGGAATTCCGGGGCTGGCGATTCCCTCGAGGAGCTTAGGAAAACGGCCGTCAAGGTCTCCGTCGCCTCGGGCGGTAAGCAGACCTTGACGGTTCAGATGTCGAAGTAGGCCGCTCAGAATAGCAGCTTCAAGCCGAATTGGATCGTGCGGGGCGAATTTGACTGGCTGGAGATCACGCCGAATTGGCCCGAAGACAGCACCTGGTTGGGGGCGCCAAACACGACCTGATTCAGCAGGTTGAACGCCTCGGCGCGAACCTGCAGGCTGAGATTTTCCACGATATGGAAGTTCTTGAATAGCGAGAAGTCGATATTCTCCGTTCCCGGCGCGCGCACGTTAGCCAGCGTGCGGGTCAGGTCACCGAAAGTGAAGGGCGCCGGCTGCGAGAACGTGGAGACATTCAGGTACTGGTTCAGTCGCGTCGAAATCGGGGTGCTCAAGTTGGGGTCCTGCCCATTGTTGTTCGGGCGCAAAGTAGTGCTGCCGGAGCTGGAGGTGTTGGTGGTGGTGATGGAGAGCGGGAATCCGGTTTGATACGTGGCGATGGAGTTCACCTGCCAGCCGCCCAGGAACGCGTCGATGGCCCTGTTCCAATTCTTTCCGAACATCTGGCCGCGTCCGAAGGGAAGATTGTAGACGCCGCTGATGATCAGGTGCTGGGAGATATCGTTGGAGGAAACGCCCTTGTCTCCCTGGCGGTTGTAGATGTTCTGAATGCCGCCGGTGTTGTTGCCCACGTTCGAGATGATGGAATAGTCATCGATCGATTTCTGACCGGTGAAAGCCAGAAGAACGCTCAGGCCATGACTGAAGCGCTTCTCAACCTTCAACTGAAAGGCGTTGTAGTTGGCGTAGCCGCCGCCCACATACGACGCATCAACCGCAGTGTACTGGGGAAAGGGAGCCACCAGGTAGCTGTAAGGAATAGTCGCGGCAGATTCGGGCCCGGTCGTGATGATCCCGTAAAACGGATTGGGCACGCTGGTCTGCAGCTTGGTTCCCAGCGCCAGGGCTTGAGGAGTCAACTGATTGAGGTTCAGGTCGTTCTCGCCGGACTGGTTGATGTGGACGGAATGGCTTCCCACATAAGAGACGTCGACTAGAAAGTTTCCTTTTAACTGCTGTTGAATTTCGAAATCCCAGTTCTGGGTGTAGGGAACCTGGTTGTCTCCATAAAGCGGTGCTTCGAAGGATGTTCCCAGACCTGCCAGCAGCCCCAGCGAACTGCCCACAATCGGGTTGAAGCCGTTGGGGAAAGGATTGTTGATATACACCGACGGCGTGAGTCCATTGGGACTTCCCGTGTAAGTAGTCACGGCGCTGAAGCCCTCGTTGCCAATGGTGGCGCCCGCCTCCCGATAGGACGGCGAATAGAACATACCGTAGCCCCCGCGGACCACTGTGTCCTTGAAGGCCTGGTAAGCGAAGCCGATGCGGGGACCGAAGTCCTTCCATGTCGGCTGGAACTGGCGGCGGCTACTACCGGCGACGTCCGGGTAGACGAGGCCGCCGCGCAAACCCGCGATACCGGTCTCGGAGGCGAGCGGAGACGCGGCGAATGGATCGAAGGTCGCCATGCGGTTGTGGCGCTCGGTACGCGGGATATCGACATCGTAGCGAAGGCCCAGATTGAGCGTGAATTTCTGGGTCACCTTCCAGTCGTCCTGGATAAACCATCCATAGTAGAGGCTTTGCGAGGCGGCGTCCTTCGAGTCCTGGATCATGGTGCCGCTACCCACTCCCAACAGAAACGTGGCGATGGCGTTGCCGGCGTTGGAACTCGCCGCGTTCGGATTGGGACCCTGGGTCAGTGCCTGTGTGAAGGTGTAGTCGCCGGTGGAGGAACCGGATTCAACGTCATTGACCCGCATCAGGCGGCCCTCCATGCCGAACTTGATGACATGGCTGGTGAGCACCTTGGTGAAGTTGGCGCCCAATAAATGAGTATCGAAACCGCTCCTCTTCGCAGTTCCCTGCCCCGGGTCTCCCAGTCCGTAGTAGTTGGTCAGTTCGAAACCCGGGAAGAGCAGGCGGTCAGCATTCGCCGCAATGTAGCTGGGTAGACCGAGCGAGGTTGGATTGAAGCCGTCGCTCAAAGTGGTCCAGTTCAGCGCCGTGCGCGAAAAACCGTAGCGAAATTCCATGAGGAACGTAGGGCTGGCCGTGTAGGTGTAGTCGAACGCAGCGCTATGCGAAACTTGCGGATTATAGGCGGCATTGTATTGAGCGATCGAGACAGCAGCGGGCAAATAGATGGGTGGCGGCTGCTGCAGGTTGCGTTGCGAATAGCGGAAGAAGAAGCGATTCTTTTCGTTGATGTTCTCATCCACTTTCGCGTCGACGGTATCGGTGTTCACCACGCTGGTCGTGGCGGCATAGTAATTGTTCAAGCCCGAGTTGACCGCTCCCGGCTGGGTCGGCAGCGGATAGTATTTCATCACGTTCACTGCCACAGGGTTGATGCTGCTGGCCGGGATGATGTTCCCTGGAAAGGGCGTCCGCACATAGCCGGTACCCGAGGCGACGGTGGTGGTGGGATCGTAGATGATCACCTCCTGGCCCGCCGCGTTTAACGTCTGGGAGAAGTTCCCGACGCGTTGCAGTGCGGTCGGCACCGTGGTCGTCAGGGTGGATCCAGTGCCTTGCCGCAGACCTTCATACGCCACGAAGAAGAAGGTTTTGTTGCGCGCGTGATAGAGCTTTGGAATATCCAGCGGACCTCCCAGGCTGCCTCCGAACTGGTTGCGTTTGAAGTTCGGCAGCGCCACACCGTTTCGATTGGAGAAAAAGGTATTGGAATCAAGATCCGAATTTCGCAGAAAATCGAAAGCGCTGCCGTGGAACTGGTTGGTGCCGGAGCGATAGATCAGGTTGACGACGCCGCTGCCCATGCGGCCAAACTCGGCTGAGTAGGCGTTAGTTTCAACTTTGAATTCCTGCACCGATTCCACCGACGGGAACACCGCAAAGCCTTGAATGGGGTTGACCAGGGCGGGCGCGGCGGGAATCCCGTCCACCAGGATTTCGGAACTGCCCGGCCGGCCCCCGTTCATCGACATATTCTGGCTGTTGTAGGCGGTGGAAACGCTGCCCGTCACGCCAGGCGCCAGAAAGACGAGCGAGTAGGCGTTCCGCTGGTTCAGCGGCAGGTTGACGACACTCCGGCTGTCGATCACTTGCCCCATGGCGGCTGTGCTGGCCTCCAAGAGCGGAGCTTCGCCGGTCACTTTCACCGTCTCGCTAGCCTGGCCGATCTGCAAGGGAATTTCGATGCGGGCGGATTGGTTGACTTCGAGCGTGATGCCGGAGCGCTCTTCTTTCTTGAAGCCGGCCGCCTCGACGACAACCGCGTAGGGTCCGCCAGGCTGAAGCGAGGGCAGGACAAAGCGCCCGTCGGCGTTGGTGACGGCGTCGTTCTTCACGTTGGTGGAGGTATTGATGACCTCCACTTTGGCGGAGGGAACTACGCCGCCGCTGGGATCCTTGACAATGCCTTCCAAAGACGCAGTTACTAACTGTGCAGACAGAGCGCCCACCATCAGCGTGGAAGAAAGGGCGGCGCTCAAAAGCAAGACCTGGCTTTTGTTCATTTTTGTACCTGAAGCTCCTGTGAGACACGATAGCAGAATGTCGGAGTCTTTGGTAGAGGGTTAACGTTCGCCCTGGTCAATTGAAATACCAAAAAATTTACGGTCAGAACAGTCCCCGAAGGGAAGGCTCCGCCGTTGCCGCAGACGGACTAAAGAGGGACTTGCAAAATTCGGCAATGGAAATTGGTGAGGCGGTCAATCTTGGCCGCACCCGCTTTTGCGCGCCGCGAAGGCGCGCACCAAATGAGTCTGAAACTTGCGGTTCCGGCGACCTGGGGGTCGTGCCCAGGGGGCCCCCAGGACGAGGCGTCCGCCCCACACTTGTAGAGCTGTTGTGGAGAGACGGCTTTTTCCGCCTGCGGACAAATTCTCGCACCGAGCCAAAGCCGGCTGAAAGCCAGGATTGGCTGCCCGACGGTTTTGCAAGTCCTCGAAAGTCTGTCACACAAGAGAAGAATGCAGACCACCAAAAGCGACGGTCTGGCGGCTCAGTTGCGTTTGAAAAGGTTCCTGAAGAAGCCTTTCTTTTTGGCCCGCGGTTGCGTGGCTTCAGGATCGGCGGGTGGGGCCGTAGGGGAGGCGGTCTGTTCGGCGCCGGCGGAGAGTTCAGAGGGAGGCCGCGGCTGTCCTGGAACCGGCTGTAACGTTAGCGGCGCTACAGATGTCTTGCCGGCAGCAGGTCGGGGAGGTGCGGCCGGTGTGTCCCAACCCGAAACATTGGTATTGTCGGGAGCGCTGCCGCCGTGCAAGGGGCACGATCCGACCGGCTCCGTCCCGGAGATGAAATATTCGGTAATCTTCTTGGGACATTGCGGGGTCGCCGGCATGCCCGATTCAGGATCGATCTCGATGCTGACGACGCCGGACGGAGCCTGGAAATACTTCACATCGCGATATTCGCGAAATGCGGCCGCCCGTTTCATGAACTCCGCCCAGATCGGCAGCGCGGAACGGGCCCCTTCCAGGTCAAGTTGACTGTAGTCGTCAAAACCCACCCAGACAATGCAAAGGAGGTTGGAGGTGAAACCGGCGAACCAACCGTCATGAGACGTTCCCGTTTTTCCCGCTGCCGGCAGATTGAAACCCCTGCCATGCACACCCGCGCCAGTGCCGCTACGCAGGACTTCTTCGAGCATGCTGACCATCAGGTAATCGACCCGCGGGTCCAGCACCGGCTTGGTCTCAGGCTTCTGTTGATAAAAAATCGTACCGTTGGGCTCTTTCACCTGGGCAATGAACGTGGGTTTCACGAAGACGCCGCTGTTGGCAAACACGGTGTAAGCGCCGGCCATTTCGAGCGGGGTCGCGGCGTAGGATCCGATCGCCATCGCGGGAGTCGCGTGGACTTCCTCGTTGATCCCCGCTTTGTGAGCGAGATTGACGACTGAGCCGTAGCCCACCATCTCGGCTACCTTGATGGTCGCCACGTTCAACGAGTGAGCGAGCGCATACCGCAGAGTGACGACGCCGCGAAAATCCTGTTCGAAATTGTTGGGCTCGTAGGGCTGCCCGTCGAACCAGAAGGTAGTCGGCTCGTCCACTACGGTGGTGGCCGGAGTCAGGGTGCGAGAGCCGCCGGCGATCGCTGTATTCATGGCAGCGGCGTAGACAAACGGCTTAAAGATCGATCCCGGAGGACGTTTGGCCAGGATTCGATTCAACTGGCTGGCGCCATAGTTACGGCCACCGATCAGGGCCTTGATCTGTCCGGTATGCGGATCGAGCGCGATGAGAGCGAATTGGGGACGAGGCGGCGTGCGACCCTTGAAACGGCGTTGTTTCTTGATCTGATCGTCGACCTCCTGCATGCCGATCCGCCCTGCTTCACCAGCAGCACGCTGCAGATTCAGGTCGAGGGCGGTATAGATGCGGTCCGCCTCGCCCTTGAAGTCGTAGTCTTCGAAACGCTGGTTCAGCTCGTCGTTCACCATATCGACGTAATACGGAGCCTCGCTCGATTCCGCTTCGCCCGGGGCGAGAATGAGTGGCTTCTCAATCGCGACGGCGTATTCACGATCGGTGATGTAGCCATACTTGCGCATCTGTCCGAGCACCAGATTGCGCCGTTCCTTCACCATCTCGGCATTGCGAAAGGGGCTGTAAAGGATCGGGTTGCGCAGCATGGCAGCGAGCGTAGCGGTCTGTTCCAGGGACAGGCTGTGAAGATCCTTGCCGAAATAGGCGCGGGCTGCCTCACCGAAGCCGCGGATGCTGAAGCTCCCGCGGCGTCCCAAATCGATCTGATTGCAGTAGAGCTCCAGAATCTGCTGCTTGGTGAGGCGCTGCTCGAGTTGCAGCGTGATCATGACTTCGGCCGCTTTCACCCGCCACGTGCGCTCATAGGTGAGGAACATGCACTTGGCAAGCTGCATACTCAACGTGGATGCACCCTGGGTGTGCTTCCCCGTGCGCATGTCCTTCCAGGCGGCACGGACAATGCCGATCGGGTCGAAGCCGTTGTGCTGGAAGAAACGCTGGTCCTCGATCGACAGGATGGCGTTGATCAGGACCGGCGGGATGTCGGCATAGTGAACGATGCGCTGCTTCTCCCGGTTCTTGTCATACACGTTGGTGAGCAGTTCGGGCTCCAGCGCAAACTGCCCGCGGTCGGTGTTGTCGCTCAGGGAAATGATGCGGACGATCTTGCCGTCGTTGAACCGGATCACGCCAGGTTCCTGGTTGAAGTAAGAGTCCGGCCCGGGGAAAATCTCGACCGAATCCGGATGAACATTGTAGGAGCCGACCGAGTTATTCCGCGACTCGCTGTAACCGGCACGGCGCAGAGCAGAGGCGATATCGGTCGAAGTGCCGGGATCGCCGACGGCCACGGTTTCCGGCGCGGCATAGATCTTCGACGTAATGGTGAACGGTCCGGCCTTCAGTTTTTCGTCGATGATCTTGGCGTACTGCACGTAGAAATACGTGAAGGCGAAGCCTGCGACAGTGAAGATGATCAAGAAGAAGCCAAGAATCGTCTTGCCCACCGGACTCATCAGGAAGCGGACCAGTCCTGCCTCGCGGGGAACACGAACCTTGACCCGCTCTTTACGGGCGGTTTCCACCTTTTGATTCTCTCACGTAACCAAAAAGTCAGCATGCGGTCGCCGGCGACCAGACGGTGTCGCCGGCGGAATGACGTCGTCTACCCGCTTACTCGCCAAACTTAATCCCCTGAGCCAGCGTTAGTTCCGGCGACCAGTTCACGGTACACGTCTGTCGCCGCATGTAGGCTTTCCAGGAATCGCTGCCGGCTTCGCGTCCGCCGCCGGTGTCCTTTTCGCCGCCGAAGGCGCCGCCGATCTCCGCTCCGCTGGTCCCGATGTTGACATTCGCAATACCGCAGTCGCTGCCCCGATGGCTGAGGAACGTCTCGGAAGCGATCAGGTTGTTCGTGAAGATCGCCGAGGAGAGCCCCTGGGGAACGTCATTATGCCACGCAATCGCTTCATCCAGCTCATCGAATTCGATGAGGTGCAGGATCGGCGCGAAAATCTCTTCCCGGACGATCGGCATGTCGGGATGCGACCGCACCAGCGCCGGCTCGACAAAACAGCCGCCGAGAGGATTACCGCCGAACAGGATTTCGCCCCCCTGGTCCCGGATGGTGTCGAGGGCGCGCACCATTTTGGCGACGGCATCGGCATGGATGAGCGGCCCTACCAGGGTGTCGGGTTGAGCGGGGTCTCCAATCCGCAGTTGCCGGTAGGCGGCGATCAGGGCGCTCGACATCCGGCGGGCAATCCCGCGCTGCAGAAAGAGCCGGCGGGTACTGGTGCAGCGCTGTCCGGCAGTCCCCACGGCGCCGAAGACAACCGCGCGGACAGCGAGGTCGAGATTGGCGTCGTTCAGGACGATGATGCCGTTGTTCCCGCCCAGTTCGAGCAGCGCACGACCGAGGCGAGAGGCTACTGCGCCAGCCGCGTGACGCCCGACCCGGCTCGATCCGGTGAAGCTGATCAGGGCCAGGCGAGAATCGGCGAGCATCGCCTCGCCGACGACTTCGTTCGATCCGATTACGGTTTGAAAGACTCCCGGAAAGCCGTGACGGAGGAGCACACTCCGGCAAATACGGTCGACGGCCAAGGCGCAGAGCGGCGTCTGGGGGCTTGGCTTCCAGACGACGGTGTCGCCGCACACCGCCGCCAACATGGCGTTCCAGGCCCAGACTGCGACCGGAAAATTGAACGCGGTAATCACGCCAATCGGGCCGAGAGGATGCCACTGCTCGTACATGCGGTGGCCGGGCCGTTCGCTGTGCATGGTGTAGCCGTAAAGTTGGCGCGAGAGACCCACGGCGAAGTCGGCGATGTCGATCATCTCCTGCACCTCGCCTTCACCTTCGGCGAGAATCTTACCCATTTCGAGGGTGACGAGCGCGCCAAGCTCGGATTTCAGCGCGCGCAATTCGAGGGCGATCTCGCGGATGATATCGCCGCGCCGGGGCGCCGGAACGAGACGCCAGCGGAGGTAGGTTTGGGCCGCACGATCGACCGTAGCGTCGTAGTCGTGGCGCGTAGCGAGACGCACGCGGGCGATCTCGGCGCCGTCGGTTGGATTGAGGGAAACGAGTTCGCCGTCGTGCGCGGTCTCGAGGCCCAGCTTCGAAAGTACATCACATGCTCGCATCCGCTCACCTCACCGGCATTTGTAGCATACCGCCGACGACGCCCGGAGCGCCGAAGTGACCTTCACGCCGCCGCGATGGGGCAGGCATCGGGTGTAGACTCTTGGCAGAGGAAGGCGTATGGACAAACCGCGTCATCCGAACGTCATTCGCACCTGGGTCCTGAATCGAGCCCAGGCGCAGCGCCGGCCGCCGCAGCCGGCCAAGTTCCCGAAGCAGCGTAACGCCCCGAATGCCCCGCACCAGGCACGGAAGACCTGACGGCTCAAAATACCTGACAGGAGGTCAGATGGTACTCGCATCTCAGCTACGCGCCGGAATGGCGATCCGCTATGAAGGCCAGCTATATCGGATACTCGCCGCGGATTATCATCCCGGCCAGGGCAGGATGACCGGCGCAAGCCATGCGCGGCTGCGCAATCTTACCACCGGCACCTTGTGGGAGCACAGCTTCCGGTCGGAACTGAAGCTCGACGATATTCCCATCGATAAGCGCGCCTTGGAGTATCTGTATGCCGGCACCGACCAACACTGCTTCATGGATCCGGAGACCTACGACCAGGTGGAGATACCGAGCGCGCTGCTTGGTCCGCAGGCGGCTTTCCTGGAGTCGGGAATGAAGCTGGCCGTCGAATTTGTCGAGGGGCGGCCGGTGAATGTGGTCATGCCGGACACCCTGGAGGCCAGGGTTGCCGACACCGCGCCAGCTTCGCACCAGCAGCAGGACAGTAACTATAAGCCGGCCAAGCTGGATAACGGCATCGAAGTGATGGTTCCGCAATTCGTGAAGACCGGCGATACGATCCGGCTGGATCTCGCAGGGCTGAAGTATATGGATCGCGTCAAGCGCGGCGCCGCTTAGTTTGGGGCCGGCTCGCGGGTCGATGGGCGACCACCGAGAGACTGGAGGCAGGCGAAACCGCCTGCCCGGCTGGGCGGCGCTACTGGCTCACCCGGAGTTCTGCTTTGAGATGAATCATGCGCTGGTGGGCCTCCTTGATTTTGGCCCACTCAGCTTCGATCAGTGTTCGGGTGTGGCCGGAGACGTCCGTGTCGACCACCTTTTCGAATGCGGCGGCAGCGGAATCCTCCCCGGTTTCGCATGCGGCGACAATGGCGTCGGGCCCGCCTCCGGTAACGGCGGATTTCAGATTCATCCAACCGCGGAAAACCGTACCCGTGACACTGCCCCCTTCAGATGGTGCTTCACCGCCAAGCCGGACGGTCTCTTCCTGGAGATCCTTCACGAACTTGGCGCGCTCCTTTGCGTACTCTGAAAAAACCGTGGCCAGACGCGAGTCATTGACGTGCCGGGCAGCCGTCGCGTAACCCAGTTCGCCGTCCTTAGCCACGGCGATCAGATCATGCAGGTGCTTGATTTGCTCTTCTTTAGTCACACCGGCATGTTAGCACTATGACGCAATTTAAGCCGCCTTGGCCTGCGCGACGATGTGGATCCTGCGATTCTTCTGCCAGCACGCTTCATTGTGCTCGTCGCACACCTGACGTTCCTTTCCGTAGCTGACAATCGACAACTGTTCGGACGGAATTCCGACCTGAACCAGATAGTCCTTCGCAGACTTGGCACGCGCATCGCCGAGCGCCAGATTGTATTCGTCCGAGCCGCGTTCGTCGGCGTAGCCTTCAATCACCAGCTTATAGTTCGGATAATCTTTCAAGATATCGCGGAGTTCAGTCGAATCCGCCTGCAGCGTCTTCATAGCGTCCGGGCGCAAGGAGTGCTTGTCGTAGTCGAAGTAGGCATCCGAGATCCGGGCCAGCAGAACGTCGATACGATCACGTGTGGCCTTGTCCGGATAGTTGGACTGTTGCGCCGGGGCAGTGGCCGCCGGAGCGGGCTGCCTGTACGGCGTGGCGGGCGGGGGTGGCGTAGTGTTACGCGCCTGGACAGCAGGGGTGGGCTGCGGTTGCGGCGGTTTGGCAGCGATTTGCTTCTTAGCGCAGCCGGCACTCAGCATCCAGGCAAGTGCGACTGGGACGATCATGAGTTTGTGGAGATGATGCATTTGGTAAAGTAAACCTCCTTTATTCAGTTTCAGAACATCATCGTGGATGAGGCTATCCCGTCGATACGGTATTTCACGCCTACGACGGTAGGGTAGTTCATTAACAAACAATTACCTGCCTCTAACCGGCACTGCAATATAATCACCGTTCTGACCTACGCAGACTGACGTCCGCGCCAATAAGGAGATGGTGCACACACGATTCTGGGTGGGAACGTCCATTGTCGCTCCATCGAGCCGGTCAACAGAATGTCGAGTTCACGTGGTGCGATACGAATGTAAGTAAGGGTGAGACGAGATCGCTTACAACGGATCGTGAGCCGGGAACCTCCGGGGATGGCCGCATCCAGCGGCGGCCATCCCGTGGGGTCAACGTCTGGGGTACCGGGTCTGGTCTTTCCAACAGCACTCCAGCCGTCTCAGGTCAACGGACCGCATCCAGCGGCGGCCCGATTCGAGAGATCAACATTCCTTTAAGCCACAGGCGTGCTGGCACGTTTCCGGAGCAGCGAAGATAAACTGCGCTTCTTCCGTGGAGCCCTTTAGGGCAACTGTGGACGCGTGGCCGGAAGCAATGGTCTGGGCGACAGAATCGAAATATCCGGTGCCGACAAAGCTCTGGTGCTTGATGGCGCCGTAGCCATGAGCTGCCAGCGCGAACTCGCGTTCCTGGAGCTTCGAATAGGCGGTCATCCCGCTGCCCGCGTATTCCTGCGCCAGCTCGAACATGCTCAGGTTCAGCGCATGGAATCCGGCCAGGGTCACGAACTGGAACTTGTAGCCCATGGCGCCGAGTTCGCGCTGGAAGCGGGCGATTGTGCTTTCGTCCAGCTTCAGTTTCCAGTGGAATGAGGGCGAGCAGTTGTAGGCCAGCAGCTTGCCCGGATACTGTTCGTGAATGGCTTCGGCGAAGGTTCGCGCCTCGTCCAGATTGGGTTCCGAGGTTTCGCACCAGATCATGTCCGCATACGGCGCGTAGGCGAGTCCGCGCGTAATCGCCGCGTCCAATCCGCCATGGAATCCGAAGTAACCTTCGGAGGTGCGCTCGCCGTTGATGAACGGGCGATCGCGGCGATCGATATCGCTCAACAACAGACCGGCACTGTTGGCGTCGGTGCGCGCAATCAAAAGCGTCGGCACACCCATGACGTCGGCCGCCAGCCGCGCCGCCACGAGCTTCTGCACAAACTCGGAGATCGGGACGACGACTTTACCGCCCATGTGGCCGCACTTTTTGGCGGAGGCGAGCTGGTCCTCGAAATGGACCGCTGCGGCCCCTGCCTCGATCATGGCCTTCATCAGTTCGAAGGCGTTCAGCGGGCCGCCAAAACCCGCTTCGGCATCCGCCACAATAGGCGCCATCCAGTACATACCGTTGCGTCCTGAAGCGTGGTGAATCTGATCGGCGCGCAACAGGGCATTATTGATGCCTCGCACCACGGCAGGGACACTGTTGACAGGGTAGAGGCTCTGGTCGGGATACATCTGCCCAGCCAGATTGGCGTCACCGGCGACCTGCCAGCCGCTCAGGTAGATCGCGTTGAGGCCGGCCTGCACCTGCTCCACCGCCTGGTTGCCGGTTAAAGCGCCCAAGGCCGCCACGTAGGGTTCCGAGTGCAACAGACTCCACAGCCGCGCGGCTCCCATGCGCGCCAGCGTGTAATCGATGCGAACGGTGCCGCGAAGACGGGCGACATCGTCCTTTGTATAGGGCCTTTGAATGCCGCTCCAGCGGGGGTCTTCCCAGTTCAGGTCGGCTGCGTGATGATTTCCATGCTGCATAACAGCATTAGAGCCTCGATCCGCCAGTGAGGTCAAACGGCTGCAGTCACCTCGGACCACTCGTCCAAATCGGACGACTGCTGCAGCGCAGCACCGCCGCGTCATGGCAGGATGAAATCCTTGAGTCCCAAAACAGGAGTTACAATGCTGAAAATTCAGGAAGCCGTTACGCAGATCGACGCGCCCATGAGGCGCGATTACGAGATGATACTCACGGGCGACGCCATAGAGTTTCTCGGCGCCCTGGCCCGTGAATTCGAGCCGGTCCGGCGGGAGCTTCTGGCGCAGCGCCGTCAACGCCAGAGAAACCTCGACTTGGGGTACATGCCCGATTTTCTGCCTGAAACCGAGCGGATTCGCACATCCGACTGGAAAGTGGCTCGCATTCCACGCGACCTGCTGGACCGTCGCGTCGAAATTACCGGGCCTGTGGAACGCAAGATGGTCATCAACGCGCTCAACTCCGGCGCCAGTGTTTTCATGGCTGATTTCGAAGACGCCAATTCGCCCACATGGCGCAACAACATCGAGGGCCAGATGAACCTGCGGGATGCGGTGAATGGCGTGATCAGCTTCACCAGCCCGGAGGGAAAGCAGTACGGCTTGAAACCGGTGACGGCAACACTGATGGTGCGGCCGCGCGGCTGGCATCTTACGGAAAAACACTTCCTGGTGGACGGCCAGCCGATCTCGGGCTCGTTGTTCGATTTCGGCCTGTTTTTCTTTCACAACGCCCGCGCGCTCATGGACATTGGCACGGGACCCTATTTCTACCTGCCTAAGCTGGAGCACCATGTCGAGGCGCGCCTGTGGAATGACGTCTTCCTGTTCGCGCAGGATTACCTGAACATTCCGCGGGGCACCATCCGTGCCACCGTTCTGATCGAGACCATTGTGGCCGCGTTTCAGATGCACGAAATCCTGTTTGAGCTGCGCGAGCACTCGGCCGGTCTGAACTGCGGCCGCTGGGACTATATTTTCAGCTTCATCAAGAAGTTCCGCAATCATCCGGACTTCGTGCTGCCGGACCGCAGCGAGGTCACGATGGACCGGCATTTCCTCAACTCCTACGTGCAACTGCTGATTGAGACGTGTCACCGGCGCGGAATTCACGCCATGGGAGGAATGGCCGCGCAGATTCCGATTAAGAACGACACGCAGGCCAATGAAAAGGCGCTCGAGAAAGTGCGCCAGGACAAGGCGCGCGAGGTGTGCGCCGGCCATGACGGCACCTGGGTGGCGCATCCGGGCCTGGTGCCCGTGGCCAGGGAGATCTTCGATGCACATATGAAAGGACCCAACCAGATCGAACGGCGTCCCGAGATGCGCGTGGATCTGGACCTGCTGCACGTGCCCGGCGGCAACGTCACGGAAGCCGGGCTGCGCCGGAACATCGATGTCGGCCTGCAGTATCTGGAATCGTGGCTGCGCGGGTCCGGCTGTGTGCCCATTTATAACCTGATGGAAGATGCAGCGACGTCGGAGATTTGCCGCACCCAGGTATGGCAGTGGGTGAAGCATGGCGCACGCATGGACGATGGCCGGGTGGTGACGGTGGAATTCGTGCGGCAGGTCACGGGGGAAACGGTCGAGCAGCTTCGCGGCCGGCTGGAGGCGTGCACGCTGGAGCTTTCGGCACGGATTTTCGAGGAAATGATGACCAGCGAGGAGTTTCCCGAGTTCCTGACGCTGGCGGCGTATCCGTATATTGACTGAAGCCTGGGCTGTGAAAAACGAAGCCGATTTGTGCATTTTTGTGCGTTTGGTGCACAATTTTGCGGTGGGCTGGTTTCGGCCTGGGCGGTTCGCCGCTCCGGGACCGAGGAATACGAAGGGCCGCAGATGAACACAGATGAACGCGGATAAGGCCGAAAGATGTGGGGATTTTCGGAAGGGGCCAGTCTCTCTGGTGCGGACTTGAGCCCGGTTCCAGCTTCCTGGTCTGCCTCGAAAAAACGAACCCTATTTGTGCGTTTTTGTGCGTCTAGTGCACAATTTTGGCTTGAGGCGCGCGGGTCGCACCTCAGATGTGGCGCTTCGGCGGCCGAGTGCCGCAGCTGAAAAGAGAAACCCAGGATCAGATTTGTTAGCGGCGTTGCCGCGCGTTTGAAAGGGTCACGTGCGATCATCTAACTTCAGCGTAACGGGCGGCTGGTTGGGTTTGAGGGAGTACGGCTGTAGGTGGTTGATACGGTTGCTTCGATTGTACTGATTCTGTTGGGACCGCCCGGCGGCTAAAGACTGTTTCAGACGACTCAGCCGTTCGACATCGACCAGGCTAAACTGTGCTCTCAAGCAGACTACGTTCCAGTTCCGCCGGTACGCCAATCATCTGCCACATCCGCGCGGCCAGTCGGTGTCCCGGTGTCAATTGCCTCCGTGAGGGAGCGGAATTTCACACTAGGGCGTTAGCGGCCTGCCGATTTCGCGTAGCTCCTGCCCGGCTCGCTCAACGGAGGTTTACGTTGCTCATCGGCGTGTGTGTCCTCGGTTGCGATGGTTAGCTCGAGTGTATTGCCCTTCTTGTCGAATTTCACGCAGACAGGCACCGCTTCAGCGCCGCAAGGGACGCAGTCTTCCACAAGGAAGCCCTGCTCGTACTCGATCTGTTCATGCGTCTGGGATTGGTGGGTAGCTGACGTTGCCATTTTTACCGAACCTTTCTACAAAGTAAGGGTGGTCAGCTCAATTATAGCGTCATATCCTCGCGCGACCGCACGGCCCGAAGGCAAGTGGAATCGCGGCCGCCTCGCCGGGCGTGCCCGGATGCGCGGCGATCGCCACGGGTACTTACCCCTTGCGCCGCCTACCCGCCGGAGCTACCCTGAACTCGGCGCCTGGCGTCGACGTCCGGCGTCCTGTAGTGAGGTGTGACGATGTTGGTTCGAACGGGGAATTGGATGATCGGCGCAGCTCTCTTTAGCAGTTGCGTCTTTGCTTCACAGCCGGACGACTCAGCCGGCCAAGTGGCATTCAAGAACAAGGATTACGCTGCGGCTTATCGCGAATGGAAGCCGCTCGCGGATCGTGGTGATGCGAATGCGCAGTTTAATCTCGCCGTCCTTTATGAACGCGGTCTGGGCGTTCGACGTGATTTCTCGGAAGCTTTTATGCTGTGTCATCTCGCCGCCGCTCAAGGTTTAGCCGCAGCCGAGGTGGAGCTTGGTCGTATGTACGCACGCGGTTGGGGCACTGCCCAGCGATACGGGGAAGCGCTTGAGTGGTTCGAGAAGGCGGCTGAGCAAGGCGATCCCAACGGCGAGCGTAATGTAGGTTGGCTGTACGATCAGGGCTACGGCGTGGCGCGCGATTACAAAATGGCCGCGAAATATTACCGGATGGCGGCCGATCGGGGCAACGCGGAGGGCCAGTATGCGCTGGGCATTTTGTATTTATTTGGTAATGGTGTCCCCAAGGATCCGGTCCAGGCCTACTGTCTATTCACGCGTGCCGAATTAGAAGAGAAAAAAGCGGCCGACGAACTTGCGCGCCTCAATCGGAAGCTCTCCGGCGATCAGGTCTCGCAAGCCCTCAAGTGCGCCAAAGCAGCACGTGAAGTGAGACCCGCCGCCAAGACCCCCAACTGAAGTGGTCGCGCGGCCGTGTCGCAGTGACGCCGTGTTTCTCATTCACACTGAAGCGGATACGGTTGAACGGCACGCGAATAGCCTGCGTTGGCCTGCCGCTGGGCCCGCGCCTGTCGTCGATGTTTGCCAGTTCAACTCGACAGACTAAAGAGGTACTTGCAAAATTCGGCCGCCAGCGGCCGAGGCAGGCGAATCCGCCTGCCCCACCAAGCAGACATGCTCTACCTTGACGCTCGCGGCTTTTCCAGGCTTGGCAGCAGGTGGCCGTGATTGTACTTGCGCGCGAGGTCGAGAGCGGTCAGCCCTTCTTTGGTGCGCGCACTCGTCCGCGCGCCGGACTTGAGCAGCAGGTCGAGCATGGCCGAATCACCGAAGTCAATCGAAGCCGCGTACAACAAGGGCGTCATCCCCTTCTTATCGACGTGATTCACGTCCGCTCCGCGCGCGATCAGGAGGTGCGCCATATTCAGCCGGTTCGAGATCGCGGCCCACGAAAGCACGCTGATGCCGTCGTCATCGACTTCGTCCACCTTCCCGCCGGCGTCCAACAGTGCGCGGGCGGCGCCAGTCAGGTCCGTGCCCGCCAGTACCAACAGGGGCGTTTCCGGAAGAAAGCCGAGGAAGTTCATCTTGTCATCGACCCGGTCTCCCGCTTTTTGCAGGCGGCCGATAATGCCGGCGTTACCGGAAAACGCGGCGAGCATGATGGGGAAAGCGTTGTACAGGGGCGCGCCCTGCCCCTTCGGCAGCCGGACTTTGGCGCCGTGGTCCAGCAGCAGATTCATGGCCGCGCTCGAGCCGGGATATTGAGCCGCTACCAAAAGGGCCGAGTACCGACTCTTAGCCCGAGCGTCGGCGTTGGCGCCGCGATCGAGCAGCAACTTCATCTTCTCGACATCCGGGGCAGCCAGCATCAGAGCCGTGACTCCGCCCGCTTTCGTCGTGGAGTTGGGATTGAATCCTCCGTCAAGCAGTTTCTTGACATCGGCCGTGCTGCCGAACAGCAGCGTTTCCACCCACGGCTCGATGCCCACGGGGCCCGCTTCTTTCAGGAAAAGCTTGCCCGGCTTGGCGGGTCCGAGTGCGGTAGCCAGCGCCACCACGGCCCGGCTCTCGCCCATCGTAGAGATGAACTGATCGTGCCCGTAGGGATGGCCGGTCTCGAAATAAGGCGGGCTCACCGGCGCGGGAGGATGCAATCGCGACACCACGTGCCAGGAACCGTCCGGGGCCTGGGTGCGAAGCAGATAGTCGATGCCGCGCTGCCACGCGGGGTCCGAAATTGCAATGCCACCCGCTTCGTGTAGCGCGTAGAGCGCCTCGCCGGTGGAATAGGCGTCGCTGGAGCGGCCGTCGAGAGAATTCCAGCCGCCATCGGCCTGCTGGGTGGCTTTGAGTCCGGCGGCCATCTTCTGTAGCGAGCCCTGGTCCGCGGCGGCCCAGCATGCGCCCAATAGCTGATAGACACGCTCTTCGGTCGCGCGGGGCTGGTGGGCGACGAGCCAGCTTCGGGCCCGTAAGATGCGTGCATCGGTGTCAGCTTTTCGGCTGGGATGGCTGTAAAGCTGAATGGCGCGAAGAGAAATGGCCGTCGCGGTGACGGGGCTATAAGATTGCGGTGGCCTTATATCGATGGTTTCCCAATGCCCGTCCGTTTCCTGGCGAGCAGCGATCAAGCGTGCGTACACCGCGGTGACCAGGCTGGGACGCACTCCCGCTGCATGGGCCGCAATCAGTGCGCTGCCGTCGGCCATGGATGGATCGATGATGTGCGAGTACTCGACCGCCTGTTCGAGGTTGGAGTAGAAACCGAAGCCGGCGGCAGCATCGGCGTGGGCCGCTTGTTCGTCAACCGGGATGCCATGCTCGCGCGCGGACCGGAATGCGAGTGCCGGCAGCACTTGCTGGTGACACGAAAAGCAGCTCTGTTTGGCGTACCAGTTCTGCTGGCTTTTTTGAACCATCGCGACTGCCTTGGTGGCCGATTCCCGAATGCGCGCGACGGAAGCATCGCCAGCCAAGACAGCCGAAACCGAACAGATCATTCCAAATAAAAGCTTCATTGGTTCTCCTCCTTGGTCCAAGGTAGCTTCACCCGGTGGGGTTAGTATAGCTCTGAAAACCTGGCGGCTGCTGCGCAGCCGGGCAGACCACAAAAGACGATGGTCCGCCCCACGGAAATCGCGCTAAGTCCTTGTGCTGCAATGCAGCACCGAGGGGCTAGACAGCGGCCCGGAACAGGATCATAATTCGGGTATGGTGTACGCTGCATCGCAGCAAACCATGATCGTGCGCCTACGCGACGACCTGCTGCACCGCCGCATGCAGAGCGGCATGAACGAATTGGAAGAGAACCGGGCCTTGCTGGAGACGGTGGGTCCGGACCAGGCGGGAGCGATCGTGCTTCTGGGCTATCTCGCACAGTGGGTGGATGCCGGCTTCGATTCGCCCGCGCTGATCAAGCGGCTCCTCGCCCGGTTCTCCGGCCCATCGCGCATGCATCTTCCCATGATCGAGTTCCTCCACCTGCGCATTGCCGAGGCGCTGGTGGCCATGTCGGAAGAGGATTTCGAAAGCGCGGTGTCCGCACTGCGTTTCATCGAGTCGATCGAGGATCAACTGCGCGATACCGAACTCCTGGCGCTGGCCAGCTTCTGGACGAGCCGCTGCCTGCGCCGGCTGGGGCGCTATGACGACGCACTGGGATTTACCATTAAGGCGCGCGACCTGGCTCTGGCTAATGGTCTCGAAAAGATGGCCGCGGTGATCCGCATCAATGAAAGCTGGCTGATGTTTCAGAAAGGGCGGATGGCGGAAGCCGCGGGCGTGCTGAACGAGGTGGAAGCCGTCCTGGCGGGCACCGACGATTACGTCGCTCGCGGCAACATTCAGTCGGCCTATGGACGCATTGCCGGGCGGCAGGGCTTCTACGAGCGGGCGCTCGAGCATTTCAAACGCGCCATCACGCTGTATGCGCGGCGCGACCCGCACCATCCCAACCTGGCGCGCTCACGGGTGAATATCGCCTGGGTGATGCGGGTGGTGAGCCTGCAGATGCAGAAGAGAATCGATCAGGAGTCCGCCCGGCGCAAAGCCGCACCGGGGCATCATGCGGGCAACGCAGCACCGCTGGGTCCGGAGCGGGCCCACCTGCAGCAACTGCGCGCCGAAGCCTTCTCCGAACTGGACCTGGCGCAGGAGATCTACGTCCGTACGGACAACCACCGGGGCATCGGCGCGGCCAGAATCAACCGCGGTCTGCTGTACTTCGATGCAGGCGAACTGGACTGTGCCGCAGCGGAAGGCGCCGAGGCTTACAACCTGTGTCACGAGAAACGCGACTACATCCCCATGGCCCGCGCCCGTATTCTGCAGTGCATGGTGGAGAACATGCGCTACGACGAACAGATCGGGGATAGCTCAGAACTGCACCGGCATGCCCAGCGGGCTCACGATTTCGCCCGCGAGGCCGTGGAATTCGCCGTTAGAACGCAGAACCGGCGCGTGTTGGCGCGCGCTTATGTGTGGCAGGGCCTGACCCTCACCAACGGTTTTTTCAATAACCCCGATGCCGCACGCCAGTGCTGCAATCAGGCCATGTCCCTGCTGCGCCCGGAAGGCACAGAGCAGTTATGGGACGATCTGCAGGATCTCAAGACGCGCATCCTGCGCAAGGGGCAAGTGGAAGCGGTGCTGCAGGAGTGGGCGCAAGGGCTGGTGGGCGGTAAGACATTCCAACAGATCTCGGAGGAGTTCGCGGGCATCGTGATCTCGCGTGTGTGGGAACGCGAAGGGCGCAAGGTTTCGCGCGTGGCGGAGAAACTGTCGGTTTCGCCGAAGAAGGTGCGGCGCGTACTGCAGGCTTCCGGGGTATTGGAGGAGCGTGCGGGACAAGACGAGGATTGAATCGCGTTCGCAAGTTTTGGCTTGTGATAGGCTTTCGGCCAGCAGCTTATGACAGGACGTGAACGAGTGATCGCGATGATGGAGGGCCGCGCAACCGACCGGGCGCCCTTCATGCCGATCACCATGATGTTCGCCGCCGACCGGATTGGGGCGAAGTATTCGCGATATGCGCAAGATCACCGCGTGATGGCCGAAGCGCAACTGCGCGTGGCCGAAGAATTCGATATCGATTCGGTCTCCACGATCTCCGACCCGGCGCGGGAAGCCTCGGATTATGGCGCGGAGATCGAATGGTTCGAGGATCAGCCGCCGGCGCTGATCGAGATGCGATCTTTGCTCCTGGAACGGGACACGTTGCATACGTTGAAACCCATCGATCCCCTCGGCGGCGGGCGCATGCACGATCGGATCCGCGGCGTGGAGTTGTTGCGCCACCACACCGGCAACGAGAAGGCCGTGGAAGGCTGGGTGGAGGGACCTTGTGCGGAAGGGGCCGACGTTCGCGGCATCAACCGCCTCATGCTGGACTTCCACGACGCACCTGAATTTGTGCACGAGCTGTTCTCGTTCCTTACCGCGAATGCTTTGGAATGCGCCCGGGTACAACTCGAAACAGGCGCCGATTACATCGGAGTGGGCGACGCCGCGGCATCTCTCGTCGGGCCGCGCATCTATGAGACGTTCGTGTGGCCCTACGAGAAGGAACTGGTCGACGGGATCCACGCCGTGGGCGGCAGGGTCCGGTTGCATATTTGCGGCAGCATCCGCAGGATTCTCGAACGAGTGGCGCAACTGAGATGCGAGATGGTGGATATCGATTACCCAGTCCCGATGCTCGAGGCCCGCGCCAGGATGGGACCGGATCAGGTGCTCGCGGGCAATCTGGACCCGGTCAATGTGGTTCGCAACGGGACTCCGGAAAGCATTTCGGCGGCGCTTGACGAATGCTCGCGTGCGGCGGGTCCAAGGTACATTGTGGGGGCCGGATGCGAGATCGTGCGCGACACGCCGGACGAGAATGTTCACGCCATGGCCGATTTTGCGCGCCGGGGAGGCGATATTTGAGACTCGCGCTGTTAGCCATCACGCTCGGGCTGGGGTGGTTATCCGCCCAGCACTTGCCGGACATCTATAAAGATGAAGTCCACGGCGACCCGCCTTATCTTTCGCAGCCCGGATGGAAATCGCTGCTCAACGGGAAGGATACCACCGGCTGGCATGCGGACGGCGGTGGAAAGCACGAGTGGTTCGCGACCCGCAGCGTGAACTGGCGGCGCGTCTTCAATCCAAAATTGCTGGATACCAGCCGGGAACCCGGTGACCGTTTGGTGAATGGAAAAACCGGCAAGACAACGGACCTGTTGACGGATGAGAAGTTTGGCGATTTCGAATTGTATCTGGAATTCATGGTCCCCAGAGGCTCGAATTCGGGAGTCTTTCTGCACGGTTTGTACGAGATCCAGATCTTCGATAGTTACGGCTATGCGGGTCCGTTGATGGTGGGTGATTGCGGCGGCATTTACGCCGGGCCGGATGGCCACGGCGGTTCTCCTCCACTCGTCAATGCGTCGCGTCCGGCCGGTGAGTGGCAGTCGTTCCATATCTGGTTTCAGGCGCCGCGTTTCGATGCGCAGGGGAAGAAGATCGCCAACGCCAGAGTTCTACGCGTGCTGCTCAACGACACCTTGGTTCAGCGCGAATTTGAACTCGATGGTCCTACGGGAAGCCACAAGGGCGATGTCGTGGAAGCGGAAAAGAATCCTCTGATGCTGCAAGGGGACCACGGTCCGGTGGCATTCCGTAATCTCTACATCCGGGCGTTGGCAACACAGCCACGGATGAACACGGATGAACACGGATGAACACCGATAAGACCTTCGTTCTGTACTGCTAAATGGTAGAATTCTTGCGCGGCGCCAAGAGCGGCTGCTGCGCAGCGGGGCAGACCACAAAAAACGATGGTCTGCCCTACGGCACCCTAAAGTTCCGGACGGCATCCGCCGATATAAGTTCGAACGCGCACAGCGAGCGCGAGGAGAACCGAATGGCTAGCTCGTACGTCCCCTTGCTGTTATACATGAATCGTCGACGCCAGCGGAAGATGTTGCCTTAGGCCATGCCAATCTCGGCCCGCGAGACAGGCCTCGAAGGCTTACTCGATATCCAGCAGGGCGATGGCGGCTGGGCTTACAGCACCAACTCGTCCTGGACTGAACCCACAAGCTATGCGATCCTGGCGCTCCGCTGCGCTGCCGGGCCGCAACAGGCCATCTGCCGGGCTTCCGAGTGGCTGGCAAGGCGGCAGCGCAAAGACGGTGGCTGGTCGCCGGGGCCGGCCGTCGAGCAGAGCACCCACGTCACGAGCCTGTCGATTCTGGCGCTCTCGGGCCTCGAGGGGTACGAAGATGTGGCCGATCGAGGTGTGCATTGGCTCCTGTCGCAAGCGGGCGCGGAGAGTTCTGTCTGGGCACGAATGGCGAGGCTCGCCATGGGAACGCAATCCGGTCCGACGCAGCATGCCGGTTGGCCCTGGTTCCCGGGAGCGGCGGCTTGGGTCATTCCGACTTCGTTCGCGATTTTCGCGCTTTTGAAGCAGAAGAGCGGGCGCTATAGCGGGGAAATTGAAGCACGCGTCAAGGATGCAAGGAGTTTCCTGTTGGCCCGCCGGTGCCCCGACCACGGATGGAATCATGGCGGCCTGTTCCGGGATGGTGAACGCCCGAGTTCGTATCCGGAAACGACCGGCATCGCGCTGCTGGCACTGACGGGAACGACCAGCGCAGAGATCGCGCAGTCGATCCGGTGCGCGGAACAACACGTTCGTGAACCGCGGTCGAGCGAAGGAGACTGCTGGCTGCGACTGGGTCTCACGGCGCACGGACGGAAGCCGGCTCCGTCATCCGGGAAGTATCGCGACTGGACCGTCAACCAGATGGCGCTCGGCATCATCGCACAGTCGGGGAGGGAGGGCAATCCGTTTATCGATCATGTCTGATCTCATGTGGAGTCATCGTTTCCGACGCAGAGAGTTGATCGCCGCGCCGCTCGCCGCCCAACTCGCCCTGACCGCCTGCTCGGACAAGCGCCCACCGGCTCCGGAACACCTGGTATCGATAGTCCGGGCGCGCGACTATTCAGCCGATCTCGCGGCCATCATGCGCGGTCTCCTCTCCGAACACAAGGTTGCGGTGCACGGCAAGAGGGTGCTGCTGAAACCGAATCTGGTGGAATTCAGCGCAGGCGCGCCGATCAACACTCACGCGGTTTTCGTGGCTGCGGCATGGGAAGCGTTTCAGGCGGCGGGCGCGGCGCGGGTGTCGATCGCGGAGGGCCCCGGACATCGCCGCATCACCATGGAACTGGCCGACGGTGCAGGATTCTTCAGCGCGATCCCCGGTTTCGAGAAGTCATTTGTCGATCTGAACATTGACGAGGTCTCGCTGAGGCGGCTCGAGAAGCCGTCGTCCGCGCTGACCCATCTCTATCTGCCGAAGACCGCGTTAGCATGCGACCTGCTGGTTTCGCTGCCCAAGATGAAGACGCATCATTGGGTGGGAGCCACGCTCGCCATGAAGAACCTCTTCGGCCTGGTGCCGGGCGGCGTTTACGGCTGGCCCAAGAACGTGTTGCACTGGGCCGGCATCGACGAGAGCATCGTCGATTTGCAGCAGCTCTTTCCAAATCAGTTCTGCATCGTCGACGGGATCGAGGGCATGCAGGGCAATGGGCCGATTCTAGGTGTCGCTAAACACGCGGGCGTGGTAGTAGCGGGAGCGCATCCGCCGAGTGTCGACGCGACCTGCTGCCAGATCATGGGGATCGATCCATCGAGAATCAAGTACCTCGATCTGGTCTCCCGCAGGACCGGCTGGAGATGGAGAGACGTACGGCAGATCGGCGAACCGGCGCGATCCGTGTACACGGCCTTCGACTTGCCTCCGGGTTTCGAAGGGATGCGGCTCGCCGGCGGCGTCGGGGTGTGAAACCGGCACTGGTGATCAGCGAAGCCTACCAGGCCATTGCGAAACAGATTTTGCGACTGTCACAACAATTCGTGCATCTGCTTCCTGGCAAAGCTATCTAGGAGTTAAACTAATAAGCCAGAAACGTTTCGGCTGGTAATGATCGCAGGAACGCTTAGCTAAGTAACTTTCACTTTCCCGAAGGAGGGAACAAAGCAATGAATTGGAACGCTATCGTACAAACGCTGGAAACCACAATCGCTGGTATCGGCTTGCAGGTGATAGGGGCAATTGTCCTCTACATCGTCGGCCGCTGGCTCATCAGTTTCGCCGTCGGCATGGTCCAGAAGGGTTTGGCGCGCCAAAAATTCGAACCTACACTGTTGCGGTTCATCGGCAATACCATTTCGGTAGTTCTCAACATCACGCTGGTTGTCGCCATCCTGGGATATTTCGGCGTCCAGACCACCAGCTTCGCCGCCTTACTGGCAGGCGCCGGGCTGGCGATCGGATCGGCATGGGGCGGCCTGCTGGCTAACTTCGCGGCGGGTATCTTCCTGGTAGTGTTGAGACCGTTCAAAGTCGGGGATTTCATCAGCGGCGGCGGCATCACCGGGACCGTCGAAGAGGTCGGCCTGTTTGTGACCACCATCGATACGCCCGATAACATCCGGACCTTCGTGGGCAATAACAAGCTGCTGGCGGATAATATCCAGAACTTCACGGCCAATCCTTATCGCCGGGTCGAACTGGTTGCACAGATATCGGGCGGCGCTGACCCGCGGCAGGTCGTTGCCGCGCTCAAGCAACGCATCAGTCAGATCCCGAACGTGCTCGCCAAGCCCGAACCCGACGTGGTGATTTCGGCATTCACTCTGGTCGGCCCCGTGCTTGCCGTTCGTCCGTACACCAACAACAGCTTCTACTGGCAGGTTTACTTCGACACCAATATGGCGATTCGCGAAGTTCTTGGCGACGGGGCTTTCCCCGCTCCGATGCCGGTCTACGGAATCCACCAACTCAGCCAGCCAGCAAGCACTTCCGCTCACGCGTAATTCGCGCCTGATGCCTGCTCGCGTGAACCGACTCCCTGACGGTCGCGGCTCGAAAACAAAGTGCGGCCAAACTCGCTCGCGGCGACAAATGCGTAAGTTTCAGGCACACTGGACCGGGGCCTGCCCCGCGGTTAGGGGCTCAGGGCAGCCGGCCGGCTCGGTTAGGATGGGAATTAGCACATGCCGCTCCTTGCCATTGAATCTTCCTGCGACGAGACCGCGGCGTCCGTGCTCGCCGACGAAACGACGGTGCTCTCTTCCGTGGTCGCTTCACAGCTCGAAACGCATAGTAAGTACGGAGGCGTGGTGCCGGAACTGGCGTCGCGTGAACATCTGCGCGCGATCGTCCCGGTAGTGCGCGAGGCGCTGCAGCGGGCCGGCGTAACCTTGGATCAACTCGATGCCGTGGCCGTCACCAGCGGCCCGGGGTTGGCCGGATCTCTGCTGGTCGGTCTCACTTATGCCAAAGCTTTGTGTTTCGCCCGCGGGATCCCGTTAATTACCGTGAACCACATCGAAGGCCACATTCACGCCGTAATTCTGGAAGCGCGGCAGGCCGGGACTCCGGTGGAGTATCCTGCGCTCGCGCTGGTCGTCAGCGGCGGTCATACGCATTTATTCGAGGCTCGTGAAGAGGGCGCCTACCGTCTGCTGGGTAAGACACGGGATGACGCGGCCGGCGAGGCGTTCGACAAAGTCGCGAAACTGCTTGGCTTCGGCTACCCTGGCGGACCGGTGATCGACAGTCTCGCGCCGTTCGGTAAACCGGTCGTCAAACTGACTCTCGCCAGGATGAAAGGCAATCCGCTCGACTTCAGCTTTAGCGGGCTCAAGACCGCGGTGCTTCGCTGGACCCAGGCTCGTGATCTGAGCGAAGAAATTGCCGCCCGCAGAAAGCTCCTGGCCTCCAACTTACGTCCTTCGGTAGACGAATGGCTAGCCGTGACGCCGCAAACCACGCTCGACATGCTGGCCAGTTTCCAGGCGACGGTGATCGAAGAACTGTTGCGCCGCGCGCGAGCCTCGGCTGAGGAGATCGGAGCGCAATCGGTGATCATCTCCGGCGGCGTCGCCTGTAACGCGGGACTGCGGGTCGCCGCCGGACACGCCACGCTGCCCTGTCCCGTGTACTTCCCTTCCCCGGCGCTCGCTACCGACAACGCGGTAATGATCGCTGCCGCCGCGTTCCCTAAACTTCGCCGTAAGGAGTTTGCCAACTTCGACGCGCCGGCTCAGCCTAACCTGGTGTTAGCTTAAGGCTTGCCTGACGCCTGTTACTCTGGAACTCATGAAACGTGTCGCCGCCACAATCACCCTGGCTATGTGTATTTCCTGTGCGCCCAAGCAAGCCGATCTTCATCCTGCCATCGATTCGATCACGTCAGCCGACCTGCTGGCCCACATCAGGACTCTCGCCTCGGATGAGTACGAAGGCCGGTCTCCCGGGACTCGCGGCGAAGATCTTACCGTCGCGTATCTCACCGATCAGTTCAAGAAGATGGGTCTCAAGCCCGGCAATCCGGACGGAACGTACGTCCAGAAGGTTCCGCTGGTCGGTTACACGTCCGACTCCAAGGTAGAGGTTACAGCGAAGGGCAAGAAGCTGGCCATGACGCCGCGCACCGACTACGTAACCAGTTCGCGCCGTTATACAGCCGAGGTCAAAGTCCCCATGTCGGATATTGTATTCGTGGGCTACGGAGTGGTTGCGCCGGAGTACGGCTGGGACGACTACAAAGGCGTCGATGTCAAGGGCAAGACGATTCTCATGTTAGTCAACGATCCGCCGGTCCCCGACCCCAATGACCCTACCAAGTTAGACGAAAAGATGTTCAAAGGGAAGGCGATGACTTACTACGGCCGCTGGACTTACAAATACGAGATTGCCAGCGAGAAAGGCGCCGCGGCCGCTCTGATCATACACGAAACCGGGCCTGCGGGCTATCCCTTTGAAGTCGTCGGCTCGCGCCATGGGCGCGAGGATTTCGACATCCAGAAGCCGGATAAGAACATGAGCCGTGTCCCCGTGGAGGGATGGATTACTTACGATAAAGCCGCCGAGTTATGTAAGTTGGCCGGGCAGGATCTGGCAGCGTTGAAGAAGGCCGCAGTGAGTAAGGACTTTCGCCCCGTAACGCTGAATGCGAAAGCTTCCTTCGATATCAAAAACACCCTGCGCGAAGTGGATTCCCGGAATGTGATCGCCAAACTCGAAGGTAGCGATCCGCAGTTAAAGAACCAATACGTGATCTATTCGGCGCACTGGGATCATCTCGGCAAAGATACTTCCTTAAAGGGCGACCAGATCTACAACGGCGCGAATGACAATGCCTCCGGGACGGCCGGGCTGCTGGAACTGGCGCAAGCTTTCGCCAAAATCTCCCCTGCGCCTAAACGGTCGATACTCTTCCTTTCGGTCACGGCCGAAGAGCGCGGATTGCTGGGCGCCAAGTACTATGCTGAAAACCCGCTCTACCCGCTCAAAGACACACTGGCCAATATCAATATGGATGAGCTGAATCAGTGGGGCCGGTCGAAAGATGTCCGCGTCATCGGGCTGGGCAACTCCACGCTCGACGATGTGATCGAGGAGGTCGCCAGGTCACAAGGCAGGGACGTCGTCGGAGACGCGGAACCGGAGAAGGGGCGATATTACCGGTCGGATCATTTCGAATTTGCCAAGCAGGGCGTCCCGGCGCTCTATCCCAAGCAGGGCATCGAGATCGTCGGCAAGCCCGATGGTTATGGCCTGCAGAAGGAGAAGGAATACACCAGTAACGACTATCACAAGGTCACCGATGAGATAAAGCCCGACTGGGATCTTAGCGGAGCGGTCGAAGATCTGCAGTTACTCCTGCAGGTTGGTTACAAGGTCTCCGAAACGGATAAGTTCCCCGAGTGGAAGCCCGGCACCGAGTTTAAAGCTAAACGCGACGCGATGATGCATTAGGCCAGCGACTGCTCCGCAGCCGGGCAGACCACAGAAAACGATGGTCTGCCCCACGGCGGCGACGGGCCAGCTTACTCCTCGCGCTTGGGTTGCGGCTTCGGGAGATCCTTGCGCGGAATCCGCTCGGTGCGCATCGCGGTCTCATAGACCATGGTTGCCATCACCGCCGACGCCTGCATCAGATCGCCGGGTTGCAGACGATCATACACGTCCATATTAGAATGATGCGTGCGAGTCGAATACTCCACCGGGTCCTGGATGAACTGGAAGCCCGGTATGCCGACCGCATCGAAGGATAAGTGATCGGTACCGCCGGTGTTGCGGATGGTTACCGTCTCGACACCCAGATCCTTGAACGCCGACAGCCACGACTCGAAAATGGGCCGCGCCATGTCGTTGCCTTGCAGGTAAATTCCCCGAATCTTGCCGGTGCCATTATCGAGATTGTAGTAAGCCGAAACCTTGGCCTGTTCCGGCTTCACCTTCATGACTTCGGGATCGGCGAAGTGCTCTTTCACATACGCTTTGGAACCATAGATCCCCTCTTCCTCGCCAGTCCACAATGCCAGGCGGATGGTGCGCGGCATCCTGGCGCCAATCGCCGTGAGAATGCGCACGGCTTCGAGCGCGACGGCGCAGCCTGCCGCATTGTCGGTTGCTCCAGTGCCGCCGGTCCACGAATCGAGATGTCCGCCCAGCATGACCAGCTCCGAATTCATCGCGACGGTACCCGCATGGCCGGGGATCTCTCCTATCACATTGAATGAATCGACCGGTTCCGTGACCGTCGCACGAACGTCCAGATCGACGGTGACCGGCTGCTTATGCTCGATCAGCCGCACCAGACGATTGTAGTGTTCCGGTGTAAGCGCAATCGAAGCCGGCGGGACGGGCTTCTTGGGATCTTCCGTCCCGGCGCCTTCCGACATCAGCGTGCCCCCGTCGCCGGCCCTGCCTGGACTGAGGGTCGCGATCACGCCTTCATCCAGCAGGAATTGGTTCACCTTCTCCCGAAATCGACGGACCGCGCCGCGTCCCTGCGGGGCTCCGGGTGCTGCTCCCGGCCGTTGGGGAATCGGCATAGCGAACGGAGAGGTCGCCGACGGATCGGGAGCCAGTCCTTCTTCCGCCAACTCGGTATCGGTGAAGCGCCGGCCCTGCGCGGTCATGATCGGTGTCAGCGGGCGCATAGCGGCAGTGAGCACGATCTGGCCCTTCAGCTTGCCCTTCCACTTAGCCAGATCCTCTTCCCGCTCGAGAACCGCCAACACCGGTGTTCCCGATATAGGTCCGTTGGTGCCGAGCGACCAGGGTCTGGCGAAGCCGATCAAAGGCGCGTACTCCGGCTCTTTCAGGTGCGCCGCGAAGTAAGTGCAGGTCCAACTGCGGCCAAACGGACCCCACTTTTCGAGAGCCGTGTTCTTGAGGCCCCACTCCTGCATCTTTTTCACCGCCCACTCGCCCGCCGCCTGAAGATTGGGTGAACCGGTAAGCCGCGGACCATAGACGTCGGCCAGATAGAACGCATTATCCATGACCTTGGAGTTTTTGAAGGCTTCGTTTTTGATCCGATTGATCATCTGGAGGTCGGGCGCGTCGGCTGCCAACAACATCGACACCGGAAGCAGCGCGAGTAATGCAAATTTCATACCCGCTATTGTAGCGTTCACATCTCCCAGACCAGCGCACCTTCGCGGTAATGCGACACCAGTCCGTCCTCGCTGATCTTCAGCACATTGCCGAAACGCGAGGCCGCGACAGCGGCCGTCGTGCGGCCGCCTTCGAGGATCTGATCGTCAGAACCGCCCATTCGCGTGTTGCGGAGAATCGCGCCAAACGCCAGCAGATTGGATTCGCGATCCATCACCAGGCTGCCGTCCATGCGCGCGATGGTCTCAAGCAGCGCCGGCGCCATTCCGAGGATCTGTTTGTGGCGCAGCAGGTAATGGATCTGATCCTTCGTACCGAAATCCTGAGGATCCGCTTTGGGCGTCTGCGGCGTATCGAGCAGCTCGCCGATGGGCACAAAATTCTGCGCCAGTTTGGGATCGTCGAGCACCACGAAAAGGCCGCCACGACGGTCCTCGGCGAGATTCAGCGCAGCGCTGAACAGTCGCTCCGCCAGCGCAAAATTGCCGACATGCTCGCGCCATTGGTCGAACTTGCGCACGCAATCGGTAAGACGCCAGCGGCCTCCGAGGAAGTTGAAAATCTGCGTGCCGTGCGCCATGACTTTGATTTCACCGTTGGGGGTCAGGACCATACAAATGTGACCTCCCTGCAGGGTCGCGAGGCAGTGCGGGCGATAGATGCCGGCCGTCGGGGCGGGAAGATCCGCCTCGTTGAACATGCAAGTCCAGTCGCGGACATCGACCAGGTCGACCAGGAGGCCTTCGCGGTTGACCAGAAAAAGCGTATGGATTCCGTCGCACAGGCGATGGAAACTCTTGATCGAAGTCAACTGGCTGGTGTAGGCAATGGCGTCACGTGAAGCAGTCGGGGCTCTGTGGCACAGATCTTTATTGTGCCCCGGAACTGCTGCGAATAAGAGCGCACCGGTCGATATACGGCGGTTCTCGAAGGTGAGCAGCGAACTCTCGCGCAGCACCTCGATGGCGTCGGCGATGTAGTCCTGACGCGTCGGAATCTCGCTGTCGCCGAGGTAGGTGAAGGGATCGAGGTACGCCGAAATATAACGATCTTCCGGAAGGCCGCGAAACAGCGCCAGCGTGGCCGCAGCCGTATTGCTGTTAAAAAAACTGCGGAAGCGGGCGGCTAGCACGTTGCCCACCGCGACGATGACGCGCATCTCGCTCTCGGAAAAGGAGCCGCGGGGATGCTCGAGCAGATAATCCTGCCCGAACCAGGACAGCGTCAGCTTGCCGTCGGTACGCGTGACCAGTTCGAGCGTGTCACGGATCTGTTCTGTGCCGGTGATCTCGATGCGGGTGGTCGGGAGAAAATAGCGCAGACCCCTCTCGAAGAATTCGTGGTAGAGGACGTGGAATACGTTGATCGTGGCGGCCAACTTCCATTAGAACATTCGGAAGCTATATTTTTCCGGGCCGTCCGAATCCGCAGGCGAAAACGCCTGCGCCACCAGTGCTCTATAACGTTCGACCCTTCCACTCACCGCCGCGGCCCTGCCAGTAGCGGACGGCCGAGTGTACCGTCGCGCCCGAATAGAACAGTGCGATCGCGGGGAGGGTCAGACACCAGAGCAGCGAGATCCGGTAGTAACGGACGGTCGGCGCATAGGCGCACGACATGAGGAGCCACGCGGTGAGTCCAACTTCCCGCGCGATCCCGTGCGCGAACACGGCGAGCCCAACGGGCAACAGATACGTGACCAACAATCCGACCAGCGTCATCATCAGCAGCAGCGGAGAGTAGTGCAATTGTGTGAAAGCCGTGCGCGAGATCATGCGCCCGATCTCTCCGAATGTCGCATAGACGCGCAGACTGTTGCTCGAGTTCGCGGGCGCCAGCAAGATACGTCCGCCGGTACGCTTGACGGCTGCGGCCAGGGCGCAGTCGTCGATCAGAGCGTCGCGAATGGCCGCGATTCCTCCGGCAGCTTCGAGGGCGGTGCGGCGGACGAGCATGCATCCACCGGCGGCTCCCGCGGTCTTCAGGCGTGGCTCCTGGATCCGGCGCGGCGGATAGAGGAGGAAGAAGAAGAACACGAATGCCGGGATGAGCGCCCTCTCGGCGAGCGTCGCGCAATGGAGGCGCACCATCAGGGACACCAGGTCGTAGCCGCGTTCCGCCCGGTTGAGCAGAGCCCGAAGAGTGCCCGGCGCGTGGACGATGTCGGCGTCAGTGAAGAGGAAATAATCGGGAGCGAAGTCGCGCGCCGCGTCGATACCGCATGAAACGGCCCAGAGCTTTCCAGTCCACTCCGTGGGCTTTTCCGGAGCGCTGAGAAGCTGGAATCGCGTGGAGTTTCGGGTGGCTTGCCGGGCAATATCGGCAGTGCCATCAGAGCTATGATCGTCCACGATGAAGACGCGCAGAGGACCGTTGTAATGCTGGGAGGCCCAACTGGCGACGACCTGCGCGATGGAGGCGGCTTCGTCACGCGCCGGGATGATCACTGCGATTCGCATGAAATCGCTGCCCGCGGTTGCGGACAATTTGAAGGGCTCGATCCACCAGAACCAGCCGCGTCCGAACAACAGGCAGGCCCAAATGACGATAGGCAGCGCCGCAAGGATCAACACGTCACGAGTCCCGCAGCGCGTGGACCGGATCCACGCGCGTGGCTTTTCTCGCCGGGATGTAGACCGCGATCGCCACCGCTCCCGCCAGCAGCAGCGGCGTCCAAAACAGAATTAGCTCAGCATCCCCGGCCACTCCCAGCATGGTGGCGCGCATCAGTCGCTCCAGGCCGAAACCCAGCACCAATCCAATCGCCAGCCCGACCGCGGCTTTGCGGAGACCATCGCGGCAAAACATGCCGACGATCGCTCGCGGGCTGGCCCCGAGCGCCATCCGGACACCGATCTCGCGAATCTGCTCCGAGACGAGACAGTTCATCAGCCCATAGACGCCAACGAAAGACAGCCCCAGCGCCAGCGCACCAAAGATACCCATGAGCGCGGCAATGTACGCGAGACCGAAGGCCTCCTGGCGGATCAGTTCCTCCATAGTGTTCAGGTTGGTAATCGGCTGCCGGGGGTCGATCGCTCGAATGGCCGAACGAACGTCCGGAGCCAGACGCATGGGAGCCATGGCGGTACGGATCGCGATGTCCATTTCCCGCTCGGGCGACTGGATATAAGGAAGATAGAGTACTCGACCTGCGGGAAGGTCCACTGGCTGCGGCATTCTTCCTTCACCAACGCGACGTTGCCGAATCGCCGTTGGGAGCTCATGGCGATATGGAACGCCACCTCGTCGTCAAGATCCCGATCGAGTTCATCGCGATGGAACAGTAGCTTTAGTCGCCGCCATACGCCGGACTCTTCTGGAAATTCGAGTGGCTCCGGGCCCGCCGTTTGTTTCGGCGCGAGGGCCGCGCTTCGCCAAGTCATGTCCTTGATACCGAGACTGGTGACTTCGCCAAACAGATCCTGGTAGATCAGGCGCGATTCGCCCCATCCTTCCAGCCGCCGTTTCCGCGCCCAGATCCAATCGCCGGCAAAGAACACGCCGTAGATCAGAAATAACTTCGGCATGCGCGCGACGGTTGCAATGATGATGGTGAGAACCGGCGTCACCACGCCCAGCACCGCGATCCACGATGCCGCCAGGCTCATCAGCGATTTTTTCCCGGGCACGTACGAACACGCGAAGGGGAGTTGCTGCCACTCATTAAACAGCAGGTCGAACGTCGTAAGCGAGACCACCACTTGTAGAACGGTCATGCGCAACGCCACCGGCCAGCCGAGCACTGCCGCGGCGATTGGAGTGCTGATCAGGTAAATGGGAACTATGATGCAGACAACCACGAAGCGTTCCAGCGCGGACATCCAGTCGCGTCGTCCCTGGCTTTCGGTGATTTGGAATAGCCAGTTCGACGATAAATCGGCGGGCAGCGAAAAGACGTGGCGGATTCCGGCCAGCATGATGAACGATGTTCCGAGCGGCCAGTACAACGCGGCGAATTGGACCGTCCCGCGCAATCCCCCCCGCCACCCGTCTGCAACACCCGCGAGCAATACGCTGTTGATCATGATTCCGAGAGCTGCACCGGCGTACACCATGAAAACCAACCGATGCGTGCGGCTGCGCGAGAGGGTCGCGGCGATGAACTGGAGAATGGCTTGCTGTCGGGGGTTGCGCGTGAGGTGCAAGTTCCAGGTCGCGTGATGAGACGCGTCGGAACTTTCGAGCAGTTTCCGGTAGCGCCGAAACTCAAGCAGATACGTCGCCGCGGATAGCGCGAGTGCGCCTACCACAGCGATCAGGGCGCGTGCGGCCATCGCGGAGAAGAATGGATTGCGATCACCCGAGAGGACGCGATGCAAGCCGCCGAACCAGACCGGCGGCGCCCACGCTCCGAATTCCGGAAGCCGCGCAATCGTCTGCGGAGTCCAGTAGACGATGGACCAACTGTAGAGGCCTGCGAGAAAGAAGACGGCGACCAGCAGTCCCTGCACGTAAGTCGAGATCTGGGTAAACCGTTTCGCCGGTATGGCGTTCAGCAGAACGCCTTGCAGCGCCACGATCGCGAAGAAGATGAAGAAGCATTCGAGCACGGCCGGAATGAGCCGGGCGAGTGCACCGTCGTGATTCGCGGGCGCCGTGAAATAGTGCGGCGGCACGAAGCTCGGGAGAAAGCTGATCGTCAGGATCAGCGTCGCGGCGAAGAGCAGAATGGACACGAATCGTGCGACGAAGATCTGCCGCGGCGTCGCCGGAAAGCTTGCCAGCGCCAGAAAGTCGCGGCGAGTCGGGAACAACGCTTGCCAGGCCAACAACGCGAGTACGCCGGTAATCGCGAAGAGTAATGTGAGGACCGCGAGTTCGTCGACGATAGGAGACGGGATCCTGCGGTGCGACAGGTACGGCGGATCGAGGAGCAACATACCGGCCGGCACAGCCATGGCGAATGCGGCCACTGCTATCGTCTGCCACCGGCCACGCGTCGAGAACATCTCGCTATCGAACATCCGCGCCAGGAAATGGCGGACCAGTTCAAAGCCGATGGCGTGCGTTTCGTCGAGCCATTTCATGACTGCATCACGCAAAGAATGCGCTCGGCAAGGTCGTGCGCGGAGCCTTCCGCTGTGAGTTGCGCAAAGACGCCTTCGAGCGATGGCTGGTCCATTACCTGGCGCAAATGGCCGATGGAATCGTCCGCCACCACGCGCCCTTTGCGCAGAATGAGGACGCGCGCGCAGACCTTTTCCATCACTTCCAAAACATGCGAACTGTAGAGGATGATCTTCCCCTGCGCGGCGAGGCCTTGCAGCAGTTCGCGAACCGCAACCATGGTGTTGACGTCGAGTCCGGAGAGCGGCTCGTCGAGGATCAACACCTCCGGATTGTGCAGCAGTGCGGCGGAGAGCAGGATCTTCTGCCGCATGCCCTTGGAATACGAGGAGACCGCCGCATCACGATCGTCCCAGAGCGAGAAGAGTTGCAGGAATTCCTGAATCTTGGGCTCCAGTTCCGAGCGCTTCAAGCCGCGCAGACGCCCGGCGAGTTGCAGGTATTCGCGGCCGGAGAGATAAGGATAGAGATTCGCTTCTTCCGGCACGTAGCCGAGACGGCGCTGGAATCCCGGGAGATCGTCGATGATACTTCGGCCATGCCATAGGATGCGGCCTTCGCTCGGCTCCAGCAGGCCGATGATCATCTTCACGGTGGTGCTCTTGCCCGCGCCGTTGGGTCCCACGTAGCCCAGAATTTCGCCGGATTGGATGACGAAGCTGACGTCATCGACGGCGGGGATACCGTTGAAGCGTTTACTGAGGCGCTCAATCTGCAAAGTCGCCATATCAGGCAGTCTCCATGATCCGCGCGATCGCCGCAGTCATCCGGTCCCAGTATTTGGATTCGGCGGCTAAATGCTTCCGTCCGGCAGCGGTGATGCGGTAGTATTTTGCGCGCCGGTTGTTGTCGGACGTGCCCCATACCGAGGCGAGCAGTCCGCGCAATTCCAGGCGATGCAGCGCAGGGTAAAGCGCGCCTTCCTCCACGCGAAGGACCTCTTCCGAGGTGCTCTGGATGAATTCCGCGATGGCATAGCCGTGCAGCGGTCCGCGGATGAGGGTTTTGAGAATCAGCATATCGAGCGTGCCCTGGACGATCTCTCCGCCGGATTTCTTTTTCTCTTCCATAAACTGTTTATGGGAGAAGTATGCGCCTGCTTTTTGCCGGCGTCAAGGGGCATTTGAAGTCTCTTGCCGGGCAGCAAGCCAGCTCTCCAGAAACAGCGCCGTTCGGAGGCTGCTCTGCAGCCGGCAGACCACAAAAAACGATGGCCTCCCCTACGGGGACCGGTGGCTGGCAGTTTCAGATTCCTTTGGAGAGCGCCGTGGAGGCGTGCTCGTGCGGCTGAGCCGGCCGCGGGCAGGATTGCCTGACAGGATTGTCCGCCCCACTAAACAAGGGCTGATAGAATAGCCGGGCATGGACAGGCGTAGTTTTCTTTTGACCGCTGCCGCCGCGCAGAGCATGCCGGGCGCCAACGATCGAATTCGCACGGGCATTATCGGAGCCGGCGGACGCGGCCGCTATCTTACCGGTCAGTTCAAAGAGATCGGCGCCGAGATGGCCGCGGTTTGCGACATCTACGAGCCCAATCTGCAGGCCGGCCTCAAAGAAGCCAACACCGGCGCAAAATCTTTCCGCGACTATCGCAAGTTGCTCGACGATAAGCGCATCGACGCCGTGATTGTCGCAACACCCGACCACTGGCACGCGCGTATGGTGATCGACGCGGTGGAAGCCGGCAAGGATGTGTACTGCGAGAAGCCCATGGCACATACCATCCCGGAGACTTACGCGATCGTCGAGGCGGTCCGGCGCACGAAGCGCGTGGTGCAGGTCGGGATGCAGCGGCGCAGTTCCGAATTGTTCCTCGCAGGCAAGAAGATCGTGGACTCCGGAGAACTTGGCGAGATCCGCCTCGTGACTTCCGCTTGGTACAACTATACGCCGGCGTTCAGCGACCGCAAGCTGGCCGGGGATCTCGATTGGAAGCAGTGGCTAGGCAGCGCGCCGGAGCGTCCGGTCGATCCGATGCGGTTTTTCAACTGGTATTACTTCTACGATTACTCGGGAGGGCTGCTGGTTGGGCAGGCGGCGCACATCGTCGACTGCATCCAGTGGTACATGAACTCGATGGCGCCGCTGGCCGTTACTTGCACCGGCGGCAAAGTGAATCTGCCCGGCGCCGAAGTTCCCGAGACAGCGGTGATGGCGATGGAGTATCCCGAAAACTATCTGGCGACGTTTACGCTTGGGTACAAGGCGATGCGGTACTCCATGTTCGACGATCAGATCAAGCAGTTCCACGGGAATAAGGGACGGCTCGACGTGGGGCGGGAGTGGTATGCGCAGTATCCGGAACAGCCCAACGCGATCGACATGAAGGCCAGTGTGGAGAGTCGGAAGCCCGGCAGTTTCGCCACGGCCGCGCCGGCGCACATTCGTAATTTTCTGGAATGCATCCGGACGCGCAAGGATCCCAATGCGCCGGTGGAAGCTGGGCAGGCTACCGCGATTGTACTGGCTATGGCGATGGATTCACTGCGTAGTGGACGGCGATTGAAGTGGAATGCAGCGGCGCGGAAAGCGGAGGCGTGAGGCGACCTCGAAGATAGCATCTGAATCCTGACCGCTCACGTATAATGCAAGCATGGCAGTAAAGAAGAATCCAGCCGCTGTTGCTTTAGGGCGGAAAGGCGGCAAAAAAGGCGGTCCCGCTAGAGCTGCCAAACTCACTCCTCAAGAACGCAGTGAGAGCGCCCGGAAAGCGGTCCAGGCCCGGTGGTCGAAAGCCAACGGAGAAGACATGACAGCCAAGAAGCAGGCCGTTCCGCCTACCTCGCTTCCCGACCCTTCGAAAAAGGCTCTTCACCTCTGCCTGCAGCGCATCAAAGACGCCACGGACGAAACCGAAATCCGCCGCCTGACCGAAGAACTGCAAAGGATCGTGTTCCACCGTCAATATCAGAATGCCGAAAATCAGGAAGCCGCCGGCCGGCGTCATGAAGCATCTCGTTGATCGCTTTCGTGACGGTCGGATTTCGGTGGCCGACTTCGACGCATTGCAGGATTGGTTGAACGCCAACCACGACGTTCCATCTGGAAAGTGGTACAAGCGATTTCCGAAATTTATCCTGGCAGGCGAAGGCGAAGACCCGAAAACTTTTCTCACTCCAGGCATGGCTCCAAATGGTCAGGAAGTTCCGTGAGTCCCCGTAACACGGACTGATCAAGTCTGTGCTACTTGGGAAGCCACTGCTTCACTCTGGACAGGGAGCCTTCCATGTCATCGCGCACTTCGTAGACCCAGAGACGTAGAATGTCCCAGCCGAGATCGCTCAGGCGTCTGGACCGGATCTGGTCGCGCCGGCAGAGTTCTCCGTTCCAATGGCGGTGGTAGTTTTCGCCGTCGACCTCGATGTCGAGTTTGCGCTCTCCGTCGAAGAGCGCGAAGTCCAGCGTGTAAGGCGCTTCTTCATACTGCGGGATGGGCCGCAAGCCCGCGCCATACATCGCTTTATAAAACAGCCGCTCCCAATCGGAGACCAATTCGGGATGCGCGACGATCGGGTAGTCAGCCCCCAATTCAAGGGAAGCCTGAGGGCTGGGCTCGCGAGCCGCTAGGTCCTGGGTGTACTCGGCGAAGCCTGCGAGATAACTCACATCGGAGTGAATGGCGGCTTGCCGGTCTCCTACAACCACCAGTTCCGAACGGGCACGCGTGATGGCGACGTTGAAGAGGTTTCCGTTGCCCTTGAGGAAGCGAATCGCGCTATCGCCGATGCCCTGGGACACGACGGCCGAGAAGAAGATTACGTCACGTTCGTCCCCCTGGAAACCGTGGACGGTATCGACGACAAATTGCATCGCGACGAGTTTCTGGGATAGTTCGCTATCCTGGTGCACCAGCGCGCGAATGCGGTTGGCTTGCGCACGAAACGGCGTGACGACGCCGATGGTCCCCGTGTACCCGTCTTCAACTACCAGCCTGCGCACCCCTGCGATCACAGCCTCGGCTTCCTTGGCATTGATCGCGCCACCGGCGGATGGACGGACTACTTTGCCCCTGACGTCTACCCACCGGACTGCGGGACCTGCCTTGCGATTGAGTGTCTCGTGATCGGTCACCACTCTCAAACGGCCCCGGTAGAAATGCCGGTTGGAGAACGCGATGATGTCGCGGTGAGAGCGGTGGTGATCGCGCAGATTTACCAGATCCTCGTAGCGGCACAGGCTGCGCGCGAGATCAAATAGGGAGTTGACGGAATAGGCCCAGGTGCCGCCGCCTTCCGCGAGCCCGTGCGCAGCCTGCATGAGGCGGTCCTGTTGCGGAACGACGGTGCTGACATGCTTAAGCTGCAGCGGGTCGCCGATGATCACGGCGCGTTTGGCTCGAAACAGGAGCGGCAAGGCTGAAGCGATATCGCACTGGCTGGCTTCGTCAATGACCACCAGGTCGAACACGCCGGGCTCGAACGGCAGACGCCCGCGCGCCGAGAGCGAGGTCACGGCCCAACACGGCTGGAGTTTCGCCACTTTGGGAAACAGGTTGTAGTAGCGGCGAAACACCTTTCTGCCTGCGCCCTCGTCGTAATGATCCCCGCCGGCGATCATCTGGAGCAGCGATACATATTCGCCCAGCAATTTGCGCTGCTCCGGTTTCCAGCGTCCGGGACGCAGACGCAGCCAGCTCTGCCATAGCTCGACAGAGTTGTGCGCGGAGTCTTCGGCGATGCGCGTCAACTCGCGCGCCTGGGTTTCGAGCGGCGGGGCGGCGCGTAACTGGTCGAGCGCCTGCAAATACGCCTGGACTCGCGTAGCCCATATCAGCCGGTCCGCCAGCGTCAGACGGAACTTCTCGATGTCCTCCGAGGGAGCTACGCACACCCTCGCGGCGTCGGACGAGAGTTCTTCGGCGAGCTCCACGATTCGCTGGAGACGGCGGGGCTTTACCGAGCTCCAGACCATGCGAACCATCGCCGGCTGGGCTTCTTCTCTGGCAGCTTCGAGCGCGTCGGAAAGAGCCTCGACGCGGCGGCGAACGGCTTCGCTATCGAGCGTGCGGAGTGCGGTGAAAGCATCTCCGGGGAACAGCGCACGTGCGGGTTCAGCGGCCCGCTCCAGTTCATCCACCTGGTTGCGCAAGCTCACCACCTCGGCGATGCGGGCCTGTACGGCAGCGTAGCGGGCGCGCATTTCATCGTGGACTTGTTTTTGCCACTCGTAGCCGGTGGTGTCGTCGGCGTTCGATGTCTCGGCGAGTGTCGCGGTGAGGTGCTGCGCGAGTTGGGCGTGATGTTCTTCTTTGCCGAGCCGCAACAGCAGCGGAGTGGGTCCGACATCATTGACGCGGGATTCCACGACACTCACCGCATGGTTGTTCCGGCTGGAGAACAACACGCTCGAACCGTGCCATGCCTGGTTGATCAGGAGCGAGGTGACGACCTGCGATTTACCTGTTCCGGGCGGGCCGGTGACCACTGTAAGGGGCGCGCTCAAACCTTGCACCACGGCCTGACGCTGCTCGGTGTTGAGCGGCAGAATCTCCAGGATCGGGCGGTCTTCGGGCGGCGGCGACTGGGCGTCGCCACCTTGCAGCCAGAGTCCCAACGCGGTGCCGCGCACGGCTTCCTCATCGCACTGGGCCAGCTTTCGCAGTTCGATTTCCAGACCGTAGGTGAACGGCGAGCGCGCGCCGGCGAAAAGCATCGCACGGTTGTAGATGCCGTGCGCAGTCAGGTCGCGCAAACGGACGCCCTGAGAGAGCTGATACGGGTTCAGTTCCTCTTTCCAATCCCAGTCCGGCCGGCGATGCTGCAGGCGGAAGATGATCTCGTCCCATTGCGGCACGTCGTCATCGGAGTTGGCGAGTCCTAACTCCTCGGAAAGCTGGATGGCTTCATCGATGAGATTGCCGCTGTCAACCGACGGCAGGTTTTTCAGCACTTCCGGATTGAACTGCGGGATGGCGCTGGCGGCCCGCAGCATTTCACTAAGTTCTTCCGTTTCCTCAATCGGATAGAGCAGCACCGGCTCGAGCCGCGTCTCCTCCTGATCCCGCAAGTGGACCGATCGAACGCGGATCCCGTAGCCGACATAGAGAGCGAGTTGGCCGGGTTCCCGACGCGCTTTCTGGACCATGCGGCGGGCCGCGCGATCGGTCGGCGAAGTAGCGTGCGCAGACACCGCGAGGGGACGCGCGAAGGGCAGTTCGCCGAGAGCGACGTACTCCTGATTCTCGGCGGCTGCCGGTATGCTGATACCAGCGCCGCTTTCGCGCGAGAGGCAATCGAGGTAGTAGCGGCAGAGCTCGGAGAGGAACTTGTGGCGGGGTGCGGAGGTTGATCCAGGCAACTCGTCGCGAGCTCCCGGCCACCAGCGGTACGTGCTGTCCTGCACGATTTCGGCGTCGGCTGAACCGTAGAGAGCCGCGGCCACCTCGGACTTATCGAGTCCTAACTCAGCTGCAATCTGCTGAGCCTTGAGTCCCGGTTTGCCCGACAGGAGTTGCTGGATTCTTTGGGCTGGGCTCATAGGAACAGCATAGAACAGGAAAGGCATTGGGCCACGAATGAACACGAATAAACACGAATAAGAAATTCATCTGGCCGGCTACGATTTGCGCGGCTTCTTCTGCTGAGGTGAGTCGCCGTAGAGATGTGCGGGCGGAGGGAAATCGGGGAGGAGGAAGGATTTGGCAAAGAGTCCGTGTTTGAGGGCACTCTGGCAGGAGTGCTATTTGTTCCGAGAGCGTCCACCCCAGGTTGGCAAGCAGTTTGCAAGGAATGACTGCATGCCGGAAAAGAAAACACTGGAACGAGCTCAGAAGGACAAGCAGGAGGACAAGGCTCCCAGCACTCAGGCAGGCGAGTTTGTGCGCGAGGAGATGGACCACATCCGCGAAGGCAAACATGGGGCGCGATCTACTAAGCAGGCGATCGCAATCGGGCTCTCGAAAGCCCGGCGCGCAGGTGTAGATCTACCTCCACCGAAGGCAGGATCGGTCTCGGAGAAGACGCGGAAGCAGGCTAAGCGCGATACGGCGAAGGGCGCTGTCGGCGCTGGCAAGCCTTCAGCGAAACGATCGGCGGCCAGCAGCCGTGCGCTCAAACGGGAAGGCCATGCGGCGGCGTCCAAGAAGGCGCTGTCGCAGCAGGCCAAAAGTGTTGCTGCCGCCAAAAGGTAATGTACTTTTCATAGCGCGTGCTGACCGCGCTGGCGTCGCTCCAAAGCGCACATCCTGAAAGACCTCCTCTCCGCGGCTCCGCGCCTCTGCGGTATTCTACACGCCACTCCTCACCGGACTACCCTCACAGACATTTGAGCCTCTGAACTCACCGCCGAGACGCAGAGACGCAGAGGAGGACGCGGAGCACAATAACGTCACCTTTTTCCGGTGAATTCACTGAAACCAGGGGACATCCCAAAAGGCCCCAAAGAATCTGCGCCCCAGCCATGTTATGTAGAGAATAGAAGATTAAAGCACTATTCCACACCTTTCTCCCGAAATTAGTCGGCTGCTCAAGACAATAAAAAGATGAACAAACCAAATGCCGGGATCGCCATGTCGAGGTCTCCCCGAGAAAATCGATATGGACCGCGCGGCCAATTGCCTTCTCCTATTCGTGTTCATTCGTGTTCATTCGTGGCTAATTGGCTTTCCGCTTTCGCCCGGAGTGCCTCGGAGGCCGCCGAATGTAAAATGACCAAACGAACCCGAGCGTTCGTAAGGCTCTGCCTCTCAATGCGTTACGCGCCATTTCATCCTGGCCTGGAAGCCCGCCCACACGACTGCGGTGTAATAGAAACGTACCCTTCACATGTGGATTGTCCGGCTAGCCCTTAAACGCCCTTACACTTTCATCGTGATGGCGATGCTGATCGTCGTCCTGGGCGGTCTCGCGATCGTGCGCATGCCCACCGATATCTTTCCCGATATCGATATCCCGGTGGTCTCCGTCATCTGGACCTACGGCGGAATCGCTCCCGAGGACATGGCCGAAGTCGTCACCATCCGCTGCGAGCGCGCCTTCACCACCTCGGTCAACGACATCGAGCACCAGGAGTCCCAATCCCTCCCCGGCTTGAGCATCATCCGCATTTTTTTCCAGCCCGGCGCCAAGATCGAAGCTGCAGTGGCACAGCTTGCCGCGGCTTCGCAATCCGTTATTCGCTCCCTGCCGGTCGGCATGACGCCGCCCAGCATCATTCGCTACAACGCCTCCAGCGTGCCCATCCTGCAGCTCGGGCTTTCGAGCGACACCATGAGCGAGCAGTCCCTCTACGACTACGGCTACAACTTTATTCGCACCCAGCTTTCGACCGTACAGGGCGCCAGCTTTCCTTTGCCGTACGGCGGTAAGCCCCGGCAGATCATGGTCGATTTGAATCCTCAGGCGCTCTTCGCCCAGAACCTTTCCCCCCAGGATCTCGTCGACGCAATCAATAACCAGAGCATCATCCTGCCTTCGGGCAGCGTCAAAATCGGCCCCAACCAGTACAACGTCAAACTCAACAGCCAGGCCGAGGGCGTCGGCGCCTTCAACAATCTGCCCATCAAGACAGTCAACGGTACCACCATCTACGTCAAAGATGTGGCCCACGTGCGCGATGGCTTCGGTGTCCAGACCAACATCGTCCGCCACAATGGCCGTCGCGGCGCGCTCCTGACCGTGCTCAAGAATGGCGCGGCATCGACCCTTGATATCGTCAGCAAATTGAAGCAGATTCTTCCCCGCGTGGTCTCGACCCTGCCTTCCGCCATGAAGGTCACGCTGATGTTCGACCAGTCCATCTTCGTCCGTGCCGCAATCCAGGGCGTGCTGAAAGAGGCGGTGCTGGCCGCGTTGTTGACCGGACTGATGATTCTCCTGTTTCTGGGAAGCTGGCGCAGCACCGTCATCGTTTGCGTTTCGATTCCGCTCTCCATTCTGACCTCGCTCGCGATCCTGCACCTGCTCAACGAAACCATCAACGTGATGACGTTGGGCGGACTCGCACTGGCCGTCGGCATTCTGGTAGACGATGCGACCGTCGAAATCGAGAACATTCATCGCAATCTCGCCCAGAAAAAGCCGATCTTGCGGGCGATCCTCGACGGCGCCCAGCAGATCGCCGTTCCCGCTTTCGTTTCCACTCTGTGCATTTGCATTGTGTTCGTGCCCGTCATCTTCCTGACCGGCGCAGCGCGTTACCTGTTCACACCCCTGGCACTGGCCGTGGTGCTGGCGATGATGGCGTCCTACTTTCTGTCGCGCACCCTGGTCCCGACCATGGTGAAATTCCTGCTGGCCGCCGAAGTGGATCGCTACGGTTCCGAATCGGAAGAAGGAGAGGGTGAAGTCGCGCGCGCCGGCGACAACATTTTCTGGAAGGCGCACCACGCGTTCAACCGTCAGTTCCATCGCTTGCGCGAGGGCTACCGCAACCTGCTGGCTTCGGCGCTCGACAATCGCAAGACCATGGCTGTGTGCTTTGGCGCGCTCTGCCTGGTGTGCGTGGCCCTGGCGCCCATCATCGGGACCGACTTTTTCCCCCAGGTAGACGCCGGACAGATTCGCCTGCACGTCCGCGCACCCGCCGATACCCGCATCGAAGAAACCGAGCAGTGGTTCTCGCGCGTGGAGGACACCATTCGCCGCGTGATCCCGCCGTCCGAATTGCAGGACATGATTGACGACATCGGCCTCCCTTACAGCGGCCTGAACATTGCTATGAGCGATTCTGCGACCGTCGGGCCGTTCGACGGTGAAATTCTCGTGTCCCTCAATCCCGCAGGCCACGGTCCCACCTGGAATTACGTCCGGACGCTGCGCAAAAAATTGGCGCACGACTATCCTTCGTTGAGCTTTTTCTTCCAGCCGGCGGATATCGTGGGCCAGATCCTGAATTTTGGATTGCCCGCGCCCATTGACATCCAGGTGATCGGACCGCTCACCAATTCGACCGCGAATTGGCTGTTGGCAAAAGATATCGAGCGGCGCCTCGCCAGGATTCCCGGCGCGGTTGACGTCCATCTTCACCAGGTGGTCGAGACTCCCGAACTGCGCGTGAATGTCGACCGTACGCGCGCGGATCAACTGGGCCTCACGCAGCGGGACGTGGCCAACGGGGTCCTGGTGTCGCTGAGTTCCAGCCTGCAGACTACGCCGATCTGGTGGATCAACCCGCAGAATGGCGTCGATTATCCGGTAGTGGTGCAGACCCCCGAGTACCGCATCGATTCCACCAGTACTCTCATGCAGACGTCGTTTCGTCCGGCGTCCGGCGCGGTCTCACAGGTGCTCTCCAATGTCGCGGGATACCAGCGCGGCACTACTGCGGCAGTGGTCAACCACTACAACGTCCAGCCGGTCTACGATATCTATGCCAACGTGCAGGACCGCGATCTGGGTTCGGTGGCCGGCGATGTGCGCAAGGTGCTGGATGAGTTTGAGAGCAAGATTCCCAAGGGCAGTTTCATCGAAACGCGCGGCCAGGTCCAGACCATGAAGGACTCCTTTATCGGTTTGGGAGTGGGGCTGGTCTTCGCGATTCTACTGGTCTATTTCGTGATGGTAGTGAACTTCCAGTCGTGGCTCGATCCGTTCATTATTCTGATGGCGCTGCCGGGCGCGCTGTCCGGCATCCTGCTGGCGTTGTTTGTTACCCAGACGACCATCAATGTGCCGTCGCTGATGGGTGCAATCATGAGCATCGGCGTGGCGACCGCCAACAGCATTCTGCTGGTGAACTTCGCCAACGATCTGCGGCGCGAGGGTTACGACGCGAAATCCGCGGCGCTGCAGGCCGGGTTCACGCGTCTGCGTCCGGTGCTAATGACCGCGTTGGCGATGGTGGTGGGGATGTTCCCGATGGCGCTGGGTCTCGGCGAAGGGGGCGAGCAGAACGCGCCGCTCGGCCGCGCCGTGATCGGAGGTCTGATTCTGGCCACGGTCGCGACGCTGTTCTTCGTGCCTGTGGTGTATAGCGTGCTGCGGAGTAAGACACCGGTTGATCCCGGGGATGTGCCGCTGGAATTGATGGAGTAGAACTCGCTGCGGTGCAGTCTGTGGCAGACGCCGACCTGGCTCGGCTCCCGCCATAGGGCCTGATCAACGCCTCGAAACGCGGTCCAACACGTTCAACAGGCGTTCGGCGTGGACTTGCGACGAGGCCCTGACTTTTGCCGGGGCGATTCGTCTGAGGATCTGGAATGAATTCTCTCCCTTTGAGTATTCCCCCTTCTGGCAATTCTTCGTCGCTCGCCGCAAGCCGTCAAACCGGTCATCCTTGGGAATATTTTCGATATTCGCCTGCGGGCTCAACGCAGCCATTCGAAACTCTTTTCCGTAATACTCCTGCAGCGTCTCTTTGTCGGCGTAGAACCATGCCTCCATGGTCTGGACCATCAGTTGGAGCTGATCCTCCGACGCTCCATCAGGACGGTCCCACATCACGCTACAATAATGAATAGTGGCTGAAGAAAAGACAGACGTAATTGAGACACCGGCAGAGCATCCTTTTCGGACCCTGCGCAACGATGTCCCCCGCGGCGTGATTGCCGAATGGACCGTAACCATCATCCTGCTGTTGTTTGGAACCACCACCCTGGTGCAGGCGTTCGTGATTCCGACCGGTTCGATGGAAGACACCTTGCTGGTGGGCGACCACCTGTTGGTCGACAAACTGGCGTACGCGCCCGCCGGCGCGCTCACCAAACATCTGCTCCCCTACGAGAATCCGCATCGCGGCGACATCATCGTGTTCCGCTACCCGATCAACATCAAGGACACCTTCGTCAAGCGCGTCATCGGCGTGCCCGGCGACCGTATCAGGCTGGTCAACAAGAAGGTCTACCGCAACGGACAGATGCTGAACGAGCCCTACGTGGTGCACAAGACCGAATACATCGATTCGTACCGCGACAATTTCCCGGGCGACCCGAATGTGCCGCTGTATCCGCCGGCGCAGGCTATGTTGCAGAGCAACGTGGTCGACGGCCAGGTGGTGGTGCCCGCCGATAGCTATTTCGCCATGGGCGACAACCGCGATTCTTCGCTCGACAGCCGCTATTGGGGTTTCGTGCCGCGCGAGAATATCATCGGAAAACCGCTCATTATTTACTGGTCGTACGATGCCCCGACCGAGCAGCTTGCCAGTCCCAACATCGGGCTGGATCATATTTTTGACGTCGCACTGCACTTCTTCACCAAGACCCGCTGGAACCGGACGTTCATGTTGATTCACGGCTACAACTACAACGCTGAGCCTGTTTCTTCGCCAGCGACACATTAGCCGCGGCACAACGGGTGTGGTCGACTATCGTTCGCAGAAGTCTCTCCAGCGCCAACGCGGCTGCTGCGCAGCCGGGCAGACCACAAAAGACGATGGTCTACCCTGCGGTTTGCGGTGAGGGCGCGCTGTAAAGCCGGCCTTTGGCCTGCGTCCACCGCTATTTTTTCGCCACCGGAAACGCTGTAATGCGAAGCTTAGCGGCGGCGAACGGAATCAGCTCAACCTGGTCCACCGGCCCGGTGGCTGCTACCGGACTCTGGGGCACAGGACCGGCTGATCCGTTGACCAGCTTCCAGTCGTAAACCCGTTTGGCCGAAGCGTGCAGCACAATGGGCGTTCCGGCCGCGGTGAAAGGGTTCATGCCCATGTTGCGGATCTCCAGCGTCAGGCCTAGCCCCGGCTTCTTCCCATCCAGCATCAGCGCATAATTCCAGGGGCTTTTCGGCTCCACCGACCAGTCCGCAGTCTGTCCCTTGTCGGCCAGCTTCTTCCATCTTTCGCCAATCTTGAGCGAGAAGACGAGAGTTCCGTAGGACACCGCGGCCGAGTTATGGAAGCCGCGATCGACCCGGATATTCATGGTGAATATTGCTTCGACCGTATCGCCCGGCTTCCATTCGCGCTCGATGCGGTAGAAGCTTCCCGCCTCGATGTTGCGCTGCCGAAAGCCGTTGACGGAGATAGTGACTGGCCAGGCCCATTGCGGAACGCGCAGCAGCAGCGGGAATCGGACAGGTTTCTCGGGGTTCACCTTGAACTTGATGGTCTCGCCGAACGGATAATTGGTCTGTTCGCTCACCTGCACGTTCACCTGATTCACCATCGTCAGGACGTCGCTGGGCCCGTACGCCATGGCCGCGAGTCCCCCGCCCTTCGGCGTCATCCACAGGCTCGAGACAAACTTCGGCCAGCCCTGATGGTAATTGGCGGTACAGCAGCCGAAGTTCGGCTCCAGGCCGAACAGGTTGGAATCCGGACCGTTGGTGGTCCAGTCGCGTTTCTCTTTGCTCACCAGCACCTGGTTGGGCTGCTCGTCGTACTGGTGAGCCCACATGTCGGACGTCAGGGCGCCCGGGAGCGCATTGTAGGCCACCTTTTCCAGGCGGTCGCCAAACATCGCATCTCCCAGGATCGACTCCAAAATCTCGTAGGAGAACATGGCCTCAACCACGGTGCACAACTCGGTCCCTTGAGAAGGATCGAGGCCAGCATAGTGCTCGTCGCAACTGAAGATGCCATCCGGCAGGCCGTGATGTTCGTCGAGTTGCCGCAGCATCCGGTAGATGGCGGTGCGATCCTGCTGGTCGCCCGAAAGCAGCGACCATAGGGTCGAAGTTTTCATCGCCATGGCGTTGTTCACGCCGTGGGTTGCCAGCGTGGCCTGAGGCTTGGTCACCTTCTCAGTGAACGCGAACGTGTCGAATTGCTGCTTCCAGTTGTAGCCCTGTCCTGCAATGGCGCGGGCCAGGTCGAGCAGCTTCGGGTCGCCGTCGCGATTGTAAAGCCAGACGATACTGTAGAGCTCGTCGCCCCAGCGATAGACCGCCCATTTCTTGAGCGGATTCTGCTCCAGCGAGCGGGCCTGGTAAGCGAAGAACTTCTCGAAGGACCGGGATGACGCGCGGGTCGTTGGTGGCCTCCTGATATTGGGTCAGGACCTTGAGCATAATCATGTCCGGCCACCAGTCCTGATTCTTCTCGGGGCCGATCGAACCGTCTTCACGCTGGTGCTCGAGGGTCCAGTTGACCCACTTGCGAGCCTTGGCGATCAGTTCGACATCGTTTAGCAGATATGCCAGCGGGACCAGGCCGTCGAGGTAGTAGGGTCCGCGCTCCCAGCCTTCCCCTTTGCCGCCGAGCCATGCGCTGTTCGACGAGAGATCGGGCCAGAACTCGTCGATATGTCCGGTGAGTCCAGCGCGTTGGATCTTGAGTTGGCCGAGCAACCAGCCGGCCGGCTTGACCGCACCGAGGGGCAGCGGATCGAAAGCGTTGGGAGTGAGAGGTGCGCGATTAGGAGTCTGGGCGAGGGCACTGAGGGACAGGATCAGGCAGGTTACGACTTTGTGAACCACGGTTACATCATAGCCCTCTGCCAAAATCGACACACAGCGACCCGGTAGTGCTCTGTTACATCTGGGCCTTCCATGCGCCCACGCGTAAGCAAGCGACTTTGCGGAACTTGGCGAGTGTCTCTGAGGTCTATTACTCGTAGGTCTGCCAATCTTGGCTGCAGTTGGTTTTCATCTGGCCGAGACACGCATAGCATCCATCGGCGGTTCGGTCACAAGGGCAGAAAGAGTCGCGCCAGCGATTGCCGAGCGCACGCTTGTCTGCGTTGCCGCGACCGCAAACCCATCGTGCCACCACGGATGTGCCCACGCGCACGGTACGGCTGGATTGTCGGTCACGCTTCCGCTCGATACGATACTAGGTTTGGACGTCGACTTCCACGGAACGAGCGTGATCTGATCTAGAGTGGCAGCAACCAAGTATCTCGATTCTCGGGTTCGCCGCCGCGGCAGGTCAATCCAACGCGAGGTTCCGCTGGCCCGACCGCTCCCACTCGATAAGCCCCGCTTCGTACGCAGCATGCAGAAAACTGTTAGGAGACGCGCCTGGAGCTAAAGCGACGATAAGCCTGTACCTTGCCCGAGTGAACGACAGGTACATCTCACGCAGAACTTGCTGTAACGGGTCGCGATGTTTGTCCCCAGCATTCTCACAATAATTCCGGGCTGGTTGGTCAGATTGGTGTCGGCTCGGGATGTCGATGTTGGAGCTAGGTCAGGATAGGATACTCGCCCGTATAGGCAGACTGCGGTATCCCAGGCATCAAAGGCGGGATTTGGAGCGCCCGGCAAAAACGGCCGGGCGGTCTTCGCGTTTTATAGCCCAAGGCCTCCGCTCAGAGACTTCACCGATGAAATTAGGGTTTTCGTTGAACCCCTTCAGAAAGGCTGACAGTGATAATTGGCGCTGCGCCCGATGCAGAGCAGTTGCTACGAATAACGAAACCCTCCGGCACACGATGAGTGCACCGGAGGGTCTCTCGTAAGCCGATTTCTTCGGAGCCAGCCCCGTCGCATCGGCCTTGGGCATCCGCTCGGGCGCGACCCCTCGCGGATAGATCAATAACGTGACAACTAACTCTGTAACGGTAGCCGATAGCAACCGTTGTCCTGTACAATCCAGCCTTGCTGGCAGGCGTCCGCGATGGCCAACTGCGCGGTTCGCTTGGAACATTCCGAGCGCTGCATGATTTGCTCGCGCAGTTGGTTGTAGCGTGCCGCCGGTCCAACCTGTGTCAGCGCTGAGGTGACGTCGGAACGTTCCACCTTACGCCGGTTGGCGGACTCTGCGGTTGACGGCGACCCAGCTGCGGAGAACCACAGCGTATGCGGATCGAGTTGCAGCAAGCGCGGAGGCTGCGCCACGGCGTAACGGAACTGGAAGCGCAGTTCGAGAGTGTTGAACTGTGGCGAAGGTTTGGTCAGCAGCAGGTAACTATCGCCCACGGCGTGCAACGCCGAAGACCCGCGGAAGGCGCTGCCCACCTCGTCGCGAGTGATCGACTTGCGGACATGATGCACTACGATCAGCGCCGCTTTAGAAGCTTCGCGCAGACGCAGCAAGCTCTGGCACAACGCGGCCATAGAGCGCGTATCATTTTCGTCCTGATCATGCGCCGAGTACAACGGGTCCAAGACGATCACTTCGGCAGCAGCTGCGCGGGCAGCGTGGAGAAAATGACTGAATCCCTGCGGCGCGCTGAGCAGGTGTCCACTGGCGCGCGTATCAACCAACAAGTGCTGATCGGCGGCCGAACCCACTGTCCGGCGCATGGACGCCAAACGGGAAACGAACTGCGCAGTGGGCAGTTCGAACTGACAGACGAGGACGCGACGGGCAGCCGGTATGGTAAAGCCGGCGCGGTCCTGACCGGCGGCGAGCGCGAGCGCCAGATTGGCCACCAGCAAGCTCTTGCCGACCTTGGGTTCGCCACCCACAAACAGAATGCCCTGCGCGGGCAGCAGTCCGGGTTCGATCCAGCCGGCCGGTGGCGAACTGGGCTGCTGTTCGATCAACTGGCCCAAAGAAAGTACGGATGCAGGAGGCGCCGGCTTACGCGCGGCTCCATTCGCGGCGTTGCTCATAGCAGAGCCTCCTGCACGGCATCCAGCAGAATGGCTTCATCCACCCCGGAAGCCTTGCGTGCAGCGGCCAGTCGCAAGGCCGTCAAGGCGAGTTTGTTGACCTTGCGCAAGATACCTTTGGTCGCCTGATATAAAGCCTGGCGCGCGGTCTCGTCAAACAACGGTTGCGTGACGCCGGAGGCTTTCAGTTGATGCGCGAGGTAGGCGTCGAACTCCTCGCGCGAGAGTCCTTCGAGGTGATACTGTACGCCGATGCGTTGACGTAACGCTTCATGCATCTGAAGCGATAGCGTGCGGCGCAGCAGCGGCTGACCGACCAGCAGAAGCGTCAGATAACGCGAAGAATCCATATCGAAGTTCAACAGCAGCGGCAGTTGTTCCAGGGCCGCATGCGGCAGCAACTGAGCTTCGTCGCAGATCAGAATGGGATGCTGTTTCTTACTCTGGTGCAGACGCACCACAGCGCCGGCGATCTGGCGTGCTAAATCGCCCCGGTGGTGGGCTGGTTCAAGATCCAGTTCGAGAGCCACCTGACGCAATAGATCCAGCGCCGAGCCGGTGGCAAAGTGCACGTAGAGAATCTTGTACTGATTGGGATTGAGTGAGGCCGTGAAAGCGCGCGCCGCGGTAGACTTGCCCGCACCCACTTCGCCGGTGAGCAGACCCGCACCATGATGCTGGGCCAGAAACTCGAAGCGGGTCTTGAGTTGATTCCAGGCCTGCGAAGCAAACAGTTGCTTGACGTCGGGGCTGTCGGAAAACGGCTGTTTCTTGAAACCGAAGAAGGACTCCCACATGGCTACCGATGCTCCTTAAGAAGAGGTGGAGGCAGTTGACCGTTCAGCACCGGGTCCACCAGGCGCGCGGTGCCGTGCTCCTGCCCTTCGAAGTAAATGTCCACTTCGTTCAGATCGAGCGGATCGAAGCGCGCCTCAATGCGTTTGCCGGCCAGGTGCGGCGGCGCTTCAAAGAATCGGTTATGCAGCAGAAAGGTGCAATCGCGGCGCACCAGACGATCCAGGCGATGAAAGAACAGGCGGCGTAGATCGGTCCACGGAGGTAGTTGGCGGACGTGTTCGATATCGCGCTGCCAGCGCAGCAGCGGAGTCGATTGTAAGGTGCTGTGTTCGCGGCAATGGTAGACGGTGTCGATCCAATGCCACAGACGTTCGTTCAACTGTTCCAGCGTCAGCGTCTGTTTCGGATCGAGGCCCGCCAGAAACTGTTCGCGAACCGAGCGAAAGAAACGTTCGATCTTGCCACGCCCTTCGGGTTGATAGGGAGGCGTATGCACAATCAGCGTGCCGAGCGATGCCGCGATGCGCGCCAGTTGAATCGAGCGATAAATCTTGCCGTTGTCCATGTACAGGCGGACCGGCACGCCACGCGAGGCGATGGCGTGGCGCAGACAATCGAGGAAAGCATCAAGGCCCTGGTTGGGGTAGAACTGGGCGTGCGGGATCAGTCGGCTGGCATCGTCGAGCGTGGCCTGCAGGAAGACCTGCAATTTCCCGCCGCCGGGCCGCTGGACATACGGACCAAACAGCATATCGGATTGCCAGAGTTGATTGGCAAACTCGACTTCGAACTTTTTGCGCGCGGTCGCGTCGGCGGCGAGCAACTGACGGGCGGTAAGTCCGTGGGCTCGCAGAAAGCGATACAGCGTGGAGGCCGAGATCTCCTGCTCGTCGGGCAGGGCCAGTTCCCGCAACAAAGCCGTACCGGTACGATGCGGATTCTCGCGCTGGAGCCGTTCGATCAATGCGGCGGTAGCGGCGGGGATGACGCGAGTTTGTCCGCGATCCTGGCGTGGTTTGGGAGCCAGCGCCGTGAAGCCGTGGCGGCGATACTGCAACGTCCATTCGAGCAAGGTGTCGGTGGATACCGAGGTGCGGCGGGAATAGGGAATGTCATAGCAACGGGCCGCAACTTCCTGGGCGCGTCGCGTGAGCTCGCCTCTGGGCAGTGTTTCCAAAACCAGCGGCGCGATTAATCCGTAGCGAAAAAGCGCGATTTTTTCGGCTTTGTCGTCCATCTTTTTCTCTCCTGTTGAAGAGCGTAAGGTGAGCATGGGCCTGGAGGCTAGACAAGTGTTGTGTGGGGACGCTCGCCCGATTCCGGCGGGGCGGAGACTGCGGCGCGAAGACCGCGCGGAGCGAGACTGCGCGGCCAGCCCAGCAGGTGACTGCGCAGTTGGGAGAAAAGGAAGCGGTGGGCTGGAATCCAGCGCGTGGCGGCGAGCATGCACAAGGCCCGCTGGACAAAGCCCGGCGCGGGTGCGGGTTCGGTCAACGCCGCCAACGCGACGCAGAGAGGCTCAGCTTGTCGGCGAAAGCGCCGGACCCAGAACTGGCCTCGCTGATAAGTCATCGCGAACAATAGCGTCGCGGTGACGGATTGCCAGAGCTTGTTTTCCAGCAGACGTGCAGTGAGGACCAGCGCGATCACCGTGATACTGGACCGCAAGTATGGCAGCACGAATTCAGGCAGCAACGACACCGTGCGCCGGCAAGCGAGACATAAGTAGCGGCGCACGCGCAACGAGCCATCGAAGTTCAGGCACGTCAGCGTGCGGGTGTAAAAGCCGTGTGCGGTGAGCGGCCGTTGGGTTTGGCATTGCGGACAGTGGCGCGGCCGGTGGAGATCGATGTCGTCGAGTTGCTGCTCGTATTGCTGGACGGACCCGGCAAATGGGTGTAGGATTTGCATTGTGTAGGTGGCAGACCCATATGGGTCTGTCCTTTCTCCTGGGAGTTGCGTTCCCAGGTCGCTCAACGCGGGAGAATTTGCCGTTCTCCCGCGTTTCCTTTGAGCATCCTACAAGTGTTAGAGCTTTTGCTCCCGGACCGACGACCTATTCCTGGCTGGAATAGGGGGCCAACGGTTCTCCAGTGACGGACGCCCGGAACAGCGTAACCGTGTGATTCTGTTGGCCGCGACGAGGGGCAGACCTATTCCTACCAGAAATAGGTCTGGAGAATTCTTCGCATGGCCTGCGCATGATGGGATAGATGCTCACGATCCCGCGCACCAGTCAGTTTCCGATACGCCTCCCGGGCGGAATCGCGCCGGCTTAGCCGGGGATCAATGTGGGAAAACGCCAACGCGGGCGCCGAGAAAATCGTGACCCGTTACACTTGCTGCTCCAGCGTTGCGGAAAGAGAGGGGCTTTCGCGTAGCGAAGGAGGAGCGACACCCTGCTCCAGCCCTACCGCAATAACAGCGTCAAATTCCTGGCCGCCGATGTACGAGGGTCGGCTGAGCACTACAAGAGGCTGATCGGCGGTCAAATTCTCGCCTCGCTGCCGCAACACATGAAGCGGCAAGTCTTTATTATTATTCAATTCGTCCTGCAGAGTTTTCCAGTACGCATCGGCATGGCACACGACTGCAATCTGTCGCACGTTAGATCTGCGTAAATCGCTCACTCGCTTAGCAATGAATTTTCCCAGATTTCGCGCTCCGTCACTACACTCTAAGATAGTGGGAACTTCCGCAAGAGGGTGCTGATTCGGCGCCATACTCATTCCTATCGATGTATAATCCGGGAAATCAGCATTGAAGAGGTCGGTCGTCCTTTGAAGCACAAAGAAAGCGAGCTCGATTATCTGTTTAGTCGACCGGTGACTAGTCGGCAAAGTCTCATTCTCTATACGATCAATGCCCAGAACTCCCAATCCGGCGCTGGCTTGTCCATAGGGTTCTTGCGCTTGATCTAGTGCTAGCGCAATAGGGCTGTGTTTCGAGGTGCCCTTCGTGAGCAAAGCAAATATTTTCCGCTCGTTCTCATTGAAGAGTTGAGTCTCGTCAACCATAACGAAGTCAAATCCTTCTGATTTGCGTCTCAGCTGGCTTATGGGCGTACGAAGCCGCCCAAGGTATGATATCGCCAAGTCATCGGAATCAAGCACCTCTTGACGTTCAAACACCTCTTCATTGTACTTCTCGAATACTGTATAAACGAATTCGCGCTCGTTTGCCTGCAAAATACCGTGCATCCTACTGAGCGGGCGCTCTGATTCCACATACCTCTTCCGGTCTTCTGTCAGCTCGTGGGCTTTGATCGCGACCGAAATTTCGGCCATAACCAACCGGGCGAAAGCTTCACGGACAGCGGCGTTGGCTCCCACCTCCCTTAGCAAGTTGGTTTCGCCTGCCGCGACTAGGTCCTTCCGGCTGGATATGACCTCATCCAATACACTCCGCACCGTCTCAAGCTGAAATTCTTTGGTTTTCTCCGCATCCACGTCGATAACGATCTGATTTCCAAGCTGAAGGTAATTCTGGGCGAGACCTGACAACGTGCTGACATCAAGGGACTGCGGTCCCCCCGTAATAAACTCTTCACCACCCAACACACAAAAGCGCTCCCGAACTTTTGTGGCCATCTGCTGATTGTGTACAACATAGAGGATCTTGAGCGGCTCCTTTGCCTCCTTTGACTGGCGAAGCAGCCTCATTGTGATCAGCAGCATGAGCAGGGTCTTTCCCGATCCACCTGGGCCGATGATCCGAATGGGATGCTGCTTGATAGCGTCAGAAATCAGGATTCCGCGCTGCATTGCAGACAGAGGGCTGTCCTTACCGACCCATTCTTCATAGGTCCAGTGCACAGATCGATAAACATCCACTTGTGACGGTACCGCCGTCTTGCTCTCGACGGTCTCGAATCCGCTGGGCGCCTTTTGCCAACTGGGCAAGAGCTCGTCTCGTAAGGACGCAAAGTACGCGTCGTCAAGAACCGGTCGCTTCAGAGTGGATGAGATAAGCCCATTTGCGCTCTCACGCAACTGCGACAAGAACATAGATTCCTTTTCAACAAATCGGACGAGTTCGTCAAAGTCCCAGACCGGTCCAACGCAAATCACGGACCGCATTGCAGAAGATCCATTGCCGTACGTCTGTTCCTTGAAGCCGATACTGACCTGCCGAGCACCCGTGCCCCTCCCAGCAAGGCATGTCTGGACTCCGCCATCGCGTGTTCGATGTATGTACGCCGTATCGATCAGGAGAGCTTGCAGGCGCTGATTTATGACATACAAACATCGCTCAAACACCTCAGGGCTGATCGAGAAATCTCCGAATATGCCGTTGGGTTGGTCGAGGCGAAGGAACCCCCACGACTCTTCGCCAGTTCCAGATAAATAGTCTATGTTCCAAACCGCCAGCACTCGACTGTCGGGCGTTCCGGCGATCCGAAGCGGCCCTTCTACGAGCTCACTCCGGCGGAATCGCTCTAGTTGCCGCGGTTCCCGCAACAGAACATGTAACAAATCCCGCAACGGTTTACGCTCAAGAAGCCAATCAGCTGATTGCTGAGTGACGCCCAAATATGTCATACCGGATATCCTATCTCCGAGGTGAATCGAGCAATAGTCGACAGCGCCAAATCGGGCGAACCGATTCGACCATAAACCGCAATATACCTATTTAGTAAATCCGACATGTAGGGCTTGCGAACCGATAGACGTTTCAGCGGTCTCAAGCCAGCCAATGATCCTGCAATTGGGAAAAATGAACTCAAACCAGACAGTTCACTCTGCCAGTCCGCGACGCCGACTTCATTCGCACGGTAGAGTATCTCCACGGGAAGAGTGAATGGATACCGAAACAGAACCACAGAATGTCCCAGCACGCCAGAAATGTCGGACTGCTGCTTATCGCACGGCAGAAAGTGGATGAAATGCGAATGCGAGTTAGTGAAAATCTTGCGGGAGATGTCACGCCACTCTTTTCCGAACAATGTCCTGAGGTCCTGAACGTCAGCTGAAGGCAGGCGGCCATCAGTCCGATGTGAGCACAGCAAGACCCTAACGCCAGCCGCAAGTCGGCTTAATTTCTGTTGATTCTTGTTGCCGATGCCGGGTTTCTCCAACAGTATGCGGATTTCCTCGGCTGCCTGGCCTAAACTGTCAGCAGCCGGAGGCAACTGCTGCCACTCGAATGAAGAGCGGAACCCCGCGAGGTAGACGTCGCTGCAGAGTTCCTGGCAAGTGTGCCTAATGGTTGAGGCACCCGCTGGAATAGCGAAATATGAGGCAATCGGGACGAGGGGAAGGTACGATATAGTTTCCGTTTTCGAGTTCGCAAGATCGCATGACGGAGTAATGACAATGCCACAAACGCGCCGACTCTGGAGGACGCCAAAGGACGGCAGGTCAGACCAAATATCTCCGGGGGCGAACCGTGGGTCCGGATGGAAGTCGTAAAAATCCTCGATTCGAAATTTTCGGATAGCCATGTCGACTGTTCGCTATAGTACCACTGAGAGATGAGCAATACTTATTTTTTCTCACTTTTACCTATATTTCCTCTATAATCAACACGTCGCAATTCCACGCGATTCACCCCCTGTTATCATGAAATCGGGAGGAATTAAGTGTCTTCGCTTCGCAGAATAGTCAGTTCCAGAGCCAACGCAGCCCTCTGGACGGGGCCTAAGACAGCAACAGGCAAGCGCAGGTCCCCCCAAAATGCCCTCCAGCACGGCTGTCGCACCCGCCGCATCCCAATCCCGGAAAATAAATCGCGTCAGGACTTCGATCACCACCTTTGGGACTATCTCTATGAGTTTCAACCGGGCAACCCCTCCGAAGGCGCCTGCGACTCCCCATTTTCATTTTCGGAGGAGACTGCAGAATGAGGGTCACGGTACTTCGTTTGTTACCCTCAACTTGCCGGGAGGTGCGGTTCGGCCCGCATCCCGCAGCTCTCCCGGGAGAAACGGGTCGCTAAAGTTGAATTGGCTTCTTCCGAAAATATCGAGGCTGGCCGGCGGTCAAACCGCAGCAATTTCCGTTAGCTCCTGCGTTGTCCGCGTTCATCTGCGTTGATCTGCAGCCCACCGCTTTTTGTTTTTACGCGGCACAAATCTGCGCAAGCTGTGTCCCGCCCAAATTTTCACGTGCCTGGGGAGCCTGCGCCGGCAGTCACAGCTTTCGTTTCGCAAGAAACGCGCGGACGCGAGCCGGGTCGTCTCCAGATCGGCTTTGTTCCGCAAAAAAACGGACCCGGGCACATTTTCATTGCCGGGAATGAGCCGGTCGCCTACTAACGAGCGCGCTCATGCCGCTTTCGTTTGGCAAAATCCCGCGGATGCCAGCCGGACGGCCAGATTGGCTTCGTTCCGCAAAGCGGAGTGCGGCAGCCCGGCCCGTAGAATTGGCTTTGTTTCGCAAAAAACGCGCGGAGGCGAGCCGGGGCGCCTCCGGATTGGCTTTGTTTCGCTCGCAGCCCATAATGCTGCGCGTTCTGCTGGTGAAAGTCCAGCCACGGGAGTTGACTGTATGCCCGTGTAGTAATACTCGACGCTTCCGATGGCGACAAAGGAAGTGAAAGCTCGAGCGTAAAAGTCCTGACCGATGCAGGGCCAGCAAACCTGCCGGGCCGTAACATGAAGTGAACTTTGCAGCCTCGTGAAAGCCCCCACGTCGAATCGGATTGCGTGGGATATTTTGGATGCCGAGACATTGCGAAACTGGCGAAGGCCAACGCGGGAAGGGACGTAACGGTCAAATGCACCTTCCTGGTCCAACGGGGTATAGAAGACGGCACGGAGGGAAAGACGTGCAGAGTAAATTGGGGAACCTCTCAGGGGCAGCCCTGGATAAGACTGAAAGGGGAAGATCCGTTGCATGAATACAAATAAATCGGCGGAAGTTCCTGAGAGACTCGGATGCGGCCATAGTAAGCGACGACCCGGTGGGACACTACAACCCGCTGGTGAGCCAAGGGCCGCTGGACTGGAACGTCCTGGCAGTGGACCCCGTTATCTTGTCCGAAAGGACCACAGGGGTGCCGGCGGAGGGCGAGTGATGGCGTATAAGTCGGTGGTAGTTCGGTGCAGATGCGTGTCTTACGCTAACGGCCGAGCGATTCGCTGGCGAAGGTCGCCATGGCTGATATCCAGTTTGAAGCCGTACTGGGGAAAACCCGCCGTACGGAATTTTAGAGGGGGAGGAGGAAACGTATGCACGGTCTGGCGGCTCTTTGCCACATAGCTCGAAAGGGCGGATACATCGGAAGCCGATCGACCTACACAGGGCGCGCCTCTTCTCCACTCGACAAAAAACGGAGTCGGACACATTCTCATTGCCGGGAATGAGCCGGTCGCCTACTAACGAGCGCGCTCATGCCGCTTTCGTTTTCTCACCTGGGCAAGAGCCTCTGAGGCGGATGCCCGATAGCTGTTTGAAAACTGAATAAAACCTTGCAGAGAAGGCCGTCGGCCTGCTCGGGGGACAGCTTGGCAACGGCTTGCCGGTCAACTGCCCCACGGCGGAAATGGTCAGCCCCAGACCCGCCTATCGCCGCGCGTCCCGTCCAGTAGATTAGAATTATCTCGCTATGAATATTGTAGCCGCATGGCTGGGTCACTTCGTTCGGGACGTCCGTTTCAGTGTGCGGGGACTGTCGAAAAGCCCGGGGTTCGCCGCCATTACGGCGGGCTCACTGGCGCTGGGTATTGGCGGAAGCACGGCCATGTACAGCGTCATTTACGGCGTGATCCTGAATCCCTTCGCCTACCGGGACGTCGATCGACTGGTGAGCGTCCAGGTGGTGGATTCCCATGGCCGGTCGAACGGCAGCTATTACCCGCTTGACGAATTCGTCGAGATCGCGGAGCGGAGCACGGTCTTCACCGGTGTAATCGCGTCCACGTGGTCGGACATAACCTTGACAGGCGATGGCGATCCGCAACGGTTGCGGGGCAATCACTGCACTATGAACACATTTGAAGTGATGGGCGTGCCTCCTTTGATCGGCCGCGCGACGATCGCGGATGATGCGCTGCCCGGCGCGGCGCCCGTGGCAATTCTGGGCTACAAATTCTGGCAGCGCCAGTTCAGCGGCAGCGCGAGTGTGCTGGGGACCAGGCTGACGCTGAACGGGAAGGTGCGGACGGTGGTGGGTGTGATGCCTACTCGATTTATGTGGCGCGGCGCCGATGTTTACCTGCCGGACGTTTTCCGGCGCGGCCAGCAGATAGAAGGGGTACAGGAAGTGCATCTGCTGGGCCGCCTCAAACCAGGAATCAGCGAAGCGCAGGCGACGGCCACCCTCCAGCCGATTTTTGAAGATCTCCGGCGCACGCATCCGAACGATATTCCCGAGAAGTGGCGTATCCGCCTGCGGACGTTCAAGCAGACGTTTCCCAGCGACATCACCGAGGCGCTGTGGATTCTGTTCGGCGCGGTGGGGCTGCTGCTATTGATCTCCTGCGTCAATGTCTCCAGCCTGTTGCTGTCGCGAATGGCTGCGCGGCAGCGGGAGATTGCGATCCGTTCGGCGGTGGGGGCAAGCCGCGGCCGGTTAGTCAGCCAGTTTCTTTCGGAAACACTGGTACTGGCTCTGGGCGGCGGGGCGATCGGCATTCTGGCGGCTTACAGTGTGTTGCGCGGGATCATTGCGATGGTTCCACCTAATACCATTCCGGATGAGGCGGAGATCAGTCTGAATGCTCCGGTCTTGTGGTTCACGTTCGCGCTATCAGTGGGAGCAGCCTTGCTAGTCGGTCTGGCGCCGGCGCTGCAGTTCTCCGGTCGCGACGTTATGTCCTCTTTGAAGGAGATGGGCCGCAGTATGTCGGGCAGCGCGAGACAACGCTTGTTACGCAACACGCTGGTGGCCGGGGAGGTGGCGCTGTCGCTCATGCTGCTGGTAGGAGCGAGCCTGATGATCCGCACCCTGGTCGGGATCGAGAACGCCGATCTCGGTATCCATCGCGATCGCATTCTGACGGTACGAATTCCGTTCTCCCGCGAGCGGTACCCGACCGCCGACAGCCGCAATTCTTTCCTGCAGACCATCGTCCGCCGCATCGACAATGTTCCAGGTGTAATAGCGACCGGGGTCAACAGCGGCCTGCCTCCCATCGGCAATTGGACGTCCCCCGTGGAGATTCCCGGCGATACACGGCGGGACTCGAGCCCTGTGATCCTGCAGAATGTCAACGAGGGCTACGCGAAGGCGTTGGGGCTGGCTGTGGTGCTGGGCCGCTTCCTGAGTGAACAGGATGTAGACGCCAGAGTGCATAACGGCGTGGTCAACCAGACCTTCGTGCGGCGTTACCTTAGCGGACATGATGTGCTGGGGAGGGTCGTGCGTTTCCCCAGGCTGGGGAGCGCTCCGGCAAATCTGGCGGACGATTCGTTCCAGATTGTTGGAGTCGTCCGGGACACCGTCAATCGCGCCAGCACCAACGAGACGCTGCCGGAGATGTACATTCCATTTACTCTGGCGGGATTAGCGGATCAGCTCTACATTCTGGGGAAGGTTCGGCCGGAGTCGCTGGACCGGGCGGTGCGGGAACAGATTTACGCTGCCGACCGCGGCCAACCTGTGACCGACGTGAAAACGCTCGAGACCGTGCTCAACGACTATGTGTATTCGCGGCCACGTTTCAATCTGCTGCTGTTTACGGTCTTCGCCGGTCTGGGCCTGGTGCTGGCAGTGGTCGGCGTGCACGGCGTCATCTCGAATTCGGTGTCGCAGCGAACTCGGGAAATCGGCATTCGCCTCGCGCTGGGAGCCTGATACCGCCAGGTAATCGGCATGGTTCTGCGGTCGGCCGCACAACTTCTTACGATCGGCATCGTGCTGGGCGTGATCGGGAGCGTGGCGTCTGCTCGCATCCTGAGCGGGCTCGTGCAAAATGTTTCGACCCTCGACGGATTTTCGATCACTGGTACGGTTGCCTTGCTGTTCGCCGTCGGGCTGTTCGCCAGCTTCTGGCCTGCGCGGAAGGCGGCCCGTGTGGACCCCGTGAAGGCGTTGCGCGAGGAATAGGACAGCTAAAGTGGGGCTTGCAGGATTCGGCCGCCAGCGTGCCGAGGCAGGCGAAAGCGCCTGCCCCACCGTAGCCTATGCTACAGCAGCAGCGCATTGAACAATAGCTTGAATGCCTGATAGCTCTGCGCGCGGTACTGAGGCCTGAAGCCGAAGAGGATCACCCGCCCCGAGCCCAGCTTCGCATCCACCAGGGCGGACCGGTTCGCGATCAACTGCTCGCCTAACAGCCAACCGGAGGCCAGCACGCCGGACTCGGGATACTTCGCCACGGTACGATCTCCGGTCTCAAACGCCGGACTGCCTTCGGACCAGATAGCTATATCTGCCGGCAATCCGCGCGTCAGCGGGTCATCGAGATTGAGCTTCACGTTGAGCAGGGAGCCGGGAGAGTAGAAGTCTTTGTTCGGCACGTTGGCAACCACGTTGGTGGCTTTCACACCCAGCACGCTGATGGCGTAAGCCGTCGAGTGATTCAGGAAAATCAGCTTCCCGCCGGACTCGGCGAACTGTTTCAATGCCGCCGCGCCCGCGGTGCCGAGGCCTCCGGTAAACTCCGTAGGCATGCGCCCTGCAGCATAGCCGGAACGGATTTCATCCGTGGCTTGATCAGGGAAGATCATCACGTCATATTTCACGCGCAGGTTGCCTGCCTGGACATCCGCATTACGCAGACTGGTGTATTCAAAACCGAATTGTTCGAAGAGCCAGCGCGTCCAACCTTCGTCCATCGACGGCATCCAGCTCTTGTACAGACCGATGCGCGGGCGGTCGACCTGCTTCCATCCCGCACCCTGCTCCGTTGGCGAGAAGTCTCCCGTGGTTTCATTGCGCCAGACGGCATGATGATCGTGCCACAGACGATTCACCGTGAACCAGGTGTCGGTATCGGCGGCCGAATAACTGGTTTTCGCCGGCGCAAAGAAGGGGAAGTCTTCACGCATGAAGGGACCGGACACCGGCTTGTCGACAAAGCGCACGTTGACGCCGAACAACAACGGCAGCGTGTGCGCGGTGACGTCGTAAGGACGCTTGGGCGGGCCGCCGGGATAGAGCCGCAGGTCGGGATACTGCTGGTGTTCGAGCAGCGCTTTGGCATAGCTGCTGTAGGGCTGCTGCATGCGGATAATATGCGAACCATCGGGGGCCCGTTCAATGTCCACCGCGCCGAACTCGAGCGTCTCCAGCATGCGGCGGGTCGCGCCGGGATCGCGCTGCACGGCTGGAATCTCGACTGCCCAAGGTGTCGTCCGGGCGATGGCGCGGCGGCCCACTTCGTAGAAATTCCGCAGCATTTCTTCGCGGTGGATGGCCGCGTTATAGAGGCACGAATCGAACGCGATGAGCTGGTCGTCGATGATATCGCGCAGCCCCCAGGTGCCGCCGGGCCACGGCTCCAGGAAGTTCCAGCTGCGCTGTTGAGCATCGTAGCCCAAAGCCTCGCGGTCGAGATCCTCGAATTTCACACTGATGGGAGTCGCGAGACGTGCACTCGCCGATTCGGTGAGAATCCGCAGCCCGGCGTGGAAGGCCTGATAGTGGCGCGCAGGGCTCCAGAAATCGTAGAGGGCGTCAATCGACACTCCCTTTTTCCCCGCGGCCGTGAGACCGGAGGCGATGGACGCGCCAATCATGTTCTGTTCCTGGGCGATGATGGCGTCAACGTTGGGCTCGATCGGATCCATCCATGGCGGAACGAAAATCCGCGCTGCGAAGGAGCCCTGCTGGTGCACGTCGTAGACAATCTCCGGGTGCCAGACGTTGTGCAATTGGGAGATTACGGCGCGCGTTTCGGGCTGGGAGAAGATGTACCAGTCGCGATTGTTATCGTGTCCGACATACTTCTGCCACAACTCGGGAGGGCTGGTCCCTTCATAAGCGGTGCCCAGAGTCCGGCGATACCAGCGCGTGACAATGTCGACGCCATCCGGATTGAGCGAAGGCACCAGGATGAGAATGTCGTTCTGCAGGATGGCGCGGAAGTGGGGAGTGTCCTGGGTAAGAATGCGATACGCGAACTCGACGGCGCTATGCGTCGATGCGACTTCCGTGGCATGAATCGAGCAGGTCAACAGCACTACGTTCTTGCCTTCCGCAAACAACGGAGCGGCTTCCTGCGGAGTAGTGATCCGCGGATCGGCGAGGCGCCGCTGGATCTCGCGGTAACGTTCCAGGTTGCGCAAAGTCTCGGGAGCCGCGATGAAAGCCGCAATCATGGGCTTTCCTTCCGCGGTCCTGCCGATTTCGCGCACCTGGATCTTGTCGCTGTTCCGGGACAGCAGATTGAAGTAGGAGACGACTTTTTCCCAATCGAGTAACTGCCGGTCGACGCCGATGGGATGGCCGAAATGGGAGGCGGGGTCGGGGACGGCGGCCGAGGCCAGGGCGGCGCCCAACAGAACGGCGACAACGATCAGGCGCGGTTTAATTCTGTCCACAATGCTTTGTAGTATCGCAGGAAGCGTTCGGGCTGCGGTGATTCGGCGCACTCGCAGAGCGTGTATCCCTGATATCCTGACCCGTTCAGCAACGCAAAGAGTTCACGGTAAGGATACCCGCTGACCAGTTCGTTGATGTGGCAATTTCTGATAAACGGTCCCAGCAGTTCGAAACTCGCCTTCAGCGAGCCGTTGACGACATCGGTTGGATTGGAGTTCCAGCACGCTCCTACATTCTTGTGATCCGCGGTTTCGAGAATCCGGGCTGCGATCGGTGGGTTCTGGGTGGTCGCGCCGTGCACTTCCATCCAGATCTGGACGCCAAAGCGGTTGCCGATGTCGCCGACTTCATGCAGGCTGGTTCCAATGTTGCGAATGGTCGTGTCGAGCGAGATGGACGGATCCTTGGGAAGGCTGTTGGGACGCACTTTGATGGCGCGCGCGCCGGTATCGTGGGCCAGTTGGATAAAGGTCTGGGCGTCTTCGATGTTCTTTCGCCGGACGGCGGGGTCCGGCGATTCGAACTCGCACTCGGTGCCGTAGCTCAACAGCCGGACCTGGCTCTTTTCAAAGCGCTGCTTCACGCGCTCGCGGCCTTCGGCGTCGAGCGATGGCTCCACGCCGTGCTTGTGGCCGGTCCGCAGTTCGACGGCTGCGAAGCCGGTCTTTTCGAGAAGGCCGATGATGGCTTCAAGGTCAAGATTCCTGAGGACGTTATAGGTGACGCATCCGACCTGCATATTCACTCCCGCCGCTTTCCATCATAGGTCATAACCTCGTGGACTTGGCCTTTGGCCTGCCATCGCGTAGCGCAAGACGGCAGCGACGCTGCACACTTCGGTAATCTCGCCATCGAGCGCCATGCGTACGACCTGGTCGAAGGCGACCCAGCGGGTCTCGATCCTTTCCACGGGGTCCTGGTGCACTCCACTAAACTCGAGTTCGCGTGCCACGAACAGGTGCTGCACATCCGAAGTCACGCCATTGCAAACGTCGACGGAGCCCAGTGGCGACCACTGCGCCGCATCGTAGCCGGTCTCCTCGCGCAGTTCGCGGCGCGCCACGGAGAGCATGTCGGTTTCGCCTTCGGAGGATCCGCCGCGCACGATCTCCCAACTGTACCGGCCGATAGGGTAGCGCCATTGCCCCACCAGTGCGACTTCGCCCGCGTCGTTGAACGCCAGCACGCCGATGGAAGGGCGGATCTCGACCACGCCGTAGAGCCCGGGCTGTCCATCCGGCCGCAATACCTCGTCCTCGCGAATGCGCAGCCAGGCGTTCGAGTAGGCGATACGGGACCGCAAGGTCGTCCACGGATTGATCTCGGCCACGCTTCGACCGTAGCACGGACTCGCGCCGGCAGTCGCATTTTCGTCGAGTGGTTGGTTGCGGCTGCTGCGCAGCCGGCAGACCACGAAAAACGATGGTCTGCCCCACGGGGGCCAGCCAGTGGCAGTTTCAGACTCGTGCGGCTAAGGAGCCGGCTGCCCCACCCCAGCCCTTGTGCCAACATGAAAACTGTGATTATCGTTGGAGCAGGAATCATTGGACTCTCGCTGGCCTGGCGGCTGGCGCAGCGCGGCGCGCGGGTCACCGTACTGGACCGGTCGGCGGCGGCGGGCGAAGCAAGTTGGGCGGCGGCTGGTATGCTGGCGCCCGGCGGTGAATTTGAAAGTGGCGAGACCGCCCGTTTCGCGGTCGAGAGCCTGCGGATGTATCCCGGCTTTGTGAAGGAATTGAAAGAGGCTTCGGGCTGCCCAATCGACTTCCGCATCTGTGGAACGCTCGAAATCGATACCCATGCCGATCCCGAGCATCAGGCGAAAAACGGCATCAGATCTTATGCCGTGGATCTAAAGGAAGCCATGAAACTGGCGTCCGGCATGGCCCCGATCGAGGGTAAGTTTCAGTTCTACCCGGACGATGCGCTGGTCGATCCACGGGAAGCCTGTCGGGCGTTGCTTTCAGCCTGCCGTGCACTGGGAGTGCGGGTAGTCGAGAACTGCGAGGTAGGGCAAATCGATCTCGGCCCGGGGGTAAGGATCGAAACTACGCAGGGAGTGTTCGAGGACGATCGGGCCGCGATCGCTGCGGGAGCCTGGAGCGGCGCGATCCCTTTGACCGTGGGAGGGCTGCAACGACCATTACCTGGAACGTATCCTGTGCGCGGCGTGCTGGTGGGCAGGAAGTTTCCGCACCGGATCTTGGGGCCTTTTGTGCGGAGAGGGCACAGCTATGTACTGCAACGTGAGTCGGGTTTAGCGATTGCGGGCACGACTTCGGAGGCGATCGGCTTCGAACGGTCGCTCACGGATGAAACTGTTGCAGCGGTAACTGCCGGGGTGGAAGCACTCTGGCCGGAGTTCGCCAAGGGTGTCAACACGGAAAGCTGGTTAGGCTTCCGACCGGCCAGCAATACCGGCGAACCGCATATCGGTCGATTCGAAGACACGCCGCTCTGGCTGGCCTACGGCCACTTTCGCAACGGTATCCTGATGGCGCCGGCCACGGCCGTGAAAATAGCTGCCGAGATGACCCGGTAGCCTAGTCCCGCGGCCGGCAGCGCAAAATCATAATTGGCCGCCGCACGTAAGTATCCGCTAAGTTCTTCTACGTATTTTCGGTACCCGCGGTACTTTCGATCTACGAACTCCCACTGATATCTTTCCAACACCAACCTTGGAATGCTACATTGGGTTTTCGGTAGGTAAAAAGAGGGGATATGAAAACACTACTGCCAACATTCGTCCTAATGATTACTTCGATTTTGATTTGGGGGGGCCTCCTCTAGCCCTCTCGGGTTTGCTCCGCGTAACTTTCTCCTTCTTCTATAAACGCCCGGATCTTTGGCGAGATTCCGGGCGTTTTCTTTTTTTGGAGTAACGGCAGACAGCCAAGCGGCCGGTGGTTCTCCGCCCTGCGAGTAACTTACTGATAATACTGAGCTTACGTGACGATTTCGGCCGGTTCGTGCGTCAACTGGAAGTGAATGAGGTCAAGCCAGACGTTCTGCTCCGTGTTCTGGACGAAGATAAGCTCTTCCACCGGAAAAACTACCCCGCCCTTCCAATCCGACCACATTTGCCGGGCCTGCTGCAACGTCTCCTCAACGCGATCATGGGGAAGATTTTGCGCCAGGGTGATGTGAGGATGAAAAGTAAAAGGTTCGTCGTTGTATACGGCACCGGTGTTGAGCTTCTGGTGCATCTGCCGCAATTCGCTAGCGCCGTGGTCGACTGCAATGTAAATGACCTCGGTCGCATCGAACAACTCGACGTTGCCGAGTTTCACCTCGAAAGAGTGGAACTGACGGGAGAGATCCCGAAGTTCGACTTCGGCTTGCTCCTCCGCAACGCGGAGAGGCCGAGGCGGAAGGACCGTTACATGCGCGTGCGGCCGGCATTCCGGCATCAGACGCAGACGCAGTTTGTCAAGGTAACTTCCCAAGGGTTCCGGTATATAGCTGACCAGCGCGTACTGATTGACCCGAACAAGATGCCCGTTTGTTTCACAACCCATCTGGACTGATTTTAACCGATGTGAGGGTTCCTTACCGATACCTTCGATGCATGAGTGTTTACAGCGGTCGCAAAAACGCAACACGTGCGGCTCTCCAGAACCTGCGCCGTTGGGAGGCTGCTGCGCAGCTGAAGGACTGCTCCGCAGTCGCGCAGACCACAAAAAACGATGGTCTGCGCCACGCCTGGCACTAAGGGAATGGCCAAAGTCCAGGGGCTGCTGCGCAGCGGGGCCGTTCACTGCGCCATCGCGGCGTGCTCGTCCAGCTGAAAAGCTATATTGGTTGCGTGACTAAACCCGACAGGCGAACCGTCCTTCTTGCCGTGGGGTTGGTTCTCGCCATCGCTCTCACATTTGTATTTGGCTACCGCGCGGGCCGTCAGGCGAGGCGGATTCGTTGGGAAAATGAGCCGATTCGCTCCTGGATGAGTATTCCGTTCATCGCTCACGCGCACCATGTTGCGCCGGATATCCTGTACCACGCCATCGGCGTGACTCCCCAACCCAAAGACCATCGGCCTCTCCGCCGCATTGCCCGGGAGCAGAAACGTCCCGTCCAACAGATCATGCAGGACCTGAACGCGGCCATCGCTCAAAACGGCACTGCGACCGGCGCCGGCCCCGCCATTCCCGAGTCGAAGAAGCCCTGATGCGGGAACAGCTGCTGGCAGCCGTCTCACAATATGGATCGCCGGCCCTCTTCGCGGTCGTGATGGTGGCCTCCATCGGGGCGCCATTGCCTATCGCTTTATTGCTGATCGTCACCGGATCGCTCTCGGCGCAGGGAGCCATGAATCTTTGGACAGCCATCGCCGTAGCCGGGACCGGTTCGGTCTTGGGTGATCTCACGGGCTACGCTGTGGGACGGTGGGGCGGAACCGCGCTCATCAAGCGGTTCAGCCGCGTGATTGGTGGACCGCAACGGCTGGAGGAGATTGAAGAGCGGGCGCGACGGCGTGCGGGCCTGTATATCTTCCTGACGCGCTGGCTACTTTCGCCCTTGGGTCCATGGGTGAACCTGGCGAGCGGCATAGCCCGCTATCCATGGGGCCGCTTCCTCCTATGGGATGTCCTCGGCGAGTTTTTCGGTGTGGCTCTCTACATTTCGCTGGGACAGATTTTCAGCGACCGCGTGATAGCTCTTGACTCGGTTCTAGGCGATGCCACCTGGGGCTTCGTGGCGTTGTCGGTAGCGCTGCTGATGGCTCGGGCACTGTACGGGTACATGCGCCGCGGAACTCAAAAGATTGTGGAGCAGAATCTTGGGCAGGAGTAACGCCGCCTTCAGCGCATGCGGGCGCGGCGCGTACGGAAACCGCTTGCTTATGCGCGCGGCTCACCCATGACTTCCGAGCCGCGACCGTCAGGGAGTGATTACGCGAACTTTTGGAACTTGGTACTAGCTCTCCCGGAGGACTGTTTCCGCTCTCGACAGCGGGACGAGACTGTCCCAGTGGGTGTCCCGGTCCAGGCGGACCACCCCGCATGGTCCCTTAAAAAAGCAATGGACGCTACGGCAGCCTCCCGCGTGATCTAATAAATCGTGATGAACCTAAGGTTTTTATTACCGGCCGTGATGCTGTTTTCCATGCCTGCCGCCGCCCAGTGGACCAATCTTCTGGAGGATAAGACTCTCGCCGGATGGGAATCCATCGGCGATGGATCGTGGACTCTGCGCAGCGATGGAATTCTGATCGGCCAAAAGAATATCAGCGAGAAAGGTTTGAACCAGGCATGGTTCTACACCCGCAAAGTATATGACGAATTCGATCTGGAGTTCGATTGGTGGCTGCGGCTGGGCGGGAACAGCGGCGTTTCCCTCCGCGACCCTTCGCGCGCCAAATGGGCCATCACGGGCAACTGGGATGCCGAAAAAACACCATCGCATATCGGCTATGAAATCCAGCTCAGCAATGGGTACAAGGACGAATTCCTGTCGGGCAGCGTCTACCACTTCGACAAAGCTCCCGACGTGATCACCAGCCCCAACGACTGGAATCATATGAAGATCGAGGCGCGCAAATCGGGCATCACGGTCTTCATCAACGGTAAGCAGGTCTCGCACTACGCCGGCGATCCGGCGCGTTCGCTCACCGGTCCGATCGGGCTTCAGCTTCACGACCGCAACACCGTGGTGATGTTCCGCGATCTCAAGATCCACGAGATCCACTAGGACGCAGTGGACAATCCGACGCATCTGCTGACCGGCTATTTCATGAGCCGGGCCGGACTCAACCGGCTGACGCCCAATGCCACCGCGATTCTATTGGTTTCGGCTAACATTCCGGACATCGATATTGTGACCATTGCGGGAGGCTGGGTCAGTTATTTGCACTGGCACCGGTCCTGGACGCATACCTTCCTGCTGTCGCCGGTGATGGCGCTGGCATCGGTTGGGATCGTGTACCTGTTCGTGCGCAAGCCCCTGCCATGGATCGCGGCGACGCTGGTGGCCTGGCTGGGCGTCCTCTCGCACTTGCTCCTCGACTGGACGAATCAGTACGGCATTCGCTTCCTGCTGCCGTTCTCGCCACGCTGGTATCAGCTTGACAACACTACGCTGTTCGATATCTGGATCTATTCGGGATTCGCCGTGTGTCTGTTCGCTCCGTTGCTCGCGCGCCTGGTCGGCGGTGAGATCGGCGCACGTCCGCGCGCGTACGCGGGTCAGGGATGGGCGATCGCGGCCTTGTTGTTTCTCGGTCTGTATTTCGCCGGACGAGGGGTGATTCATGGGCGGTTGATGGATGTCCTCGACGCGCGTGAGTACGAAAACTCGGAACCGCTGCGCGTCGGAGCGTTCCCGCAGGCCTCGTCGCCATTCGAATGGCGAGGCGTAGTGGAGACCTCCGCGGCCTGGCACGTGTACACCATGAGCCTGCTGGGCGCTCCTTTCGATCCATCCGGGGGCCGTACGCTTTATAAGCCGGAGTTGAGCCCAGCCATCGCGGCTGCCGCGAAGACAGAGGTATTCCAGATTTTCCAGCAGTTTGCGCAATACCCGCTGTGGCAAACGGTACCGTCCGCTGAAGTGGAGAACGGGACCCAGGTGGACCTGGTCGACATGCGCTTTCCCTTTCACTGCCGGGCCATTGTGGATCGAGCGAATCGGGTGCGCAGGACGGAGTATCCGGTGTATGGCTGGTAATTCAGACGGGGCTCCGTTGGCCCTATGCCTTGTTTCGTAGCTTACTTCTTGAAAATCAAAGGACGGGTCGGATCCAATTCCATTACCTGCCCGTCGATTCGAACCCTCGCTGGAACGTCAACAGCCGAGTTATCGGGATATCCAACGTCTTTCAGCGCTTTCGCGTTGAACTCCGGATTGCGCATCACCGCGAACCAGGTGCCGTCATTCGCGGCGAAGCGCCATACCCGCACGCAGGGAACCGGCTTGCCGTCGAGCGCGTACAAGATGCGCAGCGGCGTCGTCACCCTGCCTTCACGAAGCAGGGACGCGAACAGGCCCCGAAATAATGGTCCCAACCGCGAGCCGGAACGGACGGCTGCCCGGCCGCCAGCGTTGTGATCCAGGCGATAAGTAACACCGCGCGCATGTCGGACTCCCCACGTTAACACCACCGAATGGTCTCATTTACTCAAGGCATGGTCAGCCGCATTGGTAAGATGAGGGCAGTGATGCCGTTGAGTTACTTGCGTAATGAGTTCGGTTCAACGCTCCCGCCCCTGACGTGGACGGCTGCTATCGATATCCTCATCGTCGCAATCCTGATTTACCAGCTTTTGCTGGTAGTGCGTGGGACCCGGGCGGCGCACATTCTCCTGGGCATCGGCATGGTCGGCGCGCTCTACGGCGTATCGATCGTGGCCAATCTGGAAGCGGTCCGATTGCTGCTTTCCTACCTGATCCCGTACACGCCCATTGCCGTCATCATTCTTTTTCAGTCCGAAATCCGCCGTACGCTCGCCAGGATGGGACGGCGGAGGTATCTTCTCTTCGGTGGCGCGTTCCAACGGCTCGAGGCTCTCGACGAAATTCTGCTGGCCATCAAACTCCTCTCGCAGGAGCAGACCGGGGGGCTCATCGTGCTCGAGCGCGACATCGGGCTGCGAACCTTTGTGGAGAGCGGTGTCGGCCTCGACGCCGTCATCTCCCGCGACCTGATCTGCACCATCTTCATGCCAGGGACCGCCCTGCACGACGGCGCCGTCATTGTGCAAAAGGATCGCATCGCGGCCGCGGCCTGCTTCCTGCCGTTGACCGTCAATCCCGCACTCTCGGGCAACCTCGGCACACGCCATCGCGCCGCCATCGGCATCACCGAGGAGGCTGATTGTCTTTCCATCATCGTGTCGGAAGAGACCGGGTGGATCTCCATCGCCGCGTTTGGCGAATTGCATCAGAACCTGACCATCGAACAAGTCGATGAGCTCATCAACCGTCACTTCGGTGTCGGCAAGTTCAAGTCGGTGCGCCCGTCTTTTGGATCGTCGGGGTCGCCCGCCGAGGCGGAGAGCGTGCGCGATTCCGAGGCGCACGAGCGCGTGACCCGCCCGTCAACGCCATGAACATCCTTCGCTGGGCGTTCCGCAATACCGGCTGGAAACTGCTGTCACTGGCTCTTGCGACGCTAGTGTGGATCCTCATCTCGCGCGAGCCGGAGATGACGTCGGTCCTCGCCGCACCGGTACAGTTCAAGAACATTCCGAACCAACTCGAGATCAGCTCGGACATCGTGGAATCGGTGGATCTCGAAACTCACGGGCCCGCGGGACTTCTGCGCAATCTCAGCGAGAAGCCGGTATCCGTGGTACTCGATTTCAGCAGCGTCCACGACCCCGGCGAACGCACCTTCACCATCGATCGCACCAACACCAATCTGCCGCGCGGAGTCGACCTGGTCCGCGTCATTCCTTCGCAGCTTCGCTTCACTTTCGAACACGTCGTCGTGCGTAGGGTCACGGTGGACCCTGTGGTGACCGGTGCGCTACCGGCAGGCCTGCATGTGGTGAAGGTGACTACCACTCCGCCGGAACTCGCAATCGCCGGCCCGGAGAGCAGGGTGCGGAGAATCTCGGCGGTTCGCACCGATCCGGTGGATCTGAATAGCATCACAGATGATAAGAACGTGCGGGTCACGGCGTTCCTGCCGAACTCGCAGGTACGCTTCGAGGCCTCGCCTGAAGTTACCGTCAGAGTCCTGGTTGCAAAGTAGCCCATATATCCATGAGTAAAAAATTATTCGGTACAGACGGAATCCGGGGTGTCGCTGGTGAGCCACCGCTGGATCGGAGGACCATACACGCCATTGGCCTGGCGTTGGGGAAGGACATGCGGGAGCGAGGACATGAGCGCCTGGCTTTGATCGGCATGGACACCCGCGAATCGGGCCCGTGGATTGCCGCGGAACTGGCCGCGGGATTGCAGGCCCAGGGAGTCGCGTCGCGCTTTGCCGGCGTAGTGACCACGCCCGGCGTCGCGTTCCTGACGCGTTCCGACAGGTTCGGCGCCGGCATCATGATCTCCGCTTCCCACAATCCATTTCAGGACAATGGCATCAAGGTGTTCGCTACTACCGGCTTTAAACTGCCCGATGCCGAAGAGCACCTGGTCGAGGAAGAGATCTTCCGCATTCTGCCGGAGGTAGCGCCGTCCGGAGCCGAGCGTCTCGAAGTCGATCCGGGCCTCGACCGGGAGTATCTGGAGCATCTGCTCGCCAGTTTGCAAACACCCCTCAAAGGCTTGAAGCTGGTGCTCGATTGCGGCAACGGCGCGGCGTCCCATCTGGCGCCCGATTTATTCCGGTGTGCGGGCGCGCAGGTGATTGCGATCTCCGACCAGCCGGACGGGCGGAACATCAATCTGGATTGCGGCGCACTGCACGTCGACAACTTGCGCCGCCAGGTGCTGGCGAACGGAGCCGATGGGGGCGTTGCGTTCGACGGCGATGCGGACCGCGCTATCCTGGTGGCGGCGAGCGGCAAGATCGTCGACGGCGACCACGTTCTGCTGATCGCAGCGCGGCAGTTAAAGGCGCTTGGGCACCTGGCGGGTGGCCTGGTGGTCTCGACGGTCATGTCCAATCTCGGATTGGAGCGGGCGCTGGCGGCCGAAGGCATCACCATGCTGCGCACGCCCGTCGGCGATAAGTACGTTCTCGAAGAGATGGAGCGTCTTGGAGCCGTGCTGGGCGGCGAGCAGTCCGGGCACATCATTTTCCGTGAGTATGCCACTACCGGTGACGGGATGCTGACGGCTCTGAGGATTTTCGAAATCGCGGTAGCGAGCGGAAAGAGCCTTGACGAGCTGACGGCAGGACTCGATATCTATCCGCAAAAACTGGTCAACGTGCGGGTGCGGGTGCGCCGTCCGATCGAACAGATGGCCGCAGTCAAGGCGGAAATCGCGGCCTGCGAGAAAGCCTTTGACGACTCCGGACGCGTGCTGGTGCGTTTTTCCGGCACGGAACCTCTGGCGCGAGTCATGGTGGAAGGTCCTGACCTGCCGCGCGTGGAAGAATTTTCCCGGCGGATTGCGGATGCAATTCGCGCCGAATTAGGATAGAACACATACATGCGCATTTTTGTCGGAACTGCTTTCGCGTTGGCGTCCCTGGTGGGTCTGGCCCAGATTCCCAAAACGGGGCCCAAACAGCCGAATGAACAATGGGTGTCGATCTTCAACGGCAAAGACCTGACCGGTTGGGCCGAGGTTGGACACGAAAAATGGGAAGTGGTGGACGGCGTGATTCACGGGCAAGGGATCACGAAGGATTACGGCTATCTCCGGACGGAGGGGCGCTACAAGGACTTCCACATGTCGGTCCGCTTCAAATGTGTGGGCGACGGGAATAGCGGCGTCTTCTTCCACACGGAGTTCAAGCCCGGCACCGCGGATGTGAGTCAGGGCCTGCAATTCGAAATCGATCCGACCATCTCGCATCACACCGGAGGGATTTACGGCGATGGGCGCCAGTGGATCGTCTGGCCGTCGCCCGATAACGAGTTTGTGGTCCACTACGACGATTGGAACGATTACCTGCTGAAGGTGGAAGGCAACCATTATGTAGCGCGGCTCAATGGTGTAACGGTGGTGGACTTCACTGACCCCAAACCGAAGTCTACCGACGGCTACATCGCGCTGCAACTCCACTCCGGAGGCCGCGGCAACATGCAATTCAAAGAAATCTATCTCCGTGACTTGACGGTGCGATAGTGGCCACAAATCAACACGGATAAACACCGCGCCGGCAGTCGCGGTGACGCTCGCGGCCGCCACAAAATAAATGTGCTCCGTCGCTGAGAATTTTCCCCGCGAAAACCAACAGTATTAGCGATGACACTTTTCAGTCGTTGTGCCGCTTGGATGGGCACAGGCGCCCTGATTCTGGTATTGTCAGCCCAGGAGCCGACGGCTCTTCCCAGGCCGCCGTCCAGCGTCGAACCCGCCAGCACCAACCTTCCCGCACAGCGCATCGGACCGGACGACCTGGTCGGTCTCTCAGTTTATGATTCGCCCGAATTCACCCGGACGATTCGCGTCGGTCCGGACGGAACCATCCGGCTTCCTATGCTGAAGCAGCACATCAAAGCCGACGGATTGATGCCCAGCGAGCTCGAACGGGCGGTGGCGGACGCTTTGACGAGTGAGCAGTTGCTGGTCGACCCCTTTATCACCGTGACCGTGGTGGAATACCATAGCCGGCCGATCAGCGTCGTCGGAGCGGTCAGAAAGCCGATTACGTTCCAGGCCATCGGGATCGTCACTCTGATCGATGCAGTGACCCGCGCCGAGGGGCTCAGCGAGGATGCCTCCGGCGAGATTCTGGTCAGCCAGAGCGACGCAAACGGCAACCGGACGATTGCACGGCGCATTCCTTACCGCCAGTTGGTCGACGCGGCGGATCCCGGCCTCAACATCCGCCTGACCGGTGGCGAGGAAATCCGCGTCCCCATGGTTGACAAGATCTTCGTGATCGGCAACGTGAGGAAACCAGGAGCCTTTCCCATCACCGATAACGGAGCTATGACCGTCATGAAGGCCGTGGCCTTGTGCGAAGGGTTGACGCAGTACAGCAGCAAAGTGGCTTATATTCAGCGCGCCGGGGACAAAACCGGAGCCAAAGCCGAAATCGCGGTGGAATTGAAGAAGATCATGGACCGCAAAGCCCCCGATGTGGAGCTTCAGCCCAAAGACATTCTCTATATCCCCGACAATTCAGGTCGCCGGCTTACTGCCGCGGTCCTGGACCGGCTGGCAGGCTTTGGCTCTTCCACTGCTTCCGGCGTCCTGATCTGGCACTAAAACGAGCTCAACATGATTGATCCACAAAACCGGAATCTGCCCGCACTCCCGTTCAGCAGCTATGGCATGTCCTACTACGCACCCAACCCTGGGCAGCAGGAGTCCGAGCCCGAAGAACCAGTGGTTCCCTTTTCGCACTACCTGTGGATTCTCAAGCGGCAGCGCTGGAAGATTCTGGCTTTTGTCCTCACGTGTGTGGTGGCCACCTTCCTGGCGGCCAAACGACTGACTCCGATCTTCGAAGCCACCGCGACGATTGACGTCGATCGCCAGACCCCCGCGGGTATCATTGGCCAGGATTCCGTCCGCATGGCCAGTACCGATGCCGATCAATACCTGGCGACACAGGTCGATCTGATCAAGTCGGACTCCGTGCTTCGTCCCGTGGTCCAGAAGTTCCGCTTGCGCGAGGTCGAGAAAGATCAGTTTGACGACGGAGCCAAAACTGCCGACCGTCCAGCCGCAGACCGGGAAGACGCGCCTATCTCCCTCAAACGGCTGGAGGTGATCCGTCCCCCCAATACCTACCTGCTGCGTATTGCCTTCCGTTCCACCAATTCGCGACTCGCCGCAGACGTCGCCAACGGGATTGCCAGTTCCTATCTGGATCACACCTACAACATCCGGTTCCAGTCCACCTCCGGCGTTTCCCACTTCATGGAGAAGCAGATGGAGGACCTGCGCGCCAAGATGGAGCGTTCCAGCTCCGCACTGGCGCAGTTCGAGAAGGAGCTCAATGTGATCGATCCGGAGCAGAAGACCAGTATTCTTTCCGGGCGTCTGATTCAGCTCAATACCGAATTCACCAGCGCCCAGGCGGAGCGGGTACGCAAAGAAGCCGCATACAACTCCATGAAGTCGGGCTCGATGGATGCCGCCATGATCTCCACCCAGGGGGAGGCGCTTAAGCGGCTCACGGAACAATCCAATGAAGCCCGTCAACGCTTCAACGAAGCCCAGAACCACTATGGCCCGGGACATCCCGAATACAAGAAGGCAGCCTCCCAGGTGGAGGAACTGAGCCGTCAACTCGACGAGACGCGGAACAGCATCCAGCAGCGCATCGAGATTGAGTACCGCCAGGCGATGGAGCGCGAGTCCATGCTGAAAACCGCCGTGAATCAGACCAAAGCTGAATTCGATAATCTGAATGCCCGATCGTTCGACTACCAGGCTTTTAAGGAGGAAGCCGACGGCGACAAGAAGCTCTACGACGAGTTGTTTCGCAAGATCAAAGAAGCCGGTATCAACGCCGGGTTCCAGAACAGCAGCGTCCGTTTGGCGGATGCCGCGCGTCCAGCCCTCAGGCCGGTCTTCCCTAACCTCACCATTTTTCTGTTGGTGGCCTTCGCCGCCTCATCTTTTCTTTCGATTGCGGCGGCGATTATCAGCGACTCCCTGGACAAAACGATCCGCGATCCGGAACAGGTTGCGCGGGTCTTGAAGACCGAAGTCATCGGGACGCTGCCCGCCATGAAGACATGGCGTAACCGCCTGAATCCCGTCTCCAGCGTTTCCATGGACCTGGCTCGCATCGACCGCAGTTCCGCCGATCATCACCTGAGCGCCTACGAGGAAGCCATCCGCACGCTCCGCAACTCCATTCTGCTATCCGACTTCGACCGCCGGCTGCGCTCCGTGCTGATTACCAGCGCCTCGCCGTCCGAGGGCAAGACCACGGTAGCCGCACATCTCGCGGCCGCTCACGCCGAGCAGCACCACAAGACATTGCTGATCGACTGCGATCTTCGCCGGCCCAGTCTGCACCGGCTCTTCCAACTGGAGACGGGCACCGGTCTTTCCACTGTCCTGACCCATTCGCTGCCCTGGGATCAAGCGGTCGTCAAGGCGGCCAACAAGGGGGATCTCGACGTTTTGCCCGCGGGCCCGCCTTCACGACGGGCCGCCGATCTATTGGGAAAGAATCTGCCCCAGATCCTCGAAGATGCCTCTACACGTTATGACTTGATCATCCTCGACGCACCTCCCTTGTTGGGTTTTCCTGAGCCGCTCCAAATGGCTGCCAACGTCGATGGCGTCGTGATCGTGACGCGTGCGGGACAAACCAATCGCAAGGCCGTGTCCTCCGTCCTTGCCACGCTGTCGCGGCTCCGCGCCAACGTGATCGGGATGGTTCTCAATGACGTGAAGCGGGACACCGGCGAAGGATATTACTACTACAACTACTACAGTAGTTACTCATATCGGCCTGCGAAGGAGGAAACCACATCGTCTTCCTGAAGAACTGTCCGCGGATCATCCACTATGGCGCGAGCCGGTATCACACCCTCTAAAGCAATCTTCGGATCGTACTCGCTACTGACCGCATGGCTACTCTATGGCATAGGGTCGATGTGGCGAGTCCTTGCCCGGCGACCACGATGCGTGGACCCCGTTGATCGCAACCGGATTCGCTCAATCCTCCTCATCCGGCTGGACGAGATGGGCGACTTTGTGATCTTTGACGCGGTCCTGCGCGCGTTTCGCCAGGCCTTCCCGCGCGCCCGCATCACGCTGGTGCTTTGTGATTGGATCCAACCCCTGGCGGAGCTTTGCCCGTACGTCGACGAGATCATCCCTTTCCCCAGCCGCGGGCCCAAATGGTGGCAACTGATGCTGGGGCCTTTCCGCGCGTTGAGGATCGCGCTGAGGCTCCACCGGCCCTTCGATCTCGCCATCAATCCCCGTTTCGACCGGGACATCCGCGGCGCTGCGTTCCTGGCCGACTTGAGCCTAGCGCCCTGGGTGGTAGGCTACCCATCCTCCACCGAATGGTTCAAAGCCATGGTGAACCGCGGCTACGACCGGTTCTATACTCATCTGCTCCCGGAACGCTGCGATTCGGCCGGGCTTCCTCGAAAAACGACTGCTGCGCAGCACTCTTCGTCGGTTTTCGCACAGCAGACCGCAAAAAACAATGCACCGTCCCGCGGAATTCATGAATTGGAGCGCAGCCGCGTCATCCTAACCTTACTAGGCATCCCCACCGGTAACCTCCGCCCCGAACTCTGGATCTCGCCGGGCGACCACGAGGAGGCCGACGCTCTTCTTCGTCAACACGGCTGGCTGCCGGGCGATACCCTGATCTGCCTGGGTATTAATGCCAGCTATGCGAGGAAGCGCTGGCCCATGGACTTCTTTATCCGGCTGGCCGGGGGTCTCTTATCGCTACCGGATTCCCGATTCCTGATCGTCGGCAACCGTCAGGAGCGCGAGAACGCAGAACTACTCCGGCCCGTGCTCGGCTCGCGGTTGATCAATCTGGCTGGACAGACCGCGCTGCGCGCGTCCGCCGCAACCCTCGCGGAGTGCCGGCTTTACGTTGGGAATGACAGCGGTCCCAAGCACCTGGCGGCAGCGTTGGGTAAGCCGGTCATAGAAATCAGTTGCCATCCCCGGGATGGCGATTCGAAGCATTTTCAGTCGCCGGAGCGATTCGGCGCGATCACTGAGCAGTCAACGCTGCTATCGCCACTGACAGCCCTCGCCCCGTGCGTCGCAACCTGCCTCGCCGATGAATCACACTGCATTTGCCAGATCTCTCCTGAAGAGGTCATGGACGCGGTTTGTGAGATGATGCGGAGAACGGTACCCTCCGGAGTCACCACACCAGCCATCGGCCATGAATAACCATCAGGCAATTTCCGAAGCCACTTACGACGCTTCGGACGCCGCCCTTAAACAGGTTATTTCGCGCGCATCGAGCGCCCGCATCCTGGTAGTCGGTGACGTCATGTTGGACGAATTCGTATTCGGCGCGGTTCAGCGGATTTCACCCGAGGCTCCTGTTCCGATCGTGGAGATCACCGGGCGGCGGTTTGCCGCCGGAGGCGCAGCCAACGTCGCGGCCAACGTTGCGGCACTGGGGGCAATCGCCGCGCTCGGCGGAGTCACCGGCGAGGATGACGGGGGGGAGAAGTTTCGCCGTCTCCTGGACTCCATGCGCATGGATTCATGGGTGGTTCTATGCGACGCCTCACGCCCGACCATTTGCAAGACCCGCATCGTAGCCGGCGGACAGCAGATCGTCCGCATCGATCACGAATCACGGGAACCGCTTTCCCCGGCCGTCGAGGATCGTCTGATTTCCGCAGCCGTCTCCGCGATCCGTAATGCCGACGCCTGCGTCATCTCCGATTACGGGAAAGGCGTCGTGTCGGCCCGGCTGGTCGCCGCGCTGGTAGCCGAAGGTAAAGCCCACAACGTCGCAGTGTTGGTCGATCCAAAGGGCCATGATTACCGGAAATACTCCGGCGTCATGCTGGTCACGCCGAATCTGAAAGAAGCCGAACTGGCGGCTGCCCACCCCATCTCTAACGACCACGACATGATCCTGGCTGCCGGACGCATCATGGATGCAGCTGCCTGTCCGTCTCTGCTCATCACGCAAGGCGCCTCGGGCATGACGCTCTTTCGCCGCGGATACGATCCATTGCACTCCGCCTCGCTGGCGCATCAGGTATTCGATGTTACGGGAGCCGGCGACACCGTCGTGGCGATGCTGGCCGTAGGTCTTGCTACCGGTCTCGCCATGGAGGACGCCATGCTTCTGGCCAATGTGGCAGCCGGCATCGTGGTGGAGAAGCCCGGTACGGCGACGGTCTCACTGGACGAAATGGCGGCATTGATGCAGAACGGCTTCCACAGACGTCCCCCGGCCAGCCGATGATGGTCCAGCCGATGAAGGCAGTTTTTCTTGATCGCGATGGTACGGTCATAGTCGACCGGGGATATCTTTCCGACCCTGCGGGGATCGCTTTCGAGCCGGGAGCCGTCGAGGCGCTTCGCCGTCTTCACCACGCCGGTTTCGGGCTGATCTTCGTCTCCAATCAATCGGGCATCGGCCGTGGGCTGATGACGGCCGAACAGGCCAACGACGTCCACCGGCGTGTACTCGGGTTGCTGGCAGCGGAGGGCGTCCCCATCACCGGCAGCTATATCTGCCCGCATGCGCCTTGGGATCAATGCCAATGCCGCAAGCCGTCGCCGGTCCTGGTGCGAAGGGCCGCAGCCGACCGCGAAATCGATTTCAGCAAGTCCTTCGTCATTGGCGATAAGAAGACAGACGTGGACCTGGGCCGCGTCACTGGCTGCCGTAGTGTCCTGTACGCAAACCAAGCCACCCAGGACAACGCCGGAGCCAGCCCGGACTATCAATCCGGCAAATGGCACGAAATTGCAGACTGGATCCTCAAGTAAGCGCATTCTTATCTGCGTTCATCTGCGTTCATCCCTGCTATTGATTTTTGCCTGAGAATTCTCGCCAGGCAAACCCACTAAAAATAGCAGGGTTGAACGCAGATGAACGCAGATAACGCATTAACTGAAAAAGTACTGGGAGCGGTCTTTGAAGTCGCCAACACCCTTGGCGCCGGGTTTCTCGAAAAGGTCTATGAACGTGCCCTCTTGAAGGAGTTAACCCTCCGTGGAGTTCGCGCGGTAGCACAGCCCTCACTTTCCGTTCATTACAAAGGCGAGAGGATCGGAGACTATTACGCCGATCTTCTGGTGGAAGATGTTCTCATAATAGAAGTGAAATGTGCGGAAAGACTCACCAATGAGCACATGGCGCAATGCATTAATTACCTGCGCGCTTCCAATTTTGCCCTCTGTCTGCTGATTAACTTTCAAAAGCCTACTGTCGAATGGAAGCGCGTAGCGAATCACTTCCTGGCGGCTTGCCCATCCCTGTGAAGTTCAGCATTGTTACCGTTTCTTTCAACCAGGATCGATTCCTGCAGGAGACCCTGGACTCTATCCGCGTCTCGCCGCCCCACGAACTGCAATACGTGATCGTCGACCCCGGCAGCACCGACGGCTCTCGCCAGACAATCGAGCGCAATCGTCATTTATTCCACCGGATCATCTTCGAAAAGGACCACGGTCCGGCGGACGGCCTGAACAAAGGCTTCGCTGCCTGCGACGGCGACATTTACGCGTACGTCAATTCCGACGATACACTCACTCTGCACGCGCTCGATTCCGTGGCCCGGTATTTTGAGCAGCACCCCGAGACGGATGTGTTGTTCGGCGCCGTCAAAATGGTAGATGCCGGCGGCCGGGCCGTGCTGCGCGGGCGGACTCCCGATCGCTTTGATCTCCGCCGTTACGCTGACGGTCTTTGCTACGTATGGAACCCGTCAACCTTCATCCGCCGAGAGGCATTTCTGAAGGCCGGCGGCTTCCGGCCCGAGAATCAGGTTCATTGGGACGGCGAACTGGTAGTCGATCTCGCACTGACCGGCGCCCGAATGGCATATACTAACCGCGTTTTCGGCACCTATCGCCTGCATGACTCCAGCATAACGGTCTCCATCCAGCGTCCGGGCGACAGCTTCGGAGAGAAGTTCTACCGCGAGCGGATGCGCGTCCGGGAACGCATTCAAAAGGCAGGTATCCGGCTCTACTCACCGGCACAGCGCAGGCTGCGCCGGCTGCTGTACAAGTTCAACCCTGCGCGACAGGTACGATATCTCCTGGCCCAGTTATGAATTCGCGGGCCATGCCGGAACATACGGATACCTGACTCGCCGTTAATCTCCCGATGCTGTTCAACGAGTTGCCGTTCCTCGACCGCTTCGCTGCAGTGGCGGAATCCGGATTCAAAACCTTCGATTCCCGCGCCGCAATCGATAGAACGCCCACCTGCCCTACAAATACCGACAGTACTACGGCCATATTCCAATTGCTGGCACCCGGCGGGAACGCTCCATTTGCGGATCGGATGCCGATACCAGGGCTGGATCGGCAGATAAACGGTTCACACTGGTTCAACGATTGGAAGAATACGCTTCCTCAGAACATCAATCGCTGACGGCTATAAGCATGAAAGGTGCTGCTGGCTATATCTTGTGTTGCGGCGCTACTCGGCCAAAACATGACCATGGGAGCCGATATTGTGCAATCGGCCGAGACAATGATGTCTTTTCCAGGACTATTGTCGCTATTGGTCGACGTCGGCCAAACCACCGTCCGGTTCGCGTTGCAACTGGCCGAGCAACTGCTCAGACACGTACTCACCGGACTGCAGGAGATTGCGTTGCCCGTGTCGGCTGCTGGTGTCAGTGTAATTTTAAGATTCGCAGTGCTGATTCCCGAGGCCGCCGCGACGACGACAGCGGCAATCTGCTGGACGGTCACGGTACAAGTGTTGCTTCCCGAGGAGCATGTACTGCCGTGCGTGACCACGTACCGAGCGCCTTGCTCCGCGGCTTCCTGCATGGTGTGCATCGTCAGCATCGCAAAGGACATATTCGCAATCGAAAACAGAATAAAGGTCAACGGAATGCCCACGAGAGTGAACTCCAGGGTCTGGTTGCCGCTTTCGTTACGCCGGTTTCGCATCAGAGCACCCTCATTTGTATCGTTCGCGTGATCGTGACCTGTTTGGGAACCTGCCCCATCATCGGGATGAAGACCGGGGTCAGATAGGTGACCGAAACTTTTGCAGCTGCGTTTCCATCAGGACCCGTTACGGACGTTGCGGAGACCCCCACCGGGCTGGTGGCGGAGACAGCAGTGCCAGACGCGCAGGTGGTCATGGTGGTGCCCACGTTGGGCATTTTGGCGAGCTGGCCGAGTGCGTAGGTGCAGGCCGTCGTCGCGTCAGTCACATCGGACGCCGAAGATGAAGTGTACGCGCAGGCGACGCGCGCCGCGGCTTCAGTGGCAATGAGCGAGTAGGCGTAAAAGCCCCAGTCCATCGACCCGACAAACAGGAAGATCAACCACGGCATCAGTAGCGAGAACTCGATGATGCTGTTCCCGCGCTCTCGAGGTAACTTCATCCCTCTTGGGATACCAGAGCCCCGCGATACCGTCAACGGAGCGGAAGGTCTACATACCAAAGTTAGAGTACTTCTGAGAAGTGGCACGTAAACTGCTCATCTGAAACGTGTTGGACGTGGAGAAAAGGTATGCTTTGGACACTATTTGTAATTCTGCTCGTGCTCTGGCTCCTGGGAGTTGTGAGTTCTTATACATTCGGCGGCTTTATTCATCTTTTGCTGGTTCTCGCTATAGCCTTAGTGCTGATCCGCATTATCCAGGGCCGCGACCCGGTATAGCGGGAAAGTCCAAAGCCGTCCCACAGGGTTATAATTGAGATTCACCAACATCCAGGAGATGCATTTTGGGGACTAACTACCGTCCAACGCCGTCGCGTGGGGTTATGCCGACGCGGCCGGCCGACCGCAATTTTGAGCTTAAGTCACTGATCCACCGGAAGTTGATCGGAGTGCTCAATCTGGAGCGCGTAGCCTCGCTTCCCAAGGAGCGGCTGCGCGCCGAAATCGGGCGCGTGGTCGAGCGCCTGCTGGAAGACGAACGGGTGCCGATGACGGCAGCCGAACAGAACCGGATCGTCGAGGAAGTACTCGACGAAGTGCTGGGGTTGGGCCCGCTCGAGACACTGCTAAAAGAGCCGTCGATTTCCGATATTCTGGTCAACCGCCATGATAAGGTCTTCATTGAACGCGGCGGCAAACTTTCGGAAACGCCGGTGCGTTTTAAAGACGACGCGCACCTTCTGCACATCATTGAAAAGATCGTGTCGCAAGTGGGACGCCGCATCGATGAAGCACAGCCGATCGTCGATGCCCGTCTGAAAGACGGATCGCGCGTCAATGCCATCATCCCTCCGCTGGCCCTGGACGGGCCGTGCGTCAGCATCCGGCGGTTCGGGCGTCACGTCATTACGCAGGAGGAGATGCTGGCATACAAAACGCTGACGTCGCCGATGCTCAAGTTTCTGGCGGCCGCCGCGCAGGCGAAGACCACGGTTCTGATCTCCGGCGGTACCGGTTCCGGCAAGACCACCACGCTCAACGCGCTCAGCCGCTTCATTCCCGAAGACGAGCGCATCGTCACCATCGAAGACACCGCAGAATTGCAGTTGCAACAGCGCCACGTAGTGAAGTTTGAAACGCGTCCGCCCAATCTGAACAAGGAAGGCGGGATCAATCAACGGCAGCTTCTGCGTACTGCGCTGCGTATGCGTCCCGACCGTATCATCGTGGGTGAGTGCCGCGGCGCGGAGGCGCTGGACATGCTGCAGGCGATGAACACCGGCGTCGAAGGCTCCATGAGTACGGTCCACGCCAACACCCCGAAGGACGCTTTCTCGCGTCTCGAAACGATGGTCATGATGGCGGACGTCGACATTCCCTCGCGCGTCATTTTGCAGCAGCTTGCCAACGCCATCAAGCTGGTGGTGCAGGTAACGCGTTTGCAAGACGGTACGCGCAAGATCGTCAGTATCGCGGAAGTATTGGGTGCGCACGACGACCATGTCGACCTGCAGGAAATCTTCACCTTTGAGCGAACCGGGCTAACTGACGATGGAAAAGTTCAGGGACGGTTCAAAGCTGTGTGCAAAACACCCCAAATCCTGGAGCGGCTGAGGGTGGGCGGCATCAAACTGGATCCCAAAATCTTCGATGAAGTGTTAGAAGTAAATATGTGATTACTCGACGCGATCTCGGCCGGCTCGCCGCGGCGGGAGCTTTGGCTGCGCAAGGTGCTCAAACGGCGATCAGCACATACAAAGGACCGCTGGACGGACAGGAGGACAAGGTCAACCTGGTCGATTTCGATCCGGTTGCGTACACTCTCGAACGGTACCGGTCCGCGCCTCTCAAACTGACTTTCAAGGCTACGAACCGCACCGAAGCGGAGTCCTGGCAGAAGAAGCTGCGAAGCCGCCTGGTACAACTCGTTGGTGGCTTTCCTGAGCAACACTCGCCGCTCAAGGCACAGACTCTCGAAGTGCGCGAGTTCCCGAATTACACGCGCGAAAAATTCATCTTCTATGCGAGGCCAGGAGTGGGGGTGCTGGGATACCTGTTGCTGCCGAAAAAAATTGCCCGGCCCGTGCCCGCCGTAGTTTGCATCGCAGGACACGGACGCGGCGTGGACGACATTGTCGGCATCGATCTGTTCGGCAAAGACCGCAGCGAGCCCGACGGATACCAATTCGATTTCGCCGTTCAGGCCGCGAAACACTCGCTTGCGGCCGTGGCGATCGAACCCATGGCGTTTGGCTGCCGGCGCGATCCAGTGACAGTGAAAAAAGGCATCGGAGCGGTCAGTTGCCAGCCGGCGGCGGGATCTGCGCTATTGTTCGGCGAAACCATGATCGCCTGGCGGGTTTATGATGTGATGCGCACTATCGACTGGATCGAATCGCGAAAGGAACTGGATGCGAATCGAGTGGGGTGCATGGGCATTTCGGGTGGGGGGACATGCACGCTATTTTCCGCTGCACTGGAGCCCAGGATCAAAGCGGCATTCGTCAGCGGATACCTGAATACTTTTCGCGATTGCATCATGAGCGTGTCGCATTGTATCGACAACTACGTCCCCGGGATTCTCAACTGGGCCGAGATGTACGATGTCGCCGGACTGATCGCGCCGCGACCACTGTTTGCCGAGTCGGGGACGAACGACCCGATCTTCCCCATCGCGGGTAGCCGTGAGGGCTTCGAAAGGGTGCAAAAAGTGTATGAGATTTTCGGCGCGACGGATCGGGTCCAGCACGAAATCTTCGCGGGCGTGCACGAATTTCACGGCGTCAAGGGACTGCCGTTCCTGGCACAGGCGCTGGCCTCGGCGAGCTGATAATACCGGGGGCGAGGAACTTCCAGTAGGGCGGTCATTTCAGAGGTTCACCAACCGCCGGCTAAAAGCCGGCTCTCCAGAAACAGCTCCACAAGTGTGGGGCGGACGCCTCGTCCTGGGGACCCTTTGGGCACGACCCCAAGGTCGCCGGAACCGCAAGTTTCAGACTCCCTTGGAGCGCGCCTTTGCGGCGCGCTCGCGCGGCTGTAAGCCGGCTAAAGTCGGCCGCGGCCACTATTGACCGTCCCACAAATTCGGCAATCGTTTCGGCGTCTCACTCTATCGCGTCCTGCAATCATCCGCGATCCACCGATGTACGATGAAAGCGGGGAGTCTCATGAGAATTCTACCGACGTTGAAATCCGAGGCGGTCTATGCCCGAGAAATCGTCAAAGCCGGGTTCGATGCCGCCACTTCGACACGGAAGACACCCGGTGAGAACTCGCCGAGCCTGGCACGCGTCAGCCAGGGCGCGTTGGCGCCCGCGGCGCTGGGGGCGGCGGTAGCGATACTTGGCGTCTACCTGGCCAGGAAGGGACGGTCCGGCAATGCGGCGGTGGTGGGTGGTCTGGTAGGTTGCGCGCTCGGTTTCACCGGCGGCGTCGCCTGGGGCACGCGTGCACGGACGAGAGTTGCGGCCAGGAACGCCCTACACAACGTGCAGGCGGTGCGCGACGCGCACTGGCTGGAGAAGAATCCGGTAGCGTATGCGTAGCGGTCGATCGGAACGCGGCTATCGCCGCATTTCCCTTGGAATAACTTCGTGAGGCTACTGATCTTCTCCGATATTCACAGCGACCTCAAAGCTTTAGAGCGGCATATGGAGACCGAGGCGGACTATTACTTTGTCGCCGGCGACTTGGTCAACTGGTCGAGAAATATCGATGCCGCGGGTGAAATTTTGAAAGCGCGCGCCAGGCAGGTTTATGTAATCCCGGGGAATCATGAAAGCCCCGAACCGATCGTGCGACTCTGCGACAAATACGGCCTGCACAATTTCCACGGGGGGCGGGTCGAAATCGATGGGTACCAGGTAGTGGGCCTGGGCTGTTCCAACCCGACTCCCTTCGAAACTCCCGGCGAGTACTCCGAGGAGGAGATGGCGCGGCGTGCGTCTGCCTTCAACGGCCTCAAGCCGATGATCGCGATCTTCCACTGCCCTCCTTACATGACCCGGCTTGACCGGATCGCCAATCTGCGGCATGCAGGCAGCCAGGCGGTGCGGGACTTCCTGTTACGCGAAATACCGCGATACTTCTTCTGCGGGCATATCCATGAGGCCGCGGGCGTCGCGGAACAGTTGGGTGCAACCTCCGCCATGAATGTGGGCAAGAAGGGCTATCTGCTCGTTCCTGAAACCGTCTCCCCGCCTGGCGAAAGCTAAGGGCGGCGTCTTCGTGCCAGCCCGGCGATCAGCAGGGCGCTGCCGCAAAGGATAAAAGGCGTGGGTTCCGGCACACCCGACACATAGGGCGGGAGGGTGCCGGTAAACACGTAATTATGAAACTCCGTCGTGCCGGAAAAAGACTTCGCGATGAGACCACCATCGAGTTGGCCTGCTCCTGTCACAGCGGCATTGGGAGCCAGAACCGTTCCCAGGACGCTGCCTCCAAACGTGATACTCGTCGCCTGATAGAAATTGAAGAGCACGTTGTCGGCCTGCGTGGTAGTGCTGTTCCCGTTGGCGCCGTTTCCGTTGATGTACATACCGGCGCCGGTGGTAGTGCCGGACGTGCCTGTTACATTGATCAGGACAGTCGCACCGCTGGGATCGTTGATATCGATGGTGTTATTGCCTCCCAGGTAGGCAAAGGGCACGTCGAAGACGTCCAGCGTCGAACTGGTTCCGCTCAGGGTAACGGTGCCGTAATTGTCGGTCACGGTTCCGGTTGCGGCCACCAGGCTTAGTTGGGTTGCATAGGAGGTGAGGAACGTGGCTTGAGAGGCGAAGTTGATCGGGTCGCCCCCTCCGGTCTTCAGGGTGCCGTTGATCATGTTCACGCCGCCGGTTCCGGTTGCCCCTACATAGGCGTTGCCGTTGTAAACCTGACCGACTCCAGAAGTGATGGTCGTGTCAACGTCCAGCATGTCGGTGCCCGCGAAGGTGGTCAGCGGAAACTGGCCTATGGAGTAATACCCGCTGAACGACGCCGCGCCACCCACCGCGATGCCGCCACCCGTGTCCGCGCCCGTTTCGGTGAAGTTATTGAGCACGAATACGTTGTAATCGCTGGCCACGCCCAATGCCGATCCGTAGAGATTGACGGAGTGCAGATTCGCAAACAGCAAAAAGACAAGTACTCCCGGAGTAGGGGACCATCGCCACGATCTTCCAACTGATATATACCTTTTCAACATCTTGTTGCCTTAGCTGTCATTGATAAGCACCGAATGATATCTACAGGGGTTAATCAATCAGTAATTCAAGTCTAAGTGCCGGGGAAGTTAACTGTAAATACATCAATGGAGTACAGTACTCACCGCGTACTAATACGAAGGTACGCTACTTTGGTACTTTGGTTTGAATACCGATGGTACTATAGCCACTAAAGAATACATGCCTTAGTAAGTGCCGTACCTGATGCGGGGCTTGAGGACTAAGCGGACAGTAACAGGGCTCGGAGTGTCTCCAGCGAGTCTGCTTCGGCTGCCGGTTTGTCCTGCCGCCAGCGCGCCATGCGGGGAAACCTGACCGCGATCCCAGACCGATGCCTGGGCGATTCCTGAATCCCTTCGAATGCCAGTTCGAATACCAGTTCTGGTCTAACGCGCCGCACGGGTCCGAACTTCTCGATGGTATTGCGCCGGACAAAAGCGTCCACCTGCCGGATCTCCTCGTCGGTCAAGCCGGAATAAGCCTTGGCGAAGGGAACTAACTCGCCGTTATCCCAGACGGCGAAGGTATAGTCGGTAAATAAGCTGGCCCGCTTGCCATTTCCCGGCTGCGCATAGACGAGCACCGCATCCACCGAGTAAGGCTCGATCTTCCATTTCCACCAATCCCCACGACGCCGGCCCACGCGATAGGGCGATCCCAGGCGCTTCAGCATAAGGCCTTCGACATGACGCTCGCGCGACCCGCTACGCAGTTCCCGCAGTTTGTTCCAGGATTCCGCCTGCACTCGCTCCGACAGTAGGATGCGGGCCGAATGCGCCACAGAGCGCACGATTTCAGCGAGCCGTTCGCGCCGCCACTCCAGCGTTCTTTCGCGGATATCGGCCGATTCGTACTCCAGAAGATCGTAAGCCATCAGCACAACCGGCACCTCGGAGAGGATCTTCGGGCCCAGCACCTTGCGCCCGATGCGCCTTTGTAATTGGGCGAAGTCCATGGGCCGCCCTTCTTTCCAGGGCATGATCTCACCATCGATTGCGATTCCATCAGGGAGCAAATGCCCAAGGTTCTCGAGTTCCGGAAAACGTTCGGTGACCAGGTCCTCGCCGCGCGACCACACGAAGGTCCTCGATTGACGTCTTATCAGCTGTGAACGGATGCCGTCCCACTTCCACTCAGCTTGCCAGTCAGCGAGATCGCCCAGGCTCTCTACCTCGCCCTCCAGGGGATAGGCAAGACAAAACGGGTAGGGACGGCTAACGTCGGCGTCCGCGGATTCCTTCGCCAGGATGGAGCGCGCAAAGTCAGCGGTCGGATCCCAGTTACCCATGAGGCGATGAAAGAGGACTGACGGATCGACCCCGCTCGCTTCGGCTAGCGCGCGCACCACCAGGCGCTGTGACACTCCGACCCGAAATTCCCCGGTGATGAGCTTGTTCCAGACGAAACGCTCGCGTTCGTTCATCTCGCGCCAGGCGCGCTTCAGCGATTCCTCGCGCAGGCTGTCGTCCCACTGCTTCATGGGGAGCAACCGATCCTCGACCCAATAACGCAACGAATCGCCCGTCGAAGCCACAGGGGGCGGCAGCAGTAGCGAGATCGTCTCGGCGAGATCGCCGACAGCGCTGTAGGATTCGCCGAACAGCCACTCCGGGATGCCCGCCTCTTCGATCGCCCAGCCCACGAGTTTGCGCATTTCGATCAGCCGCTTGGGCCGCCGCCCAATGAGGAAATGAACCGCCCATGCGACATCGGCTGGATCGGCAGCCATGAAATACCGTTTCAGGGCGTCGATCTTTCCGTTGGTTTTGGTGGTCGAATCCAGCTCCGCGTAGAGGTCGGAGAAGGCTTTCATAAAGGCAACGGCAGACTAAGAATCTGTCTCCGAATAACCAATTCCAACCGCTCGCGCAGAATCAGCGGTACTGAGCGGCGCGCGTAAGTAAGCGGTTCCGGAATGGCGTAGTTATTTTCTGACAAGCCCTGAAGTCTGGCACACAAGAAGGGCTAGCCCTGGCGCGGGCGGTATCCCGGGCGGGCCCGGACGCGCAGTTTTTTGCCCGTGTCGTTCACCATCTCGACACTGATTTTGCGGAATCCTTCATTGGGGTTAGGCGCGGGATAGTAAGTGACCGTGTAGGAGTTGCCGAGGTCTTCGCGAATCGACTCAAACGCCTCCACCTGCTTCTGCCAGGTACGCGCCCAGTAGGCCTTGCCTCCGGTGCGCGTCGTCAGGCGGCGGAATACACTGCTCGAGATCGAGTCTTTATTGACTTCATTAGTGGAGATCACGTAAATCGGAATGCCTTCGTCTTCGGCTACAGCTCGAACGTCATCCGGAGCTACCATACTGGCGTTGTCGGGACCGTTGGAGAAAACAATGACGACCTTCCGGCCGGGAACTTTGGCAGCGTCGCGCAAGGTCAGCAACAGTCCGTTATAGAGCGCCGTATCGTCCCCGGCAACCGCTTTGCGCAGCCCGAAAATGGCGTCATTGCGATTGTGGGACAGAGTGGACGCCCGGCTCAGGTTACGGCTGAAAGTATAAACCGCAACCGAGTCAGCCTTGTCGACGCCACGGATGAAATCGGCGATGGCGTCCTCAGCGTACACAAAGCCGCGATACATGAAGTTACTGGTGTCGAACAGCAGGAATACGTTGGTCCCAACCAGCGAATCGGTGCGGATGTCCGAACCGGGTTTCGACGCGTCGCTGGTATCGGGGTTAACCATCGGTTTGAGCGTTCCGTCCGCCATCACTTGCATGGGCGGTTTGTTCCCTTCCGCAAAGGTCGAGATCTTTTGCCCGATACCGTCCTCGAGAATCTTGAAGTCGGCGGGTTTCAGCCCATTGATATAGCGGCCGCGGCCGTCCTCTACAGTGAAGCTCAGGACTACCAGGTCGACCTTGGATTTGAAGATCGGCTGCTTATCCTGTGCGAGCACCTTGTCGGAAAGAAACCAAACGCCAGAGGCTGCGGCCGTAACCGCCAGCCCTGAAAGAACCAGAGACCGATGAGAACGCACAAATTCCTCCTGACTTCTTAAGATTAATTCAAAGCTGCTGCTTTCTGCTCGCCGCCCGTTGAGGGAGAATTCTTCTGCATAACTTCCTGCCCGACCGTCCGCAAAGATTTGAGCAGAGCCGGCCAATCTTCCAGATGCGAGGCAAAGATTCGTTCCACCACCTGCTGGGTCCATTCGGGGATCAGGACGTTTAACTGGGAGGGCGCAATGTGCATCTGATCCGCCAGCGCAACCCAGTACAGAGTGTTCGATTCCCAGCTTTCAGCCATGATGCGGCTGGAGTATCCCATGAGAGTCGGGAAGGTGCGCAGCCGGAGAAGTTGGGGCCGGTAAGAGTTGGCCAGCGTGGGTTTGGGAGTTCCAAAGGCGTACGACACAGCCATGTCGCTTAACGTCGGATCGTGTTTGTCGAGCAGGGCGCGCAGTTCGCGCGCTACCGGACCGGCGCCGTTGACAGGAGTGTCAGCACCTATGTCGTAGAGTTCGGAGGGAGTCAGGGAATCCATGGCTCTCGTCATGTCTCCCGCGTCCAGGCTGGCGTTCACGACACTGGCGCGGTAAGGCGACGCGTGCAGGTCTAGCACATCCAGAACCTGCTTGCGAGCTTCGGGGTTGAGCACCGACTCAGCCAGCATGTCCTGCGCATGACGCATCCGCAGGGCAACGAAGTGCACTTGTTGCGGAGTCACGTTCCACCAGCGTGGAATTTTAGCGCTCAGGATCATCTGTGGAACCAGATCGCCCCAGATCAGCGCTTGAGTCTGGGTGGGAATGAGGAAGTTCTGTTCGGCTTCGGCAAGCGCGTAGGGCAAACCGGCAAGCGAACCCATGAGCCTGCCGCCTGCGTTCGATGGCCAGCCCGAGCCCATCATTTCGCAAGCTTTCCAGGTGTGGTTGGCCCCCTGCATTCCCAGGAAGTCGTGCCCCCGGACGAAGACCGGGTTGGTCATCAGGATCTGGGCTCCCGGAGGGGCATAATTGGCATAGTTGTAAGCCACCAGGGTGTCGCGCAAGTGGGGCGCCAGCGATCCACGGATCTCTTTGAGCTTCTCGGGGGTGTTCGCGGCCTTTTCGATGGCAGCACGAAGGTTGAGTTTCCTCTCGGCGTCGATGTGCCTCTCGGTCCAGTAGCCGAAGGCCATGGCGTTCTTTTCGGCGCCGGAAAGCGGCGCGCGCGGCAGAGCGATTTCGGAGATACGGGACGCCAGGCGGGAGGAAAGCTGAGTGTTCAGTTTGGCGCCCTTGGCCACGTTCTCGAGGTTATCGGCAAGCTGAAACAAGGTGTCGAGCGAGATGATGTGCTGCGCGTCGAGCACATGCTGCATCTCCTGGACTACCTGCGCCGCGGCGTCGGAATCATTGGAGTCCGCGCTGCCGGCGAGAAGCTGCAGCAACCGGGACTGGAGATTGGCGGGGTCGATAACGCCGGCCGAATTTGACGAAGACGCAAGCAACAGCTTCACTCCCGTGCGGCCGGCATCGAATAACTCGACGTCACTGTGCACCGCGGCAAACGGCGAAAGAATGCCCTGTAGCGCGGCATCGGACTTATTCGCCGGTATCGAGGCTTGCCGGGTCAAGATCTGCCAGAGACCCGCGAGCGCCTGCAGGGTGCCCGCGGCATCCTGTCTGAGTGCGGGATCTTTGATATGGTTGATGGCCACCGCGGTATCGAGGAATTGATTGATAGCCGCATCGCTGACGTTAGGGGCATCGCTGAACAAACTGTATTGTGCGCCGAACTCCTTGTAACTGCGCGCCAGGCGATCCACCGTTGCAGCGGTCAGCGGGCTGGAGCGCTCGCGGTCAACGTCGTTGATCGCCATGAAGATTTTGAGCGGCTCATTTTCTACAGCCTTGCGGGAGAGGCCGAATAGCGCTTCCAGCAGATCATCGGGCTCTTTCCAGGATGCAGCGGACTTGGTCAGCTTACCGTCGTATTTGCCCTGCGGGTGGTTAACGAAGAGATTTTTCCAGACGTCCAGGCTCCCCGGAACATGAACCTGGCCGCCTGGGTCGATGCGCAGGCGCGTGGTGAGCAGCATCATGTCGGCATTCGAGCGGAATACGGGACGGGCCGGACCCGGGCTGGTGACCTTGCCGCGCACGGCTGCGTAGAAGCGTTTCATTCTCTGGGGGTCGGTCAGGTAAGTCTGGACAGGGCCGTGAATGCGGGCGAGCGCGTCGTAGAGACTCGCCAGCCAGCCGTCGTCCTTGATCATGAGTTTTTCGAAGAATGCCGAGCCCTTATCCGGAGACACCCCGGCGAGTTCGCCCCAGCCGGCCGCGGAACGCTGTCCGCCGGGCACAACGGCATGGCCGTTGCGAATTTCAAATTGCGCGCCAAAGAAATCGAGCACATGCGCAAAAGTGCGGAGCCGCATCGCGGGAATGTCTCTTTTCAGACCGTCCGCCGTTTCGGGATCCAGCTTGCTCATGCCGAGATAGAAGCGGCAGATACTTGGATCGGAGAGAAACGTTTCGATAAAATCGGTGCCCTTTTCCTTGGTATTCAGCCAGTAGTCGGGGCCGTAGAGCACCGGCACCTTGGTCGGATGGAAGTCGTAGGTGAAGACGCGATTCTCACGCAGGGCGGACTCGAGATCAGCCAGCGGAAAGCCGGAATCCGTCGAAAGAAACGCGCGCGCCGCGTTGACCGTTTCGAGGACTACTTCGCTGCCGCAGCCGCCGCGCATCCTAAACCCGAGAATCTTCAACAAGTCGCCGGCCTCCGGCGATTCGCAAGTCTCGATCTTGAGGACCTTGCCCGCGCCGGCGAGTTTCTCCAGTTCGCGAGCCTGCGAAAGATAGCGATGGACCAGTTTCAGATACTCGGTCTGTTCCAAAGCATCATTACTGTGAGACGCCTGGTAGCCATTGGTGACCACGTTCCGGGCAATAGCCGGCATGACGTCTTCCATCGCGACATCCGGCGAGATTGCGGCCATGCGGCTGAAGGAACGCATCGGGCCGGGGATATCGATGGTTCTTGCGTCGGGGCTGGCGGCCCTGGGCGCGGGTAAGCTCTTCCAATCCTTGCCACCGGCTGCATGATAGGCGTCCAGGTCACCGGCGGCTTCGGCCCGATCTCCGGCCAGCAGGTCCAGTACGACGAGTCTGCGGGCCGCATCCGCCGCAACTTGATTGTTCAAAGAGTTTCGCTGCCGGGTGCATTGGACCAGCAACTGCCGGTAGACAGTACGGGCATCCGGATCGCCGTACCTTTCCAGAAACGCCGCGTAGGCTGTCAGCGTCGGAATATCCGAGGGCGCTGCCTGCACAGCTTTCGCCAGGGCCATCCGGGCTCCTGCCGCATCGCCCGAGCGTTCCAGTTGCTCTGCCCGGTCGGTATTCTCGTCGGCAAACATCGCCGGCGCGCACAGTAGAGAGAGAACCGCTAAAACCGCCGTACGTTTCATCGCCTTTACCCCGCTCTATATCGCAACACTTTACCATATAGAGATGCGCAAACGGAGGGTAGTACCCTCGTAAGTGGAAAACAGGTGTCAAGTTCCATACTTCACGTCACCCCTGATGGGCTTTACTGTCCCATCGGCGGATTTTTTATTGATCCCTGGAATCCGGTCGAGCGCGCCATCATCACGCATTCCCATTCAGACCATGCCCGAAGCGGCAGCGGAAGGTATTTCACCGCAGCGCCCGGCGAATTTGTCTTACGATCGCGACTAAGCAGCGACGCCATTATCGAAACGGCCGCGTATGGCGAGACCCGGATCATGAATGGTGTCGCCGTCTCTTTGCATCCAGCGGGCCATATTCTGGGATCGGCCCAGGTGCGGGTCGAGTATCGCGGCGAAGTGTGGGTAGTGTCCGGCGATTACAAACTTTCGCCGGACCCGACTTGCGCTGCGTTCGAACCCGTTCGCTGTCATACGTTCATCACGGAATCCACGTTTGGACTGCCGATCTACCGGTGGCCGCGCAGCGAGTCCGTCTATGGGGAGATGAATGAATGGTGGCGAAACAACCAACGGCAAGGAAAGGCCAGTGTAGTTTTTGCCTATGCGTTGGGGAAAGCCCAACGAATTCTCGCCGGGATGGATACCTCGGCCGGTCCGATCTTCGCTCACGGCGCAGTGAGGAACGTCAATCAGCGCTATCGCGAGTCGGGTGTTATGCTACCGGACACATCCGACCCTAATGACGCGCCGAAAGGCTACGACTGGAGCCGTGCGTTGATACTGGCCCCGCCGTGGGCTCGTGGCTCGCAGTGGCTGCGGCGTTTCGGCACAATCTCGACGGCTTTCGCTTCGGGATGGATGCGCATTCGCGGAACACGCCGCCGCAAGTCCATCGACTGCGGTCTGGTGCTCTCCGATCATGCCGATTGGCCGGGGCTCCTCGAGGCCATCCGGATGAGCGAGGCGGAACAAATCCTGGTCACGCACGGGTATCGAGCGCCACTGGTGCGCTGGCTCAGCGAGGAGGGTCGCGCAGCCCAGGCGGTGGAGACCCGCTGGGATGACGACGAACTGGAGGGTGCTGAGCCGGATGAGGCAGGGCAAGCCGGCTGATGCTAGTGTGTCCACGAAATAACTGGACAATAGGATTCATGCGCATCCGTGTCCATCCGTGGCCTGAGCAACATTTTTTCTGCGATTTTCGCCCACCTTGCGCCCCTCATGCAACGGGGCCACGGATGGACACGGATGCACACGAATGGGAATCAGATCTGACGGAGGTCGTGATTGGCGCTGCCTTCGAGGTGGCCAACGTGATCGGCGCTGGTTTCCTGAAGAAGCTCTACGAACGAGCTCTGATCCATGAGCTTGCTCTACGGGGTGTCTGCGCCAAGGCTCAGGTTTCATTCCCTATCTCTTACAAGGAGAAGTACCTCGGCGAGTATGCGCCCGATCTAGTGGTCGGCGAAAAGGTCAGCGTCGAGTTGAAGTGCGTGGACCGCTTTGCCAATGAGCATCTGGCGCAGTGTATTAGTTATTTAAAGGCATCACGCTGGATCGCTAATTTCGTAGATTTACACCGGCGACCGTTCTGTCCAGCTATTTCGTGGACACTACACTAATACTACTGTGTTACAAAATCACAAAACTCTATGCCTGCCCGGGCTTCACTGCATCTCCGGATCGGCAGAAGTCGCGTCCGGCTGATCCCGAGCCAACTCGTACGAAACCTAATAACGGCATGCCTCCAGAGCCCGCCGACAAAAATTGGGTCGCACCATTTTGTAACACAGTAGTACTAATGAGGCTCCGCCTCAGACCGACGAGCATGTGGGCGTTGTAAGGCGTCGGCTAGACGCGCATGATCGGCCCGCCGCTACGAGCTAGGACTCATCGAATGCCAGCACCCGCCGTACAATGCCATCACGCAATAGCGGAACGTTGAAGTTGATGAGGAGGCCCGCCTTCCAGCCACCCAGACGCAGGTATGTCAGCAGTTGAGCCTCGTGGAGGGGAGTGATGCGATCAACGGCCTTGAC
>CAVVFX010000024.1:0-47842 GCA_963747535.1 Terriglobia bacterium
TGGCCGGTAGTCCGGGGAGTGCGGGCAGGCGCCGGGATACTAAGGCTCCATGCGCCAGGTGAACAGCACCATTTTCTTTGTCACGGGAACGCTGCACCGGGCTCAGACGATTCCAGACTCCCTTACGGCGCGGCCCGCCGCCTCCAGATTGGCAAAGTGCATTTCCGAGTAGCGGCGGGAGAGCACTACGCCGTCCGCACCGCCGGAATAGGCGGCTTTGACCGAATTGAGGACATCCTCCGGAGTCGTGCGCTTCTGGGCCTCCCGGGTAGGCACGTCGATATCGATGCCCGGATAGACGGCGGCCTCTTTGTTCACGGCTGCCACGATCCGTTTGGTCTCCCGCGACACATAATCGGAGCTCAAACCCGCGGTGAAGAGCTTGTCGTAGGGCGCCTCGTGCTCCAGGTTCACCATCTTGTAATAGAGAGGCATAATATCCGCGGGCTTGGCGTCGTGAAAGATGGTGCTGCACCACTGGTTCACGAACTCGCCCATGCGCGGCCCTCCGGAGTTGTTGTAGATGGCGGGCTTAAAAAAATCGGCATACCGCGCGGTGACGGCGTAGTTTTCTTCGGCACGATAAAACGGATCATAGGTGGCCGGGTGCCAGATGTGCCATCCGAACGGCTTCTGCGGAGCAATCGCTTTGGCTATGCCGTACAGTTGGCTTCGCACGTCGTGATAGCTGTCGGTCCACAGCTTCTCCCAGGCGAGGATTTCCGGATAATCCAGCAGCAGCCGCCAGAACTCGACGAAGTATCCATCGTTCGGCCGTTGATCTTTGCGCGCTGCATTGCAGAACTGGATCAATTGCGTGTAACCCCGCCGCGCCCTTTCGATGGAGATGCCGCGTTCCTTGCCTTTTGCGAGGCAGTCCTGGCAGAAGCAACTGGTCCGGCTTCGGAGCAGCGTGTTGCCTAAGGGTCCCATCCGCTCACACCCCCAGGCAATGCCGTCGACGTCCGGATAGGTTTTGAGGTAGTTCTCGATTTTCCCGAAAAGGTGATTGCGGAAATCCTGGTTGTTGAAGCAGGCGGCATTCACCCGCTCTCCGTAGACATCGACCTCCAGCACTTTGGGAGCATTTTTCATGCGGGCCGGCAGAGTCGGGAAAGCGTTGTTATAGTCCCAGCAAATGAAATCCATGCCGCGGGCCTTCGCCTTCGGAAGCACTTCCGCAATCACGTTGATGCCGTCGTAGTCCGGGGCCCGGAAATCGTCCAGGATGGTGTTGCGGAAATATTTCGGGTCGTAGTCGCAGAAGGAACCGCCGTTGTAGTCCTTTTCAAAAGCTACCTTCCCGTGATCCGGAATCTCTTTAGCCGTTAGCCTGCGGTGCTCATAGGTATACGTGTACGCCCAGATGGTGTTCACGTGGCCCTTTTCCTGCACGATGTCCAGGACCTTCTCAGTGCCCTCGTCCTTCCAGCAGAAGGGTGGCACCTGAATGGCAATGTACGGCTTGCGTAATTTTGCCTTGGGGCGCGAAGGATTGCGGGACTGGGCCTCTACCGGCGTTTGGGAGGACTGGGCCATGACCCAGGCCGACACGGCGGAGAACAACTCGAAGAGTCTCCGGCGGTTGAAAACTGTCATGTTCATTGGGAGCACTCCTGCTACAAAAAATCCTCTCGAACCGGATCGCTGCCGTGTCTCAGCCTACCGAGACACCGGCGTCTTTCAAGCCCTCGCTGATCGCCCGCAGATGCTCGAGCGGCGCGCTGTCATAATGCGCCAGTGAGAGTCCGTCGGCGCCGCATTCCGCCGAGATTACCACCGCTTTGCGCACCAGGTCCGGCGTGGCGCCCGGACGAACGGCAATGGCCGAAAGCATGGGAAACTCGTCGCCGAAAGCGTCGCGCAAGCTAAGGAGAAATCGCCGCTTCACTGCGAGCCGGTCCACCTTGCCGTATTGCTCGGAATAATCACTCGAGCGGACGGAGCCGAGGAACGGCTTCATCGAGGCATATTCCAGGCCGGCGAACTCCGGGTAGGTTCCGATATGCGCGTTCTCACGGAAATCGATTTTCGGCTTGACCCTGACCATGGCGTCGTGCAGATGCTGGTAGAGCCCGGCCATCGTTATGCAGCGGATCTTGATCAGGTCGAAGATTTCAGGATGCCGCAACAGCATGGCCATGGGGGACGTGCTGGACTCGGACTGCACCTTCAGCTGATGCGCCTCGGCTTCGTTCGCGTGATCCACCATGTCCGCCAGCGGCAACATGGCCCGCCGGATCGCCTTCAAGTCCAGTCCCTTGGCCGCTGCCGCTTTCTGGCAGTGTTCGCAGAAGCAGCCGCCCAGCGTCGTGCGGAGCAGCGCTTCCCGGAAATCGGGCGGCAGCGAACCCCAGAAGCCGAAGACTGCCGTGCCGGGCTTGTGCCGTTCTCCGCCCATCCCGAGAATTACCGGAGGACGCGCGAAGGCCATGGGAAGAATCGCCGTCACGAAATAGTCGATGTCGTAGCTAGCCGCCAGATCCGTAAACATCCCCGTCAGATAAGCACGGATGTCCGGATTGTTATGGCAGACGATCCGGCCTAAAGGATTGCCCCAGATGTCGCGTTGGATGGTATCAATGTATTCGCCCTCGGCGCGTTCCGTATCGAGGACCGTATGCGAGATCTCGGCCCCCGTCTTGCATCCGGCCTTGCGCGCAGCGGCCGTCATCACCGCCATATAATCCGTCTTCCGCACTTCCGGGTTGTCGCTCAGGCGCGGCTTGATCCTCGACTCTTTGTAGAATTCAGGGTGGGGCTGCCAATAGGCCCGCGCGTCCTCCGCTACCAATGTCTTGGTGGGCTGGAGGCTGCGCGGATAGTAGAGGTCCGTCAGCGGGCGCTCTTCCCCATGCATCATCGCCATCAAATAAACGCTGTTCACCTGCGCCGTCTCGCGGAGAGTGCCCAGAATCGACTCGATGCTCTCCGCCGCCATGTCCCAGGTGTAGAGACTCGCGGCGATTTCCTTGAAACGCTTCCGCGTTCGGGGTGACTCCTGGGGAGGGGGAACCGGCGCTGCCGCAGCGGCCAGAGGAGCTAACAATCCAAGCGACACAGCCCTTCGACTAATCTTCACACTCTACTCCTTGAACGTTTCCAGGCTCGACAGGAAAACAGTCTATCATTGTTTTGGCATTGAAAAATGCTCCGGCCGGTCACGACGTCAAGAAGGTCAGGATATCCTTTCGAAGCTGCAAGATCAAAACGCATTAATTCGCACGTTTGTCAATTCGCCTCCTTTGACAGTAGGAATCGACCCTTGATAGAATCGCGTCGACTCACGGGGGAATTCGAGTTCGTTCGCGATCAGGAGGCAGTCACTCGTTTTTCCTCGCGCCGGCGCTCCCGGCTGCGGAGTGTCATCGGTAACTACCGGGAGAGGCATCCTCAACCAGGCGGACACGACGCGCGGGATCTGGCCTAGGACAAGAACAAAGGAGAAGACAGATGCGAGTTGCGCGTAGTATCCTTCCGGTCATTCTGGTATTAGTAACTCCGACTCTGGTATCGGCACAGGCTGTAGCCAATGCTGAGATCCACGGCGTGGTAACTGATTCGTCGGGATCGTCGGTGCCCGGCGCCGACATCAAAGCTACCCAAACCGATACTCGCCAGGTCGTCTCGACACAGAGTAACAGCGCGGGGGCCTATGTGCTTGCGAACCTACCGGTCGGACCGTATACGCTTCAGGTCTCGGCTCCGAATTTCAGCATGTATGTGCAATCCGGCATTCTCCTCCAGGTCGCGAACAACGTTCAGATCAACGTCACCATGCAAGTTGGGTCGGTGACGCAGCAGGTCCAGGTGACCGCCGATGCGGCAATGGTGCAGACGCAGGACACCACTATTTCCGAAGTTATCGACCAGCGGCGCATCATCGACCTCCCCTTGAACGGGCGGCAGGCCACCGACTTGATCCTGCTAACAGGCGGAGCCACCGTCGCGCCCAATGCCGCTGGCCGTGTCGCCACCGGCCATGATTACCCCACTGCCAGTCCCGTCTCCGTTTCCGGGGGCCAGGAGAACGGCAACAATTACCTGCTGGACGGAGGCGACAATAATGATTCGCACTCCAACGTGAACCTGCCGTTTCCCATGCCCGACGCGTTGCAGGAATTCAGCGTGCAATCGAACGGCGTGCCCGCCCGTTATGGTCTGCATCCCGGCGCGGTGGTCAATGTCGTCACTAAGTCCGGCACCAACTCGATTCACGGTAACCTCTTCGAGTTTGTCCGCAATGGGGATTTCAATGCGCGCAATTTCTTCGCGCCTACCCAGGACACCTTGCGCCGCAACCAATACGGAGGCACGTTGGGCGGCCCGATCAGGAAGGATAAGATCTTCGTGTTTGGGGGGTTCCAGGCCACGGCTACGCGGACCGCGCCGCCGCAATCCATTGCCTTCGTGCCCACCCAGGCAACCCTCAACGGAGATTTCAGCACCATCGAATCGGCGGCTTGCCAGTCCAACCACAAAGCTGTGAGCGTGTTGAATCCGACGACCAATCAACCGTTCCCAAACAACCAGATCCCCGTCAGTCTCTTCAGCGCCCCGATCACCCAATTACTAAAGGACATTCCGGTTTCCACCGATCCTTGCGGAAAGCTTCTCTATGCCATTCCGAACCCCAGCAATGAGAATCAGTTCGTCGGTCGCGCGGATTATGTGCAAAGCTCGAAGCACTCGCTATACGGGCGCTACTTTATCACGGATTACGCCAACCCCGTATACTACACGAATAACATTCTAACGACGACGCGATCCGGACTCGACGAGAGGGGTCAGTCACTTACTTTGGGAGACCAGTATAGTTTCAGTCCAACTATCATCAATGCGTTTCATGCCACTTACACACGATTGATGAGCAATCGCTCGGTCTCGCCGGAGATGCCTAACCCCGTCTCCCTGGGTGTGAACATGTTCAATGTTTATCCCCACTTTATCGATCTGTCAGTTACCAATTACTTCGCCATGGGCGGTGGGTCCAACGCCCCGGCCCTGTTCGGGCGCAATCAATTTCAGTACGCGGACGATCTGGACATCGTGCGCGGGCGGCACCATCTGTCGTTTGGCATTGAGTTCATGGCGTTACAGATGGAAGAGAATAACATCTCGCTCGGCAATGGCGAATGGACTTTCAATGGTTCGATTACCAATAGCGGGCTGGCCGATTTCCTTCTCGGCAGGCCCAGTTTGCTTTCTGATGCTAATCCCAACCAGGCGGGCCTGCGTCAAAAATACTGGGGAGCTTATGGGCAGGATGACATTCAACTGGCGAAGAACCTGGACGTGCACGTGGGCGTGCGCTGGGAGCCATCGCTTCCGGAACACGACGTGTACGGGCGTGGCAGCCATTTCGATCTGACCTCCTATGTCGCCGGACAAAAGACCACCGTGTATAACAATGCTCCTCCCGGATTGTTCTTCTACGGCGACCCGGGAATTCCGCTGGCCTATGCCCGGGGCAGCTATCTGGATTTCGCGCCCCGCGTGGGCGTAGCTTGGGACCCGAGTGGGAAGGGCAAGGAGAGCATTCGCGCTTCCTATGGGATTTTCTTCGATACCCCAGAGTCCTTCACCGACGCCGATTTTGGGACCTCGTCGCCCTGGGGCAGCACCCTCGCGTTGACGGCGCCCCCTGGCGGCTTTGCCAACCCGTTCCAGGGCGTGCCGGGGGGAGATCCGTTTCCTACGCCCTACCCACCCGGCAAGAATGCGCCCTTCAGCCAGGAAGGAACTTACATCAATCTTCCCTTGAACCTGCACCATATGTATATGCAACAGTGGGATCTGAGTATCGAACGGCAATTAGGCGGTAACTGGCTTGCGTCCGCGGCCTTCATGGGAAATAAGGCCACTCATTTCAGGTCCGCCAACGAGGAGGATCCGGCGGTCTATATCCCCGGGAACTCTACTGTGGCTAATACCAATCAACGGCGTCTTCTGTATCTCATCAACCCCAGCGAGGGCGCTTATTTCTCAACCATCACTAACATGGACGATGGTGTCAACACTAACTACAGCTCTCTCCGGTTGTCCCTGCAACATCGCTTCAGCAACCATTTCACGCTGCTTTCGGTGTACACCTACTCGCACTGCCTCTCAGACTCGGAGACCATCGCGAACCGCAATGCCATTGGGGCCAACTACTATCAGAATCCCTATAACCGCAACGCGGATTACGGCCCTTGCGACGTGGACCTGCGTCACAACCTGGTTAACTCCTTCGTCTATGAAAGCCCCGTGTTCGCGAACCGGGCAGCTAACTGGCTACTGGGGAACTGGCAGCTTTCCTTCCAGATAACAGCCCACAGTGGCTTTGTATTCAATCCGACGACCGGCGTGGATGCTTCGCTGACCGGCGTGGGGCAGGACCGGCCCAACGTGGTGGGCAATCCATACGTTCGGAACACCAACAATCTGGTCTGGCTGAACGCTTCTGCATTCGTCCCTAACGCCGCCGGCACTTATGGCAACGCCGGCTTCAACTCACTGCAGGGACCGAGTTTCTTCGATATGGACTCGGCGCTGAGCCGCTTCTTCAAAATTCACGAGCGACATCGGGTCGAGCTGCGCTTCGAGTTCTTCAACGTCCTGAACCATGTCAACTTTGCCAACCCGACCAGTAATCTCCACTCTTCGACGTTCGGCGAGATTCTGAGCGCGGCCGATCCGCGAATCCTGCAATTCGCTTTGAAGTATTCATTCTGATCGAGACCAGGATAGTTCGCGGAATTAGGATGTCAATTATGAATCTGGAACGTAGGACATTTTTCCGTTTGTGCTCGGCTTGTGTGGCCTTTCTGTCCGGCGGCGCGACGCGGCAGGCACGCGGTGCACCCCAGGCGGCGCGCGGCGCGGTCAAGCACCGCAAGAACTTCGTAGCGATCCAGGTCAAGCCGTTTGCCTGGGTCGACGAGGGCATCGATTCGCTGCTCGATACCATCCAGCAGAAGGGCGCCGTCAATACGGTTTGGGCGTATACCTATGATTATTCCGAGGCGCGCATGACGCGCGATGGCACGATACCCTTGCCCGATCATGGTCGTCCCGGCGACTCGCACTTTGTCGGGGGTGCGTTCTATGACTACGACCCGAAATATTTCCGTGGCACGATCCTCAAGGACTTTCGCTCGCCCGATTACGGCAAATTCAATGTCATTAGCGAAGTCGCGCCGAAGGCCAAAGCTCGTGGTATGGATTTCTTCTGTTGGGACTACAACAACGCGTTCCCCATCATGGTTCGGAACATCCCCAATTTGTCGCAGGTTCTGGAAATCGATGTATATGGCCGCCGGACCACCAGTCCTTGCTTTAACCACCCCGACTACCGTGCGCATTTGAGTGGCAAGATCGAAAGTTGCCTTAGCGGGTATCCAAGCGAGGTCGACGGCATCGCGTGGGGCTGCGAAAGGATGGGTCCGCTGAATAATGCCATCGGCGGAGGCTGGAGTACGGTGGGGCTTTGCTGCTTTTGCGAACACTGCCGGGCAAAGGCGCGGGAAAGGGATCTGTCGGTATCCCGGGCTCAGCTCGGGTATCGCGCGCTCGACGAGCTTTTCCGCGCAGCGTCGCAGGACCATCGTCCGGCTGACGGCTATTTCGTCTCGTTCTGGAGACTCCTGCTGGAGTACCCGGAAATTCTGGGCTGGGAGAAGCTTTGGACCGACAGCTACCATGAGGTCCGCTCCGAACTCTATGGCACGGCGAAGGCCATTGCACCCGAAAAACCATTCGGGTTTCATATCATGCAAAACATGACCTTCAGCCCGTTCTACAGCGCTGAGGAAGACTACTCGGTAACTAAGAATTATGCGGACTTTCTCAAGCTCGCAACTTACAACAATGCCGCCGGTCCACGCCTGGCCGCTTTCCTGGACCGCCTCTCCTCCACCGTATTTCACGATGCCCGCCCCGAGGATTTCCTGGCCTTCTACTATAAGCTGATGAATTATCAGGGACCCTCTTATCAAGCTCTGCCGACCGCCGGGCTCCCCGCCGATTATGTCGCCCGGGAAACCAGGCGGGCAATCGCCGGCGTGGCGGGCCAGGTGAAAATCTATCCGGGAATTGACATTGACGTTCCCACCAAACGAACGGACAAGAGGACCACTCCCGACGATGTCCGCCGATCGACGCGAGCCGCCTTCGACGCCGGCGCCGACGGCGTGGTGCTCTCGCGCGAATACGTGGAAATGTGGCTGGCCAATCTCTCCGCGGCAGGCGATACGCTACGCGAAATCTTCAACGCGCAAAAGCCCGGTTAGCGCGCGTTCCGCAAACTTCCGTGGGGCGGACCATCGTTTTTTGTGGCCTGCCCAAGACTACGACAATACTTTGGCTTCGACCATTCCTTCGCGAACGGCGCGCAGCATGGGAAACTCGGCGCCGTCGTAATGGCCCAACGTAATTCCTTGCACTCCGCATTCGACCGCGATCTTGACGCCTTCGCGGATCAGTTCCGGGGTCGCTTTAGGACGGACTGCAACCGCGGACACGATCGGAAACCCCTTCCCCACCCCGGCCCGTTCCTGCGTCAACCACTCGCGCTTTTCTTTCATGCGCGCCGGATCTCCACGCTGCTCGCTATAGTCGCACACGCGAATAGAATCCAAGTCCGGTTTCAAACGTTTCAAATCGATGCCCCAATCGGCACCATGGAAGCAATCATTGAACCGCAGGTCGGCCCTCTGCCGGACGGCGTGAATACCATCGTGCATGACTTTGTAGTATCGCGCCATGGATGCCCTCCGAAATTCCTGCCACTGGCCGAGTTCGGGCTGCGCCGTCGGATTCTGCCGCAGGACAGCTTTCGCTTTTTCCAGATCGAAGCCGTACTCCCTGGCGGTTTTGACGCAGGAATCGCAGAAGCAGCCGCCTTTATCCGCGCCGCCAGGCATGAACGGCAGCGTAGCAGTCTGCAAATAGTCCACGTCGTAACGGGTTGCCAGTTCCGAAAATAAGTTGAGCATATATTGACGCGCATCAGGATTGTTGGGGCAGATCGGATATGCGCGCCCAAACACCTTGTTCGGCTCGCCGTTAATATTGCGCTGCACGCAATCCATGAACTCTGCCTTCACGCGATCCAGATCCAACACCGTGTGCGAAAGTTCGACGCCGGTCTTGAGTCCTCGCTTGCGCACGGCTTCGACCATTGTCTGCAGCCAGTCCGTCTGGTTCAGCCAATCGAAGTCTGAGAGACGCGGCTTGATCCGGCCGTAGAGCTTCATATCAGGATGCCAGTAAACGCGGGAATCTTCGGCTTGCCACGTCTTGCGAACCGGATTGTGCGGGAACTCCGGGCTGGTGAGAGGCCGCTTCTCGTAGTGCATGAGGCCCACCAGGTAGACCGAATTGACCGCTGCCATTTGTTGCAGATTGTCGAGGATTCTCTCGATCCCCTCATCATGTAAATCCCAGGCGTAGAGGCTGGCGGAGACTTCGAAGGCCGGACGCGCGGGCGCGCCCTCGGACCTTCGACCGGCCGCGATGGCCGCAGTCACACCTGCCAATCTGAGGAAAGACCGGCGATTGTTGAAGGAGCGTTCATTCATGGCTTTTTCCTCTTCCATCAGAAATTGAGTTTGAGCGCAAACTGCAGAATGCGATTTTCCGACGCGGCTTGGATCTTACCGAAGTTGCCCGAACTCAGAGTACTCACCGGTGCGGCGAAGTCCGGATGATTCGTCAGGTCGAAAAACTCAAAGCGCAATTCGAGCTTCGCGCGTTCGTGGACCGGGAAAACCCGGCTCAAGGTAGCGTCAATGTCGAAAAAGCGCGGCGCTCGCAGGGAGTTGTATCCGGCGTCGCCGAACGTGCCCAGCGGGTTAGCCACAAAAGCCGCTGCACTGACCCAGACCAGGCTATTCAGGTTCTGGACGTAAGGACTTCCCACGACGTTCGGCCGGTCCTGGCCCACGCCCGTCCGGGAGTCGTCTACACCGGTTGAGGGATAGAACGCGAAGCCGGTGTGGGCGGTGATGATTCCTCCCACCTGCCAGCGTCCTAACAACGCGTTCATGACCCGCTCCTTCAACCCGGGCGTCTGGTAAACGAAAGAGGTGACCGAGTTCTGCCGCAGGTCGGAATCGCAGGGGCCGGTATCGAGGTCGCGATTGTATGGGTCCTGGTAGGTGTTGGCGCCCTCGGAATTGCGGTTGGCCATCGTCTCTGCGTTCTGCATGCAGTGAGACCAGGTGTAAACGGAAAGCAGCGTAAAGTTATTGCTAAAACGGTGTTGCACCGATAGCCTGAGGGCATTGTAGGCGTTGGTCACGCCGTCATCTATTGCGGTGATGGTTGAGTAGTAAGAACCCACCGTGGGGTTCAGCAGGTACAGCGTGCGCCGGTTATTAGTATTCGCGACCGTCGAGTTGCCGGGAATATAAATCGCCGGGTTGTCCTCGGTGGAAGCCCTCAGGTGCGTGGCTTTAGTCCCCAGATAGGTCGCCGATACGAGCCAGTTCCCGCTGAACTGGCGCTGGTAGCTGAAGTCCCACTGCTGATCGTATTGGTGCGCCATGTTCAGCGGATTAGTCACGTACAGTCCCTCGGTCGGGAACGTCGAACTCTTCGTGGGTGGATAGGGAGTCGGGAAAGGGTTGCCGCCGGGGTAACCCGCAAAGGGGTTGGCCGTGCCGCCGGGAGGAGCAGTCAGGCTAACTGAACTACCCCAGGGGGCCTCCAGGCCCCAATCCCGCTGAGTGTAGGATTCCGCTTCGTCGAAGAAAATTCCGTAAGAGCCACGCACGCTTTGTTTACCCTGGCCGCCCGGATCCCAGGCGAACCCCACCCGCGGCGCGAAATCCAGGTAACTGTTATAAGCATAGGCAGCCGGGATTCCGGGGTCGCCATGAAAGAGCAACCCGGCGGGAGCGTTGGGATACACGCTGGATACCTGTCCAGCCTGAAATGCGGGCAGGGAGAAGTTAGCACCCCTGCCGGCTATATCGTGTTCCGGAAGATTCGGCTCCCAGCGGACTCCCACGTGAACGTCCAGTCCTTTGGTGACTTGAATATCATCCTGCACATACGCGCCCCAATATTTTTCGCGCAAGGCAACCTGCAGAGGGTTTCCCTGTTGAACGTTGTTCGGCCGGCCCAGCATGAAATCCGCCAGCGCGCTATTCGTTATGGAGCCGTTGTAGCTCCACGCTCCATTTCCCAGCGAGATGTTCACTTCGTCCATCTGCAGAAGCAAAGTTTCCACCCCGAAGATGATATGGTGAGATCCGCGGATCAAGTCCACGTCATCGGCATATTGGTACTGGTTGCGGCCGAAGGTTGCAGGCGCGTTCGATCCGCCGCCGATGCTGAAGTAATTGGATACGCCCAGATCGACGAAATGGGGGTAGGCCTGGTAGACCTGGGAACCGAACTGAGAGAGGTCGGGCATTTGCTGCGAGACGGTCCGGTTGGTAAACAGGCGCGAGTAGGTCGCGTGGAAGGAGTTAATGAAATTCCCGCTGCTATACTCGTCGGCCAGCGTAACCGATTGAGCGCGCTCCGCGACACCGGATCTGGTAGTGGTCAGGAGGTTGTTCGTGTAATACGCCGGATTGGCATAGTCGGTGATAAAGTAACGCCCGTAAATTAAGTTTTTGGCGCTCTGATTCCAGTCTACCCGGACCACTCCCTGATTCTCGTTGTTGGGATTGGGAATCGCATAAATGAGCTGCCCGCAAGGATTGGAGGACACCGGAATCAACTTGGCCAACCCTACTGCCGTCGGGTCGAAGCGCGTTACCGGGATGAAGTTATTGGGAAACGGCTGGTTGGTTGTGGGGTCGACTAAGGTAACGGCCTTACCGCTCGACTGGCAGGCCGCCGATTCCAGCGTGCTGAAGTCCCCGTTCAGTGAAGCCTGGGTATTCACGTAGCTGATGGTCTGCGGCGGCGCCGTGCGCGTTCTCGTTCCCTGATACCCGCCAAAAATGAAAAGCTTGTCTTTCAGAATTGGCAAGCCGAAGGTACCGCCGAATTGGTTGCGGCGCAGGGTGTCCTGCGTTGCGGCGAAAAAGTTGCGAGCGTTGAAGTCGCCGTTCCGCACGAATTCGAACAGGGAGCCGTGTAACTGATTGGTGCCGGACTTAGTGGCCGCGTTGACCACCGCATACGGATGCAAGCCATAGCGCGCGGAAATGCCGCTGGTCTGCACGCTGAATTCCTGTAATGCGTCCGGAAATGGAAATGGCAGGTTCACATTGGAATGCGAGTCGTTATGATCGCCGCCATCCAGCAGATAGTTATTGCCATTCTCCTGTCCTCCTGAAATGGAGACAGGCGTAGAGGAAACGTAGTCATGAGTCGAAACGATCGAGCGGGCGCCGCTGGCGACGTTGGGCGGCACATTCGCGCCGCCGGAAAGAGCGATCAGATCGGTAGCTTGCCTTCCATTCAGCGGGAGTTCGACAATTCGCTGCTGGTCCACAACCTCGGAGATGGACGTGTCCTGCGTGGCCACCATTACGGCGTTAGCCGCCACTTGCACCTGCTGGGTTACGGCCCCGACTTCCAGCTTGACATTGACCAGGACGTTGTCACCCACATGAAGATCGATTCCGGTTTGCACGTAGAGGTCAAAAGATGGAGCGGTGACTTCCAGCCGGTAAGGCCCGAGCGGTAGGTTGGGAATCACATACGCTCCATCACTGCCGCTTACGGTGTCGCGCACTTGCCCCATGCTGGTTTGGGTGACTTTGATCCGCGCGCCCGGAACTACCGCACCGCTCTGGTCGCTTATTGCGCCGTGAATACTGGCGTTGGCGACTGCTTGAGCGAAAGTTACTCCAGGAACGAGAACGGTTAGGACAAAGACAAGACTACATGCTGCTATTACGGAGTTCTTCATGGATGCCTCCCTGGGCTGCCAACATGGCAAAAGGCTCCCCTGCCTCGTCGTAAACTAACCGTAGTTTGTGCCTCTTAGGACCTGGAGCTTTTGCTGGGTTTTAATATATCGAAAAACGCAAGCGCTCACATGCCGAAAAAGCCGAGGAACGGGCGTTTGCGTATGTCTCAGTACACTCCGGACACGTAGATCAGGTATGACTAAGAAAGAAATTGAATTGACTGAGTCTACACTTCGAGAGGACTTGTACTATCCCCGATTTTTTTCGTCTGCACACCCGACTTCAGCAGGATCGTCAGCAGGAGATTCGACATCGGCGTGTCCAGCTTATAAGCGAGATGCTGTCCGGTCTCGAACTGCCCGCCAAGCTTTCCGGCCATCAGGCACGGCAGATTGGAGTGTCTGTGCAAGTTGCCATCGCCCATACCGCCGCCGTAGAGGATGAGGCCCTGGTCAAGCAGCGTGCCATCCCCATCTTTGGTGTTCTGCAGTTTCTGCAAGAAGTAACTGAGCAGTTCGATATGATAGGCGTCGATTTTGGCCTTCTTCACGATCAGCGCAGGATCATTGCGGTGATGCGAGACCGGATGATGCGGATCGGGCACGCCGATTTGCGGATAGGTGCGGCCGCTCAACTCGCGGCACACAATCATGGTGAAGACCCGCGTGATATCGGCCTGGAAGCCAAGAGTCTGCAGGTCGAACATGAGCTTGATGTGTTCTTCGAAGCCGGCGGGAATATCAGTGGGACGCTCCGGGAGTGCAACAGTCTGTATCCCGCGCGTCTCAACACTTTGAATGCGCTGCTCGATCTCGCGCACCGAATCCAGGTACTCGGCCAGCTTGGTGCGATCGCCCGGGCCGAGCGTCTTCTGAAGACTGCCGACCTCCTGCATCACGGAATCGAGTATGCTGCCGTTCACTTTCATCCGCGCCATACGTTGCTCTGGAGTGCCTCCGTCGCCGAAGAGACGTTCGAACACCAGGCGCGGGTGTGCCTCGGCGGGATTTGGCGTCGTAGGATTACGCCAGGAAATGGTGTTGTTGAAGAAGCAGTCGCTGGTGTCGCATGCCCCCTGGGTCGGAAGATCCAGATTCATCTCGATCGAGGGGACCTGGGTCGTCCGTCCGACCACTTGGGCGACAAGCTGGTCAGCGGACGTCGCCAGGCACACCTCGATATCCGGCCGGCTGCGGTCGTATGCGTGAACGCCGGTCAGCCAGACAGCCGAGGATCGGGGATGGTCGCCGGTGCCGTCTCCGAACGTGTCCGCCTGCAGGTGGGAGAGCCCGCTGAGAACATTGACATGACTGCGCACCGGTTCGAGGGCCTTCAGGATTGGGGGCATCTCGTAATTGCGCCCCGTTGTGGTTGGAATCCACTGATCCTGGATCACGCCGTTCGCGATGTAAATGAAGCCAAGCCGCGGCGTTGGCTTCGGAGCGGCGGAAAGCGCCGGGACCATGGAATCGAGTAGAGGCAGCGCCAGCGAGGCGCCTATGCCTCGCAGGAACGTCCGCCGTTGTAAAGTCTTTTTTGTTACGAACGTCATATCATCACCACGTCAAAATCAGCGTCTGGCAAGCTTTGAGTCTTTCACCACTTGTGTCTCGCGCATCTGAAACGGCGCACTGCTGGCCACGCCGAGAACCAAAGAGACAAAGGTGTAATTGTCGCGCGCAGCATCCCTGACGATGGCGCGCACGACGGGTTCATCGTAAAATTGCACATTGCGGCCGGTGCCATACATCAAGAGCTTCGAGGCCAAGGTCGCCACAAACTCGTCCGGATGACTCAGCAGCGCCGCCTTTAGCCCTGCCATCCCGTTGAATTTCTCGCCATCGGGGAAAACTCCCGACGGGTCGATCGGCGTGCCCCCATCGAGGTCGCGCCACCTGCCCACCGGGTCGAAATTCTCCATCGCGAAGCCGATGGGATCCATGCGCGAGTGGCACCCGGCGCAGGCCGGATTCGCGCGGTGCTGGATCATCGCATCGCGCATCGTCAAGGTCTTGCCGGGATCGTGCCCCTCCGTCTTCAGCGCCGGAACGTTGGGAGGCGGCGGAGGCGGCGCAGCCGAAAGAAGATTCTCCAGCACCCATTTCCCGCGATTTACCGGCGAAGTCCGGGTGGCGTAGGAAGTGATCGTCAGCAGGCTTCCCTGCCCCAGCAGGCCGCCGCGAGGGCTCCCTGGCGGCAGCGTGACACGCTGGAATTCGGTCCCGTGGACATCCGGGATACCGTAATGTTTGGCCAGCCGCTCATTGACAAAGGTATAATTCGCCGACAGCAGTTCCAGCACGCTGCGATTGCCGCGCAGAACGCTGTCGAGAAACAGGTCCGTTTCCTGGCGGAAGGCGGAGCGCAACGACTCATCGAAGTCGGGAAACAGCAATTCGTTCGGTTTCTTGGCATCCAGATCGCGGAGATAGAGCCATTGTTCCGCGAAGTTAGTCACCAGAGACGCCGAGCGCGGGTCCGCCATCATGCGGCGAACCTGGCGTTCCAATGTGCCGGGCTGACGGAGCTTGCCCTGGCTGGCGAGGTCGAGCAACTCGTCATCGGGAATGCTGCTCCAGATGAAGAAGGAGAGTCGCGAGGCGAGTTCCAGATCGCTGACCGGATGCGTGGTTCCTGGCGAGGCGCCGGGCGGATCTCGCTCGATCCGGAAGAGGAACTGAGGACTGACCAGAAGCCTTTGGAGAGCGCGCTCGATCCCGAGCTCAAATCCGCCTTCGGCCCGCCCTGCCGCATAGAAGGGCATGAGGCTCTGGAGATCGGCGTCCACCACCGGCCGCCGGTAGGCACGGCGTTCGAGCGCGGAGAGGATGCGCCGCGCGCAGGGTTCTTCGTCCGAAGCGGACTCTGGCCGGCACACGAAGATGCGCCGCCGCGACGGGGTGTCGCCCGGCCCTTTCGGGTTGTATGGCCCGCTGATGGTGGCCGTTTCGACTGCGAGTTCCGAGCCGGTGCTGCGCCATCGGGGCCGCAGCAACTCCTCATCGCGCAGTTCATTCCGTTCGACGAAGGCGATGCCGATCAGCCGCGGGCCGGCCTTGACCGGGATGCGGAATTCGAGCGGCTTCCGGGGCTTAGGGGCCTCGCCGTAGGTACTGGCGCCAGGATCGGCAGCAGCGGCTGCGACCGCAGACATCCGCACGCCACGCGGAGGGCCGGCGCCCTTCTTACCGCCGCCGCCCTGACCCGCTGCAATGCTTAACAGCTGCATCCGTTCGCCGTCCACCGTGATCTCCAACTGTTGTGGCTCAGGAGACGATCCCGTCAGCATCACCTTCACGGTGTACTCGCCGTCCAGCGGAAAATCGCTGCGCACCGCGAAGCCCCCGCGAGTGCCGGGCGGCAGCCCATCCATGCGCACGGACTGCGATTCTTCATCCGGCATGCGGAACATGTTCACCATCACCGGGAAAGCAGGATCGCCCACCGCCAGGCGGCTGATTTTCTCCGCCGCGCCTAAGTAACTCTCCATTGCCGTTGGTGAGATAAAGAGAAGGTCCGCGAGATTGTCGAAGCCGCTATTGGCATTGTCGGCGGGCAGCAGCATCCCAAACTCCATCTCTTTCGGCAGCGCATCCAGCAACAGAAGGTCGCGCACGGCATTCTGATACTCCGTGCGGCTAAGCCGATGCAGGAGGGGCAGCTTGCCTGGATTAGGATGGGCGGCAGCCGCGCTGTCGATCCGAGTCTCGACAAATCCCTGCAGCGCTGCATAAGTTGCCGGATCGGGTCGAGGTGCGCCAGGGGGTGGCATGGATCTGGCACGGAGCTTGCGAATTACCTTTTCCCAGCGTTCGGCATCGGTTTGAGGATGGGCCACCGCCGCGGGATCGAGCACCAGGTCCGCCGTATGTATTTGGGCACTGTGGCAGGTGGCGCAATATTTTTGAACGGCGGCGCTCGCTTGCTGGGCGCTCATTACCTGAGCATGCGCCGGGAGATTTTCGAGCAGCACTGCCACAATCCACAGCGGCAGGCTGACAATCCGGATCCTTTGTAAAACAAACATGGGGATGCTGCGTCCTGATTGTACCTCTCCGCGAGACAAAAATGTTTGGGTCGATTTGTACTATAATTCTGGCCAGAATAAGGGAACGAAATATGAAATTTCCAAAGGTCTGTTTCCTGACTTTGTTTCTGGCAACCGGGTGGTTGATTGCGAGCGACTCGCGCCTGATAGACGCCGTAAAAGGCGGCGACGCGAAAACCGTGCGCGAACTACTCATGCAGCATGTTCCTGCTACCGCCGCAGAGGCGGATGGCACCACCGCGCTGCACTATGCCGTGCGCAATGACAACCTCGAAATCGCCGATCTGTTAATCGCGAACGGCGCACCAGTGAACGCGGCTACCCGCTACAACATTACCCCTCTTTCACTCGCTTGCGACCATGGTGACGCGGCGATGATCGAGCGGCTGCTGAAGGCGGGAGCAGACCCCAATGGCACTTCGGAAGAAGGACAGACCGCGCTCATGTCGGCAGCGCTGGCGGGGAAGGTGGATGCCATCAAGGTGCTGCTCGCGCATGGGGCGAAGGTTAACATCGCAGAGCCGGTTCGAGGCCAGACGGCTCTCATGTGGGCCGCTTCGGAGGGCAATACTGACGCAGTGGAGATGCTAGTCGAGTTTGGCGCGGACGTCAAAGCGAAAGCGAAGTCCGGCTTCACGCCGTTGTTATTCGCGGTGCGCAATGGCCATAAGGAGACGCTCCAGATGTTGCTCGCACATGGCGCCAACGCGAACGATGCCGCACCGGACGGCACCAGCGCCTTGAACGTAGCAGTAGTGAACGCGTGTTTCGAAGTGGCCGCGGTGCTGCTCGATCACGGAGCGGATCCGAACGCTCCGGACGCGCGCGGCTCGGCGCTGCACACGCTGGCTTGGCTGCGCAAGCCCGGGTCGGATGGCGGAAACGGTCTCGGGACACGATCCTACCCGCCTCCTCTGCAAACCGGCAACGTGACCGCACTGGAGTTGGCCAAGACGCTGCTGGAACATGGCGCCAATCCGAACGTGCGGATCACCTTGAAGGAAAGAAGTTATGGTAGAGAGGGCCAGGCGAGGAATCCGGCCTTGATTCATCTCGGCCGGCACTTATTGACTTTCTCCGGCGCGACCCCGTTTTACCTCGCGGCCCGCAACGGGGATGCGCCCTACATGCGCCTGCTCGCCGACCACGGCGCTGATCCGAACATCCCGAATGTCTTGGGGATCACGCCGCTCATGGTGGCCGCGGGACTGGATTATTGGGAGGGTGAGTCCGCCGGCCCCTTCACGGGCGTGACCGAACCGGAGCGACTGGAAGCGGTCAAGCTGGCGATCAAACTCGGCAACGACATTAACGCCGCCGCCACTTTCGGGGATTACAAAATGGAAGGCGACCCGGCGTATTTGCTGCTGTATTACCCGCTGAATATGAGTGAACTGGCATCGAAAGTGCCGGGAGATCCCCGCTGGAAAGGCTGCACGCCTCTGCACGCGGCCGTCGTCTCGGGCCAGGCTTCCATCGTGCAATACCTGGTCGATCACGGGGCCAGGCTGGACGCCAAGACTGCCAGCGGGTGGACTCCGCTGATGCTTGCCGGGGGCGTGTTCTTCGCCAATGCGAAAAAGGACTTCCCGGCTGCGGCGGAGATCCTGAAAAAGGCGATGGCCGAGCAGCGGTCGACGCCGGTGGCCTCGGTCCCGGTTGGAGCACAGGCATCGCGCTGAGTGCAGCGCGACTTACTTCTTCACGAGCTTTCTCACGTTGGTCCCGTTCACTTCGCCCACGTAAATGGCGCCGCTGGAATCAACGGTCACGGCTGTCGGATTGCCAAGCCCGTCGATCTTATCCAGCACCTTGCCGTCTTTTGTGCTGGCGATCAGCAGGCAGTTGTTCGCGGTCCCATCGACGACGTAAATCAGGTCGCCTTTGATGAACAAGCCCCACGGCGTGCCGAAGTTGGTCCACTGATTCAGGAATTTGCCGTTCTGATCGAAAATCTGGATGCGGTTGTTCGAGCGATCGGCCACGTAAACGCGGCCCTTGCCATCGATCGCGATACTGTGAGGCACGTTGAACTGGCCCGGACCGGTCCCTTTGCCGCCCCACCATTTGATGAACTTGCCATTCTTGGAAAACTTCACGACACGCGTGTTGGGGCCTTCGCCGTCGGCGATGAAAATGTCGCCGTTCTTCGCCACCGCAACGTCGCCCATGCCGTTAAAGGTATCCTGCGAGGTGTTGTCGCCGGTGACGCCTTTCTTGCCGAGCGTCATCAGCAACTTACCGTCGGAGCTGAATTTGAAGGCCTGCATGTTCCCGCGGTCGGTAACCCAGACATACCCGAAACGATCGACACGCAAAAAGTGCGTGGTCTTAAACATGCCTTGGCCCCACGCCCGGAGAAATTTCCCGTTGCGGTCAAAGACCATAATCGGCATGGCTTGGTTGCGATGCAGCACGTAAACGTTGTCGTGCGCGTCCACGTCCACGCCGGTCGCCGACCCCCATTTTGTGACACCGGGTGGGAATTGCGCCCAATTTTCGACGACTTGATAGTGACTTTCCGCCGCCTGCGCTCGCACCGTGTGGATAGTGGCCGCAGCCGCAAACGCGACGACTATTGCGGCTACGGCTGTAAGGTTGTTAAATCTGAGGGTCATCGCTTTCCTTGAAATTTCTCGTGATGGCCGGCGGTGCCGCTACTTCGGTTGGGCGACAATCCGAAGGTAAGGCTTGGGCGATCTCCAGCCATCGGGGTATTTTTGTTTGGCTTCGTCGTCCGATACCGCCGGCACGATGATCACATCTTCGCCGTGCTTCCAGTTCACCGGAGTTGCGACTTTGTGGGCGGCCGTGAGCTGAATCGAATCGAGAACCCGCAGAACTTCGTCAAAGTTGCGGCCTGTGCTCATCGGGTAAATCAGCATCAGCTTGATCTTCTTGTCGGGGCCGATCACGAATACGGTGCGTACCGTGGCATTGTTAGCCGCCGTGCGACCGTCGGACGTGGTTCCCGCATCGGCCGGCAGCATGTCATAGAGTTTCGCGACTTTGAGTTCCGTGTCGCCGATCATCGGATAGTTCACTCGGTGGCCCTGCGTCTCTTCTATGTCCGCCGCCCATTTTCCATGACTGGTGACCGGATCCACGCTCAGCCCGATAATCTTGCAGTTTCGCTTCGCGAATTCGGGTTGCAGCCCGGCCATGTAGCCGAGTTCGGTAGTGCAGACGGGGGTAAAGTCTTTGGGGTGTGAAAACAGGATGGCCCAGCCATTGCCGATCCATTGGTGGAAGTTAATGGGACCCTCGGTAGTCTCGGCGGAAAAATCAGGGGCTTCGTCATTGATGCGTAAACTCATGTTCATCTCCGTTTGTGATTGAATGTTGGTAACACCACAATATCAGTGCGCGGTCGAGCGAGACTTAAGGCCGGAAGCGGTTCCGTCCGGCTGTACCGCGGGGTCAAGCTTAGCGAAAGATATCGGCAATTGTGCGGCATCCCAAGCCGCGAGGCCACCGGCGATCTCGATCAAGTGTGTGATCCCGCATTGATGCAGGATGCTGGCGGCGATCGAAGACCGGTAACCTCCCGCGCAATGGACGGCAATCCGGCGGCCGAGGGGGATTTCGGCGATGCGCTCCTGCAAATGGTTGAGCGGCACGTTCACGCTGCCGTCGATGTGCCTCGCCGCCCACTCGCCCGGGCTCCTGACATCCAAAAGCAGCGGAGGATCCGCGCTCGCCAACTCCTCTGCCACCATCGGAGCGCTGACTCGCTCCGTCGGCCACACCAGGTCCGGTCTGGAGGCGAGAGCTTCCATGCCCCCTTCCAGATAGCCTTTCACGTGATCGAAACCGATACGGCCCAGGCGCAGGGCAGCCTCCTGCTCGCGTCCCGGCTCTGCGATGATCACGATGGGTTTGGCGCGATCGAGTACGGTGCCGGCCCAGGTGGCGTATTGCCCTCCGAGTCCAACGTTGATGCTGCCGGCGAGGTGCCCCTTGGCATACTCGGCGGGATCACGGACGTCGAGGATCTGAGCACCTGCGTATCCCATCCGAAGGATCTCAGCGAGGTCGACGGGATGGAGAACCTGATCGAGATTCTTGTCCAGCGTGGCGTGCTCGCGAGTATTCAGGATGGCATCGAAGGTGAAGTACGGTGGAGCGTCGGGTTGGTCGGCCGTGACGAGGCGAATGAACTCCTCTTTTGACACCGGCTGCAGGGCATAATTCAAGCGCCGCTGATCTCCCAGCGAAGAGACGGTGTCGGAAGAAAGTTTTTTGCCGCAGAGGGAGCCGGCACCATGCGCCGGATAGACCAGGGTCTCGTCGGGAAGCGTCAGGAGTTTGTTGTTGAGTGAGTCGTAAAGGTGTGCGCCGAGGGCGCTCGCTGTCCACCCGAGCGAAGCCCGCAGGTCGGGGCGGCCAACATCACCGATGAACAGCGTATCGCCCGTCAGTACGGCGTGAGGCTTAGCCCGGTCCTTTTGGAGATCGAACACCAGGATCGAAATGGACTCGATAGTGTGGCCAGGGGTTTCGAGGACCTGCAGGCGCAATCCCGGGAAGTCGAGCGTGTCGCCGTCCTTCATCGCCACAAAGGCGTATTCCGCCTGTGCGCGGGAGCCGAGATGGATGGTCGCGGCACAGCGATCACGCAGTTCCAGATGGCCTGCGACGAAGTCGGCATGGAAGTGGGTGAGGAAGACGTGGCGGATCTGCAGGCCTAATTCATCGGCTTCGGTCAGGTACTTCTGGATGTCGCGCTGCGGGTCGACGATAATGGCGGTCGAGCTGGCTTCGTCTCCGAGCAGATAGGATGCGTGGGCCAGGCAACCCAGATAGTACTGTTTCAGAATCATAGGATAGCGGGCTTCTTTTCCTTCGGTCAGGTCACGGCTCCACTCATGATACCCAATGAGAAGAATCCCTCGCCGAAGTTACACGGTTCTTCTGGCGCAATGAATGTTATCAAACATGGATGCTTCGCGCAATCGATTTGATCCGTGGCTTTGGGCTTGGCTGCCACCCCGTGACCCAGACTTATCTCTTCGGCTTTATACTATTTCCTGATCTTCCAGGAGGATATCCAGATGTGCAGGCATGCTGTTACGCGACGTGACTTTTTTGAGCGGATGGCTTTCGGTTCGTTGGCGGGAGCCTCGATTTTGGACCTGGCGTGGCGACGCGCCGCGTGGGCGCAGGCCCTGGCCCCCGGTGCTGCCACCGATCTTTTTGAGATCCAGAAGGTGGCGGAGGGAGTCTATTTCGCGTTCGCGCGGCCGCAGGCGGTGATCAATTGCAATGCCGCCGTATTTGTGAACTCAACCGATGTACTAGTGGTGGATGCCCATTCGAAGCCTTCGGCGGCGGCGGGACTGATCGCGCAGATCAGGCAACAGATCACGACGAAGCCGGTGCGGTACCTGGTGGATACACATTTTCACTGGGATCACTCGCAGGGCAATGCCGGCTACCGCAATGCGTTCGGCCAGGACCTTAAGATCATTTCGAGCGACGCCACCAAAAAACTGCAGGCGCAGTTCTCCCAGGCCCGGCTGCGTGAATCGTTAGATCCTCACGGTCATCCGTTCTCCGGGCAGCCGCATATCCCGGAGTTGCTCGACGCGGCGCGGCAGCAGTTGAGTGGGGCGGCCTCACCGGAGCAGAAAGCCCAGATCGCCGGCCGGATTCTTCAACTGGAGGCATTCCAACACGAGATGCAAAACTTTGCGCCCGTACTGCCGACCGTCACTTTCGACAAGACGTACGTGATCAAGGATAAGGCTCACGACCTCCACGTAGAGTTTCACGGGCGGGCCCATACGGCTGGAGACGTGGTCGTTTTTTGTCCGCAAAAGCGCGTGGTGGCGACCGGCGACATGGTCCTTGGCGGGCTTCCCTTCCTCGGCGACAGCTACCCGAAGGAATGGCCGGCAACCATAGATTCGGTGTCGAAGTTGGCTTTCGATCATGTGGCCGGGGGACACGGCGCGGTGCAAAATGGGCGCCAACGCATGACCGGCCAGCGCAATTATATTGCAGAGTTGGCGGCGAGGGTGGATGCCGGCAAGAAGGCGGGAAAGTCGCTGAGCGAGATCCAGAACAGCATGCCGGTGGCGTCGATAAAGGCTTTGCAGGCCGATGGCTACGGCGAGTTGGTGCTTACACAACATGATGCGGCGGCGAGACAGGCAGCGGTGAACACCAATGTCGAGCATGTCTTCAATCGACTCGGGCAGAGCTGAGCCGCTGCCTGATACTGTGGGGCGGTCAATCTTGGCCGCGGCCGCTTTTCAAGCGGCTCTTGCTTGTGGGCGCAAATCTTCGCACCAAGCCAAAGCTGGCTGAAAGCCGCGGCACGGTTTCGTCGGCGGATTGGAGAACAGTTTCAGGCGGGACTGTTGCATCCAATCAAACGGCGGCACCAACGTCTGTCTGGCGCCCCGGGATTCGGATCAGCTTGAGTATCGCGATCGCGGCGAACAATGGCACGATGCTGGCGACGACCAAAATTGGACCAAACGAATAACGATCTGCAACGATGCCCGTGAGGTACGTCGCCGCAATGGTTCCCATGCCGGCTCCGGTGCCGCTCATGCCGCTGACGCTGGCGACACTACCGGGTGGGTAAATATCGGCGGGAAGGGTCAGGATCATCGTGGAAAATGCAGCATAAGCCAGTGTCGAAATCGAGAGCGAAACGACCAGCACCGCAAACCCGTTGACGAAGACGGGAATCGCGAGCGTAGCCATGCCCAACGCTCCGGCCATGCAGACTGCCTTGCGCGAGCGGTCGACGGTCCAGCCGCGGCGGATGAGGAAACTGGAAATGCCGCCGCCGGCGAAGTTGCCGACGTCCGCGGCCAGGAACGGGATCCAGAAGGCCAGCAAGCTGTCATTCGGCGAGTAGCCTTTGGATACCAGAAGGATCGCGAGCCAGTCGGTTACGAAGAACCAGACGGGGTCAGTCAAAGCTTTGGAGACGATCACGCCCCAGGTCTGCGGCATGCGGAGAAGGGTCGAGTAAGGCAGTCGTGCCGCGGTATCGGTTGGGCTTTTGAGGGAAGCGCGGCCTTCCAGGATCAGCGCGCGTTCTTCGGCAGATAAGCGCGGATGGTCTTCGGGCTTGCGATAGATGGAGCGGAACAGTGGAATCCAGAGGAGGCCGAGCGCACCCGTTACGAGGAAGGCGGGACGCCAACCGCCGGTGGCATGATAGATCCAGTACGCGAGGAATGGCGCGATCGCACCGCCAATCGACGAGCCGCTATCGAAGAGCGCCACAGCCCAGCCGCTTTCCGATCGCGGAAACCATTCAGCGACCGTCTTCGTTGCGCCGGGCCAGTTTGCGGATTCGCCTGCGCCGAGCAGGAACCGAAAAGTGCACAGGCTGCGCAGGCCGGAGGCCGTCGAAGCGAGCATGGCGGAGAGGGAATAGAACGCGACGGTGGAACTCAGTCCTTTGCGGATGCCGACGGTGTCGAGGAAGCGTCCGGAGGCCGTCTGGCCGAATGCGTACGCGACGCGAAACGAAATGACGAGCAGCGCAAAGGTCTGATTATTCCAGCCGAATTCATGCTTGATGTCGGGAGCCAGCACGCTGAGGGTCTGGCGGTCGATGTAATTGATGACGGTCGAGAGGAACAGGACGCCGCCGATGTACCAGCGCAGGCCCTTGATCGGACGCTTGCTCATTACTTGAGCCGATCGTATACGATCTTGCCGCCGACCACGGTGCGCAACGCTTCGATGTTCTTGATATCGTCTTCAGGACATGTCGCGTAGTTCCGGGTGATCACCGCGAGATCCGCGAGTTTGCCGGGCTCGATCGATCCCTTTTCTTTTTCCTCGAACATAAGATACGCGCCGTTCCAGGTCCACATTTTCAGGGCTTCCATGCGCGTGATGCGCTGCTCGGGATTCAGAACCTTGCCATCCACCATCTTGCGCGTGACCGCGATCCACATCCCTAGAAAAGGATGATAAGGGTTGGTGGCTTCGCGAGGATCGAAGCGGATCATGTGATCGGAACCGCCGCCCACCACGATGCCCGCGTCGAACAGAGAACGCAGCGGCTGAAAATCTTTCATGCGCTCGGGACCGAAGACATCCTTGATCGCGGGACCATCGAGATAGAGCCAGAACGGCTGGATGTCGTAAACCACGCCGAGCTTTTTGGAGCGCTCGATGGCTCGCGCGTTAGGGAAGTTGCCATGCGTAACGGTGAAGCGGCGATCGCCAATCGGAATGGTGCCATTGGCGTATTCGTAGGAGTCCAGAAGGACGTCGGTGGCGCCGCCGCCGGTAGTGTGCGCGGTCATCTGCCAGCCGAGTTCCGCGGCCGTCTTCGCCATTTCGAAGAGATTCTCTTTGGGGACGCTCAGGACGCCGCGGTAATTGGGATCGACGAAGCCGTAGATCTGCGTGTTGGGGCCATAGGGTTCGCGAAGGTACGCGGTGCCGATCAGGATGCCGCCGTCGGCTATGGTCTTGAGGGATCCGACGCGCACCCAATTGTCGCCCCAGCCGGTGGTGAACGGGATATGCTCGATCTCCGCTCGCACCTGCGCCGGGGTGCCTTGCGCCTGAATGAGATAAGTGATGAAGCTGCGGACAGTGAGCTCGCCGGATCGATAGAGAGTCTGATACGCACGGAACCCCTCGGGCCCTTCGGAGCGGTCGATGATACTGGTGATGCCGACCGAGTTGTAGCGCGCCAGCATGCTTTTCAGCGCCCACAAACGATCTTTCGCCGTGACCGGCCGTGAGCTGCGCACCGATTGCAACAGTTGCGGCGCACCGAGAATCAATCCCGTAGGTTCGCCCTTCGCGTCCTTTTCGATGCGGCCGTTATGCGGGTTGAGGCGTGTCGCGGGTGATGCCGAGTTTCTTGAGCAGGATCGAATTGACCACCGCCGCATATCCGTTATCGGCGACAACTTCACGATTATTGGGTGCGGCCTCGTCCAGCTCGTAGCGCGTCGGATAGCGGTGATCGTTGAGTCGCGTCGAGTAGACTTTCGGCACGAAGATCAGGCGGCCGGGCGGGAGTTTTTTGTCCTGAGTTTGAATGTAATCTTTCAACTCGGCGATCGAGTGGACCAAAGGTACGGGACCGTCGATCTCGCTGAGCGCTGCCATGATGGGATGAACGTGGGTTTCGATGATTCCCGGCACCATGCACTTCCCGCCGAGATCGATCTTCTGCGTGCGTGGACCGGCGGTTTTGAGCACATCGGCGTTGGATCCGACAGAGACGAAACGGTCGCCGCGGATAGCGACGGCTTGGGCGGTTGGACGTGCCGCTGCCATGGTAATGATGGCAGCGTTGTAATAGATGACGTCCGGCGATTGGGCTAACGCCGGCACGGCTGAAAAGAGGATGAGCAGCAGGGTGCGGATGGTGGTCATGGCCTGTGGAGTGATTTTGCCACGATTCCTTCCCATATTGCACGTTCTTGCAAAGCAAACGCGTCGAAGTCTATGACATAATTGGGGCAAGCTCGGTTGCCGAGAGGGTATGAAAAATGAGGAATGCGGCGCTGTTTATTCTCTTCGGAGCGATCGCCGGCGCTAACCTCACGGCCCAGGTCGGCGGCACTGGCGGGATGGGCGGGACCACGCCGACTGCCGGCAGCGGCGGACAAACCAGCGTCCAGGCAATTCCCGGCTCTGGGGGCGGATCCCTGGGAACCAATGGCTCTCGACCCGTCTATATTTCCGGCAAAGTTGTCATTGAGGACGGCTCAGCGCCCCCGGAGAATATCACCATCCAGCGAGTCTGCAGCGGGATGTCCATGATCGTTGCATACACCGATTCCACCGGACGCTTCAATTTTCAATGGGGCGACCGCAACATGATCGTCACTGACGCTTCCGACGCCGGCTCTGGTTCGGCCCGGAATTCCAACTCCGGGTACGGCGGTTCTCAGTCCGCCGGCGGCGCGAACGCCCTCGCTGCTGATCCATTCGGCAGCCGCATGATGAATTGCGAACTGCGCGCGAGCGCGGCCGGGTTTACCTCCGACGCGATCAATCTGTTCAATCGCCGGACTAACGATAGTCCGGACGTTGGCGTGATCTTCCTGCATCGTATCGCGGGTGTCGAAGGATCGTCGATCAGCGTCACGTCGATGATGGCTCCCAAAGAGGCCAGGAAAACCTACGAGCATGGCCTGCAGTCGATGTTAAAAAATAAGCCCAAGGATGCCGCGAAGGATTTCGAAAAAGCGGTTGCCATTTACCCTAAATACGCCGTTGCGTGGTTGAACCTGGGAAAGCTACGCCTTGAGCAGCAAGCCATCGAACCGGCCCGCGCCGCGCTGACCAAGGCCATGGAATCCGATCCGAAGCTGGTCGCGCCGTACGTGGAACTCGGTCTCCTCGCCGCGAAGGATGGGAAGTGGCAGGATTCCGGCAGGTATCTGGATCGCGCTGTCGAACTGGATCCGGTGGACTTTCCGCAGGTTTGGTATGCCGATGCCGTCGCTCACTACAATCTCAAAAACTATGACGCGGCCGAGAAAGGCGCTCGCGCGGCAGTGAAACTGGACCCGCGTCACGCTAACCCTCGATCTGACTATCTGCTGGGACTCGTGCTCGCCGAGAAGCAGGATTACCAGAGTGCGGCGGCAGAGTTGACGACCTATATGAAGCTCGCGCCGAATGCGCCGGATCGCGCGCAGGTTAAAGATCAGCTTGTGACAACTCGAAAAGCTGCTGGGTGGGGCCAGCCAGGCGTCGGCTACGCAGCCCCCCGGTAACGCCGCCAACCCGCTCCATCCCTCTTTCAGCATCAATTACTTACAGACAATCGCCCGCTTGCCGCTGATCGGCTCTTCATCTATCCTGGAAACAGAGGGAGGAGGTACGCATGATTGGGTTCGTTTCGCAAAATTCGCTTCACCACCAAACAGCTCCGCGTAACGCAGCGGGGCCTAGTTCGTTTTTTCAGCAGAGACCGCCTGTGCAAAAACACCGGATTTGTGCACAATACTGCACAACGAAACACCGGACTTCGTTTTTTCACGGCAGCCGGAAACATCTCATTCGCAGTATCATAGTTTAAGCTTTTGGCAGTCTATGCGCCTCGCCGATCTGAAGGCCCGCAGTCCCCGCGAAATTTCACAGGCGATTTCCCTGAGCCGGCGGGATTTTCTCCGCACCGTGACCGGGGCTGCCTCGGCCGCCACCTTTTTTGGTCCCGCCGCACTGCGCGGCATGGCTTCCCCGAAGCACCGCAAAGCTGTTGTCGTCACCTTTGGAGGCGGCGCGCGCGACGATGAAACCTTCATGCCGGATGGCCAGGAGAATATCCCGCATCTCCTGAATGAGCTCATCCCTCAAGCCACTTTTTTAACCAACGTCGTCAACCAGGGCATCCTCGGACATTACGTGGCGACTGCCAGCATCGTCACCGGCGTCTACGAAACTTTCAACAACTTCGCCGCGGTCTCCCCCAACAATCCGACCGTCTTCGAGTACTTCCGTAAGGATCTGAAGCGCCCCGCTACGGACGCCTGGGTCGTCGCGCCCAGCAATGGATTCGCGCGCATCGGCGAAAGCGGACACAAGCTCTACGGTCCCGGACTTGGGGCAGGCGTAATCCTTCCGAAGCGCCTGCTCTCCGCCGCGCTCTCGTCCGCAACCGACGACGCCCGCTATCAGCACCTGCTCCGTGACAACTACGAGACGCCCCTCTACGCGCCCTCGCTCGCCGGCCGTCAGATCGAACTTGACCAGATGGCCGAAGTTCTCAAGCTCTCCGTCGATGACTTCGCCACCCATGCCCGCAATCTCGTCAGCCCCGACGAGCTCTCCGTATACATCGCGAAGCAGCTCATGCGCCAGCTTTCCCCCAGCCTTCTCTGGGTAACCCTGCACGACATCGACATCGCCCACTCCGGCACGTTCTCCCTTTACCTCGACGGCATCAAACGCTCCGATCGCCTGTGCGCCGAACTCTGGCAGGCCATCCAGAAGGATCCGGAGTACGTGAACCAAACGACCATGTTCATCCTGCCGGATTTCGGCCGCGACTCCGATATCGATTCCGGCGGCAACGGCTTCCAGCATCATCGCACCGGCGACGCTACTTCACGCACCACGTGGATGATCGTCCTCGGGCCGGACGTCAAACAGAACGTGGTCGTCGATCGCCGCGTGGAGTCGACCGACCTCATACCCACACTCGGCAAGTACTTTGGCTTCGATCCGCGTCTCTCTACCGGTAAACCCATCGCGGAGGTGGCCTGAGCCATGCTCCCGGATCAATTAACCCCGGTCAGTTTCACCGCATATCCTCCGGAAGCGAAGCAACTCGCCATCAAGCAGATCGCGCTTCTGCAGCGCCTGCCGCTCGCCTTCCTCCCGTTGCTGCTGCGCGAACTGATCGTCTACGACTGGAAATTCCCGTCCGAAAGAGCCGACCTCGACCGGCAGTTCACATATCTCGGGAACCTGAGAGCCGGCCAATTCCAGTCAACCATGTCCGCATTCACGCAACTCAAGCTCTCGCGCGAACTGGAAAAGACCGATTGGGTGAACTCTCCAACCATCTTTTCGGAGCAGCTCTCCGCGCAGCTTTGGGCCACGCATCAGATCGACACCTTCCGCGTCGCCGCGGTCGATTACGTTCAGAAAGTCTCGGCGTCGGCTCCCGATCCGGTGCTGCCGACCCACAGGCTTGGCATCGCGGTCATCGGGCTGGGAGTCGCAAACAACGACTACCGGCTCTTTCGAAAGCTTCGCCCGCAGGGCGTCTACTTCACGCAGGTCAAACACACGGGCGGCGTGCAGGTTCTGCTTGATGCCGCTGCGGCGCGCGCCAAAGCCCATCCCGTCCCATACGGCCATTGGTATATCGATGGCGGCGCCAGCCTCGCCGTCCCTGAAAGCCTCACGCAAATTTCGTACAAGTCACTCTCCGGCCCACGCGCTGCGCTGCAGAACCGCATGCAGAAAGCTTACGAGGCGTCCGTCTTCGATCCCGAGGCGTTCCGCACCATGCTGGCACAAATCAAGCCCGCGGAAGCCGGTCTCGATTCCGGGGGAGACGACGTCCTCAACCGCTTCCAGCTCAGTCTACTGACGGAAGGGTCGGGAACCCAGGTCTTCTCGACGACATTCGTACAGTGGGCCGCGCGAGAAGCTCTCCGCCGCGCCCAACCGCTCACGCTTTTCGCGCGCTTCGCTCCGCGCCAGCGCGACAAACAGATGAACGAGCTCCTCGCCGAACAGCAACGCAAGCCGGAACTCGACCCCCGCGGGTCCTTGATCGATGCCGATATGGGTGCTTACTACACCTGGCTGAATCAACAGCGTCTCCCCGGGGAGGAGAAATCGGCATTTCTCGCGTGGTTTGAGGATCACGAGGAAGCGGTGGCCATCGCGCCCGCGCTCGAACGGGGCAAACGTTCCGATGCCCCCATCGACCTGGCCGACCTGATCGCGCGGATCGCATGACGTCAATACCGCTGCAGCCAGCGTCAGCCCGTCTGCGAAGCAGACGCCCGTTCCTTCCTCTCCTCCTATTCCTCCTCGCAGCGACCCCGTTCGACGATGCCTTTCGAGCCGGCCTGCTAGCTCTCCAGCGCGGCGACCTCGCGTCGGCGCGAACCAATCTGGAAACGGCAAGTAAACTGGCGCCGCGCGATGGCCGCGTCTGGGTCGCGTTATCCCAGACCTACTGGAGACTGCACGAGCCTCCCGAGGCCGAAGCTGCCGCAGGCAAAGCGGCGGCATTAGCGCCGGAAGATCCCGCTGTACTCCAGAGCCTTGCAATTTACTATGCGGAGACCAATCAAGCCTTGAAGGCCGCGCAGGCGCAGGCGAAATACTCCGCGAAGGTTCCGGAAAACAGCGATGCCCGTCAACGCGCCGCCCAACTTTATTTCGAAGCAGCTCAGCCGCTGCTCAACCAACAGAAGTTCATCGAAGCCGTCGTCATTCTCAAGGAGGGCGTTGCGCGACTCCCGAACAACGCTCAACTCGAATTGGCTCTGGGGGTGACCTATTACGGACTGCGCCGCTTCGACGATGCCGCGGATGCCTTTCTGCGCACTATCGAAATTGCGCCGGAGACGGAACAGCCTTACACCTTTCTCGGCAGGATTCTGGATCAGATTCCGAGCCGGTTGCCGCAGGTGACCAAGCGGTTCGCCGAATACCAATCGGCGCATCCCGACAGCGCCGCCGGATATCTCCTTCACGCCAAAGCTCTGGATGCGCAATCGCTGGAGCCGGAGATAGCGCTGCGCTTGCTTGAGAAATCGCTCGCGATGAATGCCGGCGACGCAGCGGCGCACTTTGAAATGGGGACGGTGCTGGACCGGTTGCAGCGCTATGCGGACGCGGCTGCGGAATTCACGCGGGCGGCGGAACTCGCTCCCTCCGATCCGGCCGTGCACTACCGCCTGGCGCGCGATTATGATCGCATCGGAAAGCCCGCAGCCGCCCAGGCCGAGCGTGCCCGACACGCACAACTGGTGAAGGCGCAGGAAGTGAATCGATGACGCGGCGTGAGTTTATTGCGGCCGTGAGTGCCGCCGGACTGATCCCTTCGAATGCCCCTGCGTCCACGCCGTTTCCCGTTCACTACGCGAAGCCCAATCCATACGACGCGGTGCTCCGGTATGTCGCGGCGGGCAGCGACGAGTTCAAAGGCGAAAAGGACGCAATGGAGCTCGAAGCCCGTCTGGAGCGCATCTTTGCGGGCCGGGAATCTGCTCCTCCGGGCCTCAGCGCATGGATCGCGCGCCGCGGTGAGATTCGCGCAGCACGGTTCTATGCTCTTCCCGAGTCTCAGGTGCGCTTTGAAATAAAGACCGAATCGGAGTATCACACCGGGGTCTGGCAACTGCCGGATTTCAAGCTCGTCACCGGGCACTCCGTGACCTCGCCAAAACCGTATTTTCGCGATGTGACGGAGCATGTGTTCGGAGCTGTAGCTTCATTTCGCGAACAGCTCATTCCGGGAAACCCCTACTGGCGGGCGCGTCTCGATTCAGCGTGCGGCATCGACGTTTACGGAAATCAGGGAATCGCCGTCGCCGATATCGACAACGACGGCGTAGATGAGATTTATGTTTGCCAGCCGGGGGGCCTGCCGAATCGCCTTTACAAGATTCGCGTCGATGGAACTGCCGAAGATGTCACCGAGCGTTCGGGCCTGGGCGTGCTCGACGAAACGACCTGTGCGCTGTTCGCCGACTTCAGCAATTCAGGTCGTCAAGACGCGGTGGTTCTACGCTCCTCGGGGCCGCTGTTATTCCTGAATCGCGGCGATGGCACGTTCGTCGAGCAACGCGATGCGTTCGAATTTAAAACTACGCCGCAGGGTTCGTTCACGGGCATGGCCGCCGCCGACTTCGACCGCGATGGCCGCCTGGATCTCTATCTCTGCTGCTACATCTACTTCCAAAGCGAGGACCAGTATCAATATCCCGCACCCTATCAGGATGCGCGCAACGGCCCGCCGAATTTTCTGTTCCGGAACATGGGCACGCGCCAAGCTCTGCGATTCGAGGACGTGACTGCCGAAACCGGCATGAACCACAACAACGACCGGTTCAGCTTCGCGCCCGCCTGGTGCGATTTCGACGGCGATGGCTGGCCCGATCTCTACGTCGCCAACGATTTCGGACGCGGCAATCTCTATCGGAATCGTAACGGCCATTTCCACGACGAGGCTGCGAAGGCGGGTCTGGACGGTGCGGGTCCGGGCATGAGCGCCGCATGGTTCGATTACGATGGCGACGGCCTCGCGGATCTCTACGTCTCCGATATGTGGACCGCACCGGGGCAGCGTGTCATCCGCGACCCGGCGTTCAAGCCCGCGGCACGCGACGCCCAGGCCTTCCGGCGTCACACCAAGGGCAATTGCCTCTATCGCAACCAGGGCGACGGCACATTCGAAGAGACGAGTGCCCGGGAGGGAGTCGAGATGGGTCGCTGGGCGTGGAGTTCCGGCGGCTTCGATTGGGACCTGGATGGGGTGCCCGAGATTCTGATCGGCGCGGGGATGGTGACCAATCCGTCCCGTAAGGATCTGAACAGCTTTTTCTGGCGGCAGGTGGTGGCAAGAACTCCGGAGCAGCAACGCGCCGCGCCCGATTACGAGAACGGATGGAACGCGCTCAATCAACTCATCCGCGAGGACTATAGCTGGAATGGGCACGAGCCCAACGTCTTCTATGTGAAGCAGGGCAGCTATCGCGATGCCTCCGGCCTGAGCGGCCTCGATTTCGCGGATGACACCCGCACCTTCGCGGTCACCGACTTCGACGGTGATGGCATTCCGGATCTGGTCCTGAAGAACCGGCTGGGTCCGCAGGTCCGCGCCATGCAGAATGATTGTTCGGAGGCGCGTCCAGCCATCGCGATCTCGTTGCGCGGCACCAAATCGAATCGGGATGCCGTCGGCGCGCGGGTCGAGGTGAATGGCCACGTGCAGTACCTGAGCGCGGGCAGCGGATTCCTGTCGCAGCATTCCAAGCGGCTGCATTTCGGGCTTGCCGGACAGCTGGTAGCGCACGTCAAGATCACCTGGCCATCGGGTACGCAGCAGGACTTGAGCGGCCTCGAACCTGGCTACGTCTATACCATCGTGGAAGGTTCAAGCGAGCCCGCCCGCACGCCGTTTCGTACGCGGAGGTTATGGCCTGCATCCGTGCTGCACGGCAAGAACGATCCTGAGTTTGGCAATACCTGGCTGCTCGAGCCGGTGCCCACACCCGATCGCCGGACGGGCAACGGCGAATCGAGGTTCGTCGTGCTTTTCGGCGCCGAGCCTCCGAAGATGCCCCTCGGTTTGCCCGCCACGCTGATCGATCTGAGGACCGAGAAGGCCGACGTGGCGGCCGCGTATTCGTTATTCCGGCGATACCTTTTCGAATACCGCAGAGATCTTTCGCTGCCGCTGGTTTTGCTGGTGGATGGCGAAAGCCGCGCTCGTAAGGTTTATGCGGACATTCCCTCGGCTGCCGGGATGCGCAGCGACCTCGCGCGCATCAGCGAGAGTGGCGCGATCGCGCTTCCCTTCCCTGGCAAGTATTATCTGAATCCACGGCGCAATTATTTCAAGCTGGGCGCGGCCTTCTATTGGGCGGGCTACCCCGAGCGTGCGCTGCCGTATCTTGCCGAGACGTTGCGCACGCGTCCCAACAACTGGAAGGCGTGGCAGGCGATGGCACGCATTCAACTGGAGCTGGACCGGAACCAGGACGCGCTGGCATCCTTCCAGCAAGTGCTCAATATCAAGAACGACTACCTACCAGCATTCGTTGGGGCGGGCGAGGCTTACGCGAAGATGGACGATCGGGCGAACGCGCAGCGCAGTTTCCAGCGCGCGTTGGACCTCGATCCGAAGTGCGCCGACGCCATGAATCAGCTTGGATTGCTGGCGGCCGGCTCGAACGATCTCAAGGGAGCGCGGCGCTGGTTCCAGCAGGCGCTTGAAGCGCAGCAGGACCATCCTGGCGCGATCAACAATCTCGGAGTGCTCTACGCGAAGATGGGCCAGCCCAACGATTCCATCGCCGCTTTTCGGTACGGTATCAAGACCAATCCGAATGACGACGAACTATATCTGAATCTGGCCCGAATATACGTTACGATGGGCGAACGGGAGAAGGCTCGCGCAGTGCTCAACGAATTGCTGGAACAAAAACCGGGAAACGCGATTGCGACCAGGGCGCTCGGCGAATTGGAGGCAAGATGATTCCGCTCATGGCGATGCTGATCGAACAAATTGTTTTATCGGGACGGATCGTGGACATAAGTGAACCGCCGTCGGAGAGATTGTCGCCGCCGATGCTGATTTCGCCCGGAGCGCCGCCGGTGTTGAGCTTCCGCTATTTCGATGCAACTGACCGGGGCCGCTTCGGCAACCTGGGACTGATGACAGACGATGCCGGCCATTAACATTCTGTTGTGGCTCGCCGCCGCATTGCTCTCCGCGCAGACCAACCCTGTGGTGGACGGCATCGCGGCATTCAATCGCGGAGATTACAAAGCTGCGCGTCTGAACCTTGAACAAGCCCCGACCGATCCGCAAGCTCGGCTGTTCCTGGCGTTAACCCGGGCTGCCACCGGCGAGTGCGAAACCGCCGTTCCCGACCTGGCAAATGGGTTCTTGAACGGTGACAATCGGCGCTTGGCAGGCCTTGCCCTGGCCCAATGCCATATCGTCGCCAAGCGCTTCGCCGAAGCAGGCGCGACGATCGCGCAACTCGAAAAAGAATTCCCCACCGATGCCGACGTCCTCTATGTATCCGCGGACTACCACATGAAAGCCTGGAACGACGCCATCTACCGCATGTACCAGAAAGCGCCGTCATCATACCGCGTCGACCAACTCTCGGCGGAAGTCTTCGAAAGCCAGGGTAAGTACACCGAAGCCATCGCCGAATACCGCAAAGCCATCGAAAAAAATCCAAAGGCGATCGATCTCCACTATCGCCTCGGACGCGCACTGCTCCAGCAATCGCATGATCCCGCAGTCCTTGACCAGGCTCGCAAGGAATTCGAAGCGGAACTTTCGTTGAACCCCTCCGATGCCGTCGCCGAGTACCAGATAGCGCAGGTCCTCACCGCAGAGCAGCGGAAACCGGAAGCTGCGCAGCACTTTGAACGGGCCGCGGAATTGCGTCCCGATTTTCCCGAGGCTCTGATTGCAGTGGCGAAGCTGCGATCGGACGCGAAGCGATATTCCGACGCCATCGCGCTCCTCGAAAGCGCCGTGAAACTCCAGCCGCGCAACGAGACTGCGCATTACAATCTCATGCTGGCCTACCGCAACGCGGACCGTCCGGTCGATGCGCAGCGTGAAAAAGCCGAACTCGAGAAACTGCAGAAGCCTCCGGAAGGCGAGTTCACGGATTTCCTGAAGCGGCTAGGCGACAAGAAGTGAAGAAAGCTCTCGCAGTCCTCTCGGTGGTGATCGCCGCTGCGCAGAATCCCGACTTCCGCAACGTGGCGCAGCAAGCCGGATTGACAGCGCCCGTCCCCAACGGCGGCAGCACTTCCAAGCAATTCATCATCGAGACAACCGGCAGCGGGGTGGCATTCATCGACTACGACAACGACGGTCTCGCCGACATTTTCATCGCCTCGGGTCCCGGCTCTCCCAGCCGGATGTACCACAACGAAGGCGGCGGGAAATTCCGTGACGTCTCTGAATCCCTGGGGTTCACCCGGACAGGTTGGGCGCAGGGAGTCTGCGCCGGTGACTACGATAATGACGGCTATACCGATCTGTTCGTCACCTACTGGGGACAGAATGTACTCTATCGAAACATAGAGGGGCGCCGCTTCGAGGACGTCACCGCGAAGGTTCATCTCACCCAGGACCGGATTCGCTATAACACCGGTTGCGCATTTATCGACTACGATAACGACGGAAGACTCGACCTCTTTGTCGCGAATTATTTGAAATTCGATTTCAATGCTACTCCCAAGCCAGGCGCGAATCCGTATTGTTTCTATCGCGGCATAGCTGTGAATTGCGGTCCGCGCGGACTTCCCTTCGATCGCAATATCCTCTATCACAACGAGGGCGGCGTTTTTCGCGACGTCTCCGACGAAAGCGGCGTCTCGAAACCCGACGGCAATTACTCACTCGGAGTCCTTACAGGTGATTTCAACAGCGATGGACTAACCGACATCTATGTGGCGAGCGATCAGACTCCGTCGATCCTCTATATCAATCAGGGAAACGGGAAGTTCGTGGACGAGGCGTTGCTTCGCGGCGCCGCGCTCGACGATAACGGCAAGGCGCTGTCCGGCATGGGCGTGGCTGCCGCGGACTATCTGCACGAAGGGCTCCCCTCGATATTCCGGACCAATTTCTCGGATGAGCTCGAAACGCTGTATCGCAACCAGGGGAAGGGCGAGTTTCAGGATGTCAGCGTGGAAGCGGGCATGGGCCGAAACACGCGCTTCGTCGGCTGGGGCTGCGGGTTCTTCGATTTCGACAATGACGGCTGGCCCGATCTATTACTGGTGAATGGTCACGCGTTCCCGGAGGTCGACCGCCTGAAGATCGACATCCACTATCGGGATCGTGCCATTCTCTACCACAACGATCATGGTAAGTTTGTCGATATCTCGGAATCCGCCGGTCCTGGCATCATGGAGAAGCATTCCTCGCGCGGACTAGCGTTCGCGGACTATGACAATGATGGATCGGTCGAAGCTGTGGTGAACAATCAAAACGAGGCGCCATCGCTGCTGCGGCTCGCCGTCAAATCATCGAATCATTGGATCGAGCTGAAGCTCGAAGGCGTGAAATCTAATCGCAGCGCGATCGGTGCCCGCGTGCGAGTCACGGCGGGCGGGTTCGTTCAGACCGCAGAGGTGAGAAGCGGTGGCAGTTATCTCTCGCAGAGCGATCTGCGTCTGCACTTCGGACTGGGTGGCGCCGGTAAGGTAGACAAAATCGAGATCTTCTGGCCAGGTGGGGGAACGCAGATCGAAACCGCCTTACCTGCCGATCGAATCATCGCCATCCGTCAACGGGGAGACGGAGCTTAGGAGGCTGCTGTCTGGGTGAGCGTGGGGCAGCCAATCCTGGCTGCCCCACAGAGTACCTCCTTAGTCCGTAAATAGAATTGCGTTGTGTTCATAAGTAGGAACGGCCCGCCGAAGCAGGCCGTTCTTACTTGTATGTGATTGTCGCGACCGCTTAGAACGCCAGCCGGAGCGAGAACTGCAGGTGGCGCTCGGTTCCCGCCACGCTGCTGGTGATGACTCCGAAGTTACCATTCCCGCCGACAGTCTTCGAATCGCCATAACTCACGTCAGGCGCGCTCAACACCGTGAAGTTGGTGAGATTGACAGCCTCGCCGCGGAACTGAAGATTGAACCGCTCCGTAAGTTTGAAGTTCTTGAAGATCGAGAAGTCCAAAGTCTCCGTTGGAGGGCCGGTAATCGACTGCAGGCCGACATCGCCGCCTGTCGCGATGCCGAGAGCCTGATTCGAATAAGCGACGGTATATGCGCTCGTGTCGAAGTACTCGTTAGGAGTGCGTCCGCCCGAAGGGGCTGAGTTGCCGTTGCCGGTGTAGCCCTGAGCATAGTCGGGAAGACAGCGGCTCCAGACACCATGACAATTGGCTCCCGCGATGGTCAGCGGTTGGCCGGTCCGGAGCGTCAGGATACCATTCATCTGCCAGCCACCCGCGATCAGGTCGGCGGCACGGTTCATGTTGCTACCAAACTGCTTACCCCTACCGAACGGCAATTCGTAGTTGAAGCTGGTAGTCAGGCTATGCCGGATATCCCATGCTGCGCTGGAATATGCAGTTCCCTGGTTGGTCTGCGAAATCGGCGACAAGTTGCTCGAACCGCTTAACGGGGTACCGCTGTCCGCGAGTGTGTGGCTCCAGACATAGGAGGTCAGGAACTGCAACCCGTGGCTGAATCGCTTTTCGAGCTTCACCGACGCTGCCGTGTAGTTGCCGTAGCCGAAGGATGAAGTCATCGAAAGGCCGTTACCGATGGACTGGCAAGTTGGACATGCCGGTTGAATGTATTGTAAATTCGCCGAACTGATCGCCGTGTTGAAAGTGCCGAGGTTCGGGTACGGGTCGGAGTTCCAGAGAATCACCTGATGCGCCTGATGGTTGCCCTCGTAACCGACTTCGAGAGCCATATCGCCTGGCAACTCACGCTGGACGATAACATTCCACTTATGCACCAGCGGATTGTCGAAACCCGGTTGCACGCCGCGCATCGAAACGCCCGCATTAAGTGTGAACGGACTCGCTGGATATCCACCAGTGAAGCCGCCCGGGAAGAAATAACAGTTGAGACACTGCGACTGGCTTACACCCACATACGTGCTGTTGCCCTGGTAGCGGGTCATATTGACTGTTTCATTGAACGGCACACCTTCGCCGCGGTTGGGGCTGCCGCCCTGATTCTCTTCACCACCGTAGAAGATGCCGTAGCCAAGGCGAAGAACGGTCTTGTTGGCAAACCTGTATGCGAGGCCGATACGCGGACCGAAGTCCAACTTATCCCACGGGATCATATAATTCGAAACCTGGCAGCGGCTAACCGTCACAGTCGGGAACAGAGCCCCGAAGTTCGGAGGCAACGCTGCTGAATTGCAATTACCGCCCTGCGGGATGTAGAGAGTGTTGTTCTGCACGTCGAAGTTCGCCTGGCGCCCCCATTGCTCGCCGATCGGCGACCACAACTCATAACGGACACCGAGGTTCACAGTCAGTTTCGAGTTCACTTTCCAGTCGTCCTGAGCGTAACCTGCGTAAGCAATCTTCTGCGACGAAACAAAGTTCGTGGTCGAGATGTTGCCGCTGTCGATCACGCCTAACAGAGCCGAAGCCATTGAATCACCGGTCAGACTGCTGACACTCGATCCATTAGAGGCGTTGTTTCCCGACGGGAACGCGGTCTCGTTATTGCTGAAAGCGAGATTACCGTGAGGATCGGGAACCTGGAAGAACGGGAATTTCACGGAGCGGAATTCAAAGCCGAACTTATACGCGTGGGCGCCCTTGCTGATCGCGACGTTCTGGACGAAGTCCCAGACATTATTGAATTCCTTGGTCGGGACCCAGTCAACGGCGCCAACAGTCGGATACCCGTTTCCGAAACTGATCTGCGGAAGTCCGCCGTTGTTGGCAGTGGCAGTCGTGGGGTTGTAGCCGCCGATACCGTACAGCGCAAACATGTCGGTGCCCGGGTTAGCTCCGATACGCGACGTCACCAGACGCGTGAAGCCCAGGCGGGTTTCGGTCACCAGGCTGGGGCTCCAGACGCGGGTATAACTCATCTGGGCGTTGCGGCTGAGGTCGATTTCACCCGCGCCGTTGAAACCGGTATCGTCGAGGGCGCCCGGGAGCGGAGGCCCGTCGGTCTTGGAGGTATCCGACCAGCTCAAAGATCCGAAGAGGCTGTCCTTCTCGCTGAGGCGATAGTCTACGCGGCCGTCTCCCTGATCGGTAGTCAGAGCCCCGGGCGTGTTGTAGTAATAATCGTTAGTCGGCGCATTGCCGGTAATGACCGTCTGGTTGGGATTCGGATAGAGCTGGATGATCTTGGCCCACGCGGGATCCATTCGGCTGAGGGGAATGATGTTCCCAACGAATGGCGTCCGCGACACCGGGATCTGAAAACCGGCGGCATTGGTCTGATAGGTGGTCGAGGCCGGGTCGAAGATCATGCCCTTCTGGATTGAGATCGGATTGCCGTTGACATCGGTTCCGGTATAGGTCGACCCCAGGAGGCTGGAGAAATTGCCGTTCTTCATCGCCGCTGTGGGAATCGTGGTGTATCCCGAGTAACCGAGGTTGGTGACCGAACCGCCGGAATCGGCGATGCGCGTTCCCTGGTAGTCACCGAAGATAAAGAGCCTGTTCTTAATGATCGGGCCGCCGGCCGTTGCGCCAAACTGGTTCTGCACGAAGGGTCCGCGCGGCTGGCCCGCACGATTGTTCGTCCAGGTATTCGCATCCAGATCCCGGTTCTGCAGATATTCGAATACGCTGCCGTGGAGCGCGTTCGTGCCGGACTTGAGGGTCACGTTGATGACGCCACCTGCCGCGCGCCCATACTCGGCGCTGTAGCCGTTGGTCTGAATGCTCACTTCGCTGACGGCGTCAATAGCAGGTCCAATCGCATAAGCCGTCTGATTCAGGAAGTCGATCGTGTTGATGTTGTTATCGACTCCGTTCAGCAGGAAGTTATTCTGGCCGTTTGAACGAACGCCGTTAGCCGAGAAACCGCCGTTCGCGGAATCGCGCGCGCCCTGTTCCGCGGGCACAACGCCCGGCGACAGACGAGCAAGATATGTTAGATTGCGTGTCCCGCCTAAGGGGACATCAGTAACGGTCTTGCTGTCCAGCGCCGCCCCGACCTGAGTGCTTTCGGTCTGGAGCAGAGGCGCGGATGCGGCCACTTCGACGGTTTGGCCGATATCGCCGACGGTAAGAGTGATATTGACACCGGTACGTTCACCGGGTGTCAGGACTACGTCTTTCTGTTCAGACTTCTTGAACCCGGGCGCGCTGACGGTGACGGTGTAAGTGGAAGCTTTCAACGCAGGGCGAACAAATTCACCCAAGCTGTTAGTCGTGATTTCGTAGACCTGGCCTGTGTCGACTTCGGTTATTTTGACTAATGCGTTGGCGATGACGCCGCCTGAAGAATCGGTAATGGTACCGGCAAGAGTTGATAGATCGCGTTGCGCAAACACTGCGCACGCACAAACGGAGCCTAGCAGAGCGATACGGAGCCCCTTGAACATTTACCCTCCTCATTCTGCACCCTGGGCAGAATGGACTGGGATGAATCGTATCACTACCGAACTCCGGAATCAATAGCTTCGCTACAGAATGTAAGTGCCTTTGTATCGTACGCTTCGGTTATAAAGAAGCCTTTAGCGGGAGAGCAACTCATTATACAATTGAAACTCAATTGCTATACGATAAAAGAGGATGTAAGGATGATAAGACGTCTAACTCGAACGACGAATAGCGCTCAGTACAAATCATTGTGCGAAAAGGACAAGGGATCTCGCTGGTGAATAGACGCAGATACAGCGTCGAGATCCCAGGCCGACGCGGTCACTACTTCTGCTGCAGTGATTCGATGTAGTGGGTCAGATTCGAGATTCGGAGCTCCACCTCACGTGGGGTGGTGCTACCGATCGAACCGAGGACCTCGCCCCAGACCGGCATCTCCTTCGACCCATGGGACGTCACATCGCCGTCCTTGATGACTGTGACTACACGGAAGCCAGGGAATTTGCCCTGATTGTCTTTGCTGAGCATGGTGAGATCAGGCGGAGGCGTCTTTAGCGCGGGGGCCGCGGGGCCGTGACCCTTGGCATCGATTCCATGGCAGGAAGCGCAGTATGCCTTAAACATTTCGGGCCCGGAAGAGGCAGAAGTGGAAACGACCGATGTCTGCTTAACCTTAGGCGTAGAATCAGCCGCAAACAAGGCCGCTGGAACGAGCAGGAGCGTGGAAAGAATGAATCGGGGACGTAACACAAGTTTCCCTTTCTACCTCAAGGGTAGGTCCGGTCGCGGGAATATTCCAATACTTTATTGGTCAGATACTTTGGAGTAACGTCGGGCAGGGATCAAGATGGTTCGAAGAGTCCCTGACGAAAACGTCTCGACGAACCAGTTCAGAACCGGCGTAGAATCAAGATTCAATGGCGCGTCTTCCCCTGTTTGCGGTAGTGCTGTCACTGGGCTTGCCCGCGTCAGCCCAAACGAGTTCTGGAGCCTCCCAAGTAAGTACAAGTAATCGACATGTAGATTCGAACGTCTGCGCCACGTGCCATCGGGAAATCGCGGCGAACTACGCGCGCACCGGAATGGGCCGGTCGTTCTTTATACCGGCGACCGCCAATACGATTGAGGACTATGCGAACACCCCGCAGTATTACCATGCCCTTTCCGACAGCCATTACGCGATGACAATCCGAGACGGCCAGTATTTCCAGCGCCGCTGGCAACTGGACGGCGGGGGCAAAGAGATCAACTCCGAAGAACTGAAGATCGATTATGTAATGGGTTCGGGGAACCATGCCCGCTCTTATCTGCATCGCACCGAGCGTGGCATGCTGATCGAGTTGCCACTCGGCTGGTATCCCGATAAAGGTGGGGGATGGGGCATGGTGCCAGGGTCTGACACGGAACATCCGCAGACCCGCAGGTTCGTCTCTTATAAGTGCATGTTTTGCCATAACGGCTATCCGAACATCCCGGCCGGCAACCAGGCGCCCGGTAGTGAGCCTGTCTTTCTCGGAAAACTTCCGCAGGGAATCGATTGCCAGCGATGCCACGGTCCAGGGGCAGACCATGTTCGAACCGCCGGTCGGGCGAGCATCGTGAATCCGGCGAAACTGAGTCCCGAGCGGAGAATGGAGGTGTGTATGCAGTGCCACCTCGAAACCACCAGCGGCCGGATCCCGGCGGTGCTCCAGCGATTCGACCGCGGGACGTTCTCGTATATTCCCGGGCGGCCATTGGAGGATTTCGCGATTTCTTTCGACCACGCGCCTGGCACGGGGCACGAAGACAAATTCGAGGCAGTAAGCTCGGCCTACCGGCTCCGGCAATCGCGCTGTTTCCTCAACAGTGGTGGGAAATTGGAATGCGCTACTTGTCATGATCCACATCGGATTCCTCGCGGCGAGGATGCGATCCGACAGTATTCCAGCGCTTGTTTGCAATGTCATGGGTCAATCCTTTCAGCTGGGCATCCGGCAGGCCTAGCAGCTACGGCAGCCGACTGCATTTCGTGTCATATGCCGAAGCGCCGGGTGGAGGACGCCCCGCACGTGATCATGACCGATCATCTGATTCAGCGGCACGCGCCCGCCAACGCGCTCGTCGAATTCGCCGAGCACCCGGCGGAAGAGTATCACGGGGAGGTGGTGCCTTACTATCCATCGCCGCTGCCGGAGACTCCGCAAAACGCCTTGTACCGCGCGGTGGCGCAGGTGGGGCTCGAAAACAATGTGGCGTCGGGACTGCCGGAACTGGTACGGCTGGTCGATGAAATCAAACCGCAGGAGGCGGAGTTCTATCTAGTCCTGGGTGACGGCTGGAAGAGTCTGGGAAAACCGCAAAAAGCGGCGGTCGCGTACCAGCAGGCATTACAAGTCAAGCCCGATTCCGCGCGTGCCATGCGGGCTCTCGCGGCGGTCGATCCGCTGCACGCCGAGCAGATTCTCGCACATGCGGTGCAGATCGCGCCAAACGATCCGGAATCGTGGTTTCGATACGGAGTGCTGACCTCATCCGCGGAAAGAATCCAGAAGGCCATTACGCTCGATCCGTGGCTCCCTGATCAATCTCGCAGGCTGGCGGAAATGAGCCATGCGGAGCCGGCGCTGCAGGATGCACTTCGAACCGATCCTTTCGATGATGCGGCGTGGGATCTGGGTGGTCGGCTCCTGGCAGAAAAAGGAGACTTTGCGCGCGCATTTTTCGACTTCGAACGCGCCATCAAGCTTCATCCCTACGCCCGGTACCTGTACGATTACGCGCTGGCTCTGGTACGCGCCAACCGTTTCGACGAAGCGCAAACCGAAGCCGAAATGGCCGTACGGGCCGATGCAAACCTGGTAGAGGCACATGAGTTGCTCGGTGGCCTTCATGCAAGAAAGCAGGAATTACCGGCGGCGGCGCGGGAGTATGCGGCGGCACTGGCGTTGAAACCCGATCTGGCACGCATCCAGTTGCGGCTCGGAACAGTGCTCGCTGCGGCAGGGGATAAGGATGGAGCGGCGGCCCATTTGCGAGACGCGGCGCAGGGTAATGATGTCGCAGTTGCCCGGCAAGCGGCGCAAGCGCTGCGGGACATGGGAATCCGATAGATGCGATTCTTCATTCTCCCGGCGATGCTCGCGATGATGCTCGCCGATGCTGCGGAGGCCCCGACAATTCGCTTCATCGATATCGCCGCGCAATCGGGCCTCACCGTTCCCAACTCTTTCGGCGGCAGGGATAAGAAAGACTCCATCCTCGAGAGTACGGGCACCGGTGTAGCGATCTTCGATTTCGATGGCGATGGCGCCAACGACGTTTTCATCGCCAACGGGCCACCATCACGCTCGCAACTCTATAAAAACGACGGCACCGGCAAGTTCACCGAGGTCAGCCAGCAGGCGGGTCTGACACGCACCGGTTGGGCGCAGGCGGCATGCGTGGGCGATATCGATAACGATGGGCATCCCGATCTTTTCGTGACCTATTATGGCCACAACACCCTGTACCGGAATCTTGGAAACCGCAAATTCCAGGACGTCACCGAACGCGCCGGGCTGCCGGTTACCGGCACGCGTTGGGGATCCGGCTGCGCTTTTGTCGACTACGACCGCGACGGTTTGCTCGATATATTCGTGTCGAACTACGTGGATCTGGATCTGGCCAACGTTCCGAAGCCCGGCAACAGCAAGAGTTGCGACTGGAAAGGAATGCCCGTGTGGTGCGGGCCCCACGGCCTGCCGGCCGGGCACCCCGCGCTCTATCACAACAACGGAGACGGAACGTTTACCGACGTTTCCGGGAAAGCCGGTATTCTCGGGTCCGGCGGATGTTACGGGCTGGGGGTGGTCACAGCGGATTTCGATAACGATGGCTGGCCCGACATCTATGTCGCCTGCGACCAGACCCCAAGCTTGCTCTATCGTAACCGGCACGACGGGACATTTGAGGAGCGCGGCGATGCGGCTGGTGTCGCGTACAATGCCGACGGCCAGTTGCAGGCCGGCATGGGTATCGCGGTTGCGGACTACGATGGCAACGGCTTTCTCGATATCGCCAAGACCAATTTCTCCGGGGACCGGCCATCGCTTTACAAGAACGAGGACGGCAGGTTCTTTGAGGACGTCTCGGAAATGGCCGGTCTCGGGCGCAATCAGCTTCTCGGCTGGGGCATTGCGTTTCTCGATGTCGACGAAGACGGATGGCCCGATCTGGTGATGGCGAACGGGCATGTCTACCCTGAGATCGACCGTTCTCCCATCGGCGAGACATATCGACAGAGGACGCTCCTATACCGGAATCTGGGCAACGGGCGGTTCGCCGATATCACCGAATCCGCGGGACCGGGATTCGCGCCGCGCAGGCCGTCACGCGGGCTTGCAATCGGCGATCTCGATGGCGACGGCAGGCCGGAGATCGTGATCGTGAACATGAACGATAAACCGACGCTGCTGAAGAACGTCGGGCTGCGCCAGAATGCGATTGCCATTACATTGACGGGGACGCGGTCTAACCGGAGTGCGATTGGCGCGCGGTGCAGCGTCGAAGCGGGTGGCCGCAAGCAGATCGCGGAGGTCGTCAGCGGCGGCAGCTATTTTTCGCAAAATTCGTTCACGCTCTATTTCGGGCTGGGAAGATCGCAACTGGCGGATCGGATTGAAGTGCGCTGGCCGGCGGGCGAGACGCAGGTGTGGTCGGGCATGGTTGCGAATCGGACTTTTTGGTTCACCGAGGGCAGCCGGACATTCACGAGCCATGCCTGGGCGAAGCATTGAGAGCAAAACAGTCACGCGACCATAACCACTGCTTCGAACAACGCCGCCGTCGGTTTGAGGTCGAAGACCAAGCTTGCACTCTGTGCAACTATGCCCTATACGCCGGGGATTGATTAAGCGCAAGGATGCAATCTAATTTAGTTGGTGGTGCGGATCGATGGGTCCCGACACGGAATTGGCGTCGAGGTCCAGAAGACGGAATCAGTGTTGCGATGGACTTATTGCTGGTTCTGGTTCTTCTTTTTACTGTGCAGCAACCGGCCTGCGTGACGACCGGTACCGTCCCCATCGTCCATGATTCCGCCGGCGGGATTTAGGTTGTCGAGAACGGCTTGCAGCCGTTGGCGCGCGGCGATCGCTGCGGGGTTGGTCGTGCCGGCGGGGATAAGCGGCTCCTCGAACGGCGAGTTCGTCATGTCAAAGAGGTGTCCCGCCTGGTTCAGCTTCCACCCGGCCTCTCTTACGTACCAGTTTCTTGCCAGTTCGATGAAGATCCAGTCGCGCGGTTGCCATTTCCGGGCCAAAATCTGAGGCGCAAAGCTATGGCCGTAGAGAACTTTGTTCTCCGGCAGTTTCGCACCTGCCAACTCCACGAAGGTCGGAACGAAGTCGGTGGAATCCACCAGGTAAGTGGGCGCCGGCCGCCGATCGTCGACTCGTCCGCGTACTGGCCACCTGTACCGTTGTCGCCGACGAAAATGATCAGGGGGTTGTCACGCAGTTTGAGGCGTTCGAGTTCGGCGAGGAGCTTGCCGACCAGCTTATCCATGTAGGCGATGTTGTCGGCGTAGTAATCTCTGCTATCCGGCTTGCTATCCAGCGTAGGCAGGATTTCGGCATGGACGTGAGACATGGAGTAGTAAACGTAGAATGGATCGGCGCGGTGCCGGGTGATGAAATCGACTAAAAAGGAGTGCATCACGTCGGGCAGGTATTCCTTATCGCGCAGACCTTTAACTTTGCCGTTCAGGGTGTAGGTCTTGCCGTTGGCCTGCGTGTTCCAGTAGACTCCGCTGCCCTTGAATTTCAGGTGCTCGTCGAAGCCGAATTCGGCGGGTCCGAGTGGGAGTTGGCCCCATTTGCCGATCGAAGCCGTGAAGTAGCCTGCCGATTTCAGGTACGTGGGCATCATGGTTTCGACGGAGGGTTCCATCTGTCCGGTGGCGTCCTGGTTGGTCGCGCCGGTACGGAAGGCGTAACGTCCCGTCAGGATGCATGACCGGGAGGGTCCGCACAATGGCGCGGTATAGCCATGAGTGTAACGCGTGCCTTCGCGGGCAAGCTTGTCGATATTCGGAGTCTTGAACCGATCCGCGCCATAGTAGCCAACGCCTCCAATGCCGAGATCATCGGCGAGGACGAACATGATGTTGGGCTTCTTTGACCCGCCGGATTGAGCCTGGCTCGCCATAAGATCGCGCACCATGGCCTTCGCGGCAACCATGCAACTGGCTGTCCTGATAAATTCCCGGCGTTTCATTATTTAACCCCTTGTCACTCTGAAACAAGCTTCTGGATACAGTGTATCGGGTCGCCGTCAGATGGATCTCTATCTTTAGTTATTTATAGGAATTGACCCGCAGATAATCCTGACAGACTGAAGGTCGTCAGGCTGAAGCCTGTATTGCGTTTTTTCGAAACCTATGGCTAAAGAAAGAGGCGCGGGTGCGACATCCTGGATACAGTCGTCGTGAAGCCGTTACAAAAATCCAATTCCGCGTCTATCGCCTGACCGTCTGGGTCGGGCGGGACGACCACATCCGCGCGGACGCCATCGAACTCTACGATCATCAGGCAGATCCGCAAGAGAACGTCAACGTCGCCAAGCAGCCGGCTAATGCCGCGCTGGTCAAGCAACTGATGGAGCAATGGCGGAAGGGCTGGCAGGGGGCGAAGCCGCCGGGATTACTATAACAGCGGTTGCCACCTACAGGTTTTTGGAAC
>CAVVFX010000025.1:0-458311 GCA_963747535.1 Terriglobia bacterium
GGTCGCGATGTTTGTCCCCAGCATTCTCACAATAATTCCGGGCTGGTTGGTCAGATTGGTGTCGGCTCGGGATGTCGATGTTGGAGCTAGGTCAGGATAGGATACTCGCCCGTATAGGCAGACTGCGGTATCCCAGGCATCAAAGGCGGGATTTGGAGCGCCCGGCAAAAACGGCCGGGCGGTCTTCGCGTTTTATAGCCCAAGGCCTCCGCTCAGAGACTTCACCGATGAAATTAGGGTTTTCGTTGAACCCCTTCAGAAAGGCTGACAGTGATAATTGGCGCTGCGCCCGATGCAGAGCAGTTGCTACGAATAACGAAACCCTCCGGCACACGATGAGTGCACCGGAGGGTCTCTCGTAAGCCGATTTCTTCGGAGCCAGCCCCGTCGCATCGGCCTTGGGCATCCGCTCGGGCGCGACCCCTCGCGGATAGATCAATAACGTGACAACTAACTCTGTAACGGTAGCCGATAGCAACCGTTGTCCTGTACAATCCAGCCTTGCTGGCAGGCGTCCGCGATGGCCAACTGCGCGGTTCGCTTGGAACATTCCGAGCGCTGCATGATTTGCTCGCGCAGTTGGTTGTAGCGTGCCGCCGGTCCAACCTGTGTCAGCGCTGAGGTGACGTCGGAACGTTCCACCTTACGCCGGTTGGCGGACTCTGCGGTTGACGGCGACCCAGCTGCGGAGAACCACAGCGTATGCGGATCGAGTTGCAGCAAGCGCGGAGGCTGCGCCACGGCGTAACGGAACTGGAAGCGCAGTTCGAGAGTGTTGAACTGTGGCGAAGGTTTGGTCAGCAGCAGGTAACTATCGCCCACGGCGTGCAACGCCGAAGACCCGCGGAAGGCGCTGCCCACCTCGTCGCGAGTGATCGACTTGCGGACATGATGCACTACGATCAGCGCCGCTTTAGAAGCTTCGCGCAGACGCAGCAAGCTCTGGCACAACGCGGCCATAGAGCGCGTATCATTTTCGTCCTGATCATGCGCCGAGTACAACGGGTCCAAGACGATCACTTCGGCAGCAGCTGCGCGGGCAGCGTGGAGAAAATGACTGAATCCCTGCGGCGCGCTGAGCAGGTGTCCACTGGCGCGCGTATCAACCAACAAGTGCTGATCGGCGGCCGAACCCACTGTCCGGCGCATGGACGCCAAACGGGAAACGAACTGCGCAGTGGGCAGTTCGAACTGACAGACGAGGACGCGACGGGCAGCCGGTATGGTAAAGCCGGCGCGGTCCTGACCGGCGGCGAGCGCGAGCGCCAGATTGGCCACCAGCAAGCTCTTGCCGACCTTGGGTTCGCCACCCACAAACAGAATGCCCTGCGCGGGCAGCAGTCCGGGTTCGATCCAGCCGGCCGGTGGCGAACTGGGCTGCTGTTCGATCAACTGGCCCAAAGAAAGTACGGATGCAGGAGGCGCCGGCTTACGCGCGGCTCCATTCGCGGCGTTGCTCATAGCAGAGCCTCCTGCACGGCATCCAGCAGAATGGCTTCATCCACCCCGGAAGCCTTGCGTGCAGCGGCCAGTCGCAAGGCCGTCAAGGCGAGTTTGTTGACCTTGCGCAAGATACCTTTGGTCGCCTGATATAAAGCCTGGCGCGCGGTCTCGTCAAACAACGGTTGCGTGACGCCGGAGGCTTTCAGTTGATGCGCGAGGTAGGCGTCGAACTCCTCGCGCGAGAGTCCTTCGAGGTGATACTGTACGCCGATGCGTTGACGTAACGCTTCATGCATCTGAAGCGATAGCGTGCGGCGCAGCAGCGGCTGACCGACCAGCAGAAGCGTCAGATAACGCGAAGAATCCATATCGAAGTTCAACAGCAGCGGCAGTTGTTCCAGGGCCGCATGCGGCAGCAACTGAGCTTCGTCGCAGATCAGAATGGGATGCTGTTTCTTACTCTGGTGCAGACGCACCACAGCGCCGGCGATCTGGCGTGCTAAATCGCCCCGGTGGTGGGCTGGTTCAAGATCCAGTTCGAGAGCCACCTGACGCAATAGATCCAGCGCCGAGCCGGTGGCAAAGTGCACGTAGAGAATCTTGTACTGATTGGGATTGAGTGAGGCCGTGAAAGCGCGCGCCGCGGTAGACTTGCCCGCACCCACTTCGCCGGTGAGCAGACCCGCACCATGATGCTGGGCCAGAAACTCGAAGCGGGTCTTGAGTTGATTCCAGGCCTGCGAAGCAAACAGTTGCTTGACGTCGGGGCTGTCGGAAAACGGCTGTTTCTTGAAACCGAAGAAGGACTCCCACATGGCTACCGATGCTCCTTAAGAAGAGGTGGAGGCAGTTGACCGTTCAGCACCGGGTCCACCAGGCGCGCGGTGCCGTGCTCCTGCCCTTCGAAGTAAATGTCCACTTCGTTCAGATCGAGCGGATCGAAGCGCGCCTCAATGCGTTTGCCGGCCAGGTGCGGCGGCGCTTCAAAGAATCGGTTATGCAGCAGAAAGGTGCAATCGCGGCGCACCAGACGATCCAGGCGATGAAAGAACAGGCGGCGTAGATCGGTCCACGGAGGTAGTTGGCGGACGTGTTCGATATCGCGCTGCCAGCGCAGCAGCGGAGTCGATTGTAAGGTGCTGTGTTCGCGGCAATGGTAGACGGTGTCGATCCAATGCCACAGACGTTCGTTCAACTGTTCCAGCGTCAGCGTCTGTTTCGGATCGAGGCCCGCCAGAAACTGTTCGCGAACCGAGCGAAAGAAACGTTCGATCTTGCCACGCCCTTCGGGTTGATAGGGAGGCGTATGCACAATCAGCGTGCCGAGCGATGCCGCGATGCGCGCCAGTTGAATCGAGCGATAAATCTTGCCGTTGTCCATGTACAGGCGGACCGGCACGCCACGCGAGGCGATGGCGTGGCGCAGACAATCGAGGAAAGCATCAAGGCCCTGGTTGGGGTAGAACTGGGCGTGCGGGATCAGTCGGCTGGCATCGTCGAGCGTGGCCTGCAGGAAGACCTGCAATTTCCCGCCGCCGGGCCGCTGGACATACGGACCAAACAGCATATCGGATTGCCAGAGTTGATTGGCAAACTCGACTTCGAACTTTTTGCGCGCGGTCGCGTCGGCGGCGAGCAACTGACGGGCGGTAAGTCCGTGGGCTCGCAGAAAGCGATACAGCGTGGAGGCCGAGATCTCCTGCTCGTCGGGCAGGGCCAGTTCCCGCAACAAAGCCGTACCGGTACGATGCGGATTCTCGCGCTGGAGCCGTTCGATCAATGCGGCGGTAGCGGCGGGGATGACGCGAGTTTGTCCGCGATCCTGGCGTGGTTTGGGAGCCAGCGCCGTGAAGCCGTGGCGGCGATACTGCAACGTCCATTCGAGCAAGGTGTCGGTGGATACCGAGGTGCGGCGGGAATAGGGAATGTCATAGCAACGGGCCGCAACTTCCTGGGCGCGTCGCGTGAGCTCGCCTCTGGGCAGTGTTTCCAAAACCAGCGGCGCGATTAATCCGTAGCGAAAAAGCGCGATTTTTTCGGCTTTGTCGTCCATCTTTTTCTCTCCTGTTGAAGAGCGTAAGGTGAGCATGGGCCTGGAGGCTAGACAAGTGTTGTGTGGGGACGCTCGCCCGATTCCGGCGGGGCGGAGACTGCGGCGCGAAGACCGCGCGGAGCGAGACTGCGCGGCCAGCCCAGCAGGTGACTGCGCAGTTGGGAGAAAAGGAAGCGGTGGGCTGGAATCCAGCGCGTGGCGGCGAGCATGCACAAGGCCCGCTGGACAAAGCCCGGCGCGGGTGCGGGTTCGGTCAACGCCGCCAACGCGACGCAGAGAGGCTCAGCTTGTCGGCGAAAGCGCCGGACCCAGAACTGGCCTCGCTGATAAGTCATCGCGAACAATAGCGTCGCGGTGACGGATTGCCAGAGCTTGTTTTCCAGCAGACGTGCAGTGAGGACCAGCGCGATCACCGTGATACTGGACCGCAAGTATGGCAGCACGAATTCAGGCAGCAACGACACCGTGCGCCGGCAAGCGAGACATAAGTAGCGGCGCACGCGCAACGAGCCATCGAAGTTCAGGCACGTCAGCGTGCGGGTGTAAAAGCCGTGTGCGGTGAGCGGCCGTTGGGTTTGGCATTGCGGACAGTGGCGCGGCCGGTGGAGATCGATGTCGTCGAGTTGCTGCTCGTATTGCTGGACGGACCCGGCAAATGGGTGTAGGATTTGCATTGTGTAGGTGGCAGACCCATATGGGTCTGTCCTTTCTCCTGGGAGTTGCGTTCCCAGGTCGCTCAACGCGGGAGAATTTGCCGTTCTCCCGCGTTTCCTTTGAGCATCCTACAAGTGTTAGAGCTTTTGCTCCCGGACCGACGACCTATTCCTGGCTGGAATAGGGGGCCAACGGTTCTCCAGTGACGGACGCCCGGAACAGCGTAACCGTGTGATTCTGTTGGCCGCGACGAGGGGCAGACCTATTCCTACCAGAAATAGGTCTGGAGAATTCTTCGCATGGCCTGCGCATGATGGGATAGATGCTCACGATCCCGCGCACCAGTCAGTTTCCGATACGCCTCCCGGGCGGAATCGCGCCGGCTTAGCCGGGGATCAATGTGGGAAAACGCCAACGCGGGCGCCGAGAAAATCGTGACCCGTTACATCACTGGTCGTGGCCTTGCACTGCTGTGCGGAGTCCATCACAGCGTCATTCAAGGCTTGACCTCCGACTGGTCTGAGTCGGTGCCCAAGGCGCGGGTATCCGCCATTCGAGACGTTTTGAATGCGCGCGGGCTTTCCTTCGATAAGCCCTATGTCGCTTCTTGGCAAAAGGGTAACGCTACCTTCTTTGCTTATCCAGATTCTATCTGCTTAGCGGTCCTTGAGTACTATGCATTCGAGGCCAATCAGAACAACAAAGACGTTGCCGTTAAGAATTTTCGTGCCTTGGCTGGACATGCCTTGCGCGAGTTTATCTACGTTCAACTCGGTTACGATCCGAGCACAAACGTTCCCCAAGTCTGGAGACAGTTCCACGACCGAATGTCTCTGGTCTACAACGCAGTTCCGGCTGGTTACTTTGGCATCTTTAAAGAAATTTCGGAAATGATCGTCACATTAGGACAAGCTGGCCTGCATATCGACGACACGTTTGTTCCAGACATCAGCGTTGGGCAGCAGTGGTCGAAACATTGGACGACAAGCCTATATGACCTTCACTTCAGCGAGCGCATAAAATTCGACCACAATTATCCAGCCTACTTCCCTCAGTCTGTTTCTAACCCGCAGGAGGCGTGGTGCTACCCCGAGGCTGCACTTGGAGAGTTCAGGCGCTGGTTCCGAGAGACGTATATCGGAGAAGGTAAATTTGCCGCTTACGTGCTAGGAAAAGCCAAGGCAATGCAGTTGCCTGTATCGTTTGCGCAACTTGCTATAGCTGCATACACGCCAGACGAGAAATAGACCCCTTCGCCTTCCGTGCCCAACTAACATAAACAACCAACACAGCATCAGGACACTACCTGATTCCGGGGTCTCTCGGTCTCTCTCCCCTTGCCAGAGTCAGGCGACGCGTTGTAGACGCTCCTAGAGGCCTTGTAGGCTATCTGTAGTTGGGGTAAGTGAACTGGCGGCGTTTTAGCTTCGCTCTCCGCGATGAATGAAGATGTTTTGAGTGGTTGTGACAGGGTGGGGTTCAGTCCGCGACCAAATCTACCCTGTACTTCACACCTAAGTCCATTTATCTTCCAAAACTAGGATAAGTACAACATAACAATACAAAATCTCATAAGTTGGAGCCGCGAAAGACTGAAGTCAGCTATGTTTCATGCGTGAACCCCAGTTAAACCGGGTTTGGACGGCTTGACAGCTCGGTTGTTACGAGGTCGAACTACGCACGAACGAAGTCAACCTTGCTCTGTCTCTCGGTGGTGTCCTAATTTGCCTGTTGTGGTTTTTGTGTTTCTGGATTCATGTCGATGGATGGCGTGAATGTAGCGACCCATTTAGTCACGTTCTTCCAGTACACGCAGTCGATCCTCCCCGCCAGTTTCTGCCTGATGGGAAGTCCGCGAATCTTGTGCGAATGGGTGAAGATCGCACTTACTGGGAAGGATTCCGACCATGTTGGCTGCTCAAGGATAGCAACTCCCACATTAATCTCTATCATCGTGGGACGATTCGGAGAGAGAAATGTTTTGTCAAATTCGCGCCTCTCATCACCAATCGTAATTTCCCCGCTGACGGTCAGCGGGAATGCGCTGGGGTTAATCAAGTCTACGGTGATTCTGATACGATCGTTGCGCGGCTTCTGGGCTCCCCAATTGGTAAGTTCTACCCACTGATCGAACTGAGTTTCCATCAATGCTGCTTGGCGCTCAATCGCTCTGAGGGTGCGAACGGCCAAGCACACGCCGAATCCGCCAATCAGTACAAGGCCGAAGGTCATATACCAATTGGCTTTGTCCATCCAGTCCTTCGGAATATCGGCGCGGACATCGAGCGGTTTGACCGTCGTGATGGATACTTGATCATCGTCCTTTTTATGCTGAGTTCCGCTCCCTTGTTTGGTCTGGGAGTCTTTAGGATTTACGACTACGGATGGCTTGATCTGTCCGGCTGGGTGCTGTTGACCGCCAGCCTGTCCCTCTGGTTTCTTGCTGCCATCAGTGCCACGCTGGGGCGCTTGCCCTGGGATTGGTGGGACAACAACTAGCAAGAGAAAGCACAGCAGAATTTTAAACCTCATAGAAAAAATGTATCAAATCGCGATTATCGGCTCTCTGTGCCAGGTTTCTAGTATTCGTTCAATCGAGCGGGTCCACTGTGGCAGTTATTCGGCGGCAATCTGGGAACTGGTACCACGATTGGCTACCCAGTTAGACTGGTAACCACTGAGCCTAGGCTACTCCGCGTATCTTACCTTTCTCGGTGCTTTTGGCGACCGAGTTGGACTGGTCACATAGACTATTCCCATGGCTTACGCCTTAGCTCTCGTATCTCTGCCAATATTCCCTGATGGCGGCGAATCTAAGCTGAGTGCACAGTGTGCAGTACGGGTAGTCCTATAGAAGAGTAGCGGGTAGAGAGATAGAATTACAGATAAGTGTATTAGTGTCTATCAGTTGGAGGTAGGAATAAGCTGGGTAGGTCAGAGGCTACTGTTAGGTAAATGTCTTATCTCTCAATAGCTTACAGATTTTGCCATTACTATACTACACCATGTGAACGCTTCTCTTATTCTACAGCTAAAATTGTATAGATGCAAGCCTTGTATAAACTATTTTACAATTGTTTACAAATCCCGTAATACGTGAAACTATGGTACGAGGGTTGGTGTGCGTCGGAGTTCGGATATAGCTTATGCAATCTTCGCTCCTCTGCAAAGTCCAACGTCGGAGCATTCGCCGCTAACCATTCCACGCCCACGAGGGGCTTTTCAGGAACGGTTACAACCTCTTCAGGCACGGCAACCTCTTCAGGAACCGACGCTACCGGTACTCGCACGGTGGGGAGCCACTCAAGTAATTTTGTTTGCCTGGTCTTCCCGTACCGTCTCTTCTCTCCGGCCTTCGGAACCAAGCCGTCAATGCAACCGGCTCCGCTGAGTTCCGCCAAGATCTCTGCCATCGTAGGAACCTTGCCACCGTACGATCTCACCACGTCAACATACATCCTGATTTCTTCTTTGACGTCAGTAGCTCTGGGACAGGAGCACGTACACGGAGTACCGTCTAACTTGGGCCTGCAGCTATGGTGGTTCCTGCTTCGACAGTTACCACACGGGTTCGTTCCTATGAAGTACTTCGGTTTCGGCGGTCGGAAAAGGTAGGTCATATTTGGTGTAAGGGAAGGTTGGGCGGCGACACTGAGTTACTCACCGCCCCTTCGACAGTCTTAAGTCTACCGACGGCGTGAGTTCAGCTTACGCTCGGCTGCTATCCGCAAATCTGTTGCTACTTGCTCTAGCCGGTCATACTCAGCGGGATTGGTTCGCTTCAATTCTTGCGCCTTCATCCCATTCGCTTTCAGGCCGAAGTATTCTCCTACCCGCTCATCGGGAATGCGTCCTTGAGGAGCCTGAGGAGCCTGCATAGTTGGTGCGGTCGGGGTGACCGGGTTCGTCTGGCTCAATGCCGTTGGTGATTTGGTGAGCGAGGAGTCCAACAAGAGGCCCAACACCTTGATATCCTCGTCAATCTTCCGCGTGTCCGCTGCGGATTTGGCCTGTAGTTCGTAGAATCCGCGTCTGACGTCGGCTATCGTTATACGGAGTTCTCTGTCTTCTAGTTCTTCTTTAGCTGTCAATTGGGTTGTACCTTTGAAAGAGATTTTGTGAGGCTGCTCGTAGGTTAGTAATTAGAGGGTAACCAGCACGTCGATTACCCTCCAACTCACAGATACCAACCCATTAACCAATATACCATGAAGTACGGCACTGTGTCAAGTACTTTGTCAAACAAAGCTTAGAGCGTTCTAACATGCTAGTTAGTCCATTCTAGATGCCGTTAGACCATTCTAAGACTTGCCACGGTGTGCACAGCGACTGCACAGTCTGATCCCACAGGACCCTCGCGCAAAAATTTACCTTCGCCCTTCATGCCTATAGAAACAGGCCCGGAGGGGTCTACTTTGTCCAGACCTGGCTACGTTTAGTCGTATGCGTCGGATACCTATGGATACTGGTTTTGCACAGTGTGCACAGTTACTTAAAAACCTGCTTTGAGGTCGGACCCTCCGACGCGGGTTGGTAGGTCCGAGTGATCCCCTACCCTGACCATGTTAATGGCCTACTCCGTTCCCCCTAGTACCACCTTGTCTGACTTAGGAACGCTAGGAACTCCCGAGTTACCACTTGACACCTTGAAAATGCGCGTTGACTACGTTCTCAACACGTGTAACACTTCAACTCGGAGGTTCCGTATATGGAACAGACGAGTGACCGAGTAACTGACACCGTGACGCTGGGTAGGTGCCTGAATTGCGGCGTTGTCGATATTGAGGAGAACTTCAACATGTGCTTACGCTGTTTGGCGACCACATGCAATGCCAGGAAGTGTGCTGACGTTTGCCCTTGCACCACTGTACGGAGTCAGAACTGAGTTGTTACGAGCCAAGCTGGTCTGGCGAAGTCGAGCTAGGCCAGCTAGGGCAGGTTTCGAGCGTTTCGGCTAAGTAGGTTTGTTTGCACTGCTAAACACTTTTCTACAGATTAGGTGTTGACTTCATACCACGTATATCGGTAGGATTGGATCATGATTCGAGCATTCGGATACGTCAGAGTTTCAGGGGATTCCCAGATTGATGGGGACGGCTTCCCGCGTCAAATCTCCGCTATCAGGGCATACGCCAAGCAGCACGATATCCGCATCGTGAAAGTGTTCCGAGAGGAAGGTGTCACGGGAACCAAGGAAACGATGGACCGGCCCGCGTGGGCAGATATGATGCTGACGTTGCACAGCAACGGAGTGCGGACCATCATAATTGAACGACTAGACCGGCTGGCACGTGAACTGATGGTACAAGAGGCAACTATCGCGGAATTGCAGAAGCAAGGCTTCACGCTGGTATCCGTTCAGGAACCAGACTTGATGTCATCTGATCCGGCCCGTGTCGCGTTTCGCCAAATGATGGGCGTGTTTGCCCAGTACGACAAAAGCCAGATTGTTCTCAAACTTCGTGGAGCACGAATGCGCACGAAGGCCAGAGAAGGCCGTTGCGAGGGTGCTAAGCCATTCGGCCATTACGAAGGGGAGTCTGCCATCATTGACCGTATGAACGCTCTGAGGGAGTCCGGAGCAGGCTTTGACCGCATAGCCGCACAACTGAACGCGGAAGGCTTCAAACCACGTCGGGGCACCAAATGGTACGGGTCCGCAGTGAACAAGATCTTGTCTCGCAGCTAGAAATCGTCAAGATCACGGAGCGATACCTGGGAGTCAGGCAGGATCTTGCAGACGCTCCATGCGACCGCCTTGGATTGCGGTTTGGCAAGTAACGTTCCGCGTTAAAGGCAGGGCGTTGAGGCCTGAGAATTCAACGATTCAGGCCTGGCGGAGGCAGGATCGCGCCGGAGTGAATAGCGATCTCGCTTAAAATCTCGTTTTGCGCCCTCAAGGTTTGGTTTGCCTTCCGTAGTTCGGCATGAATTCCGTAGAGCTTGAACGGCGCAACGGCGAGCGCCACGAGGAAGATTAACACTACGATCAAAATTGGTCCCGATAGGAGTGCCATGGCAGCGACTATATCAGATCGAGTACAGATGGCGTACGGTTATTTCGCTTCCATCCGCACACTGTGTAGGAGTAATTTCTTGTTAGAGCGTCTGAGTTTTGTGGTAGTATGAATGTATGACCGAATCCAGCAACGTCCGGAGAGAGAAGAAACCGTCCCCATCACAACGGGGCCTTGGTAGCATCTACAGACGCACCGTGAGAGAGGCAGACGGAACTGAGCGGGAAATTCCTACGTACCACATTCAGTTCAGCGTGAACGGCAAGCAGTACCGCGAATCTACACACACGGACGTCTGGAACGAAGCGCAAAGGTGTCTGAAGCGACGAATCAGCGAGATTTCTACAGGCAAGTTCCACGGCACCAAAGTTGACCGGACGCTAGTATCCGATCTGCTCATTGACGTAATCGCGGACTACAAGTTAAAGGACAAGCACAGCATTGACAAGATGGCTCGTCCCCTGATCCAGAATCGCCTGATACCCTACTTCGGCAGGATGCGAGCAACAAACGTCAAGGTTCCAGCGATCACGGCATACATGCTTAAGCGCAAAGAAGAAGGCGCTGCCGTTGCTAGCGTCAACCGTGAACTGTCATTGTTGCGTAGGGCCTACAAGCTGGGAGTGACTCACGGCAAGGTGGGCCTAGCACACGTGCCTGACTTCACTCAGCTTGTACAGAAGGAAAACAACGCCCGTCATGGATTTTGGGAGCATAGCGAGTACGAAACGTTTCGGGATGCGCTGCCAGTGGACGAACGCGCTATGTTCATCTTTGCGTACTGGACAGGTTGCCGCTTCGGTGAGATCACACAGCTTGAATGGAACCAAGTAGACCTACCAGGGCGTGCCGTGCGCCTAAGAGATGATCAGACCAAGGCAGACGAACCTCGTATCATCCCGTTGGGCGGGCCGGGTATGGACAACTACGAGATGTTGGCAGACCAACAGAAGCGTCACGCATCACTCTGTCCGGATTCTCCATGGGTGTTCTTCAGGCAGGGCAGCATTGACCCAAAGAAGGAATCAGCGAGACGTGGCCGTCAGGTTGTAGATATCCGCAAGGCATGGGACAAGGCCGCGAAGGAGACCGGCATAACCCGGTTGTTCCATGACCTGCGACGCACTGGCGTTAGGAATCTGGTACGCGCTGGCGTGCCTGAAAAGGTGGCTATGCTGATATCGGGACACAAGACACGCAGCGTATTCGAGCGGTACAACATCGTAGACGAACGTGATCTGCATGATGCGGCTGACAAGATGTATCAGTACCTCAACGGCAAGAAGTGATCCTACCCAAGGGGCGTAGGGGAAGTCCGTCTGTGCCCCTTCCTTCAACTGCTGGTGTCCCTGTTGCAAATCGTGGTTCCATTGAGACAACAGTTTGGTCGGAACCATGGTGCGTGTATTCGTCGGCGGTGACTCGCTCTTTGCACAAGATGCACTAGTGTCCTAAAACTGGATGTGGGACACGGCGGAACTGTCTTTGCTGCGCGAACTGGGCCTGAAATGCCTTTATTTAGTAGAACTTCCTGGCGGGAGAAGGTTTTGCTGCTTTGGTTCGTGGACATGGTCCAGAACTCTTTCAATCTCGTATTTCGTATGAAATTTATTGCCGTCAGGGCTGACAATCTGTGTGACGCTTAAGATTGCGCGCAAGGTATCTCCCTTGTAGAATCCGACATCATGGGCATCAAGTTTCTGCATAAATTCCTTGTCTGTAATGGCCGCACTGAAATGTGCGGCTCCATCAGAGAATCCCCATTTCCCGTTCTCAAAGTTTGCTCTTCCCACGCGGAGCATGGCTTCCCTTGTACTGGTACTAACTAAGCCAGTAGAAGCATCTAGGCTGTCACACTCATGTGGAAGTGGTAGATCAGACTTATCAACGATGTTGAGATTCTTCTTGCCCCTGCGGAGCGTTAGGGAGTCAATTCCCTGATTCGATAATGGACGAACCATCCCGGAAATAGACATTCTGAGCATATCCTTGCCGTACAATTCTGCTACGATTGGCTCTGCGTTGACCTTGTTCCCGTCGCCCATGACGATAATTGTCGTTCCCTTGGCCTTGTCTTCAATGGTCTCTTTCGGTTTTTCTCCTTTGAGTTTCTTCCACACTTCCAAGAGGCTTGGGATAACGCCAGCTTTCTCCACATCGGCACCAAAGAGGAGCCTAAGCAGGGCCAGCCCCCCAATTGTTGCCATCCCTGGAAACAGCAGCTTACTGGCATGTTCCAGTAGGCTTTGGTCGACCAGCATCGCAACGTCGAACGAGCCTTTCTTGAAATCGGATTTGACGCGGACTGATACTTCCGCCCTATCCGCGTTAAGTTCCCTATTAGCCTCGCGAAGGAGATCTCCGACTGCCATCAGCGAGAATGCCAATTCGTTCACGTCCATACTGCCGTCCGTTAGCGCTGGGCCATCATACGACAATTGAAACTCAGCCTTGCTCATAATTGAAAACAATGCTATCACCTCTTGTTTTGCGTATGGGTACAGGGCCTCCCCTCAACGCACTTTTTCAGGCATTGCCCGACTGCGGAAGGATGCGTCGATTCGTGCGGGATTGCTCAGTTATTGATGCTAAAATGAAGGCAATGGATAGCACACGGTGCGCCAACGACCATGGAACCAACAAAGTATCACAAAACCCGTGGGCTGGGCAGGGTCAAGGGGTGTCTAGCACAAATCTAGCACAAAACGAAATCTCGACCCTTTCAGTAATCCGCAAGTTGCTGTAAACAAAAGTGAGCCACCCTAGCTCAGTTGGTAGAGCGGCTGATTCGTAATCAGCAGGTCGCCGGTTCGATCCCGGCGGGTGGCTCCAGAATCTTCAAGAAAATAAAAGACTTCTCCGAGGGCCACTAGTTCCAAATCTCTCATTTTGGCTCCAACTGTGCCAAAACTGTGCCAAAACCCCCTCACGCAGCCTCTCCTGTGCCAGAACCCGTTATGTCGTTCGCTTTGCGGTTCATCTTCCCGAGAGCCTCGCGCTTCATCTGCAATTTCATCTGTGAATACTTCTTGAACACCTTTGCATCGCCTTGGCGCAGAAGCTGCGTGACCCATTCATCGGCCACACCCCCTGCGCTCAGACGAGTCGCATACGTCGATCTGAGGTCGTAAATCCGAAAATAAGGAACCCCAGCCCTCCGAAGCGTGGTCGCCCAGACCTTCTTAAAGCTGGCCTGGTAGCCAGACGGATTGTCCGGGTTAGGAAACAGGTACGTTCCCGGACCCGAGATCGATATCTGCTTTTCGATGGCTTCCACCGCCAGTTCGGTCAACGGCACCTCAGCCACTCCGCTGGCGGTTTTCGAATCCGGAATCCAAACAAGCGCGTTCGCCAGATCTACATCCCCTTTCTTCATCGGCGCGAGTTCCTTATAAACCCGGAGGCCAGTTTCAGCAATTATCCGGATAACGTTCCGAAGATAATCCGGCGCGGCACCCTCGATCTTCTCCTGCTCAGACCACGTCATGTAGTGCGGCCGGAAAAGTCCCTTCACCCGGACCGGGAACTCCACCCCGGAACACGGATTGGCCACCAACAGCTTTTTCCGCACGGCAACGTTTAACATCCGCCGTAAGACTCGAAACTCCTGGTGAACGGTGCTCGGCTTGACGAAGTCTTTGGCAACCTTGCCCTCGGACCTGGCAATCTGGACGCGCTGCTCCAAACGTCGGCGCAGATACGTCTCGATTACATCCGCGGTTAGATCGACCAAGAGGACCTCCCCGAACCCAGCGTTGAGATGTTTTGCCACCCGCGTATAAGACAGATGCGTTTTGGGCGCCCGGATGGGTGGCTTGGAACAAATCTCAAGGAAGTGCTCTGTCCATTGTGCGACTGTGATCTGCTCACCTTTGCGAAGCAATGGTAGTGTATTGCTGTCTCGTGCCTGCAGTCTCTCACGCAACCGCTTCTGAGCCTCCTCCCAGTCATCGCAATTCGTTGATTCTCTCTGGCGTTTGCCCGCGCGGTCGCGATAATCCATCCACCAGAATTTCGATTCCTCCTTTCGAAAAAGACGTCCATCGTGTTTCCTAGGTCTTGCCATATCCCACCTCCTGTTTGAAAGTTGCGCGGAAGGGCTCGAGATCCGATTTGAGGAACCGGATGTTTCGGCCCATCACGCGGAGATGGGGAATCTGCTTTCGCTCTACCCAAAGATACACCGTTTGGACGCTGACGCCAAGGTAAGTCGCAGCCTGACGGACCGTGAGCGGAATATCGTCTACGGCGGGAGCAATCGTGGGATTCCCGTTCGCCGGGAAAGACTGGCTTCTCGATAATGTTGCTGTACCCATCGCAATCTCCGTTTCCTAGAGGTGCCACCACAACGCGCTAATCCTACCTGCCCAGACTCCGCAAAAGAACAGCAACAACGCGGCGAGTACGGCGATCGTAGTTTTTTGCGCGGACATAGGCTGCTCGTATGCGGCCTCAATCCGTTGAACGATTTTCGATACTTGCAGGCGGGCGTCCTCGATGTCCCGGCGGATCTCCTCTCGAAGTCCGGCGGCAGACTCGCGGACTTCCGCCGCAAGAACAGTTCCAGCGCGGATCTGCGTCCTCTGTGCGGCGGTTTCGAACAATGTAAGGTCCTCGAGGACTCGTGAATGGATGGCTTCGAGCGACTCTTCCAGCACCAGGCGATTCATGGTTACGATGGCGAATGCTGCGTCATCTGGCTTGAGAAGAAGCCGATGCCTCGCCGCCACCTCCGCAATCAGGCGTTGAACGTCGAAGCTTATTTGTTTTGATGCCATGGTTCACTCCATCTCTATTCGGTCGAGCTGCTCGAATAGCTCACGCCGAATGATCTCGAGCCGCTGCTTCGAAACGAGTGAGAACTCGCCAAGACGAATGGCTTCTTCGAACGTCAGCCGCTTCGCCAGCATCTGGCGCATGTCGTCACCGTATGTGTTTGGATTCCGTTCTCGAATGACGACCGTTCCCAGAAGTTTATGAGCCTGCTCTTCGGCGACACGGAACTGCTCGAAGGGCTTGCCGTCTCTTGAGACCTCGCCGAAATACTCGTTCAGCCACACGATCACGTTTTTCTCGGTCGTCGTTTCGGCGAGACGCTCAAGACCGTTCAGTGTGTCGCTCATAGCCTGTCCGCCAGCGACGACGGAGTGGACGAAGACCCGGCGAGCCCGTGCGGCCAGGAAGCACAGGATTTCGTTTTCGAGAATGTAGTTCCACAGAGGGACAAATGTTGTGGCTCCCGTATCCACGATGCAAACGCCGTCGAGGTGGCATATCTTCTCTACCAACTCGTCGAATCGCTTATCGTGGATCGCACCACGTCGCAAGACATTGATATGTTCGGCCGTCAGCGCCTGGTATTGGGCGAAGGTCGCATTGACGGGATCGGTGTCAAAGCAATGTAGAGTCTTTTTCCTGGCTTGGAAGTATTGACCGAGGATGGCGGAGACAAGACTCTTTCCGACGCCGCCTTTTCCCTGAAGGATTATATGAACTTGATTGGATTTCTCTTTTCCGTTTTCTATCGTTGCCATTGGTTGCTCCTAATCGATAAGTTGTTTTTGAATTGAGAAGGGATCGTAGTTGAATCCGGCTGACTGTTTTTTCTCTCGCTGCTCCCGGAGGTTACGGAACGGGTCCCCTGGTTCGGGAGGTCCGGAAGTCGGCTTGGCCGGCGGATTGATTGCGGTGAGCGGCTGGGATTGCGACTCCAGAGGACCTTGCTTCCGTTGTCTGCTCCGCAGCCGGGACACGTAAACGCGAAACTGAGGATAGGGAATGTCCAGCCCATCGGCGCGCGCTGCATCGAATACCTCCCTGAGCTTTTTCCCGGTCGCCAGCGCGGCTTCGATTTCGGGCCAAATCCAGGCGACCCTTCCGGTGCTGGTTGCCGGCTCAACGTTGGGCAGCATCCGCAAATGGACCAAGTCAGATTTTGTTTTTCGTCTGTATTGCACATCGGGGTTTGCTGTCATTTTCGAATTGGGCCTCTACTCTGTAGGTATTGGCAGAGGCATATCCGGACAGGAAATTGAAAATATTTTTCTCTGCAACGTTCCGCAACAGATTGCAACACTCTGTAACGGCCACGCGAGTTTTCGGTGCCCGGCAACAGGCTGCAACAGTTTGAAACCGGAGAGGTCAACGAAGGCTGTCAAAAGACAGCCCAAAACCGGTAGTGGAACATAAAGGGTTGTCGGACTTAGTGGCGGACTTTCGATTCTAACGTGCCGCCTCTGCTCGATTTCGAACGGGGGACAGACGAGCGTCAGCGTCGCCCGAACGTCCGACTGCAAACTTTTTTTTCAAATTCCTGTCCGGAAACCCCTCTGCCAATACCTACAGAGTAGAGGACATTTTCACGATGGCGAAACGAGCGGTTCGAATTCACACAGAGTTAGACAAGCGGATGCTGAATGCATCCAAGGAGCGTGGCTATCGGACGGCCAGCGCCTTCATCCGTGCATCAATCGAAAACGAATTAAAGTCGGGAGACAAGTTGGCCGGTATAGAAGAACAGACTGCTGCGAGCTTTGACCGGATGGCTAAAGAATTTCGCAGAGTGCTTCGAGGCCAGCAGGCGCTTTTTGCGCTCGTCGACGCGCTGACGAAGGCGTTTCTCACCTGCGTGCCGGAACCGCATGCAGAGGCAAAGGCTCAATCACTCGCTCTTGCAAAAGATCGGTACACGCGGTTGATGAAAACGGCCGGGTATGCAATGGCGAACGAATCTCGTGCGGCGATGCAGGGTTTGGTGGAGAGTGCCGATGAATAACGAGGAGCGAGAATTTCGGTTGCGTCCCAGGAAGCCCCGAGGTTCGAAAAGCAAGAGTACCGGCGTCGCCTGGACGTCCGGATTTAGACTGCTGATGCACTATTCGCGCCAGAGTCGCGGCGCGAGTAGTCAGGGATCGCTGGGCGGCAGGCGTGCTTTTCCACACCGACAACGGTGTGCGGTTCGGATCACGTATTCAAAGAATGCGGTGCGCGGGCAGTGGCGTGCGCATGGACGCTATCTTGAACGAGAGAGCGCCTCTGGAGGGAGTTCAGGATTCGACGCGCGCGAGACCAACGTGCAAGTATCGACGCGACTTCAAGGCTGGCAGGCGCAGAACGATGAATTGCTTTGGAAATTTATCATCTCCCCGGAGTTTGGGGATCGCATCGACCCACAGCGCCTAACCCGGGATGTCATGAGCCGCGTTGAGAAGGATCTCGGTGGCCCGCTTGAATGGGTGGCGGTGGCACATGCCAACACCGAGCATCCGCATCTCCATGTGGCGCTGAGAGGCGTCACCAGTTCCGGCGCTGCCCTGCGTTTGAGCCCCGACTACGTGAAGAGGGGAGTTCGCGAGATAGCGGAGGATCTTTGCACGCGACAACTGGGATTCCGGACATCACTGGATGCCGCTGACGCGGAACGCCGTGAGGTCAACGAGACGCGATTCACTTCTCTCGATCGAGCTATCATCCGCAATGCACGAGCGAGTGACACCGGCCTGGTATTTACGCAAACGGCTGCGAAGACCCAAAACGTCTCTGCTAGATTGATCACCCTGTCACGAATGGGTTTGGTCGAGCACGCAGGTGACGGCTCGTGGCGCATGCGAACCGATATGGAGCAGGTGTTGCGGGCGATGCAGCGGTCCGGTGACCGGCAGAAAACCCTATTCGCCCACGGAGAGCTGATTTCCGACAAGCGCTTGGCCGTCGAAGTTGTTGACTGGCGACAGATCGCGTCGATAGAAGGTCGGGTACTCGTCCATGGCGAGGAGGAGCATTCCGGGAAGAGGTTCTTGATGCTGGAAGCCACATCCGCAAGGGTCTGCTACATTCCGTACACGCCAGAAATGGAGGAAATCCGAGCTCGCGGAGGACTGAAGACGAATTCATTCATTCAGTTGCGTAGGCTAACTGACGACGAGAGGGTCCGGATTGAAATTGAGGATTTCGGGCACTCAGAATTGTTACTGACGAACCGCCGACTGCTTCGGACAAAGGTTGAAGACTTGCGTAGCCAGGGCGTTCACCCGACCGAGGACGGCTGGGGCGGGTGGTTAGGGAGATATCAGAGAGCCCTATGCGAAATGGATGTGGATCGTTCTGCTGGTGACAGGGACCGGCTAACTAACAAAGAACGGCGAAGAACTTTATCGCTCGAACGTTGACGCGCCTTTGGTGAACGGCCGCTACACGCCGAAGTTTCCTGCGCATGAGACGTTCTTGAAGGCCAGGTATCATCTCGGGAGATTTACGCCGGGTGCGCGACATAGAAGTGGTTAACAACTATTCATAATCAGGCGATACGGCGTGCGGACCAATAGTCTTCAAGTTCGCCATTGAGCAAGCAACAGCGCAAAGCAATAATGGCGTTTGCACCACGCACGGTCCAGAACATGCCGGATTGTCTGAGGCGGCTGCCGATCACGGTCTTGCAGCCGGCCTCAATTACGCCGGAGCCGACGAATAGATTCTTCTTTCGGAATTGGGGATAACGCATGCGGTCGCGGTTGCCGTCAAAGTACTCGGCCTCGATGCAGATAGCCTTGGCTAACTCAGAGTTCTGTTCCGCGCCGGCCAGTTTGCGAAGTGCCGTCGCGAGTTTTTCGATCTTGCCATTCTCCAACCAATCCAGCTTGCGCATCAGCCAACGCCTTTGCGCGGCCTCGTCGGCGGGATTCAGCTTGCGAGCCAAATCCCAAAGATGCTCGCGGGCATGATAGAGATCGACGATCTGAATCGCGCCGGGAAAGTGCAGATCGGCGTTGTTCCAGATCCAATGCGATCCATCACCCATGACAACGCGGATAACAGCGCGGTCCCAACCCCGGTTCCAAGCCTCCGTGTAAATACGCAAACCAAACTCCTCGGCGGTTTCAATCGCGCCGACATACGTGGTGGAATCCTCATCGCGCATCGGCCGGCCCAGGTCATCGACGGTGGTCTGCGTGAACACCGCGCCGAGTTTGCATTCGCGGGTGCGAGCGGGCTGGCCTGGGGTTCTTCCGGCCCGGCCTTCGGTTTCGGCCTTCACCACAAACACCTGCGTTCCATCCATCTGAATGTACAGGTACGGAATCGGCAAGCCGGCAACAGCCGGGAGACAGAGCTGCTTAGCGTTCTGGATATCTTTCTGCTGCCGGATCTCAATATCTTCTCCGATCGATTCGGCGGTTCTCTCGACCGTTTTCGCGGTAACTTCTAAGTCCGCTAGGAGCTTCATTTGGTCTCGACCTTGCGCAAAGGGCGCCACGCCGCCGACTGCTGCGAACATGCGCCGCACCCCCGGAGAGAAGTCCGTCTTATCGATGTCCAGTTCGACGTCGTCTGGAAACTGTCCGGTACCCGTTGAGCTTGAGGGTGCGGGCGAGTGGCGCGCAGGTGTTCGGTAGAACCGAGTTATAGCCAGACGCCCCGGTGGCCATTTCGGTGATTCCGCCCATGCCAACTGTGTGGTGGTTGCGTCCGGTCAGCAGGGCCTGCCGCGTGGGCGAGCAGAGCGCTGTGGTATGAAAGCGGTTGTATTTCAGGCCACCGGCTGCCAAGTTCTCGGCGTTCGGCGTGCTACATGGACCGCCAAAGGCGCTGGAGGCTCCAAAGCCTGCGTCGTCAAGCAAGACGATCAGGACGTTCGGGGCGCCCTTGGGTGGGCGCAACTGCGTAATCGGCGGGAACCTGGTGTCCGGATCCTTGGCATCATAGGTGACCAGGCCGGTGCGCGGCCGATCCGGGATGGGAAGAACGTTGCGTTGAATATTGTCTTGGTCTTGCGAGCTCATATTTTCTCCTTGGTTGAATCGATCTTTTTAATAGACGAGGTGCACAACGCCAAGCAGATTCGTCTGCCCGGCTTCCTCCCGGTAAACGCGGAGCGCTGTTCTTCGTTTAAGGTCCGCCATTTCTGCAGCGAGGCTCCGATCTGTGCGGCAAGCCACAGCCCAACCAGCGAGAGGAAGAACAGACGAATAGGATATTCGAACATAGATGCGCTCGCCGCCGTGCGGTCCCCTGGTTTACTGCTGCGCCATGGCGATTCGAATGGCGTCCTCCGGCGAGATGAGGTGATCGAGGCTCACCGCATCATCGGCGATGGCCAACTGAACGCCCTTGATACGACCTGAAAACTCATTGCCGCGCGACCCGTAGTCCGGTGAGACAGGAGAGCCCCCGTCCACCCCTACGTCGCAACCATCATCGGCAGAGAAGATCATGGCTGCCGTGGCGCCGACCTTGCCTTCGCCGACCTTCTTGCCATCGACGAACAAAATCGCTGTGCCTCCCTTACCCAGGCCACCACCAGCTACGCAAACTCCATGCGCACCTGGTGCTCACCCGGAGCCAGCGAGCTGCTTGATTCAGCATAGAATTGCTGAAGGCCTGTGTACCCCAAGGCTTATGTCTTGTTTAGCACCGTGACGAGTCCCGAAATGTAACTGCTCCGTCGTCTTTGAGAGTGTGGGCCATCGCCACGCCTAGGCGGACGCCCCAGGCCAGGGTGTTGTCACCATAGCGGCACAACAACCGCCATGACTGGCGCTGCGATCAGCAAGGATGCGCCGGTTGCACGACACTTTTCGGCTATCCGTGCGATTGGGGAATTCGGTTGGTGCCCCCTTCCGAGAGGACGTTTTACTCAGCCTGCGTTGCTTCGATAAAGTCTGCGAGAGTCATTTGCCTTGGATTTCTTCCGCGAGAATGGGCACGCCCTTGGCGCAAGCTTGAACGCCCATCGACACACAAATCTGAAGGACTGCCATGATCTCTTCCGGGGTCGCTCCCGCTTGGAGTGCTCCTTTGATGTGCCGGCGAACGCCCGGCGCGTACATGTGCGTGATGGACGCGTCGAAAGCAATGCTGATCAGCTCCATGAACCTCGGCGTGAAAATGCCGCTCTTGTAAACGCTCGCTCCGAAAGCGAAGAATTCATCGGTCCAAAGAGGCGAAAGCTCGAAGAACGGATCCCAGGCAGTGTTCCATTGTCCGATCGCCCGCATCGCGTCGCAAGCCGGCGTCTCGGGCTTCGGGCCACCCGCTGCTTTCACTCCAGCGGCCTTCATCTCCTCCAGCAGGATGGGAGCGCCTAGACTGCATGAGTGAACCGCCATACCGGCACCGCATTTGAGCACCAGGAGGACCTCGTCGCGCGAAGCGCCAGCGTCAAGTGCACGGCGAATCTGCCGACGAGTACCCTCTTCATCAAGATTTGTGCAGGAACAGTTCAGCCCGAGGAAGATCAGTTCGACCTCCTTGCGCGGTAGAACGCCGCTATTCCAAGGGTTTGCGCCCACACGCAACAGCAATTCCGATCCATGGGGGTCCCATTCCTGGAGTTTATCGAGGGACGGCCCCAGGGATCTGCTGATTGATCAGTCGCGGGGGTTTACTGCGCTCCAACGTGAGTAGCCATTTTCTCTTCTCCTTTTCTAGCTGTCTCACGTTTTCTTTCCGTTTCAGTTCTCGCTCCAGCAGATCGTGAAAACTGGGGCGGAGCGAAATCGAATTCTTTCTCTCCTTGTGTTGGCTCAAGAAACTGCGGCCATGACTTTCCCGTCCACAACCTTCACCGGATATGAGGCGACACCGAATTCCGAAGTGCCCGCAAAACATCCGGTTGTCACGTCGAATTTCATGCCGTGCAAGGGACAGGTCACGATCACTGCCGTCAAGTTTTCCCATGCCCAGCGAGCCCCCGGCGTGAGGACAAGTATCGGCAATGGCGCATATAGTTCCGTCACGTTGAATAAGGCCACGTCCTGGCCTGCGGCGATGAACCGAGAGCCCCTTCCAGGCGACACCTCATCGAAATGGGCTATTTCAATAAAGGCAGGCATGTCGAATCGGGAAGGGACTCCCGGCCCGGTCTCAGCCCTTAGCCCGCCACCGCCACAGACGGGACGCCAACAACTCCTCTCCCATTCCCCGGCGTGGATGTGTCCGCACCCACCTTGCGCCGCCGGGTGGTAATTTCCATCCGTTTCATGGACCAGGAAGCCCATGTTCCCCGGACGGCGGTTCGGCGGCAAGCCAAGGTTGGCGAGTGTTTCCTCAGTGGAATTGTAAGCTAACGCCGATTTTGAGCATCTGGCGAGCCTGTTCGGCTGTCGCGATAGGCCGACCCAGCTCCTTCGCCATTCGGACGTGGCGCTCAATCATCTGAATGGTGGTCATGCGCTCACCCTTGGTGGTGTTCCAGAGGTTGTCCTCGATGCCGGCGCGAGTATGCTGTCCGAGCGCGATGCAGATGGCGGAGACAGGGTGGGTAAGACGGAATGTCGTCTGATAGGTGAAGACGGAACCATGGGGCGTGCGGCGGATCAGCTCCATCAGGTCGAACGGGTTCGAGCCGCACATGCCACCGCCGCCAATGCTGAAGAAACCGTTCACGGGTCCCTTGTAGTAACCTTTGCGGATCAGCCGCTCCACCAGTTCCAGGCTGTGGACATGGCCGAGGGCGAAGTAGGGCTGGATACCATGCTGCACCAGACGCTTAATGTTCTCCAGATAGAAATCCGGTGTTGAGTCGGCCACCAGGTTGGCCATGGCGTGGATCATCGCAGGGTTAGCTAAATCGTGTTCCCTCAAACGCTATCGATTGGGTGCAATGCCGTCAGATCATAGAGCGATGTGCCACATGTAACCGTGACCTGATCCGGCTTGGGGTCGATCTCGGCCAGCTTGTGGCGCGAGTCGTAGCTTTGGAACTTCGCCTCTTCGCCCGGCTCCGGCGCAAAAGAGATGGATCCGCCCATCTGCAGGATCATTTTGGGCACCGCATTCCGCAAACGTCCGACCTGGTCGCTGTATTCCTGGAAGTTCTTGGAGATGTGCCCGGTCTTGGGATCGCGCACATGGATATGCAGGACTGTGGCGCCTGCGTTGTAACAATCCACAGCGGCCTGAGTCTGTTCTTCCCATGTGACTGGGAGTTTCTGCTCCGGAGTGCAATCCTCCGGCATCCAGATGGGTCCATAGGGCGAGGCTGTTATCATCAGCGGCGCCTGATTTTCTGGTAAGAGCGAGTCATCCGTAAAATACATGATTGTTTTCCTTCCTTTTCTTTGTCGGGGTCGCGAGCCCCCAGCAACGAGGCAAGCGGGGCCCTTTAACACGGTGCCTTTATGGTGATGGGCCGATCCCCACGTGCGATCTATTAAATTTAGCCTCGTCGGTGGAATCTATGGGTAATCTGATAGGTTGCGAACAGCCAGACGCAGGTGGCCCAGACGTTGCGGAAATTGTGGAGACGGCACTGGGTGATGTGCTCACCGCCGCCCTTGCGGGGCGCCCCGTTACTGCACCGCCATGGCGATGCGGATGGCATCCGCCGGCGAGACGAGGTGATCGACGCTCTCGGCAGCCTCGGCGATGGCGAGTTGCACGCCCTTGACGTGGCCGGAAAACTCGTTTCCGCGCGATCCGTAGTCCGGTGAGACAGGAGAGCCCCCGTCCACCCCTACGTCGCAACCATCATCGGCAGAGAAGATCATGGCTGCCGTGGCGCCTACCTTGCCTTCGCCGACCTTTTTGCCATCGACGAACAAAGTCGCTGTGCCTCCCTTACCCAGGCCACCACCAGCATACGCAAACTCCATACGCACCTGGTGCTCGCCCGGAGCCAGCGAGCTGCTTGATTCAGCATAGAATTGCTGAAGGCCAAGGAAGTTGTAACAGTATTTGAGCTTGCCGCCCTTCGCGTAGAGGCTCCAGCCGCCAATGTTGCCGCCTTGCGCGATGATGACGCCCTCAGCCCCGGTTTCAGGTACAACGATCTCGGCGGTCACCGAGTGGGATTTGTTCTTCATATTGACGACCGAGTTTTCAGAGAGACGCCCCATGCTCCCGAATAGGATTTGCGATTTGCCTTTGATCAGCACCGGGCGTCCCGCCATATCAGAGTTGATCCCTTCAGCGCCCCGGTCATCGAGCGGTAGTACGTTGTAGCGGGTCGCCTCGATCAGCCATAGGCGCTGCAATTGGTGCAATTTTTCAGCCATCTGCTTGGCTAGGTTGTACGCCTGGCTCCAGTCTTTATTGGTGTCATACAGTTCCCAATTGTCATCGTCGAATGCCGGGATTTTCTCGCCCGTAACCAGGAGCCACGGCGTCCTGTGTTTCGTGACCGCGGTCCAGCCCTTGTGGTAGATGCCGCGGTTGCCGAACATCTCGAAATACTGTGTCTCATGCCGCTCGGCCGCCTTGGCATCGTTGAACGAGTACGCCATGCTCACGCCCTCGATGGGGTGCTGCTGGACTCCGTTGACGAAAAGCGGCTCCGGCAGACCCGCCACTTCGAGGATGGTCGGCGCCACGTCAATCACATGAGAGAACTGGGTGCGGATTTCGCCTTTCCCCTTGATCCCCTTCGGCCAGTGCACGATCAAACCGTTGCGCGTACCGGCCCAGTGTGAGGCGACCTGCTTGCTCCACTGATACGGTGTGTTCATGGCGTGGGCCCAGCCCACAGCGTAGTGGTTGTAAGATTCCGGCCCGCCCAATTTGTCCAGCCGCGCCATCAAGAACTCGGGGGTCTCCAGCGCGTTCGCACCGTTGAAAAGGATGCCCTCGTTGTATGTGCCCTGTAGAGTCCCTTCAGCGGACGCCCCATTGTCGCCAATGATGTAGTAGATCAGCGTTTCATCGAGCAGATTGAGTTTTTTCAGCGAATCCACCAACCGGCCAACTTGGTGATCGGTGTACTCCATGAATCCGGCGTAAACTTCCATCTGGCGGATAAGCACGGGCTTGAGCGCAGCGGGCATCTCATCCCAGGCAGGGATTTCTTTGTGCCTTTGCGTGAGTTGACAATCTGGCGGAATGACACCCAACTTTTTCTGGCGGGCAAAGGTCTGTTCGCGCAGCTTGTCCCAGCCTTGGTCGAACTTGCCTTTGTGCTTATCCGCCCATTCCTTCGGGACGTGGTGCGGGGCGTGAGTTGCGCCGGGCGCAAAGTAGACGAAGAAGGGCTTATCGGGAATGAGTGCCTTTTGTTGCCCAATCCAATTCATAGCCTTGTCGGTCATGTCTTCCATGAAGTGGTAGCCATCTTCGGGGGTCTTCTTGTTCTCCACCGGGGTGGTGCCTTCATAGAGCGACGGATACCATTGGTTCGTCTCGCCGCCGATGAATCCATAGAAATACTCGAATCCGCCTCCCCCGGTAGGCCAAGCGTCAAAGGGCCCGGCCGGACCGGTCTCCCAGACTGGAACCTCGTGACACTTGCCGAACTGCGCCGTTGCATACCCGTTGAGCTTGAGGGTGCGGGCGAGTGGCGCGCAGGTGTTCGGTAGAACCGAGTTATAGCCAGACGCCCCGGTGGCCATTTCGGTGATTCCGCCCATGCCAACTGTGTGGTGGTTGCGTCCGGTCAGCAGGGCCTGCCGCGTGGGCGAGCAGAGCGCTGTGGTATGAAAGCGGTTGTATTTCAGGCCACCGGCTGCCAAGTTCTCGGCGTTCGGCGTGCTACATGGACCGCCAAAGGCGCTGGAGGCTCCAAAGCCTGCGTCGTCAAGCAAGACGATCAGGACGTTCGGGGCGCCCTTGGGTGGGCGCAACTGCGTAATCGGCGGGAACCTGGTGTCCGGATCCTTGGCATCATAGGTGACCAGGCCGGTGCGCGGCCGATCCGGGATGGGAAGAACGTTGCGTTGAATATTGTCTTGGTCTTGCGAGCTCATATTTTCTCCTTGGTTGAATCGATCTTTTTAATAGACGAGGTGCACAACGCCAAGCAGATTCGTCTGCCCGGCTTCCTCCCGGTAAACGCGGAGCGCTGTTCTTCGTTTAAGGTCCGCCATTTCTGCAGCGAGGCTCCGATCTGTGCGGCAAGCCACAGCCCAACCAGCGAGAGGAAGAACAGACGAATAGGATATTCGAACATAGATGCGCTCGCCGCCGTGCGGTCCCCTGGTTTACTGCTGCGCCATGGCGATTCGAATGGCGTCCTCCGGCGAGATGAGGTGATCGAGGCTCACCGCATCATCGGCGATGGCCAACTGAACGCCCTTGATACGACCTGAAAACTCATTCCCGCGCGACCCGTAGTCCGGTGAGACCGGAGATCCCGTGTCCACCCCAACGTCGCAACCATCGTCGGCGGAGAAGATCATGGCCGCCGTGGCGGCGACCGTGCCCTCGCCGACCTTTTTTGCCATCCACATACAAGGATGCCGTGCCACCCTTGCCGAGACCACCACCGGCGTAGGCAAACTCCATACGTACTTGGTGGTCACCGGGAGTCAGTGCGCTGCTTGATTCGGCGAAGAACTGATGGATGCCGAACAAGTTGTAACAGTATTTGAGCTTGCCGCCCTTGGCGTAGAGGCCCCAGCCACCGATGTTGCCGCCTTGACAGACGATGACACCCTCAGCCCCGATTGTGGGCACAAAGATCTCAGCGGTCACCGAGTGGGACTTGTTCTTGATGTTGACGACCGAGTTTTCAGAGAGATGCCCCATGCTTCCAAATAGAATTTGGGAGTTCCCCTTAATCAGCAGCGGCCGCCCCGCTTTTTCCGGGATCGCCCGTTCAACGCCCCTGTCATCGAGGGGCAATACGTTGCGGCGTGTCGCTTCGATCAGCCATAGGCGCTGTAGTTCGTAAAGCTTTTCGGGCATCTGAAGGGCCAGGTTGTTCGCTTGGCTCCAGTCCTTACTGGTGTCGTAGAGCTCCCAGTTGTCGTCATCGAAGGGCACGGTTTTTTCACCCATCAGGAGCCATGGCGTCTTGTGCCGGGTCACCGCGGTCCAGCCCTTGTGGTAGATGCCGCGGACCTGATCGAAGCTTCCTGCCCCGGCCTTATTCACCCGATTGGCGTCGTGCATCGTCTTTGGGCCGTCCACGCTAAGACCGATGAGAAAGGGGTGCTGCTTGAAGAAGGCGCACCATTCGCCGTTCAGCAGGGTTCCGTTGGTCTGTATCGTGTGCAAAATGGTCTGGCTGGGCTTGCGGTACTTTTCTACGTAATCGATCGACCGCTTGAAGAAATCGAGTCCCATCAGGGTCGGCTCGCCACCCTGCCAAGCGACCTCGACCTCACCTGTCGGCTGCGCCTCCAGGAGCTGCCGAATATAGGTCTCCAGCATCTGGTTGGACATGCGGAACCGGTCGCCCGGGTAGAGTGTCTCCTTGGAGAGAAAGAAGCAGTACTTGCAGTCCAGGTTGCACGTGGCGCCCGTGGGCTTGGACAGAAGGTGAAATGGCCGTTGCTGTGAGATCGTGTTCTGTTTCATGGATCGCTTCTTTCGCCTGCACTACACTATTCCCGGCGATTCGACAGCCCGGTGCGGCCCACAGGCCTGAGTGTCTTTATTGCCCCGCCATGCGACGCGCCGGCGTTGACTGCTCGCTAGTCGTGCGCACCTACGAATGCCGTGTACGGTCGTAAACAAGATGGTCTCAACCAACGCTCGAAACTAAAAAAGACGGGCCGCACACTGCTGCGAATTGGGGCGACCGATTCGCGCGTAGTACGGCCCGACACTCATTTTCAGACACTTCGGCGAGTCGCGACTCTACCACCAAGGCATCCTCCGTCAGAGGCGGCTAGAGTATTGTAGCCTCAAAGGTCGCTAAGCCTAAGAAAAGGAGTCTTCTCACGCCTCCCCGATGCGATGGTCCCTAATCGCCCTTCGCATGAACCGGAATCGGTGTCTCCTTGATGTTCGCTCCGCTGTTTGGCACCTTCTTTGCCGCTTCTTCTGCCGCTTCTTTAGCCTTTTCGGCCTTGATCGCCGGCGCCAATTGCTCCATCACCGAGTCGAGGTTGAAGGAGGCTGCCTTCTGGCGCGGCGGGTACTTCACGAAGTTCTCGATCTGCGCCGCCACCACCGCTTGAGCTCCGTAAAGAAGGAAGGCGTGACTCATCACCCAATTCCAGTAGGTGTTGGAGTTGAAGTCGGCGCGCTCGAACGGATCGCGCCGCAGGTGAAACACGAGCGGCATCCGCAGCTTTACGAGGGGCTCTGCCCAAACCCGCGTTGAGACTGCACGCTGCTCTTCAAACACCAACTTCCAGTCGCCGTGACGGAGAGCCATGATACCACCGTCATCGCTCACGTAGAAGAAGCACTCCCTGGGGCTTTCCTTCACTTGGCCTGTCAGATAGGGCAGCACGTTGATCCCGTCGATATGCACCTTGAAGGTCTTGTTCCCAACTTTGTAGCCGTTCAAGAGCTTCTGGCTGATGTTCGGATCGCCCGCCGCCGCCAGCAACGTCGGCAGCATGTCTTGGTGAGAGCCTATACCATTGAGCACTGTACCGGCTTTGATCTTGCCTGGCCAGCGGAAGAAACACGGAACGCGCCAAGCGCCTTCCCAGTTGGTGTCCTTCTGGCTGCGGAACGGCGTATTGGCGCCATCGGGCCAGGTGTCGTTCTCCGGACCGTTGTCGGTGGAATACATAACGATGGTGTTGTCGGCGATTCCCAACTCATCGAGTTTATTGAGCACCTGGCCGATTTGTTCGTCGTGGGTGACCATCCGATCGCTGTAATCGTCCTGCCCGCTCTTGCCGCGGTTCTTGTCGGCGAGGTGGGTTCTCATATGCATGGCTGTCGAGTTGTACCAGAGGAAGAATGGCTTGTCCGCTTTGACCTGCTTCTCTATCCAGTCAATAGCGGCTGAAGTGATCTCCTCGTCAACAGTTCCCATGCGCTTAATGGTCAGCGGACCGGTGTCCTTAATCGTCTGCTTGCCTACTCGGCCAAAGCGGGGATCAACGGTCGGATCGTCCTTGTCCGTCGCTATGCAGTGCAGAACGCCTCGGGGCCCAAATTTCGCCCTGAAGGCCGGATCCTTGGGATAGTCGGGCAGCTCCGGTTCTTCTTCCGCGTTCAGGTGATAGAGATTGCCGAAGAATTCGTCGAATCCGTGCAAGGTCGGCAAGAATTCATTCCGATCGCCGAGGTGGTTTTTGCCGAACTGGCCGGTGGCGTAGCCCAGCGGTTTGAGCAATTCAGCGATGGTCGGGTCTTCCGGCTGAAGTCCGAGAGTGGAGCCGGGCATTCCGACTTTAGTCAAGCCGGTGCGAAGCGGGTTCTGGCCGGTGATGAAGGCGGCACGTCCGGCCGTGCAGCTCTGCTGGCCGTACCAATCGGTCAGTTTGACCCCTTCGTCGCCGAGGCGGTCGATATTTGGGGTCCGATAGCCCATCATGCCATCGCTGTATTTGCTGATGTTCCACATGCCGATGTCATCGCCCCATAAGATGAGAATGTTTGGTTGTTTTGTTGCCATGACTCCTTTACTCCTTCTGTTTCCTGCCTGAGAATAAGGCTCGCTTACACTGAGCCAGATATACGCCAGCGTTTGGTTTGATTCCTGGCGGGCACAGTGGGGATGAGGTACCTGGGCAGCTGGACTCAAAATAAATCGAAGAAACTAAAACCTGAAGGCGGAAGAGCTAGGCGAGAGGCTGGGTGGTGTGCTCTTGAAGGAACAATCCACTTGGACGTAAGTTTGCATTTCACGGATGTGGACGCCAGTCCAGTACTTTCAGTCCAGGTTGCACGTGGCGCCAGTGGGCTCGGACACAAGATGGAATGGACGAGGCAACGACATCGTGTTCTGTTTCATCGATTCCGGTCTTGACCTGCTCCGCAGTATTCCCACTGACCGGCAGCCCCGTAGTGGGCTACCGGCCTCAGTGTGTTTATTGCGAGCCATGGCGATGCCAGCCAGCAGCTTGCCGTAGCTAGTCGTGCGCACCTACGAATGCCGTGTACATTGCGTGGAGCTTGTCCTCATCCGCTGGGCTCAGATTGTGCGGCCCCAGCTCGATGTCGACGCGCTCCACCGTTCCCGTGAACGGAAACGGCGGGTTGTAGGTGTTGCTGACGGGCGAGCCAGTGTCCGACCCCAGGCCGAAGGTGTCGATTCCGAAGCGCCCGGGGACCGTGTGCTCAATGCGAGCCCGGCCCACCTCCTTGCCGTTGATTCCGATGACTGCCTCGCCGCCTTTGCCCAGACCACCACCATCGTAGGCGAACTCCACGGTGACGCTGGACTTTCCGGCGGGAACGGGAATGTTCGAAACAAGGTTGGTGCGCTCGCGCTCGAACCAGTTGTAATGGTAGACCAGCTTGCCGTTCTGAACGTAGAGCGCATAGCCAGCCGAAATGCCCCCTTCCGCCAAAATCACTCCTTCGCCACCGGCGGGCATGTCGATCTGCGCGGTGATCCGGTGCGAAACGTTCTTCGTGTTGGGCGCCGCGGTTTCGGCCAGCCTGGAAACACCGCTGTAGTACGTGAACTTAGTGCGCTTGGGGTCCGATCCGCCTGGTGACGGTTTCGGCACAAAGGCCCGCCCGATGCCACGATCGTCGAACGGGTAAACGTGGTTCTTCGCGGCCTCCTCATCGAAGATCGCTTTCAGCTCCGCGAGCTTTTCCGGATATTTGGCCGCCAGGTCGTTGCCTTCGCTGAAATCGTCGTCGAGGTTATACAGCTCCCACCGGTCATTTTCCCAATGGCCTGGGGCTAAGTCCTGGCGCCACGGCAACGTGTGCTGCGCGCAGGCGATCCAGCCTTTATCGTAGATGGCCCGGTTGGTGAAGATCTCGAAGTACTGGCGTTCGCGTACCGGGCGAGCCTTGGCGTTGTCGAAGGTGGAAGCGATAGTCACGCCATCCATTGGCTTCTGGTCTACCCCGTTGACACTGACCGGGGCGGGGATCTGGGCGGTGGCCAGGATTGTGGGCACGCTATCGATCAGGTGGGTGAACTGATCACGCATTCCACCCATGTCCTTAATCTTCGCCGGCCATGAGACCACCATCGGGTTGCGTGTCCCGCCCAGATGAGAGGCAACCTGCTTGACCCACTTGAAGGGAGCATTGCCGGCCCACGCCCAGCCCACAGGGTAGTGCGGCTCGGTGTGCGGCCCTCCGATGTCGGCGAGGATCTTCATATTGTCTGCCAAGGAGGATGGGATGCCGTTGAGATTCATCACTTCGTTGGCCGTCCCCGAAAAGCCTCCTTCGGAACTGGCGCCGTTGTCGCCCACGATGAAGAAGATGAGTGTGTTGTCGGCGTCCGGCAGTTCCCGGACGGCTTCGAGCAGGCGGCCGCATTCGTGATCCGCGAAGGAGAGATAGCCGGCGAAGTTCTCCATGAACGCTGCGAACAACGTTCTTTCGTCGGCAGTCAGCGAATCCCACGGCTTGACCCACTCGGGACGGGGCGTAAGGAGGGTATCGGGCGGGATAATCCCCATTTTCAGTTGACGCTGATAGGTCTCCTCGCGCACGGCGTCACAGCCTGCATCGAACATGCCCTTGAACTTCTCGCGCCAGTCGCGCGGCGAATGGTGCGGAGCGTGGGCCGCGCCGGGGGCGAAGTAGAGAAAGACGGGCTTCTGCGGCGCGACGGATTTGTTGTAGCGCAGCCAGTGGATCGCCTTGTAAGGTCATGTCCGTCATGAAATGATAGCCCTCTTCGGGCGTCTTGTCCGGCTCGACAGCTACCGTGTTTTCGAACAGCACCGGATACCATTGGTTGGTCTCGCCGCCGATAAAACCGTAGAAGTAGTCGAATCCCAAGCCGGTTGGCCAGCGGTCAAACGGGCCTGCAACGCTGCTCTCCCAGTCGGGCGTGTTGTGATCCTTGCCGAACCATGAAGTGCTGTAGCCGTTGCCTTTCAACACCTCGCCGACGGTTGCGGTTGTCTTCGGGATCTCGCAGTTGTAGCTTGGGAAGCCTGTTGCCCACTCGACCAAAAAGCCCGAGCCGCAATTGTGGTGATTGCGCCCGGTGAGCAGCGCCGCGCGCGACGGCCCGCAGATCGCGGTGGTGTGGAAACGGTTATAGCGCAGCCCGCGCGCCGCGAGCTTGTCGAGCGAGGGCGTCGGCACCGGCCCGCCGAATGTGCTGACCTGGCCGAAGCCCACGTCGTCCAGCAAGATGACGACTACGTTTGGCGCACCCTCCGGTGGCGCCGGGACTCTGGGCCAGTCCATTTCGGAGTCAAGATACGTCTTGCCGATCTTGCCCCGAAAAGGCAGTTCTGGCAGGGGGAGCTTGCTCCGGTCCCGGTCTGGATCATTGTTCGGCTTATTTGTTGCCATAAATTTTAATCTCCCTTTCTTTGTAAGATTTCATGCTGCGTCACTCTTAAGCTCTCGCCCTTTCGCCTCGTGAGAAGGTTCGCGAAACCTCGCAGCAGGAGGTACGGGACAATCGCCAGGAATACTGCCACTAACAATGCTTGGCCCGGGTAGAACCAGCCGAGCACTTTGAACTGATAGACTGCGTCAAGGACTAGGGCGAGGACGAACACCTTGCCAACCGACTTCCAACTGCTCAGGAGCACCTCGCGCCGCTGCCCTGGCTTAGTTAACACTCGAAAAGGAGTCCGCCCTTCATGGGCGTCCCTTCTTCCGTCCCGAATGGCGAAGAAGGAAGCCATGAGCGGCTGGAAAATGAACCGAAAATGCAGCGGCCCGTCCAACCGGCCGACGAGGTCCTTAAGAGTCTGTGCAAGATCCAGCATATGCGTGCTCCGTATTGTGTGAGGCTCTCTCGACGCACGTTGACCGGCAGCCTGGTTTAAGGCTAGGACTGCCGGTCCAGAACGTGCTACTGACGGGCCATGTGTACGCGCATCTCGGCCTCTGTGTCCTTGATCGCTTCGCCGCTCACGTCCACGGTCGCGCTGTAGATTGTACCGGTGAACTTGAATGGCGATTCGTACTTGTCACACACGGGCGAACCAGCGTTGGCGCCGCATGAGATACCACCGCCAAAGGACATGATGATGGGTATCGTGAGTGGAAGATCGCCCTGCCCGGCCAGCTTGCCGTCCACGTAAAGCCGGCCGATGCCCGGCGCGCCTTTGCCCTTCATAATGGCGGGCTTGCCCGTCACCTCGAACTCGTAGCGTAGTTGGTGGCGTCCCTCCGGGACGGGCACCGTCGATTCAATGTCAAAATATTGGCTGTCCACGTAGTTGTAGCCGTAGTGCAGCTTGCCGTTTTGGACGTAGAAGGAATAGCCGCCCTGGACACTTCCACAGCAGAGTAGGACTCCTTCCGCGCCACCTTTGGGAATCTCAACCTCCGCCGTGATGCTGTGCGGCCGGTTCAGCACCTGTGGACAGGAGTTCAGCGGCACTGCCTGCGTGTCCGGATAGTAGGTGCAAGTGTTGCGGCCTACCGCGATCTGCGGCCTTTCGTCGAGAGCACGAGCGGCGCCGCGCGAATCGATGGGCAGGACGTTGTACTTGCCCGCCTCGACGTACCAGGTGCCGACCATTTCGATTAGTTTCTCGCGGTTCTCTGCGGCCAGGTTGTGGTTTTCGGCGTAGTCTGTCTCCAGGTGGTACAGCTCCCAGCCCTTGGCGTCCAGCTCGGTCAACTTCGCATAGTCGATTGGCATGCCGAAGCCAACGCCCGCTTCCGTGAATGACGGCCCAGGCCACGGGCAAACCGCGCGCCAGCCGTCGTGATAGATGGACCGATGCCCCATCATTTCGAAGTACTGGGTGATGTGCTTCGTGGGTGCCTTTGCGTCATCGAAGGCATGGGCAAAGCTGAGCCCCTCGATCGGCGACTGGGCTACACCTTTGACGGAAGACGGCGCCTCAAGCCCGAGAGCTTCGAGCACCGTGGGCACCATGTCGATGGCATGGGCATACTGCGTGCGGATTTCGCCCTTCGCTTTGATCCCCTTGGGCCAGTGGACGATGAACGGGTCGCTGACGCCACCGCGATAGGTTTCGCGCTTCCAGCGGCGGAACGGAGTATTTCCCGCGAAGGCCCAGCCCCAGGCGTAGTGATTGTAGGTCGTCGGCCCGCCCAACTGATCGATCTTCTTTAAGTTCTCTTCCAACGAATCCGGCACATTGTTGAAGAACTTGTTTTCGTTGATCGATCCGTGGGGTCCGCCTTCCGCGCTGGCCCCGTTGTCGGAGATGAACATGATGAGCGTGTTCTCCCACTCGCCGATCGTTTTCAGGAATTCGAACAGGCGGCCATAGTGGTAGTCGTTCTGGGTCAGGAATCCCGCGAACACTTCCATCATGCGGGAATAAAGCTTTTTCTCGTCGGCCGACAGGGTATTCCAGTCTTGCACGTCGGGATCATGGCGAGAGAGCTCGGCATCTTTCGGAACAATGCCCATCTCTTTTTGCCGGGCGAAGGTCTTTTCGCGATAGGCGTCCCAGCCGTCGTCGAACTTTCCTTTATATTTGTCCGCCCACTCTTTCGGAACGTGATGCGGCGCATGCCCCGCGCCAGGGCAGAAGTACAGGAAGAAGGGCTTGTTCGGAGCGACCTGTTTTGAGTCGGCGATGAAGCTGATGGCCTTGTCCGTCAGATCCTCTATCAGGATGTACCCTTCTTCAGGAGTCTTCGGCGGTTCGACGGTTTGGTTATTAGAGACCAACTCCGGATAGTACTGGTGCGTATCTCCGCCGAGGTAGCCATAGTAGCGCTCGAAGCCGCGCCCTAAAGGCCAGCGATCATACGGACCGGCCCCCGACATCTGTTCCGACGGTGTCAGGTGCCACTTGCCTATGGCATAGGTGTTGTAGCCGCGCTGGAGGAGCATCTCCGAAAGGAATCCATTTTCGAAGGGAATATTGCCGTTTGCACCCGGATAGCCGGTCGACCCTTCGGTGATACAAGACATGGCGTTCGAGTGATGGTTGCGCCCAGTCAGGACACAGGAGCGTGACGGCGAACATAGCGCCGTAGTGTGCATGTTGGTGAAAAGCAGGCCGTCTTTCGCGAGTTGATCGGTGTTGGGAGTCGAAATCGGGCTTCCAAAGCAGCCCAGATGGCCGAAGCCCGTATCGTCCTGCACGATGAACAAAACGTTGGGTGCACCGTCTTTTGCCCGTAGTGGTTCGGGCCAAGCCGGGCTGGAGACATCGAACGTGCGCCCGATCACGCCGTTGAATGCGGTTCCTGGTTTGTATTCCTTGAGTGCCATTTTCGGTTCCTTTTGAAAGCATAGATTTGAGCTGGCGCACCAAACCTCGCGGCTCGCCTTGTGGCGACCGGACAGGGGTTACGGAGTTGCTCGCAGGGGTGATGATTCGCCCAGACGGTTGATTCAGAATATTTGATGCTTACTGGTCAGGACGCCAGTGAAAAACGCCAATGGGGCGCGCACTGTGGCAAAATTATCAACAATATGGAGCGGACTCTACCAAAAGTCACCTACCAAGGCTACCGGATCGGGGAGGGCTGGGAGGCGGTGGTGGAGAGGCCCGGTCAACAGTTGCGATTGTTGGACGTGCCCCAGCGTAAAGGGGAATGGGCGATGAACCTCCTGACGGACTACCTGGGCGACGAACGCCGCGCCGCAGACCTGCATTTACGATTTCGCCGCGCTTACCATCCGCCGATTCACCGGCGATTGGGAACTGAGCGGAAGGATATCGACGAAGCGCTCACGGAAGTCGAAATCCTAAGGGCACGCTGGCGAATTGCGTTGGCGAGAGGATAGCGGCGTCATCTACCATCGATTGAGAGATGTGTGGGTAAGTCCGATACCAACTAATTTCATCATTCAGATGGGCTGGACAGTGTGCTTCAGCAGGTCGGTTGCCGCGCATGGCCAAAAAAGTCTGGTCGATTTAGCTATGGGAAAAGTAGTATTACGCTCACTGTTCGAGTGATTCCCCGGCTTGGTCGCAGTCGATACTTTTCGGCCAGGCTGTCCATCATACTTCAACCTGCGCCAGGGTCTTGTGGTAGTTCCCAGGCATCCCCTCTGCCGCGTTGGCCGCCAGGTCCCGAGCCTGGCGCCGCAACTCGACCAGAGACCTTCGCTCATTCGCTTTTTGCAGCAAAATCTCCTCTCTTCAACAACTCCGCGAGCTGCTTCTCCGTTCAAAGACCATCGCGGCTGTTCCAGCGCTCACGCGCTTTCACGTTCATCTGCACCGGGCAGCATTCCTCAGAACACGTATTCTCTAAGAACCGATACTGTCTGAGTAAGGCCCTGCCTTTCAGGCGTTTCCAAATACTCCGCCACTGGCTTGGGAGGGTTCCTGAGGCTCTGGCGATGATTTTGTGCCGCTGCCACCACAGCGCCAGGTGCGAGGTCCAGGGATCTTCCGCACTTTTGGTGGAAGTGCTGGTTCCCTTTTATGGGTAAAACAAATACTACACGGAATGTTTTAAACTGGAAGGGCAAATGGCTGCCTCCCCCGGCCTTTTGCCTTTATGCCTGCCCGATCCATCATGCTTGACGTTGGAAGACATGTCTCGGCAGGGTGGTGTCATCATGATGACCGTCTCGGCAACTTGGGTTGGTTGCGCCTGTCCGCGATGTGGCGTGCATTCCTCTCACATTCACAGTCGTTATTCCCGCACGTTACGCGATCTCCCTTGCCACGGCGCGGTGGTGCGAATCTGTCTGCGGACACATCGTTTTTATTGTCGGACGCCTGATTGTCCCCGATGCATCTTCACGCAACGGTTGCCGGTTGTGGTTCCGCCCCATGGGCGACAAACCTGTCGACAGCGCAAAGCCTTGCAGGAGATCGGCTACGCATTGGGCGGCGAGGCGGGGCATCGCATGGCGACGGCGTTGGGAATTAATTGCAGCGCAGACACCATCCTGCGGCTCCTCAACCAAGTTCCGTCTGCAGAACACGCCGATAATGTCAAAGTTCTCGGGGTGGATGATTGGGCCTGGCGCCGCGGCCATCGCTACGGCACAGTTTTGGTGGATCTAGAACGACGCCGACCTATCGATCTTCTTCCCGATCGTGAATCCGACACATTGGCAAAATGGCTCCTGGCTCATCCCAGTGTCCAGGTGATCAGCCGTGATCGCGCAGGTGCTTATGCCGAAGGTGCGCGGCGTGGTGCGCCTGACGCCGTTCAGGTGGCGGATCGATTTCACCTTTACTGCAATCTGACGCAGGCGCTCCAACGGGTGCTGGAGCGACTGGCTCAGGCCTTAGGCCAGGTCGAGTTACCTTCCGATTCGACGCAATCGGATTCGACGCTACCGCTAAGCGAGGCAATGAAATTAGATGGCCAAGAGGGTTCACCGGTTCGAGAAGCTGCACCGCCGACACTCATCCAGTACCATCAGGAGCGCCAACCGTCGCGGGAGAAACCGAAGGCTCGATTTGACGCAGTAGTTGCGGCGTATGAGGAGGGCGTCACGCTTCGCGCGATCTCTCGTAAGTTTGGTCTTAGCCGGACGACCGTTCGACGCTATGTGCGGACGAAGGAATTTATAGAGCGTGCACCACGGCGCCGGCGGTCCGAGTTGGATTCCTTTCGAGGATACCTGCAGAAACGATGGGCGGAAGGCTGCCACAATGCGTCTCAACTCTGCCGCGAGTTGCATCAGCAGGGTTATGGTGGAGGACGAAGCCGGGTCAAGGAATACGTACAGCCCTGGCGCGCAAACTCGGTCCCAGGGTGCTCGAAGCCGCGGCGTCGCACTCTCCCTAATCTGCGATTGATCGCGCTTTGGTTAGGCAAGGCGCCGACGAAACGCAGCCCATATGAACAGCGTTGGGCCGAGGCAGTCATCGCAAGCCATCCACAAGTCGCGACGGTCGAGCAGCTAGTGTAGTGTCCAGCAAATAGATGGACATAAAAACAGAGATCTCCCGTATACTGAATCATGCCTCGCGTGACGCCTCCTCTCGCCCTCTCTGAGGATCAGGAGAGACAGATCCAGCAGTGGCTGGCAGCGATGGGCACGCCTCAACAGATAGCACTTCGATGTCGCATTGTCCTGGCTGCGGGGCGCGGCGAATCGGAGTCCTCGATCGCGTCAAGGCTGGATGTGAATCGCAAGACGGTGCGGTTGTGGAGAGAGCGGTTCATACAGGACGGGTTAGATGGTCTGTGGGAGATTGCGCCCGGGCGCGGCCGTAAGGCTACCTACGATGCGGAACGCGTCAAGGCAGTGATTGATGCGACCTTACAGTCGAAGCCGAAGGGTCATACTCACTGGAGTTGCCGGCTGATGGCAGCGAGTCAGGGAGTCAGCAAATCGACCGTCAGCAATCTCTGGAGAAGCCACAACCTCAAGCCGCATCAGACGAAGACATTCAAGCTGTCACGCGATCCGAAGTTCCTGGAGAAGTTGACCGACGTCGTGGGCCTCTATCTGAATCCGCCCGATAAAGCCATCGTTCTTTGTGTCGACGAAAAGAGCCAGATACAGGCTCTGAACCGCACTCAGCCGGGCCTGCCGCTGAAAAAGGGCCGCTGCGGGACCATGACCCACGATTACAAAAGAAACGGAACGACGACCCTGTTCGCCGCGCTGGATCTGCTGGAGGGAAAGGTCATCGGCGATTTTCACAAACGGCACAGGCACCAGGAGTTCCTGAAGTTCATGCGTCGCATTGACCGGGAATTTTCAGGCGAGAAAACCCTACACGTCGTAATGGACAACTACGGCACTCACGTCACGCCGAGGTCAAAGCGTGGCTCGCGAAGCATCCTCGATTTGTAATCCACTATGTCCCTACCAGTTGCAGTTGGCTGAACCTAATTGAGCGCTGGTTCGCGGAACTGACCAACAAGCGCATCCGGCGAGATTCCTTCTTCAGCGTCGAGGAACTCATCGCCGCGATCAACGAATTCCTCGCCGCCTGGAACGAAAATCCGAAGCCATTCGTCTGGACCGCCACGGTGGATTCCATCGTCGCCAAACTTGCCCGCTGTCGTCAGACTCTGGAGCAGATCCAGCCCGGCTGCACCGCTCCCAAAAGCCGAAAACGTTTGTCCAGCTAATTCGTGGACACTACACTAGCGCAACAATTCCGACAGGTGTTTCAGGACCGTGACTCGGATGCGTTGAAATCCTGGATGAAAAGAAGCGTAGCATCACACATCCCCGAACTGAAGCGGTTCGCCGCCGGAATCGAACGCGACTATGAAGCTGTCTCCGCGGCAGTGGAGCAGCATTGGAGCAATGGACAAGTAGAGGGGCAGGTCCACCGCCTCAAGCTCCTAAAACGCCAAATGTACGGCCGCGGTGGCTTTTTACTGTTGCGCCGGAGAGTATTACCCTTCACGACCACTGAATCCCAGCGGTCTCCGTGACCCCACCGCCAACAGTGCGGAAGACCGTTTCAGTGTCCGGCAATGCCCGGTTTTCAGACGTCCATCGAGGCGAGTATCCCGTTTTACGGACATGTGACGGACCGGCGTTGCGAAACCGACTTTTCTGTACTAATCTCCCGGAAGCCTTTTGCGGTGGTGGGTCACTTCGTCCGAATTAGTATTCCACTTCGGCCGAAAATCGGGGCAGGTCAGAAGCAACAGATTAAAAGAAAATAAATCCCTGCGCGCGCGATCCGAATCGCAGTGCCGAAGGTTTGCGACGGCTTGTCAGAAATGGCGATGCCAACGGTCTTCAACGAGGAGAAAATGATGAGTGACCAAACCACGAACAAGTTAGAGGCCCAAAACAGCACGCGCGACGCCGCGGCTTCGTTGGATCGGACTGTGCTGCCCGTGCCAGAGCCTACGTATCCGGCAATCACGGAGCTTGATGCGCACAATGCACAAGCTCCGCCGCGGTTCCAGGTGAAGGCGCCGAAAGGCGCGCCCAACGTGGTGATCATTCTTCTCGACAACTTCGGCTTCGGCGACGGTTCGACGTTCGGAGGACCGATCCAGATGCCGACGCTGGACCGCCTGGCCGAGACGGGGCTGCGCTACAACAATTTCAAAGTTCCTCCGTTGTGTTCGCCCAGCCGCGTGGCTTGCCTTACCGGCCGCAATAGTCATAGCGCAAACTTCGGCGTGATCTCGGAAATTGCCACCGCTTTCCCGGGGTACACGGCGATGCGTCCCGCCAGCGTTACGATGGTGCCCCAGATCCTGCGGCTGAACGGTTACAGCACCGCCATGTTCGGCAAGTGTCACGAACTGGGGCCCTGGGAAGCCAGCGATGTCGGACCGTTCGACCGCTGGCCGTTGCATAGCGGGTTTGAGCGGTTCTACGGTTTCATGGCCGGCGAGGCTGACCTATTTCATCCAGTCATTTACGACAACATGAACAGGGTGGATATGCATCCCGGCCCCGATTACTACGCCAGCACCGACATCACCGACAAGGCCATCGACTGGGTGCGTTCCCAGAAGTCGCTCGCGCCCGACAAGCCATTTTTCGTTTACTACTCGGCTATCGGCACCCACAGCCCGTTCCAGGTGCCCGAGAAGTGGCGCGACCGGTACAAAGGCAAGTTTGACCAGGGTTGGGACCAGGTTCGGAAGGAAACGTTGGCCCGCCAGATCAAAATGGGGGTCGTGCCCCCGGGCACGGAAGCTGCCCCCAAGCCACCCGGGATTCAGGAATGGGACGAGTTGACGGCCGATGAGAAAAAGGTCTTTGCCAGATACATGGAAATCTACGCCGCCTTTGGCGAGGTGACCGACTACGAAATCGGACGGTTCCTCGACACCATCGAAGATCTAGGCGAAATGGACAACACACTGGTCTTCTACATCACCGGCGACAACGGCTCGGTTTTCCAGGGCGGCCTCAACGGTGCCTTTAATGTTCTGTCCGTGTTCAACGGGATGCCGGAACCCCTCGACATTGCGCTGAAACACTATGACGAGATTGGCGGGCCGAAATCCCAGATTTTGTATAACAATGGCTGGGCCTTCGCCGGCGCCACGCCGTTTGGGTGGGGCCACCAGGTGGCCTCCTACGGGGGCATCTGCCAGCCCATTGTGGTCCATTGGCCGAAGGGCATCAAGGAGAACGGCGGCCTGCGTACGCAGTGGTACCACATGATTGACATTGTCCCAACTATATTGGAGGCAGTTGGGGTGCCCCAGCCCGGGGTCGTCTACGGCGTCAAGCAGAAACCGATCGAAGGCGTGAGCATGCTCGACACTTTTAATAACTCCGAGGCCAAGTCGCACCGTACCACGCAATACTTCGAGATGGCTGGCAACCGGGGCATCTATCAGGATGGCTGGTTCGCCACCACGGTGCACCGCCCGCCGTGGGAGCCCAAAGCGCGCGCTACCTTTGCCAACGACAAGTGGGAGCTTTACAACGTAGAGCAAGACTTCAGTTGTGCACATGACCTTGCCGCGAAGTACCCCGACAAACTTGAGAAGCTAAAGGGAGTCTTCCTTGAGGAGGCTGTCAAGTACAACGTGCTTCCGCTTGACGACCGCGCCTGGGAGCGCTTCAATGCCGCCCTGGCGGGCCGTCCTGATCTGCTGGAAGGCCGCACCGAGATGACAGTCTATGAAGGGATGAAGGGAATCCCCGAGAATGGCTTCATCAACGTCAAGAACAGCTCCTTTGTGGTTACGGCCGATATCGAGGTCCCGCAGGCAGGCGCGAAAGGGGTGGTCATCGCCCAGGGCGGGGAGATGGGCGGCTGGAGCCTCTATGTCACGGACGGCGCACCCCGGTTTGCCTGGAACTTTCTCGGCCGTGAGATTTACAAGATCGTTGGCCCCGCTCGTCTGCCGGCCGGGAAGGTGACACTCCGCTTCGAGTTTGCTTACGATGGCGGTGGCCTCGGCGCGGGAGGTAGCGGTGTGATCCTGGTTAACGGTGAAGAAGTCGCGGCAGGGCGGATCGGGCACACTCAGCCGTTCGCGTTTGGCGCGGAGACGACGGACGTGGGCGAAAATCTCTATACGTGCGTCAGCGACGACTACAACGTCGGCGATAACAAATTTACCGGCAAGATAAACAAGGTGACCGTCCAGGTCGGCAAATCCAACCTCAGCGACGAGGCGCAGAAGGCTATCGCAGAAATGCGGGTGAAGAGAGCAATGGCCGGCTGATCGTGCCGTCGAAAACACCCTCATGGTTCCGGAAAGTTCTTGGAGCAATGAACTCTATCAACATCAGTCTCGTTGTGCTCGCGATTGTTTTTGGGGGTGCCATGCTTGGAATGGCTCTGAGCCGCCGCCTTCCAGACCACTACCTGACTCCGGATTCCATCGCGCATGTGAAGATCGCGGCGTCATTGCTGACGTCGATGTTTGCTCTTCTCCTGAGCCTCCAACTCTCGTCGGGGAAAAGCGCATTTGACCAGCAGGAGAGAGAAGTGTCTGTGATGGCCTCCAAGCTAACCCTGCTGGATCGCACTCTCTTCCGCTATGGGCCGGCGGCCACCGAGGCTCGAGCGGTGCTGCGTAGCAGCGTCGCAGACATGCTGAATCGGGGTTGGCCGCAAGAACGCCTCCAGCCTCCCGATCTCGAACCGAGGACCGGGGGCGAAATCATAGTCGACAAAATTCAGGAATTGACACCGGAGAACGAGGCTCAACGAGCAGAGAAAGCAGAAGCGCTCAGCATAGTGATCGATTTAGGAGAATTGCGTTGGTTAGCTACCTCGAAGGTACGCAGTTCCACCTCCATTCCATTGATGATCGTTGAGATTGGCTGGGCTACGATCGCATTCCTCAGTTTTGGCATCTTCGCCCCTCGCAACTTGATGGTTGTGGCAAGCCTTTTCATTTACACATGCGCCGTTGCGGCGGGATTCTTTCTGATTGTGGAGATGACCACGCCATTCGATGGCCTGATACGCGCATCCAGCGTTCCGTTGCGCGAGGCTCTTGCGCGCCTTGGCCTATGAACTGCAGAGCCGAGCACCCATTGAGCTCCGCTTAAGTTGTCCCCAGGATTCGTAACGGTCCGCACGGTCAGAGCCTATGAGGAGATGAAAAATGACCGCGAAAAAGCCCAACATTGTGCCCCCCGGCAACTTCGGTTTCAACGATAATCTGCTTGGGCTTTCCGCGAGTTGGCCGGTTTCGCGCTGACCTTCAACACTCCGGCCGGTGACTACAACGTCTTCAGCCCCCGGGGGACCGCCTGCACGAGCTGCCAGTTTTACTACCCCGACAACGGGGTACCCTTTCCGCGGCGGAGGTTCCGGAACCGACAACCACAATGTTGATTGGCTCGTCGCTCAACGCTGTTCCCGTTGGTCGTACGCCGCCGGAACCGCTATCCCAACGTGCAATAGCGTGCAATGGGCGGTGGACCGAATAGCAAATATGGGACGCGGTGCGACGAAGAACCTGTAAATCACCGATTCTAAACCACTATGAAGGCCTCGAATCCCACCCTCACCACCCGTGGCGCCGAATTAGGAACGATAAATGCGCTCACGTCCGCCGATTCACCTTGATGGTTTGTCGGCGCTGCTGCCTTGTGCCGCTCGTGATTGCAACCGGGGTTTTCGCGCTCATGAGTACACTTTCTATTACCAATCCCAGCGCTCTCCGTGAAGCCACCACCAAAAGTGCGGAAGACCCAGGTCCAGAAGATGAAGGACGAATTCGTCCGGGTGTTGCACTTCAATTCCAAGCGGTCCGACGGTGTCAGAAGGAAAGTCCCGCAGGTTCATCGTTACGATGACATCTGCACGGCCCCGAATAGCGGCCCCCAGCACTTGCCTGTCATCTGGATCGGGGAGGTGTAAACCTGGAATCAGATCCTCGTAGCCGGTGACTAGCGCATCGACAGCGTGCTCGTCCATCAACGTGCGGGTACGTTCCAGTTTGTCGCGTGTGAGGTCAGGCCGCTTTTTAAGTAGGTTGGAAATCCACTCCTCATGAACGTCCGCCGACCACCTCGCACGAAACAGCCAATGAGCGCCAGGTGCATGAGCAGGTTCCGAAGCTCCGCAGGATAGAGTGCGTTCGCATCGTAGAAGGCGGTGAACCCGGCCACCGTGTTTAGATTCCCAAGTCCCGGTCGTAAGCCGCCAGTTCCGCAAGGGCTGCCCGCCGATCAGCATCAGCGTGGCGCTTGTACGCCCTCAGACCTTCAAATCGAACGCGCCGATGCGTACCTACCCGGCGGAATTCTATTTTTCCCTCGTCGAGAAGCTGGATTAGGGAAGGCCGGGAGATATTCAACATGTCCGCCGCTTCTTGCGTGGTGAGTTCGGCGTGTACCGGGATCAGCGTAACGGCATTCCCACGCGCCATCTCCTCAAGGATGTGAATGAGCATCCGTACCGCAGAGGCCGGAATCTTTATTGTTCCTTTTGCTGGATCGTCGAGCATCCGAAGCCGGAGCGGCTCTGCCGTCTGCACGCGTGAGGCGAGAACCCGGCTCGTTTCCTTGGCAAGGATCGCTTCAGCCTCAGAGGGAAGCGCTGGTGCCAGTGTTCCTTGTGCCATTTTGCCCACTCCTTTGTTCAGTCCTGAATCAACACGACCTAATCCGGTGAAGGTACCCTGAGCCGCCAGGGAACTGATCGTCACAGCGACAACGGCTCCAAGCCTGATTAAATTACTTCTCCTCAACATGGTGATCTCCTCTTGAACCTGCCGTTTCATGCTACGGTATCGTTGCCAGTCCATCGGTGCTCTTTTCCCTACCCGATACGGGAGTGCTGGTCTGTTGCCACGGCCGGCCATCCCATAGTCCCGATGAACATAAAAGCAACCATGATCGTCACGGCCAGCCACTCTATTGCCTTGCCGGCGAATTCGATCCAATAACGTGGTGTTTCCATTGCGCTTCTTCAGTCGGCCACTTCAACCACTTTGCTGATGGCGTCCAGCAGTTGCGATTCTTTCAGCGGTTTGAACAGATAATCCACGACGGCGAGCGCCCGCAGTCGTTCGGCGTTGCCCGGTTGGTCGTGGCCGGTAATGACGACCACTGGCACCGGCAAGTGCATCGCGGCGAGATGTTCGAGCACCTGAAAACCGTTCATGCCCGGCATGTGCAGGTCCAGCAAGAGGCAGTCGGGCAGTCGTGACGCGCAGGCGGCGAGCAGTTCCTCCCCGCGCGAGAACGCTACCACCTCCAGGCCATGAGTCTTGAGCAGACGGCCCAGCGCCTTGCAAAACTGCGGCTCATCATCCAACACGGCGATGAGTGGGATTTGAACCATTTACCTAACCATGACACCGCTGCGGGATGGAAGATATTGAACTTTAGTTCAATACGCCGCCGCCCGGGTTCAATGAGCTGCTTGAGTCGGGTGCAGGGAACGTTTCCTTAAGCCCAATCGCTCTGCGGCACGCACCAGGTCGGCCAGCGAATCGACTTCCATCTTTTCCATGACCCGCGCGCGGTGCACTTTGATAGTCTGCTCGCTGGTGCCGAGGTCGCCGGCAACCTGTTTGTTCAACTGGCCAGCGACGACATGTTCCATCACATCGCACTCGCGTGGCGTAAGGCTGGAATAACGCTGCCGGAGCATGGCCATCTCTGAAATGAGGTCGTGCTGTTCGACGCCGCGTTGCATGGCGGCCCGGACAGCACGCAGGAGGCTGCTATCGTCGACCGGCTTGGTTAGGAAATCCACCGCACCCCCCTTGATGGCCAGCACGCTCATCGGGATGTCGCCATGCCCGGTGAGAAAAACGATCGGTAGCAATAGCCCCGATTGCGTGAGGCGTTCCTGGAGGTCCAAACCGCTGATTTCCGGCATTGAGACATCGAGCACCAGACAACTGACGTCATCCGCGCGATACGACTCAAGAAATGTTTTCGCCGAGGTGAATCCACGCACTGAGAAGCCTTCCGCCTGAAGCAGCCGCGTGAGGGCCTTCAGCATTCCGGGCTCGTCATCCAGCAGGAACACGGTGCCAAAGGGTCTGTTCATGTTTTCGCCTCTTCTACTGCCGGTAGTTCCAGGTGAAAGGTCGCGCCGGCCTGCGGAAATTCTGCGGCTGCGTGCGCCTCCCCCCATAACCGGCCCTTGTGAGCACGGACTATGGAGTTGCAGATGGACAACCCGAGTCCCAGCCCTTGTTTCTTAGTGGTGTAGAACGGTTCGAAAATGCGTTCTGCATCCGGTGGCAGACCGCAGCCGGTGTCCGAGACGGATACACGCACTGCACCGTTGCGGCGGGCCGTGGCCATTGTCAGGTGGCGGTTCTCGGGCAGATTTGCGGCCATCGCGTCGCAGGCATTGAGAATCAGGTTCAGAAGCACTTGCTGGACCTGGATGTGGTCGCCGGAAGCCAGAGGCAGATTATCGGCCAGGCTCGAGTGGACCTTGACGGACTGCCAGATGAGATCGCTGCGGGTGAGCTGGAGTACTGCGCGAATGGTGTCATTCAAGTCCAGCGGCTGGAGGCTGCATTGCCCTTGTTTGAGCAGCGATCGCAATCGCCGGATGACTTCGCCCGCCCGCTGGTCTTCGCTGACGATGTCTGTGAGAATGTCGCGCGCCTCGGCAAGATCGGGCGGCTGTTGTGCAAGAAGCCTCTGTGCGGCCTGGGCATTGGTGAGAATGATGGCCAGCGGCTGGTTCAATTCGTGCGCCAGCGAACTCGACAATTCGCTCACCGTGGCAATGCGCGAAAGGTGCGCCATCTGGTTGCGCTGCTGCTCATTCTCGAGTGCCACTCGCTTGGTTTCGGTTATGTCCTGTTTGATTCCCACAAAGTGAGTGGTACGGCCGTTGCCGTCAAGCAGCGGCGAAATAGCCGCCCACTCCCAGTAAAGCTCGCCGCTCTTTTTGCGATTGTGGAACTCCCCTCGCCACGTTTCCCCGCGCTTGAGACGCGCCCACAGTTCCTGATACATTGCGGGAGTGGTTTCGCCTGATTGCAAGAAGCGGGGATTCCGGCCGACGGTTTCCAGGAAGGAGTAGCCGGTCACCTCGCAGAACTTTCGGTTCACATAACTGATGTCGCCGTACAGGTCCGTGATGACCACCAGGTCCGGACTTTGCTCCAAAACGTGGGATAACTGGCGCACCTTTTCTTCCGCCTGCTTGCGGCTGCCAATATCTTCGATGACAGCGATAAACCACTGTGGCCGGCCAGCGTGATCTCGAACCAGCGCTGCCGTGAGATTAATCCAGACCAGTTCGCCGTTCCTCCGGATATAGCGCTTTTCCAGGGAGCAGTCGTTACGTTGGCCGGATAAAAGCAGGTTTGCCTGTTTCAGATCCTCAGCGCGGTCGTCTGGGTAAGTAATTCCCTGAAATGTCCGCTCCAGCATCTCTTCGCGGGAATAACCCGCAATATCGCAGAATCTCTGATTGACGCGCAGGAAACGTCCGTCGGGGGAAACGTGCGCAATCCCCATCGCCGCCTGCTCGAAGGTGGCGCGGAAGCGCTTCTCGCTCTCCCGGAGATCTTCCGCCAATTCGCCAGCACGCAAGACGTCGCGGGTCATTTCGTAGCCCATCGCTGCGACCACCGGCAGGCCGAAGAGACTCACTACCAGCGGCGACTCGATCACGTGCCATAGCGCGAGCAGCGAATGCACCGCGGCGGCCGTTATAAAAAACAGGAGACTGGCGCCGATGGTCAGCGCCATCCGCCGGTCGCCGCGACGCCAGACCGTTATCGTGGCGTCCGCGACGAAAATCACAAAGAACAACACACTCAGCTGGCCCACGAGCCTCCACGGATTCGCCACACCCGCGGGGAAAGAAACACTTTCACCCAGGAGTTGGATGTGCCGCACCTGGGTGATCTCGCCGTAGTTGAGATTCTGCCCGGTCAGGAAGTTGAGGAGCAGCGCGAACGTACGCAAAATACAGGTGGCCCACCAGAGCCAGGGTCGTCCCGCGCGCAGATAGACGCGCACGAAGCCAGTGAATGATAAGGTTATCACCCAGACCGGCACCTGATACCAGAGGTACAGCGTGCTGAGTTGTCGAGGCGTCTGTGCCCGCATCTCACATAACTCAATCGCCCCCATCGCTGCCACCGATGCCGCCAGTAGGAAAAAGAGCAGACTGGACCACTCCGCGCGCTTCTTGCACCAAACCAGCAGGTGTTCCGTCCCCAGGGTAAGACACGCTGCGGCGGACATGGACCAGACAATAGTGACCCAACTCATAGCGGGGCGAAGGGCAACCCGACCGGAGCGCAGGGGCAGCGATCCGTGATAGATGAACGGCGATCAATTGGAACGTACATAAACTCCAATCCGGCTGACAAGATGTGGACGGTCGAACGTCTGATGCAAAATCTTTTTGCATTTGCTGCACAGCTTTGGGTCGAATGGCCGGCACCCGTATTGAACTAAAGTTCAATATCCTTTGCTCCGCATTCATGTCACATTGAGGCAGATGCTGCCAAGCGGCATGGAGTCTTTAGCCAGGGACGGGCCGTTCTGCATTGTCTCCGGCGCGTTCGAAACAGTCTCCGGTAGTGGAGCGCGCAGAACAAGCAAAGAAGGACAAAACTATGAAACGAAACACACGACTATGTAACGCGGCCCTCACGGGCCTGCTCGTTCTCGGAATTACCGCGCCACTGATTGCGCAGGATGCGCCTGCCGCGCCCGCAGCTCCAGCCGACGCCACGCCAGCCCCGGCAGCGGCGGCAAATGCCGATCAGTTGAGAAAAGCGGCGCAGAACCCGGTTGCCAGCCTCATCAGCGTCCCCGTCCAGCCCCTCTGGAACTTCGGCATCGGGCCGGCCGACCGCACCGGGAATGTGACACTAATCCAGCCCGTGATTCCTGTTACCGTATCGCAAGACTGGAACCTCATCATCCGCTGGATTACGCCGATCGTATATCAACCGATCCCTGTACCCCAGCGAGTCGGTCCCCCGGCGCAAAACACTGGGATCTACGGTTTGGGAGACATGAACCCTTCGTTCTTCCTCTCCCCGAAGCAGAGCAAGATCATCTGGGGCGCCGGGGCAACCATGGTGTTGCCGACAGCAACCAATACCACGTATCTCGGCCAGGGAAAACTCAGCCTGGGGCCCACCTTCGTCGCACTGATTCAACCGTCGAAGTTTACGATCGGGTTTCTAACAAACAACTATTGGTCGGTCGCCGGGCATGACAATAGCTATAAACCTTCCGTGAACCAGTTTCTTGTGCAGTGGTTCGTCAACTACAATATGAAGAAGGGCTGGTATCTCACCACCGCGCCGATCGTCACCGCCAACTGGAGAGCGACCAGCGGTAATATCTGGACGACGCCACTAGGCGGCGGAGTGGGACGAATCATGAGGCTTGGATTCCAACCGGTGAATATTTCCGCGCAGTTGTACGGCAACGCCGTCCGTCCCGCGGGAGCTTCGTCGTGGGCCTTGAAGTTGCAGTGCGCATTTCTATTTCCCAAGAAACCGACCCCCAAATAAGCAGATTTCACTTACACCTTCGAGCGCGGCTTCCCCACCGGTACCGCTGCCGGGACCGCGCTGCGCGTCGAGGCAACAAGGGAGATGCGGCTTTCATCAAAGCCCCCATCCTCTTTCCAATGCTTGCTGAGATCTCATTAGGGACACGAATGCTGGATACTGGAGGCGCGCTCTTTCGTCACGCGCGCTCCCCGGAGAGGAAGGAGACGACGGAGAAGTCGGAACCGTGTGCCCGGCAAGAAGCTGTTCCCGGCGCTTGGCGATCCACGCTTCATCCGCCGATCCATCAACGTGGGCGCAGACATTGCCTTTCGCATCGCAATCGAATTGAACATAGTCTTGGGCTGGGTCCAGTTCGCCATTCAGCAGGATATTGGCCAGCGCCGGGGACAGGACGTTGTCTACTGTCCGCCGCATATTGCGAGCGCCGTATTCCATACTGAAACCTTGCGCCAGCAGGTAGCCCTTGAGGTTATCTCCGCAGTTAAAAAGCAGACCCAGGGGATTTGTGGCCAGCAACGAACTCTGCAGTCTGGCTATCTCTACTTCCATGACTTGTGCCACCGCACTCTGGCGCAGCGGCAAGAAAACCACGATGTCATCGACGCGATTGCAGAACTCGGGAGGGAATTCCTTCTTTACCGCATTCAAAGCGGTCTCCTGCATCTGCTTAACGACATCGACGGTCACGTCCGCGAGATCGGCCAAAAAGCCGATCCGCTTGTTGAAGATGTTCTGCATTTCGCGGGCACCGGCATTCGTGGTCATTACGATGACCGTGTTAGTCATGTCTGTCGTCGTGCCATTGCCAAGTTGCGCCTTGCCATCTTCCATAATGCCCAGCATCAGGTTCAGAATCCTCGGGCCGCCCTTCTCTATTTCGTCAAAAAGCACAGTTGCCGGGAATCCTGCGCCGACATGCTTCTCAATGTTGTTTTGCGAGAGGATCGGCTCAACCCCACCGTCCCCGCCGCTACCGCCGAACGAGTCGCGGTAGCCCACCGGCGAGCCGATGACCATTGATGCGTAACCCTCATGCACAAACCCATCGCAATGGACCTCGATCTGAGCATCGTTTCCTTTGGTGAGGCGGTTAAAGATGCGGCCGGAAAGTGTTTTCCCGACGCCTGTCGGGCCGACCAACAAAAGAACCCGCTTGGGGCGGTTAGGGTTGGATACATTAGCCTTAAGCTGACCAAAAAGCCTGGCGAACCTCTCACTGGCACTCGGTTGGCCAACAACCAGCGAATTGAAACGATCTTCAAACTCCCGAACCAACTGCGGCGTTTCCACGTTCAGTGGGCGCATGTTTTCTCCCTTTCAAATGATGCGATGGCCCCGGCTAAGACGATCGGGAACCCCTGCTCCCTGCCTGATGATAATCAATTCTACGGCCTCCGGCACATGCCCCTTTTGCTGCTATATCCGTTCCGCGCCAAAGGATGCTCCAAACGGACGGGCCGATTTGCTCTCGGACGACCAGGGTCTGACGGAAAACACTACAGCAGGCGTATTGAACTAAAGTTCAATATCTTTCGCTCCGCAGCCGTGTCATGTTGAGGCATGTGGTGCAAGACAGCTTGCGCCATAGGTCCGGTGCTCGCGAGATCAGCGGGTCCTACCTCGACTGCTGCAAAACCTGGTAAACGCGTCCCCGCGCCGGCCCCGAGCGCCGGGACTCGTTCGGAGATTCAGACGGATCGGGACAACGGCACGGTGCACCACTGCTAGATGGTGCGATACGAACAGAGAATAGGAGAATAAGAATGGCAACGAAAAAACCGAACATCCTCATCCTTTGGGGGGATGACATTGGCTGGTTCAATATCAGCGCGTACAATCACGGCATCATGGGCTACCGCACCCCGAACATCGACCGGCTCGCGCAACAAGGGGCGATGTTTACAGATTGGTACGGCCAGCAAAGTTGCACGGCAGGCCGGGCGGCGTTCATCACCGGCCAGTCGCCCATCCGGACCGGCCTGACCAAAGTTGGTTTGCCCGGATCCAAACTCGGGCTGCAACCGGAAGACCCCACCATCGCTGAATTGCTGAAACCGCAGGGCTACGTCTGCGGGCAGTTCGGCAAGAACCATCTCGGCGACCGCGATGAGTTCCTTCCGACCGTGCACGGCTTCGACGAATTCTTTGGGAACCTCTATCACCTGAATGCCGAAGAAGAACCGGAGTGCGAGGACTATCCGAAGAATCCCGAATTCGTCAAAAAGTTCGGGCCTCGGGGTGTGCTGCACTGCTTTGCGAATGCGGACGGCACGCAGACCATCGAAGATACCGGCCGTTTGACCAAAAAGCGTATGGAGACCATGGATGAAGAGATCACGGCAGGCGCGATGGACTTCATGGAACGCCAGGTTAAGGCCGACAAGCCCTTCTTTTGTTGGTGGAACTCCACCAAGATGCACATCTGGACTCACCTGAAAGATGAACTCAAGGGCGCGACCGGCCTCGGAGTCTATCCCGACGGCATGGTGGAGCACGACCGTCAAGTGGGACAGATGCTCGCCAAACTCGAAGAGTTGGGAGTCGCTGATAACACCATTGTGATGTACTCCACGGACAACGGCGCCGAGGAATTGAGCTGGCCTGACGGCGGGGCCACTCCCTTCCGCGGCGAGAAGGATACGAACTGGGACGGCGGCTGGCGTGTACCTTGTGCCATTCGCTGGCCGGGAGTTATCAAGCCGGGCACGGTTTCCAACGAAGTCTTCTCACACCAGGATATGCTTCCCACCCTGGTGGCCGCTGCCGGCGAACCGGATATCGTGGCCAAATGCAAGGCGGGCTACAAGGCCGGCACCAAGACCTTTAAGGTCTATCTCGACGGCTTCAATATTCTCCCGCACCTGAAGGGTGAGGCGAAGAACCCACGTCCGGGGTTCCTCTACTGGAGCGACGAGGGCGACCTTTTCGCGCTCCGTTACGGGGATTGGAAGGTCCATTTCATGGAGCAACGGTCGGAGGGTGCCCCCGCATGGCAGGATCCATTCACGCCCCTGCGGTTCCCGAAGCTTATGAACCTACGGACAGATCCCTTCGAGGAGGCAGACAAGTCTGGCTCGATTTTCTACTGGAAGTGGCGGTCGGATCGCGTTTTCATGTTTGCACCGGCCGGCGGGCTCATCGCGCAGTACATGCAGACCATGATGGAGTTCCCGCCGCGTCAAAGCCCGGAGGGATGGAGTGTCAGCGGTCTAATGGAGAAACTCAGACGACACCAGGAGGCTCTGGAATCCGGCTCGGGCGCCGGCGTAAAGTAGCCGTATCGTCCATTTCGAGGCTGTAGTGCGCGGGGCGCGATCCCAACCGGGATTGCGCCCCGCTTGTTTCTTGTTCAGCGCTTCGCCGTGGCGGAGCAACGGGATGTACTCTCGAAGATCTGGCGGCGATAGGCTCGCTCTTAGAAACGCCGGAATCGACGCGGTGCAGAGAGTAGCGCGGAAGGCCGGGCGGTTGGAGATCAGCTGCGGTCCGTGGCCTGGATGGTCGGCGCAGCAGCAGGCACAACTTCCCGAAGCGTTTGGATCAGATCCTCGAGCCGGCAGGGTTTTTGGAGAAAGCGCTGGTTGGTATGCAGGCCTGGCTCACTCTCGGCGGTCGGGTCGAGCGCGCTGATGAAAAGCACCGGAACATCCGCCTTCACTCGGCGCATCTCGTCGTACACGTCGCGGTTGGACAGGCCGGGAAGGGTAAGGTCAAGGACGACAGCAGCAATCTCGCTCGCGCGCTCGGCAAACATCTGGACCGCGACAAGGCCGTCGTGCGCCTCCAGGACGTAAAATCCTTCCCTCTTGAGAGCGGGCGCCATCGCCGGGTTGAGCCCGTTCTCGTCGTCCACCACTAACATTACGCTAGCGTCGGACCGGCGATCCCGATAGGGCAACCAAATCTTGAATCTGGAGCCTTCCTCCGGAGCACTCACCACCCCAATCGCGCCGCCCATCACGCGGATGATGCCCTGCACGGAAGCTAGTCCCAGTCCCCGCCCAAGAACCTTGGTGGAGAAGAAGGGGTCGAAGATTCTGGCTTTGATTTCCTCGGTCATGCCGCAACCGGTGTCTGCGACCTCCAACAGGACGTAATCGCCACCGCCGATGGCGGGAGGTCTTGATTCCGAGGATTCTCCTCCCAGCCGCACGCAGGAAGTCGACAGGGTGACAGTTCCGGGCTTGGCATCAAGCGCCTCGGACCCATTTATCACCAGGTTCATCACTACCTGGCGAAGCTGGGCGGCGCTGGTCCAGATGGGCGGCACGGCGCCCGACAGATTCATGCGTAACGACGTTGAGCGGGGGACGGACACTCGCAGCAACCGAACCATCTCTTCAATGAGTGAAGATAGATCGACCGCTTCGAACAGATCGGCATCCCCGCGGCCCGCATAGTCCAGCATGAGCTTCACAATCACCGAGGCGCGACCGGCAACCGTCGCAATATCAGTAACGCTCTCGCGTGCAGGCGATTCCTCGGGGATCTCCTGCAGGGCCAGATCCGCATTTCCAAGAATTGCGCCCAGAAAATTATTGAAGTCGTGAGCGATCCCTGCGGCCATTACACCCAGACCTTCCAGCTTCTGGTTCGCGAGAGATTGCTCCTGGGCGCGTTTGATTTCGGTGATGTCCAGGATGAGAACGATGCGGCCAGCGAATTCACCGTGTATGAAACGAGGACTTGCCGTGGCGGCTACCCAGCTGTACTCCCCGTCGTGCCTCCGAAGGCGGTGTTCAATCTGACTCACACGCCGTTCCCGGACCGCGGCGTGGGTCTCCAGAACGAGGCGGTTCACGTCCTCGGGATGGACGACTTGGAGCCAATCGTCGCCCACGAATTGTTCCATCTTAACCCCTAAAAATGTCAAGAGCCACTTGCTCCCGTAGGCGGGGAGCCCTTCCCGGTTGAATAAGACGATTCCCGCCGGGACGTTATCTGCCATGGTGCGGAAGCGTTCTTCGCTTTCTCGCAGTTGCTCCTCGGCGCGCCTTCGTTCGGTGACGTCCTCGATCGTGGTAACCATCCCCTCAAACTCGCCTGCGGCATTCACTAGGGGCGCCGTATTAACCGACAACAAAATGCGTCTGTCATCCTGCTGGATGGCGATCGGGATCCCATAGATGGCCTCGCGGCGGTTCCGGGTCTGGATAAATGGCAACTGATCGTGGGGCAACGGCTGCCCGTCGTAGGTGGTGATATTCCATTCGTCTGAGTCGAAGGAACGACGGAAAAGTTCGTCTCTTGTTGCGCCGAGCACGTCTGCGCCCCGCATGTTTGCGAAACGGATCTGCCCTTTACGATCGAGCGCCAGGATGCCGGAAGGGCTGGTATCCATGACGGTGGACAGCAATTCGTGCTCCTTGCGCAGAGCCTCCTGGTCGAGCCTGGACTGAGCCAGTGAATCCCGTAGCGCCCGCATGATTTGAGCTACCGGCACCGATGCAATTAGGAAGGAGTACACCATCACTGCCCAGGCGGCGATAGGGCGGCTCGGGAAATACAAGTAAGGTCCCAGGCCCGCTGCCTCCATGAGCGCTAGCGCAAGACAACTTCCAATACAGAGGGCCGCGGTCCACAGTGTTGCACGCCGGCCAAGCAGCCATGCCGCGGAAATCGGCAGGGCCATATACAACATCAGGAACGGGCTGCGGAACCCACCGCTGGGCACGATCAGAAAACTGCTGACGAGCCAAGTTCCCGCGACATAAAGGATCGCGGATTTTCGCAGCGACCCGCGCCTGAGCTGGTAGCGCGCGAGGGCCGCCGTAAATAGCCAACCACACTCAAGGGCCAAGGCGGCGAGTTTCCGGGCGGGGAACCAGGGCCCGATGATGATGGCAGACGTGCCCACCCAGATCAGGATGCACACCAGGAGAATGTGCAGAACACGCGCCACCGGTTCCGCCGCCAGTGGCCCATCGAGCCGGAACATCCCGGCGAGCCGGGGTTTAACAATGCGTGATAGCCAGGAAAATCCCACAGGAGTTACCCCCCCGTCCAGTATGCACCAGCAGGGGGTGCAAGCAACTCGCCACGACCCTGAAGCTCAACGGCTATTGCACGGCGCATTTCGGCGAGTGCCACGAAAAGCCTGCCTGGGAAACGGGGCCGATGGGATCAATGGCCCGCTGGCGGCGGGTTCGAATACTTCTGCAGCTTTCGCGGCGCTGAGACCAAACAGCTCTATCCGGCGATTCGTGCTGCACGACCTGAAAACGCAACGCGACCAGAAGATCGACTGTTATCGCTATCAATCGGGCGAGTCCGTTTTGCCCGGCAGGCTCCCCGAAAACGTTCAGTCGCGCTGAGAGCGGCGGATGATCACCCCGCGACGCTCGGCGGTCCCTCCTAGTGGAACAGCCAGTGGCGCCTCCGTCCCAGGTCAGGATTCTCCGTTTCCTTCACGCGCGAGCGGGCTTCGCCTCGTCGACCGCCTCGATCTTTCCATCGCGGATCGCACGTTTGAGCACGGCGTGGTCCTTTTCGTTCTGATCGGCATAGGCGACCGAGAAAGCGGCGACCGCCGTGTCAAAAACGTCGTTCTTGCCCAGATACCCACTGATCACCGCTGAGTCCCCGGAACGCGCATGAGAGAGCGCCAGCGTGTAGCCGCAACACTCGGCGAAAAGCTGCATCCGGTCCGTGCCGAACGTCTCGACGGCGAACTTAATCTTAATGTCCCGGAGTTGGCGGACATAGAAGTGACGCCCTTTCCTCCCCTCGGTCCAGCCTAGGAAGATGTCACTGGCCGGCTGCATGAGCCGGTGGCCGTTTATGACACGTTCCCCGTGTTTCGGGAAGACGCTCTTTCCCGCATAGTTCTCCAGGACCGAGGCGCGCGCCTCCTTGAACTGGAGAATAAGAGGAACTCCTTTGTCGTCCATCATCAGGAGCATCCAACACCTGGTGCCGACGCTCCCGACGCCGACGACCTTGACTGCGGCGTCCTTTAGTTGATAGCGATCGAGCAAAGTCCGATAGCAGGGCGCCAGGGATTCGCGGTACCCAGAGAAGGCATAAGCGATGTCCGGATGGATCTCCCCGGGGGAATGATCTTTCCAGTGGAAGATTGCCGGGAGCTGGTCTTTGATGATCGGCGAGCCGCCCGATTCGTCCATCAGCTTCGGAAAGAGGCCTTCGGAGGTGCTGGTCGCACGCGCCTTCTCCAGGTTCCTGATCGCACCGCGGCGGATCCCTGCGTCCTTGACGCCCGCGATTAGCATCTCTGCCTCGACGGCGGTATACCACAGCTCCAGGACCCCCATTTCGCCGAACTCGGCCCTATGCTGGCGATAGGATTGGACACACGTGAGGGCTGCTTCCTTGGCGAAGGACTCGGGGAGGCCGTTGTCCCGACAGGCGATCACGAAGCTCGTCGCGAGACGCTTGAGGTCCCACTCCCAGGGCGCAGGTAGGGTCTCATCGAGGTCGTTGATGGCGAAGATGACTTGCCTCTCCGGAGTAGCGAGACAGCGGAAGTTGACCAAGTGGGAGTCTCCTCCGCATTGCACGCGGATGCCGGTACACGGAGTGCCGGCCAGATCTACTACCATGGCCAGAGCCGAGCCCCGGTAGAAGGTGAATGGAGACAGTACCATGCGCCCGTGACGAAGCGGAAGCAGATCGGGGAGGCGCCCCTCATCGGCCTTCAGCACCAGGCGGACTGGGTCCGGCCGGCCGAGTGGCGGCTTCCATTCGGCGTGCGAGGCTCGCGGGTACTTATCCCGCATCGCCTTGCCCATCGCCCTCCTCTCGGCTCTCGAGCTCTGTTTCAAGAGCGACACAACCTTCCTGGTGCCCGGCTGCAGGGACTCTGGTATTGCGACCTTGACTGTGGCCATCGTGAGAAACCCTTCCGTCACCATGATGAAATAGTCAACCCATGGACTCAGATTCTTTGGAACGGGGCTCGTCCGCGCCGCCATCCGCCGAATTGAACTAAGGTGCAATATCCTCTGCTCACCAATCGGTGTCATGTTAAGGAAGTCACTTATGGTCGATTACCCACTACTCGTTCTGGCGCTCTCTCTAGTGGCGTTGTACCTCTCGGAGTGGATCGGCGCTTCCTATCACAAGAGGCGAGAGAACCTGGAAGAATGCGATCGCGACGATTTCACCCTGATCGTGTCGGCTACCCTGACACTGCTCGGCCTGATCATCGGCTTCACTTTCTCGATGGCGATCAGCCGGTACGATCAGCGAAAGAATTACGAGGAGGAGGAGGCCAACGCCATCGGTACGGAGTACCTCCGTGCGGATTTATTGCCCGCCGCGGACGCAGCAAGTGTGCGTGCGCTGCTCGGACGTTATCTCGATCAGCGTGTCTTGAACTATAAAACTCGCGATCAAAACGAACTACCGACGATCGATGAAGCTACTGCCCTGCTTCAAACGGAGCTGTGGTCCGCAGTTGAGTCCCCGGCATCAAAGCAGCCGACATCCGTGACACCCCTCGCCGTTTCCGGGATGAACGATGTCTTGAACAGGCAGGGGTACACGCAAGCCGCCTGGTTGAATCGCATCCCCGTCACGGCGTGGGCTCTGATGGCAGCCATCTCTCTCGTCAGCAGCCTGCTGATCGGCTATGGTATGCACCGCCCAGCATGGGGAAACAAGCTGTTTCTAGTCTTACCTCTTGTCATCTCCGTCTCGTTCTTTCTCATAGCCGACATTGACAGTCCACGTGGAGGTATCATTCGTGTGCATCCGCAGAATCTGGTTGGGCTGGCACAGTCATTGCATGTCCACTGATGCTGGCGCCCGCCGTATTGAACTAAGGTGCAATATCCTTCTCTGTGCAGCTATGTCATGTTGAGTCAGATGGTGTAACGCGACTCGCAACATGCGCGAGGCCTCCATCGACGGCGGTTCCATCACTTTGAGGAGGAATCGACCCAAACAAGGGAGAGAGATGAATACATACGCGCGGATTGCGGTAACTATGATGCTGCTGTCCGGACTCGCACCCGCCCAGGTCAGGAAACCGGTGGGGGGGACTACGGTGCAGCAAACCACCAATGTCATCAACGACTGCGAAAAGCGAACGAACAAGTTCAAGCGAATGGTCACGATCAAGACCAGGGGCAACACGCCCAACCTGAAGCGAGACACGGATCAACTCGAACAGGCGCTGGACAAAGTGGGCGACTCCTGGAATCGGGACCACGACCCGCAGAAGACACGTGCATTCGTTATGGCAGCTATTACGATTGGTCAGCAGATCAATCCTTATATGACCACCGTTAAGATTGACTCTGATCTGTTGAACGAGTGGGTAGCGGTGCGAACCGAGCTAAATCATTTGGCGCAGACGTTTAACTTGCCTCCGGTCCGCTGGTGACCTTAGACCGGATGTCTCCTCGATTGGATGAATTGCCGGCGGTGCGGTCCGAGGTACGCGCCGGCAATGGTTTATCGGTCGGCCAGAAATTAACTAAAATCAATGCAAACAATCTCGGAGGTCATTAGATAGCGGCTGAGGGCGCCGTGATGGTGGCCTTCCTGGCAGGACGTGGCTCCGCGCAGGAATTGCAGCCGCCTGCCTACGTTCCGGCTCCGGTGGGCTACGACTACTTTGGCGTCGCCTACTCCACCCACTCGGGTGGCTTACTGTTCGATGCCAGCCTTCCGATCCAAGATGGCCACGTTAGGGCCAACGTGATTGCTTTCTCGTTCGGGCATACTCTCGGTGTGCTGGGGCGCACCGCGCGGGCCTTATTGGTCCCGACGTATGAATGGTGCGGCTTCCGGCAACCCGGTGCATCTTTGCCGGTCCGGAACGGGTGACACAACGTTCCGCTGTGCAATGAACCTCTATGGCGCGCCCGCTATGCACCTCAAACAATTCACGGAGTACCATCCAAAGACTATTGTCGGGGCCAGTATCACGGTGAACGCTCCCACCGGCCAGTACGATCCGAACAAATTCATCAACGTCGGCACTAACCGGTAGGCGTTCAAGCCCGAGATTGGCGTTTCCCGCACGATTGAGAAATGGGCACTGGAGGACGACGCCGGCGTCTGGCTGTATGCGGCGAACAATAATTTCAACGAAAGCCTGACTCGTACTCAAACTCCGCTCGGCAGTTTCCAGACTCCACCATGTACGCAACCTGCCCCGTCGATCCTGGGTTTCACTGGATTGGAACTTCTATACCGGAGGACGGCCGATCGTCAACGGACAGGCGGCAGGCGACTATGAGGAGAATACCCAGTGGGGCGCCACCCGCTAGATTAGCCAACCCCCGTTACAGTATCAAGATCACCTACTTCAGTGGTGTTCATATCCGGGTCGGCACCGACATCCGTTCGAATCGAGATCGGCAAGTGCGATGTCCAAAGAAGCCGCGGCTTGGCTCAAGGAAGCCGGCGCGACAGAGATATGGCACCGCCAGCCTGCGCGCGGCATCATGGCCGGCCAGCACCAGACGGGCACCGCCTGCATGGGGACCGATCCGCGGACCTCGGTGGTGAACTCGAGTACCAACTTTACGAGATCGAGATCGTGAGTGGCTGTCCTCGGTCCTGGCGGGGTTGGGGCGCGGGGCTTCAAAACCGCCATCGCGATACCGGAGCACCCAATCCAGTAGCGGGCCCACAGAAATCGACGTGCGCTTGGAGGCGGGAACATCATAAGGACGGGGGCGATCTGGTCTCCACTGGCGCTTTCGTTGGCGGTGGCGCGATCACCCTTGGCGCGCTCGGCATGAATGCCCTCAGTGGCGCGGTCGGCTTACCTTTGGAAACGGCGGACCCAGAACTGGCCACGCTGGTACGGCAATATACCTGATGGCCGAGAACCGGCGGCGCGCATTGGCTGAGTCGTATTTCGAACGGGGCGAGACCGGCAAAAGCCGAGGCGCTCTATCGCGATTGGTGGCACGCCGATCCGCGCCGGATCGGGTGTCGGATGGCCACGGATTCACGCGCACCAAGTTACAGGACTGACAGCGAGCCGAACAGGTTCTGCGAGAAGGGCTTGCCGTCGACCAGCCCAGGGATCGCCGCGATGTGCTCGAACGGCTGGCCGATGTCTGCGAAGAGCACGGACGCAAAGACGAGGTGACCGAACTCCGTAAGGAGGCGAAACACAGTGTCACCGCAGACAGAGTCACCAGACAAAAAATCGAGCGCAATGAGCCGTTCCCGTGCGGGAGCGGGAAGAAGTTCAAGAAGTGCTGCGGCGCTTGAAACGTGTCGTCCCCGCCCCCGCGTCTCACACTCACGCCCGCCGATTCCGCACGGATCCTTCCCCCTAGGTAAGCTTAGTCTGAAAATACTGGCTCGTGGAGATGGGATCAATTGCGGCGGGTTACACTGTAGGTTATCTGTAGCTTATGATCTCGGTTCATCGGCGGCGACCACGAACCGTATCTATATTTTTCAACGGCTTAACGCGCAACACCGCCCACCAACAACCCCTGAATCGGATTGTGGTTCTGATCGTGTCTAGCAAATCCATCTGAGCGGTGGTTCCTGACTCTCCAGTCAGACTCCCCGCGGACAAGAAGCTTATAAACTGGTGATGTGCACGTACCTCGCCACCTTCATTTCGAATGGGATGAGAGCAAGGCTATATTGAATGAGCGGAAGCATGGCGTTACGTTCACATTGGCCACGAGCATTTTTCGCGATCCTAGAATTCAGACGATGTTCGATGAGAATCACAGCAAGTCCGAGGAGCGCTGGATCGGCCTTGGCCTGGCTTCGAATGGCGCACTACTGGTTGTTATTCATCTCTGGACCGAAACGGACCCGGCCAACGTGACTGTACGCGTCATCTCCGCGAGAAAAGCGACCGATGTGGAAGAGGCAATATATAGGGAGTCTCTATGAATCAAGACGACGATATGAAGCGGGAATACGATTTCAGTGAAGCCGAAAGGGGCAAGCACTATGCCGGCCCTGACGCGGTCTTCCATATTCCTGTCTATCTCCAAGTGGACGTCCAGTCGTTTCTCCTCGAAAAAGCGCAGAGCAAGGGCATACCTTTGGACCAGCTCGTGAACGATTTATTGAAGCGTGACATCGAAGCGTTCCATGCGCTGGATTGACTAGTTCGCCTCAACGTCGTGTAACCCTCCGCATTTTTCTCCCTCTTAAGAAATCTCTTTTCTCAAATTGAGTTCTGCCGGGACGGGAGTGATTGTGCCGCAGGGACGGAGCATGATCTGGAGTTCCCTTGGGGCACCCGACTATCCCGTGAGTTACTTCCCATTGCCGTGAGCGAATGTAGGATATCGAGGTGAAGCCGGAGGGCTCCGCAAAGTCGTTGGAACAGCGAGCCCTCCGTTAGACCAGACCGGGAGTCTTGACCACTCCCAGAAGGGTTCCTCATGCAAATCCTACACCCTTTTGCGGGTTCCATCCAGCAGTACCTCGAAGAGATTTCCGACCCCGACCGTTATCGGCCGGATCACTGTCCGCAATGCTCAAGCCAAGCCGCCGCTGACCGCTCACGGCTTCTACCACCGCACCCTCGGGGATGTGGACTTTGACGGCGTCATCCCCGTTCGCCGTTATCTGTGCCACTCCTGCAAGCGCACCGTTTCTCTCTTGCCGCAATTCGCCTTGCCCTTCCTGCGCTTCAGTATTCCCGTCATCTCCCTGTTTCTCATCGCCCGACTGTTGCACGGCTACACGCTCCAAGCCTCTGCCCAGGCGGCCGCGCAACCCGCTATGCCATATCAGCGTGGCCAACTCTGGAGCCGCCGTTTTCAACAGCAAGCGGAGAGCTTGTGCCTGGCACTGGCCGCATTGACCGCTCTCCATACGGCTCCGAACTTCTTGACCAGGGCCTTGCACATGCTCCAGGCCATTGGCTGGACTCCGGCTCACCGCTTCCTGTTTTCCGACTTGCGTGCGCACCTGTTGGGCTGGCCCCCGTCTCACGCTCCCGACGGCCGTCTCGCCATACTCCGGCCGGTTTTCCGGTCCACCTGAGGCTCCCCACACAACACTTGCATAGTCTTCTGCCGCCCACCGCGAGTATCGTTCTCACCAGGGAGATTCCTCATGGATGCCAAAGCCGAAAAACTCGCCCTGTTTCGCTACGGCCTGATTGCGCCGTTAGTGCTCGAAACCCTGCCCCGCGGTGAACTCACGCGCCGCGCTGAGGAGATTGCCGCCCGTCAGTACGACATTCCCGATTCCCAACGGATTTCGGTTTCGGTCGATACTTTGCTCGAGTGGACGCTCCGCTATCGTAGGGGCGGCTTCGATGCCCTGGCCCCCAAACCACGCCAGGACCGCGGCCAGTCGCGCGCCATCACCCCGCAACTCGCCGACCTGATCGAACGCCTGAAGCGCGAAAATCCTCATCGTACCGGCATGACCCTGCTGCGCGAATTAGCCCTCACCTCCGAACAGAATGAGCCCGGCGTATCCGCCTCCACGCTGTATCGCTTCCTCAAACAACGCGGCCTCACCGAACGCCAACTGCTCGCACCGGTCGCACACAAAAAGTTCGAAGCCCAGTCGAGCAACCAGATCTGGCAGGCCGACATGCTGTTTGGTCCCTACGTCCAACGGCCCGCCGGCGGCAAGATGCAGGTCTTTCTGCATGCCATTCTGGACGACGCCAGCCGACTCATTCCCCATGCCCAGTTCTATCCCAACCAGGGACTCGATGCCTGCCTCGATTGTTTGCGCCAAGCTATTGCCGCCCGCGGCGTGCCCGTGCGCCTCTACATCGATAACGCCAAGATCTATCGCTCCCAGCAACTGGCCCGCATCGCCGCCTCGCTCGGCATTTTGATCGTGCACACGCCTCCCTATCAGCCCGAAGGCCGCGGCAAAATAGAACGCTATTTCCGCACCGTGCGGGATCAATTCCTGAACAATCTCGACCGCAAACAGTCGCTTTCGCTGGAAGAGTTAAACGATCGTTACCACGCCTGGCTCGAAAACGTTTATCACCGCTCCGATCACAGCGCCCTGGCTTCCACTCCGCTGCTGCGCTGGCAGCGCGATATCGAACAAGTCCGTCAACTCCCTCCGGCCACCGATCTCCGCCGCCTCTTCTTCTATCGCCTCAATCGCCAGGTCCGCCGCGATTGCACTTTTCTGCTGCACAACCAGTATTACGAAGCTCCGCCCCATCTCACCGGTGAAACCGTCGAGGTGCGTTTCGATCCTCTCGACGCCGCCGAAGTCGAGATCCATTTCCAGGGAAAACTGCAAGGCACGGCACGCCTCGTCGATCCCGTCATCAATGCCGGCTTGCCTCCCGTGAAACGTGCCACCGCCGCCGAACCGGAACCCACCGGCATTAACTTTGTCGAACTGCTCAACCAGAAAAAAGAGGAAGAGGAGTAACGCTCATGATGGAAGCTTTCTTCGGTTTCAAGAAATCGCCTTTCGGCGACCATCCCGATGGCAAACAGTTGTTTGCTTCGCAAGCCTACACCGAGGTCAAGGCACGACTCCAGTTTCTGGCCGATCACCACGGCGCCGGTCTGCTCACCGGCGAAGTTGGCGCCGGCAAGTCCACCGCCGCCCGCACCTTCACCGCGGGACTCAATCCCAACCTCTACAAGATCCTGTATATACACTGGACTTCCGGGTCCGCTTTGGATCTGCTCCGCCAACTGGCCCTGGAACTCAACCTCGAACCGGCGCACTATCGCGGCGACCTGGTGCGTCAGATCTCCGCCGCCATCGTGAATCTCAACCAGAACAAGAAGCAGCACCCCATCCTCATCTGCGACGAAGCCCAACTGCTGCCCCACGCCGCGCTCGAACAAATTCCTTTGCTGCTCAACTTCGACATGGATTCCTCTCACTACCTGACTCTGTTGCTGGTCGGCCAACCCTTGCTGCGCCGTACGCTCTCGCTGCAAATGCACGAGCCCCTGCGCCAGCGCATCGCCGTGCAATATCACCTGGAAGGACTCACCCGCGACGAACTCGACGCCTATCTCGCCCAGCAACTCAAGGCCGCCGGCACTACGCAGCCGTTGTTTGACGATACCGCTCGTCAAGCGCTCTATCAAGCCACCAAAGGCATTCTGCGCAAGGTCAATAAGCTGGCCCTCACCGCCTTGCGACTGGCCGCTTCGCGCAAAGCTTCCTGCGTGGAGGAATCCATTCTGCTGGATGCCACCACCGAGGCCCTGCTATGACCGCGAAGAAATCCCCGGCCGCGACGGTGCTGTCGCTGGCCCAGCTTCTGGAGCAGCAACCAGCCACTCCGCCGCCCTGCCTGGTGGAACCCGGACTGTTGCCGCCGCAGGGGATTCTGTTTGTCGGTGGAGAACCCAAAGGTGGGCAAGTCGCTGTTGGTCGCCAACCTCGCCTTGTCTCTGGCCTCCGGCTCGCATCGCGGCGGATTCTCCATCCCGGCGCCGCGCCGTGTGCTCGTCTGTCAGTTCGAACTTCCCGTCCCGCAGTTTGTCGACCGCCTGGCAATCATGCGGAAAGCTATAGGGACGGCCGCGGATCAAAATCTGCTGATCGATACCCGTGCCACCGGCCATCTGCTCAGCGCGCCCCAAGGGATGAATCACTTTCTCGCTGCTGCGCAGTCCGCCGCCGCCGAGGTCATCATCCTGGACCCGCTTTACTCCACACACGATCAGGACGAAAACGATACGCGCGCCATGGCGGCGCTGTGCCAGTCGTTGCTGCGTCTGCGCGATGCTTCGCGGGCCGCACTCATCGTGGTGCATCATGTCCGCAAATCCATCACGCGTTACGAAATCGGCAGCGCTTTTCGTGGCTCCAGCGCACTGCATGCCGTGGGCGACAGTTATATGCTGCTCACCAGACCTTCGTCCCCAACTCTCCACCGTGGAACTGCGCTTCCAGTTCCGCTATGCCGCCGCGCAACCGCCGCGACTGCTCCAACTCGATCCGCAGACTCTCTGGTTTTCTTCGAGCGGCCAGCCGCCGGCCGCTCCTGCGGTCGCGCGGCGCAAGGTGGAAAAAGCCGACGTGACACAAGCTCTGGCGGGACTGGGCAGCAGGCTCGTTATAACCAACTGCGCGAGCAAATCATGGATCGCGCCGAGTGCTCCAAACGCACCGCTCAACTGGCCATCAGCGAGGCTTGCCAGCAAGGCTGGATCGTCCAGGACAACGGCCAGTACCGCTTGCCGTTATAGCTTTCATGCCAGCGCCACAAGCGGACTTCAAGAGTCTCAAACAGCGCATCCCCATCGATCACGTGCTGGCGCGCTATGGCGTGAGACTGCGGCGCGTTGGACCGCATACTCTGTGCGGCCGCTGTCCACTCCCCACCCATACCTCGCGGCAAAGTCGACAGAGCTTTTCTGTGAACCTTTCGCTCCAGGTGTGGTCCTGCCATTCCGCATCTTGTATCGCGGCGCGGGGCGGCCGCATGGGCGGTCATGTGATCGACCTGGTAGCGATCATGGAACGTTGTAGCTTGCGAGAAGCCGGTCTGCGGCTGCAGGACTGGTTTACGCGTACACGCATCGCATCCGGCGCCGGCGCGTGCGCCGGCGATGGCGTCTTCTGCTGCCGAACCCAACCGCCCGTTGGGTTTTGCCTTGCAGCGGATTGACACCCGGCATCCGTATCTGGCACAGCGCGGAATCTCCCCGGCCACGGCGCGGTTGTTTGGCGTGGGAATGTATGGCGGCAATGGTTTCCTTGCCGGCCGTTGCGTGATCCCGATTCGCGACGAGAAGAGCCAGTTGGTTGCCTATGTTGGACGCGCGGTCAACGGAGAAGAACCCAAGTACCGTTTTCCGCCGGCTTCCGAAAATCTCAAGTGCTGTTCAACCTCGATCGCGCGATAGCAACCGGCAGTCGCAACGTGATCGTAGTGGAAGGCTTTTTCGATGCGCTGAAGGTTCATCAAGCCGGGCATCCGGCGTGGTGGCGTTGATGGGATCTTCTTTCTCTCAACGCCAGTCAGAACTTCTGCTGAGCCACTTCGCCAGCGCCACGTTGATGCTCGATGGCGACGAAACCGGCCGGCGGGCCACAGAGTTCATCGTACAGCTACTGAAGCCGAAGTTGCCTGTCCACAAAGTGGAACTGCCAAACCATGTACAACCGGACCAACTGTCGTCGGCGGAAATCAATCTTCTTGTTGGTCCGGCCCTCTGTATCTTCTGATTGAGGTTCCCTTCAAGTCTCGATGGGATACCCGGCTTGCCTATACGACCCGGTATCCTATCCCAACCCGACAGAAGCCTAAACTGCATTCGTCACCCACACCGAAAGGAATCTGAGAAACTCGCCGGAAATTAGCCTGAGAATATCGTCCGAAGAGATCGCGGCCCGTTACAACGTCGTGCAACCACTGAGGTGCTTGAGGTGCTTTGGTTTCGATGCTTACATCAATTCCGGGTGATCTGCGTCCGCTTGGCGCGTTACGGCGCGGGATTCGAAGATCAGGTTGCGTACGTCACTGCCTGCCCCAGAATCTGAAAGCGACTGTTCGCGGTCGGGGAACTGAGTCCCCCCTCGTTTTCTGCTCCTCTGCTCCAGCGCTTGGCGATCCCGGTGAATCGACTGTCGAGTTTACTGTACGATCCCGATTTTTCCTAGCTCTCCAATCTGCTGTGCCAAAACTGTGTCAAAACCCCAACCTTTTGGGGTCCCAGGGTTTGCTATTCGAGCGAGAGCAGCTTCCCCAAGTTGTTGATAACAAGCACTTCCGTATAGAGCTAATAGAGCGTTTGGAACCGGTGATCGTAATTCGTAATCAGCAGGTCGCCAGTTCGATCCTGGCGGGTGGCTCCATAATTTTTAAAAATCAAACACGCAGATATTAGAAAACACCCATCCTCCCAACAACGACCTCAGCATCTATAATCCTAATGCGCAGCGCGACCGGATACTCCGATTTGGGAGAATTACCCCGCCCAGTCGGCCGGCGATTGCCGATTGCTCGTGCGGACAGCGCCGGGTTCAGGGAGATGTTCCCCACAAGTCGACGTGCGGAGCACGCCGTGTAGTCCGTACCGACTTCCGCCGGACCGTTGACGTTGACGAATGTGTAACCAATTTCAGACTTCGGAAGTTACGCTGGTTTCGGCACGGCGACGCGAAGGTTCCGCCGTGTTCGCCGGGCGTGACCGCGTGGATTCGCGTACCACTACGCGGGTCGGTATGGTCAACTGCTGGGGTTCCCGCTCCGGCGCCTGAATCCGCCTCAGGACAAACTCCGCAAGATGTTTGCCCAATTCCTCCGGAAACTCCTGCACGCTGGTCAGCGTAGGATGCATCAAAGAGGCCTCGCTATCATTGAATCCCGCGACGCTAATGTCTTCCGGAATGCGAAGACCGGATTGATTCAACGCCTCGTATACGCCTCTCGCAATTTGATCCGATCCGGCAATCACGGCCGTTACCGGTTCACGCCGTGAAAGAATCGATCTCATCGCCAGATAGCCCAATTCCCTGTCGTACGAGTGAATTTCGCTGAAACGCGGCTGCAGTCCCGCGCGGACCATGCCTTCGCGGTAACCCTGCGCACAGCGGGCATACCAGGGAAGTTCGCTATCCCCGATGAACCATATGTCAGAGTGGCCTTCCTCGATGAGATAGAGCGTCAAATCGAGGGCCCCCTGTATGTCATCGGAATACACGGCGTCGTATTCGCCGGGCGTCCACTTGCCGAGCACGTTGTTGCCGAGAACCGCAAACGGAATTTCACGTTCGCGAAGCGCCTCGAGCATATTCGCCGAGTTCGTCCCTCCCAAAATCACCGCGCGCACCAGGGCGCGCTGGCTGAGGATCTGGGGCAGATGGAACTCCCGTGGCGGAACTGCGGGCGAGTACCGGAGCGACAGGAACAACAGCTCTTTATTCTGCGAAGAGCAATAGTTTTCGGCGCCGGAAAGAACTCTCGCCTGAAAAGTATGCAGAAGATTCCGGTTGGCCAGAATGAACGCAATAATGGTCGATTTCTCGTTGCGCCTCTGCTCGAGGTCGATGCCGAGTTCGCCGGCTGCCTTGCGCACTCGCGCACGAATCGTCGGATCCACGTTCACATTCCCACGAACAATTCGTGACACCGTGGCAGTGCTGACTTTCGCGAGCTTCGCCAGGTCCTGAAAGGATGTCTTTTTCTTCACGCGCCGCTCTTCGGTCGGGCCTTTTTTCATCCCAGCCTCCGTGCGCGGGGATTCACCCTTGGTTTGGTTCTTTCACCCATATGGAGACTATACAAGCTCGAGAGACGCCGTGCAAGAAAGATTTCTGAAAACCGGGAAACATTACTGCGCGGACTGGAGCGGAGCCCTGTTCATCAGGCTGCGCGCGTTTCCGCTGTAGAGGCCGGCGAGAACCGGCGACGGGAGCTCCAAGCCATAATAGCGCCACCACATGCGTCCGGGCATGAACTCATCTGCGCTCTCGAGCAAGCGCCACCATGCCTGATACATGTTCTTTTCACGCCCCATGTCGGTACCGAACAGCACCCGGGTCCGGTATGCGGCCAGAAACTTTGCGGCAGCTCTTGGCGTGCGTCCTACTTCGTAGTCGCGGGCGGAAATATCGACGTAGAGGTTGGGATGAGTGTCGAGTTCCTTTGAGAGCAACGCCAGGTCGTGGCCCTGGTTGCCTAAATGGCAGGCAATAAATCTGGTAGTCAAGTGCCTGGAAACGGTACGGTCCCGGATAGCGATCAGCTCTTCATAGGACGGTACATCTTTCCCGTACATGTTGAAATGCTGGTAGTCCGGGGTACGCTCCTGATAGACGTCCAGAGGCTTCCAGCAAGAGGGATGATCGGCGATGTGAACGTTAACAGGCATTTTGAGTTCAGCGCACTTGTTCCAGAAGGCGTCCAGGCGGGGATCGTCCGGGTGCAGTCGCTGTGCGCGCGGCAAGTTGGTATCGCCGCTCAAGCCGTAGCCCTTGTCGGTCAGTTCGCCAACACCCCGCGCGCCCTTGCGGTAGCAGCGCTCAAGTTCGGCGACGGCGCGCTGCGGATAATCAGCTTCTTCAAAATGAGCCGTGTCGAGCCCGCAGAATAACTGGAATCGGGTAGGATACGGCTTGAGGTACAGTTCGACCAGCCGGTCGAACTTGGCGCCGGTGGCTCCCGTCAGAATGATAGTCGTCTCGATCCCGACTTCGTCCATGGTGCGCACCCATGCCTGCACGTCCGCGGGAGTGTTAGCGTTCACGTGCGCATGTGCGTCAATCACAGGGCTCCGGGCTTTCGCGATGAAAGTCTCCCGGGCGACGATCGAAGATTTCGGAGCGTAGTCCTTGAGCAGAACGGAATCCATGGGACCGGGCGCAGGGTTCACGCCCGGACCACCCCATGCACCATATCGGATCTTGATCCACTCCGGATCAGTCCCGGGGCGCGCCCACGAACCAGCCAGGTAAGCCAGGCCCAGCGATGCAATAAAACAAGCCGTCCGAAATCCGGCAATACGCATAACAATCCCTCACTCTCTGGAAGTATACTGCTGAGACGTGTACCCCTGGAATAACGACGCGATAGAAATCAATGTCAAACGTTTTGGGAAACCATGTACGGTGTGCGATAGGAGGAACGCGTCAGCATGCGATTGGCTTCCTCATCGCCGGTAAACTTCGCGCTAGCGGGGTCGAAGGCGAGTGCCCGCTTCAAGCGGTAGCTGATATTGGCGAGGTGGCACAGGTCCGCCGAGGTGACCCCGATCTGCACTTCCGCATTCAGATCGTGATAGTGCCGGCTGCGTACCGCCGCCAGGAAGTTCTCCATGTGTGGGCCCGCATCCCCTCGCGTATAGCCCGACTCCTGCATGGCCAGTTCGCTGTTTTCACCCTTGTAAACCTGATAACCGGAACCGTCTATCGCCATCCACCCATCACTTCCATAGAACAGGTTGCCGACCGTGTTGTTCGAGGCCGGCTTGAGACCGCCCTCGCTGCCGGTCATGATCCCTCGAACCTCGAACATTATTTCCGCGTCGCCATAGTCGAACGTGGCCATCTGAGTGTTCGGTGTCTCCTGGTCGTCGTGGTAAATGTACTTTCCTCCGGTCGAGCAGACGCCTTGCGGCAGACCCTCCTTGCCGAGGCCCCAGCGCGCGATGTCCATCTCGTGCGCCCCCTGATTCCCGATATCGCCGTTGCCGGTATCCCAGAACCAGTGCCAGTTATAGCGGAACCGGTTCTCGTTGTACGCGCGCATCGGTGCGGGACCGAGGAATTTATCCCAATCCAAACCCGGCGGCACGGGCCCGTCCGGCGTATGGCCGATGGTGGGACGCCGCTTGAAGCAGAGCCCTTTGGCGAGGTAAATCTTGCCGATGACGCCATCTTTCAGCAATTGCATCGCCTTGATCTTGTGGGCGGTGGTCCGGCCCTGCGATCCGACCTGCACCATGCGCTTGTACTTCCGCGCAGCTTCGACCATCATCTGCCCTTCGAAAGGGTTATAACACGCGGGCTTCTCGACATAAACATCTTTGCCCGCCTGGCACGCCCAGATAGTCGCCAAAGCGTGCCAGTGGTTTGGCAACGGCAGGGATACGGCCTGTATCTCCTTATCATCGAAGACCTGCCGCATATCGGCATAACCTTTTGGCTTTTGCCCGGTCAGCTTCTGGACCAGTGCCTGGCCGCGTTCGAGCGCCGCCTGGTTCACATCGCAAATTGCGGCGATACGGGCGTCGGGCAACTTTGCATATGCGCCCATGTGATAAGTGCCCCGACCACCAAGTCCGACGATCGCGACGTTCACCTTGTCATCGGCCCCGCGCAACCGTGAGGCGGTCGTTGAAGCCAGAGCTGCACCAGCCGTCTGAAGAAAACTTCTCCTGCTTTGTTCTGTCATGAGTGGATCTCCCTAGGTTCTGACGAGAGTTTATGTTTGACCAAGGTGTCTCCGGCCTACACCCCGGCTGGAAATCCGCTGATCGCGGCGCTGCTGTTCACTTCAATTCTGTGGAAGACACGATCTTCCCGTTGATAATGACCATGAGTGGCTGAATCTCTCTGATCTGTGCTTCGGGGCAGGTGAGGTAATCGCGATCGATGACTACGAGGTCCGCGAACTTGCCCGGCTCGATGGTTCCGCGCTCTTTCTCCGCAAACTGCAGATAGGCGGGCCAGATGGTGTGTGTTTTCAGAGCCTCGGCACGGGTGATCTTCTCCTCCGGATGTATGACTTTGCCCGTGGTTGTCAGACGCGTAATCTCAGTCCACATACTCAGAAAGGGATTATACGGGTTGACGGCATTGTTCTTGTCATGCCCGGTCATATGATCGCTACCCGCGGCCAGGATGATCCCTGAGTCGATATAAGATCGCAGCGGATAGAAGTAACGCATGCCATCGTAACCGAACACCTTTTCGAGGGCCGCGCCATCGAGGTACAGCCAGGGCGCCTGCACATCCGCCAGGATGCCCATTTTCTTCATGCGCGCGATTGCCTGGGGACTCTGAAAGCTGGCGTGCATGACGTGTGAGCGGGTGGGAGCGATTGGTTTTTCACGATCCAATTGTTCCAGAGTGTCAAGAAAGTTATCGACGGCTCCTCCACCTTGATCGTGAGTCGTCAATTGCCAGCCGCTGTCTCGTGCGGTACGCATGACCGCCAGCAATTTGGCGGGAGGTATGAATAACTGGCCGCGATCGTCCGGGTTGGTCTTTCCATAGAGTTGCTTGCCGAAGACGCCATAGGGATAACGTTGGTAAGCCGTGCCGATCGTCATCCCACCGTCGAGAGTTAATTTGAAGGTTCCAAATTTCAGCCAGGAGTCGCCGGTGTTGGTATGGTAAGGAGCGGCGCGAATTTCCTGCTGCAACGTTTCGGTAGGCTCATGCGCATCTGGACGCCAGGTCATCACCACCCGCAGCGGAAGCCTTCCCGCAGCCTTCAGCTTCTGGTATAAATCGATCTGCTCCGGATCCACCGCGCGGTCTCCCACGGTAGTGAGTCCGGCGGCCACATATCGCTTCAACTGTTGCTCCAGCGCATCCAGCTTTTCGGCTTCGGTGAAATGCTGGGTGCGATTCAAGCCGACGATCAGAGAAGGCGCGTTCTTCAACAGTCCTGTGGGCTCGCCTTTCGCATCTTTCACGATCTCACCCAAAGGAGGATCAGGCGTATCCCGCGTGATGCCGCATTTGCGTAACCCGTAAGAGTTCAAAATCACGACATAGCTCGCGTCGAAAAGAACGGGATGGTCTGTCTCGAAGTCCAGCAGTTCCCGGGTAGGCATCTGCAATTCCGTAAGGCGCGTGGGAAACGTTCGGGGTACGACGATCCATTGTCCCTTCGGAGTCTTCGCTGCCTGCTGCGCAATATAGGCGCGGACCGCGGCGAAGGAGTTTAATGGAGGCAGAGGACCACGGAACTCACTCAGGGCGGCTTCGGTCGCGTGGACGTGGGCATCGACCAGGCCCGGCAGCATGGTCCTGCCCTTCAGATCGACTACTTTCGTCCCGGAACCACGTTCGGCTTTGAGCACGGCAGCGTCCGATCCTACGGCTGTAATCTTTCCTCCTTTGACGGCGACCGCCTGCTCAATAGTGAATTTCCGATCGACGGTGACAATCTTGCCGTTTTGCAAAATGAGGTCGGCGTCAGCTGCCGATACTACTGCTGCGAATGCAGTGAGACAGACGAAGAGACGTCCCAAGGGAGGAAGCTGATTACTTGGGATGAAGCTGTTCATGTCGATTGAAGTTGTCAGATGTATGCGGGCATGTCTGGCTCTATCCAATGCAAGCAGGGCGCGAACAACAGTTCCGGTGAAAGCCGGCGACGAGGCAGATTTCACGTCTCAGTATGCCTTTGCTGATCGGCTGTGTCAATAGGGCGCTGAAAACTTTCAGATAGCGCGAGAAATATATCCCTGGCGGGGTGCATCGGTTCGCGAAACTAGGGGAACTTCAAGACTGAGACTTGACGGCCTGCGAAATCCGTTGTAACCTAGCAACCATACTTTTGTTGTGGAGTTTAGCGTGACGGGCTTACTCACCAGGCATTTGTCTAGTCGTTTTTCTGAAGTCCGCTTGAGAGTCTGCGCTTTGCTGGCTCTTCTCCTTTCGCTACCCGCCGCCTCCTACACGCAGGTGAAGGGCATCGCTGAGAAGTTGGGGTATCCCGCCGACGCCAAACTCCTGATTATTCTGGCGGACGACGTAGGTATCTACCACTCGGCAAACCAGGCTAGTTTCACGGCGCTCAACCAGCGAGCCGTCACCTCCGGAACTGTAATCCAGACGTCGCCCTGGTTGACGGAAGTTGCGGCTTATGCCAAACAACATCCGGAAATCTCTCTCGGGGTCCATCTTGCATTATCGAGCGAGTACACCACGTATCGCTGGGGTCCTGTGGCATCCAAGGACCAGGTGCCGAGTTTGCTCGATCCCACCGGTTATCTGTTCCTCCACGGTTCCGACACCGTCAGCCACGCCAAGCCTGCGGAGATCGACCGCGAGCTTCGTGCGCAGGTGGAGCGCGCTCTTCAATTTGGTTTGAATCCCGACTTTGTCGATAGCCATCAGCGGGCCCTGTTTTCGAATGAGGAACTGTTCCGTATTTACATGAAGATTGCGCACGACTACAAACTGCCTTTCGTGATCGGACGTGATCGGCCTACCGGCGGGAAATTTGTGCCGTTAGTGTCCGATAAGGACGTCGTGCTCGAATCGGTCATCGTTATTCCAGCCACCACGCCCATCGAAGATTGGACCGGTTTCTACACACGGGCCGTGAAGACGCTCACGCCCGGGCTCCATCAGCTTTATGTACACCTCTGCTTCGATGACGCTGAAGCCGAGGCGATCTCAGTGGATCACACTGCCTATGGCGCAGCCTGGCGGCAGCGGGATTTCAACGTTATGACGAGCCCGGAGTTCAAGAAAGCTCTGGCGGACAACCACGTCGTCCTCGTTAGTTGGAAAGATATTAAGAAAACTATGTAATGGATGCCGGCGCTGAGCCCAGGTTGGCAGGCGCGTACTCGAGCGAGGTGCTCATATGACAAGACGGTTTTTGCCTGGCACTGTTCTGTGCCTGCTACTTGCCTTGGCCGCTGTGCCAACGGCCCACGCGCAAGCTCTCTATGGATCCATCGTCGGTACCGTGAAGGACGCCAGTGGCGAAGTAGTTCCTAACTCCGACGTAACTCTCACCAACGTAGATTCCAAGCAATCCCGCCACGCCGCCACCAATGATTTGGGGGGCTATGACTTTCCGACGGTTACTCCCGGAACTTACGAAATCAAGGTCAGCAAAGCGGGCTTCGCCACCTCCACCGAACCGGCAATCGTCGTGAACGCCGGGGAAACAGTACGTGCCGACCTGGCTCTGAAGATCGGCGCGGTGAACGAGTCGGTGACCGTGAGTGAAACCGGGGTGGACTTACAGACCGATCGATCCGAAGTGCGCAGCGCGCTGGATCAGCAGCAGTTGTCTAACCTCCCCTTGTCTCTGGGGCGCAATTACCAGACCCTGTTTGAACAGGTGCCGGGCTTCAGTACCCCGCAGGCCAGTTATAACTCCACGCCTTCCAACCCTTCGAAGGCATTGGTATTCAATGTCAACGGCGCCAGCTTCAGTATCAACAATACGAAAATCGACGGCGCGCAATCCATCAATGTCTATCTGCCGCACGAGTCGGCGTATATTCCCACGCTCGAGTCGATCCAGGACGTCAGCGTGGTTACTAACAGTTATGACGCCGAGACGGGCATGGCCGGCGGCGCAGCGGTCAATGTGACGACCAAAGGTGGCACCAACGACCTGCATGGGGTGGCGTTTGAAGGCCACGATGACCAGCATATGAATGCGCGGGAGTTCTTCTCCGCGGTCAAACCCAAGCTGGTCGACAACGAGTTTGGCGGGGCCATGGGCGGCAAGATCATCCGGGACAAGCTATTCTATTTCGGCAGCTACGAAGCTACCCTGGACCATGAGGGTACCACTTATCTGGGTACCGTCCCGACCGCCGCCATCAAGAGCGGAGACGAATCCGGCTCGTCGAATCCCATCTACGATCCCAACACCGGCGACGCAACCGGCGCCGGCCGCACCCCGTTTCCCGGCAACCAGGTACCGGCTTCCCGCATCAGTCCGATCGCTGCGCAACTGGCAGCCATGACGCCGCTCCCGAATGTGCCCGGGAGTGCACTGACGAGTAACTACATAGTCGTCGGAAACTATATCTTTGACCGGCAACGCGTCGACGCCAAGGTGAACTGGAATCCCAGCAGTAAGCTGACGCTGTTCGGCCGTTTCGGTTTTCTGCACTATACAATGTCGAACCCTCCGGCTTACGGCTCGCTAGGCGGGCCCGCTATCTCCACCGCCGGCGGTAACGTGGGACAGGGATCGGGCAATACCTACACGGCAGCAGGCGGCGGCACTTACATATTCAGTTCCACGTTCATCATGGACGCCTACTACAGTTGGACCCAGTTGGGCACCCAGATCATACCGCCGGGACTAGGTCAGAACCTCGGCCTGGCGCTCGGGATTCCAGGCACCAACGGTCCCTCGCCGAACCAGGGCGGCTACCCCATGTTTGCCGTCAGCGGCTTCGATACCATCGGCACCGCGGCTGCTTACTTGCCCTACTACCGCACCGATCCGGCCAGCCAGCAGGTGGTCAATTTCAATAAAGTGAAGGGCGCGCACGATATTCGCTTCGGCACGGAGATCTCCGAACTGGCGCAGAACCACATAGAAGTCGACAACACTTTCCCCTTCGGCTCGCAGGGGGGCTTTCAGTTCTCCGGCGGACCCACTGCCATTGCCGGTGGCCCCTCGCCGAATCAGTTCAACGCCTATGCGGACTTTCTGCTGGGTCTGTCTACGGTACTTGGAAAGAACACTCTGAACGGCCCGACCTCGACCTCGCGCGCCGAGGAGTACGGCCTGTTTATTCGCGACCGCTGGACGGTCACTCCCAAACTGACAGTGAATTACGGGATGAGATGGGAATACTATCCGATGCCGACGCGCTCGAATCAGGGTATGGGACTTTATAACTACCAGGCCAACCAGATCAATATCTGCGGCTATGGAATTGTTCCGTCCGGCTGCAACGTGAAGAATAGTAAGAAAAACTTCGTTCCGCGAGTCGGCTTCGCCTACCGTCTGACACCCACGTTCGTGATTCGCGCCGGCTATGGAATTACAGTCGATCCCTACAGTCTGGCCCGGCCCTTGATCACCAACTATCCGATCGTGAGCAGCCAGCAATATAATGGCGCTAACTCCTACGTGGCCTACGGTACTCTGGCGCAGGGCATACCCGCGTTCCCGGCGCCTAACCTGGGTAACGGGATCCTGTCGCTACCCCCTAATTTCTCAATCTACACTACTCCAGTCCAGTACTTCAAACGCGGTTACATCCAATCCTGGAACTTCACGGCGCAGAAGGAGCTGGGGCATGGATTCACGGCCCAGGCCGCGTATGTGGCGACACGCTCCACCGACCAGGATGCCTATCTGGACATGAATGCCGGTCAGATCCCGGGCGCGGGAATCGCAGGCCAGCCACTGTACCAGGAGTTTGGAAGGACGGCCATCACTTACCTGATTACGCCCATGGGCACCACCCAGTACAACGCGCTGCAAGCCCAACTGCAACACCGATACTCGAATGGGCTGCAGTTCGGCGCCAATTACACCTGGTCTAAGGCAGTAGGTTACATCGCCAATGACGACCAGACTCCGCCGGTGAATGACATGGCGTACTTCAACCTGAACCGCTCGGTACTCGCTTATGACCGCACCCAGAACCTTCAGCTATCGGGCGTTTACGAGTTACCCTTCGGTGCGGGGAAACGCTGGGTCTCACAAGGCGTGGCATCCAGGATTGTCGGCGGCTGGCAGTTCAACAGTCTCGCCGGCTTCATGACCGGACTACCCTACTCGGTCAGCGCGTCCAGTGCATCGCTCAACATGTCCAGCAACACGCAGCGTGCCAACCAGGTCGTACCGAACGTGCAAATCCTGGGCGGCGTGGGTGTCGGCCAGCCCTATTTCAATCCGCTGGCTTTCATGCCGGTTACTACCGCGACGTTCGGTAATGCCGGTTTCAACAGCATGCGCGGACCCGGAGTGGTCAACGTGGACTCCAGCCTGTTTCGCCAATTCGCCATAAAGGAGCGGATCAAAATTCAATTTCGCGCGGAAGCGTTCAACCTGTTTAACCATCCCGCGTTCTCTGTTCCGAGCGCCAACGTCTCGAACCTGGTTTTGAATGCCAACGGCACCATAAAAAGTCTGGGATCGTACGATCAGATTACCTCGGTGGTCAACCTCGGGCGGGATTTTGGATCCCGGCGGTTGCGACTCGACCTACGCCTGAGTTTCTGACAGCTCCGTAGGGCAGACCATCGTTGTTTGCAGCCGGTGGAAAACCAGCGGGAGGACTTATGAATCGAAGAAGTTTTGTTTTGAGTACGGCTGCTGCGAGCGCTGCATTCACTCGGCCGGCGTCTGCGGCGCCGGTCGCCGGTCCGGGTTTCCATCTCGGCTGCATCACCTACAACACGCTGAAGGATTTCGACGTGCAAACCATCATCCATGTGTTGGAGGGCGCTGGTTTCGAAGGTGTAGAACTGCGGACCGGGCATAAGCATGGAGTCGAGCCCTCCATCAGCCAGGAGGAGCGCGTCAAGGTGCGCCGGCGTTTCGCGCAGAGCAAAATCAGGCTGGTCAGCTATGGCACGACCTGCCGGTTTCAATCTCCTGATGCGGCCGAACGTAAGCAGCAGGTGGATATCGCGAAGCAGTTCGTGGATCTGGCTCATGATACAGGGGCCTTGGGAATCAAAATCCAGCCAATGGGATTTGCGGATGGTGTGTCGAAGGAAACGACTATTCAGTACTTCGGCACTTCGCTACACGAACTAGGCGATTATGGTGCCGCCAAGGGCGTCGAGATTTGGATGGAGGTCCACGGTAAAGGCACCTCCGATCCCCCTGTGGCGGCCGCGATCGTGCGGGCCGCCGGACACAGGAACGTGGGCGTTTGCTGGAACTCCAATCCTCAGGACCTGACGAACGGGTCGGTCAAGGAGAGCTTTGACTTGTTGAAGCCTTGGATCAAAAGCGTACATCTTCACGAACTGACGAACGATGCTTATCCCTACCGTGAGCTGTTCATGCTGCTCAGGGAGATGAAATTCAGCCGCTACACGTTCGCTGAAGTCGCGGAAAGCAAGGAGCCGGAACGGTACCTGAGTGGCTATAGAGCATTGTGGAGGGAGTTGAACCGTACCTGTGGCTGATAAGGCCTGATGCCCGCTTAGGCGCCTGACCGCGTTCCTCGCACGAAAAACGCGAACGAACGTGCCCAACTTAAGCCGCACCTCGTGTGCGCGGCGCTGCACCAGGATGTCACCCGAACAAGTGCGGCACGAACTGGCTGAGATTCGTCGTGATCCGTATGTCCGATTCACGCACGCCGATGCCCGCCGCCGCGTCGCCTGCCTGGTGGCCTATCACCCAGCTTCCGATTACCGGGTACTTTCCATCGAAGCTCTTCAACGGCGCCAGATCCTGATACACAAACCCTTCCTCGCCGTACTCGCCGGTTGTCTCCAACTCCCGGCCCGGCTCATGAAGCGTGACGTTGGCGCCTTCCCGCCCGAGCAAGGGTTTTCGGACCCACGACCTGCCGGCTTCCGGCTGGACCCAACTGGCCTCCAGCAAGTTCGGATGATGCGGATACAACTGCCACAAAACCGGCAGCAGCGCCTTGTTTGAAAGCAGCATCTTCCAAGCCGGTTCCACCCAGATCACACCGCCCTTCCCGAGGTGCGCGCCGAATTCTTCCCGTATCATCCACTCCCAGGGGTACAGCTTGAACACCGCACTGAGCGGTTTGTCGTCCGGCGCCACGAACTGCGCGCCATCCCAGCCGACTTCGTCAATACGGAACATCGTCGCCGAAAGCCCGGCTTGCAGTGCGGTGTCGAGGAGATAAGCGACGGTCATTTCGTCTTCGGCATCGTCCATCGAGCAGAAATCGATGCGGCCGCCGGGCAGGGAAGGCGCCAGTTCCTTCCAAAGACGCGCCAGTCGCTCGTGAATGGAGTTGAACTGGCCGCTTCCGGGATGCGTGTCTTCGAGCCAGTACCATTGCACCACTGCAGCCTCGAGCAGTGACGTAGGTGTATCGGCGTTATACTCCAGGAGTTTTGGCGGAGCGTCGCCAACGTAGGCAAGATCGAAGCGCCCGTAAACTGAGGGTGGTTCGGCATCCCAGGAACTCTCCACCAGTGGGACCGCGCTCTCAGGGATTCCCATCTGTGCGTACAGCTTGTTGTCGATTATGGATTGAACGGCTTCGAGTGACATCTCTTCGAGTTCGTTGGTGGCTGCTTCGAGAATCTCTACTTCTCGCGCCGTGAACTCGTAAAACGCAGATTCGTTCCAATAGGGTTGACCGGGCGTATGCCAAATTAACCCGGCCCCTTCCACCTGACTCTGCCAATTCCTCCGCGGTGGTGACGCGACCCGGCGCATTACCCGCCGCCGGAGTGTCCTTTGCCCATGGCTCCGAAGCCTCCGCGACGCACGGTGGAAGCATGGCCGCAGGTTTCGGTAAATCGAGTTCCCGCCGCTATTGCTGCATTTCGGCGTTCCTCGCAAGTTTGCGCGGAAGCCTGCGCGGCCGGCGCTATTGGGGCCTGTTGGGCGCGTGCAGCGATCCCCATCGCGGCTACCACGGTCAACGTGATGCTCTGCGATTTTTTCATGGGAGCCTTGCCTTCCTTCTAGAAGATATCATGACTTATCTCCGTAGCGAATCGCGCAACGCCTCGATTGAGAAACGGCCTCGACCTCGTGCTTTACGGTTCAGAAGGCGTTGTCGCTGTTCAACGTATTCGTAGACTCTAGAATCGTATCGTGTGGTGTCGGCGTCCCTGCGTCAGGGCCTGGGGCTCGCGGCCGTCTCGGAGGCCCGCGCCAGTGCTTGCGTGTCGATGTACTCCCGGATCTTCGTCACCTTGCCGTTTCGGACGGTGATGGCGAAGACCCAGTCGTCCTTGAACGCCCTATTGGTGGCTTTGATTTTCCCTGTAGCGACGCCGACCACCAGAACCCGGTCTCCCTGCGCCACGAATTCGGGGGGCTCTGGGTATGTCATTTCTATCTCTTCGGACGCCTTCTGAAGCACATCCGCCAATCCAGCGTGCCCGCGGTGCGTGCCGGCCAGCGGCCAGTCCTCGCCCGGAACGATCCACTCAATATCTTCGGCAACCAACGACAGCAGGCGTTGCTTGTCGCCACTGCCCATTGCTGCAAAGAAATCCTTCACGACCTCGACATTCTTTTCGATGCTCATCGAAATCTCTCCTTTTCTCTTACATCAAGTTCGTCCGAGCTAATCGGACGTTTCGGATCCATCCTTCTCGCGCCAAATCACACGGTCGCACATCGATTACTGCTCCTTCTTGAACAAATCCTGGAAGATGAGGCGACCCCCAGTTTGGCCACGTGCGTGCACCAGCGCGCCACCCTCGTTGAGCTTTCCCAACTTGACGGGTGCGAATCCGAGTTGTTTGGCCAAGTCCGCCACGGGACCGATCGCGTCCTCGTCGTCGCTCGCCAGAAAGACGACCCGATGGCCCCCCTCGACGACCGGATCGGTCGCCAGGGTGGCCGCAACCAGGTGATTAAAACCTTTCACGAACTTCGCGCCGGTGAATGACTTCGCAACGAAGGCGGAGGACAGGAGACCGTCCAGCTTCTCAGGGAGAACTCCAAACGCGTTCATCGCGTCGATAACCGTCTTGCCACTCCAGCTCGGCAGGGCATGCGCAACCTCGCGATGTTGCCCGAACGGGACCGCCAAGATGATTGTGTCGGCCTCGAGTGCGTCCCGCAGCGACTTGGCGACGACTGTGCGTCCAATCGCCCGAGCCTCCGTCGCCAACGCTTCGGGCGGCCGGCGGCTCGCGATGGTCACGTCGATGTTTTTACGGGCGAAGGCGTGGGCGAGGGCCTGCCCTGTCTTGCCGAATCCCACAATCGCATAGCTCATAATGCTTCTCCGATACATGTTGATGTTGGTATTGATTCCACGGCCTTCGACGGCGCGGGACGTCAAATTCCGTTCTGTGGCGACCTTCCATAAACGTCCCGCGAGAAATCACTTTGCCGCCGCCGGAAGGCCAGCCCCTAGCGGAGGCCTGCAGACGCTAGATGGCCGTCATGCCGCCGTCGACGAATAACTCCACCCCGTTCACGAAGCTCGAATCGTCTGAAGCAAGAAACAGCGCGACCGTCGCCACTTCCTCAGATTGACCCATCTTTCCCCGCGGGATCAGGGATTCGAACATCGTCTTCGCCTCCTTGGTGAGAACTTCTTCCTGCATCGGTGTGGCGATAGCCCCGGGGACCAGCACGTTCACCCGGATATTCCTGCCCTTCAGTTCGTTGAGCCACGTGCGTGCGAATGAGCGCAACGCCAACTTGCTCGCCGCGTACACGCCCCAACCAGGAAAACCTTTCACCGAAGCATTTGACCCGGTCATGATGATCGATCCGCCATCGTTGAACAGCGGCAACGCCTTCTGAACCGTAAATAGCGTTCCGCGCGTATTCAGGTTGAACGTCGCATCGAAGTGCTGCTCGGTAATTTCGCCCAGTGGTACGGCCTCGCCCTTGCCAGCGCTTGCGAACAGGACGTCGATCTTGCCCTTTTCTCGCTTGACCGTATCGAACAGGCGGTCGAGGTCGTCGAGATTTGCCGCGTCACCGCGCACGCCGGTCACGTTCCGGCCAATCAACTTGACGGCCTCATCGAGTTGCTCCTGCTTCCTACCCGTGATGAAAACGTAGGCACCCTCTTCAACAAAGCGCTTGGCGCTTGCTAGCGCCATACCGCTCGATCCGCCTGTGATGACTGCAACCTTACCTTCAAGCTTTCCCATAATTACTCCCATAGGTAGATGTTTAGCATTCAGTCGCTACGGTAGAGTAGATTCTTTGGCAGTGGACGAGAACTGCTCGGGAGTCCAAGACTTTTGTCCATTCGTCCAAAAGAGGGAGAGGCTAAGTTGGACCCAATAACAGACATCTTCAGAACGCTGCACGTAACCGCTTTCGGTCTGCACAGGCTCGAAGCCACAGCCCCGTGGGGCGTAGAACAGGAAAAGCAGACCGAAGAAAAAGTCACGCCTTCCGACAAAAAGATGTCACCAACAGATTTGGCGCACTTCGCCATGCTTTCGCGCGGCAACTGCTGGCTGAGTGGGGAAGGGATCCCGGAGCCGATTTCCCTCACCGGTGGTGATTGCTTTGTGCTGGCCCGGGGAACTTCGATTGTTTTGCGCGACAGCCCGCGAACACGTCCGGGGTGGAGTTTCCGCGAGATCGGGGCCAAAGCCAACAACAATGTCGCTCATTATGGAGGTGGTGGCGCACCGACGACAATCGTCTGTGGGTCCTTCAGTTTCGATCGCGCCAGCCTGAAGCCGATCACTCAGTTATTGCCGATCTTCATTCTGATTAAGGCCGATCAGGCACGCACGCTTGCTCTTCACATCACAATGCAAGCGCTGGCGTCAGAAATGGCAGAACAGGTGCCGGGATCTGAAGTAGTCGCGACTCGGCTAGCCGAGGTCCTGTTTATCCAGGTACTCCGGGCGCATATCGCGTCGGGACCGAAACGCAACAAAGGATGGCTTCGTGCTGTTTTCGATCCTCAAGTGGGCACTGCCCTGAGTGCCATTCACGACAGAGTGAATACACCCTGGACGGTCGAATCCCTCGCCGAAGCGGCGGCCATGTCTCGCTCCGCATTCGCAGCACGTTTTAAAGAGCTACTCGGACAAACACCACTGGAATATGTAACCGAGTGGCGGATGCAGAAGGCGATGCAGTTACTACAACAGCGTGACAAAAAGCTCATAGACGTCGCTCGGTCGGTCGGTTACGAGTCCGACGCTGCGTTCAGTAAGGCGTTCAAGCGGGTTGTCGGGGCCAGCCCTGGTGAATATCTCAAACGTGGTTTTGAAGGCCACGGTAATGTCGGAATGGCGGAAGGTTTTTGAAGCGGAGGATTCTGACTTGGGCGGCGGGGCTTAGGTGCCATGGAAGCGTGTGCTTCCAATGAAACAGGTGCTCCCGGTGCCTCGCATTTGGGAACGGGAGATCACGGACCTAAAACCGACCGAAGCAGACCACGATCAGTCCCGGTAATCGCGTTTGCGGCTGCTGAAAACTGGAGCTGCGGTCCCGGGTGCCCTCTCAAATTGCGGATCTGACGTAGAGACAGCCGGGGGGCGCCGAAGGGCGTCCTACAGGATATGATGAAGGAGTGAACCTGACGATTGATCTGGATCGGGAGGAAGACGGTCGCTGGATCGCTGATGCCCTCGAGCTTCCTGGTGTGATGTGTTACGGGCGGACTCGTGATGAAGCGATCAGCAATACTGAGCGCCTCGCTATCGAAGTCATTCCCGACCGAATCGCACACCAGGAGCTTCCTTCTTCAGCCCGCAACGTTTCTTTCACAATTCCCGATGAGCAACTGGCCCGCCAGTAAGGCGAGGCGGGTTCTCGCCGCATTGGAGAGGATTGGGTAGCGAGTGAAACGCCAGCGTGGTTCTCATCGGCTGCTCGCACTCCCGGGCTGGCCGGATTACGAGTTCGCATTTCACGATCACGACGAGATCGGGGGGCGAATGTTGTCGCGAGTGGCCAAGAGGACTGGCTTGAAACCGGAAGACCTTTGATCCCTGGCACCGCGTAGCTGGGTGACGGATTTCAGGCTGAAGTACCGGCAGCACCGCGTTACTCCCCATAAAGGCTTCCATTCTTCGACCCACCTGGCCGAATTCCCATGTTGCGTGCCGACCGGAGGATCGGTCTGTGCACTTTCCATACTGACCCGCTTGCCGGTAACCAGCTCTTCGCCCATTTCTGCCCCTTCATCCCAACAACATGGGCGCCGCCCCCTCAAAAGCCTTGCCCCTTGTGTGTCAACCTCAAAGTAGAACGGCCAAGGTGTGCCGTCTGCCGGTCGCCCGCGCGCGCGACCTTTTTGAAATTTGAGGAGTGCCATTTGCCGAAGTTGCTCGTCTTTACCGTCTCGCCTGCCGTCCGTGCCGCGCCGCAGAAACTTGCATACCAGGAGATCGCAGGATCCGCCGGTGATACCGAAAGACCCGCAACCGCTCCCGGCATGGAACGCGCCCGCATCCACCCTCATGCGCTTCTTTCATCTCCTCCCGACCGGGCCATGGGTCTGGCGGCTTTGTGCATCACGTATATTTCCGCGATTCGTGCACATTGTCCGGCCAATCTTTGCTCATTTTGGGGTGGTGCCGCCGGTGTCCCCAAATCAATTCTGGCTCGTTCCGAGGAGAAGTCAACTGGGAAAAGTAAGTTCGTGAATTCCTTTCAGTTATTTGCGCCGTTCGGCTCCGCCTTGGCGACGCGGTTCCCGTTTCAGCTTTTCGTACCGGCGCGTCAGCCTGGCCGGATTAGCCGGTTATGCCGAGCTCGGCATAACCGGCTTTATGCCGAGTACCGGATTATGCCGAGTAAGTCCCGGCGAGCGACAGCGGGGCGGGGGTTCGGTGCAACATGTACTCGGCATAATTAGAGAGCGGACAAGAAAGCCAAAAGCGCGTCGTCGGGTTTGAATCGGGGAAAACCGCCCTCAACTGGTTGCAGTTTCCCGAGCGCCTGTTCCTTGGTCTTCAGATCGGCCTGGATGTACATGTGAGTGGTGTCCAAGCTTTCATGGCCGAGCCAAAGAGCGATCACTGCGATTTCTACTCCAGATTGAAGAAGGTGCATCGCCGTGGTGTGGCGGATGACGTGGGGAGAAACCCTCTTGGCTTTCAGCGTCGGACAGGCAGGTAAGGCGCGCCGCACCGCCTGCTGAAGGATGTAGGTGGCCCCGTCGGTTGACAGAGGTCCACGCCGAGCGCTGGGGAACAAGATGCGGTCACCACTGTCGCCACACTCGGTAACCCAAGCCCGCAACGTGCGGGAAGTGGTAGGCCACAACGGAACACTGCGTTCCTTGCGGCCCTTGCCCGTAAGGTGAAGCAGCGAGGTCGCTCCGAAGGCGAGGTGATGTTGCCGCAGGGTGAGTATTTCTGAGATGCGGGCTCCGGTATTATAGAGCGTCAACAACAGGGCGTAATCGCGCTTTCCGATCCAGGTCTGAGTGCATGGCGTAGCAAGAATAGCCTCCATTTCCGGCCGTGTCAGATAGCCGATCAAGCGGCGGTCCGCACGTTTGGTGGGAATCGCCAGTACTTGCGCCGCTAAATCGATGCACGCAGGTTCACGGAGAGTTACCAGGCGAAAAAAGGACCGGATGGCTGCCAAGCGCGCGTTCCGGGTCTGAACACTATTACCGCGGTCTCGTTCGATGCCGTCGAGGAAGCGCATGATCGCTTTTGCCTGCAGGTCGTCCAGGGTTAGGTCAGACGGCTTCCTGCCGATGGTCTGGCTCAGATGCTGGATCAGTAATCGAAATGTATCTCGGTAGCTTGCCACCGTTTGTGGACTGGCACGGCGTTGGCGGACCAGATGATCAGTAAAGAAGGACTGCACCAGCGGCGCGATCAGCCCGGTGCCGCTGTTCATGAATCACCTCCTGGCTCGCAGGAACGCCGAAAAGCTTCCCCGGCGGCGGTTAACAACTCCGGCGTGGCCGTCAAATACCAGTAGGTCTCTTCTTTGCTGAGGTGGCCGAGATATACCGACAGATGGGGTATCAGGGCGCGCACATCCAGATTGTCGGCGTACCACGCCAGGAGCCGCTGGACTGCGAAACCGTGCCGGAACGAATGCAGTAAAGGGCTTCGCTTGCCGCCGGCATTCTTGATCCCGATAGACTGAACGAGTTGGCGAAACATTCGGCGGAGTGCAGAATAGGAAAGAGGCTGCCGCCTGCCGGTAATGAAGAACGCTTTCGAAGGTCGGCGCAGCTTGACCCGATTGCGTTCCTGCAGGTACGCACGCAACTGGTCTGCGGTGCTGGAGTGGATGGGTACGATCCGCGATTTATAGAACTTCGCCTTACGAATATAAAGTTGCGGTGGATCTGAACCTAAACGAACATCATCGACCGTGAGAGCGATCACTTCGCCTGCGCGGAGCCCCGTGCTGGCAAGCAATCCGATGAGCGAGTAAGAAGTCCGTTGCGATAAGGAGCCGGGTTTCCACAACGTAGAGGTGGCTTGCTGGAGCTTGGCGATTTCCTCGGCTGAGTACCAACGGGGCTTCGGGCGTGGCTCGTGCGGCAATAGGCCGGGCCCAGGTACTTCGGTGTCCGGCACGCTGGCTCTGAGGTGTTTCAGAAAACAGCGTGCGTGGGTCAGTCGCATTCTCTGCCCAGGAAGGCCACAGCGAAGCGAAGCGGCACCGATCCAGTCCAATATCGTCTGTGTACGGATAGGCCACGAGAAACCTTTCGCTTCTACGTAGTCCGACAGTTCCCGCAGATTGTAGGATTCGTACTCCGTCTGGAAACCGAGCGAACTCCGTAAGTTCAGATAAGCCTCGATGTGTACCCGAAACTGAGCCGGATTCATTGTGCGCCTCCCGGCCAAGGCAAGGCCACCTGTGCAAGCGACGGCAGGTCGAGTTTGGCGTAGATCCCTGTGGTCGTGAGCGAACCATGCCCGAGGATGTCAGCGACCTCTTTGAAACTCGCTCCGTTGCGGACCATGCTGGTGGCTAGAGTGTGCCGCAGGACGTAAGCGCCGGAGCATGGAGCGCCGATTCCTGCCTTTCGCAGGAGGCGGTTCACCAGCTTGGCCATGAACCCATTGCCATGTATCGGTGGGTGCGCAGGTCCGCAACTGAGAAACACTGCGCGTTCGGTACTGACTGGCCGTGCCTCGTGCAGATAGCTGGCCAAGGCAGCGCCCGCATCCTCGGGTAACGGCAGCACTCTCTCCCGGTTGGTTTTGCCAGCGCGAATGAGCACACTGCCAGCGATCCAATCCAGATCCTGTAATCGGAGTCTCAATACTTCGCTGGGACGCAGGCCCAAGCGAGCACACAGCAGAAGCATGGCCCGATTCCGAACCGCGCCTGAGCCTTCTGCCGGACACAGCGCTAGCAAATTCTCCAGTTGCTCCGCAGAGATGTGCCGCGGAACCGTGGCATGCTTAGAACGCCAGATCGGCGGCACTGCTCCATCGAGTCCTGTTCGGATCAGCCCTTCACCGCCAAGGAAACGCAACAAACTCCGAATGGCAGTCGCCGGATTCTGGCGGCTCACCAGGGAGAGCTTCCGCGCCCGACCGCCGACAAAATCAGCAATCTGTGCGGCGGTGAGGTTGCTCCAGCTGATTGGTTGATCCGAAAAAACACCGACCAGCAAGGCCCGTGCTTCCCGTCGATAATGCTGGCGCGTTCCCTCTGTGCAGCCGCGCTGTCTTTCCAGATGCCGATCGAAGTCGGCCAGCACCTCCTCGATTGACGCCGCCGCCGATAAGACCGAAACGGGTCGTTGTTCACATGTCTGAGTTTCGTTCACTTTTTCTCCTTGCGACCCTGTCGGTCGCAAGAAGACACTCGCAGAATTATGCCGAGAAGATCAAATGAGGGCGGCTGCCGCACCCACGTCCCATCGCATCGGCGCCAAACCTATCCCGCGGCCCTCGGCATAATCCGGTACTCGGCATAAAGCCGGTTAAGTGCACAGTCCTGCACAAACGAAAAATCTCCGCCGCTGCAGAGGCCCCGCATAACCATAACAAGTCATTACTACTTAGAAGGAATTGGCTTTGATCCGCAAAACCGCGCGCAACCCGCCCCAACCTGCGCCTCAGAGACGCCTCTGGCCAGAAACCAAACCGCCCCGCCTAAGACTCGCATCCTCAGGCCGAACACGGAGTTCGTTTTTTCCGCTGCACCCCAGGATCGCTCCTCCCGCGTCGCCCCACCAATTCGCGTGTATTCGCGGCTTTGTGCACCGCATGGATTCCGCGATCCGTGCATAAAAAAGCACAAACCGAAAACCGCCGCCACTTGCCGCTCCCCGGATAACTATAGAAAAAGACAGCCACTTATCAAAAATTGGCTTCCTTTCGCAAAAAACGCACTCTGCATCTGCTGACTCCGCCACCGCACCTGTCAGGCGGACAGACAGCCCATAAGTGAACCGCATCGGGCTTAACCCGAGATAAAACTGGGGCCAATTCAATTTCCTGGTCATTCCCGGAACTGCGCGCTGACGTCAGGAGTCCTGGGAGCAGCCAGATGCCTATTGCTGAACCGTGATCAACGCGCCAGTCTGCGTCTGAAGACCACCGATTTGCGCCTGCACAGTTGCGTCTCCGTTTGGAATGTTTGGGACTACTACGTTGAACTGGTAGAGGCCCGCATCGACCAGACCCGCGTACGCCACGGACGCCGCTTGTCCTCCTATGGTGATTTGCACTGAGTTCGCCAGAACAGCGGGAGCGGTAACCAGATAGCCCGAAGGAATCGGCGGATTCGTAGGTCCGAAACCGGTGCCGTATATCAGGATGGTTTCCCCAGGCTTGGCAGGCGTACCGAGATTGCCTACCGGAGTATAGTCTGCATGCTGAGCGGCTACATAGTTACCACCATAAGTAAAGAACGCCGGCGAGAATGGCTGCTTCTGCGCACCGAAAGTGTTGCTCTTGCCGAGTGGCGAAGTCACCTGGACTTGGATCGGACCCAACGTCGGATCGTCCGGGGCCAGTACGTTCACTTGCGTGGGACTGATGTACCCGACGTAAGCTGCCAGACCGTTGATAGTAACCGACACACCGTTCAAAGAAGTTGGCAGCAGATTGTTTACGAAATCGCTGGCTTGCCATGCTCTGGTGGTCTGGGCTAAATTTGCGCCAAAGATGGTGATCCAGGTAGCGGATGCAAAACCAGGCTGAAAACTGGCGCCATTAGACACCCCAGCGATGCTGACCACTGTCGGCAGGGACTGTATTTCGAGCGTTACCAGGACGGAAACCGGACTACCGCTTGCGCCCGCTGGGCTGATCAGCACCACAGCCGAGTAGGACCCCGCCGCCAGAGTCGCCGGATTCACTGAGACGGACAGCGTGGCCGGAGTTGTCCCCGAAGCGGGCGAAAGTCCGATCCACACGGCCGTCGACGAAGCGACCCACGGACCACTTCCGCTGCCGGTATTCGTGATCGAGATTCCTTGCGCTGGCGGGATGGCCCCGCCTACCGTGTAATTGAATGTGAGAGCTTGCGGCGAGACAGCCAGTACAGGCGCCGGAGACACCGTTAACGTCACCGCGACCGTCACCGGGCTGTTCGCCACGCCAGTCGCGGAGATTTGGACGCTACCCGTGTAGGTGCCCGGGTCCAGTCCGGCAGGCGAGACGAGCACGGCAAGCATAGAGGGTGCAGTACCGGACTGGGACGCTACGGACAGCCATGTCGCACTGGACGTAGCACTCCAGGTCAGGGTACCGCTGCCGGGGTTCGTGATCTGGATGAACTGCGCGGCCGGCGTCCCACCCACCGTGTACGCGAACTGCAGGCTCGAAGGCGCAACCACAAGCGAGGCTAGAGCCGTCATGATGTTGATCGCGTCGACGCCGTTGGTACTGGTCACACCAATCTGCACCAGGCCGGCGAACGTTGACGGGAGGAACGCCTGGATGCTTGTGTCACTCCAACTTGAAACTTGAAGCACCGTAGGTTGCGGATTGGAGGCGGTCACCCGGCACGTAGCGCACTGCTGCGCCCCAAAACCAACGCCGCTTATCGTAATGGTGGTTCCGGCCGGCACCACCTTTCCCACGCCCGGAAAAAGGGGACCTACCGAGTTCACCGATGGCGTAGCCTTGCATCGAGCTGCCGAATACACGCCCGGTGGTTGCGTATAGGGACCGCATGTCGAGCTTCCGAAGTTAAAGGTCGCGCTGCCGTTCATCACGAAATCGTTATAAAACAATTCGCCCGACGCTGCTCCGTTGGTCAGCTTCACGCTGCCCCATGAAACGTTTGAAAGCCCACTCGTAAATTGATTTTGGGAATTCACATCGGCAACTACCATTCCCCCGTCTTTCGAAAGGTTCGGGTCTTGCGCGGGTGCCGTTCCTACGCTCTGCCACGACGCGGTATTTAAGAGAAAGGAGGAAACGGTCTGGTAGGTTTTATGCGACGGAGTGTCGATGTATGCGATTCCCGGTTGGTTGCAGCTGGTATAAAATCCGGCGAGCCCGTCGGCTGAGCCGGGATTCACGTGGCAATAATCCACGATTCTTGTTCGTCCCGGCCTCGAAAAGTCAAGCGATCCGCTGGTGAGTCCCACAATGCCGTCGCTCGTGCCTGGCAAATTGTTAAAAGAGGCCGCATTGCCGATGATGGCAAGTGCGTCCGTGCCCCGAAGATCATCTCCGAACTGGTTCCACGTCGCCAGATCCCAGAGAAATTGACTCCCGCGTTTCATCTCGTTGGTCTGGTTTCCTGCGGCAAAGAAAATGTCGGCCAGTAGGGAATCGGCCTGATACGAGCCGAAATGGGGTGCGGCGACGAAGACTGATTTTCGTATCTTCTGCGTTGACGGCGGACTGAACGCTCCGGATGTCTGTTGCTTGCCGGCAAGATAGGCGCGGACGATCAGACCGCCCATACTGTGCGCAATCACATCAACCTCGGGCACCGGGGTACCGTTGTTGTATAGGATCGAGTTCAGAAGAGTGCCCAGATCCGCGCCTAGCTGCTCAATCGAGCAGTTTGGACATTCAGTGCAGTTCTCGAAAAAATACACCACTGGCACGGAGTTAGGGGAGCCGGTTAGATAGTTCGCAAGATTGCCAAACGTCCCGCTGGAATCACTGGACATCGGGCAGGAACTCGGCGGAAACACGGAGAACTGCCAGCCGTCCAGCAGAACCACGGGCGGGGTGGTAGCGTTCACCGGTACATTCGGAAGTGGGGCAACCGTCAGCGAAATCTCCGCCGCCCTCTCCTCACCCGAGTTGTTGATGGCGGAGATTCTGACCGAATACTCCCCGGGTGGAGTGGTTAGCGGTACGCCAACGAGGACCCCATCCCCTGCAACGTCGGGTGCGACCGGAAACGTCCGGTCGGATGCTCGACCGGTCCGCGTTATCGCCGAACGCATGAACTCGACGCTCTCGCCTGGTGCTTCAAGCGTGATCCGCCCTCCCGCAACGACTCGATACCGTGATTCATTGATCGCGAGAGGGCGCCGCAACGCCTGGCCGAAGAGCGTACTCACAAAGCAAAGGCCGAGAACGACTGAAGGTCGAAAGCGCATTGTATCTCCGATTATGGCATCGGGCGCCCGGCCTCGACCACCTTGCGCTCCTCGCGGGTGCGCAGTCGAACAAATCTGAGAGTAGCTCCTGCTTACAAGACGCAGATCCCTTGTACCAGTAGACCTGAGAATGCGCTCACCGCTGTGGTCAACTACGAATTGCCCCTGGCCGAAATTGTGAGGCGCCTGAGCGGCCGAAGAACCTGCGAAACGTGTAGATCGGTTTTCCACGTGATCAGCCGGCCTCCCAGACACGAGGGCGTGTGCGATCATTGCGAGGGCCGACTGTACCAGCGCGAAGACGACAGGCCGGAATCGATCACTGTTCGCCTGGAAGCCTACACACGAAGTACTGCCCCCCTGATCCGGTTCTACAAGGATTTTGGCCTCCTGGTGTCGATCGTGGCTGACGGATCTCCCGAGGAGATTTTTGAACGCACCATCGTCGCGCTGGAGAGCGCCGCCGTTTTACCGGAACGCTGCTTCTCGCTAAAGTTCAGCGGTTTCGAATCACGTTTAAGCCACAAAGACAGGATGCCGGCAAGTGACGACCCAGGTTTTTCTCTTGACATCGGGACAATTCGGACGCACAATGGAATTGCTGCAGTGCAGCAAAGAACGCATATTGTTAGCAAGGAGCTAAACATGAATGCCAACGCTGAACGTCCGCTGAATGCGAAACCGGAAGCCCGTGAGACGCATCCTGCCTTCGTATTCGCAAACCTTGTCCAAAACGGAATAGTCCGGTTTGCGGAAATTCAAAAGGCCGCCCTCGATCAGATTGTGCGGCAGAACGCAGAGTTTCAGAATGCCTGGAAGCAGACGGATAAAGCGCCCTCGTCTCCGGCCGCAGCCGTTATGGATCTGGCCGGGCAGGGAATTGAGAAATTCGTAGCGGTCCAGAAAACCCTGGTGGACTTGACTGTTGAGCAATGCACCCTGGCTGTGGATACCTCAAAGGAGGGGTTGGAAGGAACAGTGAAGCGCGGCGCGGGTATTGCAGGGATCGTCAGTCAGTCGACCGAAAAATTACTTGCAGCAGAGAAAATTATGTTGGATTTTGCTGCAGAGCAAAATGTTATGGCGGCCGACCGGATCAAGCGCCAGTTCGGATTGGGGGACGCGATGCCAGTAGTAGCGGCGGCAGAGTCGATCCGCCGAGGCGTGGACGCGGTGATTGAGACGCAGAAAGAAATGATCGAGTTAGCCACGAAACCGATGAAGGCCGCAGCCGCGAAAGCAGCAGGAAAGAGCGCATAAAGTACGCACAAAGTACGCACTAGTAAGTACTTGCAAGGTGGCACTCTATCCACCGGGTCGGACACCGCGGCGTCTTTATAACGCTGACGGTCCTTCTTTATCCGTCGTGGTGACGGTGACCGGAGAAGAGCGCGGGAGAACGAACATGCAACTCTGGATGTTCTATGCACCGTCGGGTCGCCTTCTCGACGTAATCAAAGCTTATACTGCGGTGCAGGCCATAGCTTTGTTCATACTGGAGCACCCGGTGTACAAGGGTCACTTGGCAGAGCTCCGCGTGGAGATCGCGTGAGACACCCTCGCTGCTCTACCGAACCTCTTGTTTTTCAAAAACGGCAATCCCTCTGGCCACCTGAGACGCTCCAGTCTGGATCGAATAAATTAACGTGAGACGGGCGCCATCGGGAGCCACTGTTACCGTCTCCGTGAGAGAGACGACTCCATCCTTCTTTCCCGTTCCCGAGATGCTGTGACTGTTCAAGCGCGTGTACGCAATGCAATCGGCCATCGGCAAACCGCTGATCGGGTAGTCCGAACCGTCGAACCTCGCCCAGACCCGTACCGCGGACTTTGCTCCATTCGACCTCACGATGTTCTCGTGCACTACGATCTCGTCACGCGTGACAACGATCTCCTGAACCCAGGTCTGCGGCAATGGCGTGTCAAGTTTTGACCGCTGAGCGTCGAATCTCCACGAGCCGGTAAACGGGTCACTCTGTTCAATCATTCGTTTCCTGATTTTAATCCGAACTGGTAGTGCGGCGCTCTCTGACCCCGAAAACCCGGTTATAGTGAATATCATCTTCCAAAGGAGACTCGACAAGAGATGAGCGGAAAGAATGACTGCCCTATGAAGCCCATGTTTCTGCCTGGCGTCGAGAAAGACCCACAGCCCGGCCCTTACCTGGACTTCATCCGCTCTATGCAAGCCAGTGGATCTGAATATCCGCAGATCTGGAACATGTTCGCATTCATGCCGAAGGCAACCCAGCATCTGGCGAGATTTACTCAGGAGATCATGCGCGAGCCCGGGCCGATCAGCCCAGGGCTTCGCGAATTGATTGCTGCTTATGTTTCCGCACGCAATGACTGCCCGTTTTGACTGAAGTCTCATGCCGCGGTCGCGGCTGTAATTCTCGAACAGGAGAGACAGGCTTCGGACAGCGGCTTTAATGGCGAAAGGTTGGTTACGGGAGTTCTGCGCGACCTCGACTCCTCCGATCTGAGCGCGAAGGAGAAGGCGTTATTTCGTTTCGTCGACAAGGTGAATCACCATTCGCCGCAAATTGCCGCGGAGGATATCGAGGCTCTTCACGCGGTTGACTGGGACGACGGAGCGTTGTATTACGCAATTACGGTCTGTGCTCTGTTCAACTTCTACAACCGCTGGGTCGACGCATCGGGTGTACACGCGCTTTCCGACAGCGCGCATCGTGCCGGCGGCCGGCGCTCGGCGAAGACAGGGTATGTCAGAGAGTAGACAGGGCACTACTCCGTGCAGACAGCCGGACGGGTGTCCGCAAGTTTCGCCGGCGCGCACGGCCCCTCACGCACGAGTAACATTGGTTATGCGACCGATCACCGCAGTTCTGATAGTCTTCACACTCGCGCTGCAGGCGGGTGACACTACTCCTGCGCTGCGCGGCTATACTCAGCCGGCCGCGGCGTCCGAAATTCAGTGGGAGAAGAAATTCCGCGCAATCCCCCAACAGGATCGTCTGCGCGAAAACATGCGCCGGCTGTCGGCGCGCCCGCATCACGTGGGTTCGCCCTACGATAAAAGCAACGCTGAATGGATTCTGGCGCAGCTGAAATCCTGGGGCTTGGACGCTAAGATCGAAGTCTTCGACACGCTTTTTCCGACTCCTCTGGAACGCTCTCTGGAACTACTGGAGCCGGTCCGATACAAGGCGAAACTGGAAGAGCCGGCGCTGCCCGAGGATCCCACGAGTAATCAGAAGGACGAGCAGCTTCCGACCTACAATGCTTACTCGATCGATGGCGATGTCACTGCGCCCGTAGTGTACGTGAACTACGGAACGCCCGCCGATTACGAGCAACTGCTGCGCATGGGCGTATCGGTCAGCGGAGCGATTGTATTGGCGCGCTATGGAGAGTCGTGGCGAGGTATCAAGCCCAAGCTTGCCGCTGAACACGGAGCGCTCGGCTGCGTGATCTTTTCCGATCCGCATGACGACGGCTACGTACGCGGAGATGAGTTTCCGAAGGGACCCATGCGGCCGCCCTTCGGCGTGCAGCGGGGTAGCGTCATGGATCTGCCGGTGTACCCCGGTGATCCGCAGACGCCCGGAACGGGTGCGACGCCGGACGCCAAAAAGATTCCGCTCAACGAAGTTACGACATTGACGAAGATCCCGGTGATGCCGATCTCGTATCAAGACGCGGAGCCGTTTCTGAAGAACCTGAGTGGCGATGTGGTTCCGGAGACTTGGCGCGGCAATCTGCCGCTCACTTATCATGTCGGCCCGGGCCCGGCGAAGGCGCACCTTCATCTGAAGTTCAACTGGGATCGCAAGCCCCTTTACGACGTGATCGCGCGCATCCCGGGTTCAAGATATCCCGACGAGTGGGTCATTCGCGGTAATCATCATGACGGCTGGGTCAATGGAGCTGGCGACCCGGTATCGGGTGTGAGTCCGGAACTGGAAGAGGCGCGCTCTCTGGCGGAGTTGCTGAAACAGGGATGGAAGCCCGATCGGACCCTTATCTACTGCTTCTGGGACGGCGAGGAACCCGGCCTGCTGGGATCGACGGAATGGGCCGAGACGCATGCCGCGGAGTTGCAACAACACGCAGTCGCCTACATCAATTCGGATGGTAACGGGCGCGGTTTCTTCCGGGCCGAGGGGTCGCACTCGCTCGAGAATTTCGTCAACGGCATTATGCAGGAGATGGATGATCCCGAAACAAAGATGACCGTCTGGAAACGCCGTCGTCTGGCGGATGCCGCGAAGGCGACGGCGGACAAGCGTGTCGAGATCAGATCGCGTCCCGACATAAGGATCGCCGCATTGGGTTCCGGCTCTGACTACACGGTGTTTCTCGATCATCTTGGGGTCGCCAGCCTCAACGTGGCTTACGGCGGTGAGGATGAGGGCGGCGGCCAATACCACTCGATCTACGACGACTTTTATTACTACACGCATTTCATGGACACGGATTTCACTTACGGGCGTATGCTCGCGCAAACTGCCGGGACGATGATGATGCGTCTCGCCGATGCGGCAGTGTTGCCGTTCCAGTTCACCGACTTTGCGGACACCATCCATACCTATGTTTCGGAGTTGAAGAAACTGGCAGCGGACCAGCGCGCCGAAATCAAAGAGCGGAATACCGAAATAGAAAACGGCACGTTCGCGGCGCTCCAGAATCCGAAGAAAAGGATGGTCCCACCTTCGAAGGAGCCGGTACCCCCGTACGTCAATTTTGCACCGCTCGATAACGCCGCGGACGAGTTGAGCCGGGCCGCGGAGGGCTACGAGAAAGCCTTATCGGCCGCGGGGGATCGCGCTCCGGCCAGTCTGAATGCGAAGCTGATCCGGAGCGAACGGCTGCTGACCAACCCGGCAGGTTTGCCCAACCGCCCCTGGTTCGTGAATCTGATCTATGCGCCCGGCTTGTACACCGGTTATGGAGTCAAGACACTTCCCGGCGTGCGCGAGGCCATCGAACAGAAGCGCCCGGCCGAGGTCGAGCAGCAGATGATTCGCGTGGCAAAAGTGCTGCAGGACGAAGCTGATCTGCTTGATGCCGCCGCCCAGGAGCTTATGGCGGGAAGTAAATAGCGCCAGGAGAATGGAAGAACGTCGCCCCGCAAGTCGAGACCGGCTAAACTCGACTTCTCTTCTCGAGAACCGCCGCGTCGAATCGTGCTCCCAGCGTTGCGAAGGCGGGAGTCGGGCCGTTCCATCGCAACTGATCCACGTCGTCAAAGAGCGCAATGTCGGTTCGAAGCGTAGCGAGCGTTCGGAATAGCAGCGCACGCTCGCGGTCTTGCGAGAGCGTGTGTGCCAGGGCACGCGCGTTGGCGACGTTCACGTGCCACTCGCGCCAGTCCGCGGGAATCGATTCAATATGCGCAAATTTGGCGAGGACGGCAGCAGTGGACTTCGCCCCCCAACCTGATAAGCTCGGATAGCCGTCCGCCGAGTCGCCGACCAACGCGAGGTAGTCGGGGATAGACGCCGGTGAAACACCGAATTTGTCGACCACGCCGGCTTCGTCCAGCGTGACCCGCGTGCGGCGATTCAACTGTACGATGCGCGTACCCCGCACACATTGGCCCAGATCCTTGTCCGGCGTGCAGATGATCACGCGCTCGACACGCACGTCCCGGGCGGCCGCAATCGCTGCCGCAGCCAGTGCGTCGTCCGCTTCGAACTCTACCATCGGCCAGACCATGACTCCGGCCGCCGAGAGGGCTTCCTCCAGGAGTGGGAACTGCGCCAGTAGATCGGGTTCTATGCCTTCGCCCGTCTTGTAGCCCGGCCACAGTCCATTGCGGAATGACTCGATGACGTGATCGGTCGCAACAGCGATGTGTGGGGAGCCATCGCGGATCATGCCCAGCACCGACGCGAGTACACCACGCACAGCGGCGACTTCGAAGCCTTCCTGATCTCGCGCTGACGGAAGCGCGAAGTAGTGGCGGAACAACTCGTATGTGCCGTCGACCAAATGGACCTGCAGAGGTTCCTCCAACACAACCTTATCGGACCGGCTGCACGCAAATCAACTTGAGTTGAATACTTCTGGCCAGGTTCTCGGGCAGTAATGTAGGTGATGGTTAATTGACTCTTGCCGGGTCCGGGTGCCAAGCTTAAAATATCAATTCTGCCCCGCGCTTAGACAGGTTCATTATGCAAACCGTCGCCATCGCCAGCACGCTTGACCTGATCGGAAACACTCCGCTGGTTCCCCTGCAAGCGTTCGATACCGGGCACTGTTCGCTCTTTTTGAAACTCGAGTCGCAGAATCCAGGTGGCTCAATCAAGGACCGGATGGCGATCTCCATGATCGAGGCGGCCGAGCGCTGCGGCAGGCTTCGGCCGGGTCAGACGCTCGTGGAAGCAACCGCCGGAAATACAGGAATCGGCCTGGCCCTGGTCGCCGCGATCAAGAAATACAGCCTCATACTGGTGATTCCCGATAAGATGTCGCCCGAGAAGATCGCTCACGCGCGGGCCTTGGGCGCGGATATCCGGCTGACGCGATCTGACGTGGGACCCGGGCATCCCGACTACTATCAGGACCTGGCTGCACGGATCGCGCGAGAAACTCCCGACAGCTACCATATCAATCAGTTCACCAATCCCGCCAATCCGGAGGCGCATGAGAGGACCACGGGTCCCGAGATCTGGCAGCAGACGGAGCACGACGTGGATGCCGTGATCTGCGGCGTAGGTTCGGGCGGTACCATCACGGGTCTGAGCCGCTACTTCACACGAGTGCAGCCGCGCCTGGAGATGGTGCTCGCAGATCCGGAAGGCTCCTCGCTCTGCGAGTTTGTACGGACGGGACGCCACGTACCCTCGGGGAGCTACGCGGTAGAAGGTATCGGCGGCAGCTGCGTGCCGGCCGTTGCTGACCTGTCGTGTGTGCGCACTGCGTACTCCATACCTGATATCGAGAGCTTTCAAACCGCGCGAGAGTTGCTCAAGCGCACCGGCATACTGGCCGGGTCTTCCTCGGGCACCCTTCTGGCTGCGGCTTTACGGTATTGCCGCGCACAGACCACACCGAAGCGCGTTGTGACCTTCGTCTGCGACAGTGGCGCCAAGTACCTCTCAAAAATGTACAACGACTACTGGATGCTCGATCAGGGCTACGTTGAACGTCCCCCGGCGGGTAACCTCCGCGATCTGGTCACGCGGAAGTACGACGAAGGCGCGGTCATTACGGTAGGGCCGGAGGATTCGCTGCTCACGGCATTCCAGCGCATGCGACTGGCCGATGTCTCGCAGGTACCGGTGATGGAAGACAGCCGTTGCATCGGCCTGCTGGACGAGAGTGACGTGCTGATGGCGGTGCACGAAGAGGAGACACAGTTTCGTGCACCGGTTCGCACCGCCATGACCAGCCGTCTGGAGACGATCTCTCCCGATGAGGGAGTAGACCGCTTGTACTCTATCTTGAATAGGGGTTTGGTGGCTCTGGTTTGGGATACTGGAAAGTTTCTTGGGCTGATCACTCGAACCGACCTGCTCAACTATTTACGCCGCCGTTTGCAGTAAGACAGGATCTGCCGCTATGAGTCAACGCTTTGCAACCCGTGCCATTCACGCGGGCCAACCGCCCGACCCGTCAACCGGGGCGATCATGACCCCTATCTACGCGACTTCCACCTACGTGCAGCCGAGCCCCGGGATTAACAAGGGATTCGAATACTCGCGCACCAGGAACCCCACGCGACTGGCATACGAGCAGTGTGTGGCCGATCTGGAGGGTGGCGCGGTCGGGCTGGCCTTCGCCTCGGGATTGGCGGCCACCGCCACCGTGCTGGAACTGCTCGATGCCGGGTCGCACGTGATCGCAGGCGACGATCTCTACGGCGGTTCCGTGCGGCTCTTCGAGCGCGTACGGCGGAGGAGCGCTGGCATGGAGTCCAATTTCGTGGATTTGTCGAACCCTCGAACCATCGAACAGGCGTTGCGTCCCAATACCCGATTGATTTGGGTGGAGACTCCCTCCAATCCCATGTTGAAGATTGTAGACTTGGAAGCGATCGTCGGCTTTGCCCGTCGTCACAACCTGATGACCGTGGCGGATAACACCTTTGCGAGTCCGTACCTCCAGCGCCCATTGGAATATGGCTTCGACGCAGTGGTGCACTCGGCCACCAAGTATCTGAACGGTCACTCCGACATCATCGGCGGCATCGTGGTGACGCGGGAGGCCGCGTTGGGCGAGCGTCTCCAGTTCCTGCAGAATGCCGTTGGCGCGGTGGCCAGCCCGTTCGACTCGTTTCTCGCACTCCGCGGCCTGAAGACGCTGCACCTGCGTATGGAGAGGCATTCGGCCAACGCGTTAGAACTGGCGCGATGGCTCGAGCGGCATCCGGCCGTGGATCGCGTGATCTATCCCGGGCTGCCGTCACATCCGCATCACGAACTGGCGTCGCGGCAGATGCGTTCGTTCGGAGGGATGGTCTCTGTCATCCTGCGTGGAAATCTCGAGGCCGCCCGCCGCGTGCTCGAATCCTGCCGGATCTTCGCGCTGGCCGAGAGTCTGGGCGGCGTGGAGAGCCTGATCGAGCATCCCGCGATCATGACTCATGCCTCGCTCCCAGCCGCGCAAAGAGAAGCGTTGGGGATCTCTGATTCTCTGATACGCCTTTCGGTCGGGGTGGAGGACCTGGATGATCTGCGTGAGGATCTGGAGCACGCGCTCGCGACTGCGTGACGGTTGACTACGCGCTGTTCGCTTTGTATCATAAAGAAGTTTGTAGCTCCCGAATTGACTCAAAGACTGTAGAGGTATTATGAACATCTCATTGATCAGGCAGCCGGGTGCCTGGATTCCAATAGCCATGTCCCTCGCGGCCGTTGCCACCGTGCTGTCTCACGTTGCGATGTTCGGCGCGGCCCGCGAGGCCGACGAGGGAGCCGCCGCCCACATATGGCAACTACTCATGGCTGGACAGGTGCCGGTCGTGGTTTTCTACGCAGTCAAGTGGCTCCCACGCGCTCCGGGACGAACACTGCAAGTCCTTGGAGTGCAAGCTGGCGCCGCGCTCGCAGCACTTGCTCCCGTCTATTGGCTCGGTCTGTAGTTGGTGGACGACCATCCGCGGGTCCGGAATGCGCAATCTGTGCGGGAAACCGTTTTCCAACTGCCTCCGAAGCCGGGATTACGAGATCGATGGAATCCGTGGCGACGCCGGGTTCTCAGGCGGCTTCCCGGTTGGCACGATCCCGTAGCGCGCGCATGTAGGCGATGCTGTAAGCCAGGCTGGCGCGGAAGTATGGATCTGAGGCACCGCCGCGGCCACCGGGAGTTGGTGGAGGTCCCATCCGCGGAACATGATCGGGGATCACGATGCCGTCGAAGTTGACGTCGCGGAGAGCCTTCATGATCTTGTACATGTCGTAGTAACCGTTGTCCATGAAGGTCTCAATGAAGTGAGGCAAAGGAGCGCTCACGTTGCGAAAGTGAATCTTGAAGATCTTCGCCGCGCCGAAGTACCGGATCATCTCCTCCGGATCCTTGCCGGTTAGCTGCTTACCGCCCTCCAGCCAGGTACCGCAGCAGAGGCAGATACCGATATTGGGGCTGTTGGCAATTTCCATCGCTCTCTTGTAGCCCTCAAAGTTGCCAAAGATGCAACGCGGAACTCCCGCCAACACCGGTGCGGGAGGGTCATCCGGATGAATTCCAATCCGGACACCCGCCTGCTCCGCAACCGGAGCCACCTGTTTTATGAAATAGGTGTAATTCTCCCAGATCTCCTCCTTCGTGAAAACGCGACCGTGAGAGAGAGGCTCCTTGTAGACTTTTCCAGCCCAGAACCCTTGCTTGTCCGGGCTGGCCATATCGAATTCCCGAGTGTCGCAGCCCCGGGTTTTGGCGCGGCCGCTGCTCCAGATGCCGTTCCCCATGTGCGCGTAGGTTGTGTAGTGAATACCCGCCTGGCCGAGATAGCGGAGATAGTTCTTGTACTCTTCGATCTTTTGATCGCGCCCGGGCAGATTTAGCGTGACCTCTGGAATATTGTGCAGGCTGCCGCTGGGTCCAACGCCGGATCCCACGTTATAAACCTTGATTTCGGCCGACTCGTAGCGTTGCCGCATCTTAGTGAAAGACTCGGCATTAGCTGTTTCCGGCGTGGCGGGGAGGCTCACATATTCCACGCCGATCTGGTTCAGGAATAGGAGGTCGTCGTCGGTCGGATCGGCCCGGTAGCTGGTCGCGATTTTGATGCCAGGCGGAAACTTAGGCACGGTCGCGGCAACCTGTTTAGCAGCCGTCTCCGCCATGGCGGCGGCCAGAACAGCCTTGCCGAAGTCCCTTCGTCCCACTTTAAACATAGAGTCCTCAGTATCTTTCATGCCCATGATCTCCGGCTAAAACAAGAGTCTTACACCAAATTGGAGGTTACGGGGGTTGGCGCCCGTGACGATCTGTCCAAATTGGGGACTGTTGGTGATGATCGTATTTGTGCCGCTCGCCTGCAGCAGCGGATGGTTGAAAGTATTGTATGTCTCGAAGCGGAACTGCATTGTGTAGCGTTCCAGAAACTTGACATTCCTAAGCAGCGACATGTTGAAATTGACCATGCCGGGTCCGCGGCAATTGGGCTCACTGAGGGAATCGGTAGGCAGCGTGAATGGCGGAGCCGTCACGAACGATGCAGTGTTGAACCACTCTTTAGTCGATTGGCTCACTCCACTGGGGAGAGCGCAGCTTCCTATGCGGTTGGCGCGACCTTGCGTGGATATGAAGTTGATGAGCCCCGTGTTATCCGGAGCCGTAATCAGAATCGGCGTTCCCTTTTGAAGTACAGTAATGCCGCTGATTTCCCAACCTCCCAAAATCGTGCTCGCAATTCCATGCTGCAAGAACTGCCGGTCTTTACCGAATGGAAGATCGTAGATATAACTGGCGACAAAACGCCGCGGCACATCGTTGGCGTCGATGGACCGGTTGTAATTCGGATCGAATAGTGAGTCGGATGGACCCACGATCCAGGTATTCGATTGTTCGGTGGAATCGATGGTCTTCTCGCCGGTGAATGCCAGCGAGACCAGCAAACCGTGAGTCATCTGCTGTTGCAATCGCAAGGTGAAGGCGTCATAGTCCATATGGGCATAGGGCTGCCGGTAGATCAGCACGGCCGTGTATTGGGGGTACGGGAGCAGCAGTTGCTCCTGGGTTACAGTCGAAAAACTGAGTGCTCCGGACGTGATCTTCCCATAAAACGGATTGGGTACGGGGGTGAGCAGGTTCGATCCCAAGGCCATCTCGAGCGGGTTGTTGGCGTCATTTTGACGGTTCCAGTATAAGTGAGTTACTTCGGACCCATTGAATCCGGCCTCCAACAGCGTCGTACGGGATAACATCCGCTGGATGCTGAAGCTATACTCGCTCATATAGGGGGACGGTCGAGTGAGAGTGTCGGCGCGGAGCGCCGTACCGGTCCAGTCCGTATTCGGCCCCGGCTCGACGATGCCACCAGCAAAGGGATTGTTCCAGGAACCGCCAATGGGCGGCGTATTCGGTAGCGGATTCGGCGGCCCCAGCGTGAGTAAGTTGGAAATGAATCCGCCATTACCCAAATCCGTCGCCGCGGCGTTGACGCCGACGAAATCGGCGAACACGATGGCCCCGGCCGCGCGGATTACGGTCTTGTCATTCAACTGAAAAGCCAGACCCACACGAGGTTCAAAATGTTTGCGGTGCGGATTCTCCACATAGCCGCCCGGTTTGATTTCCTGGAACTGTCCCGGTAAACCGGTGTCGGGGTTGATCACATTCGGGAGGAAGTCTCCGATTTGACCAAACTTCTCAGCGTAGGGCGTTATGTATTCCCAACGCAGGCCCAGGTTCAAGGTTAGGCGGTTGGTGACCCGATAATCGTCCTGTACGTACAATGCCCAGGATCTCTGCCACAGATACAAGGGATTTGTAATCGTGAGTGTGCCGGATATGGGTAATCCCAGCTCAAGACTGGCTAATCCATTTCCACCATTCAAAGTCGTAGCCAGGGGGTTGGGTCCCTGGGTATAGGTCCGATCGAATATATACTGACCGGCAGAATACTGCGAGTTATATAAAAACGACCGCATCAGAGCATCGTCGGTGCCGAACTTCAGATTGTGACGAGTCTTGATCCACGTGAAGTGGTAATTGAGGTTCCACGTGTCCATGGGTGTGTAAGTTCTGGTTGCTCCTCCCAGAGAATCAAAGTCCGTGGATGGCGCTCCGGTCACCGCGAGTCCGCCTCCGGTAGCATAGGTATCTACACTGATCGCAGGAAACTGGCTGTAGCCGACATAATTCGTCACATTCGGACCGAACCCGAGTGAAGACTCACTGAAGTGCTGAGACACGGGGTAGGTATTGAATTGCAGGCGCGTGTAACTCAGCCTGAATTCTCCCAATATGGTGGGACTAAAATCTGAGAGGAACGAGATCATGGCCGCTGTACCGGGATTCGAAGAGACCGACTGGGCGTCATAGGCATATCCCGGAGCGGTCGGATTGCTGGCTGACCCGGGAAGATTGGCGTAACTCTTGTACGGCGTGAAGCCATACCGGCCGTACAAACGATTCTTCTCGTTGATGTAGTAGTCTACTCTTCCCAGGTAGTTATCCGTGTTGGTAATTGCCTTCCCACTCAGAAAGAAGTCATTGAGATTGGCTGGTCCCTGGCCGGGTCTGTTCGGCTCGGGGTAATATTTGAGGACATTTTGCGCAATAGTGTTGAATCTGGAGGCCGGGACAATATTGCCGGGAAACGCGGACCGAATGTACCCCGCCGAGCTACTGCCGGATGTGGTGAGAGGATCGTAAATGACGTCCAGTTCTCCCTTGGCGTCGAGCGTCTGCGAAAAGTTGCCGGCCTTCTGAAGATCCGTCGGAACGGTTCCCAGCACCTGGGCGGGACCCCCTTGCCGGGATCCCTCATAGTTGAAAAAGAAGAAGAGTTTGTTTTTCTTGATCGGACCGCCGATGTTTCCGCCGAAGCGATTGAATTGAAACGGAGCTATGGCGATATTATTGCGGTTGTTCTGCCAGCTGTTGGCATTGAGATCGGCATTCCGGATGAACTCCCATCCGGTTCCATGGAACTGGTCCGTACCGGATTTGGTTGCTACTTGAGTTATCCCCCCGATCGCACGGCCGAACTCGGCGGAGTAAGTGGTGGTATCAACTCGGACCTCGGCCACCGCCTCGATTGGAACCGCGTAAGCCGTTCCGTTCTCATTCGTGCCCCGGCTCTCCGCACCGTCAACCAAGTAGCCATTCTGTTGGGCCAGCCCTCCGCCCATCTGAGCCGTCGTCCCCGAACCTATGACGGCGTTCCCCAAGGCCTGTTGACCGGTCGTCGGGACGACGTTCGGGACTAGCGCGGCGTAAGCCAGGGGACTGGCGCTTATGTTCGGCAATTCCTCGACTGCTCTCGTATTGATCGTCGATTCCAGCGCCGAAGTCTGGGCCTCGAGTTGTACGGCGTTGGCAGCTACAGCCACGGTCTGCGTGACGCTCCCGACGTGCAGCGTCACGTTGATCGTCGCGACCAAGGCTAGCGTTAGCGGAATATTCGTGACGGTCGATGTCTGGAAGCCACGCTTTTCCACGGTGAGGTCGTAAGCCCCTGGAGGAAGGGAGGTGATGAAGTACAGACCTGCCGAGTTGGTAGTGCTCTTTGTAGTAACGTTGGTGGCCTTCTCGCGGGCCGTCACAGACGCATCCACGACGATCGCCCCGGAGTCATCCGTTACCGTACCGGTGATGCTGGTTCGTTCACCTTGGGCGAAGGCGACACGAGAGTTACCTAGCATAAGCCCTAGGTAGACAACGATACAAACTGACTGAAAAAAGTGGAAGCGGCTGCGTCTCTCCGCCGTCCTTGTGGATTCTCTTATGAACAGCATACTTACTCCCCTTTCTTCTTCTCGACATTGAGGGACACTACAAGGTAGTCAAATGGGGATTGCGATGGTCGCTTCTTGGGCGAGCTTCACTTAGCTCATCCAATGCCGATTCTGTTCAAGCGATGACCCGGATTGATTCCTCTCAGACTATCCCACCTCGTGTCCACAAAGGCAAAATCGCTGCCGACGGCTCGGTAGATGCCACTCTGCAACAGCGATTAATCTAGTAATCCTTTATTCGTATACACCCAATCTCACAGATTTGCAACTTATTTTCGGGATTGTGAGGGTGTTTAGCGATGGGCCTCCGGGATACGAGGATGTGTCGGCTGATTCTTCCGTGTTGTTTGAGTGTGTGGGGCGACGGTACGTTATATCACGGTTCGATGAACGTTCACACTGGTGGTGATGATTTTCACACTTTCATGGGACGCAAGATAAGGGGACAACCCCCAGCTGAACACAAGAACCGGCAGCAACCGCGTGCCGGGAAGGCTTCCCCTCGCGTCACGGCGGGGCATTCGTCCCAGTCCAGTCACAAGAATTATCGAATATGAGTTAATTCGAACAGAAGTCCCTGCTTGTTGGTTGCCAAGTTCATCCTTGCAGTGATAATCTGCTTCGTTTGCATTGCTAAGTCTGCTAGTTCACCTCGTAGTGGTAATCGATCCTACGTATCGTTAAGTCCTGCTTAGGTTTAGATGAGGTGCTATAAACAGATGAGATTTGCATACAAGTGTGTCTTAATTGCCTCGCTCGCCGGTTGGATGTGCCCCAAGCTGCCGGGGCAATCCGCGACGGGCAATATCGTCGGTCATGTGGCGGATTCGTCAGGCGCGGCGGTTCCAGGGGTGGAAGTGATTGCTCTAAACCCGGAAAAGGGTGAGCGTTTCCATACCGTAACCGATCAGCAAGGTCTCTACCGTCTGTTTTACCTGGCTCCCGCCACTTATACGCTAAGCTTTCAACGTACCGGTTTCGCGACGATCGAACGCCCGAACGTCATTCTTCAAGCCAACGAAACACCTTCGATCGATGTTCAACTGTCCGTCGGTAATCTGACTCAAAAGATCGACGTGACCTCAGCTTCTCCGCTACTTGAAACCGCAACCTCCACGACCGGCACCGTCATGGAAGGCAAAGAGATGAACACTCTGCCGATCATGCAGCGCTACACGTGGATGTCGATGTACCTGATGCCGGACGTGACCAGCATGAACGGTTTCCACATTGACGGAATGCGCGACCGCGGTCTCGGCTATACGCTGGACGGAATCTCCGGACTGCAACCCGTGATCGGCGGAGAGGCCACCAACGGCACGGTGTCCACCACTCCCAACGCGATCGAAGAAGTGAAGCTTGATTCGACGGTGCTTCCCGCGGAATACGGCCATTCCGCCGGAGGTATGCTGAGCGCGACTTATAAGTCCGGCACGAATGACTTCCATTTCGAAGGCGAGGACCGCTACGTCAACAACGACTTTCTCCATCGCGCCTATTTCAACCTGGGAAACGCGCCTTTCAGCTATCACGAGTTGTCGAGCCTGGTCACCGGTCCGGTGTTTCTTCCAAAGATCTACAACGGACGCAATAAGACCTTCTTCATGTTCGGCTGGTCGATGCACCGGGAAAAGTACGATCAGTCCGTGTTTGCATCTGTCCCATCGCCGGCGGAGCTGGCTGGGAACTTCACCTTCAACGGACAGGGCTACCCGATTTATGACCCGGCAACCACCCGCCAGGTGAATGGTGCGTGGACGTCTACACCGTTTCCCGGAAATATCCTTCCCCAAAGCCGGTTCGATCCCGCGATCGTGAATTTCCTGAGTCATCAGCCGTGGAGTCCCGCCAATAATCTCGGCGGTTCCGGACTTACTACCGCGACTGGACCGGTGAACAACTATGGCGCTAACAGCGTCTATCATTCCTTTCGTTATCGCTATGACGGCAAGATCGACCATTATTTCAGCGACAGCAATCGCATGTATGCGCGATTCTCCGAGGTACTGAACCGGGCTAACACAGATCCGATCGGAATAAACTGGTCGCTGGCCGATGGCGGCGCGATTCCCACGCCCAGCAACCAGGAAAACGCAGTTATCTCCGATACCCATGTATTCGGACCCAATCTGGTGAACGAAGCGCACCTTGGATTCGACCATTACAAGCAATCCTATACGCCGCCGGGACTGAACGGAAACTGGGCGCAACAACTCGGCATTCCGGGAGTGAGTGGCGCTACCTTCCCTGAATTCGTTGATTCGAACGGAAACGCCTTTTTCGGGGCTACGCCAGTCGGAGGCGCGTCTTATGCGGTGACCGCGAACGACACGTTCCAGGATAACCTGACCTTCATACACCGCCGCCACAGCCTGCGTATGGGATATGAGTTAATCAAAACGTCCTCCGACTCGCTCATCGCCAGCATCCCGGGCGGCGAATACTATTTTGGCGGCACGGGGTATCCATTTACGCCCAACACCGGCAATGATTTCGCGGCGTTTCTGCTGGGTTCCGTCGTGAAGGCCACTTTCAACACGACCCTGGCGACCTGGCTTCCGCGATGGTGGAGTCAGGCGCTCTACGTCCAGGACGATTGGGTAGTGAATCCTCGACTAACGCTCAACTTGGGTCTGCGATGGTCATTTGAGACTCCATTTCAGACTAAGTACGGGCAGCAGAGCGAATTCAATCCGACGGCCATCGATCCTTTAACGGGAATGCCTGGGGCCATTACGCATCCGTCCGGGGCACTGGCCCGGGATGATTGGAAACATTACCAGCCTCGCGTCGGGGCAGCGTACCGTATCAATAACAAGATGGTGTTCCGCGCCGGCTTCGCGCTGACTACGATCGATCTGTTTACCACGGCCTTGAATCAAAACTTTGACGAATATACAAGTAACACCACGATTCAGAGCCCCGTGGGCAATCCGAGTCCAGCCTTCTTCCTTTCGCAGGGACCCGGGCCGGTTAATTTCAACATCCTTGCGAATGGGACCTCGCCCTTTGTGGGAACGAACTATAGCTCGCGTACAGCGACGTATTACGATCCCAGCCTGCACAATGCCTATGCGATGAACTGGAACGCGACCTATCAGTATCAGTTCGCTGCGAACTACCTTCTGGAACTCAGCTATCAGGGCTCGGCGGGAAACGGGCTCCTCGAAGGGTGGAACATGAATACCGTCCCGCTCAACATCTCGACCAATCCGGCGGTTCTCCAAAAGATCTATCAGAACTACCAAAGTTATTTGCCGTATCCCAATTTCGGCAATATCACGATGTGGAGCAATTTCGGCCATTCGACCTACCACGCCGGCACGATCAAGATTCAGAAGCGGTTCTCCCAAGGCCTGACGCTCATGTCGTTTTACACTTACTCCAAGGCAATCGACGACTGTGATAACGATGGGATTTGTTACGGGCAAACATTTTATGATCGAAGTTTGGAGAAAGGCCCCTCCGGGTTCGACGTGGCAAACCGGTTCGTTACCTACGCGACCTATGAGCTGCCGCTCGGCAAGGGCCGCCAGTTGATGAACCGGGGCGGCGTTCTGGACTACGTATTTGGAGGCTGGAACGTAACGTGGATTCAGACTTTCCAAAGCGGTCTGCCGGTCACCTTCACCATGGCGGGTAGCCCATATAATTATCTGGCCGGAAACACCGGCACTGGGGCGGGACAGGGACTTCGTCCGGACCAGATTCTGCCGAATGGCGGGGTTATCGTTCCGAACTTTACAATCGGCCAGCGCTTTGCCACGCAATACGAAAACCCGATCTGGAATGTCAACGCGTTCGGGTATCCCGCAGCGTTCACCCTGGGAACGCTGGGTCGCAACACGCTTGACGGCCCGCGATTGGCGTGGTCACAGGCTTCCGCTTCAAAGATCTTTACCATTCGGGAGAGGATACACTTTGCGATCCGCTATGACATAAACAATGTCTTCAAGAACCCCAACTTCACGAACCCGAGTTCCGTGGTAAATCTTGGCAGTCCCGGGCTCTTCGGGAAACTTACCGGGACCCAGGGGGGGTGGTGTTGTCTCGGTGGTCAGTTTGTCGGTACTCTGGGTTTGAAGTTGACGTTCTGAAAAATGCAGGTTGACCACCATTGAAGATCGAACGGGTTGTAGTCACGCATGTTCGCGTGCCGCTGCTGGAGCCGTTCCGAATCAGCTCGGGCGTGGTGTCGGAGAAAGACGGCATCGTAGTCGCGCTTCATTCGGACGGCTTGGTTGGTTATGGCGAGTCTTCGCCGATGTCCGGAACGTTCTATTCCGAGGACACCCCTGAAGCATCCTGGGCTGAGTTGCGGGATATCGTGGCTCCGGCCATCGCCGGGCGCGAGTTTGAGGGACCGGAAGATTGGAACCGGGCTCTCGACGCTCTCGTGCCTGGAGCGTTTACGAAGGCTGGCGTCGAGACGGCCTTCTGGGACTTGGCCGCCCAGACGGCGAATCAGCCGCTGCATCAACTGCTGGGCGGGACTCGGACTCGCGTCGAGTCCGGCCTGGCCGTTGGGTTGTGCGAGAACACCACTCAATTACTGGAAACGATTACCCGCTACTTAGCTTGCGGCTATCGAAGGGTCAAGCTGAAGATTGAACCGGGCCGGGACGTTCAGTTCGTGAAGGCCGCGCGTGAGGAGTTCAGGGACATTCCGATGTGGGTGGATGCCAACGGAGCCTATACTCTCCGGGACAAGGATGTGTTTCACGCTCTCGATGACCTCGACCTGGTGATGTTCGAGCAACCCTTTCCGGCGTCGTTCCTCAAGGAGTCGGCCGAACTGCAGCGGCACGTACGCACGCCCGTGTGCCTGGACGAAAGCCTTCACAGCGTGCACCAGCTAAAATCGGCCATTGAGCTTGGCAGCTTTCGCATCGCGAATTTCAAAATTCAGAGGGTCGGTGGTTTCTATCGTGCTCTCGAGATGGACGCCATCTGCCGCGAGAACTCGATTAGCGCCTGGGTCGGCACAATGCCCGAACTCGGCATCGGACAAGCTCAGGGAGCCGCGCTCGCGTCGCTGAATAATTTTGTTTATCCAACCGACGTGGAGGCAAGTGACCGATGGTTTTGCAACGATATCATCTCGCCTTTCATCCAGGTTCAAAAAGACGGTTACATTGAACTTCCTTCGTCCCCGGGTATCGGATACAGTATAGATCAGGCTAAAATTCAGAAGTACAAAATCGCATCCAGGAGCTTTCCCGAATGATGCATATTGATCGACGCGCCTTTCTTGCCTCCCTCGCGGCCTCTCTGGCTGCAGCGTCCGAACGTCTGCCGGCCAACCGCAATGTGAAGTGGGGATTGAGTGCCGGACTCTGGTCTCATTACCCCAAATCCTCCTTCACCGATATTTTGGATGTCATGCGTGATACCGGGTTTATCGGCGTCCGCCTCACCGGCTATCCGGGCATTCTGAAAACCTACAATCTCACGGCATCGCAGCTCGAACAGGAAGTGTCGAAGCGAAACCTTCACGTCATCACCATCTCGTTTGGTGGTCCGGTGAACGATCCGTCGAAGCACAAAATGGTGGTCGACAAAGCTCGCGAAGCCATGCGCTTTCTGCAGGGATTCGGCGCCGATCGTCTGGTGGTCTTTCCGCCGGGACGAGTCAAGCCGGGCGAGGACGTCGATGCCGCGTTTCGCTCCATGTGTACGGGCTTCAATCTGATTGGCGAAGCGGCCAATGAGATGGGCTTTCGCGCCGGGGTTCACAATCACCTCGGCGAGATGGTCCAGGGACCGGACGAAGTGGACCGATGCATGGCCCTGACCGATCCTAAGCTGTTCAATTTTGCGCCCGACACGGCCCATCTGCACCTTGGCGGCTCGGACGTCGTGAAGATGTTCGACAAATACAAACATCGTCTGGTGTTTATGGATTACAAGGATGCCCGCTGGACCACTCCGACGGCCGACCTGGTACTCCCGAATGGGGTCGTGGAGAAAAAAGATTCGTCCGAGGCAAAGTTTTTTGAGAGCATCTATGATTTGGGCGACGGGGATATCGACTTCCCGGGTTGCCACAGAATTCTGAAAGAAATAGGATACAAAGGTTGGAACTGTGTTGACCTCGACCGCACTCGCAACGGCCCGCTGGCGAGTTATCAGCACAGCGGGCGCTATATCGTGAATCGTCTGGAGCCAATTTATGTCTGAAATGTTTTCCGGGTCTGAGTCTTTCTCTCGCCGTGCGGCGATGAAGTGGGCGGCCGCGCTGCCCGTACTCGGTTCCATTGCCGCCGACTCGCTATGGGCGCAAGCCAAAGCTGTGGTGAGTGCCAAAGTACCCGGCAATGTCTATACCGCTATCGGCGTCCGTCCTTTCATCAACGCGCGCGGCACCTGGACTTACCTGAGCGGCTCGCTCGAACTGCCGGAAGTTCGGACGGCAAAGCTGGAGGCGTCCAAGCATTTTGTCGATATTTTTGAGTTGCAGCACGCCGCAGGGAAGCGCCTGGCCGAACTCTCCGGTGCAGAGTCGGGCATGGTGACCTCCGGCGCAGCGGGCGCCATCGCGTCTGCAACCGCTGCCTGCATGGCGGGCACTGACCCGGCGAAGATCTGGCAGCTTCCGGACACCACCGGCCTCAAGCATGAAGTCGTCATGTTCGGCGGCCGAAGCGCGTTTGACAGCGCTGCGCGGTTGACGGGAGCGAAACTCGTCGTGACGCACACTCACGATGAGCTGCGGTCCGTCCTTGGGCCGAACACCGCCATGGTCTACACCACTGCGCTGGGCGAAAAGCTGCAGCAGGCTCTCGCGATCACTAAATCCGCCGGCGTCCCGATGCTGCTCGACGACGCGGCGGGCATTCCTCCCATCCAGAATCTTCGCCTCTATGCCCAGATGGGAATCGACCTGTTCTGTTTCAGCGGCGGCAAAGGGCTGTGTGGCCCCCAGTGTTCAGGCCTGTTGCTGGGACGCAAGGATCTGATCGAAGCGGCTCTCAGGAACACCAGCCCGTGGGAGGGCGCGGTCTGCCGTGCGATGAAAGTGGGGAAGGAAGAAGTGATCGGATGCCTGGCGGCTGTGGAAGCCTGGACCAAAATGGATCTGGATGCGCTCAATCGTGAGTGGAACCGCCGCGTGCAGCGGATCGCAAAACTGGTGGAGTTGGTGCCCGGCGTCACGACCAACATCAAGATTCCGGAGGGTGGCAATCGCTATCCCACGCTGACGGTCACCTGGGACACGGAGGCTTGGAAATTCAGTGTGGCCGACTGCGACAGCGCCCTCCGCGAAGGAGAGCCGCGTATCGAAGTGCTCACGATGTCCAATCCCAGCCTGGTGCCTGCCGTGAACGAACATCACGACACCAAGACCCTGCACGAGAACAAGCTGCAAATCATCTCGATGACGATGCAGCCGGGCGAAGAGATCATCGTGGGCCAGCGCCTGCGCTCGATCCTCGACAAAGCGCGAAAGAGCGCCAAAGCTTAATAATGAAACTCGCTATATTCTTATTCGCCGCCAGCCTGCTGGCGCAGACGCAATATGACCTCCTCCTCAAAGGAGGCCATGTCATTGATGCCAAGAACAACATTTCAGCAGTGATGGACGTTGCCATCAGCGGAGGACGCATCGCTCTGGTGGCGGCGAATATTCCATCCTCCAACGCCCGTAGAGCCATTGACGTCTCGTCGTTGTACGTAACGCCGGGCCTGGTCGACATGCATGAGCACGTCTTCTCCGGAAGCATGAACCGCGAATATCTTGGAGAGAACTGCGTTCGCGCCGACAGTTTCTCGTTCCGCAGCGGAGTCACCACAATCGTGGACGCAGGCTGCTCCGGCTGGCGAAATTTCGGCGAGTTTCGCGATGAGGTGATCAACCGGGAAAAGACCCGCGTGTTCGCCATGCTCAACATCGTCGGGCACGGCATGGGCGGGCGCCCGGATGTGGAGCAGAACACCGCGGACATGGACCCCGTGAAGACCGCGGAAGTCGCGCGCCGCAATCACGATGTGGTGGTCGGCATCAAGGTGGCGCATTACGCCGGACCGGAGTGGATCGCCGTGGATCGCGGCGTCGAGGCGGGCAAGCTCGCGAACATCCCGGTCATGGTCGACTTCGCAACCTTCCGCCCGGAGCGTCCCTTTCAGGAGCTCGTGCTCAAACACTTAAGGCCCGGCGACATCTACACGCACCAATACCTGCGCGTCGTACCCATGCTCGATGACAAAGGACAAGTGCTGCCTTATCTGTTTGAAGCTCGCAAGCGCGGTATCATTTTTGACGTCGGACATGGCGGCGGGAGTTTTTCTTTTCTGCAGGCGATCCCCGCGGTAAAGCAAGGCTTCGTGCCCGACTCCATCTCTACCGACCTGCACACGGACAGTATGAACGCCGGTATGAAGGACATGCTGAACCTGATGTCGAAATTCCTCAATATGGGTATGTCGCTCGACGATGTGGTCGCCTGTTCCACCTGGCACCCGGCTCGCGAAATTCATCATGAAGAGCTGGGAAATCTCTCGGTTGGCTCGGATGCGGACGTAGCCGTCCTGCGGGTGGTGCAGGGAGATTTCGGCTTTGTGGACTCGGCCAACCTCCGCATGAAAGGCGATCGAAAACTCGAAGCTGAACTGACACTGCGGGACGGTCGTGTGGTCTGGGACCAGAACGGAATGAGCGCCAAAGACTGGAAAGATGCCAAACCCCACTAGCCGCCGCGACTTTCTCGCGTTGGCCGGCAGCGTCGCCGCGAGGGCTGCTTCAGCGAAGCCGGCGCCGGTCATTATCGATACGCACCTCGAGGTCTGGACCTTCGACCCGAAGTTTCCCTTCCACCATCCCGAGCGTCCGGAGTTGAAGCGGGTGCCGGTGGAGGCGCCGATCGAAAATGAAGTCGAGGAGATGCGAGAGTTCGGGCTCAAGTACACCGTGCTCGTCAATCCCCGCTTTTTTGGCTGGGACAACTCGTATATCAGTTATTCTCTGCACAAATATCCGCAACTGTTCGTCGCGCACGGCCTTCTCGACCCGCTTGGTCCCGATCCCGCCGGGAAGCTTCGCTACTGGGTCCAGGAGCATGGCTTCCAGGGAATGCGATTCAGTCCCATATACCATCCCAATGCGACCTGGCTGAATTCCAAAGAACTCTATCCGTTATGGCGCGAGGCCGAACGTCTCGGCGCGGTATTTAACTTCTACATCCTGCCCCAACAGATGCCTATGTTGGAGGACATGGCAGGGCGCTTCCCCGGTGTCAAAATTGTCATCGATCATCTGGGCAAACCGGACCTGAAACTGGCCGATCCCTGGGCCGACTTCCGGAAGATGTTCCGCTTGAAGCGATTTCCCCAGGTCTGGGTCAGTGCGTCCGAGCCGTACGAGATCTCCCTGACGAAAACCTATCCGTATCGCGACGTTTATCCTTTCTACAAAGCTGTCTACGAGGAGTTCGGCGGGAAACAACTGGTATGGGGCACGGGATACCCGAAGCCCCGCTGGGAACTGCCTATGGATAAAGAGCTCGACTTCGTTCGCGAAGCTCTCGACTTCTACTCGCCCGCGGACCGGGAGTTGATTCTCGGCCAGAATGCGCTCCGTATCTGGAAATTTCCGAAAGGTTGATGCTAATGAAGGTTCTGACAATGGCTCTGGGATGCATGGCCTGCGCGTCGTTGGCCTATCCAGCCGATGTGAAGCAGATTCTGCCGCCGGGCGTGAAACCCGGTGGACCTTTTAGTCCGGGCATTCTGGCGGGCGAATTCCTTTATGTGGCGGGGCAGGGAGGTCAATTGCCCGATGGCAAACTTCCCGAAGGACAGGAGGAGCAGATCCGGCAATGTCTGCGGAATGTCAAGACCGTGGTTGAAGCCGCGGGCCTGACGATGGATCATGTGGTCTATGTGCAGGCTTATCTGATCGACTACTCCGGCGAAGACACTCTCAACCGCGTCTGGAAAGAGTTCTTTCCCACCGCTCCGCCGGCGCGTTCCACCATCGGAGTGGCCGCGTTGCACGGTACAACCGTTGAAATGAGCGCCGTCGCGGTGAAAGATTTGTCTTTGAAGAAGCCCATCGTGCCTCCAGGATATCCGTCTACCGCCATGCCGATCTCTCCCGCGGTGCGGGTTGGCGACCGTCTCTTCCTGTCCGGATTTCTGGGACGCGACATCCATACCGGCCTGGTGCCGGAGGATCCAGCCGAGCAGGTGGAACTCGCCTTCAGCCGGCTCCACGAGACTCTGGCCGCGGCCGGCGCCGACTTCGCGAACCTGGTTTTTGTGAATCCATATCTGACCTCGAAAATGCCCGCGGGTGTGATGAATCGTATTTACGCGAAGCACTTCGAATTCGGCAACACGCCCGCCCGCGCGACGATCGAGGTGGCAGGGTTGCCCAATGGCGCCAATATCGAATTCACCGGCGTGGCCGTCATGGACCTTGCCAAGCGGCACGCAGTCCGTCCGAAGAACATGGAGCCCAGTCCGACGGCCAGCCCCTGTGTTTTTGCCGGCGACACGTTCTACTGCTCCGCGAAATCCGGCTTTATTCCGGGTGTCAACGGGGGAATCTATGCTTCGACCGTCGAGACGCAGTTGCGGCAAACCATGCGTAACCTGCTGGACGGCCTGGAAGAGGCTGGCATGAACTTCTCGAACGTCGTTGCGAGCAACGTATATCTTGACAATGTCGAGGACTTCCCCCGCATGAATAGCGTTTATGTCCAGTATTTTGGTGTCGTGCCCCCCGCGCGAACGACCGTCCAGCAGTTCGCCCCGGCCGCGCGGACCGCCGACGCCAAAGGCCATTGGCCCACGCTCGAACAGATCTCGATTATCGCCGTGAAATAGATGCAGGCGCAGCGCATAAAACAAGCGCTAAAGAACGAGTGTGTTGCTAGGCTGGCCGTCGTCGTGCTTCTGAGCGCGGGCATAGTCACCTAGGCATCGCGCGCCTGCTCACTGGAGAAAAGATACCGTGAGCAGCGCCCGCGAACAAGCAGGCGAGGAGCGCAGAACTCTATCCACAGGCAAGTCTGACTGCCGTCAATTCGAGACGTTAACAGTAATCGCCGGAGACAAGTCAGTCTGGTTGTTGATGTCGTGCCCCCACACGGCGAGCGTGTGCTGCCCGTTTGTAAGCGTGGTCGTGTTGAGCGAGTAGGCCCACGGCGGGTTGTTGACCCGATTAGTGCCATACTCCTGGCCATCAACTATCAGGTAGGTGCCGGCGGCGTCAATCCCTACCGTTATCGCGGCAGTGACGGAAATAACGCCCGATATTGTCTGGCCCGCCGTGGGATACGTCACCGTGACTGCGTTGGAATAACTGGTGGGCGGCGAAGGCGGGGGCGGCGTGGGTGGCGCTCCGCTGTTGCTCACCGTGACCGTAATGGGTGCAGACACGTCCGTGTTGTTGCTTGTATCATGAGCCCACACAGCGAGCGTGTGCTGCCCGTTTGCGAGCGAGGTGGTGTCCAGCGGGTAGGTGAACGGCCCGTTCGTGGCGCGATAGGTGCCATACTCTGCATTGTCGACCAGCAGGTAGGAGCCGGCGGCATCAAGCCCCACGCTGATCGCGGCGGTGACGGTAATTGATCCCGATAGCGTTTGGCCCGCGGTGGGATACGTCACTGTGACAGCTGCAGACGAGGGCGTGGGTGTAGGCGTAGGTGTTGGTGTAGGCGTGGGTGTCGGCGCCGGCGTCCCGCTGTTGCTCACCGTGACCGTAATAGCGGCGGAAATGTCCGTATTGTTGCCCGTGTCGTGCGCCCACACGGCGAGCGTGTGCTGCCCGTTGGTGAGCGTTGTGGTGTCCAGTGTATAGTTGAACGGCCCGTAGACACGAGTCGTACCATACTCCGCGCCATCAACCAGCAGGTAGGAGCCGGCGGCATCAACCCCCACGTTGACCGCGGCATTTACTGTGATCGTGCCTGACAACGTTTGACCTGCGGTGGGATAGGTCACTGTGACCGCCGCAGAGGTGGGCGGGGGCGTAGGTGTAGGTGTAGGAGACGGTGTAGGCGTAGGCGTGCCGCTGTTGCTCACGGTGACCGCAACCGCGGGGGAAATGTCCGTGTTGTTGCCCGTGTCGTGCGCCCACACAGTCAGGGAGTGCTGCCCGTTGGTGAGCGTTGTGGTGTCCAGTGGATAGTTGAAGGGCCCGTAGACACGTGTCGTACCATACTCCTGGCCATCGACCATCAGGTAGGACCCGGCGGCATCAACTCCCACGTTGAGCGTAGCGGTCACCGTGACCGTGCCTGACAATGTCTGACCCGCAGTGGGATAGGTTATGGTGACCGGCGGGAGTGGAGGCGAAGGCGGCGCAGGGGTTGGTGGGGTGGATGTCAGGGTAACTGGCGAAGGATTGTAGACAGCCGAACCGCCCAATATGGGCTGCAGTGCGTTGAACCATCTCTGCGCGACGATATACTCGCCCATCGGATTCGGATGGATGCCGTCGGCTTGATTGTCCGCAACCGGATCATATCCAGTATTCAAGTCCACCAGAATGATGGGAGACTGGGCAGTGCTCATTTGAGCGACCAATCCGGGCATCAGGGCATTAACGGCGTTTACTCCGGTATTGCGGGCGGCGTTGGTGGTTGGAAGGAGTTCTCCCAACAACACCATGACCTTTGGATTTGCGGCCCTTAGATTAGTGATGATCGCGGCCAGGCTGTTGATGTCGTTTTGGACGGTGACCGGATCTTGCTGGGAGCCAATGTCATTGGTGCCCAGCAGCATGAGCACGATGTTGGCATTATCCTGTGTCTCAAAGCCTTGAGCCTGTCCCACGACAGTCGATGCCAGCACACCATACTGGCCTTGATTTGCAGTGTTAAAATCAGGATCCGGCGGCAGACAATTGGGGTAATTGACGTTCCACGTGCCAACAAAGGTGAAGTTGTCGCCGGAATTCTGCAGGGCATGCCAGAGTGCCCGCCGGTATGTATCATGACTGCAGTCGCCCTGCGTGATCGAGTCGCCCAGGGGCATGATGCTCATCGTGCTGGCGGTAACCGCGGCCTGACCCGGCACGTGAGCGAACGCACCGAAAACCGTAAGCGCAAGGAGCAAAGATTGACGTCTCATTGTTATACGCTAGCCTAACACCCTAACCCTAACCGCTACGTTGAGTCAATTTAGTCGGAAGGCTGCGGGTAACTTATCACACAATTCATCGACGAGAACGTTCTTTCCCGCCTACCTCGCCTCCAGGTGGATATGCGATATTCACACCACCGCCCCGTGCTGTGGCAGCCTCTGGCTTCCAAGATGCCTGCTGCCTCGCGTTACCAAAGAAGAACAACTTTCAGCACCTGCGCGATCCGATCGCCGTCGCCGCTCATGTCAACGACTCCCGTTAGAGAACGAGCGTGCTTCCGAAGCTTCGCGCCGGTTGCGGAACTGAAGTGCCTCCTCGAAAATGGGCCGTCGTCGCGCTTCTGAGCGCGAGTATGATGATAGCTATGTCGACCGCGCGAATACAATGACTACGATCCTTGGCGCCGGCGGCCCCATCGCCAATGAACTCGCCAGGATCCTGGCGGCCAGGAAGACGCCCTTCCGGTTGGTAGGTCGCAATCCGAAACCGGTTGCCGGGGGCGAATTGTTGGCAGCAGATCTTGCCGATCGGGACCAGACTATCCGGGCAGTCGCCGGCTCGACCGTGGTGCATCTGCTCGTAGGTCTCAAGTACGACCTTGGGGTTTGGCAGGAACTCTGGCCGCGGATCATGGCTAATACCATCGAAGCCTGCAAGCGGGCGGAGGCGAAGCTGATCTTCTTCGACAACGTCTACATGTATGGGAAGGTCAGTGGCCCGATGACGGAGACGACGCCGTACGCGCCGTGCTCGAAAAAGGGAGAGATCCGCGCAAAGATCGCGACCGCGCTGATGGATGAAGTGCGGGCCGGCAGCCTGAGCGCGATGATCGCGCGCGCGGCGGATTTCTACGGACCCGATACCCAACACGGGGTACCGAACGTTCTGGTCTTTGAACCCTTCGCGAAAGCGGCCAAAGCGTCGTGGCTCGTCAACGCTGCCGTACCTCACTCGCTGACCTTTACCCCGGACGCAGCGCGTGGCCTGGCCATGCTGGCGGAGCGGGAGTCGGCGTGGAACCAGGTGTGGCATCTGCCAACCACGCCCGATCCGCCCACCGGCAAAGAGTTCATCGCCATGGCCGCGAAGGAATTCGGCGGGGCGCCCAAATACCGGGTGTTGAGCAGACCGATTCTCTGGCTGGCCGGGTGGTTCAACCCTCAGGTTCGCGAGTCGTACGAGATGCTGTATCAGAGCGAATTTCCCTACCTGTTCGACTCGACAAAGTTCGCCAAAGAGTTCGGCTTCGCGGGAACCCCCTATCCGGAGGGAGTCCGCCTCGCCGCCGAATCCTATAAGAGGAAGGCGTGAATGTTCCGGCGAATCGACGCCAGGCGTCGACCGTCGCCCATTGCCGTTCTCTGTTTCGCTTCGGTTCTCCTGACCTGCTGCCGCACCAACGAAAGCGAACCGCCCGACCAACCCCGGCTTGGTCCACACGTCGTCTTGCGTGACGTAGTTTTTCCGAGCGCTGCCCTTGGCCGTGAAATGCGATACCGCGCGGTGTTCCCCGCTGCTATTCCATCGCTTGGGACGCTACCGGTCGCATATTTGCTCCATGGCAGCGGAGCTGATTTTCGCGAATGGTCAAATCGCTCCGATGCCATGCCGTTTGCCCAAAGAATGGTTCTGGTGATGCCGCAAGGCGACTCCTCGTACTATGTCAACGCGGTAGATCGTCCAGCGGACCGGTACGAAGACTACATCGTCCAGGACCTCATCTCGGACGTCGAAAGCCGGTTCCCGATCGGCAGGGGTCGCCTGAACCGCGCTATCGTAGGAGTCTCGATGGGGGGCTTCGGCGCGATCAAGATCGCGTTGAGTCACCCGGATCTCTTTGTCTTCGCCGGTGCGCTAAGTTCCGCGACGGATGTCCCGCGCCGCCCGTTCTCGATTAGGCGAGTCCAGCAGTATCGCAACCTGCGTGCAATCTTCGGACCGTGGGGCAGTAGCGCGAGGCAGCGCAGCGACCCGCTTCTCCTTGCCCGGTCCGTGGACCCAACCCGCGCGCCCTACCTCTTTCTGACCTGCGGCGAAGGAGAAAGCTTGCTACGGCCGAATCGCGAGTTTGCCGCGGTGCTAACCAAGGAACATCTGCCATTCGAGTTTCACGTTCTACCGGGTGGTCACGACTGGAGCCAGTGGAATAAACAGATCCCCGGCCTCTTTGCACGCCTCCTCTCCACCCTGCGATAACCGGTTCGAGCAGCCACGTGGCGCAGCCTCTCAGGCTGCCGTCTCGGCACTCATGCCGAGACGCTTTTCGCCGCTCCGGCCGGGCGTCCCGAATAGAGTCACGACAATTTCTGAGCCGCGACCGTAAGGGAGTCGGTTGGGGGACGCGGCACGCCGTAGTATCTGCGCCACCTGCGTCGGAACACTACCTGCGGAGCAGTGCAACCTATCCGTGAACCCCTCTATGAGGATAGAATGGAACTCTGTGAAACGCTCGACGCTCGTTCCGCTTCTCTTCCTCGGCGTCGTGTGGGCATCGTGGGGGCAGCAGCCGGAGGAACTGCGCCAGCGCATAAAGCAGACGCTCTTTGTGCCCGAACCACCTCCGGCGCTCGCGATCGTCCACTACGGCGACTTCGAGCCTGTGCCCGGCGTGGTCGCCGAGCGCATCAGCTATGGCACCGAGTTTGGCATGCGCATACCGGCGATTCTCTATCGCCCGGCGCATCCAGCCATGGGCAAAGCGCCGGCGATCGTGGTGGTCAACGGTCACGGCGGCGACAAATATTCCTGGTACTCTCCCTACGCCGGAATACTATACGCGCAGGCGGGGGCATTCGTGCTCACCTACGACCCAATCGGTGAAGGCGAGCGGAACAGTGAGCGCAAATCCACCACGCGCCAGCACGACATCCCTGTTCCGCCGGAGGAAATGGGTCGCCGCATGGCGGGCCTGATGATCACTGACGTGCGCCAGGCCGTCTCGTACCTGGCGCAACGGCCCGACGTCGATCCTGGCCGCATCGCCGCCGCCGGATATTCGATGGGTTCCTTCGTGTTGGGTATTACCTGCGCCATCGACACCCGCTTGCACGCGTGTGTGCTGGTCGGCGGCGGCAACCTGGATGGTCCCGGCGGCTATTGGGACCGGAGCAACCACACGATGTGCCAGGCCATCCCCTACAAGTCGCTGATGTTTCTGGGTGACCGCGGCGCAGTGCTCTATCATCTGCATGCCTTGCGCGGCGCAACGTTCGTCTTCAACGGCACGGCGGATGGCGTAGTGACGAGTGAACCCGAAGGGCCGGAGGCCTTCTTCGCGGATCTGCGGAGAAGGACGATAGCCATGCACGGTAGCGCGCATAACGTCTTCGAATACGGCTTCGAGCCGGGCACCGGCCATCGTCCCTACTTTGTGACGCGGCCCGTGGCGTTGTGGATGGAGGGGCAGTTGCAATTTCCGAATTGGACACCGGCTGCGATTGCGCGCCTGCCCGAGACGCACATCGGAGAGTGGGCGCGCCGGCAGCACGTATTTATCGAAGCGGCTTACGATACCGAGCTGCGGGAGGCCGGAGTGCGCGCTCTGGGGTCGGGGATTCCCGGCCTTACGCGCGAGCAACTTACCGCCGTGCCGCTCGCGGAATGGGAGCGGGAGAAGGATCGTTTTGTTTACGAGAAGTGGATCGAGCAGGCGCGGGCTGTGACCGGCAAGTAGTTCATCATTCGTACCGCAAGGCCACCATCGGATCCACCTTGGTGGCGCGTCGTGCGGGGACATAGCACGCCAGCACGGCCACCAGCATCAGGCTCAACGCTACTCCGCCAATCGTCCACGGATCGGCCTCGCTCACGCCGAACAGCAGGCTCTTCATCGTCCGCGCCAGTGCGATTGCCCCCGCCAGCCCAATCACCAGGCCCACCCCCACCCGGGCCATGCCGCCGCCGATCACCAGGCGAAGAATAGCTCCCGCGCTGGCGCCCAGCGCCGACCGCAATCCCATCTCGTGCGTCCTTTGCGCTACCGAGTAGGAGATTACGCCATAGATGCCAATCGCAGCCAGCAGCATCGCAATCGCGGCAAAGACAGCCATCAGCGCGGTGCGCAGCCGGTTCGGTCCCACGGACTCGGTTTTGATTCGGGCCAGCGTCTTGAAATCCGAGAGCGGCTGATCGTGATCAATCTGCTGGACTGCCTGGACGATCGCCTGCTGCATCGTTTCCGGATTCCTGTCCCCCTTCACGATGAGGCTCACGTACTGACTTGGGCTCTGGCTGTAGGGAACATACATCCCCGGACTTTTGTCGTCGTCAAGACCGGAGATCTTTTCGTCCGCGATGACCCCCACGATCTGCCACGGAATCTCCGGTCCAAGGTTAGGCTTGCCGTAAACAATCTCCTGAACTTCGATCCGCTGTCCGATGGGATTCTCGCCCTTGAAAAACCGTGCGGCCATCGTCTCGTTGATCACCGCGACTGGAGGGGAGCCTTTGATGTCGTGTCGATTGAGGCCGCGCCCGCGCTGCAGTGCGATGCCGAGTGAATGAAAATACGACGGGCTCACCATTTTGAAAAAGCAAGCGTTGCGGTTCGCACGGTCCTTGAGCGGCTTGCCGGCAATCTGAAAGGGCATCCCGTAACCCCAGCCTTGAAGGGGCAGTGCGGAGGTGATCGAGACTTCACGAATGCCTGGTAGTGCGCCCGCGGCGTCGAGTGTACGCTGCGTGAACTGAATAGCCTGGTCGCCATCCAGAATCTTGGTGGGAGAAAGCGGCAGCCTCATCGTTAGCACGTTGGTAGTATCGAATCCGGTGTGGACGTTCATGAGCTGGTCGAAACTGCGGATCAGCAGTCCGGCGCCTGTCAACAGGATAAAAGCGAGCGCCGTTTCAGTAATCACCAGCGCGCTGCGCAAGCGTCCGCGAGCGCCCCCCGCAGTCGTGCCGCGCCCGCCCTCCTTCATCGATTCGGCAAGCCTGGGATTAGCTGCCTGCAGCGCCGGGGCTAACCCAAAAATGATCCCCGTCAGCAGCGAGATCGCGAGCGTGAACAGAAGAACGCGCAGATCGATCCGGACGCTGGCTTCCGAAGGCAGCGTGAATGGCGGCGTGATGGCGTTGAGGCCGGCGACCATCGCGAACCCCAGTGCCAGCCCCAGCGCGCCGCCCGCCAGCGACAATAGAACGTTCTCGGCCAGAAACTGGCGAATGAGTCGCCTTCGGCTGGCGCCCAGCGATGCCCGTATCGCCACTTCTCTCTCGCGCGACGTGCCGCGAGCCATGGTCAGATTGGCCAGGTTCGCGCATCCGATCAGCAGCACCGCGCCCACTGCACCCAGCAGCACATATAAGGATTGCCGCAATTGATCGCCGACGATCCGGTCCTCGAACCTGTCCACCGTCACACCCCAGCCCTTGTTCGAATCCGGGTAGAGTTTTGCGATGCGCTCGCCGATCACTTTCATTTGTGCCCGTGCCTGCTCGATGGTCACGCCTTCTTTCAGCCGCGCATAGGACACGAACCAGTGGAAATTTCGTGTCATATCCTTAGGCTGAAAAACCAGGGGCGTCCAGATCTCGCTGTATCTCCGGTCGAAAGGGCTCTCGGCGGGCAAGACGCCAATGATCGTGTGGGGCTCCGAATCAAGCAGAATCGTACGGCCGATGATATCCCTCGCCCCACCGAACTGGTTCTTCCAGAGCTTGTTGCTGAGGATCGCGGTGAGCGGTTTGCCTGGTTGATCCTCATCGGCTGCGAAGGTACGTCCAATGGCGGCGCGCACGCCGAAGATATCGAAATATCCGGCAGAAACTTTGGCCGCGCGCAACTGGATCGGCTTGCCCTCCCCGGTCATCGTCAGGGCATCGCCGCGCTGCGCTGCGAAATGGTCGAAGACCGTATTCTGATGCGCCCAATCGAGGTAATTTAAGGTTGAGATGCCGTTCCGGTCGCCTCCGGGCGGCTTCTCCCATACCATACAGATTCGCTCGGGATGTTCGTACGGTAGCGGCTTCAGTAGAACCCCGTCGACATAACTGAAAATGGCGGTGTTGGCGCCGATCCCGAGGGCCAGTGTGAGGATGGCGACGGTCGCAAATCCGGGATTCTTGACGAGCATTCGTAAACCGAAGCGCAGGTCCTGGGCTAGTGACATAGGTAGTCTTGCCTTTAGACTCCGCTTCCACGGTTTTTGTTAGCAGCCGGCGGAACGGAGTAACGCCAGATATGGGGAACGCCAGATATAATGTACACGTTCGAAAATTTTGCAATCCAGGAGACCGCATGGACCGCCGTTCTTTCGTTCAAGCCTTTGCAGGCGCGAGTATGCTCGCGCAGACGGAAGCGCCGGTGGGCGCCCAAGCCCCGGCCGCCAGGACTCGCATGTACCGCATCGACTACTTCTACTACCGGCAGGGTGACCAGGCCAACCGCATTAATCAGTTCTTCTCCTCCCAGGCGCCGCTGTTCCTCAAACACATACGCTCGCTCGGTGTATTCACAGCCGTCATGGCGCCCAAATTGCAAACGACGATGGTTCTGACCGGATTCGCGAGCGCCCAGGACATGGCCACTGCCGCCGCGAGCATCGAAGCCGATCCCGGCTATCAAAAAGCACACGCCGAGTTCGAGAGCGGCGCCGAGCCCCCCTTCGATTCTGCACAGCGCGTCCTGCTTCAGGCGACGAGTTTCTCCCCTGAGATCGCTGCGCCTGCCGAAAAGCCCAAGACTCCGCGCTATTTCGAACTGCGCATCTATCACTCGCCCACGCTGCGCCAACTGGCCATGGTTCACGAGCGATTCGCGGGACCTGAAATCCGGATCTTTCACCGTTCGGGCGTGCATCCCATTCTGTATGCCGATACCATCATCGGACCCGAATTGCCAAACCTCACCTACCTGATTCCCTTCGCGTCCCTCGAGGACCGCGAGAAGGCGTGGGATGCCTTCAACGCCGATCCCGAATGGGTGAAGGTGCGCGCGGAATCAATCGCGCGCGGAGGGCAGATCGTGGACTACAACAACATCTCGTTGTGGCGGGCAACCGCGTACTCGCCGATTCAGTAACCGCGCGCCGTGAGGGATGTCGTGCGTTCTACCTAAGACCAGTCTAAACATCAGCGTCATAAGTAATTGCGCATTGCTGCCGCAGTTCCGTAGGACAGACCATCGTTTTTTGTGGTCTGTCCGGCTGCGCAGCAGCCTCCGCAACTCTCACCCTGAGATTTCGGAAGTGACAACCGGCGTGGGGTTGCAAGTCCTCGCATTCGAAAATGAGTCCCGTCTGAGTTACCGACAGCTGCAGGAGGGTCCCATCGGCGTATGCCGGCCTCCCGACTTGTAGGATCTCGCACATTCAACAGGGGGAGACACCTGTACGCCCGCGGTCTTTACGGTATCCTAATGTCTGAAGGTCGTTCAACGTATGAGCGGCCTTCCCCTCTGTAGGGTATTTCGACCACTAGAAGGAGTTCAACGTATGAACACAACCAAAAGCCAATCCAATCATCAGCAACAGCAGAACAATCAACGACAGAAGACGCGGCAGCAACCGGGGGCAAGGAAGCGGGGTCACAATCCCGGCGTGCTCCACGAGGTCCGGACGCATCACGAACACGAGTGCCCTGAGCTGAGGATGACCCGTTAGCTCGACTCACTCTTTTTGTGTTGAGAACTCCCTCCCGTGGCGACGCTGGAGGGAGTTTTTTGTCTTTTTCTTGATAAAGCGGCCAGCCAAATTGTCGGGCACTACTTTTTGGCCGGCGCCGCCTGGACCTGTTTTTCCAGATCCCGATCCAGCGCTACCCCGTCGAACGGGATCACGACGACCTTGCTGCCGTGAATGTCGTCTCCGAGCTCTTGCTCTTTTGGCACGTCCAAGGCCGCTAAGGTAAAGTAAGCGACGTGGCCGTCGATGAGGAACACGCCAGGCCTTTCCATCTTCTCCCAATGGTTCACGGTGCCGTCCGTGTAGCGGACCATGTTCGTAGTTGGATCGTAAGCCAGCCCCCGATTCGTCCAGTTGCCGATGCCATCGGGGGATGTCAGATGGAACGCCTTGCGCTCACTCCAGCAATTGACAACGATGTGATACATGCCGCCGCTGTACCAGATCACCGGATCCTCCAGGTTCTTTCTGGGGAGGTCGGGGATGTTCGGGTAAATACTGGGCCCCTGGATCTTGTAAGGACCCAGTATCCCGGCGGTGCTGATCAGAATCGCGCCGGACCGTGGCACGATCTCAAAACCGCCGTCCGGGCGAACCATGATGCTCACATTCGACATTCGAGCGTCTCGGGCATCGAACCCATTGGCGTCCACCTTGATCGAGCCGAGTTGTTCAAAGGGCCCGTCCAGCGACTTTGAGACAAAAACGTCGCCCGGTCTCGTCTCGCTGACAACCACTGCATATCGCCCGTCGGGAAGAACCAGCGCCGTCACATTGTGCCCTTTGCCTCCTTGGTTATCGGGCCAGACAAGACCCTTGTCGACGTACGGCCCCGTCGGGCTGTCGCTTACCGCATGTACGGCAACCGAGCCAAACCATCCACGGTGGCCCCGGCTTTGATCCCAGCGGCTCGCAAACATATGATATTTTCCGTCGGGACCCTTGATGATTTGCCCATCCCAATAGCACCACTTTTTGATCGAGGTGTCCTCCAGTCCATTCTGAGGATCTCGCGGGAGAACATTAGGAGCGCCCCACGCATCCGCCGTCAGGTGGCCAGAAATCGGCGTCGGCAGAAAATAATCGATGAAAGTCTTGTCTTTGGCCGGCGTCAAAGTGCACGCGGCGGAGATCAGCGCCAATAGCTTGAGTGTCGGTTTCATGGAACGCCTCGAATTACTTATGAACACCTCTGTTACGTGAAACTGCCGGCGCCGACTATCTTACGTCATTCGCCGCCTGCATCGGGTCGGATGTGCGATCACCAGGGTTAAGGGCCACATCCGCCGCGACGCTTTGCTTGCGCGAACCACTATGCTTCCCACGCTCGCTCCCAGGTCCTGAATCACGGCATCCGGAAGTTGAGTCGCTGAACGGCGCCTGCTCGAGGATCTGCCCGAAGATTTACCGAGAGAGAGCCGTTGCGAACTACCCGGCCAGCCTATTCACTCGAGTCCCCGAATCCGATGTCTAATATTGCCAGCCAATTCCGAGCATCTCCCATCCGGTATCGCCCGATCGTCTGATACAAGTGGAATTGGAGTATTGGATGTGTGGTCCGCCGGCGGAATGAGCCCGCGATGAACCGGTGAACTGGAACCGGCTCTCATGTGACTTCACCGCGATCATTCTCGCGGCGGCCAAAGATCTTTGAAAATTTACCACTCTGAATCGACCTTCGAATTGGCTTCGTTTCGCAAAAAACGACTGCCCAAGCTCCGACGTCTGTGTCCAGGATATGCACTCTGTCAGGTGGTCTGCCAGCGATTGCGGCGTTACATACCTCGGCTGCGACAATTCGGGTTCCTGATTCCTGGACGGAAAGGCTACGCAGTCGACGCACGCCAAAGGCCTACTTCACAAGGCTTGCAAACAGTTGATTCTTCGTTGTGGAGTAGGCGGTTTCGCCTGCTCTCGCGGGCTGGAGAGACTTCCGCCACAGGCTGCTAATCTAAGGAACGGCGCAACCATAACTTCACATTTCTTGAAGGCCATGGTGCGGCGTGGTGGCGCTGACACTTGTGTCTGCTGGATCGAGACTGGTCTCGATCCTCCCTGAAGTGGCTCATCGCTGCCAGGTTATTTTTGCGTCAGCCTTAAGTTAGTGCCTATGATCCGCGGGATGAGCTATTGCCTGGTAACGTCGATCATATTGTCATCAGAGATACGGTCGATCAGCTTGTTATAGGGGTCAATGCCGGCGCGGGTGGGCTGCCGGTCAACCAGAATAGTGAAGGTCCGGTGCTCCCCGGTAAACTTCTCTCTCTTCATATATAGTGGTTTCTCTTCGTCCTTCTTGCCGTCGAACACGCCGATATCGATGTAGTCGGCCAGGGGCATGGAGGACTCAACCCCGTTTCCGTCGGCCTGAACCTTGCGGGCCTGGACTGTGAGAGTGACCTTATACTTACCTTCCGGGGTCTTCTGGGCCACGGCGGAGATTGCCTTGTTGTCGTATAGAACGATGCGATTGAATCCGTCATCGACCAAGTAACGGAACTCCTCAGGCGTTTGGGCATAAAGTGCGTCGACCAGCATCCGGGTATCGGGATAGGGTTGGTCCGCGGCGTTGCGGGAACTATTCGCGGCGTCTACCTGGTTGTTCGCGTTGGCGTAACGGTATTGCATCAGAAAGTTGTGGAGAGCGGTATCTATCTTGTCCTCACCGATATAGTCAGCCAGGGTGTACATGATCTGGCCGCCTTTCTCATACCACACGTAGGGTTCGCGCTGCACCAGAGCGAGCGGCGGCTCGTGCCGGACTTCGCCGGAGCGGCCTCTTAAATACCGATCCAGGAAATAACGAAGCACCTTATGCATATAATCCTTGCCGTATTTCTCCTGCATAACCATGTAGGCGGAGTACTGCGCCAGCGTTTCGGACATCATATTCGAGCCCTGCACCTGTGCTCCGACCAACTGGTGGCCCCACCACTGATGTCCGAGTTCATGCGCGGTGACGAAATAAGTCAGATCGACATCGTCGCTGCGGAGCATCCGGCCGATGAAACCGATGCCTTCCGAATAGGGGACCGTGTTGGGGAACGATTGCGCAAACCCCCGATAGCGCGGGAACTCCATGATCCGATATTGGGTGAATTGGTACGGGCTGAAGTGCGTTTGATAATAGTCAAGACCAGCTCGCGAGGAAGCCAGCATCTCGTCGATATCGTAGGTGTGCGCGGGGTCGTAGTAGACCTCCAGGTTAACGGTCCCGTGCGAGCCCGGGTAGATTTCCTTGCGAGTTGCGTAGCGGGCGGAAAGGTAGGCGAAGAAATCCTGGATGTGAGTTGAGCCCATGCTGTATTCATAGAAGCGGCGTCCGTCCCGCTGCCAGGCGCGCTGCAGATAGCCGGGGGCAATGGCGATCTGCTCGCCGGAGGTACTGACGACGGTGTGATAGGTGATCCAGTCGGAGTTGGAGTTGAAGAGGTTTAGCCGGGAATGGAGAGACTCTCCGCGGGCTGCCATTTCCTCCAGTGGTCCAAGGTGCTCTTCACGGCGGCGGCGGGGGTCGTCAATCTCAAAATTCGGGTCGTAGCCAATTTGCGGGAAATAGCCGGCATCGAAGAACGTGCCGTTATAGGCGAACTCCGGAGGTTCGTTTCCGTCGCGGAAACCACGCGTGGTGTGCCCTACCGAAAACGTAAGGGTAAGGGTGTCTCCGGGGTCGAGCGGCTTATCGAGCGAGTAGATGGAGTAGAGATTGCGCGGCGCCTGGCTAACCAGGTGAAAAGGTCGATCAAACTGAACGTTCGAGACGGTCTGGTGCTGGTCGGTTATGTGTATCCGTGAAATGGGTGAAGTCGACTTATTCTGGAGCGTGAAGCGGCCGGTACCGTCGAAGGATCGGCGCTCGGGATAGATATTGATTATGGTTTCGACGGCCGTCACTTTGGGTTGCGGAAGGAGTTCATATTTCTTGAAGTCACGCTCGTAAGCCGCCTGAATGTGGCGGCGATCTTTGGCGGTGAGGTACTCGTTCAATACGTGCGTGTTGTAGAAGTACCAGATGCCGGAGCCGGCGGCGATCAAAACCAGGAGTGCGGCCGCGGGGATGAGGCCCGGAGCGCGCTGAATGGCGAGACGAGTGCGGGCGCGGAGCGAATCCTCGGCGCCGCGGCGGGTGTAGGCGATGGAGATGACCGCCAGGAACGCGAAGATGGATACCCAATAAACAACGGACCAGAAGAGCGCGGGCACAAAATGCCCGTAGCCGTTCATGTCCGAATAAGTGTAAGGAGGGGTTGCGCCAGGAAGAAATAGCGTATTCTCCCACCCGAAGTTGAAGATGATGGGCTGGAGGACAAAGATCCCGATAACGATTCCGTGGCCGACAAATTTGTTGGAGACCATCGTCTGAACGAAGAGCGCGAGCAGGGCGAATCCAAGGACCTGCGGAAACGTGACGATGTACAGCTCTTTGAAGTACTGCAGAAGCTCGTAGTGATGGTAACCGGCGATCGTCTGCATGATGATGCCGATGAGCATGGTGACCGTGAGGAGAACGAGTTCGACCAGTGCGATAGCGGTGAGCTTGGAAAGCCAGTCGGTCGTCTCACTCATCGGCAAAGCGTCGTGAATTCCGTCGAAGTGATTGTCGCGTTCACGCCAGATGAGTTCGGCGGCGTACAGCGTGGCGATGATATAGAAGAAGAGTGTGGCGCTGCCTTCCACCGCCTGCAGCATCAGATAAGTGACGGGCCAGACGTTGACGCCGCCCGCGCGTCCGGCGAAATGGCCGTTGTTGACAGCGAATACGATCAGGAGGCCGACGATCGCCCAGAAGGGAATTTCGCGGCTGATCACACGGAATCGCAGGCCGGTGAGGGAGGCGTACTGGGCGAAGGCAGTGGCCGGTCCAAAGATCTGGCGCACGCGTGGAAGCCCCCCGGCGACGAGGGACCTGATGGGACGCTCTTCATCCGCATCCTGCAGGCGCGCGCGGGCGGCTCGTCTTCCTTGCGAACGCGCGGTGAGAGCCTCGACTGACATCGGGAAGAACACCCAGACGCCCATGAGAGAAAGCACGCCGACCACGGACCAGAGGAGCCGGTTATATAGGAAGATGCCGGGCGAGAAGCCACTCAGGTCCCAGGGAAGAAGCAGTGTATTCTTCTCGATAACGGTCCAGTAGCGGGTGACATCGCCGAACAGAATCAAACCGACGGGATCAAGAATGCCGGACCAGAAGTGTTCGAGCGAGCGGGTTGCGGAGAAGACGGTCAGTCCAATGACATAGAGCATGAACAGGGCGACGCCCTGCAGATAAACGACGAAGAGCTTGCGGGTGAGCGCAGCGACCGCGAAGAATAACGAGCCCATGAAGAAGATCTGGATGACGATCACCGACAAGAAGGGCTGAATGTACCACCAAAAGTGATTGGGACCGATGCGGGTGTGATCTGCCCACGGCGCGAATGTGCCCAGGAATGTTCCGAACAGCATGCCGGAGAACGCGAATACAGTGGTGAAAAACGAACCGGCCCAGCGTCCGCCAAGATAGGCGAATTTCGAGATTGGCTTGGTGAAGATCATCTGGTAGGTGTCGCGCTGGAAATCCCGCAGTATCGACGTACCGAAAATGGCGCCGATAATGATCACGCCAAAGAGGCAGGAGCCGAAGTCATTAAAAGAGTTGGCGTAAGGACCGTTCAGCAGGACTTTGCCGTTGGAGTTGCCAACCGGGCCGAAACTTTCGGATGCGATGCTGAGAAAGGAAAACGCCAACCATACCAGGAAATAGACGTAGGTGGAGATGCTCTTCATTCGAAAGCGAATCTCCAAGGAAAAGAATTCCCAAAACATAGCCATAGAACGCCTCCGGAGCAAATTTCTCAGTTTTTAGCGTGACGGGCGAGCTGGAGGAAATAGACATCCTCGAGTCCCGCCGGGAGGGACTCGAAGCCGGCCCCGGGCGAGGCCGGCGCAAACACACGGATTTCGTGCTGCCCGGCGGTGAGATGCGTGCTGATAACGTGGAACTCGGACTCCAGAACGCGAAGTTCGTCGTCCGTGGCGACGATTCGCGACCAGACCTGTCCTTCGAGGGCAGCAAGTGTCTCGGAGGGCACGCCCTCCAGGAGAACCTCGCCGGATGCGATGATGGCCATTCGCGAACAGAGTTCGCGGACGTCGTCCACGATGTGAGTTGAGAGGATGACAGTTACTTCACGTCCGATAGCGGCGAGGAGATTGAGGAAGCGATTGCGCTCGGCGGGATCCAGACCGGCGGTGGGCTCGTCGACTATGATCAGGCGGGGATTGGCGAGTAAGGCCTGCGCGATGCCGAAGCGCTGCTTCATACCGCCGGAGTAGGTTGCCAGGGCCTTCTTACGGACGTCCCAGAGGTTAGTTTGCTGGAGGAGCGTTTCCACCATCTCCTTGCGCTCGCCGGCGGCAGTGACGCCTTTGAGAACGGCGAGATGATTGAGCATATCTACAGCGGATAACTTTGGGTAGACGCCGAACTCTTGAGGAAGATAGCCGAGGATTTTGCGAATCTCGTTCTTCTGCTTGAGAACGTCGATGCCGTCAAGATCGATTTTTCCGGAATCGGGGTCCTGGAGAGTCGCCACGGTGCGCATCAGCGAACTCTTGCCGGCACCGTTGGGGCCCAGCAGGCCGAACATATTATTGCCGATCGTCAGGGACACATTTTTGAGGGCCCGAACGCCGTTGGGATAAGTCTTGGAAAGATCGGTGATGGTAAGGGCCATAAGGGAGGAGCTCCGCGAAGAAGGTATAGGTTCCCGTGTGCAGTAGGAATTCTACCATCTGATAGGAGACTCTGTAGACTCGAAGGGCGCCCACACCCGAACCGCGTAAGCTACGCAAGCATCAATCGCCCGATGATACTTAAGTTCCACACGACTACCGCTGTGAATGCGATGTTTATCTTGCGCAGCCCGTTATATCTGCCGGAAAATGCCGCCAGCCCGCCAATTGCAAGCGCAATCAGCTTGGCTACCGCCAATCCCTCGTAAACACCAAGACCCATGAGGTGCCCAACTATGGGATTCTCTTCCACTCCCCCCATCGAAATGACTTTGATAGTCGTTCCCAAATCAGCGAGTTGAAGAAGGAGGAAGGCCAGAAAGAGTTTCATGGGTAAACCGGAGTATACCCGCGGTTACGCAGGCAAAACCAGCGTTTAAAAGGTTAGTATCCCAACGTCAACATTCACCAAGGTTATCTTGCGTGAATCCCCTTACGTCGAGTTCCGTTTCCCCATATATCCTGGGAAGGTGAGGAGTTTTGTCAATGCAGGTCGAACGGCGAAAGGTGATTGCGGCCCTCGGTGGCTCACGTGTCGTGAAGGGGATGGCCTCCGAAGCAAAGGCAGAAGCGCTCGAGGGTTATCTCTCGGATCAACTGGACAATTCAGTGTTCGCGCGGCTCGGTGCGCCATCGAACGCGATGACCGTAAGCGAACTTGACGAGCAGATCGATAAGCGTCCGCTTCGCCGCGGCATTGGAACCCTGTTCGCCGCCGGCGGCACCAACCCGTTCGGCAACCGCTTGCCGGGTGAGCCGGTAAACGTACCGCGCCTCGCGCCGATGCCAGGGCAACCAGCACTACTCGATTTCTTCAAGCTTCGATTCGCTCCGGCGACACACGTACTGCAGAGCGCTGACAAGGCACTGGCGGCCGGGCTTCCGGAAGATATCGTCCTCGCGTGTCTGCTCCACGATGTCGCCCAGGCGTTGATGAAAGCTGACCATGGCTGGTGGGCAGCCCAGCTATTCGAGCCTTACGTTTCGCGGAAGGTCACGTTCGCCATCCGATATCATCAGGCGCTGCGATTTTATCCGGATCCGTCGGTCGGTTACGAATATCCACAGTTGTACAATCTCATCTTCGGAACCGACTACACGCCGCCACCCTACATTGAAGCCGCGTACCGATACTGCCGCAAGCATAAGTGGTACATGGCGGCGCGGCTGATTACGGTGAACGATCTTTATTCGTTCGACCCGAATCACATGGTGGATCCAGGAAAGTTCACGGACATCATTGGCCGCCACTTCAAACAGCCGAAAGAGGGTCTGGGCAACGACAACAGTCCTACGGCCCACATGTGGCGGACGATTGCGAATCCTGATGCTCCGCTCTAGGCGGGGCGACGGCGCCGTCTACCTCACGGCGTTATCATTTAGGGCAGCCATGAAACAGCTCATCGCGGCCGCCTGCGCCTGCCTGCTCTCCGCGCAGGATGCACCACGCCCCAAGAACACTTATCATTCGAGCGGCGGTGCCTCCGTCGTGTCTCACCTGGTGTCTCCCGAGGTCCGCCCGGACCGGACCATCGTCTTCCGCCTGCGCGCTCCCGAGGCAGCCAGGGTAACTCTGTCGTTCGCCGGGTCTAAGCCTATGTCTAAGGATGACGCGGGCGTATGGAGCGCCACCATCGGCCCGGTGGACCCGGAGATTTACCAATATACCTTCGTGGTGGACGGCGTACGCATCCTCGACCCCGGAAATCCCAACCTGAAGAATGGACGAGCTCCCGATGCCAGCGTCGTGGAGGTCCCCGGCAATCCGCCACGCTTCGACGAACTGCAAGCCGTGCTCCACGGCGCGCTGCACATCCGCACCTATCTCTCCACGCCGCTGAAACGGCTACGCAAGCTCTACGTATATACGCCGCCTCAGTACGACCTCGAGCCTGACCGCCGCTTCCCGGTCCTCTATCTGCGCCACGGCAGCGGGGACAATGAAGAGAACTGGAGCGACACCGGTCGCGCAGGAGTGATTCTGGACAACCTCATTGCGCAACACAAAGCAGTGCCGATGCTCATCGTGATGCCCAACGGCGATACCGACGGCAGTTGGGCAGGCGGAAGTTCGCCCGAGGGAATCGAAATGCTGAGCCAGGAGTTGCTCTCCGACATCGTTCCCATGATCGACAGGACCTATCGCGTGATGCCGGGCCGTGAGAACCGCGCCATCACCGGCCTTTCGATGGGAGGGGGCCAGGCCTTCACCATCGGGCTGAAACATCTGGACCTGTTTGCATGGGTGGGAGAGTTCAGCTCGGGACTGGTCAGCGACACGGAGTTCCACTTGGATAAGTACCTGCCGGGTTTCCTGGACCACCCCGAGGATGTCAATCGGAAACTGAAGCTTTTGTTTCTGAGTTGCGGCACCGAGGATCCCCGGTACGCCGGACAACTCGATCTCGCCGACAATTTGAAGCGGCACAACATCCGCTATGTCTGGTACCCGTCCCCGGGCGTGCACGAGTGGAAAGTGTGGCGGCACGCGCTTGCCGAATTTGCCCAGAGAGTCTTTCAGGAGGCGCACTGACCGCTCTCATGCCCTCGCGTTCGAAACTCCTGAAACTCGTGGCGCTTGGTGCCGTTGCGATGGCGCAAAGCGGTCCTCCCGCCGTAAGCCTGTTGCGGATGCGAGCGGACCTTCAATACCTCTGCTCGGCGAAACTGGAAGGCCGGGCGTCGCTCTCGCCGGGAGCCGATCTGGCTGCACGCTATATCGCAGCGGGATTCGAGAAGGCAGGACTCGCTCCCGAGGGAAACGATACCGGTTTCCTGCAAAAGTTTCCGCTGACAGCGACCCTCACGCCTCCTAAGGGGGGCGCGGATCGCGTGCGTACGAGCCTGGCGGTCGTTCGAGCAGGGGTCCGTACGGAATTCCGCATGGGGTACAGACTATCGCGGCGCTTCCTGGCGATCTCTCAATCTCTCGGCGCCCCTCGCATTCGTCGGCTACGGTATCACGGCCCCGGAATATGGCTACGACGACTACGCCGGCATAGACGTGGCAGGCAAAATCGTGTTGGCTTTCGATCACGAGCCGCAGGAGACGGACCCGCGCTCGGTCTTCAATGGCACCGGCCACACCCGGTATGCCAACTCAGCGCGTGTCAAACCAGAGAATGCGCAGCTTCACGGCGCTCTGGCGCTGATGATCGTAAGTGAGCCGTTGCGGAAGCATCCGGGGGCATTCGGTCCTACGCCGCGACCGCCGGGCAAACCATCGCTGCGGGCGTCAGCACCACGGCAGGCCCTCGATGATCCATCGATCCCGGTCTTTTCCCTCAGCGATCACGCGGCAGCGGAACTACTGCGGAGTTCGGGTCGCACACCGGTGGAATTGCAAACTGCCATCGATCGCGATCTCAAGCCGGCATCCATGGTTCTTCCTGATACCGCGATCGAAGTCTCCGTATCCGCGTCAGAAGTGCGCCGGGGCCAGTCGGCGAACGTGATTGGAGTGCTGGAAGGTTCAGATCCGAAGTTGCGCAGTGAGACGATCCTGATCACGGCGCATTACGATCACCTGGGGGTTCAGAACGGGTACCTCTATCCGGGAGCAAACGACAACGCGTCCGGCTCGGTCGCGGTCATGGAACTCGCGCGCTTGTTCGTCCGCGATGCCGCGCGCCCGCGGCGCAGCCTGCTCTTTGTGGTTTTCGGCTCGGAGGAAGAGGGACTGCTCGGATCGTACTATTACGTCGCACATCCAATGCGACCTCTGGCAACGACGCGGGCGGTCTTAAACCTCGATATGATCGCGCGCGACGAGGCGCACATCCCGCAGAGCCAGGGGGTCGTGGAGATTCCACCTGATACCCGGAATGAAATCAACTTGGTAGGCGCATTCTACAGCCGGGATCTGGAAGCTGTGATTCGAAAAGCGAACGAAAAGGTGGGCCTCGAGATCAGCATGAAGTTTGACCGCGATCACGATCTGAATGTGCTCTTCCGCTGTGACCATTTTCCCTTCTTGCTGCACGATGTGCCGGCAGTGTGGATTTTCGGGGGTTTTCATCCGGGATATCACGAGCCATCGGACACGATCGATCGACTCGACTTTCCAAAGCTGGAGAAGGTGGTGCGGCTGGCATACGGGAGCGCACGGTCGCTGGCAGACGCACCTTTGACGCCTCGCTTTCAAGCCGCGGCGAGCCGCTGAGCGATGGGATGACTCAGGCTTGCGGGAATTGCGCTATGCTGGATCTCCATGAAGGCCGAAGCAATCCGTACCGCCCTCAAAGGCGGTGCACGGGAGAGGGCCGTTATGCAATTCCTGATTGCGCTTCTACTGGTTAGCTCCTTTCCAAGCCGGGGCCAGATCCGAGACGTGGTGAGAGCCTCCGAGATCGACGAGACTTTTGCACGCACTGCGGGATCTCTCCAGGCGCTTGCCAAGACGAACTACGCGGTGGAATTCCGCGTCAATTCCGGAGGCTCCGGCGCCCGGCAGACCGACGCGGATGCCGACGAGTTCTGGTTTGTCAGGCACGGCGACGCCAAAGTCTCGCTGGGAAACCGGCAGACAGACGCGAGTCCCGGCGACGTCGTCAGCGTGTCGCGGACCACTACCTATCAGATCACTCCGGCCGCCCGCTTCGAATACGTGGCCGTACGTATCTTTCCCACCGGGCGGAGCACGCGGATCGGCATCGGTGCGGCGCTGGAGCCTCATCCCATGCCTGACGTCGTCACCAAAGCGCAAATCGACAACACCCTCGCCCATGCCGATAAGAATGTGCTCCTGCATTCCGCCGGGGCGGTTCTGATCAACCACGTCATCTATCCGGCTGCACCCGGTCCCCGGGAGGTGCATCAGACCTGTGACGACCTGTACTTTGTGCGGATGGGAACGGCGCGCGCCGAGCTCGATGGCACCCTCATCCATGGCAAGGAAGATCCGCCGGGCGAGATCCGTGGAACCGGCGTGACGGGCGCGCGTGAGTTCAATATTGCCCCGGGCGACATGGTGGTGATCCCGCGCAACACGGCGCACTTCATGGACCCGGGCTCCAACCGGCTGGGCTATCTGCTGGTCAAGGTCTGCGACTGATGACGGCCGCGGAACTGTTGGTCGAAGGTCTCCGGCTGCGCGGCGTGGAGTGGATTGCAACCCTGTGCGGCCATGGTCTGGATCCCTTGCTGAATGCCGCGCGTCAAGCCGGCTTGCGTTTGGTCGACGTACGCAATGAGCAGACGTGCGCGTATCTGGCCGACGCCTTCGGCCGCCTGACGCGCCGCCCTGGCGTTTGTGCCGTTTCAAGCGGTGTGGCCCAAGTAAACGCGCTTTCCGGTGTGGCCAATGCCAGGTTCGATCACGCGCCTCTGTTACTGATCAGCGGCGCCGGCGCGACTGCTACCGCCGGCAAGGGCCACTTTCAGGATCTCGATCAGGTTTCGCTGGCTCGACCCATCACCAAGTTCTCCCGATCGATCGATGACGCCGGGCGTACTATTTATCTGTTGGATGAAGCCTTCGCAAGGGCTATGGCCGATCCCCGCGGACCCGTTCATCTCATGTTTCCGCTGGACGTGCAGACGACGGAGGTTGGCAGTTGCGATCTGGCCGGGGTCGCATCCGTGGTTTCGGAAAGCGCCACGCCGGAGCCTAACCTTGAGGACGTAGCCGCCGCCCTCACAGTCGCGAAGACGCCGCTGGTGATCGCGGGCAGCGGGGTTTTTTACAATCTCAGCGCGCGGGAAATGCTACGCTTCTGCACGGACTTTCACATCCCCATCGTCACGCCGATTTGGGATAGAGGCGCCGTCGACCAGCCCAGCCCCGTCTTTCTCGGCGTCGTCGGAGCGGCGACCGGCGAACCTGCCGTCTTGTGCGATGCCGATTGCATCCTGCTGGCGGGCGCCGAAATCGATTACCGGATCGGGTATCTGCAGCCTCCCGCGATGCGAAACGATGCCAAAGTTTTCCGCATTGGCGAGGACTGGGAAGCCCTGGCTGCCAATTGTGGTGAGAGCCGGCTGAAACAGGAGGCGACGCGTGAGGCCTGGTTGGCCCGGTGTATCCAACGACGCGATGATTTCCTGCGGGCTGTGGAGGGCCGCGCCGAGGAGCAGGCGCGCGAGGGCCTGCATGCGTTTCACATTATCCGCGCCATCCAGGAAGTCCTCAGCGAAAATCCGGTGCTGCTGATCGACGGCGGCAGCATCGGGCAATGGGCCCACCAATTGCTTTGCCGCGACCGATACCCGGGCGACTGGCTGACGTGCGGCAGGAGCGGCGTAGTGGGGTGGGGAATCGGCGGCGCCATGGCGGCGCGGCTTGCGTTCCCGCATCGTCCAGTGATCCTATTTTCAGGTGATGGGGCCTTCACGTTCAATGTTGCCGAGATCGAATCCGCCGTGCGGCAAAATCTCCCGTTTGTCGGGATCGTGGCCGACGATCAAGGATGGGGCATCACACGCCTTGGCCAAATGCGACAGTTTGGTGTTCCGACCGCCAGTTCGCTGGGCCCCATTGCGTTCGATCAGCTGGCCTGGTCACTGGGAGCGCGTGGCGTGCGCGTGTCTACACCCGAGGAAATTGCGCGCGAGTTACGGCGGGCTATCGACCAGCCGGCAGTCACGGTGATTCACGTGCCAATCACTGGCGGGAATCCGTGAGTTGGATGCACAGGAGAGCCTGTCGCGACAAGGGCGACCAGGGGGTCGCTTGCGGACGTGGCGTCCGCCCCACAAAAGGCCAAAGTCCAGCGGCTGCTCCGCAGCCGGCAGGCCAAGGGCCTACTCCACAATTCTTCGCGACCCGCGAAGATTCAGACTATTAGTCGGACACTCTGTTAATCTATGGCCTTATCTGCGTGCCGTCCGCTTTCCTGATCGGGAACCTGAAACCTGTCCCTGCAGGGAATGGCTGGAAAGGATATTTCGCCGCCAGTTTTTCGTCGACGTCTACGCCAATTCCAGGCGCTTCGTTGAGATACATATATCCCTTCTTCATCTGCGGACAACCGGGAAAGACCTCCTGAATCACGTTCCCCCAACCGAGATCCACGTCCTCTTGGATACCGAAATTCGGTATGGTGAGATCCACATGACCCTGGGCTGCGTGGTTGATCGGATCGATGTTTCCCGGGCCGTGCCAGCCGGTCCGCACACCGAAGGCTTCGGCCAAACGGGCGATCTTCAGGCCAGGAGTTATGCCACCGACATGGTTGAACCCGACCCTGATAAAGTCGATCAGCCGGTCCGATATCAGGCCGGTCCATTCCATCGGATGACTAAACAGTTCTCCCATAGAAATGGGAGTGCTGCACTGTTCCCGCATCATTTTGAAATAGCCCATCTGCTCCGGCGACAACGGATCCTCGACCCAAAACAAACGGTACTGTTGCAGTCCCTTTACCAGGTTGACCGCCTCGATGGGCTCGATGCGCTCGTGCATATCATGGATCAATTCAAGATCCTCGCCGTGCACCTTTCTTATGTACTCGAACAGCTTGAGAGTGCCCTTTGCATACGGCTCGTTATCTTGATATCCGTCTGCGGGCAGGCCGAAGCCCGCAGCTTTGAAATCCGGCGAATGCCCAAGGCCCGGCGAACCGTACCCTCCAAGCTGAATCCGCACATGCTTCCAGCCCGCTTCCACGAACTTACTGACATTATCCGATGTCTCTTCGACGGTTTTGCCGTCGGCGTGACAATATGTAGTGATGGCAAAACGGCTCTTACCGCCGAGAAGCTCATAAAGGGGCATGTTGGCCCGCTTCGCCTTGATGTCCCACAAGGCCTCGTCCAAGCCGCACAACGCGCCATTCAAGACCGGGCCATTGCGCCAGTAAGAACTTACATAGGCGGTCTGCCACATATCCTCGATATTCGCGGGGTCGCGACCGAGGGCAAAAGGCGCCAGGAATTCATTTAACGCAGTTACGACCGCAGCGCCCCTCGTGGTAAGAGTCGCGGACCCTACGCCATAAAGGCCGGGCTCGCTGGTTTCCACTTTGACTACAACGTAATTGCCCCCCTGCGGGCACGTCTGGATGCTCTTGACATTGGTAATTTTGAGGGCCGGCATCCCCCGCGTCGCCTTCGAATAGGTTTGAGCGAGCGCAGCGTTCTTTTGACCCAGGATGCCGATGGTTCCCGCTGCCACAGAGCGGCCCGACATCCGTAACATGCTACGGCGATTCATTTCGTGCTCCTTTTGGTGGTGAATCAGAATTTCCGATTTGGCCCACTTTCCGCATCGTACGCCTCTTTTGCCCGCCGTGCAGAAGAGGGGACCGGTGCCACGGGTTTTGCGATGCTTCCGACCTGGTGGCTTCCGGCCAGCGGACCGAATGGACAAGGTGCAGCGGGATGCGGCGCGTTTCTGCGAATCGAAGCCAATTTCGTCCAAGTAAGAGTGATTTGTTAGGTTTATCGGGAGGGAACGGACTTCGCGAGGTTTTGGCGTTTGTGCGTTTTTGTGCATCATTTCCGGAAAATTGCATGGCTGAGGAAGCCGTGGGGTGCAGGATAACGGGCCGTCCGACGGGAGGGTCATCGGCTTCCGGCCTTCGGCGACCGCACAAGATGTGGCGGGATGCGCGCGGCTTTTGCGGAACGAAGCCAATATCGTCTAAGTAAAAGTGAATTGTTGGGTTTATCGGGAGGGAATGGACTTCGCGAGATTTTGGCGTTTGTTCATTATTGTACACGATTTCCGGAAAAGTGCTCAATCGAGGAAGCCGCAAGGAGCGCGACGCGGTTGACGAGCATGCGGATGACGGAGTCTGCGATTTCCCGGACTGCGAGTTTTTGCCGCGCGTCCGGCGAGGTGTCAGGATGAGCAAGTCTGCCGGCAAATAGATCGCTCCTTCAAATTGAAATGGCCGCGCACGCACGAGCGGACGGTCGACGGAACACACTGGGCCCATCTGTTCTCAGGGTGACACGGAAGGGCGAGGGTTTCGGGGGGGCTAGTTCCCAGGTCGTTGCAATGAAAGGGAAGATATAGGCGAAGCAGCTGAACCCGGCAGGCAAGAAAGAAACACGGGAAGCACCTTGACGAGGCAGAGAGCTTTTCGGCACTGGCAGTAGGCTCCGTGGCAATGATGCTGCAGCCGTGGCGATATTATTTGTGGCCGGCGGGCAGCGGCCGCATCATGAGGTTGCGGAACTGAACCACGCTGCCGGCGTTGTGCTGTTGCAGCGCGAGGTAGCCTTTGGTGTAGCGATTCTGCGGGTCGGTGCAGTCGGTCACCACCTTGTCATTGATCTTGATGATGAAATGGTCGCCCCGCACGATAATGTCCTGGGTCCACCAGGTATCGTCCTGAATGAGTTGCTCCGTCACCTTGCAGATGTTGTAAAGACTGCCGGTCCTTTGCGGATCGGGCGAGGTGTTCTCCACCTGCGCTTCATAGCCTTGGGGAAACCCGGGGCCCATCGCGGCTCGCAAATACATCCCCGAATTCCCGCTGTGATTCAACTTGACCTCAGCGCGGAATTCGCAGTCCTCACACTCGCGCACCATCCAAAACAGGTGGCTGCGCGGACCATCACCCACGATGGCGCCGTCCACGGCCTTCCAACTTTCCGGGTGTTCGTTCGCCTGCCATCCATCCAACGATTTACCGTCGAACATGCTGATCCAGCCATCGCTGCCCGGCTTGGGGGCGTTCTGCGCAAAAGCCAGGCACGCCAATACCGCGAGCGAAAGGGTAGCGAACAGGAGGACACTTTTCATGCCCTTCATCTTATCGAAATGTAGAGCAGTGGACCGCAGCAGCCTCTGGCAGAAGTCTCTGCAGCGCGCGAGAGCAGGCGAAAACGCCTACTCCACAACGAAGAATCAACTGCCTGCATGACTTGTACTGGAGTGGGCGTCGATTTACCGTTTTTCGGAGGCCCCGGGTACGGCAAAGGCCTTTCTACCCAAGCCCACGAATCCTCGCCGCTATTTGGCGCAACGGAAACCTATGTTCGGACTGCGCTCATGCGGACGAGCCCAGCTGCGATTTGCACAGGTCAGATACTTCGGTTCATCCGCCCAGGACCCACCTCGGATGACTCGGTACAAGCCTGTATCGGGACCCTTCGGATTGCTCTCCGGAGCCTCCGAATAGTAATCCTTCGCGTACCAGTCCGCGCACCACTCCCATACGTTTCCTGCGATGTCATAGAGTCCGAAATCGTTGGGCTTGAACTTGGCCACCTCACAGGGACCATCGACCGCATCGAAGCGAGCGTCTTCCTTGGTGGGCTCCCGGTCACCCCAGGCATACTTCGCGCCTTCGAGCCGGCCGCGGCAGGCGCGCTCCCATTCGGCTTCGGTGGGAAGGCGCTTGCCAGCCCATTTGGCATAAGCCGACGCATCGTCCCAGCTCAAATCCACCACGGGAAAGTCCGACTTATGTTCCGGCATGTTTCCTTGCGGCCAGTTATAGGGTGGACGGTGTCCGGTGGCTTTTACGAACACAGAGTACTGGCTGTTAGTGACTTCGCGCTCATCCAGATAGAACGCGTCGATGTGAATGCGCTTCACCGGCCGGTCATCCATCAACACAGTGGGAAACCACTTGAGGCCATCATCCGGGAGCTTGTGGGACCTGCCTCGAAGATACTCACCATCCGGGATTCGAACCATGCCCGGCTCACCAGCGAATGCCATCCCTGCCGTAAGCAGAACGGCGATCAACAGCTTAACTAAAGACAGTGGAGATCTCATCTGTGGGGATGTATCCATTCGGCCCCAGCTCATCCACATACTTGTACGCACGACCCGAGGGAGTGTTGACGATCTCCTTGGTCCAGTCGATGCCCAGCCCCGAATACATGGTGGCCAGGATGTTTTCCATGCGCGGCTGTTCCTTGTGGTTCCAGCCGGTTTCGAGGCACTTCTCGCCGGCACTGTCCGTGCGTCCCAGAATCGTATTGGCTTTGACACCCGCGCCGGCGAACATTGCCGGATAGCACTTGTTATAGTGATCGCGGCCGGCCATGTTGTTCAGGGCGCCCGGCGTGCGGCCGAACTCGCCCATGCAGACGACCATGGTCTCGTCCAGCAGCGTCTTCTTCGGATCCGCCTGCGACGGCGTGGACGCCAGGTCTTCTATCAGGCTGGCAAACGCCGGATCGAATTCGGCACAAAGCACATAGTGATTAGTCTTGGCGGACCGGTCCCAAATCTGGACGTGATGGTCCCATCCCGGATGGCAGATGTGAATGTACCGCGTGCCGGCATCCTTCGCCAGGATGTTGCGGGTAAGGATACTCGAGATGCCGACTGCGGTGTTGCCGTAGCGCTTGCGGTCTTCATCGGTTATCTTGAAAGCCGACGGCCAGCGGGCATCGCTCAGGAGCTTGTGCGCGGTCTCGTAATAGTCTTCATATCCCGCCATATCACGGCTCAGCGAAGCCGGTCGAAACACTCGAGCGTCGCGCAATTCCCGCAGCAGTCGCCATCGCTCTTCGAGTAGTTCGACCGCTTTCTGATCGAGAGCCGCGCCTTTCACAGCCGACTCAGGATTGATATCGACGACGGAGAAGCGCGGCGGCAGGAAACCGGTCGAAAGCGCGCCGGCCGCGCCCTTTTCGAGCGAGAATGACAGGTACGAGGGGAACGTATCGGCGTTGCGCCGCTGGCCTTCCAGTTCCATTGAAATGACCGACCCGATAGAAGGAATCTCGCGCGCAAATGCAAGGTTTAACTGCCGGCCGGTCTGTTGATAATACTGGGCTCGAAAATGGACCTCTTCATGGCTCAGCATCGAGCGCACGATCGCGAACTTGTCCATGAGCTTTTCGGTCCGGGGGAAAAGCAGATGCGACAGGTACAGATCAGGCTTGATCTGGCGTATATCCAGATCCTTGGGCGTGCCGGGGTTCTCCTTGAAATCGAATCCTTCCACATGGCTGAGCGCCCCGGACAGCTCGAAGAAAACGACATTGCGGGCTACCCCGCGCGGCTGAACCTTGGTATCCGATGCCCTCAGCTTTAGCGGCCAGATGCCGTCTACGGATGCGGCCAGCAGTCCGAGCCCGCCGATTTTAAGCAAGTCACGCCGCGACCGCGTAACGTCACCAACCGTTCGATGTTCCATAAGGCCCTCAATAGTTAAACATGAATTCGACTTGATTAATCAGCGCCCATTGCAGATCCTGAGCGCCTTCCACGCGATTCTTTGCCATAGCGTCCAGTCCGACCTTAAGTTCGGATTCGGAAGGCGGCCGCGAAAGAGTCGCCAGGAAAAGCTCCGTCACGACTCGGCGGTCATCCTTATAGGTGTCGAGCATGCGTTGTACACGGCTGTCCTTGGCCGCGAGCACGCGGTCCGTGACTACTGGAGACTGCATTAAGAGCATCGGTTGCAGCGGCGACCCGGTGGGATTGCGAGGCGGGTTGCTGCGGTTGGATTGCCCGAACGTCTGCATGAAATACTTGACGTCCTCCGACCCACCGGGGCCACTCAATTGCATTGCCCAGCCCATCTTTTCGTCGCCCATTTTGAAGCTGCCGGGCCGGCTGGTGGCGGAGGCAACCGCATCATGAATCTCTTCGGCGCTCAACTGGCGGACGAATTTACGGGCATAGTATTTCGTGTAGGAGTCTTTCCAGTCACCATCGAAGCGGGCCGAGAGCTGGTACGCACTGGAACGGCAAATCATGCCGATCAGGTGCTTCAGGCTGTAATTGTTCTTCGCGAAATCCAGGGCGAGCTCGTTGAGCAGTTCCGGATGGGACGGCTGGAGCTGCCAGCCCGCGGGCAGATGGTCCGGATCCTGGCGGGCCAGGTCAAATTCGTCGAACGGCTCGACAATGCCGAAGCCCATCAGCTTCTCCCAGAAGAGATTGACAGTGGCGCGGGCGAACTGGGGATTGCTGGTGATGAAGCGCGCCAGCTCCTCCCGTAGTTCGGCCTCCGGGCGCGGCTTTTCACCGGTGAGAATGAACGCCGGATCGTTCGGTCCTCCGAAACGGGGAACCCGGATCATGCTTTTACCCTTGGTGTCGTAACCGGGGTTGGCATCATCGATCATGAATTCGCCGGATTGCGGCTTACCGTGCTCCCAATACATCAGATAGCGGGTGCGGCCAAGGAACGACGAATACTGGAAGAACTCGGACCGCTTGTGCTGGCTGAGCCAGACATTGACTTTCTCGAGATGCCCCCGGCCATCGTGACAGGAGATGCAGGAGAAATTTACGCCGAGGAAAGTCTTTCCATACAGGACCGCCAACTCGTCATCCGTGTCAAGCTGGTGGACCATGCCGAAGTCGTTTCCGTCATCCGGTTGCGGCTTGGCTTGCACATGCTCACGGGCAATCAGATTGGCCGCAGCCACGACGTGGTTGCTTTTCGCCGAAGCTGAGATGATGGAGCGCGCAATGTCGTCGTAGGGCCGGTCGACCGCCAGATTCTCCTTCATCCAATAGTGGAAGAGGTTCTCGCCACGGCCCATTTTGCCGTTGGCCCGGAACACGTCCATGAAGAAGTACGCCCATTTATCGACGTAGGCTTCGCTCGAGAGAAGTTGGTCGATAAGCTTGTCTCGCTTGGCCTTGTCTTTATCGGTCACGAAGGTTTGGATCTCACCGGTCGACGGGATGCGGCCGGTAATGTCAAGCGATACGCGGCGGAGGAATTCGAGATCGCTGGTGAGCGCAGCATGCGGGACGCCGTCGCGTGCCATTTTGCCGAAGATCCGGTCGTCGATGAAGTTGCGACTGGGAACGGGCGTTTGGACGACAGCGGAGGCAGTACCCGGCGCGATGCGGTCGGTGATCGCCCCCACCTTCTGGGATGGGTCCGGTTGAAAAATCACTGAATGGGCCTCGGAGAACTGCTCCTGGCTCATCGCTTCGGGTTGGGCCTTCCTCGGACCTTCCTGACCTGACAAACTCACGGCAACGGCCATTCCGAGGCCCAACAACATGGTTCGGGTCATGCAAAACCCTCCTCAAGTAGAGTTGTGTCGTATTTTATCGTATCTCTGGGGTCGTGCGCAGCAGAGGGTTGCGCACAACGAGATGACGGCGTTGTGACGCTGCCGGACTTGAATCGTAACAGTTCACGTGGTTAGATTGGCAGCCTGTGGCAGAAGTCGACGCAGGCCAAAGGCCAGGTTACGGCATCGAGGGGCATAGCCCCCAGGCCGGGCATAAGTTTGTAAACTACTCGATTGTGATCTTTCTGGCATCAGTCTTCGCCGCTTCCGAGTGAACCGGCTGCCTGCGCCCCCGACTCCTGTCGTATTTCCTTATAGGCCTTTTCCATCTGCCGATAGAGCACCGACTGCCAGCGATCTTCCTTGAAGGACGGCAGCGCTGTGCGGAATGCATCGTAGCGTGCCTTCGCGCTGGCCCCGTCGTATTGCGCCAGCAGGTTCATGGCGCGCTGGGCCTCGGTTTCCATGAAGCGAAAGAAACGGAATCTTCGGACTGAGACCGGGAGGGTCTGGCCGAATTCTTCGTAGTAGGTGACAGCGAAGTACGGAAGCACGAGAGCTACTGAGAGAAACACGATAACGGCGATCGAGAGAAACAGCGCTAACGGCTTCGCCAAGCGCAGTGAGGTCTCCGTGTGCTCCTCCACAAGGGCTATCACTCCGACGAATGCGAAGAGAGGAGCCAGAATGCACGCAGCGACCAACATAAAAGCGCCGCCAGCTCTAACTGCGCCCAACAGAGCCGCAGGTGCTCGACGCACCCCCGATGTTATCTGGCGGACGGCAGCCGTAAGAGCTTCGCGCGGCCGGACGATAGTCTTCGCGGCATTGTAGGTGGCCTTCGCCAGTATCGCCACAAGCCCCAATACCCCGAACAGGAGAGAGCCCGCAGCGAACAACGTAAACGCAAGACCCAGGGCAATAACCGGCCATGCTTGAATGTCGACGCCGGTCTTAACCCGGATCCAGTCGCTAATTGCAATCCAAACAACCACGAGTACGCCAAATCCGGCTATGGCCAGCATGAGCATCTGCAACCCAAAGAAGGGACCGCCGTCACTCCAGATCTCCCTTAGAGACGCTCGCCAGCCGCGAACCACACGCACCGATCCAAAAGAGATCAGGGCGATCGCGCACCCTATGGCCGACATCAAGCTCCCCGCGATCTGTGGCGCAAAAATCGTCACCATAAACAGCAGGATTGGGACAGCAATGTTCTGGTTTGCGCGTGGAAGAGTGTTGTCCAGAATGAAAGCGCCCGCCCAGGCAGGAAAGTACAAGATAGGGATCTTGAATCGATGTTTAACGAAATAGATGATTCCCGCGCTCGCGACAATAATCGCTCCCGCCACTCCCGGCCACCCCATGCCGAGCGCAGCGGGAGGCGCGGGCCTCTGCCGCAGCACCTTCAACAAAGGTCCGTAAAATGCGAAAGGCGCGAGGACGGCCGCGACAGACAAGGCCAGCAATAATAGAAATCCCGGTACCAGCCACAACAGCGCTCTCCGGTCCCAAACCTGCCTCGCGAATCCCACAATCGAGAACAGCAGATCGCCCTTCACAAACTGAAGAAAGAGGACGACACCCACTTGCCGCAGAGGCGACAATTCTACCGGAACGTTTGCGACAGCTTCCAACGCCTCCTGACGGCACCACGTGTTTCCTCCAATGAGCGCCGGCTCGATCAGGCCGTATAAGTCGATGCCCCTAAGCTGTGATCCGATGCGAATGGCGCGTACCGTTTCCCAGGTATTGCCGTCTTTGATGAATGCCGAGAGGATCGTCTTCACCCGTTCCTGCGCCTCGGGCATCTTAGTTGCAACGTTCTGAAGGCACTCCGCAACCAGCGCGACCCGGTCCAGCAAAATCGCGTTCCTCTGCTCGAGATAGCGGCGGACGTTCTCCTCATCCGGCTTTGACGAGGCCTTTGGGGATCGGCTCCCAGGTGTATCCAGGTAAGAAACTTCGGCGAGCGGCTTGCGGAAGATCCCCGAGACGAGTTCCTCTACGTGCTCGCCCTGAACGTTCAAACCGTAAAATCCGGATGAATCCAACTCGCTGAGAGCCGCCGTACCACGCGCCCCGCGGCTCGTCACCAGATTCGCCAACGCCGGAGCCAGCCTGACCATCGTCACGGGATCCGGGATCGTCGCCAACAGATCCCGTAGAAAGCGGTCCGGCGATTCCGCGACGCCGAACAGCATGATCAGGATCTCCTGCCACCAAATATCGTCGTAGCGTTGTGTCCAATCGAGTGGTGGCTCGAACTCATCGAGATAAACCGCCGCATAATACTCTTGAAGGCGGTGATGATAAAAACTCAGAGTGGTATCGCCGCCCGGATCGACGTGCTCGTCTTTCACGAGCAGCCGCTCCTCGGCCGCAACACGAATCACTTCATCGATATGCGGAAAAGACTGCGCTAGTACGGCAGACCCATCCCTAAACCCCGCGCGAAACGCACGGAGAGGCAATGTCACGCCGCGCTGACTCATGGTGATAAGATACCCGAGCCGCGCCAGCGCCAAATGGAAGGTCCGCTGATCGACCGCGAGCCCCTCGGTTTCATACTTCGTCGACTTTATATAGACCGCTCGCTCAAACACTTCAACCAATGCGGCCCGACTCGGCGGCAGGTCCTTATAGATCTTGTAATAGAGACAGAAAAGCCGCAGGAAGAAAGGGTTCGTCGCCAAATTTCGCCGTGGATTATCCGGCGAGAGAATCCTGTTCGCGGCCTCGCGGCCGTGCTCGGGCATTGCGCGGACCAACAGGTCCCGCGCCTGGGCCCGGTTAAGTGGCTGTATGATTGCGCGCGTGACCCGAAACGAGTCGCGGTAATCGAACTCGCGGCACGCAAAAAGAAATCGGTTTCCTCCAAACCTGGTAAGGTCGCGCAGCGCCTCGAACCGATACTTGTAATCGTCGCGGGGCATTTCATCCATGGCATCGAGCAGAAACACCACCCGGCCCGAATGCAGATAGTCACGCAAACGGGCAGCAATTTCGGTGGCGTGGCCGCCCCGATTCAATAGCGTTCGCGTCGCGAATGCCAGCGCGGGTTCTCGCGTTGATAGCCTGGTTGTGAAATCGCCGAGCGGTAAATAAACCGGAATGCGCGGCTTACTCTCGCCGTGCCCCAGATCTACCAGCCGGAGCCCGACGCGCCTTAGCGCAACGCTCTTTCCAGCACCCGGCTGACCCAAGACGGCCACTGGCTCGGTAGATTCGAGCAGCGTTCTTACAAGATCGCTCGTGCGCTCTCCGCGATCTGGCTGGACGGACGGATCAACGTCGGCCTTAAATACCTTGTACGCAGGCTCGACGAAAATCTGCGCCTCCAGTGCGATTTCTTCGTCTTCGGTGTGCCCAAGCGGACTCAACTGCCGATCGTCGAGATCGGCCTTCACTTGCGCCAAATAATTGCGCTCTAATGCATCGAGTTCCGCTTCGGACACTCGCGCCTTCAGTTGTTCCGGCAAAACTGGAGCGCCCAGATTGCGCCTTCCTCCGATCAGGTCCTCAGCGAAGCGCTGGATGGCTCGTGCGATGTCCAGGTAGGCGACGTCTGGATCATCCCACTTCGTTACCGGCAATCCGTCTTTAGGCAAGACCTGCAACTGACCGTACTCGATCTCCCAGGTGCAGGGCCGCAGGATCACGGGGACGACCACCGTTTCGCCCTTTTGGTGTCGTCGCATTGCGAGCGAAACCTCGACTGCGTTGGCGTACTCAGAGGCCAGGAAATCCGGACTCACGAGCAGCAGAACCATGTCGGCGGATCTTAAGTGCTCATCGATCTCCCGGCCCCAATCGCCGCCCGGAAGAATGCGGCGATCGTGCCACAGCCCGATAAGCTCTCCGCGTTCGAACGCCTTCAGCCGTTTATGCAGTTCGTCACGAAGAGCCTCATCCTCTCGAGCGTAGGAACAGAACACATCGATCGCCATGGTATGCACGCCCCCAAGAGTGCATCATAGCGGTTCGTCCTCCCGTAGCGTAACCTGCCTGGCCTGCATGTCGCTCCTCGCTAAGACGAGTTCCCCATGTCGGCTGTTCAACCATCCTTCCTGCTGCGCGGCAGTTCGGTTCACCTTCAATTACTCAACCTACGATGGCTCTTGCGGCCGCTCACCGAAGCACGAGGGCCTCCGGGTGCTGACGCGTGTCGGTCTGCTCGAAAGCGACTCAGTCGCAACGTTCCGAAGCTCTGAGTACTGACGAAAATGAGTCCGCCTGGTTTTGTTTTCCCGCTCCGACACCGATCTGCCCCGGCTACGCTGACTTCCGTTTCGACCCCGACTCCCTCCCACCTTTTTCGTTTACCGCAGCGTGAAGGACAAAATATTACTGCCGGATGCAACGGCTATATACTGCCGTCCGTTCACCATGTAAGTCATCGGGCAACCCCTCCAAGCCTGGTTTCCATGGAAGGACCATAGCGTCTTCCCGGTCCTGGCGTCGACTGCGGCAAACCCGCCGCCAGTCTCGCCATAAAACACAAGGCCTCCGGCAGTCGACAACACTCCGGAGTAGTTGGCCTCCTGCGGTCCTTGCTGCGGAATCTCCCAGACCGTCTCGCCGGTATGGATGTCGATCGCTCGAAGATATTTCAAACCGGGATCGCCGGGGTTGCGATAGCCTTCGTAACCTCCGTCATGGGATTGCCGGTAGATACTGCAATCCTCGACCGACATCACATAGAAGAGCTTCGTGTCGGGATTGAACGAGGTCGCATACCAGTTGGTCGCGCCTCTCACCGAGGGACAGGCTTTTACCCCCGCCCGGGTCGGCGTATTGGCGGGCAGGAGCTGAGGAGTACCGTCTGAATGAAAGTCGGTGGCCCAATTCATCTTCTTGACGAAGGGTTTCGCAAACAGGAATTCGCCGGTCGTCCGGTCGAGCACGTAAACGAAGCCATTGCGATTGGCCTGGAGCAATAGTTTCCGGGGACGTCCGCGGTAATCGGTATCCACCAGGACCAGCGGTTCGGTAGCATCCCAGTCGTGCAGATCGTGAGGCGTGAACTGATAGTGCCAGCGCAATTTGCCGGTCTTGACGTCGAGCGCCAGGACGCAATTCGTGTAGAGGTTCGAGCCTCGACGCCCGTCGCCGTCGGTGGCGGGGAACGGGTTGCCAACGGCCCAATAGAGCGTGCCGGTCTCCACGTCATACGATCCCGTGAGCCAGGTAGCCCCTCCGCCCGTTTCGATGGCATTCCCGGTCCAGGTTTCGGAGCCGGGTTCGCCCGGTTTAGGCACGGTCCAGAAGCGCCAGGCTTGCTTACCGGTGGTGGCTTTATAGGCTGCGAGAAACCCCCGTAGCGGACCATCGCCGCCTGCAATTCCGGCAATGACCAGATCGCCCACCACTAAGGGAGCAGAGGTCGCCATGTAGCGCCCCGGCGATTCCACCATGTTGACGTCCCACATCAGGGCGCCGGTCAGCCGGTTCAGACATAGCAGATGAGCGTCACCCGTCGCGAAGAATATGCGGTCCCCGAGCAGCCCGACTCCCCGATTGGGCAGGCCCGAATTACGCCGCCCACCGGACTCGGACGAGTCCTCGGAACGCGTATAGCACCATAGTTGGCGTCCCGTCGCCGGGGCGAGGGCGCATACGTGATCAGACGCAGTGACGTACATGACGCCGTCACTGACGATGGGTGTGGTCTCAAGATCCCGAACGTTCAACGAGTAGACCCATTCCAACTGCAGGTTCCGGGCGTTGCCCGCGTTGATCTGGTCCAGGGCGCTATGGCGGTTGGCTCCCGGGACACCGTTGTATGTAGGCCACTCACCGCGCTTGGGGTGCAGGACAGCGTCAATCGCCTCCGGAGAAATCGGGGCATCCGCGCCGGCCAGGGCGCCTGGCTTTACGCCACCCAAGCTGCTCAGATAGGCTATGACATTGCGGCGCTCCCCGGCGCTCGCCTCGAGCGGGGGCATGTAAGATGTCGTCTCGGGCGTGATTTCCTGGTATTGCTTGTCCGTCAGAAGATACAGGCGTCCATCAAAGGTTTCGAGTTCGAGATCGTGTTCCGCGCGGCCGCGAGCGAAGCCGCGCAAGCTTTGGCCATCTCGCAGCTCGACGTCAACGACCCGCCACGTCTCGTCCGGACAGAAGGCCCAACTCGGGCATGTCGGTGTCGTGTGGATGCCCATTTGGGACGTCGGATTTTCGAGCACAAGCTCCAGTTCGCGGACGGTCGATTTACGGCCAATATCCGACAGATCAGGCCCATTCACCTTTCCGCGGCCATGAACCATGTGACACGTCGAGCATTGGCCCTTGCCGAAGAAGAACTCTTCTCCGGCATGCGCGTCACCGGAGGGCTTGGTATCGAACGCGGACCTATTGAGAGAACGCAGCCATCGAGCCAGGGATTGAAGATCGTCCTCCGGCAGCTTGAACGCGGGCATGCCGCCAGCAGTGCCGCTCTTGATCAAGTCGCGGATTTGCGCTTCGCTCCGGGTGCGCAAGCTGCGATTGTTCACGAGCGCGGGCGCCCGGTCCCCGCCGTTGCCCCCCTCGCCGTGGCATCCTTCGCAAAGGCTGTCGAACCGCTTTTGTGCCGAGGCGAAATCAGAAGCGGGCGCGGCCGAGGTTTGCGCCATTCCTTGCGCTGCCAGCAGTGCAGCAGTTACCAGTGCGGCGGCAATGTTGTTCGTCATAGCTTGTGGTGATCAACTTTCCAGGTCGTTGTGAGTACGGTGCGCTGCTGATTTAAGCCAAACCGGGCTGATTCGCCTGCCGCTTCACCCACCGGTATGCCGCGAGTGAATTCTTCCAGAAGAATTTTTCGACGGCTTCCGGACCCTTTGGCGTGAAGTATTCGTGAACCAGGCCCAGCGTCTCGCCAAATGTGCCCATGGGTTCGCTGTTGGTCCAATCACTCGCGAAGAGCAGCCGGTCCGGACCGAAGGTATCCCAGATTTCATCCAGCCGTGGACGATAAAAGCTCAGCTCACGCGGGATTCGTCCGCCCGAAGTCACCCGGCGCCCCTTCTCATCGACGCGTTGAAAGATTTCCGAGACCTTCACATACACCTGAGGGCGCTTTCCGAGCTCTCGAAGTCCTTGCAGGTAGGCAGCGCGAGCCGCCGGTTCGTCGGGGATCGGAGCGCCCGGCAAGTGATTGATCACGATCCGGAGGGCGGGGATCCGGTCGGTGATTCGCAGCAGGTTCGGGACATCCTTTTGGCCGCCGCCCGAGTCCAGGGTGAGTCCTGCGTCAGACAACAGTCGAAGGTCGGCCATCACTTGCGGCTTTCTTATCTCCTCCGCTACATCCCGGCCCCACAAATAAGCGAACCGGATGCCTCGGTACAGGGGGTTCTTGTGCAACCGTGAGAGATGCTCGCCAAAATCCGGCTTCCCGGGAAACAAATCGCCGATCTCCCCTACCACAATCGTCTCTTTGGCGGACACCTCCAGGACCCAGTAATTGTCTTCCACCCAGGGGCTGCACTCGGTCTCGATCATGCCGACCACGCCGTAGGGTTCAGCAATCCGGCGGTAATCCGCAGGCAGGAAGGGGCGATAAATGCTTGCTTGCGCAGGGCTCGGCCACGGCACACCTTGAGGGCGCGTCGGGTCATATAAATGTACGTGCGTGTCGATAATGGGGACGGAAGATCTCTGGGCACCGGCACGTGTTACGCCGGCGGCGACCGCAACTGTCCCTGCGGCAGCCGTCTTTATGAATTTGCGTCGATCCACCTGGGCTTCCTCCTGTGCAGCATCGGGGGCGCCTCTGCGCTCGAATCCCGATTGCGACCATATTATCTTGTTCCAAACCGGCGCGGAATCGCAAACCGTAGAAGTGGCGTATAGGGTTGGCGCGAAGGAATTCATCAATAGCGATCGTTGTGCGGCACCGGCGATAGATCGGGCAAAAAACTCCTAATCTTCATTCCGGTCCGGGCGATCGAATGACCATCGATAAGGCAGTCATACATCCGCCACTGCGGGGACGATCGAGACGAGTCTCGATCCAGCAGACACAAATGTCTGCGCCACGGCGCCGGAATCGTGTGGGATGCCGCAGGACGGCCGCGGACTCTGGAAGGGCATCGGAATTCAGTTGGGCGTGTGGCGTGGTCGAGTGATGGCCGGTATCTGGCGTCCGCAGGCAAGGATAACGCCATTCTGTTCTGGGATGGCCGGACGTTCGACAACATTGGGAGGTTCAGCCTAGGCGGCGAGTATAGTTCGGGAACGAGTCTAGCCTGGTCTAAAGATGGAAGTCGAGTTGCCGCAGGCGATAATGCCCACGTCTGGGTTCTGAATCCAAAGGGTGATGTCGTGCAAAAGCTGGTGGGATACTCTCAGGACCGATATAACCACATCGAGATTGGCGGCTGGTCCACAGATGGAAAGCGCCTTGCGTCTTTTAGCACCTTCGAAGACACCGCTTCGGCCTGGGACGCGATAACAGGAAGCCGCCTCGGAGCTTTCCAAGTAACCCTTTTTGAGGCACTGACCCATCGATGAACACGAGTGCTAGCCGGGACAAGCCGTCGCGTTAGTTGCAAACGTCTATGCTTGACGAGCGGCCCGCTGAGGATGAACGCTTCGGACTCCAAAGAATCTCCTTCGCGTGCTCAATTTGCATGCGAGCAGCGCGAATGGCCCCGTCAGGCACTCCGCCTGATAAATTTAGCGTATGGGACCTCACAATCTGTTCGCGCCTAAGAGGGTTGGTGTGTGCGGGAGCTCCGTGGACCTCCCGAAAGAAGCGATTCCGTTCTGTTTGGCCGTGGGCGCCGAATTGGCATTAGATGAAAAGGTTGTAATTGTCAGCGGTGGCACTCGTAAACGAAAGGGCTTTGGGGAGGACAACCTCGCCGCCGATTGGCATATGGTTAGCGCCGCCGAACGGGCAATCCGTGAACGGTCGGGGGCGGGAGCCGTCAACGACCGAATCGAAACCGTGTTAGGGGACGAAACCAGCTCAAGCCCGGGTGAATCCTTCCATATCGGGACGCTGCATCGGGCTCGCGGGAAGACACGAGAAGCTCGGCGTTTCTCATTCGTGAGATCACTGGACGGCCTATTCGCGGTGGCCGGCGGTTCGGGTACAGCGCAGGAGCTCGCCCTTGCGATGGAGTTGGGAATACCACTTCTGCCGGTACCGATATTTGACGGCACCGCAGCGGAATTCTGGCGGTCTTATGAAAGCGATCTGATTCCGATGCTACGAATTGAAAAGGACAGGGTCCAGCGCTGGAGGTCGCAGTCCGCAGACATCAATGCGGTCGCAGTCGACATGGTGAAGGTCTTACTGCAGAGTCTGCCGCGCCGGTGCTTCGTAATCATGCCATTTGGGGCGGACTATGTGACCCTTTACGATTTCGTGATCGGCCCGGCGCTCGAGAGTCTCGGTGATCATCCGATCCGATTGGACCGATCGTCCGTGCCCGGTGATGCGGCGGCGCAAATTCGTGAAGGAATCAAACATTGCGACTACGCCATCGCGGTGCTTGACGGCCTGCGATCCAACGTCCTCTACGAGCTAGGCCTCGCTCACGGATGCGCCAAGCCTACAGTCCTGCTAAATCGTGCCGGCACCCTCGGAGACAGCGATCTGGCTCCGTTTGATTTGTCCATGCACCAACGCTTGGAATACCAGACACTTGACGCAGCTCTCCTGGAGCGCTTGAAGGAATCGGTTGCCACTATGTTTGTCCGGCGTCGTTAGTACGGAGGCGATACAGGGAGGGGTGGATTGATTCGATGGCGTTACTATATATAATCCCTTCGTGAACATACAATGAAGATCCTGTTTCTCTCTTCGTTACTCCTGCCAATGCTCGCCGCCGCGGCGGAGGATATCGTCGTTTATCATGAACCCGGCCGGTTCGCGGGCTGGCCCGCCAATCACGGCGCATGGATCTGGAACAACGAAATCGTGGTCGGGTTCGAGCGCGGCTTCTTCCACTTTAACGATCAACGCCACTCGATCGACTGGGGCCGTCCGGCCGAGCACGTTCTGGCGCGCAGCCTCGACGGCGGCCTGACCTGGACGCTCGAGCATCACGCGGACCTGAAACCGCCGGATGGCGCGAAAGTGGCCAATGTGCTCACGGAGCCCGGCGGCAAGCCGGCTGTCGATTGCCCCGGCGGCATCGATTTTACAAAGCCCGGTTTTGCCTTGACCGTCCGCATGGAAGATGTCGATATCGGGCCGTCGCGCTTCTACTACACCTACGATCGAGGCAAGACCTGGAGCGGCCCTTTCAAGGTCCCGACGTTCGGTCAAAAGGGCATTGCCGCGCGTACCGATTATCTCGTCGACGGCCCGCACACCCTGACGATGTTTCTCACGGCGGCCAAGAGCGACGGCAAGCAGGGCCGGGTGATTTGCGTGCGCACGGGGGACGGCGCAAAGACCTGGGATCTGGTGTCCTTCGTCGGTCCCGAGCCAGGGACAACAGACAAGGCGATCATGCCCTCCTCCGTTCGCCTGTCGGGGAAAACAATCGTCACCGCGATCCGGCATCCAACCTGGATTGAGATGTACCGTTCCGACGATAACGGCGCCACGTGGAGATATTGGAGCAAGCCGGCGCCGGACACCGGCGTACACAACGGCAATCCGCCTTCGCTCGTCAAGTTGCGCGATGGGCGCCTGGCGATCACCTATGGATACCGCTCGGCGCCATACGGCATTCGCGCTCGTCTGAGTTCTGACGAGGGCGCGACATGGAGCGACGAAATTGTTCTGCGCTCCGGAGGCGGCGCCTGGGACCTCGGTTACACGCGCAGCCTGCAGCGGCCGGACGGGAAAATTGTAACCATCTATTACTTCAACGATCACCCCGATAGCGAACGCTACATCGGCGCGACGATCTGGGATGCCGGCGAGACGAGATGAAACCAGATACGATGAGATGCTTGTCCACGCCCTGGTGTGCGCAGCAGCGTTGCCTCTTTCCTCCTTCGCGCTGGACCTGACGCACGCCCACGTCGTAGCGGACGCGGCGCTCACGGTCCACGAAAAGAACGCTGTCGAGATGCTGGTAGAGGAAGTCGAAAAGCGGACGGCTCTCAATTGGGGCACGCAAGGCAGCGGTCCGCCGATCACCATTCATCACGGGAGCGGCACGGGACCCGCGGAAGGATTCCGCCTCCAATCCACGGGCGCGGGTATCGTGGTCCAGGGGAACGACGAGCGCGGCACGCTATTCGGCATCGGCCGGTTTCTGCGCGAACTCGGTTGGGGCCACGGGCAGGCGTCGATTGCGGACGGCCTCGATATCGCTTCCTCTCCGAAATACAAGCTGCGCGGGCACCAGGTCGGCTATCGTCCGAAGGTCAACACTTACGACGCGTGGTCGCCCTCGGATTTTGAGCAGTATCTGCGCGACATGATCATTTTTGGCACCAATGCGGTGGAATTGATTCCGCCGCGTTCCGATGACGATGACGACAGCCCGCATTTTCATCTCTCGAAAATCGACATGATGGCCGAGATGTCGCGGATCTGCGAGAAGTACGGGATCGATGTCTGGATCTGGTATCCGGCGATGGACAAGGACTACTCGGATCCAGCACAGATCGAGTTCGCCCTGAAGGAGTGGAGCAATATCTATCGCCGCCTGCCGCGCATCGACGCGGTGTTTGTGCCCGGCGGAGATCCCGGCAATGCAGAACCGAAATACCTGATGGCGCTGCTCGAAAAACAAAAGGCGGAACTCCGGAAATTCCACTCGACGGCGCAGATGTGGGTCTCGCCGCAGAATTTCAATCAGGCATGGTTCGACGAATTCATCGGTATCGTGAAGGCGGAGCCCGCGTGGCTGGATGGCGTTGTCTACGGTCCGTGGACCCGCGTCACGATCGAAGAGCTGAGGGCGAAGCTGCCTTCCCGCTACCCGATTCGTTACTATCCGGACATCACGCATTCGATTCACTCCGAGTTCCCGGTTCCCGGGTGGGATGTCGCATTCGCGGTCACGGAAGCGCGCGAGACAATCAATCCACGGCCTCTCGACTACGCGAAAATCTTTCATCACATGATGCGCTCCGCCGCCGGATTCCTCACGTATTCCGAGGGCGTCAACGACGATTTGAACAAGTTTGTCTGGAGCGGGCTCGGCTGGGATCCCGACCAGGATGTGGGCAACATTGTTCGGGAGTGGGCACGCTGGTTCATCAGTCCCAAGCATGAATCCGGGATCGCGCAAGCCGTGTTCGACCTGGAGGAGAATTGGCGTGGACCGCTGCTGCCGCACGCGTCCGTCACCGAGACGTTACGCAAGGTGCAGACCATCGAACACGCGGCTACGCCACAGATGCTGCTGAACTGGCGCTTCCAGCAAGTGCTCTACCGGGCTTACTACGACGGGCTGGTGCGCGAGAGGCTGCTGTACGAAGCCGGTCTCGAAGAGCAGGCGTTGGAGCGGTTGCAGCAGGCACACCGGACCGGTTCGCTGCTCGCCGTAGAGGACGCGTCCCGAATCCTCGACGAGGCGTTGACCAGGCCTGCCGCTGAGGATTTGCGCAACCGGCTCTTCGCGCTGGGCGAAGCGTTGTACCAGAGCGTTCACATGCAGTTGAGCGTCGATCGCTACAAGGCCATCGCAGTGAGCCGTGGCGCGAATCTGGACACCGTCGATTTTCCGCTGAACAATCGTGTCTGGCTGGAAGAGCGCTTCGCGGAACTTCGCAAGCTCGATAACGAGGAGGCGCGCCTCGCGGGTATCGATGCGATTCTACACCGCACCGATCCGGGTCCGGGCGGCTTCTATGACGATCTGGGAAACTCCGCGATGCAACCTCATCTGGTCGACGAGGGGCCCGGGTTCGCCAACGATCCCGGTGGATTCCGCTCGGTGCGTACCGAATATGCTGCGTTTTCCGGCGGCTTGATCGGACGCTCGTCGGCCGACGCATTACGCCCCGATGGTCCGGCGCGCTTCATCACCCGTCCCATCGCGTGGTGGACGTGGGCCGAGACGCGATACGAGACGCCGCTGACGATGCGCTACGAGCATCTGGACCCGCATACGCAGTATCGGATCCGGGTGGTGTTCGCGGGCCGGCCTTCTGATCCGCGCATCCAGCTGATGGCTAATGGCAATATCGAAGTGCATTCCTGGATTCAGAAGCCGGCGGTGATGAGCCCGATGGAATTCGACATTCCCGCGGAGGCCACGCGGCAGGGCACGCTCGTCTTGCGTTGGTCTCTCGAACCGGGGCAGGGCGGATTCCAGGGGTCAATCGATATTGCCGAGGTGTTTCTGATGATGCGGTTACACTGACAAATAAATGGAACAGAATTTAGCGAGTTGGCAGCATCCGGTCCGCGCGCGGCTTAAGGCCGGCGAAATCGTTCTGGGCGTGACGATAACCACGCCAAGTATCGAAGCGGCAGCACTGGCCGCAACCTTGGGATTCCACTTCCTGTGGGTAGAGATGGAGCATTCCCCAATCACCCTGGAAACGCTCCGCAATATTGTTTTGGCCACGAGGGCTCTGCCCGCCGCCGTGTTTGCGCGGGTTCCCGTAGTTGAATTGTGGACCGCCAAGCGGGTAATGGATCAGGGCGTTTCGGGCGTCGTCTTTCCCTTTGGATCGTCGCCGGAGTTGGCGCACAAGGCGGTATCTGCCTGTCGGTATCCACCGCACGGGAAGCGAGGATCCGGAGCGGGACTGGCGACCTTCACTTGGCCCGACCCACAAAATTACTATGATTCGGCCGATCAGAACATGTTTACTGTCGTCATGATCGAAGAAGCCGCAGCCCTCGACCAAATCGACGAAATCGCCGCCACGCCGGGGCTCGATGTACTCTTCATCGGAACCAGCGATCTTTCGTTCTCGATGGGTTTGCGCGGCCGACAGAATGAGCCGCAACTCCGGGAAGGTATTGCGAAAATCGTTGCCGCGGGACAAAAGCACGGTAAGTTTCTTGGCCGCCCGGCTAGCGGGCCCGAGCAGATTGCGGAATTCCGCGAGCAGGGCTTCCAGTTCTTCCAGAGTCAAACCGAATTGGGGTTGATGCGCCTCGGCGCCAAGGCGCTGGGACTGGAACCGGTGCCGCTCAGCATCCGAGCGTTGTATTAGTGTTGATCATTATGCCGGCGCTGCGGATCGGTCTAGCGTTGTGGCTCTCCTGCGGGTTATTGTCAGGTGAACACATGCTCGTCTATCGCGAGTCCGGGCGGCTCGGCGGATGGCCGGCGAACCATGGTATCTGGTCCTGGGGCAACGAAATCCTGGTGGGATTCAGCGCCGCCTATTACAAGGAACAGCCGAATACGCGTCATCAACAGGACCCCACGAAACCGGAGGAGCCCCGACTCGCCCGCAGCCTCGACGGCGGAAACACCTGGACCATTGAAGCGCCCCGCGATCTGCTGCCGCCTGCGCAGGGCGGCCGCGATCCACAAGACCTCGCGCAACCCATGGACTTCCACCGGTCCGGCTTCGCCATGACCTTCCGGTTCCTCGATTCGAATCACGGACCTTCTTTGTTTTGGTTCACCTATGACAAAGGCAAAAGCTGGCAAGGTCCCTTTAAGTTCCCGCAATTCGGAAATGGCGTGCTGGCGCGTACGGATTATCTAATCGAGGGTCCGCGCGACGCGCTGATCTTTCTGTCGCAATCGAAAACCAACGGTCGCGAAGGACGCCCGTTCTGCGTCCGCACCACCGACGGCGGGCTGAGTTGGGAGTTTATCTCTTATATCGGCTCCGAACCTCCCGGCTTCGCCATTATGCCCTCGACTGTGCGGCTGGGACCGCGCAAGCTTTTCACCACCGTACGCGTTCACGAGGAAAAGCAAAATCATATCGACGCATTTGTGTCGAATGATGATGCGCGCACCTGGACTGGACTTGGTCCCATCGCCGACACGGGCGAGTTCGGCGGTAATCCTCCCATGCTGCTCAAACTGCGCGACGGCCGTCTCTGCCTCACTTACGGATATCGCACTCAACCTTACAGTATCCGGGCGCGCCTCAGCCGGGACGGCGAACACTGGGGCGGAATCGTCACGATCCGCGATGGCGCGTCCACGTGGGAGGTCGGTTATCCGCGCAGCGTACAACGTCCCGACGGTAAAATCGTTACGGTCTATTATTTCAATGACGGACCGCACAATGAGCGGTTCATCGAGGCCAGCATCTGGGATCCGGATAGACCGTAGGAGCTTTCATGCATCGTTCTCTATTGTTCGCCGCCGCCACTCTGTTGGTTGCGTCCGCGGCTGCGCGTACGCTGGATCTGCGCAGTGCATTGGTGGTCGTACGGTCCGGCGATGTGCCTGCGGCCGAGTTGACCGCGGCACGGATGTTCGTCGAGGAAGTGGAGAAGCGTACAGGCATTCGATTGGCCACGACCACGCATCACACCAACGGGCAGGCTGCCAACGGGCAGGCTGCGATCGTCATTGAAACGGACGGCGTGCCCGGGGGAAAGCCGGATGGCTATCGTCTATTCCTCGATCTGAATCGTCCGGTTATTTCCGCGATGGGCAACGACGCGCGCGGGACTTTATTCGCCGTCGGACAACTCCTCCGCCGAATCGATTGGGCGAAGGGCCGCCTGAGCATCGATGGCCCCGTCGACATCACCACCGCGCCCGCGTATGCCATCCGGGGCCATCAACTGGGCTACCGTACGCAAGCCAACTCCTACGACGCGTGGTCGCCCGCGCAGTTCGAACAATACATCCGCGAACTGACCTGGTTCGGCGCGAACAGCATCGAAGGCATTCCACTGCATGATGACCGGCCTTCCGCGGTGATGAAGACGCCACGGCGCGAGATGAATCGAGCGATCGGCGAAATTTGCAATCGATATGGGTTGGACTACTGGGCGTGGATACCGGCCGATTTCGATCTGAAGGACACCGCCAAACGCGCGCAGTTCCTCGATCGCTGCAATGAGTTCTTCAAGGATACGCCGACCCTCAGCGGAATCTTTTTCCCCGGCGGCGATCCGGGAAATAATCCACCGGAACTCGTGCTGCCTTTTCTGGAGGACATGGGCAAACTGCTGATGGCGGCGCATCCGAGGGCTCGCATCTGGCTCTCGCTGCAATGGTTCAATGCCGTACAGATCGATTCGATTTACAGGTACATCGACGAGCGCCAGCCGGCCTGGTTCGCGGGTCTCGCCGCCGGGCCTTCCAGCCCTCCGCTCGCCGAAACGCGTCGCCGTCTGCCCCGGCAATACAAGCTGCGCGATTATCCCGATCTCACGCACAACAAGCTTTGCCAGTATCAGGTACCCGAATGGGACCAGGCCTACGCGCTCACGCTCGGCCGTGAAGCGGTTAACCCGCGGCCCGCTGAGTTCGCCGCGATCCACCGTCGCACCGCGGGTTACACCGACGGGTTCATCTCCTATTCCGACGGCATTCACGACGATGTCAACAAGACCGTCTGGAGCGCGCTCAGCTGGGATCCCAATGTGTCCGTGCGCGACATTTTGGTCGATTACGCCCGCGTTTATTTCAGTCCCGTGGTTGCCCAAGCCGCAGCGGACGGGATTCTCGCGTTGGAACGTAATTGGCGCGGACCGCTGGTCGATAACGGCGCGGTCGAAGGCACGCTCCTGGCCTGGCAAACCCTCGAAAAGCGCGCCCCCGAACTGGCCTCCAATTGGCGCTGGCAGATGTGTCTTTTGCGCGCGAATTATGATGCGTACGACCGCCGGCGGCTGATTCGCGAATCGCAACTCGAGGACGAAGCCAACCGCGTCCTGCTCAGCGACCCTCCGGCGGAAGCCATGGACCGGGCCACGGCGGTGCTCGAATCCGCCGTTACCGACCGGACCGCGCCCGAGTTGCGTGACCGCATCATTGAATTGTGCGATCTGCTTTTCCACTCCATCGGCCTGCAATCGAGCGTCAAAAAGTATTACGCCAGCGGTGAAGAACGCGGCGCGGTGCTCGACTTCATCGATTATCCGCTGAACAACCGCTGGTGGCTCGAGGATCAATTCAAGCTGGTCCAGGCGATGAAATCGGAGGAAGACCAGCGCCGCAAGCTGCGCGAAATCGCTCTCTGGGAACATCCCGGTCCCGGCAGTTTCTACGACGATATCGGCAATATTGCGAAATCACCGCACGTCATCTCCACACCTGAGCCGACCTTCTGGTGGTGGGATGAGGGCATGAGCCGCGCGCGTCTTTCGTGGCAAACGACAGTCTGGCCGACATCCATGGTGTACGAAGCGCTGGATCCGAATGGGACGTACTCGGTCCGTTCAACGGGCCTCAACCAGGCGCTGCTCCGCATCAATGGCGAACGGGTGGATCCGATGAATGACGGCAAAGAGATGAAGGAGTGGCGCATCGATCCCAGGTTTCTCAAAGACGGCCGTCTGGTGCTGTCCTGGGATCGGCCCACCGACGAGGCCCACTTGAATTGGCGTCAGCGCTCCCGCCTTGCTGAAGTCTGGCTCATGAAACGGTAAGTTCTGCCGACGCACGCAGCAATGTTTCATGCAGCATGAGCTCGTGGTCGTTTGCTTACGATCCCGGTTGCGGCGGCGCCTGTACCTGGATCACCACCGTCTCCTGCGGCGAATCGCCGAGGACCTCCAGATGAGCCGGACCCGAGATGAAAACGGTATCCCTTTCTCCGGCTTGGTAGGTGGTGGTTTTGTCTTTCACGCGAATGGCGCCTCTCCAGACGAACAGCAACCCCTCGCCTCCGGCGCCGACGTCCGCCCCAAAGGTTTCCCCCTGCTTGAGCATGCGGTGAGCGGCGGCGACTCGCTTGGATCCCATCGCAGGATCGGTAAAGAATCCGTTCTTGTTGGCGAAGTCCACAAACTTCACAGCGCCAGGGGTGATGATTCCTTTGGGAGGCGCCGCACCAGGTTTGGATGAATCGCGCGCACCAGTGTAAAGGACCAGGTCGGGGGGAACCTGAAAACTGATCATGATAGTGTCCCCCGAGCCTGTTGTGATGGTGCCGTGGATCTGCCCGGACGGCACAAAGGCGCATTGGCCCGCATGAAAGGGGTGCCGGGAGTCACCTTGCCGAAGGTCGGCCTGTCCCTGGAGGATCAGAATAGTGTCGTCGGAGTAGTCATGCACGTGCTGCGAGAACTCGCGTCCGTCCTGGGATACGGAGAAATTCAAAGTGAGCCGTTTGGCGCCCACGTCCGGCTGCACGACGCGCGTCGAGGTCACTCTTCCCATATGAAACGCCTGGCCTTCGGAGAGCTTGATGACGCGGACGCTTTGTGCCTCGCCCAAAGGTGCTATCGCCAGAAAGCCCAAGGCGAGCCATCCCATGATCGCTGGTTGGTTCATTGCCTGCAACTCCTCGGCTCTTCGAGATCGATAGAAGAGCTGTTGTCCAGCGATGCTACCATAATTGCCATGCGTCGCCGGACTCTGTTGCAGTTTGCCGCGCTGGCGGGAATGGCGCAATCGAGAGAGGCTTCATTTAAGCTGTCGGTACGAGTGGAGGCTTTATTTCCTGAGTTGGATCTGCGACAGCAGATGGAGAAGGTAGCCAAAGCCGGGTACCAGGGATTCGAGTTCGGGAACTGGCGCGCAGCCGATGCACGCGAGATCACCAGCCTCAAGAACAAACTGGGATTGGAGTGCGCCTGCATCGTCGGCAATCGCGGCGTGAATCCCAAGGGCATGGGCCTGTGCAATCCCGCCGAGCGCGAGGCTTTTCTGAGCGAGATTCGAGCTTCGCTCGATGCCGCCAGGGGCTTTGAAACGACCCGCCTGGTGGTACTCAGCGGCAACCGCGTGCCCGGGATGCCGCGCCAGCGGCAACACGCCAGCATCGTCGAAGGGCTCAAGCGCGCGCAGGATCTGGCTGCTCCGCGCGGCGTCACACTGATTGTCGAGGTAGTGAATACGCTCGCGCCGGTGGAACCACTGCACCCGCGGGAGAACCACCTCGACTATTATCTGGATCATGCACGCGAGGCGTTCGAAATCATCGACGAGGTGTCGAGCCCGTTCGTGAAGGTCCTCTTCGACATCTACCACGTGCAGATCATGGAAGGAAATCTGATCGATACCATTCGCCGGAATATTAAGCGGATCGGTCACTTCCATGTGGGCGATGTGCCCGGACGGCACGAACCCGGCACGGGCGAGATCAACTACGCCAATGTGTTCAAGGCTATTCGCGAGCTAGGATTCCGCGATTTTGTGGCCATGGAGTACGTGCCGTCAAAGGATGCTATGACCACGCTGGCCGAGGTGCGCCGGCTGGTGTGAAGAAACGGTTATGGTGATGAACACAGGTGTTCCAATCGAGACCTTTGTCATAGAAGGCGGCGGAACGCCTGCGCTGCTGTCTCGAGCGAAAGACAAGGAGATAGAACATGCGAGGAGCTATTCTGTACGGTCCGCGCGATGTGCGCTTTGAGGAGCGCGACACGCCAAAGATCACCCAGCCGACCGATGCCATCATCAGGATCTCGGCCACCTGCGTGTGCGGGTCTGACCTGTGGTCGTACCGCGGCATCAACGTGATTACAAAGCCGACTCCGATGGGGCACGAATACTGCGGCATCGTGGAGGAGGTGGGTAGTAAAGTCACCTCCTGCAAGCGTGGCCAGTTCGTCATCGGATCGTTTTTCGCCTCCGACAACACCTGTCCCAACTGCGAGGCGGGCTATCAGTCGTCCTGCCGGCAGGCCGAGTTCGTCAGCACTGCGCAGGCGCCGCTGCTTCGCGTCCCTCTCGCGGATGGCACCCTTGTGGCGACTCCGGAGGTTCCCCCGGACGAGATGATCCCGAGCCTTCTGTCGCTGTCTGACGTGATGGGCACCGGCTGGTTCGCCGCCGACGCAGCGAAGGTGAGTGCGGGCTCGACGGTGGCAGTCGTCGGTGACGGTGCGGTTGGCCTCCTCGGGGTGCTCTCAGCCCGGCAGATGGGCGCCAACCGGATCATCGCGATGAGTCGTCACGAGTCGCGGCAGAAGTTGGCCCGCGAGTTCGGCGCGACCGACATCGTGACCGAGCGCGGCGACGAAGGCGTGAGCCGCATCAAGGATCTGACCAATGGTATCGGTGCTGACTCAGTGCTGGAGTGCGTTGGCACCCAGGAGTCGATGATGCAGGCGATTCGCGCGACGCGCCCAGGCGGTTACGTCGGCTTCGTCGGCGTCCCACACGGGGTCGAACTCGACGGCGTGAAGCTGTTCTACTCTCACGTTCACCTCCACGGCGGCCCTGCGCCGGTGCGCCGCTTCCTGCCTGAGCTAATCGAGCTGGTCTGGAAAGGCAAGATCAATCCCGGCAAGGTCTTCGATCTGACCCTGCCCCTCGACCAGGTAGCCGACGGCTACCGCGCGATGGACGAGCGTCGCGCCATCAAAGCTCTGCTATGCCCGTAACGCGCTTTGCGCCTTCCGGTCGATGGGCTAGGATACGGGCGATTTAAGGACAAAGACAGCAAAACAAGAAAGGGAGTACAGGTATGGAGATCAAAAGGGTTGGCTCTCAGCCGTCCGTGAAAGGACCGGCGGAGTGGTTCGCGGGCACCGTGCGTATCGACCCTCTTTTCCAGGCGCCCGATCCGGCGTTGGTGCAAGGCGCTAGCGTCACTTTCGAGCCGGGCGGCAGGACTGCATGGCATACGCACCCGCTCGGTCAGACCCTCATTGTCACGGCCGGCTGCGGCTGGGCTCAGCGCGAAGGCGGCCCGATCGAAGAGATCCGGCCCGGTGATGTGATCTGGTTCGCGCCTGGCGAGAAGCACTGGCATGGCGCCACGCCCACCACGGCCATGACGCATATCGCCATACAGGAAAAGCTGGAGGGTAAGGTTGTTGACTGGATGGAACAGGTCAGTGATGACCAATATCGGGAGTAGTTTGTGTCCGCCCCTGGCTATAGCAAATTTCGAGGAGGCCCTACGATGACATGGTCCAAAGACGAACTGCGCAGGATCGCAGAGGCCGATGACCTGCATATTTCACCGTTCCGTGCGGACGGGGTGACGTACGGCACACCGACGTGGATCTGGTCCGTCGCGGTCGACGATGCGTTGTATGTGCGCGCGTACAACGGGCAGAACTCCCGTTGGTACCAGGCTGCGGTACGGCAGAAGGCGGGGCGGATCACGGCCGCGGGCATGACGAAGGAAGTCACCTTCGAGCCGGTCGATGGGCCGATCAATGACCGCATCGACGAGGCATACCATGCGAAGTACCACGGCAGCCCGTATCTCAGCCCAATGATCGGCGGCCACGCCCGGTCCGCAACCGTCCAGGTCATGCCGCGCGAGACGGGTGCCTGACCGTCGCTCGCAGATCACAAAAAACGATGGTCTGCGCCACGGAGTCCTAGTTGGCGACACGGCGGCGAAAATGTACAACCGTACGGGTCGCGAACTCCTACCAGTGCAGGCGCAGCGCGAACTGGATCTGGCGCGCATTACCCACGATGCTGGTGATGGTCCCGGCCGCCGCCGATCCGATGCTGGTGCTGGGGTAGGCGAAATTGGGCTTGTTCAGGATATTGAAGAACTCGCCGCGGAAGGTCAGACCGAACTTTTCCGTGATCCGAAAGTCTTTGTGCACGCCGAAGTCCCAGGACCAGTATCCAGGTGCGATCATCACGTTCCGGCCCGCATTGCCGAAGGTGTAGATCGGGGGCGTCACGTAACAGGAGGTCTGAAACCATAGATGCACCGTTTCCTGCGACGACGGCAACGCACCGTTGCAGATGCGGTTGGGATACTGAGTGGTCCCGGTGTTCGAAGTGGCCGTAGCCATGGTCAGCGTGCCGGGAGGGCCGGTCTGCGCCTGGAAAATGCTGTCGGCCTGCCAGCCCCCCAACAGACCGTTCAACACGCCGCTTGCATTGCTCAGGAACTGGCGCCCATGGCCAACCGGTATATCGTATATGCCGTTGAAGGTGACCCGGTGCGAGAAGTTGAAATCGGCGAGACCGTACTCGGCCCGAACGTCCAGCGGGTTCTGCACGTTGCTACGCGACTCGGCCGAGGCCGAATTCCCGCCGCCACCCATGTCGAGGGCGCGGCTGTAAGTGTACGAGGCATTGAACATAAGGCCGCGGGCGAAGCGCTTTTCGGCGGAAAGCTGGAGCGCGTTGTAGTTGGAAATGCCGTCCGGCTCCCAGGCGGAGATGGAAGAATACTGTGGGTACGGTTGACGCGGAGCGACGGCGCCCGGTCCCGGAGTCGCGACATCTTCGTTGAGCGCGATGTACAGGTGGTCGCCGTGCGAGCCTACGTAGGAAGCATGGACCACCAGCGACTGCGTGAGTTCGCGTTCCACCGAGAAATTCCATTGCTGCATGTTCGAATTCAACCCTTGCGGCGGGATGTACACCACCGACGGCAGGTTCGTCGGCGAGAGCGTATTGGGAATGCCGTTCTCGGTATTCAGGCAGGGAACCGTACTCGTGCACGAAGCGGCATACGACTGCGAGAAGGGATAGTTGATGAACAGGCGGGCAGAACCGCCGGTGCCCTGCTCGTTGAAGTAGTAGAGCCCGTACCCGGTGCGTATCACCGTCTTGTCACCGATCCGGTATGCCAGGCCGAGACGCGGCGAAAAGTTATCATGGTGCACATTCATGAGGGCGCGCGACGCGCCGTTCTGCCCCGCGAGGGCGATGGTGCCCGGCCCCGGCATGAAGTCCGACTGCCGGTTATAGCGCTCCGTGGGCCAGCCAAACAGATCCCAGCGCACACCCATCGTGACGGTAAGGCGCTGCGTGGCGCGCCACTGATCCTGCCAGAACAGGCCGCCTTCGGTGTAGCTCATATACGGCACTCCATCGGGCAGGGAGACTTTGGACGAGCTTGCCGGCAGACCCAGCAGAAAATCCGCCCAGGGATTGCCTGTACCCGACGTCGATGAAGGGTTATTCGAGTAGGTTCCGGTGTAGGTGAGCGCTCCGGCGGGGCTGGTGAGTTGGAAGAACCCGAAGTCGTTATGCACCACACTGCCGCCGAACTTCATGTAATGCTTGCCGCTCGTATAAGAAAGCGTGTCGCTGAACTGCAAGGTATTCTGCGGCACGATTTCCGGCACCGAATTTGAGCTGCTCGTTCCCGTGTAGCCCGATAGACTCAACACGGCCAGGCCGGAGCCTTCATAAGTGGTGTTGGAGCCCTCCAGGCCGAGCTTCTGCGATGTGTAGTTGCCGATGTCAGCGGGCGTTACGTCCAGATACCAGCGCGTGTAACCGAGGGCGACCTGATTGACCAGCGTCGGCGAAAAGGTGTGGATCTCCTGCAAGGTCGCCTGCGTGCTGGGCGCGTGATTCACCCGCTGCGAGCTGCCCACGAAGGCGAGGGGATTGAGCACTCCGTTCTTCTCGAGTGGGAAATCCTGAGGCAGGTTTTCATCGGCGCCGCCGTAAGTGTAGCGCGCGAACATGCTGTCCTTTTCCGAAAACACCTGATCCAGGCGTCCGTCCCACTCATTCTGCGTCTGTATGGTCAGTTGATTGAGGCGCAAGTTATTGACTACGCCGGGCAGATTCGGCAGAGGGAAAACCTGCAGCAGGTTTATGCCGACCGGGTCGAACCGGCTGCTGGGTATGACGTTGCCCGGGAAGGGCTGACGCGTGTTGGTGGCCGCGTTGTAGGTGGCGGGATCGTAGACCGTGGCGACACCGTTGTAGTTACCGGAGCGCATGGCCGCGGTCGGCTCGCTATCGATCGCGGTGGCGGACGAGTGCAGCCGCTGGCCCTGGTAATCGGCAAAAAAGAAAGTCTTGTTCTTCCGTATGGGCCCGCCGATGGACGCGCCGAACTGGTTTTGCTGGAAGGGCGGTTTCACCCCGTCGAAGTACCCTCGGGAATCGAAATCCTGGTTGCGCAGGAACTCGAAGGCCGAGCCATGAATCTGGTTGGAACCGGAGCGGGTAATCACGTTGACTACCGCACCGCCGGTGGCGAATTCCGCGTCGGTGTTGGCTACCTGGATTTTGAACTCGCCGATGCTCTCCAGGTTCGGAAAGACCTTTATGGTACCAACGACCTGGTCGCGGTCGTCCAGGCCGTCGATCATGAACAGGTTGAAGGAGCCGCGCGCGCCGGAAGTGGTGATCTCGGCGCCGTCGCGCTGGGTTTCGTTGCCGCCTTTGGACTGCCGAATACCGCCTACCGGTCCCGGCGTGGTGCCCGGCACCAGCAGCGCGAGTTGCGAGAAGTTACGGCCATTCAACGGGAGCTGATCGATCGAGGTCTGGGTAATTACGTTGCCCACCTCCACCGATTCGGTGTTGAGCAGCGGCGCGGCGCCCTCGACGTTCACCTGCTGTTGGACAGCACCCACCTGCAGTTTGAAGTTCTGTTGCACTACCTGCTGGATATCGAGGTTCAGTCCCTTCGCGACCGCGGTGCTGAATCCCGTGGCCGAGACCTCGATGGTATAGACGCCGGGTTTGAGAAGCGACGCGGTGTAATATCCATCGCCACCGCTGGTGCGGGTCTCCGAGACGCCGGTATTCTCTTCGGTCACCTTCACGCTGGCATTGGGCACTGCGGCGCCCGCGGGATCGGTCACCTGACCGGAAAACGTGCCGGTGGCATTCACCTGCGCCCACAGAGGCACTGTGCTCAGCAAGGTGCATAAGACTGCGAATCGCCGTAACGACATGGTTAAACCTCCTCCTCACCGTGCGGCCGGGTGATCCCCCAACCGATGATTATGCCCATACTACACTTTTTTATCGGTTTGGCAAGCGCCGAAGTTTGTCTTACGTTTGCTAGCTCCCAGCGGTAAATAGCGCTAGTTTGAACTGTCGTCGCGGCGTTTCAGAGTTGGACGCTCGTCCGAGTCAGTACCCGGCTTGGTGTCGCTTCCGGTATTGTCGTCGACCTGACCGCCCCCGGAATTGGGATTACGGCGCAGCCGCGGACGGTTAGAGTCTTTGGAATCGTCGACCTTGCGATGGTTTTCGAGCACAAACAGACGGGCCTTCACGTCGTTGAACTCGGAGGTTGTGAGCACGTATTCCGGCTTGGCTTTAAGTAAACGCTGAATGTTCGCCTGGGCTATTTTGATCCTGTCTTCGGTGGGTGGATGCGTCGAAAAAACCTTCGACATCGTACCTGGCTTTTTCTTCTCCAGCGTTTCGATCTTCTCGAAGAAATCGACGAAAGCTGAAGGGTCGTAGCCGGCCTTGTACATGTATTGGAGACCCAGAAGATCGGCCTCCTTCTCCATACCGCGCGAAAAACTCAGGAAGGTTAGAGGAATCGCCAGGTGCGCGCCTTGATAGATAGCGTAGCCAACCCAGCCGCCCACGAAGATCAGCGGGATGCTGCCGTATTGCATCAATTGCGCCTTAGTGGCGCTCCTCGTACCGTGCCGGGCAGCCACGTGGCCAATCTCATGAGCCATCACTCCGGCCAGTTCCGCTTCATTCTCCGTCTTCAGAATCAGTCCGGTGTTCACGAAGAAGAATCCGCCGGGAAGCGCGAACGCGTTGACCTCCGCTGACTGGATTACCTTGATGGTGAAAGGAACCTTGGCGTCCGAGTTCCGGACCAGGTTCTGCCCCAACCGGTTGACGTACTCCGCGACTGTCGGGTCGTCCAGCATCTTGGATTGCCGCTCGACCTCCTGGGCCAGTTGTTTGCCCAGGGCGATCTCTTTATCCAGTGAGTAGAAATTGACGCCTTTACCGACGTCACGATTGCCGATTTCGTCCGGATCCTTCTCCTTATTGTCGGCCAGACTGCACGGAACGAACGAGAGTGACGCGGCGACTCCCAGCAACGCCAGTCCGGCGCGCCCGCGAAAGCGGAACCTCGTCATGCAGAATGCTCCTGATTGAATTGTGAACCTATTGGCGTCAATCGGCAAGCCTTTTCGTACGGACGGAGCACTCTCGTATCCAGACGGCCGCGAATCAATTTCTAACGGCGTGGAGTATTGTTCCGGCTGCAATTTAGCGCTCACTAAGGTCAGGCCGCCGGTGGTGATGCTGTTACACGAGCCGGCAAAGCGTCGATGGAGAGGCTCATTACCAGTCCGGTGCTCGCGCTGTAGTGCCGTCTTGCCATCCACCCCGGTAGATATGCAACCATTCGGAAAGACTTCCTATGATGAGCCTGCGGTTCGTGGACGCGGCGGTGGTGTTCGCCTACCTGATCGGACTGACGTTGTTTGGCCTGCGCTTCGCGCGGCGCCAGACGTCGACGGATGCGTACTTCGTGGCCAAACGATCGATTCCTCCCTGGGCTATGGGGATCTCGATTCTGACGACGTTCATCACCAGCGTGACGTTCATCGCTTATCCGGGCTCGTCATACGGAAAGGATTGGTCGCTGCTGGTTCCGGGCTTCATGATCCTGGTGATCCTCGTGCTGGTCGGTTCGATTATTATCCCCTTCTACCGGCACGAAGTCGGGATGAGCGCCTACGAGTATTTCGGAAAGCGCTTCGGCCAACCGACGCGCGTCTATACTGCGCTCGCGTTCGCGGCGGGGCATTTCTCCAAGATGGGCTTCGTCCTCTACCTCGCGGCGTTGACGATCAACAGCATGACGGGTTGGAGCATCGAGCAGATTATCGTCGCGGTCGGTACGCTGACTATTCTTTACACCTTGAAAGGCGGACTGGAGGCGGTGATCTGGACCGACTTCGTGCAGGGGATCATTTTGTGGGTGGGTATTTTGACCTGTCTGGGCTATCTGCTTTTTCTGCCGCCGGGCGGACCGGCCGCCGTTTTTCACGTGGCGGCGATGAATCATAAATTCAGCTTCGGCTCTACCAATTGGGATTTCAGCCAACAGACCATCCCTGTCCTCCTGATCTACGGATTTTTCTGGTACCTGCAGAAATACACCGCGGACCAAACGGTAGTGCAGCGGTATCTGGTGGCCAAGACGGACCGCTCCGCGTTGCAGGGCGTGGCGCTCGGGGCCACGCTGTGTGTTCCGGTATGGTCTCTTTTTATGTTGATCGGCACCTGCACGTGGGCCTTCTACAGACTGACCAGCGAGAAACTTCCCGGGTATGTGAAGGCGGCCGACCAGGTGTTCCCGCACTTCCTGGCCACGCACCTGCCGCCTGGAGTCGGCGGCGTGATCATGGCCGCTCTGATTGGCTCGTCGATGTGTGCCCTGGCCAGCGATCTGAACAGTCTCTCTTCGGTGGGAGTCGCCGACCTTTATCCCATGTTGCGGCCAAAGGCCAATGACCAGCAGCGGTTGCGAATGGGCAAATACCTGGTTGCGGGTTGTGGAATCGCGTGTGTCGCGACAGCACTTCTTCTGGCGCAGACGAAGGGGTCGGCGCTCTCGATGTGGTTCACTGTATCCGCCATCGCCAGCGGGGGCCTGGCGGGCCTTTGGGCGCTGGCATTCCTGACTACCAGGGGCTCGCGACGGGGCGTGTATTTCGGGATCGTCGTGACACTGATCTTCACGATTTGGGCAAGCCTCACTTTGCCGGGCAAGCGCGTGGTCAACCTGGGCGCGTGGAACTTCCCATGGCACGACTACATGATCGGCGCCATCGGGCATATGCTGCTCTTTGTGTTCGGGTATGTGGGCAGCCTGATCTGGCCGGATCGCGATGCCGCCGGCGAGCGTCTCCGGCAAATCACGTTATGGAGTTGGCTTCGCTCGCAGCGCGCCCAGGCTTTCGCAGTGAGAAAAGTCTCCCCCTGACTGCAATTGTGCCCGCGCCTCGCGATCGTTCGCCACATTGTACCTCCACCGGTAAGCGTTACACGGCCAAATGCCGCATTGCCCCGACTATCGGCTACAAGATGACTTCTCATTACTAATCCGGAACCTTATCGAAGAAAACGATCTCCTTCATTGGGTAATGCTTACGGTTTCGCGTCCACAGTTCGGCGCCGTTTGCCACCACAGCTGCGGCGATTAAGGCGTCCGGCACCTCGACGGCATGACTCCGGCGATACCTCTGGATATAGAACCCCGCCTGGCGACCCGCTGCTTCATCGATCGGAGCACACGTCAGTGCCAGGAATAGATTCGTCAGAGCTTCGTACTCCTTTGGCTTGGCGCCTGCCCAGAGTTCCGCTACGCTGACCGGCGAATACAGCACCACATGGTCGGAGTTACTCAACGCAATCCAGTTTGCCACGATATCTGCGTCCCTGCCACGAGAGACCTCAATCAGGATGTCCGAATCGACCAGAACGATCTTCATTCTTGGAGGCTGTCCAATCGAGATCCCCGGCGAAGGCTTTGGACGTACTCCACGCTGTCAGGCATGCCGGGCCGTTTTCGACTGCCAACGAATTCCTGCATGGCCTTTTTCTGCTCGTCCCGCCTTCCGAGGTATCGTTCGCGGGCAGCTTCCCGCACCAGTTCTGAGACGGTCGTCTTCCGGGCTCGCGCACGTTCGTGAAGGGCTTTCCAGAGGTTATCATCCAGGTAAAGCTGTGTCCGCCGCATAGTGTATATCATACATCGTTGCGACGATGTAGGCCCGGTCGAAAGCAAACTGAAGCCGACTTATCATTGCTAATTCCGTGGACGGCGTTTCACGGGAGGAATACGGCCCCAGCGCTCTCGGGTGGGCGGAACATCTAAGCTTCCAGCTTCCGCCGTAGCTCGGGCGAGACCCAATAGACGTGGATTTTTCCGTCCAGCGTTTGCGACGACTTAATCAGCCCGTTGTGCTTGAGGGTCTCCAGAATATGGTCAATAATCCGCATCGGCTGCCTCAGTTCTGGCGCTATCGCAAAGTTTGAGGAGTGCTGCTCCAACACCAAGAATCTAGCCACATCCGCACAAAGCTTCCCGTAATCGGGAACCGACACTTTTACGAACTGGTCAAATCCATATTCGTCCTGTGATCGGCAGGTCTGCGGGCGGACGAAAAGTCGTGCCGTCCAATCGTTCTTCACAGGGAATTCGGTCGGTACTGTTTACCTGGCGGCTCAGGTACGGGCTGAGATCTTTCACCACCCTCCACTGCTGCTTGATCGCATCGAGATAAGGCGCTTGCACTGCCGTATTGCTGGTGGGTATCGCAGCAACGGCGTCAAAAGCCTGTCCGGACATCCGGTTGGCTAGGATCTGTGCGTACGCATGTGCACCTTGCTCATAGGTGCGCTTCGAAAGCCGTACCGTTTCTAGGTTTAAGACCGATTCATTAGCCTCCTCACCGCAAGGAAGTACAAGTGGCCGCTAGCAAGGTCAATAGACCGTCCCTTCACGTGAACTGCCTTGTGAAGAAACACCACTCGAGCGGCGTGAGCCGGGACAGCGCAATCTAACGGAAGAAGAACATCCTCCTCTTGTGCTTGATAATTCCCGACCATAGGCGTGAGTCTCAGTATACAGCGGTGGCGTGGGATGCAGCCCCGGATTACTCCCGTGAAGTCAAATAGGGATCGATAATCGCCCTTCCATTCTCCGATCCACCTGGCCGAATTGCCATTTTGCATCCCTACCGGTTGATCGGTCTGTGCACCTTCCAGACTGACCCGCTTGCCAGTGACCAGCCCTTCCCCCGTTTCTGTCGCTTCATCCCAACAACCTAGGCGCCGCCGTGTCAAAAACCTTGCCCTCGTGTGTCAACCTGAAAGCAGAACGGCCAAGGTGTGCCGTCTGAAGGTCGCCCGCCCGCGACTTTTTTGAAATTTGAGGAGTGCCATTTTGCCGACGTTACTCGTCTTTACCGCCTCGCCTGCCGACCGTGCCGCGCCGCAGAAACTTGCAGATCGGGAAATCGCGGGATCCGCCGCCGACATCCAAAGATCCGAAACCGGTCCCGGCGTGGAACGCCCTCTTGCGCTTCTTTCATCTCCTCCCGGCATGGGTCTCGCGGCTTTGTGCACCCGCGCAAATTTCCGCGATCCGTGCACAGTCCTGCACAAACAAAAAGTCTCCGCCCGTGCCGAGGCCCCGCATGACCATAACAAATCATTACTACTTAGAAGGAATTGGCTTCTTCCGAAAATATCGCGCAACGCCGGTGCGAGAAGGGTGGCAAGTCACCTCAAATCTTGGACTTATCTGCGTTCATCTGTGTTCATCCCTGCGGCCCTCGGCTTTTCTCTTCTACGCCCGTACAACTCGCGCAAGCTGTGTTCGGCCCCAATTTTCATTTCCTGGGGTGACCGTGCTTTGGCGGTCAAGACTTTCGATCCGCAAGACCGCCCGCAACCCGCCCCAACCGGTGTGCATCCGATACGCCTCAGGCCAGAAGCCAAAACGCCACGCCCAAGACTCGCATCCTCAAGCCGAACAGGGAGTTCGTTTTTCCGCTGCACGCCAGGATCGCTCCTCGCGCGCCGCCCCCACAAATTCGCGTGCATTCGCGGATTGGTGCCCACAATGTTTTCCGCGATCCGTGGACAAAAATGCACAAACCTAAAACCGCTGCCACGTGCCGCTCCCCGGATAACTAAGGCAAAAGACACCCAGTTATCAAAAAATGGCTTCGTTCCGCAAAAAACGCACTCTGCATCCGCGGACTGCGCCAACGCACCTGTCAGGCGGCGAGACGGCCTTAAGTGAACCGTATTGCGTCTAGCGGCTGTTCCGGAAGGCGCGAATGATGGCGCTGTTATCGGCGTCGCCGTAGCCCTCGCGTTCCAGATTCACGAGCAGTTCCCGGTGTAGTTCGGAAAACGGAGCAAAGCTCCCGGTGTCCGTTGCCGCGGCCAGAATCAAATCCACATCCTTGCGATGCTGGGAGAGTCGCGCTTCGGGAGTGAAGTCGCCGGCGAGCATCTTGGGACCCTTATTGTCCATGATCCTGGAGTAAGCTGCACCCGCCCGGAAGACTTCCAGAGCCTGCGCCGGATCGAGGCCCAGGTTGCGCGCGAAAGTCAGTCCTTCGGCAAGTATCGCGCGATTCAGCCCGAGCACAAGGTTGTGCGCGAGTTTCATTCGAGCGCCGCTGCCTGCCGGACCCAAGTGAAAAATGCGCTTCGCGATCCGATCGAGCAGGGGCCGGCAGAACTCGAGAACAGTGCTATCCCCGCCGGCGAGAAGGATTGCTTCTCCCGCCCTGACTTGGGCGCTCGATCCTCCGACGCACGTGTCGAGGTAACTCGCTCCTCGCGCTTCCATAGCCACAGCGAGTGCAGCCATCTCCGCGGGATCGCCGGTCGTGGCATCGAGGACCACTGTCCCGGGCGCAATCTTTGCTTCACGGAGGACTCTGGTGGAAACTGACGCATCGGGCAGTGCTAAAAAGACGCAGCCGGAACGGGCAAATACTTCGTTGGGCGAGGAGCAGCGCGTGCGTGCGGGATCGAGGTCGAAGCCAAGCACATCCTCGCCGAGACGGTCCGAAATTGCTGCGCCGAGCAGCCCGAGGCCGATAATCCCAATCATCCTGGTTATGTTAGAGCTTACCAGCACAGCCTCCTGCTGGACGATAATTTGAAAGGTACGAGAGCCGAGTAATCTCAAGGAGCGACAGATGAAAAGAAGAATAATGAGTTGGCGCCTCTGCGGCATATTTATGGTGATTCCACTTCTTGCAGCCGGCGCCGGCCCAGGCTTTCCGGAAGACGGAAAATATCGCGCGTCCAACCTGCCGGGCGTGGAGGAAGCCTTCCTCCCCGCGGTATTCGCGTCTTCGCACGCGGCCAACCTCCTCGAGTTAAAGAACGGCGACCTGATGTGCGTCTGGTTTTCCGGGACATGGGAGGGCAACTCCGACGTCGCCATCATGCTGGCGCGCCTGCCCAAAGGCTCTTCACAGTGGAGCCAGCCGCAGGTGGTGGATCACCATCCGGGAGAATCGTACCAGAACCCGGTGCTCTTCGAGGCTCCCGATCGCACACTCTGGATCTTCCACACAACCCAGCCGGCCGGCCAAGGGCAAGCCAACGCCAAGGTGCTGGTTACACGATCAACGGACGGAGGCAGCCACTGGAGCGCTCCACAGGTCCTGTTCGACTTGCCGGGCTCGTTCGTCCGGCAGCGTGTCATGGTCATGCCGAATGGAGACTGGCTGCTGCCGATGTACGTTACGCCGAGCCGCGGAATCACTACGGGCGCCGAGAGCAATTACTCCCTGATGAAGATTTCGAGCGACCACGGGGCGCACTGGAAAGATTGCGCCGTGCCTGAGTCGAACGGGTACGTGCAGCCTGACGTGGTCCGCGCCGGCAACGAGTACGTCGCATTCTTTCGCAGCCGGTTCGCGGATTTCATTTACCGGAGCACCTCCGCAGACGGCTGCACGTGGACGCCGCCACGGAAGACGCAACTGCCGAACAACAACGCCTCGATTCAAGTGGTGAAGCTGGCCAATGGCCATTTGGTGATGGCGTTCAATAATGTCGGTTCCGTGGTCACGGGAGGCAAGCCGAAGGCCGGTCCGCGCAAGCCTCTCTCGGTGGCGCTTTCCAAGGATAACGGTGCGACGTGGGGTTGGGTGCGCGATCTCGAAACGGGCGTGGCGATGGCGGAGCAGGCGAACCAGACTAAGTCCAACGAACCCGGTCGGGAAGAATACTCCTACCCTTCGGTTGCGCAGTCGAGCGACGGAAAGATTGATGTGGCATACACCTACCGGCGCTACACGATCAAGGCTGTGCGGTTCGACGAAAAATGGATCGAGGGCGGAACGACGATCGGGACCTTTAAGGGACTACCTTTGCCAAAGAGTAAGTGATATGCTGAGTGCAATTCTAACTATCTTGAGGTCTCGGTATGCTCTCTTTCCATGTCGATAAGTCCCGCTTGATCCGTACGGATCGATGTAAGCTTGTTGTGGTTTTTTTGATCGCAGTTGCTCTTCTAACGGCGCCCCGCGCAAGGGCTCAAGCAATTGCCGGCGCGCAGGTCGACGGCCAGGTGATGGATCCCAGTGGCTCAGCAGTGGCAAACGCACATGTGACCATCACTCAAACCGACACCGGGGCGTCCCGCTCGACGGTATCGGATACGATGGGGCACTACACCTTTCCCGAACTGCCGATCGGTCCCTATCGGCTCGAAGCATCGGCGCCGGGATTCCAGAGTTACCGGCAGACTGGCATCGAGCTCCACGTCGGCACCAACGTTCAGCAAAACATCACCATGCAGATTGGCGCGGTGAGCTCCACGGTCGAGGTGCACGCGAGCGCCGGGATGGTGGAGACAAAAGACAATGCGATCTCGCAGGTGATCAGTCAACAAGACATCGTGGATCTGCCCCTGAACGGGCGGCAGCCGACGCAGTTGATCCTGCTTTCCGGCGCATCGATAACAGCTCCCGGCGCCAGCAGCCTGGTGGGCACCAAGTCCTTTTACAGTTCGACGACGATCTCGGTCGCCGGCGGTTCGGATAACGGAACCAATTACCTTCTTGATGGAGGATACAATACCGACACGTTCAGCAATGTGAACATGCCGTTTCCGTTCCCGGACGCGCTGCAGGAGTTTAACGTCGAGACGAGCGCACTCCCGGCCCAATATGGGGATCACCCGGGTGGCGTGGTGAACGTAGTGACGAAGTCCGGCTCCAACCAATTCCACGGCGATCTGTTCGAATTCTTACGCAACGGAGATTTGAACGCCAGAGGCTTTTTTGCGACCTCCCGAGACAGTCTGAAACGCAACCAATTTGGTGGCACCGTCGGCGGCCCGATCCGCCATGACAAGCTGTTTTTCTTCGCCGGGTACCAAGGCACGCCGATCCGTTCGAATCCGCCCTCGACCATATCATTTGTGCCCACCGCCGCCACGGACCAAGGCGACTTCTCGACCATCGAATCGAAAGCGTGTGTCTCAACGGGGGCGAAAACACTAAAAGATCCACTCACCGGACAACCTTTTCCGAATAACCAAATCCCCGTTTCGCGGTTCGACCCATCCGCGGTCAAACTGTTGCAGTACCTTCCAGCGGCAACCAACGGTTGCGGCCAAGTGACCTATGGAATCCCGGCCAACACTGATGAGAACGCAATTATTGGCCGCGTCGACTGGACGATCAACTCGAAGAATAATTTCTTCGGCCGGTACTTCGTCGATGATTATTCGCTCGATGCCAGTTTTTCTCCAAGCAACGTTCTGGTGACGACGAACCCCGGCAATCTGGAACGGGCACAAACCATCACCCTTGGCGAAATATATACGATTAGCCCCACGACGCTGAACTCGGTGCACGCCAGCTTTCTGCGGCGCCGCGACGATCGGGGGCCGACTGCGCAAGGCATCAGCCCGCAAACCCTCGGAATGAACATATTTGCACCCGATCCCAATTTTCTCGAGATCGCTGTCAGCGGCTACTTCAGCACCTACTGCGGGACTTGCGCCGCGGCTAATTTCAACTCCAATACCTGGTCCTATGCGGATGACCTCAGTCTGGTCCGGGGCCGGCACCAGTTGATGTTCGGCGTCGAAGTCTTCCGGTCGCAGCTCAATGCCAACAATAACTATAACCGGGACGGCGACTTTTCATTCAACGGGCAATTCACGGGATCGGCACTGGCGGACTTCATGCTCGGCGAGATGAATTCCCTCGACCAGAGCAAGGTGCAGGCGACAGCGAATCGTGAGACCGAACCAGGGCTCTATGCCCAGGACACATTCCGTCTGAACCAGCATTTGACCATCAACGCGGGCTTGCGGTGGGAACCGATGCTCTTTCCGCAGGATGTATACGGACGCGGCAGCACATTCAACCTCGCCAACTTCGTCAACAACGTGCATAGTACGGTCTACCCAACGGCACCGGCCGGAATGCTGTATTACGGCGATAAAGGCGTTCCCAAAGCCTTTGTACACGACGACTGGGGCAACTTCTCGCCGCGCTTGGGTCTGGTATTCTCACCCGGCTCGAAGGGCCACGATGTCTTCCGTGTGGGCGCAGGGATTCTGTACGATTCGAGCATGATGTTTTTCGATGAGCGCGTGCAATCGAATCCGCCCTTCGTCAACGAAATCATCATTACGAATCCTGGACCGTTCAGCAATCCCTGGCAAGGCTATCCTGGCGGCAATCCGTTCCCGGGCTCAGGCGCCTTCTTCCCGACGTCGGCGTTTTACGTATTGATGCCGCTGAACATCAGCCCTACTTATATAACCCAGTGGAATGCGAGCTACCAGCACCAGTTTGGAGGCAATTGGCTGGCGACGTTCACTTATCTGGGCAACAAATCGACTCACCTCTGGGTGACGCAGCACGTCAATCCCTCGGTCTATATTCCCGGCACCTGCAACGGATCGCCGTGCTCGACGACGGCCAACACTCAGGCGCGGCGTGTTCTGACGCTGCTCAATCCAAGTCAAGGCCAGTATCTCGGCATGATCGAAGAGGCCAATGACGGATCGAATTCGGAGTACAACGCGCTGCTCTTATCGGTGCAGCACCGCTTAAGTCATGGATTCACGCTCCTCGCGAATTACACCTACTCGCACTGCATCAGCGATCTGGACTTCAACGGCGAGATCAGCGCATCGATATTTGAGAATCCCTCGAATCTCGCACAGGACCGCGGGGCGTGCATTTTTGACGTTCGTCATCTTTTTAACGGTTCGTTCGTCGGGACCAGCCCGAAAGTGGGCAATCGAATCGTGTCCAATCTGGTCGGCAACTGGCAGTTTGCGCCGATCATCACAGCGCATACCGGGCTGCCGATGAACGTGCTTACCGGAACGGACAATTCTCTGACGGCGGTCTCGGAAGATCGACCGAATTTGATCGCCAGCAGTGCCTACAACTCCTCGTGGGGACCTTCGCTCAAGTTTCTGAACGCGGCCGCGTTTCAGCCCAACGCGCTCGGTACCTTCGGAAATCTGGGCCGCGATGCCCTTTATGGCCCTGGCGTGTTCCAGTTCGATATGGCTCTGAGCCGGATTTTCCCGTTGCGGGAAAGGTTCCGCCTCGAAGCCCGTTTCGAAGCGTATAATGTCATCAATCACACGAATTTTTCTGCGCCCACCACGACTTTGAGTAGCTCCAGCTTCGGGCGCATCACCAGCCAGGCGACTGTCAACGGGCAACCGGACTACCGCACGCTGCAGTTTGCTCTGAAGCTGTACTTCTAGAATGGAGAGATGATGATTGACCGTCGCGCGTTCCTGGCGATTACGACGTCGTCAGCACTAATGGCTGCCGAGCGGGAGCCTATCGGTATTGGTTTTCTGGGTGCAAGTTATTCTCACTTCTCTGGTAAGTTCCAGGTGACGCGTGAGTCGCCTGACTGGAAAGTCATAGGCGTCAGCGAGACAGATCCGGAAGTGCGCGCCGGAATCGAGAAAACGGGCGTACCGTTACTCTCGCAGAAGGACCTGCTGGCGCATCCCCAGATACAAGTCGTTGCAGTGGAATCGGCGCTGCCTGATCATGCGGCGGGCGGCCGGTTGGTCCTCGAAGCCGGTAAGCACTTACATCTGGAGAAACCACCGGCTAGTAAGTTAAGCGATTTCGAAGAGATTGTGCGGCTCGCGCGATCGCGCAATCGCCTGCTGCAGGTCGGATATATGTGGCGCTATCATCCGGCCATCAACAAAGCGATCGAAGCCGCGCACGAGGGCTGGTTGGGATCAGTTTATCTGGTGAGAGCTTCCATTTCGAACCAACTCGAGCCGGCGCGCCGCCCCGAATGGGGCCAATTCAAAGGTGGGGTCATGTTCGAGTTGGGCGGGCACGTCATCGATCCGATGGTCCGCCTGATGGGCCGTCCAAAGAACGTCACTGTCACGCTGCATAAAGAGTTGCCGCTCGATGACAAACTGCACGACAACACACTCGCTCTTCTGGAATGGGACAAGTGCATCGGAACGGTGCAAGCCTGTACGCTGCAGCCCGATTCTTCGCGTTATCGCGCCTTTGAAGTATTTGGAACCAACGGCTGCGCGATCGTGAATCCGATCGAACCCCCTGCTTTGACCATCGATTTGGCCAAAGCGGCCGGGCCGTACCAGAAGGGCATGCAAAAGATTCCGATACCACCTTACCGGCGGTTTGTGGACGATTTTGCCGACCTGGCCGGAGCTGTCCGCGGCGAGCACGGGCTGCGAACCACGACAGACGAGGATCTGTTGGTTGAAGAAGCACTCTTGCGTTGCTGCGGCATGCTCTGACTGTTACTGGAGATAACTATGAATCGTCGTAAGTTCCTTGGCGCGACGGCGGCGTCGGCTGCCATGCGCGGTGCGTCCGGGGAGGGGTCCGAACCTTACCGCATCGATTGCCAGAGCCATCTATATGTCCCGGAGTTACTGGCTCTGATGGAGAAGAGGCAAGGCTCGCCCCGGGCGTACCGCCAAGGGGCTGATCTATACGTCGTCGTGAACGAATGGGTGCGACGCGTCCTGCCTAAGCACACAGACGTAGATGCGAAGCTAACCGACATGGATCAAGCCGGGATCCGGACGACGATGCTGAGCATCAACGATCCCGGGCCAGAGTTATTCGGCGCGGACGGGCCCCGGGTCGCGCGGCTGGTCCATGACTTCATTGCCGGGCTGATGCGATCGCACCCGTCCCGCTTCGTTGGTCTGGCGACGCTGCCGTTGCAGGACATGGATGCCTCACTCGCTGAACTTGATCGCTGCATGAACAAGCTCGGCTTTCGCGGCGTTCTCCTGTATTCAAACCTGGATGGGAGTTGGCCCGACGAGCCGCAATTCCGGCTTCTTTTTCAACGCGCTGCCGAGATGGGTGTACCGATTTTGCTGCACCCTGCCTACCCCACCACCTACAAAGAGACGAACGGGTACGAGATGGCGCCGACGCTCGGTTTGATGTTCGATACGAGTATCGCGCTCACCCGCATCATCCTCGCGGGTATGCTGGATCAGTATCCTAAGCTGAAACTGGTGTGCCCGCACGTTGGTGGGACGGTGCCGTACCTGATCGGACGCATGGACCACCAGACACAAGTACTGAAGCGCGGCGCGAAGAACATCAAGAAGCCGCCCAGCGAATACTTGCGACAGATCTGGCTGGATGCGGTCTCACCTCTTCCGCAGGCAATCCACTATGGATGCGATTTTGTAGGCATCGATCGCATGCTTTATTCGAGCGACCATCCATGGGTGGACCCAAAACTGATCGTCAGTTGTGTAGAGCAGATGAAACTGCCTGCCGACGACGAACGGAAGATCTTCGCCGGGAATGCGCAAAAACTGTTTCACTTATGACCCGGCGCGGACTGCTACATCTGATTCCGGCAGCTGGCGTTTTCGCAGCTTCACGCGATCCATTCCGCTTTTCAATTTGCAACGAAACATTTCAGGACACACCATTTGAAGAGCAATGCCGTCTGGCGCGGAAAATCGGGTATAGCGGAATAGAGCTTATGCCCGGCACACTGGCGGATCAGCCGCTGTCGATTCCGCAAGCGCGCCGGAGGGAATTGCAGCGAATCATAGGCGATTATGGTCTGGCTTTCGTAGGATTGCACAACCTGCTAACGGTCCCGAAGGGCATGCACGCGACGACCAACGACCCGACGGTTCGCCGGCGCACGTGGGACTTCGTCCGCGGACTGATGGACCTCTGCGCCGATCTGGGCCCCAATGGGATCGCGGTTTTCGGCTCCGGAAAACAGCGCAACGCGGAACCAGGAGTTCCGATCCCCGACGCTCTCGCGAGATTCAGGGACGGTCTTGCATCGGTCGCGCCCTACGCGCGTGACCGGGGCGTTACGGTTTTGATTGAACCGCTCGCGCCGCATCTTTGTAACCTGGTGAATCGACTCGAGGAAGCCGTTGCGCTGGTGCAGCAGATCGACAGTCCGGCGGTGCGCACGATGTTTGATGTACACAACACGGCAGGGGAGACTCTCTCCGGACCGGAACTGATCGACGAGTACATCGGCTTCATCCGACATGTGCACTTGAACGAGATGGACGGCCGGAGGCCCGGGACAGGGGCGTATGATTTCCGGTCCTTGTTTCGCATGCTCGAAAGGCACAACTACGATGGCTGGCTTTCACTGGAGGTTTTCGATTTCAGCCCGAATGGAGAGATTGTAGCTTCGGGCGCGCTGTCGTATCTGCAGCGACAAATCCGAAACCCATGAACAATCTGTCATGTCTTTGACCGGTCCGCACCTTTTTCGTTCGGAGCAGTCCCAGCCGCACGGATGTTCATAAATTTGTTCAGTGTGTCGAACCAGAACGGTGCGCCCAGGGAAGCGGCGACCGCGGTGAGCAGCCAGCCGAAGAGATGCGCCGGCCCAATGGCCCAGAGCCACGGAAAGAACACGTAACTTACAAGATTCAGGCCGGGGAACGAATCGTCCCCTCTGGCAGTCTCGATCTCTTGCGCCGTCTTGTGGTCGTGTTGCGCGAGCATCCAATGAAACGTCTTGAATTCCGCGCTCCAACCGGTTAGCTCGCTTAAATCCGCTTTCTCTTGCGCCGTGAGGCCAGACAAAAGATGGTCTGAAGCCTGAGTGGCGTCTCGCGCGCCAGCCTCTTGCACGATCGTCTGGCGCAAGGTCGGATTCACGAAAAGCTTGCGAGCGATTTCTACGCTATCGGCATTCGCAAAGATGGTGACGAAAGCGGCGACGGCCACGGTGATGACCTGGGTCCTCTTTTTATACCAGCCGGAGACCCGGTCCATCGCATCCTCGAACCATGCTTCGAGGTGCTGCTGAAAGGTTGCGATCCGGTTATCGGCATTGTTCAGCAAGAGCAGCAGGGTTTTTTGAACATCGCCTGCCGGCAACGCCTGAATGGACGCTCTGAGTTGAATCATCGGGTCGACGGGAGGGTCTTGAGAAGCCGGCGCGTGTCCAGGCGGGATTGGGGTAGGCTGCGGAGGGACAATCTGAGGGGCGGCCGTCGCCCCGAGAAGGTCAATCAGCACCAAGGAAAACGTCCGGGCCTGGATGTAGGAGGGAGCGCCGCCCTGCCTGGAGAGAGACTTGATCAGCGGATGGCGATAGAATTCGGCGGCGAGGTCCCTCGCGGAGGCGCCCGCGGTGACGGTCGCACTGTTCAAGAGCGCCTGGATGCCTGTCCTCAATATTTGCGGCCGCATTTTGAATAACTGGGCAATCCATTCGTTGATGGTGGTGCACATCAGTCCCAAAATCAGGTACGTGAAAATCAGCCCGGCTGCCACATCAAGCACACTGGAGTTGAACACAAGTCAGGTACGTCCTCTCTCTACAATCTAGGCTATTCTAGCTTCCCGCAGTGTGAATTGTCGAACGGAGGTCGGTCCATCGACCCTGCCGGCCGGGCCAACGCAGGGGCGCGGCTCTCGACTTTGAGCCGCTAACCGCGGGGCAGGCCGCGGGGCAATGTGTCTGAATCTCGCGCCTTTGCCGCCAGGCGCGAAGTTTTGCCGCAGTTTCCGGGGATCCAGGGCACTATTCAGCAGTTCTTACGTGCAAAGCGTCAGGCGGCGACTCCGGCCTGGTTCTGGCCAAAGCCCTGCGAACCGCGGCCCGCAGTTGTGCGGCGGTGAACGGCTTCTCGATGACCGAACGCTCTCCCAAACCGTTAGCGACGGCCTCGGATAAAGCCGGATATCCGGACGTGAAAAGCACCGGACTATTAAAGCCGGCTTTGGTGAGACGCTTCACCAGTTCAAAACCGGAGATCGGCTTCATACTAATATCTGACAGGAGCAGGTCAACCGGCGACTGTCCGGCACGCTGAAATTCAAGCACGGCAAGGGGGTCGGACATCGCTGTCACATGGTGACCATCGAGCCGTAATGTATTGGAAATCAAGTCGAGCAACATCACTTCATCGTCAATCACCAGGATATTTGCCATGAATTCTCTCCGTGATGCCTACCAAATAAGGTAACACTGAAATGTCGCTTTTAGCCTAATGGATTTATTGGATTGTTCGAATTAATGAACTAATTTGGTATCGACAGCCATCGTTACGGGCGGGGTTGTGGCAGAAGTCTCTCCAGCGCCGGAGAGCAGGCGAAAACGCCTACTCCACTACGAAGCAGGTTAAAATACCTGCCCGAGATCAACCAGGAGGCCGGGGCCGCCATCGCGCTCAATAATTCGCAAGTTGGAGCCTTCAACCCGAATATCCTGCACGCCACGGAAGCTCTTCGGCACGGAAGCACTGAACGCCACATAGCGCTTGTGGATGGAACCTTTGGCGTCAAGCCACTGAAATGTCGGGACATTCCATAAAGCCGGCTCGGACATCAGCACGCGGGCAGTGCCGTGCAATGGGGTATTACTGAACTCCATTCCTCGTGTGAACAGATCAGCTGTATAGGACTCCCAGACATTTAGCCAGGGGAATTCAAGGCGCCGGAATACATAACCAAAAACGAGCGAAAACTTTGGATTAAAGGCAGCGAAGTAGCCGGTCTCGCGGGAGGGGTCCACGAGGTAGTTGTTTACCTCGCCGCCAGTCTTGGCGCTCCGCACCAAGCTCAGGTCGATCTCGCCCCCGTTTTCCGAGCCGCGCGGCCATCGCTGCTGCGCGTTGGCTCCGGAGTCCAACCGCTTTCCGCGGGTAGCGGAGGCGGCAAATGTTGTCACCCTGCGCTCGAGGAACGGCGCACCCATCGTGACGTGCTCGCACCAGCCCACCGGCCTGTCCCAGGCTGCTTCGTTGGTGGCTGTCTCGTCGAACCACACAACCGTACCGCGGATGGTCACCCGGCGGACAAAGCGAATACGCGATTCCGGCAGTTCGGTAGAGAGCTCAAGCCAGTCGGCGCCGGAACCGGTGGAAGTCCAATCGACAATGCCGGTCTCGCCGTGGAAGGTCATGCCGGCACGTTCCTCCGCTGCCGACGGATTCCCCCAATAGGGGAAGCAGAGGCTATGTCCGGCCAGCCCACTCATCAGCCTGGCAGCAGCGCCACCACCGTAGGTCTCGGAATCGCGCGCCGGGTTGAAGTGTGCGGGATCGATGGTGGAGCGCTTCTGTACCCACAGCGGGTTGACCGCACCCGACGATTTCAATGCTATTTCAGCGACATGTCCACCGCCCCTGAGTATGGTGACCCTCAGGCGGGGCGTATCAATCGTCCACGCATAGCGCCCTGTGAACTGCGTTACAGAGGTGGCAAACAACAAAAGAGGCGAAAAAGCAATCGCGGCTTTCAACGAATCCATGTCCGCTGATTTTATCCTGAAGGCGTGTCGAGCTGTCCGCGCCGGGTTGGCCTGAGACGGGCAGGGAAGGGAGACCGGGCGCCAGCCGCTGTGCGGCTTCCTCGCGCGAGAGAATGCCAGCCGGCGTCACGGAATCCCGGCTTCCTCCTAACAGCCTGTGGGGAAGTCTCTCCAGCGCGAGAGCAGGCCAAAGGCCTACTCCACAACGAAGAATCCGTCGACTTCTGCCACAGGCTGCTAACCTTACTGCTCTTAATTCCGGAAGCACCTCTGCAGTCTGCGCCGCTACTGGATCATAGTGGTAAAGGTCTTCAGAGTGTTGGTGCTATCGTCGACGGCAGCCACTCGAACGACTCCGGGACCAACCATGGTTACGCTGATCCCGAAGGCAGCGCCGCTGCCCTGGTCGATCGAATACTCGCCTATGAACTGACCGCCAGGGGTGAACTCGACCAGTTCGCTCGGCTGGTTCGGATCCTGATTCGATCCGTCGCTATTGGCTGCGATCAGATGACCGTTCGGCGCCAGAGTCAGATTCACCGGGCCGTGCAGTTTGGTGGCATCGTTGAAGATCATGGAACCCGTTCCCTGGCCCGGCGAAGTGGCGGCGCCGTTGACGGCGTAGATCGTATTGTCAGCCGAGTTCGCCACGTACAGGATGTCATGTTGCTCGTCGTATGCCAAGCCGGAGGGCCCGAGAACGATGGCCGTCGGATCGGTGCGGTGGGAGTAGCCGGCAGCTACAGTGACGGCTGGCTGCACAGCTATTGTCTGTCCTCCGCCGTTGTAGGTAACTTCAAATCGCGTGATTTGACCGCTCAGGACATTGGAAACGAAGATCTGGGCAGCGCCGCCACCGAAGTCGTGAAGCGCCATGCCCCAGGGTCCGTTGACCAGGCCGGCCTGGCCGATAGTGGCCAGAAGGTTACCGTTGGGGTCGATGAAGAGGAGCGATCCAGGCTGCACGGTCGCAGGGGTCCCGTCCGTTGTCGGAAGGCTGCCGACTACGACGATCCCATCGGACAGAATACCCAGAGCTCCCGTGAGCCCGAGACCCGGCTGTCCCTGATAGAACAATGACTGTTGTCCCTGCTGATTGAAGCGGACGATGGTGCTTCCGGTTCCCGACAGGTTGGCAGAGTTGTTGAAGTTGGACACCAGGATGTCGCCCGCCTGTAGCACCGTGGTACCCAGGAGAGTTCGCGGCACCATGGCAATGCCGTACGGGTTGAGGTCGCCATTCGACGCGATCGTCGAGACCACCGGCGGGAACAGCGGCAGGATGGCGTTCCGGGTCTGAGCGCCGGCGGTCAGGACACCGCACAACGCGACAAAGGCATAGAGCATAAAGTTAAATATTTTCATCGCAAGTTTCTCCTCGTTTCAGTTGAATGTGAAAAATCGTTCATCCGCAGTTCGACGGACATGCCGTGCTGGAGGCGTTGGAAACCGGCGCAAATTAACCAGGTTCAGATTTGATTGGACCGCGCAGGAGCGCCTTGCGGAACAAAATACCGGGAGCGAAGGGGACGTCCAGAGTAGCCCGTTTCACCTTTTGGTTACCGGAATCCGCCCTTTCCTTCGAAAACCGCGCCGCCGTAGACGGAAGTCTTTTCCGCTCAACAGCGGTCCCGTGGCCCTGAACCTGCCTTTTATGCAGCGTCTTCGGAAGCCTCAAAAAGCTCCGGAAAATCAGGAGAAGGAGAAACGAAAATGAAAATCAACACTATTAGAATGTTTCTGGCATTTGGCGCGGCTTCCATCTGTGGCGCTCTCCATGCCCAAACCTATAACCTCGCCGCCAAGGTCCCGTTTGCATTTCAGACCGCCAATCACGTCTTCCCGGCGGGTAACTACCTGGAGGCCGATTACGGGGCAACAGGCGTTCCGATGTTGAAGAACGCGACAACCGGGCAGGCTGTGTTCGTCACGGGTGCTACCCATTCGCTGGATGCCGTACGACCCGGCAGGCTCGTGTTCCATTGCTACGGCGCGGAAGTTTGCTTCCTTGCGGAAATAAGGCCGGCGACCGGGTACGGCAGCATCGTTGCCAAGACGAAGGCCGAGAAGGAAATCCTCAAAGGTGACCGGGCGAGCGAGATGGCCACGATCTACGTGGACCTCCACCGCGCGGACTGAACACCCGGCAAACCAATACATCTTGCAACATGGCGGGCTCTACCGTACGTATCGGGATGTCCATGCGGCGGTTCTGATCACTCTTTTGTTTGCCTGTGCCGCGATGCTGGAAGGCCAGACAGGCCCCAGCATCCCGGCTAACGGTGTGGTGAATGCTGCGGGGTCCAACCGCGCTCCGGCCACCATGGCTCCCGGCTCGATTGTCTTGATCCAGGGCGCTCACCTGGCATCCAGCCAACCTGTGGAGGTGTAACCGTATCGGCTTTTCCGCTGCCGACGAACGTGAGGCAAGGACGGGATCAGTAAGTGGGCCATCGCCAATCAGTTCGGGGTGAGCCGCACCTCGGTTACCGGTTGCTTCGTTCCAGGAAACGCTCCTGGAGCGTCCGGCACCGTCTACGAAATCTCGACGGCGGGATACTGTTCGGCGTATTGGTCGCCGTTGCAGCCGAAGTAAGTCACTATGCGCCCATCGAAATCAACGTCGTAGCGGACAATTCCGGCGCGCCATGTAGCGGCCAGAAACTCCGGGAACGTGCTATGGCCGGCCTGATCCGTTCGCAGAGCAGTGATGAGGGCTTCGCGGTCGAATGGCGGCACATCGACTGTGCCGCTTACAAGTGGCTCGCCTTGGGTCACTACCGGTCCTTGCTCTGTCAGGTACAAGCTCTGACACGCAGGCAGGAACCAGAGATTGCGCGTCACTCCTGCTCTGCGGAGCGTCTCAGCAAGGTACGGGAATCCGCCAACTGCGGGCCGGCCGACGAAGGCGCGCTGCAGGGCGGCTTGCAGATTATCAATCGCGGTGCTCATAGTTATGTTTCATCTCCTTATTTTGGGTTGTCAAATTGTTACTGAAGTGTTCATCATTCCGGTTCGCGAGCAGGAGCTTCGAGCATTTTCGGATGCTCGATAAAGAACTGTGTGCGGGCGACCCGGCCGTCGCGAATTTGCCACAGGTGGACGATGGGAACACGGTAGGCCGCGCCGGTCACATTCACCGTTCCTTCAGTCCGGCCGACAGCCGCGACATGGTCTCCGGAGTCGATCAACCTGTCGATTGCCACCGTCGAATTCAGGTGGGAGCCGAGCTGCCGGAAAAACCGGCGTGCTCCCTCGTGACCGCTGTAGCAGCCGCCCCAAGGCAGTGTTTCCGACTGCTCGATTTCAACATCCGGAGATAGCAGGCCGAAGATCGCCGGCAAGTCCCTGCGTCGAAATGCTCATACGGGGCGTCAACAATCTGCGTAGGCGGGGCATCGAGTTCATTGCTCATGTTAATTTCTCCGACCCGGCTCACTTCGATTCAACGCACGCTCTAATGGCGGCGAGTTCGTCATCCATCAGTAGCATTCCGGCCTCGAACGCCTCCGCGGGCATGCTGTGCGGTTTCGGGAGTGTCATGATGTAAACCGATTCGGAGGGCCCCAGGGGAACGACTCGCCCGGTCACATGCCAGACGCCTTCGGTCGCGTCGATGAACTCATGGTCGAGGATTCCATTCCGTTCCTCATAGTGGGGAATCAATATGGCCTTCCCTCGCGGGGTCTCCATTTCCCAACGAACAGCATCCAGCCTCCGGATCGCCTTCACATTGTGAATCGCCCACTGCGGCATGGTTTCGGGGTTTGCGATGAAAGCATAGCTCTCAGCGGCGGGACGTTGGATCTGAACGGCCTTGGTTACGGACAGGGTCATCGTCTTATCTCCTTCAGGTAGTTGGAATTGTCTTTAGATTGTTGGCAACGACGAGTTTCTTGAGAGTCGCGACAAGCGCCTCCCGCTCCTTTATTGAAAGATGGGAAAAGAACTCCTCGTCATTCCGGTCCGCAAGTGCGGCCAGTTTGGGTACGAGCGTACGTCCCGCGGCGGTGAGTGTCACGTCTTGAAACCGGCGGTCTTCGTCCACCTCTGCCCGGTTTACGAGGTGTTTATGAAGCAGCCGGTCGACGAGTTTCGATACCGCTCCGCGGGTCAATCCGCTGGACGCTGCGAGCCGACTGGGAGAGGTTTCTCCGGTGTCAAAGAGCTCCCGAAGTATCACCCATTCGGCAACCGTCACACCGGTATTCGCGAGTTTGCGGGCGAAGCTGTGCGAGACGTGATTGGAGACGAACCTGAGCCAGAAGCCCGTGTGGCTTGCGAGGCTACTTGTGGTCTGAGGGGCTTGCGTCTTCACATTCCAATAATAGTTTACTTGGAAACAGTTGTCAAGGAACTTTTAGCGAGATGACTCGTTCCTAACGTCCCTTGACCAACAGGCGCGCGCCACAGACGCTGTAATGGGGACATCAATCAGCGCAACTTGACGAATGCTACCGGGCATTGCTTTGGAAACTGCCTGGCCAGCGGTAAGGAAGCGAGCGCTGCAGGGTAACGACACTCATGGTCAAAAGGTATAAGCTTTTAATTTGTTCCTCTAAACGGAGCCACTTGACTCCATGCCCCAAACCCGCCTATCGTTCAAGGAACCAGTGGTGCTAGAGGGCGGCGGGCTTGCTGCCACTCCCAACTAGCGAACTGTATGGAAGATGAAGGAAGGATCTAATGATACAGGCGATAGCGCTATCTCTGTCGATGTCGTTGACTGGTCTCTCTCAGTCGCCGCTGGCTCAGCTGCGGCAGGCGATAGAAAGCGCGCAGGTCTAAAGAGAAACCCAATGCGAAAAACCTTCTGGCTTACCTTAGGAATCGGCGCTTTCGCGCTCGCGGGCCGTGCTCAATCGTTGCCTGAAGCGCCCGGCAAGGCGGTTTACCAGCGCGCGTGCGGTACCTGCCATGCCGCGCAGATGGTGCTCGGGCGGGCGATGAATCGCGACCAATGGAGCGCCGTTGTGGCGGATATGATCTCGAAAGGCGCGAAGATCAGCGAGGCTGATTTTCCGGTGATCGTGGACTATCTGGCGCAGAGCTTTCCCGCGTCGACTTCCGCGTCCGCCCGCGGCGGCGGTCGTGGACGCGCTGGAGGCGGAGGCGGACTCACTATGGGCCCGAACGACAAGCAGATAGTCGATCCGGCTGCGGAGGCGCGCGGCCGAACCCTCTACATCGCGGAATGTGTCACGTGCCACGGATCGAAGGCGCGCGGCTCCCGCGATGACGCGCCCGAGAGTTCGCGGGGGCCCGATCTGGTTCGCTCGCTGGTGGTCCTGCACGACCGTTACGGCACCACTCTCAGTCCTTTTCTAGCGAAGGGCCATCCCATGCAGAGCGGCAAGCTGAGCACGGCGCTGTCGCCGGCCCAAACGCAGGATCTCTCGCATTTCCTGCACGCCATGGTTAATGAGACTCTGCGCGGCGGGCCCTACACACAGCCCGTCAACATTCTCACGGGCGATGCCAGCGCCGGTAAAGTCTTCTTCAACGGCGCCGGGCGGTGTGCATCGTGCCATTCCGCCACCGGCGATCTGGCACACATAGCCGGGAAATACGATCCGGTAGCGCTGCAGCAGAAGCTGGTCTTCCCGCGGACTTTAGGCTTTGGCCGGGGCGGCCGCATGCCGGTATCGAAGCCCGTGATGCTCACGGTAACTCCGCCTACGGGAGCGCCGGTCACCGGTACACTCGTACACCTTGACGATTTCAATGTTGCCCTGCGGGATCCATCGGGTAATTACGTCAGCTGGAAGCGAACGCCGGATCTGAAAGTCGAGAAGAAAGATCCTTACGAGGCGCACGTGGAACTGCTCAAAGTGTATACGGACAATGATATTCACGATGTGCTGGCGTATCTGGAGACGATGAAATGAGGAATCAGACCTCTGACGTAGTGCGCGCGAGGCGCGTCCGAATGGTAAACGGCGTAGTGGCCGTGGGGTTTCTATGGGCGGCGGGACTGGCGGGGCAGATCCTCGATCCGGCCAAGCTGGTGCATCCCTCGCCGGATACATGGCCGATGTACAACGGCGACTATTCGGGACGCCGGTTCAGCAACCTGACGAAGGTGAACACGTCCAACGTCGACTCCTTGAGCCTGGCGTGGGTTTATCGCATCAGCACAGGCGAAGCCGGCTTCGGGGGCGCAATTAAATCTACGCCGGTACTCCTCGACGGCGTTCTCTATTTCACGATTCCCGATCATGTGTGGGCGATAGACGCGCGGGATGGACGCGAGGTCTGGAGCTACACCTGGCAATCGCGGGGCGGCATTCACATCGGAAACCGCGGCGTGGCTGTATCCGGCAACTGGCTCTATTTCGAGACGCCGGACTGCAATCTGGTGTCGCTGAATCTGAAGGACGGCAGCGAGCGCTGGCACAAGCCCATCTGCGATCTGGATCAGTTCTATTTCGGATCGATCGCGCCCCTGGTGATCAAGAACCACGTGATTACGGGGGTGAGCGGCGACGATTTGGACATTCCGGGCTATATCGAATCCCACGATCCTGAGACCGGGGCGCTGCAATGGCGCTGGTATACGCATCCTAACGCCGGCGACGCCGAGGCAAAAACCTGGCCGAACGTCGACGCCATGATGCACGGCGGCGGTATGACGTGGGGTCCATCGACGTACGACCCCGAGCTGAATCTTCTCTATTTCGGTACGGGCAACCCGCAACCGGTGATCGCGGGGAAGGCGCGGAGGGGAGACAATCTGTATACCGAGAGCATTGTCGCGCTCAATCCGGACGACGGGAAATTGGCGTGGTATTTTCAGTCGTCGCCGCATGACACGCACGACTGGGATGCGATCGAAGTGCCGATGTTGATCGACGGCGCGGTCGGCGGGCAGCCGCGAAAACTGCTGGCGCAGGCCAGCCGCAACGGCTACTTTTTTGTTCTCGACCGGACCAACGGCAAGAACCTGGTGACGACGAAGTTCGCCAATGCGAACTGGGCGAAAGGCATCGACGCCAAAGGTCAGCCGATTCCCGATCCGGCAAAGATGCCGCAGCCGAATGGCGCGCTGGTATCACCTAACCAAGGCGGCGCCGCCAATTGGCCGCCGCCCAGTTTCAACCCGCAGACCGGCCTGTTTTACATCAACGCGAGCGATGCCTGGAGCATTTACTACATATACGACGACGATGATAAGCCCGAAGGGTGGGCCGGGAACGACCGGGGCGGATTCTCGCAATCCAGCCTCGAAGCGATCGATTACGGGAGTGGGAAGATCGTTTGGAGTCATAAATGGGAGGGCTTCGGAACGCGCGCGGGGGTATTGAGCACGGCGGGGAATCTGGTTTTTACGGGCGATGCGGCGAACAATTTCGTGGCTTTGAATGCGACCGACGGCATGCCGTTATGGCACGCGAATCTCGGCAGCAGCGTGACTAATGGACCCATCAGTTACGAACTCGATGGAACACAGTATGTAGTGGTTGGCGCGGGCGACACGTTGTGGGGATTCTCGATGGTGCGAAAACATTAGGCGGGGGCAGGATGCGCGTTCCTCTTAGCATTTTTTGTTGTTTTTTGCCAAAAGGAGTTCGTAAGCATCCAAGCGGAGAGCCGCCTCAAAGGCGGATGCAGCCAGGATTGGATGCGCCACTTTTCCAGTGCAGCAGCGCTAGCAGCCTGTGGCAGGCGAAAACGCCTACTGCGTATAGCGGCGAGCCGCAAAAACGGCTGCTCCGCAGCCGGGCAGACCACAAAAAACGATGGTGTGCTCTGCGGCAGGCCAAGGGCCTACTCCACAGAATTCTTCGCAGACCGAGACGATTCCAATTGTTAGTAGTACCACGAAGAATAAGCTGCTAAGCCTGGCTCGGGAGACCCAGCAGCCTGGTGCCGTTTTCCCAGCGAATCTTAGCGAAGACCTCCGGTGTCGACATCCTGCGGGCTGCCGCCAGCGTCTCGCGCGCAATGCACTTACCGTGGAGACGCGGCGAGGCGTTGGTGGTGCCGCCTCCGCGCCCGTCGGAGCATGAGCAGTCACAGCCGAACATGAGTTTGTCCTGATGCCGGGCGAGGAACCCTGCGGTGAAGTCGGGGTCCCGGTTCAAGAAGTTGTTGCAGGAGTTGGCCGACATGTCGGCCCAGAGGTGCGGATAGTCCGAGAGCCACTTATCGCTGATGCCGCCGGGCTTGATGGGGCCACTCGGGTACGCGGTGTCGTAAGCGTAGTCCGCGCTGACGTTGGCCCAGAAGGTGTCCGCGTGGGCAATGAACTTCGTCCTGGGAAACGCTTTCAGCATGGTGTCGAAGCGTTTGAAGCCGCCGTTGAAGACAGCATTACCGGAAGCCTGCGGTACGTCTCCGAAGTGAATCTGAATAGGAACGTTCAGGTCCGCAGCGAGCGCATACATGCGCTTCATCTCGGGTCCGTCGCACGCGACCTGATTCTTGATCTCGCCCAAGCCGAGAGCGCCGTCCTTAACGGCTTTCGTCAGCAGGGCGTCGGATTCAGGCTTGGCCACTTCAGCACTGACGAACCAAACGAACCGGCCCGGATACTTCTCGGACAACGCTCGCGACCGGTCGACCTGCTGCACACGGGTGAGGAGGACGGCCCTGGTAACGCCGCTGCCGTTAATGTGGGCAAGGTTCGATTCGCCGTCGGCCCGCAGGTGGAGATGGATGTCGAGGACGGGGCCACCCCATTCGTACTGTTGTGCAAAGAGGGGAGCGGCGGAGGCGGCCGCAGCGGCGGTGACGAACTGTCTTCGGTTGATCATAAATTCCTTTTCGAACAGTGTACTCCTGTTCGACCTGGATTTGGCCATGGCACGCGGGGTGGATACAATCTCATTAATATGGACAACACGGCGGGTCAGTCAGGCGAATGAAACTATTCGAGCCCGTATGCTGGTCTCTTCTGGCAATAGCCACTGGTGGCGCGCTCCGGTTGAGTGCCCAGACGCCTTTTGCGGAGTTCGCCCGGGAGGCGGGACCGTTCATTCAGAAGAACTGCCAAAGCTGTCACAACGCGAGTCTGCCGTCCGGAAGCGTCGACCTACACCAGATGTTGGCCGCGTCGAATTCGCTGGTAGAACAGCACGATACCTGGGAGAACGTCGCTTACGTCTTGAGATCGGGCCAGATGCCTCCGAAAGCTGCGCCGCAACCATCCAAGGCGGATCGCGACGCTGCGCTCGAACTGATCAGCCGGGCCGTCGCCGCAAGCCCCAAGGCTACGGGTAACACGATCATCGCGCAAGAGCCCGCGCCGCCGGCTACCGGCGACTGGCTGACCTTCAGCTACGATCCGGAGCGGACCGGATGGGCTCGAGGGGAAACCAAACTCAGCCGAGACAATGTCAGCCAGTTACAACTGCTCTGGAAGTATCAGACCGACGCCGTACCCAACAACGTAAATCGCTATTCGACGATGACGGACCCGATAGTGGTCGAAGAGGTACCGACGCGGGAGGGTCCGCGCAAGATGGTCTTCGTGGCCAGCGCGGAAAACAACGTGTACGCAATCGACGCGGAAAAAGGAACGCTCATCTGGAAACGCAGCTACCCGAATACGGCTAAGCCGCCGGTCGCGGCCGCCGGGAATTGCCCGAACAACCTGAATGCGACGCCGGTCGTGGACAAGCAGAGCGGCACACTTTATTTCCTCCCGAACGACGGCAAACTGCGCGGCGTGAGCCTTTCCAACGGCGAAGACAAACTTCCCGCCACCGTTATTGTGCCTCCCTATTCGCGCAATTTCAGCCTCAATCTGGTGGACGGCACGATCTACACTTCGACTACCCGGGGCTGCGGCAAGGCGACTTCGGAAGTGGTGGGAATCGATGTCGCCCATCCGGACCATGTGGTTTCGCATTTCTATCTGAGCCCCGGCAAAGCGGCGGGAGTCTGGGGCCGCGGCGGAATTGTCAGGACACGGTTCGGTATGCTGGCCCAGACTGCGGACGGAGCTTACGATCCCGCCAGCGGGCGATTTGGCAGCAGTGTAGTGGGTCTGACGAAGCAGGTACACCTGATCGATTCCTTTACTCCCGCCGATCAGGAAGAACTCGACGCACGCGATCTGGAGCTGGGTTCCAGCAGTCCGGTGGTGTTCCCATTCGGCAATCGCACGCTGGTTGCGACAGCGGGCAAGGAGAGCAAGATCTACCTGCTGGACGCCAAGAGTCTGGGAGGGGCCGATCACCGCACTCCGCTCTACCGTTCCGAGCGGTGGGCGAATGACACCATGGCGTTCAGCTACAACGGAATGTGGAGCGTCATGTCGACCTACGTGGATGCGACGGGCAAGCGCTGGTTGCTGGCTCCGATGTGTGGGCCGCCCGCGAAGAACACCGTCGGACTCTTCAAGAAGAGCCACGGTAATGTGACAAACGGAAGCCTTATGGCGTTCACCGTCGAAGCGCGGGACGGCAAACCTTATCTGACGCCACAGTGGATTTCCGGAGATCTGGATCTGCCGGGAGTCGCGGTGATCGCGAACGGGGTGATCTTCACGCTGGCGGACGGCGACCGCGGCTCAGCGCTGATTCCGGGTGGTGGGTGGTTCCGCGGCGGGCCCGGTGGTCCTGGCGGCCCGGGTGGCCGTGCTCGCACGATTCCGCTCGCGGAAGTCAATCCGGCCGACCCCGGCTCCGAACGTGACGCCGCATGGCGGGCCTCTCAGCTAAGGCCTTTCGAGGAAGGCGGACAGAAGCCCGGGCAGCGATACTCGGGCGGCCGCGACACAACCCATGCCGTGCTTTATGCGCTCGATCCAGCGACCGGGGACGAATTGTATACCAGCGGCGATTCCATGGATAGCTGGAACCACTACGGCGGAATCGCGCTCTCCGACGGGATTATCTATGTAAGCAGCTACGACGCCAGGGTGTTCGCGTTTGGTCTGAAGAAGTAGCTACGAGCCTGCGGGCCTGGTGCCGATGCCGGCCACCCTGAGGGATAAAAAGGCCGCTACGCAGCCCGCAGACCACAAAAAACGATGGTCTGCGCCACGGTTTGGCTGATAAGCCTGCCCTAAAAATAAGCCTGCCCTACAAAGAGTTATGCGTTAGGATTGAAAGTCGAGGCTGACAGATGAGCGAGTTCCGAGTGGGTTTTTCCGCTGATTTTCTGGATGAAAGCAGGCGCCTGGTGTTTCCTGATATCGGCCTTAGCCTGCTCGAAGGCATCGCGGGGCTTTCGTATGAGTTCATGGCCGATTACCGGCCCGTCTATGGACCCGATCAATTGGCCGGTTACGATGTCGTGATATCGAGTAAGCCCCGCGTCACACAGGCATCGTTGGCCAATGCCCACCGGCTGACAGCGGTCGGCCGCTGCGGTGTGGGATACGACAATGTCGATCTAGCGGCGTGCACTGAAGCGGATGTGGCCGTCTATATCACTCCAGACGGCGTGAGGCGCCCGATGGCTGAATCTATTGTGCTGCTGGTATTAGCGCTTTCCCATAATCTGGTCGGCAAAGATCGTCTGGTCCGGCGTGGTCAGTGGCTGGAGGCCAGTCACCGGCTGGGTAAAGAGCCGCGCGGGAGAATTATCGGCACCATTGGACTGGGTAATATCGGGCGGGAAGCCGTCCGGCTGCTGAAGGTGTTCAACCCTGCGCGGATCCTGGCGTGCGATCCGCAAATCGGGTCAGAAGCCGGCCAGCAGTACGGTGCTGAAATGGTCTCGATGGAGGAACTCCTCAAGCTGTCGGATTACGTTCTGGTCAACTGTCCCCTGAACGAGTCGACGCGCGGTCTTATAGGAGAGAAGGAACTTCGCGCCATGAAGCCGGATGCGGTCCTGGTGAACACAGCCAGAGGCCCGATTGTCAACGAACGGGCTCTCATTCGCGCATTGCAGGAAGAATGGATCAGAGGCGCTGCCCTGGACGTTTTCGAGAAAGAGCCGATCGAACCGGATAACCCTTTGCTCGCGATGGAAAACGTGATTCTCACCTCGCACTCAGTGGGCTGGACCGAGGAACTCTTCCGGGATATGGGCCGCATCGATTGTGAAGGGGCGCTGGCCATCCGCCGCGGCACGGTCCCCGAGAATGTGGTGAATCGGGCCGTGCTTAGCCGGCGAGGCTTTCAGGAGAAGCTCCAGCGTTACAGGGAGGCTTGGGGTTGATGCCGAACAAGGTTAAACAGAAACTGAACGATGGCCGGTGCATATTCGGGCAGATGATCATGGAGTTCTACACTCCGGGGATTGCCCAGATGCTGGCAAACGGCGGCGCCGACTTTGTGATCTACGATATGGAGCACGGGCGATGCGATATTTCCCTCGCGGCCAGCATGTTCGCCTCATGCAAAGGAACGGGAGTCGAGCCGTATGTCCGGGTTCCGGATCTGGCCTATGCTCCTCTGTCGCGGGTGCTGGACCTGGGGGCGCGCGGGGTCATGATTCCGCGGGTTGAAACGGGCGAGCAGATGCGCGAAATCGTAGCCCAGCTAAAGTATGCGCCGAGAGGCAGGCGCGGAGTGGCGCTGGGAATCGCGCACGATGATTTCGCGCCGGGAGGGTCGCAGTTCTTCGCTGAGGCGAACGAGGATACGGTTGTGATTGCTCTGGTCGAGACTGGCCGCGCGCTAGAGAACCTGGAGGAAATTGTTGCGACGCCAGGCCTCGACATCGCATGGATGGGGCACTATGACCTTACGGTCTCCCTGGGCATCCCGGCGCAATTCAAGCACCCCAGGTTTCTGGAGGCAATGGAGCAGTTGGTCGCGGTCTGCCGGCGTTATGGAGTGGCTCCGGGGTTTCTGCCGGCCAGCCCGCAGGACGCCCTCCACTGGATCGCGAAAGGGTTCCGGGCCATCAGTCTGGGGGCTGATGTGTACATGTACAGTCAGGCTTTCCGCGGCTTCCGGGAGAATGTTGTGGCCGGATTGCCGTCCACGCAGGTGGGATGAAGTAGATCGCCAGCTGCAAATCGACGCGGGCCAAAAGGCCTGACCAGGCCTACTCCGTATAGCGGCAAGCCGCAAAGAGGGCTGCTCCGCAGCCGGGCAGACCACAAAAAACGATGGTCTGCCGTACGGCGCGCCAAGGACCCGCTCCACAGAATTCTTCGCTGGGCAAGAGGATTCCAATTGTGAGTAGTACAAGGCTTGCGCTCTGGAGAGACACCGGACAAAGGTCGAGACGAATCTAATCTCGACCCGGCAGGCAAAGTGCCTGCGCCACGGGCCATAATCAGTTTCATGACCCTGTAATATCAGGCCGCGGCGCGATCTGGATGTCCTGCCAGCCCGAGGGGCTCGAGCAACTGTGTCCCGATTCCATCCGAGACTACCGTGTCGGTCCCGTAAGTCGCCGGCCACCGATCCGGCAGATAGAACGACCTGAAGAGACGATCCACGCAGGGCAACGTCGCGGCGTAGTTTTTGTTCAGCACTTCTGCGCCGTCGTTGGTGTGATGCCAGTGGTGAAACAAGGGCGTCGAAATCAATTGCTCGATGACCGGTATCCGCCAACGCAAATTGGCGTGAATAAAGTATCCCCAAAAGGTGCCGAAGACGGCCAGGAGCAGCGGCGCCAGATCCATCCCGTGGCCCGCCGGCTGTCCCAGCCCCGACACGTAAAGCGGGATCAAGCCGCACAGCCGCGTGAAAGCCATGTCCACGGGGTGTGCCCGGGTATTCACCAGCCAGTCGACCTCCGTGGGGCTGTGATGGACTGCGTGGAAGCGCCATAACCACGGAATCTCGTGCGACCAGCGGTGTCCCCAATAGCTACCAATGTCCCCTACCACCAGCGCGCCCAGGAGCCGCAGCCACAGGGGCAACGTCCCCACCCACTCGTAGTAGCCCGATGGCGCCAGCCGGTGTACAATCCCGGCCGCCGCGCTCATCGGCAGAATCAACAAAAACCTGGTGAGAAAACCATTGAGAAAGTAGTACAGCGTGTCCGTCCCGAAATTGCCGCGGAATACACGTTGCACGCGTAGCGCCCAGATCTTCTCGACCACTACGAAGAACGCGGCCAGGGTCACGTACCATGCGCACAACCGCGCGGCAGACAGAGGCAGATCCCTCACGACTTGCAGGACCAGCGTTCTCATCGAGTGCTTCGATTCTTCCTCGGGCGACTCCTCATCGCGGCCGCGATCACGAGAATGGCGGCGAGCATCAGTGCCAGCGTCCCCGGTTCCGGAGCCACTTGGACGAGGGAAACATTATCGAGCATCACCACCGGCGGTAGCCCCGAGCTGGTGCTATTCGCGTAAAACTGGAGCCACTCGCTTGTGCTGGTTGCCTTGAGTGTCATCACGACGGTATCCCACCCGGTGAACGCATGCGAGGGATTGTCGATGACTAGTGAACTCATCACGGTGCCGGCGCCCTGCGTTGAGTTAAAGGTCACGTCCCACCACTCGTCAGTCGCGCCCGTGGTGCCGTTCTGCTGGCCTGCCGCCATGTCGAAGGTCAGCTGGTATGTGTCTCCAATGGTCAAGCCCGAAACCTTTTGTGCAATCCATGCGCCGTATGTTCTGTCTCCGTCGATGGCGATGTAGTTTCCCGTGGTAAGAGGATCATCCGAAAATGCCCATAGACCGCAGCAGTTAAATGCCGTGCCGTCCTTGCCGTGTATCAAGACGGACGCCGCGGTTGCGCCCGTCCCGCAGGTGGTGTTGCAGTCGGATATCCAATCCGCCAGGTTGGAGGTACAAGTGCTGTTCCCGGTGGCCTGACAGATATATCCTCCACTCGAGCTCAGCGTGTCGCCGGAGACGAACTGTTGGAAGGTGCCGTCCGTCACCAGGTTGGTCGCTGATGCGTTCCAGGCGCAGCCGGCTGCGATGATCGCCGCCAGCACCCACGCCTGAGGACGCCGCAGGAATTTCAGAAAGAGGAGAGAAGCCAGGTTCACCGGTATAGTCTAACGGCGGACCTGCGGAACTAACAACGTGGGGTTAGGAACTCAGTAATGTTCGCCGCAGCCTACACCATTCGGGTATCTCCATTGGTTTATGTCCCCCCGATGGGACAACGTGGCATTCCGCACTGCATGAAGTGAACCGTCAATCACTTTCACGCTCTTTACTCTCATTTACCTCACCAATTTGTGCTCGCCCAGCGCCGCGATGAGGGTAACGAACGTAGATATGGCTAGCCGCGTCAAAACGGCCACGGAAGGTCGAGACGGGTCTCCGGACTCCTGATGTCGTGGAAATTAGGATGGCTCACGACAGGTGGTCGCCGGCTATCGACGTGCTCCCCAGCAGGCCAAAGGCCTACTCCACCAGGGCGTGCGGCTTTTGCCGGAGCAGAAGTAGCAATCGGAAGGTATTTCGAAACGCCTGTCACCTTGTCCAAAAACATCTCTTCTAAAAAATATTTATTGCAGGTTGTTTCTGCCGTTTATTCCGTTATAATGCTGTGAAGCAACTAACGGGCGATGGGTTTGGAACAATTTTCTGGGGCGATACCTTTAATTTCCGACTTATTTTCGCGCACTAATCAATAGAGTTCAACAGGAGGAGAAGATGCCAGCCCTCAACGTGTCTTTATCGGCGGAACAGCTCCAGAAGCGTATGCAGGACAGGCTGGGAGGGTTGAATCCCGCCGCGCCGAACACGGTTCTGTGGCAGCAGAAGGATAGCACGGCGCTGCTCTATGTCGACAGCGTGCGGGCCAGGCTCGTGCCGGGCTGGCTGGTGTGCGACGCGGACATGCAGTCGGACCAGACGGGGCGGCAGACGCTGCAGTTTGTCTACTACCTCGGGATGGCCGGGCAGGGAGACGGGCTGCAGGCTTCGGGCGCGGTTAACGCCGGGAATCCACAGGCTTCGCAGTTGGCGGAAGTGTGGGGGGCAACGGTGCAGAGAGTGCTGTGGGATGCGGTGCTGGACGGACTGGAAGCGTTCGTCAGCCAGGTGGCGGCGAAGTATCCGGGGCAGGCCGTCGCAATTCAGGGGTTTCAGGCGGCGACGGATGCGCTTTCGGCAGTACTGATGGCGGGGGTCAAATAGATGCCGGATTTGGACAATAGCCTGCAGGATCTGGCGCACCTGATCGGCCTGCTGAACAGCGACGGCGGGATCAACTGGGCATGGTTCGGGAACCCCGAGGCCTATCTGCTGGGTACAACCGATCCGTCGCTCATGGCCACGGCGGGTCTGGCGGCGGGGAGCAACCGCGACTATATCGGCCAGTTGCTGCGCGAACTCACCGGCACCGCGCCGAATACATTAGGGACAGACACGACGCTGGTCGCTCCGTTTGCGTGGGTTCCGGTAAGCACGAACGGCGCACCGGTACGCGTGGGGATCGGTTGGAGCAAGGGCACGCCCGACGTCGAACTGGCGCTGGGCGCGGACTTTCAGCCAGGTGGCGGCGTGGATCTTGCGCTGCTGGCGAAGCTGATCGGTATCAAGCAGGGCACGGTCACGCCCCTTTTCAAAGACGCGCTGCTGAGCGGCAAGCTGCCGCCCCCCGACTTTCTGAGCGCGATCTCGATCGAAGGCGATACCACGCCGCTGCAGCTGACGGTCACGGTCGACGACCTGAACAGCGGCGAATTCAAGCAGACCTTTTCGCCCGCCAGCACGGCGTTTGCATGGGATGCGGTACGGCTGGCGCTGTTCATCGTCAAGGCGTGGATCCAGAAGAACGCGGCCACTCCGACGTTCGGCGGGTTCGGCACGCAACTTCTGGCGCTGCTGGGAGACCCCGCGACGACGCAGTATCCGGTGTTCCCGCTGCTGGACGCGACGACGGCCGGAACCGCGCCGAACTTCAACGGGTGGTGGAATAACTTCCTGCCCGCGGGCGGCACGGCGGCGAGCGCGCAGGCGCTGCTTTCAAAGCTGGCCGCAATTATCACGGGCGCCCCCAACTCGAAGCTGTTGGCCGCGGCAGGCAGCGCTGCCGCGCCGGCGGGTTCCCTGTTTTTCCAGTTGCTGACGGGCACGAGCCCCAGCCAGCCGCTGAGCACCTACACGCCGGGCCAGATGGGAGCCGGCGCATGGATCGGCCTCCTTAATACGGGCGCGGGAGCCTTCACGCTGTCGCTCGACGTGCAGACCGCGACGAACGGAAGCTTCGCGCGCATTCCACTGGTCAACATGGCGGGCGGCGCCATCAGCCTGCCTACGCCCACCTCGCCGGATGTGACGTACCTCGCAAGCAATCTGGCGGCTCTCAATGCGGTGTTGCCGTTCAAGATTACCGGGAGCGGCAGCTCGTTGCAGATTCCGCTCTTCAGCGCCACGCTCAACGCGGAACCGCTCAGCGGTAATTACAGTTTCAACATCAGCATTACAAGCGGCGCGAAGGTGAGTTTCGGGGTCGCGCTCGCCGGCCTGCCCGCGATTCCGTTTCCACTAGACACGTCGCTCGCGAACGCCCAGACTCTACTGGCCGACCTGGTGGACTGGATCGTCAAGTTTCTACCGTCGAGCCTGCCGAGCCAGGCGTCGGGTGTGATTACGGCAGCGGGTAGCTTCACTTCGGCGGAGTTGCGCAACCCAGGCGGTACGCCGCCGATAGGGAATCTGCTTACAGGCATCGCGCTGGCGCTGGCGCCGGCCGGCACGTCGATCAACGTGGTGAATTCCGGCGCGTTCAATTTGTCGGTAGGACTCGGCCCGGACCCGGCGAAAAAGGACTCCTATTTCCATGTGATGCCGAATCTTTCCTACGGCCCGATCACGGTGGATCAGATACCGGACTTCCCCATCGGTATTGGTAAGTTGAGCGGATCGATCGACCTCGGCATCGACAGCGCCAGTCCGTTCAACGGCTTCTCGCTGGGCTTCGGCGATCTGCGGATCGGCGACGATAAAGGCGGCGCGACCGGATTGCTGGCCAGCCTGATTCCGAATCTGAAAGACGCGCCGGGGTTCAGCCTGACGCTGGCGTGGACCGCCGCGAGCGGGATAAAAGTAACGGGCGGCGGACAGATCCCGTTGCAAGTGACGCTGGGGCCGCTCAATCTGAGCCAGCTGCAGGTGGACGCAAGCGCTTCAGGCCTGAACATCGGGATCAGCCTGAGTTTCGCGCTGTCGGTGATCACGGTCAATGCTTACGAGTTGGGGCTGAATTTCGATTTCAAGACCGGCATCCCGACGCCCTCTTTGCAGGGACTGGGGCTGAGCTTCGATGCCGCGGGCATTACGCTCTCCGGAATGTTCCTCAACAACAAGGGCGACTATGTGGGCGGCGCGGCGGTGTCGATTGAAGACATGTTCAGCCTCTCCGCGCTGGGCGGATACACGCAGCTAGCGGGCGGGCAGGCGTCGATGTTCATCTTCGCGTCGCTCACCGCGCCGCTGGGCGGACCGCCGTTCTTCTTCGTCACCGGTATCGCGGGCGGGTTCGGATACAACCGCACGCTTCCCCCGCCGACGTTGATGGGGAATCATCCGTTCTTTAAAATCATGAGCGGGGAAATCCAGGTCTCGACGAATCCGAAAGACGGCCTGGCAGCGCTCGACGATCCCAACACGGGTTTCGCGCCAAAGGCGGGCGATTACTGGATCGCCGCCGGCGTGCAGTTCATCTCTTTCGGCTTTATTCACGGCAAAGTCATTCTCGCGGTGGGGCTGGGCAAAGACTTCTCCATCGACATCCTCGGGGTGGCCTCGTTCGGCATCGATCCGGTGGCGTATTTCGAGATCGACATCCTGGTCACGGTGGATAAGGAGAAATTCCTGCTAGTGGCGGGTATGTCGCCCAACAGCTATCTAATCCATCCGGACATCTTCAATATGTCCGGCGACTTCGCGCTGGGGGCGTGGCACAGCGGTCCGCACCAGGGCGATTTCCTGATATCGATCGGCGGCTTCCACCCGTATTTCAAGACGCCAAGTTATTACCCGGTAGTGAACCGGATTACGGTCAACGCGACGGTCTTCGGTTTCGTACACCTGACGATTCAGTGCTTCTTCGCGTGTACGCCGCAGGCGCTGATGGCCGGCGCTTCGGTGTCGCTCTCGGCTGAGTTCGCGGGTATCGGCGCGGGTCTCGATGTGTACATCGACGTTTTTATCCAGTGGGACCCGTTCTTCATTCTGGCCGAGATGGGTGTGGACCTTTGGTTCGACTTCCTGGGGCGGCACGATATCGGGGTGGATCTGCAGATCCATACGCCGCCATTTGGGGGCGTGGCGCATATCAGCCTGTTCATCATCAGTTTCTCCGTATCCTTCGGCGATAACGACGGCGGCCATCCGACGCTGGCAGTGGACGATTTCTTCACCAAGCACCTGGCCGTTCCGGCTACGCCTACGGGCGCGGCCAACGATGCCAACGTGGCCATCTTCAATACTGCCTCGCAGGGCGGCCTGGTACGGGTGGTCTTCACTTCCGGCACGGTGGCCAAGCCCACGGCGGACGCGAGCAAACTGCAGGAAGGCACCGACCCGAACGACCCGGTGCAGGTTTCGCCGGAGTTCTCTTTCCTGGTGAAGACCAAGCTGCCGCTGTACACGTCCAGCGCGCAGGACAACCTCAGCGGCACGCAACAGGGCGAACTGGCTATGACCAGCGACGCTCAACTGGCGTTGTGCGGGGTGGGCGATTTGACTACCACGCTCACCGTTAAACTGACTAACGCTACCGAAAAGAACCCCATCTGGCTGCCCAATTCCGCACCCGTGAATGAAGAGCAGCCGCAACTGGTGGCATCCTATGGATACTATCCGCTGGCGTACTTCGGCGATGCACCGCTGGTGGCGCAGGCGGACCAGCAATCGGCGCGGGACGCCATCGCGAACATCGATACCAGCACGCCCGCAATCCAGCTTTGCGACGGCGCGTATTTCAACTTGAATGCGGTGCCGATCCCGCTGGACTCGCCGATCATGCAGGGTCCGGTCGAGGAACTTTCGGAAGGCACCCAGAACTATCCTTTGCCGCTGGGAGGGCCGCAGTCGACATACCTTCCCAAGGCGGCGCTGAGCTTTTTGGCGAGCGCGGCGGCGCAGGCGGCGGTAGCGAAGAACGTAGCGCAGATCAGGCCGGGGGTAGCGGCAAGTCCGGTGAAGGGGCGGAGGGTCGCGACGGCCCCGGCGGCTGCGAAACTGGTTTCGACGGCCGCGGGTTTCAATCGCCGGGTGAAAGCGTCGGCGGCGATCGTGACGGCGGTGGCCAAGCCTCCGGCGGGCGTGGTCACGATGGCGCCGCCGGCATCGCCGGCAAGACGCGCGGAACTGGCGGGAGTGGGTCTCAACCTCCGGCCCGCGCGAACGGTCGCAGCGGCGCCCAAGCCTTTGGTTCGAAGCCTGGCCGGCGTTATCCTCCCCGTGGAAGCGGTGCGGATGGTGCTGACCGCGCCCACAACGGCTCAGGTTGCGGTGACCACAGTGGCGACCGCGCCGACTACGCCTCAGGTTACGGTGACCTCGGGGCAGGCTGTACATGTAGGGATCTCAGGCGCCGGCGTGCCGGGCGGGACGCTGACGTTCGCGGGCCAGCAAACGGTGCGCGCCATTTTCAGCACCGCGTTTGGCGAGCCGGTGGCGGACAGTTACATCACGGGCAACCAGAAGTTGACCCTTCCCCTGCGCTCGCGCAACCTGCTGCTGATCGGGGAAGGTACGCTCACCGGCGCTCCGGCCTCGCTCGGCAGCGTAGGGACGGAAGCTTCGACATCGGTGTATGCGGTGGACGCGGGGCAGTTTGCAAGCTACGGCTGCGTACTGCGGGCGCGGTCCAGCATCGCTGCGAAGATTGCTCCCGGCCAGACGCTGCTGGGCGCGGATTTGCTGGGCGCGGCGGCGGGCTGGTCGGTGCTGTTCCCGGCCGCGGGGAAGTCCGCATGCCTGGTGATCACGATCAAGCCGGCGGTGGCCAATCCGTCCGCGGCGGCGACGCAGGTGCGCTGGCGCGCGTCGAATGCCACACTGGGCGCGGCTGCGGCCGTGGTCAGTCCGGACCGGGCGGCTTTCGTGATGGATGCGCAGGCCGTGCAAGCCTGGACGCTCGACGCCGATGTAGGCGCGGACTGGCGGATTGCGAGCATGGTGATGGCGGATATGGCCGCCGCGGATGCCTTAGCGATTCTGCGAGGCAGTGCCAATTGGAGTTTTGTGGATGATCGCTTTGTCGAACCAGCTTCGCCAATGAACTCGACGGTTACCTTGGAGATCGCTAATGCCTGAGCAAGAATATCGAATTTACAGCAGCATCGATCCGATCGCACATGCCGGCGATACGGTCACCATCGACGTATCGCAGACGCTCACGCCGAAGGGCGGCAGCGCCGCGCTGCTGCACACGTCGGGGCCAACCGTTGAAGTACAGATCCAGGGCCCGCAGGTGCAGCTGTCGGAAGCGGATATCGCCGGCGTTTATCCGGCGCCGGGGAGCACCACTTCACCCGATAATTATCTGCCTCACATCGCGCTGTCGAGGCGCACGCTGCCGTGGGAGCGGGTTGGCCCGGGGACGGGAGCGCCGTGGCTCGCGGTGCTGTTGCTGACGGACGCGGACATGCGGATCACCGAATCGCCGCTGCTTATGCAGGTGGAAGCGGTGACGACGACCGCCGCAATCAAAAGCGTGGGACCGCAGCAGCCACCCGTAATGCAGCAGTACATTCAGGGCAGCCTCACGCCTCAGGCGATCCAGGTGCAGAGCCTGCAGCCCGCGGGGCAGGATCCGAACACCTACAAGCAACTGATCAAGATTCCCGGCATCACGGCGGGCACGACGATCAATACTCTCGCCATCCCCGCGGCCACGCTGAAGATGCTGCTGCCGGAGAAGCCGGCCGATCTGGCGCTGCTGTGCAACGCGAAGGAAGTCATCGCTCCAGGCACGAATGGCAATACCGGGATGTATACGGCGATCGTGGTCGGCAACCGGTTGCCGGATGCAGGCGACGGAAGCACTCCGGCGGCGCTGCACACGGCTGCGCTGGTTTCGCTCGAACAGCGCGACGACATCTCGACGAGATTCGGCAACAACGAGTTCATCAACGTGGTGGTGCTGCACTCATGGACGTTTACGCCCAGCAAAGGCGGCGACTTCGAGGAGGTCTGCCAGATGATCCGGTACGGTCCCAACGGGGGCGTGCAGCGCTTTGGCAATCTGCCGCAGGAATTAATTGCGCCGGCGACCTCACCGCTGCCGGGAGGGTTCGTCTCCGCGCTCGATGCCGACGGATACCTGATTCAACCGCTGCAGCACGCGGAGGCGGGGAACGTAGTGTGGCGCGGCCCTCTCCGGCCGTTTCCACCGCCGCAGCGCAGCCCGGGCGTGGCGATTCGATCCGCGCCCGAACAGTGGACTAATGAGCCGGCGGGCACGAAGCTGGACTATTCGCACGCGACGGCGTTCGAACTGGGTAAGCTGCTGGCGATTGCGAATGCGGGTATCCGGGAAGACCTGCGTGAACTTCACGAGGTGTTCAGTTTACCGGACAAATATTTCGTGCCCGAGGCGAGTCTGCCGGCGGCACTGCAGCGCCCGTACTGGGGCATCGATCAGGGGCAAAGCGTCGATACCGCGGAGTCGCAGTTGAACACCGCGCTCGAAAACCCGTGGCAGATGGGCAGCCAGGCCATGATCGGGATGCCCGGCGCGCAGGGCAAGGGCGATTTCACCGGAGTGTCGGCCATCGCGGAGGCCAACGGCTGGGTGAACTCGGTGACCGCGGAACTGAATCTGGCGGCATCGCAGGCGGCTGGACAGCCAGCCGCCGGGGGGCTGATCGATACCACCGCGGCGGAGGCGACGCTTAGCGCCAGCCTGATTGAGCAGTTTCCGGAATTGGTGAATGCGACTTCCTGAGGGAAAAACATGTACGCGAAAATGAACACGCAATCGGGCGCGGCACTGGTGGCCGCGGATCTGAGCAACTTCGCAGTAGCGGGCGACGCGAACGATGGACTTACAGTCGACACGGCGAAGCTCGCGTTTCCCGCCACGGCGACCATGCCGGGACGGCTGTACGACTGGTTGACCGACCTGCGGCTGCTGCGCAACGTGCCGATCGATTACCTGGTGCCGGACAGTGCGCTGCTGCCCGCCGAATCGATTCGCTTCTTCCACGTCGACCCGACTTGGGTGGACCGGATCATCGACGGCGTGTTCTCGGCCGCCAATACCGGGACCGTGGATATCACCTACTCGGCGGGGATGTTGGAATCGGTGCGAGCCACGCTGGACCAGAGCCTGGAAACGCTGGCGCAGAATGCGGTGGCGGGTTCGAAATGGACGCCGGCCGACGGGATGACGGGAATGCTGATCCGTTCGGAACTGGTGCGGCGATGGCCCGACGTGGTGGTGAGAGCCTACACAGGCGACGACGAGTCTACGACAGAAATGCCGATCCTGCGGGCGGAGCCGATTTCGAAGGATGTCTACATCGCGCTCTTCGCGGGCACGCCGGCGCTGGTGCAACTGCGCGAGCCACATGTGGGTGTGCGCTTCGGGGCTGAGATCGTGGAAAGCGATAAGACGCTCGAAACTTATCAGGTAGAGAAACGAGACACGAACGGCAACGTGGTACTGGTGCCGAACTCGGCGAATGCGCAGCAGATCACCTTCAAACTGCTGGCCGGGCGCGTGGTGCCGGTAACGGCGGTCGGAAACGATGCGCGCACGGTGGCGATCGAGCTATTGCGGCCGCCGTACGTTCAGCAGTTCGGAAATTCGATTATCGAGCAGTCGAGCGGCAAGCCCGTGACATCGGTGCAGCAGGAAGCGGCCGGGTACAGTCCGAACCCGCCGTTGCAGCTGGTTTTAGGACCGCTGCATTTCGCGAATCTAACGTCGCTCGCGGCGCGCGCCTCCGCGTTAAAAGGATTGGGGAAAAGCTAATGTCATCTCTACTGGTACCTATCGGTCTGGCAGCGCGGCTGGTGAAGACGGCGACACCGGTGCCATCGATTACAGGCGCTCCGTTCAACACGGCCCTGACGCTGGAGCCGGGCATCCACATACAGTGGGCACTGCCCGATGCATTAACGAACGCCATGTCGCCGAACCCGCCGAGCCAGCCGGGTGTGGTGGACACAACGCCTCCAACGACGATTCTGCCGGGCGTTCCCGATCTCTGGCTGGTGACGCGGTTCAACCCGCCGACGCCGGGGCAGGCCGCGCGGACGTGGAAAGCCTGGGTGGTGGATTCGCGGGCGAAAACCGTGACGCCGCTCGAAAGCTGGACCGGTCCCGCCGCGCCCGCGGCCAATACCGTACACACTCTGCCTGGCGTATTGCCCGTGGCGGCAGGTTATCCGGGCTGGGGCGAGTGGGACGGCAGCCTCATCCCCGCCGCGGCGCAACTGGGCAGTGCCAGCCAGTTCGATGCCGCGATGACGGCGGCAATTTACTATCCGACGGGAAGGACACGTTTTGGTTTCCACGACGACCTGAGCGGCCTCGCCGCGAGCGGGACCGTGAGCTACACCGTAATCGGGTGGTATTCATCGGAGACGAACGATCCGTTGGCGCAGTCTTCCAATCCCGAACAACAGATTGCGGACTGGAACCTCACCTACGACCACCACTATGATCTGAGCACGCTCGCTACGCTGATGGCTGCGGATGGGGTCGTGCCCACACTCACGTTTCAGCCGCAGTTGACGATGGCGGAGACGACTGCGCCGGTGGTGCTGTCCACAACCGCAGCGTCAGCCGTCGTCCGCACGGCGCGGGCTAAAGCCATGCAGTCCAATCTGGGCACGGTGGCGGCGAGTTCGGTGGTGGGTCCGGTGTTCGTGCAGACGTCGCCATCGTCGATCGTGTGCCACGGTTCGGTGATGGATATCGACCTGAGCGCCGCTCCGGTCAGCTTCACGCTGGCGGCAAATCAGATCAGTGTTTATCCCACGCCGAAGCGCGCGCTGACATCGCTCGTCTCGCCACAACTAAGCGGACAGCAGGCGGATTACTCGGAGATGGTGCTGCAGGACCTGGACAACCTGAAAGGGACTACCAGCGGCACCCTCGACATGCCGGGAGCCGCGCAGGCGCTCACTTTCCTGGGCGTTCCGGGCAAGCCGTCGTGCTTCGCGCAAATGCGTGTTTATGATTCTCAAGTTCGGAAGGTGGACCCGGCAAGGCCGCCGATTGAGGTAGTGGGCACGGCGACCGCCGCGGTTTCCGCTTATTGGCCGGAAGCGTTTATGCTCGCGGCAAAAAGCGCAGGGCTTTTGGCCAGTGCCTCAGCCACGATCCTGAATCCGCAACCGATTCCGACCATGGCGACGGCCCCGAACTTCTCGGCGCAGCCTTGGGTTCCCGAGGCTGCCGACATTGCCGCGTTCCAACAGAAGATCGCGGCGGCTATGTCCGCAACGGCTACCGCGGCGACGGCGGCGGGTACGCCGATCGATCCGAATATGCTGCGCGTGACGGACGGCCGGGCCAAGTCGTTGCCGGTCCGGCTGGGGCCTTCGATCAACGGGAGCGGTACGGATTCCGCCGGCTACTGGGTGGATGTCACGGACCCCGCTCAGATGACACAACTGCTGGTCAACACCGCGGGCGCTGTGGTGGACCTGCCCGACGCGGCCCACATTTATGCGATACCGGGGGCGCGCTGGCACCGGCCGTGGTCGCCGCAGATCGTGCTGCAAAACGCGGGGCGATCTTACCGTTTCGGCGAGGACGGCCGTTTCGATACGGTCAACGGAACGCTGCTGTGCCGCACGTCGGGGTACACGGTTTACGGTATCGCAGCGAGTACGGGCGCGACGGTGCCGGCGAGTGCGGTGCTGGCCAGTGCGGCCACGATCTCGTCGAATGCCCACCTGCCCGGCGATGCAACGGCACTCCTGGGCGAGGCCGTGCTGCTGGACACCGGAAGCGCGTCTGCGCTGGCTGTCGCAGTTGTGCAAGGCGCTACGCCCGCAGCCACACAGGTGGCAGCTACCGCAAGTTACTTCGTGCAGGCGATCCGCGGCATCTATCTGGAGCGGCTGCCAGACCTTCCGGCGGCAACGCAGAACCTGCTGAAATCGATAATCGTGAAGGGTACGCAGCCCAGCCCCGTGGCCATTACGCCGTGGCATTCCGATACCTTCGAAGCGCTGTTTCTGGATACCGGGTATGCACTGCACACATCCCCGACTGAGACCGACTGGCAGCTTGACGAGGATCAGGTCGAACTGACGCAGGAGTCGGGTCCATCGGGACCCACGGTAGCGTTCAGCGAGCGTTCGCGCGTCACGGCGACAACGGTGAAAGTCGCGCAGAGCAGGCTGATCACGCGCAGCACTACGAACCCGGCAGGCAAACAGGTGGTGCGCGAGGACCCGCCCAGCGGGCTCACCACCGGCACGTTCCAGACTATGGATACACTCTCGGCGCCGCTGGTTGGTTTCGACGCGGCGCTGTTCGCGCAACAGTATCGCGAGCGCGCCGGCACGCTCAGCGTGAACGAGGCTGCCGTCATCGATATCTTCGGCATCACGCGAACGTTCAATGCGGGCGGCACACCCGGGCCTTCGACAACCCTGCTGCCGCGGCTGCCGTACTGGAGCCGTCTGAAGCTGGCTCTGCAATCGGCGGCCGACCCTACGGTGGAAATGAACTCGCACGCGTCGCCGGTGTGCGGGATTCTGCTGCCGGATTTTCTGGACCACTCGGTACAGATCTTCGACGGCACGGGCAACTCGATCGGCCAACTGGATCATGATCCGTCCAACGGCGCGGTGGTGCACTTCACGGCCTATCCGTGGTTTGTCGCGTCGCTGCCCGCGGGTGCCGATCCGCTGGGCAGCATCAATCCCACGCTGGCGCAACTGATCGCCGGCATTGTGGCGCAGCCGAACAGCTCGCCAGCGGGCATGGATGCTTCGAATCAGTGGCACGACACTGCTCTGACGGCGCTGCTGCGGGTGATCGACACGGTGCGCGCCACGCTCGACCCGGGCAAGAACACGCCGAATCGCAACGTCAGCTTGCTGGGCGAACCGATCCTGGTCATGGTGGCAGCGGTGGAACTGGAAACGACCGCCGTTACCGATCGCAAACAACTGGCGCTCGACCCGCCGCCGCTGGCGCAGCCGCCGTCAGGTGTGTCGATACCTGTACGCATCGGCGACATCACGCGGCCGAACGACGGCGTGTTCGGCATCTTCCAGCCAGGCGCGACGCCGGCACAGTCGAGGTTCGCTCCGGTCAGCATCGAGGCGGCGGAGCACGCGATTCTCAACGGCCTGACGGAAGGCATCGTCTACAACAGCCAGCAGGGAGAGCCGGTGACGCATCCGTTCATACTGAATCAGGTGAACCGCATCACGGTGCAGGCGGATACGCCGCAGAACGCGATTCTGCTGACGGATATTCGCGGAGATATCTACGCGACTTGCGGCGTGCTGCCGCGCAAGTCGATCACGTTGCCGAAGGATTCTTTCGATGCCGCGCTGCAGGACATGGAGCCGGTCTTCGCGGTGGGTCCGGTATTCACGGTGACGTCGGCGACGGGCACAGTGCTACCCCTGTTTCCTCCGCCGCAGGTGCAGGGTTACGACGCCAGTTATGCGCCGGGCGCGGGGAATCCCGCGGGTGAATTGCCGATGCCGGCAGCTACGCCTTTAGGCGATTTGCCGCCGACACGGGTGCAGTTGGATGAAGGGTGGGTGCGGCTGATTAAGCGGACGGCGTAGGCGGGAATCGAGGGTGGCGTGAGCGGCTCAGGTAAGACGGCTCGAACGACAAAAGAAATGGGTGCCTGTCCACTGGAACCCCCTCCGTGTCCTTCGCGGTTCTCGGCGCCGCGTCAGAGTCAGCGCGCGGGCAAGCGGACTCACGTACTCCATCAGTATCCCGGAGCTCGGCGCGAAATCTTAAACGCACAGGCGCCGAAAACCGCGGAGGGTCAATGAGATGATGCCGAATCTCCTCGGATCACGACTTTGACGGAGGTTCGTTCCTTTGGCCGGAATAAAGCGACTTCCGGTGACGCAACCGCGGAAGCGCGCCCATTCTGGAAATCGCCCGTAGTGACAGGGGGTTTGACACGCTTCGGTGAGGTCCGGTACCGGCCCCGGGGTATCGGGGATACGAAATCCGGACTTCGTGGCTTTGTAACCTGTTGAGGCGTTGATGAGAAAAATGCCGTTCTCGATGAAATCTCTTCACGTCACGACGCTGGCTTGAGCACAAAGTACGGCTGATTGCCGAGATTGGCGATGAAGCCCGGATGCAGCGAGGCCGTCGCAGCGTCGGGCCGCAATTCGAAGTAGTATTCGAGCGCGAACCGGGATTTGGTGTAATCGGCGGGAATTGCCGCCCTAAACCCTCGCCCGTCGCGATCCATTTCGATAGTCTGCCAGCGCTCAGCCTGATCCACATGTCTGTAGTGCAGGCGCGCAGTGGTCACCGGGCCGTCGGGCTTCAGGTCGATCGAAACAGATTTTCCGGGCTGGAAACTATTGGGAGGCGAATGTTCGCACTTCACCGATGCCCGGGAAGGCCGATCCATGGCTGCCCGGATCGCCGATGTCGTCAATTCAGCATTCACCCCAGCGGGAGAATCGAAATGCGACGCTTCCATCGTCGCGAGATCTTTATCGATTGCCGGTAAACGGTCGATCCAGTGTCCTCTTCGGACCGGTATCTCTCCAAACGTGATGTCCGCCCGATAGACCCGTTGCGCTCTTTCCGCCATCGTGGCCCATGCGGTCCGCGCGCGGCGATACGCGGCGATCGCCTGCTCGCGCGCGGTGGGATCTCCGGTGCGCCGGTAGACCTCGAAGAGGACGCCGCTGCGCAGTTGGGACGCGAAGAATTGACCGAGGCCGATTTGGATTCTCACGTCTTCTTCGACCCGGCGGAACCCGGGGGCCTTTCTGTCTGGCGCACGTTCTACGGCTGTTCCGATTTCGCGCTCGGCCACTCCGGAAAAATCTTCCAGCCATTGCGCCACTTCCACCGGCGAATATTTTCCGCTTCTCTCATTCTTCAATAATTCGCCGACGTGCTCTTCGATGGTGGAGAACAACTCCGGGTCGAGCGGGATGACGGTGCCGAGGCGCTTGGGTACCGCTGTGTCTGCATAGGGCACGGCTGCGCCACCTTCTACAATCGGCATGTTGGTGTAGACCTCCATCCAACAGCCCAGGTTCGAAGCTGAGGGAATGTGCGCTGTAGTGATCAGCGGCAGGACCCTGCTGGCGTTGCTTAGAGCATTTTCGACGGAAGGCGCGGCGGATGCGAACTCGGTGCGCAGATATCTCCTCCAGTTCTCCGGATCTGCCTCCGGGCGGTACAACAGCCGTCCCCAGATTCGATAGGTATATTCGTACTTCCTGAAATCGCCGCCCTGGGGATTCAGCGACTCATCGAGGTAGGCACAACGGCCCCCTGGCAGTCCGGAGCCTTGACGGCCTTTGAAAAACAACGGTTCGCAGATCTCCACACCGGAGGCGCCACAGAAATGGGACGCGTGCCCGTATGCCGCGGCAGTCGCCGGATCGCCCCACAGAAGCAGACGCTGCGTGCCCGCCCAGATTCGGAACAGAACGTCATAGCGACGGCCCTCCTGGAATAAATCTCCATATCCATATCGCAAGAAGCGGCGGGAGCCGTTACTCAAAGCGAAGATGCCCGAATCCTTTTCGTCCTTGCGCGGCATCTCTAATTCGCGGATAGCAGCCTGATGGTATCCCAGGCCCATGTGTTCGGCCCAATACTTCGGCGAGATCTTGACCGGCATGCCGGTTTCGAGAGCGACGTTCATCATTTTGCTATCGAGACCCTTGGCATGCATGTCGATTTCAATGCGACGACCGGTGCGGACAATCCCCTCGAACAACGTTCGCCAGAAATCGTAACTTCCTTCCGGCACTCCACTCTCTCCGTGAACCCGCATGGTCAGGCCTTGGATCGCGGGGCAATTCTTCAGCAGCAGCGCCAGAGCATCGCGGCAGTACGGACCGTGCGTTTGCGGAGTCAGTCCCACGATGTGGTGATGCGAGTGGGGACTATCGGTCCATTCATAGGCGTGCGTCCAGAGCGCCAGTTGGAAATGGAGGCCGCGCAGTGCGGTCTCGTCGCTAATGAAACGGAGCATTTCGAGGTTGCGGTCGCGTTCGGCGTCATCCAGCGGGACGGCTCGCACGTGATAACCGGGAACGTCGAGTAAGTAGGGGTAAGGAAAGTGGAGATAGTCGCCAGTGACGCCCTTTGGGAAATCGTAGCCCAAACCGAAGGTCAGGGAGAAACGATTGAAACGTTGGGACGCCAGCGTAGTCAAATAATCCCGCCAGAATGCCTTGTCGTAATACCAGGGCTTGTCTTCGACGTCACTGACGAAAGCGCGTGCGATGCTTCTCACCTGATTGGCGGGCTGTTCCTGAATGGGAAGGTCTAGAGCCAGGGCCGACACCGGGTCAGCTTCGAAACGCACGCGATCGGTGAGTTCCAGCAGGGCATAGACGAAACCCGTGGGGTCCGAAGCCGATGCGAGGAGGGCCGGCTTGCGGGACAACTTTCCGGGCATTAACAGGAACGCCTCCCGAACTGGCGGATCGGATGCACCGTTGAAGAAGGGGCGCGCCATGCCGGAGCGAACCCCGGCTACCACGATCTGTAGACTCGAATCGCCCGCTTGCTGCGGAGAGTTCACAACTTGTAAAGACGCGCCTTTAGCCGTAACCGCCAGCCGCAACTGTTCGGCGGCCCATTTCACCGGTGCCGCGGATGCCACCGGGTCATCCGCATCGATGATCAAAGTTACGTGGCCGGATGCCGCGGCGAGACGTTCCTGCAGAAAGCCGAACGCGGTAACCTGGCCGGCCTGTTTAATGAAATTGCGTCGCGCAATTCGGTTAGCAAAATCGGATGACATGAGATGTCCTTTCTAACTACCTAGAAAATCAGCTTCATGGAAGCCTGCATGATGCGCGGATCGGCCGCGGTTGTGATCTGCCCGAAGTTGCTGGCTGAAATATTGGCAACCGGACCGTTGAAGTTGGGGTGGTTCAGCGCGTTGAATGCTTCCACGCGTGCGCTGAGTGTCAGCCACTCACGCAGTTTGAACTCCCGGCTGACCGCCAAATCTATATCGAAATATCCTGGACCTCGCAAACTGTCATGGCTCGCATTCCCAAACGTGCCTAGCGGGTTGGCGGTGTAGAGATTCGGATTGACGTATTGATAGAAGAGGCCATGACTCGCACCGGTATACATCGTGGTAGAGACCACATCAGGCCGGTCATTGCCGACACCCGTCAGCGAATTGTCTTTTCCGGTTACAGGATTTACCGGCAAACCGCTCTGGTAGCGCACCAGAGGTGCAATATTCCAATTGCTAAGAAGATAGGACACCACGCCGCCGTGTCCAAACCGGCTTGAGTAGACGATGCTGGCGTTGAAGAGCTGTGGTACGTCATACGTGCAGGGACCGTAGTCGCCATTTACGTTGTAAGGATTTTGGACTACGCCCGTGCTTAAAGAGGTAACCGGGGCAATTCCCAGACATTTCGACCATGTGTAATTGGCGAGGAGCGTATAGTTGTGTGCAAAACGATGTTCGATCGAGGTGAGCAGACCGTTGTAGTTAGCGTCGGCCCCGTCATAAGCAATTGTCATTTGGGAATAGTATTGGCCTGCGGCAGGGTTGGCAAGTGAGAGAACGCGCCTGGCCTGGGTGTTGCCGGTGGAGGAGCAGGCCTTGCCTGCGCAGGTGCCGGGGATATAAACGGCTGGGTTGATTTCATTCCCGATCCACAAATGGGATGTCTTGTTCCCGAGGTAGGAAATGGAAAACACCCAGTTATCGCTGAACAGGTGCTGCACGCTGGCATTCCATTGGCCCACGCTCGGGGTATGGAGATGCGGCGGCAAAAACACCTCCGCATTAGCCAGCGGGAAGGCGACATTTTTGCCCGGCGCGGGCAGCGGGAACGGATTGCCTCCCGGCACAGTGGCCCACGGGTCGCTGAACTGATAAGGACCGTTGGTAAGGGTAACCTGAGGGCCAAACGGTGGATTTTGCGCGACCATACGGTACGGAATGAACGTCCCTACCGAGTCGTAGAGGAGTCCGCCGCCGACCCGGAGGGTAGTCTTGCCCTTCCCGTCCGGGTTGTAGACAAGGCCAAGGCGCGGAGAGAAGTTCGTCCATCTTTCACCGGTGAACGCGTTGGGAATCCCGGGGTCGCCGTAGAACAGCGATCCGACGGGAGCATTCACATAAACCTGGCTGACCTGGTTCGCGTCAAAAGCTGCCATGGAAAAGGTACTGCCCCGATTAAAGTGGTCGTAGGTAGGCAGCATCGGCTCCCAGCGCAGGCCTACATTAGCAACCAGCTTGGATGTCACGTGATAGGTATCCTGTGCATAAAGCCCAAACACGGTTTGGCGAAGATCATTGAGTTGCGGACCGCTTTGACTGAAAGAATTCATCTTGCCGGTAAGGAAGTCGAGCAGCGGATCGTTGCTATACTGCCCGGAAAAATTGAACACCCCGTCGTCTTGATAGTGATTGTCCTGGGTGTCCCGGGTTCTGATCAGATCTACGCCGAATGCCATCTGGTGTTTGCCGAGCAGAATATCCACATCGTCAGCCCCCTGGTAGCTGGTGATGTTAAAAACTCCCAGCGCACAAGTCCCGCAACCCACGGCGAATCCGCCATTGTTGACGGCTACCTGCAGGAAATCGGAAGTGCCCTGATAGAGGTTAGTGGCTCCCAGCGCGGTAGCATTCACACCGCTCGCGTTGGGGCCGCGGTCGTTACGGACGCGCCCGAAGGTGAAGTGCGCGGAGTTCACTGTGGTTGGACTGATCGTGTAGGTGTGTCCCAGAACGAAGGTCTGGGCCCGCTCGGAGTTTCCCGATGTGGAGGTGACCAGGATGTCGTGAGGATCGAAGAATGCGGCCAGAGTGTAGTCATCCAGAAGATAGCGTCCGTAGAGCGATTGTTTGGAATTGATGATGTAGTCGACACGTGCCACGTATTGGCTTTCGTTGGATTGCACCGGGATACCATAGGCAACTTTGCCGCAGGGATTTGACGTTGGGGGCAAGTATTTGGAGAGCGAAACCGCCGCGGGATCGTAGCGACTTACACTGATCTGGTCGTTGGGCAACGGGATACCGGTAGTCGGATCGACAATGACGCGAGGCACACCTTTGGCCTGGCAGCCGGCGCCGTCGAGCACGCTGAAGTCGCCCGCAAGTGCCGCGGCGGTGGGCACAAAGGCGTTGCTCGAGGAGGGGTCCTGGCGAATATCGGATTGCTGAAAACCACCGAAGAAGAATAGCTTGTCCCGGATGATCCTGCCTCCGAACGTACCCCCGAACTGATTCCTCTTGAGACTGTCTCGCTTCGGTGCAAAATAGTTGATCGCGTTTACATCCCCATTGCGGATGAATTCAAAAAGGTCTCCATGCCATCGATTCGATCCGGACTTGGTAACCGCATTGACCACGCCGCCCGGATGCAGGCCGTTGCGGGCCGGCAGAGTGCTGGTCTCCACGCTGAATTCGGCGAGAGCATCGGGAAAGGGGAATGGCATATTTACGTTGGTAAAGCTGTCGTTGTTGTCTCCCCCATCGAGCAGATAGTTAGTGGCGTCGCCCGCACTGCCCGCGATGGAGATGGATTGTGAACTGAAAAAGCTCTTACTGCCCGTGTTGGTTCCATCACTGTGATTGATAGACGCGCCGGAGATCGTAATGAGCTGGGTGGGATCGCGGCCATTGAGTGGCAGGTCTACAATGCGCTGCTGATCCACAACCTGCGAAATCGTATTTTGCTGCGTCTCCACCATGGCCGCGGTGCCGTGCACCTCCACTCTCTCCGATACCGCACCCACTTTCATCGTGACGTTGATCTGAACGGAGTCATTAACCCTTAGGAAAATGCCGCTCTGCACGTAGGTTTGAAACCCGGAGACCGTCGATTCGAGAGTGTAGGCGCCGATCGGCAGACTCGGGATGGTGTAGATGCCGTCCGAGTTAGTGACCGCATTGTAGACCGCACCGGTTTCGACTCCCGTCATCTTGATCTGCGCTCCGCTCACCAGGGCGCCCTGCTCGTCTACCACACGTCCCGTCACCGACGCGATGGAGACAGCCTGCCCAGCGAGCGGCGGCACAATTCCCAACACCGTGAAGATCAGCAGCAAACCACCGGCAGAAACCGCACCGAATAACTTTTGGCAGGACATAAACCACTCCTGGGGCTCCCTGTTACATCCGACATAGGAAGGAAGCCGATAGCGATTATATGGATATTAGGGGGATTGTACACCTAACCACCTCTGGTGTGAACCTTCTTTTTATGGTTTCTTTTCACCGCTGGTCTCCTCGGTCCGAATATGGGCTGGCGTCCGTCGCGTGTAGCCGCACCCTGCAGGCGCCGGAAAGGTGGTCGATTCAATGTTTTAGAAACTTCTGTTCCCTGACGACATAACAGAAAAGCTCCGGCTACACAGGTGAAGCCTGAACTGGATCTCATTCTCCAGAGCCCCGGGTTCAGGCGCTCAAAACGGCACTCACGTTTTCTGCGGTTGGTGTGTGAGGCGGCATTGGGCGGTGAACCTGCACGGCTGAACGACTACCTGATCGCCCAACCGGTCCGATAGCGGGCTTCGTCCAGGTCGTATCCAGCACATCCATCCGGCCAAGCGAAGAGTGGGACGATGCGTCTCATCTTTTTTGGCTTAAGGGTTTCTGTCCGGAAGCAGGCTGGAGAGCAGAGGCGAAGAACAGGAGACAACCACCCAGGCAAAGCAAAAAGACGTCGGTGAAGTGTTTGCCTGCGAGGAGAGCTGCGGCTCCCAGCAGGCCGAGAGCCACCGGACGTTTGTCATGCGTGCGAAACGCACGTATCGCCAGGGCGGCGACGGTGACGGCGAGCAGAGCCGCGCCGAGGGGCACGCCCCAGGCGCCGGCGATCCACGACCCGAATCCGAACGCACTGAAGAGCCCGAACCACACGCCGAGGCAAAGCGGGCACTTCGGCAGAATCACCAGAAGGATGGCGGGAAGAATGGGCAGCGGACGGCAACAACATTCAGCCGCTAACCGCGGGGCAGGCCGCGGTCCAATGAGTCTAAAACTTGCGCCTTGGCCGCCGCAAGTGAAGTTTGACCGCAGTTTCTGGAGAAGTCGCACAAGTGAACTTCGCTAACGCACTTCAACGCGGAAGGGTTTCTTTTCAAATAGGGGTAGAATCCCGGCCGATGATTGTGGCTGGGTCAGGACCCCGTCACGCGTATGGACCTCGACGACGATTCGAGCCTTATTGGCGGTTTCGGCCTTGAACTCGTGTAAGCTGACGAAGGTTTTTGTTTCTAGGTGAGTCTGGCAATTGGCGCAGCCGCGAACGTTCCAACGGCTGAGGACGCCGTTGGTCGCGACACGGTATCGCTTGCCATCGATGACGGCGAACACAGCGATGACGAACGAGCCCCGAATGGAGGCGCGGTTGATGGCGGAGACCTTCACGACTTTGTTGCTGTTCCCGGCGGGAACGGCAGCGAGTTGATGGACAGCGGCCGCCGCCACGTCGTCCAGGGAACCGGGGCCATAGATGTAGCCCAGTTGGCCTTGGATATCGATGCAATCGCGGGAGGTGTAGGTCTGGCCATTCGATTTCTTGAAGGGTGCGAGAGGCGAATCAAGAGTGAGCCAGGAGTTGGGGACAACACCGGGTGTGGGGCCCTGGCTATCCACCGAGTTAGTGCCAGGGTATTCGGGGATGATATCGAAGTTCCTGGTGGCTTTGTGCCGCTTCTGCCATAGCCAGAAGACCCGGTCGATGAAGCAATGGTGGAAGAAGAAGATGGGGTCGAGGCCGGCGGTGTCGTTCTCGCCCATATCGCCGTTGGCTCCCGGGATAGGAGAGGCATCGAATGTAGGGACGTCAAAGCCGCCGGTTGCGAGATGAATGTTGTCGTGGGGCTGTTCGACCGGCACGACCTGAGAGGAGCCGGAGGCAACGTGTTCGTTCCACTCGGCGGCGGATGTGGAGTTGGAGAAGGCTGTGTAGTTGGGCGCATTCAGGCAGGCCTTGTACTGGTCCGCAACGCCATTGGCGAGCGTCACGCCGTCGACGACGACGGTGGACGTAAGCCAGTTGACAATGTTGGTATTCAGGAGCTTGACGTTTTTTGCGTAGTTCGGGTAGAGAGCGTTGTGGGCCTTCGTCTCCTCCTGTTCCTGGGTGTTACCAACCAGGCCGGAGAGCGGGTAACGAACGGTTTCGTAGCCCATGGGCTTGCTGTAGCTCGGATTATCGGTGCTGATGTTGTCGACAATACTTTTGTTAAAGATGAAGGAACGCAGCGGATTGGGAATCTTCTGGCCATCGAGCTCGAAAAACTCGTCGGTGAGAGCCCAGGGGATGCCGCCTGTAAGGGAATCGGGAGCGGTCTCGTCCCAGAAAGGCTGAGTGACGTGATGGCAACCCCGGATGCTGCGCAGGGCCTCCTCCAGCCGCACGAGATACATACGATGCCAGGTGGGGAACAAAACGTTGCCGTGATTGCAATAGCCTCCCCAGTATTGAGAGTTTCCCCAGCCGGCGCCGCGAAAGGGCTCGCCATGGTAGCCGCCGATAACAAAGAACGAGTTGGGATCGTCCGGGGGGAGTTCCTTTATTCCTTTCCAGGCCCGCATCACGTCTTCTAGAGGTTTCTTTTTGCCGCTCTTGTAATCGTTCTGCAGATCCTGAATGGACCTGCGCACACGCACGCCGATGCTCTTCCTCATCAGGTAGTCACTCCTGTAAATTCCGGATTTTTCTTTGGGGTCCAGAAAAGTATGGAGCAGAAATACCGCGGTGTCAAGCCTGATACTTAAAATTGCCTCAGATTAGCAATGCCTGGAATCTTAAAATCGATTTTAAAATTCCAGGACGAAGGGAATCCAACTGTTCGCGTCCACATTTAACGTCGACTTCGCTTAAGTCATCGGCTAGTCCAGCAGCGTGGCCAGAAGTCTCTTTAGCGCGCGCGAGCAGCCGAAAAACGCCTACTCCACAACGAAGAATCTCTGGCCTGCGAGGCTTACCGTTAGAATCAATTACGAGGTGACCACACTTGTCTAATTCAACCAGGCGGGATTTTCTCGCTACATCGGCAGGACTTCTTGCCGCTTCGCAAGCCGCCGCCCAATCCGGAAAAAAAGACCGCATGATCGGCCTTCAGATTGGCGCGGTATCGTTCGTCGACGAAGGCGTCGAGCCGGTGCTCGACATCCTGCAATCCACGGGTTCCGTCAACACGCTCTTCATCGCTGCGTTTACCTACGGCCGCGGTATCGCCGGCCGCCAGGTCCCCGGACAGCCCCTTCCCGATCATGGCCAGCAGAAGTACGACTCCGACACCTTCCATGGCGGCAGTTACGCTTCTATTCACGATAAATACTACGCCAACACGCCGCTCAAGAATCTGCGCGCTCCCGACCTCGGCAATTACGACGTGTTCGCGTCCGTCCTCCCCGCGTCACGCAAACGCGGCATGAAGAATATCGCCTGGTTCGAGGACGTCTTTCGCTCCGATATACCGAACGTTGCGCAGGTTCAGGAGAAGGATCTGCACGGCCGCAATGCCGATACCCTCTGCTTCAACAATCCCGGCTATCGCTATTTCCTTCTTGACCTCGTCGAGGATTACGCCCGCAATTGGGACCTCGACGGCATCATGTGGGGCTCGGAGCGGCAAGGCGCGTTCGCAAACGCGCTGGGCAGCAAGCACGGCGGACGTTCTTCCGACCCGGGCCGCGTGACCTGCTTCTGCGACTTCTGCCAAAAGAAAGCCGCAACTCGCGGCATCAGCGTCGCGCGGGCTCGCGAAGGCTTCATGGCACTGGAAAAATACGTGCTCAACGGCCGTGCGGGAACTAGGCCGGTCGACGGCGGTTATGTCGAAGTCTGGCGCCTCATGCTGCGTTATCCCGAACTGCTGGCCTGGGAAAACCTCTGGCATGACAGCCTGCGCGAAACTTACAAAGCCATTTACGACAAGGTGAAATCGGTCAAGCCCGGCATGGGGGTCGGTTGGCACATCTGGCACAACAATTCTTTCAGTCCCATCTATCGTGCCGAGCAGGATCTGCAGGTCATCGCGCCTTATTCAGACTTCCTCAAAATCGTCATTTACAATAACTGCGGCGGCGAGCGGCTGGCCGGTTATGTCGATAGCGTCGCCAAGACACAATACGAAGGCGTTCCACCCCAGGAACTGCTCGACTTTCACTACCGCGTGCTCAGCTACAGGAACGAGGGAAGCCTCGCACAGATTCCGCACACCGGCCTCTCCAGCGACTACGTCCTCCGGGAAACCAAACGCGCCCGCGCCGGACTCGCCGGCACGAAGACGCAACTGTGGCCCGGAATCGACATCGACATTCCGACCTCGGCCGACCACAGCAAGTGTACGCCGAAAGGAGTGCGGGACGCGGTCAAAGCCGCGTTTGACGGAGGGGCCGACGGAGTCATCCTCTCACGCAAATACTCGGAAATGAAGCTAGCCAATCTAGCCGGCGCCGGCGTAGCGATCAAAGCAATGTAGCAAAGGACGAGTCAAGTGGATACCCCATAGCGGCGTTATTTGCGCGCAAAAGCACTTCGGATCAGTCGCGGCCCGGGTGTAGTTATCTCCAGATGTCTTCACCGCGGCTGCCACTCTTAAGTAACCTCTAGCGAGAAGATTCCTGGTGAAGGTGATCTGACTGCTGGAGTTGTCGCTGCTGCCAACCGGAGGTTGGGGTCTTGCTACAGGTGAGGGAGAGTACTGAGAGGAAACCTGCAATCTATTGATTTTATGGAGCCAACCGCCGGGATCGAACTGGCGACTGCGCTAGTCAGTAACCCGGTTTCTCCGTTACCTTACGGTCGCCGCTCAAGAAGGCCGCGTCAAAGGCGGCGGCAGCCAGGATTGGCTGCCCCACGCAAACAACTAATGACGTCATGTTTAGCCGGGGCTGTTATGGACTTCCTGCCATTCCAGTTCCGTTACGTCCGGGCGAGCCGCGAGGTCCCGAAGGAAGATTGGCGGATCTGTAACACTGGCACGGCTAACCCAGGCGACTTGCCACGATAACTTCCGGCGTGGCGGCGAGGCAATATAGGTGACTGCCTGGGATGCGACTTTGAACCCTGACCCCGTGATCCCCAATCGGATCTCTTCCTCCCCCGCGCTGCCTTCGATCGCGAAGGTCAGAATCCCGTGGCGCTGTTGCTTTATTCTTTGCTCAACCCATCGCAGACACCATAAGATTACCGCTCCCAGAACGGTTGCCGCGATGCCGAGGGCGAGTTGCCCGCCGCCCAGGCAAAGGCCGACCATCGTAGCAAACCACAATGTTGAGGCGGTGGTCACGCCGATGACGAGATTTTCCCGGCGCAGAATCGTTCCCCCGCCGATGAACCCCATCCCCGATAAAATGCCGAGAGGTATGCGCATCACGTCCATGACGACGAACGAGTCGGATGCTTTCCCGGTGGTGTCGATCAACAGAACGGTTTGGAGCATTCCCACCGCAGCCGTGAGACAGACCAGCATGGTGGTCCGCAGACCCGCCGGCCGGTCGCGTTCTACCCGATTGAGTCCGAGAACTCCACCGGCGATCAGGGTGAGGATCAGCCGTAGGGCTATTTCGCGAGCGTCAGGACGGATTGACATGGCCGGCCGCTTTTATTTTCCCGAAAAGCCGGCGCAGTTCGGTTTTCGCGTTGGCTAGAATGTGTTTTTGTTTTTGGGGCAGATTTCGTCCGGCGCGGTTGATGTAAAAGTTAAGCATCGACATGGCGGATTGAAATGGCGACGACTTACGCCTGGTGCTTTGTTCCGCGGAATGCTTGAGGGAGAGCGCGATCCTCCTGGCGCTGGTGGATGCAAAAATGTTGTCTTCCAGATCGAGAGCATCGCTTGTTTCGGTTACTTTTTGCGACCATCGCTTCGTAGTGGTTGTCTTGGGCATTGCCTTCCCGACCTTTTCGTCCGCGGCTAGATAGGAGGAACGCTCGAACTGAACCGGGTCGACCTCGTCTTCGGCTACAAACTGCAGGATATCCATGGTAGTGGCCGTAGGCGGAGCCAGTTTCTTCAGTTCCTCATCCTCCACCACGATGTACTCACCCTTTTTCATTTCATAGCCTTTGACCATGTCGGACCGTTGAATGGGTTTATCTTCCTCGCTGCAGTACCAAACCTCTTTGACTCTCGAAAGATCCTTGCGGTGGAGCATATGAAAGTGAACTGCCTCCGGCCACGCGGCGGAATAAAGCCGCACCGGGAAGGAAACCAGCCCGAAACTAACATAACCTTTCCAAACGATCGCAGGCATATCAATGCGAAGTGAGGCAATCAGCCGACCATTTGAGGTGTCATTCGCCGGGTGCTCGTTAGATTACGTAACCAAGCGGGCGAATGATTGGCTTGGTCAGATCGACGCTATGGAGGCGTCTGCGGTCGACCCGCTTTCGTACCTTTGTGCGTGCCGGTCGTATTCGTGCTGAAGAACACGCAATGCAAGAGTTGGGGGCAGAGCGAGTGGTTGGTCAATTGCTACTACAAGTCAATTGCCTTGATAATGAGGCGCACCGCGGTATAGCGGAGGCTAACATGGCGCTCGAAGAATACCGGCGAAAGCGTGATTTCAACAAGACTCCCGAACCCCGACCGGGCCGCGTAGACGCGCACCAGGAGAAGCTTTCGTATCTCATTCAGAAGCACGATGCGACACGGCTGCACTATGACTTCCGACTGGAACTGGACGGCGTGCTGTTGAGTTGGGCGGTCACAAAGGGGCCGAGCTTGGATCCAGCGGACAAGCGGCTGGCGGTGCGGACGGAGGACCATCCTCTTTCATACGGCAACTTCGAAGGAACAATACCGCGAGGCGAATACGGCGGGGGCACGGTGATGCTGTGGGACACCGGCACGTGGGAAGCGGTCGGGGACCCGCACGCCGGACTGAAGAAGGGGCACCTGTCTTTCGTGCTGCACGGCAAGCGGTTGAAAGGCAGATGGGACCTGGTCCGCATGCATGGCGACGCGAAGCGGGTGAACTGGCTGCTCATCAAGAAGGACGATCCGGAAGCCCGCAAGAGCGCAGACGGAGAATATCTTGAGGAGTCGTCATCCAGCGTGACGACCAGTCGCTCTATGGAGGAAATCGCAGGGGCCAAGGCGCCTAAGAAAAAGAAAACGTCAACGGGCAGGGCAGGCAGCCACTTGAACGAATTGATGCGGCGCTATCCCGAGGTCCAACTGGCGACGCTGGTCGGCGAGCCTCCGGACGGTCCCGAATGGCTGCATGAAATCAAGTTCGACGGCTACCGTTTGTTAGCCTTCGTGGCCGGCGGCGAAGCGCGTTTGCGCACACGCAACGGCAAGGATTGGACGGAAAGTTTTCCATCGGTTACAGAAGCGCTTAGAAGGCTGAACGTAACCGATGCTGTGGTCGATATGGAAGCCGTGGTTCTTGACGCTCAGGGGAAGAGCGGTTTTCAGGCTCTGCAGGCGGCGCTCGGCGAGGGCGGAGACGCGAAAAAGATCGTGGCCTATGCCTTCGATCTGTTACATCTTGACGGCGAGGAACTGACGAAGCAGCCGTTGACTGAGCGCAAGAAGAAGTTGGCGAAACTTTTGGGCCAGCCGCTTTTGGATCAAACAAAGAAAGGCGCGCTGCGCTACAGCGAACACCTTGCGGGTCAGGGTACGGAGATGTTCGCGGAGTCCTGTGAGAAAGGTCTTGAGGGAATCATTTCGAAAAAGGCGGATGCCTCCTAGGTGATGGGGCGCGACAGAAGCTGGCTGAAAACCAAGTGCCTGCAGCGGCAGGAATTTATCATCCTGGGATACAGTAAGGCGCGCTCGGGCGGGCGAGCGTTGGGGGCGCTGTACCTGGCGTACCGGCAAAAGGCGGACTTGCGTTATGCCGGGAAGGTGGGGACAGGATTCTCGATGAAGAGCGCTCGCGAACTGATGCACCGGTTTGACGGATTGACCGCCGAAAAATCGTTATTGACGCGCGCGGAAACCGCCGGCATGAGCGGCAATGAATATCAGTCCATCCATTGGCTCAAACCGGTTTTACTCTGCGAAGTTGCATTTACCGAATGGACCAACGATGGGCGGATCCGGCATCCGTCTTTCCAGGGTCTGCGGGAAGACAAGGATGCCGGCGAAGTAAGAAAGGAGACACCGTGGCTACCCCGGTGAAGGCGAAATCCGCGAGTCAATCAGCTTCTGTCCTGGTGGTTCACGGCATCGCGATCACGCATCCCGATCGGGTTATTTCGGAGACCGGCCATATTACGAAAGGCGCCGTGGCCGAATATTATGCGAGTGTGGCGCCACTGCTGCTGCCGCGCATTGTCAGACGGCCGATCAGTCTTTTGCGCTGCCCGGCCGGGATCGACAGCGAATGTTTTTACCAGCGCAATCCCGGACGTGGTCTGGGAAAGGATGTGCGCCCATTTGAGTTTGAGCATAACGGCAAGAAGTACGAGTATCTCTACATCGACGATGAAAAAGGGTTGCTGGAGGTGATCCAGATGGGTACGATCGAAATTCATCCGTGGGGCGCCACGATCGATGCGATTGATTACCCGGACCGGCTGGTTTTTGATCTGGACCCTGCGCCGGATGTCCCCTTCGAGGCTCTTAAACTGGCCGCTCAAGATTTGCGGCAGCGGTTGAAGCGAAAGAGACTGGAATCGGTCCTGAAGTCGACCGGCGGAAAAGGTTTACACGTGACAGTGCCGCTGGCCGGAAAGGACCAATGGCCGAAAGTAAAAACGTTCGCGGCTTCTGTGGCGGAAGAAATGGTGACCGCCTCGCCCGATGCTTATGTAGCTACGATGAGCAAGGCGAAACGCACGGGAAAGATCTTTATCGATTACTTCCGCAACGACTACACGGCAACGGCGATTGCCGACTACTCGGTTCGCGCCCGTCCGGGTGCGCCGGTGGCAACGCCTCTCGAATGGAAAGAACTCAAAGGTCTGAAAGCGGCTGGCCAGTTCACGATGGAAGCGGTGTTGAAACGGATGAAGAAGAAAGCGACCGACGCGTTTTCTTCAGTTATGGGACAGAGAATCTCGTGAGGGCAGGGAAGCCGCGCCGGGCGACCATCATCCATCAGAGAGGCAGTTCCACCGCCCTGGGAAAGCCGTGCTGCACGCGTCCCAGATCCCCGTCGTATTTCTTGGTTGTTTTAAAGAGATCAAAACGACCGTCAGACCTATCGAAACGACCGCGTTCCCGCAAATGCTGCATTTCATCCGCGGAGAGCGGTTGGAAGCCTTTGGGCACCGCGGCTTGGGGCATCTCAACGACACCGAGCACGTGCCAAGCCATTGCATGGAGTTTCTCGTTCGAATGCGGATGAGGCGACCGCGGCGGTTTGACATCGCACATTGGCCCGGGTGGTGCCATGCGGATCGTGGATGTCAGTACAGCGACGCCGTTCGAAACTTCCGCCAGATGCCATCGACTCGGCAGTGAACGTGGGCTTGCGCTATGTGGAAGCGAATTCTCCGGGGTTCACGCGGCGGCGGGCGGGCAAGGGATTTTGTTATCTGGACACCCACGGCGCGGTGCTACGCGATCGGGCGCAAATCCAGCGAATCCGCTCGCTGGTGATTCCTCCCGCGTGGTCGCGAGTGTGGATCTGCCCCTTTGTCAACGGCCATTTGCAGGCCGTAGGCTACGATGCACGCGGCTGCAGGCAGTATCGCTACCATCCGCGTTATCGAAAGGTGCGCGACGAGACTAAGTTTGCGAGGATGGCGGAATTTGCGCGGGCACTTCCATTGATCCGGCAGCAGACAGACAGGGACCTACGACTCTCGGGAGTACCAAGGCAAAAGGTTCTGGCTTCCGTCGTTCGCTTGCTCGAGACGACTTTTATTCGCGTGGGGAACGTTGAGTATGCAAGAGAGAACGACTCCTTCGGCCTGACGACTCTCCGTAACAGGCATGTGGATATCGAGGGTTCTACCCTACGGTTTCGGTTTCGCGGTAAGAGCGGCCTAAGCCATGAAGTGGAACTCCACGACCGCCGGGTAGCCAAGGTGGTAAAAGCGTGTCATGACCTGCCTGGATATAGCCTGTTCGAGTACCTGGATGATGAGGGCGCCATTCATACCATCTGTTCGGGCGACGTTAACAGCTATATAAAAAGTATCACTGGCGAAGATTTTACAGCCAAAGACTTCAGAACCTGGGCCGGCACAGTGCAGACGACTTTGGCACTTCACGCCCTTGGCTCGTTCAAGAGCGCGGCAGAAGCCAAGCGCAACATCGTGGCGGCGATCAAAGATACGGCAACCCGTCTTGGCAACAGACCCTCGACATGCCGAGCTTACTACGTTCATCCCGCAGTAATTGAAGCTTATCTGGAAGGAGCGTTGCCACGGTTCGTTAAGCCCTCGCGGCAGACTAAGCCACCCGGGAAATCGTCTGACCAGCAAACCCTCTATCCGGAGGAAGCTTGCGTGCTACGTCTCATTCAGAGTTATACAGCACCATCCCGCAAGGCCGCTTGAACAATGGCCGCGTTACAAGTTGCGGCCTACAATCGTATTGGTCGGATGGGCCTCGACTTGCTCCAAACATTATTTGGAGAACGATAAGAGGAACAGAAATATGGCAACAGTATCAAGCACCAAAGCAAAACGCAAGGTCCACAAGGTCATAAAGGAGAAGAAGGAAGGCACGCTAAAATCGGGCAGCGGTAAGAAGGTCAAAAGCCGCAAGCAGGCTGTCGCGATTGCCCTGAACGAAGCGCGTAAGTCTGGAGCCAGGATCCCAAAGAAAAAGTCCTAGCCAGATTAATAGGAGCTATCGCCACGGGGCGGCAGCGCAGCGTGAGATATATTTGCCAGCGGGCTTCGCGATACATCGGGGTCTACGGCGATTTTGAAGGGGCTGATGCTATCGGTTTTCATTACATCACTTCGTTTCATGAAGCGGCCATCTCTGCGGGATGAAAGTGATCAGAATTGCATATAGTCGGTACCACCTTTTCCTGCAATATTGCGGCCATTCTAATGGAGAAAATTTGCAGACTATGGCTTCTACGCGCTGGTGATGGCACGTTCAGGATTCACGGAACTGCCTCTGCGGAAAACTGGGATCCCAACATGGCGGCGGATAAGGTGATGTTGGTCCGCGGCACCGCGTCCGAGGTCAAGGGAGCCTGCGACTCCGAAATGGCCCTAGTCGATGATTGCGCCTGCATCGTTTCGATGAACGCTGTCTCCCGTTGCGGGCGATACTAGCGATATGGTCGAAACATTAGGATTTATTGGGCTGGGAAAACTGGGTTTGCCGATTGCGGAGAACCTGATGGCTGGCGGGTTTTCTTTGCAGGTTTACAATCGCACGGCGGAGAAGGCTGCACGACTCGTCGCTAAGGGAGCAACGGCGTCGAAGTCTCCTGTTGAAACTGCGGCCGCTGGCGGCGTGGTAGTGTCGGTTGTGGCTGACGATCGGGCCGTTCTCGAAGTGGCGAGCGACGCTTTCTGCGAGGCGCTGGGGACGGGCATACATATTTCGATGAGCACCGTCTCGCCGGTCACTTCGCGAACCTTGGCGGAACGTCATGCGCGGTTCGGCGGGCAGTTTGTAGCGGCTCCCGTCTTTGGGCGTCCGGAGGCTGCAGCGGCAAAGAAATTGTGGATCTGCACGTCGGGTGCGGCGGCTTCGAAGGAAGCGGTGAAGCCAGTGTTCGACACGATCGCGCAAGGGGTCTTCGACTTCGGCGAGGAGGTGGGGGCGGCTAACGTGGTGAAGCTGGCGGGCAATTTTCTGCTGACTGCGGCGATCGAGGCGATGGCAGAAGCGTCGGCGATGGCGGAGAAAAATGGAGTGCCTCGCGCGGATTTACTCAATATGCTGAGTTCCACGATCTTCAACTGCCCGATTTATGTGAACTATGGCAAGGGGATTATTCGTGCGCAGTTTGAACCTGCGGGATTCTCGATTCCCCTGATCTTGAAGGACATGCATTTGGTGCAGAAGACCGCGTCGGATGCGCGGGCTCCCATGCCCATTCTCAATTTGTTGATCGACCGGTATTTGACGATGCTGGCGAAGGGACTCGACCGGTATGATGCCGTGGGCCTCGCGCTGGGTGCGGCGGAAGATGCGGGTTTGCAGTGGTCGGGGGTATAGGCCAGACTCAGTTCAGCTCACGAATCCGGATATTGCGAAACCACGCGTCGCCGCCGTGGTGGGTGATCACCAGCGGATACTTCTTCGCCGGGTCCGCTTTCAGTTCGTCCAGATTCTTCAGCTTCGGGATATCCTCACGCGACTGAGTCTCCATGGTTCCGCGCAGCGTCTCCGATTCGAGGTCAGTATCGAGTACTTTGACGCCGTCCAGCCAGTGCTCCACGTGACTCCCTTTCACCAGAACGCGAGCCGTGTGCCATTGCTCGATGGGCAGCGGAGGCAGTTTCGCCGTTGGTGCGGCGAACAAGTACAAAGCTCCGGTACCGTGGCTTGGTCCCCCTTTCGCGTCGGCCACGCGTTCGTCGTCGATCAACTGCAATTCCAGGCCGAGCGCCTTGGGCACTTCCGGGTCAATTCGACCGACTTCAGGGTTCGGGCGCATGCCGAACACCAGATACTTCACGCCGCTGTTGGTGCCTTTGGCCAGCTTCCAGTCAAACATCAATTCGAAATTGCGGAAACTGCGTTCGGTCGAGATGTCGGCGCGTTTGCCCGATGCCACAGACCGGATCGTTCCGTCTTCCACCGCCCATCCTCCGTTGGTTGGGAACTGCGGTTTCGCCAGAGTACGCCAGCCTGCCGAGGTCTTGCCGTCGAACAGCGACTGCCATTGGCCGGCGCCGGGGATGTCCCAGGCTTCGAGCAGGCCGAAGGTGAAGAACTCCGGGAATTTGTCCACGGTCATGTCGCTGCGAAGTACGTCGTGAAGCGACGAAAGCGCCCCATGGGTGTTAATGGCCACGATGGCTTTGGGTTCCAAAGCAGCCGCCACGGCGGCGATCAGGCTGGTGCGGGGTCCGAAGGATTCCACGGTTACCGGTGATTTTGACTTTAACTGTATCCAGCGCGCAACAGCTGCAATCTGGCTCGCCTGAATGCCAAGGGGACGATCGCCTACGGAAGAAATCAGCAGCGCGAATAACCAGTCGCGTTTCGCAATCCTCGATTCACCGAAGTAGAACGGATCCACCGCAATCACCCGGCGGCCTTCCTGCTTTACCAACCTGCGAGCCTCGGTCGCGACAGCGGTTCTTCCCTGGTCGCCGATGAGCAGCGTGACCTTTTGATTCGTGGCATCGCCCATCTCGACCGCGGGCAGCGTCCAGTCGTTGTCGAGTCGCAGCCGCCAGTAGCGAAATCGAATCCCCTCTACCTCCTGCCCGACGCCTGCTTCGGTTGCGCTTATCTTGTAGGTACGGGCTTTGACGACATCCGCGAGCCTCGGGGTTCCTGTTTTGCGCGGCAAACCTTCGCTGAGCTTCAGGGCGAGTTGGTGGATGTCCAGGTTGTCGGCGGGCAGCTCAACCCGCAACTGCTCCATCGTGCGGACGTCGACCTCCGACGGAATCTCCTTCTGCGAAAAGGCTGCGTCGTCGCCGCCATAGAAGTTGTCGCGGACGAAGCGATAGAACGCCTCCCGGTTCTCCTGGCCGTAGTTGTGGCCCTGATCGAAGTTGATATGCGCGGTCAGCTTGTCCGCCGCCCCGTATAACGCATAGAAGGGGCGAGCCGCCCAAATCAGAGGGGCGTTGGCGTAGTCTCCGCGAAAACAACAGTTGTCATAGGCGTTGTTGCTAATCATGGTGGCCTTAGGAGCACGCATCGCCGTGAGGGTGGTGTAATCGGCGATGCTCGCCAGGTCCACCGGAGTCTGTTCGCTGTCGCCGAGGTCCGGCTCGGGGAACTGCGCGCGGGTAACGAAGCTGGAATATCCCGCCACCGGCGCGGCGATAGTTACCCGAGGGTCCAGCGAACTGATGAGGATGGTCTGCCAACCACCGCCCGAAAGTCCGGTCACCGCGACCCGCGACGGGTCGGCGTTGGGATGAGCCAGGAGAATATCGAGTCCGCGCTTCTGAGAAAGATAGTGCAGGGCAACGCCGTTGGTTCCCACCAGATCCAGTTGATTGGACCGTGCATGGCTGAAGCCATCCGTCTTGAGCTGTCCCATTCCCAGCCACTCGAAGTTGAGGGCGATCGCACCTTTTTTCGCCTCGTTGATGCAGCGGATCTGGATGTAGTCGTTCGAAACGCCGGTTCCCTCATGTCCGTTGGCGTTCAGGATCACAGGAACCTTGCCGGTGAGTTTCGCGGGCTCATATAACAGCGCGGGAATCCACAGACCAGGGACCACCTCGTAACGGAGACGTTTGATGCGGTAGCCATTGCCGGGAAGGACGTCCAGCCATTCCACGCGAGTCTTCGCTTCAGCCCACTTGCGGCCCTCTCCGCGCAGAACGACTTCATTCAGCAGTTGCTGTCGCAACTGCTCTTTCGTGTGTGTCCATTGCTGTGCACTGCTCACCAACGGCATGGATTTCACGTGGGAGGCGGTATATACCTGAACCTCCACTAGTGGTTGGTTCGGAGCCAGAATCGGCGTTGCCAGTGCATTCTCAAGCCCGAGGGGTTGCGCGGCTACGGGCAGGTACGCGAGGAGCGATAGCAGGAACAGCATGAGGATCGGCATCAGGTAGTATATTAACCCCTCGGGGAAAAGTTTTTCGGCTTCTTCGTCATTCCGTGCTGCCGCAACAGTATAGAGGCGCGGCCTGGTGGTGGCTACGAGGAATCAAGGTAGCTCTTCAGGTCGCCACGCAACAGCCGTCTTCAGCGTGGCGCCACGGGGCGAAGCTGGACAACGTCACCTATTATTCTAGTAAGTCTTGATTTCCGCCCCCCGCTGCGAAAGAATGATCTGTACTGCAAATGTTAGAAGGAGCGCTATGACGTCTGCCTCCCGAACTCTTGCCGCTGTAGGTTGCCTGCCTCTCTACCTGCTGGCCCGACTCTCGGGCACTCCATATTCAATCGTCGCCGCCGCGCCCCGCGAGGTCACCAGCGTAGCCGTGGATAGCGCGAACCGGACCTTCATCGGCGATCCGCACAACGGAAGGATGCGGATGGCGGGCTCGACCGGAATCATCACGACGATTGCAGGAACCGGCACGCGGCAATCCTCCGGGGAAGTGGGATTGGCAACGCCAGCCGATCTGGTTGGAGCCTTCAACATAGGCTACGGTCTGGCGTTCGGTCCCGGAGACGTGGCTTACTTCGCCGACGCGCCCGGTGAAGAGATCCCCCAACTCACGCCCCACGTGCGGCAATTGACGATCCTATCAGGAAACAACCAATCCGCCCCACCCGGCGCCACGCTGCCAAATCCGTTGATCGTGAGCGTAGCTGATCCCGCCGGGGTTCCGTTCGCCGGCGTCACCGTGACATTTGCCGTCACCTCCGGATCCGCCAAGTTGAACTCGTCATCTACCGTGACAGGGGCCAGTGGCCAGGTTGGAATCAACGTGACGTTGGGCGCAACTGCGGGTCCGATCACGATTACGGCCAGCGTCGCCGGGTTGACGGCTGTTACGTTCTCGATCACCGCGACCACGCAAATCCTTCCACAGATTTCCCCTGGCGGCGTGGCGAGCGCGGGTCTGAGCGTACCGGCGATCCAGGTGGCGTCACCTAATGCCATTCTCTCGATATTCGGGCAGAATTTCGCACCGGCAGGAACGTTGCGCAAGGTGTCTGGCGGCGATCTGGTGAATGGCCTGGTTCCGGGGAACCTGGTGGGCGTGTGCGTCCTGTTCGGCTCGCAACTTGCGCCCATATTCCTGGTAACTCCAAGCCAACTCAACGTGCAGGCGCCCCCACTCCCGGCCTCCGGTGCCGTTGCAGTTCAGGTGCTCACCGGCTGCAATACTCCAAGTCAAACAGCATCCAACACCGTGAACGTTGTGGTCCAGGCCGTTGCGCCCGAGTTCTTCTATTCGACGAATAACGCGGATGGCAAGAACCCAGTGGCCGCGACGGATGGCATCACCGGCGCAGACATCGGCGATCCGGCGAGGCTGGGCGCGGGTTTTGCGCCGGCGTATCCGGGTGAGATTTTGACGATCTACGCCACCGGATTGGGATTGACTAACCCGTCATTTGGTCCGGGTCAGTTGCCTCCGGCTGCCGCGCGGGTCAGCGGACTCACCGTCAGCCTGGATGGAGAGGCGCTCGATCCCACGGCGATTCAATACGCGGGGGTGGTTCCGCAGAATGCGGGCCTTTACCAACTCAACATTGTAGTTCCCACATTGGCGAGCGGCGATCACAGCATCGTGATGATGATCAACGGCGTCAGTTCACCGGCAGGCGCATATCTCACGGTGGCATCGACGGGCGCTTTGGTGAAAGCGTGCGGCAACCAGGCGGCGCTGCCAGGACAGCCGGCGACCGCTCCCGCCTGGATGAATCCCAACGACCCGTACTGGACAACCACGCTCTACACGCCCGCGAATCGGGCGCAATCCCTGGTCAATGCCATGACGTTGCCTCAGATGGAGGAGCAGATGGCCGGGGTGAGCGGCACCTTCCCCGAGGTTCCGGGGTGCGGCTCATCTGCACGGCATGTGCTGGGGATTCCGTCCTTGTGCATACAGACTTTTCGCATCAGCAACGGCCCTCCCGGTGTGGGGCAGGGCGATTGCACTACGGTGGCGAAGGCCACTGCCATTCCATCAACACTTGGAATCGCGTCGTCATTCGATCCGGCGCTGGCGTTCAGAGCCGGCGACGTGATTGGGGCGGAAGCTAAGAGCCTCGGCATGCAGGTTATCGAGGGACCGGGTATGGACATGTTGCGCGTGCCGCAGGGTGGGCGCAATTTTGAATACCTAGGCGAGGACCCGATGCTGGCAGGCACCATGGCCGCCCAGGAGATCCAGGGTGACCAGAGCCATAACGTCATCGGGATGTGCAAGCATTTCCAGGGCAATGAGCAGGAAGTGAATCGCATGACTGTCAACGATATCCTCGACGAGCGAAGCCGGAATGAAATCTACTTCGTGCCCTTCAACATGTGCGTCACGGATGGCGGCGCTCATTCCGTGATGTGCGCCTATAACCTGGTCAATGGCGTGCACGAGTGCCAGGATGCCTCATCCATGACCACTGCCTTGCGCAACCAATGGGGCTTCCAAGGTTACGTCCAGTCAGACTTTGGCGCCACCCAGAGCACTGCGCCTTCGCTGCTCGCGGGCGAGGATCTGGAAATGAACACCCCCATCTATTTCACCGCCGCCAATCTCAATAGCGCGATCAGTTCAGGCGCAATCACGCAAGCCAATATCGAGACCGCCCTGCTGCGCAGGTACACCGTGATGTTTCAGGTGGGCGACTTTGACCTGAATATGTCGTATCCTGGCGCAGCATATCCGCAGGGACCGCAGATTAGTGGGGCTGACCAGACGGCACACGGACTCACGGCCAGGTCTATCGGCGAGCAGAACGCGGTGTTGTTCCGCAACGAGAACAACACTCTCCCGCTGGTCTGCGGCACGCAGAAGATCGCGCTGATCGGACCGTCGATCTTCGCCGGCGCCGCATACACGGGCGGTGGTGGCAGTTCGTCGGTTTCGCCGCTCTACACCGTCACTCCGCTGCAAGGTTTGAAAAACGCGTGCCCTACGGCGGCGATCACCTATTACAACGTTTCCAACACGACCAGCCTCACCGCGGCTGCGTCCGCCGCACAAGGAGCCGACCTCGCGCTCGTTATGGTCGGCGACTCCGAATCGGAGGGTTCCGACCGTGCCACCATCGCCATGGCTGCGGCCTCCAGCGGCGCCCCGTTGCCAGACACCATCGTCGAGACCATTGCCGCCGCCCAGCCGAATACCGTGGTTGTCCTCAAGAACGGCGACCCGGTTACGCTGCCGTGGGCCTCTATCGTTCCGGCGATTCTGGAAGCCTGGTACCCGGGCGAAGAGGACGGCAACATCGTGGCGGACCTGTTGTTCGGCAACGCGAACCCCTCGGGAAAAACCGCGGCAACCTTCCCGGTGCTGGCCACTGATGTTCCGGCAACCACGCCATCCGAGTATCCCGGCGTGACCGCGACCGTCGACGGCTATACCGGACCGACGGTCTATTATTCGGAGGGCATGGAGATTGGCTACCGCTGGTACGATCAGCAGAACATCACGCCGTTGTACCCCTTCGGTTTTGGCCTTTCGTACACGACGTTTTCCATTTCCAACGTCACGGTGACACCGTCGAGCGTCAATGGAACGCAGCCGGTCACGGTCACCGCGACAGTACAAAACACGGGGAGCCGTTATGGCGCGGAAGTGGTACAGGTGTATCTTGGGCTCCCGGCTTCGCTCGGCGAACCACCCAAGCGGCTCGTTGGTTTCGAGAAGATTTGGCTCAACCCAGGCCAGCAACAGGCGGTCACTATTACGATTGACCCGGCTGCGACGAATCACCCGTTGTCGTATTGGAACTCGACCACGCACAGTTGGGCAACTCAGCCCGGCTCATATATTTTGTACGTGGGCAACTCATCACGCGATATTACCTTCACCGGTTCCATAAACGTGGTGACCGGCGATGTCGCTGGGACGGTGCGGTGAACTGCCCGACTCTCTACATCCATAGCCGCACCGGGAACCAGTATGTGAGTGGAAAGTTGGTAGTTTTGACGGGCCGTATGTGCGTGACGCCTTTGGGACGGGGCGTCGTACCAGAGGTGTACATCCGATCGCGGCGGGCTGATTCGGATCGACTTCTGGCACTGCCCCATAGGCCGGCTCCAGGCGAGGTAGCTCGCTCGAAATATTTCCGCGCCTGCTTTCGCCGCTAATGGCGCCAGCGCCGGCTCGCTGAAGCACATGCGGGCTTGCGAGTGCTCCGGAATATGGGAGATCTCCGCCGGGTTCAACCGTGAACTGACCGGAACCGCGATCACGCCAGCCTTCCACGAGCCGAAGAACAACTGCACAGTTTCGATGCGGTTCGACCAGTGAATCGCGACTCGATCGCGGGATTGCAATCCCTGGTCGAGGAACCATCCAGCCAGCCGCGTCGTGAACTAGTCCAGTTCCTCCCAAGACATCATCGGTTGCCTCCCTTATTCGCGACCTGTTGCGGCGTCGCTTCTCCCTGTTGACAGCGCAGTTCCAGTACCGACAGAACATCCTTATAGAAAGTGACGTCGCAAGCGCAACGCACGGGAAGGCACATCCCAGGGCCCAGCTTGCGGAATTAAGGAGCAGGTCGCGTAAGGTCATGGGATCAAGTGTAGATCCCAAGATTCACGTGTACGAGAGGTAACGGGTTAGGAGGCCGTTACCTGGCCTCTCAAAACAGATGCCCGCTATGCCGGTGCCGGACGATGGGTGGGTTCCGGAGATGGTTCCGATGAAATCGCACTTGATTCAGGTAGATGAGCGTATGTCCATCCCTCAGACAATTGAGCGCGGGAAGCGACTTCATCAACAGCAGCTAAGAATTCCATTGCCTGCTTGAGTTTCTTCCCGTGGAAGCCCTGACAGACATACAGTTCACGCGGCTTCACGCTGCGCGTAGGACAGCTGATAGTATGACCTTCTAGGCGGTCTTGCCCAGGCGAATAGGATAAACATGAAAACGAGAATCAATCTTGCGCTAATGCTCGCACTGGCGCTCACGCTGATTGGCGCCACCTCGACGATGGCGGCCACAGGCCGGGAGCGGGACCCAACGTTCCTCCGCCCAGGCCGCAAGGCCCATGTGATATCTACGCCGCCGCCGGCGACCCCTGCGTGGCCGCCCACAGCACCACGCGCGCGCTGTACGCCTCCTACAACGGCCCGCTCTACCAGGTCCTGCGCCAGTCGGACGGCAAGACCCTGGACATCGGCGTCGTCCAGCCCGTCGCGTCGCCGTCTCCGGATGCGGGCGGATACGCCAACGCGGCCGCGCAGGACGCGTTCTGCGCCAACACCTACTGCTGGATCACCACCATCTACGACCAATCCCCCAAGCACAACGACCTCACCCAGGCGCCCCGCGGCGGATTCAGCGGCCCGGCCATGGGCGGGTTCAACAACCTTCCGGTCGCCGACATGGCGCCGATTACGATCATGGGCCACAAGGCCTACGGCGTCTTCATCGAGCCGGGCATGGGCCTCCGCCACGACGACGCGAAGGGCACCGCAGTCGACGACCAGGCGGAGGGGCAGTACTGGGTCATCAACGGCCAGCACTACAACTCCGGCTGCTGCTTCGACTACGGCAACGCCGAGATCGACAGCCGCGACGACGACAACGGCACCATGGAAACCACCTACTACGGCGACGCCGGCGCCTGGTATCACGGCCCACCCCCCGGCCCGTGGATCATGACCGACCAGGAGAACAACCTCGTCGGTTGCGTCAACCCGGATGGATCCAAACTCTGCGCCAACCTGCCGAACATCACCTGGCGATTCGTGACCGCGATGGCCAAGGGCGAACCGCACCACTGGACCTCCATGGGCGGCGACGCGCAGCGAGGGCGCGCTGTCGGTCATGTTCGACGGACCGCGCGTCAACTCCACCTATGACCCGATGCGCAAGCAGGGAGCCATCCTCCTGGGCAACGGCGGCGACAACAGCAACGGCTCGCAGGGCACCTTCTATGAAGGCGCGATGACGGCCGCAGGCACCTTCCCGACGGACGCCACCGACCAGCTGGTGCAGGCCAACGTCGTGGCTGCCAGGTACGACGTGCCGCGGCTGAGCCTGGCGCCGGCGTCGGCAACTGCCACTCCGCCAGGACTCCAGACGTTCTCACCGGGATCCTCGCAGGACACCACCGTGACGTTCACCAACACCACGGGGGCGCCCGCGGTGGGCGTCAAGTTGAGCATTTCCGTGCCCGACAAGCAGTGGACCTCCGTCGTTACGGGCACCACCGAGACGTCAAAGACGATTCGCTGACCCGGTCGCGCCGGGTGCGAGCGTGAGCGCGACCTTCAAGGTCACCTCGGGACCGGCGGCCTTCAACGGCGACCTGGTCGGCAACGCCCGTGGACGAACCCGACACGCGGCGGCACGCAATCCGAGACCACGGCCGAGAAGGTGCGGAACGTCAGCCCGATCAAGATCAACGAGTTCCGCATTAGCGCCGGTTCTCCCGCACAACTCCACGGACTCGTTCATCGAGCTCTACAACGCCGGCGCCGGTGACGTCGACATCTCCAACTGGACCCTGACCGAGCACCCGACCCAGCAGGCCATCTTCTCGACGGTGAAGATCCCGGCCGGGACGAAGCTCGCGGCTCGCGGCTTCTACCTGCTCGGCCTCTCCAACTCCGGGCTCGGCGGCCCCCGCGCGCAAGGGCGATGCCACCATCTACGTCAGGAGCACGACCGGCATGACGGTCGGCGATACGATCAACATCGACACCGGCTCCAGTGCGGAGACCCGCAAGATCGCGAGCATCGGGACGGCGGCCGGCAGCAGTACGACGCTGTGGCAACCCCTCCCCGACGGCCCGGTGATCACGATCCCCGCCGGCTCGACCAGCGTGCCGGTCACCAGCGTGTCCGGCTTCGTGGTCGGCGAGAAGATCGCCCTCGGCTATGGCGCCACCTACCCCGCCGTCGCCAAGACTATGGAGCAGTACGAGGTGGCCACGGTCACCGCGGTCGGCAAGCCGGGCACGCAAGCCTTTCTGGCGGCGGACGCGCCCGCCGGCACGACCAACATCAAGGTGACGTCCGTCGCCAACATCTCGGTCGGTGACAAGATCAGGTTGGACATCGACAGCGTCGGCCATGGGATCGAGACCGTCACGGTCACGCGTGTCGGCACGCAGGCGAGCCGCACGTCGCTCTCGGCGAATGCGAGTGCCGGCGCGACCAATATCAAAGTTCGCGGCATCAATGGTTTCGCCGTGGGCGACAAGATGACCGTCGGCACCCCCGCGAACCAGGAAACCGTTACCATCACCGCGTCGGTACGGCGGCCGGCATCGACTTTACGCCGGCCCTCGGCCGGGCGCATCTCAACCGCGAGGGGGTGGTGGCTCAGGGCACGGGCCTCGACCTGGCCGCCCCGCTGAAGTTCAACCATGCGGCCAACCTTCCCTTCAGCGATCGGGGAACGGGGATCAGCTTCCAGCCGGCGACGGCCTTTGCCCACTCGAGCAACGAGCCCGTCCAGCCGCTCGGCACCGGCATCACGCTCGACAGCCCCCTGGCCAAAGACCACGCGATCGACGCGGTTGTGCGTGACGCCGCGGTCACAACCGCGGGCTATCAGGGAACGCCGGCGCCCAACCAGTGGTTCGGGGGCCCCGCCCTCTCTGCCCGCCGCCGGCAGCATGGTGCTGCGTGACGCCGCAGGCCTGGTCGTCGACAGCCTCAACTACGGCGGCCTCGTCGACCCATGGGCCGCCGAGGGTTACCAGGCCGCCTCCGGACCGGGGCAGGGTGGCTGCCGCGTGCCTTCGCCCGGCTCGGTCCGGTCGCCGCGGCCAATCGGAGCGCGGGCCGCTTCCCGGACGGCGTCGACACCGACAGCAACTGCACCGATTTCCTGGTGCAGCCCGCCACCACGCTGCCGTTCGGTTCGGCCGCCGGCGCGACCAATATCAAAGTGGCCAGCGTGGCGGACTTTGCCGCCGGCCAGACGATTATGATCGATACGGGCGCGAACCTCGAGACCGCCGTCATCGCGACGGTTGGCACGGCAGGCGCCACCACGGTGGGCGCCGCCACCGACGTGGGCGCGACCGTTATCCCTGTCGCCAGCGCGATAGGCTTTAGCGCCGGCCAGACCATCACCATTGACAGTGGCGCGAACCATGAGACAGCGGTTGTCGTCGCCACCGGCAGAGGTGGCGGCAGAGGCGGCGCCACAATCACCGTCGCCGCGCCGCTCACTCTTGCGCACGCGGCCGGTGCACAGGTCTCCGGCACCGGCATCACCCTCACCGCTGCATTGACCCGGGCGCATGCCAGCGGGGCGCAGGTCGCCGACAACGTTCCCACGCCCGGTGCGCCCAACAGATATTACAGGAGACGCAATTGAGGGCGCCAGTGGAAATTGAATTGGACAGCAGTCCGGCGCAGCGTGACGCTCGACGCACATAGTAGCAGGATCACCCGCGCAGTTCTGCCTATCCTCCACATCCTCATTGGCGGTGCGCGGACCTCGGCGGGGAAGTGCTTTCCAGAGCTCGGCAGGTGCCTGCCAGCGCTCCGGTTTGCCAGTTGACGTAAGTATTTGGAAACCGAGGCTTAATTTGAGGCTGTAGCTTATTGATTTTATGGTGCGCCCAGACAGATTCGAACTGCCGACCTTCTGGTTCGTAGTTCGACGGGTTGGCGTCTACAGAAAACGGATGCGTCTATCCTCAATCACTTGGACACGGACGTTGACGCGGGGGAGATCCGGAGACGGTCCTAGACACGTGGCGTAGCTACCAGCGTAGCGACCAACAAACGCCCCACGATACCTGGGGAAAAATCGTCGCTTCATTTGCGACCCGGCGGCGGAGATTTGCAGGATTGGGACGGTAGTTCGAGTTTGAGATCTTCGTGGTCGGAATCGCTTGAAAGGGGGATTGGGTTGGCGTCGATGAAGCGAAATATCCCGCGCTGGCTCGGCCCCACTTTTAGCTCGGGACACCGGCTCAGCATAGGTTCCATAATGGACACCTTTCCGTCTAGATGGCCCTGCATTCCCGCAACGACGGACATGCCAAAGGACCCATCCGGGCCGGTCTCTGCGGTTTCCGTGTACCCATGCAACGGGGATGTAAACGTCACTGTTGCGGTCTCAGGCGTCGCGCCGTCCGCATACTGCACTTTCCCGGCCATTCTGTACCGCTTGTCATGGGCCGGAATTCGTATCGCAAGACCTTCGATGTACTTACCCGGATTGATCGTGACCGCCACGGCGCGTTGCCGATCTCTTACGCCAGGGTAGTACAGCGTAGATTTCGAGCTGAAGCGGCCCGCCACAATGGTATCTCGTGCCACGAGCCAGTACTTGCCGGGAGGCATCATGGTCATCTCGAACAGTCCACGTGCTTTCGAACAATCGAAGAATCGCGCACCATTCTCGCCGCGTCCTTCCACCGGTTCGAGATCGATGCACACGTCAGCCAAAGGCCCACCAGCCGCGTCGAGCATGCGCCCGGACAATCGTGTGTCCGCCTTCAACACAAAGCCCACACTGGCTCCGCCGTTTAGTGCGAGTTCAACGGCGGCGTCGTCCCCCTTGACGCGCGGGGAGCCTGTAACAACAGGAAAGTTGATTTTGAAACCACTGGGAGCGTGAATACTGACGGAGTATCTTCCGGGGCGCAGACCGAATACTTCATACACACCAGCGCTATTAGTTGTCGCCTCTTGATTGACCCCCAATGGACCGGAAATCTTTACTCGGACATTCGGAACGCCGCCTATTCGGTGAAAGGACTGTTTCGGTGAGTCTTCGTAGAGTTCGACTTCGCCCGAGAGCCTCGTTCCGATTGCAGACTTTGGCAATCCCCTCAGGAACAGCAAATCGTCTCCTCCGGGTTCGGCGTTGCCGATGGCATGCGTGCAGGCCGGTACGATCCAGCTTCCGTTCGTTTCGCGAAACAGGTAGTAGACCGCGCGCTCGCCAGTCTTGAACTTGGCATCGCAATCAGTTGCGCCTTGATGTAGTTCGATTATTTGACCGCTGGATACCCCCTTGAATGCCTCATCAACGCGAATGCGGACGGATTGATCCTTGAACATCGTTCGATTGCCGTCTCCGTCGGGAGACGCGCTTTCTACGGTTCCTAAAAACACAAACGGGGCCTTCTGCCAAGCTTGTTTGACCGAAGGCCAATCCCCAGCGCACATGCAGGACCAAGCGCGAGTTGCGACGACGAATATTAGAACGAACCGCCAACTCATCAGACACTCCCACCTCGCATCATAGATCATCACGCCGAACAGTCCCGCGACCAGGTTTCAACGAGCTGCGCTATCCGATGGGGCGATGAGTAGGCCACTTAAGATATTGGCAGCATTCGGCTTGGGCAATGGGCAAAACCTTTTCAGGTGCTACCAGGTTTCGGGTAAAACTTGGTCGCACACGCGCGGTATTTCGCCACGGTCGCCGGCCCAGTGATGGAGAGATTTTACCGGCCCCTCCCAGACCCCGGCAATCCCGCCCCTCCGACGATGATTGGGTCATTCCTCGAACCCTCCGTTGCGCGGGTTAATCAATGGCGCGATTTAACCAGCGCTGAGTTTTGAAAGCTTGTCCACCCCACCTCAGCCTACTTTAAGAACTTTAATGGAAGGTCTTGGCAGTGCGGAATTTGCGTGCGGCAAAAGGGTTGACAAAATCCCCATTGCGAGGTGGACTTAGTGTGGACTACCGATGATCTGGATATGAACAGCGCCGAAAAGCTCGTAGAAGACATAAATCTTCGCCAAGCCAAAGAAAATGCGGCCGGCAAGTCAACCTTAACCAACATCGAGATGACTGCCGAGCTCGCCGTCGTCCGGGCTGACAACGGCGATGGCGACCGGAGGAAGCGCATAGGGTCCACGCAGAAATAACCACTCACCAGTGGGCGTGACAGCTACATTATCCACCGCTGCCAATTCTGGTTCATTCCCCTCACGGTAGTCGACTTCCCCAATTTGGATAGGCAGTTGGAGCCTATCCGTCCCTTTCTCCCATTGACCGCTAGTTATGTTATAGTTACGATTATAATTTGGTGTCAGTCGTAACTATAACATTATGAGACCTCTCGCCTTCTCTCCTGATTCCTTGCGAAAGCTGCTGCTCCACGACAGAATCGCAACGCTTCCCGACCTGAAACGCGCCCTCGGCACGGACGTCGACCTCACCGTTTTCCGAAAACTCAAAGAACTCGACTATCTGACCAGGTACTCTCATGGCGGTCGTTTTTACACTCTTCGCGAGATCGCCCGTTTCGGAGCCGATGGTCTGTGGTCCTGTACGCCCGCCTGGTTCTCTCGATACGGTACCCTGCTGACCACGGCCGAGACATTCGTCTGTAATTCGGTCGCAGGATGTTTTGCGGAAGAACTATCTGCCATCCTGCACGTAGGAGCGCAAGATGTCTTACGCCACCTTGTCCAGCAGAAGAGAATCGCCCGGGAATTGGTCTCCGGCCTGTTCCTCTATACTGCTATCGATCCAGCCATCCGTCAAAGACAACGTCTGACACGTCGTAGTAACCAGTCCGTTCCCACGGTTGTCGATGCCACTCGTCTGGAAGTGTCTCCCGATGAGATGAAAGCTGCCATCATCTTGTTTTACAGCCTGCTGGACGAGCAGCAGCGCCGCTTGTATGCCGGCCTGGAATCCATGAAACTCGGCCACGGCGGCGACAGCGTGCTGGCCGGATTTCTTGGCCTCGATCCGCACACCATCGCCCGCGGCCGCCGCCAACTGCTCGATCAGGATGTCGAGGTCGGGCGTATCCGACAGTCTGGTGCCGGACGCAAACCGGTGGAAAAAAAACGCCCGAAGTAATCGCAGCCATCGAAATCCTGCTGGAACACGACACCGCCGGCGATCCCATCACGGGCATTCGATGGACTCACAAGACGCCTGCCGGAATCGCCGAACTGCTGCAGCAACTCGATATCGAGATCTCAGCCAATACCGTGGCGCGACTGCTTCACGATATGGATTTTTCCCTCCGCGTGAATCGCAAAGCCATTGCCACCGACTCCAGCCCGGATCGCGACAAACAGTTCCGTTATATCTCGTCATTACGCACTCGCTTTGAACGCCAGGGGATTCCCATCATCAGCGTCGATACCAAAAAACGAGAACTCGTCGGAAACTTCAAGAACAATGGCGTGAAGTGGGATCGCATGCCCGTGCGCGTCAATGATCACGACTTCCGTTCCGATGCCATCGGCGTCGCAATCCCTTACGGTATCTATGACCTGCTCGCCAACCGAGGCTCGGTCTTCATCGGCGTCTCACATGACACGGCAGCCTTTGCCGCCCACTCCATCGCCGGTTGGTGGAAGCGCGACGGCGCTAATCGCTACCATCGCTGCCGGCAGTTGCTCATCCTAGCCGACACCGGCGGCAGCAACAGTTGCCGTACCCGCGCCTGGAAAACCGAACTTCAAAGCCAAATCTGCAACAGCTTTGGGCTCACAGTAACCGTTGCTCATTACCCGTAACAGTTCACGTGGTTAGGGCCGGCATGGGAGCAGGGAAGCTACAGCAGTCTGACGACGATGGCAGCGTACGGCCTCAGTGAGGTAGCCCAATACGTGACGACGCTGCCTCTTGCAAGTCTGCACGACGGTGAGTAAACGGGCAGTGGCGATTTCCCCGTTGCGGCTGCGGTTGCCGAAACTGATCTTGCGCCACTGCACAGCCGTACGCAGGACCTGTTCCGCTGCATTGTTGGTCGGCTCCACGCCCTCCTCTTCCAGAAATGTGAACAGCCGTTCGAAGTGAAGCAACAGCGCGATTGCCATGTTGCGAACCTCGCGGTCGGTGTCCTCAAGATGTGCCACCGCCAAGGCGAGCAGCTTTTTCTGCAGGGGGATCGACTTTAAATAGAGTTGTTGTCGGTCAAGAGGCTGCGGGTTTCCGCGCCGGTCCCGCAAGTCGCCGCGAAACCGATACCAAAGACGGAACACGCGGGCCACGATGGCCAGCGTGTCCCGGCAAAACTGCCGCGACGAGGGACTGCGGGCATAATCGGCGATCCCCAGAAGATTTCTTTTCAGATGGGCCCAGCATAACTGCATGCGGCCGGAATGGTACGTCAGATACACCACCCACCGGTCATTGCAGAGAATTCCGTGGAAGACCGACCCCAGCAGGGAAACCAACACTTCAGCGCTACGCGTGGAGGCCACCACGTAGAACACGAACTGGTGGGCCACCAGCGCCCAGATCCAGCGCTTATCGCCATTGGTCCGCCAACCCGTCTCATCCACATTCAGGACCGCTTCGCGCGGCAACTGCTCCTGCAATTGCCCCACGGGCTGTTCCACCGCCTGGCTGACTTCTTCCCAGGCTTTCTGAGTACTCCCCAAACTGATCTCGATACCTAACACATCGATCAGCATCGCTTCCACCAGCCGCCGCGGCAAGCGGCAGACTACCGTCCAATAGGCGACCAGCGCCGTCAGTTGCGGTCCAAATTGTCCCGCGATCTCCTCTGGCACCGGCGCATGCGTCGTCTTTCCGCACTGTCCACAAACCACGTTCGGAAACTGATACTCGGTGATGTGCGCTTTCACTGGCGGCACTTCGGTCACCTGATGCCGCCGCGGTTCTCCTTCCGTAGTCGCCCTACCGGGCTTTTGCGGGAGGCTTCCACCGCAGTGTCCGCATTGCTTCGGCAGCAGTACCTCAACGGCGCTCACCTCCGAGGTGGGAACCGGTCGTCGATGATGGCCCGGGTGTCCGGGCTGTGCACCCGGTTTCCGTTTGCTCTTGTGCTTTCGGCCGCGCGGGCGCTGCTCACCGGCCAATCCGTCTGAAGATGGTGGCTTGGAGGAGTTGGTCGAGTTCTTCTTTCGCCCAGCCAGTTGCCGCTCCAGATCTGCGATCTGCTTTTCTGCGTCCGCGACCTGCTTGTCGCGTTCGGCTAGTTTTTCGCGGAGATTCTCTATTTCCCGCTGCTGCCGCTCGACTTGCTGCTGCAGTTGTTCGCGGCTGGGCTGGTGGGAGTGCCGGGCCCTGGGGGCACCCCGATTCGCCGCTGCCTCTTCCTCGCTGCGGCGGCGAGCCGCGGTCGCACTCATCCACCATACGTTAAACCATTCTGCGCGATTTGTCCAGCAAAATCGACGGGGGTATCGGATGAGACAGCCGGGAAGTCCGCTACGATCACATTCACACCCAGTTGCGGCAGCCAGCAGTCTCCCTGCCCTTGGTATGATTGTTTTTCCGTACGGGGTGGATCGATGCCGATGACTCCATTTATGGAACGATTCCCTGAAGTAGGAGCGCGAGAAACCAGGTCCGTAACCGTCACAAACCGCCAGGATCTTCCAGATGGGGAATACGGCTTCCTGGAGTTTTATTGTAACGAGCCCGGCTGTGACTGCCGACGAGTCATGATCGACGTGTTGCGGCCGGAGACGGGGTGGAGCAAGGTCTGGGCCACCATCAGCTACGGATGGGAGAGTCTGGATTTCTACAGAAAATGGGGCGGGACCGCCAGCGATCCCATTGAAATGAAGGGGCCATACCTGGACCCCCTCAACCCACAAACCAAGTACTCACCCGCACTTCTAAATCTGTTTCGATTCCTTCTTCAGTCGCCCGATTATGTGGAGCGTCTCAAAGGACATTACCAAATGTTCCGAGACTCTCTAGAGCCAGAACATGGCCGGCAGGACGGTCCGGAAACCAATCGCATCGAAAACAAGCGGAAACGTCTACACGATCCTAAGCATCGTCGTCGGCATCCTTACTGAGCTACGCCACGCCTCAGCACTACACCGACACCACCGCCGCGATAGATCCACCTGAACTGTTACCATTACCCCACCGGCGCTTCCAAATGGAATCCCATCGAGCACCGCCTATTCTCCGAAATCTCCAAAAACTGGGCCGCCGAGCCTCTTGACGATTACCCCAAAGTCCTCAACTTCATCCGCAACACCTGCACCCGAACCGGTCTCACTGTCTCGGCCTACCTCGACCGTAGGCAGTATCCGACCGGTACCTCACCCGATACAGAGCAGATCCGCCGTCTTTCCCTCAAACGACATTCGACTCTGCCAGCCTGGAACTATACGATTGCTCCGATGTGAATCTATTGTTGCGTGAGCCCATAGCGGGTGCGGTCACTCCAGTAGTTGCGAGTCACCGAGTCAAACCAGCGTCCGGTTTGCGGACCATTCTTGGTGTTACGGCCGTAGCCGCGAATTGTGGCTGTCTCGATGGCCTCGATAGCCTCCTTCGCTGAATGATGAGGGGTCGCGGCGACGACGCGTCCGATCATGCTCTGTGTCGGGACCTCGCCAAGATGTTCGGCTATGAGTATTGAGAGCGCCGCCAATTCGGGGTCTGGCTGCGAATCGCGATTTGTGCGATTCGTGGCCGGATAGTCTAAGTCTTCGTATTTCTCACTTACATCACTCACTTTCCCCTGACTCTCTTCGGCGGAAGAATCGTTCCCATCGCGGGCGGAACGCCCCTTCCCATCAGGAGAGGAAGAATTCTTCCTGTCGCGTTCGTGTTCTCGGAACTCAGAACGCCAAAGAAAGTAATAGCGGTTCGATTTCCGCCGGTTGCCGCGCTCGGATTCGATGTATTGGTTCGCAATTAGTTCGGCCACGTAATTTCGAACCTGCCGGTCGGATACTCCGATCCGCTTGCCGATCAATCGCTCCGATGGAAAACAGTTGCCGTTCTCGCCTGCGAAACGACAAAGGACTCCATAGGCCAATTTCGCGCCCGCGCTCAGGGCCGAAGTCGCCATCACCGGATCGGGGATCATCGCGCAGAAAAAACGCCGATGCGGATTGAATCGACTGCCTACCTTGATGCTCAATGGCCGGCCCTCGCTCCCGCCGAATGAAGTCGATGCATTGTCTCATCAGAGCACTCGTGGAGGCCAAGGGAGCCCCGCCACGCGCTTGCAGCGATGCGGCCGGGGGTTAGACAACCCCCGACCACGTTCTCGATCCCGTTACGCCGCTTTCTTTTCACCGGGATTCTCTGTCTGTCGATCGATCCATGCCAGGAGCGCCGCGCGAGGCACGCGCACCGACCGGGAACCCAGAACACGGACTACCGGCAGCACGCCCGACTGCATCCATCGATAAGCAAGTGCGCGACTGATACCAAGCTCCGCCGCGACTTCGCGACCCCTGAGGAGCAAGGTGGATTTTTTATTCATTAATATTGCATCCATACCTGCTACCATGATGCATTTGTGTATACTGGTTATCAATAAGATACCGGTATACAATTTGGTGATAAATAGATGAGGGTGTTTGAATCCAGCAACAGCGGGCCGGCCGGCTACTGGCGTTTCCTATGGCCCAGACAGAAATCGTACGAATTGCGGCAGATTGAGACTGCGAAAGGTTGGATGGAAGTCATAGGCTCGATTGACGATAATACGGCAATCCTATACTACCCGCTGGATGAAAGCCCTGGAATTTCGCGAGGATTCTCGGAAATTCGCACTTCCGATGATGCCCTCGCATTCGCAAACAAGTATGGATTACTTGGGCTCGAATTAGTGGTAGGAAGCCCCGAGCCTGAAGCGACAGCGATAGCCATTTCCCACGGTTGGAAGCCCGCCCAGGTGCACGTCGGCGAGGAGTCGTTGAGCCTCTGGCTTTATCATGCCGCACGTCTCAGATACATGTACCTTCTGTGGGACGCGATTGATTCAAACGATACGAGGGGACTTTCCACGGCAATTCGCTACTGGCCGGACGCAATCCAAAACGAAGAAGTGCGGGCTACTGCGTTCCCTCCAGACCGATGGAAAAAGGGCGAACTGATCCGCTTCGGAAAACTGCGGCTCCTGGAAATATTCAACCACGTATTGGATGGAATGGCGTCGCCCACTTTACTGATGGATGCCGCCGGCGACTTGCGCCCATACACCGCCCCAACAAGCCTCCTCGCCGCGATCTGGCTCGAATTTGGAGAGGTCGTGTGTGGAGTCCGCAAGCAGATCGTCTGTGAGAGTTGCGGCAAGGTGATGGACGTAACCGGAAACCGGTCCCACAAACGGAAACACGACGCCTGCTCGTTGCGGGAAAAAATGGCACGGTATCGGAAAAAGATCAAGGAACAGGAAGATGGCAAAGCGAAAGCGCGGTAACAAGGAAGGCTCGATTTACAAGATGACGGATGGCCGATGGCGCGCGGCTGTCACGGTCAGTTTCGACGCGGACGGAAAACAGATCCGCAAGATTTTCACAAAGCCCACTCGGCACGAGGTTCAGGACGAACTGACAAAAGCGCTCCGGGAACAACAACTCGGGTTACCAATCGTCAGCGAAAAACAAACCACGGCCAAGTTCCTCGATCACTGGCTTGAGCAGGTTGTGAAGTCGCGCGTCCGGCCGAAGACGCTTCGGACTTATTCCGACCTGGTGAAGAAGCACATTTCGCCGGCCCTCGGTGACGTACCACTTGGCAAACTATCACCGCAAAGGGTCCGAGAGTTCCTGAACGCCAAACTCGAATCGGGCCTGAGTCCCCGGACAGTCAAGCATCTCCTCGTCACCCTTCGTGGTGCGCTTGGCGTTGCGCTTAAGGACGGGCAGATCCCCCGCAATGTTGCCGCGCTCGTAGATCCGCCGAGAGTCCCAAGGCCCCAAGTCCAAGCGTTCGCGCCGGACGAAGCGCGGGCCTTTTTGGATGCGGTTCGCGGGGATCGCCTCGAAGCTGTTTATACGGTCGCCGTTGCGGTCGGGATGCGGCAAGGGGAAATCCTCGGTCTCAAATGGACCGATGTGAACCTCGAAACGGGAATGCTGACCGTGCGCGCCGCGCTTCAAAGAGTTGATAAGAAGCTCATTCAAGTCGAGCCGAAGTCAACCACCAGCCGACGGCCAGTCAACCTGCCGGCCGCTTGCCTGAACGCATTAACGCGCCACAAGGCAAAGCAGGAAGAGGAACGGGCATGGGCTGGCTCACGCTGGCAGGAGACCGGCTACGTGTTCACGACACGCGTCGGTACGCCGATGGATGCGCGAGACCTTCTTCGCGGCTACTACCGAATCACACGCCCGAAGACGAAACCCGGACACGAGCCGGTGAAATTGCCGTTTCCATCGATCCGGTTTCATGACCTTCGGCACAGTACCGCAACGATCCTTCTGGCTCAAGGCGTGCCGGCCCGTTACATCACGGAACTTCTGGGACATTCCCAGGTGTCATTCACGATGCAAACGTACGCTCACGTATTGCCGGAAGTGCAGCGCTCGGTAGCCACCAAGATGGACGAAATCCTGAATCCGAGCCCCGTAGCTACCAGCGTAGCGACCAAACCGGCATCCGACGCAGTGAACTGAATTGTAAGTTATTGATTTTTTGGTGCGCCCAGACAGATTCGAACTGCCGACCTTCTGGTTCGTAGCCAGACGCTCTATCCAACTGAGCTATGGGCGCACTAGACTGACACAACCAATTTAGCGAGTCTGGCGGCAGATGGCAAGTCATTTGGTGAAGCGCGCTCGCGTGGGGCTCGACCGCGCCTGCACATTCCCGGGATCGGTTTGTCAAAAGAAAATGGCGCGAGCAGCCCCGTATAACAGGAGTGCCCGCGCCAGCATGAAGAAGGAACAGACCAGGTCTGTCCAGTGTCAGAAGTAGAACTTCAGAGCAAGCTGCAGGTTGCGAGGCGAATTGATCTGGCTGCCCGCGCCCGTCAAGACGCCGAACGACTGGCTCTGCAACTGCGTGCCGCCAGTGCCGAAGCGCGTGCGATTGAAGACGTTGAAGGCTTCCGCGCGGAATTCCAGGCGGGTCTTCTCCATCAACGGAATGGTCTTGGTGAGCGACATGTTCTCGTTCAGGTTCGGGAACAACCTCAACTTCGGATTGTAACGAGTATCATTTCCGATGGAGTTTAGCGCCGTGCCGGAACCCTGGAGGGGGAACGGACCGGTGCCGTAGGGAACAAAGAAATTGTTTACGGACGGATTGAAGCTACCTTGGTAGCTTGGTTGCCAACCGTTATAGGAGGTGATGTAAGGCGCGACTCGCGTCGATCCCTGATCTCCCGTAGCATAGATGGGAAGAGTCAACGAAGTTGTAATTGCAACCGGTGTTCCACTGGCGTACAGGTTAATGCTCGATACGCGCCAGTTACCCAACACCCAGGCAGCCGGTCCGTGGGTAAGATACTTCTGTCCCTTGCCAAGGGGTATATCGTAGACGGTGGCGAACTTGAAATCGTGGGTCACATCGAATTCGCCGATCGATTTCTCGAGTCCGCGATTGAAAAAATCGGCGGCATAATAAGCGCCCTGTCCAGCGCCAAGCGCATTTCCCCAAGCCGAATCGGAATCGGTGAGCAACTTCGAGAAGGAGTATGATCCCTGGAAGGTAAGCCCGTTCGAATAACGTTTCTGGAATTTAAGATAGAGCGCATGGTAGGTTGAATGGCCGCTGTGATCTCCCTGGCCCGCATAGGTGTCGATCACGTTGTACTGCGGGAAGGGTCGCAGAGCCTGCGCGACCGTGCCTGTGAAACCCGGGTACGGGGATCTAATCCCGGCTGCATTGGCCACAGCTGAGCCAACCTGGCTGTTGAGCACGACAAGGCTTTGCGCAACGGTTCCATACGCGGTCAGATAACTCGGACTGATCTGGTTGTAGTCCAGCAAGCCCGTTTGCAAGTGCTCGCCCATGACGCCGCTGTAAGCGGCTTCTAAGACCATCGAATTGCCGAGTTGGCGCTGGATGGATAGGTTGAAATTGTCGAAGGCCGGGAGCTTGGTGGCTTCAGTGCCCTGCCACCAGGCGACGTTGGTGCCGTTCGAAACCGACGGATTGATGAACGGCGGGACGTTATATGGAGGAAATCCCCCATCCATGGTGAACGTCGGGGTGAGTCCGGTGTTTTGGGTGCTGTCGGTTTGCGTCAGTGTCCAACCGGAGTTGTGCGTCGAGCCGCTCACAGAAACCAGAGCGCCGAAAGTACGCGAATAGGAGCCGCGGATCACGGTCTTGGCATCTTTGGAATAAGCGAAGCCAAGGTGTGGACCGTAGCCTTTGTTCCAGAAGTTGGCGAGCGTCCTGCTCCCGACGCAACCGCTGCAGGTGCCTGCGAACAATACTGCGCCGGGAATACCGCCTGCGGCGGGGTTCGGCGTCGTGGGGCCGAAATCGGTCCAGCGGTTGGCGAGGCCGGTCGGGGGCAGATTTCCATCCCAACGCAGCCCGACGTTTAGAACCAGTTTGTTGCTGATCCGCCAGTCATCCTGGAAGTAACCTCCAAAATAATAGAACTGCTGGCCGATGAACCGTACGGTATCGATCTGTCCGCTGTCGGCATAGCCGAGCAGGAAAGAGGCGAACGCGTTACCGCCGGCGTTGGGGTTCGTTCCGCCGGGAACACCGGTTTCCAAGTAGCTGAATCCGACGCAACCCGCTTCGCACTGGCGGCCGAAGCCGTTGTAGTGATTGAGCTGGTACATGCCGCCGAACTTGAAGGTATGCTTGTCGTGGATCCACGTGAAGTCGTCGTTATAGGAGTAGACCGTATTCTCAGAGCCGTTGTCGGCTTGGCCGCCCCAAGTGCTGTAGGTGTCACCTGTGCCGCCGGAGAAGAGGTTGACCAGGTTCTGGTTGCAGTTTGGCACATTGCCCAGACAGAACTTGCTTTGCCAGTTACCGATGTATTCCTGCGGCGGTTTGTGATCCTGCGTCCAATTGTTGCCGCCCGCAAAGAAGTGATTCAGACGGGTAGGACTGAAAGTCCAGTCCCAACTGAAGCGGAGAACGTCGCTGGCCTGAACCAGGTCGTTGTAATTGCTATAGAGCCCGGGAAGCGTCGGAGGCCCGTCGGAACCGAATGTCTGGTGCTCCCGATCGTGTCCGTAATAACCGGAAATGCGCTGTTTTTCGTTGAACATGTGGTCGCCTTTGATGCTCCACTTATTCACCGGGTAGACCTGGGTACCGCTGGTTTCGAGATAGTTGTTGGTCACATAGCCAACTGTTCCGGGAGCAGCGCCGGTGTTAGGCGTCAGCATACCGCTGGTTTCGAAAACTCCCAGCGCCTTTTGCGAAGCCGCACTGAAAAGACTCTTGGGAATGATGTTGCCGGGAAATACCTGGCGTGTGACCGTGCCGTTGGCTGCGGTCGTCTGGCCGATCGGATTGTAAATCGGAATCTGCACGCCGGCGGAAGTCACCCATTTGCTGAAGTCGCCGTTGTACATTTCCGGTGTGGGGATGGTGAATTGGGTGCCGTTCGCGCCGGTGCGATTGCGGAAGCCCTCATACGAGAAGAAGAAGAACGTTTTGTTTCTTCCGTGATAAACTTTGGGAATCCAGACGGGACCGCCTACCGTGGCGCCGAAATCGTTCTGCTTGTATATCGAGATCGGAATGCCGGACCGGTTGCTGAACCAGTTATTAGCATCCAGGTCATTGTTGCGAAGAAACTCGTAGGCAGAGCCGTGGAAGTCGTTGGTGCCGGACTTGGAGGCGTAATACATATTGCCGCCGCCTGCGTGGCCATACTCGGCCTTATATCCGTTGGTATCGACGGTGAACTGATCGATGGCTTCGACTGACGGCGAGTTGGAAGCAATCCAACTCTTTTGCAGCGCACGGCTGGTATTGGTCGAAACGCCGTCGAGCGAGGTACCGTAGGATGCTGCCTGTCCGCCGCCGATGCTGAAGCCGTTGTCGCCGCCGAGGTTCTTGGCGTCCGGCGTGAGAGAAGCCAGATCGAACGGCGTTCTGACCGTTCCGCTTACCTCCAGGGGCAGATCGTTGACCAGCCTGTTTTCGAGTGTCACGCTATTTTTGGCGTCTTCCGTCTGCAGCGAGATCCCGGTAGCCGCAACTTCAACGGTCTGCGAGGAGGCTCCGACCTGCAACTTCACGTCTGCGCGAACGTTGGCCGCCGCGTCGACATTGATTCCTCGTTCTTGAGTGAGTTGGAATCCCTGCTTCTCTACCCGCAAGGTATACACGCCGGGTTCCAGACTGGGAACTGTATATTCCCCCGCCTGATTCGTGGTGGCGTCAAGACTAACGTTGGTTTGAGGGTTGGTCAGGGTAATTTTAGCGCCGGGTATGACCGCGCCGGAGCTATCCTGGACGACCCCTGTAATGGTTCCGCGTTCCGACTGCCCGAACGCGAAGAAAGTTAAAGAAAACATCAAGAACGCAACGCGCATAACGCGTGCGGCGACATGGCCCTGTGGCATAAGTTTTTTAACCCCGAGAATAATAGTTGTAGGTGAACACTATCACGTTTGGCCGGCAAAAACAAGTGGATTCGTACTTTAACGATTACTTTCACAACTACTTGGTGACAGTCAAATTCGGGCGTTAGAATTCTCCCATGCTGAAAACCAGTCGAAGCCGCCGGTCCTTCGTACGCGCCGCGGCCGGAATCGCCGGCGCATTCTGGGCCGACGAGTCAATCCAGGCGTACCAGAGTCATGTCAGTACTAACTCCAAGCCATCTGAACTGAAGATAACTGACATGCGCATCGCGGTGATTGCGCGAGCGCCAATGACCTGTCCGGTGATCCGGGTCGATACGAACCAGGGCATCTACGGTCTGGGTGAAGTGCGGGACGGCGCTAGCGAGACTTATGCGCTGTTCCTCAAGAGCCGATTGGTGGGCGAAAACCCCTGCAACGTCGATCAGATCTTTCGCAAAATCAAGCAGTTTGTCGGGAATTCGCGGCAGGCGGGCGGCGTCTGCGGCGTCGAAATGGCACTCTGGGATCTTGCCGGCAAGGCTTACGGCGTTCCCGTGTACCAGATGCTCGGCGGTAAGTTTCGCGACAAGATCCGCTGCTATGCGGACACCACCGAATCCGACGATCCGAAGATCTGCGGCGCTCGGTTACGGGACCGGCGCGACCAGGGATTTACCTGGCTCAAGATGGATCTCGGGATCGACTTAGTAAAAGACATCCCCGGAACGATCCAGCGTCCACTCGGCAGTTCCGTCGCACAGGGCGCTAACACGCAGCAGATGTTTACCGGCATCGAACTTACCGAGAAGGGCATAGAGAAATGGGCGATTTCGTACAAACCGTGCGGGAGCAGGTAGGTATGGAAGTTCCGCTCTCGGCCGACCATTTCGGACACATTGGTGTCAATTCATGTATCCGGCTCGGCAAGTATCTTACGAAATACAACATGGCATGGCTCGAGGACATGATTCCCTGGCAGTACACCGACTTACTGAAGAAGATTTCCGACGCTGTGGATATCCCGCTGTGCACCGGGGAAGGTATCTACCTCAAAGAGGGCTTTATCGAGCTTGCGAAGAATCATGCGGTGGATATTCTGCATCCGGATCTTGCCACTTCGGGTGGAATCCTGGAGACCAAGAAGATTGGCGACGCGATTCAGGACTACGGCATCCCCATGGCGATGCACTTCGCGGGAAGCCCGGTCTCCTGCATGGCCAACGTGCATTGCGCGGCGGCGACGGAGAACTTCCTGGTGCTGGAAAACCATTCGGTGGAGGTGCCGTGGTGGAGCGACCTGGTGAAAGGGGTCGAGAAGCCGATTGTGAACCACGGCTTTATTACGGTACCGTCCCATGCCGAACTTAGAACCAGGGAGCGTTGAAGTCAGGCCACCTCGTTCCAGATTTGTCGCCGGCGACCAGGCAGGCGTTCCGGGAGCGCTGAGTGTCGCAACTCTCGTAGCTGCGTCAGGGGCATTCCCAGGCGCTTTTGCTCCTGTCGACTTTCTCCATGCGGGCGGCGGCGCTGGCGAGCCAGGTATCGACATCGTCAAGGGCGATCTCGATGACACCCGTGATCGGCAAAACCGTATCATACAGGAAGGGGAATTTGGCCATGTCAGAAGCGAAATACGCTGCGTATGAAGCTCTCGGACCCTTTTTCGAGATTATTATGAAGGGATTGAGCGGAGTCGTTGACGGCGATCATTACTTCGATACTATCGCTGAGGATGCGACGTTCGAGTTCCTCTACGAATTCCCTGGGTGGCCCCGAACAATCCGGCGACGCGCCGAGTTGATGACGGCGTACTCCGGATATGGCAACAGCATCAGACTCCGTTCAGCCGACAAGCTTGTCGTTTATCATGCCGGCAACGGCAAAGTTGTGATCATCGAATACGAGGTGCACGGCAAGGTCCTGGGAACGGGCGCGCCCTATGACAATAGGTTCGTCTCGATCATTACCGTCGCCGATCGAAAGATCGTTCATTGGCGAGATTACATGGACTCTCTGGCTGCGTGGAACGCCCTGAACCAGCGGTCCTCCTGATGTCGTTAAACCGGCCGCCGTGCTCCGAAACTGCGCCGGTACACGGCGGGATTGAACCGACAGTTCCACCGAATGCTCGCGCAAGCGTGACGGCATGGCAGACACGTTTCACGACGAAGTAATCATCAAAGTTCGGGCGAATCTGGATTCCAAGATGGTCACGCGGCTGTTCACGGACAACCCCATCGCGAGCTGAATGGAAGCAATGCAGCAAAGTCAGCGCGGGGAGTGTACCGCATCAACTCCCCCGTCTCATGTTCGTTACGCTGACGGCTGTACCCACCGAAAGTGCGGCTGGTCAAGTTGCTCGCTAGGTGTGGTCGTTTCCTCAATGCGCTTGCGCACGCGCAACTCTCGGAGCATAGTCCGTGCGTCGGCCAGGGTGCAATGCATGACCTCTTGGATTTTGCGGACGCCCTCAGCGTGCAGGCCCTGCTCAGTCTCCACCGGACCAAGATGCACGAGCGCATCACAGAGAAGTTGCTCCTGCTCCGGCGACATCAGCCAAGTATACAATGCCTCGGAATACCTCCTCAGGCGCTGATCATTTTCGTGCCGTCGCGACAATGATGCGAGACGTCACCTTTCCTCCAGTAACCAAACACCAAAACACTTCAATCCAACGCAAGCGGTTTGCTGCTGTTCAAGGCTCGTCGCGCTCGCCCTTGATGAAGAAGGGCTCCATGTCCTTGTACTCCAGGATCTTCACGGTTGCGCCCTTGGGAGCGTTGCCTTGGGCAATCGCGAGGAATGCCTGCTCTGTTTGAGCCACCATAGCACGCGCCAGGTCGTTCTTGTGGATCGAGTGCCAGTTGGACGGCGTGGCCTGCGACACCTCCCGTCGGATCGTCGTCCATCCGAAAGCTGGGTTTTGCGGATCGTCGCCGACGGATAGTAGAAGGACAATGCGGTGATCCGGGACCTACGACCTACGTATGTTCTGCTCGGCTACCCCAGCAGACGGTCGGCGGCGGGCCCGCCGACCATCTCCATTCCGAAAACATTCCTGTAACCTAGTGCGATGGCGGCGGAAGAAACTCCAGGCCGACCTTGGGGGCGGCTTCAAGCACCCTGGCCATGAACTCTCCGGTCATGGGCGGCATCGCCGCCGAACGATCCTCGACCGGATAAAACGCCTCTTCAAAAAACTTCTCCAGGCCCGCCGGTGCCGTTACGAGCAGGACTCTTGCTTCCACGTTGCCAGTGTTCTCAAAGGAATGTGCGACTCCGCGAGGGAGGCGAATAAAATCTCCGGCGGAGGCAGTCTGTCTCTTCCCGCCAACTTGAATGGTCAGTTCCCCTTCCTGCAGATAGAAACATTCCTCCTCGCGGTGGTGAATGTGGGGTGGGTTGCCTCCGCCGGGCACGATCGACACCTCCGCCATGAAAAAGGCGCCGCCGGTTTGCTCGCCGGTGATGAGAAACCTGATCTCATCGATCGGGCTGCGATAGGCCTGGCCGGTCCCGGCGGGCACATACTGGACCCATTGTTCCGCCGCCGAGGTGGCTCCATTCACCAAGGGTTCGGAAGGGTTGCTAGCGGCGCGTCCGATCAAATCGGAGGCTGTGACGGAAGTTTCACGTGTAGTCATTTTTGAGTTCTCCTTAGAGCGCCCTGATTCTCTTACCGGCTGCTCACCCCATAATGGGAGAGCAGGCCGGCGGGTTGTATCGCCCTTTTGAACTTTTTTTTTTGCGAAACTGGGAACCGGTGTGACCACGCCAACCTCTGTTCAAGCTGATACAGTAGCTCGGCTGATGGCGAGCTTTCGCAACGGCGACCCTGAAGCTGCCGGTCAGCTGGTCGAGCTTTTCTACCCCGAACTCCGGCGAATTGCAGCCGCGCGCATGCGGTCCGAGCGCCCGGATCATACGCTCCAGCCCACCGCGGTCGTGCATCAGCTCTATCTCGAACTGGTCAAAGTCAAAGCCCTTCGACCGGGTGGTTCGGACGGAGCGAATGAAAAAGCAGCGTTCCTCGGGCTGGCGGCATACCTGATGAAGCAGTTGCTAATTCATCATGCCCGCCCGCTCTCAAAGCGCGCAGGGAAAGCGCAACTTCCCGACCTGCTCGAACCGCATTCGTCCGCAGAACAATCCCTCGTAGAAATCGAAGATGTTCTGAATCGGCTTGAAGCAGTCAACCCGGCGCTTCGGCGTGTCGTCGAACTGCGTGTCTTCGAAGGCCTGACGCGCGAGCAGATCGCTCGCGAAATGGGTTGCGGCACGGCTACAGTCGCCCGCCATTGGGGCTTCGCCCGAAACTGGCTCGAAGAAGCCTTGACTGAGACGCCTGCACCGTGACGGACGAACGCTGGCAGGTAGCCTACGCGATCTACGAAGCCGCCGCATCCCTCGCTGAACCGGAGCGGCATCAGTACGTCCACGCTGCGGCCCCGGATGCGGAAATCGCCGGCAAAGTTTTGGCCATGCTTGGCGAAATGGAGACTACGGCCGAATCGAATGGTTTCCCCGAGCCCGCGAATACGAGGGAAACTGCCCTCGCTCCGCCCTTGCTAGCCCCCGGATCTCATTTGGGTCCATATGAAATCCTCGACTGCATCGGTCACGGTGGCATGGGCCTTGTGTATCGAGCTCGCGACCCGCGGCTTGACCGTCAGGTTGCCATAAAGCTCCTGTTGCCCGACATGGCCGGCGACCCGCAGGCGCGCGAACGCTTGCGACGCGAAGCTTTGGCCGCCGCTGCGCTCGATCATCCGTTTATTTGCAAAATCTTCGAAATTGGTGAAGACGGTGATGCGCTATTCCTGGTCATGGAATATATCGCGGGCGAAACTTTGCATCGCCGCTTGCAGGACGGCCGAATGCCTCTCTCCGAGACGCTTCGAGTAGCTGGGGAGATGGCGGATGCCCTAGAGGAAGCCCACGCCAAGCGGTTACTGCACCGCGATCTGAAGCCAAGCAACATCATGATCACCCATCAGGGGCACGTGAAGGTTATGGATTTCGGTCTGGCCAAACGGATTGCGGATCAGCCGCGCGATGCCGATTCCACTGTCTCCGTCGAGGTGCGCTCCACGCAATTATCGGTTCCGGGAATGCTTCTCGGCACTCCGGACTACATGTCGCCGGAGCAAGTGAATGGCTTGGCGCTCGATGTACGCTCCGACTTGTTTTCTTTCGGCGTGATTCTGGCCGAGATGATAAGCGGCCGCAATCCATTTCGCAGGCCATCGATGATGGAAACTCTCTCCGCAGTGCTTCGCGATTCGCCTGATTTCGGCGGTGATATCCAGCTGGGCGTGACGGTTCAGGGGTTGGTAGTCATGGCCCGCCGTATGCTCGCCAAAGATGCCGCGCAGCGCTACGCGTCAATCGCAGAGATGCGCGCCGATCTTGCAAGGCTGGCAGCTTCATCGCAAACCGGCGACGCACCGTTCCCCGCGGAGAAGCGTTCGGCCGATAGCATCCGGCCAATCGGGCGCGCCGCGGACCTGAAGCAGTTGACCCGGCAATTGGAAGAGGCTCTCGCCGGGCGCGGCTCGCTAGTCCTGATCGGCGGCGAACCAGGCATCGGCAAGACCCACCTAGCTTCCGCGTTGTTGGAGGCCGCGCGCTCGCGTGGCGCGTTTGCAGTTACTGGCCACTGCTATGAGATGGAGGGCTCCGCTCCTTACTTGCCGTTCATTGAAATGCTGGAACACAGCGCCCGGAGCGTGCCGCCCGATACGTTCCGCTATGCCCTCGGCGACGATGCGCCCGAAGTGGCCAAGCTGATGCCGGAGTTGCGGCGCATGTTTCCCGATATTCCGCCGGCACTGGAGTTGCCGCCGGAACAACAACGGCGATTCCTTTTTAACGGCTATCGCGGATTCATCGAACGTTCGACGCGTCTGACGCCGATGATGGCGTTGTTTGAAGATCTGCAGTGGGCCGATGAGCCGACGCTTTTGCTGCTGCAGCATCTGGCGCAGACGGTAGCCGGAATGCCGATGCTGATGATCGGAACGTATCGCGACGTGGATTTGGAGGTCGGGCGTCCGTGCGCCAGGACGCTGGAGTCACTGTTACGGCAAAAGCTCGGCACCCGCATATTACTGCGGCGTCTGCAGGTGACCGGAGTGGAGGAGATGCTGACGGCGCTGGGCGCGCAGCCGCCGCCGCCGTCGTTGACTCGCGTGGTATTTGAAGGGACCGAAGGCAATCCGTTTTTCGTCGAAGAGGTATTCCGCCATCTGGCCGAAGAGGGCAAGCTGTTCGATGAAAACGGCGCATTCCGTCCGGGTCTCCGGGGGGACCAGCTGCAAGTGCCCGAAGGTGTGAGGCTCGTATTAGGGCGACGCCTGGAGCGGCTGAGTGAGGATGCGCGCCGAATTCTAACGACAGCGGCCCTGATCGGCCGAGTCTTCTCGCTGGAACTACTGGAGGAGCTAGAGAAGACCCAGTCAGACGCAGCACTAGAGGCCGTAGAGGAAGCCGAACGCGCACACCTGGTGGAAACGGAACGGCGCGGCCGGCAGATCCGCTATCGATTCGTGCATGAGCTGGTTCGGCAGACGCTTTCCGAGACGCTGTCGGTGCCCCGCCGCCAGAGGCTGCATGCGCGGGTGGCCCAAGTGATGGAGCGGGTATATGCACCCACCATCGACGCGCACGCCTCCGCGCTGGCGCATCATCTGTACCAGGCGGGATCGTCCGTGGATCGGGAAAAGACGATCCATTTCCTTTCGCTTGCTGCGACGGAGGCTAGCAAAGCGGCCGCTCACGAAGAGGCTCTGGATCACTTGGAAAACGCTATTTCCCTGCTCGACGACGAACGCTCGGCACGCATCGCCGATCTTCATGCCCGGCGCGCAGGCGCGCTGGGCAGCCTGTGGCGGCATCAGGAAGCCGTTCAAGAGTATGAGCGTGCGCTGGCGCTCTACGATGCATTGGGCGAACACCTGCGATTCGTCGAAGCCTGCGCCCCGCTCGCGATTTTCCTCTCGCGGACCGGGCAACTCCAAGACGCGAGGAAAATCGTGGATCGCGCCGCTCGACACGCCAAGGATGCCCCGGCTTCCATCCGATGCGCCTTGTTGGCGCTCGAAGCTAATACTGGCGCTTCGATCGGTGAAATCGATAGAGCTCTTGAGCTTTTCGATGAACTGCACAATTGTTCCGAAAATGAGTTGCTCCCGCGCGTCGTTGGTCTTGTCACCGAGCAAGAAATGTATACTCGCTACGACGCTGGTCAATTGGATCTCTGTGAGGCGGCTGCCCGAAAAGCGTCCCGGTTCTTTGAACAAGCGGGCGAGGTCTGGTCGCTGGCCGATGTCGCGATAGGACTCTTTTCGCCGCCACTCCAATCCGGCCGGCCCGCGGAAGCGGAGGGGCTGATATACGAAGCCATTCGCCACGCCACACAAGTTGGACATGACGTTGCGAAGTCTTGCGCGCTCGGCTCCCTGCCGTTGATGTACCTTGCCAAAGGAGACTTGGAGAGTGCCGAGCGGGCGGCCAGAGAAGCTCTAGCGTTTGGGGAGTCCTGTCACTTCGGATGGCTGTTCATGGCCGAAACGATCCTGGGCGGCATCCTTCTATATCGAGCCCAGACTGAGGAGGGCCTCTCGCTGTTAACTAAAGCTGTTCGCGGCCCAACAACCCATTTCAGCGGCTTTCCACAGGGTCTGCTGGCTTTGGGCATGACTGCGGCTGAGAAGGATGGCGCGGCGAATGTCTTCACCGCCGCAATGCAGTTCCTGCCCCGGCCGGGAACCAGTCGAGGAACCGGGGCGTGGCATGCGGTTCTTTGTCTTACGGAAGCGCTCTGTCTCTGTGGGCGTCGCGAAGAGGCCGGAAGTTTGCAATTAGAAGCGGAGAAAATCGCCGCCGAATGGGATTGCAACATGGTGGGATTCCCTGTTCTAACCGCCGCAGGGATCGCAGCGGCCTGCGCCGGCAATTGGACCCGTGCGGAAGCGCATCATCGCGCGTCCATCGCGCGCATGGAGGCCGTGCCTTACGCTACGGCACAGCCGATCGCCCGCTACTGGTATGCGGACATGCTAGCCCAACGTGGAGGCCCTGGAGACATCGACGCGGCCAAGGCGCTACTTCAGGCTTCCATCACCGCGAGCGATGCGATCGGGCTCGTGCTGTATGCCCGGCTGGCACGGCAGAGGCTGGCGCGAATCGCATAAAGACTTCGGGCCAGCTGCCTCCGAGCTGGCGAATGATCGACGGAGTTTCGGGATTCCGCCCAGATTGTCGCGCATCCTTCCACTACTTTTTGTTGAAGATCGGCGACGTTAGGGGAAGGACGCGCCGTCATCCAGGAGTAATCACCCGTCGGACAGCCCGACAACACTTCGGTTTGCGCGGGCATATGGGAGAGCCGAAGATGTTTTGGCTAAAAGAAGTTCAGCCAGGTTGCGAAGCTGCTGGTACGAAGGTCGTGACGTCCCGACGCCGCGATGCTCTGTTCTCCACAGCAGGAATAGAGCAGAATTACCTGCCCGTTCTCTTCGATCAGGTGCTAGCGGGAGTTTACTGCGAATGGCGTCACCGGAGAAATACCGAAACCAACAAACCGTTGTTGCTGAATATGATGGCCTGTGGATTTTCCTCGCGAAAGTGTATTACCCTATGTCGCTTGGATACTACGACATAAGTTGAGGCAAATGTTTGCAGAACATGGACTTATTTTTTTGTTCCGAAAAGCTCGCTGTAAACTCCCGCTAGCGCCTGTCGAATCCGCAGAAGCGCCCGAGCACGAACACGAGGTGGTGTTCCTCATAAACTTCTTCGACGAGTTATGGCGGCGGGTGCCCGCGGTATTGTAATTGAAGCCTACAGCGGCCCCAATGGAACTAAAATCCGGCGGTCGGGAAGAAAGAGCCTCTATGTCAACCGGGCGGCGGCAGCCTTACGCCCAAGACGTCGCGCAGATAGTTGATGTTGTGTGCTATGTAATCATCGACGGCGAGATCCATGTTCCCGCCGATCGCGTCGAAGCCGTCGTCGCCCTTTCTCGGACCGTCGACGTCGAAAATCGCCCAGCCCTTGTAGTGCCGGTCGCGAAGTACTTTGAAGACGGCCGGGAAGTCGACGCCGCCACCGCCCAGATTGTGATAGACGCTCGCCATACGGTGTTCCTCCTGCGTCGGCGTGGAAGTGTTGCCGCGATATTTGGCGTAGGTGTCCTTGAGATGCACCTCGGCAATGCGCGGAAAATAATCGCTGATGATTTGCGCAGCATCTCCGCCGCCCAGGACCAGATGTCCTGTGTCGGCCGTCATCCAGACGTATTTGGGATCGGTGAGATCCATAGTCCGGCGCATGTCTTTTTCCCGTTCCAAAGGGCCCCAGATATGTGGATGTGGCGCCAGTCTGATTCCCATGGCGATCGTTTGTCTGCCGATCTCGTTGAGGGTGTTGGCGAGTCTCTTTAACTGGTCGTCACTCGGACCGCCCGGCGGACGCTGGCCCATGTTGACCTTCCAATGGTCGCAGCTGAGCGGCTGGAGAAAATCACGGGCGAAGGCCACATGATCGGCAATGGTTTTGGGGATCCGGTCCGGATCGATGAAATTTGTTGACTGGCCGATCTCGCCATTGGACGCGTCGATGAATGTGATGCCCGCATCATCGAAAATCTTTTTGAGATCCATCGGATCTTTCCGATACTTCTCAATGCCATCCGCGTACAGCTCGATGCCCTGCAGTCCCATGGCAGCGATTCTTTTGACCGCCCACACGGTATCGTGCTGCTCTCTCCAGATGGAACTGGTGGTTCCGAAAAGAATGTCCGGATTCACGGGGTCGAGCGACTGATGAGAAACCGCGCCCGACACCTTAGATGGCCTCACGACACCGGCAGCGGCCGCCACGCCGGACAACGCTAGAGCGGAAGATATAAACTCCCGCCTCTTGAGCCCGCGCTCAGTAACTCTTATAGACATGGACACTTCCTTTCCCGAAAGCTGCTTGTTGTGCACACAGAAATCGTAATTCGCTTACCGAACCGGAGCTTCGCATACTCCTGCTTGCGGACGTCACGAAGCCAGCTACGTAGCTGAAGGGCTCCTTGTTCGGCGGAAGCGACACGACCCGCCTTTTGTTTTCATGGGCGGAATCATCAGGTCGCCGCCAGGAGAACGAAGGCCAAGCTTTTATGGCCGGGACTTCTTTTTCGGAGTGAAATCGGATATTTCATACACCTTAAATCTGGCAACGAATTCGTCTGCGGTCATGCCGCTGCCGGTCTCCGTCCGCGTGGGCTTGCGAAAGGGCGAGAGCAGCCGCAGAAGGACATTCTTGAGGTTGCGAGCGGCTGTCTTCATTTGCTCAGACGATACCATGCTTACCGTCCGACAAAGGGGCTCCGTTTTGTTTTGGAACTGAAGCTACTGATCCGTGCGCAGATTGGGCAAAGGCCTGCAAGAGATCCCGGTCCTTGTCGCACCTCTCGGCATGGAGGGACCTGTGATGGATCTCCGGCAATGTGGGTATGAAAGTCGATCACGGGAAACGGGAGCGCGAAACGTGCGTTTCGGGCAGGTGGAGCATGCTCTTGGGCTCAAACCGCTCCAACGGCAGTCCCCCGTCCCGGGCAGGCTGAGCATTATTGGCTGCCTGTCCTGCTGGAGTCGCCGCTTGAGCCGCTCTCGCTCGTCGGCTCGCTGCCAGACTACTCGCGCCCAGCTCCATCCAATGTCTGCTTTTCACTTTGTCTCAGCTCCCGTTGCAGGAATTTTTTGATAGACCCGCACATAGTCCACGGTCATGAACTGGGGAAGCCTGGAATCGTCCGGGGCGGGTTCGTCCGGTCCGGCGCACGCAATGTTCATAATCAGGTACATCGGACGATCGAATGACCAACCCAGTTCGGGATCTTTGTTGTACGTCAGGATTTTCTCCTGATCCAGGAAGAAATCCATGTGGTCCGGATACCATTCCATGGCATATAGGTGGAACCTGTTGTACATGTCGTCGACGCGTGCGATCTTCGATGGTGTGCGCCCCTGCGTGCCATGGATGTGTACCGCGGTGCGATTCGGACGGCTTCCCCAACTCTCCATGAGATCGATTTCTCCTTGCGACGATTCGCCGAAGTTTGGTCCGCGCTGCGGCCCTTGCACCTCCCTGCCGTCGGGACCTCTGGGCTGGGGAGGTCCAGGGACGCCAGGCGTGCGGAGGGGACTCAGAAACCAGATCGCCGGCCAAGTCCCCTTACCTTCAGGCATTTTAGCCATGACCTCAAAACGTCCATAAGTCCAGGATGCGGTGTTGCGGGTGTTTACGCTGGCGGCCGTGTACCGATGATACTCGTCATTGATCGAGGTCGGCAAAAAGCTATCTGGCGTTTCCTTCCGGAGTTCGATGACAAGGTGCTGTCCATCCACCCGGGCATTCTCCAGACGGTTTACGGTGTAGTATTGCAGTTCGTTGTGGCGGACGTACCCTTCTTCATATCCCCATTTGGCGGGATCCGGATGTCCCTTGTAGTTGAACTCATCCGACCAGATAAGCTTCCATCCCGGTATTTCAGGGGCCTGTGCATAGAGAAGATTGGCGAGAGAGTACAGGCCAAAAACCACCACAGCCGGCTTGCTCACGCACACTCCTTTCTGAATCCGGTGAGTTTAGCTGCTTTCATTTTTCATGTCAATCGCGCGACACCTGACTTTCATTTATCTTCTTTTTTGGATCTTTTATCTTCGAGATCTATAATAGTCTGGCCGAGTCTATGGTGCCACGGACCAGACGGCGTGGACATGGAGAAACCCGAAGAACACAGAGAGGAATAGACACCTATGACGAAGTCGTGGATAGACCGATTCCGCAAGGTGATGCTTGCGTCGCTCAGCGCCTGGCTGACTCTTTCCCCTTGTCTGGCATCGCCCGAACAAGGAAGGCCTCTGATTTTTCCGGAACCCAAAAGAATCACCGCCGGCGGTACCGCCTTCACCCTGGAAGATCAGACCACCATTGTCCTTCCTGTGCGCGCGTCGGAACAGGACCTCTTTCTGGCTAACTTCCTCCGGGACGAGATCGGAGACCGGTTCGCGCGTCATCTCAGGACGGAACCGGTCGCCAAGCTCGATGCGAACCGGCGCCAGATTCTCATAGGCTCCATCGCCAACCCGCTGGTCAAGGCGTATTGCGCGCAACATCAGATTGATGTCACCGCGCAGAGTCCGGGGCCGGAGGGCTACGTCCTGCATGTAGACTCCAACATTGTGTTCATCGCCGGAAGCGATGATCGCGGCGCTTTCTACGGGCTCCAGTCCCTCCGCCAGTTGGCCGAAGCGGAGCAAGGTCATGTGCAGTTCCACGCCGTCGATGTGCGGGACTGGCCTGACAAAACGTTTCGCGGCGTCACGTTGTATATTCCGGGTCGCAATAACATTCCTTTTTTCAAGCGATTCGTCAGGGACTTCATGGCGTTGTACAAGTACAACACCCTGATCATGGAAATGAACGCGGCTATGCGGTTCGACCGGCATCCCGAATTGAACTCCGGCTGGCTGGACTTCGTCCGGGACACTCTCTACAGCCGCCGCAACTATCCTCCCGGAGCCTTGCACGGAAGAGAGCCGAACTCCACGCACTACGACACCGCAGACGGTGGCATCCTCGAGAAGGCGGAAGTGGCTGATCTCGCGCACTGGGTAAAGCTCTATCACATCGAACTGGTCCCGGAGCTGCCGTCTTTCACGCACAGTTATTACCTGCTTAGCACGCACAAAGACTTGGCTGAAGTACCCGGCGAGAAGTGGCCGGACACCTACTGTCCATCTAATCCCAAGAGCTACCAGTTGCTCTTCGATGTCTACGACGAGTACATCGACCTGCTCAAACCGAAGATGATCCACGCCGGGCACGACGAGCTGTTCATGCCGGTCGGCCTGTGTCCCCTCTGCAAGGACAAAGACATCGGCGAACGGTTTGGAGAAGACGTCAAAAAGATACACGACTACCTGGCGAATAAGGGCGTGCAGATGGCCATTTGGGGCGACATGCTGCTCCAGGGGGTCCGCGGTACCGGCCTCAGGAAACGGACGTTTAAAGACGGCACCTTCTATTACACTCCCGGCGGCATGACGCCCGAGCAGGTGGCTCGGCTGATTCCCAAGGACGTCCTGCTATTTAACTGGTTTTGGTCGCGGTGGTCGCCCGAGCGCTCCTTCGAGGCAGAACTTGACCAGATGGGGTTCAAGCAGATCTACGGAAACTTCACCGCCTCCATCCGCGATTACGACACGCGCAGCAAGCGCGCCACAATTCTGGGCGGCGCGCCCTCGGCATGGTTCGCCACGAACGAGGTCGGTTTCGGCAAAGAAATGTTAGCTGACCTTCTCGGCTGCGCCAGCACTCTCTGGAGTAGCCAGGTGATTCCCGGTAAGGAACTCTCCGCAACCGTTCAAGGCATGGTCCCCGACATTCGGGTCCGGTGGCACGGCGAACGGCCAGCCAGCCAGACGGAGCCTTCCGTGGTCCCGGTGAATATCGCCGCCAGCTTTAATATGCCGCCTGTCGAGAAGAAGTTGGATGTGGACCTCAGCGGCATGCAAACGGGCGCGACCTCCCTCGGCAGGCTGTCCTTCGATCTGGCGACCTCCGGCAGCACTACCGCCGTGATAGTTGGCACGGACGGGAAGGAGATCAGCGGACTACCGAAGGAAGTGAACGGCATTCCCGTTGGCGAGGACGCGACCAGCCTGATCTTTCTCCACGCTTCCGCCCGGCCTGCATTTAACCGGGAGAGCTACCGCGTGATTTGGGATCAGGACGACACCGCCGACCTGCTCGGCTGGTACGAGGTGGTGTATGAAGACGGATTCGTCACCACCATTCCCATCCGCTATGGCGTGAACATTCAGGAATGGAACTGGGACAAACGCACTTCCCCGCAAGACTACTGTTATGGCGCGGACGCCGTCCCGGTGGGCGGATCGGAGAATAATCGCATCACCTTCTTCGCTTACGAATGGACCAACCCGCGTCTCGGTAAGGTGATCAAGGAAATCCGGCTGAAAGGCACCACTGGATTCCGCGGTGCTCCCCGCGGTTTCACCGACGACTACGGACCGCCGATCCAGAACAATGGAGTCATTTTAAAAGCCATTAGCGTCGTCAAGAGACGTTGACCGATTGATGAGGGCTTGCCGCTAATCGAAAGGACAAGATTATGAACCGTAGGCAATGGATAGAGTTTACCCTGGCAGCCATGGCTGTCCGCCAGGGTGTTGCACAAGAAGAAGGAGCCAAACAACCGCTCCCCGCCGGCGTGCCGTTGGAAGAACCGGAAAACATCCTGTTGAAGGATTACTACCCCAGATCTATCTATAGAATTCCGCAAACCAGTATTCCGAAGGCGAAGTATCCTGTCGTAGATGTTCATTGCCACGGCTTCCGCCCACCGCAGACAGTTGACGAAGCGGTCAAGGTCATGGATGCGGCGGGTATCGAAAAAACCGTCATTTTCACGGGCGCATCCACGCTCGACCGATTCAATGAGATTAAGGCGCTCTATTCTAACCACGCCGGCCGTTTTGATCTATGGTGCGGCTTCGATTTTACCGGCGCCGATCACCCGGATTTTCCTGCCAACGCGGTAAAGGCATTAGAGACGTGCCACCGCGCCGGAGCGGTCGGAGTAGGAGAGTTGAGCGACAAGGGCAGAGGGTTCGGCATCAGAGGCGGCGGGCGGGGAGGCCGAGGAGCCGGCGCGCCGCCACCGAGTGTCGATCTTATCGGGCCACACCCGGACGATGCGCGCATGGATCCCCTGTGGCAGAAATGTTCTCAATTGGGAATGCCCGTCAACGTCCACATTTCGGACCCCATCTGGTCGTATCAGAAGCTGGATAATACGAACGACGGCCTGATGAACGGCTACACGTGGCGGATCGATGTCAAGCCCAACATGTACGGGCACAATGAACTGATCGAGAGCATGGAGCGCGCCGTCAAGAAACATCCTAAGACCATCTTCATTGCATGCCACCTGATGAACCTCGACTACGACCTCACGCGACTGGGCCAGATATTCGACCGGAATCCCAATTTATACGCCGATGTCTCGGCGCGATTCGCGGAGACGGCCACCATTCCAAAATTTGTCAGTCAATTTATCGGGAAGTATCATAACCGGATCTGTTACGGAACCGACATGCCGTACAACGCCCGAATGTTTGGCACCACGTTCCGTATTCTGGAATCGAATGACGAGCATTTTTACGAGAGGGACCAATACTTCAATTACAATTACCATTGGCCGCTCAACGGATTCGGCCTGCCCGACTCTGTTTTGAAAAGCTTGTACCACGACAATGCGATGAGAGCGTTCGAGGAGGCCAGGAAGAATGCAGCCTGAACGCAGTTCACCTATACTGTCAGGCATGACGCGCCGTGAAGTTCTAGCCGTTTCATGTATGGCGAGTGCCTTTTCCGCGAGGGCCCAAGCCAGTCCCCGCTTCACCAAGGGGATCTGCTCGATCATTTTCCCGCGGGAGATGCCTCGGCCGGAGTGTTTCGCGGCGGCTAAATCCGCCGGATTCGACGCCATCGAGATCGCGATTGGCAACGATATCCCGCTCGATGTAGGCCATGACGATGCTCGCCGCATGGCCGATGCGGCAGACAAAGCCGGTATCCGGATTGCCACGCTTTGGGTTTCCGAACCCCTCCACGCGAATCCGCTAAACTCCCCCGACCCCGCGGTGCGTGCCCGCGGCGTCGATGCCATTCGCAAAGCTCTCATGATCGCGAAGGACCTGAACTGCGGCGCGCTTCTTCTTTACGCTGTGCGCCTGGGAAATGGACCAAAGCTCGAGGTCGGCTCGCAGGAAACCTGGGACCGTTATACAGCCGAGTTGACGAAGGTGATCCCGGATGCGGAACGAGCCAAGATCTTCCTCGATCCCGAGAACGTCTGGAACAAATTCATCTTGAGCCCGCTTGAAATGCGTTCTTTCGTCGACCAATTCCACAGCCCATGGGTTGGCACCCATTTCGACGCCGGCAACGTCATGCAGTATGGGTATCCCGAAGACTGGATTCTCACTCTCGGTCAGCGCATCAAGCGGATTCACTTCAAGGATTTCAAGCTCGCCGGACGCGGCCAAGCTGCCCAGTTCGCGGATCTCCTCGAAGGTGACGTGAATTGGAAAGCCGTCATGCAGGCGCTGGTCAAGGTTGGCTATAACGGGCCCATTTCTCCTGAGATCGGTCGCAACCCGGGTAAGCCCGATCAGTTGAAAGAGGTTTCGGTGGCCCTGGACAAGATCCTCGCGTTAGCCTGAGAGTCGGCTCCGACTTACACGTCGACGCCCAGGTCGCTCCACGTGACGACTTTTTCCTCGACCATCGCCTGGTGCCCCAGAATGGATGTGAGTGCCGCAGTCGCTCCGACGCGGATGTCCACAGGGGGTGGCGTGCCGTGGACGATTGACTCGTAGAACGCCGCAATGTGCGCGAACTGGTCTTCCTGCTGCTTGGGCGCCAGCACCACCGGTTGGCTGCCTCTCCCGGGAGGATACATGGTACCGGTCATCAGATCCAGGCCGCCCTTGGTACCGTACACATAAACGTACTGATTGCCGTTGGGCATTGACTGGGGGTGAAATACGTTCTGCGTGAAAGACATCTTCACTCCGTTGGGATACTCGTAAGTGAGGCTCCCGCAGTCGAAAATAGTGCGTCCCGGCGGATCGTTCTTGTAAAGCAGGATTCCTCCAAAACCACACGCACGCAAGGGATGAGACCCGATCACCCAATTACACAAATCCAGATTGTGCACCGACTGCTCGATGAGGTAGCCGCCGGATTTTGTCACGTCGAAGTACCAATCGCCCGACGTTCCGTCGTGAGGTAGGTCGGCGGCGGCGTGCCGTTGCGCTTTCACCATGATTACGTCGCCAATCACCCCCTCCCGAATCTTTCCTACCACCTCTTGAAGTTGCTTCATCGATCGCAACTGCTGCCCGGCAACGAATACTTTTTTCGAACCTTTGGCAGCATCGAGAAGTGCGCGAACTTGTGCAGGAGTGACGCCTAATGGCTTTTCGCAGTACACATTCTTCCCGGCCTTGATCGCCTGGATGGCCATCTCCGAATGCAGGTAGGGCGGTGTCGCAATAAAGACGGCGTCTATATCCTTGTTCTCGATAACGCGTTGCCAGTCGGCATAGGTCTTAGGGTTGTCTTTAGCGGCAGCGGAAGCTGCTTTGTCGAGCCGGTCGGGTTTAATGTCACACAGCGCCACTACTTTGGCGTTCGGCTGCCGAAGCACGCCCTGGAGCAAAAAGGACCCGCGATTGCCAACACCGATCATCGCGGTGTTGACGGTAGTCTCAGCCTGGAACGCCTGGGCAGCAGCTACCGTGGTGCCAAACAGAAAAAGTCTGCGATCTATATCCATGATTACCTCTTGAACAGTCTATGACAGTCCATCTACCTGAAAATCTCTCCTCGTACCTGCGGCTCGATGGGCGCACCCAGTTTCTCCGCCGCGGTAGCGTGCTCGATCGCGCGGGCCGAGTCCCCTTTTCGGAGATACAGTTCAGCCAGCTGTCGGTGGACGCCGCCGCGACTCGGATCGAAGTCCAAGGCGCGAGAATACGCCTCGATGGCCCGAGCGGGTTTTCCCTTGATCTGGTATGCGGCTCCCTGCTCGACGCAGATATCCGCCTGGAGTTGCTGGTAGTAAGCGGACGAGGGGAACTCTTTGCCATCCGGCAACGCCTTTCGCAGAGCACCCAAGGCTTTGTCGCCTGCATGTTGGGCGTTGTACAGCCGGGCGAGGTTCAAATACGCCTCGGGCCGCGACGCATCGAGGGCAATGGCCTTTTGGCAGAGTTCCTCCGCTTCGGCGAAACGCTGTTTTTTGCCGTATAATGCCGCCAGCGCGACATACATCTCCGGCGTCACGTATGGGGAGTGAAGTGAACTTTCGAGCTCCTCGATAGCCGCGTCTTCCTTTCGCAGGTCCAGGTAGGCAAGAGCCATGTAGTAGTGCGCCGGAGTCATCGTCGCATCGATCTGAAGGGCCTTGCGGTTCAACTCCAGAGAGGACGCAGGGTCACCCACCTTGCGGCGCACCTCACCCAGCAGAGAGAGGAAGTGAGGGACATTCGGCCGCTCTTTGAGGCCGCGTTCCAACTGATCTCTAGCCTTTTCGTTGAGTCCCTGGTCGATGTAGATTCTGGCGAGGTAAAAGCGTGCCCAGAGCAGATGTGGATCGAGGTCGAGAGCCTGCTGCAGTTCAGCTTTGGCCTCCGCGATCATGGCGGTCGAGCCCTGCGCCAGATAAGCTTGGCCGAGAAGCATATGCGCAGGGGCCGACCGTGGATCGGAGGCGAGGACACTTTTGCATTCGCGGATGGCCTGTTCCGGGTGTCCCTGCTGCAGGTGCCCGGCGGCCGCCCGGAGTTGCGCCGCTTCCTGTTCCCCGGCCGCGGCGGCCTGTCCCCAAAGTGGGACATTCCGAGTCAGGGTCATCGCGAGGAATGCGGCCGTCGCAAAGCGCCGTGGCACGGTCAGATTATACAATGCAGGGCTCCATTTTCAGCGGCTCGCGTCCGCTTCATCCAGCAGCACGACCTGGTTGGCGCGAACATTTTCGATTACCTGCTTTTTCCCGTTTGGCCACTCGATCTCCAGACGGCTGACGGCGGTCTGGTTACCCAAGCCGAAAAACAGCCGCACATCGCTGGTGCTCAGGTAGCTGCCGTACGGGTTAATCTCGCGCAACTGGGTGCGGCCGCCGCTGGTCACCCTCACTTTGCAGCCGATCCCGAAGCGATTGCTCTCGCGGCCCCGCCCACTGATCGCGATCCAATGATTGCGGTTGCCGCCATCGTTGCGAAGCAGCATGGGCCGGCCGCCCGAATCGGTGGTCACAATATCCAAATCGCCGTCATTATCGAAATCGAGCACCGCGGCTCCCCGACCCACGTGCTCAATGCGGAAGGCGGGACCACTCTGCATCGAAACGTCGCGGAAATGCCCACCGCCCTCATTCCGATACAGCAGGTCTCGCTGCCGGTAAGAGAGTCGCGGATCGTAAAGCTGCACGTTGTCGGTGACGTGGCCGTTGGTGACGTAGATATCCGGATTGCCGTCGTTGTCGAAGTCGAACACTTTGGTTCCGAATCCCAGCGTCTCGACGCTCGAAGGCAACCCGGCTTTCAGCGTCGCGTCGTCGAACAGCAGCTTTCCCAGATTGCGGAAGAACGGGTTGTACTGGCGGGAAAAGGCCGTGAAGAAGATATCCGGCAAGCCGTCGCCATCGAGGTCGGCAATCTCGGCACCCATGCCGTTCATCGTCTTACCGTTCATGTCGAATCCGACGCCGGCGCCATAGGTGATGTCCTCGAAGGTGCCATCCCCTTTATTGTGGTAAAGGAAATTACGGACCCCGTCGTTGGCTACGAAGATATCGGGCCATCCATCGCCATCAACGTCACCAATCGCCACGCCAAGTCCCTTGCCTGCCGGATTCGCTACCCCGGCCATCCGGGAAACCTCGGTGAAGGTACCATCCCCGTTGTTGTGGTAAAGCAAGGGAGGCATGCCGTCGAACTGCTGCGGGTCACAGTACATACGGTAGCCCGGTTTCTGATAGCCGCAGTAGGGGGCGTGCTGGATATCGTAATCCACGTAGCGGGCCACGAATAGATCCAGACGGCCGTCGCGGTCATAGTCCACCCAGGCCGCACTGCTGCTCCACCCGCTCCCGGCGACTCCGGCCTTCGCCGTCACATCCGTAAATGTGCCGTCGCCGTTATTGTGAAAAAGCTGGTTTCCACCATAGCCGGTCACATAGATATCCATAAAGCCATCGTTGTCGTAGTCGCCTACGGTAACGCCTGTCGCGAACATTCCATTGCCCGCCAAACCGGCCCCTGCCGTGACATCCTCGAATTTTCCGTTTCCCAGATTCCGGTACAGTGCGTTGCCGGGCGATCGTTTCCCGTGCGCCAGATCGGCTCCATTGGCAAAGAACAGATCCGGCCAGCCGTCGTTATCGAAATCGATGACGCCGACTCCGGAGCCGAACGTTTCAAAAAGTTGCTTCCCGGGTGAAGCGCCGTTCTCATGGCGGAACGTAATCCCCGCCTCAATTGCCACGTCGCTGAATTGCACTTTGAACTGAGATGCAGGCTCGCCATTAGGCCCTCGTGGAGACTGCTGCTGTGACGCCTGCTCTGCGTAGACGCCGATCCTGTGCGTGCGATAGGTCTGGGCAAGCAGGGAGCCCGACGTCCGGAACGTGATCACCTTGGAGTCCTGCTTGGGCATATGGCAGTCGATGCAGTTATCACCTTGAACCGTCCGATGATGCTGCGCGGAAGTATGGCAGGTGACGCAGCGCGCCGACATCTCAGACAGGTCCCTCTCTACGCTGTGGACATTGTGGCAGGTGGAGCAGGACATCTTGGGACTGTTCCGGTAGCACTGGCTCTGCCGCAACAGGCCCACCTGGTTGCCGTGGACATCGGCTTCGGCGCCGTTGCCGAGGCCGGAATGGCAGGCTGCGCAGAGCGCTACCTTGCCGTCCCGGTCCAGACTCGCCGGATTGCGGATAGCCGGATGCTGCTCGGCTGGTCCGTGACATTTCTGGCAGGTGATCCCCGCCAGAAACTGGCCGGTTCTGGCGCCCTCGGTCGCATGACACTCCAGACACCTCGGGGGGATGACGCGATCGAAGTGCACTTCTCCATCCGGATACCCGGGACTGTTGATCCATCCTTCGGTGAGGGCCAGGTAGGAGACGGGTAGTTGGTAGAGGAGCCCACCCTTCCAATAAAGATAGCTTTGCCCGCGCCGCCCCGAGCCCAACACCAGATCGAAGCGTTCACTGTGGTTCCGGCCATGGTCGAAGGCAGTCTGGAAGAACGCTTCCCCCTTCTGTTCCATCCGGAAATAGACGTCTGGTAAGGCTGTTTGGAGGATATTGCGACCTTGGAGGAAGCTGCCGCGGATGGTAGTGGAATCGGCTCTGCCGGAGGTGAGGAAGTGGGCTGTCTGCTGGTAAGACTGTGCGATGGCCTGATGACAAGGACCGCATAGCGGAGTCCCTGCCATCAGGGCCATCGCGAGAATCACCATGATAATCGAAGTTTCAGACCTACCTGCCGGGCGCCCTGCCTTTCCGGATTGTAATAAGGGACCTCAGCGGTAAACTGGCCTGGATTCGGCTGGTTGATGGCGGTATTGGGAGTCGGTGGAGTCCCGCTACCCAGACTGGGATGGTTGAACAGGTTCGAAACCTGGCCGGTCAGAGTGGCTTTGAGACGCTCAAAAATCTGGAAGTCCTTGGAGAGACTCGCGTGCACCACGTAAATCCCCGGCCCCACCAGGGTATCGCCACCGCAGTTGCCGTAATGGCCTGGCTGTGGAATGGCGAAGGCCGCCGGGTTGAACCACTCGTTCCAGGTGCGCGTCCCGTTCGGCAGGTTGCCGTTAGAGAGGCAGTCCGGCAGACCGCCGGAGGTATTGGTGTTGGAAGGATTGGTGCCGGTGAAGGACGGCGAGAAGTAGGTGCCGGAAGCAAAGGTTGCGATGGTCTGGAGATTCCAGCCGCCAACTATGCTATCGACGGCACGATTGGTGTTGCCCAGATACTGACGCCCCTTACCGACAGGAATAATCCACGTGCTGCTGATCGGGATGTACTGGCGCCTCGCGTAAGGATCGCGCTCCCAGCGGAGCGGGTCTTGCGGGTTTTCGGTGACACCGTAATTGTACATGGTGTTCGAATAGGTCCAGTTGACATCGAAGCTGAATTGGCCAACACGGCGCATCCCTTCCAACTGCAGCGAGTTATAGCGCAACTGGCCGTTCTGGAAATACTGGGTAACGCTTGTAAACGGAAAGAACGGATACGCGGAAGCCGTAAACGGCGTCAAACTGGCCGGCGGCTTGTCCGTGTTCAAGCTGTAATTCAGCCCCGAACCGTGCGTCCCGATGTAGGAAGCGCGCAAACCGAGACCGTGCCACTCCCGCTCCAGCGTGGCATTGTATTGCCGGATGGCGCCAAAATCCTGGTGCGCGGGATAGGCTGTGATGCTCTGATTGGGTATCGCCGCCAGCGACAGGCTGCTGGGAAATGCGTTGGGGAACGTCAGCAGGGGCACACCGTTGGTGATGGTATTCGTGTAGGTCTGGGTGATCTGGTAAGGACCGCCATTATTCAGCCAGGAGTTATATGCAAAAGATTCGCTAAACTCGCCGTAGCCAGCGCGGATGACTGTCTTGTTGTTCAGACGATATGCAACCGAACCGCGCGGACGAAAGTTATGGAGGTCGGGCGAAGGCACCGGATTGCCTGACACGATTGGAATATTCGACGGATACAATGGGCTGATCGCCTTTAGTCCTTGCTGGCTGACGATGACCTGTTGCGTGACTGGATTGAAGTTATACATCAGGCCGTCTTTGTAAACCGGCACCGTGGTCACGTCCCAGCGCAGACCGAACTCGAGAGTCAGCTTTTCCGTGACCTTGATGCTGTCGCTGACAAAAGGCGCGACCACGTCCTGCGTGGAGTAGCGGTTGATTAAGGGGTTCACCAGACGGCTCGACTGGTATGGTACGCCGAGGAGGAAATCGGCAAACGCGACACCCGTGATCGAACCGTTAAAGGTGTAACTCCCGAAGACCGTGTTTGAGACCGTTGCATTGCCGAGGAAAAACAGGTGCATATAGTTCCCGCCGAAGGTAACCACATGCTTGCCGTGGGACCAAGTGGCGTTGTCATTGAGTGTGTAGATGCCACTGTTGTTGGAAATACTATTCGTGGCGCCCCCGGCGTTCATAGACAACGTCGTTAGACCTGAAACAGTCATGGCCGGAAAACCTTCGGACGTGAAGTTTCCGGAGTTGACGCCCTGCAGTCCAAGGGTCTGGACCGCCACGTTGCCGGTCAGGGGCTTAACGCTCTTTTCCTGCTCGCCGGCATGCTGGAGGTCGGTTTGGTAGCCGAAGGTCAAACTATTGACCAGGGTTGGCCTGATTACCCACGTATCCGATGCCGCGATCTGCCCCTGGTTTCGTGCGGACGTGTTGGTGAGCGCAAGTTCCACATTGGGGGTGATGTAGGGCGTGATGCGGCGCATGTAGCGGAAGTAGACATTATTGTTGTTGGTCAGCTTGTGATCGATACGGAAGAACGGCCAGTCGCCTTTGTATAAGTCGGAGTTGTAGGGAAAGTACCAAACGTAATTGTTGCTCAGCGCCGCGTTGGTCGGAGCCGGATAGTAATTGTTTATGACAGCCTGAGACGTGGCACTGATGCGGCTTGCAGGAATGACGTTGCCGGGGAACGGGCTGCCCGTCGACGGATCCTTGATGACACCAAACTGGCTGAAGTTGCCCGATCTCTCGAGCGCGGTGGGAAAGGTGGAGATTTGCGTCGAGCCAAGAGGGATAATCTGGTGCATCCATCCTACGAAGAAGAACGTACGGTTCTTGATAATGCGCCCGCTGGCCTGGACCTCGAATTCGTGGAATAGGTAGGGGATTTTCTTGGTGGCCGGGATCGTGTCCTGACCGGCGTCCAAAAAGTTGTTCTCGTTTTTGTAGTAGGCGTCACCGTGAAAGTCGTTACCGCCGTGCTTGGATACCATGTTGAAGCTTCCGGCGCGGCCGCTATCCACACCGGCGTTAACGGTGGTGACCTGAACCGTCTCGAAGAAGTTAGGATTGTCCATCTGGTCGCCGCTGGTATCGTTGGGAACGCCGTCAAACGCGTAGGTCTGTTTGTTGCGGTCGGAGACACCTGCAAACACCATAGCCCAACCGTTGCCCTGGACGTTCGGCGTAGTCGTCATCAAGGCAAACGGCGATGGATAGATATCCACGAAGGGAGTGGCCGGATACTTCTTCGCGGTATCGATCTCTTCGCTGATCGTACCGGTGTCGGTCTGGATCAACGCGGCGCCCGCTTCGACCGTGATCGATTCGGTCGCGGCCCCTACTTCCAGCGTGACATCCACACGGCGTACCTGCCCGGCGTCGAGCAGTACGTCGTCGGCAACGAAGGCACGGAATCCCTTGGCCTCTACTTTCAATCGGTAAATCGTTGGCTTGAGATCGGGGACCTCATAGTTTCCATTCCCGTCGCTTGCCAGATTGCGAACTTGGATGTTGGTTTCGATTTCGGTGACTGTGATTTGCGCGCCGGGAACAGAGGCTCCCGACGAGTCCTTGATAACTCCACGCATTACAGCACGATCGGTTTGCGCAAACAGGGTCCCACCGGCAAACAAACACGAGCAAAAGATGAGCCTGATCTTTAGATTAGACATTCTTCGCCTCCTTTTCCAGCCTGACGCCGAAAGTTCAGCGATTATATCACGCATATTGGCCCAATACAAGCTCGAGTTCAACTCGAGTTCCAACTAGAGTTCAACGGCTGTCGCTGATCATGAGAAATGTCCAGTCGAGTAAGCATGTGACTGAAGTTGGCAATCCGGGGGTCGATAAGCGTCGCAGGAGTGCTACAGGTCGCAGGAGTGCTACAGGATGTGCTGTTGAAGGCGACGGCCAGCACTGGTTAGCGTCTTGACCGCGTAGTGGCGCCTTAATGCAATCCTCGCTCACGTTCGGGCTTCGATCAAAGTGTCCATGGCCTCGGCGGGTCAGTGCAAGCGGCCGACGTTAACGAGTATACGGTTAGATGTATTTCCGAAAGCCGGATTCAGATCGCCGGTTTGACGACTTATTCATCAAGTAAATAACTTCGGGAACGAGGATTAGACGAGATTAATGCCTTCTACGATGTCGCAACTATCCCGACGCTTTACTGAACAGGTATTCTCTCTTGCGCGGGAAGTTCGTCAGCCACCAGAACGAGATTTCCGATAACCTGACGGCTTTCGAGGAGCACATTTGCCCGCGCCGCTTCGAGTAGCGGGAACTGGCCGCTGATGACCGGCCGAATCTTGCCCTCCTGGAGCAGTCGGGAAAGGACAGCCCAGTCCTCCAGGAACGGCTTTCGGTTGAAGAGCAAGAACCCTGATGCCCTGTAGGGCTTGACCCTCTTACCGTTCGGTAACAGCTTGAGCACGAATATTTGGGCACGAGCACGTAGTAGTCCGCGCATGCTCAGGGGATTGCCACTTGCATACATCTTAAGCATTGTCGGCCGATATAATGAACCTTGATGGATGGTCCGTTCCTCGCCCGGAGGCCACAGCGCGACGGTAGCATTGCCGTACGGTCGCTCCCGTTGTATGTGTGCGGTGTCGCCCTCCTCACCATCATTGCGGTCCGATCCGCAAACGGCCAGCCAAGTTCCAATGGCGCGGAACCACTGGCAGAGCCTGCCATTCCCGCGATCCTCGCGGCATTCGAAAGATACGACCTCGTCGGGATACCCGCCGCCCACGGTCTCAAAGACCTCGACGATCTCATTCTCACGCTGGTCCGTAATCCCACCTTCCCGAAAAAAGTGAATGACCTCGAAATTGAATGCGGTAATTCCCTATACCAGGATCTCCTGGACCGTTACACGTCCGGAGCGAATGTGCCGTTCCGCGAGGTACAGAAGGTGTGGCGGAACACGACCCAATCGGCCTGCGGTCTCTCCGGCTTCTATGAACAACTCGTTCCGCTTGTGCGTGCCATCAATCAAAAACTGCCGCGAGAGAGGGCCCTTCGAGTTCTCGGCGGCGATCCTCCGTTCGACTGGGACCAGATTAAGACCGCCGAGGATTTGCACAAAGCGGTGCTATCCCTCCGCCGGGACACGGGCATCGCTTCCGTCATCGAGAAGGAGGTCCTGGCCAAACATCGCAAAGCCCTGATGCTTATGGGGACCTTCCACCTGTTGCACGGGGCCGGCGCAACCGCGATGACCGAAACAAAATATCCGAATTCCACCTTCGTCATCTCCGAGTTCGGCACCTTCGGAGAGAATCCGGCGGATCCTTCAAAGACGCCATTCGCGAGTTGGCCGATACCCGCTCTCGCCCGCGTCAAAGGCACCTGGGTGGGAAAGCTCGATCTAAAAAACTTTCTGCCCCCGCCCTACGTCATCGATCAGGACTGCAATCCTCACACTGACTTTACCGGTCCTCTCCGGAAACCAGTCGAAGAACTCTTCGATGCTGTCCTATACCTGGGGCCGCAGGATCTACGGTTGTGGGAAAAAATTCCGGCGGATATTGTTCTCGATGCCGATTACATGAAGGAACGTCGTCGGAGAGAGGCTCTGCCCGGATCGCCCACTCCTGCTGTTCAGATTTCCGATGGACTCGATCGGCAGATCCTGGAGCGAGCGGAAACCCCGCTGTTCAAAATCCTCGTCCCGCCCCTTAACGCAGCGGCTATTGAACAAGCGGTACGGGACTGCCACGAACGCAAGTTCCTGCCTGCTCCGAAGTAGGGGAGCCAGGTCGAAGGTGAGCACCCGTATCCACCTTCCACAATGAAATTCGCAGCCGCCGCTGGCAAACCCGTCCGCCGGGTCGCGACACGGGGTTACCAGAAACTGAGTGGACCATGTGGCCGGTTATAAACGCGATGCTGGAGAATGCAGGAAGCTCCATCGCACTCACGGATTGATCCGGGGAAGTCCCATCAAGTCTGTTGCGAGGTTTGCGGCAGCTATATAAGTGGGGGACATTTTGTCCATCGAAACAGGCCACCATTTTCTGTCTCCGATTCGACATCTCATGGCCAGTGGATCGAGAGGCGTGAGAAGCATAACAATCCGCCGAGCCCTTTTGTCGATACCAACAACTAACCGCGACCAAGGCCGTAGGCCCCTCCATCGCTCCGTTTCTGTTTGTTAGGGATGGCGATTCTCAACCGCCCTCCTGAGTACCGTCACGACCAGGAGGGCGGTCGGTACCCTGGAAATCACGTTCTTTGGGAATCGGTCGTGGGGAGCGGTGCTGGTCACGAGCACCGCTCCGGTCGAGTACTTGCCGCGACACCGTTCTGACTTGCAACACTTCCGAGGCGTTCAGGGGTTGGCCTGGGCGCCGAAATCTGGGCATGCACCATCGCATGAGGCTCGGACACTCGGCTTAAATGTCGAGCTACATCAATGGCGACATTCCTCTGTTTGCAACGCCCTATGCTCACGATCGCGAGCGGATAACTCCACATCTGTTGCCCTATCCCGAGGTTTCACGGGCACGTAAATGCGCGTACGTCACCACGAGATTCACTTGTGCCCGTCCCAACTTGACGCCGCCACGGGAGTCACACACCAGGACCAATCTGATCAATGCAGTTGCACAACGAAGCCGGAATGAATAGAGAAGATCAACATTCTGGGCGCATAGGGTCGTAATGGAAGACATGCGGTGTCCGTCACGCCACGTCGTGCTCGACGGTTTGGACGGACACAGCAAATACGGACATGGCAATAGCGGGTATCCGCTCTCGTAGTCAACTTCGGTTCCGCGAATGAGAAGACCTGCGCCCACTGAGACCTACATTTCTAGGTGCGAGTCGAATCGCACTACTCATCGATCTGAAGATACTCAGACGGCGGAAAATCGGCATATCCGAGCGTCGGGTCTTCATGCTGCAACAGTGTCCGGATACTCCTCCTCCCCGCAGTCCGCGAGCGAGATCTGTCCGACCTGATAAGGCTTGTCCGGACGCTCACAATTCGCAGAATCGGCAAGATGCACGCGCTTCGTCGAATCCTGATAGAGCTTGCTGGAAACCGCATGCAGGCATGATTCTAAGTCCCGCAGACTCTCCCGGTGAGTCAGTTGCGCAAACACCATGCAGAGCCACTGGTCCCAGCAACTGAAGCGGCGCAAATGCCGATCGGCTTGGTAGCGCGCTACACACCTCTGAAACTCGCGATGAGGAACGAAGTCCATCAACTGCGCGAAAACCGTCCGGCCTTGATTCACACCTCACTTTAATGTGATTTTTCTTACGGATCACGTCTCCGGTTATTTTTTAATCATTCAAATCGTTTCAGCCTGTAGGAGTCGTGAAGACCGCTCAAACACGAAGGTTCATCGCGGTCTACGAAAATTAAACCGGACAGCTGTGGGGAAAACCTTCGCGTTCAGCAGGAAGCATAACGCGGATTCTCTCTGGGCCACGGGCAAAAAGTTAGAGCGACGCTGACCGGCCAGATGACCTCTTGAGTTAGAGTGTGATTTTGGAGTAAGCCGGAGGTACTGAGCCCCGGAGAGGAGTAGGCTCCCCTCCAGGGCAGGAGCTTCTGGGAGTCATCACCTCCCATGGGCCCATCCGAGAGTCCTACAGGTCAAGCCGAAAATCAAGAGAGTCGGCGGAAGCGATTGGCGCGCCGGCCGCGGACGCGGCTGTGTCTACTCAAAGGATGCGAAGAGCGCTTCCATCCCCGAAAGGCGGGTCAGCGTTATTGCAGCGATCGCTGCCAGAAAGCGGCGCGGAAATGGTCGCGGTGGAAGGCCAGGAGAAGTACCGGGCAACAAGAACCGGCAAACAGAAGCGGAACGGCCAAAGCCAGCGCTATCGGGAGCGCATCCGCAGCCGGAAACCGCCAGAGCCAGCAGCAGTTGACGAGGCCGCGAGGGTAATCACTGCAAAACATTTTTTTCGATCATTCCTGCGACCGGCCGGGCTGTTACGAGAGCTTCGGGCACCAGCGGCGAAGTCCTTTGCAGCGTTTTTGTTCGCACCAGTGCCGGCGCGCACTGGTGCGCGTCCAGGAACGCGAGCGGCGCTGGAAACAAGCGCGCATTTAATCCGGGCATATTGATCCACCCTCCGATACTCGCGTACATTCAGCCTGTCTGATGCAAGTGGAGTTTCACCAACTCGACCGGCACTGGGAGCATCTCCGAGTCCGGCGTCCTGCGCGACAGCGCCGGTTGTTGGCGTCGTTGGCCGAATCCGGGCAGCAAACGCCCATCGTGGTGGTGGGGGCCGAAGGCCAGGCGGAGCGTTACGTGGTCATCGACGGCTACAAGCGGATCGCGGCGCTGGAGCAACTGGGCCGGGACACGGTGGAAGCTGTAGTGTGGCCGATGAGCGAAGCCGCGGCCGTGCTGCTGGACCGGTCGTTGCGCTTGTCTGAACACGAAACTGCACTGGAGGTGGGCTGGCTGCTGGCGGAATTGGAGCAACGCTTCGCCTACTCGCTCGATGAATTAGCCCGCCGTTTCGACCGCAGTGTGAGCTGGGTTTCGCGGCGGTTGGCATTGGTGGAGGTTCTACCGGAAGCGATCCAGCAACAGGTGCGTGAAGGCAAGATCCCGGCGCAGGTGGCCTTGAAGTTTCTGGTGCCGGTGGCGCGCCAAAGCCTGGATGACTGCCAGCGGATGGCCGCAATCTTCGCCCATCATCACTGCGATACACGCGAAGCCGGTCAGTTGTATGCCGCCTGGCGCAAAGGCTCTCGTTCGATCCGCAAACGCATTCTGGATGATCCCGAGCTGCTTTTCAAAACACAGCGGCAAGCGCCGGAGAAAGCTCCGGCCGCACCGGGTGCCGAACTGTTACGCGATCTGGAGATGGTACCGGCAATCGTCAACCGCGCCCAGCGGCGGCTGGCCGGCGCGGCGACGGTGGAACTGAACCGTCAACAATGCGAAGTCGCGCGGCATCAGATCGGGAACATTCAAAAACAACTCCGCCGCATCGACGAAAAAGTCTTACCGGAGAAAGAACCGCATGTTGAGCCAAGCGCAGCGCACTACGATTCTGGAACTACACGCGAAGGGAGTGAGCAAACGCGAGATTGCGCGGGTGCTGGAGATCTCCCGCGTTGCGGTACGCAAAGTCCTCCGCTCGAACTCCACCGAGGTGCCGGAGTTGCAGGGTCCCGAGAAAGCCGAACCCTACCGGCTACAGATCCTGGAGCTGTTCGGCAGGTGCAAGGGGAATCTCGTGCGAGTCCATGAGGAACTGATCGCTTAAGGCGCGGAGATGTCGTACCCGGCGTTGACGGCATTCCGCCGCCACGGAATCGGGCAGACTCCGCCGGTGGCGGCGGGACAGTACCACTTCGAGCCGGGCGAGGAGATACAGCATGATACTTCTCCGCATGAGGTCGGACTGGCTGGCGAAAGACGCAAAGTGCAGACAGCCTCGGCGGTGCTGTGTTATTCGCGGATGCTGTTCTTCCAGTGCTATCCGACGTCCCAGCGTTTCGATTGCAAGGTTTTTCTCACCGACGCGCTACGCTACTTCTCTGGCGCGACTGAGCGGGTCATGATCGACAACACGCATGTGGTAGTACTGCGCGGCACGGGACGCGACATGGTTCCCGTGCCGGAAATGGCTGGCTTTGCCGAGCGCTTCGGCTTTCACTTCGTGGCCCACGGGGTCGGCCATGCCAATCGCTCGGCGCGGGTTGAGAGGCCGTTCTGGTTCATCGAAACGAACTTTCTGGCCGGTCGGACCTTCTCCAGTTGGGAGGATCTGAACAATCAGGCACGCCAGTGGTGTGACAAGGTCAACTCCACCTATAAGAAATATATCCGTGCGGTGCCGCGCGAGTTATTCACGGTCGAGCGCCTGCACCTCAAGCCGCTGCCGGCCTGGATTCCGGAGGTCTACCGGTTGCAGCAGCGTCTGGTGGATATAGAAGGCTATATCGCAGTCCGCACCAACCGGTACTCGGTTCCACTGGAGTGGATCGGACGCCGCGTGGAGGCGCGCGAAACCAGGGACAAGGTCGAGATTCAACTGGCCCGTCACCTGGTCACGCACCGTCGCCTTGCCGGCGCCGAACACCAGCGAGTGATGCTGGCGGAACACCGGCCGCCACGCGGCCAGCGGGCTTCGCGGCCTGATCCTCATCCCGAAGAGCAGGCCATCGTCACTGCTGCGCCGGAACTGGCCGACTATGTCACAGGGTTGAAGCAACGGAGTCGCAAGGCCGTCACGCTTGCCCTGCGGCAACTGCTACGTCTGGTGCGGGAGTATCCACGGGAACCGCTGCTGGGCGCCGCGCGGGAGGCCGCCCGCTACGGGCTTTACGATCTGGACCGTCTGGAACGGATGATCTTACGTCGCGTGGCTCGCGAGTATTTTCTGTTGGGCGAAGGACCACACGGAGATGACTGAAGAACTCGAACAACTGCTGAAGAATCTCAAGCTGCGGCGCATCCTGGAGATCTATGACGAACAACTGAGCGTTGCCGACAAGGGCGACATCAGCTACTCGGATTTCGTCACGCGGCTCGTGCGCGCACAGTGGCAGGCGAAACAGGAGGGCGCGCTGGAGTGACGCATCCAGCGCGCCAATCTGCCCGACCGGTGTGAACAAGCGGTGTGAGAAAATGCGCGCTAGACAGGCGCTAGACAGACTTTAGTCGTTCCGGCCCGTTTGCGTTGTGACGGACCGGCAGCTTATTCTGTTTGTTCCGGGTATCAATGAAACGAATCTTCGAGTCTCTCATCTGGATCGCTCTCGCCGTGGGTGCGGCCGTGTGTCTGGGGACCATTGCCATGCAGCGCGGTGAACCCATCAACAGCTTCTGGCTGGTTATGGCGGCAGCCTGCACTTACATCACGGCCTATCGTTTCTATGCCCGGTTCATCGCCGCGCGCGTCATGGCGCTGGACGATCAGCGGGCTACACCGGCTGAACGGTTGCGCAATGGTTACGACTACGAGCCGACCAATAAATGGATCGTCTTCGGCCAGCATTTCGCTGCCATCGCGGGACCCGGACCACTGGTCGGCCCCGTACTGGCGGCGCAGTTCGGCTATTTGCCCGGGACCTTGTGGATTATCATCGGCGCCGTGTTGGGAGGAGCCGTACAGGATTTTGTCATTCTGTTCGCGTCCATTCGCCGGGACGGAAAATCGCTGGGCGAGATGGCTCGCGAAGAGATTGGCAAGACCGGGGGTTTCGTCGCGCTCCTGACGGTGCTCATCATTATGATCATTCTGCTCGCGGTGGTTGCCCTGGTGGTGGTAAACGCGTTGGCGGGCAGCCCCTGGGGCACCTTCACGATCGCAGCTACCATGCCCATCGCCGTGTTCATGGGGCTCTATCTGCGATATCCGCGGCCCGGCAAGGTGCTGGAATGTTCCGCTATCGGCTTCGCACTGGTTATGTTGAGCATCTTCGGCGGACAGTGGATCAGCCAGTCGAGCTTCGCGCCGTGGTTCACGGTCTCGGCGATGTTTCTCGCCGTCTCTATCGTGATTTACGGATTTCTGGCCAGCACGGCACCGGTATGGCTGCTGCTTGCGCCCCGCGGCTACTTGAGCACGTTTGTGAAACTGGGCGTGGTCCTGCTGTTGGCCGCTGGTATCCTGTTTGCGCGGCCGGTACTGCAGATGCCGGCGTTCACGCGATTCATCGACGGCACGGGGCCTATCTTCGCCGGAAAGATTTTCCCGTTCTGCTTCATCACCATTGCCTGCGGTGCCATTTCCGGATTCCATTCGCTGATCTCCTCCGGGACCACACCCAAGATGCTGGCCCGGGAATCGCATGCCACTCCGGTGGGATACGGTTCGATGCTGCTCGAGAGTTTAGTAGCCATTATGGCCATGATCGCGGCGTGCGTGATCCAACCCGGCGTTTACTTCGCGGTGAACGCGCCGGCGGGGGTCGTCGGCAGGACTGCCGCTGCTGCGGTGCAGACGGTGTCGGGTTGGGGGTTCCCGGTGTCGGTGGCGGATATGGACGGCCTCGCGCGACTGGTCGGCGAACGCACCTTGTTCAGCCGCACGGGAGGAGGCCCGTCGCTGGCGCTCGGTATGGCGCACATCTTTGCGCAATCCGGGGGACAGGCGCTGATCGGATTCTTTTATCACTTCGCCATCATGTTCGAAGCGCTGTTCATCCTGACGATCATCGATGCCGGAACGCGCGTGGGCCGTTTCATGCTGCAGGATCTTTTGGGCCACATCTGGAAGCCACTGGCAAAGACGAGTTGGATGCCCGGCGTGATTGGCGCGAGCGCCGCGGTGGTCCTCGCCTGGGGCTATTTTCTGGTGCAAGGTGTGCTCGATCCGCTGGGAGGCATCAATTCGCTTTGGCCGCTATTCGGGATCGCGAATCAGTTGCTGGCGACCATTGCCCTTTGCGTCGCGACCACTATCCTGATCAAGATGCATGGCGCCAAGTTTGCCTGGATTACGGCGATGCCATTGTGCTGGCTGGTTGCAGTGACTTTCACCGCGGCTTGGCAAAAGATGTTTTCGCCCGTTCCGGCGATTGGATTTTTGGCGCAAGCCTCGAAGCTCGAGGCAGCACTTCGGGCAGGCAGTATCGCGGCTGACGGCATCGCTGCGACCCGCACGCTGATCTTCAATGCGCGGCTGGACGCGGTGATCTGCGGGCTGCTGCTGGTGCTGGTCGGGGTGATCCTCGCAGACTCGCTGCGCGTATGGTCCGGTTTGTTATGGGGTGGACGCCCAGCGGAAGTGAGAGAGACACCGTTTGTGATGTCGCAGTTATCGGCGGAAGAGTTATGATGCTGCCTCGGCTGGTAAAACCTTTGCGCCTGGTTTGGAGCATCCTGCGTGAGATCGGTGACGAGAACGCCTACGATCGCTATCTGTCGATTCGAGGACTCAAGCCGTCCCGCGAAAACTGGCGCGTTTTCTCTGAGCAGCGGATGTGTTCGAGGTATCGGCAGCCAAAGTGCTGCTGAAGACGCGTGCACGGTATTCTCTGGGAACTAGTTCGATTCTTTGCAAGTTTAGGCGGGATCGGACTGTTGCTTCTGGGAATTCTGGATTCCTCATTTCTTTTCATGCCGCTGGGCAATGATCTTCTGATAGTCGCCCTGACGGCCCACCACCACAACCGTATGATGTACTACGCAGCGATGGCGTCGGCAGGCTCGGTGATCGGTTGCTTGTTCACGGATTACGTTTGCCGCAAAGGCGGAGAGAAAGGTCTCAAAGACTTTTCGGGCCGGTCGTTTCAATATGTCGAGCGCAAGATCAAGAAGAACGCCGGTCCCGCACTCGCTATGGCGTGCGTGCTTCCGCCCCCGTTTCCTTTCACGCCTTTCATCATCGTGATGGCGGCCATGCAGTACCCACGCTGGAAGATGCTGGGCATCGTCGCGGTGGGCAGGGCGGCGCGATTTTCCATTGAGGGCGTGTTGGCCCTGATCTACGGCCGGCAGATTCTTGCCATGGCGAAAAACAGCGTGCTGCAAGGGACGATCATCGCGTTGGTGGTGATTTCCATCGTGGGGAGCGTGTGGTCTGTTTTCACATGGATCAAGAGGGCGCGCTCCGGCCACGTGGAGGCTCAGCCGGCTTCGAAATAGTTGGACTGACAGGCGCCTTCTTGAAGCGGCCAGCCGTTATGGCAATAAGAAATCTATGACCACGCAAATCCACAACAGCGAGGAATTCACACGAGCGTGGAGCGATCCCGTGCGGGAACGTCTCTAGCGCCACTAACCATAGGCGGCGAAGCCGCCTCGACAGGCCACAAAAAACGATGGCCTATCGTACGGGGAAGTGCTTGTGCCTCAGGAGCTTGCGGCGCAGGCGAGGCTTATGTGGTCAGTGGAAAGTCGGAGCAGGCCCAAAGGGCCTACTCAGCCGTAAAAACGGCTGCTCCGCAGCTGGGCAGACCACAAAAAACGATGGTCTGCCCCACACCAGGCCAAGGGCCTACTCCACATGTTCTCAGGCCGGATAGGCGCCGGCGATGTAGCCGTGAAGCTGCTGGATCGTCTGTTCATGGCTCTTGACAATCCAGTTGACGAGGTCGCCGATCGAGAGCACGCCGATCACCCGGTCGCCGTCAACCACCGGTAAATGACGACGACGGTGATCGGTCATGAGCTCCATGCACGCGCTCACGGTCTCACGCGGCGTGACCGTCACCGTTTCACTCATTACTTCCGAGACCGCTGTTTCCTTGGAAGAGCGTCCCATTAGAGCGATCTTTCTCGAGTAATCGCGTTCGGAGATCAAACCGACCAGGAGGCCGTCCGACATAACCAGCAGCGACCCGATCTCTTTGTCCGCCATAATCACGAGCGCCTCATAGACGGTCGCCTCGGGAGATATCGACCAGACCACCGACTTTTTCCCCTTCAAAATCGATTCTACGGTATCAAGTAATTCCACTTGAGATCGGTCCTTTTACCGATGCGCAGGATTATACACCTGTCCGCGAACGGTGCAAAGGGGGTGCATTTATCGATACTCCTGAATTCGCTGGATCACTCCGAAGAATGCGAGTAGCGCAATGATTACAGCGACGATGCCAGCCACGATCTCGAAATGCGACAGCGACGAAAACCCCCGCGCAACTGCCGTATCAAACGCAGACTGGTTAATATCGAGCGTCCTGCCAATGGCCAGATCAAGCTGGTCGAACGCCCAATTCGATTGGCCCTTATTCGTTCCGGTGCACAATTCAATCGCTTCGGCGTGTTTATGATTTTCCTGCAAGGCGCGAATCTGGCGGTCGATGTCCAGATAATCGACGAAGCGCGCGAGCGCATTTGTGGCCGCATCGCCTTCGTCAGCGAACGTAATATTATTCAATTCGTCGGCCAGGTAGCCGGTGAACCCGGTTACTTTTCGGCCATTCACGTAGTCAGCCAGGAGGGTCTGAGTCGTGGCCCCCGACGGGATGGACGCGAGCGCAGCGGCTTTTGCCCTGAAATGCTGTTCGTGCTCCTGGGCATGCGCCACGTCCAGAAGATAACGGCTTTCGTCGGTATTTGCGCCGTACGCTACAGCGCGGGCGCGCCACAGCGCGTGGATCGAGTCATAGGCGTCTTCCTTGGCCACTTTCAGATCATGGCGCTCCGACGCGAGGACCTGGAAAGTGTATAGGACGAAGCCCAGCGTGACAAGCGTAGTCAGGACGAGCATCGGATTCAAGATACGATGCGTCTTCCGGTCCAAAAACTTCTGGAGCGCCAGCAGCGCGCCCACTAGTGCCGCTCCCGCCAGCAGAATAAAAATAATCGCCGCGATCGATCTACCCTTTTGCCCGCTGTAAGCCCGCTCGAGCATGTCGTGATTGACCTTATCTAACTGGTCGGCCTCGGGAAGCAGCGCATCATCCATGACCCTGGCCGCGTCGCGATAAGCGTTCACGTAACCTGCGTCGCCCTGATCATGCAAATCGCGAGCCCGCTGGACCTTGGCTTCATAAGTTCCCGTGCCGACTTGCAGGGCTTCAATCGGGTCCTGCCCGGCGCGATCAAAAGTGATGTTCTTGGCGGCCTCAATGAGTGCCTTGGCCGCCTCGACCCGGCGCCTCTCGTACGCTCTGACCTCGTTCTGCATCTCGCCGGGTTTGCCGAGTAACTCGTTGGCGACATCGGCATCCATGTCAGCCAACGCGGTCTTGATGTGCTGGGCGTGGACGATACTCGGCGCGGTGTCTTTGCCGATCGTCTGCATGGCATCGCGATGCACCCGTGCGCCCGCTATTGCCGCGACCAGCAGCAGCACATCCAGCACCCAGATCATATACAGACCGGCCCAAAGAGTCTGCGGCGTGTTGAGGTTCTGCCAGGGGTGAGCCACAGCTATCGTTTTAGACACCGGAGTTGCCACCGTCACAGCGCCTTCACGGTTAGCCGGGTCCAACGGCCCAGCGTAATCTGATCTCCATCGTGCAGGACCGTGTCAACCAGGGGCTGGACATCCGCTCCATTCAAGCGCGTACCGTTGGCCGAACCGATATCCCGCAGCGTAAGCCAACCATCATCGCCGTGAGTCAGGAGCGCGTGACGATGGGACACCCCGTCGTCGAGGTCCAGCGAGACCTCGGGTAGAATGCCGCGTTTGTCGCTCCGGCGGCCGATCAGGCTGACCGGCTTGTCGAGCGCGATGGTGAGGGGGACCACGCCGGCTGGAGGTTCAGGGCCACCGGGTTCGCTCAGCGCCGGGTCCACGACAACCACAAGCGTCCACTGTTCGGGCGCGGCAGGGGGCGGTGGGGGCGCCGGAGCAGGAGGAGGTTGCACAGGTTCCACCGGAACATTGCCATGCGTGCCGGTGGAAAAATTGTATCCGCAGACCTCGCAGAAGTTCGACGATGTGCCGGTGCGCGGCGCGCCACAGTCAGGGCAGGGCGTCGACGAAGGCATTGCCGAAGCTGAAGCACCCGCCGACGCGCTTTGAGGCATTCCTTGAATTCTGGCTCCGCACTCCGAGCAGAAATCCGGCTCGCTCGATGCATGGCCTTTAGAACATGAGTAAATTGCCATAGCTGATCACCGTTACGATGTCTTGACGATACGCGCGGTCTTGGTCGAGCGAGTCTCCAGTGCCATCTCGTCTTCTTTGGCGACCGCGCTCTTGAGTCTCACCGTACCCTTCTCTGCATCCTGAATGTCGACGACGCTGCGCAGCAACTTGGCCGTAGATTCATTACCGGAATCATGCGCGATCTTCACTGCCTTCCCGAGCAGCGCGGTGGCCTGCTCCAGGTCTCCGCGTCCTCGGGCTTCGAGACCGTCCTGAATGGATTGCGCCAATTCCGCCTGACCGGTGTAGTGCGCGACCATCCGGTCGATCTTGGTCGATTTCTGTTCGTCGTCGGTCCACACCGCGAGAATACGGGCCTCCGCTGCTTTGTTCTCGACGCCGCCGACACTGTACACCAGGCTGGCGCGTCCCGCGAGCACCTCGTCGCCGACCGCGCCAGGCTTGATTTCGATGCAGAAATGGAAGTCGCGCGATTCGCCTTTGCCCCATGCTCCGGTCGGATAATCTCGAACCTGAGGCTTCAGTTGGCGCGCCCGTCTGGTGAGGTCGACAATCTCCGGACTGACCTCCTTGCAATACATTATGTTCGCGCCTTGCGGAGTCCAGAGGCGCAGGAAGACATCGCTGACCGATTTGCCCAGCGCCTTGGCCAGGATCGCCTGAAAGTCCGCCTCGATCTGCGCGGCCGCAGGGATAATGTCGGTGGTTCCGAGCAGTTTAGTCGCGATCTTGCGCAATTGATCGACTTTCCAATCGGTGCCGACACCCCGGCAATCGCACTGGAAGACTCCCTCGCACGCCGCCAGGGCTTTTTCAAGAGGCAGCGCATCCATCTCATCGTTTTGCCCGTCGGTCAAGAGGAGCGCCTGTTTCAACGCGCCCGGCTGGGTTTGAAACTGCTTCAGTGCGGCTTGCAGCCAGACGGAAATCGTGGTGCCGCCGTCGGCCCGGATCTGCCGGATAGCGGCGATAGCCCGGTCCTTATTGGTCGGCGTCGCCGGCGCAACGGGAGATATCAGTTTGGCTGTATCCGACCCGTTCACGATGAAGAAAGAGCAATCTTCCGGCAGCATGGTGACCAGTTTGGTCATGGCTGCTCGCGCGGCCAGAATCTTGACGCCCTCCATGGACCCGGACACGTCGCACAGGATTCCAAACAATCGGCCCGATGTCCCGGAGCCCATGGACTGGCCCGCTGTCACGGTCATGATGGCGTGAACTTCACCCGCGCCCAACGGCAAAAATTGATTCTGAAAAACCTCAGCTTTGAATTCATCCGGCATAAGTTATCTGTTCTCTAAATGTGGGGCAACCGGTTTTCAGCCGGCTTAGGCGTGGGGCGAAGATTCGCGCTGGGCGGAGAGAGTCTGAAAGGCGGCTGCGGCCAGGATTGACCGCCCCACAAAGCAGCATAGCCGCAACCAAACGTCGGTCCCAGTTTTCAGCCGTCAGCCTTCGGCGATCAGCTTTCCAGGTTTGGTACGCTGATCGCCTGCTTCGCCGTGCTCGAAAGCAGGCCAAAGGCCTACTCCACCAGGAAATCGTCGCGGCTCGAGAAGAAATCAGGCTATAGTAGTACAAGCTATTCAGCAACGGAGTCCTCCTTATGTATGCGCAGCAGGACCGCGGTGATGTTGTCATGGCCACCTTGCGCGTTGGCAAAATCAATCAGCCTGCGGGCGACGTCCAGGACGGGATCAGTGCCCTGCAACAGGCGTCCCACTTCCGCGGGCTCCTGCGCATAGTTCCACAAGCCGTCGGAACAGAGCAGCAAAACCCCGGGGCCGGGAATTTTGAAATGCATCACCTCAGCCTGCGCGTTGTCGCCCGCATCCGCGCCCAGCCAGCGCGTGATCCCGTGTGCGTTCGGTGATTGGGATGCCTCCTGCAGCGTCACCACGCCGCTCGCCACGACTTCGTTTACCCAGGAATGGTCCGTGGTCAATTGTAGCGTCTCACCGCCCTCGTCAATCCAGTACGCGCGGCTGTCGCCAGCCCATCCTACCGTCACGTCCGCGCCGTTCACCAGAGCGGCGACGATGGTAGTCGAGGGAGGTTCCTGTATGCCGGCAGTGAGCGCGGCGAGCGCCAACTCAGCTTCCTGAATGGCTACCCGCACAGTCCTCTCCGGACTGGATGCCGAGTGACGACGTAAGGCTTTTTCGAGCGCTTCCGTCACATGCTCTGCGACGACGGACGACGCCACCTCCGATTCCGTCGAACTCGAGACTCCGTCGCAGACCACGAGGACGTATCCATCGGCGGCCTGCCGCATGGCGAAGCGGTCTTCGTTTCGCTGATGCCTTAAGCCCCGATCGCTAACCCCGGCGAAATCCGGAGAGAGCACCAGTTCCACGTGGTCACTCGCGGGGCGCCGTGCGAGGTGTCCGCAGCGATCACAATAGCCGTCCTCGGAAATCTCCTCGGGCGGCGCACCACAGTTAGGACATGGCTCCGCCGAGGGCTGCGCAACAGCCGGACCGACCGGTTTGCCGCATTCTTCGCAAAACGCATCATCGTCGGGAAGTGAGGCCGTACAAAAAGGGCATTCCATGGGGATTAGATAATCGTGCGCGGACGAATCGCATTGGCGCGGTCCACTAGTTCGATCCGGGCATTTCCGGTCATCAGACGGGCCATGGACCGGTACGATTCTTCGAGGCCGCGACGGATCGGCGCCTCGCCGAGCGGACGCCCGAGAATCTTCACTTGAGCACTCGGTTGCAGCTTACCCGAGGTGAGAAGATCGAGAGCCACAGCCAGAATCTGGCTGGTGAGGCGAAGGCGATCCATGCCGTCGAGCGCCAGACTTTCGGCCAGAGCGGATGCCTGCCTCAGGTCAATGCTAGTGGGCGGCTGGTGATCGGAGCGAAGCAAAGTGCGGGACGCGTCAATGCGCGATCGCAGATAGAGCCCGGACGCCTGCGGAACCCGATCGAGCGCTTTCACGGCGCCGCTGCGATCACCCTTGGCCAGCAGACAACGCGACAAACCGAATGCGGCGGACACGAATCCGGGGTCGGTGCGGGAGACCAGGTCGTACATTTTGATCGCAACATCCAGATTGCCGGCAAGCTCAGCGGCGAGTCCCAGGGCCAGTTTGGGCGCCAGTTCGCCGGGCAGGTCAAAGTACACCTGATCGAAGTGTTTCTGGGCGGCGCTGGCATCGCCGCTCGCCATCTTGCTTCGTCCCAGAAACCAAAGCACGCGCCAATCCCATGGGTCTTCATCGGCAAGCGTCGAGAGAATCTTTTCGGCACCGGCATAGTTGCCCATTTCGGCGAGGACATCCGCCAGCCGCAAACGCGCCTCCCGGGATTTGGGTGACTTGTCACTAATCGCTTTCAAAGCTGCAGCCCGCGTTTTCCGATCGGGCAACATGTTGGCATTGTTGACACCCTGGAATGCAGGGTCCGAGGTGTCCAGCGAAGTCATCGGCAGGTAGCGATAATCCGCTTTGACCGGTTCCATCTCGTTTACCGCTTCGAGCGCCAGAATGTCGCCACCGAAGTAGAGGCTCGTCCCGGGCCGAACGGTGCCGCCTTCCACCGCGACCACCTCCCGCAGCACGCCGAGCAGTTGCTCGGTCATCTCTTCAGCGGATTCGAAACGGTCGTCCGGGTTTTCGGCTGTAGCCTTCAACAAACAGCGGTACAACGATTCCTGCTCCGCAAACCGCGGCTCCTCCTGCGGGCCTGGAAGCTTGTACCGGTTCTCATTCGAGAAGCCGTGAATCTCCGTCAGCAGTACCGCCAGCGAGCGGCCGACGGTGTAGATGTCCGAGACCGCCGTGGGTCCTTCGCCCGCCTCCGGAGCACTGTACCCAACCGTGCCGTAGATGTCGCCCTTCATGTCGTCAATGCGCCGGACGCCGCCCATGTCGATCAGCTTGACATCGTCTTTCTCCAGCATCACGTTGTCGGGTTTGAAATCGCAGTAGACCAAGCCCATCTGGTGCAGATAAGCAAACGCCGGCAGAATGCGATGGATATAGGCGATGCTCTCGGCAACCGGCAGAGGACCACGTTCCTGCCGGAGTTGCTTCAACGTCTTACCCCCGACGTACTCCATGACGATGAAACCTTCGCTTCCGCGCTGGACGAAGTTATAAATGCCGACGATATTGGGATGCTTGACGGCGGCCAGGAACTGCCGCTCCGCCACGGCCGCGGCCGCACTGGATTCGTCGTTTGCGTTGAGCAGACCCTTTAGTACCACGTAGCGCGAAAGCACCTTGTCAAAGCCCAGATAAATCCAACCGAGGCCCCCATACGCAAGGGCGCCCTTCACTTCATACTGGCCGGCAACCAGATCCCCGGGATTGAGCGTTGGGAGAAACGAATACTTCTGTCCGCATTTTCCGCAGAATCCGGCTTCTCGCTTTAACGCGCTGTTACAACCCGGGCAGTAGCGTTTTCGCTCCGGCACCTTAGCCTCGGCCATGATGGCCTTTTCCGGCTCCGTGGACGGCAGATCAGGGAGGGTGATCAGACCCGCGCCCAGTTGTTTGCGGGTGGTGCGCGAGGACGAGCGGCTGGTTCTTCGCGAACCCCGGCCGGCACGGCTCACCGGCGAAGAGCCGGTTCCGGTAGTGACCTGGCTGGAAATCCCAATCGACGATCGCGCGGAAGGCGCACTGACGTTTCGGGAAGGTGTTAACTGGGCAGGTACTGGGGGAGGCGTTGTCTTGGATTTCGGATCAGCATGACCGCAGACGTCGCAATATCCGTCCTGGACAGTTCCCGTGCAACCAGGCTGCTGACAACGATCGCCGGTCATCGGGCAATTTTACCCCCTCTTTCAGTGCGCTCATTGAGTAGAGCCTGGTAGCGGCTAAGCGCATCGCGAGCGCGATCGATGGGCGTAGGTCGCGTATAAAGTAACGTCTCCGCTTCGCTCGCCAGTGCCCGCAAACTTGCGTCTTCCTCCACACGATAGGCCTGCGCCTTGGCCTTGAGCGCATTCATACGGCCGCGCAGTTCACTGCGCAACTCCAGCGGAGCGCAGCTCGCCTCGCGCGTCTTCCGTACATCGGATACGCAATCGCGGGTTGCTAAGTTCCAATTCTGCAAACCCACCGAGACCGGCCGCACCATGCCGCCGTCATACTTCTCCTGCAACCGGTCGAGCCAGGTACTCAGCGTTTCAAGCTTCGTTTCGGGCACAGGCGGAGGTAGTTCCCCTGCGCCGCTAATCTTTTCCTGCGCCTCCGTCCAGGCGGCGGAAGCTTCCCGGTGCAAATTGCGAAGCTCCTTCAGGTTGGCATGCGCCGCGATCAATGCAGCTTCGGTCTGTCTTCGCAATTGGGCACGCTCTTCGAGCGCCGCCGCCAGCCGATCCAACACGGGACGAATCACGGCGTCGACGTCGAGCGAAGTGCCTAACGGATCGGACTGAACCTGTGCGCGTCTGAGAGACAGCGCGTGCTCCACTCCGTCGAGTTCCCGGACTTCAGCCTCTTCCAGCTTCTCCGGTCCCGAGCGAAGAGCCGCGATTTGCCGCGAGGCATCTCCGAGGGTCACGCTCAGTTGGCGCCACGCCTTGTCGACCGCCATGACGCCGTCTCGCGCGGTCTCGAAGGCCCTCACCATGGACTTCAATAATTCATCGGGCGAGATGCAACCCTGATCGTCGGCCCCGGTCAGCAGGGATCGTTTGGCAATCGGAATCTGGTCGGTGGGAACGCGGATCGATTTGCTAACGAGCAGCTGTTCGATCTCCCGCACCTTCTGGTCGGCGCCGAACAAGGTAGGCAAATTGCGCCGGAACTGGACGGCGCGATCGATGGTGCAGCGCAACAGATCGAAGCATTGAAACAGCGTGCCGATGTTATCGAGCGCGGGAGCTACCTTCATCTGTGTGACGCCCGACAGTTGCGTGCGAGGGGCACCGGCAGTTCCCGTCAAACATTGGTAGGTGGGGTCGGCTTGCAGGTCGAAGAGGTTATGGGCCGCGGAGCTAAGACGGCTTTCCCATTGCGCGAGAGCTTTGTCGATGTCCGCCAGTGTCATAAATCCGCAAGTCGCGGGAAGACATGAATATTATGGCAGACGTGGTCGCGGGGCCTGAACGCAAGTACGTCCAGCGCATGGCAATCCGTCAGTTTTCGGACGGCTTCTGGAGACTGTCGATCACCAGAACCTCCGCTGGACTCTTTTGCGACTCGAGTCTGAGCCCAAGCTGCTCCCGTAACGCAGTAACCAGCGACGGCTCCGATGACTCCGGCACTGGCTCCGGTGCCCATTCCAGCGTGACGTTGTAAGTTTCGTTCAGCCCGGTCTTGTCGAGTACAATCCGGCTGAGCCGGTTCCCGATGTAGCCCGCGAGCAACTCCATCGAGACGCCGGTTCCAATCAACTGTGACCTTCCCGGTCCGCTGTGCGTGTTCATGGCGGTGACCTCGTCTGCGGCCTTCGCCTTGAACTTCGGCCCATTTTTCGCTACCACGAGCGCGTAGACGGTTAGTTCCCGAGTCTCCCGGTGGAATTGCAGGTTGAATCGTTCCGCCAGGAGGCCTTGCAGCAGGGGCTTCAGTTCACTCCGCCCAATTTTCTCCGGGCTGCCCGTCCTGGCCTCAATGTCGTACCGGTCGGTATCGAGCCACGCCGGCCCGCCCACGATCTGTGCGTTCTGTATCTCGAATGCCGCGCGGATCAGAAGTTTCACCGTTTCGTTGGTAATTCTGAGCCGGCCACCTTCGAACAGATGGAAACTCGTCCCGGCATTCGCGCCTGCGAGGGTGGGCTTGATTACAGCCACTTCGAACTGCCGCGGAGTTTGCCCACGGCCCTCCGATAGCCACAGCAGCATTCCGCCGATCGCCAGGCACCGCCTGAAATCTACCGCAACTCTTCTCATAGACAGTGATACGGCAGCGAGCGCCTTCAGTTGGCACTAAAAGCAGATCGAGCATTCAAGCCGGATGGTTGCAACGGGTGGCCTGAGCGGACGGCGACGTGATGCCTTTGCCAAAAAGATCAAGCCCCTTCTGCTTGCGGTACGCCGCCCAACTCTTCTCAAGGGCGTATGTCGGCTTCGGCGGGGCGATACCGAATTGATTGAGCGACAGGATCATAGCGCGAACGCTGACATGGGGCTCCGCGCCTTCGCCAACATGCCCACAATGCGGACACCTGAAAACCGGGGGGCGAATGCGTTGCCTGGTTCGAATTCCTTGCAGCATCGCGTCCAGATCATCGCGCAATTCGATGATAGCGTCGAATGACATGCGCTGATGCCATTGGGAGCGCAACCGCTCAATCATTTCCGGAAACCATACTCTTTGCGCATCACCCGCGGCCATGTTCTGATCTATTGTAGTGCCGCTCCCGATCCGCTGGGCGAGGGCAACTTATCCACCCAGCAAGCTCAGGATGTCGCTTAGGCCGCGCAACGCGATCGGTTGATCCGCGATCAGGGCCTCGCCATAACGCGCCCCAATCAACGACCCGGCGTAGCGGTCTCGCGACTCGAGGCCAAAAATGTAGTCGCTCACCCCGTGTGCCAGCACGCCAAACTCCTGCGCCGTTTTGGAGAATTGCGATCGATGAATGCGAACCAGATCCAGTTTGCGCTGGAAAATGTCCGAGGTATCGACAATGAATGACGGCTGCTGAAAATTGTTCAGCGGATAGAAGAGAAACGCGCCGGGTTTGTGCGGCGGATGGGGATCACCGGAATTCTTGAGCGTGCAATAGAGCTGCGAGTTGCGCACCATCAGGCCGGCGGCTGCGTGGTCCGGATGGCGATCCTCCCAGGATGGCGCGAGAACGATCGCGGGACGAAAATGCCGCACGATTCCGGCAACCCGACGGCGGTTGTCGGGCGAATCGACGAGGCCGCAGTCAGGTAGATGGAGCGACTCGCGTCCGGCCGCTCCAAGAAATTCCGCTGCTTCCGCTGCCTCCAGTTTCCGCTGGTCAGGAGTGCCTCGCGACCCGAGTTCACCGTCCGTCAAATCGGCGATGACGAACGAGAGTTTGCCGCTCAGAAGGAGCGCAATGCCGCCGACGCCCCATTCCACGTCATCCGGATGTGCACCAAAAATAACTATATCGACCGGCAAAATGGTTCACTCCGTTGGCAGGATTTCCACTATGGTCCTCGAGCCTTGTGACTCCGGCAACTCGTACGCCATGATCACCGTCGCGCGAACCCGCCGTTTGCGGGCTTCCGCCGCAGCCTCCGCGATTTCCAGTTCCGCGTCCGGGCCCTTATAAAGGAGCAGCCGGGCGCCAGCCTTCAGCGCGGGCGCGAATAGCGTGAGAGCGCGCGAGACAGGCGCCAGCGCGCGCGCGGTAATGATGTCGAAAGCGATCTTGCCTCCAGGGGCGCGGACCATTTCTTCGGCGCGCCGTCCCGCGCTTGAAGCATTGGGCAATCCCAGTTGAGCGAGCGCCGAGTCCACAAATCGCGCCTTTTTCTGAATCGACTCCGCCAAAGTGAACCGCACCTCAGGAAGCACCAGGGCCAGCGGAATGCCGGGAAATCCCGCGCCGGTGCCCGCATCGAGAACATGCCTGGCGCCGGCAAACAGACGCCATGGCATCACGGAATCGACCACATGCTTGATGGCTGCTTCACGGGCTCCGATAATGCGTGTCAGATTGAAATGTCGATTGGCCTCTTCTATCAATGCCAGGTGTTGCGCCGCTTTAAGTACCACGATTTCGCGATGAGGGAGGTCGGCCGGTAAGGCACAGTTCAACTCTTCTTCAAAACTCACATTTCATCATGACATCCGCACAGGGGACAAGTGTCGATGGCCGCGTTTCACAGGGCGGCAGGAACGCGGCTACTCGTGCGTGTCCCGGCTCCTGGACGCGTTGAGGTGAAACAATCAATCATCAATTCTGCACGCGCCCCGATTCCGTAGAGGTACGTTGATAAAACTCGACGGGCTTCCGCGGGCGGTCAGGCCCCGTACTATCCGCGACGGGCCTTGCGTTGTGACCCGCGGCGGCAGGCGCCTAGCATGCCTGTCAATCCGATTCCACTCAGGAACAGAGGGCCGGGCTCCGGAACACCGGGCGAGGCGGCCAGGACGTCAAAGGCACCAAGCGTGGAATCAGTCCCCTCGCTGTTCCACGTTACACCGCCGTCGTTAGAACTGAAAACCGGGCCGGTCACACTCTGGTTGTTATAGTTCCACCCGTTCCAACTGGTGTCAGAAGTGTTCAAGGGCCCAACGACCATGAAGTACGTTTGCCCCCCAGTCAGGAACACCCCGGTAATACTGTCGATGGAAACCAAGTCGACGCTGTCGCCCAGAGATGCACTGGTAGACAGGCTCCAATAAGCGTCGGCTACCTCAGTTCCTGGCTGTCCCGAGCTGTCGGTTAAAATTTCGGCATAGAAGGTATCGGGAGGAGTTATGTTGACGACGGCTAGATCGACCTCGGTCACTGACTCACTGCCGCTACCCGAAACCGAGAACTGGCTTGCAATGGTCAATGGAACTGGTGAACTTCCGGCCGGATTGCATGCAGGCGCAACGCTGCCGCTGCCGCACACGTTCCAAAAGGTGCTGCCATCGGAAACTTCGCTCCCGGTCCCGAGGTCGGTGAACAAAACGACGCTTGCCCTCGCCGGTAGACTACACAGGCAGAGGGCAAGCGCAGGAAGGGTTAATGAATTAAATCGTTGCGGTTTCAGTTTAGCCACTACCGAGTTGTTACCAACAGGGCACGGTGGCGCTCCAAAAGCAGGGTTGCAAACAAGTGACGAACTGCTTGGGTTCATCGCCAGTCCTCCGACTGTTTCTCATTTAGGTTTGTTGTCGATCGCGATGGAAGCGATGTTACTTGTCAGATTTCGACCGTCGGTTCTCATCGCATTGAGCGTTAACGAAACAGCGTCACCATAGATTCCCTCCGGAATGGTGATGCCAACTTCACAAGCACCAGGCTTCTGTGCCGATGATGCGAGTGAATCGATTGGAACATACATACTACCCAAATTCATTGAAGCCTTGTCCGAACCAAAATTCTCAATGCAATTGATTCCGGTCACCAAAACGGAAACCTTGTCCCCTGGCAGGGCGGGCTTTCCTTGGAAACGGAAGCTCGGCACTAACGCCAGATCCGACGAGCCGGTCCTCCACGCTAAAGCCTGACCGACGCCGGAGCCATCGGCCGTGAAGATTCCTGGAGCAACGTCCTCCATCTTGCTCCGTAACGTATTCGACAAGCCTGATTCCGTCTCGACCGCGATGTCGAGCGGCGTTCCGGGTGCAACCATCGGGCAAACAAAATCCACGTGGTCTTTGGCGGCGGACAGGACGGACACATCAGAACCGTTAACTTGTACTCGGGTGTGATCGACGCCGTCTGAGTTCGCGTTTGGCGCTGCAGCGAGATCACTCCTCGAGAGGAATGTACCCACAACAGTGGCGATCGAGCCCGGGCTACAAGCCGACGACGTAGAGCTACTCGCACCATTTTGCACACTTGCTACAGTTGGACGGTCCGAGTCGATATCGATAGTCATCGTCTTACTTGTACTCGCTCCGACTGCGTTAGTCGCCTTAAAAGTTACCTGATGGCGTCCGAGATCGCCTTCTGCCGGTAACCATTCAAAAGCTCCCGTTGTAGCATCAAACACGGCATTGACAGGCTGGCCCGAAACGAAAACAGTAAGAGGCAAATTCTGGCCATCCCTCGCGACTGCTGTGAAACGTACAACTGAACCGGTTTGACCTACAAAGTGTTCAAGGACGATCAAGTGTAACATGCCCGGGGACAAAATTCCCAAGGTTTCCTGGACTGCGATCTCGGCGAGTCGCGCTTCGATCACTGCGGTTCCCTGCGGAGTAGCGGCATCGACAGCCGCCTGAAAGCGTATCCTGCTTTGGCCGGTTCGTGTGCTAACCTGTGCCGGTATCTTCAGGCCTTGCGAACTACTGGAGAGTTTGAATACTAAAGAATCGGAAATGGCGGTTGAACTTAGCTGGAGGTCGCACATTACGCTGTTGCCGGTTGCGACGTGTGTCTGCGCGCAAGAAAGGGCGATCGGTTTGATTGTCCGCAGTGAAAGGGATGTCGCACCGGACTCGCTATCGGAAGCTGCACTGAGCACCACATTCTCGTCCTGTTCGGAAATGTTAGCCTGCGCACTGAACTGAATTGACGCTTGACCCTCAGGAATGAATACCGTCGAGGGAACTTGCAGAGTCTGACTTGAAGTCGCCAGTTGCAGGCGGACGCCATGCTTAGGTGCAGGCTTCGATAGCGTGACATTGCATTGCGTGGAGTCGCCGGCCGCGACCGTCGCGGACAGGCAGGAAACGATCGACGGCGTAGCCTGTGCCGCCACCTTAAACATGACGATCTTGCTGGTCGAGCCCAAGCTGGCAATCATGACTGCCGAGCCGGTCAGGCTGGACGCGGTAGAAAAACCGAAACTAGTACTATTGCTCCCACTCAAGATTGTTGCGGATGTCGGCACTATGAGTCCCGAATTGGTGGATGTCAGGCTGACGGATGTGGGTATCCCTGGGCTGGTAAGAGTTATGGTGCAGGTTCCTCCAGAGCCAGGCGTCACAGTTGCCGGGCTACAGACTGCCGAAGAAAGGCCGGGGGCCGGGAGTATGGACAACGTTGTCGTTTTTGACGATGAGGCAAGTGATGCGGTGACAACGGCCGATCCGGCCGAGGTTACGTTGCCGGCACTCGCGGTAAAGGATGCGGTAGTGGCGGTGGCCAGGACGGCGACCGAAACGGGTACGGTCAGGGACGCATTATTGGAAGCCAGGGCCACGGTGGTGCCGCCGGAGGGAGCGGGACCCGACAGGGTCACGGTGCAGGCAGTGTTGGTCTTGGCAGCGAGGCTCGGTGCGGTGCAAGTAAGGGAAGTCAGGTTGACCGAGGCCATTAAGGAAATGTTGACAGGGACCGAGTTCCCGTTAAGAGAGGCAGTTATCGTGGCACTTCCAGCGGTGGTAATCGTGCCGACAGACACAGTGAATGTCGCGGTAGTGGAAGCGGCGGGGACCGCGAAAGAGGCGGGAATGCTCAGTATTGGGCTATTGGAGGTTAGCGCTACGGGGAGGCCTCCGGCCGGTGCGGCGCTCGATAGAGTCAGACTACAGGAAGTATTGGCGTTAGAAGCGAGACCTGGGACTGCGCAGGTCAGGGAAGTGACGCTGACCGGGCCGCCCATCAGGGCGATGGTGACGGGGACCGAGTTGCTGCCCATGGACGCAGTGACGGTGGCACTGGCATTCGACGTCACGGTGCTGGTGGTCGCGTTGAAGGATGCGGCAGTAGCCGAAGTCGGGACGATAACGGAAGCAGGCACAGTCAGGGACACATTATTAGAAGCCAATGCCACGGTGTTGCCGCCGGTGCGAGCGGGGTTCGACAGCGTCACGGTGCAGGAAGTATTGGCATTGGAAGCGAGGCTGGGGGCGCTGCAGTTCAAGGAAGTCAGGCTGATCGGACCCGTCAGGGCGATAGTGACGGGGACCGAGTTGCCGCTGAGAGAGGCAGTGACGGTGGCGTTGGCGTTGGAGGTCACAGTGCCAGCGGTCGCGGTGAAGGATGCGGTAGTAGCTGTGACCAGGACGGTGACGGAAGCGGGCACAGTCAGGGTCGCATTATTCGAGGCTAAGGTCACGATGGTGCCGCCTGTAGGAGCGGGGTTCGACAGCGTCACGGTGCAGGAAGTGTTGGCGTTGGCGGCGAGGCTCGAGGCGGTGCAGGTCAGGGAAGTCAGGTTGACCGGGCCCAACAAGGAGATATTGACGGGGACCGAGTTGCCGCTGAGAGAGGCGGTGAGGGTAGCACTGGCGTTGGAGGTCACGTTACCGGCGGTCGCAGTGAAAGAGGCCGTCGTGGCTGTGGCCAGGACGGTAACGGAAGCGGGCACAGTCAGGGTCGCGTTGTTAGAAGCCAGGGTTACGACGGTGCCGCCGGTGGGAGCGGGGTTCGACAGCGTCACGGTGCAGGAAGTGTTGGCGTTGGAAGCGAGGCTCGAGGCGGTGCAGGTCAGGGAAGTCAGGTTGACCGGGCCTAACAAGGAGATGTTGACGGGGATCGAGTTGCCGCTGAGAGAGGCAGTGACGGTGGCGTTGGCGTTGGAGGTCACAGTGCCTGTTGTCGCGGTGAAAGAGGCGGTAGTAGCCGTGGCCAGCACGGTAACGGAAGCTGGCACAGTCAAGGTTGCGTTGTTAGAAGCCAGGGTTACGACGGTGCCGCCGGTGGGAGCGGGGTTCGACAGCGTCACTGTGCAGGGAGTATTGGCGTTGGAAGCGAGGCTCGGGGCGGTGCAGGTCAGGGAAGTCAGGTTGACCGGGCCCAACAAGGAGATATTGACGGGGACCGAGTTGCCGCTGAGAGAGGCGGTGACGGTGGCGCTGGCGTTAGTCGTCACGGTGCCTGCGGTCGAGGTGAAAGATGCGGTAGTAGCTGTGGCCAGGACCGTGACGGAAGCGGGCACAGTCAGGGTCGCGTTATTCGAAGCCAGGGTTACGACGGTGCCGCCTGTAGGAGCGGGGTTCGACAGCGCCACGGTGCAGGAAGTATTGGCGTTGGAAGCGAGGCTCGAGGCGGTGCAGGTCAGGGAAGTCAGGTTGACCGGGCCCAGCAGTGAGATGTTGACCGGGACCGAGTTGCCGCTGAGAGCTGCGGTGACGGTCGCGCTGGCGTTGGAGGTCACGTTACCGGCGGTCGCAGTGAAAGAGGCCGTGGTGGCTGTGGCCATGACGGTAACGGAAGCGGGCGCAGTCAGGGTCGCGTTGTTAGAAGCCAGGGTTACGACGGTGCCGCCTGTAGGAGCGGGGTTCGACAGCGTCACGGTGCAGGAAGTATTGGCGTTGGAAGCGAGGCTCGAGGCTGTGCAGGTCAGGGAAGTCAGGTTGACCGGGCCCAACAAGGAGATGTTGACCGGGACCGAGTTGCCGCTGAGAGAGGCGGTGAGGGTAGCGCTGGCGTTAGTCGTGACAGTGCCTGTTGTCGCGGTGAAAGAGGCGGTAGTAGCCGTGGCCAGCACGGTAACGGAAGCTGGCACAGTCAAGGTTGCGTTATTCGAGGCTAAGGTTACGACGGTGCCGCCTGTAGGAGCGGGGTTCGACAGCGTCACGGTGCAGGGAGTATTGGCGTTGGAAGCGAGGCTCGGAGCGGTGCAGGTCAGGGAAGTCAGGTTGACCGGGCCCAACAAGGAGATGTTGACCGGGACCGAGTTGCCGCTGAGAGAGGCGGTGACGGTGGCGCTGGCGTTAGTCGTCACGGTGCCTGTTGTCGCGGTGAAAGATGCGGTAGTAGCTGTGGCCAGGACCGTGACGGAAGCTGGCACAGTCAGGGTCGCGTTATTCGAGGCTAAGGTTACGACGGTGCCGCCTGTAGGAGCGGGGTTCGACAGCGTCACAGTGCAGGGAGTATTGGCGTTGGAAGCGAGGCTCGAGGCTGTGCAGGTCAGGGAAGTCAGGTTGACCGGGCCCAGCAGTGAGATGTTGATCGGGACCGAGTTGCCGCTGAGAGAGGCGGTGAGGGTAGCGCTGGCGTTAGTCGTGACAGTGCCTGTTGTCGCGGTGAAAGATGCGGTAGTAGCTGTGGCCAGGACCGTGACGGAAGCTGGCACAGTCAGGGTCGCGTTATTCGAGGCTAAGGTTACGACGGTGCCGCCTGTAGGAGCGGGGTTCGACAGCGTCACGGTGCAGGGAGTATTGGCGTTGGAAGCGAGGCTCGGAGCGGTGCAGGTCAGGGAAGTCAGGTTGACCGGGCCCAACAAGGAGATGTTGACCGGGACCGAGTTGCCGCTGAGAGAGGCGGTGACGGTCGCGCTGGCGTTGGAGGTCACGTTACCCGCGGTCGCGGTGAAAGAGGCCGTGGTGGCGCTGGCCATGACGGTAACGGAAGCTGGCACAGTGAGTGCCGCACTATTGGACGCCAGGGACACGATGGTGCCGCTTGCCGGAGCGGGGCTCGATAGCGTCACGGTGCAGGAAGTATTGGCGTTGGAAGCGAGGCTTGGGGCGGTACAGGTCAGGGAAGTCAGACTGGCCGCGCCCAACAGGGAGATATTGAAAGGGAACGAGTTCCCGTTGAAAGAGGCGCTGATGGTGGCGGTTCCCGAGGAGGTGATGGTGCCGACAGAAGCAGTGAATGTGGCGGCAGTGGAGGAGGCCGGGACGGCGAAAGAGGGGGGAATGCTCAGTATCGGGCTATTGGAGGTCAGCGCTACGGCGGTGCCTCCGGCCGGGGCGGCGCTCGATAGCGTCACCGTGCAGGAGGTCGTGCCGTTTGAGGTCAGGCTGGAGGGGGCGCACGTCAGGGAAGAAGGACCGGCTGCCGGCGCGAGCGACAGCGTGGCTGATGCTGAGGAACCATTGAAAGTAGCTGTGACTGTCCCGCTCTGATTGGACGTGAATGTCCCCGTGTTGGCCGTGAATGTAGCGCTACTTGATCCCGTCGCAACAGAGACCGATGTAGGGAGCGTGACGATTGGGTTGCTCGAACTGAGACTGACACTGGCCCCACCTGTGCCGGCGGTCCCGCTGAGATTCACTGTACAGGTGCTGGAACTTCCAGGGCCGACCGAGGTCGGCGTACATCCCAGGCCGGTAATCGTCAACGGCGCAATAACTACGGGGACCGATCCTCCAGTCGCTGTGACGACAACGCCTTCGCCGGCAAGAGATGCTGCGAGAGCATTGGTCACGCCAATAGTCGTGGTGCCAAGAGCGGCGGACATAGTGACTGAGACTGTCGCCACTATACCGTTGTAAATGACGTTACTGTTGATCCCCGTTGTGACGCAAACATAGTTCCCCGAGTTCGCGGCGCAAGTGATTGTCTTGTTTGCGGAAGCCAGGGCGGGACCGGCGGTGGCGGAAAGGCTAGCGACACTCGCGGTTGGGTATGTGAAGGCCCATTGAAGCCCTGCCGGCTCGCTCCCGGTCGGGGACGCGAGGCTGAGGTTCAAAGTCACTGTACCACCAGGCGAGGTGCTGGCCGATGACAGAGACAAAGTTGATTGTGCCAGCGAAACGCTGCATGTGATTGCAATAAAAGCCGTTGCGAGAACCGGGCGATTGATGAGAACAAACCGTTGGGTCAAAAAGTGAGCTCCAATACACGAAAAGTCTAGCAGTACTAGAACTCACACTCTACGTCTCCGATAGTTAGAGCCTAGTTGTAGACAGATGGCTACACACTTAGGTAATCGGCCCTTTGGTGCGGGAACTTGAATTTCTGATTGAGATTTAATTTCGGGTGCTCGTTCCTTATCGGATGGAATGCTATAATATGCTTATTATGAATTAGTTATAAGATTACGTCGACTTCATATATCCGGGGTGATATGCCCGTTCAAGGAGCTTACGCGCGACGATTCCGGGACGACAGAGGATGAAGAAGCGCATGCAACGAAATTGGTGGTGGAATAAATAGTAAATATTTAATAAATATAAAATGGTAATGTTTAATACATTTTGTGGATCGCAGGACTCGATAATCGCCAAGTAACGGATTCAACGTAACTTATGCGCAATAAGAGACTAAGGCCTGAGGGGAGGAGTGTGGTTACGTCCGCGACGGGCGCTCCAGCACTAGGCTTGCCCACCGCAGTAGCTTATATGTCAAATGCGCTGGGTATCCTGGTTGATCGTCACTCTTCGTCCGGGTAAGGTAACTGGCGGACAATTACCCAGGGCGCGAGGCGGTAGCGGCGGGTCGCCGGTCCCCACTCACCCGTCTAGGCTGCACCAATCGACCTGCCGCCGGCAATAGTCGAACTCAAGAGCAGAATCGTAATGTAGCTTTCCCGGACACCCATTTCATGGTGTGACCGCTTTACGATCCATCACCAAGTGCAGGAACTTGGCCGTACCGTAGAGGGCGGCAAAGCCGACGATGAAAACTAACCAGCCGGTGAAAGTGTGATAAAAGCCGAGAGCGAGATCCTCGTGGTAGTCGGCAATAATAGCAGTCCCGGTAACTCGAAGCACATTGACCGCGACGGATATCGGCATGGAGAGCAGGAACAGAAGCACCCGCGTCTTCGCCCTGGAGCATTGAAGAAAACCAAGCAGAATGGCCCCAACCATCAGAGCCGAAAGAGAATTCAGACCGCTGCATGCGCGCTCGACGTCCAGTGAGATGTGAGCGAGATTGATGATATTACCATCGCGGTAAACGCTGACGCCGAAAGCTTGGGCGAGACGTGTCGCAACATCGGAAGCAAACAATTGCAGCGGCGCGGCCAACATATTGTACACGGTGACGGGCAAAGGAACCATGGTTGCGAGCAGCAGAATTGGGAACACCATGGTCCGGAGGCGTTCAACACCCCAGAAAGTCCAGATCAGTCCTGCGAGTAGAACGACGAACGAAGTGCGAGCAAGAAAAAACTCAGCGCCAAATCTCCCCAGAAGGAAGAGGAGGCACGCACCGGCGATCATCAGCAGGCCGCGATTCGCGGGTTTTACGGGATGAGCCAGCGTTAAGTCCCGGCGCATCCAGGCAATCCAGATCGCCAGCGGAGGAATCAGCAAGCCTTGTGAAAGACTGGGATCGGTCCACCAGTCGTTTGCCAGGTCGACCAGAGTGGTCGCGTAGAGCGCAACTGCTAGAGACAGGATGACGCCGATTTGGGCCCAGACCTGATAAACATTCGTTGGGCGAGGGGGTTTGGCAGTATCCCGCCAAGAGCCGATAGCTGTGGCCATTAAGATGTGTCTGCCTGAGCACGTACCGTACCAGTCCTCGGTCGTGCGACACGTTACGCCGGTCGGACAACGAGTGAGCGAAACTTGCCGAAAATTTGGAAGTTATGCCACATCTTTGCCGGGCCAATCTTTAAGGGGAAGTTTTTCATGCCTTAGGGGGAGGCAGTTGCCAGTTGTGGAAGTCAGATCGCCGACAACCAGCGCCAGATCGGGGCGGTTTCGGACAAGAGATCTTTCGAGGGCCGTCATAATCGCGGCGGCCGGTTGGATTTGCGTAACCCGAACCAATCTCCAGGTTCTCGTCGGGCTCGGGTATGCCGAGGTCACGAAAGAAGGCGTCTGACATCTCCGGCGAGAAGTGCTGCCCGGTGTGATCAGCCGCGTTGGGAAGCATGGCCAGTTCCGCATTTCCTCCAGGGAGCGATATTCATAAAATTGGGCCGGGTGCCGGTTTCGGTCTCCTTCTCTAGAGTACTCAAGTCTGAGGCACCAAACCTTGATCGATGCCGGAATTGTCGACGCCTGACGGCCCCTGGAAGCGCGCATCCAACTCTTTGGGATCTTGGCGTGCCCCTCCGGATTTGGGAGGTGAAGGCGGAGGCTTCCAGCGGTGGGGCCTGAAAATACAGGTAAAGAACAGGTCCGGTCTGGTGAATATCGGCTTCTTTTCATTGGCAAGTTCCTCAGTCATCTGGGGATACGTCTTAGTTCATGGTTTCGGTTGGCGGTCCATGCGGGGGACTTTCGCCGTACATTCTTGCGACGAGCCAGAGATTCCGGCTGTATGAAGGGCCGTGCCGCAGTTAAGTGGGGGCCATAGTGTGAGGATGGATGAAGAGACGTTGAGACAACGTCCCTCCACGTCTCGTTTGGGGCTGCGTTAGGCACTCGATTCGCTTGGAGAGTGCCCGTTACCCGCGGTTCTAACGAACTGTTTCATTTGATCCCGATATGATGCGATCTACTTCATCGGGATCCCCGCTAGAATCCTTCGCGCCTTGCTTTACTAGCATCATGTAGGTGGCGACCAATTCCTCCATCGACCCATCGAACTTCCATGGATTCTCTTTGATTTCCGGGAGACGCCGAACGGATTCCACTACTTGCAGGGTCTTCGCTTGGCTGATCAAGATGTTTGAAAAAGATTCGCCCTCGCGAGGCGTAATCCGGCCCTCTGCAACTGCGGAGGTGATTTCCTGGAATTGGATTGGCAGGTCCTGCGGGCCTGAAATGGGTCGCGACTCCAGGTTGATGCATCTTTCTCTGCGCGGCGGAACCGCCCGGTCTATGCACATGCGCATGGCGTGGATGTTGCCTTCGAGCGCCATATCGAGGAGCTTCGCGGTTAGTTGTTCGGCTTTGCCTTCGAGCAATTGCTCGCATGCTAGGGTGGCTTTGTTTCGGCTTCCGGCGGGACGTCCGGCAGGATTGCCGCTGGTTCCGTTCTTAAATTGCCCTTTTGGGGTTCGTATTGACTTCATTCTACTTATCTATCGACAAGAGGTGGCTCGGCGCTTAAGCGTTTTTAGCGTTGAAAGATCGTTTTGCCTGTAAGTTATTGGAGTCAAAGGGAAAATAGTTCTGAGATGGTTCTTCCCGAACCTCGCCGCACCAGCTTCCGATGCGGCTTATCCTCATTTTTGCTTTTCGCACGCAGCGAGAGCCTGGTGCAGCAGGGATTTGATATAGGTCTGGTACGGAAGGCCCTTTTGCTTGGCCTGCTTCCGGGCCAGCGTCAGATCCGCTTCCGGGATGCGTAAGGCCACCACAGGCGCCGGTTTTTTCTTGGACGCCTCAATTCGCTGGCGCAGTTCGTCCTTTGTGAGAGTCTTCGCATCTCCGGACTTTACGGCAGCCCGAAGCACTTTGCCAAGGAGTTCGCTATTTTCGCCCCACCAGGCCGCTTCTTCTGCCTCACTTTGGAAAGCCGGTAGCGACGGGTTGGTCGGGTTTTTCTTCATCGAGATCTCTTCAGGAAAGCGATGTTTAACAGGGGGGAACAGGTCTGTATTTGTGAGGCCAATGGAGCAATCCTGCCCCTCGCCGTCTACTCACCCGGCCGATTTTGATTGTATCGCGGTGTATATACGTTGTCAAAACATCTTGTTGGCGCTGATCGGTTTAGTCGCGGAAGGGCGAATTCATCGGCCGACCTCGATGTATCGCGACGTATATACACGAGCCCGTAAACCTGATAATTTTGATTTAACAGGGTAATTTTCGGAGAACAGGGCCAAGAGCGTTGCTCTCGAAAGCTGCGATTCTCATTTTTTCCTCGACGTTGAGTCTCGCTAGAACGAATTCATCGGCCGACCTCAATTGTATCGCGACGTATATACACGAGCCCATAAACCTGATTCTGATTTAACAGGGTAATTTTCGGATAAGGTCCTGAGCGCTGCTCTCGAAAGCTGCCATTCTCATTTTTCCTCCATCTTGTGGCGGCGATCCCGTTGTCATTCCGGTGGAAGGTGGCATGCAATGACAAACTGCCTTCGCGCTTGGTCGGCCGGGAGGGCCTGCAACGAGCAGACATCGAATCTGCTTAAGGCCGCTTACGCGAGCGCTCGGCCTCCATCAGGTTTGTCAGGATATCGTTGATACGTGTCAGGTGACCCTCCCCCTTGGATTTGAGCCAGTCGAGAACCCGAGGGTCGAGACGTACACTCACGGCTACCTTCCGCTTGACGTCACGTAACCGCACCATATTTGCTAATTGCTCCTCCGTCAGCCGGGGGATGTCTTCAAAATTGATATTTGAGTCATCTCCAGCCTTCTGGCGCTTGGCCGCGCGGCGCAGAGTCTGACGTTCGGTTTCAGTCCATGCTCTGTTCTTGAAATCTTTGGATCTCATGCTTTTCAGCCCGGCGGGCTGAGATGATGCGGATGATTTCTTCGCTATGCAAGTACTTGAACTCTGTCCTTCACATCGGTAAGGATGCCTCCTCGGCCGCGGCCACGCGCCTATCGGTCGCATCGGCGCGTTTGTCAAGGTGGTGCTCCATCCCCGCGAATAGAGCATGCAGTCGTCGCTCACTGCGCCTTACCCTTCTTTGACGCGGCTTTCTTTCCCCACCTAGCCTCAGCGCCGGCTTTCGCAATTTCGCTTCGGCGTTCAGGCGTCATCATAGACAGCCCTTTTGGAACCTTCTTTTTTCCGCCCCGCCTTCCCAAAGCTACGGCGGCGCTGTTCTTACGTGCCATACCTAATACATTAAGCGCTAAAAGGAAAAAAAGCAAATCTTTGCTCTTGACATGCCATAAGCGCTAGACCCATACTGAAAGGGTACTGCATGCAATAAGCGGTACAGGCAAAAAGGAGATTTAAAAACATGTTTCACTTTCCAGATTCAGATACCGGCTATTACGACAGAGAAGAAACATTTTACGCCCACGATGCGGAGATGGAGGCGGCCGAAGAACGGCGCTACCTCGAAGAAATCGAAGCCTCTCATGACGGAGGAGAGCGCGAGATGGACCACACGACCCGCTACAGTCCGCTATTCGCGTGTCCAGACTACCGGCAGATCGCGGTGGACCTCGCTCGCAACCTGGCCTCACCCACTGATGACCTTGACCCCGAAACCGGCTGCACCGCGGCGGAGATGAACGAAGACCGGGCGCCGGCGTATCCCATGGAGCGCGAGATAAACGGCACCGCGGAAACGATCACAGTGCGCTCGGAAGGAAAGGTGGCGTAGCCATGACACCCATTCAGAAGAGAGAGGTTGTTAAGTTCACGCCTGATGTGCCGGTCGAGGTCGCGCTGAAATTCGCGATGCCCGGCAAGATCATTTCCACCCCGTCAGGCGAGCGAGTGCTGTACACGCTGGCCGATGACCGGGTGATGTTCATGGACCTTGGTGTAGCCCGGAAGATCGAAGATCTCGGCGTCAACGTGCGCGAGAAGTTCTTCGTCTGCAGGCCTGCGGCTGGCAAGAAGAACGCCCAATGGACCGTGTGGCGCTCACCCGAGGTGGAGAAGGCTCGCGCAGAAGTCGAAGCAACTCCGCAGCCGAAGGCTCCAGTGGAAGAGGAAACGCCGCTTGAACAGAAGCTGCGGGAATCGATTGAACTGGTCAAACAAGGAAAGTTGGGGGAACTCGGAAATGGAACCTTTGCGGTGCCGTCCGGAGCGAGTGCTGTAACACCCGCCCCGGTGCAAGCCGATGCCTCATCAAATGGACACCATGCTGCGAACAATGGCAATGGTAACACCAACGGCAAGAATGGGAATGGCAACGGAGCTCCCAAGCACCCGGAGCCTTCTGTGCCGCCTGGGTGGGCGCAATCGCTTCTCGGACAAGCGAACGCACTGGTAGACGTTTATGCCGCGGCTCTGTGCAGCGCCAGCACGAAGCACGGCAACCAAGTGAAGCCGGAGGACGTGCGGACCTTGCTGGTGACCGCGTTTATCCAGTGCTCGAAAGGCGGGTCCTATGTCGGTTAGCCTGGGGGCACTGGTGTGGTTGGTCCTGGGAAGAAATGTAGAGCCGCAGCCGCGGCGCGTGGAACGTCGCGGCCCATCCCGGGACCCATTATATCGCGCTTGGATCCGCACGCTGCCCTGCGCCTCTTGTGGCTCGCATTGCCTGATTGAAGCGGCCCATACCGCGTCCGATGGAGGGATGTCGCAGAAGGCTTCCGACTATTCCTGCGTCCCGCTTTGCAGAAATTGCCATACCGGTGGGAGCAACGCTTACCATCGAATTGGGAAGCTGGAATTCGAACGGATCTACTGCATTGACTTCGTGGACTTGGTGAGAGCGCTGAACATCGCCTGGACCGTGATGAAGTCTCACTTGTAGAGGACGCAAACGACGGCGGCGCCGGAACCCTCTCCGGCGCCGCCGTTCAAGATCGAACTGGATGGCTGCGGCTGGCCATGCTAAACTCACGACAAGGCATGATGAAGCAAGTCAAGATCATCATCGAAAAGCGCGCGGACGGTTATGTGGCTTACCCTCTTGGCGTAAAGGGAGTGGTGGTAGGAGAAGGCAGCAGCTACGAGGAAGCGCTTGCCGATGTCAAATCAGCCATCCGGTTTCACATCGAGACGTTTGGAGCTGAGGTCTTGCCTGATGACTCGCCGCTGCTGGAGGCGTTCGTCGCGGAAGCAACCTTCCCAGCCTGATGGCCAAGTTCCCTGTCGATGCCCCTAAGTCAAGAGTGATTGCCGCGTTCCGCGCCCTCGGGTTCGAGTTGGTGCGCGAGGCCGAGCACATTGCCATGCGGCGTCCGAACCGGGCAGGAGGTTCTGACTGTCTGACCATGCCGAACCACTCGACCATCAAGGCGTCCACTTTGAGAACTATCCTGACGCAGGCGGGTATTGCGCGGGATGATTTCTTGCGCGCCTACGAGGAATCCTGACATTCGCAGGCGCATCATTTCAGACAAGCGGAGGTTTCGGCAGGCGACTACGCGGGCGGCGAATTCGGGAACGTCGGCCATCTCTGCGGACCTAGAACGGGTCTGGCCTCCCATTTCCGGGACTCGCGGTACCGCACGTGGATCCGGACGTTGCCCTGCGCCACTTGTGGCTCGCGTTGGCAGATTGAAGCCGCGCATACCGGTTCCGATGGGGGATGTCGCATAAGGCTTCGGACTATTCCTGCGTCCCGCTCTGCAAGAATTGCCATACCGCCGGGAGAATAGCCTACCATCGAATCGGGAAGGAAGAGTTCGAGCGGAAATACGGCATTGATATCGCGAGATTGGTAAGAGAGCTGAACATCGCATGGAACGTCAACGAGTCTCGCTCGTGAGGACGCGCAAACCACGGCGGCGCCGGAACGTTCGCCGGCGTCAGCATTTTCGTGGGATGGCGAAGAAAAATGCGGCGCTGTTTGAATCCTGCGAAGGTGCGGTAGGAAGGAGCGCTCTGTTCCGGACCGGGATGTGACACACTGAGAGCAGGCGAGACCGATGAAGACCTACAATTTCAGGATCGTGGTAGAGCCGGACGGCGAGCGCTGGCACGCATACTGCCCGGCGCTAGTGCGACAGGGCGGCGCCACCTGGGGCCACACCCAACAGGAAGCTGTCAAGAATACCCAGGAAGTGGTCCAGATGGTTGTGGAGAGCCTGATGGAGCATGGCGAGGCGCTGCCGACCGAACCCGCCGATCAAGTGCAGGTGTCCGGCGAGCCTCAAGTGGCAGTAGTTGTCTGAGCCATGGCGATCAATTACTCGAACTTGCGCAGCCTGACGGCTCGTGAGTTGATCTCGGCGCTAGCCCGAGACGGTTTTGTTCTGGACCGCCAGGCGGGCGCGCATCAACTCTAAATCCATCCTGACGGGCGGCGGGTCACGGTCTCATTTCACCGGCCCGGCGAGACATTCGAAATCAAGACATTGCGAACGATGATTGATCTCCAGGCGCATTGGACGGATGAGGATCTCAAGAGGCTGAAGTTGATTAGATAGGATCCGGGAGCTGGGGCGGAATCCGGACGCTGCGCTGCGCCACTTGCCGCTCGCGTTGGCAGATTGAAGCGGCCCATACCGCGTCTGATGGAGGGATATGGCAGAAGGCTTCGGACTATTCCTGCGTACCGCTCTGCAAGACTTGCCATACCGGTGGGAGGGACGCCTACCATCGAATCGGAAAGCAGGCGTTCGAATGGGACATGGCATTGATTTCGTCGACTTGGTAAGGGCGCTGAACATCGCCTGAACCGTAAAGATAGTCTCACTTGTAAAGGACGCAACTCCGCCGGCGCCGGAACATTCTCCGGCGCTGGCATTTCACATCCACACTGCGAGAGGCCTGTTAGCGGAAAGTGACCTTGAGTCGGCTGTTAACCCTTACTTTGCCAAGTCTTACGAGGCCTCAGCTCTACTGCTTTAGGAAGGGTTTGGGCTCTCGAAGCCCTTTCAACCGATTTCTGCCGGAGTAATCGTGGCAGTGGATCTCAACGCGCAAAGCACCGCTGAACTTGTGGAATGACCTCGGAAACGAATTCCAGACCATGTCGAACGGCTTCAGGTTTGTCAACGACAGTGACTCTTACGAGAGAGCCGGACGTGCGACCGTCGAACAACGCATCGCGCACCAGCAGCAGTTTGCCCAGGTATTCGCTCGCAATAATGCGCTCGCGTGACTGATACCAGTACAGCACCACGGCCTTCTCGGAAATGTGCTTTACGGAATACTGGTTGATCGTCACCTTTTGTCCGTGCACGGGCACTTGGACAGAGTCAATCTTCCAGATCTCCCAGCCATTTGCTGGAAGACAATGCTTCGGCGAGTGCAAACTCTCTCCGGACCGTTGCTGGTCGTAGTACGCGATAAAAAGCCCCAACGTCTCACCGGCCTTTGAATAAGTCCGCGAAAGATAGCTGGTGGGCTTCAATTCTGCAAGAACGAGGGACTCTAACGGCGGGTTGTCAATCCCCACCCATCCGGCCACGCCGCTGCTAATCGTCGTGAGAGGCGCGGATAGGGAATCCGGACGCCGTCCTTCACTATATCTGGCAGCCACGATTGTTGAGCTCAAGAGAAGAATCGTAATCACGACTCTCCACGGGATCGATTTCATGGTTTGGCCTCTCTATTATCCGTCATGACGTGCAGTAACCGGGCCGCATCCTTAAGTCTGGCCATTAGAACTTGACTCCGAAAGCACGTAGCGTGCCAATCGTCCGACGGCTGGTTAACTTGCCGGGGTGGACGAATAAGGGAAACCTCCGGTCCAGGTTTGGAGAATATGCCAAATCTTCTCTTTACTCCCAACAATTAGTATCGATGGCCGATCTCCCGGCCAAAAGCGGTATCGTTTCGCCTGGAGCCTTACCGCGGAGCTGCCGCATTCGCTGCTCGCCATGGAAAACCGGCAGACCGCTTGCTAAGTGAGTCGCAAGTGTTGGAAGCGGCACGGTACGGATACTTGCGGAGTGCCATCAAAGAAGAAGAGCGGTATCGTTTCGCCTGGAGCCTTACCGCGGAGCTGCCGCATTCGCTGCTCGCCATGGAAAACCGGCAGACCGCTTGCTAAGTGAGTCGCAAGTGGCGGAAGCGGCACGGTACGGATACTTGCGGAGTGCCATCAAAGAAGAAGACCCCCAAAGTGCGTCCAATTCTTTGGGAGTTTACCCCATCCTTTCGAATTCTGGAGGGGAAGGATGATGCACTCCTACCAGAGAAGCGATTGGATACAAGAGATACACACGCAATCCAGATACCAGGATTCTCCCGGCGTGCTCGACGACGCCGCGCTTTGTTTGGTCTCCGAAGTGCAGTGTTTTCAGCCGCATGCTTTCTTCGGAAGTGGCGCCTCAGGAAAGGGATTCTCAGTTGGGCTTTGGGTCAGCACCCAGTGCAGTAGCAGATCGCTTCACTATTCGCCGCCACGAGGTAGGCGATGATCGGGGCTGGGATGAATTCGTCGATCAACACGCGCATGCGAGCCCCTTTCATTTGATGGCCTGGAGAAAAACAATTGAAGAGGCGTTCGGCTACCAGGCAATCTATCTGCTGGCGGAACAAGGCGGGCAGATCTGCGGCATCCTACCGCTATTTTTGATCCGGAACTTCATTGTGAAGAAGGCGCTCATCTCGACGCCATTTGCAGTTTATGGTGGGATCCTGGCCAAATCCGACGAAATCCTGCGGGGACTTTACGACCATGCAGTCAAGTTGGGCGATGAGTTGGGCGTGGACTATATCGAATTCCGCAACGCCAATCCGAAGCAGTGCGTGGCCGGTTCCAATGTGGGCCGCTATGTGGCCTTTAGCCAGGCGCTGGTTTCCAGAGAGGCGGATCTCCTTGAGTCGCTACCAAAGAAGACCCGCAACCTGGTGCGAAAAGCGCTCAAACAGCCCTTTGAGATGCATTGCGGTATTCGGGATGTCAAGGTCCTCGACCGGATTCATGCGCGGAACATGCGTCGCCTCGGCACACCAAATTTCCCGCCTCGATATTTCGAGCGGCTGCTGGCCAACTTCGGCGAAATGGCGGATATTCGCGAAGTTCGACTGAATGGACAGGTAATGGCTGTCAGCCTGAATCTTTACTTTCGAGGTGACATGCACACCTACCACGCGGCCGCCGACACCAGATATAACTCGCTAGGCCCCAACACGTTTATGTACTTCGACCACTTACGCTGGGCAGGGCAAAACGGATATACCAGCTTCGATTTTGGACGATGTAAGCGTGGCACCGGAGTGTTCGAGTTCAAGAAGCACTGGAATACCACTATGCGGGAGTTACCTTATGAGATCGTGCTGGTGAAACGTAAAAGCCTGCCTAATTTTAGCCCGGCAAATCCACGGTTCCAACTGGCGATCCGAATCTGGCAGAGGCTTCCTCTATTTGTTACGCGAGCGGTCAGCCGGTTCGTCTTCCCGCTGTTTCCGTAACCTGACCTATGTGGGAACTCGTGTTACTTCTCTTCGTGCTCCTCTTTTTCTACCCATATCTCATTTATCCTGGGTTGCTGTACGTTATGGCGCAATTCCTGCAAAGGAAGTACGAGCCCGGCGGCGAATGTGATTCCTACCCCCCTGCGGCGATGGTCATCTGCGCCTTGAACGAAGAGAGAGTCATCGGTCAGAAAGTTGAGAACTGTCTGGCCCTGCAATATCCAGGAAGGAAATTGCGGATCATCGTCGTTTCCGATGGATCGTCCGACCGCACCGCCGAAGTCGTGCGGCTATATGCGGCTTCCGGAATCGAGCTGATTGAACAAAAGAAACGCCGCGGCAAAATCGCCAATCTGAACGAAGTCCTGCCCCAGTTGCAAGAAGAAATCGTGGTTCTGTCTGACGCGAATGTTATGTATCAACCTGACGCCGTGATGAGGCTGGCCGCTCGCTTTCAAGATCCGTCGGTGGGGTGCGTCTCCGGGAAAGTCGTCCTCACGGAAAACACGCCTGATCTCGATGGCCCAACGGGGCAATACTATTCGCTGGAGTGGTTTCTTCAGGAGCGGTCTTCGTGGATTTATTCCATGGTCGGCGCCGACGGGGCGATGTACGCGCTTCGCCGGGGTTTGTTCCGCCCGTGTCCTGGCGACACCATCATCGAGGACTTCGTTATTCCAATGGGCATCATCCGACAGCAGCAAAGAGTCGTCTACGAGCCTGCAGCAGTGGGGTGGGAAAAAGGGCCCGCTACGATGCGGGAAGAGTTCCGCCGGAAGGTGAGAATCGCCGCCGGAGTCGCACAGGGTCTGATTCGTGGAAATGCCTGGCCCCCGCTGGATGCGCCCCTTCGGTTCTGGCTGATTTTCGTTTCGCACAAGCTGCTTCGCTGGATTTCGCCTCTTGTAGGGCTGGCAATCCTGTGCTGCGCCTGCTTGACGATGCATCAGCCCGGAGCGCAGATCGTGCTGGCAGCGATTGGAGTCCTGGTCTGCCTCGCGCTGGTTCAGTTACTGACCAGGTGGGGAAATCCCCTGGTGAGTGCGCCCTTTTACTTCTTGTTCGGGCAGGTGGCGTTGGGGTGGGGATTGGTGAAAGGGTTCATGGGGCAACAGACTGTCCTATGGGCCAAGGAAAACCGTTGATCCTCATGAAAATCATCTATCACCACCGCACCCGGTCAACGGATGCGCAGCGGATCCATATTCTGGAGATCGCCGCAGCCTTTGAGGAACTGGGCCATCGGGTCCAGATCGTCTCGCTCGTTCCCACTGGTACGGCGCAGTGTGATGCCAGCCGCGACGCAGGCAATCCGCTCTGGCAACGACTCGCGCGTAGTATCCCGTTCGCCTATGAGATAGTTCAGCTCGGCTATAACCTGCTCGGCATCCCGATGCTTCTAGAAAAAGTGCTTCGGGAAAGAACCGGTTTTATATACGAGCGCTATTCGCTCTTCAACTTCACCGGAGTTGCGGTAGCCAGAATGTGCCGCATACCCATCATTCTGGAAGTCAATTCTCCGTTCGCTCTGGAGCAGGTGCGTGACAAAGACATCCGCCTGCATCGTTTTGCGCAGTGGACCGAAAAAGTTATCTGCAATCTGGCCACTCACGTAATCGTCGTTTCCACGCCGCTCCGCAGAATTATGGAGCACGCGGGCGTGAAGCCGGAAAAGATTCAGGTCATGACAAACGGCGTGCGCCTCGATCATTTTCAGCCTCAACTTATGGCCGGCATAACCCGGCAGTCTCTCGGCATTCAGAATGGCGAGACCGTGATCGGTTTTGTAGGGTGGTTCCGGAAATGGCACGGCCTCGAAAACCTACTCCAGGCATTCGTAGAATCCGGGTTGAGCGGTCGAGCCAAGGTGATGTTGATCGGCGACGGGCAGGCGATGCCGGACCTGCAGCGGTACGTCAAAGATCATCGTATGGAAGGCGACGTGATCTTCACCGGTCCCTTGCCGCATGCGCAGGTGCCGGCATATGTGAGCCTGATCGATATTGCGGTGCAGCCGGCAGCCAATGAGTATTGCTGCCCCATGAAGATCCTGGAATATATGGCGCTGGGCAAACCCATCGTGGCTCCCCGGCAGGAGAATATTCAGGACCTGTTGCGGGGTGAGGAGGAGGCGCAATACTTCACGCCTGGGGACGTGGAGAGCCTGGCGGGTGCGCTGAAAGCGCTGGTGGAGGATCCCGGGCGGGCCCGCCGGATGGGCGAACGGGCGCGGCGGGCGATTACAGAGCGCGGATTCCTGTGGAGGGAGAACGCCGCGAGAGTCGCGCGGATGATTAAACCGGAACAGCCGGCCGGCTCTCGATGAACTGCTGATTCCAGAGCTGAAAGACCAGTAGAGAATAAATCTGATCGCTGCGGTCTTCGCGAGTGTGGCTATCGAGCACATGCTCGATCTCGTCGGCGGAGAGAAACTCCCGGGCTGCGCCTGAAGAGGCAAGCAGCGTTTCCCGCGCGAAATCGGCGAGGTCGGCTCGGAACCAGGATTTGGTGGGAACCGGGAAGCCCTTCTTCTCGCGGTACACGATCTCGCGTGGCAGCAGCGGCTCGGCTACTTTCTTCAGCAGGTACTTGGTCGTGCTTCCGTTGACCTTGAAGTGTTGCGGTAGACGAGCCGCGAATTCGATCAGGTGGTGATCGAGGAAGGGAACACGCAACTCGAGCGAATGCGCCATGCTCATGCGGTCGGCCTTCACCAGCAGGTCATCGGCCAGCCACGTTTTGATATCCAGGTACGACATGCGGGCCAACGGGCCGAGGCCGGCGGAGCGCTCATACGCAGCGGCCACAGAATCTATGGTGAAGGGGTGGTCCGGAGAAAGCCGACGGGCCTGCTCCCGAGAAAAGAGGCCGCCCACGCCTCCATATCGCCACTCCAGAGGACGCCCCAGCATGTCGGCGTATTTCCTGACCTTGGTGTCGCCGGCGAAGCGGCTGAGAATGCTACCCGCGGCACGCGCCAGGGGCACGCGATTCGCTTTCTCGAATCCCAGCATACGGGCGTAGATGGGGTAGCCTCCGAAAAGCTCGTCGGAACCTTCTCCGGATAGAGCCACGGTCACCTTTCGGCGCGCGAACTCCGAGAGATGGAAGAGCGGGATGGACGCAGTATCGCCCACCGGTTCATCCATATACCAGACGATCCTGGGCAATATATCGCGAAACGCGACAGGAGTGAGGTGGAATTCGTGATGGTCCGTGTGGAAATGCCGGGCGACGATGCGCGCGTAGCCCAGTTCGCTTTCGGGGCTGTCATAGCCGATGGAAAACGTCTTGATGTCGGCGACTCCGAGCTTCGCCATCAGGGCCACAACGCAACTGGAGTCCAGGCCGCCGGAAAGGAAAGCGCCCAAGGGCACGTCGGCCACCAGGTGCGTCCGGAGAGCCTCCTGGAGAATGGCTCGGGTTTGCTCGATGGCTTCCGCTTCGGTGACGTTCAGCGGATCTTCGAGCGGAAGTTCCCAGTAGCGCTTTACCTGGACGCCCTTGACGGTCACGGTGACGGAGTGGCCGGGTTCGAGCTTGTGGACGCCGCGCAGCATGGTATTCGGAGCGATGATGTAGCGTCGACGCAGAAACTCGCCGATGGCGTCCGTATTCACCTCGCGGGGGACGTCAGGGATCTCCAGCAGAGACTTGATCTCAGAGGCGAAGGCGAAACGCTCTCGATCGGCGTAATAGTAGAACGGCTTTATGCCAACGCGATCGCGTGCCGCGAAGAGAAGTCGCTGACGTTCATCCCAGATGGCGAAGGCGAACATGCCGCTCAACTTTTCGACACAGCTCTCGCCATATTCTTCCCAGGCGTGGACGATAGTTTCGGTATCGGAGCGGGTACGGAAACGGTGGCCCCGGTTGACCAGATCCTGATACAACGACTGGAAATTGTAGATCTCTCCGTTGAAGACGATCCATACCGTGCCGTCCTCGTTGGACATCGGCTGATGTCCGCCGGAGAGATCGATGATGCTGAGGCGGTTAAAGCCGAGCCCAACGTTGCCGTTGACGTATGCGCCGTGATCGTCCGGCCCGCGGTGCCTCGCCACAGACCGCATCTGGTGGATGACGCTTTCCTCCACCGGGCGAGAGTTGTCGAAATAGAAGAGCCCGTTAATGCCGCACATGATTGTATAGTTTCGGGTCTACGTCGGCTGGGGAATCTAAGCCGACGATCCTGCGCTGAATGTCAATGACTTCTCGGGCAACGTCCGTCCACGTGCGGGACCGCCCCCACGTTGAGATGGACCTTCGGTCCCACTGCTGATCGAGTCCGTGCTCCAGAGCGTTTGTCAGAGCGCCGACGTCTTTGGGAGGTACGGTGAGCCCAAATTGCTCCGACGGAAGCATGGCGCGAACTCCTCCGACATGAGATGCCACTACTGGTACGCCACAGGCCAAGGCTTCGTTCACCACATTGGGCCAACCTTCGGTAAAACTGGCAAGGCAGAAAAGGTCAACTGCCGAGAGCAACTCCGCGAGGCCGTTGCGATCCACCCATCCGATAAAACGAACCCGGTCGGCCAGGCCACAGGCCGAAACGCACTGGTGCAAGCGATCTTCAAACCGCGGGCCGCCCCGGGCGGTGCTGCCAACGATGAGCAACTCGACGTTGTGGCCTCGTTCCAGGAGGGACTTCACGGCCTGTATCACAAGATGATGTCCCTTGGCTTCGATCAACTCGCCAGCGCTCAGAATCAACTTGCGCTCGATCGGCAGGTCGTGACGCAGGCGCATCTGCTTCAAATCCTGGAGATGAAAAACTGTCGCGTCGATGCCGTTGGGTACCGTGCTGGCACGTTCGGGCGCAACGCCTTCCTGGATGGCGAAGGCGCGCAAATCTTCTGACACCGCAATGACGTGGCCGGCCCTGTGCATGGCCCATCGTAAGGCCTTACGTCGGTATCGATATTCAGCGAACATAGTCTCGCTGCCCCGAAGCGTAACGGTATAAGGGACGTGGAATGCAGCAGCCAGCAGACCTGCGGTAGCCCCTTCCGGGTAGCCGAAATGGGCATCGATCAAATCGAATGGGAAGGCTCTGCGGATTTGACGTACGAGCGGCAGCAACCGGAAGAACTGGCACGCAACGTTCAACGGAGTTCCGTTGGGTGGAAACAGCCAGCGGGGATGAAAGACTTCGATCGGGCCATCCTGCCGCACTATAGGAAATGTGCGTGATCGGAAAGGCTTACCCCCGGGGTTGGTGTAGTCCACGAGCGGGATGGGTGCGATCACCTTTATCTTCTCTGACGTGGCCATGTGCAACAGGCGCGAACGAACGAAAAGTCCGAGACCAGGCTCGGCGGGATTCGGAAAAACGCTGCTCAGCGAAAGGATTTTCATGAGCCTGAAGGTGAGCTGGCCAGGAGTTCGTGTGTATCCAGGTCGGCTATTTTCGCAGCTTCGAATCCAAGTATAGGCCACTGGACTAGAGTTGCGCCCCATGAGTAGCCGACACCGAAGCCGACCATCATCACGAGTTGACCGGTCTTGAGCCGGCCGTCCTCTACTGCGTGTTTCAACGCGATGGGTATGCTGGAGGACACCGTGTTACCGCACGACGCCAGCCAAACGTAGAACTTCTCCGGCGGGATTTTGAGTTTTTTGCGCAGATGGTCCAGCATATAACGGTTGGCTTGATGGAACACGAACAGATCGATATCCTGCAGTTGCTTGCCGGTACGAGCCAGTAGCTGCGAGACGCACTGAGGGATCGCCTGCAAGGTGAAATTGAAGATTGCACCGCCATCCATGACCAGATTGTCAGCGCTGCGCCAGTTGCCATTCTCGTCGCAAACCGCTTGCGCGCTCTCGGGAGACGAAGGACGCCGCAAACCGCCTGCCGGCACCATGAGGTTGGCTGCTCCTTTGCCATCGGTTCCAAACTGGTAACCGCTCTTCAGTGCTTTCGAGCTTGCAGTAGCGCATACCAACGTGGCGGCAGCGGCATCGCCAAAAAGGGTACGAACGCTCTTGTCGCGGGGATGGATGAATTTGCTGTAGGTCTCGGCTGTAATGAGCAGGACCTTGGAAGCTTGACCGGACTGAATTAACCCCTGGGCCAGCCCAAGCCCGTACACAAAGCCGGAACAGCCTAGGTTGAAATCGAGCGCGCCCGCATGTGTGGGGATGCTGAGGCGGTCCTGGAGAATGCAGGCGGTGGTGGGCAGGAAGTAGTCTGGGCTTTGCGTGCACAGAAGAAGATAATCGATTTCGCCTGGTTGGCAGGCGCCGCCGGCAAAGAGTTTTCGAGCGGCCGCCTCCGCTAGGTCGGAAGCGCATTCGTTTGCGGACACAACGTGGCGCTCCACGATTCCAGTCTTCCTCTCAATCCTGTCTATAGTCCAATCGGGGAACTCCGCCGCCAGGTCCTCATTGGAAAGGACGTTGGTTGGGAGGTAGTACTCAATTGCCTGAATGGTTGCATCCATAAGCCGTCCTCTATTGTGACGCGTAACCGCCATCCACGGAGAGGACGGTTCCTGTGATCCATCTTCCCGTGTCGGCGATGAGGTAGGCGATCGAATTAGCCACGTCCAACGGTGTCCCCAATCCAAGCGGCTGCGTCGCATCCACTAAGGCCGAGAGTTGCTCAGGCGTGAGCCCATCGGTGGTCTTCTCGTACATGTCTGTACGGACATAGGAGGGGGCAACACAGTTTACGCGGATTTGGCTTTTGGCCAACTCTACCGCGGCCGACTTTGCGAATGCGATCAGCGCGCCCTTGCTGGCGCTGTAGGCCGACCGCGCCGGTGCGGCCAGCATCCCCGCGACGGAGGCCACCAGAACGATACTACTGTTCGCCTTATGGAGACGCTTGCGGGCAAACTCTTTTGTCAGGACCACGGCGGAATAGAAGTTGGTCCGCATCACTTCGTCCAAATGAGCGATTCCCAACACCCGCAGGGGCATCAGCGAAGTGATTCCGGCACAGTGCGCCAATCCGCTAAAGGGCCCGACCTCTTCGGCTAGTCCGGCTAGCCATTGCGGGATTTCATCGAGCCGGGTGAGGTCAAAGGGGGCAACCCGATGGTGATCGCCCTCCATGAGGCGTGTTGTCTCATCGAGCCTCTCCTCACTGCGGCCAACCAGTACGATGCGCGCTCCGAGGCTGCTCAGCAAAACGGCCGTGCTCCGCCCGATCCCCGCCGAAGCGCCAGTGACGACAATCGACCTGCCACTGAGATCGAGGGGGTTGATCATTTCGGGACGGCCTGAAGTTCCATAGTAACGGCAGCGAGGTCATCCACGCTCCGGCATGCGACTATGCGTTGGGCGGGGACGTTGACGCCGTATTTCTCATCAGCCATCGCGATGAAGCTGACGACGGTCACGGAATCCCAGGCTTCCAGGTCCGCCAGCAGTTCACCCCCTTTTATCGTGCCTGGATCAACGTCCAGCAATTCATCGAGATGCCGATAAAACTCGTCTTTGTTCACAGCGATACCTCCGTTTGTTCATGTAAGGAATGGGTAGGATAAGTCATGCAGGTAGAACGCATCGGAATCGACCATCTGGATCTGCAGAGGCGGCGCGTTCGACAAGAGCCGCTGGGAGTCGTAGACCATGATGGCGCGATCGTTGCACTTTCGAAAGCCACAACGGCGGAAGACTGAAGCCAGCCAGGGCAGGGAAGTCGCCGCCACAACTTCGCAAGTAGTGGCCAGGGATGCGGCGGTTTTCAAAGCAAGCCGGCAAACCGATTCCCAGCCGGCAGGTTCTTCCGAGTTCAGAAACATGTCGACGACGCGAGTCTGGCCGCGTACTTCGTTCAGGATGAAATACGCGCGCAATATGCCGTTGCAGGTAACAGAATACAGGCTGCAAGTGGCCGCCGGACAGTCGAGCAGGTAATTTACGAAGGCCGAAGAGCGCCGCCCGGGGCAGAATGTTTTGGGAACATACTGCGCAACCAGTTCATCCAACCAGGCGCCGGCTCTCTCCAGGCGAGCGACAGACCACTCGCGGGTGGGCGAGCCTAACGGAAGCAAACTCCAGAGGACATTGCGGCCGAGGCGCGCGTTCTCGCGCAGGACCGACGGTTTAGGACGTTCGCGGTATTGACGGATAGGCCGGATGACGCGTCCGTAATACTCGAAAGTACCGTAAGGTTTGAATCCCATTTTCGGCAATAGACGCCGGGCTTGCGAGCTTCCGCCGATCGCCAGGACGGTATCCGTCAACTGCATCAAATGGCGGTAGAGGGTCACGCCTGCTCCGGCCACGGCGTGGTCCGCTGCCCAATCGAGCAAATGGCTGCATCCGACATCCCGTGAGGGAGTACGGAATGCGGTTGGCCAGATGCAGGCGTGAGCGGCGATGCGATTCGCTTGCCGCAGGATGTAACTCCGCGGTTTCGGCCAGTCCGGGCGAGGCACGAAAGCCTTCCATTCCAGTAATTGCGAGGAGGCGAGCACCTGCGGTCTATGCGGATCGGCAAAAGCGGAATCCAGGAATTCCCCGATCTCTTTCTGCTGAGGTACACTGGCGGAAACGATCTCAGGGGGTATCGATGCGGATATAATTTGCTGGTCCATACCTTGCGATCTATTCTGCGCGAGACGTACCATAGTGAACGGTAAATGAGCAAAAAGGAATTATTGGCTGAAGCACTCTTTCGTTCCGGCCTGGTGCGACCGATAGCCGGCCTGCTCCCTAAGCGGCTGATTGTCTTCTGTTATCATCGCATTCGTCCTGACACTCCGTCTGCGTACTTGTTTGACGAAGGAGTACTAGGACCTTCCCAAGCCGAGTTTGAACGCCAGGTCAAATGGCTGAAAAGCAATTTCGACATTTTCTCGGAATCCGACATTTTGGAACTGGTTTCCAATCCTTCGCTCTCCAACCGGGGCGTTGCCATCACGTTCGACGACGGCTATCGCGACAATTATGAACTAGCATATCCAGTTCTTCGGGCGCATGACGCACCTGCAATTTTCTTCCTGTGCCCGGGCCTGATCGACAGCGCGACCCTCGGTTGGTGGGATTTGATTCCATACTTCGTTAAACAATCCGCCAAACCTGCCATCACGATCCGCGGAGAAGCCTTTCAACTGCGAGAAAGGAGACGCGATACGATCGAAGCGCTGCAGGACCGGATGAAACTACGTCCGGATGCCGAAACTGCCTCTCTTCTTGAGGAGTTGTCGCAGGCTTGTGAAGTCGCGCGCCCGGAGCAGGAACTTCAGGGGCAGCAGTTCATGACCTGGGACCAGGCGAGGGAGGTGTCGCGTAATGGGATTTCAATCGGCTCGCACACCCATACCCACCGGGTTCTGGCCCGACTGGACGAGGAATCCCAACGTTGGGAATTGCGTGAATCCAAAGTAGCTTTGGAAAAACATCTCGGGCAAGCGGTAAATACTATCGCTTACCCGGTGGGCCGTTACGGGAACTTCACTTCGGCGACGATGCGCATTGCCGCCGAATGCGGTTATAAGGGCGCATTTTCGTTTCGAACAGGAGGAAACGCGCCTGCTGAAATGCACTCCTATAATATTCGGCGCATTTCAGCGGGTGACCGGTTAGACGCAACTTTTACATGCAGCGCCTACATGCCCAAGCTCTTCACCTGGGTTCAGGATGCGCCCACCGGCGTATAATGGCGTGAGAGATCAGCGGACTCGGTTTGTCTTAGGGACCAGTGACACACGCTCCGCCGACAGCGGTATTTGAGACCCTCTGGATATCGATGACATTACACACGCCATCCTGATTGATATCAGCTGCGGCAGTACAAGTTTGAGTGCCGAGCGCAATATTCGTGGAGATCGTAACGTCCAGAGAATTGACGACTCCATCGTTATTGAGATCGCACGGTAGCGGTGCCGTCAAGGATGACGGCAAAGCTACCGAACCCTGGGCGCTGATCGTTACCTCAGCGAAGTTTTTATTGTTCTCGGTGCTGACGATCTGACCGCAGGTGACGATTGACGTACAAGTGTTGTTATATGTGCCATTGCCTGCGGTTCCGTTTGCCAGGGCTACCCCGGGGAATGAAGCCATGAGAAGCGGGTAAGAGGCCCCCTGACTTGTGTTGTAGGTACCGTTCGCTACCCCTGGACAGGAAAAAGTCAGCGTGGTGCTGGACGGAACAGCAGACACCGTCCATGTCGCCGCTATCCCGTTTGGCCCTAACGTCTGATCAGTAGCACCAGACACGTAGATCAGCCACCCAGGGAGCAGATTATGAGGCACTGTTGTCGTCGCTGTACATGTGGATGAACTTGCGACGATACTCGTAAGTGATCCCTGCTGTTGAACAGTCGCCTGGTCACCTGAACTATAACCGCTGATTGCACCAGGTATCGTAAAAGTGGTCGGGCTAGTAACCGTGACGGTCCATGTTCCATTAAGGCTCGGAGCGCTTGTTACTTGACTGATCAAGACCTGCGTCCCAGTGGTATACGGGTTCGCGTGATCAGTCGTGATAGTGGTCGTACCCCCGGATACGGCGGCCGAAAGGATCGTGTAATACATTGGATTCCAAACGGACCATATCTGACGCGGCTGAACTGCTGTAAGCGCCACGTTGGTCTGATTTGCGTTGGTATTCCCGCTGACACTTGAAACTGTTACATGATCGCCGACCTGCATCCCCAGGTCGTCCTGCGTGACAACCCAGATAGGGGATTGGCCGGATCGAGTCATGCCGCTGATAGAATCGGTCGGCCGGATACCTACCCAGATGTTCCCCTGTTCGCTCATTGTCGGAGACACCCAGAGGGCTCCGGTATAGGCAGAGCCTTGGCTCAATACGGTTCCGCCATTAGTGCCGGTTGAAAATCCGCTGGTTTTCAAGGAGCCTGATGATGAGTAATTGACCTGGTATTGGATGTTCGAATTCTTAGGGGTGGTCCACGCCACTTCGTATCCGGCTTGGCCGTCACTGACCCGCTTCGGAGTCCAGACAATCGTTCGCGTGCGAATTAGTTCTTCTGGCTCACCAGATGCTGTGTACAAACTGGTTTGTCCGACGGTCATTGTATTGGGAGTACCGCTCTGCCCATAGTTACCATTGATGTACCAGGAAGTCAGACCGTCGAAGTAGTGGAAGTGAGTAGTGGCATCGTATCCAGCCCACCCGGGGTACTGCCAGACACCGCTATAATACGGATCATTAGGCCAAACGGCGCCTCCCGCAGCTCCCACCTCATGGTCGGGAGCAGCGTTGACGTCAACTTTCATTACTCGACCGGGGTACATCGTGAAGGGCGGCCCGTAGTGATAAAAATGCTGGCCGGGATGATGAACATCTGGAACGTTTCCACCTCCCTTAACATACGTTCCAACATAGAAGGCGCCCTGAGTATTTGTCGTGTTGTAGGAGCCCGAATTGGTGTATGAGATGGTGAACTCCAGGCGATTGCTTGCCGGATCAAACGTACCCGACTTAATGTAATTCTGCATATATCCACTGCCGCGGCCATACATGCCTCCAGACGTGGCAGAATAATTGAACATATAAGGGGCAGGCTCATTGCTCGGAAACTGCAGGATGGGACCAGACCCGGTGTAGGTTCCCGGTGCCACGCCAGGGTCGATACCCGCAATGGTCACGTGGGTTGCCGAAGCAGCGGTGACATAATATGGCCGTATGTTCAGCAGGTTGTTCGTCATGCCGGACGCATAAGCAATCCAGCCCGTCCCCAACGTGTATCCGCTGGAGCAGCCGAGTGATCCAGTACCAAGATTGACCGTCGCTGTCTGGTTGCTGTTGACCGTAAAACCTGTGACCGGACAAGTTGCGGAACTGTATCCTCCAGTGGGCCCATATTTACCCGAAAACGTCTGTTGAGTCCAGAATGCTCTGAGGCACTGGTGGATATCGCTGGCGCCCGTGGTGCAGGAGTTCATGAATTGCTGGTAGCTGGAATTGGTTTGTCCGTCCCACAGGGATCCAACCTCGGCGCCGTTGGTCTTGGCATACCGGTCATCGCCCGTCCAACGCATCAAGTGGATCGTTCCGGAAAAGGAACCAAACGCGCTCGAATTCAGCGGGATTTGCAGGGTGTTGGCATCGATTACAGTAGCAGTCCAATACTCGTTTGGGTTTTGAGCGTTACAGAAGACCTGTTCACCTGGCACGTGGGTCATCGCCGTAGTGCCGTTTGCCCCCCTTCCGGAGACCGCTAGAATATTGTTCGTAGCCGAACTATAGGTAGCCTGCTCGTTGCCGCTGTAAAACTGCAATGTGCCAGAGTTTCCACACATATACGCCCGATCCAGGTCAATGGAATTATCCGTAGCGGTGAGCCCGAGAGTCAGAACCGCCCACGCGTGTGTGTTTATCGGGCCCCAGGTTCCTGCACCTCCGTAAATTTCAAACTTGGGCGCCTGGCCGGATGCAAAGCCGTGGCCGTTAATGTAAATCAGGTTGGTATTGGACCCGGACGAGACGACGCTGTCGGGGATGGATTCTTTCCAATCGTTAAGGACCGCAATCGTCTGTGCCGAGACGGCGCCTCCCGTCAGGAGTACTGTGACGGTGCTGGCAAGGATACAAGAAATGGGATTTCGCATGTCGAAGTAAGACTACAAGGATACCAGACAAGCGTAGTGGAACGTACTAGGACTATCAATATGAAATATAGTAAACACGCGAATATAGCGGAAAGTTAACACTCGGCGCTGGAATAGCCTGGAGTCCTCGAACGGCCTTGATTGGGTAGCGGCGTTAGCGCCCGTAGACAATCGGTGAACGGGGATTCCGTATGACAAGGCAAGTGAGCTGGTGTAAGTCATCACTAGCCGTCTGAACCGGGGGCCGCAACATCTCGCCGAAAGTCCAAAACTGCCCGGAAAACACCCGCCAGTATTCCTGCTTCACGATCGAAGCATCGGTAAACCATCGGTCCAATTCTCTGCGGGAGTATACCTGGGCGACATACGGAAGATCACTACCGTAGCCGGCTCCGGGCAACGCATAGACATTCGGAATGTACTGTTTTTCGTTGTATGGGAAGGTGAGCACCAGGTGGCCGCCGGGATTCAGGGCCTCCAGCATCACGCGAATCGCATCATCGTGGAGTTTGACATGTTCGAGAACGCTGATACAGGTAATCAGGTCGTACGAGCCCGTGACGGCGCGGGTTGCGTCCTCGTCCCTCACATGAAAATGGCGGTTGACCATTCCTTCGGGCCAGTAATCCCGAATATTGTCGATCGCCGTCACAACAGGTCCGCAAGTACGGATGAGGCTTGGCAAAGCACTCTCACCTGTGCCGATATCAAGAACCGTCTTGGGGCCGACCTGCGTGATCGCTTCGAAGACGAAACGGTATTCGATGGGACGCTCGTTGATACGCCGGAACGATTGGGCTTCGAACTCGGACTGAACTACGGCCCGGCAATAGCGCCGCCCAGCGGAATGTACGACATTCTTAACGAATCTGGTCACTACGTTACACCCTTCATACTGCGACGCCCGCTTCGGTCTCTCGGGAAGTGTACCTTGTCCATTGGTTCCGGAGCAGATGGATCAGGGAGTCGCGCTCTTCTTTATCGAAGCCGCCGAAAAGCACCGATAGTGCATGGCCCGCGGTTAGCAGGACAGCCAGGCCGCACTGAGGCCCGAGACCAGCGGGATGGAGAAGGAAGAACGCGGAAATTGCGATGGCCGTAAAAAGAGCGATGCGCAACAACTTCTGATAGTCGAAGCGAAAGCGCCGGAGACGCTGTGCTTCCCAGAACCCATAGCCTAAGGTGAAGGAGAAGCCCACCATAGTCGCGGCAACAGCGCCCCAGAGCTTGAATTGCGGTATCAGCAGGGCATAGGCAGCGAAACACGCGACCGCACCGACCGTATTGACCCTGGCCTCCAGGCCGGGTTTGCCTTCCGCCGTGAATACACTTTGCAAATGCGCGCCCAGCGACCGTATGAGATAGGCCGTCGCAAGCCATGGCACGAGAACACCCGCTCCGTAGAACCCGGGCGTAACCAACAATCGCAGGCCAGGTTGAATAAAAAGGGAAAGAACAACCACGATTACACTAAGGCCCGCCATCAGGCAGGTGAGGGTGCGAACGTAAACTTTCTCTCCATTCGGCGCATTCACAATCGCGCACACCTGAGAATTCCAGTGCAGCACAAACGGCGCATGACAGAAAGAGACTAGCATCCCGATCTTATAGGCAAGGGAGTATACACCCAGTTCGTCGAGCGAGATGCGATTGCGGAGAAAGATGCGATCCCCGTAGTGAACAAAGAACACTGCCAACCCGCTCAAGCCGAGCGGAACCGCATACCGTATCAAGCGCCAGAGAAGCCCCAAGTCGATGGAGATTTTCATCATCGGCGATAGCACGTACCACGTCGTGTACCCCGCCAGGACCGCAAAACCCACCAGGCCGCTGGTGAGTATGGCGCTTACGCCCCACCGGAACAGGATCAACAGCACCAGATTCAGCGCGGTAGTTCCAACTAGATAGCAGAGGTTCGCCCGGACATATTGCCCCGACTGGCCGAAGGTGCGCATGCAGCAGTAGCCCATCTCAACCGGCATGGAGAATCCCAGCCCGAAAAAGACCAGCCGGAAGTATCGCGCGTAGCTCGCTGTCCCAAAGACGATCTGGCTCAGAGTCGAGGCGCCGAACAACGAAATAGCAGCGCACGCGCAGCCCAGGAGAACGGCGCCAAAAAAAGCGGTACTGATGCACTTCTCCTTCTCCTCCTCGGTTTCGGCAGCAAAGTAAAAATAGAAAAGCGCCGAACCGAGCCGGCCACCCACTAGGAGGGATGCCAAGTTTACGGTCAGATCGAGCAGTTCCATCACCCCATAATCGCCAGGGGTGAGATAGCGTGTATACACGGGCAGCAGGAGAAAGCCCATCGCACGGCTAGCCATCATGGCTACCGAATAGGTACCGGTCTTTTTGATAATATCGCGGAGCATGTTTATCGAAAACGTTTTAAATACTCACCGGAACCGCTTTCAGCGTTGCCGATGGCTTTACCGTGAAGCGTTCCTTTAGGAGCAAGAACGGACGCTCTACCAGTTTGTAGGATAGGGTCGCCAGCACCAGGGTCAGTCCGAAAGCCGTGATCAGTTGCACACTCCACCGTGAATTGGCCATAAAATCATGCACCAATGCGATAACCGTAAAGTGATAAAGGTATACGGAATACGAGATTCGACCGGCAAAGCGCAAAGGAGGCGCTTCGAGCCAGGACCACAGGCGTGTGCCGGATAAGGTGATCAACTGTGCCAGGAGCAGCGTAATCAGGATAGCGTCGATGGTCATGCCGCCCAGATAGTGAAACGTGGGCCCGGCGGTCTCCTCCAGCCAGACTGATCCCGCCAGGCACGATGCAAGGATGATTGGCAGCAGCGGAGCGTTTGTCACACGCAAGAGAGTTTTTTGGAATAGTCCGGCCTTGATGATGATTGCCAGCAGACAGCCGTACATGATATTGTCCACGCGGGATTCGAAGGAGTAGCGAAGATAATCGACGGGTGAAAGACCGAGCATGCAAATGGATATCCGATATATCCAGACCAGACATATCCCTACTGAAACCAGTTTCACCAACTTCGATAAATCGTTGCGGTATTTTACGAAAACCCAAGGCCAGATCAGGTAAAACTTCTCTTCGACGCCAAGAGACCAAGTCACCCCCATGATGTTCTTGGGACCCGGCGGCAGTATTTGTTTGAGACCGTTGTAATAGTCTCCAACGTAGAAGAAAGAGCTCATCACCTCGGTCCGATTCACTGCTGCGCCGATCACGAGCGCTGTACCTACACAGAAGAACCAGAATACGTAGAACGCAGGAAAGATGCGTAGCGTTCGTCGGATGTAGAAACCTTTCAGCGAGACCGTCCCAGTGTCGGCATTCTCTTTAAGAAGCAACCATGTGATCAGGAAGCCACTGAGCACGAAAAAGATCGCTACACCCAAAGCACCATACTGCCGTGGTAGAAGATCTGCGTGTGCACAGAACACCAGGAATGCGCTAATTCCGCGAACTCCGTCTAAAGCCGGAATGTGTGATCTCGACAGTCTTTGCGCAAGTTTGATATTCATTTAACGTGCTGCAATCAGTTGTTGGAAGAGTTCTTCATACTGGCCGGCCATCGAGTGGATCGAATAGCGTTCCAGCACAGCCTTTCGACCACGTTCACCGCGCTCCACCCGGTCGGGTGTATTCATCAAACGCAGCATGTTCTCCGCTAGACTCGCGGCGTCAGACGGCCTCGCAAGCCAACCACAGCCGGCACCCTCTACCACCTCGGGAGTACCCCCCACCGCAGTCGCGACAACTGGCAGCCCGGCGGCCATGGCCTCCAACAAGCTCATGGAGAGCCCTTCACTTTTGGACGAGAGCACGAAAGCATCTAGGCCCCCTAGGAAGCCCGCAATATCCAGGCTCCAGCCGCGGAACTTCACCGCGGACTCTAGGCCAAGCGTTGCGCTGAAGCGCTTCAAATCTTCGAGCAGTTCACCGTAGCCCAGCACCTCCAGCCGGCACGATGGACAGTGATTATGAACGCGCGCGAACGCGGCTAGCAGCGTCATGTGGTCCTTCACTGGCGCTAACCGGCCAACCGTGCCGAAAACGAACTCGCCCGCAGCGCCGGAAGGATGCACGCCCCGCAATTCGTCGGCTTCGATTCCGTTCGGAATCACGGCAGTCCGGTCGCGGAGCCGAGCGTAGCGTAGCTGAAACACCTCTTCCACCTGTTTGCACACAAGAACGATGCGGTCGTTCCCTTCGCAGGAAAACGCAAACAGTTTCTCTGCCCAGCGGGGCATTCCCAGTGTGCTGGTGCCGTGGATAGTACTCACCACCACAGGAGTCCGCGCGATCTTTCCGGCCGCGGCCGCGTAATGAGTGACGAGGGGATTGTGAGCGTGCAGAACGTTGATCTGGTGAGTTTTCAGGAAACGGGCCAATTTCCAAATGGCGAGAGGGCTGAAACCATCCGTTTTGCCCAACTCCGTAAGGCTCACGCCGCTCTCCAGAAAACGCCGTGCGGGTACAGGCATCACATCCAGGTCACGGAGGCAAACAACATGCACCTCGTGGCCCATCTCCCGCAGCCGCAGCGAGAGACACGCCACCATTTTTTCGGCCCCGCCGGTACCAAGGCTGTCGATGAATTCCACAATTCGCAGGCACCTGCCAGGACGGAACTCCGATTCTAGAGTCGGCCCCATCGCCAAACTGGTATCCATATTGAAATCCCTCTCGTCTAATGCGCAGCAGGCGTGAATCTATACATCCTGAATACCCGACCGCGTTTGAGTTCGCGAACGCCAGGCAGATTCTCGATATACTGAGTCGACGTCCAACGGCACACGCACACGAAGATGACATCCCGCGGCTCCGCTTGAAGTGAAGTCGAAAGGTTTCTTACCACAGCGGCCATGACCGGGTCTCGAAAAGGATTGAAGAAATAAACGACTAGTGGCCCCGCGGGAATGGCGAAGTCTGCGGCATCAGAGTGTATGGATTCGATCTTTCGACACTTTCGTACACCGCGAAACTTGGCTAAATTCCTGATGGCGATCTCATGCAACTCCTTTGCAAACTCCACTCCTATAATGTGTCGGAACGGATAACGTGCCGCCATTAGCAATACCCGACCCTTGCCAGAGCCGAAATCAATGAATGTATAATCCTCGAATCGGACGTCGATTTGCTGTAACGTCTCGGCCACCTCATCCGGTGGTACTGACTCGTACGGGAGCGCGGAGATCCCATTCTTCCCTAGCACCGACAACCGGGAAATCTGAACGACACCAGCGGTATCGACGTGATGAGCCCAATCGTAAGCTTTGCTCCTGAGGAACGTACCCAGGCGGCCCTTAGCGCTCCGCCACCGCTCGCTAATCATCTGTGTTTTGACTCCCAAATGCCGTGCCTTCTAGTTGAGCGTGCCCGGATTTGGTCGACATGCGGCTTAAAGCGCTTCGTGCGAACTGCCTAGCCACGTCCCACGCTATTGGACTTTCATTGACCGAAAACCGCTCCAGTAGTTCGATATTGTCCCGCGTGTCCGCCCGGGCGAACGTCACGCCGCCTCGATTCATCAGCAACACACGATAACCGGCATCCCGCATGGCCGCCAGCGTGTCTTGGTTAGCTTGATCCGCCCGCCCAAACGGCAGCGCGACACAGCCGCTGAGTTGAATGCCGGGAATTTGCTCCAGATATGTTCTTGTAGTCTCGATTTCCGCCTTCTGCTCGGCAAAGGAGAGGGATGCCATTACATAGTGGCGATGTGTATGATTACCGTACCAAACCAAACGATGCGACACAAAATCACTCTGCTGCGACACCACGTACTGTGGGATCTTGTCTCGAATCCCTTTGTACTCCAAAAAACGATCGAGCTCCCGTTCAACTGTGCAGCTGTTATTGCGTGGATCCTTCAGATAAGTATAGAACGATTGGCCGGGAATTTTCTGAACGCCTCTAACAAATGCCTCGCACTCTTGAGTGAGCCCGTTATTCACGATATACATCACCTTATGCCGCCAGAACGTACGTCCTTCGAGCCCGTAGGTGTTGACGAAAACTGTGAACGGCACTTCGAGTGCCACGAGGACCGGCATGGCCTCGTCGATTACGGACTTATACCCGTCATCAAATGTTACTGCCGCCACACCTTTCCGGATCTTGCATTCGGCCAGTTCGTCAATCGGAATGAAGCGGACAGCCTTTTTGAGCGCGGCGATCTGATCGTAGAGCCATTCAGGCGTAATGTTGTCGGGGCTCGCTACCTCAGCTGGGGGTCGGCGATAACACGCGTGATACGTCAGCACCGGCGCGGCGCGTGACGCGATCGCGCGAAGTGGGATGACCCGGGCCATGATTTCCTTGAACAGCAGGTTCATTGGTTCAGTGGGGTCTTAACCGGCCGGCCGGACACCAACCAGCCCTTGAGTCCTTGCTGCGCCGCGACTTCAGCCATCGCGTTAATCAGGGCTGGGCGTGAATTACCCGCCTCGTACAAGATGGTAAACAGTAGTCCTTCGCCGCCCAGGTTGATTGAGCCCGCGGCAGTTTCTGCGAAACCGGTCCGCGTTGCCAGAACGAGATGTTGCCATTCTCTGTCGGCATAAACAGCATTACCCTTCTTAAGACGCTCGCGGAAGCGATGCAGGTCTCCCTCAGTCAGAAAGCCAGGGCGGTACGCAGCGTGTTGCGCCAGCGCGCGAAGGGTGACAGGGCTTAACCTCAGATCATCCCGTGATTCCACCGCAGCCGGCAGCGGGTACACTCTCGATCCGGCTCCATTTTCAAGGACGCCACGCCGTCGCCATCTTGTCGCCGCCCCCCCGGCCCACTGGCTAACCGTTTGAAGTTTGGGATACCGATCGATCGTCATGCGCGCACGGCCCTGTGCTCTCGTGACGGCTTGCCCAGAGACGCGCATCACCTTGCCCGCAATACCTGGTGCATGTACCGTAAATGTCAGGTTCTCACGGCAGGCGTTCGAGTATCGGTACTTGTACGGTTCAGGGCCCTCTCCCATGTCGAATTCCCGGACATCCGAACGGCGAAACGACTCGAACATTTTAAATAGGAGGACCTGCCCCGGTGAGTAGTCCCACAGATCGATATCAAACGTCGGCTTATAGAAGAGATACTTCCCATCAACGTCGAAGCCCAAATGATACGCCACCGGTTTGCCGGAAACCTCGAGAACCGAGAATCGGATTTCGCCGCCAGGATCGAGTTCTTCCGTCAGATACGAGCAGAAAGAACGGTAATCGGAACGCAGAAACTGACTCTTTCGGCCATCCAGAACGCATCGGGAGATGTGCTGCTCGGCAAACTGCGGCATGTGCTCGCGAATCTCCGCCACGGTATCAAGATGGCGGAAACTGAGATCGCCCAACCGGAGGATCGTTTTGCAGGTCTTCTTCACCTTGTCCTTTGACAGAATTCCCGCCAGCAACTCTTCCTTCGCATCACCCAGGATCAGTGTCGGACAGGGTGTCGGGCGAGAGATCTGAATCACGTGCCGCCAGCGATCCGGCAGCTGCACCAAAGCTTGGCCAAGTGTGTTGTCCTTGCGCACTTTCTCAAGAACGGCCCTCGTCCAGTGCCGTGACCTGGCAGCAAACATTGTGTCCAACGCCAGCGCCAGCGCTTCCGCGGCGAACTCCGGCATGCACAGCAGGGTATTGTAGTCCGACGTCGAATAGCCAATAAAACGCAGTTCTCGGTTGCACTCAACTAACGGAAGAATTGCAATCACGTCTTCACCGTCGTAGACCACAGGGGTGAAGAGGCGATGATCCTCCCCGAAAGCTCGCATCCAGGCCCGAATCCAGCCGAAGTGCTGGAAAATCTCTTTCGCGGGGTTGAGGGACCATAAACGTTTCCAAACTTGCGCGAGCGCCTCGAGATCGCTGAAATCAGTCAGTATGCGGCAACGAAGAGTTCTCGAGATACTTTTGGTTGGCTGCCCGGCAGCGGCGGTTATCATAAGGGGTCGGGAGTTGGGAAAAGCGGACAGTCGGAAGAATTGTGCTCTCATCAAAAAAAGTAATTCTCTTTGCGTACTACTATTTGCCTGATAATACCTCGGGCGTGCAGCGCGCCGTTCGGATCGCCAGGTATCTGCCGCAGTTCGGGTTCGACACGGTTGTGATCGCGTCCAGCCACGCCGGCATCGAACCTCGCCAGCCTAACGTCGAACATGTCCCCACGGTTGAAAGTCATGCTTCTCGTCGGCAAGAGGCGCTTGCCCGGTTTGCACAGAGGATCGCACCCTATAACGAGCGCCTGGAATGGGTGCCGCATGCGGTACAAGCGGCTCGTAAGATGATGGCCCAGGAAACCATCCACGCCGTCATCTCCACCTCGCCCCCTTTAGCCACACACATCGCCGCGCTCATCATGAAATTGCGCTCTAAAGTGAAATGGATTGCCGACTTTCGGGATCCCCTCTACGGTAATCCCGGCCGGCCGCGCCGCTGGGCCCGCCCCTATGACATGGCTCTCGAACGCGCCATCTTTACCGCGGCCGACGGCGTCGTGGCCGTCACCGACACGGTTGCTAAAGAGTGGACGGCGAGGTATCCGCGACTGCAGCACAAGTTTCACACCATCTGGAACGGGTTTGATCCTCAGGACGATCTGCGGCCTGCGCCGGTGCCGCCCCGCGACTACCGACAACTTGCCCATGTGGGTGTTCTGTACTCCCAGCGGCATCCCTATAAGTTGATGGCTGGAGTCGACCGGCTCATCCGGCGCGGCTTGATCGACCCCAAGACTATCCGCCTGAGCTTCATCGGTCCTATTCAGGAGCGTGAACAATTCGAGAGCAACCCCGCTTGCGTCGCGCTCGTCCAGCAAGGCGCTTTGGAGATTCATGGGGACCTTATCCCCCGTGCCGATGCCAACCGGGTGATCGCGACCGCCGATTTCCTGCTGTTGATTGATATTGTCAATCTCTCGCATACCGGCTATACCGTCCCCGCGAAGCTCTACGATTACATTCTGGTCGGGCGTCCCATATTGGCCCTCACAGACCGCAACTCGCCCGTAGACCGAATTATTGCCAACTGCGGAGTTCCGGCTGTCTCGCTTCACCATGAAGATTCCGACGAAGAATTCGATCGCAAGCTATTTGCTTTTTTCCAGCTGTCACGTGACCCCGTGACGCCCAGCCCATGGTTCCTGGAAACCTTTGACGGCAGGCGGCAGGCTGAAGCGCTCGCACGGCTGCTCACAAGTATCTGACGCCCAACACCGTTGCCGATTGGCGCGCCGCGACAGAGACAACAGGATTGCCGGCAGACTGGATGGCCGCGACGTCTCAGTTGACGCTTTCGTTCAATGCGCGGTGCTACCCTTTATGGGTTCAGACACCATAATGGTCACTGCCCAGGCATGCTTACGCAAAGCCGCGAATCGCCGGAAAAGCCACTCATCCAGCCGGTTCAGCTTCCTGAGAAGGCTTTCATAGCCAGGCGCACGCGGGAAAAGAGTTGCTGCGAGTGAAGTGAGATGAAAATAAGTGATCGCCTGCTGTCCGAAGTGCCTGTGGATCTCCGCAAAATCCGCTACAAGAAGTGGATGTTCATCTGGTGTCCGAAAATTGGGCGTTAGCTTCCGGTAAAGGTTAATCACCGGATTATGCCCCAATGGCTCGATGAAAATCGCGCTGCCTCCAGGTTTCAGCACGCGGGCAATCTCGGCGAGACTGCGACTCAAATCGAGATGATGGAGAATTCCCATGCCGCACACCATGTCGAACCTGCTATCCGCAAAGCCAAGACACTCCGCGTTCATCACGCAATACTGAGATCCATCGTTCCCTTTTCTGCGCGCCTCTTCGCGACTCAACGTAACAGCGACGGATGACAGGTCGATGCCTATGACATTTCCACCGTTACGCGTCATGAGCGTGCCGTGGCCATCCGCGCCGCAGCCATATTCCAACACCAGCCGGCCCCCACAGTGGGCCAGCAGATACTGACGGTACAAGGCCTTGCTGGACGAATGCGTAATAGAGTAAAAACTCTCCGTTACGTTCCTCTTCCCTTCCGCGAAGGTGTGATCGTGGTAGGCAGCTTCCCGCTCGTATCGTTCATTATCGGTTACAGTCATGTCCCCTCATTCGTACTCAAAAGTAACTCACCCTCTTGCAAGCCCGATTGAACATCGTCTCCGGCACCGTCACCGTCCGGCAGGGTTCGATTGCGTTCGATCTCGCGCCATGCGGCCGCGGCCATCAGGAAAAGGTAGGGAAGATCCATCCGCTGGCATGAGTAAAACGCGCTGCCAAGTCCGAATACCAGGAGCGGCCCTTGTATAGCCAAAGGAAGTGCCTGACGGGCGGGCCCCTCCAGGCGAGTTCGCGCTGCCGAGCGTCCCAGCCACACGATGGCGTAAACCAGCAGGCCTGTGTAGAGGAGAAAGGCAAAGATTCCCGAGTCGGCCAACATCTGCAGATAACTGTTATGAGCTACGTGGTTGGTTTCGATCCCGCCGTCTCCTTGACCCGAATACTGTTTCACGAGGGAACCGTAAATCAGCCCGCCGAAGCCCACACCCAGCATAGGGTGATCACTCCACATTCTAAGGGCTGTCTCCGCATGAACCAGACGAGACTCTGCGGACGCATCCTCATGGTAAGTTTCCAGTGTCTTCATCCGCGAAATGTATGCGTCTTGAACAAGGTAGATAGAACCCCCGGCGAAACTCGCAAGCAGAACCAGAGAGGCCAGTTTGTTCTTCGTGCGTACGACTATGAGGAGCAGCGCCAGCGCCATGGCCAGGGAACCACCGCGAGATCCGGACATGATCACCCCTGCGATGGAGGAGGCTATGATAAGGAGCCAGGCATACTGAAAGACTCCCCATGAAGTCATCCATCGGCAGTACCAACACAGTGGAATCAGCATGGCAAATGCGAGCGCGACAAAGTTGTTATCTGCGAGCATGTCACCGTACCCGGCAGCCGCCAGGTCCGCACCGCCGCTAATGACACCGAAAACGCCAAACTTAAGCGCTACGAAGCCGAGCGACAATGCCGAGACGATAAGCAGATTACGAAGGTCCCGCTCCGTTCGGATCAATACAGGCACTAGCAGGAGAACCGCAATCATTCTGATGTAGTAGTTATACCTGTCGACGGCCAGAATCGGGTAAACGGCAAAGATGGTCGAGAGGCCAACTGGTATCTGAAGCAGAAGTAACAGTCGGCACAATGGATTCGTAAACCAGACCGAAACGTATCCGATTTCCCGGATCGCGCCGATCGCGGTGCATACCGCCAGCACCAGGGAAATGGGATACACACTCTCCACGAAGGCGAAGAGATCCGGCCGCATGAGAGCATACCAGACGTAGCCATAGAGTCCCACGCGGGGCCTGACCAACGCGGCCAGGCTGACGCCGCCAACCACCACAAGGAGAATTGCTTCTCTAATACCCATAATTCTTGCGGATGCTTTGCTCAAACGCCCATAGCTACATTCTGATTGGAGACCTCAAGCATCTTCAGCATTGAGGGCCCTTACGCTCATTACCCGTGCTCCGGTTCGACCGGCTCAGGGACCCTCGCCGAAGCCGGGGTGTTCTCGAACAGCCATTGCTCGTCGCTTTGCAACAGGGTTGCGATTTTGGCCCGCAAGGTCTCATCGGGCGCACGAAAACCATTAACAATCTTGCTCAAGAGGGTTTGGTCGATACCGAGCATTTGCGCCAGGCGATTTTGCCGGATGCCGGCTTTCCAGAGCTGCAATTTTAAGTTCGGATACATCACTTCCTCGGAAGAATAGGCTAGATTCGCCGGCTTCAGACGGCGGACGAGCGAATCAATTCTACGTCGCAGAGATCGATCTCCGTGGCCACTGACCGCGCCAACAGATTGAGCGACAGGAGCAATCGATTCTGATTCCTGACCTGGACCAACAGTCCTTCAATACCCTGAAGAGGCCCCGCTTTGACACGCACGGAAGCACCCTCCTTCATGAAGGGATGCGACTGAACTGAAAGTCTTGACGCCACGAGTCGCTGGAACCTATCGATTTCCGCTTCCGGAATCGGTTCGATCGCGCCGGCGTTGCCCAGGATCCGGACGGTGCCGTTCGTGCGCAAAACGTCGAGTCTCCGCTCAGGCTCATCCTCAATCCGGACGAAGATATAGGAGGGAAAATACGGGATCTCCACTGTCTTCTTCCGGTCTTTCCAGCGGTGGACTTCACAGAAGGCGGGCAGGAAGGTTTCGATCCCTTTCCGGTCCAATTCGAGGGCGACCTTTTTCTCAAAATTCGAACGCGTATGCACCGCATACCAAAGGCGCTCGGCCTTGGATGGGACAAACCTGAACTGCGACGCCACTGAGATTTGTAATGAAGACAAAGCTTCGCCCTTTTACTTACAGTCGTTTCTGCAAGCGATTAGAAAATATAAAACTACTAAATTGCTAAAACCCAAAAAGCCTGCTGGCCTCGCCCGGAACCGTCCGCCCTAATAGTAATAGGCTCCGTAGCCGTACGATTTGCCGAGGAACCATTCCGGCACGCAATTCATCACCACGCCCAGGGACTTCTCTTTCGGCACCGATTCCAGGGCCTGCTTGCAAGCCTGCCTGCTGGTATGATCCGGCCTGATCACCACGATCACCCCGTCGCAAACGGCCATTAATAGGTCATAGTCAGCTACTGCTGCGATCGGCGGAGAATCGATGATCAGGTACTTGAACATGTGTTTGAGGCGCCCGAATAACGCGTTGAAATAATCGGAATCGAGTAACTCACTCGGGTTCGCCTCCGGCTTACCTGCCGGAAGGACGAACAGGTTTGGATACTCCTTGGTCTGGATGATGGCGTCTTCGAGTCGGTTGGTGCCCTCAATCACCTCGGCGAAACCTGGCTTTTCATCCACTCCCAATTGCCGCCAGATGGAAGGGTGGCGAAAATCCGCATCGATCAACAAGACCCGGGAATCCTCTTTCAGAGACAAGGCTCCCGCGAGATTCAGCGCCGTGATGCTCTTTCCGTCACGCGGCAATGCGCTCGAGACCAGGATGGTCCGCGGATATCGTGGGTGCTGTAGGATTTTGGTCCTGAGGATGCGGTACTGCTCGCTGGCCTGAGAAGCCTCCTCGAACGGGAGGACAGGACTTCTTCCATTGACGTGCAGCGAGACCACGCGATATTGAGCGGCCTTGGACGCCGTTGTATTCTCGCTCGAAGTGGCAACCTTAGGCAGGACAGGTGCGGCCGGCGTTACGCCAGTGTCCGTTGCCGCATCGTTCGGTTCCCCCAAATCCTGAAGGATCTCCCCTGCCAGCCCGGTCTTGTCTAAAGCTTCAAATATTTTTCCCAAGATTCCTCCGAGTGTCTATGCCAAACCTAATTTCATCGCCCAGCGCGCCAGCAATGACCCGCTTTTTTGTGGTGCGTCATACCGTTCCAGATTCCTCACGCGCACTGGCGCGATTGTCGGTTCCGACGCTTCCCTGGCCGGAGTCGCAACAGATATCGCGGGTGTGGGCACTGCCGTCTTAACCGCTGCTGATATCACCGGAACAGTGGCTGGTTTGACCACGGTCTCAACCGTGAGTTGGAGATCCGCCGCAGCCGAATCGACGTGCTCGGTTCGCAGGATCGTCTCGTTGTCCACGAACGCCAGCATGAGGGCGTTGTCAGCGAGCGCGTTTATTACGCGCGGGATGCCCCCTGACCAATGAAACAGCCGATCAATCACCTCCGGAGGAAAAGGCGCCTTTTTCCCCCCGGCCTTTAACCAGCGGTGTTGAATATAGTGCTCGAGCACCGGCCGTTCCAGCGGTTCAATGGTGAGGCGCACGCAAATCCGCTGCTTGAGTTGGCAAAGATCCGGCCGGTTCAGGAGGTCATCGAGTTCGCTTTGGCCGATCAACAGGATTTGCAGCAGCTTTTCGCCCGCTCGCTCGAAGTTTCCCATCAGCCGGACCTCTTCAAGCAATTCCGGAGTCAGCTTGTGAGCCTCATCTATAATCAGGGCCGCCACCTTGCCCGATTCATTCGTGCTGACCAGAAACTCTTCGAGTTTTCGGAGACGCCGCGGCTTGCTGTCCGGTATCTCGCTAAACCGGAATCCGAGCAGGACACTTTCCAGAAACTCGCTCTTCGTCAGCATCGGATTAAAGATGACGCTGGTCTCCACGTGTTTCTGTGAAAGACGCTCGAGGACCCAGGTCAGAAGCGTAGTCTTTCCCGTGCCGGCGAGACCGCTCAACGCCAGAAATCCTTTGCGCTCGACAATGGCGTAAGTCAGCCCCGCCAGCGCCTCCCGATGCTTGGAAGTGAGAAAGAGGAATTCCGAATCCGGAGTCATTCCGAACGGGTTCTTGGTCAAGCCGAAAAAGGCGTTATACATAATTCAGAACCTGGTCCTCACAACGTAGAATCCTGCCGCAAGCACAACCAATAGAAATGCCGAAGCGAGGCCTAATGTCAGTTTTCGTACCGTCCTGCCCGTTGGAGCGTTGGCTGGCGCGGATCCGGACCACCCCTCGATCACCGGTACCCGGCCGAGCACTACGACTCCTTTGGGCAGTTCCCATTCGCCCAGAATGCAGTTGCGCCGCATCTCCAGCCCAAATCCCAGAAGACCGCCTAAGGCCAGAGCCGCCAGCGAGCCGATACCTGCAAACAGCGGCCGGTTGGGCTTCGCTGGCCTTTCCGGCACACGCGCAGGATCAAGCAGGGTGAAGCGCTCCGATTTCTGGCGCCGTTCCATATCCGTCGCCATCTCGGCCGACAGCTTCTTATCGAGAAGGTTTTTATAGTTGGCCTTGGAGATTTCGTAATCGCGCGTTAGCCCGGACATTTCCTGTTCGCGGACCGGCAGGCTACCCAGGCGCGTTTGCAGAAGACTGATTTTTTCTAGAATCTTCGGCAGGTCCGCTTCATGATCGTGAATCTCCTGGCTCAGGGCGGCGATCTCTGTTTTCAGCGTGGCCACGCGTTCCCGAGCCTGGGCGAGCCCACGCTCGCGCTCCGTCAGGGCTGGAGTGCGAACCGCGGCAACCGCCTGACCTGAAGGGGACGTCGGGGGGACTCGCGATCCAGCCTGTTTTTTCGCTGCGGCGGCCTGGTCCTGGGCGTCCTTTGCTTCCTCCGCCAAGGCGGCGGCCAGTTGCTGCTTGACCGCCTTTACATCGGGGTGGCCGTCCGCGTAACCGGCATCATGCATTGCCTGTAATCTCGCGCTGAACATATCCGATCTCTTTGCAAACTGCGAAGCCGGCTGAGGGCTCGTTGCCGTCGTCCCTGCCATCGGGCTGGTGCCAGCCGACCCGTTGACGGGTTGCGGCTGCGGTTGCGATTGCTCTAGCGCACTCAGCGTCGCTTCAGCAAAGTCGAGAGTGTCCCGAAGAATCTTTCGCGATTCCTCCGCCCGGCGGGTCGCGTCCCGATTGGCCTGCAGTGCCAGATCCTCTCTTGTGAGTTCCGAACTGATGGCGCTTTCCTGCTGCGGCAACTCTCCATTATGCTTGAGCTTGTACTGGCTCACGGCAGCCTCCAACTCGTCGAGCCGCTTCTTCGCCTCGGCGAGCTGCGTGTCCATGAATTCCGAAGTACCTTCTGCCTGCACCTCGCGGACCCGCAGGTTTTCCTCGATATAGAGGTTCGCCAAACGATTAGCCACCTGCGCAACGGTCGACGGGTCGGGACCCTGGTAGCCAACCCGGAAGGCCCCGGGGCGGTTGCCGATCCACCCCTTTTCCAGAACCACAGTGACGTCTTTCCGCATCAGATCCAGGATTTCCTCCTGGAACAGCGTCTTGCGTTCTTCTTTGTAAAGGCCGAAGTCGTCGATAATTTTCTTGAGCTGGCTGCTGCTCATGATCTGCTGACCGATGGTCGCGATCCGGTCCTGAATCTCGGTGCTGACCGTGGCCGCGACGTACCGGTCAGGGATCTTCTGAGAATCGACCACGATCAACGCCTCCGCCTTATAAACCGGCGGCAGTTTCCAGACGACCAAGCCGGTGATCGCGCTGCCCAATATCCATACCAGACCCACAGCTAGCTTTCTCTTCCAGAACATCCGGACGATGGAGAGAGGGTGTAGCTCTGAGGGAACAAGAGCCTTCTGCTGAGCGCTCATCGTGCCGTCCGATCCTCTGCGTTGGCTTCTGTCAACATTTTGTTGTCACACCTTAAAGCACGGAAATAGCCAAAAGCGTAACTGACTCAATCTAAATTGGTTAGCTGGATCGTAACTCGCCCGTACGGTCGTGAGAGATGGGGTAGATTCAAAACTTGTCAAAATCCCTTGCAAAGGTTGAAGCTTTTCGGGTTAGAAAGAAACTGTTTCGAAGAAAATCCGCCGCATGGTAGGGGCCCGAGACAGGTTCAGCCGATCCACCGACTCATTGTCACAGCTGGGGTTGGTTGAAACCTCACCTTCCAGGCGACGGTTTCTTCATACGTGCCACTGTTCCAAGTTTGCCGAGTCCCAGACCAACGACGCGGCGAATTCCACATTCGGCGTAACGGTCGGACCTGCGGCTGGTTGGGCCGTTGGAACGTAGCGTGCTCATCAGCCTAACCCACTGGTACGTGAATATGATCGATACGCCGTTCACCGTTTGCATCGGTAGCTGCGTCTCTAGCCTAGCGTTCAAAGCGCAATTGAGGCTCGCGACCGTTCGGCCTACAGCAAAGCATAGCTGGACTCTGGAAGATGCGGGAACGGCGGTTGGAGCAAGTGGTGGCGGTAACGGGAGATAAATGGAGAAAATGCGGGAAAGTGGACTAACGGAGCGCAAATCACTTTGGCTCCATCGCGCCGGCAGACTTACACTAAGGAGCCATGCCAAGCCAAGGCAGACTGATTCGGAACAACAGACCAATCGAATCGGCCGTGAAACGGCTTTCGATCGCGCGATCTGGCTCGCGCTGATCCTGTCGGTATTCATCATTTATTCACGAGTAGTTCAGTTCGATTTCATCAGTACCGACGACAACCTGTATGTGTACGATAATCCCCACGTTCTGAGCGGTCTGACACCTGGCAGCGTAAAGTGGGCTTTCACTGCCGTGGTTGCCGCCAATTGGATGCCGATTACGGTGCTATCGCACATGCTGGACGTCGAGATGTTCGGCTTGCAGAGCGGAATGCACCATCTGGTGAATGTTCTGCTCCACGCGATGTCGGCCGTTTTGTTGTTCGTGGTATTGCGACGTGCGACCGCCGCGCGAGCCGCGAGCGCCTTTGTTGCCTTCGTGTTTGCGGTGCACCCGTTGCACGTCGAGTCGGTAGCCTGGATCTCAGAACGGAAAGACGTTCTCAGTGCGTTCTTCTGGTTTCTGGCGCTCTACGCGTATGTACGATACGTTGAACGGCCGGCCGTGGGCCGTTACATCCTGGTCCTCGTGCCGTTCTGCCTCGGCCTGATGTCCAAGCCTATGTTGGTTACTTTTCCGTTCACACTTTTGCTTTTCGACATTTGGCCTTTGCGGCGGATGGAATGGCCGAAAGTCCTTTGGGAGAAGCTTCCAATGTTCGCGCTTTCCGCCGGTACCTGCGTTGTGAGCTTGTGGGCTCAATGGGTGAGCGGAGCCGTTAACCGGGTAATGCCCCTGAAGGTTCGCTTAATAAACGCCTTGCTTTCCTATGCAATGTATATCGTGCAGATGTTTTGGCCCGCGCGTTTAGCGGTACTCTACCCCTACCCTCGGAAAGTCTGGCTAGACTTGGGCTTGGGCGCCTTCACCTTTCTTCTGGGTGTGTCCGCGCTAGCGATGTGGGTCTCGCGAAAGCGCCCGTACCTCGCCATGGGTTGGTTCTGGTATCTCGGAACGCTGATTCCGGTAATCGGGCTTGTACAGGTGGGCATGCAATCCCACGCCGACCGGTACACCTATATCCCGATGGTTGGCTTGGCGATCATGCTGGCGTGGGGTGCCCAGGACCTTGTCAGGAAATGGCCGCGGGCAAAGCCCGTCGTCGCCGCGACCGCCGCGGTGTCTTGCCTCGCGTGGATGGCCCTGGCGTGGGAACAAACGGCATACTGGCGAAACGCCGAAATGCTCCTCCAGCACGCTATCGACGTGACGCCTGAGAACGGGTGGGCCGAGGCTAGTCTGGGCCTTTACCTGGGGAAGATACCCGGGCGGTACCCGGAGGCATTAGAGCACATGGAGGCTGCCGTGAACTTCTGGCCGGATTACGTCGACGGCCAAGACATCCTCAGCGACAGCCTGATGGAGAACGAGCGCTACGGTGCCGCGATCCCTCATCTTAAGGCAGCCCTCCGGGCCAGACCGGATTTCCCAGACACTCACTTTAGACTCGGTAAGGCTCTCTCCAAGATTCCTGGCCGCACCCCTGAAGCGATCGCCCAGTACCAGGCCGGACTGCGGTTAAGCCCTGACCGTGAGGACGCGCATCGCAGCCTCGGAGAACTGTTCGTGAGCCTGGGGCGAACGGACGAGGCCATTTCTCACTACGAGGCAGCGCAGCGCCTCCACCCCGACCCGGAAACCTTGAAGATCATCGATCGGCTGCGGGCGGGGAAGAAGTGAAGGACCGAAAAATCGGGCAGGGGCTGCGATCATCCCGTGGAGCAGACCATCGTTTTTGTGGTCTGCTCGGCTGCGCAGCCGCCACTTATCGACGAATCAGCTCTCACCGGGAGGGCCAACCTGCCGATCAAGTTGAAAGTCCCCATGACTACAGCAAAGCGACGCTGGCAGTGGGCGACGCCGTTTTGTAGGTTTATCAAGGCGCCCGCTCACCAGACTGGGTCAGTCTTGGCCCGGTCCGCACCCCCCTAACGCGGCATAGAAGGCGCTTCGCTCGAACAGCAGGAAGCGCCGACGATGTGTTCTACGGCGCCCCTACTGTGCCTTTTCCGTCGCCAGCTTCGGGTCCTGTTTCAGCGCGGTCGCTAGCAGTTGCTCGCCGCGGTCGCGGTCGCCAGCTTTCAGATAAGACATTGCGAGATGGTACTGCCGGCGAGGCGTAGGTTCTTTGGCAACGGCTACCTTCAGATGTTCGGCAGCGCTCCCATAGATCCCCTTGCGATAATAGACCCACCCTAGAGTGTCCTGAGCGGACGCATCGTCCGGCGCCATCTCCACCGCCTTTTCGGCAAAACGGAGAGCCTCGTCAGGGTTGTCATCGTTGATCAAGCTAGCCAAGTCCTTGAGTGCGACAGCATTCGATTCATCCAGCGTGAGCACGGCCCGGTATTTCGCCATAGCTGCGGGACGATGTCCCAGTGCGGCTTCCGTTTGGGCCAGCATTAACAACGCAGTAACATTTCTCGGATCCGAAGCCACCACCGTTTCGAGTGTCTGCCGCGCCGGATCTAGACGATTCTCAGCCAAATCGATTTGCGCCAGTTCGATCTTGACCGGCATATATTTGGGGTCTGCGGCTTGTGCCGCCTCGTATGCCGCCCTCCCTTCAGTCCGGTTTCCAAAACTAACCAGCACTCTCCCTAGCAACGTCTGCAACTGCGCAGATTTGGGCCGTTGAGACGCCAGTTCACGAAGTTCCTGCACGGCCTGAGGTACCTGATGCTGAGCGACACAGGAGTCCACAAGCAGTCGAACGGCCCTTAGATTCGCGGGGTCTTGTTCAGGGTACCGCTTAAGAAGTTCTTCCGCATCGGCTCGCGCACCCGCAAAGTTGCCTTCTTTCATCTTCAGGAACCCGTCTTGCTCCAGCAGGTCCGGGACCCTCGCCAGCTTCAGTCCCTGATCGATCCCCTGTCTCGCTTCCTTCAGATTACCCACACTCAGCAATGCCCAATTTCGTTGGATCAGTACCCAGGGGTTGTCCTTCTGCGCCGGCGGCGTTTGGTCCAACAGTTCCAATGCGGATTTTGCTTCATTCGTACTGACAAAGTTCCACGCCAGCGCCAACCGCGCGGCCAGGTATTTCGGATCGAGGGACAGACTTTGGCTCAACTCCTGCCTGGCAACCAGCGTGCGGCCCTCCATATCTTTCAGCTTGGCAAATTCAAAATGCGCCGCTGCCGAATCCGGTGAATACCTCAGCACCTGCTGCAAGTCTTCCTCCGCCCCGGCGGTATTGTGAGATCGCATTCGGAACCTAGCTCGTAACATCAATGCGTCGATATCTTTGGGATGACGCTTCAACGCCTCGGCCAGGACACCTTCTGCCTGGGCAGTCCTGTCCAATAGCACGTAAGTGCCGAGCAAAAGCGCCCGCGCATTTCGATCGTCCGGATCGACCTTGGCAAGCCTCTGAAACTCCGCCACCGCGGCATCCTGCCTACCCTGCCGGAGCAGGAAAAGCCCATAATTGGGGTTGTAGTCCCGATCCGGGAGAGCCGCGAGACGCTTATAGGTTTGTTCGGCCTCCGCCAGACGCTTACCCTGTGCTTGAAGTACTGCCAGGCTCAGAAGAGCCGGCGCGCTTTTCGCGTCCAATTCCAACGCCCGGCGAATCTCGGCTTCTGCCTGGCTATCTTTGTGCTGTTGCAGATACACGCGTCCCAGCATGAGGGCCGCGTTCGACGATTTAGGCGCAGCCGCTGCCACCTTCTTCAGGACCTCCTCGGCTCCAGCCGGATCGTTCTGGCTGAGCTTGAGGCGGGCCAGCATAATCGCGGCTCGCAGATCCTTGGGAAACTTCTCGATCGCCAGATCAAGAAGTTTAGTCTCGTCCTCTTGTTTGCCGAGCTTTGCTTCCGTCGCTGCCAGCGCGTCCAGAGCCTCGACGTTGTCAGGATTTGCCGCCAACACAGAATGCAACCGCTTCTCGGCGTCCTCGATTGTATCTTTTTTCGCGCTGGTGGCCATCATACTGGCGAGCTTCAGTTGCGCCCCGGGGTGTCCCGGGTTCATCGTCAAGGCCTTCTGGAACGAACTGGCGGCATTCCCGTAACTACCAGTTCCCAGATACGCCAGACCAAGCTGGTAATAGGGCTCAGCATCTCTTGGCGCGACATTTGCGGCGTTCCTGAATTCCAGCGTCGCGCGCTGATAGTCCTTCTTAAACAGCAAGGCCTCACCCCTCTTGATGTACTTGGCCTCCTTTTCTTGCGGCGTGCTGCTGCAACCGGCAAGCAGGGCAACCATACAGATAGCGGCGAAGCGCAAAACCAAATTTCTCTTTTTTGACATACGGCACCTGTAGCGATACGGCCTTCCTGGCGATGACCCGATAAACTCGGGACGCTACATCCGGGGCCTTCTTCGCGTACGGGAGTGACCCCAAGCAGGTTTTGTACCAGTCTTGAGAACTGATCTATCGCTGGTCATGACAATCAAGCCCGACCGGCTGGAGCTGCTTCAGTTTGCCGGGAATGGAATCAAGGCCTTACTACGCCCCATGGTGAAACATAAAGGGCTTTGCGGCCCCGTATTGACCAGGTTGATCATACCCGTAGGAACAACTTGCGAGCAGCTGTAAGGATCAGTTTGGTTTTCGTCCTCACATCGTACCGGTGCTAAGTTCGATCGTCCCTTTCCCAAGAAACTGGACAGTTTCCCAATACGATTCGAGAGTTCCCACTTAGAATGTCCCCAACCCACATCCAAATGACAGAAACCAATTGAGATACTCGAACCTCCCCGTTAGGTATGAGAATTGCAGTACCCCGCTGCGACCATTTCAGGCGTTTTCGGAGGGTTGCAGTTTTCGACCACGCCATCCGGGAATAGGCGCCAATGGAGGAGAAACGGATGATATACCAAAAACGGCTTTTTAGTGTTGCGGCGTGCGCCGTGACACTTTTCGGATTATCGGTTACCGCAAATGCAGCGATCAGCGGTACCGCATGCCTGGTAGGTGGAAACATAGGTCAAAATGCGGCCACGAGTTTGGCTGCTTTTACGTCACTCTGTAGCGGCGACATGGGTGGATACACCTTTACGGCACCGAGCACTACCCTCAACTTTAACTCGAATGGTTCAACTGACTATACCGGGGCGACATACGTTGGCACCGACGGTGGCTCAATTTCCACCACGACTGGGTTCACCGGCGGCGGCAACGCCTCTAACGCGGCCATGGCGGTAGGCGGTAGCGGGTGCGGCGCTGCCAGTCTTACCTGCTATAGCACAGAGTGGGAAATCGTATATACAACTGCTGGCGCAGTAAGCCAGACCGTATCGGTTACTCACGATGATGGTTTCGTGGTGGAGGATCTCACCACCTCGACGACCATCTTCTCGGTCCCCGCCCCGACGTCTCAGGAAACGACGACGTTCTCCATGAGTGTAGCTGCTGGGGACACAGTCGCGTTGTTCTATGACGAGTGCTGCGGTGCGCCCGCGATATTGACCGCTAACCTCCCGTCAGGTGTGTCTTCCACCCCCGAACCGACCAGCATCCTGTTGTTTGGGACCGTGTTGACTGGAATCGGAACTCTTCTTCGCCGGCGGATTAAGGGGTAATCACAGATCGCGAAGGTCTCTTTCGGCTATTGGTCCGAACGTGTTTTCCTCGGGGCGCGGCGTAAGCCGCGCCCTTCTTCGTTTTTTTGAAGTGTATCCAGATGGCTGCGACCCAGTTTAAGCGTTTCGGAAAGGTTGCAGATCGTGAACCCCACAGTCTGCGATAGATAACAACGGAAAGGAGCGAGGGATGATAAACCAAAAACGGCTTTTGAGTGTTGCGGCGTGTGCCGTAGCACTGTTCGGATTATCGGCTATCGCAAGTGCAGCAATCAACGGTACCGCGTGCCTGGTAGGTGGAAACGCAGGTCAAAGTGCGGCCACGAGTTTGGCTGCTTTTACGTCACTCTGTACCGGCGACATGGGTGGATACACCTTTACGGCACCGAGCACTACCCTTAGCTTTAACTCGAATGGTTCAACTGACTATACCGGGGCGACATACGTTGGCACCGACGGTGGCTCAATTTCCACCACGACTGGGTTCACCGGCGGCGGCAACGCCTCTAACGCGGCCATGGCGGCCGGCGGCGCTAGTTGCGGTACTGCCAGTCTTACCTGCTATAGCACACAGTGGGAAATCGTCTTTACAACTGCCGGCGCAGTAAGCCAGACCGTATCGGTCACTCACGATGATGGTTTCGTGGTGGAAGATCTGACCACGGCGACGACAATCTTCTCGGCCCCGAACCCAACGGCTGATGAAACGACCACGTTCTCGATGACTGTAGCTGCTGGGGACACTGTGGCTTTGTTCTACGACGAGTGCTGCGGCGCGCCCGCGATATTGTCCTTCGGCGTCCCGCTGGGGACTGTTCCGGAACCGACCAGCATCTGGTTGTTTGGGACCGTATTGACGGCAATCGGAACTCTTCTTCGCCGGCGGATTCAGGCTTAATCCGTCGCACTGGTTCTTTCAGGAGCGGTCCGAATGTACTTTCCTCGGGGCGCGGCGCAAGTCGCGCCCCGCTTTCGTCTTGGGAGCAGCCGAATCAGTTCCACCGTCCCATTTTCCTTTCATTCTCCGCAGCCGCCGGACACACTTCAAAGAAATCTTCCGACTATCGCGGCTCGGAAGTCGTTGCTGAGCCGCGGCGTAAGCAAGCGGTCCCGTAGAGCAATTTTTGCAATTAGGTACTAGCTGGAAGTCAGATCCGAGTATCAGAGGGGAAGGAGTTGGGTTCTAAGGCAGGAGCATCGGGCGGAGCAAAACAGAAAGTTTACCAACCTCGCGATCGACCATCGATAAACGTACTTCGAAGTCGCTCTAGCCGGCTATCGCATGAGCCAGTCTAGCCGGCTCCGCGACGTCAAACGGGTAAACCTCGGTCAGTGTGGAGAAACTGAAGTCGCTTAGCAGCCGCTCTAACTTGTCGTGCATGGTGCTAAGTCCCGTATAAGTCCGCAGGCGGGGAACCAGGCCTTTAGTGAGACGAGGTTGGTCAGGATCCATTTCCCAGGGGTGAAAGTAAATGCAGGCCGGCTCACCCTCTTCCTGGTTGATCCGCCGGATGCCGGCCGCGGTGTAACAATATGGCAGCAAGCGGAGATATCCCCCTCCGCCCACTGGCGCGACCCGGTTGGAACCCAATTTGACCGTTGCGATCGGGATCTCCTCGATCGGTCCCGAAGGCGTATGGAGAACCTGGCCATGCCTTCCGAATCCCGGTATCCCATAACGATCGTGGGAGATCGGATAGATGCTGGAATCATGCGTAAAGCCGCATTCCACCAGTATTTCCAGCGCCCACAAGGAACGCTCCGTGATCGAATAGCTGGGGGCGCGGTAGGCGCGCGGCGTGACGCCGCATGCATCTTCGATCGCCTGGATAGCCAGCCTGGTTTCGCGGCGGAATTCCTGGGGGCTCTGGTTGTAGATCAGTTCGTGAGAATAGCTGTGGCATGCGATCTCGTGGCCGGCGTTCAAAATCTGACGGACCACGTACGGACGCTTTTCCGCTACCCACCCGAGCACAAAGAACGTTGCCTTGACCTGATGCCGCTCCAACAACTCCAGAACCATAGGGATCTGCTGGTCCATCCTGGAAGGATAGAGGATCCACCGGTCGAAGTCCTTGGACACCTGAACCTCAGCCGGATGGAAATATTCTTCGACGTCAATGGTCAAAGCATTCCGCATATGGAACCCTAAGCGTGCCTGAACTGGCGTAGCATAAATACGGCCAGGTTGAAGACTAAGGAAAATACACCGAGAACCACGGCATCCTTTGCTCTTTGGAACATAGGAACTTCTCCTCCTTGCTGACGTGTCTTTGAGCACTCACGGGGCCATTCTACTAACCTACTGATGCATATGCATGTTATCGATCTGGTAGTACGAAATTGACGGCCAAATTCCCTAGCTTTGGGATTTGGCGAAGAAATTCCCCCGCCTGGAGGCAGTTCGGGGAGGGCCCGTCGCGATTGCGGAGGAGCCAACCTGATTCGCCAATACATAATGGACTTGGATGACTTACACCCAACCTTTGATCACGGGTATCCTGGTCTTGGCCTTGATCGGCCTGCTCCGGTTGAAGTCGGGCAGGAACCCTCGCCTGCTTACCCTCGCCTGGCTCGGTCTGCTGCTGGTATCATGGCCTCCAGCCGCCTGGCTGTTCTCCCGGCCTCTCGAGGCATGGTATCCGGTTCGGCCGCTTCCCACGGCGCCTGCAGAGACCCCTGCGCAGGCAATAGTGGTGCTCTCCGAGAGCGTGGAACCGCCGCATTTCGAAAGGCCCTATCCGCTCCCCGGCAAAGAGACCTACCAGCGTTGCGCGTTCGCCGCCTGGCTACAGCGACATTGGCAGCCCCTACCGGTGCTCGCCTGCGGCGGACCGGTGCAGCCTGGCGAACAGCCGATTGCGAGTACCATGCGGGATCTTCTGCAGTCCGCCGGCGTGCCCCAGGATCTGATCTGGACCGAGGAAAGTTCCGGTTCAACTCACGAGAATGCGGTGAATGGGGCTGAAGTCCTTCGCCGGCACGGCATTCACAGCATTGCGCTGGTGGTGGATGCCCAAAGTATGCCGCGCGCCGCGGCGTGCTTCCGGAGAGAAGGATTGGTCGTGGTGCCCGCGCCATCCTCGTTCGTCCAACTGGACCTGTACGAACTGATTCCCTCCTGGAAGGCCATCGAGAGGAACGAAGAGACTCTGCATGAAACCCTGGGCTTGGCGTGGTACCGTTTGCGCGGATGGATCTAGTACCTACTTGCAGGGTTCGCGCAACCCACTCCCTTAAGCAAGCGGTTCCGTTCGCCTCTTCTTGCAAGTTGGTACTAGCTTGAGCCTGTTTACCCGATGGACTCCATCGACACTATTCTGCTCAACGTATACCAGCGAGTGTATACTAACTTAGATATTGCGGCGAATATTCTCCGGGTACCATAATTACTAACACGTACATGACCCCAAGCCCCAACCTTCTGCTGCAATTCAAAGTGCACGGCGAGAGCAAACTGAGCATCGAGCGCGCATCCCGGATCAAGATCGACGGCCGTGGGTGCCTGCTGGTGTACGAGGACCCGACTGTCGCGTCCAAACGGATTTCTCTCGACAGCATTGGGGCGTTCTCCATTCAATCGCTGGAAAATCGCCCGAAGATCAGCGCGACTCCGCGCCTGTTCTGACTTGAGAGCGTACTCGCCGAGGTCGTGGGGGGACGAAAATCGCTTGCCCCGATTACCTACCGCCGGCCGCCGCGGTTGCCGTGCTTCCTGCGTGCCCTTTGGAAGTCATAGGCATCACGCTGTCCTCCACACCCAGTTTCTTCATCTTGTAGAGCAGCGCCTTGTAGTCGATCTTCAACATAGCCGCAGCTTTCTTGCGATTCCACCGCGTCGCATTCAACGCCGACAGAATCGCTTCGGTCTCGGCCTGCTGCTTGGCTAATGTCACCTGCTCGAGGATTGCCGAATTCTCCGGCTCCGGGGCAACCAGGAGACGCTGCTCGGTTACCGAGACCGACACCACCGGTCTGCGCCTGGTCTTCAAGTGCAGTTCTCGCGCAATCAGCTCCGGATCCCGCAGCACCAGCAGTTTCCTGATCACGTTCTCCAGTTCGCGAACATTTCCGGGCCAGGAGTAATTGAAGAGAGATTCCTTGAGCTCCCAAGTCAACAGAGCCGCGCTGCCTTTCTCCGGAGCGTGTCTCTTCAACAGAAATTCGGCGAGGGGAATGATGTCGTCCTTGCGCTCCCGCAGGGAGGGAAGCACCAGGTTGATTACGTTGAGCCGGTAATACAAGTCTTCCCGGAAACTGCGGTCCGCAATGGCTTTTTCCAGATCCCGGTGGGTAGCCGCCAGGACGCGCACATCGACGCTGATCATTTCCTTTCCGCCGATTCGCTGGAACTGCTGGTCTTGCAACACCTGAAGCAGCTTCGACTGAAGCCGCACGTCCATATCGCCGATTTCATCCAGGAGAATCGTACCGCCGTCAGCCAGTTCGAACATGCCGGCCTTCTTCTGGAAGGCTCCGGTAAACGCGCCTCTCTCATAGCCGAACAGTTCACTCTCCACCAGTTCAAAGGGCAGAGCGGCGCAATTCAGTTTCAGGAATGCCTGGTCAGAACGCGGCGAATGGGCGTGCAATTCGCGAGCCAGCACCTCTTTGCCTGTGCCTGTTTCGCCCTGGATCAAGACCGGCGCCTCCGACCAGCCGATCTGTCCGACGATCGAATAGATTTCACGCATCTGCGGGTTCCCGCCAAAGAAAGCGTCGGTCTTCGGAGCCGATACCCGGGCAGCCGGAGGATGATCCGGGCGTTCGACCTCCAGCGCTTTGGCGATAGCTTTTTTGAGATCCTCATGCGCCACCGGCTTGCAGAGAAAATCGGTCGCGCCACTTTTCATGGCCGTCACTACATTCTTCGGATAGTATCCTCCGGCAACGATAATCACAGGCAAGTTCGCATTGATTCGCCGGATCTCGCACAAGGTTTCAAGCCCGTCCAGTTCAGGCATGATGATATCGAGCAGCACGAGAGAGACCTCAGAGCCAACCGCTTGCAAACATTTGAGGACCTCGTTTCCGTTCTCCGCTATCTCGACTCGATAGCCGAGGCATTTGAGTGTCATTTCGAGATACTGGCGTACCTCGAGTTCGTCTTCGCCGACCAGAATGCAAGGACCGTTAGTCCTAGTATTGATAATCACTTACATCACCTCCGCTACATTTGACTTCAGGTTTCTGTCGAATTCGAATTCGGTTGCTTCCACATGGATCGGCAGGACAAAGGCAAACAATGGCCCTGCGTCCGTGTTTTCAGCCCAAATTTCTCCGTTATGTTGTCGCAGAATCAGACCGCAGATCGCCAGTCCCAAGCCTGCGCCGGACCGGTCTTGGCTACCCGCATAAGACGTATACTCCTCAAAAATTCCTTTCAACTGCCCACTGGGGATCGGGCCCCCTGAATCCAGGATGTCGATCCGATAACAGTTGGGCTCTCCCGAGGCTCGCCGGCGGCGATCCGCGCCGAACGCCACTTTGCCCCGCGGCTCGCGGCGCTCCCAGAAAAACGGATACCCGCGGATCTCGATGGAACCTTGCCTCGGCGTGAACTTGCACGCGTTGTCCAGCACGTTAATGAGAACCTGCTCGATCTGGCCGGCCTCGAAATAGAGCAGAGGCGCGTCTGGCGACAAATCGACAGAAATCGAGATCTGCTTGCTCTCGGCAAAGGGCATGATCTCGTGCGTGGCTTGATCGACGCATGCCCGGATGTCGCCCGCTCGCAGGTCGGGCGTCCGTTTGATCTGTCGGCCAACGCTCAACTCGAACATGGCATTGGCCATTCTCGAAAGCCGGCTGGCGCTATGTTGCATGCGCCGGATGACTTCCTTCTGATCTTCATTCAGTTCGCCCAGCGGTTCGCTCAGCAGAAGGCTGCAGTAGCCGTTGAGAGCTGTTAGGGGCGCTCGGAAATCGTGGACGGCGCGCGACAGGAAGTTGGTCCGGGCTTGGTCGTATTCCTGCAGCCGGAGGTTAGCCTGTATCAGGCATTGGAGCATGTCATCACGATCGGCGCGCAGCGAGTTCTCCGTCACGGTCCGGTCCTGATTGGACGAAATAGCGAGGGTCAGAAAGGACGCGAGTACGGCTCGGGAAACCGGCTGCAGAATGATACTCGCACCGCTAGGTCCCATGCTTTCCCGAAAGCTGCTCAGGTGCGCCTGGTACACCAGAAACAGACTGCGGGAGGGACGCCACCGGGAGCTATCAGGAAATTGCATTCCCGGCCGGTAATCCCAGATGTGGAGATCGGCGGAACCGGTGGTGTCGTATTCTGCTGATTGGGAAACTGTCCATTCCAGCGAGGGAATCTCCGCCAGAATGTTTCGGCACATCACGTAAAGATCCTGGTTCGTCGAGATGAGCCTGACGTTGATCATCTGTCCTCCGGCTCAAAACGCATAGGGATTAGCTCCAGGAAAGGAAAAAGTGCCGACCCAAAAAACCAGATCAATTGCGCAATCGTCGCACTCTTGCCAACGCGGCGAAACAGAACACCCTGTCCGACCAATGGGAACGCTGGCAATTTTCCTTACTCCTCCGAACACTCTATTTACTTCACTCAGTTTTGATAGATTAGTGAAAACGTAAGACGAAGTCAATGAACAACTGTTAGAAAGTGCACCTACTCCTTCACTTAAATCCCGAAGAGTTGGAAGAGTACTAATTCAGTGAGTATGAATCGGGAGAACAGATGTAAAAAACAACACTTACGAGTTCTCTTGGGTTTGGACAAAGTCGCTTACCGGAGGAGATTCTTGAAACTGATTGGCAACTAATCCCACTTTTGATGTCGTCAGCTGGCCGGTCGGCGAGACCTGTGTTGGTATCAAAACTGCTAATAAAGGCGCACCACGAGCACTATAGATACTCATATGCCGTTCACTGCGGTCACAAATCCTCCGGGAACTCCTCAGCCTGAAGACCGTGACTCAAGTGAAACCGATTTGCCCGAACGCCGGAAACGGGCTCGCCTGCAATTGCGCTGGCCGGTGTGTTTTTTCCTCGAGGATCGCCGGGAACCCATTCAGGCCACGACACTCAACGTCAGTAGTGACGGCTTCTATTGCCTCGCGAACGTGGCTTTCGATCCGGGACAGATTCTAGGCTGTCTGTTGTTGGTGCCTGCCAATGACCCGGACGGGCCCGAACGAAAAGTAGCACTGGATTGCCGGGTCCGCGTGGTCCGCGTAAACGATCGGGAGATCGACCGCATGTATGGAATCGCATGTAAAATCGAGGATTACCGCTTCATCCAGCTATAGCACACGGGCAGGCGGTTTTCGCCTGCCAATATGAAAACTCATCACAACCGGAAGGACAGGCCAATCTGCCATGCTACTGGACGCAGTACTGTTCATTTAGCGTTGTGATGCCCATCTGTTTCGGGATCATCTTGCATTGGGCAAGCCGGTATTCGCCACGGGAGGCCAACCGGGGATACAATCGTTAGCTATGTTGAAGATCCTGATTGGGGAGTGCAAGCAGGAGACGTCCTCCTTCAATCCCCAACCTACGCACTATGAGGATTTCGTGGTCCAGTTTGGTCAGGCGATCCTCGACCACCATCGGAGGGTTCGCAACGAAGTAGGCGGCGCGCTCGAAATCTTCGATTCGCGCCCGGATATCCTGCTCCTTCCCGCGTACAGCGCCCGCTTCATCACGTCGGGAGGAACTCTCACGGCCTCCGCCTTCAATCGCATCTTGACCGAATTCACTGGCGCCGTCCGCGGCGCGCAGACGCCCGACGGCGTTTATCTATCGCTGCACGGCGCCATGGTGGCGGAGAACGAGGAGGACACGGAAGGGCGGATCATCGAAGAGGTGCGCAAGATCGTGGGAGAGAACGTGCCCATTGTCGTCTCGCTCGACCTGCACGGCATTCTGACCGACAGAATGCTTCGGTCTAGCGACGCGATCGTCGCGTTCCACACTTATCCGCACGTCGATTTCGTCGGGACCGGCCAGCGCGCCGCGCGGCTGCTGTTGAAACTCATCAACCGCGAAGTGAAGCCCGTAACGGCCCGTGTTCGCATTCCGGCTCTGGTTCGCGGTGACGAATTGATCACTGAGACCGGACTCTTCGGCCGTTCCATTCGCCATGCCCAGCGCGTCGAGAACGGACTCGGTGGTCTTTCTGCCGCCATGTTCATTGGAAATCCGTTCACCGACGTCGCGGAGTTATGTTCCAACGCGATGGTGGTAACCGACGGCGCACCCGACCTCGCCGAGCGCGAAGCCATCCAGATGGCTACCGGCTTTTGGGCGGTGCGCGAGCATTTGCACTCCCAGTTGACGAGCCTCGAAGAAAGCATCCGGATTGCAGCGGGGCCCAATGGCCACGTGGTGCTGGCGGATGCCGCGGACGCCACCAGTTCCGGTGCGCCGGGAGACAGCAACGCCATCCTGCGCGGATTGATCGAGTCGGGTTGCGCCCGAACTGCGCTGCTTCCGATTGTCGATGAGCCTGCGGTTCAGGCCGCGTTCGCCGCGGGTGTCGGAAAGGAAATCCGGGTTCCCTTGGGAGGAACCCTCGACTCCCGCTTTAACCCTCTCGCCGTAAATGCAAGAATACGCATGCTTTCCGATGGTCATTTTCGGAGCGAATCCGATGACTCGATCTGGAACTCCGGCAAGACTGCCGTACTCGAAACCGGTCCGGTGACGCTGGTGGTCACCAGCCGTCCCGTTCATCTCTTCAATCGCTCGTTATTTCTGGCGCATGGTCAGGATCCCGCGCGATTCGACATTGTAATTGTGAAATCCCCCCATTGTGAGCCGCGGTTCTTTGAGGCGACGGCGGATCGCATGATCAACGTCGATGCGCCGGGCGCCACCAGCGCAAATCTGCCGACGCTGGGTCACCAACGGTGCGCGCGGCCGATTTTCCCCCTGGACGCCAATGTCGAATTCGTCCCGCGTGCCACTATTTTCCAAAGGAACCTTGCATGAGAATCGTGGAAGTCAGGGCTGCGGGACTGCGCGGCCGTACGCCGGAAGGCGGTTGGTCAAATGAGCTGCAGCCGGATGATTGCGTCCATACCATTATCGCCGTGCTCACTGACGAGGGCCTGACCGGTTGGGGGAGTACCTTCACGACGGAGCAACTCACCCGGGCGGCGATCGCCGTCCTCGAACCGCTTCTTCTAGGCGAGAACCCGCTCGAACCGCAGAGAGTGACTGAGAAACTCCACCAAAACACCTTCTGGATGGGGCGTGGCGGCTCCATCACGCACGCGATCAGCGGGATCGATATCGCTATGTGGGATCTCCTGGGAAAGGCTGTGGGGCAGCCGGTCGGGCGCCTCCTCGGTGGCCGATACCGGGACAAGGTGCGTCCCTACGCGTCCTTGCTGATGCGTGAGCCGGCACGGATGCGCGACGAACTTCTGCCCATCAAAGAACAGGGCTTCCGCGCCTTCAAAATCGGTTGGGGCCCGTTCGGCAGAAAATCCGCTCAACTTGACGAGGCGATTGTCCGGGCGGCGCGGGAAGCGATCGGGTCCGAGTGCCAGCTTATGGTGGACCCGGGAGCGAGCGACGCCTACTGGCCGCAAGGTTATAAATGGGCGCTCCGCACGGCGCGAATGCTGGCCGATTATGACGTGACCTGGCTCGAAGAGCCCTTGCCGCCGGATGCGCTCGAAGACTTCGTGTGTCTCCGCCGCGCCGCCATGGTACCGATCTCCGGTGGCGAAGTGCTCACCCGAAGACAGGCATTTCTGCCCTGGATCGAGCGGGGTGCTTTCGATATCGTGCAACCTGACGTCACCAAAGTTGGCGGCTTGAGCGAACAGCTTCGGATCGGCTGGATGGCCGAAGATCACGGCATTCGTTTGATTCCGCATGGGTGGAATACCGCCGTCGGGCTGGCTTCGGATCTGCAACTCGCCTCGGCGTTTCCGCACACGGACCTGGTGGAGTACATCTCCGGCTCGCCTTTCGTAGATGAGTTGGCTGCTGGGGGATGGAAACTTGACGAGGAGGGCATGCTCGCGATACCAACTAAACCGGGTCTGGGGATCGAAATCAACTTCGACGCCTTGCAGCAGTACACGGGGCCGCAGTCAAAGCTATCGGACCTGAAGAAGCTGCATGCCTGAACGCGGGACGCGAGAGCGCTGGATAACGTTAGCGTTGCTGTGGTTCGCGTTCGCGCTCAATTATATCGACCGCCAGATCGTCTTTTCGATTTTCCCCGCTTTACGCAGCCAGCTCGGATTTACGGACGCACAACTCGGCGTAGCGGGTAGCTCGTTCGTCTGGATCTATGCCATCAGCATGCCGCTTGGCGGCATGCTGGCCGATCGCTGGTCGCGCAGCCGGATGATTGTGGTCAGCCTCGCGCTCTGGAGTGTCGCTACCGCCGGCTCGGGTCTGAGTAGTTCCTTTGCGACCTTTCTATTCTGGCGCTCTGCTATGGGCCTCGCGGAAGCGCTGTACTTTCCCGCCGCCGTGTCGCTCATCGCCAGTCTGCATTCCGGTACGACTCGCTCCAAAGCCTTGGGAATCCACCAGTCCGCGCAGATGGTGGGCATCGTCATCGGGGGATCTTATGGAGGTTGGATGGCCGACCACGCCGGCTGGCGGCTCGGATTCCTGGGCCTGGGGTGCGCCGGTATCGCCTACGCCTTTCTATTGGGGCGTTTCCTGCGGGACGTTGAGCAAGTGCCAGCTCCGGGATCGATCGTCTCCGGCGGTGCTGGGTCCGGCAGTCTCATTTCGCGCTGTTTTGGGTCGCTGCTGGTCGCCTTTACGCTCTTCTGTGCCACCCTCTGGTTGTTTTATGCCTGGTTTCCCGATTATCTTTCCACGCGGTTTGGGCTGTCGATGACCGACAGCGGCTTTGCGGGAACGGTCTTCCTCCAGGTCGGCACGATCACCGGGATCCTCGCGGGAGGAGTGCTGGCGGACAGGCTCCGGCGGACCACGGCGGCGGCGCGTTTTTATGTAGCCGCGGGCGGCCTGGTGCTCTGTGCGCCTTTCGCGTATCTGACCTTCGCCGCGCCGTCGCTGCCGCTTGCCGAACTAGGTTCGGGAGCCTTTGGCCTTTTTGCGGGCCTCATGAGTGGCAACGTATTCGCGGCGGCATATGATGTTGTCCCCCCGTTCCGCTCGGGTGTCGCCGCAGGCGTCCTGAACATGATGGGCGGTTTCGCCGGCGCTGCCATGGTCCTGGTCGCCGGTTACGCCAAGAGCACGATCGGCTTCCGGGAACTGATGGCCTGGAGCGCGGCGTTAACCGCAGTCGCCGGCTGCCTGCTCGTCCTCACTGCCCCATCCCGCTTCGGAATCGAACCGCACCCTGTGCTCGAAAGCCTCGTGGAGTAGGCCTTTGGGCCTGCGTCGACTGGATCCTCACAGTTGGCCTGCGTCTCCGGGTTTCGACGACTTCGAGCATATTAAAGCGATACCGGAACTTATTGCAATTTACCGGTCCGCAATCACGAATCAGGCCGATCCACATTCCCCTGAAAGGGCCTCGTCAATACGGTCATTCGCCGATTTTCAGGGTGTTTATCCGCTTCTCGTCTGGTAGTATGGCTCTGAACCTTCGGTTTTGATCACAGCCGTGAAGGTTTTCAACTTGGAGCCGATTCGGATGACCAGAGCCAGGGTAGTTCTCGTGGCGTGCCTCCTGCTTGTGGTCGGAATCTCCTTTTTCAAATGGCGGCAGGCACGCAGCATCGACCGGCTGAGGGTTTATACCATTGCCTGGGCCGCGCTGCCCCCGCTGCAAGTTGCGGGAAAAGATGGAAACCCGACAGGTTTAGCCGTCGAAATTGTCCGCGAAGCCGCGCGCCGGCGCGGGATCCGTTTGAAGTGGGTCTTCCAGGATACTGATCCGGAGACCGCGTTCAGAACGGGCGCCGTCGATCTCTGGCCTGCGGTGACCATCACAGCCGAGCGCCGGGATGTCTTTCATATTAGCGATCCATTTCTGGCAACAGACCATTGTTTGCTCGTTCGCGCGGACAGCCCGTACCGCAATCTCCAGGACCTGGCCGCGGCGACCATTGGCACGGCCAATTCCCGGATAGACGGCCCGGCGCTGCGCCGCAACTTTCCGCTCGCCCAGATGATCACCGGCGCCTCTGTGCGGATCTTGATGGAGGACTTGTGCCAAGGCTCCGTCGCTGCCGCGTACATGAACGAATACTCCGCCGTCGCAGCACTGCTTGACAAGAGCGAGTGCGGCGGAATAGCTTTTCGCTGGATCGCCGCTCCGCAGGAGCGATCGCAGCTCGGAATCGGTGCGACTTTCGAGGCTGCGGCTGTCGCCGACGCGCTTCGGGAGGAAATCGCCTCTGCCACGCGCGAACACTGGCTGGGGCCGATCGCCGGGCAGTGGAGCTACATATCATCCAATGTTCGGTCCATCGGCGAGTTGCTGGATGCGCGAAAGCGCGAGTTGCGGTTTGCGGCGGCGGCCGTATTGTTTGCCTTGCTTCTCCTGCTCGGAGTCTTTCAGACCGCCCGCATACGCAGCGAACGCAACCGGACCCGACATGCTGAACGAGCCCTGCGGAACGCGGAGCAAACCCTTCGCCTCATGGCTGATCATCTCCACGAAACACTGGTTGCGTTCGACATGGACCGCAGGCTGACCTACGCGAACCCCGCGTTCGAAAAACTCACGGGCCACGCGATCGGCAGCTTGACCGCCGGGATCTACCGCGCGGAGACACTGTTCCCGTCACTTGACCCGGAGAGCCGGCGCCAGATCGCCCGCCACTGGGAAGCGGCTTTTCAGGGAAAGGCAATTCGAGACCAGGAATACCGGGTGGTCGCTCCCGATGGTGCCGATAAATGGCTGTCGGCAAGCTGGGGTCCGATTTTCGATGATTCCGGAAGACAGACCGGCGTGCAGTGCACCGGGCGCGACATAACAGCTCGAAAGAAGGTGGAGGAAGAACTCTTCGAGACCTCGCTGCGGCTCGGAACGTTGCTGAGTAATTCGCCGCTGGCAGTCGTCGAATGGACGCCCGATCACCGGATCGCGAACTGGTTCGGTGGTGCCAGACGGCTGTTCGGCTGGTCCGCGGAGGAGGCTATCGGACGCACAGTCGAAGACCTGAACCTGGTCTGCGAAGACGATTGGCCCGAGGTTCTGCAAGCGAGGCGATTAATGGAACTTGGCCGGCCAGGTCTGTGCCGGAATCGCAACAACCGCAAAGACGGCTCCGTGGTTCATTGCGAATGGTACAATTCCGTCGTTCCCGCGAGCGGCAGTGCCAGGGCCGTTGGATTTTCGCTCGTTCTGGATATCACCGGCCGCACCGAGGCGGAGGAAGCTTTGCGAATTTCCGAGGAGAAATACCGGAAGATCGTCGAAGCGGCTCCTGTCGGCATCCTCCAAACTACGATTTCCGGACGATTTCTCAGCGCCAACCCGAAACTCGCCCATCTGTTCGGCTTCGATTCGGCTGAACAGATGATGCAGGAAGTTACCGATATTCCTCGCGACCTGTTCGCCGATCCCGACGCGAGGCACGATGCCGTGCGGCACGCTGAGCGATCAGAGGGCTTCGTGCAGCGCGAGACCCTCTACAAGCACAGGGACGGAACCCCTTTCGTCGCCAACCTGTTCATCCGGGCCGAACGCACCAAGACCGGCGAAGTGGCCTTTCTCGAGGGCTTCGTCGAAGACATCACGGAACGGAAGCGTGCGGAGGAGGCCCTCCACAAGGCCTACGGAGAACTGGAACGTCGCGTCGCCGAGCGTACCGCCGAACTCTCCGCCGCCAACCAGAGGCTGCAGGAACTGGACCGCCTGAAGTCTCAGTTTCTAGCCAGCATGAGCCACGAATTGCGTACGCCCTTGAATTCCATCATCGGTTTCGCGGGTCTCCTGAGGCAGGAAATGACAGGACCTGTGAACGACGAACAAAAGAAACAGCTCGATATCATCCGCACATCGTCCCGGCACCTGCTCACGCTGATTAACGATTTGCTCGACGTATCGCGCATCGAGGCTGGCCGGGCCGATCTTCACTACGAAAAGTTCGATTTTGCCGGCGTTGCTGACGAGGTGATCCGGATCCTGGCGCCGCTGGCCGGCGCTAAGGGGCTTCAGGTGACCACGGATATCCCTGAGTCGGTTGAAATGCTCTGTGATCGTAAGCGAACCTTGCAATTACTCCTGAATTTAGTCAATAATGCAATCAAATTCACTGAGAGCGGATATGTTCGGATTACGGCTCGGACGGCAGGTGGGAACCTGCACGTCTCGGTGGAGGATTCCGGTATCGGAATTCGGCCGGAACACCTGGGGATGCTGTTCGAGGCGTTCCGGCAGGTAGACGGTTCGGCGAAGCGCGTTTACGAAGGCACGGGTTTGGGATTGTATTTGTGCCGGAAACTCCTTGAATTGATGGGTGGCGAGATACGCGTCGAAAGCGAATTCGGCAAAGGCGCCCGCTTTGCATACCGGGTGCCGCTGCAGCCGCCAACGAACGCAGAGGCCACCTCCAAAGTGAGTGGCGCGATGGAGGCATTACCGCTATGAGCAAAGCCCTGCTGGTGGAGGATAACGAGAATAACCGCTATCTCTTTACTCTTCTGCTGGAGCACGCCGGATTCTCGGTGGTGTCGGCAACGGACGGCATTTCCGGCCTGGAGATGGCGCGAGCCGAACGGCCGGATGTCATTCTGCTCGATATTCAGATGCCGGGGATGGATGGCTACGACGTCGCTTTGCAGCTGAAGCAGGATCAGACCCTGCTTTCCATTCCTTTAATCGGAGTCAGTTCCTTTGCGATGCCTGGGGACCGGGCCAAAGCGATGAACTCCGGCTTCGCCGGCTATATCGAAAAACCAGTAGAACCCGAACACTTCGCCGCGACCGTTCTCAATCTGATGCAAGGCGCAAAGGCCGGTCGATGAAGATCCTGAGCGTCGACGATAACCACGCCAATCTTTACCTGATGCAGGCTTTGCTGCGAGGCCACGGGCATCAGGTTGTCAGCGTGCACAACGGCGTTGAGGCACTGCGCCAGCTTGAAGATGCCGCGGATGGCAACGCCGGCCCCGCAGACGCCGGTTTCGATCTGATCGTCTCCGACGTTCTGATGCCGGAGATGGATGGTTTTCAGTTGTGCCGCGAAGTCAAAACCGACGAGCGCCTGAAACGGATTCCGTTTGTCATTTACACCGCCACCTACACGTCCAGACAGGACGAAGAGTTCGGTTTGTCGCTGGGTGCTTCGCGCTTCGTTGTGAAGCCCGTAGAGCCCGAAGAACTGATCGCAATCCTGGAGGAGGTGTACCGGAGCAGGCAAGTCACGGAGATACCCGCACCGGAAACTACGCCGGTCGAGGACTACCTGCGCGTTTACAATCAGCGCCTCATCAAGAAACTGGAACGTAAGGTCGAGCAACTGGAGGGGGCGTCCAGGGATCTGAAGTGCCTGATCGCCGAACGGGACCGCGAAATCGCGCGCCGGCAGAACGCCGAACACGAGCTAAGCCGCTCGGAGGAGCAGATGCGGCTGGTGTGGGAGAACTCTCTCGACGGTCTGGTTTTGACTAGCGCGGACGGCGCGATCATCCTGGCTAATCCGGCATTCGCCCACATGTGCGGCGTCCCGCTACAGCAGATCGAGGGGGCGCATTTCAGTCAGTGCGGATGGAGCGAGCCGGACAAGGCCTTCGCGGCGTACCGGTGGCGGCATGAGCAGGAAAGCAGCTATAAGAATTTCGAACAGCACCTGATTCGTCCCGATGGCAAGGAGGTTTTGATCGAGGGAACGAGCACTCCCTTTGCATCGTCTGGCAGCTGCTTTGTATTCGGTATTTTCCGCGACATTACGGCTCGCAGACGGGCGGAAGTAGAGCGGGTGGCCCTCGAAGCCCAACTGGCCGAGGCCCAGAAGATGGAAAGCGTCGGCAGCCTGGCCGGGGGCCTCGCTCACGACTTCAACAATCTGCTCACGGTCATCAACGGATACTGCGATCTGTTACGGCTCGAGATCGCACCCGGCAGTGCATCGTTCCAGATTCTGGCGCAGATCAACAATGCCGGCAAACGTGCCGCCGACCTGGCCAGCCAGCTGCTGGCGTTCAGCCGCAGGCAGAAAATCGTCGACGCGCCCCTCGATCTTAACGCCCTGATCACCGAGAGCCTGCCGATGCTGGAGCGTCTTGTCGGAGAATCGATCGAGATCGTGACCCGGCTTGAACCCGCCCTGGGTCTGGTTATGGGCGATACCGGACAGTTTCTTCAGGTGGTCATGAATCTCGCGGCTAATGCGCGGGACGCGATGCCGGATGGAGGCACCGTGACCCTGACCACTGCCAACGTCCTACCGGACGCCTCCAGCCAGACGGACTCCGGCCCGCTCGTGTCGCTGGCGGTGAGCGATACCGGAACGGGCATAGCCGAGGACCTGATACCGCATATCTTCGACCCCTTCTTTTCCACTAAAGGAAATGAAGGCACCGGCCTCGGCCTCTTCACGGCCTCCGGGATTGTGCGTCGTAACGGCGGCTCTATTTCGGCCCGGAGCGACCCCTCCTCCGGAACTGTCTTCGAAATCCTGCTCCCGCGGGTGCTGCCGGACCATGCCCGCGAGGCCCGGGAACCGCGCAGTCAGGAGCAGGCCGATGTTCCGGCGGGCGCTGGAGAAACCATTCTTGTAACAGAGGACCGGGATGAAGTCCGTGAAATGGTCGTGGCCGTCCTACGGCATTTCGGATACGCGGTTCTGGAAGCGGGTTCCGGACAGGAGGCGATGGAAGTTTCCCTGTGCCATCAAGGCCCCATCGACCTTCTATTAACGGATATTTTGATGCCTGAAATGAATGGCAGGCAGCTCGCTGAGCGATTGAAAACCTTCCGCCCTTCCACGGCGGTCTTGTTCATGTCGGGTAATATCGGCATTCCTCCAGCGCCGGAGGAGTGCATTGTGAAGCCGTTCACCGTCCAAACCCTGACCGCCCGGGTGCGCCAGTTGCTCGACAGGAAAAGTCCGTAGCCTCCGTACGGCAGACCATCGTCTTTTGTGGTCTGCCTGGCGGCTCAGCTACAAACGCCGGACGTGCAACTACGCCAGCGCCATATTCAAATTCTCAATTGCCTCGTCGATCTCCGCCGTATTCTTGTAACCGACCGTTACGGCATCGACGCCTGCATTCCTGAATGCGAACCGCATCGCCGCCTTCCGGTCCTCACGCGTCGTGAACGCACCTTCTCCCACCAGCTTCATGCTAATGATGCCCATGCCATCCGCGCGCACCTGCTTCACGTGCGTGACCACCTCGCTGACGTTCCCCGGTCCGTTCGTGTTGAACTCCTCGGCATCCATCTTGGTGCCCTTGTGGTTCATTCGGATCATGGCGATCTCCAGCCACTTGTTGCCTGGGAACTGGCGCAAAGCCGGCAGTCCGTGTACCGAGGCGCCGTACCCCACTACCGCTTTCTTGGACTTCGCTTCCAATATCCCGTCCTGCCACCGCACGGTGTCGGTTGGCCACGTTGCCACGTGCTGGTAGTGCAATAGCATCACGTCGAAGTAATCGGTATTCGCCAGCTTGCGAAGTTCATCGATCTTGTCCTGCGGATTCACGCCTTCGCGTGTCGTCACCTTGGACATCAGCGTATAACTGTCGCGCGGGATGCCCTTCAGCGCTACGCCCAGCATCTTATGCATCTCGCCGTAGGTTTCGGCGGTCTCGAAGAAGCGAATGCCCTGGTCGTAGGCGTGGCGCACCAGCCTTGTGAACTGTTCCTGACCCAACTCACGCTGGACCCGCCCACTCAAGGTGCCGGTGCCGAACGCGAGCCGCGTTACCTTGACGCCGGATTTTCCGAGCGTCACCCAATCGGTTGCCGATCCGCCCGCCGCCCGCAAGGGCAGCTTTCCGGCTCCAGCGAGTACACCCGCGGCGAGTCCGGTCTTTAAGAAATTGCGTCGAGAACAATACGCCATCTGTTTGCCTCCAATTGGCAACATCGTATCACGAGGCAAGCTGCATTTGCTGGCCCGCCCGCAGGTTAGTTTAGAGATCCGTACGTGAATACCCAAGCACGTTGTCCATGTGACGAATGAGTTCATGCGGCGTTCGAACCCTTGAGGGTCCATTTCTATTGATACATCATGCCCTGTGGACCGGATTCCTCCGGAATCAGGCGCCACCCGGAAGTTAAATCGCCCAAACACACGATCCGCGCGCTAAGCAGTTTGCGTGAACGGTGTTTACAATACTCCACATTGCTAACGAACGCACGCGAATGGATCTCTTCGGGCGGCGGTAGCGTCAGCCGAGAAAGTGAAGATTTTATTACGACTGCGCCAAATTGAGTGTAATAGCGGCGAGACCCGAAACTGAATCCGTGGAAGCCAGACAGGCATCAATATGCCCGGAAGAGTTTGCCGTAGAGAGAGGAGTAAGCCATGTACGTGATTACAGGAGCGACAGGTAACACTGGAAGCGTGGTAGCGGAGAGATTGCTCGAAGCGGGACAGAAGGTGCGCGTGGTGGGGCGCGACCCGAAGCGACTGGAGAAATTCACCGGGAAGGGTGCGGAATCATTCATCGCTGATGCGACGGATGGGGACGCGCTCACGAACGCGTTTGCCGGCGCAAAGGCCGTGTACGCGATGATCCCTCCGAATATTGGTGCCCCGGACGTTCGCGCATATATGGACAGTGTGAGCGACGCCTTACGCTCCGCGATTGGAAAAAACGGGATAGAGTATGCCGTCGTTCTGAGCAGCGTCGGCGCGGACAAATCGCATGGAACCGGTCCCGTGGCCGGCTTGCACAGATCTGGAAAAGAAACTCGAAGGAATTGCAGGGTTAAATGCCCTCTTCCTGCGAGCCGGCTACTTCATGGAAAACCTTCTGCCCCAGGCCGGTGTGATTAAGTCGATGGGAATTATGGCCGGCCCGGTCAGAGAGGACTTGCCCTTGCCAATGATCGCCACGCGCGATATCGGCGCCTGTGCAGCCGAAGCCCTGTTGAAATTGGATTTCGTCCGAAAAAGCACGCACGAACTACAAGGGCCCCGCGACGTCAACTTACGTGGAAATTGCGAAGATCGTGGGTGCGGCGATTGGCAAGGAGGACCTTACATATAAGCTGGTGCCTGCGGCGCAGTTGAAGCCCGTGCTGATGCAGATGGGGATGTCATCCAACATGGCAGACCTGTTACTGGAGATGGCTGATGCGCTCAATTCGGGCCACATGAAGATGCTCGAACCGCGTTCTCCCGCGAACACGACTCCGACTACTCTGGAAACTTTCGTAGCAGAAGTATTTTTGCCGGCGTATGGAGGAAGAGCATACCGCGCGTAGGCGTAAGGTCGAAGGTTTAGTGGGCCCGTGTTCGCCCAATTTGCATACCCAAGCGATTAGAAGGAACGGCGGCAAGTGACATGCCGCATCAGAAGGTTACTCCCCGCAAGCCGGCCTGTGACCGCGGATCTGGGCACTCGGCACCTGTCCGTGAAAAGCTCGCAACGCCGATTCCCAAGTCGGATCAGTAAACACTCGACTACACGCGGCTGAAAAATCCGGCGTAATCCAGGGCCGATCATTCAGTCGCAACGGGCTACCGATCAGTCAGTCGCTCTTTGCCCGCTATCTCTGGGCAAGCCGTTCCGGGAATCGTCAGCAATAATTCCGTTTGATCATCTCCGCGCGCGAGATAGACCTATTTATTTGCGCCGGGCCCCGTGCTTCGCTCATCCGCATACCGGCAGATCAGTTCTGCTTCCACCTCGTACGGCTCCTCTGGGAGAACAGTGAGTTCCAGGAGACTCGCTTTCAGGTCCAGCTGCCTCGCGTCAGACGTAGCGGCAGGGTCGGCGGTTCCCTTTGCAGTAACGAAGACCAAGTCCCGGATCACCCGTCCGTCCGCCCAGGTGACACGTACTCTGAGATGGCGTTGTGCGAGCCGTTGCCCCAGCCGGATGTCCACGCCGCTGATCTGCTCTCCCTCGTGCAGGGTGACGACACCGGCCGAATCGCGTTCATGTGCGTCCGGATAAAAGGCTCTTCGATAGGGGAAACCCGGACTCCGGGAATCGTCCGGATTAACGACGATCTGATACCTGCCGGGCGGGATATGGACGAACTTGAAGAAACCTTTCTTGTCCTGAAACTCCCAGTACAACTGTTGCGCCTTCGGGATCACACTCTCCTCGACCGGCAAAATGTAGACGAATGCCTCAGGAAGCGGCTTGTTCGCCGAGTCTAGAACTCGACCCTGGATGGAACCACTGGCGAAGACCTCGATATTACGCTCCTCGCAGGCGCCCGCGTGCAGGTCGAAGGGGGCCAGCGGCTTGTCGCTCCCGATGAACCAGGAGAGAGTTGCGCCCGCAGGCAGGTCCGGAGCGAACTCATACTTTCCCGAGGGCAGGGCATAGAAGGCGTAGAGGCCCTCGGTGTCAGCCTGCGCCTCATATGTCCTTCGGACCGACTTCACACGGACCAGCGTGTTCACCAGAGGTTTGGGAGCGCGGGTCCCCAGTAACCCGTCAAAACTGCGGTCAATTCGGGCGATCTGACCGACGAGCGAGGGCACCTGCTCGCCGTCACGTCGCTGTCTCAGGATTCGAAGCGCCGCACCGGCAGCTTCGATCCTTCGCGTGGAACTACAGATGCCGGCATGAGCCAGGCCGTCACTGCCAACGAACGCCTCGACAAGGTATTGCTCGCCGACTTTAAACGGAACGCCGCAATCTCCGCCGCCTCTCCCGGTCAGTACATTTACCTCTTTCGCATCAGGGGGAACGCCTCCGAAAGACTCGTTGACCTGAATGCGTACCGTACGACTGCTTAGAAATGCCATATCGGTCGTGCGAGGAAGATCCGTCACTGCGAGGACAGTCCCACGAAAAACAGGACCTTTGGGTCCACCTAGACCCGGACAGACGCCGGACGAGAGGCAACTGCAGGAAAAGGCCAGGGAATTTAGCAACAGCGTGGATAGCCAGACTCGCAGTATCAGTCGCACGCACCCATTTTAGACTCCGTGCCATTTCTGCTGGTTCCCATGGACCTTGATTGGAGCATAAGGGGCACCAGAGGGCGCAAGATCTTTGCCTTAGGATGAAGCCGTGCCTGACCCCACGCGTAGCGTCCGCCGCGCGGGTGGCTTAGTTCAAACGCGCTTCCATCCTTCGACCCACCTGGCCGGATTGCCATGTTGCGTACCGAGCGGAGGATCGGTCTGTGCACTTTCCAAACTGACCCGCCTGCCGGTAACCAGCCCTTCGCCCATTTCTGCCCCTTCATCCCAACAGCATAGGCGCCGCCCCCTCAAAAACCTTGCCCTCGCGTGTCAACCTGAAAGCAGAACGGCCAAAGTGTGCCCGTCTGCCAGTCGCGCGCGCGCCCTTTTTGAAATTTGAGGAGTGCCATTTGCCGACGCTGCTCGTCTTTACCACCTCGCCTGCCGACCGTGCCGCGCCGCAGAAACTTGCATACCAGGAAATCGCAGGATCCGCCGGCGATACCGAAAGACCCGCAATCGGTCCCGGCGTGGAACGCGCCCGCATCCGCCCTCTTGCGGTTCTTCCATCTCCTTCCGTCCGAGTCATGGGTCTGGCGGCTTTGTGCCCAGCGCATATTTCCGCGATCGGTGCACAGTCCTGCACAAACGAAAAATCTCCGTCGGTGCCGAGGCCCCGCATAACCATAACAAATCATGACTACTTAGAAGGAATTGGCTTCGAACCGCAAAACCGCCCCAACCCGTGTGCATCCGAGACGCCTCCGGCCAGGGACCAAACCGCCCCACCTAAGACTCGCATCCTCAGGCCGAACAGGGAGTTCGTTTTTTCCGCTGCACCCCAAGATCGCTTCTCCCGTGCCGCCCCACCAATTCGCGTGTATTCGCGGATTCGTGTCCGCAATGTCTTCCGTGACCCGCGCCCAGGAACACAGGAATGCACAAACCTAAAACCGCTGCCACTTGCCGCTCCCCGGATAACTAAACCGGACAGACCCCCGGTCGAACCCAACGCCCAGCCCAAAATCACACCCGGCGAGCCGCCCCAAGAGGCGGCCTACCCAACAGAAAATCGAGTGCAAGCCACTTCAAAAGCCCAAAGTGGGGCATGTCCCTTCGCTTGCCAAGACCGCTCGCGGCGGGTTTCTCTCACCGCCTGCCTGGTGCGAGAAACGGCAGCGGAGCCAAACTCGATAGCCATGCCACCGGCTCAGCCTGACTTATGCGTACGCTTGAGACTTGAGTGTCTGGCCCGGGCTTCTGCGGATCTCCCACTTTTGTGTCGTGTGCCCCACTCCGGGCGGGACGCTGGTCACCCTCTCACTGGTGTGACAGAATGACCGTGATGTGTAGCTCCGCGCGCGACGCTCGACCTATCCCCATTGCCTGTTTTCTACTCGTGCTCGCCTTGAAAGTCGAGGCCGCGCCTTCTCCTCTCTTCGCGCGCGGCTACGCAGTGCTCCCGGCTCCCCAACGTCTCTCCCTTTCCGGTACGGATCTCGAGTTTGGACCCTCCTGGCAACTTGAAACAACCGGCCCGATCGACCCGCAGACGCAGTCCGTTCTCTCCGGGGAATTGATGGAGCGCCACAAACTCGGGTCTGCGACATCGAACGGAAAAACCAGAGTCCGACTGGAACTGCGCGCGAACTCGGTTGACCCTGGAGAGGCGTTGGATCGCGACCGTAACGCGATCGCAGCCCAGGCTTACAAAATTGAGATCAAGCCGGGGGTTGTCAACATCACTGCCAATGCCTCTCCCGGAATTTTCTATGGAATAGAGACGCTGGCCCAACTCCTCAAACCGTCAGCCGGTAAGCTGTGGTTGCCCGAAGGCGTAATCACTGACTGGCCGGACCTCAAAATACGCAACATCTACTGGGATGATGCCCACCATCTGGATCGTCCGGACGAGTTGAAACGAGCGATTCGCCAGGCTGCGTTCTTCAAGGTCAACGGCTTCGTCATCAAGCTCGAGGGCCACTTTCAGTTTGCGCATGCGCCCGCGGTCGTCGAGCCGTACGCGCTGAGCGCGGCGGAACTTCAGGAATTGACTACTTACGGTGTGCGCTACCACGTACAACTCATCCCTTATCTCGACGGGCCTTCGCATATCGCCTTCATCCTCAAGCATCCGGAGTTTGCCGGCCTTCGATCTTTTCCTGAGAGCAACTACGAGCTCTGCGCCACCAATCCCGCTTCATATCAATTGCTGCAAGGTATGTTCCAGGACCTGCTGGATGCGAATCGCGGCGTCGACTACGTTTTTCTCTCGACGGACGAGGCCTATTACATCGGTTGGGCGAAGAACGTTCAGTGCGACGAGAAGTCGGCGGCGGACCGCTACGGCAGTCGCGGCAAACTGCTGGCGGAGTTCGTGGCGAAAGTCGGGGGCTATCTGCACGACCGCGGTCGAAAGGTTGTGTTTTGGGGCGAATATCCACTGGTAGCCTCTGATATTGCGGCGCTGCCGTCGTTCATGATTAATGGCGAGGTTAACGCTCCGGAATTCGACACGGCCTTCCGCCGGCGCGGGATTAGCCAGATGATCTTCACTTCCGTGCAGGGTGAGGAACGCGTATTTCCCGAATACTTTCCTCTGCCCGCCTCCAGGCGTCTTCACGCCACTCGCGAAATGCCGGGCCGCGTCGAGGAGGTATTTGAGAAGATCTCGTTCGATCAATCCCGGGTCGATGCCGACTTGCAGGGCGCTGTCGTAGCGGGTTGGGCCGACGCAGGGCAACATACCGAGAATTTCTGGCTCGGCTACGTCGCAGGCGCCGCCGCCGCATGGCATCCGGCCTCAAGTGGCTCTCGCGAAATCATGGCGGCGTTCTCTCCGTTGTTCTACGGCTGGAATGTCGCCGGAATGGATCGCGCCTATCGATTGCTCAGCTACCAGGCGCAGTTTTGGATGGACAGTTGGGAGACCGTGGAATCCAAATCACGCAAGCCCATCTGGGGATACTCACAAGGCATCTTCACGCCGCCGCATCCGGCGCATGACCAGTCCTTGCCGGTACCGCCTCTGCCGGGCGATGAACTGAAGCATGATTCGGCTTGGAGCGAAACCAATGCCCGGCGCATGCAACTTGCTTTAGACTTCTTGAGCGAGAATGACGAAGTCCTCGACCTTCTGCACGCGAACCTTCTGCGAGCCGGCCATAACCAGTACAACATAGAGGTGCTGCTCTCCAATGCGCTGCTTTGCCGCCAGAACCTTGAGTTGCTGCTGTCTCTCGGACGCATCGACAAACTGCTGGAGTCGGCGGCCAACCAGGCCGGTTCAGGCCGCGCGAAAGAAGCCGTGGTCGCCGTTGATCGGGCGCTGGAAACGCTTCGTGCTGCTCGTGATCAGCGCAATCGGATGCTCGCCGGGTTGACTGAGACCTGGTATAAGAGCTGGTATCCGCGGGTTGCCCGGGCCAACGGTAGAACCTTCCTGCACGACGTCGACGATGTGAAGGACCACTTTCCGGATCGCACGGTGGACATGAGTTACCTGGTGCTGCGGCAATTGCAATTGCCTCTCACGAATTGGACATCGCAGGTCCAGGCCGCGCGGAATCGCTATGCAGCAGCCCATAACCTCCCTTCGCGCAACCAGGATTTTAATTGGTTGGACATGGACACAGTCAGGTCGGCCACTGGATTCGATGAGCGTTAATATCGGTAGTTAAGCCGGAAGGTATGCGAATCAAATCCACTCTGCTCTTTTTCTTATTTCTGACGCTGCGCTTTGCGGATGCGCAAGGTACCGTGCCGGCGTTCCAATATGCCGCCGGCTCGGGCTCCTACACTTTCGCCGGGCGCGATCCCGCCCAGGGAGGCGCCACTACTATTCCCACGGTGCTCGTTCCCATCACGCTCTCCTTTGAAGCCAGGATGACCGCCGGTAAACCATTCATCATGGACGCAGCGCCAGACATAACGCACGTCGTCCGCTCGCCCATGTTTTCCAGGTTCGCCTTCTCATCCGGCGGCACGACGCAGTATGCTGATGCGCTGCTGCGCACCACCTTTCCCAATGCCGCCGGATGGCACACGCTGCTCGGCAAGCCGGAGGTGAGGGGTATAAGGATCACCGTCCCGGTCGGCTATGGCTACATCCTCACCTCGCAGAAGACGGGCAGTTCGTTCGCCGTGGTTGACGTCGAGTTTATGCAAGCGGAAATCTTCAAGCAGCTTCCCAAACAGACGGGCAAACTCGTCGTCGCCGTGACGCATAACACCACTTACTACGCCTTGGGCGACGCCACGGTGTGCTGTTCCTGGGGAACGCACGGCGTCGATTCCGCCACGGGAAACTCTTTCGTGCTTGGTTCGTACCTCCATGCCGCACCAACCGTTGTCGAAGACCAGGACGTGCAGCCGCTCACTCAGCAACTCGCGGAGTTCTTTTACGACCCGCGGCACGATCCTCTGCTACACGGCCGCAACCTCAACGCTCCCGGAAATGTCTTCGCCAGCTGGCTACGATCCGCATCTCTTCGTTCGGGAGAACAGGGCAGTTGCGGCGGTACGGCCGTCGGGTCCACCTACTTTCTTCTCGAACCCACCAACACCAACCTCAAAAACAATATCCCCGCATCGAAGGCCTTTGTCGCCCAGTTGCACGGTGCGACTTATCACCTGCAGAACGTGGCCCTGTTGTCCTGGTATACCGGCGCTTCTGCGGGCCTCGGCGGCGCCTTCAGCTTCCCGGACCCGCAGGCGCTTACTGAACGCTCTAAGCCGTGTCCAACACGCGGTAGCCGTCCTGGCCCAGGCGGTGGTCCGGCCTCACTCAAGCCCACGGTTGCGGCGAATCCCATGAGCGGCTCGCCTAATGGACATCAACTTATCGGCTACTGGGCCGGCTACGGAGGCCCAGGTTCCACCATCCCGCTCCGCGAGGTCTCGCCGCAATGGGATGTCATCATCGTCGCCTTCTCCACTCCGGATAAGGATGCTCCGGAAGGGACGATGCAATTCCGTACGCCCGCCGGCCTGGACACCGAACAGTTCAAGGCCGACATTGCCTGGCTGAAGAGCCGGGGCAGGAAGGTCATGATCTCCCTCGGTGGCGGCGGCCAGCACTTCACGCTCGCCGATCCGCAGCGCGTCCCCAACTTCGTTTCCTCTGTCACCCGCATCGTTAGCGAGTACGGCTTTGACGGTATCGACGTCGACTTCGAAAGTCCGTCTCTTTCCATCGCTCCCGGCGACACCGATTTCAAGCACCCCACCACGCCATCCATCGTGAATCTCATTTCGGCCCTGCGCCAGTTGCACGATCATTTCGGCTCCAGCTTCATGATCAGCCTCGTGCCCGAAGGTACCCAGATTCCTTCTGGTCACCCCAGCTACGGAGGCCAGTTCGGCTCTTATATACCCATCGCGTATGCCATCCGCGACATCCTCTCCTTCATGGATGTGCAGGACTACAATACGCCGCCGCTGGAAGGTCTCGACGGGGAGATCTATCAGCCGGGCTCGGTGGATTACCACGCCGCCATGACCGAACTCCTGCTGCACGGCTTCAATGTTGGAGGCGATCCCAGGCAACTCTTCCCACCGATGCCGGCCAATAAAATTGCTGTCGGCTTTCTCACCGGAGACACCACGCCCGGCATCGTGAGCCAGGCCATGGATTACATCATCACCGGCAAGGCCCCTGCCGGAACCAGCTACAAACTGCACGAGCCCAACGGCTATCCGGGAATGATCGGCGCCATGTTTTGGACCATCGATGCCGACCGCCGGGGCAACTACAACTTTTCTAACGTCGTCGGTCCCCAACTACACGGCTACCCGGCAAGCAAGTAACGAAAGTCCGTGCAGTGCCCGTACGACAGACGGTCGACTTTCGTTTTGCCGTGGCGCAGACCATCGTTTCTTGTGGTCTGCGTCTTTTGTCGTCTGTCTGCAGCGTAGCAGCCCGATTGTCGCGCAGTCCCCAAGCGGTACCTGCGAGCATGAACCAAGCTGAGCCTCGATGGCACCCTGCGTGCTTCCGACGCTGTCGAAACCTGACTGTCGGGCGAAATCGCCACTAGTCTCAACGCGAATGTCATTTTACATACTGATTGCAGGTGCCTAATTGACCACGCTCTGCTTGAATCGAGAATTGGAAGTATCGAAAAGACGGTTGCCTGTAGGGGCGGAAACCGGGCTGGACGGCGGAGTTCACTTCAGACTCTGGGCGCCGGTCCATAGCCGGGTGCGCGTCGTATTGGAATCGGGTCCCGGTTCTCCCGCCACCATCGCCCTTGAGCGAGAGCCAGGGGACGACGGGTATCACTCTGTCTCTTGCGATCAGGCGTCCTCAGGCACCATCTATCGGTACGAACTCGACAACCATTCGACTCGATATCCGGATCCGGCTTCGCGCTATCAGCCCGACGGGCCTCATGGACCCTCGCAGGTCATCGATCCGCGCAGCTTCACCTGGACCGATCAGCAGTGGCGGGGCGCCACGAGGGAAGGCCAGATCATCTATGAGATGCACATCGGTACATTCTCGAAAGACGGAACCTGGCGGGGTGCGCAGCGAGAACTGGCGGAGTTAGCCAAAGCCGGCATTACGCTGGTCGAGATCATGCCGGTCGCCGACTTTCCCGGACGTTTCGGCTGGGGCTACGATGGCGTTGGACTCTTTGCGCCCACCTGGTTATACGGCGAACCGGACGACATGCGCGCGTTCGTTAACGAAGCGCATGCCCTGGGGATCGGCGTGATTCTGGATGTCGTCTACAACCACCTCGGGCCTGACGGCAACTATCTTTCGGTTTATTCACCGTGGTACTTCAACGAAAACAAAAACGATTGGGGCGATGCGATTAACTTCGACGGCGAACACTCGGGGCCTGTGCGCGCGTTCTTTGAGGCTAATGCCCAATACTGGATGGATGAGTTTCACTTAGACGGCTTACGTCTCGATGCGACGCAGGAAATCCATGATGCTTCACCGGCTCACATCCTCGCCGGCATTGCTCGCGTAGCGCAGCGTGCTGCGGGAAATCGTAGCATCGTCTTAATCGCGGAGAATGAGAAGCAGCAAACGAAGCTCGTACGACCCGAGAAACTCGGCGGGTACGGTCTCGACGCGCTTTGGAACGACGATTTTCATCACACGGCGCTGGTCGCCCTTACGGGTCGTAATGAGGCTTACTACTCCGACTATCTAGGCACCCCTCAAGAGTTTATTTCTGCGGCCAAATATGGATATCTGTATCAAGGCCAGTGGTACAGGTGGCAACGTCACCCGCGGGGCACCCCGGCATTGGACTTACCGCCCACTGCCTTTGTCAACTTCATCCAGAATCATGATCAGGTAGCCAACTCGGCTCGCGGTGAGCGTCCGAACCTCCTTGCGACCAAGGGTAAGTACCGGGCCATGAGTGCACTGCTCATGCTCATGCCGGGCACCCCCATGCTGTTTCAGGGTCAGGAATTTGGCGCCACTACCCCTTTTCTCTTTTTCTGCGATCACAAAGCGGAGATCAGCAAACAGGTGCGGGAAGGAAGGGCCAAATTTCTCTCCCAGTTCCGCAGTCTGTCGCTTCCCGAGATGCAACCCATCTTTGCCGATCCCGGCAATCCCCACACCTTCGAAATGTCGAAGCTCGACTTTTCCGAGCGGGGGAAGAATGCCGAAATCTATCAGCTTCACAAGGATCTGATCGCTCTTCGCCGCACCGACGCGGTGTTTTCCAACCCTCAGTACCGCGGCGTCGATGGAGCAGTGCTGGCTGCCGACGCCTTCGTCCTGCGATATTTTTCCGCGTCGCATGGGCATCGCCTGCTGGTAGTCAATCTCGGAACGGATCTCCATTTCAGCCCCAGTCCGGAGCCATTGCTCGCCCCCCTTGCGGGAGAGTCGTGGCATGTAATCTGGTCGAGTGAGGATCCAAAATATGGCGGCCTCGGGACTTTCCCCCCGGATACCAGCGATAACTGGCGGATTCCGGGTAATGCAGCCGTCGCTTTAAGCTCGGAGCCGGGTAAATGACCGAGTCTGCCGCGGACCCGCGGCGTGTACTGACCAGCTTCGTCAGCGGCGAGGGTGAGTTAGATCCGCATCTCACTCAGGAGTGGCTGGTCACTAACGGTCTTGGCGGCTATGCCTCTGGGACCGTTCTCGGACCCATTACGCGCCGTTATCACGGACTGTTGGTAGCAGCGCTGCCCAACCCTTTGGGCCGCTTCATGATGCTGCACGGGCTTTCCGAGCGATTTCGTATGCCCCAAAAAAGTGTTCAGTTTGCCGGTCCCCGCGACTTTGTCTGTAAACACGCGGCAGCGACGCTTACCCCTGTAGAATTCCGTTTGGAATGCGGTCTTCCGGTCTGGGTCTACGACCTCTGGGGCTGCAGGGTAGAGAAACGCATTCTCCTGCCGCACAAACAGAATACGGTCCACGTTGAATACCGTTATTTAGCAGGCTCCGGCACAATTCGTCTCGGCCTCAGGCCGGGTGTGCACTTCCGCAATCATGATGCGCAAGTCAATTCCGAAGCCGGCACCCAATACGCTGTCAATGTGGTGGACTTCCATCTTCAGGTATCGGCCGAAACTAACCTGCCTACACTGCGTCTGAAGACGTCGCCACAAACGGGATTTACTTACGATCCCAAAACTGTGGTCATCGATTATCTTTTCGAAAAAAATCGAGGTTATCCATCTGAAGGTGACTTATGGAGCCCCGGTTATTTTCGGGCCGATCTGGAACCCGGTTCTTCGATTGTTCTGACAGCTTCAACCGAGCCATGGGAAATAATTGAAGGTCTACCTTACGAAGAAGTCATTTCGGCTGAGCTGAGCCGGCGCCGGGCTTTGATTCGGAAGGCGGAGCATCGCGCCGTCGACGGTATGTTCCCGGAACTGGTGCTCGCCGCCGATCAGTTCCTGATCACTCCAGTGGGACGCCGTGAGGATGCTGCCCGGGCGCGCGCTTCGGGCGATGAACCGCTCACCGTGATCGCCGGCTACCACTGGTTTACTGACTGGGGCCGCGACACGATGATCAGCCTTGAAGGTCTGACGCTGACCACCGGGAGGCCACAGGAAGCGAGTTGGATATTGCGTACGTTCGCTCATTACGTTTGCGACGGCCTGATCCCTAATATGTTTCCGGAGGGTGAGAAGAAAGGTCTTTATCACACCGCTGACGCCAGCCTGTGGTTCTTCCATGCGGTAGCACGCTATCTGGACGCCACCGGAGATCGCATCACTCTTTCTACAATTCTGCCAAAACTGCGCGAGATCGCGAATTTCCACATCGCCGGTACCAGATTCGGCATCCACGTCGATCCGCAGGACGGCCTTCTGGTACAGGGAGAACAGGGCTATCAGCTTACCTGGATGGATGCGAAAGTAGACGACTGGGTAGTGACTCCCCGCCGGGGAAAAGCGGTCGAAATCAACGCGCTCTGGTACAACGCTCTTTGCCTTCTGAGTAACTGGACAGAACAGGAAGACGGGGCTGGCGCAGGAGCAACTTACCGGAATTATGCGCTGCGGGCCCGTGAGTCTTTCAATCGGCGATTCTGGAATCCGGAGAGGGGCTATCTGTTCGATGTGATCGACGGAGAGTCAGGCGGAGGCACTCCCGGCAACGACCCTGCCTGCCGGCCGAACCAGCTCTTTGCCGTTTCGCTCGAGAACCCGGTGCTCGACGAAATCCATTGGGCGCCCGTGGTGGATGTCGCCACGAAATTACTGCTCACAGCCGTGGGCTTGCGATCGCTGGCGCCGGGCGAGCCTGACTACAAGCCGCGCTACGACGGGGATCTGCGATCCAGGGATGCCGCATATCATCAAGGCTCGGTGTGGGGCTGGCTGATTGGACCCTATGTCGACGCGTTGGCCAAGGTTTATCCTGAGCGATGCAGCCTGGAACTTCTGCGAGGGTTCTCCACCCACCTCGACCAGGCCTGCATCGGCTCGATCAGTGAAATTTTCGACGCCGAAGAGCCTCACACTCCGCGCGGCTGCATCGCGCAGGCATGGAGCGTCGCCGAAGTCCTGCGCTCTTTTGTGAAACTTTCCCTGGTGTGACAGACTTCATTTTATTGTTCTCGTGGGCAGGACATCGCCGCCTGAGGCTGCTGCGCAGCCGGCAGACCAAAAAAAACGATGGTCTGCCCTACGGAGGGAAAGGACAAACTTCAGGCGCCTGCGGAGGCAGCAAGCAAGGCCACGGGGAACCTGCGAAACAAGCCGGAGAGTAAAATGCGGTCCTCGGGTATTTCGTCGCCGGTGAAAACGTTCCGCCACATCTTCCCCTTTGGCAACTCGACCGCTGTATCACCCCACTCGCCGGCGCCCAGCATAAAGCGCGGAGCCACGGTAATGATGTCACCGCGTGAAAACGCAATGGCGTGGTCCTTCTTTTCCCCTTCGATCGGAAGGGCCGCATACGGTCCGAGCTTGTCTCTCAGTTGCAGCGCCTTGGTGAGGACCCACAGTTTAGGCAAACCCTCGTCCTCATGCTGAACAACTTCTTCAACACTCATCGATGTGAGAGACTGTGCCAGCCGGCGGCGCAACTCGAAGTCAACCGGACGCCGGTTATCCGGGTCCACGAGACTCAAGTCCCAGATTTCGGTTCCCTGATAAACATCTGGTGTACCCGGCGCCGTCAGTTTGATGAGCATTTGAGCCAGGGAAGCGATCCGACCTGGCGAGACCAGCGGTTCAATGAAGGCGCGAACACAGCGAAGAAACTCGTCGTCCCGCATGAGACCGGCAACAAAGCCTTCGAGCGCTTTCTCGAATTCGACATTCGGTAAGTTCCACGACGTCTGACGCTTTGCCTCACGAACCGCTTTCAGCATGTATTCCTGCATCCGCTCCAATGTGATCGGCCACGCGCCCACCAGTGTCTGGTACAGCAGGTATTCTGTATTGCGGTCGGGCAGGCCGTTGGTCTTCAGCGGTGCGTTTCTCGCCGCCCACCTCAGCACGGCTTCTCGCCACCGCTCCGGGATGCTGGAAAGTAGCGCGATTCGCGCGCGCACGTCTTCGCCCCGTTTCGTATCATGGGTCGACGACGCCAACATCGTTCGCGGCCAATCCCGCTCCGTGCGCTCGCACCAGGAGTGGAACTCCGCGGGCGACACTCCGAACCTCCCGGGATCGCCGCCCACTTCGTTGAGCGCTACCAGGCGATTGAAGTTATAAAACGCGGTGTCCTCGACTCCCTTAGCCATGGCCGGTGCGGTGAATTGCTGGAACTGCATCACGAACTCCGTCTCGAGCTCGCCGCGTTTCTTCAGTAGAAGAATGGACCTGAGAAAGTCGATCAGCCCGGGATCAATATCCGGCCGCCGCGACTTGGCGAGCGTAAGCGCCTGGTCGATATACCGCTCATCCTCTTCCGAACACTGTCCTTGCTCCGCACGCGCGTACGTCCGGTACACGGGAAAACTGCACACCGCGGCGCGAAGCGCGTGATGGATGTCGTGCCGCGTGAAATCCCGATTGTCGCGGTGGTGTTCGCAGATACCCACGAACATCGCTGTCAGGCGGTTCAGATCGCTGCCCAGTATGTCCCGAAGGACAAGCTCCTTTGCCTTGAGCGCCGTGTCCTGCCATGAATCCACCTCGCCGGTGAACTCGTGGTACAGACGAGTTAGCGGCTCCTCGCCGCGCGGGTCTACGAATAGACCGGAGACCAGGTTGAGAAAATCGTAGCCCGTGGTGCCCGCGACCATCCACGAGCGTCGCAGGTCTTCACCCGGCTCCAGAATCTTCTCCGCCACTACCCAGGTGGTTGGAGCCGCCTTGTGCAAGCGCTCGAAATAGGCGTCGGGATCGCGCAGTCCGTCCGGGTGATCGACACGTAATCCGTCAAGAACGCCGGCACGCACCCACCCCAGCACCAGGCGGTGCGTCGCGTCGAAAACGTCCTCCCGCTCCATGTGCAAGCCGACCAGCGTATTGATGTCGAAGAATCTCCGGTAACCCAGATCGCGCGCGGCTGTGCGCCAGAAAGAAAGGCGGTAATTCTGCCGCTCCAGTAACTGATCGAGCGCATCCGGATCACGGTTGACAAGATCGATGCACGCGTCGATGCTACGGGCTGCTTCCGCGGACTCTGCGCACAGCCTGGTCAGGAGACCCCGGATCACTTCCTTATCGCGATGCCGCTCCGACACGTGGTTGCCCGTCATAGGCAAGCGGCAAAGCGAATCGGCCAAAAAGGCCAGATAGTCCGACTGAATCCGCTGCGCCGCGGCAGCCAGAAGTGACGCCATCGATTGCGGGTCTGCCGGAAACACGTGATCCGCATAGCGGAAAATGAAGCTGCCCGCCTCCCGCTCCAGCCGTATCTGACCCGCCGAAAGCACGCGCCCGTAATGGTCGCCGAGCACCGGCGCCAGAATCTTGTTGCGGAGCTTCTCTTCAGGCGACTGCCAATCCACGTCAAAGAAAGAGGCATACGCGCTCGAAGGGCCGTTTTCCAGTACGTCCCACCACCAGGCATTGTTCTTCCCGGTGATCGCCATATGATTGGGAACAATATCCAGCACCTGCCCCAGACCCGTTTCCTTCAGCCGTTCGAGGAATCTCGCATGTGCCGCTGTACCGCCGAGTTCTTCATTCACACGTCCCGGATCGACGACATCATAGCCGTGTGTACTCCCCGGCGCAGCCTGCAAATAGGGTGAGCAATAGACGTGAGTGATGCCCAGCGACTTCAGATACCCGCACACGGCGCCGGCGTCGTCGAACCCGAACCCCGGATGCAGTTGGATGCGGTAAGTTGCGCCGATCTCAGGCATTTTCGCGCAACACTTGTCTCCAGACGGCCACCGATCGCGCCATCAGACCGAAGTCAAATCCCGGGTCGCGCCGGACCGGCTCGGACGGCCCGCAATCGCGCGTGTCGAAACATAGTTCCCACTCAATCTCAGGGTGGCTGACGGGCGGCAATTTGAACGCGAGGTCTTCATGATGTGAGTTGATGAGAAGCAGAAACGTATCGTCCCGGATCGGTTCTCCCACTCCGTTCACGTCATCCAGAACTTCTCCCGAAAGACGCAGCCCCAGCGCACGAATCCATCCGGCATTCCATTCGTCTTCGGTCATCTCCTCGCCATCGGGACGCAACCATGTGATGTCCTGAACACGTCCTCCCGCAATCTCGACGCCGGGAACGCTCGCAGGATCGATCGGCCGGTCCTGAAAGAACTTACGGCGGTGAAGATTGGAATGCTCTTTGCGAAACGCGATGAGCCGTTGCGTCAGGTGCAGTAGGCTTTTTTGGTTGTCATTGAGCTCCCAGTTATACCAGGAAGTCTCATTGTCTTGACAGTATCCGTTGTTATTGCCGTTTTGGGTGCGTCCGATCTCATCGCCGCCGCAAATCATCGGCACACCCTGCGAGAAGAGCAGCGTCACCAGGAAGTTCCGTATCTGCCGCCGCCGTAGCTGATTCACTGCCTGGTCGCCGGTCGGACCTTCCGCGCCATGATTCCAGGAGTGATTGTCGTCGGTGCCGTCCCGATTCTCTTCGCCGTTGGCCTCGTTGTGTTTGACATCGTAACTCACCAGATCGAGCATGGTAAATCCATCGTGAGCCGTGATGAAGTTGACGCTGGCCCCGGGGTGGCGCCCGTCGCGCTGGTACAAATCGCTCGAACCGGTCAGGCGATAGCCCAACTCCGCAAGTTGCCCCGGATCTCCCTTCCAGTAGCGGCGTACCGTGTCCCGATATCTTCCATTCCATTCCGCCCATAAGGCCGGGAACTTACCTACCTGATATCCGCCTTCTCCCACGTCCCAGGGTTCCGCGATCAATTTCACCTGCGAAATCACCGGATCCTGGTTGATGATGTCAAAGAAGGCCGACAGGCGATCCACTTCGTGCAACTCACGCGCCAGAGCCGCCGCCAGATCGAAGCGAAATCCATCGACATGCATTTCGAGCACCCAGTAACGCAGACTGTCCATCACCATCTTGAGAACCTGCGGATGCCGCACGTTCATCGTGTTGCCGGTTCCGGTGTAATCCATGCAATAGCGTAAGTTCTCCTTGAGCCGGTAGTAAACCGGATTATCGATTCCTTTGAAGCTAAGCGTCGGGCCCAGGTGATTGCCCTCCGCGGTATGGTTGTACACTACGTCGAGGATTACTTCGATTCCCGCCCGGTGCAGGAGTTTCACCATCGACTTAAACTCACCGACCTGTTCGCCGCGGTCGCCGGAGCTCGAATAACGCGCCTCCGGCGAGAAAAAATTAATCGTGTTATATCCCCAATAATTCTTCAGCCCGTTCCGAACCAGGTATTCGTCATCCAGAAAGGCATGGACCGGCATCAGTTCGACTGCCGTAACTCCCAGTTTCTTCAAATAGTCAATAGTGGAAGGAAATGCAAGTCCAGCGTAAGTACCGCGTAACTCCTCGGGTACGTCCGGACAGCGCGCGGTGATGCCCTTGACATGGGTCTCATAAATTATGGAGTCGTGGAAGGGAACGCCTGGCGGCCGATCATTCTCCCAGTCAAAATGAGACGCCGTAACCACGGATTTCGGAACGCCCCAGGCGCTATCCTGGTCATCGATCACGCTGTCATCAGCACCGGGCTTGTACCCGAAGACGGCGGCATCCCAGTTCACCTGCCCCGATAGAGCTCGGGCATAAGGATCGATCAGCAACTTATGGCAGTTAAACCGCTGGCCCTGATCCGGACGGTAGGGTCCGCACAAACGATACCCGTAAAGCTGACCTATCTTGACACCCGGTATGTAGCCGTGCCAGACGTTCCCCGTCGTTTCTCTCAGACGATATCGCTCAGCCGCCTCGCCGTTATTGTCTTCAAACAGACATAGCTCAACACCAGTCGCGCCTTCGGAATAAATGGAAAAATTGACCCCTACCCCATCCCATGTGGCGCCCTGTGGATAAGGCTTACCGGGAAGTAGTTTTTTCATGGTCCGAACCTATTATGTTATGTACAAAACCTATTATGTTATGTACAAGGAGATATAACTCCGCATCTTTCAGGCATAACCAAATGGCCGCGATCATACACGTGTGTGTCCCGGCATTTGACGGATTGTCTGACATTGTGAGAAATCCTCCGTTCTCTTGATTTCTGCTGACTCGCCTTTACGCCAACTGGGCGTTGTGTTGCTTCAAGACGGTATCGATTCCCAGGTACAAATCGCCCTGTACTTTATAAAACTCATCCACCTCGGGAGTGCGGACGTAGCACGAGATCTCAACACGAAAAGTAGTGGCAGTCAAACCGATGAGGCGTACCGGCCGCGGGCCGGGATCTACCAGCTCATGTTTCCCTAGCGACTGTTGGATCGACTCCATCAGCCTCCGTATCTCGTCCTCGCCGGCGTTGCGATTGAGTTCCAAAGTCGGATTAAACAGGATCTTATCGCGCCGCGAATAATTCTCCAGATTCAGCGCGGCGAATGAGGAATTCGGCACGCTGACAATTGTCCGGCTTAGGGTACGGATACGAGTCGACCTCATCCCGATGTCCTCAACCGTGCCGATTAAGTCGCCGAACTTGCCGAACTCGCCGATGCCTACAGGATGGTCCCCAATGATCGAGACGCCTCCAAATACATTCGCGATGGTCTGCTGTGCGGCCAGCGCAACCGCGATACCGCCAACTCCGAGTCCGGCGATCAGGGTGTTGGTGTTGTAGCCCCAGTTACTCAGCACCAGCAGAGCCGCGAAGATAACGATGGTGACGTTGGCGGTTCGCCGGCCGAGATGCAGCATAGATTTCGAGGTGAAGACATCCCGGGAGTCGAGAATGCTCTCAATGCGATTGAAGAAAAGTCCCACCAGGCGTATCAGGCACCACCCAAGAGACCAGACCAGGACGAGTTCGGTCGCACGGCCGATGTACAGCCTTGCAATCGCTGAAGGCGCAACGAATTCCACGGCCACGCGGAACACCGCCAGGCAGAATATGATCCGCAGGGGCTGCACGATGATGCTTACCCATTGAAGCCGTTCCGTTCGCTTCCCGGCGATCCGAAGGGCCGCCCTAAGGAGATGATCGAGCAACCGGGAGAGCGAGAGCAGGAGCAGCACCGCGGCGATCAGCGCCGCCCATTTCCACAACGGGGTTTCGAGCAGTTGTACGTGCATCAGAAAAGGCGGCAGGAACTGCGCGATCCAGGGCGGTGTCTCGGAAGGGGTGAGTTCAGGGATGATGGCAACTGTTTCGCTCGCAAATAGCCAGAGTTCAGGGGCGCCGGGTTGCGTAGCTGTTCTCTCAAGGTTGATCGGGATGGTTTGCCCATCGTGTGAAACGGTCGTCACGCGTAAGCTGTTCGAGTTGTTATCGCCCTCCGGATACTGGCTCAATTGCGCAACATTGAAGCGGGAGTCGGAATTGAGAATCGCTTCCAGTTCTCTCGCCAGTTCCGGACCTCGACGCGCGCGAGCCTGGTCCGGGATCTGCCGGAGATCCAGGTACTGTGACGCGCGTTGATAATCGCGATCACGCGCCGATTCGAGAAAACCCGTGACTGCTGAACGCGGATTTTCCCTGCCCAGCGGATCCGGTTTGCCGGACTGCGGGGTCTGGCTGTGTGCCAACGGTTCCAGGCAGCAGAGCAGAACCAGGGGGATCGCGCATCTCATTTCGCGAAAGGCAAAGCATCTTGACTGCCGGAACATTCCGTTAGTGTGCGCGAGTGCACTAAATAGTTTGGACTGTGATGTGCTTCTCGAAGCCCACTAGTAACTTTTGGCGCAGGTGGGTTCGCCTGCGGATGTGGATTGTTCTCATAATGACCTATCAGCCCATCGATAATTATGGAGTCATCGGCAACATGAGGACAGTCGCTCTTGTCGGCGTGGACGGTTCGATCGACTGGTTCTGCTATCCAAATTTCGATTCGCCCAGCATCTTCGGCGCAATCCTGGACTCGACAAAAGGCGGCTCTTTCAAAATCTTCGCCCATGCCGGGAGCGTGGTTCGAAAACAGATGTATTGGCCCGGTACCAATATTCTGGTGACCCACTTTTTATTGTCGGATGGAATCGCGGAACTCCAGGATTTCATGCCTGTTGGCGACCCGGGCTATGGTCAACATCTTTGCCGTCGTGTCCGCTGCGTAAAGGGCACCGTTCGAATCTCGGTCACCTGCCGGCCAGCCCTAAACTATGGACGGGATAGCCATCAGACGACGGTCGATTCGCGCGGCGCGGTCTTCGGGTCCTCGAGCTTAAGTATTTCGCTGTCCTCCACCGTTCCACTCACGCAAGATGAGACCGGAGGAGTAACCGCACGATTCCTGCTGCGGGAAGGTGAGAACCAGGTATTCGTGCTGACCGGCGGCGCGGGAGATGTCCTCCCCTATCCGCTTTCTCTCGATGGGTTCGAGGAGTTATTCCGGACCACCGCGAAATTCTGGCAGCAGTGGCTCTCCGGATGCAGTTATCACGGACGCTGGCGCGAGCAGGTACAGCGGTCCGCGCTGGTTCTCAAACTCCTGACGTTCGAACCCACCGGAGCCATTATTGCGGCTCCCACGACCAGCCTGCCGGAAGTGATCGGAGGCAGTCGCAATTGGGATTACCGTTATACCTGGCTCCGGGATGCAGCCTTTACGGTTTATGCGTTCCTCCGCATCGGTTTCAAAGCTGAGGCCACGGCATTTTTTAGCTGGCTGCGCAACTATGTGGCAAAATCTGCCGGCCACGCCCCACTCCCTGATGGAGGAAGGCTGCGCACCATGTACACGGTCCACGGCGAGGACCGGCTCGCGGAGGAAACCCTGGATCATTGGGAAGGCTACCGGGGATCCGGGCCCGTGCGCATCGGGAATGCTGCCGCGCTACAGTTCCAGAATGATATCTACGGAGAATTGATGGATTCCTGTTATCTCTATAACAAGTACGTCTCTCCCGTTACTTATGACATGTGGGTCAGAATTCGTAATCGCCTGAACTGGATCTGCGAGAATTGGGAACAGCCGGACTCGGGGATTTGGGAAATTCGCAATCAACGGCAAAATTACGTCTATTCGAAACTGATGAATTGGGTAGCGCTGGATCGCGGTCTCCGGCTGGCCGATAAGCGGTCTTTTCCCGGCGAACGTGGCCGGTGGGTGCAGGAACGTGACCGTATCTACGAAGAGGTAATGACCCGGGGCTGGTCGGAGAAACGTGGCGCCTTCACTCAGTTTTACGGCAGTGACGATCTGGATGCCTCGCTTCTCATCATGCCCCTGGTTTTCTTTGTTGCCGCCAACGACCCGCGTATGCTCGCGACCGTCGATGCCATCCTCAAAAGACCACGCGAGGGCGGACTGGCGAGCGACGGGTTGATATTCCGTTATCCGCCTCAACCGCGCGTCGACGGCTTGCCCGGTGAAGAGGGCACGTTTAATATGTGCTCGTTTTGGTTGGTCGAGGCGCTGACGCGCGCGGGTTCTGTGGCGCCCGAGTACCTGGACCGCGCCAGGCTCCTGTTCGAAGGTGTGCTGGGATACGCCAATCACCTCGGCCTGTTTGCCGAGCAAACCGGTCCGCAAGGGGAGGCGCTAGGCAATTTTCCGCAAGCCTTTACGCATCTCGCGTTAATCAGCGCGGCGGTCAACCTGGACCGGGCATTGGGGTGAACATTTATGAAATATGCGAGCGCGACTGACCCCCTCTGGTACAAAGACGCCATCATTTACGAAACCCATGTGAGAGCGTTCTTCGATAGCGACAACAACGGCATTGGTGATTTCAAAGGTTTGTGTCAAAAGCTGGATTACCTTCAGGATCTGGGAGTTACCTGTCTTTGGTTGTTACCTTTTTTCCCTTCTCCCCTACGGGATGACGGTTATGATATCTCGGATCCGGAGAGCGTCCACCCAAGCTATGGGAAGTTAGAGGATTTTAAGCAGTTCCTTACCGCGGCGCACGAGCGAAACCTGCAGGTTCTGATTGAACTTGTAGTGAACCATACATCGGACCAGCATCCCCGGTTCCAGGCCGCTCGCAAAGCTCCGGCCGGTTCACCGGAACGTAACTTCTACGTGTGGAGTGATACCGATCATAAGTACAGTAACGCACGAATTATCTTCACGGATACGGAGAAGTCCAACTGGTCCTGGGATCCGGAAGCCAAGGCCTATTACTGGCATCGGTTCTTTTCCCATCAACCCGATTTGAACTTCGATAATCCGGCTGTCCTGGATGAGGTACTGAAGGTCATGCGCTTCTGGCTGGATATGGGTGTCGATGGCTTGCGTCTGGATGCCATCCCGTACCTCGTCGAACGGGACGGTACGAACTGCGAAAATCTCCCCGAGACCCATCAGATCATCAAGCAGATCCGCAGCGACCTGGACGCCAATTACGCGAACCGCCTGCTGCTCGCCGAAGCCAATCAGTGGCCGCAGGAGGTCCGTCAATACTTCGGGCAGGAGGACGAGTGCCATATGGCATTCCACTTCCCTTTGATGCCGCGTATCTTTATGGCGCTCCGCCTGGAGGACCGTCTTCCGATCACGGATATCATGTCGCGCACGCCCGGGATCCCAGCCAGTTGTCAGTGGGGATTGTTCCTGCGCAACCATGATGAGCTCACGCTCGAAATGGTGACCGACGACGAGCGCGACTATATGTATTTCGCTTACGGGAGCGATCCCCGGATGCGGCTCAATGTGGGAATCCGGCGACGCCTCGCACCTCTTATGGACAACAACCGCCGCCGCATCGAGCTGATGAACAGCATCCTGTTTTCCTTCCCCGGCACGCCTATCATTTACTACGGTGACGAGATCGGAATGGGCGACAACATCTATCTTGGAGACCGCAACGGCGTCCGTACGCCGATGCAATGGAGCACGGACCGAAATGCCGGCTTCTCGCGCGCCAACCCCGCCCAGCTTTATAGTCCGGTGGTCATCGATCCGATCTATGGCTACGAAGCGGTCAACGTGGAAACGCAGCTCAGCGATTCCTCGTCGCTCTTGCACTGGATGAAAAACATGATCGCGCTGAGAAAACTGTTTCGCGTGTTCGGCCGGGGAACATTGGAATTTTTGCAGCCCCCGAATCGCAAGATCATGGCATATTTGAGACGCTATGAAGGCGATCAGGTGATGTGTGTCGCAAATCTCTCCCGGTTTTCACAGCCCGTGGAACTCGACCTGTCCAACCTGGCGGGGTTGACGCCGATCGAGATGCTGGGATACACGGAGTTTCCTCAGATTGATTACAACCCGTACCGGCTCTCGCTGGGGCCCTACGGATTTCTGTGGTTTGAACTGCAAGGAAAAAAGAGTTAGGCCGTAAGGCAGACCATCCTACATGTGATGAAATTGCTCGTCCGTCTCCTTTTCTGTTTTGTCCGACTGCCGTTCCCAAGTGCGGCTCACCATCTCCTTTGAGCCTAAGCCGACCGCCAATGCCAGCGCCAGCACGATGCCGCCGAACAAAATGGCAAATGCCATGCGCACCACTAAACCACCAATCCGCAGGTGGTCCAGCGCCATCGCGACACTCAACACAATTACCAGCCATTTCACCCCGAGACTGAGTAGCCTCGCTGATTGGATCTGCATATTCACCGCGCTGATCAACACGCTGCGCGCCAGAAAGCGCGAGGCAATGACTCCTATAAAGAGCACCACAATCGCGGCCACGGCGTTGGGAAGATAATTGAACAACTGCTCGATCAGCAACGAAGGGAGCCTGGAATCAAGCGCGCTCAGACCGGTGAGCAGGCCAAGCACGAGAATCATCAGAAAGCAGACCCGCGCGATCAATTGAGCCGGCGTGATGGAGGGCGACACCTCGCGCAACGCGGAAAAGCCCCATTTGTCCATGCGTCTATCGAAACTGATTCTCACGAGTGCTCGTTGGATAATCGCGCGCACCAGAAACGCCGTGATTCCCGTGAGGGCCAGTATCAGGACCAGGGCCAGCAGACCGGGCAGAAAATCGGCCAGAGTAGTGGCGATTCGGGCAACCGCCTGCCTGACCACGTCATCGACTTGATTCCACATGTTTAACTCCTTTCACACATCCGCTCCTGTTGATGGTCATGGATTGAACCGGTCCGGCCATCGCCAGCGGGAGATTAGATAACCCTTCTGCGCCTCATACGCAAGGCACAGCGCTTCGATCGAATCCTGGGCTTCGTTGGGGCTCTTGCCCCGCACACCAACGACATACGAGGCCACCCAGCCAAGATAGATTGGAGTCAAAGCGCGCAAAAGGTGATCGCGATCCATGCTCCGCAGCCGATACGCCAGAGCAAAGTCGTAGATCACCCGCGCCCAGAGGACGTCATCGAAACAAAAAGCATCCGGGCTCTTAGAAGCCATGCGCTTCAATTCCACGAGGGTCGCCGGAGGTAGCACAACTCGCCAGATGTCCTGCAGGTTTGCGTAGCCCAGCCGAAATGACTCGATCATGGGATGGATGTCCACCGGGACCTCTTCAGGGTCTGACACGGGTTCGCAGCCGGAGCCGAAGGTCGGCACGATGTCGGAGTGTCGAATCCTTTGCCAGATCGAGGCGGTCTCGTTCATCTGCGTAAAGATAGACTCCAGGACCTGAGCCAGCATCGTGCTGACTTCGGGAGGCGGTTCGCTCTGCATCAATATGCGGGGCCCCAGATACGCCTGTGCAAGCCTGAAGTCTCCGCACGATGCTCGGGTGGAAATCCAGGCATCCATACCGAAGCCTCCTCCATCGGCATCCGCTTGCCGCTGCCGGGCGAGATAGTCGAGCAGCTTCACCGAGAACGCGAAGTCTCCACCGATCGGTTGCCGGATCCTCTTGCCATAGAGCGCCCGGGTCAACGGATACACGATACCTTGCAGAATGGGAGCATCATACTTATGGCGCTGATAGCAGGGCGCGACAAAATCGAATTGTTGATCGAAGACTGGCCGGCCCAGCGCTTCTACCCACTCTCCATTGAAACTGCTGATATTGCCATCCAGCACGATGCAGGCGCGAGCCTTGAGTCTCCCGGCAAGGTCAAAAATGGTTTTGTAGGCATTCGGCTTGTTGGGCATGCCGTACTGCTCTATGGAAAGCATGGGGAGCGGGTTCGCCAGTTGTAAGAACGACTTCTTGTCGATGGCAGCCTCCATGGCAACCTCCTGGGTGCCGTCTTTGGATCCCCCGTCCAGATTGACAACGATGCCGCGGCTCTCAGGAAAGTAAGTAGCCAATGCCTCCTGACCGGCGCGAACCATATTGCCGATCGTGCCTGCGCTGTTATGACTGAACAAGCTTAGAACGATGTCTGCATGGTCTAATGCCTCGAGTTGTTGCTGCTGAACGTCAACCTCAGCCATCTTTCGCCGCGTCTCCGGAGTCACTTGCTAGTCGCAATGGAATAGCCAAGTTGGCGATGAGCGTCTCTCGTCATCCGCGCAAACTGTATTGACACTCACCTTTCTCCGCGCCGGCTTGGGCGACTTTGTCAATGAAGTCTGTATTCCGTGTTCATTCGTGTTCATTCGTGGCCAAATATTTGCGTTCATTTGTCTTATGCAGAACAGTTAGCAATCCCTGGCCGCATCACGATAAGATAGCGTTGGTCATGACATTTATCCGACGCGTCGCCGTATTGGGGGCAGGAACCATGGGGGCCAGGATCGCCGCCCATTTTGCCAATTCCGGGGTCCCGGTTCTGCTGCTGGACATCGTCCTGCCGAATCAGGCGGACCGCAGCGCGGCGGCGAAAAAAGGTCTGGACGCAGCGCTCAAGGGTCGCCCGGGCGCTTTCTTTCTGCCGTCGGCGGCATCCTTAATACAAACCGGCAACTTCGAGGACGACCTCCCCGGGTTAGCTTCCTGCGATTGGATTATCGAAGCGGTCGCTGAGAATCTCTTGATCAAGCGCTCCCTGTTCTCGAAAGTGATACCGCACCGCAAGCCTGGGACGCTGCTATCGACCAACACCAGCGGCATTCCACTGGCAGCCGTCATGGCCGGTTTCGAGGCCGAATTTCGCCAGCACTTCTTCGGCACGCATTTCTTCAATCCGCCGCGCTATCTGCACCTGGTCGAAGTGATTCCGGGTCCGGACACCAAACCGGAATTATTGGCCTTCGCCTCAGACTATTGCGACCGTCGTCTGGGAAAAGGTGTGGTGACCTGCAAGGATACACCCAACTTTATCGCCAATCGCATCGGCAGCTTTTTCGGTTCCACGGTGCAAATGCTTACCGTAGAGCAGGACCTGACGATCGAAGAGGTCGATCTGCTCACCGGGCCGCTGATCGGCTTGCCCAAGAGCGCCAGCTATCGCCTGCTGGACATCGTCGGACTGGACGTCTGGGCCCACGTGACCGACAATCTATACGACGCGGTGCCACACGACCCCTGGCGTTCGCGTTTCGTCATGCAGCCGTTTCTGCAGGAGATGATCGAGCGCAAATGGCTGGGCGATAAGACCGGCCATGGCTGCTACAAACGTATCGGCCACACACGGGAAATCCATGCCCTTGATTGGAAGACGCTTGACTATCATCCCGTGGCCAAGCCACACTTCGCCGAAATTGAAAACGCCCGCCTGATCGAAGGCTTGCCGGAACGTCTGCGTGCACTGGTCGCGTCCGATGGCCGCGCGGGAAAGTTCCTGTGGCAGGTTCTGAGCGATTTGCTGATTTACTCGGCCACGATGGTGCCGGAAATTTCCGACCGCATCGTCGAAATCGATCGCGCCATGCGCTGGGGGTATGCGAATACTCTGGGCCCTTTCGAATTGTGGGACGCGTTGGGCTTCATGGATACGGTCCGCCGTATCGAAAGCGAAGGCCGCACCCTGCCACCAGGTATCGAACGAATGTGCGCATCCGGCGCGACGTCTTTCTATCAGGCGGCCGATGCCGCCGGCCAGCCGCGCACCCAATACTTCGATCTGCTGGAAGGTGCGCGCTATTGCGACCTGGAGCGGCGTCCGGGCATCGCTGTACTGGGTGATATAAAGCGCGCGCGTGGCGTCATCCGCAAGAATGCCGGCGCGTCGCTGATCGACTTGGGTGATGGAGTCACCTGCGTGGAGTTCCACAGCAAGATGAACTCCGTTGGCGAGGATCTGATCAACATGATCCACGAAGGAATTCGCGAGACCTCGCGCAATTTTTCCTCGATGGTGATCGGGAACCAGGGCGAAAATTTCAGCGTCGGCGCGAACCTGATGCTGGTGCTGCTCGCCGCACAGGAGCAGGATTGGGACGATCTGGACGCCGCCGTGCGCCGCTTCCAGCAAGTCAATATGGCCATTAAATACGCGCCCGTGCCGGTGGTTGCGGCGCCGTTCGGCATGACGCTGGGCGGAGGCTGCGAAGTCGCCATGCACGCCGCGCGCGTCCAGGCCTCGGCGGAATTGTATATGGGCCTGGTCGAAGTCGGGGTGGGCCTGGTGCCGGCGGGCGGCGGGTGCAAAGAGTTGCTGCTACGGCTGCATGATCCTCAAAAAGCCTTCGAGCAAATCGGCTTCGCCAAGACCTCCAGCAGTGCGGCGGAAGCTCGCCATATGGGCTTTCTGCGCGATAGCGATGAAGTCTCGATGAATCCCGAGCGCCTCATCGCCGATGCCAAATCGCTAGCTCTCTCCCTGGTCTCCAATTACTCGCCCGGTGGGCCCCGCCACGACATCAAGGTCCGCGGAGAGGCGACCTACGCGCTGTTGAAACTCGGCGTCTGGACCGCCCGGAAGGGCAATTACATCAGCGATTATGATGCGGTGATCGGTGAAAAGCTGGCCCATATTTTGAGTGGAGGCCGCTTTACCGGAGAGCAGACAGTGTCCGAACAGTATCTGCTGGATCTGGAGCGCGAAGCCTTCCTGAGCCTCTGTGGCCGCGCAGAAACCCAGGCCCGCATCCAACACATGCTCAAGCACGGAAAGGCGCTGAGGAACTAACCTTTGTGTGACAGACTTTAGTCTGTCCTTGAGAGTGACTATGCAACAAGCCGTCATCATCGATTGTTTACGCACCGCGGTCGGCAAGGCCCCGCGCGGGACACTGCGCCACTCCCGCCCCGACGACCTCGCCGGCGCAGTCATTCGGGCTCTGCTCGAAAAATATCCGCGAGTCCCCAAAGACGATGTGGAGGACCTCATCCTCGGCTGCGCCATGCCCGAGGCCGAGGCGGGGATGAACGTGGCGCGTAAGGCCGTGCTGTTGAGCGGCTTGCCGGATTCGGTGACCGGCGTGACTATTAATCGCTTCTGCAGCTCCGGACTGCAGGCGATCGCTATGGCCGCCGATCGCATCCGCTCGGGAGGGGCGCACATCATGCTGGCCGGCGGCGCCGAGTCCATGAGTCTGATCCCGCGTGCAGGACATCATTTCTCGCCCAATCCCAGATTCGTCGACGAGCGGCCCGAGATCTACATGAACATGGGGCTGACTGCGGAAGAGATCCAGCGCCGTTGGAACATCAGCCGCGAGGATCAGGACGCCTTCTCACTACGCAGCCATCAGAATGCGCTCAAGGCCCAGGCCGAGGGAAAATTCGATGACGAGATCGTTCCGGTAAAGGTGGAAACGACGGTCCCGAATGGCAAGGCGCCGCATCGTTTGGAATCAATTTTCAAGAAAGACGAAGGCCCCCGTGCCGACACGTCCGCGGAGGGGTTGGCGAATCTAAAGCCGGTATTTCACGCACACGGCACCGTAACAGCGGGCAATTCGTCACAGACCAGCGACGGCGCGGCGATCGCTCTGGTCATGTCGGATGTGAAAGCGGAAGAGCTCGGTTTGAAGCCTATGGCGCGCTTCGTCAGTTTCGCCACCGGTGGTGTGCCTCCGGAAATCATGGGAATTGGTCCAGTGGTGGCGATTCCCAAGGCGCTGGCGCTCGCCGGGTTGAAGCTCGTCGACATCGACGTGATCGAACTGAATGAAGCCTTCGCGGTACAGGCGCTGTCGGTGATTCGCGCGGCCGGACTGTCCATGGACAAAATCAATCTGAATGGCGGCGCCATCGCGCTGGGACATCCGCTGGGTTGCACGGGAGCCAAGTTGACGGCGACCATTCTGCGCGAGATGCAGCGGCGCGAATCGAAATATGGCATGGTGACGATGTGCGTAGGAGGCGGACAAGGCGCCGCGGGCATTTTCGAGCGCCCGTGAGGCAGAGCATCGTATCGGAGATACAACTATGGCAGCAGCAACGACAGCTATCCCCAAAACGATCGGCGGGTCCTTCCTGATCGAAGACCGATCCCCCCAGGAGATCTTCACGCCGGAAGACCTCACCGAAGAGCATCGTGCGATAGCCCGTGCGGCGGCGGAATTCTACAAGAACGAGGTCGAGCCGAACCTGGAAGCGATCCAGCACGGCGATCACGATCTCGCGGTCCGGATCCTCCGCCAGAGCGCGGCCATTGGTCTCGTCGCGATCACCACCCCGGAGCGTTACGGCGGCATGGAACTCGACCTGACTTCCGCGTTCGTGGTAGCGGAGCAGATCTCCAAGGACGCCTCGTATTCGGGCTGGCACGGGGCGCACGCGGGAATCGGCACCTTGCCGTTGTTGCTGTTCGGAACCGAAGCGCAGAAGGCCAAATATCTGCCCAGACTCTCGAGTGCGGAAATGGTTGCCGCGTATTGCCTGAGCGAGCCGCACGCCGGCTCCGACGCGCTGGCGGCGAAGACCCGCGCGGACCTCTCGCCCGACGGCACCCACTACATCCTCAACGGCCAGAAGATGTGGATCACCAATGGCGGCAAAGCCGATCTGTTCACCATCTTCGCCAAAATCGGCGGCGAACAATTCTCCGCATTTCTGGTTGAGCGCGCCTTTCCGGGCGTCAGTTCCGGCGCCGAAGAAAAGAAGATGGGGATCAAGGGCAGTTCGACCACGGCGGTCTTTCTCGACAACGTCCACGTGCCGGTCGAGAACCTGCTGGGCGAACCGGGCCGCGGGCACATCATCGCCTTCAACGTGCTGAATCTTGGCCGGCTGAAGCTGGGGCCTGCCACCACCGGCGGATGCAAAAACATTCTGCAGATCTGCCTGAAATACGCCCAGGAGCGCAAAGCGTTTGGCTCTACCATCTCGCAGTTCGGCATGATTCAGCACAAGCTCGCCGAGATGGCGATCCGGACCTTTGCGGCCGAATCCATAAGCTACCGCGTGGCCGGAGCGATCGAGGCGCGCCTTGAAGATTTTTCGTGGGACCGGCCGGATGCCGCGCATACCTTCATGAAAGCCGTCGAAGAGTTCGCGGCAGAGTGCGCCATCGTGAAAGTGTACGCGTCGGAGGTGTTGGATTACGTCGTGGACGAGGGCGTGCAGATTCACGGCGGCTATGGCTTCCACCAGGATTATGCGGTCGAACGCGCCTATCGCGACTCACGTGTGAACCGCATCTTCGAAGGTACCAACGAGATTAACCGCCTGTTGATTACCGGGATGCTGCTGAAGCGCGCGCAACGCGGACAACTCGGGCTCGTGAAAGCGGCGCAGGGCGTGATGGCCGAGATCGTCGGAGGCTCGCCGTCTACTGGCTCCGTGAGCGAGGAGCATCGGCTGGTCGCCAACGCCAAAAAGATCGCCCTCGTGCTGATGGGCGTCGGGTATCAGAGGTTCCTCGGCGAACTCGAGAAACAGCAGGAGGTGCTGGCCGGCATCAGCGACGTCATCATGGATGTTTTCGCCATGGAGTCGGCGCTGCTGCGGTCTGAGAAAAAGCCCAGCGAGTCCATGTCCGATATGACCGCGGTATTGCTACGCGATTCCATGGCTCGCATTGAGATCTCCGCGCGGAACGTCCTCGCGGCCTGTTCCGAAGGCGATGCCCTGCGCACCAATATGGCTGTCTTGCGCCGGTTCGCGAAGTATGAGCCCGTGGACGCGATCGGGCTGCGGCACAGGATCGCGGAGAGATTACTTGCCGCCGGACGCTACGTTGCCTAGCATTGTCCTGCTGGTCGGCCTCCCGGGGTCGGGAAAATCTACCTGGGTGGCGCGGCAGGGAGCGGTGGCGCTGTCTTCGGATGCGACCCGCGTTTTGCTCGCGGACGATGCGACGGACCAGTCGATTCACGCGCGGGTGTTTGCGACCCTCCGCTACCTGTTGCGGCAGCGCCTGGCGATCGGCCGTCCGGTGACCTATATCGACGCGACTCACCTTACGCCTGCCGAACGGCGTCCCTACGCGCGCATCGCGGAATGGTATGGCTGCGAGTTGGAGGCCGTGTTTTTCGATGTGCCCGTAGAGGTTTGCATTGAACGGAATCGGGGCAGGGAACGCGTCGTGCCGGATGAGGTGATTCGAGCCATGGCCGAGAAAATGCGCCCACCGTCGGCGGAGGAAGGTTTCACTCGGATTCGGGTGGTCACGTAAACCCGCGCGGGCGAAACCGCCCGCGCCACCCTTGGAAGTCCGATGTTTGCATCGGTGGGGCAGGCGGTTTCGCCTGCCTCGGCCGCTGGCGGCCAAATTTTGCAAGTACCTCTTCAGTCTGTGCTTTTGAGAATCGACGCCACTACACCTTCCGCTGTATAAGCGGACGCTTCCACCGTCACCGTCAACCCCAGTTTCCGCGCGGTTGCCGATGTCACGGGTCCGATGGTCGCAACCTTGATGCCGGTGAGCGCGCCCGCCGGCGCCGCATGGACAATATTAGTCACGGTCGACGAACTGGTGAACGTAATCCAATCCGGACGACGGCCGCCGGTCAGTACGTCTGCCGCGTGCGCCGTCAGATTCTCCGGTGCCACCGACCGGTACGCCTCGACCACATCGACGCTCGCGCCTTTGCGCCGCAAATCCTCGGGCAGAGTATCGCGAGCCACCGCGGCGCGCGGCAGCAGTACCCGCTTACCCGCGACATCCGACTCGCTGAGCGACTCCGCCAGGCTCTCGGCCACAAACTCCTCGGCCATCACGTCGACCTTGAGATGCATCGCCTCCACGGCCGCGCGCGTGGCGGGACCGATCACGGCGATCTGCGCGCGCAAGTCGCGCCAGTCCCAGGACGAGTTGTCCAGCGCGTTGCAAAAGCCTTCCACGCCGTTCGCGCTGGTAAAAATCAGCCATTGATAATCGCTCAGCTCGCGGATGGCACGCTCGATCGGCTGGGTGTCTTCCGGCGCGATGATCTCGATCGCAGGCAACTCGATGACATCCGCCCCGAGATCTCTTAACGACGCAGTCATCGCGGTGCTCTGACCCGCCGGACGCGTCACCACGATGCGCTTGCCGAATAGCGGCAACTGCTCGAACCAGCTCAGCCGGTCTCGCAACCGCACCACCTCGCCTACCACGATGGTCGCGGGCGGCCGCAATCCGCGCTCGTGAATCAGCCTGGGCAGCGTCGCCAACGTTCCGATGACGACTTCCTGATCAGGACGCGTCGCCCACCGCACTGCCGCCGCCGGAGTCTCCGGGGATCGTCCGTTGACCATGAGCTTGGCGGCGATTCGCGCGAAGGTCGACAATCCCATATAGATGACGAGCGTCTCCGAGCCGCCCGTATTCGACCAGTCGATTGCTTCCGGATCGTGGCCCGTGACGAACGTCACTACCGACGTGTGCTCGCGATGCGTCAGCGGGATCCCGGCGTACGCGGCAATTCCCAGCGGTGTCGTAACACCCGGAATCACTTCGAACGCGACTCCTGCTTCACGCAGCGCTTCGGCTTCCTCTCCACCGCGTCCGAAGATAAAAGGATCGCCGCCCTTCAGACGTACGACCTCCTGTCCACGCCGGGCGCGCGTGATCAGCATGGCGCAGATTTCGTCCTGTGAAACCTCGTGGTCCGCTTTCTTCTTTCCGACGTAGATTCTCTCAGCATTCCTGGGAGCGAGGTCGAGCAGCGCGTGGTTCGCCAGATTGTCGTACAACACGCAATCGGCGCGCTCCAGTACACGCTTACCCTTCAGCGTGAGAAGTTCCGGATCACCCGGTCCGGCGCCCACCAGATAGACCTTGTTCATAGGTCCCCCACCTCAATCAAAGCCAACGGCCTTCTCCAGAATGCGCGCGCCGCCCTTTTCGAGCAGCGCTTTGCCGAGTTCCCGCCCGATGGCCTGAGGACGCGTGAAATCGCCTTCGGCCGTGCCGCGAACGATTTCGCTGCCATCGGTGGCAGCTACTATGCCCAGCAGTTTCAACTTGTCGTCTTCGATTTCGGCATGCGCGCCGATCGGGATCTGGCACCCGCCGCCCAGTTCCGCCAGCAGGGCCCTCTCCGCTGTAACGGCAAAGCGCGTCCACGGATGATCTAATGCTGCGCAGGCGTCGTAACCGGCGCCGTGATGCATGGTCTCGATGCCTAAAGCTCCCTGCCCGGGCGCCGGACAGACCACCGTCGGAGGAAACACGTCGGCAATCCGGTCGCTCCATCCCAGGCGCGTCAATCCCGCTGCGGCCAGCACGATGGCCTGATACTGTCCTTCGTCGAGCTTGCGCAGCCGTGTATCCAGATTTCCGCGGATGGGCTCGAATTTCAAGTCAGGCCGGATACGCTTCAATTGGGCGATACGACGTAGCGAACTTGTGCCGACCACCGATCCCGGCGGCAAATCCTGCAGTTTCTTCCCAACGATGGCATCGCGCGCGTCGGCGCGGATCGGCACGGCCGCGATGGTGAGTCCGTCGGGCAGTTCTGTCGGCAGATCTTTCAGGCTGTGCACCGCCAGGTCGATCGATTTTTCCAGCAGCGCCTCTTCGATCTCCTTTGTGAACAGCCCTTTGCTGCCCACCTGCGCAAGTGGCACATCAGTGATTTTGTCGCCCGTGGTTTTGATGATCTCGATGCGTGTTTCAAATCCGCGCGCCCGCAGCTTTTCCTGAATAAAATGTGCCTGCCATAAGGCAAGCTGCGAACCTCGTGATCCGATGACTAGCATGCAACCGTAAGTGTAGCGAATCCGAATGGGAACCTTCGGTTCGTCATTCCCCGGTTTTCAAAGTTCCTTTCTGTCTGGCGATATCGCGTAGGATCGGATAGAACTGCACGAACGTCGTGTCGACCGCGCCGGACTTCTCGTGGCACGTGAAACAACTGGTATCCGCGGCTGCGGGTGGCGCGCTCTTCGCCGAATCACCGAACATGAAAAACGCCCACTGCTTGTCCGGAAAGCGCTGCGTGTCCTTCACATGCACCTCAACGCGCGCCGCGTCGCCCTGAAAATGGCCGCGCTGATTGATCGACCCTTTTTGTTGTGACGACCGGACCTCGAGCACCAGGACCGTTTTGTCCGGCCAGATTCCCGTCTTCAGAAAGCCGCGGTAGGCTGCCGGATTGACGAACACGTTATCAAAAGGAGGGTCCGGACTCTCCGCCTGCGTTCCCGGCCCATACGCCATGCCGAAGCCGGAACTCAGCCAGACCCACTCGCGATAGTTGTCGGGCCGCGTCATATTGGCGCCGGAATACTGGACCTGCGCCGTGGCGGCCAGAGAGACGAAAAGGCACAAGAATATGGCAATTCGCATGAACAATGCTACCTCGACAAGACGACGTTGATGCTGCGCGGCTACCCGGCGGTCGCGTTTTTGACTTCCCTGGTGATCCAGCCGTCGGAGAGATGAATGGTGCGGTTCCCGTACGACGCGTTCTTTTCCGAGTGAGTGACCTGCACGATGGTGGTGCCTTCCTGGTTCAGCTTGCTGAAAAGCTCCATCACCTCTTCCCCTTGTGCGGCGTGCAGGTTACCGGTAGGTTCGTCGGCGAGGATCAGTTTCGGGTTGGTGATCACCGCCCGCGCCACACCGACCAGCTGTTGCTGCCCGCCGGATAACTGGTTGGGGTAGAGATCCTTCTTGGCCACGATGCGAAACCGGTCGAGCGTGTCCGCGACCACGGCCGCCCGCTCGCTTTTCTTGTAATTGCGGTAGGAGAGCGGTATGTCCAGATTCTCCGCGACGGTCAGGTCGTCCAGCAGATGGTAACTTTGAAAGACGAAGCCGATATACTGCTTGTTCACCTCTACGCGGCGTCGCGGATCCATTTTGTGGATGGCATGGTCTAGAAAAAAATACTCGCCGCCCCAGGAAGAATCGAGCATCCCGAGAATGCTCAACAGAGTCGACTTCCCCGAGCCGGACGGTCCCATAATCGTCAGAAACTCGCCTTCGCGGATTTCCAGATTGATGCGTCGCAGCACGTAGCTTTTGCCGATGCCGACGGGATAGTAGCGCTCGACGTTGACAAGTTTGATCATTTATTCTCTTAGGGTAAAGTAGTTTGACGATGCGCGTCGGCTTTGGATAGGGCGGATGCTTGGGGAGAAGCTTGGTTAAGGCTTCGGGCCCGATGCCCGATGTGAGTCAAACATTTCCTTCACTATTGCCGCCAGACCCGACGCGGAAAACGGCTTGTCGAGATAAGCGATGGTCGACTCCAACGCCCGTTCCGGCAGGGGGCAATCGGTATAACCCGACATGAAGATGACCGCCATGGCCGGCCGGAGCGGTCTGATCCGGGCTGCCAGTTCGGGTCCGGTCATTCCCGGCATGATAACGTCGGTCAACATCAAGTGAATCGGACCGTCGAAGCATGCGGATTGCAGCAGCGCGTCCTCCGGGTGGGCCGCTTCCAGGACGCGATACCCATGCAGCCGCAAGACTCGCGCAGCCAGCTCCCGGACCGGTTCCTGGTCCTCTACAACGAGGATCGTCTCTACCCCCTGCAAGCCGTCGGCCTCGAACGCGGGTCTCTGTTCGCTCGTCATCCCGGAATCGATCCGCGGAAGGTGGATTGTGAACGTGGTCCCTTTGCGCGGTTCGCTGTCAACCCGAATTGATCCACCATTCTGTTGGATGATTCCGTATACCGTCGCCAGGCCCAATCCGGTCCCTTTCCCCGCCACCTTGGTGGTGAAGAACGGCTCGAAAAGGTGTGACATCACTTCTTTCGTCATCCCGGTGCCGGTATCGCTGACCTTTAGCCGCACGTAGCGGCCTGGCTTCACCCCGGTTGACGTTTCCACCAGACCGTCTTTTGCGTCGATATTACAGGTTTCTATGGTCAGGGCTCCTCCGCTGGGCATGGCGTCCCGCGCGTTGACGGCCAGATTCATGAGGACCTGGTGCAACTGGCCGGGGTCCACCATAACGCTTCCCAGTGAGCCGCTCAGATCGGATTTCAGCTGGATATCTTCGCCTATTACCTTATCCAGCATCGTTTCCACCTCAACGATGATTTCGTTCAGGTTCACCGCCTTCCGCTGGGCCACCTGTTTCCGGCTCAGGAACAATAGTTGGCCGGTCAGTGCCGCGGCGCGCTCTCCGGCGGCCCGGATCGGGGTGACCAGCTCGCGGAGCGGATCGCCCGCGTCCATCCCGGCCAGCAATATGTCGCTGTAACCGTTGATCACCGTGAGGACATTATTGAAATCGTGCGCGACCCCGCCGGCCAACCTGCCAACGCTTTCCAGCTTCTGCGCCTGACGAAACTGCTCCTCGAGGCGCTTGCGTTCGCTGATATCGAGTGTCACGCCCACGAAGCGGACCGGCTGTCCCGTAAGTTCGAAGTAGACCTGGCCCCAAGAGGAGACATGGCGCTCGATGCGGTCTTCGATGCCGATGGTGCGGTACTCGACCGCATACCGGCCGTCACTGCCCGGCTGCAGAAGATTCTGGACAGTCGCGTGGACGCGCTCGCGGTCATCGGGATGGAGCCCGCGAAGGAAGATGGCGTAAGACACCTCGGAGCAGGACGGCGGCAATCCAAAGTGGCGATTCGCCATCTCCGACCAGATCATTTTGCCGGTCTGGGGCGAATAATCGAAGGTCCCGAGTTGCGTCGCCTGGATCGCCAGAGCCAGCCGTTCCTGGCTCTCGGCCAGGTCCTTCTCGGCCTGCCTGCGTTCCAAGCGCGAACGGGCTTCACGCAGTTCCCGCTGCACGGCCGGAACCAGCCGCGCCAGATTGTCCTTCTGGATATAGTCGTGCGCGCCGGACTTCATTATTGCGACGGCCTGTTCCTCTCCGATGCTCCCGGAGACCAGGATAAACGGAATGTCCCGGCCGGTCTCGTGCAGGACCCGCAGTGCCCCGGGCGCATCGAAGCGAGCCATGCGGTGGTCGGCGATGATCACATCCCACGTATCGCCGGCGAGCTGGAGCCGCATCTCTTCGGGGTCCTCCACCCGTTTCGAGTGGATGCGATAGCCCGCTTTTTCCAAAAGGCGAGCGATCAGCGCGCCGTCGCTCTCCGAATCTTCCACTTGAAGTACACGCAACGTCTCGCTCATACTGCCCTCACCTTTGGCGGCTGTTCATTCAACACCAGCCAGTACAAACCAAGCTGCTCGATACACTGGGCAAACTGTCTGAAGTCCACCGGCTTCCGAATATAGCTATTGACTCCGAGATCGTATCCGGCCGCGAGGTCCTGTTCCTCTTTGGAGGAGGTCAGGATTACCACGGGCAACCGCCTCGTTCGCACATCAGCCCGAATGCGGCGGAGCACCTCTAGCCCGGATAATTTGGGAAGGTTGAGATCGAGCAAGGTCAGGGCGGGCAGCTCAGAAACGTCGCGGCCCGCGTGAACGCCCGTGCCCAGCAGGTATTGCAAGGCGGTCTCGCCGTCTTCGGCGACCACCAGCTCGTTGGCAATACGACTCTTTTCGAACGCCCTCTGAGTGAGTTCCACATCGCTCGAATTGTCTTCGACCACGAGGATGACCTTTTCGCCATTCATACTATTTCTCCAATCGTGAAGTAGAACGTTGCGCCCTGATCGATCTGGGCCTCGGCCCATACACGGCCGGCATGGCGACTGATGACGCGCTGCGCGGTTGCCAGGCCAATGCCCGAGCCCGGGAACTCGGACGTTCTGTGCAGGCGCTGAAACGCGGTGAAAAGCTTATCGGCATATGCCATGTCGAACCCGACTCCGTTGTCCCGAACGTGGAAAACCTGTTGGCCCTTGTGGCCCGTTTTGGCGAATTCGATACGCGCCTGGGCGCGGAGACCGGTGAATTTTACGGCATTCCCCATCAGGTTGGTAAGCGCTACCTCGAGAAGCCTGGCGTCACCGAGGGCAGTCAGACCCGGTTCGATGAGGAACTCGATGTCGCGACCGGCGTTCGCCGCACTCAATCGATCGGCGACGCTCTGCGCGACGCCCGTAAGATCGACGGGAACGAGCTGCATTTCCGACCGCGTGACGCGTGAAAGTTGTAACATGTCGTCAATCAGACGCCCCATGCGCTGCGCCTCCGAACGGACCCGATCAAGGTACTTCTGGGCCCGTTCGTCGAACTGGCTGCCATAGTCTTCAGCGAGCGCGAGGCTCCAGCCGTCGATGCCGCGGAGCGGCGCTCTCAAGTCGTGCGAGACGGAATAGGCGAAGGCTTCCAGTTCCTTATTGGCGGTTTCAAGCTGCGACGTGCGCTGGCGAACCCGCTGCTCGAGTTGAGAGTTGAGGAGACGGATCTCCAACTCGGCCTCCTTGCGCCGCGTAATATCCATGTTGACGCCGGTAAAACGAACCGGTTGACCCCGGCCGCCTTCTCCTTCGAAGCGCACTCCTCCATGCGAGGCGATCCAGTGGACCGATCCATCCGGCCAGACGACACGGAACTCGTGATGATAGGCCCCACTGTTGGCTCCGGCAGTGGCCTGGTTTACCGCTTCCCGGGTGCCGTCGCGGTCTTCTGCATGGATTCGCGAGGTGGCCTCGTCGTAGTCGATCTGACCGCCTGTCCGGTACCCGAACATATCGCGGCAGGCATCGTCCCAGAACACCTCGCCTGTCTGAAAGCGATAGTCCCAGGCTCCGAGTTCTGCGGCCTCCAAAGCCAATCGCCGCTGCTCGGACGCCTGCCGCAACGCCTCTTCAGTCTTCTGCTGCTCGCTGATGTTGGTATTGGTGCCGAACCAGCGGACAATCTCGCCATCACGGTCGCGGACCGGCATCACTCGCGTAAGAAAAGGCCGAAACGCACCATCCGCGCCCTTGAGGGGAAAAACCATGTCAAACGGTTCTCCAGTCGCGATCGATGCCTTCCAGCGGTCAAGAACCGTGGGCAACGCCGCCGGGTCGTGGACCGATTTCCAGCCCCAGCCCTTCATATCATCGGGAGTCGTGCCAGTGTACTCGTACCAGCGCTGGTTGTACCAGAAGATCCAGCCGTCGGCATTCGCCATCCAGCACAACTGCGGAATCGCGTTGGCCAGGGTCCGGAACTGAGCTTCACTTTCGCGCACAGCCTGTTCGGACTGCCTCTGTTGCGTAATATCTTCGCTAAACAAGACGATGCCGCCGATGCTTCCGTCGAGTTGGTGCCAGGGCTGAATCTCCCACCGGAGCCACTGTTCGGTGCCATCGGATCGAGAGAACCGCTCCCCGGGATGGCTCTCAATCGCTCCCGCCAGACACCGGCGGTGAATTTCGCGCCATTCTTGCGGGACCTCGGGGAATACGTCGTAGTGACTGCGACCCGCCAGTTCCTGCTCGCCCAGGGCGTAATCTTCCCGGAACCGCTTACTTGCGGCCAGGTAGCGCATGTCGCGGTCGAACATGGCGATCGCCACCGGCGCGAATTCCGCAAAGTGCCTCAGGTCCTGCTCGCGCAACTGTAGAGCTTCTTCAGTTTGCTTGCGCACGCTGATATCGAAGACAATGCCGGTATAACGCACGGGGTGGCCGGCGGCATCCCGCAACGGACGTCCGCGAGCCAGCAGCCAGCGCTCGCCGCCGCAAACACGAAATTCGACGGTCAATTCGGTTCCCGTACGGGCAGCCTCCGTCGCGACTTGTTCGGCATTTGCCCGGTCGTCTGGATGCATGACCTCGCGCCAGGCTTCGTAGGACGGCGCGCGGCTATGCGGCTGGAGGCCATACAGCTCCCACAATTCCTCGGACCACACGTTCTCGTTGGTCTTGAGGTCCCACTCCCATGTGCCGGCGTGGGCTGCATCGAGAGCCAGGCGGAGACGCTCCTCGCTCTGCTGGATGGCTTGGCGCCCCAGTTCGAGGTTCCGGCTATCCCGCTCGATCACCGAGCCGGCGAGGAACAAAAGCAGCATGAGGCTGCCGCTGCCCGTGCCTAGAATCCACCGCGTGCGCATGGCCTCCGCTTCGGCCGATCGACTTCGCTCCGCCAGCAGCAACTGCTCTTTTTCTTCAACCGTACGCAGGACTTCGCGACTTTCGTCCATGATCCGCTTGCCCTCGCCGGTGCGACCTGCGAGAACTGCGTCCAGCCCCGCCTCCCGGCGCAGCAAAATAGCCTTCCGGAGCGCGAAGAACTTCGCCTTCGCGAGCCGGTCAAGAGTGTCCATCGACGCCTGCTGGCCCGGGTTGTCGGAGGTCAACTGCCGGAGAGTCTGCCGCGCTGACATCTCATCTCGCGAAGCGGACTGAAAGGGCTCGAGGTAGCTTTCATCGCCGGTGAGCACGTAGCCGCGTACCCCGGTTTCCGCGCCCTGGAGGTCCGACAACAGCGCGTGGGCGGCGTTCAGAACCTGGTATGAATGCCTGACCCAGTTTTCACGGTCCTTTTCCCTTTCGAAATCGGCATACAACAGGCGGGTCAAGACCACCAGCACAAGGAATGCGCTCGTGAGTAACAGCGTCCGTCGCACTGCCGAGCCATCCCCTTGTCTGGTTGCGTCCGTGTGCAATGAACTTGGCGGGGGAGCGGTCAGCAGACTGATGCAGGCACCCCCGGCGACGAGTGCTGCCAGACTCCAAGTCTCGCGCGGGTCTGCAACAGCGAAGGAGTAGCGGGGTTCCAGGAAAAAGTACGCTGTGAGAGGCACGCTAAGTAGAGTGGCGAATACCCCCGGCCCGAGCCCCCCGATTCGCGCGGACGCCACAATGGCGATCAGGAATGTGAACAGCACCTGCCCGGAACCGACCACCGGATCGAGGGCGAGCCTCACCGCCAGCGCTAAAACTACGAAAGACGCAGCGATGCCATATCGCCAGAGTCTCGAGGACCCAGCGAAATTGGTCAGATTCTCAACAGCGCCCACGAGCCTTCGGTCCCACCGGCAGGTCTCCAGCACCCAAAGAAGGGAATGCTCCAGAAGTTATAGCATCCTGTACGCCAACGTACTTACAATTTGCGAAGTGCTTCGGCGAACATCAAAGCAAAAGACTTAGACGCTTCCAGCCCGAAGGCTGAAGGGGAAATTCGACCTTCATGTGCGCGTAGTAGCTCAGGCCACACAGAATGGTTGGGTGTAGATAGCGAACGTGATACAGCATCGGCCAACGTAATCTGTCCGTCAACCGTAAAGACTGTGCAGCTGTTGTCGTCTCACCCTCCTATTTTTTCTAACTAAAGAAACTTGACAATGAGACACTAATATTCAATAATGAACAACAGAGCTAGACCGAAGCTAGGAGGCGCTCAACACATCTTATGGGTAAAATAATCGGAATCGATCTAGGGACCACCAACTCGGTGGTCGCCGTTATGGAAGGCGGACAACCAACTGTTATCGCCAACCAGGAAGGAGCACGTACCACTCCGTCCGTCGTTGCCTTTACGAAGAGCGGAGAACGGCTGGTGGGCCAGGTTGCGAAACGCCAGTCTATCACCAACCCCGAAAACACTGTTTTCTCGATCAAGCGGTTCATGGGTCGCCGCTACGACGAAGTCAGCGAAGAAATGAAAATGGTCCCGTACAAAGTCATACGCGGCGACAACAACGATGTCCGCGTAGACATCAGCGGGAAAAAGTATTCGCCGCCGGAAATCTCGGCTATGATTCTCGGCAAACTGAAGGAAGCGGCCGAAGCCTATTTGGGAGAGAAGGTCACCGAAGCGGTGATCACCGTTCCCGCCTACTTCAACGATTCACAGCGCCAGGCCACCAAGGACGCCGGAAAGATCGCGGGCCTGGATGTCAAGCGCATCATCAACGAACCGACCGCGGCAGCTCTGGCCTACGGCCTCGACAAGAAAAAGAACGAGACCATCGCTGTCTATGACTTTGGCGGCGGCACTTTCGATATCTCGATCCTCGAAGTCGGCGACGGCGTGGTGGAAGTGAAATCTACCAACGGCGACACCCATCTCGGCGGCGACAATATCGATCAGCGCATCATGGAATGGCTGATCGCTGAGTTCAAGAAGGACCAGGGCATCGATCTTTCCAAGGACCAGATGGCTCTGCAACGCTTGAAAGAAGCCTCGGAGAAAGCCAAAATGGAGCTTTCGACGCTGCTTGAAACCGAGGTCAACCTACCCTTCATCACGGCCGACCAGACCGGCCCCAAGCACCTTGTGGTCAAGCTGACGCGGTCGCGTTTTGAACAGATGTGCGACGACATTTTCCGCCGCGCAGTCGGACCCTGCGAGCAGGCCATCAAGGATGCCGGCGTCAGCCCGTCACAGATCGACGAAGTCGTGCTGGTTGGCGGTTCCACCCGTATCCCGAAAATCCAGGAGATGGTGAAGAACCTGTTCGGCAAAGAGCCCAACAAAACCGTGAATCCTGACGAGGTCGTAGCCGTCGGCGCGGCTGTCCAGGGCGGCGTTCTGGGCGGAGAAGTCAAGGATGTGTTGCTCCTCGACGTCACCCCGCTCTCACTTGGAATCGAAACGTTGGGCGGCGTGTTCACCAAACTGATCGACCGTAACACCACTATTCCGACGCGTAAGAGCGAGGTGTTCTCGACGGCCGCGGATAACCAGACTTCGGTCGAGATCAAAACTTACCAGGGCGAGCGCGCCATGGCTCGCGACAACCGGTTGCTGGGCGTGTTCCAACTCGTGGGGATTCCATCGGCGCCGCGCGGGATACCGCAAGTCGAGGTCACCTTTGACATCGATGCCAACGGCATTCTGAACGTGACGGCGAAGGATCGTGCGACCAACAACGAGCAGAAGATCACCATCACCTCCTCCTCGGGCCTGTCCAAGGATGAAGTCGAGAAGATGGCGAAGGACGCCGAGTCCCACGCAGCCGACGACCGCAAACAGCGTGATCAGATCGAGGCCCGCAATCGGGCCGACGCGATGGTGTACAACGTCGAGAAGACGCTCAAGGAACATCGCGATAAGGTCGGTCCCGAGGACGCCAAGAACATCGAGGACGCTCTCGAAGAGACCAAGAAGGCGATGAACGAGAACGATCCTGTCAAGCTGAACGCCGCGACAGATAAGCTCACTACAGCGAGCCATAAGCTCGCGGAGGCGATGTACAAATCGACGTCGCAGACCGGTGGCACTCCGCCGCCGGCCGATGGCGCTGGTAGTGGTCCGCAGCAGGAAAATAAGAAGGACGACGTAGTCGACGCCGAATTCGTGGATGTCGATGACAAGAAGTAACGACGAGAAGTAATGCAGGCTTGAAGTCCGTGCCTTCGCGCAGCGGCTCAACAGGCCGCTGCGCCCTGTTAACTTAATATGCCAGCCGCGCCAAAACACGACTATTACGACACTCTCAAGGTCCCGCGTAACGCGTCTGCGGACGATGTTCGCAAGTCGTACCGCAAACTCGCCCGAAAGTATCACCCCGACCTCAATCCCGGCGACAAAGCAGCCGAAGAACGTTTCAAGAATGTCCAGGAAGCCTACGACATTCTGAGCGACCAGAAGAAGCGCGAAATGTACGACCAGTACGGCTTCTATTCGGAAAATGGCTATCCGGGAGCTGGCCCGGGACCTGGCGCAGGAACTCAGCAGGCGCCCAACATGGATTTCGGCGGCTTCGATTTCACCGACTACTTTTCCCGGGGCGCCGGTGGGGCCGGCGCCGGTGCTGGCGCCGGGTCCGGCTCGCGCACCCGCGAAACAGGCGGCGGATTCAAGGACATCTTCTCCCAATTCTTCAAGGGCGGCGGCGAAGAGGAGCCTGCCCAGGCCGAAAAGGGCTCCGACCTGGAATACGCCCTCTCTATCGATTTCTGGCAGGCGATTCGCGGGACTCAGGCGACTATCAACGTGACCCGCCACGAAGTCTGCCCCACCTGTCACGGCCTGGGCAACAGCGCTTCCGGATCCGCCACTTGTCCCGAGTGCAGCGGCAGCGGCCACGTCACTCAGATGGCTGGCGCGATGAAGTTTAATCTCACCTGCCCCCGTTGCGGCGGAAAAGGACGCTTAAGCAAGTCCTGCCCGACCTGTCACGGCGATGGACGCGTGTCTAAAACCGAGGTTGTCGAAGTCCGCATTCCGGCCGGTGCACAAAACGGCTCGCGTTTGCGGGTCGCCGGTAAGGGCAATGCCGGCACCATGGGTGCTCCTCCTGGCGATCTCTATATCACCACGCGAGTCGAGCCGCATCCATTTTTCAACCGCGAAGGCGATAATATATTGATCAAAGTGCCCGTAACCGTGACCGAAGCCGGACTGGGAGCCAAGATCGAAGTTCCCACCATTGAAGGGAAGGCGATCCTGAAGGTCCCACCGGGAACTCAGAACGGCCAGAAATTCCGTATGCGCGAAAAAGGCGTCTTCAATGCGCGCAAGAACCAGCACGGTGACCAGATCGTGGAGGCGGCAATCCAGGCGCCCAAAGTTCAGAACGAAGAGACCAAGGATCTGCTCCGCAAACTCGCGGAGCTCAATCCTGAAGATCCGCGTGCGGAACTGTGGGCCCAAACGGCGTGAGAATGTCAGAGTGAATCAATGCGAGCGAAATCCAAAGCGGCATACATGATCTCCTCGGTGGCCGAGCAGTACGGCGTCCACCCGCAGACTCTCCGGCTTTATGAGCGTGAAGGACTGCTCAAGCCCTCTCGCAGCGACGGCAACACGCGGCTCTACACGGATGACGATCTGGAACGTCTCGAAGTCATTTTGCATCTGACGCGCGACCTCGGAGTCAACCTCGCCGGTGTCGAGATCATTCTCAACATGCGCGAGAAAATGGCCGAGATGCAGCACCAGATCCAGGACTTTTTCGGCAGTCTCAACCGCGAACTGGCCAATCGGCCCCGAACTAAGGCCGCGCCGGAGGACCGGAACTCCCTGATCCCGGTCGTCGACATCTCCGTCTTCGATGAATAGCGGAGCCTGCCGCAACAACCGGATAGCGCCCTTCGCCCGCCTTGCGCCAAAATCGTAGCATGCCAGGCGTCGACAGCCTCTGGACCAGCGGCTACGCGCGGCTCGGTGGCCTCCTCACGCGTGAGGAATGCGAAGCGACCCGCGCCCTTTACTCCCAGCCAGACCTCTTCCGCAGCCGCATCGACATGGCGCGTTACCGTTTCGGACGGGGTGAATACCAATACTTCGCTTACCCCCTTCCCGCGCGGCTCGACCAACTCCGCCATGAACTCTACACCCGCCTGGCCCCGGTGGCTACCGAATGGATGGCTGCGCTCCGCCTTCCAGCCGAATATCCCGAATCGTTAGACGCGTTCCTCGCGCAGTGTCACGCCGCCGGTCAGACACGGCCGACGCCCCTGCTTCTGCACTACGTCGCAGGCGACTTCAATCGCCTGCACCAGGATCTTTATGGCGACATCGTTTTCCCCTTCCAAGTAGTCACGTGCCTGAGCCGCCCGGACGAAGATTTTGGCGGCGGCGAACTCCTGCTGGTCGAGCAGCAACCGCGCGCTCAATCGATCGGGCACTCGATTCGCCTGGAACAAGGCGAAGCCGTGGTGATCACCACGCGATACCGTCCGTCGAAAGGAGCGCGCGGCTATTACCGCACCAACTTCCGCCACGGGGTCAGCCCGCTGCTCTCCGGCGAACGCTTCACGTTGGGGTTGATTTTCCACGATGCTACGTGAAGGCCATTTGCGACGTCTACTATTGAATAGGTACATCAGTTGAACCTACTTCTTTTCGGCGCAACCGGTATGGTCGGGCAGGGCGTTCTGCGCGAATGCCTGCTGGATTCGGACGTGCAAGTGGTAGTGACGGTGGGGCGAACCGCGACCGGCGTACAGCATCCGAAATTGCGCGAAATCGTGCACCCCGATCTGTGGAACTACTCGTCCCTTGAAGGGGTATTGTCCGGTCTTGACGCCTGTTTCTTCTGCCTCGGAGTCTCGTCAGCGGGAATGCGGGAAGCCGAGTATAACCGCGTCACATATGGGATTGCGATTGCGGCCGCTGCAACGCTATCCCGGCTCAACCCGCAAATGACTTTCGTCTACGTTTCGGGCGCAGGCGCCGACAGTTCTGAGCAAGGCCGCGTCATGTGGGCTCGCGCGAAGGGCAAAACCGAAAATGCGTTGCTGCGCCTGCCCTTCAAAGCCGTTTATATATTTCGCCCTGGCCTAATCCAGCCCTTGCACGGAATCCGTTCCAGAACGACGTCGTACCGCGTATTATATGCGATCATCAAACCGCTGCTGCCGTTGCTGCGCCGGGCCTTTCCCGGTGCCATTCTTACCACCGGGACAATCGGCCGGGCCATGCTCGCGGTAGCCCGTCGCGGCGCCCCGAAACAGATTCTGGAAAGCAAGGATATCAACGCGATCGCGGACGCGACAGGCTGAAAGCATCCACCACCGTCAGGAGCACAGGACGAGCATTGGTGGCGCGGGCGGTTTCGCCTGGGGTCCGATTCTAGTAAGCGCCTTTGGACAGTAGTACTGCGCGCACGGTACGGGCCAGGATATAGAAATCCAACCACAGAGACCAGTTGCGGATATAGAAAGTGTCGAGCGACTCCTGGACCCGCAAGTCTCCGTCGCTGCGGGCGGAGACTTGCCATAAGCCGGTCAACCCGGGCGTGACCTTAGCCCGGAATTCCCGGAACCGTTCGTCGAAGTGGTCGAGATGGTAACGAGGAAAGGGACGCGGGCCAACCAGCGTCATCTCGCCTTTGATGATATTCAGAAGCTGCGGGAGTTCGTCCAGGCTGGTGCGCCGCAAGAGAGTCCCGACCCCCGGGAGAATGCGTGGATCGTGCCTCAATTTGAGGTGGGAATCCCACTCTTCGCGCGCCGCGGGATGCTCTTCCAGGTGCTTGCGAAGGAGTTCGTCGGCATTGGGATACATGGTCCGCAGTTTCCATACCAGTATTTTCTTGCGGCCTTCGCCTTCCCTAATCTGGCTGTAAAAGGGAGAAGCGCCGGAACTTACCATCCGGATCCAGAGCGCGGCGATCGCCAGCACCGGTAGTGCGCCGATTCCCACCAGCAGCGTCATGGTCAGATCGATGCCTCGCTTGATCCACCAGTTCGCGGGGACCAGCAGGTTCTGGTGAACCTCGAGCCCCAGCACACCGCCCAAGTCCCGGCCGGTAACCCAGAGCGAGGCCAGCCCGAACAGGTTGGGAATCAGAATCATGTGTCTGAAATGCTGGGACAGGTTTTCAGTCAATCCAACCAGCTGTTGGCGCTCCAATCCAGGCATCGCAACCAGAGCGTGGCGAATTCGCGTCGAACGTGCGAGGTCGGAAGCCAAAGCCAGGGGACCGAGTACCGGCACACCGTGACAGTCTTCATGCACGGGTTGGTCGTCCGCCAGGCAGCCGACTACCTTGAGTCCGATTTCCGGATGGGCGAGTAAATTGTCGACAATCGTCTGCGCGGTCTTGCCAGCACCCAGAACCAGGACCGGAACACCCCACCAGGAACATGCTGAGAACTGATCGCGAACCAGGGCGCGCGTCCAAGGTACCAGAACCGCCATCAGGATTGAGGAAATAATCAGGATTCCGCGTGAATAATCCTCTGCATCTTTAGAAAAGAAGCTGGCGGAAGCCAGCATCAGGCCCACAAATGCCGTGCTCTGAACCGCTCGCCGGAACTCTTTGACCGGGCCCAGACCCGCGGCCGAATATAGCCCCTGAATCGCGTACACGATGAGGTACAAGATCAGCGATGGCCAGAACTGAAACAGATTATCGGTTGAAACGCTAGGGTTGAAGCGGGCCCAGATCATGTATCCGCCCCAACGCGAGATCGCCAGTGTCAGGATATCGGTGGCCAGCAAACAACCGGAGGTCGCCAGCGGATGCGTCGCAACATCAACTAACAGATGCTCCGAGACCGGTAACGCGACTCTTCCTAAGCGTTCTTCGACAGCGGTTCTCATTTTTCACCAATGGGACACACTTCTGGCGTTCGAGCCAGACCGGCGCGCGATACAACCTCAATTATTTAAGTGCATTAGGCAGTCGCTTTTTCTCAGTAAAAGCGGCTCCCGCTCAAGTTCGAATTGCCCGGAGTACCGGATACTACGGGTGTAGCCCGATCGGGCTATACCTTAGATAATTCCACGAATTATTCCAGGCGTTCAAACTGCTCGGATAGCTTCCTCGAGTATTCCTCCGAGCCATAGAGCTCGAAGGGAAAGTTCTCGGAGCCAATCGCCGTGAACGGGCTGAGCCGCTGATAGCAGGCGTATAGATGGTCGGCGTACCGGTGGTAATTCTTCAAAAAGAGCGGCGACAACAACTCGGCTGGAGGCAGTTCTTCAAAGGCGCTGCGCAGCCCGATCGCGCGGGAAAAAATAGTCCGCTGGTCGCTCACGCCCCAACTGTTCAGCTTTTCTGTGACACTCTGGGGCGGCGCGTCCACCAGCACAGCCGCAAAACTTTGTATCCGAATACCGAGAGTCTTCAGGATCTCGATCTTCTCGACGATTTCCTGGCATTGATCCATCCAGCGGAAAATATCCTTACCAAGGAAATAGAGCATCCGGACCTCGTTGTAGCGGCCCAAAAGAATGCGCCGGCTTAGCTCGTCCATGTCCATATCGGTTGGCATCAGTCCGTGGAGCATCAGGGCCGCGCGTGAACCTTCCAACAGTTTGTCCGGTCCTTCGCGGCCGGCAAACGGATGTAGAATCAACGGCGGCAGGTTCCACACGCCCGTGAGACTCGGTTTGAACAGCGAAGCTGGCATCGTCTGCACTTGCCTTTCTATCGGCGGCCTGGGGTCTAAGCTTTAGGCCGCGATCACAATTTTCCGCCACAGCCCCTATTTAGGATACAAGAGCGTCCGCTTAACCGTTATCCGTTGTCCGTCAGGCCGCCCGGCGGTTAATCCGTGAAAGCTGAAAACGGATAACGGACAACGGTTCTAGTTCCTCTTCCGGAGAGTGACTTCGGCTTCCACCGTCTGGCCGTTACGGAGCACCTTCACCTTTACCTGATCGCCCGGCTTATGCGCTCGTAACGCGTAGGTGAAGTCATACAGATTCTGTATGGGCTTTCCGTCGAATTCGGTTAGAATATCGCCACCCTTGAAACCTGCCTGCGCGGCTGGCGATCCTTCCGTCACATCCGCGAATTTGACGCCTTTCTCCGATTCCCCAAAGTCCGGCACGCTCCCGAACCAGGGTCCATAGCCTCCGGAACCCGAACTGGACACCGGAGCCACTCCTCCGTGCGGATTATCCGGCTCCTTCACGCGGTGAAATTCGGGACGGACGGGATCGTCGACGATCTGTTGCGCCACGTCGGCAATGAGGTTTAACAGTTTCACGGCACTGGGGGCGTCGATCTTATCCACAGTGTCGCTGGGCTTGTGATAGTCGGCGTGCAGGCCCGAAAAAAAGAACAGCACCGGGACTTGCGCGGAAGTGAACGAGTAATGATCGCTGGACCCATAGCCGGTCTCCGAGTAGTCGGGCTTCAGCGACGGATAGTTGCTCGCTACTGACTCAAGGTCCTTGCGCAGGGTGCTCCCGGTCCCGGTTCCCCCGATGAAAACGCGGCCATCGCGAATGCGCCCGATCATATCCATATTGATCATGGCGACCGCCTTGTCGAGCGGCAGTTCGGGATGGTGCACGTAATAAGCGGAACCGAGCAACCCCAACTCTTCGCCGGCGAAAGTAATAAAGACGACGCCGCGCTTCATTTTGGGACGTCCCGCGAAATAGCGAGCCAGCTCGATCACCCCCGACGTGCCGGACGCGTTGTCGTCCGCGCCAGGATGCACCGTGCCGGTGAGTTTGGGCGCGAGGGAGAACTGGCCGCCTAAACCGAGGTGGTCGTAATGCGCGCCGATGACAATGTATTCGTCGGTCTCACCGGGCAGGTAGCCCACCACGTTGTGCGCGGTCCTGGTCACCCGTTCGACATCGATCGATTCGCGCACCTCGATCCCGGCGGGAAAAGTGAAGGATTGCGGATGCAGATCCTTGTCGATTGCCGCTTCGATGTCCACCAGATTCTTCCCCGCCTCCTTGAACCACGTATCGGTATCGTGCTCTTTTATCTGCACGAACGGGAGACCTGCGTCCGACGGGCCTTCGGTAGAGCCGAACGGCTCCAGGCTATCGTTTTCCCCTGGATGCGCCGCCATATCGTTGATCAGGATGACGCCCAGTGCGCCATGCGCCTTGGCATTGCTGGCTTTGCTGTAAAACTGCGCGTGCTCGGTGTACACCTTGCCGGCGAACACGCTCTTGTCGTCGAACTCCTGCGGCTCGTGGCGTAGGACCAGGACGAATTTGCCCTTCGCGTCTAGACCGGCGTAATCGTCATAGTTGTACTCTGGAGCCGTGATGCCGTAGCCGGCAAACACCACCGTCCCCTCCCACTTCCCCTTGGCAGAGAAGTTGAAGGGGACGAAATCCTCCTGGACTTTCAGCGTGACAGGCTTGCTTTCCGAGGTGAATGTGAAGCTGCTGCCTTTACCCAACCGCGCGCTGGTGGTGACGGGAAATGGCTGCAGATAGCTGTCGCCGTCGAGCGAACGCAGATGGTCTTCTTTGAACTGCCGTGCGATGTAGTGGGCAGCCTTTTCGATTTCCGGGCTGCCGGTGGCCCGGCCTTTGAGCTCTGGCGAAGCCAGGTAGCGGATATGGGCCACGTACCGGTCCGGATCGAGAGGTTCGGGTCCGGTCGTAGCCGCCGTCAGAAGCGCGGTTAGGGCAAGAGCCAGCAGCCCCGCGCCACGGAGCGCTCTTGCATGACAAACTTTAGGCCGTCTTCCGTGGGGCAGACCATCGTTCTTCGTGGTCTGCCCGGCTGCGCAGCAGCCGTTTTGGGACACTCCCCGCCTCATTTGAGACCACCGAGGGGAGTCGTAGCGGCGGCTGGGGCTCCGACGGAGGGTAGGGTCACTGAACAGCCGCAATCTTCACCGGCATTCTTGGCAGTCTTCTGATACTCGATCTCGTCGTCAATCACGTGCTTCATGGTGGCCCAATCCACGGCGCCGGCCATACGTCGGCCGTTCACGAAGAACATCGGTGTCTGGTTGATCTGCAGATTCTTGGCCTGTTCGATCCCCATCGCGACCTCCGCCGCGGTTTCCTTGGTGTCCATGCACCGCGTCAACTGGAGAGAATCGATATTGTCCTTCCCTTTGGCCCAAGTGAGAACTTTGGACTTCAGAGTTTCCACGGTGATCTCCTCCTGATGGGCGTAGATCCAATCGTAATAATCCCAGAAAGCGCCGGCATTCTGTTTGAAAATGCAGCGGCCCGTCTCCGCCGCGGCGCGCGCCCACGGATGCACAACCTCGAGCGGAAAATCGAGATGATAGAGCCGTATCTCTTTGGGGTACGTCGTGAGCAGATTCGACCGCAGGATCTTAGCTTCGTCCCGGCAATAGGGACACTCGAAGTCGCTGAACTCGACGATCACCACCGGCGCGCCCGGAGTCCCATAGTTAGGCGAAAGAGCGGTGATGCCCTTGAGCTTGTCGAGATCCGGCTTGAAGGGGTTCTCGGCGGTTTGATAAACCGTACCCTGCAGGATGATGCGCCCTTCCTTCGACACGTAGTAGAGCAGGTCCTGCGACGCTTTGTCTTTCGAGGCGTGGATATTGACTTCGTAGAAACCTTCCATCGGCGCGGGCTTCGGATCCCCGACTGCGACAGTGATCGAATGGTCCCATGCGTTGAGATGGCGCACGTAGTTTTCGAGCGTGGTCTTGTCCAGCGCCGAGACCTGCGCAACTGCCGGCGTGCCCTCCGCTTTGGAGTCTTTCTTTTTGGCCTTCGACTGGCCGGAGAGCCCGATTGCACAGACGGCCAACGGTATCAATATTAAAAGCTTTTTCATAAATCCCCCGACTTACATCACCGGTCCAATGCGCCACGGCACGAATTCCTTGTGCCCCATCAACTCCGCGCAGGTCTGCTGGCCGGAAGCCACCCGCAATACCCAATCGAAAATCTCCTGGCCCAGTTGTTCGACGCTCTCATTGCCGTCGGCGATTACACCCGCGTTGATGTCCATGTTGTCGCGCATCCGGTTGTAGGTGTTGCTGTTGCTGGAGATCTTAATAACCGGCACGGACGGGAACCCGATCGCGCTCCCGCGTCCCGTAGTAAATACGATCAGGTTGCAACCGCCCGACGCCAGTCCGGTGAGGGAAGGCGGATCGTAGCCCGGCGTATTCATGAAGACGAACCCCGGCGATTTTATCCGTTCGGCAAAATCGACCGCATCCATTAGCGGAGACGTTCCCGCCTTGGCGACCGCGCCCAGCGATTTTTCGATGATGTTGGTCAAGCCGCCTTCTTTATTCCCGGGCGAAGGATTGTCGTCGAAGCTGCCACCGAACTGGCGCAGATATTTCTTGTAGCTCTCGACGAAGCCCAGCAGGCGTAGCGCCACCTCTTTGTTGCGGGCACGACGCACCAGCAAGTGCTCCGCTCCGAAAATCTCGGTGGTCTCCGCGAGTACGGACGTTGCCCCAATCGCCGCCAGCATGTCGGAACAGACGCCCAGCGCGGGGTTGGCCGTAAAGCCGGAAAATGAGTCCGAGCCTCCGCAGTTTAATCCCAAAGTAATTTTGGACGCTGGGATGGTGACGCGCGTTTCGGACGCGGCCTGATCGAGCAGCTTGCGAATTTCCCGGCGCGCGGCCTCTACCGTAGCGCGCGTTCCGCCGCTCCCCTGGACCGTGAGCCCCACTAATCGATCCGAGCGCGGAGGAGAACCGTCAGCGCGCGGTCCCAGGTAGTGGTCGATCTGGTTCACCTCGCAGCCTAGCCCGATAATCAGGGCCGACGAGACGTTGGGATGATCGAGAACGCCTGCCAGCGTGCGCTGCAGTTGAATTTTGTCCGGACCCTGCGTCATGCCGCAGCCTTCGCCGTGCGGAAAGGCAACTACTCCGTCGACGTTCGGAGGCAGCGTTTCGTTCTCGAAGCTTCTGGCGATTTGCTCCGTCGTGTGGGCTGCGCAGTTGCTCGCCGCTACCACTGCGATGTAATTGCGCGTACCGGCACGTCCATCTGCTCGCTCGAAACCCTGGAACGTGGGGATGTCTTTTAGCGGGGCGGGTATCTCGACCTCATGCTCGGGGAACTCGTAGTTGGTCTCGAGTTCCTGGTACGAGAGATTGTGAACGTGCACGTGTTGTCCCGGGTGAATCTCGCGCAGGGCCCGGCCGATGCGCTGACCGTAGCGATGCAGCATCTCGCCGGCCGCTTTGTGAGTCACGGCTATCTTGTGGCCGGGAAGGATCGGGTCGGCCACGCGAATACTTCGGCCGCCGATGGACAATTCGGTTCCCGGCGACAGCGGCACGCGTGCAATGGCCACGTCATCGGCGGGATGCAGTTGAATTGCCGAGTTTTGCGCCGTAGGCAATTTGGCGATTTCGAGAAGTTGCATGGGCTCTTTCGTTGAGGTTAACGCATCCGACGCTAACGCATGAGAACAGGTTCGGCAATGTTGGCGAAATGCACGTGTAGCTTACCGTTTACGGGATGCAGCCACAGGCCGCCGCCGTCGGGAGGCACCGGAATGGACGGCGGCCCGTCGACCACGATGAAGGCATCGTTTTCGACGTCCGGCAGCAGTTTGCCGATATGCATGTGGGTGTGGCATTGGGTGCGGCTGGCGTCCGCATTTAACGCGATACCCCAGTCGTCGCCCCACAGTTCGTGGGCCTTGGCGATGGCTGCGGTCCAGAAAGCGATACGATCCTCGGGCGGCATCTCGGAAAGAGAGTGCGGTCCCGGATAATGTTTGCGCGGCAGAATCAGCAGGCGATTCGGTTTGGTCGGATTGGTGTCCTTGACGAAGAAGAAGGGCGCATCACCCGTTTGCTGTTCGGCAACGCGGCAAAGACCGCATTGGCGCGACTGCATCGATTCGGCATTGGTCAACTCGCAGACGCACCCGCGCACGTCGGCGAGGCCCACGGCTGTGCACAGGCCCAGCAAAGTGCCTAAAAGGATGGGGAAACGCACAACATCCATTATAGAGTCCGCGGAAAGATTTCGTTTCTGGAGGGTCGTGGAGGGCTAGCTGACTACCGGCTGTTCCAGTTCTCTGCTCAAATATTCGAGGATCTCCTGCTCGCGTTGCTGGATTTCGAGCAGGATCGGCTCCGCCATTCGTGCATAGTCCTCCCGCGAGTGGACCTTGCGCGCCTGCAGCAGGATTGTCCGCAGATTGGTGATACATTTTTGCGCGAGCAGCATTTGGTCGTCGGTTTGGATCACGGCAGCTCCGGTCCCACAATATCGCGTTTCCGGAAGCTTCTGGAGACAGACGGGTGCGGCGCGCAGTCTTCGGGCTCGGCCACCCGGCTGGTGTTTTCCTTGATAGAGTAGTGGCAGGTTGTCATGAACCTGTTTGGCCTGGTCGTGCTCTACATTTTGGCGGGACTTGCTAAGGCTGCTAATCGCTTCGACTGTGGCCCCCTGTGGCTGCGGGAGTTCAAAATCGGCAAGTCCACGTTGTACTAGAACCTTGATCTGAAGAGAAGGGCAGGCGTTGAGAGCCTGCCCGGATGGTTTACTTGCCGGCTTGGATGCCTTGTTGGACCTGGTTGATGGCCTGGCTCACCAACTGGATGGCCTTCGCCCGGTGGCCCGCTTTGTCGTCTGCGGCCGCCTCCAGTTGGGTAGCGGCGTTCTGCAGGGCTCTCAGTGCATTTTGCATATGTGGTTGGGCGCCTTCCGCCAGCGACGCCCCTACCAGGCCTGCCGCTCCCGCCGATAGCATGCTCCTGGCGGCGCTGCGTCGTGAAAACGTTCGATTCAATAGTTCCATATCGTTCGGTCCTTTTCTAGCGCCAGTCGAGCGCGCTCCACTTTCGTCTTACAGCAAATACCGAGAATTGTACCCGCCATCGCAACCGGAATCAAGCACAATTTTGTTTTCCTCCCGAGGTGCAGGCTGCGCGAGGCACGGCCCGTGTAGCAGCACTATGACGCTCGATCCCGCAGAGCACTATGATAAAGAAGGATGCCCTCGGGCTTGATTCTCGCCCTGCTGCTATTTCTCTCCGTGGACCTGCACCAGGCAGTGCGCTCGGGCGACGCTCCAGCTACGCAAGCCATTCTGGCCACCGGCTTCAACCCCAATACCCGCGACGAATTCGGCGCCACCGCTTTGCACGATGCCGTCTGGACCGGTCACCTTGAGCTCGTGCGTATGCTGCTCGATCATGGCGCAGACCCCAACATCCCTCACGGCGAGTCCGGTTCCGCACCGTTGCACTACGCAGCCATGAAAGGTCAGACCGCGATCGCCACGCTGCTGCTGGATCACGGCGCCAACATCCAGGCCGTCGACCACTCCGGCAGTACCGCATTGCATCTCGCCGCGGCGCGCGGGTATGTCGACGTGGTGAAATTGTTGATCGCCCGGAGAGCGCAGATCGACGCCACGGATCACAGCGGGTCCACACCGCTCGACGTCGCGGCCTGGAAAGGGTATCGCGATGCCGCAGCAGCCCTGATCGCAGCCGGGGCCAATGTTAACGCGGTCAACGATGAGAACGGCTCGACGCCGCTCAACGACGCCGCGACTCACGGCTTTCCTGATGTGGTCGAACTGCTGCTCTTGTCCCGAGCGGATCCCGACATCCGCGATAAGACCGGCGCCACGCCGCTCGAGAATGCCGCGCGATTCCTGCATTCTGATTGCGTCAAACTCCTGCTGGCGAAATCCCAACCTTCGCAAGTCCAGCGCCCCGACTCTCCCGAGACGAGCCTGCTCGAAGAAGCCGTACTGAAGGGCCAGACCGATGTGGTGGAGATGCTGCTCTCGCGCGGCGCAAATGTCAACGTGCGGTGCAAGTCGGGTTCGACGCCCCTCCACGATGCCGCACTAAAAGGCCAGCAGCGAATTGCCGTGCTGCTGCTCAACGCCGGCGCACAAGTGAACGCGCGGAACAGCTATGGAGCGACCCCGCTGCACGATGCAGCCCTGGCAGGCAATCAGGAGATCGTGCTGCTGTTGCTGGCGCACGGAGCGGAAATCAATGCCCGTGAAACCGACTCTGGTTCTACGCCGCTGTACGGTGCGGCATCCATGGGCCGGGAGGCGGTCGTACGCCTGCTGCTGGAGAAGGGCGCGGATGTCAATATTGGAACCAACGCCGGCTCCAGTCCGCTGCACACTGCTTTGGAAAATGGCTTTCTGCCGGTCGCGCAGCTTCTCAAATCCGCTGGCGGAAAAGATACCGGCTCGCCGCTAGCCAGAGAGCACGACTGACACGGGACTCATCGCAGCAGGACCGTCGCCCTACCTACGCGAACAGAATACTCACCGACGTCTCCTCGTGGATCGATTGCACCGCGCGGGCCAGCAGCGGAGCGACCGGGAGGGCACGAATCTTGCGGCACCTGCGCGCTTCTTCATTCAAAGGAATGGAGTCCGAGAAGATCACTTCCTGAATCGGCGACGCGATAATCCGCTCGACGGCGGGTCCGGACAGGACGGCGTGCGTGGCACAGGCGGAGACACTCGCGGCTCCGTATTCCAATAACGCTTCAGCGCCCTTTACCAGAGTGCCGGCGGTGTCGATAATATCGTCCACGATCAGACAGTTTTCGCCCTTGACGTCGCCGATGACGTTCATGACCTCAGCCACATTGGCTTCTTCGCGACGCTTATCGATGATGGCTAGAGGAGCGTTCAGGCGCTTGGCGACCGACCGGGCCCGCTCCACGCCTCCGGCATCCGGCGAGACCACCGTCAGGTTGGGTGAATCCACGCGCTTGAAGTAATCGATCATCACAGGACGAAAAAAGAGGTGATCCACGGGAATGTCGAAGAATCCCTGGATCTGGGCGGCATGCAGATCGAGTGCCATCACGCGATGCGCGCCGGCGCGTTCGAGCAGACTGGCGACCAGCTTCGCCGATACCGGCACGCGCGGCTTGTCCTTGCGGTCCTGTCGGCCGTAGCCGTAATAGGGTAGCACCGCGGTAACCCGCTCGGCGGAGGCGCGCTTGAGCGCGTCGATAAACAGGAGCAGTTCCAGGAGATGCCGCTCAACGGGGGTGCACGTGGGCTGGACCACGAAAACGTCCGCGCCGCGTACGTTTTCGAGGATCTGCAAGTTGATCTCACCGTCGGAGAAGGTCTTCAGTTTCACCGCGCCAAGCTCCAGCCCGAGACACTGGCACATGTCCTCGGCTAGCTTGGGATTGGCGGAACCGGTGAAGATCTTAATGCGGTCTGAATTCATCGCTCGTACCGGCTTCGGGGCGGCCATCAGTTCACCTTTAATATTAGTTTTGAACCGGCGGGGACGATTCGCCGGGAACCCTGGGCGCGGTCGCAGTGTGCGTTCGCAACCATTTCATTTTGAATCGCCTGGGCCTTCTTACTGAATCGATTGCGTCAAGTATTCTGGAGCGAGGGTGTGGTTCGCCGACACATCCTCCCTAGCCGGCGTAGAAATCGCTACGCCACCAACATCGGGCTGGAACAACCAGCTTATTTTGTAATGGATTTGTTGTCAACCGGGCAAAGTCAGGTTGTAGCTCCGGCGCCGGTATTAGAGCAATCGTTTCAACGCCAACTACACAATCCGCGGCTGATTGTTCCGCGGACTGACAGCCCTGGATCCCGCTGCATCTGGTGAGTTGCCGGCGGCGAGAATTGCGGCCGCTGCGCCACCCCTCCCAGGGTCTCCGCGAGAAGGAAATGCGGGCGCGTCAATCCACGCGCAAAGCCGTCATGGGATCGAGCCTCGAAGCTCGCCGGGCAGGCAGATACCCCGCCGCCACACCGACCGTCAACAGCACCAGGACGGTCGCGCTAAAGGTTACCGGATCAGTCGGCGCCAACTGGTAGAGCAGGGAAGCGGTTACGCGCGCGACGACCAGAGCGCCCAGTGTTCCGATGACAACTCCGCTCAACACCATCGCCAGCGTCCGTCCCATCACGTCGCGTTTCACTTGTCCGGTCGACGCACCCAGCGCCATGCGAATCCCAATTTCGGGAACCCGTTGGGTGACGGTGTAGGAGACGACGCCGTAAATTCCGATCGATGCCAGCAGCAGGGCCGTCAGGGCAAAAGCACTCAGCAGCATTACCATGAACCGGCGAGGCGAAACCGCCCGTTCGACCAGTTCGCCCAGCGGCTGGTACTCTGCCGTCGGCAGATTGGGGTCTACGCCGCGCAGCGCGGCTCTCATGGCCGGAGCCAGGGAGTCGAGAGGGACCTTAGTCCTGACCACCAGTTCCACCGAATTGTCCGTGGCTTGGGTGATCGGCAGGTACATTTCCAGGCCGCCTTCCTCTTCGAGCGCCTGGTGACGCACATTGCCAACGACTCCCACGACACGCCGTTCCTGGTCCGCTCTCATGAGCTGACCAATGGCATCCTGGCCAGGCCAGAGGCGGCGCGCCATCTTCTGGTTGATGATGATGACCTTGTCGCTATCGGCCGTGTCGCGTTCGCTAAATTCCCGGCCCGCGATCAGCGGAATCTTCATGGTGCTGAGATAGCGCCAGTCGACCAGGCGCGGGTGGCTGAGGGGCATCTGCCCTTTCGGATAGGTGACGCCGCGTGCGGCTGCGCCCCAACTTCGGTCGCGGCTGAGCGGCAGGGCGTCGGTAATGCCGGCCGACTCTACACCAGGAATTGCCTCGACAGCTCGCACCAACCGGTCGTAGAAGGCCACCTGCTGCATAGCTGTCTGGTACTTGGCTCCCGAATCGATGCGCCATGCCGCCGCGCGTTCCGGCCGGAAGCCCAGGTCGACGTCGAGCACGCGCAGAAAGCTGTGGATCAGCAGGCCCGCTCCGACCAGCAGGATACACGCAAACGCCACTTCCGAAACCACCAGCAGGCGCCGCGTCCAGGCGCTTCGCCGGCCTTCACTCATGCCGCGCCCCGCGTCTTTGAGCGACTCGGATTGGTGCGTACTCGAGATCTGCAGCGCCGGTACCAGGCCGAACAGGAATCCTGCCGTCACAGTCGCGAGCAGCGTGAATAGCAGCGCTGACCCATCCATTTGAACCGTGCGCAGCAGCGGGATACTGACGCCGCGGATGACGCTGAGCGATCGGATCCCGGCGTACGCGATGGCCAGCCCTACCACCGCTCCGGCGCACGCCAGAATCAGGCTCTCGACGAGCATCTGGCGCACCAGGCGTCCGCGGCTGGCGCCCAATGCCGAGCGAATGGCCATCTCCTTCCGGCGTGAGGCCGCTCGGGCCAGCAAGAGGTTCGAGAGATTGGCGCAGGCCACCAGTAGCACCGCTCCGACGGCGCAAAGGAGCACCAGCAGTCCGCGGCGAAACCGGCCTGTCAGATACTCCTGCAAGGGCGTCAGTTTGGCGCCGAAGGACCAGCGGTCACGGTGCGCCTGGCGGATCTGGTCGTTGATCAAGTCGAACTCGGCCTGCGCACGCTGAACGGTCACGCCAGGTTTCAACCGTCCGATCACGGCGAGAGTGTTGCCCCAGCGGTCGGTTTCAGCGGTGATGGGAAAGGGCACCAGCATATCGACGCGGGAGCCGGGCGTGAACACCGAGCTGAAATCGAAACTGGCGGGCAAAATGCCGACAACCGTCCGCGGCTTATCGTTTAAGGTGATCGACTTCCCGACAATCTGCGGATCGGACCCAAAGCGGCCTTCCCACAGACCGTGCGTGAGAATCACCGCTTGCTTGCCGTTAAAGGTGCATTCGTCCGGCGAGAAGTTTCGGCCCAGCGCGGGTTGCACGCCCAGGAAGGAGAGAAAATTCTGTTCGACGCCGGCTCCGATCAGCCGCTCCGGCTCACCGGTCCCGACCATCGTGTAGGTGCCATAGTCGAAAAACGCGAAGTAAGATGTCAGGCCCTCAAAGGACTGGTTCATTCGGTTCCAGTCCTGATAGTTGTCGACCTTGGTGGTTTGGGACGAGAGTCCGCCATCGCCGCCCGCCCCTGCATTCGCGATCCAGACCAGCCTCTCCGAATCGCGAAACTGCATGGGACGGAAGAGCAGGGTATTCACGATACTGAATATCGCGGTATTGGAGCCGACGCCTAACCCAATGATCAGGACCGCGGCTAAAGCGAATCCGGAGTCGTGGCGGAGCCGTCGCAATGTATACCGAATATCTTGGACCAGAGTGTCCCAGTGCATTGCCTATCTATACCTCGCATCGGCCGAACGGTTACTACTAAGACGAAATGACTGAGGATTCGGTTCGCAAAAGATGTGCCATGCTGGTAAACATGCGTTTGGTGTTTCTCGCGATGGTCAGCACCCTGGGAATGTTCGGGCAGACACCCGCACCCATCCGCACTGGTCCCGGCGTCGGTTCCCCGGTGCCGAAATTCGAGGCGCAGGACCAGCATGGACGGGTTCGGACGCTCGAAAGCATTTCCGGTCCCAAGGGCGCACTGCTGGTATTTTTCCGGTCAGCCGACTGGTGACCCTACTGCAAGGTCCAACTCGTGGAGCTGGAGCATGATTTCCCGCGGATCCAGGCGCAGGGCTTCGGCCTCGCAGCCATCAGTTACGACTCGGTTGCCATCCTGCAGAACTTTGCGGAGCGGCGTGGCATTACGTTTCCCCTGTTGTCCGATCCGCAGTCCAAGATCATCCAAAGCTTCGGCATTCTGAACGAATCCGCGCCCAGGAACACGCCTTTTTCCGGCATTCCCTATCCGGGAACCTATCTGGTCGACCGCCAGGGCGTCGTGATTTCCAAGTTCTTCGTGGACGATTTCAAGGAGCGCGACACGGCGGCCGAGATCCTGGTGAAACAGTTTGGCATTCGGACCGAGGAAGCGCACTCCACCGCGGAGACCAAATATTTCCAGCTCGCGACTTCCTCGAGTAACGAGCTCGTACACCAGGGTCAGCACATCTCGCTGGTCGTGGATCTCGACCTGAAGCCCAGGATACACGTCTACGCTCCGGGCGTTCAGGGCGGCTACATTCCGATCGATTGGAAGCTGCCCGATAGTGCCGGGTACAAAGTATTGACGGCTGTGTATCCCAAGCCTCAGGTGATTCACCTGGACGTGATTAAGGAGACCGTCCCGGTATTTTTAGGGCAAGTACGGCTGGTACGGGATATCGTGATCGGCACCGACGCGCAGGTTAAACCGCTCCTCGGCAGCGCCAACGAATTGACGGTGGAAGGTTCGCTGCGCTATCAGGTGTGTGACGACAAGGAGTGCTATTTGCCCTCGACACAGCCGCTGAAGTGGGTCCTGAAGTTCGAACCTTTGGACCGCCAACGGGTCCCCCCGGAGTTGCAGCGCAAGACTGGGGGGGAGTAGGCGTTTGCGCCTGCTCTCGCGCGCTGGAGGGACTTCCGCCCCTTGCATGCTAAGCAAACTCTCTGCTCCGTATGGACTTATACATTCTTTTTAGCCGAATCCTCCCGGCGTTTCGTGCTATCTTCCGTAGTAGTAGAAGGTTACGGCAGCACCAGTGAAACCGGACGGGCGCGTCGCGCGTAGACATGAGCGTATGGGAACACTGGCCGGAACCTTACCACTACCCGCAATTGGAAATCGAGCAGTAGTCAGAACGCGAGTGGACTATCAGAATACCCAGGAAGGCGCCCTGGTTCGGCGCGCGCAATCGGGCGACGAAACGGCTTTCCAGGAAATCGTGGAGAAATACCAATCCAAGGTGTTCTCCATCATTCATGGCATCGTCCGGCAGCGCAACGATGTAGAAGACATCGCCCAGCAGGTGTTCGCCAAAGTCTATTTTTCCATCCGGAATTTCGATTTCCGCAGTTCGCTGATCACCTGGATCTACAAGATCACGGTCAACGAATGCTTCGATTATCTGCGCAAGAAGAAGGTGCGCAAACTGGTTTACGAGAGCGATCTGAGCGAAGACGAGGTCCGCCGGGTGGAGAATACTGAGCCAGCGGTCGACCGGCAGCCTTCCGCGGATACTACTCTCGCGCGTCGGGATTATGTGTTGAAGTTGATGTCGCGCGTTTCGGAAGAGGAGCGCGCCCTGCTCATGCTCAAGGAAGTGGAAGGTTATTCGGTAGAAGAACTTGCCGATATGATGAGCATGAATGAGAATACAATTAAGGTTAAACTTTTTCGTGCCCGGCAGAAGCTGGTGAAAGCCTCGCAGAGGCTGGATCGGCCGGGATTGGTAAATAGTGAAAAAGGATAGCAGGCGTCAAGATCTGCATCCGTCAACCGGTTTTTTTCAGGGAAGCATATGCATGACGAAATTCTCAACGAGCTCGAAGAGTATTTGAGCGGCGAACCCGTATCGCGTTCTTTTACTCAGCACTTGGAAGTTTGTCCGCCTTGCGCTCACGAAATGGACGAGATGGAGCAGCTCTCGGTATCCCTCCAGTCTTTCCGCGTCGAAGCGGCAGAGGCAATTCATCCGCCCCTTGGCTTTTACGCCAAGGTCGCCCGAACCATCGAGACCGAGCAGAAATCACCCCTATGGGGAATCTTTGCGCCCGACCTCCAGTTTTTCCGTAAAGTTGCGTTCGCGTCGCTGATGTTGTTGGCCATCTTGGGGAGCTACCTGGTTTCCCGGGAGTCTGATTACGCGACTTCGGTTGCAACCGAACAGGCTACACTGACCGAGCACAACGTCTCGGCTCCTCATGAAAGCCCGGCTGACCGGCAGCATATTCTGGTCACTTTGGCGGCTTACGAGCACTGAGGAAATGTCGACCCTGGTTGCGCCTCCCAAGAGCGCTAAAGCCACTCTTTGTCTTTCTTTCGCTCTCATTTACTTGTGCGGCATCGTAACTGGTGCGCTGTTCATGAATATGAGAAATCACCCGGGCCGCGTCGTAGATCGCGGCCATTTCAGCTCCCACGCTGAAGTCGAGCGTCTGCATAAGGACCTCGATCTTACCACTGAGCAGACCCGCCAATTAGCGATGATCCTCGACGACGTTGCAAAATACTACGACAACGTTTTGTCAGATGGACAGACGCGCGTCATGCAGATTCTCGACAACAAACAGAAGGCGAAGTTCCAGCAGTTGCTCGCGACCGAAGGGCATTAGGCGTCTTCCGCTTTTCGTCGTCCGTTATCCGTTCCCGTCTTCGGTTGTTAGCTAGAATAGTCATCAGTTGTCAGCCAGAAACCACGGCGCTGACATCCGATTCGGACAACAAAAAACGGACAACGGACATGCCACGCATCCTCATGGTCGCATCGGAGGCGACCCCTTTTGCCACCACCGGAGGTCTGGCTGATGTTGTCGGATCGCTGCCCCGCGAGATTGCGGCGCTGGGTCACCAGGTCGCCGTCCTGATCCCGCGCTACGGACGCGCACGGGAGGCCGAGTCTGATCCGGTTTGGGAAAACCTCACCCTCCGGCTAGGCCCCAGGTTGTACCAGACCGCGATCCACCGGGCCAAAGGCACCGCAGTTCCCTATTTCTTCCTCGATTACCCACCTCTCTACGATCGCGATCAACTGTATGGCGATGCCAGCGGCGATTATCCGGACAACCACCTTCGCTTCGCCCTGCTGTCCCGAGCCGCGTTCGAGGTGGCTCGCCTCCTGTTCCGCACCGATATCTTCCACTGCCACGACTGGCAGGCCGGACTCGTGCCGGTCTATCTCCAGACCCTCATGGCCACCGATCCGACTTTCATGGGTTGCCGCACTCTCCTGACCATCCACAACCTGGTCTACCGGGGTCTCTTTAAGCCTGACGTGCTGCCGGAGATCGGTCTTCCGGCCGAGTTCTTCCAGCCCGATAAACTGGAGTTCTTCGGCGATATCAGCTATCTGAAGGGCGGACTGGTTTACAGCGATGCGCTGTCGACCGTGAGTCCGACCTATGCCAAAGAAATCCAGACGCCCGAGTATGGAGCCGGCCTCGATGGGTTGCTCCGTGCCCGCAGTTCGGTGCTGAGCGGTATCCTCAACGGCGTGGATTACGAGCGCTGGAATCCCGCGACCGATCCGCATATTGCCGCTCCCTATTCGGTGGAGGATCCGGCCCGCAAACAGGCCTGCAAGCGGGCTCTCCTGCAGGAATTCGGCCTTCCCGAAGCCGCCATGGAACGGCCCCTGTTGGGGATCGTCTCGCGGTTTACGGAGCAGAAAGGCTGCGACCTGGTCGCGCAGATTGCACCAGAGCTGTTCGGTTCGGATTGCTATCTCGTTGCACTCGGCAGCGGGGAGTCCCGCTACGAAGAGGCGTTCCGGCAGCTGGCCGCCGATCATCCCGACCGTGCCGGCGTGTATATCGGCTACAACGACGGACTGGCGCATCGCGTTGAGGCCGGGTCGGATATCTTCCTCATGCCCAGCCGCTACGAGCCTTGTGGCCTGAACCAGCTCTACAGCCTTCGCTACGGAACCCCACCGGTGGTGAGGGCGACCGGCGGCCTCGAAGATTCCATCGATGAGGAGACCGGTTTCAAATTTTGCGAATACTCTCCGGAAGCGTTTCTGGCCGCCGTGCAGCGCGCGTGCGCTTCATGGACGGACCGTAAAGCGTGGGCATTACGGATGCGGGCCGGCATGTCGCGCGATTTTTCGTGGAAGCGCTCGGCTCGCGAATATTCCGATCTCTACGACCGGCTGGTACCGTAAGGCAGACGGGCGTTTTTCGTGGTCTATCATGCTGCTACTATCGTTTGAGGCGGGCATGAATCCCGGCGATGGAGTAATTAATCTAAGAGCAGTACGAGGAAAAAGAGAATAGACATGGCAGGAGCGAATACACTCAACTTTACTGACGGCGGTTTCGACCAGGAGGTGTTGCAATCACCAGTGCCGGTACTCGTCGACTTCTGGGCGGAATGGTGCGGCCCCTGCAGGCAGATGACGCCTACGATCGATGCAGTTGCCACCGAGTACCAGGGCAAAGCCAAGATCGGCAAACTGAACGTCGATGAGAACGGCCAGGTAGCGATGCGCTACAACATCCGCGGCATTCCGACGCTGCTGTTATTCAAAGGCGGACAAGTCGTGGAGCAGCGGGTCGGCGCGGTAGGTAAGTCAGAAGTCACCAAAATGCTGGACGCTCACGTCTAGTACAGGCACCCAAGCTCAGACCTGAAACACGCACCCAAACTCAAGCTAAAACAGGCAGACCCAAGAGCACCGCGGGGCAGACCATCGTTTTATGTGGTCTGCCCGGCTGCGCAGCAGCCGCTTTTCTAAACTGCGCAGCGGCCATTTACCGCTTCGACTCAACCAACGAAATATCCCCAATCATCTGCTGTTCCGAAGGAGTGTACTTGCTTCTGAACTCCTCTGAGTTCATCAGCGCACGCCGGTCGGAATCCGACAAGCCGCTCATCTGATTGATCTGCGCCTGTATCTGCCGGTGCCGCGGCTGCGGAACGGTCTGAAAGTTCTTCAAAGAAGCCCGAACTTCGGCGCGCTTTTGCGGGGGCAGCATCTGCAGCCGCTGGAAACGTTCCAGCTCTCTGGCCCGCTGCTGGGGGGGTATCTTCTGGTAGTTCTTGAGCTTCGCCAGCACTTGCTCGCGCCGCGCAGGGGGCAGGGAACTCAAGGCCTTGTTACGTTGTTCGGGAGTAAGCTTGAGCAGTTTCTCCAGATTCTGGGGAGACGCGGGGCCGCCTTCAGGCGGTTCTTGGGGTCTGTTTTTGGATGGCGGGGGCGCTGATTGCTGTGCCCGGGGCGGGGTGGAAGGTTTCGCCGCCGGCCGGGTCACCTTCTGGGCATCGGCTGGGTTTACGAGGCACACCGCTGCGAACACCGGAATGGCGGCAATCAACTTCATTCAACGTTTACATCGTCTCCGCTGAGGAGGATGTTGCGCCCGAATCAAGCTGGCGCAAAAGCTGTAGATCGTCGAGTGCATTCTCTACCTGCTCGGCTTCTGTCACACTAACACGAATCGCGGGCGGGGTAGAGGGGGCAGTGAGGGAAACTGAATGATCCAGCATAAAACCAGCCATGATCAGCAGACCGGCAAACGCGAGAGGGATAGCCGGTTTCCACATCGCCCAGGGGGTTGAGATCAGACGCACGTACCACGGAGCCGCCGCTTCAGACTCGATCCGCTGATACAGACGCCGGTTGAAATCGGGCGTGACTGGAGGCGCTTCCCAGGCATCCAGCGCCTGCCAGACCAGTTCCTGCTTGACGCGAAATTCCGCGCACTCCGCACACACGTCCATATGGCTTTCGAGGATCGCCGTCTTGGCCGGATCCAACCGCCGCGCGGTATACGCCAATAGCATCTCGGCAGTTTCTTCGGTTCGGATTGGACAGTTCATAGTGCTCGTAACTCCTTTCTTACGTTTAACGCAGGAGACCTGAATCTCGTGTCACGCCATATGCGCGAGCCGGGCCCGCAGCGTTTCATATGCCCGAAACAGCAGTGACTTCACTGCCGACTCCGAGCAGTCCAGCGCTCTCGCAATTTGCGAATATTCCATCTCTTCATACTTATGCATCAGCACGGCCGCACGCTGCTTCTCCGGCAGCGCTGCGATCGCTCGCCGCACTTCGTCCAGACGAACCTCATAGAGCATTCTCTGCTCCACGGTAACCCGGCGATCCGCCACTTCCCGGACTGGCCCGTCGCCGCTAACATCATCCAGCCGTTCTTGCCCGCGTTCATTCTTGCCGTCTCGCAGCCAGTTGAGAGCCAGGTGAGTGGCAATCCGGAACAGCCAGGTCGTAAATTTCGCCGTCGGTTCGTAGGTGTTCCTGGAACGATAAACCCGCAGAAATACTTCCTGCGCCAACTCTTCCGAAACCGCGTGATCCTGCACCATCCGGTACAAAAAGTGGACCACGGGCGACCTATGTTTTTCAAGGAGCTCTGTAAAACTGGCCCCGTCGCCGTCCTTGACACGAAGCATCAACTGCGCATCGTAGTCAAGAGCCGCCGAGGCTCCCATACCCGTGTTAACCCCTTCAGCCATAGGTTAGTTTCGGTGAATTCCGTGGAACCACTTGCTTATTCCATCTTTAGCGAGCGTTCCATAAGCTCACGCACAGCCTCTGCCGGTGAACGCCCCAAGTTTAACATCGCATGCATCTGTTGCGCGATCGGCATTTCTACTGAATACCTTGCCGCTAACGCCACCGTCGCACCGCAGGTTTTTACTCCTTCCGCGATCATGGGCCGTGACCCGACGATTTCCAGAAGTCCCCTGCCTGCCGCTAACTCTAAACCCACCTGGCGGTTACGGCTAAGCTCTCCAGTACAGGTTAAGACTAGATCACCTAAACCGGCGAGTCCCGATAGTGTTGCCGGCTTTCCGCCCATCGCAACTGCCAGCCGCGTCATCTCCGCCAAGCCCCGTGTGATCAGGGCAGCCAGGGCATTGTGGCCCAGTTCGAGACCTGCGCACACGCCGGCACCGATCGCCACGACGTTCTTTACCGCGCCGCCGATTTCCACACCGATCGTGTCGCTTCCAGAATACACCCGTAGGGTCGGACCGGAGAATCGCTCGCGAACCACCCGCGATGCCTCCTGATCTACCGAGGCGGCCACGACTGCGGCCGGTTTGCCCGCCGCAACCTCCCGCGCGAACGTCGGACCTGAAAGCACCACCACGCGCGGCACAAAGACCTTCCCGACCACCTCGCGTATCACTTCCGTCATGCGATCGAGTGTTCCGTTCTCCAGCCCCTTCGTCGCGCTGACGAATAACATGTCGTCGCGAAGATACGGCAGGATGCGCTCAAAAATCCCCCGTACCACATGGGAAGGCACCACGGAAATGACAATTGCGGCGCCCTCCAGCACGGGCTCCACGTCGGCCGACGAGAACACGTTGGACGGCAGCCGGAATCCCGGAAGGTACACCGCGTTTTCCCGCTCCCGCTCGATTTGCCGGGCCAGATCTCGCTCATAAACCCACAGCCCCACCGCGTCGAACCGCGAGGCCAAAACCATCGCGAGAGCCGTCCCCCAACTGCCTCCACCTATAATTGCCAGCCGGTTCACCGCTTCCGGCCTTTAAGTGAGAGAACTCTCTCCGTACCCTCCCGCAGCCGGGCAATGTTCTCCCGATGCCGGTACACGATAAACGCTCCTGCAAATAATGACGCGAAAATAACTGGAAATGGTGGGTGCGCAATCAGGTAAACTGCCAAAGGGAACAGGCCTGCTGCCAGAATCGAGCCGAGCGAGATAAATCGCGTCAGCGTGACAGCCACCACGAAAACCAGCGTAACTGCCCCAATCGCGGACGGAGTCAGAAAAAGGAACGCCCCAAGCGTGCTTGCCACGGCTTTCCCTCCCTTAAATCCCAGGAACACCGGATAAGCGTGTCCGAGGATCACCGCAACCGCGGCTAAGGCGCTCCACACCGGATCGCCGCCAGTAAGACGCCACGCCAGCCAGACGGCCACATAGCCTTTCGCAAAGTCGAGCAACAGCGTCAGCACACCTGCCGCCCGTCCCGTGGTGCGCAGAACGTTGGTCGCTCCGATATTGCCGCTGCCCGTCTTCCGGATATCGGTTCCGGTCGTCGCCCGCACGATCAGGTAACCGAACGGTATCGAACCCAGCAGGTAAGCCATGAGAACTGCCGGCAACCCCATCACAGCGGAAACTCCGCGAGCGGCGTATAGACTGATCCATGACTGCCGGGCCGGCTCAGGTACAAGTGAAAAGAGCCGGCGTCGAATTCGCCGAACTGCGGATCGGGATCCCGGGCAACGGCTTCGCGCAGGGCATCGAGACCCGGCCGGGTGGTTTTCTCCGGATCGATCCGGGCCAGCGTCAGATGCGGCGAATAGGTCTTGTTCTCCGGCTTGACGCCTAACTTTGCGCAAGCCTGATCAATCCGGGACGCCAGCGCCGCAAGCGGTGGACCACCGTCGACCCCGGCCCAGAAAATCCTCGGCGATCGCGCATGAGGATAGAAGCCGAGCCCGCGCACGGCAATGCGGAAGGGGCCGCTGCCTCGTAAGGGGGCCAGCGCCTGCGTCATCGTTTCCAGCCGGTACTGCGGCCACGCGCCGATGAATTTGGTTGTGATGTGAAAATTAGAGGCAGGGCTCCAGCGAATCGCGGCCAGCGGTTTGAGACGCCGCACCAGTTCGTCGAGCCGCGCGCTGATGGCCGGTGGCACCGCGATACCGGTGAAGAGCCGCAAGCTGCCTTCTGAAGATTTTTGTATCATCCGAGCGTGTCTATGATAACAACCCGGAGCACGGGGCTAGGTCCAATCCTGCCGCGAAGTTTCTACAACCGGCCGCCCATCCAGGTCGCGCGCGATCTGCTGGGCAAGGTTCTGATTCACGGAGCGACCGGCGGCATCATCGTCGAAACCGAAGCCTATCTCGGACTGGACGACGCCGCTTCACACGCTTACCGCGGCCTCACCAAGCGCACCGAAGTGATGTTCGGACCGCCGGGACATGCGTACGTCTACTTCATTTACGGCATGTACGAGTGCGTCAATGTGGTTACCGAGCCGTCGGGCACAGCGGGCGCAGTTCTCATCCGCGCCCTTGAGCCCTTGCTCGGCGTCGACCTGATGCGGATTCGAAGGCCGGGCGCGAAGCGCCTCCGGGATATCGCGTCGGGTCCCGGAAAACTCACTCTCGCGCTCGGCATCACGCGGGCACAGAACGGAGCGGATGTCACGAAAGGCGCGCTCGTCGTGCGCGACCGGCGGGGCGCGGAGCCTTTCGAAATCGTCGCCGGCCCGCGCATCGGCATCTCCAAATGTGCCGACCTCCCGCTCCGCTTCACCATCGCAGGGAGTGAGTTTGTGAGCCGGTAGATCTGTTCGAGCGGCGTGTCCTTCCATCCTCACAACGGTCGCGCTAAGGTCGTACATACGCAAATGCAGCTTCGAATTGCTCTTGTGCTCGCAGCATCGCCGGCGCGCGTACTATGCGCAAATTGCGTATAGTAGTTATATGGATGATGTTCCCATGATCGTAGTGGAAACCCATCGGTTCCTGACGGGCGTGAAGTCGTCACTCTCGGAAAGCGAACGGGCCGACCTGGTTGCGTTCATTGGCGCCAATCCGGAAGCCGGCCAGATCATTCCTGAAACCGCCGGTGTGCGGAAAATCCGGTGGGGATTTTCCGGAAGAGGAAAGCGGGGCGGTGTTCGGGTGATTTACTAGTTTCACAGCCAACTGCTGCCTGTCTTCCTGCTGGCGGCATATGCGAAGAACGAAAAGTCGAACCTGACGAAAGCCGAGAGAAACGCGATGCGACGGCTTGTGCCACTAATCGCTGCGGGGTACGGGAGAAAGTAATAAGGAGATACTCATGACCAGGATCAAAACGACAGCTAAGAAGACGAAAGCAGCCGAGCGGGCCAGCGTCGGCGGGCGCATCATTGAGGGACTGGAAGAGGCAATTGCATGGACGAGGGGAGAGAACGATCGCGCCCGCGTAACGCTGGTGCACGTTCCTACCGTGGATGTTCGCAAAGTCCGTAAGAAGATGAGACTGAGCCAAACGCAGTTTGCGGTTAAGTTTGGTTTCCCGCCTGCGACGCTGAGGAACTGGGAGCATGGCCGATCTCATCCGGATGCTCCGACGCGCGTTCTGCTAGCTGTAATTGCGAAGCACCCAGACGCCGTGGAAGACGTCCTCCGGAAGGCGAGTTGACGCTGTCTCGGCCGAGTTTCTGCCATCCCGATAGTATCGTACGCACGCGAAACCTGCAGTGCTGACCGCCGACGCGCGTCCCAACCTACGATAACGCGGTTTTTCACTACGATTGTTTGCGATATCACTTCGTCAGTGGTCGAATAGACATATGGACCGGCGTGAACTCGTTCGAATGATGGTCCTGGACGCGATCTGTGATGACTTCGAGAACGTCGATCAGATAATCCTGCCAGAGGTGGCAGGGAATTGCCGGAAACTGGGACTCGTTGTTAAGCGTTCCGAAATCGTGAACGCGTTAGCCGGTTTGGTCGAGGACGGGCTGGCCAAGGCTTACGATCTCGCCAATCTGCCCAACCCCCGTGATTCGTTTTCCGGAGAACTTGAGAGCATGCGGTCGCTCGACCAGGTTGAAGAGAATTTCAAAACCTACTTCTACATCACGAAAAAGGGAACGGATTTTCACGCCTCCGACGACGCATGGTGGCCCTTCGACGATGAAGGTAAGCGGCTGCCAGATTGGCACCTGGACGAGTGAGGCATATCAGGGTAACGCCTCGGAGAATGATATGTGCCGCTACCGGAGCGGATGCACCCGGGACAAGCCACTATGCGCGATTCAGGCGCTCAATAGGGCAAATTAAAGAGAGAGGACATGAAGCCCTGGAATCATTCGGAAGTGTCGTGCGTTGCGGGTTCCAATGGCATATTCGTAGTATAGAGCGGTGACCCCAATCAGAAGATCGGCGGTCGCGACGAGAGCTCCCACCTTCTTCATGTCGGCGTCGATCTTAGCGGCGAGTATGCCCATCTCACGGGTGAAAGGTTCGACGGGGATGATCGCAAACACCTCATCGAGATACTGGCGGCGCCTGGAAGCGACTTCAGGTGTGCTGGCGCGGTGCCAGCCGTGCTCCAGTTCCATTACAGTAATCGAAGATAGCAGGAACTCGGCTTCCGAGTGCTCGGATTCCAGTGAAGCCAGGAGTTCACTGACCGGTAGTTTCTCCCGCTCGGCGGTAATGAGCACACTTGAGTCGAGGACTAATCCCATGAGGGCGGCTCGAACGAATCACGATGCGCGTCGATGCCAGCCTGCACGTCCTTGGCGAAGTCCTCATCCGGTATGGGCGCGTAGCCGAGTTGGGCTTCGTAAGCCTTGGCCAGAGCGATGCACTCGCTCAACTTGCGGCCGGGCGCGGCGGGCGTGGGTGATTTCAGCACAGCGACAGGCCGACGGTCCTGTTCAATAACAATTTCTACGCCCTGCCGCACTTTGGCCAACACGGCGTGAAGATCGCGGGCTACCTCGGATTCGCTCATGTGGACAGTTGCCATTGATTCCATTATGACGCCTGCTCACCTTTTCCGTAGACGCCAGGATACTGAGCCGTCGGGTAAAGGCGCCGCGTAAACCCTCACCGGTTCAACCCTTTTTACCCATTTCTTTCCTCTCATCTCAATCACATAGCCGCCGAGTCCCAAAAACCCTCCCGCGCATGTCAACCTGAAACTAGACGAGCCAATATGTCCCGTCTGCTGGTCGCTCCGACGCGCGCGACGATTCAAATCTGAGGAACCCCTTTGACGATGAGACCGATCTGCGGCTACAAAAATTCTCTCCCCTGCGCGCCACGCCCTCTAACCCCAACAAATCACAACCCATTACACAAAATTGGGTTCGATCCGCAATTTCCCGCACCGCGAGCCCGGCCTATGCATTCAGTCGCGCGGCGCCAGGAGTTCGTTTTTTCCGCCGGCTCCAAATTGGGTTCGATCCGCAAAACCTACCCGCTCCGCATATTACAATTTCACTTGACCCGACAATCCCGCTGGCTGTTGCCGGAGACCGATGCGTCTCTCATCGCCGCACTCTCCACCGCGCTGGGCATCCCGCGGGCCGTTGCTCAAATCCTCTGCGCCCGCGGCTTTTCCGACGCCTCTGCCGCCAGAAGCTTCCTGTCGCCCTCCCTCGACAACCTGCACGACCCCTTCCTCCTCCGCGACATGGACCTCGCCGTCGCACGCATCCAGCGCGCCATTCGCGACTCCGAGCCCATGGAAATCCATGGCGACTACGATGTCGACGGCACCACTTCCACAGTTATCCTCAAGCGCGCTATCGAAATGGCCGGCGGCAACGTCGGCTTCCAGATCCCCAACCGCTTCCGCGACGGCTACGGCATGCACGCCGCCAAGGTCGAGTCTGCCGCGGCCAACGGCATCAAGCTGATCATCAGCGTGGACACCGGAATTCGTGCCGCCGCCGTCGTCACCCGCGCCCGTGAACTCGGAGTCGACGTTATCGTCACCGACCATCACCTGCCCGAAGGCGAACTGCCTCCCGCGCTCGCCGTACTCAATCCCAATCGCCTCGATTGCACCTATCCGGACAAAGGACTCTGCGGCGTCGGCGTGGCCTTCAAACTCGTCCAGGCCTTGCTCCAGGCCCTCGACTGGCCCGACGACAAACTCCGCCGCGTACTGGCCGGCTTCCTGAAAATCGTGGCCATCGGGACCGTCGCCGATGTCGTTCCGCTCACCGGTGAGAATCGCGTGATCGTGCGCCACGGCTTGAGCGGTCTGCGCGACGTGCGCAGCCCCGGACTTCGCGCGCTGCTCAATGTCGCCGATTTTCGCGACGGCCAGATCCCCTCCGCGACCCAGATCGCGTTCCGTATCGCTCCGCGCATCAACGCCGCCGGCCGCATGGAGGACGCTCGCGATGTGGTCGAGCTCTTTCTCACCGACGATCTCATCAGGGCTAAATCGCTCGCCGAAAAGCTCCATCTCCTGAACGCCGATCGTCAGCAGGAGGAAGCGTGCATCGTCGAGGAAGTCCTAGCTGCTTGCGAGGCCGAACCCGTCACCGACTCCCAGGCAGCGCTCGTCTTCTGTGCTCCCGCCTGGCATCGCGGTGTGCTCGGAATCGTCGCCAGCAAGATCGTCGAGCGCTTCCACCGGCCGGTCTTCGTCCTCAGTGAAGAGGGCGGCGTAGCGCAGGGCTCCGGGCGCAGCATCGCGGCCTTCCATCTGCTCAACGCCATGGACTCCATGCCCGACCTCTTCATCAAGTACGGCGGCCATCATCACGCCGCCGGTCTGACCATGGACGCCGCCCGGGTTCCCGAATTTCGCGAGCGCTTCAATCAGTACGCCGCCCGCCAGCTCACCTCGGACGACTTCTGCCCGACGGTCGAAGTCGACGCCTGTCTTGACTTTGTCGATCTGCACGACGGCATCTTCCGCGACGTGCAGCAACTCGCGCCCTTCGGCAATTCCAATCCCGAACCCCTCTTCGCCATCCTCAATGCGGAGGTCGCCAGTACGCCGGCGCTGTGGAAAGACAAACATATGAAGGTCTGGTTGAAACAGGAACGCCGCACGCTTTTCTTCAAAGGCTTCGGCCTGGGGCACCGTGTCGCAGAACTTCGCCCGGGCATGCGTGTCGACGTGGCCTTTAATCTGGCCGACGATCAATGGACCGGAGGCTGGTCCGCACTGCTGCGCGATTTCCGGGAAACCCCATGATCGCCGCAACGTTAGGGTTGTTGCTCGCCGCCGCCGCAGTGCCGCCCGCCGACCTCGACCAGAACGCCAGCGTCGATCGCGAAATGCTCGCCTTCAATCCTGGTTATCAAAAGCTCATGCAGCCGCGAATCGTGAAGCGCCGCGAGTTGGAACGTCAGGTCCTCGCTCGGGAATCGGCGGGTCAGAGCACGGACTGTTCTCACCAGATCCTCACCGAACTCGACTGGCTCACCAGCAATACCGCGGATTTTGCGAGGATCGACCGGCGCATCGACGATCTTGCTGTGACTTCGGAATCCGGCGCGTGAAGAGACCGCCAGGCAGCAGGACGCAGAAGGAAGTTGGGGTGCTTGCTCGAACGAGTGGTTCTTCAAGCTGGACGCCTCCTACGACCATCTCGGCCAGGAGGACCGCTATCCCAAGCCGCCGAACGAATATCGTTTCCTCGACCGCATCAATTCTCCTGGCAAGTTGCGCGACTACTTCGATGCACTATGGGTGTCGGATATCGCGCACACCGGCATCAACAACCGCCGGGCCTTCAACGAATCGATGTCTGACCTCATGCGGCTGATTCTCCACGACAAACCGTCGACTTACCGCTGGCATCCACGCCTGAAGGAGGGCCTGATGGACCTCATCCTTCATCGGTACCGCAGTAATGAAACCGGCTTCTGGGGCACCAGGTTCGTCCGTAGTGGAGGCGTCGAATTCGTCGACGATCTCAGCGTGACTTTTCATGTAGTCAGCTATCTGAAGGGCGATGTGCCTGACCTGTCCCGGATGGTGAACACGCTCCTCGCGCTGAAGGATCTTCCTTACCCCGTCGGCTGGCTGCGCGGCGGCTTGCGCTATTCCAACCATCACAATATGGATGTCGTCGTCCTGCTCCGCTATGGCTGGCCGTACCTCAGTGACTCGCAGAAGCAGGCCGTATCCGTGGAGATCCGCAAAATGGTGCGCTGGTGCCTGGCACAATCCCTTCAGCCCGATGGCGGCTTTCGCACAGAACCGGGCGAGGATTCGATCGAGGAGCAAACCTATTTTGGCGTAGCATTCCTTGCCCGCGCGGGCTATTTCGATCCATCCCGGCGCTTCTGGACGACCGAAGATTTTCCCGAGGCCGAGACACACCGCCAGGCCATTCTGACCTTCATCGGGAAACATAGGGCTAGCGGAGGCGCGGACGGCGGTTACTATCAGCACGCTCTGGATGAACTCCGAATCAGGAAAAGATAATATGACCAGGCGATCAGCCCTTGCGCTATTCGGGTCGGCGTTGACCGCCCGGGCGCAAAAGCCGGAGATCCCGGGAGTGGTTCCGCGATGCCAAACTGGGCATAGTCTTTAAAATCGCCTGACACCGCGCGCCCCGTAGGACAGACCATCGTCGTGTGTGGTCTGTCCGGCTGCGCAGCAGCCGCTTTCGCTCTACCGCAAAGCGCCAATGGTATATTGCAGGCCGGCGTACGCGCTCTGGTAATCGTACTTGGCGCTCACATTTTCGATCTGCGCCTCAGTAAGATTCAACTGCGCCTGGGTAATCTCCACGATTGAGGAAAGGCCGAGTTGATAGCGCCCCTGCGCCAACTCGAGCGCCAGTTGCGCCTGACTCACGTACTGGGCCGTAACGGGTATGGTCTGGTAGGCCGTGGAAGCAGCGATCCAGGCCGTTTGCACGTCCCGTTCGATGGCCTGCTGTTGATCCCGCAGCCGTTGGTCTTCAGCCAGGCTCTCATAATGCGCAGCCTGTGCACGGGCCGAGAAGAGATGGCCGTTGAAAATTGGGATGTCGACATTCACCCCGATACCCTCGTAACCGTACGGAGCAGTTCGGTTCGGTGCCTGATCGATGTACGGTAATGTGCCGCCCACGGCTAGCACCGTGACATTGGGATGCTTCAAATCTCTCTCCGCTTCCTCAAAGCGCTGAGCCGCGGCGAGACGCAACCGGAGTTCGTGCAGTTCCGGACGATTCTGGATCGCCTCATTCATCAGTGGCTCGGTTGTGTCGGGAGGCGCCGGCGCCACCCGAGGCTCTTCCAGTTGATACTCGATGGGCCGGTCTTCTCCCAGCGCTCGCCCGAGATCCGCATAGGCCCGCTTGACCGCATCCTGAGCTCGAATGAGCAGCAGTTTGGCTTGAGAGAGGTTGACCTCGGCAAATTGAACATCGACCTGCGACTTGAGATTGGCATTCGCGAGCGCGACCACCTGATCGGTCAACGTCTGCCGCGCTTTCACGGTTTCCTGCGCGACGCCGACATATGCCTGTGCCCCCAGCACCCCGAAATACGCTTTGTTGACCGCGAAGACCACATCGTAGGTAGTAGCCTGGGTATTCTGGTCGGCTGCCTGCGCAAGCAATTGGGAGTTTTGCACCAGGTTGTTCCTCCGTCCGAAATCCGTCACCAGTTGGCTTAGCTGAAAACCCTCCCCGTTGCGGTTGAAAAGAGCCGACGCGGGCAGAATTCCGGCGCCGATCCGGGCCAGGTTGTTCGCCTGAGTGCCGGTGATTTCTCCGTCGATGGCCGGATAATAGGACGATTTGGCCTCCACCACGTGTTGTCCGGCCGCGGCGGCGACATTGCGCGCCGTAGCGACTTGAGGATGATTCCTGATCGCCAGCGCCTCGGCCTGTACCAGAGTGAGTCTGGCCGGTGCTGGTGTCTGACCGAACCCGACACCAATCAAAACAATCCCGATACAGCTTATCCAAAAAGTCTTATGCATCAGTTTGAACCTAGGCTGCCTGCGGCGCTTTCTTCTTGTTTTTGTAAATCAGGACGTAGGCCGCGGGCACAATGAATACGGTCATAAGGACGGACGAGGTCAGCCCTCCTATGATGGCCCGCGCCATGGGCGCATATTGCTCCGAGCCGGTCCCGAACTTGAGAGCCATCGGAATCATTCCGATCATGGTCGCCAGAGACGTCATCAGGATCGGCCGCAGTCGTACGCGGCACGCGGTGACCACTGCGTCCAGTACCGACAGCCCCTGTTCTTCCAGGCGATGAGCAAAGTCGACGATGAGAATGCTATTCGAGTTGGCGATGCCGACCAGCATCAGCACGCCCATCAGAGACATGACATTCATGGTGGTGTCGGTGAAAAGCAGAGTCAGCAGGACACCGGTGATTCCCATAGGAATGGCCAGCATGATGAGAATCGGATCGACGAACGATTTGAACTGCGCGGTGAGGATCAGGTAGAGCAAAAGGAAAGACAGCGTGAATCCAATCGCAAAGCTTTTGAATGACTGGTTCATTCCCTCAACCATGCCCCTGAGATCGATACGGACGTTTCCAGGGTGGGGAATCTGAGCGAGGATCTTCTGGATTTGCGCCGTTGGATTCCCCAAGTCCTCGGCCTTCGGCGTTACATAGACGTCTGTCGACCGCTGGATTTGATAGTGATCGATTTCGGTCGGAGTTCGAATCGGCGTAAGCTTCACCACGTTATCCAGCATCGTGGGTTCCTTCAGCTTCAGCGAACGGATCGGGATATTCTTCAGATCGAGAGGATTATTGATCGACGGCCTGCCGTGCTCGTAATACTGTACGGTCAGGAAGTAGTCGTTGCCGCTCTTGTGATCCACCCAGTAGTTCGGCGCGATCATCACGTTCGAATTCAGTGCGGTGATGACGTTGTCGACGATCTCCTTTTGGTTGAGACCCAGTTTCCCGGCATTCACGCGATCGACGTCCAGGCGAAGCCCCGGGTAATCCATATCCTGCGGAATATACACTTGCCCAACCGAGGGAAGCGCGGAAATGCGGGCGGCGTACTGCTGCGCCAGTTTGAAATTCGCCTCCACGTCCGGGCTGGTCACCTGCACGTCGATAGGCGCCGGCATTCCCGTATTCAGGATGGCGTCAACCATCGAACCGCTCTGAAAAAAAGAACGCAATTCGGGATAGTTCGCGTGCAATGCCTGCTGAATCCGGTCCATGTAAACAAAACTGCTGGTTTTGTGATCGTCTTCGAGTTGCGTCTGAATGGTCGCCATATAGGGCCCGGCGTTGGTGGTATAAAGAGCCGAGAAGTCGTTGTTGACCCCGATATTGGAAACGGTAAGGTGAAAATCTTCCGGCGCGATGTTCTGCTTGATCAGATCCTCAACCTTCTTGACATAATCGTTGGCCAACTCAATGCGGGTCCCGGTGGGCGCTTTCAAATTGATGGTGAACTGTCCGGCATCGGTTCTCGGAAAGAAGGACAGACCGAGCAAAGGATAAATCCCCAGACTGAGCACGAAGATTGCACCCAAAGCCACAACCGTCAGACCGGGAAATCTGACCGCCCATCGCACCCAACTCTCGTAGACATCCAGAATGCGGTTAAACTGGCGGTTAAAACCGTCATTGAATCTCTCCCCCCAGGATCGTTTCCTCGCGCCGGTGGCGACTGGGGGGACTTCGCCTTCGTCACCTTCGGTATGGACGACCGCATGTCCGTGACCGGGAACGGATTTCAAAAACCGGGAGCAGAACAGCGGAATGACCGTCATGGCGACCACGAACGAAACCAGCAGCGAAATACAGAAAGCCAGGGCCAGAGCGGAGAACAAAAACTTGCTGACACCATAGAGAAACGTAACCGGAAAGAAGTCGACCACATCGACCAGAGTCGCGGCCAGCACCGCAAGCGCCACTTCCTGCCCGCCGAATTCGGCCGCAAGCATTGGTATCTGGCCCTCTTCCAGGTGACGGTAGATGTTTTCGAGCGAGATCACCGAATTGTCGATCACGCGGGAAAACGCCAGCGCGAGGCCGCCGAGAATCATTGTATTCACGGTCGCGCCCATGAGGCTGAGGATGACAAAAGTCGTCATCGCGGAGAGCGGGATGGAGAGGAGCACCGCGCCAGTGGCGCGAAAATTTCCCAGAAAGAGCAGGATCATGATGCTCGTCAGGACCAGCCCGATCAATCCTTCATGCATCACGGTCTTGATAGCTTCTTTGACAAACACCGATTGATCAAAGAGTACATCGGCGGTCATCTGCTTGGGGATATCGTACAAATGGCTGATGAGCCTCTTCACGTCGTCAACCACTTGGATCGTGTTGGTGTCCCCGCCCTGCTTCATGATGGGGATGTAAGTGGATTTTTGACCTCCTACGCGTACGATATTGTATTGAACGGCGCTCGAATCTTCCGCTTTTCCTATATCGCTGACGCGCACCCAGGAATCGTCGACCGACTTAATGGGCACGTCGTTGAGTTGCTGCATGGTATCGACGAGGCTGTTGGAGTAGACGTAGAAGTCGTACGGCCCCATCTTCACGTCCCCGGCGGGCAGGATGAGGGTCTGGTCATTGACGGCGTTCACCACGTCCATCACGCTCATTCCCCGCGATTGCAGCTTATAGGGGTCGACAAACACCTGAATCTGGCGTTGCTTACCGCCGAAGGGAGTGATAATCGTGGCGCCTTTAATCTTGGCAATTTGATTTCGGATGGCGAACCGCGCGTAATCCTGAAGCTGAGTTTCGTTCAACCCGGGGCCCTTGACGCCTACCAGGCAGACCGGAAGGCTGGATGCATCCGATTTCAACACCACGGGGGGAAGCGTTCCCGGAGGAAGCCGCTTCAGGTCCGCCAGCGCGAGATTGGAGATCTGCGTGACGTCCGAATCCGCGTTGGTTCCCGGCTGAAAATAGAGCCGGATGATGCTGACGCCCAATATGGAGTGGGACTCCATATGGTCGATGCCGCCCGCCAGGGTGAAGAATCTCTCGAGCGGCGACGTAATGTCGGTTTCGATATCCTGCGGCGGCATGCCCGAATAGAAGGTCGCCACGATCACTTGCGGTATGTTGATGATCGGAAAAAGGTCAACCGGCATTCGCGCGACGAAGACCACCCCAAGGACGCACGCCGTCAGACACAAAACGATAATGAAGTAAGGATTACGGATCGAGAATTTAGACATGCGGGTTACTGATCCTGTGCGCTGTCTTCGTAGGTCATGGGCTGAACCTGGTGTACCTTCACCATCTGTCCTGGTTTGAGTCCGCTCCGGTCGCTAATGATAACCTGCTCGCCCTTTTGGAGGCCGCGGGCAACTTCCGAATAATTCGTGCCCTGGATACCGAGAACCACCTTGCGGTCCTCAACCTTTCCGTCCGGACCTACCACGTATACCGTCGTTTGCTCCCCTTCGTGATTGATCGCCTGTAAGGGCACGGCGAGGGCGTTGCTTTTGTGGTTCAAGGTCAGTAAGGCTTCGGCATAGAGTCCCGGTACCAGTGCGTCACCGGCGGTATTCGGCACATCCACTTCGGTGTGCATGGTGCGCGTGGACGCCGAAACATCCACCGAGTACCGTTTAATGGTTCCTGTTAAGTCCCGGTCCAGCGAAGGAACTCTCACTTTCACGCTATCGCCTATACGGATGTACCTGACGTCGGATTCCGGCACGGGAATCACCAGCCGGTACAGGTTCTCCTGAGATAGCCGCACTAATGGCGTCGCTTGGGTTGATGAGCTACCGGCCTGCATCAAAGCGCCCAGGTTCGCAAAGCGTTGCGTGACGACACCGTCAAAGGGCGCCGTAATCTTCGAATAGGCGTATAGCGCCTGATCGTGAACCAGCTTTCCCTTGGCCATTGCCAACTCACTCTGTGCCGCGCTCAAAGTGCCTTGCGCTGCCTCCAACTGGGACTCAGCCGCGAGATCCTTGCCCTGCGCATCGTCCACCTCCTGTTGTGCCACAAGACCCGGCTTGGACTTGAATACGGTATTGAGCCGCTCGTACTGCTGGTGCAGTGGGGCATGCTGCGCCTTGGCCCGGTTGACTTCGTGCTCCTCCCGCGTAATGTCGTCGGTTCGGGCGGAAATGGCCGCGTCGTCCTGCACCAGTTGCGCTTCGAGTTCAGGAATCTCCAGGACCGCCATCACCGCCCCTTGTTTCACGTGACTTCCGTAATCGACATTGAGATCTTTGACATATCCGGCCTCCTTGGCGTAGACATCGATCTCTTGAAAAGGCACCAGTTCCGAACTGAGCGTCAGATGTTCCGCCATGTCACGCGCAATCACCGGGACTGTGCCGACAGTCACTTCAGCGGCGCCAAGATCGGTGCCAGCCGTGGCCGCGTCAACCTTCTGCCGGGTGCATGAACCCGGAACCAGGCAGGCACAGACGACCGCAACAACCGCGAAGCCGGACCTCATGTGGGAAGGATACCGCGCCGGAATAGCATTACGCATTGCGATGTTTCCAGAACCAGGCGGAGTTGATGGTTCTCGCGATTTCGTCTTCGTCCGCCTGGCGGGAAAGTACGTCATAGCCGTGAAGACGGACCACTTCGTCCCGGAAACCCTCATCGATCACGCTCGACGCCAGCAGAATACACGGCCCGTGAGGAAGATCCCCGAGTGCTCTCAGAACCTCCCGCCAATCCTCGTCCGCGGCTTGCGAATCGTAGACGACGACCGGCGCGGGGCGCGTGCGAAGCGTGTTCAACGCACCCTCGAGCAGCGGGGTACATTCCAGCTCCCAACCGCGCCTGTCGAAGATTCGCCGCCACTCGTCCCGATAGTCCGCATCGCATGAGATGAGGAGAATTCGAACGCCGTCGGAAGTGCCCGGTTCTGATCGACGCTCCCGGTGCTTTGTCCAGTTCCATAAGGGTCGCACGATGGCCTCCTGCGTCCGCTCTCTCCCCAGCGTCTTGACAGACCCTGATTCGTCTCGATATAGCTTTTCTCGGACCACTGCTCTGAGCTTAAAAGTCCGGCGCTCGAAAGGGAATACGGTGGGCACTGGAAATCTCCGGTAGATTTGCCGTATTTACAACTCGTGCGTGGCGTTTCGTTTAAGCTCCAGGTCTAATCCATACGGGTCACATAAGGGGTAACACCCGGTCGCTGCTGATGGACAGAGCGTTCTTGCGAATCGAAGCCAATTTTTGGCAAGTGGCTGTCTTTTGTTTGAATTATAGGGGGAGTCGCGTGGACGGGGACGCTCGGGTTTGTGCATTTTTGTGCACTTA
>CAVVFX010000026.1:0-167358 GCA_963747535.1 Terriglobia bacterium
AAGTCACAGAGAGCGGGGAGCTAAAGCTATTGGGTTGTGGCTGCCGGAGGAGTACGTGATCGATGCCTTTACGGCAAACACCAAAGTGAACACTGTTCGCTTTCGCGGGACATTCAAGGCTGAAAACTGGGTAAACTCAATCGCCAGACCGAGGCCACAAAAACGCTATCGTCTTTGTTTGCAATCGAATGTCATGTTACAAAACTGCCGCTCTACCAACTGAGCTACGCCAGCATAGAGACGATTATATCAGCCGCTTAAATACTCGACTCCTCTGTCGACAGCTGCAGACCTGCATCCTCGCCCCTCCGAAAACGTCCGAACGTACCGTACAACCGATCGTCCATCGTGCTAGCATTTAGCCGATGGCTCTTGCGGAGTTAGGCAAACAGCTCGCCCAACAGGTAGTCGGCGACAAAATTCAGAATGTCATGGACTCACTGCGGCCGCCGGACGCGTCCAAGATTCTGGAATCCGTGAAGCAGGAGAAGCCTGCCGTTCCGGCTCCGGCCGAAAGCCTCGGTTCGGTTATCGTTGGCCAGGTCCAAGCCATGCAGCGGGCCTGCAAGGAAGATCAGGAACTGATGGTGCTGTGCGGCGGCGGTATCGAGACCATGCGCGTGCTGGAGATTTTTGCGCCCACCTGGCAGGTGCTAGTCATGACCGGCATCGACACCGATCGCAACGTCACGCGCGTAATTTCTCCCATTGCAGCGGTACAACTGGTTTGCAAAACGATGACCGTGCAGGCGGGCGCCAAGCCGGTACGCGTCAACTTCGTCATTCCAAAAGCGAAGTAGCGATGCTGGTCGAGTTGCATCGTCAGATTGACTCCCGGGCGCAAGAAATTGCCGCTTCTCAAAACGATTGGCCTTGCCGGCGGGGGTGCGACACCTGCTGCCGCCGCCTCGCCGAACTTCCGCGTCTGGCTCGTGCGGAGTGGAATCTGATCGACGCCGCGCTGGCGAGCCTGCCGCAACGCGTAAAGCTCGAAATCAACGCGCGGATCCGCGAGCTGAACCCGTCTGAAGGTCGTTACATTTGTCCTTTCCTCGACCGTGACGCAGGAAGCTGCCTGATCTATGGCCACCGGCCGGTCGAGTGCCGCACCTACGGTTTCTACGTCGAACGGGATCGCGGCCTTTACTGCCGGCAAATCGAAGGGCGCGTGAATTCGGGTGAGTTCGCCAACGTCGTGTGGGGAAATGCGGCCGCCATCGGTGCGCGGCTCGAAACCTTCGGAGAGAAGATCAGTTTGCCGGAGTGGTTCAGCGATTCGCCTGAATGGCCGCCTCGACCTCTTCCCACTCCGCCATCAAGCCCTCCAGATCCTTGCGGCGCGCCGTGACCAGGTCATTCAGCTCGACCGTCTGTTCGACGCTGACGAAATTCCCGAGAGCCAGTTCGAGATCTGCAATTTCGGCCTCCAGGCGCGTGATCTCGTCTTCAATCGCGCGGGAACGACCCTTCATCTGCCGCAGCTTGATCGGATTCAGCCGCCGGTTTTTGTCGTCTGGCTGAGGCACGGGACTCGCGGGCGCCGGCGCTGCGGGCTTCGCTTCCTGAACCGCACGTGCCGGAGGTACCGCAGGCTGCGCTCCATTGCGGTCCGGACCGCCTTCTTTGCGCCACAAATAATCTTCGTAATTGCCGGGAAACGGCGTCACTTCGCCGCCGCCCACTTCGAACACCCGGCTTGCCAGGTTGTCGATGAAATAGCGGTCGTGCGAGACGAAGACGACTGTACCGGTGAAGCTCTTCAAGGCATCCAGCAGGACATCCTTGGCGCGCATGTCCAGGTGGTTGGTAGGCTCGTCGAGCAGCATGAAGTTGCCGGGGTTGAGCAGCATGCGAGCCAGCGCGTAGCGATTGCGCTCGCCGCCCGACAGTACTCCGATCTGCTTGAATGCATCGTCGCCGGAAAAGAGGAACGATCCCAGAATGGTACGCAGCTCGGTGTTCGAAGAGCGCGGCGCCACAGTGCTCAGGTCGTCGATCATCCTGGCATCCGGGTCGAGTTCCTTGTACTGATCCTGCGCGAAGTAATCGGGCTCGGCGTTGTGGCCCAGAATGTACTCGCCGCTGGTGACAGGCTCCGCACCGGCTAAAACCTTAATCAGCGTCGACTTGCCCGCTCCGTTCACACCCACCAGCGCCACCCGGTCGCCGCGCTCGATCAGAAAATTGGCTTTGCCGAAAACAAACTTCTCGCCGTAGCTTTTGGAAACGTTCCTGAATTCCGCCACCACGCGCCCGCTGGCCTTGGGCTGGGGGAACCGGAAGTGGATTGTCTCTTCATCCGGCGGTATTTCGATCCGCTCGATCTTCTCCAGTTCCTTGATACGGCTCTGCACCTGCTTGGCTTTGGTGGCCTGGGCGCGAAACCGGTTAATGAAGGCCTCGAGATGCTGGATCTTGTCCTGCTGGTTGTCGTACGCCGCCTTGAGCTGCGCGCGACGCTCGTTTTTCAGGACCTCGAACTTGGAATAGTTGCCGGTGTAGAAGTGGACGCGCTTATTCCATATCTCGATGGTGCGCGAAACCGTAACGTCGAGGAAGAAACGGTCGTGCGAGACCATGATAAAGGCGTTAGGATACGACGCCAGATACTGTTCCAGCCAGTTGCGCGCTTCGAGATCCAGGTGGTTGGTGGGCTCGTCGAGCAGCAGGAGATTCGGTTTCTCGAGCAGCAATTTAGCCAGCGCGATACGCATCTGCCAGCCGCCGGAGAACTCTTCCGTGCGCCGGCGCCAGTCGTCGCGCGGGAAGCCGAGTCCGGATAGCACGCTGCCCACTTGCGCTTCGATGGCGTACCCGTCGCGCGCCGAGAATTCATTCTGCACACGCTCGAATCGCTCCGCTACCTGGGCATATTCGCCGGCTGAATGGTCCAACTCGGACATGCGGCGCGTGAGGTCTTCCATCTCGACCTCCATTAACCGGAGATCCTCGAAGACCGTCATGCATTCGGCAAATACCGACCGTCCCGAGAGCGAAAGACCATCCTGCGGAAGATAGCCCGCGCTGACGCCTTTCATGGTCACAATGGAGCCGTAGTCCAGAGACTCGATGCCGGCGAGGACTTTGAGCAGTGTGGACTTGCCGGTCCCGTTGCCGCCGACAATCCCGGCGCGTTCCTTAGGGTTAACCAGCCAGTCCAGGTTTTCGAACAGGACCTTGGGGCCGAAGCGTTTCCCGGCTCCGGTAAGCTGAATCACGCCTCGTTAGCCCGTTGTCCGACCAGTTCTTCCACGCTTTGCGGCGGATTATAAACCAGAATCCGTCCGCAGCTCTCGCAATACTTCACCGTGTCACCGCGGCGGAGTTCCTGCATGAACTGCGGCCTGACACCGATGTGACAGGCTGTACAGCGTCCATCGTTGACTTCGGCAACTGCGATACCGCGACGGGCTTTGCGCAGCCGCTCATATTCTTTGAGAACTACGGGCGTGATCTCGGTCGAGATCCCGGCGCGCCGCGCGTGCAGTTCGGCGAGGATCCTCTCGTCGGCTGCGGTTTTTTCGCGTGCCCGCGCCTTTTCCGCCTCCACCTGTACTTTCTCTTCAGCGAGAGACTTCTCCGCCGCCTTGACGTTCTTGTCGAGGGGCTCGGATTCGGCCATCAATTCCAGGATGCGGTCCTCGTGCTTACGCACTTCCGACTCGCAGAATTCAATCTCGTTCTGAAAGGCTTTATACTGATCGTTGTTCTTAGCTGCCAGCATCTGATCGCGCAGCTTCGAGACCTTCTGATTTTGCAGCTGGATTTGTTCTTCCAGCCGTTTTCGCTCTTTGCCGTTGGCCAGGAGAGCCGCCTTGTCCATTTCGACACGGCGCTGGTGACTCGCCAGCCTGGTCTCAATTTGTGCAATATGTTTGGGGAGGGCCGAAACTTCCTTACTCAGTTCTGCTGCCTGACTATCGACTTCCTGAAGGCGGATAGCGGCTTTCACGTCTGAATGCATCTACCTTGAATCTTAACATTTCCGGACGCGGCGGACTTCAGTCTGTGACTTTCCTCACCGAATCGGATGCCAGAAGCTGAACCTGCCACAATACGCGATGTGTCTCTGACCCGGGTTCCCGTTGGGCTGCTGGCCTTTAGCGCCGGCACGATTGTCGCCAATATCTACTACGCCCAGCCGCTGCTGGCTGAGATGGCGCGTGCTTTCGGGGTTACCGTCAGCGGCATCGGGTTCGTCGCGATGCTGAGCCAGATCGGCACCGCGACGGGCATGTTCCTGTTCGTACCGTTGGGCGACAATCGTGAGCGCCGGTCGTTGATCATTTTCCTGCTGCTGGCAGCGTTCGTCTCGCTCTGCGCGATGGCCGCGGCGCCAAACATCCTATGGCTGCGGATCGCGAGTTTCGCGGTTGGCGCGACCGCCTCCACGGTCCACGTCATCGTGCCGCTGGCCGCCCACCTCGCCCCCGACGCCAAACGCGGCAGAGTGGTCGGGACCGTGCTGAGCGGACTGCTGATCGGGATTCTGCTCGCGCGCACCTTTAGCGGCTTAGCGGCTGGGCTCTTCGGATGGCGCGCAGTTTACGGAATTGCCGCCGTCGCGATGCTGGTTCTCGCGCTGCTACTGCGGATACGTCTGCCGGAATGCCCGCCGCAACATCGACTGACCTGGGCGGCGCTGATCCAGTCGATCGGAGAGCTTGTGCGGCAACACCGGACGCTGCGCGAATCGGCATTACTCGGCTCGGCGCTATTCTGCGCCTTCAGCGCCTTCTGGACCACGCTGGTGTTCCTCCTGCGAACGCCGCCGTACCACTACGGACCGGCAGTCGCCGGCTTGTTTGGCCTGGTCGGCGCGACCGGCGCACTCTGCGCGCCCTTCGCCGGACACATCACCGACCGGCGCGGTCCACGGTTCACGATTCTGTCGGCGCTCTTTCTGACGCTCGCGTCGTTCGTTCTCATGGCCACTTTCGGGACATCGCTCGCAGGCCTTATCGCAGGAGTGATTCTGCTGGATCTGGGAGTGCAGGCCGGTCACGTCGCTAACCAGACCCGCATCTACTCCATCGATCCGGCGGCACGGGGCCGGCTAAACACCGTGTATATGTTCATGTATTTCGTCGGCGGTTCGTTGGGTTCGTACGGCGGCGCCGTCGCGTGGGCCCATTGGGGTTGGACCGGAGTCTGCGCACTGGCAATCGCAGTTCTAGGCTGTGCGTCAGGAGCGTATTGGTTCCTGGGGATTCGGGAACACCAACGGCCTGGTGTTCCGGAGCGCGCCACCGAAGGTTATTAGACGTTACAGATTTCGTACGCCTTTTCGAGCGACTTGATCTGGTCCGGAGCGGTGGGCGAGAACTCGTGAGCGAGGTAGTCGGTGAAGCCCAGGTCCGCAATGGCAGCGGCGATGGCGCGGTAGTTCAGCTCCTGAGTTTCGTCGATCTCGTGCCGTCCCGGAACGCCGCCCGTGTGGAAATGGCCGAGGAAGGCGAAGTTGTCGCGGATGGTTCGGATGACGTCGCCTTCCATGATCTGCATATGATAAATGTCGTAGAGCAGTTTCACCCGCGCCGAGCCCACGCGTTTGCACAACTCGACGCCCCACGCGGTATGGTCCGCCATATAATCCTTGTGGTTGACCTTGCTGTTGAGCAGTTCGAGATTGATCGTCACGCCCTTTTCCTCGGCCAGTTTTTTGACGCGGTTCAATCCCTTGGCACAGTTTTCCAGACCTTCGCCGTCAGGCATACCCTTGCGATTGCCGCTGAAGGTGATGACGTTGGGAACGCCGGCTGCGGCGGCGCGCGGAATGTTCTCTTCCATTTGCTGGACCAGCTTCTCGTGATTGTCCAGCCGGTTCCAGCAGTCCGGGATGTTGCCCGCGCCCGGGGTCATGGAGGGCATCAGACCGTACTTCTGGATGGTCGGCCATTCCGTGTGGTCGACCAGATCGATGCCTTTCAGGCCGATACGCACGCAATGCTGGCAGAGCTCATCGAGCGTATACTTCTTCCAGGGCCCGCGACAGACGGCCTGTTTCAAGCGCGGGTTACTCGCGGACATCGCAGGAACCGCGGCCGCGCCGAGCGCGACGGTCGCCGTGCGGAGCGCATTGCGTCTCGTAATAGGGATCATACGTTGCATAGCTCGTAGGCTTGTTGAAGCGACTGGAGCGGGTCTGGCGCGATAGGCACGAACTCGTGCGCGAAATAGCCCTGGAAACCGAGGTCCGCGATGGCTGTCGCGACGGCGCGCCAGTTGAGTTCCTGTTTGTCATTCAGTTCATGCCGGTCGGGAACGCCGCCGGTATGAAAGTGTCCGAGATACGCGTAGTTATCCCGGATATTGCGAATAATATCGCCTTCCATAATCTGCATGTGGTAGATGTCGTACAGCAGTTTGACACGCGGCGAATCGACCTTCTTGCACATCTCCGCGCCCCAGGCCACGTGGTCTGCCATGTAGTCTTTGTGATTCACCTTGCTGTTCAACAACTCCAGATTGACGGTGACACCCTTCTCTTCAGCGAACTTCTTGATACGGTTCAGGCCGGTGACACAATTGGCCAGCCCTTCGGCGTCAGGCATGCCTTTGCGGTTACCGCTGAACGCGATCACGTTGGGGAGTTTGTTGGCAGCGACCAAAGTGATGAGTTCCTGCAGGTCGCTGACTAACTTATCGTGATTCTCGAGGCGGTTGAAGCCATCCGGAATGCGGGCATTGCCTTGCACCATGGACGGAACGAGACCATACTTCGTCACTGTCGGCCAATCCGGCGCGTTCACCAGATCGATGCCTTTGAGGCCGATGTGCTGGGCGGCCTGGCACAGATCGTCAAGTGAGGTTTTGCTGTAGCACCAGCGGCAGACCGACTGTTTCAGGCGGCCACTGGTTTCGGCGGCGGCTGCTGCCAGCGGCGCGGCAAGCGCGGTGGCGGCGCTATTGCGAAGTAGAGAACGGCGAGTGATCATACCGTCTCAAATACTATCGCAAATGAGTCCGGCGCACGGCAGCAACCTTCCGGCTGCGCAGCAGCCGCTCCTGCCAGCGGGGAGCTGTAGCGTCGCACGAACAAGTAAAAGCGCCCCGCGTTTAGCTGTTCACACCAACGTGTAGCATGCCACGGCTTGAGCTAGTCCAACTGATAACTGGTAACTGACAACTAAGATGTAATAAAACTCGCAGACGTACCGATCCAGTCTGCACTAACCGTCTGTTTGTAGCTATCTCACTTCTGACGCATCGGATATCGGGTAAAGTTCAGGAGGAGGCAGAAATCAATGACAGCGGTCCCATTTCCACCGGTCCCTGTGAAATCGACGTTGCTGGCCAGCGTTGCCTGCGACGCCTACCAATCGATCCCCACAACAGTCTTCAACCAATTACTAATTACTCGACGCTGACTCTAAGGGCTCTTTCTTCAACCGGCACATCCGAAACTGTTTCCCGCACCCGCCTTAGACGAAGATCCTCCCTACGAATACGCTCTGCGCGATTCTGGTGAAAAAACCAAGTGACATTAGGCTCAAAGCCGACTGCGGCCAGGATTGGCCGCCCCACTAAGGCTGTCAGACAAGAAGAAGATGGCGCGCTTCCGCTACGAGGAACAATGAGCCGGTGATGAAGGTGATTCCCTTCGCCTGCCGAAGCGCAGCGGTCAGGTCAGGCGCCGTCGTGATATCCGGGTGGTCGACCAGTTCGAGAAAACTCTGCGGAGCGAGCGCTCGAGGCTGCTGCGGCGCTGTCACAATTACTTTCCCGAACCTCGGAAACAGCGTCCCGGCAACCTCCTCCACCGCCTTGTCACGCATTGCCCCGTAGATCAGAGTGAGCGGTTCGCCTGCATAGAAGCGGTCCACATAAGCCGCCAGCGCCCGCGCACCCGCAGGGTTGTGGGCGCCGTCGATGATGATCTCCGGGTTACGCGACACGCGCTCCAACCGTCCGGGCCATCTGGCGCCGGCGATCCCCGCCTGGATCGCGGCACCCGGAACGCCGAGAGTTTCCAATGCCACGGCCGCTGTACGGGCATTTTCAATCTGGTGTTCTCCGGCCAGAGGGCAGACGATCGGGAGTCCCTGCAGATCGAAACTGCTGCCCTCGCGGTCCGATTTCACATTGCGGATCGGCCAGTCGCGCGGATCGATCAAACGAACGCCGAGTTCCGAAGCCCGCTGGTCGATCACCCGGCCTGCCTCGGGACGTTGGGGCGTGATCACGGCCGGAACGCCTGGTTTAAGGATGCCGGCCTTCTCGAACGCAATCGCTTCGAGGCTGCGCCCCAGCCAGGCTTCGTGGTCGAAATCGACCGGCGTGATGACGCACAGCGTGGGCTCGACCACGTTCGTAGCATCGAGGCGCCCGCCGAGTCCAACCTCCAGGACAATCCAGTCACAGGCAGCACTTTGAACGACAAACGCCATCGTGGTTACGGTCTCAAAATAACTGGGATGGAGGTCGATCTGCCCGCGAGCCAGCAGTGACTCCGCGCATCGATGGACCCGCTCGAACGCTGTGGCAAATTCATCTCTGGAGATCGGCTGTCCCGCGATCTGGATCCTTTCGGTAGGTTCGGCAAGATGCGGCGACGTGTAGAGCCCGGTACGAAACCCCGCTGCCCGCAGTCCCGATTCGATCATGGCGCAGGTCGAGCCCTTCCCGTTGGTCCCGGCCACATGCACGAAGCGCCCGTGCAGATGAGGATTGCCGAGCGCCGCCAGCAGCACGCGCATACGCCCCAGTTCGTATTTGGCGGCTTTTAACTCGTTGCCCAGAGAGTAGAGGAACCGGACGGATTCCGCGTAGGTCATGCCTTCCTAACCGCGAATTTTCGGGACCGGGGCTTTAAAGGTTTTCACCGGGCCGCAGAAGAAATCAAGTGCTCCGGCGATGTAAGTCTTCAGTTCGCTGCGCGGCACCACTGCATCCAGCATGCCGTGTTTCAGTAGAAACTCGCTGCGCTGGAAACCCTCGGGAAGCTTTTGCCGGATGGTCTGCTCGATCACCCGCGGTCCCGCAAACCCGATAAGCGCGCCCGGTTCCGCGATATTGAGATCGCCGAGCATCGCGAGGCTGGCGGTGACGCCGCCGGTCGTCGGATCAGTTAGCAGGCTGATATAGGGCACCCGCGCCTCGTCGAGCCGCATCAAGGCCGAGGAAATCTTGGCCATTTGCATGAGGCTGACCGCCCCCTCCTGCATGCGCGCACCTCCGGAAGCCGACACGACAATAATTGGCGTCTGTTCTGCGATGGAGCGCTCGATGGCACGCGTGATCTTTTCACCCATCACGCTGCCCATGCTCCCGCCGATGAACTTCGGCTCCATGGCACAGATCCGCACCGGACGTCCGGCCAGCGTGCCGGAACCCGAAACCACGGCGTCGTCGAGACCGGTGGCCTCGCGCATGGCTGTGAGACGCTCAGTGTAAGGTTTCTGATCGACGAACTGCAGGGGGTCGGAGGAAACCAGCCCGCGATCGCACTGTTCAAATCGGCCCTCGTCGAACAGCAGAGCCAGCCGCGACATGGCATCGATACGAAAATGCTTGCCGCATTTGGGGCACACGTTGTTGGTTGCGTCAAGATCTTTTTTCCAGATGATCTCCCGGCAGTTGTCGCACTTCTGCCAGAGTCCTTCGGTGCGGACCGTACGCTCCCCGTCTTCGGGACGCGGCTTTTTCTCGCCGTTATTGTCTTTGCGCTTGAACCAGGACATTCCCGTTATTTACCGTATCACGGAAGGGGTTGACTGCCAGCCGTCTTGCCCGTTTTTAAATACCGGCAAGTCGCCGGCTGTCGCCGGCCGACAGACGACAAAAAACGATCGTCTGTCCTACGGGGACTGCCGGATCATCGGGGATATGGAGACCCTCGTAAAATGGCAAAGGCCCGATAGATCTGCTCTGCCAGCATCGCACGAGCCAGTTCGTGCGGAAAAGTCATGGCGGAAAGCGATAACAACATCCCGGCCTTCGCGCGCCATGCAGCCGGCAGCCCATCGGCGCCCCCGACCAGGAACACCAGATCCCGGCCAATCATCTCAGCCTTGGCGAAAACGCGGGAAAATGCCGCGGAATCGAGCACCTTGCCGCCCGGGTCCAGATAAATATGCTCGGCCGAAGGATGTTTGGCCTGGAGATCGGTGCGGTCGGGGCGAATTTCCAGCATCCGGGTGGGAGCATAGCGGCAAGCCCGCTCCACAAAATCCTCGGCGAGCCGGTTGGCATGCGCGTCGCGCGGCTTACCAATGTAGTAGAGGAAGACTTTCAAGACCGCAGTCTACGCCCGAGCCTCCGCAGCCGGCATGTCTTGCGCCGCTGGGACCGGCACGGTTTTGGCGGCGCGCCACAACCGCTCCAGATCGTAATACTCGCGGGCCTTGGTGGAAAACACGTGCACCAGGAGGTCGCCGTAGTCCGCCAGTATCCACTCCGCCTGAGCGTAACCCTCCAGGCTGATCGGATGCTCGCCCAGTTTCTTCAATTGCGCCCCCACTTCATCGGCTATCGCCTGCACCTGCTTTGAGTTAGAGCCAGTGCAGATGACGAAGTAGTCGGCGAACGAGGTAATACCGGTGAGATCCAGAACTTTAATTTCGGTAGCTTTTTTCGCTTCCGCGGCTCTTACTGCCACGAGCCAGGTCGGCTTGGCCGCGTCGCTGAGATCTTTTTTTTGAATTTCACTAACCTTTGCCAGGAAACACTCCCCCAGCCGATATCGTACTATAAAAGAGGCCGTGCTTCTCAAAGTCTTCCTTTCAGGTATTTTTTTATACGCTCTGTCTGGCTCCTGCCAGGCAGCGCAAGTCACTGTAGACCCGAACGATAGCGCCATTGTGCGGGCTCGGGCAAACCTCGAGAACGTCGAGCACCTGGTGGTTTCCGGTGTGCTCCCCCGGCTGCGTCTGGACCAAGCCAGGGAAAACCTGGAAGACGCCCAGGACATCGCCGTCCTGCACCAGACCCTTTACGGCAAAGAACTGACAGTCGACCAGGCCGATGAAATGATTTCAGCCGCCCAGCGTCGCGTCGACCGGAAACATCGCATCCTGGCCGAGATGCAGAAACTGCTCAACCAAGGCATCATTTCCAAAGCTGAGATGGGCACCTACTCGGATGACGCCGACCGTGCGGACCACGAGCTCGACTGGGCCAAGAACCGCGCCCGGCTGATTATTGAGCTGCACGCCATGGTCCAGGCCGAAGAGGACGCGGAGAAATTCGCGGCTCTGGCGGAATCCGTGCGCCAGGCCGGGCAGGCTGCCAACCATCCCCTGGTCGAACGTTTCGATGGCAATGGACAGTTCGGACCCGCAGTTCTGGCCAAGATCCAGGACGCCTATCAGAAGCGCTTCGGGACGGCCATGCCCATCAGTGCCAACGGCGAGACAGCAGTCCATCGGGCCTTGGGATTCGACCACCGGGGCCGCGTAGACGTCGCGCTTAGCCCGGATCAGCCGGAAGGGATTTGGCTGCGACGATTCCTGGTCGACAACCAGGTTCCGTTCTTCGCCTTCCGCGCCGCGGTAGCCCATCAGGCGACCGGTGCGCATGTCCACCTGGGTCCGCCGAGCACTTTGTGCGTAGTGGGTTCGTGTCCGGCATCAGCCGATTGAAAATGGGGTGGGGACGGCGGTTGGGAAGCGCCGAGGGGCGTCCATGTTTAGTTCTAGATCGACTCGGAGCTCTTCCTGCCTGCACGATAGGCCGAAAAAGGTCGAGACGAATCTCGACCCTGTAGGCTGAAGACCTGCGCCACAAAACCGGCTCAGCGCTGCAGACACGAGCGTCTGAGACACCGCTGTGTTCATCCGCGGTTCTTCAAGAACGTCCCCTTGTCCAATTCCTCAAACGCATGCCGTAGCTCTTCCTGCGTGTTCATGACGATCGGACCGTACCAGGCTACCGGTTCCTCAAGCGGCTTTCCCGACACCAGCAGGAACCGGACGCCGTCTTCCCCGGCCTGCACAGTCACTTCGTCGCCACGATCGAAGACTACCAGCGAGCGGTTCTCCGCCTCGGCCGGAGGAACCTTATCCGCCCAGCCGACGCTTTCCGTGGGCACTGCCAGAGGACCGGACGCATTGCAGAACTTCCCTGAGCCTGCGAAGACATAGGCAAACGCGTGCCGCGTCGTCTCCACCGGCAGAGTCTTCCTGCGACCAGCCGGGACCGAGACATCGAGGTAAATCGGATCGGCTGCGATCCCGTCCACCGGACCTTTTTTTCCCCAGAAGCTGCCGCACACAATGTGCACCCTGGTGGCATCGTCGTCCGTGACGATAGGGATGTCGCCGACCTTCACCTCCTGGTACCGGGGAGCCGTCATCTTGAGCGCCGACGGCAGGTTGGCCCATAACTGGAACCCGTGCATGCGGCCCTCCTGGTCGCCCTTGGGCATCTCCTGATGAATAATTCCACTCCCCGCGGTCATCCACTGAACGTCTCCCGCGGCGATGGCGCCATGATTCCCCATGCTGTCGCCATGTTCCACCGTCCCGGCGAGGACATAGGTAATCGTCTCGATTCCACGATGAGGATGCCAGGGGAACCCGGCCAGATAATCCTCCGGAACGTCATTGCGAAAATCGTCGAGCAGCAGGAAAGGGTCGAATTCCTGCGTGCTGCCGAAGCCGAAAGCGCGACGCAAATGCACTCCCGCCCCTTCGAGGGTTGGTTTGGATTTGATGAGCCGCTTAACTGGTCGGATGGACATACTACCGAGATGATCGCAGCGGCACGAGAGTTTCAGAACGCGTTCGACTGTAGTCCAAAGTGCTACGATTTCCGCCTGAGAAGCGAGGCGACGGCGATCAGCCCCAAACCCGCTACGGCGAGTTCCACAGTCGTGGGTTCCGGCACGGCGGCCGCAGCGCTACCGGTCACCGCGAAATCCGTTGTTTGCGATGGACCGATGGCAGTTTGAAAATCGTCGGTTGGGGGAGCGAAATAGGCGGTTCCGGCGGAGGTGGCGCTACCTCCTTCAACGGTGACCGAGCCGTTTTCGTAAACGTAGTAAGTGGTCATGGAAAGGAGTTCGACGCTCGGCGCGAAGATGTACTGCCCGCCCGAAACTCCCGTCGACGCCGCCACAAAACCGGGCACACTATTGCTCAGTGCAGTCGGCAGACCGCTAAAGGTCTGCGTCACGAGGAACGCCGTTCCAGCAGCAGACGGTGTGGGCGGCACGACCGAGACATTGGAATAAAAGTTGAAGGCGACATTCACCCAGGGACCGCCGCTGGGAGTGGTGAATGATTCCCCAAAGTATTCGGTGAGAGTGTTGGGCGATCCCGCCGTATTTTGTATGATGACTGACGCCTGGCTCAGGGATGCGCCCGCAACGAGGATGACCAGTAGTTTCATCTGTCAACTGTAACGGCTCGGGCCCGCGGGCGTCAATTTGAAAAGACAGCTATCCGTATGTAATTAAACAGGTTGACAGCAACCGTAGGTGCCGGGGAATACGCATCGCTTGTAGGCGGTGTGTAAGGAAAACATTGGGCCACGAATGAACACGAATGAACACGAATAAGAAAAACCTTCTGTCTTGGCTTTATTCGTGTTTATTCGTGTTCATTCGTGGCTAAGTGTTTTGGGCGTTAATTCAGATCGATCGACCTTGCGACTTTGACAGCCGGATTGGACTTCAGTTCCGCCAGCACGCTCTCCGGCACCATCACGTCCGTCGATACCACCGCTATAGCAGTTTGATGCTGGTGGCCCGGCTGAAGCGGACCTTCGGAACGGCCCAGCGAGAAGTTGGCGATGTTGATATTATGCTTGCCAAGCGTGTTGCCCACATGCCCGATCACCCCCGGCACGTCGTCATTCTTCATGCAGATCAGATGACCGGCCAGGGCGGCTTCGCAATAGATCCCGTCAAGTTGCAGCAACCGTGCTTTGCCCAGCAGCACCGACCCCTCCACCGTGGTTACGCCGGTATCGGTCTCCAGTGCGACTTCGATTGTGTCGCTATTCCCTGAGCGCTTGTCCAGACTCTCACTGACGCTCCAGCCGCGATCTGCCGCGATCTGCATGGCGTTAACCACATTCGTCCGATTGGCCGTAGAGCGATTCAATGCTCCTGCGAGGCCAGCGTTGCGCAGCAGTGTGGTATTGCCTTCCGCGATCCTGCCGTAGTACGTCATCCGCACGGCGCGGGGATTTCCCTCCGCCAGATACGCCGCAAAGTTACCCAGCTTTTCGGCCACTTCGATGTACGGCCCGATCTCCTTATACTGTTCGGGTGACAATGCAGGCATGTTGACCGCATTGATGGCCACGCCGTTTTGCAGATATTCCACCATCTGCTCGGCAATCCGTACACCGACGATTTCCTGGGCCTCCTCCGTCGATCCGCCGATATGCGGGGTGGCGATCATGGAGTCTAACGCGAACAGCGGATACTCCGCATTGGTCGGCTCATTCGGAAACACGTCCAACGCGGCGGCTGCGACTTTGCCGCTCTCCATCGCCGCCTGGAGCGCGGCTTCATCGATCAACTCGCCGCGCGCGCAGTTCACGATGCGCACACCTTTCTTCATCCTGGCAAAAGCCGCATCGTTCAAAAACCCATTGGTTTCGGGAGTCAGCGAAACATGCAGGGTGATGTAATCGGCCTGCGCGAATAGTTCGTCGAGCGAGACCAGTTCGACACCGATATCCTTGGCAAGCTGCGACATCAGGTACGGATCGTGCGCGATGATGCGCATCTGGAACGCGCGCGCCCGCTTCAGCACTTCGCGCCCGATGCTGCCGAGTCCGGCGATGCCCAACGTCTTGCCGCGCAGTTCATGGCCCAGGAACTTTTTCTTCTCCCACTTACCCGCCTTGGTCGACGCTGAGGCCTGCGGGATGGAACGCGCCATCGATAGCATCAGCGCGAGGGTATGCTCGGCAACTGACACGGCGTTGCCGCCAGGCGTATTCATCACCATCACGCCCGCTGCCGTGGCAGCCGGGAGGTCGACGTTGTCCACGCCGACGCCTGCCCGCCCGATCACGCGCAATTTGGGAGCCTGCGCCAGCACCGCCGGCGTCACCTGTACGGCGCTGCGGACCACCAGGGCGTCAGCGTCAGCCAGGTGCTTTGAATATTCCTTGGGATTCGAAACGATTACGTTCCAGCCGGCCTGGGATTTAAACAGCTCAATACCCGCGGCAGCCATCGGCTCTGCGATCAAAATGTTCATTCGACTCTCACCTTTTGAGACACACGATTCACTAAAGCGGCTGCAGCGCAGCCGGTCGGACAGACTAAAGAGGCTTACAAAACTCGGCTCTCTAACCGCTTCCTAAAGGTCGCGGCTCAGAAGTGCAATGTCTCCACCAGACTTACCAATTGCGCCTTCCCAGCCGACGCCGAAGCTCGCGCGACACCACGCCCGCACTCCAACCGGTTGACGTAAGTGGTTTACGGATGCGAATGGTGGTTCGGCGATCTTTTAGAATAGCAGACAGTCTATGGCTCTCCTCGAACAGATACAGAAGGATATGACCTCCGCCATGAAGGCCCGCGAAGAAGCCCGTTTGGGTGCACTTCGCATGATCAAAGCCGCCCTCATGAAGCACAAAGTGGATTCCCCGAAGCCTCTCGACGAAGCTGCCGAGCAGCAGGTGCTCAAGAGCCTCGTCAAGCAGCGCATGGACGCCGCAGAGATGTTCCGCAAAGGCAACCGTCCCGAACTCGCCGATAAAGAAGACGTCGAGCGCGCGCTCATTGAATCCTATCTGCCGGCGGCGGCTTCGCCTGAAGAGATTGCCGCCGCGCTGGATGCGGCATTCGCCGAGACCGGCGCGACTTCGCTCAAGCAAATGGGCCTGGTCATGAAAGCTGCCCAGTCGAAACTGGCAGGCAAGACCGTCGACGGAAAAGCATTGAGCGAAAGCGTAAAGGCGAGACTCTCATGACGCCTGTTAGAGAACATAAACCCTTCGTACCCGAAACCGCCGTGATGCCCGAGTTGACTTTTCGGGCCATGGCTATCGGCTTGATCATGTGCGTCATTCTGGGTGCGGCCAACGCCTACCTGGGGCTGCGCGCAGGCCAGACCATCGCGGCAACTTATCCCGCCGCGGTCATCGGCATGGCCATTCTGCGCCTCTTCAAGGGCTCGCTGCTCGAAGAGAACATCGCGCGCACCGCCGGCTCGATCGGCGAATCCGTCGCGGCCGGAGCGATCTTCACCATTCCGGCATTCGTTCTTTCCGGAGCCTGGAAAACGTTCTCGGGTCCTGCAGCTTACTGGAAATCGACCGCGCTGATGGTGACCGGGAGCGTGATCGGCGTACTTTTCGTTTCCCTGGTTCGCCGGTTTCTGGTGGAAGACCCGGAACTTCCGTTTCCGGAATCCGTAGCCGCCGCCCACATCCATAAAGCCGGACAAATGGGCGCCCAAACGGCCAGCATTCTCTTCTACAACATCGCTTACGGCGGCGCGGTTTTTCTCGCGGGCGCATTCGGCGTCTTCGCCACCGACATGAATTTTCCTATCGTACTGGCGTCCGGCGTGTCCGGGCGCTTGAAACTGGGAGGCGCTCACACTATCGCCACAGGAGGCGCTACTATCGCTTCAGGTCCTTCCGTGAGCCCCGCTCTCATTGGTGTCGGCTATGTGATCGGGCCCAAACTGGCGTCGCTCAACTTCTCCGGCAGCGTGCTCGCGTGGGGCGTCCTGGTCCCCATGATGGTCTACTTGATCGGACCGCTTTTTGCTCCTCAGATGGCCGGACCGAACGGCTGGAACTGGGAGGACATGTCGACGCGCGTCTGGCGCGATATCGTGCGGCCTATAGCCATCGGCGGCATGATGGCCGGTGCTGCCAACACTCTTTTCCGCATGCGGAAGAACATCGGAGCGGGGCTCTCGCGCGCGTTTAAGGAACTGGTGAGCGGGGCGGGCGATGTATCGGGCATCAGCCGCACCAATCAGTATATGAGTTCCCGCCTGGTGCTGACCGGCGTCGGGGTCATGTTCGTGGTGATGCTGGTGATCTACACCTACTTTTCCGGCAGCCTCACGGCGGGCATTGTCGCCGGCCTTGTCATGCTGATTGTGGGATTCTGTTTCGCCACGGTATCCGGTTATCTGGTCGGCGTGATCGGATCTTCCAACAACCCCATCTCGGGTCTGACTCTCTCGACACTGATCATCGCAGCCTTGTTGATGGTAGCCCTCGGCGTTTCAGGAACCAGCGGTGTGATTGCGGTGCTCGGAGTGGCGGCCGTAGTGTGCGTATCTTCGGCCGTCGCCGGCGAACTCCTGCAGGACTTCAAAGTCGGCTACATTCTCGGCGGAACTCCCAAAAAGATTCAGATCGCCGAACTGATCGCCGTAGTTTGCGCCAGCGCGATTATGTATTTCCCGCTGCTGCTGCTGCATCAGGGGAATATCAACGCCGGTGGTATCGGCTTCGGCGACCCGAAGATTCCGGCTCCGCAGGCCGGGTTGATGGCATCGCTGGCTCAAGGCATTGTCGGAGGCGATATGGCATGGCCTCTGATCGGCGCGGGCATTTTTCTGGGCATTACCCTGATCCTGATCGGTGTCTCGAGTCCCATGCTGGTAGCCATCGGCATGTATCTTCCGCTGGGCACCACCTTCGCAATCTTCGTAGGGGGCCTGCTGCGCTGGGCTACCGAGGCCATGGTGGAACGTCGCGGCTTCAACGAGGCGCAACGCGCGCGGGTGGAAAATACAGGAGTACTGGCAGCTTCCGGACTCATCGCCGGCGAGGCGCTCATGGGGCTTGTAACGTCCGGGTTCAATGTGTACAAGGGAGCCTTGCCGCAACTCTTTCGCGAGCCGTCCTATCTCGTCGGGATCCTGGTGATGCTGCTCCTCGGCTTCATCTTAGTGAGAACCTCGATCGGTAACGCCGGTCGCCCCGAAGATCCCGCTCCGCCGGTCGCCATGATGTAATCTTCCACGGGCTACTCTGTATAGCGGCGCACCGCAAAATGGCTGCTCCGCAGCCGGCAGACCACAAAAAACGATGGTCTGCCCTACGGTAGCCCGAATCAAGCTCCAGACAAAACGATGGTCTGCCTTACGGCAGGCTCCGGCTATTGAATCAGGTACGGCTTGTTACCGCCGCCCAATCCGATACCGGTATTTTGACCACCGGTAGGATCGAGCACGAGGTTCGACATGCCGTTGATCTGAATGGTATCCACTACCAGCGCGGAATAATAGCCCGTAGTGGACTCGCCGGTGTACAGAATATTCTGCGCCACATAGTTGCTGCCCGTCTGGGTGCAGTGAAGATAGATCGTTCCGTTGTACTTGATATTGGTGTTGCCGTTGATCGCATGCGACGTGCTGGGGCAGACGCTGTGGTCCTGCATGAAAAGAATGCCCTGATAGGTTCCGGACGTGTTCGAAGTCAAGTTTACGGTCGGCTGCCCGGACATCAGTAGCGGGCCGGCCGTGTAACCGTTGGCGGTGTTATAGAAGAACACGCCGGTTCCATTGACGGTAGTATTAGCGCCCTCTATCTCCAGGCCTCCGCCATTCAAGATATACGTCCCGGGGTTCAAAGTTACGTTGCCGCCAGTTATCTTGATGCCGCCGCAGTATACCCCCGGATTGATGGTCTGGTTGGGACTCATGTTACTCCAACTGTAATTGGTCGCGGCACATCCCGTATAGGAAGGCGCGGGGAGAGCGGCAAGCGGATCGGTAACGGCCGCTCCGTAAGTCGGAGGCGCGCACTGGACAGTGTTGCTTGGGTTGTTCGTCGAACCATAATACGCGTCGTTTTTGCACCCGCATCCGGAGCATTCTATCTTTGCCCCGGTCACCATATTGAGAGGCAAGGTTCCGGCAGAGCACGTGGAAGCGGTGGTGCCGTAACAAAGATACGCTGCCGCGCTATTCAATTGCATCGCGTTCGTGGTGTTGTTGGAGTTGAGATAGACGCCGCAGGTGAGGACTAAACTGGCTCCATTGATGTACAATGCCTCGGCGCCGGTATCCGACCCGCTCGTGCCGGGATCCAGGACATAGAGACATCCTCCACCTGTGCCGGAGGCTCCTATGGCTGCGGCTGTCGCCGAAGCCGCCACGCTCGCGCTTCTGGCTCCCACCATTTGAAGAAAGGTAGGGAACAAAGATTCCGAGACCGAGGCTGTTACATAGTAGTTAACAGCCACTCCATTGACCTTACCGGCGGGTATGCCCGACGACATCGTAATGTTGGCGCTCGCAATCCCGTTCGCCAAACCGTACGCACATCCCGACGCTAAGTTGGTTCCGGTGATGGTGCTGCTGGTGCACGGCAATGAAGTGGGATTCGGGGACTGAGTGCAATAAACTCCGCCTGATCCGCAAGTGATCGTGGCTGTCCCGGCCGCGGCTATGGACGCCAGAACCGCCGAATCGGCAGCGGCCTGGGCGACCTGTTTGCGATAGTAACCCCAGCCTACGTCGACCACCAGGCCCAGAACGCCCATCAGGAATACAATCCCGACGGTGACCATGACGATCGCCTGACCAAGCTGGCCCGCGCCGCGTCGCGGTAAACTCCCGTTTGTATGCTCGTCGCTCATCGCCTTCTCATATAACAAAGGAAGGCCCCCCCTGACTAGATATCTCTTGGTAAACGCGGTATTGACGAGCGTTGTCCCGGCTGCCGGCCGCCCGGCTCTACGAGTGATGACAGCCACGTTTGTTCCGCCCCCTGGACCGGCGCATCATCCCTGCACACCAGAGCAATCCCGCTGCCATGGAAACAATAGTGGACGGTTCCGGTGTAGGAGGGTCCGACGCCGTGTAGTCCAGAATATAGCCGTCCATGGCGCCACTGGTGGTTATACCCTCACCGATAATCTGGCCCGAACTATTGATGCCGGTGGCAGTCTGTAACGAAGTGAAACCTGAGTTGGCGGGCAGCAGCGAATTCAGATTGGTCATGGTGCCGCCGACCCAGATAAACGGTTCCAATACGGTAGAGGTACCGATCGTGGAAGCATTGCTGGCCGTACCGACGATCTCGTCGCTGTCGTTGACGGCGACGGCTGTGCTGTACGCCAGACTATCCAGCGTGCCGAGGCTCGTCATGACATCGTTCGAATACATAAAGGCCTGGCTCGATCCGGAGGCTATATCGGATTCCCCGACCACCACTCCGCTATCGTTGACCGCGAGGGCATCACTGTTGCCGTAGTATTCGCCGTTGGAGTAATCGAGCGTCTCCAGATCGACCGGAGCCGTCCCCGGAGTATACAGGAATGCGTGCTGGTTGTAGGACGTACTCGGACCAATATAACCGCTCCCGACCACCTGGCCGTTGGCGTTCATCGCTTGGGGCGTGCTGTCCCCGCCAATCGTGATCTCCGCGCAGGTGTCCGCCTGAACGCACGCGCCACCGTTCAAGGTCGTCCCGCTTTGCAGGTAGAATGCATAGCTTTGGCTCCCACCCGTCGTGGAAACTCCCGTAATAGCGCCGGCGTCATTGATGAAGTCGGCGCTCGAGGACGTGCCGCCCAGAGTTCCGAGGCTCGTCATGGTGCCGCTGGTTGAGACAAACGCAATTTGCGCTGAGCCTGCCGAGGTGCCAACCACAGTGTTGGAATCATTGAGACCGTTGCCATAGCTGACGAATCCGCCGGAGAGAGTTCCCAGGGTACTCAGGCTACTGTTTTGATACAGAAATGCCTGATCGCCCAAACTTAGATCTACCGATCCGGACAAAGCGCCGCTAGCGTTGAGACCCTTTGGGGAACTGGTGAACGAAGTGCCCGAATCGACATCGACGAGCGTATCTGCGCCCGAGATGTAAAGGAAGGTCTGTTGGGTCGTGTTGCCGGAAGTGTAGGAAGTACCGGTTACGTCCCCGGCGTTATTGATGAACGACGCAGTACTGCCTTTTGTTCCGCCCAGGTTCCCCAGGTCGCAGACGTTCGCGACACAGTTGACTGAACTGGCGGATGACAGCATTGGTACGCCAAAACCTAGCAGGCAAAGCGCGAACCTGCGGAAGCCACCGGCACAAATACGATTCATACTGCAGTTAGAGTATGAGTTAGAAGATGCTCTTACAAGATTCGCTTCGCAGTATACGCCGATGTTATGAGAGATATAGCCTGTCAAGCGATTTAGCGCTTGTGGTCCTGGCCCCTTCGCGGGGGGCCGGGGTATCATTCACGCATCAACTGCTTCCAACGTTTATCCGCTTCCGCGCAATCGAGCATCTTCGAATCCGCGCCGTAGCAGTTTCGGGCTGCTCCTTCGCCTTCGCCTGTGAACGACCACAGAATCGCTGAATTGTCCGCCGGGCTGATCAGAGTCTTGACATATATCGGCGCTTCCCGGTGTTCGAACGTCGATATCTCCACCAGGCATTGTTTCAGCCGGTGGTTGTAATGGTAGGTCGACCCGGTTACCTGGATTCTCGCACCCAGCATGGAATCACGCTTAGTGACCAGATCAATTGCGCGCGGAATTCTGGCGGCGCAATCGCTTTCGGCTTGCAAAGTTTCCCGAACGCGCGCAGTTTCAGCCGCGGACTGCCGCAGAAAAAAAGTCCCGACCGCCGTGATCGCCGCGAGCGCTAAGAACAAAGCAAGTAATAGCCAGTTTCTGGACTTCATGGATCGAGTAGTACTCCATCATACTAGCCTGGTAGCGGCTGGTGAAGGTTGGCGTATTGTGTCCCTTGGACGCTCAAGAAAAACAAGGCAGCAAGGATAGGCGATGTCACGGGCTGAGCGGCCGTTCCCAATCGAACCATAACAAAAGTCACTCTACTATCACCAGTATTCTTTGGTTAATCGGGGGTGGACCGCGGGGGCCTTTCCGAGCCAGGCGACCGCCATGGCAGCCGCGGCGCGAGCGCATAGTTGAGCTGTACCAGAACGATGAACGCGATGCTCCAGTAAGTGTCAATCACGCAAAGCAGCGCGCCGAACCCGTACAGCGCCTGTGCGATCAGGATGCGCTTCTTGATCGCGGTCGAGACCGGTTTCGGGATATCGTCCTTCACCAGGCCGGTATGAGTTGCGCAGATCCAACTGATGTACAGCGTCGCGCCCAGCGCCAGAATGTTCAGCCAATAAATGACCAGCGCGATCCGGTAGCCGATGAACTCGGCCAGGAGCGTAGTGGAGAACGGCGTCATCGAAACGAAAAAGAGGAAAACCAGATGAATCCATGACAGACCGCGATCCGAGCGCTCCAGATGATTGAGTTGGGATTGCTGGCCGACCCAGAAGATCCCCAGAGTCATAAAGGTCATCGCGTACATCATGAGCTTTGGCGCCAGGGCGGACAGCGCCAGCCATAAACCCTGCTCGCTGTGAATGGCTTCAGAAGCCGGGGCTTTCAGGTCCAGCACCAGCAGCGTCATGGCGACGGCGAAAACCCCATCGCTCAACGCCGCCAGGCGCTCTACGCTTTGGCCGGCGATCAGGTTGTAGGTGGACCGCATATCCTAAGTAGTTTTACATGGCGCAGAGTTGGTATCATTCCCACACCAGCTCCTATGAACCCGACCACCCGCCGTGAAGCGTTGATCGCAATCGCAACCGCGGCCACACTCAACGCGCAACACCAGCATGCCGAGGAGACCCCCGCGGTTGCAACGCCTTACCAACCCAAAACCCTCACGCCTTCCGAAATGGACTTGGTCGCCAGGCTCGGCGACCTGATCATCCCGCGCACCGATACGCCCGGCGCGTCCGATGCCGGCGTTCCCGAATTCATCGACCGCCGTCTCACCGCATCTCCCGACCTCGTCGCCACTTTCCGCCGCGGCATGTTGCTCCTCGGCCCTGACTTTGCCCAACTCCCGCACGAACGCCAGGTCGCGATCCTCACCGAAATCAGCAACGCGCCGGACACGGACCGCGGCCGCTTTTTCCGTCTCGCCAAGGAGCTCACCATCGACGGTTATTACTCTTCGCGTGCCGGCCTGGTGGAAGAATTGGGCTGGCATGGTAACACGTTCCTCACAGAGTTCAAAGGCTGCACGCATCCGGAGCACCAGTCGTGATGCAAGTGCGGAAGTCCGCGGAGATTCACGCGTCGTGATCATCGGCACCGGTGCGGCCGGCGGAATGGCCGCCTGGAATCTCACTCGCCAGGGCCTCAACGTGCTCATGCTGGACGCCGGAACCAAATTTAATCGCGCGCAGTTCTGGAGCCATGTCAAACCATGGGAGGCGCCGCGCAAGCTGGATGCCGGACTGCACCCGCCGCAGTTCTATCTCGATACTCGCGAGCAACCCTACCACACCTTACCCGGGCAACCGTTCGATCTGCTACGCGTGTGGGGACGCGGCGGCAAGACCAACGTCTGGGGACGGGTCGCGCTGCGTTACTCCGACCTCGACTTCACCAGCGCCGATCGCGACGGGTGGGAGATCCCCTGGCCCATCCGGTATAAAGACATCGCGCCCTACTATGACCGCGTGGATCAACTCATCGGCGTCTGCGGCGGCGATGACGATCTCGATTCCCTGCCCGGCAGCCGCTATCATCTGCCGCCTCCCCCGCCCCGCTGCGGCGAACGCCTGTTGCAGAAAGCTGCTAAGAGTGTCGGCATCACGGTGGTAGCCGGACGCCGCGCGGTCCTCACCCGTCCGCACAACGGACACCCGGCCTGCCACTACTGCGGGGCTTGCGGGAAGGGCTGCGACGTCGGCGCATTCTTCAACTCGTCGGACTACCTCATCGAACCCGCATTTCAGACCGGGCGTGTGAAAGTGATCGACAACGCCGTGGCGGCGCGCGTTCTCAACGACGACGAGGGTCGCGCCAACGGTGTGCAGTACTTCGATCGAGTGACCAGGGAAGAATACCGCGTGCGCGCACGGGTGGTGATCGTGGCGGCATCGTGCATCGATTCGACGCGCATTCTGCTCAATTCCAAATCGCGCCAGCATCCCAACGGCATCGGTAATTCGAGCGATGTCGTCGGCCGCTATTTGACCGAGCAGGTGCGGCTGCACATGTTCGGCTTCGTCCCGGAGTTGATCGGCGCGCCGGTACAGAATGACGACGGCATCGGCGGCGAGCACGTCTACCTGCCGCGCTTCAATCACCGCGACGGGCGCAAACGCGAATACTTACGCGGTTTCGGCATGCAATTCTGGGGCTGCGGCGCGGCCGCGGACGCAAGTTTCGCCAAGGCTCTCCCGGGCTTTGGCGCCGGATTCAAGAGCGCAGTGAAGAGACGTTATCCGGCCGTCGTTGCGCTGCATCCTTACGGCGAGGTGCTGCCCTACGCCGACAATCGCGTCACGGTGGAGAATTCACCCATAGACCGGTACGGCATTCCCATCGCGCGCATCGAATACAAATACCGCGAGAATGAGCGCCGGATGGCGAAAGAGATGTACGAGACCGCGCGGTCCATCCTGCAGGCTGCGAAGGCGGAGATTCTGCCCTACGACGCGACCTCCCTGGGCATTCCGGGACAAGCCATCCACGAGCATTCCACGTGCCGCATGGGCGTGGATCCCAAGCGGTCTGCGCTCAACGGCTTCTGCCAATCGCACGAGGTCAGGAACCTGTTTGTGGTGGATGGCGCAGCGTTCACTACCGCCTCGGAGAAGAATCCGACGCTCACGATTCTCGCGCTGGCCTGGCGGTCGACAGATTACCTGGCGGGAGAGATGAAGGCCGGGCGCTTGTAACGCAGACTTCAGCCAATCCTGGCTTCAGCCGGCACTTAGTCGGGTTTGGCTTGGTTTGAGGATTGATTCGCAGGTGGAAAGAGCCGCCTAAAAGGCGGCTACGGCCAAGATTGGCCGCCCCACAATTCTTATGATGGGAGATTATTCCGCCTTGATGGGAACCGTCGCTTTCGTGTTACCCCATTCGACGGAGAGTTCCTTCGCGGTGAGTGTGATCTTGAACTTCTCAACCGGGCTCGCAAGCTTGGTCAGTTTCATCGCGGTGCGGCCCAGGTCCTGATCCTTGTTGTACACGGTACCCCACTGCTTGGTCTGCTTGTTGACGACCAGTTGCCAAGGACCGCTTTCGCCGGCCTGCAGATAGAGGGTGTGGACACCCGCCGGCACTTTAAGATCGCCGATGACGATGTTCTTGTCGGTGGTCAAGGTCGTCGCCGAGTCTGCGCCCATTCGGTAGATCCGGTCGTACGGGATGAGCCCGCCTTCGACCTTCCGTCCGCGCGCGGATGGCGCATTGTACTCGATCGTGATATGCGTTCCGCCGATGGTGACGCTGGTATCGGCCGTTGGACTCAGCTCGTTCTGGGTCACCTGCCGGTTGCCGGTCTGTGCGGTCAACATCGTAACCGCAGCCAGTGCGGTTGCAGCGAAAGATAGAATTTTCATATGTGCTCCTCGCATGGAGGTTACCACATTACTTTTCGATTTTTGTAGATTGCGACGCGACGGCCTGCCACCGGCCGTCGCGTTTGACAAAAATGTCGATCCACGCGTAACTTCCGCTGCCGTCCTTACCCGTGCCGCTGACGATCGCGGTAATTCCGAAGACCCTGACCTTCATCGCTCCCAACTCAACGGCTTGCCCGGACACTGCAGCGGACTTCACGGCTGCGAGAGCCCGGGACTTAGTAATGGTCTTGCCCTGAAAGTCGACGGACACCCAATCGTCGGCCATAATCCGGTCCAGGGTTTTGTAATCCTTCCTGACGCCCGCCTGGGACCAATCCCGCTCCATCTGCATCAGCACGGCGGCGATGGATGCGGTAGAGGACTTCTTCGCGGAGGAGCCGGCTAGCCCGGAGACCGAGAGGGCCAGCGAGAGGTAAACGGCAGGTAGGTTCATTGCACCCCCGGACAGACTCAAGTCTGTCACCAGACTAATGAATCGCGGGCTCCGGCGTCGGCGCGCCGACGCTCAAGAAGTCAAAATCGCAGCCCTTATCCGCTTGCGTGACACGCTCTTCATAAAGTGCGCCATAACCGCGCCCGTAACGCGCAGCGGGCCGGACCCACCGGCTGCGCCGTAGCCTTAGTTCTTCTTCTGAGACCAGTAAGTTGAGAGAGCGGTTATGCACGTCCAGTTGGATCAAATCGCCGTCCTGCACCAGCGCGAGCGGTCCACCGATAAAGCTCTCCGGCGAGACATGCAGGATGCACGTCCCGTACGACGTGCCGCTCATTCTCGCGTCCGAAATCCGGACCATGTCGCGAATGCCTTTCTTCAGGACCTTCTGCGGCAGCGGTAACATGCCCCACTCGGGCATCCCGGGACCACCCAGCGGGCCGGCATTCTGCAGCACCAGCACGGAATTCTCGTCGACGTCGAGATCGTCACAATTCATACGCGCCTCCATATCGTCGTAATCTTTGAACACCACGGCCGGACCAGTGTGCTGCATGAGCCGCGTATCGGCCGCCGCAGTCTTGATGACTGCTCCGTCCGGCGCGAGATTGCCGTAGAGAATGGCCGTGCCGCCGCTCGGGGCCAGCGGATTCCCGCGCGGCCGGATCACGTCCGCGTTGATGATTTTGGCGCCCTCGAGATTGGCCATAATACTGCGTCCGTTAACGGTGATAGCGTCCCGATGCAACAGGTCCTTCATCTCGGACATCAGCGCCGTGAGACCGCCCGCATAGAAGAAGTCCTCCATCAGGTACGCGCCGGAGGGCCGGATATTGGCCAGCACGGGAACTCGCTGTGAAATGCGGTCGAATGCGGCGAGTTCCAGCTTAATCCCGCAGCGGGCGGCCAGCGCGACCAGGTGGATGATGGCATTGGTCGAGCCGCTGATCGCCATATCGACCGCGATGGCGTTCTCAAAAGCTTCGAGCGTGAGGATGTCGCGCGGCTTGAGGTCCTCCCAAACCATCTCAACGATGCGCCGGCCGCAATCCATGGACATGCGCACGTGGTTGGAGTCGGGCGCCGGAATAGCGGACGCGCCCGGCAGCGTCATTCCCAATGCTTCGGCGAGCGAGGCCATAGTCGAGGCCGTACCCATGGTCATACAGAAGCCGGGCGAGCGGGCGATACAGGCTTCCATGTCGTTCCATTCCTGCTCGCTGATGGTGCCGGCGCAGCGCTCCGTCCAGAACTTCCAGAGGTCGGTGCCGCTGCCGAGAGCCTGTCCCTGATAATTGCCGCGCAGCATCGGTCCGGCGGGCAGGAAAATGGCCGGCAGGTTCATGCTGATCGCGCCCATGAGCAGGCCGGGCGTGGTCTTGTCGCAGCCGCCCATGAGCACGGCGCCATCGATCGGCAGACTGCGCAGCAACTCTTCGGTCTCCATCGCGAGAAGGTTGCGATAGAGCATCGGGCTCGGCTTCATGTAGGTTTCCGTGATGGAAAATGCCGGGACCTCGACCGGGAATCCGCCTGCCTGCCATACGCCGCGTTTGACAGCCTCGGCGCGCTCGCGCAGGTGCGCATGACAGGGATTGATTTCACTCCACGTGTTGACAATAGCGATGACGGGCTTGCCGGTGAAGTCCTCGGTGCGCATACCGAGCTGCTTCATGCGCGAGCGATGGCTGAAGCCGCGCTGGGTCGGGGGACCGAACCAGCGGAAGCTGCGGAGTTGGTCCGGGGAAAGTATTCGAGACATGAAATCTCATCATACTTGCTTGCCGTACCGGGCCATGTAGCTGCCGGCGGGACGACGAAGACATGTCTTCGTGGACATAAGGTTCTCGCAAGAATAAGTTGGCAGCGTTGAGCCACTCCGGGGATGATCGAGACGAGTCTCGATCCAGCAGACACAAGTGTCTGCGCCACGACGACGCACTATGCGAGACCTCACCTTCCATATCGCGCCGAGCCGGCAGGTGCGGGGTTCGTTACGCCCAGTGTTCGTTGCAGCCAACGGATCATGGGGTCTTTATAATCTGTCAGGCCTGCCGATTCCCAACGTCTGACGCCGTGATGGCCGCCTTTTTCCGCGTAGACCTCGCAACTGACGCCGGCCTGGCGCAATTTGTCGCAGAGTTCCCGGGATTGATCGAAAGGCACGAGGATATCGGCGGTGCCGTGAATTAACAGGAACGGCGGCGCTCCCTGGTTAACCCAGGTGACCGGCGAAAGTTCGCGCAATCCTGCGAAGAGCAGCGTTTCGAGCGCGGAGCCTTGGAGCGACCGGCGAATGTTATCGGGAATCAGGACCGAAGTCTGCACGAATTTAACCAGGTCGCTGGGACCATAGAATGCCACCACACCGCGTACCGCTCCCTTCGAACCAGGACGGAGTGCTGCCATGGACGCCAGTTGCGCTCCAGCAGATTCGCCGATCAGCGCGATGCGCTCGGGATCCACGCGGTACTCGGAGGCGTAGGTCTTAACGTAGACAACCGCCTGGCGGACGTCATCGATCGCCGTGCCGAGGCTCAGGATCTGCGACACGTCCTTCGACATCTTAAAGCCGTCCGGTCCCGGCCCGGCTAGCCGATAGCTGATGGAGAAGGTAGCGATGCGTGCGTCGGCGAGCGGCTGGAATAGCGGCAGAACCGAGTTGCGACGGTCGCCAGCCACCCAGGCTCCACCGTGCACGATGATGGCTGCGGCGAACGGACCTGGCCCCTCCGGGATACGTGCGTCGAGCCGAAGGCTGGTGCCGCCAGCCTGGCCATATTCAATGTTCTGGCGGAGTTGGGAGTGGATGTGGGGAGTGAATGCAGTCATGAGAATCAGGGCAGCCGGAACGATGAGGGACGTTTTCGAGAAGCTCACCTGAACGGTTAGACGCGGATCGGGAACAAATGATTACCTTTTATTATTCGAGTCAGGTGCGGCAGGCAGACCACAAAAGGCGATGGTCCGCCCCCCGGATCCAAAATATCCTTGACATACGAAATCTGTCGTAGTAACGTTTTCGTAGATGCCTGAAAACCTGCCCCGTCCGACGGATGCCGAACTGGAAATTCTCACGGTGCTCTGGAGCCGCGGCTCGAGCACGGTGCGGGAAATCCACGACACCATTTCCCTGCGCAAGCCGACGCAATACACCACTGTGCTCAAAATGCTGCAGATCATGGCCGAAAAAGGCCTGGTTCGCCGTGACGAAAAGCAGCGTGCCCACCTCTACCAGGCCGCACGTCCCCGCGAATGGACGCAAAAGCAACTGGCCGGCGATTTGTTACACCGCGGTTTCAATGGCTCCGCTGCACGCCTGCTGCAGGGCGCCCTGTCCGCCCGTAAGACCACCAGGGCAGAGCTGGCCGAATTGCGCCAGTTACTCGACGAATTTGAAAAGGGGACGCGATGATCACATTCGTGCACTCCGCTCTCGGCAATACCGTCGGCTGGACTCTCTTTCATTCTTTGTGGGAGGGCGCGATCGTGGCGGTGTCACTTGCCGTTGCGCTCCGCGTGCTCCGTTCGTCGCGGGCGCGTTACGCGATGGCATGTCTGGCGATGGTGGCCGTGCTGGCCGGCTTCTGTTACACCTTTATCCAAATGTTACCGGGACCTCCCGGCTCGCTGCAGACGATTAGCGGCCCTATCCCGCACGCCGGGTTCGACCGGACCCCACACAAGGCCCGCCCGCCCGCGACATTCCGTGCTGCGGATATACTGCCGTGGCTCGCGCCTTTCTGGATCGCGGGCGTCATCGTCTTTCATTTGCGCACCGTGGCAAGTTGGCTGGCGGCACGGCGACTTCTGCGCCGCGGCGTGTGCTACGCGCCCGAATTGTGGCAGCAGCGCGTGGCTCAGCTTCGCGATCGTGTGCGGCTGTCGACTCCGGTCGCGCTGCTCGAATCGTCTCTCGCCAACGTGCCCGTCGTGGTGGGTTATCTAAGCCCCGTGATTCTGATTCCCGTGGGCTTGCTCGCCGGCATGCGCGCGCAGCAGATCGAGGCCATCCTGCTGCATGAACTCGCGCACGTCCGTCGCCGCGACTATCTCGTGAACCTGATGCAAACCGTGGTAGAGGGCTTTCTCTTTTACCATCCTGCAGTGTGGTGGATCTCCGGCGTCATCCGTACCGAACGCGAAAACTGTTGTGACGATCTGGTGGTGGCATTGAGCGGCGACGCTCATGCATATGCCGCTGCCCTGGCTACTTTAGAACAAACCCGCTGGGCTGCACAGGACGTAGTGCTGGCCTCAACTGGAGGGAATCTCATGAAACGAATTCGCCGTCTGCTGTATCCGCTGGAAGCTCCACGCGCCGTTCTTTCGCCGGCGCTTTCGGCCGTCATTCTAGCCTTCACTGCCGCGTTGGTCCTGACCGCATGGCAAGCGAAGCCGCAGGACAAACCTGCGCCAACCCCGTACCAGAAGTGGGTCACGGAGGATGTGACCTACATCATCACTCCAAAAGAGCGCGACGCGTTCCAACGTCTGACGACCGACGAGGAGCGCGAGTATTTTATCGAGCAGTTCTGGCTGCGGCGCGATCCGACTCCCGCCACTGTAGAAAACGAGTTTAAAGAGGAACACTACCGGCGGATCGCCTGGGCAAACGAACACTTCCCCGGAGACGGCCTGATTGGCTGGAAAAGCGACCGCGGCCGAATTTACATCGTATACGGCCCGCCGGATGAAATCGAATCGCATCCGAAGGGCGGAACCTACCAGCGTCCTGCGTCCGAGGGCGGCGGCGAAGTGCAAACATACCCGTTCGAGCAGTGGCGCTATCACCACATTGACGGCGTAGGCGAAAATGTCATCATCGAGTTCGTCGATCCGGCCCGATCTGGCCAGTACCACATGACTTCGGAATCAAACCCCGACGAAAAAGTCATCCCGCGCTAACGGCTGGATGCAGCATGCGTGACTAAATAGACGATCCGCTCAGCTCATTCGACACGAACTTTTCGAGCGCGGCCAGACGAGCTCGCATCGGCAGCAGTTCTTGTGCCCCCAGGCGTTCGCCGCAGCCTTCCACGATTCGTTTCCCGAGTTCTAATAGCGACCTCCGGAATGCCACCGAAGATGTGGTGGATGCGATGTCGCTGAGTGCGCGGAGCAATCGCAAGCTCACCGCGATGTCGCTCTTCGAGTAAAGGCGAATCTGCTCAAACGCAGATGTGAGCAGGCCATCGAAATCGACCCAATGCAGCCGCACGCGTGCTATACCGGGCGGATCGTATAGGAGGCATGGGGGAGTTTCTCTAGCGGCAAACAGGATCATGATCCGGCTCAACTGGTCCACACAATTGACTGCCGTGGTGGGGTCGTTCACCGCCGGAGAAATGGCCTTGAGGGCAATATCGACGATCTGCAACACGCCATACTCCGCGTCCTGCTGCAAAGTCCTGGACGGACCAATATCGAACGCGCCCTCGAACTCGATTCTGTCTTCTACGGAAAGGCGGTCGCCTTTGTGCACCAGGAGCAGCGGAGTCCCCGCCGGAACGAATTGTCCAACTCGTCGCACCACATGAAGCTTTACCTGACAGGACTTCGCCAACGTGACCAGCCGCTTAATGTCGACAAACCGGACGTATCCGGAGACATCGGCCAGGACCGGCGTCTCGCAGTGCTCGGGCTGAAGCACATACTCGTCAGACGGGCGGTCTGGCCCGCGCGGCCACGGCATAATCTCGCGAATCACATCTTCGGTCTCCGATGCGATCCGATCGACGATGTAGCTGACACTGATGGCATGCGAGATGTGGTGGATGAAAAAGAGCAACCAGCCCACACAGGCGAGAGCCAGCAGCATAGCCCCGACAACCGTGCCTATAGGGGCGAACGGGTGCGGCAGCGAGCGGGCTGCCGGAAGCGCAGCCATGCAGTACGAGAACGTGCCAAGAAAAATGCCCAGAGTCCATTGGGTTACGCGGTCCTTCGAAAAACTGACGATGATGCGCGGGGAAAACTGCATCGATGCCAAGGTGAGGGTCATCAGCAGGATGGCGAAGACGATCGAAACCACCGTCATGATAGAGCTGGCGATATTGCTAAGGATCACCTGGGCAACTTGCGGGTCCGCACTGGACGGAAAAAGCACCACCGGCACCCACGTGCTGAAGGCAGGGCTGGTCTCTTCGATCCACGACAGGGCGGCGCCCAAACAGCCGAGAGTCAACGCGATGCTCAGTGGGCGAATCAGGAACCCGCCCCGCAGGTTGTACCTTATATTCCTGAGCAACAAAGGCAGCCGTTTGGACATAGGACTATCTGCTCAGTTTAGCGTTGCCGGGCAAATGTGCGACGCGCTGTGATGGGAGGGCAGTTTCGTCCGCCGGCGTGAGGCCGGAGCTAAATCGAAATATCGGCGCTGAACCTGGGACGTTCTTTGCGGATATAGTCCGTATCCTGCATTGGCACGCCATCGCATTCAATCGCGATCGTGGTCACCGGAGTATCCGGCGCGGCTTGCGGCAACCCGATGAACTGCACGCGGAAATCGTCTTGCTTGAACTTCACCGGCGCCCCCGTCGCGAACAGCTTTGCCGACTGCACCTTGTTCCGCAGTCCGCCGAGATTCACCGGCGTCCCCGGCCAGAAGTGCACGTGCATGTAGAGCGTGTTGCCGCGCCGCGTGAACTCCGCATAATTCGACCGTCGTACCTGGCAGGGCTCGCTCTTGTAAATCGTCTCCCCGTTGCGAGCCATCCACTTGCCGACCGCCGTCATGATGCGCACCGAGTCTTCCGGGATCGAGCCGTCCGCTTTGGGTCCTATATTGATCAGGTAGTTGCCGGTATCGTGCGCGCAAGTGATCAGGTTACGCACCACCTGCTTGGGCGATTTCCAATCGTCGTCCGCAGCCTGATAGCCCCAGCTGTCGTTCATGGTCATACAGGATTCCCAGGCTTGCCCGTCCCTGGTGGCTTCGATTTTCTGCTCCGGCGTGGAGAAATCGCCTTTGAGTGCGTTCCGATTGTTGACGATAATCTCGGGCTGCAACTGGAACACCATTTCGTTCATCTTGTCCGACTCCCAGCCGGCGGCCTTAAGCGGCCACGAGACGTCGTACCACAGCACATCGATCTTGCCGTAGTTGGTCAGTAGTTCCCGAATCTGCCCGTGAATATAAGCGACGAAACGCTTGCGCGCGGCCTCGTCCGTGGCACAGCGCGCGCCATCGGGATGGTGCCAGTCCATCAGCGAATAGTAGAATCCGACGCGCAATCCTTCCGCACGCGCCGCGTCGACGTATTCCTTCACGAGATCGCGTCCCGGACCCTGTTTGGCCGAGTTATAGTTGGTCAGCTTGCTGTCGAAGTGGCAGAAGCCCTCATGGTGCTTGGTCGTCATGACCATGTACTTCTGTCCGGCGGCCTTAGCCAGCTTCGCCCAGTCGCGCGCGGGAAACGGTTTCGGCTTGAACTTCTTGGCGAACTGCTCGTATTCCTTGACCGGCCAGCCTTCCTCTTCCATGGCCCATTCGTGGCGCCCGTTCACACTATAAAGGCCCCAGTGGATAAACATGCCGAAGCGCGCCTCATGCCACCACTGCATGCGTTGCGCACGTGTGGCGTCGGGATCGATCGATGCGCCTTGGAGACGGGAAACGGAAGAAAACACCTGGGCGCCCGCGGCGGCGAGACCGAGAGCTTGACGACGGGTAAGAGGACTGTTCATGGCACTCAAGATCATATCGCAATCGCCGTTAGCGGTAAAGTTTCTCCCGGGGACAGTTTCAACGAGGGCCTGCGGGTCCCAGCAATTCTGTCAGACTGCCGGCATCGAAAATCCGCAGGGCCAGATCATCCGTCTCGTTCTGCGATCGTCTGAAGGTGCCAGAGGTCCTTGCCGGTCCTGGCGTCGACAGCGGCAAACGCTCCGCTGTCTTCGCCGTAGAAAACCACGCCGCCGGCGGTTGAGAGAACTCCGCCCCAGCTATCCGCCGGACCAATCTGTGGAACCTCCCAAACGCGCCTGCCCGTTTCGAGATCGATGGCGCGCAGAAACTTTTGGCCGGGTTCCAGGTCGATGTTTTTCGACTTCCATGCGGGCGGCTTGACGTAAATGCCGCAAGCTTCCAGCGCCTGAACGTAGAACAACTTCGTCGCATCGCTGTAAGCCACGGACATCCAGTTGGATGCCCCTAAGGCTGATGGACAGGCTTTGGTGCCTTCGTGCGTGGGGTCTGCGCCAGGAACCGGAACAGGCCTGCCGTCCTTGCCGATACCGCTGGCCCAACTGAGCCGGTCGACGAACTTTTCCGCAAGCAGCAACTCGCCGTTGGTCCGGTCGAAAACGTAGAGAAATCCGTTGCGATTTGCCTGCACCAGCAACTTGCGATTTCGACCACGATAAACGCGATCGAGGACCAGAGGCGTCTGTTCGCCGTCCCAGTCGTGCGTATCGTGCGGGCTGAACTGGTAATACCATTTCAGCGCACCGGTATCCGGATTGAGCGCCACAACCGACGCGCTGTAGAGGTTGTCCCCCTGGCGCTCGTCGCCGTCCATTGCCGGATACGGATTGCCTACGCCCCAGAATATCGTGCGCGTTTCGGGATCATAGGTGCCGCTCATCCAGGTGGCGCCCCCACCTTTTGTTTCGGCGAGATCCTTGCCTTTCCATGTTTCGGACTTCCGCTCGCCGGGTTTGGGCACGGTATAGAAGCGCCATACGCGCTCGCCGGTGGTCACTCTGTACGCGGAAAGATAACCCCGGATCCCCATATCGCCGCCAGCCACGCCGGCGATCACGAGATCATTTACGACCAGCGGCGCCGCGGTGCTTCCGTAATTCCCTTGCGGACCTTCGTCGACCATCGGGACATCCCAGAGCAATTGCCCCGTCACCCGGTGCAGCGCGAGCACGTGGGCATTATCCGTCACCAGAAAAACACGCTCGCCCAGTACGGCCACTCCGCGGTTTGTCCCCTTGGCCGGATCTCCCGTCACTTCGCTCGATCGCGACCGGTCATAGTGCCAGATCGTACGGCCGCTTTGGGCATCGAGGGCGAACACCTGGTTCGGCCCGGTAACATACATGACTCCGCTTACAACCACGGGTGTCACTTCGAGAGTGAAATGGTCGATCGGATAGATCCATTTGATCGCGAGCGTTCTCACGTTGGCGGCGTTGATCTGGTCGAGCGGGCTGTGCCGGTTGCCGCCGATATCGCCGTGATAAGTGGGCCAGTCTCCGAGTCTCGGATGTGCGATCTCGTCGAAAGCTAAGCCACTGCGCGATTCCATGGGGAGCGGTTTGACCCCGGCCTCAATCCCGGTCAGCGAACACAGAAAAGAGAACAGATCCGTGCATTGCTCGCCGGTACATTTCAGGGCCGGCATCAGCGAACCTGGCTCGCTCGTGATGCGAGCGATTTGCATGTTGGTCAGCAGGTGAAAAGTGCCGTCAAAATCCTGCACCTGGACGCTGTAGATGCTCCTGTTGCGCGCAAATCCGCGTAGTTTGCGGCCATCGCGCAGTTCCAGATTCTTCGAGCTGGTAGCCAGGAGCGATCCGGGCGGAAGGGCGCCTGACTGCTTCCTCGATCTCCGCGAGACTCATTTCCCGCGCAATGTTCGAGAGATCCGGGCCGACAGCCTTCCCGCGTCCGAGCGCCATATGGCAATTGCCGCATCCACCCGTGCCGAAGAAGAACCGCTCGCCAGCGGCGCGGTCGCCCCCGACGTGAGCCTCCGCGGCGGTCGCGTTCATGGATCGCACATAAGCAGTCACCGCATCCAGTTCCGTTGCGGGCAGGTTAAACGCGGGCATACCGCGTCCGGGAATGCCATCGTGAATCGTGCGCCGCAAATCGACGAGTTTCAAGCCCCGCACGCGCCGGTTGCCAGCCAGGCCTGGACCGCGTTCGGTGCCGCCCGCGTCAGCGCCATGGCAAACCGAACACCGGTCACGGAAAACTCCGGCGCCCGGTCCGGCGTCATTCTCAGCCAGGGCGGCAGCCGACACAACCAGCAAACAGCACAATGACGATCGCATTTTCGTGATTATATGCAAGAACTCGGCAACGGATGATATAGTGGCCGCATAGCCCCGATGAACCGCACTTTCACGGCTTGCACGGTAATTTTTTTGAGCGTGTCCGCCTCCGGGGAGAATACCGTTACCGACCCTTCGTTCTTCGCAGAGCACCTCTACCCGATTCTAGAGAAAGCGCAGTGCCGCATGTGCCATAACGATAACGGGGTCGCATCGGCAACGCGGCTTCAGTTTCCTCCCGAGGATGCCAATGGGCAAGAGGTTACGACCTTCGGACTGCGCCTGAAGAGGTTGGTCAACCCGACCGATCCCGGCCAGTCGTTGCTCTTCCGCAAGCCTACCAATCGGATTCAGCACACGGGCGGCGAGCGCATTCATCCGGGCAGCGCGGAAGAGAAGACACTTCGAGCATGGGTCGAGTACCTGGCAAGCGCGAAGTTGAATGCGGAACCGAGCCCGGTAACGAAGCGGACAGCCCCGGTGGTGCTGCGCCGCCTCACGCACAGCCAGTACAACCACACCTTACGGGATCTCATCGGAGACCAGACCCATCCGGCCGATCAGTTTCCGAGCGAGGATTTCGATCACGGTTTCACCAACCAGGCTGAAGAGCAGAGCGTTTCTCCCCTGCTCGCCGAAGCCTACAATCGCGCGGCGGAGAAAGCGGCCAGGACGGCATTTATCGGCGGAGACACCCGCGGTCTGATCCCGTGCAAACCGGCAGGACCTGCTGATGTGGAATGCAGCGTCCGTTTCGTCCGCGAGTTCGGCGCCCGTGCTTTCCGCCGGCCGCTCGACGATTCGGAAACTCGCATATACGTCAAGCTCTTCGCCGCAGAGGCGGCGCGAAACCAGAGCTTCATAGCGGGGGCTCAGGTGGTCGTTGAAGGGATGCTGCAATCGCCGCATTTCCTTTTTCATTTGGAGGGAGGGCCGGACGGCCGCTTGGAAGCCTACCGCTCAGCCAGCCGTCTCTCTTACTTCCTTTGGGACACGATGCCCGATCCGGCCCTGTTCGAGGCGGCGAAAAGCGGGGAACTGCTGACCGAGGCGGGCATTGAAAAACATGCGAGGCGCCTGCTCGCCGATGAACGCGCGAGGGCGTCATTCGACGAGTTCCTCGCACAGTGGCTGCGTTTCGACCGCCTGCGCAGCGCCGTTCGCGATCGCCGTTTGTTCCCCGAATTCAGCGACGAACTGGTGAACAACATGTCCGAAGAAGTTCGGCAGCTCTTCGAACATCTGGTTTGGGAAAATGGCAACTTTCTCGATTTCTTCAAAGCCGATTACGCGTACGTGAGTACTGACCTGGCGCGGTTGTATGGTCTCCAGGCGCCGGCGCGCGAGTTCGCCAAGGTTGAATTCCCGGCGGATTCAGAACGCGCCGGTATCGTGGGTACGGGACTTTTCCTGACCCTGACGAGCAAGCCGTCCGAAACATCGCCTACGGAACGCGGCCTCTTTGTTCGGGAGCATTTCTTGTGCCAGGTGGTCCCCCCGCCTCCGCCGGGTGTCAATACGAATCTGCCGATGAACACAAACGATCAGCCGTTGACCAACCGGCAACGCCTGAAGATGCATCTCTCGAGCCCCACCTGCGCCGCTTGCCACAACTTGATCGATCCGGTGGGGTTCGGGCTCGAGCGCTTCGACGCCGTTGGCCATTATCGTCCGAAACAGATCGTCACGATTTTTCCTACTCTCGACGAACTCAAGACAGACAAGAGCCTGAAGCCGCGGGTGCATGAACTGGATCTCGATATCACCGCGTCCGTACGGGGAATCCCGAACTCCGAGTTCGCGTCGCCGAAGCAGTTGGGCCGGATTCTGGCGGCTGCACCGAATTGCCGGCGCTGCGTGGTGAAGCAGTTGTTTCGCTACGCGATGGGACGCTCCGAGACAGCGGCCGATCAACATTTGATTGACGCCACGCTGGACGAGTTCCAGAGGTCCCAGTTCAACTTTCAGGCCTTGATACTCTCTATAATCAAAAGCGAGGCCTTTCGAGGGAGGCCGGAAGAATGAAATCAAACCTTCCACGACGCACGTTTTTGAAGGGCATCGGAATTGGCGGCGCGACCATTCATGTCGGATTGCCCGCTCTGGCCGCGATGTTCAACTCGAGCGGTACGGCATATGCCGCGACCAACAACGCGAATGGTGAGATCGAAAAGCGTTTCGTCTTGTGGTTCAACGGCAACGGCATTCCGGAAAAGTACTGGATCCCTCGCGAGACCGGCGCCGATTACGAATTCACTCCGTGCCTGGCGCCGCTCGAAAGGCTTCGTTCCGATATTCATGTCGTCACCGGCCTCGACAGCCCGGCGGCGCGCCTGCCAGGTCCCGGGAACAGCCACTACCCGTCAATGAGCGCGCTGGTTTCGGGCCAAGTCTACACGGGACGCGGCGCCGGAGGGCCGTCGTTCGACCAGGTTCTCGCACGAAAGATCGGTGGCCAGTCGCGGTTTCGGTCCTTGCAGATCGGAGTTTGCCAGGAGTCGTTCGGAGAAGCTATCCAGCGGAATTTGAGCTGGGCCGACCGGGACCGGCCACTGCCTCCGGAAATGATCCCGCACCGGCTGTTTGACAGGCTGTTCGGCGGCCGGGAGCAGGGCTGGATCAATCGCGAGCGGAGCATTCTCGATTCCGTCCGAGAGGAGACGGCCTCGCTCGAAGCGCGGGTCGATTCCGAGGATAGACGACGAGTCGATGAATATCTGACGTCAGTCCGTGAGCTCGAGCGGTCGATTGCCAGCCTGCCGCCCGAGTACAAGCAGGTGGTCGAACGTCCTCCGGAAGGCGGGGATCTGAAGGACTGGCCGCGCATCGCACGCCTGCAAAGCGATCTGCTGGCGCACGCGCTGGCATCGAATCAAACACGCGTCGCCTCGTACATGCTGTCGAAGTGCCAGGGGCTGTCGCGTTTTCCATGGCTGGGCCACACGGCTCAAAGGCATCACGAATATACTCACGGACAAGTAGAAACACCGCAGGGGATGCGTATCCTGCGGGACATCTGCCGCTGGCACGTGGAGGAGTTCGCGTATTTAGTGGCGAAGCTGAAATCGATGCCGGAAGGCGACGGAACGCTGCTGGATAATACCTGCCTGCTGTTCGCGCATGAGCATGCCGAGGCCAATGCGCACAAGAACAACAATCTGGCGGTGATCGTCGCGGGCCACGCCGGCGGCATCAAGACCGGGTTGCATACACGGACGACGGGCACGCTGGGCGATTTGTACGTGACCATCGCAGACGAGGCGATAAAAGCAGGTATCCGCCAGTTTCCGACGGCGGAAAAGAAGCTCAGCGAGATCGTCTGACCGGCAGTGCCGCGCATACTTCATCTGCCCGCGCGGCGTGAGTCACTGATGCTGAAGTAGTGGCTGCTTCATACGGGATTCGCTGCTGAGGATAGTGCGGAACGCGGGTCCGAACTTTCGCAAACATCCTTCAGAAGCGCCTATTTATTGGGTTTCCAGCGGTGCCTGCATGACTATGTGCGCATGTGGCCATTCACGGAAGGCCCGTAAAATAAGAGTTTTCGAGTTTTGCGTGCGGAACTTCGGTTCAATTTACCGGACCGTGAGTGAAACGCCCCACCACTCTTCCTCACTATTCTGCTGTCGAGATGAAATAAGCTCGCAATCGAAAAAAGTAGAAAGAAAGGAAACTCCCATGAACAAGTCTAACAATGAAACGAATTTGCCCCTGATGTCACTACTGTAATGTCCTGAAACGGGACGGAGGAACCTCGGAGGAAAAGCCATACAGGTGCGGCCGGGAGCAAAAGAGAACACATGATTGAACTAACAAACGTCGGCAAAATCTATTGCCTCGACAAGGTCCGGGTTCCGGCGCTGCAAAACGTCACAATAAACATTGGCGCGGAGGAGTTTGTAGCGCTGGCCGGACCTTCGGGAAGCGGAAAATCAACCCTGCTTCATCTGATCGGGTGCATGGATAAACCGAGTTCCGGCCGCATCGTATTGGATGGCGTCGATATTACAAAAGTCAGCCTGGCGGCCCTTGCGGATACCCGCCGGCAGAAGATCGGGTTCGTTTTCCAGACTTTCAACCTGCTGCCTGTGCTGACCGCATTTGAGAATGTGGAGTACCCGCTGCTGGTCTCAGGGCTTTCGAAAGCAGCCATCCGCGACCGGGTGATGATGTGGCTCGCAAGCGTGGGCCTGGCGGAACAAGCAGGGCGACGTCCGGATCAGCTCTCCGGAGGGCAGAGACAGCGGGTAGCGATTGCCCGGGCAATGGTCACATACCCCCGCGTCATCATCGCAGACGAGCCAACGGCGAATCTCGACTCGGTGACAGGCGAAGAGATTTTTCAGCTGTTGACCCGGATCAACGCCGAGACGGGAACGACACTGGTGATCGCGACACACGATCCCCGGATCTTCGAGCGTGCAGGGCGCCGCATCCAGTTGAATGACGGCGGGGTAACAGGCGACAGCAGCTACGACGCAAAATCATCTCGAGAACTTGCCACATGCTAGCCACGATTGCGTTTCGCAACATCCTGCGGCATCGCCGCCGTTCGCTGATTACGCTTGGCGTAATGGTGTTCGGTGTCACCGCCCTGATCCTTTTCGGGGGGTACAAAGAGGTCACATTCCAGGGGCTGAGAGAGAGCACCATTCACGGCCAACTCGCCCACATCCAGGTGTTCCGGCAGGGAGCGCTAGAGAGTGAGTCGGAGCGACTGCTGGACGACGGGTTGGACAACGTCGAGCCGATCCGGCAGGTGATCGAGAAAGATCCGCGGGTCGAGTACACGGCCGCGCAGATCCATTTTATGGGCCTGATCACCAACGGCGACAAGTCGCAGGCGTTCATGGCGACCGCCGTGGAGCCATCGCGAGATAAGCGGATGCTCTCGCAGCTAATGAAGTCGGGTGTATTTCTCTCGGACGACGATCCGGAAGGGGTTATCGTGGGCGAGGCGCTGGCGCGCTCTTTGCATGTGCAGCCGGGCGGGTATCTTACCTTGATGACGACGACCGTGGCCGGCGCCCTCAACGGAGTCGATGTCAAGGTCCGCGGAACGTTCACGACGGGGATCAAGGATTACGACGAACGCGCGATAAAAATTCCTCTGGCCGGAGCCCAACACCTGCTCCACACGCGGAAGACGGAAAAGTTACTGGTGATGTTGAAGAAGACGAATGACACCGCGGCCGTCGAGCGAGCGCTCGAAGCCGACTTTTCCGCGCGGGGCTGGAAACTGGAAATGCGCAACTGGTCGGACCTGGCCACCTTCTATCACCAGGTGGTGACGTTGTACAACGGGATTTTCGGATTTCTGGGAATGGTAGTCTTCGTCATCGTAGTGCTCAGCGTGGCAAACACCGTAATGATGAGCATTTTTGAACGTACGCGAGAGATCGGCACGATGATGGCGATTGGAACCCGGCGGGGTCGGATATGGAGCCTCTTCCTTTTGGAAGGAATGTTGATTGGAATGATCGGCGGGGTATGCGGGCTGACGTTTGGGTCCGGTCTCGCGGAGACCATCAACCGAGTGCAGTTCCAACTTCCCGCCCCGCCCGGGTCCAGTTCCGGATATACGCTGGAAATTCTGCTGGACCCTTCGGTTTTGGCTGTTTCATTTGCACTGGCAATTGTGACGGCGACTATCTCATCCGTGGTTCCCGCACTGAAAGCCAGCCGGCTACAGATCGTGGACGCGCTGGGTCATATCTGATCGCTACGCCGACTGCACGAATATCGCCCGTCCCCAAGAGAAGAAATCATGAAGATCACCAGAGTAATAGTTTGCCTGGCCGCCGGTATGGTTTGTATTGGAGCTTCCTCGCTTCCACCGCAGGCGGCGACCGAAATACTCAAACGTGCGGATGCTTATCGCAATCCGTACGCGAGCTTCGTCGTGAACGTGGATGTGACCAGTTACAAGGGCCAACGGTCGGAGACATGGCAGTTTCGCGTTCACGGCAAGGACGGTGACAAGAGCCTGGTGGAATTCGTCGGACCGGCGGAGGAAGCCGGCAAGAGCCTCCTCATGCTTCGCGACGCTATGTGGATCTACATTCCGAACACGAGCCGCCCTATCCGCATTTCACCGCTGCAGAGATTGATGGGCGACGCGTCAAACGGGGATGTGGCGCGATACAGCTACGGTGTGGACTACACCGCGCAGTTGGCCGGCGAGGAAAAGGTGGATGGCAAGGACGCGCTGGTGCTCGATCTGCAGGCTCGCGACTCCGACATTGCCTATGCGCGGATCAAGCTCTGGGTTGAGCGGGAAAATGATCTGCCGCTCGAAGCCGAATACTACGTGGACTCCGGAAAGCTGATGAAGCGAGTGTACTTCCGGGAAGTCAGTAACGTCGACGGCAAACCCATGATCACGGGCGTCGAGATCCGGGATGCGGTCCGTCCGGGGCAGCACACTTTCATGCGCTATTCGAAACTCGAAGCCAGGCAGATCCCGGAAAAGATGTTCAACAAGAATTACCTGGGTAAGTGAGATGCGGCGTCTTTTTCTAGCCCTACTGGGATGCTGTGCGGCCGCGGCCCAGGAACCGGACTTCCATCTCTTCGGGTCGCTGGGCGGCGAGACCCAAGTCAGCCCGGCAAACGCGGCTTCTCCTTTGAATCCGCACGATTTCCTGGAAGTCCCGTTGTATGCGGGGATATCGGACGTGACGCTGTTCGGGGATCTGTCCGCCCAGGACAAATCCTGGAAACTGCATTTCAAGCTGCGGGAATCGAATTCCGCAAGCTCCACGACGAACGCGAGGCTGGATGTAGATGAGTTGTACGCGAGCTTTTCCGCAACCTCGTGGCTCGATCTCGGAATCGGGCGGCGAATCGAGAAGTGGGGCACCGGCTACGCCTGGAATCCCACAGGCGTGGTGAATCCTCTCAAGAATCCGACCGACCCGGACGATCACCTCGACACATTCCGGGGCGTGGATATGCTGGGCGCCGATCTGTTGGTGAAGGGCTGGAACGTTACGATACTGGGGATTCCGCAGATCAACTGGGACGGCCACTACGGCAAGGCGCTGGCCGGCACGGGTTGGGCGGCGCGCGCTTACAAACTGGTGGACGGCATCGACCTTTCGTTCACGGCGAGCGGCGGGAGCGGCTTGCCCGGAAGTGAGGGCGTGAGCCTCTCGCGAGTTTTCGGCAATGCGTTGGAGTTGCACGCGGAGGGCGCGTATCTCGACAACACGATCCGCTATGTCCCGGTGAATGACCCGTCTGGTGACTCGTTCGAGCCCACGCGCCGCAAGCACGGAGAGGTTCTCTTCGGCGGACAGTACACATTTCCAAAGAACGTAAATGTGATCCTGGAATACTTTCATACGGGGAATGCCCTGTCCGGGAAGGAGTGGTCGCAGTTCCGTCAACTGGTCCAGGCTGGGCAGATTGAGCTGAGCCAGGGCGATCCGGCGACACTGCTGGCTGCCAACCAGTATTTCGCGCCGCTGGCGATGCGCAGCGACTACGGTTTTGCACGCGTCGAGTGGGCGGCCCTCCAGAACAAACTGGACGTGGAAACGATCGTCATCACTTCCCTGCGCGATGGATCGCTCATCCTGCGGCCTGGAATCTATTGGCGAATTCGTCCGAACGTACGGTTGTACTGGATTCAAACGGCATTTTTTGGAGGAGCCAATACCGAGATCGGTCAGGTCCAGGTAAAGCGCATCTCCGAGATTGGTTTCCGCTACAGCTTTTCACTACACGGGCGCCAGAACGGAAAAATTTAGGCGGGTTTGGAGATAGGTCATGAGTACTGTCGAGAATGTTGTCGAACCAGTTGCCATTGTCGGAATCGGTTGCCGGTTTCCCGGTGCGCCGAATCCGGAAGCTTTATGGCAGTTATTGATCCAGGGCAAAGACGCCATCCGCGAAGTGCCGTCGGACCGGTGGAGTGTACGAGCTTTTTACGATTCCGACCCGCGAAAACCGGGAAAGGTGAGCGCCTTCCGCGGAGGCTTTCTCAATCAGATCGACCGGTTCGATGCCGCGTTCTTCGGCATTTCGCCACGGGAAGCCGCCTATATGGATCCACAACAGCGGCTGCTGTTGGAAGTTGCATGGGAAGCCATGGAGGATGGCGGCCAGGTTGCGCAGCAGCTTGCCGGTAAAGACGTCGGCGTTTTCATCGGCGCATTTACGCTCGATTACATGCTGCTGCAGTTAGGCAAGGTCGGACGGCCGCTGATTGATACCCATACTGCCACCGGCAGCATGATGACGATGATCTCCAACCGGCTTTCCTATCTGTTCGATTTTCGCGGGCCGAGCATTTCCGTGGATACGGCCTGCTCGTCCTCGCTGGTTGCAGTCCACCTGGCATGCCAGAGCCTTCGCAACAGCGAGTGCAGCCTGGCGCTGGCCGGCGGCGTGAACGTCATGAGCATGCCCGATTATACGATTGCGGAATCGAAGGGTGGATTTCTCTCTCCCGACGGCGCCAGCAAAGCGTTCAGCGCCCGGGCGAATGGCTATGCCCGCGGCGAAGGAGCGGGGATCGCGGTGTTGAAACTGGTGTCCCGGGCAGTCGCGGACGGCGATCCAATCTATGCGGTGATCCGCGGAAGTGCGGTGAACCAGGACGGCCATACTAACGGCATCACTGTGCCTCGAGGTGAGGCGCAACAGTCTCTGGTGCGGGAAGCCTGCCGCAGGGCAAAAGTTTCGCCGGGGCTGATTCAGTATGTCGAAGCGCACGGCACCGGAACGCCGGTGGGCGATCCCATCGAGGCCGACGCACTGGGCCGCGCGCTTTCCGAGGAACGCGCGCCAGACAGCCAATGCCTGATCGGCTCCATCAAAACCAACATCGGGCACCTCGAGGCGGCCGCCGGAATTGCCGGTCTGATTAAGACCACCCTGTGCATGAAGTACCGGCAGATTCCCGCTACACTCTACACCGAGGATCCCAACCCCAAGATTCCCTTTGCTGATCTTCGCTTGCGAATACCGGGCCGGTTGGAGGAATGGCCGGCGGCTTCAGGCGAGGCTCTGGCGGGAGTGAATTCCTTCGGTTTCGGAGGAACCAACGCACACGTTGTCCTCGCGGAAGCGCCGCAGGTGTCACCTGGCGCGGGCGACGATGCGGACACGCAACGGATGCGTCTGCTGCCGATTTCAGCCCGGTCGCCGGAAGCCCTGCATACATTGGCGCAAAACTGGCGCGAATGCGTGAAGTCCGGCGACTCGGGTCTCGACGATCTTTGTTACACGGCCGCCGTTCGACGCGGACACCACGACTACCGCCTGGCCGTCGCCGGCCGCTCGCGCGAGGAGTTCGCCGCGCAACTCGAAGCCTATCTGGCGGGTGAGACCCGTCGTGGGATGGCTAGCAGCCGCGCCAGCCACGCGTCTCCATCGAAGTTGGTATTTGTCTTCACGGGCATGGGACCGCAGTGGTGGGCGATGGGACGCGAGTTGTATAACCAGCAGCCTGTGTTCCGCGCCGCTGTCGACGAAGTTGCGGCAATGTTCGAAACCGAGACCGGCTGGCCGCTACTCGCTGAACTCTTGGCGGAGGAAGCGAAATCGAAGATGGCGGGAACGCAGGTTGCACAGACCGCGAATTTCGCCCTCCAGGTGGGTCTCGCAAAGCTATGGGAATCGTGGGGAATCTATCCGGATGCAGTCGTCGGTCACAGCGTTGGCGAGGTTTCCGCAGCGTATCTGTCGGGGGCGTTGAGTCTGCGCGAGGCAGTTCAGGTGAGTTATCATCGCAGCCGCTTACAGCAGCGAACAGCCGGCAGGGGCGGCATGATGGCCGTGGGCTTGTCCGCTGAAGAAGCCGGCGATCTGGTCCGCCCGTACGAGTCTCGGGTTTCCATCGCGGCAGTGAATAGCCACTCTTCCACTACTCTCGCCGGCGATCAGGATGCTCTACAGGAAATTGCCGGCGCACTCGAGTCGCGCAAGGTGTTTTGCAGGCCGCTCCGTGTTGAGGTGGCCTATCACAGCCATCACATGGATCCGATCCGCGACGAATTGCTCGAATCGCTTCGCGACCTTCGCCCGAAGGCTGTCTCGCGGCCGCTCTACTCCACGGTCACCGCCGGTTTGGTCAGCGGAATCGAAATCGACGCGGAGTACTGGTGGAGAAACGTTCGCAAGCCGGTACGCTTCGCCGCCGCCATCGATGAACTGATCCGCGACGATCACTCTCTCTTTCTGGAAGTGGGACCCCATCCGGTTCTCGCGGGCTCGATTACGGAATGTCTCGCTAAGAACCGCAGAGAGGGAAGGACGATCTGCTCGCTGCGGCGGGGAGAAGACGAGCAAGCCACGATCTTCGGGGCGCTCGGGGAGCTTTATTGCGCGGGTTATCCCGTCGATTGGAGCCATCTCCATCCGGCAGGCGGCCGCGTGGCCGCGCTGCCGTCGTACCCGTGGCAGAGAGAGCGCTACTGGACGGAGTCGCGCGAGAGCGAAGAAGACCGGCTCGGATACCAGGTCCATCCATTGCTGGGCAAGAGACTGCAAACGGCGCACGCCGCGTGGGAACTCGATCTGAACAGGCACCATCTCACCTGGCTCGATGACCACCGCATCCGCGGAGCCGTGATTTGTCCCGGGGCGGCCTACATCGAAGCGGCGCTGGCCGCGGCGGCGGAGACTTTCGGCCCGGGCAATTACGCAGTGGAGAATATCCGCTTCCGCAAGGCGCTGTTCCTGCCGGATGGCGAAGACCCTAAGGTCCAGTTCCATTTGAACGCGGAAGGTCCGTCGTTCGAGATTCACGGGCGTGCGCGAGCGGATGCGCCGTGGGTACTGCACTGCAGCGGCGACCTGCGGCAGAGCCAGGACACCGCGCTCCCGCCCGGTATGGCGCTCGAAAATCAAAGCGACTGCGCGGTGGAGATCTCGAAGGAAGTCTGCTACGCGCGCCTGGCAGAAAGAGGCTTCGAGTACGGCGGCCAGTTCCAGGGAATTGCCCGCCTGTGGCGCGGCAGCGGCACGGCATTGGCACAAATCGAAGTCCCGGATGCGATGAACGGGGCGGGCGATGGCTATCATTTGCATCCGGTGATCCTGGATGCCTGCTTCCAGACATTGATCGCCGCCGATGCCATGGGCAATGACGACGGGATGAACTCGGCGTACCTTCCGATCGGGATTGACCGCATCCGGCTGCACGATCGGCCGGGAGAGCATCTGTGGGCATACGCTCGCGTGAGTCACCAGGGCAATAGAACAATGGCAGGTGACATTGTTTTGATGAATGAAGACGACCATGTGCTCGCGGAAATCCGGGGAGTGCGGGTGCAGTCAGTCGAAGCTCGCCCGAACGTGGTTTCGCAGGAACCAATCGATCGGTCGATCTATGAGATCCAATGGAGTCCGTCGGGTCGTCAAACGTCTGACGGAGCCGGCGAAGCGTGGGACCGGCCGGGCAGCTGGCTCATTCTGGCGGATGCGCAGGGCATTGGGAAGGGCCTTGCGGCGTCACTCGAGAGCAGGGGTGAAGCGTGTCTCGTGGCAGAGCCCGACGACGCCTCGGAGCCAGAGGATCTGCGGCGTCTGATCGCGCAAGCCTTCGGTCCCGACCGGCCCGCTTGCCGGGGGATCGTGCATCTTTGGAGCATTGACACGCCGGCGTTCGAGCAGGCCGGCTATGGGGCGCTGGACCGCGCGGAAAGACTGGGATGCCTCACGCTGAAGAACCTGGTACAGGCACTCGCTGAAACCGGAAAATCGCCACGAATCTGGGTGGTGACGCGCGGAGCACAGCGGGTAGTGACGAGCGATCGTTCGATTGCAGTCGCGCAGGCGCCGCTGTGGGGTATGGGCAGGGTGGTCGGGCATCAGGAACACGCCGGCCTTTGGGGAGGGTTGATCGACCTCGATCCCGGCTCATCAGCCGACGATGTTCGCATGATCCTGAACGAAATCCGCGGCCGGCACAACGAGGACCAGGTGGCTTTTCGGGATGGCGGCAGATTCGTACCGCAGTTGGTGAGGAGCCGCTCGCTGGTGGCTTCCCTTCCAGTGAAACTTCGCCCGGAGGCCAGTTATCTGATCACCGGCGGGCTCGGCGCACTGGGGCTGCTGACGGCAAACTGGATGGCGGAACGCGGCGCGCGCAGGTTGATCCTCATGGGACGCACGGCGATGCCCCCGCGATCGACATGGAAGGATGTTGATCCGGAATCGGCTCTTGGAGAGCGCATCGCTCTGGGAGAACGCATCAGGGACATTCGCGAAATCGAAGCCAAGGGTGCGAGCGTCTACCTGGCGCAGGTGGATTCAGCGGACGAGGAGCAACTCACGGCTTTCCTGCGTCGCTATGAAGACGAAGGTTGGCCGCCGATCATGGGCGTGGTGCATGCGGCAGGCACGGTCCGGGATCAACTGCTGGTGAACATGAACGACGAGGCGTTCAGGAGCGTGTTGCGCCCCAAGGTTCAAGGCGCGGCCTTGCTGCATCGCCTGTTCGCCACCGCGCCGCTCGATTTCTTTGTCCTCTATTCCTCGACCGGTTCCGTAGTGGCTTCCGCCGGCCAGGCGAACTACGCCGCGGGAAATGCCTTCATGGATAGCCTGGCGCAGTATCGCCGGGCCCGGCAACTGCCGGCCTTGAGCATCAATTGGGGCCCGTGGGCGTTGGGCATGGTCAAGGAGCTCAACCTGATCGAACACTACGCGCGGCGTGGTATCGAGTCGATCACCGCGGAACGGGGCGTGCAATTTCTGGACCGGCTATTCGGACAGAATCTCGCGCAGGCGCTGGTAGTAACGGCCAATTGGAAGGATCTGTTCCAATATCAACCGCGCGTTCCGCACATGCTGGAATCTCTCCAATCGGAAGAAACGGCGAGCACGGAAAATTCACTATCCAGCGAGCAGAGCGAGGGAGTTCTCGAGCGGCTGCTCGCCGATCCGGAAGACGCCCAGACGATCCTGCTCGCTCATCTTTGCGAGCTGACCGCCAGAGTGTTACGGCTGGATGCGGCGAAGCTCGATAGCGAGCAGTCCCTGAGCGCGTTTGGCATGGATTCCATGATGGCCACCGAACTTAAAAATCGGATCGAGTTAAGTCTCCACGTCCCGGTGTCGGTGATGGATCTGCTCAAAGGAGCGAGTCTCGCGGAACTTGCCGGACCCCTTCTGGCGCAACTGGCGGAACAGGTCGAAGCGATGGCGCGCGACCTCCCACTGGCCAGCTAAGGCACGTTCAGCAAAGAGCGGAGAGGACCAATGACGAAAGCAACAGGACTCTGGTGCGCACTTGCGCCCGAAAAGCGGCTAGAAATCGCAAAACGCCTGCAAGAGAAAAAGAGCGGAGAACTCACCAGCATACCGGTGGTAAGCCGGAGCAGGAAGGCTTTCCCGTTGTCCTACGCGCAGCAGCGTCTGTGGTTCCTGCAAAAGCTGCAGCCGCTGAATCCGCAATTCAACATCCCCGCCGCCGCGCATATCCGCGGTCCACTGAACTCCGAGTTCCTCGAGGAAGCGCTCATCAGAATCGTGCAGCGCCACGACTCGTTGCGCACAACGTTCCAAGAGGTCGAGGGCGAGCCGCTCCAGACCGTTGGGCCCGCCGGGGAGCATCGCCTGCGGCGAATCAATCTGGAAGCGCTTCCCCACAACATCGCGGAGACCGAATTCAACGGACTGATGCGGGACGAGGCCGCCAAGCCGTTCGACCTCACGGTGGGTCCCCTGTTGCGGGCCGTGTTGATCCGCAGAAACGCTGAAGACCACGTGTTGCTGCTGACGGTTCATCACATCATCTCCGACAGCTGGTCCGCGGGAATTATGGTCCGCGAAATCGTGGGACTGTATGAGGCCATGGCCGGCGGGAGCGCAGGCAAGTTATCCGAGCCGCCCGTTCAGTACGTCGATTTTGCACAGTGGCAGCGGCAGCAACTTGCGGGCCACGCGTTCGAAGAAGATATCGCCTACTGGAAAGAGCAGCTGGGATCCGAGCCGCCGGCCATCGAACTGGCTTCCGACCGCCCGCGTCCCGCGGTGAGCAGCTTCCGGGGAGCTATTGAAACGCTTGAACTGCCCGCGGCTCTGACGCGCAAGCTCCAGGAGCTTAGCCAGAGTGAGAACGCGACGTTGTTCATGACACTTCTGGCAGCCTTCAACGTTCTGCTCTACAGGTGCACCCGGCAGGAAGATATTATTGTCGGCTGCCCGATTTCGGGACGCAATCAGGCTGAGATCGCAGGATTGATCGGGTTCTTCGTCAATACGCTGGCGATCCGCACCGACCTGAGCGATGAACCGGAATTCGGAGAACTGCTGCGCCGCGTGCGCACGGCTGCGTTGGGGGCTTATGCACACCAGCAGGTTCCCTTCGACAAGGTGGTGGAGGCGGTGCAGCCGAAACGCGATCTCAGTCATGCGCCTCTATGCCAGGTGGTATTTGGGCTGCGTGAAAATCCGGTCAGGCAGTATTCGATGGGTGCAACTACATTCCAACTTCTGGATACCCACAATGGCACGTCCAAGTTCGACCTCACCCTGGAAGCAATTCAATCGAACGCGGGCGTCGTGCTATCAGCCGAGTATTCCACAGACTTATTCGATGCCTCCACCATTCGCCGGCTGCTGCGTCACTACCTGGTGCTGCTGGAGGCCGCAGCCGATAAGCCCTCCACGCGGATTTCGCAACTGCCGATCCTGAGCGCGGAGGAGCAGTACCGGGCTATCGTCGAGTGGAACCGCACGGCGGCTCCTTATCCCGATCACCTCTGCGCGCATCAACTCATCGCGCAGCAGGCCGCGCGAACGCCGGATGCCGTCGCTGCCGTGTTTGAAGGACGGCAGCTCACCTACAGCGAGTTGAATCGTAAAGCCAATCAGTTGGCGCATCATCTGCGGAGACTCGGCGCTCGACCTGAATCCAGGGTGGCGCTGTGCATGACGCGTTCTCTGGAGATGCTCGCGGGGGTTCTGGGAATTTGGAAAGCCGGGGCGGCCTACGTGCCCATGGACCCGGCGTATCCGCGGGAACGCCTGGAGTTTCTGCTGGAGGATTCGGGCGCCGAAATCGTATTGACGCAGGAAGCTCTGGCCGCCACACTCCCCGCAGGCGACGCAAACGTCGTGGCGCTGGACGCCCTCTGGACCAAGCTGGACCACGAATGTTCGTGCTCAGCGGTGGTTGGGGCGGCGCCGGACAACCTGGCTTACGTGATCTACACATCCGGATCGACGGGCAAGCCGAAGGGCGTTCTGATTCACCATCAAGGGCTGGTGAACTATCTGGTATGGTGCGCGGATGAGTATCGCATCGAGTCCGGGTGCGGCGCGCCGGTGCAGTCCTCGATCTCGTTCGACCTGACGATCACGAGCATGTTCGCGCCACTCATCAAAGGCGGCGCGGTACATCTACTCTCCGAGGAACAGGGCGTTGGACAACTGTCCGCCGCCTTGCGCAACAACAGGGGATTCAGCCTGGTGAAGATCACGCCGGCTCATCTGGAGATGCTGAGCTACGAGATCCCGCCCGAGGAAGCAGCCGGCAAAACGCACGCCTTCATCATCGGCGGGGAGAATCTTCTCGCGGGGACTATTGCTTTCTGGCAGAAGTATGCCCCCGACACAGCTTTGATCAATGAATACGGCCCTACCGAGACGGTCGTGGGCTGCTGCATTTACCAGGTTCCGCGGGAAGGAAGCGCGTCGGAGATCGTAACCATCGGCCGGCCGATCGCCAATACCGAAATCTACCTTCTTGACGACCACCTGCAGGTGGTACCAATCGACGTTGCCGGCGAACTGTACATCGGCGGCGCCGGGATTGCTCGCGGGTACTTGAATCGCCCCGACCTGACCGCTGAGAAATTCGTCCCGAATCCATTCAGCCAGGAACCCGGAAAGCGGCTGTATCGAACCGGCGACCTTGCCCGCTATCGCGCGAATGGCGAGATCGAATGCCTGGGCCGCATCGACCACCAGGTAAAGATTCGCGGATTCCGCGTAGAACCCGGGGAGATCGAAGTGAAGCTCGCGCGACATCCGGGAATCGGCGAAGCAGCGGTGATTGCGCGCCAGGATACACCGGGCGATACCCGGCTGGTGGCCTATCTGGTCGCGCGATCCAATCCGGCTCCCACGGCCGAAGAGCTGCGCCAGTATCTGAAGGCCTGCCTGCCGAATTACATGATCCCATCGGCATTCCTGTTCCTGAGTCGACTGCCGCTCACTTCGAACGGCAAACTCGATCGTGTGGCATTGCCCGCACCCACGCTCGAAGCGTCGCAACCTGCCGATTTCGCCGCCCCGAGAGACGAACTGGAACGCGCCATGACCGCGATCTGGGAGGAGGTGCTAAGTTCCGGAGGGATCGGCGTCCACACCGACTTCTTCGAGTTGGGAGGGCATTCGCTGCTGGCCGCGCGGGTGGTATCCCGTGTGCGCAAAGTTTTCGGCGTGGACTTGGATCTGATCCGGTTATTCGAGAGCCCGACCATCGCGGCGCTCTCTGATGTGGTACGGAAGGCCCAGGCAGCCCCTACCGAAACGGCCGTCCCGACGATCAAGCCGGGAGCCCGCAAAATGCGGCGGGTGATGGTCTCTGAAAAGGGTGAATTGACGATCGCTACAGGAGAACACCATGAGCACCACTTTGGCGCCTGACCCTCTGATTGCGTCCAGCAAGCGGGCGCTACTCGATCTCCTGCTAAAAAAAGAAGGACTTCGCAGTGCGCCGGCTGTTCTGATTCCGCGACGGGCCGACGATGCTTTGATACCGCTCTCCTTTGCACAGCAGCGGCTCTGGTTTCTCGACCAACTTGATCCCGGCAACGCGGTCTACAACATGCCGGTCGCGCTGCGTCTCGCCGGAGACCTCGACGTAGCGGCTCTCAGGAGAAGTCTGAATGCTCTGTTAGAACGCCACGAGGTTCTGCGCGCTACGTTCACGTCGACGGACGGCCGACCGGAACAAAAGATAACCGGTGAACTTCACCTGGATCTGGAGCCCGAAGATCTCAGCGTCATGCCGGCGCCGGAACGAGAGGCTGAAGTTGAGCGCCTGGCTTCCGAGGAGGCGTCACTCGGCTTCGATCTGTCGCGCGGACCCCTGGTGCGCGGCCGCCTGTTGCGGCTTAGCGAGGGTGAGCATGTCCTGCTGCTCACCATGCACCACATCATTTCAGACGGCTGGTCCGTCGGCGTGCTCTTTCGCGACTTGAAGGCTTTTTATGAAGCTTTCCACCACGGCGGCGTGGCGGCTCTGCGCGAACTCGCAATTCAATATGCCGATTACAGCGTCTGGCAGCGGCACGAGTTGCAGGGCGAACGGCTTGACCGGGAACTGACCTATTGGAAGGAGAAACTCGCGGCAGCACCGCCGGTTCTCGAACTGCCGCGCAATGAAGCGCGGGCGAATCCACCGGGTTATCACGCAGGCGCGCAGTCGTTCCTTATTTCCGCCGGCATGACCGACCGATTGCGAGACCTCTGCCGCCGCGACGATGTCACCCTGTTCATGGTCCTGCTGGCGGTATTCTACACACTGCTCCATCGATACAGCGGGCAGGACGATATTGTCATCGGAACGACCATCGCGAATCGCAACCGTTCCGAGCTGGAGGATTTGATCGGATTCTTCGCGAATACGCTGGCACTCCGCACCCGCTTGAGTGGAAATCCGACGTTCCGTGATGTGCTTCGCGCGGTGCGCGAGACCGCCCTGGGAGCTTACGCCCACCAGGATCTGCCATTCGAACGACTGGTGGATGAAATGGATTCGCGTCGCACGTTGGAGACCTCGCCGCTGTTTCAGGTGGCGTTCGCATTGCAGAACGCATCGCCCTCGGACTTGCGCCTGCCCGGGCTCGTGGTCACTCCATTAACTCTCGCGCAGCGCCTGGTCAAGTACGACCTGATGTTGACCGCAGAGGATCGCGGCACAACAATCCAGTGCGTTTTGGAATACAAGGCCGACCTCTTCCGGGCGGAAACGATTGGCCGCATGGCGGAACATTATCAGAATCTCCTCGCGGCACTGGTGCGATCACCGGAAACCCACATCGCCCACGCCCCGATGCTGATGGAATACGAACGCCGACAGGTGATCGAGGAGTGGAACCGGACTCAGGCCGAATATCCGAAGGACCTGCGCGTCCACCAGTTGTTCGAACGCCAGGCCGCCAAAACACCCGATGCACTGGCGGTCACCTTCGAGGGACACTCCCTCAGCTACCGGGAACTCGACCACCGCGCGAATCAGGTCGCGCACTCCCTGCGCGCCTCCGGCACGGGCCCGGACGCGCCGGTGGGTATCTACATCGACCGCTCGCTCGAAATGATTGTGGGCATGCTCGGCATTCTCAAGGCCGGCGGCGCCTATGTTCCCCTCGATCCCGCATATCCGCGAGAGCGTCTGGAATTCATGCTGCGCGATTCGAAGTTATCGGTAATTCTCACCGAAACCCGGCTACTCGCCGTGCTTGCCGAGTCGGGCGCACGCCTGATTTGCCTGGATGATGCGGAGTTCTTCGCCGGTCTCCCGCAAAATGCTCCCGCCGGTAACGTCGAACCCGCCAATCTCGCTTACGTTATCTACACCTCCGGATCGACTGGAACGCCAAAGGGAACTTTGCTGCAACATGCCGGGCTCTCCAGCTTGGTGCATGACCTGGTGACGCTTTACGACATTCGTCCCGAGAGCCGCGTGCTGCAGTTCGCGCCGATCAGCTTCGATGCCTCCATCACCGAGATTTTCCCCGCTCTGATAAGCGGAGCCACGGTGTGCCTCGCGCGCCGGGAGAATCTGGCGCCGGGCCCCGGACTGTGCCGTCTTCTGAAGGACCAGGCGATCACCACCGTCGTCCTGACTCCAGCGGTGCTGGCAGCCCTCGATGCCGAACCGCTGCCGGCATTGCGAACGATTGTCTCGGCCGGCGACGTCTGTACTCCGGAAATCGTGTCGCGATGGGGCGAGAGCCGCCGCTTCCTCAATGGCTATGGTCCGACCGAGGTGACCGTGGCGGCGTCGTTCCACGTGGTGCAGCCCGGCGAGCTGGACGGCGCCTCAATTCCCGTCGGCAGGCCGGTTGCGAATACACAGATCTATCTGCTCGACCGACACCTCGAGCCGGTTCCCTTGGGGCTAGCGGGTGAAATCTATGTGGGAGGTAGCGGCCTGGCGCGCGGGTACATGAATCGCCCCGAGTTGACTGCAGAGCGATTCATTCCAAATCCCTTCGACACGACGCCGGGGTCTCGTCTCTACAAAACCGGCGACCTTGGACGCTACCGGGGCGACGGCGCGGTGGAGTTTCTGGGACGCATCGACAGCCAGGTCAAGATTCGCGGTTTCCGCATTGAGATGCAGGAAATCGAAACGGTCCTCACGCAACATGCAGCGGTTCGTGAATGCGCCGTGGTGGCGCGCGAACAATCCGGCGTCAAGCGTCTGGCGGCCTACATCGTGCCGCGCGGAGAATCCGCGGTCTCGGCCGCCTCGCTGCGCACTTATTTGCAGAACCGGCTCCCGGACTACATGATCCCATCGTCCTTTGTCATGTTGGAGTCCCTGCCCTTGAGTCCTAACGGCAAGGTCGACCAGCGGGCCCTTCCCGCGCCCGACGCCTCGCGACAAGAGGGACAGACGGATAGAGTAGCGCCGCGGTCCGCGGTTGAAGAACAGCTCGCCGATATCTGGTCGTCGGTGCTTGGCGCGGGTGCGGTCGGCATTCACGACAACTTTTTCGAACTGGGTGGCGATTCCATTCTCAGCATTCAGATCGTCGCCCGAGCCAACCAGGCGGGCATTCCGATCACTGCCAAGCAGTTATTCGAGAATCAGACGATTGCCGAACTGGCGGCCGCCGCGATGTCGGGAACGGCTGCCGGCGCAGAGCAGGGGGAAGTGACCGGAGGGGCGCCCCTGACTCCGATTCAGCAATGGTTCTTCGAGCAGGATTTCGCGGAGCCGCAGCATTGGAATCAAGGGTTCCTGCTGGAGCTGGTCGCAGGCACACCGGTGGATCAGGTACGCGAGATGGCCGCCGCGCTACTCCGTCATCACGACGCGCTACGCTTCACCTTCCGCCGCGAAACCGAGGGCTGGAAGTCCGAAATTTCCGGCGTGCCGGATAACGTTCCAGTGACCACGATCGACCTCACTTCCGTCAGCGAAGCGATGGAACCGCAGGCCATCAGTGAAACCGCCGCACAAATACAGGCGGGATTGAATCTCTCAATCGGTCCTCTCTTGCGCCTCGTCTATTTCGTGCGCAAGCCCGGACGTTGTCCGCTGCTTCTGATCGTGGCGCATCATTTGACGATCGACAGCGTATCGTGGCGGATCCTTCTGGAAGATCTGTGCACGGCGCATAGCCAGGTCGTGAGCGGACAACCTATCCGGCTACCCGCCAAGACCACCTCGTTCAAGCACTGGGCCGAACATCTCGCCGCGTATGCAAATTCAGTCGAGTTGAAACAGGAAGCTGCTTATTGGGCAACTCCTGTCCGCACCCGGTCAATCGCGCTCCCGCTCGATTTCCCGAGTGGCGTCGATTTCAACACCAGGGCCTCGGCTCGCGACGTCGTGGTTGCGTTGACAAAGGACGAGACACAATTCCTCCTGCAGGAAATTCCCAAAACGCGGCACACGCAGGTCAACGAGGTTCTGCTCTCCGCCGTGGCAGCGTCATTGGCGGAGTGGAGCGGTCGGAGGATGATTCGGCTCCACGTGGAAGGCCATGGCCGCGAAGACCTGTTCGACGGCGTAAACATGTCCCGTACCGCCGGCTGGTGTACGAGCCTGTTCCCGCTGTGCCTGGAACTATCCGCGGCTGCGCAGTCGGATCCACAAGCCGCCCTGGTCTCGGTGAGCGAACAGATGCGCAAGGTTCCGCGCCGCGGAATCGGTTATGGCCTGTTGAAGTACCTCGCCGAAGACGACGACATCCGCGCTCAAATACGCGCACTGCCCGGCGCCGACATGAGCTTCAATTATCAGGGTCAGTTGGATGCGACTTTTGCCGGGGCAACGCCGATCCGCATTTCGAATCAGCCTTTCGGCCCGCTTCAGAGCCCCCGTGGAAAGCGCACTCATGTGCTGGAGATCAACGGCTGGGTGTCTGGACATTGCCTGCAGCTCACCTGGACTTACAGCGAGGCCTTGCATCGGGCTGAAACGATCGAACGTCTCGCGATGGATTGTATTGAACGACTGCGAGCGCTGACCTCGCGGCAAGGGTCGGGTGTCACACTCGCGGAACTCGATGGGCGCAAGCTCGACCGGGTGGTTGCTCTGCTGGACAAGACCCCCAACCGGAGGCAACGACGCAAATGACCGCGCCCAACACGAAAAACGACATCGAAGATATTTACCCGCTAGCTCCGGTTCAGCAGGGCATGGTGTATCACACGCTGCTCTCTCCCAAATCCGGCGTGTACAGCAACCAGTTGAGCGGCGCCATCTGCGGAGACCTCGATGTTCCCGCATTCAAAGCCGCGTGGCAGGCGGCCATTGACCGGCAGCCGATTCTGCGGACCGCTTTTCTGTGGGAGGGTGTCGACGAGCCACTACAGGTGGTGCGCCGGCGAGTAAGCCTACCCTACCGGCACATGGATTGGCGAAATCTGACGCGGCCCCAGCAGGATGCTCGCATGGCTACGCTACTCGCGCTCGACAGGCAGAGGGATTTCACCCTGTCTGAGCCTCCGCTGATGCGGCTGGCCTTGATCCAGGCTTCTTCGGATCGCCACCTCTTCGTGTGGACTCACCATCATCTCCTGCTGGATGCGTGGAGCCTGCCGGTGCTGCTGGGCGAAATTTTCGAGAACTATGCGATCCTGCGCGGAGGCCATACAATCCGACGGCCGCCGGCCTATCCGTATCGCGATTACGTGGCGTGGTTGAGGGATCAGGACCCGATGCGGGCGGAAACCCACTGGCGTTCGACGCTTCGGGGCTTTAGTACTCCGACCCCGTTTGGAATTGGCCGGGCTGGCAAGGGTGACCAGGGACCGGCCACGGCTGAGCAGCAGATACAACTCTCGCAGGCCGACACGGACACGCTGCAGTCGTTTTGCAGGCGCCGTCAACTGACGATGAACACGGTGGTCCAGGGTGCGTGGGGTTTGCTGCTCAGCCGCTATAGCGGAGAGAGTGACGTCGTTTTCGGCAGCACGGTCTCATCGCGACCCGCTTCACTGGCGGGCGTGGAATCGATGATCGGACTCTGTATCAACACCATTCCCGTGCGACTCAAGTTGTCTCCCGACCAGCCGGTGGTCGAGTGGTTGCGCGGGGTCCAGGAGCAGCAAACCGCTTCCCGGGAGTTTTCTCACAGCTCGCTGGCAGACATTCAGACGTGGTCTGACCTACCGCGCGGCGTACCGCTGTTCGAGACGATTGTGATCTTTGAAAACTCGCCGGCAGGCGAAGCCTCGTGGAATCGCGAAGGATCAATCGTCATCCGCGATCTGCATTGCTCGGAGCAGACCAACTATCCTATGAGCCTGGTCGCCGGACCGGGCACCGGGCTTTCCCTCAGGCTGATGTATGACGGCGCGCGTTTCGACGCGGACCAGATCGGCGGAGTGCTGGATCATCTGGCGCAGATACTGAGGCAGATCGCCGCGCCGCGCGAGCAATGTACCGGCGATATCGCCCTTCTGGCGAACGCCGGGCATCGGAAGGTCACGGTGGATTGGAACGATACGGAGAATCCCGATTGCCCGTCGTGCTGCGCGCAGCAACTTTTCGAGCAACAAGCCGCGCGCACACCGAACCGTACAGCAGCGATCTTCGGACGCGAGCAGATCACCTACGCCGAACTCAACGCACGCGCCAACCGCCTGGCAGCGTGGCTCCGGGAACGGGGAGTGCGGCCAGGTAGTCTCGCGGGCATTTCGATCGAACGGTCGATGGAACTCCTGATAGCTGTGCTTGGCGTGCTCAAAGCGGGAGGGGCGTATGTGCCGCTCGATCCTCTCTACCCACCGGATCGCATCGCGTTCATGGCCGAAGATGCCAAGCTGTCGGTTTTCCTCACGCGGGACCGCGTCCTGGAGGCTACCGCCGCAAGGTGCTACAGCGATGCCAACCCCGTCAGCCTCACCGGCCCCGAGGATCGCGCTTACGTCATTTACACCTCCGGATCGACGGGCAGGCCCAAGGGTGTCGAGATTTCTCATCGCGCTCTCGTCAACTTCCTGCACTCGATGCGGCGAAGTCCCGGCATGGGACCGCAAGACGTCCTGCTTGCCGTCACGTCTCTATCCTTCGATATCGCGGGCCTCGAACTCCTGCTTCCGTTGACGACCGGCGGGCGCGTGGTGATTGCGGAGGCAGCCGACGTAGTGGATGGCGCGCGTTTGCGTAGCCTGTTCACCCGTTCGCGGCCCACTATCATGCAGGCTACTCCGGTGACCTGGCGAATGCTGCTCGAAAACGGCTGGCCGGGCGATCCGCGATTGAAGGCCTTGTGCGGCGGCGAGCCGATGCCGGGCGAATTGGCGAAGGCACTGCAGAAAAAATGCGCGTCGCTCTGGAACATGTACGGCCCGACCGAGACTACCATCTGGTCTACGATCGAGCGCGTAGATCCAGGCGACGGACCAGTTTCAATCGGCCGGCCCATCGACAACACGCAGATCTACATTCTGGACTCCTGTCGGCAGGCAGCCCCTCCGGGCGTTGCAGGCGATCTCTTCATCGCCGGCTCCGGACTCGCGCATGGATATCTTTCCCGCCCCGATCTCACGGCTGACCGCTTCGTGCCCGATCCGTTCAGTTCCGTCCCAGGCCGGCGGATGTACACGACCGGTGATCTCGCGCGTTATCTTCCCGACGGACGGATTGAATGCTTAGGCCGTACCGACCATCAGATCAAATTGCGCGGTTTCCGCATCGAGCTCGTCGAAATCGAATCGGTTCTGGACCAACATCCGGCCGTACTCCGGAGTGTCGTGGTCGCCGTTGATTTCGGCGCCGCGAACAACGGCTCGGACAAGCGCCTGGTGGCTTACGTGGTTGCCGGTGGCGACCAGCCCGCACCTGACGCAGCCGTCCTTCGCGCTTATGCCAGCGCCAAGCTGCCGGAATACATGGTGCCCGGCATGTTTGTTTTCCTCCCCGAGCTTCCGCTGACGCCGAATGGCAAAGTCGACCGGAAGGCCCTTCCCAATCCCGGCGTCGCGGCTCCTTCGCAGCCCGATCCGCAAGCCGGCAGCCGCGTCCCACCGCAAACGCCTTTGGAGGAACTCATCGCCGGTATCTGGTCCCAGGTGCTATCCGTCGAACGGCCCGATAAACATGCCAGCTTCTTCGATCTGGGCGGCCATTCCTTGCATGCCACGCAAGTGATCTCGCGAGTGAACCGGGCTTTGCAAGTGAACCTGCCGATTCGTGAACTGTTCGAAACGCTAACCGTTGAATCGCTCGCCCGCCGCGTCGCGCAGGCACGCCGGGGAGTTGGAGCCGGTGTCCGGATAAACCGTGCTCCGCGGACGGGACAGATACCTGCATCGTTCTCTCAGGAGCGTATGTGGTGGCGCGCGAGGAGCGAGCCAGAAGGCAGCTTGCACCACACGCCTCTGGCGCTGTGCCTGGCGGGTGACTTGAATATCGCGGCGCTGCACCGCAGTCTTGACGAAATCGTTCGCCGGCACGAGTCGCTCCGGACAACCCTCTCCGTGCAAGAGGGCCGGGTGGTCCAGACGATTCACTCGCATCGGCCGGTTGATCTGAAACGGGTCGACTTCAGCTTCGCGCCGGCACCCGAGCGCGACCATCTCGTTTTGCAATATGCCCTCTGTGAAAACCGCCTGCCCTTCGACCTCAGCCGGGGACCGTTGTTCCGGGTCAAACTGCTGCACCTTGCCGAAGAGCAGCATGTCCTCCTACTGCTCCTTCATCACGTGATCACGGACGCGTGGTCGACCGGGGTGTTCCTCGGTGAGTTATCCACGTTGTATCGTGCGTTCGCGCGCGGGGAACATTCACCGCTCCCGGAACTGCGAGTGCAATATGCCGACTTCGCCATATGGCAGCGGCGCTGGCTCGAAGGCAAAGAAACAAGACGCCAGCTTTCCTATTGGAAAAAACAGCTTGCCGGCTCCCGGTATCTGACGGAAACGAAGGCCGGGCCTGGAGCGGCCGTTCCCTTTACAATTCCGGACGACCTGGTCCGCGACGTCAGCGACCTGTGCCGGTCCGAGGGCGTCACGTTGTTTATGTTCCTGCTGGCGACATTCCAAGTCCTGCTGCATGCGTCTTCGGGAGAGCAGGAGATGATTGTCGGGTCTCCGGTCGCGAATCGAAATCAACCCGAGATCGAGGGCTTGATCGGATTTTTTGCCAACACGCTGATGCTACGTGCGGCCTTGGCGGACGAGCAAACCTTCCTCGAGTTGCTGGAGGACGTCCGCGAAACGACGCTGGACGCGTACGCTCATCAGGACGTGCCGTTCGAGCATGTGGTGGAAGCCGTTCTCCCCGGACATGATCCGACGCGGCCACCGTTCTCCATCTGGTTCACGCTTGACCAACAGCAGGAAACCCAAATCGATTTGGCGGGCCTGCATGTCACTCTGCTGTCGTTGCAAGGAGACGTGGAAATGGTCGATTTAACGCTTCGACTGCGGCATGAAGGCAGCGCGATTCGAGGACTATTCCAATACAAGAGAAATCGGTTCGACGAACTTACAGTGAACACCATGGCTTCCGATTTCCGCACCCTTCTCACGAGCATCGTTCGACGACCCGAACAGCGGATCTCCGCTCTCGTGCGGGAGGTCAGGTTGGCGATGGGAGCAACCCGATGAACCCCCAGGCCCCGGCGCGCGGGATGCGTATCTTTACGCTCATCTGGGCGGGTCAGTTGGTATCGCTGCTCGGCTCGGGCCTCAGCGGATTCGCCCTCGGCCTATGGGTGCTGCGCGGAACGGGGTCGGTCACGCGTTTTGCACTGATCTCTATGTTCACTGTGCTGCCCCGGATCCTTCTGGCTCCTGTCGCCGGCGCTCTCACCGACCGCTGGGACCGACGCCGGACGATGATGGCGAGTGAAAGCGTATCCGCCGTGGCCACTCTGGCGCTGGCGTCGCTTCTTTACACAGGACATCTGCAGATCTGGCAAATCTACGTGGCGATGTCGCTGATCTCTACGTCGTCGGCGTTTCAGTGGCCGGCTTACACGGCTGCGGCCACGGTTCTGGTTCCCAAAGAAAAACTAGGACAGGCCAGCGGCATGGTGCAGTCCGCGCAAGGAGTAGCGCAGACATGCGCGCCAATGCTGGCCGGCTTCCTCATCGAAATGCCGTGGGTCCTGGTCGGCGGGGTTCTCGTCATCGACGCGCTTTCCTATCTGTTTGCGTTAGGGACGCTGCTGGCAGTGCGCTTTCCGTCCGTTCCCAATGAATCGAAGAAGCAGGCAAATGACAGCCTGTTACAGGAGATCGGCTATGGTGGCCGATATCTGGTGGCACGCCCGGGATTGCTTGGGCTCCTGTTCTTCCTTTCTGCAAGCAACTTCGTCTTCGGCCTGATTACTGTACTCGTCGCGCCGCTGGTGCTCTCCTTCGCATCGCCGAAGGTCCTGGGGACGGTGATGACCTCCGCGGGTATGGGGATGATGATCGGCAGCATCGCCATGGCGGCATGGGGCGGCCCGAAACGGCGCGTACCCGCCATCCTGGGCTTCACCGTCCTGAGTGGAATAGCGCTGCTCCCCGCGGGCATTCCGGCGTCGGCGACGGTAATCGCTATCGGCGCCTTCTTCTTTCTCCTGGGCATCCCCTTCATCAGCGGATGCAGCCAGGCGATCATGCAATCCAAAGTCGATCTCCACGTCCAGGGACGCGTATTTGCCATCACCGGCGCAATCGGTGCGGCCGCGATGCCCCTCGCTTATCTGGCCGCCGGGCCTCTCGCCGATCGTATCTTCGAGCCGGCCCTTGCCCGCGGTGGCCCGCTTGCCGCCACGATAGGAAGCTTCATCGGGGTCGGTCCGGGACGGGGTATTGCACTGGCTTTTATGACCCTCGGCGTCGTATTGGTGTTGATCGCCTTGCTGGGAGTCGTCTTCGCACGGTTCCGCAACGTGGAATCCGAACTTCCTGACGCCATCGTCGAAGTGCGCGAAGCGGAAGCCTGCGCGGTTGCCCCAGGCTGCGAGTGAATTGATTCGATTAAAACGCAGCGCGATGTAACGAATCACGCGCGGCAAGCACTATTTTTCGAGGAATTTTTCGAAGATGACCTACAAAGTTGTCGTAAATCACGAAGAACAATATTCGATCTGGCCGGCCTATCGCGCCAACGCTCTTGGCTGGAAGGACGAGGGATTCAGCGGCGCCAAGGAAGAGTGCCTCGCGCACATCCGGGAAATCTGGACCGACATGCGGCCCCTCAGCCTGCGCAATCGCATGAATGCTTTCGCGGCTGAAGAATCCAAAGTCTGACTGCCCAGGAGGATATCCCTATGCACCTGCAAGATGCCGCGGTTTGCCCACTGTCCCTGGGACAGATGAGGCTCTGGTTCCAGGAACAACTCCATCCGGGCACGCCCACGTACAATGTTCCAATCGCGCTGCGCTTAATTGGGGTCCTCCATGTACCCGCGCTCGAAGAGAGTTTTCAGCGCGTTTTGGAACGGCACGAGATTCTGCGCACGGCCATCGCGACGTTGAACGGGGAGGCTGTGCAGATCATCTCGCCGAAGTCGAGCCTTCCGCTTCCGGTCGTGGACCTCAGCGCGTTGCCGGATGCCGATCGGGAGGCAGCCGTAAGCCGCATGGCGGTCGAACAGCATCGTAAGCCGTTCGAATTCTCGCAGGCGCCTTTGATGCGCGCCCTGCTTCTTGTTCTCGACCGCGAAGAGCATGTGCTCTGCCTGACCTTGCACCATCTCATCACCGACGGCTGGTCCATCGGTGTACTGTTGAACGACCTTGCGGAGTTCTACTCGGGTATTGTTTCGGGAAGGAACCCATCGCTCCCGGAACTGCCCATACAGTACGCCGACTATGCGATGTGGCAACAGGGTTGGATGGAGAGCGGGCGACTGGGTGAGGAACTGGCCTACTGGACATCGCGGCTTCAGGGCGCACCGGCTGTACTGGAACTGCCCACCGACCGGCCTCGCCCCGCGGTGCAGACCCATAACGGTGCGAGCGTCATTTTCACGCTGGCCCCAGACCTTTCGCGTGGGCTCAAAGAGATGGCTGCCCGCGAGCACGTGACCATGTTCATGCTGCTCCTGTCCGGCTTCCAGGTGGTGTTGCATTTCCTTTCGGGTGGAGAAGAAGATCTGGTCATCGGCACCGATTTTGCAGGGCGGAATTGTGTCGAAACCGAACACCTGATCGGCTTCTTCGTCAATCAGCTTGTTCTGCGGACCGATCTTTCCGGTAAGCCTTCCTTTCGGGACCTGCTGCGGCGCGTACGCGAAGTAACCCTCGGCGCGTTCGCTCACCACGACGTGCCTTTCGAAAAGCTGGTGGAGGTGCTGCGGCCGGTGCGCAATCCGAAGTACCTGCCTCTGTTCCAGGTGAAGTTCGTCTTTCAGAATGCGCCGGACATGAAGTTGCCGTTTCCGGGTCTCAACATCCAGCCGATCTACGCGGACACGGGAATCGCCAAGTTCGATCTTCTGCTGGAGTTCCGTGAAACGCCCTCGGGTCTGCACGGACTGATCCAGTACAACACTGATCTGTTCAACTCCTCGATTACCGGCAGGATTGTCGAACAGTTCGAGACCGTTATCCGGGAAGCTGTCGCTGCGCCGGAATCGAACCTGGCGGCTTTGGAACGAAAACTCGTGGAGCAGGAGACGGCGGCCCGTATCGGGCAGACCATGCGGCTTCGCCAGGCCGGTCTGCTCAAGCTTAACAACATCAGAAGAATTCCGGCCGCTTCGGCCGCTTAATTGGAGGATCATCATGACTAGTTTGCAAATCACGACGTCAGACGCGAAGGGGCCTTTTGTCATTCGTCGCAAGCCGATCACGGCTTCCGCAAAAGACTTGATCAAGACCGCATTATGGCAGGCCGGCAACACCGTCCCCCTGGTGCTGCAACCGGCAACGGAAGGCGTCGATCTGTTTCGATGGATCCGGCGCAATCGGACGGAGTTGGAAGATCTCCTGCTCAAACACGGCGCCATTTTGTTCCGGAATTTCGGCCTGCGCGAGCGCGAGGACCTGGAGCGATTTGCTGCCGCGACCAACCTCGAACCGATGCACTACATGGAAGGCGCAACTCCTCGCACCGATCTAGGCAATCGCGTTTATACATCGACGGAGTTTCCGCCCGACCATCGCATCGCGCTTCACAATGAGCTGTCCTATATTCTCAACTGGCCGATGCGCATCTGCTTCTTTTGCGTGACGCCGTCCGAGTCCGGCGGAGAGACACCCATCGCGGATGTGCGGAGAGTCTACCGGCGCATTCGCCCCGAAATCCGCGAGCGTTTCGAGCGCACCGGCTGGATGCTGGTACGCAATTTCGGAGGCGGCTTCAGCCTTCCCTGGCAGAAGAGCTTCCGCACCGACGACCCGCACGTTGTGGAGAGCTACTGCAGCCATGCCAACATCCAGTTTGAGTGGAACGGTAGCCAGCGGCTTCGGACTCGACAGGTCCGGCCGGCGGTACGACCGCACCCGGTTACCTTTGAGCCGGTGTGGTTCAACCACGTCGCCTTCTGGCACGTCTCCAGCCTTGACCCCGACACGAAGCGCGCCTTCCTCGCGGAGTTCACCGAAGAGGATCTGCCTTACAACACGTATTACGGCGACGGATCTCCAATTGAGACTTCCGTTATCGACGAACTGCGTGCGGCCTACGATGCCGAAACCGTTCTGTTCCCGTGGGAGCGTGGGGATCTGCTCTGGATGGATAACATGCTGGCCGCGCATGGCCGCAGTTCTTTCCGCGGTGAGCGCAAGATTGTCGTTTCCATGGGCGATCCCATCAGCAAGGCGAACTAAATATCTGTCTCCGAATAACCATTCCAACCGCTCTCTGATAGTCGCGGCTCGGAATCAGCGGTACTGAGCCGCGCGCGTAAGCAAGCGGTTGACAAGCCCTAACCCAATCCCACCAGAGGAGTCGATGTGGCAACCGAAGTCATAAGTGGATTCTCTATCTCCCCTCAGCAACAGCGCCTATGGTCCATCGGCGCGGGAGACAACCCCCGTGCATACCGGTCGAGATGCTGGATCGAACTCGAAGGGCCTCTTGACCGGCAGGCTCTGCGTTCCGCCATCAAAATGACCGTCAGCCGTCATGAGGCTCTGCGCACCAGTTTCCACGTGCCGCCGGATATGACCCTCCCGGTGCAGGTAGTCGACGATGCCTGTGTTGCCTGGCAGCCGGATCTGAATTTGACCAACTGGCCCGCGGAGAGTCAGCGGGAAGAGATCGAGCGATTGTATTTGGAAGGCGTTCCCGAACAGTATCTGGCCGCTCGCCTGATCCTGCTTTCCGCGGACCGCGCCGCGCTGCTGCTATCGCTGCCTGCGCTCTGCGGCGACGCGGCCACCATGTCGAGTCTGGCGCCGGAGATCGGTGCCTGTTACGACGCCTGCCGTTGCCGCTGCGATCCGGCCACCGGAGTTCAACTGCAGTATCCCGACGTGGCCGCGTGGCTGAATGATCTGCTGAACTCGCCGGAAGCGGAGCCGGCGCGACAATTCTGGCGCAACGGGACGTACGGGAATCTGATGGCCCAGCGTCTGCCCTTTGAGAAGAATTCGACGCCTCACCCGGGGGCGCCCAAGCAACTCGACCTTCATCTCCCGCGCGAGATCATCGTTCAATTGGACGCCTTTACGCGGCGTACCCAAAGCTCCCTGCGAGCCGTCCTGCTCACGGCGTGGTGCATGCTCCTTCGGCGGTTCGGTCTTGATTCGGAGGTAACGGTAGGAGTCAGCTGCACCTGTCGCAAATACGAAGGGCTGGAAAACGCCCTCGGCCTGCTCGCCCGCTATGTGCCGGTGCGAGCCGTCTGTGGAGCCGGCAATTCATTCGCGAAGATTCTCGAGGAGGTCGAACTCGCGCTCGCTGAAGCCGATGAATATCAGGAATATTTCAGCTGGAGCCTGACCGGGCACAACGGGCCGTCCGTTCCATTCTTCCCATTCGGTTTCGATTTCACTGAGTGCCCTTCCGGACAAGAGTGGTCTCGGGTGAAGTTCTCGCTCGCAAGACAACACGCTACTATCGATCGCTTCCGTCTCAGGCTGTCCTGTCTGCAAAAAGAAGAGGGGTTGGAAGCTTGTTTTCAGTGGGAGGATTCCGCATACACTCAAGCCGCAATCGAGCGCATGGCCTCCGGCTTCGCCGCGTTGCTTGCAGATGCCGTGGCCCGTCCGGAGGTTCCCTGCAATCAGCTGGAGGTATTGGATCGGACTGAAGAGACTCGATTGATCGCGAAGCTCAATGACACGCAATCCATCTTTGCTGCCCCGCATCTGCTCCACCGACTGTTCGAAGCGCAGGTCGAGCGCAGTCCCGACGCCATCGCCGTGTCGTATGAAGACCATTCCCTGACCTATACCGAACTCAATGCGCGCGCCAATCAACTGGCACACCACCTCCGCAAGTTGAACGTACGACCTGGTGAGTTCGTTGCCGTTGCGCTGGATCGTTCTATCGAACTGGTTGAGGCCATCTTAGCCGTACTGAAATCCGGCGCAGCCTACATTCCGCTCGACCCGTCTTATCCCAAGGACCGGCTGGCCTACATGCTGTCTGATTCCGCTGCCGAGGTGCTCCTCACGAACCAGCACCTGATGCAGGAGTTCGACGGCCATCGAGGCTGCGTACTCTCGCTGGATCTGCTTCGCGAGAAGCTATCCGCTGAGAGCGCCGCGAATCCGGAGCCGGGAGCTGCGGTCGACGCCGCCGCCTATGTGATCTACACGTCCGGCTCGACCGGCCGTCCCAAGGGAGTCGTGATCTCGCACGGCGCCATTTGCAACCACATGTACTGGATGCAGGAGGCATTTCCTCTCACCGCAGGCGATCGCGTCCTGCAGAAAACTCCCTTCAGCTTCGACGCGTCAGTGTGGGAGTTCTATGCTCCGCTGCTCCACGGCGCGCGACTGGTAATCGCGCGGCCCGGCGGACATCAGGATGCCGCCTATCTGGCCCAGATGGTCGCGCAACAGGGGATTACGATCATCCAGTTGGTCCCTTCTCTGTTGCGCATGCTGCTCGAAGAAGAAGGATTCGGGCGATCCACTTCACTCCGTGCCGTCTTCTGCGGGGGCGAGGCCCTTTCGCCGGACTTACTGGAGCGATTCTTCGCACGGTTCAAAGTGCCCCTGAATAATTTGTATGGACCCACCGAATGCGCGATCGATACGGTCTTCTGGACTTGCCGGCCGGGCGACGAGAACGGTTCTGTTCCCATCGGCCGGCCGGTTGCCAATACCCAGCTTTACGTGCTCGACGAAAACCTCCAGTTGCTCCCGTTTGGCGTGTCTGGCGAATTGCATATCGGTGGAGCGCAATTAGCGCGCGGCTATCTGAATCGTCCAGACCTGACCGCGGAGAAATTCGTTCCCTCTCCCTTCGGTCTTGAGCCGGGATGCCGGCTTTATAAGACCGGCGATCTCGTCCGCTATCGCGAAGACGGCGCGCTCGAGTATCTGGGTCGCATCGATCACCAGGTAAAGCTGCGCGGATTCCGCATCGAGCTCGGCGAGATCGAGTCCTGGCTCCTGAAACATCCCCAGGTCCGCGAAGCGGTCGCGATCGTGCGTGAGGATAAGCCCAACGATAAGCGCCTGGTAGCTTATGTGGCGTTACGGCCGGGCGACGTTCCGACAACGGACGAGCTTCGCAGCTACATCGCCAAGGGCTTGCCGGAATACATGGTCCCTTCGGCGTTCGTAGTCCAGACAGCGCTGCCGATGACGCCTAACGGCAAGGTCGATCGTCAAGCGCTTCCCGCGCCGGGCACGGAAAACCGTTCCTGCGCCGCTCCAACCAATGCTGTCGAAGAACTCCTGGCGGCAATCTGGGCGCAGGTGCTCGGCACGGAGCGCGTCGGAATTCACGACAATTTCTTTCACATCGGCGGCCACTCGCTGATGGCTACTCAGCTGATATCGCGCGTGCGGTCCGCATTCCAGGTGGAGTTGCCGCTCCGCTGCCTGTTTGAGATGCCGACGGTTGCGGAAATTGCCCGGCAGGTCCAGTCGTTACAAGGGCGCGCGGCGGTTCCCGCGATTGTTCCCCGTCGAGGCGGCGAATACACGGAGCTTTCCTTCGCACAGCAACGTCTGTGGTTTCTGGATCAACTCGTTCCGGCGAGTCCTCTGTATCACATGCCCGTGGCGATCCGGCTCTCGGGCAAGCTGAGCGTCGATGCGTTGCATCAGAGTTTCAATCAGGTTGTCAACCGGCACGAAGCACTGCGGACCACGTTTCCTTTTATCGACGGCCGGCCCGTGCAAATGATTCAACCCGCTTCACCGATGGCATTACATTGCATCGATATCAGCTCGATCTCCGGCGCCAGCCAGGGTTCCCTCGTCAGTCAACTTACGACCACCGAGTTTCAGCGGCCGTTCGATCTCGCCGCCGGCCCGTTACTTCGGATCAAGCTGCTGAAGCTTCAGGAACACGAGCACATCCTGCTGCTAACCACTCACCACATCGTGTCGGATGGATGGTCGCTGGGTGTACTCGTTCACGAGTTGACGCACCTCTACCGGTCGATTTGCACCGGAACCTCCGCGGACCTGCCTGAGCTGTCCATACAATATGCCGACTTCGCTCAATGGCAGCGGGAATGGCTCCAGGGCGGCACACTTGAAAACCAGTTGGATTACTGGAAACAACAGCTCGAAGGAATCGGTGCGCCCCTGTCGCTTTCGACGCTTCGGCCGCGCCCTCCCGTGCAAACCCATCGCGGGAGTCGCGAAACAGTCATCCTTCCCGTCGACCTGGTTCAAAGCCTGAACGCGTCCAGCAGGCGCGAAGGCGTCACGCTCTTCATGACCCTGTTAGCCGCATTCCAGGTTCTGTTGTCGCGATATTCCGGACAGACGAAGATATCCGTCGGTTCTCCCATTGCCAACCGGACCCGCGGCGAGGTCGAACCCCTGATCGGTTTCTTTGTCAATACGCTCATCTTCCGCACTGACTTGTCGGGCGATCCCGATCTCCATGAATTGCTTCAGCGCGTGCGGAATATCTGCCTTGGCGCCTACGCACATCAGGACCTGCCTTTCGAACGCCTCGTCGAAGTGTTGCAACCGGAACGCGATCTGGCCCACAATCCGCTTTTTCAGGCTGCGTTCGTCCTGCAGAATTCGCCGACGGATGAGGTCGCTCTCCCTGACCTTTCATGGCAGGTGCTGGAGCCCTCCTCAGGGATTGCGAAGTTCGACCTCACACTCGAAGTAACCGAACGTTCGGACGGACTGCGGGTGTCCTTCGAATACAATACCGATCTCTTCGATGCCGAATTCGTTCGCACCATGCTGTCGCACTTCCGCCGGCTACTCGATCACGTAGCCATGGATTCGTCTACGCGGATCTCGGAGCTGCCGCTTCTGGCGCCGGAAGATCACAGCCGGATTGTGGAAGAGTGGAACGCGACCGGGACACCGTATCCCGACAAGTGTGTGCACGAACTCCTGGAGGATCAGGTCAACCGGACGCCCGAGGCACTTGCGCTGAAGTTCGGCGATCGCGATCTCAGTTATCTGGAGTTGAACCAACGCGCCAATCGGATCGCGCGATACTTGCGCCGCCGCGGTGTGAAGCCTGGCGACCTGGTGGGCATTGCGATGGAGCGGTCACCTGAAATGGCAGCCGCATGGCTGGGGGTTTTGAAGGCGGGTGCGGCTTACCTGCCTCTCGATCCTGCGTATCCCCCGGAACGGCTGTCGTTCATGATGCGCGATTCGGGAGCAAGATTTCTGCTCGTCCAGGGCCATGTGGCCACAGACGCCGATGGTGTAGAAGCAGTAGTGAACCTCGACTCACCAGAGATCCAGCACGAGCAGGACAACAACCTCCCGGCCTCCGCTTGTCCCGAAAGCCTGGCTTATGTGATGTACACCTCGGGTTCCACGGGCATTCCGAAAGGTATCGCCATCCCCCATCGTGGCATCGTACGCCTGGTCAGCAACACCAATTATGTCGATCTGAACCCTTCGGATGTCGTGGCTCAAGTCTCGAATTCGTCTTTCGATGCCATCACGTTTGAGCTGTGGGGCGCCCTGCTGAATGGCTGCCGCGTCGTTGGCATTGCCAAGGAGACTGCCCTCTCGCCGCGCGACCTGGGGCGAGAGATTCGCGAGCAGGGCATCACGACTATGTTCCTGACCACTGCACTCTTCAATCAGCTCGCACGGGAGGCTCCGGAGGCCATGGGCACCCTGCGCCATATGTTGTTCGGTGGCCAGGCCGCCGACGTTCAGTCCGTGCGTCACGCGATCCGAAGTTCTCCGCCGCAGCGCCTGTTAAACGTCTACGGCCCCACCGAAAACACGACGTTCTCTACCTGGCACCTGATCGAGTCTGTGGCCGAAGATGCTGTTACCATACCCATCGGCCGGCCGGTCTCAAACACTCAGATGTACGTGCTCGATGCCAACCTGCAACCTGTCCCTTGCGGTATCACCGGAGAGATTTACATCGGAGGAGACGGACTAGCTCACGGATATCTGAACCGGCCCGAGCTTACCGCTCAGACCTTCATCCCGCATCCCTTTTGCCGAAAACCAGGGGAGCGGCTCTATCGCTCGGGGGATCTTGGCGCTTGTCTCCATGACGGAAGTATCGTATTTCAGGGTCGCGTCGATGACCAGTGCAAGGTTCGCGGCTTCCGCGTCGAGCCGGGAGAAATTGAAACAGCTATTGGCCGGCACCCCGGTATCGCGCAATGTGCCGTGATCGTCCGGGAAGATAAGCGGGGCGATCAGCGGCTAGTCGCTTATTACGTCAAGAATGCCGGCGAGACATTTTCGTCCAGCGACCTGCGCAACTTCCTGCGGAAAACACTGCCGGATTACATGGTCCCCGCCGCATTTGTGCGGCTTGAGTCTCTACCCTTGACGGCCAACGGCAAAGTGAACCGTGCCGCGCTTCCCTCCCCGGAATGCGCGGGCACCAGGGTGGAAGACTCGCTTTCGCGACCCTACACTCCGGTGGAAGAACTCCTTGCCGGTATCTGGAGAGAAATCCTCAATCTGGAATACGCAGGAATTGAGGACAACTTCTTCGAATCGGGAGGACACTCGCTACTGGCCGCGCAATTAGTGTCGCGAGTGCGCGATGCATTTGCCATAGAACTTCCCGTGCGGTGCATCTTTGAGTCTCCAACCATCGCCGGTCTGGCGTCGAGACTGGCCGAATATGCGGAGGAGCCGGCGAAAATTACTCGCATCGCGGAACTTACTCTCAGCCTGTCGCGTTTGTCCAGCGAAGAAATCGAACAAATGCTGCAAGCGGAAAGGGCTTCGGAGGAAGAAAAATGCTGACCCATGGCAGTTCTCGCGACAAAGCCTGGCTGGTTACGCTTCGTTCCGGCCGCCCTGCCCGCATGCGTCTGATCTGCTTTCCGTATGCCGGTGGTGGAACGTCGATCTTCCGGAATTGGGCAGGACACATTCCTGAGGATATTGAAATCTGTTCCGTCCAGTTGCCCGGTAAAGGGATACGCCTCGGGGAGCCGCCGCCTCGCAGACTGCCAGTTGTTGCGGCGGATTTGGCTGGGTTGCTTGCCGGAACTACGACTCAGCCGTATTCATTTTTCGGATACAGCCTGGGCGCTCTCATCGCCTTTGAGCTGTCGCGTAGCTTGCGGGCATGCGGTTGTCCCGGCCCTGCTCATCTCTTCGTCGCCGCACATCGAGCGCCTCAACTCCCGAGTACGCACAAGAAGATCCATCATCTGCCTCGCGCCGAATTCATCGAGGAACTGACCCGGTTCGATGGCACACCCGAATCGGTGCTGCGGAATCCCGAACTGATGGACGTCCTGCTGCCTGGAATTCAGGCGGATTTCGAGATGTACGAGACCTATGCCTATCGTGCTGATTTGCCGCTGGCGTGTCCCATTACCGCCTTTGGCGGCGACGCGGATCGATCCGTGCCGCATCACGCTCTGGAGGCCTGGCGGTGCCAGACCACAGGCCCGTTTCGCGCGCAGCTGTTTCCTGGAGGCCATTTCTTTCTCAATCAGATGCTGCCCTCCCTTTTGTGCGAACTGAGTCGCGATCTGCGGCCGGCCCCACGCCAATTCATGCCAGGCTGGTCCGCTTCTCAGGCCGTTGCTATCAGCACCGCAAGCATTTTTTGAAACGTACGATGAACGGCGCGCACTATTCTACCGGGGGATTGGAGGAATGATGAAACCCATGATGTCGTCACAAACAATCGGCATGCGAAATGAACTTTCGGTTCCGCTGAATCGCAGCCGGATGATAACGATCGTGCCGCGCTCCGGTTTTACCGCGGCGGTGGCCGGGATTTGGTTCGCCATCGACAAACAGATGATCTGCATCCTGGAACCCTGCGAGCCGCGGCCAGCGCTCCGTCGGCGAGGCAGTCGCCGCCGGAGATACAACACTCGCGAAATCGATAATCAAGGGAGAGCAGTATGAACTTTGTCATTGAAGCGATTGCATCGTCCAGCCCGCTTGCGAATGCAGCTGCCGATATCCGCGAAGAAGTCTTCCAGGACGCTTGGAAGCGGATACTCGAGGGACCCAGGTTACAAGATGTTGGACGGCATCTCGACCTCGTCGCTCGCGTCGAGTCGACCGGGGAGCCCGTCGGAGTGATGGCAGTGGTGGAGACCACCGGCAATGCTTCCTTGCATGCCCGCTTCGGCCTTCCGTTTCAGGTTGGCGATACATCGGCGCGTTACACCCAGCTCGCGGTATTGAAGCCCTATCGCGGAATGGACATCCCCTTGCGTCTGATACTGGAGGCGAAACGCCGGTTCGTGAATCCTGCCGGCATCCGGTACACGTGGTTGCTTTTCGATGCCGATCGCGCGAGCACTTCCTGCTTTCTCTGTCGGGCACTGGGTTTCCAAGCCGGCGCGCGGACCCATCGCAGCGAGTACGGGCGTGTGAGGGTGCTGGCGCGCGACGAAACACGCTCGACCGCCAGCGAAGCTGATTTGATCGCACAGGACTATCTCTCTGCCGTAGCCGGGCGCCCGACTTCCGATTTCTCCCCGCGGCTCCCCACGGGACATCACCTGGCTCCTGTCCCGGCACAAGGAGCGGCCGTGCTGTAACGTACAAATTACGTGGTGCCCGTTGAAACTCTCCTGACACGTCCGACACTATATGTGTGAAATTGGATGGCGGCGAGGGTAGGCGAGCGTTGGATTCGAAGGACTTCGTTCTTCGAGCCTCCGCTGTCGGCATTGAACCTTCATTCTGGCCACACTTAGAGGTGTCATGTACGAAGAGATGTCTGGAGGAACTGTTCCGCAGTGCACCGCGGCTGTGGAATCACGGGCAAATTCTCACGGGGCCGGTCATGCCAAAGGCAACCTGAAGCGCGACTCCTTCGATCGCGAATACGTACAGCGCCTCAGGGACGGCCACGTCGAAACTGAGCGGCATTTCGCCAGCTATTTCGGCGAGTTGCTGTTGATAAAACTTCGTGCCCGGTTGCGTGATCGGCAACTGATCGAGGACCTGCGCCAGGAGACCTTTGTCCGCGTCCTGATCGCTCTCAAATCGAGCAACCGGCTCAATTCACCGGAAAGCCTGGGCGCGTTTGTAAATTCGGTTTGCAACAATTTGCTGTTTGAGTTGTATCGGAGGGATGCCGGAAAACGGGTCATCGAAATGGATGATCGGTTCGATCCACCGGATGGTCGAGCCAGCGCCGAATCACAGCTAGCTACCAAAGAACGCTCTGCCGAGGTCCGTGAGGTCTTAGAGGAATTGTCGCCCAAAGATCGCGAACTGCTGCGCCTGGTCTTTTATGAAGATATTGACAGTGCGCAGATTTGCCGGTCGATCGGAGTGCACCGTGAGTACCTTCGAGTGTTGATACATCGGGCGAAATGCCGGTTTCGTCAGTGTTTGTTAAGACGGTATGCTAATGCCGCGCGGCCGTCTGAAGTATAGGAGCATCTATTATGGATCACGAAACTTGCGTCAAGACGTTGGCTGCCGAAAAATACTTGCTAGGTGAGCTCTTGTCCCCGGAAAGGGAGGGCTTCGAACAGCACTTTTTCGAATGCCCGGAATGTGCTGAAAATGTTCGTCTTGGTTTTCAGTTCGGCGAGAACGCAAGAATTGTGTTTCGCGAGGAGAGCGCTCGCCCTGTATCCAAACTCGCTTTGTGGACCAGCCTTCGGTCCTGGCTTGCCTCGCTCCAACCCCGGATGCTGGTGCCGGTGGGGGCCTGCATTGCTGTCGCGATGTTCAGTGGTTACCAGAACGTTGTACAAATTCCCGATCTGCGCGCTCGCATGGGTCAGCTTGGACGCCCGCAGGTGCTCTCCACCGCGTTGCTCGCTCCTTCGTCGCGATCAACGCCTCCGTCCATAGCCGTTCCTCCTGGAGCGCAATTCGTTCAGCTTTCCCTTGCCACTGGCGCGGTCGTGCCGGCTGCGCATTATCAGTGTGAACTGCGCGCGGCTTCGGGTAAATCGGTAACAACCCTTCCCGTACCGTCACTCGATCCTGACGCGAATCTCAACCTCTTGATCCCCGTCAGCAGTCTTTTGTCTGGAGACTATGAGGCGATTCTCTCCGGAGTAACTGGCAGCACTGTCACCCCACTTGAACATTACCGATTTACCATCAGACTGAAGTAATTCCGCGCGGCACAAGTTAGCAGGGCCCGCAATGCGGCCCTTGACCTTAGTACTCCTCCTGTAAGAGAATGCAGTCTACGTTCATTTATTGAAACACCTTACAGGAGGCCGCAGTGGCTACGACTAACCCACCTGTTCCATCTCAAAGTTCTTCACAGTTCTATTTTCGAGGCTATGCAGTCGCGGCCGGAGGCTTTCTTACTAGGATCGGCGACCAGATGCTTAGTTTGGATCCTGACAAGGTTACAACACACGGGGAGAGCTCATTGCCGCTAGTAGGCGGCGTCTCCCATTCGCTGGTCCAAACTCCCCAACTCAATTTCCCAGACCACATCAGTTACGGTACCTGCGAGACATTCGTTACCGGGCTGTACGACGGAGATCGCACGATCACCACGCTCCGCGCCAGCGTGAGTGACGTGCGCCTTACGACCGGTCCTTCAGCTGCTGACAATGTCCCCAATGTCCGGTCAATCTCTTTCCGCGCCGGTAGCCTTTCCATCCAGGCCGAGTCGATCGTTCCCCGGACGGGCGAATCGACGTTCACGATCCATCCGTCGCAGTCACCGGACACGGCGCTCGTGATCACCGATCTATACGGTAAGGAAACAACCCTACCGATTGAGTTGGACTTCGATCAACAGGCTCTAGCGCTCACGACCTCACATGAGATAGATAACGAATTCCTTTCCAACCGCGAGTTTTTCGATCGCGTCATCTCCCGCTTTGCGCCGCTCGAAAAGTTCGTGTTCGGGACCAGCAGGATTCCGAGAACGCCTCGAGGTTTCATCGTTTCGTCCTTTGTAAAGCAGATTCGGCTGGGAAACGAGGTAATCCCCGGCAACGTCCTCACCAGGAAAGGATTCGGCTCCATTCAATTCGGGTTGATGCTCATCAGTCCCAATGGACGCCGATTTACGATGGCCCACATCGCCATGGGATCGGATCCCGCGGGCAATGCGGACTGCTGCGCCGTGGAGGACACTGGCGATTGGGGTGACTGATCGCCAATTTCCGCGGCCGATCATCATAATTGCGTGCATCCTGGCATGTTCCTGTTGCAGTGTGCGTCATGGTACCGCTGACCTTTATCGCGACGCGGTGCAGGCGTTCCGGGATGCCAGGCTAGGGCAGGCGCTTTCCCTGGCGCGCCAGATTGCCAGGGCTTGTGCGCCTTCCACTGAGTGTTATTGGTCCGCCCGCATGCTCGAAGCCCAGGTCCTGTTGACCGACAAGCAGACAGATGCAGCGGCGCTTGTGCTCTCGGAAGAACAACCGCAGTCGCCTGGTTTTGCTGCGTTGGCGGCAAAACGAAAATGGTTGCAAGGCGACCTGCAAGTTGCGCGCGGCCATCCTGAACGCGCCGGCGAATTCTATTCGAACGCCCGCCGGCTGGCATCCTCCGCCGGAGCCTCAGACTTGATATCCGAAATAGACCTTAAACGTGCCAGGCTGCTTTTCCAGTGGCGCCATGATACGGAAGGCGCCAAGGCCGTATTTCATGATGTCGCGCAACAGTCCGCCCGGCGTGGGGACGCATATTACGAAGCTTTTGCGTTGAACGGCCTGGGTATGCTCGACCTGACGGACTGGCGATTCGACGAGGCCATTCCCTGGTTTCAGCAAACCGTACAGGCTGCCAGCAAGGGCGGCGCGAAACGCCTGGTTCTGGCGGCAAGTGACAATCTGATGATCTGTTACTACCGATTGGGCAGTTTTGACGACGCCGCGAAACAATACCAACAGGCATTGGAACTGCTAGGCGAAAGCGGCCCCTACCGGATGGAATTGCTTGCCCAAATGGGAAGCACGCTCCTTTATCAAGGCAAGATTCGTGAAGCGATTGAGTATTACCGGCAGGCTGTCTCTTTTGCCAAAGCCGATACGGATGCGGCCCGATATTACCGAAACATCGCCGCCGCTAACACTTCGATCCAGGATTGGGACGCGGCGGAGCAGAGCATCAACCAAGCCTTATCGCACAGCCGGGACGACGCCTCCCGGCCGTGGACGGAGCATATCCAGGCGGCAATCGCCGCCGGCCGCAACAGGTACGGTGAGGCATGCATCCTCTATCGGAAAGCCATCACCGACGGACAGGATATTCCCGAGGTGTTGTGGGAATCCCACGCCGCGCTAGCGGAAATTTACTCCCGGCAGAAAAGCTACCGCCAGGCCGACGAGGAATTCACGCAGGCGATCGGGATTATCGATGGCAATGCAGGCAGGATCGCGACTGATGACTACAGCCTCACCTTCTTCTCTTCGCAAATCCGCTTCTACCAGGATTACATAAGGTCGCTGATCGCCCGGCATGAGGATCAGCGAGCGCTGGACGTCGCCGATTCAGCCCGCGCCCGCCTGCTGCTTCAGCATGTGGAGCTAAAACGGAAGCACCATATCGTTGCCGCGCTCGACTACCAGGCCATCGCCCGCCGTCTGAACAGCGTGCTTCTCTTTTACCTGGTCATGCCGGAGCAGTCTTATCTGTGGATCATCACTCCCCAAAAGGTTCATCCCCCGGTTCCGCTGCCTCCGGCTGATCAACTCCGCCGCCTGGTCGACCAGTACCGGACCTTTGTCGAGCAGAAGCTGGGAGATCCCATCACCGCCCCAAACGAAGCCGGGCGCCGTCTTTACGACGTTCTCGTGGCTCCCGCGGAACCGTTTATTCCACGCAATTCCAAGGTCATCCTGTTTCCCGATGACGCCTTGAACTGGCTCAACTTTGAGACTCTGCCTGTTTATGGGAACGCATCGGGAGAACGGCCGCACTACTGGATTGATGATGTCCGCACGGAGATCGCGCCTTCCCTGCGGGTTCTTGGCGCCGATGAACCATCAGCGCCGCATCGTCCGGATTCTCTGCTCGTCATCGGCGATCCGGTATCGCCCAACCGGGAATTCCCGGCGCTAGAGAATGCTGCGAAAGAAATTGCGGTTATCGAGGCCCACTTCCCGGATGCGCAGAAGAGTACGTTCACCGGCCCCCAAGCTCGCCCCACCGTCTACCGCTCCTCCCAGCCGGAACGTTTTTCGTTGGTGCACTTCAGCGCGCATGCGGTGGCTAACAAAGACAGTCCTCTTGATTCCGCGATCATCCTGTCGTCGGAGGGTGGCAACTTCAAGCTCTACGCCAGAAATGTGATCGGAATGCCGCTGAAGGCGGATCTGGTCACCATTTCCGCATGCCGCAGTGCGGGTGCCCGATCCTATCTGGGAGAAGGGCTCGTGGGCTTCGCATGGGCTTTCTTGCAGGCTGGCGCGCAGAATGTGATCGCCGGATTGTGGGATGTAACCGATAGTTCGACACCGGGTATCATGGATGTCCTCTACTCGAAAATCGCAGAAGGCGTAAGCCCCGCCGACGCATTGCGCGCCGCCAAGTTGCAAATGCTTCAATCGGCGCGAGGCTATCGGCGCCCCTACTACTGGGGTCCCTTCCAAATCTACACTCGATGAGACTGTTCGCCTGAGTGGCCTTCGCCGGATCAAGGCGGCGCTTCCTGCCTGACTCCCTCTGCCACCCGATTCATCGCCGCCTCTTCCCAGCCCATGTGGGTACTTTGTCTCCAAGTGTGGCTTGAGCTTCTTGTGACCCAAACAGACTACAGGCAGTAGGAATCTCCGTGCCGCCTGAGAACTTCGCAACCAGGTCCCACGTCTCGGCGGGGTCCGGCCGAATCATGGCGAACTCAGTGAAGTTCTGGCTAACGATCGGTGCGTCGGGCGGGATTAGCGGAAAGCCCGAAAAGTAGAACGAATGCGGTCGCCGGTATGGTGCGGCCGATTTATCGACGGTGTCCGGCTCCCACGTACTGTTAAAGGCGTAGCCAAATAAAATCGCCCCGTCCGCAGTGCGGTCAGGACTGGCTCCAACCTGGATGGGCGGCTTGTTTGGTTCCGGATTTGTCCAGAAAGAATATCCCTGCACGCGACCGCCGAGCCGCTGACTGTCTCCCAGGCTATAGGGCAAGTGCTTGATGAAATCCCGCCGCGGCGGATGGTTCAGGTCGGAGAAGAGACAAATTGGCGGCATGCCTTTTGGCCGGTCCTTATCGTAGGTGAGGAAATACGCGTTGTCGCCCAAAGAGATAAATGACGAACTGAAGTGGTTGTCCATCGGAAAAATAGGAAGGCTCCACTCTTCGTAGTGCTCCATCATAGCGCCCTCTTCGCCGTTCGGCCCTCGCCACGTGCTGTCGTAATAGGAAGCCCCGTAGGAAGCCTGGTAATCGACGCCTTCCTTTAATCTGGACGGCGGCAGGCCGTCGTAGGGCGGCGGATTGTCGGCATAATTCCTGAAGACGCGGTACATCGTCCACTTGGCCGACCAGTATAACGGCAGCAAAGGATCGGACGGCTCGCCCGGGCCGCGGGCGTAGATGCAATCCAAACACTCACATGGGCTGAATCGGGGTGGGTTGTGGACACCGTAAGTCGGGTAAACGACCTTCGGTTCCACTGGACTATTGTAATTCATCGTATCGCTCCTGGGGTGGCGGAAATCGTTTGCCCTCTTTTCGTCAGACCAACGAAAAAGTTCATCTTTGGCTAGAATACTCCCGGAGCACCGTCCAAAAAAGTCGCGGATCGAGGCAGTCGATGCAGTATCGGGCGGCGCCCTCCTGTCAATCGCCGAAAATTCAATTCGTCGAAGATGGCGGCCAGTTTCGCGCAGCCGAACCCGCTCTGACAAAACTCGCCTTTTCGCCGATCTGAACAATGGGTCGCTGAACTGAACTGAATGGAAGTGGACGACGCTAAAGCAAAGCGTTAGAATTGAGATCGGCAAGGGGCGGGAACCCCGGCAAGCCGAGCTGATAGGGATAACTTGTGCTCATGGGAAGATTATCAGATGCCATCTCGAGAAGGTCTTTTCTGAAGAAATCCGCAGCGGACGCCGCTTTGATAGGAGCTCTGCCCGTGGTCGCGTTGAACCTTGAAGCCAACCCGCTGGGAATGCCTGTCGGGAGCCAGACGTATCCCCATCGACAGCGAATTAAAGGCGGCGACTTTGCGGGGCTGTGCCGGGATATGGCTGAACTCGGCATCGGCAGCATCGAGTTGTGTTCGCCTGCATACGGTGAATTCATCACCCTCGCGGATGGAAAACAAACCAGAAAGATCCTGGAAGATCACGGGCTGAAATGCCCCAGCGCTCATTTCGCCTTGGCTGAACTCCGGACCAAACAACCCCAGGCGATTGCCTGGGCACACGACATCGGCATGACTCAGATGGGCACGGCTTCTCTCAACGGGCACGTCGAGAATGGCGTCACCACCATGGATATCGTGAAACGTGCGGCCGACGAATATAACGGGATTGCCGAGGCTGCGGCCAAGGCCGGCCTGCAGCAGTTTCTGCACGACGAAAGATTCGAGATGTCGAAGGTCGATGGCGGGCTCACCTACCAGGTCTTGCTGGAGTTGCTCGATCCGAAGCTGGTGAAGATGCAGTTTCAGATGTCCGCTATGACGGCTGTCGGCGACCCCGTCATGTACTTCACGAAGTATCCAGGGCGTTTCCTCTCCATGCATCTGCAGGGCGTCGACTTGAAAGCGCCGGCCCCAGGGCCGGGCGTTCGGACTCCCGGAGTGGCCGTGGGACATGACAGCCTCGATTGGCCTAAGATCTTCGAGGCGGCTAAGACCGGCGGCGTGAAGAACTACTTCATTGAGCAAACCTGGGACCTAACGGTGCAGGGCGTGGCGTACCTGAAGGCACTGAAGGTCTAGTACTACTGGGTCACAAAAAAGTGCCAACATTCATTGCGGGGTGGCCAATCTTGGCCGCAGCCGCTTTTCAAGCGGCTCTCGCCCGCGGGCGCAAAATGTCCGAACCAGGGGAAAGCCAGCTGCAGCTAGCATTGGCTGCCCCACTTTTGTGACTCAGCAGTGCCAGGCTAGGCGACAGCCTCGAGCGCCCCTGCCGGAAAGCCGCCGGCCACAGCGCCTGCAAACGGCCGATGTGACCGACGCGTTTCAATTCCGAGTTTTCGCATTTTGTAAATCAAAGTCGTGCGCGGCAAACCAAGTCGTGTAGCAGCGCCACCATGTCCCCCGATCAGCCAACCGGTCTGCTTCAATACCTCCAGGATGTGTTCCCGCTCGGCGTCGGCAAGAGTGCGTGAGCCGGTCGCGGACTGCTGCTTCGTCATCTGCTTCAATTCCGTCAGCGCGAGACGCAATATGGACTCGGGCGAAAGGACCACGGCGCGCTCGATGACATTCTGCAGTTCCCGGATGTTACCGGGCCAGTCGTGCGCTTTGAGCACCTCCATCACTTCATCCGGAATCACGTCGATAGGCTTATTGAAACGCGCGGAGAATTTCTCGACGAAATATTTCACCAGGGATGGAATGTCCGCAGCGCGATCACGCAACGGAGGAACGTAGATGGGAATGACATTTAACCGGTAGTACAGATCTGCTCGAAACTGCTTGTTTGCCACAAGCTGCTCAAGATCCTGATTCGTAGCGGCCACCACCCTCACGTTCACCCGAATGGTCTGACCGCTCCCCAGGCGCTCAAACTCGTGCTCCTGCAGGACGCGCAATAGCTTGGGTTGCAACTCCAGCGGCAGGTCTCCGATTTCGTCGAGAAACAGCGTGCCCTGGTCCGCCATTTGGAATCGCCCTTTGGTTTGCGCAAACGCTCCAGTGAAAGCGCCTCTTTCGTGGCCGAAGAGCTCACTCTCCAGCAAGGGTCCCGGGATCGCGGCGCAGTTCAACTTGATAAACGGCCCCCGGTTTCGTGAACTCTGCTCATGAATGGCGCGTGCGATGACCTCTTTCCCCGTGCCGGTTTCCCCTTGGATTAAAGTCACGGAGTCGGACTTCGCGATAATGCGAACCTGATTCAGGACGTATTGAAATGCCGGACTATGGCCGACGATCTCTTGGTCAAACTCAGCGAGAGTTGCTAATTTGCTGTACACAGGCTAGATTCTCCTTTCTCTGTCTTCTCATCTTGGATTCTGACTCTGTTTTGGTTTTGCGCCTACCCGTGATCTAGTCGGATCCGCTCCCTCGATGGTGACGAGACCGATAACTCTTTAGTGGAATGACTTCCTACCCCTGGTGCGATCGATATCGAAGCGCGTCCTCCCGAAAAGACGGGCATCGATGGACCATGCACCAGGGCCGACCATTGCCAGACCAGCGGTTAGTACCGCCAGGAAGATGTGATTCCAGGGGCCGGCCCGCTCTGAAGAATAGAGCGAGAACGCTATCCACAACTCATCCACCGCGATGATCGCTCCCATTGCAGGCGTCCACAAACCCGCGAGCAGAAAGATGCCTCCCGCAGCCTGGATCACATCCGGGCCAACTGCGGCCGGTTCACCGGGCGCCCCCAGGAAGCCATCGATGCCGAGATAGATTAGAGCGGCGCCGACGCCAATCCTCAGAAGCAGGAGGCCGGACCCCGGCCACCCACCAGGAAATGTCGAAAACAGACGTTGCAGAACTTTATCCCATTTTCATGGTGGGGAACCCGCGCCCGCTTCAGCAACCCCCGAAGGCGCCCTGGGTAATCCCTCTTTCGAGGGAGGGAGCGCGCTTATAAATCGATGATTCCGCGCTTCAGTCCAATCATGACGGCGTGGGTCCGGTCGTTTGCTCCAAGTTTGCCGAGAATACTCTTGACGTGACTCTTAACGGTTTCCTCGGTGAGCCCTAACTGTGCACCGATCTCCTTATTAGGATTCCCCCCGGCGACTAATCGAAGTACGTCGATTTCTCGTGGGGTCAAAGTGTCATCCATGGCATGCTCGGCGATTTCGACCGCAACCTCGGATGACATACGCTTCTGACCGGCGTGGACCGCGCGAATCGTCTCCAGCAGTTCCTTACGCAACATGCCCTTGAGCAGGTAAGCCCGTGCACCGGCTTTCAGCGCACGAAACACCTGAATATCGCCGGCATAGCTGGTCAGTATGATGATCCGTGCATCGGGAAACTCCTGGCGAATCGCGCTCAATGCGTCGATACCGCTCATCTCGGGCATCTGCAAATCCATGAGCGTGACATCCGGACGGTGCTTTCGAAAAAGCTCGACGGCCTCGAGTCCGTTGCGGGCTTCCGCGACCAACTCCATATCCGATTGCCTCGCGATCAGCGCGGCGATACCTTCGCGGACCACGGGATGGTCGTCTACCGAAAGAACTCGAATCACAATCTCACACTGCCTTTTTGCCGAAGAGCCGCCAACGGGAACGGCCCGCCTGTTTGCTATAAGCAATCGAACCTGGAACGCTCAAATCGATCTCCGTGCCGGTGCCGTCGCCGCTCCAGATATCCAACTTCGCGCCGATCTGTCCCGCACGTTCACGCATTCCCGCCAGACCATAGTGACCGGAGCGCCCCGCTTCCAGGATCTCCGGAGGGATGCCGCCGCCGTCATCCCGAATTCGCAAGCGGAGCGGGTCGGCATAAGTAAGCTCCACTTCGATATGGTGTGCCCGGGAATGGCGGAAAGCATTGCGCAGCGCCTCACGGGCAATCCGATAGAACTCGTCCCGGACAATCGGGTGTAGTTCTTGCGACCGGCCTTCCACCATCAAACGAAACGTCGCGGACTCCTCAGTGGACAGTTCGTCGCCTACCGCTCTCACCGCCTGCGCCAGTTCATTGGTGACCGTGGTAGACGAGCGCAAGTCGTGCACGGCTTTCCGGCTCTCGGCCAAAACCTGATCGCCGCGGTCGAGGGTGCGTTCGAGTTCATCCTTTCCTTCTCCCTCCGGAAGCAGCTCATCTACTGCCTGAAGCCGCAGCATCAACCCTTGAAAACCCTGCAACAGCGTGTCATGCAAATCGCGAGCCATGCGGCTGCGCTCGCCGATGCGCTCTTCCATGCGGATGTCGAATTGCCGTGCGATCTGATGGAGGCGGTATTGGTACAGCGCCCAGACCGCCAGCAGAAAACCGGCCACGCACGACACGCGGAACCAGGTGGTCTGATAGTATCTCGGGTCGATGGAGAAATTGAAAGATGCGCCGGCCTCGTTCCAGACGCCGCTGTTATTGCAGGCCATCACACGGAAGCGGTAATTGCGTGGAGGGAGATCGTTATAGAACGCCTTCCGCTCATTGCCAACGTCCTTCCATCCGGGATCGCGGCCTTCCAGCTTCACTTTGAAACGATTCTTCTCCGGCGCGGCCAGGCTGAGCGCGGTATAGTCGATCTCCAGGTCGCGCACCAGCGGGGGCAGGCGCAGATTCGAAGAAGTGTCGTACGTCTTGCGGTCGGCGATGACTTGCTCGATGTGCACCGGCGGCGGGAGTTTGTTGAAGGGAAGGTGACGCGGATCGATGACGCTGACGCCGTCGAAAGGCAGGAACCAAATCTTTCCATCCGCCGACTTGGCGACACGCGGGCTGTAGCCGCTGGTATTCGCGTGGCTCCTGACCCCATCCGAACTGTCGAAAACCGTGGTCCGGATCACGCGACTCGGATCTGCGGTCCACGCCTCCAACTCGGCTCGTGGAATGCGCACCAGGCCGCAGGCCATCAACAGCCAGAAAGCATGGTCGTCGTCTTCCATCACCCAGTGAACGCTATCGCAGGGCAACCCGTTCTTGCTCGTGAGCGTGGCAACACGGCCGTTTTTCACCCGGCTTAGCCCGCCTTGGGTCGCAGCCCAAAGCGTACCATCGCCATCCAGCTGAAGGCCGGCGACCTGGCCGCTGCCCAACCCATCGGCGGACGAATAGGCTCTGCGGACTTCGCCGTCCTGGAAATACGCCACGCCACCCTCAACAAATCCAAGCCACAGACCGCCCTGCAACCGATCGTGAAGCAGAGTAAGTGCCCCGCCTTTACGTCCCAGCCGGGCCCATGGGATCTGTTCGACCACCCTCCCGTCAAGCCAATGAAAAAGGCCGCGATCCTGGTCGCTGATCCAGAGGCTACCTGCACCGTCTCCCGCGATGGAATACACGATCCCGCCACGCACTCCCCCCACCGGAACAAACCGGCCATTCTCGAAGTAAGCTGTCCCGCCAAGCGTGGAGACCCAAACTCGCCCGCGATCATCCTGGAAAAGTGACTGCAGGCTATCATCGGTTAGCCCGCTGCCTCGCTTTCGGTAAATCGTAATTTGGCCGTTATTCAATCTGTCCAACCCATTTTGTGTTCCGAGCCAGACGCTTCCATCCCTGGCCGCCAGGACGGACACAACCAAAGCGTCGGACAAACCTTGCGTGACGGAAATCGTGGAGATGGCATAGTCGCGAAAGCGGTCGAGGCCATTATCGGTTGCGACCCAGATATTGCCTTCGCGATCCTCGAAGAGCCTTAATATGAAGTTGCCGGAGAGGCCGTCGGGCCGCGCAAACAGATCCGTCCGTCCCTGGTGTACATGCAAGAGCCCCTGGTCCGCCATTCCGATCCACAAACTGCCATTGCGGTCTCGGAGCAGACGGGCGAGCCTGAGTTGCCTCGTAGGGCCCGGAAGCGGATACGCCTCAACTTTCCCGTCAACGAGCTGTCTGATTCCACCGCGCGTGGAGATCAGGAGTGCGCCGTTGTCGCCATCGGCCAGATCATATGACGGGTCCGGCGTCGGATAGAATTTCGGAGGACCCGGCTTCCATCGCCACAGCCCAGCCGGCCCCGTCGCCCAAAGACTGCCCCCGCTATCCTCGTGCAAGGAGTAGACCCCGCGGCCGAGACTGCCGTCCTCCCCGTAGCACTGGACGCTGCCCCGCCGAATCGCGCAGAGTCTCCCGGCGGGAGTCTTGGCCCCGCCGGCCCACACCACTCCTTCGCGGTCCTCCAGGAGGGCCTCGACATTCTGCCCGGCCAGTTCCGGATAGTGCGTCAGCTTGCCGTCCTTCCAACTTGCCAGTCCATCAACGGTGCCAATCCAAAGACTCCCGTCCTGCGCGGCGAGCAGACTTCGGATATGGCTGTTGGGGAGATGCTCACCCTCCGGTGGCTGCCACGGAACGCTCCGCACGCCATCGAAGCGAAGCAAGCCGAATTCCGTCCCGAGCCAGAGATAACCGTCGGGCGTCTGAGCAACTACGTCGATGATGCCTTTGAAAAAACCGTCGCGGACCGTCCACGCGGTGTGCGCGTATTGATTGATGTCGAGAGCCGGATTCAGCGCGGCAGCCCATTGGCAACAAGTCAGGCCGATTCCCAGCGTGATAACGGCCCGTCGAGGCATTCGCCCAATTATCCCGTGGGGCGGACGCCCTCGTCCGCTCGGGTCCCCCTGGACCCGCTTTCTCGTTGACTCACAGGCCGACGGAATCGACCTCATCCCACCCTCTTCCCAAAGACCCGCCAACGAGGTCCCGGCCGCCGACGATAAGCCACCGATCCTGGAATACGCAAATCGATCTCCGTACCCGTGCCGCCGCCGCTCCAGATATCGAACGTAGCCCCAACCTGTCCGGCCCGCTCCCTCATCCCAGCCAGACCAAAATGCCCTGAGCGCCCCGCTTCCAAAATCTCCGCAGGAATGCCGCCGCCATCATCCCGGATTCGCAAGCGGAGCAGCCGCTCGTCATAAGTAATTTCCACTTCGATATGCTGTGCCCGCGCATGGACGAAAGCATTGCGCAGCGCCTCGCGAGCAATCCGATAGGTCTCGTCCCGGACGATCGGATGCAGCTCCCGCGACCGGCCTTCCACCATCAAACGAAACGTCGCGGACTCCTCGCTCGCCAGTTCCTCGCCCACCGTTCTCAACGCCTGCGCCAGCTCATTAGTAACCGTGGTAGACTCGCGCAGATCGTGCACCGCCTTCCGGCTCTCGGCTAAAACGTCATCGCCGCGGTCGAGGGCGCCTTCAATCTCATCCTTTCCTTTCCCCTCCGGAAGCAGCTCATATGCTGCCTGCAGCCGCAGCATCAAACCTTGAAACCCCTGCAGCAGCGTGTCATGCAACTCGCGAGCCATGCGCGTGCGCTCGCTCACTCGCTCTTCCAGGCGAAGTTCCAGAATGCGTCGCCCTATGCCCCAGCCAAAATACGCAGCCACGCAAAACGTAGAAATCGCGGTGAGCGGCACGACAACCAGGATGCCGTCTTGCACGCGTCTCAGTCTTGCGACGGCCTGCGTCAATTCGGCCCGGGCTTGCTGGTCAATGCTGTCGACCAAAAATGAAGTCTGAGTTTCGATAGGTTTCAGTTCGTTGCCTAGCCGGCGCTGTACTGTTCCCCAGTCCCCCAATTTCGCCAGTTCGTTAATGGCGTCGAGTTGAGCCGGCAAAGCGACTTGGATCGCTTCCACGATTGGCAAAAAAGCCGGATCTACTCGGGTTTCGGACGGCAGATTGGCAACGGCTGTCCTGGCTTGTTGGGCCTGTTCGAAGAGGGCTCTGCGTAATGGCTCGGCTTCAATTGCCAGACGGTTCGCATCGCCCGATCGCGCAAGATCGTCCAGTCGCTGGTGGAACGATAGAAGGCTTACCTGAAGCTGAAGAACCGCGGTCAACTGTCGATTCGCGCCGGCGAGACGATCGGTCTGGATGCGCACCGTATGAAATTGCCAGATGACGAACCCGTTACCGCCCAAAATCAACGCGATCAAAACGGCAAAGTCGAGAGTCAGCCGGGGACCGACATTGAAATAATCGACGACAAATGCTCTCATTCAAGCCGGCCCGCCTCGCGCAGGACCTCCCTCCACGCCAGTTCCCTCCGCTCATGATAACGCGTACCTGATCGAGGTAACGGCCCAGGCTACCGAAGAGGTAGTTCTATTTCTCCGTATTGGGTGGCCCTGAAGGGAAACCTGTTACTTGAATCAATTGCTTTTCAAGTTCGGCGGCCGCTTCCGAGGCCCCTTTCTGCCCGGTCAGCACCGAATGCACCGCTCGCGCGTACGCTGCGCTAACCTGCGTATAACGGCTTCCGGCCTCGATAGAAGGCCTATGGACAATACCCCCGTTTCGGGTCGATTTCACCGAGTGGTCTGAGACCGCCGGTTGGTTGTAGAATTCGCCTTGGCTGCTGGATGCGCTTCGCTTTTCAATAGACTCGACTTGCGCGTGAAAGAGGAACCGGACCAGCTTGACAGCTTCTTGAGGATGCGCCGAATGCCGGGAAACTGCCAATCCCGCTCCTCCCAATGTGCCGGCCGACCCCCCTGGGCCTCCGGGTAAGCTTGTAAAGCCGGTCTTCACGCGCGGTTCCACGCCTCGCCAATAGACGTGGCTGGAAGGCCCGCTGCGGGCAATGCTGGTCCCCAACCAGAGCCGGTCAAACGCGGCTGCCCCCGAATCGAAGACATTCTCCGAATCGCGCTCCCTGTAGGCAATCACGCTAGGTGGCGATATCCTGCCGATCCAGTGCCTGGCCCGTTGCCATGCCCGAATCGCCGCGGGATTATTCACGCTGATCGTCCGGTCTCTTTCGATGATCCTCCCTCCTCCTTCAGAGGCCTGCCATTCCAAGGCATTGCACGTCAAGGCTTCGGACTCCGCGCCCTGCCATACGAAGCCCCAGAAATCCTTCTTGCCTTTGGCCCGCTCGCCTGCCTGAATCCGGCTTGCCATTCCCTCCAGTTCATCCCACGTCTCCGGAGGATGGTCATAACCGTATTCACGAAGCAGGTCGGGCCGGTATTCCAAAGATCCTACGTTCGCTTGATAAGGCACACCCAACACCTTCCCATCTACGGTGTAGCTGGGCAGCAATTGCGGCACGGCAAGCGAGATCTCTGCAGCCAAATAGGGTCGCAGGTCGATCAGATCGGGTTCAAGAAGGTCTGTCCAGATCACATCTATACCCAGAAGATCGGCGCCGGAGTCGCCCTGCCGCAGGAGCTTGCGGTAAAGTTCGAGCTGATCGACAGTACTTTCCGGCGTCGGAATATCCCTGACACGAATACCTGTTTCACGCGTGAACCGTTGCGATAGTGCCGCCCTTGTCGCCAACTCATCGGGCCGGAACGACCAACCGTGGGGGTAATTCAAAGTCACCGGCTCTTGTGCGGATCTGCAACAGACCAGGATCATGGCCGACATACAAATCCCTAACGTCTTTCCCGCGGCCGTCGATGGGCGGAGCGTGCGCGCCAGGCTGACAGTTGCGGCCATGTTATCGAGCATACCTTTTATCCAACGATTCGGCTTATGTGAAACCCGCGAGGCGTAGGTTTCTGGAGGAGTAGATCGTGCGCTCAAAACGTAAAACGCAACGACCCCTGCATGACCCTGGGCGTCCGCGTTGAAGTAACCTCTCCGAACAGCGTGTTTGTCTGGACGCCGGCCGGTGTAAACTTTGCCGCTGTGTTGAGGCCAGCATACTGAGTGTGATTGAAGACGTTATAAGCTTCCCACCGGAAGGCGAGATTGCGCTTCTCGCTTTTGATCGGGAAACTCTTGGCAATTGCCATGTCGTTGTTATTAACACCCGGTTGCCGGACATCGTACTTACCGGCGTTCCCCGGGTCGTTCATTCCCGGCAGCACGAACGCCGACGTATTGAACCACTGCGTGAACGTGTGAATGTTCCCTGAGAAGGCATTTCCGATCACGTCCACGCGCTGCGCATCCCCGCCGCCATTGAGATTTTCCGAGTTCGTGGTGGTGAAACTGATCGCGGCAGGAAAGCCGCTGGCGAACTGGCTGATGCCCGACAGCACCCAGTGGTCGAAGGCATACCCGATTGCTTTCTGCTTCACCAGTTTGGTGGCGTTCGGCAGGTTGTAAGTGAAGTTGACGGTCATGTTGTTGGCTTGGTCGGCGGCGTCCAGGCCATAGGCGTACGAGCGCAGATTCGCGTACTCATCGGTAGTGCCAATCCAAAGACGCCTATCGCGCGTGGCGAACAGGCTTCTGATATCGCTGCCAGGGAGATGCTCGCCCGGCGGCGTCTCCCACGGAACGCTCCGGACGCCGTCGAAGCGAACCAACCCAAACTCCGTTTCCAGCCAGAGGTACCCGTCGGGCGTTTGAGCAATTGCATAGATGATGCCCTTGAAAAACCCGTCGCGGACCGTCCACGCGGTATGCGCGTATTGTTCGACATCGAGAGCTGGATTCAGCGCGGCAGCCCATTGGCAGCACGCCAGGCCGATGCCAAGCGCGATACTGAACCGTCCCTGCATGCGCACAATTATCTCGCAGCGGATGCAATTTGTGGCTTGCGTCGATAATCCGTCAAATTGTCGGCCGGTCGACACCACGCTCACGACTGCCGAAATCACCAGACACATAAGTCCCTTAATTGCAGATCATGAGGACTTGGAGGTTAGAATGCTCCATGGCCGCCTTGCATCCCTTGAACCGATCCAAAGACGAGGCGGGCGTCCCCGCCCGCTCGGAGGCACCTGCCTCAATCTCGCCGTGCCACTTGGCCTTCCTGGCATCCCTCTTCGCCGTGATTCCCCTCCTCGCCCAAAGCGCCGAACTATCCGGCCTGATTCGCGATCCAGCCAACCTTGCCGTGCCGGGCGCGAAGGTCGTCGTGCAAAGTGCCGCCACCGCCGCCACGCGCGCCGTCTCCTCCAATCAGCAAGGCGAGTACAGCATTCCAGCCCTGATGCCAGGCCCTTACAACGTGACCGTAGAAGCCAACGGCTTCAAAACCATCCGCCAGAACGACGTCGTGGTCGAAGTGGACCAACGCGCACGGCTCGATTTCGCGCTGACCATCGGCAGCAACACGGAAACCATTACGGTCGAAGGAACCGCATCGCTACTCAACACCTCAGACGCATCGGTCAGTACTTTAATCGGCCACCGGTTCGTGGAGAACATGCCGTTGAACGGGCGCAGCTTCAGCTCCCTCATCGATCTCACGCCGGGAGTGGTGCTGACGCCGTCCAATTTTTACGAGCAAGGCCAGTTCAGCGTGAACGGCCAACGGCCCGACGCCAATTATTTCCTGGTGGATGGCGTGAGCGCCAATCTGGGGAATCTCGGCGGCGGTTCCAATTTAGGCCAGAGCGGAGCCGGCTCGCTTGTGGCAACCAGCGCGTTCGGAGGGACCAGCAACCTGGTGTCGCTCGATGCGCTCGAAGAATTCCGCATTCAGACCTCGACCTTTGCGCCGGAATACGGGCGTACTCCCGGCGCGCAAATATCGGTAGTCACCAAGTCCGGCACAAACACCTTTCACGGCAGTGCATTCGAGTACTTCCGCAACGACAAACTGGACGCCAACGATTGGTTCGCCAACGCCAGCCGTCTCGCGAGGCCCGCGCTGCGGCAGAACGATTTCGGCGGTGTGCTGGGCGGGCCGATCGTCAAAAACAAGCTCTTCTTCTTCGGCTCGTACGAGGGACTGCGAGTGCGCCAGCCTGAGGTTGCGGATACGTACGAGCCGACAGTCGCCTCTCGCCAGAATGCGCCCGCGGCTCTCCAGCCGCTGCTCAACGCTTTTCCGTTGCCGAACGGTCCGAGCCTCGGGAACGGAACGGCTGCATTCTCGGCGAGCTACTCCAATCCTTCCACACTCGATTCCTCCGGCATCCGCATCGATTGTCTGCCGTGGAAAAACGTGACTGTTTTCGGAAGGTACAGCGACGCTCCATCGAGTCTCGACCAGCGTGGCGGCGGCGCCCTTGAAACGAACTACAGCAACGTTGACGACGCAAAGTACCGGACCCAGAGTCTGACAGTCGGGAGCAGCCAGGCGCTCACGCCGCGGCTGATCAACGAGTTCCGCTTCAATTACAGCCGGAGCCGGGCGAGCGGCTTCGTGACGGCCGACAACTTCGGGGGCGCAACGCCTCCCACGGTTTCAGATCTCTATCCAACGCTCGCTCCTCCGCAGAGCGCCGGCTTTGAATTTTTTGGCGACCTGAACCCCTATGGGCTTCGCTTCATCACGGGCGATCAGGGAGACAACCTGCAGCAGCAGATCAACGTGACTGACAACGTTTCCCGCGAGATTGGCGCGCACCAATTGAAGTTCGGGCTTGATTACCGCCGTCTCAGCCCGGAAGCTGGACCCGTATCCTACCAGGCCGAATACGAATACACTTCTTTATCAAACGTTCTGGCCAACAATGCGGCCCTGGCGTACATCATCTCGCGGCAGCCCGTTACGCTGATCTTTTCGAGCTGGAGCCTTTTCTCTCAAGACACCTGGAAGGCCACGCGCACCTTGACGCTCACTTATGGCCTGCGGTGGGAGTACAACGCCGCGCCCTCCTCGCCCAATGGCACACTTCCGTTCACCGTCACGCAGGCGACGAATATCGCAGCCTTGACGCTGGCCCCGCCGGGCACGCCGCTGTGGCATCCACAAAAAGACGACTTCGCTCCGCGGCTCGGTGTGGCCTGGAACCCGCTCCCGAATCTGGTCTTCAGAGCTGGCGCCGGCATCTTTTATGACCTCGGCTACGCTGGGGTGGCGAATGGGACGAGCGCATTCCCGTTCGTACAGGATAATCTGATTCTCAGCACTTCATTCCCCGTCAGCGCTGCCCAGGCCGCGCCGCCTCCTTACACGACCACCCCTCCTGTTTCTTACCTCGCGGCCGTAGACCCGAATCACGTGTTACCCAGAACCTATGAATGGAACGCGGCGTTGGAAAGGACTCTGGGAAAAGCCGACGCCATCACGGTCACCTACCTCGGCGCGGCGGGCCGGAAGCTGATGCGGACGGACGAATACCGAAGTCCGAACCCCGAGTTCCCCGCCGAGGTTACGTTGATGAGGAATGACGCGGACTCCAGCTATCAAGCCCTGCAAGCCCAGTTCCGCCATCGCCTGGCGCACGGTCTTCAGGCGCTGCTCTCTTATACCTGGGCGCACTCGATCGACGACGCTTCCTACGACTCCGAGTACCTGAATGTGCCAACGGGCTACCCGTCGTTGGATCGTGCTTCGTCCGACTATGATATCCGGCAGACTTTCTCTGGCGCAATTTCCTATAGCATTCCGGCGCCAGGCCATGGAATCTCGAAGGCGATTTTTGGGAACTGGTCGACGGATTCGATCGTTTACGCTCGATCCGCGCCGCCGGTAAATGTGGTCACCGGCCTCGATCCCTTCTCCGGCTACTTGTCAGGCACCACAAGCGTACAGCGCCCGAACCTGGTTCCCGGAATGCCCCTCTGGATCGCCAATCCGAATGTAGCCGGCGGAAAGGAAATCAATAAGGCGGCATTCACGACACCCACCGGGGAGGTGCAAGGAGATCTGGGACGAAATGCCCTGCGCGGGTTCGACGCCACGGAGGTCGATTTGACGCTGCGAAGGCAGTTCAAGCTCCACGAGCGGCTGGCGCTTCAGGCCAGAGCGGATCTTTTCAACATCTTCAACCACCCCAATTTTGGCCCTCCCATCAACTACCTCAGCTCTCCCCAATTCGGGCAATCGACTCAAATGCTCGGAGCCTCGCTGGGAAGCGGAGGCCAGAATGGCGGGCTTAATCCGCTGTATCAAATCGGCGGACCGCGCTCGGTGCAACTAGCTCTCAAGCTGCAATTCTGAGAACCAGTCACGCCACCTTTGTCCACAAAATCCCAACAAAAACGCCAGATTCGCCCCGACCGCATTTTCCCGCTCGCTAAAGTAGAAACGGAAGACGATACGTGTGGAAGTCGTTCGTTAGCCGGCGGAAATAGCCGGAAGCAAACACCAGGATTTCACGAACGAAGCCACTTTACGAATTCTTTACGCAAACAGAGGCTCCCGAAACCAGGCCATGGCCGCCTCGACGCCGACTCTTTATCATCTCGCGGATCGCGTAACCCGATCCTCGCCGGTATGATATTCGAATGGCTTCGACTGCGGGATTGAAAGCTCGTTACCCTGCCATCGACGCGCTTCGCGGTGCGGTCATGATCATCATGGCCCTCGACCATATCCGCGATTTCCTGTCACTCTCCGCCATGTCCTTCTCGCCGGAGGACCTCAGCCGAACCACTCCGGCACTCTACCTGACCCGCTGGATTACCCACTTCTGCGCGCCTGTATTCATGTTCACCGCCGGCATGGGCGCGTACTTCTGGTGGCAGAATAACCGCACCAAGGCTCAGCTTTCGACGTTTCTGTGGACGCGCGGGCTCTGGCTGGTAATTCTGGAACTCACGGTGATGCAACTGGCCTTCAACTTCAACGTCAGCTCACGCTACCCGGTTCTGCTTACGATACTGTGGGCCCTGGGCATGAGCATGATCATCCTGGCTGCGCTGGTTCATCTGCCGCTTCGCCTGCTGGCGGTGCTCAGTGTCGCGGTGATTGCGTTGCACAATTGTCTCGACGGCTTCCGGCTTCCAGTGCTTCACCAGGGCGGCGCGTTCCAATTCGCCGGCCTCGTGTTTGTGGCGGCCTATCCGCTTATCCCGTGGTTCGCCGTGATGGCGGCGGGATTCTGCTTCGGCTCAATCTACCGGCGGGGGATGTCCCTGAAAATCGGTCTCGCCTTAACGATCGCGTTCTTGCTGCTCCGGGCGGCGGACGTCTACGGCGATCCGGCGCCCTGGTCCGTGCAAAGATCGGGCGTTTTCACGTTGCTGTCTTTTCTCAGGTGCACCAAGTACCCGCCATCGCTGGATTTCCTGCTCATGACCTTGGGACCGGCCCTGATGTTCCTGGCCTGGCTCGATCGTCGGACGTGGAGCGCGGCGAATCCCCTGATCGTCTTTGGACGGGTGCCGCTGTTTTACTTCCTGGTGCACTTCTACACGATCCACGTCGTTGCCGCGCTCATGGCGTGGGTGCGCTACGGACAGATCTCGTTCATGTTCGGTCCGCTGCCGTCCATGGGTGGATCCTTAAAATCATTTCCGCCGGGCTTTGGCTACGACTTGTGGGTGGTTTATGTGGTTTGGGTGTTGATCGTCGCGGCGCTCTATCCGCTGTGCCGCTGGTTTGCTGGCGTCAAATCGCGGCGGCGCGACTGGTGGCTGAGTTATCTCTAGCCCATCCGCGATTTTTGGTGGAGTAGGCCTTTGGCCTGCCTTCGAGCACGGCGAAGCAGGCGATCAGCGTACCAAGCCGGCTCTCCAAGAAACTGCGGCCAACCTTCACTCGTGGCGGCAAACACGCAGGCTTCAGACACATTGGACCGCGGCCTGCCCCGCGGTTAGCGGCTCAAATGCGCACGGCGTTCTTGGCGACATACTCGTCCACCTTGGTGCGGCCGGGCGGCCGGTTGTCGACATAATAAACTCTCTCCGCATACTGCAAATTGTGCGGCTTTGCGAAATCTCTGTCAGCGTCGAGCAGGAAATGGCGGATGTATTCGCGATCGGCGGTGCGGTCGTCGTCGCCGAGTAGCGGAAGCCGTTTCCCCTCCTGCGTCAGGCGCGCGCGCAGTTTCGACCCGAGGTTTCCTCCGCCTTGCGATTTACAAGCCGCAATGGCGTCGATTTTCTTCTCGATATACGGGGCGATGTCCACCACCCGGTTAAACGGCTGTTCCGCGCTCGTGCAGAAATAATAGCGCTCCTGCACGGGACGCGCCGCGAACCCCGCTTCCACGTGTTCCCAGTATTCGTTCGATACGGAGCACAGCGACGCAGCCTCCTCCGCCTCGCGTCCCGTGATCAGGTGATCCGCGTGTTGCCCGGGCTGGGCTTCAGGGTGGAAGGTGATTAAGGTGTCGGCCTTGAGCATTCGATAGATCAGCATCAGGCGCCCGCGAAGGTCCACCTTCGAGATTTCCTCCATGCGGTCGTTCCGGTAGTAAAGTTCGAATACGTCCTTGAAGCCCAGGGCCGCTGCCATCTTCGCGTGTTCCTGCTCGTTGCTCAGGATATTTTGCGCATTCGTGTTACCGCCCGATAGCTCATCGTTCGTGGTCCTGACGATGTAACCGGTGTAACCCTCTCCGATCAGCTTGGCGCAGAGGCCACCGGCGAAATACGGTACATCGTCCAGATGGGCATGCACGGCCACGAAGACCTTCCCCTTGTGCGGCTGGCCCGAAACGGCCTTCTCAATCACAGTGTGCGCGGCTGCGGCTTGACTCAAAGCGATTGGCTCCTTTTGTGAAAGTTGTCGTACCCCACGGATCCCGCCGGACTCTATAACGGAGTCGAGTGTTCAATGGCGTACTTCATGATCTCGTCCCCGTAGTTTGGTTCCGGGCCGATGTAGCGGAACGCCTCTGCATACTCAATTCCGCCAAACATCGCCCCCATGCGCCGCCAGTCCTCCATCAGGAATTGTTTCACGTAGCCGAAGTTGGCGGCATCATCGTTATCTCCGAGCAGCGCGAGCTTCCTGCCTTGCCGCGCCAGTTGCTGCCGGAGCCGCGCACCGTTGTTGCGCGCCGGACCCTTTACGCGAATCGCAACATTGCATCGCACCTTCGCATCGATATACGAGCTGACGTCCACGATGCGATTGGTCAGGTGGTGCCCCTGCGGCGACCGTGAGAAATAGTATTTCTCCCGAACGCTGGTCGGCTTGAGCCCCGCCTTGTAGTGTTCCGGATAATCCTTTTCGCCACCCGCCATCCAGCACGCTCCCTCGGCCGCTTTCCCGGCGACAATATGATCCGGGTTCTCGTCATATTGATCGTAGGGATCCATCACCACGATAGTGTCCACCCGGAGCAGCCGGAATAAGAAGATCAATCGCGCCCGGATCTCGACGATCGCGCAGTCGTCCATGCGGTGATTGCGGTAGTAAAACGAATAGGCTTTCTTGCAGCCGAGCGCTTGCGCAGCGTCGTGAATGTCTGCCTCGTTTTGCGCGGCGCCGTGGCCCAGCGTGGAGCCCGAGGACTCATCGTTGGAGATGCGGATGAGATAGCCCGTATAACCCTCGTCGATCAGCTTCGCCACCGTTCCGCTGGCAGACAAGGTGATGTCGTCGGAATGCGCCTCGACGGCTGCCAGCACCTTCCCCTGGTGCGGCTTGCCGGGTCGCTTCCGCTCGATGACCAGGTCATCGGCAAAGGTGTAATAATCGCTCGCGGCGAACGGGTTGTAGCCGGATCGTGGGAACGAGTATGTCGACGGCGTGAAGCGCGACGGCAGATCCGAGTGCCGGCTATTCGGGTCCTGGGCACCGAGCGACGGCTGAAGCCCCGGAGCCAGACCAAGCGCCATCCCGCCGGCCACCGACCGGCCGAGAAATTTTCGTCTATCCATTTGCGACTCCTGTTAGTGCTGCTTGCGCCAACTGGACGGGCGCGGAATATTCAGCATATCTCTGTTCCGGTAAAGGCGCCGAAGGACGGGTGTTTTGCGGCCAAGTGTCCCTTTGGCGGCTCCAAGCGTCAGACTGACCCGGAGCGATATTATGTGAGAGTGAAGGTCAGGGATCCGATCCACCTGCTCGAATCCGCAAAGGGGGATGGTGGTCACGGTGCTGGCTTGGAAGAAAAAGAGGATGACCGATGACGTACACAGTCATTTATGAAAAGGGGCCTGCTTGTTGGGCAGCGTACGTTCCCGACCTTCCCGGGGTGTTCTCAGTCGGCGACTCGCGAGACGAAGTGGAGCAACTTATCCAGGAAGCCATCGAGTTTCGTCTGGAGGGCATGCGCGAGGACGGCTGGGCCATCCCCTCGCCGTCGAGTTTTGCGGGGCTGGTTAAAGTCGATCACCCCCTGACACGCGAATTGATGGCAATTGTCCGGTTGGCGCGTGAACCCCGCCGAACGGGCGTCGCAGAAATTTAGCTGCTGTCTGTAGCATTGGCGCGTATGGGGGACTTAAATTCCCGGCCCGCGCTGCTTGCCGGCTTGCGCATTTCTGCAATACTACGGAGTGAAGTTTCGCGGCTGGTACGTCCGCGCCTATGCGAGATAGAGCCATCACACGGAGAGACCTTCTCAAAGCCGGCGTAGCAGGATCACTTGGAGCGGCCGGACTGCCCTTGTGGACGCGCCAGGCAGAGGCTGCCGCTGAAGGTGTGGGTCCGCTCAAAATCACCAAAATCGAGGCGGTCCGTTTCCGTTCGGACCTGCACCTGGTCCCCGGAATCGAGCCGAACTGGACATGGGTCCGCTTGCACACGGACAAAGGCATCACCGGCCTCGGCGAATCCTATCCCGGCTATGAGGCGCACCGCGGCGCGCTTAAAGAATTGGCCCCCTTGATCCTCGGGAAGGATGCGACTCAGATTGAACGCCTCTGGCAGGATCTCTTCTATCACATCTCGTATCAGCCTTGGGGCGGGGCCGACACGCGGATGCTCACAGCCATCAACATCGCGCAGTGGGACATCCTGGGCAAGGCGGCCGGCCTCCCTGTCTACAAACTGCTCGGCGGCAAAGCGCAGGAAAAGCTGATGGTCTATAACACCATGAACGGGTGGCCCATCAACGGCATGCGAGAGCATACCGCGCCCGAAAAGCTCGCTGAGTTCCTGCTCGCGCGCGGCATCAAGGGTATCAAGATCTACCCGTACGATCGGGGTCCGGTGAACGCCTACGCGAGACACGGCGGAACGTTCATCACGCGGTCGGAGCTGCGGGAGTCTCTCGACCCGATCCAGCGGATTCGGAAGACGGCGGGCGACGGGATCGAAATCGCGCTGGATCTGAGCAGCAAGTGGAACCTGCCCTGTTCTCTGCAGATCGTCGAATCACTCGCGCCCTACGGCATCATGTGGATCGAAGACGCCATGCTTCCCGACGACCTTGTCGCGTACTCGTCGCTCGTGAAGCAATCTACCATCCCGATTTGCAACAGCGAGCGCCTTGCTACACGCTTCCGGTTCCGCGAGATGTTCGAACTTCGGGCCGTCAACGTGGTGATGTACGACGTGACCTGGTGCGGCGGGATTTCCGAGGCCAAGAAGATCTCCGACATGGCCGACACGTACAAGATTCCCACCGCGCCGCACACCGGGGGCGGGCCTATTCTGTGGTACTCGTCCATCCATACGGCAACCTCCCTCACCAACTTCTACATTATGGAAAGCGTGTATCACCTGTACAATGACCTCTACCCGCACTTCCTCAAAAATGTTCCGGTTCCGGTGAACGGCTACGTCACACCGCCGGAGTTGCCGGGTCTGGGGCTCGAAGTCCGTGAGGAGCCGTTCCGCAACGGCGACGCGGTGGTTGAAACCATCGCCGAACTATAGCGCCTGGCGAACCGTCTGCACAGCCTTCTACTACTAATAGTCAGAATCGTCGCGGCCTGCGACGAGTTTTGTGGAGTAGGCCTTTGGCCTGCGTCGACTTCCGCCACGGGCTGCTGCAAGCTCAGCTCACGCGGTACTTCTTCACCAGTTCAGGATCGGGGTCGATCCCGATGCCCGGCTGCTTGGGCACCTCGATATACCCCTCCTTCACCGGAAATAGCGGCAATGCCAGGTTGTACTGGCTCTCCACCGCCGGATATGTCTCCATGATGAGCGCGTTGGACAGCGACGCCAGCAGATGCACGGCCATATGCGGGCTCCCATGCGGCGACACCGGAATATGAAAGGCGGATGCGAGGTTCGCGATCTTGCGCCCTTCCGAGATTCCGCCGCACAACACCGTGTCGCACTGCAGAATGTCGACCGCTTTCGCCTCGATCAGCTCACGCGATCCCCAACGCGTGAATTCATTCTCGCCCGAAGCAACCGGAATCGTGAGCCCGCGCCGCACTTGCGCCGAACCGGCAAAATCGTCGGGTTCCACCGGCTCTTCGAACCAGTAGGGATTGTATTTCTCGACGAGATGTCCGAACCGTATGGCTTCAAACGCTGACCAGCGGTTGTTGGCGTCGATCATCAAATCGATCCCGGGGCCGATCGCCTCGCGCACCGCCCTCACGCGCTCCGCGTCCACTGGCATCGGCTCGCCGCCGACCTTCATCTTCACTGCCCGGAATCCCTCGCCAAGGTAGCCCTCCATCTCTTTCACCAGTTCGCGAACGCCCTTACCCTCTTCGTAATACCCGCCCGCGGCATACACGCGAATTTTTTCCGAGAAGACCCCTAAAACCTCGCACACCGGCTTGTTCAAAGCCTTGCCCACGATGTCCCATAGAGCAATGTCCACCGACCCCATGGCGGAGATGTACAGCCCTTTCGCCACCGGTTTGCGATTGAAGCGGTACATGCGGTCCCAGATCGCTTCCATGTGAAACGGGTTCATACCCACAATCCGCGGCAGCAGTTGCCCCGTGATGATCTCGTCGTTGCCGCCTGCAAGGCTGCGGCCAACGATTCCGGCGTCGGTATAAATCTCCAACTGCGTCATCCCCGGAGCACCGCCGCCGCTCTCGATCGTGCCATTGCGCTTGCGCGGTGTTCGCCCCGGATATCGCAGGCGAAGGAACTTGATCTCTGTGATCTTGATCGGCGGCGGGCTGGCGAGCAGCAACTTAGGTGTGGGAAGCGCCAGGGCGGCGGAGGCGGCAATCGCGTTGCGGAGAAATTCGCGGCGGTCCATGGGGGGTTCCTTTCCCGGGAGATGACGGTCGGACGACACAAGTATATCCGGCTTCCAGCCGCACGAGCACACCGCGATGGCTCGCTCCAAAGGGTCGGAAACTGCCAGTCACCGGCCCCGTGGGGCAGACCATCGCTTTTTGCGGTCTGCCGGCTGCAGAGCAGCCTCCGAACGGCGCTGTTTCTGGAGAGCTAAACCTGTTCCGACCCGGACAGCGGCGGACGTGGAGAGTGGGGCGTGGCAGCGGCCTTGCGCCAGGATAGGTCGCGGCTTGACGCGCTCCGCCGATTCCTGTCTAATGTTGTAACTATGCATAGACGGAACTTCTTCACCAGCATGCTGGCGGGGCTGGTCGTGTTGCAACTAGACAAAGGTAACGCCCAGACGCCGGCCTCCGGTCCAATTCTCGAACGTCCGTTCACCGGAATGCCGCACCGGGGTAAAGTGCTGGCCGCGATTCAGCCACACGCCGACGACGTCGCCCTGCTGTGCGGCGGAACGGTTGCCAAGCTGATTCAGGAAGGTTACACGGGCTACATGATTCGCGCCACCAACGACGATATGGGCGACGATGTCGGCGAGCCCGGTACGGTAGGTGAGAACGTCCTTCATAACGAACAGGAGGTGGCCGAGCAGACCCGGGTGTTGGGTCTAAAGCGCGACTTCTCCTTGAACTACAACAACCACCGCATGAGCGATATCTCGCGGAACGAGCTCATCTGCCGGCTGATCTTCCTTTTCCGGTTCCTTAAGGTCAATACCGTCTTCTGCTACGACCCCTGGGCGCACGACGAGGAGAACCCCGATCACTACGTGCTGGGCCATTGTGTGGAAGCGGCCTGCTGGATGGCGGGGCGCGTTCACGACTATCCGGAACAACTGGCGGCCGGACTCCAAGCCCACGCCGTTACCAACAAATATTACTACGCGCGGCATCCGGACATCACCCGAGTGGTGGACATCAGCAGCACGATTGACACCAAGATCGACGCCAACGTCTGCAACGTCGCCAAGGGACCGGGCGGGCATCACGGGTCAAAATTGCGCGCGGAACTCGCCCGGCAGGGAAAGAAGTTGCCGCTCCTCGGAGACGACGATCGCACGGCCGACCGCAATTACATCCGGGAGTTCGTCCTCGGGGCCAACCGCGAATTAGGCAAGAAGTACGGCGTCGAGTACGCCGAAGCGTTCCACTACGTCGGTCCCGTGGATACGGTGACCGAAAGCAGCGGATCCCGCGTGGACGATTATGTGAAGCAGCATGCCGTGCCCGTAAGATAAGTGTTATGCTGCCCCTGCCACGGAAACTCGGAATGCTCGACGCGACGATGATTGTGATCGGCATCGTCATCGGCTCCGGCATCTTTCTGCTGCCGAACCTGATCGCGCAAAATCTGCCGTCGGGCGACGCCATCATGGCGGTGTGGGTAGTGGCGGGCGTGCTGTCGTACTTCGGTGCGCTGGCCTATGGGGAACTGGGCGCGATGATGCCCGATACCGGCGGGCAGTACGTTTATCTTCGTGAAGCCTACGGCCCATTTTGCGCCTTCCTCTCCAGTTGGGTGTTTGTGCTGGCTACCATGCCCGGCGGGATTGCGTTCCTGGCGGTCGGATTCTCCATCTACCTCGCCCGCTTCGTTCCGTTGACGCCGGTATTGCGAACGATCGTCTCGCTCGCGGTAGTCGCAGCGCTCTCGGCAATCAATTACATCGGCGTCAGGGAAGGTGCGTGGGCCCAGCGGATCTTCACTTCGCTGAAGATCGCCGGACTTGTGTTGGTGATCGGCGCGGCGTTCCTGCTCTCCAGCGCCACGCACGCGGAACCGGCGCTGGCCCAGCCGTTCTCGTATCACGGCATCGGTTTTGCGATGAGCGCCTGCCTGATGGCTTACAACGGCTGGAGCTATGTCAGTTTTGTAGGCGGCGAAGTCCGGGAGCCGCAACGAAACCTGCCGAGATCGCTCTCCCTCGGGATGGGCACGGTGATGGCGCTGTACCTGGGAGCGAATGCCGCTTATATGCACGTTATGACGGTGCCCGAGATCGCCGCCAGCGAGCGGGTAGGCGCCGCAGTGGCCGAACGGACCATGGGCTCCGCGGGTGGTACCGTATTGTCGATTGTGGTGCTGCTTTCGATTCTCGGCGCGATCAACGGCTGTATTCTGACGGCCGCGCGCATTCCCTTCGCACAGGCCAGGGACGGGCTCTTCTTCCCCCGCTTCGGGACTGTGCACCCTCGTTTCGAAACGCCGGCCTTTGCCATCGTCGTGCAAGCCGTTTGGACCGGGGCGCTGATCATAACCGGCTCTTACGCGACGCTCTCAACCTACACGATCTTCTCGGCGTGGATCTTCTACACCCTGAGCGTGGTCGCAGTATGGATGTTGCGACGCAAGGCTCCGGACGCTGCGCGCCCCTACCGGATGTGGGGTTATCCGGTGACGCTGTGGTTATTCGTGGTTGTGTCGGTGTGGTTCCTGGTCGAGACGCTGCTCGATCAGCCAAAGCCTTCGGTCACAGCGCTTCTCATCACTGCCGCCGGGGTTCCCTTCTATTACCTATGGCGTACCCGATCCGCGGAGTTGCTCGTCAAGAGCCAGGAGGTATGAGGTCGCTCAGCTTCGGCCTTTGTGGGGCGGACGCCCTCGTCCGCAAGCGACCCCCTGGTCGCGCAAACGCAGGCTTTGTTGTGCGAAGCGGCCCGGGTTGCGGCAGCGGGCGCATGTACGATCGTCGCCAATTTCGAGGGAGATATAATCAATCGTGCGTTTCTGGTTGATCCATTGGCTCCTCAGCGGCGTCGCTCTGCTGATCGTAGCCAGCCTTCTTCCGGGCATCGAGGTGGATGGTTTTGGGGCCGCACTCATTGCGGCGCTGGTGATCGGTCTGGTGGGGGCGACAGTTGGACTGATTCTGAAAATCGTTCTGCTGCCGTTTATCTTCCTCACCCTTGGGATCGTCTATTTTCTGATCAATGGCTTGATGTTGAAACTGGCTTCTCAATTTGTACCCGGTTTCCGCGTTAACGGGTGCCTGCCTGCAGTTTTCGGGTCGATTCTCCTGACCATCGTCGATTATGTCTTGAACCGTCTCGCCGGCCTGTAGCCAGCGACCGGCCCCGTGGGGCAGACCGGGCAGACCATCGTTTTTTGTGGTCTGCCGGCTGCAAAGCAGCCTCCGAACGGCGCGCAGTTTCTGGAGAGACGCCACTCGCATTCCTTACGCTTCACCTCAGGCGGCTTTGCCTGAGTATCACTTCAGATCGTGAAGCTGAACGTATTGCAATACATTTCCTTCTTTCAGAGCCTTATCGATGGCGCTGGCGTTAGGAACATAAATAAATGGCCGGCGGGGATAGATCCTGTCATTGACCCAATCCGCGTTCCATCCGGTAGTCGTGCGAATGAATTCCTGTGTAAAGCCCTTCGCCGTGCGGTAAATGGATTCGAGTTCCAGACAACCATTGATACAGAGGTCGACGTAAGATTGGACCATCGGGAACCCGGAGGTCGGCTCCCTGCTCTTGGAGATCGAGTCTTCGTTACTGACAAAAATGTAGACGTTAGCGTTGCCCATTTCCAAGGGCCCGCCCCCATCCAGCATCGTGATCTTCTCCGCTTCGAGCGGAGTCGCCGTGTAGCCCGTTTCCCGCTCTTTGGTCTTTTCGAAATCCGCAACGCGATAGATAACGCCGTTAATGGTCTTGCCCCCGGCTTCCACCGCCCCGAGATAAGTGCAGCTACTGCCGATGTTGTCCGCGAACTGATGAAACCAGCCGCGTTGATAACCGGTCACGCGCGCTGGCCAGGCGCCAATGGCATCCGGGTTCGTGCGCGTCCGCGATGCCCGCTCAAGAAGCGAACCATATCCGAACACATAATCTGTCATGGCTTAGTCTCCTGGTCAGTTGGTACAAATATCCATTTGGGAGTTCTGGCATCTAAGTACACCGTTTCATAAGTCCGCCAACGTATTCAGTGACACCGGCTCAGAAGTCTTTGGTTTCCGAGCCGCGACCGTTAGGGAGCCGGTGCGTTTCACTGTGAGAATACGCATTCATGAAATCGGTGTATTAAGCATACTCTAATCGCTTTCGGTTTTGGCGCTGGTCTTCCATGGCTTCTCGTCTCTTTCCTCCTGGCTCCGCCCCCAAACGTGCGAAGGAGCAGCGCATGCCTCCTCTGTGCGCGACCAGCGCTAAAATCTACCAATGGCTCCCAATATGCTCGGTGCTTATGGCGAATGGGCCGCGCAGTCGCTGCCCGATGTTCCCCGCCTGTCTTGGCGGCAGCCCATGTTCCAAAACGTGGATGCATGGCGCGCCGTGGCGCGGGCGCGCTTCGTCGAGGCATTAATGTCACCCGGTGGTGCTGTGACACCGGTTGCCGTGCTGCAACACCAGTTGGAGTTTGATGGGCTTTCCATCGAGCATCTGCAATGGCAGTTGCCCTATGGGCCTGCCACCGAAGCACTCCTGCTCAAACCCGCTGGCTCGCGTGAAAAGCTGCCCGGTATCGTCGCCCTCCACGACCATGGCGGTAACAAGTATTTCGGACTGCGAAAGATCACTCGCATGTCGAAGGACCCGCATCCCGCCGTTGTGCGGCACCAGGAGCATTACTACGGTGGTGTGGCCTGGGCGAACGAACTGGCCCGTCGAGGATACGTGGTGCTGGTTCATGACGCGTTCACCTTCGGCAGCCGCCGTATGCGCCTTGCCGATCTGCCTGCCGCCATCCGGAACAATATGGTGGAATCGAACCCTGAGTCCGAGGAGGAGATCGAACACTACAACCAGTTCGCCGCCAATCACGAACACATTATTGCCAAGAGCCTGTTCAGCGCGGGCATGACTTGGCCCGGGGTTTTTGTGTTTGACGATCGCCGCGCGCTGGATTACCTCGCCTCTCGGCCGGATGTCGATCCCACGCGACTCGGCTGCGCCGGACTTTCCGGCGGCGGATTGCGCACGGTGATGCTCACCGGCTCAGACGAACGCATCCGATGCTCCTGTTGTGCCGGTATGATGACCACTTGGCGGGACTATCTGCTGAACAAGTCCTACACCCACACGTGGATGGTCTATGTCCCCGGCTTGCCGCGAGATCTCGATTACCCCGAAATCCTCGGACTTGCGGCTCCCAACCCGGTGCTGGTATTGAATAATCGTGAGGACCAGCTTTTCACGATGCCCGAAATGGTACGCGCCGACCAGATCCTGAAGCAGGTTTATGGTAAGGCCGGCGTTCCTGATCGCTACCGCGCCATGTTTTTTGACGGCCCACACAAATTCGACCGCGAGATGCAGAGCGAAGCCTTCGCCTGGTTCGACCGCTGGCTCAAAGGTTAACTTAGCCAGCCGTAGGCCAGACCATCGTTTTTTGTTGTCTGCCCGGCTGCGGAGCAGCCGTCTCGGCTTTGGCCTTTTGTGGGGCGGACGCCCACGTCCGCAAGCGACCCCCTGGTCGCTCTTGTCGCCCACGCGACAGGCTTTGGTGCGCGAAGCGGCCTGGGTTGCGGCCGTTTCTGCGGCTTTGCCTCTCACCCGACCATTCGAGACCAAGCCGGAGAAACGAGCTTTCGCCGTTACAAGTGCCCCCTGCTTCGCAAGAAGTTGAAATTCAAATGGCCAAAGTCCAGCCGGATGCGGTGCAGTCGCTTTCGCGGCTTGCCAAATCCGTACGGCGCGCCCTTATCGCCATTCCGCCGGACCACTGCCTGACTCAGTCTCCGGGATTCCGCTACGGGGCTGGTTCACCAATGACGAAGAACTTCGCGCCGGGTGGCCGGACTCCACGTTCAGACCACAGCACGAGGTTACTACTTAGTGGCGATAACGTAGCGCAATAGAGCGGCCTTTTCTGAGAACCAATTTGCATCTTGTTCAAATTCCCGCTACCTCGTATATTTCAATCATAAATTACATCCGATAAGAACCGACCAACGAAATCCGACGGGAGAGTGTATCCAACTCTGCTGCGGCCTGACGTTCTTATCAGAAGACAATCTGCATGAATAGTTTATTCGCACCGTCGACCAGCTTTGCTCTTCTGCTGAGGCCGGCCCTTAATGGAATCGCCGACGATCCCCAAGTTGTCTACCTCTCGCCGGACCGTCCGGCTAGGGTGACGCTCGATCCTGCACGATCCCTCACAACTCTCGAGAAAGGGGGAACCGCATGATATTCGAGCTAATGTTTCTATTGCACTTTTGCGTGGCAGTTTGGGGAACCTAAATTCTCGCGGGCAACTGGTAGAGATCCTCATCAGAGGGCGGCCCAGCCGTAAGCCCCGCGAGACGATCATTCCAACGGTAGACGTGACGGAATCCCAACCCGGGCATCTCTCGCATCGTCTACCGAGGAGTTTTGTTGATCAAGCCCTACCGCAAAGACCGCCATTCAGCCGCGCCAATCGCCGGACTCGTGGATCGATACTCCACAAGTCTGACAAGTGCTGCTGAATCAATGTACTGCTAATAGTCAGAATGGTCGCGGCCCGCGACGAATTTGTGGAGTAGGCCTTTGGCCTGCTCCATCCCGGGTGCGAGCCGATTTTTTCACAGTTTCTTAGGGAGTCGGTTTGACAGAATACGTCGGCGAACTGAAACGATGTACTCGGCTGGCTCCGATGCACATCTTTCTCTGCGCTTGACGCCGGCTCGGTTAATCCCGGAATACGTCAGCACAGCCTGTGCTGATCTGGTTCAGCGCGCATGAGCCCGAACAGCAAAAAGGCCAATAATGAACCATCTAAAACCTCTCTTTTCCCGCGCCTCTCATAAAATTCTGTTAATTTCCCAAATTTGCAGAGCGCGATGAAAGCGACAACTCCGGCGCCACGATCTCGCCGGTAAATTGCGATATTCTGTAATTCATGGATGTAGCCGGTTCTCAATGAACCCTACCAGGGTGGTACGGAGTATGGACCAGCCATTCTCGGAGGCGGTGCGCTTCGCGGCGATCGCTAAAATGGCTTTCGACGCACCTTTTCGGCCTGCCCTGCTGCTGAATTTGTCGTGGGCGGTTGCGAGACCCGTGCCACGGGATCAGCCCGAACCAGAATCGTTGCATGCCGTTGCGATAGACCCACGGGAGGGTTGGTAGTGTCACTCACCGCCAGGTTATATGTCGCGATCATTGTGATTCTCGGGGCGGTGGCCCTCGCCCACGGCCTGTCTTTATGGAACGCGCAGGATCTCCCCCGCTTTTACGGCTTCCTGCTGTTGGCGATACCGACCTCCTGCCTGAAAGTGACACTTCCCGGAATCTCCGGCACTATGTCGGTGCTGTTTCTATTCCTGCTGGCCGGGGTGGTGGAACTTGGGATTGCGGAAACGCTGGTAATTGGCACCGCTGGTGTTGTGGTGCAGTGCCTCTGGCACGCCCGGCTGCGGCCTCGGCTGACTCAGGTCGCCTTTAGCGTTGCGGACGTCGTTCTGGCAATCACCGCGGCTTACTATACCTACCAGGTGTCGTCTCTGCCGCTTCTCCATCTCAGGATTCCGCTTCGTCTGGCGATTGCCTCATCCGTCTTCTTCGTCTTCAACACTGCTCCCATCGCGGTCGTAATCGCGCTGACGGAAAAAAAGTCGATTGGGCAGGTTTGGCGGGAATGTTACCGCTGGTCCTACGCGCATTACCTGGTCGGCGCGGCCATGGTGGGCGTGTTCATGTTCGTGAATCGCACCCTGGATTGGCAGATCTGGATCTTGATCCTGCCGGTTGTATATGTCATCCACCGCTCTTATCGTCTTTACCTGGAGCGGTTGCAAAGCGAGCGTAAGCGCGCCGAGCAGGATCGCCAGCACTCCGAAGAGGTGGCAACCCTTCACCTGCAGACGCTGGAAGCGCTAGCTTCCGCCATAGCGGCCAACGCCAAATTAGATGCAGTAATTCGGGCCCTCCCCTTGGCCACTTTGGCACTGGATCGCGACGGGAAGGTCACCAGCTGGAACCCTGCCGCGCAGCGTATTTTCGGCTGGAGCGAGGAAGAGGCGCTCGGCAGCCCCCCCCCGTTTGCGACCAGCCGGTCCAAAGCGTTCATCCAGGACGTGATTGACCGCGGCCTGCGCGGCGAAGTCGTCACGGGCCTGGAAACCACGCAAGAGCGCAAGGACAGCACCTCATTTTCAGCCGCTATCTGGACCGCGGGACTGGAAGATCGCGCCGAGGGCGTTTCCGGCATTCTGGTCATGGTGGCTGACGTCAGTGACCGCAAGCAACTGGAGGAACAGCTCCGGCTCTCCCAGAAAATGGAAGCGGTGGGCCAGCTGGCCGGCGGTATTGCGCACGACTTCAATAACCTGCTCACCGTCATCTTGGGTTACAACGAGATGGTAATTAATGACGTGCGTAACCTCCCGAATGTCCTGGACAAGGCTGGGGAAGTCCAACGCGCCGCCCAACGCGCGGCTAGCCTGACGAAACAACTACTGGCATTTAGCCGCCGCCAGATACTGCAGCCTCACGTTATCGATCTCAATGAGGTCGTGCGCAACATGGAAAAGCTTCTACGGCGGGTTATCGGCGAGGACATTGATTTCACCGTTCGTCTGGAGCCGGCGCTCGCCCCGGTGCAGGCTGACCCTAGCCACATCGATCAGGTCATCATGAATTTGATAGTTAACGCCAGGGACGCCATGCCCACGGGCGGCAAACTCACGGTTGAGACCGCCAACGTCAGCCTCGACGAGGAGTACGCCCAAATCCATGCCGGCATTGTCCCGGGCCCTTACGTCCAATTGGCGATCAGCGATACCGGCCACGGAATGAACGAGGCAACCCAGCGACGCATGTTTGAGCCTTTCTTTACCACCAAGGAATTGGGCAAGGGAACTGGTTTAGGCCTCTCGATCGTGTACGGGATTGTGAAGCAAAGCGGGGGGGACATTGGGGTTCGCAGCGAAGAAGGGAAAGGGACGACTTTCACCATCTACCTGCCGGCGATCCCGCGCGATGTCGACGTGGAGTCGACTAAGCGGCCTGCGGTGGCGCTCCGCCAGGGAACAGAGGTCATCTTGCTGGTGGAAGACGAGGCCAATGTAAGCAGGTTGGTCCGAGCCATGCTTGCCAGGCAGGGCTACACGGTCTTGGAGGCCCGAAAAGTTCATGAAGCCGTAAAGATTTGCCAAGACTACCACAACCCGATTCATCTCCTGCTCACCGATGTGGTCATGCCGGAACAGAGCGGGCCGGAACTGGCCGAAGAGCTGGCGAAGCTGCGTCCGGAAATGAAAACACTTTATATGTCCGGTTACGCCGATACCGCAAATGTTCGCCCTGGCGTGCTGCGGCCGAATACGGCTTTTATTCAAAAACCGTTTATCTCAGAGGAACTCAATAAGAAAGTCCGTGATGTATTGGAAGGCTAAATAATATATATATAAGTATATAGTCGACGCAGGCCGAAGGACCTACTCCACAAGGCTTGGAAACAGTTGACTCTTCGTTGTGGAGTAGGCGTTTTCGCCTGCTCTCGCGCGCTGGATAGACTTCTAGGTTGTTTGGGGAAGGGCGGCCCGTTCGCAATATACCGTGCCGCGACGTCCGGAATAGCGGCCATTTTTAGCCCACTAATCGGTTGCCCTGTTTGAGTTGTGCACGTAAGATCTTCTGCCGATCCGTGCGCGAAAGCGAGCGGGAGCGGCTCGATAAAAGCGGAGATTTCCTGCCCGATCTCACTCACTGAGGGTTTATAATTAATCGGAGATTGCCAAAGCAGATCTTGTCGAGACGCTCGCCCACCCGAATCATCTGCCGCGGTATTGGAATTCTAATACTCTCCGGGTTGGGAGGAGCGGCTCTCGTCAGGCTCGCTCCCGGCTTTGGTGTAGATGAACAGGCACTGGACCCACGGCTATCGGTGCAAACCAGGGATGCCCTCGATCGCAGGCATGCCGGAGAACGAAATCCAGTGGTCTTCTATGCCCATTTTTTGGCTGGGCTCTTTCATGGGGAGGCCGGCCAGTCAGCCGTTTTTGGCCAGCCTGTTCGAGATCTCATTCGAGACCGCGCCGGCACTACCATCGTCGCAGTCGGCGCCGGATTGGCAGTAGGCTGGTTCGCTGCCCTTCTGTTTGGGCTGGCCGCTGCTCTAAGCCGTAGCGCCGTCGCCATATGGCCCGCCTTCGCACTCAGTGGTTCTCTGCTGAGCGTGCCGTCCGCGGTGCTCGCCATGGTTTGCCTCCTTCTGGGCTTGGCGCCCGCTATCGCCATTGCCGCCGTAATATTCCCCCGCGTGTTCCCGCATGCCTATGAACAACTCCGGGCGGGTCTTGCCGCTCCGCACGTTCTGATGGCGCGGGCCAGCGGAATATCCGGAGCGCGCCTTCTGGTTTTCTACGTAGGACCCTCAACGCTGATGCCGCTCCTGGCGCTCGCGGGAGTATCGGTGACCCTGGCTTTCGGCGCTTCTATCCCGATTGAAGCATTTTCCGATTCACCCGGCCTGGGACAACTGGCGTGGCGGGCCGCCTTGGGCCACGATGTTCCAGTGCTCGTGACCGTCACGTTGCTATTGGCGGCCGTTACCATTTCTGTCAACGTCCTGGCCGATATCGCCATGACACATGCGAGAAACCACTCGGTATGAATGCGATCCGGGTCGTGGCGATTTCCATCCTGGTCAGCGGAGTGGTCCTGTCGGTTGGAGCGGATTTGGTCGCGCCGTACAGCTACGCAGCACAGTTTCGCGAACGAGCCAACGAGCCCCCGTCCCGGAGTTTCCTTCTGGGAACCGACCAGTTAGGACGCGACCGGTTTTCGCGCCTTCTCTACGGCAGCCGGGTTTCCCTATTGTGCGCCCCCGCGGCCGCGCTGATTGCCACCGCGCTCGCCGCCGGTATCGGATTGGTTGCGGGCTATTTCGGCGGTTGGGCGAATGAATTCGCCGGCGGATTGACGGATTTGTTTCTTTCGCTGCCCTGGCTTTTCGTGCTGCTGACTTTGCGGTCTCTACTCCCGCTCAATCTGTCTCCATGGCCCTCGATCGCGGCCACTTTCCTGCTGTTGGCGACGGTAGGCTGGGCGTCCGGCGCCCGCATGGTCAGCGCCAGTGTTACCCGTATGCGCACGGACGCGGCAGTTCTGCAGGCGCGGGCCTACGGCTGCGGCAACGGCCGTGTGCTGTGGCTTCATATCTTGCCGAATCTGAAGCCGGTACTTTCAGCGCAATTTTGGATTCTGGTTCCGGTCTTTCTCCTGACCGAGGCCAATCTCGGCGCCCTCGGGCTCGGGGTCGCCGAACCCATGCCCTCGTGGGGAAATATGCTCACTGAACTGCAAGACTATCAGCGGGTCTCAGAGTCACCGTGGATCCTTGCGCCTGCGCTGTGTCTTTTTGTGATCGTCGCCAGTCTGCATTTCGCGGTGTCCGGGAGCAGCACGTGGGAATAGGCTTGCGATCAGGTGTACTGGCGTTGGCTGCGGTGACTTGCGTCTCGGCGCAGTCGGGAGGCGAACTACGGTTCTGCCTCCGCGCCGATCCCAAGACGTTCGATCCGCTCCTTGCCGAAGAGGAACCTTCCGACACCATTCGCTTCCTCACCGGCGGCGTCCTGATCCGCTTTAACCGTCAGTCTCAGCAACTGGAGCCCGAGTTGGCCACCGCCTGGACGGTTCGCGATCATGGGAAACGCATCGACTTCGCGCTCCGGCCGAACGTGCGCTTCTCGGACGGCACGCCCTTCGGCCCGGCCGATGTCATAGCCGTCATGCGACGGATCATGGCTCCCGACCTGCACTCCGGGATAGCCGATTCCTTCCGTTCCGCGGGAGGAAATATTCAAGCTGAGTCCGGCGGGACGAACGAAGTTTCCATACTCTTCTCCGCGCCCGTGGCCGGACTGGAACTCCTTTTCGACGAGCTCGCCATCTCCTCGAGCCGGGCGAGTTCGCCCCAGAGTGCAGTTCTCGGACCGTTTATGCTCGCCGAGCATAAGGGGGGACAGTACGTTCTTTTGCGGCGCAACCCGTACTACTGGAAAACGGACTCGCGCGGCAGGAAACTCCCCTACCTCGATTCGCTGCGGATCGACATTCAAGCGAATCGCGAAACCGAGTTGCTGCGATTCCGCCGCGGAGAGCTGCAGTTGTTCGACAAACTGGAGCCGGAAGCGTATCAGCGCCTCCTGAAGGAAGCGCCATCGACCGTGCGCGACGCGGGACCTTCGCTGGATGCGGAGTTCTTCTGGTTCAACCAGACCCCGGACGCTCCTTTTCCCGCGTACAAACGGAAGTGGATGCAATCGAAACTATTCCGGCGGGCCGTTTCGGCGGCGGTTAACCGGGACGATATCGTCCGGCTGGTTTATCGCGGCTACGCTCATCCCGCCGCGGGTCCGGCATCGTCGGCGAACGCTCTCTGGTTCAATTCCAAGCTGACCCCTCAAAGGTATGATCCGCAACTGGCCCGGAAGCTCCTCCAGGAAGACGGCTTCCGGCTCGACGGTGAAGGGTTACGCGACCGCGAGGGGAATCCAGTGGAATTCTCGCTCATCACCAACGCCGGATCGAACACGCGGACGCAGATCGGAGCCATGCTGCAGCAGGATTTGAAAAAGATTGGAATCCGTCTTAATTTCACGCCGATCGAATTCCAGTCCCTCATCGAAAGAATCACCCGAACCCAGCAATACGAGGCGTGTCTCTTGGGCCTTTCGAATACCGAGCTCGATCTTCCCAACTCTCAGATGAACCTGTGGCTGAGTTCCGGGACTCTTCACGCCTGGAACCCCAGGGAAGCAAAGCCGGCCACCCCGTGGGAGGCCGAAATCGATCGGTTGATGCAAACCGCCCATACGTCGATGGACCGCAATGTAAGGAAGGCGGCATTCGACCGCGTACAGGAGCTAATTGCGGAACAGGCGCCGATTGTGTATCTGGTGCATCCCGACGTGCTCGTGGCCGTGTCGCCGTCAGTGCGCAATGCCGCGCCTTCGGCGTTGGCGCCGCATCTGTTCTGGAACATTGAATCGCTTTGGCTGGACGGTGCCGGGCAGCGGAGGAAAAATTAGCTGTCCGACCCGGTTCTTGAAACGGATATCTCGGTCGATTATCCGCAAAAAGCGGGCGTCCTGCGGCACGCCCGCATCACCATAGGTCCGGGGGAGATTCTCGGTCTGGTGGGGCAAAGCGGGTCGGGCAAGAGTACGCTGGCGCTTGCCATCCTCGGATTATTGGGTCATACCGGCGCCGGTGTGAACGGCCGGACGATGCTTCTCGGCCGCGACTTGATGAACTGCGGCCAAAGCCGGTTACGGGAGGTACGCGGGCGGCTCATCAGCCTCGTGCCGCAAAGTCCCCTGGCGGCCCTGAATCCCGCTCTGCGCATCGAAACTCAGTTGCGGGAGGCTTGGCGTGCGCATTCGCGGGAGCCCTGGTCCCGCCAGAAAGAACGTGTCGCGCGGTTGCTGGAAGGCTCCGGTCTCTCGTCGCAGGAAGCGTTCCTGCGTCGCTTTCCGCGCCAACTCAGCGTAGGGCAGGCGCAACGGGTGCTGATCGTGATGGCGCTGCTGCACGGGCCCCCGCTGCTGATTGCGGACGAACCCACCAGCGCGCTGGACGTGATTACGCAGCGGGAGGTTCTCGATCTGCTGGCCGGCATCGCCACCGACCGCCGCATGAGCATGTTGTTCATCTCGCACGATCTTCCAATCGTTGCCGCAATTTGTCACCGTCTCGCAATTTTGCACCAGGGTGAAATTGTGGAGTGCGGGACTGTAAAAGAAGTACTCTCGAACCCCCGGCATCCCTATACGCAACAGCTCATCGCCGCCGCGCCGAAATGGCTATAGACTAACAGCCTGTGCCAGAAGTCAAGAATCATACTACTAATAGTCTGAACTTTCGCCGGTCGCGAAGAATTGTGGAGTAGGCCCTTGGCCTGCCGTAGGGCAGACCATCGTTTTTTGTGGTCCGGGGCACCCTCTGGGTCGGCTGCGAAGCAGCCGTTCTTGCGGCTTGCCGCTTTACGGAGTAGGCCCTTTAGCCTGCGTCGACTTCTGCCACAGGCTGCTGACCCGGGATGGACTCGCCCCCGGATTAGTGACGACTTACCGCATTTATCACGCTATTCGCGATCTTTTTTTGAGTTTCGACCGGCGGTCGTGGAGTTTATTCCCGGAATTCTGCCGGCATGTTGCGCGTCACAGCCCGCGAAGCCCGTAACTCTATGAAAACTTGGGTAGCGGGTAACGGGAACCGAACCAGTGGCCATGGCCAACACGACGCTGCAGGTGGCTGTTGTGCCGGGGAAACGTTCGGATCTCCGGTCACGCCGGCATGCGTTCGACTTCTCGCTCATGGTATTTTTTTTGGAAGCGTTCCCGGGAGCTTGTAACAAATATCCCAAGCTTGGTACAGTGGGAGCATTGGGGCAAATCCCGTCTGATGGCGGCCTATATCGAAGGTTTAATGGAGCAATCCAATGCTCTTGCGGCCAGGTTGAGTGCCGGGGGTATTAACTGGGAACGGATGGCCGCGGAATTAGTTGACGGCATGCTACTGGCGCCGAATTTTGAACACAGCATTCTCGACAAGTTGAAGGGAAAGCCAGGAGGCCTTTCTTTGATAGAGGTACGGGTTTCCCTGGGAGCGCAAAAAGGGAAGGCGAAAGCCGAATTCGATCAGGCCGTTCTGTCCCTTTACAAAGATAGACGCGTTTATCTTGACCGGCACGACCATCCATTGCGGCTGAGCGATGCCGAGCGCCGGGACCTCGTCTTCGACGGAGCAGGGAGCTACTATGTCGGAATCACCTTGCGGGGTGATTTTGACTAATCCATTTTCCAACTGGATAGTCGGCGACCCCTGGGACAGCGAGGAAGGCGATGTCTCCGAAATTGGGCGCAAGGCGTTCCAGACGTGCCTGGAAGCGATCGAAACTACGGCAGAGCGGCACAAGAGCACTTCGGTGCTTTTGTATGGCGAGCCCGGTTCTGGGAAGACGCATTTAATACGGCGCCTCCGCACCCATCTGGCCCTGCGGCGATCTGAAAGATGTCCCCGCACCATCTTCATTTACGTCCGGATGGAAACTTCGGCGACGATGATCTGGAGGCATATTCGACGGCGCCTGGTGGAAGACCTTCTTCGGCCTGCGAGTTCCGACAGCACCCAGCTATACGGCCTGCTGATGCAGCGGCTTGCCATGCCGGGCTCCCGGGGCGCCTTGCTCGACGAATGGAAGCGCGAGATCTCGGATGGCGCGCCTTTGAACCGGGAGGTGTTCGCCGAAGTCCTGGAGATCATCCTCAAACATATTCCCGCCGACGATCTGCAGACCCTCGAAATCTTCGATCAGCTCGACGGAGAACAGGACCTTCCGTGGGAATTGCGGCAGGCGCTGAGGCACGTAACGCATCACCGTCACGAGACGTTGACTCGTGCCTGGTTGCGGGGCGATTCGTTGGCGGAAGCGGACCTCGGCAGAATCGAAATCTCCACCAGGGAAGATGATGCCGGCGATGTCGAGGACCGCGCCAGGCTTATCGTCGTGGCACTGGCCAAATTTATTGGACCCGGCACACCCATCGTGCTTTGTCTCGATCAGCTCGAAGCCCTGGAAACGCCCCCAGGCGACTTGTCGGGCTTTGCGGCGCTTGGCAGAGCCGTGAGCACCTTGCACGATGGGACGGTCAACGTGGTGCTCTTGTCCTGTATCCAGAGTTCCTACCGCCAAAGCCTGGAGAATGCCGGGAAGGCCAACTTTGCGCGGATTGCCGAGTTTGAAGGGCTCCTCCCCCTGCTTGGGCGTGAGGAGGCGGCAAGGCTGCTCCAGTCGCGGCGCACCTTTGCCGCCAATCCGGCGATGGGCCGTGGCGAAGGCCCACTTTGGCCCTTTCAGGAAGCGGACCTCGTCGATGTGTTCGATCAATCGGGCCTCGCCAGCGCTCGCAGAATCTTGAGCAAGGCGTCCGAAAAATTTGGCCAGGACCCCGGGTCGGTTTCGGAATTCCTCGAGTCCGAGTGGCACCGGCTCATGGACGAAGCGTCGCATGCGGAGGCCAACGATGTCGATCAAATCCTTGATGACGGGATCAAGTCGCTGGCGAATTTGAAAGGGAAACACTGGCTGACCAAAGTGACGGCGGGGGACATCAGTTTCTTCGTGCGGAGCCCGTCTGGCGATATTGCGGTCAGCTTATGCAACCACAAGAATGTCAGCGGCCTGGCTAACCAACTGAGACGCTTGAAAGACCTCAAACCGGGCGAACGCCACGCGCGGCTGGTGATCTTGCGCGACCCCCGGCTTCCCATCGGCAGGGCTGCCCGAGCGACCCGCGGCTATGTAGCCGATCTGGCCCGCACCGGCGCACGGCTGATTCATCCGTCTCTCGAGGCGTTGTACGCACTGGACGCGCTTCGCCGTCTCATGGCAGCCGCGAAGTCGGGAAACGTGACATTGAAAGGTGAATCCATCCGGACCCAGACGGTGGCGGAGTGGATTACCAGCCATCTTCCCGATTCACTCGAAGATTTCCTCCAGGAGATTACTGCCTCGGCGGCTCTCCCTCTTCCCCGGGACGTGTCGAATCGGGAAGACCTTCTCGAATTGATCGAACAACGCTGCGTGATTCCCGTAAATGATGCCGCTAACGAGCTGAATCTATCGGGAGGCGAGGTTTTGCGCCTCCTTTCCGATTCACCGGATCTGGTGGGACTGCTGGAAGGTCCGCCGCAGGTTTTGTACCGGCTGGTTCCTCCAGCGCTATGGATGTAATCGAGGGCCGATGCCAGTTTCACTACTTGTGAGCCAAATTCGCGACCAGATCTTGCAGGCGGCAGGCGGCCCGGCGAAAACCATCGGCGGCTCGTCAAATCGCCTGGCTCGCTCGCTTTTCCATAGCGTGGCCGCCGATTTGTTTGGAAACCAGCCGGCTCTGCAGGCTGAGGCTGCCTTCGTGAATATCGACCCCGACCTCGCCAGGTGGCGCACCGCCTTGCGCGAGCATGTCTACCGTGTGCTCCTCGGACCGCGCTTACAGGCCAATCATGCGGTGCTGCAACAGGCCAGTGCAGAGGTTACGGTGCTCTGGAATGCGCTCGAGGTTTTCACCGAATGGAGCGCCGAACTGCTGTATCGCGCCTGGCACGGGCGAAACTCCGCCCCCGCGGACCCTGGTAAATATGGCCCGGCGGCAACCGATCTGGGATCTCTAATGGCCGTCGAACAGACCCTGACCTGGACCATTATGGAGCCGGGCTGGACCGACAGCGTGATCGTCACCGGCATTACCGACATAATTTGCCGGATTCCCGAAACGGACTCATGGTGCGTCGCCGAGTTCAGGACCGGCGACATGGCACCCGAGGCAGACGTCGCCCAGGCTTGCATCTATCACCAGATGCTGACCGCCAGCGAGGCCCTCCCAGGGTCGCTGATCCTCGTCTACTTCACTCCAGCTATCCACGAACACGTCTTTTCACCGCAGGATCTCCGCGCCATGGAAGCCCGGCTGGGGACCGGGCTGAAGACCGTGATCGGACGAATGGCGGGCGTGGTCCCGGAGCAACGCCGTGCGGGTGCGCACCCCTCACCGGAAAAGTTCCCGACATCGGCGCACCCTCGTGACCCGGAACCCTCCCATATCGAACTTGGGCGTAAACTGCGCGACGTCTTCCGCCAGTTCAACGCTCCCATTGAATTCGCTGGTGACCCGATCGTCGGGCCGGCGTTTCTCCGCTTCCCGGTGCGGCCCGCCCGCGGGATTCGCCCGGAAGCGATACGCAAGCTCAGTACCGCGTTGCAGGTTCGTCTGGGCCTGAAGACGTTGCCCTTTATCCATAATCCGGGCGGCCGGATGGTGGTGGATGTCGAACGTTCGGACCGCGAGATCGTTCCCTTCAGTTCCGTTTGCGACCAACTCCCAGCCCAGGATCCGGTCGCGGGCTGTTCGAAGTTGCCGGTCGGAGTGGATCTCGAAAGAAAGCTGATGTTCGCCGACCTGGCCGACTCCGACAATTGTCATGTGCTGGTCGCGGGGGCTGCCGGCAGCGGCAAAACCGAATGGCTCCGCATGGCTATCGCCGGCCTCTTGATGACCAACACGCCGCGGACGCTGCGCTTGATCCTGATCGACCCCAACCGGAGCTCGTTTACCGATTTAGATGGCTCCGATTATGTCTGGGGGGGCGGCAAGATTCTCTATCCGGATCAGGTCAGCCCCGTCTCTACGTTGAACGACCTTGTGGAGGAAATGGAGAGGCGCTACCGCATGTTTCAGCAGAACGGCTTCGAAAACCTCCGGCAATACCATCAGGCGGGGAAGCAACTCCCGCGCATTGTCTGCGTCTGCGAAGAGTATTCGGAGCTTTTGAGTTACGGCCGGAAAGACATTGAAACCCGGATTCAGCGGCTGGGGCATAAAGCTCGCGGCGCCGGCATCCATATGATTCTGACCGTGCAGCAGCCCAGCCGCGACATCGTGAAAGGAACGCTTCAGGCCAATATACCGGCTCGCATCGGATTTCGGGTGGCTAGTCCGATTGAATCTCGCATGCTTCTCGACCGCGCGGGAGCGGAGGAATTACTCGGCGACGGTGATCTGCTCTTCAAGGACATCGGAGAACCCGTGCGATTACAGGCGCCATTTCTGTCTCCGGACGAGCGTCACCGTTTATTTGGCCGTGGCAAACTCCCTAGTCTGACTTGAACGGAAGCGCCGGAGAGATCTTGGACCCAGCCTTTCAAGCACCTGGCCGTCAGTCGAAAGGGCCGTAGGTTCGAGTCCTACCTGAGGAGCCCAACATTCCTCCATTGATAATCCTGATAATCTGACGGATGGCCTTCGAACAACGCAGTTGCTTTGCGTAACGATAGCAAGTCTTGTCACAACCGGTTGGCAGACCTGTCTGGTACGCTCGCTATTTCGGCTCGATGCGTCCCAGTGCCTCATCCGTTGCTAGCTCCAACTCGCCGAGCTCACTCTCGTCCAGATTCCGAATCTTGGCCTGCAACGCCGACTTGGGGATGGCGCGCATCTGGAATGCCAGCGCAACGGAGTCCTGCGGCGGACCGCCAACTGGTGAGGAACCAATCAGCGCAGTACCGGCCAGGTTTGCGCGGTCAAGGTTCGTGGTGAGCGGAACCACCAGAATCGATTGGAGCACCTGCGTCAGCGTGTCGCTTTGCCAGATCACGACGGGCCTGCGCCCCGTCTGCTCCCGAGGCCGATACGCACCGAGGTCAGCCCACCAGACTTCGCCGCGCTTCAACTCCGGTCCTCTGCTTCGAGTTCGCTGGCCCACTCCGCGAGACCCTGCTCAGCAAGGGCAAGGTCGCCGCCGTTCCCCTTCGCAAGCCTCATCAGGTCCCAGCGACCGGGGTCCGAGTGCCGCAGGACGATTATGTTTACACGCTCACCCGGGCGAAGGCCCAGCCGCTCTGAGGTCCGCAGCACGCCATTTTCGTATTGGGCTTCAACCATCCTCACGACCGTAATCGTATCACGCGCCCAGGAGTCTGTCGGAGATAGATTTTAGGAACTCCGGCAACCGATCTGGGATCTCTGATGGCCGTCGAACAGACCCTGACCTGGACCATTATGGAGCCGGGCTGGACCGACAGTGTGATCGTCACCGGCATCACCGACGTAATCTGCCGGATACCCGAAACGGACTCATAATGCGTCGCCGGGTTCAGCGCCCGAGGCAGACGTCGCCCAGGCTTGCATCTATCACCAGATGCTGACCGCCAGCGAGGCCCATGCAAATGTCCAGACACGAAATCGCGCGTTTAACGGCGTTCGAGCGTTGGCTGTCCTGGAAGGAATCATGGAGGTGCCTGGTTGGGGCGTCCGGCTGGACCCCGTGCTGACCCCGGTCGGCCTGTTTTTTGAGCAGATCCGCTAACAGCCCGTCTTTGCCTCGGTTTCGGTGTCGTTGTTGGGACGCCATGCCGGACTCGTCAATCGGCGTTCTTGGAAGACCTGTTGGTTACTGCGATACTGAGATGAGCGAGGTGGCATGAGGACGGTCAGCGCACATTTCGACGGCAGGGTTATCGTTCCGGACGAACCTCTCGATCTTCCTCCGAACCAGGCTTTGATCGTGCAGATCGAGCGAGTGGGCGGCGAGGCTGTACCATCAGACGAATCCGCATTGACGTGGATTGCTGCCAACGCCGTGGACAGCGAGGCGTTGCCCACCGATCTCGCGGACCGGCACGACCACTACCTCTACGGCCGTAGCCACACGGACGAACGACAGTAGTGGCCGCCTACTTCGCCGACACCGCCTTCTGGATTGCTGTATCCAGCAGACGGGATCAGTATCATTCCCAAGCTGTCGCCTGGCACCAGTCGGTCGTGCGAACTGCGAGCCGGATCGTGACGACCGAGGCCGGACTCTGGGAATGGCTCAATGCTCTCTCGGACGCCAGCACGCGGACAATCGCGGCGGAAGGCTATCATCGAGTTCACTCCGACAGGCGAATCGAAGTCGTACCGTTTCAGCCGAGCTCAGCGATGCCGCGATCGGACTATACCGGAACCGCGCCGACAAGAACTGGGGCCTAACGGATTGCCTCTCTTTCGTGGTCATGGAGCGGCGCACGTTGACAGAGGCGCTCACCACGGATCGCCATTTCGAGCAGGCTGGCTTCCAGGCGAACATGCTCGATCACCCCGGCGCTTGAGAACGGCACAGCAGCTCACGCCGGCCAATTAGTTCGTCAATCTGGCCGATTCCGCCCATCGTCATCTGCTGGTCGCGGGGGCCTACCGGCAGCGGCAAAAACGAGCGGCTCCACATGGCGATTGCCGGCCTCTTGACGACCAACACAGGATCAGTTCAGCCCCCACCCCCCCGCCCTTCCGATCCCAAGTTTTGAATACCGTCGACCGTTCGCGGAGCTCACGTCCAATTCGTCCTTTTAACGCAGGCACATACGCGCCGAGCCCGCTAAAAACCCTGCGCTCGCGTGCGAACATGAAAGCAGATGCGCCAGCGTGTGCCATCTGCCGGTCGCCCCTGCGTATGCGACCTTTTCAAATCGGGGAGTGCCATTTGCCGACAACCTTGCTTCTCTATACCACCTCGCCTGATGACCGCGCGGCGCCGCAAACACTTGCATTCCCGAAAATCGCAAAATCTGTCGCCCCCAACCTCTGGAAACCGCGCGCGAGGCGGCTTTGTGCATTGTGCATTTTTCTCGCGCCGCGTGCACAGTCCTGCACAAACCCTTCTCAACCACCGCTTAGGCAAAATTGGGTTCGTTCCGCAAACCGGTACTCCATCCGCCCCATCCTTTGCATTCACCGAATCCCGCCGGCAATCAAAGCAGCGCGCCCTGCCATTTTTCGCGCTCCGTGCACAAATCTGCCCAAAGCCCAAATCGGCCAGGTCGCCAGCTATCCCCATAACTCATACAAAGAAAAAGTACTTACTGCAAATTGGGTTCGTTCCGCAAAAACCTCTATCAACGCTGTCCCGGCGCCTCCGCGAAGCGCGGTGAACCTTATCGCGGGTGAGCCCTGGCTTCTTCTCCTGCCCAAATCCGCCAGGAGCACAACCCTATGATCCTCGACGTAGCCCGCTTCACCGCCACCGAGCGACCCTACTGGCAGGAACTCGACCGCACCCTCCGCCGCCTCGACGACGACGCCGGCGCCGGCATGTCCCTCGCTGAGGCCGAGCGCTTCCACTATCTCTATCAACGCAGTTCGGCCGACCTTTCGCGGCTGTCCACCTTCTCGGCCGATCCCGATCTGCGCGAATACCTCGAATCGCTGGTCGCCCGCGCCTATGCCGAGATTCACGAAACCCGCGAACGGCGTGGTCCTGAGTCTGATTATGTTCGCCGCTTCAAAAAGTGGTTTCTCTCCACCTTTCCCCGCACCTTCCGCCAGCATATCCGTGCCTTCCAGCTATCGCTCGCGATCACCATCGCGGGCACGGCATTCGGCGCCGCCGCGCTGCATTTCGACCCGGCGTCCAAGCCCGTCATGATGCCGTTCAGTCACTTGATGGAGAGCCCGGCTGAGCGTGTCGCGCGGGAAGAGAAAGCCAAAGAAGACCGCATGAGCGGCCACAAAGGCTCTTTCGCGTCGCAGTTGATGACCAACAACATCCGGGTCTCGCTGTTTGCCTTCGGTCTCGGTATTACCTGGGGTCTCGGGACAGTCATCGTTCTCTTCTATAACGGGGTGATCCTCGGCGCGGTGGGTGCCGACTACATTCAGGCCGGACAGACCAAATTCCTCTTCGGCTGGCTGATGCCCCACGGAGCAATCGAGATCCCGGCGATTCTCCTGGCCGGCCAGGCCGGCTTCATGCTCGCGAGCGCACTGATTGGCTGGGGCGACCGCACGCCTCGGCGCGAGCGCATGGGCGCTATTTCGAAGGACCTCCTTACCATCGTCGGTGGCGTGTCCATCATGCTGGTCTGGGCCGGGATAGTCGAGTCGTTCTTCTCGCAATATCACGAACCCGTGCTGCCTTACGCTGTCAAGATCGCCTTTGGCAGCATCGAGTTGTTCGCACTCTTCTTCTTCCTCATGAGGGCGGGGGCGAGTGACTAGAATCGCGCAGCGTCGCCTCGTCATTCGCACTCCGGAAGGGGTCGAATTCTCGCTTGCACTCGCCGGACCGATGACCCGCTTCCTCGCGTGGACCATCGATGCGGTCGCGATTGGCGCTACTTCCGACATGATCGGTAAGCTCCTGACCCTCCTCGCGTTCATCAGCCCGGACCTTGCCCTGGCTACCTCGACCCTGTCATTCTTTATACTTTCCATCGGCTACGGGATCGGGCTCGAATGGCTGTGGCGCGGGCAAACCCTCGGCAAGCGAGTGTTGGGATTGCGTGTGATGGACGCGCGCGGGCTCAAACTGCACGTCAGCCAGATCGTCATCCGCAATGTGCTTCGCGCTGTTGACGCCTTGCCGCTCCTGTACATGGTGGGCGGGATCGCGTGTGCCGTGAACCGCCATTCGCAGCGCCTCGGAGACATCGCGGCCAACACGGTGGTGGTCCGCAGGCAGCCGCTCGCCATCCCCGACACCAGCGCCCTCCTTGGTGAACGCTACAACTCACTGCTCGAGTATCCGAACCTCGCGACCCGTCTGCGCCATCGCGCCAAACCCGAACTGGTCGAAATTGCCCTGCAGGCTCTCAGCCGCCGCGACACCCTCGATCCTGCCGCGCGTCTCCGCCTCTTCGACGAACTGGCCGCGCACTTCCGCGCCCTCGTCGAATTCCCCGAGGAAGCGACTCTGCAGATTACTTCGGAGCAGTACATCCGCAACTGCATCGAGATCATATTGAAGCCTGCCGTGAGGTCGGTGGTGGTCCACCCGGCGATGCCATAACTATCGTATGCAGCTTGTTCTGCCTGACATCAAGGGGCCCCGAAACCGCGGGAGCGGATCCAACGAGCTATCGGCGCCGTAAGGGGGGTGTCCCGGCGGCCTCACACAAGGGTCAGCCATTATAGGAGTGTGAATGTTTCGCAAGGCCGGGTTGCCGCGTACAACGTACTGACAGGTGTCGAGCGTGGGGCTTTTTCTTCGGACTTGCTGGCGCGGGAGACGGCGACCCTCGAGTCGCGCGATGCCGGACTGGCTGAGGAGATTGCGCTCGGGGTGCTGCGTTGGCGCGGCGCGATCGACTGGATGATTCAGAAGCTTTCCGGGCGCTCCGTGCAGAAGCTCGACCGCGAGGTGCTGGCAGCCTTGCGCATGGGCGTTTACCAGTTGCGATGGCTTGACCGCATCCCGGCACATGCGGCAATCAATGAGAGCGTCGAGCTGATTAAGAAAGCACGGAAACGGTCGGCTGCCGGGTTTGCCAATGCCGTGCTGCGGAAAGTTACACGGGAGCCGGTGGAGTGGCCTGATGAGGCTACCCGGTTATCCTGTCCTCAGTGGTTGTTGGATCGGTGGTCCCGGCGGTATGGGGCGGAGGCTGCGCGCGGGATTGCGGAGGCTGCGTTGCTGCGTCCGGAGCGGTTTGTGCGGGTGCGTCCGGGACGCGATGTGCCAGATGGATTGTCAGCTACCGAGGTTCCGGGAGCTTATGTTGGGCAGGCGGATGAGTTGCCGGCCCAGGATATTTCGGCGCAGACGATTGTTCCTTTGCTCGAACTTCAGCCCGGGCAGACTTTTTTGGATGTCTGTTCAGCGCCGGGGAATAAGACGGCGCAGGCTTTGGAGACTGCGGTCCACGGGATCGCCTGCGACGTTTCGCCCGCGCGGCTGCAACTGGTGCGGCGGGTCGGGATCCCGCTGGTGACGCTGGATGCGACCCAGCCATTGCCGTTTGGGCGCAAGTTCGACCGGATTCTGGTGGACACTCCGTGCTCCGGGACTGGAACTCTGGGACGCAACCCGGATATCAAATGGAAGCTGCAGCAGGACGATATTGCCGATCTGCAGCAGCGGCAGGTGGCGATCCTGCGAAATGCCCTGGCGCTGCTCGCTCCGGGCGGAAGGCTGGTTTATTCCACGTGCTCGCTCGAAACTGAAGAGAATGAGGCGGTTCCGGAGATCGCCGGAATTGAAAGCGTCCGTCATACAGTACAGCGGATTCCCGGTAGAGATCGCGGTGACGGTTTTTTTGCCGCCGTGATAACCTAAGAGATTACGTAGTTTCCATCCAGATGGCTCTGATTGTACCTTCCATTCTTTCTGCCGATTTCGCCCGTCTGGCCGACGAAATCCATCGGGTCGAACAGGGTGGCGCCACCATGATTCACATCGATATCATGGACGGCCACTTCGTCCCGAATCTCACGATGGGTCCGCCTCTGGTGAGTTCGATTCGCAAAGTCACGAAGGCGAAGTTCGACGTCCATCTGATGATTGAGGATCCGGATCGTTATGCGGCCGATTTTATCGAGGCCGGGGCCAATCATGTCTCGGTGCACCAGGAAGCGTGCGTGCATCTGGATCGGACGCTGCGGCATATCCGCAGTCATGGGGCGGGGCCCGGGGTGGTGCTGAATCCGGCGACTCCGATCCACACACTGGAAGACGTACTGGATCTGGTGGATCACGTGCTGATTATGAGCGTGAACCCGGGATTTGGCGGGCAGGAGTTTATCCCTCGCTCGCTCGACAAGATCCGGCAGTTGCGCCGGTGGCGGGCGGAACGGCGGTTAAATTTCGCGATTGAGATCGATGGCGGTGTTTCGCGCGATAATGTTGCGGAGATCGTCAAAGCAGGTTGCGACTGGCTGGTAGCGGGGTCCTCGGTATTTCATAGTGCCGATCCGGCTGCAACCGTGAAGGAAATGCAACAGATCGCCGAACAGGCGGTCCTGGTTAAAGTGTAACGGCGGCGCGGTCTGTCGGGATGGCAGGCTGACTGCCCAAGGGTGGCAAATGGTCTTTTATTATAAACGTCTTAACGTACTCGGTTGTGTCGCGGCTTTGCTGGTGATGGCGGGGCTGCTTTCTTCCTGCGGGTTCCACCGCAAGAAATACGATAACCCGATCACTAAGGATACGCAGCAGCCCGACAAGGTGCTGTTCGACCGGGCGATCAACGACATCGAACATGGCCGCTATGAAGTTGCGCGGCTGACGCTCAACACCATGATCAACACCTACGACACCAGCGAGTACCTGGCAAAGGCGAAACTGGCGGTTGCCGACAGTTGGTACCGGGAGGGCGGCACGCACGGTCTGGCGCAGGCCGAAGCCGAGTACAAGGACTTTATCCTGTTCTATCCGCAGATGGAGGAGTCGGCTGAATCGCAGTGGAAGGTCTGCCAGATTCACTACAAGCAGATGGAGAAGGCCGATCGCGATCCCTCGCAGGCGCAACGCGCGGAGGAGGAATGCCGCCAGGTGATGGTGCAGTTCCCCAACAGCAAGTACGTAGCGCAGGCCAAGCAGATGCTGCGCAACGTACAGGAAGTGCTGGCCGAAAAGGAGTTTCTCGCCGGGACCTTCTACTGGAGCCGGCAGGCATTTCCAGCGGCTTCCGCCCGGCTCTCTTATGTGGCTGAACAGTATCCGCTCTTCAGCCAGGCTGACGAAGCGCTCTGGGAACTGGCGGATTCTTACAACCGGTTGGGCGATCGCTGGGAGGATAAGTCCGCACAGGCGTACTCGAAAATCGTGAAGGACTACCCGTTGAGCATTCATGCCGATGCCGCCAAGGAGAAACTGGAGGCGATGAAGCGTCCGGTGCCGGCGGTCGATCCGGAGGCGATGGCCCGTGAGAAGTACAACGAAGAGCACATTACCAAGGCTTCCAAGCTCAGCCTGCTGACGCTCCCGGCTAAGAATCTGATGAACCACAGTCCGGATGTGAATGCGGCGGCAAAGATGGGCGACCCGTCCATGGAGACGAAGCGTCCGCCGACGCCGATCAGCGTGCCGGCTCCCGTAGGCGGAGCTCCGGGAACTTCAGGCGGCGAGGTTACGGTTGCCACCACCACCAATAGCGACATCGATAACAAGCCCGATGCCCGCGCGGGTGGCGCGCCCGTGACGGGAGCCACTCCGGGGGGAACGCCGACTTCGGCTACGCCGGCCGCGGGGACTCCAGGCTCGTCCGATGTGGTGGGCGGTAAGGCGCCTGCCAGCAGTACCCCGACCGCGGCAAAGGCGGCGCCTCTGCCGACCAACTACCAGACACTGAATCTGAAGCAAAAGCAAAAGAAGCCCAAGAAGACCAAGCAGCCGAAGAACGCGGTGAATTCGCCGGTATCGGTTCCGGGAGTGGCGGGCGCAACTCCTGCGGGCACGACCGGCGCTGCACCGGCTGCGGCTCCAACGGCGGGCACGCCGGCCGCGACCGAGACCGCCGCGCCGCCGAAATGAGCCGCATCCTTCTCGCTGACGACAGTCCACACGCGCAGCGCATGGGCGAACGTATCCTTCGCACCGAAGGTTATGAGGTCATCACAGTCAGCGACGGGCAGACGGCGATGCTGCGTCTGAAAGATTCGCTACCCGACCTGGTGATCGCCGACGTCTCGATGCCGTTCGTTACTGGCTACGAAGTGTGCGAGTACGTCAAGTCGAGCGGTGACCATCCCAAGACGGCCGTCGTGCTCACCGTCGGCGCGGTCGAACCGCTCGACGTGCAGCGGTCGGAATCGGTCCGCGCGGACGGCATTCTGAAGAAACCGTTCGAAGCCACCTTGCTGCTCGAAGCTGTTGAGCGCCTGGCGGGCAAACCGAAGGCTACTTCGGCATCGGCAGCTCTCGACGAGTCTCGAAATCCTTTTCTTATGCTGAATCGCAGCGACGTTCGGGATCAGGTCCGGGCGGCCGTAACCGTGGCGCTGGATTCGACTTTCAACTCGATTGTCGAGCAGATTACGGAAAATGTTCTAGCGGGGCTGTCGGCTAAAAAGGCAAAATAGTACCCGGAGGACTGCTGCGCAGCCGACCCAGAGCGTGCCCCGGACCACAAAGAACGATGCTCTACCCTCCGGCTTCGTGTTGAAATGTAGTTTATGCCAGATAACAGTTTCGACGTGGTGTCTTTGGTTGAGATGCCGGAAGTGGTGAATGCCATTCAGCAGGCCCTGAAGGAAGTCACGACTCGTTATGACCTGAAGGACAGCCACTCGACCATCGAGCTGAATGAAAAAGATAAGAAGATCATGCTAGCCAGCAAGGACGAGTTCAAGCTGAAAGCGGTCATCGAGATCCTGAGCCAGAAACTGGTCAAACGTAAGGTTCCGCTGAAGGCGTTGACGTACGGTCCTATCATCCCGGCCGCGGGTTCGACCGTTAAGCAGGAGGCGACCCTGCAGTCGGGAATTCCCATCGAGAAGGCGCGCGAAGTAGTGAAACTGCTGAAGGACAGTAAACTGAAGGTGCAGTCGGCGATTCAGGGCGACCTGGTGCGGGTCAGCGGAAAAGATCGCGATACCTTGCAGCAGGCGATCGCGCTGGTGAAGGGTCACGACTTCGGGATCGACATCCAGTTCACCAATTACCGGACGAATTAGAAAAAGTTGTCAGTTGTCAGTAAAGCTTGCGCTGCGCCATGGCTCGGAAAATTGAGACCCATTTTATTGCCGGGCCCGCCGGACGCCTGGAATCGTTGCTCGAGGAGCCGGAGCATGTCGAACCGCGGTTTGCGGCGCTGGTGTGTCATCCACATCCCTTGTACGGCGGAACGATGCACAACAAGGTGGTCTACCGGATGGCTCGCGGTCTCAGGAAAACCGGGGCGGTGGTGCTGCGTTTCAACTTCCGCGGAGTCAACCTCAGTGAAGGCGAGCACGCGCACGGCGTCGGAGAAGTGGACGACGCGCGGGCGGCGTTGGATTTTCTGCGAAGCGGGTATCCGGATCTTCCCTATATGCTGGCCGGTTTTTCATTTGGTTCCCGCGTGGCGCTGCGGCTGGGCTGTTCGCTGATCCCGTCTCCACAACGCGTTTTGGCGGCTGGCTTTCCTACCAGGCGTGAGGATAACCGTTATCTCGCGCAGTGCGGCGTGAACAAGGTGTTCATCCAAAGCACCCACGACGAGCATGGTCCAAGAGAGGAATTGGAAGCGGTGTATCCGGCATTCGCCGAGCCGAAAGAGATTCACTGGGTCGAGGCGAACGATCACTTTTTCGCCGGCGCGCTCGACCGGTTCGAACTCGCGGTCCAGACCTACGGCGGACTGTGAAAAACGTTATCGTCGGCACTGCCGGCCACATCGATCATGGCAAGACCGCGCTGGTCAAAGCGCTCACCGGAATCGATGCGGACCGCCTGGCCGAGGAGAAGCGCCGCGGCATCACTATCGACCTGGGATTTGCGCACCTCGATTTGACGCCCGAGATCCGCATCGGGTTTGTCGACGTGCCCGGGCACGAACGTTTCGTCAAGAATATGCTGGCCGGAGCCGGCGGAATCGATATCGTGATGCTGGTGATCGCCGCGGGGGAATCGATCAAGCCACAGACTCGCGAGCACTTCGATATTTGCCGCCTGCTCGGGATTCAGTCGGGGTTGATTGCCCTCACGAAAGCCGACCTGGTCGATCCGGATCTGGTGGAACTGACGCGCATGGAGATCGAGGAATTCGTGGCGGGGTCATTTCTCGAAGGCGCGCCGATTGTCCCGGTGAGTGCGAAAACGGGGCAGGGTCTTGGGGAATTGCGGGAGGCGCTCGAAAAGGCTGCTTCTCGCGTGGTGGAGAAGAATACGCAGGGACTTTTGCGGCTGCCGATCGATCGCGCCTTCACGATGAGGGGATTCGGCGCGGTGGTAACAGGGACGCTGGTATCCGGAGGGGTTTCGGTCGAGCAGGAAGTCATGATCTATCCGGAGCGGCGACGGCTGAGGGTGCGCGGTGTGCAGGTTCACGGGGCGCCGGCGCGAAGGGCGGTCGCGGGGCAGCGGACGGCGGTCAATCTAGTGGGGATTGAGGCGCAGGAGATCGCGCGCGGCATGGTTTTGGCGGAGCCGGACCGGTTTCGGGCGGTGCGGGAATTCGGCTGCGTGCTGGGAGCTTTGCCGGGAGTGCCGGCGATCAGGAATCGCGTTCCGGTCCATTTTCACGTCGGGACAGCCGAGATCGAAGCGGAGGTTCGCTTGTTTCGCGGGGAAAGCGCGGTGCCTCCGGGCGGACGCGCGTACGCGCGAATCGTGCTGCGGGAAGAGGCACTGTTACTGCCGCGCGACCGCTTCATCATTCGCCGTTTTTCGCCAGTCAGCACGATCGGCGGCGGCGTGGTTCTGGATACTGGCTCGGGGCGCTCGCGCAAAGCGAGTGAAGCGGCGGAGCGCCTGCGCAGGATTGAGAACGCGTCCGTGCCCGATTGGATTCACCTCCTGATCCAGGAGGCAACGGAGGGGATGGCGCCCGAAGAGTTGATCGCGCGGACGGGCCTGACGCCAGTCGAAATCGAAACGGCGACGCGCGAGCACTCTTCGATTCTGGTACTGCCTGGCTGGCTGGTTGACTGCAACACCGTAGATTTGCTACGGGAGAAGATGTTTGAACGGATCCGGCAGTTTCACCTCGATCATCCTCTGCTTCCCGGGATTCCTAAGCAGGATTTGCGCACGGGTTTGCCGGACGCGCTTTTTGATGCGTTATTGAAGCATCCGCAGTTCGCGGTGGAAGGGGAGACGGTGCGCCACCGCAGCCATCGAGTGGTGCTGCAACAGCAGGAGGAGAAGGCGCGCGCGACCATCGAGTCCGCGTTCGAGAAGGCCGGATTTGCTGCGCCGGCTGTTCCTGATGTGCTGGCGCAGTCCGGCGTCGAGAGTGGACGCGCCCGGATGCTGCTGCAGATCCTGATGCGGGAAGGCCTCCTGATCCGGATTACGGACGATCTGGTGCTGCATCGCTCTGCGGTCGAGCGGTTGCGCAGCGATCTGGCGTCAATAAAAGGCGCGAGGCTGAGTGTTCCGGCGTTTAAGGAGCGCACGGGAATCTCGCGCAAGTATGCGATTCCGCTGCTCGAATATCTGGACCGGCAGAAGATTACACGCCGTGAAGGCGATGTGCGGATCGTGCTGTAGATTCTCCTCCCTACTCCCACGAGAGGTACAGACTTTCTTGAATTGAGAAGCTACGCTGAGAGTTCTGCTCCGCATTTGCAGAGGTCGCAGCTTGCATCGAGGGAGGAAACCAGGACTCCTACCAAAATGCAAGACCCCGCTAGAACGGGGTCTGCAAATCTACGGAGTGGAAAGGAGGATCCGCAATGATTCTCTTGTTGCTGATCGTATTCCTGCCGTTAATCAGGAAGCGACGGACCAGATTCAAGATCGAATTTGATCTCTAGTCTGAGCCGAAAGAGGCTGGTTTGACCGACCGGCCTCTTCAGCAACTAATGTAACACCGTTTCGCCCAATCGAATTGGACTTAGTACTATTACTCCGACCGTCCTGGCGTGGCGCTGAAGGTCGTCCAGGTACCGGCATTCAGATCGCGCAGCAGGCCCTTTTGCCACCCAAATTCCGGGTGTTCTTTGAGGTGTTCGGCTGCATTGTAGGAAATCCCGCAGGCGTGTCCAGCCAGTGCCGTGAAGGACATATGCTCGGCCATGGACGCGTCCGCGACTTTGTTCTGTACGGTGCCGGCGGGTGCGAACGGCGGCTGCCAGGCTCCCATACCACGCTTGGAGAATTCCAGGTGGCCGCACAGCGTTCTTTCACTGGCCTCATCCTTACCGGTAAGGGTGTCGACGTGGTCCGCCAGGAAGCGCTGTCCCATCGTAACGTCAATCTTGCCTTTGTTCTCGCGCATCAACTGCTCCCAGCGGACGTGGCGAGTACACTGTCCGGTGGTTTTATCCGCGACGGGAAAATCAGTTTCCTCGCGGGCGAGTTTCGAGTTGATCGGGAGGTTGGAGCCGACAAAGTAGCCGTCCTGCCTACGCTCCAGTGTTACATTTTTAAGGCCGAGTTCCAGGCTGGCGATCTCGTTGGTCTTGCGATCGGCGATCAGCCAGTCGTTGGCATATCCTCCGTTGTTGCCGTCGCGCATGATGCGGGCGAAGTCATCGATGGAGGCGGAGTATTGCAGAGCTTTGCGCCCGCGCACGAATTCGGGAATCCCATTGGAATCCCAGCCGATGAAGTTGCTGATAGTAGTCTCGGTTACCATCATGCCGGCGGAATTGATGCCGAAATCGTCTGCGCTGTGGATCAAGCCGGGGAAACCGTCCATGAGGATGTGGTGACCTTTGACCGGCACAATGTCGAAGATGATGGTCCAGCGCGAGCCATCCAGATATCCGGTCCAGTTGTTGTGGGCCATTACGATGCGGCCGTCTTTGGTGTAGGCGCCGGTGGCTACGAATGCGCTGCAATGGTCCGGGGCGGTCACGCTGGCCGGCGATTTGATCCCGTGGGCAGTATTGTAGGCCTTGACGTAATACGACCATTCCTCGGCCGCGTTCAAGGCCACGATGTCCCACACGTCGACCTTCACGCCTTTCGCAGACGCGCCGTCGGCCAAGCCCTGCAGTTCCTCGCGATACTCGCGCTCGATATGCGGCCAGAGGATGGTGCGGCCGGCCTCACGAAAGAAGGTCCAGTCCTTGTGGTTATCGTGCTGGAGTTCGAGCGCGGTGACTTTCTGTGCGTCTTCGATTTCGGGCGCGAGCAGGAATCCGTGCTGGTAGCCGATCTCGGAGGGCGAGCCTTCCAGGTGGACGTAGGTCCAACCATTCTCCGCCGGTTTGCGGAAAGCGCCTTTCATACGGGGTGAACTGATGGTTTCGCGGGCCGCATAGGCGAGGAAAAGAACGAGAATGACTGCCGGCAGAAATTTGATCAGACGCATAGAATTGAACTCTCACACTATTATGGATTGATGGGCGAAGTAAATCTCGGTACCCCTCTCACGACTCTGGTCAAGGCCGGCGGCTGCGCTTCCAAGCTGAGCCCGAGCATTCTCGATCGCGTGCTGCGGCAAGTGCCGCGCTTTAGCGACGAGAACGTTCTGGTCGGTTTCGATACCGCAGACGACGCGGGGGTGTATCGATTGACAGACGAACTGGCTCTGGTCCAGACGGTCGATTTCTTCACGCCGATGGTGGACGATCCGTACGCGTTTGGCGCGATCGCCGCGACCAACGCCATCAGCGATATCTATGCGATGGGCGGACGGCCGATCTGCAGCGTCTCCATCGTGGCGTTTCCGGCGAAAGGCGATCTGGACGCGCTGGCGGCCATCCTGCGCGGCGGTGCGGAAAAGATGCGGGAAGCCGGCTGTGCGGTTCTCGGGGGACACAGCGTCAATGACGACGAGCCGAAGTTCGGTTATGCTGTATCCGGCCTGATTCATCCCGATCGCATCAAGACCAATACCGGCGCGCGGCCCGGCGATGTACTGGTCTTTACCAAGAGAATTGGCACGGGAGTGATCTGCACGGCACTCAAACGGGGGACGGCCGACCCTGCGCATGTGGCGGCCGCGGTGGAATCCATGACCACGCTGAATCGAACCGCCTGCGAGGCCATGCTCGACTATGCTGTGCATGCCTGCACCGATGTCACGGGATTCGGCCTGATCGGCCATGCGCGCGAGATGGCGCTGGGCAGCCACGTCACGCTGGCCATCGACTTGGACGCTATCCATTTCCTGCCTGGCGCGCTGGATTATGCCCGAAGGGGCGCGATTCCGGGCGGACAAAAGAATAACTACGACTTCGCTTCCTGCGTGGTGGAGAAGACCGGCGAGATTGCGAGTGACGTCGAAACGCTTCTCTACGATCCACAGACCGCCGGCGGTTTGCTGATCTCGCTACCGGAGCACGATGCTAATCTGCTGATCGAACGAGTTCCGGCAGCCTATCGCATCGGCCGAGTGCTGGAGCGAGGGGCGAAACCCATAAGACTGATAACCGAAAAACTGGCATGACTGACCCACTCATCATCGCTTTAGATTTTAATTCCGCTGAGGAGGCGCGGGCGTTAGTCAAGACGCTCGGCACGGAGGCAGGCTTCTATAAAGTCGGGATGGAGCTTTATGCCGCTACCGGTCCGGATTTTGTCCGGGAACTGGCCGGTCAGGGTAAAGAAGTGTTTCTCGACTTGAAATTCTACGACATCGGCGAGACCGTGAAGCGCGCGACGGCAGTAGTGGCGCGGACCGGCGCGCGGTTCCTGACGGTGCATGGCCACATGTCTGTCATGCGAGCGGCGGTCGAAGGACGTGGAAGTTCGTCGCTGAAGCTGCTCGGTGTCACGGTTCTGACCAGTTGGGATGAGCAGGACCTGCGCGATGACGGGATTACGCACGATCTCTCGACCCTGGTCATGCTCCGCGCGTGCCACGCCAAGGTGGCTGGGGTTGACGGTATCGTGACCTCTCCGCTCGAAGCCGCGGCGTTGCGTAAAGCTCTGGGCCCGGAAATGCTCATCGTAACGCCCGGCGTACGATCCGCGGGTGCCAGTCGCGGCGATCAGAAGCGTGTGGCGACACCTGCCGAGGCGATACGCGACGGCGCCAGCTATCTGGTGATCGGACGCCAGGTGACGCGCGCACCGGATCCGGTCGCGGCTATCCGCCAGATTCGCGCGGAGATCGGCTGCGATGCCCCGCGCCGCTGAACTGGTCACGCGTTACGGGTATGTTGCGATATTCTGCCTGCTCATGCTGGGGATCGTCGGGCCGCTGATTCCAGACGAAACGATCCTGGTGTTTGCGGGAATTCTGGTACGCGAGGGCCGTCTGGATTATGTCGCGGTGCTGGCTGCCGCTTACGGTGGCAGTCTGTGCGGGATCACGATGAGCTACCTGGTCGGGCGGCAGGGGCTGTTATATCTGTTCGAAAAGATCCCGCACTTTCGGAAGCACTCCGGGAAGTATATGGAGCGGGTCCAGACATGGTTCGGCCGATATGGCCGGTGGACGCTGTTTTTTGGCTATTTCGTCGTCGGGGTACGTCACTTCACGGCCGTGGTTGCGGGCGCCAGCAAGATGCGCGTGAGGCACTTTGCGATTTACGCTTACTCGGGCGGCGTGATCTGGGTAATCTGCTTCGTGAGCCTGGGCTATTTCCTGGGGGACCAGTGGGAGCGCGTGGGACACACGGTGAATCGCAGCGTTGCCGCGATGGCGCTGGGCATTGCGGTGGGCGTGGGGCTCTCCGTGTGGTGGAAGAGGCGTCGCAGGAAATGAACGCGGCGTCACGAAAGTCCGCAGTACTCTCCCGGTAGATTCATGCTGAATGACAACGTTACTCGCAGGAGCTTTCTGTGCTCCGTCGCGGCGCCATTTTTGCTGCAGGCAGCGCCACGCCGGCCCAACATCATTTACATGTATGCCGACGGCGCCGGATAGCTTCGACATGCTGCCGGCGCTGATGGGAAAATCCAGACACGGCCGCGATCACCTGGTGGAGTGCCCACGCACGCGTTCCTTAATTGTGGGAATTGAAAGGTGATCCAACCAGGAAAAGGGCCGGTGATGACGGCAGGCCACGTCGAGTCGGGAATCGCACGTTGAATTTCAACTTCTTGCGACGCTAGCGGGGACGCGTAATGGGGAAAGCGCGTAGTCGCTGGCGCGAGAAGAGCGACCCAGCGGTCGCTTGCGGACGTGGCGTCCGCCCCACAAAAGGCCAAAGCAGAGGGGATGGCTACTTCGATAAATTCGCGTAGACGGCGCGAATGCACACCTGATTATGGGGCACATCCGTACCGTGCGGCGTATAGGTTGTCAAGTCCAACGACCTCTCCAGGTCGGCTTCCGGAATTTTCCTGGCGATCGCATCCCTCACACCGTTGACGATGGCGGCGAGGTAGTTCCGCTGCAGACGCAGGGTCGCCGTCGTGCCTGGCGCTCCGTGGCCGGGAATCAGGATGGCTACATCCTTCGTCGCCAGGTTATCGAGAGCGCGCAGCCAGCCGTCCGGACTGGCGTCCGGATCCGCCATGTTATTTTGCGTGTTGCTTACGCACACGTCCCCGGTAAACAGGATTCGCTCTTTGGGCAGGTACGCTATCGAATCTCCCAACGTGTGACCCGGACCGATGCGAGTCAACTCCACGCGATGCTCGCCATCGTCGAAAACCATGCTGTCACGAAAGCTCTGCTGCGGATGTTCCAGCCGGTAAGGTTTCAAACTGGTATCGCCGGTGCCTTTGTCGTTGGCCCAGGCCGCGGGATTCTTGCGCCTGGATTCCTCGGTGCATTCGGCAGAGCACAGAATGGTCGCGCCCGCATCCACCCACACGCTGTCGCCGAACAGGTGATCGGCATGATAGTGCGTGTCGAATACATAGCGCACCGGCTTGCTGGTGGTGCCGCGGATATCGTTCAGGATTTCCTTAGCTCCCCACGGATAATTGGCATCGATCACCAGGACGTAATCCCGAAACACCACCCAGCCGGTGTTGGCGATGATGTGCTTCGCCGGGTCCGCTTCCCGGTAGTAGACGCCCGGCGCCAACTGGTGCACCTTGCCCGGCTGGCCTGCGGTGGTGCTCAAGAAAGCGACGCCCAGCAGCGTCAGGAATGTGGCGGCAACGATCGCTCGTTTCATCGCAGACTATGGTATCGCGCAGGCGATCGAAGCGCAAAGATGCCGTCTCGAAGAACACGAGGCGGTAGCCGGGGTTGGCCGGCTAACGGCTGGTGTCTTACTGTAATCTCACTGCTTTACCCGTCGCAACAGACTGCTTAGCCGCATCGATAATCTCGATCACCCCTACGTTAATGTCTATAGCCGTCACGCCCTCGATCGGCTTATTCTGACGGATGCGGCTGGCCATGAAAGCCACCGGTTCGGACTCTTCCTGCGGTAGCGGCGTCAGGTCCAGCGTATGTGCCTTCTCCCTGCTCTTTTGCAGCGTCACGGCCTTCTGTTCCATGTAAACGCTGCCCTTCAGTCCATACACTTCCAGGTCCTGGTATGAGCGTGGCAAGTCCCAACTCGCTTCGAAAATGCCCACGCCGTTTTTGTAGCCCAAAATCATGTCGGCGTTGTCTTCCACCTTGGGGAACTCCTCCGGACGCAGATGATTGGCGGTCGCATACACGGTCTGGGGCTTGCCGAGATACCAGAGCGACCAGAGCGCGTTGTAGCAGCCGAAATCCATCAGCGCGCCGGCGCCGTTCTTTACCGGATCCGTCAACCATGCGAAGAAGTATTCGCTGCGAGGCCCCTTCGAACCGGGACCGCCATGTCCTACTATCCCGTGCAGCCGGTACACCTGACCCAGGTCCGTTTCAGCCGCTTTCTTCGCTACGTAATTCGCCGGCCACCACGCCATCTGATAATTGGTCTGGATGCGGATACCGGTCTGCTTCGCGATCTTCTGGATCTCCCGTGCATCGGCTCCGGTGGACGCCAGCGGCTTCTCGAAGATCACGTTGATCTTGCGCGGCGCGCAAGCCTTCACGATCTCCAGGTGCCGATTATTCTCGACGAACGCCCATACGATATCGGGCTTGGTGCGATCCAGCATCTGAACGTAATTCTCGCTGGTGATCAGGCTCTTATCGACGCCGGCCTTCACCGCTTCCGCCTGCAACGCCGGGTTGGCCTCCGCGACTCCGACCAGCTTCACGTCCGTGCTCTTGAGGATGGTTGAAAGGTGACCCCAGACGTGTGAGTGCACCAGCCCCACGATTGCGATCTTGTACTCCTGCGCGGGACACATTTGCAATGCTCCCAGCGCGAAAGCGGTCAGCATCAGTTTCTTCATGCCTGTGTCTCGTCTACGTTTTTGCCATCCCCCTCATACGTCGCCCGCTTGGGACCGCTCTTCAAGATGCGCTCGGTCGCCGGATCGAACAGCATCTGCCTTTGCTCGCGGTAGGCATCCACGCCCAGTCCGATCGCGACCATGGTCTTGTAACCGAAGTCGGCGTCCAGGTTGGGCTTCTTGCGGGTCCGCATGCAGTCGAAGAAGTTATCGAGGTGAGCCTGATAAAACTCGGGACCCGTCGCGTCGACGTGCAGCACGTCCTGCCCGGTTTTCGCTTTGAACTGTTTCTGGAAGAGTGGCTCCGGCGTGACTACCACTTCCTTGCCACGTAATTCCAGGACGGCTTCATGGCCATAAATCACGGGATGGACAAAGTTATTGGGCGCGTCCGACGCCATCGAAGACAGCATCATCACGGAGAAATCCGCATACTCGATGGTGGTCATCATGGTATCCGGCACCTCCCGGTCCTTCTGCACGTAGATCCCGCCGTTAGCCGACACGCGCACCGGGAATTGCGGCCCCAGAATCGATATGAAAGGCACCAGGCGGTGATACAGGAGATCAGTCGAGATTCCGCCGGAATAATCCCAATACTTGCGGAAGCGGAAATAACGGTCGGCGCTGAACGGACGCTTAGGCGCGGAGCCGAGGAACCGCTTCCAGTCGATGTTCTCCGGTGTGCCTTCGGGATCGACCGTATAATTCCACTCGCCGTGATAACTATTGCGCGAGTACGTTCCCTGGCAGAACAGAATTTTGCCCAGCAGTCCTTGTTGGACGATTTCGCGGGCCTTGAAGGTCTGGGTTTCGGACGCGTACTGGCTGCCGATCTGCATCACCCTCCCGCTCGATTTCACGTGCTCGGCCAGCACCTTGGCCTCCTCGATCTTGTAGGCCATGGGTTTTTCGAGGTACACATCCTTGCCCGCGAGCATCGCGTCCATCGCCATGCGAAAGTGCCAGTGGTCCGGCGTAGCGATGAGCACCGCGTCGACGTCCGGCCGGTTCACCAGTTCTTTGTAGTCGTGGTGAATGTCCTTATCTGTGAGCGCGAGAAGGGTCTTCGCAAGTTCCTTGCGCCTGGTGTAAATCTCGCTGGCGGCGACGACCTGTATCTTGCCGTCTTTGTCCGCCATCTTCTTTAAAGTGCGGCAATGTTGTCCGCCCCGGATGCCGGCTCCGATAATGCCGACGTTGATCCGGTCATTGGCGTCCAGCACGCGGGAAGCTCCTGGCCTGGCAGCCAGCAGCGCCTGTGCGGCCGGCAAAGCAGCCGCAGCGGTACCGATAAACTCACGGCGGGAATTCATAAGGACAGGTTATCAGTTGTCAGTTATCCGTGGTCAGTCAAAACCGGATACGCTGCAGTTTGACAACTGAAGACTGACGACGCAGGTATGTCAGCAGTTTGAGCCTCCTGGAGGGGGGTGATGCGATCAATGGCCTTGACCTCCACTACCACGGCGTCCGCCACGACCAGATCGAGCCGATAGCCACAATCGAGTTTAAGTCCCTTGTATTGTACCGGCAGCGGCAGTTCCAACTGGAAGGGTATTTGGCGCAAAGCTAATTCGTGACAAAGACATTGGACATAAGCAGATTCCAGCAGTCCAGGCCCAATCTGTGCGATGCACTTCTATGGCACCGCCGATAATTGCCTCCGTGACTTCATTGACCTTCATCGCATGAGTTTATCCTTGTTGCTCTTCTCCCCTGGGCTCCTTTTCTCTGCGACCTCCGCGCCTCTGCGGTCGACCCCAGCGTCCGGTTCAATGATGAACCGCAGAGCATCTGACTGGGGCGGCCCAGTCTGGTGGGGAAGGAAACAGCGGCTTCGGCGGGTAATTTTGATGGATCCAGACGCGGTACCTAAGTCTTTTGTTTCCAGCAAACCACCAGTTTGTTTCTTAGGAGACGCAGAGGGCGCAGAGGGAGCATCTATCGTGACCCAACTGCTAATGCGGCGAAACGCCAACGCGCAAGCAAACTGATCGCAGGCTCCGCTTGCGTGCATGAGATGGAAGGTATTCAATAACCTCCATGAGTGGGACCACCGTAAGGCGATCGCCCGGCCGTAAAGGCACCCCGCAAGCGGAGCCGCCATCGAAATTACCACAGACCGTGGCCGAAGTCTTGGACCGGCACGTGACGCTGCAAGTGGAATCGATCGACCGCATGTATTTGAACGTAATCGTAGGCCGATTGCAGATCCTGGAGGGGGCACTTCGCTTCGTGGGCAACGAGCCTCGGCTCTCCCCTTCGCCGATCCGATGGTGCAGAGCCTCTGGAACGCTTTACTGCTTTTCGATCTGTTGCCGGCCGGATTCTCCAACCGGGACCTGCGGCGCAAATTGGCCGACTTGCGGGGCCAGCCCGTCGCTCAATTCACCCAAGGCCGTATGACCTATCAACTGCGCCGGCTCCGCCTTCACGGCCTGATCGAACGGATTCCCAAGACCCATCGCTACCAACTCACGAAATTCGGATTCCGCGTCGCCGCTTTTTGTACCCGCACTTACTCCAGAATTCTGCGGCCGGGCCTCGGACTTGTGCTGCCGGCTACGTCATCCTTCCAACTTCGTTGCGCCGCAGTTTCGATAAACTCGAACAGGAGGTCGAATCTTGGGTGCAACAGGCCAGACTGGCTGCGTAAAACTTGACGCAAAGACAACAAGTTTTCTGCCTCAAGGAATCTAGGGGTTCGATCTCCTTACGCGGGCCACGATTTCCTGCTCGGCATGACGGCTGCTGGGCAGCCTGCACACTTTGGGATTCAAAACCGTCAATAAAGACGTATGCGAATTCTGCTAGCGGTGTTTGCGTGTGTAGCGCTATGCCAGGAGTTCGAAGTGGTTTCCGTGAAGCCGAGTAAATCCGTGTCCGCTGGTTCGAGGAGCAGCACCAATCGGGGCAGGTTCACGGCAGCCAACGTCAGTCTGCGGAGCTTGATCGTGAGGGCTTACGGGATGAAAGACTACCAGGTGAAAGGCCCGGACTGGCTCAGTTCCGAACGCTTCGATATCGCCGCAAAGTTTCCCGAAGCGCTTCCCAAAGACCGCGAAAGGGCTAATGCTGAGCTGCAAGCCATGATGCAGAAGATGCTGGTGGACCGGTTCAAACTGGCTGTCCACCGGGAGCAGAAAACCTTTTCGGTTTACGGGCTGACCGTCGGGAAGAGCGGCATTAAATTTAAGGAAGCGCCCGGCTGTGATTCCCATAACCAGGACAGCAGCCGCACCCACTACCGGGGCATGTGCGTTTCCATGGACGCGTTCGCGGAATTTCTGGCGCGGCAGGCGGACCTGCCAGAGGACCTGCCGGTGCTTGATATGACTGGCCTCGCGGGGTTCTATAACCTGACGCTCGATTGGGTCCCGGAGCCCCGGCAATCAAGTGTCAGCAAGGGCGGCGTCCCTTTGGTTCCCGATACGCCGTCCGGGCCGGCTCTCTCCACAGCGCTCCAGGAGCAGTTGGGGCTCAAGCTCGAAGCGCGCAAGGCGCCGATTGAGATTCTGGTGGTCGACCACGCCGAGAAGGTGCCGTCGGAGAATTGACTCGCCCTATAGTCTGCCTCACGCGTATCTTATACTTCTCTTACAAATTACTGAGTAAACTATAAGAGGTGTAGTGGGCGATGAACAGGGTCCGGGAGATTGTCTACCAAAGTTCGATCATTGTTCTTTCGCTCACGTGCCTGACTTACCTGGCATTCGTTCTGCACGTCAACGACACTTCAGCTGGATTTCTCTATCTGCTTCTGGTGGTGATCATTTCCTTACAGCTGGGGTTCGGCGCCGCCACGGTGGCTTCTCTGCTGGCTGTAAACTGCCTCAATTACTTCTTCATCCCACCGATATTCAGCTTTCGCATTTACGATCCCGAAAACTGGCTGGCACTGGGCGCGTTTGAGTTTACCGCACTGGTGGTGAGCCGTCTCTCGACGCAGGTGCAACTGCAGGGCCGTATCGCGCGGCAACAGAGTTCGGACAGGCAGAAGCTGTACCAGCTCACCCGTGGTGTCTTGCTGCTGGATCCCTCGCGACCGGCAAGTTCTCAGGTCCTGGCGCTGATCCAGGCTACGCTGCAGACTCAGTCGGCGGCACTCTACGACGAAGTCAGCACACGCACCTACAGTGTCGGTTTGATGACCACAGAACTGGAAGCGGCGGCACGTGACGCTTATCTGCATTCCAGCGAGACCAACGATCCCGTGAATGGCGCGTGGTCGCGGGTTCTCACCCTCGGTGGAAAGGCTATCGGCGCCATCGCGTTGCGTGCGAAAGATCTGAATCCGGAAGTGGTGGACGCGGTGGCCTCGGTAGCGGCTATCGCTATCGAGAGGTCGCGATCGCTTGATCGCGCCGCGCGCGCCGAAAGCGCCAAACACAGCGAGCAACTTCGGACGACCGTCCTCGATTCGCTGGCGCATGCCTTCAAGACTCCTCTTACCACCATCCTGGCGGCCAGTTCCGGGCTGCTTGAGGCTGAAACTCTCCACGGTATGGAGTTGGAACTGGTCACTTTGATCGATCAGGAATCGGAACGCCTGAACAATCTGGCGACGCAGCTGTTGAGGACCGCGCGGCTGGATCAGGGGCCGGTGCGTCCCATGGAAAAGTGCGATGTCAGGGAAATCACGAACCACATACTGAAGGACCTTTCCTGGGAACTTGCCGGCCGTCCAGTCGTGACGCGGATACCGGATCCGGCCCTCAGCGTACGGGGGGATCGCGAACTGATTTCCATGGGAATCGCGCAATTGGTGGACAATGCCGCCAAGTACTCGACGCCTGGCTCGGTGATCACCGTCTCGGCGGAACAACAAGCTAAGGAGACGATCCTGGCGGTTCACAATAACGGACCCGTGATCGAACCCGAGGACCGGGAGCGTATTTTCGAACGTTTTTACCGCGGTAAAGGCTCGGAGCACCTGGCCGCGGGCACGGGCATAGGTCTGTCAGTCACCAAAAGGGCCGCGGAAGCACATGGCGGCCGGGCCTGGGTCGAAAGCGATGCCGGCCGTGGAACCACATTCTATTTCGCACTCCCGCACGAGCCACCGCGGACTGACGCAACTCCCAGGGCAGTGTCTGCCGGCCCGCGCGTACTGGATCCGTCTGGGATCAACGACAAGCGGAGAAAAAATATATGAGATCGGAAGGAAGACTTTTGGTTGTGGACGACGAGCGCGGCATCCGCCACGCGCTGAGTGCCACCTTGGGCACCCTTGGATTTGAAGTCGAAGAAGCGGAGACCGGCGAGGAAGCGCTGGTCATGACCCGGCGGTCGCATTATGACGCTGTCCTGATGGACATCAATATGCCTGGCATGGGCGGAATCAGCGCCTGCCGGGAGATCAAGTATATCGCTCCCAGTCTCTCCGTCCTGATGCTGACGGTACGCGATGCACAGGATGACAAATTGGAGGCGTTCGATTGCGGGGCCGATGACTACATTACCAAGCCCTTCCACATGCGCGAACTGACGGCGCGTGTGCGGGCCGCGGTCCGGCGGTCGCACGCATTAGACACCAAGGAGGGCTCCGCGATCCGGGTCGGGGAGATTGAGATGGATACCGAGCGCCGCCATGTCCGCAAGAACGAGACTCTGATTCACCTCACGCCCAAAGAGTTCGATCTTCTGCAGTATCTGATGACCAACGCGGGAAAGCCGGTAACCCATGCACAATTACTGCGTGCGGTATGGGGTCCGCAATTTCGCGGGGAGCTGGAATATCTACGTACATTCGTCTATCAACTGCGCAAGAAGCTGGAAGATGACCCCGCGAATCCCAAGTATTTGCTAACGGATAGTTATTTCGGTTATCGTTTCGCGGACGGGGTGTAAATGGCATTGTGTAACTTTCTATGCAACTTTGATTTTCACGTTATGCCTCCTTTAGAAGATCGAATTCATACTTGCATAACAAGCGCGTAAGGAAAGAGGCAGCTTGGCGGCAGCGCACTACCGCCTGGAAGCTTGTTTGCGCGTTAAACGGGCACTTCAGAACACATACCTGATAAAAAATATTCATAGGGTCAATTTCCACCCCGCGCTCACGGGGTACTTATGCCTCCCTCATGCGCCGTTTCCTAGACTCCGAAAGTGCTCTGGGAAAACCAATAAGTATGACGACCACGTTGGCGTTGTTTGGGAATAAGGTTTTGCGGTCGGCGATCGAGCAGAACCAGGTTAGCTTTCCCGCGCAGGTTCCGGTCTTCGCCAAACACCAGGCAGGAGACCTGCAGGCCCGTATCAGTCAACTCTACTTCGTAGGGGGGTGGACGATCAAGGAAATCGGCAAGCGCTACAGCATGCCGGGCGAGATGGTTCGCAAATCGCTGACGGAGTGGCGGGTACGCGCGATCTCTTCGGGTTATATCCAGGAGATCGGTCCGGAGATCCTGCCCTTGCCAGGCGAAGCGGCTGAATCAACCGCGCAAGAGGAACCCGATGATCATGCAGGAGATGCCTCTACTGGAGATGCTGTTGCCGGCGCGGATACCGCTCGTCTGCCCCTTCAAGTAGTGCCGGGGCCGAGACCGCTGCCCCAGGTGATCAACGTTCCGGCACTCCAGCAGACTGTGCTGCATATGCTCCTGGAAGAGATCGAGGCTGGGGTTGCGCATTCATCGGGATGGCCTGCATTTTGCATGCGCCTGCTGCAGATTCTGAGACAGCAATGCATTCAAGCGGGTCTCCACCTTTCAACTGCACAGATTGAGCGCATGGATGAGGCGATCGAGGCGAGTAGCGAATGGACGAGGGACCTGTTACGCGATCTCCGGAACCGGATCGTGGACGAGGAGAGATGCAACGTGACTCTGGTTCCGCCGCGGTCCAGTCGCATAGCCTTACTCAACATCCTGGTGCGGGAGATCGAGATCACCGTGCAGGAAGAGGATCATTGGAAACCCGACGGCGCCTGTCCGAGCCACTGCCGGAGGTTCCTGGTCGCCATCCAGCAAGAGTGCCTGGAACTCGGGATGGAGTTCTCCCTGGCCCAGGCGAAGAGAATCGAGAGTGCGCTCCCGGCCGGTCCGGAGAGCTTGAGCGACCTGCTTCGCGACTTGCGCAACCGTCTGGCAGATGAGCAGGAGCAGACCGCATTGATTCGCGTTCCCGATGCTACGCGGCGTCAAAGGATCGCGGGGAGTAGCCGATGAGTACCGGTTTCGTTAAGGAATCTTCCCACTTTTTAATGCCACAGAAAACCGATTCGCCGGAGAAACCCTCGGAGAAGCCGGAAGGCCGTATCCTGATCGTCGACGATGACTATGCACTGCGACGGGTGCTGCACACGACGCTGTTCTCCGCGGGATTTGACGTCGCTGAAGCCGCGTCCGGTGAAGAAGCCCTTGCGCTGGCAGCGCGTGGTCCGCTATGACGTCGTATTACTCGATCTGCGGATGCCCGGCAAGAATGGAATCGAAACCTGCCGCGATCTGCGACGGCAATTTCCCCGTCTCGCCATTCTCATCCTTACGGTCAGCGAAACGGAAGACGAAAAAGTGGAGGCACTAGACTCGGGAGCCGACGACTACATCACCAAACCTTTCCAGATGCGGGAGTTGACCGCTCGTGTGCGAGCGGCTGCGCGGCGGGTGAAGACGCCGCAAGGCGAAAGCGATGCCACTATCCGGGTTGGTGAGATCGAACTGCACCCGGCCCGCCGTTTGGTCTACAAATCCAAGAACCTGGTTCATCTCACGCCCAAGGAATTCGACTTACTTCACTTCCTCATGGCCCACACCGGCATGCCCATCACGCATGCGCGGCTGCTGAGCGCTGTGTGGGGCGCCGAATACGTGAACCAGGTGGAGTATCTCCGCACCTTTGTTCGCCAGTTACGCAAGAAGCTGGAGGTCGATGCCGGATCGCCGAAGTACATCCTGACCGACAGTTACGTCGGCTATCGCTTCCTGGGAGAAGAGAACAAGGAATAGGTAGCCGGGCGGTGGCCCTCCTTCCACGAAACTATCACGTGGCGATACTCGTCATACACGCTTAAGTGTCTTCACGAGGAAACTACAATAGAATCATGGTGCGCAGGCTGGTCGCCGGTATTACGGCTGGTGTGGTGCTGGCGGCTCTGGCTGCCGGACAGACAAGCTCGCGCAAACAGCCGGTCAGCGCGCCGGCGAAACCGGCTATTCCGGACAAGTATCCTATCACCAAGATCATCATCAAAGGGAACAAGAATCTGCCTGCCGACGAGATCATTGCGGCATCGGGCCTGAAGATCGGGGACGCAGCGGATAAAGCGCGTTTTGAACAGGCCCGCAAACAACTGGAAGCGACGGGCATGCTGGACAGCATCGGCTACCAGTTCGAGCCGGCGGAGAACGGCAAAGGCTACGTCGCTACCTTCAACGTCGACGAGGTGTCGCCCCTTTATACAGTTCAGTTCGAGGGCCTGAACGCTTCGCGCGACGACATCAACAAATACCTGAAGTCGCAGGAAGTGCTTTACAATGGCAAGCTCCCGCCGACCTCCTTCATCATCGAGCGGTATACGCACGAGATTGAGACCTACCTGGTGTCGATCCATCATCCCGAGACGGTGGTCTCCAACGTGGTGCCGTCCGGCGCCGATAATTATGACCTGGTGTTCCGCAATGGCGCGCCCCTCCCAGCCATCGCCGAGGTGACCTTTGAAGGCAACAAGGCGGTCCTCATTACCGACTTGGAACATGCCATCAACGACGTCGCCTACGGCACTCCTTACAGCCAGTACACCTTCAAGCTGCTGCTCGAGAACCAGATCAAACCGCTCTACGAAGCCAAAGGGTACCTCGCGGTAAAGTTTCTGAACATCACCACGGAACCCTCGACAAAGGTGAAGGGTATTGTGGTGCATTTGACGGTGGATGAGGGTCCGGTATACAAACTGACGAAGGTCAGCCTGTCGGGGGTGACGCGCGAAGAGACAGCGGATCTCGGCAAGATTGCCAAGTTCAAGATCGGCGAAGTGGCGAACTTCGATGAGGTCAACGAGGCGGTCGACAGGATGAAGAAACAACTCATCCACGACGGGTACATCCACGTGGAGTCCGAAGTGGTGCGCAGGCTGGACGAGCCGGCGAAAACCGTCGGCGTAGTGGTGAAGCTGACTAAAGGCCCGCTGTATCATTACGGCAAGCTGACGATCAAGGGCCTGGACCTGGATGGCGAAGCGGAGATCGAAAAGCTATGGTCCGGAAAGCCGGATAAGCCGTACAACCCAGACTATGCGGAGTTCTTCCTCGCCAGGATCAAGGAGCGGGGGCTGTTTAACGATCTCGGCGAGACCAAGGCGTTGAAGAAAGTGGACGACGAGAAGCACGTCGTGGATATTACGCTGGACTTCAAGGCCTCGCCGATGAAGAAGGACCGGATTAAAGGGCGCGGGCCGTTCTAAGCGTTATCCGTCGTCCGTAATCCGTCGTCCGTTATCCGTCTTCAGTTGTGATAGTCTCAGTTTGCAATATGAAACTGAAGCATCTTTTCCCCCTCGCCTTATTCGCGCTGGCGTCGTCCAGCTATGCGGCGGATCTGACCGGCAACTGGCTGGTAAAGCAGGAATCGCCGGACGGCAACGTACGTGAGACTTATTTCGACCTGAAACAGGACGGGACAAATCTCACCGGCGCGGTCCGTGCCGCCAGCCGCGACCAGAAGATTCAATCCGGCACGATCGATGCCGACGGCAAGGTGACGCTGGTCCTGCAGGGACAGAATAATCGTCCGGGACAAAGGGTCACGGCGAAGTTTGTAAACGGTGAATTGCGCGTCACAATGGCCGGCCGTAACGGAGTTGCGCCGGTGGAAATCGTGGCTACGCGAGCGCCCGAAGGAGCCGGTGGTCCGCCGGCCAGAATTGCTCCTCCCGCGCTCCACAAAGTGCCGTACAACGGTCTGGCCAAGACGCCGCCGATGGGTTGGAACAGTTGGAACAAGTTCGCTGGGCGCGTAACCGCCGAGGATGTGAAAGGGATGGCAGACGCTATCGTTTCGAGCGGCATGAAAGCGGCCGGCTATATCTACGTCAACATCGACGACACCTGGGAGGGGATGCGTGACGCCAACGGCAACATCACGTCGAACAAGAAATTCCCGGACATGAAGGGCCTTGCCGATTATGTTCACAGCAAGGGCTTGAAGATCGGAATCTATTCGTCACCTGGTCCGAAAACATGTGCCGGCTATGAAGGCAGCTACGGCCACGAAGAGCAGGACGCCAAAACTTGGGCCGCATGGGGCATCGACTACCTGAAGTACGACTGGTGTAGTGCGGGCCGTATTTACAAGGACGAAGACATGCACGCGGTCTATCAGATCATGGGCGATGCGCTGCGTAAAACCGGACGCCCGATCGTCTACAGCTTGTGTCAGTATGGCCGTGCGGATGTGTGGACCTGGGGACCCGAGGTGAGCGGCAATCTGTGGCGAACTACCGGCGACATCAGCGACCACTGGGATTCGATGACCAGGATCGGGTTCGGACAGAACGATCTGGCCAAGTGGGCCGCGCCCGGACATTGGAACGATCCCGACATGCTGGAGATCGGCAATGGCGGAATGACCAATTCTGAATACCAGCTGCATATGAGTTTGTGGTCGCTGCTTTCGGCGCCGCTGCTGGCCGGCAATGACCTGCGCACCGCGACACCGGAAATCCTCAAGATCCTCACGAATCCTGAAGTGATCAAAATCGATCAGGACCGCGCGGGCCATCAGGGAACCAGGCTCTCGGTGAACGGCGAGCAGGAGATCTGGATGAAAGACCTGGCCGACGGCGGCAAGGCGATCGCGTTGTTCAATCGCGGAGCGCAGCCGGCCGGCATGTCCGTCAAATGGGCGGATGCCGGAGTCAAAGGCAAACACAAGGTTCGGGATCTGTGGGCGAAGTCAGACGTCAAGTGGAGTGACTCGGGATACGAGGCCCAGGTGCCGGGTCATGGAGTGGCTTTCATCCGGGTGAGCAAGTAGATTTCTCGACCGCTTCGCCGTCGGGCAGACCAGGGCAGACCACGAAAGACGATGGTCTGCCCCACGGTGGGAGCTAGTACTCGGTGGTCGCGGCTCGGAAGTCATTGCTGAGCCGCGCGCGTAAGCAAGCGGTACTGTAAGCCAATTAGTGCGTGGGATATCGCAGGACCGTGTAGTTTTGGAGCCCAACGGTATCGCTCCCCGCAGCGCTCATGGCAGCCTGAAAATCGATCTTCAGGCTGGTAGAGAGCGCGTTCGATGCGGCGGCAACGGCGGGCGCGAGTGAGAGCACGGTTCCCCACGTCTCGCTATCGAGGATGGTGCCCGCGGATCCAATCGATGCGTCCCCATGGCCGACCACCAACGTGTCAGACGAAAAAGCTGTACGTTGCACCATCACCGCCGATCCCCAGAGAACGGAAAAAACGAACCCATTTGTCGCACCCTGATGAGAGAGGCTGAAGCGGACTTCCACGCGATCTCCGGAGGAGAGCGTGTTTGCCGGGATGACGCAACTTCCCAGCGAGACGGCGCTGGGACTGGCGGTGCTGGTCCCGGTAGCGCCACACAGAACCTGAGGTGCCAAGGCCTGGATGCTCTGCTGCGCTACGACCTGCGACGACACGCTGGATGAGGACGCACTGTCCTGGTAGCTTGCCAGCAGGATATCGCCCGGCTGCGGCAGGGCCGCGGGCACAAACAAAATGGACCCGTCGCTCTGGATGTTGTAGTCCACAGCGGACTGCAGAAGGAGGCCATTTCGATAAAGCAACAGACTGTTTGCCGGAGAAACCGTATTGGCCAGCGTGAAGGTGGCATTCGACCCATCGACCACTCCTCCCGGAGTCTCATTGGTGACAATCGATGGAACCACGCTGGGATCGACACATGGTCCGGAACTGCCGTCCACGTGGACGCAATCGGACAGATTGCCTTGTACCGTATCGATTGCGCCCGTACTATCGATCATGGCCGTTCCTCCATCGACGTAGGACGTGCCTTTCAGCGGCCGCAGGGAAAGATCGGTCAGCAGGCCGATCACATTGGCTTCGGTGATGGGGCTCGTCGACGGTGGTGAGACCACGCCCCCTCCGGTCGATCCGGTGCCACCGGTCGATGCAGTGCCTGCCGTTACGCTGACGTCCTTAATGCGTAGCGGTGTCGCGCTCGGCGGCACGGACCACGTTTCGACGTATTGCTGCTTGCCGTCACTGCTGTATTGCACCGCGTAGTCGTTCGGCGGGGTGGCGTTACTGTTGGGAACGAGTTGGACACGTAAGAAGCCGTTGATGATCTGGACGGTCAGGCTCTGCATTCCGATATGCGAAGTATCGTTGGCATCGAAGGTGCTCCAGGAGATGACTGCGGTTCCGTTGAACTTCGTTCCATCGGCTTTGTAGATGGTGTCTTGAATCGTGGTGAGCGTTGGTGCGGCGGACAGTGGCAAGGCCGCGCACAGGATAATGGCCATTTTGCGGGCCAGGGACATCGTTACCTCCTTCAGGGCAGGAGAATTCCTGCTGCCCTGAGAATATCTTCGAGGCTTCGAAAAACGGATCGGGGCCGTCGTGCCAACGCGCGGGAAGTAACTCCATCTATTTGAGATAGCTTTTTTATGAGGCTGCGTGAATCACCTTTGCCGGTTCGGATGGAGGTTAATGCCAATACGGTTCGCTTACGGGCTGTCTGTCCGCCCTACAGTTGCGCTGGCGCAGTCGGTAGATGCAAAGTGAGGGTTTTTGCGGAAGGAACCCAATTTTTGAGGCCAAGGGCTTAGTCCACGGGAAATAGCCACTCCAGAGGCTGCTACGACTACTGGCTCAGCTCATGGCAGATGGTGCAGGTGACAGACGCATGGCTCGTCTGGTGACAATCGACGCAAGCCTTCATTTTCATCGGCAGCACCTGAACGATCGGATCCTGCTTCCACACATCTCCATGGCAAGCGCTGCACGCAATCTTCGCAACATGCTGACTATGGCGAAAGAACACAAAGTCAGGTAGGCGGTAGACGGGCGAAGGCGGCAGGATGACCTTATCCTGGGGGACCGCGCGATGGCACGGCAGACACGACTTACCGGTTGGAAATCCGGCGCGATCGCTCGTCGCCGCGGCCGGGTGGCAACGCGAGCATTGGAATCCCGCTGCTTCGTGGGTCGCATGACTGAATACCTCGTCGGTCCTTGAAGCGGCAGGCTGAGTCGCCACTGCATCGCGCTCGCGTTCGTGGGAAACTTCTTTGGCGCTGGAGATCACAGGCGCGGATGAAGCACCGGACGGCAATGCGAACGCCATCAATGAATCCGAATATGTGCTGTTGTATTTGTTTCCGCCTCCTGCCGCGATCACCACGAACTGCCGGCCGCTCTTGCGCCCGCGAAACGTCATCGGAGTTGCATGCGCGCTGGCTGGAAGCCTGGTCACCCAGAGTTCCTTTCCGGTATCTTTGTCGAACGCGCGAAAGCGGCTGTCGTTGGTCGCGCCGATGAACACCAGGCCGCCCGACGTCACCAGCGACCCGCCTATGTTCGGCGCGCCGGTTGGCGGGAGACCACGCTCGATCAACTTGTCGATGACCCCAAGGACAGATCGCCAGCGAAAATTGCCTTCATCCAGACCGATCGCCGTTAGAAATCCCCATGGCGGTTTCTGGCAGGGAATCAAATCCGGATCCCAGAAACGCGAATTCGGGGACCCCAGGCCTTGCGGACGGTAAGGGATCTCCGATCCATCCGGCCGCTTCACCATGTGCGTGAGCATGCCCACGTCCATGGAGTTCACATACAACGTATGCGTTTCCGGATCGAACGACGCGCCGCCCCAGTTGGCTCCGCCATTGGTTCCCGGAAACAGCACAGTCGGTTTAAATCCGACGGGAGTGAAGATGGAACCGAACACCGCGCCTTCGACCAGTTTGCTGCAATACGCCTGCGTTTCCGGGCGAACATTGCCCATTTCGCCGGCGCTGATCGATTGCCGCGCATACGGTGGCGGCTTTACCGGACGCGGCTGTGTCGGCCACGCGCTTTCGCCGGGAATCTCGCTGGCCGGCACCGGCACTTCCTCGATGGGAAACACCGGTTCGCCCGTTACGCGATCGAACACGAAGGTGAATCCCGTCTTGGTGACCTGCGCAACCGCGTCGATCACTTTGCCGTTCTTGCGCACCTGCACCAATACCGGTTGGGACGGCAGATCGTAATCCCAAAGATTATGGTGAACCGTTTGAAAGTGCCATAGACGCTTGCCGGTGGCCGCGTCCACCGCAACCAGCGAATCGCCGAACAGCCCCGCGCCCTTGCGATCGCCACCATAGAAATCGGTGGCAGGCGAAGTCAACGGAATGAAGAGAATTCCACGCTGCAGATCGACCGACATGGGTGGCCACGCGTTGGCGCCGCCGCGATGCTCCCACGAGCCCGCGGCCCAGGTGTCATTGCCCATCTCTCCCGCGCGCGCGACGGTATGAAACGTCCACATCAATTTGCCGGTGTTAGTGTCATACGCCCGCACGTCGCCGGATGGACCCAGCGGTTCGCCATCGGGCACCAGCGAGCCGCAGATGACCAGGTTCTTGTAAATTACCGGGCCCGACGTCATCCCCATTTTGGCTTTGGGGAAATCATCCGCCACGCCTTTACGGAGATCGACCCAGCCTCCGGCGCCAAACGAATCGTCCAGCTTGCCGTTTTGCGCGTACAGCGAAAACAGGCGGCCGTCGATGGTCCCGAGGAACACGCGCCGCTTGTTGCCCTCATGCCAATAAGCCGCGCCGCGATTGATGAAGAGGTTTGTCGATTCGGTCAAATCGAGGCGCGGATCGAAACTCCAGAGTTCTTTGCCGGTTTCCGGATCGAGCGCAATGACGCGAGAAAACGGCGTGGTCACGTACATGACGCCGTCGATCACCAGGGGTGTGGATTCAAAAGCGGAACGAGTCGGCCAGCGCGTCCCGTCGCTAACATCCGTAGTGTGAAAGATCCATGCCGGGCGTAAGGTCGACACGTTGCCGCGGTTGATGTCCTTCATCGGCGAGTATTTCGAGCCGCCGGCGTCACCCGCGTACCACGGCCATTCCTGGGCATCCAGGGCGACCGGGAGAACGAAGAAGATCGCCGCCAGCCATTCGAACCGCATTGATTTACAATATCTCAACGTTATTCCCGGGGCCGCAGCCGGCAGACCACAAAAAACGATGGTCTGCCCCACGGGGGCCCCACAACTTACCTCAATGCGAACGAGAGAATACTGGCTCCCGACGCAATCGCCACATACTGACGTCCATTTATCTCGTAAGTCATCGGCGAAGCTTTCCACGGCTGATTGGTCTCGAAGTGCCACAGCGGCCGGCCATCCCTGGCATCGACCGCCGCGAAGCCTCCGCCGGTCTCGCCGTAAAACACTACGCCGCCCGCGGTGGATAACACACCGGAATAATTACCCTCGGTGCCATTGGTTTGCGGGACCTCCCACGCAATCTTCCCCGTCTCGATATCGATCGCGCGCAACACTTTGATCCCCGGATCGTTCGGATCCTCCACCCACCCGAAACCACCCTGCGGCGAATCCCAGTAGTAACCGCAATCCTCGACAGCCATGACGTAAAACAGATTGGTCCCGGGGTTATAGGACGTCGAATACCAGTTAGTGGCGCCTCTTACCGCCGGACAAGTCACGGTCTTTTGCGGACCGACAGCGTTGTTGGGCAGAAGCTGAGGCCGTCCATCGGAGCCAATTCCGCTGGCCCACGTCAGCTTCTTCACAAAGGGCTGTCCCAAAAGAAACTCTCCCGTGATGCGATCCAGAACATAGAAGAACCCGCTTCGATTCGCCAGCAGCAGCAACTTACGCATGCGGCCGTGGAACAGAGCATCCACCAGCACGGGCGGTTGCACCGCGTCCCAATCGTGCAGATCGTGCGGCGTGAACTGGAAATGCCAGCGCAATTTACCAGTCCTCAACTCGATCGCGAGAACGCAATCGGTGTAGAGATTGTCGCCCTTCCGGACGTCGCTGACTGTATCCGGAAAAGGATTGCCGGTAGGCCAGTAGAGCAATCCGTTCTCCGGATCATAACTGCCGGTGAGCCACGTAGATCCGCCGCCAAGATCGAGCGCCGCGGGATCGCTCCAGGTTTCCGACCCGGGCTCTCCCGGACGTGGAACGGTCCAGAAGCGCCACACCAGTTCTCCCGTCGTCGCCTTGTAAGCGGCGATGAATCCGCGGATACCTTCGTCCGCGCCCGCAACTCCGCCGATTACCAGATCGCCCGCGACCAGCGGTGCAGAAGTGGCGCCGTAGCGCTGCGGCCGCTCCGGCATGTTCACATCCCACATCAGCGCTCCGCTCAACCGGTTCAGACAGATCATGTGGGCGTCGTCGGTGGCAAAGAAAACTCTTTCACCGAGAACGGCAGCCCCTCGATTAGCGCCCATGGCCGCGTCGCTGGGAATTCCCGACGCCGTGCGGGGACGAACATAACGCCAGACTTCGCGGCCCGTGCGCGCGTCGAGTCCATACACCTGATTGGGTCCGGTAACGATCATGAGCCCATCCATTACCAGCGGCGTCATTTCCAGCCCGAAGTAGGGAATCGAGTAGCTCCATTGCATCTGCAGCCGCGAGGCGTTTTCGGTAGTGATCTGGTTCAATTCGCTGAACCGGTTGCCGCGAATATCGCCGTGGTAAGTCGGCCATTCTCCGCGACGAGCGTGGATCACACGATCCTGCTCCTCGTCAGAAACGGGCGCCGCGGCGAGCGGATTGGCGCCCTCTTTGACACCATCCAACCGGCTCAGATAGGCCAGCAGGTCGCGACGCATTTCGGCGCTCACCTTAAGCGCAGGCATCAGCGAAGCTTTCTCCCGCGTCACTGCGTCATACTCGCCCTCAACCAGGAGATGCAGCCGTCCATCGAGCGACTGCAACGCGAGATTGTGCTTGCCTTCATTCCGTGCGAAGCCCCGGAGAGGCTGCCCATCCTTCAAGCGAACATCCACCAGCCCGTAGCCTTCCGCAATCCGGGCGCTCGGACTCGAGAGCGAGCGATCCAACTCGGCCAATGAAAGCTGTTTCGCGATATTCGATAGATCCGGTCCCTTCGCCACGCCGCGGCCTTTCACCATGTGGCACGATGCGCAATGCCCGTCACCAAAGAAGAATCGCTCCCCGGTAGCCACATCTCCGGCCGGCTGATTCTCAAATGCGGTGGAATTCAACGAACGCACAAAAGACGTGAGGGCGTCGATTTGCACGTCGGTTAGCTTGAAAGCCGGCATGCCACCGGGCGTACCCTGCCGGATAATGTCGTGAATCTCGCTCGCCGGGCGTCCCGCGCGCCGGCGGCGGTTGCTGACCAGCGAGGGTCCGCGATCGCCGCCAGTCCCCTCGGCCCCGTGACACACGGCGCACAGCCTGGTGAACTCCTCTCGACCCTGATCCCGAAGGGAAACGGGTGGAGCAGTCTGCGCAAATGACTGTATAGCCCAAACAATCAGCCACAACGATTTGAGACGCATCAGCATCTAGTAAATCGCAATCCGGGAGTGGTTTGCAGAATGGCCTCGTCTGCGCCGCTCTGGAGACGTCACGGGCCAACTTCCGGCGCGATCTTCGCTACAGCGTAGAACCCTCGGCTGTCGACCGACGAGCATCTCGCCGCTCCTGATCGGCACGGCAATACGCGACCCAGGGAGCAGCTTCCAGCCTGGCCGATTCAATTTCCTTTCCGCAGCGAATGCACTTCCCGTAGGTTCCGTCTTGGATGCGCTGGAGGGCGTCTCGAACTTCTTCCAGGGTGCGCGTCAGAGCAGTAGCTTCGTCCAGAGATTCCGATTGCTCCTCGTCGGTCTCAGCCGTGTCGGTGGAGTCTCTGACGTCGTTAACATCATTGCCGTCGACGTCACTTTTCAGACCGGCGATTTCTGCCTGGAGTTCGCGCTCTTTGTCGAGAAGCTTCTGCTTGAAATATTTGATGTCCATAGTTAATTGTTCCTGGGCGCAGGAGAAGACGCAAGTGGCCGCCCAATGTGACCTGAACAACCGGCATCACGGATAATTAAGTGATCCGATGGTCGAGCAGGTTGGCAGATACAGAATTGAGAAGGAGCTGGGACGCGGCGGCATGGGCGTGGTGTACCTGGCGGACGACCCGTTGCTGGGCCGCAAGGTCGCCATTAAGACCATCCACTTCGAGATAACCGATATCGCCCAGCGGGAGTTTTTGCGCACGCAACTTCTGCGCGATGCCCGTGCCTCGGCCGGCCTTTCCCATCCCAATGTAGTCAACGTCCACGACATTATCGAGTCCGGCGACACCACCTATCTGGTGATGGAGTACATAGCCGGCGAAACCCTCTCCGCGCGCATGCATCGCTCGCCGGCGCCCGACACCGCCTGGCTGCTGCGCGTTTTGCGCGATATCGCGGCGGCTCTCGATTACACTCATCGCAAAGGGGTCGTGCACCGCGACATCAAGCCCGGCAACATTATGATCGACCAGCATGCGCGGGTCCGCATCATGGACTTCGGCCTCGCCCGGGCAACCGAGCAAGGCGGCGCCGGCGCTACCGGAATGATCGCCGGGACCATCCAGTATATGTCTCCGGAGCAAATCAGAGGCGAGGCTCTGGACGGCCGGACCGATCAGTTCTCGATGGCCGCGGTAGCCTACGAGATGTTGACGGGGAAACCACTCTTTGAGGCCAGGACGCCGGTCACGCTGGCCCAAAAGGTTCTGAACGAGACTCCCGAACCGGCTCACATCCAGAATCCTTCCCTCCCGGCTGCTGCCAGTCCGGTGCTCGCAAGGGCTCTTGACCGGCAACCGTCGGGCCGCTATCCAAACTGCACGGCCTTCGTCGAGGCATTGATCGCGACCTTCGACGGGGAAACGGTGCAGGCGCTATTGCGTCCACCGGAGGAGCAGCCGACGGTCGCGCTCACCGGGATGATCGATGTCAGTCCCGAACTCACTCCGAAGGTCGCCACCGCCCCTCTCCAGCGTCCCGGCAAGTGGAGCGGACATGCGCCGATGTTCATTGCAGTGGGCCTGATCGTGAGTAGCATTGTAGTCACGGCCCTCACGTTGATGAATGGGCACATGCATGGAGAGCGGCCTGCACGTCCGGAATTGAGACCGTTCGGGCCGCCGCCCCTAATGGGTCCAAATCCCGTGGGGCGAACGGGCCCGTCGTTGGGCTCGTCGTGGGGGTCCTCCGGGCACGACCGCCGGGTCGACAGAAACCGGCCGTCGCATCCCCCATCAGAACTGCGCGAGCCTCCGCCCGCCAATCCGGCAGGCGGACCACCGATTCCTGAACTTCCGAACTTCGCCAAGGATATGGCTGGTCCCGAACCAAAAGTGCTGCGGGACGGCCGTAAGGAATTAGCTGATCGTAACTACGGGATTGCCGTCGACCTTTTCACTGCAGCCATCAATCTCGCCCCGGCCGACATTCACGCTTACATCTACCGGGGCCAGGCGTACCTTGGAGCCGGCAACCCCAAGAAGGCCCGGGCGGATTTCCTCAAAGTTACGGAACTTCGTCCGGACTTCGCACAAGCCTGGTACCAACTGGGCATAGCCGAAGAGCAGCAGCACCATATGAAAGAGGCGATGGAGAATTATCAGCAGGCTGCCGTCCTGAAGCCCGATATGGCTGAGCCCTTCTACGCCGCAGGCATGATCTACGATCAGCAGAATGCGACTCAGAAGGCGTTAGCGGAATTCGACAAAGCCATCGCCGCGAATCCCAAATTCATCCGCGGCTATGTGGCCAGAGGAGAGCTGAAGAAGAAAATCGGCGATCCCACCGCAAAGGACGATCTCCAGAAAGCCAAGGACCTCTCCGCCGCCCGCAAGCCGTGAAAAGGCGCCAGCAGCCCTCCTGCCAACGAGCGAAGCAGATTCTCACCCGCCTTCACTGATATAATCCACGCGGATGATCCCGACACGCCGTTTCGTTATTCCGTCCCTTCTCGCCACCGCCGGATTCGCCGCGTTGGACCACGCCGGATCGGCCGCGATTGAGGGCAAATGGGGTATCCACTTGACTCAGCTCAGGAAAGTTGGCAGCACTTCGTGGGGCGGGCGCCCTCGCCCGCTCGGAGGCCCCTGCCTCCGCTTCCGGGAGCCGGACGAGGCGTCCGGCGCGGTCCAGGGGGACCGCCCCACCAACCAGTCGCCATATCGTTTACCTGATTCAAGTGGATACCCATTTGAAGGCAAAGGGACCACGACCGGCGCAATCGGGAGAGCTACGACGCCGACGATGGCCCGGTGGTCGATTGGTAGCAATACGCCTGGCCAAAGTTTAATTGCTATTTAACCCATCCGAAACCGGCCTGCGATGACAAGGTACTATTGTAAAGACGAACAGAAGCGGTGCAGAATACGTACCACTCTCATGACGATTGTATGCTGATGAACAGCCAACTAAAACGACGTACGTGGAATTACAGGACGACGCTGGAGACCGCAACCCGGCCGGCGGTGATCGACTGAATGGCAACTCGCAGCGTTCCTCCTGCCCTCGAAAGAGATGGATTTCGGGGAGTCAAGCACCACACCCGCCGGCTCTACGATCTGGTCGCCGGCGTTTATCCTCTTTCGAGCAAACTGTTTCATGCCGAGGCGCATAAACTCGCGCTCTCGCTCGCGGAGATCCACGACGGCATGCGGGTGCTCGAGGTCGCAACCGGTTCCGGCGAAATGTTTCGCCACCTGGCGCGGCGCAATCCCCGCGGACTCACCTGTGGAGTGGATATCTCGCCCAACATGGCGGCCCGGACCCAGCGCGAGGCGCGACGCCGGATCCCTGGCGCTCGTTCTCACTGCCAGGCCGTCGATGCCAGCCGCATGCCGTTTCGCGACGGCGCCTTCGACGCGGTAGTTTCATGTTATCTTCTGGAACTGCTCGGCCCCGAAGATCTGATACGCACACTGGACGAGATGCATCGCGTGCTGTGCCCGGGCGGGAGGCTCATCCTGGTAAACGTCGGCCAAAACCTGCCGGCATTCAATGCCATGCACCGCCTCGCGGGAACCCTCGTACCGGCGTTTTGGGGCCGGATGCTGGAGTCCAGTTTCGAGGAAATGCTGGCCGGGTACGGGTTTAAAATTGAACACGACCAGATCGTGCAGCAAGGCTTCTATCCTTCGCGCGTCATGATCGTGCGAAAGTAGCCGATGAACTACAAGGCCGCCTCCTTGGCAGCCCTTGTGGTGCTCGTCGCCTGCTGTCTCTCGATGTTCTTTTTCCGATCGCTGTTCGCCAACGGGCCAGTCACCCTTGCCGTGCAGAGCGCTGCGTTCCTGCTCCTGATTTGGGCGCGGGTGACTTTTGGACTGAGAAGCTTCCATGCCGCAGCGAACCCGACCGAGGGCGGCATCGTGATGACTGGACCCTACCGCTATATCCGCCATCCGATCTATGCGGCAATCTTTTGTTTCCTGGCAGCCGGCGCAGCCGCGCACCCCAGCCTCGGGAGCCTGTCCGCGACCGTGTTAGCCGCCGCCATGCTCTTCATCCGTATGCGTTCAGAGGAAATCCTCCTCCTCCGACGCTATCCGGAATACAGCCAGTATGCTGCAACCACGTGGCGCATCCTGCCAAACGTGTTCTGACCCGCTTATTCCTCTTCATTCATGTTCATTCGTGGCCCAATGTCTTCAGGCTTTCGCAGCCAAACATAACAGTGATTCCCGATACGCCGTGCGGCGCCTGTCCGCAGCATCCACAAATCCAGATAGCGAAACGGGAACAGCGCCCATCCCAGCACGCCATGCGATAACACGCGCCACCATCTCCACGGCAGCAGCAGCTTCACATATTCCAGCGTGAAGACCAGCATGGTGGCTGTCGGACCCGTGCGCCAGCCCGTCGCGATCACCTCCAGTCCTCCAGCCATGGCACACAACCCATCCGGCGTGAAGCGGCGATAATCTTTCGGGTACTCGTGAAACGGATGGCAGAACGGGGTCACCACGTGCGTATATCCGCCGGGCCGCAACACGCGCTCGATCTCCCGCATCACGCAATCCGGGTCCGGAACATGTTCGAGCACCGCGTCGCACTCCACCCTCTGGAAAGTCGCGTCACCAAACGGCAACCGCGCCGCGTCCGCAGCCACGTCGACCCCAGCGATCGGAAACAGATCGAGATTGACGTACCCGTCCACAAAACACCCGCCGCCGCCGATGTAGAGATTCCAGCGTCCCAGCGGCGCGTCGATCTGCTCCTGCGGATTGGGCACAAATGGCGCCGGCGGACGGAGCACCCGGGCGATGCGCGCACCCCACCCCGGGTCGTGGCGTTGCTGGTATAACCGCTCGACCGTCTGCTTGCCAGTCGCACTCACCCTAATGGACCACGTGCAGGCGAATGTTCCGGAACAGAACCCAGCTGAACGCGTCGTGCAACTGCAAGCCGATCGGCCCCTTCAGCGGGCGTTCGGGTACTCCAGGACTCTCAGCTGCCAGTTTCCCGTTGAGCCGCACGCGAATCAGATTGTGGCGCGATTCTATATCCAGAGTGTTCCAGTCGTTCTTCACCTGAAGCCCTCCCGGCGCCGGAGCTACGTCGTAAATTGAGCCCGAAGGATTCGCGGCCGGCTCTTCGCTCAAAATCTGAATCTCGTACCCGATGTGGGCAGGCGTCTTCCATGATCCGGGCCCATACGACTGCTTGCCGCGCGAGGTATCGCGGATCGAGACCCCGCTGTTGCCGCCGATCGGCACCCAGTATTCCACGTGCAGATCGAATTCGTCGAACTCGTCTTTGGTGTACAACCAGGATTGCGCGCTGAGCCAGTGCTGATACTGTTTCGCGTCGACCGGAAACGGCTCGGCGAGAGGAGTTTTTCCCGTAGGATGAGGACGCTGGCCAACCAGGGATCCATCTTTGAGCACGGTCCAGATCCCGTTGCCATTCTTCTCCCAGGCGCTCAACTCCGGATCGATCAGCTTCCGCTCCTGCGCCAACCCGATTACAGGAATCAAAAGCAACGCCAGGGCAACACTACCTCGCTCCCGTGGGGCAGACCATCGTCTTTGGTGGTCTGCCCGGCTGCGCAGCAGCCGCTTCCCCAAAGTGCCCAACCGCGTAGCCCCCGTCACCATGCCAAGGTGCTTTCCACTCGCATTTTTTCCAATCATTCTCGTCACCTTCCGTTGAAGTAATCGTTTATTATGCGATAATTCGCCCATGCCCGCCCGCATGAAGGACATCGCGCACGATCTGGGAATCTCCATTGTCACAGTTTCCAAAGTGTTGCGCGACCACCCCGATATCAGTGCCGAAACCCGGGACCGCGTCCTCAAACGCATGAAGGAAGTGAACTATCGGCCCAACCTCGCCGCCCGCGCGCTGGTCACGGGCCGGACGTACAGTATTGGCCTGATCGTCCCTGACCTGGTGCATCCGTTCTTCGGCGAAGTAGCCAAAGGCATGTCCCGCGTGCTGCGCAAGAAGGGTTACAACCTGGTAATTTCGTCCTCTGAAGAAGATCCGGAACTCGAGCAGCAGGAGGTCGAGCAACTGCTTGCGCGCTGCGTCGACGCGCTGATCATCGCTTCGGCTCAGTCCGACATTCAGATGTTCCTCCGGATCGAGGAACAGAAGACGCCATACGTTCTCATCGACCGGAAGCTTTCCGGCCTCACAGCGAATTTTGCCGGCGTGGATGATGAGGCCGCCGGCCGCATCGCTACCGAGCACCTGATTTCGCTGCAGCGCCGCAGGATCGCCCACATAGGGGGACCTCAAGTCAGCACCGCGACGGGACGCCTTCTGGGCTACCGCGCCGCTCTCGCCGCGCATCGCATTGCGCTCGATCCCGAGTTGCTGATCGTGCGCGAACATGGCGACGAATCGAGTGACCGCAGCGGCCACGATGCCATGCGCCAACTTCTTTCGCGGTCGCCTCTACCGGATGCCGTCTTCTGTTATAACGATCCCACCGCTATGGGCGCTATGGAAGCCATCTTCGATCGCGGGCTGCGCATACCGCAAGACATCGCGATCGTGGGCTGCGGCAACGTGCGCTACGCCGCCTTTCTGCGGGTCCCGCTCACCACCGTCGATCAGCAAAGTGAAGAAATCGGCGACCGTTCCGCCAAACTGGCGCTGTCGCAAATTGAAGCCAAAGGGGCTGCGCGCCCTAAAACCGTACTATTAGAGCCGCGCCTGATCGTCCGGCAGTCTGCGTAATAAGAGTCTCCGCCGGCCCCCGCCTCCGCCGCTCATCCCCGACTGTTAAAATGGAGTTAGAACATCTCCCCATCTGCCATGTTTGCTACTACTTCGATCGCCGAGGAAATCCAGGAATTGAAGCGCGAAAGGCGCGCGGTCCTGCTGGCCCACCATTATCAGGAGGCTGAGATTCAATCCCTTGCCGACGTGGTCGGTGACAGCCTGGAACTGGCGCGGAAAGCGCGATCGCTCGACGGTGATGTGATCGCGTTCTGCGGTGTCTGGTTCATGGCCGAGACTGCCAAGGTACTCAACCCCTCCAAAATCGTAGTAGTTCCCGACAAAGCCGCCAGTTGCAGCCTGGTAGAGGGTTGTCCGGTCGAACCGATCCGGGAATACCGGCGCAGGAATCCGGATCACGTCATCGTCAGCTACATCAACACTTCGGTGGAAGTGAAGGCCGAGAGCGACATCCTCTGCACGTCGCGCAACGCGGTCCAGGTGGTCAACTCCATTCCGCCGGACAAGACCATCCTGTTCCTGCCCGACCGCAATCTCGGAAACTACGTCAAGCAGCAGACCGGCCGGGACAATATGAAGATCTGGCAGGGCGCGTGCATCGTGCATGCGACATTTCCGGTCCGGCGCGTTCTGGAGGCGAAACAACGACATCCCGAGGCCGAAGTCGTGGCGCATCCGGAATGCCCCGAAGCCATTCTCAATCTTGCGGATTTTGTCGGCTCGACGTCGGCCCTGATCGACTACTGCGTCAACAGTACATCGCGCGAGTTCATCGTCGTGACCGAGAGCGGCGTTAACTATTCCTTGCAAAAACTGGGCGCGGGGAAGAAGTTCTATTTCGTCAACAACGAAAACTGCAACTGCAGCGAATGCCCGTACATGCGGCTCAATACGCTGGAGAAACTCAGAGACTCGCTGCTGAATCTGCAGCCGCGCGTGGAGATCGATCCCGAGATGATGCGCCGGGCGTTAATACCCATCGAGCGCATGCTGGCGGTCAAGTGATAACGGGCGGCGCCGGGCAGCTGGTCGACGGTTTCGGCCGGATCCACGACAGCCTGCGGATCAGTGTCACCGACCGCTGCAATATCCGCTGCTTCTACTGCATGCCGGAAGAGGGCGTCCAGTTCATGGACCGGAGCGAGATCCTCAGGTTTGAAGAGATCGAGCGGTTCGCGCGCGTAGCGGCGACGCTCGGTGTGACGAAATTGCGGATCACCGGCGGCGAACCCCTGGTACGAAGGGACCTTCCTCGGTTGGTCGAACGGCTGGCTTCCATACCCGGAATTCAGGATCTCGCGCTGACCACCAACGCCGTGCTGCTGGACCAGCATGCCCAGGCGCTATACGATGCCGGTCTACGACGGCTGAACATCCACCTGGACACCCTGGACCGCGAGCGGTTCAAGCAAATCACGCGGCGGGACGACTTGTCTCGCGTGCTCGTCGGGATTGAAACTGCGAGGCGCGTCGGCTTCAAAAAGATCAAGCTCAATATCGTCGCGGTCAAGAATCTGATCGAACCGGATATCGTGCCGGTGGCCCGCTTCTGCCGCGAACATGGATTCGAACCGCGTTACATCGAGTTCATGCCGCTCGACGCCCAGGATCTTTGGGACCGGTCAAAAGTGCTGACTGCGGACGAGATCATTGAGACTCTCTCGCGCGAGATTTCACCCTTGGAGGAGGTGCCGGATGCTGATCGACGTGCGCCGGCCACCGAGTATCGTTATGTGGACGGAGGAGGGACCGTGGGGCTGGTAGCATCTGTCACACGTCCATTCTGCCTGAACTGCAACCGCCTGCGGCTTACCTCCGAGGGGAAAGTGCGGTACTGTCTGTTCGCGATCGAGGAGACGGATGTAAAGCACATCCTGCGCGGAGGAAGCGACGACGACCTGGCTGCGGCGATCCGCGGGAACGTCGAGGGAAAGTGGCTCGGCCACCAGATCAACAGCACCCGGTTTGTTCCTCCGCCGCGTCCGATGTATTCGATCGGCGGTTGATAAAGTTTGTGTGGCGAACTTTAATCCGTCCTGTTTCCAAAACAAAAAAGCCTCCGGAATCTTTCCGGAGGCCTTTTTGTTGGGGGAGAAGAATTTTAAGGAGAAATTCAGGCGGACCGAGCCATAGACCGCGCCTGTAAATCTCTCGCCATAATATAGAAGTCGAAAACAGGACCCTTCAAACCGTGGGCCCAACGGCTAACATTCCAGCGAGCCTGCAGGAACCGGATCCGCCTCCGTCCAGGATGCAGAGCCATTTTGTACGTTCCACAGTAGTACTTCTGCGGAAAAGCGAGTAAAGGACGATCGCCCCAATTCAGGCCGTCTTCCGAACCCCAAATCGAGAGGTCCAGACTTTGCTGTTCCTTGGCATGGGTTACGCCAAGGATAATTTCAATCGGTTCGTCAATGGGTATGCCAAGATCTACGGCGGGGGTGAAGCCGCTGTCGTGAATCTGGCGCTCGGTAAGCAGAAAAGACGGAAGCATCTCAAACCCTCCCGCCGGTGCAACGACCACTAGAAGTCAGTGGCGTGGAATTCTGGAGAGCCGCTTCCCGGCTTCTTCTAGAGTCTCATAATTCTTACAAAAACAAAAGCGAATTTGTTGCCTTCCGGCCAAAGAATTTTCATAAAAACTGGATCCTGGGACCGCCGCGACACCGATTTGTTCCACCATGTACCGGGCGAAGGCAGTATCATCGGCATAACCCAAGCGGGATATGTCGGTCATCACGTAGTAAGCACCATGAGGTTGAAAGCAATGGAATCCGGCGCCAGTCAAGATACGGACAATCGTATCTCGTTTATCTGAGTAACTTAGGGCAAGTCCGGCATAGTAATCATCCGCTAACGAAAGTGCCATAACCCCCGCCTGCTGCAATGGAGACGCCGCTCCTACGGTCAGAAAGTCGTGCACCTTTCGAATGGAATCCGTCAGATCCGGCGCTGCCAGGACCCATCCGACCCGCCATCCGGTTACTGAATAGGTCTTACTCATGCTATTCACCAGAATGCAACGATCCCGCATACCTCTGATGCTGATCAAAGGGATATGTTGTAATCCGTCGTAAGTGATGTGTTCGTAGATCTCATCAGTTATCGCTAACGTATCGAACTCCTGGCAGAGTCCGGCGATATACTCCAATTCTGTACGGGAAAATACCTTACCTGTTGGGTTATTCGGCGTATTAATGATGATGGCCTTTGTCCGCCGGGAGAACGCCGCCCGCAGCTCGTCGGGATCGAAAGTCCAGTCCGGCGCGCGCAATGAGACCAGCTTTCGCGTCGCCCCGCAGAGCAGCGTGTCGGGATGGTAATTCTCGTAGAATGGCTCGAATACGATCACCTCGTCGCCTTCATTAGTAATTGCTAATAGAGACGCGATCATCCCCTCCGTAGCTCCACAACAGACCGTGATCTCCCGCTCAGGATCAAACTCGAGCCCGTAGGTGCGCAGGTATTTCGCCGCGATCGCCTGCCGGAAAGGCTTGGCGCCCCAGGTGATGGAGTATTGGTTGATGTCTTCCTCGATGGCTGCGATGGCCGCTTTCTTCAACTCCATCGGAGCTGCAAAGTCGGGGTAGCCTTGCGCCAGGTTGACCGCGCCGTGATTCAGCGCCAACCGGGTCATCTCACGGATAACCGACTCAGTGAAGTCCCGCGTCCGGGCAGCGCGAAAACGATCTCGTGAGGCAACAAGAACTGGAGAGGAAGACATTTCTCCGATTGTAGCTTTCTTGAGGCGCGTGGCCGCAGGCGGCTATTAGCCGCACGAGCACGCCGCGACGAAAGGGATCTGAAACGGCCCGTCACCGGTCCCCGTGGGGCAGACCATCGTTCTTTGTGGTCTGCCCGGCTCCAGAGCAGCCTCCGAACGGCGCTGTTTCTGGAGAGTCGCTAACCGCGGGGCAGACTGCGGTCCAGTACGTCTGAAACTTGCACCTTTGCCGCCGCGAGCGACGTTTGGCCGCCGTTTCCGGAGAGCCGCGGAAGAATCCACTTTAGACTCAATGCTGTTCACTGAACGCATGGAGCCCTTAATAGCCAAGGTGTCTGCCCACTGAAACGAAGGAAAGAGCAACCAAAGACTTGCTGCCGGAACGCACCCCCCGATCGTTCGCCACACTGGTACGCGTTACACGGCCAAATGCCGCATTGGAAATCCCTGCACCAATCGCCTTCCGGCACTTCCGGATTCGAGTCAATCCAGAGCCGAAGACGATTCAGATCAGCGATGCTGATCGCCCGATCTCGCATCCGATCTATCAAATGCTGGCGAACACCAAGCGGCAGATTGCCCCACGTCTCGATTCTTGGCATCAGGCGCCAAAAACCATTCGGCCCATCTGATCACCAAGGCGTTTGACCTCTTCGGGATCAGTTGCATTTCGGAACCGTTCGGCGAGGTCAATAAATTCCTGCTGCTTGCGCTTCTCCGCCGCCATGCCGTTCTCGATCAGTTCTAACAGCAACCGACTCGCACTCAGCCTGCGTGCCTTCGCCAAGCTGCGAACTTGCGAGGCGACGTTCGCTGGCAGGCTGATGCTTTGTCGCACGGATCTGGTGGTGGTTCTCATTACACCATTATGCACCAAATTGGTGGATTGAAGATAGGTCCGGCAGACGTCGAAAACTCGCGCGGGACCGGAGGATCGGTCTGTGCACTTTCTGCCAGTAGCCAGCCCTTCGCCCATTTCTACCGCTTCATCCCAACAACATAGGCGCCGCCCCCTCAAAAACCCTGCCGCTCGCATGTCAACCTGAAAGTAGAACGGCCAAGGTGTGCCGTCCGCCGGTCGCCCGCACGCGACCTTTTTGAAACTTGAGGAGTGCCATTTGTCGACGTTGCTCGTCTTTACCGTCTCGCCTGCCGGCCGTGCCGCGGCGCAGAAACTTGCCAGCCAGGAAATCGCGCGTTCCGCCGGCAATACCGAAAGACCCGAAACCGGTGCCGGCGTCGAACGCGCCCGCATCCGCCCTCTCGCGCTTCTTTCATCCCCGCCCGTCCCGGTCATGGCGGCTTTGTGCACTTCGCATATTTCCGCTATCCGTGCACCAAAATGCACAAACGAAAAACCGCCGCCGCTGCCAAGGACACGCATAACCATAACAAATTATTACTACTTAGAAGAAATTGGCTTCGTACCGCAAAACCGAGCGCAACCCGCCCCGAGCTGTGCATCCGAGACGCCTCTGGTCAGAAACCAAACCGCCCCGGTTAAGATTCGCATCCTCAGACCGAACAGGGAGTTCGTTTTTTCCGCTGCACCCAGGATCGCTCCTCCCACAATGACTTCAGCGATCCGTGCACATTGTCCGG